>NZ_CP074676.1:5020000-5938989 GCF_018398475.1 Pseudomonas qingdaonensis | reverse complement strand
TGACACGGATATCCCCTGAGTTGAACGCCGGTGAGGCAAAAACAAGCGGCCATTGTACCGACCACCAGCGCAGTTATCCACATGCAGGTGTGTCGAGGGTGGCGATAAATCAGCAGGTTAGTGGCAAAAACGTCACTTTACCGCTGTGAATAAGCCCTGTGGATAACCATGCCTGAGCACTTTGCACAAGTGGGGGTCGAAATCGGTGGATAACTGCACTGTGGATAACAGGCCTTTTAATCCACAGCTTTTGCGCCTGCACAGCACAGCCAGAGCACCGCTTCCCGACAGGGTTTCTTTTCTCTGTACAGTACGTAGAACAAGGCCTGTAGCGTTCTATCCACAGAAAACAGCTGCCTAAGTTCTATAAGATTTACAAAAAAGCTTTAAATACCTTCTCTTCTTTTTTCTATGTTTAAGCGTCCGGCAAGGCTGTGTCCCTGTCATCCGGGGCACAGGCCTGTGGACGAGCACGCGAAGGCGCCCGGTTTTTTATCCATAAGGAAAAGCTGGTTGGAAATTGACCTATGGCGCTGCTTTCTCTAGAATCGCCGGTCTCTTAAAACGGGGGCCATTCCGGCCCGTTGTCGACGAACCAGGTAACACGCCATGAAACGTACTTTCCAACCAAGCACCATCAAGCGCGCCCGCACTCACGGTTTCCGTGCCCGTATGGCTACCAAGAACGGCCGTGCCGTACTGTCCCGCCGTCGTGCCAAAGGCCGTAAGCGTCTGGCAGTTTGATTTTTCGGCACAGGTGGTGAGTCAGGACTTCAGTCGGGAAAAACGTCTTCTGACACCCCGACACTTCAAAGCGGTCTTTGACTCTCCATCCGGCAAGGTGCCAGGCAAGAGTCTCTTGCTCCTTGCCCGCGAGAACGGCCTGGATCATCCCCGCCTGGGGCTCGTGATCGGGAAAAAGAGCGTCAAGCTCTCCGTTCAACGCAACCGCTTGAAGCGTTTGATGCGCGATTCGTTTCGTCTCCACCAGCATTTGCTGGCCGGTTGGGACATCGTGATCGTCGCGCGCAAAGGCCTGGGCGACGTAGAAAACCCAGAATTGCACCAACATTTTGGCAAGCTCTGGAAGCGCCTTGCACGCAGTCGGCCCGCTCCAGTGGTTAACAGCGAATCTGCAGGGGTAGACCGTCCAGATGCGTAAACTGGTACTCGTTCCGATCCAGTTTTACCGTTACGCCATTAGCCCTCTGATGGCCAGCCACTGTCGTTTCTATCCGACCTGTTCCACCTATGCGATTGAAGCCATCGAAACACATGGCGCATTGCGCGGTGGATGGTTGACCGCTCGTCGTCTCGGGCGTTGTCATCCGTGGAATGCCGGCGGTTATGACCCGGTTCCGCCTGCTCCCACTTCCCGTACTTCTTCTTCGATAGCCGAGTAATCATGGATATTAAACGCACGATCCTGATCGCCGCCCTGGCAATCGTGTCCTATGTCATGGTCCTCAAGTGGAACCAGGACTACGGCCAGGCTGCCCTGCCGACTCAGAATACTGCTGCCAGCACCGTCGCGCCGGGCTTGCCCGATACCCCGACCGTTGGCACATCCGGCGCCAGCGCCGATGTTCCGAGCGCCACTGCTGAAACCACCCCTGCAGAAATTGCACCGGTTGCCGTCAGCACAGACCTGATTAGGGTCAAGACCGATGTCCTCGACCTGGCTATCAACCCCAACGGCGGTGATATCGCGCAGCTGACCCTGCCGAAATATCCACGTCGCCAGGACCATCCGGAAATTCCGTTCCAGCTGTTCGATAACGGCGGCGAGCGCGTTTACCTGGCCCAGAGCGGCCTGACCGGTGCCAACGGCCCCGATGCACGTGCCGCTGGTCGCCCGCTGTATTCCGCCGAGCAGAAAAGTTATCAACTGGCCGATGGCCAGAACCAACTGGTCGTCGACCTCAAGTTCAGCGACGCGGGTGTGAACTACATCAAGCGTTTCACCCTGAACCGTGGTGAATATGACCTGAAAGTCACTCACCTGATCGACAACCAGAGCGGCAAGCCGTGGACAGGCAACCTGTTTGCACAGCTCAAGCGCGATGCCAGCTCCGATCCGTCGTCGAGCACCGCCACCGGTACCGCCACCTATCTGGGCGCCGCCCTGTGGACAAGTGCCGAGCCGTACAAGAAAGTGTCGATGAAGGACATCGACAAAGGTAGTTTGAAAGAAAATGTTACCGGCGGCTGGGTTGCCTGGTTGCAGCACTACTTCGTGACCGCCTGGATTCCCAACAAGTCGGACAACAACGTTGTTCAGACACGCAAGGACAGCCAGGGCAACTACATCATCGGGTTCACCGGTCCGGAGCTGAACGTGGCTGCCGGCGCCCAGGGCGAAACCAGCACGCTGCTGTACGCCGGTCCCAAGAGCCAGGAAAAACTCAAGGCGCTGTCCCCGGGCCTGGAGCTGACCGTCGACTACGGCATCCTGTGGTTCATTGCCCAGCCGATCTTCTGGCTGCTGCAACATATCCATGAGCTGCTCGGAAACTGGGGCTGGTCGATCATCGTCCTGACCATGCTGATCAAGCTGCTGTTCTTCCCGCTGTCCGCTGCCAGCTACAAGTCGATGGCGCGCATGCGTGCCGTGGCACCTAAACTGGCCGCACTGAAAGAACAACATGGCGATGACCGGCAGAAGATGTCGCAGGCCATGATGGAGCTGTACAAGAAAGAGAAGATCAACCCGCTGGGCGGCTGCCTGCCGATCCTGGTGCAGATGCCAGTCTTCCTTTCGCTCTACTGGGTATTGCTGGAAAGCGTTGAAATGCGCCAGGCCCCGTGGATGTTCTGGATTACCGACCTGTCGATCAAGGATCCGTTCTTCATCCTGCCGATCATCATGGGCGCGACCATGTTCATCCAGCAGCGCCTGAACCCGACGCCGCCGGATCCGATGCAGGCCAAGGTGATGAAGCTGATGCCGATCATCTTCACCTTCTTCTTCCTGTGGTTCCCGGCAGGTCTGGTGCTGTACTGGGTTGTGAACAACTGCCTGTCGATCGCACAGCAGTGGTACATCACCCGCAAGATCGAAGCGGCGAGCAACAAAGCCACCGCTTGACGGGTTAGCCAGCTAACCTGTGGATAAAACGCCCCCTCGTGGGGCGTTTTGCTATCTGTCGTTTTTGTCTGAGGCCTTCGCTGATGAATGCTCGTCGTGAAACCATCACTGCAATTGCCACTGCCCAGGGTCGTGGCGGTGTAGGAATCGTGCGTATTTCCGGACCGCTGGCCAGCAAGGCCGGGTTGGCCATCACCGGCCGTGAGCTCACCCCGCGGTATGCCCATTACGGCCCGTTCAAGGGCGACGATGGCCTGGTACTGGATGAAGGCATTGCCCTGTATTTTCCCGGGCCCAACTCCTTTACCGGTGAAGATGTACTGGAGCTGCAGGGCCACGGCGGCCCGGTTGTGCTCGACATGCTGCTGCAGCGCTGCGTGGAACTGGGTTGCCGCCTGGCGCGTCCGGGCGAATTCAGCGAGCGCGCCTTTCTCAACGACAAGCTCGACCTCGCGCAGGCCGAAGCCATCGCCGACCTGATCGAGGCCAGTTCTGCACAGGCGGCGCGTAATGCGCTGCGCTCGTTGCAGGGCGAATTCTCCCGCCGTGTGGATAACCTCACCGAAAAACTGATCAGCCTGCGTATCTACGTCGAGGCGGCAATCGACTTTCCCGAAGAGGAAATCGATTTTCTTGCCGATGGCCACGTCCTGCGCATGCTCGAGGAGGTGCGCGAGAGTTTATCCACAGTGCAGCGCGAGGCGGGGCAGGGTGCGCTGTTGCGCGACGGCATGACGGTGGTGATCGCCGGGCGGCCGAATGCCGGCAAGTCCAGCCTGCTCAACGCACTGGCCGGGCGCGAGGCGGCCATCGTGACGGACATCGCCGGTACTACCCGGGATGTGCTGCGCGAACATATCCACATCGACGGCATGCCGTTGCACGTGGTGGACACCGCCGGCCTGCGCGATACCGAAGACCATGTGGAAAAGATTGGGGTGGAACGCGCCCTCAAAGCCATTGGCGAGGCCGATCGGGTGCTATTGGTGGTGGATGCCACGGCACCTGAAGCCGATGATCCGTTCGCATTGTGGCCTGAATTCCTTGAACAGCGCCCCGACCCGGCCAAGGTCACGCTGATTCGCAACAAGGCCGACCTCAGTGGCGACCCCGTGGGCCTGCAGTTGTCCGACGATGGTCACGTCACCATCACCCTCAGTGCCAAGGGCGCCGACCAGGGCCTGGAACTGCTGCGCGATCACCTCAAGGCCTGCATGGGTTACGAACAGACTGCCGAAAGCGGCTTCAGTGCCCGCCGGCGCCACCTGGACGCCCTGCGCCAGGCCAGTTCGCACCTGGACCACGGTCATGCGCAATTGACCCTGGCGGGCGCTGGAGAGCTGCTGGCCGAAGACCTGCGCCAGGCCCAGCAGTCCCTGGGCGAAATTACCGGCGCCTTCAGCTCCGATGACCTGCTGGGGCGCATCTTCTCCAGCTTCTGCATCGGCAAGTAGTCCGTTTATCCACAACGGGGCCGATCCAGGGCCTCGTTGTCGGCTGTCATCCCCCTCAATTTTTTATCCCCTGTCGAGAATTCCGGAACGCTCCGGGGCTTTCGCGTGCCTGTCTTACTCACAAACCGCAGAATAAGCCCTGTGGAAAACCCCGCCTCAGCTCGGTTGATAACCCGGCCTCAAGGCTGGAGATAACTCCCCCTGTTGATAAGTGGGTGTTTCATCCACAGGCTTAAGGCGCTTATCCAGACCCCTCATGGCCACTAGACCACAGCCTTTTGAACCTCTGTACATAAGGTGGAATAAGGGCTGTAGAGGTTTATCCACAGAAAGGTGCCTCACTAAGAATAAACATAAAAACAAAGCTTTAATAAATTTCTCTCTCTTTATTTCTATTGTGAGCCACTCATCCACAGGCTGGTTAAATTTTGTTCAAGCGGTTCCTAGAAGGGGGGTAAGTCCCTATACTTGTGCGTTATTCCTATCTATTCCCGAAACAGGCACGAGGTGCGTGGTGGATTTCCCTTCCCGTTTTGAAGTGATCGTCATCGGCGGCGGCCATGCCGGAACCGAGGCTGCGCTTGCGTCTGCACGCATGGGTGTGAAAACCCTGCTGCTGACCCACAACGTGGAAACCCTCGGGCACATGAGCTGCAACCCGGCCATTGGCGGTATTGGCAAGAGCCATCTGGTCAAGGAGATCGATGCGCTGGGCGGTGTCATGGCCCTGGCTACCGACAAGAGCGGTATCCAATTCCGCGTTTTGAACAACCGCAAAGGCCCGGCGGTGCGTGCAACCCGCGCCCAGGCCGACCGCGCCATCTACAAGGCCGTGGTACGCGAGATTCTCGAAAACCAGCCCAACCTGTGGATATTCCAGCAGGCCTGTGACGACCTGATCGTCGAGCAGGACCAGGTACGCGGCGTCGTCACGCAGATGGGTCTGCGTTTCCATGCCGATTCTGTGGTGCTGACCACGGGTACCTTCCTCAGCGGACTTATCCACATAGGTCTGCAGAATTATTCCGGTGGGCGTGCCGGCGATCCGCCGGCCATCGCTCTGGCGCACCGCATGCGTGAGCTGTCGCTGCGCATGGGTCGCCTGAAAACCGGCACGCCGCCGCGTATCGACGGGCGTTCGGTGGATTTCTCGGTGATGACCGAACAGGCCGGCGACACCCCGATACCGGTGATGTCGTTCATGGGCGACAAGGCCATGCACCCGCGTCAGGTCAGTTGCTGGATTACCCACACCAACGAACGCACTCACGAGATCATTGCTTCCAACCTTGATCGTTCGCCGATGTACTCCGGCGTGATCGAGGGCATCGGCCCGCGTTACTGCCCGTCGATCGAAGACAAGATCCACCGGTTTGCCGACAAGCAGAGCCACCAGGTATTCATCGAGCCAGAAGGGCTCAATACCCACGAGCTGTACCCGAACGGGATATCCACATCCCTGCCGTTCGACGTGCAGCTGCAATTGGTGCGTTCGATCCGCGGCATGGAAAACGCGCACATCGTGCGCCCGGGCTATGCCATCGAATACGACTACTTCGACCCGCGTGACCTGAAGTACAGCCTGGAAACCAAGGCCATCGGCGGGTTGTTCTTCGCCGGCCAGATCAACGGCACCACCGGTTACGAAGAGGCCGGCGCGCAGGGGCTGCTGGCCGGTGCCAACGCCGCGCTGCGTGCACAGGGCCGCGAAAGCTGGTGCCCGCGCCGCGACGAGGCGTACATCGGGGTGCTGGTCGACGACCTGATCACCCTGGGTACCCAGGAGCCGTACCGCATGTTCACCTCGCGGGCCGAGTACCGCCTGATTCTGCGTGAAGACAACGCCGACCTGCGTCTGACCGAAAAAGGCCGTGAACTGGGCCTGGTCGACGATGCACGCTGGGCCGCGTTCAGCGCCAAGCGCGAAAGCATCGAGCGCGAGGAGCAACGCCTGAAGTCCACCTGGGTTCAGCCCAATACCGCGATGGGCCAGGCGATTGTGGATAAGTTCGGCACGCCGCTCAGCCATGAATACAACCTGCTCAACCTGCTGACCCGTCCGGAAATCGACTATGCCGGGTTGGTGGAAGTGACCGGCGGTGGAGAAATCGACCCTCAGGTGGCCGAGCAGGTCGAGATCAAGACCAAATACGCTGGTTACATCGACCGGCAACAGGAAGAAATCGCTCGCCTGCGGGCAAGCGAAGACACCCGCCTGCCCGAGGATATCGACTACGCTGGTATTTCCGGGTTGTCCAAGGAGATTCAGGGTAAGCTCAGCCAGGCCCGCCCAGAGACACTCGGCCAGGCCTCGCGCGTTCCCGGCGTGACCCCGGCGGCTATTTCCCTGTTGCTGATTCACCTGAAAAAACGCGGCGCAGGCCGCGAGTTGGAGCAAAGCGCTTGAGTTCTATGGTCACCCCTCAACACGCCCAGGAGTTGTCCACAGGTGCCCGCCAGCTTGGTGTCGAGCTGAGCGAGGCCCAGCACGCGCAACTGCTGGCTTATCTGGCGCTGCTGATCAAGTGGAACAAGGCTTACAACCTGACTGCAGTGCGCAATCCCGACGAAATGGTGTCCCGCCACCTGCTGGACAGCCTGAGCGTCATGCCGTTTATCCACAGCGACACCGAGCGCTGGCTCGACGTCGGTAGCGGCGGCGGCATGCCGGGCATTCCCCTGGCTATCCTGCATCCGCACAAGCAGGTCACGGTGCTGGACAGCAACGGCAAGAAAACCCGCTTCCTCACCCAGGTGAAACTGGAGCTGAAGCTGGATAACCTGCAAGTTATCCACAGCCGGGTCGAGGCGTTCCAGCCGGAACAGCCTTTCTCCGGAATTGTTTCTCGTGCTTTCAGCAGCATGGAGAACTTCACCAATTGGACGCGCCACCTTGGCGACGCCCAGACGCAGTGGCTGGCAATGAAAGGGCTGCATCCAGCTGATGAGCTGGTAGCATTGCCGGCAGATTTCAAAGTGGATAGCGAGCAGGCCTTGACCGTTCCGGGTTGCCAAGGCCAGCGCCATCTGCTGATACTGCGCCGCACGGCATGACTGGGAACACAAGCAAGAATGGCTAAGGTATTCGCGATCGCGAACCAGAAAGGTGGTGTGGGCAAGACCACCACCTGCATCAATCTCGCTGCATCGCTGGTGGCTACCAAGCGCCGCGTGCTGCTGATTGACCTCGATCCACAGGGCAACGCCACCATGGGTAGCGGTGTGGATAAACACGTCCTTGAACATTCGGTCTATGACCTGCTGATCGGCGAGTGCGACCTGGCTCAGGCCATGCACGTGTCCGAACACGGTGGTTATCAACTGCTGCCGGCCAACCGCGACCTCACTGCGGCCGAAGTGGTTCTGCTCGAAATGCAGATGAAGGAGAGCCGGCTGCGCACAGCGCTGGCGCCGATCCGCGAGAGTTACGACTACATCCTGATCGACTGCCCGCCGTCGCTGTCGATGCTGACGCTCAATGCCCTGGTGGCCGCCGATGGCGTGATCATTCCGATGCAATGTGAATACTTTGCCTTGGAAGGCTTGAGCGACCTTGTGGATAACATCAAGCGCATCGCTGCCAAGCTCAATCCGCAGCTCAAGATCGAAGGCCTGTTGCGCACCATGTACGACCCGCGCCTGAGCCTGATCAACGACGTGTCCGCGCAGCTCAAGGAACACTTCGGCGAGCAGCTCTACGATACGGTGATCCCGCGCAACATCCGCCTGGCCGAGGCCCCGAGCTTCGGTATGCCGGCCCTGGCCTACGACAAGCAGTCCCGTGGCGCCCTGGCCTATCTGGCCCTGGCCGGTGAACTGGTACGCCGTCAACGCCGTCAAACCCGCACTGCCGCACAGGCAACTTAAGGAATCCGCATGGCCGTTAAGAAACGAGGTCTCGGACGTGGGTTGGATGCACTGCTCAGTGGTCCTACCGTCAGCGCGCTCGAAGAGCAGGCTGTCAAGGTCGACCAGAAAGAACTGCAACACCTGCCGCTGGACCTGATCCAGCGCGGCAAATACCAGCCCCGTCGGGACATGGACCCGCAGGCCCTTGAAGAACTGGCGCATTCGATCAAGAGCCAGGGCGTGATGCAGCCGATCGTGGTCCGCCCGATCGGCGACGACCGCTTCGAGATCATCGCCGGCGAACGCCGCTGGCGCGCCAGCCAACAGGCCGGCATGGAGACCATCCCGGCGATGGTGCGCGATGTGCCGGATGAAACCGCCATCGCCATGGCGCTGATCGAGAACATCCAGCGCGAAGACCTCAACCCGGTGGAAGAGGCCATCGCGCTGCAGCGCCTGCAGCAGGAGTTCCAGCTGACCCAGCAACAGGTCGCGGATGCTGTGGGCAAGTCGCGGGTGACCGTGGCCAACCTGCTGCGCCTGATCTCGCTGCCGGAAGTCATCAAGACCATGCTCTCCCACGGCGACCTGGAGATGGGTCATGCCCGTGCGCTGCTCGGTTTGCCTGAAGAACAGCAGGTCGACGGGGCGCGACACGTTGTCGCACGAGGCCTGACCGTACGCCAGACCGAAGCCCTGGTTCGCCAGTGGCTCAGCGGCAAGCCCGAGCCGGTGGAACCGGCCAAGCCCGATCCGGACATCACCCGCCTTGAACAGCGTCTGGCAGAGCGGCTGGGCTCGGCGGTACAGATCCGTCACGGCAACAAGGGCAAAGGCCAGTTGGTGATCCGTTACAACTCCCTGGACGAGTTGCAGGGCGTGCTTGCTCACATCCGCTGAAACAATTCGCTTTGTAGCGCGCAGTCGGAAATCACTACCCAGCAGTTGAATAGGGGTCCAAGCGCCCCTATACTCTGCGCGCATTTTGTCGGCACAAATTATGCCAAGTCATTACTGACTGGTTGGTCGACTTTCGAGGAGCAGCTGTGATGGAGACCCGCACGCCAAACCGCTTGCCTTTCCATCGCTGGGCGGTTTTTCCGGTACTGTTCGCTCAATTTGTCGTGTTGCTGCTGGCATCGTTGGGGGTGTGGCAGTGGCATGGGGTGGTCAGCGGCTATTCGGCACTCTGCGGAGGACTGATCGCCTGGCTGCCGAATCTGTACTTTGCCTACAAGGCGTTCCGTTACACCGGCGCCAGGGCAGCGCAGGCCATCGTCAAGTCGTTCTACGCTGGCGAGGCAGGCAAATTGATTTTGACGGCAGTGCTGTTCGCATTGACGTTCGCAGGAGTGAAGCCATTGGCGCCATTAGCAGTATTCGGCGTCTTCTTGCTGACCCAGTTGGTCAGCTGGTTCGCGCCCCTGCTGATAAAAACGAGACTTTCGAGACCTTAGGGCGTTTGAGGCAAACATGGCAGCAGAAACCGCTTCGGGCTATATCCAGCACCACTTGCAGAACTTGACCTTCGGGCAATTACCAGACGGCGGTTGGGGCTTTGCCCATTCCGCAGCAGAAGCCAAGGCAATGGGCTTCTGGGCGTTCCACGTGGACACCCTGGGTTGGTCCGTTGCGCTGGGTCTGATCTTCATCCTCCTGTTCCGCATGGCGGCGAAAAAAGCGACTTCCGGTCAACCCGGCGGCCTGCAGAACTTCGTCGAGGTGATGGTCGAATTCGTCAACGGCAGCGTCAAGGATTCGTTCCACGGCCGCAGTCCGGTCATCGCACCGCTGGCCCTGACCATCTTCGTGTGGGTGTTCCTGATGAACGCCGTCGACCTGATCCCGGTCGACTGGATCCCGCAACTGGCGATGCTGATCTCCGGTGATCCGCACATCCCGTTCCGTGCCGTATCCACCACCGACCCGAACGCCACCATCGCGATGGCCTTCTGCGTGTTCGCGCTGATCATCTTCTACAGCATCAAGGTCAAGGGCATCGGCGGCTTCATCGGCGAGCTGACCCTGCACCCGTTCGGCAGCAAGAACATCTTCGTCCAGATCCTGCTGATCCCGGTCAACTTCCTGCTGGAATTCGTGACCCTGATCGCCAAGCCGATCTCGCTGGCCCTGCGTCTGTTCGGCAACATGTATGCTGGCGAGCTGGTGTTCATCCTGATCGCCGTGATGTTCGGTGCCGGTCTGCTGTGGCTGAGCGGCCTGGGCGTGGTGCTGCAATGGGCGTGGGCTGTGTTCCACATCCTGATCATCACCCTGCAAGCGTTCATCTTCATGATGCTTACCATCGTCTACCTGTCGATGGCTCACGAAGATAACCATTAAGACCGCCTGGCGTGTCTGAGGCCTCTCCGCCGGGGTGGGGGGAGGCCGAAAAAGTCCGCAAGGGCAACTGTACCAAACGATTTTGTTTTACCGCTTCAAACTAAAAAACCTAACCAATACGACGTAAAAGTCGGGAGGAAAGATGGAAACTGTAGTTGGTCTTACCGCTATCGCTGTTGCTCTGCTGATCGGCCTGGGTGCCCTGGGTACCGCCATTGGTTTCGGCCTGCTGGGCGGCAAGTTCCTGGAAGGCGCTGCTCGCCAGCCAGAAATGGTTCCGATGCTGCAAGTCAAAATGTTCATCGTCGCCGGTCTGCTCGACGCCGTGACCATGATCGGTGTTGGTATCGCTCTGTTCTTCACCTTCGCTAATCCCTTCGTTGGTCAAATCGCTGGCTAATCACTCGAATTTTCGAGTGGATTGGTGTGATGGACTTAGAACGAGCGAGGTGTTGGCGTGAACATTAATGCAACCCTGATTGGCCAGTCCGTTGCGTTCTTCATTTTTGTACTGTTTTGCATGAAGTTCGTGTGGCCTCCGGTCATCGCGGCTTTGCAAGAACGTCAGAAGAAGATCGCGGAAGGACTGGACGCTGCCAACCGAGCAGCTCGCGACCTGGAGCTGGCCCAAGATAAAGCGGGTCAGCAACTGCGCGAAGCTAAAGCTCAGGCAGCCGAAATCATTGAGCAAGCCAAGAAACGCGGTAACCAGATCGTCGAGGAAGCCCGTGACCAGGCTCGCGTCGAAGCTGACCGTGTGAAGGCCCAGGCTCAAGCCGAGATCGAACAGGAACTGAACGGTGTCAAAGACGCGCTGCGCGCCCAAGTGGGTAGCCTGGCCGTCAACGGTGCTGAAAAGATCCTTGGCGCCACAATCGATCAAAACGCGCATGCGGAGCTGGTTAATAAACTGGCCGCTGAAATTTAAGCGAGGGCGATCATGGCAGAACTGACCACGTTGGCCCGACCTTACGCTAAGGCGGCCTTTGAGCACGCCCAGGCCCATCAGCAACTGGCCAATTGGTCAGCCATGCTCGGCCTGGCTGCTGCAGTGTCTCAAGACGACACAATGCAGCGCCTGCTCAAGGCCCCGCGACTGACGAGCGCAGAAAAGGCCGCCGCGTTTATTGACGTGTGCGGTGACAAGTTCGATGCACAGGCACAGAATTTCATTCATGTTGCCGCGGAAAACGAACGTCTCCTGCTGTTGCCGGAGATTTCGGCTCTGTTCGATCTGTACAAGGCCGAACAAGAGAAATCCGTGGACGTGGAAGTCACCAGTGCTTTTGCGTTGAACCAAGAACAGCAAGACAAACTCGCCAAGGTTCTCAGTGCACGACTCAGCCGGGAAGTGCGCCTGCACGCGACGGAGGATGCCAGCCTGATCGGTGGTGTCGTAATCCGCGCCGGCGACCTGGTTATCGATGGCTCAGTACGCGGCAAAATCGCGAAACTGGCCGAAGCATTGAAATCTTGAGTTTGAAGGGGCAGCAGAGCAATGCAGCAACTCAATCCTTCCGAAATTAGTGAAATCATCAAGGGCCGCATCGAGAAACTCGATGTAGCCTCCCAAGCCCGCAACGAAGGTACTGTCGTCAGCGTTTCTGACGGTATCGTGCGGATTCACGGTCTGGCCGACGCTATGTACGGCGAAATGATCGAGTTTCCGGGCGGCGTGTTCGGTATGGCCCTCAACCTGGAGCAAGACTCCGTTGGTGCGGTAGTACTGGGCGCGTACGACACCCTCGCTGAAGGCATGAGCGCCAAGTGCACCGGCCGCATCCTCGAAGTTCCGGTTGGTAAGGAACTGCTGGGTCGCGTCGTCGACGCACTGGGTAACCCAATCGATGGCAAAGGTCCGCTGAACAACACCGAGACCGACGCTGTTGAAAAGGTTGCACCGGGCGTTATCTGGCGTAAATCGGTAGACCAGCCTGTACAGACTGGCTACAAATCGGTTGACGCCATGATCCCTGTCGGCCGTGGCCAGCGTGAGCTGATCATCGGTGACCGTCAAATCGGCAAGACCGCCATGGCCATCGACGCCATCATCAACCAGAAAGACTCCGGTATTTTCTGTGTGTATGTTGCTGTCGGCCAGAAGCGTTCGACCGTTGCCAACATCGTTCGCAAGCTGGAAGAAAACGGCGCCCTGGCCAACACCATCGTGGTGGTTGCCAGTGCTTCGGAATCCGCCGCACTGCAATTCCTGGCGCCATACGCCGGTTGCACCATGGGCGAGTTCTTCCGTGACCGCGGCGAAGACGCACTGATCGTCTACGATGACCTGTCCAAGCAGGCTGTTGCCTACCGTCAGATCTCCCTGCTGCTGCGTCGTCCACCAGGACGCGAAGCATACCCAGGTGACGTGTTCTATCTCCACTCCCGTCTGCTGGAGCGTGCATCGCGCGTTTCCGAAGAGTACGTAGAGAAGTTCACCAACGGTGCCGTAACTGGCAAGACCGGTTCGCTGACCGCACTGCCGATCATCGAAACCCAGGCTGGCGACGTTTCCGCGTTCGTTCCGACCAACGTGATCTCGATCACCGACGGTCAGATCTTCCTGGAATCGGCCATGTTCAACTCGGGCATCCGCCCTGCAGTGAACGCCGGTGTTTCGGTATCCCGTGTAGGTGGTGCCGCTCAGACCAAGATCATCAAGAAGCTCTCCGGTGGTATCCGTACCGCTCTGGCTCAGTACCGTGAACTGGCGGCATTCGCCCAGTTCGCTTCTGACCTGGACGAAGCCACCCGCAAGCAACTCGAGCACGGTCAACGTGTTACCGAGCTGATGAAGCAGAAGCAATACGCTCCAATGTCCATCGCGGACATGGCGCTGTCGCTGTATGCCGCTGAGCGTGGGTTCCTGACCGACGTCGAAATCACCAAGATCGGCAGCTTCGAACAAGCGCTGATCGCTTTCTTCAACCGTGATCACGCCGAACTGATGGCGAAGATCAACGTGAAGGGTGACTTCAACGACGAAATCGACGCTGGCATCAAAGCCGGTATCGAGAAGTTCAAGGCCACCCAAACCTGGTAAGCCGCAGCGGGGGCTTTGCAGCCCCCGCTTGCTAACCTGATAGGTGTTACATGGCAGGCGCAAAAGAGATTCGCAGTAAGATTGCGAGCATCAAAAGCACGCAAAAAATTACCAGCGCCATGGAAAAAGTGGCGGTCAGCAAGATGCGCAAGGCTCAAATGCGCATGGCTGCTAGCCGTCCCTATGCGGAGCGTATCCGCCAGGTGATTGGTCATCTGGCCAACGCCAACCCGGAATACCGCCACCCCTTCATGATCGAACGCCCTGTCAAGCGCGCCGGTTATGTGGTTGTGAGCAGTGACCGTGGTCTGTGCGGTGGCTTGAACACCAACCTGTTCAAGGCCCTGGTCAAGGACATGGCAGCCAACCGCGAGCAAGGGGTCGAAATCGACCTGTGCGTGGTGGGCAGCAAAGGTGCGGCGTTTTTCCGCAGCTACGGCGGTAACGTCGTTGCAGCGATCAGCCACCTGGGCGAAGAGCCGTCGATCAATGATCTGATCGGCAGCGTCAAGGTCATGCTAGACGCTTACCTGGATGGTCGTATCGATCGTCTGTCCGTGGTATCGAACAAGTTCATCAATACCATGACGCAAGCCCCAACGGTCGAGCAGTTGATTCCGTTGGTTGCAACCCCGGATCAAGAACTCAAGCACCACTGGGACTACCTCTACGAACCTGACGCCAAGGAGCTGCTGGACGGCCTGATGGTGCGTTACGTGGAGTCGCAGGTCTACCAGGCGGTGGTCGAGAACAACGCGGCCGAACAAGCTGCGCGGATGATCGCAATGAAGAACGCCACCGACAACGCCGGCGACCTGATCAGCGAATTGCAGCTGATCTACAACAAGGCGCGTCAGGCTGCGATCACCCAAGAGATCTCGGAAATCGTCGGCGGCGCTGCCGCGGTTTAACGGTTCAAATATTCAGAGGATCCAGCTATGAGTAGCGGACGTATCGTTCAAATCATCGGCGCCGTCATCGACGTGGAATTCCCACGTGACAGCGTGCCGAGCGTGTACAACGCACTGAAAGTACAAGGCGCGGAAACCACCCTGGAAGTTCAGCAGCAGCTGGGCGACGGCGTGGTCCGTACCATTGCGATGGGCTCGACCGAAGGCTTGAAGCGCGGTCTGGACGTCGTCGACAGCGGCGCAGCCATCTCCGTACCGGTCGGTAAAGCGACCCTGGGCCGGATCATGGACGTGCTGGGCAACCCGATCGACGAAGCTGGTCCGATCGGTGAAGAAGAGCGCTGGGGCATTCACCGCGAAGCGCCTTCGTTCGCTGACCAGGCAGGCGGCAACGACCTGCTGGAAACCGGCATCAAGGTTATCGACCTGGTCTGCCCGTTTGCCAAAGGCGGTAAAGTTGGTCTGTTCGGTGGTGCCGGTGTAGGCAAGACCGTAAACATGATGGAACTGATCCGTAACATCGCCATCGAGCACAGCGGTTATTCCGTGTTCGCCGGTGTGGGTGAGCGTACTCGTGAGGGTAACGACTTCTACCACGAGATGAAGGACTCCAACGTTCTCGACAAGGTAGCGCTGGTCTACGGTCAGATGAACGAGCCACCAGGAAACCGTCTGCGCGTAGCGCTGACCGGCCTGACCATGGCCGAGAAGTTCCGTGACGAAGGTAACGACGTTCTGCTGTTCGTCGACAACATCTATCGTTACACCCTGGCCGGTACCGAAGTATCCGCACTGCTGGGCCGTATGCCTTCGGCGGTAGGTTACCAGCCGACCCTGGCTGAAGAGATGGGCGTTCTGCAAGAACGTATCACTTCGACCAAGGAAGGTTCGATCACCTCGATCCAGGCCGTATACGTACCTGCGGACGACCTGACCGACCCGTCGCCAGCCACCACCTTCGCCCACTTGGACGCCACCGTCGTACTGTCCCGTGACATCGCCTCCCTGGGTATCTACCCAGCGGTCGATCCACTGGACTCGACTTCGCGCCAGCTGGACCCGAACGTGATCGGCAACGAGCACTACGAAACCGCTCGCGGCGTTCAGTACGTGCTGCAGCGCTACAAAGAGCTGAAGGACATCATTGCGATCCTGGGCATGGACGAACTGTCCGAGACCGACAAGCAACTGGTTTCCCGTGCTCGTAAGATCCAGCGCTTCCTGTCCCAGCCGTTCTTCGTGGCTGAAGTCTTCACCGGTTCTCCAGGCAAATACGTTTCCCTGAAAGACACCATTGCTGGCTTCAAAGGCATCCTCAACGGTGACTACGACCACCTGCCAGAACAAGCGTTCTACATGGTCGGCGGCATCGAAGAAGCAGTCGAGAAAGCCAAGAAACTGTAATCCCGGCGCCCCGCGAGGGGCGCTAATCAGGTTGAGGCAAGCAGATGGCTATGACAGTCCATTGCGATATCGTCAGCGCGGAAGGAGAGATCTTCTCCGGCCTGGTCGAGATGGTGATTGCGCACGGCAACCTGGGTGATCTTGGTATCGCTCCAGGCCACGCCCCGCTGATCACTAATCTGAAGCCTGGTCCGATCACGCTGACCAAGCAGGGTGGCGCCCAAGAGGTGTTCTACATCTCTGGTGGTTTCCTCGAGGTCCAGCCGAACATGGTCAAGGTGCTTGCCGATACCGTGCAACGTGCTGCCGACCTGGACGAAGCTCAGGCCCAGGAAGCCCTCAAGGCTGCCGAGAACGCCCTGAACGCCAAAGGCGCGGAGTTCGACTACGGCGCCGCTGCCGCACGTCTGGCCGAAGCCGCAGCTCAGCTGCGCACCGTCCAGCAGTTGCGCAAGGGAAGGTAATTCGGCCTACAGGCTGATTGCTTTCGCCGCGATTGAGTTAAAGGGTAGCCTCGGCTACCCTTTTTCTTTTTCTGCATATCTCATTTCGGTCATTCATCGACCTCTCCCCGGATTTGGTAGCCAGTCAATGTCTCTCGATATCGTTATTCTCGCGGCAGGCCAGGGCACACGCATGCGCTCGGCCGTGCCCAAGGTACTGCACCCGGTCGCCGGCAACTCGATGCTTGGCCATGTTATCCACAGCGCCCGCCAGCTCGAGCCCCAGGGTATTCACGTGGTGATCGGACATGGTGCCGAGCTGGTTCGCGAGCGACTGGCTGCCGATGACCTGAATTTCGTGTTGCAGGACAAACAGCTGGGCACAGGCCACGCCGTGGCCCAGGCCTTGCCGGCGCTCAGTGCCGACACCGTGCTGATCCTCTACGGCGATGTACCGCTGATCGAGGTGGACACCCTGCAGCGTTTGCTGGCCAGGGTAAACCCGCAGCAACTGGGCCTGCTCACTGTGACCCTGGCCGACCCGACCGGCTACGGCCGTATCGTGCGCGACGACCAGGGCCAGGTGGCTGCCATTGTCGAGCACAAGGATGCCAGCGACGCACAGAAGGCGATCAATGAAGGCAACACCGGCATCCTTGCCGTACCGGGGGCTCGGTTGGCCGAGTGGCTTGGCCGCCTGTCGAACCACAACGCACAGGGTGAGTACTACCTGACCGACGTGTTCGCCATGGCAGTGGCCGACGGCCTGGTGGTGGCCACCGAGCAGCCGCTGGACCCGATGGAAGTGCAGGGCGCCAACGACCGTCGTCAGTTGGCCGAACTGGAGCGTCATTATCAATTGCGCGAAGGTCGTCGCCTGATGGCCCAGGGCGTGACCCTGCGTGACCCGGCGCGTTTCGACGTACGCGGCGAAGTCATCGTGGGGCGTGACGTGCTCATCGACGTCAACGTTATCCTCGAAGGCCGCGTGGTGATCGAGGATGACGTGGTCATCGGCCCGAACTGCGTGATCAAGAACAGCACCCTGCGCAAGGGTGCGGTGGTCAAGGCCAACAGCCACCTCGAAGGTGCCGTGCTGGGCGAGGGCAGCGATGCCGGTCCGTTCGCGCGGCTGCGCCCGGGCAGCGTGCTGGATGCCCGAGCGCATGTGGGTAACTTTGTCGAACTGAAGAATGCCCACCTGGGTGAAGGTGCCAAAGCAGGCCACCTGACCTACCTGGGTGATGCCGAGGTGGGGGCGCGCACCAATATCGGCGCCGGCACCATCACCTGCAACTACGACGGGGCCAACAAATTCCGTACCGTACTGGGCGATGATGTCTTTATCGGTTCCAACAACTCGCTGGTGGCGCCTGTGGATATCCTCGATGGGGCCACCACCGCTGCGGGGTCCACCATCACCCAGACGGTCGAGGCTGGCCAGTTGGGCGTGGCCCGCGGTCGTCAGCGCAACATCGATGGCTGGAAACGGCCAGAGAAGATCGAGAAGAGCTGAGTTGTCCACAGCTCTGAAAAAGCCGACCGCATTGTGCATAAGTCGGCTTTTTTTTGCCTGGCGCTCAGGTGTGGATAACCTGACCCCAGCAACGCCTTATCCACAGAAAAAATTTCATTGCCTGCTTGACCAAATGAAAGCTTTAGGTTTTGATTGGCGTCATTATCTTTCGAATCGAAACTTAACTTCCCATGTCGAAACGAAACACACCTCAACGCCGCCACAACATCCTGGCCTTGCTGCATGAGCAGGGCGAGGTGAGTGTGGATGCACTGGCCAAGCGTTTCGAAACCTCCGAAGTCACCATTCGCAAGGACCTCGCCGCGTTGGAGGCCAACGGCTTGCTGCTGCGCCGCTACGGTGGCGCGGTGACCCTGCCTCAGGAACTGTTCGCCGACCAGGGCCAGCCCGTCTCTCTCTACAAACAGGCCATCGCTCGTGCCGCCGTGGCGCGGATTCGCGAGCATGCGCGCATCATCATCGACAGCGGCAGCACCACGGCTTCGATGATCCCCGAACTGGGTCAGCAACCGGGGCTGGTGGTGATGACCAACTCGCTGAACGTGGCCCGTGCCTTGAGCGAACTGGAACACGAACCGGTACTGCTGATGACCGGCGGCACCTGGGACCCGCATTCCGAATCGTTCCAGGGCCAGGTTGCCGAGCAGGTACTACGCTCCTACGATTTCGACCAGCTGTTCATTGGTGCCGATGGCATCGACCTGGTGCGCGGCACCACCACCTTCAACGAATTGCTGGGCTTGAGCCGGGTGATGGCCGAGGTGGCCCGCGAAGTGATCGTGATGGTCGAGTCGGACAAGGTCGGGCGCAAGATTCCCAACCTGGAGCTGCCCTGGGCCAGCGTGAATACCCTGATTACCGACGAACGCCTGCCCCAGGAGGCACGCGATCAAATTCAAGCCCGCGGCATCAACCTCATCTGTGCCGCTATCAGCTAGGAGCAACATCTATGTGTGGAATCGTGGGCGCCGTCGCCGAACGCAACATCACCACCATCCTGATCGAAGGCCTCAAGCGCCTGGAATACCGCGGTTATGACAGTGCTGGCCTGGCTGTCTTCACCCAGCAGGGCCACCTTGAACGCCGTCGTCGCATCGGCAAGGTCAGCGAGCTGGAAGCGGCCGTTGCCGCCGAGCCGCTGGTCGGCAACCTGGGTATCGCCCACACCCGCTGGGCGACCCATGGCGCGCCAACCGAAGGCAATGCACACCCGCATTTCTCCGGCCACGACCTGGCGGTGGTGCACAACGGCATCATCGAGAACCACGATGTGCTGCGTGAACAGCTCAAGGGCCTGGGCTACGTATTCACCTCGCAGACCGACACCGAAGTGATCGTGCACCTGCTGCACCACACCCTCAAAAGCCTGCCGGACCTGGCCGACGCCCTCAAGGCGACCGTCAAGCAACTGCATGGCGCGTATGGCCTGGCGGTTATCAGCGCCAGCCAGCCAGACCGCCTGCTGGCCGCCCGCAGCGGCAGCCCGCTGGTGATCGGCTTGGGCCACGGCGAGAACTTCCTTGCCTCCGACCAGTTGGCCCTGCGCCAGGTCACCGACCGCTTCATGTACCTGGAGGAGGGCGATATCGCCGAGATTCGCCGCGACCAGATCACCATCTGGGCCGTCGATGGCCAGCCGGTGCAACGCGAGGCCGTGCAGTATCACGAAGGCGCGGAAGCGGCCGACAAGGGCCATTACCGCCACTTCATGCTCAAGGAAATCCACGAGCAGCCCACCGTGGTGCAGCGCACCCTGGAAGACCGCCTGGGTTCGGATCACGTGTTGGTGCAGGCTTTCGGCCCCAAGGCGGCCGAGCTGTTCCCCAAGGTGCGCAATGTACAGATCGTGGCCTGTGGCACCAGCTACCACGCGGGCATGGTTGCGCGTTACTGGCTCGAAGAGCTGGCCGGCATTCCGTGCCAGGTCGAAGTGGCCAGTGAATTCCGCTACCGCAAGGTGGTGGTGCAGCCCGACACCCTGTTCGTGTCGATTTCCCAGTCGGGCGAAACTGCCGACACCCTGGCGGCGCTGCGCAATGCCAAGGAGCTGGGATTCCTTGCCAGTCTGGCCATCTGCAACGTCGGCATCAGCTCGCTGGTGCGTGAATCGGACCTGACCCTGCTGACCCGTGCCGGCCCGGAAATCGGCGTGGCCTCGACCAAGGCGTTCACCACCCAGCTGGTGTCGCTGATGTTGCTGACCCTGTCGCTGGGACGCGTGCGTGGCACCTTGCCGGCTGGCGTCGAAGCCGAACTGGTCGAGCAACTGCGTCGTCTGCCGGTACGCCTGGGCGAAGCGCTGGCGATGGACGCCACCATCGAGAAGACGTCCGAGCTGTTCGCCGACAAGCATCACACCCTGTTCCTGGGCCGTGGCGCGCAGTTCCCGGTGGCGATGGAAGGGGCGCTCAAGCTCAAGGAAATCTCCTACATCCACGCTGAAGCCTACCCGGCTGGCGAGCTCAAGCACGGCCCGCTGGCGCTGGTGGATGCCGACATGCCGGTCGTTACCGTGGCACCGAACAACGAGCTGCTGGAGAAGCTCAAGTCCAACCTGCAGGAAGTGCGCGCCCGTGGCGGCGAGCTGATCGTGTTCGCCGACGAGAAGGCAGGCATGAGCAATGGCGAGGGCACCCATGTGATTGCCATGCCGCACATCATCGATGCGCTGGCACCGATCCTGTACACCATCCCGCTGCAATTGCTGTCGTACTACGTGGCCGTGCTCAAGGGCACCGACGTCGACCAGCCCCGCAACCTGGCCAAGTCGGTGACGGTGGAGTAAGGGGCCGGTCAGCCCCAGGCACTCTGATCTCGGAGATTAAAAACTGTTTCTGAGATTAAAAACTGTCGCAGAGAGGGAGCCGCCCCTGGCTCCCTCTCTCTAGACGGCCTTCCTTTCTTCCGTTTCCTTTCACGTAACCTGCTTCGGCGCCCTCAATGCCATTGCCCATTCAGCCCGACGAATCGCTCGCGTCATACGTGCGGCGTAACTTGCACCTCAGCTGGCACATCGACGTTCCGCTGACCTTCCATCAGCTCGGCACCCGTCACGTGCTGAAGACGATTGAGGTAAAGAGGCTTGCGGAGGCGATGGGGTGGCCAGGATGCTACGGCTTCAATCGGCTAGTTCACGGCCACACCATGATGGCGTCGACTCACGTCTTCAAAGCCCACTGGGACCACGCCTACTCAGGAAAGCAGTACATTTCCGAGGGTGAACGCTTCAGTGTGTGGGATTCCTCGTTCTGTCCAGAATGTGTCCGTGAAGATTTGAAGAACCGCGGCTTCTCCTACTGGCGGCGGTACGTCGTGCCTTATGTGACCGTATGCTTCAAGCACAACGCAGTCCTTCATAATCTCTGCCCATTCTGTGATAAGCCTTTCAACGGTGTGGGGCATAACCTGGATGTCATGTGGCGAATGTGCCGCGGCCGGCACCTCGCTGACGCGCCCATAGTGCCCAATGAGGATCCCACTGCATTGCGTCGCGCAAAAATCTATCACCAGCTTTGCACCTCAACCCACTACATTTCCGATTTGCACGCGGCTAGCGCTGCTTGGGAAAGAGCAGCTGCACTCATCCCTAATCTGCAAGGCGCAGCAGCTGCAAGAATGGGGTTACTGCACGGCGAGCTCGGGATTTTACGCAAAGCGCTGGAGACCGCGCGTATCGGTGGCCAAGGCCAAACTATGGCCAGTATGAACGCCCGTATCTGCGATGCGGTGGTGGGAGTGTATGAGAGCTGTGATGACTTTGAAGCGGACATCCGCTCATTGGCACAGCGAGGACGGGTTACTGATTCGCTATGGTGCACCTACCAGTCAGGTGGCAGCGAGTCAGCCCACTTTGTCGATGAAAACTATGAGCAAGGCGTGGGGTATTGGTCCTGTCCAAACCCCAGTCCGCACTCGGACGAACAGAGCAGCGCTGACAGTTACCACCGACGACGCCCCAAAATCTACCCGTGCTGCAACCTCCCGCATCCAACAGGCCGGCTGTATGACCTGAGGCCGCTCAAAGTCGAACCACTCCCCGGAATTCCGATAGTGAGGGCTGCAGCCTCTGACAGCTGGGGAAGCCAGGGATAGACTTGACCACAGACCTTGAATGGAGAGTGTGATGAACATGCAGCAGCTAACCCAAGAGCAGGCTACGGTAGGACTCAAGACTGCTGTTCGCATAATCCGCGGCTGGCGAGCTTCGCCTGGGCAGGCCTGTAAAATCTTGCGAATTTCTCGTTCTACCCTCCGCCGCGCCAAGGAGGGTAAGCGCACCGCCTTCAGCTTGGATGTCGATCAATTACAGCGGATCGGGCTTATCCTGGGCATCCACGCCTCCCTACGCACGGTTTTTGCCAATCAGGCGAACGTCACAAGTTTTCCAGGTCTTCCAAACGACAACGCATTTTTCGACGGTCGCCCGCCCTTGGACGTCATGGCGCAAGGAGACCTGATCTCGCTGTATGAGACCTACAAGCGTATCGATCAGCTCAAACACCTTGGCGAAGGGTGACTGATAGGAGTTCAATTTTGGCCACTTCTATGTCTACCGTTAAGCTGGCGTACCAGTTTCTTAGTTACCGGGTAGTGATAATCCTGTTCAAGACATTTTGCTAATTGCGGAAAGCGAAAATACAACGCTTCTCTGTTGATATCAGCGTTCTCGCCTAATTTGGATTCTGTAAAGTTAAGAATCGAATCGGCCAGCTCAGCGTCCCGCTTCAACCAGTCTATGTTCGAATTATTTCCTCGCCGACCGCTGGGGAGTTGATTTATTTGTGAATGAAGCCATAACGTGTCATTGCGATAGAGCCAGATATAAACGTGCGGAATACACAAGCGTAAACACTTAACGCCACAGTCGGAATTAGATTTGCGCGCCGATAGCCATGCCAGCCTATACGCACGCGTATTACGTAATTTGTTCTCGGCAATCCACTGATCTCGAATGTACAGCTCTGAACGCAACAGTCTATTAACTGTTGATATTGTAATTTTGAAAGATGTGCAAACTGCTATTTTGTCTTCGCCGCTAGCTAATTTATTTAGAATGTTTGATCGCAAAGGTTCTTTGAGTTTTTTCGGTCTACGGACAATATTTTTTCCGGTGCTGGAGAGGTGGCTTTGTTGATAATCAGTCGCCCGATCAATATCGTGGCTATTGTGGTTTTCTTTGTGGACCCGCTCCGAGATCGACATTCGATTGTAGGCTTCAACGAAACCATCTAGGGAGCCAAATAGCCACTGGATGAAGATCAAGTGCTTGAGGGGGTGGCAGTGCCCACGCGGGCGGCGGGTAAGCTGCCAGAGCAGCCCCGCAGCCCCATCTGTGGTTGCGGGCAAAGAGCTAAACGGCGTGTAGGCCCGTAGCGGCGCTATGTAGCGTGCGAGCGAAACCGCGGCGCCCTCCACCGATGCACTACCGGCGCTGAACTCGGCCAGGGCAGTTCTGTAGGTTTTGCAAATGATGTCTGGATGAAAACTAGCTTCGTTGCCGTATTTCGCCAGTTGATGAATTGCGCGTGAAAGCGTATCGAGCCTTCGTAGTTCATCAGCTGGCCAGTCATTATGTTGTTCCGGCGACAATATCTCGTCATCGGGTAAACACCACTGGAAACGGCCAGACCATTGGCGATTTCTAGAGCATTCTCTCAAATGTAGGTGATGCTTTGGACAAAACACAACGCCTGGATATTGGTGCATCAAATGCCAGTAGGCGACCCCGCTGGATGTGCGATCTGAGATCATGCACTCACTGCACGCCTTCAACGGATGCTCTGCACCAAATCGACCAGTCAGTAAACCTAGACGGTATTTGATCGATCCTAGTGTCGAGCCTTTGAGCGTCGCGACAGCTTGCGCCACATGCTGTGGGGACTGAAATGGAAAGAAGAAAGGTAGAATTGTATGCCGAAAGATAATGGAAGTTGAATTGCCCCAGGTGAGCCTCGCTTTCTCATTTAGCGCATCAAGATTAAAAGGGAAATCATGATTGGTACCCGCCTTAGGAGATCCGAATAACCAGGTGAGCGTCGACGTCGTATTCATGTTCCCAAGATAGAGATGCTGGCGAGCGCAGATGCTGAAGAAAATCTCATCCTCTAGCCAGTGCAGGGGAAAGTCCGAAACTGGACCATCGCTACGAGAGGACATCGACGTAATACCGAAGAAAATATTAATGTAATTCTAGCGGTAGTAGCTGAAAAGCTAATTTGAAAAGGAAATTAGCAATTTTTCTATAGAATATTTGATACGAATTGGGCGACGATTCAGCTGCTCGACTGGCTCGGAGAGGAGTAGCCTGGCCTTGTGCCCAAGGTGCCGAAACAGAGGTTTCGCGAGCGTAGTTTTCCCATTGTCATAAGCTAATTAGCAGCTGTAACATTATGGGTTGACCGAAGAGGAACAACTAATGGCAAGTTGTTCTAATTAACAGAACAATACCCTAGAAAATCAGGAGAGACCAGTGACAGAACTCTAACCGATGTAGAGCTCTAGAAGTCAGGTAGACAAAAGCCCAAGTGCGACCTTGGGCTCCTGTGGATAAGTCAGATTACGGAGCTGACCATTTCATTGTCTATCCCTTGAATGTGGGACGTCAAGTCCTGCACGACTTCGCTCATCCACAAGAAGCCGAGCGTTATCCACAACGCCGGAAGCAGCGGCCTGCCCGTCAGGCAAGGGTTTGCCAGGCGCCTAGCGTTTTATCCCCAGCGGGTGACTGGCAGAGGTAGCCAATTAAAATTGGAATGTTTGGATGGACCAGCAGCAGAAACACGACCTCATCATGAGCCGTCAGGGACGGTTCCAGTGGGGGGACAGCTACATCCCTTCAACTCTGGCGGTCCCGCGGGAAGCGCCCAAAGGGTCTCGTCCTGCCCGGCTCAATAGCCGAAAGTTGGGGCGAACGCTTCACGCCCTGTCCACACCCGAGAAGGTCTTTACTCAGCTTGCTCTGTACCACCCCAATCTGCTTGATATCCATGAGCAGAAAATGCTGTGGCCGTACGGTGCATCTCATCCGCTCAAGGGACACCCTCTCATGAAGGGAATGTTCCCCCCGCCGATTCGCGGAACTCTAGAAATCGCTGAAGAGATAGGTCTTAAGCATTACAAGGTCACCGTCTGCACTAATGGTGTCCGCCAAAGAATCCCGTCTATCTATCAGGGGGATTTGCTTCTATACCTTCTGGGCAGTGATGACGTGCCCTATGCGGTGAATTGGAGCATCAAGGACCGCAAGGCGGCATTTTATGAGCGTCGTCTGTCCACCCCTAAGACTCCAGCGCAACAGAGACTAGATCAGGAGCAGGCACAGCGGCGTGCTGAACTCGAGAGGGCCTATTACGCGAGCGCCGGGATCAGAACGCTGCAGCTCTCACTGGACCAAATCAGTACAACGGTCCAAGCCAATCTGGATGTTCTGTTTCCTATGCATGGCTTGGAGCTCTCTCATTCAGCAAACCTACTGGAGGATTTCAGCGCTGATGTGCAGCTAGCTGTTCGCGATGGCAAACCCGTAGCTTATATCGCTTTGGAATACGGTCGTCGCTGGGGTTTCCCAAATCAGTTTATCGCTCGGATTTACCAGGATATCTGGGAGCGCCGGCTGTTAGTTAATTTCTTTAAGCCAATTCTCATCGATCATCCCCTGGACACCGATGGCGGCGATTTGCTAGTGATCTACGGCGCATTCTTTGAGGAGCGTGACTCGTGATCACCGGCGCACAATTGATCGCGCCTGAGGGCTATCTCAGTCTCTCAAAGGGCATCACTTATTATTTGATCTTGAATGATCCTGCTCATAATCGAGCAAGACTGGTTGAATTCAACCTCCAGGGCCGACAAATCAAAACTTCCTTAGTTACTATGACGACTTTCGAATTTGAAGAGGGTCTTGAGGCTGGTTTGATCCAAGAGGTGCGCTCTGCAGATATCTATCCGCCTTGGCTAGAGCCCATCAAAGGTGTAGAGGTATCCCACCTTGAAAATTGCCGAAGATCAGATAAAGAAACCTATGACCAAAAGGTCAATCGTCGATTTCTCAAGATCGCAGACCTTGTGTCTCGTATACCAGAAATTCTGGCGAGCGATGACCCTGACGCCATAATCAATGCAGATGCCAAAGCGCAATCACCCAAACAAAACGCAGCCCGTTTGCGCCTATGGTTTTACACATACATCACGTTTGGTCGAGATAAGTGGACGCTGATGCCACGGTTTCACGACATAGGAGGTTGGGATAGAGACGCGCCTTGTTACAAGCGAAAGATGGGACGTCCATCCTCGAAAGGAAAATATTCAGGTTATCGATGTGATCCGGCGATGCGCGAAAAAATCATAGCTGGCTATGTCAAGTTCAAATCTGCCTTCAAGACAAAGGAAAGGGTCTATCGCAATATTCTCACGGAAATATTTGGTTGTATCGCTATAGAAAAAAGCAGTTCATACGAATTTCGACACCCCAAAGGAAGTCCTTATCCGTCAATATCGCAGGTGCGCTATTGGATAAGAAAAACATATGACGAAAGGACCCTGTCTATAGGGGTAAGAGGCAAGCAAAAGACGCGAGCGCGATTAGCAGATGAAGGAAGCTTTTCCGAGAAATTGCTCAATGTGAATCAGAGGGTTGAGTTCGACGGATACAATATTTCACAAAAGCTTACCGGCCTCACTGAGGGCAGCGCGGTCGATAGCTTTTGTGTAATCCGTGCGGTATGCGCTTTATCAGGAGCTATCGTTGGTATTGGATTTTCCGAAGGTAAAGAAAACTTGGCTGCATACCGGATGTGCCTTTTCTCTATGGCACAAAATAAGGTCAGATACTGTAAATTGTTCGGGGTCGACATCCAGCCGGAAGACTGGCCATGCGAGGGGCTTTCTGGAGGTATTGTGTTTGACCGCGGCCCTGGAGCTGCCCTGGACGTTGAGCCTGAAATCCATTGGCTAGGCACCTTTGAGATGACTCCGACCTTTTCCGGTCAGTCCAAGGCCTCGGTCGAGTCTTCACATCCCCGAGACAAGAAAACACTCGATCAGCCGACATCCGCCAAGAGCGGTTTGAATTTCGTGGAGATGTGCAAGCGGGAAATATTCCAAGCCGTTGAGGACAACAAGGTTTCCGACGCAAGTGGGCGCATGGAAGAAAGAATGTATACAGCAGGGGTCGTGCCTTCGCCGCTCGGTGTGTGGAGCTACTGGAGTAGCCGAGGTCGAGATTCATCTATAGGCATGTTGTTTGAAGACGCTGTAAAGAATTTTCTATTGAAACTCCCTGGGAAAATTCGACAGGACGCCGTTTACCTATACGGAAGAAAATATAGATCGGCTGATCTGGTGGCGACCGGCGTGTTTGATCGTGTGGCTAAATCGGGTGTTATCCCTACCGAGGTTTATGTGCTTACGATGTGCATGCGCTATATTTGGATCGAGGTTTCCGGAGTACTTTATCAGCTTGGGATGGTACGCACTCAACGCACCCTTGATGGTGATATTGATATATCACTTTGGGATTTGGAACACCTAGATAAGCTTCGGCGCGAAAGCATAGGGGTTCACCGTGATGCGCGACCGGCTACCGTGCAGCACACGCGTGATCGGTTAAAACAACAAACTGGTAAAGATTGGGATGAGGAAGAACGGACAGTAGGACGATTCCCAAAGAACGAAGCGTATAGGCGAGACACCGACGACTACGAACGACTTCAAGGGAAGCGAAAATGAACGACGTCATCGGAAAGCGCTTCGGTAATAATTTGGACGTCGAATGCATCCGAAGGATCGTAACAGTAAGGCCAGAACCTGTTTCTTTGTTGGCAAATATACAGCCTGCCATTGGCGCGGAGATGCTAGCTGATGCGTGGAAGCGTATTTATCTGCCCAATCAGTTTTCGCTTAAGTTTATTGATGAGATGGTATGTCGAGCGCGTCTGCATTTTGCCGATATATTTAGCAGCGAGGTTGAGAATAGAGCCGGAATTTATACTCCCCTCCAAGTTGAGGTAACGCCTGTTTGCCTTACCGGCCTAGCTGGGGTTGGCAAAAGCTGCCTGCTGAGGGCACTATGCAAAGTAATGCCTGAGCCAGCTGAGTTTCATTCAGATCATTTCGCGGGACAGGTAACGCTGGTTTCTTATTGGTACGCAAGTGCCAGGGAGAAAATCAGCGGTAAAAGTTTATTGTCGGAATTTATTTTTCCTGATGCGAAAATTTTAAGTGGAAATCAGAGAAAATTTCTAGAAGAGGCTCGCAGGCGGGTCATTAGAGACGGCGTTTCACTGATTTTGCTGGACGAAACGCAATTTATCAATACAGGTTTAGCGGCGGCGAAGATTACTGATATTCTTCTCACTTTGGCATCCATCGGCCCGCCTGCGGTCTATGTGTGTAATTACAGCCTCGTCCATAAACTCTTCGGTCGAAACAGCGAGGACAAACAACGATTGTTATCCCAACCCCGGATCATGCTTCCAGATCTGCCAGGGAGCAAAGATTGGACTGATTATGTCGATGAATGCGTGAGAGTCAGTGGCGACGCCGTACGCCCTGGTTTGGCTGATTTTGCAGCGGAGCTCTATCGCTGCACCTTCGGTATCAAGCGATTGGCGGTTCAGCTGTTGAAGCAGGCCTACATCGAGTGTCGGAACGACCGTCGGCATTGGATTGAGCTTCGGGACCTCTGCAGCGCTTATCGCTCTGTAGCGTACACAAGTAACGCTAGCGAGGTAGAGGAACTGCAGACTCAAACGCTGGGGAATCGGCAGTCTAAGCAACGGCTTGATTTGAAATGCCCCTTCGAGCTTCCGGCCGCCTACAGGAGCAACGTCGTGGAGTTCGCTAGGGCAGAAAGGGAACAGGGTGTGATCGCGAAGGTGTTCGACTCATCGTTGACTGAGTCTGAACGGTCAGCGAAGAAGCATCTTGAGGAGGCTGCTGAGATCGTTGTGAAAAAGCCTTCTCGGCGGCCGGCGGCGAAGACGCTCAGCAAAGACGAAGAAGCTAAGGCCTTCTTTGAGCGTCTCGATCTCGCGAGTAAGCCGCGCAGGCCCAAGTCGCCGAGTTGATTTCCTTCGAGATGGGACAAGCCATTACCAGGCGAGAAAATGAATCGCTCGAGATTGCTATGCACTGTTCCCGATGGAGGGGTCGATGGGTGTAAGAAATCTGAGCGATTCACTCTGTCTCGGCTGCGGATCAAGCAGTGACCGCAGTTCTGTTCTCGATGACTGTCGTAATAGCGAACACCTTCAGTGCGTCACTGTATTCAGACTGGCGCAACACCAGCACCTGGGTATTGCTGCCATCGTAGAGGCTGGGTTTGAGCAGCTTTCTGCAGAAGTTATCCTCCCAACCTGCGAGCTGAAGAATTGTGCCTTCGCGGACGGGCTTTTCGACCTTATCCGGCGCGATCAGTGCAGAACAATCCGGCAGCGAACGTTCTTCGCATTCCAAAGCAGGCGGATCGCCGTCCTAAAATGCTGGTTTGTTACGTGCCACCCCACCACTGACTAATGCATACCTCCGATTACTGCCTCGCCTCCAATCGTGAGCGTCTGAAATTCTCTGTTGAGGCGTTCTTCGTCGACAATATTGCCCGCCTGGAATTTTTCCAACGCTGATGCCAATGCCTTTTCAAATTTACTATGAAACCTCGCAGTTAAACTAAAAGCCGAAAGCAGGTTTTTGTCACCGACTTCATGAGTGGCTAATACTGTAACCGGCCAATAGCACGCAATCACTGCTCGCAGCTTTCGGCCTGATATGCGGAACTCCGCGACATCACGAAGTCCGCATGCTCATATTGTTACACTGGCGTTGGACGCCAACATATTATTGTAGCTCGAGCTGCAATCACTTTCGGGCCATCTTGAAAGGATTTTGCAACTAGGTTGCAGTTTTCTGAAGCATTAGCTTCGATTTGGATGAAATTTATGATCCCGTCAAATACTTCGCTTCGACCAAGCATCTTGAAGTCAGTGACACCTCTCAAAAGCAATTGAACTGAAAACTGTTCAAGTGATTGACGCTGAAAGGTGATTAGTATGTTTTGGTCAGATTGGGGCCCTCCCGGCGGGTAAACAATGCACGACTCTTCGTCGACGTGAGTTTCCCCCCAGCATTCATAGGTCATTACGATACTGTCAGCAAACCCACCAAAGTATTTCATCAAAACTTTGATGTTATCGTTTGTGAGTAGTGGAAGCCAACTCTCGTGTGTCATTTTATTGGGCAAAAGCGGCATGCCGGACCTCGTCGTATGGAACCATCAGTTTTTTTATCCCAATTATGCGCATGATCTCCCAAAGGAAGACCATTTTCATCAACATGGTTACCATGACTGAAATCGTAATCGACTTCCGCTTTTCCGTCAGCACCATATCGTCTGCCATCGCTATTGGATCCGTCGGCACGTTTGCCAGGCCAGTAGTCGCTGTTCGGTTCTCCCTTGAATGGGCGAGATTCTTTCTCGCTATCTTTGCTACTTTGGCTTTCCGGCATTTTCTCATTATGTGTGCTACCGCTTTGCCACCGTGCTGGATTATCTATATCTGCGCCGGGGAATGAAAGCGGACCGATACTAACGTCTGCCTGGGCTTGATTGCCGAAACCCCTCATGGCCGATTGAACCGTCACTACAGCCGCTAGCGCAGTCAGTGCATAGGCCGCTAGGGGGACCAAGAACGCATAATTTCCATCCGGGTCCACATATTTAAGCGGGTTGTTGTTCGTGTACGCGTAGCGATTGAAGCTGTGCAGGTTGTCGGTTTGGAAGGCGACTGGATCGACCCCCATGAACCGTCCCAGTACTGGGTCATAGTAACGCGCTCCCATGTAAGAAAGCCCGGTGCTGTCATCGTGCGCCTTGCCATGAAAGCCGATGTCATTGTCACGGCTAGCCGCCGAGCGAGTCAGTTTTTCGCCGTAGGGTTTATAGCTTTCCTTCCATTTCAGGTTGCCTGCAGCATCCGTGGCCGCGATGGGGCTGCCGGAGATGTCGTTGTGGTAGTAGGTGACTACCGCAGCCATGGCGTTGTTGACCATGGTCATGCACAGCAGAGCCACGCACAGCGCCCTGGCAGTCTTTTTCAACTTCTTCATTGGTTTTATCCCTAGCATCCATTCAAGGGCTCACGCGGTCGGCTACGCGTTTGTCGCCGAGGTAAATATATTCGGTGAGGGTGGTGCCATCGAGTTCGATCAGTTGCTTGCCGTCGATGTCGTGCATTTCGTAAACCTTAAGCCCGGCTTTAGTTACGCTGCTGCGCTGGTTGATGGCATCGTACTGGTACGCAACCTTGCTAGCGGTGACCGCGCAGTTGATACACACCAGGTGGGGCACGCTGTCGTACGTGTAGGTGGTGCCGGCGCTGCTGGCGATGTTGCCCAAGGCGTCGTAGGTAAAGCTGCTGGCTCGCTGGCCGCTGACCGAGGCCAGGCGGTTCTGTGTGTCGTAGAAGTAGTTGAGGCTGGTGGTACCGTATGTCTGCTTGAGCAGATTGCCGACGCCGTCATAGCTTATGGAGCCTGGGCCCCAGAAGCCGTCGGCATTGGTCAGGCGGTTGATGCCGTCATAGCCGAAGGTGCGGTTGAGGCTGCTGTCGGCGGTGTCGCGGATGGTCGCCAGGTTGCCAGCGCCATCGTAGGTGTAGGCACTATTAAGGTAGGTGGCGCCACCGGCCTTGGTAGTGGTGAAAGTCGCCGGCCACAGGCGAGTATTTTGAGTGTAGCTGGTAGTGGTGCCGTTGGCGTAGGTGATCTGGTTGATCATCCCAGAGGGCCAGTAGGTGACGTTGCTGACGTAGCCAGACACCGTTGTCGGACGACCGAGCACATCGGGGGTGTAGTTGATCACGTTTCCAGACTGCGGATAAGTTATGCTGGAGAGTTGGTCGTTGGCGTTGTAGGCGTACTTGGCGGTAAAGGTCTTACCATCGATGGTCAGGCTTTGCTGGATCAGGTTGCCTACTGCGTCGTAGGCCATGGTTCGGTTGCCGCCGGTGCTATTACTGGCCAGCAACTTGCCTGTCTTGTCATAGATATTGGCTACGGCTGGGGTGGTGTCGGGGTAGGTCACGCTCTTCAGACGATTTTGGCCGTCGTAGGTGTAGCGGTTAACGCCAGAAGCTCCGACCTGTTTAGTGGTCATGTTGCCGGCTATGTCACGGCCATACACAGTCTTGCCGGTTTCCGGGTCAGTCACGCTAGTGAGGTAGCCGTTGGCGTTGTAGCCATAGACGCGTGTGAAGCCACCCTGCTTGACCGATGTGACTCGGTCTGCGGCGTCGCGGGTGAGGGTGACGTTAGCGCTCGGTTCGGGGGCTGTGATGGCCATCAAAAGCAATTGGTTGGGGTTGCCATAGCCACGGTAAGTCTTGGTGATGACCTTGCTTCGTTCGTCGGTAAGGGTGTGAGTTGCCGCGCCGTAAGCGATGGTTTGGTAAGTGGTGTCGGCGTTGGTCACTCGGATAATACGGCCTAGGGTGTCATACTGGTAGCGAGTACCAGTGGTATATCCTGGATCGGAAACGAAGGTGCGGCGGCCGAGGCCATCGTACTCGTATCGGGTAGTGATGCCACCGAGGGCGACGCTGGCCACACGGCCGAATGGGTCGTAAAGAGTGGTTTCGACCAAGTTGCCGCGTTTGGTGGTTTTGCTGTTGGGTGTGTAAGTGGTGATTTGAGCATTACCCAGGGGGGGCGTCTTTGAGGTGATGCGGCCCATGCCATCATAGGTATAGCGGGTGGTCTTACCTTCACCGTTGGTGTCGGAGGTTATGTAGCCGGCGTCGTCGACTACCCGGTAGAGTGTGATGCCTTCTGGTTGTACTTCGGTCTGTGGGATACCACGTTTGTAGTTGGAGTAGGTGTGTACGCGGTTGCCGGGCAAAGTCTTGCTGGCCAGATTGCCTTGAGCATCGTAAGTGAAGCTGGTGGTGACACCGTCTAGGATTACGCTGAGCACATTGCCATTGGCATCAAAAGTTTGAGTTTTCGAACCGGCCTGCGAGCTTTCGGCTTGAACTCTTCCGATGATCCACTTGTTAGCGTTTTTCAGGTAGCTTATCTTGGTTGTAAGGGAGCCACCGTTGGGTCCTGTCTCAACTTTGGTCGTTGGATTACCGTATTCGTCTTGGTCTGAGAATGTATTGGTGTAAGTGGCTCCGTCGCGTGAGACCGTACGTGACCTCAACATTGGCGCCCAAACCTGCTTGTCGTAAACAACGCCCAGTTCATTCCACGTACGTTGGCCAGCGGCAATTAAGCGTGGTTGCCAATCATAAATAATTTTGTTGCCGTTTGGTGTGTGTTCTTCCATCAGTAAGCCTGCTTTCCACCCAACATTGCCGAAGGTGGAAATGGGGGTGCCGACACGGGTGATAATAGAGTAGCCCAGGCCAAAGTATTTGAATATACGGGTGCCATCGGGACCGGTTACGGTTGTCTGATCTAGTTGGCCCGTTCCACCTCGCAAGTATGTATAACTCCACGATCCGCCAGAGGAAAGTGTGCGCTTGGCGATACGTTCTTCACGTAGCCACATCCCTTGTATTCGTGAACTGTTCCCACCTGTAAAGGTGAGGTTTGTCGTTTGGTTGACAAAGGTATAGTCGTAAGTAATTTTTCCTCCACTCGGGTAGTGCAGTCCAATCAATTTCCTGTTAGCTGCAGTGGTATTGTTCACTGGATTGAGCGTTTCTGAGGGTTTGGCCATACTAAAGGCGCTGGGCTGATAATCGTAGCGCCATGTATCGCCACCGGGTAGTACTACGGATGTCAGAAAGGCGTTTAGTGTTGTACTTTTTGCAGAATATTCGTATTTTATAGTTCTGCCGGTGTTATCCGAAATGCTCTGCAGTCGACCGCTTGGCGATGCATAAGTGAATGTGACCTCTCTTCCATCGTTGGACTTTATCTTTCTCAACAGATTTGTAGAGCCCTCGAGCATCGGGTCAATAGCTCTATTGAAATGAGGTGGGTAATCGGAAACAATTGGGTTGTTCCACGGCTTGTAGCGAAGGCCCTGAAAGGCGTAAGTATAGCTCAGCCAGTTACCATTGATATCAGTTGCTTTTAACGGCTGTAGGTAAGTTTCAGTGCGCTCAACCGATTCTGAAATTAAGTAAGTTCGGAATACGCCGACATTGCGCTGAGCATGATAGCTTCCGAAGTCGTAAGTTGTTCCATTGGGCGCATTGACAGTAATGTTGTTGTCGAGACATTTAAGTCGCCAGTTGCTTTTTCCGCCAGCAGTGTAGTTTCCGGTGTAGAACAACTCCTCGGTGCCGCCTTCTGGTAGGCGTAAATGAATGCTTTTCGTCCAGGCGTTGGTTGAACCTTTATTCTCGCAAACAAAATCGAAAGCGGTCCTTACATAACGCACAGGGGGGGGGGCCATGCTTCCGTTGGCCGGGACGTTGTGTGAATCGTTGATTACAGAAATTACCGGAGCAGTGTCCAATCGCCAGCCTGCGCCGAGAGCAGTCCACAAATGTGAAAGCATATTGGGCGCGCGCAGACCAGCAGACGTACTGCGCATATCGTAGTTTCGATAAACCTCAATGGGCAGCCCATTCCCAGGTATTTTTAGGTCCAAATGACGGATGTTCAGGTTGCCATTATAAGTATCAATATTATCTACATATGATGGCTTCTCACTATTCGTGCCTTTTGTGACGTTGACATCCTTATCTTGATCGGTTGGTATTTCCTCTGATACTGAGAAGGCGGAATACAGCAAGGCCGCGTAAAGCGCGGCATGGCTGAACTTAATGTATCGCATGTATGTTCTGTCCTTTGAACGGATTTTGGAGAGTGTCTAGGTGTTCTTGTTTTAGCGATTGATTTATGGCGTGATAGCTAATGGTACAAAAGCTAAATTTTTAGTATTGAAACCGAAGAGTCGCCCTTGAGCTTCAAGTCAAAAATCATGTGTCTCAGGAGGTGAAAATAAACTAAGATTGTTTGCGGCAAAATTTTTCGCTCCATGAAAAACTGCATCTCGTATCATGCGATTCAAATCAGGAAGCGATTCGATATCATGTATAATGATACCCATTTGCAACTGATCGGTAAATTACCAGAAATGACCTTAACCCTGACATCAATTTTTAATGGGAGAACATTCTGTGTGCCTGTCGTTGCTTTGCGGCAGGGGCGGCCATGCTGATTGGTTTCACGCGTCAACGCGGCATGGCGTTGACGCTGGTGATCTGGCTGCTGGCAGCAATCAGCATGTTTGTCACGGGCGTGGTGGCTACCCATCGTGTGGAGAGCCGCCAGAACCATGCCGAGTTACAACGCAGCAAGGCTGTAGTCGCTGCCGAGGGCGGGCTCTCACTGGCTGTGTATGAGATGCTGCAAAACCCTGACCGGTATATAGCCAATGGTCAGACGCACCCCGTTACCCTCGATGGCGTGACGCTGGCGGTTTCGGTGCGCAGCGAGCACGGCAAGCTTGACCTCAATTTTGGTAACCTTGATTACTTCGCCCGTTTTTTCCATGTCATGGGGACCAGTTCGGAAGAAGCGAATGCATTGGTCAGCCAGATGCGTATGCGCCGGGATCAAGGTGAGCCGCTGCAGCATCTCGAAGACTTGCTCGTTGTCACCTCCATGGACACTGCACTGTATCAGCGCATCTTGCCCTACGTGACGTTGTGGGGAGGAGACGGGGTCCCCGCTGCGGCTTTCGCTGACCAGGTGTTGAGCAAGGCTATTGGTCTGCCAAAGGCACAGCAATACAACAGCAACCCAGGCTCGGTCGTGAGCATCGATGTACAGGCAATTCTTGCTGATGGTTTCACTGCAGGGCTGCTGGCGACAGTGCAGATCACCCCGGAAGACAGCGAGGCCGGTATTTTTAAGGTTCTGCACTGGCAAGAGCGCTGAACTGGGCGAGCATATCCAAAGCGAGTGCTAATTGTTATCATCCGCCGATTTTTCGGTTTCCGGTTTCTGGAAACGCCGCTGGAAGCCGTGGATATGGACGTCGACGATAGCCTTGTGGAGCACCTGGTTGAAGGTGGAAGCCTTACCCGTGATTCACTCGAACAGCTCGCAACTTTGCGTGGGGAGCAACCGCAAAGCAGTGTTAGTGAATGGTTGTTGCGCCTGGGCTTGCTCTCGGAGGCCCATCTGGCGCAGGCATGGTCCGCCACTCTGGGCTGGCAGCGTTTCGATCCGCAAGCAGCCGTCAAGCCGGAAGCTGATTTACCACCTTTGCCATTGCGCTTCCTTCACCATCACTGTGTCGTCCCGGTCGGCATGACTACTGATGGAAAATTGAAGGTGGGTGTCGCCCGTCCCGCCGAGCGTTACGCGTTGCGCGCAATAATGTACGCGACCGGGTTAAATGTACTTCCGCTTGTTGGTACCCGGAGCGAAATCGAGCAGATGATCGAAACTCTCTACGGCCGAGGCCGCACTGTGATGGGGACGCTGATCGAACAGTTCGAGGACCTAGCGGACCCCGAGAGCATCGACCATCTCAAGGACTTGGCATCGGAGGCTCCGGTCATTCGTCTTGTCAACCTGATCCTTCAGCGTGCCATGGATCTGTGTGCATCCGATGTGCATATTGAGCCATTCGAAAAACGGCTGAACGTTCGCTACCGGGTGGACGGACTGCTGCGTGAAGCAGAGTCTCCGCCAGTACGCTCGGCTGCCGCAGTCATATCTCGCATCAAGATCATGGCCCGGCTGGACATTGCCGAGCGTCGCCTGCCCCAGGATGGACGAATTGCCTTGCACCTTGCAGGGCGTCAGATTGATTTACGGGTATCGACACTGCCTACCAGTTTCGGTGAGTCGGTGGCTCTACGCTTGCTCGACCGTACCAGCGTCACGCTTGATTTCTCGCAGCTTGGATTTACTGGCAGCTATTTGGACACGCTGCTGGAGGTGCTGGAACAGCCAAACGGTATCTTGCTGGTCACTGGTCCGACCGGCTGCGGCAAGACCACCACGCTATATACCGCATTGGCTCGGCTGAACACCACGGAACGCAAGATCATTACCGTCGAGGACCCCGTCGAGTATCAGATCGATGGTGTCAACCAACTGCAGGTCAAGCCCGCTATCGGGCTGGACTTCGCGACTGCGTTGCGTTCGATTGTCCGGCAAGACCCGGACGTAATTATGATCGGCGAAATCCGTGACCTAGAAACCTGCCGTATTGCCATCCAGTCCGCGCTGACCGGGCATCTGGTGCTGTCAACGCTACACACCAATAGTGCATGTGCCAGTATCACCCGCTTGCTGGATATGGGCGCGGAGAGCTACCTGCTTGCATCTACCCTGAATGGTGTGCTGGCGCAGCGCTTGCTAAGGCGTCTCGATCCTGACCAGTGCGAAGCCTTCGAAGCCCCACCAGCACTGGTGCGTGAGCATCGCTTGGAGCATTACACTGAGGAGCGACCGATACGTTTGTTCCGCCCGCGAGCGGATGCTGCCGGGGGGGGCTACCGGGGGCGAGTGGTAGTCAGTGAACTGCTGGTCATGTCCGAGCGTATCCGCGCCATGCTGATGGAGCGGGTCGATAGCAGCGCACTGGAGCGGGTCGCCCGAGAGGAGGGCTTGCGTACACTTTATGAGGACGGGCTGCGTCTGGCTCTTACCGGTGTGACCAGTCTTGAAGAAGTGCTACGTGTCACGCGTGATGAGGGTGAGCAGGCAGCATGAGTTTTTTTCGCTACCAGGCTATGGATGGTCAAGGCAAGCGTCAGGCTGGCCTTACGCAGGCCGACAATTATGCTCAGGCGATTGTCCGGCTGCAGGCCCAAGGGTTGTTGATTGTTGAGTTATGTCCGGCGCAAGGTTACTGGCAGCGTATCGTCGGCACACGACGCCAACTCGATCAGACCGCTTTGGTGCGTTTCACCGAGCAATTGGCCACGTTGCTTGAGGCGGGACAACCGTTGGAAAGTGCGTTGGCCTTGCAGGCCCGCCAAGCAAACCGCCAGCACCAGCGTGAACTGCTTGAAGGTTTGCTCGCCCAAGTCAAGGCAGGCACATCGTTGTCGTCGGCCATGGGCCGGCAAAGTTCACTGTTTTCACCCTTCTACTTGAGCCTCGTTCGTGCAGGAGAGGCGTCAGGTACTCTGGGCGATACGATGGCCCAACTTGCGGCCTATCTGGAGCGTACCCAGTCGCAGCGCAGTGAGCTGATCAGCGCGCTGATCTACCCCGCATTTCTTGTGGCAGGAGTAATGGGGTCGTTGATGCTTCTGTTGGCGTATGTGGTGCCGCAATTCGTACCAGTGTTCAGCGATCTCGGTATTGCACTACCCATGCTTACCGAAGCCATTCTGTGGCTGGGTGAAGGGCTGGCGCGCTGGGGAGCGTTCTCTGCGCTGAGCTTGGCGCTATTTATCTGTTGTGCGTTGTTTACTCTGCGTGCCCCTCAACGGCGCCTAAAGCTGGATGCCTGGTTGCTGCGCCGTGGCGCCCTGGGAAGATTTCTACAGGAGCTGGATACAGCCAGGCTCGCACAAACATTGGGCACGTTGCTGAACAAGCGGGTGGCCTTGCTGGCAAGCCTCGATATTGCCCGGCAGGTTGCCAGTAACCGGGCTATGCAATCGGCCCTTGGCAGAGCTGCCGAGGAAGTACGCGAAGGCACACCGCTGGTAGTGGCGCTGACCCGCACCCAGTTATTTCCGGAGTTGGCGGTACAAATGATCGGGGTGGGTGAGCAATCCGGCCAGTTGGGCTCAATATTACTGAAGGTTGCACGTATCTATGACAAGCAGAACCAGACCAGCATCAAGCGCTTCATGGCGGCCTTAGTGCCAACCTTGACGCTGGTGATGACCTTGCTGGTTGCGCTGATCATGCTGGCGATCCTGCTGCCGCTGATGAGTCTGACCAGCAATATCTGAATGCAATTTACAAGGAGTTGTCGTGACAAAACGTCGTCGCAATCAGGGGTTCACCCTCTTGGAAATGCTAGCCGTGATCGTATTGTTGGGGGTTATCGCCACCATTGTAGTACGTCAGGTTGGCGGTAACGTTGACAAGGGCAAGGTTGGCGCGGGGAAGGCGCAGTTGGCTAGTTTGAGCATGAAGATTGAAAACTATGCCATGGATGTGGGGGCGCCGCCGGCCGACCTTGCCTATCTACTGGCCAAACCGGCGAATGCCCCAGGTTGGCAGGGGCCATATGCTAAACAAAGCGAATTACGCGACCCGTTCGGGCATGCCTTTGCCTACCTGAGCCCGGGTGAGCATGGTAGCTTCGACTTGGTATTCCTTGGCCGCGACGGTAAGCCAGGCGGTAAAGGTAACGATGCGGATGTGGGCAATTGGCAGTAGCCCTTCGCCAAGATGGTTTCACCCTATTCGAGATGCTAGCAGTAATGGCGTTGGTTGCCATCGCCTGCACGTTGCTGGCCACTGCGGCGACGCAAGGTCTGGCCAGCGTGCGTGAGCGTCGGGCTCCCGGCGAGTTGCTGCAGGTGTTGCGTGAGGCTCGGCTGCAGGCACGCCGTGAGCGACATCCCGTCAGCGTATATTTTGATGTGCGTGCGTTGTGCTATCGGCGAGACGCGCACAAGCCTCGTTGCTTACCCTCTAGCCTACAATGGGAGCTTCAGGTCGCGTCAACGCCAGAAGGTTCTGAACCGGCCATTCATTTCTACCCTGACGGTAACTCAAGTGGCGGCAACGTGCGGTTGCTTATCGCCGGCCGTGAGCAACGGATCAACGTCAGTTGGTTGACCGGTGTAGCAACCCTTGGGATGACGCGCCCATGACCCGTTGCAATCGCCGGCAGGGCGGCTTCACCTTGCTCGAGATGCTGGCTGCCATCGTACTGCTGGCTCTGGGCCTGACAGTACTAATGAGTGCTTTGCGTGATGCTGCGCGTGATCAGCTGGTGGGTGAGACGAAAGTCGGCATGGCACAGGTCGCCCGCTCACTAATGGCAGAGCATTCGCTGCAAATCTTGCAACCCGGTTTCGAGGCAGGGGAGCGCGATGGCATCCATTGGCGTTTTGAGTGCACATTGCGCGACAGCCTTCCGGGCATTGGCCTTTACCATCTGGCTCTTACGTTGCGCCAAGGCCAGCGCGAAGAGCGCTTTACTACGCTGCGCCTGCAGCGAGCGCAGGTAATCGCACAATGAAACACATGCAGGGGTTTACCTTGCTAGAGGTGCTGGCCGCGCTTAGCCTGCTTGGTCTGCTGATGGTACTTGCCGCCAGCAGCTTCAAAAGCAGTGGCATCGCAGCCGAGCGTAGCCAGCGCGCTGCCGAGAGAATGGAGCAAGTTCTTGCCGCTCAGCGTTTCTTACGTCAGTCGCTCGAAGGCATGCGTGACATGCCCCGGTTCGTGGGGGAATCAAAAAAAATCGAGTATCTCGCTGCCGTGCCGTTGGAGCTGGGTAGGCAGCCCAAACTGCACCGCTTGCAGTTCGTGCCCGAACAATCCGGTACATGGACGCTGCAGATAACGTTTTTCGACAAGGACAATGGCGCGCCCTGGGGCGAGTCCCAGGTGCTGAACCATCACTTACGCGACGTGCGCATCAACTATCGAGGTTTCGACGACATGCGCCGTGACAGTGGTTGGCTGGAAGATTGGCCGTGGCCGCAGCGTTTGCCACGATTGGTCCGTATTCAAGCCCGCGCGGAGGGAGGCGTGCCGTGGCCAACTTTGAGCATTGTCGTTCGCAATAATCAACAGACCGGGGCTGGGAAATGAGTGCCCCAGAGTGGCCTTCACTGAACTGGCGCGCGGTAAGTGAGCAGCTTAGCGAGCGCTGGGAGCGGTCTCCGGCGCCACGCATTCTTACCTGGTGGTGGCGCGAGTTAGTAGGCTGCCTGCCAGCTTCATTCATGCGGCAATTTAAGGTCGGTGAGCTGCGCCCGGTAATGCGTTGGCCACTGCCTTACGATGCCGCCTCAGGCTCTGCGCGGACGGTATCGTTATTGCTGGAGCACGTACAAGTGCTGGAATGCGATGTGCAACTGCCGCGCATGCCAAGGCACGTGTTGCGCAAAGTAATGGCCCACGAAATCGACCGATATGCACCATTCACCAGCGATGAAGTGTACTTCGACGTGCGTGCTCTGGGGGCAGTACCTGCTGGCACCATGAATGTCAGGCTAACGGTCATAGCACGTAGTCGTCTCGATGACATCGTGTGTCAGGTTGGAAAGCTGGATATCGAAGTGACTAGCGTTGACGTGCTCGACTGCCATGGCGAGCCGCAGGGTATCGAGCTTTTGTCAGCAAGCTCGTCTGCGGGGGTGGCCAAGCGTACGAGCGCTGTCCGTCATGGTTTGCTAGCAATCGCATTGATCCTAGCACTGGTATGCATGAGCAGCTGGGTCGAACGCCGCGAGCAAGCGCTGGAGGCGCGCCGTGCGCAGCTGGTTGATATACGTTCAAGCGCGCTGCAGGTGGATGCCATGCGTAAACAGTTGCAGGCACGTACCGAACTGGAACGCGCCTTACGTTTGCGCGAAGCACAGCGTCTTAGCAGCGTTGCGCTACTTGATCTATTGACCCGTTGTGTACCCGAGCACACCTGGCTGGAAGGCATGCGCGCCGATGCAGATGGCCTAGTCGTGCTCACCGGTACGAGCTCGCGTGCCAGCGATTTACCGGCGCAAATTAGCGAGTGTGCCGGCCTGCTGAAAGCCACTTTGCAAGGCGGTATCCAGCCTGAACTAGCGACAGGTCGCGAGCACTTCACCCTACACGCTCGCTTGCCGGGAGGCGAGGGATGAATGCCATAAAACTGAGTGCCAATTTCAGCCGTTTCAGCGCCGTTGCGCTGACGGTTGCGCTGCTGATACTGGTGTACGGATTGACGATTCACCCTTGGTTCGTCGAGCCCATGCTGCAAATCAACGAAGAAGAAGCGCTGCTGCTGACGTCTTATCAGCGCTTTACCCGGCTGGAGGCGCAGCGTGAGGCTGTCAAGATGCGCCTGGACGCCGTAACGGAATCGCCGCTGGCTGAAGGTAGCCTGCTGACCGGCCCGTCTCCGGAGGCTGCGCAAGCGCAGCTGATGCAATTGGTGGTCGATCGAGTGGATCTGCAACCGGGTAGTGGCTTGCCCTGCAGTGTGCTCAATCGAGTGCCCAAGCCGGTGACCAAGCAGGGCCAGTTGAGCCGAATTGTGGTGGACGCTGAGCTAGAGTGCGGCCCTCAGGCCTTGGCGACGACACTGCACAGACTGGAGAGCGAAGCTCCATTCCTGCTGGTGGAGACTATGGACATTCGTCGGCTGGCGCAGGAACAGACCGACGGGCCGACATTGCACCGGTTGGCCATCAACGTGCAACTGGTGGGTTATCTAGGGCAAGTCGAGGGGCAATCGTATGAATGACTATCGCCGTTTGCTCATGGCCTGGTTGCCTTACCTGCTGCCGACGCTTCTGATGAGTGCACTATGGTTTTACCTTTTGGCCACTGAAGCCGCCGTGCAATGGCCTGCGTCTAGTCCTGTGCTCGCACCTGTGGCTGGGCAGGCCGAAACTGCTCCGCTGGCCGAGCGCCCCATGATTGATTTGCAGGCTTACTCGGCCGTGTGGGAGCTACCTCTGTTTGCAGAGCAGCGACGGCCCGATCCTCAGGACCCCGATGCCGGTACGCCACCACCAGCTTTGGATGATTTGGTACTTACTGGGGTCATCGTCGCCCCGCCTTTGCGGGTGGCGCTGCTCAGACAAAGCGGCGACCAGGTGCTGTCGGCCAAGGAAGGCGATGCGCTGCCTAATGGCTGGTCGCTGGCCCGCATCGAAGAACAGAAAGTCGAACTGACCTATGGCGAACATCGCCACACTCTGGAAATCAGCAGCCCGAAGCTGCCGATGCCGATTGATTGAACGTGCTTTTAGATATTGCCCAAGGATACTGATTTCGTGGTCAACCGACTTGCAATTTCCTGCCTAACAGCATTAGTGCTGCAGGGCTGTGCCACTCCTGCTCACCCACCTAGGCAGGCGGATGACTTGATCCGTGAGGGCCTTGCCGGGACAGACGCCGAGCGGCTGCCGGACAAAACGGCAGTGGAGCTTGACGCAAAGGTGTTGCCAGCGCCGACAACCACTTTGGCTGCGGCTCCCCGGCAGCAGATTTTGCAGGGTGACCGCCAGTTCGTCGCGAATGTCTCTAAGCGAAGCCGCAGCCACTCAGCCGCCCAAGAAGGGCAGATCAGCTTCAATTTCGTCAACCAACCTATTGCAGCGGTGATAAACACCGTGTTGGGCGACGTGCTACAAGCGGATTACAGCATCGGCCAAGGTGTAACGGGGGAGGTGTCGTTCTCCACGGCCAAGCCGGTGGATAAGGGGCAGGCCCTGTCAATCCTGCAGACCTTGCTCGCATGGACCGACAATGCGCTTGTACTGCAGGTCGGCCGCTATTGGGTGGTGCCCGCTAGCCAGGCAGTGGCAGGGCAGATGACCCCGCAACTGCGCGTGCCGGCACCGGGCAGTGGCCTTAGCGCTCGGCTGTTCGTGCTGGACTACATCTCTGCTGTGGAAATGCGCAAACTACTGAAGCCATTTGCCCGCGAGAACGCTTTCCTGCTTGTTGATGCCTCGCGCAACGTGTTGGTACTCAGCGGAACACCGGATGAGCTCGCCAACTACCAGGACACCATCGACACCTTCGATCTCAACTGGTTGAAGGGTATGTCCATTGGAGTGTTCGGCTTGCAGCGCGCCAACGTCGCCGAGTTGATGCCCGAGCTCAATCAGCTGTTCGGCCCCCGAAGCGCGAGTCCGCTGGCCGGTATGGTGCGCTTTCTGCCGATCGAGCGGACCAACGCCATCGTCGCAATCTCCTCCCAGCCTGAGTATCTGAGTGAAGTTGGCCGCTGGATCGACACTATTGACCAGGGCGGTGGATACGAGCCACAGATGTACGTGTATGACGTACGTAACATGAAGGCCAACGATCTGGCGCGTTATCTACGGCAAATCTACGTTAACGAGGTGCAGAGCAGCGGTGGCCAAGGCCAGGTTGCGCCGGGACTACGTACGTTGACCCTATCGGCTGGTCGCGGAATGGGTTCTATAAGTGGTGGCATGCCGATGTCCAGCGCGCAGGATGTCATGGCCAAGCCAAGGCAAGCTGAGCAAGATGAGGAAGAACAGGCCGGAGATGATGAGAGTGGGCAAATGTCCGCTTCCGGGGTGGGAGCGAATGGCCAGGTCGACAACTTGGTGCGAATAACGGCACAACGTGGCAGCAACCAGTTACTGGTGCGCTGCCGACCGACCCAGTGGCAGGAGATTCAGGCTGCCATTCGACGGCTGGACAACCCGCCGCTACAAGTGCAGATCGAGACACGCATTCTTGAAGTCAGCCTGGACGACGGCCTGGACCTGGGCGTGCAATGGTATCTGGGGCGCTTGGCCGGTAACTCCGGTACCAAGGGGATCGAGAACGCGTCGGGCAGTCAAGGCGCGCTGGGCGGTGGTGGCGTAGGCCTGAAGGCCACCGACTCGCTGTTCTATTCGTTTGTCAGTAGCAACCTGCAAGTGGCATTGCATGCTCTGGAGAGCAGCGGTAACACGCGAGTGCTGTCGGCGCCATCGTTGGTGGTAATGAATAATCAGAACGCGCAGATTCAGGTGGGTGACAACATCCCGATCAACCAAACCAGTATTAATCTGGACAATACTTCAGTCACTACCAGCAGTGTGCAGTATGTGCAGACCGGCGTGATCCTGGACGTGGTGCCACGGATCAACCCGGGCGGGCTGGTGTACATGGATATTCAGCAACAAGTCAGTGATGCGAGCAAGCTATTGGACAGCAATGGCAACCCGAACATATCAACCCGCGCTGTGTCCACTCAGGTGGCGGTGCAAAGCGGTCATACCGTACTGCTGGGTGGACTGATAAAGCAGAATGAGGCGGACAGCCAGAGCCGAGTGCCTTGGTTGGGGCGAGTGCCAGGATTAGGTTGGCTATTTAGCAATACACAGCGTAGCCACGGGCGCACCGAGTTGATCGTGCTGATAACTCCAAAGGTAGTGAGTGATGTCAGTACTGCGCGGGAGGTGACCGACGAGTACAAGCAGCAGTTGCAACTTATTCGGCCTAAGGAAACTCCGACCGAGTCGCTCAGCAACCGGTCGTGACCAGCTTCCTGACGAAGGCCAACTCGACTTTCAGGAGCCGCTGGCACTATGTGGCGGCAGTGATCGACCTGTATGCACGCTGTGTGGTGGGCTGGGCGTTCTCACCGAAGCCCGATTCCGACCTGGTGATCAAGTCCCTGGACATGGCATACGAGCAGCGGGGCCGCCCACAGAATGTTTTATTCCATAGCGATCAGGGCAGCCAATATGGCAGCCGGGCTTTCCGCCAACGTCTGGGGCGCTATCGCTTTGAACAGAGCATGAAGCTACAGTCCACCCCCCAAGCTTGCTTGCAAACGTCAGTAACTATCGAGACTACGTTTGGCAGCTTCTTTGAAGCCCGCTTTGATCATCAGTTCATGCATCGTGGTGTGCGGCGCTTTTTTCAAAGCTTGCTCAAATGAGGTCAGGCGTAAGCCAATAACGCCTTTACGTCGTCATCGTTGAGCATGAACACACCTGCCGCCACATTTGCTCCTCGTGTGCCCATCACAACCAGGTCTGCGTACATACCTTGAGTTAGTGCAAATCCTTGCTGCTTCCCTGGAGCCGTGAATGCGCCTTTTTGCTCAAGCCCAGCATTCTCGTAAAAATCTATCAGGTCATAGCCGCACAACAGGGAGGTATCGCGCGGATCTTCGATCAGCGCACTGAGAATCTGTGAGCCAATACCGTGGCCGCGAAACTCTGGGAAAACAAAGATTTTGTGACAATAGCGTGGAACGTTTGGGTCTGGATGAACGAACAACAACGCATAGCCGTAGAGGCAGGCATTTTCATGGCTCATGGCAACCTTCAGATGCCCTGACCGGTAGCACTCGTCAAAAATTCCCGCGACATGCTTGATGGCCTTTTGGGTTGCCTCTTCTGAAAAGAAAAGAAACTGCATGGCTAGAATGGGCTGAGCGAGCAAATCCTGAAGCACGCCTTTGGCTTCATTTTCCAAGATCTGGGGAAGGAAGGTGTCGATCAGTTGTTGATCAGAAAAAGTGGTGTCTGGCATAGGTAAGCGCTCCTGCCTTGACTGGATGGCCCGCTCGTTTCGCATGGGCGATACCAGTTGTCCTAGGGTAGAGCGCCGAGCGTACCTGCCACTGTGAGAGTTTGTCATCCGACATGTCGCGGCTTGGATAACCAAGAAGCACGGCAGCTTCTTATTATGATGAAAAAGTCGGTTCGTTCAGGGTCTACATCTCGTAAGCGGGGTTAGCTGAAGGGAGGGCACGCTTGCAGGTTCAGGGAATGAGGACCACAAGTAGGGAAAGGGCTGAAAACTGAAGGGCATGCGCATGGCCCCTGGTTTGCTGGGCATGCTCGGGTTTAGCTTTTCACTGAGCTATCTATTTTTTGATAGCACATGGCCCTTCCTGCTAGCTACGATGACTCTCAGTTATCAGGATTGGGGGGCCGTATGGAGCAAACCGAAATTGAGCCGCTTTTGGCGACGGTATACGCGGTTCTCCGCGCAGAGGGTGCTGATGAGGCGGCGGAGGTAGTCCGCGGTCATCCTGCGAATGCGGAACTGACAGGCAACGACAACTGGAATGGCGGAACCAACTATTGGGAAATTCGCTTCATCATTCCTGCTTTGGAGTACGCCAAGCTCGGGGTCAAACGGGTCCAACTCCAGGAAATGATCACAACCGCGTTAAGGACGGTAACTGAGCACGAACAAAGCGACGCGTACTCGGCGCTGATCGTGCCTGCACGTGAGTATCAAATGGATTGGCGTTCAGGGAAGTCCTCCAACCTACCGAAGTCGGTGCGGCAAAACATCACGGATGGCCTACGTCTAGAGAACGTGAAGTGGTATGGGGAGCTCAATGATGTTGAATTTCTGAGTCGGCTGTATGAGCTTGAAACCCTTCCTTCCACGGACAACCGCTACAAAGACGCCGTCGGCGACATTTGGCAACATCGCTACAACAACGATGACTGGGAGGATGACTGGGTCTTCAGCGACTCCCGATTCAACCTCTTCGATGGGAGTGCTGAAGCATTTCTCCGGTTTCTCTGCGAAACGGTGCACCCCGTAGTTCGCCCCCAACGAGAAGAAGCAATTAAGCTCGTTGAGCATTTCAACGATCAACTCCAGAACGCCGGCTGGGAGTTGTACCAGGAGCAGCAAATCGCCGGCCGTCCACGCTTTTCCTACCGGTTGATAAGCAGCGCTTCGACAGAAGCGAACGCAACCAGGTCGGTCATGCGAGCGAGAGTTGTTGTCGAGGCGCTGAGCGCCGGATGGATGGCGAAGCAAATTGAACGTCTGGAATATGCAGTCGATTCGGACCCCGAATTGGCGATCGGGACAGCCAAAGAACTGGTGGAAAGCTGCTGCAAGTCCATTCTCACGAAACGAGAAATTCCGTTCACCAAGGCCGATGACCTAGGCAATCTGACAAAGAAGGTTACCAAAGCATTGCAGTTGGTTCCCGACGGAGTCAGTGAAGCAGCTAAGGGCGCTGAAAACATCAAGAATATCCTCCGCAACCTCACTCAGTTGACCAGCAATCTCACGCAGTTGAGAGGTTTGTACGGTACCGGACATGGCAAGGACGGCCAACATCGCGGGCTGCAGCCCAGGCATGCTCGGCTTGCGGTTGCCGCAGCAGTGGCATTTATCGATTTCGTGTCGGAAACGCATCGATACCGAGAAGCTTCCGAGCCGGAGAGGTGAAGAGCTTGGCAGAGCAGTCGTTTGATGGGCCCGAAGGGTGCCCTGATCTGCTTCCTTCCAGCCAGACGCTTCCAGATACCCATCAACGAACAGCGAGCTGACGCCCGCTGTGGCCGAGGAAAAACTTAACGCAGTGTCCGAGATTAGTTGACCACTACAGCGCAAAGATTGGCGAATTGCTGCATGAGCTAAGGTGCAGGCTCCGCTACAGGAGGGCTAAGCTGCCGTAGAATGAGCTATGAATGCTAGACTCCTGGCGGGGTCTAGCATTCATAGGTTTGCACCACCCTAGCCCTGGCCAGTCAAGACTCGACCCTCAGCTGGCCAAGGGCTTTCATTTTTGATGGGCATCCAGGTGGGTGGATGTGCACTCGATGCCCGTGACTCTTCTCCTAGCGATCCGCATACGGCCTCCTTCGTGATGTTTCACTTTGGTGTTGCGCCACCACAGCCCTAGCCAGTCAAGACTCGACCCTCAGCCGGTCTAGGGCTTTCACTTTAGGGGCACCGAGGAGGGTGGAAGCTCTCGATGCCGCGTACTCTCCTAAGCATTTGCTTTTGTCCTCGCAGTCCGTTTCGTTTTGGTCGATGGGGCAGGTGGCGGCGGAGGCGTGGGCACGTTTGCTTGTTTAGCTGCCTCAGCGTCTGCCGCCGCCTTTGCGGCCAGAGCATCCCAGTAAGCGCGAACCGCTTCTATATCGCCGTAGGCACCGATCTCAGGCAGCCGCTCGATGAATCGGCCATACAGGCCGTCCTGGACCTTTCCGTTATTGCGCATCCACTCGACCGCAGCGTTGGGGTTGGTGAGCATCACGTAGTGAAAATCTCCCGAAGCACCTGGCTTGGTGGTGATGAACCTCAGCTCCCGAAGTGTCTTCATCCGGCGACGCCAAGTGTCCACTGCCCGCTCTCCGAGAAATCCCGCTTCGGCAGCAAAGGTGCTGGGGTTCTCAATAGTGATGACCGGATGATCGGGCATGCGCGCCCATAGACAGAACAGCACGTGGCCGGCAGGCTGTCCCTTGGACTGTGCGTCGATGATCTGCATGGCAATAGGCAATGTCCGTGGGATCGTGCTGAAGCCGTCGTGAGTTTTGCGAGTCCATTGCCATGCTTCGGGGATATCGGGAAAGTGAACCTGCATGAGTTGTTGAGCACGTTCCGCCATCGTTAAGCGACGTTTTGCTGACTGTTTTGCGTTGGCCATTTCGCAGCCCTTATCCGTTTTTGTTGAGCCCAGTTTCCTGGCATATGCCCAAGCTGGCAAACCGTTATTACACGCTCATATCACGCATTTCTATGCACGTGAATGAACGACTCAGGCCACTCAGATTCATGATTTAGCCTAGTTCAGGTATCGGAATTGCGCGATATCGCGCATAAAAATCTTAAAAAACTTAGAAATTTCAAATCCTTATTTAGGTTCTTCGGTGCTCGGGGTGCTCGATGTACTCAGCGTGCTCGGTGTGCTCGCCGTGCTGCCGGGTGTTGGGTGTGGGAAGAGGGGACTGGCGGGAGGGGATCAGGCCTATTTTTTGTGCCTAAAGGTTCCGCAATGATTGAGAAATGAGGGGTTGATTTGATAGCAGCCGCCATTCCTACAGTCCGGAATGAACCCTGCTTCAGCCTTCTATACTGGGCTGGGCTGATTCAGTGAAATGGACGGAGCATGAAGCGAACTCATAGAGGGCATGGCAAATGCTGGTGAACCTTTGCTGCGCGAGGCTCTTGAAGCGATAAGGGCGCACAGAACGGCTCAAGACGAAGGGGCATCTCCAGAGATGGTAGAGCGTCTTAGATTGCTGGCGGATTCCCTCTATGGCGCGGTAGTGAACTTTCAGTTGCTGGAAGCCGGTAAGCTGCCGGTGACGCTCAATGCAAAGGGGACTTTTCCTTACCGTAGTCCTTGACTCTTGATGTAAACCCAAAGCCAACGTGTCCACATTCCATGAAACGTGGACACTTGCCATTCCACGAATCCTCTATAGTCAAGTGGATTTGATTGACTTGATACGGCGCCGATTTCGTGGAGCGCTTGTGGCTGAACCCTATGATTCCCGCCGAGAGCTAGCTGCCTACCCCTCTGTACTGTCCGTGGTGGCAGCGTCGAGAAACCTTACCTTGGCGAATGTCGTGAGCGGCAGCATTTGATCCGTTGAGCCCATGGAGAATCAGCAAGTAGCTTTCGCTAAGTCCCTGCTGGTGGCGGTTATGCTCGACCGTTGAATAGCCTCATGGTGCGCAACCATATTTAAAGAAATCTTGTCAACAGGATATTGACAAATATCACTTCAGTGATATACAATCTATATCAATATCCACAAACACCTATGAAGGAGTTTTCGATGACTTAGCCAAACCTTAACCCGACAGCTTCAGTCAACCGCCTCTTGCCCTGGCAGATGGCCAGACTGAAAGCGCAGACCACTTAGTTCACGAAGGAAGGCTTCGTACCCCGTCCGCAAGGACAAAAGCGCTTTCTTCATTAGTACCCAGGAGACACCCAATGGCACATGCCGAAAAAGCTGAAACATTTCTGGTGCGGTTACGCCCTCAAGACACGCCTTCCGGCGTGAGCATTTCGACCATCGAGATGCTGATGTCGCAGACCGGCCTGAACCGAACAGAACTCGTCCACCTCGCTCTGCGAGAGCTCGCTAACCGCTGGCTCCCGAAATACGAAGAAGACGACGGACCACTAACTCATGCTCAGTACGAGGCAATCCGAGCTGCAAGCCCTGCAACGGATACCCCGGAGGAGCTATTCACTCAGAGGTTATTCTAAAAAATGCAAACTGCTAACACTTCCCAACCACTGCCATCGCAAGGTGCTATTAAGCGTTACCATCCACTTCCTGCCCCAGGGGACATTGTTTACTGCTGGTTCCCCCAAGCATCTGGTGAGCCAGGTCCGAAACCCCGGCCAGCCCTCGTTATTGCTACATCGCCTACCACCCATGAGGTGAAGGTTTGCTTCGGTACCTCGAAGAAAACTGACAAGCTTTACCCAGGTGAATTCGTGATCCCAAAGGGCGACGTTGGTTTCCCCTTGAGCGGCCTCTCCTACACTACGAAATTCGACATGACCAGGTCTGAGAAGCTGCCCTTCGACGATGACTGGTTCAAAGTGGCGCCCGGACTGACACCAGAGACTCCTGCGCCTAAGATCGGGACCTTGCATCCAAGCTACCTCTCGATCGCACGCGACGCGGCATCGGTGCCGCCTCGCACCACCTGAAGATGAGCTCAGCTCTCCAAAAGCCGGTCACACGCCGGCTTTTGTTTTAGCGTTTCCCTACGACGTTCCAGCGACGGAGTTTCCAGCATTCGCTGTTGTTGATTGTTCGTGCTCAAGCCACCAGAGGGTTTGCCCTACGTCGGACGCACGGCACCCGTGCTCAGTGGAATCCAGTCGTTTTGCGACTTGAATACGCCGGTCACCCATGGTGTCCAGTCGTTTGGCGCTGGTGCTCAGCCATTCGCGATTGGCCCCAGCGTAGTTACCAGGATCTCGATCATCCGCAAAGCAGCGTCGTTGCTGGCCGCGACAGACTTAATTCTCAAGCGCATCAGCCCGTATCAGGGAATTCGGCATTTGCGACAGTTTTGTGTTTCCTCTCGACAGCGCTGCAGGCCCCATAACATGAGGCCCTCCGCGACAGCTTTAATTCTCTAAGATCAACTCCACACCGCCAAAGAATCCGGGAAGGTTCGCCTTCCCGGATCCTGCTTGCCCCGCACACCCGTGCGGCCGCTGCTCAGGCCATCACAGCGTCGGCCAGCGCCACGCTTCACACCGGAAAAAGCGGGCAGCCGCTTCTGCTGGTTGAACAGCCGCGTTGTGCGCTGAAGGCCGGTGAACTGTCCACCGACAATCAGGGAATCAACTGGGTTTGCCGTTCAACCGCGCCAGCGTTTCATCCAGCTCATCAATCTGCCCCGGCGCTTCGGTCACCACACTGAAGTCGCTTACTTCGACCGCCCCCAACCCATGCCCCAGCAGGTGGAACGAGAACGCCTTGCGCGACTCGTTGTTGTCGAACGTGAACTCCATTTCCAGGGGCTGATCCGGCGTGACCAGCATCTCCTCGGTAGGTAGCCCCACCAGCACCTCCTGCTCGAACTCCTTGGTCTTGAGCACGATATAGGCGTTCTGCTGCGGGTCGGCCGAGCGTACCGTCAGGCGTACCCGGGTGTGCGAGCCCTTGGGCATCTCCAGGTACTGCGCGCCGATCAGGTTGTCGGCCCAGTCATCCTTGATCTGCGGCTGCAGCGGGATCACTGTCGCGCTGCCAAACTGGTAGTGCTGGTTCAGCGGTGAGCCCATCACTGATTGGTCCAGTGCGCTGGCGCGCGCCTGCACCTGGCGTGCCCGCTGGCCACGGAAGCGATCTGTCAGGTTGGCGCGTTCGGCAATGAAGCCGGTACTGGCATACGACCGGCAGCGCTGCTGGAAATCGCATTCGGTGAAGGTGGCATTGCCATCGTGATAGCGCAGCTTGCCGTTGGTGAACGACATGATTTCCCGCCCGTTGTCATAGTCGCGCAGCAGCGAACGTCCACTGAGGGCGTTGGGCACCGGGAAGCCGAAGTAGTCGAGCACCGATGCGGTCAGGTCGACGTGACCGTACACGCCGGATTTCACCTGTGGCAGTTGTGCCTGCTCGGGCGCCAGCATCAGGTTGAAGCCCCACGAAGACGCCAGGCGTACACCGTCGATGCCATGGGATTCGTCCGAGGTGATCACCACCAGGGTGTCCTTGAGTACCCCCTGACGTTCCAGCCCGGCAAGAAAGTTATCCACAGCGTCGTCGAGATAGGCCACTGCCGCCTGCTTGGGCGTGGCGTAGCGTTCGAGGTATTCCGCCGGCGCGGAGTAGGGCTGGTGGGTGCCCACGGTCAGCAGGGTGAGCATCCAGGGTTCAGGCTGCTTCTGCAGTTGGCCGACATAGTCCAGCGCGCCTTCGAAAAACGCCTTGTCGTCCTTGCCCCACGGGAAGTCCAGGTAGTTGGGGTTCTTGAACCAGTCCAGGCCCAGGGTGGTATCGAAGCCGATGTGCGGCATGATCTTGTCCTTGGCCATGAAGCGCAGCCCGGCACCCTGCAGGTAGTGCGTGCTGAAGCCATGTTCGCGCAATTGCGCCGGCAGGCATTCCTGGTTGCGCTGGTTCTGCGTCAGCAACTCGACCCCCTTGGGGGTACCGTTGTCGAGCTTGTCGTAGTCGCCACACAGCATGGCGTAGAGGCCACGGATGGTCTGGTGGGTATGCAGCACGTAGTCGGGGGTGTTCATGCCGCGTTCGGCCCAGGCGCTCAGCTTGGGCATCAGGTGTTCCTGGTAGGCGGGGTTGAGGGTGCGTCGGTTGATGTCCAGGTAAGCCCCCGGGATGCCTTCCAGCGCGACCACCAGCACGTTGCGCGCGCTGCCGGGCGCGTCGAGCAGCGGCTTGCCGCTCAGGTCCAGGCGGGTCAGGCCGGCCATGGCCACGGGTGGGTCGACCACATCGGCCTCCAGCCAGTCTTCGATACGCGCCTGGCTTTCACCCACGCCTACCGCCAGCAATTGATGTGGCAGGTTGAACACCTGCCACTCGTCCGCTTCGGCAGGTTCCCAGGCCTGGGTACCGGCATGCACCAGTAGGCAGGTCACCGGCACCGCCCACAGGTGCCGCGGCAATGGCGCGACGGGTCTGGCCCGGGCCGCCCAGCGGGTCGCAAGCCACAACAGCAGGCCAAGCCCCAGGGCAATGGCGAAGCCAGGGTTGGCCAGGCTGCCACCGGCGGAGTTTTCCATGAACTGCACATCGGTGAGGTAGTTCAGGTCGGCCGGGGTCGGCAATCGGCCTACTGCGGCCACCAGCTCGGCACTGGCCAGGGTCAGCGCTCCCCACGCCAGCACCACGGGCACTGCCAGCCATACCGGACGACGGTACAGCAGAACGACCAGTGCACCACCGAGGCCCACGTCGGACAGGTACCCCAGCGGATCGGCCCAGCCGTTCGCCACGCGCAGGCATACAGGAACCACCACCAGCAGCCCGAACAGGGCGGCGAGCGAAGCGCGAGGGTGCTGCAACCAGCGATAGATACGTTTCACGGGGGCGTTCGTCATCATGTCGTCATGTAAATGTGGTGATGGTACCAAGTGCAGTACATCTCCACAGCATTCCGGCAACAAGTCGAAACCCAGTTTTCTGGCCTGGATCAATGTCGAATGCGCCTCCATGGCTTACCGTGGTGGGTTCCTGCCACTCTTTTCAAGGATGAAACGCAATGCAGTCAATGGACCGCAATCATGATATTCAGCCCCTGTCGCGGGCAGATATGACCATCGAGCTCAACGGTCGGCCGGTACCGGCCGCGGCAGGCGAAAGCGTGCTCAACGTGCTGCACGCAGTGGGCCTGCGCCAGGTGGCGCGCAACGACCATGGCCAGGTCACGGGTGCCTTCTGCGGCATGGGCGTGTGCCACTGCTGCCTGGTGTCGATCAACGGTCGCCCCAAGCGCCGCGCCTGCCAGACCATCGTCAAGCCGGGCATGCAGGTCGAAACCGGGGTCAACCGCTTCGACGTGGAGGGTGTCGAATGAGCCTGCGTCCGGTAATAGTCGGCGGCGGTTCGGCAGGCATGGCGGCTGCCATCGAACTGGCCCGGCATGGCGTCTCCAGCGTGCTGTTCGACGAAGCTTCGCGTCTGGGCGGGGTGGTCTATCGCGGCCCTTTGCGCAGCGGCGTCGACCTGGGCTACCTGGGCAAGCGCTATGCCAGCGCGCTGAACACCCTGCACGAAGAGTTCGCCGATTGTGCCGAGCGCATCGACGTGCGCCTGGAAACCCGTGTGGTCGGGGGCGAAGGCGGCAACCGCCTGATAGTGCTGGACAGCGACGAGCAGCTGCACGAAGTGGAATACAGCCACCTGGTACTGTCCGCCGGCTGCCACGAGCGCAACGTGCCGTTCCCCGGCTGGACCCTGCCCGGCGTGATGCTGCTGGGCGGTCTGCAGTTGCAGATCAAGAGCGGCGTGGTCAAGCCGCTGGGCACCACCGTCATCGCCGGCACCGGCCCGCTGCTGCCCCTGGTGGCATGCCAGCTGCACGCGGCCGGGGTCAAGGTGGAAGGGGTGTACGAGGCATGTGCCTTCGGCAAGATCGCCAAGGAAAGCCTGGCGCTGCTGAACAAGCCGCAGCTGTTTCTCGACGGCCTGAGCATGCTCGGTTATCTGAAGCTCAACGGTATCCCCATGAACTACGGCTGGGGCGTGGTAGGTGCCAACGGCGAGGGCGAACTCACCGAAGTGCGCCTGGCCCCCTACAGTGACAACTGGCAGCCGGACATCAGCCGTGTGCAGCGCGTCTCGGCGCAGACCCTGGCCGTGGGCTACGGCTTCATTCCGCGCACCCAGCTCAGTCAGCAGATGGGCCTGGCCCACGGCTTCAACGAAGACGGCTACCTGCGCGCCGAAAGCAACGTGTGGCAACAGAGCAGCGAGCCGCACATTCACCTGGCCGGTGACATGGGCGGGATTCGCGGTGGCGAAGCCGCGATGCTCACCGGGCGCATCGCCGCCGTGTCGATCCTGCACCAGGCTCAGGTCATCACCCCCGAACAGGCGCTGGACCTGCGCGAGCGCTACCTGGGCAAGCTGGCCGCGATCAAGCGCTTTCGTGCCGGGGTAGACCGCTACACACTGCGCGGCACTGAGCAGATCACGCTGCCCGCACCCGACGCCGTCATCTGCCGCTGCGAGCACGTCACCCGCAGCGACATCGACCGCGCCCTGGAGCAGGGTGTACAGGACATGGCCGGGCTGAAGATGCGCACCCGCGTGAGCATGGGCGATTGCCAGGGCCGCATGTGCGTGGGCTACTGCAACGATCGCCTGCGCCAGGCCACCGGGCGTGCCGATGTGGGCTGGCTGCGCCCGCGGTTCCCCATCGATCCGATCCCTTTCTCCGCATTCAAGAACCTCGGCACGGAAGCTGAAGCATGAACAGAACCTATGATGTGGTCATCGCCGGCGGCGGTGTGATCGGCGCTTCCTGCGCCTACCAGTTGTCCAAGCGTGGCAACCTCAGGATCGCGCTGATCGACGCCAAGCGCCCCGGCAACGCTACCCGTGCCTCGGCGGGCGGGTTGTGGGCGATCGGCGAATCGGTCGGCCTGGGCTGCGGGGTGATCTTCTTTCGCATGATGTCGCAAAAGCACAAGCGCGAAGCCAACGGCGCCGCCGTGGCGGTCGATTCCAGCACCCCGCACATCCTGCCGCAGTCGTTCTTCGACTTCGCGCTGCAATCCAATGCCTTGTACCCCGGCCTGCACCAGGAGCTGATGGAGCGCCACGGCATGGACTTCAAGTTCGAGCGCACCGGCCTCAAGTACGTGATCTACGACGACGAGGACCGCCTGTACGCCGAGCATATCGTCGCGCAGATCCCGCACCTGGCCCACGAGGTTCGCTGGCTCGACCGCGATGCCCTGCGCAAGGCCGAGCCAGCCGTCAGCCACCATGCCCACGGCGCGCTGGAGTTCCTGTGCGATCACCAGGTCAGCCCGTTCCGTCTGGCCGATGCCTACACCGAAGGTGCGCGGCAGAACGGCGTCGACCTGTTCCTCAACACCAACGTCACCGGCGTGCTGCACCAGGGCGACCGGGTGGTGGGGGTCAAGACCGACGTGGAAGGCGAGTTTCACTGCCAGACCCTGATCAACGCCGGCGGCGCCTGGGCGGCAGAACTGAGCGAGATGGCCACCGGCCTGAGCATTCCGGTCAAGCCGGTCAAGGGCCAGATCCTGCTCACCGAGCGCATGCCCAAGCTGCTGCAGGGCTGCCTGACCACCGCCGATTGCTACATGGCGCAGAAGGACAACGGCGAGATCCTGATCGGCAGCACCACCGAAGACAAGGGCTTCGACGTCACCACCACCTATCCGGAAATCAATGGTCTGGTACAGGGCGCGGTGCGCTGCATTCCGGAGCTGGCGCAGATCAACCTCAAACGCAGCTGGGCAGGCCTGCGTCCCGGTTCGCCGGACGAGCTGCCGATTCTCGGCCCGGTGCAGAGCGTGAGTGGCTATCTCAATGCCTGTGGGCACTTTCGCACCGGCATCCTGACCTCGGCGATCACTGGCGTGCTGATCGACAAGGTGCTGCATGAGGAGGCACTGCCGCTGGACCTGACGCCGTTCCTCGCGGACCGCTTCGGTACTGAGCCCAAAGCCGCGCAGGCCTGACCCGGTGCGTGCCTGAACCTGCGGTGATGGTCGCTGTCGGTTCAGGCGCACGGATCAAGCGTGCAGGCTGACCGGGGTCAGATCTGCATGGCCATGCCTTCGACGTTCATCGCCGCCTGGCGCAAGGCCTCGGAGCGAGTCGGGTGCGGGTGGCAGGTGAGGGCGATGTCTTCGGCCGAGGCCGAGAACTCCATGGCCACGCAGTACTCACCGATCATCTCGCTGACGCACGGGCCAACCAGGTGCACGCCTAGTACCTCGTCGGTTTCGGCATCGGCCAGCACCTTGGCGAAGCCTTCGGTCTCGTGGTTGATCTTGGCCCGGCTGTTGGCCATGAACGGGAACTTGCCGACCTTGTAGGCGCGGCCTTCGGCCTTGAGCTGCTCTTCGGTCTTGCCCACGCTGGCCAGTTCGGGGCGGGTGTAGATCACCCCCGGGATCAGCCCGTAGTTCACTTCGTGGGCCTTGCCGTGGATGCGCTCGATGCAGGCGATGGCTTCGTCTTCGGCTTTGTGGGCGAGCATCGGGCCGCTGGTGACGTCGCCGATCACCCACACGCCCGGCACGCTGGTGCGATGGCCCTGGTTCTCGAGCATGCCGCGCTTGTCGGTCTGCAGGCCCACCGTTTCCAGGCCCAGGCCCTGGGTGTAGGGGCGACGGCCGATGGCGACCAGCACGTAGTCGGCCTGCAGGGTTTCGGCGGTGCCGCCGGCGGCCGGTTCGAGGGTCAGGCTGACACCGTCGGCCGACGGCGTGGCCTGGGTCACCTTGCTGCTCAGCTTGAAGCTCATGCCTTGCTTGGCCAATGCGCGCTGCAGGGTCTTGGCGGTTTCTTCGTCGGTGCCGGGGCAGATACGGTCGAGGTATTCCACCACGGTGACCTGGCTACCAAGGCGGCGCCACACCGAGCCCAGCTCCAGCCCGATCACGCCCGCGCCGATCACCACCAGGTGTTTGGGCACCTGGGGCAGGGCGAGGGCGCCGGTGGAGTCGATGATGCGCTGGTTGTCGATGGTCACGCCGGGCAGCGGAGTCGGCTCGGACCCGGTGGCGATGACGATGTCCTTGGCCTGCAGTTCGGTCACGGCGCCCTGGTCATCGGTGACCTTGACCTTGCCCACGCCATCGAGCTGGCCCCAGCCCTTGATCCAGTCGACCTTGTTCTTGCGAAACAGGAACTCGATGCCCTTGGTCAGGCCCGCGACGCTCTCGTCCTTCTGTTTCATCATCTGCGCCAGGTTCAGGCTTGGCTTGACCTCGATACCGAGGTTGGCGAACTCGCTGCCGGCAGCCGCTTCGTAGAGTTCGGAGGCATGCAGCAGGGCCTTGGACGGCATGCAGCCAACGTTCAGGCAGGTGCCACCGAGGGTCGGGCGACCTTCGACACAGGCCACGCTCAGGCCCAGCTGGCCTGCGCGAATGGCAGCGTTGTAGCCGCCAGGGCCGCCGCCGATGATCACGACATCATAGGTTTTCATTGTTGTACTCCCGGATGAAGAATCGACAATGCCGCCAAGGTTAGGGGCCGATCTGGAGGTTGTATACAATTTATGCCACTACCTTTTTGCATCGGCCGGTCTACGACTATAGTCCGGCATGCCTCCCTGTTCTTGAGGATGGGCTACCCTTTTGTGCAGACGTCCGAAGATTACGGGAGGCTCATTTCATGCTTGCGCAACTTCCACCTGTTCTGCAAAGCCTGCGGTTGCCCTTGCGACTCAAGCTTTGGGATGGTCACGAATTCGATCTCGGCCCCCAGCCGCAGGTCACCATCGTGGTCAAGGATCCCCAGCTGATCGGCCAGTTGACCCACCCCAGCCTGGATGAGCTGGGCGCGGCGTTCGTCGAGGGCAAGCTGGAACTGGAGGGCACCATCGGCGAAGTCATCCGCGTGTGCGACGAGCTCAGTCAGGCGTTGCTCACGGACGAGGAAGAAGACCAGCCGGTGCGCAGCGAGCATGACAAGGCCACCGACGCGGCGGCCATTTCCTACCACTACGACCTGTCCAACGATTTCTACCAGCTGTGGCTGGACCGCGACATGGCGTATTCCTGCGCCTACTTCAAGACCCCCGGCGACACCCTTGAGCAGGCCCAGCAGAACAAGTTCGAGCACCTGTGCCGCAAGCTGCGGCTCAAGCAGGGCGACTACCTGCTGGACGTGGGCTGTGGCTGGGGTGGGTTGTCACGTTATGCCGCACGTGAGTTCGGCGCCAAGGTGTTCGGCATCACCCTGAGCAAGGAGCAGCTCAAGTTGGGGCGTGAACGGGTCAAGGCAGAAGGGCTTGAAGATCAGGTGGAACTGCAGATTCTCGACTACCGCGACCTGCCCCAGGACGGTCGCTTCGACAAGGTGGTGAGTGTCGGCATGTTCGAACACGTGGGGCATGCCAACCTGGCGTTGTACTGCCAGCGCTTGTTCGGCGCGGTGCGCGAAGGCGGCCTGGTGATGAACCACGGCATCACCGCCAAGCATGTGGACGGGCGCCCGGTGGGGCGCGGCGCGGGCAATTTCATCGAGCGCTATGTGTTCCCCCATGGCGAGCTGCCGCACCTGTCGATGATCAGTGCGCGTATCAGCGAAGCGGGGCTGGAAGTGGTCGACGTCGAGAGCCTGCGCCTGCATTACGCACGGACGCTGGCGCAGTGGAGCGATCGCCTGGAAAGCCAGCTGGACAAGGCCGCGAGCCTGGTGCCGGAAAAGGCCCTGCGCATCTGGAGGCTGTACCTGGCCGGTTGCTCCTATGCCTTTGCCAAGGGCTGGATCAACCTGCACCAGATTCTGGCAGTCAAGCCGTTCGCCGATGGTGGCCACGACCTGCCGCTGACCCGCGAGGACCTGTACCGCTGACAGTCGCGCTCAGAGGATCGGCGAGATCAGTCGGGCGATGCGCATCCCCAGTTGTTGCAGGCGGCGCGTCTGCTGGCTGTCCTCGGGGGTGATTTCCCGCGCTTGGTCGAAGTCGTGCTGGAGCATGGCTTCGACCTGCGCGGCAAAGGCAAGGTCTACGGTCAGCAGCATGATTTCGAAGTTCAGGCGGAACGAGCGGTTGTCCAGGTTGGCACTGCCGATGGCGCTGACTTCGTTGTCGACCAGCACCACCTTCTGGTGCAGAAACCCCGGCCCGTAGCGGAACATGCGCACCCCGGCCTGCACCGCCTCGAAGGCGAACAGGCTGGAGGCGGCGTACACGATACGGTGGTCAGGGCGCGAGGGAATCAGGATACGCACGTCGACGCCCCGCAACACCGCCAGGCGCAGCGCGGCCGACACGGCCTCGTCGGGAATGAAGTACGGGCTGGTGATCCAGAGCCGCTCGCGCGCCGCGTGGATGGCGTCGACAAAAAACAGCGAACAGGTCTCCTGCGGATCGGCCGGCCCGCTGGCCAGTACCTGGCAAAGTACGCCGTTGTCGGGGTAGGTGTCGGGCAGGATCAGTGGCGGCAACTGGCGCGCCGCCCAGTACCAGTCTTCGGCAAAGGATTCCTGCAGGCAGGCCAGCACCGGGCCGCTGACCTGCACATGGGTGTCGCGCCAGGGCGATAGCCTGGGGTTGCCGCCCAGGTATTCGTCGCCCACGTTATGGCCCCCCATGAACCCCAGCATGCCGTCGACCACCACGATCTTGCGATGGTTGCGGAAGTTGACCTGGAAGCGGTTGAACCAACCGCGGCGGGTGGCGAAGGCGCGGATGTTCACGCCGCCTTCGCGCAAGCTCTGTATATAGGCGGAGGGCAGGGCGTGACTGCCAACGCTGTCGAACAGCACGTAGATCTTCACCCCTTCAGCGGCCTTTCTCAGCAGCAGCGCCTTGAGCTCACGGCCGATGCCGTCGTCGTGGATGATGAAGAACTGGATCAGTACCGTGTCGTGGGCCGCTTCTATCGCCTTGAAGATCGCGTCGAAGGTGGCCTGCCCGTCGATCAGCAGGCTGACCTGGTTGTTGGCCAGGCACGGCATGCGCCCAAGCTTGGGCATGGCCCGCAGCGCCGCATAGGATTCGGAGTTGCGCGCGGTCAGCGCCTCTTCCACCCAGGGGCGCCAGTTGAGGTCGGCCATGGCCACGTGCATTTCGCGGTTGGCCTGGCGGCGGGCCTGGATGTAGGCGTCGAAGGTGCGACTGCCGAACACCAGGTACGGAATCAGCGTGAAGTAGGGGATAAACAGCAGCGACATGGCCCAGGCAATTGCACCTTGGGCGGTGCGCACGGTGAACACGGCATGTAGGGCGGCAATCACGCCCAGCAGGTGAATCAAACCGATGAGGTAACCGAAGAAGTAAGGGCTGTGGTAATCCATACACATTCTGCTATCCGAGGGCACTGCCCGCTAACAGAGCACGTTCGCGCCTGCACTTGCAACTGAAAGCACGAAAACGCGTCTAAGCTGTGTTCCGGCTTGGGGCCGGATTCTGAAGGAGTCACTACATGAAAAGTCGTCTGCCGATGCTGGCACTGGTACTGGGCCTGGCGAGCCCGTTGGTGCATGCGCAGATGTTGCAACCGGGCCTGTGGGAGTTGACCAGCAGCAACATGCAGGTCGATGGCAAGCCACTGCCCGACATGGAATTCATGCTCGGCCAGTTGAAGAACCTGCCGCCCGAGCAGCGCGCGATGATCGAGGGTGGCCTGGCCAAGCAAGGCATCAGCGTCGGGGGCAAAGGGGTGCGTTCGTGCCTGACCCAGGAGCAGGTTCAGACCAACGACATTCCGCTGCAGGACCCGCAGTCGGGGTGCACGCAGAAGATCACCGAGCGCAACGGCAATGTGTGGAAGTTCACCTTCAGTTGCCCCAAGGCTCAAGGCAACGGTGAAGCGCAGTTTCTCAGCGATCGGGAATTTCTGACCAAGGTCAGCGGCACGTTCAATGCGTCCGGTGTTGAGCAAAAGGGCAGCATGAACACCCGTGCGGTGTGGCTGGGCAACGATTGCGGCACGGTCAAGCCGCGCACCTGATCAGCGCAGGTGCCACTGCCATTGGCTTTGCGCGACAGCGTCGTGGGCATGCAGGCTTTCGGCATGTTCCACACGCAGCTTGAAGCCGTCGATCCACGGCAGCGGTTGCAGGGCCAGATGCAGGCGCCTCGCGGCGTCTTCGCAGAACATCAGGTTCTGCCCGTTGGCCAGCGCAAACGCCTGTTCGTCGGCTCGTTTCACGGCTGTCTGCACAGCAGTGCCGAGAGCTGCCTCGGCCAGGTCGATCAGCTGTCGAAAGGGCATTTGCTCCTCGCCTGGGGCCAGGCGCAGGTGCAGATGGGCCGTGCTGCGTTGGCTGTGTGGTGTTGCGACGATGCCTTGGGCGGTGCCGAGCCAATGCAGGATGGCAGCATGATCGAGGTTACTGCGGTTGGCGAAATCATCGACGAACTGCTGCTGAATCAATTGGCGGGCGAGCGCGGCGGAGCATGGGCAGGTCGAGGAATACTCGACTTGTGCGTTTAGTTCCACGTGGAACACTCCGTTTTCCAAACGTGCGTCCACACTCACCGGGTAAGCCTTCCAGCCTGCCAGCGGGCTGACCAGCGCAGGCCGCTTGAGCAACAATTCAAAGCCCAGACGCAGGTAAGCGGTGGTAGAGAGGCCCTGATGGCTGTCGATAAACCGTTCCAGGACCTGGCGCACCAACCCTACTGAAAACGCCGCGTGCTCGAATGGCTCCAACGCGAGGTACAGGCGCGACATGTGAATCCCCCGCGAGGCTCCATCATCCAGGCTGACGCCGGCATCGGCGCTGGCGCGTACCTGCACGCCGTCGAGTGTGATCGGCAGTGCGATGCCGCACATGCCAACCCATTCCAGAGGCATGGATTGCTGGCTGGCCTGAGCGGCGATATCGGGAAGGGTCAGGGCGTTCATGCTGAAACCATCGCTGAATTAAAAACCGATACGTTACATTATAACGATTCATTCATCATAGCTTTTTCCGAGTCCTCACTCGCAGCTCCCAAGGCGATTGCAACGCAGGCTGAAGCGTTGGCCGCTGGAGCTGGACACCCGGTTCTGCGTGGTCCAACCCACCCGGCGGCTATAGCCGACCCAGGCTTCGCCGTCGCTGGCCAGGCCCGTGTAGAAGGTCAGCGGCCCATAGAGGCTGTTGGTTTGCACCCAGCGTCGCTGCCCCAACACCTCAACGCCGCGCACGTACTGGGTGTTGCCCTGGCTGTGCACGCTGTACACATTGCCGTCGCGATCTTGGCAGGCCAGCAGGTTGGCGCTGCGCGTGCATTGGGCAGGCTCACTGCGCGGCATCGCGGCGTGAACCGTCGCGACAGGAATTAGCAGGAGCGAAAGCAGTACGAAGGTTTTCATCCAATCTCCGATTGGCTAAATTGCATTGTTATAATATAACATTGAAAAAGGCATCCTTCGAATGCTCCGACGCCCTGATGAGGTATTTGCGCCATGACCGACCGTCTCCCCGTTACCGTGCTGTCCGGCTTTCTAGGTGCCGGCAAGAGCACCCTGCTCAACCATGTGCTGCGTAACCGCGACAACCTGCGGGTGGCGGTGATCGTCAACGACATGAGTGAAATCAATATCGACGCCAGCGAAGTGCAGCGCAACGTCAGCCTCAATCGTGCAGAAGAAAAACTGGTCGAGATGAGCAATGGCTGCATCTGCTGCACCCTGCGCGAAGATCTGCTCGAAGAGGTCGCGCGGCTTGCCCGCGAGGGGCGTTTCGATTACCTGTTGATCGAGTCCACCGGCATATCCGAGCCGCTACCGGTAGCCGAAACCTTTACCTTCCGTGATGAACAAGGCCGCAGCCTGGCCGACCAGGCGCGGCTGGACACCATGGTCACGGTGGTAGACGGGCTGAATTTCCTGGGTGACTACCAGGCCGCCGATAGCCTGGCTTCGCGCGGCGAGACCCTGGGCGAGGGCGATGAACGTTCCATCAGCGACCTGCTGATCGAGCAGGTCGAATTCGCCGATGTGATCCTGTTGAGCAAGATCGACCTGATCGGCAGCGATGAGCGCGAAGAACTCTGCGCCATTCTGCGCTCGCTCAATGCCCACGCCCAGATCGTGCCGATGGTGATGGGGCAGGTGCCATTGGCGCAGATTCTCGATACCGGCCTGTTCGACTTCGAGCGTGCTGCCCAGGCGCCGGGCTGGCTGCAGGAACTGCGCGGTACGCATGTGCCGGAAACCCAGGAGTACGGCATTGCCGCCACCACCTGGCAGGCCCGCCGCCCCTTGCACCCACAGCGTTTTTTCGACTTTATCCACAGGCCCTGGAGCAACGGCCGCCTGTTGCGTTCCAAGGGCTTTTTCTGGCTGGCCAGCAAGCACCAGGAAGCCGGCAGCTGGTCCCAGGCCGGCGGCATGATGCGCCACGGCTTTGCCGGTCGCTGGTGGCGTTTCGTACCACGCGGGCAATGGCCCCAGGACCCGCAGGACACGGCGGCGATCCTCAAGCACTGGACGGCCGAATGCGGCGATTGCCGACAGGAGCTGGTGTTCATCGGGCAGCACATCGACTTTGCGCAACTGGATGCCGAGCTGGGCGCCTGCCTGCTGAGCGATGAAGAAATGGCATTGGGCGCCGAGGGCTGGCAACGCCTGCCCGACCCGTTTGGCGACTGGCACGACGAAGAGGCGGCCTGATGCTGGCCCTGAAACGCCGTGGCAGCGCCCGGCAAACAGTCGGCGAATCGCCCCAGGTGCTGACCGAGGTGCTGCAGGATGGCGTCAATCTGGCCGTGTGGCAGCGCCAGTTGCCGGTGCATGTGGCCGATTTTGCCCAGGTGCTGTTGTCCCTTGGGCAGCCGCTGGCCGAGTCCCTGACCCTGGAGTTGCAGCCAGATGACGACGCACCCGCCCTGCGCGGGTTGGCGGCAGCGTATGCCGATCTGCAGGGGTATGAGGGGTTCATCTGCGATGTGCGCTGGCTGGTGGGCGCCTACGCCTGCCTGCTCGACGCGCGTCGGGTGGGGCTGCGCCTGCGCGCACTGGAGGGCGCAATGTGCCCGCGTTTTCACGTCGACCACGTGCCGGCGCGGCTGATCTGTACTTATGCGGGCCCCGGCAGTGAATGGCTGACGGCGCCCGATGCGGTGCAGGTGGAGCAGTTGTCGACCGGTGATGTGGCCGTGCTCAAGGGCGAGAGGTGGCTGGGCAATGAGGGGCAGGGGCTGGTGCACCGTTCGCCGGCGGTACCTGCGGGGCAGCGCCGCCTGATGCTGACGCTTGACTGGATGGCCTGAGCGCGCAGCATAGTGCGTATCCTTCCTGACGAATCGATGCGCATGCTGCAGAACATACCCACCCACCTGATCGGCGGTCCCCTGGGCGCCGGCAAGACCAGCCTGATCCGGCACCTGCTGGCCCAGCGCCCGGCCCACGAGCGGTGGGCGGTGCTGATCAACGAGTTCGGCCAGATCGGCCTGGATGCCGCCTTGCTCGCCACCGACGATGATGGCGTGGCGATGGGCGAAGTGGCGGGCGGATGCCTGTGCTGCGTGAATGGTGCACCGTTCCAGGTGGGCCTGGGGCGCTTGTTGCGCAAGGCCCGACCTCATCGACTGTTCATCGAGCCTTCGGGGCTGGGTCATCCTGCCCAGTTGCTGGCCCAGCTGGGCGAAGCACCCTGGCAAGGCGTGCTGGCGGTTCAGCCGTCGGTGCTGGTACTGGACGCCCAGGCATTGGCGGCAGGCCAGGCATTACCCCAGCCGCAGGCGCAGGCACTGCACGGTGCGGGGCTGCTGGTGCTCAACAAATCTGAAGGCTTGGCGGCCGCCACGCGCCTGTGGATAAGCCAGGGGTTGCCTGATGTACCCCAGCTTTGGACGGACCATGGGCAGATTGCGCTGAACAGCCTGCCGGGCGTTGGTGTGCATCCGTTGCCGGTGGATAACTTCAAGCTGCCGGAGGCCAGGCCGTTGCCGGCGGCGCTGTGGATAAACCCGCTGACGCCGATCTGTCTTTATCAACAGCTGGAGCAGGGCTGGAGTATTGGCTGGCGCTGGCACCCGAGCCAGCAGTTGCACCCGCAGCGTTTGCAGCAATGGCTTGCAGGCCTTGGGTGGCGCAGGGCCAAACTGGTTATCCACAGCCCGGAGGGTTGGCAGTCGGCCAATGCGCTGGAGGGGCAGGCGCTGCACTGGCAGGCCAGCGAGTGGCGGCGCGACTCGCGTATCGAGCTGATTTTTGCACAGCCGCAGGCAGTGGCGGCCTTGGAGCAGGGGATGCAGGAATGCCGGATTCCCTGAAGACAGGGTCGGCCTTTTTGCAGGCAAGGCTGGCCCCGGTAGACGAAGGGAACGTCACTGGCGCCAGCGATTGTGCTCCTGGCGCCACTGGTTCATCTCGATCACGTTGCCGCCCTGCACCGGCGGCTTGATCTCGAACGGGTAGGGTGCCAGTTCGATCTGCATCGTATGCGCGCCAAACTGCGTCACCGTACCGGGGTGACGATGTTCGCCTGTCACTGTGAATTCGAAGTTGTACACACGGGCCAGGCGCTTGCGCCCGTTGGCATCGCGCACAAAACCGATGCGCTTGAGCGCCACGTTGCCATCCAGCAGTTCCAGGTCGAGCTTGGCGCAATGCTGCTTGACCCGTTCCAGTGCCTTTTCGCGCAGGCCGTGGTTATGCCACAGCCAGGCGCCTGCGGTGGCCAGCAGCATCAGCACCAGAAGGTTTTCGAGGGTTAACATCTACGTTCGCTCCAACCAGATAGGCTCAGCTTAACTGCCACCCCGGTCTGTCGTACAGGTGGCATTTGGCGCCATACTGCGCGCCTTGTTTTTCATTCGATCGTTTGGAAGCCCTGCATGAAACGTACACCGCATCTGCTCGCCATCCAGTCACACGTGGTATTCGGCCACGCCGGCAACAGCGCCGCGGTGTTTCCGATGCAACGGGTGGGGGTCAATGTCTGGCCGCTGAACACCGTTCAGTTCTCCAACCATACTCAGTATGGCCAGTGGACCGGCGAAGTGCTTGCGCCAGAGCAAATTCCGGCGCTGGTGGACGGGATTGCGACGATCGGCGAGCTGGGCAACTGTGATGCGGTGCTTTCCGGCTACCTCGGCAGCGCCGCCCAGGGCCGTGCGATTCTTACTGGGGTGGCGCGGATCAAGGCGGTCAACCCGAACGCCCTGTACCTGTGCGACCCCGTCATGGGGCATCCGGAAAAAGGCTGCATCGTACCCGCCGAGGTCAGTGACTTCCTGCTCGATGAAGCGGTTGCGGTGGCGGATGTGCTGTGCCCCAATCAGTTGGAGCTCGACAGCTTCTGCGGGCGTCGGGCCGAGTCGCTGGAGGACTGCGTGGCCATGGCGCGCAGCCTGCTCGCCCGCGGGCCCAAGGCTGTGCTGGTCAAGCACCTGGCATACCCGGGACGCAAGGCTGAAGACTTCGAGATGCTGCTGGTGACTGCCGAAGGCAGTTGGCACCTGCAGCGACCGCTGCTGGCGTTTGCGCGGCAGCCGGTGGGGGTCGGCGACCTGACCTCCGGCCTGTTCCTGGCGCGGGTGCTGCTGGGTGACAGCTGGGTGGCGGCTTTCGAATTCACTGCCGCGGCCGTGCACGAGGTGCTGCTGGAAACCCAGGCTTGCACCAGCTACGAGCTGGAGCTGGTGCGTGCCCAGGACCGCATCATGCACCCGCGGGTGCGCTTCGAGGCGCGGCGCCTGGCGCTCTAGAAGGCGTCGCCCTTGAGTTCCTGGTAGCGCTTTTCGAGTTCCTGGCGAATCAGGCGGCGCTGCTTGCCTTGCACGAAGCGGCGCTTTTCCTCGCTGGTCTCTGGCTGGCGTGGCGGCACGGCGACCGGCTTGCGATCGTCGTCCACCGCGACCATGGTGAAGAAGCAGCTGTTGCTGTGGCGCACCGAGCGCTCGCGGATATTTTCGGTGACGACCTTGATCCCGACCTCCATCGAGGTGTTGCCGGTGTAGTTCACCGACGCCAGGAAGGTCACCAGTTCGCCCACGTGTACCGGCTCGCGAAAGACCACCTGATCCACCGACAACGTCACCACATAACGGCCGGCGTAGCGGCTGGCGCAGGCATAGGCGACTTCATCGAGGTACTTGAGCAGGGTGCCGCCGTGTACGTTGCCAGAAAAGTTGGCCATGTCCGGGGTCATCAGGACGGTCATCGACAGCTGGGCGTTTCCAGGTTCCATAGTGTGCTCACGGTAAGGTTGCGCTGAGGCGGGGTGGCGAGTGGTCGTCACGCTTCTTTTCCCCAATTTCGAATCCCATGAAAACGGGACGCTGACAGCGCCGTTGCCGTCACGCCGTTCGTGCCATCTTTGGCGTGTTACCGGTCTATCTGTTTCTTGATATTACACCGCCATTTCGTCGCAGGCGCCGGTGTTAACCTGACCAAGCCCATGCAATGTGGTGCCTGGCGTCATTTGACAGACTAATTCCCCCGCCGCTCCACGACAGGCATGTCATCGAGCGGCGGGCTTGTTCTTCGGTTCGAAGTAAGGAGCTCCACGCCGTGCATGCCATCAGCTTTATTCAGGATCTGGCGGTGATCATGCTGGTTGCCGGTGTGGTCACCATCCTGTTTCACCGTTTCAAGCAGCCGGTGGTACTCGGCTATATCGTCGCCGGGTTCATCATCGGCCCGCACACCCCGCCATTCGGCCTCATCCACGACGAAGACACGATCAAGACGCTGGCCGAACTCGGGGTGATCTTCCTGATGTTCTGCCTGGGGCTGGAGTTCAGCCTGCGCAAGCTGTTCAAGGTGGGGGCCACGGCGTTCATTGCGGCCTTCCTCGAAATCGTGCTGATGATCTGGATCGGCTTCGAGATCGGCCGCTGGTTCGGCTGGAACACCATGGACTCGCTGTTCCTGGGCGCAATCCTGGCAATTTCTTCCACCACCATCATCGTCAAGGCGCTCAACGACCTGAAGATGAAGAACGAGCGCTTCGCCCAGCTGATCTTCGGTGTGCTGATCGTCGAGGACATCCTCGGTATCGGCATCATTGCCCTGCTGTCGGGCATTGCGGTCAGCGGCGCGGTCAGTTCCGGCGAGGTGTTCTCCACCGTCGGCAAGCTCTCGCTGTTCATGATCGTGGCGCTGGTCATCGGCATACTGCTGGTACCGCGGGTACTGGCCTACGTGGCCAGGTTCGAAAGCAACGAGATGCTGCTGATTACCGTGCTGGGCCTGTGCTTCGGCTTCTGCCTGCTGGTGGTCAAGCTCGAGTACAGCATGGTGCTGGGCGCGTTCCTGATCGGGGCGATCATGGCCGAATCGCGCCAGTTGCTGAAGATCGAGCAGTTGATCGAGCCGGTTCGCGACCTGTTCAGTGCCATCTTCTTCGTCGCCATCGGCCTGATGATCGACCTGAGCGTGCTCATCGAGTACATCTGGCCGATCGTGGTCATCACTGTAGCGGTGGTCCTGGGCAAGATGCTCTCGTGCGGCATGGGCGCCTTCATCGCCGGCAACGACGGTCGCACCTCGTTGCGGGTGGGCATGGGGCTTTCGCAGATCGGCGAATTCTCCTTCATCATCGCTGCGCTGGGCATGACCCTGCAGGTCACCAGCGACTTCCTTTACCCGGTGGCGGTGGCGGTGTCGGCCATTACCACCTTGCTCACGCCCTACCTGATTCGCGCCGCCGACCCGCTGTCGCTCAAGCTTGCCAGTGTGGTGCCCAAGCGCCTGTCGCGGGTGTTGTCGCTGTACGGCGAATGGCTGCGCAGCATCCAGCCGCAAGGCGAGGGCGCGATGGTGGCGGCGATGATCCGGCGCATCCTGCTGCAGGTGGGGGTCAACCTGGCGCTGGTGGTGGCGATCTTCTTCAGTGGTGGTTACTTCGCGGCACGCATCGGCGAGTACCTGAGCGAATGGTTGCCCGACCTGGCCCAGCAGAAAGCGCTGATCTGGGGCGCGGCGTTGCTGCTGTCATTGCCGTTCCTGATTGCCGCGTATCGCAAGCTCAAGGCGCTGTCGATGCTGCTGGCCGAAATGGGGGTCAAGCCGGAAATGGCCGGGCGCCATACCCAGCGCGTGCGCCGGGTGATCGCCGAGGTGATCCCGCTGCTGTCGCTGCTGGTGATCTTCCTGCTGCTGTCGGCGCTGTCGGCGAGCATCCTGCCCACCAGCGAGCTGCTGTTGCTGATCGCGGTGGTGGCGGCCGGCGTGGTGGCGTTGCTGTGGCGCTGGTTCATCCGGGTGCACACGCGCATGCAGATCGCACTGCTCGAAACCCTCGACAATCAGAAGGAACATCACCCCTAGGGTTTGCAGCGCAGCGGCTGGTCCCGCCATTGGGCCCAGGCCTGTGTCCAACCTTCGGCGTGGCTCACACCGGGCAGCGCAACCTGCTGCATGCAGCGGGCACTGCCTAGTTCCACGCGGTAGTGCTCGAACAGCGAGGCCGGCACGCTGCGGTCCTGCAGGCCGAGAAGGTGGCGCTGCGGCAGGTCGCGCAGGCGCTGGCGATAGTCCAGCGGCTCCAGTGAGCCCGCCAGTGGCGTCAGTTGCAGGGTCTGTGCCCAGTACCGCGGGCTGAGGTTGCCGGCCAGGGTCTGTACCTGGGTAACGTCGCTTCGCCGGGCGGCCAGCAGCAAGGCCAGCGCACCCCCGCCGGAATAGCCGATCAGCTCGAACTCCTGGTTGCCATAGCGTTGCTTGATGCCGCTCAGGGCTTGGTCCAGGCTATCGAGCACTGCCTTGCCAAAGCGCTGGTCGGTCCACATCGCTGCGCGGCAGCCAGGCGCACTGACGAACTGGCAAGGGCGCGCCAGGTACAGGCTGGGCTGTGGGTCTTCCAGGGCCAGTCGCGCCAGCAACAGGTTGCGCGGGCTGGGGTCCAGGCTGGGTTGGCTGGAGGTGGCCCAGGCGCGTCCGTCACCTTCCAGATAGACACGCAGGCGCAGGGCGCCTGGCGCCTTGAGCGGAACGCTCAGCGCCAGCGGGAAGGGCTGGGTAGGCTGGATCTCGACACGATGGCCATGGGCCTGGCTGAGGGTCTGCAACTGTGTCAGCGGCGCCTGGCAGCCGCTCGCCAGCAGCAGGGCGAGCAGTGTGAACAGTCTGGAGTACATCGACAGGGCCCCGGCATGTGAAGGTGCATTCCTGTGCGCGCGGGTCGTATGTCCGAGGGGATGGAGCGGTAGCAACACCGCCGCGCACAGGAAGGCGCGGCGATTCTACGAAGATTGATAGCTCAGAGCCATCATTTTTGTCCGACAAACTGACGGATCAGCTTTCCAGCCACACGTCGCGCGCCCAGTGCCATACCGATTCCCAGGTTTCTTCGGTCACCAGCTCTTCTTCGGCCGACCACAGCACCACGGTGCCGTCTTCCTCGACGCAGTAGTAATCGTCACCATCCTGGCAGATCGGAATCAGCGAACGGTCCACGCCGGCATCCCAGGCATTGGCCGCCACGTCAGGCAGGTAGGTATGCGATTGCGGGTCGGTAACGGTCACCGGCTCCAGGCTGCCGTACACCACATCGCTGACGGTCAACAGGAACTCCCTGAAGACGAACGGGATATCGATGAACAGCTGTTCTTCAATCTCGACCAGCAGGTCTTCGTCGGGCAACTCAAGCGGTACGGGTACCGGTTCGTTGGCTTCACGCAGTTGCTCGATGATTTCTTCCACGGGTTCAATCCTCTTACCTTGACGACACGCTGCGCGTTATACCCTAGTAGGACGCTACGCTAAAAGCAAAACCCCGGGCAAGCCCGGGGTTTTTTGTGCAATGCCTCAAGATCAGCCGTTCTGGCGGATCCCTGCGACCAGCCAAGGCTGGTTTTCGCCCTGGGCACGTTCCATGTTCCAGCTTTCGCTGAACACTTCGCCCTGGTCGAAACGCGAGGTTTTCGACACACCGCTGAAGGTCAGGGTGGCGATGGTGCGGTCGGCACGGTCATCCACGCCTTCCAGTTGCACGTTCAGGTCGTCGATGTAGGTGGACTGGAAGCCTTCACCCAGCTCGGCACGTTCCTTTTTCAGGAACTGCAGCATCTGCGGGGTAACGAACTCGGCGATCTTGTCGATCTCGTTGGCGTCCCAGTGCTGCTGCAGGGTCTGGAAGTGGTTGCGTGCAGCGGCCAGGAAGCTCTCTTCATTGAACCAGGCTGGTGCGTTGATTACCGGGCGGGCCGCGGCAGGTGCAGCGGAACCACCGAAGATCGACGGCTGAGCCGGTTGCTCGTGAACTTCACGCTGGAACGGCGCGTGACCGGCAGCGGCCATCTGCGGCTGTTGCTTGCGGCGACGGGCGGCAATGAAACGGAAGATCAGGAAGGCGATGACCGCCATGATCAGGATGTCGAAGATCTGCATGCCCTGGAAGCCGTCGCCCATGAACATGGAGGCCAGCAGGCCACCGGCGGCGAGGCCGGCCAGAGGGCCGAGCCAGCGCGAAGCACCGCTGGCGGCTGCCGGTGGACGGCCTGCCGCATTTGGCGTGGCGGCCGGCGTGGCCGGAGCGGCCTGGCGCGTCTGGTGGGTCGGCGCGGCGCCCGAGCTCTTGCCGCCGCCGAAGCGCTTGGCGTTGGCGTCGAGGCTCAGCGTAAGGCCGATGCACAGCGCCAAGGCGATGCTAAGAAAACGTTGCATAGAAGGGTATTCCCGTTTTGTGGAGTGCACGCGCGCCATGGTGCACAGGTTGTAGGACACATGACTAGCGCCATAATGTTTCTATCTTTTGCTTGGCGCTGTGGGATGTTTATCAAGTGCGTGTAGGAACTGGCCGACCTCTTCGCCGGCAAGGCCGGCTCCCACAGGGGACGGCCTTGCCGGCGGAGGGTGTTACAGCGGCTCCAGCTTGGCGTAGCCAAGCATCAGCCACTTGCTGCCTTCGGCAAAGTTCACCTGCACCCGCGCCTGGGCACCGGCGCCCTCGAAATTGAGGATCACGCCCTCGCCAAACACCGCGTGCTGCACGCGCTGGCCGAGGTTGAACGCGGTTTCGGGGATGTTCGCCGCACCGAACAGGCTGCTCGAATTCTGTTTCTGGCCCGAGCCGAACGGCCGGCTGACGCTGTTGGACAAGCGCACTTCCTGCACCAGCCCCGCAGGGATCTCACGCACGAATCGCGACACCTTGTTGTAGGTTTCGCTGCCGTACAGGCGGCGGGTCTCGGCGTAGGTCATCACCAGCTGCTGCATGGCGCGGGTAATGCCCACATAGGCCAGGCGACGTTCCTCTTCCAGGCGGCCGGGCTCTTCCAGGCTCATCTTGTGCGGGAACAGGCCCTCTTCCATGCCCACCAGGAACACGTGGGGGAACTCCAGGCCCTTGGCGCTGTGCAGGGTCATCAGCTGGATGCTGTCTTCGTGTTCCTCGGCCTGGGCATCGCCGGCCTCGAGGGAGGCGTGGCCCAGGAACGCAGCCAGCGGCGACAGCTCGGCGTCTTCCTCGGCGCTTTCGAAGTTGCGCGCGGCGCTGACCAGTTCTTCAAGGTTTTCTACCCGTGCCTGGCCCTTTTCACCCTTTTCTTCCTGGTGATAGATGATCAGCCCGGACTGCTCGATCACGGTCTGGGTCATCAGGTGCAACGGCATGTCCATGACCTTGGCCGAGAGGTTCTCGATCAGCTCGATGAACGCGGCCAGGGCGCTGGCGGCACGGCCCTTGAGGCCCTTGTTGGCGACCAGCAGGCTCATCGACTCCCACATCGATACCTGGGCGTGACGGGCGTGTTCGCGAATCGCCTCCACGGTCTTCTCGCCGATGCCGCGCGGCGGCACGTTGATCACCCGCTCCAGCGCCGCGTCATTGCCACGCCCTTCAAGCAGGCGCAGGTAGGCCATGGCGTTCTTGATCTCGGCGCGTTCGAAGAAGCGCTGACCACCATAGATGCGGTACGGGATGCGCTCGCGCAGCAGGGCTTCCTCGAGCACCCGCGACTGGGCGTTGGAGCGGTACAGGATGGCGATGTCGCTGCGCGCCATGCCGGTCTTGAGCGCGCTCTCGATGGTCTCGACCACATAGCGCGCTTCGTCGTGTTCGTTGAAGGCGGCGTACAGGCTCAGCGGTTCGCCGTCGCCGCCGTCGGTCCACAGCTCCTTGCCCAGGCGATCACTGTTGTTGGCGATCAGGGCGTTGGCCGCCTTGAGGATGCCGGCGGTGGAGCGGTAGTTCTGCTCCAGGCGGATCATCTGGGTGTCGGGGAAGTCGGCACTGTACTGGTGGATGTTCTCGATCTTGGCGCCGCGCCAGCCATAGATGGACTGGTCGTCGTCGCCCACCACCATCAGGCTGTCACCGCCCTGGGCCAGCAGGCGCAACCAGGCGTACTGCACGGCGTTGGTGTCCTGGAACTCGTCCACCAGCAGGTGGCGGAAGCGCCGCTGGTAGTGCTGCAGCAGGCCCGGGTTGTCGCGCCACAGGTCCAGCGCGCGCAGCAGCAGTTCGGAGAAGTCGATCACGCCGGCGCGCTGGCAGGCTGCCTCGTAGGCCTCGTAGATGCTGCGCATGGTGCCCAGGAACAGGTCGCCGCTGGCCTGGATGTGCTGCGGGCGCAGCCCTTCGTCCTTCTGCCCGTTGATGAACCACTGCGCCTGGCGTACCGGCCAGCGCTGTTCGTCCAGGCCCAGCTCGCGGATCACCCGCTTGACCAGGCGTTGCTGGTCGTCGCTGTCGAGGATCTGGAAGTTCTGGTTCAGCCCCGCTTCCTGCCAGTGGGCACGCAACAGGCGGTGCGCCAGGCCGTGGAAGGTACCCACCCACATGCCGGCCGGGTTGATGCCCATCAACTGCTCGATGCGCTGGCGCATCTCGGCGGCGGCCTTGTTGGTGAAGGTCACCGACAGCACCGAATGGGGTGAGGCCTGCTCGACCTGGATCAACCAGGCGATACGGTGCACCAGCACTCGGGTCTTACCGGAGCCGGCACCGGCCAGAACCAACTGGCGACCAAGCGGGGCCGCTACGGCCTGGCGTTGGGCGTCGTTGAGGGAGTTCAACAGGAGGGAGAGGTCATCGCGCATCCGGCCATTTTAGGGGCGCAAGCGAGCCGGGGGCAAACCCATGGTGGAAAAAGATCGCCCAAGGCGCCGCCCGCTCATCGGTCGCGCCCCTTGGCCCGCGTGCTTGAGGGCTCGGCACTGAAACCAGGTTCCATAATTGCCACGCACAATTTATGACCCAGAGCAGTTTGGCCCAGGCGCCTGCTTGTGTATGCTCCGTGCTCGTTCGAGGCTCACCATTACAAGAACATTGCCTATGACCTTCGCATCTGCCTCCGTCAGCGTGCCGCTGGAAGCGCGCCGCGGTATTCGCAAACAGTTCGCCACGCAACTGGCCGTCGAGCGTACCCGTCTGTTGTACCAGGGCTCGTTGCTGCCCACCCTGTTCATGCTGCTCAACGGCCTGGTGTGTGCCTGGCTGCTGTGGAGCCCGCAGCGCTACCTGCTGGTCAGTGTGTGGATCGTCTGGTTGATGGCGCTGGTAGCGCTGCGGGTCATTCAGGTGGCGGCCTTCGACGCGGCGATGCCCGATCGACAGGTGCAACCGACCTGGTGGCGCATGTTCCTGCTCGGTTCGGCCTTCAGCGGCCTGACCCTGGCCAGCGCGGCGATTGCCCTGGTGCCTGTGGATAACTTCGTGCAACAGGCCTGGGTCTTCGGCTTGCTGGGGGCCGCGACCCTGTCGGCGAGTGTGGCCTACGCGGTCAGCCTGCCGGCGTTCCTGAGTTTCACCTTGCCGTGCCTGCTGCCGCCGATCGCGTTCCTGTTCTGGCGCGGTGATGAGCAGCAGCAGGGCTGGGGCTGGCTTGGGCTGATCCTGCTCGGCGCGTTGATGGTGGTGGCCTGGCAGGTCAATCGGCTGATCGAGGGGGGCCTGTTGCGCCGCTTTCAGAACCAGGCGCTGATCGAGCACCTGCAGGCCGCGCAGGCGCGCAGCGAGCGGCTCAACAAGGCCCTGGCGACCGAGGTCGAGCAGCGTCGGCTGATCGAGGAGCAACTGCGTCAGGCCCAGGCCGGGCTGGAATCGAGGGTGGCGCAGCGCAGCCAGGAGCTGGACCGCGCCAGCCAGGCCCTGAGCAAGAGCGAGCAGCGCCTGGCCCTGGCGCTGGAAGCCAGTGAGCTGGGGCTGTGGGACTGGAATCTGGAAACCGACGAGGTGCATCACACCCAATTGCACGAACTGTTCGGCCTGAACCCGGAGCAGGTGCGGGCGGTGCAGGCGCACCTCAAGCCGCGCCTGCACCCGGATGACGTGCCGGCGCTCAAGCGCGCCCTGGTCGACCACCTCAAGGGGCGCACCGACGATTACCGTATCGAGTACCGCTTCCGCCACGCCCAGGGCCACTGGTGCTGGATCGAGGACCGCGGCCGCGCGGTGGAGCGCGATGCCGCCGGGCGGGTGGTGCGCATGCTCGGCACCCGGCGCGACGTGAGCGCGCGCAAGGCCCAGCAGGAACAGCAACGCCTGGCCGCAACCGTATTCGAGGCGGCCAGCGAAGGCATCGCGATCATGGGGCCGGACTATGCCGTACTGGCCGCCAACCAGGCGTTCTGCCACATGACCGGCTACGTGCGCGAAGAACTGCTGGGGCGCAATGCGCTGGAGCTGCCATGCAGCCGCGACGCGCGCCGGCACTACGGTGCCATCGACCAGGCCCTGGCGCAGCAGGGGCGCTGGGAAGGCGAGCTGGTTGAGGCGCGCAAGAGCGGGGAACTCTACCCGCAGTGGCTGCAACTGACCGGCGTGACGGATGCGCGTGGCCAGGTCGGCACCATCGTGGGCTTCTTCACCGACCTGTCGGCACGCCGCGAGTCAGAAGAGCGCCTGCGGTACCTGGCGCACTACGACGAACTGACCGGCCTGGCCAACCGCGCGCTGTTCCGCCTGCGTCTGCATGAAGCCGGCCAGCGCCTGCGTGGCAGCGGTCGCAGCCTGGCGCTGCTGCACATCGACCTGGACCGCTTCAAGCTGCTCAACGACAGCCTGGGCCACGAGCTGGCCGACCGGCTGCTCAAGACCATGGCCCAGCGCATCGGCAACGCAGTGCCCGAGGCCGATACCGTGGCGCGTCTGTCCGGTGACGAGTTCGTGGTGCTGTTCGACGGCTATTCACACCTGTCCAGCCTGGTGCGGGTGGCGACGCGCCTGCTGGACAAGCTGCGCGTGCCGCTGCGTGTCGACGGGCACGAGCTGGTGATCAGCGCTTCAGTGGGGGTCAGTCTGCTGCCCGATGCCAGCCTGGATGTCAGCACGCTGGTGAGCCAGGCCAACATGGCCATGCAGCACGCCAAGCACCTCGGCGGCGACGGGTTCCAGTTCTACACCGAGAGCCTGCAGGCCAGCACCCTGGAGCGCCTGCAACTGGAGAACCAGCTGCGCAAGGCCATCGAAGAGCGCCAGCTGGAGGTCTATTACCAGCCCAAACTGTGCCTGGCCAGCGGCCGCCTGCAGGCTGCCGAGGCCCTGGTGCGCTGGCATCACCCACAGGTGGGCATGGTGCCACCGGGCGACTTCATCGGCCTGGCCGAAGAGACCGGGCTGATCGCGCCGATGGGCGAGTTCGTGTTGCGCCAGGCGTGCTGGCAGGCCTGTGAATGGCAACGGCAGGGGCTGGCGCCGATTCGCGTGTCGGTGAACCTGTCGGTGTATCAGTTGCGCCAGGGCAAGCTGGTCAGCCTGGTGCGTCAGGTGCTGGAAGACAGCGGCCTGGCACCGCACCTGCTGGAGCTGGAGCTGACCGAAAGCCAGTTGCTCGACAGCGTGGAGCACATCATCGCGACCTTTCATCAGTTGCATGAACTGGGGGTCAAGCTGGCCATCGACGATTTCGGCACCGGCTATTCGTCGCTCAGCTACCTCAAGCGTTTTCCGGTGAATTACGTGAAGATCGACCAGACCTTCATCCGTGGCCTGCACGAAGGCAGCGAGGACGCCGCAATCACCCGTGCGATCATTGTCATGGCCCACAGCCTGGGCCTGCAGGTAGTGGCCGAAGGGGTGGAAACCCAGGAGCAGCTGGCGTTTCTGCGCGAGCAGGGCTGCGATGAGGTGCAGGGCTACCTGATCAGCCGGCCGGTGGAGGCCGACAGCCTGGCCGCCTTGCTGCGTGAAGATCGGCGCTGGTAGCCCTACGGCCAGGGCCCCGATCAACGGGGCCCTGGCGTTGTAACAAGTCGCAGCCTGCCGGTCAGTGAGTGACCAGGATCTCCTCCAGGCTCACCAGCAGTTTGCCGTCGTGGAAAATATCCACTTTCGGGATGTTGCTGTGGTCGCCGTCCATTTCGAAACAGACCGCACGTTCGGTGATCACCTGGGCAGCCAGGGCGTCCACGTTCTCCAGCTTCAGTTCCAGCGCCAGGGCGTGCGATTTGTCCTGGATGGCGCGTTTCACCAGCACCGGCACGATGGCCGAGGTGGCGACTTCCACGGTGCCATACACTCGAAACCTGGCGTTGCCCGGCATCTTGTCGTTCTGCGCGATCCAGCCTTTTGCTTTCAGGGACATTCCTTTGTACTCCATTCGATGGTGGGTGGGATGTTGCGTGCCCACTATCGAACAGCGCGGCTGCACCCGGCAGCCGGAAAGCTTTCAACCGTGCCAGGCGCGTCCCTGGTGAGCCAGCAGGCTGTGGGCCTGGTCCGGGCCATTGGAGCCGGCCGGGTAAGGGCGCGGGGCCTGGAAGTGCTCCTGCCAGCCAGTCAGGATCGGGTCGATCCAGGCCCATGCGGCCTCCACTTCGTCGCGGCGCATGAACAGGGTCGAGTCGCCGTCCAGAACATCCAGCAGCAGGCGTTCGTAGGCGTCCCAGCGTCGAGCCTGGCCGAACACCTGGGCCAGGTTCAGGTTCAGTTCCACCGGCTCCAGGCGCATGCCCTTGCCCGGTGCCTTGGTCATCATCTGCAGGCTGATGCGCTCATCGGGCTGTAGCTGGATCAGCAACTGGTTGGCCTGGTCGCCGTCGAACAGGCGATGGGGCACCGGCTTGAACTGGATGACGATCTGTGAGGAGCGCTTGGCCATGCGCTTGCCGGTACGCAGGTAGAAGGGCACACCGGCCCAGCGCCAGTTGTTGATGTGGGCTTCGACGGCGACGAAGGTTTCGGTGTCGCTGTCGTTGTCCACGTCCTTCTCGAAGTAGTAGGCCGGAACCTCCTGCCCGCCGATCTTGCCGGCGCTGTACTGGCCGCGCACGGTCTTGTCCTGCACATCCTGCCCGGTGATGGGTTTGAGGGCCTTGAGGATCTTGACCTTTTCATCGCGCACCGCCTCGGCCTCGAACTGCGCAGGTGGCTCCATGGCTACCAGGCAGAGCAGTTGCAGCAGGTGGTTCTGCAGCATGTCGCGGGTGGCGCCGGCACGGTCGTAGTAGCCGCCGCGGTTTTCCACGCCGAGGGTTTCGCACACGCTGATCTGCACGTGGTCCACCTGGTTGGTGCGCCACACCGGCTCCAGCAGCGCGTTGGCGAAGCGCAATGCCATGAGGTTCTGCACCGTCTCCTTGCCCAGGTAGTGGTCGATGCGAAACACCTGGGATTCGGCGAATACCGCGCCGATGGCGCTGTTGATCGTGGTGGCGGACTCCAGCGAGTGGCCGATGGGTTTTTCCAGCACGATACGCGCTTCGCTGTCGACCAGCCCGGCCACCTGCAGGTGGGTGGCGATGGGCACGAACAGGTTGGGTGCGGTGGCCAGGTAGTAGACCCGCGTCAGCCCGCCGGGCTCGCCCAGAAAGCGGGCGAGGCGGCCGAAATCGGCGCTCTGCATGGCGTCCATGGAGAAGTAGTCCAGGCGCGTGGAAAAGCGGTGCCACACCTCGTCGCTGAAGTCCTGGGGCGCGATCTGGGCGCGGCAGCGGCGTTCGACCAGCTTGAGAAATTCAATCCGTGGCAAGGTCCGGCGGGCCAGGGCGATGATCCGCACGGCGTTGTGCAGACGGCCTTCGCGAAACAGGTGGTAGAGCGCTGGAAGCAGTTTGTTCAGGGCCAGATCGCCGGTGCCGCCGAACACCAGAATGTCGCACGGGATAGTCAATGCCACCACTCTCCAAGATCGTTTAGCTGGGCGGGTCGCCGGTCATGTAGTATAACTACAAGAAAGCTACAACCCGGTCAGCCGATCATAACCGAGTCCTGCCCTTGAATCTGTTGCAACACATCGCCCAGTCGCGCCATCTGCTACGCAAATCGGAACTGAAGGTTGCCGATCACGTATTGCTCGATCCAGCGGCTGTCATGCATAGCTCCATGGCTGATCTGGCGCACAGCGTCGGGATCAGCGAGCCGACCATCGTGCGTTTCTGCCGGGCGATCGGTTGCACCGGTTTCCAGGACCTCAAGCTCAAGCTGGCGCAAAGCCTGGCGGCGGGTGCGAGCTTCGGTCAATTCGCGATTCATGAAGACGATTCGGTAGCCGACTACAGCCTGAAGATCTTCGACACCACCCTGCACACCCTGATGGAAGTGCGCGAGCACCTCGATGCCCAGGCATTGCAGCGCGCCGTGACGGCCATGGCCCAGGCGCAGCGCGTGGAGTTCTACGGGTTTGGTGCATCGGGTGCGGTGGCTGCCGATGCCCAGCACAAGTTCTTCCGCCTGTTGCTGACGGCAGCGGCGTATTCCGACCCGCACATGCAGGCGATGTCGGCGGTCACCCTCAAGCCGGGTGACGTGGCGATCTGCATTTCCCAGTCAGGGCGTTCCAAGGACCTGCTGATCACTGCCAACCTGGTGCGTGAAAGCGGCGCGACGCTGATCACCCTGTGCCCGAGCCAGACCCCGCTGGCCGAACTGTCCACGGTCAACCTGGCCATCGACGTGCATGAAGACACCGAAATCTACACTCCGCTGACCTCGCGTATCGCCCACCTGGTGGTGATCGACGTGCTGGCCATGGGCGTTGCCATGGCGCGCGGGCCGAGCCTGGTCAACCACCTCAAGAGCGTCAAGCGCAGCTTGCGCAGCCTGCGCCTGTCGCCCAAGTCGATCAAGGCGATGGACGACTGATCGTCTTGCACCGCTCGAACTGACGCCTTCGCTGGCTTGCCGGCGAAGGGCAGCATCGCATGCCACGCCTGATTGTTCATGCTTTTGTAACCCTCCCGCCGCCAAACCGTAACCCCGCCCGGGCACGCTGAAACTCCCCGCAATCGACCAGGGAGACACGCAATGGCTCGTGAATTCGATGGCTCGCACCAACCTACCGCCAAGTCCCGCAAGCAGCAGGAAAAGGATCAGCGCCGCATGGAGTTTCGCCGCGCGATCGAAAGCTATTCCGAGCAGCGCCAATTGCTGCAGGACATCGCCGACTACCCCGAACTGCACGCTGTCAGCGTATGGCAGGTGTCAGCGGCAATGTCCCCGAGAAACGCTCAACAAGCGCGCTGATCTGCGCACGTTCGCTGCGGATGAACGCAACAAAGGCCAGGGCCACCGGCGACTGCCGCTTGGCCTTGGCCTGCACCACGCACCAGCTGCGATACAGCGGCAGCTCCTCTACCGGCAGCTCGCGCAGCACCCCGGTGGCCAGTTCCATGTTCAGTGCATGCCGGGTTAAAAGGGCGATACCAAGGCCTGCGATCACGCATTCGCGCTGGGCGTCGGCCGATGCCACTTCCAGGGTCTGGGTGAAGTGCACGCGCTTTTCCTTGAAGTACTCCTCGCACGCCTTGCGCGTGCCCGAACCCTGTTCGCGCACCAGCAGCGTATGCGGCTCCAGGTCCTGCAGGCGCAGGCTGTCGAGCGTGCACAGCGGGTGATCGGGCGGGGCCACGGCCACGATCGGGTTGTTCAGGAAGGGCAAAAACTCCAGGCCCATGTCCTGCGGCACCATCGACATGATGATCAGGTCGTCGCGGTTGTCCGACAGGCGCCGGATGGCCTGGGCGCGGTTGACCACGGTGAGGGTCAGGTTGACCTCCGGGTGCAGGCGCTTGAAGGCGGCGAACAGGTGCGGCACGAAGTACTTGGCGCTCGATTCCACCGCCAGCTTGAGCTGGCCCTGCAGCGAGCCCTGCAAGTCCGACAGCTGCATGTCGAGGCTCTCCAGGCGTCCGAAGATGTCCCGGCTGGCGCGCTGCAGCGCCTCGGCGGCCTCGGTGAGGTAGAGCTTCTTGCCGACGTACTCGAACAGCGGCTGGCCTACCAGTTCTTCGAGCTGGCGGATCTGTAGACTAACGGCGGGTTGCGTCAGCGACATCTCCTCGGCGGCCCGGCTGTAGGAACGCAAATCACACACTTCATTGAAGATCTGCAATTGACGCAATGTCATACGCATCAATGACTTACGCATATTTCCCGTCGCCTCGGCAAAACCCTGTTACGGCACTATAAGCAATTACTAATGCTGCCCCTAACAAATATTGATTTTTGTTTATTCACGTTCGGCGCTAGGGTGATTATACGACTGGCCAGCGACGTCTGGTCACGCGCCGACCGGTACTGCCGGTTCGTTTGTTACCAACGGCTTTGGGAAGACTCCAGTGATAAAAAAAATCCTGATCGCCAACCGGGGTGAAATCGCAGTACGCATTGTGCGTGCCTGCGCCGAGATGGGCATTCGCTCGGTGGCGATCTATTCCGACGCCGACCGTCACGCCCTGCACGTAAAGCGTGCGGACGAGGCCCATAGCATCGGTGCCGAACCCCTGGCCGGTTATCTCAACCCGCGCAAGCTGGTGAACCTGGCAGTGGAAACCGGCTGCGATGCGTTGCACCCGGGCTATGGTTTTCTGTCGGAGAACGCGGAGCTGGCGGACATCTGCGCCGAACGCGGGATCAAGTTCATCGGCCCGGCCGCCGAAGTCATTCGCCGCATGGGCGACAAGACCGAGGCGCGGCGCAGCATGATCAAGGCCGGCGTACCGGTCACCCCGGGCACCGAAGGCAACGTGGCCGACATCCACGAAGCCCTGGAAGAGGGCGACCGCATCGGTTACCCGGTTATGCTCAAGGCCACTTCCGGCGGCGGCGGGCGCGGCATTCGTCGCTGCAACAGCCGCGAAGAACTCGAGCAGGCCTTTCCGCGGGTGATTTCCGAAGCCACCAAGGCATTCGGTTCGGCCGAGGTGTTCCTGGAAAAATGCATCGTCAACCCCAAGCACATCGAGGCGCAGATCCTGGGTGACAGCTTCGGCAACGTGGTGCACCTGTTCGAGCGCGACTGCTCTATCCAGCGCCGCAACCAGAAGCTCATCGAGATCGCCCCCAGCCCGCAGCTGACCCCCGAACAGCGCGCCTACATAGGCGACCTGTCGGTGCGCGCGGCCAAGGCCGTGGGCTACGAGAATGCCGGTACCGTGGAGTTCCTGCTCGCCGATGGCGAGGTGTACTTCATGGAAATGAACACCCGGGTGCAGGTGGAGCACACCATCACCGAGGAAATCACCGGTATCGACATCGTTCGCGAACAGATCCGCATCGCCTCGGGCCTGCCGCTGTCGGTCAAGCAGGAAGACATCCAGCACCGCGGCTTCGCGCTGCAGTTCCGGATCAATGCAGAAGACCCGAAAAACAACTTTCTGCCCAGCTTCGGCAAGATCACCCGCTACTACGCCCCCGGCGGCCCGGGCGTGCGCACCGACACGGCGATCTACACCGGCTACACCATCCCGCCGTTCTACGACTCGATGTGCCTGAAGCTGGTGGTCTGGGCGCTGACCTGGGAAGAAGCCATGGACCGCGGCCTGCGGGCCCTGGACGACATGCGCCTGCAGGGGGTCAAAACCACCGCCGCGTACTACCAGGAAATCCTGCGCAACCCGGAATTCCGTAGCGGCCAGTTCAACACCAGCTTCGTTGAAAGCCACCCCGAACTGACCAACTACTCGATCAAGCGCAAACCCGAAGAGCTGGCCCTGGCCATCGCCGCCGCCATCGCCGCCCACGCAGGCCTGTGAGGAACCCTACAATGTCCAAGAAAATTTTCGTAACCGACACGATCCTGCGCGACGCCCACCAATCGCTGCTGGCCACCCGCATGCGCACCGACGACATGCTGCCGATCTGCGACAAGCTCGACAAGGTGGGCTACTGGTCGCTGGAAGTGTGGGGCGGCGCGACCTTCGACGCCTGCGTGCGCTTCCTCAAGGAAGACCCGTGGGAGCGCCTGCGCAAGCTGCGCGCAGCACTGCCCAACACCCGTCTGCAGATGCTGCTGCGCGGCCAGAACCTGCTTGGCTACCGGCACTACAGCGATGACGTGGTCAAGGCCTTCGTGGCCAAGGCAGCAGTCAACGGCATCGATGTGTTCCGCATCTTCGACGCCATGAACGACGTGCGAAACCTGCGCGTGGCCATCGAGGCCGTGAAGGCGGCGGGCAAGCATGCCCAGGGCACCATCGCCTACACCACCAGCCCGGTGCACACCATCGAGGCGTTCGTGGCCCAGGCCAAGCAGATGGAAGCCATGGGCTGCGACTCCATCGCGATCAAGGACATGGCCGGCCTGCTGACCCCCTACGCCACCGGCGAGCTGGTAAAGGCACTCAAGGCCGAGCAGTCGCTGCCGGTGTTCATCCACAGCCACGACACGGCCGGCCTGGCCGCGATGTGCCAGCTCAAGGCCATCGAGAACGGTGCCGACCATATCGACACCGCCATCTCCAGCTTCGCCTGGGGCACCAGCCACCCGGGCACCGAATCGATGGTTGCAGCGCTCAAGGGCAGCGAGTTCGATACCGGCCTGGACCTGCAACTGCTGCAGGAGATCGGCCTGTACTTCTATGCCGTACGCAAGAAGTACCACCAGTTCGAAAGCGAGTTCACCGCCGTGGATACCCGCGTGCAGGTCAACCAGGTACCGGGCGGGATGATTTCCAACCTGGCCAACCAGCTCAAGGAGCAGGGTGCGCTCAACCGCATGAACGAAGTGCTGGCCGAGATCCCGCGGGTGCGTGAAGACCTCGGCTTCCCGCCGCTGGTCACGCCCACCTCGCAGATCGTCGGCACCCAGGCGTTCTTCAACGTGCTGGCCGGCGAGCGCTATAAGACCATCACCAACGAGGTGAAGCTGTACCTGCAGGGCGGCTACGGCAAGGCACCGGGGGTGGTCGACGAGAAGCTGCGTCGCCAGGCCATCGGCAGCGAAGACGTCATCGACGTGCGCCCCGCCGACCTGCTCAAGCCCGAGATGACCAAGCTGCGTGCCGACATCGGCAGCCTGGCCAAGTCCGAAGAAGACGTGCTGACCTTCGCCATGTTCCCGGACATCGGGCGCAAGTTCCTTGAAGAGCGTGAAGCCGGCAGCCTGACCCCTGAAGTGCTGCTGCCGATTCCGGAAGCCGGCGCGGTGGCCTCGGCCGGTGGCGAAGGCGTACCAACCGAGTTCGTGATCGACGTGCACGGCGAGACCTACCGCGTGGATATCACCGGTGTGGGCGTCAAGGCCGAAGGCAAGCGCCACTTCTACCTGTCCATCGACGGCATGCCGGAAGAGGTGGTGTTCGAGCCGCTCAACGAGTTCGTCGGCGGTGGCAGCAGCAAGCGCAAGCAGGCCAGCGAGCCGGGCCATGTGAGCACCACCATGCCGGGCAACATCGTCGATGTGCTGGTCAAGCAGGGGGACACGGTCAAGGCCGGCCAGGCGGTGCTGATCACCGAAGCGATGAAGATGGAAACCGAGGTGCAATCGGCCATCGCCGGCAAGGTTGCAGCCATACACGTGGCCAAGGGCGACCGGGTCAACCCGGGCGAGATCCTGATCGAGATCGAAGGCTGACTCAGGCCTTCATCTGCAAGCGGTTAACCTCTGGGGAGCGAATTGCTCCCCTTTTTTTATCTTCTGTTGGATACGCCCGCTCCGGGTATCCGCCTCACGCACCCGTACGGCACGCTTCCAGCGTCTTGAGCTGACCCTCTGGGCGCTGGTTGTCCTCGCTCAGCCAGCGTTCGAAACCAGCGGCAATGGCCGGCCATTCGTCATCGGTGATGGAGTACCAGGCCGTGTCGCGGTTGTGGTCCTTGGTCACCATGTGCTTGCGAAACACCCCTTCGAAGGTGAACCCGAAACGCTCGGCCGCGCGCTTGGAGCGGGCATTGTCGTTGTTGCACTTCCATTCCAGGCGCCGGTTGCCCAGGGCGAAGGCCTGCTTGCCCAGCAGGTAGATGGCCTCGGTGCCCTTGGGCGTGCGCTGCATGGCCGCGCCGAAGGCAATATGGCCGATCTCGATACGGCCCTGCTCGGGCACGATCGACATCAGGCTGAGGATACCCTGGGTCTGCCCGCTGGCCAGGTCGATCACGCTGTAGAACAGCGGGTCGCTGCTGGCGGCGTTGCTGTCTAGCCAGTGGTCGAAGTCTTCGCGCTCGGTGAATGGTCCGTAGGCCAGGTACTTCCACAGTGTCTGGTCGGCCTCGGGGCCCTGGAACACCGCCCACAGGTGCTCGCGGTCGCGGCGCGGGTCGAGTTTTTCCAGGCGGATGAAGCGCCCGACCAGCGGGACAGGCTGCGGGGCCTTGGCCGGCCGCCAGTTCAACGGTGTGCTCATGGTGGCTTCTCCGATTACAGGGCTTTGCGGAACTGGATGAAACCCGGCCGTTCGGCCACCTGTTCATACAGCGAAATACCGGTGGCATTGGTTTCATGGGTCAGCCAGTGCACTTTGGTGCAGCCGGCCTGGCGCGCCGTGTCGTACACCAGCTCGATCAGCTGGCGGCCCACGCCCTTGCCGCGCTGGTTGGCGTCGACATACAGATCCTGCAGGTAGCAGGCGTTTTCCACCGTCCAGTTGGAGCGGTGGTAGATCCAGTGCACCATGCCCACCGCCTTGCCATCGACCCAGGCCAGCGCAGCGTTGGTCGGCTCGCTGGTGTCGAGCATGCGCTGCCAGGTCACGGCACTGACCGCCTCATCGATGCGGGTCTCATAGAAACGCTGGTAGGCCTGCCACAGCGGCAGCCAGGCGGCGTGGTCATCGGCGGTCACGGGGCGCAGGGTCACGGTAGACATCAAAGGATCCTTGTGTGCAATACAGGGGGTTGGCGAATGGCCCCATCCTAGTCAGGCTATTGGCTTATGGTAAGAGCCATTTCCGGCTTATTTGGTAGGTCCAATTTCATGAGCGAACGTAGCGTTGCCTTGCCCTTCGACCCCACCGGCATCGTGCTGGACCGTCGTCAGGGGCTCAGTCGCCAGTTGTACCAGGCGCTGCGCCAGCGCGTGCTGGACGGGCGACTGGGTAGCGGCACGCGTCTTCCCGCCACCCGCGACATGGCCGCAGCGCTGGCCGTCTCACGTAACAGCGTAGTTCGTGCCTACGACCAGCTGTATGCCGAAGGCTATATCGAAAGCCGGGTGGGCGATGGTACCTACGTCAGTCAGCTGCCAAAACTATCCACAAAACTGTCCACAGGGTTATCCCTGGGTTTTTCCACAGGGTTATCCACAAAAACGGGTGATTGCACTGAGGATTTATCCAGTAAAGTTATCCACACGGACGTGCTGGAGCGCCTGGAAAACAATCATTTATCCGTGCATGAGCCTCGTGCGCCGCGGGCTTTTCAGGTTGGCATACCGGCCTTCGACCTGTTCCCCTTCGAGGTGTGGGCCAAGCTGCAGGCGGGTTTCTGGCGAAATCCCGACCCGGCGTCCCTCGGTTACGGCGACCCGGCCGGAGAACCGCTGCTGCGCGAGCTGATTGCCACCTACCTGCGTCGCTCCCGTGGGTTGTCCTGCGTGGCTGAACAAATTGTGATCACCTGTGGTGCGCAGCAGGCAATCAGCCTTTGTGCACAGCTGCTGCTGGCGCCCGGTGACGGTGTGGCTGTGGAAAACCCCGGCTATCGTGCGGCGGGCAAAGCCTTCGCCATGGCGGGCGCGAAGGTGCATGGCGTGGGGGTGGATCTCGACGGGTTGCAGTGCGCTGCCCTGGCCCAGTTGCCCAACTGTCGCCTGAGCTACGTTACCCCCGCGCATCAGTACCCCACCGGCGTCACCCTGAGCCTGGCGCGGCGCCTGGAACTGCTGGCCTGGGCCGAGCGCAACGACAGCTGGATCATCGAGGACGACTACGACGGCGAGTACCGCTACAGCGGCGCGCCGCTGGCCCCGCTGGCAGCCCTGGACCGCAGCGGACGGGTGCTGTATGTCGGCACCTTCGGCAAGGTGGCCTTCCCGGCGCTGCGTCTGGGCTACCTTGTGCTGCCGGCCCGGCTGGTGGAGGCATTCTCGCGCTTTCGGGCGTTGGCGGTGCGCCATTCCGAGGTCGGCACACAGGCGGTGATGGCGCAGTTCATGGCCAAAGGGCACTTCCAGCGTCATATCCGGCGCATGCGCCGCGCGGCGTTGAGCCGGCGCAATGCGCTTCTGGCCGGCTGGCCGAAGGCTGTGGCGGGGCTGGGAGCCTTGCCGGAGGTGGCGGCGGGCCTGCACCTGAAGATCGACGTGGACAGCCAGGCGCGCGAACGGGAACTGATCGCCCGTGCCGCAGCGGTGGGTGTCGAACTCAATGCGCTGAGTGATTACTGGTTGCCCGACACGCCGCTGCCTGTGGATAAGCGTGCCGGACTGGTGCTGGGGTTCGCGGCCGTGAACGAGGCCGCGATTGCCCAGGCCCTGGCACGCCTTGCAGGTGCCTGGGTCGACTGAGCCTAGCCTTGACGGGCGCGCTCGAAACCCTCGAGCACGTTGACCGCGTTGACGCCAATTTCGGCCACGGCATAGCCACCTTCCATGATGAACAGGGTCGGCTTGCCCAACTGCGCGATGCGCTCGCCCATGGCCAGGTAGTCGGGGCTGTCGAGCTTGAATTGCGAGATCGGGTCGTCCTTGAAGGTGTCCACGCCCAGCGAGATCACCAGCACTTCGGGGTCATACGCGCCGATGCGTTCGCAGGCTTCGTCCAGCGCGCCGCGCCAGGTGGCCCAGTCGCTGCCTGCCGGCAGCGGGTAGTTGAAGTTGCAGCCCAGCCCGTCGCCTTCGCCGTGCTCGTCGGCATAGCCGAGGAAGAACGGGAATTCGGCTTGCGGGTCGCCATGGATCGAGGCGAACAGCACGTCGTTGCGCGCGTAGAAGATCTGCTGGGTACCGTTGCCGTGGTGGTAGTCCACATCCAGGATCGCCACGCGCTGGCGACCGTGGTCGATGAAGGCCTGGGCGGCGATCGCGGCGTTGTTCAGATAGCAGTAGCCCCCCATCACGTCGCTGGCGGCATGATGCCCCGGTGGCCGGCACAGGGCGAAGGCGCTGTGGGCACCGGCCTGCACCGCCGCCTGTGCGGTCAGGGCAACCTGCGCCGAGCTGTAGGCGGCCTGCCAGGTGCCGGCGGTGATCGGTGCACCGGCGTCGAAGCTGTAATAGCCCAGCTCGCCATGCAGGCCGCTGGGTTTGACCTGGCGCAGGCTGCGCGCCGGCCAGGTGAACGGCAGCAGGTCGCCGTCATGGCCCAGTGCGCTCCAGCGCTGCCAGGCGCCCTGAAAGAAATCCAGGTAGTCGGCGCTGTGCACGCGCAGCAGCGGTGCGCGGCCAAAATCGGTAGGGCCTTCGACGGGCCCCAGGCCCTGGGCCTTGACCCGCTCGAGCACATGGTCGGCACGCGAGGGCATTTCGAAGCAGGGCATCAACTGCCCGTCGATCAGCTCGCAGCGGCCGTGGTGCAGGCGATGGTCATCGGAATAGATCGTCAGCATTTTTTGTTCTCCGGGTTTACTGGCGTGGCCCCATTGTCGAGAGGTACGCCCACCGGCAGAACGGCGCAAACGGCCAAAAGGGGATCGATATGGCCAACACGGTTGTCCGCATTTCGCCCCCTCGCGGTGCATGCGCGTGTTTCAGGCGCGAAAATGGCTCGGTGCCACGCCGCTCCAACGCAGGAAGGCGTGTCGGAAGCTGGCCGGCTCGCTGAAGCCCAGCACCTCGGCGATGCGGTAGATCGGCAGCTCGTCCTCGGCCAGCAACTGCTTGGCCCGTTCGAAGCGCAGCTCATCGAGCAGTTGTTGATAACTGCTGCCCAGCTCGTGCAGGTGGCGACGCAGGGTGCGTGACGAACAGCTCATCTGCCGCGCCAGGCCCTCGAGGCCTGGTGGTGCCTCCAACTGCTGCTGCAGCAGCTGGCGAATGCGCCCGAGCCAGGCCTGGCGCCCGGTGAATTCCAGGTTCTGCCGGCGGCAGCGTTCGCTCATCGCACGGTGGGTGATCGGGTCGGCCAGGGGCAGGGCCCGGGCCAGCCAGTGGCGTTCGAAGGCGAAGGCATTGTCGCTGGCGCCGAACTGCAGCGGGCAGTCGAAAGGCGCGCTGTAGAGCGCCTGGTAATCCGGGGCAGGGTGAGCGAAACGCGCGCCCAGCAAGGGCAGCGGCTGGCCGAGCAGGTCGTTGCAGATGACCTTGAGCGACGTCAGGCAGAACTCGGCATTGAACGCCGCAAGCTCCGGGGCCTGGCCGTAGTCGCTGGCGCTTAACCAGACCCGCTCGCCGTCCTCGATCAGGCGCAGCTGGAAAAGTGTTCCCAGCAGCGCGGGGTACTGCAGGGCCAGGTGCAGGGCGTCACCCAGGGTGGCACCGGAAAGCAGGGCGTAACCGAGCATGCCGTAGGATGAAACGTGCATGCGCTGGCCCAGTTCCAGCCCAACTTCCCGGCGCATGGCCACGGCGTTGGCGCACACGCGCAGTTCCTGGTGCGTGGTGATGCGCCAGTCGGCGCGGCCCAGGTCGGCCGGGGTAATGCCGGTGCCTTCGAGCAGCCGCTGGGCGGCACGGTCTTCGTCCTTGAAGGCCTGCAGCATCAGGGAAACCGCGTTCAGGGTGGTGAGGTGGGAATGGAGCATGCTCGGCATCCGGCTGAGGGGGCTTGGGGTTGAGTGAGCAATTTGTATGCCCTTCAGGGCCTGTTCGCTGGCAAGCCAGCGAAGGGCTCAACGTAACTCGCCAGCCAGGTCCAGACCAACCAGCCGTCGCACCTCGTCAACCGGCAACCGGCTACCGAGCAATGCCTGCAATTTGCCGAACGCCGCTTCCCGGGTCATTCCACCACCCGACAGCACACCGGCCTCGCGCAGGCGGCTGCCGGCTGCGTACACCCCCAGTTCGACCCCGCCTTCATGGCACTGGGTGATCGCCACCACCACGATGTCACGCGCGCAGGCCTGTTCCAGCACGGCCACGAACGCATCGTCATCACACGGCCCGGTGCCGCTGCCGTAGCATTCCAGCACCAGCCCCTGGACCCCGCTGTCGAGTGTGGCCTGCAACAGCGCGGCGTCGAGGCCCGGTACCAGCGGCAACACTGCAACCTTGGCCACTTGCAGCGGCGCGCGATAAGCCAGTGCTGCCGGTACGGGCGCCTGCGCCGCACCGCCCGAGCGCTGCAAGGTCGCGAACGGGTTCCGGCCGAAGCTGCGCACCTTGGCGGTGCGGTTGGGCGCCAGCAGCTGACAGTGGAAATACAGCTGAACACCCGGCGACGTACCCTGGCTCAGCACCTGCAGCGCCCCCGTGAGGTTCTCCCACGCATCGCTGTCCGGCGTACCGGCCGGGAGCATCGAGCCGGTGAACAGCACCGGCACCGTCAGCCCGAGTAACTGGAAGCTCATGGCGGCGGCGCTGTAGGCCAGGGTGTCGGTGCCATGCAGCACCAGAACGCCATCGCAGCCCTGGCCATCCACTGCTTCGATGATCGCGGTGCGCAGGCGCTGCCAGTAGCAGGGCGTCATGTTGGCGCTGTCGATCAGGGGCAGCAGTTCGCGGAACTGCCAGGCTGCCAGGCCCGGTTGCCCGGCCAGTTGCTCACGCATGCGCTGCTCGAAGCCCGACGCCGGGGCCAGGCCGCCGGCGCTGGCCTGCATGCCGATGGTGCCACCGGTGTACAGCACCATGATGTTGTGGGCAGGGGCCGGGGTCATGGCCTGTCTCCGTGCTCGACTGAAGGAAAGCCGACCACCTTACGCCATCCCCCGGCGCGCTGTCAGCGGCCGGGCCGCCCGAGTTCGCGATGGGCAGCGCGACAGCCAGCGGTTACCATCGCGCCTGCTTCAGGACGAAGGTGCCAAGGACGTGTCGACGAACAAGTACAAATCCGCGCAAGAGCGCCTGTGCGCCGCGGTGGACCTCAATTGCCCGGCATGCGGCCACGTCTGGTTGCCGAGCGAGGGCGAGCTGGAAACGCTCATGGGCGGGCAGCCGCTCCCCTGTGCAAAGTGTGCCCAGGCGCTGGTGTTGCCCGAGGCGGATCACCGAGCCATGAAGCGCCACCTCAGCCGTTCCAACTGGGCAGACCTGATCAGCGGGCTGGGCGTGGTGCTGTGCTTTATCGGGGTGCTCACGGTGCGCCATTACACGGGCGATCTGACCGCCTTCATGGTGGCGCTCTGCCTGGCGTTCGTGTGGTGGTTCATGAAGGAGATCGTCAGCGATTCGACCTTCCTGAATGTGCTGCTGCTGCCCTCGTCGGCAGAAGCAGCCGACACCACCGGTTCGCTGTAGGCGCCGGCATTGCTGGCGAAGCTCGCGGCGCAGGCAAAAAAAAGGGCCCGGAGACAAAGTCCCTGGGCCCTCAAAAGGTGAGAGGTGTCTAGTCCCTCAACCTGGTGAGCGGTAGTACGGCGTCGGTTACGCTTTGAGCGGTACCAGACGCGGTGCAATCATGTTTTCCGGACGCAGGATGTCGTTGAGCATCGCTTCGTCCAGCAGGCCTTCCTCACGCACCAGTTCCAGTACGCCGCGGCCGCTTTCCAGCGCGATACGGGCGATACGGGTGGCGTTTTCGTAGCCGATGTACGGGTTCAGGGCGGTGACCAGGCCGATCGAGTGTTCGACCAGTTCACGGCAGCGCTGTTCGTTGGCGGTGATGCCGACGATGCAGTGCTCGCGCAGCATGTCCATGGCGCGTTGCAGCAGACGGATCGAGTCGAAGATCTTGTAGGCGATCAGCGGCTCCATCACGTTCAGCTGCAGCTGGCCGCCTTCGGCCGCGATGGTCAGCGCGATGTCGTTGCCGATGATGGCGAAGGCCACCTGGTTGACCGCTTCCGGAATAACCGGGTTGACCTTGCCGGGCATGATCGAGCTGCCTGGCTGACGCGCCGGCAGGTTGATCTCGTTGATGCCGGTGCGCGGGCCGCTGGACAGCAGGCGCAGGTCGTTGCAGATCTTCGACAGCTTGACTGCAGTGCGCTTGAGCATGCCGGAGAACAGCACGAAGGCGCCCATGTCGGAGGTGGCTTCGATCAGGTCGGCAGCCGGTACCAGCGGCTGGCCGCTGATCAGCGCCAGACGCTGTACGGCCAGGGCCTGGTAGCCCGGGTCGGCGTTGATGCCGGTACCGATCGCGGTACCGCCCAGGTTGACTTCGGTCAGCACTTCCGGCGCCAGGGTGCGCAGGCGGTTGAGGTCTTCGGTCAGGGTGGTGGCGAAGGCACGGAATTCCTGGCCCAGGGTCATCGGCACGGCGTCCTGCAGCTGGGTACGGCCCATCTTCAGTACGTGGCTGAACTCTTCACCTTTGGCAGCGAAGGCCTGGATCAGGCTGTCGAGGCTGGCCAGCAGCGCATCGTGACCCAGCAGCAGGCCCAGACGGATGGCGGTCGGGTATGCGTCGTTGGTCGACTGCGCCATGTTCACGTCGTTGTTCGGGTGCAGGTACTGGTACTCGCCCTTCTGGTGACCCATCGCTTCCAGCGCGATGTTGGCGATCACTTCGTTGGCGTTCATGTTGGTGGAGGTACCGGCACCGCCTTGAATCATGTCGACCACGAACTGCTCGTGGAAGTCACCGCGGATCAGGCGGGCACAGGCCTCGCTGATGGCGGCGTGCTTGGCATCGCTCAGGTGACCCAGCTCGCGGTTGGCGTCGGCAGCTGCCTGTTTGACCATGGCCAGGCCGACAACCATTTTCGGGTAGTGCGACAGCGGCACGCCAGAGAGGTGGAAGTTGTTGGCAGCACGCAGGGTCTGGATACCGTAGTAGGCATCAGCAGGGACTTCGAGGGTGCCAAGCAGGTCTTTTTCGACACGGAACGATGCAGCAGCGGACATGATAGAGATCATCTCGAGTTAGGCCCGGCACATGCCGGAATGGCGCCAATCCTAGGCCTGCACGGATTTTGCGGCCAATGCTGTTGCACGCTAACCTATGCACAAACGGCATAACGTTCCATGTGACGCCAATTGACATTCGAGCGTGTACCATTTTGGTGCATGCCTGGAGAGCCCGATGAACCTCGAAAGCAAATGGCTGGAAGATTTCAGCGCCCTGGCCGCCACCCGCAGCTTTTCCCAGGCGGCGGAGCGTCGCTTCGTGACCCAGCCGGCGTTCAGCCGGCGCATTCGCAGCCTGGAGGCTGCGTTGGGGCTGACCCTGGTCAACCGCTCGCGCACGCCGATCGAGTTGACCGCTGCCGGCCAACTGTTCCTGGTGACGGCGCGCACGGTGGTCGACCAGCTGGGCGAGGTGCTGCGCCACCTGCATCACCTGGAAGGCGGGCAGGGCGAGGTGATCCAGGTGGCGGCGGCGCACTCGCTGGCGCTGGGCTTCTTTCCGCGCTGGATCGCGCAGTTGCGCAACGACGGTCTGAACATCGCCACGCGGCTGGTGGCGACCAACGTCGGCGATGCGGTGCACGCCCTGCGCGAAGGTGGCTGCGACCTGATGCTGGCGTTCTACGACCCGGATGCGGCCCTGCAGATGGACGCCGAGATCTTCCCCTCGCTGCACCTGGGGCACACCGAGATGCTGCCGGTGTGTGCAGCGGATGCCGACGGCAAGCCGCTGTTCGACCTGGAAAACGACGCCAGCGTGCCCTTGCTGGCCTACAGCGCCGGAGCGTTTCTGGGGCGCTCGGTGAATCTGCTGCTGCGCCAGCGCAACCTGCGCTTTACCACCATCTACGAAACCGCCATGGCCGACAGCCTCAAGAGCATGGCCCTGGAAGGCCTGGGTATTGCCTGGGTGCCGCGCCTGTCGGCCCGCGCCGAGCTTGAACGTGGCGAGCTGGTGATCTGTGGCGGTGCGCAATGGCACGTGCCGCTGGAGATCCGCCTGTACCGCTGCGCGCTGGTACGCAAGGCCAACGTGCGCCTGCTGTGGCGCAAGCTCGAAGGCGGGCCGGCGACGGCTTGACTCCAGAGTCAGCCCGAAGCCCTGAAAAAGCCCGAAAAATAAGGCTTACAGTTGGTCGCCGGGGTGCATCAAACACACGGCTTTACGATATACTGCGCGGCCTTCGGTCGGTACACCCGGCCCTAATTCGCATAACAAGCCACGCCGGTCGTCCCTGCGTGGCTTGTTGTTTTTTGACGCGCCTGAAGGCGCCCAAGAGAAGAGGCTCGACGATGAGTGCACTGGTTGGCGTGATCATGGGCTCCAAGTCCGATTGGTCCACCCTTAGCCACACCGCCGATATGCTGGAAAAACTCGGCATTCCCTACGAAGTGAAGGTGGTTTCCGCCCACCGCACGCCGGACCTGCTGTTCCAGTACGCCGAAGAGGCCGAAGGCCGTGGCATCGAGGTGATCATCGCCGGTGCCGGTGGCGCTGCCCACCTGCCAGGCATGTGCGCCGCCAAGACCCACCTGCCGGTGCTGGGTGTGCCGGTGCAGTCGGCCATGCTCTCGGGCGTCGACTCGCTGCTGTCGATCGTACAGATGCCGGCCGGCATCCCGGTTGCCACCCTGGCCATCGGCAAGGCCGGCGCGATCAACGCCGCGCTGCTCTCGGCGAGCATCCTGGGCGCCAAGCACCCGCAGTTCCATACCGTTCTGAAACAGTTCCGCGCTGAGCAGACAGACAACGTTCTGGACAATCCAGACCCGCGCCAGGCCTGAGGTCACACGCATGAAAATCGGTGTAATCGGTGGCGGCCAACTGGGCCGCATGCTGGCCCTGGCGGGTACCCCGCTGGGCATGAACTTCGCTTTCCTCGACCCGGCCCCTGACGCCTGTGCGGCCGATCTGGGCGAGCACCTGCGTGCCGACTACGGCGACCAGGATCACCTGCGCCAGCTGGCCGACGAAGTCGACCTGGTGACCTTCGAATTCGAAAGCGTGCCAGCCGAGACGGTGGCCTTCCTGTCGCAGTTCGTGCCGGTGTATCCGAGCGCCGAAGCGCTGCGCATCGCCCGCGACCGGCTGTTCGAGAAGAGCATGTTCCGTGACCTGGGCATCCCGACCCCGGCCTTCGCCGACATCCAGTCGCAAGCCGACCTGGAGGCCGCCGTCGCCAGCATCGGCCTGCCGGCCGTGATCAAGACCCGCACCCTGGGTTATGACGGCAAGGGCCAGAAGGTGCTCCGCACCGAAGCCGATGTTGTCGACACGTTCGCCGAACTTGGTAGCGTGCCCTGCCTGCTGGAGGGCTTCGTGCCGTTCACCGGCGAGGTGTCGCTGATTGCCGTTCGCGGCCGCGATGGCGAGACGCGCTTCTACCCGCTGGTGCACAACACCCACGACAGCGGCATCCTGCGCCTGTCGGTGGCCAGCGAAGACCACCTGCTGCAGGGCCTGGCCGAAGACTACGCGAGCCGTGTGCTCGAGCAGCTCGACTATGTCGGCGTGCTGGCGTTCGAGTTCTTCGAGGTCGACGGTGGCCTGAAGGCCAACGAGATCGCGCCGCGTGTGCACAACTCCGGGCACTGGACCATCGAAGGTGCCGAGTGCAGCCAGTTCGAGAACCACCTGCGCGCCGTGGCCGGCCTGCCGCTGGGCTCGACCGCCAAGGTCGGCGAAAGCGCCATGCTCAACTTCATCGGCGAAGTGCCGGCGGTGGCCGCGGTCGTGGCTATCGACGACTGTCACCTGCATCACTACGGCAAGGCCTTCAAGGCCGGGCGCAAGGTCGGTCACGCCACCCTGCGCTGCGCCGACATGGCCACGCTGGAGCAGAAGATCCAGCAGGTCGAAGCGCTCATCGCAGGCTGAGCGGAACCATTCCCGCCGCGCATCCCTCTGATGGCAGGATGCCAAAGCGCTGACTAGGCTTTGGCTCGTGCACTCAATTCAGAGGGAATGCCATGGGTATCATCGGAACCATCTTCATCGGCCTGATCGTCGGCTTGCTGGCACGTTTTCTGAAGCCGGGCGACGACAGCATGGGCTGGATCATGACCATTCTGCTGGGTATCGCCGGCTCTCTGGCGGCGACCTACGGTGGCCAGGCGCTGGGGATCTACCATGCGGGCGAGGGTGCTGGCTTCCTCGGTGCACTGGTGGGTGCAATCATCCTGCTGGTGATCTACGGCATGATCAAAAAGCGCTGACAGGGCGCTAGAATGCTCGGCAACTTTCCGTCAGTTGCCGAGCTTTTTTTCATGCGCCGAGTCGTACTGCTTACCCTGTTGCTGTGTAGTGGCCTGGCCCGCGCCGAGCTGCCCGAGACCGACTGGCTGGAGCTGATGCCCAAGTCGGACCAGAAGGCGCTGGAGCAGATGCCCGAGATCGACCACAACTCCCCCGAGGCGATGGGTACCTTTACCGAGAAGGGTGGCCTGAAGCAGAGCAAGGGCCTGCCGGCGGTGATGTATTCGAGCAAGACGGTGGCTGCTATGAACGGCAGGCAGATCCGTCTGGGCGGGTACCCGGTGCCGTTGGAGACCGACGCCAAGGGCAACAGCACGCTGTTCTTCCTCGTGCCCTATCCGGGCGCCTGCATCCATGTACCGCCACCGCCGCCCAACCAGCTGGTGCTGGTGCGTTATCCCCATGGCCTGAAGCTGGACGATATCTACACGCCGCTGTGGGTCAGCGGCACGCTGAAGGTGGAGAAGGTCAGCAATGACCTGGCCGATGCGGCGTATGCGCTGGATGCGGGGAAGGTGAGGGTTGTGGAGGACTCCGACCTGTAACCGCGTCGTCTGCATCGCGGGTCAAGCCCGCTCCCACAGGTACAGTGCTGCCCTCATGATCAGTGCAATGCCCGGTGGGAGCGGGCTTGACCCGCGATAGCGGTCTAGAGCGGTTCGCTGCCGATACTGACACTCAGCGAATGGGTCGCCCCGGGCGCAAGTTCCACCACGTCATCCCACACGTTCGCCGTCTCGATGCACAGCATCCGCTGCCAGCCGTCATCGGCCATGTCCGTGAGCTGCGCGGCGCGGTCCACCCACGGGTTCCAGATCACCGCCGAACGCGAACCCTGGGTACGCAGGGTGATACGCCGGTTCCAGCCCGGGTCGACGATGCTCAGACGCTCAGGTGCCTGCAGGTAGATGCGGTCGGTTTCCCCGGCAAACCCCAGGTCGCCCTGCTGGGTGCGTTGCTCCCAGTCTGCCAGCGTCTCGATGTAGGCCAGCCCGTCCACGCCTTCTACCCGCGCGCCACGCACATCGCTGACTGCAAAGTAGCTGTGCAGCGCCTGGCTGAGGGTGACGCTGCCACTGCCCAGGTTGTGGCTGTCGAGGGTCAGCGCCAGTTCTTCGCCGAGCACGATGCTCAGTTTCAGCTCTACCGTGTGCGGCCAGCCGGGTAGCTCTCCCAACGCTTGGGGTAGCGTGAAGTCTACGCGTACCGAATCCGCACTGCTGTCGATACCCAGCAACTGCCAGTCACGCCCGCGCACCAGCCCGTGGGCCGGGGCCTCGGCGCCGTGGAACATGGCCTGTACGGCCGCTGGGTTGCGTTGCAGGTTGCCGAACCAGGGCCAGCACACCGGGGCACCGGCGCGCACCGATTTGCCCTGCCTGAAGATCGCCTGATCGCTGAGCCACAGCAGCGGCGGCTCGCCCACGCGCTGGTAACTGAGCACCTGTGCGCCCTGCTGGGCAATCAGCAGCTCGGCGCGAGGCGTGGTGATACGCCAGCAGGCAAGCTCGCCATGCTGTTCGACTTCTACCTTGGATGTGGACATGCGTTGCTCTCGAAGGGTGGCCTACGAGGTCTTGGACCTCGCGCAGACCCTCGAGTTTAGCGCGCCCCAGGCTCAGCGACGAGGCGGCACCGAGCGGGTGCGGCCGCTGCCGTCGATGGCGACGAACACGAACACCGCCTCGGTGACCTTGCGCCATTCACTGCTCAGCGGGTCGTCGCTCCACACCTCGACCATCATCTGGATCGAGCTGCGGCCGATTTCCAGGGTCTGGGTATAGAAGGACAATTGCGCGCCCACCGCCACCGGCACCAGAAAGGCCATGCGGTCGATCGCCACGGTGGCGACGCGCCCGCCTGCGACTCGGCTGGCCATGGCCGTGCCGGCCAGGTCCATCTGGGCGACCAGCCAGCCGCCGAAGATATCGCCGAAACCGTTGGTTTCACGGGGCAATGCGGTGATCTGCAAGGCCAGGTCGCCTTGCGGAATAGGATCTTCTTGTTCGAGTTCAATCATGCCGGGGGTGCCTCTGACCCGTAACGCTTCGTTGGTTTGCGCTGGTGCGGACGCCGCGAAAAACGATTCAGCACGAACATACTACGCTGCTTCGCTCTGCCGTGCGGCGAAGGGAAACTCTGCGAAACCGACTAAGCATACCTAGCGGCGTTTTCGCACAACATCCCACACAAGGCGTAACCGTTTGATACGAGCGGCCAGTATATAGAGCCGCGCGTGGGGCGACGACCATGCGGTCATGATTATCTGCCCCGATTATGTCGATCCATGTGCTTTTTCGAACAATTTGCTATCGTTCGACCTCCTGACAGGCCGGGGCCAGCGCTGCCGCGGCCTGATTTGCCAATAAGAGACGCTTCGATGACCTCCGTGCCCCCCTCCATAGAGCAGCCCTCGCGGCCGCTCACCCGCAGTGACTACAAGACCCTGTCGCTCTCCGCCCTGGGCGGGGCGCTGGAGTTCTACGACTTCATCATCTTCGTGTTCTTCGCCGCGGTGGTGGGCAAGCTGTTCTTTCCGGTCGACATGCCCGAGTGGCTGCGCCTGATGCAGACCTTCGGCATCTTCGCTGCCGGCTACCTGGCGCGCCCGCTGGGCGGCATCGTGATGGCCCACTTCGGCGACCTGCTGGGGCGCAAGAAGATGTTCACCCTGAGCATCTTCATGATGGCCGTGCCGACCCTGATCATGGGCCTGCTGCCCACCTACGCACAGATCGGCATGTGGGCACCGATCCTGTTGCTGCTGATGCGCGTGATCCAGGGCGCCGCCATTGGCGGTGAAGTGCCGGGTGCCTGGGTGTTCGTGTCCGAACACGTGCCGGCGCGCAACATCGGCTACGCCTGCGGCACCCTGACGGCGGGCCTCACCTCGGGCATCCTGCTCGGCTCGCTGGTCGCGACCCTGATCAACACCGTGTACACCCCCGAGCAACTGAGCGACTACGCCTGGCGGATCCCGTTCCTGCTCGGCGGCGTGTTCGGCCTGTTTTCGGTGTACCTGCGCCGCTGGCTGCACGAAACCCCGGTGTTCGCCGAGATGCAGCAGCGCAAGGCATTGGCCGAGGAAGTGCCGCTGCGCGCGGTGCTGCGTGACCACCGTGGCGCCATCGTACTGTCGATGCTGCTGACCTGGCTGCTGTCGGCCGGCATCATCGTGGTCATCCTGATGACCCCGACCGTGCTGCAGACTCTCTACGGCATCAGCGCCACCGAGGCCCTCAAGGCCAACAGCCTGGCCATCGTGCTGCTGAGCATCGGCTGCATCGTGGCCGGGCGCCTGGCCGACCGCTTCGGCGCCGGGCGCGTGTTCATCGTCGGCAGCCTGGCGCTGCTGGCCAGCTCCTGGAGCTTCTACCACAACCTGGCGGCGCACCCTGAGTGGCTGTACCCGATGTACGCCGTTACCGGGCTGTGCGTGGGCATCGTCGGTGCGGTGCCTTACGTGATGGTGCGCGCCTTCCCGCCGGTGGTGCGTTTCAGCGGCCTGTCGTTTTCCTACAACCTGGCCTACGCGATCTTCGGTGGCCTGACCCCGATCATGGTCACCTCGCTGATGAAGTTCAGCCCGCTCGGCCCGGCCTACTATGTCGCCGGCATCTGCACCCTGGGCCTGCTGGTAGGCATCTACCTGCTGCTCACCAAGCGCTGAAACCCCGCCCCGCGTCCGCTATAAAGGCCATCCCTCGAACGAGGTGATGGCCTTTCATCTAATTGTCACATTCAGTTCATAGAGTAGTCATACGGCCTGCAGATACTTGGGCCCGATCCATCTACCCCCAATTCCTGCTAGGAGTAAGGCATGAAACTGAAGCGTTTGATGGCGGCCCTGACCTTTGCCGCCGCTGGCGTTGCGACTGCCAACGCAGTTGCCGCTGTTGATCCTGCTATTCCGACCTACGTCAAAACCACCGGCGTATCGGGCAACCTCTCCAGCGTCGGTTCCGATACCCTGGCCAACCTGATGACCCTGTGGGCCGAGGCCTACAAGAAGGAATACCCGAACGTAAACATCCAGATCCAGGCCGCCGGCTCCTCCACCGCGCCACCCGCGCTGACCGAAGGCACCGCCAACCTGGGCCCGATGAGCCGCAAGATGAAAGACGTCGAGCTGCAGGCGTTCGAACAGAAGTACGGCTACAAGCCGACCGCCATCCCGGTCGCCGTCGACGCCCTGGCCGTGTTCGTGCACAAGGACAACCCGATCAAGGGCCTGACCATGGCTCAGGTCGACGCCATCTTCTCCTCCACCCGCCTGTGCGGTGCCAAGGCCGACGTGAAAACCTGGGGCGACCTGGGCGTGACCGGCGACCTGGCCAACAAGCCGGTCCAGCTGTTCGGTCGCAACTCGGTATCCGGCACCTACGGCTACTTCAAGGAAGAAGCCCTGTGCAAAGGCGACTTCAAGCCTAACGTCAACGAACAACCTGGCTCGGCGTCCGTCGTGCAGTCGATCAGCAGCTCGCTGAACGGTATCGGTTACTCGGGCATCGGCTACAAGACCGCCAGCGTGAAAACCGTGGCCCTGGCCAAGAAGGAAGGCGGCGCGTTCGTCGAAGACAACGAAGCCAACGCCCTCAACGGTACCTACCCGCTGTCGCGTTTCCTCTACGTCTACGTCAACAAGGCCCCGAACAAGCCTCTGGCCCCGCTGGAAGCCGAGTTCGTCAAGCTGGTGCTGTCGCAGGCCGGTCAACAGGTCGTGGTGAAAGACGGTTACATCCCGCTGCCCGCCAAAGTGGCCGAGAAAGCGCTGGCCGACCTGGGCCTGAACCACGCCGCCAAAGGCGTCGCTGCAAACTGAGTGTGAACGGGCGCGCCCTGCATCTGTGCGGGCCGCGCTGCAAATTGCGAGTCCGCTGCCAGGCATGCCTGAGCGGCGGGCTTTTTTGCGTCACTGCATTGTCATGTTTTTGTCATACGGGACCGCTAGGGTGAGCGCATGAATGATCTGGCCAACTCCACCATGACCCAAAATTCTCCCCCCGTGCGGATTGATTTCAATACGCCCGAGCTGCAACGCAAGCGTCGCCTGCGTGCATTCAAGGACCGCCTGACCCGCTGGTATGTACTGGTGGGCGGGCTCGCCGTGCTGGCGGCGATCACCTTGATCTTCTTCTACCTGGCCTACGTGGTGGTGCCGCTGTTTCAAGGCGCCGAACTGACCACCAAGAAGGCCATGACCCCGGCCTGGCTGACCCAGGACGCCGGCAAGCCGCTGATGATCGCGCTCGAAGAGCAGAACCTGGTCGGCATGCGCGTCTCGGACAAGGGGCAGGCGCTGTTCTTCGACACCAAGACCGGTGCCGAGCTCAAGCGTGTCGACCTGCCGGTACCTGCCGGCACCCAGGTGACCTCGATCGGCGCCGACCAGCCGGGCAACCCGCTGGTGGTGCTGGGCCTGTCCAACGGCCAGGCACTGGTGTTCAGCCACAGCTACAAGATCACCTACCCGGACAACCACAAGACCATCACCCCGGCCATCGACTACCCCTATGGCCAGCAACCGTTCGCCCTTGGCGATTCGGGCCGTGCGCTGGAGCACGTGAGCCTGAACGTCAATGGCGACACCCTGGTGGTGGCCGGCTCCAGCGGTGCGCAGTTGCAGGTACTGCAACTGAGCCGCGAAGAAAACATGATGACCGGCGAAGTCACCAGCGAGCAGAACCACATCGAACTGCCGCAGATGACCGAGGCGGTCAAGGCGATCTTCATCGACCCGCGCCAGCAGTGGTTGTACGTGATCAACGGGCGGGCCCAGGCCGATGTGTTCAGCCTGCGCGACAAGAGCCTCAACGGTCGTTACAAGCTGCTCGACGACGCCGATGCCGAAGTCACCGCCAGCGCCCAGCTGGTGGGCGGCATCTCGCTGATCATCGGTGACTCCAAGGGTGGCCTGGCCCAGTGGTTCATGGCCCGCGACCCGGACGGCGAACAGCGCTTCAAGCAGATCCGTACCTTCCAGATGGGCAAGGCGCCGATCGTGCAGATCGATGCCGAAGAGCGCCGCAAGGGCTTCGTGGCACTGGATGCCAGCGGCAAGCTCGGCGTGTTCCACAGCACCGCACATCGCACCCTGCTGGTGGAGCCGATGGCCGAAGGCGCCGGCGTGCTGGCACTGTCGCCACGGGCCAACCGCCTGTTCGTCGAAGAGGGCGGCAAGCTGATCCCGGCCAGCCTGCGCAACCCGCACCCGGAAGTGTCCTGGAGCGCGCTGTGGAGCAAGGTCTGGTACGAGAACTACGACGAGCCCAAGTACGTCTGGCAGTCCACCGCGTCGAACACCGACTTCGAGCCCAAGCTGAGCCTGTCGCCACTGACCTTCGGTACGCTCAAGGCCGCGTTCTACGCGATGATCCTGGCCGCACCGCTGGCGATTGCCGCAGCGATCTACACCGCCTACTTCATGGCCCCGGGCATGCGCCGCAAGGTCAAGCCGGTGATCGAGCTGATGGAGGCGATGCCCACGGTGATCCTCGGCTTCTTCGCCGGGCTGTTCCTGGCGCCTTACCTGGAAGGGCATCTGCCCGGTGTGTTCAGCCTGTTCGTGGTGATGCCGTTCGGCATCCTGCTGGCCGGCTTCATCTGGAGCCGCCTGCCGGAGTCGATCCGCCTGCGTGTGCCGGATGGCTGGGAAGCGGCGATCCTGATCCCGGTGATCCTGTTCACCGGCTGGGGTGCGCTGACCCTGAGCCCGTTCCTCGAAACCTGGTTCTTCGGCGGCGACATGCGCCTGTGGATCACCAATGACCTGGGCATCACCTACGACCAGCGCAACGCCCTGGTGGTCGGTATCGCCATGGGCTTTGCGGTCATCCCGAACATCTACTCGATTGCCGAGGACGCCGTGTTCAGCGTGCCGCGCAGCCTGACCCTGGGCTCGCTGGCACTTGGCGCCACGCCGTGGCAGACCCTGACCCGCGTGGTCATCCTGACCGCCAGCCCGGGCATCTTCTCGGCGCTGATGATCGGCATGGGCCGCGCGGTGGGTGAAACCATGATCGTGCTGATGGCCACGGGCAACACCCCGGTCATGGAAATGAACCTGTTCGAAGGTATGCGCACCCTGGCGGCCAACGTCGCGGTGGAGATGCCCGAATCGGAAGTCGGTGGCAGCCACTACCGCGTGCTGTTCCTCGCCGCGCTGGTGCTGCTGATGTTCACCTTCGTGATGAACACCTTGGCCGAGCTGATTCGCCAGCGTCTGCGCAAGAAATACTCGTCGCTTTGATAGAAAGGTAGAGATCCGTGAAAAAGGATTCCCTCAAGAGCTGGTTCAAGAGCGGCGCCCCTGGCGTCTGGATAAGCGGTGGCGCGGTGTCCATCGCGGTGATCATGACCATCGGTCTGCTCTCCGTGATCGCCGTGCGCGGCCTGGCGCACTTCTGGCCGGCCGACCTGATTCAGGCCAGCTACAACGTGCCGGGCCAGGCCAACCACATCGTCATCGGCGAAGTGGTGCAGAAGGAAGAGGTGCCGCTGGCACGCCTCAAGGGGGCCGGCCTGCCGGTACCCGACAACGGCCCGGAGTTCATGACCCGCGAGTTGATCAAGGTCGGCAACCGCGACCTCAACGGCAGTGACTTCACCTGGGTGGTCGGCGACTGGCTGGTGGACCAGCAGAAGCCGGTCGACCTGATCGCCCTGGAGCGCCGCGAGTGGGGCAACTTCTACGGCTACCTGGTCAGCGTCAAGGAAAACGGCAAGGTGGTTGCCGAAGGGCAGGCCGCCTGGAACGAGCTGCAGGCACGCCTCAAGCGTGCTGCCGGCCTGGCCGGCGAGCTGCAGAAGCTCGAGAAGAAGGACATCGGTGCGATCAACCATGGCCTTGAGCGCCTGCGCCTGCAAGCCCGCAAGCTGGAACTGCAAGGCAAGCTGACCCCTGTAGCGCAGGCCGACATGGATGCCGAGCGCGCCGAGCTGAACAACCGCTACAAGGCCATCGAGGACCGCCTGGGCAAGCTGCACCAGGACTTCAGCCGCGACAGCCTGGTGGCCCGTGACGGCAATGGCCGCGAAGTCGAGATCAACCTCGACAAGGTGGTGCACGCCTACCAGCCCAACGCCATGAACAACTTCACCAAGCTGGGCACCTACTTCGCCAAGGTGTGGGAGTTCCTCAGCGACGACCCGCGTGAAGCCAACACCGAGGGCGGGATCTTCCCGGCGATCTTCGGCACCGTGATGATGACCCTGATCATGGCCGTGATCGTCACCCCGTTCGGCGTGCTGGCGGCGGTGTACCTGCGTGAATATGCCCGCCAGGGCCCGGTGACCCGGCTGATCCGCATCGCGGTGAACAACCTGGCCGGCGTGCCGGCGATCGTCTACGGCGTGTTCGGCCTGGGCTTCTTCGTGTACGTGCTGGGCGGCTCGCTCGACCACCTGTTCTTCCCCGAAGCATTGCCGGCGCCGACCCTGGGTACCCCGGGCCTGCTGTGGGCCTCGCTGACCCTGGCGCTGCTGGCGGTGCCGGTGGTGATCGTGGCCACCGAAGAAGGCCTGGCGCGGATCCCGCGGACCGTGCGCGAGGGCTCGCTGGCCCTGGGTGCGACCAAGGCCGAGACGCTGTGGAAGATCGTGCTGCCGATGGCCAGCCCGGCGATGATGACCGGCATGATCCTGGCCGTGGCCCGTGCCGCGGGCGAGGTGGCGCCGCTGATGCTGGTGGGTGTGGTGAAACTGGCGCCGTCGCTGCCGGTGGACGGCAACTACCCGTACCTGCACCTGGACCAGAAGATCATGCACCTGGGCTTCCACATCTACGACGTCGGCTTCCAGAGCCCCAACGTCGAGGCCGCGCGGCCGTTGGTGTACGCCACGGCGCTGCTGCTGGTGATGGTGATCGCCACGCTCAACCTCTCGGCGGTATGGATACGCAACCACCTGCGCGAGAAGTACAAGGCGCTGGACAGCTGATACCCCTTATTGCAAGCGCCGCCCGTGTGTTGTGCCGGGCGGTACGATGAAACGAAATTGATAGCGTATGGAGTCTTACCATGCAGCATGAATCCCACACCCACGGCATCGACATGTCCGCCCTGGGTCGCACCAAGCAGAGCCTGCAGCTGGCCGACGAGACCGTGGCCATCGAAGTGCCGGGCCTGAGCCTGTTCTACGGCGAGAAGCAGGCGCTGTTCGATGTCAGCCTGAACATTCCCAAGCAGCGCGTGACTGCCTTCATCGGCCCCTCGGGCTGCGGCAAGTCGACCCTGCTGCGCACCTTCAACCGCATGAACGACCTGGTCGACGGCTGCCGGGTGGAAGGCGCGATCAACCTCGACGGCAACAACATCTACCGCAAGGGCGAGGACGTGGCCGAGCTGCGCCGCCGCGTGGGCATGGTGTTCCAGAAGCCCAACCCGTTCCCCAAGACCATCTACGAAAACGTGGTGTACGGCCTGCGCATCCAGGGCATCAACAAGAAGCGTGTACTGGATGAAGCCGTGGAGTGGGCACTCAAGGGCGCCGCCCTGTGGGAGGAGGTCAAGGACCGCCTGCACGACTCGGCCCTGGGCCTGTCCGGCGGCCAGCAGCAGCGCCTGGTGATCGCCCGTACCATCGCGGTGGAGCCAGAGGTGCTGTTGCTCGACGAACCGTGCTCGGCGCTGGACCCGATTTCCACGCTCAAGGTCGAAGAGCTGATCTACGAACTCAAGTCCAAGTACACCATCGTCATCGTGACCCACAACATGCAGCAGGCCGCGCGGGTTTCGGACTACACCGCGTTCATGTACATGGGCAAGCTGGTGGAATACGGTGACACCGACACCCTGTTCACCAACCCGGCGAAGAAGCAGACCGAAGACTACATCACCGGTCGGTATGGCTAGGATTCAACGATTGAACGCCGCCTGACAGCACTTACCGGACGCGCCAAGGATTTCTCATGATCGACAAAGACAGCCTTACCCATCACATCTCCCAGCAGTTCAACGCCGAACTTGAAGAGGTTCGCAGCCATCTTCTGGCAATGGGCGGCCTGGTCGAGAAACAGGTCAACGACGCCGTCACCGCGCTGATCGAGGCCGATTCGGGCCTGGCCCAGCAGGTGCGCGAAGTCGATGAGCAGATCAATCAGATGGAACGCAACATCGACGAGGAGTGCGTGCGCATCCTGGCCCGGCGCCAGCCGGCGGCGTCGGACCTGCGCCTGATCATCAGCATCTCCAAGTCGGTGATCGACCTGGAGCGCATCGGCGACGAATCGACCAAGATCGCCCGCCGCGCCATCCAGCTGTGCGAAGAAGGCGAGTCGCCGCGCGGCTACGTGGAGGTGCGTCACATCGGCGACCAGGTACGCAACATGGTGCGCGACGCGCTCGACGCCTTTGCCCGCTTTGATGCCGAGCTGGCGCTGTCGGTGGCGCAGTACGACAAGACCATCGACCGCGAGTACAAGACCGCCCTGCGCGAGCTGGTGACCTACATGATGGAAGACCCGCGCTCGATCTCGCGGGTACTGAGCGTGATCTGGGCGCTGCGTTCGCTGGAGCGCATCGGCGACCACGCGCGCAACATCGCCGAGCTGGTGATCTACCTGGTGCGCGGTACCGACGTGCGTCACCTGGGCCTGAAGCGAATGAAGGAAGAAGTCGAGGGCAACGGCAACGGCGAAAAAGCTAATGTTCCGGGCAAACCTGACGATAAATAGGACTGCCCCGAGAATGAACGCCCGGCCTTGGCCGGGCGTTTTCGTTTGCGGCAGCGCAACAGCACGCACCCGCGAATGATTTGACGGAGCCCCGGCATGAGCGAAGTCTTGGCAAATGGCCATCAGTCAACGTTATGCTAGCCGGGTCTTGAAGGAGTGGCGATGAGTAAAGTCAGTGTTCTGGTCGTGGATGACGCGCCGTTTATCCGTGACCTGGTGAAAAAGTGTCTGCGCAATTACTTCCCCGGCATGGTCATCGAGGACGCGGTCAACGGTCGCAAGGCCCAGGTGCTGCTGGAGCGCGAGCGTTTCGACCTGGTGCTGTGCGACTGGGAGATGCCCGAGATGTCGGGCCTGGAGCTGCTGACCTGGTGCCGCCAGCACGAAGCGCTCAAGGCCATGCCGTTCATCATGGTGACCAGCCGTGGCGACAAGGAAAACGTGGTGCAGGCGATCCAGGCCGGTGTGTCGGACTTTGTCGGCAAACCGTTCACCAACGAGCAGTTGCTGACCAAGGTGAAGAAGGCGCTGACCAAGCTGGGCAAGCTCGATACCCTGATGGCCAGTGCGCCCACCCGCGCCACCTCCGCGTTTGCCAATGACTCGCTGTCGGCCCTGACCGGCGGCAAGGCCGAGAACGTGCGCCCGGCCGCCCCAGCCGCGGCCCCGGTGGCGGCGGCCAAGCCACTGATCAATGCGCCGCAACCGGGCGCGGCCAAGGCGGCGGCGCCGGCGGGCCGCGGACAGGGCCAGCTGCGCCTGTCCAGCGGCAACCAGGCCTGCGTGATCAAGGCCCTGAGCCTGAAGGAAGCCTTGCTGGTGGTACGCCGTGGCGAAGTGCTGCCGCAGATCCTGGAAGGCGCGGTGCTGGACCTGGAGCAGGGCGACAATGCCGAGATCGCGCGGCTCAACGGGTACCTGCATGCGGTGGTGGCGGTGGAATCCAAGCCGGACAGCGACTGGCTGCAGCTGACCTTCCGCTTTGTCGATCAGGATGCGCAGAAGCTCGACTACCTGTCGCGGCTGATTGCCCGCGGTACGGCGCTCAAGCACTTCGTGCCGGGGGCCTGACAGGCCCTTTGCTGCTCGCAGCCTCTTCGCCGGCAAGGCCGGCTCCTACAGCCGTAGGAGCCGGCCTTGCCGGCGAAGGACACACCACTGATCGCCTGCCATACCCCGCATCAGTCCCCGCAACACGCCCTCCATATTCCCCTGCTAGGCTTGCTCACAGCTAACCTGTCAGATGGCCACTACCGATGCCGCCACACCTGCTGCTGTTCTGCGCCCTGTTGCTGGCTGCCGGCCCGAGCTGGGCCATGACCATCTACAAGAACACCGACGCCGACGGCGTGGTGTCCTATTCCGATCGCCCCAGCCCCGGCGCTCGCGCACTGGTGTTCCGTGATCGCATGGTCGAGCAGCTGGGCCAGCAGGTGCAGTTGCAGGTCAGCAAGTACGCCGACGGCGTGCGTTTCAGTGCCCGCAACGAGCTGCACGCCCCGGTCGAAGTGGAACTGCGCCTGGAGCGCCTGGGCAACGTGCAGAACCTGGCGCCGCGCATCGTCCGGCGGGTGGTACCGGCCCGTTCCACGCTGCTGCTCACTGCCCTCGGTGCGCGCAAGCCCGGTACCCCGGTCAGCTACCGCGAGCAGTTCAACTACACGTTGGGCAACCCCGCCCAGCGCACCCAGGCCTATCGCTACCCGTTCCCCTGGCGCGGCGGCCCGTTCCGCCTCTCCCAGGGCCCCAATGGCACCTACAGCCACTTCGGCCCCAAGGGCCGCTATGCCATGGACATCGCCATGCCCGAAGGCACGCCGATCATCGCGGCGCGGGCAGGGGTGGTGATAAAGACGGAAAACACCCAGAGCGGGCGCGGTACCAACCCGGCAGGCAATTTCGTGCGGATTCTGCATGCCGACGGCACCATGGGCGTGTACCTGCACCTGATGCGCGGGTCGGTGGTGGTCAGCGAAGGCCAGCGGGTGGCCTATGGCACGCCGCTGGCAAGGTCCGGCAACACCGGCAACAGCAGCGGGCCGCACCTGCATTTCGTGGTGCAGCGCAACGTGGGGCTGGCGCTGGAGTCGATCCCGTACCAGTTCAACCAGCCCATCGGCGGGCTGCCGAGCTTTACCGCCGGCAACCCGTAAGGCGCGTCAATCGAGCTTGAGCACCTTGGCCAGCACGATCTTGGGCCCTTTCATCTTCTTGATGATGATGCGCAGGCCGTCGACCTCCAGCACCTCTTCTTCTTCCGGTACGCGCTTGAGCGTCTCGTAGACCAGGCCAGCAAGGGTTTCGGCCTCGATGTGGTCCAGGTCCACGCCCAGCAGGCGCTCGACCTTGAACAGCGGGGTGTCGCCGCGCACCAGCAGCTTGCCGGGCTGGTAGGCGAGGATACCGCGCTCGGTCTTGCGGTGTTCGTCCTGGATGTCGCCCACCAGCACTTCGAGCACGTCTTCCATGGTCAGGTAGCCGATCACCTTGCCATCGGCCTCTTCGACCAGGGCAAAGTGCGCGCCGCCCTTGCGGAACTGCTCCAGCAGCTGCGACAGCGGCATGTGCCGCGATACGCGTTCCAGCGGGCGGGTCAGCTCGGCCAGGTTGAACGACTCGGGCAGGTGGTCCAGCGCGGCCAGTTCCAGCAGCAGGTCCTTGATGTGCAGCAGGCCGACGAATTCGCCGCTTTCGGCGTCGAGCACCGGGTAGCGGCTGAACTTGTGCCGGCGGAACATCGCGAGGATCTCCTTGAGCGGCGCATGGGCGTCGAGGCTGACCATGTCTTCACGGGAATTGGCCCAGTCGACCACCTCCAGTTCGCCCATCTCCACCGCCGAGGCCAGTACGCGCATGCCCTGGTCGCTGGGGTCCTGGCCCCGGCTGGAGTGCAGGATCAGCTTGAGTTCCTCGCGGCTGTAATGGTGCTCGTGGTGCGGGCCGGGCTCGCCCTGGCCGGCGATGCGCAGGATGGCGTTGGCACTGGCGTTGAGCAGGTAGATGGCCGGGTACATCATCCAGTAGAACAGGTACAGCGGCACCGCCGTCCACAGCGACAGCAGTTCGGGCTTGCGAATGGCCCAGGACTTGGGCGCCAGCTCGCCGACCACGATGTGCAGGTAGGAGATCACGAAGAAGGCGCTGAAGAACGATACGCCCTTGATGACTTCGGGCGATTGCACGCCCACCGCCGCCAGCAGCGGCTCGAGCAGGTGCGCGAAGGCCGGCTCGCCGACCCAGCCCAGGCCCAGCGAGGCCAGTGTGATGCCCAGCTGGCAGGCCGACAGGTAGGCGTCCAGCTGGCTGTGTACGGTACGCAGGATATGCCCGCGCCAGCCGTTCTTGCCGGCAATCGCCTCGACCCGGGTCGAGCGCAGCTTGACCATGGCGAACTCGGCCGCAACGAAGAATCCGTTGAGCAGAACCAGCAGCAGAGCAAAAAGAATCATGCCGAAATCGGCGAACAGTGAAGCGAGGGTGATACCAGGGGAAGGGTCCATGATGGAGTTTTACGGGGTCCGTCTTCTGAAATAAGGGAGTGTGGCAATGCCAGCAGGTACTGGCGCGAGTCAGCCAATGTAGCGGCTGACTGCGCAAATTTAAAGGGCGGTCGCTCAGGAAACGGTGCGGGTTGCCACCTGAACGGGGGCGAAATGGCAGGTAAAGGTACTGCCGTGGCCCGGTACGCTGCTGATCTCCAGCCGGCCGCGGTGGCGCAGCAGTACGTGCTTGACGATCGCCAGGCCAAGGCCGGTGCCGCCGGTGGTGGAGTTGCGGCTGGAGTCGACGCGGTAGAAGCGCTCGGTCAGGCGTGGCAGGTGCTTGGGGTCGATGCCGATGCCCGAGTCCTGCACGCTCAGGTGCGCGCCCTGGGCGTCGGCCCACCAGCGGATGCGGATCTGGCCCTCATCCTGGGTGTACTTGACGGCATTGAACACCAGGTTGGAGAACGCGCTGCGCAGTTCCGCCTCGCTGCCCTTGAGGCGCACGCCCGGCTCGGCGTCCAGGGTGATGCGCTGGTTGCGCTGGCCGGACAGGGCCTGGGCATCGCCCTTGATCGACTGCAGCAGGGTGTCTATGGCCACCGGCTGGTTGTCGGAGGGGTAGTCGGTGGCCTCCAGCTTGGCCAGCAGCAACAGGTCGTTGAGCAGTGTCTGCATGCGCACGCCCTGCTGCTGCATCTGGGTCAGGGCCCGCACCCAGCGCGGGTTCACCTCCTCGACGTTGTCGAGCAGGGTCTCCAGGTACCCGGCAATCACCGTCAGTGGCGTGCGCAGCTCGTGGGAGACGTTGGCGACGAAGTCCTTGCGCATCTGTTCGAGCTGGTGGATGCGGGTCACGTCGCGCACCAGCATCAGGTGTTCGTTGTTGCCGTAGCGGGTGATGTGCAGCTGGATGCGCAGGCGGTCGCTGATGGGCGAGGGGATTTCCAGCGGTTCGAGGTAGTTCTCCTGTTCGAAGTACTCCTTGAAGCGCGGGTGGCGCACCAGGTTGGTGACCGGCTGGCCGCTGTCCTGTGGGGTCTTGAGCCCCAGCAGGGTCTCGGCGGCGCGGTTCCACCACTCCAGGTTGCCGTCGCTGTCGAGCATGATCACCGCGTCCTTGAGGGCGGCGGTGGACTCCTGCACGCGGTCGATCACTGCCTGCAGGCGCCCGCGCACGCGTTGGTCGCGGCGTTGCAGGTGGTAGATGCTGTCGAACACCTCGCCCCACAGGCCATAGCCGTCGGGCGGGGCCTCGTCGGGTTTGTGCTGGCGCAGCCAGTCGTGCAGACGCAGCAGCTGCTTGAGGGTCCAGCCCAGATACACGCCAAGGCCCAGGGCCAGGCTCCAGCCGTAATGGCCGCTGATCAGCCCTGCCAGCAGGCAGACGGTGGTCAGCAGCAGCATGTGGCGAATCAGGGTGCCATGCCAGTTTTGGTTCACGGTGGGTCCTTAGGACCCGCTGCAAGCTGCAAGCGGCAAGCTGCAAGATTGAAGCGGATCTGCGTTTGCTTTTGCTCTTACTTGAGGCTTGTAGCTTGCCGTGTTCTCAACTCTTGGTTGAGAACCGGTATCCCGTGCCGCGCACGGTTTGTACCAGATTTTCGTAGGCTTCACCCAGCGCCTTGCGCAGACGGCGGATATGCACGTCGACGGTGCGCTCCTCCACGTACACATTGCCGCCCCATACCTGGTCGAGCAGCTGGCCACGGGTGTAGGCGCGCTCCTGGTGGGTCATGAAGAACTGCAGCAGGCGGTATTCGGTAGGGCCCATCTCGGCAGGCTTGCCGTCGATGGTCACGCGGTGGCTGATCGGGTCGAGCAGCAGGCCGCCGACCTCGATCGGGGCCTCGCCATCACTGGGGCCGGCACGGCGCAGCACGGCCTTGAGGCGGGCCACCAGTTCGCGCGGGGAGAACGGCTTGGTGATGTAGTCGTCGGCGCCGACTTCCAGGCCCTGGATCTTGTTGTCTTCCTCACCCTTGGCGGTGAGCATGATGATCGGGATGTCGCCGGTCAGCTCGTCGCGCTTGAGGCGCCGCGCCAGTTCGATGCCCGAAGTGCCCGGCAGCATCCAGTCGAGCAGGATCAGGTCGGGCTTGCGGTCGACGATGATGGCATGGGCCTGCTGCGAGTTTTCCGCCTCCAGGCAGTCGTAGCCGGCCATTTCCAATGCAACGGCGATCATCTCGCGAATCGGCGCCTCGTCGTCAACGATCAGAATGTTCCTGCCAACCATGCTCAAACCTCTTCCCATTAAGGTGTCTTGGCCCGCATTAGATAACGGAATTATTGCAGTCGTGTGACAGGTCGTGTGGCCTGGCGGCAACATTCCTTGGCTGAGCTAGGCTTTAGCTCCCACCCATCACCAAAAACGGTGAATCCAATGACACGACATACGCTGAACTGGATGGCTCTCTTTGCTGTTGCAGCACTGGCCCTGCCGGGGGTGGCAGCGGCCGCGCCGGGGATGGAGAAGAACGGCGTGCTGGTCGATTCTGCCGGCATGACGCTGTACACCTTCGACAAGGATGCAGGTGGCAAATCCATGTGCAATGACGACTGCGCCAAGAACTGGCCGCCCCTCAAGGCCATGGCGGGCGAAGCCGCCGAGGGCAAGTGGACGCAGATCAAGCGCGAAGACGGCTCGATGCAGTGGGCCTACGATGGCAAGCCGCTGTACACCTTCGTCAAGGACAAGAAGGGCGGTGACATGACCGGCGACGGCATGAAGGACGTCTGGCACGCCGCCAAGCCATGAGGCCGGCCTTGCGCGGCCGCCCCCGGGGCGGCTAGCGCAGGGCGTAGTCCAGTACCACGCCGATGAACACCAGCAGCCCGGCCCAGTGGTTGTGCAGGAAGGCCTTGAAGCAGGCGTCGCGATCCAGGCTGCGGGTCGACCAGTATTCCCAGGCGAAGCACAGCGCCGCGCCTACCAGCCCCAGGTGGAACCAGCCACCCAGCTCGAAGCGGTTGCCGGCCATCAGCAGGCAGCCCAGCGACAGCAGCTGCAAGGTCAGGATGATGGCGCGATCGGCTTCGCCGAACAGGATCGCGGTGGACTTGACCCCGATCTTCAGGTCGTCGTCGCGGTCGACCATCGCGTAGTAGGTGTCGTAGCCCACGGTCCACAGCAGGTTGGCGATGTACAGCAGCCAGGCGATGGCCGGCAGCTCGCCGGTGGCGGCGGTGAAGGCCATGGGGATGCCCCAGGAATAGGCCGCGCCCAGCACCACCTGCGGGTAATAGGTGTAGCGCTTCATGAACGGGTAGCAGGCTGCCAGCGCCACGGCGCCGAACGACAGCCATACCGTCTGCGCATTGGTGCACAGCACCAGCACGAAACTCAGCCCCACCAGGGTCGCGAACAGGACCAGCGCCTCGCGCCCGCTGATGCGCCCGGCCGCCAGCGGGCGTTCGGCGGTGCGCTTGACGTGACCGTCGACCTTGCGGTCGGCAAAATCGTTGATCGCGCAGCCCGCGGCGCGCATCAGCACCACGCCGAACAGGAAGATCAGCACGTTGGCCACGGTGGGCGTGCCCTTGACCGCGATCCATACCGCCGTGAGGGTGGGCCACAGCAGCAGGTAGATGCCGATCGGCTTGTCCATGCGGCTGAGCTGGATGAAGTCCCACGCCCGGGGGTGCAGGCGATTGAGCGACTTGAGCAGGCTCAGGTACATCAGCGGTCCTCCAGGCGGGTGTCGGTGGCCTGCCACAGGGCGGGCAGGAAGATCTCGGCCACCAGGATGCTCAGTTCACCCTGGTCGAACCGCGAACGGCGTGCCCACAGGCCGTCATGGCGCTGCTCGCGGGGCAACCAGGCGGCAGGGTAGTGGCACACCTCGATGGCCTGGCGGGTAAACCCGGGGCTGCAGAACAGCAACTCGCCCAGCGAACGGCTGCCCAGCGCTTCCATGTCCAGGCCGCCCTGCTGCAGGGCGCTGCGCGCGGCCACACTGCGTGCGTACACCCACGGCTGGCCATGCCCGCGCAGGTACACCTCGCGCACCCAGCCTTCGCTGCCCGGGGCCAGGCCGAGGCTGGTGCACTCGTCGGCGCGCAGCGGCTGCCAGCCCTCGTACAGGGGGGTCACGCTGAAGTGATCGGCGGATAATCGGGTCAGGCGGCGGGTCAACGAGCCCTGGTCGAACAGCCAGTCGGCGGTAAGGGGGTCGGCGCTTGCGGCCAGCGGCGTTTGCTGCTGCAGCCAGTGTGGCGCGGGCACTTGCGAGGTTTCGTACGGCACGGTAGGTATGCGGTTACAAGCCAGTGAGGCGCCGAGCTTAGCATGTTTGCCGGTTGCGCTTGCATCGCGCCACCAGCCTCAGTACAAAGCCCCCTGACGATCCATGCAGCGCCAAGACTGTAATGATCACAACCGATGTGCGTCTGGATTACTGGAGGGAGAGCGATCATGAAGAAGTGGCAATGCGTGGTATGCGGGCTTATCTACAACGAGGCCGATGGCTGGCCGGATGACGGCATTGCGCCGGGCACCTTGTGGCAGGACGTGCCGGAAGACTGGCTGTGCCCGGACTGCGGCGTGGGCAAGATGGATTTCGAGATGATCGAAATCAACTGATCATTTTTTATACAGGGAAGGGATGAAGGCATGAGCGATCCGGTGGTGATTGTCGGTACGGGGCTGGCGGGCTACAACCTCGCCCGCGAATTTCGCAAGCTCGACGGCGAGACGCCGTTGCTGCTGATCAGCGCCGATGATGGTCGCTCGTATTCCAAGCCGATGCTGTCCACCGGCTTTGCCAAGGACAAGGACGCCGACGGCCTGAGCATGGCCGAGCCGGGGGCCATGGCCGAGCAGCTCAAGGCCCAGGTGCGTACCCATACGCGCATCAGCGGCATCGACCCGGGCCACAAGCGCCTGTGGATCGGCGAGGAGCAGGTGCCGTACCGCGACCTGGTGCTGGCGCTGGGCGCGCAGACCATCCAGGTGCCGGTGCAGGGCGACGCAGCCGATGCGATCTTCCCGATCAACGACCTCGAAGATTACGCGCGCTTTCGCGCCGCGGCGGCCGGCAAGCGCCGGGTACTGATTCTGGGCGCCGGGCTGATCGGCTGCGAGTTCGCCAACGACATGCACCTGGGTGGCTTCGAGATCGACATCGTCGCCCCCTGCGAGCAGGTCATGCCGACCCTGCTGCACCCGGCCGCCGCGGCTGCGGTGCAGGCTGGGCTGCAAGGGCTTGGTGTGCGCTTTCACCTGGGCCCGGTGCTGACCCGCCTGGAACGTTCGGCCGATGCCCTGCAAGCGCATCTGTCCGATGGCAGTGTGATCGTCTGCGACCTGGTGGTATCGGCCATCGGCCTGCGCCCCCGCATCGACCTGGCTGCCGCCGCTGGCCTGCAGGTCAATCGCGGGGTGGTGGTCGACCGCCACCTGCGCACCTCGCACGCCAATATCCATGCCCTGGGCGACTGTGCCGAGGTCGACGGCATCAACCTGCTGTACGTGATGCCGCTGATGGCCTGCGCGCGCGCGCTGGCGCAGACCCTGGCGGGTAATCCGACGGTGGTCAGCTACGGGCCTATGCCCATCACGGTGAAGACCCCGGTATGCCCGCTGGTCGTTTCACCGCCGCCACGCGCCCGCGAAGGCCAGTGGCAGGTCGAAGGGCAGGGCAGCGACATCAAGGTGCTCTGCCGGGATGCCGATGGCCAGCTGCTGGGCTATGTATTGACCGGTACGGCAGTGATGGAAAAGCTGGCGCTGAACCGTCAACTTCCGCCGTTGCTGGCATAAATAGCTGTCGTTCTGTCGGATATACCCTGCCATTGCCTGAACAATGGCCGCCCAGAGACTGGCGCGGCCACTGGCGGCGTGCCATTCTCACACCCGTCTGCCGCAGTTTAGAGCCTGCGGTGCCTTAGGCGCTGCCTGCAAGGCAGCACGGCATAACAACAAAAAATCCGTCAGAGGGGCTTCACCATGCGTAAACCAGAACTCGCCGCAGCCATTGCCGAGAAAGCCGACCTTACCAAGGAGCAGGCCAACCGCGTGCTCAATGCCGTACTGGAAGAAATCACCAACGCGCTGCACAAGAAAGACAGCGTCACCCTGGTAGGCTTCGGCACGTTCCTGCAGCGCCACCGTGGCGCGCGCACCGGCAAGAACCCTCAGACGGGCGAGCCGGTGAAGATCAAGGCCAGCAACACCGTGGCGTTCAAGCCAGGCAAGTTCCTCAAGGACAGCGTCAATCCGTAAGGCCGTGGGCTACTGATTGCATTGAAGAGCGGGCACCCCTACAAGGTGCCCGTTCTTGTTTGTGTGGCGGCTCCTCGCCGACAATGCCGGCGCCTACAGGAGATAACCGCCGCCTGCAGGAGCCGGCGTTGCCGGCGAGGAACCCACCGCGCAGTGCGCTATTGCCGTGCCCCGTGCTTGTGACTAGCATACGCCGCCGCCCACACCCGCGGGGCGGTGTTCCAGGGAGGGAGCGGCATGGGCAACTCATCATTCATCGAATCGTTCGGCTCATGCCTGTGAGCTGTGCGCCCCCCTATCGCTTCTACGTCTGGTTACCCTGGGTATGCCTGGTTTCGCTGCTGTGTCTGGATGTCTACCAGTACGGCCTGCGCGTGACCGGTTTCGAGCCGTTCCTGCAAATCTACCTGCTGGGCTTCGGCCTGCTTGGCTACCCCCTGTTCGCGCTGTGGGCCAGCCGCCGCCTGCACCTGGCGCCTCGGCACCTGTGGTGGGCGCCGTTGTGGTGCGTCCCTTTCTACGCACTGCCCTGGGTGCTGTATGGCCTGGTCTACCTGCTCACCGGCCGTATCGCCGGGTTGGGCCTGATGCTGATGTGGGTGGTCTTTGTGCCCTACCTGCTGGGCGCCGGCTATTTTTTCGTCACCCTGACCGCGCTGCTGCTGGCGGCGCAAAGGCGCCTGTGCAATGGATCTTGAGCTGAAGAATTACCTGGCAGGTCTCGCCGACAGCAACCTGTTCGGCAGCCTGGCCATCCTGTGCCTGTTCGCCTTGCTGCTGAACCTCGGCGAGCGCCAGCGCAACACGCGCTGGGTTAGGCTGCTGACGTTTGGCTGCCTGTTGGCGGTGGTGCTGCTGCACGGTGTGGGCACCTACTGCATGAATACCCAGGTACCGTGATGAAGGCAGTAATCGGAGTGGTATTGGTAGCCGTGCTGGCGCTGGGGGTGGGCACGCCGCTATTCGGCAACCTGCTGATGCTGCTGATGGACCGCGACAACTTCATCCCCGCCGAATCGTCGCTGCTGAGTTTCGAGCCGTATCAGGTGTCCCAGGGCTCATCGAACTATTGGCTGTACGGCGAGGACGACCGTTACTACTACCACTTCACCCATGAGCCCACTCACCCCTATCGCTATATCGCCAAGGACAATCACTGCCCGGCGTTCGACCGTGACGATGTGCGCAGCTGGTGCAATGCGCTGCAAGGAACGCTGCCCAAATGAAGCGACAACTGCTGATCAATGTCGCCCTGCATGCTCTGGCCATCGTGCTCTACGGGGTGCTCAACGATATTGCCGTGGACTGGTACAAGGGCCACTACGGCGGCTTTACCGCCCGTGGCGTGTCCTCCGGCAGCATTGTGTTCCTGGTGATGTGGGTGTTCGTGCCGCTCAATGTGGTGCTGCCCCTGTTGACCAACTGGAAGCTCAAGTACTGGCTGGTGGCCGCGCAAATCGTGTTGATCCTCTGGTGGCTGTTGCCCGAGCACCCGGTGCGGGCGTATTTCTTCAGTTGCCTGGCGGGCGGCCTCAGCCTGTCGGCGGTGCTGATCTCGCACTGGCTGAGGCGTAAATGAGCAGCCCGACCGTAAAGCAGCAACTGTGGCGCTGGCTGGTGGTGCTGGGCGTGCTGGCGTGGGTGGGCTATCAGATTCACGCGCTGATCGAGGCACCCGGACAGACCTCGTTCGTCAGCGAGTCGGGGCGCTACCGTTTCCAGAACGTGCCGGCGCGCAGTTGGCTGATACCTTTCGGCGGCATGGGCTACATGCGCGTGACCGATCGCGAGCGCCCGGGTGAGGTCTGGCGCACGCCGCTGTACGACCTGCAGTCGCTGGACATGCGCGACTTCGAGGATGAAGCCGAAGTGGGCATCTACTGGATCAATTTCAACAAGCGCGACCGCCATTTCGACATCGCCATGCCGCAATGGGAGCCGCACTGGCTCAACAGCTTCATCGCCAATACCGACTACACCGTGGCCGAAGAACAGGCCCGCTGCCGCAAACCCGAGCACCTGGTGCGCTACTTCTGGGACCTGTGGCTGTGGCTGGTGTGGGTCAGCGACTACCCCTGCACGCAAACCGAGTACTACATCAACCCGCCCCCGGTTTATCAGCCATGAAGTCGAGTATCCCGATGCTGCTGGCCGGCCTGCTGGCAAGTGCGCTGGCGCAGGCCGCGCCGGTTTGCCCCAGCCGCGACTTCGCGATTTTTTTCAAGGCGTTTGCCGAGGATGCGCAGCTGCAGGCCGACTTTACCGCCCATACCCTGGTCGAGCAGCGCCTTCAGGCCGGGCCCGAGGGGCCGCAACCGGTGGTACGCAAGCTCGAGCCGGCCCTGCGTCCTGATCTTTCGCAGCTGTCGTCGGAGCGGGTGGCGGCCAACGGGCTGATCCGTGAAATCGCGCTGCCCGACCGGGTTTACCTGCGCGACCAGCGCGGCGAGGTGTTGCAGGCATTCATCTTCGAGCAGGCCGACTGCTGGGCGCTGGCGCGGGTCGAGGACTGGTCGCCGAGCGACGCGCTCAAGAGCGTGAAAACCCCCGATGATGCCGCCCCCGGCGTGCGTGCGCTGCAGCGCGGCGATGCCTACGAGCAACTGGGCCAGGGTGAAATCAAGCCCATCGACAAGCAGCTGTTCATCGCTGCGCTCAACAGCTACCTCGATGCCGTGGACCAAGGCTCTGCCTACGCTGCCTACAGCGCTGCGGCAATCAGCCTGTCGGGCATGGCGCCGCGCCTGAGCTACCAGCGCCTGGAGCAGTTGCTGCGCCTGTCGTCGGCCACTGTCCCTGAAGGGGCACTGATGCTGGCGAGCTTCTATTGCGACGAGGGCCAGTACCGCCCCGACGACAACACCTGCAAACACCCGCAGAAGGCCCTCGAGGCCTTGCGTCAGTCCGCCGCAATGGGCTCGGGCAATGCCTTCAACGAGCTGGGCAGCGTGTATGCGCGCGGTGAAATCGTGCCCGCCCAACCGGCACGCTCGCTGGCGTGCTACACCGAAGCGGTGGCGCACGGTGCAGACTGGGCGGACTTCAATGCCCAGGAGATGATCAAACGCGGCGCCCGCGCCGACAAGGACCAGCCATGCCTGTAGCCCAAAACTGGCGCGAATGCCTGCAAGACCCGACGCTGAGCCCGCCCGCGCCCTGGGTCAGCTTTCCCGAGCTCGACCCGCAGGGGCTGGGCAGCCTGCAGGGCGATTTCGAACACTACTGGCATTACTGCTGGTGGCCGTTCTGGTTGCGCCTGGGCAAGGCCCGCCAGCAGGCCTACCTGCTGCGCCACAACGCTCCGCGTGGCTGGGCAGAGTATCTGGCGCACATCGACAACCAGCCTCCGTCGCCCGGGCTGGCGCCACTGCCCGAACACTGGCGTGGCGACAGCCCGGTCACCCATCGCCAGTTGCTGCGCTGGGTGCTGCCGATAGTGGTGCACCTGTTTGCGGTGGTGGCCTACGTGGCGCTCAACGGCACGCTGGTGAGCTGGTACAAGCAGTACGCCGGCGGGCTGACGTCGCGCGGGGTAGCCGTTGGCATAGCGATGTACATGGTGTTCTGGTTCTTCGTCGGCATGAACCTGCTGATCGCCCTGCTGCCACGGGTGTGGGGCAAGGTACAGGCCACGGTGTTCATGGCGGCGATCATCGGCTTCTACCTGTGGCCCGAGCATCCGCTGCGGGCGCTGTTCTACAGCACACTGTCTGCCAGTGTGACCCTGGTGGCCATCGGCGCGAATGCGCAGCTGCACCGTCACTTTCTCAACCTCATCTTCAAGGGTTCGAAATGAAGCGTACCCCTCACGCCGTTGCCTTGGCGTTGTCACTGTCACTGGCAGGCACTGCCCATGCCGCAGTACCTGCCGAAAAAACCATCGAGGGCGCAGGCGGGGCGAAGCTTTCGTTCTCCAAATGGAGCGCCGAGGAGAACGGCTGGCATGCGGTGCAGTGGCAAGGCGCCAATGGCAAGGGCTTCACCTTGTACCCGCACGAGTTTGCGCGGGATGCGATCGATGGCGACGCTTCGGCAGTGTCGCCTGACGGGCGCTTCGTGATGCTCTACCGCCTGCGCCAGTCGGGGCGGCAGTTCACGCCCCCCACGCTGCGCTGCGACATGGTGGCGATGGACACCGGTTGTGTGATGGCCACGCGGCTGGCCCAGTACTGCGTGGGCCGTTGGCAGAACGGCGCCTGGCAGCCGGAGAACAAGCTGCCCTGGGCTACCAAGCTGGAAACCATCAAGCCGGCCAAGGTCGCAGGCCTGCTGCACAGCAGCGAGAACCGCGAGATACCCGCGCGTCACGCCGTACTGGCCGAAGAGGTGTACATGGGCCTGGATTCCTACATGGCCTGCCATGCGCCCCAGGACAACGTGCCCGGCTACAACGACATGGGCTACCTGATCGGCGACGACTGGAACCCCAACCTGATGCTGCGCATCTATCGCGCCATCGAGCCCTTTGCCCAGGGGCGTCGGGCGCTGCAGCTGAACATTGCCGATATTCTCTGGGGCTACGGCAACTCGCGCGAAGCCGGCCCTTACTACGCGCGCTATCGCCAGCAGATGCTGGAGGCCGGCGCGGCGCAGAAGATTCCGTCACGGGTGCAACTGCGCCTGGATGCGGTACCGGCTGCCGACCCCAACCGGTAGGCCGCACACCCTGACATACAGTCGCCTTCAACAAAGCGAAGACGGCTGTAGCCTTTGGTCGCAAAAAAGCTAAACTGCGCCCCTCAGTCACTTTTCGCCTAGGGGCGCACATGAAGTTTCGTTTTCTGCTCTGGGCCATGGGTTTGCTGATGGCCCGGGCCAGCCGCAACAACCCGGCGTTCCAGCAGCAACTGAAGGACAAGGACCTGGTGTTCCAGTTGCAGACCCTCGACGGCAAGGTCGCCCGGCACTTCATCGTCAGCAACCAGCGCATCCGCAGCAAGGGTGGCACCCATGCCGAGCCTGCGTTCGCCATTGCCTTCAAGGATGCCGCCTACGGCTTCGCCACGCTGCAGGCCAAGAACAAGCAGCTGGCGTTCATGCAGGGGATTCAGGACAAGTCGATCCAGATCAAGGGCAACCCGGCCCTGGTGATCTGGTTCCAGGGCCTGATGAAGTACCTGATGCCGCGCAAGAAGAAAGCCTGAGCGCAGCGCCCAGGCTTCAGGTTGTCAGTGCGGGGTGAACTGTGACGCCAGTTCACGCAGCAGCGATTCGGCTTCAAGCACCTTGTGCACCACGTCCTCGGCCTTCTCGCGGCTGATGTTCAGGCGCTCCAGCAACGCGTCGGGGATGCGGTCGTCCGGCCCCGAGCCGATGCCGCGCGCGCGCAGCAGGCGTACCGCCACACACACCAGGTTGGGGAAGGCGGCATGGTCCCCCGCGTAATGCGGGTCGTGCTGAAAGCGCAGGGCGGTGGCCAGCTCTTCGGGCATGTCCCAGAAGCGCATCAGCCAGGCACCGATCTGCTCGCGGCTGATGCCCAGCAGGTGCTGCTCGACATAGCTGTGGCACAGGTGCGGGTTGACCTCCAGGTGGCGGCAGATCAGCGAGAAATGCGGCGGGAACACATGCGCCAGCAGCAGGTAGCCGAAGTTGTGCAGCAGCCCGGCCAGGTAGGTCAGGCCCGACTCCGGACGCTCGGCGCGGGGCATGGCGCGGGTCAGGCCCTCGATCACGGCGGCGGTGTAGATCGATTGCTGCCAGTAGGGGGTGGTCTGCTGCGGGTGATCCTTGGGCAGGCTCAGGGTCTTGCCCAGGGCCAGGCCCAGCGCCAGGTTGATCACCAGGTCGAAGCCCAGCACCCGCACGATGGCGTCTTCCACCGAGCGGATCTTGCCGGGGGAGGCGTAGTAGGGCGAGGCGGCCCAGCTGACCACCTGCGCGGCCAGCGCCGGATCGGTCTCGACCACACCGGTGATGTCGTCGATGGTGGCGTTGGGGTCGACCCGCAGCTTGATGATCTTCTGTGCGGTCTCGGCCAGCGGCGGGATCTCGATGGTCGATTCCAGGCGCTGCTGGATGCGTCGTGCGGTAAATGCCTGCACCGCCTCGGTGATCTCCTTGCTGTCATCGGCCGGGCGGTCGAGGTTGGGGCGGATCTCGCTGAGCATTACACCGAAATGCCCGGCACTGGCCTTGGCCAGCATCTTCCTGAAGTGCTCGCTGTGGATTTCCAGCAGCAGGCCGGGGGTTCCGGAATGAATCAGCAGGGCCGGCTGCTTGAGCAGGCGCTCCTCGTACAGGCACGGTGAGCTGGTCAGCGCCGGAATGGCGGGCAGGATCGTCAGGCCGTGCTTCTTGAGCATCAGTTCGAGCCGCTCGAGCGGCACGGCGGTGAGCTTGCGGCCGGTCAGCTCGGTCAGGTGGCTGAGGTCCAGCAGCTGGTTCTGCGGGAACAGCACCATCAGCGCACCGACCGCGTCGTCGAGCAGCACGGCCTGGACCTTGGCCTCGGGCGCCAGCTGCGGGTGGTCAATGACCTCGCGGTAGGCGATGCCGAGCTTGTCGAGCAGCAGCCGGATAACAGACGGTGTGTGGGGGGTTGCGGTATCCAGGGCAACTTCAGTCATGGTCTGTATCCAGTATTTTTTCAGCGGCCAGTATAGCCGGCTCGATGGGGGCGGCCCGCGTCGACATGGGAGGTACGTCACACCTGGCCATATTGCTGCCCGTGGCGTAACCAGCGGTCGAGCAACGGGCTGACGTGGTCCGGCCAGCGTGCCAGCAGGGCCTGTGCAGCATCGCGCACCGCCGGCAGCAGGTCGGCGTCGCGCATCAGGTCGGCGACCTTGAACTGCAACAGGCCGGTCTGGCGGGTCCCGAGCATTTCGCCCGGGCCACGCAGTTGCAGGTCTTTCTCCGCAATGACAAAGCCGTCATTGGTTTCGCGCATGATCCCCAGGCGTTCACGCCCGATCTGCGACAGTGGCGGATGATACAACAGTACGCAATGGCTGGCGGCACTGCCGCGTCCGACTCGCCCGCGCAACTGGTGCAGCTGGGCAAGACCAAGGCGTTCGGGGTTCTCGATGATCATCAGGCTGGCGTTGGGTACGTCCACGCCCACCTCGATCACGGTGGTGGCCACCAGCAGTTGCAGGTTGCCCTGCTTGAACTCGGCCATCACCGCAGCCTTCTCGGCCGGCTTCATGCGCCCGTGGATTAGCCCCACGCGCAACTCGCCCAGGGCACTGGTGAGCTCTTCGAAGGTGGTTTCGGCGGCCTGGCAGGTCAGCTCTTCGGATTCTTCGATCAGGGTGCATACCCAATAGGCCTGGCGCCCTTCGGCACAGGCGGCGCGCACGCGCTCGACCACTTCGATGCGGCGGCTGTCGGCCACCAGTACAGTGTTGACCGGGGTACGCCCCGGCGGGAGCTCGTCGAGCACCGAGGTGTCGAGGTCGGCATAGGCGCTCATGGCCAGGGTGCGCGGGATCGGCGTGGCAGTCATGATCAGCTGGTGAGGGCACAACTGGCCGCCCACGCCTTTCTGGCGCAGGGCCAGGCGCTGCTGTACGCCAAAGCGGTGCTGTTCGTCGATGATCGCCAGGGCCAGGTTGTGAAACTTCACCTCTTCCTGGAACAGCGCATGGGTACCCACCACCATTGGCGCGCCGGCGGCGATCTGCTCCAGCGCGGCAGTGCGCGCCTTGCCCTTGAGCTTGCCGGCCAGCCAGGCGACTTCGATGCCCAGCGGTTCGAGCCAGCGCTTGAAGGTGACGAAGTGCTGCTCGGCAAGAATCTCGGTGGGGGCCATCAGCGCCACCTGGTAGCCGGCTTCCAGTGCCTGCAGGGCTGCGAGCGCGGCGACCACTGTCTTGCCGGCACCCACATCGCCCTGCACCAGGCGCAGCATCGGCTCGGGCTGGCTGAGATCGTAGGCGATCTCGTTGCCCACGCGCTGCTGTGCGCCGGTTGGAGCGAAGCCCAGGTTGGCCAGGTATTGGGCCGCCAGCCTGCTCGCCTTGGGCAACACCGGGGCCCGCTGGGCGCGCAGGCTCTCGCGCAGGCGCTGCTGCGACAGCTGGTGGGTCAGCAGCTCTTCGAAGGCCAGGCGGTGCTGGGCCCAGTGGTGGCCCACGGCAAGCTCTTCGACATCGGCGTCGGCCGGCGGGTGGTGCAGGTAGCGGATAGCATCGGCCAACGGTGCCAGCTGGTAGTCGCGTGCCAGTTCCAGCGGCAGCCAGTCGGGCAGGCTGCGCGGGCCGAGCAGGCCCAGGCTCTGCTGGCACAGCTGGCGCAGGCGCTGCTGGGTGAGGCCTTCGGTGGTCGGGTAGATCGGGGTCAGGGTGGTATCGACCGGGGGCGGCTCGTCGCCGGTCAGGGCGCGGTACTCGGGGTGGTAGATCTCCAGGCCCGAGGCGCCGGGGCGCGCTTCACCGTAGCAGCGAAGGTGGGTGCCGCGCTTGAGCGCTTCCTTCTGGGCGTTGCTGAAGTGGTAGAAGCGCAGGCTCAGCGAACCTGTGCCATCGCCCAGGCGCACCAGCAGGCTGCGGCGCCTGCCCATGGTCACGTCGGTGCCACTGACCACGCCTTCGATCACTGCATCCTGGCCCGGGCGCAGGGCGCCGATCGGCACCACGCGGGTGCGGTCCTGATAGCGCAGGGGCAGGTGGAACAACACGTCCTGGATGTTCTCCAGGCCAACCTTGGCCAGCTTCTCGGCCAAGGCTTCGCCAACGCCCTTCAGTGCCGTGACCGACACCTTCGACAACTCGGTCATGCTCGGGCCCTAAGGTGCGGCGGGTGGCTTGGCCACCGAACACAGGCGGATCGAGTCGGCCAGAATCTCGATGGCCTTGGGCCGCGGGAAGCTCGCGCGCCAGGCGATCGCCACGGTGCGAAACGGTGCCGGCGGGCTCAACGGGCGGACTTCGATGATGCCCGGCGCGTAGTGATGGCTGTGCACGGCCGACAGCGGCAGGATCGACACGCCCAGCCCCGAGGCGACCATGTGGCGGATGGTTTCCAGCGAGCTGGACTCCACCGTGGTGTGCTTGGCGCCATCGTTGCCCTTGGTCAGGGTCGGGCAGGCCTCCAGCACCTGGTCGCGGAAGCAGTGGCCTTCGCCGAGCAACAGCAGGCTCTTGTCGTTGAGCAGGCTGGCGTCGATGGTCTCTTTCTTCGTCCAGGGATGCTCGCTGGGCATCAGCACGTAGAACGGCTCGTCGTACAGCGGCAGCGTCAGCACGTCGGCTTCATTGAACGGCAGGGCGATGATCACCGCGTCCAGCTCGCCGTTGCGCAGCTTGTCACGCAGGATATGGGTGAAGTTTTCTTCGATGTACAACGGCATCTGCGGAGCAACCCGGTGCAGTTGCGGAATCAGGTGCGGGAACAGGTACGGGCCGACGGTATAGATAGCCCCGACCTTGAGCGGCGCGGTCAGCTGGTTCTTGCCGGCCTGGGCCAGTTCACGGATGCCCTGGGCCTGCTCCAGTACCTTCTGCGCCTGGGCCACGATGCCTTCGCCGACCGGGGTCAGGCGCACCGCGCTCTTGCTGCGCTCGAAGATCAGCACGCCCAGCTCGTCCTCCAGCTTCTTCACGCCCACCGACAGGGTCGGCTGGCTGACGTGGCAACGCTCGGCCGCGTGGCCGAAGTGCTGTTCCTGAGCGAGGGTGACGATGTAGCGCAATTCTGTGAGGGTCATAACGTGCGTCCATGAAGTTGCGAGCCCAGCATAGCGGCTGCAATCGATAGACGCACGTTATCAGACTTGCGTGCGTGTGACAGAAACAAACAACTCAGCGTTTCTTGTCCAGCGAGTACACGAACGGCGCGACCACTTCGATACTGCCGTTGTTGAGCAGTTCCTGAGGCGGCTTGGGCACGGGTTGAGCCTTGCGGATCATTTCCAGGGTTGCCCGGTCCAGTGCCGCGCTGCCTGAACCACCGGCCAGCGAGTACGACAGGATCTTGCCTTCGGCGTCGACCACGAAGCGCAGCCGGTTGATACCCTGCAGGCCCCGCCGACGCGCGTCTTCCGGGTAGCGCTTGTACTTGCCAAGGTGACGCAACAGGTCGCTCTGCCAGGTAGGCAGGGCATTGCTGTTGGCGGCGATGCTTGGCGCCGGTGCTGCGGATTTCTGCGCCGGAGCGTTGCTTGGCGGGGAATCCACGGTTTCCTGGTCGACCGGTTTGTCCTGCGGCGGCTCCGGTTTTTTCTCCGGTTTCGGAGGCTGGGGCTTGGCCTTGGGCTTGGGCGGTGGCTTGGGTATCGCGATTTTCGGTTTGGGCGCTTCTGCCACCTTGGGCAGTGGTGGCTCCTCGACCGGCGTCGGCGGCTGTGGCGGGGCCACGACCTTCGGCGGCGGTGGTGGGGCCGGCTCGGGCATCGGCGCCATCTCGATCATCATCGCCGCAGGCGGCAGTTCGATTGCCTGGGGCACCGACCAGTTGAGCATCAGCACCACGGCAACGGCATGCACGGCCAGCACAATCGCCAGGCTGACGCCGTAGCGCGCCAGTTTATGCCGCGTATTGGTCATTTCTTGGCTGCCGTCTCAAGTCCCACCAGGCCGACCTTCAAGTAGCCGGCTGCGCGCAGGGTGTTCATGACTTCCATCAGGTCGCCGTAATCGACGCCCTTGTCAGCCTGGAAGAAGATGGTGGTGTCCTTGTCGCCCTTGGTCTTGGCGTCCAGTACCGCGCCCAGCTGGTCGCGTTGCACCTGATCGTCGCCGACGTACAGGTTCTGGTCGGCCTTGACGCTGAGGAACACCGGCTTCTCCGGCCTGGGCACGGGCTTGGCGGTCGAGGCCGGCAGGTCGACCTTGATGTCGACCGTGGCCAGGGGCGCCGCCACCATGAAGATGATCAGCAGTACCAGCATCACGTCGATGAACGGCGTGACGTTGATTTCGTGGTTCTCGGCGAGATCGTCGCCGCCCTCGTTAAGATGCAGGCCCATGGTTTACCCCACTTTCACCATGTGTGGCGCAGCGGAACGCTCGCCTGGCTGGTGGTCCAGGTCGCGGCTGACCAGCAGCAGCACGTGCGCCGAAGCGTCGGAAACCTGTGCCTTGTAACCGGCGATGGAACGGGCGAAGACGTTGTAGATGACCACTGCGGGGATCGCGGCAACCAGGCCCAGGGCGGTGGCCAGCAGGGCCTCGGCGATACCGGGTGCAACCACCGCGAGGTTGGTGGTCTGGGTCTTGGCGATGCCGATGAAGCTGTTCATGATGCCCCACACGGTACCGAACAGACCGACGAACGGAGCGGTGGAGCCGATGGTGGCAAGCACGCCGGTACCGCTGCTCATGTTGCGACCGCTGGCCGCGACCAGGCGCTCGAGGCGGAAGCTCACGCGCTCCTTGATACCTTCTTTTTCACGGGCATTGGCCGACAGGTGCATTTCCTCGAGGGCATCGTGCACCAGCAGGTGTGCCAGGGTGCCGGGCTTGTCGGCGGTTTCGCTGGCGTCCTTGATGCTGGTGGCCTTCTTCAGCAGGGCGATTTCAGAACGCAGGCGGCGCTTGGCGCCCATCAGTTCGAAGCCCTTGGCAATCCAGATGGTCCAGGTGATCAGCGAGGCGATGGCCAGGCCGATCATCACGATCTTCACCACGATGTCGGCGTTCTGGTACATGCCCCATGGCGACAGGTCGTGGGCCATGCCCAGGCTGGTGTCTTCGACCAGCGCTTGGGTGGCGTCGTCGGCCTGGCCTTCGACAGGGGCAGCGCCCGGCGCGGCGGCGGCATCCGCAGGCTCGGCGCCCGGGGCAGCAGGTGCGGCCGGGGTAGCATCGGCAGGGGCAACGGCGGCGGCCGGTGTGGCGTTCTGTGCGGCGGGCTCATCGGCCATGGCGGCGGGGGCCAGTACCAGGCTGAACATCAGCGCGGCAATGGCGCGCCAGGCGCGCGACAGGGTTGGCGAAGCGGAAGGTTGAATACGTGTCATGCTGGCCGGACCTGATGAAGAAGAAATGGGTGGTTGTCCTTCCAGGCCTCGAGTCGGGCCGAGAACAAAATTTGGGCGGCCATTATTGCAAGTAATTCTTGTTAACAGAAGATACACAGTATCTTTTTTTGCATATTAACTAGCCGCCTATCGATTTCCACAGATAGGCTGTGGCTTTGTCTGACGGAGTGTGCGGATGTCTTCGCCTTCAGTTCTGATCGTCGGTTGCGGCGATGTGGGTGGCCGTCTGGCCCAGCAATTGCTGGGCCTTGGCTGGTCGGTAAGCGGTTTGCGCAGAAATGTGGCGGCCTTGCCCGCGGGGGTTGCCGGCATCGCGGCAGACCTGGAAAACCCGCAGTGGCCGACCGATTGGCCTTTGGTCGCACCCGACTACCTGGTGTACTGCGTGGCCGCCAGCCAGCATGACGAGGCGGGCTATCAGGCGGCTTATGTACAGGGCCTCAAGCATGTACTGGGCTGGCTGGCCGAGCGTGGCCAGCGACCGCAGCGCCTGCTGTTCGTGTCCAGCAGCAGTGTGTTCGCCCAGCAGGACGGCGAGTGGATCGATGAAACCGCCGCCACCTTGCCGTCAGGTTATTCGGGGCAGGTCATGCTCCAGGCCGAACAGCTGGCACTGGCCAGCGGCATCCCGGCCAGCATCGTGCGCCTGACCGGTATCTACGGGCCGGGCCGCGAATGGCTGCTCAGCCAGGTGCGCCAGGGGTATCGGGTGACCGAAGAGCCGCCGCTGTACGGCAACCGCATCCATGCCGAGGACGCGGCAGGGCTGCTGGCCTTCCTACTCAAGGCCGATGCGGCAGGGCGTGCGCTGGAGGACTGCTACATCGGGGTGGACGATGCGCCGGCGCCATTGGCCGACGTGGTGGCCTGGTTGCGCGAGTACATGGGCGTCACGCATTGGTCGGAGCAGCAGCGTGTGCGGCGCACCGGCAGCAAGCGCTGCAGCAATGCGCGTGCCCGGGCACTGGGCTGGGTGCCACAGTACCCGAGCTACAAGGAAGGCTACGCGGCGATTCTGGCGGCGCAACCCTGAGGGCTCACCTGATCAGTCGCGCTCGAGCAGCCATTGCCGGGCGCCGGGATACAGCTGCGGCATCTCGTCTGGCTGGGCGCTGTTGAGGGCACGCAGGATTTCCAGCGTCTTGCCATCACGCTTGAAGATCCACGGGTTACCCTGCTGGTTGCGCTCCAGCCACAGGCTGTCGTACTCGCCGCTCATGCTGGCGCAGTCGCCGGCCAGGCACAGTGCGTAGCGGTCCAGATTGGGCAGGCCCTCGACACTGCCCGTGTCGCCGAAGCGCACGACATTGCCCTGACCAGGGCCCTCGATCACCTTCCAGTCACCCTTCAGGTAGGCGCCGTACAGCGCCTGCTCGAAGGTGGTCCCGGTGCGGGCTTCCATTGGGGCGGGAGAGCTGGCCTTCTGGAAGCTGTGCTGCGGCGCCATCGGGGTGGCGTGCTGCACCAGTTCGTCGCCATCCAGGCTCAACGTCTGTATCTCATTCCCCGGGAATACCACGTCCCGCTGTTTTTCGCCGGCCTTGAGCTGGCCTTCGACGATCTCGAAACCGTTGGTGTAGCTGGCCTGTTCGGCCGCGACGTTGACCTTCCATTCCAGGTTGCCGCCGCTGTCCTGCAGCGCCTTGCGCAGGCTCACGCCTTTGGCGGCAGCATCGATGGCCTGCTGGTTGATCCAGATGCCGTTGTAGTCTTCGGGTTTGTGGCTGGCGCAGCCGCTCAACAGTGCGGCGGCCAGAGCCAGGGCAAGCGCGTGGCGCATGGCGGGGTCCTTCCAGAACAGTGCGGCGGCGAGCCGGCCGGCCCGCCGCGCGAGGTATTACTCGAGGACCAGGATCGCGTCCATTTCAACCTGCGAGCCGCGTGGCAGCGCAGCGACGCCGATGGCGGCGCGGGCAGGGTAGGGCTGTTCGAAGTAGCGGCCCATGACTTCGTTGACCTTGGCGAAGTGGCTCAGGTCGGTCAGGAAGATGTTCAGCTTGACGATGTCCTTGAACGAGCCGCCGGCAGCTTCGGCCACGGCTTTGAGGTTTTCGAACACCTGTACGGTCTGGGCTTCGAAGCCTTCGACCAGTTCCATGGTTTTCGGGTCCAGCGGGATCTGGCCCGACATGTATACGGTATTGCCGGCCTTGATCGCCTGGGAGTAGGTGCCGATGGCCGCTGGGGCCTTGTCGCTGGTGATGACGGTCTTGGTCATGGTGACTCCTTGCAGGGGGAGGGCTACGTGCGCATGCGGGTGATGCGAATCACCCCGGTCAGGGCACGCAGTTTCTTGATCACGCGGGCCAGGTGCACACGGTCGTGCACGCTGACCACCAGCTGGACCACGCTGATGCGGCCATCACGTTCGTCCATGCTGATCTTCTCGATGTTGCCGTCGGCGGCGTTGACGCTGCTGGCCAGCAGGGCAATCAGGCCGCGCTGGTGTTCCAGCTCGACGCGCAGCTCGACATTGAATTCGCCGGTGACATCCTTGGCCCAGGACAGCTGGATGCATTTTTCCGGGTTGTGGCGAATTTCGCTGATGTTGCGGCAGTTCTCCAGGTGCACCACCATGCCCTTGCCCGCCGACAGGTGCCCGACGATCGGGTCGCCCGGAATCGGCGTGCAGCACTTGGCGTAGCTGAGCACCAGGCCCTCGGTGCCGCGAATGGCCAGCGGACCCTCGGGGTTGGGCAACTGCTCGCCTTCGCTGGAGAGCAGGCGGCGCGCCACTACGTAGGCCATGCGGTTGCCCAGGCCGATGTCTTCGAGCAGGTCTTCGATCACTTCGAGGCGATACTCGGCCAGCATGGCCTGGATGCGCTCCTGGGGGATCTTGTCCAGCGCGCTGTCGAAACCGTTGAGCACCTTGTTGAGCAGGCGCTCGCCCAGGTTGATCGATTCGGAGCGGCGCTGCAGCTTCAGGGCATGGCGGATATGGGTGCGCGCCTTGCCGGTGACCACGAAGTTCAGCCAGGCCGGGTTCGGTCGTGCGCCCGGGGCGCTGACGATCTCGACCGTCGAGCCGCTCTGCAGCGGTTCGGACAGCGGTGCCAGGCGGCGGTTGATGCGGCACGCGATGCAGCTGTTGCCGACGTCGGTATGCACCGCGTAGGCAAAGTCGACCGCCGTGGAGCCCTTTGGCAGCTCCATGATGCGGCCCTTGGGCGTGAACACGTAGACCTCGTCCGGGAACAGGTCGATCTTCACGCTCTCGATGAATTCGAGCGAATTGCCCGCGCGCTGCTGCATTTCCAGCACGCCCTTGACCCACTGGCGCGCCCGGGCATGGGTGCCCTTGGGCTGCTCGTCGTCACTGGACTTGTACAGCCAGTGCGCCGCGATGCCGTTGTTGGCCATCTCTTCCATCTCGCGGGTGCGGATCTGGATCTCGATGGGCACGCCGTGCATGCCGAACAGGGTGGTATGCAGCGACTGGTAGCCGTTGGCCTTGGGGATCGCGATGTAGTCCTTGAAGCGCCCCGGCAGCGGCTTGTAGAGGTTGTGCACGGCGCCGAGCACGCGATAGCAGGTGTCGACCTTGTCGACCACGATGCGGAAGGCGTACACGTCCATGATCTCGTTGAAGGCGCGGCGCTTGCCGCGCATCTTCTTGTAGATGCCGTAGATGTGCTTCTGCCGCCCGCTGACCTCGCCTTCGATACCGTCCACGGCCAGGCAGTGGCTGAGCGATTCCTCGATCTTGTTGACCAGCTCCTTGCGGTTGCCGCGGGCACGCTTGACTGCCTGGTAGATACGCGCCGAGCGCATCGGGTACATGGCCTTGAAGCCCAGGTCCTCGAACTCCACGCGCACAGTGTGCATGCCCAGGCGGTTGGCGATGGGGGCGTAGATCTCGAGGGTTTCCTTGGCGATGCGCCGGCGTTTTTCGCCCGACAGCACTTCCAGGGTGCGCATGTTGTGCAGGCGGTCGGCCAGCTTGACCAGGATCACGCGAATGTCGCGGGCCATGGCCATGGCCATCTTCTGGAAGTTTTCGGCCTGGGCTTCGGCCTTGGTCTCGAAGTTCATCTGGGTCAGCTTGCTGACGCCATCGACCAGTTCGGCGACGGTTTCGCCGAATTGGGAACTGAGGGCTTCCTTGGCGATGCCGGTGTCTTCGATCACGTCATGCAGCATGGCGGCCATCAGGCTCTGATGGTCCATGTGCATGTCGGCAAGAATGCTTGCCACCGCCAGCGGGTGCGTGACGTATGGCTCGCCGCTGCGACGGCGCTGGCCGTCGTGGGCTTGTTCGGCGTAGAAATACGCCCGGCGTACCAGGTTGACCTGGTCGGCGCCGAGGTAGGTCGAGAGGCGATCGGCGAGGGCGTCTATGCTCGGCACGATGTTAGCTCCTGCCGAGAAAGTGGGCCCTGCGCCGTACAACGTCGACCAGGCATGGACTTAGACGGCCTCGTTGGCCTCGTCCTCACCGAATGCAGCGAAGACCGGGTCTTCGTGGACGATGTCCTGTTCGGCCATGAATTCTGGGGTGCAGATGCCTTCGGCGATTTCGCGCAGGGCGACGACGGTCGGCTTGTCGTTTTCCCACGCCACTTTCGGCTCTTTGCCGCCGGTGGCCAGTTGGCGGGCACGCTTGGTAGACAGCATGACCAGCTCAAAGCGGTTATCCACGTGTTCTAGACAATCTTCAACGGTTACGCGGGCCATGGTCTTCCTCAGTAGCAAATGCGGTGTTCAGCCCGAATGGGCGAGCGGACTCGATAGTTTAAAAAATCACCAGCCTTTAGGGAAGCGCTGATTTCACGTCGAGACCTGTGTAAGCCGACAATAACCAGTTGTGAGGCTCTAGCACAACTGTCTTGTGGGAGTGGATTCAAATGCTTGGCCGGCAGGTCGGCGCCTGCAGAACTGCGCACCTGCCCCGTGGGAGCCGGCCTTGCCGGCGAAGGGGCCCGAAAGTCAGGCCTGACCCTCCTGGCGCCCCAGCATCCCGCGCAAACGCGGGGTCAATTCGTCGAACAGGGTCTGCACCGAACGCAGCGCACGGCAATCGGGGCGGGTCAGCAGCCACAGCTCGGTATTGCACCCGGGCAGGGCACCGCTCAACTGTTCCACCCCCGGCAAGGTATCGGCCATGTAGTCGGGCAGGGCAGCCACCCCCAGCCCGGCCGCCACCAGCTGTGCAATCGCCGCGATTCCGCTGCAGCGATAGCGCGGCATCACCCCCGGCAACTGCTGGCTGCGCCACACCACTGTGGCGTGGTCCTGCATGGAGTCGTCGGGGGCAATCCAGGGCACGCTGGCCGGGGCCTCGGCCAGCCGCTCGCGGTACTCCTCGCGCCCGCACACCACATACGAGGCCGCCCCCAGGCAGCGCCCCACAAGGTGCTCGGGTGGCGAATTGGTCAGGCGCAGCGCCAGGTCGGCGTCGCGCCGGCTGAGGTTGGCGAAGGTGTTGGAGGTCGCCAGTTCCAGTGACAGGGCCGGGTATGCCGGCATGAAGTCGGCCAGGGCCGGCAGCAGCAGGCTGTGCAGCACCGCATCGGTACAGGTCAGGCGCACCGTGCCGCTGACCACCTGTTCGCCGTGCTCCAGCGCCACCCGCGCCGCATCCAGCGCCTGCTCGGCACGTTCGGCCTGCTCGGCCAGGGCCTGGGCGGTGCCGGTAGGGATGTAGCCCTTGCGGCTCTTCACGAACAGCGCGGTGCCCAGTGCGGCCTCCATGCGCCGGATCGAGCGGAACACCGTCGACACATCGACCCGCAGCAGGTCTGCAGCCTTGGCCAGGGAGCGTCCGCGTACCAGCGCGAGCACCAGGGAAAGGTCGGCGTGACTGATCTGATATTGCATGGGTGCACTCTTTGCTTGCCTAAATGCCAATGTCTGTTGCGTGGGGGCCATTCTATAGTGAGGCGGCAGTCGTGAATCAACCCGCGACGTTGTCAGAACCTGGAACGACCGTGCAATGCCGCGGCGTTCGGCATTCCCCACGATGGGAACCTTAAAAAGAACAAATGAAACCATCGCCGCTCCCGATAGCGCAGTAACACCTCCTCCATTGCCGCCCGATAAAAAATCAAAGGATGCCTAGCCATGACGTCGGTCTCCCCGTGCGCCATCCCTCTCGACGAGATGGGTGAATTTCTCAAGGCCCACCCTGAGGTGCAATTTGTCGATCTGCTGATTGCAGACATGAACGGCGTGGTGCGTGGCAAGCGCATCGAGCGTGCGAGCCTGGTCAAGGTCTACGAAAAAGGCATCAACCTGCCGGCTTCGCTGTTCGCCCTGGACATCAACGGTTCCACCGTCGAAAGCACTGGCCTGGGCCTGGACATCGGCGACGCCGACCGTATCTGCTACCCGATCCCCGGCACCCTGAGCTTCGAGCCCTGGCAGAAGCGCCCCACCGCGCAGCTGCTGATGACCATGCATGAACTGGACGGCACGCCATTCTTCGCCGACCCGCGCGAAGTGCTGCGCGGCGTGGTGGAGAAGTTCGACGCGCTGGGCCTGGATATCTGCGCCGCGTTCGAGCTGGAGTTCTACCTGATCGACCAGGACAACCTGAACGGTCGTCCGCAGCCGCCGCGCTCGCCGATCTCGGGCAAACGTCCGCAATCGACCCAGGTGTACCTGATCGATGACCTGGACGAGTATGTCGACTGCCTGCAGGACATGCTCGAAGCGGCCAAGGAGCAAGGTATCCCGGCCGATGCCATCGTCAAGGAAAGCGCCCCGGCGCAGTTCGAGGTCAACCTGCACCACGTGGCTGACGCGATGAAGGCCTGCGACTACGCAGTGCTGCTCAAGCGCCTGATCAAGAACATCGCCTACGACCATGAGATGGACTCCACCTTCATGGCCAAGCCGTACCCTGGCCAGGCGGGCAACGGCCTGCACGTGCACATCTCGCTGCTGGACAAGAAGACCGGCAAGAACATCTTCGCAACCGACGACCCCGAAAACAGCGAAACCCTGCGCCACGCCATCGGCGGCGTGCTCGAAACCATGCCGGCATCGATGGCCTTCCTGTGCCCCAACGTGAACTCCTACCGCCGTTTCGGCGCGCAGTTCTACGTGCCCAATGCCCCGAGCTGGGGCCTGGACAACCGTACCGTGGCCGTGCGCGTGCCTACCGGCAGCAGCGATGCCGTACGTATCGAGCACCGCGTGGCCGGCGCCGATGCCAACCCGTACCTGATGATGGCTTCGATCCTGGCCGGCATTCACCACGGCCTGACCAACAAGGTCGACCCGGGCGAGCCGGTCGAGGGCAACTCCTACGAGCAACTGGAGCAGAGCCTGCCGAACAACCTGCGCGATGCGCTGCGCGAGCTCGATGACAGCGAGGTGCTGAACCAGTACATCAGCCCCGACTACATCGACATCTTCGTGGCCTGCAAGGAAAGCGAGATGGCGGAGTTCGAAGTGTCGATCTCCGACCTCGAATACAACTGGTACCTGCATACGGTGTGATGGCTGGATAAAGCTGCAACGGAGGCTTAACCGATGAACGAGCGCGCAGGGCGGCTGCCCCTGATTGGTGTGAGTGCTTGCCGCCAGCAACTGGGCAAGAACTCGTCGCATACCGTGGGCGACAAGTATGTCGAGGCGGCCGGTTTTGCCGGATTGCCGCTGATTCTCCCGGCCCGGGACGTCGCAAGCGACCCGAATCTTGTGCTGGAGCATCTGGATGGCATTCTTTTTACCGGTTCGCCTTCTAATGTCGAGCCGCATCATTACAATGGCGCCCCCAGCGTGGAAGGCACCCGCCACGACGTGTTTCGTGACCGGCTGACCCTGCCGCTGCTGCAGGCCGCGATTGCCAGGGGTGTGCCGGTGTTCTGCGTGTGCCGGGGCTTCCAGGAACTCAACGTCAGCCTGGGCGGCACCTTGCACCAGCGTGTGCAGGAGCTGCCAGGCTACCTGGACCATCGCGAGTCGCAGGATGCGCCGCTGGAAGAGCAATACAGCCCCCGCCACCTGGTGACATGCCAGCCCGGGGGGAAATTCGAGCAGATGGGGCTGCCTGCCCGCTTCATGGTCAACTCGCTGCACAGCCAGGGCATCGATCGCCTGGCCGCCGGCCTGCGCGCCGAAGCCCTGGCTCCCGATGGGCTGATCGAAGCCGTGTCCATGGATGACGCCCCAGGCTTTGTGGTCGGTGTGCAATGGCACCCGGAATACCGCTTTGCCGAAAACCCGGTGTCGCTGCGCCTGTTCGAGGCGTTTCGCGAAGCCTGCATCGCCCATGCGCTACGCCGGGAGAAGGCCCTATGAGGTCACCCGGCTGAGCCGGCGATGCACTGCAACAAGTTTCATTGAGTGATAGCGGGCACCCCACGGGGGGCCCGGAAAATAATACCAATAGTGACGGCAACTACTCATGAGCGAACACAAAGCAGGCCTGTCCCCAGGTGTGGGCGGGCGATCCAAAGGGCTGGCCAAGGGCCGGCTCGGACTGCTGGCCAGCATCGTGCTGGGCATTTCCACTATTGCGCCGGTGTATACCCTCACCGGCGCCCTCGGCCCGACCGTACGCGAAGTCGGCGCCCACCTGCCGGCGGTGTTCATCGTCGGTTTCCTGCCCATGTTGCTGGTGGCGCTGGGTTATCGCGAGCTGAATGCCGCCGAACCCGACAGCGGCACCTCGTTCACTTGGTCGGTACGTGCCTTCGGCCCGATGATCGGCTGGATCGGTGGCTGGGGGCTGGTCACCGCCACCACCATCGTGTTGTCGAACCTCGCCGGTGTGGCGGTGGACTTCTTCTATCTGTTCCTCGGGCAGATCACCGGCAAACACGAGGTGGCGGCGCTGGCCGACAACCTGCTGGTCAATGTGACCACCTGTTGCGTGTTCATCGCCATGGCCGTGTGGATCTGCTGTCGCGGCATCGCCACCACCATGACCGTGCAGTACGGCCTGGTGGCGCTGCAACTGATCGTGCTGCTGGGTTTTGCCATGGCCGCATTCGGCGGGTCGTCGGAGGCGCCGCCGCTGACCTTCGAGATGGACTGGTTCAACCCGTTCGGGGTGGAGTCGTTCTCGGCCTTCACCGCCGGCCTGTCGCTGTCGATCTTCATCTTCTGGGGCTGGGACGTGTGCCTGAGCATCAGCGAAGAATCGGTGGGCAGCGATGACGTACCGGGCAAGGCAGCGACCCTGACCGTGCTGCTGATTCTGGGCCTGTACCTGGTGACCGCAATTGCCACCCTGCAGTTTGCCGGCATCAGCGATATCGGCCTGGGCCTGGGCAACCCGCGTATCCAGGAAAACGTCTTCGCCCACCTGGCCGGCCCGGTGATGGGGCCACTGGCGATCCTGATGTCGATCGCGGTGCTGGCCAGCACCGCGGCCTCGTTGCAGTCGACCTTCGTTTCGCCGGCGCGCACGCTGCTGGCGATGGGGTACTACGGTGCAGTGCCGGAGCGTTTCGCGAGCGTCTGCCCGCGTTCGAAAACCCCGCGTTATGCCACCATCTGTGCCGGCGTGGCCGCCGGCGTGTTCTACGTGACCATGCGTACCCTGAGCGAGAACGTGCTGGCCGACACCATCACTGCCCTGGGCATGATGATCTGCTTCTACTACTCGCTGACCGCGTTCGCCTGCGTGTGGTACTTCCGCCACAGCCTCACCGACAGCCTGCGTCACTTCCTGATGCGCGGCCTGTGCCCGTTGCTGGGCGGCGGCATTCTTTCGGTGATCTTCCTGCAGACAGCCTATGACAGTGCTTCGCCGTCGTTCGGCAGCGGTTCGCATGTAGGCGGGTTGGGGCTGGTGTTCGTGATCGCGATGATCATCACTCTGCTGGGCCTGGTGCTGATGATGCTGTCGCGCCTGCGTGCGCCGGCGTTCTTCCTGGGCATGACCCTGCGCCGTCACGCAACGGTGCCCGGCCGCGGTTAAGCGGCCGGGGCACGCTGCTCAGGCAAGCAGTTGCCTGAGCAGTTCGCTGTGACGTTGCTGCTGCTGGCCGCGCTGCAGGCGGTTGGCACGGAACACCGCCTTGAGGTCGTCCAGTGCCGTGGCGAAGTCGTCGTTGATGATGACGAACTCGTATTCGTCGTAATGCACCATCTCGCTGACCGCCTCGCGCATGCGCCCTTCGATGATCTCGTCGCTGTCGGTGCCGCGGTTGGTCAGGCGCTGGCGCAGGGCCTGCTGGCTGGGCGGCAGGATGAAGATCGAACGCGCCTCGGGCATCAGCTTGCGCACCTGCTGTGCACCCTGCCAGTCGATTTCCAGGATCAGGTCATGGCCCTGGTCAAGGGTCTGCTGCAGTGCGCTGCGCGAGGTGCCGTAGCAGTTGCCGAAGACTTCGGCCTGCTCCAGGAAGTCGCCCTGGGCGATCATGCGGTCGAACTCGGCGCGGTCGACGAAGTGGTAGTTCACCCCGTCATGCTCGCCCGGACGCATGGCCCGCGTGGTGTGCGAGACCGACACGCGAATGTGGTTGAGGTCGTCGGTGAGCGCCTTGACCAGGCTGGTCTTGCCGGCGCCCGAAGGGGCCGAGACGATGAAAAGGGTGCCGCTGCTGTGGGTCATGGTAGGGGTGGCCTTACTCGATGTTCTGTACTTGTTCACGCATCTGCTCGATCAGAACCTTGAGGTTGACCGCCGCTTGGGTGCTGCGTGTGTCAAAGGCTTTGGAGCCCAGGGTGTTGGCTTCGCGGTTGAGTTCCTGCATCAGGAAATCCAGGCGCCGGCCGGCGGCGCCGCCCGACGTGAGCACGCGGCGCACTTCGGTGACATGCGTGCTGAGGCGGTCGAGTTCTTCGGCCACATCGCTCTTCTGCGCCAGCATCACCATCTCCTGCTCCAGACGCTGCGGGTCGAGTTCGGCCTGCATGTCGGCAAAGCGGTCCAGCACCTTCTGGCGCTGGGCGGCGAGCATCTGCGGCACCAGGGCGCGCAGGGTGGTGACTTCCTCGCTCATGCTGTCGAGGCGCTCGTTGATCAGTCGGGCGAGTTCCGCGCCTTCGCGGTTGCGGCCGTTCTTGAGCTCCTTGAGGGCCTGTTCGAACAGGCCCATGGCCTCGGCATTGAGCGCCTGCGGGTCGCTGGCATCGGCCACCAGCACGCCCGGCCAGGCCAGCACCTCGAGCGGGTTGAGGGGGCCGGGCTGCTTGATCAGGCCGGCCACGGTCTCGGCGGCGGCGACCAGCTGAGCGGCACGCTCGCGGTCGACCTGCAGCGGCTTGCCGGCGTTCTCTTCATTGAAGCGCAGGGTACATTCGACCTTGCCGCGCGACAGGCCCTGGCGCAGGGACTCGCGCACCGCGCCTTCGAGGTCGCGCAGGGCTTCGGGCAGGCGCAGGTGCGGCTCGAGGTAGCGATGATTGACCGAGCGCAGTTCCCAGATCAGTGTGCCCTGGGTCCCGGCCTGCTCGACGCGGGCGAAGGCGGTCATGCTGTGCACCATGGGAAGTACCTCGCAGATTAGGGAGCAAGCCGACAGCCTGCAAAGGCGCAGGATTGTAACGCAGTGCGGCGCCGGCTCCCAATGCGCTGATGCTACAAAGCAGCGGGCAGGGCGCCGCAAATACCGGGCGGCGCGGCCAGATCGGGGCTTGTGGCGTGGTGCGCCGATGATCGGCTGGCCGTGCATTTAGCCGCAGGCATGTCCACCGAGGGCCCTGTAGCCCTATAATGCCGGGCAGATTCATATCCAGTACAGGTAGCCCAAATGAAACGTCCAAGTGGTCGCGTTGCCGATCAGCTGCGCTCGATCCGCATCACCCGCAACTACACCAAACACGCCGAGGGGTCTGTACTGGTCGAGTTCGGAGACACCAAAGTCATCTGCACGGTCAGCGTCGAGAACGGCGTACCGCGCTTCCTCAAAGGCCAGGGCCAGGGCTGGCTGACCGCCGAGTACGGCATGCTGCCGCGCGCCACCGGCGAGCGCAACCAGCGCGAAGCCAGCCGCGGCAAGCAGGGTGGTCGTACCCTCGAAATCCAGCGCCTGATCGGCCGCTCGCTGCGCGCCGCGCTGGACATGAGCAAGCTGGGCGACATCACCCTGTACGTCGACTGCGACGTGATCCAGGCCGATGGCGGCACCCGCACCGCGTCGATCACCGGTGCCATGGTTGCGCTGGTCGACGCCCTGCGCGTGGTCAAGAAGCGTGGCGGCCTGAAGGGCGGCGACCCGGTCAAGCACATGATTGCGGCCGTATCGGTCGGCATGTATCAGGGCGTGCCGGTGCTCGACCTGGACTACCCGGAAGATTCGGCGGCCGAAACCGACCTGAACGTGGTGATGACCAGCGCCGGTGGTTTCATCGAAGTCCAGGGCACCGCCGAAGGGGCTCCGTTCCAGCCTGAAGAGCTCAACGCCATGCTGGCGCTGGCGCAGAAGGGCATGACCGACCTGTTCCAACTGCAGCAGGCCGCGCTGGCGGACTGATCGGGAGTCGACATGGCCGAGCCGTCCAACGCGCCGATGCCCGGTGATGCAGCCCGTCATTGGGGCATGTTGTGCCACCTGGCGGCGGCTGCCGGCATGGTGGTGCCGTTCGCCAACCTGATCGCGCCGCTGGCCTTGTGGTGGTTCAAGCGCGGCATCGACCCGTACGTCGACGCCCAGGGCAAGGAGGCGGTGAACTTCCAGCTGACCATGACCCTGCTGGGCATGGTGTGCGTGGTGGGGTTTACCGTCCCGATGGCCAAGCTGGCGCTGACCATCATCTCGCTGGGGGTGGCGGTACTGATCGTCATTGCGGCGGTCAAGGTCAAGCAGGGCAAGGTCTTTCGTTATCCGTGGGCCTGGCGTGTGCTGACCTGACATGCTTCGTCGGCAAGGCCGGCTCCTACGGCGGTTGCGTTGACCCGGTAGGAGCCGGCCTTGCCGGCGAAAGGGCCCAAAGGCCAGATACGAAAAAGCCGACACGCAGTCGGCTTTTTTGTGGCTGAGCGATCAGATCGTCAGCGTCCAGTCATAGTCCACGATCAGTGGCGCATGCTGGGAGAAGCGTGGCTGACGCGGCAGGCGAGCGCTTCGTACGAAGCGGCGCAGGCCCGGGGTCAGCAGCTGGTAGTCGAAACGCCAGCCCAGGTTGAGCATCTCGGCCTGCTCGTTGTCCGGCCACCAGCTGTACTGGTCGCCCTCACGGCTGACTTCGCGCAACGCATCCACATAGCCCATGTTGCCGACGATCTCGTCCATCCAGGCCCGCTCTGGCGCCAGGAAACCCGGCGACTGCTGGCCGTCGCGCCAGTTCTTCACGTCGAGCTTCTGCTGCGCCACATACAGCGAGCCGCAGTAGATGTACTCGCGACGCTTGCGGCGCTGCTTGTCCAGGTATTTGCCGAAGTCGTCCATCAACTTGAATTTCTGGTTGAGGTCTTCGTCACCGTTCATGCCCGAAGGCAACAGCAAGGTGGCAATACTGACTTTGTCGAAATCGGCCTGCAGGTAACGCCCGTAGCGATCGGCTGTCTCGAAGCCCAGGCCGCTGATGACTGCCTTGGGCTGCAAACGCGAGTAGAGTGCCACGCCGCCTTGGGCTGGAACTTCTGCATCGCAGGCATAAAGGAAGTAGCCATCGAGCTGGAAAGCTGGGTCGTCGAGTTCAAAGGCCGAGGCGCGGGTATCCTGAAGGCAGATGACGTCGGCATTCTGGGCTTGTAGCCAGCTGAGCAAACCACGCTCGACTGCAGCCTGAATGCCATTAACGTTCACACTGATGATCCGCATAAATGGCCCCAAAAATCTCGTGCGTGTATGATACCCGAGCTGTACTCATTTAGCTAAATCTGTGGTAGCCGGGACTCTTCATGCAGCCGTATCAGCGCGAATTCATTCGTTTTGCCATCGATCGTGGGGTTCTGCGCTTCGGTGAGTTCACCCTCAAGTCGGGCCGCATCAGCCCGTATTTCTTCAACGCCGGCCTGTTCAACAGTGGCGCTGCCCTGGCTCAGCTCGGTCGGTTCTATGCGGCGGCGATCGTCGACAGCAAGATCCCGTTCGACGTGCTGTTCGGCCCGGCCTACAAGGGCATCCCCCTGGCTGCCGCTACGGCGGTGCAACTGGCCGAGCACCATGGGCTGGATGTGCCGTGGTGCTTCAACCGCAAGGAAGCCAAGGCGCACGGCGAGGGTGGCAGCCTGGTGGGCTCGCCACTGGCAGGCGACGTGCTGATCATCGACGACGTGATCACTGCCGGCACGGCCATCCGCGAGGTGATGCAGATCATCCAGGGCCAGAAGGCCAGGGCGGCGGGCGTACTGATCGCGATGAATCGCCAGGAGCGTGGCAACGGCGACCTGTCGGCGATCCAGGAAGTGGAGCGTGACTTCGGCATTCCGGTGGTCAGCATCGTATCGCTGACCCAGGTGCTGCAGTTCCTCGCCGATGACCCGGCGCTCAAGCAGCACTTGCCGGCCGTCGAGGCCTACCGGGCCCAGTACGGTATCTGAGGCAAACAAAAAGGCGACCCGCGGGTCGCCTTTTTTGTACCTGTGGTGGCCCGCTCCTGTAGGAGCCGGCCTTGCCGGCGGATGCCTCAGCGCGGTTCGTGATTGGTAATCAGGGTACCCACGCCGCTGTCGGTGAAGATCTCCAGCAGCACCGCATTCGGCACGCGGCCGTCGATGATGTGCGAGCTGTGCACGCCGCCCTGTACTGCTTCCAGTGCGCAACGGATCTTGGGCAGCATGCCGCCGTAGATGGTGCCGTCCGCGATCAGTTCGTCAACCTGCTCGGTGGTCAGGCCGGTGAGCACGGTGCCCTGCTTGTCCATCAGGCCGGCGATGTTGGTCAGCAGCATCAGCTTCTCGGCCTTGAGCGCTTCGGCCACCTTGCCTGCCACCAGGTCGGCGTTGATGTTGTACGACTCGCCGTTGGCGCCCACGCCGATTGGCGCGATCACCGGGATGAAGTCGCCCTTGACCAGCATGTTCAGCAGGTCGGTGTTCACCCCGACCACTTCGCCCACATGACCGATGTCGATGATTTCAGGGCTGGTCATCTCTGGCGTCTGGCGGGTGACGGTGAGCTTCCTGGCGCGAATCAGCTCGGCGTCCTTGCCGGTCAGACCGATGGCGCTGCCGCCATGACGGTTGATCAGGTTGACGATGTCCTTGTTCACCTGGCCGCCGAGCACCATCTCCACCACGTCCATGGTCTGCGCATCAGTGACGCGCATGCCATCGACAAACCGGCTTTCGATGGACAGGCGCTTGAGCAGGTCGCCGATCTGCGGGCCGCCGCCGTGCACCACCACCGGGTTGATGCCGACTGCCTTCATCAGCACCACGTCGCGGGCGAAGCCGGTCTTGAGCTCTTCGCTCTCCATCGCGTTGCCGCCGTACTTGATCACCAGCGTCTTGCCGACAAAGCGGCGGATGTAGGGCAGCGCTTCGGACAGTACCTGGGCGACATGGGTGGCGGCATCACGATCAAGGGTCATGCAGGGCTCCAGTTGGAACAAGGGGTCGGTCAGAACGTTGGTTGCAGATCAGGGGCTGCGCGCTTGAGCTGGGCAAGGAACACGTCCTTGATTCGCTGCAGCTCGGCTTCGCTGTCGGCCTCGAAGCGCAGTACCAGCACCGGCGTGGTGTTGGAGGCGCGAACCAGGCCCCAGCCGTTGGGGTAGTCGACCCGTACACCATCGATGGTGGTCAGGTTGGCGTCTTGGCCCCAGTCGGCGTCGCGTTGCAGTGCCTCAATGATGCTGAATTTACCCTCGTCCGTCACATCAATGTTGATTTCAGGGGTACAAATATCGTTCGGGAACGCCGCGAACAGCGTTTCGGCATCGCTATCGGCCTTGCTCAGAATCTCCAGCAGGCGCGCGGCGCTGTAGATGCCGTCGTCGAAACCGTACCAGCGCTCCTTGATGAAGATGTGCCCGCTCATCTCGCCGGCCAGCAGGGCGCCAGTCTGCTTCATCTTCTTCTTGATCAACGAATGACCTGTCTTCCACATCAGCGCGCGGCCGCCGTACTGTTCGATCAGCGGGGTCAGGCGGCGGGTGCATTTGACGTCGAAGATGATCTCGGCGCCCGGGTTGCGCGCCAGCACGTCCTGGGCGAACAGCATCAGCAGGCGATCGGGGTAGACGATGTTGCCGGTGTTGGTCACTACGCCGACACGGTCGCCGTCACCGTCGAAGGCCAGGCCCAGGTCGGCGCCGCTTTCCTTGACCTTGGCGATCAGGTCCACCAGGTTTTCCGGCTTGCCCGGGTCGGGGTGGTGGTTGGGGAAGTTGCCGTCGACCTCGCAGAACAGCGGGATCATCTCGCAGCCCAGCGCCTCGATCAGCTGCGGGGCGATCACCCCGGCGGCGCCGTTGCCGCAGTCCACCACCACCTTGAGCTTCTTCGCCAGCTTGATGTCGCCGGTGATCTGGGTGAAGTAGCGGTCCAGGATCTCGACCTTCTCGACGCTGCCTTCGCCGCGGGTGAGGTCGTTGGTCTGCAGGCGGATCAGGAGGGCCTGGATCTGCTCATTGGCCAGGGTGTCGCCGGCGATGACGATCTTGAAGCCGTTGTAGTTCGGCGGGTTGTGGCTGCCGGTGAGCATCACCCCGGACTTGCCGGCCAGCACGTTGGCGGCGTAGTACAGGGCGGGCGTGGGTACCAGGCCGACGTCGCTGACCTTGCAGCCGGCCTCGACCAGGCCCTTGATCAGTTGCTCGACCAGCATCGGGCCGGACAGGCGACCGTCGCGGCCAACCGATACATGCGGCTCGCCCTGGGCCAGGCTCTGTGCACCGATGGCGCGGCCGATCCAGTAGGCGGTTTCGGCGGTGAGGCCTTCGCCGACCACACCTCGGATATCGTAGGCGCGGAAGATGCTGGCGGGGAGGTTCGGGGTCATGCGTTCCATGTTGCTCACCTGGGGAAACTCCAATTGGAAGGGGCTATGTTGGGTCGACGGTCGGCATGCGCTGCAGGCACCCGGCGCGCCGCGCGGCTAAAGATGTCCGGCTTTGACGGCATTTTCGACATAGAGTTCTTGAGCCGGGCGATTCATCCGTCGATCACCTCTGAAAGATCGACCCGGGCTGAAAGTGCAGGCTCCATGCATCGTTGAAGGTCCCTATCGGGGTTATTGCCGGGCTATCACTTTCGCCTGCGCTGGCCAGTACGGCCTGAGGGTCGTCGAACACGCCTTGCACGAGGCTGGCCTTGCCGATTTCCGGCATGTCTATTTTCAGAGCAGCACTTACACGTTGCAGCTCGAAAGTCATGAGCAGCACAGCCTGCACCGGGCCTGTCGCACTGCCTCGAATGGGCGTGACACTGTGGATATGCAGTTGCCCGTTGGTCGGGTGGGCCTCCAGGTTCGGTGGTACCCCGCGTTCGGCTCGCCCGATCATGTCCAGCAATGGCGGGCTGAGTGAGCGGTCGTGGAGGCTCTCGCGCCTGGCCTGGCCGGGCGTGAGCAACCGACTGCTGACCAACCCTTCGAGGTAGCTGAAGTCGTCCAGCACCTGGCGCGCCTGGCGGGCGTCAGCCGCCTTGGCGGCGGCAAGCAGGGCCGGATGGCGGGCCACGGTGTCGACCTCGGACACCAGACGGGCGATCTGCTGATCGAGCGCAATGACCAGCCCAAAGGCCGGAAAATACGTCTGCAGGTTACGTTGCTCGCGTTGCAGAGGGATTACCAGCGTCAGCCACACCGCGAGCCCGGCGACGAGCATGCCGGCCAGGCCCCAATACAGGCCTGGCAGCAGGGCTCGCGCGTTATTCAATGGCTGCCCGAATGGCCGAAGCCGCCAGCGCCACGCTGAGTTTCGTCGAAGGTTTCGACGATGTCGAAGTGCGCCTGTACCACCGGTACCAGCACCAGTTGCGCAATGCGCTCGCCGATGGCGATGGTGAAAGGGGTCTGGCCGCGGTTCCAGCACGACACCATCAGCTCGCCCTGGTAGTCCGAATCGATCAGGCCGACCAGATTGCCCAGCACGATGCCGTGCTTGTGGCCCAGGCCCGAGCGCGGAAGGATCAGCGCGGCCAGGCCCGGGTCGCCGACGTAGATCGACAGGCCGGTAGGGATCAGTATGGTCTGGCCCGGCTCCAGGACGGTCTCTTCCTTGAGCATGGCGCGCAGGTCGAGGCCGGCAGAACCGGGAGTGGCGTATTGCGGCAGCGGGAATTCGCTGCCAAGGCGCGGATCGAGAATCTTGGCTTGTAAGGCGTGCATGCAGAGTTAAACCTGGTTGAGACGTTCGGCGATGAAGGCTACCAGCTGACGGGCGATCTTGCCCTTGCTGGTCTGTGCAAAGAGTGTTGCTTGAAGTTGGCGATCGATCACGCTGCAGGCGTTCTCCTCGCTGTTGAAGCCGATGCTGGGGTTGGCCACGTCATTGGCGACGATCAGGTCGAGGTTCTTGTCCTTGAGCTTGCGCGCGGCGTAATCGAGCAGGTGTTCGGTCTCGGCGGCAAAGCCGACGCTGAACGGGCGGTCGGGGCGGGTGGCGATGGTGGCCAGAATGTCCGGGTTGCGCACCATCTGCAGCAGCAGGCCGTCACCTGTCGTAGGGTCTTTCTTGAGCTTTTGCGGGGCGACGACTTCGGGGCGGTAGTCCGCAACCGCAGCCGATGCGATGAACACATCGCACGGGATCGCCGCTTCGCACGCGGCGAGCATGTCCCGCGCGCTCACCACGTCGATACGGGTCACCCGGTCGGGTGTGGGCAGGTGCACCGGCCCTGTCACCAGGGTTACCCGAGCACCGGCTTCCACCGCCGCTTCGGCCAGGGCAAAGCCCATCTTCCCCGAGCTATGATTGGTGATGTAGCGCACCGGGTCGATGTTTTCCTGGGTCGGGCCTGCGGTAATCAGCACGTGCTTGCCGGTCAGCGACTGGCGCTTGAAGGTTTCGGCGGCGCACCAGGCCAGGTCGGTGGCTTCGAGCATGCGGCCAAGGCCCACGTCGCCACAGGCCTGGCTGCCGGAGGCCGGGCCGAACACCTGGATGTCGCGGCTTTGCAGCAGCTGCAAGTTGGCCTGGGTGGCCGGGTCGCGCCACATGGCCTGGTTCATGGCCGGTGCCAACGCCACGGTGGCGTCGGTAGCCAGTACCAGGGTGGTCAGCAGATCGTTGGCAACGCCTTGCGCCAGGCGCGCGATCAGGTCGGCGGTGGCAGGTGCGATCAGCACCAGGTCGGCCCACTTGGCCAGTTCGATATGGCCCATCGCCGCTTCGGCGGCAGGGTCGAGCAGGTCCATGTGCACGGGGTGCCCGGACAGGGCCTGCATGGTCAGCGGGGTGATGAATTCGGCCCCGCCGTGGGTCATGACGACGCGTACTTGCGCGCCGTGCTCCAGGAGTCGGCGAACCAGCTCGGCGCTCTTGTAGGCAGCAATGCCGCCGCCGACGCCAAGAACGATGCGTTTCCGATACAGCCGCTGCATAGGCTTGCCTTTCTTTGATCAGTGTTTGCACGCGGCGACGACGCCTCCCCAGGCCGAATCGTCGCGTAAAAAGAGGGGGCTACGATAGCACAGGGCTGAAATGGGGAGCAGCCACACACAGACAGAGGGACAGCTATGGGTATCAGGGATTGGCCGTCGGCGGAACGCCCGCGGGAGAAGTTGCTTGAGCGAGGGGCCGGGAGCCTGTCGGACGCCGAGTTGCTGGCGGTGTTCCTGCGCACCGGTGTGGCAGGCAAGAGCGCGGTGGACCTGGCGCGCCACCTGTTGCAGCAGTTTGGCGGCTTGCGGCAACTGCTGGAGGCCGATCAGCCGACGTTTCAGCGTGAGCTGGGGCTAGGCCCGGCGAAGTATGCGCAACTGCAGGCGGTGATGGAGATTGGGCGCCGGCACTTGGCCGAAACCATCATCCGCGACCCGGCGTTGCAGAGCCCGGGGGCGGTCCGGCGTTACCTGAAATCGATGCTGCGTCATGAAGAAAGCGAGGTGTTCGGCTGCCTGTACCTGGACAACAAGCACCGTCCTCTAGGGTTCGAGGCGTTGTTCCGCGGGTCCATCAGCAGTGCCAACGTCTATCCTCGGGAAGTCATCAAGCGTGCGTTGGCCAGAAATGCCGCAGCATTGATCCTTTGTCACAATCATCCGTCAGGTGTTTCCGAGCCAAGCCAGGCAGATATCAATCTGACCCTGCGCTTGCAGAAAGCCCTGGGCCTGATCGAGGTGCGGGTGCTGGATCACATCATCATCGGCGATGGGGAGCCATTGTCGATGGTGGAGCGGGGCTTGTTCGCTGCCTGACGCTGCTGTGCGTGGGCGGTACTAGTCGATCAGCTTTGTTGCAACAAACGACGCAGCCAGCCCGACAACCGAAGCCAGCAGCAGGTAGTGACGCACCACAAGCTCGGTTCTGATCGTGGCTGGAAAGGACTCCACGTCTGCGGCCTGCAGCGATCCTGTTCTGATGAAGAGCTTCGCATGAGCCAGAAGCGCAGCGATGCATACGGTAAACACGATTCTGCCAAACACCGTGTTGTACATCACCGGGCGTTGTCGGTTCACCACCGCCTTGCAGTTGGCAAGGTACCGGGATGCACTGGTCATGTAGCGCATGCCAGCCTGTGCGTACTGGGTGGCGACCCACCCCAGGCCGGCGATGCAAGGCAGTTGCAGTGCAAGGGGCAGCCAATAGGGTGAATACCCGCCGAGCCCGAACTCCGTCGGCTCGCCCTGGTGCTGAACGGCTTTGAGCACCTGCAGGGCAAGGGCCAGCAGCACCAGAACGGCCAGCATTGCCAGCCTGAGGTGGTGGCTAAGAACCAGCAGCGTTCTGAGGTTGCCGGGGAATCGCTTGATGTCCTCTGCGCTCAGGCCCCCGAACTCGACCGGGCAATCGGGGTAGGCCAACAGGCCGGCGATGTCGCCCACTGCCCTGAATCGTTGGCGCAGGCCCAGGTTGAGGCTGTACCGATGAGCGTCAACCAGCGGCGAGTTGTGAAGGTGCTCGAGTGCTTCGGCCAATCGCTGGGTAGCAATGTAGAGAAGCAGTGCGCCGAAGACCACCGGGCCGAGTATCAGTGCCACGGTGAGGCCGGCGATAGCCGCTTCGATCCAGTATTCAATATCCAATGCGGCTATCCGTACGGTGCGGTTCGCTGGGCAACCATCGTAAGTCGATGGCGAGAGTCACCTGGCGGCCTGAACACGCGCTGCAGGCTGCTGCAGTGTCCTTCGGGCTACCAGAGGACGCTGTCAGGAGCCTGCAGGCGCGAGTCGTTCAGCGTGCGGTCTTCACCGTGGCAAAGTCCTGCCGGCCGAACGGGCTGACCGTGTAGCCCTCCACATCCTTGCGCATCAGCACCGCTGCCGTGGGGTGCGCCAGTGGCAGCCACAGTGCCTGCTGCTGGATCAGCCCCTGGGCCTGCTGGTACAGGCGGCTGCGCACGCTCTGGTCGTTGGTGGTCTTGCCGGCACTGATCAACTGGTCCAGGCGCTTGTCGCAGTACCGCGCGAAGTTGGTCCCCGACTCGACTGCCGGGCAGGCAAACTGCGGGCTGAGGAAGTTGTCGGGGTCGCCGTTGTCGCCGGCCCAGCCCATGAACAGCAAATCGTGCTCACCGGCCTTGGCACGGCGGATCAGCTCGCCCCATTCGATCACGCGAATCTCGGCCTTGATGCCGACCTTCGCCAGGTCTGCCTGCAGCAGTTGTGCCCCCAGGCTCGGGTTGGGGTTGAGCAGGCTTCCCGAAGGGCGCGTCCAGATTGTGGTGCTGAAGCCGTCCGGCAACCCGGCCTTGACCAGCAGCGCCTTGGCTTTGGTCGCGTCGGTCGGGTAACCCGGCAAGTCCTTGGCGTAGCTCCAGGTGTTGGGCGGCAGGGGGCCTTCAGCGGCGACTGCGGTGCCTTCGAACACGGCCTTGAGGTAGCTGGTCTTGTCGAACGCCAGGTTGATCGCCTGCCGTACCTCGACCTTGTCCAGCGGCGGGTGCTGGCTGTTGATCGCGACGAACGCGGTCATGAACGCCTCGGTCTTCTCGACCTTCAGGTTTGCGTCTTCGGCGGCTGCCGCAACGTCCAGCGGCTTGGGCGACAGGGCGATCTGGCACTCGTTGCGCCGCAGTTTCTGCAGGCGCACGTTGGCGTCGGGGGTGATCGCGAAAATCAGCGGGTCGACGCTCGGCTTGCCGGCAAAATAGTCGGCATTGGCGCGGTAGCGGATCACTGCGTCCTTCTGGAAACGCTGGAACACGAACGGGCCGGTGCCGATCGGCTGGCTGTTGAGCTTCTCCGGGGTGCCGGCCTTGAGCAACTGGTCGGCGTATTCGGCCGAATAGATCGAGGCGAAGCCCATGCTCAGGGTGGCGAGGAAGGTCGCGTCCGGATGGTCGAGGGTAAAGCGCACGCTCAGCGGATCGGGTGCCTCCACCTGCTTGATCAGGCTAGGCAGCTGCAACGACTGGGCATGCGGGTAGCCGCTCTGGGTGATCTTGTGCCAGGAGTGGGCGGGGTAGAGCATGCGCTGGAAGCTGAACAGCACGTCGTCGGCGTTCAGCACGCGGCTGGGCTTGAAGTACGGCGTACTGTGAAACTTTACCCCCGGGCGCAGCTTGAAGTCGTAGACCAGGCCGTCGGCCGATACCGTCCAGCTTTCGGCCAGGCTCGGCACCACCTTGCCGCTGGTGGCGTCGAATTCCACCAGCCGGTTCATGAGCACATCGGCAGAAGCATTGGTGGTGGTCAGCGCGTTATACTGCACCACGTCAAAGCCTTCGGGGCTGGCCTCGGTACATACGCTCAAGGCGCCTGCCTGGGCCAGTGCGGGGCTTAGCAGCGCTGCGAGCAACAGGGGTAAAGCGGCACGACGCATGGTGACTCCTTGGCTGATCAATGGCCCATCTGCCCGTGCAGTCTGGAAAACTCCTACCCTAGTGCGCAAGGCCGTAAATGGCCAACTCCTTTTTCAAGGAATATTGCGACGAGCGGTTTTGTCGCTGGAAGCCCTGCATCCGGGCGGCCTGGGTTGATTCATGCATCGTGCGATCACATCAAATGTTGTTGTACCCCGGCCTTTCTGGTATAAAGCAGCGCTCTTTTCTAGGGGCTCGGTTTGTCGCATCTGCAGATCTTGCCGATAAGACCCTGAAGAAACACGGCGCCTGGCGCCAAAGACTGAGAGATTAAGCGGCCAACCCATGCCGGGTTGGGCATGTGGTTTTAGAGGGCTGAGGCATGTCGAGAGTCTGTCAAGTTACCGGTAAGGGTCCGGTAACCGGGAATAACATTTCCCACGCGAATAACAAAACCCGTCGTCGTTTCCTGCCGAACCTGCAGCATCACCGCTTCTGGGTCGAGTCGGAGAAGCGTTTCGTGCGTCTGCGCGTTTCTGCCAAAGGCATGCGTATCATCGACAAGCGCGGCATCGATGCCGTTCTGGTCGAAATTCGCCGTAACGGCGCCAAGGTCTAAGGGAGAAAATCATGCGTGAATTGATCCGTCTGGTGTCGACCGCTAATACCGGCCACTTCTACACCACCGACAAGAACAAGCGCACCACTCCGGACAAAATCGAAATCAAAAAATTCGATCCGGTTGTTCGCAAGCACGTGATCTACAAGGAAGCCAAGATCAAGTAATTGATCCCGGCTTACGAAAAAAGGCCCGCATCTCACGATGCGGGCCTTTTTTTATGGCGATTTTCTGTTCAGCCGAAATGGAAACCGCTGATCAGGCCCGCCTCGTTGCCGCTGATGTTCACGCGTTGCGGGTCCATTTCGCGGGTCGACATCTCGCCGATGCCGACCACGCGCTGGCGCCCGGTCAGTTCGCTGATGTAGGCCTTCACGGTCGGCACGTAGCGGGTGCCGACCAGGCGGCCGATGCAGGTGAGCACTTCGTCGTTGCTCAGCTGCAACGCTTCGATGGGGCAGACGACCGGTTGATCCTTTTGCATGGTGAGGCTCCTTGAGTTCAGGTGGGTCCGGATAAGGACCTCGCCATGCTCGCGCCAGGGAGGGCCGGCGCGGCGGTATCTATCTATGGTCTATGCCTTGGGCTCGAACACCACGTAGATCTTGCGGCAGGTCTCCAGCACCTCCCAGGTGCCCTTGAAGCCGGCCGGGATCACGAAGCGGTCACCGGTGCGCAGGGTCTTGGCGTTGCCTTCTTCGTCGCGCAGCACCGATACGCCGTGCACGATCTCGCAGTATTCGTGTTCAGTGTAATTGACGGTCCATTGCCCGGGCGCTCCCTCCCACACGCCAGCGGCGAATTGCCCGCAAGGGCTGGCGTAATGGTTGTAGACCGCCTGCTCCGGGTCGCCCTTGAGCACTTTTTCGGCAGCCGGGCGGTAGCGCTCGGCCTCGGTCAGTACCTGTGCGAAGTCGACAATCTGCTGGATATTCATGTTTGGGTCCCCTGATTGTTAAATAAAGTGCACATCACTAGGCATTTGGCCATGTATTGTCAAATATATTGATAATTCAGGTGCCAGAGTTTAGGGTGTCGAGTGCCGTAGAGCGACAATCGCTCCGGCCGTATTCTGACAGCGCCCTGGCCCCTCGTGCGGCGCTGCATTTCAACAACAGGAGGAGTTTCGTATGACCACCCTGACTCGTGCGGACTGGGAACAGCGTGCCCAGCAACTCAAGATCGAAGGCCGTGCTTTCATCAATGGTGAATACACCGCCGCCGTTTCCAACGCCACGTTCGAGTGCCTGAGCCCGGTTGACGGACGCCTTCTGGCGCAGGTCGCCAGCTGCGACGAGGCCGACGCCCAGCGCGCCGTGGAAAACGCCCGCGCCACCTTCGAGTCCGGCGTGTGGTCACGCCTGGCCCCTGCCAAGCGCAAGGCTACCCTGATCCGTTTCGCCGCGCTGCTCAAGCAGAACGTCGAGGAGCTGGCCCTGCTCGAAACCCTCGACATGGGCAAGCCGATCAACGACTCGCTGAACATCGACGTGCCGGGCGCTGCCCAGGCACTGAGCTGGAACGGCGAAGCCATCGACAAGATCTACGACGAAGTCGCGGCCACCCCGCACGACCAGCTAGGCCTGGTAACCCGCGAGCCTGTGGGTGTGGTGGCGGCCATCGTGCCGTGGAACTTCCCCCTGCTGATGGCCAGCTGGAAACTCGGCCCGGCGCTGGCCACCGGTAACTCGGTGGTGCTCAAGCCGTCCGAGAAGTCCCCGCTGACCGCCATCCGCATCGCCCAGCTGGCCATCGAGGCCGGTATCCCGGCCGGCGTGCTGAACGTGCTGCCTGGCTACGGCCACACCGTCGGCAAGGCTCTGGCCCTGCACATGGACGTCGATACCCTGGTGTTCACCGGCTCGACCAAGATCGCCAAGCAGCTGATGATCTACGCCGGCGAATCGAACATGAAGCGCGTGTGGCTGGAAGCCGGCGGCAAGAGCCCGAACATCGTGTTCGCCGATGCCCCGGACCTGAACGCCGCTGCCGCCGCCGCGGCCAGTGCCATCGCCTTCAACCAAGGCGAAGTGTGCACCGCAGGTTCGCGTCTGCTGGTCGAGCGCTCGATCAAGGACAAGTTCCTGCCGCTGGTACTGGAGGCCCTCAAGGCCTGGAAGCCTGGCAACCCGCTGGACCCGGCCACCACCGTTGGTGCCCTGGTCGACACCCAGCAGATGAACACCGTGCTGTCCTACATCGAGGCTGGCCACACCGATGGCGCCAAGCTGCTGGTGGGCGGCAAGCGCATCCTCGAAGAAACCGGCGGCACCTATGTCGAACCGACCATCTTCGACGGCGTGAGCAACGCCATGCGCATCGCCAAGGAAGAGATCTTCGGCCCGGTACTGTCGGTGATCACCTTCGACAGCGTCGAAGAAGCCATCCAGATCGCCAACGACACCCCTTACGGCCTGGCCGCAGGTGTATGGACCGCCGACATCAGCAAGGCGCACAAGACCGCCAAGGCCCTGCGTGCCGGCAGCGTGTGGGTCAACCAGTACGACGGTGGCGACATGACTGCGCCGTTCGGTGGCTTCAAGCAGTCGGGCAACGGCCGTGACAAGTCGCTGCACGCACTGGACAAGTACACCGAGCTCAAGGCCACCTGGATCAAGCTGTAAGGCCATGGGTGCGGCCTGGTGCCGCGCCCCGAGCGATCCGCGCCACAGCCGGGCCCTGCGTTAGCGCAGGCCCGGCTGTGTTGCTTGTGGCGATCCATCATTCTGGGAGGAAGTACACATGCGTTGGGCTACCTACTTCGCCGTGCTGTCGTCGGTTCTGAGCGTCGGCCTTGCCCTGGGCGTGAGCATGCCGTTGGTATCGCTGCGTCTGGAGAGCTGGGGCTATGGCAGCTTTGCCATTGGCGTGATGGCGGCGATGCCGGCAATTGGCGTGCTGGTTGGCGCCAGCCTGTCCAGCCGCCTGGCGGCGTATTTCGGCACCGCCACGCTGATGCGCCTGTGCCTGCTGGCCGGTGCGTTGTCCATCGGCCTGCTGGCGCTGCTGCCCAGCTATCCGGTGTGGCTGGCGTTGCGCCTGCTGATCGGGGTGATCCTGACCATCGTGTTCATCCTTGGCGAAAGCTGGATCAACCAGCTGGTGGTCGAGCAATGGCGTGGCCGCCTGGTGGCGCTGTATGGCAGCAGCTATGCCCTCAGCCAGCTGGCCGGGCCGCTGCTGCTGGGCGTGCTGGGTTCGGAGGATGACCTGGGCTTCTGGATCGGGGCCGGGTTGCTGGTGGTGGCACCGCTGGTGCTGATCGGTCGCAGCGGGGCGCCCAGCGCTGAAGCCTGTGGTGTGGGCCTGCGTGACCTGGTGGGCTTCTGCCGGCGCTTGCCGGTAATCGCCTGGGCCATTGCGCTGTTCGCCGCGTTCGAGGCGATGATCCTCACCCTGTTGCCGGTGTACTGCCTGCAGCAGGGCTTCACCACCGAGCTGGCGCTGTTCATGGTCAGTACCGTGGTGGTGGGCGATGCGGTACTGCAACTGCCGATTGGGGCGCTGGCCGACTACATGTCGCGCCGCACGCTGTTCACCGGCTGCGCCATGACCCTGCTGGTGTCGAGCCTGGCCATTCCGGTGCTGATGCACACGCCGGCGATCTGGCCATTGTGGGTGCTGTTCGGCGCCAGTGCCGGTGGCCTGTTCACCCTGTCGCTGATCCTGATCGGCGAACGCTATCGCGATGATGCGCTGGTGCGCGCCAACGCCCACGTGGCGCAGCTGTGGGGCATCGGCTGCCTGATCGGGCCATTGGCTGCTGGGGCCGGTAGCCAGTGGGTGAGCGGGCATGCACTGCCGCTGCTGATGGCGGCGGGCGCGTTCGGGCTGGTGCTGTTGGCGATGCGGCCGAATGCCTTCGAGCCTGCCACGGCCTAGGGCCGCTTTGTACCGGTTGAATCTCCTCGAGGAGCGCTCTTCTCAGGGGATTTCATCTTTTACCCAGCTGCGCAACTTCTTGCGCACCAAAATGTGGATAAACCTGTGCATACATTGCTGCGGGCCATACTCAACGTGGCCTGCAGCCAACTGCGCAACTTCTTGCACAGTACTGCGCAAGAAGTTGCAAACCTATCGCTCTGCCTACGACCGCAACGGTATCGGCAAGCTAACCCAAGCGATCACCGCAGCGAACAAGCCGCATAGCTTCACCCTACAACATCCTCTCCAACCCCACCGCCTTGCTCACCCACGCATTGAATCGTCGCCACAGCCCGCCTGGCTCTGTCGTCAACGTGTGCAACTGCCCATTGTCCTCGGTCACCCACACCAGCTTGCCGTCGACCAGCCGCGGCTCGTAGCTCAGCGCCGGCGCCATGCCCTGCAGCGCCAGGTCGCGGGTGTACTCGGCTAGTTGCGGGCTGTCCACCAGCACGCCGACCTCGGTGTTCCACAGCACCGAGCGCGGGTCGAAGTTGAACGAGCCGATGAAGGTCTTCTGCCGATCGAACACGATCGCCTTGCTGTGCAGGCTCGAGTCCGATGCACTGCCGAAGTGATGGATACGCCCGCTGCTGGGGTCGCCGGGCTGGCGGCGCAGTTCGTACAGTTTTACCCCGTGTTCCAGCAGCGCCTTGCGGTACGGCGCATAGCCGCCGTGTACCGCCGGCACGTCGGTGGCCTCCAGCGAGTTGGTCAGCAGGCTCACCGACACCCCGGCGTCGGCATGGCTGGTCAGGTACAGCAGGCCGGTCTCGCCAGGGACGAAGTAGGCCGATACCAGGATCAGCTCATGGTGCACGTCGTTCAGGTCGGGCGCCAACTGCTGGGTCAGCAGCAACCGCGGGTCTGGCTCGGCCTGGGCCAGCACCTTGCTTGGCGCATCCCACAGCGCCTGGTTGTGTGCCCAGATCAACTCGTTGCGCCAGGAATCCAGGCGCGGGTGGGTCTTGTAGGCCATCAGGCGGTCGTACAGTGCCTTGCGCTTGACCCTGGCCTCGCTCAGCGAAGCCTCCAGGCGCTCGCGGCTCACACGCAGGTCGTCGGCGTTCGGGGTGCTGAACATGAAGTCGCCAATCGGTCGGCTCAGGGCGCTGTTCCAGTACTGGTCGAAGCTGTGCCCCAGCTGTTCGGCCACCGGCCCCACGCCCAGCATGTCGATGTCGGTGAAGTTCAGGTTGGGCTCGGCGTCGAAGTATTCGTCACCCAGGTTGCGCCCGCCGACGATGGCCATGCTGTTGTCCACCAGCCACAGCTTGTTGTGCATGCGCCGGTGCTGCAGCGACAGGTTGAACAGCCTGCCCAGGGCACGGGTCACGCCGGTGCTGCGCCCCAGGTGCAGCGGGTTGAACACGCGAATCTGCACCTTCGGGTGCGCCGCCAGGGTGGCGATGACCTCGTCCAGGCCGTCGCTGGTGGTGTCGTCGAGCAGGATGCGCACGCGCACGCCACGGTCGGCAGCTTGCAGCAGTTCGTGCACCAGCGCGCGGGTGCTGAGCCCGTCATGCACGATGTAGTACTGCAGGTCGATGCTGCTCTGGGCGTTACGGATCAGCTCGGCGCGGGCGTGGAACGCCTCGGTGCTGTTGGGCAGCAGGCGAAAGCCGGACCGCCCCTCATGAGCGCTGGCCTGGCGCTGCACCGAACGGCCAAAGGCCGAGTCGCTGGCGGGCAGGGCCTGGGTCACGGTACGGGGCGTGCTGGAGGTAGCGCACCCGGCAAGGGTGAGCGCCAGCATCAGTAACAGCGCGAAGGCCCTGGGTTTGGTCAAAGGGGCATGTCCTTGAGCAGGAAGGCAGTTGGGGGTTGGACCACGCGGGGCGGCGCAACGTTACCCGCCGCGCTCATCCTCGGCCAGTAGACGAATGGCGGTTTCGCCGACCTTGCGCACGGCCGCTTCGATTTCGGCAGTGGCGCGGGCGGCAAAGTTCATGCGCAGGCAGTTGCGGAACTTGCCCGACGCCGAAAAGATGCTGCCCACCGCAATCTGCACACCTTGCTCAAGTAAAGCCCGGTTCAGGCGCAAGGTGTCGAAACTTTCCGGCAGTTCCACCCACAGCACGAAGCCGCCCTGGGGCCGGCTGGCGCGGGTGCCGGCGGGGAAGTAGCGGCTCACCCAGTCGATCATCTGATCGCGGGCGCGCTGGTACTGGCCGCGCACACGGCGCAGGTGCGGCTGGTAGTGGCCGCCCTCGATGAAGTCGGCAATCGCCAGCTGCGGCTGGGTGGCGGTGTAGCCGGTGCTGATGTACTTCATGTGCATCACCCGCTCCAGGTAGCGCCCCGGCGCCACCCAGCCCACCCGCAGGCCGGGTGCAAGGGTCTTGGAGAACGAGCTGCACAGCAGCACGCGGCCGTCGTCGTCGAACGACTTGATGGTGCGTGGGCGCGGGTAGGTGTAGGCCAGGTCGCCATACACGTCGTCCTCCAGGATCGCCACGTCGAAGCGCTGGGCCAGGGTCAGCAGGGCGCGTTTGCGCGCCTCGGGCATGATGTAGCCCAATGGATTGTTGCAGCTGGGGGTCAGCTGGATCAGCTTGATCGGCCACTGTTCCAGGGCCAGCTCCAGGGCTTCGAGGCTGATGCCGGTGAGCGGGTCGGTGGGGATCTCCAACGCTTTCATGCCCAGGCCCTTGAGGGTCTGCATGGCGCCGTGAAAGCTCGGTGATTCGACCGCGACGATGTCGCCCGGCTGGCACACCGCGCGCACGCTGATCGACAGGGCTTCCTGGCAGCCGGTGGTGATCACCAGGTCTGCCGTGCTCAGGCTGCAGCCCGAATCGAGCATCAGCCGCGCCACCTGCTCGCGCAGGGCTTCGGTGCCGGCGACGGTGTCGTAGTACAGGCCGGGCATGTCCTGGCGCCGGCTCAGTTGCGCCAGGCTGCGCAGCAACGGCTTGAGGGTGGGGCTGCCGACATCGGGCATGCCGCGGCCCAGTTGCACCACGTCCTTGCGCGGCACGCTGCGCACCAGCTCGAATACCTGGTCCCATTGCGAGATATCCACAGGGCGCTGGGCCGGGCGGCTGACGTCGGGCAGGGCGGGTAGTGGGCGATGGTCAGGCACGAAATAGCCGGACTTGGGCCTAGGCGCCGCCAGCCCGTGGTCTTCCAGCACCCGATACGCCTGCTGCACGGTACTCAGGCTCACGCCATGCTCGACGCTCAGGGCCCGCACCGACGGCAGGCGGTCGCCGGGGCGGTAGAGGCCCTGCTCGATGCGTGCGCCAATCAGCTCGGCGAGGTTGACGTAGAGGGTCATGGCGTACTCCTGGGCGGGCAAGCGGCTGGCAACCGGTACAGATTGGGCAAAAATACAGCATTCAGCGCCGTTATCGACAGATCTGTATGGAAATAATACCTGGCGGTTGAATCTGTAATGCCTTGCAGCACCCGCGCATCATGGCTGCACGGTTACCCACCCTGGAGGAATGAAGCGATGAACGGCGCGAGCGATGCAGGCCTGCCACTGTGCACCAAAGGCGAGGTGGCGCGACATGAGGCGCCCGCCAGCCCGAGTCGCTGGGCTGTGATGATGCGGCGGTGGCGTTCACGCCATGCGCTGCTGCAGCTCGATGCCGAGCAGCTGCGCGATATCGGCCTGACCCGCGAACAGGCCGTGAAGGAAGGTCTCAGGCCGTTCTGGAGACCCTAGGCCAGTGCCTTGAGGCGGTGCCACAGCATGCCCAGCGCCAACAGCGGCGAGCGCAGGTGCTTGCCGCCAGGGAAGGTGATGTGCGGCACCTGGGCGAACAGGTCGAAGCGCCCGCTCTGCTGGCCGCTGATCGCCTCGCCCAGCAGCCGCCCGGCCAGGTGCGTGGCGTTGAGCCCGTGGCCGGCATAGGCCTGGGCGTAGTAAACGTTGGGCCGGTCGCGCAGGCGGCCGATCTGCGGCAGGCGGTTGGCGCCGATGCCGATCATGCCGCCCCACTGGTATTCGATGCGGGTGTCGGCCAGTTGCGGGAACACCTTGAGCATCTTGGGCCGCATGTAGGCGCCGATGTCCTGCGGATCGCGCCCCGAGTAGTGGCAGGCGCCACCGAACAGCAGGCGCCGGTCGGCCGAGAGGCGATAGTAGTCCACGGTCACCTGCTGGTCGCACACCGCCATGTTCTGCGGCAGCAACTCGTTGGCCAGGGCTTCGCTCAGCGGTTCGGTGGCGATGATGTAGCTGCCGGCTGGCAGCACCTTGCCACTGAGCTCGCGGTCCAGGTCGTTGATGTAGGCATTGCAGCACAGCACCAGCGTGTTCGCCCGCACCGAGCCCTTGGCGGTGTGCACATGCACCTGCGGGCCGTGCTCGATGCGGGTGACACGGGAATGCTCGAACACCTGCACGCCCAGCTGGCGCGCGGCCTCGGCCTCGCCCAGCGCCAGGTTCAGCGGGTGCAGGTGCCCCGAGCCCATGTCCACCAGGCCGCCGGCGTAGCGACGCGAGCCGACCACCGTGTGCATCTGGTCGGGATGCACCAGGCGCAGCTCATGGGTGTAGCCCAGTCCGCGCAGCTCGTCGATCTCTTCGCTGAAGCCCTCGAATTCCCGTGGCTTGTTGGCCAGGTCGCAATAGCCCCAGGTCAGGTCGCAGTCGATGGCATGGCGTTCGATGCGCTGGCGCACGATGTCCACTGCCTCCAGGCCCATCAGTTTGAGGCTGCGCACTCCCTCGCTGCCGATCACCGGGGTGAACTGGTCCAGGCCGTGTCCGACCCCGCGAATCAGCTGCCCGCCATTGCGTCCACTGGCGCCCCAACCGATCTTGTGCGCTTCGAGCAGCACCACGCTCAGGCCGCGTTCGGCCAGTTCGATGGCGGTATTGAGGCCCGAAAAGCCGCCGCCCACCACGCACACATCACAGTTCAGCTCGCCTTGCAGGGGCGGGTACGCCGGTTGCCCGGCGCTGTGGGCAGCGTAGTAGGAAGTGGTATGCACGTTTGAAGGATCCTGGTAGGGCTGTGTGGAAAATTTGACACAGCATAGGCGGTGCTTTGATCGGCAGGCAACCGTGGGGCAAAATGGCGCTTCAGCCTTTCCCGCCACGAGTCTGCCATGAGTTGCAACAGTCACAAGATCCGCTTCCTGCGTGAGCAGATCCCGTCGTTCGCCTGCGTGCCGGGCTGCCACGATTGCTGCGGCCCGGTGACCACCTCCAGCGAGGAAATGGCGCGCCTGCCACGCAAGAGCGCGGCCGAGCAACAGGCCGCGCTGGATGAGCTCAACTGTGTGCACCTGGGCCCCGAGGGCTGCACCGTGTACGAGGAGCGGCCGCTGATCTGCCGCCTGTTCGGCACCACCCCGCGCCTGCCGTGCCCCAATGGTCGCGGCCCTGCCGAGATGATCGACCCGCAGGCCGAGCGCCTGGTGCACCAGTACATCGCCAGCACCCGCCAGGTGCTGGTGTAAGGCTCAGTCCGGAATCGGCAGGTTGAGGCTTTCCTTCACCTCTTCCATCACGATGTAGCTCTTGGATTCGCGCACGTGCGGCAGCTTGAGCAGGATGTCGCCCAGCAGCTTGCGGTACGAGGCCATCTCCGAGATGCGCGCCTTCACCAGGTAGTCGAAATCGCCCGATACCAGGTGGCATTCCAATACGTGGGGCAGCTTGAGCACCGCGCGGCGAAACTCTTCGAAAGTGTCCCCCGACTTGTAGTCCAGGCTGATCTCGACGAACACCAGCAGGCTGCCCTTGAGGTGCTGTGGGTTGAGCCGGGCGTTGTAGCCCATGATGATGCCTTCGCGCTCCAGACGCCGGACCCGCTCGGTGCACGGGGTGGTCGACAGGCCGACCTTCTCGCCCAGTTCGGTGAACGAGATGCGCCCGTCGGTCTGCAGGATGCGCAGGATGTTGCGGTCGATCTTGTCCAGTTCACGTTTGCTTTGATGCTGGGTTCTCATAGTGGATGCCCCTCCGTAAAAGCCGACCCTGCCGAGAATTCTCGCCAAATATAGGCTTTTATATAGTGAAAAGCACTGCCTCTACCTTCCTATACTGCGCCCATCCATGCCTTAAACAACAAATGTGTGCGGTACGCCGCCTCGAGGGATAACAACATGCGCGTTCTGGTACTTGGTAGCGGCGTCATCGGGACCGCCAGTGCCTACTATCTGGCTCGTCAGGGGTTTGAAGTGGTGGTGGTCGATCGCCAGCCGGCGGTGGCCATGGAAACCAGCTTCGCCAACGCTGGCCAGGTATCGCCGGGTTACGCCTCGCCCTGGGCTGCACCCGGTGTGCCGCTCAAGGCCATCAAGTGGCTGCTCGAGCGCCACGCCCCGCTGGCCATCAAGGCCACCGCCGACATCGACCAGTACCTGTGGATGGCGCAGATGCTGCGCAACTGCACGGCCAACCGCTATGCGGTGAACAAGGAGCGCATGGTGCGCCTGTCCGAGTACAGCCGCGACTGCCTCGACGAGCTGCGTGCCGAAACCGGCATTGCCTACGAAGGCCGCACCCTGGGCACCACCCAGTTGTTCCGCACCCAGGCGCAACTGGACAACGCGGCCAAGGATATCGCCGTGCTGGAACAGTCCGGTGTGCCCTACGAGCTGCTCGACCGCGACGGCATTGCCCGCGTGGAGCCTGCCCTGGCCAATGTCACCGACATCCTCGCCGGTGCCCTGCGCCTGCCCAACGACCAGACCGGCGACTGCCAGCTGTTCACCACGCGCCTGGCCGAAATGGCGCGCGACCTGGGCGTGGAATTCCGCTTCGGGCAGAACATCGAGCGCCTCGATCACGCGGGCGACCGGGTCAACGGCGTATGGATCGACGGCAAGCTGGAAACCGCCGATCGCTACGTGCTGGCCCTGGGCAGCTACTCGCCGCAACTGCTCAAGCCGCTGGGCATCAAGGCCCCGGTGTACCCGCTCAAGGGCTACTCGCTGACCGTGCCGATCACCGACCCGGCCATGGCCCCGACCTCGACGATTCTCGACGAGACCTACAAGGTCGCGATCACCCGCTTCGACAACCGCATCCGCGTCGGCGGCATGGCCGAGATCGCCGGTTTCGACCTGTCGCTCAACCCGCGTCGGCGCGAAACGCTGGAGATGATCGTCAACGACCTTTATCCTCGCGGCGGCGACCTGAGCCAGGCCAGCTTCTGGACCGGCCTGCGCCCGACCACCCCCGACGGCACGCCGATCGTGGGCGCCACGGCGTTTCGCAACCTGTTCCTGAACACCGGCCACGGCACCCTCGGCTGGACCATGGCGTGCGGTTCGGGTCGCCTGCTGGCCGACCTGATGGCGCGCAAGAAGCCGCAGATCAGCGCCGAAGGCCTCGACATTTCCCGCTACAGCAACAGTCAGGAGACTGCAAAGCATGTCAATCCAGCGCCAGCTCACCAATGAGCGCATGAGCCAGATCGTTACCCACAACGGCACCGTCTACCTGTCGGGCCAGGTGGGTAATGACCTGAACGGCGACGTCGGCCAGCAGACCCGCGAGGTGCTGGCCAACATCGAGCGGCTGCTGGACCTGGCCGGTACCGACAAGAGCCGCGTGCTGTCGGCGACCATCTACCTCAACGACATCGACACCCAGTTCCAGGCCATGAACACGGTGTGGGACCAGTGGCTGGCCAAAGGCAATGCCCCGGCCCGCGCCACCGTTCAGGCCCGGCTGTGCAATCCGCAGATGCTGGTCGAGATCTCGATCGTCGCCGCCCTGCCGTAATCCGTTTCCCAACTCACCCGACTGCCAGAAGGCTGCCGTCATGCGTCCCGCCCGTGCCCTGATCGATCTTCAAGCGCTGCGCCACAACTATCAACTCGCCCGCGAACTGACCGGCGCCAAGGCGCTGGCCGTGATCAAGGCCGACGCCTACGGGCACGGCGCGGTGCGCTGCGCCCAGGCGCTGGAGGGCGAGACCGACGGGTTCGCCGTGGCTTGCATCGAAGAGGCGCTGGAGCTGCGTGCTGCCGGCATCAAGGCCCCGGTGCTGCTGCTCGAGGGCATTTTCGAAGCCAGCGAGCTGCCCCTGATTGCCGAGCAGGACCTGTGGTGCGTGGTGCATTCGCTGTGGCAGCTCGAAGCCATCGAACAGGCCGGCCTGACCCGCCCGATCACCGTGTGGCTCAAGCTCGACACCGGCATGCACCGCGTCGGCCTGCACCCCAAGGACTACCACGGCGCCTACCAGCGTCTGCTGGCCAGCGGCAAGGTGGCGCGCATCGTGCTGATGAGCCACTTCGCCCGTGCCGACGAACTCGACAGCACGGCCAGCAGCGAGCAGGTGGCGGTGTTCGAAGCCGCGCGCCAGGGCCTGAGTGCCGAGGTCAGCCTGCGCAACTCGCCGGCCGTGCTGGGCTGGCCGCAGGTGCCCAGCGACTGGGTGCGTCCGGGCATCATGCTGTATGGCGCCACGCCCTTCGAGGTGCCGCAGGCCCAGGCTCAGCGCCTGCAGCCGGTGATGACCCTGGAATCCAAAGTGATCTGCGTGCGCGAACTGCCGGCCGGCGAGCCGGTGGGCTACGGTGCGAAATTCATCAGCCCGCGCCCCACCCGCGTGGGCGTGGTCGCCATGGGCTATGCCGACGGCTACCCGCGCCTGGCACCCACCGGTACCCCGGTGCTGGTGGCCGGCAAGCGCAGCCAGTTGATTGGCCGCGTGTCGATGGACATGCTGTGCATCGACCTCACCGATGTGCCCGAGGCCGGGCTGGGCAGCCCGGTGGAGTTGTGGGGCAAGCACGTGCTGGCCAGCGACGTGGCGATCCAGGCGGGCACCATCCCGTATCAGATCTTCTGCAACCTGCGTCGGGTGCCGATGGTGTACAGCGGCAATTGAGGCGCCAAAGCGGACGGGCTGCGGGTCGAAGTGTTGTAAATACTGAACGCTGTTGCGATGATACCGTTCAATTTCGACCCCACGTGTTCGTTTAGGAGGGCCCAGGCCTTGGACGTCGGTGAACGACTGCAAGCCATTCGCAAGCTCAAAGGCCTGTCTCAACGCGAGCTGGCCAAGCGGGCGGGCGTGACCAACAGCACCATCTCGATGATCGAGAAGAACAGCGTGAGCCCTTCGATCAGCTCGCTGCGCAAGGTGCTGGGCGGTATTCCGATGTCGATGGTGGAGTTCTTTTCCGAAGAGCTGCAGCCCGAGAACCCGACCCAGATCGTGTACAAGGCCAACGAACTGATCGATATATCCGACGGCGCAGTCACCATGAAGCTGGTCGGCAAGGCCCACGCCAGCCGCGCCATTGCCTTTCTAAACGAGATCTACCCGCCCGGTGCCGACACCGGCGAAGAGATGCTCACCCACGACGGCGAAGAGACCGGCATTCTGCTCGAAGGGCGCCTGGAGCTGGTGGTGGGGCTTGAAACCTTCATCCTCGAGGCGGGCGACAGCTACTATTTCGAGAGCACCAAGCCGCATCGATTCCGCAATCCCTACGATGAGCCGGCCCGGCTGATCAGTGCCGCCACCCCGGCCAACTTCTGAGCCCACGCGCGTCGCCAATGCGCGGCGGATTGTCGCGGCTAAACCCCTTTGGTCTTTAGGGTTGTTTCGGTGAGGCGGGGTTCCCGCTATACTTGCGCGGCCTGCGAAACCGTGGCCGCGGGCGTGACTAGCCACCATGAGGGTGTACGCGTGAATCTAATCAAGACAATGCTGGCCGTACCAGCAGCCGTAGTAGCCCTATGGGCCGTCAACGCCCAGGCTGTGACCAATGACGACATCGCCAAGCGGCTGGAGCCGGTCGGTCAGGTGTGTGTACAAGGGCAGGAATGCAAGGGCATGGAAGTGGCCGCCACTGCCGGCGGTGGCGGTGCCAAGACCCCGGATGAAGTCATCGCCAAGCACTGCAACGCGTGCCATGGCAGCGGTCTGCTGGGCGCACCGAAGATCGGCGATACCGCCGCCTGGAAAGAGCGCGCCGACCACCAGGGCGGCCTGGACGGCATCCTGGCCAAGGCCATCACCGGCATCAACGCCATGCCGCCAAAAGGCACCTGTGCCGACTGCTCGGATGACGACCTCAAGGCCGCCATCGAGAAGATGTCCGGCCTCAAGTAAGCCCGACGCTGCAGCTACAAGGCCCGCCACGTGCGGGCTTTGTCGTTTCTGACGCTGGCCATTGCAGCAAACGCGGGGCATGCTCGGTCCAACCCTGGAATCACGGATGCCTAGGAGGCCGAGATGGCGCACCGCTGTTCGATCGAGATCGCCGTGGACGAAGTGCTGGCGCGTTTGCCGGCGCACATCCACATGGGCCTGCCACTGGGCCTGGGCAAGCCCAACCGCTTCGTCAATGCGCTGTATGCACGGGTGCGTGAGCTGCCCGAGCGGCAACTGACCATCTACACCGCACTGAGCCTGGGCCGCCCGGACCTGGGTGACGGCCTGCAGCGGCGCTTTCTCGAACCCTTCGTGGAGCGCGTGTTCGCCGACTACCCCGAACTCGACTACCTGCAGGACCTGCGCCGCGACCGGTTGCCGGCCAACATCCGCGTCGAGCAGTTCTTCATGCAGCCGGGCAGCATGCTGCACAGCCACATGGCCCAGCAGGACTACGTCAGCAGCAACTACAGTCATGCGGCCCGCGACATCAATGCCAAGGGCCTGAACCTGGTGGCGCAGATCGTTGCCGCCCACCCCGAGCGCCCCGGGCACCTGAGCCTGAGCTGCAACCCCGACATCACCCTCGACCTGCTGCCGATGATCGCGCGCCGGCGTGCAGCCGGTGAAACCATCCTGATGCTGGGGCACGTGCACGACGAGCTGCCCTACATGCCGGGCGACAGCGAACTGGCGCAGGACGATTTCGACCTGTTGATCGACGCCCCGGAAACCACTCGGCTGTTCTCCACGCCGAACATGCCCGTCACCACCCAGGACCACTTCATCGGCGTGCACGCCAGCACCCTGGTGCGCGACGGCGGCACCCTGCAGATCGGCATCGGCGCCATGGGCGATGCGCTGGCCGCCGCGTTGCTGGCGCGCCAGGGGGATGCGCCGGAGTACCAGGCGCTGCTCGCCGACCTCGACCTGGCGCCCTGGCAGGTGCTGATCGAGCGTGAAGGCGGCACTGCGCCGTTTGCCCAGGGCCTGTATGGCTGCAGCGAGATGTTCGTGAACGGATTGCTCGCGCTGGCGGAGGCGGGCGTGGTGCGCCGGCCGGTGGCCGACGGGGTGCTGGTGCATGGCGGTTTCTTCCTCGGGCCGCAGGCGTTCTACCAGCGCCTGCGCGAGATGCCGCTGGCGCAGCGCAAATCCTTTGCCATGCACGCGATCAGCTTCATCAACGAGCTGTACGGCGACGAGGCCCTCAAGCGCGAACAGCGCCGCGATGCACGATTCATCAACACGGTGTTCACCATGACCCTGATGGGGGCGGGGGTGGCCGACCAGCTCGAGGACGGTCGCGTACTGAGCGGGGTGGGCGGGCAGTACAACTTCGTCGCCCAGGCCCACGCGCTGGAAGGCGGGCGTTCCATCCTGCTGCTGCGCAGCTGGCGCGAAGCCGGCGGGGAGGTCAGTTCCAACCTGCTGTGGACCTACGGGCACTGCACCATCCCGCGGCATCTGCGCGATATCGTGGTGACCGAATACGGCATTGCCGACCTGCGCGGGCAGACCGACGCCGAGGTGATTGCGCGGTTGCTGGCGATCAGCGATTCGCGGTTTCAGCCCGGGCTGATGGAGCAGGCGAAAAAGGCCGGCAAGCTGGCGCAGGATTTCGAGCTGGATGCGCGCTTCACGCAGAACACGCCGCAGCGGCTGGAGGCATTGCGTGGGCGGCATGCGCGGTTGTTTGCCGAGTATCCGCTGGGCAGCGATTTCACCGCTGAAGAGAAGGACCTGCTGCGCGCGCTGAACTGGCTCAAGAGCAAGTTCAAGTTGAGCGAGGCGCTGGAGCTGGGCAAGGCGGCACTGGATGCGCCGGGGCCGGAGCGGTATCCCGAGCATCTGCGGCGCATGGGCCTGAGCGAGCCGGACGGGCTGAAGGAGGACCTGTACCAGCGGTTGCTGCTGGCGGCTTTGCAAACTACCGCGTAGAACGCTTTCGCCGGCAAGGCCGGCTCCTGCAGGCGGTGGAGCACCTGTAGGAGCCAGCCTTGCTGGCGAAGCGGTCGGTAAGCCTTACTCGATAAAGCTGACCACACCACCGTCCAGCGACTTCACCCGGGCCAGCGACTCGACGCGATAGCCCTGGCTGTCCAGCTCGGCACGTCCGCCCTGGAACGACTTCTCGATCACGATGCCCAGCCCGGCCACGGTTGCGCCGGCCTGCTTGATGATCGAGATCAGCGCCTGCGACGCCTTGCCGTTGGCCAGGAAGTCGTCGATCACCAGCACGCGGTCGCTGCTGTTGAGGTGACGCGGCGAAATCGCCACGGTGTTCTCGGTCTGCTTGGTGAACGAGTACACCGAAGCCACCAGCAGGTTCTCGGTCAGGGTCAGCGACTGGTGCTTGCGGGCGAAGATCACCGGCACGCCCAGCTTCAAACCGGTCATCACCGCCGGGGCAATCCCCGAGGCCTCGATGGTGACGATCTTGGTCACGCCCGCATCGGCGAACAGACGGGCGAACTCGTCGCCAATCAGTTGCATCAGCGCAGGGTCGATCTGATGGTTGAGAAACGCATCGACTTTGAGAACCTGATCGGAAAGCACGATGCCTTCTTCGCGAATCTTCTGGTGCAGTGCTTCCACTGGTGTAATTCCTCGATGTAGCCAAAAGGCCCCGGCAACAAGCCAGGGCAAAGGTGGATTATCTATCGTTTGAGCATGGCGCGGATATCGGCCAGGGCCGTATTGCCACGCACGGCTTTGACTTCCGTGGGTGTATCGTCCAGGCCTTCCCAGGCCAGGTCGTCATCGGGCAATTCATCGAGGAAGCGGCTTGGCGCGCAATCGATGATCTCGCCGTACTGCTTGCGCTTGGCGGCAAAGGTGAAGGCCAGGGTCTGGCGTGCGCGGGTGATGCCCACGTAGGCCAGGCGCCGCTCCTCCTCGATGGTGTCGGCCTCGATGCTGGAGCGGTGCGGGAGGATTTCCTCTTCCATGCCCATGATGAACACGTAGGGAAACTCCAGACCCTTGGAGGCATGCAGCGTCATCATCTGCACGCCCTCGGCGCCTTCTTCCTCTTCCTGCTGGCGTTCGAGCATGTCGCGCAACACCAGCTTGCCGATGGCTTCCTCGATGGTCATGCCGCCTTCCTCGTCCTTCTCGAGGGTGTTTTTCAACGCCTCGATCAGGAACCAGACGTTGCCCATGCGAAAGTCCGCGGCCTTGTCACTGGAACTGTTGGTACGGATCCAGTTCTCGTAGTCGATGTCGGTCACCATGCTGCGCAGCGCGGCGATCGGGTCTTCCAGCGCGACCTGCTCGCGCACCTTGTCCATCCAGCGTTTGAAGCGCTGCAGGCGATCGGTGAAGCGGCTGTCCAGATGCTCGCCCAGGCCCAGCTCCTCGCTGGCGGCATACATCGACACCTTGCGCTCGGTGGCGTAGTTGCCGAGTTTTTCCAGGGTGGTGGAGCCGATTTCGCGGCGCGGCACGTTGATCACGCGCAGGTAGGCGTTGTCGTCGTCCGGGTTCACCAGCAGGCGGAAGTAGGCCATCAGGTCTTTTACTTCCTGGCGCCCGAAGAAACTGTTACCGCCCGACAGGCGGTAGGGGATCTGGTGGTGCTGCAGCTTCAGCTCGATCAGCTTGGCCTGGTAGTTGCCGCGGTAGAGGATGGCGAAGTCGCTGTACGGGCGGTCGGTACGCAGGTGCAGGCTGAGGATCTCCATGGCCACGCGCTCGGCCTCGGCTTCCTCGTTCTTGCAGCGGATCACGCGGATCTCGTCGCCGTGGCCCATCTCGCTCCACAGCTGCTTCTCGAAGGCGTGGGGGTTGTTGGAGATCAGCACGTTGGCGCAGCGCAGGATGCGGCTGGTGGAGCGGTAGTTCTGCTCCAGCATCACCACCTTCAGGGACGGGTAGTCGTCCTTGAGCAGCATCAGGTTTTCAGGGCGCGCGCCACGCCAGGCATAGATCGACTGGTCGTCGTCGCCCACCACGGTGAACTGGTTGCGCGTACCGATCAGCATCTTCACCAGCAGGTACTGGCTGGCGTTGGTGTCCTGGTATTCGTCCACCAGCAGGTAGCGCACCTTGTTCTGCCACTTCTGCAGAATGTCGGGGTGGTCCTGGAACAGCTTGACCGGCAGCAGGATCAAGTCGTCGAAGTCGACCGCGTTGAACGCCTTGAGCGTGCGCTGATAGTGCGCATACACGATGGCGGCGGTCTGCTCCTTGGGGTTGCGCGCGTTCTCCAGGGCCTCGGGCGGCAGGATCAGGTCGTTCTTCCAGGCGCCGATCATGTTCTTGATCTCGTCGACGCCATCGTCCCCGGAGTATTCCTTCTGCATGATGTCGGTCATCAGGGCCTTGACGTCGGTTTCGTCGAAAATCGAGAAACCCGGCTTGAAGCCCAGCCGTTCATGCTCCTTGCGAATGATGTTCAGGCCAAGGTTGTGGAAGGTCGATACCGTCAGGCCGCGCCCCTCGCCGCCGCGCAGCAGGGTGCCCACGCGCTCCTTCATCTCGCGCGCCGCCTTGTTGGTGAAGGTCATGGCCACGATGTACTGGGCACGGATGCCGCAGTTCTGGATCAGGTGGGCGATCTTGCGCGTGATCACGCTGGTCTTGCCGGAGCCAGCACCGGCGAGCACCAAAAGAGGGCCGCCGACGTAGCTCACGGCTTCCTGTTGCCGGGGGTTGAGTCGGGACATGACGTTAACCGGGGGTCGCTGAAAAATAGCCGGGCATTTTAGCAGGCGCAGAGCAATTGTGCCGCGACCGTCTGACAGTGTGACGTACCACGCGATCTTAATTTGCCGCTTTTGATACTTTCCCGCAGGATGCGTGGCGAAATACCGCGGGATCAGGACGAAGGAATGTCGTGAGTTAAAGTGAAAACCATTTACATTTGATGGTTCAGGATCGAGCATCCCGCCCACATCGTCATTGACCGCGTTCTCGTGCTAAGGAGCCAGCTTGTCTACGCTTGTCGAACCGTTGCGTCTGCTTCTGCTGGCGGACGGGCCGCACTGGGCCGTTGCCCTTGGTGAATGCCTGCTGCCGCTGGGCGGTGGCGCGGTGCTGGTGACCGCACCCGGCTGGGACGCGGTCGACAGCCTGTTCGCCCGCGACCGCAACGCGCTGGTGCTGGCCACCCCGGGCTTGCAGCCGGCGCCCGGGCGTTGCGACCTGCCCATGGTGCTGCTGCTGGAGCAGGAGCCGCCCGAGGCGCCGCCGGGTGTGAGCGACTGGCTGGTGTTCGAGCAGTTGAGCGGCGACATGCTGCGCCGCTGCCTGCGCCATGTGCGCGAGCGGGGTGTGCTCGAAGCCACCCTGCAGCGCCTGGCCGAGCAGGACCCGCTGACCGGCATTGCCAACCGCCAGGGTTTCCAGACCCTGTTGGCCGCGCGCCTGGCCGAAAACGACGGGCGCGGTGTGGCCCTCGGGCACCTGGACCTGGACAACTTCCGCCACGCCAACGATGCCCTCGGCCACCAGGCCGGTGACCGCCTGATCCTGCAGGTGGTCAGCCGGCTCAAGCGCCAGCTCGAGGCAGGCGATCAGGTGGCGCGCCTGGGCAGCGACGAATTCGCCCTGCTGATCGACACCCGGCGCGAGCCGCAGCGTGCCGAGTGGATGGCCGAGCGCATCACCGAGGCCCTGGCCGAACCCTACTGGATCGACGGCGAAAGCCTGCTGCTGGGGTGCAGCCTGGGCGTGGCGCATGCCCGTGCGCAGGCTGGTGCCGATCCGCTGATGTGGCACGCGCACATCGCCATGCAGCAGGCCAAGAGCACCCAGGGCTGCACCTTTCACATCTTCAACGAGCGCATCAACCGCAACGCACGCAGCCTGGCCGACCTGGAAAGCGAGCTGCGCCGAGGCCTGCGCCGCGACGAACTGGAACTGCACTACCAGCCACGCCTGGACCTGAGCGACGGGCGCATTGTCGGCCTGGAGGCACTGGTGCGCTGGCGCCACAGCGAGCGTGGCCTGCTGCCACCGAGCGAGTTCGTGCCGCTGGCCGAGCAGAGCGGGCTGATCGTGCCGCTGGGCTACTGGGTGATCTCGCGTGCCCTGCGCGACATGCAGGCACTGCGCGAGCAGGGGCTGGCGCCATTGCACATGGCGGTCAACCTGTCATTTCGCCAGTTTCAGGACAGCCAGCTGCTGGCCACGCTGGGGCGGCTGATCGTCGAGCACGGGGTGGATGCGGGCTGGCTGGAGTTCGAACTGACCGAGACCGCAGTGATGCGGCGCAACGACCTGGTCAAGCAGACGATGGACGCGCTGGGACGCTTGGGGGTGCGGTTTTCGCTGGATGACTTCGGCACCGGCTTTTCGTCGTTCGTGCACCTGAACAGCCTGCCGATCGCCCTGCTCAAGGTCGACCGCAGCTTTGTCGGTGGCATGGAGCAGCGCGAAGAGAACCGCAAGCTGGTGCACGCCATGATCAACCTGGCGCACAACCTGAACCTGGAGGTGGTGGCCGAGGGCGTGGAGACCGAGGAACAGCTGGCGTTGCTGCGCAGCTTTGGCTGCGACCAGGTGCAGGGCTTTCTGATCAGCCGGCCGTTGCCGATCGAGCAACTGGTCGAGTATCTGGTGCAGGGGGCGGGGCAGGGCGCAGTGGCGCTGTAGCCCCCGTCGCCGGCATGCGCGAAACAGGGTAGGAGCCGGCCTTGCCGGCGAACAGGCCCTCAAGGTTGTACAGAAACCTGTGCCATCTGCGAACTGCCCAGCAACCGCCGCATCCGCCACTCGAACGCCACCGTCAGCCCGATTGCCGCACACGCCAACCCCAGCGCCAGCCCCCACCACACGCCTACCGCGCCGCCGCCCATGGGAAACGCGAACACCCACGCCGCCGGTGCGCCGATCAGCCAGTACCCGGCCAACCCCACCAGGAACGTGGTCTTGGCGTCCTTGAGCCCGCGAATAGAGCCCATCGCGATGGTCTGAATACCGTCGAACAGCTCGAACCACGCCGCCACCATCAACAGGCTCACCGCCACCCGGATCACATCGGCGAAGGCCGGGTCCTGGCGGTCCAGAAACAGCCCCACCAGCGCCTCGGGCATCAGCCAGAACAGCAGCGAGAAACCGAGCATCATCGCCGCGCCAAAACCGATGCCCACGCGCCCGGCCTGACGCGCCGCCAGCAGGCGGTCGGCGCCGTAATGCAGGCCCACACGCATGGTCACCGCGTATGACAGGCCCGCCGGGATCATGAACGCGGTCGAGACGATCTGCAGGGCGATCTGGTGCGCGCCCAGGTCGGTGGTGCCCATGGTGCCGATGCACAGCGCTGCGAAGGCAAACAGCCCGACCTCCACGGTGTAGGTGCCGCCAATCGGCAGGCCCAGGCGCCACAGCTCGCGCAACGCCGGCAGGTGCGGGCGGCTCAGGCCCTGGCGTATCGGGAAGTCCGCGTAGGCCGGGTGGCGGCGGATGTACAGCGCCAGTGCGATGGCCATGGCATTGGCCACCAGCGCGGTCACCAGGCCGATGCCCATCAGGCCCAGCTTCGGCAGGCCGAACATGCCTTCGATCAAGGCGTAGTTGAGCAGGAAATTGACCACGGTGCCGACCAGGCTGATCACCATCACCGGCGTCGAACGCCCCAGTGCACTGGTGAACCCGCGCAACGCCATGAAGCTCAGGTAGCCGGGCAGGGCCAGCGGCAGCACCAGCAGGAACTGGCTGGCAAAAGCCACGTTGCCAGGTGTCTGGCCCAGCATCAGCAGCACCGGCGACAGGTTCCAAAGCACCAGCGCGGCGACGATGGCCATGCCCCAGGCCAGCCACAGCCCGGCCTGGGTCAGGCGCGTGGCACCGGGGTTGTCGCCCGCACCCTGGCGAATCGCGACCAGGGTACCGACGGCGGCAATCACTCCCAGGCAGAAGATCGACACGAAGGAATAGCTGGCCGCGCCCAGCCCGCCACCAGCCAGGGCCTCGGGGCTGATTTTGGCCATCATCAGGGTGTCGGTGAGCAGCATCAGCATGTGCGCCAACTGCGAGGCGATCAGCGGCCCGGCCAGCCGTAGCAATGCCTTGAGTTCGGTAACGGGCGCAGCCTGCATGATGCAGCTCCTGAAAAGGGAAGGGTGAGCCGTGGATTCTCGGCCTTTGCGGGCCATTGCACAAAAGGATAAAAACGATCATTGGCATGATTAAAACTCATGTGAGTATGATCCGTGCCAACCCGTATTTCATTGCTGGAGCACGCCCGCATGTCACGCCGTTTACCGCCTCTCTACGCCTTGCGGGCGTTCGAGGCCGCTGCCAGGCACAGTTCGTTCACCCGTGCCGCCGATGAGTTATCGATAACCCAGAGCGCGGTCAGCCGGCACATCCGCACGCTGGAGGAGCACTTCGCCTGCCGGCTGTTTCTGCGCAATGGCCGCACCCTGCAGTTGAGCGAGGCGGCGCGCCTGCTGTTGCCCGGTGTGCGCGAGGGTTTCGCCGCACTTGAGCGTGCCTGCAACACCCTGCACAGCGAAGATGGGGTGATCCGCATGAAGGCCCCTTCGACCCTGACCATGCGCTGGCTGCTGGCGCGCCTGAGCCGTTTTCGCCACTTGCAGCCGGGCAACGAGGTGCAGCTCACCAGTGCCTGGATGGACGTCGACCATGTGGATTTCAACCATGAACCCTTCGATTGCGCAGTGCTGTTGGGCGACGGGCATTTTCCGCCGGACTGGGAAGTCAGCCCGCTGTTCCCTGAACTGCTGATACCGGTGGGTGCGCCCGCGCTGCTTGATCAGACGCCCTGGGACGTGGAGCAGTTGAAGGCCTGCGAACTGCTGCATCCCACGCCCGACAAGCGCGACTGGCGCAGCTGGCTGGCGCAGATGGGGCTGACCGAACAGGTCTCGCTCAAGGGCGGCCAGGTGTTCGATACCCTCGAGCTGGGCATGATCGCTGCCGCGCGAGGGTATGGTGTGTCGATGGGGGACTTGCTGATGGTGGCCGAGGATGTCGCCCAGCGGCGCCTGAGCCTGCCCTGGCCGACGGCGGTGGCCAGCGGCCTGAATTACTACCTGGTGTGGCCACGCACGCGTCCCGGTGGCGAGCGTCTGCGCCGGCTCAGCGACTTCCTGCAGGGCGAGGCCCGTGCGATGGACCTGCCCAAGGTGCAGATACTGGGGGCAAATGAGCCCAACATCGGCGATTGAACGTTTGCGCAGAATATCCCTGTGATGCACTCAAGTAATCGATGACGCCGCCGAATCAGTGGGGTCGAGAGCCGCAACCAGAATGGCTCCACTTCCCCATGCCGACGGTGCAGCGTGATCAGGATGATCCGGCCCCCATTGCCAGGAGCTTCCATGTCCCAACCCCGTGCCCGAATTGCCTCGCAACTCGGTATTGCCCTGGCCGCCGTGCTGGCGGTCGTCATTACCGGCAGTACGCTGTTTGCCCTGCGCTCGCTCGACAGCGCCAACCTGATCACCCGCCAGGAACACCTGGCCAGCGAGGCACGGCTGCTCGCCGACCAGCTCGACACGTTCCACAGCACCTTGCGCGAGAGTACCCAGCGCCTCAGTGGCCTGTTCGAAAAACGCTTTGCCGGCGGGCTGCGGCTTGCCTCCGACCAGTCACTCAGCGTGGCCGGAGTGGCCACGCCGGCGCTGTACCTGGCGGACCATGCGCTGAACAACGATTTTCGCGAGGTTGACGACTTTCGCCAGATGACGGCGGGTGTTGCCACCGTGTTCGTGCGCAGCGGTGAGGACTTCATTCGTATCAGCACATCGCTGACCAAGCAGGACGGCAGCCGCGCCATCGGCACTCAGCTCGATCACCAGCACCCGGCCTACGCGCGGCTGATGGCCGGGCAGCCCTACGTGGGGCGTGCCGTGCTGTTCGAGCGCTCGTACATGACCCAGTACACACCGGTGCGTGACGTGTCGGGACGGGTCATCGCGGTCCTGTTCGTCGGCTTCGACTATACCGACGCGCAGAACGCCCAGTTCGACAACCTCCGACGCTTCCGTATCGGCCAGACGGGGTCGCTGGCGCTGCTGGACGAACAGCAACACTGGTTGGTGGCGCCGGCAGGTGTCAGCGACACGGCACTGGCTGCCCACCAACTGGGCGGGTTTGCCGCGCATGCAGGGGAAGGGCGCTTCTGGAACGATGGGGTCGAAACCCTCTACAGCGTGGCCATGCCCTTTGCCGACGGCCCGTGGACAGTACTGGCAAGCATGCCCAAGGCCGAAATTCGTGCCGTGACCTGGAGCGTGGGCGCAAGGTTGGCCATTGGCAGCCTGCTGGCCATGATGCTGGCGGTGGGCGCCACCCTGTGGCTGCTGCGCCGCAAGCTGCGGCCGCTGGCCGACCTGGTGCGTCAGGCCCAGGCCCTGGGCGCGGGCGACCTGAGTGCCCGCCTGGCGGTGGCCAGCCACGACGAAATCGGCCAACTGGCGCGCAGTTTCAATCAGATGAGCGAAGCGCTGGCGAGCACTGTGCTGCACATTCGTGATGCCTCGCAGCAGGTCAGCCAGCGTGCCCAGGCGCTGGCGGGGCTGTCGTCGGGTGCTTGCGAGGGCATGGAGCAGCAGTCGGGCGAAATCACCAGCATGGCCGGTGCAGTCGAGGAGTTCAGCGCCACCTCCCTGAACATCGCTGACAACATGGGCAGCACCGAACGCATGGCCCAGGACAACGCGCAGCAGACGCGCATTGGCCGTGCGTCGATGGACGAAGCGTCCACCTCGTTGCAGCAGATCGCGCAGGCGCTGGGCAGCACCGCGACAGTGATCGATACCCTTGGGGTGCGCTCGAAGGAGATTGGCGGCATTGTCGGCACCATCACCTCGATTGCCGAGCGGACCAACCTGCTGGCGCTGAACGCGGCCATCGAGGCGGCACGGGCGGGCGAGCAGGGGCGCGGGTTCGCCGTGGTGGCGGACGAGGTGCGCAACCTGGCGGCGCGCACCCGCGAAGCCACCGACGAGATCTCCGGCATGATCGCCAGCATTCAGCAGGAGACCGGCAACGCCATCAGCACCATGGAGCAGGGCAACCGCTTGATGGAGGACGGCTTGCAACGCAATGCCAAGGTCGCCGAGGCCTTGGCGCGCATCGACGAGCAGAGCCGGGCGGCGGGGCAGCAGTTTGCCGCGATCACCACCGCGACTCAGGAGCAGAGCAGCACGGCGACGTTGCTGAGCAGCAACTTGCAGAGTATTGCGCTGGCCAACAGCGAGCAGCGCGAGGTGGCAGCCAACCTGGCGGCTACGGCGCGGGAGCTGGAGGGCTTGGCGGGGCAGCTGCGGGCAGAAGTGGGGCGGTTTGAGGTGGGGCATTGAGGGCCCCTTCGCCGGCAAGGCCGGCTCCTGCAGTGTAGGAGCCGACCTTGCCGGCGAAGCTGTTAAATCAGCCCAGGCAGGTTCAACGCCTGCGCACACGCTGCCAGCGAGCGCCGCTCGCTCTCGGCATACAGCGCCAGCTCATCCTGCACCGACTTGCCCAGAGCCTGCTCGAACGCGTCGCGGTTGGCATTGCTGCCGTACTCGCTCTGCGCGCCTTCGCCCAGGTTGGACTGGAAGATCCCCGCCGCACTCACCGGCAGGAAGTCCTCGTAGACCAGGGCTTCGAAGTGCACATGCCCGGCTTCGATCAACGCGCTCAGCGAGGTCGGCCGCTGCGCCTGGTCGCGGGCACTCAGGCCGGCTTCGGTCGGGAAGTAGCGGAAGTACGCCAGCCCCTGCTCGCGCATCTGCGCCAGGTCGTCCGGGAAGGCTTCGAAACGCTTGCCCAGCAGGCTCATGTAGCGCTCGGCATTGGCCTCGGCCGGCACGCCGCCCAGGTCGGCCCGCGCTGCGTCCAGCAACTGGTCATACAGCACGCGACCCTTGGGGGTCAGCGCCGCGCCGCGTTGCTCGATCTCGCCGAAGCGTGCGGTATGGCTGCCCCCTTCGCTGCCCTGCTGGTCGGTGAATGCCACGCGCTCCTGCAAGGCCTTGAAGCTGGTCTGACGCAACAGGATCGGGCAACGACGCGGTGGCGGGCCCTCGATCACGGCCTTGGGCGGAATGCCCTTGGCCGGCATGCCGACCTGGATCGCATCGATGTCCAGGGTGCGCGGCGTCAGGTGGTTGATGTGCGGGCCCTTGAAGGCCACCACATCGGCGATCAGGCGGTGCTGGTCGTGCAGTTGCTGGTACTGCTCGGCCGTGACCGTGGCGTCGTGGTGCCAGCGGAAGGTGTGCAGTGCTTCATTGACGAACGCCTCGGCGTCGGCGGCATTCAGGCCTGCGTCGGCTTCGAACTGGGCAATCAGCTGCAAGGCACGCGGGGTGAAGATCTGCCGCTTGGCCAGGATCGATGCGGCCAGCTCGCGCAGGGCCGGGTTGTCGATCAGCTCCAGGCGCAGCAGCGAGGTGAACACGCGGAACGGGCTGATGTGCAGCGACTGCTCGTGCACCGCGCGAAACGCGGTGGAGTGCACCGGTACGCCGGCCGAGCTGAGGTCGTAGTAGCCCACCGGGTACATGCCCATCACCGCGAACAGGCGGCCGATGGTCGCCAGTTCCTGGGCGGTGCCGACGCGGATGGCGCCGTGGCGTTCCTGGTCCAGGCGTTCGATCTCGCCGGTCCAGCGTAGCGCCTCGGCCACCTTGGGCTGCTGGGTCATCACCTGTTGGTTGATCTCGCTCACCAGTTCCAGCAGGGTGCCGTAGAGCGGCACCTCCTGCTTGTACATGAGCGACATGGCCGCGGAAAACTGCGCGCGAATGCTGTCCGGGCTGACGAAATCTTGAGCGGGCATCGAAAGCTTCCTGGTGGTAAAAGTCACCCTTACATGAAAGCGAGGAATGCAGGCCGGGCACAAGCGAAAAAAATTCGAGGGATCATTCCTGTAATTCAGGACCTCGGCGCGGTCGCCTGTTCACGGATCCATTCCACCAGGCTGCGCACCTTGGGTACCTCGGCGGCATGCTCGGCGAACGCCACAAAGTACGCGCCGCTGCTGCGCATCGCGTAGGGCCACGGTATCACCAGCTTGCCCTCGGCCAGTTCCTGCTCCACCAGATAGCGCGGCACCAGCGCCACGCCGCAGCCCGATAACGCGGCGCCCACGCACATATAGAAGGTATCGAAGCGCGGGCCGTGGTAGCTGTTGGCCGAGTGCAGGCCCTGTTCCAGAAACCACTCGTGCCAGGCCTCCGGGCGCGAGGTGCTTTGCAGCAACACGCGCTCGGCCAGCTCGCCGGCCTCGGTCAGGGTATGCCCCTGCAGCAGTTCCGGGGCGCACACCGGCACCACCTCGTCGCCGAACAGCTCGATGCACGTGGCCCCCGGCCAGGTGCCCTGGCCATAGAAGAACACCACGTCGGCGGTGTTCTGCAGCAGGGCGAAAGGCTCCATCTCGTTGCAGATATCCAGGTGTATATTCGGGTAGCGCTTGCCGAAGCCCTTCAGGTGCGGGATCAGCCAGCGCACGCCGAAGCTCGGCTGGGTGGCCACCTTGAGCACTTCGGTCTGCTGACCGTAGGACAGGATGTAGCGGCTGGACATGTCGACCTGGGTGAGGATCTTGTTCACCTCGGCCAGGTACAGCGCGCCCGCCGGGGTCAGCTGCAGGCGTCGGCGGATCCGCAGGAACAGGTGATGGCGCAGCATGTCTTCGAGCTGCGCCACCTGCTTGCTCACCGCGCTCTGGGTCAGGTGCAGCTCTTGCGCAGCGCGGGTGAAGCTCAGGTGTCGGGCGGCCGCCTCGAAGCATTGCAGGGCGGCCATCGACGGCACCAGACGTTTGGACATAGCGGTATCACTCACCCGTCGAATCATTACCTGGCGGAATGATGTGCAGAATAAAGGTCGTTTGTAGCGCCAGAGTGATCGGATTAATACTGATCCCATCACCAATTACAACCACTCACCGCCTTGCAGGAGAAGAATAATGGTTGATGGATTGCTCGACCGCCTGGGTGTACCGGCCTCTGCCTACACCCATGGCAACCATCCCGTTCACACCCCGATCGACGGCAGCGCGATTGCCTCGGTGCACCTGGAGTCCAAGGCTCAGGTACTGGGCAAGATCGAACAGGCCGAACAGGCCTTCCTGGCCTGGCGCAACGTGCCGGCGCCGCGTCGCGGTGAGCTGATCCGCCTGTTTGGTGAAGTGCTGCGTGAGCACAAGGCGCAACTGGGCGAACTGGTATCCATCGAAGCCGGCAAGATCACCCAGGAAGGCCTGGGCGAAGTGCAGGAAATGATCGACATCTGCGACTTCGCCGTCGGCCTGTCGCGCCAGCTGTATGGCCTGACCATCGCCTCCGAGCGCCCGGGCCACCACATGCGTGAAACCTGGCACCCGCTGGGTGTGGTTGGCGTGATCAGCGCCTTCAACTTCCCGGTGGCCGTGTGGGCGTGGAACACCACCCTGGCGCTGGTATGCGGCAACGCCGTGATCTGGAAGCCATCGGAAAAGACCCCGCTGACCGCACTGGCTTGCCAGGCGCTGTTCGAAAAAGCCCTGAAAGCCTTTGGCGAAGCGCCGCAAGGCCTGGCGCAGCTGATCATCGGCGACCGCGACGCCGGCCAGGCACTGGTCGACGACCCGCGCGTACCGCTGGTAAGCGCCACCGGCAGCACCCGCATGGGGCGCGAAGTCGGCCCACGCGTGGCGGCACGCTTCGGTCGCAGCATCCTCGAGCTGGGTGGCAACAACGCAATGATCCTGGCCCCGAGCGCCGACCTGGACCTGGCCGTGCGCGGCATTCTGTTCAGCGCCGTGGGTACCGCCGGGCAGCGCTGCACCACCCTGCGTCGCCTGATCGTGCACCGCTCCATCAAGGACGAAGTGGTGGCCCGCGTCAAAGCCGCCTACGCCAAGGTACGTATCGGCGACCCGCGCCAGGACAACCTGGTCGGCCCGCTGATCGACAAGGGTTCGTTCACCGCCATGCAGGACTCCCTGGCCCGTGCCCGTGATGAAGGCGGCAGCGTGTTCGGCGGCGAGCGCCAGTTGCAGCAGCAGTACCCGGATGCCTACTACGTGAGCCCGGCGATCGTCGAGATGCCTGGTCAGAGCGAGGTGGTGCGCCATGAAACCTTCGCGCCGATTCTCTACGTGCTGGCCTATGACGAATTCGATGAAGCGCTGCGCCTGAACAACGAAGTGCCACAGGGCCTGAGCTCGTGCATCTTCACCACCGACCTGCGTGAGGCCGAGCGCTTCCAGAGCGCGGCGGGCAGCGACTGCGGCATCGCCAACGTCAACATCGGCACCAGCGGTGCCGAGATCGGTGGCGCGTTCGGTGGCGAGAAAGAGACCGGCGGTGGCCGTGAGTCGGGTTCTGATTCGTGGAAGGCCTACATGCGTCGTCAGACCAACACCGTGAACTACTCGCGCGAGCTGCCGCTGGCGCAGGGCATCGTGTTCGACTGATAACCGCGTCGGCCCCTTCGCCGGCAAGGCCGGCTCCTACCGCAACCGTGTAGGGGCCGGCCTTGCCGGTGAAGGGTGCTTCCCGTTCCAAGGCCAACCAACGGAGGCGGCCATGACCGACCTGCGTCAAGAATGTCTGTGGGAGTTCGTCACTCCGCCTGCGGCGCCTGCCGCCGCACTGACGGCACAGATCAAGGCCGATGTGTGCGTGATCGGCGGGGGTATCACCGGTCTGTGCACGGCCATCAACCTGCTCGAGCAGGGCAAGTCCGTCGCGCTGCTCGAAGCCCGTGTCATCGGCCATGGTGGCTCGGGGCGCAACGTCGGGCTGGTCAATGCCGGCACCTGGATCCGCCCCGACGATGTCGAGGCCACCCTGGGCCAGCAACAGGGCAGCCGCCTGAACAAGGTACTGGGTGAAGCCCCGGCCGAGGTGTTCGCCATGATCGAACGCCTGGGCATCGACTGCCAGGCACGCAACGAAGGCACCCTGCACATGGCGCACAACGCCAACGGCGTAGCCGACCTGCAGTCGCGTCACCAGCAATGGAGCCGACGCGGTGCCGACGTCGAACTGCTGACCGGTGCGCAGTGCCAGGAATACTGCGGTACCGACAAGATTTCCGCCGCGCTGCTCGACCGCCGCGCCGGCACCATCAACCCCATGGGCTACACCCGGGGCCTGGCCGCTGCGGTACGCCGGCTGGGTGGGCAGGTGTTCGAGCAGTCCGCTGTCACCGGGCTCACCCGCGAAGGCAGCGCCTGGCTGGTGAAGACTGCCCAGGGCGCGGTCAGCGCCGACAAGGTGGTGATCTCCACCGGTGCCTATACCGAGGGCGACTGGACCGCGTTGCAGAAGCAGTACTTTCGCGGCTACTACTACCAGGTGGCTTCCAAGCCCCTGCAGGGCGCTGCGGCCGACAACGTGCTCAAGCACGGCCAGGGCTCGTGGGACACGCGCACGGTGCTCAGCAGCATCCGTCGCGACGACCAGGGCCGCCTGCTGCTGGGCAGCATGGGCCGGGTCGACAACAAGCCGGCGTGGTTCGTGCGCAGCTGGGCCGACCGCATCCAGGGGCACTACTTCCCGCAACTGGGCAAGGTCGACTGGGAAATGCACTGGACCGGCTGTATCGACTTCACCCCGGACCACCTGATGCGCCTGTTCGAACCGGCCCCGGGCATCGTTGCGGTCACCGGCTACAACGGCCGTGGCAACACCACCGGTACTGTGATCGGCAGGGCCTTCGCACAGTACCTGCTGCAGGACGATCCGGATGCACTGCCGATCCCGTTCGCCCCGATGAAACCGGTATCGGCCCCGTTGCTGCGCACCGGCTTCTACGAAACCGGCTTTTCGCTGTACCACGCCGGGCAGTGCCTGCGCGTGCTGCTGTAACCCCCGCTCCAGTGCGCGGCCATCGACAGGGATGCCCTGGTCGATGGCCTTCGGCATTGCCCGCATGCCGTCCACCTGCCCGCATTTTCAACGCCCCGTACCGCTCGCGCCCGGTCGAGAATCATTAACACCCGCGATTTTTTCAATTGGACTGGATCCAATCGGTAGTGTCGTTTAGCCTTCGCCGCCATCATGAGCGCCTTTGCGCTGAACGCGCTCGCTAAAACGGACTTGAAGGGTGCCACTTGCACAACATTCCCCATATTCGCCTCCACCTGCGTGACCTGGTTCGTACCGAGTCCTTCGCCGAGCTGAACAGCTACTTCGATGCCCTGCAGGCCGAGTGGAGCAGCGCCGAGCCTGGCACCCACCATTATCTGGACACCGCCCGCACCGGCACGCTGTTCGACTTCAGTGTGACCCCGGCGCCGGAGATCGCACGCTTTCTGCAGGCCTGGGTCGCCGCCTGCCCGGATGCCTTCCATCCGCGCCTGTTCCTGGGCAACTACTGCTATGGCCGCGCCGGCAATATCCGCGGCAACGGCTGGGCCAACAGCGTGACCGACGACTGCTGGCTGGGCGCGGCGCTGGCTTGTGAACTGTCGGCGGTGCACCTGCTGGCGGCGCTCGAACGTTCGCCGCAGCCGGTGGCTGCAGGCGTCACCCTGATGGAGCTGTGCGCGCACTTCCACGAGCCGGCGTGGCTGAACGCGCTGTTCGGTGGCGAGCCTGCCAAGGGCATGGCCAGCGACAACCAGGACCCCGAACTGCTGGAGATGGCGGTCGAACACCTGGCCCACTACGGCCTGACGCCCTTGCAACAGGCCCCCACGGCGCTGCCGGCCGGCCTGCCGCAACGCCAGGCGCACGAGATGGACCAGGGGCAGGATTACTGGCTGCACCGCGTGATGGAGTGGCGCCCGGACTGCCTGGAAGCGCTGCTCAACTATGCCAACTACCTGTTGCCGCGCTGGGGCGGCAGCTACGAAGACATCGAAGGCTTTGCCAGCGGGCCGCTGTGCGCCGCGCTGAGCGAAGCGCAGCGCAATGCGATCCGCTGGCTGGCGTTCTACGACATCCACGAGGATTACCCCGCCAAGGAGGAATTCAACGCTGCACGCGAGTACCTCGAGCACTTCGAGGCCTGGCTGCAGCGCGACCTGCTGCCAGCCTACCGCGGTTATGCGCTGGGTTACTTCGGCCAGTTCTGCAGCTATTCGCTGGACAACCAGCCACGTGCGATGGCGATGCAGGTCGCGAGCGTGCAGGCCTTCCCCGAAGGCGAGTACTTCCGCCATGTCGAGGGGCCGTTCCACAGCTTCGTCTACCTCACCATGGTGGCCAACATGGCCGACGAAACCGGTGCCTTCAAGGTGGCGGTCGAGCGCATGTGCGCGATGAACGAGTTGGGCGTGCCGGTGGCGATCAAGGCTGTCGGTCACCAGTTCGGCCTGTGGGGTTTCGACAAGGACCCGCAGTGTGTGCCGGCCTTGCTGGACCGCGCGCGGGTGCTGGGCGAACACGACCTGGGGGACTCGGGCCTGGACATCGTCAGCCTGCCGTCATTCCTGTGGGACGGTGGGCGCCACGACGAGGGTTACTTCCTGGCGGTGCAATGGGGCGAGCGTGGCCTGCCGGGCGCGGCCTATTTCCTGCACGAGGTACACACCGGTGCCCGTGAAGAGGCCCCGCAACGCTATGTGGACGAGGGCGAAAGCCTGCGCTGGCTGGAACGCGGTGCCCAGGACGGCTGCCCGCAGAGCATGTTCAACCTGGCCTGGAAAAAGCTCTTCGACGACGAGCTGGACATGCGTGTGCGTGCCAACCTCGATGAGGTGCTGCGCCTGTTCGAAGGCGCCCGCCAATCGTCGCGGGCAGAACAGCGCGCGCGCATCCGCATCGGCATCCTGCTGCGCGACTTCGGCACTGCCGAAGAACAGCAAACCGGCGTGAAGTACCTGCGTTCGCTGGTCGACTGTGACGATGACTGGGTCTCGGCGCGTACCAGTGCCGAGATCGCACTGGCCTACCTGCGCGGGCAGGGCGTTCAGCAAAGCCGCTTCGCTGCCATCGAGTGGGCGCAGCATGCCGTGACCCAGTTGCCCGACAACGAAGGCATCCAAGAAGTCCAGTACGAGGTGCTCAACTCCCACAGCCTGCTCAAGAGTGTCACCAGCGTGTTCGGTGCGTTCCTGGGGCGTGGCAAGGTCGGCGCCGACGACCTGCCGCCCAAGCCGGCGCAGTAACGCCCATGGCCGCACTGCAACGGTTGCGACTTCGTGCCTGGCTGCTGCTGGGCAACGGCTTTCTGCTGGTGGGCGGGCTGGCCCTGTGCGCGCTGCCGCTGGCGATGTGCATGTGGCTGCCCGGTGCTGCGGGGCTGCTGGCCGGGTTCGTGACCCTGCCAGCGGGCATGTTCGGCTACAGCATGCTCAAGCTGCCCTTTGCGACGCGTGCCGATTCCAGCGAGGACGGCATCGCCCTGCAGGCAGTGGACGCGCCGCAGCTGTTCGAGGAAATCGAGCGGTTGCGCCTGGCACTCGGCGCGCCTGCGCTGGATGCGGTGTACCTGAACGACGACTTCAACGCCAGTATCCGCCAGCACCACGTACTGTTTCGCAGGACGCGCAACGTGATGTGGCTGGGCCTGCCCTTGCTCGACACGCTGTCGCCGCGGGCCTGCGCGGCGATCCTGGCGCATGAGTGCGCGCACATCGCCCAGCGTCATGGCCGCTATGCCAGCCGCGTGTATTTCGCACGGCTGCAATGGCAGGCGGCGAGCGAGCGGCTGGAGCGCCATCGCTCGTTGTCGAGCGCGCCGCTGCGTCTGTTCGTGGGCTGGTACGTGCCGCGTTTTCTGGCCGTGAGCATGGATTTTGCGCGGCGCTGCGAGTACCAGGCCGACGCCGAGGCGGCGCGGGTAGGCGGGGTCGAGGCGATGCGCGAGGCGCTGGTCGGCCTGGCCTTGCAGGGGCGGGCGCTGGAGCAGGCATTCTGGCCCAAGGTGTTTCTTGCCGGCAGCGCCACGCCATTGACCGACCTGGCCCGCAGCGGTGCGCCGAGCCTGCCGCAGGACATTGCCGAGGCCCGCAGCTGGCTGCATGGCGCACTGTGCAACGAGACCGACGACAGCGATACCCACCCGGCGCTGGCCGACCGCCTGGCGGCGCTGGGGGGGGCACCCGATCAGCCCGACGCGGCACTGGTGTGGCAGCGCAGCCAGCCCAGCGCGGCGCAGGCCTGGCTGGGCGAGCAGCACCTGCCATTGGCGCAGCGCCTGGACGAACAGCAGGCCGATGACAATGCCCGGCATTGCCAGCGCGCCCGTGACGAGCGCGAGGCATTGGTGGCCGAGCAGCACGACCTGCAGCGCAAACGGCGTATCCGTGCGCTGTCGGGCCACGAGATTGCCCGGCTGGCCTGGCTGTACCGCACCCTTGGCGAGGCGGGCGATGAGGCGCTGCGTTTGCTGGAAGATGCACTGCAGCAGGCGCCGGACGCGGCGGTGCGCTATCAGCTGGCCGAGTGTCATGCCCAGGCCGGGCGCCCGGACGCCGCCGCAGCACTGTGGCGGCAGGTGGCCGAGCAGCGCGGGCCGTTGCAGCTGTACAGCCTGCGCAAGCTCAGCGTGCTGGCCCTGCGCAGCGATGACCGCGGCGCGGCCGAGCACTATCGGCGCGAGGCCGATGCCCTGCAGCGTGCCGATAGCGACGATGACGGTGAAGAAGGCGAGTGGGTGCCCCACGACCTGGTGCCCGTGGAGCGCAACAAGCTGATCGAGACGCTCACGCCGCTGCTGAAACTGGCGACCGGCGTGTGGCTGCTGCGCGAGACCGGCACACGGCGCTACATTTTGCTGGTACTGGCGCGGGACTCGCTGACTTTCCGCCTGGTCAGTCGCCTGACCGGCGAAGACAGCTACCTGCGCCGGGATTGCCAGCAAATGCTCAACCGCCTGCTGCCGCGCATTCGCCTGGATCTGGTGCCCGTGGTGATGTCGGCCGGGGATGCGCGGCTGGTGTTCTGCTCGCAGGCGTCGCAGCTGCGCTTGAGCGCGTTGCTGTAGCGCTCAGTCTGCATCCGACTCGAACAGCCGCGCCAACTCCGCCCGTGCTTCCTTGGCGTTCTGCATGACCTTGGCGCGGTCATTGCGCACCAGGCCCTGGGTTTCCAGCACCTGCTCGTCATGTTCGGTGAAGCGCTGGATACGGTCTGCTGCCTGCGCTTCGGAAAGCCCCAGCCCCACCAGGGCGCGACGGGTCATTTCCAGGCTTGAGTAGAACGTCTCGCGGATCGGCACCGCGCCCACATCGGTCAGCTTGTGCACATGCTGGCGGTTACGCGCACGGGCGAGCACCTTGAGGTGCGGGTACAGGCGCTTGACCCGTTCAGCCGTGCAAGTCGTTACTTCGGGGTCATCGGTGGTGATCACGAAGTACTCGGCCTCGCCCACCTTGGCGGCATGCAGCACTTCTGCTCGCAGCGGGTCGCCGTAGAATACCGGTGCCTGCTCGAAGGTGCGGGTCAGCTCGATGGCGTCCACCGAGGTGTCCAGGGCAACGAAGGGAATCTTCTGGGCACGCAATATGCGCGAGACGATCTGGCCCATGCGCCCCATGCCGACGATTACCACGCGCGGCGCGTCGGTCTGGATCTGCCGGTACTGCTCGGGCACTTCACGGGGTGCCTGGCGGTGCTTGAGCAGGCGCGTGCAGGCCAGCAGCAACAGAGGCGTGACGGCCATCGACAGGGTGATGGTCATCAGCAGCAGGTCATAGGTGTAGGTGTCGAACAGGCCCTGATCCTTGCCCAGCTTGAATACCACGAAGGCAAATTCGCCGCCCGCCGCCAGTACCACCCCCAGGCGCAATGCATTGCCCTTGTTCAGCCCCCCGATGCGGCCGACCAGCATCAACAGTGGCAACTTGACTGCCACCAGCAACAGGGTCAGGCCCAACAGCAGGCCCGGGCTCTGCAGCAGCATGCCCAGGTTGGCCCCCATGCCCACGCTGATGAAGAACAGCCCGAGCAGCAGGCCCTTGAAGGGCTCGATCTGCGATTCGAGCTCATGGCGGTACTCGGAGTCAGCCAGCAGCAGGCCGGCGAGGAAGGCGCCCAGTGCCATGGAGATGCCGGCTTCTTCCATCAGCCAGGCAGTACCGATCACCACCAGCAGCGCGGTGGCGGTGGAGACTTCCGGCAGCCCGGTACGGGCGACGATGCGAAACACCGGGCGCAGCAGATAGCGGCCGCCGACGATCACCACCGCGATGCTGGCGAACACCTTCAGGCCATGTGCCAGGCTGTCGCCGTGGCTGGTGTCCGGGCCGCTGGCGGCCAACAGGGGCACCAGGGCGATCAGCGGAATGGCCGCGATATCCTGGAACAGCAGCACGGCGAAGGCCAGGCGTCCATGGGGGGCGTTGAGCTGCTTGCTTTCGGCCAGGCTCTGCAGGCCAAGGGCGGTGGACGATAACGCCAGGCCCAGGCCGACGACCACGGCGGCGGGCATCGGCTGGCCGAAGCCGAACAGGGCAATGGCGCCGATCACGGCGCCCGTCAGCAGCACCTGCGCCAGCCCCACGCCGAACACCGATTTGCGCATCAGCCACAGGCGGCGCGGCGAAAGCTCCAGGCCGATGATGAACAGCAACAGCACCACACCCAGCTCGGAAATGTGCGCGACGCTTTCGGTGTCGCGGATCAGCCCCAGGACCTGGGGGCCGATGGCGACGCCTGCGAGCAGGTAGCCGATCACGGCGCCCAGTTGCAAACGCTTGGCCAGGGGCACCGCAATGACCGCGGCAAGCAGGAAGATGACGGCTGTTTGCAAAAGGCTGCCTTCGTGTGGCATCGCTCGGCTCCAGGGGGCTGCTACGGCGGCAGCGTTGAACAGTGAGGGCGCATGATGAGGCTGCGCCCGGCATTGCACAAACCGATGGGCGTCAAGGCACCTAAGGCCCGGGGCGGTACTGCAGGGCCTCGGCCAGGTGCACACGCGCAATGTGTGCGGCCTGTTCCAGATCGGCCAGCGTACGTGCCACCTTGAGCAGGCGGTGCGCGGCCCGTAGCGACAAGGTTAGTCGTTCGCACGCGGTTTCCAGCCATTGCTGATCGTCAGCGGACAGCGCGCAGTGCTGGCGCAGGCCGGGCAGCTCGAGAAAGGCGTTGGCACAGCCCTGGCGCTGTTGTTGTCGTTCGCGTGCGGCAGCCACCTGCCCTGCGATGTGGGCACTGGCGGGGCCGTTGTCGGTGCAGTGCGAGAGCGCCGTGGCTTCACGGGCGACGGTCAGGTGCAGGTCGATGCGATCAAGCAACGGGCCGGAGAGCTTGTTGCGGTAGCGCTGGATCTGGTCGCTGCTGCATCGGCAGCGACCGGTGGGGTCGCCATGGTAGCCGCAGGGGCAGGGGTTCATCGCCGCCACCAGTTGGAAGCGGGCCGGGAAGCGGATCTTGTCCTTGGCCCGGGCGATCACGATTTCGCCCGATTCCAGGGGCTCGCGCAGCACTTCCAGCACGCGCCGCTCGAACTCCGGCAACTCATCCAGAAACAGCACGCCATGGTGGGCCAGGGTGATCTCGCCGGGTTGCGGGCGGCTGCCACCGCCGACCAGTGCGGCCCCCGACGCCGAGTGATGCGGGTGGCGAAACGGACGCTGCGGCCAGCTGTTGAGCGGCAGCGGGCTGGCGACCGACTGGATGGCCGCCACCTCCAGCGCTTCGCGCTCGTTCAGCGGTGGCAGCAGGCCGGGCAGGCGGCTGGCGAGCAGAGTCTTGCCGGTGCCGGGTGGCCCGCTGAACAGCAGGTTGTGGGCCCCGGCCGCCGCGACCAGCAGGGCACGCTTGGCGGCGAGCTGGCCCTGTACCTCGTTGAGGTCGGGGTAGGGCTGGCTGTGCAGGACCAGGCCGTTGGCCTTGTAGGGTTCGAGGGGCTGCTGGCCGTTGAGGTGCGCGACCAGTTCCAGCAGGTGGTCTACGGCGTACACCACCAGGCCCGAAGCCAGGCAGGCCTCCTCGGCATTCTCCCGTGGCACCACCAGCGCGCGCCCGGCTTCGCGGGCCGCAAGGGCGGCCGGCAGCACGCCCTGCACGCAGCGCACCGCCCCCGACAGCGCCAGCTCGCCCAGGCACTCCACCGCGTGCAGCGAGGCGATCGGCATCTGCCCGTTGGCGGCCAGGATGCCCAGGGCTATGGCCAGGTCGAAGCGTCCGCCATCCTTGGGCAGGTCGGCGGGGGCGAGGTTTACAGGTCAATACCGGGGCATGGACGTCTAAAGTACAAATGTCCATATGGACGCCCTCCAGCCCCAACTAAGCAATAACGTCTCGATGATCCAAAGGGATTTCCAGTGCCCCAAGTGAAGTGTTGCCCGCTGCGATAGCTGGCAGCTTTTGCTGGAAATGAGGATCGAAATGATCCAGCAATCAGATCTAAGAAGCTCTGTAGATGGGCTGCGGGTGAGGAGGGCAAATACCGTTAGGGTTGACGAGCTAGAGAAATCCGAGGGCCTGAACTATCGATGGCTACTACATAAAGGCGGGGGAGCGTGATGGGAATGCGGAGCGGCGTATCAGGCTTTTCTCAAGCCAAACTCCTGATTTTTATATAAAAATGGGGGGAATTACAAGATTGACGAGAGGTGAATCTGGCGTAAAATACACATTTTTCTGGTCGAAATAATACCTCTGGAGTCGACCAGATGACTAAACTATACGGTACGGGTGTGGCGTTGTCAATATATGGTTAAAGGATCGAAATGCATGGCTTTCGTGGAGCTCATTACCCTCACCCTTTTTCACATCACTGTGGCTCCAGGTGTCGCCTCCTACGCCCTTCCATTCGCGCATGACCTCAAGCGGCAGAAGAATTACATCGTCCTGGGGTTCCCGATCCTGCGGTGGTCGACAGGCGCGTTATGGGATGAGGCGAATCTTTGGCTAGGTGCTCTTGCCCAAAGCATCCCTACTCAGGGCATACGAATTAAGTCTATAAGGTCTTTGGCCTATGCCCTGATAACTTTTATGCGATTTGTAGAGGGCGAAGGGCGCCCATGGAATTATCTTCCCTTGATTCCTGCAGATAGGACAATAAACAGGTACAGAAAGCACCTGATCGACGCCAGAGAGAGCGGTGAGCTAGCACCATCAACTGTCTCCGCAAAAATGTCTGTCGTGCTGCGCTTGTTTAGATGGGCTCAGATAAACAAGATCATTAGCGCCGTTGCTTTTGAGGTAACCGGAGTTAAGGTAGTTAAGGTTCCTGACCAATATGGCCGGGAGTTAGCCGTAAGTGTAAGTTTTTCGAACTTGGCTATTCCTAATCGCAAAGCCTCGGCAGGTCGAGTTGAAGGCGGGCTGATGCCAGTTTCGATAGACTATAGAAATGAGCTGATTGATTTTGCACGCGATCATCTAAGTTATGACCTATATCTAATGCTTAGAATTGCGTTTGAATCTGGTCTACGGATTGAGTCAATCTGTAATTTAAAAGTTAATACTGTCAACTGGGGCACTCCTGATTTTTTTGATGCGGAGCTGTCTTGGTTACAGGTGGGGCCCAATGTGGATGGCGCGCCTGTTGCAACTAAGTTCGGGGTGCAGGGGGCCGTCATGATTGGCACAGCGCTTTTAGATGAGCTGAAAGAATATTGCAAATCCATACGGCGAATCATTAGAGAAAATAGAGCATCTGAGGATTGTGGCGAACTGTTATTCATAACAAAAAATGGAAACTCCTACGGTCGTCGTTCGGATACTGATCGCAGCGCCATAAACTCTCTTGTTTTTGCGGCAAAAGAAAAGGCGAGGAAGATGGGTTTGAACTTCGATGATTTTCACTTTCATCGAGCTCGTGCAACCTTCGGTGTGGCGATAGTTCAGTGTGGGATGGAATGCGAACCCAGCATACCACTGTCAGATATCTTGAGCTTCGCAAGGGACTGTCTTCTCCATAAAGACGTCGAAACCACAATGAAATACGTTAGGTTTCTGCAAAATTCAAAAATCAAAGCCAAATATGCCAATGAATACACTGCAGCAATGATGGGCAGATATAACGAGCGCAGTAAATGATAGACGATCTTGGATTTGACGGTGTGGTTTATGGGGAGGAGCGAATCCCACTGACGTTGAGGTCTTGCCTTTACGTGAATGGCGCTGGCTGCCATACAAAGAAATTTGAAGAATATCGTCTGGGTAACGTCCTTGGGCTCGTGGTGACTGCACGCATCCCGCTCGTCTACGCCCTTCACTCGGAATTGAATGGGATTGTTTCATCAGGGGGTAGTCCCAGAACTTTGGAAGGCGGTGTGTCTCGTGTACGGGCTTTTTATATGTACAGTGACGGACTAGGTATCGACCCAACCAAGGCAAATGCTTGCAGCCTATATTGTGGATGGGTCAAAAGCCTCTATAAAAGTGTTAATAGCGGTGATGCTAAAGAGGACGGCTGTTACGGGAAAGCTAGTGGCATGGCGACGTTGCTCGGAAACGCTACAGGCCTGGGCCGGGAATTTTTTGTATTAAATGCTGGGCTAACGGCCCCTAGCAAAAAAAATGCATTCCCCCAAATAGATAAGCAAAACCTTGGCGATGCTAAGCGCTTTATCGATGACTTGATGGATATTCGTAACTGCTTAGGAATCGAAGCATTTCAGCGACCTCTGCCAGCGCAGCTTAAGATGTCAAATGGTCAGGAGATAATGCTGTACAGTGGCCTAACTCAGCATGAACAATTACTGGCTGATAAGCTTACAAATGTAAGTTTAAGAGTTCGGTATGCCTTATATAATGTCCGAGTGGAAACTGAATTGATGTTATTTATAAGTCAGACGTCCATAAACTTGTCGGACGCTGCAGGGCTCAAATTTCAGGAGCTAAAGTTCTACACAGTTGGTGACAGTTTTGAAGCGCGCACATACAAAGGCCGAAAACAAGGCGAAGTTATATTCACGGCTTACGGTGAGTATAAGCCTTATTTCTTGGATTTTCTTGCGTTCAGAAAAGCGCTGGGCATCAGCGAACATACCAACCTGTTATTCGGTAAGTTGCCACAGGCCGGAAGAACTGTTAGCGACAATCCTAACCCTCGTTCACTAATTCGTTTGATGAAGAAGCTGGAGCGTCCGTTTGTTATAGCGGGAGAGCTCCGGAAAACCCGGCAGAACTGGTTAGCCCGAAAAGCAGGTGACCCCGCCCTCGCCGCTGAGATAGGCCAGCATGATTTGGAAACTTTCGGTAGATATTATGAACGCCCAAATCACCAGACAGCGACCACTGAGTGGTCGAACTACTATAGAAGTAGTGCGAAGGCTAAGCGTGCTGCACTCGTGGGAGAATGTACTGGCCAGCCTATTCCTGTAAAAGAGTTACCAGCGGGTTTTGAGAAGCCAAATTGCGTCAATCCGAATCTTTGCATTTTCTGTATTAGTTACAAAGGCATAAAAACATATTCTTATATATGGTCTATTCTTTCTTATAAGGTTTTACGCGAGCGTGAAAAGTTGGTTTCTTTGCGCAGTAATGCGGATGTTTCTGGCTTGGAATCTGCAATAAGTCGCCTTGACCAAATCATTGGCGCGTTTGAGACCGCTGGAAAGAAATGTGCGGGATGGTTAGCAAAAGCTGCGCAGCAGACGCAAATGGGAAATTACCACCCTCGGTGGAGCGGCTTTATTCATTTGTTAGACGTGGCCAGTTTATGAGTGCGTTAGATCCTGAGTTGTTCAATAGTCTTGAACGCCCAGAACGCCCAGAACGCCCAGAACGCCCAGAAAGCTCGGAAGGTCTGGAGAGTCTGGAAGCCTTGCAAGGCATGGGGACAGGGCTCAAGTTTCCGCTAGATAATGACTATCCTATTTTGGTGAAAAAGGATGAGTCCACGGGACAGGATCAGGTGCTTGTCACCTATAGTCAAGATCGATGGGATTTTTCAAGTGTGTCTGGAACAATTAAAAACTTCTATTTCTATAGGGTTTCAAATTCAGCGAAGGGGGAAATTTCTGCTTCGGGATGGAAAGCACTTAAGATGGTAATGGCGTACTTGTGGATTAACCGTGGGCACTCGATCTCGATTGAGACTTACAGCTACTACTACAAGCAGTTTCGTGCCCTTTTCGTCATAATGACTTCGCATAATGTGGATGTGCTTGAAGCCCCAATGAATGAGGATCAGGCCTACAAGGTGTTTGGGCTCCACCGTCGCGCTAGCGTGATGCTTCAGCTCATTGCTGTTTTGTATGTTGGACGTAGTCGCTTAGGCTTTTATTTTTTGGCACCGTGGGAGAGCACCTTGGTGCAGCGAATGCTTGAGCCAGTAGAGTTTCAACAAACGCCATGTATTCCATGGCGGATTTGGGAGTACCAGAAAGATCGGCTTAAGGAGTTTATGGATGATTTCATCTCGTCATCAGAGCGGCTAGATAGGCTCCAAAACCGTTTGATCGATCTTTACGAAGGGTCTGATTATAAGCGAAACCGGGTTAAGGGGCGCGTCACCAGCGACACGCATAATATCAAACCATTGGGTAAAGATGGTCATAGGTATTTAACCTTTCACCATTATTCTACTTTCTATAGATTGTCTCCGTTATTGAGAAAGTGGATGGTACCTATTGGGAGAGATCTTGATACGATTATCTCTCAAGATGGGGCGAGAATTTTTTCATCGTATTTGACCGCTGTTTCTTATGTGGGCTTGCTCTATCTTGCTAATTATTCCGGCATGCGAAGAGGCGAGCTTTCTAAGTTGAGAGCAAATTGCTTTATTTCAGATGATGATGAAGTTCTAGGTAAGGCTTACTTTCTTTGTGGCGGCACATCAAAGACAATCAATGACCCCAATGCTCTTTGGGTAACTGATGAATATAGTGGTGAGGTCGTAAAGGCGCTGGGTGCCGTTTCAGCAATGAGATTGAGGTGCGCAAAAATTTTTAATCGGGGCAATGTCGTAGGCGCCGATATGCTCAACCCTCTTCTGCTCCTACGTGCTTATGAGCCTTGGGGCCGTGCTAGGGGTGAAGCATTAGATAAGAGCGTCGAACTCTGTAAGGATTTTTCCTACAATGGCTGGCAGGGGGTATGCCCTAACCTTTTTGATACAAGAGTGCTTACTATTACTGAAGAAGACTTCCTGTTGGCCAAAAAGTATACCCCGTCATTGGACATACAAGAATTTGCCGTTGGCAATATTTGGCCTTTTGCTCTTCATCAGCTGAGACGTACGCTACTGATAGACGCCACTGAATCTGGGGTAAGCAGGTCATCAACTCAGTATCAAGCGAAACACCGGGATACATCGATGACTCGCTATTATATATCAAATTTTCAGAGCAATCTTAGCGCTGAAATGCGTAAGGGCCTAATGGCTGAAATTGTTGCAAGTTTATCAAGAGCTGCTGTGGGTCTTAAAGAAAATCATTTTGTTTCTGTCTATGGTCAGGAGCATAAAGCGAAGCTCATCGAATTCGTAGATGTGACCGACATCAAAGGCCTGGGCGAGACTGCCGACACAAGGTCTTTTTCGATCCGAGAAACATTCTTCGGTATATGTTTGAAAAAAGGCTATTGTTCATCAGGTGGAATTACTTTTGTAGGCGATTGCGGTACCTGCGCAGAGGGGCTGGGGGATAAACGTAAAGTTGCTGTATTAGTCGCTCTTAAAGATGACCTAACTTCTCGCCTCGTTGATTTCAAGTCAGGTGATTTGGATTATATTTCCATGGAGTTCCAAATAAAGGCTATAGATGCAGCCCTCAAAACTCTCCGGAGTGATGATAATGGGTAAGGCGGAGCTTGATTTCAGTGCGGCCTTCGAGAGGCTTAAGTATGGAAACACCCTGATCCTTCCTCCCGGCAGCCCGGTCTCTCAGAATAACGTTGCTAGGGAGGCCGGGAGAGACCCTTCTGCTTTGAGGAAGTCTCGATATCCTAAGCTTGTCGCAGACATCCAGGCTTGGATTGTAATGGAGGCCTCCACAACGACGGGCACGTCCACAAAGGTGGTGATTGCGGAGGGGAAGGATCCACATTTTGAATCCCAGCTAGCGGATGCAATGCTCCAACTGGACTCCCTTCGAGAAGAACGCGACCTACTGCTGTCCAAGCTTTTGATAGCAAATGACAGAATCCTACTTCTGACATCAAAAATCAAAGAAGACGACAATGCAGGCAAAGGCTCGGCTCCTATTGTGTTCACGTAGGTTATGTCGAGTGCGCCAACCGACAAGGTGAGCGATACCGACTTGCCGTCCAGATCCGTCCAGCTGTGCCGCTCGAAGGAGGCGCAGAGAGTTTCGCAGCAAGGCCAGCTGACGGCACTTGTGGCCGTCAGGCCTGATTCATCTGGCTGAGCCGTCCGAGCTTCCTGCCATACCCGACAGGAAGCTTTTCCCGATAGACTCAGAGGTCAAACAGGCAGCGTCATCTGTACCAGCCAGACAAGAGCCTCCAGGGCTTGTGTGTGGTAGTAGGCGAGGATCAGCAAGGCCGCGCCATTCAGATATCTCCCAGCCGCGATGCCTGCCTTCCACGTAGGCTTCACTTTGAGGCCATGCTCACGCTTCAGTCGTTTGATCAGTTGCTTCTGAGGCCGCTTTGACAAGGCAGCCAAACGCGAGAGCCCCAGGAACACCACCGCGAGCAACTGCATGTGGTCGCTTAAGTAGCGTTCGCCGGCGCCGAAGCCTTCAGGCAGGAAAGGCGGGGGCCCCGAGAAGGTGGCTGCAACCGCGAGGGTCGCGATCAGTACCCAAAACAGGGCCAGGGTTCGTTTGGACTGCAGGGCCGGGTATTTGGCAACGACAAGGGAGTGCGTTGTCATCAGACTCTCCGATTTGGTAGTGGACTGGGAATGAATGAGTTCAAGGAAAATTTCCCAGAACAGTCACCGCAGCGCTACTCAACTTACTGCTTTTACTGCATCCCTCGCTCTTGACGTGCTCTCGCTGTTCTCCCGCCTGGCGATGGAGGGGCATTCACTGATGCGCTGGTACTGGTCGATTTCACTGGCCTTGCGTACCACACCTATGTAATCACAAGCCTCAAGCTCCGTTGGCCATACCAGCCGGGGGATGCAATGCTCGAACCTGCGTCGTCGGGGAAAAGGTTCAAGGGCACACGAAGAACGCACCGCACGATGGAAAGGCGCTACCTCGCCATCGAGATCAGTACGTCACACTACCTTTTGAGGTGCTCGAAGGGGATCTCATGATTGGGTTGTTCGGTGAGTTGCACTACGAATGAAATCCGACTACAGCTCAATACGTCGTTGGCCAATAAGAAACACGCTCCCCAGGCGACACGCATGCACGCCTGGGGTAACCACACCTCGGGCGTCTATGCCTTCCGGCCTTCCGATGAACGAATCCTCGCCAAAGCACGGCTGATCGGAGGGTTGTCGACCCCCTCCGGGATTAACACATCGTCATCAGGTTGAAGCGCTGTAATCTCTAGGTGGTTATCATCAATTTCCCAAGCATTTATAACCACAAGCCCTGAAGTTGATAAATGATGTGTGGGTCTCCCCTTTGCGTCCACCGTGACGACATAGCACCTTTTGTAGTTTTCATAATCGCTCAGGAACCTATCAAGATTCTCAGAGGAATCCGGCGTAACCGTAAGAATTCTGGATGAGGCCGAATGAATACTCGAAGAGCCGTCATCATTCTGCTCAAGATTACTCGTAACCACGACTCGATAGTGCGCAGGGTTCTGCTTGCTAATTCCGCGCATGAGTGCGATCCGCAACTTATTGCCAGGATCTTTATCACCAACAGTTTTAGCGATATTTGAAAAAATCTTTTCCCCAACCACTGGGTTTTCAAATAGGAATACAATAGCAGGAATCTGGCCTCCACCCCCTTGAAAACCAACCCCCCTCCATCCAGCTTGATCCCACAGACTGACCTGAATGAGAGATGAAATCTTCAAGTCTCTATGTTTAAGGGTTGAAAATTGGAACGGATGTTTTGGTCGCTCCTCGGAAACGTCAGCTTTAGGTCGCCAGTCCATGGGTTCAATGTTGTGATGCTCAAACCAAGTCACGCGACGAGTTGGCTTGTGCAACTCTAGGGACTCATCCTGATGAGTCGCAATTCCTGGGGCAGCATCACGCCCCATGAAATAGCCGTCCAATCCAATATTACAGTTGAAGACAACGGCTCGCTCCAAGGCTTTATCGCCTCGAAGCATTTCTTCCAATCTCGTCCAGCCAATCTGAGGGCAGATGATGGTGACAAAACGGAGGCAGAATTCACTGTAGAAATCCTTGATTGTATCTCGTTGCTCATCGGTCAAATTGGCGATACTGAACGGCGAGCAGAGTATTTCAGCAGAAGTTACCTGTGCAGCAGTATCGAAACTATGCTGCAGTATGAATTCGTCCTCATCTTCCAGCGAGATATCAATATTTACGGCGGGCAATGTAGACGCTAGATGGTCTGCCATCATCGGGGCGCAGAAGCTTTCCAGCACAGCCAGTAATTGCTGCGCTAGCTCCATGCAAGGGGACTTCACGGGGAAGGATACGGACACCTTACAACCCAGGATGTAGGAGCTTATGGTCGTCCAGCGGTCTATATAAAGGTCGAGCGGGGCCACCGGGGCGCCCATATCAATGCCGCGCCACATATTTATAAATTGAAGATCAATAGGCTCACCTTCGGGCCCTGCTTTATCTTCATGACCTAAGCAAATCAATAGCGCATCGGCACTGAGCCATAAACCTAACTGATTTAGTTTATCCGGCAGCCAAGCTAGTCTTTCAATATCTGAGAAATTGGCGTTGAAAAAGAGCTTACCAATGAGAACCTCATAACTCATTTTCTGACTTTCTGTCCACAGCTCTTCATCCAGTGTTTGAGAGATTAGTTGAGCCAGGTGGTACCAAGTTAATGACTGACCCAAGCGACCAAGCTGACCTTCAATCCACATGAGTTGCTGGTAAATAGCAGCTTGCTTAGCACTGCTCCGCTGCTCCTTCAGTGCCTCAGAGGTGACGAGGTAAGCTGCCATCAGCGCAGAACCTCTGGCAGCCCAGAGTAGGCCCTGCTTCTCGTATGCATGGGACAACATATAAAGGGCAGCGAACATTTCCGTCTTGCTTTCGCTGCTATACAACCCATACAGAGATAACCCAAAGCACTTGATTGCCCTGTAGTAATCCTTTTTATCGCTGCTCAGCGCTCCTCGTCTCAGGTACTTATCTGCCTTTATCCGGCTATTTTCCCGTTCACCCGCATCATCAATGAGCTTATCCATGAGATCTTCGTAGGCCTTGAGATCTCCAAAGGCCACGTCGAGTTCTTCGAGCAAGTTGACGAGACGAGCCATAGGGTAGCCAATCAGCTTATGAGCACTATCAGCGATGGTGCCCAAAGACCTGAAGGTGTTGTTGACCTGCTCCTCGCTTTTAGCAGCCAAAAGATCCAGGAGCGCCAGTGATGTCTTGGCTTGCAATGCGCCGCTGATCATATCCGCGTCGCCGGCTATCGAGTTCAATTTCTCTCGAATGGTGGCTTCGATGCAGGCCACATCGAGGGTGCACTTGCCGTCTCGATGAGTGGTGACAACCAGATTGAACAACGTTACGACTTTCTCCCAGACCTCAACGTTGTCGGTCTCTTGTGCCACGCCAAGCGCTTTCTCAAAGGTGTCCTCGAAGAGCTCGGCATTTTCCAGCCACCAATACGCGGCCCATGTCAGCTGATAAAGGGACTCGAAATGCTGCCTCGGGGTGCCAAACTTTTTCGCTGTCCGCACAGCGAGATTGAACTGGTGCTCAACAGAGACAGCATCCCGCTCCAGCTCTTTGTAGATGATGGCACGCTTGATATAGAGGTCGACCTGGGAGAGCGTCAAACGGCCTGGATCTTCAATCTGTTCGATCTGACGCTCAATGTCTGCTAGCTGGATCTGCTTGTCAGCGTCGAATGGGCCGATCTGAATTTTGCTCTCAATGCTGCCTGTAAGACCTAGGGATTCTCCGATCAAGTCCCCAAATGTGCTGAAATACGCCTGACCTCCTGATCCGAGCCACCCATGAGCCAGATGAGCTTTTCCGACTTCGAATATGCCGGCAAGCGCAAGCAGACACGCCGCGAACGCTTCCTCGCCGAGATGGATCAGGTCGTGCCCTGGACTGGGCTGCTGGGGCTGATCGAGCCGTTCTATCCCAAGGCCGGCGGCGGTAGAAAACCCTACCCGCTGGAAACCATGCTGCGCATCCATCTGTTGCAGAACTGGTTCTCCCTGAGCGATCCGGCCATGGAAGAAGCGCTCTACGAAATCACGCCTATGCGCCAGTTCGCACGCCTGACGCTGAGCGCGCCGATCCCCGAAGACACCACGATCATGAACTTCCGGCACTTGCTGGAGAAGCATCAACTCGCACCTGCGATCCTTGCGGTCATCAACGGTTACTTGCAGGAGAAAGGCCTGTCGTTGCGCCAGGGCACCATCGTTGATGCCACCATTATTCATGCCCCAAGTTCGACCAAGAACGAAGAAGGCAAGCGCGATCCCGAGATGCATCAGACCAAGAAAGGCAATCAGTATTTTTTCGGGATGAAGGCTCATATCGGCGTCGATGCTGAGTCCGGCCTGGTTCATCACGTCCATGGCACCGCAGCCAATGTGGCCGATGTCACACAGGTCGCCGAGCTGTTGCATGGCGAAGAAAACGCGGTGTATGCAGACGCCGGGTACACCGGTGTCGAGAAGCGCGAAGAGCATGAAAATCGTGAGGTGATCTGGCAAGTCGCCGCGCGCCGCAGCACGTATTCCAAGCTGAACAAACGCAGCCTGCTTTACAAAGCCAAGCGCAAAATTGAGTACTGCAAAGCTCAGACACGGGCCAAGGTTGAGCATCCGTTTCGGGTGATCAAACGGCAATTTGGTTACGTGAAAGTGCGCTTTCGAGGGCTGATGAAGAACACGGCTCAGTTGACCACGCTGTTCGCTCTGTCGAACCTATGGATGGCTCGAAAGCAGCTGATGGGTATGGGCGAGTTACGCGCGTAACACGGAAGACCGGGCGACAAAGCCCTCAAAACGCTGTGCATGGGACTTTCTTTCGGCAAACAGCGGTACGCGCCGGAGAATGTTTGGCCTGCCGCCGCTTTTCGGCAAGTTGATCGGAGCATCCCTAGGTAGTCGATGGCAAGCTGCTGATTCTTGGGCTGCAGTGTTTTATCAAGCAGCCAGGTTCGATCAAGGATTGTGACCGTGACGCCATGCTTTTCCGAAAGGTCATCTTGAAGCTGCGCCCTCAGGCTGTTCTTGATGAATCGACTGGAGACACAAAAGATGCGTGAGTACCCACGCCCGGTGGACATGATGCTCTCGACATCCTTCGTGCATTTTGTCTTCCAGTCTTTCTGGGTACTGACACCGAATGCCCATCGCTCAGACTCCGGAGCCTCGTTTAATCCCCAGAAAAAGGCGATTTGGCTGGCTACAGGGTACGTTTCGGTATCGGTTTTACCGTCTCCACCCGCAGTAGGGCCGGTCTGGGCAACCAAGTTGGGACAGATTTCTCGCTCACACAGCTTGCGTACGAATATCTCGAACTCAAGCTCTTGGCTTCGGTTGTTCAGGGTCTCGAAGTGATACTCCAGCATGGAGCGATCGATAGTCGACTCCTGTAGCTTTAAAGAGTCCGAGAACTGCTCCGGACGTCTCGCTCGCAGAAAGTCTTGCGGCTTGGGAGCAGTTATCTTGGTAGCCGATTGTTCCTTTTCCATCATTCACTCCTGAAATGACCAACGGCATCGCCCGGCTGCGGTCAACGCTTGACCCTGGGTCAATAAAGGCTCGACGTCATCGTGTTGGTCTGCGGTTCACGACACTGCGGGACGCCCACGCAGACATGGTGGGCGGACGATCGTTTATACCAGCCACCGGAACCGAAGCTGATGGCTTGCCAAATTTATAATGCCGGCCTCTCGGCCTGCCAAAAATTGCAGCTGAAGTTATTCAGCCCCCCACCGTGGGGACTAGGTCTCACCGCGAACACCTCAGGCACAGCATCACCGTCGCCACCATCGCGGAAGAACTCCCTCATAGAGAAAAGGGCCTGAGCCTTCAAACGCTCCCATTCTCGGTACAGACTGTCTTCAAGATCCCTCGCTGCCTGCGCCGCGCTGGGTTTGCGCTTGGGCAGCGGCAGGGTGTAGCTGGGCTGAGGGGAGAAATCGTAGACGAACGTCAGGTGACCGTGCTTCCAGTCCGCAGACGATGACGCTCGCCAGCGGAACGACACGGGCACTGACAGCCGCTTGCTGAGATGGAAGGGCGGCCTGATCTGATCATCAATGAAAAACAGCTCCCCCTCTTTGCGCTCTGTTTCGAACCGCTCTTTCATCTGCTGCACAGCGTGAATGAGGTCATTGCCGGCATACAGCGCATCCTGTCGAGTGCGTTCGCGCTTGGCATGGGCCTTGGCCTTGCTGTACTCGGCGATCGCTCGCTGGAACCCATGGAGCTTGTTACCTACATAGGGCCCACAGTCACCGAGCCCTAGGCCCTGAATCGGCCCCATGCGCTCTTCATCCAAACACTTGCGTACCGCTGATCGAAGCACCGCCTCATCGACATTGGTGATTGCAGCTTGCTGATCACTGGGCAAGTTAATGTAGGTCATAACGAAAACATTCCTCGCGTACTGGTAGTTGGGTGTTACCTGATCTCAGGTTGAAAACGGCCAGGGCAGCCAATCCTCATCACGCACGCCAAATTTAATATTTGACCATTCACCCACCACTCCACGTATCTTCTGATAGTGCTCCTGATTTGCAGGGATTTTAGCCGTCTCACGCCAAGTAACGAATTCATCATCACCAGCGGCACAAACCAACTTCGCAGTATACGTCTTTATGCCAACTGCCATACCAAGATGTGTTTCTTCATTACCACCAGCCAATTGACCTTCAAGGGCTGAATTCTCAATACTTTGCAACCTAAAAAGATGAGAAGGGTAGTCATCTTCTTGGATATCATTGCGCATTGGCCGCTGAAAGCTAAAAGCCCAAAACAAGGAGGCCACCATATGGTTGCACACGCCAAAATTCAGGGCGCGCAATGCCGCCTCGTCACGACCGGAGTATTCCGACTCTGGAAGTAAGCTATCTCTTAGTTCTACAATCATAAACTTAAATGCGTAGGTATCTGCAACTATCTCACGAGCGTGTGAAGCCAGCCTATCGGCTTCGCTCATCGCCTCACCGCATCCAAGTGCTTCGTGTACAAAAATCTCATCATCATCTAAAGAAAATGTAGAAGTTTCAGACTTTGATTTCTCAATCCGCCTGTCACCGTGTAAATTATGAAGATGTCCTATTTCATGCAGCAGGAGGAATACGAATAAGCCCTCAGCACACATTTCAAAGGCCTTTCTAGAATCATCGCGATGAAGCCACCAATATCTTTCATCCGACCAATCAAATTCTGCACATCTGAACCAATAGTTTAAATTGTTTCTCCAAGGCTCATAAAATTCCTCGCCTGGGAATTTGTGGCGCCGCTCTGCTCCCACCATCATTGCGGAAGTACGGAATATCAAATCAAGCATTCCTTTATAAACCAGAACCGCCTGGTGGCCGTGGACGGCTGCTGCTTGGACTTGCACACTATCTAATAGATAGAAACTTGAATCACCCTTTATATAGTCCTTACATAACCATTGACCGATATCATTGAGCTCAGAATAAAGGATGTCTTCCTGACTTGAGAGATCGAGAAACGTCTCTCCCGTTTTTGAAAAGATGGTTCTTTTAATATACTCCTCTACAGAGTCAGTATAATTTTGCATAGCAATCCCTTGCGTTAATTTCATGTTGAGTCGAAATTTAATTACGATTGGCTTCAAGGAGGTCAGTCAGGGGATGCTTGCACAGATGCTCAGATAGGCGCAGCGCCCACAATGCCGACCTCTGGAGGCGGATCGATCACCTGCGGCAAAACGTTGAGCCATCTTGTATACGGACGTGCTCGCGGCCTGCTTGGAAGGGCCATCCATCACGTGCTGGTCAGTGATAATGGAGTAGATCTTCGCACTCGGCCTTCGAGAGCCATTGATATCGAGCATCATGGGCCGTAGGTGACTCAGGGTGTATGGGATCCCCGTCTGAGCTCGAATCCAGTGCAGCTGCCCTTTATCGACGAGCATCCAAGGGAGCTCAATGCGCACACCGTTGACTTCAGAAACCATCCCTTCTTCGACGGCACCGCCGACGCTGTTAACCACCACCAGCCCACGCTTGGCGGCGGCAATCGCATCATCCATCAAGCCAGGGTCTTCTGCCCTATCTGGAAGTCCGTGTAACGCCCATGCGGCTTGGAATGCCGTGTTGGGGTCAGTGCCGTCCCTCGCCACGGCCAACAGCATGTCCATAATCGCCCAGCGAGCACGGATCGAGACGTCGATTTCCTGCTCGGCAGTGAGCGCTAGCTCATAGCGATAGTGGTACTGGAGGGGACAGCTCATGTAGGCCTGGAACGCCTCATAGCTCACAGTGGGTACCACGGTGCTGCTAGCCAACGGCAGCGGTATGATGGGTGCGGGCGGTACCTTCACCCCCGAGCGCTTAACCAGACTAGTGGGAGCAGCGCGATTGAGCGGAACTGGACGTGGCCACCCACTGATCTCATAGAGATACAGGTAATCACGGGCCCGAGACAGGGCGACATAGAGCAGGTTATTGCGCTCTACCCGCTCTTCGAACATGAACTCTGACCCAGTGCTGTTCAAAACTTCGGGAGGGATGAGATCCAACCCCCGCACATCGTATGCATAGGGTCGATTGGCGCCGTATGACGCGTCGTCAACATCGGTGACGTGAACTGCTGGGTACTCAAGCCCCTTGCTGGAATGCACGGTCATAACGCTCACCGCATCCAGGACTCGCGCTTCAGGCGGTAAACCGCGATCCCCTAGTTTTTCTCCAATCCTACGGCGAAGCTCCTCGCGAAGCAGGAACTGGGAAAGCCGTGCCTGGCGGATATCTCCGTCACCATTGCGTACGGCATAGACGAACAGCCATGTTGCCAAGCGCTGAGTATGGGCCTGAATGGTCTGATCAGCAGGGTTTGGAAGACCGTAGCGCTGATCGAGCAGTACTTTGGCGACAAAATCCCAAGGCCTTGAATTCCGCTTGAGCCCTCTCAACAGCAACGCCAAATTTGACTTGGCTTGCTGGCCAGCGGGCGAGAGGCCTGGCGTAGGCAGCCATAGCCAACGGCCTCGCTGCATGCTCAATCCCGCGCCTTTGCGGGTCAGGAATATGAGGTGCTCAATGTCTTGGGGCGGCATTCGAAACGCTGGCTCAGAGATCAGCCCGACCAGTGAGCGCGGCTGTCGCATACACAGCAGTTCCATCAGGCACAGCAGCTTCTTTATCTCAGGGCGCTGGCAGACATCGCCGATGTGCAGCACTGGCACATTCAGGTTTTCAAGCGCTTCAACAATTTGCTCAACGTTTGCCGATTTGCGGCTGATCACGACTTGATCCCTGTACGGGACACCCCTCTGCACCAGCCCATCAATGCGCTGAGCGATGGTGACGGCTTGGGAGGGCTTGGAGTCGCACTCATACAGGGTAGGTATGACCCCGATCGAGGGACGATACGCCGTGACTGGTTCCAGAGGCATCCGGTCATTCAGTGCATGATGGATGCCTGCGCAGGAAAATAGCTCCAAGATCTCAGGGGTGCTTCGCCGATTCAGGTCGAGAGCGTAGCGGCGCACCGTTGCTCCTGGAATGGTGCTCAAGAACGTGGTGTCGAAGTGCATCAAGCTACGGATCGACGCGCCTCGCCAATGGTGAATGGCCTGACGCACATCACCGACGACCCAGAATGATTGAGCATTCAGCGCCAACTGACGAAGGAGGTCGACCATCACCTCGGTGACATCCTGATACTCGTCCACTAGTACGTGCGAGAAATGGTCGATGTACTGAGCAACGCTTGTTCGATCCCGCTTGGCCTGGGATGCAGGGAGGGCAATGAGGTCAACGTAGTCGACCAAATGCTCAGCTTGCATTGCTGTTTCGTACGCTTCAAACAGGGTGGCGATGTCTTCGCGCTCATTGGCTACATCCGGCTCGCAGGGCGGCAGTGCAGCCAGGCGCGTGCGGTAGTCGGCAACCGTGAGGCATTCTTCCTTGAGTCGTTTGATATGGCCCAGAACGCCAGGTAGCCAATCGTATGGGTTCTGTAGCCTCAGATAATACTTGAGCCGCACCTTGGGCAGCGTGCTCACCATCAGGCGAACTTGCATCAGCGGATCTGCGAGCCGAACGTCGGACTCCAGGCCGAAAATCTGATGGTATTTGCGAAGGAATTCGAGCCCGAATGCATGAAAAGTCCCGGCCCATACGTCGGCGGCTCCAGCGATGCCAGACACCTTCAGGCGTTCAACCAATTCATGAGCCGCCTTGTTCGTGAAGGTCAGCACCAAGATTTGGCTGGGAGGGATACCGCGCTCGACCAGGTGCTTGATGCGATGGATCAGTGTCGTCGTTTTACCAGTACCCGGCCCGGCAACAACGTTGACGAAGGTTTCGGACGCGGTAGCAGCATCGTGCTGCCCCTGCGTCATAAGCGGCAGAGGAGGAGGTGGAGCAGGAGGCAATATGGGGAGCAAAATGCCGTCGAATAGCTGAAGACGAACGATCTCCAGCGGTACCTCCAGAGTGGCCGCGATGACCGTGGCACCAGTACCGCTATGGAACAGTTGGCTTGCGACACCACGGGGTAGCAGAAGCTCACGAGCAAACACATTTGCTTGAAGCTCCAAGCGCTCACGAGCACCGTATGCTTCCACCGCCACCGTAGCCTGACTCCCATAGGAATCCGTCATGCTGGTCAGATGAGCGACCGTCTGTGCAGGGCGATCGCCGTCGAGGTACCAGTGACCCAACTCATGGGCGATGAGATAGGCCGTTTCTCCTGGAGACACATCGTTGCGGATGTAGATTGTTTGAATTTCTCGCTTGAGCACCCCACTGCCGCCACCCAACTCTGGGTGCCCGAAAGGTAAGCGCTCAATCGCGATTTCGAGCGTGTCCTCAACATGAGCCAAGAGCTCAGAGGAGCTGACGCCACCTAGAGAAGCGGCCAATCCGACCAGGGCTTCTCGGGTTTCGAATGCTTGCCGACGTGCCCGGTCGAATGGATTCACAATTAGCCCTCTAGGTTCAGGAGACGCTCTTGTTCCTCAGTCGGCAGCTGAAGCTCTTTGACTGCGACACTCCACGCCTTGCGTTCCGCTTGCACGGTGGGTTTTCCATCAGTCGCTTTGAAAGCTGGAACGCATTGGGTGGCGAACCGACGCTCCAAGGCTACCGACACAACGTCCAAAGGCTTCTTCAAAACGACAGCCAGCTTCGCCAGGACTCGCGCAGGCGCCAGTACAGAACCACCAAGGATCATGTTGGTCAGGCCGCGTTGCTCACCTAGATCGATCTGAGGAGCGAGAGCACGGGCTTTTACCCCACTGACCTGCTCGATCGCCTTGATAGCCTCTACGATGGCCTCATCACTGGTAATCGAACTAGTCGTTGCCTCACGCACAGCGGCAGCGTGAGGGCAATGGCTCAAAGCGTTGGCGAGAAGGAAGTTGGTGAATGATGACAACGAGCGCTCATATTCGCCTGCGCGTAAACGCGCTCTCATCACCAGACGCCTGTCAGCCCGAATGATCCAACTCTCCGAATCGGCACCTGCGTAATCATTGGCAGTGCGCTCGTAATCAGTCAGCAGCTCCGAAGGATCTACTGTCCTTGATTCTTTATCGAACCGGGTCAGCCCGTCCTGCACCAGATCACGCGCAGCGATCGACAGCGATACCCCACGGCGTTTTGCTACGTCTCTTACCAATTCGTGAAGCGAGACCTTGGTAGTTAGACCAATTTGCATGCGGGCAGCTTGGGTTCGTTCATCGGTGATTTTGGTAGTAGCGGTAGGTTGCATGGTCGTCTCCAAAGTCTGCTTGCCTGCAGGCACTGTGCGTGAGACAGGTAGCATCGCTGACCGTTCGTCAGCTGGAACTTGAGGAATCAGTTCGACGAGTACGGACATCAAGCCAAGCAGCAGGTGCGGCTCGTCCTTGCCGGTGACCACTACAGGCTGGCCATTAGCCAGAGTCATCTCACACTCAATGCCCTGGGAGGTCTCCCGCATGTGCATGAATGGCTTAAGGCAGGCTAGGAAACTAGCGCACCCTTGGAGATAATCGGCAGGCTGAAGCTTGGGCATTTTCATAGACGGATTTGGTCGCTGGTGGGATCGTGCGTGATAATCACGCCGACGTACATCACTTTTATATCACTCGCGCGTGTAGGGACACAATTGATCCAGGCAATCTTTACAGAAGCAGTGCGTGTCGCAGTCATCGAATGGCGAGCGAACGTGACCTATGAGCAAGTGCTTGAGTACCTGGCGCGCCCTGGCGATCTGGGGCGTGAGCTGCAGCCTGCGATCGAACGCGAGCTCAATAGCCGGGGGAGCAGCTGTGCAGAGGTGCAAGCCTTTGCGTGGGCACAGCCTTGCCTGACGCTGGAGGGTATCTTCCGGCTAGATGACCTACCCGATACCCCTATTGATTTTTGCCCGGTGCCTGAAGCAGAAGGCACGGTCATTGCCCGAGTAACTGCGATCGCGTGCCTTGCGGCTATCAATTCCGCCACGGTTTCCTATGGCTCCGAGAACGGAGGCGATCTGTTCGTGAACCTGGTGGTGTTCCCGCCTGGCCGAGGTAAATTCACAGTCAAATCAGCGGACAAGATGAGTGGGCACACGGATGGAGTGACCTTCCCGTTGCGGGGATACCGCGACCCCCTGAATGAACGCATTGCACCCTCTCCAGACTTTGTGTGCTTGTCGGCACTGCGCAACCCGAAGCAAGTTCCGACTACGGTGATGCCTCTCGACCACCTCATGGCGCGCTTGAGCCAAGAGCATATCGACGAACTCCAGAAGCCCCAGTACATCATTGGTTCGCAGCTGACCTTCCAGGATGGGATGGTAGAAATCCTGGGCGACGAACTTGATGTCGATGATGCGCAGCTTCTCTTCCAAATGAATGGAAGCTGGTGGATCCGATTCAGCCACAGCACCACGCAGATTGCTGACATCGGCCACAAGTCCGCGCAGGAGGCAATGGACGCTCTAAAGCACGCATGTGCTGACTGCGCAATCGCTGTTCCACTGCAGCCAGGTGATATCGCCTTGGTAAACAACCGCATTGCGTTGCATGGCCGCAGTGAGCCTGGAAGTGAATACGGCGAGCAAACACGCTGGCTCCTGCGCACCTACGGGTTAGAAATCACGGATATCGATCCTAGCCAGTGGCATGAGGGCAGCGACTTCAAGCTATACCCGTAAACCTCAGCGCTTGGCTATCACAAGTGAGCTCGTCCGCTGCGAGCCTCTGCAAGTCCGAAATCCGTAATCCAAACCTATTGAGTCGTCGAGCCACTTGCACGATTCTAGGGATCACCCCGGCTCAGCTTCTCCATCTGGAGTCCTCGCCGCAGACACCTAATGACCATCGGCATCATTAAATTCTGTAAAATGGGAAAGTGCGCTTTTGACACGGCCAGTCGTGACGTGAGAATGGAGCCATCAATTAGTAAAGGATTGCTGGCATGTCACGTTTCAAGGCGCCGCCGCCTCAGGCGATACCCTTCGAGCTCGACCATCACGAAGATTTCAACATAGCTCACCCACCACCGGCCTGGAATCCTGCGGATTGGTGAAGGTTACCAGGCAGTTGCTACAACAGCCTGGCGGGGATATCTACCTCAGGGCGGGCAAGCACACCCTATTCCCGATGCAAGGATGAGCATGATGACAAAATTCTATCCAAAGCGAACCATAAATGGTGACGCAGGCGAGCATTTAGTTGCGTTCAAATTCACGAGAACACTCAACTGGCCATGCAGATTACAAGGTATAGATTTAGGTATTGATGCGGAGATAGAAATATGTGATGACAGCAATGGAGCGACAGGCAACGTTGTAAAGCTGCAAGTCAAATCATTCGAGAAACTGACATCGGCTGTTAAACACGATGTCTATGTCGAAGATGCCGATATTGCGTATTGGCAAAGATTTTCTGTCCCGACCATCGTTGTGTGTGTAGACCTTAACACCGAGAAGGTTTATTGGAAGCCGATAAGTTCGACTGAGGCCTATCAAACCAGCGGCGCATCCCGAAAGATTACATTTGATCTGGTAAATGATGAGCTTAAGCCTGATGCGAGGGAAAAAATCGCAAATCTTTCTGCTCCAGATCAATTCAAGGACGTTTTCGAAATCATTTCTGATGCGACTAAGATTTACAATAATGCCATGGCGTCAGACGTGTTCGATATATCCGCAGAAGAAATGGAAATAATTAAAAGTGACTACGACAAGTTTTCATACCTAATTTCCAGAGTTGACGAAATCAGATGCCACTATCCTTGGCGGATCAGCGGCTTCACTGCTGCTCAGATTGAAACAATGAAGTTAAGAATGTACGCTCGTTTGAATCATGCAGAAGTAAGCTATCGAAATGGCATCAACGGTATGTAGCACTACCGCACGATTAGAATGGGGCGTTAGGATATGTGCTGATGTTCACAGTGCCCTCTAGTGTCATGCACGGTTAATCCATTTATCTATTTAAATAGATTTCTCCAGTGATTTCGTGGCCTGTAGATTAACGAATTACACGAACGGGGCACTAGGGAGATAACACATTGGATAGAAAGGATAGGGAAATGCTAGAAAGACCACTTTTGATGTTCAGGATCGGGCACATGGTTGCCTATGATGGTGTTGGTGAAATACGCGGCGGTGGTGCTCACGTTGATATAAATGGCAACGGCGGCGAGATGTGGAACTTCCGAGCGGAGGGTGGAAAGGTTTACGGATATGCCATGACCAAAAATTTTAGCGGAGTAGATCTTCTTCGTCTGGATAACTCGCAGGCCTGGAACGAGAATGACGAGCTTGATGGGGTAGATGTGGTATTTTTTGCCAAGCAGCCTGGTGGCAGGCAGGCAGTAGTGGGCTGGTATAGAGACGCAAAGCTGTTTCATAAATCCTATCGTAAACGACGAGGCCAGAGACATCAGGGTGACTGGGAATCGCTTTATTATTTATGTGAGGCCGATGTTGAAAATACGGTGCTCCTGGATTCGGAAGCCCGTGACTTTGAGGTTCCTTATGCCCCGGCCCATGGTAAAGGATTTCCGGGGCACGCCAATATCTGGTACGGCGGAGATGGTGCAGAAAATAGCCTGAATTTCTTGGCTGACCTGAGGAAGTACCTGAACTCGGTCAGCGTTGTTTTAGCTAAAAAGGAAAGAAAAGGGAAGTCGCGGGTACCCGCTGACAAGGATCTGATTAGTCGTATCGAAAAAGCAGCTGTCGATAAAGTATGGACACATTTCGAAATGCTTGGGTATGCCCTCGCTTCTGTGGAGAAAGACAACAGAGGCTGGGATCTCGAAGCAGTCAAAGGAGATGAAATTTTGCACCTTGAAGTTAAGGGGCATATCGGGAATGTCGTTCAGTTTGAGCTTACGCCTAATGAATATTCGCAAATGAAGTCCAAGATGATGACTTATCGAGTCTGCATGGTAAGAACCTGTCTAGGAAGTCCCGAGTTATCGATACTGGTTCCCAAAGAGCACGAATGCGGTTGGATGCTGGAAAGTCAGGATCAGGCAGTGAAAATAGCGCTAACCGAAAAGATAGCGGCGAAGGCTGGAGAGATAAGTGATGCCTCGCCGTCGATTGGGTGATCAGCCTTTGACGTAGGTCGGATAAAGGAGAGGGCGTGAATAATATCTGTAATGAGTACGGTCAGTTTAAGTGTGTGGAGTGCGCGGATGCAGTCTGGCAAGAGTGTGAGGCTCTAGGGCTTGCGGCTGAATATCTAAAGATTGATACACCTGGAGAGAGAGGTAACGAAAAACCACTTAAGTTAAATTGGGAACTCTATGAGACATTGACTAGTGTAACTCTCGCCTCATGGATGAAAACTGCTCGTTACGACAAGTCTGTTTCGGACGCCACGCTACATTATGGTGTGGATGTGAATGGCGTAGTATATGACAATGTCTTTCCCTGTGGTATCGCTAGATCCGACTGGGAAAACATTTTTTGTAGTTTGCTTCAGCTCAATGTCGGTGTTGTAAAATCCACAGGGCGGTAGGTCGATTGTAAATTTCTGCACAAGTCGGAGACCCTGGGCGCTAGCGCCATGCGCGGTTAATTAGTTTATCTATTTAAATAGATTCGCCCAGTGATTTCGGGGCCTGTAGATTAACGAATTACCCGAACGGGACACTAGGCTTGGGAGGATGTCTGAATCGCCCCTGGTTCTCTAGACAGAGCTGACTATCAGGCAGTGCGGTCATAGGATCCGATGGCAGGGTGTCATTATGAATAAATGGCAACATAGCCCCAAGCGCGCCCCGAACCCAAGGTGCTGCAGGCGTCCGGCAAACTCGTTCCGAAGTCCGACGCCAAGGACGATAATGTTCGCACATTTTTAGCAGTATGCGATCGCCCCGCCCATGAATCTCATACTCGAACGACGCATCTCGGAAACCTGTAAACCAATTTTTTAACGTGTTAATCGCAGGACTTTACAGTTTAAAAATTTGGTTTACAGGCCAGAATTTTCAAAGTGCGTACAAGGTCAGCGAATGCGTTTCGCTAGAAATATGACGGTGACGGACGCTTGCAGACGCCTGTTGTCCGAGACGGATGGAATTTCAGACGGACTGATTCCAGCAAAAAAGCCCCATTGGTTTGACGTCAAAGCGAAAGCAGCAGCCTGCGGCTGCAAAGGAAAGCGATTTCTCCTTGGCCCCGGCCCATACATTCCAACCTCAGCTTCACACCAGACCCTCAAACCGTGTGATCTAGAAGCCGTAAATATCAGATGTAAAAGCCGGTGGTAGTCTGTGGGAAAGGCGGCGCCTGGCCACTGCCGCTTTTCTCTTGCTCTCAAATATAAGAACTCCCATTGCTCTAAATACTGCGATCTCATTCGAAGAGACCCCGCCAAGCGTTGAGGAAATTGCTCAGCGGAGGCTAAATGGGATTAGGCACGTATGCCGTGATCAAGCCGCATAATCTCGTCATGGATAATTGTGAATCCCATAGGTGTGCACAGCTCCCCGCAGGGTGCCTGACGGCCTACACCTACTAAAGACCTTACAAGCCATCGCTGCGCCTTCTTTCGGCTTCCAAACACTTCAAGCGCGATTGAGAAGACCTGCTCGTAACGCGCCTGAAAACACCGATGTCTAGCACTCCAGCAGCCGATCGGGGAGCGAACGCATCGCCCGACAATCCTAACCTCGTTCATGCTTCACCCTCTGGAGATACTGGTCTGGTCGCCCCTAGTACTCTGTGCAGGGGGCATACCGGCAAGGCCACTTCGTGGCGCGGCCCTTTAGCTCAGACGCAACGCTTACCATCGAATTGAGCATCTGCTCGCAGCTACCTATCACTCAGCACTGATCGTGCAAAATGGGAAAGATTGGAAGCCCCGTCTCCATTCCTGCGCAACAGGTAACCGCTGATACCGACCTGGCCAGGCCCATTCCGATCACACCTTTCTGAGTCGCCAATCATGACGATCCGTCTCTGACCACTGAGCTCATTTCCTGGCCGAACATCAAGTAGATCGCAGGTGTGCTGGTAGATGGCCGCTTGCGGTTTCATAACACCAATGCGATAGCTGAAACCATAGGCCCCAAGGTGCGGGAAAATCCTTTCCACTACTGGGCCGTAGGCCATTGCCAGGTTTGAACATACGGCCAGTCTCACCCCTGCAGCTAGCAGTAGCTCAATGGCCTCAACCGCGTCTGGATAAGGCCGAATGCTTGCCAGCTCTTCCTCCAGGCATTGATCGAGAAATGCGAGCCGGGAGGGCGAGATCTTGATACCAAAGGACAGCGCAGCCTCTCTTAGAGAAAGGCAACGGGTCATGATCATTCGAATGTCATCAGCGCGAGGCAAGCGGCCTTGGCGTCGCCCTTCTCGCAGTAACTGTAGAAACGGATGTGTCGGCTGCTGTATCTCGACCAGCGTTCCGAAGGCGTCAAAGATAACGGCATTGGTCTTCATCTGAGTTTCCTTCGCTGGTCAGCGTCCGCAAGACAGCCAGTCACTCTAACGAGAATCAAGTTCAACAACCAAAAAACCAAGCTACCGAAGAGTAACGCCAAATTTTGAAAATTCATCCAACAGCGTTTTTCGACCCAGCATTTTCGGAAGCTTGAATACGTTCCTGTACCCATACCACAGAAACATAGGAATAATGACAAGCCCAATTCCAAAGGTGGCAGTTGCGGCAATAATCCCAGCTGGAACCGCTGCTAGCGAAATAACCACACCCTTTATCAAAGTCGACCTTGCAATAATTCGCAGATCATCCAAGTCGCACTCGACTTTCCCGCCAGGCTTCTCAAAAGCGACAACAATTATCGATTTCTTTGAGGCATGCTTATAGTACCAAGTTCGCGGAGCATCAGTCGCCAAAGCACCATGCTTCGCAAGATACTTCAGCATCACAACCTCTTTGAAATAGAGCGTAGTGCCGTGCTCATCTTCATATCTAACACGTCGATAGAGAGCGTCTAGATCACCGCTCGCTTGAGCATCATAGTTCTTAACAGTCAATGTCAGTTTCTTTAACTCGGGCATGCTTCTTCCCTTAAACACACATTAACTATTAATGGATTAGATGACGGCGGGGCCTAATGAAGCAGGCTGAGACGTCGGCCTCGACGACGCGTGGGCACTCAAGCGGCGGCAGGCAATCGGCTGACCATGACGTAATGATCGTTGCCTGACACTGTCCGCAATAACGCCATGCCTTCAACCTCCGCTATCACCTCACTAGGTGGTGTGACAATTGTCATCCCATCAACCAGTTGCCCTGAAAGATCGCCATACACATACGCAACGAAACGATCGCCAACTTCAGCTGCATCTACCAGGTACGCGTCCACTAGTGCACCCCAATCATGGGCCTGCGCAATCGCCAACTTAGCTGACACCAGAATGGGCAGTCGTATTCCGCCCTCAGCCGTCCAGTCCTGGGAATTCAGACAACTCATGGATTCTCCATCACGTTCGAATTTGAAACCTACTCACTTACTGAAAAAAGCTAAACGCCGGCAGCCCTGTCAGTCTTCATACACTGACAACTAGATCTGGCCGAAAGCCAGTTTCTTCAGTGGGATAACCACGAGGATTACTTACAAACCGGACGCCATTAACAACCTCATCCACAGCTTCGTGGGTATGGCCAAAGATCCATAGATCGATCTTAAAATCCATCAGGCCATCCCAATTGTTTCCATAGGCTGCTCGCAAGTGAGGATCGGCTCCTTGGTCACTCACGAACTTCATAAGAGGCGGATGGTGAGTCACAACTACACGCTTACCGTTGAATGGCAGCGACAGCTGAGCCTCTAACCACTCCTTCGTCTCTCGATTTCTCGCGATCAGATCGTCAGGGCGCAAACGCCGGTACTGTTCACCAACACGGATAGCGCGAAAGTCATTCAGTGAGTCACGAGCACACCAAGAAGCAGCTACTGGGTCTCCGGTCGCGGCCAGGCTTGTCCAAGCCGTAGCACAGAGAAACTGCACATCACCGTACTCTAAAACCTGATTTTCCAAGACGTGGACGTGCGCCTCAGCAGCGTCAAGCAGCTTGATGTGAGTTCGATCTATATTCCCGCTGTAGTGCTCATGATTGCCCATGGCGTAGACGACAGGCGTGCTGAAGGCCAGGCTGGCCCATCTGGCCCCCCTGGACTTCACGTGGATGTCGCCGGCTAATACGACCACGTCACAGTCCACCACAGGGGGGACGAAATCGGCGAACTCACAATGTAAATCAGACAGTATGTGAAGCTTCATCCCTAGCCTGCTGACGTCGACTTTCTAATAAATTGATCACTCCCTGGCCGGTCGCCCGGACGCGGCGAGGCTGTCATCTGTCGGCCCACGATAAACGATGACCGCCATTATTACCAGCTTTCGATATTTATCGACGCATGGCGCTGTGGCCCTATTCTTCGTTTTGAGCGCTCAGCATGCAGAACGAGATAGCAGCAATAGTCCGAGCTCTGCGCGACCTTAGAGGATCGGCCCAGGAGGAGCTCGCCGAGATCAGTTCCCAAGCGAATCTGTCGCGATTGGAGCAAGGGAAAACGCAGGTCTCTTTGGTCAAGCTGAGCAAGATCGCGCTGACCCTAGATTTCGACCTCGTGGCACTGGTCGCACTGTGTCAGGCCCTCCAAGATGGGTCATCACCTATCGATGTCATGGCAAAGGCTTCGCAGGATTTGGAGAGCTTCATAGCCCTGGGAGGCTTGCAGGGCCTTAAGAAGCACTGGGACGCTGGTGCAGGGCTGGTAAAGCGCACGCGAGGCAAACCCAGCAGCCCAGATCGAATCCGAGCTGTGCTAGAGCTCAAGGCCAGTGGCATGTCGAAGGCGGAGGTGAGTCGAGCGCTGGGGTTGCCTGAAGCGACTGTCAGGCGTTACTGGCTCAAGGATTTGCCGGGCTAATCTCTCAGAAGTCACGACTAGACTCTGTCTGAAAAAAGATGTCTCACACACCGCATGGCGCAGGCCAGCGAGACCATCGCCGCATAACTTTTCGCGAGCTTTTCGAAACGAGTCACGATCCTTCGGTTCTCCCTCAGCCAGCCAAACGTACGCTTGATCACATTGCGTTGACGGTACTTTGGGCGATCAAATAGGCGGGGTAGCCTAGGCTTACCGAGGCATGCTGTGCTACCTACAATTGATCCCACCGCTTGAAGGCGGTGTGGTCAGGGCTGAGGCCTAACTTCTGGACGCTCTCTAGGACTCCATGTCGGAGATGATGTTATCGGTATCCAGGTCAGCAAGGGCCTGCTCCAGATTCGCCCAAGTCCCTGCGCAGGTGGGTAGTTCTCTAACCTTGGTTGCCTACGACAGTATCCAGCAATTCGCTGTCAAAAGCGCAAGCGGAGCGCACCGACCCACGACGGGCCAAAGGCTTGAGAATGAAAGCCCGTAGGGCCAAAACTTGACGCAGTCGGGGTTTGGCTCGAATACTGCTGAGGTAGGTTTGGGTGGGTTACGTCTACCATGCCTTGGCTGATGTGGAAGGGGGCTAGGCAGCGAGCAGGTAATTTCTCGCTGCCTTGCAGGGCAAAGATTGGGTCATCGGCTTTTCGTCCATCCTGTCGGTAAGCGCAACGCACAGTGGCATGTGGCCTGGCCAGGGATTGCATTACACTGGCGACGTCCGTAGCATTATCATCGACTACCCAGACAGCAGAAAATTTGTCGGCGATGCTGCGTAGGCCCAACGCATGATGGGGCCATATGAAGGGAAATTGAAAGCGTTAGGTTGTTCTGTTTTGGTACGGAAGACTAGCTTTCAAGGCCGTCCTTCCTTGGTAGTCATACTATTTTCCGAATCTTGGCATCCGTCGTATGGAACGCCGTAATCGGTGCCAAGAATCGCCTTCCTTTCTCCTCGCACAGTCTGTAGACCGCCAAGGCGCGGTAGTGTCCCTTTCCTACCTTCACACGGCGTCCCCGATTGAAAAGGATGCCTTGAGAGTGCTTGGGCTTGTTCAGGGCCATCTCACTGTAGCCACAATAAGCAGCTATCAAAATCTCCAGTACCTCTTCGACAGTGCAGTTGTCTTTCTGTATCCGAGCGTGAAGAGGGTGAGCGATTGCCTCGTAGTCAATGTGGATGCCCCGACAGTTCGGTACCGGCCAGCCCATTTTCATACATATGCTGCGGATGCGGTCAAACTGCTTGCTCGTCATGAGATAAGTGAACTCGGCTACCGAGACACGCTTGTGTCGTGGCGTGCCGGAGTCTTGCACCGCTATCACCTGGTCAGCCAGGGTTCTGAATGCGTCTGCGAGGCTCGCGTCCCCCTGCCTGTAGGTGATTGAACTCATGCTCAGATTCCTCTCAAAAATTACCGTGCTGACTTGGTAGCGGGCTTGACGCTAGTGGCCTCGTATTCCGCTGCCTTCTCATCGCGGGCATCTCGCAGTTTCTTGGCGAAAGGCTTGGCGGCTTTGATGAGACCGGTGAAGGAATAGCTGTTGCTCGTGTTACCACCGTGCGACGCAGACTTACGCTCCGTGCGTTTGATGTACTGTTTATCCTCCAGTTTGGCGATTGCACGCTGAATCGTCCGAGGGTTCACGCCTATCATCGCAGCGAGAGTCTTTTTGCTCGGATGCGGATCATTACCCTTGCGCCACCAGAACTTCGCCAAGTGGAGGATTATCACGATATCCAGGGACGTGAGCCCCAGGTCTTGGGAGTAAACAAAGAGCGCGTTGGGGATTGCTGTCCAACCTGATCCAGTGAGATCTTTTCCCCAGCGTTCCTCGATAGTTCCTTCTGCAGTTTTGGCTGCTTTGGCTTTGGCCGTCGGTTTGGTCTTGGCGTCCCCAGTTGTGGCCGCAGGCTTAACCGGTGATTTAGTCTTGGGAGTAGCTGAAGCTATTTCCGATGACATTGTCTTCTTCGCGGGCGCTGCAGGCGTAGTGGATGTGGGGGCTGGTGTTGCGGCTGTTGCCTTTCTACTGGTGGGTACCTTGGCCATGTTTGGCTCCATATCAAGTTGTCGGAGCCGATTATGGTGGGGTGATTTATAAGCTGACAATGGGGGAGGTGGAGACACTGGCGCCTCCCCCTTTTAAAGTGTAATGAGTGTAGTGTCACTGGGTGTGTTGGTAATGGGTGTAATTGGGAAGGGGTCTACTTAGTAGGGTGCCAGTGCCTCCCCTCTGGGAGGCTATAGTGACTCTAGGGGGGAGGTTTTGTCGTCTCCCCCCTGGAGGCGTGGATGTCTTATAGGCAGTCAAAATTTATTTTCATTTTCACCCAAGTTGCCCCGTTTATATGGGTTGCTGCGGCGTTTTTCGTGGTCATTCTCACTGAGGAAGCAAGGATGGCATCTGAAGCACACGATTATCAGCATTCGTACGCTGGCTCCATGTCCCCGAGACCGGCGCCTCAGAGGACGCGCGCCGCATTGCCAACCTGGTGCTCAACAATTTTGACGCGGTCGGTGTCACGACGCGCAACCGCAGTCAGCGTGCAATTCGTATCGCTGAGCTGGCTCGGGATCAATTTGCTAGAACGAACAGCGCACTATCCTTGATTGACGCTATCGCGGCGGGTGCCGAGTGGCGGTGGAGAAATCTGACCGAACTCTGTCGGGCCATTTAGGGGGTTCCGTAATCCTGAATCATTCGATCTCACCAAGCGGCTTGTTTTGTTTTACGGCCCCAATGGCAGTGGAAAAACCAGTCTATGCGAAGCCTTTGAGTATGCCCCACTAGGTGCTGTAGACGAGGTTGCTCAGAAACGAATAGATGCTGGCCAGTATCTTCGGAACGTCCATGAGAGGCGCTTTGAGTCCCCACGACTAAGAGCCACTGATTTGACCGGCAACATAGTCACGATTGAGGCTGATGCCGATGACTATCGGTTCTGCTTCATTGAGAAAAACCGGATCGACTCATTTTCAAGAATTGCAGCCAAGCCTGCGGGACAGAAAAACGAGCTCATCGCGGCACTGTTTGGCATGGATCATTAAAACGACTTTTTGGGCCAGTTCAATGAGTCTCTTTTAACGACCACCTCAACCTGACCCCAGTCCAAGGGCAGGAGCCTGAGCTCAGGCAGCAGTCAATCGCCAATGACAAGGGTCGCTGCCGGTGAGGCACTCCAAGGGGCCGACTTTTCACAGATCGAAGCTGAGTATGCTCAGGCATTTGCGGTGGGTAAGACCTATCCGTCCTTGATGCACAGCGCGCCGCCGTTTTCTGGGTCGCCAAGCAGTTCCAGAATGCCATCGAATACGTACTCTTCAGCGAGGCCGTGGTGAATGTGTGGGCCTAGAATGGACTGGTTGGGACGGTCGCCCTGCCGCGGCCGCTGGGGTTGTCGCGAACGGCGCTAACTCGTTTAAGCCCCATTGCGCGTTGTGCGTATTGGGGCTTTTTTGTATCCCGTTCGTACTGCAATGGTCACTTTCGGTGAGGTAATCTCTTCGGCTGACAATTTTGAACGCTGGTAGGAGCCTGGGTGTAGCGGGGCGGCTCTGTTGTCGTCTAAGCCCGGAGCTTTATAGTAACCAGCGGCCAGGCAGCGCAACCAAGGAGTACAGGCATGATGGATTTTCCTGAGGATCTGCAGCGTGAGATTACATACCGTGGTGGGCTGGATCTGCCAAGGCACGCTGACGCATGGACTAGGCATCTGATAGCTCAGGTCATCAAGGCCATGGAGCAGTATCGAAGTCGAGTAGAGCAGATGTATTTCGTTCAGGCTGGCATCGAACTGAAGTGCGCTGTTTACAACTCGCATGAGGCTGCGGCGTTTTCCTATCTCTCACCAGCATCTCACCCAAAGAAAATCGCCTTCATCGGCGTTAGCTACGGCTTTATTTTCAACAGCGTCTGTTTGGCAAGCCTGATGGCCGCACGCCGTGACATGCTCTCAGAAGTTGGCTCGCCAGACCTTGAAAAGGGCTCGGTATCGCTGACCTATATGCCTAGCACCATGTCCGACTCAGAGCTGCATGCTTTAGAGCCAATCTGTAACGTTCGGAAGGCGTTCTCGGCGTTCCTGGCTGTGCGCTTTGTCGAAAGCATTTTCATGCATGAGGCTAGTCATATTACACGTGGCCATTTAGGGCTGAAGCAGAGTGCTGGCTTGCGACCTAGCATAAGCGGAGGTCGTCCAATCTCTAACCTGGAACCGCTGACTCTGCAGGCGATAGAGTTTGACGCAGATGAAGGGGCTGTTGAGGAGGTCTTCAATTATTTCAGCGTCGTGCAGGAGCAGCTTTCAAAAGGGGCGATCACTAGCTCGGATGGTGCGGCTATCAAGGGGCTGGAGTCCTTGTACGCAGATTCCCTGAGAGCGGCTAAATTTGCCTTTCAAGTGATGTACTTGCCATTAAGGCTATTTCAGCACACAAGTTGGGAGCGAAAGTACCAGGCGGGGCAGTCTCACCCTCTGCCACCTATTAGAATGCTCTACCTTGTATATGTGTTTAGTGCAGGAGTTTTGAGTGATGAAGAGTTCGGCCTAAGTACCGATACTGCCAAGGAAACGGTACTGTCCTGGGCTGCTGAGTGCGAATCCAACTACATGGCGTTCTGTGGTGAGCCCATTGATGCTCAAGGTTTACTGAGTGCTTGGCACTCGCCAGAGTCAACGGATTACATTGGCGAGATTCAAGCAGAGTTGATAAGGCTGGAGCCGCTATTGGCTAAATATAAAATGCCAGTTAGATCTGAGCCTTAACGTTAGCTTGCTAAGCCATGCTGGTGTCAGTCCAGACCTGGAATATGTGGGCTAAAGATTACAGTGCCGCCCCACGGAGCGGTACTGCAAGGCTGGGTTACGGATGCTGACGTACAGCTAAATACGGACGGTCTATCCTTTTCATAAGCGGAACGCGAGGTAACAATAACCGGTGCCCGCCTGTTTGGGCTTAAAAAGGGGCTGACGGTAAGCGTCCGGCCAACTCACCATGCGTAAGTCAGGCCGGTAGCCGTCCTGCAGCTTCATCTTGTTGAAGCTGCCGCCGAAGGCGACGGTGAATAGGCGTTGCGCCCAATCGGCAGCGTTGCAAGGTTGAGCGCCTGTGCCTGCCCCCTCAAGAGCTGCTTTAAAGCACTACGACCTCTTCGGCTGTCAACCAGCCAGCGTCAATGACTCTATCCCTCGCAGCCTCTGGCTGAGAGCTGTAAACCACGATAGCCAAGCTCTCCTCTGCACGACTGCAGGTGACGTACAGAAGCCTGCGTGTGCGTGACAGCGACGTATCTTTACCCTCGCTCTCATTCTTCATATCTGTGGCGGAGGCAGGTGTAATACCGAGTAATTTCTCGTAGCTGAACAGAAAACCACCAGCTTCTTCGTCGTTCAGGATGACCATCACGCGGGGAAACTCCAGGCCTTTGACGCCCTGATGGGTACCGTAGGGCGAGAGGCCATTTGCATAGCCTGCGAAGGCCGCCATCTCTGAGTAACGACGCCCTAGGACAACCCGATAAGCATGGATTTCTAGCGCCTCGCGATCGGACGTTTCTGGTACTGGGTCTGCAGTGGCACCTTGAGCCATTGCAGCAACGAGTCGATCAGGCAGCGCAAGCAAACCCGAACTCTGGAGGATTTGAGCCACCTCTTCAATCAAGGGATTGTTATCTTTGAGCATCTCGCAGAGTGCATGGGTCGCGACCCCAACAGACTCCAGCAGCTCGAATTGATTGTTGCCAGCCGCCTCCAGGTGCTTAGGATCAAGCAAAGGAGAGCGCAGCCGCACCGCCTCCATGAGCGTGAAATCATCCGAACGGGCTGCGGCGACGATTGGAGCGACCCCATCGAAGAAAACCTTGAGGATGGGTAGCGTACCGTCCATCAGCGCGGTATTCAGATGTGCAACTGCATAGAGCGGAGCGAACACGCCTTCAAACCCCATCCGACGGGCAGCCATCTTGTGCTCTAGGATCAGCGTCTTGCGGCCATCCCTGCCGGTGGCCCACTGAGCATCACCCGTGATCTCTGCCATTTGCTCAGCGATCTGGTCTTCCAAGCTGAAATCCTGCCCGGGCGCTTGCCGGGTGCAGAACATACGTACGGCACCTTGGGCAGCTTCCGGCGTTGGTATCTGCAGATGATCATCGGCGCCGGCGCGGATATTGTTGATCAATTCGACAACCCGAATCGGGCAACGGCGATTGATACGTTTTTCAGGCTTGGCCCAATCTGGTGGTATCGCCGCATCAAGCCCTGGCTTCCCGTCGCTATAGATACGCTGCATCGTGTCGCCGAGCAGTCCTAAGCAAAATCTCCCAGGAATCGCTGCCTGAGCTTTCAGAAATGCATCCATGAGAGCGCCATTCGTATCTTGGCTTTCATCGATGAGCAGCACCGGATGCCGATCCGCCATAACATCGAGTAAAGGCGGCTGGGGTAAAAACGCTGCAGACATCTGGATGACTTCACTGTGGTTCAGCGATTGCCTACTTACGTTGTCTCCCGTCGGGCTGTAGGTAAATTCAGGAATTTCATCAAGGGCCGCCAAACGACGAGCTTTGCTATCCCGGCTCGCCTGGTTAGCCAGAGACGTCTTGTTCACTGTTCTCGCCCGACCGAGCCTGTCGTCCAACTCAGCGATGTCGCTCGCAAGTTTGATACGTAACCATTCACGAATATCGTCGTTGAAGCCCTTGATCATCTTCCAAGAGAAAGCATGAATGGTTGAGACCTCAACCAGCGGATCGTGCTCAAGGCGACGTGCGATTTCCTCACAGGCTGCGTTGGTGTACGTGATGATCGCTATTTGCCGCCCCTCAAACGTGAGGCGCTGACGCTCACGTTCCTTGAGTGATTTCACCGCTACGACGAGTGAGTGGGTCTTGCCTGAGCCGGCACCGGCGTATAGGAAGAAACTACGTGGCGTCTCCAGGTTCAGGCATTCCTGGATAACGTCATCCGCAGTCGGCGTGACTTCATCGGCGACATCCTTTATGGCACTCATTCGGCAGTCACCTCGACACTGGCCGTCGGGATAATCAAGAGCTCCTTGCTCTTCTTCTGCAGCTTTTCTTCTAACCAGGCGAGCCCTTCCCGGATGTATTCTGGAACAGCGACCGTGGCGAAGTCGGGGTCTCCAAGCACCTGTAGCGCGAACTCCGCCTTGTCACCCGACCTGAGCGCGTCGAACAAAGCCTTACCAAGGTCGTCTGCACTTGCAGAATCACGCAGCGCTTTGGCGAAAGCCTTGGTCAGACCCCGCCCCTGCTTCGTTGCAAAGTGCTGCACATTGCTCAGCACCAGACTGTCTTCAAACGTGTTGGGCAGCGCCTGGACTTCACCTTTAGTCTTAGGTAGAACGATGTTAATGGGTGTCTGATACGCAATACGGATCGCAAACAAGTGGTCTATATGCTGCGATTTTTGCTCCCCATCCAGATCCAGCAATGTGTCGACATCGTGCCCTACTCCCAGGGCGGTTACCCAACTACGCAGGGTGGGGTTGTTGGTTTCTTGTTTGGCCTTGCGCTTGACGGGTACAGCTGACTTCTTCAGTCCGGCGTCCAAATCCGTGATCACCAGGGTCACAATTCCCAGCACATCGATTAATGGCCTTAGGCGATGTGCGTGACTGCCTCCAATATCCAGGATGGTGATGTAGCAACGATCAAGGAAGGGAAATTGACTGCGTAAGAAATGCGGCAACATCATTCGTTCCGCAGCGCCCTCAACCAAGATCACCGCGTCAGCGAAGAAGAGATCGGCATGCTGCGCTCGCAGGTAACGAGTCACAAATTCTTTGGTTTGCCTGTGACGGTTTTTGTCACCAAACACTGTGCTCAAGTTAGAGACGGTTGACACCGGTATAGGTACACCAGCCATTCCTGCGGGTAGCCTTCGGAAATACCGAAGGTTCGCATAATCAGTCTCATGAGCAACATGGCTGGAGTGGGAGCTCACCACTAGCTGTGTTTTGAGCCTCGGGTATTTCTTGAGAAGCGGCTCATTACATAGGACATGATACGCGTGCTTGATGAAGGCTTGTTGTACTTGGACATGGAGATGAGCTTCGGGCTCCTCAATCAGCACGAGGTGGATCGGTTCAACGCCTGCGTCGGACTGCTCCTCGGTATTTTTGTACTTCCTCAGCCACTCATCCCGAAATGCCATCAACTGGAAGATCATTGAGATCAGGTTCTGATAACCGAGGCCGTTGGATGTCTCGGGGAGTCGCATGGGAGGAGCACCAGGTGCGCCTGCGACCGAATCCAACTCGAACAGAACCGCAGCTTCATGGTTCATGCCGTCCGTAGGGGAAAGCCGGGTTTCTACCCTGATCGCCGGGTCAGTATTATTTGGATAGCCCAAGCCTGCGACCTCCACAAGTGCAGGAGCGAAACTGGAGGTAAGTCGGGAATCGAAAGCCGACTGAGCAGCTTGAATGGCAGTCAACGCTTCCAAGTCCGAAATGTCAGGGCTGTCACCAGGATCCAGATGCCGGCTGTAGTAAGCACGCAATTGCTCCGTTAGTTTTTTCCCTGAACCACCTCGTCCCTCAGTGACGGACTCCTCGGCGCTATCACCAAAGCCGCGCTGCGCATTGATCTCGTGCACGCGTATGAGATCGGTCAGTGGATTGCTCTCCAGAGGAAGTGCATTCGCAGATAGTGTTTGAAGGCGAGCGTGACGAGTCTTGGGATCTGGTTCACAGAGCTGTGCCGGGTCGAGACGATACCAGCGTATGGTGAACATCGCTCCCAAGCGCCGGTTTAAATAGTCGTGCAGACTTTGCGGCCAAAGTGAGAGGGTGGGCGGAGTTTTTCCTTCCTCGGTCTTGCTCAATATCTCCTGCAACAGCGTTTTTACGCGGTTACGCTCTTTCCGATAATCGGTGAAGAGTTTGGCCATATCCTTAGGCTCAAGCCTAAAGCGCATCCCGACGCAGCCGCCTTTCCAGGCAAAATTAGGAATCAGATCCTTGATGTAATGCAACTCTCCTTGCGAGGCTTCCACCCATAAGTCGAGGGTAGGTAACCAGTGCGTCCAATGGTTTGCCGCTGGTATTTCAAAGGTTTCGTCAGCCTCTTCCCACTCGGCACCAATGGCATTAATGGTCGTGAGGTGAGCAAGCGTTAAATCCTGGAGGCGGAAAGCGCTCGCCTTCGAGAGCAGAAATTTACGCAGCGCCAACATCGCCGAGGACTTACCACTGTTGTTGGCCCCAACCAAAAGGGTGGTTGTGCTTGCTAGATCTATTCGAACGGACAGGAGCTTGCGGAAATTCGCGATCTCCAAGTACTGGATCTGCATAGCCTCTTCCTTGTGACGGCGTAAGGTAATACGCCGGGCTGATAGAATCTAAAACTCTAGCCCAATGCCTGCAGTGCTCCAATAGACGTAGAGAAGAAAGGGTACGGGAAATATACCCTGCACAGGTCAACTCGGTGTCCACCGATGCGGCAGCAGTTATTCGATCTCGCTAGCCTTCTGCGTTGGCATGTACGCGCACTTTTATCCGATTGGCGCGGCGGCTGGTGAACAGATAAGCGCAGTGCGGCTTCTCAACACCGAATACCGCGATCATACGTGCCAGTGCTGTGTTCGTGCCGACGCGCATGTTCATGAGCTTGGTGGCGAGCCATTTTTACGGTTCGTCCGCTTCGGGCATTGCTCCCTGTTCGTCTGGAAAATCCACCTGGCATGCGGCGACGTCGCCGCATGCGATGCTGATGGCTATCTCAATATTGCAGAAAACAGTGTGGACATCGTCATAGCTATGGACGTCCATACCTATGATGTCTAGCGCCATGCGTACGGGCTCCAAATCGTGTCCATACCCTCAATCATTGACCTTTAGACGTTGAGGGTGATGCGCCGCGCGGGGAACTCCAGGCCGGAGTTGAGGATGGCGCTGCGCACACGGTCCTTGCTTTCCTTCACCGTGGCTTCGGGCAGGCCGACCAGGGTCAGGTTGGGCAGGCCGTTGGCCAGGTGCGCTTCGATGGTGACCGCAGGGGCCAGCACGCCCACCTGGGCGCGGCTGTGGACAAGGGCGAGGGACATGCACACTCCATGATCGGGACAATGCCGCGTCCTGCGGCTGGGGCAAGGATAGTGGTGCGCGCGCAGGGTGCGCGGGGGAGAGTGAGTCGAGGTTTTGCAGCGGTTGACGGGGCCAGGGGCGCTGGTCAAGATCACGGCGCCCCGGTGCAGCCTTCGGGCCGCGACGGCGTGCGTGCCAATGGCTTCTATCGCCGCTTGGGGTGGGAGGTGGTGGCGCAGTTGGAGGAGGGGGATGTGCGGTATGAGAAGGTGAGGCAGGCCCCTGCATGACCCTGCAGGCGCCGGCCCTACCGACGAAGGCTGCGCTGCGCTCTACTCGGCAGCCGCCGGGCTCAACCGCGCTTCCATCTCTTCGACCTTGGCCTCCAGCGCCTCCAGGCGTGCGCGGGTGCGGGCCAGCACTACCATCTGGCTGTCGAACTCCTCACGGCTGACCAGTTCCAGCTTGCTGAAACCACTTTGCAGCAGCGCCTTGAACTGGCTTTCCAGTTCGCTGCGCGGCTGCGCGGTGTCACCGCTGAACAGGCGCGAGGCCTGGCCGCTCAGGGCATCGAGAAAGGCTTTGGGCGCGAGCATGTTGGTCCGTCCGGTAAATGCAAAGAGGCGGCCAGTGTAACACGCACCCCACGCCCGCTCGCCCCGCACGCTTTTCGCGCATTCCCCCGATCGGTAGCGCACCGTTTTTGTGCGTGTTTGCGCTGCTGGCGACTGGCCAATTCCACGCAAGGCACGCAAGCCGTTGTAATTGGTGGCTTTGGCAGACATGGCAAGGTTTCTGCTTAGAGCCAAGTGACTCATGCACTGGTGTCGGGCCTTGGGATTGAGGCCGACGAAGCGTTACAAAGCCAGGCACTGCGCTTAGACTTGAGACGGGTTTGTTTTCCTGGGGCAAGTCCACCAATTCGGGAGAGAGTTTCATGAAGCTAGTCACTGCCATCATCAAGCCATTCAAGTTGGACGACGTGCGCGAGTCGCTGTCCGAAATCGGCGTGCAGGGCATTACCGTCACGGAAGTCAAAGGCTTCGGACGGCAGAAAGGCCACACCGAGCTGTATCGCGGTGCTGAATACGTAGTCGATTTCCTGCCCAAGGTGAAGATCGATGTCGCCATCGACGACAAGGACCTGGACCGGGTCATCGAGGCGATCACCAAGGCGGCCAACACCGGCAAGATCGGTGACGGCAAGATTTTCGTGGTCAATCTGGAACAGGCCATCCGCATCCGTACCGGTGAAACCGATACCGACGCGATCTAAGTAACGCCGCCCCAAACCCCAACGCCCCAGGAGATAACAATATGACTCTGCGTCAGTTCGCAGGGCTAGGAGCCCTTTTGTCCCTCGTAATGCCTGGCATGGCCATGGCAGAGGAGGCAGCCGCCCCCGTGCTCAACTCCGGCGACACCGCCTGGATGTTGACCGCCACCGCGCTGGTGCTGTTCATGACCATCCCGGGCCTGGCGTTGTTCTACGGCGGCATGGTGCGTTCCAAGAACGTGCTTTCGGTGATGATGCAGTGTTTCGCCATCACCGGCCTGATCAGCATTCTGTGGATGGTCTACGGCTACAGCCTGGCGTTCGATACCACGGGTATGGAAGAGGGCGTGGTCAACTTCAATTCCTTCGTCGGCGGGTTCTCCAAGGCCTTCCTGGCCGGCGTCACCCCCGCAAGCCTGACCTCGTTGTTCCCCGAGGCGGTGTTCATCACCTTCCAGATGACCTTCGCCATCATCACTCCGGCCCTGATCGTCGGTGCCTTTGCCGAGCGCATGAAGTTCTCGGCCATGCTGATCTTCATGGCCGTGTGGTTCACCCTGGTCTACGCACCGATCGCGCACATGGTCTGGTCCGGTGCCGGCGGCCTGATGTGGGACTGGGGCGTACTGGACTTTGCCGGTGGCACCGTGGTGCATATCAATGCGGGTATCGCGGGCCTGGTGGCGTGCCTGGTGCTGGGCAAGCGCAAGGGTTTCCCGACCACCCCGATGGCCCCGCACAACCTGGGCTACACCCTGATGGGCGCGGCCATGCTGTGGATCGGCTGGTTCGGCTTCAACGCCGGCTCCGCAGCCGCTGCCAACGGCACCGCCGGCATGGCCATGCTGGTGACCCAGATCGCCACGGCCGCCGCTGCGCTGGGCTGGATGTTCGCCGAGTGGATCACCCACGGCAAACCCAGCGCCCTGGGCATCGCCTCCGGTGTGGTGGCAGGCCTGGTGGCGATCACCCCGGCTGCGGGCACCGTAGGCCCGATGGGCGCACTGGTGATCGGCCTGGTATCGGGTGTGGTGTGCTTCTTCTGCGCCACCAGCCTCAAGCGCAAGATGGGCTATGACGACTCCCTGGACGCCTTCGGCGTGCATGGCATCGGCGGCATCGTCGGCGCGATTCTCACCGGCGTGTTCGCGGCCCCTGCACTGGGCGGCTTCGGTACCGTCGAAGATATCGGCGCACAGGTCTGGGTGCAGGCCAAGGGCGTGGGCTTCACGGTGATCTACACCGCTATCGTCACCTACGTGATTCTGAAGGTGCTGGACCTGGTGATGGGCCTGCGGGTCAACGAAGAGGAAGAAGCGGTCGGCCTCGACCTCGCGCAGCACAACGAGCGTGGCTACAACCTGTAACATGCTCGAAAAAACATGCCCGGCTTGCCGGGCATTTTTTTGCCTGGATTTTGTCCATCCAAGGGCACGCAAACGGTTTCCACGGGGGCATTTGCAGGCGCTTGACGCTGTAATGGCCATCAAGCATAAAACTTACAGCGAACAAGGATATTTAGGCACTTTGCTTTTTCACACATCACGCTAGAATGCGCGCCGTAGGGTGCGGATGACCTGTCCGCGCACTTCGATACCCTTTGCTAGGCTTGGCATTGAACAGGCCGCTCACGGCGGGGTCAGCTGGTGAAGCAATGCCGGCAGCTCTTTCTTTTTGTCGGGCCCTGCACGGGCCCGCACGGTGCTCGCCAGGTGGTAGGGCGGGCGCCGCTGGCCGCGGGCTACCCGTGGCCCTGGATTTTTCCGGCAGTGGCCGCACCTGGCGCTGTTGGTCTATAACTTATCTGCTTTTCGCAAGTCATGAGGTAGAACATGAGCGACGATGATCTGGAAAACGACGACCTCGAAGTGGGCGACGAAGACGATACCGATGAAGGCCTGGAAGCGGCTGCCGACGACGTTGCCGATGACAGCGGTGACGACAGCCCCGCACCGGTAGCCAAGGGCAAGTCCAAGGCTGCGGTCTCGGTCGACGAAATGCCCAGCATGGAAGCCAAGCAGAAGGAGCGCGACGCGCTCGCCAAGGCGATGGAAGAGTTCCTGTCGCGTGGCGGCAAGGTGCAGGAAGTGGAGGCCAACGTGGTCGCCGATCCGCCCAAGAAGCCAGACAACAAGTACGGTAGCCGTCCTATCTGAGGGGTGCCGTCGAACAGAAGAGCCCGCCGTCGCTGCGGGCTTTTTTGTGGGTGGCGTTACGGGTTGCCGCTGCTGACGCTATGGCGGGGCAGGCCCGCTCCTACAACGGTCACCGCAACCCTTGTGGGAGCGGGCTTGACCCGCGATGGGGCCAGCGGGGCTAACGCCAACTGAGCAACAGCTCAGGCAACTGCGACAGGCGCTGGATCTCGGCATCCGGCTGCCCCTCGGCCGTCCACGCCTTGCCCTGCGGGTTGAACCATATCGCGCGCAGGCCGGCCTGCTGGGCCCCGGCGATGTCGTCGCCCGGGTGGTCGCCGATATGCACGGCATTGCCGGCCTCGGCCTGGCCCTGGCGCAATGCTTCGAGAAACGGTTGCGGGTCGGGCTTGCCGATGCCCAAGTCCTCGGCGCACAGGGCGAACCTGAAATAGTCGGCCAGCCCCAGGCGCCTCACGTCGGCATTGCCATTGGTGACCACGCCCAGGGTGTAGCGATGGCGCAGCACCTCCAGCACTGGCTGCACCTCGGGGAAGATATCCACCTGGTGGCGCGCATGCAGGAACACTTCAAAGCCCTCGTTGGCCAGGGAGTGGGCCCTGGCTTCGCTGTAGCCGACGTCGCTCATGGCATGGAACAGCACCTTGCGCCGCAAGGCGCTGATGCGATGCCGCAGGCCCGGCTCGGCCTGCACCAGGCGCTCGCGAATGGCATACAGGTGCTCCACCGGCACCGCGCCCAGGTCGGGTGCATTCGCCGCCAGCCAGTCGCGCAGCACGGCCTCGGCACTGACAATGACCGGGGCGGTGTCCCACAGGGTGTCGTCCAGGTCGAAGGTGATCAGCTGAATGCTCATGAGTCACTGTCCTTGCTGCGTTTGGCCCTTGGGTGGGCGCTGTCATAGACGCTCGCCAGGTGCTGGAAGTCCAGGTGAGTGTAGATCTGCGTGGTGGCGATGTCGGCATGCCCGAGCATTTCCTGCACCGCACGCAGGTCCTGGGACGATTCGAGCAGGTGGCTGGCGAAGGAGTGGCGCAGCATGTGCGGGTGCAGGTTCTGCCCCAGCTCGCGGCTGCCCGCCGCCTGGACCCGCAGCTGGATCGCCCGCGGGCCCAGGCGCCGGCCTTGCTGGCTGACGAACACCGCGTTGTCCTGCGGGGCGCTGATGCCGCGCAGCGCCAGCCACTTTTCCAATGCCTCTCGGGCTTTGCGGCCTACCGGCAGCACGCGGGTCTTGCTGCCCTTGCCATGCACCTGCACCAGGCCGGCTGGCAGGTCGAGCTGATCGAGATCGAGGTTGGTCAGCTCCGACAGGCGCAGGCCCGAGGAGTAGAACAGCTCGAGCATGGCCTGGTCGCGGCGGGCGAGAAAGTCGTCGTCCACAGCGCCTTCGAGCAATTGCAGCGCGCGGTCGGTATCGAGGGTCTTGGGCAGCCGGCGCTCGCCCTTGGGCGCGGCCAGGCCGTTGGCCGGGTCGTGGTCGCACAGGCCTTCGCGGTTCAGGTAGCGGTACAGGCCGCGCACCGCCGAAAGCATGCGCGCCAGGCTGCGCGACGACTGCCCGGCATGGTGCTGGCGCGCCACGAACTGGCGCAGGTGCTGGATCTGCAGGGCGCTCCAGCTGGCGATGCCGGTTTTCCCGCAGTAGGCCAGCACGTTGGCCAGGTCACGCCGATAGGCCAGCTGGGTATGCTCCGACACCTGGCGCTCGTTGCGCAGGTGCGCGATGAACGCGTCCAGCTGGCGCTCCATCAGCGTACCGGGCGCAGGGTCTGGGTAAAGCGCGGTAGCACGCGGCCGAGCACTTCGGCGATGTAGCTCAGGAACAGGGTGCCGACGCTGCTCTTGTAGTGCTGCGGGTCGTGGCTGGCGATGGCGAGTACGCCATGCAGGCCCTGATAGTCGAGTGCGGCGACGGCACTGGAGCCGACTTCGGGGCGCTGGGCCTCGCCGAACAGGAAGTCCAGCTCGTGGTCGCGCAGGGTGCCGCTGACTGTCTTGCCCGCGCACAGCAGGCCGCCGATGGCCTGTTGCGCTTCGGTCGGGTTGACCCAGCGGCCCACGGGCGCCACGGTATCGCCGAACAGGATCAGGCTCACGAACGGCACCTTGAACTCCTGGCGCAGGCTGTCCTCGACGGCCATCACCACGGCCTCGAGGCTATCGGCGTCGAGCAGGTCGAGGATCAACCGGCGGGTCTTCTCGAACAGCCGGTCGTTGTCGCGGGCCACGTCCATCAGGTGCGAGAGGCGGTGGCGCATCTCGATGTTGCGGTCGCGCAGCAGCTTGAGCTGGCGCTCCACCAGCGACACGCTGTCGCCGCGCTGGTGAGGGACCTGCAGCTCCAGCAGCAGGTCGTCATGCTCGGCGAAGAACGCCGGGTTGGCACGCAGGTAAGCCACCACGTCCTGGGCCCCGACGCTGGGCGTCGAGCCCTGGGTGTCGGAGGCGTCGGGCTCTGCGGTGGGCGTGTGGGGCTGGTCGGTCATGGCTGGTACTCACTCATAGGCGAACCTGTCCTTCATACACGCGTACGGCAGGGCCTGTCATCACTACAGGCCGGCCCGGGCCGCCCCACTCGATGGACAGGCGCCCTCCGGGCAGGTCGATCAGCAGCGGCGAATCCATCCAGCCCTGGCTGATGGCAGCCACCGCCGCGGCGCAGGCACCGGTGCCGCAGGCCTGGGTTTCCCCGGCGCCGCGCTCCCACACGCGCAACTGGGCGCGGTGGCGGTCGATGACCTGGAGGAAGCCGACGTTGACCCGCTGCGGGAAGCGCGGGTGGTTCTCGATCTGCGGGCCGAGGTCGTGCACCGGGGCGCTGTTGATGTCGTCGACGCGCAGCACCGCATGGGGGTTGCCCATCGACACGGCAGCCAGGTTGATCGTGCGACCGGCCACTTCCAGCGGGTAGCTCAGGGCCTGGGCAGGGGCGTCGAAGGGGATCTCGGACGGCACCAGGCGCGGTGGGCCCATGTCGACGCTGATCTGCCCGTCGCCGCGCACATCGAGTTCGATGATGCCGCTCTTGGTCTCGACGCGGATGCGCTTTTTCGCCGTCAGGCGCTTGTCCAGCACGAAGCGCGCGAAGCAGCGCGCACCGTTGCCGCACTGCTCGACTTCGGACCCGTCGGCGTTGAAGATCCGGTAGCGAAAGTCCACGTCCGGATTGCTCGGCGCCTCGACGATCAGCAGTTGGTCGAAACCGATGCCGGTGTGCCGGTCACCCCATTGCTTGGCGTGCTTGGGCAGGATGTGCGCGTGCTGGCTGACCAGGTCGAGGACCATGAAGTCGTTGCCCAGGCCGTGCATCTTGGTAAAACGCAGCAGCATGGGGTCACTCCGGCAGCAGGCTTTCGCCGGCAAACAGCTCGGCCACGGTTTCGCGACGGCGCACTTCGAAGGCCTGATCGGCATCCACCAGTACTTCGGCGCAGCGACCACGGGTGTTGTAGTTCGAACTCATGACGAAACCGTAGGCACCGGCCGAATGCACGGCCAGCAGGTCGCCTTCGGCCAGGTTCAGCGCACGGTCCTTGGCCAGGAAGTCGCCGGTCTCGCAGATCGGGCCGACCACGTCATAGCTGCGCGGCTCGCCATCACGCGGCTGCACGGCGGTCACGTCCATCCAGGCCTGGTACAGCGCCGGGCGGATCAGGTCGTTCATCGCCGCGTCGACGATGGCGAAGTCCTTGTGCTCGGTGTGCTTGAGGTACTCGACGCGGGTCAGCAGCACGCCGGCATTGGCCACGATGTAGCGGCCCGGTTCGAATACCAGCGCCAGGTCGCGGTCGCCCACGCGCTCGCGGATGGCCTTGATGTAGTCGCCGGCCAGTGGCGGCTCTTCGTCGCGATAGCGCACGCCCACGCCGCCGCCCAGGTCCAGGTGGCGCAGGTAGATGCCGCACTCGCCGAGGCGGTCGATCAGCGCCAGCAGGCGGTCGAGGGCATCGAGGAATGGCTCCAGCGTCGTCAGCTGCGAACCGATGTGGCAGTCGACGCCGACGATTTCCAGGTTCGGCAGCTGCGCGGCGCGCACGTAGACTTCTTCGGCATCGGCAATGGCGATACCGAACTTGTTCTCTTTGAGGCCGGTGGAAATGTACGGGTGGGTGCCGGCATCGACATCCGGGTTGACCCGCAGCGAGATCGGCGCGCGTACGCCCATTTCGGCGGCAACCACCTGCAGGCGCTCCAGCTCGTCGGTGGACTCGACGTTGAAGCAGTGCACGCCCACTTCGAGGGCGCGGCGCATGTCGTCGCGGGTCTTGCCCACGCCGGAGAACACCACACGGTCGGCGCGCCCGCCGGCGGCCAGCACACGCTCCAGTTCACCGCCCGAGACGATGTCGAAGCCTGCGCCCAGGCGTGCCAGCACGTTCAGCACGCCGAGGTTGGAGTTGGCTTTTACGGCGAAGCACACCAGGTGCGAAACACCCTGCAATGCATCGGCGTAGCTACGGTACTGGGCTTCGATATGCGCCCGCGAGTACACGTAGGTAGGCGTGCCGAAGCGTTCGGCAATCGCCGACAGCGCCACGCCTTCCGCGAACAGCTCGCCGTCGCGGTAGTTGAAAGCGTCCATGGGGGTCCCTTAATCAGTGCTGGTGCGATTGCGACTTTTTGCCGTCTTTGCCGTCTTCAGGCAGGTACAGTGGGCCTTTCTGACCGCAAGCGGAGACGAGGCAGGCAATCGCGACTAGCGCCGCGAGGGAGGAAATCAGGCGCTTCATGGCGAAATCCTTTGAATTTAAGCAGTATTGCGCCCGAGTATACCGAGCGCCCGGCGCCTTGCCTATGTAGCCGCTGCGCCGTCGGACAGGCGCCCGTGCAGGGTGTCGGCTGCGGGCGTTAACCTTTGCATTCGTGGCGCGGCGCTCGTATCTTGCCCGGCTTGCGTGTGTGCAGACATTTTCGAGGTTCTTGCAATGAGTTTGAGCGAAGCGCGTTTTCACGACCTGGTCGACGCGACCCAACAGGCCCTGGAAGACCTGTTCGATGAAACCGACCTGGACCTGGACATGGAGAACTCGGCGGGCGTTCTGACCATCAAGTTCGACAACGGCAGCCGGTTGATCTTCAGCCGCCAGGAGCCGCTGCGCCAGCTGTGGCTGGCCGACAAGTCGGGTGGTTTCCATTTCGACTATGACGAAGCCAGCGGCAAATGGACCTGTGAGAAGACCGAGGAGCTGCTCGGCGAGATGCTCGAGCGCATCGTCTGGGAGCGGGTCGGCGAAAAGCTCGACTTCGACGAGATCTGAGATGAGCACTGCTGCCAAACCGGCCAAGCCGCTGTACAGCAATGTCAGCCCGGCGGTGCCGTCGCCCTGCATCAGCCTCTGCCGGCTGGACGAGGCCAAGGTGTGCCTGGGCTGCTTTCGCCATGTCGAGGACATTCGCCAGTGGCGCAGCGCCGACGACCAGCGCCGCCGCGAGATCTGCGCCCAGGCACAGGTACGACGCCAGGCGGCCGGCTAGGCTGCGACGGCGAGCCTCTTGTGTATTTATTGTGCTGTGGTAGTGTCGAGGTTGATCGGCCTGGCCGAAAAACATGCAAACCCCGCCCTTGGGCGGGGTTTTGCTTTATAACGCCCAGCACTTTTACCCATGAACAAGGAGTCTGACTGGATCATGAGCACCAAGCCTTCCCTTATCCTCACCCGATTGGACGTACAGCGTCTCGAGCGTCTGATCGATGGCCTCGATGAAAAGACGCAGGACTCGCCGGGTGTGCTCGCCCTGCAGGACGAGCTGGACCGCGCCGAGCAGGTAGTGAGCCACGAGGAGGTTCCGGCCGGTGTCGTGACCATGAACTCGCGCGTGCATTGCCGCGATGAAGTCAGCGGCAAGGACTACCACCTGACCCTGGTGTACCCGAAGGACGCCGGCGCCGAAGGCACGGTCTCGATCCTGGCGCCGATGGGCAGCGCATTGCTCGGCCTGTCGGTGGGCGAGCAGATCGACTGGCCGGTGCCCGGCGGCAAGACCCTCAAGCTCAAGCTGCTCGAAGTCGAGTACCAGCCCGAAGCCGCAGGCGACTTCGACCTCTGATCAGGCCGCTTCCAGCGCCTGGTTCAGCACCCGCTCCAGTTCCTGCTTGTAGCGCAGGTACAGGATGCTCGAGCCCTGGCCTTCGGCAAGCAGGTCGGACAGGTCCAGGTCGGTGATGTAGCAGCGGTAGCGCTGGGCGTCACGGCGCTGGCCGACGATCTCGCGGGCGACCACCGCATACAGCTGGTCGCCATACTCGAGCTCCGAAAACTCCTTCTGGTTGCAGTACAACGTCACCTGCAGGGCGTCTTCGACGCCTGCCTGGATGATCGCCTGCACTTCGTAGGCGGTGCTGCCCAGCGTGGTGGGCGGTGCCTGGCGCGGCTCCAGCTGGCGTGCCCGGCCGATACCGGGGAGCGACAGCTGATAGTAGAGGATGTCCAGCGCGCCCTGTGCCGGCAGCTCTTCCAGCGGCAGCCGTGCGTTGTGCCGGAACACCACCGATTGCAGAAAGCGCTGCAGCGGCAGCAACAGGCTGCTGTCGTCGTGGTAGGGCAGGCGTTGCTGCCACAGCGCATTGAATTCATCCAGCACGTAGACGTCGGCCCAGTTCTCCTGCACCCGGTAGAACACCTGCAGGCACTGCGGCTGGCCCTGGGGCAGCACCAGCGCAAGGTCGTGGTCTTCCAGCACGTTGGCGTCCAGGTGCAGCGGGGTGTACTCGGCACGTTCCTCGCCCAGGTACGCCAACAGTGCATCCTGACTGTCCAGGCTGACCAGGTTGACTGCCCCGTGGTGCAATTCCAGTACATGGGTGTGCTGCTGCACCTGTATCAGGTAGCGATGCCCCAGGCCTTCGGCAAGCAGCGCCTGAGCGGTGGCGAACACCTCTTCGACCCGCTGGGCGATGGCCTGGGCGCGGTTGTGGCAGAAGCAGCGCACGTTCAGCGTAGGCAGGTGGCCCTTGCTGCCCAGGCTGTTGAGGTAGTCACGCAGGTTGCGCATCAGGGCGTGCTCGCCGTCATACCGCTGCACCAGCACTTCGTTCCAGCTGTTGAGGGTCACCTGGTCCAGAGTCAGCACCAGGTTCTCGCGCACCCCGGCGTAGCTCAGCGAGTCGGTGCGCTCGGTGGTCATCAGGATGTTGAGGTCGCGGTGATGCTGCAGCGGGTCGATGCCGACGTTGACCAGCAGCAGGATCTCGTCCGCCACGCTCGGTTGCAGCAGGCGCGCCTCGCTGACTTCCTTGAACGGCAGGGCCACGCTCTGCTGCAGGCTGCCCAGCAGGTTGAACAGCTCGTACTCGCTCAGGTCGCTGCTGCCGGGGTTGAGCGCCAGGCGCGTGGTGCTGTCGATCACCCCGTTGCGGTGCGCCCAGGCCAGCAGTTCGAGCAGTTCGCGGCAGCGCTTGAGCGGCACGAACTGCTCCCACTCATGGGCGTTCAGGTTGCCGCTGTACAGGCTCCAATGGGTTTGCCCAGGCTCCTGGCGATTGGGTGCCTGGACCAGGGTCAGGGTGTCTTCGGCCAGGTCCGGGGCGATGCCCGGGTTGATGAACTCGACCTTGCCGGCGCGCCGCTCGAAGGCGGCGTAGAGGCGTCGGCCCAGCACGTTGAGGTCGCGCTGGTCGAGGCGCGTGGCAGCTTGAGGGTTGCGTGCGAACTGGCCGAGAAAACGGTAGCTGTGGTTGAGTTCGGCCACCAGGATGCGCCGTTCGGCTTCCACCTGGCGCACCTTCCACTGGCTGCGGCTGTCCAGCAGCATCAGCTGGCGCTCGTCCCAGCCCCACTCGCGGGTCAGGCGCTCGAGCAGGTCGCGCTGCCAGCCGCCGCTGCGCTGGCGCGCCAGCAGGCTGATCTTCTTGTTCACCTTCAGGTACAGGCTGCGTCGCACCAGCTCCAGGCGCTGGGCCTCGCCGCGGTGCTGCAGGTACTGCTCGATACGCCGGTACACCATCATGTACGGATCCAGCTCGTCGAGGTCGAGGCGGTTGGCGAACACCGCCTGCTTGAACTGCAGGCTCAGGCACTGCACATGCGGATGTTCGCTGGCATACACCTCGGTCAGCAGCAGCTTGAGCAGCGACTTGTAGGGTGACTCGATGCCCTTGAACAGCTGCCACAACCCGGCGCCCACGAACTCGCCGGGCGGGATGTGGGCCAGGTGGCCGAGGTCCAGGTTCTCGTCGGCGCGGATGAAGCGCTTGGACAGCAGGGTCTGGGTGTAATGCGCGTAGCTGCCTTCCTCGTAGACCGGCACCAGCCACCACAGCGGCGTGCGCCCGGCCAGCCACAGCGCGGTGCGGTAGAACTCGTCCAGCAGCAGGTAGTGCTGGGTGGTGCCGCAGTCGTCGGAACTCAGTGCGGTATTGCGCTCGCCGGTGACGAAGCGCTCCGGCTCGATCAGAAACAGGTGCAGTTCGGCGCCCTGGGACGCGGCCCAGACCTCCAGCAACACGCACTTTCTGCGCAGCTCGCTCAGCTCGGCCTCGCTGAGCCCGGGGGCGTGGCACAGCCACACGTCCATGTCGCTTTCATCGGCCTGGGCCAGGGTTCCCAGGCTGCCCATCAGGTACAGCCCCAGCAGCGGGCGCGGTGGCTGGCCGTGACGCTTGCGGTAGGTGAACGAGCGGGTCAGGCGCTGGGCCTCGGCCAGCGCCTCGTCGTCGGGCTCGTAGCACGAGATGCCCGCCGGAGTGGTGCCCGATACGTAGCCGGGCAGCAGCGGGTGATTGACGTGGAAGAACAGCGCCAGCAGGTTGAGCACCTGCTGCTGGCGGCTCGACAACCCTTCCATGGCGCGTGCCAGTCGACCCTGGTTGATGGCCAGGAAGCGCTTGCGCAACTGGCTGAGCACCTTGCGATCGATGCCTTCGTCGAGGTCGGGTCGAATTTCGTGGGGGTGGTTCATTGCAGGGCTCTAACTGGCCATCACGGGAGCAATGGCGAGTTTAGCCGCTACGGGGCGAGGGGCTGAAATCTATTTGATTTCTGGCGCCATTTTGTCAGCGCCTGACGTATTGACCGGTTGTGGCCTTCGCCGGCAAGGCCGGCTCCTGTACCGATCTGCAGGAGCCGGCCTTGCCGGCGAAGGCTTCAGCGAAGCTCTCAAGCCGGCTCGGCGACCGTGTTCAGGATGATCAGCAACTGCTGTACGTTCTGCGCCGCATCGCGGCCCAGCGGGGTCAGGTAGCCGCCGTCTTCCTGGGTGATCAGTTCCTTGGAGAACAGGCGCTTGGCGGCGGCAATCGCCTGGGGTGCTGCGGTGGCATGGACTTTCAGTCCTTCCTGCGTGCTGTCCAGGTTGAACAGCGCGAGTATTTCCAGTTCGGCAATCAGCTCGGGGGTAAACGACATAGATACTCCGGACTTTCCTGAAGTGGAGGGCAGCACCCTTGCAGGGGTACATGAAGTTGCAGTGTAGCCACGCCAGCCGGTAATTGCTTCAGTCCTTTTCGGGTGGCAACTCAGGCAGCGCACGCAGGGCGGTTTCGTACCACTGCGTATCGAACGCTCGGTCGTCCTCGAGCATGGCGTCGATCTCGCAGGCCAGCACGTGGGCCATCAGGTTGAGGATGTCCTCGCGCTCGTAGCCCACCAGCGTCAGCTTGTTGAACGTGGCCTTGGCCGCTGGCGGGTTGTCGTTCTCGATCTGGTTCTCGATGGCCTGGATCAGGGTCGATTCGGCGAACGCTTCTTCGTCATTGTCGATATCGGTGGGCTCGCTCATGGGCGCTCTCCTCGGAATGGGCATCCAGTTTGCCATGCAGTGCACGCCAATGCCTGGCTATCGAGCAACTGCATGATGCTGGTCAGTGCCTGCGGTAGCGTCTATAAAGGCCAGGCCAACCCCTTTCGGCCTGGAGGCATGTTTCATGCTCAAGCTTCACGGTTTTGCAGTCAGCAACTACTACAACATGGTCAAACTGGCGCTGCTGGAAAAGGGCGTGCCCTTCGAAGAGGTGCTGTTTTTCGGCGGCCCCGGCCCCGCATCACTGAAGATCAGCCCCTGCGGCAAGGTGCCGGTGCTGGAGACCGAGCACGGCTTTCTCAGTGAGACCAACCTGATCCTTGACTATATCGAGCAGACCCAGCCCGGCAAGGCGCTGCTACCCGAGGGCGTGTTCGCCCAGGCCAAGGTGCGCGAACTGGCCAAGGAGATCGAGCTGTACATCGAGCTGCCGGCCCGAGCCTGTTACCCCGAGGCGTTCTTCGGTGCCCAGGTGGACCCGGCCATCAAGCAAAAGGCCAAGGCCGAGCTGCTGGCGGGTCTTGCCGCCCTCAAGCGCAACGGTGCCTTCGCTCCCTATGTGGCGGGCGAGCAGATGACCCTGGCGGACATCCTGTTCTGCTACAGCGTCGACCTGGCGTATGCGGTGGGCAAGAAGGTGTTCGATATGGATGTGCTGGCGGACTTCCCGCAGGCCAAGGCCCTGCTCGAACACTTCAAGCAGAACCCCAACGTGCAGAGAAACGCCGCAGACAAGGAAGCCCAGATGCCGGCCTTCCTCGAGATGGTGCGTACCGGCAAGCGCTGACTTCAGCGCAGCCAGGCCCGCCAGGTGGGCCTGGCGAATGCCTCAGCGGCTGGCCAGCAGCGCCTGGCCGCGGGCCACGGCTGCACGTACCTGGGCCGGTGCGGTGCCGCCGATGTGGTTGCGCGCGTTCACCGAGCCTTCCAGGGTCAGCACGGCAAACACGTCCTGCTCGATCTGGTCGCTGAACTGGCGCAGTTCGTCCAGGCTCATCTCGGCCAGGTCCTTGCCGGTGTCCACGCCGTACTTCACCGCGTGGCCGACGATCTCGTGGCAATCACGGAACGGCAGGCCGCGGCGTACCAGGTAATCAGCCAGGTCGGTGGCGGTGGAGAACCCGCGCAGCGCGGCTTCGCGCATGATCGCGTGCTTTGGCTTGATCGCCGGGATCATGTCGGCAAATGCCCGCAGCGAATCGCGCAGGGTATCGGCGGCATCGAACAGCGGTTCCTTGTCTTCCTGGTTGTCCTTGTTGTAGGCCAGCGGCTGGCCCTTCATCAGGGTCAGCAGGCCGGTCAGGGCGCCGAACACGCGGCCGGTCTTGCCGCGTACCAGCTCGGGGACGTCGGGGTTCTTTTTCTGCGGCATGATCGAGCTGCCGGTGCAGAAGCGGTCCGGCAGGTCGATGAACTGGAACTGCGCGCTGGTCCACAGCACCAGCTCTTCGGAAAAGCGCGACAGGTGCATCATCGCGATGCTGGCCGCCGCGCAGAATTCGATGGCGAAGTCACGGTCGGACACGCCGTCCAGCGAGTTGCCGCCCACCGCTTCGAAGCCCAGCAGCGAGCAGGTCAGTTCACGGTCGATCGGGTAGGTGGTACCGGCCAGTGCGGCGCTGCCCAACGGCATGCGGTTGGTGCGCTTGCGGCAGTCCACCAGGCGCTCGTAGTCGCGGCTGAGCATTTCGAACCAGGCCAGCAGATGATGCCCGAAGGTCACCGGCTGGGCGGTCTGCAGGTGGGTGAAGCCCGGCATGATGGTGTCGGCTTCGCGCTCGGCCTGCTCCAGCAGGCCTTTTTGCAGGCGGGTGATCTCGGCCAGGATCAGGTCGATCTCGTCGCGCAGCCACAGGCGGATGTCGGTGGCCACCTGGTCGTTGCGGCTGCGCCCGGTGTGCAGCTTCTTGCCGGTGATGCCGATGCGGTCGGTCAGGCGTGCCTCGATGTTCATGTGCACGTCTTCGAGGTCGATGCGCCAGTCGAAGTTGCCGGCCTCGATTTCGCCCTGGATGGTGGTCAGGCCGTCGATGATGCTGTCGCGCTCGGCATCGGTGAGCACGCCGACCTTGGCCAGCATGGTGGCGTGGGCGATCGAACCCATGATGTCGTGGCGGTACAGGCGCTGGTCGAAGGTGACGGAGGCGGTGAAGCGGGCGACGAAGGCGTCGACCGGCTCGCTGAAACGGCCGCCCCAGGACTGGTTGGTCTTGTCGGTGCTCATGGATTCACTCGTGTAAGGCGTGAACGGAAAAAGTGGCGCAGATGATAGCAGGGTTGCCGGGGCTCACGGGGCTCGGCGGTCGGCGCAACTGCGGGTTTGTGTCGCAGCCGGGGGCCACGACAGGGGCGATGCAAAAGGATATTTATCGATTGAACGGCAGCGTGCCTGCAACCGTCTACAGTTGGACAGAGGATTGGCAGGTTTCGCCCTCCCAGTGAATCTTTAGCCCTCGTGCGAGTCTGAGCGTGGATCGCCGTGACGGTCGTCACTTCACCTGTCTACGCTATCCTTGTGCGAGACTCACGCAGGAATCCAGCGCTATATGAATGTCCTGATCGTTGATGACGAACCCCAAGCCCGGGAACGCCTGAGCCGAATGCTCGGCGAGCTGGAGGGCTATACCGTGCTGGAGCCCAGCGCCACCAATGGCGAAGAGGCCCTGGCATTGATCGACAGCCTCAAGCCCGAGGTGGTCCTGCTCGACATCCGCATGCCCGGCATGGACGGGCTGCAGGTGGCGGCCCGGTTGTGCGAGCGCGAAGCGCCACCGGCCGTGGTGTTCTGTACGGGGGATGACGAATTCACCGTGCAGGCGTTCAAGGACAGCACCCTGGGCCATCTGCTCAAGCCGGTTCAGGCCGATGCCCTGCGCGACGCGCTGCGCAAGGCCGAGCGCCCGAACCGCGTGCAGCTGGCGGCGCTGACCCGCCCCGGCGCCGAAAGCGGCAACGGGCCGCGCAGCCACATCAGCGCCAGGACCCGCAAGGGCATCGAGCTGATTCCCATCGACCAGGTGATCTACTTCATCGCCGATCACAAGTACGTGACCTTGCGTCATGAGGGCGGCGAGGTGCTGCTGGACGAACCGCTCAAGGCTCTGGAAGACGAGTTCGGCGAGCGCTTCGTGCGTATCCACCGCAACGCGCTGGTGGCCCGCGACCGTATCGAACGCCTGCAGCGCACGCCGCTGGGGCATTTCCAGCTTTTTCTCAAGGGCCTCAATGGCGATGCCCTGATTGTCAGCCGCCGCCATGTGGCCGGCGTACGCAAGATGATGCAGCAGCTTTAGGGCGGGGCGGGAGCACTGCTTGACCAGGGACGGTCGACCCCTCCACTGACATAGATCTGCTAGCAGCCCGGATTGAGCTGTTATCATCCCGCGCATCTATCTCGTACGGATCGATCCATGTCCACTCGTGAAATCCGCATTGCCACGCGCAAAAGTGCCCTTGCCCTGTGGCAGGCCGACTATGTAAAAGCCCGCCTCGAACAGGCACACCCCGGCCTGGTGGTGACCCTGGTGCCGATGGTCAGCCGCGGCGACAAGCTGCTCGACTCGCCACTGTCGAAGATCGGCGGCAAGGGCCTGTTCGTCAAGGAGCTGGAAACCGCGCTGCTGGAGCAGGAAGCCGACATCGCCGTGCACTCGATGAAAGACGTGCCGATGGACTTCCCCGAAGGCCTGGGCCTGTTCTGCATCTGCGAACGCGAAGACCCGCGCGATGCCTTTGTCTCCAACACCTATGCCAGCCTCGATGCACTGCCGGCAGGCGCCATTGTCGGCACCTCCAGCCTGCGTCGCCAGGCACAGTTGCTGACCCGCCGCCCCGACCTCGAGATCCGCTTCCTGCGCGGCAACGTCAACACCCGCCTGGCCAAGCTCGATGCCGGCGAGTACGACGCGATCATCCTGGCGGCTGCCGGTTTGATCCGCCTCGGTTTCGAAGACCGCATCACCGCCAGCATCAGCGTCGACGACAGCCTGCCAGCCGGTGGCCAGGGCGCGGTAGGCATCGAGTGCCGCACCACCGACGCCGAAATCCATGCCTTGCTCGCGCCGCTGCACCACGCCGATACGGCTGACCGCGTGGTGGCCGAACGGGCCATGAACAAGCACCTCAACGGCGGCTGCCAGGTACCGATCGCCTGTTACGCCGTGCTCGAGGGCGAGCAGCTGTGGTTGCGCGGCCTGGTGGGCGAGCCGGCCGGTGGCCTGTTGCTCAGCGCCGAGGCACGTGCACCGCGCGCAGACGCGGATGCACTGGGTGTACGCGTCGCCGAAGACCTGCTGAACCAGGGCGCCGAAGACATTCTCAAGGCGGTGTATGGCGAGGCCGGCCACCCGTGAACGGCTGGCGCCTGCTGCTGACCCGGCCGCCCGACGACTGCGCGGCACTGGCCGCGACCCTGGCCCAGGCCGGGGTGTTCGGCAGCAGCCTGCCGCTGCTCGAGATCGAAGCGCTGCCGGTGACCGATGCGCAGCGCAGCACCGTGCTCGGCCTGGCCGACTATTCTGCGGTCATCGTGGTCAGCAAGCCGGCAGCCCGGCTCGGCCTGGCCCTGCTCGACCAGTACTGGCCCCGCACGCCGGCCCTGCCGTGGTTCACGGTGGGGGCGGCTACCGCCGCGATCCTGCAGGCCCATGGCTGCGAAGTGCACTTCCCGCCACAGGGGGATGACAGCGAAGCCCTGCTGCAACTGACCCGGCTGCAGGAAGTTTTCGCACAGCCCCAGCCGCGCTTTCTGATCATGCGCGGCGAAGACGGTCGCGAGCTGTTGGCCGAGCGATTGACCGCGCAGGGTGCTAGTGTCGATTATCTGCCCCTGTACCGCCGCTGCCTGCCCGAGTACCCGGTCGGCACGCTGATGCGACGCATCGATGCGGAACGCCTGAACGGCGTGGTGGTCAGCAGTGGGCAGGGTCTTGAACACCTGCGCCAGCTGGCTGGCAGCGACTGGTCGCGACTGGCCGCGTGGCCGCTGTTCGTGCCGAGCCCGCGTGTTGCCGAGCAGGCCCGCGCCGCTGGCGCACAGAATGTAGTGGATTGCCGTGGTGCCAGTGCCACGGCTTTGCTGGCGGCGTTGCAGGAAACCCCTGCGCCCGCCTCCTAAGGCGCTAAGCTGTCTGGCGAGGTGCCCCAATGCAAAGGATGGATACGTGAGCGAAACTGCCTTGCCCAACGATGATCTGCAGCCGGCGCCAGAAGCGCCCGCGCAAACGCCCGCCGCCCCTGCCAAGCGGGCCGGCACCGGTCCGGCACTGTTCGCCCTGCTGCTGGGTGCGGCAGGTGTCGCAATCGGTGGCTGGGGTGTCTGGCAGGTGCGCCACCTGCAGGGCGCCAACCAGCTCCAGAGCGAACAATTGCAGGCCTTGAATGCCCAGGCCCAGGCCTTGCAGCAGGGCGAGCAGCGACTGTCGTCACGCCTGGCCGACCTGCCACCGGCCGCCGAGCTCGAAGAGCGCCGGCGCCTGGTGGCGCAATTGCAGGGCGACCAGCAACGTCTGAGCCAGCGCCTGGAGACCGTGCTCGGTGCCAGCCGCAAGGACTGGCGCCTGGCCGAGGCCGAGCACCTGCTGCGCCTGGCCAGCCTGCGCCTGTCGGCATTGCAGGACATCACCAGCGCTCGGGCGCTGGTCGAAGGCGCCGACCAGATCCTGCGCGAGCAGAGCGACCCGGCCTCGTTCGCTGCCCGCGAACAGCTGGCACGCAGCCTGGCCACCCTGAACAGCGTAAAGCAACCGGACCGCACCGGGCTGTTCCTCAAGCTGGCCGCGCTGCGCGAGCAGGTAGTGCAGCTCACCGCCATGGCCCCCGAATTCGAAGAAGGCGGCGAACCGCTGTTCGGCCTGGCTGCCGACGGCGACGGTGCCAGCCGCTGGTCACAGTGGTGGGCGCAGCTGTCGCGCTACTTCCGTATCGATTTCAATGCCGACAAGAACGTCAAGCCGTTGCTGGCCGGCCAGGCCCTGAACCAGGTGCGCCTGGCCCTGAGCCTGACCCTGGAGCAGGCGCAGTGGGCCGCGCTCAACGGCGAGCCGAAGGTCTATGCCCAGGCGCTGGATGAAGCGCGCAGCGTGCTGCTGGCCAACTTCAACCACGACAACGAGCAGAGCCAGTCGATGCTCGAACAGCTCAACGCGGTGGCGAACGAGCCGGTGTCGGTAGTGACGCCGGACCTGGCCGACAGCCTCGGTGCGGTCCAGGCCTACCTCGAGCGTCGCCACCTGCCCGCCGAAGAATCGATCACGCGCCAGCCGGCGGCACAAGGTCATGAGGAGGGCACCCCATGAAACGTGCCTACCTGTGGGTGGTGGTGGCGATCGTCGCCGCGACCCTGCTGGGTATCGCCGTGGCCCGGCATAGCGGATACGTGCTGATCGCCTACGACAGCTTCCGCTACGAGTCGAGCCTGTGGGCGACCCTGGCCCTGCTGCTGGCCGTGGTGCTCGTGGTGCTGATGGTGCGCTTCGTGCTGGGCCTGGTGTTCACCTCGGGCGGGGTGGTCAACCCATGGTCGCGGCGCAACCGCAGCCGGCGTACACGCCTGGCCATCGAGCAGGGGCAACTGGACCTGGCCGAGGGCCGCTGGGCCAGTGCCCAGCGCCATCTGCATCGCGCTGCCGAGGCCGAACGCCAGCCGCTGCTCTATTACCTCGGGGCGGCCCGCGCTGCCAACGAGTTGGGGCGCACCGAGGACAGCGACAACCTGCTGGAACGTGCCCTGGAGCGCCAGCCGCAAGCCGAGCTGGCCATCGCCCTGACCCACGCGCAGTTGCAGGTCGACCGAGGCGACACCGAGGCAGCGTTGGTGACCCTGCAGGCGATGCACGAGCGCCACCCGCACAACGTGCAGGTGCTGCGCCAGTTGCAGCGTCTGTACCAGCAGCGTGGCGACTGGAGCGCGGTGATCCGCCTGCTGCCGGAGCTGCGCAAGGACAAGGTGTTGTCTGCCGCGGAACTGGCCGAGCTGGAGCGGCGGGCCTGGGGCGAAAACCTGAGCCTGGCCGCACGCCGCGAGCAGGACGACCAGACCGCACAGCAGTCCCTTGAACGTGCCTGGCAGCAACTGACCTCGGCACAACGCCAGGAGCCGCAACTGGTGCTGGCGTATGCCGAGCAACTGCGCCAGCTGGGCGCCGAAAGCGACGCCGAGAAGGTCCTGCGTACGGCCCTGCAGCGCGAATACGAAAGCCACCTGGCCCGGCTGTACGGGCTGGTGCGAGGCGGCGACCCGGCGCGTCAGTTGCAGACGGCCGAGGGCTGGCTCAAGCAGCACCCGGACGATCCCAGCCTGTTGCTGACCCTGGGTCGTCTGAGCCTGCAGAATCGTCTGTGGGGCAAGGCGCGCGACTACTTCGAAGACAGCCTGCGCCGGCAGCGCAACCCTGAGGCCTGCGCCGAGCTGGCCCGTCTGCTGGCCGGCCTGGGCGACACCGAGCGCAGCAACCAGCTGTTTCAGGAGGGCCTGGGCCTGTTGGATGAGCGCCTGCTGGCCTTGCCTCTGCCTGAAGCCGTCCGGGCCTGACGTCGTACGGGTTTAGCCCCAGGTTAAACCCGTACTGTTTGGCTGGTTGCGGGGGTGGGTAACTTTTCGCTGAGTTACAGAGGAAATATCCACCTCAACTCTTCGACACTTCCCTTATGTTTCAGCGATTTATCGCGCCTGTCGTGCCTTGAAACAAGGCTCGATTTTCCTCTACCGTTGTTACATGTCTTTCCCGCACCTGGACTTGCCATGCCATTGGCCTGTTTGCGCTCATTGTTCTCCCTGGCTTTCGTCGCGTCGTTACTGATTCTCGCCGGTGCGTTTTACCTCGAATTCACCAAAGGGCTGGTGCCTTGCCCGCTGTGCCAGAGCCAGCGTGTATTGCTGGTTGTGTTTGCCGGTGTCTGCCTGGCCGCGCGCCTGCATGCACCGGGTCAGCCGGGTGCGCGTCGCTATGCGGCTGCGGCGTTGGGCCTGGCGCTGGGGGGCGGCTTGCTGGCGGTGCGCCAGATCTGGTTGCAGGGCAGCGGGGTGGCGGCGGGTGAGGCCTGCTCGATGCCCCTCGGTGCGCTCATCGAGCAAGGCAGCCTTGCCGACGTGCTGCACGCCATGCTGCTCGGTTCGGCCGATTGCGCTTCGATCACCTGGAGCTTTCTGGACCTGAGCCTGCCGGAGTGGAGCCTCCTGGCCTTCCTGCTGCTGGCGGCGCTGGCGTTGGCGCGGCTGCTGTACGTGCAGCCAGCGGCCACGGGCAAGTCATTGAAACCCTGACGCTTGCCGGCGGGGGCCAGGCAATCGACCGATGGCCGCGGGTGCGGCGATTAAACACTTGTATGAAACTTGTCGCCTGCGTACCTTGAAGGCAAGGGCGCGCGGGAATAATCTCCCTTGCACGCATACCCAAAACACTGCTGCTCGATGCCGTTCTGCTGCTTTCTCCCTTTGTTGTGCATACCTCGCACGACGGGGCGCAGCGGCATGACCCAGAAGGGAAGACACCGCCATGTTAGATAGTTGTCAGAATGCTCAGGAACGCTGGGGTGGGGTTCACAAGCTGATTGACCGCTGGCTGGACGAGCGGGCCGAACTGGTCACGGCCTTTCGCGCATTGCGCGATGCCAAACCGGCTTTTGCGGACAAGGACAAGAACCTCGGCTTCTGCGCGATACTGGTCGATTACGTCTCCGCCTGGCACTTCGAGGTCAGTGAGCAGTTGGTGGCTGAAGCCAAGGCGTTCGGAGATGACAAGGGCCTGGAACTGGCGAAGCAGATCAGCCCTCGTATCAGTGCCATTACCGATATCGCGTCGGCTTTCAACGATCACTGCGACAAGGGCAACTGTACCGACCAGGAGCGCTTCGCCAAGAAGCTCAGCGAGCTGGGCAGCCTGCTCCACGAGCGCTTCGAGCTTGAGGATTGCCTGATCGAAGTGCTGCACAACGCGCACAAGGAAGAAGAGGCCGTCCAGGCCTGATCCCTGTCTCCTCCGTTGCCGACATTCAGTCGGCAACCCCCAGTAGTTCGATCTCGAAGATCAGTGGCGTGAACGGCGGAATCAGATCGCCTGCGCCATCGGCTCCGTAGGACTTGGCCGACGGAATCACCACACGCCATTTCGCCCCGACAGCCATCTGTGGCAACGCCACCTGCCAGCCCTCGATCACACTCTTGAGGCTGAACCACTGCGGTTGTTCGCTCTGGTCGAACACGCTGCCATCGGGCAGCTTGCCGACGTAGCGTACCTGCACCCGGCCATCGGCCCTGGGTGAGGCACCATTGCCCTTGACCAGTTCGGTCACCAGTACGCCTTCGGGTAGTTCTCGTACTCCGGCACGGGCGCGTTCGGTGGCCAAGTAACGGGTTTCCAACGCCATCAGCATTTCCACCTGCGACTGCTCGGCGGCCTCGCTGGCCTGGGCCTCGTGCTGGCTGAGAATCGCTTCGCGCCGTGCCTGGCTGATTGCCAGGGGCTTGTTCGCGTAGGCCTGTTGCAACCCCTGGATCAAGGCATCGAGCTGCAGCTCGGGCATCTCGTTGCGCAACCGTTCACCCAGGCTGGCGCCGACGCTATAGGACAGGTCGTGAGCACTTGCCGGTGGCTCGGTGGTGTCTGCGAATGCGCAGGGCAGGGCGAGCAGCAAGGGCAGTAACAGGTAGCGTGGCACAGGCTCACTCCAGGTGGTTTGAGTGCATGGTGAGGGCCGGATGAATCTTTGCATAGAGCAAATTCCGACAGCCTTTTTAACAGCATCTACACTTGTGCGCAGCTGCAGCCATAACAACTTTGCCCAGGCATGCAACGCGGCGTCCTACTTACTGTCAACATGCCCTAGCGGCGGTAGCAGCAGAAGGTCTAGTATGAGCCGCATTCTCGTCAGCCAGGAGGTAAGCCATGTCGGCCAGTAAGAAGCCAGTCAGTACGCCATTACACCTGCTACATCAACTCTCGGGCAGTTTGCTCGAGCATCTGGAAAGTGCCTGCTCGCAAGCACTGGCTGATGCTGAAAAACTGTTGGCCAAGTTGGAAAAACAACGGGGCAAGGCGCAGGAAAAACTTCACAAGTCGCGTCTCAAACTTCAGGACGCTGCGGTCGCCGGCAAGAACAAGGCGCAGAACAAGGCCAAGGGCGCCGTAGGCGAACTGGAAACCCTGCTCGATTCGCTCAAGGATCGCCAGTCGCAAACCCGCCTGTACATCGTGCAGCTCAAGCGTGATGCGCAGGAAAGCCTGAAGCTCGCCCAAGGCGTCGGCAAGGTGCAGGAAGCAGCGTCCAAGGCCCTGACCTCGCGTTCGGCCAAGGCTGCTCCGGTAGCGGCCAAGTCGGCCACCAAGGCCCCGGCCCGCAAGGCTGCAGCCAAGCCAGCCGCTACCAAAGCCGCCGCCAAGCCAGCGGCCAAAACTGCCGAGGCCAAGCCAGCCGCGGCCAAGCCAGCTGCCAAACCTGCAGCCGCCAAGGCTCCGGCAAGGTCTGCTGCCAAACCCGCAGCCGCCAAGGCCCCCGCCAAGCCAGCTGCCAAACCTGCCGCTGCCAAGGCGCCCGCCAAGCCAGCTGCCAAACCTGCTGCGGCCAAGGCGCCTGCCAAACCTGCAGCCGCCAAGCCAGCTGCCAAACCCGCCGCTGCCAAGGCTCCGGCCAAGCCAGCTGCCAAGCCTGCTGCTGCCAAGGCCCCTGCCAAGCCGGCCGCCAAACCCGCTGCTGCCAAACCGGCGACTTCAGCACCTGCTGCGGCCACCACAGCCGCACCTGCTGCTTCGCCTGCCGCTGCACCCGTGACGACCCCAGTGACTCAGTCGCCCTCGACTGCTTCCTGATCCGCCACCGCCACGACGCGCAGCACCTGCAGCGCGTCGTGGTGCCGGGTGCCCTGGGGGGCCAGCACGGCCAGCCAGTCACCTGCCACACCCTGATTCATCCAGCCTTCGCTAGCCTGTTGCAGGCGCGCCAGCAATGTTCGCTCCGCCTCCAGTTCCAGTGCCTTGACCTGCTCGCGCAAGTGCGTCAGCTGCGGGTCGTGCTGCGCGTCTGCACGCCATTGCCGGCGCAGTTGACGCAGCGGTGTCACCACATGCTGCTGCCAGGCAGCGGCCAGCTGTTGCAGGTGCTGTACGCGCTCGGGGGTCACCCCGGCCCTGCCGGCTTCAAGCCACGCCCCGCACAGTAGAAGGCACACATCGGCCCCTTCGTCCTGCAAGGCCAGGCAGGCAGCCTCCACGCCCGGCCGGGCGTACAGGTGCAGAGCGAAATTCCACAGGTCGGTGTGCATGGTCCTACTCGCGCCAGTTGCCATCGAAGCTGGTAGACTCCGCGGCCATTATGATCAGACTTTCGAACCTCACTTTACAGCGTGGTCCCCAGCGCCTGCTAGAAGGCGCCGAGTTGACCCTGCACGCCGGCCAGAAAGCCGGCCTGATCGGTGCCAACGGCGCCGGCAAATCCAGCCTGTTCGCCTTGCTGCGCGGTGAGCTCACGCCCGATTCGGGCGAATGCCAGCTGCCCGGCGACTGGCGCATCGCGCACATGCGCCAGGAGGTCGATACCCTCGATCGCCTGGCGGTGGACTACGTGCTCGATGGCGACGTGCGCCTGCGCGAGGTACAGGCTGCGCTCGCAGCCGCCGAGGCCGCGCACGACAACAATGCATTGGCCCGCCTGCATGTGGAGCTCGACAGCGCCGACGGTTATACCGCCGATGCCCGCGCTCGCAAGCTGCTGGCCGGCCTGGGCTTCAGCAACGAACAGATGGACCGGCGCGTCGGCGACTTCTCCGGCGGCTGGCGCATGCGCCTGAACCTGGCCCAGGCACTGATGTGCCCCAGCGACCTGCTGCTGCTCGACGAGCCCACCAACCACCTGGACCTGGATGCGATCCTGTGGCTTGAAGACTGGCTCAAGAGCTACCCCGGCACGCTGCTGCTGATTTCCCACGACCGCGATTTCCTGGATGCGGTGGTCGACCACGTGGCACACGTGGAACAGTGCAAGCTGACCCTCTACCGCGGCGGCTACAGCGCCTTCGAGCGCGCCCGTGCCGAACGCCTGGCGCAACAGCAGCAGGCGTACGAGAAGCAGCAGGCGCAACGCGCCCACATGGAAAAGTACATCGCCCGGTTCAAGGCCCAGGCCACCAAGGCGCGCCAGGCACAAAGCCGCATCAAGGCACTGGAGCGCATGGAGGAGCTTTCGGCGGCGCATGTCGACTCGCCGTTCGACTTCACCTTCCGCGAGTCCGAGAAGATCTCCAGCCCGCTGCTCGACCTTGCCGAAGCCCGCCTGGGCTATGGCGAAAAGACCGTGCTGGAGAAGGTCAAGCTGCAGCTCACCCCGGGTGCGCGCATCGGCCTGCTGGGCCCCAACGGCGCCGGCAAGTCGACCCTGATCAAGAACCTGGCCGGCGAGCTGGAGCCGCTGGCCGGACGCCTGGTGCGCGGCGAGAACCTGGTGGTGGGCTACTTTGCCCAGCACCAGCTCGATTCGCTGGACAGCAAGGCCAGCCCCCTGCTGCACCTGCAGCGCCTGGCCCCCACCGAGCGCGAGCAGACCCTGCGCGACTTCCTCGGCGGTTTCGATTTTCGCGGTGCGCGCATCGACGAGCCGGTGCTGAACTTCTCCGGCGGCGAAAAGGCCCGCCTGGCCCTGGCGCTGATTGCCTGGGAGCGGCCCAACCTGCTGCTGCTCGACGAACCGACCAACCACCTGGACCTGGAGATGCGCCTGGCACTGACCATGGCCCTGCAGGAGTTCAGTGGCGCGGTACTGGTGGTGTCCCACGACCGTCACCTGCTCAAGAGCACCACCGACGACTTCCTGCTGGTGGCAGACGGCAAGGTCGAGACCTTCGATGGCGACCTCGACGACTACACCCGCTGGCTGGTCGAGTATCGTCAGCGCAATGCCCCGGTCAGCATCACACCGGTCAACCCCGACAAGACCGACAAGAAGGCCCAGCGCCAGGCTGCGGCGGCGTTGCGCCAGCAACTGGCCCCGCACAAGCGCCAGGCCGACAAGCTCGAAGCCGAGCTGGCCAAGTTGCATGAAGAGCTGGCCGGGGTCGATGCCAGCCTGAGCGACAGCGCGCTGTATGAAGCGGCGCGCAAGGACGAGCTGCGCGAGCTGCTGGCCCGCCAGGCCAAGCTGAAGGTGCGCGAAGGCGAGCTGGAAGAAGCCTGGATGCAAGCGCTCGAAGTGCTTGAAAGCATGCAGGCCGAGCTGGAGGCGTTGTCCTGATGGAGTCGATGCAGGGATTGCTGCCGGTCGAGTGGATCGGCCCCTTCTGGATGGGCCTGCAGATACTGCTGATCCTGGTCGCGGCGTACCTGCTGCAACGCCTGGTGGCGCGCTGCCTGACTCGCCTGAGCGAGCGTTACCCGTTGCCGCCGGAGCTGATGGTGCCGCTGCGCGGCGGCTTGCGCTGGCTGATCATGGGCAGCGCGCTGATCTTCGTGCTGGAGCGCCTGGGTGTTTCGGCCACGGTGCTGTGGACGGCCCTGTCGGGCTTTGTCGCGGTGGCGGCGGTGGCCTTCTTCGCGATGTGGAGCGTACTGTCCAACCTGCTCTGCGCGGTGCTGATCTTCACCGTGGGGCCGTTTCGCATCGGCGACGTTGTCGAGCTGGTCGAGACACTCGACAAGCCGGGGGTCAAGGGCCGCGTGACCGCGATCAACCTGCTGTTCACCACCTTGGTCGAACTGCCCGAGGCGGGCGGCGCACTGGTGCAGGTGCCCAACAGCCAGTTCTTCCAGAAGAGCGTGCGCCGCTGGCGCGGTTCGGACGGCCTGGCCGTGGTAAGCGAAAGCCCGAAACCCGGGGCCTGAACACCGGCTGCAAAAAAATGTGGTGATTTTTTCAGCGGCGCATTAGCGTGGAACCCTTGAACAAGGGTCCGGGCCGAGGTGTGTGATGTCGCTGGAAACGTGGTTGGCTTTTTTTGCTGCCTGTTGGGTAATCAGTCTTTCGCCGGGGGCGGGGGCCATTGCGTCCATGTCCTGCGGCCTGCAGTACGGCTTCTGGCGCGGCTACTGGAACGCGCTGGGCCTGCAGTTGGGGCTGGTGATGCAGATCGCGATCATTGCCGCCGGCGTGGGCGCGGTACTCGCTGCCTCGGCTACCGCGTTCCAGGTCATCAAATGGTTTGGCGTTGCCTACCTGATCTACCTGGCCGTGAAACAGTGGCGAGCGCTGCCGGCAGACCTGGCCGACGACTCGACGGTACGCCCCATCGGCAAGCCGCTGAGCCTGGTGTTCCGTGGTTTTCTGGTCAACGTCAGCAACCCCAAGGCGCTGATCTTCATGCTTGCGGTGCTGCCGCAGTTCATCAATCCGCATGCCGAGCTGCTGCCGCAGTACCTGACGATCGCCGGCACCATGGTGGCGGTGGACCTGCTGGTGATGGCGGGTTATACCGGGTTGGCGGCGCGGGTGCTGCGCCTGTTGCGCACGCCCCGGCAGCAGCGGCGAATGAACCGCACGTTTGCCGGGTTGTTCCTGGGTGCGGCGACATTGCTGGCGACCATTCGCCGGGCGCCGGTCTAAGACCGGAAGGCTGCGCCTTCCATCGCGGGTCACCACTGTTCTTGTGGGAGCCGGCGTTGCCGGCGAAGAGGCCAGCACAGACACCCAATAAAAAAGGCGACCCGAGGGTCGCCTTTTGCATGCTCAGCGCAAGATCTGCGCCGGTTCATCCGGCGGCAGGTTGTTGCGCATCGGCGCACGTTCCTGATCCGGCATCACACCCACCAGCTGCTCCTTGAGCTGTCTGGCCACATCCATGCCCAGTTCCTTGGACACTTCACGCACCACCCGCGGACGGTTCAGGCTGACCCGCACGTCCTGGCTGTTCACCAGCTTGGTGTCCTGGCCTTCACCCATGGCGGTGAACGCCGAGGTGATCTCGTAGGTACGGGTGTTGATCAGGCTGAAATCGGCCACCAGGGTCAGGCCCAGGATCGCCGAGTAGCTGTTGGTGTTGTCGATCGAGGTGATATCGCGCTGGAAGTCGATATCCGACAGGGTGCCGAACAGTACGTAGTCGGCGCCCTTGTAGTTGCCCGCCTTGATCCGCGCGATCACGTCATACACGTCCTGCTTGGCCTTGGCCGTGTACGGCGTGCCCTGCACCAGCTGGAACATGCCGGACTTGAGGATCTCGCCCTTGATGTCACCGCTGAACTTGCGCAGCTCGGTCTGCTCGATGTAGCTCTGGCTGCTTTCGAACTCGCTGTAGCTGGACGACGCGTTGGCGTGGTACATGCTCGCATTCGAGTTGCTGCTCGCCGAGACCATGTGGATGTACTGCTCCACGCGCTCCTGATAAGCCAGGTCGGTGACCGCTACCTTGGGGGCCGCTTGCACGCCGAACGCGCAAGCCAGGCCGATGATGCCCATCCATGCACGCATTGCTTAGCGCTCCGTGGTCTTGCGGATTTCTTTTTCGTCCATCCACTCGGCCAGGCCGCTTTCCACGTCGATCAGCTGCAGGCTGAACTTGTAGAACACGTCCTTGTAGTCGCTGCTGCGCTTGACGATCGAGCTGATCGACCCTTCCAGGCGGTATTTGGCAGCGATCATGTTGCCGGTCTTGGCCACGGTGTTCTTCTTGTACAGGCCGCTCTGGTTCTGCAGCTTGAGCTGGTCGACCTGGCTCTGCATCTGGTTGTTGTCGCTGGCGAAGCGGGCGGTGCCGGTCTTCATCAGCTGGGTCTTGATCGAGGTGGTGATCTCGCGGGTATCGATGTACTCGCTGGTCTTGTTCTTCACGTCGTAGACCTGAACCACCGGACGGCCCTGCAGGATGCCGGACTGGGCCAGCGAGCGGGTCATGCTTTCGGCGATCATCTGCAGGTCGGTGGAACCGAACTCGTTGGTGACCAGTTCAACGGCCTTGCTGTCGCCGTAGCCAATGTTCTTGCCGCCCAGTACAGGGGAGTTGTTGGCGCAGCCGCTGGCCAGCGCGACCACTACGGCCAGCAGGGAAAAACGAGCGAACATCATGTTGAGCATCTCCTGAAAATTGAAAATTACTGGGCCTGGACTTCAATGCGGAAGTCAGTGGCCTGGGGGACCGGGGCAATCGCTGGCAGTACGGTGGACTGCGAGCCGTACAGGCTCAGGGTCTTCCAGCTTTCTTCGCTGGCGACCGGGAAGCCGTCGTTGCCCAGCCAGGCAAAGCGATAGAACATCGTCTTGTTGCTGCGGCTGGTGTTGGTCAGCGAGACCTTGACGGTCATGAAGCCGTTTTCGCGGGCAACCCGCATCGGGCCGATATCGATGTTGCTCAGTTTGCCCATCACGACCACCTTGCTGGCGGCGCTGCCCGGTGCGGGCGGTGGTGGGGTGGCGCAGCCGGCCAGCAGGGTGGCGGTGGCGAGCGCGGCGAGAAGCTTGAGGCGCATGGCGATTCCTTGGCTTACTTGAGGCTGGCGACGGCGGCGGCCGGCGCAGGCTGGGTGACTTGCAGGGCCGGGCCACCGGCGTAGACGCGGTTGCCCACGACGCGCAGGGCCACGACCTGATAGGGGCGATCGATCTTCACGGCGATCTTGCTGCCGCCCAGGTTCGACGGCAGGCTCAGCTGGTGCTCGCCCTGGGCCAGGCGCACGCGGGCAACCAGGGTGTCGTCCGGCAGGGTGCGCCAGGTGCGGGTGTCGGCGCCTTCGGTGACGGCCGAGGCGATGCCCACGGCCAGACCAGCCAGCGGGTTGACGTCGTTGAGCTGCTTTTGCGCCACGCCACGGGTGATGGCGCGCACGCTGGTGCGCAGGATGATGCCTGGCATGTCGTCACGCAGCGCGCGGCGCGACATGGCGGTGGTGCTGTTGAGCGCGGTCAGCGAGAGCGTCTTGTCGTTCAGGTAGATCTCGCTGAAGTGCGCGGTGGAGGTGTCTTCCTTGATGATCGGGAACGACAGCGGGGTGATCACCAGATTGCCGCTGATTGGCAGGGGCAGGGGGATGCGCACCGAGTCGCGGGCCGGCGCCAGGCCGCTCTGCACCACGATCAGCACGTCGCTGTCGGCGCCCTTGGCGGCAGGCTTGTCGAGGTCGAGCAGCGCACGCTCGAGCAGCGCGGTGTTCGGGCGCAGTTCGGCCGCCTTGCGGTAGCCCGGTGCAGCCAGGCCTTTTTCGCCCAGTGCTTCGTATACGTAGCCGGACAGGTAGTGGCTGAACGCACTCTGGTAGCTGTTCTTCAGGCCGACCACTTCAGGCGCGTCCAGGGCGGCCACCGGGTAGCCCTGCAGGTCCTTGTACTCGGTCTTGACGCCTTCCTTCTCGGCCTCTTCTTCGCGCTTGAGGTATTCCTTGTCGCGCAGCTCGGCGATCACGGCCTCACGTTCGTGGGTTTTCTTGATTTCGGTGCGGGCACCGTCGAAATCATTCTGCGCCAGCAGGTTCAGGGCCATCTGGGTGGTCAGCATGACTTTTTCGTAGTCGTAGCCTTCGTAGCGGCGCACCTTGTCGTTGACCAGGTAGCTGCCGAACTGGCTCAGGTACTTGGCGGTGTCCAGCTTCACCGACTCTTCCCACTTGAACACCACGCTATCGGCTTCGCGCCAGGCATCCTGGCTACCGCTCAGGTCGCCCTTGGAGCGCAGCAGTTCGCCTTTCTCGAAGTAGTAGAGAAGGTCCTTGTCCTCACCCTTGTTGTTCTTTTCCAGCAGGGCCAGGGCCGCGTCGACGTTGCCGCTGGCCAGCTGCTGGTTGGTTTCCTGGAGTTCGCTGTCGTAGCTGCGAAACGCTGCGCAGCCCGTCAGTTGGACGATCGCGCACAGCGTGGCGACGGTGAGGACACGGGAGGCCATCTTGAATCTCTTCCCTGAAAAGTGACGTTAGGCGCCGGCGAGTGGCGGTGATCCCTTTGGACGCTAGTTCCAAATCCTCTTAGCAGAGGAGCCTGTATTTCCATTCGCTATAACGAAAGGCGCGGCATTATAGACGCAATGACTGGCTAATTAATGGCCTTGTGCTGCATTTTTTCTTGGATGTGCCAGTAGTCACATTTCCCGTGCGGTGTAGGAATAAGTCGATTCCCGGGGTAGGAGATAAACTTGTTTCAAAATTTTTCATGAAACTTCCGGGTGGTGCTTGAGCCGGCGCAAGTGGAAGTGAACAATGCAATCCTCCTCATTCCTGTTCGAGATTGGCTCCCATGACGCCCCGCCCCCGTGTGTTCGCCTGGCTGCTAGGGCCGCTGCTGGCCCTCGGCAGTGCCTTGAGCAGTGCCGCGCCGCTAGCGCCGGTGATTACCCCGGACCCGGCCCGCGGTGCACCGCTGTACGCCCAGCACTGTTCGGTGTGCCACGGTGACGGCGGCGCCGGCGATGGGCCTGCGGGGTTGGGGCTGGAACCACCGCCGGGCGATCTGCGCCAGGCGGCGCGGCTCGACACCCTGAGCCTGGCCGAGCTGTACCGGGTGATGGAGCAGGGCATCGAGGGCAGCGACATGCCGGCGTTCGCCGACCAGCTCGACGAGCGCCAGCGCTGGGATGTGGCCAGCTACATTGCCGGCTTCAGCGCCGAGCCTGGTGCTGTGCAGGCCGACCGGCGCTTCAGCCTGGCCGAGCTGGCGCAGCTCACCCCGGCGCAGGTGCGTGACACCCAGGGTGGCGAGGCGGCGGCCGCCTTTCGCGCCCAGCGCGCCAAGCCGCCAGCGGCGCAACGCGGCCCTGGCCAACTGATCGACTACACCGCCACCACCCTCGAACAGAGCCTGGCCGCCTATCGTGCCGGCGACCACGAGCAGGCCTACGACCTGTCGGTGGCGGCGTACCTGGAGGGCTTCGAGCTGGTGGAAAGCGCCCTGGACAACGTCGATGCCAACCTGCGCAAGAACACCGAAAAGGACCTGATGGCCTACCGCCAGGGGTTGCAGGACGGCTTGCCGGTGGAGCAGGTGACGCAACGCCTGGCGGCGGCCAAGGCCAAGCTCGAAGCATCGGCCAAGCTGCTGGGTGGCGATGGCCTGAGTTGGTCGCTGAGCTTCATCTCCGGCCTGCTGATTCTGCTGCGCGAGGGGCTGGAGGCAATCCTGGTGCTGGCGGCGATTCTGGCCTTCCTGCGCAATACCGGGCAGCAGTCGGCGGTGCGCAGCGTCAACGTGGGGTGGGCGCTGGCCCTGGTGGCGGGCTTTGCCACCTGGGCATTGGCTGCCTACGTGATCGACGTGGGGGGCGCACAGCGTGAACTGCTGGAGGGCTGCACCGCCCTGTTCGCCTGCGTGATGGTGCTGTGGCTGGGGGTGTGGATGCACGACCGGCGCCATGCGGCGGCCTGGCAGGACTACATCAAAAGCAGCCTGGTGGGGGGCGGCGGCCGCTTCGGCTTTGCCGTGCTGGCGTTCTTTTCGGTTTACCGCGAACTGTTCGAGGTGATCCTGTTCTACGAAACCCTGTGGCTGCAGGCCGGGCCTGCGGCGCACGATGCGGTGCTGGCCGGCGGGGCGACGGCGCTGGTGCTGCTGGTGGGTCTGGCGTGGGTGATTCTGCGCGGGTCGGCGAAGTTGCCGCTGTCGCTGTTCTTCAGCATCAACGCGGCGCTGCTGTGCGCGTTGTCGGTGGTGTTCGCCGGGCATGGGGTGAAGGCGTTGCAGGAGGCGGGGGTGTTCGGTACGCGGCCGGTGGCGTTCTTCGACTTCGACTGGCTGGGGATTCATGCCGATGCGTATTCACTGGCCGCGCAGGCGTTGGCGCTGGTGGCCATTGCGGTGTTGTACGGGCGCAGCTGGCTGGCAGGGCGGCGGGTTTCGGTGCACTGATCGAGGGCCCCTGCGCTGGCTTGTCGGCGAATGCTGCAACGCCGCGCCAATGCAGGGATACTGTGCGCCTTGTTCTCTTTGCGGTGGATAACCCAACCATGCGTGTCTGGATCGACGCCGATGCCTGCCCCAAGGCGGCCAAGGACCAACTGGTCAAATTTGCCCTCAAGCGCCAGTTCGAGGTGGTGCTGGTCGCCGGCCAGGGCCAGATCAAGCCGGCCTTTGCCTGCGTCAGGCTCATCGTGGTGCCCAGCGGGCCGGATGCTGCCGACGACTACCTGGTGGAACACGCCGTGCCCGGCGAGTTGGTGATCTGCAGCGATGTGCCACTGGCCGATCGGCTGGTCAAGAAGGGGGTGGCCGCGCTCGATCCGCGTGGTCGCGAATTCGACGAGCGCAACATGGGCGAGCGGCTGGCGGTGCGCAACCTGTTCACCGACCTGCGCGAGCAGGGCCAGGTCGGTGGTGGGCAGGCGCCCTACGGCGAGCGTGAGAAACAGGCCTTCGCCAATGCGCTGGACCGCATTCTCACGCGGTTGGCACGCGCCTACCCGCAGTGATGCCTCAGTCGGCCTCGTGGGTCAGTTCCAGCACCCGGTCGACCAGCTTGTAGATCCCGCCCGCCGCCTCGCCGATGCTCTGCGCCAGCATGTAGGCGGGGGTGCTGACCAGCTTGCGCTGAGTGTCTTCGACGATGTCGTGCACATCGCATTCTTCATGGGTGCCGCCCATCTTGACCACGGCCGCGCTGGTGTCGGCATCGTTGCCGATGGTGCAGACCACGCCTGGCCCGTAGATCTTGGCCGCCAGGGCCGGCGAAATGCAGATCAGGCCCACCGGCTTGCCCGCTTCGGCGAAGGCTTCGGCCAGTGCGAGCACATCGGGGTTGACCGAGCATTTGTCGCCTTCCACGGCGAAGTTGGAGAGGTTTTTCGCAGCGCCGAAGCCACCGGGCACGATCAGTGCGTCGAAGTCGTCCGCATTCGCTTCACGCAGGTCCTTGACCTCGCCGCGCGCAATGCGCGCCGACTCCACCAGCACGTTGCGCGTTTCGGGCATCTCTTCGCCGGTAAGGTGGTTGATCACATGCATCTGCGCGATGTTCGGTGCAAAGCACTGCACCTGGGCGCCACGCTGGTCAAGGCGCAGCAGGGTGATGACGCTCTCGTGAATTTCGGCACCGTCGTACACACCGCAACCGGAAAGGATCACCGCAACTTTTTTCTTGGTCATGCTCACTACTCCCGTTCAAGGCGCTAAATGTCCCCTGATTTGGCCATTCTCGCCAGGCTCTCTACATAGATCGCAATGCAGGGGGAGTGTTCAGTCGTGAGAGCGAGCAGCCAGGCCTATGGCCGGTCGCCACCTTCGCCAGTGGGCTGCTCCCGGGCCTGGGCCCGTGCCAGTTCGGCCTGGGCCTCGGCGGCTTCCTGGCGGGCAATGCGGGCGGCCTTGAAGCGCCGGCGCAGCCACAGCAGGGCGCCCAGTACCACCAGGGCACCGAGTACCCACAGCTCGTACTTCTTCACGTTGCCCAGCAGCCCTTCGAGGATGGCGCCGAAGTGGTAGGCGGCCGCGCCCAGGGCCAGTGCCCATACTGCGGCACCGATGCCGTTGAGCAGCAGGTAGCGGCGCGGCGGGTAGCCGGACAGGCCGATGGCAACGGGCATCACCGTGCGCAGGCCGTAGACGAAACGGAAACTCAGCACCCAGATGTCGGGGTGGCGGCGGATGTGCTCCAGCGCACGGTCCCCCATCATCTGCCAGCGCGGCTTGCGCGCCAGCAGCTTGCGCCCGTGACGACGCCCCATGAAGTACCACAGCTGGTCGCCGGCATAGCTGCCGAAGAAGGCAACCAGCACCACCATGTTGATATCCATGTAGCCACGGAACGCAAGAAATCCGGCGAGAACCAGTATGGTCTCACCTTCAAAAAAGGTGCCTAGAAAAAGGGCAAAATAGCCGAAATCCTGCAGGAATTGTTCAAGCATTTTCTGGGTGCTGGCGAAATGAACGCGCAGCCTACCCCCTGGGAGGCTTTAGGGAAAGTGTCCAAATGTGTCTCGACGTGAACATTTCCTACAAGGAGAATGAATGCGTCCATAAGTCGCAGGGTTGCCTCAGGTCGTCATACGGGCGTCATAATGGCTGCTTATAACTGTCGCGCTCGCCCGCCTGCGCGGGCTCAGGAGTCTGCCGTGAGCTTTACCCCCGCTAACCGTTTGTTTCCTGCCACTCGCCTGCGTCGCAACCGCCGTGACGACTTTTCCCGTCGCCTGGTGCGCGAAACCACACTGACTGTTGACGACCTGATCCTGCCGGTTTTCGTGCTGGACGGCGAAAACCGTCGCGAGGAAGTCGCCTCGATGCCGGGCGTGGAGCGCCTGAGCATCGACCTGCTACTGCAGGCCGCCGAGGAGTGGGTGAAGCTGGGTATTCCGGCCCTGGCCCTGTTCCCGGTGACCCCGCTGGACAGGAAGTCGCTGGATGGCGCCGAAGCCTACAACCCGGACGGTATTGCCCAGCGCGCCACCCGCGCCCTGCGCGACCGCTTCCCGGAGCTGGGGGTGATCACCGACGTGGCACTGGACCCGTTCACCACCCACGGCCAGGACGGTATCCTCGACGAGGAAGGCTACGTCCAGAACGACATCACCGTCGACGCCCTGGTGCGCCAGGCGCTGTCGCATGCCGAGGCCGGCGCCCAGGTGGTGGCCCCGTCGGACATGATGGACGGGCGGATCCAGGCGATCCGTGAAGCCCTGGAGCTGGCCGGTCATGTCAACGTGCGCATCATGGCCTACTCGGCCAAGTATGCCAGCGCCTACTACGGCCCGTTCCGCGACGCGGTCGGCTCGGCGCTGAACCTGGGCAAGGCCAACAAGGCCTCGTACCAGATGGACCCGGCCAACACCAACGAGGCCCTGCATGAAGTGGCCGCCGACCTGTCCGAAGGCGCCGACATGGTAATGGTCAAGCCAGGCATGCCGTATCTGGATATCCTTGCGCGGGTCAAGGACGAGTTCAAGGTGCCGACCTTCGTCTACCAGGTCAGTGGCGAGTACGCGATGCACATGGCCGCGATCCAGAACGGCTGGCTCTCGGAAGGGGTTATCCTCGAATCCCTCACCGCTTTCAAACGGGCGGGCGCCGACGGCATCCTGACCTATTTCGCTGTTCGCGCCGCACAATTGATGAGAGGGCAGTAACGCCCTTCAGGAACGCTAGATGAATAACGAAGCACTTACCGAAGTCGAAGTGAAGGATGCCCAGCCGGTGCCCGAGCAACTGGTCGAAACCCCGCCGGACCTCGAGCCCGCGCCGGTGGTCGAAGCCGAGGCGCCCGTGGTGGCTCCGGCCCCGGCGGTGCCGGCGATTGCCGTGCCGGGCCTGGACGACAGCAGCCTGTACATCCATCGCGAATTGTCCCAGCTGCAGTTCAACATCCGCGTGCTGGAGCAGGCGCTGGACGAGTCCTACCCGCTGCTGGAGCGACTGAAGTTCCTGCTGATCTTTTCCAGCAACCTGGATGAGTTCTTCGAAATTCGTGTGGCGGGCCTGAAGAAGCAGATCACTTTCGCTCGCGAGCAGGCCGGCGCCGACGGCCTGCAGCCGCACCAGGCGCTGGCGCGCATCAGCGAGCTGGTGCACAGCGAAGTGGACCGCCAGTACGCGATCCTCAACGACGTGCTGCTGCCGGAGCTGGAAAAGCACCAGATTCGCTTCATCCGCCGGCGTCACTGGACCACCAAGCTCAAGACCTGGGTGCGCCGCTACTTCCGCGACGAGATCGCACCGATCATTACCCCGATCGGCCTGGACCCGACCCACCCGTTCCCGCTGCTGGTGAACAAGAGCCTGAACTTCATCGTCGAGCTCGAAGGCATCGATGCGTTCGGCCGTGATTCGGGCCTGGCGATCATTCCGGCGCCGCGTCTGCTGCCGCGGGTGATCAAGGTGCCGGAAGACGTCGGTGGCCCCGGCGACAACTACGTGTTCCTGTCGTCGATGATCCATGCGCACGCCGACGACCTGTTCCAGGGCATGAAGGTCAAGGGCTGCTACCAGTTCCGTCTGACCCGCAACGCCGACCTGGCGCTGGACTCCGAGGACGTCGAAGACCTGGCCCGTGCCCTGCGTGGCGAGCTGTTCTCGCGTCGCTATGGCGATGCGGTGCGCCTGGAAGTGGCCGATACCTGTCCCAAGCACCTGTCCGATTACCTGCTCAAGCAGTTCAGCCTGAGCGAGCACGAGGTGTATCAGGTCAATGGCCCGGTCAACCTCACGCGCCTGTTCAGCATCACCAGCCTGGACAGCCACCCGGAGCTGCAGTACACCCCGTTCACCCCGGCAATTCCCAAGCTGTTGCAGAACAGCGAGAACATTTTCAGTGTCATCAGCAAGCAGGACATCCTGCTGATGCACCCCTTCGAGTCGTTCACCCCGGTGGTCGACCTGCTGCGTCAGGCGGCGAAAGACCCGCACGTGCTGGCCGTGCGCCAGACCCTGTACCGCAGCGGCGCCAACTCCGAGATCGTCGACGCGCTGGTGGATGCGGCGCGTAACGGCAAGGAGGTCACCGCAGTGATCGAACTGCGCGCGCGTTTCGACGAAGAGTCCAACCTGCAGATGGCCAGCCGCCTGCAAGCGGCGGGTGCGGTGGTGATCTATGGCGTGGTCGGGTTCAAGACCCACGCCAAGATGATGCTGATTCTGCGGCGCGAGGCCGGCGAGATCGTGCGTTATGCGCACCTGGGTACCGGCAACTACCACGCCGGCAACGCCCGCCTGTACACCGACTACAGCCTGCTGACCTCCGACGACGCCTTGTGCGAGGACGTCGGCAAGCTGTTCAGCCAGCTGATCGGCATGGGCAAGACCCTGCGCATGAAGAAGCTGCTGCACGCGCCGTTCACCCTCAAGAAGGGCATGCTCGACATGATCGCGCGCGAGACCCAGTTCGCCCTGGAAGGCAAGCCGGCGCACATCATCGCCAAGTTCAACTCGCTGACCGACCCCAAGATCATCAAGGCGTTGTACAAGGCCAGCCAGTCGGGCGTGCGCATCGACCTGGTGGTGCGTGGCATGTGCTGCCTGCGTCCGGGCATTCCGGGCGTTTCGCACAACATCCACGTGCGCTCGATCATCGGGCGCTTCCTGGAACACACCCGGGCGTTCTACTTCCTCAATGGCGGGGAAGAGCAGATGTTCCTTTCCAGTGCCGACTGGATGGAGCGCAACCTCGACAAGCGTGTCGAGACCTGCTTCCCGGTGGAGGGCAAGAAGCTGATCCTGCGGGTGAAGAAGGAGCTGGAGGGGTACCTGACCGACAACACCCACGCGTGGCTGCTGCAGTCGGACGGCCGCTATGTGCGCAGCACGCCGACCGGCAACCAGAACCCGCGCAGTGCCCAGGCCACTCTGCTCGAGCGCCTGAGCAACCCGGTGCTTATCGTACGCTGAGGGTAAAGCCGACCCGGGCCAGCCATTCGGCTTCCAGGCCGAAATCGGCCTGGGTCAGCTGGTTCTGTTCCAGCCAGCCGGCCGGGAACTCCACATCCAGGCTCTGGCCGGCGGCATGCAGCTTGACCGTCGGCATCTGCTGGGTGCCGCGGATGTGGTGGAACAGGATCGCGAAGCGCAGCAGCACGCACAGACGAATCAGCTTCACGCCGTCGTCGCCGAATTCGGCGAACTTGTCCTTGGGGATGTTGCGCCGGTGCCCGCGCACCAGCAGTGCCAGCATCTGCTGGTCTTCACGGGAGAAGCCGGCCAGGTCGGAGTGCTCGATCAGGTAGGCGCCGTGCTTGTGGTAATGATAGTGGGCGATGTCCAGTCCCACTTCGTGCACCTTGGCCGCCCAGCCCAGCAGTTCGCGCCAGATCCCGTCTTCAAGATCCCACGCCTTGGCCACCTGGTCGAAGGCATGCAGCGCCTTGCGCTCGACCCGTGCCGCCTGGCCCTGGTCGACGTGGTAGCGCTCCATCAGCGAGGTCAGGGTGCGCTCGCGCACGTCTTCGTGGTGGTGGCGGCCCAGCAGGTCGTACAGCACGCCTTCGCGCAGGGCACCTTCGCAGTGGTCCATGCGTTGCAGTTCCAGCGCGTCGAAGATCGCCTCCAGGATCGCCAGGCCCGCCGGGAAGATGGTGCGCCGGTCGGGCTTGACCCCTTCGAAGTCGATCTTGTCGGTATCGCCCAGCTTGAACAGTTTGCGCTTGAGCCAGGCCAGACCTTCGGCGTTGACCTCGCCATTGCCCATGCCGCCGGCCTTCAGGGCCAGGCCGATGGCGCGGATGGTGCCAGAGGAGCCGATGGCTTCATCCCAGGTCAGGCGGTGCAGGGCATTCTCGATGCTCATCAGCTCCAGGCGCGCGGCGGTGTAGGCCTGGGCATAGCGCGCCGGGGTGATCTTGCCGTCGCGAAAGTAACGCTGGGTGAAGCTCACGCAGCCCATCTGCAGGCTTTCGCGTAGCAGGGGCTCGAAGCGCTGGCCGATGATGAATTCGGTACTGCCGCCGCCGATGTCGGCCACCAGGCGCTTGCCGGGGGTGTCGGCGAGGGTATGGGAGACGCCCAGGTAGATCAGGCGTGCTTCTTCACGGCCGGAAATCACCTCCACCGGGTGTCCGAGAATGGCTTCGGCGCGGCGGATGAATTCGCCGCGGTTGCGCGCTTCGCGCAAGGCGTTGGTGCCGACGATGCGCACCGCGCCGTCAGGCATGCCGTTGATCAGCTGGGCGAAGCGCTTGAGGCAGTCGAGCCCGCGTTGCATGGACTCTTCGCTGAGCTGGCGCTCTTCGTCGATGCCGGCGGCCAGCTGAACCTTTTCCCCCAACCGCTCCAGGATGCGAATGTCGTTGTGGTGGGCCTTGGCCACGACCATGTGAAAACTGTTGGAGCCCAGGTCGATGGCGGCTATCAGGGACAGATTCTTGGCTGGGTTTTGCGGCATGGTGATGGGTTCTCGGTCGATAACCCGGCAATCGTGCCACGATCCGCCGCCGACGCCAACGCGCAGTGTGGCAAGGCTTGACCTGACGCAGTTGCGAGTCTTTTTTATGACTTTTGTGTGACAGTCGATATGCAACGTCTCGCACAACTATAGTTACAGTCAATCGCGCGTGGCTTCCTGTCTACGGCGATGGCGGCTATGATGGGCCACGTTTTTTTGCTTACGACCTTGGAGACTTCCATGAGCAGCGATCTTATCAAACACGTCACCGACGCCACCTTCGAAGCCGACGTGCTCAAGGCTGAAGGTCCGGTGCTGGTCGACTACTGGGCTGAATGGTGCGGCCCATGCAAAATGATCGCTCCGGTTCTGGACGACATCGCCGCTACCTACGAGGGCAAACTGACCGTCGCCAAGCTGAACATCGACGAAAACCAGGAAACCCCAGCCAAGCACGGCGTGCGTGGCATCCCGACGCTGATGCTGTTCAAGAACGGCAATGTCGAGGCGACCAAGGTCGGCGCATTGTCCAAGTCTCAGCTGCAGGCGTTCCTCGACGCCAATATCTGAGTCGAAAAAAGCCCCGCATTCGTCGGGGCTTTTCTCTGTCTGGTGACTAGACGCCAGAAAATGCAAGTGATACATTCGGCCTCGCACTGTTTCTTTCAGTGCCCCCTGCACGCCGTCGCCGACGCACCTCAATTCGAATTAGTACGCGATCCTGTCGCCTTCTCTGCGGCGCGGCTTCATTAAGCCAGAAGCTTAATTCCCCCTTCTTACATGATTACGTCATTCCCCTTATGAATCTGACTGAACTCAAGCAAAAGCCGATTACCGATCTGCTCGAATTGGCCGAACAGATGGGCATAGAAAATATGGCCCGTTCGCGCAAGCAGGACGTGATTTTCTCCCTGTTGAAAAAGCACGCGAAAAGCGGCGAGGAAATCTCCGGTGACGGCGTGCTGGAGATTCTCCAGGACGGTTTCGGCTTCCTGCGTTCGGCTGACGCTTCGTACCTGGCCGGCCCGGACGACATCTATGTCTCGCCCAGCCAGATTCGTCGCTTCAACCTGCGTACCGGTGACACCATCGTCGGCAAGATCCGCCCGCCCAAAGAAGGCGAGCGCTACTTCGCGCTGCTCAAGGTCGACACCATCAACTACGACCGTCCGGAAAACGCGAAGAACAAGATCCTCTTCGAAAACCTGACGCCGTTGTTCCCGAACAAGCGCCTGAAGATGGAAGCCGGCAACGGTTCCACCGAGGACCTCACCGGTCGCGTCATCGACCTGTGCGCGCCGATCGGCAAGGGCCAGCGCGGCCTGATCGTCGCCCCGCCGAAAGCGGGCAAGACCATCATGCTGCAGAACATCGCGGCCAACATCACCCGCAACAACCCCGAGTGCCACCTGATCGTGCTGCTGATCGACGAGCGCCCGGAAGAAGTGACCGAGATGCAGCGCACCGTGCGCGGCGAAGTGGTCGCCTCCACCTTCGACGAGCCGCCAACCCGTCACGTGCAAGTGGCCGAGATGGTCATCGAGAAGGCCAAGCGCCTGGTCGAGCACAAGAAGGACGTGGTCATCCTGCTCGACTCGATCACTCGTCTGGCCCGTGCCTACAACACCGTGATCCCGAGCTCCGGCAAGGTGCTGACCGGTGGTGTCGACGCCCACGCCCTGGAGAAGCCGAAGCGTTTCTTCGGTGCTGCACGTAACATCGAGGAAGGCGGTTCGCTGACCATCATCGCCACCGCGCTGGTCGAGACCGGCTCGAAGATGGACGAAGTGATCTACGAAGAGTTCAAGGGTACCGGCAACATGGAACTGCCCCTGGACCGTCGCATTGCCGAGAAGCGCGTGTTCCCGGCCATCAACATCAACCGTTCGGGTACCCGTCGCGAAGAGCTGCTGACCGCCGACGACGAGCTGCAGCGCATGTGGATCCTGCGCAAGCTGCTGCACCCGATGGACGAGATCGCTGCCATCGAGTTCCTGGTCGACAAGCTCAAGCAGACCAAGACCAACGACGAGTTCTTCCTGTCGATGAAGCGCAAGTAACACGGGCGGTACGCAAGAGCCGGGGAAACCCGGCTTTTTGCTATCTGTACATTGTCTATTCTGGCGGGCGGGGTTCGGCGCTACACTTTGCACCCCGACCGCTACGGCGAACACGAGGCTCCCGCATGCAGTATCGCGATTTGCGCGACTTTATCCGCGGCCTGGAACAGCGCGGCGAACTCAAGCGCATTCAGGTCCCCATCTCCCCGATCCTGGAAATGACCGAGGTCTGCGACCGCACCCTGCGTGCCAAGGGCCCGGCGTTGCTGTTCGAGAACCCTACCGGTTACGACATTCCGGTGCTGGGCAACCTGTTCGGCACCCCGGAGCGCGTGGCCATGGGCATGGGCGCCGAGTCGGTCAGCGAATTGCGCGAGATCGGCAAGCTGCTGGCCTTCCTCAAGGAGCCCGAGCCGCCCAAGGGGCTGAAGGACGCCTGGTCGAAGCTGCCGATCTTCAAGAAGGTCATCTCGATGGCGCCCAAGGTGGTCAAGGATGCGCCCTGCCACGACGTGGTGATCGAGGGGGACGACGTCGATCTTGGCGCGCTGCCGATCCAGCACTGCTGGCCGGGCGACGTGGCGCCGCTGATCACCTGGGGCCTGACCGTGACCCGAGGTCCGAACAAGGACCGCCAGAATCTGGGTATCTATCGCCAGCAGGTCATCGCCCGCAACAAGGTCATCATGCGCTGGTTGAGCCACCGTGGCGGCGCGCTGGACTACCGCGAGTGGTGCGAGAAGCACCCTGGCCAGCCGTTCCCGGTGGCCGTGGCACTGGGCGCCGACCCGGCGACCATCCTCGGCGCGGTGACCCCGGTGCCCGACAGCCTGTCCGAGTACGCCTTCGCCGGCCTGCTGCGCGGCAACCGTACCGAGCTGGTCAAGTGCCGCGGCAATGACCTGCAGGTGCCCGCCACCGCCGAGATCATCCTCGAAGGCGTGATCCACCCCGGCGAGATGGCGCCCGAAGGCCCGTATGGCGATCACACCGGCTACTACAACGAAGTCGACAGCTTCCCGGTGTTCACCGTGGAGCGCATCACCCACCGCACCAAGCCGATCTATCACAGCACCTACACAGGGCGTCCGCCTGACGAGCCGGCGATTCTGGGCGTGGCGCTGAACGAAGTGTTCGTGCCGATCCTGCAGAAGCAGTTCCCCGAGATCACCGACTTCTACCTGCCGCCTGAAGGCTGCTCGTACCGCATGGCGGTGGTCACCATGAAAAAACAGTACCCAGGGCACGCCAAGCGCGTGATGCTGGGGGTGTGGTCGTTCCTGCGCCAGTTCATGTACACCAAGTTCGTGATCGTCACCGACGACGACATCAACGCGCGGGACTGGAACGACGTGATCTGGGCCATCACCACGCGCATGGACCCCAAGCGCGATACCGTGATGATCGACAACACGCCGATCGACTACCTGGACTTCGCCTCGCCGGTTTCCGGCCTGGGCTCGAAGATGGGCCTGGATGCCACCCACAAGTGGCCGGGCGAAACCACCCGCGAGTGGGGGCGTGTCATCGTCAAGGACGAGGCCGTCACCCGACGCATCGATGAGCTGTGGACACAGTTGGGAATAGACTGATGCAGGTTACCTTGCAGCCCTCCGGGGCGGTGCTGGCACTGAACCCTGGTGAGCGCATACTGGATGGGGCCCGTCGTCTGGGCTATGACTGCCCGCAGAGCTGCCGCAATGGCAATTGCCATGTGTGCGCGGCACTGCTGGTGGAAGGCCGTGTGCGCCAGGATGGCGAGGTGAAGGACCATGGCGAGCTGTACACCTGCATCGCCGAGCCGCTGGAGGATTGCGTGTTGCTGTGGGATGGCGTGTTGGCCCTGGGCGAGCTGCCGGTGCGCAAGCTGGCCTGCCAGTTGAGCGAATGTGTCGAGGTGGGCGGCGACGTGTGGCGCGTGCGTCTGCGCGCGCCGGCCGGCAAGCCGCCGCGCTACCACGCCGGGCAGTACCTGATGATCGAGCGCGAAGCTGGCGACAAGGCCGCGTTCTCGCTGGCCTCGGCGCCACACAGCGGGCGTGACCTGGAGCTGCACGTGCTGGCCCGCGAGAGCAGTGCACTGGAACTGATCGCACAGTTGCAGCGCAACCGCATGGCGCGGGTGGAGCTGCCGTTTGGCGACACGCACCTGGCCGAACTGCCGGACGGGCCGCTGGTACTGATTGCTGCCGGTACCGGCATGGCGCAGATGCACAGCCTGATCGAACATTGCCGGGCCAGCGGCTTCAAGCACCCGGTGCACCTGTACTGGGGAGTGCGCCGCCCGGAAGACTTCTATCAGATCGAGCACTGGGACGAGTGGGCAACGCTGCCCAACCTGTTCCTGCACAAGGTAGTGAGCGACTTGTGCGGCTGGGAGGGGCGCTGCGGACTGCTGCACGAGGCCGTCTGCGAAGACATTGCCGACCTTGCGGGCGTGCACGTGTATGCCAGTGGCTCGCCCACCATGATCTACGCCACCCTCGATGCCCTGGTGGACGCTGGCATGGACGCACACCAGATGCGCGCCGATGTATTCGCTTATGCCCCGCGCGGCTAACTTAGGTAATAACGGCGCGTTGCAATAACGCGCCGATTCAAATAACCCGATTGTGCCTCGTTGGTTATAAGTGCTGGCCGCGTTAATTATTGCAAGCACCGCCAAAAACTATTACTACACTTGAAACAGCAGGCCTGAAAGCCCCGGTGCTGGGGGCTTTGTTTGCAACGGGGGCTTGTATTCGAGCGGCCATCTGCCGTACGGTCGATGTATTGTTAGTGCAATGACTTTACAGTGGGCCACTTCAGTAGTTCACGAGGAATTCTGGCGGCGATCATGTCGGCAATTGAAACTGCACCCTCGAGTTTGGCGTACCCTCCGGTGCTCGACTTCGGTCAGCAACTGACCCACGAGCAACTTCGACAATCGGTTGATCACACCATGTCCCGCCATCAGGGCGGCCCGGTCTGGCTGTTTGCCTATGGCTCGCTGATCTGGCGACCGGAATGCAGCGCGGCCGAGCGCCGGCGCGCACGCGTGCATGGCTATCATCGCGGCCTGTACCTGTGGTCCCACGAGCACCGCGGCACTCCGGAGTGCCCGGGGCTGGTGTTCGGTCTGGACCGTGGTGGCTCGTGCAGCGGCTTTGCCTATCGGCTGCCCGAAGAGCGCCTGGAGGATTCATTGCTGGCGCTGTGGCAGCGCGAGATGCCGTACCCGGCGTACCGTCCGCACTGGCTCAACTGCCGCCTCGAGGACGGCAGCAAGGTGCAGGCACTGGGCTTCGTGCTGGAGCGGCACTTGCCGTGCTATGCCGGCAACCTGCCCGACACCTTGCTCAGCCATATCCTGGCCAGCGCCAAGGGTCGCTACGGCACCACCCGCGACTATGTCGAGCAGACCCTTTCGGCGCTGCGCACCCATGCCATGCCCGACCGCAACCTGGAGGCACGCTTCAAGCGTTGTCATTCGGCGGACAAGGCGTGAAGCCTGCGGTACCATCGCGCCCCTTATCAATGGACGTGTTGGGAATCAGGGATGAAACGCTGGTTTGGAATACTATTGTGCTGGTGCTGCGCCGTGCAGGCCGAGCATGTGCCCACGTTCGCGCAGCCCCCGGCCCCGGTGTACCCGAGGGCCATGAGGCTGGTGGGCCTGGAGGGCGCTGTGCGCATCGGCTACCAGGTCGATTCGCGCGATGGCTCGGTCAGCCATGTAACCGTCAAGCACAGTGATCATGCGTTGTTCAGTGCGTCTGCAGAAGCGGCCATCGCAAAGGTGCGGTTCGAACCCTGGACGGTGGCCGCGGGCGAGCCGCTGAAAACCGATGTGGTGCAGAGCCTGCTCTTTCGCATGGATGAGCAGTCCATGGCGATGACCCTGGATGCCCAGGCCGCGTTGCCGCAGCTGCAGTGCAAGCTGTTCAGTTACTACCTGGCCACCTACCGTCAGATCCGCTCGCATCAGCCGCTGTGGCAGATGGACAGCGTGGCCACGTCCATCGGCTTGCTGGCCAGGACGTCACCCGCATCGCCCACCCTGCTGCAGTTCAAGCAGGCGCAGCAGGCGTTCGAGGCAGCGCTGCCGTCTATCGAGCGGCGCTGCGCCGGGCAGCCCGACCTGATGTTCATCGACGCCTGGCCGCAGCAACTGCGTGACCTTGCGCTCAAGCAGCTGTGAGAAGGAGTGCCATGACAACACCACTTCCGGTCTTTACCTATTACCCCGGCAAGGTTCATTACATCGTGGCCAGCAGCGAGGCTTGCGTGTGCTGCGGGCAGGCGCGTGGTTACCTGTATGACGGCACGCTGTACACCGCGCAGACACTCGAGGGCGATATCTGCCCGTGGTGCATCGCCGATGGTTCGGCGGCCAGGCGCTACGACGGCAGTTTCCATGATGTGTATGCGATGGGGGAGGCGGGCATAAAGCCTGAGGTGCTCGACGAGATCGCCTATCGCACGCCGGGCTATCCCACATGGCAGGACAGCCAGTGGATGCACCATTGCGGTGACGCCTGCGAGTTCCACGGGGACGCCAGCGCCGAGGACATCAGTGAGGCCACGCCGGCGACCCGGGAGCACTGGGCCGAGTACAACGGCATGACCGTGGAGGACTGGTCGTGGGCCGCGGTGGGGTATGCGCCGGGCGGGGATACCGGGTTCTACAAGTTCGTGTGCCGTGGGTGCAAGCAGGTGCTGCTGGCCTGGGACATGAGCTGACGTTCACGCCTCTATCGCGGGTCAAATCCGCTCCCACAGGGCAGCGCGGGAGCGGGCTTGGCTATCGCACAGACACCACCAGCTTGCCCACCGCCTTGCGCCCCGCCAACTGCTCGATTGCAGCCCCGGCATCGGCCAGTGGGTAGGTCTGCGACACCAGTGGTTTCAGCTTGCCCTCGGCATGCCACGCAAACAGCTGCTTGAAGTTCGCGGCGTTATCCGCCGGCTGGCGCTGCGCGAACGCACCCCAGAACACCCCCAGCACCGCCGCGCCCTTGAGCAGCGTCAGGTTCACCGCCAACTGCGGGATCTGCCCGCTGGCGAACCCCACCACCAGCATCCGTCCGTTCCACGCCAGCCCGCGCACCGCCTGCTCGAACAGCTCGCCGCCCACCGGGTCGAAAACCACGTCCACGCCCTGGCCACCGGTCAGGCGCTTGATCTCGTCCTTGAGGCCGCTTTCGCTGTAGTTGATCAGCTCGTCGGCACCGGCAGCCTTGGCCACGGCCAGCTTGTCGGCGCTGCTGGCCGCTGCGATCACCCGCGCGCCCAGGGCCTTGCCGATCTCCACCGCCGCCAGCCCGACACCGCCCGACGCGCCCAGCACCAGCAGGGTTTCCCCGGCTTGCAGATGCCCGCGCTGGGTGAGCGCGTACATCGAGGTGCCGTAGGTCATGCCGAATGCGGCAGCCGTGGCGAAGTCCATGTGCGCCGGGATCGGCATCACGTTGTAGCCCGGCACCGCGATCTGCTCGGCAAAGCTGCCCCAGCCGGTCAGCGCCATCACCCGGTCGCCCACCTGCAACGGCCCGGCCTTTTCGCCCACCTCCAGCACTACCCCTGCTGCTTCGCCACCCGGCGAGAACGGCAGTGGCGGCTGGAACTGGTACTTGCCCTGGATGATCAGGGTGTCGGGGAAGTTGACCCCCGCCGCATGCACCTGCACCAGCACTTCATTGCGTTTGGGCACGGGGCTGGCGACCTCTTCGAGGACCAGGTCGCTGGCCGGACCATGGGCTTTGCACAACACGGCTTTCATCAGGGCTATTCCTTTGCGGGTGGTGGCCGATAAGTGTAGGTGGGCAGGGTGTCGGGTCAACGAGCATGCCCCGGCCTGATAAGCCGGCATAAGCCCGGGCTTGGGTTTGGCGAAGGCGCTGGGTATGCTGGCGCCAACTGTTTGAGGAGCGAATTGGTGAAAGCGTGGATCTTGATGGTACTGGCCCTGATGCTGCCAGCGGCGGCCATGGCCGAAGAAGCCAAGGACGGAGAGGGCGCGCCGAAGGTGTCGTACATCTCCCTGACCCCGCCACTGGTGGGCAACTATGCCCTTGATGGCGGCCCCAAGCTGCGCGTGTACAAGGCCGATGTGGCGTTGCGCGTGGACAACGATGTGGATGCGGCCGCGGTCAAGCACCACGAACCGCTGATCCGCAACCAGCTGGTGGCCCTGTTCACCCAGCAGAGCCTGGACGGCATGAGCAACGTCGAGGCCAAGGAACACCTTCGCCAGGAAGCCCTCAAGCAGGTGCAGCAGGTGCTCAACGGCGAAGAAGGCCGGCCGGTTGTGGCCGACCTGCTGTTCAACAACCTGATCGTGCAGTAGTCACGAGGCCAGGCTGCGGCGAAAGCGTGCCAGGGCGATCGCAAAGAACGCCAGGCCGATCGCCGCCAGCGCCAGCAGGTCCGGCCACACCACCGATGCGTTGGCGTCGCGGAACAGGATCGCGGCACCCAGGCTGACGAAGTGGGTGGAGGGTGACAGTTGCATCACCCACTGCAGCCATTGCGGCATGCTGTCCAGCGGCGTGCTGCCGCCCGACAGCAACAGCATCGGGATGATCACCGGGATCGCCAGCAAGCCGAACTGCGGGGTCGAGCGCGCCAGTGTGGCGAGGAAGATCCCCAGCGCGGTGCTGGCGAACAGGTACAGCGCGGTCACGCCCAGGAACAACCCCATGGAGCCGGCCAGCGGCACTCCCAATGCCCCCTTGACCACCACCTCCAGCGACACCCAGGTGCACAGCACCACCACCAGCGCGTTGCTGCCGATCTTGGCCAGCATGATTTCCAGTGCCGTCAGTGGCAGTACCAGCAAGTGGTCGAGGGTGCCATGCTCGCGTTCGCGCAGCAGCGCAGTGCCGGTCAGCACGATGGCCAGGATGGTGATGTTGTTGACGATCTGGATCACCGCCAGAAACCAGCCGCCCTCCAGGTTGGGGTTGAACAGCGCCCGTGGGCTCAGCAGCGCCGGGCTCTGCACGGCCTGCTTGGCGTAGTCGAGCAGCTCGCGTTCGAAGATCCGCCCGATGTAGCCGGCGCCCATGAACGCCTGGCTCATGGCGGTGGCGTCGACGTTCACCTGCAGTTCCGGGGTGCGCCCGGCCAGCAGGTCGCTCTGGAAGTTCACCGGGATATTGATCACGAAGGTGTACTGGCCGCTGTTCATGGCCTGGTCGAGCTGGTCGTAGGGCAGCGTCACCGCCGGCTGGAACTCCGGCGGTTGCAGCGCCTCGCCCAGCTTGCGCGAGACCAGGCTGTGGTCTTCGTCGACGATGGCCACGCTGGCGTTGTGCACGCCGATCACAGAGCCGGCGGCGGGCATGTAGATGGCCACGCTGAAGGCATACAGCAGAAACAGCAGCAGCACGCTGTCGTGGCGTAGGCTGGTCAGCTCCTTGAGACCGAGGCGGTAGATATGGGCCAGGCGCTGCATCAGACCTCCTGCTTTTTCAGCATGATCAGGCTCAGCCCGGTGAAGCCGGCGAAGAACCCGAACAGGGCCAGGCACTGCGGCCATAGTTCGCGTAGGTCCAGGGCCTTGGTGAAGGTGCCGACGGCAATGTCGAGGAAGTAGCCGGCCGGGAACAGCTGACCCATCAGTGCTGCCGCGCCATCGAGAGAAGAGCGCGGCACGATCAGCCCGGAGAACTGGATGGTCGGCAGGCTGGTGATGATCATGGTGCCCAGGATCGCCGCGATCTGGGTGCGGGTGAATGCCGAGATCAGCAGCCCCAGGCTGGTGGTGGCCAGCAGGTACAGCACCCCGCCGCAGGCCAGGGCCAGCGCGCTGCCCTTGAAGGGCACGCCGAACAGCCAGCGGTTCATCGCCACCAGCAACGCCAGGTTGACCAGGCTCACCAGCAGGTACGGGGCCTGCTTGCCGAGCAGGAACTCCAGGCGCGTGAGCGGCGTGGCGTAGAAGTTGGTGATCGAGCCCAGCTCTTTTTCACGCACGATGCCCAGTGCCGTGAGCATCGCGGGAATGAATGCCAGGATCAGCGCCATCACCCCGGGGCCGATGGCGTTCACGCTGATCACGTCCTGGTTGTAGCGAAAGCGGGTTTCAAGTTTCACCGCTGCCTGGCCTGGTTGTGCGCGGCTGCTCAGCGCGGCGAGCTGTTCGAGGTTGGCCTGATGCACGGCCTCCACATAGTTGCGGCTGGTTTCGGCGCGAAACGGCATGCCGCCATCGAGCCAGGCCGCCACCACCGGCTGGCGCCCGGCATTCAGGTCGCGGCCAAAGCCGGGGGGAATCTCCAGCGCCAGCTTGATTTCCGAGCGTTGCAGGCGCTTGTGCAGTTGCGCGGCGTCGCGGATCGGCGCCTGTTCGGCGAAGTAGCGCGAGCCGCGAAACGCTTCCAGGTACAGACGGCTTTGCGGGCTCTGGTCCTGGTCGTAGACCGCGAATGCCAGGTTCTCCACGTCCAGCGAAATGCCATAGCCGAAGATCACCATCATGAACAGCGCACCGAGCAGGGCGAAGGCCAGGCGCACCTTGTCGCGCAGCAGCTCTTTGCCTTCGCGGGTGGCTACCGCGAACAGCCGCACGAAGCTGAAGCCGCTGCGGGGTGGCGGGCTGGCGGTCTCGGCGGTGGTGCTCACCGGTTGGGCCTCGGTCGGCGCCGGGCTGCTGTTCTGCGCCTGTTCCAGGCAGGTGACGAAGGCGTCTTCCAGGGTCTGGCCGCCGAACTGCTGTTGCAGCGCGGCCGGGGTATCGCAGGCCAGTACACGGCCGGCGTGCATCAGCGAGATGCGATCGCAGCGCAGCGCCTCGTTCATGAAGTGGGTGGACAGGAAGATGGTCACGCCCTGCTCGCGGGACAGCTCGATCAGCAGGCGCCAGAAGTCGTCGCGTGCGGCCGGGTCGACGCCGGAGGTGGGTTCGTCGAGGATCAGCACTTCAGGCCGGTGCAGCACCGCCACGGCCAGCGACAGGCGCTGGCGCAGGCCCAGCGGCAGGGCGCCGGACTGCTGGGCGGCAATGTCGCCCAGGTCGAAGCGCTCGATCAGTTCGGCGATGCGCGGGGTGCTGTCGGCCTTGTTCAGGTCGAACAGGCGTGCGTGCAGCTCGAGGTTCTGACGCACGCTCAGTTCGCCATACAGCGAAAAGCTCTGGGACATGAAGCCGACGCGCTTGCGCGTGGCCAGGTCCTTGGCGTCGACCGGGCGGCCGAGCAGGGTGGCGCTGCCTTCGCTGGCCGGCATCAGGCCGGTGAGCACCTTCATGGTGGTGGTCTTGCCGCAGCCGTTGGAGCCCAGGAAACCGAAGATCTCGCCACGGCCGATGGCGAAGCTGACCTTGTTCACTGCGGTGAAGTCGCCGAAGCGCAGGGTCAGTTCATGGGCCTCGATGGCGATGTCGCCGTCGTCGGCCGGGCGTGGCGGGATCACCAGCGGCGCCTGGGTGCGGCTGCGGTCATCCTGCTGCTGGCTCTGGTAGCAGGTGAAGGCGTCGTCCAGCTTGCCGCTGGCGGTGGCGCCGGCCAGCTCGCGGCTCAGCCCCTGTGCGATCAGGCGACCACGGTCGAGCATCAGGCAGTGCTCGAACTGTTCGGCCTCTTCCATGTAGGCGGTGGCCACCAGCAGGGTCAGTTGCGGACGCTCGCTGCGCACCTGCTCCACCAGCTCCCAGAAGCGCCGGCGCGACAGCGGGTCGACGCCCGTGGTGGGCTCGTCGAGAATCAGCAGGTCGGGCTCGTGGATCAGTGCGCAGCACAGCCCGAGTTTCTGCTTCATGCCCCCGGAGAGCTTGCCTGCCGGGCGCTCGGCAAAGCGTTCCAGGTCGGTGGCCAGCAGCAGCGCGTGCATGCGCGTGTCGCACTCGGAACGGCTCAGGCCGAACAGCGTGGCGAAGAAGCGGATGTTCTCGCTGATCGACAGCTCAGGGTACAGGTTGCCGCCCAGGCCCTGGGGCATGAAGGCGATGCGCGGGTACAGGCTGTTGCGATGGCGGCGCTGGCGGATCGAGCCGTCCAGCACCTGCAACTCGCCCTGTTGCAGCTTCTTGACCCCGGCAATCAGCCCCAGCAGGCTCGACTTGCCCGCACCGTCCGGGCCGATCAGGCCGCAGCGGGTGCCTGCCGGCAGTTCAAAGCAGATGTCCTGCAGGGCCTCGAGGGAGCCGTAGCGGTGGCTGATGCCACGCGCCTGCAGCGCCAGGGCCGTCATTGCAGGTTGGCCGGCCAGTCCACGGGGGCGCTACGCACATAGCCGGCGCCGGGCATGCCGGGCTTGGCCTGGGGCACCGCGCTGGGCTCGGTCAGGCGCAGCTTGACGCGAAACACCAGCTTCTGGCGCTCGTCACGGGTTTCCACCTGCTTGGGGGTGAACTGCGCCTTGGCTGCCACGAAGCTGATCTTGGCCGGCAGCGCGCGGTCGGGCAGGGCATCGAGCACGATGCGCGCCTGGTCGCCCACGGTCAGCTTGCCGGTGGTGGAGGCGGGCAGATAGAGGTTCATGTACTGGTCGCTGGGGTCGATCAGCAGCAGTACGCGCCCGCCGGCCCCGAGCACTTCGCCCGGTTCGGCCAGGCGCAGCTGGATCACGCCATCGATGGGCGCGCGCAGGCTGCTGTCGTCGATTTCGCTGGTGAGCTGGGCCACCTGGGCCTCGGCGGCACCGATGGCGGCCTTGATTGCCGCGAGTTGCGCTCGCGCTGCCACCACGGCTGAATTGCTGGTGTCGTAGCGGGCCTGCTGCTGGTCGAGCAATTGCTGGCTGGAGTACTTGCGCTGGAACAGTTCGCGCACGCGCTTGAGTTCCTGGCTGGCCAGCAGCTGTTCGCTCTGGCGCAGCTGCACGGTGGCCTGGGCGGCCGCGTAGTTCTCGCGGGCACGCAGCACTTCGGCTTCGGCCTGGTTGCGCTGGGCCTCCATGGTGCGGGTGTCGATGCGCGCCAGCAGTTGGCCCTTGTGCACTACGTCGCCCTCGTCGGCCAGCACTTCGGCCAGGCGCCCCGGCACTTTGGTGGCGATCTGCACCTCGGTGGCCTCAAGGCGACCGTTGCCCATGCTCAGGCCTTCGGGCAGACGGTCGTGCATGGACTTCCAGTAGCCCAGGCCGCCGGCTGCCACCAGCAGCGCAATCAGCGCGCCGGCAAAGAGTTTGGGGGTGTGTTGGCTCATCGACATGCACCTGCATCCTGCTGCGTTTGACGTCAGAGTCTGACGTTTTGCCTACCGTGGCGGGTTGATACGTATCAAACGAGTGGGCATCTTACGCGAAATTAACGTAGTGCGAGCACCGCGGCCCATTGTTCGTCCGTCACCGGCATCACCGACAGGCGGCTGCCCTTCTGTACCAGTGGCAGTTCGGCCAGTGCCGCCTGTTGCTTGAGGTAGCCAAGGCCCAGCACCTTGCGCAAGGTTTCCACATGCTCCACGTCCACTGCGCTCCACGGGTTCTTCTCGGCGTTGGCCTTGGCGTCGAAGTAGTGGCTCTCGGGGTCCAGTGCGGTGGGGTCGGGGTAGGCGGCGGTGGTGATGCGGGCAATACCGGCGATGCCGGGCTCGGGGCAGCTGGAGTGGTAGAAGAAGAACAGGTCGCCCACCGCCATGGCGCGCATGAAGTTGCGCGCCTGGTAGTTGCGCACCCCGTCCCAGCGCGCCTGGCCGAGGCGGGCGAGGTCTTCGATCGAGAGCTCGTCGGGCTCGGATTTCATCAGCCAGTAGGCCATCGTTGACGCTCCAGACAAAGTTTGAAATAACCTGTTGCATGAAACCGACAGCCGGTTGGCGTCAACGTTTGCGTGTGGCACCAGGTTGTCGGAGAATGCGCGCATTTTAAGCTTGACGCTGCTGCACGGCATAATAAAAACCGTTGCTGTCATCGTGATGAGTTTGCCTGAGGGGGGCAATCGATGAATCGCAAACCGGATTTGCTCTGGGTGCTCGTTTTTCTGTTTGGCCTGGGTGTGGTCACCACCGGCTATGCACAAAGCCTGTGGGAACAGAAACTCGAAACAGCCGCCTACGAGATGCCGGCCGCCCCGACCCCCGTCAAGCGTTGAGCCTTGCGGCGCCCGTTCAGGGTGCCAGGTACCACCCCCTGTCCGATACCGTGCCCTGCAGCGGCACGTCCCAACTGGCCTGGGCCAGTCGTTGCACTTTCTGGCATTCGTGCGCCAGCCCCAGCAGCAGGGGTTTCTTCCAGGCCTTGCGCCGCCCCTGATACGCCAGGCTGCGGTCATAGAACCCGCCGCCCATGCCCAGTCGCCCACCCGTCTCGTCGAAACCCACCAGCGGCAGCAGGATCAGGTCCAGTGCCCAGGTGGGTCGCTGGCGTGTGAGATTGATGCGTGGTTCGGGGATGCGGAAGCGGTTGGGGCGCAGTTTTTCACCGTGCTCGAAGCGCTGGAAGGCCATGCGGGTTCTGGGCCAGGCGTGCAGCACCGGCAGGTAGGTATGCTTGCCTCGACGTTGAGCTTCGCGCAGCAGCAGGCGCGGGTCGATCTCGCTGTCGTTGGGCAGGTACAGGGCAATGTGCCGGGCACGACGAAACAGCGGGTGCTGCGCCAGTTGCCGGTACAGGCCGCGCGCGGCACGGCGCTGTTCGGCCGGGCTGAGGGCACGGCGGGCATCACGGAGCAGACGACGAAGTTGGGGGCGGGTAAGCGGCGCGGTGTCGGTCATGGCACGGGCGGTCCCTGGGGCGACTGCCACGCAGGGGTGGCAGTGCATGTGCGTGCGCCGCTGGGCGGGCGCAGGCTGGAGAATTCAGGCTCCCCGACGAACCGCTGTCGGTGTAGCCCTTGAACCCGAAAGTTCAAGGTGGAGATTACAGGAGGCGTTAAGGCTTTCCGTCAAGCGGACATGCACACCGGCCCCACGTGCAACCCCCGTGGTTGTGCGTATCGGCTCAGGGACATGACCGACTGGCAAGCACTCCAGGGAGTGGTCGGAGTATACCCGAAACTCAGGCCGGTTTTGAACCCGCGTCGTCGGCCAATGCCTGATCGACACGTTCGAGCAGGTCGCGCACCTGTTCACGGGTGGCACCGCCGGTGGGCGCCTGCGGGCGCTCCTGATTGTGCAGCAGGTCGTGGGTGATGTTCAGCGCCGCCATCACCGCGATACGGTCGGCGCCGATCACCTTGCCGCTGCTGCGGATCTCGCGCATCTTGCTGTCCAGGTAGCGCGCTGCGCTGACCAGGTTGCTGCGCTCTTCCGGCGGGCAGATGATCGAATACTCCTTGTCGAGGATCTGAACGGTGACGCTATTGCTTGAACTCATGAGTCTTGCTCCAGGGCCTTGAGCCGCGAAATCATCGATTCGACCTTACGCCGGGCGATCTCGTTTTTTTCGATGAGGTGGGCGCGCTCCTCGCGCCAGGATTTTTCCTGAGCTAATAGGAGTGCATTTTGCCGCTTTAGTTGCTCGACACGTTCGATCAACAGCTCGAATCGGCCCATCAGCGCTTGCAGGTCGTTCTCTGGCATGACGTGCCACTCGCTTTTGTCAGACGGGTCTTACCCGCTCATTAAGTTCCGGCATGCCCCGAATTGGCGGCGTCGATGGTCTTGGCGCGCCTGCCGGTGCTAGGATACAAGGCCTTCATTCTAGTCATTGCGCCGTCTGGCGCCTAGCTGCCCATGCCCATTACGAATTCGCCATACACCGCTTTTGCCACCTTGCTCACCAGCAACGGTCACCCTGTTTCGCCTGCCGAGCTTCACGGCTTGTTGCTCGGGCGCAGCTGCGCCGGCGCCGGCTTCGATGCCGACGGCTGGTTGGCCGATGCGGCCCACCTGCTGGAAGTCGATCCTGTAGACAATGTTCGTAACGCTTTGATCGGCCTGCAGGAGATGGTCAAGGGCGAACTCACCGGTGAAGAAGTCACCGTCGTGCTGTTGCTGCCCACCGACGATGCCCCGCTGACCGAGCGTGCCATCGCCCTGGGCGAGTGGTGCAAAGGCTTCCTGTACGGCTTCGGCCTCAACTCGGCAGGCCTGAGCCTGAGTGCCGAAGCCAAGGAAGTGCTGGGTGACCTGGATGCCATTTCCCAGGTCCAGGATGCACTGGAAGAATCCGAAGACGGCGAAAGCGACTATATGGAAGTGATGGAGTACCTGCGCGTCGCACCGATGCTGCTGTTCTCCGAGCTGGCCAAGCCACAGGCGCCTGCGCCCAAGCCTTCCTTGCACTAAATGCCGAACAGGGGTTCCTCGTGCCAATAGCCCATATCCCCAAAGCGGAGTATGCCCGTCGTCGCAAGGCGCTGATGGCGCAGATGGAACCCAACAGCATCGCCATCCTGCCCGCGGCCGCGGTGGCCATTCGCAACCGCGACGTGGAGCATGTGTACCGCCAGGACAGCGACTTCCAGTACCTCAGCGGCTTCCCGGAGCCCGAGGCGGTGATTGCGCTGATCCCCGGCCGCGAGCACGGTGAGTACGTGCTGTTCTGCCGCGAGCGCAACCCCGAGCGCGAGCTGTGGGACGGCCTGCGCGCCGGCCAGGAAGGCGCGATACGCGAATACGGCGCGGACGATGCGTTCCCCATCACCGACATCGACGACATCCTGCCGGGCCTGATCGAAGGCCGCGACCGGGTGTACTCGGCCATGGGCAGCCACCCCGAATTCGACCGCCACCTGATGGAGTGGATCAACGTGATCCGCTCCAAGGCCAACCTCGGCGCCCAGCCACCGAACGAGTTCGTTGCGCTGGATCATCTGCTGCACGACATGCGCCTGTATAAATCGGCCACGGAAGTGAAGGTGATGCGCGAGGCCGCGGCGATTTCGGCACGCGCCCATGTGCGGGCCATGCAGGCCTGCCGCGCCGGGTTGCACGAATACAGCCTGGAGGCCGAGCTGGACTACGAGTTCCGCAAGGGCGGGGCGAAGATGCCGGCCTACGGCTCGATCGTGGCATCGGGTCGCAACGCCTGCATCCTGCATTACCAGCAGAACGACGCGCTGCTCAAGGACGGCGACCTGGTCCTGATCGACGCTGGGTGCGAGATCGACTGCTACGCCAGCGACATCACCCGCACCTTCCCGGTCAGCGGGCGCTTCTCGCCGGAGCAGAAAGCGATCTACGAGCTGGTGCTCAAGGCCCAGGCTGCAGCCTTTGCCGCGATTGCACCGGGCAAGCACTGGAACCATGCCCACGAGGCCACCGTGCAGGTGATCACCGAAGGGCTGGTGGAGCTAGGGCTGCTCAAGGGCGACGTGCCGGCGCTGATCGAGGCCGAGGCCCATCGGGCCTTCTACATGCACCGCGCCGGTCACTGGCTGGGGCTGGATGTGCACGACGTCGGCGAGTACAAGGTCGCCGACCAGTGGCGCGTGCTGGAGCCGGGCATGGCCCTGACGGTGGAGCCGGGCATCTACATTGCTGCCGACAACCAGAGCGTCGCGAAGAAGTGGCGCGGTATCGGCGTACGAATCGAGGACGACGTAGTGGTGACCAAGCAGGGCTGTGAAATCCTGACCTCCGGCGTACCGCGCACGGTGGCCGAAATCGAAGCATTGATGGCGGCTGCACGCAGCCACGCCGCATGAGCCGGGTCAACCTTGCCATCATCGGTGGCGGCCTGGTCGGTGCCAGCCTGGCGCTGGCCCTGCAGGCCGGGGCCAGGGCGCGTGGCTGGAAGATCCTGCTGATCGAGCCGTTCGCCCCCGGCGACAGCTTCCAGCCCAGTTACGACGCACGTTCCTCGGCGCTTTCCTACGGTACCCGGCAGATCTACGAGCGTCTGGGCCTGTGGCAGCCGATCAGCCGCCGCGCCGAACCGATCCGCCAGATCCAGGTGTCCGACCGTGGCCGCTTTGGCGCCACCCGCCTGGACGCCCTGGAAGAAGGCGTGCCGGCACTCGGCTACGTGGTCGAGAACGCCTGGCTCGGCCAGTGCCTGTGGCAGGGGCTGGATGCCGAGGTGGTGACTTGGCGCTGCCCGGCGCAGGTCAGCGCGATGCAGCCGCTGGCCGACGGCTACCGCCTGACACTGGATGACGACACCACGGTGGACTGCGACCTGGCGGTACTGGCCGACGGCGGGCGTTCCGGGCTGCGCGAGCAGTTGGGCATCCACGTCAGCCAGCGCCCGTACAACCAGAGTGCGCTGATCGCCAACATCACCCCGAGCGAGGCCCATTGCGGGCAGGCGTTCGAACGCTTCACCGATGACGGCCCGATGGCCTTGCTGCCGCTGCCGGAAAACCGCTGCGCGCTGGTCTGGACCCGTGCCGGAATGGATGCCAGACGGCTGGCCGAGATAGACGAACGAGCCTTCCTGGCCGAGCTGCAAGGCGTGTTCGGCTACCGTCTGGGCACCTTGCGCCAGGTGGGCGCGCGTCACCTCTACCCGCTGTCGCTGGTCGAGGCCCAGGAGCAGGTGCGCTCGCACCTGGTGGTGCTGGGCAACGCCGCGCACAGCCTGCACCCGATTGCCGGGCAGGGTTTCAACCTGTCGCTGCGCGACGTGCAGTCGCTGGCCGACGGTCTGCTGGCCGGGCCTGAAGTACCGGGCGACCTGGCGACCCTGCAGGCCTACCGCGAGCGCCAGCGCCTGGACCAGGACCTGACCGTGGGCTTCTCCGACAAGGTCACGCGGCTGTTCGGCAGCGGCCAGCCGTTGCTCGCCACCGGGCGCAACCTGGGCCTGCTGGGCCTGGACCTGCTGCCCCCGGCCAAGCGCTGGTTCGCCCGCCAGGCCATGGGCCTGGGTACACGCCCGGACCAGCCTGGCCAATGACCCCTTCTTCTCTTTATCGGGCTTGAAAGCATGGAAATGCGCGCAGATCTGTTGATTGTCGGTGCCGGAATGGTCGGTAGCGCCCTGGCCCTGGCCTTGCAGCACAGTGGCCTGGACATCCTGCTGCTCGACGGCAGCCCCCTGACGGTCAAGCCGTTCGATGCACAGGCGCCCTTCGAGCCGCGAGTCAGCGCGCTGTCGATGGCCAGCCAGCGCATCCTCGAGCGCGTGGGCGCCTGGCAGCACATACGCGAGCGGCGCCTGAGCCCGTATTCGGACATGCACGTGTGGGACGGCAGCGGCACCGGGCAGATCCACTTTTCGGCCGCCAGCGTGCACGCCGAGGTGCTCGGCCACATCGTCGAGAACCGCGTGGTGCAGGACGGTCTGCTGCAGCGCCTGCACGACAGCGAGATCGGCCTGCTGGCCAACGCCCGCCTGGAGCAGATGCGCCGCAGTGGCGACGACTGGCTGCTGACCCTGGCCGATGGCCGCACCCTGCGCGCGCCGCTGGTGATTGCGGCTGACGGAGCCAACTCGGCGGTGCGCCGCCTGACCGGCTGCCAAACCCGTGAGTGGGACTACCTGCACCACGCCATCGTGACCAGCGTACGCTGTGCCGAGCCGCACCAGGCCACGGCCTGGCAGCGCTTCACCGATGACGGCCCGCTGGCGTTTCTGCCACTGCTGCGCGACGGCCAGCAGCACTGGTGCTCCATCGTGTGGTCGACCACGCCTGCGCAGGCCGAGCGCCTCATGGCCCTGCCGGACGAAGCCTTCTGCGCCGAGCTGGAGCGGGCCTTCGAGGGCCGCCTGGGCACGGTGCTGGCGGCCGACCCACGGCTGTGCGTACCGCTGCGCCAGCGCCATGCCAAGCGCTACGTGGCCGAGGGCCTGGCGTTGATCGGCGATGCGGCCCACACCATTCACCCGCTGGCCGGGCAGGGCGTGAACCTTGGCTTTCTGGATGCGGCGGTGCTGGCCGAAGTGCTGCAGCATGCCCATGAGCGCGGCGAGCGCCTGGCCGACGTGCGCGTGCTGAGCCGCTACGAACGACGGCGCATGCCGCACAACCTGGCCTTGATGGCCGCAATGGAGGGCTTCGAGCGCCTGTTCCAGGCCGACCCGCTGCCGCTGCGCTGGCTGCGCAACAGTGGCCTGAAGTGGGTGGAGCAACTGCCGGAGGCCAAGGCGCTGTTCGTGCGCCAGGCGCTGGGGCTGAGCGGCGACCTGCCGGAGCTGGCACGGGCCTGAGGCGGCACCGCAACATCTGGTAACTCCTCCCTTGGCAGTTCGGTTGAGAAGGCAAATGGCATTCACTACCATTTGCGCCTCTCCCGCATTCCGAGGACCGCCTTCATGTTGCCACGCAAGCATCTACTCGCCGCCCTGGCGCTCACCCTGCTGGGCGGTACCGCACAGGCGGCGGACGAGGTGGTGGTGTATTCCTCGCGCATCGACGAGCTGATCAAGCCGGTATTCGATGCCTACACCAAGGAAACCGGGGTCAAGGTCAAGTTCATCACCGACAAGGAAGCGCCGTTGATGCAGCGCATCAAGGCCGAGGGCAGCAACGCCACCGCCGACCTGCTGCTGACCGTGGATGCCGGCAACCTCTGGCAGGCCGAGCAGATGGGTATCCTGCAGCCGATCAAGTCGGCCGTGATCGACGCCAACATTCCCCCGCAGTATCGCGCTTCGTCCCATGACTGGACCGGCCTGAGCCTGCGCGCGCGGACCATTGCCTACGCCACCGACCGGGTCAAGCCCGAGGAGCTGAGCACCTACGAGGCGCTGGCCGGCAAGGAATGGGAAGGGCGCTTGTGCCTGCGTACCGCCAAGAAGGTCTACAACCAGTCGCTGACCGCGACCCTGATCGAAACCCACGGCGCCGAGAAGACCGAAGAGATCCTCAAGGGCTGGGTGAACAACCTGTCCACCGACGTGTTCTCGGATGACGTGGCAGTGCTCAAGGCCATCGAGGCCGGGCAGTGCGACGTGGGCATCGTCAATACCTACTACTATGGCCGCCTGCACAAGGAGCAGCCGCAGCTGCCGATCAAGCTGTTCTGGCCCAACCAGGCCGACCGTGGCGTGCACGTCAACCTGTCGGGCATCGGCTTGACCCGGCACGCGCCGCACAAGGAGGCCGCGATCAAGCTGGTGGAGTGGATGACCGGGCCGCAGGCGCAGAAGATCTTCGCCGATGTGAACCAGGAGTTCCCGGCCAACCCCAAGGTGGAACCTTCGGCAGAAGTGGCGGCGTGGGGCAAGTTCAAGGCCGACAGCCTGCCGGTGGAAGTGGCGGGCAAGCGTCAGGCTGAAGCGATTCGCCTGATGGATCGGGCTGGCTGGAACTGAGCGCAAGGCTTTATTCTTGCGGGGCCCCTGTCGGGGCCCATCGCGGGTCAAGCCCGCTCCTACAGGGATCACCGTGGCCCTTGTGGGAGCGGGCTTGACCCGCGATAGACCGCAACGCGGTCGCTCTCACCTTCGCCAGAGATCTCCCCCCGTGTCACACCCCGCCCAACGCCGCTGGTACCCCCTGGTCTTCACCGTCTGCGCGCTGGTGCTGCTGCCGCTGAGCGTGCTGGTGCTGTCGTGGCAGAGCATCGACCTGCAGATCTGGTCGCACCTGCTCGACACCCAGATGAGCCGCCTGTTGGGCAACACCCTGACCTTGATCCTCGGCGTGGGCGTCGGCGTCACCGTGCTGGGCGTGAGCCTGGCCTGGCTCACCAGCTTGTGCGAATTCCCCGGCCGACGCTGGCTCGACTGGGCATTGATGCTGCCCTTCGCCATCCCCGCCTATGTGCTGGCGTTCGTCTTCGTCGGTTTGCTGGACTTCTCCGGCCCGGTGCAAACCCTGCTGCGCGAATGGTTCGGCCCCATGCGCCTGCCGCGCGTGCGCTCCACCGGCGGGGTGATCATCGTGCTGGTGCTGGTGTTCTACCCCTATGTCTACCTGCTGGCACGTACCGCCTTCCTGGCCCAGGGCAAGGGCCTGATGGAAGCGGCGCGGGTGCTCGGGCAATCGCCGCTGCAAGCCTTCTGGCGCGTGGCCCTGCCCATGGCGCGGCCGGCGATCGGCGCGGGCGTGGCGCTGGCGCTGATGGAAACCCTGGCCGACTTCGGCGCGGTGGCCGTGTTCAACTTCGACACCTTCACCACCGCCATCTACAAGACCTGGTACGGCTTCTTCAGCCTCTCCAGCGCCGCCCAGCTCGCCAGCCTGTTGCTGCTGGCCGTCATGCTGGTGCTGTACGGCGAGCGCCGGGCCCGCGGTGCGGTACGCAGCAGCAACGAGCGGCCCCGGGTGGCGGCGCTGTACCACCTGCACGGGGTCAAGGCGCTGGCTGCCAGCAGCTGGTGCCTGCTGGTGTTCGCCTGCGCGTTCGTTATCCCGGTGCTGCAGTTGCTGGTGTGGTTCTGGCAGCGCGGGCGTTTCGACCTCGACGAGCGCTATGGCGCGCTCATCCTGCATACCCTGTACCTGGGCGCCATGGCTGCGCTGATCACCGTGGCGGTGGCACTGCTGCTGGCGTTTGCCCGACGTCAGGCCCCCACCCGTGTGGTGCGCGCCGGGGTCAGCCTGGCCAACCTGGGCTACGCCTTGCCCGGCTCGGTATTGGCGGTGTCGATCATGCTGGCCTTCAGTTACCTCGACAACCAGCTGGTGGTGCCGCTTTCGAGCTGGCTTGGCGGTGCCGGCCGGCCGCTGCTGATGGGCAGCCTGGCGGCACTACTGCTGGCCTATCTGGTGCGCTTCATCGCCGTGGCCTACGGCCCCTTGGAAAACAGCCTGGGGCGCATCCGGCCCTCGCTGCCGGAGGCCTCGCGCAGCCTCGGGGTCAGCGGCCCGCGATTGTTTTTCAAGGTGTATCTCCCGCTGCTGGTGCCGGGTGCGCTGAGCGCGGCGCTGCTGGTGTTCGTCGATGTGCTCAAGGAGATGCCCGCCACCCTGCTGATGCGCCCGTTCGGTTGGGACACCCTGGCGGTGCGGGTATTCGAGATGACCAGCGAGGGCGAGTGGTCGCGTGCCTCGCTGCCGGCGTTGACGCTGGTGCTGGTGGGGCTGCTGCCGGTCATCGGTTTGATAAGGCGTTCGGCGCGTCACCCGGGTCAGAGTCACTGAGGGTGTAAGGCTGCGCCCTTGCGGCTACAATGCGCGGCATTCGCTGCGGCCGATCAGCACCGGGTAGCTGAAACGCTGCCCTCAGCCGCAGCCTCGCCACGCCCGGAAGGAGAAACCCATGGGACAGCGTACGCCTCTTTATGACCTGCACCTGGCGCTTGGCGCCAAGATGGTCGATTTTGGCGGTTGGGACATGCCCCTGCATTACGGCTCGCAAGTCGAGGAGCACCACCAGGTGCGCCGCGACTGCGGGGTCTTCGATGTCTCGCACCTCACCGTGATCGATGTGCACGGCGCCCAGGCCACGCCCTGGCTGCGCTGGTTGCTGGCCAACGATGTGGCCAGCCCGAATGCCCACGGCAAGGCCCTGTACAGCACCCTGCTCAACGAACAGGGCGGGGTGATCGACGACCTGCTGGTCTACCGCACCGACGACGGCTACCGACTGGTGGCCAACGCCGCCACCCGCGACAAGGACCTGGCCTGGCTGCAGGCCCATATCGGCGACTACGACGTGCAGGTGCGCGAGCGTCCCGAACTGTCGATCTTCGCTGTGCAGGGCCCGCATGCGCGGGACAAGTTGGCCGAACTGGTGAGCAGTGACCGTGCGGCGCTGATTCGTGAACTGGCCCCCTTCGAAGGCCGCAGCAGTCGCGACTGGTTCATCTCGCGTACCGGCTACACCGGCGAAGACGGCCTGGAGATCACCCTGCCGGCAGAGCAGGCCCCGGCGTTCTTCAACGACCTGGTCGGCGCCGGTATTGCCCCCAGCGGGCTGGGCGCGCGCGATACCTTGCGCCTGGAAGCGGGCATGACGCTGTACGGACAGGACATCGACGAGGCACACTCGCCACTGACCTCCAACCTGGCCCACAACATCGCCCTGGAACCGGCCGACCGCGACTTCATCGGACGCCGTGCGCTGGAGGCCGAACAGGCCGCAGGCGTGCAGCTGAAACTGGTCGGCCTGGTGCTCGAGGAACGCGGTGTACTGCGTGCGCATCAGGTGGTGCGAATCGCACAGATTGGCGAAGGGGAGATCACCAGTGGTAGTTTCTCTCCTACGCTGAGCAAGGCGATTGCCCTGGCCCGCGTGCCGGTGGCTACCGCCGACCGCGCCGAGGTGGAAATTCGCGGCAAGTGGTACCCGGTACGGGTGGTCAAGCCGACCTTCGTGCGCCAGGGCAAGATCCTGATCTGAATTCATTCCGGCGGGCCGACCGCTGACCTGTTGAGGAAAGACACTATGAGCAATATCCCCGCCGACCTGCGTTTTGCCGAGAGCCACGAGTGGGCCAGGCTGGAAGCCGACGGTACCGTCACCGTGGGCATCAGCGACCACGCCCAGGAAGCCCTGGGCGACGTGGTATTCGTCGAACTGGCCGAGGTCGGCAAGGTGTTCGCGGCCAAGGACGCCGCCGGGGTGGTGGAGTCGGTGAAAGCCGCTTCGGATATCTACGCGCCGGTCAGCGGCGAAGTGATCGCGGTCAACGAAGACCTCAGCGACAGCCCTGAGAACCTGAACAACGATCCTTACGCCAGCTGGATCTTCAAGCTCAAGCCGTCCAACCCGGCAGAGCTGGAGCAGTTGCTGGACGCTGCCGGCTACAAGGCCGCCATCGGCGAGTAGTTTTTCCCGCACGAACGGCAATCCCTTCCTAGACTCAATAAGCCTCGACCCCTCGAGGCTTGGTCTTGGAAGAGAGAGCCGCTATGTCCCAGTCGCCGTCCCTGAGCCAACTGCACGATCCCAACCCGTTCCTGCGTCGTCATCTTGGCCCGGATGCGGCCGAGCAGCAGGCGATGTTGCAGGCCCTGGGCCTGAGCAGTCGCAGTGAACTGATTGAGCAGACCGTCCCGCCGGGCATTCGCCTGAACCGCCCGCTGGAACTGCCCCCGGCGCTTGATGAACAGGCCGCCCTGGCAAAACTGCGCGGTTACGCCGAGCAGAACCAGGTGTGGACCAGCCTGATCGGCATGGGGTACCACGCTACCCTGACGCCCACGGTGATCCTGCGCAACGTGCTGGAGAACCCCGGCTGGTACACCGCCTATACGCCTATCAGCCGGAGATCGCCCAGGGTCGCCTGGAGGCGCTGCTCAATTACCAGCAGATGGTCATCGACCTGACCGGGCTGGACCTGGCCAATGCCTCGCTGCTCGACGAAGCGACGGCTGCTGCCGAAGCCATGGCTCTGGCACGGCGCATGGCCAAGTCGCGCAGCAATGCGTTCTTCGTCGATGAACATTGCCACCCGCAGACCCTGTCCGTATTGCAGACCCGCGCCGAGGGCTTCGGCTTCGAGCTGATCGTCGATGGGCTGGACAACCTGGACAAGCACCGGGTGTTCGGCGCGCTGCTGCAATACCCCAACACCCACGGCGGGGTGCACGACCTGCGCCCGGCCATCGAGCAGCTGCATGCCCAGCAGGCGCTGGCCTGCGTCGCCGCCGACCTGCTGAGCCTGGTGCTGTTGACCCCGCCGGGCGAGCAGGGCGCCGACGTGGTGCTCGGCTCGACCCAGCGCTTTGGCGTGCCCATGGGCTACGGGGGCCCGCACGCGGCCTACTTTGCCTGCCGCGACGACTTCAAGCGCGCCATGCCAGGGCGCATCATCGGCGTTTCCAAGGACGCGCGCGGCAACCTGGCGCTGCGCATGGCCCTGCAGACCCGCGAACAGCACATCCGCCGCGAGAAGGCCAACTCCAACATCTGCACCGCGCAGGTGCTGCTGGCCAACATCGCCGGGTTCTATGCCGTGTACCACGGGCCCGAAGGGCTCAGGCGCATCGCCCAGCGGGTGCACCGGCTCACGGTGATCCTGGCTGCCGGCCTGCAAGCCAAGGGGCTCAAGCGCTTGAACGAGCACTTCTTTGACACCCTGACCCTGGACGTCGGCGGCAGCCAGACCGCGATCATCCAGAGCGCCGAGGCCGCGCAGATCAACCTGCGCATCCTGGGCCGCGGGCACCTGGGCGTAAGCCTGGATGAAACCTGCGACGAGGCCACGGTGCTGCGCCTGTTCGGCATCTTTCTGGGCGCCGACCATGGGCTGAGCGTGGCCGAGCTGGATGCCCAGGCGCAGCACAGCGGCATCCCCGACGCCTTGCAGCGCCAGTCGGCGTTTCTGACGCACCCGGTGTTCAACCTGCACCACAGCGAAACCGAGATGCTGCGTTACCTCAAGCAGCTGGAGAACAAGGACCTGGCCCTCAACCAGTCGATGATCCCGCTGGGCTCGTGCACCATGAAGCTCAACGCCAGCAGCGAGATGATCCCCATCACCTGGCCGGCCTTCGCCAACCTGCACCCGTTCGCGCCGCTCAGCCAGGCCCAGGGCTATACCGCGATGATCGACGAGCTGGAGCGCTGGCTGTGCGCGATCACCGGTTTCGATGCCATCTGCATGCAACCCAACTCCGGTGCCCAGGGTGAATACGCGGGGCTGCTGGCGATCAGCAAGTACCACCGCAGCCGCCAGCAGGGTCAGCGCGATATCTGCCTGATCCCGGCCTCGGCGCACGGCACCAACCCGGCGTCTGCGCAGATGGCCGGCATGCAGGTGGTGATCGTGGAATGCGATGTGGCGGGCAACGTCGACCTGGCCGACCTCAAGGCCAAGGCCCAGGCGGCAGGTGAGCGTCTGGCCTGCCTGATGGCCACCTACCCGTCGACCCACGGTGTGTACGAGGAAGGCATCAGTGAGATCTGCGAGGTTATCCACAGCCACGGTGGCCAGGTGTACATGGATGGCGCCAACCTCAATGCCCAGGTCGGGTTGGCGCGGCCGGCGGACATCGGTGCCGATGTATCGCACATGAACCTGCACAAGACCTTCTGCATTCCCCATGGCGGTGGCGGGCCGGGCATGGGCCCGATCGGCGTGCGTGCACACCTGGCACCGTTCGTGGCCAGCCATCCGGTGGTGCCGGTGCCCGGGCCCGACCCGCAGAACACCGCGGTCAGTGCGGCGCCCTGGGGCAGTGCGAGCATCCTGCCGATCAGCTGGATGTACATCGCCATGATGGGGCCGCAACTGGCCGATGCCAGCGAGGTGGCGATCCTGTCGGCCAATTATCTGGCCCAGCAGTTGGGCGGGGCGTTCCCGGTGCTGTACCGCGGGCGCAATGGGCGGGTGGCGCATGAGTGCATCCTCGACCTGCGGCCCTTGAAGACGCTGACCGCCATCACCGAAGAGGATGTGGCCAAGCGCCTGATGGACTACGGGTTCCATGCGCCGACCATGTCGTTCCCGGTGCCGGGCACCTTGATGGTGGAGCCGACCGAGAGCGAGTCCAAGGCCGAGCTGGACCGCTTCGTGGAGGCGATGCTGAAGATTCGGGCCGAGATTGCAGAGGTGCAGAACGGCAACTGGCCAGCCGAGGACAACCCGCTCAAGCGGGCGCCGCATACCTTGGCGGATGTGCTGGGGGTGTGGGAACGACCTTACTCGATCGAACAGGGTGTTGCGCCGAGCCACCATGCGCGGCTGCACAAGTACTGGCCGGCGGTGAACCGGGTGGACAACGTGTACGGGGACCGCAACCTGTTCTGTGCGTGTGTGCCGGTGGAGGATTATCGCTGAGGCCAGGGCCTCGTGGCCGACAAGGCTGGCTCCTGTAGGAGCCGGCATTGCCGGCGAGGTGATTACTCGGTCACGGCATTCTGCGCCAGGATCGCATTGGCCAGCTCCATGTCGCTGACCTGCAGCCCTGGCTGCTCGGCACGCACACGCTGCATGGCAGCCTCAAGATACGGCCCGCTGATCTGGCCGTTGCTGGCCACATAGCTGCTGGCATCTTCCTGCGCCGCCACCACCAGCTTGTGGTCCTTGAAGGTCAGGTAGGTGGAGCCGGTGGTGGCACCGGACGAAATCACATCACGCCAGAAGCCATCAGCCATCGCCGAGCCAACCGGCAGCGACAACAAGGCAAGGGTGGCAACCGCAAGTTTGACGCGCATGGGGCTTACTCCAGTGTGGGGGCTATTATGGTGCGTTGGATCGTGATTTCCCCAGGCAAGTTCCCCAGGGCCTACGGTGCGGGGCCAACCTGCAGTATCGCGCCGTCCTGCGACAGCACTTGCACCGGGGTGCCCACCGGCATGTCCGGCCCGCGGACCATCCACACCCCGTCGCCGACCTTGATCTTGCCGCGACCGCCCACGATGGCCTCCTGCACCACGAAGGTCCGGCCGATCAGTTCCTGGCCGCGCATGTTCAGCCCCGGCGCATCGCTGGGGCTGGCATTGCTGCGCTGACGGTGCCACCAGAACACTGCGGTGAATACCGACAGCAGGCCGAACAGCAGGAACTGCAAGGTCCACGGCAACTGCGGGACGACGAAGGTAATCACGCCCACGCCCGCCGCCGCCACCCCGATCCACAGCAGGTAGCCGCCGGCGCCGAACACCTCCAGGATCAGCAGCAGCGTACCGAGCGCCAGCCAGTCCCAGAACGACAGGTGTTGCAGGTAGTCCCACATGCTCAGCCCTTCTTGCCGTCGAAGGTGGCCCGCACGATCTCGCCGATGCCGCCGACGGCGCCGATCACCTGGCTGGCTTCCAGCGGCATCAGCACCACCTTGCTGTTGTTGGCCGAGGCCAGCTTGCCCAGCGCGTCGACGTATTTCTGCGCCACGAAGTAGTTGATGGCCTGCACATTGCCGTTGGCGATGGCCTCGGACACCACCTGGGTGGCGCGGGCTTCGGCTTCGGCCTGGCGCTCGCGGGCCTCCGATTCCAGGAAGGCCGCCTGACGCTCACCCTCGGCCTCGAGGATCTGCGCCTGTTTCTTGCCTTCGGCGGTGAGGATGGCAGCCGCCCGCAGGCCCTCGGCTTCGAGGATCTGCGCACGCTTGACCCGCTCGGCTTTCATCTGCCCGGACATGGCGGCCATCAGGTCGGCCGGCGGGCTGATGTCCTTGATCTCGATACGGGTGATCTTGATGCCCCACGGTGCGGTGGCTTCATCCACGGTGCGCAGCAGGCGCTCGTTGATGGCGTCGCGCTGGCTGAGCATGGCGTCCAGTTCCATGGAGCCGAGCACGGTACGGATGTTGGTCTGCAGCAGGTTGCGGGTGGCGTGCTCGAGGTTGTTGACCTCGTAGGCGGCCTGCGCCGTGTTGACCACCTGGAAGAAGCACACCGCATCGATCTGCACGGTGGCGTTGTCGGCGGTGATGACTTCCTGCGGCGGGATGTCCAGCACGCTTTCCATCATGTTGATCTTGCGCCCGATGCGGTCCATCACCGGCACGATGATGTTGAGGCCCGGCTTGAGGGTGGTGGTGTAGCGGCCAAAGCGTTCCACGGTCCACTGGAAACCCTGCGGCACCACCTTGAACCCCATGAACACCAGCGCCAGGGCCAGGCCCACGAACAACAGCATTACCATTCCGATTTGCATGACGTTTCCTTGGTCAGCAGGACTGAAAGTGCGCAAGCTTGGCATGTGGTCAGCTGTGCAGGCCAGCGCCGGATCATTTCATTTCATGCAGTAACGCGAATCACTTCTGTCAGTGTAGTCAGCCCTGCGGCGACTTTTTGCGCGCCGCTGGTGCGCAGGCTGCCCAGCCCCTCGGCCCGGGCCTGGCGGCGCAGGTTTGCCAGGTCGACGTCGCCCGACAGCTGCTCGCGCAGGCGTGGGCTCACAGGCAGCAGCTCGAACAGGCCGGTGCGGCCCCGGTAGCCGGTGTACCGGCAATCGCGGCAGCCTTCAGCCTGGCAGGTAGCGGTGGGCAGCGGCGCCTGCGGGTCGAGTTCGCGCCAGTGCGCCATGTCGAGCGGCTGCGCCACCTTGCACGCCGGGCACAGCGTGCGCACCAGGCGCTGGGCCAGCACGCCGACCAGCGTGGCACGGATCAGGTACGGCGCGATGCCCAGTTCCAGCAGGCGCCCGACGGCGCCGCAGGCATCGTTGGTGTGCAGGGTCGAGAGCACCAGGTGGCCGGTGAGCGCGGCCTGGATCGCCACCTGCGCGGTGTCGGCATCGCGGATCTCGCCGATCATGATGATGTCCGGGTCCTGGCGCAGCAGCGCACGCACACCGTTGGCAAAGCCCAGGTCGATGCCGGGCTGCACCTGCATCTGGTTGAAGGCCGGCTCGAGCTGTTCGATCGGGTCTTCGAGGGTGCACAGGTTGACCTGTGGCGTGGCCAGTTGCTTGAGGGTGGCGTACAGGGTGCTGGTCTTGCCCGAGCCGGTCGGCCCGGTCACCAGGATGATGCCGTGGGGCTGGCGCAGCATCGCCTGCCAGTGCTGCAGCGCCTCGCCGTCCAGGCCCAGCTGGGTGAAGTCCTGATGCAGCAGGTGCGGGTCGAAGATACGCAGTACCAGTTTCTCGCCGAACGCGGTGGGCAGGGTGGCCAGGCGCAGTTCGACCTCGGCGCCGGCGGCCGAGCGGGCCTTGATGCGGCCATCCTGCGGGCGGCGCTTTTCCGCGACGTTCATGCGCCCCAGGCTCTTGAGCCGGCTGACCACCGCCAGGGTCACCGCCGGCGGGAACTGGTAGGCCGGGTGCAGCAGGCCGTCGATGCGCAGGCGCAGGTGGCCCTGGTCGCGGCGCGGCTCGATGTGGATATCGCTGGCGCGCTGCTCGAAGGCGTACTGCAACAGCCAGTCGACGATGCCGACGATGTGCGTCTCGTTGGCATCGACGTCGCCTGCGCTGTTGCCCAGGTCAAGCAGTGCCTCGAGGCTGGCGCCTTCGGGCCCGGGCACGGCCTGCTGGCTGGCACCACTGACCGAGTGGGCCAGGCGAAACACCGCCTGGCTCAGCTCACGGATCTGCACCGGGCTGGCCAGCACCCGCTGCACCCTGCGTTGCAGCACCTGCCCAAGGTCGCGCTCCCAGCTGCGTACGTAGGGCTGGGCGCTGGCGACGGTCACCGTGTGGGCATCCACCGCGATGGCCAGAATCTGGTGACGCCGCGCGAATGCGGCCGACATCAGCCCGCCGAGGCTGGCTGCCTGCAGTGCCAGGGGGTCGATGCGCACATGGCGCTGGCCGGCCTGGCGGCCCAGCCATTCGCCCAGGGCATCGAGGTCCAGGGTATGGCCGGGGCGTTGCAGGTCGTTCAGGCCGCGTCGGGCGATGCGCTCCAGCGGATGTGTGGGTTCATTGGCAGCCTGCGGCCAGGGGCGCGCACAGGCGGGGCTGATGCGTTGCTGGGCGAGCAGTTCGGCGAGCAGGGTGTCGAGGTCGAGCCAGCGATCGGGCGGCGTGGCAGGCATGGGGCTTCCTTGCGAAGGTCGGACGGCCAGCCAAGGCTAGCTGCCAGCGGACCACAGGGCCTGTCGCAAGGGTTGCCGGATTTTTCTGTTCAGCGTGCCTGCTGCAATGGCATGCGCGAGGCCGCCAGAGGCTCGACGCTGACCTGGGCGACACAGATCAGGTTGCGCATTTTCTGTGCAATCAGTTCGGCGCGGTGCCAGCTCAGCCCGGCTACGCCGATCTCCAGGTTCAACAGGTCGTCCTGCTGCTGCATCTGTACCTGGTGCGGGGTGAGGAACTGCAGGGCAAACAGGTTGAGCACGCGGCACAGGCTGTCCGGCTCGGCTTCCACCTGCAGGCTGTAGCGCACGCTGCTGTGCGCAGCATTGGCGGCCCAGACATCGCTGCGCAGCGGGGTGACGGGGCTGTCCAGCCGTTCGTGGGCGCTCATGGGAAATCTCCGGTTTCGATGGAGGAATTTTTACATCTTCAACCGGGTATTTTTTCTCTATGATCGAGCGATCTGCGTAATCTGCGCATTGTTCGATTCATTAATGGCGCCTTGAGGGGATAAAACATGCAAAGCCAACTGGACGCCTACGATCGACGTATCCTGGCTCTGCTGCAGGAGGATGCGTCGCTGTCCAGCGCACAGATTGCCGAACGGGTCGGCCTGTCGCAGTCGCCGTGCTGGCGGCGGATCCAGCGGCTCAAGGAGGAGGGGGTGATTCGCGGGCAGGTGACCCTGCTCGATCGCAAGAAGATCGGCCTGAACACGCAGATTTTCGCCGAGGTCAAACTCAACGCCCACGGGCGGACCAACTTCGCCGAATTCACCGAGGCGATCCGCGAGTTTCCCGAGGTGCTGGAATGCTATGTGCTGATGGGCGCAGTGGACTTCCTGCTGCGCATCGTCACCCCGGACATCGAAGCCTACGAACGATTCTTCTTCGAAAAGCTGTCGATGGTGCCGGGGATCCAGGAGGTCAACTCGATCGTGGCCTTGTCCGAAATCAAGTCCACGACCAGCTTGCCGGTGTAGCCGTCACTTGCGCAGCAGGTGCTTCCAGCCGCGGCTCTGGAACACCGCCATGGCCTGATGCACACGGGCTTCGAGCACGTCGTCGCTGATTGGCAGGCTGGCCAGTTCGTGCAGCTTGTTCAGCTCGCCGAACAGGCGGTCCAGGTCGGGGCTTTCCAGCACCTGGCGGGCATGGTGCAGCCAGGCCAGCAGGCGCTCGATGCGCGGCAGCTGTTCGGCCAGGTCTTCAGGCTGGCGGTGGTACAGCGGCAGTTGCAGCGCGTTGGCTTCGTCCGACAGCAGCACCTTGAGCCAGTTGCCCAGTTGCGCAGCGCCCTGGCGGTCGCCACGCTTGTTGCGCTCGACGGTCCAGCCACGGGCCAGCAGCCAGCGCGAGGTGTCCAGCGAGAACTGGCCCCAGCGAGTGTCGAGCAGTTCTTCGGCGAACTGCTCGGGCGCCGCGCGGCGCACGTCTTCGTCGTCGTTGCCGGCCAGCACCAGCGGGCGCCAGTCCTCGAGCAGGGCGTCGAGGCTGGCACGCAGGGCGCTGGTGGTCGGGCGTGGCGCGGCCTGGCCCAGGCTGCCGAGCAGGGCGCGCAGTTCGGCCAGGCTCTGGACCCAGTCCTGCAGCAGGCGCCAGTGTCCGTTGAACAGGTACTGCTCGGCCAGGCGCTGGCTGCTGCCCAGCAGGTGCCAGGCCAGTGCCGCGAAGGCATCGTCCAGCGGCATCTCGGCGTTCAGTTCAGCAGGCGGCAGGCTCACGGCGAAGCTCGAGGGGTCGAGCAGGCGGTAGCCGCGTTCGGCCTTGCTGATGTCGCACGGCATCAGCGGCAGGCTGGCGGCCAGCTCGGCGGCCAGTTCCAGCAGTGCGGCCGGGTCGCCTTCACGCAGTTCCAGCTCCAGCTCGCAGATGGCTTCCTTCTGCTTGCCGGCCACTACATGGCCCAGGTCCAGCGCAGCCTCGATGACCACCTTGGCCTTGCCACGGCCCCAGGCGATTTCGGCGTACTCGCGGGTGAAGTCGGTGCTGAACAGCGGCTTGATGGTCTTCTTGTCCAGGTCGGCCAGCTCGGCCGGCCATACCTGCTCGTCGAGCTTCTTGAGGTCGAGCTTGGCCTTGGGCAGCTGCCATTCGTGCTCGTTGCGTACCGACAGCCCGGCGGTGCTGTGGCCACGGGCCTTGAGGGTCTGGATCACCACGTCGCCGTCACGGCGCAGGCGCAGGGCCACCTTGGCTGCGGCCAGGTCGCGTTCTGGGGTATCGAAATATTGATTGAGCAGCTCGCGCTGCTGCCAGCCGGACTTGTTGCGCTTCTTCAGCAACGGGTGTTCGCGCAGGGCAGCGAGGGTCTCGCGGCTGACCCGCAGTTTGAGTTCGGTTTCTTTGTTCATTGCTGGCAGGCTCGATGACTGGGTGCGTCTTGGCCGTGCAGTGTACAGGAGTCGGCCGCTGACGGTTTATTCCAGGTGCCCGATAGCCCTATGATGGGCCTCGTACCGAGGAGAATGCGCATGCCTTTGCCGCCGCTCAAAGACCAGTTCGCCGCCCTGATCGCCACGCCGTCGGTCAGTTGCACCCAGCCGAGCCTGGACCAGTCCAACCGCGCGGTGATCGACCTGCTGGCCACCTGGCTGGGTGACCTGGGTTTTGCCTGCGAGCTGCAGGAGGTGACGCCGGGCAAGTTCAACCTGCTGGCCAGCTACGGCAGCGGCCCCGGCGGCCTGGTGCTGGCCGGGCACAGCGACACGGTGCCCTATGACCCGCAGCTGTGGCAGACCGATCCGCTCAAGCTGACCGAGGTTGACGGGCGCTGGGTGGGCCTTGGCAGTTGCGACATGAAGGGCTTCTTCGCCCTGGTGATCGAGGCGGTACGCCCGCTGCTCGAGCAGCCGTTCAGGCAGCCGCTGCTGATCCTGGCTACCTGCGACGAGGAAAGTTCGATGTCCGGCGCCCGCGCCCTGGCCGACGCCGGCCGCCCGCTGGGCCGTGCAGCGGTGATCGGCGAGCCGACCGGGCTGCGCCCGATCCGCCTGCACAAGGGGGTGATGATGGAGCGCATCGATATCCTCGGGCGCAGCGGTCATTCGTCCGACCCGAGCCTGGGCCACAGCGCCTCGGAGGCGATGCATGCGGTGATGGGCGAGCTGATGGGCCTGCGCCGGCAATGGCAGCAGCAGTACAGCAACGCCCAGTTCAGCGTGCCGCAGCCGACCATGAACTTCGGCTGCATCCACGGTGGCGACAACCCCAACCGTATCTGCGGGCAGTGCGCCCTGGAATTCGACCTGCGTCCGTTGCCGGGGATGGACCCGGAAGTGCTGCGTGCGGCGATCCGCAGCAAGCTGGCGCCGCTGGCCGAACAGCACCAGGTGAAGATCGACTACGCGCCGCTGTTTCCCGAGGTGCCGCCGTTCGAGCAGGCCGCCGACGCCGAACTGGTGCGCGTGGCCGAGCGTCTTACCGGGCATACGGCCGAGGCGGTGGCCTTTGGTACCGAGGCGCCTTATCTTCAACGTCTGGGCTGCGAAACCCTGGTGCTGGGCCCCGGCGACATCAGCTGTGCCCACCAGCCGGGCGAGTACCTCGAAATGTCACGCCTGGAGCCTACCGTGCGTCTATTGCGTGAGTTGATCGGGCATTATTGCCTCAACCCGGTAATTGCCCGCTGATTTCAACCGTTTTTACCCAAGGAGAACGCGCGTGACGCCAGACCTGTTGCGACGATAACCCTTCGAGCGCTGTGTGCTTTTCCGTTCTTGTCCTTTTTCCACAGGTTTCTACAGGCTCTGGTTATGCCCGAATACGTCAATTGGCTGCGTCATGCTTCGCCTTACATCAATGCCCACCGCGACTGCACCTTCGTGGTCATGCTGCCCGGTGACGGGGTCGAGCACCCCAACTTCGGCAATATCGTCCACGACCTGGTGCTGCTGCACAGCCTGGGCGTGCGCCTGGTGCTGGTGCACGGTTCGCGCCCGCAGATCGAAAGCCGCCTGGCCGCCCGCGGCCTGAGCGCGCACTACCATCACGGCCTGCGCATCACCGATGCGGCCACCCTGGAATGCGTGATCGACGCGGTCGGCCACCTGCGCATCGCCATCGAGGCGCGCCTGTCGATGGACATGGCCGCGTCGCCGATGCAGGGTTCGCGCCTGCGCGTGGCCGCCGGCAACCTGGTCACGGCGCGCCCCATCGGCGTGCTCGAAGGCGTCGATTATCACCACACCGGCGAAGTGCGCCGGGTCGATCGCAAGGGCATCAATCGCCTGCTCGACGAGCGCTCCATCGTGCTGCTGTCGCCGCTGGGCTATTCGCCCACCGGCGAGATCTTCAACCTGGCCTGCGAAGACGTCGCCACCCGTGCGGCCATCGAGCTGGGGGCCGACAAGCTGCTGCTGTTCGGCGCCGAGCGCGGGCTGATGGATGAGAGCGGCAGGCTGGTGCGTGAGCTGCGCCCGCAGCAGGTGCCGGCGCATCTGCAGCGCCTGGGCTCGGACTATCAGGGCGAGTTGCTGGACGCGGCCGCCGAAGCCTGCCGTGGCGGTGTGGCGCGCAGCCACATCGTCAGCTATGCCGAGGACGGTGCGCTGCTCACCGAGCTGTTCACCCGTGACGGTGGCGGCACGCTGGTGGCTCAGGAACAGTTCGAGAAGGTGCGCGAGGCGGCCATCGAGGATGTCGGCGGCCTGCTGGACCTGATCAGCCCGCTGGAAGAGCAGGGCATCCTGGTGCGGCGTTCGCGCGAGGTGCTGGAGCGCGAGATCGAGCAGTTCAGTGTGGTGGAGCGCGAGGGGATGATCATTGCCTGCGCGGCGCTGTACCCGATCGCCGATTCGGAGGCGGGCGAGTTGGCGTGCCTGGCGGTGAACCCGGAATACCGGCATGGCGGGCGTGGCGACGAGTTGCTGGAGCGCATCGAGACACGGGCGCGGGAGATGGGCTTGAAGACCTTGTTCGTGCTGACGACGCGCACGGCGCACTGGTTCCGCGAACGCGGCTTCGTGCCCAGCGAGGTGGAGCGGCTGCCTGCGGCGCGGGCTTCGCTGTACAACTACCAGCGCAATTCGAAGATCTTCGAGAAGGCGCTTTAAGGGCTTCGCCGGCAAGGCCGGCTCCTACACGGTCACATCGACCCTGTAGGAGCCGGCCTTGCCGGCGAATGGACCTTACACGGTGTGCAGGTACCAGTTGTACTCAAGGTCGGAGATGGAGTGTTCGAACTCCTCCAGCTCGCTTTCCTTGCAGGCCACGAAGATATCGATGTACTTCGGATCGATGTACTTGGCCATGATCTCGCTGTCGTCCAGCTCGCGCAGTGCATCACGCAGGTTGTTCGGCAGGCTCTGCTCGTTCTGCTCGTAGGAGTTGCCCACCATCGCCGGGCCCGGTTCGACCTTGTTGGTCAGACCGTGGTGCACGCCCGCCAGTACGGCTGCCATCAGCAGGTACGGGTTGGCGTCGGCACCGGCCACACGGTGCTCCAGGCGCACGGCGTCCGGCGTGCCGGTCGGTACGCGCAAGGCCACGGTACGGTTGTCCAGGCCCCAGGTCGGGGAGTTGGGCACGTAGAACTGGGCACCAAAACGGCGGTACGAGTTGACGTTCGGGCACAGGAACGCCATCGACGCCGGCAGGGTCTCGAGCACACCGCCGATCGCGTGACGCAATGCGGCGTTCTGCTCGGGATCCTCGCTGGTAAAGATGTTCTTGCCATCCTTGTCCAGCACCGAGATATGCACGTGCAGACCATTGCCCGCCTGGCCAGGGTACGGCTTGGCCATGAAGGTGGTGTCCATCTCATGGTCGTAGGCGATGTTCTTGATCAGACGCTTGAGCAGTACCGCGTAGTCGCAGGCCTTGATCGGGTCGGCCACGTGGTGCAGGTTCACTTCGAACTGCGCCGGGGCACTTTCCTTGACGATGGCGTCAGCCGGGATGCCTTGTTCCTTGGCACCTTCCAGAATGTCCTGCAGGCAGTCGACGTACTCGTCGAGGTCGTCGATCAGGTACACCTGGGTGGAGATCGGACGCTTGCCCGAGATCGGCGAGCGCGGCGGCTGTGGACGGCCGTTCACGTTCTCCTGGTCGATCAGGTAGAACTCCAGCTCGAACGCGGCGCAGATGGTCAGGCCCAGGTCGTCGAACTTGCTCACCACCTGGCGCAGCACTTCACGCGGGTCGGCGAAGAACGGCTCGCCCTCGAGCTCGTGCATGGTCATCAGCAGCTGCGCGGTAGGGCGCTTCTGCCAGGGCTCGTTGGAGAGGGTGCCGGGGATGGGATAGCAGATACGGTCGGCATCGCCGATGTCCAGGCCCAGGCCGGTGCTTTCGACGGTGGAACCGTTGATGTCCAGGGCGAAGAGGGAGGCCGGCAGGTTGATGCCTTTCTCGTAAACCTTGTGCAGGCTCGTGCGTTCGATGCGCTTGCCACGCACCACACCATTCATATCTGCAATCAGAAGGTCAACGTAGAGAACCTCAGGATGTTCCTTAAGGAACGCGTTCGCTTCGTTAAGCTGAACGGCACGCGGGGGTACCGACATGATGCAACACCTTTGTTGTTAAAAATATCAATCAATGGGGGCTTGCAGGTTCAGTCAACGCGAAAGCCCTGCTGAAGTCAAGCCAGCCCCATCATGCCCTAAAACGGCGCTGAAGCGGCATTTTTGCTGCAAATGAGGGCGTCGACAAGGCCTGCTTTGGTAGCGAGACAGCGACTTTGAGCGGGCCGTATTCTATTTTTTACAGGGGTGTTGTGTAAAAAAATGAACAAGGCTAAGCTCGGTTGCAACCCATAACAGCAATAATACCGGGGGTTACATGTCTCGCCAGCCGACAATCGGCGTCACCGGCCGCACCGCGCGGATCGGTCTGCACGCCCGCCGCACCCACGGCAGATACCGCGTGGCCGTGCGCCGCCACCTGGCCGCAATAATTGACGGCCTGGGCTGCATGCCCGGTATCGCACCCTCTTCTGTAATCGACTGCCACCACTATAGCCGGCCAGGCGGCCCAGCGGGTATTGCCCTGCGCGTTCGCCCCGTGGCAGGTGCTTTGCTTTAGCGTCGTGCGGCATCCAGAATGAGCAGGACGGCCCAGCCTGGGCGTCCTGACGTCAGTCCAGACATTTACCTCCTGAGGTATTTATGAGTAACAACCTCGACCAGCTCACCGATTGGTTGAAAGAGCACAAGATCACCGAAGTCGAGTGTCTGATCAGCGACCTCACCGGTATCACGCGCGGCAAGATCTCCCCCACCAACAAGTTCATTGCCGAAAAGGGCATGCGCCTGCCCGAAAGTGTGCTGTTGCAGACGGTGACCGGCGACTACGTCGACGATGACATCTATTACGAGCTGCTCGATCCGGCCGACATCGACATGATCTGCCGCCCCGACGAGAACGCGGTATTCCTGGTGCCATGGGCCATCGAGCCCACCGCGCAGGTGATCCACGACACCTACGACAAGCAGGGCAACCCGGTCGAGCTGTCGCCGCGCAACGTGCTCAAGAAGGTCTTGAAGCTCTACGCCGACAAAGGCTGGCAGCCGATCGTGGCGCCGGAGATGGAGTTCTACCTGACCAAGCGCTGCGAGGACCCGGACTTCCCGCTGCAGCCGCCCATCGGTCGCTCCGGTCGCCCCGAAACCGGTCGCCAGTCGTTCTCCATCGAGGCCGCCAACGAATTCGACCCGCTGTTCGAGGACGTCTACGACTGGTGCGAACTGCAGCACCTGGACCTGGACACGCTGATCCACGAGGACGGCACCGCGCAGATGGAAATCAACTTCCGTCACGGCAACGCGCTGTCGCTGGCCGACCAGTTCCTGGTGTTCAAGCGCACCATGCGCGAGGCCGCGCTCAAGCACAACGTCGCCGCCACCTTCATGGCCAAGCCCATGACCGGCGAGCCGGGCAGTGCGATGCACCTGCACCAGAGCATCATCGACGTGAACACCGGCAAGAACATCTTCTCCAACGAAGACGGCAGCATGAGCCAGCTGTTCCTGCACCACGTCGGTGGCCTGCAGAAGTTCATCCCGTCGGTGCTGCCGCTGTTTGCCCCCAACGTCAACTCGTTCCGCCGCTTCCTGCCCGACACCTCGGCGCCGGTCAACGTGGAGTGGGGCGAGGAGAACCGCACCGTGGGCCTGCGCGTGCCGGATGCCGGCCCGCAGAACCGGCGTGTGGAAAACCGCCTGCCCGGCGCCGACGCCAACCCTTACCTGGCGATTGCCGCCAGCCTGTTGTGCGGCTACATCGGCATGGTCGAAGGCATCAACCCCAGCGCGCCGGTCAAGGGCCGCGGTTACGAGCGGCGCAACCTGCGCCTGCCGCTGACCATCGAGGACGCCCTTGAACGCATGGAGAACTGCAGCGCGCTGGAGCCGTACCTGGGCAAGAAATTCATCGCAGGCTACGTCGCCACCAAACGCGCCGAGCATGAAAATTTCAAACGCGTGATCAGCTCCTGGGAACGCGAGTTCCTGCTGTTCGCGGTCTGATAAACCCCGGGGCCGCAGGAGCGCGGCCGTCAGTCATCGGAGAAGCACATGAGCGTCAAGAACCCGCAAACCCGCGAGTGGCAAGACCTGAGTCGTGATCATCACCTGGCGCCGTTCAGCGACTACAAGCAGCTGAAGGAAAAAGGCCCGCGGATCATCACCAAGGCCAAGGGCGTGCACCTGTGGGACAGCGAGGGCAACAAGATCCTCGACGGCATGGCCGGGCTGTGGTGCGTGGCCGTCGGCTACGGCCGTGAAGAACTGGCCGAGGCGGCAGCCAGCCAGATGCGCGAGCTGCCGTACTACAACCTGTTCTTCCAGACCGCCCACCCGCCGGCGCTGGAGCTGGCCCGGGCGATCACCGAGGTGGCCCCTGCGGGCATGAGCCATGTGTTCTTCACCGGCTCCGGCTCCGAAGGCAACGACACCAACCTGCGCATGGTCCGCCATTACTGGGCGCTCAAGGGCAAGCCGCAGAAGCAGGTGATCATCGGTCGGGTCAACGGCTATCACGGCTCCACCGTGGCCGGCGCTGCCCTGGGCGGCATGAGCGGCATGCACGAGCAGGGCGGTACGCTGCCGGGCATCGTGCATATTGCGCAGCCGTACTGGTTCGGCGAAGGCGGCGACATGACCCCGGACGCGTTCGGCGTATGGGCCGCCGAGCAACTGGAGAAGAAGATCCTCGAGGTCGGCGAAGACAACGTGGCCGCCTTTATCGCCGAGCCGATCCAGGGTGCTGGCGGGGTGATCATCCCACCAGAAACCTACTGGCCGAAGATCAAGGAAATCCTCGCCAAGTACGAAATCCTGTTCATTGCCGATGAGGTGATCTGCGGTTTCGGTCGTACCGGCCAGTGGTTCGGTACCGACTACTACGGCCTCAAGCCCGACCTGATGACCATCGCCAAGGGCCTGACTTCGGGCTACATCCCCATGGGCGGCGTGATCGTGCGTGACGAAGTGGCGGCCGTGCTCAGCGAGGGCGGCGACTTCAACCACGGCTTCACCTACAGCGGCCACCCGGTGGCGGCAGCGGTGGCCCTGGAAAACCTGCGGATCCTGCGCGACGAGAAAATCATCGAGCGCGTTCAGGCAGAAACGGCACCGTATTTGCAGAAACGTCTGCGTGAGCTGAACGATCATCCGCTGGTGGGCGAGGTCCGTGGCCTGGGCATGCTCGGCGCGATCGAGCTGGTCAAGGACAAGGCGACCCGCACCCGTTACGAGGGCAAGGGCGTGGGCATGATCTGCCGCCAGTTCTGCTTCGACAACGGGCTGATCATGCGCGCCGTGGGCGACACCATGATCATCGCGCCGCCGCTGGTCATCACCTGCGAGGAGATCGACGAGCTGGTGGAAAAGGCACGCAAATGCCTGGACCTGACGCTCGAAGCGTTGAAGTGAGCAGGTGCTAGGCTCAGCCTTGGGTTGAATGGCGATCTGCGGCGCACTCTGGTTGAAACCGCGCCGTGGATCTTGCCAGACTAGCGACTGTTTCAGTCGCCCAGCGCTTGCGCCGAACGAGTCGGTCGCTGAACAGATGGTTTCTATAAAAAATTCTGGAGCATTACGCATGAAGAAAATGGGCAAGACGCTGTTGGCCGCTACCCTCGCGGGGTTGATGGCCGGTGCTGTTCAGGCGGACGACAAGGTGCTGCACGTCTACAACTGGTCCGACTACATTGCGCCGGACACCATCGCCAAGTTCGAGAAGCAGTCGGGCATCAAGGTGGTCTACGACGTGTTCGACAGCAACGAAACCCTGGAAGCCAAGCTGCTGGCCGGCAAGTCGGGCTACGACGTGGTGGTACCGTCCAACAACTTCCTGGCCAAGCAGATCAAGGCCGGTGTGTACCAGGAGCTGGACAAGTCCAAGCTGCCGAACTGGAAGAACCTCGACGAAGACCTGCTCAAGGCCGTGGGCGATGCCAGTGACCAGGGCAACAAGCATGCCTTCCCGTACATGTGGGGCAGCATCGGCATCGGCTACAACCCCGAGAAGGTCAAGGCCGCGCTGGGCGTCGACAAGATCGACTCGTGGGACGTGGTGTTCAAGCCGGAAAACATCGCCAAGCTCAAGAGCTGCGGCGTGAGTTTCCTCGACGCACCGACCGAAATGATCCCGGCGGCCCTGCATTACCTGGGCAAGCCGACCAACAGCAAGGACAAGGCAGACCTGAAGGCCGCCGAAGACCTGTTCCTGAGCATTCGCCCATCGGTGGCGTACTTCCATTCCTCCAAGTACATCTCGGACCTGGCCAACGGCAACATCTGCGTGGCCGTGGGTTACTCGGGTGACCTGGAGCAGTCCAAGGCCCGTGCCCACGAAGCGGGCGACAAGGTCAAGCTGGCCTACAGCATTCCGAAAGAAGGCGCCGGCACCTTCTATGACATGGTCGCGATTCCCAAGGACGCCACCAATGTCGAAGCAGCCTACAAGTTCATGGACTTCCTGATGCAGCCGGAAGTCATGGCCGAGATCACCAACGCCGTGCGCTTCCCGAACGGCAACAAGGCAGCCACCGCTCTGGTGGACAAGGACATCTCCGGCGACCCGAGCATCTACCCGTCGGATGAAGTGAAGAAGCACCTGTACGCGATCAGCGACCTGGATGCAGGCACCCTGCGCCTGATCACCCGCAGCTGGACCAAGATCAAATCGGGCAAATAAATCCGGTTTTTCCCGTCAGGCACTGAAAAACAGTGCCTGAACGGGGCTCGAGGGCAAATTCTTTTTGCTCGATGGGTGTATCGAAGGTAAGTTGCGCGCCGGTTTGCCGGTACCGCAGGCGTATCTGCCAAACGACTCGGGCACTTTTGTAGAGGACCTCCCACTTGTCTACTTCACATTTTCGCAAGGCCGTCCTGGCCACAGCGAGCCTGACGCTGGCGATCAGTGTCCAGGCGGCGCCCACGGTGCATATCTACAACTGGTCGGACTACATCGGCCAGACCACCCTTGCGGACTTCGAAAAGGAGACCGGCATCAAGCCGGTGCAGGACGTCTTCGATTCCAACGAAACCCTGGAAGGCAAGCTGCTGGCCGGTCGCACCGGCTATGACGTGGTGGTGCCGTCCAACCATTTCCTCGGCAAGCAGATCAAGGCGGGCGCGTTCCAGAAGCTCGACAAGACGCTGCTGCCCAACTATTCCAATCTCGACCCGGCCCTGATGAAGCGCCTGGAGAAGAACGACCCGGGCAACCAGTACGCGGTCCCCTACCTGTGGGGCACCAATGGCATCGGCTACAACGTCGAGAAGGTCAAGGCCGCGCTGGGAACCGACACCATCGATTCATGGGCCGTGCTGTTCGAGCCGGAAAACATCAAGAAGCTCTCCAAGTGCGGCGTGGCGTTCCTCGACTCGGCCGACGAGATGCTGCCGGCGGTGCTCAACTACATGGGCCGCGACCCCAACAGCACCAACCCCAAGGACTACGCCGACGCCGAGAAGAAGCTGCTGGCCATACGGCCCTACGTGACCTACTTCCACTCGTCCAAGTACATCTCGGACCTGGCCAACGGCGACATCTGCGTGGCCGCCGGCTTCTCCGGCGACGTGTTCCAGGCCAAGTCCCGCGCCGAAGAGGCGGGCAAGGGCGTGGAAATCGCCTACGCGATCCCCAAGGAAGGCGGCAACCTCTGGTTCGACATGCTGGCGATTCCCAAGGACGCCAAGAACGTCAAAGAGGCCCACGCCTTCATCAACTATCTGCTCAAGCCTGAGGTCATCGCCCAGGTCAGCGATTACGTCGGTTACGCCAACCCGAACCCCAAGGCTGGCGAACTCATGGACCAGAGCGTGCGAACCGACGCAGCGGTTTACCCACCGCAAGAGGTGCTGGACAAGCTGTACGTCAACTCAGAGTTACCCCCCAAAGTGCAACGTTTGATGACCCGAAGCTGGACCAAGATCAAGTCGGGCAAGTAACTATCCAGGGCCCGTCACGGCAGGGGCGGGCACCAAAATCTTGTTGGGAGTTTCACACATGGCAGTTGCCTCCGGTGCCTATAAGAAAGCCCTAGAAGGCGATCAGCAACCTAAACAGGTGCTGGTCAAGATCGACCGGGTTACAAAGAAGTTCGACGAAACCGTAGCGGTGGACGATGTGTCCCTGGAGATCAAGAAGGGCGAGATCTTCGCGCTGCTCGGTGGCTCCGGCTCGGGCAAGTCCACCTTGCTGCGCATGCTGGCAGGGTTCGAGCGCCCGACCGAAGGGCGGATCTTCCTCGATGGCGTGGACATCACCGATATGCCGCCCTACGAGCGGCCGATCAACATGATGTTCCAGTCCTACGCGCTGTTCCCGCACATGAGCGTGGCCGACAACATCGCCTTCGGCCTCAAGCAGGACCGCATGAGCAAGGACGAGATCGAGGCGCGGGTGGCCGAGATGCTCAAGCTGGTGCACATGACCCAGTACGCCAAGCGCAAGCCGCACCAGCTCTCCGGTGGCCAGCGTCAGCGTGTGGCCCTGGCCCGTTCGCTGGCCAAGCGGCCCAAGCTGCTGCTGCTCGACGAGCCGATGGGTGCGCTGGACAAGAAACTGCGTTCGCAGATGCAGCTGGAACTGGTGGAGATCATCGAGCGCGTGGGCGTGACCTGCGTGATGGTGACCCACGACCAGGAAGAGGCCATGACCATGGCCCAGCGCATCGCGATCATGCACCTGGGCTGGATTGCCCAGATCGGCAGCCCCATCGATATCTACGAAACCCCCACCAGCCGCCTGGTGTGCGAGTTCATCGGCAACGTCAACCTGTTCGAAGGCGAAGTGGTCGAGGACGCCGAGGGCCACGCGCTGATCGCCAGCCCCGAGCTCGAGCGCAAGATCTACGTGGGCCACGGTGTGACCACCTCGGTCGAAGACAAGCGCATCACCTATGCGCTGCGTCCGGAAAAACTGCTGGTGACCACCGAGCAGCCGAGCTTCGAGTTCAACTGGTCCCATGGCAAGGTGCACGACATCGCCTACCTGGGTGGCCATTCGGTGTTCTACGTGGAGCTGCCAGGCGGCAAGATCGTGCAGTCGTTCGTCGCCAACGCCGAGCGCCAGGGCACCCGGCCGACCTGGGATGACCAGGTCTACGTGTGGTGGGAAGACGACAGCGGCGTGGTCCTGCGGTCATGACAGCGCGCAAGCTCAAGCGAGCGTTTCAGCGATTGATACCCGAAGGGCGTCACCTGGTGATCGGGGTGCCGTTCCTGTGGCTGTTCCTGTTCTTCATGCTGCCGTTCTTCATCGTGCTGAAGATCAGCTTTGCCGAAGCCGACGTGGCGATCCCGCCGTACACCGAGATCTTCACCTACCTCGAAGACAAGGTGCAGCTGGTACTCAACCTGGCCAACTATGGCCTGTTGACCGAGGACGAGCTGTACATCGCGGCCTACCTGGGCTCGTTGAAGATGGCCCTGATCAGCACGATCCTGTGCCTGGCGATCGGCTACCCGATGGCCTACGCCATCGCCAACGCGCGCAAGGAAATGCAGACCGTGTTGCTGCTGCTGATCATGATGCCGACCTGGACGGCGATCCTGATCCGCGTGTATGCGTGGATGGGCATCCTCAGCAACAACGGGCTGCTCAATGCCTTCCTGATGTGGCTGGGGCTGATCGATCAGCCGCTGCAGATCCTCAACACCAACCTAGCGGTGTATATCGGCGTGGTCTATTCGTACCTGCCGTTCATGATCCTGCCGCTCTACGCCAACCTGGTCAAACACGACCAGAGCCTGCTGGAAGCGGCGTCCGACCTGGGTTCGAGCACCTTCAACAGCTTCTGGAAAATCACCGTGCCGCTGTCCAAGAACGGCATCGTGGCCGGCTGCATGCTGGTGTTCATCCCGGTGGTGGGCGAGTTCGTGATCCCCGAGCTGCTGGGCGGCCCGGAAACCCTGATGATCGGCAAGGTGCTGTGGCAGGAATTCTTCAACAACCGTGACTGGCCGGTGGCATCCGCCCTGGCGGTGGTGATGCTGGCAATCCTGATCGTGCCCATCCTGCTGTTCAACCGCAGCCAGGCCAAAGAGATGGAGGGCAGGGCATGAAGCGTTTCAGTTTCTCCAAACTGATGTTGGTGGTAGGCCTGCTGTTCATCTACCTGCCCATGCTGATCCTGGTGATCTACTCGTTCAACGCCTCCAAGCTGGTGACGGTGTGGGGGGGCTGGTCGGTGAAGTGGTACGTGGGCCTGCTCGACAACACCCAGCTGATGGGCTCGGTGATGCGCTCGCTGGAGATCGCCTGCTACACCGCGGTGGCCGCGGTGGCGCTGGGTACCCTGGCGGCGTTCGTACTGACCCGCGTGACCCGCTTCAAGGGGCGCACGCTGTTCGGTGGCCTGGTCACCGCACCGCTGGTAATGCCTGAGGTGATCACCGGTCTGTCGCTGTTGCTGCTGTTCGTGGCCATGGCGCAGATGATCGGCTGGCCGCAGGAGCGCGGCATCGTCACCATCTGGATCGCTCACACCACGTTCTGCGCCGCCTATGTGGCGGTGGTGGTGTCGGCCCGCCTGCGCGAGCTGGACCTGTCCATCGAAGAGGCGGCCATGGACCTGGGCGCGCGGCCGTGGAAGGTGTTCTTCCTGATCACCATCCCGATGATCGCGCCGTCGCTGGCGGCGGGCGGCATGATGTCGTTCGCACTGTCGCTGGACGACCTGGTGCTGGCCAGCTTCGTGTCCGGGCCGGGTTCGACCACCTTGCCGATGGAAGTGTTCTCGGCGGTGCGCCTGGGCGTGAAGCCGGAGATCAACGCGGTGGCCAGCCTGATCCTGCTCAGCGTGTCGCTGGTGACCTTCATGGTCTGGTACTTCAGCCGCCGTGCCGAAGAGCGCCGCAAGCGCGCGATCCAGCAAGCCATCGAAGAAAGCGCCGCGGATTCGTGGAAGCAGCCGGACGTGCGCCGCGCCACTGCGGCGCAGGTCTCGGCCTGATCTGAAAAAGCCATCGCGGGTCACGCTCGCTCCCACAGGTTTTGCGAACACCGCAGACCCCTGTGGGGGCGGGCGTGACCCGCGATGGGCTGCACAGCAGCACTAGGGCACCAGCCGCAACGTCCCCTCGGTCTCCCCCGCCAACCCCATCAGCGCCCGCTGATACCTGCCGTCGATATAGTCCTGCGCCTGATCGGCATAGTGCCTGTCGAACACCACGCCGCTCTGCCCGAGCGGGTTGATGCTCAGCGCCGCCCCCGCATCGGCGAAATCGATCACGCGCCGCGTCGATGGCCCGTAGGTCACCGGCCACGGTGCCGGGCCGATTCTGGATGACAGGTTGTTCGGTACCTCATGCGCGCCCGGCGCCGCGAATGGCCCCACGTTGAACAGCAGGTTCAGCGGCTTCTGCGCACCCAGCGGGTGCCCGTGGGTCAACGTGTGCGCCTTGCCCCACTGCCAGTTCGCCGGGTCCTTGCCCAGGGTGGTGCGCAGGTGCGCCAGGGTGTTGTCCCAGGCCAGCTTGACCACCGTTTCGCGGTCACTGTGCGCGTTGCTGCCCTTGCGCGCCCACCACTGCGAATCCACGTCCGCGGCCAGGCGCGGCAGCAAGGTATCCACCATGCGCGTCGACAGCAGCGTCTCGAACCATTCGTCACCGAGCTCGTCATGGGTGGCGGCGCGGGCGAATTCGTACAGCAGCTGGTTGAACAGTGTGGCGCTGGTCGATTCCACCGGGTAGTCGCCGCGCCACGCGGCCAGTTGCTCGACCAGCTCGCGCTCGTGTACGTCGGTGACCACCTGGCGCAGTACCGACAGCAGCGGTGTGAGCAGGTGCGGGCCATAGGCGGTGGCCGTGTCCAGCTGCAACGCCTGGCTGTTGTGCAGGTCCCACTTCACGCCGGGCGAGGCCAGGTTGTTGTTGAGCTGGCGGCCGCGGTCCGGCGGGTTGTAGTAGCCGGGGATGACCATGCCGGTGGGCGACACCGGCTGGAAGTTGGCCGAGACGATGTAGCCCGCGGCGGGGTTCTCCTGCTGCGGGTTGGCGCTGAACGGGTAGAAGCCGAGCTTGTCGGCCTGGGCCGTGCTGCCGTCGAGAATGAACGCCGGGTTCACCCCATCCGGGCGGATCGGCAACTGCGCTGCCGCCCACCAGCCGATATCGCCCTGTGCGTTGGCCCATACCAGGTTGAGGCCGGGGGCGTGGATCTTGGCGGCGGCCGCACGCATCCTGTCCAGGGTGTTGGCGCGGTTGATGTCGTAAAAGGCCTCCAGGATCGGGTTCTCGGTTTCCAGGAATGCCCACCACATCGCGATCGGCGTGCCGTTTTCATGCCCACTGACGGCGGGGTTGATGATCGGCCCGTGCGGCGAGCGGCGCAGGGTGAGGGTGAGCGGGTCTTCCCCCTTGATCCGGACCTGCTGCTGTGTGGAGGTGAGGTCGTGCCACTGGCCGTGGATCTTCACCTGTTCGGGGTTGTCCGGGTTGACCTGCTCGGCGATCAGGTCGAGGTCGTCGTTCTGGAACATGGTCAGGCTCCAGCCGAACTCGCGGTTGTGTCCCAGCGAGGCGAACGGGTTCAGCGCCTGGTGGTAGCCGTACAGGTGAAAGCCCGGCGCCGACAGTTCGGCCTCGTACCACACCGACGGCACCGAGAAGCGAATATGCGGGTCGCCCGCCAGCAGCGGCTTGCCACTGGCGGTGAGCCTGCCGCTGACGGCCCAGGCGTTGCTGCCCTCGAATTGCGGCAGGCCCGCATCGCCCAGCGCCTGGTGGCTGACCTGGGCGATGCGGCCCAGGCTGCGCCAGTCGGCGGCGGCCAGGTGTGGCGGGGTCTGCACCGCGCCTTCGGGGTCCCAACCCAGGTCGAAGTCGCTGAGGTAGTACTTGCCCAGGTGATCGCGCACGTAGGTCAGCAGCGGCTCGGTACGAAACGCGGCGGCGAAGCTGTAGGCCATGAACCCTGCGATGCTCAGGGTGTCCTCGGCGGTGAACGGGCGCGGTGTGATGCCCAGCACATCGAACTCCACGGGCCTGGGGTGCGAGTCCTGCCAGGCGTTCACGCCCTCCAGGTAGGCTTGCAGGGCCAGCCAGGCCGGGGATTGCCTGTCCTGGCGGGCGACCATGCTGCGCGCCTGCTCGGCAATGCGCAGGCTGCGGAACAGGGTGTCGGTCTCCACCAGCTTGGGGCCCAGTACCTCGGCCAGTTCGCCATTGGCCAGGCGCCGGGTGATTTCCATCTGGAACAGGCGGTCCTGGGCGTGCACGTAGCCCAGTGCGCGGTACAGGTCGGTTTCGTTCTGCGCCTGGATGTGCGGTACGCCGCGCTGGTCGTAGCGCACGCTTACCGGCGCCTGCAGGCCGGCCACGGTGACTTCGCCGGTGCGTTGCGGCAACTTGCTGTGGGCATACCAGTAGCCGCCGCCGGCGACGGCGGCGATGAGCACCGCAAGAAGGGTAAGGCTGCGTTTCATCGGGGCTCCTTGTGCGAGGATCGTTCCTTGCCCTGGCCGGTCAGATGTTCGGCACAGGATAGACCCTGCAACTTAACCCATCCCAGGAAGCCACGGTCCGATGAACCTCAGTGAAAAGCAGAAAATGCTCGCCGGCCAGCTCTATCATGCCGGCTGTCCCGAGCTGCAGGCCGAGCAGATCGCCAACAAGCACTGGATGTACCGCTACAACCATTCCCCCGAACTGCTCAACGAGCAGCGTCATGCCCTGCTGGTCGAGCACTTCGCCAAGGTGGGGGCAGGCGCGGTGATCCGGCCGCCGTTTCATTGCGACTACGGCTACAACATCACGCTGGGCGCCAACGTGTTCGTCAACTTCAACTGCGTGATCCTCGACGTGGTGCAGGTGCACATCGGCGATGACTGCCAGATCGGCCCCGGTGTGCAGATCCTCACCGCCGACCATCCGCGCGATCCGGCCATCCGCCGTTCGGGGCTGGAGAGCGGGCGCCCGGTGAACATCGGCAGCAACGTGTGGATCGGTGCCGGTGCGCTGATTCTGCCAGGGGTGAGCATTGGTGATGATGCGATCATCGGCGCGGGCGCAGTGGTGACCCGCGATGTGCCGGCGGGGGCGACAGCGATGGGCAATCCGGCACGGGTACGCTAGCCGGCCCAGGGGCAATAGCAGCCCACCGCCAGGGTGTGGGTGGCGTTCACGCTGCGGCCCTGGGTGAGGGCCAGCAGAATGGGCTCGATGAAGCTGTTGCTCGAATTGCACGTGGCACCCTCGCTGTAGGGGCCGAAGTAGGCGAGCTGGCCGTTGCGGTCCCAGATCGCTACCGCAGGGCTTGCCGGCAGGTGCTCGGCGCCGGGCAGATCGGCCAGTGGCTTGAGCGCGCCGAGGGTGGCGGGCAGTTGGCCGTGGGTACCGGGCTTTTGCACCACGTAGAACTCCACGCCCTGGGCGGCGAAGTGCTCGGTCAGCTCGGCCAGGTGCTGCTGGTTGCCGACGTTGCAGGGGCAGGCCGGGTCCCAGAAGTGCACCAGGCGGCCGGGGCCGGGGCCGGCGATGTCTTCCGGCAGGCGCAGAGTGTCGCCGGCGAACAGTGCGGTGTGGTTGTCGAAGGGGCGCAGGTAGCGGCCCTGGAAGCTGTCGTAGGCCCACCACAGGCCGGCGGCGCAGAGGAGCAGGGTGAGGCCGGTGAGCAGGTGGCGGGGCATCGGGGGTACCAATTCTGGAAAGGGGTGTATCTTTTCGCCGGCAAGGCCGGCGCCTACGGGCGAGGGGGCGGCACAGGCAACAAAAAAGTCCCCCAGCTTGCCACGCCGTTCGCAACAGATGAATATCACAGGTCAATCCTTTGCCCCGTTGTTGGTAACTTCCATGCCCGCGTCATTCCAGCCCGACTCCCTGCGTGCCAGCCTGCAACCGCTGGCCGCGCGTCAGCCGTTGTCGACCCAGGCGCAGGCGTACCGGCATTTCTACAGCCTGGACATTCCCGGCGTCGACAGCTGGCTGGGGCGTTTCGACACCGCAGGCTTCGAGCTGGTCGCCCAGGTCTGGCTGCCCGCCGCGCCTGTGGCGACGCTGGTATTGCTGCACGGTTTCTACGACCACATGGGCCTCTACCGCCACGCCATCGAATGGGCTCTGGCCCGGCAGTTCGCGGTCATCGCCTGCGACCTGCCGGGCCATGGGCTGTCCAGTGGCGAGCGCGCCAGCATCGATGACTTTGCGGTGTATCAGGACGTGCTGCAGGCGCTGTTCGAGCAGGGCCAGGCGCTGAACCTGCCGCAACCCTGGCACCTGTGCGGGCAGAGCACCGGCGGCGCCATCCTGGTCGACCACCTGCTGCACCACGGCGCGCACAGCCCGGCCCAGGGCCAGGTGATCCTGCTGGCGCCGCTGGTACGCCCGCGTGCGTGGCGCTGGTCGAAATTCAGCTATCAGGTGCTGCGCCACTTCGTCACCGGCATCGAGCGGCGCTTCAGCGAGAACAGCAACGACCCGACCTTTTTGCCGTTCCTGCAGGCCGACCCGCTGCAGCCGCGGCGCCTGCCCACCGCCTGGGTCGGGGCGCTGATGGCGTGGGTCAAACGTATCGAGGTGGCGCCATGCAGCCCGCGCCAGCCGCTGATCGTGCAGGGGCAGGCCGACATGACTGTGGACTGGCCGTACAACCTTGAGGTGCTCAAGGCCAAGTTCGCCGAACCGCAGATTCTGCTGATGCCCGAAGCCCGCCACCACCTGGTCAACGAACTGCCGGCAATACGCCGAGACTACTTTGCCTTCATCGGCCAGCGCCTGGGCTGATCACTGCAGGTCCGAGGTGCTCTGACCGACCGCCAGGCCAGCCCGGATTGCGGCCAGGGCGGCGGCATAGTACGCCTTGCCTTCGGGCGATTCGGCAAAGCTTGCAAAGGCATCGAGTTCGGCATCCGACAGCCCGCGATACACATACAGCAGGGTGTTGTTCAGGTCGGCCTCGATCTGCTGCATCAGGCGCTGGCGCTGCCCGTCGAGCAGGCCCTGGGCCTGGCTGCCACCGAGCAGGCCGGGGATCATCTGGCTCAGGCTGTCGGCCGCCACCCCGGCAATCGCCAGGCTGACCTCGGCACCGGCCTCGCGGGCCGGCAGGGCCTGGGCCAGGTGGCCGATGATCAGCAGGCGGCTGTCGCTGGCCTCGATCTTGGGCAGGCCCTTGGCATTCTTGGCCAACTGGTCACGGCGGGTGGCCAGCAGCTCGGCCGCCACGATCTTGCGCCCCAGGGGGGATTGAAAAAACGCCAGCGCAGGCTTGGGGTCGCTGAGGTTGGCGCGCAACTGGGCTTCGGCGCGGCGGTCGACGGCGGTGGGTTCGAAACGCTGGTTGCTGTTGTTCACCAGGGCCTGGAAGACTGCAGGCGGCAGGCTGCTGCGATAGCGCTGCTGGGCGGCATCGAGGGCATCGGTGAAGTGGGCGCGCTGCTCCGGCCACCCGGCAACCTTGTACAGTTGGTCGTGGGTATCTGCCAGGACAGGCGTGGTGCAGATCATCAACAGCAGAAAAAACAAACGGCGCATTCAGGACTCCTGTCGGCAGGCCGCTATTGTCCGTGGCCCGGCGGGGCTTTGTCGAGACGCCAATGCACACTCTCGGCCAAGTGGCGCTGTCGGTTTTGCTGGCGGCTCGATACTATGCGCGGCATGCAGATATCCCTTGATCACCCCTTGCTGTCGCGCATCGTCGACGACCTGGCCACCCGTGGCTGGTCGCAGCACGACCTGTTCCTGCCGGCCCCGCTGACGCGGGCACTGGCGGCCGAGTGCCGCCGCCGCGCCGCCGAGGGCGAACTGGCCCCTGCGGGGGTCGGGCGAGGGCCCGCGCAGGAAGTGCGCGAAGGTATTCGCAACGACCATATCCAGTGGCTCGAACCCGGTGACTCGGACGCCTGCGACCAGTACCTGGGGTTGATGGACGGCCTGCGCGAAGCGATGAACCGCGGCCTGTTCCTGGGCCTGGAAGACTTCGAGTGCCACTTCGCCCTGTACCCGCCCGGCGGCTTCTACCGCAAGCACCTGGACCGCTTTCGCGACGACGACCGGCGCATGGTCTCGGCGGTGATCTACCTCAACGAAGACTGGCTGCCCGAACATGGCGGGCAGTTGCGCATGACCCTCAAGGACAATGTGGAACACGATGTGCAGCCGACCGGCGGTTGCCTGGTGGTGTTCCTCTCCGGCGAGATCCCCCACGAAGTGCTGCCGGCCAACCGCGAGCGGTTGTCGCTCACCGGCTGGTTCCGTCGGCGCGGCAACGAGCCCTTCTAGCATGCACAAGGTTCTGGTCAGCGCCTGCCTGCTGGGGCAGCCGGTGCGCTATGACGGTCGCGCCAGCGGGCATCCGGATGTGCTCCAGGGCTGGCAGCGGGAGGGTCGCGTGGTGCCGTTGTGCCCCGAGGTCGCCGGCGGCCTGCCGACCCCGCGGCCACCTGCGGAAATTCCCGGTGGGCAGGGCAGTGCGGTGCTGGAGGGCCAGGCCCGGGTGGTGACGGTAGCCGGCGAGGACGTGACCGCGCCGTTCGTGCAGGGCGCGCACCTGGCGCTGGCACTGGTGCAGCGCCACGCCATAAGGGTGGCCGTGCTCAAGTCGGGCAGCCCGTCCTGTGGCAACCGGCTGACCTATGACGGTACGTTCAGCGGCACCAGGGTGGAAGGTGAGGGCGTGACCACGGCGCTGTTGCGCCGGGCCGGGGTGCAGGTGTTCAGCGAACTGGAGCTGGACGCGGCCGTGCAGGCCCTGGGAGCCCTCGACGCTTAAGGTGCGTCGGTGTCCACGGCAGCATCCGCCGCTTCGGTGTGGGTCTGGGCCTGGGGCTCGACAGCGGGCCGCGCCGCCTGCTGCGCCAGCTCGGTCATGCGCCCGTTGTCCTTGATGCGCTGCAGGGCGGCGTTCAAGGCTTTCTCGAAGGCCGGGTTGTCCTTCTGGAAGGGCATCACATAGCGTCTGTCGTCGTCACCGTCGGTATAGGGTTCGCTGACACCCAGGCGCTGCTTGAGCTCGGGGCTGGCGGTGATCTGGTCCAGGGCGATGTCGTAACGGCCGCTTTCCACACCGTCCAGCAACTCGTCATGGTCGACGGGCACGAACTCCACCCCTACATCCAACTCCTTGGCCAACGCCTGGCCCAACCCGATCTCGAAGCCGGTCCACTGGCCTTGCTTGCGGATATTGGTCGAGGAATCGGCGCTGATCGCGATACGCAGTTCATTTCGATCGTTGACCTCGTCGATCAGCTCGGCATGGGCCAACGGGGTCAGCAGGGCCGTGAGCAGTACCCCAATAGTCAAACGCATCTAAGCCCCTTTCCTGGTCTTTGGCAGTGAGTCCGGTCGCCGCGACTTTTTGTGTGTGTCGCGGTCGAACAGTGTCTAGGACCGCACTTGGCCGAGGATGTTAGATGCCAGGGAAGATTTTTCCGTGGCGTTTTTAAAGCTTGCCTTGGCGCAATTGATCTATCGTAATGAACCGTTGCCCTGGTATTCAGGGGTAAGGGTTACCGAAGTAAATCACAGGAGAAGTGAATGAAAAGCCTATTTTCGCGTGCTGCCGTCGCTGGTTTGTTGATGGGCGTGTCCGCGCTGGCCGCCGCCGAAGGCCTGGTGAGCCAGGCACCACCCAAGGATGCCAAGGTATTCATCGTTTCCCCGGCCGATGGCGCCACCGTCGACAAGACCTTCACCGTCAAGTTTGGCATCGAAGGCATGGAACTCAAGCCGGCCGGCGACGCCACCCCGCATAGCGGCCATCATCACCTGCTGGTGGACGTCGACAAGGCGCCGGCTGCCGACCAGGTGCTGCCCACCAGCCTGATGCCGGAAAACGGCCAGCCGCTGCCCGCCGGCCCGCAGGTACTGCACTTTGGCAAGGCGCAGACCGAAACCCAGCTGACCCTGGCCCCTGGCAAGCACACCCTGCAACTGGTGCTGGGCGACAAGTTCCACGTGCCGTTCAAGCCAAGCGTGGAATCGAAGAAGATCACCGTGACCTTGAAGTAAATCGCGGGCATGAAAAAAGGCGACCCGAGGGTCGCCTTTTTCATTTGGATCGGCGTTGCCGGCGAAGCGTTTAGAACAGCACGCGCGAACGGATGGTGCCGTTGATGTGCTGCAGCTTCTCTTGCGCCAGGTCCGAGTACTCGGCATCGACGTCGATCACCACGTAGCCGACCTTCTCGTTGGTCTGCAGGAACTGACCGGAGATGTTGATCGAGTTTTCCGCGAACACCTTGTTGATCTCGCTGAGCACGCCCGGAATGTTCTGGTGGATGTGCAGCAGGCGGTGCTTGCCCGGGTGCGCCGGCAGGGCCACTTCAGGGAAGTTGACCGACGACACGGAGGTACCGTTGTCGCTGTACTTGACCAGCTTCTCGGCCACTTCCAGGCCGATGTTGGCCTGGGCCTCGGCGGTGGAACCACCGATGTGCGGGGTCAGGATCACGTTGTCCAGGCCACGCAGCGGGCTTTCGAACTGCTCGTCGTTGGAGCGCGGCTCTACCGGGAACACGTCGATGGCGGCGCCGATCAGGTGCTTGTCCTTGATCGCGGCGGCCAGGTGGTCCAGCTCGACCACGGTGCCACGGGCGGCGTTGATCAGGATCGCGCCCTTTTTCATCGCGCGGATTTCCTTCTCGCCGATCATCCACTGGGTGGATGGCAGCTCAGGAACGTGCAGCGAGACGATGTCGGCCAGGCCCAGCAGCTCGTGCAGGCTGGCGACCTGGGTCGCGTTGCCCAGCGGCAGCTTGGTCAGCGGGTCGAAGAAGAACACCTGCATGCCCAGGCTTTCGGCCAGTACCGACAGCTGGGTGCCGATCGAGCCGTAGCCGACGATGCCCAGCTTCTTGCCACGGATCTCGAAGGAGTTGGCCGCGCTCTTGATCCAGCCGCCACGGTGGCAGGAAGCGTTCTTCTCGGGGATGCCGCGCAGCAGCAGGATCGCTTCGGCCAGTACCAGCTCGGCAACCGAACGGGTGTTGGAGTAAGGCGCGTTGAACACGGCGATGCCGCGCTCGCGAGCGGCGTCCAGGTCGACCTGGTTGGTGCCGATGCAGAAACAGCCGACAGCGACCAGTTTCTTGGCGCAGTCGAAGACCTCTTCGGTCAGCTGGGTGCGAGAGCGAATGCCGATGAAGTGGGCATCGGCGATCTTTTCCTTCAGTTGCGCATCCGGCAGGGAGCCGGTGAGGTATTCGATGTTGCTGTACCCGGCGGCCTTGAGGACGTCCACGGCGGATTGGTGGACGCCTTCGAGGAGAAGGAACTTGATCTTGCTCTTATCGAGAGAAGTCTTGCTCATCTGCGTAAACCTGTGTCCCGGAGAAAAATGGCAGGGAAAGAAGCGCTCGCAGCATCGGCTTTCGGCACGATCTGCGGGGGTGCGTATGCTAGCATAGGCACCCCTGTTTACGCCCATCCCTGGCACGTGAAACGTGCTCAGGGTGACCATGAATTGTTCGAGAGTTCTGTAGATGACCGATCGTGCGCTGTTGGATGAGCTGATGACCCTGGTTGAGCCTGGAAAGGTCCTGACCGACGCTGCTTCACTTGATGCGTACGGCAAGGACTGGACCAAGCATTTTGCTCCAGCCCCCCTGGCCATCGTGTTCCCCAAGAGCACCGAACAGGTTCAGGCCATCGTGCGCTGGGCCAACCAGCGCCAGGTCGCCCTGGTGCCGTCGGGCGGGCGCACCGGCCTGTCGGCTGCAGCAGTAGCTGCCAATGGCGAAGTGGTGGTGGCGTTCGACTACATGAACCAGATTCTCGACTTCAACGAATTCGACCGCAGCGTGGTGTGCCAGCCTGGCGTGATCACCGAGCAGCTGCAGAATTTTGCCGAGGACAAGGGCCTGTACTACCCGGTCGACTTCGCGTCGGCAGGTTCCAGCCAGATTGGCGGCAATATCGGCACCAATGCCGGCGGTATCAAGGTGATTCGCTACGGCATGACCCGCAACTGGGTAGCTGGCCTCAAGGTCGTGACCGGCAAGGGCGACCTGCTCGAGCTGAACAAGGACCTGATCAAGAACGCCACCGGCTACGACCTGCGCCAGCTGTTCATCGGCGCCGAAGGTACCCTGGGCTTCGTGGTCGAGGCCACCATGCGCCTGGACCGGGCACCCAACAACCTCACCGCGATGGTGCTGGGCACGCCTGATTTCGACTCCATCATGCCGGTGCTGCACGCCTTCCGTGGCAAGCTCGACCTGACCGCCTTCGAATTTCTTTCCGACAAGGCCCTGGCCAAGGTGCTGGGCCGCGGTGACGTGCCTGCGCCGTTCGAGACCGATTGCCCGTTCTACGCGCTGCTGGAATTCGAAGCCAGCACCGAGGAAGTGGCCAACGAAGCCCTGGCCACCTTCGAGCACTGCGTCGAGCAGGGCTGGGTACTGGACGGCGTGATGAGCCAGAGCCAGCAGCAACTGCAGAACCTGTGGAAGCTGCGCGAGTACATCTCCGAGACCATCTCGCACTGGACCCCGTACAAGAACGACATTTCGGTAACCGTGTCGAAGGTGCCGGCGTTCCTCAAGGATATCGACGCGATCGTCGCCGAACGCTACCCCGACTTCGAGGTGGTGTGGTACGGCCACATCGGCGACGGCAACCTGCACCTGAACATCCTCAAGCCCGACGACATGAGCAAGGACGAGTTCTTCTCCCGTTGCGCGGTGGTCAACAAGCAGGTGTTCGAGACGGTAGAGAAGTACAACGGCTCGATTTCGGCCGAACACGGCGTGGGCATGACCAAGCGTGACTACCTGACCTACAGCCGTTCGCCGGTCGAGATCGAGTACATGAAGGCAGTGAAGGCGGTGTTCGACCCCAACGGGATCATGAACCCGGGCAAGATCTTCGCCGTCGAGTGAACCCCGCAGCGCCAATAACATCGTTCCAGGAGTCGGCAATGAACTATCAGCACCAGTATGTAGACGGCACGCGTACTCATCTGCCGGTGGGCAAGGTGGTGTGCATCGGTCGCAACTACGCCGAGCACGCCAAAGAGCTGGACAACCCGATTCCGACCGAGCCGCTGCTGTTCATCAAGCCGGGCAGTTGCGTGGTATCGCTGGAAGGCGGGTTCAAGATCCCGGCCGAGCGTGGCTCGGTGCACTACGAGGCGGAAATCGCGGTGCTGCTGGGCAAGTCGCTGTCGCCGGCGCCTACCGAAGAAGAAGTGCTCGACGCCATCTCCGGCTTCGCCCCGGCACTGGACCTGACCCTGCGTGACCTGCAGGCGCAGCTCAAGGAAAAGGGCCTGCCCTGGGAGCGCGCCAAGTGCTTCGACGGCGCCTGCGTGCTGACGCCCTTCGTGGTTGGCAGCACATTCGAGGACCTGGCCGATATCGGCATTCGCCTGAGCATCAACGGCGAGGTGCGCCAGGACGGCAACAGCGCGCTGATGCTCAACCCGATCGTGCCGATGATCCAGCACATGGCCTCGCAGTTCGCGCTGCAGGCGGGTGACGTGATTCTTACCGGTACGCCGGCCGGCGTCGGGCCGCTGAGCGCTGGCGATGAGCTGGTGCTGGAACTGCCCGGTGTGAGCCGTTTCGAGGGCAGCGTTCGCTGACCTGCCCCGGGTGGCAGTCGATAGCCGACTGCCACCTTTTCCCCGGCCTTTGATCGGGCGTTGCCGTTTTTTTCACAAATGATCCGGATAATCCCCGCGAATCAACCTTGTGAACGTGCCTGCGTGTTGCGTGCCAGGCTAAAAAAACAACGGGAATACCTGATGGCCACACCTTATCCTTCCAGCGGTTCGCTCCCTCCTGTGCGCAAGCGTCGTCTCCTGTTGCGCTGGTCTACCTGGCTGGTGACGGCTGCGGTGATCGGCTATGGCGTGGCTATCGCCATGCACTGGGACGACCGTGGCCTGCTGTGGCTGCAGGAGCGTTTCGAGTCGGTGAGCGAACAGCAGGCCAGTATCTGGCTGCCGGGCTATACGGTCGATATCGACGCCAAGGTGCTGCCGGGCATGGAGGACGACGAGGCCTCCGACCTGGCCTACGACCCAAAGCGCAAGACCCTGTTCGCCGTCATGGGCAAGAACCCGTTCCTGGTCGAGCTGACCCTGGACGGCGATGTGTTGCGCAAGCTGCCACTTCACGGCTGGAGCAACCCCGAGGGGGTTGCGGTGCTGGCGGACGGGCGGTTGGCCATTGTCGACGAGCGTGATCACACCATGACCATCGTCAGCCTGGACGACAGCACCCAGGCACTGAACATCAAGGATTTCACGCAATACGACCTGGGCCCTTCGGCCAATCAGAACAAGGCCTTCGAGGCGATTGCCTGGGACCCGCGCAACCAGCGCCTCGTGCTGGGCGAGGAGCGTCCGCCGCGGCTGTTCACCTGGCGCACCGACGGCCGTTCGCCGCTGACCGGCGACAAGCAGCCGCTGCCCAGTGACGAGCTGGACCTGCGCAACCTCTCGGCGCTGGGGGTCGACCCGCGTACCGGGCACATGCTGGTGCTGTCGGCCGACTCGAACATGCTGCTGGAGCTGGACGAGCGGGGCGAGCAGGTCAGCTTCATGACCCTGCTCGGCGGTTTCAACGGCCTGAAAAAGCGCATCCCTCGCGCCGAGGGCGTGGCCATGGACGACCAGGGCACCCTGTACATCGTCAGTGAGCCGAACCTGTTCTACCGCTTTCGCAAGCAGTGACTCCCGCATAGTGGCATTAAGCTTCGATTCAGTTGGCTATGGTTAGATGACGCCCGAACCCTGCCGAGTCTTCCCGAATGCGTCGTTACCTGCCCCTGGTCTTTCTTGTTTTCAGTCTGCTGGCCCTTGCCGCCCTGGGCGTGGCGGGGCAGCAGCACCGCGTGTTCGAGCGTGCCTGGTTCGACCTCAAGGCCTGGTGGCAGCCGGCCGAGCAGGGCATGGGGCTGAGCCGCTACCAGGTGGTGGTCGAGGCACGCCCGGTCGAGGGGCTGGAGGCGGATATTTCGGCGCTGACCTTCGACCCGGACCGCAACAGCCTGTACACGGTCACCAACAAGAACCCCGAGCTGATCGAGCTGTCGCTGGAGGGGCGCATCGTGCGGCGCATCCCCCTGACCGGTTTCGGCGACCCCGAGGCGGTGGAGTATGTGGGGCCGGGCAGTTTCGTGATCACCGACGAGCGCGAGCAGCGCCTGATCCGGGTGCATGTGGCGCCCGATACCGCGTTCCTGGATGCCAAGGATGCCGAGCAGCTTACCCTGGGCATCGGCCTGAACGGCAACAAGGGTTTCGAGGGGCTGGCCTACGACTCGGGCGGCAAGCGCCTGTTCGTGGCCAAGGAGCGCGACCCGATGCTGATCTACGAGGTGCACGGGTTTCCCCATGACAATCCGGAGCAGCCCTATGCGGTGCACGTGGTGCAGGACCGCAAGCGTGATTCGCGGTTGTTCGTGAGAGACCTGTCGAGCTTGCAGTTCGACGAGCGCAGCGGGCATCTGCTGGCCCTGTCGGACGAATCGCAACTGGTGCTGGAGCTGGACGTGAAGGGCAAGCCGATCAGCAGCCTGTCGCTGCGCAAGGGGTCTGCCGGGTTGAAGGCGAGCGTGCCGCAGGCCGAGGGGATTGCGCTGGACGATGCCGGGACGCTGTATGTGGTGAGCGAGCCGAACCTGTTCTACGTATTCAAGAAGACCGAGTAGGCTGTATCGCGGGTCAAGCCCGCTCCCACAAGATCACACCGAACCTGTGGGAGCGGGCTTGGCCCGCGATGAGGCCGCCCCGCAAGCTTACCTGGTCAGGGTCTTCACGCCGTCCGCGGTCCCCAGCAGCAGCAGGTCCGCCGGGCGCGCCGCGAACAGGCCGTTGGTCACCACGCCCACGATCGCGTTGATCTGGGTTTCCAGCTCCACCGGGTTGGTGATCTGCAGGTTGAACACGTCCAGGATGATGTTGCCGTTGTCGGTCACCACGCCTTCGCGGTACACCGGGTCGCCGCCCAGTTTCACCAGCTGACGTGCCACATGGCTGCGCGCCATCGGGATCACCTCGACCGGCAGCGGGAAGGCGCCCAGTACCGGCACCAGCTTGCTCGCGTCGGCAATGCAGATGAAGGTCTTGGCCACGGCCGCGACGATCTTCTCGCGGGTCAGGGCTGCGCCACCGCCCTTGATCAGGTTCAGGCGCTCGTCGCTCTCGTCGGCACCGTCCACATAGAACTCCAGGTCGCTGACCGTGTTCAGCTCGTACACCGGAATGCCGTGGCCCTTCAGGCGTGCAGCCGTGGCCTCGGAGCTGGCGACCGCACCATCGAACGCACCCTTGTGCAGCGCCAGGGCGTCGATGAAGCAGTTGGCGGTCGAACCGGTGCCGACGCCGACGATGCTCCTGTCATCGAGCTTGGGCAGAATGAAATCGACAGCGGCCTGGGCGACAGCCTGTTTGAGTTGGTCCTGGGTCATGCGGGCTCCGGAGCGGGCAGGGGTATCGTGAGGGCGCGTAGTATAGCGGCTAAAACCACAGACTGGCTGTGGTCGCCCGACCGGGCGCTGCGGTAGACTCCGAGGCCCCGCCCAGCTGCCCAGTGATGCGTTCCCGATGCTCGAACAGTACGTCAAGAAGATCCTCACCTCGCGCGTCTATGACGTCGCCGTCGAAACCCCGCTGCAACCGGCCGGCCAGCTCAGCAAGCGCCTGGGCAACCACGTGCTGCTCAAGCGCGAGGACCTGCAGCCGGTGTTCTCGTTCAAGATCCGCGGCGCCTACAACAAGCTGGCGCAGTTGAGCGCCGAGGAACTGGCGCGGGGCGTGGTCACCGCCTCGGCCGGCAACCATGCCCAGGGCCTGGCGCTGGCCGCCCGTGAACTGGGGATCAAGGCCACCATCGTGATGCCCAAGACCACCCCCGAGATCAAGGTCGAAGGCGTGCGCTCGCGGGGCGCCAAGGTGGTGCTGCATGGCGATTCGTTCCCCGAGGCGCTGGCCTACTCGCTCAAGCTGGTGGACGAAAAGGGCTTCGTCTATATCCACCCCTATGACGACCCGCACACCATCGCCGGGCAGGGCACCGTGGCCATGGAGATCCTGCGCCAGCACCCCGGGCCGCTGGACGCGATCTTCGTGCCGGTGGGCGGCGGCGGCCTGATCGCCGGCATTGCCGCCTACGTCAAATACCTGCGCCCCGAGATCAAGGTGATCGGCGTCGAGCCGGACGACTCCAACTGCCTGCAGGCCGCCATGGCCGCCGGCGAGCGCGTGGTGCTGCCCCAGGTGGGCCTGTTCGCCGATGGCGTGGCGGTGGCGCAGATCGGCCAGCACACCTTCGACATCTGCAAGGATCATGTGGACGAGGTGATCACCGTCAGCACCGACGAGATCTGCGCGGCCATCAAGGACATCTACGACGATACCCGCTCGATCACCGAACCTGCCGGCGCGCTGGGCGTTGCCGGCATCAAGAAATACGTTGAGCTGCGAGGTGTGACCGGGCAGACCCTGGTGGCCATCGATTCCGGTGCCAACGTGAACTTCGACCGCCTGCGCCATGTGGCCGAGCGCGCCGAACTGGGCGAGGGCCGCGAGGCGATCATCGCAGTGACCATCCCCGAACAGCCGGGCAGCTTCAAGGCGTTCTGCGAGGCCATCGGCAAGCGCCAGATCACCGAATTCAACTACCGCTACCACGCCGACGGCGAGGCGCACATCTTTGTCGGGGTGCAGACCCACCCCGACACCGACCCGCGCAGTGCCCTGCTGCACAGCCTGACCGCGCAGGGTTTTCCGGTGCTGGACCTGACCGACAACGAGCTGGCCAAGCTGCACATCCGCCACATGGTGGGCGGGCACGCTGCGCGGGTCAGCGACGAGCTGGTGCTGCGCTTCGAGTTCCCGGAGCGGCCGGGCGCGCTGTTCAACTTCCTCAACAAGCTGGGTGGGCGCTGGAACATCTCGATGTTCCACTACCGCAACCATGGCGCGGCCGATGGTCGCGTGGTGGCCGGGCTGCAGGTGCCGGATGATGAGCGCCACCTGGTGCCGGCGGCACTGGCCAAGATCGGCTACCCGTACTGGGATGAAACCGACAACCCGGCGTACCGGCTGTTTCTGGGCTGAGCGGCTACGCTGTTGGGCAACGCCTGAGGAATAAGAAGACATGGAATTGCTGACAAGCCTGAAAATCGCCCACGTACTGGCCACGGTCGTGCTGCTGGGCAGTGCCCTGGGCCTGGCGCTGTGGGTCTGGCTGGCACGACGCAAGGGTGACGTGACTGCGCACACGCGCCTGTTGCAGCGGCCTTTGCTGTTCGTATGGTTGCTGATGGGCGTATGCCTGGTGAGCATGCCGTTCAGTGGCTGGTGGCTGGTGCACCTGATCGGCTGGCCATTGGGGCAGACCTGGGTGCTGGGCTCCAGCCTGATCTATACGGTGGGGGCGTTCTGCTGGTTCTGGCTGAGTGTGCGCCTTAACCGGCTGCGCACGGCGCCGGGCGCAGGCAACCCGAAGGTGACGCTGGGCCTGGCGGTGTTCTGCGCCGTGTGCTTCATCGCGATTGCCGGGCTGATGGGTGCAAAACCCGTCTGATGCCTTCGCCGGCAAGGCCGGCTCCTACACCCGTTGCGCTGTAGGGGCCGGCCTTGCCGGCGAATGGTCACACCTCAATCGCGCAGGCTGATCACCGGCCAGCCGCGTTTCTCGGCTTCGGCACGCAGGGTCGGGTCCGGGTTCACCGCCACCGGGTTGGCCACCTGCTCCAGCAGCGGCAGGTCGTTGATCGAGTCGCTATAGAAGTAGCTGTCGTCCAGGTTCAAGCCATTCTCTTCGAGCCAGCGGTTCAGGCGCGTCACCTTGCCTTCACGGAAGCACGGCACGTCGATGCTGCGCCCGCTGTAGCGACCGTCGACCATCTCGCACTCGGTGGCCAGCAGGGTCTCCACGCCCAGGCGCTGGGCAATCGGGCCGGTGATGAAGCGGTTGGTGGCGGTGATGATCACCAGCTTGTCGCCCGCGTCACGGTGCTTTTGCAGCAGCGCCAGGGCCTGGGGCAGGATGATCGGCTCGACGCAGTCGCGCATGAAGTCGCGGTGCCATTCGTCGAGTTGCGCCATTTCGGTCCTGGCCAGGATCTCCAGGGTGAATTCAAGGTAGGCGCCCTGGTCCAGCTTGCCGGCCAGGTAGTCCTGGTAGAACGCATCGTTGCGGTTCTTGTAGGCGATGGGGTCGAGAATCCCGCGTTCGCACAGGTAATCGCCCCAGGCGTGGTCGCTGTCGCCACCCAGAAGCGTGTTGTCCAGATCGAATAAAGCCAGGCGCATCGAAGTCACTCGCATAACATCTGAAAAGGCCCACAGAATACGGACTTTTATCTGCTATGCACATAAGGTGGAGCGGCGCGTTGCTGGCGTTGCAAGCTTTGTGGAACAATGCGGCGACATGCGTTTGCGAGGTTGCTGCCGTGATCGACCCCGATGGTTTTCGCCCCAATGTCGGGATCATTCTGACCAATGATCTCGGGCAGGTGCTATGGGCTCGACGGATCAACCAGGATGCCTGGCAGTTTCCACAAGGCGGGATCAACCCCGAGGAAACGCCGGAAGACGCCCTGTACCGCGAGCTGAATGAAGAAGTGGGCCTGGAGCGGCAGGATGTTGAAATTCTTGCCTGCACCCGTGGCTGGTTGCGTTATCGTTTACCCCAACGCCTGGTGCGTACCCACAGCCAACCGCTGTGCATCGGCCAGAAACAGAAATGGTTCCTCCTGCGCCTGGTGTCCAACGAGCAGCGGGTGCGGATGGATTTGACCGGTAAACCGGAATTCGATGGGTGGCGCTGGGTCAGCTATTGGTATCCGTTGGGCCAGGTGGTGACATTCAAGCGCGAGGTTTACCGCCGCGCTCTCAAAGAGCTTGCCCCGCGCCTGCTGGCGCGCGACTGACGACGGAGTTCGACCCCGAGCCATGCTCAATACGCTGCGCAAGATCGTCCAGGAAGTTAACTCCGCCAAGGATCTCAAGACGGCGTTGGGGATCATTGTGTTACGCGTCAAAGAAGCCATGGGCAGCCAGGTGTGTTCCGTCTACCTGCTCGACCCGGAGAGCAACCGCTTCGTGCTGATGGCCACCGAGGGCCTGAACAAGCGCTCCATCGGCAAGGTCAGCATGGCCCCCAACGAAGGCCTGGTGGGCCTGGTGGGTACCCGCGAAGAACCGCTGAACCTGGAAAACGCCGCCGATCACCCGCGTTATCGCTACTTTGCCGAAACCGGCGAAGAGCGCTTTGCCTCCTTCCTCGGTGCACCCATCATCCACCACCGCCGCGTGGTGGGCGTGCTGGTCATCCAGCAGAAGGAACGTCGCCAGTTCGACGAGGGCGAAGAAGCCTTCCTGGTCACCATGAGTGCGCAGCTGGCCGGGGTTATCGCCCATGCCGAGGCCACCGGCTCGATTCGCGGCCTGGGGCGCCAGGGCAAGGGTATCCAGGAAGCCAAGTTCGTCGGCGTGCCGGGCTCGCCGGGGGCGGCGGTGGGCACGGCGGTGGTGATGCTGCCGCCGGCCGACCTGGACGTGGTGCCGGACAAGACCGTCACCGACATCGACGCCGAACTCAAACTGTTCAACAACGCCCTCGAAGGCGTGCGCAGCGACATGCGCAACCTCTCGGCCAAGCTCGCCACCCAGCTGCGCCCCGAAGAGCGTGCGCTGTTCGACGTGTACCTGATGATGCTCGAAGACGTCGCCCTGGGCGGCGAGGTGGTGGAGGTCATCAAGACCGGCCAGTGGGCCCAGGGCGCCTTGCGCCAGGTGGTGGGCGAGCACGTCAACCGCTTCGAGCTGATGGACGACGCCTACCTGCGCGAGCGCGCCTCCGATGTCAAAGACCTGGGCCGGCGCCTGCTGGCCTACCTGCAGGAAGCCCGCCAGCTGACCCTGGTGTACCCCGACAACACCATCCTGATCAGCGAAGAGCTGACCCCGGCCATGCTCGGCGAAGTACCCGAAGGCAAGCTGGTGGGGCTGGTGTCGGTTCTCGGCTCGGGCAACTCCCACGTCGCGATCCTGGCGCGTGCCATGGGCATCCCCACGGTGATGGGCCTGGTCGATCTGCCATATTCGAAGGTCGACGGCATCCAGATGATCGTCGACGGCTACAAGGGCGACGTCTACACCAACCCCAGCGAAGTGCTGCGCAAGCACTACACCGAAGTGGTCGAGGAGGAGCGCCAGCTGGCCCAGGGCCTGGACGCCTTGCGCGAACTGCCGTGCGAGACGCTCGATGGCTACCGCATGCCGCTGTGGGTCAATACCGGGCTGCTGGCCGACGTGGCGCGGGCGCAGCAGCGCGGCGCCGAAGGGGTGGGGCTGTACCGTACCGAAGTGCCGTTCATGATCAACCAGCGCTTCCCCAGCGAAAAGGAGCAGCTGGCGATCTATCGCGAGCAACTGGCGGCCTTCCACCCGTTGCCGGTGACGATGCGCAGCCTGGACATCGGGGGTGACAAGGCGCTGTCGTACTTCCCGATCAAGGAGGACAACCCGTTCCTGGGTTGGCGCGGTATCCGCGTGACGCTGGACCACCCGGAGATCTTCCTGGTGCAGACCCGCGCCATGCTCAAGGCCAGCGAAGGCCTGAACAACCTGCGCATCCTGCTGCCGATGATCTCCGGGATACACGAACTGGAAGAGGCATTGCACCTGATCCACCGCGCCTGGGGCGAGGTGCGCGACGAAGGCACCGACGTGCCGATGCCGCCTGTGGGGGTCATGATCGAGATTCCGGCGGCGGTCTACCAGACCCGCGAGCTGGCGCGCATGGTCGACTTCCTGTCGGTGGGGTCCAACGACCTGACCCAGTACCTGCTGGCGGTCGACCGCAACAACCCGCGGGTGGCCGACCTCTATGACTACCTGCACCCTGCGGTGCTGCAGGCCTTGCAGCACGTGGTGACCGCGGCGCATGCCGAGGGCAAGCCGGTGAGCATCTGTGGCGAGATGGCTGGCGACCCGGCAGCGGCGGTGCTGCTGATGGCCATGGGCTTCGACAGCCTGTCGATGAACGCCACCAACCTGCCGAAAGTGAAATGGATGCTGCGTCAGATCAGCATGAGCAAATCCAGGGAATTGCTGGAGCAGGCGATGGGTATCGATAACCCGCAGGTTATCCACAGCTCGCTGCAACTGGCGCTGAAGAACCTGGGGCTGTCGCGGATGATCAATCCTGGGGCTTCCAAGACCCTGTGAAGCCGGGACCGCTTCGCGGCCCTTCGCCGGCAAGGCCGGCTCCTACAGGAGGTCGATGTAGGAGCCGGCCTTGCCGGCGAAAGCGTCAAACCTGCAGGGTGACCTCTCCCAGCTGCCCTCCAAACGGCCCAAAGCTGCGCTCCACCATCAACCTGCTGCCATCCGCCTCGACAATCAACACCGTACTCGCCCGCGTCCCGTAGTTCTGGCTGGCAATGAACACGCTCGACAGCAACCGCTCGGTCGCCAGCCCCACACCGGTCTGCGGCAGCTCGGCCTCTTCGGCCTGCTGCTCATCCCCCAGCAACGCCAGCAGCCGCTGTGGTCGCGGGTCCTGCAGCTGGTCTTCGAGCGCAGCCCGCATCTTCAGCAGTTTCGGCCACGGCGTATCCAGCCCGGCATTCGACAAGCCGTACACCCCCTCGGCCAGCAGCACCGGCGCCGCCTCCTGCGCATTGAGGTACCCCAGCTGCCCGGCGTCCCCTACCAGCAGGTTGAATCCCGAATACTGGCTGCTGCGGCTGGCCACATGGTCCAGGTAAGCCTCCACCCCCAGCTCGCCGCGCAGAAACCCCGCCACCAGCTCGCCGCGCGAGCGCGCACCCTGCGCCTGCTGCGGGTCCCGAATATTGGTCAGCGCCGCAAAGCGCCCGCCCGGTCCGACCCCTAGCCAGCTGCCGCCAGCTTCCAGGTCACGTCCGGCATATACCCCCGGCGCATCCTCCCACGCCCCCAGCGCCTGGCTGGGGCGGGCATAGAACTCGTCACGGTTGGCCGCGACGATCAGCGGCCGGGCATGCCCCGGGCGCCATGCAAAAGCAATCAGACACATAGGTTCGCTCCCAGTGTTTTCAGCCACTCTACCCACACTGGCGTTCGCTATCCATCGACTAAACGTGTCTTCACTAGAGCCACAGGCCCACCTTCCGTTACCATGCCGAACTGATTTTGGGGGTCGACAATGGAATTTGTGATCTATCTGGTGCTGGGCGCCTGTGCAGGTGTACTGGCCGGGCTGTTCGGCGTGGGCGGCGGCATCATCATCGTGCCGGTGCTGGTGCTGAGCTTCACCCTGCAGGGCTTCGACGCCTCGGTGCTGACCCACCTGGCAGTCGGCACGTCGCTGGCGACCATTGTCTTCACCTCGGTCAACGCCATCCTCGAGCACCACCGCCGTGGTGCGGTGCAGTGGCCGATCTTCGTGTGGATGACCGTGGGCATCCTGCTCGGCGCCGGGGTAGGGGCCAAGACCGCCTCGCTGATCCAGGGCCCGCACCTGCAGAAGATCATCGGCGTGTTCGCCCTGCTGGTGGCCGTGCAGATGGCCCTGGACCTCAAGCCCAAGGCCAGCCGCGGCGTACCCGGCAAGCTTGGCCTGACCGCCGCCGGCGGCGTGGTGGGCTGGGCCTCGGCGATCTTCGGCATCGGCGGCGGCTCGCTCACCGTGCCCTTCCTGACCTGGCGCAGCCTGCCCATGCAGCAGGCGGTGGCCACGTCCTCGGCCTGTGGTTTTCCGATTGCGGTGGCCAGTGCCCTGAGTTTCATCGTGCTGGGCTGGGACGAGGCGCACCTGCCGCCCAACAGCCTGGGCTTCGTGTATTTGCCGGCGCTGCTCGGGATTGCCCTGACCAGCATGTTCTTTGCCCGTTTCGGTGCGCGCCTGGCGCATAAACTGTCGCCACGCCTGCTCAAGCGGCTGTTCGCCGCACTGCTGTTCTGTGTAGGCCTGAGCTTTTTGCTTTAACGAGAGGAGTCACCATGCTGCCTTACCCGCAGATCGATCCCGTGGCACTGGCCATCGGGCCGCTGAAAATCCACTGGTACGGCCTGATGTACCTGATCGGCATCGGCGGCGCGTGGCTGCTGGCGTCGCGCCGGCTGCACCGCTTCGACCTCACCTGGAGCCGCGAGAAACTCTCCGACCTGGTGTTCTGGCTGTCCATGGGCGTGATTGTCGGCGGGCGCCTGGGCTACGTGCTGTTCTATGACCTGAGCGCGTACCTGGCCAACCCGACGCTGATCTTCGAGGTGTGGAAGGGCGGCATGTCGTTCCATGGCGGCTTCATCGGCGTGATGCTGGCGGCGCTGTGGTTCGGCAAGCGCAACAACAAGTCGTTCTTCGAGCTGATGGACTTCGTTGCGCCGCTGGTGCCGATCGGCCTGGGTGCCGGGCGCATCGGCAACTTCATCAACGCCGAGCTGTGGGGCAAGGCCACCGACGTGCCGTGGGCCATGGTGTTCCCGCCGTTCAGCGACCCGGCACAATTGCCGCGTCACCCGTCGCAGCTGTACCAGTTCGCCCTGGAAGGTGTGGCACTATTCCTGATTCTGTGGCTGTACTCGCGCAAACCGCGCCCGACCATGGCGGTTTCCGGGATGTTCGCGCTGTTCTACGGCATCTTCCGCTTCATCGTCGAGTTCGTGCGCGTGCCGGATGCGCAGCTGGGTTACCTGGCCTTCGGCTGGCTGACCATGGGTCAGGTGCTGTGCGTGCCGATGATCGTCGCCGGTATCGCGCTGATCTGGCTGGCCTACCGCCGCGCGCCGAGTGCCAAGGGCGCCGCGCTTTAATTTTCCCGGCAGGGGCCTGGCCCCTGCCGGTATCGAGACAGGTAAGACATGAAGCAATATCTAGAGCTGGTGCGTGATGTGATCGAGAACGGCACCCTGCAGGGCAACCGTACCGGCGTGCGCACCATCAGCCTGCCGGGCGCCATGCTGCGTTTCGACCTGCAGAAGGGTTTCCCGGCCATCACCACCCGCCGTCTGGCGTTCAAGTCGGCGATCGGCGAGATGGTGGGCTTTCTGCGTGGCGTGAAGAACGCCGGCGAATTCCGTGAACTGGGCTGCAAGGTCTGGGACCAGAACGCCAACGAGAACGCCCAGTGGCTGGCCAACCCGTTCCGCCAGGGGCATGACGACCTGGGCGAGATCTACGGCGTGCAATGGCGCCAGTGGCCGGCCTACAAGCGCATCCCGCTGAGCAACCCGGCGGCCATCGAGCTGGCGCAGAGCAATGGCTTCGTGAAGATTGCCGAGGCAGAAGAAGAGGGCGAGGCGTTCGTGGTGCTGTACAAGGCCATCGACCAGATTCGCCAGTGCATCGACACCATCCACAACGACCCGGGCAGCCGCCGCATCCTGTTCCATGGCTGGAACTGTGCGCAGCTGGACGAGATGGCGTTGCCGCCGTGCCATCTGCTGTACCAATTCCACCCGAATGTGGAGACCAAGGAGATTTCCCTGACCCTCTACATCCGCTCCAACGACCTGGGCCTGGGCACGCCGTTCAACCTCACCGAAGGCGCCGCGCTGCTGTCGCTGGTGGGCCGCCTGACCGGCTACACGCCGCGCTGGTTCACCTACTTCATCGGTGATGCGCACGTGTACGAGAACCACCTGGACATGCTCACCGAACAGCTCAAGCGCGAGCCGCTGGCGGCGCCGAAGCTGGTGATCTCCGAGCGTGTCCCGGAGTATGCCAAGACGGGTGTGTACGAGCCGGAGTGGCTGGAGAAGATCGAGCCGAGCGACTTCAGCCTGGAAGGCTACGAGCACCATGCGCCGATGACGGCGCCGATGGCGGTTTAAGCGCGCCATACCGCTTCGCCAGCAAGGCTGGCTCCTACAAGGGTCACCGCGATCCCCTGTAGGAGCCAGCCTTGCTGGCGAAAGGGCTGTCAATTAACGTCCAGTTTGTAGCCTTGGCGCACAATGCGCCGTTACGCCTGCTTCATCCCCAACTCCGCATCATCGATCAGCGCCTTGGCGAACCCGCTGAGGTAATAAGCTGCCCACACCGCTGCGCCATCGTCATCCATCACACCGTTCAGAATGAGCTTGTGCACGCAGCCGAGCATGATCGAAGCCTGCTCCAGTGCGTAATCGCAGGGGATGCCGGGGACGATTCGGAAGAGTTCTGTAGGTGGGTTTTGGCTTCGAATGAACGTCGCGGCACCTATCGTCTCGCCTGTGCCAGCTTGCGGGCCGTTACTCATGCAGAAATCCTTGTTCCAGAGTTAGCAGGTTGGCTAGTGCATGCTCTACCAACGCTTTAGCCATCTCGGCCGAATGCAGCACACTCAGTAGCATACTGTGGCTTGGATCATTGGCGTGGGTTCTACAGAATTCATTGGTGGTTTCATGGATGCCGCGCATCAATTCGCTAGCGAAGGCAAGGGAGTCAGCGGTAACGAGGTCGCTGTGGATGGAGAAGTAGGGGCTGGTGAATGGGTGTAGAACAGGCGGGTCGGGGACGATCTTTTTCATGGCGTAACTCCTAGGTTCACTCAGGAGCTACCGCCCAATCCCTCTCACAGGATGTAGGGTGGCAGCCGTACGCGGGGTGAGAGACCGGAGACCTAGGAACCCGGCCAGACCAAAGTCTGCCCGCGCACAGCTGCCATGACAAAGCTGCCATCAGGTCAAGGACGGGCTCTCACACCCGGTCGCCAAATCGACGACTAGGGAAAACTAGCCTTGATGTGCCTTCTCAGCAACGGAGAAAGGGTGGCAGCTTGCGTAGGATAGTTCTGAAAGCATTTAGACTGGAAATTTTTTGACCCATGTGATCGCAGACGAAGGATGGCCGTGTAAGCGCGCTATACCGCTTCGCCAGCAAGGCTGGCTCCTACAAGGATCACCGCGATCCCCTGTAGGAGCCAGCCTTGCTGGCGAAAGGGCCCTCAGTCAGTGCCCATGACTGCGCCCCACATGCGAATGCTCAGCCTCCGGGGCTGTCACCGCACCGTTCACCTCCAGATGCTGCAGGATCGAGCACTGCGTTTCCTGCGCCCGGCAATGCTGGCGCAACTCCAGCAACTGCCCCTGCAATGCCACCAACCCGTCGATGCGCGCCTTCACGTGCTGGATATGCTCGTCGATCAGCGCATTCACGCTTTCGCACTGGTCCTCCGGGCTGTCGCGCAGGCGCAGCAGGCTGCGGATCTCTTCCAGGGTCATGTCCAACGTGCGGCAGTTGCGGATGAAGGTCAGCCGCTCCACGTGCGCCTGGGTATACAGCCGGTAGTTGCCCTCGCTGCGCGCAGGCTCTGGCAAGAGGCTTTCACGCTCGTAGTAGCGAATGGTTTCCACCGGGCAGTCGGTGGCCCTGGCCAGCTCTCCGATCTTCATCTGCAAAATACCTCGGTTGGTTGCTTGACCCTATAGTGGCTACAGGGTGTTCACTTGGCAACAGGACCTTTAGGGATGAACCACATGAACCAGCCTGTCAGCCCCGACCACGTCGGCCACGCGCACGATCACAAGCATGAACATAGCCACGATCATGCCCACGACCACGCGGACCACGACCACGCCAGCCCCGCGCCTGCCGCGCCTGCCCACGGCAGCTGCTGCTCCGGCGCCGCCGCACCGGCCCTGGTGCAGTTGCGTGAAACCACCAGCAGCGATGCGCGGCTGAGCCGCTTCCGGATCGAGGCCATGGACTGCCCGACCGAGCAGACCCTGATCCAGAACAAGCTGGGCAAGCTCGACGGCGTCGAGCAGCTGGAATTCAACCTGATCAACCGTATCCTCGGCGTCACGCATACCCACCCCGACACCCGCGGCATCGAGCAGGCGATCACCTCGCTGGGCATGCACGCCGAACCGCTCGACGATGCGGGCGAGGCCGGCAGCGACGCAGTGGCTGCGCCGAAGAAAGCCTGGTGGCCGCTGGCGCTGTCCGGTGTCGCCGCACTCGCCGCCGAGATCGTCCACTTTACCAATGCCGCCCCGGAATGGGCCGTGGCCCTGCTGGCGCTGGCGGCCATCCTCGGCTGCGGCCTGGGCACCTACAAGAAGGGCTGGATTGCCCTGAAGAACCGCAACCTGAACATCAACGCACTGATGAGCATCGCCGTGACCGGCGCCGTGCTGATCGGCCAGTGGCCGGAAGCGGCCATGGTGATGGTGCTGTTCACCCTGGCCGAACTGATCGAGGCGCGCTCGCTGGACCGTGCACGCAACGCCATCGGCGGCCTGATGCAACTGGCCCCGGACCTGGCCACCGTGCGCCAAGCCAACGGCCAATGGCAGGAGGTCGACGTGCGCCAGGTGGCCCTTGGCGCCACCGTGCGCGTGCGCCCAGGCGAACGTATCGGCCTGGACGGCGAAGTGCTGCAAGGCCAGTCCAGCATCGACCAGGCGCCGATCACCGGCGAAAGCCTGCCGGTGGAGAAGGGCCCCGGCGACAAGGTGTTCGCCGGCACCATCAACCAGTCCGGTGCGCTGGAGTACCGCGTGACCGCCGCCGCCGGCCAGTCGACCCTGGCCCGCATCATCAAGGCCGTGGAGCAAGCCCAGGGCGCCCGCGCCCCGACCCAGCGCTTCGTCGACCAGTTCTCGCGCATCTACACCCCGGTGGTGTTCGTGCTGGCACTGGCGGTGGCCGTGGTGGCACCGCTGTTCTTCGGCGGCCTGTGGTTCGACTGGATCTACCGTGCGCTGGTGCTGCTGGTGGTGGCGTGCCCGTGCGCGCTGGTGATCTCGACCCCGGTGACCATCGTCAGCGGCCTGGCCGCCGCAGCGCGCAAGGGCATCCTGATCAAGGGCGGCGTGTACCTGGAGGGCGGGCGCAAGCTCAGCTTCCTGGCGCTGGACAAGACCGGCACCATCACCCACGGCAAACCGGTGCAAACCGACTACCGCGTGCTCGATGCGCGCTTCGAAGGCCGCGCCCAGCACATTGCCGCGAGCCTGGGCGCTCGTTCCGATCACCCGGTGTCGATGGCCATCGCACAGCAATACGCCGATCAGCCGCTGGCCGAGGTCAGCGAGTTCCAGGCCCTGATGGGCCGTGGCGTGGGCGGCAAGATCGACGGCGTGCTGTACCACCTGGGCAACCATCGCCTGGTCGAGGAACTGGGCCTGTGCTCGCCCGAACTGGAAGCCCAGCTCGATGAGCTGGAGCGCCAGGGCAAGACCGTGGTGCTGTTGCTCGACGCCTCCGGCCCGCTGGCGCTGTTCGCCGTGGCCGATACGGTCAAGGAAAGCAGCCGCGAGGCGATTGCGCAGTTGCATGCACTGGGTATCAAGACCGTCATGCTCACCGGCGACAATCCGCACACCGCCGAGGCCATCGCCGCGCAGGTGGGCATCGATGAGGCTCGCGGCAACCTGCTGCCGGCCGACAAGCTCAAGGCCATCGAAGACCTGTACGCCCAGGGCCATCGGGTCGGCATGGTCGGCGACGGCATCAACGATGCCCCGGCGCTGGCGCGCGCCGAGATCGGGTTTGCCATGGCGGCGGCCGGTACCGACACCGCGATCGAAACCGCAGACGTGGCACTGATGGATGACGACTTGCGCAAAATCCCGGCGTTCGTCAGGCTCTCGCGGCAAAGCGCGGCGATCCTGGTGCAGAACATCGTTCTGGCCCTGGGCATCAAGGCGATCTTCCTGGCGATCACCTTCACCGGCATGGCGACCTTGTGGATGGCGGTGTTCGCCGACATGGGCGTGAGCTTGCTGGTGGTATTCAACGGCTTGCGCCTGCTCAGAAAGTAAGAGGCGGTATGTTGAGTTCCGAGTTGAAGGCGTTCTACATGGTGGCCCGCCTGGGCAGCATTACCCTGGCGGCGAAGAAACTCGGGCTCAGCCAGCCGACGGTGACCACGCAGATCCGCAACCTGGAGGCCCAGCACGGGGTCGAGCTGTTCTTTCGCGGTGGTCGCCGCCTGACCCTGAGCGACGACGGCACGCGGCTGATGCCGATGGTCAAGGCGCTGATGCAGCAGGAGTCGGATATCGAGTTCTTCCTGCGCAACAGCGGCCAGGGGCAGGGCGGCCTGCGCATTGCGGCCACCGCGCCGTACTACATTCTCGACCTGGTGAAGATCTTCCGCGAGCGCCTGCCGCAGGTGGAGCTGTCGGTGGAGATCGGTAACTCGCAGCAGGTGCTGGAGTGGCTGGAGGATTACCGCGTGGACATGGCGGCCTCGTCACAGCTGGTGGAGGATGCGCGGCTGGTGCGGCGGGTGCTGGGCGTCGACCCGCTGGTGGTGGCAGTGCACCGCAACCATCCCCTGGCCTCGCGTGAGGCGGTGCCGCTGAGTGCGCTGGGCGGGCATTGCCTGCTGATGCGCGAACAGGGCTCGACCACGCGCCGGCTCACCGAGCAGATGCTCGACGAGGCGGGGGTGAAGGTGGGCTCGCTGCTGGAGATCGGCAGCCGCGAATCGATCCGCGAGGCGGTGCTGCGCAACATCGGCATCAGCATCATCGCCCGCCACGAGGTGCCGCATAACCCGGAGCTGAAGGTGCTGGCGCTGGAGGGTGCGCCGGTGATGCATGAGTACCTGTACTGCCTCAAGGAACGGCGCCAGGCGCGGTTGCCTGCTGCCTTTCTCGGCCTGGCCCAGGAAGTATCGGCGTCTGGTCCATAGCCATCGCGGGTCAAGCCCGCTCCCACAAGGTACGCGCTGATCGTTGTGGGAGCGGGCTTGACCCGCGATGGGCTGCGCAGCAACCCTACAAAATCTGCCTATACCACTATCACCCGCTTTTGCCCCACCGCCACAGAACCTTCGCATTGCCCGCCTAGCATGGCCCTCACTCGTTCAGTGAGGTCCCGGCATGAACAACGTACTCGCAACCCCCGGCGCACAGATGAAAGTGCGCGGCATCCACAAACGCTTCGGCGCCTTCACCGCGCTGCACGACGTGTCCCTGGACATCGCCGCCGGCGAACTGGTGTGCCTGCTCGGCCCCTCCGGCTGCGGCAAGACCACCCTGCTGCGCTGCATCGCCGGGCTCGAACGCCAGGACCGCGGCACCCTCTACATCGGTGACCGCGACATTTCCGAGCTGCCGCCCCAGGCCCGCGACTACGGCATTCTGTTCCAGTCCTACGCGCTGTTCCCCAACCTCACCGTCGAAGCCAACATCGCCTACGGCCTGACCGCCAGCAGCCGCGACGAATCCCGTCAGCGCGTGGCCGACATGCTCGACCTGGTCGGCCTGCGCGGCAGCGAGAAGAAGTACCCCGGCCAGCTCTCCGGCGGCCAGCAACAACGTGTGGCCCTGGCCCGCGCACTCGCTCCGGCACCCTCCTTGCTGCTGCTCGACGAACCCATGTCGGCCCTCGATGCCCGCGTGCGCGACCACCTGTGCAGCGAGCTGCGTCAGCTGCAACGCCAACTTGGCATCACCACCCTGATGGTCACCCACAACCAGGACGAGGCCATGCTCATGGCCGACCGCATTGCGGTGATGAACAACGGCCAGGTCGAGCAGTACGACACCCCGCAGGCCATCTACGACAAGCCGGCCACGCCGTTCGTGGCCGAGTTCGTCGGCCAGGGCAACTGGTTGCCATTCCAGCAGCGCAGCGACAGCCATGCCCAGGTGGGTGACATGAACCTGCGCCTGGCCCCCGGTGCGGGCGCGGCCAACAGTGGCCGGTTGTTCTGCCGCCCCGAGGCGATCAGCGTCAACCCACCGGTGCATGAAGAAAACCTGTTCCCGGCCCGCGTGCGGGAAATCACCTTCCTCGGCAATCGCTGCCGCATGAGTTTCGAGTTCAACCAACTGCCCGGCCACGCACTCACCGCCGAGGTGGCGCCCGAGTCGATGCCGCGCCTGGGCTCGCAGGATATCTGGGTGGCCTTGCCACCGCGCAGCCTGCAGGTGTTTGCCTGACATGGGCGCGCCGATAAGCCTGCCGATCGCACCTGCGAAGGCCAAGACCACCGGCGGCGTCGCGCTGGGTGATCGCCTGTTCGTGACCGGCGGCAAATGGCTGTTGCTGGTGCTGCTGACCGTCGCGGTGCTGCTGCCGTTGCTGGCGATCTTCTGGCGCGGCTTCAGCAGCGATGCCGGGCAGGGCGGCGGGCTGGTCGCGGCCCGCGAACTGTTCGCCAGCGCCAACTTCCACTGGCTGCTGGGCAACAGCCTCACCGTCGCGCTGAGCGTGGCGGCCATCGTGGTGCCCACCGCCTACCTGTTCGCCTATGCGCTGCAACGCACGCTGATTCCGGGCAAGCGCATCTGGCGCGGGATCTCGCTGCTGCCGCTGCTGGCGCCTTCGATGCTGCCGGCCATCGCGCTGGTGTACCTGTTCGGTAACCAGGGCCTGCTGCGCGGGCTGCTCAGCGACAATATCTATGGCTTCTGGGGCATCGTGCTGGGCGAGGCCATCTACACCTTCCCGCATGCGCTGATGATCCTGCTCTCGGCACTGTCGCTGGCCGATGCACGGTTGTTCGATGCGGCCTCCAGCATGGGCGCCGGGCCACGCCGCGCGTTCACCAGCATCACCTGGCCGGCCACGCGCCAGGCCGTGTTCGCCGCGTTCTGCCTGGTGTTCACCCTCACCATCACCGACTTCGGCGTGCCGGTAGTAGTGGGTGGCGACTACCAGGTGCTGGCGCTGGAAGCCTACAAGGCGGTGGTGGGCCAGCAGCAGTTCGGCCGTGGTGCACTGATCGGCATGGTGCTGTTGGTGCCGGCGCTGCTCAGCTTTGCGGTGGATGCCTGGCTGCGCCGGCGCCAGGGCGATGCCATGAGCGGTCGCGCCCAGGTGTTCGAGCCGGCCCCCAGCCGCCGGCGTGATGCGTGCTTCCTGGCCATCGTGCTGCTGGTGTGCGCCATTCTGCTGCTGGTGGTGGGCATGGCGGTGTACTCCTCGCTGGTCAAGTTCTGGCCCTACAACCTGTCGCTGTCGCTCAAGCACTACCAGTTCGACGACACCGCCGGCGGCGGCTGGCTGGCCTACCGCAACAGCATCACCATGGCGCTGGGCACCGCCCTGATCGGCAGCGCGGTGATCTTCAGCGGCGCCTACCTGATGGAGAAGACCAGAGGCCGTCTCAACCTGCTGCTGCGCCTGCTCAGCTTCGTGCCGATGGCCGTGCCGGGGTTGGTGCTGGGGCTGGGCTACGTGTTCTTCTTCAACCTGCCGGGCAACCCGCTGCATGTGTTCTACGGCAGCATGACGCTGCTGGTGGTGTGCACCATCGCGCACTACCTGACCACCGCGCAGATGACCGCCACCACTGCACTGCGCCAACTCGACAGCGAGTTCGAGGCCGCCGCGCTGTCGCTCAAGGCCCCGCTGTACCGCCACTTTGCGCGGGTTACCGTGCCGATCTGCCTGCCAGCGCTGCTGGACATCATCCGCTACCTGTTCGTCTCGGCGATGACCACCGTGTCGGCGGCCATCTTCCTCTACAGCCCCGACACCATCCTGGCCGCGGTAGCGGTACTGAACATGGACGATGCCGGCAACGTCGGCGGCGCCGCCGCCATGTCCACCCTGATCCTGCTGACCAGCGCCGGCGTGTCACTGCTGCTGGCGTGGGCCTCGCGTGGCCTGCTCAAACGCTCCCAGGCCTGGCGCCAGCGCGCGCCGGGCCACTGATTGCTCTTCCAACCCTGTACTGCTCAAAGGAACCGCACCATGTTCAAGCCACTTGCTCTTGCCGCTGCCGTGCTCGCTGCCGTGACCGTGCAGGCCCAGGCCGCCGACACCCAGCTCACCGTGTACACCGCGCTGGAGGCCGAACAGCTCAAGACCTACAAGCAGGCCTTCGAGAAGGCCAACCCGGATATCGAGATCAAGTGGGTGCGTGACTCCACCGGCATCATCACCGCCAAGCTGCTGGCCGAGAAGGATCGCCCGCAGGCCGACGCGGTGTGGGGCCTGGCGGCGTCGAGCCTGGCGATCCTCGACCAGCAGGGCATGCTGCAGACCTATGCCCCCAAGGACCTGGACAAGATCGGCGCCAACTACCGCGATGCGGCCAACCCGCCGGCGTGGGTGGGCATGGACGTGTGGGCGGCGACCATCTGCTTCAACACCATCGAGGCCGAGAAGCAGGGGCTGAGCAAGCCGGTGAGCTGGCAGGACCTGACCAAGCCCGAGTACAAGGGCAAGATCGTGATGCCCAACCCGGCCTCGTCCGGCACCGGTTTTCTGGATGTGAGCGCATGGCTGCAGACCTTCGGCGAGAAGCAGGGCTGGCAGTACATGGACGAGCTGCACCAGAACATCGGCCAGTACGTTCACTCCGGTTCCAAGCCGTGCAAGCTGGCGGCGGCGGGAGAGTTCCCGATCGGCATCTCGTTCGAGTACCCGGCGGTGCAGCTCAAGCGCCAGGGCGCGCCGCTGGATATCGTGCTGCCCAAGGAAGGCCTGGGCTGGGAGATCGAGGCCACTGCGCTGATCAAGGGCAGTCAGCATGAAGCCGCGGCCAAGCGCCTGGCCGACTTCTCGGCGAGCCCGGCGGCGATGGAGCTGTACAAGGAGAACTTCGCGGTGCTGGCGCAGCCGGGCATTGCCAAGCCGCAGACCGAGTTGCCGGCCGATTACGAGCAGCGTCTGATCAAGAACGACTTCGGCTGGGCATCGAAGAACCGCGACAGCATTCTGGCCGAGTGGCGCAAGCGCTATGACGGCAAGTCGGAGAAGGTGGCGCAGCAGTAAATCCGCTTCGCATTCATCGCGGGTCAAGCCCGCTCCCACAGGGATCATCGCCGTCCTTGTGGGAGCGGGCTTGACCCGCGATGGCCGCACCACAATCCTGAAGGGAACCCCCATGTCAGATTTTCTCATCGTCGGCGCCGGCATCCTCGGCCTGTCCCACGCCTACGCCGCAGCCCGGCGCGGCCTGCGGGTCAAGGTGTTCGAACGCAGCGCCACCCCGCTGGGCGCCTCCATTCGCAACTTCGGCCAGGCCCTGGTCAGCGGCCAGCCGCCCGGCCAGATGCTCGAACTGGCCAAGGCCAGCCGCGTCATCTGGGCCCACTGGGCCGAGCACGCCGGCTTTGCGCTCAAGCGCAACGGCTCGCTGCTGCTGGCCCGCACCGCGCTGGAGCAAGACCTGCTCGAAGCCTTCTGCAACGGGCGTGCACTCGAGCACGGCTACCCGGTCGAACTGCTGCAGGGCGCCGCGCTCGATGCGCTGTACGACGGCCAGTTCCGCCATCATCGCGCCGCCCTGCGTGGGCTGGACGATCAGCAGGTGTACTCGCGCGAGGCCATCCCTGCGCTGGTCAACTACCTGCGCGAGCAATTGGGCGTCGAGTTCCACTTTTCCACGCTGGTGCGCGAGGTGGAGCCGGGGTTTCTGACCACCACCGCCGGTCGCTTCAGCGGCGAGCATATCGTGGTGTGCAGCGGGCACGACTACCAGACGCTGCTCGCCGAGCCGATGGCGCAGTTGCAGCCGCAGGTATGTCGCCTGCAGATGCTGCGCGCCCGGCCATGCTTCGGCCTGGACCTGCAGCATTCGCTGCTGACCGGGTTGAGCTGCCTGCATTACGGAGCGTATGCCGACCTGCCGCAGGCGCAGGCCCTGCGCGCCGAGATACAGGCCGGCAGCCCGCACCTGCTGGAAAACGGCATTCACCTGTTGATCAGCCCGACGCCCCATGGCGAGCTGATCATCGGCGATTCGCATGCCTACGGCAGCGATGCGTCGCCGTTCAATGCCGAGCAGGTGGACAACTGGATGATCGAGCTGGCCGAGCAGACGCTGGGTGGGCGCATCGAGGTGCTGGAGCGCTGGCAGGGGGTGTACGGCTCGGGTGGGCCGGGGCCGTTTTCGCTGCTGGCGGTAGCGCCGGGGGTGAGTGCGGCGCTGATGCACAGCGGGGTGGGGATGAGCGTGGGGCCGGCGTTGGCGGAGGGGCATATTGCACGTCTGATCTGAGACCGCCATCGCGGGTCAAGCCCGCTCCCACAGGGATCGCACACTCTCTGTGGGAGCGGGCTTGACCCGCGATTGGCCTTAAAGCTCCTGCACAAGACTGTCGATCTGCTCCTGCCGCTCCGCCTGGCCGAGTTTGGCCCCTGGGTTCATCGACGACCACTGCGGGTGCGCCCGCGCCTTGCTCAGCGCCTCCGGCAACTTGCCCTCGCGCCAGCCCTTGTCGCTGGGCAACGTCAGCTTGATGCGAGCTGTCGCCGCATGCCCGCGCCCCTCCAGCGCTGCCAGCAACTGACGCTGACGCAACGCCAGCAAGCGCAGCACCCCGTCGTCCACCGTCAGTTCATGCTGGCCCTTCAGCTTGCCCATCAGCCGCGAACCGTAACTGCGTGCCGTCTGCAGCGCACCCCCGGCAATCGCCCCGGCCAGTGCGGCCGCCCCCAGGGTGATGCCGCCGACCAGCAGGTCGACCCCGGCACCGGCCGCCGCGCCCGCGGCAACCCCGCTGCCCAGGCGCACGCCCAGCAATTTCAGGGTCTCGGGGTTGAACAGGTCATCGCCCCAGCGCCCGTCCAGCAGCGGTAGCTCGCCGGTGTTGGCGTCGTCCTTGCGAAACGCATACAGCTTGAGCAGCGCCTCGACGCAGCGTTGTTCACGCTGGCGAATCACCTGATGCAGCTCGCTGATCGCCGCTGCCTCGGCCTCCGGCCTGGCGATCACGCTACGCCGGCACGCTGCGCAATCGAGCAGCAGTTCGGCAATCAGGCGCTTGGCGCTGTGCTGGCGTGCTACACGCTGGGCCTGCTGGTCATCGATAAGGCGCTGCAAGGCCGGGCGCGCATTCTCCAGCAGCAAGGCCAGGCTTTCGTACAGGCGCTGCTCGCCATCCTGCGGCGGGGCCACGCTGTCGAAGCGCACCAGTGCGTGCAGCCCCAGGCGTGCCAGGGCCTCGCGCCAGTCCGGCTCGCGATGCTCGTTGCTGGCCACGAAGTTGAGCACCGGCAGCAGCGGTTTGCCGCAACCGGCCAGCACTTCCAGTTCATCGCGGTACTTGGCCAGCACCGGCTCGCGGGCGTCGATCACGTACAGCCCGGCATCACTGGCCAGCAGCTGGCGCAACACCTTGGCCTCCTGCTCGAAGCGCTGGCGCGCCTCGTTGCCTTGCAGAAAACGCTCGACCCGCGCCGGGCCGTCCAGCCGCTCACCGGGCCGATCGAGACGCTCCAGGTAATCGAGCAGCGCGATGGCATCCTCCAGGCCCGGGGTGTCGTACAGCTCCAGCAGCGGCTCGCCCTCCACCGACAGCCGTGCGCCTTCCACATGCCGGGTGGTGCTGGGGCGGTGCGAGACTTCGCCGAAACCCACGTCGCGGGTGAGCGTGCGCAGCAGCGAGGTCTTGCCGACGTTGGTGTGGCCGACCACGGCCAGTTTCAACGGCTTAGTCATGGCCATGCTCCAGCCAGTTGAGGGGGGCACTGTCGGCGTAGGCCAGGCCCAGTTGCTCCAGCGCCTGGTGCCAGTCGCCCAGGCGGTCGGCGTCCAGTGCCTGGCCGGGTGGCGCCTGCAACAGCCAGATGCGCGTGGCCCCGGCGCTGCGCGCAAGCTCGGCCAGCAGCGCCAGGCTGCCCCGGTCGGGCGAGCGGCGCGGGTCGCAGGCGATGGCCAGGCGCGCGGGCGGGAAGCGGCTCAGCTGTTCGAGCAGCCTGTTGCGTGATTCGCGGCTGTCGAGGATGCCGGCGTTGGTCACCGAGGCTGGCAGGGCGGGCGGCCAGGGGCGCTGGTCGTCGAGCTCCAGGCCCACCAGCAAGGCGCCCTCGGCCGGTGCGTCGCCTTCGCTGCGGGTGATTTCGGGCAAGGCCTGCGGGGCAGGGTCGTTGACCCCCAGGCGTTCGCTGCTGGGCATCAGCACGTCGCGCAGGGCGCTGTAGCCGGGCAGGTTGAGGTCCAGGCCCAGGCGCCGGCGCGCGCTGTGCCAGCGCCACAGGCACAGGGCCGCGAGCACCAGCCGCGGCAGCAGGCCGTACACCACCAGCACGCCGAGCATCCAGCCGGCCCACGACTGGCGTGCCAGCTCCAGCGCCGGTTGGCTGGCGCCGCTGGCGCGGATCATGGCCGCGTCCGGCACGCTGAAACCCAGCAGCGCGGGCAGGGTGCCGAGGGCCTGGGTCAGGCCGACGAAGGTGTCGGGGTCGAGGATGGTGGTTTCCCACACAAAGCCATAACGCCGGGTGGCCAGCAGCATCAACATCACCACCAGGGCGCTGGCCAGCGCCAGCAGCCACAGGCCGTGCACCAGCAGGCCGAGCAGCCAGCGGTTGAGGCGCTGGCGTTGCAGCAGCACCAGCAGGGCAGGGGCCAGGTGCGCGGCCTTGGCATCGCGGGCGAACTTTTCGCTCAGCCATAGCCACAGCCGCCCCAGGCTGGCGCCATGGTCGCCGGCCAGGGCAAAGCCCAGAGCCCAGCTCAGCAGCATCAGCAGGTTAAGCCCCAGCAGGCTGCCCAGCGCCCAGAACACGTTGACCGGGCGCTGACCGTCGCCCAGCCCGGCGAAGGCCAGGCCGGCGCCGCTGAGCACGGCGAGCAGCAGCAGGGCCAGCAGCGCCAGGCGCGCCCCGGCTTTCCAGCGCCCCAGCGCGGCGCGCAGGCCGTCGCGTTCGGCCAGCCACAGGGCGCGGTGTTCGATGCGTGCAGCCAGGTCGCCGCCTTGCTGGCGCGCGCGGCGGTTGGCTTCCTGGTCTTCCAGCGCGCCGGCATGTTCTTCACGCAGGCGCACGGCTTCGGTGAGCCAGCGTTTGTCCAGGTCAGTCAGTCCAGTCACACCCAGCTTCCATTGATCAAAACTGCCCAAAGCATAACCCACGCATCGGCCAGCGGGCTTTGCTATCCTCGCGGGCATGAAAACATCACTGCCTCTCAGCCTGATCGCGGCCCTCGCCGAGAACCGCGTCATCGGCATCGACAACAGCATGCCCTGGCATTTGCCGGGGGATTTCAAGTATTTCAAGGCCACCACGTTGGGCAAGCCGATCATCATGGGTCGCAAGACCTGGGATTCGCTGGGGCGCCCCTTGCCGGGGCGTCTGAACCTGGTGGTCAGCCGTCAGCCGGGCCTGGTGCTGGAGGGCGCCGAGGTGTTCGGTTCGCTGGATGAGGCCATCGTGCGGGCCGAGCAGTGGGCGCTGGAGCACGGTGTGAACGAGCTGATGCTGATCGGCGGTGCGCAGCTGTACGGGCAGGCGCTGGAACGCGGGCTGGCGGATCGGCTGTACCTGACGCGGGTCGAGCTCAGCCCGGTGGGGGATGCGTGGTTCCCCGAGGTGGATGCACAGCAGTGGGCGATGAAATCGACCCAGGCCAATGCGGCTGAAGGGGACAAGCCGGCTTATCACTTCGAGGTGTGGGAGCGGCGTTGATGCATTCGCCGGCAAGGCCGGCTCCTACACGATTGCTGTAGGAGCCGGCCTTGCTGGCGAAGGGGTCTTCAGCTATGCGTCAACTGCGCATGCTCATCGGCCTCCAGCAGCACCTTGTCGGTCTGCCCCATGGCCTGGCTGGTCAGGGTACCGGCCACCATCGCACCACTCACGTTCAGTGCCGTGCGGCCCATGTCGATCAGCGGCTCGACCGAGATCAAGAGCGCCACCAGCTCCACCGGCAGGCCCATCGCCGGCAGCACGATCAGCGCGGCGAAGGTCGCACCGCCACCCACCCCGGCCACCCCGGCCGAACTCAGGGTCACGATGGCCACCAGCGTGGCGATCCACAGCGGGTCGAGCGGGTCGATGCCCACCGCCGGGGCCACCATCACCGCCAGCATCGCCGGGTACAGGCCTGCGCAACCGTTCTGGCCGATGGTCGCGCCGAACGAGGCGGCAAAGCTGGCAATCGCCTGAGGGATGCCCAGGCGACGGGTCTGCGCCTCGATGCTCAGCGGAATGCTCGCCGCACTGGAGCGGCTGGTGAAGGCAAAGGTCAGCACCGGCCATACCTTGCGGAAAAACCGCAGCGGGTTGACCCCGCCCAGGCCCAGCAGCACACCGTGCACCAAGAACATCAGGCCCAGGCCGATGTACGACACCACCACGAAACTGCCCAGCTTGAGAATGTCGTCCAGGTTCGAGCTGGCCACCACCTTGGTCATCAGCGCCAGCACGCCATACGGGGTGAGCTTCATCACCAGGCGTACCAGGCGCATCACCCAGGCCTGCAGGGTGTCGATGGCCACCAGCGCACGGTTGCCCTTGTCGGCGTCGTCCTTGAGCAGTTGCAAGGCGGCCACACCGAGGAACGCGGCGAAGATCACCACGCTGATGATCGAGGTCGGCTTGGCCCGGGCCAGGTCGCCCACCGGGTTGGTGGGGATGAACGACAGCAGCAGTTGCGGGATGTTGAGGTCGGCAACCTTGCCCGCGTAGTCACTCTGGATGGTCTGCATGCGCGCGGTTTCCTGCACGCCGGCCACCAGGCCTTCGGCGCTGAGGCCGAACAGGTTGGTCAGGCCGATGCCGATCAACGCGGCGATGGCCGTGGTGAACAGCAGGGTGCCGATGGTCAGGAAACTGATCTTGCCCAGCGACGAGGCGTTGTGCAGGCGTGCCACGGCGCTGAGGATCGAGACGAAGATCAGCGGCATGACGATCATCTGCAGCAGGCCCACATAGCCGTTGCCGACCAGGTCGAGCCAACTGATGGTGCTTTTCAGGACCGGGCTGCCGGCACCGTAGATGGCATGCAGGGCACTGCCGAACAGCACGCCGACGATCAGGCCGACCAGCACTTTCTTGGCCAGGCTCCAGGAGGTCTTGCTGGTTTGCGCCAGGCCCAGCAGCAAGGCTGCGAACACCAGCAGGTTGAGAAACAGCGGCAGGTTCATTGAAGCTCCAGACAAAGGGCGGGGCGTCGCGTCTGTGCGCGATTGCGAACAGAAATGCTAACAGCCTGAAAAACAACGAAATTAGATCTAAATGGAATTTAGATAGATGGTTTTGGAATAACCATATTCCTCGGCAAGCAAAGACGGACGAAAACAGATGCGGGGCTGGGGTGTAAGGGGCAGATGTTGCCGCCCTCTGTACCGGCCTCTTCGCCGGCAACGCCGGCTCCTACGGGGGCCACGGCGTCTGTAGGAGCCGGCGTTGCCGGCGAACACCGCACCGCAGGCAAAAAAAACCGGCGCCTGGGCGCCGGTTCTTTATTTTGCCAGACCTTACAGACCGTCCAGCATCGCCTTGTTGCGCACAGCGCCTTTGTCGGCGCTGGTGGCGAGCAGGGCGTAGGCCTTGAGTGCGGTGGTCACCTTGCGCGGACGCTGCTCGACCGGCTTCCAGCCCTTCTTGTCCTGCTCGACACGCCGCGCCGCCAGCTCTTCATCGCTGACCAGCAGGTTGATCGAACGGTTGGGAATGTCGATCAGCACCTTGTCGCCGTCGCGCACCAGGCCAATCGCGCCCCCTGCTGCCGCTTCCGGCGAAGCATGGCCGATGGACAGGCCCGAGGTGCCGCCCGAGAAGCGCCCGTCGGTCAGCAGCGCACAGGCTTTGCCCAGGCCCTTGGACTTCAGGTAAGAGGTCGGGTACAGCATCTCCTGCATGCCCGGGCCGCCTTTCGGCCCCTCGTAGCGGATGATCACGATGTCGCCGGCCTGCACTTCGTCGGCCAGAATGCCGCGTACCGCGCTGTCCTGGCTTTCGAAGATCTTGGCGTTGCCTTCGAACACATGGATCGACTCGTCGACGCCTGCGGTCTTCACCACGCAGCCATCCAGCGCGATGTTGCCGTACAGCACGGCCAGGCCGCCTTCCTTGGAGTAGGCGTGCTCGAAGCTGCGGATGCAGCCGTTCTCGCGGTCGTCATCCAGGGTTTCCCAACGGGTCGACTGGCTGAACGCGGTCTGGGTCGGGATGCCGGCCGGGCCGGCCTTGAAGAAGTGGTGCACCGCTTCGTCGTCGGTCTGGGTGATGTCCCACTTGGCGATGGCTTCTTCCATGCTGCGGCTGTGCACGGTCGGCAGGTCGGTGTGCAGCAGGCCGCCACGGGCCAGCGAACCGAGGATGCTGAAGATGCCGCCGGCGCGGTGCACGTCTTCCATGTGGTACTTCTGGATGTTCGGCGCCACCTTGCACAGCTGCGGCACGCTGCGCGACAACCGGTCGATGTCGCGCAGGTCGAAGTCGATCTCGGCTTCCTGGGCGGCGGCCAGCAGGTGCAGGATGGTATTGGTCGAGCCGCCCATGGCGATGTCGAGCATCATGGCGTTCTCGAACGCCTTGAAGTTGGCGATGTTGCGCGGCAGTACCGACTCGTCGTTCTCGCCGTAGTAGCGCTGGCACAGTTCGACGATGGTGCGGCCGGCCTTGAGGAACAGCTCTTCGCGGTCGCTGTGGGTGGCCAGGGTCGAACCGTTGCCCGGCAGGGCCAGGCCCAGGGCTTCGGTCAGGCAGTTCATGGAGTTGGCGGTGAACATGCCGGAGCACGAACCGCAGGTAGGGCAGGCGCTGCGCTCGTATTCGGCGACCTTTTCGTCACTGGCCGAGCTGTCGGCGGCAATCACCATGGCGTCGACCAGGTCCAGGCCGTGGCTGGCCAGCTTGGTCTTGCCGGCTTCCATCGGGCCGCCGGACACGAAGATCACCGGGATGTTCAGGCGCAGGGCGGCCATCAGCATGCCGGGGGTGATCTTGTCGCAGTTGGAGATGCACACGATGGCGTCGGCGCAGTGGGCGTTGACCATGTACTCGACCGAGTCGGCGATGATCTCGCGACTGGGCAGCGAGTACAGCATGCCGTCGTGGCCCATGGCGATGCCGTCATCCACGGCGATGGTGTTGAATTCCTTGGCCACGCCACCGGCGCGCTCGATCTCGCGGGCCACCAGCTGGCCCAGGTCCTTCAGGTGCACGTGGCCCGGGACGAACTGGGTGAAGGAGTTGGCGATGGCAATGATCGGCTTCTTGAAGTCGGCATCTTTCATGCCGGTGGCGCGCCACAGGGCGCGTGCGCCGGCCATGTTGCGACCGTGGGTGGACGTTTTCGAGCGGTAATCAGGCATGAAGCACTCCTGGCGGCTAATCAGGTAACAAAAAGGGGAGTGAGCTTCTCTTGTCCTTTGCACCGAAGGCAGGTGGCCGCTGGTACGGATGAGGCCGAAAACACCACGGGATCGCCGAGGGCTCGACCAGAGCTCATAAACCCGCCGGGGATGACTGGCGATGAATAGGCCGATTCTACACCGCTGGCGGCGGGAAGGAATGGCGCATTGGGCGGTTGGGCGTTTTCGCTGCGCGCGGGCCGCCCAACCGCCATGGCGTTCAGCCGGCCTCGGAGAAGTGCACCAGCTTCACGCGCTTGCGAAAGCCGCCGGTCAGCACGCCCAGGTACACCAGGCCGAGGGTGAACCAGGTCATGCCGATGGTCAGGGTCAGTGCCGACAGGCTGGTCCACAGCCACAGCGTGAGGCTCATGCCCACCAGCGGCACCACGCCGTAACGCAGCAGCCCCGAGAGGTTGCGGTGGCAGGCTTGATCGACCAGGTGCGTGCGCACCACCGCCAGGTTCACCGCCGAGAACGCCACCAGCGCGCCAAAGCTGATCAGCGAGGCCAGGGTGGTCAGGTCGATCACCAGTGCCAGCAGGGAGAACACCGATACCACCAGGGTGGCGAACACCGGGGTGCCGAAGCGTGGCGAAAGGCGCCCGAACCAGCGCCGTGGCAGCACCTGGTCGCGGCCCATGGTGTACAGGATGCGCGACACCGCAGCCTGCGAGGCCAGTGCCGAACCCAGGCTGCCGGCCACGAAGGCCGCGGTGAAGAAGTTGGCGAGGAACTGCCCGCCGGCCTTGAACATCACTTCATTGGCTGCCGCATCGACGTTGGCGAAGTGGCTGCCCGGCAGTACCAGCTGGCTGACGTAGGCCAGCACGGTGAACAGCAGCCCGGCGCCCAGGGTGGTGAGCAGGATGGCGCGCGGCACATCGCGTTGCGGGTCGCGGGTTTCCTCGGCAAGGGTCGATACCGCGTCGAAGCCCAGGAAGGACAGGCACAGTACCGCTGCCCCGGTCATCAGGTGGCTGAACCCGGGCCGGGTGCCGTCACCGAGCAGGGGCGACAGCAGGTCGATGGGCGCGCCGTGCAGGCTCTTGATCGACAGTGCGGCGAACACGCCGATGAAGATGATCTGCGCGCCCACGATCAGGTTGCTGGCCTTGGCCACCGAATGGATGCCGATCACGTTGAGCACGGTCACCAGGGCGATGGCGGCGACGATGATGCCCCAAACCGGCAGGGCCGGGAAGGCGATGTTGAGGAACAGCCCGATCAGCAGGTAGTTGATCATCGGGATGAACAGGTAGTCGAGCAGCAGCGACCAACCGGCCAGAAAGCCGATGTTGGGGCCGAACGCCAGGTGGGTATAGGAGTAGGCCGAGCCCGCCACCGGGAAGCGTTTGACCATGAAGCTGTAGGACGTCGCGGTGAACAGCATGGCCAGCAGGGTCACCAGGTAGGCGCCTGCGGTGCGGCCACCGGTGAGCTCGGTGACGATGCCGTAGGTGGTGAAGATGGTCAGCGGCACCATGTACACCAGGCCGAAGAACACCAGGGCGGGCAGCCCCAGCACGCGGCGCAGTCGAGCGGTATCTGAAGTGCCAGGATGAGAGCGGTCGATAGAGGACATGGGTCGAACCTGCATTGTTTTTATTTTGATTGAGTCGATTTTTATCTGCTTATGTCGCCTGGATCAATGAAAAATTTGCCCTTATGGATTATTGGCCTGGATTTTTATCGATATATGTGCATGGCTGCATGGGGCCTGTGCGGCACTGCAATGAAGTCGACATGCTCTAGCCGTGCGGGGTCGCCTGGCCCTAGACTGCGCGCCTTGTGCATCACCCCTCGCAAAAGGACTTGGAATGCCCGTGCTAAACCGCTCCGTGCTGTATTACCTCGCCATCGCCCTGGTACAGGGGGCGCTGCTGCTCACCTTCATCCATTACCGCAACCCTGTGCTCGCGGTGTTCTGCGCCACGCTGGCCCTGGTGGGCGGCATCAATCTGCAACTGCTGGGCGGCGCGGTGCGTCAGCGCGGCACCTGGCTGCTGGTGGCCGGCCTGGCGTTGCTGATGGCCAGCGTGTCCGCCTGGCTGTATGCGCAATCGGCCGACGGCTGGCTATGGATGCGCTGGATACCGGCCTCGCTGGTGCTGGCCTATATCGGCGCGGCGTTCATCCTCAGTTGGCCGACCCGCGACGGCAATCGCCTGCGCTATCAGGACTTGTACCAGCACGCCTGGAACAATGCCTTCATCGTGCTGCTGGCGCTGCTGGTGACCCTGGCGTTCTGGTTGCTGCTGTGGCTGTGCGGGCGGCTGTTCACGATTCTGGGCGCGCCGGTGCTCAGCGATATCTTCGCCTCGCTCGAATTCATCTGCGTGTGCCTGCCGATCTTCTTCTCGCTGGGCATCCGCATGGGGCGCCAGAACGACAAGGCCATCGGCCTGCTGCGCAATGTGCTGCTCACTGTGTGCCGCTACCTGCTGCCGCTGTGTTCGCTGATTGCGGTGGTGTTCACTCTGGCGCTGGCGGTGACCGGGGTCGCGCCGATCTTCAACACCGGTTACTCCACCAGCATCCTGCTGTGCCTGGTGGGCAGTACGCTGTTTCTGCTCAACGGCGTGTTCCAGGACGGCGAGCACGATGCCGGTTATGCCAGGCCCCTGAAGCTGCTGGTGAACGCCAGCCTTGTGTGCCTGCCGCTGCTGATGGCGCTGGCGTGCTACTCGAGCTGGCTGCGCATCGACCAGTACGGCCTGACCCCGCAGCGCTTTCTGGCGATGCTGCTGATCGGCATCGCGCTGGTGCACAGCCTGGCCGCGCTGTGGGCCATTCGCCCGCGCCAGGCGGTGTGGCTGGGCAGCTTGCGGCGCAGCAACCCGTTGATCGCGCTGCTGAGTTTCGTGGTGCTGATGCTGGTGTTCACGCCGGTGCTCAACCCGTTGACCTACAGCGCCACCAACCAGATGGAGCGGCTGTTGAGCGGGCGCACCTCGGCGGATGCGTTCGATGCGCGCGCATTGCGCTACCGGCTCGGCAAGCCGGGGATCGAGCAGTTCGAGCGGTTGTCGCGCCTGGTCAAGGAGGGGCAGATCCTGGATGCGTCAAGCCGCGAGCTGCTGGCCGATCGACTGCTGGAGGCCGAACCGGTGAGCATGTCGCCGCGTGAGTACGGACCCAAGCTGGAATGGATCGGGCCTGCGCCGGAGGACAGTGCGCAGATGCTCAACCTGACCCTGATCGAGAGCCAATGCGGCAGTTCGGGGTGTGCTGCCTGGCAGGTGGACCTGGATGACGATGGGGTCAACGAAGTGCTGGTGGTTCCCAAGCACGAGTACTCGACGTCGGCGTTCGTATATGCGCGTCACGAGGGCTTCTGGCGTGATTATGCGCGGGTGGACGGGATCGGCACGGGGCGCGCACTGATCGAGCAGATTCGGGCGGGCACGCTCAAGCTGGCGAAACCGCGCTACAAGACCCTGGTGATCGACGGGCGAGAACTGGGAATGATGCCTTACCCGCAGCGCGATTGAGTGCACCTGCCTGCAGGAGCCGGCCTTGCCGGCGAAAGGCCGTTACAGGCAAAAAAAATCCCGGCACCTGGCCGGGATTTTCATTCAGCGCGATCAGCTGTTGGGCAGCAGCCGGCAGGTGATGCTCTTGATGTAGCGCGTTTCCGGGATCGCCGGGTGCACCGGGTGGTCCGGGCCCTGGCCGCCGCGTTCGAGCAGCTGCATGTTGCGGTCCAGGTGGCGGGCGCTGGTCAGCAGGATGTTCTGCAGGTCGTCTTCGGGCAGGTGCATCGAGCACGAGGCGCTGACCAGAATGCCGTCCTTGCTCAGCAGGCGCATGGCCTGCTCGTTCAGGCGGCGGTAGGCGCCTTCGCCGTTCTTCAGGTCCTTCTTGCGCTTGATGAACGCGGGCGGGTCGGCCACGATCACGTCGAAACGCTCTTCAGCGGCCTTGAGCTCGCGCAGCGCCTCGAACACATCGCCTTCCACGCAGGTGACCTTCTCGGCAATGCCGTTGAGCGCCGCATTGCGCTCCACGCCATCCAGGGCAAAGCCCGAGGCATCCACACAGAACACTTCGCTGGCGCCGAACGCACCGGCCTGCACGCCCCAGCCACCGATGTAGCTGAACAGGTCGAGCACGCGCTTCCCTTTGACGTAGGGTGCCAGGCGTGCGCGGTTCATGCGGTGGTCGTAGAACCAGCCGGTCTTCTGGCCTTCCATCACCGGCGCTTCGAATTTGACGCCGTTCTCTTCCAGCGCCACCCACTCCGGCACCAGGCCGAACACGGTTTCGACGTAGCGGTTCAGGCCTTCGGCATCACGCGCCGCCGAGTCGTTCTTGAACAGGATGCCGGTGGGTTTGAGCACCTGCACCAGGGCGGCGATCACGTCGTCCTTGTGCTGTTCCATGGTGGCCGAGGCCAGCTGTACCACCAGGATGTCGCCGAAACGGTCGACCACAAGGCCCGGCAGCAGGTCCGAGTCGCCGTACACCAGGCGGTAGAACGGCTTGTCGAACAGGCGCTCGCGCAGCGACAGGGCCACGTTGATGCGGTGCACCAGCAGCGACTTGTCCAGGGCCAGCTTGGCGTCGCGCGACAGCAGGCGCGCGCAGATCAGGTTGTTGGGGCTCATGGCGACGATGCCCAGCGGCTTGCCGCCGGCACCTTCGAGCACCGCCTGGTCGCCGGCCTTGAAGCCATGCAGCGGGGTCGCGGCGACGTCGATTTCGTTGCTGTACACCCACAGATGGCCGGCGCGCAGGCGGCGGTCGGCGTTGGCTTTGAGGCGAAGGCTGGGCAGGGACATGACGTCGCTCCGGAAAAAAGAGCGGGAGTATAGCGCGTCGGCCGGGCACGCGGCTCGGCCGGCGACAAATAGCCGATCAGGCGCCCAAAGCGCGCAGCAGCTGGGTGTTGAAGGCGGGAATATCGTCGGGCTGGCGGCTGCTGATCAGGTTGCGGTCGATGACCACGGCCTGATCCTGCCACTGCCCGCCGGCATTGGTGATGTCGTCGCGCACGGTCTTGTAGCTGGTCATCTTGCGGCCCTTGACCAACTGGCTCGACACCAGCAGCCAGGCGCCATGGCAGATCACCGCCAGGGGCTTGCCGCTGGCGTCGTGGGCCTTGACCAGCTTCTGGGCGCCGGGGTCGATGCGTATGGTGTCGGAGTTCTGCACGCCGCCGGGCAGCACGATGGCGTCGTAGACCGCGACGTCGGCCTTGTCGAAGGTGTTGTCCACAGTGAAGTCGTCGGCGGGCTTGTCGTGGTTCCAGCCCTTGACCGTGCCCGGTTTGGCCGAGAGGATGTCGACGCGCACGCCGCTTTGCTCGAGGGCCTGCTTGGGCCCGGTGAGTTCTACCTGCTCGAAGCCGTCGGTGACCAGCATGGCCACGCGCTTGCCGTTCAGTTGGGTCGTCATCTGCGTGCTCCTGTTGAGTTGAACCTGTAGTAAGCAGGCAGCCCTGGGGCAGGCAAAGTTCCTTCTGAATCCATCAACGGGTGTTTCCCGGCCCGCCTGCAGGGTTAGAATCGCCCTTCAGCCCCGAGTGTGTATCTATGTCCCAGGAACTTACCGCCGAACAGATCCAGCAAGCCCTGCAGGGCATCAGCGTACCGCCCCAGCCGCAGATCATGGTCGACCTGCAGTTCGAGCAGTACATGCCCGACCCGGACCTGGAGACCATCGCCAAGCTGATCTCCCAGGACCCGGGCCTTTCCGGCGCACTGCTCAAGCTGGTCAATTCGCCGTACTACGGGCTGACCAACAAGATCGCCTCGATCCAGCGCGCGGTGAACCTGCTGGGCAGCCGCTCGATCATCAACCTGATCAACGCGCAGTCGATCAAGGGCGAGATGAGCGACGACACCATCGTCACGCTCAACCGCTTCTGGGATACCGCCCAGGACGTGGCCATGACCTGCCTGACCCTGGCCAAGCGCATCGGCTCGCAGGCGGTGGACGAAGCCTATGCCCTGGGGCTGTTCCACGATTGCGGCGTGCCGCTGATGCACAAGCGCTTCCCCGACTACATGCATACCCTGGAGCAGGCCTACGCCGAGGCCGGCCCCGACAAGCGCGTGGTCGACACCGAGAACCGCACGTTCAACACCAACCACGCCGTGGTCGGCTACTACACGGCCAAGTCGTGGCGCCTGCCCGAGCACGTGAGTGCCGCCATCGCCAACCACCACAATGCCCTGGCGGTGTTCAGCGACGACTCGGCGCGCAACACCCAGCTCAAGAACCTGCTGGCCATTCTGAAGATGGCCGAGCACATCTGCAGCTCGTACCGGGTGCTGGGCAACCAGAGCGTGGACCACGAATGGAACACCGTCGGGCACCTGGTGCTCGACTACGTGGGCCTGTCGGAGTACGACTTCGAGAACCTCAAGCAGACCATCCGCGAAATGGGTGCGCACTGACCCATGCCCGAGCTACCTGAAGTCGAGACCACCCGCCGCGGCATTGCGCCGTACCTTGAAGGGCAGCGTGTCAGCCGTGTGGTGGTGCGTGAACGGCGACTGCGCTGGCCGATACCCGAAGACCTCGACGTACGCCTGTCGGGGCAGCGCTTCGTGTCGGTGGAGCGGCGTGCCAAGTACCTGCTGCTCAACGCCGAGGTGGGCACGCTGATCAGCCACCTGGGCATGTCGGGCAACCTGCGGCTGGTGGAGATCGGCCTGCCGGCGGCCAAGCACGAGCATGTGGACATCGAGCTGGAGTCGGGGCTGGCGCTGCGCTACACCGACCCGCGCCGGTTTGGCGCGATGCTCTGGGCCCCCGACCCGTTGCAGCACGAGCTGCTGCTGCGCCTGGGCCCGGAGCCGCTGACCGACCTGTTCGATGGCGAGCGGCTGTTCCAGCTGTCGCGCGGGCGCTCGATGGCGGTCAAGCCGTTCATCATGGACAACGCGGTGGTGGTGGGGGTGGGCAACATCTATGCGACCGAGGCGCTGTTCGCGGCGGGCATCGACCCGCGGCGCCCGGCCGGGGGCATTTCGCGGGCGCGCTACCTGCGCCTGGCCATCGAGATCAAGCGCATCCTGGCCGCCGCCATCGAGCGTGGCGGCACCACCTTGCGCGACTTCATCGGCGGCGACGGCCAGCCGGGCTACTTCCAGCAGGAACTGTTCGTGTACGGGCGCGGGGAAGAACCGTGCAAGGTGTGCGGCACGGTGCTGCGCAACGTGACCCTGGGCCAGCGCGCCAGCGTGTTCTGCCCGCGCTGCCAGACCTAGCGGCCTGTATCAGGCCTTGCCGGTGATCCTGCGGTACTTGGCCATCAGCTCGTCTTCGGTTTCCGGGTGCGCTTCATCCAGCGGGATGCAGTCGACCGGGCAGACCTGCTGGCACTGCGGTTCGTCGTAATGGCCAACGCACTGGGTGCACAGGTTGGGGTCGATCACGTAGATCTCTTCGCCCTGGGAGATGGCGGCGTTCGGGCACTCGGGTTCGCAGACGTCGCAATTGATGCAATCGTCGGTGATGATCAGGGACATGGGGACTCCGGCCGGGGCGTCAGGCCCGGGCATATGAAAACCAATGGGCACAATTGTGCCGCATTAACGCCCGCAGTGCACGCGGGCGCGGTTTTCGATGCGGGCGCGGCTACTTCTTGAAGCGCTCGGTGAGGGCGTCAGCCACTACCGGGTGCACGAACTTGGTGATATCGCCGCCCAGCGCCGCGATTTCGCGCACCAGGGTCGAGGATATGAACGAATAGCGCTCGGACGGCGTCAGGAACAGGCTTTCGACGTCGGGCGCCAGTTGCCGGTTCATGTTCGCCAGCTGGAACTCGTACTCGAAGTCCGAAACCGCGCGCAGGCCGCGCAGGAACACATTGGCCTGCTGCTCCTTGGCGAAATGCGCCAGCAGCGTGGAGAAGCCGATGACCTGCACGTTGGGCAGGTGCTTGGTGACCTCACGCGCCAGCTCTACCCGTTGTTCCAGGGGGAACAGCGGGTTCTTCTTGGGGCTGGCGGCGACCGCGATGATCACCTCGTCGAACAGCCGGGAGGCCCGCTCGACCAGATCGCCATGGCCTTTGGTAATAGGGTCGAATGTACCTGGGTACAACACTCGGTTCATCGCGTCGTCCTGGCAGGAGTGCGTTTGGGAGTCGGATGGTATCGCAGCAGCTGCGGTCGGCCAAGTCGCCATCGCCGGCTCAAGGCACTATAGACAGGCGTGATAATGCTTGTCACCCGCTGCAGGCCGAGTGTCTGGTGCCTTGAAAGTATCGACCCCATCGCGGGTCAGGCCCGCTCCCACAGGCTATGCATCTCTTTGTGGGAGCGGGCCTGACCCGCGATGGGGTCGCTGCAACGTCAGCGAATGAACAGACGATAGACCCACCGCTGCAGCGCCTTCCCATACGGCGGATAGATCAGCCGCGCCGCATTCACCCGCGACTTGGCGAACACCGCCCGGGCATGACTGAAGGTCTTGAAGCCCTCGTGCCCGTGGTAGTTGCCCATCCCCGACGGCCCGACCCCGCCAAACGGCAGGTCGTCCTGGGCCACGTGCAGCAGGGTGTCGTTCAGGCACACGCCGCCGGAATGGGTCTGCTCCAGCACCCGCCGCTGCTCGGCACGGTCGTGGCCGAAGTAGTACAGCGCCAGCGGGCGCGGGCGCTGGTTCACATAGGCCAGCGCCTCGGCCAGGCTGTCATAGGGCACCACCGGCAGCAGCGGGCCGAAGATCTCGTCCTGCATCACCTGCATGCTGTCATCGACCTGCAGCAGCACCTGCGGCGGCAGGCGCCGACCTTCGCGGGCTTCGCCAGGGTACAGGTCGAGCACGCTGGCGCCCTTGTCGCGGGCATCGCGCAAATAGCCTTCCAGGCGCGCCAGGTGGCGCACATTGATGATCGCGCTGTAGTCCGGGTTGTTTCGCACCTGTGGATAAAACCGCAGCACTGCCTCGCGATAGGCCTGCACGAAGCCCTCCAGGCGCTCGCGCGGGACCAGCGCGTAGTCCGGGGCAACGCAGGTCTGCCCGGCGTTGAGGGTCTTGCCGAAGGCGATGCGCTCGGCCGCCTGGGCCAGCGGTACACTGGCCGACACGATGGCCGGCGACTTGCCGCCCAGCTCCAGGGTCACCGAGGTCAGGTTGGTGGCTGCCGCCGCCATCACCTGGCGGCCGATGCTGGTGGCGCCGGTGAACAGCAGGTGATCGAACGGCAGGCGCGAGAAGGCCTCGCCCACGCCAGCATCGCCCAGCACCACGCTGACCAGGTCGTCGGGAAACACTTCGCCCAGCAGGCGCTGAAGCAGTGCCGCGGTGGCCGGGGTGGCTTCGCTGAGCTTGAGCATCACCCGGTTGCCCGCTGCCAGCGCCGCGGTGAGCGGGCCGATGGCCAGAAACAGCGGGTAGTTCCACGGCACGATGATGCCCACCACGCCCAGCGGCTGGTACAGCACCCGCGCGCTGGCCGGCTGGAACGCCAGGCCCACCGTGCGCCGCACCGGCTTCATCCAGCCCTTGAGGTGGCGCTCGGCGTGGCGAATGCCCTGCACGCTGGGCATCAGTTCGGCCAGCTGGGTCTCGTCGGCGCTGCGCCCGGCAAAGTCGCGGTCGATCGCCGCGACCAGGGCCGACTGGTTCGCCAGCAGCAGCCGGCGCAGGCTGGCAAGCCACTGCAGGCGCTGCGCCGCCGGCGCCATGGGCAGCCCGGCAAAGGCCCGGCGCTGCTGTTCGAACAGGGTCTGGAGGGGCATGCGGGCTCCATGGCAGGGCAAGTGTGCCTGGAGCATATACGCCGGTTGTGCAGGTGGTACATCCCGTGGCGGATACGCCGTAAGATAAGCCTATTCCTTCAAGCTCATGCCTTTGGAGCTGACCATGGCACCGCGCATCAAGACCCGCGAGCTCATCGTGCAGAACAGCCTCGAGCTGTTCAACCAGCAGGGTGAACGCAGTGTCAGCACCAACCACATTGCTGCGCACATGGAAATCTCGCCTGGCAACCTCTATTACCACTTCGCCAACAAGCAGGCGATCATCGCCGTGCTGTTCACCCAGTACGAGGCGCTGGTGGAAGGCTTTCTGCGCCCGCCCCAGGGGCGCGCCGCCACCGTCGAGGACAAGCGCTTCTACCTCGAGGCGCTGCTGTCGGCGATGTGGAACTACCGCTTCCTGCACCGCGACCTCGAACACCTGCTCGGCCACGACCCGACCCTGGCTGCGCGCTACCGACGTTTTTCGCAGCGCTGCCTGCTGCAGGGCCAGGCCATCTACCGAGGTTTCGTCGAGGCCGACATCGTGGCCATGGACACCGTGCAGATCGAATCGCTGACCCTCAATGCCTGGATCGTGCTGACCTCCTGGGTGCGCTTTCTGTGCACCACCCGCGAGCACTCCGCGCACCTGAGCGAAGAGGCGATCAAGCGCGGCGTGTACCAGGTGCTGGTGCTGGAGCTCGGTTTCGTCACCGCCAGCGCGCGCCCTGCAGTGGATGCGCTGTGCAAGGAATTCTACGTGCCGCTGGACCAGGCACTGGAACAGTAGGCCGCCCACCCCCTTTGAATCGATATGGAGACCGACATGCCACTCGCGCAACTGATCGCACCCCAGCAACTGGCAGAGCGCCTGGGCGCTCCGAAGCTGGTGATTCTCGATTGTCGCTTTGCCCTGGAAGACGTCGACTATGGCCAGCGCAGCTATGCCGAAGGGCATATCGCCGGCGCGCACTTCGCCGACCTGGAGCGTGACCTGAGCGGGCCGGTGGTCAAGGGTGTGACCGGTCGCCACCCCTTGCCCGACCCGCAGCAACTGATCCAACGGCTGCGCAGCTGGGGCATCGACAACGACAGCGACGTGGTGCTCTACGACGATGGCCCCGGAGCCTTTGCCGCGCGGGCCTGGTGGTTGCTGGCATGGCTGGGCAAGCGCGACGGGGTGGCGATCCTCGATGGCGGGCTCAAGGCCTGGCACGCGGCCGGTTTGCCGCTGAGCCTGGATGCCTGTGACAAGCGTGAAGGCAACTTCAGCGGGCAGCCCGATGCGAGCCTGGTGCTGGACGCCGCCGAGTTGGCCAATGGCCTGGGCACGCCCGACCTGACCCTGCTCGACGCCCGTGCGCTGCCGCGTTTTCGCGGCGAGGTGGAGCCCATCGACCCGGTGGCCGGGCATATCCCCGGTGCGCATTGCGCGGCCTTCACCGACAACCTGGGGCCCGATGGTCGTTTTCTGTCGCCCCAGCAGCTCAAGCAGCGCTTTGCCGCCTTGCTCGGTACGCGCCAGCCGCAGGCGCTGGTGGCCTATTGCGGCTCGGGGGTGACGGCCTGCCATAACCTGTTCGCCCTGGCTTTGGCCGGTTATCCGCTGGCGCGGCTGTACGCCGGTTCGTGGAGCGAGTGGATCACCGACCCGCAGCGTCCGGTGGCCAAGGGCGACTGATCAGGCCCCGCTGGCCAGCCACTGTGGAATGCGCCGCTCCAGATAGTAGCCGGGCTGGCGCAGGCTGCCGTCGACAAAGCCCACGTGACCGCCATGACGGTGCAGCTCCAGGGTGGTCTGACTGGCCAGTTCGGCGGCCCCTGGCAGGCTGTGGCTGAACACGAACGGATCGTCCTGGGCATGGATGATCAGCGTGGGCGTGCGGTTTTCACCCAGGTAGTAGCGGCTCGACGAGCGCTGGTAGTAGTCGTGGGCGTCGCTGAAGCCGTTCAGCGGCGCGGTCACGCGGCCGTCGAAATCCCAGAAGGTGCGCAGGTTTTTCAGCGGGCCGAGGCGATCCAGGGTTGCCAGGCCCTCATGGTGACCGTGGTGCTGGAAGTGGCGCTGCTTGTCCTTCACGTAGCCCAGCATGGCGCGCATGAAGTGCGCCTGGTACACCCGTGAAAACCCCAGGCCGATGCGGTCGGCGCACTGGTCCAGGCGAAACGGCACCGACACCGCCACGGCCGCCTGCAACTGGCTGGCCGTACCCGCTTCCCCCAGGTGCTTGAGCAGCACGTTGCCACCCAGCGAATAACCCACCGCGTACAGCGGTGCCTGCGGGCGCTGGGTGCGCAGGTGGGCGATGACTTCGGCCAGGTCTTCGCTTGCGCCGGAGTGGTAGCTGCGCGGCAACAGGTTCGGCTCGCCCGAGCATCCGCGCCAGTTGACCGCCACGCTGGCCCAGCCCTGCGCCGCCAGGGCGCGCTGCAGGCCGATGACGTAATGGGAGGTCGACGAGCCGGTCAGGCCGTGCAGTACCACCACCAGTGGCGTGGTGGTGGCAAGCGGGCCGTGCCAGTCCAGGTCGAGGAAATCGCCGTCGGCCAGCCACAGGCGCTCGCGCCGATGCGCCAGCGGTGGCGACTTGCGCCAGAGCGGGCCCCAGAGCGTCTGCACATGGGGGTTGCGCAGGCCGGTGGCTGGCTTGAACGGGGGTGGGGTGGCGCTGGACATCGTCGAGGTCTCTTGAGCGGGCGGCAGACCCTGTGATCAGTGTATGTGCGCAAGCGCAGGTCTGCTGCCGCCAAAGCATATTCAGCAGGCGTCACTTCGGGCAAGGGCTGTGGGTTGGCGAGGCTGAGGTCGTGGAAGGGTGTGCTGGGCGAGTGCCGGGCTGCTGAGGGTCAGCAGCCCGGCGGTGGTGCAGGCGGCACGCACAAGCCGGTTGGTGATCGGTGCCGTGCCTGGGGAGCGCCGGAGCACGATCAGGCAAAGCACCTCAGGCGGCGGCCGCAGTTTGCTGGAGGCGGGGCGACGTTCAGCCGCGCTCCCACAAGGCATAGTGCACCTGACCGGCCTTCTTTTCCCGGTGCAGGCGCCAGTTGCCCGGCAGTTGCAGGGTCGACGGCGCGGTTTCGCTTTCGGTGTAGATCCACGCGTGCTCGGCCAGCCAGTGGCGCTCTTCGAGCAGCGCACAGGTGGCCGGCAGCAGGTCCTGGTGGAAGGGCGGGTCGAGGAACACCACGTCGAACGGGGCCTTGGGTTCGCCTTGCAGGTAGCGCACCACGTCGGTCTGGATCACCTGCCCGGTGGGGCAGCGCAGCAGCTCCAGGTTGTCCTTGAGGTTCTCGATGGCGGCGCGGTTGCTGTCCAGCGCCACGGCCGAGGCCGCGCCGCGCGACAGCGCTTCGAGAAACAACGCGCCGCTGCCGGCAAAGGCATCCAGCACGCGGGCGCCCTCGATGTGCGCGGTCAGCCAGTTGAACAGGGTTTCGCGCACCCGGTCGGGGGTAGGGCGCAGGCCCGGTGCGTCAGGAAAGCTCAGGCGGCGGCTGCGCCACTCGCCGGCGATGATGCGCAACTGGCCCTGGCCGCCGTGGGCGGCGGCCTTGGATTTGGCGGATGGACTGGCCATTAATGCTCCGGTACGCCAAGCGGCTGCTCGGCGGGTTTGTCAGTGGGCGGTGGCAGCGGCTGTTGCGCCACCTTCGGCCCGGCGGTCACGATGACCATCTTGTCGGCGGCCAGGTGCTTGTTGAGGGCAGCACGCACCTGCTCGACGGTGAGGCTCTGGGACTTCTGCATGAAGTCCTCGAGGAAATTCAGCGGCAGGTCATAGAAGCCGATGGCCCCCAGTTGGCCGACGATGCTCGCATTGCTGGCGGTGGACAGCGGGAAGCTGCCGGCCAGTTCGCGCTTGGCATCGTCCAGCTCCTGCTGGGTGGGGCCGGTCTTGAGGTAGTCGCGCAGGATGTCCTGTACCAGCTTGAGCGTGCCTTCGCTGAGTTCGGCACGGGTCTGCAGGTTGATCATGAACGGGCCACGCACCTGCATCGGGCTGAACACCGAGTACACGCCGTAGGTCAGGCCGCGCTTTTCGCGCACTTCGCTCATCAGGCGGGTGCCGAAGGCGCCGCCGCCGAGGATCGAGTTGCCCAGCGACAGGGCCGCGTAGTCCGGGTCGGCGCGGTCGATGCCCAGCTGGGCCAGCATCAGGTGGGTCTGCTTGGACGGGAAGTCGATGTGGTTGACGCCCGGCTTGGGTTCGCTCGGTTGTGCCAGCTTGGGCAGCGCCGGGCCCTTGGGCAGCGCGGCGGAGACCTGCGCGGCAATCGCCTCGGCTTCAGTGCGGCTGAGGTCGCCGACCAGTGCGATCACCACGTTGCCGGCGGCATAGGCCTTGGCATGGAAAGCGCGCAGCTGGTCCAGGGTGATCGGCGGGATGCTCCTGGCGTCGCCATCACTGGGGTGCCCGTAGGGATGCTTGCCGTAGAGCTTCTCGAACAGCTCGATGCTGGCCAGCTTGCTGGGGTTCTGCTTCTGGTACTCGAAGCCGGCGAGCATCTGGTTCTTGATGCGCTTGAGCGCGTCTTCAGGGAAGGTCGGCTTGCCCACCACTTCGGCGAACAGCTTCAGGGCCGGCTCGCGCTTGTCCTTGGCGCTCAGGCTGCGCAGCGAGGCCACCGCCATGTCGCGGTAGGCACCGTTGCCGAAATCCGCGCCCAGGCCTTCGAAGCCGGCGGCGATGGCGCCGACGTCCTTGCCCGCCACGCCTTCGTTGAGCATGGCGTTGGTCAGGGTGGCCAGGCCCGGCAGGTTACCGTCCTGACTGCTGCCGGCGGCGAAGGTCAGGCGCAGGTCGAACATCGGCAGTTCGTGGGCTTCGACGAACAGCACCTTGGCGCCTTCGGCGGTGTTCCAGGTCTTGATGTCGAGGTTGCGTCGGCTCGGTGCCTTGCCGTCCAGCTCGGCCAGCGATTGCAGGTTGGCGCCGGGCTTGGCGGCCGCGGTGTCGGCATGGGCGGGGCCGGCCAGGCACACGGCGCTCAGCAGCAACGCGCCGAATACGCCGCGGCCCTTCGGGGTGTGGCGTGGGGTGGTGTGCTCAGTCATGCGCCTGCTCCTCGGGCAATACATGCGCAACGCTCAGGCGTTCGCGGGTGAAATAGGTGCGGGCGGCACTCTGGATGTCGGCCGGGGTCACGCTCTTGAGCTCGTCGAGCTCCTTGTCGATGAGCTTCCACGACAGCCCGACGGTCTCCAGTTGGCCGATGGTGGTGGCCTGGCTGCTGATCGAGTCGCGGTCGTAGACCAGCCCGGCGATCACCTGGGCGCGCACGCGCTCCAGCTCTTCAGCGGTTGGCGGGGTGGTTTTCAGCTCGTCGAGCAGCTTCCAGACGCCGCTTTCGACCTCGGCCAGGGTCTTTTTCTTCTGCGTGTTGGGCACCGCGGAGAGCACGAACAGGCTGTCGCCACGGGTGAACGGGTTGTAGCTGGCCGACGCGCCGGCCACCAGTTCCTGGCCGCGTTCCAGGCGGGTGGCCATGCGCGCGCTGTAGCCGCCGTCGAGCAGGGCCGCGATCAGGCGCAGGGCGTGCACGCTGCGCGGGTCCTTGGCGGTGGCCAGGCCCGGCACGTTGAAGCCGTAGATCAGGCTCGGCAGTTGGGTGCGCACATGCACGGTGAGCTGGCGCAGGCCCGGCTCGGCCAGTTCCAGCGGCAGTTTGGCAGGGGGTGTGGCGCGCTTGGGGATGGCACCGAAGTAACGCTGGGCCAGGCCCTTGACCTCGTCGGCGGTGACGTCGCCGACCACCACCAGGGTGGCGTTGTTGGGCACGTACCAGGCTTCGTACCAGTGGCGCAGCTCTTCGACCTTCATGCGTTCGAGGTCGGCCATCCAGCCGATGGTCGGGGTGTGGTAGCCGCTGGCCGGGTGGGCCATGGCGCTGAACAGCTCCATGGCCTTGGAGTTGGGCTGATCGTCGACTCGCAGGCGGCGCTCTTCCTTGATGACCTCGATTTCGCGGCTGAACTCTTCGGGCGGCAGGCGCAGGCTGCCCATGCGATCGGCTTCCAGTTCCAGGGCCACGCCCAGGCGGTCGCGGGCCAGCACCTGGTAGTAGGCGGTGTAGTCGTCGCTGGTGAAGGCGTTCTCTTCGGCGCCCAGGTCACGCAGGATGCGTGAGGCTTCGCCAGGCCCCAGCTTGTTGCTGCCCTTGAACATCATGTGTTCCAGAGCATGGGACAAGCCGGTCTGACCCGGGGTCTCATAGCTGGAGCCGACCTTGTACCAGACCTGCGATACCACCACCGGGGCGCGATGGTCTTCACGCACGATGACCTTGAGGCCGTTGTCGAGGGTGAATTCATGGGTGGGCTGGACGTCGGCGGCAACCGCCACCAGGGGCATGACAATTGTGCTGAGCAGCAGGCCGGCGGCGCGGCGGGCTAGAGCATTCATTGATGATTCAACCTGTAGGGCTGCCCGCATGGCCTTAGCGTCGGCGGGCTAGGAGGTGCTAGGATACTGATCCGGTTGCCTGACGACCATGCCTGTCGAGATCAAGCGTTGCAGGCGTCCCGACAAAATGTTGCGCATGAACCAGTCGGCTTGACCATAGTCTGTTCTGCGTTAGAAGAATTTTGAGGCGCCACACTGGCGCATCGCTACCCTGAGATAGCCGTCTTCCATGTTTGGTTCCAACGACGACAAAAAGACCCCGGCCGCGGCCGGTGAAAAGAAAGGCCTGTTCGGCTGGCTGCGCAAAAAGCCCCAGCAACCTGTTGTCGAACAGCCCGAAACCCCAGTGCCAGAGGCGCTGGAGCCTATCGCCCCGACTTTGCCTGAGCCGGTAGCCGTCGAGCCCGCCCCGGTCGCGAGCGCGCCCGTCGCCGTCGAGGATCACCCCAGCAGCCTGGTGCTGCCGGTGCCCGAAGAGCCGGTGGCGCTGGTGGCCGACCTCGAGCCCCACGTCCCCCCGCCGATTCCCGAGCGCCCAGCCCCCGAGCCTGCCCCGCAGTACGCTGCGCCCGAGCCTGTTGAAGCGCCTGCGCCGCAGTACGCCGCGCCCGAGCCGGTGATCGAGCCTGTACCGCAGTACAGCGCACCCGAGCCGGTGGTCGAGCCGCCTGCAGTGGTGCCGCCCGCACCTGTTGCGGCCACCGAGGTCGCCCTGCCTGTTCCCGAGGCCGCCCCGTCGGCGCCTGAAACCACCACCAAGGCCGGCTTCTTCGCCCGCCTCAAGCAGGGCCTGTCCAAGACCAGCGCCAGCATTGGCGAGGGCATGGCCAGCCTGTTCCTGGGCAAGAAGGTCATCGACGACGACCTGCTCGAAGAGATCGAGACCCGCCTGCTGACCGCCGACGTTGGCGTCGAGGCCACCTCGGTGATCGTGCAGAGCCTCACCCAGAAGGTCGCACGCAAGCAGCTGGCCGATGCCGATGCCCTGTACAAGTCGCTGCAGGGCGAGCTGACCGACCTGCTCAAGCCGGTCGAACAGCCGCTGAAGGTGCATGCCGCGAACAAGCCGTTCGTGATCCTGGTGGTCGGCGTCAACGGCGCCGGCAAGACCACCACCATCGGCAAGCTGGCGAAAAAGCTCCAGCTCGAAGGCAAGAAGGTCATGCTGGCCGCCGGCGATACCTTCCGTGCTGCCGCGGTGGAGCAGCTGCAGGTATGGGGCGAGCGCAACCAGATCCCGGTGATCGCCCAGCACACCGGCGCCGACTCCGCTTCGGTGATCTTCGACGCGGTGCAGGCGGCCAAGGCGCGCAACATCGACGTGCTGATCGCCGACACCGCCGGTCGCCTGCACACCAAAGACAACCTGATGGAAGAGCTGAAGAAGGTTCGCCGCGTGATCGGCAAGCTGGACGCCGACGCGCCGCACGAGGTGCTGCTGGTGCTGGACGCCGGCACCGGCCAGAACGCCATCAACCAGGCCAAGCACTTCAACCAGAGCGTGGAGCTCACCGGCCTGGCGCTGACCAAGCTCGACGGCACCGCCAAGGGCGGGGTGATCTTCGCCCTGGCCAAGCAGTTCGGCCTGCCGATCCGCTACATTGGTGTGGGCGAAGGCATCGATGACCTGCGCACCTTCGAAGCCGAGCCCTTCGTACAAGCCTTGTTCGCCGAGCGGGAGCCTTCATGATCCGATTCGAACAGGTCGCCAAGCGTTACCCTAACGGTCACGTTGGCCTGCATGAATTGAGTTTTCGGGTGCGTCGGGGCGAGTTCCTGTTCGTCACCGGCCATTCCGGCGCGGGCAAGAGCACCTTGCTGCGCCTGCTGCTGGCCATGGAGCGCCCGACCAGCGGCAAGCTGCTGCTGGCCGGCCAGGACCTTGGTCAGATCAGCAACGCGCAGATCCCGTTCCTGCGTCGCCAGATCGGCGTGGTGTTCCAGAACCACCAGCTGCTGTTCGACCGTACCGTGTTCAACAACGTCGCCCTGCCGCTGCAGATCCTGGGCCTGTCCAAGGTCGAGGTGGCCAAGCGTGTGGACGCGGCGCTGGAGCGTGTGGCCCTGTCGGACAAGGCCCAGCTGTTCCCCGGCGACCTGTCCACCGGCCAGCAGCAACGGGTGGGCATTGCGCGTGCCATCGTGCACCGTCCGGCCCTGTTGCTGGCGGATGAACCCACCGGCAACCTCGACCCGCGCCTGGCGGCCGAGATCATGGGTGTTTTCGAAGATATCAACCGCCTGGGCACCAGCGTGCTGATCGCCAGCCACGACCTGGCGCTGATCGCGCGCATGCGCCATCGCATGCTGACCCTGCAGCGCGGCCGCTTGATCGGCGATGGGGAGGCCGGGCAATGAGTGCAACACGTAGTCCCAAGGTGTCCGAGCGGGTGGCCCCTGCGGCAGCCGAGCCAAGCCCTCAGAAACAGAAAAAGCGCCGTGATGATGACGATGACGGCCCGGATTTCAGCACGCTGCTGCACGCCTGGCTGGAAAGCCATCGCTCCAGCCTGCTCGACAGCCTGCGTCGCCTGGGCAAGCAGCCGATCGGCAGCTTCTTCACCTGCCTGGTGATGGCCGTGGCCCTGAGCCTGCCGATGGGGCTGTCGCTGCTGCTGAGCAATGTCGAGCGCCTTGGCGGCTCGTGGCAGCGTGCAGCGCAGATTTCGCTGTACCTCAAACTTGACGCCAGCGTGAGCGAAGGCGAAGCCCTGCGTACCCAGATCAAGGGCATGCCGGGGGTGGCCGATGCCGAGTATGTCAGCCGTGAACAGGCCCTCGACGAGTTCCAGCAGCAGTCCGGGCTGGGCGAGGCCTTGCGCGAGCTGCCGGAGAACCCCTTGCCTGGCGTGGTCGTGGTGACCCCGGCCGAAGTCGACAAGCCAGCGCTGGAGGCCCTGCGCCAACGCCTGGCCGAACTGCCCAAGGTGGAGCTGGCCCAGCTCGACCTGGTGTGGGTGGAGCGGCTGGCGGCGATCCTCAAGCTGGGTGATCGCTTTGTATTCGGCCTGACCGTGCTGCTGGTGTCGGCGCTGCTGCTGGTCATCGGCAACACCATTCGCCTGCATATCGAGAACCGCCGTACCGAAATCGAGGTCATCAAGCTGGTGGGCGGTACCGATGCCTACGTGCGCCGGCCGTTCCTGTACATGGGCGCGCTGTATGGCCTGGGGGCAGGCGTACTGTCCTGGGGGGTGCTGGCGTTCGGCCTCAACTGGCTGGATGACGCGGTCGTCGGGCTATCGGGTCTGTACGGCAGCGATTTCTCGCTGGCCGGGGTGCCGCCTGCCGATGGTCTGTCGCTCTTGCTTGGGGCGGTGCTGTTAGGGTATATCGGTGCTTGGATTGCGGTCGCTCGGCATCTGCGTGAGCTTGCACCGCGATAGTGTCTTCCAGCCGTCATTGACTATCGTGTATTTCGGGAACTTGTTTCGCGGTTCCCGGTCAATGATGGCAGTGCCTGATGGCACAATTCAGTGAGTCGGAGGTTTTTTCGTATGACCACTTCGTTGCAACCTGCCTATGCCTTGGTCCCGGGTGCGAACCTGGAGGCCTATGTGCACACGGTCAACAGCATTCCATTGCTGACGCCCGAGCAGGAGCGTGAACTGGCCGAGAGTCTCTACTATGAGCAGGATCTGGGGGCGGCTCGGCAGATGGTGCTCGCCCACCTGCGTTTTGTCGTACATATCGCGCGTAGCTATTCGGGCTACGGGCTGGCCCAGGCCGACCTGATTCAGGAAGGCAACGTTGGCCTGATGAAAGCGGTCAAGCGTTTCAACCCCGAGATGGGTGTGCGCCTGGTGTCCTTTGCCGTGCACTGGATCAAGGCCGAAATTCACGAATTCATCCTGCGCAACTGGCGCATCGTCAAGGTCGCGACCACCAAGGCGCAGCGCAAGCTGTTCTTCAACCTGCGCAGCCAGAAGAAGCGTCTGGCCTGGCTGAACAACGATGAAGTGCATCGTGTGGCCGAAAGCCTGGGTGTGGAGCCGCGTGAAGTGCGCGAGATGGAAAGCCGCCTGACCGGTCAGGACATGGCCTTCGACCCGGCCAGCGAGGCGGACGACGACAGCGCGTTCCAGTCGCCGGCCAACTACCTCGAAGACCACCGTTACGACCCGGCACGTCAGCTGGAGGATGCGGACTGGAGCGACAGCTCCTCGAACAACCTGCACGAGGCGCTGCAAGGCCTGGACGACCGTAGCCGCGACATCCTGTACCAGCGCTGGCTGGCCGAAGAGAAGGCCACGCTGCATGACCTGGCGGCCAAGTACAGCGTGTCGGCCGAGCGTATCCGGCAGCTGGAGAAGAATGCGATGAACAAGGTCAAAGCCCTGATCGCTGCCTGATCTGCGGGACCCTGAGGGCCCCTTCACCGGCAAGGCCGGCTCCTACAACAATCCCTGTAGGAGCCGGCCTTGCCGGCGAAGGGGCCCTCTTTGTTTCAGTTGGCCCAGGGCGCCTTGCGCGGCTCATCCAGTTGCACCAGGTAGCCGCTGCCGCCCAGCTGGCTCATCTGCTGACGAATCCACGCCGCCCGTCGCGCCACATAGCTGCTGGGCCGGCTTGCGCTCCAGTTGCGCGGGCTGGGCAGTACCGCCGCCAACAGGCTGGCCTGCTGGCGCGTCAGCTTGCTCGCATCGGTACCGAAGTGATGGCGGGCCGCTGCCTGGGCGCCGAATACGCCGTCATCCCACTCGGCGCTGTTGAGGTACACCTCCAGGATGCGCTCCTTGGACCACAGCAGCTCGATCAGTGCGGTAAACCATGCCTCCAGCCCTTTGCGCAGCCAACTGCGGCCTGCCCACAGGAACTGGTTCTTGGCCACCTGCTGACTCAGCGTGCTGGCGCCGCGAAGCGTGCCACCACGCTCGTTGTGTGCCAGTGCGGCCTGGATGGCATTGAAGTCGAAACCCCAGTGCCCGGCGAACTTCTGGTCCTCGCCGGCAATCACCGCCACCTTCAGTTCATCGGAGATCTCGCCCCATGGGCGCCAGTCGCGTTGCAGGTCGATGGGCTGGCCGTCGACCCACGATTCCACCTTGCGCTCGACCATCAGCATGGTGCCCGGCGGCGGTACCCAGCGAAACAGCAGCACCAGCAACACGCTGGCAACGGCGAACCAGAGCAGGGCGCGGGTGAGGCGGCGGATCAGGGATGAAAGCATAGAGATGGCTTGGCCGAACCGAATGAGCGGGCCATTATACAGACCCTGTGCCCCCAAGGAGTCTTGCGCATGCTTCGCAGCTTTCTGTTGCTCGCCGCCTTTTTCGGCTTTACCGGTGTGGCCCTCGGTGCCTTCGCCGCCCATGGCCTCAAGGGCCGCCTGAGCCAGGAGTACCTGGCGATCTTCCATACCGGCGTCACCTACCAGCTGGTGCACGCCCTGGCCCTGCTGGGCGTGGCAGTGCTCTGGGCGCACCTGCCCGGGCGACTCACGGCCTGGGCCGGTGGTCTGTTCTGCCTGGGCATCGTGCTGTTTTCCGGTAGCCTGTACCTGTTGACCCTGAGTGGCATCGGCAAGCTCGGCATCATCACCCCTTTTGGCGGCCTGGCCTTCCTCGGCGGCTGGCTGTGCCTGGGCCTGGCGGCCTGGCGCCTGGGTTGACCCGCGGGTCCGGATCGAGACGAATGGCGCCGCTTGGCCTTGGGTTCAGCCCCGGATAGGGGCTAGAATGCGGGCCCCTAAAAACAATGGCGGCCGTGCGCATGCGCATTCAACTGAACGGTGAACCTTTCGAATTGCCCGACGGCGAAAGCGTCGCGGCCCTGCTGACCCGGCTCGACCTCGCAGGTCGCCGGGTGGCGGTGGAGCTGAACCTGGACATCGTGCCGCGCAGCCAGCACGACGCCACCGCCCTGCGCGAAGGCGACCAGGTCGAGGTGGTTCACGCCATCGGCGGCGGCTAGGCCCACGCGCTTCACCTGCAAGTCCCTCAACCTTCAAGAGGATTACCGATGAGCAATGTTCGTAGCGACAAGCCCTTCACGCTGGCCGGTCGTACCTTCCAGTCGCGCCTGCTGGTCGGTACCGGCAAGTACCGCGACATGGAAGAAACCCGCCTGGCCATCGAGGCCTCGGGTGCCGAGATCGTCACCGTCGCCGTGCGCCGCACCAACCTGGGCCAGAACCCGGGCGAGCCGAACCTGCTCGACGTGCTGCCACCGGACCGCTACACCATCCTGCCGAACACCGCCGGCTGCTACGACGCGGTCGAGGCCGTGCGCACCTGCCGCCTGGCCCGCGAACTGCTCGACGGGCACAATCTGGTCAAGCTCGAAGTGCTGGCCGACCAGAAGACGCTGTTCCCCAACGTGATCGAAACCATCAAGGCCGCCGAAGTGCTGGTCAAGGACGGTTTCGACGTGATGGTCTACACCAGCGACGACCCGATCATCGCGCGTCAGCTGGCCGAAATCGGCTGCATCGCGGTCATGCCGCTGGCAGGCCTGATCGGTACGGGCCTGGGCATCTGCAACCCGTACAACCTGCGCATCATTCTCGAGGAATCGAAAGTGCCGGTGCTGGTCGATGCCGGTGTGGGTACCGCGTCGGACGCCACCATTGCCATGGAAATGGGCTGCGAGGCAGTGCTGATGAATTCCGCCATCGCCCATGCCGAACAACCGGTGATGATGGCCGAAGCCATGAAGCACGCCATCGTGGCAGGCCGCCTGGCCTACCTGGCCGGCCGCATGCCGAAAAAACTCTATGCCAGCGCCTCGTCGCCGCTGGATGGTCTGATCAAGTAAGAGCCCCTGATGACTGAATCGCAAGAATCGCCGATCACCGCCGAAGGCGAAGAACGCCAACACCGCCGCATCAAGAGTTTCGTGATGCGTGCCGGGCGCATGACCGAAGGCCAGCAGCGCGGCCTGGACCAGGGCGCGCCGCTGTTCGTGCTGCCACTGGCCGACAGCCCGGTGGATTACGACCAGGTGTTCGGCCGTTCGGCGCCGCGCACCCTGGAGATCGGCTTCGGCATGGGCCATTCCCTGCTGGAGATGGCTGCCGCCGCGCCCGAGCAGGACTTCATCGGTGTCGAAGTGCACCGACCGGGCGTGGGCGCGCTGCTCAATGGCGTGCTGACCCAGGGCCTGCAGAACCTGCGGGTGTATGACTGCGATGCCATCGAAGTGCTGAACAAGTGCGTGGCCGACAACAGCCTGGACCGCCTGATGCTGTTCTTCCCGGACCCGTGGCACAAGAGCCGTCACCACAAGCGTCGCATCGTGCAGCCGGAATTTGCGGAGCTGGTGCGCAGCAAGCTGAAGGTGGGCGGGGTGTTCCACATGGCGACCGACTGGGAACCGTACGCCGAGTACATGCTGGAAGTGATGAATGTCGCGCCGGGGTACAGGAACCTGGCCGAAGACGGCAAGTGCGTACCTCGCCCTGCCGAGCGTCCGATCACCAAGTTCGAACGCCGTGGCGAGCGCCTGGGGCATGGGGTGTGGGATCTGAAGTTCGAGAAGCTGGCTTAAGACCGCATCACGGCCATTCGCCGGCAAGGCCGGCTCCTACAGATTCAGCGAGATCCTGTAGGAGCCAGCCTTGCTGGCGAAGCTTCTAGCGGCGGTCTGCGACCACGCCAAGCAACACCAGCACCACCAGCAGCACCGGCGCCAGTGCATAGTTGTTGAACTGGCTCAGCCCGCGTACCACCCACGGCGTGGCATAGATCAACGCCGCACCACTGCCGATCAGCACCAGCAGGGCCATGAACGGCACGCGCAACGCACCTGCCAGCCCGCCCAGGCGCTGTTCGACCCAGCCCTTGATGTCGGTGCCGAACAACACCAGCAAACAGCCTACAAGCGCCAGAGAGATCTCCGACAGGTTACTGCGGCTCCAGCGGGAGACGGTCGAGAGCAGGTCGAGTACCAGGTCCATTCGCTATCCTTAGGTCAAGAAATACTGCAGCAGGTCGTTGAGAAACAGCTGGCCCCGCGGTGTCGCCACCAGCCGCGTCGGTTCGACCTGCAAAAGGCCCTTTTGTTCGGCTTCACGGCGCGCAGCCGCCAGTTGTTCCAGCGGCAGGCCGGTACGCTGCGCGAACAGCGCGGCCTCCACGCCCTCGGTCAGGCGCAGGGCGTTCATCAGGAACTCGAACGGCAGTTCGTCCACCGCCAGCAGCTTGTCGCCCGCCTTGAACGCCTTGGCCGGGTTCAGGTAGTCCTTGGGCAGCCGGGTCTTCCAGGTGCGCACGATGCGCCCGTCCGGGTGGCTGAGCTTGCCGTGGGCACCGGCGCCGATGCCGATGAAGTCGCCAAAGCTCCAGTAGTTGAGGTTGTGCCGCGCCGGGCGCCCTGGCTGGGCGTAGGCCGACACTTCGTACTGGCGGTAGCCGTGCTCGGCCATCAGCGCCTGCCCGGCCTCCTGGATATCCCACAGGATGTCGTCCTCGGGCAGCAGCGGCGGCTGGTTCCAGAACACCGTGTTCGGCTCCAGGGTCAACTGGTACCACGACAGGTGGGTAGGGTTGAGCGCGATGGCCTGGCGCAGGTCGCCCAGCGCATCGTCCAGCGACTGGTCGGGCAGGCCGTGCATCAGGTCCAGGTTGAAGTTGTCGAACCCCGCCGCACGCGCCATGCCGGCCGCACGCACCGCCTCGTCACCGTTGTGGATGCGCCCCAGCGCCTGGAGCTTGGCCTGCTGGAAGCTCTGCACGCCGATCGACAGGCGATTGATGCCCAGTTGCCGGTAGGCCTTGAACTTCTCCTGCTCGAAGGTCCCGGGGTTGGCCTCCAGGGTGATCTCGATGTCGGCGGCGAACGGGATGCGTTGCTCCACGCCCGCCAGCAGGCGGCCCAGCGCACGGGCACTGAACAGGCTCGGGGTACCGCCGCCAAAGAAGATCGAGCTGATCGGTCGCCCGTACACCGCGCCCAGCTCCTGGTCGAGGTCGGCGAGCAGGGCGTCGACGTAGGCCTCTTCCGGCAGCTGCGGGGTGGCGGCATGGGAGTTGAAGTCGCAGTACGGGCATTTGCGCACGCACCACGGGATATGGATGTACAGCGACAGCGGCGGCAGCTGCGCGAGTGCCGCCCGTGGTGCGTTGGAGCTGAAGCCAGCCTCGCCCAGATGCAGTGGCTGTGCCGGCGTGCGGTCGGTCATTGCAGGCCCAGGCGCTGACGCAGCAGGCTCATGGCGCGGGCGCGGTGGCTGATCTGGTTCTTGTCGGCGGGGCTCAGCTCGGCGCTGGAGCAGTCGCGCTCCGGTACCCAGAACAGCGGGTCGTAGCCAAAGCCGTGGGCACCGCTGGCCTGGTGCAGGATGCGCCCATGCCACAGGCCCTCGCACAGGATCGGCAGCGGGTCGTCGGCATGGCGTACCAGCGCCAGCACGCATACGAACTGCGCGCCGCGCTCGGCGTCCGGCACGTCCTTGAGTACCTCGAGCAACTTGGCGTTGTTTGCCGCGTCGCCCTGGCCATCGGCGTAGCGCGCCGAGTAGATGCCCGGCGCACCACCGAGAAAGTCCACCGCCAGGCCCGAGTCGTCGGCCAGGGCCGGCAGCCCGGAGATACGTGCGGCATTGCGCGCCTTGAGGATGGCGTTCTCGACGAACGACAGGCCGGTTTCCTCCGGCTCGACGCTGCTGAATTCGCCAATCGAACGCAGTTGCACGGTGTCACCGAGCATGGCCTGCAGTTCCTTGAGTTTGCCGGCGTTGTGGCTGGCCAATACGAGTTGCTGGATGTTCATCATTCGCCTGGGAAGAGCTCTTGGTTGAAACTGATGGTCTCGGTCTTGCCACCAATTGCAACATTGATCGTGAAGGTGCGGGTTTCCTGCTGCTCCACCGGGAACTGGGCGATGTAGTAGATCGCGCCCTGTTCGGTGATCTGCTTGAAGCTGAGCGGCACCGTGCGGCTGCTCAGGTCCTTGACGCTGCCGCTGACCTGGGTCACCTGCGGCTTGCCGGCCTTGATCACCGACACGTTGATCACGCCCTGGTTCTTGCTGCGCACCAGTTGCGCCGCCTTGGCGATGTCCGGCTGCAGGAAGGTGGAGATGAAGGTGCTGTAGTGCACCGTGGTGTCACCGAAGACTTCCTTGCGCTCGCCCTTGATCGCATCGGCAGCAAGCGCCGTCGTGCTCAGGCAGGCAACCAGTAAAAAGCTCAACAAGCGACCCATGATCTGTCTCCTCCAGTGTGGGTTGTTCAAACCGCGACCTTGTGTTCCTGCAGGCCCGGGCTGCTGACACGGTAAATGCCGATCTCCCCTAGAAGATTAGGCCATAGCTTGCTCGCCCACCCATGCCGGTGCATATGGTCGACCGCCAGGCGGTCGAGCACCTGGGCGCGACGTTCGCTGCACAGCGCCTCGAAATCCTCGAAGGTGCAGAAGTGGATGTTCGGCGTGTTGTACCAGGTATACGGCATGAAGTCCGACACTGGCATGCGACCCTTGGTCGCCAGGTACCAGCGGCAGCGCCAGTGGCCGAAGTTGGGGAAGGTGATGATGCACTGGCGGCCCACGCGCAGCATTTCGTCGAGGATCCGGTCGGGGTACTCCACGGCCTGCAGGGCTTGGGTCATGACCACCACGTCGAAGCTGTTGCTGGCGAAGTTGCCCAGGCCCTTGTCCAGGTCCTGCTCGATGACGTTGACGCCCTTGGCCACGCACTGGGCGATGTTGTCGGGGTCGATTTCCAGGCCGTAGCCAGCCACCTGCTTGGTGTCACGCAGCGAGGCGAGCAGCTCGCCAGTACCGCAACCGAGGTCGAGTACCCGGCTGCCGGCGGGGATCCAGTCTTGGATGATTTCCAGGTCGGCTCTCATGGGGTCCTCAGCAGACGATGCGGTTCATGTAGTTCGTGAATCCCGTGATGTAGCGCGGGGTCGGGATCAGGAAGGCATCGTGGCCATACGGCGAGTCGATATCCAGGTAGCACACGTTCTTGCGCGCGGCGATCAGCGCATCGACGATCTCCCGCGAGCGCGCCGGCGAGAAACGCCAGTCGGTGGTGAACGACATCACGCAGTAGTCGGCGGTGACGTGGGCCAGGGTCGCGGCCAGGTCGCCGCCGTGGCTGGCGGCGGGGTCGAAGTAGTCCAGCGCCTTGGTCATCAGCAGGTAGGTGTTGGCATCGAAACGCCCGGAGAACTCCTCGCCCTGGTAGCGCAGGTAGCTTTCGACCTGGAACTCGACGCTGTGAAAGTCGTAGTTGAGCTTGTCGCTCTTGAGCTCGCGGCCGAATTTCTCGCCCATCGAGTCATCCGACAGGTAGGTGATGTGCCCGACCATGCGCGCCAGCATCAGCCCGCGCTTGGGGATCACGCCTTCGGCCTGGAACGAGCCGCCGTGGAACTCGGGGTCGGTGAGGATGGCCTGGCGCGCCACTTCGTTGAAGGCGATGTTCTGCGCCGACAGCTTGGGTGCCGAGGCGATGTCCAGGCAGTGGCGCACGCGGTCGGGGTAGGTGATGGTCCATTGCAGCGCCTGCATGCCGCCCAGGCTGCCGCCCACCACGGCGGCCCACTTGCCGATGCCCAGGCGATCGGCCAGGCGCGCCTGGCTGTGCACCCAGTCTTCCACGGTGAGTACCGGGAAGTCGGCGCCGTAGGGCTGGCCGGTGGCCGGGTTGACGCTGCTGGGGCCGGTGCTGCCGTTGCAGCCGCCGAGATTGTTCAGGCTGACCACGAAGAAGCGGTTGGTATCGATCGGCTTGCCCGGCCCGATGCAGCTGTCCCACCAGCCCGGCTTGCGGTCGTCGGGGCTGTGGTAGCCGGCGGCATGGTGATGCCCGGACAGGGCATGGCAGATCAGCACGGCATTGCTGGCCGCGCTGTTGAGGGTACCGTAGGTTTCAAAGACCAGCTCGTAGCTGGCCAGCGAGCGACCGCAGGCCAGGGCCAGGGGCTCATCGAATCGCGCCAGTTGCGGTACTACCAGACCGACCGAATCTTCGGGAAAGACAGTGGACATCGACCCTGCTCACGCTTGAATGAGGCGTAAGTCTAAAGACCGCCACCCCCAGCGGCAAGCAACATGGCGCGGCTTGCGGCCGGGGGTGGTGCGGGTCAGATCATGCGGAACAGTTCCTGCGGCATTCCGGCGTAGGCGGCCAGCGGCGGCATCACGAACGACTGGATCACCTGGATCGCCAGGAAGGCGAAGATCGGCGAAATATCCAGGCCTCCGAGGTTGGGCACCAGCTTGCGAAACGGTGCCAGCACCGGCTCGCTGATCTGGTAGGCCAGCTCGGCGGCGGGGTTGTGGCTGCCGGGGGCGATCCACGACACGATCACCATCACGATCATCGCGACCCAGAAGATCTTCAGGAACAGCGAGGTGACGCCGATGACGGCCCACATCAGCAGGTGCGGGATGTCGCCGAAGGTGCCGTAGGTGACCATCAGCACGAACGCCATCAGCAGCGCCTGGATCACGATCGACAGGATCAGCGACGAGGTGTCCAGCCCGAACACGCTGGGGATGATGCGCCGGATCGGCTTGAGCAGCGGCTGGGTGGCGCGCACCGCGAACTGGCTGAGCGGGTTGTAGAAGTTGGCCTTGACCAGCTGCAGCACGAAGCGCAGCAGCACGATGACCAGGTACAGGCTGACCAGTGTTTGCACCACGAAGATCGCGGCGCCCGAAAGTGCATTCATGCAGAGCTCCTTAGTTGCCCAGTTGTTCGGCCATTTCGGCCGAGCGGTGCGCCGCGGCGCCCAGTGCTTTTTCTACCAGCACCTCGAACCCGTTGGCCTGGAACGACTTGATCGCCGCCTCGGTGGTGCCATTGGGGGAGGTGACGCGCCGGCGCAGTTCGCTGGCCTCGACATCGCTGGCCACGGCCATGTGCGCCGCGCCCAGGGCGGTTTGCAGGGTCAGCCGGGAGGCGACGTCGCGGGGCAGGCCGAGTTTTTCGCCGGCTGCGGTCATCGCCTCGATCAGCAGGAAGAAATACGCCGGGCCGCTACCGGAGACCGCGGTCACTGCATCCAGTTGCTGTTCGCTGTCGACCCACAGGGCCACGCCCACTGCCGAGAGCAGTTGCTCGGCTTCGGCGCGTTGTTCGGCCGATACCTGCTCGGTGGCGTACAGACCGCTGACGCCCTGGCGCAGCAGCGCCGGGGTGTTGGGCATGCAGCGTACCAGCGGTTGCTCGCCCAGCCAGTTGCGCAGGCTGGCGCAGGTGATGCCGGCGGCAATCGACACCACCAGCTGGTTGGGCTTGAGGCTTGGCTTGAGCGCCTGGCACACCGCCTTCATGGCTTGCGGCTTGACCGCGATCAGCACCACGTCGGCGCCATCGACGGCCTGGGCGTTGTCTTCGAACAGCTGGATGCCGTGTTCGGCGTGCACCCTGGCGCGCGTCTCGGCACCCGGGTCGCTGGCGCGGATCTGCGCGGCGTCCACACCCTGGGCGCGCAAGCCGCCGATCAGGCTGGCGGCCATGTTGCCGGCGCCGATGAAGGCAATTCGAGTCTTGCTCATGTCAGGTCCTTGGTTGAAGAAGGTGAACGATGCATGGGTCAGGCCTGGCCGTAGTCGCGGGCACCGAACAGGGCGGTGCCGATGCGCACCCAGGTCGCGCCCTGGGCAATCGCTGCTTCCAGGTCGTGGCTCATGCCCATCGACAGGGTGTCCAGGCCCAGGTTCAGGCTGTCCTGCAATTGGCGTACACGGGCGAATGCGGCCGCCTGGGCGGCCGGGTCGTCGGTGGGTTCGGGAATCGCCATCAGGCCGCGCAGCTTCAGGTGCGGCAGCGCCGCGATGGCCTGGGCCAGCGCCGGCAGCTCGTCGGGGTTGCAGCCCGATTTGCTGGCCTCGCCGCTGACGTTGACCTGCACGCACACATTCAGTGCGGGCAGCCCGGCAGGGCGTTGTTCGCTGAGGCGTTGTGCGATTTTCAGTCGGTCCACCGAATGTACCCAGTCGAAGTGCTCGGCGATTGCTCGCGTCTTGTTCGATTGAATGGGGCCGATGAAGTGCCAGGTCAAGGGCAGGTCGGTCAATTCGAGCTGCTTGGCCAGGGCTTCCTGCAAGTAGTTTTCGCCCACGTCGCGCACGCCGGCCGCATACACTTCGCGTATCGCGGCAGCCGGCTTGGTCTTGCTCACGGCCAGCAGGCGGACCTGCCCGGGGTCACGCCCGGCGGCCTGTGCAGCGCTGCGGATGCGGTCGGCAAGCGTGGAAAGGTTGTCTGCTATGGTGGACATGGATCAACGCCAGCGGCTGTTCGGGTCTGCGGCATTCTACCTGCTTGGCGATGTTTGGGGAGTGTTATGGACATGACCGGGCTGATGGCCCTGGCGCTCAGGGAAGGCGCCTCCGATCTGCACCTGGCGGCCGGCAGTGCGCCGATGATCCGCCGTGACGGGCAGATGCAGCCGCTGGGGCCGGCGGCGTTGAGCAGCGACAACCTGCATGCCCTGCTGGCGCAGCTCATGAGCCCACAGCAGCAGGAGGACTTCGCCAGGCTGCAGGACCTGGACTTTGCCGTGGCCGTGCCCGGGCTGGGGCGCTTTCGGGTCAACGCCTTCGTGCAGGTGCGCGGGCCGGCGGCGGTACTGCGCCTGATACCCGACCAGGTGCCGACGCTGGCGAGCCTGCAGCTGCCGGAGGTGTTTCGTCGCATTGCCGAGTCGCCGGCCGGGCTGGTGCTGGTGACCGGCCCCACCGGCTCAGGCAAGTCGTCCACCCTGGCGGCGCTGGTCGATCACCTCAACCGCGAGCGCGCCGTGCATATCCTGACCCTGGAAGACCCGCTCGAATTTATCCACAGCCCGCTGCGCAGCCAGCTCAGCCAGCGTGAGATGGGGCGTCACAGCCAGGGGTTCGCCCAGGCGCTGCGGGCTGCGCTGCGCCAGGACCCGGACGTGATCATGCTTGGCGAGCTGCGCGACCTGGAGACGATCCGCCTGGCCCTGACCGCCGCCGAAACCGGCCACCTGGTGCTGGCGACCCTGCACACCGCCTCGGCGGCCAAGGCCATTGACCGGCTGGTGGACGTGTTTGCCGCGCAGGAGAAGGCCCTGGTGCGCACGATGCTCGCCGACGCCTTGCAGGCGGTGGTGGCCCAGGTGCTGGTGCCCAGGGTGCAAGGCGGACGAGTGGCCGCGCACGAGGTCCTGCTGGCCACGCCGGCGGTGCGCAACCTGATTCGCGAGGGGAAGGTGGCGCAGCTGTATTCGGCCATGCAGACCGGCGCGGCGTTGGGCATGCAGACCCTGGACAGCAGCCTGCAGGGCCTGGTGAGGCGGGGAATCGTCAGCCTGGAAACGGCCAGGGCGAACGCGCGTTCGCCCGATCAGGTCTAGCGTTTGGCCAGGCGCAGCTGGGTTTGCGGCTGCTCCTTGGGCAGTACGCGCTTGGCGACCACGTAGTGGCTCTGCCAGTAGGGCTTGTTCAGGGTATCGATGCTGACCCGCTTGCCGCGCCGTGGCGCGTGGATGAAGCGGTCGTTGCCCAGGTAGATGGCCACGTGGTTGACGCGGCGACTCTTGATGTTGAAGAACAGCAGGTCGCCGGGCTTGAGATCCTTGCGGTCGACTTTCACGCCGTGGCCGCTGGCCATGGCGTTGGAGGTACGCGGCAGGTCGACCTCGTCGATGTCGTTGAAGGCGTACTTGACCAGCCCGCTGCAGTCGAAGCCCTTGCTCGGGCTGCTGCCGCCCCAGCGGTACGGAGTGCCCAGCACGTTCACCGCGCGGCTGAGCACATCGCTGCTCTGCTTGGCCGGCATCGAGGCGACCTGGCGGGTGGTCTTGGCGACCTTGGAAGAGGCGGCGGACGAGGTGACCTTGGCGTGGGCGCCCTTGGTCGAGCGTACGGCTGCAGTGCTGGTGGTGTGCACGTTGAAGCCGTTGGGAAGACGTTGCTCACGGTTGGTGGCGTGGGCGGCCAGTGGCAATAAAAGGCAAACAGTCAGCCATGTCTTGAAAAAAGGTCGCATGGGCAGGGCTCTTGTTGGTTAAGCGCGCAACTTTATAACAGCTTTTTGATCGAATTCTGGTCCGTTGGTCGATTGCAGAGGCGCCATACGTCGGCTGAGCACGTAAAAGTCACATTTTTTCTTAGAAAATTTCTCTCTAAACCGTGGAGGCTATGAATGAACAGTTATCAGCAACAGGCGCAGCCCCAGGACACCCACAGCAAGGTCCTCGGCTACCTGCTGTGGATCTTCGGTTTTACCGGGTCGCACCGTTTCTACTACGGCAGGCCGGTGACCGGCACCATCTGGTTCTGCACCCTGGGCCTGCTCGGTATCGGCTGGCTGATCGACCTGTTCCTGATCCCGAAGATGGACAGCGAGGCCGACCTGCGCTTTCACGCCGGCCCGCTGGACTACAGCCTGGCCTGGATCCTGCTGACCTTCCTGGGGATATTCGGCGTGCACCGCATGTACCAGGGCAAGTGGATCAGCGGCGTGATCTATGCCTTTACCGGCGGGCTGTTTCTGCTGGGGGTGCTGTACGACTTCTGGACGCTGAACACCCAGGTATCGCTCAAGAACGTGCAGGCGCGGGCCTGAAAGCAGGCGGCCCGCTGCTGCGGGCCGCCGAACATCGGGGTTACTGGCGTATCTGGCGCTGTTGCAGCAGCAGGTTGTTGAAGCCGCTGCCGGCCAGTTGCTTCTGCGCCACGGTCAGCTGTTCGCGATTGCTGAACGGGCCGACCAGCACGCGGTACCAGGTCTCTTCCTTCACCGTACCGGACTCCACCTTCACCGCCTGGCCGAGCAGGATGATCTGCGCACGCACCTTGTCGGCATCGGCCTCTTTGCGGAACGAGCCCGCCTGCAGGTAGAACTGCGTGGTGGCGGCCGGCTTGATCACCGGCGGTGCCGGTGGCGGGGTCTGTCCCAGCAGCGCGGCCTGGGCGCGGGCGGTGTCGATCTTGGCTGCCTCGGCCGGGGTCACCGGTGGCTGCGCCGGTACCGGCGGGGTTTTCTCCGGCACGGCTTCGGGCGGCACGATCACTTCCGACTCGGGCAGCAGTGTGTAGAAATCGTACTTGGGCTTGACCGGCTGCTGCGGGCTCGGCGCGGTCTTGTTCGCCTCGGCGATCTTCTCGGCCTTCTGCTGGGCTTCAGGCTTGGTGCGCTTGACCTCGTCGCGGCTGGGCTCGAGTTTCATCAGGAACACGATGAACGCACCGACCGTGAGGCCGATGGCCAGCCACATCCAGCCCGGTATCGGTTGCTTGGCCGGTGCCTGGTAGCGGCTTGCGCCGCGCTTGGGAGCAGGTTTTTTCTTGGCAGCCAACTTACATGCGCTCCAGGGTTTCCAGGCCAAGCAGTTCCAGGCCCTGCTTGAGGGTGCGACCGGTCAGGGCGGCCAGGCGCAGGCGGCTCTGCTGCTGTTCGGGTGTTTCTGCGGCGAGGATCGGGCAGTTCTCGTAGAAGCTGGAGAACAGGCCGGCCACGTCGTAGAGGTAGCTGCACAGTACGTGCGGGGTACCTTTTTCGGCGACGTTGTTCAGGATTTCGCCGAACTGCGCCAGGCGCGCGGCCAGGTCCTGTTCCTGCGGTGCCTGCAAGCGGATCTCGCCTTCGACCTGGTCGAAGCCCTTGCCCAGCTTGCGGAACACGCCGGCCACGCGGGTGTAGGCGTACAGCAGGTACGGCGCGGTGTTGCCTTCGAAGTTGAGCATCAGCTCGAAGTTGAAGCTGTAGTCGCTGGTACGGTGCTTGGACAGGTCGGCGTACTTGACCGCGCCGATGCCCACCACCTTGGCGATGGCGCGCAGTTCTTCTTCTGGCAACTGCGGGTTTTTCTCCTTGACCAGGGCGTAGGCACGCTCCTTGGCTTCGTTGAGCAGGTCGATCAGCTTCACGGTGCCGCCGTCGCGGGTCTTGAACGGGCGGCCGTCGGCGCCGTTCATGGTGCCGAAGCCCATGTGCTCCATGTCCATCGGGTGGGTCACGAAGCCGGCCTTGCGGGCCACCGCGAACACCTGCTGGAAGTGCAGGGCCTGGCGCTGGTCGACGAAGTACAGGGCGCGGTCGGCCTTGAGCACGCCGCTGCGGTAGCGCACGGCGGCCAGGTCGGTGGTGGCGTACAGGTAGCCGCCGTCGGCCTTGACGATGATCACCGGCAGCGGCTCGCCCTCGGCGTTCTTGAACTCGTCGAGGAACACGCACTGGGCGCCGTTGCTTTCCACCAGCATGCCCTTGGCCTTGAGGTCCTCGACCACATTGGCCAGGTCGTCGTTGTAGGCGCTTTCGCCCATCACGTCGGCCATGGTCAGCTTGACGTTGAGCAGCTCGTAGGTCTTCTGGCAGTGCGACAGCGAGATGTCCTTGAAGCGGGTCCACAGCTTCAGGCACTCGGGGTCGCCGGCCTGCAGCTTGACCACCAGGCCACGGGCGCGGTCGGCGAACTCGCTGGACTCGTCGAACCGCTTCTTGGCGGCGCGGTAGAAGTTCTCCAGGTCCGACAGCTCTTCGCTGGTGATCGGGTTCTCTTCCAGGTATGCCATCAGCATGCCGAACTGGGTGCCCCAGTCGCCCACGTGGTTCTGGCGTACCACATCGTCACCGAGAAACTCCAGCACACGGGCCACGGCGTCGCCGATGATGGTCGAGCGCAGGTGGCCGACGTGCATTTCCTTGGCCAGGTTGGGCGCCGACATGTCGATCACGACCTTCTGCGTGGCGCCGGCCTTGTGCACGCCGAGCCTGGCGTCGGCCAGTGCGGCATCCAGGCGCGAGGCCAGGGCCTGGGTGTTCTGGAAGAAGTTGAGGAAGCCCGGGCCTGCGATCTCCACCTTGCTGACCTGCGGGTCGGCGGGCAGGGCGGCGATGAGTTTCTCGGCCAGGTCGCGCGGCTTGAGGCCGGCGGGCTTGGCCAGCATCATCGCGATGTTGCTGGCGAAATCGCCGTGGGTCTTGTCCCGGGCGTTTTCCACCTGGATCGCCGGCGTCAGCCCGTCAGGCAGCACACCGTCGTTGACGAGTTGGGTGAGGGCTTGCTGGATCAGCTGGCGAATGGTGTCTTTCATGGGCTTCTCTTTCGACCGCAAGCGCGGCGGCGCCTGGATGCGCAGGTGGAAAAACTGGGTATTATCCGTTGCCGGGGCGAGGTTGCCAACCTTTAGGGCCCTTTGGCCGACAATGCAGGCTCTGCAGAGGGCCAGGGCTCATCAAACCTGTAGGAGCCGGCGTTGCCGACGAAGCGGTCAGTACAGGTCGACCGGGTCCACATCCAGCGACCAGCGCACCTGTCGCCCGCTCGGCATCTGCTCCAACACTAACAGCCAGGCGCTCATCAGACGATGCAAGGATGCCCTTGCATTGGCCTGCAACAACAATTGCGCACGAAAACGTCCCGCCCGTCGCTCCATCGGCGCCGGCACCGGGCCCAGCAGCTCGATGCCGTGCAGGTCGTGCTCTGCCAGCAACTGCTCGGCGGCGCTGCAGGCCTCGTCGAGAAAGCTCTCGGCCTGCCCCGGCTTGTGCGCCTCGGCGCGCAGCAGCGCCAGGTGCGCGAAGGGCGGCAGGCCGGCGGCGCGGCGCTCGCTCAGGGCCTGTTCGGCAAACGCGAAATAGCCCTGCTCGGTAAGCTGTACCAATAGAGGATGGTCGGCCAGGTGCGTCTGGATGATCACCTTGCCTGGCTCCTCTGCACGCCCGGCACGCCCTGCCACCTGCACGATCAGTTGGGCCATGCGCTCGCTGGCGCGAAAATCCCCGGAGAACAGCCCGCCATCGGCATCCAGGATCGCCACCAGGGTGACCCGCGGAAAGTGGTGCCCCTTGGCCAGCATCTGGGTGCCGACCAGGATGCACGGCTCGCCGCGCTGCACTGTGGCGAACAGCTGGTTCATCGCGTCCTTGCGCGAGGTGCTGTCGCGGTCCACGCGTAGCACCGGTATATCCGGAAACAGAATGCTCAGGCGCTCTTCGGCGCGCTCGGTGCCTGCACCTACCGGGCGCAGGTCCACATGGTTGCACTGCGGGCACTGGCGCGGTACGCGTTCGTCATAGCCGCAGTGGTGGCAGCGCAGTTCGCCGGAGCGCTGATGCACGGTCATGCGCGCATCGCAGCGCGGGCATTCCGACAGCCAGCCGCAGTCGTGGCACAGCAGCGTGGGGGCAAAGCCGCGACGGTTGAGGAACACCAGCACCTGCTGGCCTGCGGCCAGGGTCTGGCCGATGGCCTGTTGCATCGGCCCGCTGATGCCGCTGTCCAGGGGCCGGCTCTTGACGTCCAGGCGCAGGAAGCGCGGCGCCTTGGCGCCGCCGGCGCGGTGGTTCATGCGCAGCAGGCCGTAACGGCCGGAGTAGGCGTTGTGCAGGCTTTCCAGCGATGGCGTGGCCGAGCCCAGCAGGATCGGGATGTGCTCCTGGTGCGCGCGCACCAGGGCCAGGTCGCGGGCGTGATAGCGCAGGCCTTCCTGCTGCTTGTAGGAGCCGTCGTGCTCCTCGTCGATGATGATCAGGCCCGGGTTCTTCATGGGCGTGAACAGCGCCGAGCGGGTACCGATGATGATGTCGGCCTCGCCATCACGGGCTGCCAGCCAGGCTTTGAGGCGTTCGCGGTCGTTGACTGCCGAATGCAGCAGGGCAATGCGCGCATTGAAGCGCTGCTCGAAGCGCGCCAGGGTCTGCGGCCCGAGGTTGATCTCCGGAATCAGGATCAGCGCCTGCTTGCCGGCCTCCAGGGTCTCGCGGATCAGTTGCAGGTAGACCTCGGTCTTGCCGCTGCCGGTGACCCCGGCCAACAGAAAGGCATGGAAGCTGCCGAACCCTGCCTGCACCGCCTGAAACGCCGCCTTCTGTTCATCGTTGAGCGGCAGTTCGGGCTGTGCCAGCCAGTGTTCGTGGCGCGCCGGCGGGGCATGCCGGCGTACCTCCACCTGCACCAGCTCCTTGGCCAGCAGCAGGTCGAGGCTGTCCTTGCTCAGTTTGAGCTTGCTCAGCAGGCCGTGGGCCACGCCGTGCGGATGCTGCGCGAGGGTGGCCAGGGCATCGCGCTGGCGCGGTGCGCGGGCGATGCGCGGGTCGTCGTGGCGCGCCCCCGGGGCCACCTGCCAGAAGCGTTCCTGGTGCGCTTCGGCCGGCTCGCCCTGGCGCAGCAGCACCGGCAGCGCCCAGCTCAGGGTGTCACCCAGGCTGTGCTGATAGTACTGCGCGGTCCACACGCACAGCTTGAACAGGGCTGGCGGTATCGGCGATACCGGGTCAAGCAGGGCGATGGCGGGCTTGAGTTTGTCTGCGGGCACCTCGCTGTGCTCGCACACCTCCACCAGGATGCCGATCATCTCGCGGCGCCCGAACGGCACGCGCAGGCGCATGCCGGGGGTGAATGCGGTGTGCGCCATGCTTGCCGGGGCCCTGTAGTCGAACAACCGCCGCAGGGGCGAGGGCAAGGCAAGGCGAAGGATGACGTCGGACACGCGCAGGGTCTCTGAAGGGCAATTCGGTAGCCGCCGAGCCTAGCAGACGACAGTCGGTACAAGCGACAACTTGCGCTGATGGCATGCTCTGGTATTATTCGCCGCCTAATTACGTGCGGTATTCAACAATGGTGTTGGGTGGCGGCACGCAGTCGAGGAAGTGACCATGAAACCAGAAATTCATCCGAATTATGAAGCAGTCGCAGTCACCTGCAGCTGCGGCAATGTGTTCCAGACCCGTTCGACCCTGTGCGCCCCACTGGCCACCGACGTCTGCAACGAGTGCCACCCGTTCTACACCGGTAAGCAGAAAGTGCTGGACACCGGCGGCCGCGTACAGAAGTTCGCCGACCGTTTCGGCATGTTCGGTGCCAAGAAGTAAGACGGCGCGAAGCTGGCCCCATGGGCTTGGCAATGCTGTTGAAGAAGGCGTCCCTGGTGGGCGCCTTTTTTGTGGCCGCGATCTGGCAGTTGCCGGCGCAGGCGCTGTGTACGCTGCCGGCCGACCTCCAGGGCGGGGTGCAGAGCGTTGCGGTACGCCAGGTGATCGACGGCGATACCTTGCGTCTGAAGGATGGGCGCAATGTGCGCCTGATCGGCATCAATGCTCCCGAGATCGGGCGCAAGGGGCGGCCCAGCGAGCCCTATGCGGTGGCCGCGCGCCAGCGTTTGCAGGCCCTGGTCAAGGCCAGTGGCGGGCGGGTCGAGCTGCTGCCGGGTACAGAGCCGCGCGACAAATACAAGCGCACCCTGGCCCATGTGTTCGACCGCTCTGGTCACAATCTGGAAGAACAACTGCTGGGTGAGGGTCTGGGTTATCGCATCGCGGTAGCGCCCAACATCGCCCTGCGCGACTGCCATCAACAGGCTGAACAGGCCGCCCGCAGCGCCCGCGCGGGGCTGTGGGGCCAGCCGCCGGTGATCGCGCCGGGGCACCTGCGCCAGGCCGGCTTTGCGCTGGTCGCTGGCCAGGTTCAGTCGGTCGAGCACAGGGGTGGCGCCATCTGGATCGAGTTGGGCCATTCGCTGGTGCTTCAGGTGCCGGCCAGGTTGTCGCGCAATTTTGCGCCTGATTTCACCGGCGGTCTCGAAGGCCGACGCGTCGAAGCCCGCGGTTGGGTGCTGGATCGTTCCCGCAAGGGCGGGCTCAAGCCGGGTCAGGCGCGCTGGATGCTGCCACTCACCGACCCGACGATGCTGGAAAGACAATAAAGATAATAAATTGTGAACATTTTAAAAATGGATTGTACACACTGAAAGCCTTGCGGGCTGCGGCTCTTGGCTTAAAGTCGTAGGCTAAAGGCCTTGACACAAGTGACCGGGCAGTCTTGTCGGCCCATTGCTCTTTGCGTATCCTCGGCGGTCCGTCAGAACAGTAAAAGCGGAATGCCCATCATGTCAGATTTGAAAACTGCCGCTCTCGAATACCATGCTCAGCCTCGTCCGGGGAAACTGAGCGTAGAGCTCACCAAACCGACCGCGACTGCTCGCGACCTGGCGCTGGCCTACAGCCCGGGTGTTGCCGAGCCAGTACGTGAAATCGCCCGTGACCCGGAGCTGGCCTACCAGTACACCGGCAAGGGCAACCTGGTAGCAGTCATTTCCGACGGCACCGCCATCCTCGGCCTGGGCAACCTGGGCCCACTGGCGTCCAAGCCGGTGATGGAAGGCAAGGGTGTTCTGTTCAAGCGTTTCGCCGGTATCGACGTGTTCGACATCGAAGTCGATGCCGAAAGCCCGCAGGCCTTCATCGACACCGTCAAGCGCATCTCGATCACCTTCGGCGGCATCAACCTGGAAGACATCAAGGCACCCGAGTGCTTCGAGATCGAGCGCGCGCTGATCGAGCAGTGCGACATCCCGGTGTTCCACGATGACCAGCACGGCACCGCGATCGTGACCGCGGCCGGCATGATCAACGCCCTGGAAATCGCGGGCAAGACCCTCGCCGATGCCAAGATCGTCTGCCTGGGCGCCGGTGCTGCGGCCATCTCCTGCATGAAGCTGCTGGTGAGCATGGGCGCGAAGATCGAAAACATCTTCATGGTCGACCGTACCGGCGTGATCCACGCTGGCCGTGACGACCTGAATCAGTACAAGGCGGTGTTCGCCCACGCTACCGACAAGCGCAGCCTGGCCGATGCCCTGGAAGGCGCTGACGTGTTCGTCGGCCTGTCCGGTCCGAACCTGCTGAGCCCTGAAGGCCTCAAGTCGATGGCACCGAATCCGATCGTGTTCGCCTGCTCGAACCCGGACCCGGAAATTTCGCCGGAGCTGGCCCACGCCACCCGCAGCGACGTGATCATGGCCACCGGTCGTTCCGACTACCCGAACCAGGTCAACAACGTACTGGGCTTCCCGTTCATCTTCCGTGGTGCCCTGGACGTTCGCGCCAAGCGCATCAACGAAGAGATGAAGATCGCTGCCGCCAACGCCCTGAAAGACCTGGCCAAGCTGCCGGTGCCCAAGGAAGTCTGCGCTGCCTACGGCGTCGACGCGCTGGAATTCGGTCGTGAGTACATCATTCCGAAGCCGATGGACGCACGCCTGATCACCGTGGTTTCCGATGCCGTGGCCAAGGCTGCGATCGAAAGCGGTGTGGCGACCCTGCCGTATCCGAAGAACTACCCGCTCAAGAGCGTGGATGACGTGTTCAACGGCTGAGCCGTTGTAGCGTTGTAGCAAAAAGCCCCGGCTCGCGAGAGTCGGGGCTTTTTGTTTGGGGCTGGTAATTGTGCTGGCCAATGGGCTGCAGGGCAGCCCCCGGGTTACCCCATCAGAACAGATCGATCGGCGCCGACTCGTCCGCCGGCAGCGGGCTGCCTGGCGCACTGCCACCCAGCTCGTTGACCGACGGCGGGGTGTCTTCGGCCTTGAACAGCTCGAAGTACGCATCAGGCGTGCTCGGCGTGGCCGCACGGCCGCTCACCGGGTCCACCCGCAGGCTGAGGATGCCTTCAGGCTGCGGCAGCGTGTGCATCGGCTTGTCCTTGAGCGCGGCGCCCATGAAGCTCATCCAGATCGGCAGCGCCACGGTACCGCCATACTCGCGACGGCCCAGGGTCTCGGGCTGGTCGAAGCCGCTCCATACGGTGGTCACGTAGTCGGCGTTGTAGCCGGAGAACCACGCATCCTTGGACTCGTTGGTGGTACCGGTCTTGCCCGCCAGGTCGGTGCGCCCCAGCGCCAGGGCACGTCGCCCGGTGCCACGCTTGATCACGTCCTGCAGCATGCTGGTGAGGATGTAGCTGGTGCGTCCGTCGATGATCTGCTCGGCCACCGCCGGCACCTGCGGCGCCACCGCACTCACGTCGGCGCCCAGTGCCGCATCGGTGACGATCGGCGTTTCGGCGGCGCCAATCCCGGCCTCGTCCTGATGCCCCCGAGGCACGCTGGGCGGGTTGGCGGTGAACAGCGTCTCGCCATTGCGGCTTTCGATGCGGTCGATCAGGTACGGGGTGATCTTGTAGCCGCCGTTGGCAAACGCGCTCCAGCCGGTGGCGATCTCCATCGGCGTGAGGGTCGCGGTGCCCAGCGCCAGCGACAGGTTGCGCGGCAGGTCCTGCTTGTTGAAGCCGAAACGGGCGATGTAGTCGATGGTCTTGTCCACGCCCATGGCCTGCAGCAGGCGGATCGATACCAGGTTGCGCGACTTGTACAGCGCCTCGCGCATGCGGATCGGGCCAAGGAAGGTGTTGGTGTCGTTCTTGGGTCGCCACACCTTGTCCAGGTACTCGTCGACGAACACGATGGGGGCGTCGTTGACCAGGCTGGCGGCGGTGTAGCCGTTGTCCAGCGCCGCGCTGTAGACGAACGGCTTGAAGCTCGAGCCCGGCTGGCGCTTGGCCTGCATGGCGCGGTTGTAGTTGCTCTGCTCGAACGAGAAGCCGCCCACCAGAGCGCGGATGGCGCCGTTGTTCGGGTCCAGGGTCACCAGTGCGCTCTGGGCGCCCGGCACCTGGCTGAACTTCAGTTCGCCTTCGCCGGTGCGTTGCACGCGGATCACGTCGCCGACCTGGGCCACATCGCCCGGCTGCTGCGGGGCGCGGCCCTGGCTGTTGGTGTTGAGGAATGGGCGGGCCCATTTCATGGTATCCCAGGCCACGGTCTCGGTCTGGCCCGACTTGGTCAGCACCTGCAGGCCGGTCTTGTCGACCTGGGTGACGATGGCCGGTTCCAGCCCGCCCAGTGGGCGCAGCTTGGTCAGTTCCTGCAGCCAGGCGGCCTGGGTCTTGCCCGGCAGGCGCGACTCGGGGCCGCGGTAGCCGTGGCGGTGGTCGTAGGCACTGAGGCCATCGAGCACGGCGCTGTTGGCCATTTCCTGCAGGTCGCTCGGCACCGTGGTGGTCACGCGGAAACCTTCGGTGTAGGCGTCGCTGCCGTAGCGGCCGACCATCTCGGCGCGGGCCATCTCGGCGATGTACGGGGCATTCACCTCGGGCGTCGGCACGTGGTAGCTGGCGTTGATCGGTTCGGCCAGGGCAGCCTGGTAGCTGGCTTCGTCGATCTTGCCCAGCTTGTACATGCGCCCCAGGATCCAGTCGCGGCGTTCCTTGGCGCGCGTCGGGTTGGCCAGCGGGTTGAAGCGCGACGGTGCCTTGGGCAGGCCGGCGATCATCGCCATCTGCGCCAGGCTCACGTCACGGATCGACTTGCCGTAGTACACCTGCGCTGCGGCTTCGATGCCGTAGGCACGGTTGCCCAGGTAGATCTTGTTCACGTACAGCTCGAGGATCTCGTCCTTGGTCAGCTCGCGCTCGATCTGCAGGGCCAGCAGGATTTCGTTGGTCTTGCGCGAGAAGCTGCGTTCGCTGCTGAGGAAGAAGTTCTTCGCCACCTGCATGGTGATGGTGCTGCCGCCGGTCTGGATGTGTCCGGACTTGAGCAATTGTGTTGCAGCGCGCATCAGGCTGCTGGGGTCGACCCCATAGTGATTGGCGAAGTTGTCGTCTTCGGCGGACAGCAAAGCCTGGATGAAATGCGGGGGAATGTCGGCGAAACGGATGGGAGAACGCCGCATCTCGCCGAACTCGGCAATCAGCTTTCCATCGCTGCTGTATACCCGCAAAGGGATCTGCAACTGGATGCTTCTCAGGGCCTCTACCGAGGGCAGGCTGGGGCTAAGATACAGAAACGCGCCGCTCAGACCGAGCACGACGGCACAGATGACTGCGACGAAAGACCACCAGAAGAACTTCAGCAGGCGTATCAAGGCTTTGGGGTGTCCAGTTTGAAATATGGATTGAGCGCAGGGCTGATCGACGAGAAAAAACGCTGGGCATTATAAGCAATTTTCACTGTGCCGCGTGGGTTGCGCGGTGCACGGGCTGACCGGTGCCCTGTCTGGGGGCCGGTCGAAGCAGGCGGATGCCAGGGAAAGCCAATGTTTGGACGTTTCGGCAAGGATGCCGGTTCACTGCTGGGTATCGATATTTCATGTTGCGCGGTGCGATTGCTGCAGCTGCGGCAGGTGGCAGGGTCCTTCGAGGTGCGTGCGCAGGCCGTGCAGACGATGGCGGCGGGCGTGCTGCAGGACGGCCGGGTGGCCGACCCGGCACAGCTGGCGCAGGTGCTGGGCGATGCCCTGGCCCGCAGCGGTGCCACCTTGCGCGAGGCGGCGCTGGCGATTCCGGCCACGGCCGTGCTGAGCAAGACCGTGCAGGTGCCGGCGGGGCTGGCAGAGGATGCCCTGTTTGCCCGCCTGTGCCATGAGGCCGAACCTTTCATACCCTTTGCCCTGGACGAGGCGGCCTTCGATTTCGAGTGCCGCGGCTCGGTCGCGCACGACCCGTGCTACGAGGCGGTGGGGGTGTATGCCTGTCATCAGGGCTGGCTCGATGGGCTGGAGGCGGCACTGGAGCTGGCAGGCCTGCGTGCGCGGGTGGTCGAGACCGACAGCCTGGCGTTGTTGCGCGCGGTCGGGGCGGACGATGACGCGGTCGCCGTGGTGCGGGTCGAGCCAGGGCACTGGGCGCTGCATGCACAGCACCAGGCATGGCGTGCCGACGCGGGTGCAGCGGCCGATGTGCCGCAGGCGTTGGCTGCCTGCATCGAACGCTGGTTGCAGGCCCTGGAGGGCCCTGCACCGGCGCGGCTGGTGCTGACCGGGGCGGCTGCCGATTCGGCCCGGGCGCTGGAAGTGCAGCGTCGGCTGGGTATCGAAACCACGGTGTTCGATGCCGCCGAACCCGCGTTGGCGCTGGCCTATGGGCTGGCGATGAGGCGTGCACCGTGAGGCGCGATATCAACCTGCTGCCGTGGCGGGCCTGGCAACGCCAGCGCAGTGTGCGGCAGTTGCAGGGGTTGATGCTGGTGGCTCTGCTGCTGGGGGTCGCCATCGTGGTGCTGCTGGACCGGCATGGCGCCTATCGCCTGGCGCAGCAGGGGCAGGCCAATGCGGCCCTGCGCGATGCCATCGCACGGCTTGAGGGCCCGCTGGCGGAACTGGCCGACCTGACCGCCCGGGGCGATGCGCTGCAGGAGCGCATCCAGGGGCTGGATGCCGTGCTGCGCGCCGCATCCCCAGGTGGTCAGGTGCTTGCACCGCTGGCCACGCGGGTGCCACAAGGGCTGCAACTGACTGCACTGGCGCTCGAGGGCAGCGCGCTGCGCCTGGAGGGGGTGGCACAGGGGCGGGCGTCGGTCACTCAACTGCTGCGCAATCTGGATCAGGCCCCTGGCCTGGGCGCTGTGCAGTTGCAGGAGATCAAGGCCACCGCCGCCGGCGAGGTGTTCCACCTCCGTGCGCAGGTGCAGCCATGAGCCCGGCTCTCGACTGGTACCTGATGGCAGCGTGGCCTCGGCGGTACAAGGCGCTGTTGCTGGCGGCTTGCCTGCTGCTGGCGCTCGGTAGCGGTTATGGGCTGCACCTGCGCGGGGCGAACGCTTCGCTTGAGCGGGCGCTGGCGCGTGGAGCCGAGTTGCAGCAGGCCTGGCAGGCGCAGGCAGAGCAGGTCGCCCGGCTGGACGAGCAGCAGGCCCGCTTGCTCGGCCTGGAGCAACGCCTGCGGGAGGCCCAGGCCCGGCTGCTGCCAGCGGGCGGCATGCCTGGCCTGCTGCAGGCTGTCGCCCGGGCCGGGCGGGGCCTGGTGTTCGAGCAGGTGAAAGTGTTGCCGGCGCACCCGCAGGCCCTGCATGCCGAAATGCCGGTGCACCTGCAGGTGGTGGGCGACTTCGCCGCGCTGGCCGGTTTTGTCGACGCCCTGGCCACACTGCCTGAACGCGTGACCCTGCATGACCTTCACCTGGCGCCGCAGGCGGGGCGTGGGCAGCTGCGTCTGCAGATGCACCTCAAGGCCTATGCGTCCGGCCTGCCGGTCGACCCCGTGGCGCAGCCGGCGCCGGTGCTGGCGGAGGCGCGCGATCCCTTTGCCGCGCCGCCGCCCGCAGCGCTCGAATTTGCGCTGGAACACGTGCCGCTGGAACAGATGGAACTGGTCGGGCACCTGGCCGACCGTCGCGGCGGGGTCGCGTTGATCCGTGTTGCGGGGGCGCTGTACCCGTTGCGCGAAGGTGACCGGCTGGGGCCGGACAAGGGGCGGGTGGTGCGCATCGATGCGCAGCAGGTCGAGCTCGAGGAGCAGGTATGGGTCGAGGGCGCCGGCTGGGTGGAGCGCTCGCAGGTGATCGAAGCCAATGGGGTGGCTCGACACGTCGTCAACTGACCAGGGAGGTCGTGGATGAACAGGATGTTCCGCCTGTGTGCGGTACTGATGGTGGCGCTGCCGGTAGCAGGTGCAGGGCTTGGGGCCGAGGGGGCAGGGTATGGCGGCGAGTCGCTGTCGTTGAGTTTCCAGGATGTCGAGGTGCGTTCGGTGCTCAAGGTGCTGGCCGACTTCACCGGGGTCAACCTGGTGGCCAGTGATGCAGTACAGGGCAAGGTGACCCTGCGCCTGCACGAGGTGCCCTGGGAACAGGCACTGGACCTGGTGCTGCGCAGCAAGGGCCTGGGTCGGCGTCAGGAGGGCAACGTGCTGCTGGTGGCGCCTTTGGCCGAACTGGCCGGGCACGATACCCTGACCCGTGCTGCGCAGGCCCCGCCCACGCTGGTGCGCGAACTGCTCACGGTCAGCCATGCGCGGGCCGGGGACATCGTGCAGCTGTTCCAGGCCATGGTCGAGGACGACGACCCCGGCGCGATCACGGTCGACGAGCGCACCAACACCATCATTGCCAGCCAGCCGTCGGCACGCCTGGCCTACCTGCGGCGGCTGCTCGCGCAGCTCGATGTACCGGTTCGCCAGGTGATGATCGAGGCGCGCATCGTCGAGGCCAATGTCGATTACGAAAAAAGCCTGGGGGTGCGCTGGGGCGGGGCGGTGCAACTGGGCGGCGGCCTGCGCGCAGGCGGGTTGGCCGCCGACGGGCTGCCGTTCGTCGACCTGGGGGTGGAACGGGCCACCTCGGGTATCGGCCTGGGGTTGGTGCGCGACAGTGTGCTGCTCGACCTGGAGCTCAGCGCGATGGAAAAGACCGGCAATGGCGAAATCATCTCCCAGCCCAAGGTGGTCACCGCCGACAAGGAAACCGCGCGCATCCTCAAGGGTACCGAGGTGCCGTATCAGGAGTCGGGGGCCAACGGCACTACGTCCACCACCTTTCGCGAGGCCTCGCTGTCGCTGGAGGTGACCCCGCAGATCACGGCCGACAACCGGGTGATCATGACGGTCAAGGTCACCAAGGACGAGCCGGACTACCTCAATGCCCTCAACAGCGTGCCGCCGATCCGCAAGAACGAGGTGAATGCCAAGGTTCAGGTGGGGGATGGCGAGACCATCGTGATCGGCGGGGTGTATGCCACCGTGCAAAGTAATGTTGTCGACAAGGTGCCATTTTTCGGCGATGTGCCGTATGTTGGGCGGCTGTTTCGTCGCGCTGTCATCCAAGAGAAAAAATCCGAGCTGCTGGTCTTCCTGACTCCGCGTATCATGAGTGACCGGGCGATTGCTGTGAGTCGTTGATTCTGTGCGAAATTTGATACTTGTAGGGCCGATGGGTGCCGGTAAGAGCACCATCGGTCGCTTGCTGGCCAAAGAGCTGCGCCTGCCGTTCAAGGATTCCGACAAGGAAATTGAGCTGCGCACGGGCGCCAACATCCCGTGGATCTTCGACAAGGAAGGCGAGCCCGGCTTTCGTGATCGCGAGCAGGCGATGATCGCCGAGCTGTGCGAGGCCGACGGCGTGGTGCTGGCCACCGGCGGCGGCGCGGTGATGCGCGATGCCAACCGTGCGGCGCTGCATGCCGGGGGGCGCGTGATCTATCTGCACGCCTCGGTGGAGCAGCAGGTGGGGCGTACCGCCCGCGACCGCAACCGTCCGCTGCTGCGCACGGCCAACCCGGAGGCCACGCTGCGTGCCTTGCTCGAGTTGCGCGACCCGCTTTATCGGGAAATCGCCGACCTGGTGGTGGAAACCGACGAGCGGCCGCCGCGCATGGTGGTTCTGGATATTCTGGAGCGCTTGCAGAAGTTGCCGCCCCGTTAAGGCTTGACTATCCTCGGCGGCCAGTCATGCCCTGGCAGGGCACTTCGTTATTGCGCGGGTCGGGTCTTCGATGCCGCGCCTTTGTTCTTTGTGGGGACACATGCAGACACTTAAGGTCGAACTGGGCGAACGCAGCTACCCGATCTACATCGGCGAAGGCCTGCTGGATCAGCCTGAACTGCTGGCGCCGCACATTGCCGGCAAGCAGGTCGCCATCGTATCCAACGAGACTGTCGCGCCCCTTTACCTGCAACGCCTCACCCACAGCCTGGGGGCCTATTCGGTACTGCCGGTGGTGCTGCCCGACGGCGAGGCCTTCAAGAACTGGGAAACCCTGCAACTGATCTTCGACGCCCTGCTGACGGCACGTCACGACCGTCGCACCACCGTGATCGCCCTGGGCGGCGGGGTCATCGGCGACATGGCCGGCTTTGCCGCCGCCTGCTACCAGCGCGGCGTGGACTTCATCCAGGTGCCCACCACGCTGCTGTCCCAGGTGGACTCGTCGGTGGGCGGCAAGACCGGCATCAACCACCCGCTGGGCAAGAACATGGTCGGTGCCTTCTATCAGCCCAACGCAGTGCTGATCGATACCGCCAGCCTCAAGAGCCTGCCGCCGCGCGAGCTGTCGGCGGGCCTGGCCGAGGTGATCAAGTACGGCCTGATCTGCGACGAGCCGTTTCTGGGCTGGCTCGAAGACAATGTCGATGCGCTGCGTGCGCTCGACCAGGCTGCACTGACCCGCGCCATCCAGCGCTCCTGCGAGGCCAAGGCGGCCGTGGTGGGGGCTGACGAGCGCGAGTCGGGCGTGCGTGCCACGCTCAATCTCGGTCACACCTTTGGCCACGCCATCGAAACCCACATGGGCTATGGTGTGTGGTTGCACGGTGAAGCCGTGGCGGCTGGCACGGTAATGGCCCTGGAAATGTCCATGCGCCTGGGCTGGATCAGCCAGGCGCAGCGCGACCGCGGCATTCGCCTGTTCCAGCGCGCCGGCCTGCCGGTGGTGCCTCCGGCCGAAATGACCCCGGCCCATTTCATGGAACACATGGCGGTCGATAAAAAGGTGCTCGACGGTCGTCTGCGCCTGGTCCTGCTGCGCCATATGGGCGAAGCCGTGGTGACCGACGACTATCCGCAAGAGATTCTTCAGGCCACGCTGGCGGCGGATTACCGCGCAATCGTGGCCCAGCTTTGAGGTTGACGAGAGTTCGATGACTAGTTTGCATGCCGACGAGGCCTTTCTCGGCCATTACCAGTTGAACCATGACCCCTTCGCTGCGCGGGTGCCTGGCTTCAAGTTCTTCCCTGCCCAGCGCAAGCCGGTGCTGGGCCAGTTGCATCACCTGGCCCGCTACAGCCAGTTGCTGCTGGTGGTCACAGGCCCTCTGGGCAGCGGCAAGACCCTGCTGCGCCAGGCCCTGGTGGCCAGCACCAACAAGCAGTCGGTGCTCAGCGTGGTGGTTTCGGCGCGTGGCGCCGGCGATGCAGCCGGCCTGCTGGCCCAGGTAGCGCAGTCGCTGAACGTGGCCAAGGCGCAAGTCACCGAGATCCTCGCCCAGATCGTGCAGCTGGCGCTGACCGGTCAGGAAGTCTACTTGCTGGTGGACGATGCGGAACAACTTGGCGAGTCGGCACTCCAAGCCTTGCTGGAACTGGCGGCGGGCACACCGGAAGGTCGCCCGCACGTGTTCCTGTTCGGCGAGCCGTCACTGATCGCAGCCCTGGATGAACTCAATGCCGAGCAGGAGCGTTTCCACGTCATCGAGTTGCAGCCCTACACCGAGGACGAAACCCGGGAATACCTGGAGCAGCGTCTGGAAGGTGCCGGGCGTGGCATCGAGGTGTTCACCAGCGAGCAGATCGCCGAGATTCACGAAAACTCGGACGGCTGGCCTGGAGCAATCAACCAGGTGGCCCGCGATACCATGATCGAAGCCATGCTCGCCACCCGCTCGCCGGTGAAGCGACCATCAATGGGGTTCAATATGCCGAAGAAACACGTGCTGGCGTTGTCTGCCGTGGTAGTGGTTGCCGTGGCGGCAGCCGTGCTGATGCCCAAGAAGGGCGACCAGGCGCCGGCCACTGCGCCTGCCGAGCAGGCGCAACTGCCCCTGGGCCAGGGCAAGCCGGGCAATGCCCAGTCGAACAACGGTGGCCCGGCCATCGAGTTCGCCGGTTCTTCGCAGCCGATGCCGCTGCCACTGGTGGGCCAGTCCCAGCCGGTGATGCGCGGCCCGCTGGCCGAGGCGGCCGGCATGGGTGATGGCGAGGAATCCGGCCCGGCTGGCGACACTGCACTGCAGCCGCCTACCGTTACCACCACTGCACCGCCCGCCGGTGTCACTGCAGGCCCGGCGCCTACGATGGCCCAGCCGGTTGTACCGGCGCAACAGCCTGCCGCGCCAGTGGCCAGCAAGCCGGTTGCACCTGCCGCCAAGCCCGCCCCTGCGCCCGTGCAGGTGGCCACGGCCAAGCCGGCACCCAAACCTGCGGAAAAACCCGCTGCCAAGCCCGCTGCGGGCGGTAGCTGGTACAGCGGCCAGGCGCCAGGCAATTACGTGGTGCAGATCCTGGGCACCAGTTCCGAGGCATCGGCCCAGGCGTTCGTCAAGGCCGAGGGTGGCGACTATCGCTACTTCAAGAAAACCCTGCAGGGCAAACCCCTGTACGTGATCACCTACGGCAACTTCTCCAGCCGCGATGCAGCCGTCGCTGCAATCAAAACCTTGCCAGCCAAGGTCCAGGCTGGTAAACCTTGGCCTCGTACCGTTGCCAGCGTCCAACAAGAACTGGCTGCGACCCGCTGATACATGGTCGGGTGGCACTACCCCCGCCACCTGCTGAGCGACTCCTGAACCCCGGTCTAGCCTGCTGCGTAACACGCGGCAGGCTTTTCTGTCCCAGACTGCCGGCCACAAGCCCGTGTTGCAGTCCAGGCTGAAACGCTTCAGACTCAAGCAATTCCGTTACCACGGATTCTTGTATAAAAACATTCAAAAATGCGACATGGATTTTCACTGATGCGTCAGTAAATTTGTGGGCCTCACTGTCGCTGTGCAACAATGGCATCCGTATTGCCCCCGCAAAGCTGACGTTCGTTCGGCGTGGATGGTAAGTGGTTGTATTAAAAAGAGATTTGCCTTGGTGAGAGGCGAACCTGGTGAGAAAGTGTCTATGAAAACAGGTCTGTACCATCCCGAAGAATTCAAGGATAACTGTGGTTTCGGCCTGATCGCCCATATGACGGGCGAACCCAGCCACCACCTTTTGCAAACGGCTATCCAGGCCCTGACCTGCATGACCCACCGTGGTGGGATCAACGCCGACGGCAAGACCGGCGACGGCTGCGGGCTGCTGATGCAGAAGCCCGATCGGTTCCTGCGGGCCGTGGCCCTGGAACAGTTCGGCAGCGAGCTGCCCCGCCAGTACGCGGTCGGCATGGTGTTCTTCAACCAGGACACCGCCAAGGCCGAAGCCGCGCGCGACAACATGAACCGCGAGATCCTCGCTGCCGGCCTGAGCCTGGTGGGCTGGCGCAAGGTGCCGATCGACACCAGCGTGCTCGGTCGCCTGGCGCTGGAGCGCCTGCCGCAGATCGAGCAGGTGTTCGTCGGTGGCGAAGGCCTAAGCGATCAGGAATTCGCGATCAAGCTGTTCAGTGCCCGGCGTCGCTCGTCGGTGGCCAACGCCGCCGATGCCGAACACTACATCTGCAGCTTTTCGCACAAGACCATCATCTACAAAGGCCTGATGATGCCGGCGGACCTCACCGCCTTCTATCCGGACCTGAGCGACGAGCGCCTGCAGACCGCGATCTGCGTGTTCCACCAGCGCTTCTCCACCAATACCCTGCCCAAATGGCCGCTGGCCCAGCCATTTCGCTTCCTCGCCCACAACGGCGAGATCAACACCATCACCGGCAACCGCAACTGGGCCCAGGCGCGGCGTACCAAGTTCGCCAACGACCTGATCCCGGATCTGGAAGAGCTCGGCCCGCTGGTCAACCGCGTGGGCTCCGACTCCTCGTCGATGGACAACATGCTCGAGCTGATGGTCACCGGTGGCATCGACCTGTTCCGTGGCGTGCGCATGCTGGTACCGCCGGCCTGGCAGAACGTCGAGACCATGGACCCCGACCTGCGCGCGTTCTATGAATACAACTCCATGCACATGGAAGCCTGGGACGGCCCGGCGGGCATCGTGCTCACCGAAGGCCGCCATGCCGTGTGCCTGCTCGACCGCAACGGCCTGCGCCCGGCGCGCTGGGTCACCACCAAGAACGGCTATATCACCCTGGCGTCGGAAATCGGCGTGTGGGACTACAAGCCCGAAGACGTCATCGCCAAGGGCCGCGTGGGCCCGGGGCAGATCTTCGCGGTCGACACCGAGACCGGCCAGATCCTCGACACCGATGCGATCGACAACCGCCTCAAGTCGCGCCACCCGTACAAGCGCTGGTTGCGCCAGAATGCCCTGCGCATCCAGGCCGACCTGAGCGACGACCAGGGCGTGGCCAGCTACGACGGCGACCAGCTCAAGCAGTACATGAAGATGTTCCAGGTCACCTTCGAGGAGCGTGACCAGGTGCTGCGCCCGTTGGGTGAGCAGGGCCAGGAAGCCGTGGGCTCGATGGGCGACGACACGCCGATGGCGATCCTGTCGCAACGCGTGCGTTCCACCTACGACTACTTCCGCCAGCAGTTCGCGCAGGTCACCAACCCGCCGATCGACCCGCTGCGCGAAGCCATCGTGATGTCGCTGGAGATCTGCCTGGGTGCCGAGCGCAACATCTTCCAGGAATCCCCCGAGCACGCCTCGCGGGTGATTCTCAGCTCGCCCGTGATTTCGCCGGCCAAGTGGCGCTCGCTGATGAACCTCGACCGCCCGGGCTTCGAACGCCAGGTGATCGACCTCAACTACGAGGAAAGCATCGGCCTGGAAGCGGCCGTGCGCAACATCACCGAACAGGCCGAAGAAGCCGTGCGCAGCGGCAAGACCCAGCTGGTACTGAGCGACCGTCATATCGCACCCGGCAAGCTGCCGGTGCATGCGTCGCTGGCCGTGGGCGCCGTGCACCATCGCCTGACCGAACTGGGCCTGCGCTGCGACAGCAACATCCTGGTCGAGACCGCCACCGCCCGCGATCCACACCACTACGCGGTGCTGATCGGGTTCGGCGCCTCGGCGGTGTACCCGTATCTTGCCTACGAAGTGCTGGCCGACCTGATCCGCACCGGCGAAGTGCTCGGTGACCTGGACGAAGTGTTCAAGTACTACCGCAAGGGCATCTCCAAGGGGCTGCTCAAGATCCTCTCCAAGATGGGCATCTCGACCATCGGTTCCTACCGGGGCGCGCAGCTGTTCGAAGCCGTGGGCCTGTCCGAGGAAGTGGTCAACCTCAGCTTCCGTGGCGTGGCCAGCCGCCTCAAGGGCGCGCGCTTCGTCGACATCGAGAACGAGCAGAAGCTGCTGGCCGCCGAAGCCTGGAGCCCGCGCAAGCCGATCCAGCAGGGCGGCCTGCTCAAGTTCGTGCACGGTGGTGAATACCACGCCTACAACCCGGACGTGGTCAATACCCTGCAAGCCGCCGTGCAGCAGGGCGACTACGCCAAGTTCAAGGAATACACCGCACTGGTCGACAAGCGTCCGGTGTCGATGATCCGCGACCTGCTCAAGGTGAAAACCCTGGAGCAGCCGCTGGACCTGAGCGAAGTCGAGCCGCTGGAGGCCATCCTCAAGCGCTTCGACTCGGCGGGTATTTCCCTGGGCGCGCTGTCGCCTGAGGCCCACGAAGCCCTGGCCGAGGCGATGAACCGCCTGGGTGCGCGCTCCAACTCCGGTGAGGGCGGCGAAGACCCGGCCCGCTACGGCACCATCCGCAGTTCCAAGATCAAGCAGGTGGCCACCGGCCGCTTCGGCGTCACCCCCGAATACCTGGTCAACGCCGAAGTGCTGCAGATCAAGGTGGCCCAGGGCGCCAAGCCGGGCGAGGGTGGCCAGCTGCCGGGCGGCAAGGTCAACGGCCTGATCGCCAGGCTGCGCTATGCGGTGCCGGGCGTGACCCTGATCTCGCCACCGCCGCACCATGACATCTACTCGATCGAAGACCTCTCGCAGCTGATCTTCGACCTGAAGCAGGTCAACCCGCAGGCGCTGGTCTCGGTCAAGCTGGTGGCCGAAGCCGGGGTAGGCACCATCGCCGCCGGCGTGGCCAAGGCCTATGCCGACCTGATCACCATCTCCGGCTACGACGGTGGTACCGGCGCCTCGCCGCTGACCTCCATCAAGTATGCCGGTGCCCCGTGGGAACTGGGCCTGGCCGAAACCCACCAGACCCTGCGCGGCAACGACCTGCGCGGCAAGGTGCGGGTACAGACCGATGGCGGCCTGAAAACCGGCCTGGACGTGGTCAAGGCCGCGATCCTCGGCGCCGAGAGCTTCGGCTTCGGCACCGCACCGATGATCGCCCTGGGCTGCAAGTACCTGCGCATCTGCCACCTGAACAACTGCGCCACCGGCGTGGCCACGCAGAACGAAAAACTGCGCAAGGACCACTACATCGGCACCGTCGACATGGTGGTCAACTTCTTCACCTACGTGGCCGAGGAAACCCGTGAATGGCTGGCCAGGCTGGGCGTGCGCAGCCTGGGCGAGCTGATCGGGCGTACCGACCTGCTGGAAATGCTCCCCGGTGAAACCGAGAAGCAGAAGCACCTGGACCTCAGCCCGTTGCTGGGCAGCCCGCACGTTCCGGCCGACAAGCCGCAGTTCTGCGAAGTGGACCGCAACCCGCCGTTCGACAAGGGCGTGCTGGCCGAGAAGATGGTGCAGATGGCCCTGCCGGCGATCCGTGACCTGGCCGGCGGCGAGTTCGAGCTGGATATCTGCAACTGCGACCGCTCCATCGGCGCGCGGATCTCCGGTGAAATTGCCCGCCTGCACGGCAACCAGGGCATGGCCAAGGCGCCGCTGACCTTCCGTTTCAAGGGCACTGCCGGGCAGAGCTTCGGGGTGTGGAACGCCGGTGGCCTGAACATGTACCTCGAAGGTGATGCCAACGACTATGTCGGCAAGGGCATGACCGGCGGCAAACTGGTGATCGTGCCGCCAGCGGGCAGCCCGTTCGAAACCCAGCACAGCGCCATCGTCGGCAACACCTGTCTGTACGGCGCCACGGGCGGCAAGCTGTTCGCCGCCGGTACCGCGGGTGAGCGCTTCGCGGTGCGCAACTCCGGTGCCCACGCCATCGTCGAGGGCACGGGCGATCACTGCTGTGAATACATGACCGGGGGCTTTGTCTGCGTATTGGGCAAGACCGGTTACAACTTCGGTTCCGGGATGACCGGTGGTTTTGCCTACGTGCTCGACCAGGACAACAGCTTCGTCGACAAGGTCAACCACGAACTGGTGGAGATCCAGCGTATCAGCGGCGAGGCGATGGAGGCTTATCGCAGCCACCTGCAGCGCGTGCTGGGTGAATACGTCGAAGAAACCAACAGCGAATGGGGTCGTGAGCTCTGGGAAAACCTGGATGATTACGTGCGTCGCTTCTGGCTGGTCAAGCCGAAGGCGGCCAACCTGAAGAACCTGCTGTCCAGCACCCGTGCCAACCCGCAGTGATATGCGCCTGAAGAGTTTGATGAGGTTTTGAACATGGCTGAACGTCTGAGTAATGACTTCCAGTTCATCGAGGTCGGGCGCAAGGATCCGAAGAAGAAACTGTTGCGTCAACGCAAGAAAGAGTTCGTGGAAATCTACGAGCCCTTCAAACCCCAGCAGTCGGCCGAACAGGCCCACCGCTGCCTGGGCTGTGGCAACCCGTACTGCGAATGGAAGTGCCCGGTGCACAACTTCATTCCCAACTGGCTCAAGCTGGTGTCGGAGGGCAACATCCTCGCCGCTGCGGAGCTGTCGCACCAGACCAACACCCTGCCTGAAGTGTGCGGCCGGGTGTGCCCGCAGGACCGCCTGTGCGAGGGTGCCTGTACCCTCAACGACGGCTTCGGCGCGGTGACCATCGGCTCGGTGGAGAAGTACATCACCGACACCGCCTTCGCCATGGGCTGGCGCCCGGACATGTCCAAGGTGGTGCCCACCGGCAAGCGCGTCGCGGTGATCGGTGCCGGCCCTGCGGGCCTGGGTTGTGCCGACGTGCTGGTGCGCGGCGGGGTAACCCCGGTGGTGTTCGACAAGAACCCCGAGATCGGCGGCCTGCTGACCTTCGGCATCCCCGAGTTCAAGCTGGAAAAGACCGTGCTCAGCAACCGCCGCGAAGTCTTCACCGGCATGGGCATCGAGTTCCGCCTGAACACCGAGGTGGGCAAGGACGTCACCATGGACCAACTGCTCGAGGAGTTCGATGCGGTGTTCATGGGCATGGGCACCTACACCTACATGAAGGGTGGCTTCCCTGGCGAAGACCTGCCGGGTGTGCACGACGCGCTGGATTTTCTGATCGCCAACGTCAACCGCAACCTGGGCTTTGAAAAGTCCCCGCAAGACTTCGTCGACATGAAGGACAAGAAGGTCGTGGTGCTGGGCGGCGGCGACACCGCGATGGACTGCAACCGTACCTCCATCCGCCAGGGCGCCAAGGCCGTGACCTGTGCCTACCGGCGTGACGAAGCGAACATGCCCGGCTCGCGCAAGGAGGTGAAGAACGCCAAGGAGGAGGGCGTGAAGTTCCTCTACAACCGCCAGCCGATCGCGATCGTGGGTGAAGACAAGGTCGAGGGCGTGAAGGTGGTCGAGACCCGTCTCGGCGAGCCGGATGCCCGTGGCCGTCGCAGCCCCGAGCCGATCCCGGGTTCCGAAGAGATCATCCCGGCGGACGCCGTGGTCATCGCCTTCGGTTTCCGCCCCAGCCCTGCGCCGTGGTTCGAGCAGTTCAGCATCCAGACCGACAGCCAGGGCCGTGTGGTGGCGCCGGAGCAGAACCGCTTCAAGCACCAGACCAGCAACCCCAAGGTGTTTGCCGGTGGCGACATGGTGCGCGGTTCGGACCTGGTGGTGACGGCTATCTTCGAGGGGCGCAATGCCGCCGAGGGGATTCTGGACTACCTGGAGGTCTGATCGGGCCTCTTCGCCGGCAAGGCTGGCTCCTGCCAAACCTGTAGGAGCCGGCCTTGCCGGCGAAGCTTTTAACTAAATCTATTGACCTACCACAGGTCGATAGACAAAAGGCACGGTTCATACCGTGCCTTTTACGTTGGTGTCTGAGAAAATGCCCCCACTTTTTTTCCGGATGCCGACATGACTGCCTTGAAGAACGATCGTTTTCTGCGCGCCCTGCTCAAGCAACCCGTAGACGTCACCCCGGTGTGGATGATGCGCCAGGCCGGCCGCTACCTGCCGGAGTACCGCGCCAGCCGCGCCAAGGCCGGTGACTTCATGAGCCTGTGCATGAACCCGCAGTTCGCCTGCGAGGTCACGATGCAGCCGCTGGACCGCTACCCGCTGGACGCCGCGATCCTGTTCTCGGACATCCTGACCATCCCTGATGCCATGGGCCAGGGCCTGTATTTCGAAACCGGCGAAGGCCCGCGCTTCAAGAAAGTCATCAGCACCCTGGCCGACATCGAGGCGCTGCCGATCCCCGACCCGCAAAAGGACCTGGGCTACGTGATGGATGCGGTCAGCACCATCCGCCGCGAGCTCAACGGCCGTGTGCCGCTGATCGGCTTCTCCGGCAGCCCGTGGACCCTGGCCACCTACATGGTCGAAGGCGGCTCGTCCAAGGACTTTCGCAAGACCAAGGCCATGCTCTACGACAACCCGCAGGCCATGCACCTGCTGCTCGACAAGCTCGCGCAGTCGGTGGTCAGCTACCTCAACGGGCAGATCCTGGCCGGCGCACAGGCCGTGCAGATCTTCGACACCTGGGGTGGCAACCTGTCGGCGGCGGCGTACCAGGAGTTCTCCCTGGCCTACATGCGCAAGATCGTCAGCGGCCTGATCCGCGAGCACGAAGGGCGCAAGGTGCCGGTGATCCTGTTCACCAAGAACGGCGGCCTGTGGCTGGAAAGCATTGCTGATGCCGGCGCCGACGCCCTGGGCCTGGACTGGACCTGCGACATCGGTGAGGCGCGCCAGCGCGTGGGCAGCAAGGTGGCCCTGCAGGGCAACATGGACCCGACCGTGCTCTACGCCAAGCCCGAGGCCATCCGCGCCGAAGTCGGGCGTATCCTGGCCAGCTATGGCCACGGTACCGGCCACGTGTTCAACTTGGGCCATGGCATCACCCCGGAAGTCGATCCGGAACATGCCGGTGCCTTCATCCACGCCGTGCACGAACTGTCTGCGCAGTACCACCAGTAACGGGCAACTGCCTGGCGGGTGCCGCGTATCGCGGCCCCGCCACTGACTTTTCACGCTCCCCCGCCGATCCGTCCTACTGCCCGTCCAAGCCCCCTCCCTTACCATTCCGACCTCGATGCACAGCCGTGCCATTCAAGGAAGGAACCCGTGCCCAAGGATACCCGCGCAGTACAGCATCCCCTGCTGGCGGCAACCTGCCAACGGCTTGCCGAGCACGGTGACAACCAGCAACTGACGCGTCAGGGCATCCGCCTGGCGTTGCTGTATCCGGCGATACTGATGTGCGCCGTGCTGGCCATCTTCGCGTTCCTGCTGGGTGTCGTGATCCCTGATGTCGTGCAGATATTCGCCCATCACCAGCAGGCGTTGCCGGCCACGATCCGCATTTCGATGGCGCTGAACGAGAGCGGGCAGCGCTTTGCGCTGCCGTTTGCCGGTGTGATGGTCGCCGCCGGCGTGTTCGCACGGCTCGCGTTGCATGCACTGCGGCGTCGCCTGAGGTGGCACGGTTTGCTGTCGGGCGTAAGGGTTGAACGAGCCTTGGGCTTGTTTGAGCCATTGATGCTGGCGATGACGGGCGGTGTGATGCTGTTCATCGGGCTGGCCATCCTTATGCCGATTCTGAGCCTCACCGCGTTGCTGGCCTGATCGGGTTTCCCACCATCGCGCATTAAGCTTCAGTTCAGGCGTGGGGATTAACCTGAGCGCATCCCCACTTGAAACGGAATGCCCACCATGAAAACTCGTTACCTGGCTCTGCTGCTTGCCCCGCTGTTCACCACTGGCGCGATGGCCGCCGGCTACACCGGCCCTGGCGCCCAGCCGGTCACCACGGTCGCGGCAGCCAACGACGCCGCCGACGATACCCCGGTGGTACTGCAGGGCTTTGTGGTCAAGAAGCTCAACAACGACGACAAGTACGAATTCAAGGATGCCAGCGGCACCATCACCGTCGAGATCGACAACGAAGACTTGCCGGCGGTGGCCTTCAACGACAAGACCAAGGTCAAGCTGACCGGTGAGGTCGAGAAGAACCTGATGTCCCGCGAGATCGATGTCGACCTGGTCGAAATCATCAACTGAACAGCTTCGCCGGCAAGGCCGGCTCCTGGTAGGAGCCGGCCTTGCCGGCGAGGGGTATCAGCCCTTCACATTCCCCGGAAGCGCCGGCAGCTTGCTTAGGTGCAACGCCACCAGCAGTGCGATCACCAGCAGGCTGCCGATGAACAGCCCGATGCCGTTCCATCCACCGTAATGCCAGAACACCCCGCCTGCCGTGCCCGCCACGCTCGACCCCGCGTAGTAGCTGAACAGGTACAGCGAAGAGGCCTGCCCCTTGGCCGTGAGCGCACGCCGGCCGATCCAGCTGCTGGCCACCGAATGCGCGCCAAAGAAGCCGAAGGTGAACACCAGCATGCCGACGATCACCAGCACCAGGGGCGAGAACAGCGTCAGCAGCAACCCACCGAACATCAGCAGGATGCTCATCCAGAACACCTTGCGCCGCCCCAGCTTGTCCGACAGTGCGCCGATCTGCGCCGAGCTGTAGATGCCTGCCAGGTACACCACCGACAGCAGCCCCACCAGCGCCTGGCTCATGTGGTACGGCTCGGCGAGCAGCCGGTAGCCGATGTAGTTGAACAGCGTGACGAAGGCGCCCATCAGCAGAAACGCTTCCAGAAACAGCCACGGCAGCCCGGCGTCGCGAAAGTGCTGGGTGAAGCCGTTCAGCAGGCTGCGTGGGTTCATCGAGCGTGCACTGAAGTTGCGCGACTCGGGCAGGATCCTCCAGAACACTGCCGCCGCGACCAGTGCCAGGCCGCCGATCACCAGCATCGCGGTGTGCCAGCTGACGAAGTCGATCAGTACCCCGGTGATCAGGCGCCCGCTCATGCCGCCGATGGCGTTGCCGCCGATGTACAGCCCCATGGCCAGGCCGATGTGCTGCGGATGAATCTCTTCGCTCAGGTAGGTCATGGCCACCGCCGCCAGCCCGCTCAGCGACAGGCCCACCAGGGCACGCATGGCCAGCACGCCGTGCCAGCTGGGCATCAATGCGCTGGCGATGGTGCACAGCGCGGCGCAGAACAGGGCGAACACCATCACCGGCTTGCGCCCGACGCGGTCGGAAATCGGCCCGGTCACCAGCAGCCCGAACGCCAGCAGGCCGGTCGACACCGACAGCACCAGGCTGCTCTGGGCGGCATTGATGGAGAACTCGTGGGACAGCAGCGGCATCATCGGCTGCACGCAGTACAGCAGGGCGAAGGTGGCAAAGCCGCCACAGAACAATGCCAGCACCGTGCGCATGAACGCAGGGGTGCCTTTCTCGATCCAGCTTTCGTTCAGGGGGGCGGCGGTGTTCGCCGGGGCAGGGGGCAGCTCATGGGCAACAGCAGTTTTCACGGGGACCTCGAAAGGGGCACGGCCTCGCAGGCAGTGAAAAAAGCATATAGCTGGCTATTGATCTTTTCCAATATATTGTTCGACCTGTTTAAGAGGTTTTACGACCTATTGGAGTTGCCATGGAACTGCGCCACCTTCGCTACTTCATCGCCGTGGCCGAAGAGCTGCATTTTGGCCGTGCCGCACAGCAACTGGGCATCTCTCAACCGCCGCTGAGCCAGCAGATCCAGGCCCTGGAGCAGGAGCTGGGTGCACGCCTGTTCGAGCGTACCAACCGACGGGTGGCACTCAGCGAAGCCGGCCGGCTGTTTCTCGACGAGGCGCGCCAGGTGCTGGCGCAGGTCGACAAGGCCGCCGACGTGGCGCGGCGTGCCCAGCTCGGCGAGCTGGGCGAGATGAAGATCGGCTTCACCTCCTCGGCGCCGTTCAACTCCAGCATCCCCAAGGCCATCAATGCGTTTCGCCAGCGCTTCCCGGCGGTGCACCTGAACCTCAAGGAAATGAGCAGCCGCGACGTGGTGGATGCCTTGCTCGACGAGTCCATCGAGGTCGGCCTGATGCGCCCGATGAGCGTGCCCGATGGCGTGGTGATCACCGAACTGTTCCGCGAGCCGCTGGTGGCGGTGCTCAATGCCGCGCACCCGCTGGCCCAGGGCAACGAGCAGGGCCTGCCGCTGGCGGCCCTGGCCCAGGAGCCGTTCGTGTTCTTCCCGCGCAGCTACGGCAGCGGCCTGCACGCGCAGTTGCTCAGCCTGGCGCGCTCGGCCGGCTTCAGCCCGCACTTTGCCCAGGAGGCAGGCGAGGCCATGACCATCATCGGCCTGGTATCGGCGGGGCTTGGGGTGTCGGTGCTGCCGGCGTCGTTCAAGCGCATGCGCATCGACGGGGTGGTATACCGCACCTTGCTCGACGCCGACGCGGTGACAGCGGTATGGCTGGCGCAGCGGCGCGAGGACGTGTCGGCGATGGCCCGGGCGTTCACCGAACTGTTGATCCGCCAGGCCCAGGCGCAGGGCTGAAAGGCACTGGCTAAACCGGCGCAACCCCCACATACTCGGTAGTTCCTTTCACATGGAGGTCTGTTCATGCGGCGCGTGGTGTTCAATCAGAAAGGTGGCGTGGGCAAGTCGAGCATTGCCTGCAACCTGGCGGCAGTCAGTGCCAACGAAGGCTATCGAACCCTGTTGATCGACCTGGACGCCCAGGCCAACTCGACCCAGTACCTCACCGGCCTGACCGGCGAGGACATTCCCATGGGTATTGCCGACTTCTTCAAGCAGACCCTGTCCTCGGGGCCGTTCGCCAAGAAAAACAAGGTCGACATCTATGAAACCCCGTTCGACAACCTGCATGTGGTGACCGCCACGGCAGAGCTGGCCGACCTGCAGCCCAAGCTCGAGGCCAAGCACAAGATCAACAAGCTGCGAAAGCTGCTGGACGAGCTCTCCGACGATTACGACCGCATCTACCTGGACACCCCGCCTGCGTTGAACTTCTATGCGGTTTCAGCGTTGATAGCCGCCGATCGCGTATTGATCCCCTTCGACTGCGACAGCTTCTCGCGTCAGGCGCTGTACGGCCTGCTGGCCGAGATCGAAGAGCTCAAGGAAGACCACAACGAGGGCCTGGAAGTCGAGGGCATCGTGGTCAACCAGTTCCAGGCGCGCGCCAGCCTGCCGCAGCAGATGCTCGACGAACTGATTGCCGAAGGCTTGCCGGTGCTGCCGGTGTATCTCAACAGCTCGGTGAAGATGCGCGAGTCCCACCAGGCCAGCCTGCCGCTGATTCACCTGGAACCGCGGCACAAGCTGACCCAGCAGTTCGTCGAACTGCATACGCTGCTGGAAAACGCCTAGACCCCTTGGCTGCGCAGCCATTCCAGCAGTTGCTGGAGTGGAAAGGCGCCGCTCTGGCGCGCCACTTCGCGGCCGTTCTTGAACAGGATCAGGCTGGGGATGGAGCGTATGCCCAGTTGCCCGGCCAGTTGCTGATTGGCTTCGCTGTCGAGCTTGGCCAGGCGGCAGCGTCCGGCCAGTTGGCCGGCGGCCTGTTCGAAGACCGGGCCGAACGCCTTGCAGGGCCCGCACCAGTCGGCCCACACATCGATCAGCAATGGCAGGTCGCCCTTGATCTGGCTGGCGTAGTCGCCCTGTTTCAATTCGAATGGTTTATGCAATAGCACCTCACCCTTGCAGCGCCCGCACTTGGGTGCGTCCCTCAGGCGTGTGGCGGGGATGCGGTTGAGGCCGTTGCAGTGGGGACAGGGGATGTGGAGGGGGTCGGTCATGGTGGGAGTCCGGATGCGTCAGGTGATGTTGGGTATCTGGAGGTGATGAGGGTGGATTGCAAGATGCCATAGCCTGCCAGATAAGCCAGCGATGCTGGCGAAGAGGCTGTAATGGTTTAGCATGCGGCCTTTCTGAACAGGCCAGGGACAGACCGATGGATTGCCAGCATTCACCGCACATTCGTGTATTCGTCGACAGAAAGAAGAACGGCGAGCCGGTGTTCGAAAGCGTGCCGGTGCGCGAAGTGGGCGAACATACCTATGAACTGCTGTCGTCGCCGGGGCTGGCGCTGAACATGGCGCGCGGCGACATCATCTGCACGGCCATCCCCGATCAGCATGTCGAGGTGGTGCGCCGGGGTGGCAATTTTTGCATCCATGTCTACGCCAACGAGCTGCCCCAGGATGCCGTCGACACGCTGGAAAGCGAGGTGCAGACGTTGCTGGGCGGCACGCTGGACGGTCGCTACAAAGGCAACCTGACGCTGGCAGTGCCGGCGAGCAATGGGTTCGAGGCGATTCGCCCGGTGTTCGACCGGTTTCGGGAGGCGACGGGGGTGCAGTGGTATTACGCCAACATCTACCAGAACCTCGATGACGACGAGGATGAGACGTTGCTGAACTGGTGGGTCGACAACTGAAGCTGCGAGCGCTGCGCGCTCTATCGCGGGTCAAGCCCGCTCCCACAAGAACACCGCAGTACCTGTGGGAGCGGGCTTGACCCGCGAAGCAGGCGCTGCGTTCTCAGGATGAACAACTGATCTCCAGATGCTTGCCCCACTCGGGCGGGCGTTCGGCGTAGGCCTGCATCCCCGGCTGTTCCTCGAACGGCCGTGTCAGCACCTGGTGCAGGCGTCGCACTTCCTCGTAATCCCCGCCTTCAGCCGCCTCGATGGCACGCTGCGCCAGGTAGTTGCGCAGAATGTACAGCGGGTTCACCGCGTGCATCCGCGCGCGTCGGCCTTCGGCATTGCCCGGCTCCTGGTCCAGGCGCGCCAGGTACTCCACCGCCCAGGCATCGAACCCGGCCAGGTCGACGAAATCGTCGCGCACCACCCGCACGGCCTGCGCCGCCGGCTGATCACCCAGCTTGCGGAAGAACAGCGTGTAGTCCACAGCGCCCTTGTTCATCAGCCCCAGCAAGCGCTCGACCAGCGCCGAATCGTCATCGCGCGCCTCGGTCAGCCCCAGGCGTCGACGCATCAGGTCCAGGTAATGGGCCTGGTACAACGGCAGGAACAGCCCCAGCGTTTCCTTCAGCGCCTCGACGCTGATGAACGGCGTCAGCGCCTGGGCCAGCGCGCTCAGGTTCCAGTGTGCGATCGGCACCTGGTTGCTGAAGCTGTAGCGCCCCTGGTCGTCGGAATGGTTGCAGATGAAGCCGGCATCGAAGTCGTCGAGGAAGGCAAACGGCCCGAAGTCGAAGGTGATGCCCAGGATCGACATGTTGTCGGTGTTCATCACCCCGTGGCAGAAACCATAGGCCTGCCAGCGCGCAATCAGCTCGGCATTGCGTTCGACGATGGTACGGAACATCGCCAGGTACGGCTCGGGCTGCTCGCGGCACTCGGCAAAGTGCAGGTTGAGCACGTGCTCGGCCAGCTCGCGCTGCTGCTCGGGTTGGCGGGTGTAGTAGAAGTATTCGAAGTGGCCAAAGCGCACATGGCTGGGCGCCAGACGCAGCACCATCGCCGCGCGCTCCTGGGTTTCGCGCCACACCGGCGTGCTCGAGCCGATCACGCACAGCGCGCGGCTGCTGGGGATGCCCAGCGCGTGCAGGGCCTCGGAGGCGAGGAACTCGCGGATCGACGAGCGCAACACCGCACGGCCATCGCCCATGCGTGAATACGGCGTCTGCCCGGCACCCTTGAGGTGCAGGTCCCAGTGCTCGCCGGCATCGTTGTACACCTCGCCCAGCAACAGCCCGCGACCGTCACCCAGGCGCGGGTTGTACGAACCGAACTGATGCCCCGAATACACCATCGCCCGCGGCTCGGCCTCGGCCCACAGCTTGTGTCCGCTGAACAGCTCGGCGAACACCGGGGAATGCGCCTCGGTAGGGTCCAGGTCGAGCAGTGCCATGGCCGCGTCGCTGGCCACGACCAGGCGCGGCTCGGCAATCGGCTCGGGCAGCACGTGGGTGGAGAACGCATCGCCCAGGCGGGCGAAGCGGTTGTCGAAGGTCAGTTCGTCGAGGGATTTCAACGGCCATCTCCTGGCGCATCGGTGGGGGGCTCGGGCAGCACGGTCTTGTTCGGCGCTTCGACCGGTACCATCTTGTACTCCTGGCCCTGCATGTTCTTCAGGTACACCTCCATCTGGCGGAACGAGATGTTGATGTGCTGGCGCTTGAATTCCTTGTTGATGTAGCGGTTGATCTCGTCCAGTACCGGGTTGCGGTCGCCCAGGTCACGCACGTGCATGCGCAGTTCGTGGTCCAGGGTACTCTCGCCGAAGTTCAGGAAGTACACGATCGGTGCTGGTTCCTTGAGCACCCGCGGGTTCTCGTTGGCTGCCTGCAGCAGCAGGGTGCGTACCAGGTCCAGGTCCGAGCCGTAGTCCACGCCCAGCTTGAGGGTGACGCGGGTGATGGTGTCGGTCAGCGACCAGTTGATCAACTGGCCGGTGATGAAGGTCTTGTTGGGGACGATGATGTCCTTGCGGTCGAAGTCGGTGATGGTGGTGGCGCGGATGCGGATCTTGCTCACCGTGCCCGACAGGTTGCCGATGGTGATGGTGTCGCCGATGCGCACCGGGCGCTCGAACAGGATCATGATGCCGGAGATGAAGTTGGCGAAGATCTCCTGCATGCCGAAGCCCAGGCCCACCGACAGCGCCGCCACCAGCCATTGCAGCTTGTCCCAGCTGACGCCGAGGGTCGACAGCGTGGTGACGAAGCCCACCCCGGCAATCACGTACGACAGCAACGTGGTGGTCGCATACGCGCTGCCCTGGGCCAGGTTCAGGCGTGACAGCACCAGCACCTCGAGCAGCCCCGGCAGGTTGCCGGCCAGGGCGAAGGTGATGCCGATGATCACCAGTGCCCCGAGCAGGTCGCCCAGGCTGATCGGCACCATGCTCATGGCCGCGCCGGTGCCGCTGGTGTACTCGTACAGGGTGATGTTGTCGAGGTAGGCGAACACGCTGATCAGGTCGGCCCACACCCAGTACAGCGCGGCGATGAAGCCGCCCAGCAGGGCCAGACGGATCAGGCGCAGCGACTGCTGGTTGACCTGCTCGATGTCCAGGGTCGGCTCCTCGACGATCACCTCGCCATCGAGCCCTTCCTTGGTGGCCTGGCGCTTGCTCAGTGCGCGCTGGTAGGCCAGGCGCCGGGCGGCCACGGCCAGGCCGCGCACGAAGGCTGCCTCGATCACCAGCCAGAACATCAGCAGGTACAGGGTGTCGATCAGGCGGTCGGTGAGCTTGAGTGCGGTGTAGTAGTAGCCAAAGCACACGGCAATGAACAGCGCCACCGGAAGCGCCGTGAACGCCACGCCCACGGCCTTGCGAAACAGCGAGGTATTGCGGTGCGCGGGGCTGCTCAGCAGCAGGCGGCTGAGCAGCCAGGCCATCAGTGCGTAACAGGTCAGTACCACACCGATGCCGAGCACGTCGTCGGCCAGCGCCGAGGGCTGGTGCTCGGCCACCGCCACCACGCCGACCAGCGCCAGTACCACGCTGCCCAGGCGGCGGATCCAGCCGCGCAGGAACTCGACCTGGGCCTTTTCCCAGCGAAAGTGCAGCTCGGCCACGCCGCCGGGCGCCAGAATCCGGTAGGCGGTGTAGAACACCAGCCAGGCCTGGGCGATCTGCCACAGCGCGGCGCCCAGGTTGGCGTTCTGGCCGCGGGCGTCGATCTGCAGCGCATAGCCGCACAGCGCCAGGCCCAGGCTCAGCGGCATCGCCAGCAGGATATTGATCAGAATGGCCTGGGGCGTGTGCCACTGGCTGTCACGCTTGAAGTGGCCCACATCCTGGTGAACCTTGTTCAGCCGCGCATACAGGTACTTGCGCCGCCACAGCAGGGCGCCGATCAGCAACAGCAGCGGCAGGAACAGCAGCGGGCGCTGCGTCAGGCCGTCGGCCAGTTCGTTGATGCCCGACCCCCACGGCAGGCTCACCACCTGCTTTTGCAGGCGTTCGGGCACGCTGCGCAGCCATTCGAAGTCCAGCGGCTTGTTGCTGGGGATCCAGAACATCTGTTCGTCGAGGGTGCCGCGCAGGTTCTGTGCGGTGCTCAGCAGCTGCTTCTGGTTCAGTTGCAGGGTGATGGATTCGTTGAGCAGGGCGCTCAGCTCGCGGTTGAGCCGCTCCAGCAAATCGCTGCGGGTGATCGCCACCTCCAGCAGGGCCTTGCGCAACTGCGGGGTGACGCTGTCGGGCGGCTGGGTGGCCAGCAGCTTGTCGACGTAGCTGCTGGGGCTGCTGATCTGCTCGCGCTGCTGGTTGACCTCGAACTGGTACAGGCGAATGTCGGCGATCTGGTCGGCCAGGTCGCGATCGACCTTCAGGTGCGGCAGGGCCTGCTTCTGCTTGTAGAGGATCTTGGACAGCAACAGGCTGCCCTTGAGCACGCTGATCTGTTCGTCCAGTGCCTGGTCGGCCTGGGTCAGGCTGTCGAGCTGCTGCTTGGTCTGCAGGTTCTGCTGGGTCAGCTCGTTGAGGCGGTCGGTGCTGCGCAGCAGGTAGTCGGACAGCTTCAGGTTGGTGGCGCTTTCGGTGGCCAGCACGCTGCTGCCGCCGGCCTTCTGTGCCTCGATGGACTGTTCGGTGACGGTCTGCTGCGACTGCGCCAGGCGCTTCTGGTTGATCAGCGTCTGCAGGTCCTGGATCTCCTGCTCAAGGCGTGTGGCGCGCTCGATCAGCAGGTCGTGCTGGCTGTTGCCCAGGTCTTGCAGCAGGCTGTTGCCGGCCAGTTCCTGGCGGCGCAGCAGGGTCAGCGCGTTGAGCGAGGCGAGTTCGGCATTGAGCTGGTTGCGCTGGTCGGCCGAGAGGCTCTTGCCGTTGTCCTTGCCCAGCTTGAGGATGCTGTTGATCTGCTGGGTGCGGGTCTGGTTGCTGCTGATCTCGGCCTGGGCGCGCTCGGGGCGGGTCTGGGAGTTGATGATCAGGCTGTTGGCTTCGGACAGCGCCTTCTGCAGCTCGCCCTGCTGGGTGGTGCGCTCGGACAGCAACTGCTCCAGTTGCGGCACGCCCATGCTGGCGTAGCGCTGCGCCACGGGCAGGGTCTTGGTGTCCTTGAGCCGGGTCAGCTCGCGCTGGTTTTCGCTGGTCTGGCGCGGGGCGTCGGCCAGTTGCTGCTTGAGCGCGGCCAGGCGCTTGTCGTAGTCGTCGCGCGAGGCCAGCAGGCCAAGGGTCTGCTCCAGCACTTGCTGCAGGGCCTTCTGGTCGGCCTCCGGCAGCTTGCGCTCGGCGATCTTGTCCAGGCTGTGCTGGACGCTTGCCGTGGTGGGGGGTTCCGCCGCCTGGGCGAAGGAGAGGGACAGGCACAGCCCGAGCAGGGCTGCGCTAACAACAGTGCGCAGGGACATAGGCAGACGTCGTAGAACCGGGCAGAGAATCGAAGTTTAAAGGAACAACCCGGGGCCGGGTCGAGAACCTTCGGGGAATTTGATACCCACTTTGAGGATCTTGTTCCCTTCCATCAGCGCAACGGTCCACAGGGTGTTGTTCCATTCGATCTGGTCGCCCACCACCGGTGCGCCGCCGACCTTCTGCTCGATGAAGTGCGCCAGCGGCTGGTGCGGGTCCTGGCCGTCGAGCTGCAAACCGTACAACGCCGCTACAGCCCCCAGTTCTGCGTCACCTTCGAGCACGAAGTCGCCGAAGAAACGCAGGTCCAGGCCGCGTTGCGGCGCCTGGCTGAACAGCTTGCCCAGCGCCGGCAGGTTGTGTTCGTGGCCGATCACGCACAGCAGGTCGCCGACTTCGAGGGTGGTACTTCCCGACGGATGGAGCAGTTGCTGACCGCGAAACAGGGCAGCGATACGCGTGCCTTCGGGCATTTTCAGCTCGCGCAGGGCGGCACCGATGCACCACTTCTCCGCACCCAGGCGATACACGAACAGCTCCCACTCGCTGGTGATGTGCACTTCCAGGGCCGAGCGCGAGATCGGCGCCGGGTCGGGCGGCACGGTCACCTTGAGCAGGCGCGCCACCCACGGCAGGCTGGTGCCTTGCACCAGCAGCGACACCAGTACGATGAAGAAGGCCAGGTTGAAGTACAGCTGGGCATGCGGCAGCCCGGCCATCAGCGGGAACACCGCAAGGATGATCGGCACCGCGCCGCGCAGGCCGACCCACGAGATGAACACCTTTTCGCGGCCATGGAAGGCCTTGAATGGCAGCAGGCCGATCATCACCGACAGCGGCCGCGCGAACAGGATCATCCACAGCGCCAGGCCCAGGGCCGGCAGCGCGATGGGTAGCAGGTCGTGGGGTGTGACCAGCAGGCCCAGCACCAGGAACATGCCGATCTGGGCCAGCCAGGCCATGCCGTCGAGCATGTGCAGGATGCCGTGGCGGCTGCGGATCGGCCGGTTACCCAGTACCAGGCCACACAGGTACACGGCCAGGAAGCCGCTGCCGTGCAGGGCGTTGGTGAGCGCGAACACCACCAGGCCGCCGCTGATCACCAGGATCGGGTACAGGCCGCCGGCCAGGTTCATGCGGTTGACCAGCTGCAGCATCAGCCAGCCGCCGCCCAGGCCCAGCAGGCTGCCGATGCCGAATTCGCGCACCAGGTGGCCGAGCAGGCCCCAGTGCAGGCCGTTCTGGCCGCTGGCGATCATCTCGATCAGGGTCACGGTGAGGAACACCGCCATCGGGTCGTTGCTGCCCGACTCGATTTCCAGGGTGGCCGTCACCCGCTCGTTGAGGCCCTTGCCGCCCAGCAGCGAGAACACCGCGGCGGCGTCGGTGGAGCCGACGATGGCGCCGATCAGCAGGCCCTGCATCAGGCTCAGGTCGAACAGCCAAGCGGCGGCCAGGCCGGTGAGGCCGGTGGTGATCATCACCCCCACCGTGGCCAGCGACAGCGCCGGCCACAGGGCCACGCGGAAACTCGAGACGCGGGTGCGCAGGCCGCCGTCGAGCAGGATCACGGCCAGTGCCAGGTTGCCCACCAGGTAGGCGGTCGGGTAGTTGTTGAAGATGATGCCGCCGCCGTCGACGCCGGCAACCATGCCCACTGCCAGGATGATCACCAGGATCGGGATGCCCAGGCGCGAGGAGAGTGAACTGACCAGGATACTTGCACCTACCAGCAATGCGCCGATCAAGAACAGGCTATTGATGGTGGACGCATCCAAAGGCAGTACTCCAGGGGGGATTGCAGAAAGAGGCGCGACTTGCTTTTTGCCTGACTTCAGCTAGCAGGTCGCGTGCCAAGGATTCTAACCTGTGAGGTTGGCGGGCTGTAAAGCGATTATCGCGGGCACAAAAAAAGCACCGCAGGGGTGCTTGATCTGCTGTGAATGTACCGCCCCCATCGCGGGTCAAGCCCGCTCCCACAAGGATCACATTGGTCTCTGTGGGAGCGGGCTTGACCCGCGATGGGGGTAGCAGGGTCTTAAGCCTGCGGCACCTCACGCATCGGCTTGCCCTTCACCGGTGCACCATTGGCCACATAGTACTTGGCCGTGCTGCGCGGCAATGGCTGGCGGCCACGGATCTTGTCGGCGATCTTCTCGGCCATCATGATCGTCGGCGCGTTCAGGTTGCCGGTGGTGATGATCGGCATGATCGAGGCATCCACAACGCGCAGGCCCTGCATGCCATGCACGCGGCCCTGGCCGTCGACCACCGCCATCTCGTCGATGCCCATCTTGCACGAGCACGATGGGTGGAACGCGGTCTCGGCGTGCTCGCGGATGAATGTGTCCAGCTGCTCGTCGGTCTGCACGTCGGCACCGGGGCTGATCTCGCGGCCACGGTAGGCGTCCAGCGCCGGCTGCGCCATGATCTCGCGGGTCAGGCGGATACCGTCACGGAACTCCTGCCAGTCCTGCTCGGTGGCCATGTAGTTGAACAGGATGCTCGGGTGCTGGCGCGGGTCCTTGGACTTGAGCTGGATACGCCCGCGGCTAGGCGAACGCATCGAGCCCATGTGCGCCTGGAAGCCGTGTTCCTGCACGCCGTTGCTGCCGTTGTAATTGATCGCCACCGGCAGGAAGTGGTACTGGATGTTCGGCCATTCGAATTCCGGGCGCGAGCGGATGAAGCCGCCGGCTTCGAACTGGTTGCTGGCGCCGATGCCGGTGCCCGCGAACAGCCACTGTGCACCGATGGCCGGCTGGTTGTACCAGAGCAGCGACGGGTACAGCGACACCGGCTGGGTGCAGGCGTACTGCAGGTACAGTTCGAGGTGGTCCTGCAGGTTCTCGCCCACGCCCGGCAGGTCGTGCACCACCGGGATGTTCAGGCTTTCGAGCAGGGCCGCCGGGCCCACGCCGGAGCGCTGCAGCAACTGTGGCGAGGCGATGGCGCCGCTGCACACGATGACTTCCTTGCGGGCACGGGCTTCGACGCGCTCCTCGCTGGCGCCCACCAGGTAGGTCACGCCCACGGCGCGCTTGCCTTCGAACAGCACGCGGTCGCTCAGGGCATGGGTGACGATGGTCAGGGTCGAGCGTTTTTTGGCGGTGTCCAGGTAGCCGCGGGCGGTGCTGGCGCGACGGCCCTTGGGCGTCACGGTACGGTCCATCGGGCCGAAACCTTCCTGCTGGTAGCCGTTCAGGTCTTCGGTGCGCGGGTAACCGGCCTGCACGCCGGCTTCGACCATGGCGTGGAACAGTGGGTTGTTGCCGGCTTTTGGCGTGGTGACGCTCACCGGGCCTTCGCCGCCATGGTAGTCGTTGGGGCCGATGTCACGGGTTTCGGCCTTGCGGAAATACGGCAGGCAGTCCAGGTAAGACCAGTCTTCCAGGCCTGGCAGCTTGGCCCAGCCGTCGTAGTCCATGGCGTTGCCGCGGATGTAGCACATGCCGTTGATCAGCGAGGAGCCGCCCAGGCCCTTGCCGCGGCCACATTCCATGCGGCGGCCGTCCATGTGCGGCTCCGGGTCGGTCTCGTAGGCCCAGTTGTAGCGTCGGCCCTGCAGCGGGAAGGCCAGTGCGGCCGGCATCTGGGTGCGGAAGTCGAAGCGGCAGTCCGGGCCGCCGGCTTCCAGCAGCAATACGGTGACGCCTTCGTCTTCGGTCAGGCGGGTCGCCAGGGTGTTACCGGCCGAGCCGGCCCCGACGATGATGTAGTCAAAAACGTGGGACATGTTGCGTACCCTCATAGGCAGTGAGCAGGGGAGCGGGGGAGGCGCCCGGACCTGGCGGCCCGGGCGCGGCTACACGGGTGCTTAGAACACCGAGGCGTAGTTGCCCAGCTCGACCTGTACCGACTTGATCCGCGTGTACTGGGCCAGCGAGCTGACACCGTTTTCACGGCCGACACCGGATTGCTTGTAGCCACCGACCGGCATCTCGGCCGGCGATTCGCCCCAGGCGTTGATCCAGCAGATGCCCGCTTCCAGCTGATGGATGATGCGGTGCGCGCGGCTGATGTCGTTGGTGCAGACACCGGCGGCCAGGCCGTAGTCGGTGTCGTTGGCGCGACGGATGACTTCTTCTTCGGTCTCGTAGGAGAGGATGCTCATCACCGGGCCGAAGATCTCTTCCTTGACGATGGTCATGTCGTCACGGCAGTCGGTGAAGACGGTCGGGGCCACGAAGGCGCCCTTGGCGAACTCGCCGTCGGTCAGGCGCTCGCCGCCACACAGTACGCGGGCACCTTCTTGCTTGCCCTTGGCGATGTAGCCCAGCACGCTTTCCATGTGGGCGAAGCTGACCAGCGGGCCGAAGTTGGTGTTCTCGTCCTGCGGGTTGCCGATGCGGATGCGCGCCACGCGCTCGGCGATCTTGGCTTCGAAGGCGGCTTTGAGCGAGGCCGGGATGAACACGCGGGTGCCGTTGGTGCACACCTGGCCCGAGCTGTAGAAGTTGGCCATCATCGCGATGTCGGCGGCGCGGTCCAGGTCGGCGTCTTCACAGATGATCAGCGGCGACTTGCCGCCCAGCTCCATGGTGACTTCCTTGAGCGAGGAGCTCGAGGCGCTGGCCATGACCTTCTTGCCGGTGGCGGTGCCGCCGGTGAACGAGACCTTCTCGATGCGCGGGTGTTCGGTGAGGTAGGTGCCGACGTCGCGGCCGCTGCCGGTCAGTACGTTGAACACGCCGTCCGGCAGGCCGGCCTCGGTGTAGATCTCGGCCAGTTTCAGGGTGGTCAGCGAAGTGACTTCCGAGGGCTTGAAGATCATCGCGTTGCCGGCGGCCAGGGCCGGGGCGGATTTCCACAGGGCGATCTGGATCGGGTAGTTCCAGGCGCCGATACCCACGGTCACGCCCAGCGGCTCGCGACGGGTGTACACGAACGAGCTGTCGCGCAGCGGGATCTGCTCGCCTTCGATGGCCGGCACCAGGCCTGCGTAGTATTCGAGCACGTCGGCACCGGTGACGATGTCGACGTAGCGGGTTTCGGAGTAGGACTTGCCGGTGTCCAGGGTTTCCAGTGCAGCCAGCTCGTCGTTGCGTTCGCGCAGGATGTCGACGGCGCGGCGCAGGATGCGCGAACGCTGCATGGCGGTCATGGCCGCCCAGACTTTCTGGCCGCGCTCGGCGCTTTCCACTGCGCGCTCCACGTCGGCCTGGTTGGCACGTTGCACCTGGGCGAGGACTTCGCCGTTGGCCGGGTTGATGGCGTCGAAGGTGGCGCCGCTGGAAGCGTCGACATAACCACCGTCAATGTAGAGTTTTTGCGTTTCGAAACGGGCCATAGTGTCCTCGCAAGTGCAGTGTGTGTCGGCTATCCGCGCTGTGCTCCTGCTTGTTTGGCACTCGCGACGCGCAGTGGTTCAGAGGCCGGGTCCTGTAGAGCCGGGCTGCTCTGTTTAGCCAGTTGTGAATCCATGTATTCGTAAGCGATCTGCTGCGCCTGGTCGGTATCGAAGGCATCTCCCGACAGCGCGCCGCGCAGCCACAGCCCGTCGATCAGGGCAGCCAGCCCGCGGGCCGCGCTGCGGGCTTCGGGCAGCGGCAACACACGGCGGAACTGGCAGCACAGGTTGGAATACAAGCGGTGATCGTTGATCCGCTGCAACCGGTGCAAAGACGGCTGGTGCATGCTGGCGGCCCAGAAGGCCAACCAGGTTTTCATTGCCGGGCCGTTGACCTGACTGGCGTCGAAGTTGCCCTCGACGATCACCTTCAGGTGGGCGCGCGGGGTGTCCTCCGTGAGCGCCTGGCGACGTGCCGCGACGTTGTCGATCAGCACGTTCATCAAGTACCGCATGGTCGCTGCGATCAGGCCGTTCTTGTCCTGGAAGTAGTGACTGATGATGCCGTTCGACACACCGGCCAAACGGGCGATCAGCGCAATGCTGGCGTCCCCCATGCCGACCTGGTCTACCGCCATCAACGTGGCTTCGATCAACTGCTGGCGGCGAATGGGTTGCATACCGACCTTGGGCATCTGGCAAATCTCCTCAGGCCTTCGGGCAGACGACAGGCGGCTGACTCGGCGAAGACCAGTCTATTTTGTTTTGATTGAACGTTCAATCAACAAAGAATAAGCTCTGCGACAATTCGCGCCATTGACAGGTTTTTGTGGCCCGTCACTGACGCCGATTGGCACCCTAAAAAGACGTGTAACCCCCGTAATGCAAGGCGTGCACGGGTTTAAACGAAACGTTGATCAGAATTGCCCAGCGGTGTCGCACCGTTCGGCGGGCCCTCGGATCGGGACCCTTTTTCTGTTTTTTTCAACGCAATCGGTTTGGGATCACGGTTTTTCAAGGTGCTTTTATAACACCTGACGCAGTGGGGCTATTGCACCAATTGCGCGGGTGACGGGTCGTTTCGTGTTTTCTCTCGCACTGCCTGGAGCATCTGTGCAATGAGTTCTGCCTCCCTGATAAAGACCCCTGCCGAGAGGGTCCGGGTCAACAGCGTGGTGTTCTACACCACGGCGCTGCTGATCCTGTTGTTGACTGCCTTGCTGATCGCCGCCCCGGACACGGCCGGTCAAATTCTCGGCCAAGCCCAAGCCTGGCTGTCGCGCAGCTTCGGCTGGTACTACATGCTGGTGATCGGCGGCTACCTGCTGTTCGTCATCGGGCTGGCGTTTTCCTCCTACGGCAAGCTCAAGCTTGGCGGCAAGGACGACAAGCCCGACTTCAGCTACGGTGCCTGGGCCGGCATGCTGTTCTCCTCCGGTATCGGTATCTCGCTGCTGTACTTTGGCGCGTCCGAACCGCTGGACCACTACTTCAACCCGCCTGCCGGTGCGCCGGCCAGCCTGGAGGCCGCACGCCAGGGCATGCAGCTGACCTTCCTGCACTGGGGCCTGCACGGCTGGGCGATCTATGCGCTGGTGGGCCTGGCCGTGGCCTACTTCGCCTACCGCCACAACCAGCCACTGGCCTTGCGTTCGGCGCTGTACCCGCTGGTGGGTGAGCGCTGGGTCAAGGGGGCTGCCGGGCACACCGTGGACATCTTCGGCATGTTCGTGACCCTGCTGGGCCTGGTGACCAACCTGGGCATCGGTGCGATGCAGGTGTCCTCGGGCCTGGAGTACCTGTTCGGCATGCAGCACAGCAACACCAACCTGCTGATGGTGATCCTGGTGATGAGCACCGTGGCCACGATCGCGGCGGTGTCGGGCGTGGAGAACGGCATTCGCCGCCTGTCCAACCTGAACATCCTGCTGTTCAGCGGCCTGCTGCTGTTCGTGCTGCTGTTCGGTGACACCCTGCACCTGCTCAACGGGTTCGTGCAGAACATCGGCGACTACCTCAACGGCGTGATCCTCAAGACCTTCGACCTCTACGTGTACGAAGGCAACAACGCCAGGTCCGAAGGCTGGCTGGGCCTGTGGACCCTGTTCTACTGGGCCTGGTGGATTTCCTGGGCCCCGTTCGTGGGCATGTTCATCGCGCGTATCTCCCGTGGCCGCACCGTGCGCGAGCTGGTGGCCGGCGTGCTGCTGATTCCGTTGGGCTTTACCCTGGCGTGGCTGTCGATCTTCGGCAACACCGCGCTGGACCTGGTGATCAACCACGGTGCGGTGGAGCTTGGGCGCACGGCGGTGGAACAACCGGCGATGTCGATCTACCAGCTGCTGGAGCACTTCCCGGCGGCCAAGATCGTGGTTGGTGTGGCGGTGTTCGTCGGCTTCGTGCTGTTCCTCACCCCGGCTGACTCGGGCGCGGTGATGATGGCCAACCTGTCGTGCAAGGGCGGCGACGTGGACGAGGATGCCCCGCACTGGCTGCGTATCCTGTGGTCGGCGATCATCACCCTGGTGACCATCGGGCTGTTGCTGGTGGGCAACTTCCAGGCCATGCAGACCATGGTGGTACTGGCCGGGCTGCCGTTCTCGGTGGTGCTGGTGGTGTTCATGTTCGGCCTGTTCAAGGCCATGAAACAGGACACCCAGGTCGAGCAGGAGCAGGCCGAACTGGCGGCGCGTGGCCGTCGCGGCTTCAGCGAGCGCCTCACCCAGCTGGACCTGCAGCCGACCCAGGCGATGGTGCAGCGCTTCATGGACAAGCAGGTGAGCCCGGCGCTGAAAGAGGCGGCGGTGCAGTTGCAGGGCATGGGCCTGCAGGTGCAGAGCCGCGTCGGCCAGTCTCGCGAGGCGATGGGCTTGCGCATCGAGATGGAGGAGGGCAACCCGTTCGTCTACGAAGTGAGCCTGGACGGCTACCTGGCGGCGCCGAGCGAAGCGCCGGCGCAGGGTGAAGGCGACGTGCGCCAGCGTTACTACCGGGCCGAGGTGTACCTGCACAACGGCAGCCAGGAGTACGACCTGATGGGCTTTACCGTCGAGCAGATCACCCGCGACGTGCTGGATCAGTTCGAGAGCCATCGCCAGTTGCTGGGGCGTGTGTACAGCTGATGGCAGATAGCTGAATGAAGAAGGGCCCTGCCGGTGACGGCAGGGCCTTTTTTTTGCTGGCGATGCGTTGGCGTTCTACAGCGCTGACGAACGATAAATAAATTAAAAGGTTTGCTGGCTGGCGACCAGGGAAAGCACGAAAAAGTCGATTCTCGACTTTTAACAACTGCGCAACTTCTTGCGCACTCAAATGTGGATAACCCTGTGCATACATTGCTGCGGGCCATAATAAACGTGGTCTGCAGCCAACTGCGCAACTTCTTGCACAGTACTGCGCAAGAAGTTGCGCACTTTTTCGGGTTTTCTCGCCTAAAAGTGCTCAAAAAACGTACAGTAAAAACACAAGCTACTGATTAACAACAACTAAATTTAAGTTGGCACGGGTCTTGAACTGTCTCCTTGCAGCCGCACGGCATTTTTCGCCTGTCCGGCTTCACTTTTTGCAAGGAGCAAACCCCCATGGCAACACCTGCCTACATGTCCGTCACCGGCACCAAACAAGGCCTGATCACCGCCGGTGCCTTCACCGCCGATTCGGTCGGCAACACCTACCAGGAAGGCCACGAAGACCAGGTCATGGTCCAGGGCTTCAACCACGAAGTGATCATCCCGCGCGACCCGCAGTCCGGTCAGCCGACCGGCCAGCGCGTGCACAAGCCGGTGGTCATCACCAAGGTCTTCGACAAGGCGTCGCCCCTGCTGCTGGCCGCGCTGACCTCCGGCGAGCGCCTGACCGAAATCGTCATCCACTGGTACCGCACCTCGGCGGCCGGCACCCAGGAGCACTATTTCACCACCAAGCTCGAAGACGCGATCATCGTCGACATCAAGGACTACATGCACAACTGCCAGGACCCGGCGAACGCGCACTTCACCCACCTTGAAGACGTGCACTTCACCTACCGCAAGATCACCTGGACCCACGAAGTGTCCGGTACCTCCGGCTCGGACGACTGGCGCACCCCGGTCGCCGGCTAAGCCTGCGTTAGTTCACTGCCCCGGCCAGCCAGCATGGCCGGCCGGGGCAGCCTGTCACCCCAGTTTTTGCAGCGGGAGGAACATCGGATGTTCTCAGCGGCCAACCAGCCCCATTTCACCCTGACCCTGGACGGGGTCGACAGCGACTTTCAGGTGCTGTCGTTCAGCGGGCGCGAAGCGCTCAGCCAGCCGTTCGAATTCGAACTGGAGCTGGTCAGTGAACGGGCGTCGCTGAACCTCGAATCCCTCCTGCACACGCTCGCCTTCCTGCAGCTGTCGCCCAGCGGCAGCGGCATTCACGGGCTGGTCTACAGCGCCGCGCAGGGCGAAGCCGGGCGGCGCCTGTCGCGCTACCGGCTGGTGCTGCGCCCGCAGCTGGCGTACCTGGCGCACCGCATCAACCAGCGCATCTTCCAGCACAAGACGGTGCCGCAGATCATCGCCCAGGTGCTCGAGGAGCACGGCATCCTCGCCAGCGACCACCGCTTCGTGCTCGGCGCGGTGTACCCCGAGCGGGTGTACTGCGTGCAGTACGACGAGTCCGACCTGCACTTCATCCAGCGCCTGTGCGAGGAGGAGGGCATCCACTACCACTTCCAGCACAGCCCGCAGGGCCATGCGCTGGTGTTCGGCGACGACCAGACCGTATTCCCCACACTGGCCCCGGTGGCCTACCAGCAGGACACCGGGCTGGTGGCCGACGTGCCGGTGATCAAGCGCTTCGGCCTGCGCCTGGCCACGCGCACCAGCCGCACCACGCGGCGCGACTACGACTTCACCAAACCGCGCATCCAGCTCGAAAGCGACGCCGACAGCGGCGCCGCGCCGGACCTGGAAGACTACGACTACCCGGCGCGCTTCAGCGACCGCGCGCGCGGCAAGCACCTGGCCACCCGCGCCCTGGAGCGCCACCGCAGCGACTACCGCCTGGTCGAGGGCCGCAGCGACCAGCCGAGCCTGGTCAGCGGGCATTTTCTGAGCCTGACCGAGCATGCCAACCCGGCCTGGAACGACCTGTGGCTGCTCACCGAAATCATCCACGAAGGCAAGCAGCCGCAGGTGCTCGAGGAGGTGATCAGCAGCGACGTCACCGACCTCAAGGACGACTTCCACCAGGGCTATCGCAACCGCTTCTGCGCCACGCCGTGGGAGGTGCCGTATCGACCGCCGCTGAGGCATCCCAAGCCCAAAGTGCTGGGTGCGCAACGTGCTGTAGTGACCGGCCCGGAAGGCGAAGAGATCTATTGCGACGAGTACGGCCGGGTCAAGGTGCAGTTCTTCTGGGACCGCGAAGGCCAGTCGGACGACAAGACCACCTGCTGGATGCGCGTGGCCTCCAACTGGGCCAGCCAGAGCAGCTTCGGCGCCATCTCGCTGCCGCGTATCGGCATGGAGGTGCTGATCACCTTTCTGGAAGGCGACCCCGACCAGCCGCTGATCACCGGTTGCCTGTACCACGGCGCCAACCTGCCGCCGTACCGGCTGCCCGATTTCAAGACCCTGGCCACGGTCAAGAGCAAGGAATACAAGGGCAGCCGCAGCAACGAGCTGCGCATCGACGACACCACCAGCGAGATCAGCATCGCGTTGCGCAGCGACCACGGCGCCAGTGCGATCAACCTGGGCTACCTGACCCACCCGCGCCCCTCGGGCGGCCAGCCGCGCGGTGAGGGTTTTGAACTGCGCACCGACCGGCATGGCGCCGTGCGTGCGGCGGCGGGCCTGCTGCTGACCACCGAGCCGCGCCATCACGAAGCCAAGCACCACAAGGACCTGCCCGAGACCGCCGAACGCCTGGCCACCGCCAGCGAGCAGCAGGACGGCTTTGGCCAGCAGGCGCGCGAGGTACAGGCGCAGGAGGCGGGCGACCAGGACGAGGTGGCCAAGGCCCTGCATGCGCAGCACCAGGGCATCGTCGGCAGCGGCCCGACCAACCAGAGCGCCAACGAGTTTCCCGAGTTCAGCGAACCGCACCTGGTGCTGGCCAGCCCGGCGGGCATCGCCCTGACCACGCCACGCTCGACGCATGTCGCGACCGGTGAACATCTGGCGTTGAGCAGCACCGGGCATACGAGTCTCTCGATCGGCAAGCGCCTCTTGGCCAGTGCCAGCCAGGGCATGCGGTTGTTCGTGCAGAACATGGGCTGGCGGTTGGTGGCGGCGTCGGGCGACATCGATATCAAAGCGCTGAAAGACAACATCAACCTGCTGGCCAAGCTCGACATCACTGCCAATGCCGACCGCATCACGCTGACAGCCAAGACCGAACTGGTGGTACAGGGCGGCGGCAGTGCCACCACCTACAACGCCAGCGGCATCACCCACGTGACCACCGGGCCGTACACCGCGCACGCGGCGAACTTCGCCCATATGGGGCCCAAGAGCCTGGCCGGGACCTTCCCCGAGCCGCCCAAGCCGGGCAAGGGCAGCCTGGAGCTGTTCAATAAGTACGCCACCCTTGAAGGCGTCAAGGAAGGCGACTTCGAGGTAGTCGACGCGATGGGCACCCGCCTCCCGGGTGCACTTGATGCCAAGGGCTTCATGAGTGTGGCCGGCGCTGCGTCGGGGCCCGTCAGTGTGCGATTCGGCCGTGACCCTGCGGACACCTGGAGTGTTGGCAGCTACTTCGCCACACCGGCCAAGCCCATTGTGCCGCGTGGCGAAAATGTCGCGGCGCAAGCCAAGACGCTGGCGAGTGCTGCAATGGGGGCGATGCATGCCGTGAAAGGCGGCGTGCAGGCCGTGCAACAGGTGCAGACCACCGTACAGGCCGCGAGCAAGGGCGTGCCGCAGTTGCTGATGGCGGCCGCACCCTCTGCCGTCGAGCTGTTGGGTACCGCGAAAAGGGCGAGTGACCTGCCAGGTCTGCCCGCGACGTTGTCCTCTACCTCTTCTTTTGAAACCCCGGCGTTGCTGATGGGCGAGATGCTGTCATGACCACTGAAAGTACGGCTGCAAACCATCGTGAACCTCAGGTAGCCATCGTCCCACTGGATCAGGTGGCCCTTGAAGACATGGGCCTGGCGGCGGCGCATATCGATGATTGGCTGCGCGCAATCAGCGACGACATGATCACCCTTGAGCGGCTGCAGCATTTTGCCGGTTGTGTGCCGGTGATCGGCAACATCATGGCGCTGGTCGATACGCTCAGTGACATCGTCACCTTGAGCGAAAGCGTCGAGGTGGACCCGCTGGTCTGGGTCAGCCTTGGGATCAACCTTATCGGCGTGATTCCCGCCCCACCCAATATGGCAGCCGCACGCATGACCCTGCGCCCGATGCTGGCGCTGGCGCGTCAGCACGGCAAGAAAACACTGGGCGACGCACTGATCGCAGTGGCTGTCGGGCATTTGAACGCCTCGATCGTTGGCACCATCGACAATTTCCTCGACCAGACCGAGGGTATGCTGCCCACGCTGTTGGAGGATTGCGGCACGTTCTGCGAAGGGATGCTCAACGACCTGGCCAGCGGCCTCGACGCAATGGTTAATGGCACGTTCGATGCCCAGGGTGAGTTGGACAGCGCCGAGTTGGAGTTGAGCACGTGGTGGCACGACCCCGAGTCCACCGTCGCCAACTTCCTCAGCGCAGTGGCGAGCAGCTACAAGGCCGGGGCCAAAGGCCTGGCCAATGCGGTCGCCAAGCAGTTTGTGCCCGACAAGGCCAAGGCACTGGTAGCGCCGTACATCAGAACGCTACGGGACATGGGCCCCCGGGTGCGCCAGCAACTGAAGAAACTTGCCGACCCGAACGACCCCAACTCCCTCGAATCCCTGCGCATGGCCATGGCGGATGCGGCGGATGAATGGTGGGTTCACAACAACAGTGTGGCTGGCAACGTCAAACCCGAGGCGGTCAGTACCGTGACGTTGATAGCTGGGATGGGCGCACTGGAGGTGGTACGCCGCCAGATGCGCGGCCGGCGTCGGCCCAAGCCGCAGAAAAACGGCAGCTGTCCCGGCACTTGCAAGAGCATCAGCTTTGCCACGGGCGCAGAGTCGCTGCAGCACACCGACTTCAGCCTGCCAGGGCCGTTTGCGTTGGAGTGGACCCGTACCTACTGCTCGGCACTGGAAGCCTATGACAAAGATGTGATGGGCGCGCGCTGGATCACCGAGTTCACCACGCGGTTCGATTGTGTCGATGACGGTCTGGTGTTTCATGACGCGGATGGGCGCAGCCACGCCTACCCGATACCCAAGGTCAGTGGTTTTCATTACGACGCGGTCGAGAATTTCACGCTGATTCGTACTGGCGAGCATCAGCTGTTGTTGTGCCGGGGCTACGACCGCAAGGAAACGTATGTGCGCCACGGTCAGCGCTTTGTGCTCAAGCAGGTGGTGCTGCGCAACGGCGCGGGCGTCATGCTGCACCATGAGCACCGCCACAACGACCTGCCGGTGCTGTCGGATGTGATCACCTACCAGGACGAACTGACCGACGTCCACCTGCACCTGGGCACCCTGATCGACGAGCACGGCCGTCTGACCGGCCTGTGGGAGATCCGCGACGGGCAGGTGCTGCGACAGCTGTGCGCCTACCACTACGATGCGGCCGGCGACCTGTGCCATGCGCAGGACGAACATGGCGCGGCCTGGAACTACCAGTACCAGCATCACCTGATAACACGCTACACCGACCGCACCGGGCGCGGCATGAACCTGCAATGGCAAGGCAGTGGCGCGGATGCCAGGGCAGTACGTGAATGGGCAGACGACGGCAGCTTCGACACGCGGCTGGAGTGGGATGAGAACATCCGGCTCACCTATGTCACCGATGCGCTGGGGCATGAGACCTGGCACTACTACGACCTGCTGGGCTACACCTACCGCATCCGCCATCCGGATGATCGTAGCGAATGGTTCTTTCGCGACCAGGCCAAGAACGTCATCCGGCACGTGCACCCCGATGGCAGTCAGGATCGCTACACCTATAGCGACTGTGGCGACCTGCTGCAGCATATTCGTGCCGACCACACGACAGTGCATTACGCCTATGACGACCAGAGCCAGCTGATCAAGATCCGCGATGCCGAAGGCGGCCTGTGGCTGCGCGACTACAACGAGCGCGGCCACCTGCTCGAAGCGACCGATCCGCTGGGCAACAAGACCGAGTACGCCTACACCCCAAGCGGTCTGGTAAGCGCGATCAAGGATGCCAACGGCAATGAAAAGGCCATGGAGTACAACGCCGCCGGCCAGTTGCTGAAGTACACCGACTGCTCGGGCAAGCTCAGTGCATGGGCGTACGACGACAACGGCAACCTGGTGCAGTTCACCGACGCGGCCGGGCACACGACCCAGTACGCCTACAAGGCGGGACAGCTGTCGCTGGTCACGCACCCGGACAACACCGAGGAGCGCTTCGAGCGCGATGCCGAGGGGCGTCTGCTCGCTCACCTCGACGCCCTGGACCGGTGTACCACCTGGCGCTACAACGCCGCCGGCCTGATCAGCGAGCGGGTCGATGCAGCGCAACAGACCCTGCACTACCGTTGGGATCCGGTGGGGCGGCTGGTGGCCCTGGAGAACGAAAACGAACGCCGCGCGCACTTTCACTACGACCCCATGGGCCGGTTGCTGGAAGAGCGAGGCTTTGACGGGCGCGCCACGCGCTACACCTACGAGGCGTCTACCGGCCGCTTGCACAGCACCCTTGATGGCGAGCGCAGCATCAGCCTGCGTTTCGATGCGATGGGCCGGCTTACCGAGCGCAGCGCCAGCCTCAGCAGCCAGAGCAACCTGAGCCAGCGAGAGACGTTCGCCTACGACGGCAACGGCCAGCTGATCATGGCCAGCAACGATCAGAGCCGTGTGCAGTGGTTCCATGATCCGGCCGGCAACCTGGTGCGCGAGCACCAGCATTACCTCGGGTTGCAGGCCCCGGTGGTTGCAGTGTGGAAGCACGAGTACGACGTGCTCAACCAGCGTGTGGCGACGTTGCGCCCGGACGGGCATCGGGTCAGTTGGCTGACCTACGGCAGTGGTCATTTGCTCGGCTTGCGTCTGGATGACCATGACCTGTTGAGTTATGAACGTGACGACCTGCACCGTGAGGTGGCGCGTCATCAAGGCAATCACTTGCTGCAGACCCAGCGCTGGAATCCGATGGGGCGTCTGCAGGAGCAATTGCTGGGCCGTAGCGATGACAACAGCACGCTGCTCAAGCGTGCGTATGTGTATGACGCGGCCGGGCAACTGACCGACATCGACGATACCCGGCGCGGGCCGCTGGCCTATCGTTACGATCCGGTGGGGCGGCTGTTGCAGGCTGCCAGCCGCCTCGGTGTGGAGACCTTTGCATTCGACCCCGCAGGCAACCTGCGCGACGACAGCGTGCAGCAGGCGCACCGCCCGCTGGACCAGGACCCCAAACGCAGCAAGTTGGTGGACAACCTGCTGCGTGAGTACGCCGGTACGCATTACGCGTACGACGAGCGTGGCAACCAGATTCAGCGCTGGCATAACGGCCGCCACAGTCGCCTGCGCTGGGACCTGTTCGATCGCCTGGTGCACTTCGAGGATGCGCGACTGGCGGTGGAGTTTGCCTACGATGCACTGGGCCGGCGCCTGTTCAAGCACTCCAGCGCGCACTACAAAGCGCGCCGCGAAGCCGGCTCGCAGTGGAACCGCAACGAGCATGAGCGCAAGCAGCGCGAGCTGGGGTGTGGTTTCACGCTGTACGGCTGGGACGGCGACAATCTGGCGTGGGAGAGCAGCCCGGCGCAGTACGAGGGCGACACCGGGCGTACGGTGCACTACCTGTTCGAGCCGGGCAGCTTCGTGCCGGTGGCGCAGGCGGTGCGGCATGAAGGGATTCGGTTGATTGCCCAGCCGACTTCTAGTCAGCCGTACAACATCGATGACGATCCGGTCTGGACCTTTGTGCCGCTGGCCAAGCCCTTCGCTGCGCTGGCGTGGTACCAGTGTGATCACCTGGGTACGCCTCAGGAACTGACCGATCACTTCGGCCAGGTGGCGTGGTCGGCGCAGTACAAGGCCTGGGGAGAAGTGAAGGAGCAGCGTTCGGAATGGGCGCAGCAGCAAGGGGTGAAGAACCCGATTCGCTTCCAAGGGCAGTACCACGACCATGAGACGGGCCTGCACTACAACCGGCATCGCTACTATGATCCCGGGGTGGGGCGGTTTGTCAGTAAAGACCCGATCAGTTATGCGGGTGGGTTGAATCTGTATGTGTATGCGCCGAATCCGGTTGGGTGGGTGGATCCGCTGGGATTGGCTGGATATGAAATTTCAGCGAATACCGCCTCCCCTGATGCCCTCGCTAGAGGTGTACATGTAAATGTGGGCGGGGATGGATTACGAAAAGGAGGACACGTCACCTTAGCGCCTAGTGCAGACCAGAAAAATATAGTGCTGCAGCCGGCTGATAAAGTCACTAGGAATGTATCTTCGTCGCAGTGGAAAAAGATATGTAAATGCGTTGTTGAGTATCTTGATGACCCTAAAAATTCACGTCGAATGATCAAGGCGTCTGAGGCCGCCATAAGTAAATATCCAGATGTGGACAGGTCGTCCGAGTTTGTGCAGGTTAGAGATATTTTGACTCGACATCATGAGTCAGGTACTAATCCGGTTGTGAGGTAGGGTGGAAATATTATGTTAAAGGTTGATCTGTTTAAGTTGTTCGAGTTGTTTTTAAGTGAGGCGCTAGATGATTCTCCCGATGTTTTTCGGCTCAAAGGATGGGGGGTGAGTGATCTTGTGATGGGAGGATATGATCTAACAGGGTTTGTTTCAGATTTTCATATGTACGAAAGGTGGAACTCTATAAATCATGGTGGTAAATGGGTAGATATAAATGTTAAGAATTATTTTTTTTGTGATGAAAGGCTAGGTTTGGGGTTCGAAACTGTTGGTGTTAGGCTGGTGTCGCTTCTTAAATACCATAGGAGCTTAAAGTGGGGTAATGGTTTTGAGTTCTATTTCTTTGATGACGATCTAAAGGATGGGGCCGTTATTTTACAGGGAGGGAAAGTACTGAGATTTAGTCGGAGGAGTAAAAGGGGGTCGTATAGGGTTGTTACGCTCGAAAGCGATTTTTTTTCGACTAGATTCTCTGATCTTTCAACTGGAATGGTACGTGCGACAATGGAGTTCTATTCGGCTGAAAAACTGCATGCAATTTCAAAGGAAACTCGAATAGGTGCACTTCGTAAGCTGGTTGACTTTCTACGGTCCTCTTGAAGTCACAGTTATCAGCGGAAACTAAAATCGTAATAACGGGTACCTGAACAGCAGCACAACCTGAGCTTGCATATCGCGGTGGTGGCGATGTGGACGCAAGAGTATGACGTGGTAAACCAGTGGGTTGCGACAGTGCGCGCCAATGGGCACCGGGTCAGCTGGCTGACCTACGGCAGCGGTCACTTGCTGGGGCATGCGCCTAGATGAGCACGACCTCTTGAGCTACAGCGTGACGACCTGCACCGCGAGGTGGCGCGTCATCAGGGGGCAATCATCTGCTGTTGACTCAGAGCTGGGATCCGATGAGGCGGTTGCACGAACAGTTGCTGGGCCGTAGCGATGACAAAAGTACGGTGCTCAAGCGTACGTATAGCCTGCGACGCGGCGGGTCAACTTACGGATATCGACGACACCCGGCGGGGGCCTTTGTCTTATCGCTACGACCCGGTTGGCCGGTTGCTGAGTGCCGTCAGCCGATTGGGGGTGGAGCCCTTTGCGTTCGATCCGGCCGGCAACCTGCTGGATGACACTGTGCAGCAGGCCCACCGCCCGCTGGGCTAGGACCCCAAGCGCGCCAAGCTGATGGACTACCTGCTGCGTGAGTACGCCGGTACCCATTACGAATAAGACGACCGAGGCAACCAGATTTAGCGTTGGCATAACGGCCGCCACAGTCGCCTGCGCTGGGACCTGTTCGGCCGCCTGGTGCATTTCGAGGATGCGCGACTGGCGGTGGAGTTTGCCTACGATGCCTTGGGCCGGCGATTGTTCAAACACTCTAGCGCACATTACAAGCCACGCCGTGAGGCCGGCTCGCAGTGGAACCGCAACGAGCATGAGCGCAAGCAGCGCGAGCTGGGGTGTGGTTTCACGCTGTACGGCTGGGACGGCGACCGCCTGGCGTGGGAAAGCAGCCCGGCGCAATACGACGGCGACACCGTGCGAACGGTGCACTACCTGTTTGAACCGGGCACCTTTGGGCCGGTGGCACAGGCGTCTTGCCCTCACGGCCCCTTCGCTGGCAAGTCATGCGCTGACCTTGCCGGCGAAGAAGCCATCCGCTTCATCCCAGATTCTTGCCCAACAACGCGTGATACAGCTCGCTGTCGCCCAATATCCCCACCACCTGATTCCCCTCCTGCAACACCAGCTTGTTCCCCGTCTGATACCGAATCTGCAACGCCTCGCGCATACCGATATTGGCATTCACCAGCGTCGGCTTTCGCTCCAGCCCCTCCACCGCCTCGCCGGGCGCCCAGTTCTGCAAGGCCATGCCGTTGACGCCCTGGCGCGCGCCCCTGATGGTGTTGCCCTCGGCCAGGTCCAGCCAAGAATCACCACCCGGGTCCAGGCATACCGAACCGTTGATGCGCTTGCACTTGTCCAGCGTGCGCATCAGGCTGCGCCCGCACAGCACGTTGAGCGGGTTGGTATGCGCGACGAAGGTACGCACATACTCGTCTGCCGGGTTGAGCACGATCTCCTCGGGCTTGCTGTACTGGATGATGCGCCCGTCCTTCATGATCGCGATGCGGCTGCCGAGCTTTAGGGCCTCGTCCAGGTCATGGCTGACGAACACGATGGTCTTGGCCAGCTTGCGTTGCAGCTCAAGCAGCTCGTCCTGCAGGCCCTGGCGGATCAGCGGGTCGAGCGCCGAGAACGGTTCGTCCATCAGCAGGATGTCGGCGTCCATCGCCAGCGCCCGGGCCAGGCCCACGCGCTGCTGCATGCCGCCCGACAGCTCGTCGGGCTTCTTGTTGCGCCACTGGGTCAGGCCCACCAGCTCGAGCTTCTCGTCCACCAGCTTGCGCCGCTCCTTCTCGGGCCGGCCCTGCATCTCCAGGCCGAAACTGATGTTCTCGCGTACCGTCAGCCAGGGCATCAGGGCGAACTTCTGGAACACCATGGCGATACGCTGGGTGCGCATCATCTTCAGCTCGGCCGGGGTGCAGTGGGCAATGTCGATCTGTGCGCCTTCATGCTCGACGAACAGCTTGCCGCGGCTCACCGTGTTCAGGCCGTTGATGCAGCGCAGCAGGCTCGACTTGCCTGAACCCGACAGGCCCATCAGCACGCAGATCTCGCCCTTGTTGATGTCCAGGCTGGCTTTCTCGACGCCGACCACCAGGCCGGTCTTCTTCAGGATCTGTTCACGCGTGAGGCCCTGGTCCAGCAGGCTGAGCGCCTCACGCGGGTGGCGCGAGAAGATCACGTCGACCTCTTCGAAGCGAATGATGCTCATGCTTCACTCCTTGCCGGTGCGTCCGGTTGCTTGCAGATACGGTCGAGCATGATCGCCAGCAGCACGATCGCCAGCCCCGCCTCGAAGCCCAGCGCGATATCGGCGGTGTTGAGTGCGTTGACCACCGGTTTGCCCAGACCGTCGGCGCCCACCAGCGCGGCGATCACCACCATCGACAGCGACAGCATGATGCACTGGGTGACCCCCGCCGCGATGCTGGGCATGGCATGCGGCAGCTCGATGCGCGAGAGCAGCTGGCGCCGCGAGCAGCCGAACGCCTTGCCGGCATCCAGCAGTTCCTGCGGCACGTCGCGGATGCCCAGGTAGGTCAGGCGGATGGGCGCGGCAATCGCGAACACCACCGTCGAGATCAGCCCCGGCACCACGCCCAGGCCGAACAGGGTCAGGGTCGGGATCAGGTACACGAACGTGGGCACCGTCTGCATCAGGTCGAGTACCGGGCGCATGGCGGTGTAGAACATCGGCTTGTGTGCCGCCAGGATGCCCAGCGGCACGCCGATGGCCACGCACACGAAGGTGGCGAACAGCACCTGGGCCAGGGTTTCCATGGTTTCCTGCCAGTAGCCGAGGTTGAGAATCAGCAGGAACGACAGCGCGCAGAATACGGTGAGCGCCCATTTGCGCTGGATCAGGTGAGCGATCAGGGCCACCAGGGCAATCAGGACGAATGGGTTGAACCAGGTCAGCGCCCCGGTCACCCCGTGAATCATGAACTCCAGCGCCTCGGCGAAGGCGTCGAAGTAGTTGGCGCCGTGTTGCGTCAACCACTCGACGAAGGCCGCGATGTGCTGGCCCAGGGGTATTTTTTGATCGATCAGCATGATAGCGAGCGTCCACCTGCAAGGGATTGGAAACAACCCGCGCCGGGCAATCGCCCCCCGGCGCGGGGCGTGCTTACTGCGTCAGCTTGGCCTTGGCCGCCTCCAGGCCCGGTTTGCCATCCACGGTGGTCACGCCGGCCAGCCAGGTGTCGAGCACCTGCGGGTTCTGCTTGAGCCAGGCCTTGGCGGCGGCGTCGGGCTTGACCTTGTCGTCGAGCACCTTGCCCATCAGGGTGCTTTCCATGTCCAGGGTGAAGGAGAGGTTCTTGAGCAACTGGCCGACGTTGCTGCACTCCTGGCTGTAGCCCTTGCGCGTGTTGGTGAGCACGGTGGCCTTGCCGTAGTCGGGGCCGAAGAAGTCGTCGCCGCCTTCGAGGTATTTCATCTTGAAGCGCGTGTTCATCGGGTGCGGTTCCCAGCCGAGGAACACCACGTCGGTGCCACGGCGCTGGGCACGGTCGACTTGCGCGAGCATGCCGGCCTCGCTCGACTCCACCACCTTGAAGCCGGCGTCCTTCAAGCCGAAGGCATTCTTGTCGATCATGCTCTGGATGGTGCGGTTGCCGTCGTTGCCCGGCTCGATGCCGTAGATCTTGCCGTCCAGCTCCTTCTTGAATTTCGCGATGTCGGCGAAGTTCTTCAGGCCCTTGTCATACAGCGCCTGGGGCACGGCCAGGGTGTACTTGGCATTCTCCAGGTTGGCACGCACGGTCTCGACGGTGCCGGCATCGCGGTACGGCTTGATGTCGTTTTCCATGGTCGGCATCCAGTTGCCGAGGAACACGTCCATGTTCTTGCCGTCGGCCAGCGACTTGTAGGTCACCGGTACCGAGATCATGGTGGTGCGGGTCTTGTAGCCGAGCGCTTGGAGCACCGCACTGGTGACTGCAGTGGTCACGGTGATGTCGGTCCAGCCGACGTCGGAGAAGTTGACGGTGTGGCACTGCTCGGGCTCCACGGCCTGGGCCAGCGCCGGCAGGCTCAGCAGCGCGGCCAGCAACAGCGGGGGTGAACCTTTCATGGTGGACTCCTGGTTTTTTTCGGATGTCCCACGGGACAGGGGCCGTGCAATCGAGTCGGTACCGATCATCTAACAGCGAAAATCAAACGCCTACCGGGTGCGTCGTATCCAGTACAGGCAGGGTCGCATCCAGTGCCAATGAGGTCGCTTACAGTGTCGTCGGCCTCGAAAAACGCGGTTCTGGCGCATGTGCACCGCAAAAAAACGGCGCAGGTCCTGCCCTGGCAACGGGCGGCGCTGCTGGACAAGAGCGCGTCGGTTGCAGACGTCGTGGTCGCTGACAAAAGCCTGATGATGCGCGAAACCGGCGGATTGCCGCCTTTTCAGCGTAGCAGCCAGAGGTACGCGGCATGGCCATCAGTGTGTTCGACCTGTTCAAGATCGGTGTCGGCCCTTCAAGCTCGCACACCGTCGGCCCGATGCGCGCCGCGGCGCTGTTCGTGCAGGGGCTGCGCGAGCGCAACCTGCTGGCCCGGGTGCGGCGTATCGAGGTGCGCCTGTACGGCTCGCTGTCGGCCACCGGCATCGGTCACGGCAGTGACAACGCGGTGATCATGGGCCTGATGGGCGAATGGCCGGACGCCATCGACCCGGCGCAGATCGCCCCGCGCATCGCCACGCTGCGCGAAACCGACAGCCTGCTGCTGGACGGACGCTGGCCGGTCGGCTTCGTCTGGGCCCGCGACATGCGCCTGCTGGACGAGAACCTGCCGTACCACCCCAACGCCCTGACCCTGATCGCCGAGGGCGAGCAGGGCGAGCTGCACCGCGATACCTACTACTCGGTGGGCGGCGGCTTCGTGGTGGACGCGGCGCAGGCAGCCAGCGGTGTGCTGGACGCCGACACCACCGTGCTGCCCTACGACTTCAACAGTGCCGTGGAGCTGCTGGATTTGTGCCGGCAGCACGACCTGCGCGTGTCGCAACTGGTGCTGGAGAACGAAAAGGTGTGGCGCAGCGAGGCTGAAATTCGTGCCGGGCTCATGACCCTGTGGCGGGCCATGCAGGCCTGTGTCGAAAACGGCCTGCGCCACGAGGGCATCCTGCCGGGCGGGCTCAATGTGCGCCGCCGCGCGGCACGCCTGCACCGCAGCCTGCAGGAACTGGGCAAGCCCAACGTGATCGGCTCCACCCTCAGTGCCATGGAGTGGGTCAACCTGTATGCGCTGGCGGTCAACGAGGAAAACGCCGCAGGCGGGCGCATGGTCACCGCCCCCACCAACGGCGCGGCAGGCATCATCCCGGCGGTGCTGCACTACTACATGCGCTTCAGCGACGAGGTCAGCGAAGCCAGCGTGGTGGACTTCTTTCTGGGCGCGGCGGCGGTGGGCATCCTGTGCAAGAAGAATGCGTCGATCTCCGGCGCCGAAGTCGGCTGCCAGGGTGAGGTCGGCTCGGCCTGCGCAATGGCGGCGGCGGGCCTGGCCGAAGTGCTCGGGGCCACCCCGGCGCAACTGGAGAACGCCGCCGAGATCGGCCTGGAACACAACCTGGGGCTGACCTGCGATCCGGTCGGCGGGCTGGTGCAGGTGCCGTGCATCGAGCGCAACGCGATTGCCGCGGTCAAGGCGATCAACGCCGCGCAGATGGCCTTGCGCGGTGACGGCGAGCACTTCATCTCCCTCGACCGGGTGATCCGCACCATGCGCGACACCGGCGCCGACATGCACGACAAGTACAAGGAAACCTCTCGCGGCGGCCTGGCGGTGAACGCCATCGAATGCTGAGGCGTGGCTGCGCCGTTTTGGCCCATCGCTTTGAGCGTGCGCTGCGTTTTGGCGCGCCCCGGCCGATGGCGATTCACTGGCCAGGCCACCCCTTCCAGCACGCGCGGTGACACCGCGCGTTGTCGTTTCTGGGCATCCTTCCCACAAGTGCTACCCAATTTCACAACGGGACTACAGACAGGCTTTGGCCCGGCCTTTTGCGTTTAAAAGCGACCCTGCGGGCGTGGGCGAACTAGACACATCGCGATGTCGTTTTCAGGTGTTGTTGAATGCGTATTCAAGTTTGGGCATGGCATTTGCGTTGGGTTTGGCAAAGCCCCTGCAATCGAACCGGGGCCATGACAAAAAGCCCGAGCCTGAGGCACACCCTGCATTGTGTGAGGAGAGATCGCGATGACGTCGTACAACTCCGCAACCCCAAACCAGAACCGCACCCCCCAATCCATCGGTTTCCTGCTGCTGGACAACTTCACGCTGATCTCCCTGGCCTCCGCGGTCGAGCCGCTGCGCATGGCCAACCAGTTGTCGGGTCGCGAGCTGTATCGCTGGAGCACACTGAGCGTGGATGGCGGTCAGGTGTGGGCCAGCGACGGCCTGCAGATCACTCCTGATTCGGCGATGCATGCGGCGCCGGCGATGGACACCGTGATCGTGTGTGGCGGCATCGGCATCCAGCGCACCGTGACCCGTGAACATGTGACCTGGCTGCAGAGCCAGGCCCGCCAGTCGCGTCGGCTGGGGGCGGTGTGTACCGGCAGCTGGGCGCTGGCCTGTGCGGGGCTGCTCGATGGCTTCGATTGCAGCGTGCACTGGGAGTGCCTGGCCGCGATGCAGGAGGCCTTCCCGCGGGTGAGCATGAGCACGCGCCTGTTTACCCTGGACCGCAACCGCTTCACCAGCTCGGGCGGCACCGCGCCGCTGGACATGATGCTGCACCTGATCAGCCGCGATCATGGCCGCGAGCTGTCGGCGGCGATCTCGGAGATGTTCGTGTACGAGCGTATCCGCAACGAGCAGGACCACCAGCGCGTGCCGCTCAAGCACATGCTCGGTACCAACCAGCCCAAGCTGCAGGAAATCGTGGCGCTGATGGAGGCCAACCTCGAAGAGCCGATCGACCTGGACGAACTGGCGGTGTACGTGGCGGTGTCGCGGCGTCAGCTGGAGCGGTTGTTCCAGAAGTACCTGCATTGTTCGCCGTCGCGCTATTACCTGAAGCTGCGGCTGATTCGTGCGCGGCAGCTGCTCAAGCAGACGCCGATGTCGATCATCGAGGTGGCGTCGGTGTGCGGGTTCGTGTCCACGCCGCACTTTTCCAAGTGCTACCGGGAATACTTCGGGATACCGCCGCGTGATGAGCGGGTAGGCTCGAACACGGCCCAGCAGGTGGCGATGATGCCGCTGCCGCAGGCGCTGGTGCTGTCGCCGCTGGCCGGGCCGATGTCGGCGCTGAGTCAGGCGCGCAATGAGTCGACGTTTGCCAGTGTGAGGCTGTAGACCAGGCCGACCGCATCGCAGGTCAAGCCCGCTCCCACCGGTACATCGCTGCTCTGAAGGGCAGTGAAGCGCCTGTGGGAGCGGGCTTGGCCCGCGATGGGGTCAACCGTGAAGGCTTTTGTGGTTCGCCAGCGCCGGCAGCAACTGCTTGTCGATCGCCTGGCGCACCGCCGGCAGGATCGTCGCGCTGCCGGTGTACAACTGCTCCACCAGGCCGCGCAGGGCCCGGGCGCGTTCCGCGCTCAAGCCGCGTACCGCACATTCGCAGGCCTGCTCGGCGCTGGCGCCGGCAGGCATCTCGAAGCCCAGGGCGCGCAGTTGGCCCAGCAGGTCGTCCTGATCGATCAAATCGGCGTGCATCATGGCGGTTGTCCTTGTTCGAGGCGAAGGGTGCCCCGATTCTGGGAGCGCTGCGCGGTGGCGACAAGGGGCATGGCCGGCATACCTATGAACAGGTCGTTTTTGGCTAGATCAGTGACGTGCGCAGGCGCCCTCAGCCGCGCTTGAGCAGCGCCGCACAGGCGCTCTTGTAGGCCTCATGCTGATACTTGTTCAGCGTTCCCGGCAGCTCGAGATTGTGCTTCTTGGCCTGGGCGCTGACGGTCTGTGGCGACACCAGCTCCACCGTGCAGTTGTCCAGCAACTGCAGCACGCCCTCGATCTTGAAGGTGGTCGGGCCGCCGGCAAAGTCGCCCTTCTTGCTGCGCTTCTTGATCGCCAATTGCCCGATGCCATGCTCGCTGACAAAGGCTCTGACCTGTGCGGCGAATGCCTTTACCTGGGCGGCATCCTCGTCATCCTCCAGGCCGATCTTCTTGGTGGCCACGCCAACGTGCACGGGCTGGCCGGCGTCCAGGCTGGCCACGGCCAGCAGGGCTTCGCTGCCCTTGATTTCGATGCCGCAGATTTTCATGGGGTGCCTCAATCGGAGTTTTGCAGGCCAAGGGACTGCAGGTATTCGGAGCGGTCGTCGCTGCGTTGCGCCAGGCAGGTGTTCAGTGCGGCGTCGTACTCCTTGCCCGGTGTGCTGTCGAAGGTCTCGACCTTGCAGTCGGCGTCGCGTACTTGCTTCCACAGGTTCTGGGCGGCGTTCAGGCGGCTGCTCAGTTCGGTGATCTTCGCACCCTGGCCGGCATACTGTTCCTTGATGCGTTCGAGCAGGTCGCCGAAGGCGGCGTTCAGCTCGCGTTCGGCAACCGTACGGCTGTAGGCGGCGCAGGCGTAGTTCTGCTGGGCCGTCTCGACGTTGTCGCACGGGGTGGGAGCGTCACTTTCCTCGGCGTGCACGGCAAAGGCCAACGGCGCCAGCAGCAGCCATACCATCGATTTCATCAGCGACATCCTCGCAACCGGTGTGTGGAAGGTGGGGGTCGATTCTCGCTCAGTGCCAGGCTAAATGACAGAGACCCGTCGCCCGACGCTAAGCGGTTTCATTCAGGTCCTCCCAGCCTCGATGAAACTGGTCGAAAAGATCGGCGTACATCTTGCCCAAAGGGTACTCCCTGTACTCCGAGCGCTCGAAACGCAACAGGCGGGTACGCAGCGTTACCTGCTCCAGGTCCAGGTATTCGCCCGGGTCCCAGCGGCTGGCCGTGTTCAGGTTGCTCAACAGGGCCTCGATAGCGAATTGGGCGGCGATGAAATTGATGCCTTCCTTGCTGAACCGGGCATAACGCTGGCGCAGGGCAAACAGCGAGACGCTGTTGCGGGTCAGGTCACAATCGGCACGGGGCTGCAGTTCTACGCACAGCGAGCCCTGGATGGCATCAAACGCCATGAGCACCGAAACAAAGTCGTGTTCCGGGTGGTAGCACTCGAAGTTGACGGACTCCTGGTCGAAATAAGGGTGCAAGTGCTTGTGGAGGAAGAAGTCCGCTTCGCCTTTGAGCGACGAGTTGCACGCGTAGCAACTGGGGATGAGATTGGCGAGGGTCAGGCCCAGGTGCGGGTAAAGCGCCTTGGGATAAAAGTGGTCGAGCGTTGGACGCATCGCCCCCTGGCCGTCCCTGAACAGGGTGTGCGCATAGTTGTAGTTGCAGTACGGGCAGGTGGCGAGTTGCGAGCTGGCACACAAGGCGTAGGCGTCCCAGTGGTCAGGCATGGGCTTTCGGGGTTTGGCACTGAACGTGTCGTAATTGAACACGCGCTTGAGGTCGCTGAGCAGATCGGCGTAGACCTCATCCGTCATGAACTGCCGACAGTCCAGCAACTCATGAATGGACCATTCCATTTGCGCGCGGCTGTCCGAGAGGATGGCCTTTTCGACATCAGCCACAAAGGTGCGGCTGTACCAGTTCTTTGCCTTGGGACGATCGTTGTTGACGAACGCCGTAATCCGTTCCTGCAGGTACTGCGTATGCCGCGGCCTTGCCGCACGCCAGTTGTCGGGCATGGAAATGATCATTGGCTTTGGTGCTCTGTGTGCGGCACCAGGCGCTGCAGTTCGCGCTGGATGATCGGGTCGTCCACCACCGATATCAGGTACTTCTCCTGAGGGCCATATGTGCCGGCTTTCAGCGCGGCAATCGCGGCATTAATCCGGCGCACGGCGAATTCGCCGATAGTGACAGCGCCGAAGGAGCGGTTGAGGATGGCGTGCAGCGGTGCGGCAAAGGAGGGCGAGGTGGTGTCGGGCTCGATGAAGTCATCGTTGCTCGCGGCCCGGCCTTTGTTTTGCGCGTGGTCCTCCAGGTTCAACTGGCACACAAATTCGCCGGGCACATCGGAAGCCAGCAGCGGGGAATGGGAGGCGATGATCAATTGCAGGAGGGTCAGTCCGAAGGTGTGCTTGCACTCGCTGAGAAATTTGTTCATTTGCCAGATGTACTTGCGTTGCCACGCCAGGTGCAAAAAGGCGTCGCCTTCATCGATCAGCACCAGCAGTTTGGTGATCGGCTCGCGCGGGGAGGCGCGGTTGCCGGCTGGCGGCGCGGCCAGGCGCTTGATCGCTTCGTACAGGGAAATGATCTGGTTGAAGATCGCCCATTGGCCGGAGCTCATGCCAGGCAGGACCATTTCGAACGGCCCTTCCCGATCCGAGGCAAAATGCAGGCGCTCCTGCTCATTGGTCAAGGCGTACTGGTACACGCCACGTGGGCCTTTTTCGAATGCGAAGTTGTCCAGGCGTTCGAGGATGTACCTGAACAGGCGGCGGCTTCCCACGTGTTTCTTTTGTTGCAAGGAGCCAGGGTCAATGTGCTGGAAGTAGCTTGAGGGCAAGTGTTCGTCGATCAGCGCGATGTAGCTCAGAATGTCGTAGTTCTGTTTCTGCATGTGGTGGAACGTGGCGCAGAGTGCCGTCAGGACGTTTGATGCCGCGGGCTCCCTCGTGCGCAGGTCGTCCAGCACATAGCCACTCAGAAGGCTAAGTTCACGCTTGTACTGATTCTGCAGGTACGTCAGCTCGCGCTGATCGCCGTTGAAGTCGGAAAACCGCTCCAGGCGCGCCTTCAGATCGCGTATCGATCGCAGCTGCGGCTGGTGGCGCTTGCTGGCATAGCGGCCCTTTTCATCCTCCACCAGTGCCAAGGCCAGAAAATCACCGACCTTTTTTTCATCTGCACGCAATTTGACCAGCAGGTTTATCTTCAGCCCGAAGCTCTCGATGATTTCGCGGTGTTCATACAGTTGAAGCAGATCCTGCTCCCGACGCTGTGATGCATCGACAAAGTGCTTCTGCGCGCGAAAGGCGATCCGGTTCTGCACCGGCGTGTAATACACAACGCCCCAGTCCTGAGGCTTGCGCTGATCGACATAGTTGAACACCAGTTGGCAGTCACTGCCGAAATCCGGCAGCCTGCGGCTGGCGAACTGCTCTACCGTGCGCTGCAGAAAGCGGCTCTTGCCCGACCCGTTGGGCCCGATGATCAGCGACACCGAATCAATGTCGAACAGGTTGAAGCTTTCCCGCGTGCGCAGGTGAAGGACGTGGCCGTCCTGTTCGATCGACGTCAGCATGGTCTGGCATTCCTTGTCTGAACACGACGCCGGGCGGGCGTCGGGCAAACCGCTATTTGAGCCGATTCTTGCGCGTCGCGAAAGCGGCCAACGGCCAATGGCCATGCCGGCCTTTGTCGCACCTTGACGTTTTCGGCAATTCCCCTGTCGTTTTTGCATCCTGGCGACCTGGCGCCTAGGCATATGCTGGCCCCAAAGCGCCGGCAGACGATTCGGCGCCGCAACGTCATACAAGGGGACAGCCTGATGAGCCCGGCCGAATTGCACGCAGACAGCATCGTTATCGACGGGCTGATCATCGCCAAGTGGAACCGCGAGCTGTTCGAGGACATGCGCAAGGGCGGCCTCACTGCCGCCAACTGCACTGTCTCGGTGTGGGAGGGCTTTCAGGCCACCATCAACAGCATCGTCGCCAGCCAGAAGCTGATTCGCGAAAACAGCGACCTGGTACTGCCGGTACGCACCACCGCCGACATCCGCAAGGCCAAGGAGCAGGGCAAGACCGGCATCCTCTTCGGCTTCCAGAACGCCCATGCCTTCGAGGACCAGCTCGGCTACGTGGAGATCTTCAAGCAGCTGGGCGTGGGCATCGTGCAGATGTGCTACAACACCCAGAACCTGGTGGGTACCGGCTGCTATGAGCGCGACGGCGGGTTGTCCGGCTTCGGTCGCGAAATCGTCGCCGAGATGAACCGCGTGGGGGTCATGTGCGACCTGTCCCACGTCGGCTCCCGAACCAGCGAGGAAGTCATCCTCGAATCGAAAAAGCCGGTGTGCTATTCCCACTGCCTGCCCTCCGGGCTCAAGGAGCACCCGCGCAACAAGTCCGATGCCGAGTTGAAGTTCATCGCCGACCATGGCGGCTTTGTCGGCGTGACCATGTTCGCGCCGTTTCTGGCCAAGGGTATCGACGCGACCATCGACGACTACGCCGAGGCCATCGAATACACGATGAACCTGGTGGGTGAAGACGCCATCGGCATCGGCACCGACTTCACCCAGGGCCACGGCCAGGACTTCTTCGAGTACCTGACCCACGACAAGGGCTATGCGCGCCGCCTCACCAGCTTCGGCAAGATCATCAACCCGCTGGGCATCCGCACCGTGGGCGAATTTCCCAACCTCACCGAAACCCTGCTCAAGCGCGGCCACCCCGAGCGGGTGGTGCGCAAGATCATGGGCGAGAACTGGGTCAATGTCCTGAAAGACGTCTGGGGCGAGTAACCCCACGCCTCACCCAGCCGCATCCTTTTTCTTTTATGGAGTTCAGTTTCCATGGCCAAGATCGCCCCGCAATTGCCCATCGAAGTCGACAGCGAAACCGGTGTGTGGACCAGCGACGCGCTGCCGATGCTGTACGTGCCGCGACATTTCTTCGTCAACAACCACATGGGCATTGAAGAGGTGTTGGGCGCCGACGCCTACGCCGAGATTCTGTACAAGGCCGGCTACAAGTCGGCCTGGCACTGGTGCGAGAAGGAGGCCGAATGCCACGGCCTGCAGGGCGTGGCGGTGTTCGAGCACTACATGAAGCGCCTGTCGCAACGCGGCTGGGGGCTGTTCACGATCCAGGACATCGACCTCGACAGGGGTACCGCCAGCGTCAGGCTCGAACACTCGGCCTTCGTCTATGTGTACGGCAAGGTCGGGCGCAAGGTCGACTACATGTTCACCGGCTGGTTCGCCGGCGCCATGGACCAGATCCTGGCGGCCCGCGGCAGCCCCCTTCGCACGGTCGCCGAGCAGGTCTACGGCGGTTCGGAACACGGCCACGACGACGGCCTGTTCATCGTCAAGCCCCTGTAAGTCGAGGAACCCGCCATGGCTTTCGAAGCAATGTTCCAGCCGCTGCAGATCGGCAAGCTGACCATCCGCAACCGGGTACTGAGCACCGCACACGCCGAGGTGTACGCCACCGACGGCGGCATGACCACCGAGCGCTACGTGAAGTACTACGAAGAGAAGGCCAAAGGCGGTATCGGCCTGGCCATCTGCGGTGGTTCGTCGGTAGTGGCCATCGACAGCCCGCAGCAGTGGTGGGCCTCGGTCAACCTGGCCACCGACCGCATCATCCCGCACTTCCAGAACCTGGCCGACGCCATGCACAAGCACGGCGCCAAGATCATGATCCAGATTACCCACATGGGCCGGCGCTCGCGCTGGGACGGCTATCACTGGCCGACCCTGATGTCGCCCTCGGGCATCCGCGAACCGGTGCACCGCGCCACCTGCAAGACCATCGAGCCGGAGGAGATCTGGCGCGTGATCGACAACTACGCGCAGGCCGCGCGCCGCGCAAAGGAAGGCGGGCTGGACGGGGTGGAACTGTCGGCAGTGCACCAGCACATGATCGACCAGTTCTGGAGCCCGCGGGTCAACAAGCGCACCGATGAATGGGGCGGCAGCTTCGAGAACCGCATGCGCTTCGGCCTGGAAGTGCTCAAGGCGGTGCGCGAGGAAGTCGGCCCCGACTTCTGCGTGGGCATGCGCATCTGCGGCGACGAGTTCCACCCCGATGGCCTCAGCCACGAGGACATGAAGGAAATCGCCAGGTACTACGACGCTACCGGCATGCTGGACTTCTTCGGCGTGATCGGCTCGGGCTGCGACACCCACAACACCCTGGCCAACGTGATCCCCAACATGAGCTTCCCGCCCGAGCCGTTCCTGCACCTGGCGGCGGGCATCAAGGAGGTGGTGAGCGTGCCGGTGATGCACGCGCAGAACATCAAGGACCCCAACCAGGCCACGCGCATTCTGGAGGGCGGCTACGTGGACATGGTCGGCATGACCCGCGCGCACATCGCCGACCCGCACCTGATCGCCAAGATCAAGATGGGCCAGATCGACCAGATCAAGCAGTGCGTGGGCGCCAACTACTGCATCGACCGCCAGTACCAGGGCCTGGACGTGCTGTGCATCCAGAACGCCGCCACTTCGCGGGAATACATGGGCGTGCCGCACATCATCGAGAAATCCACCGGCCCCAGACGCAAGGTGGTGGTGGTCGGTGCCGGCCCGGCCGGCATGGAGGCGGCGCGGGTGGCGGCCGAGCGTGGGCATGACGTGACCCTGTTCGAGAAGAAGGAGGCGATCGGCGGGCAGATCAGCATCGCCGCCAAGGCTCCGCAACGCGACCAGATCGCCGGCATCACGCGCTGGTACCAGCTGGAGCTGGCGCGGCTGAAGGTCGACCTGCGCCTGGGTACGGCGGCGGACGTCGACACCCTCATGGACCTGCGCCCCGACGTGGTGGTGCTGGCGGTGGGCGGGCACCCGTTCATCGAGCAGAACGAGCACTGGGGCGCGGCCGAGGGCCTGGTGGTCAGCAGCTGGGACGTGCTCGACGGCACGGTGGCGCCGGGCAAGACCGCGCTGGTGTACGACACCATCTGCGAATTCACCGGCATGTCGGTGGCGGATTTTCTGGCCGACAAGGGCAGCCAGGTGGAGATCGTCACCGACGACATCAAGCCGGGAGTGGCGATTGGCGGCACCTCGTTCCCCACCTACTACCGCAGCCTGTACCCCAAGGAAGTGATCATGACCGGCGACCTGATGCTGGAGAAGGTCTACCGCGAGGGCGACAAGTTGGTGGCAGTGCTGGAGAACGAATACACCGGGGCACGGGAGGAGCGGGTGGTCGACCAGGTGGTGATCGAGAACGGTGTGCGCCCCGACGAGACCCTGTACTACGCACTCAAGGAGGGCTCGCGCAACAAGGGCCAGATCGATGTGGAGGCGCTGTTCGCGATTGAGCCGCAGCCGATATTGAGCCAGCCGGGGGAGGGGTACCTGCTGTACCGGATCGGCGATTGCGTGGCGCAGCGCAACACCCATGCGGCGATCTACGACGCCTTGCGCCTGTGCAAGGATTTCTGATCGCTCTGTGAACCGATTGTCCCGGTCGCTCGGGCTTTTTGTGGGAGCGGGCTTGACCCGCGATGCAAGCACTGCGGTGTGTCAGGCGTGCCGCCATCGCGGGTCAAGCCCGCTCCCACAGTGTGTGCAACCGATCATATCGAGTGTGGGAGCTTCCCATGTTGAACACCCTGCTACCCCTGCTGCTGTTTGCCGCCCTCGGCCTGGCCGTGCTCGGCGCGCTGCGGCGCGTGCGGATGTGGCGCCAAGGCCGGCCATCGCGGGTCGAGCTGCTCAAGGGCCTGCTGGCCATGCCACGCCGGTACATGGTCGACCTGCACCACGTGGTTGCCCGCGACAGGTACATGGCCAACACCCACGTCGCCACCGCCGGCGGCTTCGTGCTGGCCGCCGTACTGGCGATCCTGGTGCACGGTTTCGGCCTGCACAACCGCCTCCTCGGCTACGCCCTGCTGGTGGCCACCGCCTTGATGTTCGGCGGTGCGCTGTTCGTCTACAGGCGCCGGCTGAACCCGCCCGCGCGCCTGTCCAGAGGCCCCTGGATGCGCCTGCCGAAAAGCCTGCTGGTGTTTTCCGCCAGCTTCTTCATCGCCACTCTGCCGGTAGCCGGCATCCTGCCCGAAGGTACCGGTGGCTGGGTGCTGGTGGCCTTGCTCGGGCTGGGCGTGCTGTGGGGTGTGAGCGAGCTGTTCTTCGGCATGACCTGGGGCGGGCCGATGAAGCACGCCTTCGCCGGTGCCCTGCACCTGGCCTGGCACCGGCGCGCCGAACGCTTCGGCGGCGGACGCTCCACCGGGCTCAAGCCGCTGGATCTGCAAGACCCGAGCGCACCGCTGGGTGTGGAAAAACCCAGGGACTTCACCTGGAACCAGTTGCTTGGCTTCGACGCCTGCGTGCAATGCGGCAAATGCGAGGCCGCGTGCCCGGCGTTCGCCGCCGGCCAGCCACTGAACCCGAAAAAACTCATCCAGGACATGGTGGTGGGCCTGGCGGGTGGCACCGATGCGAAGTTTGCCGGCAGCCCGTACCCCGGCAAACCGCTCGGCGAACACGGCGGCAACCCGCACCAGCCGATCGTCGACGGCCTGGTGGATGCCGACACGCTGTGGTCGTGCACCACCTGTCGGGCGTGCGTGGAAGAGTGCCCGATGATGATCGAGCACGTGGATGCGATCGTCGACATGCGTCGCCACCTGACCCTGGAAAAAGGCGCCACGCCGAACAAGGGCGCCGAGGTGCTGGACAACCTGATCGCCACCGACAACCCCGGCGGCTTCGCCCCGGGCGGGCGCATGAACTGGGCCGCCGACCTCGACCTCGAGGTGCTGGGCGAGGTGCACGGCACCGACGTGCTGTTGTGGGTGGGTGACGGCGCCTTCGACATGCGCAACCAGCGCACCCTGCGCGCCTTCGTCAAGGTGCTCAGGGCGGCCAATGTAGGCTTTGCCGTGCTTGGCCTGGAGGAACGCGACAGCGGCGACGTGGCCCGCCGGCTGGGCGACGAGGCCACCTTCCAGCAACTGGCCCGGCGCAATATCCGGACCCTGGCGCAGTACCGCTTCACGCGCATCGTCACCTGCGACCCGCACAGCTTCCATGTACTGAAGAACGAATACGGCGCGCTGGGCGGGCACTACCAGGTGCAGCATCACAGCAGCTTCATCGCCGAGTTGATCGCCGCCGGCCGCCTCGACCTGGCGCCGCACAAGGGCGCCAGCGTGACCTATCACGACCCGTGCTACCTGGGCCGCTACAACGGCGAGTACGAGGCGCCGCGCCAGGTGCTGCGTGCGCTGGGCATCGAGGTGCGCGAGATGGCGCGCTCCGGCTTTCGCTCGCGTTGCTGCGGCGGCGGTGGCGGTGCGCCGATCACCGACATTCCGGGCAAGCAGCGCATTCCCGACATGCGCATGCAGGACATCCGCGAGACCGCCGCCGAGGTGGTGGCCGTGGGCTGCCCGCAGTGCACCGCGATGCTCGAAGGCGTGGTCGAACCACGCCCGCAGATCAAGGACCTGGCCGAGCTGGTGGCCGACGCGCTGCGTGAAGCGACGGTTGCCAGCACGCCGGTAGCAAGCCAACCAGAACCTGCGCAGGTGGACCCATGAGCGACATCATCCGGCGTGACCCGCGTGCCGAGTGGATTGCACGCAACCGTCTGCACCCGCTGCACGCAGCCATGCAGGCCCAACAGACGCAGTGGATGGGGCCCAATGGCGTGCTGCGCAAGAACCCGCATGCGGTGGGTTTCATCGGCCCCAATGGGATCAAGCGCATCGATCGCAGCGGCGCCAGCCAGGGCGCTACGAGCAAGCGCAGCGCCGCCGCCGAGGTGCTGGTGCCGCTGCATCAGGTGCCGTTGCCGGCGTTCTACATCGTGGTGGTGCCGGACATGGTCGGCGGGCGCCTGAGCAGCCACGACCGGGATGTGCTCGGGCTGGCCCACGGCCTGGCCGGCAGCGACGGCGCGGTGCTGGCAGTGGTGTTTGGCGAGCACAAGGAAACCGCCTTCGGCACGTTCGGCGTCGACCGCCTGCTGCAGATCGACGGTGACGCGTTCGCAGGTTATGCACCGGAGCAGCGGGTGCAAGGCCTGCGGGCTGTGGATAACCAGTTCAACCCGCGCCACTGGCTGCTGCCCGACAGCCGCAGCGGTGGCGGCGAGCTGGGCCGGCGCCTTGCCGCGGCGCTGGGCGAGCGCCCGGCCACGCGAGTGTGGCAGGTCAAGGACGGGCTGTGCAGCGGGCGCGCCGGGGCTGGCCAGCAGGACCTGGTACGCGGGCTGGCGCGCCTGATCCTGGCGGCGGCCGAATGTGCGGAGCCGGTCAGCGAAACCCGCCATGAAGCCCTGCCGGTGGAGTTGTCCACAGGCGCGGCGCGCAGCCTGGCGCGTATCGAAGACCTCGGACCGGTGCCGGTGGACCCGGCCACCATCGCCATGGCCGAGGCCGAATTCATCCTGTCGGGCGGCAACGGGGTCAAGGACTGGGCACTTTTCCACAGGGCCACCGCCGCGCTGGGGGCCACCGAAGGGGCCTCGCGGGTGGCGGTGGACGATGGCTTCATGCCGCGCAATCGCCAGGTGGGGGCCACCGGTACCTGGGTCACGGCGCGGGTGTATGTGGCTGTGGGTATCTCCGGGGCGATCCAGCATCTGCAGGGCATCGGTGCCTGCGACAAAGTGGTGGCGATCAACCTGGACCCCGGCTGCGACATGATCAAGCGTGCCGACCTGGCGGTCATCGGCGACAGCGCGGCGATTTTGCAGGCGCTGATCGAGGCTGTGGACAACTATCGCAACAGCGCCCGGCGCGATGCGGCCTGAGGGGGCATTCATGAACACCAAGGTCATCAGCCTGGTCTCGATCGGCGCCCACCCCACCTCGGGGCGCATGCGCCGCGCCGAACAGGATGCGCGGGCTGTGGAACTGGGGTTGCAACTGGCTGGGGATAACCTGCAGGTGCTGCATGCCGGCGACCCGCACGAGCCTGCGCTGCGCGCGTACCTGGGCATGGGGCTGGCGCAGCTGGACGTGTTGCAGCAGCCCGCAGGCGCCGATGTGCTGGGCGTGCTCGGTGACTACCTGCGCGAGGCGGGGGCGCAGTTGGTGCTGAGCGGCAGCCAGGCCGAAACCGGCGAAGGCTCGGGCATGCTGCCGTTTCTGCTGGCCGAGCGCCTGGGTTGGCCGCTGGTGGTGGGGCTGGCGCAGGTGGAATCCATCCACAATGGCGTGGCCCAGGTGCTGCAGGCCCTGCCACGGGGGCAGCGGCGCCGCCTGAGCGTGCGCCTGCCGATGCTCGCCACTGTGGATAACGCCGCGCCGGTGCCGCGCCAGAGCGCCTATGGGCCGGCGCAACGCGGGCTGTTGGCGGCCCATGAGGTGGCGGTGGTGGAGGACGAGTTATTCACAGATGCTGTATTGCAGCCGGCCAGACCCCGGCCCAAACGCCTCAAGGTAATCAAGGCCAAGAGCGGTGCCGACCGCATGAAAGCCGCCACGGCGAAGGCCAGTGGCGGCGGTGGACAGGTACTCAAGGGCGTGACCCCGAGCGAAGGCGCCGAGGCGATCCTGAAGCTGTTGGTGGAGGAGGGTGTGCTGCGCTGAAGGGTTGTGCACAAAGTCTGTTGGCGGTTCTGTGGATAAAGTGTTTGCCTATGGCTGCAGGCCACGTAATACGTGGCCTGCAGGCTATTGTTCAAATAGTGATCAATGCACGCCGCGAATTTTTCGCGGTTTTTTCATGCCCGTCGTTCAGCGAGACGGCAGTTTTGCTCACAATCCTTGTTGGCGGCTCTGTGGATAATCTGTTCGGACATGGCTGCAGGCCACGTGGTTAAAGGTGTTCAGCTATTTGATCAAAAAACGCACAAAACCTCGTCAATCCACCGCGAAATACTCACGCGGCAGCGAAAATCGGGGGTTTCGGCGGTTTATCCACATGGGTTTTGCAAAGAGGGATACTTGCACACAAAGTCTGTTGGCGGCTTTGTGGATAAGGTGTTCGTGCAGTGCTGGGGGGCACGTATTCAAAGGCTTACAGAGGTTTGATCACTTTTTGATCTATTGCACGCTGTGGATTGAAGGGCGCTGGGCGGAAGTTTTCCACAAGGGTTGCCCACAATTGCTGTGGGTGTGGCTGTGGATAAAGTGTTGGTGGAGTAGGTATGGGGCAGTAGGGGCTGGGGTTTGCGGGTGTTGTTCAAAATTTGTACAGTTGGCACCGGCCTCATCGCGGGCCAAGCCCGCTCCCACAAGATCTACGCGGCCCTTGTGGGAGCGGGCTTGACCCGCGATGGGCCGCAAAGCGGCCCCAGTATTACTGCGCCGCCACACCTTTGAGATACGGCGCCGGCGCCGCGCCCAGGTTGCTCAGCATCCGCTCGCTGTACCAGTCCACGAAATTCACCACGCCAAACTCGTAGGTTTTCGAATACGGCCCCGGCTGGTACGCCGTCGAGTTGATGCCGCGCTGGTTCTCTTCGGCCAGGCGCCGGTCCTGGTCGTTGGTCGCGTCCCACACCTGGCGCATGCGTGCCGGGTCGTAGTCCACGTCCTCAACCGCATCCTTGTGCACCAGCCACTTGGTGGTGACCATGCTCTCCTGGGCACTGATCGGCCATACCGTGAACACGATGATGTGATCACCCATGCAGTGGTTCCACGAATGCGGCAGGTGCAGGATGCGCATCGAGCCCAGGTCGGGGTTCTGGATGCGCCCCATCAGTTTCTGGCAGCCCAGCTTGCCGTCCAGGGTCATCGACAGCGTGCCCTTGAGCAGGGGCATGCGCACGATACGGTTGCGCAGGCCGAAGCTGGCATGCGCATAGGGGATCTTCTCCGCGTCCCACGCCGCAGCGCTGGCCGCCACGTGATCCTTGAACGCCTGGTCGGCGCGCGGGTCGGTGACGTCGTCCCATTCGAGCAGGGTCTTGAGCAGCTCCGGGTGCGAGGCGTTGCAGTGGTAGCACTCGCGATTGTTCTCCAGCACCAGCTTCCAGTTGGCCTTTTCCATCAGGGTGGTCTGCACCGCCACCTTGGTGTTCTCCATGTCGTAGGGCTCCATGTAATGGGCCAGGGTGGTGAGGAAGTCATCGATGGCCGGCGGGTTGTCGGCCAGGCTGACGAAGATGTAGCCACCGGCGGTCTTCACGTTCACCGGCTTGAGACCGTACTGCTGCATGTCGAAGTCGTCGCCCATCTCGGTGCCGGCGAACAGCAGCCGCCCGTCCAGCTCGTAGGTCCACTGGTGGTAGTGGCACACCAGCTTGGCCACCTTGCCCTTGTCGCTGGTACACAGGCGCGAGCCACGGTGGCGGCACACGTTGTGGAAGGCATGCACCTTGCCCTCGGCACCGCGGATCACGATGATCGGGTTCTTGCCGATCTGCAGGGTCAGGTAGTTGCCCTTGGCCGGGATCTCGCAGGTCATGCCTGCAATCAGCCATTCCTTGTGGAAAATCTCCTGCATGTCGATCTGGAACAGCCGCTCATCGGTGTAGAAGGGTTGCGGCAGCGAGAAGGTGCGCTCGCGGGTCTGCAGCATGTCGGCGGTGGCCTTGCGTGCAGCGTCCAGTGGGTCGCCCAGGCTCAAGGTTGCGGTGACGTCCATCGTTCAGGTCCTCATGGCCCGTGCGGGCCGCGAAAGTGGCTAATCGTTCGTGTGGCGACGCAGGGCTCAGACAGCAGGTTGATGTGCGATGGAGTGTGCGTTCGCCCGCGCCGGCAACCATGCCCATGGGCGACATGGCCAGATCCGTTTCCGACGCGCGAGCCCTTGTGGGCGGGGGCTGGTCGCGATAAGTACGCCGATGTCGCGAACAGGAATGTGCGCCGCCTGCACCTTGCGCATCATCGTCGCCATAACAGGCCCCGATCGGCCGCGGAGACGAGCATGTCGAACAACTTCCTCAACCCGGTGACCACTCAGACCTGGGCCAACGGCCGGCATACCGTGCGCTGCGTCAAGGTCATTCAGGAAACCTGGGATGTGCGCACCTTCTGCTTCATGGCCGACCAGCCGATCCTGTTCTTCTTCAAGCCCGGGCAGTTCGTGACCCTGGAGCTGGAAATCGACGGTCAGCCGATCATGCGCTCGTACACCATCTCCAGCTCGCCCTCGGTGCCCTACAGCTTTTCGGTGACCATCAAGCGCGTACCCGGCGGCAAGGTTTCCAACTGGCTGCACGACACCCTGCATGAAGGCCAGGAGCTGGCCGTGCACGGGCCGGTGGGGTTGTTCAACGCGATGGACTTCCCCAGCCCCAGGGTGCTGTACCTGAGCGGCGGGGTGGGCATCACCCCGGTGATGTCCATGGCGCGCTGGTTCTATGACACCAATGCCAATGTCGACATGGTGTTCGTGCACAGCGCGCGTTCGCCCAAGGACATCATCTACCACCGCGAGCTGGAGCACATGGCCTCGCGGATCGACAACTTCAGCCTGCACATCATCTGCGAGAAGCATGGCCTGGGCGAGGCATGGGCCGGTTATCGCGGCTACCTGAACCAGAAGCTGATGGAGCTGATCGCGCCCGATTACCTGGAACGCGAGATCTTCTGCTGCGGGCCCACGCCCTACATGAACGCGGTCAAGCGCATGCTCGAAGCCAGCGGCTATGACATGCAGCGCTACCATGAGGAGTCGTTCGGCGCCACGCCGCCCGAGGCCAAGGCCGATGCGGTAGAGAACGCCGAGCAGGCCGCCGAGGCCGCCGAAGTGGACGTGGCCGACCAGCACCAGGTGGAGTTCACCGCCAGCGGCAAGAGCATCCGCGTGGCGCCGGGCGAGACGGTGCATGCGGCAGCCGCCAAGCTCGGGCTGATGATCCCCAAGGCCTGCGGCATGGGTATCTGCGGCACCTGCAAGGTGCTCAAGCTGGGTGGCGAGGTGGACATGGAGCACAACGGCGGCATCACCGAGGACGACGAGGCCGAAGGCTATATCCTGTCGTGCTGCAGCGTGCCGCGTGGTGACGTGCGCATCGAGTTCTAGTCGCGCAGCAGCTCGTGGTACAGCGCAGGGCGCCGGTCGGCCAGCACGTGGTTGTGGTCGCTGATCTGCTTGTCCAGTGCCTGGCCCAGCCTGATGTCGGCCAGCAGCAGCTGCTTCTTGCCGACACGCTTGCCGCCCTTGAGCACATAGCCGTCGGCATCGGTGAGGGTCGAGCCGCCCACCCAGCCAACCCCGCGCTCCTCGCCACAGCGGTCGCAGGCAATGACGAACAGCCGGTTGACCGAGGCGCTGGCCTGAACCCGGATGACCTCGGCCGGGCGCTGGAAGCCGGGCCGGGAGGTGTCCGGCCAGTTCACCGGTGCGCACAGCAGCTGGGCACCGCGCAGCGCCGCCAGGCGCACCCATTCGGGAAACTCCAGGTCGTAGCAGATCATCATGCCGATGCGCCCAAGGTGGGTGTCCACCACCGGCGGCGGCTCGCTGCCGGGGGTGAAGATCTGCGTTTCGCGGTCCCACAGGTGGGCCTTGCGGTAGAAGGTGCGTCGGCCGTCGGGCTCGATCAGCACCGAGCTGTTGGCCACCTGGCCGTCGGGCAGGCGCTCGCAGAAGCCGCCCACCACGATGATCTGGTACTTGGCGGCCTGCCGGGCCCAGGCCTCGAGGGTCGGCCCGTCACGGGGCTCGGACAGCGCGTGGGCCTCTTCGCGGTCGTAGAACGCGTAGCCGCTCTGCGCCAGCTCGGGCAGTACCAGCAGTTGCGCGCCGCGCTCGGCGGCCTCGGCGATGGCCACCCGGGTACGGTCGAGGTTGTAGCTTGGATTGGCAATGGTGGGCGCCAACTGGTAGCACCCGACACGCACGGTTTGCGGGGATGGGGTCATGGCTGCGGCGCCTTGCGCTCGGCGACCGGGGGCGGCGGGATGCCGGGCAGGTGGCGCATCAGGAGCCAGTACAGCAGGGCCGAAACGATGAAGCCGGGAACGAAGGCCAGGTCGGCGCCGGACAACGCCACCGCCACCGGCCCTTGCACGCCGGCCAGCGACACGAAGGGCAGCATCGCCAGCAGCCCCCCCAGGTAGGCCAGGATGCCGGGCCAGGCCCACTGGCCGTATTCGCCCGCCGGGTCGAACATGGCCGGGATCACGTAGTTGCCTTTGCGCAACAGGTAGTAGTCGGTGAGGTTGATTGCGCTCCAGGGCACCAGTACATACAGCATCAGTTGCAGGAACAGGTTGAAGCTGTCGAGGTAGCTGTCGGGCAACGCGATGGCGGTGAGGTACACCAGCGCGCCAATGCCGCCCAGGCCCAGGGCGCGTCCGGCCAGCCCCGGCGCCAGCGGGCGAAACGCGGTGATCGCGCTGATGCCGGTCAGCAGCGCGCCGTAGCAGTTGACGGCCATGATGCCCACCAGCGCCGGCACCGCCATCAGGATCGCGAAGGTGCCGAAGCCGGGCAGGAAGCGGTTGCCCAGGTGTTGCAGGCTGCTGATGGCTTCGGGCGCCACCACTGCCGAGGCTACCAGCGCGCCCAGCGACATCAGCCACACCGCAGAGCCCGCGGCGCCCAGATAGGTCCACAGCACCACCTTGCGCGCCGAGGTGCTGGGCGGCAGGTAGCGCGAGTAGTCCGAGACATACACCGAGTAGCTGATCTGGTAGCCGGCGGCGGCCGACAGCTGGATGAGAAAGCCCGACCAGGAAAACTGCAGCTGGCGCTGAACGGTGTCGGCCTCCAGCAACAGCAGCGCTGCCAGGGTGAGCAGGCCGAACACGCCGATCAGCAGGTAGGTGAGCCAGCGCTGCACGGTGTGCAGCAGGTCGTGCCCGACCACGGCGATCACCACGGCCACCGCGATCAGCAGTGCGTACCAGAAGGCATCGCTGCCCGGCAGCACAGTGGTCAGCGCATCGGTGGCCAGGATCACGTTGAACACGTTGAAGCCGATGTACACGCACACCACCGCCATGAACGGCAGCACGGCGCCTCGCAGGCCGAACTGGGCACGGGACTGGATCATCTGTGGCAGGCCAAGGCGCGGGCCCTGGTTGGCATGCAGGGCCATGCACAGGGTGCCCAGGGCCACCCCGAGCAGGATCGCCAGCACCGCCTGCCAGGCGGCCAGACCCAGGGCGGGCCCGACGAAGCCGGTGACCATGGTGGTGAGTACGAAGTTGCCGGTGAACCAGAAGGGGCCAAGGTGCCAGGCCTTGCCGTGACGCTCGTCGAGGGGCACCGGGTGGATGGTACGGGTTTCTATCTTCAGGCCTGACGTTTCAGGTGCAGGTGCCGCATTGTTCATGGCGTTCCCAGGCATTCGGGCGAAAGTTTCAATGCTGATGAGGTTAGATGAAGCTGCAACTAACGGAACAACGACACACTTTCAGCGAGCGCGCAGGTACTTGCCTGAAAGTGTCTGTAATGTCCGATGTAGAGCCATTCTGATTTGTAAACTGGTATTTATGCCAGTCTGCAATGCGGGGAGGTTATTGCGAAAAGTTATCGTGCGGCGTGAGGTTTTTTATGCCGAAGTTAAAGTGCAGTGAATATTCCTACTTAATATTAGGAATAGTTTGTGAGCAACTTTAGATAAGTCTGACGAGATAGTGTTTTCGACGGCGAGCGGGGGCCGATCGAAAAAAACCGGGCGCCCGGCGCGCACTGCGCCGGGGCCCGGTGGCGACCTACACGCTGAAGCGTGCGACCAGGCCGTTCAGGCCCACCGCCAGGCGAGACAGTTCGGCACTCGCGGCGCTGGTCTGGTGCGCCCCGGTGGCCGACTGCACCGACAGGTCGTTGATGTTCACCAGGTTGCGGTCCACTTCGCGGGCCACCTGGGCCTGCTCTTCGGCGGCGCTGGCGATCACCAGGTTGCGTTCGTTGATTTCGGCCACCGCGGTGGTGATGGTCTCCAGCGACAGGCCGGCGCCGCGGGCGATGCTCAGGGTCGACTCGGCGCGTTCGGTGCTGTGGCGCATCGAGTTCACCGCCTGTTCGGTACCGCCCTGGATGCTGCCGATCATGCGCTCGATTTCGCTGGTCGACTGCTGGGTCCGGTGGGCCAGAGCGCGCACTTCGTCGGCGACCACGGCGAAGCCGCGCCCGGCTTCACCGGCACGCGCCGCCTCGATGGCGGCGTTGAGGGCCAGCAGGTTGGTCTGGTCGGCCAGGCCGCGGATCACATCGAGCACCTTGCCGATGTCACGCGACTCGCCGGCCAGGTTGCCGATAAGCTCGGCAGTACCCTGCACGTCGGCACTCATGCGCTCGATGGCGCTGACGGTCTCCATGACCAGGTCGCGACCGTCGCCGGCCGAGCGGGTGGCCTGCTTGGACGCCTCGGATGTGCTCACCGCGTTGCGTGCCACTTCTTCCACCGCGCTGGTCATCTCGGTGACGGCAGTGGCGGCCTGCTGGATCTCGTTGTTCTGCTGCTGCAGGCCGCGTGCGCTTTCGTCGGTGACTGCATTCAGCTCTTCGGCCGCCGAGGCCAGCTGGGTGGCGGAGCCGGCAATCTGCTGCAGGGTGTCGCGCAGCTTGTGCTGCATCTTGCCCATGGCGTGCAGCAGGCGCGCCGCTTCGTCGGTACCGGTGGTGTTGATCGGTTTGGTCAGGTTGCCATCGGCGATCAGCTCGGCCGCCTGCAGCGCTTCGTCGATCGGCTTGACGATGCTGCGGGTGAGCAGCAGCGCGCACAGCAGGGTCAGTGCGGTGGCGGCCACCAGCAGCACGATCACCAGGGTGAAGGCCGTGTCGTATTGCGTGGCGGCGGTCTGGTTGGTCACACGGGTCTGATCGGTGTTGATCTTGACCAGGCGATCGGTGACTGCGCTGATCTGCTCGGAGTTGTCGAGCAGGTCGTGGTTGATCAGGCTGCGCAGTGCTTCCACATCACCGGCCTGCGACAGGCTTACCATGCGGTTTTCGAGCTGGCGGTACTGGTTGAGCAGCTGCACGTACTGGTTGTACGCGCCCCGTTCCTCGTCGCCTTCGATCAGTGGCTCGTAGGCCCGGCGCGCTTCGTCGATCTGGGCATTGCGCTTGGCCAGCAGTTGCACGGTGTCCTGCAGGGTGGCGGCTTCGCGGTTGAGCAGCAGGCGGTAGGACAACGTGCGCAGGCGCAGGGTGAGTTGGGTGAGCTGGTCGAGGTTGGTGATGCTGGGCACGCTGATCTGTTCGATGGCTTCGCCGGCCTTGCGTATCTGCCCCATCTGGTTGAGGGCAAAGATGCCCAATGCAAGCATCAGGGCGCCGATCAGCGAAAACCCCAGAAGTGCGCGCGGGGCGATGTTCATGTTACGTAATGACATGGTTTTATCCGGCAGGGAATAGGAATGCGCGCGGTCCATGCGTCGTGGGGCAACTCTTATTGCCTATCGGTCAAAGCAGGGCAGACTTGAGGGGGCATGTAACTAAATGTGAACCACCGGTCATTTTTTTCACCCCGGCATCCGACCAAGCGCTGGAACCGGTTGCCGATCGACGGGTCAATCTGCACCCGGTCGAGGCTCTGGCCCCGATATCCCTGGCGAGTGCGGTGAGATTTCTTTATCGTGTGCGCCCCCTGAAAAACCGTGAGAACGCAATCATGCTGGAAACATCCCTGAGTCAACTGGAGCAACTGGTCAACGACCTGGTGCAGAAGAACCTCGACCTGGCCGAGCGCAACGCGCAGCTGAGCGACGAACTGGCCCAGGCCAAGGACGAGAACGAAAGCCTGCAACTGAGCCTGATGGAGCAGGAAGAGAAGCAAGGTGCAACCGCCGCGCGTATCCAGGCGCTGGTTGAACGTGCCGGTGGCGGCGCCGTTACCGCATGAAGACCACCGCGCAGTCGATCAATGTCGTGTCGATAATGGGCAATGACTATTCGATCAAGGCCCCTGAAGGTCAGGAGCAGACCCTGGCGCAGGCGGTGCAGATGCTCAAGGCCTCCCTGGCCGATACCAAGCGCAAGTACCCGTCGCTGATCGGCGACAAGTTGCTGGTGCTGGCCGCCCTGAACCTGTGCTCGCAGCAGATCGAACTGCAACAGGCACATCAGGAAGCCCTCGACCGTTATCAAGAGCAAGTCAGCGCCACGGTCGACGTCATTGCCCGGACAATCGGCAACAGCTGATTTCCCCCTCGCGTGCATTCCCTCTTTACTGTGCTGGCTCACTGACCCCTGGGGGCAGTGAGCGGCCCGAGTGTGGCTGACTGCTAGCATTGTATTTTCTGTTGTATACAATTGGCCTGGTGTTCGCGGTACACGGCTGGTTTAACTCAGGGGAAATTCATGCAGTTCTGGCGGCGCAGTATCCAGTGGCAATTGATCGCAAGCATGGGCGCGGCCCTGGTGGCGAGCATTCTGATCGTGGTTGGTATCTACACCGTGGCGGTCAATCGACTGACCGAGCGCTACCTGGTGGAGACGGCGCTGCCGGCGAGCATCGAGGCCATGCGCAACGATATCGAGCGCATGTTGGGCCGGCCTCTGACGGCGGCGGCCGACATTGCCAACAACACCCTGTTGCGCGACTGGCTGGCAGCGGGGGAGCCCCCCGAACAGGCCGGTGCGTTCGTCGAGTACCTGGAGTCGGTGCGTGTGCACAACCAGGCGTTCACCGCGCTGTTCGCCGCCACGCGCAGCAATCACTACTACAACCAGGGCGGGCTGGACCGCACCTTGAGCCGCGACAACCCGAAGGACTCGTGGTTCTTCGGGTTCATCGACAGTGGCAAGCCGCGCCTGCTCAATATCGACACGGACATCAGCAGTGGCGACCTGGCGCTGTTCATCGACTTTCGGGTGGAAAAAGCCGGCCAGCTGGTGGGCATTGCCGGGCTGGGCCTGCGCATGACCGAGTTGTCCCAACTGATCCACGACTTCAGTTTCGGTGAGCGCGGCCGGGTGTTCCTGGTGCGCGGCGATGGACTGATCCAGGTGCACCCGCAGTCCGAGTTCAGCGGCAAGCGCCAGTTGGCCGAGCAGATCGGCGAAGGCGCCGCCCAGCGTGCGTTGACCCCGCACGAGGGCCTGCAGCAGAGCCGCTTCGAGCGCGATGGCGAGACCTACCTGGCCCTGAGCCTGCCGCTGCGCGACCTGAACTGGACCCTGGTGGCCGAGGTGCCCGAGGCGCAGATCTACGCCCAGGTGAACCAGGCCGTGTGGCTCACCAGCCTGATCGGCGCGGCGGTGGCGTTGCTGTCGCTGCTGCTGGTGGTATGGCTGGCGCGCGGCATCGTGCGCCCGCTGCGCCGGGTGACCGGTGCGCTGACCGCGATTGCCCAGGGCGGTGGCGACCTGACCCAGCGCCTGGACGAGTCGCGGGCCGATGAACTGGGCGACCTGGCCCGGGGTTTCAACCGTTTTCTGGACAGCCAGCGCGACCTGATCGGCGAGGTGCTGCGCACCACCGAGCACCTGCGCAGCGCCGTGGGGCAGGTGAGCGCGGTGGTGGAGGACACCGCCGCGCGCTCCCATCGCCAGCAGGAGATGACCGAGATGGTGGCCACTGCCGTGCACCAGATGGGCCTCACCGTGCAGGACATCGCGCAGAATGCCGGCCAGGCCGCGCACGCCTCGCAGACCGCGCGCACCGAAGCGTTGCAGGCGCGCGAGGTGGTGCAGCGCTCGATTGCGCACATCGAAGGCATGTCGGGCGAGATCGGCGTGGCGGCCAGTGCGGTTGGCCAACTGGCACAGGAGGTGGCGTCCATCGACGAGGTGCTGGCGGTGATCCGCAGCATTTCCGAGCAGACCAACCTGCTGGCGTTGAACGCGGCGATCGAGGCGGCGCGGGCCGGGGAGATGGGCCGTGGCTTCGCTGTGGTGGCCGACGAGGTACGTACCCTGGCCCAGCGAACCCAGGTGTCCACCGACGAGGTGCAGCAGATGATCCAGCGCCTCAAGCAGGGGGCGGGCAGCGCGGTGGCGTCGATGCAGGCGGGGCAGGCGGCGACCGGCACCGGCGTGGCGTCGAGCCAGCAGACCGGAGCGTCGTTGACCACCATTACCGGGCAGGTGGAGCACATCACCGACATGAACCTGCAGGTGGCCACTGCCACCGAGGAGCAGTCGGCAGTGACCGAGGAGATCAACCGCAACGTGCAGGGGATTTCCGACCTGGCGCGCCAGACGGTGGCGCAGGTGGAGGCGTGTCGGGTGGATTGCCAGGCGTTGCGCGGGCTGGCTGATGACCTGGCGCGGCAGATGGGTGGGTTCAGGCTCTAGATCAGGGTGATTGCTTCGCCGGCAAGGCCGGCTCCTACAGGTTGGCGGTGTCTGTAGGGGCCGGCCTTGCCGGCGAAGGGGCCATCAGCGACCCAGCGTTACTGCACGAATATCCGCCGCCAGCTCGCGCACCCGTGCCTCGTCGGTGTCCCACGAGCACATGAACCGTGCGCCGCCGCTGCCGATGAAGGTGTAGAACCGCCAGCCCTTGGCGCGCAGCGCTTCCAGTGCCGGCTCCGGCATCTGCAGAAACACCCCGTTGGCTTCTACCGGGAACATCAACTGCACCGCCGGGATGTCCGCCACCAGCCCGCTGAGCAACTGCGCGCAGTGGTTGGCGTGCTGCGCATGGCGCAGCCACGCACCGTCTTCGAGCAACCCTACCCACGGCGCCGACAGAAAGCGCATCTTCGACGCCAGTTGCCCGGCCTGCTTGCAGCGGTAGTCGAAGTCTTCGGCCAGCTTGCGGTTGAAGAACAGGATCGCCTCGCCCACCGCCATGCCGTTCTTGGTGCCGCCAAAGCACAGCACGTCGATGCCGGCCTTCCAGGTCAGTTCGGCCGGCGAGCAGCCCAGGAACGCGCAGGCATTGCTGAAGCGCGCGCCGTCCATGTGCAGGTTCAGGCCCAGCTCCTTGCAGGTGGCGCTGATCGCCTTGAGCTCTTCGGGCCGATACACGCTGCCCACTTCGGTGGCCTGGGTGATGGTTACCACGCGTGGCTTGGGGTAGTGGATGTCCTGGCGCTTGAGCGCCACTTCGCGGATGGACTCCGGCGTGAGCTTGCCGTTTTCGCTGCGGGCGGTGAGCAGCTTGGAGCCGTTGGAGAAGAACTCCGGCGCGCCGCATTCGTCGGTCTCGACGTGGGCGGTCTCGGAGCAGATCACGCTGTGGTAGCTCTGGCACAGGGACGACAGGGCCAGGGAGTTGGCGGCGGTGCCGTTGAAGGCGAAGAACACCTCGCAGTCGGTCTCGAACAGTTTGCGAAAGTGGTCGGAGGCCTTGGCGGTCCACTGGTCGTCGCCGTAGGCGCGTTCGTGGCCCTGGTTGGCCTTGTCCATCGCCGCCCAGGCTTCGGGGCAGATGCCGGAATAGTTGTCGCTGGCAAATTGCTGGCTTTTTTCTGTCATTGCACTGTCCTGTGGTCGACGCAGGCAAGCACTCTAAACCAACTATCAAATCGCCGACTACAAGGCCCATGTCGTAAACGCACCTTTGCGTGGCGTGCGCAGGCATCTGGACGGCCCGCGCCAGCCCTACCATCGCAGCCAAAGGGCGCTGTCCATGCCACTGCCGGGAGAGATGCGATGTTCACCAAGCACGACCAGATCCAGGGTTACGACGATGCACTGCTGGCGGCGATCAACGCCGAGGAACAGCGCCAGGAAGACCACATCGAACTGATCGCCTCGGAAAACTACACCAGCAAGCGCGTGATGCAGGCCCAGGGCAGCGGCCTGACCAACAAGTACGCCGAAGGCTACCCGGGCAAGCGCTACTACGGCGGCTGCGAGCACGTGGACAAGGTCGAGCAACTGGCCATCGATCGTGCCAGGCAGCTGTTCGGCGCCGACTATGCCAACGTCCAGCCGCACTCCGGCAGCCAGGCCAACGCCGCGGTGTACCTGGCCCTGCTGCAGGCCGGCGACACCGTGCTGGGCATGAGCCTGGCCCACGGCGGCCACCTCACCCACGGTGCCAAGGTCAGTTTCAGCGGCAAGCTGTACAACGCCGTGCAATACGGCATCGACACCCGCACCGGCCTGATCGACTACGACGAGGTCGAGCGCCTGGCCGTCGAGCACCAGCCGAAGATGATCATTGCCGGGTTTTCGGCCTACAGCAAAACCCTCGATTTCCCACGCTTTCGCCAGATCGCCGACAAGGTCAACGCCTACCTGTTCGTCGACATGGCCCACGTCGCCGGGCTGGTCGCGGCGGGCCTGTATCCCAACCCGCTGCCCTATGCCGACGTGGTCACCACCACCACCCACAAGACCCTGCGTGGCCCGCGTGGCGGGCTGATCCTGGCCAGGGCCAACGAAGCGCTGGAAAAGAAACTCAACGCCGCGGTGTTCCCCGGCGGGCAGGGCGGCCCGCTGATGCATGTGATCGCGGCCAAGGCGGTGTGCTTCAAGGAGGCCCTGGAGCCCGGCTTCAAGGCCTACCAGCAACAGGTGATCGACAACGCCCGGGCGATGGCTGCGGTGTTCATCGAGCGTGGTTTCGACGTGGTGTCCGGTGGCACCGACAACCACCTGTTCCTGGTCAGCCTGATCCGCCAGGGCCTGACCGGCAAGGACGCCGATGCCGCCCTGGGACGCGCCCACATCACCGTCAACAAGAACGCCGTGCCCAACGACCCACAGTCGCCGTTCGTCACCTCGGGCCTGCGCATCGGCACCCCGGCCGTCACCAGCCGTGGCTTCAAGGTGGCCCAGTGCACGGAGCTGGCCGGCTGGATCTGCGACATCCTCGACCACCTGGGCGATGCCGATGTCGAGGCCGACGTGGCCAGGAGCGTGTCGGCACTGTGTGCGGATTTTCCGGTTTACCGCTGAGTGGAGTAACAGACCATGCAACGCTATTCGGGCTTCGGCCTTTTCAAGCACTCGCTCAGCCACCACGAGAACTGGCAGCGCATGTGGCGCACGCCCACCCCGAAGAAGGTCTACGACGTGGTCATCGTCGGCGGCGGCGGGCACGGCCTGGCCACCGCCTACTACCTGGCCAAGGTGCACGGCATCACCAATGTGGCGGTGGTCGAGAAGGGCTGGCTGGGCGGCGGCAACACCGCGCGCAACACCACCATCGTGCGCTCCAACTACCTGTGGGACGAGTCGGCGCACCTCTATGAGCACGCGATGAAGCTCTGGGAGGGGTTGTCCCAGGACATCAACTACAACGTCATGTTCTCCCAGCGCGGGGTCTACAACCTGTGCCACACCCTGCAGGACATGCGCGACTCCGAGCGCCGGGTCAGCGCCAACCGGCTCAACGGCGTGGACGGCGAACTGCTGAACAGCAAGCAGGTGGCCGACGAGATTCCGCACCTGGACTGCTCCAGAAACACCCGTTATCCGGTTCTCGGCGCCACCGTGCAGCGGCGCGGCGGCGTGGCGCGTCACGATGCCGTGGCCTGGGGCTATGCGCGTGCCGCCGATGCCCTGGGCGTGGACCTGATCCAGCAGACCGAGGTGATCGGCTTTCGCAAGGAAAACGGCGCGGTGGTCGGCGTCGAGACCAACAAGGGCTTCATCGGTGCGCGGCGCGTGGGCGTGGTCACCGCCGGCAACTCCGGGCACATGGCCAGGCTGGCCGGCTTTCGCCTGCCCATCGAGTCGCACCCGCTGCAGGCACTGGTGTCCGAGCCGCTCAAGCCGATCATCGACAGCGTGATCATGTCCAACGCGGTGCACGGCTACATCAGCCAGTCGGACAAGGGCGACCTGGTGATCGGCGCCGGCATCGACGGCTGGGTGGGCTACGGCCAGCGCGGTTCGTACCCGGTGATCGAACATACCCTGCAGGCCATCGTCGAGATGTTCCCGATCCTGTCGCGGGTGCGCATGAACCGCCAGTGGGGCGGCATCGTCGACACCACCCCGGACGCCTGCCCGATCATCTCCAAGACCCCGGTGGCGAACATGTTCTTCAACTGCGGCTGGGGTACCGGCGGTTTCAAGGCCACGCCGGGCTCGGGCCACGTGTTCGCCGCAAGCCTGGCCACCGGCGAGATGCATGCACTGGCCAAGCCGTTTTCCATCGACCGTTTCCATAACGGCGCCCTGATCGACGAGCACGGCGCTGCCGCTGTCGCCCACTAACAGGAGACACTCCATGTTGCACATCTTCTGTCCCCACTGCGGCGAACTGCGCTCCGAGGAAGAATTCCATGCCGCCGGCCAGGCCCACATTCCGCGCCCGCTGGACCCGAATGCCTGCACCGACGAGCAGTGGGGCGACTACCTGTTCTTTCGTGACAACCCGCGCGGCCTGCACCACGAGCTGTGGATCCATGCCGCGGGCTGCCGCCAGTACTTCAACGCCACCCGCGACACCGTGACCTACGAGATTCTCGAAACCTATCCGATTGGTGCCAGGCCCCAGGCGCGCGCCCAGGAAAACGTCCCGCAGCTGGCTGTCACCGGCCAGGGAGAAAAGGTATGAGCCAGCGCTATCGTCTGCCCAACGGCGGTCGTATCGACCGCAGCCAGGTCCTCGACTTCACCTTCAACGGCCAGCGCTACCAGGGCTACCAGGGCGACACCCTGGCCGCCGCGCTGCTGGCCAATGGCGTCGACATCGTGGGGCGCAGCTTCAAGTACTCGCGCCCACGCGGCATCATCGCCGCCGGCAGCGAAGAGCCCAACGCGATCCTGCAGATCGGTGCCAGCGAGGCCACCCAGGTACCCAACGTGCGCGCTACCCAGCAGGCGCTGTACGCCGGGCTGGTGGCCACCAGCACCAACGGCTGGCCCAGCGTGAACACCGACGTGATGGGCATCCTCGGCAAGGTCGGCGGCAAGCTGATGCCGCCGGGGTTCTACTACAAGACGTTCATGTACCCGCAGTCGTTCTGGATGACCTACGAGAAGTACATCCGCAAGGCCGCGGGCCTGGGCCGTTCGCCGCTGGAAAACGACCCGGACAGCTACGACTACATGAACCACCACTGCGATGTGCTGGTGGTCGGCGCAGGCCCCGCCGGGCTGGCTGCGGCACTGGCAGCCGGGCGCAGCGGGGCGCGGGTGATCCTGGCCGACGAGCAGGAGGAGTTCGGCGGCAGCCTGCTCGATACCCGCGAGACCCTCGACGGCCAGCCCGCCGCCGAGTGGGTGGCCAAGGTGATCGACGAGCTGCAGGGCATGCCCGAGGTCACCTTGCTGGCGCGGGCCACGGTCAACGGCTACCACGACCACAACTTCCTCACGATCCACCAGCGCCTCACCGATCACCTGGGCGACCGCGCACCCATCGGCCGGGTGCGCCAGCGCATGCACCGTGTGCGCGCCGGGCGTGTGGTGCTGGCCACCGGTGCCCACGAGCGGCCGCTGGTGTACGGCAACAACGATGTGCCGGGCAACATGCTCGCCGGCGCGGTATCTACCTACGTGCGCCGTTATGGCGTGGCGCCGGGGCGCAAGCTGGTGCTGTCGACCAACAACGATCACGCCTATCGCGTGGCGCTGGACTGGCACGACGCCGGGCTCAAGGTGGTCGCGGTCGCCGATGCGCGGCACAACCCGCGTGGCTCGCTGGTGGAGGAGGCACGTGCCAAGGGCATTCGCATCCTCACCTCCAGCGCGGTGATCGAGGCGCGCGGCAGCAAGCATGTGACGGCAGCGCGGGTGGCAGCCATCGACGTGGCCGCACACCAGGTCACCAGCCCCGGCGAATGGCTGGACTGCGACCTGGTGGCGACGTCGGGCGGCTACAGCCCGGTGGTGCACCTGGCTTCGCACCTGGGCGGCAAGCCGCTGTGGCGCGACGACATTCTCGGCTTCGTGCCCGGCGAAGCGCCGCAGAAGCGCGTGTGCGTGGGTGGCGTCAATGGCGTGTTCGCCCTGGGCGATGCGCTGGCCGACGGTTTCGAAGGCGGCGTGCGTGCGGCCACCGAGGCCGGCTTCAAGGCAGTGGAGGGCGTCCTGCCCAAGGTGCTGGTGCGTCCGGAGGAGCCCACCGTGGCGCTCTTCCAGGTGCCCCATGACCGCAACACCGCGCGGGCACCCAAGCAGTTCGTCGACCAGCAGAACGATGTGACTGCGGCCGCTATCGAACTGGCCACCCGCGAAGGCTTCGAGTCGGTGGAGCACGTCAAGCGCTACACCGCGCTGGGGTTCGGCACCGACCAGGGCAAGCTGGGCAACATCAACGGGCTGGCGATCGCCGCACGCTCGCTGGGCATCGGCATTGCGCAGATGGGCACCACCATGTTTCGCCCCAACTACACGCCGGTGACCTTCGGCGCGGTGGCCGGGCGCCATTGCGGCCACCTGTTCGAGCCGGTGCGCTTCACCGCGCTGCATGCCTGGCATGTGAAGAACGGCGCCGAGTTCGAGGACGTCGGCCAGTGGAAGCGCCCGTGGTATTTCCCCCGCGGCGGCGAAGACCTGCAGGCGGCGGTGGCCCGTGAATGCAAGGCGGTGCGCGACAGCGTCGGCCTGCTGGATGCCTCGACCCTGGGCAAGATCGACATTCAGGGCCCGGACGCCCGTGAGTTCCTCAACCGCATCTACACCAACGCCTGGACCAAGCTCGACGTGGGCAAGGCGCGCTACGGCCTGATGTGCAAGGAAGACGGCATGGTTTTCGACGATGGCGTGACCGCGTGCCTGGGCGACAACCACTTCCTGATGACCACCACCACCGGCGGCGCGGCGCGGGTGCTGCAATGGCTGGAGATCTACCAGCAGACCGAATGGCCAGAGCTGAAGGTGTACTTCACCTCCGTCACCGACCACTGGGCCACGCTGACCCTGTCGGGGCCCAACAGCCGCAAGCTGCTGGCTGAAGTGACTGACATCGACCTGGACAGGGACGCCTTCCCGTTCATGAGCTGGAAGGAGGGCCTGGTGGGCGGGGTGCCGGCGCGGGTGTTCCGCATCTCGTTCACCGGCGAGCTGTCGTATGAAGTGAACGTGCAGGCCAATTACGCGATGGGCGTGCTGGAGCAGATCGTTGCCGCCGGCAAGCCGTACAACCTCACCCCCTATGGCACCGAGACCATGCACGTGCTGCGCGCCGAGAAAGGTTTCATCATTGTTGGCCAGGACACCGACGGCTCGATGACCCCGGACGACCTGAACATGGGTTGGTGCGTGGGGCGCACCAAGCCGTTCTCGTGGATCGGCTGGCGCGGCATGAACCGGGAAGACTGCGTGCGCGAGAACCGCAAGCAGCTGGTGGGGCTCAAGCCGGTGGACCCGAGCCAGTGGTTGCCCGAGGGCGCGCAGCTGGTGCTGGACCCCAAACAGCCGATTCCGATGGACATGGTGGGGCACGTGACCTCGAGCTACGCGAGCAACTCGCTGGGCTATTCGTTTGCCATGGGGGTGGTCAAGGGCGGGCTCAAACGCATGGGCGAGCGGGTGTTTTCGCCGCAGGCCGATGGCAGCGTGATCGAGGCCGAGATCTGCGCCTCGGTGTTCTTTGATCCGAAGGGTGAGCGGCAGAACATCTGATGGTTGCAGGAGCAGCCTTGTTGGCGAAGCGACCACCGCGCACCGGGTTGCAACCGGGTCGCGGGCTTCGCCGGCAAGGCCGGCTCCTACAAAGAGATCACAGCACTACTGAATTCAAGGCAGGTATGTAATGAGCGCAATCAACGTCTACCCGCAACGCCCCGAGACTGACGCCAGGGCCGAATCACCCCTGCATCACGCCGACCTGCCCAGCCTGGTCGGCAAGGGCCGCAAGAACCCCGGCGTGACCCTGCGCGAGAAGAAGTTCCTCGGCCACCTGACCCTGCGCGGCAACGCCCACGACCCGGCTTTCGTCAGCGGCGTGCAACAAGCGCTGGGCCTGGAACTGCCGGTCGCACTCACCGTGGTCGCCAGCGGCGAGGCCTCGCTGCAGTGGATGGGCCCCGACGAGTGGCTGCTGATCGTGCCCGGTGGCGAGGAGCTGGCCGCCGAGCAGAAGCTGCGCGAAGCCCTCGACGGGCAACACATCCAGGTGGTCAACGTCAGCGGCGGGCAGACCCTGCTCGAACTGAGCGGGCCCAGGGTGCGCGAGGTGCTGATGAAGTCCACCAGCTACGACGTGCACCCCAACAACTTCCCGGTGGGCAAGGCGGTGGGCACGGTGTTCGCCAAGTCCCAGCTGGTGATCCGGCGCACCGGGGAGGACACCTGGGAGCTGCTGATCCGGCGCAGCTTCAGCGACTACTGGTGGCTGTGGCTGCAGGATGCCTGCGCCGAACATGGCCTGAGCATCGCCTCATGAGCCGTGCGCCGGACACCTGGATCCTTACCGCCGACTGCCCCAGCCTGCTGGGTACGGTGGACGCGGTGACGCGCTACCTGTACGAGCAGCAGTGCTACGTCACCGAGCATCATTCGTTCGATGACCGGCTGTCGGCGCGGTTCTTCATACGGGTGGAGTTTCGCCAGCCCGAGGCATTCGACGAGCAGGCCTTTCGCGCAGGCCTGGCCGCCCGTGGCGAAGCGTTCGGCATGACCTTCGAGCTGACTGCGCCCAGGCACCGGCCCAAGGTGGTGATCATGGTGTCCAAGGCCGATCATTGCCTCAACGACCTGCTGTACCGCCAGCGCATCGGCCAGCTGGCGATGGACGTGGTGGCGGTGATTTCCAACCACCCGGACCTGGAGCCGCTGGCGCACTGGCACCGCATCCCCTATTACCACTTTGCCCTCGACCCGCAGGACAAGCCGGCGCAGGAGCGCAAGGTGCTGCAGGTGATCGAGGCGTCCGGCGCCGAGCTGGTGATCCTTGCGCGCTACATGCAGGTGCTGTCGCCGGAGCTGTGCCGACGCCTGGATGGCTGGGCGATCAACATCCATCACTCGCTGCTGCCGGGGTTCAAGGGCGCCAAGCCGTATCACCAGGCCTACAACAAGGGCGTGAAGCTGGTGGGGGCCACGGCGCATTACATCAACAACGACCTGGACGAGGGCCCGATCATTGCCCAGGGCGTGGAAGCCGTGGATCACAGCCACTACCCTGAAGACCTGATTGCCCGCGGGCGCGATATCGAATGCCTGACGTTGGCGCGGGCGGTGGGGTATCACATCGAGCGGCGGGTGTTTTTGAACGCCAATCGCACGGTGGTGCTGTAGCGGGTGCATCGCGGGTCAAGCCCGCTCCCACAGGGACCGTGGGAGCGGGCTTGACCCGCGATGAGGCCCGAAAGACGGACAGAACATTCAGCGCGACATAACAACAATCGAGCGAGGTGAAAGCATGTCTGGCAATCGTGGTGTGGTGTACCTGGGCGCAGGCAAGGTCGAGGTGCAAACAATCCCCTATCCCAAAATGCAGGACCCACGTGGGCGCAAGATCGAACACGGCGTGATCCTGCGGGTGGTCTCCACCAATATCTGCGGCTCCGACCAGCACATGGTGCGCGGTCGTACCACCGCCCAGACCGGCCTGGTGCTGGGGCACGAAATCACCGGCGAGGTCATCGAGAAAGGCCGTGACGTCGAGAACCTGCAACTGGGCGACCTGGTCTCGGTGCCGTTCAACGTGGCCTGCGGGCGCTGCCGCTCGTGCAAGGAACAACACACCGGCGTGTGCCTGAGCGTCAACCCGGCCCGCGCCGGCGGCGCCTACGGCTATGTCGACATGGGCGACTGGACCGGCGGGCAGGCCGAGTATGTGCTGGTGCCCTACGCCGACTTCAACCTGCTCAAGCTGCCCGACCGCGACAAGGCCATGGAGAAGATCCGCGACCTGACCTGCCTCTCCGACATCCTGCCCACCGGCTACCACGGTGCGGTCACCGCAGGTGTCGGCCCCGGCAGCACGGTGTACGTGGCCGGTGCCGGCCCGGTCGGCCTGGCCGCTGCCGCCTCGGCGCGGCTGCTGGGCGCGGCGGTGGTGATCATCGGTGATGTGAACCCGGTACGTCTGGCCCATGCCAAGGCCCAGGGCTTCGAGGTCGCCGACCTGTCCCAGGACACCCCGCTGCACGAACAGATCGCCAACCTGCTGGGCGAGCCGGAGGTGGACTGCGCGGTCGATGCGGTGGGCTTCGAGGCCCGTGGCCACGGGCATGCCGGGGCCCAGCACGAGGCGCCGGCCACGGTGCTCAACTCGCTGATGGGGGTGGTGCGGGTCGCCGGCAAGATCGGCATCCCCGGCCTGTACGTGACCGAAGACCCGGGTGCGGTGGATGCCGCAGCCAAGATGGGCAGCCTGAGCATCCGTTTCGGCCTGGGCTGGGCCAAGTCCCACAGCTTCCACACCGGGCAGACCCCGGTGATGAAGTACAACCGCGCCCTGATGCAGGCCATCATGTGGGACCGCATCAACATCGCCGAGGTGGTCGGCGTGCAGGTCATCAGCCTGGATCAGGCGCCCGAGGGCTACGGCGAGTTCGATGCCGGCGTGCCGAAGAAATTCGTGATCGACCCGCACACGCTGTTCAGCGCAGCGTAAGACCAATGTCTACCCGGTTTCAGGCCCCTGAAGCCGGGCTGACAGACAAATTGTCGCAGTAGCCCGCAATTTTTTGTTACCCTTAAACGTACTAACTGGTTAACAAGCAAGCTACCTAAATGCGCCGACTATGCTCGGGATTGGGTCGGCCAACTGTTGACGGTGGTTTTTCACTACGTTTAGGACGGTAATCACATGAACGAACAGGCAGGTGCTCCGGGCACCGCAAAGTGGCTGCTGGGAGGTCTGGGCATCCTGATCGCCCTGATCGGCCTGGTGCTGGCAGGGGGCGGTGCGTACCTGAGCAGCCTCGGTGGTAGCTGGTACTTCCTTCTGATGGGCCTGGCGATGCTGGTCAGCGGTGTGCTGATCGCGCGGCGCAAGCCGTCGGGCGCCTGGCTGTACGCGGTGGCCCTGGTACTCACCGCGATCTGGGCGGTGTGGGATGCCGGCCTGGACTTCTGGCCGCTGGTCTCGCGGGTACTGACCTTTGCCGTGATCGGCCTGGTCATCGCGCTGGTGTTCCCGAGCCTGCAACGCGCCGACGGTCGTGCGGCCGGGCGTGGCGCGTTCGCGGTGGCCGGTGTGCTGGCCGTTGGCGTGGTCGCCACCCTGGGCTACATGTTCGTGCCCACCCACGTGGTCACCGCCAGCAGCGAGCCTGCGGTGCAGCCGGTCAAGCCGGGCACCGAGCAGAAGGACTGGGCGCACTGGGGCAACACCACCGCCGGCAACCGCTTTGCCGCGCTGGACCAGATCAACAAGGGCAACGTCGACAAGCTGCAGGTGGCCTGGACCTTCCATACCGGTGACGTGCCGCAAAGCACCGGCGCCGGTGCCGAAGACCAGAACACGCCGCTGCAGATCGGCGACACCCTGTATTCCTGCACCGCCTACGGCAAGGTCTTCGCCCTGGACGTGGACACCGGCAAGCAGCGCTGGATGTTCGACCCCAAGGGCAGCGCGCCGAACTGGCAGCGTTGCCGTGGCCTGGGCTACTCCGAAACCCCGCTGGCCGCCGACGCCGGCCCGCAGGCCTGCGCCAAGCGCCTGTTCCTGCCCACCGGCGATGCCCGCCTGATCGCGATCAACGCCGAAAACGGCGAAGCATGTGCCGACTTTGGCGATAACGGCGTGGTCGACCTGAGCGTCGACATGGGCGAGATCAAACCGGGCTATTACCAGCAGACCTCCACCCCGCTGGTGGCCGGCGATGTGGTGATCGTCGGTGGCCGCGTGGCCGACAACTTCTCCACCGGCGAACCGCCGGGCGTGGTGCGTGCCTTTGACGTGCGGACCGGCGAGCTGGCCTGGGCCTGGGACCCGGGCAACCCGAACATCACCAAGCGTCCGCCCGAAGGCCAGACCTACACCCGTGGCACGCCCAACGTGTGGTCGGCGATGTCCTATGACGCCAAGCTGGGCCTGGTGTACCTGCCGACCGGCAACGCCACCCCGGACTTCTTCGCCGGCACCCGTACCGAACTGGACGACAAGTACAGCTCCTCGATCGTGGCGCTGGACGTGAAGAACGGCCAGGTGCGCTGGCACTTCCAGACCACCCACCACGACCTGTGGGACTTCGACCTGCCGGCCCAGCCGCTGCTGTACGACATCCCGGATGACAAGGGTGGCGTGCAACCGGCGCTGGCCCAGGTGACCAAGCAGGGCGAGATCTTCGTGATCAACCGTGAAACCGGCGTGCCGATTGCCAAGGTCGAAGAGAAGCCGGTGCCCCAGGGCAACGTGCCGGGCGAGCGTTATTCGCCGACTCAGCCGTTCTCGGTAGAGATGCCGTCGATCGGCAACCAGACCCTGAAAGAGTCGGACATGTGGGGCGCGACCCCGTTCGACCAGATGCTGTGCCGCATCTCGTTCAAGGGCATGCGCCACGAGGGCGTGTACACCCCGCCAGGGCTGGACCCGGCGTTGCAGTTCCCCGGGTCGCTGGGTGGCATGAACTGGGGTAGCGTGTCGGTCGACCCGACCAGCAACTACATGTTCGTCAACGACATGCGTCTGGGCCTGGCCAACTACATGATCCCGCGTGCAGACATTCCCAAAGGTGCCAGCGGCATCGAGATGGGTGTGGTGCCGCAGGACGGTACGCCGTATGGCGCGATGCGCCAGCGCTTCCTGTCCGCGGCCGGTATTCCTTGCCAGAAGCCGCCGTTCGGCACCATGTCGGCCATCGACCTGAAGACCAGGAAACTGATGTGGCAGGTGCCGGTCGGTACCGTGCAGGACACCGGGCCGCTGGGCATCCGCATGCACCTGCCGATCCCGATCGGCATGCCGACCCTGGGCGCTTCGCTGTCGACCCAGTCGGGCCTGCTGTTCTTTGCCGGCACCCAGGACTTCTACCTGCGTGCGTTCGACTCGGGCAACGGCAACGAGATCTGGAAGGCGCGTCTGCCGGTGGGCAGCCAGTCGGGGCCGATGACCTACGTGTCGCCCAAGACCGGCAAGCAATACATCCTGATCAGTGCTGGCGGTGCGCGTCAGTCCCCGGATCGGGGTGATTACGTGATTGCGTACGCCTTGCCCTAGGGCGGGTTGCCATTCTGTTGCAGGAGCCAGCCTTGCTGGCGAAAGCGGCCACCGCGTACCCCTGATATCGCGGTGCTGTTTTCGCCGGCAAGGCCGGCTCCTACAGTCGATGACGGCGGAACATTCACCGCAGATACGGGTCGAAACCTCGCTTTCCTACGAGGTCCGCCCCATGAAACGTTTCGCACTGCTCTCCCTGCTGGCACTCGCCACCACCTCGGCCCTGGCCTTCAATCTCAACGATGCCGCCAACGCCGTATCTGCCATGCAAGGCAACAAACAGCAGGACGCTGCCGTTCAAGCCCCGGCCCCCTCGGCCAACCTGCTCAATACCCTGGGCGACCAACTCGATATCACCCCCGAACAGGCCATTGGCGGCACCGGCGCGCTGCTGGGCCTGGCCAGGCATCAGCTCAGCAGCAGCGACTACTCGCAACTGAGCAAGGCCGTGCCCGGCCTTGACCTGCTGTCCGGCGACAATGCCCTGGGCGGCCTCAGCGGCCTGGGCGAGCTGCTCGGCAAGAGCGGCAATTCCTCGGCCCTGAGCAACGCACTGGGCAACGTCAAGGACACCGACGACCTGAACAACGCCTTCGGCGCCCTGGGCATGAACACCGGCATGATCGCCCAGTTCGCCCCGCTGATCCTGCAGTACCTGGGCCAGCAGGGCGTGGCCGGTTCGCTGCTGCAGAGCCTGGGCGGCATCTGGGGCACCCCGGCCGCCGTGCCTTCGGTGTAAGCCGGCGGTTTGCCGAGGCGGGGCGGTGTGGTATACGTCCCGCCCCGTTCAAGCAAGGAAGTGCGACCCCGATGTTCATGGATGCCCTGAAGATGTCCCTGCCGGCCGATGCCGTGCTGGGTTTTCTGTTCTACATGGCCGGCGCCGCCGTGCTGTTCGCGCTCTATGCGTTCATCTATACCCGCCTGACCCCCTACAACGAATTTGCCCTGATCCGCGAAGGCAACAGCGCTGCCGCCATCGCCCTGGGCGGTGCGCTGCTGGGTTTCGCCATCCCCGTGTCCGGGGCCATCTCCCATTCGATCTCGCTGCTCGACTTCCTGCTGTGGTCGGTGATCGCCGGCGCCGTGCAGTTGCTCGCGTTCGTGGTGGTCAGCGTGGTGGTCAAGGGCATGGACGAGCGTATCCGCCGTCAGGAAAACGCGGCCGCCATCCTGCTGGCCGCCGTGGCCATCGGCATCGGCATGCTCAATGCCGCGTGCATGACCCCAGCGGCCTGACAGCGGAGCACAGCCATGAAACGCAGCACGAGCATTCGGCTGATTGCCCTGGGCAGCCTGCCGCTGGCGCTGGCCGCCTGTGACAGTGATCGCAGCGCCACCCGCGTGGTCAGCGAGGTCAAGCGTTACCAGGACGTCGACAGCTGCGCCCTGGCCGGGGTAAGCCGTTCGGTGTGCGACAACGCCTGGAACGTCGCCCGCCAGCACCACGATGCCAACGCCCCACGCTTCACCCGCCTGGAAGACTGCCTGGCCAGCTTCGAGCAGTGCGAGCCAGGTCAGGGCGCGAGCTTTCACATGCCGCGCATGCAAGGCTTCGCCCTGACCACCGAGCGCCAGGTGTATGACGACGGGCTGAACCAGACCTCCAGCACCACCTCGTCGGCCGTGTATGGCGGCGGCGGTGGCCGCTACGACTACGTCAATGTCGAGCCGCGCTACCTGTCGGAGGCGATCTACCACGAGCGTGAAGGGCGCGAAGGGTTCAGGGCCAGCTCGCTGACCGACCAGGTCAACAGCGGCAACCAGTATGCCGGGCTGGTCGAGGACCACGCGCCGTCCAGCCGTTTCAACGGCGGGGCTGGTGCCGATGCCCATGCGTCGGTGCTGCCGGCGCGCTTCATGGCCTCGGCACGGCCCTGGACGGTGGGCAGCCACCCCGGCTTCGCGGCCCATGTACCAGGCCGTGGCGGCTTCGGTTTCGGTTCCTGAGGGCGGGCGATGAAACGTATTGCCTGCACCCCGCGCGCGGACTGGAAAGCCACCGCCGAACACTACGGCTTCAGGTTCCACACCTTCGGCGACGAGCCGTACTGGGACGAGTCGGCGTGCTACCAGTTCACCCTGCGCCAGATCGAGGACGACCTCGAAGAACCCACCCGCCAGTTGCACGAGCTGTGCATGGACCTGGTGGCGCGGGCAGTGGACAGCGAAGAGCTGCTCGACCGCCTGGCCATCCCGCGTGACTACCGCGACCTGATCCGCCGCTCATGGCGCGACGGGCACCCGCATTTCTACGGGCGCATGGACCTGAGCTACGACGGCCATGGCCCGGCCAAGCTGCTGGAAGCCAACTACGACACACCCACCTCGCTGTACGAGGCCGGCTTCTTCCAGTACCTGTGGCTTGAGCAGCAGATGCAGCGCGGCGTACTGCCGGCCGATGCCGACCAGTTCAACAGCCTTGAAGAGAAGCTCGGCCAGGTGTTCGGCGCCAACACCTTTGCCACGCCGTTCTACTTTGCCTCGGTCAGGGACTCGCTGGAGGATCGTGGCACGGTGCAGTACCTGTGCGACATTGCCACCGCCGCCGGGCTCGATACACGCCTGATCGATGTGGAAGACATCGGCCTGAACCCGGCCGGGCGTTTCATCGACCGCAGTGGGGCGCCGATCCCCAGCCTGTTCAAGCTCTACCCGTGGGAAGACATGTTCCACGACCGCTATGGCCCGGCGATTGCCGGCAGCGGCACGCTGTTCGTCGAGCCGCCCTGGAAGGCGCTGCTGTCGAACAAGGGCATGCTGGCGCTGCTGTGGGAGCAGCACGAAGGGCACCCGAACCTGCTGCCCGCATTCATCGACGCCACGCCCGAACGGCCGCTGGCGCCGGGGTGGGTGCGCAAGCCGTTCTTCTCGCGGGAGGGGGCGAATGTGGAGATTCATACCCCTGACGGGCAGCGGGTGAAGGAGGAGGGGCCGTATGGCAGTGGCCCCCACGTGATCCAGCAGTTTCATGCCTTGCCACGGTTTGCCGGCAGCCACACGGTGATCGGCAGCTGGGTGGTTGGCGATCAGCCGGCAGGCATCGGCATTCGCGAGGACAACTCGCTGATCACCAAGGACAGCAGCCGCTTCGTGCCCCACGCGATCATCGGCTAGCGGCGCAGCTCCTGGCGCAGTTGCTCGATGCGCGCGTCCTTGTCGTGCCACAGCTGGTTGACCCAGTCCTGTACGCTGCGCCGGAATTGCGGGTCGTTCTCGTAGTCGCCGCGCCACAGGGCCGGGTCCAGTGCGCGTACCTGGATGTCCACGATCACTCGCGGCACTGCACCGCTGACCAGGTCCCAGAACCCCGGCGCGGTGTCGCCGGGGTACACCAGGGTCACGTCGAGCAGGGCGTCGAGCTGTTCGCCCAGCGCGGCGAGCACGAACGCCACGCCGCCGGCCTTGGGCTTGAGCAGGTGGCGGAACGGCGAGCCCTGGGCATCGCGCTTGGCCGGGGTGAAGCGGGTACCTTCGAGGTAGTTGACCACGGTCACCGGCTGGCGCTTGAACAGCTCGCAGGCGGCCTTGGTGATCTCCAGGTCCTGGCCCTTGAGGTGCGGGTGGCGTTCGAGGAAGGCCTTGCTGTAACGCTTCATGAACGGGTAGTCCAGCGCCCACCAGGCAAGGCCCAGGAACGGCACCCAGATCAGTTCCTTTTTCAGGAAGAACTTGAAGAACGGAATGCGCCGGTTGAACACCTGGATCAGCGCGGGAATATCCACCCAGCTCTGGTGGTTGCTGACCATCAGGTAGGAGGTGTCCAGGCGCAGGTCGGCGGCGCCGCGCACGTCCCAGCGGGTGGGGATGCACAGGGCGAAGATCAGCTTGTCGATCTCGGCCCAGGTCTCGGCGATCCACATCACCGCCCACGAGGCGTAGTCGCGGTAGCGGCCGGGCAGTACCAGCTTGAGCAGGGCGAAGACCAGCAACGGGCCGATCAGCACCAGGGTGTTGAGCAAGAGCAGCAGGGTCACAAGACTGCCGGTAAGCAGGCGGCGCATAAGAAAACTCTGATTTTCGGTTAGGCGGTCGGCCATGATAAGCAGGGATTCGGTTCAGGCCAAATTCTGGGCAGCCCACGGCGCGGACAAATGTTTCACATTGTGTTGAATACCCTGTGGCGACGAACCTATGCTGCTGCGGCAGTCTAAACACAGACTTTTCTCAAGGAAGCTGACCCGGTGAAATCCGTACTTGCACTGCTTTCCCTGCTGGCCTTGCCGGTGATGGCCGCCGAGCCGACCCTGTATGGCCGTTATGAATACATTGGCGTGGCGGACCTCGACCAGACGTTCAAGGCCAAGATGGACACCGGCGCGCTGACCGCGTCGCTGTCGGCCAAGGACATCGAGCGCTTCAAGCGTGATGGTGAGGACTGGGTGCGGTTCCGCCTGGCGACCAAGGATGCCGACGGCAAGGTGTATGAACACAAGGTGGCGCGCATCAGCAAGATCAAGAGCCGCGCCGATGAAGACGAGGACGGCGAAGCACCCGACCCGGCCAAGCGTCCGGTGGTGGAGCTGGAGTTGTGCCTGGGCGACGTCAAGCGCACGGTGGAGGTCAACCTGACCGACCGCAGCAGCTTCAACTACCCGCTGCTGATCGGGGCCAAGGCGCTGCGCGAGTTCGGCGCGGCGGTGAACCCGGCGCGCCGGTTCACGGCGGGCAAGCCTGAATGCTGAGTTGAATCCATCGCGGCTCAAGCCCGCTCCCACAAGGGCCGTCGTTCTCCCGTGGGAGCGGGCTTGAGCCGCGACAGGGCCTTGTCAGTCGAGGGATAATCCCCTACAAGTGCACCCAAACCTGCCAGGCCTGCACCGCCCATGCCCCACATACTGATTGTCGAAGACGAAGCGGCCATCGCCGACACCCTGATCTTTGCCCTGCAAGGCGACGGTCACAGCACCGAATGGGTGACCCTGGGTAGCGCCGCGCTGGAACAGCAGCGTCAGCGCCCGGCTGACCTGATCATCCTCGATATCGGCCTGCCGGATATCAACGGCTTCGAAACCTGCCGCCAGCTGCGCCGCTTCAGCGAGGTGCCGGTGATGTTCCTCAGCGCCCGCGATGGGGAGATCGACCGCGTGGTGGGCCTGGAGATCGGTGCCGACGACTATGTGGTCAAACCCTTCAGCCCGCGTGAAGTGGCGGCGCGGGTACGCGCCATCCTCAAGCGCATGACCCCGCGCAGCGAACCCGAGGCCCCCGAGACGCCCTTCAGCATCGACTCCCAGCGCCTGCAAATCAGTTATCGCGGTCAATCGCTCAACCTCACCCGGCACGAATTTCGCCTGCTGCAATGCCTGCTCGAACAACCCGAACGGGTGTTCAGCCGCGAGCAACTGCTGGATGCCACCGGCGTGCCGGCCGAGGCCGGCTACGAGCGCAACGTCGACAGCCACATCAAGAGCCTGCGCGCCAAGCTGCGGACCGTGCAGGCCGACGCCGAACCTATCCAGACCCACCGCGGCCTGGGCTACAGCTACAGCCCCGGGCACAGCTGATGCGCCTGGGCATCCGCATCTTCCTGGTGTACTTCCTGTTCGTCGGGCTGACCGGCTACTTCATCCTCAACACCGTGCGCGAACAGGTGCGCCCGGGTGTGCGCCAGTCCACCGAGGAAACCCTGGTGGACACCGCCAACCTGCTGGCCGAGATTCTGCGCGACGAGGTCAAGGCCGGCACCCTCGGCCAGGGCCGGCTGCCCGAGCTGCTCAAGGCTTACGGCAAGCGCCAGCCCAGGGCCGATATCTGGGGCCTGGCCAAGAACGAGGTCAACCACCGCATCTACGTCACCGACGTCAACGGCAAGGTGTTGCTCGACTCCAGCGGCGAAGCCCTGGGCCAGGACTATTCGCGCTGGAACGACGTGTACCTGACCCTGCGCGGCGAGTATGGCGCCCGCTCCACCCGCAGCGATCCGGACGACCCGGAGTCGTCGGTGATGCACGTGGCGGCGCCGATCATCGATGCCGGCAAGATCATCGGCGTGGTCACCGTGGCCAAGCCGAACAAGTCGTTGCAGCCGTACATCGATCGCTCCGAGCGGCGCCTGTTCAACCTGGGCCTTGGCCTGATCGTGCTGGGCCTGCTGGTGGGCGCCGGGCTGTCGTGGTGGCTGGCGCGCTCGCTACGTCGGCTGACGCGCTATGCGCAGGCGGTCAGCGAGGGTGAACGCGTGGCCTTGCCGCATTACCGCGGCGGCGAGCTGGCGCAACTGGCCGGTGCGGTGGAGCGCATGCGCACGCAGCTGGAGGGCAGGGCGTATGTGGAGCGCTACGTGCACACCCTGACCCACGAGCTGAAAAGCCCGCTGGCGGCGATTCGCGGGGCCAGCGAGCTGCTGCAGGGGCCGATGAGCGACGAGCAGCGCCAACGCTTTGCCAGCAATATCGAAAGCGAGAGCGCGCGCATGCAGCAGTTGATCGAGCGGCTGCTGGACCTGGCCCAGGTCGAGCAGCGCCAGGGCCTGGAAGACCAGCAGCAGGTGCCGCTGGCGGCGCTGGTGGACGAGGTGCTGCTGGCCCAGAGCGCGCGCATCGAAAGCGCCGGCCTGCAGGTGCGCCAGCGGGTACCGGCCAGCGTGCGGCTGCTGTGCGAGCCGTTTCTGCTGCGCCAGGCCATCGGCAACCTGCTGGAGAACGCCCTGGACTTCACCCCGCCGGGCGGCCTGCTGGTGGTCGACCTGGAGACACGGGGCCCACGGCTGGCGCTGAGCCTGTACAACCAGGGGGCGGCGATCCCGGACTATGCCCTGGGCCGGCTCAGCGAGCGCTTCTACTCGCTGCCGCGCCCGGGCACGGGGCGCAAGAGCACAGGCCTTGGGCTGAACTTCGTCGAGGAAGTGATGCAGCTGCATGGCGGCTCGCTGGAGGTGGCCAACGTCGAGGACGGCGTGCGGGTGCGCCTGTGGCTGCCCAACGAGCGGCTGGGCTGAGCTCCACGCACTCTCCACATAACTCCACACAAGCGCCCAACCCGCTCCATGCACGGCGGGCAGACTGGCTCCATCGAAACCGGAGCCATTGCCCATGAACCGAACCCTGAGCATCAAACTGGGCGCCATCGCCTTTCTGATCGTGTTGCTGCTGATACCCCTGCTGATGATCGGCGGCCTGATCCAGGACCGCCAGCAGCAGCGCGACAGTGTGGTCGAGGACATCGCCCAGAGCTCCAGCTACAGCCAGCAGATCAGCGGGCCGCTGCTGGTGGTGCCGTACCGCAAGATCCAGCGCACCTGGAAAACCGTGGATGGCAGCACCCAGCAGCAGACCAGCACGGTGGCCGGGCATCTGTACTTTCTGCCCGAAACCCTGGAGGTCGACGCCAAGGTCGACACCGAGCTGCGTTCGCGGGGCATCTACCAGGCGCGCCTGTTCCACGCCGACAACCGCATCAGCGGGCAATTCAAGGTGCCGGCGCAGTGGGGCATCACCGAAGACTTCGACGATTACCGCTTCGACCCGGCGTTTCTGGCCGTGGGCATCAGCGATATCCGCGGTATCGAGAAGAGCCTGGAACTGAACGTGAATGGCCAGTTGCTGGCCTTCGCCGCGGGCACGGGGCTGGGCTGGCTGGGCGGCGGTGTGCACGTGACGCTGCCCGACCTCGACGGCCGCGCCGAGACCCGCCTGGACTACGCCTTCGACCTGAGCCTGCAGGGCACCGGGCGCCTGCATGTGCTGCCGGTAGGGCGCAGCACCACGGTGAACATGGCGGCGAACTGGCCGCATCCAAGCTTCATCGGCAACTACCTGCCCATCAGCCGCGAGATCGACGCCCACGGCTTCAGCGCGCGCTGGCAGACCTCGTTCTTCTCCACCAACCTGGAGGATGCGCTGACCCAGTGCGTGGTCAACAACGCCTGCGACGACTTTCACGGGCGCAGTTTCGGCGTGAGCTTCGTCGACCCGGTGGACCAGTACCTCAAGAGCGAGCGGGCGATCAAGTATGCGTTGCTGTTCATTGCGCTGACTTTTGCCGGGTTCTTCCTGTTCGAGATTCTCAAGAACCTCAGCGTGCACCCGATCCAGTACGCGCTGGTGGGTGTGGCCCTGGCGTTCTTCTACCTGCTGTTGCTGTCGTTGTCGGAGCACCTGGGGTTCGGGTTGGCGTATGCGCTGTCGGCGGGCGGCTGCGTGCTGCTGATCGGCTTCTACCTGTGCCACGTGCTGCGCAGCCTGGTGCGCGGGCTGGGGTTTGCGGCGGGGTTGCTGGTGCTGTACGCGATGCTCTACGGGCTGCTGGGCGCCGAGGACTACGCGCTGCTGATGGGCTCGTTGCTGCTGTTCGGCCTGCTTGGGGTGTTCATGGTGCTGACACGCCGCCTGGACTGGTATCAGGTTGGGCAGGGGATCTTGAAATGAGCGGGTTGAGAGAGGAACGCACGCTGGGGGCTGTGATGGTGGGGGAAATCAGATTGATCTGGGCTGCCGAGATCAGCGTCGACTTCATCGCGGGTCAAGCCCGCTCCCACAGGTCCGGTACAAGCCTCAAGGGCAGCAGCAGATCTGTGGGGGTGAGCTTGACCCGTGATGAGGCCCGATCAGGCCACAGAAGGGGCGGTCTTTAGCATCGATTCGCGCTGACTCACCTCGGCATACCAGGCTGCCAGGTTCGGCTGGCGCTCGCGCCAGCCAAGGTCCGGCAGGCGCAGGTCGATGTAGCCCAGCGCGCAGGCCACCCCGATTGCCGCTACGTCGAACACCGAGGCCAGTTCGGCCAGGTGCTCGTCTTCCAGGTGCGCCAGCGCGCGCCGGATCTTGTCCTGCTGGGCGTCGACCCACGGCGTCCAGCGCTTGTCCTCAGGGCGCAGGAAGGTCTCGTAGCGCGCCACCACCGCCGCGTCCATGATCGCATCGGCCAGCGACGCCAGGGTCAGGCGCCGCCAGCGCGCCGGGCCCTCGCGCGGGATCAGCGGGTTGCCCACATGCTGATGGTCGAGAAACTCGACGATCACGCGGCTGTCATGCAGCACCGTGCCGTCCTCCAGGCGCAACGCCGGGATCTTGCCCGCCGGGTTGCCCAGGTTCAGCTCGGCATCGGTCTTGATCGGGCTCAGGTCGACGGGATGCAGGGCTACCCGCTCGGCCTGCCCGGTTTCGTGCAGCAGCACGCGAACCTTGCGCACGAACGGCGAGGCGGCGGCATGGAACAGGGTCATGCTCGGTGTGCTCATGGCGTGGCCTCAGTTGCCTTGCAGGCTGGGTGGCAGGCACACGCCAGTGCCGCCGATGCCGCAGTAGCCATTCGGGTTCTTGGCCAGGTACTGCTGGTGATAGGCCTCGGCGAAGTACACGGTCGGTGCCTGGGCGATCTCGGTGGTGATCTGGCCGAAACCGGCCTTGTTCAGCTCGGCCTGGTAGGCCTGCCTGCTGGCCTCGGCCAGTTCCAGCTGTTCGGGGCTGGTGCAGTAGATGGCCGAACGGTACTGGGTGCCGACGTCGTTGCCCTGGCGCATGCCCTGGGTGGGGTTGTGCAGCTCCCAGAACATGGTCAGCAGGTCCTGGTAGCTGACCTTGGCCTTGTCGAACACCACCAGCACCACTTCGGTGTGGCCGGTCAGGCCCGAGCAGACTTCTTCGTAGGTGGGGTTGGGGGTGAAACCGCCGGCGTAGCCGACCACGGTGCTGACCACACCTTCACGCTGCCAGAAGCGCCGCTCGGCACCCCAGAAGCAGCCCAGGCCGAAGATCGCGAAATCGACGTCTTCGAAGAACGGGCCCAGCAGCGGGGTGTCTTCGAACACGAAATGCTTCTCGGGCAGCGTCATCGGGGTCTCGCGACCCGGCAGCGCCTGTTCGGCGGCAGGCAGTACGTTTTTGTTCACCAGAATCTCCGAGCGCAGGACCATGGGCGGTTCCTCTTCAAGGCAGGATGTGTAGGGGGTAGACCCGTAGTGTGCCCGAGTGTTTCGCCGCTGTCAGGCGATTGGGCCACGCGGATAGCGCTTGAGTTTTTCGATCAGCTCGCTGCCGGGGATCGGCCGGTCGAACAGGTAGCCCTGGCCGACGTCGCAGCGGTGGCGGCGCAGGAACGCCAGCTGTTCGGCGGTCTCGATGCCTTCGGCCACCACTTTGAGCTTGAGGTTGTGAGCCATGGCCACCACTGCCGAGGTGATTTCCATATCGTCTTGGTTGTCCGGGATCTCGTGGATGAAGCTGCGGTCGATCTTGATGATGTCGATCGGGAATTTCTTCAGGTAGCTGAGCGAGGAGTAGCCGGTGCCGAAGTCGTCCATGGCCAGGGTCAGGCCCAGTTGCTTGAGCTCGTCGAGCTGGCGGTGGGTATCCTCGGTGGCTTCGAGCAGCAGGCCCTCGGTCAGTTCCAGTTCCAGCAGGTGTGGCGGCAGGGCTTCTTCCTTGAGGATGTTGGCGATCGAGCTGACCAGCTCCGGGTCGGAGAACTGCTTGGGCGACAGGTTGATCGCCACCTGCAGGTTGCCCATGCCCTCGGTGCTCAGCAGCTGGCTCATGCGGCAGGCCTGGCGCGCGATCCACTTGCCGATGGGGATGATCAGCCCGGTTTCCTCGGCCACGCTGATGAACTGGTCGGGGCGGATCATGCCCCGCTCCGGGTGGTTCCAGCGTAGCAAGGCCTCCAGGCCGAGCAGGCGGCCGCTGCGCAGGCACAGCTTGGGCTGGTAGAACACGTCCAGTTCGTTCTGGGTCAGGGCGCGGCGCAGGTTGTTTTCCACGAACAGCTTGTAGCTGGCCTCGGCGTTGAGCGCCTCGGTGAACACCTGCACCTGGTGCTTGCCGTTGGCCTTGGCCTTGTGCAGGGCCAGGCCGGCGTTCTTCATCAGGGTCTGCGGGTCGCGCCCGTGCAGCGGCGCACACGCCAGGCCCACCGAGCCGGTCACGCTGATCAGCTGGTTGTCGACGAACATCGGCTTGTCGAGGGTGTTGAGCAACTGCTGGGCCACCTGCTGGCCGGCATCCAGGCTGCTGTCCTCCAGCAGCACGGCGAACTCGTTGCTGGCAAAACGCGCCAGGCTGCCACCGGGGCTCAGGCTGTTGCGCAGGCGCCGGGCCAGGCTGATCAGCAGCTTGTCGCCGGTCTGGTGCCCGAGGCTGTCGTTGATGCGCTTGAAGTTGTCGATGTCCACCAGCAGCAGGCAGATGGGGCTGTCGCTGTCGCGCTCGAAGCGCTCGTCGAGGCTGCGGATGAACGCCGGGCGGTTGCCCAGGCTGGTGAGGTTGTCGGTGTAGGCCAGGCGTTCGATGCGCTGCTGGGCCAGCTTGCTCTGGGTGATGTCTTCGTAGATGCCGATGTAGTGGGTCAACTCGCGGTTGTCGCCATACACCTTGGAGATCGACAGTTGGCCCCAGTAGGGCTCGAGGTTCTTGCGCCGGCTCTTGAATTCGCCCTGCCAGCTGTTGCCCATGGCCAGGCTCGATGGCGAGTCGAACAGCAGCTCGCTGAGGTTCTCCAGTGCGGTGAGCTCGGACAGGCGGTGGCCATGCACCTCTTCGGGTGTGTACTGGGTGATCTCGGTGAAGCTGGGGTTGACGTATTCCACCACGCCATCGCGGTTGACCAGCAGAAAGGCGTTGGCGCTTTGTTCCACCGCGCGCTGGAACAGGTGCAGGGCGCTGGTGGCGGTGCGCCGGTTGTGGTTGTTGATGACCTGGGCGAACTGGTCGGCCAGCTCGCCGGCAAAGGCGATTTCATCCGATTGCCAGGCCCGGGTCGAGCCGCTGTGTTCCAGGCAGAGCACGCCGACCACCTGGCCGTCGATGCGGATGCTGGCATCGAGCATGGCGTGGATACCGCGCTGGCGCAGGCTCTCGGAGATTTCGCGGGTGCGTGGGTCGCGCGCCGCGTTGTGCGCATCGATGGCGCGGCTGGTGTGCAGCGCCTCGAGGTAGTCGGGAAATCGCCCGGCATCGATCGCCTCGGGCAGGCGGTACTCCTGGGTGGCGCGGTAGAACGCCGAGATCGGTTCCAGTTGCTGGCCTTCCAGGTACCAGATGCTGGCGCAGTCGATGCTGTAGATTTCGCAGGCACTGCGGGTGATCAGCTCGGCGGCTTCCTGCAGCGAGTTGTCGGCGCTGTAGCGCTGGCGCGCCAGGCGCAGGATCAGGTCTTGCTGGGCGCGTACACGCTCCAGGTGCTCGAGCTGTTCCTGCTGCGCCTGCTGGTTGAGCTGCAGGGCGATCTGCAGGCGGTTGTTGCGGGTTTCGAGTTCTGCCGCCGAAAGGTCGGGTGTGTCGTTGGGCTGGGCATCGAGCACCAGCAGATAGCCGCGCAGCAACTGGCGGTTGTGCTGCCGGTAGGCTTCGCCCAGCTCCAGCATATTGAGCGGGCCCAGGCTGGTGTGCAGGGTATAACGCACCAGGTAGTACGGACGCTGCGCCAGTTGCAGCTCGATGGTGTCGTGCAGCTTGTAGCGTGCCTCGGGCTCCATCAGGCTGGCATAGGGCGAGCCGATCAGCGCACACAGGTCGACGGCCGCCTGGCCGAACTGACGCTCGCAGCCCGGGTCGAGGAACAGCATGGCCCAGCTGGCCTCATTCAGCCGCTCGAAACGCAGCATGCCGAGCCGCGAAGGCACCGGCAACTGCGTCACTACCTCGGCCACCGTACGGCTGGCGGCATCAGGTTGGCTTTTCATGGGAAGCTCGCTTCAAGAAGGCTGTTGGCGCGGGCTGGGCGAAGTGCTGCTACGCGTTTGAGCAAGGTTGCATCATGTGCTTGAGGCTGACAAGCAATAGAGTGGCCTGGCTTGATCTGTATCGGCTGACAGGTACAAATTCTTCAGTAATGCCGCGACGGATTGCGTCTGGCGGTGCCGCTCAAGGTGGGACGTTGAGCGGCACGGCATGAATCGCAGGCAAAAAAAGCCCCGCCAGATGGCGGGGTTGAGGTACGAGCGTGGCAGCTCGAAAACAGTGTCCGTGCTCCCCGGCAGGGGAGCACGGCGGGCAGCAGTTACAGCAGCATGGTGCGGATGTCGGTCAGCAGCTCGCCCAGGCGCTTGGTGAAGCGCGCGGCAGCGGCACCGTTGATCACGCGGTGATCGTACGACAGCGACAGCGGCAGCATCAGCTTTGGCTGGAACGCCTTGCCATCCCACACCGGCTGGATGGTGGCCTTGGACACACCCAGGATCGCCACTTCCGGCGCGTTGACGATCGGCGTGAAGCCGGTGCCGCCAATGTGACCGAGGCTGGAGATGGTGAAGCAGGCGCCCTGCATGTCGTCGGCAGAAAGCTTCTTGGTGCGGGCCTTTTCAGCCAGGGCCGCCGCTTCTGCAGCCAGCTGCAGCAGGCTCTTCTGGTCGACGTTCTTGATCACGGGGACCAGCAGGCCGTCTGGCGTATCCACGGCGAAACCGACGTTGACGTACTTCTTGCGAATGATCGCCTTGCCGCTAGGGGCCAGCGACGCGTTGAAGTCCGGCAGTTCCTTGAGCAGGTGCGCACAGGCCTTGAGCAGCAAGGGCAGCACGGTCAGCTTGACGCCGGCTTTCTCGGCCACGGCCTTCTGCGCAACGCGGAAGGCTTCCAGCTCGGTGATGTCGGCGCTGTCGAACTGGGTCACGTGCGGCACGTTCAGCCAGCTGCGGTGCAGGTTGGTGGCGCCAGCCTGCATCAGGCGGGTCATCGGCACTTCTTCTGTTTCACCGAAGCGGCTGAAGTCGACTGCCGGGATCGGCGGGATGCCCGCACCACCGGTCGCGCCGGCAGCCGGTGCTTCCTTGGCCTTCTGCATCATGGCCTTGACGTACACCTGCACGTCTTCCTTGAGCACGCGGCCGTGCGGGCCGCTGGCAGCCACGGCGCTCAGCTCGACGCCGAACTCGCGGGCCAGCTGACGCACGGCAGGGCCGGCGTGAACCTTGGCACCGCTTGGCGCTGGCGCAGCGGCCGGGGCCGGTGCGGCTTCGGCCTTGGCAGCCGGTGCGGCGGCAGGCGCAGCAGCCGGGGCCGCTTCAGCCTTGGCAGCCGGTGCAGCAGCGCCAGGCGCTGCTGGCGCGGCGGCGCCCTGGACCTTGAGCTTGAGGATGAAGTCGCCAGTGCCGACTTCGTCTTCGAGCTTGACGCCGATGCTTTCCACCACGCCGGCAGCCGGCGACGGGATTTCCATCGAGGCCTTGTCGGACTCCAGGGTAATCAGCGACTGGTCGGCTTCGACGCTGTCGCCGACCTTGACCAGCAGCTCGATGATCTTGGCCTTGCCCGACGAGCCGATGTCCGGCACGTGGATGTCCTGCACAGTGGCAGCCGCAGGTGCAGCGGCCGGTGCCGGGGCAGCCTCTGCAGCCGGGGCGGCAGCAGGCTTTTGTTCGGCGGCAGGCGCAGCGTCAGCCGGTGCCTCGGGCGCCGCAGCGGCGCCCTCGACTTCCAGTTCCAGCAGTTCGTCGCCTTCTTTCAGGCGGTCGCCCAGCTTGACCTTCAGGGCCTTGATCACACCGGCCTTGGGGGCCGGGATCTCCATGGAGGCCTTGTCCGACTCCAGGGTCAGCAGGCTCTGGTCGGCTTCGATACGGTCGCCGACTTTGACGAACAGCTCGATGATTTCACCTTCACCGCTGCCGATGTCAGGTACGCGAATGAGTTCGCTCACTTAAAAATACTCCTCAGCAGTCCAGTGGGTTGCGCTTGTCCGGGTCGATGCCGAACTTGGTGATGGCATCGGCCACGACCTTCGGTTCGATCTCGCCACGGTCAGCCAGGGCTTCCAGGGCAGCCAGCACCACGAAGTGACGGTCGACTTCGAAGAAGTGACGCAGCTTCTTGCGGCTGTCGCTGCGACCGAAGCCATCGGTACCCAGGACCTTGAATTCCTTGCTCGGTACCCACTGACGAATCTGCTCGGCGAACAGCTTCATGTAGTCGGTAGAGGCGATGACCGGGCCCTTGCGGCCGCCCAGGCACTCCTCGATGTAGGTCTGCTTGGGCTTCTGGCCAGGGTGCAGGCGGTTGCTGCGCTCCACGGCCAGGCCGTCGCGACGCAGTTCGTTGAAGCTGGTGACGCTCCACACGTCGGCACCGACGTTGAACTCTTCACGCAGGATCTTCGCCGCTTCACGCACTTCGCGCAGGATGGTGCCGGAGCCCATCAGCTGGACGTGGTGCGCTGCGTCCTTGGTATCTTCCTCGAGCAGGTACATGCCCTTGATGATGCCTTCCTCGACACCGGCCGGAATGGCAGGCTGCTGGTAGGACTCGTTCATCACGGTGATGTAGTAGAAGACGTCCTGTTGCTCTTCGGTCATCTTCTTCATGCCGTCCTGGATGATCACCGCCAGCTCGTAGCCGTAGGTCGGATCATAGGTGCGGCAGTTCGGGATGGTCGCGGCCAGCATGTGGCTGTGACCGTCTTCGTGCTGCAGGCCTTCACCGTTGAGGGTGGTACGCCCGGCAGTACCGCCGATCAGGAAGCCACGGGTGCGGCTGTCGCCAGCGGCCCATGCCAGGTCGCCGATACGCTGGAAGCCGAACATCGAGTAGAAGATGTAGAACGGCAGCATCGGCTGGTTGTGGTTCGAGTACGAGGTACCGGCGGCGATGAACGACGACATGGCGCCGGCTTCGTTGATGCCTTCCTCGAGGATCTGGCCCTTCTTGTCCTCGCGGTAGAACATCACCTGGTCCTTGTCGACGGGCTCGTAGAGCTGACCGACGGACGAGTAGATGCCCAGCTGGCGGAACATGCCTTCCATACCGAAGGTACGCGCTTCGTCCGGGATGATCGGGACGATGCGCTGGCCGATTTCCTTGTCCTTGACCAGCTGCGCGAGGATGCGCACGAAGGCCATGGTGGTGGAGATTTCACGGTCGCCCGAGCCGTCCAGGATCGCCTTGAGGGTTTCCAGTGGCGGGGTCGGGATGCTGAAGCTCTTGGCCCGGCGCTGTGGCACGAAACCGCCCAGGGCAGAACGGCGCTCGCTCAGGTAACGGGCTTCGGCGCTGCCTTCTTCAGGCTTGAAGAACGGCAGGTTCTCCAGGTCTTCGTCCTTGACCGGGATGTCGAAACGATCGCGGAAGTGACGCAGGCTGTCGACGTCGACCTTCTTGGTGTTGTGCGCGGTGTTCTTGGCTTCGCCAGCACCGGTGCCGTAACCCTTGATGGTCTTGGCCAGGATGACCGTAGGCTGGTCCTTGTGGTTGACCGCCTGGTGGTAGGCTGCATAGACCTTGTACGGGTCGTGGCCACCACGGTTGAGCTTCCAGATCTCGTCGTCGGACAGGTCGGCGACCATGGCCTTGAGTTCCGGGGTGTTGAAGAAGTGCTCACGGACGAACGCGCCGTCCTTGGCCTTGTAGTTCTGGTACTCGCCGTCGATGACTTCGTCCATGCGCCGCTGCAGGATGCCGTCGACGTCCTTGGCCAGCAGTGGGTCCCAGAAACGGCCCCAGACCACCTTGTTGACGTTCCAGCCACCGCCACGGAACACGCCTTCGAGTTCCTGGATGATCTTGCCGTTGCCGCGAACCGGGCCGTCGAGGCGCTGCAGGTTGCAGTTGATGACGAAGATCAGGTTGTCCAGCTTCTCGCGGCCTGCCAGGGAGATCGCACCCAGGGATTCCGGCTCGTCGCACTCGCCGTCGCCCATGAAGCACCAGATCTTCTGCTTGCCGGCAGGGATGTAGCCGCGGCTTTCCATGTACTTCATGAAACGTGCCTGGTAGATCGCCTGGATCGGGCCCAGACCCATCGACACGGTCGGGAACTGCCAGAAGTCAGGCATCAGCCACGGGTGCGGGTAGGACGACAGGCCTTGACCATCGACTTCCTGACGGAAGTTGTTCATCTGGTCTTCGCTGATGCGGCCTTCCATGAAGGCACGGGCGTAGACGCCCGGCGAGGCATGGCCCTGGAAGTAGATCAGGTCGCCGCCGTGCTCGTCGGTCGGGGCCTGGAAGAAGTAGTTGAAGCCGATGTCGTACAGCGTGGCGCTGGAGGCGAAGCTGGAGATGTGGCCGCCCAGGTCCGAGTCTTTCAGGTTGGTGCGCATTACCATGGCCAGCGCGTTCCAGCGGACCAACGAGCGAATGCGGCGTTCCATGAACAGGTCGCCAGGCATGCGTGCTTCGTGGGTGACGGGAATCGTGTTGCGGTATGGCGTGGTGATGGCATACGGCAGCTGGGAGCCACTACGGGTGGCCAGCTCGCCCATACGGGTCATCAGATAGTGAGCGCGGTCTTCGCCTTCTTTGTCGAGAACCGACTCCAGGGCGTCCAGCCATTCCTGGGTTTCGACGGGATCGAGGTCTTGCATGGCTTGCTCCAGGGCGGAAAGGCTTCCAGAATCGGTTGCCTGAGTTTGCGACTGGCCTTTTGGGCAGACGACATGAAATTCTTGGATTACCGGGCGTTGTACCGGCGGCGTGTAGTTTTACTACAAATCGATCCTCATTACATGCGTTGACAGTAAAAAAGCAGTAGTAAAACTACACGGATAAGGCTCGTAGCCCCTGTTCGGGTTGTGGGATAAAACGATACCGGTGGTTAAAAACTGGTCGGCATGCGGTTGTTTGCGATGATTTCTATCAAAGAATTACGTTTTTCAGCTATTTATGACCTTTGTACGACAGTCGAACCGTACGCCGAGTTCCCTTGCCCAAGTGCCACCAACCCTTTTCGCCGATCAAGGATAGACCATGAGCCTGCCCCTGCTGGCCGAACTGCCCGCTGCCCTGCAACCGCTGGTCAGCCGTAATGCCACCTCTTTGCGCAACGCCGTCGCGGCCGTCGACGGGCTGAGCCTGGACGACTGGAACGAGCAGCGCTGGGCCGAGTTCGCCCGCGTGGCGGCAGCCAGCGATTTCGTGCTTGAACAGAGCGTGCGCGACCCGGCGATGCTGCTGGCCCTGGCCGCCAGCGGCGAGCTCGACCGCGCCTTCGCCGCCGGCGAGTTGTGTGCCCAGGTGGCCGGTGCGGCGCAGGCCGCCGGCAGCGAAGACGAACTGGCGCGCAACCTGCGCCGCCAGCGCACCCGCCAGCAGGTGCGCATCATCTGGCGCGACCTGACCCGCCAGGCCGACCTGGTGCAGACCTGCCGCGACCTGTCCGACCTGGCCGATGCCGCCATCGACCAGGCGTATCAATGGCTGTACCCGCGCCTGTGCGCGCAGTTCGGGACCCCCACCGGCAATCGCAGCGGCCTGCCCCAGCAGATGGTGGTGCTGGGCATGGGCAAGCTGGGGGCGGTGGAACTGAACCTGTCGTCGGACATCGACCTGATCTTCGCCTACCCCGAGGGCGGCGAAACCGTGGGCGTGAAGCGCCCGCTGGACAACCAGGAGTTCTTCACCCGGCTGGGCCAGCGCCTGATCAAGGCGCTGGACCCGATCACCGTCGACGGCTTCGTGTTCCGCGTCGACATGCGCCTGCGCCCCTACGGCTCGTCCGGCGCGCTGGTGCTCAGCTTCAATGCACTGGAGCAGTACTACCAGGACCAGGGCCGCGACTGGGAACGCTACGCCATGATCAAGGCCCGCGTAGTGGCCGGCGACCAGCAGGCCGGCGCGCAGCTGCAGGACCTGCTGCGCCCGTTCGTGTACCGGCGCTACCTGGACTTCTCGGCGATCGAGGCGCTGCGCACCATGAAGCAGCTGATCCAGCAGGAGGTGCGGCGCAAGGGCATGGCCGAGAACATCAAGCTGGGCGCCGGTGGCATCCGCGAGGTGGAGTTCATCGCCCAGGCGTTCCAGCTGATCCACGGCGGGCGCGACCTGAGCCTGCAGCAGCGACCGTTGCTCAAGGTGCTGGCGACGCTCGAAGGCCAGGGCTACCTGCCGCCGGCGGTGGTGAGCGAGCTGCGCGAGGGCTATGAGTTCCTGCGTTATACCGAACACGCCATCCAGGCCATCGCCGACCGCCAGACCCAGATGCTGCCCGACGACGAACTGGACCGCGCACGTATCGCCTTCATGCTCGGTTTTGCCGACTGGGCGAGCTTCCACGCGCAACTGATGCACTGGCGCGGGCGCATCGACTGGCACTTCCGCCAGGTGATCGCCGACCCCGATGAAGAGGAAGGCGAAGAGGGCGAAGTGGTGGTCGGTGGCGAGTGGCTGCCGCTGTGGGAAGAAGCCCAGGACGAAGAGGCCGCCTGCCGCCAGTTGACCGACGCCGGCTTCGCCGATGCGGCCAGGGCGCTCAAGCAGCTGGCCAGCCTGCGCGCCAGCCCGCAGTTGCGTGCCATGCAGCGCCTGGGCCGCGAACGCCTCGATGCCTTTATACCGCGCCTGCTGGCGCAGGCGGTGGAGCACGCCGACCCGGACCTGGTGCTCGAACGCGTGCTGCCGCTGGTGGAGGCCGTGGCGCGGCGCTCGGCCTACCTGGTGCTGCTGACCGAAAACCCCGGTGCGTTGCGCCGCCTGCTGACCCTGTGCGCCGCCAGCCCGTGGATCGCCGAGCAGATCACGCGCTTCCCGCTGCTGCTCGATGAACTGCTCAACGAAGGCCGCCTGTTCAGCCCGCCCCAAGCACCGGAGCTGGCCGCCGAGCTGCGCGAGCGTCTCACGCGCATCCCCGAGGATGACCTTGAACAGCAGATGGAAGCGCTGCGTCACTTCAAGCTGGCCCACAGCCTGCGCGTGGCCGCCTCGGAAATCGCCGGCAACCTGCCGCTGATGAAGGTCAGCGACTACCTGACCTGGTTGGCCGAAGCCATTCTCAACCAGGTGCTGGCCCTGGCCTGGCGCCAGACCGTGGCGCGTCATGGCCAGCCAAGGCGCAGCGATGGCAGCCTGTGCGACCCCGGCTTCATCATCGTCGGCTACGGCAAGGTCGGCGGCATCGAGCTGGGCCACGGCTCGGACCTGGACCTGGTGTTCATCCACGACGGTGACCCCCAGGCCGAGACCGATGGCGCCAAGCCCATCGACAGTGCGCAGTTCTTCACCCGCCTGGGTCAGCGCATCATTCACCTGCTGACCACCCAGACCAACTCCGGCCAGCTGTATGACGTGGACATGCGCCTGCGCCCGTCCGGCGCTTCGGGTTTGCTGGTGAGTTCGCTGGGCGCCTTCGAGCGCTACCAGCGCAACGAGGCCTGGACCTGGGAACACCAGGCACTGGTGCGTGCGCGGGTGCTGGTGGGCTGCCCGCAGGTGGGGGCGGCCTTCGAGGGGGTGCGGGCGCAGGTGCTGGGACAGGCCCGCGACCTGGACAAGCTGCGGGCCGAAGTCAGCGACATGCGCGCCAAGATGCGCGACAACCTCGGCACCCGGGCGACCCAGGCCGGGCTTGGGCCCAACGCCTTCGACAGCGGGGTTGCCTTCGATATCAAGCAGGATGCCGGTGGTATCGTCGATATTGAATTTATGGTGCAATACGCGGCCCTGGCCTGGTCCCACACGCACCCGGCACTGCTGCGCTACACCGACAACATCCGCATTCTCGAAGGGCTGGAGGAGGTCGGGCTGATGCCGGCCAGCGATGCAATTTTGTTGCGTGAAGTGTACAAGGCCTTCCGCTCCGCCGCGCACCGCCAGGCCTTGCAGAAGCAGGCCGGGGTGATCGACGCCGGGCAGTTCGTCGACGAGCGCCGGCAGGTACGGCGCATCTGGGGCGAGCTGGGGTTGACCTGAACGCGGGCTGAACAGCCACCAGGCGATACGGCGCAATGAAGCGGCGGCGACCACGTCCTACACTGAGTGGCGTACACTGGTCGCACCACGCCTGATTATAAAGAGGGGAGGCCAGGCTGTTGGAAAACAGGCTGTAGCCTCCCTGATCGTTTCTGGATAAAGCATGAGAATTTTGATCATTGGGCCCAGTTGGGTGGGCGACATGGTAATGGCGCAGACGCTGTTCCATGTGCTGAAGCAGCGTCACCCCGCGTGCGTGATCGATGTGCTGGCACCCGAATGGAGCCGCCCGATCCTCGAGCGCATGCCCGAAGTGCGCCAGGCCTTGAGCTTCCCGCTCGGCCACGGCGCGCTGGAACTGGCCACGCGCCGGCGCATCGGCAAGTCGCTGGCCGGTCAGTACGACCAGGCGATCCTGCTGCCCAATTCGCTCAAGTCTGCGCTGGTGCCGTTCTTTGCCGGTATCGCGCAGCGCACCGGCTGGCGTGGCGAGCTGCGCTACGGCCTGCTCAACGATGTGCGCACCCTCGACAAGGCGCGCTACCCGCTGATGATCGAGCGCTTCATGGCCCTGGGCTACCCCGCCGGTGCCGAGCTGCCCAAACCCTACCCGCGCCCCAGCCTGCAGATCGAGACCGCCAGCCGCGATGCGGCGCTGGCCAAGTTCGGCCTGAGCCTGGACCGCCCGGTGCTGGCGCTGTGCCCCGGCGCCGAGTTCGGCGAGGCCAAGCGCTGGCCCTCGGAGCATTACGCCAAGGTCGCGGAAATCAAGATTCGCGAAGGCTGGCAGGTGTGGCTGTTCGGCTCCAAAAACGACCATGCGGTGGGTGAATCGATCCGCGAGTGGCTGATCCCGGGCCTGCGTGAAGAGTCGGTGAACCTCAGCGGCGAGACCTCGCTCGCCGAGGCGATCGACCTGCTGTCGTGCAGCGATGCGGTGGTGTCCAACGATTCGGGGCTGATGCACGTGGCTGCAGCGCTCAATCGCCCGCTGGTGGCGGTGTACGGGTCGACCTCGCCGGGCTTCACCCCACCGTTGGCCGACCAGGTCGAGGTGGTGCGCCTGGGGCTGGAATGCAGCCCGTGCTTCGACCGCACCTGCCGCTTCGGCCACTACAATTGCCTGCGTCTGCTGGAACCGGAGGCGGTGGCCTCGGCGTTGCAGCGGCTCAACGGTCCGTCGCTGGTCGACGTCACGGTCGAGGTCGATTAAGTTGCGGGTACTGCTGATCAAGACCTCCTCGCTGGGGGATGTCATCCACGCGCTGCCGGCACTGACCGACGCGGCGCACGCCATTCCCGGCATCCGCTTCGACTGGGTGGTCGAGGAAGGCTTCGCCGAAATCCCCACCTGGCACCCTGCGGTCGATCACGTGATCCCGGTGGCCATCCGTCGCTGGCGCAAGAACCTCTGGCAAACCTTGAAGAACGGCGAATGGCGCCAGTTCAAGAAGCGCCTGCGCGAGCGCAAGTACGACCTGGTGATCGACGCCCAGGGCCTGGTGAAAAGCGCCTGGCTGACCCGCTACGTCAAGGCGCCGGTGGCCGGGCTGGACCGCTACTCGGCACGCGAGGGGCTGGCCAGCCGCTTCTACGACCGGCGCCTGTCGGTGGCCCGCGGGCAGCATGCGGTGGAGCGGGTGCGCCAGCTGTTCGCCCTGGCGCTGGGCTACGACCTGCCCTCGGGGCTGGGTGACTACGGCCTGGATCGCTCGCGCCTGGAAGAGATACCCACCAAGCCCTACGTGGTGTTCCTGCATGGCACCACCTGGGACACCAAGCACTGGCCCGAACTGTACTGGCGCCAGTTGGCCGAACGCCTGGGGCGTGCCGGCCTGCATATCTGCCTGCCATGGGGCAACCCGGCCGAAAAGGCCCGCGCCGAGCGCATCGCCCAGGGCCTGAAGAACGCCCAGGTGCTGCCCAGGCTGAACCTGGCCGGGGTCGCCCGGGTGCTGGCTGCCGCCAAGGCCTGCGTGGCCGTCGACACCGGCCTTGGGCACCTGGCGGCGGCACTCGATGTGCCTACCCTGTCGCTGTTCGGCCCTACCAACCCGGGCCTGACCGGGGCCTACGGCAAGGCCCAGGTGCACCTGGGCAGTGACTTCCCCTGCGCCCCGTGCCTGCAGAAGAAGTGCACCTACAAGCCGAGCGCCGACGACCGGCGCCGGTTCGATCTCAAACGCGAGTGGCCGCTGTGCTTCACTCGCCTGAACCCCGAGCGTGTGGCGAGCCAGTTGAGCGCGTTGCTGCGGGCAGAGGATGTGCGTTGATGCAACTGGCCTTTGTGCTCTACAAGTATTTCCCCTTCGGCGGCCTGCAGCGTGACTTCATGCGCATCGCCCTGGAGTGCCAGCGCCGTGGCCACCAGATCCGGGTGTATGCCCTGATCTGGGAGGGCGACGTGCCCGAGGGCTTCGAAGTGCTGGTGGCGCCGGTCAAGGCGCTGTTCAACCATCGGCGCAACGAGAAGCTCACCGACTGGATGCAGGCCGACCTGGCCAGGCGCCCGGTCGACCGCCTGATCGGCTTCAACAAGATGCCGGGGCTGGACGTGTACTACGCCGCCGACGGCTGCTTCGAGGACAAGGCGCAGAACCTGCGCCACTCGCTGTACCGCCGCTGGGGCCGCTACCGCCACTTTGCCGAGTACGAGCGTGCGGTGTTCGGCAAGGACGCCAAGACCCAGATCCTGATGATCTCCGAGGTCCAGCAGCCGCTGTTCGTCAAGCACTACGGCACCCCCGCCGAGCGCTTCCACCTGCTGCCCCCGGGCATCAGCCAGGACCGCCGGGCGCCGGCCAATGCCGCCGAGATCCGCGCCGAGTTTCGCCGCGAGTTCAACCTGGCGGACGACGAGCGCCTGCTGGTGCAGATCGGCTCGGGCTTCAAGACCAAGGGCGTGGACCGCAGCCTCAAGGCGCTGGCCGCCTTGCCCAACAGCCTGCGCAAGCGCACCCGGCTGATGGTCATCGGCCAGGACGACCCCAAGGTGTTCCAGCTGCAGAGCGCGACCCTGGGGCTGACCGAGCAGGTGCAGTTCCTCAAGGGCCGCAGCGATATCCCGCGCTTTCTGCTCGGGGCCGACGCACTGATCCACCCGGCCTACAACGAGAACACCGGCACCGTGCTGCTCGAAGCCGTGGTGGCCGGGTTGCCGGTACTGGTTTCGGCAGTGTGCGGCTATGCCCATTACATCGCTGAGGCCGATGCCGGCCTGGTGCTCGACGAGCCGTTCGAGCAGGAGCAACTCAACCGCTACCTGCAACGTATGCTCGAAGACGATGCGGCGCGTGCCGACTGGGGCCGCAACGGCCTGGCATTCGCCGACACCGCCGACCTGTACAGCATGCCGCAGCATGCGGCCGACGTGATCCTGGCGCAGGAGCGCGCATGAAACTGATACTGGCTGAACCCTTCAAGCGCCTGTGGGCCGGGCGCGATGCCTTCGACGCCGTCGAGGCCCTGCAAGGCGAGGTGTACCGCGAGCTGGAAGGCCGGCGCACGCTGCGCACCGAGGTCGAGGGCAACGGTTATTTCGTCAAGATCCACCGCGGCATCGGCTGGGGCGAGATCTTCAAGAACCTGTTCACCGCCAAGCTGCCGGTGCTCGGTGCCGGCCAGGAATGGCAGGCCATCCAGCGCCTGCACCAAGTCGGGGTGCCGACCATGACCGCGGTGGCCTACGGCGAACGCGGCAGCAACCCGGCGACCCAGCATTCGTTCATCGTCACCGAGGAGCTGGCGCCCACCGTCAGCCTCGAGGACTTCAGCCTCGACTGGGTCAGGACGCCGCCGGCGCCGCGTCTCAAGCGCGCGCTGATCGCCGAGGTGGCGCGCATGACCGGCATGATGCACCGCGCCGGGGTCAACCACCGCGACTGCTACATCTGCCACTTTCTGCTGCACACCGACCGCCCGGTAACCCCGGACGACTTCAGGCTGTCGATGATCGACCTGCACCGGGCCCAGACCCGCGCCAGCATTTCCCGACGCTGGCGCGACAAGGACCTGGCCGCGCTGTACTTCTCGGCGCTGGACATCGGCCTGACCCGACGCGACAAGCTGCGCTTTCTGCGCGGCTACTTCCAGCAGCCGCTGCGCCAGATCCTGGCCGAGCACGCCACCTTGCTGCGCTGGCTGGAGGGCAAGGCAAACAAGCTCTACGAGCGTAAACAACGGTATGGGGACGCGCTCTGATGGCGGGTTGGACACTGGAGCCGGCCTACTCGGCCCTGGCACAGGATTTCGGCAGCATCGATGCGGTGTTCGCGCTCAAGGGCGAACGCCTCACCCACGACCCGCTCAGCGAAGTGATTCGCGTGGAGCGCGGCGGGGTGAACTACTACGTCAAGCGCTACACCGGCGCCGGCAAGGGCCTGCGCCGCTACCTGGGGCGCCCGCGGATCAAGGCCGAGTGGCAGAACCTCAAGCAGTTCGCCAAGTGGGACATCCCCACCGCCGAGGTGGTGGCCTGCGGCCTGGAACGGCGCGGCTTCGCCTTCCACCGGGGCGCCATGATCACGCGCGAGCTGCCGCGCACCGAGGACCTCTCGGCGCTGGCCAAGCGCAACGATCCGCGCCTGGCAGATGCCGGCTGGGTCGACCATGTCAGCCGACAGCTGGCCCGCCACACGCGGGTGATGCACGACCATCACTTCACCCACAACGACCTCAAGTGGCGCAACCTGCTGGTCGATGACAAGGGCATGCTGTTCTTCATCGACTGCCCGACCGGTGCGTTCTGGGTCGGCTTCATGCTGCGCTATCGCATCACCAAGGACCTCGCCTGCCTGGACAAGGTGGCCAAGTATCACCTGTCGGCCACCCAGCGCCTGCGGTTCTACCTGCAATATCGCCGTCGCGATCGCCTGAACGCGTCGGACAAGCGCCGCGTGCGGCACGTCGTGACGTTTTTCGAGGGGCGCGAATGAGTGATTTCCTGGCCAGTGCCGAAGCTGCACTGCTTGAACGCCACGGCCTGAACAGCTTCGAGGCGCTGTGGGCGCTGCAGCTGGACGCCGTGGACGAGCCCAACACCGGGCGCGGCGGCTGGAGCCGCGTGTACCGCCTGGAGCTGGAGGGCAAAGGGTTCTACCTCAAGCGCCAGAGCGACTACCTCACGCGCACCCTGCACAGCCCCTTCGGCGAGCCGACCTTCGCCCGCGAGTTTCGCAACATCAAGCGCTACCAGAAGCTGCAGATCCCGGCCTTGCAGGCGGTGTTCTACGCCGAGCGCCGGGTCGACGGCGAGCGCCGCGCGATCCTGATGACCCGTGCGCTGGATGACTGGAGCGATCTTGACCACCTGCTCGGGCAGTGGCCGCAACTGGCCCTGGAGCAGCGCCAGGGCATCCTGCGCGCCTGTGGCGAACTGGCCCGCACGGTGCACGCGGCGGGGCAGGTGCATGGCTGCTTCTACCCCAAGCACATCTTTTTGCGCGAGCGCAGCGAAGGCTGGCAGGCGCAGTTGATCGACCTGGAGAAAACCCGGCCGCTGCTGCTGGGCCAGCGTGATCGCCTCAAGGACCTGGAGCCGCTGCTGCGTCGTGCTGGCGCATGGAGCGAGAGCGATGTACGGCTGATGCTGGCCGCCTACCTGGAGCAACCGGCCGACAGTACGCTGGTGGATACCTGGCTGCAGCGCCTGCTGCATCGCCGTCGTGAAAAAGAGGCCCGCTGATGCGTTTGTCTGAACTCAAGGACGCCGGGCGCAGCCCGCAACTGCCATTGAGCATTGCCCTGGCCGACGCCGCCGGGCCGGCCGAGCTGCAACTGCTCAGCCTGCTGCGGGTGCTGCCGGGGCAGCGGTATGTCGGTGCCGGGATCTGGCGTGGCAAGCCGGTGCTGGCCAAGCTGCTGGTGGGCAGCAGCGCCGCCCGCCACTTCCAGCGCGAACTGGACGGTGCGCGCCTGCTGGCCAGCCAGGGGCTGACCACGCCGTTGCTGCTGGCCGACGGCCTGCGTGAAGACGAGGGCGGCTGGCTGCTGTTCGAATTTCTTGAGCACGCCCACAGCCTGGCGGATGCCTGGGCGGCGGTCGAGGGCCTGCCGGTGCTTGCCGATGCCCAGCAGGAAGTGCTGGGCGAAGCCCTGCGCGCCGTGGCGCAGATGCATGCCAAGGGCCTGTGGCAGGCCGACCTGCACCTGGACAACCTGCTGCGCCATGGCGGGGAGCTGTACCTGATCGATGGCGCGGGGGTGAAGGCCGAAACCCCGGGCCAGCCGCTGTCGCGTCAGCAGGTGCTGCAGAACCTGGGGGTATTCTTTGCGCAGTTGCCCAAGCGCCTGGAGCCCTTCGTCGAGGAACTGCTGGTGCACTACGTGCTGGTCAACGGCGAGCATGCGCTGCCGCTGGAAGCCTTGCAGAAGCAGATCGACAAGGTGCGCAGCTGGCGTCTGAAGGACTACCTGGACAAGGCCGGTCGCGAGTGCACGCTGTTCAGCGTGCAGCGCGGGGCCTCGGGCCTGCGCGCGATCCGTCGATCGGAGGTGGCGGCCATGCTGCCGGTGCTGGAGCAGGCCGACGCGCTAATCGACCAGGGCCACCTGTACAAGACTGGCGGCGCGGCGAGCGTGGCACGGGTCGAGGCGGGCGGTCGCAGCCTGGTGCTCAAGCGCTACAACATCAAGAACACCGCCCACTGGTTCAAGCGCTTCTGGCGCCCCAGCCGGGCCTGGCATTCGTGGATCGAAGGGCATCGCCTGGAGTTCCTCGGCATCGCCACGCCCAGGCCGCTGGCGGTGCTGGAGCAGCGCGTGCTGGGGCTGCGCAGCCGTGCGTACCTGGTGACCGAGTATGCCGACGGGCCGGACCTGATCGAGAGCTTTGCGCCCTACGTCGACAGCGCCGAGGTGCCAGAGGAGCAGCTGCAAGCGCTGCAGACCCTGTTGCAGCAGCTGATGGGCGAACGCATCAGCCACGGCGATCTGAAGGGTCACAACCTGTTCTGGCAGGACGGTCAATGGTCGCTGATCGACCTTGATGCGATGTGCCAGCACGCCACCCAACTCAGTTTCGCCAAGGCCTTCGCCCGTGACCGGGCGCGGTTGTTGCGCAACTGGCCGGCGGACAGTGCGTTGCACCAGCGGCTGGATGAGTGCCTGCCGAAACTGGCTGACTGACCTGCGCCTTTGCCGACAAGGCCGGCTCCTGCAGACGACGTGAAACCTTGCAGGCGCCGGCCTTGCCGACCAAGACTATCGCGCGGCCGGCCAAAAACCTCGCAGGCTGTATCCCACCGGCAGGGCCAGCCCCACCCACGCCAGCACATCCCACGGGCCATCCCCCAGCAGCGCCGCGAACAGCCCCACTGCGCCCAGCAGGGCAATCAGGCCCGGCATGCCGAACACCTTCCAGAACCTCGATTCACGCTTCATCACGTCGCCTGCGCACCCACCACAAATACACGCCGCTGCCGAGCACGATGATCGTCAGCACATCCAGCAGCGCCCATAGAATCTGCATCGGCCGGCCGCCGTAGTCGCCAAAGTGCAGCGGCTGCGACAGGCCCATCGCGTCCATGTACCACGGCCGCTCGCCAATCGCCGTCACCTGCAGGGTGCTGGCATCGATCAGTACCGGGGTCAGCAGGTGAGCGGTCAGGTGGGTGCTGCCCTTCATGAACACCGCATAGTGGTGCTCGCTGGAAAAGCGCGTGCCGGGGAAGGCGATGAAGTCCGGCTGCATGCCCGGCGCCGCCTCGGCGGCAATGTCCAGCAGACGGCTGGCCGGGGCCAGTGCGGTCAGCGGCGGTGCATCGCGGTACGGTGCGATCATCGCGCTGAGGCTGTCGTTGCGCCAGGCGGCGATGACCAGGTCGGACAGCGCGCTGATCACCCCGGTCACGCCCACCACCAGCGCCCAGGTCAGGGTCACGATGCCGATCAGGTTGTGCAGGTCGAGCCAGCGCAGGCGCCGCGATTTGTCGTGGCGTACCGTGGCGAACTTCAGCCTGCGCATGAATGGCGCGTACAGCACCCCCCCGGAGATGATCGCCACCACGAACAGCAGGCCCATGAAGGCCAGCAGCAGCTTGCCCGGCAAGCCGGCGAACATGTCCACATGCAGGCGCAGCATGGTCAGCATGAAGCCGCCGTTGGCCGAGGGCATCTCCACCACCTCGCCAGTACGCCCGTCGAGCATGAAGGTGTGCGACGAGTTGGGCTCGGTACCGGCGGTGGCGGCCATGATCGCGATCACGCCGTTGCTGTCGTCCTCGTCCCAGCCGAAGTACTGCATCACCTCGCCCGGGCGATGGGCCTGGGCCTTGAGCACCAGGGCCTGCAGGTCGAGTCTGGGTGTGTCGGCCGGCATTACCTTGAGCTCGGGCGCATCGCCCAGCAGGTGGTCGATCTCGTGGTGGAAGATCAGCGGCAGCCCGGTCAGTGCCAGCAACAGCAGAAACAGCGTGCACACCAGGCTGCTCCAGGTATGCACCCACGACCAGCGACGTATGGTTTGGCTCTTCATCGTTGGCCCTAGAACGTGTAGTTCACGCTGGCGACCACGTTGCGCTGGTCGCCGTAGTAGCACCAGAACCCGTCGCAGTTGGCCAGGTAGTCCTTGTTGAACAGGTTCTTGGCTTCCACCGCCACGCTCAGCCCCTTCATGCTGCTGTCCAGGCGACCCAGGTCGTAGTGCACGGCAGCGTCGTACACGGTGTAGGAGCCTACATGCGCCACCTCGGTGTTGGCGGTGTTGCCGTAGGTATCGCCGACATAGCGAACCCCGGCGCCCATGCCGAAGCCGTCCAGCGGGCCGGCGTGCCAGGTGTAGTCGGCCCACAGGGTGGCCTGGTTGCGCGGGATCAGCGCCATGCGGTTGCCGACTTCGCCAGGCACGCCCTTGCGGATCTCGGTATCGGTGTAGGTGTAGGAGCCGACCAGTTTGAGGTTGTCGGTGACGGCGCTGGTGGCTTCCAGCTCGATGCCGCGCACCTGCAATTCACCGACACTGCGAGAGATGCTGCCTTCGGTGACCTTCACGTTGCTCTGGCGCAGGTCGTAGGCGGCAGCGGTCAGCAGGGTGTTGCTGCCCACCGGCTGGAACTTGACGCCCACTTCGTACTGGCGGCCTTCGGTGGGCTTGAACGACTGCGCCGCATCCACGTTGGCGCCGGTGGTCGGCTGGAACGACTCGGTATAGGACAGGTACGGGGTGAGGCCGTTGTCGAACACGTAGCTCAGGCCCACGTTGCCGGTGAAGGCCTTGTCGCGCTGGGTGCTGGTGGCGTCGCCCTTGTTGTGGAAGGTGGTGCCGGTGTGAATCCAGTCCTCACGCCCGCCCAGGGTCAGGCGCCAGTTGTCCAGGGCGATCTGGTCCTGCACGTAGACGCCGGTCTGGCGGGTTTTCTGGCCGTAGTCCTGCAGCGCGAAATAGTTCACGTTGGACATGTCGGCGCCATACACCGGCCGGATCACGCTGATCGGCGGCACGTTGATACCGCTGATGTTGCCGTTGGCGTCGTAGTTGTACGAGCCGCCATACAGCCACTGGTAGTTGGTGTTGGAGCGCTGGTGGTCCAGGCCCAGCAGCAGGGTGTGCTCCAGCGCGCCGGTGCTGAAGTTGGCCTGCAGGTTGTTGTCGACGGCGAACTGGCTGATGTCTTCGTTGACGATGCCGGCCTCGCGGTTGACCGTGCCGTCGGGTTCTACGGTGTTGAAGGTGGCCACGTTGACCGCGCGAAACGACAGGTCGCTCTTGGTGTAGCGCAGGTTCTGGCGCAGCTGCCATACGTCGTCGAGGCGGTGCTCGAAGGCGTAGCCCAGGGCGTAGTAGGTGCGGTCGTAGAAATCCCAGCCCGGCTCACCGAGGTTCTTGTGGTGGGAAATCTTTGCCCCGGCAGGCGAGGCCAGCCGGGTGCCCTGCAAGGGCAGGAACTGCCCGGTGATGCCGGTATCGTCGCGGGTGAACTGCGAGATGAAGGTCAGGCTGGTGTCGTCGTCGACGTTCCAGGTCAGGCTGGGGGCGAGGTTGTAGCGCTTGTCGGGAATATGGTCGACCGGTGCGTTGCTGTCGCGTACCACGCCGCTGACGCGGTACAGAAACTGGCCGGCGTCGTCGATCTTGCCGGTGCTGTCGAAGTTGATCTGCCGGTGTTCGTTGCTGCCGACCTGGGCTTCGATCTGGTGCACGCTTTCGGCCTGCGGGCGTCGGCTGAGCATGTCGAGCATGCCGCCGGGCGGGGTCTGGCCATACACCGAAGAGGCCGGGCCGCGCAGTACGGTGATGCGTTCCAGGTTCCAGGGTTCGACCTTGGGGTTGGCGAACGAACCCTTGGGCAGCGGCAGGCCGTCGAGAAACTGGGTGGGGTCGAAGCCGCGCACGCGCAGCCAGTCGGCGCGCGAGTCCGAGCCATAGCCGCTGCTTTGCACGCCCGCGGTGTAACGCAGCGCGTCGTTGAGGTTGAGCACCTGGCGCTGGTCGAGCTGTTCGCGGGTGATCACCGACATCGAGCGTGGCGCCTCGACGATCGGAGTGTCGGTCTTGGTGCCGGCGGCGGTGCGGGTGGCGACGTAGCCGGTGGCCGGGCCCCAGGCGCTCTCGTAGTCGCCGGCGGCGTTGATGCTGGTTTCCGGCAGGGCCAGGCTGCCTTCGGGGGCGGCGATCAGGCTGTAGGTGCCGGCGCTGCTCTGCTGCAGTTGCAGGCCGGTGCCGCGCAGGGCGGCCTGCAGGGCGCCGAGGCCGTCGTACTGGCCGCTGACCGGCGCCGAGGTGCGTCCGCTGGCCAGGCTCGGGTCCAGGGTCAGGGCAATGCCGGCCTGGCTGGCGATCAGGTTGAGGGTGGTCGACAACGGCCCGGCGGGCAGGCTGTAGCTGCGCGCGGCGCTCGATTCGGCGGCGATGGCGGCGGTGCTGGTCAGGGCCAGGGTCAGCAGGCAATGACGCAACAGCTTTTCAAGGGGACGGGACATGCAGCGGTTCCTCGGCGCAATAGTGCTAACTAGCTTCCATGCCGAGTGAAAAGGGAAAAGTGTCAGGGGGTGGGTAAAAAATAATGTTGAGGCCTTCGCCGGCAACGACCGCTCCTGCAGGAGGGCGTTGCAGGCGAAGGCGTTTTACGGGGTCTCGCCCTTGGCCACGATCGTCACCCACCATGGCGTGCGCTTTTGCACCTGCACCGGCAAGGTCGGCAGCAGCGACTGCAGCGCAAGGTCGGTGTCGTGCAGCGGGAAGCTGCCGGTAATGCGCAACCCGGCCACCTCCGGCGACACCCCCAGGTAGCCGCTGCGGTAACGCCCCAGCTCCTGCACCAGCGCATCCAGGCGCACGTTGTCGACCACCAGCATGCCGTGGGTCCAGGCGTCGGCGCCCAGGGCCAGCGGATCGATGCTGCCCAGCTGGTCGTGACTCATCATCACCTGCTGGCCTTCGCGCACGATCTGCTCGTCGCCGCTGTCCTGCGGCTTGGCTGCCACCGCCGACTGCAACACGCTCAGGCGCGTGCCCTGGTCTTCCAGGCGCACCAGGAAGCGTGTGCCCAGTGCGCGCAGGCGCCCGTCGGCCGTGGCGACGATGAACGGACGGTCATCCTTGTGCCCGGTCTCGATGGAAATCTCGCCTTCGCGCAGCACGATCAGGCGCTGCTGGCCATCGAAGCGAACATCCACCGCCGAATGGGTGTTGAGGCTGAGCAGGGTGCCGTCCTCCAGACGCAGGCTGCGCTGCTCGCCGGTGGCCGTGCGCTGGTCGGCCAGCCAGTAGTCCAGGCTCTGGTGGGTACTCAGCCAGCCGAGCAGGCCGCCCACCAGCACGATGCTGGCCAGCCCGCTGCCCAGCTTGCGCACGCGCTGGCGCAGGCCGGCCCGGGTTTCGCCCAGGGCCTTGCGCGCCGGGCCGGCCGCCGCGGCGAAGCGCTGGTTGAGCATGCCCAGCTGCATCCAGGCCCGCGCATGTTCTTCGTCTGCCGCGTGCCAGCGCTCGAAATCGGCACGCTCCTCGGCGCTGCCCGCATCCAGGCACAGCTGCCATGCGATGGCGGCATCGAGCACCTTGGCCGATACCGGCCTGCTACTGAAGCCGTTCATTTCGGCTCGCCGTACAGCGCCACATAGCACTGGCGCATGCCCTGGGCCAGGTACTGGCGCACCCGCGACACCGACACGCCCAGGCGCTCGGCGATCTCGGCATGGCCCATGCCGTCGAGGCGGTTGTACAGGAACGCGGCGCGCGCCTTGCTCGACAGCTTGCCCAGCAGGCGGTCGATGGCCTTGAGGTCTTCGAGGATCAGGTGCTGTTCTTCCGGTGAGGGCTGCTCGGCTTCGGGGATCAGCATCAGTTCGGCGAGGTATGCCTGCTCCAGTGCCGCCCGGCGAAAGTGGTCGAACAGCAGGCCGCGCGCCACCGCGGCCAGGAACGCCCGCGGCTCGCGTGGTGCGGGCAGTTGCTCGCGCCCGAGCAGGCGCACGAAGGTGTCCTGGCTCAGGTCTTCGGCGCGCTCGGCACAGGCGACGTTGCGCCGCAGCCAGCCCAGCAGCCAGCCGCGATGGTCACGGTACAGCGCACCAACCAGCTCACCGTGTGGGCTTTGCACTGACGGCAAGGTGTTCCCCGGAATAGATGCGTTAACTAACGAGAATTATTCGCGATTGTGTCAGAGCCGCTGGCACTGTGCAATTAACGCTCATCGGATGACGTATCCGGGGGCTGGTCAGAAGCCGTGGCTGTGTTGCCGTCGCCGGCGCCAGCCTTGCAGGCGATGCTCCAGCAGCAGCGGGCTGTCGATGTGCTGGCGTCGCGCCTGGCTGAACAGGATCAGTGCCAGTTCGGCAGTGACCTGTGCATCGGCGCTGGCGTGGTGGCGTTCACCGGCCTGCAGGCCGAAGTGTGCGGTCCAGTCGTCGAGCCCGGCGTCGCGCAACACCACGTCGGGGTTGAGCAGCGGGGCCAGCTCGGCCACGTCGATGAACGGGTGCTGCAGGCGGTAGCCCAGGCTGTCCTTCAGGGCGCGGCTGAGCATGCGCTGGTCGAAGCCGGCGTGGAACGCCAGCAGCGGGCTGTCGCCGATGAACGCCATGAGGTCGAGCAGTGCATCGGCCGGCACGCAGCCGGCGGCAATCGCACTGGGCCCCAGGCCATGGATCAGCACGCTGGGGCCCGGCTTGTGGTCATGCCGGTGCAGGGTGCGCTCGAACTGCTGGCTGAAGTCGATGGCGCCGTCCTCGATCACCACCGCGCCAATCGACAGCACCTGGTCGCGGTTCAGGTTCAGGCCGGTGGTTTCCAGGTCCAGCACCACCCAGCGCTGGGCGCGCAGGGTGTGGTCCTGCAGCGGGGCTGGGCCGGGCAGTTGGGCCAGACGCTGCTGCTGGGCGGCGTCCAGTGCGGGTTGGCTGGGGCGCAGCCAGGCGAACAGGCTCATGACAGGTCGCTCATAGTTGGTAGCGCAGGGCCAGGCTGCTTTGCAGACGCTGGGCCTGGCGCAGCGATTCGCGCAGGATGCGCCGGTCCAGGTCGTTGAGGCTGTCGGGGTCGACGCGGTTGGAGTAGGGCAGGTTCTGGCGGGTCTGCAACTGGTGCTGCTGCATGCGGGTCTGCTGGATGAAGTGGTAGGCCTCTTCATAGGCGCCGCCATCGAGCGGGTCGATCACTTCCTTGCCTACCAGCTGGCGCAGGCGCTCCAGGGTGTTGTTGGCGTGCACGCCATTGGCCAGCGCCAGCAGGCGCGCGCCGTCGACGAAGGGCGTGAGGCCCTGCACCTTGAGGTCGAGGGTGGCGGCCTTATCGTTGCCGCTGCGGGTCAGCACGAACTCGCGAAAGCGCCCCACGGGCGGGCGCTGACGCAGGGCGTTGGCGGCCATCATGCGCTGGAACAGGCGGTTGTCGGCGACCTGGTCGAGGATGCCCTGGCGCAGTTGTTCGCACGCCTGTTCGTCACCCCACACCACGCGCAGGTCGAAATAGATGCTCGAGGCCAGCAGGTTCTCGGGGGTGGCTTCGCGGATGAACGCGGCAAAGCGCCGTGCCCACTCGGCCCTCGACAGACACAGCTCGGGGTTGCCGGCCATGATGTTGCCCTTGCACAGGGTGAAGCCGCACTGCGCCAGGCCCTGGTTGATGTGCTGCGCCAGCGGCAGCAGGCGGGCGCGGATCTCGGCAGCCTGGGCCGCGTCGCGTGCCTCGAACAGGATGCCGTTGTCCTGGTCGGTGTGCAGGGTCTGTTCGCGGCGGCCTTCGCTGCCGAAGCACAGCCAGCTGAACGGCACGCCGGGGTCGCCCTTGTCCTGGATCGCCAGTTCGATCACCCGGCACACGGTGTGGTCGTTGAGCAGGGTGATGATGTGGGTGATCTGGGTGGACGATGCGCCATGGGCGAGCATGCGCTCGACCAGCTGGCCGATCTCGCCGCGCAGCGACACCAGGTTCTCGACCCGCGCGGCGTGACGGATGGTGCGCGCCAGGTGTACCAGGTCGACCCGCTGCAGCGAGAACAGGTCGCGCTCGGAGACCACCCCGCACAGGCGTTGGTCCTGCACCAGGCACACATGGGCGATATGGCGCTCGGTCATCGCGATGGCGGCGTCGAAGGCGCTGGCCTGGGGGCTGAGGTAGAAAGGCGCGGCGGTCATGTGCGCGGCGATCGGCGCGGCGAAGTCGGCACTGGCATCGGCCACCACCTGGCGCAGGTCGCGCAGGGTGAAGATGCCGACCGGTGCGCGCTGCTCGTCGACGATCACGATGCTGCCCACCTGCTGCTCGTGCATCAGGCGTACGGCCTCGCGTACGGGCGTATCTGGGGCGCAGGTGACCGGATGACGCATGGCCAGCTCACCCAGGCGGGTATTGAGCGAATACTGGTTGCCGAGGGTTTCAACTGCGCGGCGCTGGACCTGCTGGTTGACCTGGTCGAGCAGGCTGCTGACACCCCGCAGGGCAAAATCCCGAAACACTTCTGAGAGTGCGAACAGGCGGATGAACGCCGCCTTGTTCAGTTGCAGGCAGAAGGTGTCTTCGGCGGCCAGGTGTTCGGTACGGGTGGCGCGCTCGCCCAGCAGGGCGGCCAGCGGGAAGCACTCGCCTCCGGTGATCTCGAAGGTGGTCTCGGTGCCGGTGGCGGCATGGTTGCGCTCGCCCACCACGCGTCCCTGCTTGACGATGTAGAAGTGCTCGACGGGTCCGTCGGCAGGCTTGATGATGCTCTCACCGCTGGCGTAGAAGCGCAGCTGGCATTGTTCCACCAGGTACGCCAGGTGGGCGTTTTCCATCTGGTTGAAGGGAGGAAAGCGTTGCAGGAACTGCATGGTGCCGTGAATATTCTGCAGTACTGCGGTTTTGCCGGCCTGGTCGAAGGCGTCCATCTTGCTCATGAGCTTTACCGCATCTGTGCGTCGGCGCCGAGGGCCGAGCATTTGTTTTTATCGTGCTGCATGGTCGGCCGCGGGGTGCGCAGTGCCCATTGGACGTTTGTCTAAAGTGGGTAAGCGTCAATTATCCGACGAAAGGCGGGTTGCGGCACATGCGTTTGCGGTCTGAACTTGATTCAACGGATATTTTTACGATGGAACAGCCATGCCCGAAGCCGACGACATACTGAGCGAAGCCGAGCGCAAGGCGCTGGCGAGCGTGACTGCGCGCGGGACCGCGCTGCCCAAGGTGCTGATCGTCGAAGACGACAAAGGGTCGCGCGAAGCGCTGGCGAGTTACTTGAAGGCCCATGGCATTCGTTGCCTTGCCGCAGAAAACACCACGGTGGCGTTCGACTACCTCAAGCGCGAACCCAGGATCGGGCTGCTGATTACCGACCTGCGCATGCAGCCGGTGGGGGGCATCGAGTTCATCGAGCAGATTCGTGAGTCGGACCAGGCCGCGTTGCCGATCATCATCGTGTCGGGCGATGCCAAGGTGCAGGACGCGATTGCGGCAATGCACCTGAGCGTGGTCGACTTTCTGCTCAAGCCGCTCGACCAGGAGAAGCTGGAAAAGCTGGTGAAGCTGGTGAGGCATGAGCTGGGCATCGGCTGAACCCCTTCGCTGGCTTGCCAGCGAAGGGGTGCGTCAGGCAGCGCTGTAACGAGCTTACAGCCCGTTGCGCGCCTTGAACTCGCGACGACGGCGATGCAGTACCGGCTCGGTATAACCGTTCGGCTGCTTCGCACCCTCGATCACCAGCTCGACCGCCGCCTGGAAGGCGATGTTGCTGTCGAAGTCCGGTGCCATCGGGCGGTACAGCGGGTCGTTGGCGTTCTGCTTGTCGACCACCGGCGCCATGCGCTTGAGGCCTTCGATCACCTGCGCCTCGCTGATGATGCCGTGACGCAGCCAATTGGCCAGCAACTGCGCGGAAATCCGCAGGGTGGCGCGGTCTTCCATCAGGCCCACATCGTTGATGTCCGGCACTTTCGAGCAACCCACGCCCTGGTCGATCCAGCGCACTACATAGCCAAGAATGCCCTGGGCATTGTTGTCCAGTTCGTTGCGGATCTCTTCGTCCGACCAGTTGGTGTCGGTGGCCAGCGGAATGGTCAGGATATCGTCGACCGAGGCCGGCGCACGCTTGGCAAGCTCCGCCTGGCGGGCGAACACGTCGACCTTGTGATAGTGCAGCGCGTGCAGCGCGGCGGCGGTCGGCGACGGCACCCAGGCGGTGTTGGCACCGGCCAGTGGGTGGGCGATCTTCTGCTCGAGCATGTCGGCCATCAGATCAGGCATGGCCCACATGCCCTTGCCGATCTGCGCGCGGCCCTGCAGGCCGGTGGCAAGGCCCACGTCGACGTTGTTGTTCTCGTAGGCACCGATCCACTTCTGGGTTTTCATGGCGCCCTTGCGCACCACGGCGCCCGCTTCCATGGAGGTGTGGATCTCGTCGCCGGTACGGTCGAGGAAGCCGGTGTTGATGAACACCACGCGCTCGCTGGCGGCCTGGATGCAAGCCTTGAGGTTGACCGTGGTACGGCGCTCCTCGTCCATGATGCCGACCTTCAGGGTGTTGCGCTTGAGGCCCAGCACGTCTTCGACGCGACCGAACAGCTCGTTGGTGAAGGCGGCTTCTTCAGGGCCGTGCATCTTCGGCTTGACGATGTACACCGAGCCGGTGCGGCTGTTCTTGCGGGTGGTGTTGCCGTTGAGGTTGTGCACCGCAGCCAGGTTGGTGACCAGCGCATCGAGGATGCCTTCGGGCACTTCGTTGCCATCCTTGTCGAGGATCGCGTCGATGGTCATCAGGTGACCGACGTTGCGCACGAACAGCAGCGAACGGCCATGCAGGCTCAGCGAGCCGCCATTGGGCGCGGTGTACTCGCGGTCCGGGTTCATGGTGCGGGTGAAGGTCTGGCCGGCCTTGCTCACGCTTTCAGCCAGGTCGCCCTTCATCAGGCCCAGCCAGTTGCGGTAGATCACCACCTTGTCGTCGGCATCCACCGCGGCCACGGAGTCTTCGCAGTCCATGATGGTGGTCAGGGCGGCTTCCATCAGCACGTCCTTGACTCCGGCGGCGTCGGTCTGGCCGACCGGGGTGCTGGCATCGATCTGGATCTCGAAGTGCAGGCCGTTGTTTTTCAGCAGCACGGCGACAGGGGCCGTGGCATCGCCCTGGTAGCCGACCAGTTGCGCGTCGTCGCGCAGGCCGCTGTTGCTGCCACCCTTGAGGGTGACCACCAGCTTGCCATCGGCAATGCTGTAGCGGGTGGCATCGACGTGGGAGCCGGTCGCCAGTGGCGCAGACTCGTCGAGGAAGGCGCGGGCGAAGGCGATGACCTTGTCGCCGCGTACCTTGTTGTAGCCCTTGCCCTTCTCGGCGCCACCGGCTTCGCTGATGGCGTCGGTGCCGTACAGCGCGTCGTACAGCGAGCCCCAGCGGGCGTTGGAGGCGTTGAGGGCGAAGCGTGCGTTCATCACCGGCACTACCAGCTGCGGGCCGGCCATGCGAGCGATCTCGTCATCGACATTCTGGGTGGAGGCCTGGAAGTCCGCCGCTTCTGGCAGCAGGTAGCCGATCTCCTGGAGGAAGGCCTTGTAAGCCGGAGCATCGTGGGCCTGGCCCTTGCGCGCCTGGTGCCAGGCGTCGATCTGCGCCTGCAGGGTGTCACGCTTGGCCAGCAGGGCTTTGTTCTTTGGAGCGAGGTCGTTGATGATCTTCTCTGCCCCGATCCAGAACTGCTCGGCGTTGACGCCGGTTCCGGGAATGGCTTCGTTGTTCACGAAGTCGAACAGGACTTTGGCGACCTGAAGGCCACCGACTTGAACGTGTTCAGTCATTGCTTGCCTCACTCTGCTCAGCTATTCAGCTCTTGTTTCAACATTTTTGTAGTGCGCGTCGCGGCATACTACATGAAGCGCTGCGCTTGGGAAAATCAGACTAAATACGCCGTTTTGCGACCATTTGGTCGCAAAACGTCGTTCTGGGAGCGGGCATGTTCTCAAAAATCGAGTGAATTGTTCCAGATAAATCTAAAAACAGTACACGATTTGTTGTTCGAGCCCGCTGCGGCAGGTTGCCGCGCCTTGCCTATACTTGATCGGCGCCCCCGGTATTCGGGGGCTGGAGAGAGGACTGGCGCGTGGATCATCTTGTCTTGACCGTGATTGCCCCTGACCGCGCCGGCCAGGTGGAGCGGGTGGCCGAATGCATCGCCGAGCATAACGGCAACTGGCTGGAGAGTCGCATGTCGCGCATGGCAGGGCAATTCGCCGGCATCCTGCGCGTCGCGGTACCGGCCGAATCCTATGACGAACTGGTGGAGGCGTTGCAGGCGCTGGGCAAGCACGGGATTCGCGTGCTGATCGCCGAAAGCGGCATCGAGCCGTCGTGCACCTGGAAGCCGATCGCGATGGAGCTGGTGGGCAACGATCGCCCCGGCATCGTGCGCGACATCACCCGGCTGCTGGCCGAACAGGGGGTGAACCTGGAGCGCTTCAGTACCGACGTGCGGCCCGCGCCGATGAGCAGCGAGCCGCTGTTTCACGCCGATGCGCTGCTGGCCCTGCCGCTGACGCTGTCGCTGGATGACCTGCAAAAGCGCCTGGAGGCCCTGGCCGACGACCTGATGGTGGAGCTCAAGCTGCGCCCCGAAGAGTCGGCGTAGGGGGTGGCGTAGCGCTCAGGTGCGCCGGCGAATGCTCAGCCAGGCATCCACGCTGTACAGTGCCAGGCCGGCCCAGATGAACATGAACGCCACCAGTGTGCTGCTCGACAGATGTTCGTCGAACAGCAGCACCGCCTGCAGCAGCACCAGGGTCGGCGCCAGGTACTGCAGAAAGCCCAGAGTGGTGTAAGGCAGATGCCGCGCGGCGGCGTTGAAGCACACCAGCGGTATCAGCGTGACGGGCCCGGCGGCGGCCAGCCACAGCGCGTCGCTGGTGCTGTAGAAGCTGGCCTGGGCGCTGTGGGCCATGGGGTTGAGCAGCAGCCAGCCGATGGCCAGCGGTACCAGCATCCAGGTTTCCACCACCAGCCCCGGCAACGCCGCCACTGGCGCCTGCTTGCGGATCAGCCCGTAGAAGCCGAAGCTCAGCGCCAGTACCAGCGACACCCATGGCAGGCTGCCCACCTGCCACACCTGCTGCGCCACCCCCACTGCCGCCAGGCCTACCGCCACCCACTGCAGGCGGCGCAGACGCTCGCCCAGCAGCAACATGCCCAGCAGCACGTTGACCAGCGGGTTGATGTAGTAACCCAGGCTCGCCTCGAGCATGCGCCCGTTGTTCACCGACCACACATAGGTCAGCCAGTTGCCCGCGATCAGCGATCCGCTCAGGGCCAGGATTGCCAGGCGCCGCGGGTTGTCGCGCAGTTCGCGCCACCAGCCCGGGTGCTTCCAGAACAGCAGCAGGATCGAGCCGAACAGGGCCGACCACAGCACCCGATGCACGATGATTTCCACGGCGGGCACGTTCTGCAGGGCTTTGAAATAGATGGGGAACAAGCCCCAGATGATGTAGGCGGTCAGGCCCAGTATGTACCCGCGGCGCGGGTTGGCGGCTTGCATGCTGATTCCTTGCTTAGGCAGCTATCTAAAACCCGGCTATTGTAGACAGTCTGGCAGCAGGTTCTAGAACAATTTCAGCGGCTCTTCGGCCAGTGCGGCGGTCTGCTCACGCAGGGCCAGGACCTGGTCGCCCCAGTAGCGTTCGCTGCCAAACCACGGGAAGCTGCGCGGGAACGCCGGGTCGTCCCAGCGGCGCGCCAGCCAGGCGCTGTAGTGCAGCTGGCGCAGGGCGCGCAGCGGTTCGATCAGGGCCAGTTCGCGGGGGTCGAAATCATGGAACTCGTTGTAGCCATCCATCAGTTCGGCCAGCTGGCCCAGGCGCTCGTGACGATCGCCGGCGAGCATCATCCACAGGTCCTGCACGGCGGGGCCCATGCGGCAGTCGTCCAGGTCGACGATGTGGAACACCTCATCGCGGCACATCATGTTGCCCGGGTGGCAGTCGCCGTGCAGGCGGATGCTCTTGTACGGGGTGCGGGCGTAGGCGTCCTCCACGCGCTTGAGCAGGTCGCGGGCCACCGACTCGTAGGCCGGCAGCAGGCTGCGCGGCACGAAGTTGCCTTCGAGCAGGGTGGCGAGGGAGGCGTGACCGAAGTTGGCCACGCCCAGCGCTTCACGGTGTTCGAACGGGCGCGTGGCGCCGACCGCGTGCAGGCGACCGAGCAACTGGCCGAGGCGGTACAGCTGGTCGAGGTTGCCCGGCTCCGGCGCGCGGCCGCCACGGCGCGGGAACAGTGTGAAGCGAAAGCCTGCATGCTCGAACAGGCTCTGGCCGTTGTGCACCAGCGGGGCGACCACGGGGACTTCGCAGTCGGCCAGTTCGGCGGTGAAGGCGTGCTCCTCGAGAATCGCCGCGTTGCTCCAGCGGCCGGGGCGATAGAACTTGGCGATCAGCGGTTCGGCGTCTTCGATGCCCACCTGGTAGACACGGTTCTCGTAGCTGTTGAGTGCCAGAACACGAGCGTCGCTGAGAAAGCCGATGCTTTCGACAGCGTCCAGGACCAGGTCGGGGGTAAGGGTATCGAAGGGGTGTGACATGGGAACTCCTGCAGCGCGACGGGTGGCCGGGCGTATGAGAGCCATGGTACAGCACCCCGGGGACGCTGCATGCCCCATCGCGGGTCAAGCCCGCTCCCACAAGGAAATCGCTGAACCTGTGGGAGCGGGCTTGACCCGCGATGGGCTGTGCTGCAGCCCCAATAATCTAGAGCGGCGTACCCAGCAGCACATACGCCGGCGAGAACCGCACTGCCACTTCACTGCCTACCGCCACCCGGTTGTCCAGCAGCCACTGCGGCTCGGCAAATGCGCACAGCGTCTGGCCGTTGCTCAGGCTCAGGCGCACCTCGGTAGTCCCTTGCGGGTCATCGATCAGTTCCTGTACCACGGCGCTCAACTGGTTGACCTGCGCCGGCCCGGGCATCGCCACCTCCAGCCAGCCGGCCTTGATCAGCGCCACCACCGGCGTGCCCGGTTCCAGCTCCAGGCGCAAGGTGCTGTCATGGGTGATCTGTGCCTCGATGCGCAACCCCCCGGCCAGGGTCAGCTCCACGGTGTCGATGCGGCCCTGCGCGCGAATGGCGCTGACCCGCCCATGCAACTGATTGCGCGCACTGGTGCGCAGCATCAGGCGCCCGAGCAGGTCGAGATCGTCGGAGTCTTCGGCCGCTTCCAGCACCTGCGCCTGCAACAGTTGCAGCTTCTGGTACAGGCGCAACACCCGCTGCCCCTCCAGCGACAGTTTCGCCCCACCGCCGCCGCGCCCGCCCACGCTGCGTTCCACCAGCGGGCTGGCGGCCAGGTTGTTGAGCTCGTCGATGGCATCCCACGCGGCCTTGTAGCTGATGCCGGCGCTCTTGGCCGCCCGGGTGATCGACCCCTGCTCGGCGATGTGGGCAAGCAGGGCGATGCGTTGCGGGCGACGGACGATATGTTGGGTCAACAGGGCAGGCAGGGACATGGGCGGGCACGCAGTCGGGGCAGGGATGGCCCAGAAAGTGCCCGCCGCCCCGGCGCAAGTCAAGCGCCGCCGGGCTTGGGCGTGCGTGCCAGGCAGTATACGTCCACCCGCGTGGCACCCGCCGCCCGCAACAGGCTGGCCAACGCCTGCGCAGTGGCGCCGGTGGTGAGCACATCGTCGACGATCGCCACATGCTGCCCCCTGATCGCCGCCGAATCGGCCAGGGCAAAGGCGTGGCGCAGGTTGCGCTTGCGCGCCTTGGCCGTCAGCCCCTGCTGGGCCGCCGTTTCTTGCGGACGTTGGAGCAGACGTGGCTCGCAGGCGATCTCCAACTGCCCGGCCAACCACTGGGCAAGCATCGCAGCCTGGTTGAAGCCGCGTTCGCGCAGGCGCCGGCGCGCCAGCGGTACCGGCAACAGCAGGCCGGGCCGCGGCAGGTCTTCGGCAAAGCGGTAGGCAAGCCAGTTGCCCAGCAGTTGCGCCAGCAATCGGCCCAGCGGCCACTGGCGCTGGTGCTTGAAGCGGGTGATCAGTGCATCCACCGGGAAGCCGTAGTGCCAGGGCGCCTCGACCCGGGTGAAGGCGGGTGGGCGGCGGCTGCACTGGCCGCAGGTCAGGCCATGCATCGGCAAGGGCAGCGCGCAGGTTCGACAGCATTCTTCCAGCCAGGGCAGTTCGGCCTCGCAGGCCACGCAAATGGGGTGTGACTGCTGGGCAGGTTCATCGCACAGCAAACATGCTTGGTTGATATTTAGCCAGTTGTAAACCAGTTGTTTAAGGTGTGGTTGACAGTGCATGGCGCTTCCTTAACTATGCGAGCTATCCGTGATGCGCTGGCGGGCTTTCCTGTCCCGGCGCCAGTACAAGCCTAAACAAGGAAACACCCATGAGCGCCAGCACAACTGCAACGCTTCGTCACGACTGGTCCCTGGCCGAAGTCAAAGCACTGTTCCAGCTACCGTTCAACGACCTGCTGTTTCAGGCGCAGACCGTTCACCGCGCGCATTTCGACGCCAACCGCGTTCAGGTCTCGACCCTGCTGTCGATCAAGACCGGCGCCTGCCCGGAAGATTGCAAATATTGTCCGCAGTCCGGTCACTACAACACCGGCCTGGAAAAACAGAAGCTGATGGAGGTGCAGAAGGTGCTGGAGGAGGCCGCCCGGGCCAAGGCCATCGGCTCCACGCGCTTCTGCATGGGCGCGGCGTGGAAGCACCCGTCGGCCAAGGACATGCCCTACGTGCTGCAGATGGTCAAAGGGGTCAAGGCCCTGGGCCTGGAAACCTGCATGACCCTGGGCAAGCTCGACCAGGAGCAGACCGTGGCCCTGGCCCAGGCCGGCCTGGACTACTACAACCACAACCTGGACACCTCGCCGGAGTTCTACGGCAGCATCATCACCACCCGCACCTACGGCGAGCGCCTGCAGACCCTGGCCTATGTGCGCGATGCCGGGATGAAGATCTGTTCGGGGGGGATCCTGGGCATGGGCGAATCGCTGGACGACCGCGCCGGGCTGCTGATCCAGCTGGCCAACCTCCCGGAGCACCCCGAATCGGTGCCGATCAACATGCTGGTGAAGGTGGCGGGCACGCCGCTCGAGAATGCCGAAGACGTCGACCCGTTCGACTTCATCCGCATGCTGGCAGTGGCGCGCATCCTCATGCCGCAGTCCCATGTGCGCCTGTCGGCCGGGCGCGAGGCGATGAACGAACAGATGCAGGCACTGGCCTTCTTCGCCGGGGCCAACTCGATCTTCTACGGCGAGAAGCTGCTGACCACCGCCAACCCGCAGGCCGACAAGGACATGCAACTGTTCGCGCGCCTGGGCATCCAGCCTGAAGCGCGCGAAGAGCACGCCGACGAGGTGCACCAGGCGGCCATCGAGCAGGCGCTGATCGAGCAGAAGAGCAGCGAGCTGTTCTACGACGCCGCCTCCGCCTGAGGTCGCCATGAGCTTTGATCTGAGTGCGCGCCTGGAACAACGGCGCGCTGCGGCGCTGTATCGCCAGCGCCCCCTGCTGCAGAGCCCGCAGGGGCCGCAGGTGATGGTGGACGGCACGCCGTTGCTGGCGTTTTGCAGCAACGACTACCTGGGCCTGGCCAACCACCCCGAGGTGATCGACGCCTGGCGTGCCGGCGCTGAGCGTTGGGGCGTGGGCGGCGGGGCGTCGCACCTGGTGATCGGCCACAGCTCGCCGCACCATGAACTGGAACTGGCACTGGCCGAGTTTACCGGTCGCCCGCGCGCGCTGCTGTTCACCACCGGCTACCTGGCCAACCTGGGTGCGTTGACCGCGCTGGTGGGGCAGGGCGACAGCGTGCTGCAGGATCGCCTCAACCATGCTTCGCTGCTGGATGGCGGGTTGCTCAGTGGCGCGCGCTTCAGCCGCTACCTGCACAACGATGCCGACAGCCTCGGCAAGCGCCTGGACAAGGCCAGCGGCAATGCGCTGGTGGTCACCGATGGCGTGTTCAGCATGGACGGCGACATCGCCGACCTGCCGGCGCTGGCTGCCCAGGCGCAGGCCAGGGGCGCCTGGCTGATGGTCGACGATGCCCATGGCTTCGGCACCCTGGGCCGCCACGGCGGTGGCGTGGTGGAGCATTTCGGCCTGGACATGGGGCAGGTACCGGTGCTGGTCGGCACCCTGGGCAAGGCCTTCGGTACCGCCGGTGCGTTCGTCGCCGGCAGTGAGGAATTGATCGAGTGCCTGATCCAGTTCGCCCGCCCGTACATCTATACCACCAGCCAGCCACCGGCCCTGGCCTGCGCCACGCTCAGGAGCCTGCAACTGCTGCGTGACGAGCACTGGCGCCGCGAGCACCTGGCTGCGCTGATCCGCCAGTTCCGTCAGGGCGCCGAGCAGATCGGCCTGCACCTGATGGACAGTTTCACGCCGATCCAGCCGATTCTGATCGGCGATGCCGCAAGGGCCATGCGGCTGTCGGCGATGTTGCGCGAACGCGGGCTGATGGTCACGGCGATCCGTCCACCGACGGTGCCGGCCGGCAGTGCCCGGCTGCGCGTGACCCTGACCGCCGCCCACAGCGCCTCGCAGGTACAGCTATTGTTGAATGCATTGGCCGAGTGTCATTCGCTGCTGGAGCCTGCTGATGCGTGATCGACTGATTCTGTTGCCGGGCTGGGGCCTGGGTACCGCTGCACTGGAGCCGCTGGCCGCGAGCTTGCGCGCCCTGGATGCCAAGCTGCACGTGGAGCTGATGCCTCTGCCGGAGCTGGATGGCAGTGACGTGCCTGTATGGCTGGATCACCTGGACCGCACGCTGCCTACCGACACCTGGCTGGGAGGCTGGTCGCTGGGCGGCATGCTCGCCGCCGAGCTGGCGGCGCGACGCGGCGATCACTGCTGCGGGCTGGTGACGATGGGCAGCAACGCCAGCTTCGTGGCCCGTGCGGACTGGCCCCATGGCATGCCGACCGACACCTTCAATACCTTTCTCGACGGTTGCCGTAGCCATACGCAAGTGACGCTCAAGCGCTTCAAGTCGCTGTGCAGCCAGGGCGCCCAGGCGCCGCGCAGCCTGGCGCGGTTGCTGGAGGTGGGGGTGCCGGCAACCGACCCGCTGTACCTGGCCACGGGCCTGGAGGTATTGCGGAAACTCGATACCCGGGCTGCGCTGAGCAACTTCGGCGGCCCGCAGTTGCACCTGTTCGCAGGCAGCGACGCGCTGGTGCCGGTCGAGGCGGCCAAGGCGCTGTTCGAACTGCTGCAGGACGTCGAGGTGGGCATTGTCGAGGACAGCGCCCACGCCTTCCTGCTGGAGCACGCCCAGGCGTTGGCGACCTTTATCAAGACCTTCCTGCACGAGAGTGGCGATGACTGATCTTTCCCTGCCCAGGCTGCCCGGCGCCTTGCCCGACAAGCGCCAGGTGGCGGCCTCGTTTTCCCGTGCTGCAGCCAGCTACGACAGTGTCGCCGCGTTGCAGCGGGCGGTGGGCGCTCATCTGCTGGCGCAGCTGCCCGCCGATTTGCAACCGCGTTGCTGGATCGATCTGGGCAGTGGCACCGGGCATTTCAGCCGGCACTTGCAGCAACGTTATCCACAAGGGCTGGGTGTAGCGGTGGATATCGCCGAAGGCATGCTGCTGCATGCCCGTGAGCTGGGGGGCGCGCATTACCATGTGGCGGGCGATGCCGAGCGTCTGCCGCTGCGTGATGGCAGCGCCGGGCTGATCTTCTCCAGCCTGGCGGTGCAGTGGTGCGCCGACCTGGCTGCGGTGCTGCGTGAAGCGCAGCGGGTTCTGCAGCCTGGGGGCGTGCTGGCGTTCGCCAGCCTGTGCGTGGGCACGCTGTTCGAGTTGCGTGAAAGCTGGCAGGCGGTGGACGGGCTGGTGCACGTCAATCGCTTCCGCCCTCTGGCGGACTACCAGCGTCTGTGTGCCGACAGCGGGCTGCAGGTGCTCGGGCTGGAGGCCCGGCCCCATGTACTGCATTACCCCGATGTGCGCAGCCTGACCCATGAGCTCAAGGCGCTGGGCGCACACAACCTCAACCCCGGTCGCCCCGCCGGCCTGACCGGCAGGGCACGCATGCAGGGCCTGCTGCAGGCCTACGAGCGCTTTCGCCAGCCGCAGGGACTGCCCGCCACCTATCAGGTAGTCTATGCGGTACTGCACAAGCCGCAGCACCAGGGGGATTGAGATGCATGCTGCCTATTTCATCGCCGGCACCGATACCGATGTGGGCAAGACCACCATTGCCGCCGGCCTGCTGCATGCGGCACGTCTTGCCGGCCTGAGTACCCTTGGGGCCAAGCCTGTAGCGTCGGGCTGCGAGGTGACCCCCAAGGGCCTGCGCAACGCCGATGCACTGGCCCTGATCGCGCAAAGCAGCCTCACGCTGCCCTATGCGCAGCTCAACCCGTTTGCCTTCGAGCCCGCCATCGCCCCGCACCTGGCGGCCCGCGAGGCGGGTGTTGCGCTGAGCGTGCAGGCGTTGCTGGCGCCGATGCGCGCGGTGCTGGCGCACAACGCCGATTTCACCCTGATCGAAGGGGCGGGTGGCTGGCGGGTGCCGTTGTCCGATCAGGCCAATCTGTCGGACCTGGCGATTGCGCTCAAGCTGCCGGTGATCCTGGTGGTAGGCGTGCGCCTGGGTTGCATCAACCATGCGCTGCTCAGTGCCGAGGCGATTGCCCGCGATGGCCTGCAACTGGCCGGCTGGGTGGCGAACATCATCGAGCCGCGCACCTCGCGCCTGGAGGAGAACCTGGCTTCGCTTGCCGAACGCCTGCCGGCCCCCTGCCTGGGCCGGGTGCCAAAACTCAAGGTGGCCAGTGCCGAGGCGGTGGCCGCATACCTGCAGCTGGATTTGCTCGACTAGGCTGAGTCTATTGAAGGGCACTGTGCCATTAGTGTTTTTGACGGGCCTTTTGCCGGGTTGTCTGCTTCAATAGGGGCCGTTGATATCATCTGTGCCTTCCGTCACCTGGAGAGTTTGAAATGGAAATCTCGGGCAGTTCCGCATTCTATGCCGGCCTGGGCGCCATTCAGAGCGGCCAGAACCGCGTCGATCAGGCCGCCAGCCAGATCGCCAACACCACTGTCGAACGTGCTGCCACCAGCCAGTCCAGCGACTACCAGGCCGAACGCCTGCGCTCGGTCGACCGCAGCCAGCAGATGGACCTGGCCACCAGCACCGTCGAACTTGCCCTGGGCAAGCATCAGGTCGAGCTGGGTGTCAAAGTGGCCAAGGCCTCCGACGAAATGCTCGGCACGCTGATCGATACCTACGCCTGAGCCAGCCGGCCCTCGCATCTTCCCGGTTTTACCCCTACATCCTGACTCGACGCCCTGGCCCAAGGCCGGGCGCCTTGTCGTGCCTGCGTTCTGGCGAGCGGGGCCGGAGCGTAGCCTGCCATGGCAGAAATGCCCTCATGGGGGTGCTTGACAAGGTTTCAGCGTAAACGTATGTTTCAAACAACTGTTTGACCGAAAGCCGCCTAGAGCTGGTCGGTGTATGTCGCGGTCTCCCTATTCAAGGATCCATCAGCAGAGGTTCATCGCTATGCCTGATTACAAAGCCCCCTTGCGTGATATTCGTTTCGTTCGCGATGAACTGCTGGGCTACGAAGCGCACTATCAGAGCCTGCCGGCTTGCCAGGACGCCACCCCCGACATGGTCGATGCGATCCTCGAGGAAGGCGCCAAGTTTTGTGAACAGGTACTGGCCCCGCTGAACCGTGTGGGCGACCTGGAAGGCTGCACCTGGAGCGAGTCGGGCGTTAAGACCCCCACCGGCTTCAAGGAAGCCTACAAGCAGTTCGTCGAAGGCGGCTGGCCGAGCCTGGCCCATGACGTCGATCACGGCGGCCAGGGTCTGCCCGAGTCGCTGGGCCTGGCGGTCAGCGAAATGGTCGGCGAGTCGAACTGGTCGTGGGGCATGTACCCGGGCCTGTCGCACGGCGCGATGAACACCATCTCCGAGCACGGCACCGCCGAGCAGCAGAACACCTACCTGACCAAGCTGGTATCCGGCGAATGGACCGGCACCATGTGCCTGACCGAACCGCACTGCGGTACCGACCTGGGCATGCTGCGCACCAAGGCCGAACCTCAGGCCGACGGTTCCTACAAGGTCACCGGCACCAAGATCTTCATCTCGGCCGGTGAACACGACATGGCCGACAACATCGTGCACATCGTGCTGGCGCGCCTGCCCGATGCACCGGCCGGCACCAAAGGCATCTCGCTGTTCATCGTGCCCAAGTTCCTGCCGACCGCCGAAGGCGGTGTGGGCGAGCGCAACGCCGTTTCCTGTGGCTCCATCGAACACAAGATGGGCATCCACGGCAACGCCACCTGCGTGATGAACTTCGACGCCGCCACCGGCTACCTGATCGGCCCGGCCAACAAGGGCCTGAACTGCATGTTCACCTTCATGAACACCGCTCGCCTGGGTACCGCGCTGCAAGGCCTGGCCCACGCCGAAGTGGCGTTCCAGGGTGGCCTGAAGTATGCCCGCGACCGCCTGCAGATGCGTTCGCTGACCGGCCCCAAGGCGCCGGACAAGGCGGCTGACCCGATCATCGTCCACCCGGACGTGCGTCGCATGCTGCTGACCATGAAAGCCTTCGCCGAAGGCAACCGCGCGATGGTGTACTTCACCGCCAAGCAGGTCGACATCGTCAAGTACAGCCAGGACGAAGAAGAGAAGAAGAAGGCCGACGCACTGCTGGCCTTCATGACCCCGATCGCCAAGGCGTTCATGACCGAAGTCGGCTTCGAGTCGGCCAACCACGGCGTGCAGATCTACGGCGGCCACGGCTTCATCGCCGAGTGGGGCATGGAGCAGAACGTTCGCGACAGCCGCATCTCGATGCTGTACGAAGGCACCACCGGCATCCAGGCGCTGGACCTGCTGGGCCGCAAGGTGCTGATGACCCAGGGCGAGGCGCTCAAGGGCTTCACCAAGATCGTGCACAAGTTCGTCCAGAACAACGAAGGCAACGAGGCCATCAGCGAGTTCGTCGCGCCATTGGCCAAGTTGAACAAGGAGTGGGGCGAACTGACCATGAAGGTCGGCATGGCCGCTATGAAGGACCGCGAAGAAGTCGGTGCCGCCTCGGTGGACTACCTGATGTACTCCGGTTACGCCTGCCTGGCCTACTTCTGGGCCGACATGGCGCGCCTGGCCGCCGAGAAACTGGCTGCCGGCACCAGCGAAGAGGCGTTCTACACCGCCAAGCTGCAGACCGCTCGCTTCTACTTCCAGCGCATCCTGCCGCGGACCCGCACGCATGTGGAAACCATGCTGTCGGGCGCGAGCAACCTGATGGACATGAACGAAGAGCACTTCGGCCTCTCGTACTGAGTCATCGCCTGAAGCAAGAAAGCCCGCCCTTACCGGCGGGTTTTTTTATGCGCTAGTCAGAACCTGAAACGAATACGTGCTAAGCCCTGCTCCTACCCTGCCGTTACAAGTGCTGCCGGCATATTCATCTATTCATGTGCGCTGCCGACACATTAAAGGCACAATGCCATTACTTGATCTGCCGGGTCGGAGATTCCCTTGTTTCGTTTATCCGCTGTACGACTGAGCCATTTTCTGCCGTCACTGTTCCTGCTGGTGTCGGGGCTCGCCGCTGCTTATGTCAGAGACCTCAACGTCTTCTTCACCTCGCTGTTCAACGTGCTGCCAACCCTGGTGCTGCTGCTGGGCGGGGCCTACTGCACGGTCTACCGCCGTCAGCGTGAACTGTTCCTGATGGTCACGGTGTATATCGCCTACTTCCTGCTCGACACCCAGACCGACTACTACCGCGACAATGGCGTGGTACGCCAGGACGCCGCCGTGGTGTTCCACCTGGTGTGCCTGTTGCTGCCCATCCTGTTTGCGCTGTACGGCGCCTGGCAGGAGCGCACGCACCTGTTCCAGGACATGGTGGCGCGCTTTGCCGTGCTGCTGGCGGTCGGCAGCACGGCGCTGGGGCTGGAGCAGAGCTACCCGCAGGCGCTGCTCAACTGGCTCGCGGAAATCCGCTGGCCGGCGCTGCACGGTCAGTGGATGAGCCTGATCCAGCTGGCCTACCCGGTGTTTCTGCTCGCCTTCATCCTGCTGGTGGTGCAGTACCTGCGCGAACCGCGCCCGCTGCATGCGGCGCAGGTGATCGGTCTGATGGGGATCTTCTGGATGCTGCCGCAGACCTTCATCCTGCCCTTCACCCTGAACATCATGTGCAGCCAGGTGATGCTGATGATCGCCGCCGCGGTCTCCCACGAGGCCTACCAGATGGCATTTCGCGACGAGCTCACCGGCCTGCCGGGGCGCCGCGCGCTCAACGAGCGCATGCAGCGTCTGGGGCGCAACTATGTGCTGGCGATGACCGACGTCGACCACTTCAAGAAATTCAACGATACCCACGGGCACGACGTGGGCGACCAGGTGCTGCGCCTGGTGGCCAGCAAACTGTCCAAGGTCACCGGCGGGGGCCGCGCCTACCGCTATGGCGGCGAGGAGTTCGCCCTGGTGTTCGCGGCCAAGACCATCGAGGAATGCCTGCCGCACCTGGAGGCGGTGCGCGAGGTGATCGCCAACTACAATATCCAGCTGCGTAACCAGGACAGCCGCCCCCAGGACGACCAGCAGGGGCGACAACGCCGTGGGGCGGCCGGGGCCAGCAGCGTGTCGGTGACCATCAGCATCGGTGCCGCCGAGCGCCTGCCCGAGCACCGCAGCCCCGATGAGGTGCTCAAGTCGGCCGACCAGGCGCTGTACAGTGCCAAGGGAGCGGGGCGTAACTGCACCATGACCTACGGCCACCAGAGCAAGCGTGGAGCGGTGCGCACGGCGTGACCAGAAGTGACTATGCGGTCGCCAGATGACCCTATGTGTCACAAAAGTTGTTAGGTTACACTGGCTCGCAACTGTGTAGCGGCCCTGCGGGGCCGTCCCGACTCAAGGTGTGAGAGGTTGCCATGGCTGACTATAAAGCGCCCCTGCGCGATATGCGCTTCGTCCTCAACGAAGTCTTCGAAGTATCCCGGCTGTGGGCACAACTGCCCGGGCTGGCCGAGGCGGTCGACGAAGAAACCGCACTGGCGGTGCTCGAGGAAGCCGGCAAGGTCACCAGCCAGCGCATCGCTCCGCTGAGCCGCAGCGCCGACGAAGAGGGCTGCCATTGGGACAACGGCGCCGTGCGCACCCCGGCCGGCTTCATCGATGCCTACCGCACCTACGCCGATGGCGGCTGGGTGGGCGTGGGCGGCGACCCTGCCTATGGCGGCATGGGCATGCCCAAGGTGATCTCTGCCCAGGTCGAAGAGATGGTCAACTCCTCGAGCCTGGCCTTCGGCCTGTACCCGATGCTGACCGCCGGTGCCTGCCTGTCGATCAACGCCCATGCCAGCGAAGAGCTCAAGACGCGGTACCTGCCCAACATGTACGCCGGGGTCTGGGCCGGCTCCATGTGCCTGACCGAGCCCCACGCCGGTACCGACCTTGGCATCATCCGTACCCGCGCCGAGCCGCAGGCCGACGGCAGCTACAAGGTCACCGGCACCAAGATCTTCATCACCGGCGGCGAACACGACCTGACCGAGAACATCATCCATCTGGTGCTGGCCAAGCTGCCTGACGCCCCGGCCGGGCCCAAGGGCATCTCGCTGTTCCTGGTGCCCAAGTTCCTGGTCAACCCCGATGGCAGCCTGGGCGAGCGCAACCCGGCCACCTGTGGCTCCATCGAGCACAAGATGGGCATCCAGGCCTCGGCCACCTGCGTGATGAACTTCGACAGCGCCGTGGGCTACCTGGTCGGCGAGCCGAACAAGGGCCTGGCAGCGATGTTCACCATGATGAACTACGAGCGTCTGGGGGTCGGCATCCAGGGCCTGGCATCGGCCGAGCGTTCCTACCAGAACGCCATCGAATACGCCCGCGACCGCCTGCAGAGCCGTGCACCTACCGGGCCCCAGGCCAAGGACAAGACTGCCGACCCGATCATCGTGCACCCCGATGTGCGGCGCATGCTGCTGACCATGAAGGCACTGAACGAAGGCGGCCGGGCTTTCTCCACCTATGTTGCGATGCAGCTCGATACCGCCAAGTTCAGCGAAGACCGCGAGGCCCGCAAGCGCGCCGAAGACCTGGTGGCGCTGCTGACGCCGGTGTCCAAGGCGTTTCTCACCGATCTGGGCCTGGAAGTGACCGTGCATGGCCAGCAGGTGTTCGGCGGCCATGGCTACATTCGCGAGTGGGGCCAGGAGCAACTGGTGCGCGACGTGCGCATCACCCAGATCTACGAAGGCACCAACGGCATCCAGGCCCTGGACCTGATGGGCCGCAAGGTGGTGGGCAGCGGCGGGGCGTTCTACAAGCTGTTCGCCGACGAGATCCGCCATTTCATCGCCACCGCCGACACGGCGCTGGGCGAGTTCGTCAAACCGCTGGAGACGGCGCTGGACAGCCTCGACGAACTGACCGCCTGGGTGCTCGACCGCGCCAAGGCGAACCCCAACGAAATCGGCGCGGCGTCGGTGGAGTACCTGCACGCCTTCGGCTACACCGCCTATGCCTACATGTGGGCACTGATGGCCCGCACGGCCCTGGCCAAACAGGGTGAGGACGACTTCTACGCCAGCAAACTGGGCACCGCGCGCTTCTACTTCGCCCGCCTGCTGCCGCGTATTCACTCGCTCAGCGCTTCGGTGAAGGCGGGCAGCGAGTCGTTGTACCTGCTCGACGCGGAACAGTTTTGAGCTGACGGCGTCATGTAAGCATTTGCTTACATGACGTGGTGACGTTTGGCCTCTTCCGTAAGATTGGATCCACAGCTAATCTTCACCTCATGGACGTCGCGCAGGATGCGCACAGTACATAACAGGGACACGGAAGGATTTCCTGCCAGGACGGCGGGACGAAAAGGATGTCAGGGAAACAGTCTGCAAAACCCCGCTTCGGCGGGGTTTTCTTTTGCCCGGGTTTTTTCTAGCCGAGCACATCCAGAGGTGAACCGCCGATCTGGCGAGGGTCGATCTCTTCCTCCAGCAGATTGCGCAGCAACTCCACCGACGCCTGCTGGCGCTGCGCATCGCGAAACACCAGGCCTACCTTCAATGGCACCCGCGGCTCGCTCAGCGGCTTCCAGAGCAGCTCTGGATCGTCCGTGGCGTCGCGCGCACGCCCCGGCAACACGGTTGCCAGCGAGGTATGCGCCAGGCTGTCAAGAATCCCGCCCATGTTGTTCATCTCGGCCTGCACCTGCGGGCGGCGCCCGAGGTTGGCCAGTTGCGCCTGCCAGATCTGGCGTACCTGGAACTCTTCGCCCAGCATCAGCATGGGCAGTTCGGCGGCCTGCTTGAGCGAGACCTTCTTGAATTCGCGCAGCGGGTGCGTGTGCGGGATCACCAGTTGCAACTCGTCTTCGTACAGCAGCAGGCCGTGAAGGCCCGGCTGGCGCGGCGGCAGGTAGCTGATGCCGATGTCCAGGGTGCCGTTGAGCAGGCGCCGTTCGATCTCCAGCCCCGACAGTTCGTAGATCTGCACCACCAGGTGTGGTTGCGCCTTGCGCAGGCGGTCGAGCAGTTGCGGCACCAGGCTCGGCCGTACCGTCTGCAGCACGCCGATGGCCAGGGTCCGCAAGGCCTGCCCGCGGAAGTTGCGCAACGCCTCGCGGGCGCGCTGCAGGCCGTCGAGCAGGGGCAGGGCGTGGTTGTACAGGGTGTGTGCGGCCAGGGTCGGCAGCAGCCGCTTGTTGCCCCGTTCGAACAGGCTCACATCGAGGCTGTGCTCGAGCTGGCGGATCTGCTGCGACAGCGCTGGCTGCGACAGTGAAAGGCGTTCGGCGGCCCGGCCCACATGGCCTTCTTCGTACACCGCGACGAAATAACGCAGTTGGCGAAAATCCATAAGCAATACTTATCAAAAAAGCTCGAAAAACGAAATGGCCGAAGGCCCGCGAGAAGCCTAGTCTATCCCGTATTCACAAGGTTTACAGGGCCAGAAGGCGCGATGAATACCGTGTATGTGGATGGCGTTTACATAGGCAAGGCAAAAAATGTCGGTTATGGGTTACTCACCGATATCGATAAGGAACAGGTTGCAAGAAGGCTGTGGTTATGGCCACAGGGGCTGGGCAGCGACGAACACGGCGACCCGCGCTTCCATACCGGCCCCGAGCGGGCCTTGCACCACTATCCGGCCGAGCACTACGCCTGGTGGCGGCGACGTTATCCACAGATCGACTGGTGCGCGCCGGGTTTTGGCGAAAACCTCTCGACCCGCGGCCTTACCGAAGAGCACGTCTGCCTGGGCGACATGTTCCGCTGGGGCGGGGCGCTGCTGCAGGTCAGCCAGCCGCGCTCGCCGTGCTACCGCCTGAGCCATCGCTGGGGCTTGCCGAACCTGCCGCAACAGGCGCAGGACGCGCTGCGCTGCGGCTGGTTCTACCGGGTGCTCAAGCCTGGCTTCGTCAGCGCCGACGAGCCGTTCGAACTGATACAACGCAGCTATCCGGGCCTGACCGTGGCCTGGGCACTGCATACTTTTTACCGTGAACCTCTGGAGCATGCGGGTTTGAAAAAGCTGGTGGATTGTCCGGCCCTCTCGTCACGCTGGCGCGACATCGCGATCAAGCGCCTGCGCAGCGGCCAGGTCGAGGACTGGGCCGCGCGCCTGCTTGGCCTGCCGCTGGAAGGGCTGCGCGCATGAACCTGTTCAATCTGCGTCGCCAGGCGGCGCGCGCTGCCGAGCAGGCACCGGCGCCGGTGGCACTGGCCCAGGCCGAGCAGCTGTCGCGGGAATGCCTGATGCCGGCCACCGAGCGTGCGCCACAGGTGTTCGTGCGCGGCCAGGGTTCATGGCTGTGGGACAACGAAGGCCGCGCCTATCTGGATTTCACCCAGGGTTGCGCGGTGAACAGCCTCGGGCACAGCCCCAAGGCGCTGGTGCAGGCACTGAGCAGCCAGGCCCAGGCATTGATCAACCCCGGCGCCGGCTTTCATAACCGTGGCCTGTTGAGCCTGGTCAACCGCCTGTGCCAGAGCACCGGCAGTGATCAGGCCTACCTGCTCAACAGTGGTGCCGAAGCCTGCGAAGGTGCGATCAAGCTGGCGCGCAAGTGGGGCCAGCTGCATCGCAATGGCGCCTACCACATCATCACTGCGCGCCAGAGCTGCCACGGGCGCAGCCTGGGGGCGCTGTCGGCCTCCGACCCGTCGGCGTGCAACCGCTGCGAGCCGGGCCTGCCGGGTTTCAGCAAGGTGCCGTTCAACGATCTGGCCGCGCTGCATGCAGCAGTGGACTCGCGTACCGTGGCGATCATGCTCGAGCCGATCCAGGGCGAGGCCGGGGTGATCCCGGCCACCCAGCAGTACCTCAAGGGTGTCGAGCGCCTGTGCCGCGAACTGGGCATCCTGCTGATCCTGGATGAGGTGCAGACCGGCGTGGGCCGTTGCGGCGCGCTGCTGGCCGAGCAGACCTACGGCGTGCGCGCCGACATCATCACCCTGGGCAAGGGCTTGGGCGGCGGTGTGCCGCTGGCCGCCCTGCTGGCGCGGGGTACGGCCTGCTGCGCCGAGGCCGGCGAGCTGGAAGGCAGTCACCATGGCAATGCACTGATGAGTGCGGCGGGCCTGGCGATTCTCGATGCCGTGCTGGAGCCGGGCTTCATGGAGCAGGTGCAGGCGTCGGGGCGGCACCTGCGTGATGGCCTGAGCCACCTGGCGGGGCGTTATGGCCAGGGCGAGGTGCGCGGCCAGGGCTTGCTGTGGGGCCTGGAGCTGAGCGACGACTCGGCCGCAGCCCTGGTCAAGGCGGCGCTGCAGGAAGGGCTGCTGCTCAATGCGGCGCAGGCCAATGTGCTGCGCTTTTCGCCGGCGCTGACCGTCAGCCGCGGCAACATCGACGAAATGCTGCTGCGCCTGGCGCGTGCCTTTGCCCGTGTGCACACGGCGCAACTCAACCAGCGGCGTGCCTGACCCGGTAGCGCCGTACCGAATTCAACGAACCGTCTCGCGTTCCTGCGCATCGCCCCGGGCCTGATCCTTTTGGCCTGGGGCGTTTTTTTATGGGGGATGGCTATTTGAACCAGTGGGGGGTGCTTGCAGTCTGTAGTTAGGACTTTAGACAAGGAGCTGCCCGATGGACCTGATCCGAATTATCTTCGCCATTCTGTTGCCGCCGCTGGGCGTGTTCCTGCAGGTGGGTTTTGGTGGCGCCTTCTGGCTGAACATCCTGCTCACCTTGTGCGGTTACATTCCGGGGATCGTGCACGCGGTGTACATCATCGCCAAGCGCTAGACCGCGTCGCGGCCATCGCCTGTAGGAGCCGGCGTTGCCGGCGAATGGGCCTGTACGGTTAGGACCGCGCTGGGACATTCGCCAGCAAGGCTGGCTCCTACAATGGCAATGGCCGTGACAGAACCTCCCGGTAGAACTTCCACTCTTCTTCCAGCGCATGCGCCAGGTTCGCTGCCGTCCGGAACCCGTGCCGCTCGGTCGGGTAGAAATGCCCTTCGGCACGCACCCCGTTGGCCTTCAGCGCCGCCAGCATCGAACGGGTCTGCTCCGGTACCACCACCGCATCCAGTTCGCCCTGGAAGAAAATCACCGGCACCTTGATCTGCGCGGCATGCAGCAGTGGCGTGCGCGCCTGATAACGCTGCACATCCTGCTGCGGGTCGCCGATCAGCCAGTCCAGGTAATCGCCTTCGAACTTGTGCGTGGCGCGCGTCAGCGCCAGCGGGTCGCTGACCCCGTACAGGCTCGCCCCGCCACGGAACACATTCTGGAACGCCAGCGCACACAGCGTGGTGTAGCCCCCGGCGCTGCCCCCGCGGATGAACGCCTGCGTCGGGTCGATCAACCCTTGCCCTGCCAGGAAGTCGACCACCGCGCAGGCATCCTGCACGTCCACTTCGCCCCAGCGCAGGTGCAGGGCCTGGCGATAGGCGCGGCCATAGCCGCTGCTGCCACGGTAGTTGAGGTCGGCCACTGCAAAGCCGCGCTGGGTCCAGTACTGGATGCGCGGGTCGAGCACCGGGAAGCACGCCGAGGTCGGTCCGCCATGCACGAACACCACCAGCGGCGGCGCCTCGACACCATTCATGGCCGGGTAGAAGAAGGCGTGCGCCTGGGCATCGCCGCTGGGGTAGGTGATGCTGCGCGGCTGGCTGACCTGTTCGCTGGGCAAGGGCATCGCACCGCCGGCCAGCACCTGAACGGCATGGCTGTGGCGGTCGATGGCGATGACGGCGGGCGTGCTGACGGCAGAGGCGGCGATGGCATACAGGTACCGGTCGTCGATCTCCAGGCAGCGAAAGCGGGTGTAGACGTCACTGAAGTCTTCCAGGGTGCCATCGGCATGATGCACGCCCAGGCGGCTGAAGCCGCCCTCGAACCAGCTCGCCAGATACCCGCCGTCGTCCAGGGGCAGCCAGGTGCTGGCGCCCAGTTGCCACGGTGCGCCAGCATGGTCGGCGCGCTCGGCCGGCAGTGCTGCCCAGCCCTGCGGGGTTTCGCCCCAGGGTTGCCAGTAGCCGTCACGATCCGACAGGCAGTACAGGCGACCGTCGGCATCGAAGCGCGGCTGCTGCAGCGATTCCGGTTGCGCCTCGCTGCCGGCGATGCAGCGCGGCGCTTCCCAGGTGTGTGCATCGCGGCGTTCGGCGCACAGCAGGCGGGTGGCAGTCCAGGGTTGGTGCGGGCGGCTCCATTCGATCCAGGCCAGGCGCTGGCCGTCGGCGCTGAGGGTGGGAGCGGCATAGAAGTCGGCGCCTTCGGCCAGTACCGTGCGGGTGCCGGCGGCGATCGATACCAGCCGGTGCACATCGGCGTCTTCTTCAACCGCCAGCACCTGGCCGGCGCCCCAGCGCAGGTCACCGTAGCGGCACGGGCCGTGGGTCAGCGGCTGCGGCTGCCCGCCGCCGAGCCCCTGGCTGTAGAGCTGCTGGTCGGCTTCGTTGACGAACACCAGCCCGTCGTCGCTCAGGCAGAAACCGCCGCCGCCATACTCGTAGACGCGGCTGCGCACGCTGAAGCCATCGGGAGTCAGGCAGCGGGCCTGGCCGTCACGCCACTGCCAGATGCGGCAACCACCGTCCTGGGGGCGAAACTCGTTCCAGAACAGCCCCAGCGGGCTGCGCTTGAGTTCGGCGTAGTCGGTGCCGGCGGCAACCGCCTGTTGTGCGCTGAAACGCTCAGCCGCGGGCGATGAGACGAGAGTTTCGATCATTGCGGAAGGTCATCTGGTCGATGGTCTGGGTGGCGGTTTCGGCCTCCTCCCGAGCAGCGAGGATGATCCCGTGGTCCGCCGATTTGGCGCAAACCGGGTCGGCATTGCTGGCGTCGCCGGTCAGCATGAAGGCCTGGCAGCGGCAGCCGCCGAAGTCCTTTTCTTTCTCGTCGCAGGAGCGGCACGGCTCGGGCATCCAGTCGTAACCGCGAAAACGATTGAAGCCGAACGAGTCATACCATATGTGCTGCATGCTGTGTTCGCGCACGTTGGGGAATTGTACCGGCAACTGGCGTGCGCCATGGCACGGCAGTGCGGTGCCGTCCGGGGTGACGGTGAGGAAGATGCTGCCCCAGCCGTTCATGCAGCCCTTGGGCCGCTCTTCATAGTAGTCGGGGGTGACGAAGATCAGCTTGCACGGGTTGCCCGCAGCCTGCAGTTTCTCGCGGTATTCGTTGGTGATGCGTTCGGCGCGCTCCAGCTGCGCGCGGGTGGGCAGCAGGCCGGCGCGGTTGAGCTTGGCCCAGCCGTAGAACTGGCACGTGGCGAGCTCGACGAAGTCGGCTTCCAGGGCGATGCACAGCTCGATGATGCGGTCGATCTTGTCGATGTTGTGCCGGTGGGTGACGAAGTTCAGCACCATCGGGTAGCCGTGGGCCTTGACCGCGCGCGCCATCTCCAGCTTCTGCGCGAACGCTTTCTTCGAGCCGGCCAGCAGGTTGTTGACCTGTTCGTCGCTGGCCTGGAAGCTGATCTGGATGTGGTCCAGCCCGGCGCGCTTGAAGTCGGCGATCTTCTGTTCGGTCAGGCCGATGCCGGAGGTGATCAGGTTGGTGTAGTAGCCCAGGCGGCGCCCCTCGCCGATCAGCTCGGCCAGGTCCTGGCGCACCAGTGGCTCGCCGCCGGAAAAGCCCAGTTGCGCGGCGCCCATTTCACGCGCCTCGGCCATCACCTTGAACCACTGCTCGGCGCTCAACTCCTTGCCCTGCTCGGCGAAGTCCAGCGGGTTGGAGCAGTACGGGCATTGCAGCGGGCAGCGGTAGGTCAGCTCGGCCAGCAGCCACAGCGGCAGGCCGACTGCGGGCTTGGCCGGTACCTCACTCAAGGACGATCCAGTGTTGCTCACGGGCGACCTCCATGAATTGCTCGATGTCGTCACCGAGTTCGGGTACACCGGGGAATTGAACGTCCAGCTCGGCAATGATCGCGGCCACATCGCGCTTGCCGTCGATCAGCCCGCCGATCAGCGCGGCGCTTTCGTTGAGCTTGATCATGCCTTCGGGGTAGAGCAGCACATGGCCCTTCTGCGCCGGTTCGTACTGGAAGCGGTAGCCGGGGCGCCAGTGCGGCGTCTTCGAACGGTCGAAACTCATAAGGTGATCCCCTTGTGCCACACCCGCTCGCTGGTGACGCTGTGGTAGGGCGGGCGGTTCAGTTCATAGGCCATGCTCATGGCGTCGAGCATGCTCCACAGAATATCGAGCTTGAACTGAAGAATCTCCAGCATGCGTTGTTGACCCTGCACCGTGGTGTAGTGCTGCAGGGTGATGCTCAGGCCATGCTCCACATCGCGCCGGGCCTGGCCCAGGCGGGTGCGGAAGTACTCGTAGCCGGCCGGGTCGATCCAGGGATAGTGCTGTGGCCAGCTGTCCAGGCGTGACTGGTGGATCTGCGGGGCGAACAGTTCGGTCAGCGAGCTGCTGGCCGCTTCCTGCCAGCTGGCACGGCGGGCGAAGTTGACGTAGGCGTCGACCGCGAAGCGCACGCCGGGCAGCACCAGCTCCTGCGAGCGTAGCTGGTCGGGGTCCAGGCCCACGGCCTGGCCCAGGCGCAGCCAGGCTTCGATGCCGCCGTCTTCGCCGGGGGCGCCGTCGTGGTCGAGCAGGCGCTGGATCCACTCACGGCGGATCTCGCGGTCCGGGCAGTTGGCCAGGATCGCCGCATCCTTCATCGGGATGTTGACCTGGTAGTAGAAGCGGTTGGCGACCCAGCCCTGGATCTGCTCGCGGCTGGCGCGGCCTTCATACATGGTCACGTGGTAGGGGTGATGGATGTGGTAGTAGGCGCCCTTGGCGCGCAAGGCCTGCTCGAACGCGGCGGGGGAAAGCGGTACGGCTTCGCTCATGGGGGCTCCTACAGCTCGATGCTCATGCCGTCGAAGGCCACTTCGACGTTGCGGCGGGCCAGTTCGGCGCGCTCGGCGGAGTCTTCATCGAGAATCGGGTTGGTGTTGTTGATGTGGATAAGTACCTTGCGCTGGTCGGGGAAGCCTTCGAGTACCTCGAGCATGCCGCCGGGGCCATTCTGTGCCAGGTGACCCATCTCGCGGCCCGTGCGGGTACCGACACCGCGGCGCTGCATCTCATCATCCTCCCACAGCGTGCCGTCGACCAGCAGGCAATCGGCGTCGTGCATCAGTTGCAGCAGCTTGTCGTCGAACTGGCCAAGGCCCGGGGCGTAGAACAGCTTGCCGCCGGTGCGCAGGTCTTCGACCATCAGCCCCAGGTTGTCGCCCGGGTGCGGGTCGAAGCGGTGCGGCGAGTAGGGCGGCGCGGCGCTGCGCAGCGGGAACGGGGTAAAGCGCAGGTTCGGGCACGCCTCGATCACGAAGCTGCCTTCGAGCTCGATGCGGTTCCACTGCAGGCCACCGTTCCAGTGGCTGAGCATGGTGAACAGAGGGAAGCCGGTGCTCAGGTCCTGGTGGACCATGTCGGTGCACCACACCTGGTGCGGGCAACCTTCGCGCAGGCTGAGCAGGCCGGTGGTGTGGTCGATCTGGCTGTCGAGCAGGATGATCGCGTTGATCCCGGTGTCGCGCAGGGCGCGGGCCGGCTGCATGGGGGCGAAGCCTTGCAGTTGCGCGCGGATGTCCGGCGAGGCGTTGCACAGCACCCAGTGCACCCCGTCGTCGGACAGTGCGATCGAGGACTGGGTGCGTGCGCTGGCGCGCAAGGTGCCGTCGCGAAAGCCCTTGCAGTTGTCGCAGTTGCAGTTCCACTGCGGGAAACCGCCGCCGGCGGCGGAACCTAGAATCTGGATGTACATGGCCACTCCTGCTGCGTCCAAAAATGAAAACGCCCCGGCTGACCGAGGCGTTGTACCGCAAGCAGACTCAGCGACTTGCGAAATACATGGTCACTTCAAAGCCAATACGCAGGTCAGTGTAAGCAGGTTTGGTCCACATGGGAGTACTCCTTCCGGATAGGTCTGGGGGCGGGTGGCTACATATTTAGGCCCCCCTTTGAAACAAGGGGTTACAACGGCCCGGGTAGCGCCATCTTACTAAAATTAATGGACAGTTTGGTTAAACCTGCGAGAAAGGCTGTTGCGTTGCCGGTAACAATCCGCCCTGTGCGGCGCTGGCCAGGTACAGGGCGTTGTCGAACAGGTGCCGGGCGGCGTGTTCGAGCTGCTGTGCGGTGACGGCCAGCAGCTGTTGTCGCAGCGTGTCCAGGCTGGGGGCGTCGCTGCCGGCCAGCCGGGCCTGCCAGGCCCATTCGGCGACGTCGGCATTGCCCATGTCCGGTTCGTGGAACTGCGCCGCCAGGGCCTGACGCGCCTCGGCATCATCGGTCAGGTCATGGGTGAAGCCTGCGACCACGCAGCGCATGTGCTCGAGAATCTGTGCCGGGTCGGCCTTGGGCGACTGCACGCCCAGCAGCAGGCCGGTATGGCCCTGCACCTGGCGCAATGCGCTGAACACTGCATAGCCCAGTTGCAGCTCCACCCGCAGGCGCTGGTAGAAGGGCCCTTGCAGTCGATGTGCCAGCAGCCGGTACACCGCCTCGCTGCCGGGCGGGGCGGGGCAGAACACCAGCAGTGCGTGCTCGCCTTCGGGCAGCGGCACATGCTGCCAGGGCCCTGTGGCATCGCCGGTGATCGGCTCGGCCATGCCCGGCTGTCCCGGTACCTGGGCCAGCAGCGCATTCAGCGCCGGCTGCACCGCTTCGGTGAAGCCGCAGGTCATGCCCTGCCAGCGGGCATTCTGCCAGAGCGCATCCAGCTCGGGCTGGGCGATCAGGCAGGTCGGCAATGGCCCCGGGGCACGCCCGACGATATAGCCCGGCAACTGCTTTAGCAGCAGGCGGATCGGGATCAGCGCCGGCTCGGTGCCTGAGCCTGCGCTCCAGTCCTGGGCGGCAGGCAGGCGCAGCAGCGCCAATGCCTGCTCGACGACTGCGACCACGGCGGGCGGTGACCCGGCGCAGCGCAGTTGCCAGAGGTGCTCGCACTCGCTCCATTGCAGCTCCACCGAGGCGCGGGTGGCGCGCTCGACCAGTGGGCGCAGGGCACCTTCGAGTACGCGCCACAGCCGCGCGCGCAACGCCGAGCGCACCTGCCAGCGCAGGTAGATCACGCCGTACTGCCGCACAGCCGGCAGCGCCGGGCTGTGGATAACCCCGGCGGGTGTCGGCGTGGCGGGTACATCGCTGAACCCGACGGCCAGCAAGGGCTCGGCAGGTGGCAGTCGCCAGGGCTGGCGGGCTTGCTCGGTGAAGGGTTCGAGCAGGCCTTGCAGTGCCGCCAGGCCCTGGGCGTCGAGTGCACTGAATGGCTGGCCGCTGCTGTCGCGGCGCGCCAGTTCCAGGGCGCCGGCGGCCAGCGCGCGTGACTGCTGGATACGTGCATATTCGCTGTTCAGCGCCGTCAGGTCGGCATCGCGCAAGAAGCTCAGCCAGTCCCGGAACAGGTCTTCGACCTGGTCGGCAGGTGCCGCGTCATTGAGCTTGAAGCGTGCATGCAGCAGTGCCTGTGCGGCGAACTGATGCAATGCCGAAAAACTGAAATCCTCCAGCCAGTGCCGTTCGCGCAAAGCGGCCAGCAGCCCGCCCGGGCGGGTGTCCGAAAGCCAGGTGTCGAGAAAGGCGATCGCCTGGGCAGCGCCGGCGGGCAGCCGTTCATAGCCGAGCAGCACATCCCGTTGCCCGGGCAGCTGTTCAACCCGCGCAGCGCGAAGCTGCAGCGCCGGTGCCGGGCCTTGTTCGATGGGCTGCCCGGGTGCGAAGACGGCGCCGTACTGCATGGCCAGGGCTTCAAGGGTGGCCAGCGGCTGTGGGCCGACCAGGCTCAAGGTCATCTGCCCGGCCTGGTAGTAGCGTTGGTGAAAAGCTTGCAGGGCGCTCTGGAAGGCCGCGTCGGGTACCGGCAGGCTGTAGCGGTTGCCAGCGTGAAAACCGCTCAGCGGATGCTGCGCCGACACGCTCTGCAGCAGTGCGTGCTGACGCTGCGCTTCGGGGTTGCGCGCCCAGGCAATGAACTCGGCATGGATCACTTCGCGCTCGCGCAGCTGTTGCGCACGGTCGGCCTGGGGGTTGGCGAGCATTTCACACAAGCGCTCGATGCCCCCCTCGAAGGCGGCAGCCGGCACTTCGAAGAAGAAGTCGGTGGTGCGCTCCCGCGTGCTGGCATTGACCTGGCCGCCCTGGCGCTGCACGTAGCGCATCAGGGCGTCGTCGATGGCAAAGCGCGGGTTGCCGAGAAAGAACAGGTGTTCGAGAAAGTGCGCCAGCCCCGGCCAGGCGTTGGGAGCATCGTGGCTGCCGGCGCGCACCCGCACTGCCGCTGCACAGCGCTTGAGCCGCGGTGCATGGCGCAGGGTGACGTGCAGGCCGTTGGGCAGGGTGAGGTGGGCGCAGGACATGACGGCTCCGGTAACGTGCGAACCGTCATGCTAGCGGATAAATCAGTGCTTGCGCGGGCCGCCGTGGAGTTCCACACGCAGGTCGTGCAGGTACGGTGTGCTGGCGCGGCCTTCGTGCACCCGTTGCAGCTCGAGGTCGGCCACCAGCAGCGTGGGCTCATGCCCGGCCATGGCCAGCAGGCTGCCGTCCGGGCCGATGATGCTGCTTTGGCCGCAATAGTGGATCTGCTCCTCGGCGCCGCAGTAGTTGGCATACACCAGGTAGCACTGGTTCTCCTGGGCGCGTACGCGCACGGTGAACTGGCAGATGAAATCGTAGGGCTGCATGTTGGCTGTCGGCACTACGATCAGCTCGGCCCCGGCCAGGGCCAGGCGGCGGGCGTTTTCCGGGAACTCGATGTCGTAGCAGATCAACAGGCCCAGCTGCCAGCCATTGAGCGTGACCACCGGGAAATGGTCGGGGCCGGGGCTGAACATGGCGCGGTCCAGCCCGCCGAACAGGTGGGTCTTGCGGTAGTTGGCCAGGCTGCTGCCGTGGGCGTCGATCAACTGCACGCTGTTGTACACCTGGCCGTCCTCGCCAAGCTCGGGGTAGCCGTAGACGATGGCGATGCGGTTGGCCTGGGCAATTTCCACCACGGCCATGGCCGATGCGCCGTCCTGCGGCTCGGCCAGGCGTGCGACCGCTTCGCTGCCGATGTTGTAGCCGCTGAGGAACATCTCGGGGCACACCAGCAGTTCGGCGCCGCGTGCCGCCGCCAGCTGCGCCTGCTGGTGCAGGCGCTCGAGGTTGCCGGCCACGTCCATCGGGTGGGGCTGGCCCTGGTACAGGGCTATGCGCATGGGTCTCTCCTTTCAGTCGGCCAGGGCGATCGGGCCGATCTCGTTGAATACATCGCCAGGGCCGGGGTTGTCGGCGTGGGTGCGGCCACCGAAGTGGTTCATGATGCCCCATACCGCGTTGAGCGAAGTCTGCACCGCGCCTTCGACCCAGGCCGGGGTCCAGGAGACGTCGTCGCCTGCGATAAAGATGCCGCGCTGCTCGGCAGGCAGGTCCTGCTGCATGAAGTGCGCGTACATGCGCTGATTGTAACGATAATGGCCGGGCAGGGCGCCCTTGAACGCCCCCAGGAAATGCGGGTCGGCTTCCCACGACACGGTGATCGGGTCGCCGATGATGTGCCCGGCGATATCGACCTTGGGGTAGATCTTCTTCAGGGCGTCCAGCGCCAGTTTCACGCGTTTTTCCACCGGGTGCGGGAGCATCTTTAGCGCATCGCTCATCCACGAGTACGACAGGCAGATCACCCCCGGCCTGTCGTCGCCGTTGTCGAACAGGTAGGTGCCGCGGGTGAGGCGGTCGGTGAGGGTCATGCTCATCAGGTCGCGGCCGGTCTGCGGGTCCTTGTCCTTCCAGAACGGGCGGTCGACCATCACGAAGGTCTTGGACGACTGCATGTAGCGGGTGCGGTCCAGGGCCATCCACATCTTCTGCGAGAACAGCGACTCCTCGCACTCGATCTGGGTGGTCAGCAGCCAGCTCTGACAGGTGGTGAGCACCGCGGCGTAATGGCGGGTGACGCCCCAGGTGTCGGTAACGGCCAGGCGCCCATCGTCGGCGCGGGCGATGCTTTTCACCCCTGAATGTGGCGTGCCACGGTGCAACGAGCTGAGGCTGGTGCCTTGCGGCCAGTGGGCGCAGCGTTGCGGCACATGCCGCCAGATGCCCAGGGGCACCTGCTCGACACCGCCCACCACCAGGTGCTGGTGATCGTCGCAGTTGGTCATCACCACGCGGAAGATCTCGAGCATCGAGTTGGGGAAGTCGGAGTCCCAGCCGCCGGTGCCAAAGCCCACCTGGCCGAACACTTCGCGGTGCAGGAAGCTGAGCTTGGCGAAGGCCTTGGAGGTGGCGACGAAGTCGTAGAAGGTGCGGTCGTCCCACAGCGGCACCAGGGTGTTCCACAGCGCCTTCAGCCGCGGCACGTCGCGATCGCGGATTGCCTGCTGGATGTCGCCGAAGCGTGCGCCATCCTCCAGCGCATCGGCCCAGGCATCGGCGACTTCCTGGAACAGTGCCGGCAGGTCGCTGAGTTTTTCGGCGTAGTGGGTCTGGCCCTCGAGGTCGATCACCGTGCTGCCGGAGGCGGGGGTCAGCGGGTTGGGGAAGGGTCTGGTCTCCAGGCCCAGCTTGTCGACGTAGTGATAGAAGGCCGTGGAAGACACCGGGAAGCGCATGCCACCCAGCTCGGCGACGATGCCTTCGGCGCCAGAGAAGGTCTGCGAGCGCAGGCGCCCGCCCATTTTAGACGCCTCGTACACCACCGGCTTGAGGCCCAGCTTCATCAGCTCGTAGGCGGCCACCAGGCCGGCGATGCCGGCACCGACGATGGCCACCTCCTCACCGTGGCGCTCGGCGGGAATGCTGCCCAGGCCGGCCGGGTGCTCGATCCAGTCGTCGAAGGCGAAGGGGAAGTCCGGGCCGAAGATGGTGACCGGTTTTTTGCCGTCGGCGGGGTGGCGATTGTTCTTGTTCATGGGAGACCTTGCCAGGGCTGCGCGGGGAGCGGAGCTTGAGTATAGGAAATGCTGGCGGTCATTCTACGAGGGGAGGGTGTTGGTTATTAAGATGCAGAGTGTCGTCGTTTTGTGGGGATTTTTGTCATTGTGACGGGATGCTTGAGCAGAGTGATGCCTTCGCCGGCAAGGCCGGCTCCTACAGGTTTGCGAGCACCGTTAGCATGCTTGCCAGCGAAGGGCCCTATCTGTTCCCCGCTAACCCATGTCAAACCGGTTGGCCGCGGTCCACCTTGCTGCTGAGGATGATCGAGGTGGTGGTTTTCTCCACGCCCTCGACACTGCCGATCTGGTCGAGCAACTGGTCCAGTTGTTCGGGCGAATCGCTGCGCAGCCACGCCACATAGTCGAACTCGCCACTGACCGCACACAACTGCTGGATCTGCCCCATGGCGCTCAGGCGGCGTACCACCTCCTTGCCCGAGCGGGGGCGCACAGTGATGCCCACATAGGCCTGCAGGCCGCCGTCGATCACGCGCTGGCCAAGGCGCACGCCGTAACCGCTGATGACGTTGGTTTTCTCCAGGCGCGCCAGGCGCGAGGTCACGGTGGTGCGGGCAATGCCCAGTTGCCGGGCAAGCATGGCCACGCTTTCGCGGGCGTTGATCTGCAGGGCGGCGATCAGTTGACGGTCGATTTCATCGAGGGCGACAGGGCGGGTGGGCATGGACAGGGATCGTTTCTTTCGCTTGGGAAGTGGGCCGATTAAGGCAGCTAATCGACCCACTGTCCACGCTGGTGCTATCAGGGCGCGGCCTTGAAGCAGTGCTCCAGCCCCGGGAACTCCCCGCTGCGCACCTCGCGGGCGTAGTGCTCCAGTGCCTGTTCGATCTGCGGTTGCAGCTCGGCATAGCGTTTGACGAAGCGCGGCTGGTACTCGCCGAACAGGCCCAGCAGGTCCTCGGTCACCAGCACCTGCCCATCGCACGCAGGGGATGCGCCAATGCCGATGGTGGGGATGTGCAACGCTTCGCTCAGGCTGCGGGCCAGCGGCTCGGCGATGCCCTCGAGCACCACCGAGAACGCCCCCGCCGCCTGCATGGCCAAGGCATCGTCGCGCACCTTGGTTGCGCTTTGTTCATCCCGCCCCTGGGCCTTGAAGCCGCCCATGCTGTTGACCTGCTGCGGCATCAGGCCCACGTGCGCCATCACCGGAATGCCACGGCGCACCAGAAATTCGACGGTGTGGGCCATTTCGGCGCCGCCTTCGAGCTTGATGCCCTGTGCACCGGTTTCGCGCAGCACCCGGGCGGCGCTGACAAATGCCTGCTCCGGCGAGGCCTGATAGCAGCCGAACGGCAGGTCGACCACCACGCAGGCGCGCTCTGCCCCGCGCATCACCGCCTGGCCATGGGCAATCATCATGTCCAGGGTCACGCCCAGGGTGCTGGGCATGCCGTACAGCACCATGCCCACCGAGTCGCCGACGATGATTAGGTCGGCATGGGCATCCACCCAGCGGGCCATGGGCAGGCTGTAGGCGGTCAGCACCACCAGGCTGCCGGCGCCCTTGCGCTGCTGGATGGCGGGAATGGTCAGGCGGTTTTGACGTACATGGGTGCTCATCGACAAGTCTCCGATCAGGTTGTGCAACGGGTCGCGGCGCAGGCTACCATCGGCACTTTTGGCTCACTTGAGCAAAGGGGACAGCTGATGCCGCAAGCGGGACAGATACCGCAGGTGCCGCCCGTACCGCTGGCGCTTTCGCGCCCGGTGCAGCGGCGCATGTTCGGCATACCGGCAGGTTATGAAGTGCAGATGCACAGCCATGACTGGGTGCAGTTCACCTATGCCAGCGCCGGGATCATGCAGGTGCTGACCGAGCGCCACAGCTATCTGCTGCCGCCGCAGTGCGCGTTGTGGATTCCGCCAGGGGTGCAGCACACGGCGTTCAGTGAGCAGGCGCTGGCGTTTCGCGGGCTGTACCTGGATGCCGCGGTGCTGCCGGGCGCTCGCCGTGACTGCGCGGTACTGCAGGTGACGCCGCTGGTGCGCGAGCTGATCGAACGGGTCAGCCACTTTCCCGCCGACTACCCTGACGACGGGCCGCAGGCGCGCCTGCTGCAGGTGCTGGTGGACGAGTTGCAGGGGCTGGCCGAAGCACCGTTCAGCCTGCCGCTGCCCAGCGACCCGCGCCTGCGCCGGATCACCGATGCACTGCAGGTCGAGCCTGGGGACAACCGCACCCTCGAGCAATGGGCGCAGCAGGTGGGGGCATCGCGGCGCACGCTGGTGCGCCTGTTTCAGGCGCAGACCCAGCTTTCATTCCGTGAATGGCGCCAGCGCCTGCGCTTGCTGGCCGCATTGCCGTTGCTGGCGCAGGGCATGAGCGTGACTCGGCTGGCGAATGAACTGGGGTATGACTCGGTGTCGGCGTTCATCGGGTTGTTTCAGCGCCACTATGGGAAGACGCCGGGGGTGTATGCGGCCAGTTTGGGGATGTGATTGTGAGGTTCTGAGGGCCGGAAACGCAAAAGCCGCGTAATGCGCGGCTTTGAGTATGGTGGGCCCACACGGACTTGAACCGTGGACCAAAGGATTATGAGTTGCTGAGCGATGTGTTATGCCTAGCGAAATCGTTCGTAGGTGAACGTAGGTTGGCATAGCTGCAGGCCCCGTATTTCGCGGCATTGAGCGTAGTTTTGCGGAGGTTGCTAAAGCTGAGTACTGTACCGTGATGTACCCACGCTGCACCTATTAGGCATTGATGGGGCCTGATACCGAGTAGGTAGCATTGGCCGATTGATCTGCCCCCTCGCAGAAGCATGAGTATCGATGATATCAATAGGCTATACGGTGCATGGACATAGGCGAATCTGCCTAGTAGGATCAAAACGCCATCTTTTGCATTTACCGCCCGAGGCCCTCTGATGTCTATGAGCCCTATTCGCCTCGTCACTGCTCTGCTATCAAGGATGAACGACTTGCAAGCCAAGCATATTCTTGCCCCTACATTGTTAGCCACTTGTATAGGCCTGTTGGCAGCATTAGCCATACTTCATTTTGCACCGATCAGCGAGATGATTATCAGCCATTCGCAGTATGTTCCGAGCAAAGAAATCACTGAGCTTGATCCGTACGAGCAATTGGTGATTGCCAGAATGGTTAAAGAAAAATCTCTAATATCCGTAGACAGTCTTTGGTCGATGCAGGTGTCGTTTTATCAGACTATGATAAGTGTTCTAATTGCCTTGAATGCGGCGATTGTGGGTGGGGCATTTGTGATTATAAGAAGCTCGTCCAAGGCTGAGGTTGTTAAAGAATCAAAGGCCCACTTCGATGAATATTGTAAAGCTGGTGAGTTTACAAAAATAATCGAGAAGAGAGCAAAGAAAGAGATTGTAAAAATCAATGCTACATACGGGGATATACTGGATTCGCTCTCTGATCACGAAGCTAGAATAAATGCTCATAAAGATGCTATACTGGAAGTGAGTAATCGGCTCGCAGAAATGGATGAGACCGAAAACTGTTCTGGTGGCGACGGCAAGCTTAGTGAGTAGGTGAGAAATGGCCTTTATTCGGAAAAACGTTAAGCCTAATTTAGTTGCGTCCTCGAATGTGAGTGATGACAGCAGCTCTGCTGAAACGTTTACCGTGGCTCAACTGCTCGAGCTGGCTAAGCGTAAAGGCGTTGAAACCTCTCCTTTGGATGTGCAAAAGTTACTGTCGGTTTTAGGTGTCGAGCTACTTAGTGTCCCCATGAAAGATGAAATTTCTGGGGTGTTGAGTCGTTTAGAAAATAAAGACGGTTGGGTTGTCAAGGTGAATGCACTTCACCACCCGAATAGGCAGCGTTTCACAATTGCTCATGAAATTGGCCATTATTGCCGTCATAGATGGCAGCAAAAAGAATTTCAAGATCTAAACTTTTTCCGAAATGGCGAAAGTAATCCTATGGAAGCTGAAGCTAATCGCTTCGCTAGTGAGCTTCTAATGCCTGAGCCAACATTCAAAGAAAAAGTTCGATTGTTTGCTGGGAGCATCGAGGCTATAGCCCAGTACTTTAAAGTTTCGACTCTTGCTGTGCGAGTTCGAGCAAAAAATTTAGGAATGAAAGGGCATGGATTGGAATAGCTTAATTTATTTTCCTGTGCTTAAAACGAAGGATGCGGAGCTTAGAGCTATCTCAGCGGTCGACGTTTTGTACAGGCGTAAGATGCTTCCTGTTTATGAAATAACCAAGTCTAGAATAACTAAGAAAAACTCATTTGGCGACATCCTAAAACGTTTGGATCAAATCAAAAATATCCAGGGTGATATGCCCTATATTTTGGATGTGACAACTGACGAAAAACAAAAAAACGAACAAACTGAAAGCATTCTTTGTCCGGCTAATGGCTATGAAAGTTGGCGGATTTGGTTGGATTTGAATTGTGGTCCAAATATTGTTCCAGTGATTCATATTAACTATGAATTAGATGAGGACTTGAATGAGGCCAAGTCATTCGTTTCTTCTGTAACAAATAAGTACAAGAAGATGGCGCTGCGTCTTCCTGCACATTTGGACGCCGAAGAATATGAGGAAATTATAAGTACCGTTGCCTCTGAGTTAAAGGATTCTCGGTTATACGTTCTTTTGGATGAAGGATGTATTAGAGAAAAAGTGAAGGACGATGGCCTGGCTGCCGTGGCCGATGCCTATCAAAGAGCCTTTGATACGATATCCAGGATGCCAAACTCTCAGGAATGGTTAGAGAGAGTAGTTTGCGTTGCAGGTTCTTTTCCCTATCAGGTGGCTCAAGAGGGCAAAGGGGATGCATATGGGAAGTTTGAAATTTATGAACATTCGCTATTTGTTTCGCTGAAGCACAATAGACCTAGTCTTCAGTTTGGTGATTTTGCGTCTATTAACGTTAAGCAAATTGAAATGCGGGGTGGAACCTTCGTACCTCGAATAGACTTCGGTACGGATACGACTTTCTATTACTACCGAAAGCGTAGGGATGCCGGTTCTTATGTTTTGTGTGCGAAGCAAGTTCTAGTTGATCCTATGTACTCAACCAATCATAGCTGGGGTGACGCTGAAATAGATAGCGCATCTAAAAACACTCCGTCGGGGATCAGTCCGTCGTTCTGGATATCTGTTAGGGCCTGTAACTATATGATTAGACGCGTTAAACTGCTAAGTGCCTAATTTGTTTGGTGCTAAACTTAGCGAGTATACATCATCCAGCATTATGCTGCTGCTTAACTCTCCTTGGAGATGGGCGGTTTGAGCTCCGTACTTCTGGATGATGTATTGCCTGAAGAAAATCTTAATTTCCTCTCTTTTGCTAGTTTTAGAGATCTGTTCGCAGATTTCCAGCTTTGACTTTCCAGTCGTTTTAAATGTTCGGCGCAAGCAGTCAATAGGCACGGCGTCAAGAGTTGTTATGCAGTCAAAGTTCTTAATCTGCTTTGCTTTTCGTATTCTTTTTACCCCTGTTGGTGTGCATAGATAAATTCCAATGCGTTCGGGCGTGAGCTTTCGAATTGCGCTGATGTTTTTACTGTCGCACACAACATACACAAAATCAAAAAGCTGCGTGTACGAACTCAATTGGTCGGCGAGCCTGTCAATTCGATCAAATGCGGATTTGATCTCATATCCAATAATCATTCCTTCTTCAGCGCTAATCAAATCTGCTCGTCGGCGTCCAAAATGGAACGAGTACTCATAGAAAATAGCTTGTGTAGTATTTTCTTTGAGTAAGTGGTATCCAAGCATTTTTTTAATATCAATCTCTTTCATGCTTGTTTCATTTTCAATAATTTCATCTGTCTTGCTTTCATTTTTGATGTAATCTAAAAGGAGCTATTCGTAGAGTTATATGTACAGTTTCGCGTTTGTCGTCGCTGCAGAGGACGCGTCAATCGCGTGTCTCTGGCGAATGTCAGCGCAGCTAAGGGCTACATCACGCATTCACCATTCTGTCGAAAGGCTATTTTGCTTATCTCTGGTTAGCTATGTCAATGTAATTCGTAGTGTGGTCTAGCTTCTCATAAGTAGAAATATATCAGAATTCAATGGTTTACTTTGCGTGCTTTTGAAGCAGTTTTAAATTTACTGTGTTCGTGGAATCTCCGCTATGTTCGACGTATTACAAAGTAAAGCGGTTTCACACGCCACGTCTGTGAAAGAAATATAAATTGCCTAGTTTGAAAGTCGTCCGCGAGCCTTGGTAGTTCACGCATAATATTCGTTACTTCTGCCCAATCCATGACTCGGCTGTTGGCGACGCCAGAGATGAGGGTAGATGGGGTTGCAGGCTGTATATCACCATGAAGCGATTCTAGCGCTAAATCACGACTTACCTCACACGTAAACTGAATGTCCTGCTCAGCGGCCATATGACTAATGTCAAACCACAGTGATGCCGCGTGCGACTGATCAAAAATATTATTGGTTAAGGAGTTTCCACATACAGTTTTAATTCCCAGCTTCGACGCGCATTCAGCGACACGGAAAAGCCTTTTGTTGATTTTTCCGTTAATGGTGAGACTGTTAGCTTCATTGATCTTTGGACGTCTTGCAAAAAACGCATCTAGGTGAAAGCGTTCTCCAGATAATGAGTCAAATGCGATAAGTGTGTCCTCTCTACGTCCAGAGAAAAAACAGGTACTGCGGGTCCTAGAGGCTCCTATAGCTTTATGAATTTCGGTGCGAGAGCGTACTCTGCGGTCCTTTCTGAATAAAAGCTTGGAATTTTAGTGTCCTAGGTAGAGATTTGGCAATCATATATTGCCAACGTGGTTATAGCCGCTTCATGCGGATGCCTGTGGTGCTAGTGCTGGGCTCCTAGTGACAGATTTATTTTGGAGCTGAGTTTGATAGTTTCAAGGGAGTATCACCCACTCACGTCATCGGAGTTATTCGCCAACGTTATAAGCTAGCGCGAATGGCACTACTTACCATGTCTGCATGCTTTTCTATGATATGACTAATGGCGTTGATTCTCTCCACGGTAATTGGTTCGTAGTGCCCTTCATTCAGTTGTCGGGCTATCTGGTTGAGATTGCGGCCAAGTGCAAGTAGATGGTAATTAGACTCATCCAATGCGTCTATTTCAGTCATCTTGAATTGAGGCTCGTGGGTTAGGCCTACCCGGATAGCATCAATGATCCAGCGGCGTGAAGAACAACGCTCAACATCTGCCATTTCTTTGATGGCTGTTTTTTCAGAGTTGGTAAGCAGTATCTCAAAGCGTACCTTTCCCTCACTCCCGATCTCAATCTGCTGATGCGTTTTTGTTTGCGCATTCTTATTTGGCCTCAGCAACTGATGCTCGATCCCCTCCTTTTATTTATGGTTCGACCGGACTTGTCCATACATTAGTCTCCGTTGAGTAGGTGGACCACATGTCGCTTGGTTCAATATAGTGTGCGCACACTTTACCGGCGGTTAGCCTATCCTGCAGTTTGTAGCAATCGAGATTTCCTCATGACGAAGAATTTGGGATGTATGGCACTGTCAGATAGTGAGCCAAAGTGAGATAATAGATATCCCCAAAGTGCAGTGCTTTGGTCTAATTCAATGAACGCTGTAATCGTCTCGTCTCGTCTCGTCTCGCTGATGCTCAATGCATTATGGACGCGGCCCTTAAAAGACGGGGCCTACACCGGGTAAGACTGGCGCATAGTCACCCCAAGAACGGTACAACCGTGCTGGGTGCGATTTCTAAACAGATCGACAGGCCGGACAGACGGCCCAGTGTAGTGGTCAACTAATCACGGGCGTTAAGTTTTTCTTCAACCACGGCGGGCGCTAGTCCGCCGTTGAATTGGTGTGGCCGTTGCCAGTTGTAGCGCTGCATCAAAAACCGACCAATATCCTGCTGTGCCAGGAAAGCACTCATGTATCCCACTGTTGGCACCCATTCTGTTTTCAAACTGCGAAACAACCGCTCCATCAGCGCGTTGTCGTGGCAGTTTCCCCGTCGACTCATGCTCTGTTTGAACCGATAATGCCACAGCCGCTGACGGAAGCTTCGGCTGCCGTGTTGGCTGCCTTGGTCGCTGTGAAACAGCACGCTCTGTGGCCGACCACGCTGTTCATAGGCCATATCCAATGCCTTGATCACAAGGTCGGCATCGGGCTTCGCTGAAAATGCCCAGCCCACCACGCGGCGGGCGAATAGATCGATGACGGCAGCCAAATAGTGCCAGCGACCTTGAGCCCAGACATAAGTGATGTCACCGCACCAAACTTCGTTTGGTGCCGATACGGTGAACGCTCGATCCAGCACGTTCGGGATATCTGGTCGCGACCGTCGCTTTTTTGTAGGCATGTGAACCGGGTTGCTTACTGATTAGCTTCATTTCGCTCATCAGCTTACGCACCTTGAAGCGCCCAATTTCTATGCCGTCCTCGCGCATCATGAACATGATGCTTCGGCTGCCCGCCGCGCTGCGGCTTTAGGTGAACAGTTCGTTCACTCGGCTGCGTAAAACCAGCTGCTCAACGTCGGGAATTCGACGTTTTCGGCAGTGCGCGTAGTAGCAAGATCGGGTGACTTCAAATACCGAGCACAACAGATCAACAGGCTCTTCAGAGCGGAGCTGATCGATTAACGCGAACGCTCGTGTTCCTCGGCCATCAAGAGCGCGGTGGCCTTTTTAGGATCGATTTTTCCCGTTCCAGCCGATTGATTCGGGCTTCTAATTCCTGGATTTTTTGCTGCTCGGGCGTCAGCGCCTTGCTGGTCGGAGTGACACCGCCTCGCTCTTGCTGGAGCTGGTTGACCCATCGACGCAGGGCCGACTCCACCAAGCCGAGCGAACGGGCTGCTTCGATGTGGCTGTAGCCTTGGTCGAGCACCAGGCTGGCAGCTTCGCGTTTGAACTCGGGCGTAAAGGTACGACGTTGCTTGGTCATCAGACACCTCTCTATGGCGAGCATTCTCGCCTAAATGGGTGTCGGGAATCATTAGACCACTACAGTATGAGGCTGCCGTCGCCTGTGATAACTCGGATCTGAATAGCGCAATGGCTAAGGCGTCGATCCTGTCCGTGAACTGTGCGCTTGAGGCAGCGGCTAACTCGTTTCTTCAACCAATTGAGATTAACGACAAGTTTTCGAAGGAGCTAGATAAGCTTAAGACGCTGGATAAATTTGATTTTTTATTGCAGTGGCACACAAATAAAGAGCTGCCTCGTGGTGATGCTCATATCCAGGCTGTCGTCAAAATGATCGTTAATAGAAACAACATGGTTCATCCTAAGGTAAACTCTAGGAAGGCAATAATTGAGACAAAAGTTGGGCCTGAGGGCATAACTCATACAGAAATAAAGCCCCCGCCAAGAAAGGGGAAGGATACCAAGCATAAGCTGCTTGCTGGAGACTTCGAGCTTTATACTCACGAAGATGCAAAGGCGGCGCTCATTGCTATCGCGACGTTCCTCAATGCGTTCGTAGAGTATTGGGGGGTTGGGTATGAAGAGGCAGAGAAATTTTCGTTTCAGGCGTGGGACGGCTCAATCAACGCTCGCCCTGTCATGTTCAGAACGAATCAGATAGCTACTCTTATAAAAAATGACCACTTCTTGAATATCCAGTTTATGGGTATCCACGGCATGTTTAAAAGTACGTAATGTGCGAGCTAGGCCAGTGGGAGGATAAAGCTATTTATCCTCCCAGCGGTCGTGGTGGTCAAGATTTCTTATACTTTTGCGCCGACTTACGAACAGCTAGCCTTCAGTTTCTCACCGTTACGTCCGTAGCACCGCTTGTTTTAAGTGAAATTTGTCGTCCCTTCTTTCTAAGCGCTATCCTTTTGAAAATAGCCACGCCTAAAGAAATTGCTAGCAATATGCTGAATGCGATAGTATTCCAGAGTACATAAGTTGCGCTCGCAGACCCGGCTTTCGCTTCCTGGATGTAGGAAATTAAAAAGCCAATTACAAAATTCGATACTATTGAGGCAATAAAAACCCAGACTTCATAGTCGCCAAGAGCGCTTGCGTCTACCATGCGAATCTGGATGTTGTCTGGAATTGAGACTACTACGTTGAAAGCTTCTGATGTATTCGGGTTCTGAGTTGGTGCTGATGGGGCGATCGTACTAGGGTCGGCATGAATTGAGGTTGAGCTACCATGCGGCCTCGGAATAAATCTGGTCATGCTTAATTCGTCCGTAAATTTATCTCATTCCACATGTTTTCAGGCAGCCAGCCATTGTAAGAGCCACCAGTCATTACTGGTGTGCATAAAATTTGAACATCGCTTGGGTGCTGTCTTGCGACATTAGTCATCGCTTCAATGATTGCGTCTCGATCTTGAATTGACCAAACTTGTACGACATATAGTGTGTTAAGAGGCTTTACCCAAGAGCGTGAAGCAATGCAAGCTTTAAGCTTTTCATTGATTTCATTCCAGTGATGCTGGCCATGGATATCCCATGAAATTACCACATGCATTTTTGTCTCCTTACGTCTGGGTCAGCTTGCCCCCATGCCGTCCTCTTAGCACTCTCTCGGCAAACGTTACTGCACTGAGCACGTACGGATGGAGCTGCGTTGGGTCTGATAGCCATGCTCTCGCCCCCTATGCGCTGCACAAGCAGGCGTGAGACGCCCGTGCCCCATATTCTAAGAAACGGAAACGGGGAGGAAACGGGTAAAAAACTTCCTAGCTACATCACAGTGGCTTACCTGAATTAGCGTAAGCCACTGATTTTATTGGTGGGCCCACACGGACTTGAACCGTGGACCAAAGGATTATGAGTCCTCTGCTCTAACCAACTGAGCTATAGGCCCCAGTGGTCGCGGATTATAGCGAGGGTTTCGAGGCTGTGCTATCCGAAAGATCCGAAACTGCCCGGCGTAGAAAGGTCGCGGCGAATTCAGGCGCCGCCAGCGGAAGGCTGACGATGTAGCCCTGGATCTGTTCGCAACCCTCGGCCGCCAGAAATTGCTGCTGCGCCTGGTTCTCCACGCCCTCGGCGATGATGGTCAGCTGCATGCTGCGCCCCAGCGCAATGATCGCCCGCGCAATTGCCGCATCGTGCGGGTCATCCGGCAGGCCGCGGATAAACGACTGGTCGATCTTGAGGATGTCCAGAGGCAGGCGTTTGAGGTAACTGAGCGAGGAGTAGCCGGTGCCGAAGTCGTCGATGGCCAGTTGTACACCGATGCGCTTGAGCTGGTGCAGGATGGCCAGCGCCTCCTCGGCCTGGCTCATGATGAAGTTCTCGGTGATCTCCAACTGAAGGTCGCCGGCCTTGAGCTGGTGAGTGCGCAGCAATTGCTCGATGCGCTGTACCAGCAACGGCTGACGCAACTGCGCGCCCGCCAGGTTGACCGACAGTGGCCCGAACGCAAGGTAGCTGTGCTTCCACGCTTGCATCTGCCGGCACGCCTGCTCCAACACCCAGTCGCCCAGCTGCAGAATCATGCCATTTTCTTCCGCCAGCGAGATGAAGTGCTCCGGCGGTACGTCGCCGAAGGTCGGGTGGCGCCAGCGAATCAGTGCCTCGGCGCCCACCAGGCTCTGGGTCTTGAGGCTGAACTTGGGCTGGTAGCTCAGGCTCAGTTCCTTGCGCTCGATGGCGCGGCGCAGTTCGTGCTCCAGCGCGATGCGCTCGGCGGCCTGGGCGGTCAGGTCGCGGGTGTAGCTCTCGACCCGGTTGCGCCCCTTGGCCTTGGAGCGGTACATGGCCGCATCGGCGTTGCGGATCAACGAGGCCACGTCGGTGCCGTCCTGGGGGTACAGGCTGGTGCCGATACTGGCACTGGTGAAGAACTCGTGTTCGCCGGCCTGGAACGGTGCGCCAAAGCAGGCCAGTAGCTTGTTGGCGATATGCTCGGCATCGCTTGGCTGGTGCAGGCCGGGCAGCAGGATGATGAATTCGTCCCCGCCCAGGCGTGCCACGGTGTCGTTGTCGCGCACCTGTTCTTTCAGGCGCTGCGCGATTGCCTTGAGCAGCAGGTCGCCGACCGGGTGGCCGAGGCTGTCGTTGATGTGCTTGAAGCGGTCCAGGTCGAGGAACAGTACCGCGCCCTGGCGACCCGAAGGCTGTGGGCTGCTGAGTGCGGCCTGCAGCCGGCTTTCAAACAGGGTGCGGTTGGGCAGGCCGGTGAGGGGGTCATGGTGGGCCTGGTAGTCGAGCTCGGCCTGGGCATGCTTGAGGCTGGAGATGTCGGCGAACACGGCGACGAAGTGGGTGATCTCACGCTCGTGATTGCGCACGGCGCTGATGGTCAGCCACGCAGGGTAGAGCTCGCCGCTCTTGCGCCGGTTCTGGATTTCGCCCTGCCAGTGACCCTCGGCGGTCAGCTGGTGCCACAGGGCGGCGTAGAAGGCGCTGTCGTGCTGGCCCGAGGCGAGCAGGCGCGGGGTCTGGCCCAGCGCTTCGAACTCGCTGTAGCCGGTGATTTCGCTGAACGCGCGGTTGACCGCACTGATGTGCTGGTCGATGTCGGTGATCAGTACGCCTTCGGCCGTGTTTTCGAACACAGTGGCCGCCAGTTGCAGTTTTTCCTGCATCAGATGGCGTTCGGTGATGTCGCGGGCGATGGTCAGCATGCAGTCCACGCCGGCAATCGGCAGCGGCCGCGCCGAGACTTCGCACAGGCGGATCTGCCCGTCGGCGCGGCGGATGTGGCAGCTGAAGTCGCGTACGAAGCCGTTTCGGTTCAGCAGCTCGAGCAGTTGCCGGCGCTCGTTGAGGTCTACCCAGATGCCCAGCTCCAGGGTGCTGTGGTCCAGTACCTGGCTATCGAAGCCGGTGATGCGGCAGAACCCGTCGTTGACCTCGATCAGCAGCCCGTCGCTCTGGCGCGACAGCAGCAGGCCGTCAGGCGAGGCGTGGAAGGCCTTGGCGAACTTTTCTTCGGAGGTCTGCAGTTGCTCCTGGGTCTGTTTGAGCTGGCTGATGTCGCGCACCGCCACCACCAGCGCCGGGGTGCTGTCCAGGTCGAAGATCTCCGCCGAGGTGAGCCCGGTGAACAGCTGGCCGTTGCTGCGCCGAAAAGGCATTTCGAGGTTGCGGATGTTGCCGCCCTGCAGGCGCTGCAGCGGGGCTGGCCCCTGGTCTTCGATGCCCCACAGGTTGAGCTCGGCGGCGGTGCGGCCGATCACCTGGTCCTGGCTCAGGCCGATCTGGTCCTCGAAGGCTTCGTTGACCTCCAGCAGGCAGCCATCGCTGACCCGGGCGATCAGCAGGATGTCGGGGCATTGCTGGAACACCGAGGCGAATTTCTGCTCCGACAGACGCAGGGCCTGCTCGGTGTTCTTGGTTTCGCTGATGTCGATCATCAGCCCGCGCATCACCGGGGTGTGCCCATGCTCGATCAGGCTGACGATGTCGCGTACCCACAGCACCCTGCCATCGGCGCGGATCACCCGGTAGTCCAGGCTGTGGTCGCGGCCGGCGGCGGTTTCGCTGTCGCAGTAGGCCTGGGCCCAGAGGGCGTCGTCCGGGTGCAGGATGTCGCGCCAGAAGCCGGGCTTGAGCCATTGGCTGATCGGGTAGCCGAGCAGGTCTTCGGCGTGGGGCGAGACATAGCTGTAGGTGAAGTTGTTGGCATCGGCTTCCCAGGCAATCGCCGAGAGGCTCTCGACCAGGCCGCGGTAGTGGTACTCGCTGCTGCGCAGCTCCTGTTCCAGGGCTATGCGCCGGGAAATTTCCGAGCTTAGCCGACGGTTGACGCGCATCACCGCCGCCAGTATCGCCACCAGCAGCAGGATGCCGGGCAGGCCGTAGAGCAGCAGGTCGCGCCAGCGGTTGCTGTTTTCCAGCACTTTGCCGACCCAGCGCTCCTGGATATGACTGAGCTCGGCCGGGCTCATGTCGGCAATCACCTTGTCGAGGATGCCGATCAGCATCTTCTGTTGGCGCGGGGCCGCCATGGCCAGCTGGTAGCGGTAAGGGGTTTCGCCGCTGACGTAGAGCCCTTCGAGCTTTAGCTGGCGCAGGCTCCAGACGCTGGAGGCGAGGTCGCCGACCACAGCATCGACTTCGTCGGTGGCCAGGGCCTGAAGCGCCGAGCTGACATTGGGCAGCGCCACCAGGTTGAGGTCGGGGTGGTGGGTACGCAGCAGTTCGTGTGGGGCGTAGTTCTCCACCACGGCGACTTTCAGGCCGTACAGCTCCTTGAGGTCACGGGGCCTGGGCCCGCCTTCGTGGGCCAGGATCACGATGGGGAAGTCGAGGTAAGGGCGGGTGAAGGCCAGGTAGCCCTGGCGTTCGGGGGTGGACATGATGCCGGGCAGCAGGTCCAGCTGGCCCTGCCGGGCCTGTTCGAGCACGGCCGACCAACTGCTCGGCTCGATCGGCGTGAACACAACACCCAGGCGCTCCTGGATCAACGCAATGTAGTCGGCGGCCAATCCCTGGTACTTGCCGTCCTGGTCACGGTATTCGAAGGGTGGCCAGGATGCGTCGACGCCCAGGCGCAGCTGCGGATGCGCACTGAGCCAGGCTTTCTCTTCGTCGTTCAGGGTCAAGGCGCCGGCCGCTGCACTCCACATCAGCAGGAGGGGCAGCACGAGGGCCGGCAGTCTGGGCATAGCGGCCTCGTCACTCAAGTGGATAGATTCGAGTGTAGACGGGGGTTTGACCGAAGGGCGAAGAACGCAGGGGTTAAAACGTCAGGGCCTGAAAAAGAAAAACCCCGGCATTTGCCGGGGTTCGTCATTACTCGTCGAGGAAGGAGCGCAGATGCTCGCTTCGCGTCGGGTGGCGCAGCTTGCGCAACGCCTTGGCCTCGATCTGACGGATCCGCTCGCGGGTCACGTCAAACTGCTTGCCTACCTCTTCGAGGGTGTGGTCGGTGTTCATGTCGATACCGAAACGCATGCGCAGCACCTTGGCTTCACGTGCGGTCAGGCCGGAGAGCACGTCCCGGGTCGCTTCCTTCAGGCTTTCGACCGTGGCCACATCGATTGGCGACTGCATGGTCGAGTCCTCGATGAAGTCACCCAGGTGCGAATCTTCGTCGTCACCGATCGGGGTTTCCATGGAGATCGGCTCTTTGGCGATCTTCAGTACCTTGCGGATCTTGTCCTCAGGCATCTCCATGCGCTCACCCAGCTCTTCCGGGGTCGGTTCACGACCCATTTCCTGCAGCATCTGCCGGGAAATGCGGTTGAGCTTGTTGATCGTCTCGATCATGTGCACCGGAATACGGATGGTGCGGGCCTGGTCGGCGATCGAGCGAGTGATCGCCTGACGGTTCCACCAGGTGGCATAGGTCGAGAACTTGTAGCCACGACGGTATTCGAACTTGTCCACCGCTTTCATCAAGCCGATGTTGCCTTCCTGGATCAGGTCGAGGAATTGCAGGCCAAGGTTGGTGTACTTCTTGGCGATGGAGATCACCAGACGCAAGTTGGCTTCGACCATCTCTTTCTTCGCGCGGCGGGCCTTGGCCTCACCGATCGACATGCGACGGTTGATGTCCTTGATCTCGGTGATCGTCAGGCCGGTCTCTTCCTGCAGGTCGATCAGCTTTTGCTGGCAACGCACGATATCGGCGTCCAGGCGGCCCAGTGCTTCGGCCCACTTGGCGCTGCGCTTGGACAGATCGCCGCTCCAGGTGGTGTCCACTTCGTTGCTCGGGAACAGACGCAGGAAGTCGGCACGTGGCATGCGGGCATCACGCACACACAGTTGCATGATGGCGCGTTCCTGGGCGCGCAGGCGCTCCAGGGCGCTGCGCACGCGCTCCACCAGTACTTCGAACTGCTTGGGTACCAGCTTGATCGGCATGAACAGCTCGGCCAGTTGCAGCAGCTCGGCAATACCTTGCTTGCTGTGGCGACCGTGCTTCTTCAGGACCTTGGCGGTTGCTTCCAGCTGGTCGGCGACAGCGCCGAAACGCTGCTGGGCGACGACCGGATCGGGGCCGCTTTCGACCTCGTCCTCTTCATCGCTGGCGCCTTCCTTCTCTTCTTCCTCGTCGTCGTCCGCATCGGCCTTGGCCGGGGCTTTCGGATCGACAGGCGGCGGTACTTCGGCCGGCGGCGCGATGCCGTCATCCGGGTCGATGTAGCCACTGAGCACGTCGGACAGACGGCCACCTTCGGTGGTGACGCGGTCGTATTCGCCGAGGATGTAGTCGACGGTGCCCGGGAAGTGCGCAATGGCGCCCATCACTTCACGGATACCTTCTTCGATACGCTTGGCGATTTCGATTTCGCCTTCGCGGGTCAGAAGCTCGACGGTACCCATTTCACGCATGTACATGCGCACCGGGTCTGTCGTGCGACCGATATCGGTCTCCACGGCCGCCAACGCTGCGGCAGCTTCTTCGGCGGCGGCTTCGTCGGTATCGGCCTCGGCCAACAAAAGGGCATCCGCATCCGGAGCACTCTCGAATACGTTGATCCCCATGTCGTTGATCATGCGGATGATGTCTTCCACCTGCTCCGGATCTGAAATATCCTCTGGCAGGTGGTCGTTGACCTCCGCGTAAGTCAGGTAGCCCTGCTCACGACCGCGGGTGATCAACTCTTTGATGCGAGACTGCTGTTGCGCTTTTCCGGACATAACACCCTATCCACTGAAGGTCTTGGCGGGCAAAAAACAAGCCGAGGATTATACCCGAGCTAGGACCTCACGCGCCAGTTGAGGTCGGGGTTTGTGCGGGAACATTCCGGCTTAACAGGTCACGCAGCTGATTTTTCTCGTCTGCGCTCAACTCACTTTGACGTGCTTTCCTGAGCAGATGTTCCAGGCTGCGCTCGCGTTGGCGAGCGGACAAACTAGTTATGGTGTCGAAAAACTGTTGTTCAAGGTTATCGGCATCGATCAGCCATTCCTTTTCTGCCAATGCGCGCAACAATCGGCCCTGTTCGGTGCCGTGCCAACGCGCGATCAGCTGTAAGGAGCGTAGCTCAGGATTCTTTTGCAAGGCTTCGAGCAACGCCACCAGCAACTGGGCATACACATGCTCTTCAGCGGCGAAATGGCTGGCATCCTCGACCTTCTTGGCCAGTTGTGGGTGGTGCATGAGGGTGCGCAGGGCGCTCAAGGTCGGCGGTTCCACCGACGTCGGCACCCGCGGCGGTGGCTGGAAGTCGCGTTTGCCGTTCTTGTCCCACGGCTTGCCCTTCTTGTCCCAGGGCTTGCCTTCCCACTTCTTCTTCTGCCCGCCCTGGCTTGGCGTCCATTGTTGCTGCTGCGGCTGGAAATGCTCGGGCTGGTGGAAGTCGCTGTAATCCGGGCTGTAGTCGGGAATCGCATCGTAGTCGATGCCCGGGTCGTACGCCGGTGGCGCCTCGCTGGGGGCGCTGTGGGCCAGCTGTTCGACCTGGTGCAGGTCCAGGCCGGTTATTTCGCGCAGGCGGTTGCGCATCAGGGCCTTGAGGTTGGCACCGGGCACTTTGTCGATCAACGGCGCGGCCAGGGTCACCATGTGCGCCTTGCCTTCGAGCGACCGCGGGTCGGCTTCTTCGGTCAGTTGCTGGAAGAAGTAATCGGCCAGCGGCTGAGCATGCTGGTTGATGCGCGCACGGAAGGCGTCGGTGCCCTCGGCACGCACCAGGGTGTCCGGGTCTTCGCCTTCGGGCAGGAACAGAAAGCGCGCCTTGCGCCCGTCCTGCAGGCTCGACAGCGTGGCTTCCAGGGCGCGCCAGGCGGCATTGCGGCCGGCCTGGTCGCCGTCGAAGCAGAACAGCACGCTGGGCACCACGCGGAACAGGCGCTTGAGGTGGTCTTCGCTGGTGGCGGTGCCAAGGGTGGCCACGGCATTGCGCAAACCTTGCTGGGCCAGGGCGATGACGTCCATGTAGCCCTCGACCACGATGATCTCGTCGAGGTTGCGGTTGAACTTGCGTGCCTCGTACAGTCCGTAGAGCTCCTGGCCCTTGTGGAACACAGGGGTTTCGGGGGAGTTCAGGTACTTGGGCTTGTCGTCGCCCAGCACCCGCCCACCGAAGGCGATGACCCGGCCACGGCTGTCGCGGATGGGGAACATCACGCGGTCGCGGAAGCGATCATAGCGCTTGCCGGTCTCGGCATTCTCGATCAGCAGGCCGGCGTCGACCATGGCCTTTTGCTGCAGGGCGTCGCTGCTCAGGTGCTTGAACAGGTTGTCCCAGCCCGGCGGCGCGAAGCCCAGGCCGAAGTCGCGAGCGATTTCGCCGGACAGGCCGCGGCCCTTGAGGTATTCGACGGCCGAGCGGCGTGTCGGGTGGTTCTTCAGGGCCTGGCGATAGAACTCGGCAGCGGCCTCGAGCAGCGGGTACAGCGGCGAATCGGTGGGCTGGCGGGGCTTTTGCCCGCGGCTGCTCTCTTCGCGCGGCACTTCCATGCCGGCGGCCTTGGCCAGCTCTTCGACAGCCTGGGGGAAGTCCAGGTTGTCGTGGTCCATGATGAAGCCCAGGGCATTGCCGCCGGCGCCGCAACCGAAGCAGTAGTAGAACTGCTTGTCGGGGCTGACGCTGAAGGAGGGGGTCTTCTCCTTGTGGAACGGGCAGCAGGCCGTGTGATTCTTGCCGGACTTTTTCAGGTTTACACGCGAACTCACCACGTCGACGATGTCGGTGCGGTTGAGGAGGTCGTCAATAAAACTCTGGGGAATCAGCCCGGCCATGGCACTCTCGTCATCAGGCGACAATCAAGTGTAATCGCTAATGCTGCGGGAACAGCGACGCATTCGATGCAAGCTCGAATGACGTGACACAAAAAAGGAAAGGGGGTGTGCTCGTCTGCAGCCGGTGAAGGCTCGTCAGGGGTGACGTGCACTGCTGGCGGTAAGGCCAGGTCTGACGTGTAAGGCAGGCTTGCCCTTGCTGCATAGCAGTTTGGGCATCTCAGGCGCTCGACCCGAAGGTCCAGGCCAGAGGAAACAGCATCAACTGCCGACAGCCCGGCTTGCACCGGGCATGGCAGAAGCTGGCGACGAACGGCTGTATCAGTACAGACGAACGGCGCGGCGCTGTTCGCGCTGAACTTTCTTGGCGTGGCGTTTGACAGCGGCTGCTGCCTTGCGCTTACGCTCGGAAGTTGGCTTCTCGTAAAATTCGCGGCTACGAACTTCAGCCAGTACACCGGCTTTTTCGCAGGAGCGCTTGAAACGACGCAGAGCTACGTCGAAGGGTTCGTTCTCTTTAACTTTGACGGCTGGCATCCAGAGCTACCTTCATTCATTACCGGGGGTCAACGAACTCGTGGCAAATATGTGCACTGGAGAACGTCGGTTTTTAAGGGTTGCGGATGTTAACCCTTAGCTGGCCTGAATGCAAAGCCTCTGATCGAAAACCGCTGGTCGGCACCGGGAGCGAGGACTATCATGCGCGCCTTCGAATTCAGCCCCAACAAGGCGCAAACCCATGCTAGTACTGGGATTGGAAACATCCTGCGACGAAACTGGTGTCGCATTATACGACAGCGAACGCGGCCTGCTGGCCGATGCACTGTTCAGTCAGATCGACCTGCACCGCGCGTATGGCGGGGTTGTGCCGGAGCTGGCCTCGCGTGATCACGTCAAGCGCATGCTGCCGTTGATCCGCCAGGTGCTGGCCGAGGCCGACTGCGTGGCCACCGAGATCGACGCCATCGCCTACACGGCAGGCCCTGGCCTGGTCGGGGCGCTGCTGGTGGGGGCTTCGTGCGCCCAGGCGCTGGCCTTTGCCTGGGGCATCCCGGCCCTGGGCGTGCACCACATGGAGGGCCACCTGCTGGCACCGATGCTCGAGGCGCAACCGCCGGAATTTCCGTTCGTCGCTTTGCTGGTGTCGGGCGGCCATACGCAGTTGGTACGTGTAGATGGCATCGGCCAGTACGAACTGCTTGGCGAGTCCCTCGATGATGCGGCCGGCGAAGCGTTTGACAAGACGGCCAAGATGATGGGCCTGAACTATCCCGGTGGCCCGGAGATCGCGCGCCTGGCGCTGCAGGGCGTGCCGGGTCGGTTCGTGTTCCCGCGGCCGATGACCGATCGTCCGGGCCTGGATTTCAGCTTCAGCGGCCTGAAGACCTTTGCCCTGAACACCTGGCAGCAGTGCCAGCGTACCGGGGACGACACCGAGCAGACCCGTTGCGACATTGCTCTGGCGTTCCAGCAGGCGGTGGTGGAGACTTTGACCATCAAGTGCAAGCGCGCCCTCAAGCAGGCCGGGCTCAAGCGCCTGGTGATCGCAGGTGGAGTGAGTGCCAACAAGGCCCTGCGTGCCTCGCTGGAGGAGATGCTGGCCGGGCTCAAGGGCAATGTGTACTACGCGCGCCCCGAGTTCTGCACCGACAACGGCGCGATGATCGCCTATGCCGGGTGCCAGCGTCTGGCGGCCGGGCAGCGGGAAACCCTGGCGATCAGCGTGCAGGCACGCTGGCCGATGGAGCAGTTGCAGGGGCTGTGAGCATGAGCGCCGCTCATGTGAACGCCTCAGAAATGCCGTTCGCGCCCGGCAAAAAGGTCGCGTAGATTGCCGCGATGGCGCCATACGATGAGCACGGTCAGCACGCTCATCGGCAGCAACGCCTCGGGCTCGCGCCAGGCCAGCAGGGGCAGGGCCAGGGGCGTTGCGATCAAGGCGGCCAGCGAGCTGGTGCGGGTCAGGTAGAAGGTCAGCAGCCATGCGCTGATGGCCAGCAGGGCGGCCGGGGGGTAGAGCCCCAGCAGCACGCCGGCGGCAGTGGCCACGCCCTTGCCGCCGCGAAAGCGGAAGTACAGCGGAAACAGGTGGCCGACCACCGCGCACAGGCCTATCCAGGCCTGCTGCTGCTCGTTGAGGCCGACCAGGCTGGCGATCAGCACGGGCAACAGGCCCTTGCACAGGTCGCCAAGCAGGGTCAGGATCGCCAGCTTGCGGCCTGCCAGACGCAGCATGTTGGTGGCGCCAGCATTGCCTGAGCCGCAGGCACGCGGGTCGGGGCTGCCGCTCAGGCGGCTGAGAACGATGGCGAAGGACAGCGAGCCGAGCAGGTAGGCGAGCGACGCCAGTAACCAAAACATGCTAACTATTCCAGGCGAGGACGCCCTGATTCTAGCGGCGCAAGGCGCCCTTGTCGTGCTGTGGAGAGAAGTGCTTGGACAGAGTGTTCATCGAAGGGCTGGAAGTCGACACCGTGATCGGCGCCTATGACTGGGAACGCGGTATTCGCCAGTGCCTGCGCCTGGACCTGCGGTTCGCCTGGGACAATCGCCCGGCGGCGGCCGGCGACGACCTGAGCCTGGCCCTGGACTATGCCAGCGTCACGGCACGTATCCAGGCATTTGCCGAACAGGCCAGCTATGAGCTGGTCGAGACGTTCGCCGAACGCCTGGCCAAGGTGCTGATGGACGAGTTCCAGATTCCCTGGCTGCAACTGAAGCTGACCAAGCCTGGCGCCATCGCGGCGGCAAGCGGGGTGGGCGTGGAGATCGAGCGCGGATGTCTCTGACCCCGGTATACCTAGGCCTTGGCAGCAACATCGAGCGCGAGCGGCACCTCGGCGCCGGGCTCGATGCGCTGGCTGCGATGCTCAGGGACATGCGCTGCTCGACGGTGTTCGAAAGCCAGGCGGTGGGCATCAAGAGCGGGCCGTTTTTCAATCTGGTGGTCACCGGCCTGACCGACCTGCCATTGCTTGAACTGGACCGTCGCCTGAAGTTCATCGAGGCCGACAACGGCCGTTATGCTCCGGATCGCAAGGGGCTGCCGTTGGATATCGACGTGCTGATGTATGGTGACCTGCACGGCAGTTTCGACGGCCTAGTGTTGCCAAGGGCCGAAATTCTCAAGAATGCGTTCGTCTTGTGGCCATTGTCGTTGATCGCGCCGGAACTGGTGCACCCTGGAGCAGGCAAGAGCATGGCCCAGTTGTGGCAGCAGGCGCAGATCGACCAGGTACTCGAACCGGTGCCATTCACCTGGAATGGCAAGGCGCTGCCGCTGGACTAACGGTCAGGGGCGGCAATCAGGAATCGCCGCCCTTGCCGGCCTAACGATTCAGGGTTTGGCGCTTTCCTTGTAGGCCTTGAGCGCATTCAGCCGCTCGCGCTTGATCGCCTCGCCCAGGCCCTGGCCGGTGAAGCCCTTCTCTACCAGTGGCTGCACCGCCACTGCCCGCGCGGCGTCTGCTGCGCCACGCAGGTAGGCGGCCTGTGGATAATCACGCTCCTCCAACCCCAGTCGCCCGCGCGCGTCCATCTCGCACGCGGCGATGAACTCTTCAAAGCGTTGCGGGCGCCGGTACACGTCGAAGCGCTGCAGCAACTCCAGCAAGGTCGATGCCTTCAGCTCCAGGGCCCGGTGGCCATGGGTATGGTACTCGCCCATCAGCAAGGCCAGTTCCTGGCAGTCGCGCGGTACCTTGAAGCGCTGGTTGACCGCCTTGATCGCCTTCAGCCCGCGGTGCTCATGGGCGATATGCCGCGGCCACTCCTCTTCGGGGGTCAGGCCTTTGCCCAGGTCATGCAGCAGGCAGGCCCAGCGTACCGTCAGCGGCTGGTTGTGACGGGCCGCCTGCTCCAGCACCGACAGGGTATGCACGCCGGTGTCGATTTCAGGATGATGCGCCGCAGGTTGCGGAACGCCGAACAGCACGTCGAGTTCGGGCATCAACTGCTTCAGCGCCCCGCAATCACGCAGCACCTGAATGAACACCTGGGGTTGCTCTTCCATCAGGGCGCGGGCGATTTCCTTCCAGCTGCGCTCGGCGGTAAGGGCCTGCAGTTCACCCGACTCGCTCAGCTCGCGCATCAGTGCGAGGGTTTCGGGGGCTACCTGGAAACCCAGCCCGGCATAGCGCGCAGCGAAACGCGCTACGCGCAGCACGCGCAGGGGATCTTCGGCGAACGCGGGGGAAACGTGGCGTAAAATCCGGTCTTGGAGATCCTGCTGGCCCTTGTACGGGTCGGTGATCTGGCCCTGTTCGTCCTCGGCCATTGCATTGATGGTCAGGTCGCGCCGCACCAGGTCTTCTTCCAGTGTGACCTCGGGGCTGGCATGGAAGGTGAAGCCGCCATAGCCGCGCCCGCTTTTGCGCTCCGTACGCGCCAGTGCATATTCTTCACCGCTGTGAGGGTGAAGGAAGACGGGGAAGTCGGCCCCCACCGGACGGTAGCCCTGGGCCTGCATCTGCTCGACCGTCGCACCCACCACCACCCAGTCGATATCGGTGACCGGCCTGCCCAGCAGGCGGTCGCGCACAGCACCACCGACTTTATAGATCTGCATGAAAAAACCTCCGTTGAGGCCACAGGATACCCTGTCTGGCCACAACGGAGGTTGGCGCGGGCGGCTACAGGTGGACGACAGCCAGGTCCAGCCGTCCGTAGTCACCTTCGCCGTGTTCGCCCTTTGGGGGGACGTGGTGGGTCTTCATCACCTGGTCGCCTTGCAGGGTCTCCAGATGGATGTCGAAGCCCCACAGGCGGTGCAGGTGCTTGAGCACCTCGTCGGTGGAGTCGCCCAGCGGTTTGCGGTCATGTTGCTGGTGACGCAGCGTCAGCGAGCGGTCGCCACGCCGGTCTATGCTCCAGATCTGCACGTTGGGTTCGCGGTTGCCCAGGTTGTATTGCGCGGCCAGGATCTCGCGGATGGTGCGGTAGCCTGCTTCGTCGTGGATGGCCGGTACCAGCAGGTCGTCCTTCTGGTCGTCGTCCAGGATGCTGAACAGCTTGAGGTCGCGAATCACCGTGGGCGACAGGTACTGCAGGATGAAGCTCTCGTCCTTGAAGCTGCTCATGGCGAACTTGATGGTCGACAGCCAGTCGCTGCCGGCAATCTCGGGGAACCACCGGCGGTCTTCCTCTGTGGGGTGCTCGCACATGCGCCGGATGTCGCGGTACATGGCAAAACCCAGGGCATAGGGGTTGATGCCGCTGTAATAGGGGCTGTCGAAGCCTGGCTGGAACACAACGCTGGTGTGCGACTGCAGAAACTCCATCATGAAGCCCTCGGTCACGAGGCCCTCGTCGTACAGGTCGTTCATCAGGGTGTAGTGCCAGAAGGTCGCCCAGCCTTCGTTCATCACCTGGGTCTGGCGTTGCGGGTAGAAGTACTGTGCGATCTTGCGCACGATGCGCACGATCTCGCGTTGCCAGGGTTCGAGCAGCGGGGCGTGCTTCTCGATGAAGTACAGGATGTTTTCCTGCGGTTCGGCCGGGAAGCGCGCATTGTCTTTCTCGTTGTACTTGTCGGTGCCCTTGGGAATGGTGCGCCACAGGTCGTTGATCTGCTTTTGCAGGTGTTCTTCGCGGTCTTTCTGGCGGCGACGCTCTTCTTCGGCGGAGATCGGGTAGGGCCGCTTGTAGCGGTCGACGCCGTAGTTCATCAGGGCATGGCAGGAGTCCAGCAGGTCTTCCACCGCGTCGATGCCGTGGCGCTCCTCGCACTGGGTGATGTACTGCTTGGCGAACACCAGGTAGTCGATGATCGAGCTGGCGTCGGTCCAGGTGCGGAACAGGTAGTTGCCCTTGAAGAAGCTGTTGTGCCCGTAGCACGCGTGCGCTACCACCAGCGCCTGCATGCAGATGGTGTTCTCCTCCATCAGGTAGGCGATGCAGGGGTCGGAATTGATCACGATTTCGTAGGCCAGGCCCATCTGGCCGCGACTGTACGATTTTTCTGTGCTCAGGAAATGCTTGCCGTATGACCAGTGGTGATAGCCCAGCGGCATGCCGACCGACGCATAGGCGTCCATCATCTGCTCGGCGGTAATCACCTCGATCTGGTTGGGGTAGGTGTCCAGGGCGTAGCGCTCGGCCAGGCGACTGATTTCGCGGTCGTATGCCTGGATCAGCTCGAACGTCCACTCGGACCCGGTGGAAAGGGGTTGGCGCTTCTGCTCTCTGGCGGTCATGTGGCTAACCTGCGCTGGAAGAGTTCACGGAAGACCGGGTAGATATCGCCGGCCGACACCAGCTGCTGCTGGGCGAAGGTATCGGCGAAGGCTTCGCCGATGCGTTCGTATTCGAACCACAAGGCCTGGTGCTCGCGAGGGGTGATCTCGACGTAAGTGTAGTACTGCACGAACGGCATGATCTGCTTGGTGAGGATCTCGCGGCAGATGGGCGAGTCGTCGTTCCAGTTGTCACCGTCCGAAGCCTGGGCCGCGTAGATGTTCCATTCGCTGGCCTGATAGCGCTCGGCCATGATTTCCTGCATCAGTTTCAGGGCGCTGGAGACGATGGTGCCGCCCGTCTCGCGGGAATAGAAGAACTCTTCCTCGTCCACTTCGCGCGCGCTGGTGTGATGGCGGATGAACACCACCTCGATCTTGTCGTAGTTTCGCTTCAGGAACAGGTACAGCAGGATGAAGAAGCGCTTGGCGATGTCCTTGGTGGCCTGGGTCATGGAGCCGGACACGTCCATCAGACAGAACATCACGGCCTTGGAACTGGGGTTGGGCTGCTTGACCAGCAGGTTGTACTTGAGGTCGAAGGTGTCGAGAAAGGGTACGCGGTGGATACGTGCACTCAGACGTTCTATTTCCCCTTCGATTTCCTGGATATCGCCGAAGTTGTCCGGCTCTTCGCGCTTCAGGCGTGCCAGCTCTTCCTGGGCGGCGCGCAGTTTGGCGCGGCTGCTGCCCGACAGCGCAATGCGCCGCGCATGGGCTGAGCGCAGGGTGCGGATGATATTGATGCGCGAGGGGTTGCCTTCATTGCTGATGCCCGCGCGCACGGTCTTGAAGGTGTCGGTGCCGGTCAGGTGACGCTTGACCAGGTTGGGCAGCTCGAGGTCTTCGAACATGAACTCGAGGAATTCTTCCTGGGTGATCTGGAAGACGAACTCGTCCATGCCTTCGCCGGAATTGCCGGCCTTGCCCTTGCCGCCGCCTCCACCGCCGCCCTGCGGGCGCGCGATATGCTCGCCGGCGGTGAACTCCTTGTTGCCCGGGTGTACGACGGTCTGCTTGCCGCCGCGTCCATGGTGCAGTACCGGTTCGTCGATATCCCGGCCAGGAATGCTGATCTGTTCGCCATGCTCCATGTCGGTGATGGAGCGACGGCTCACGGCCTCTTCGACGGCCTTCTTGATGTGGTCACGGTAACGCCGCAGAAAGCGCTGGCGGTTGACCGTGCTCTTGTTCTTGCCGTTCAGGCGTCGGTCGATCACATAGCTCATAGGCCCCTCCGGGAGTAGGCAGTAGCTGCAAGCTTCAAGCTTCTAGCTTCAAGATGGGCAGCGCTGTCGCTGCAGGCCCGGCGCATACTCCGGGCTTGCAGTTGACAGCCTGACGCTTGCCGCTTATTGCGATTTCCTGACCCGCAGGTACCATTCCGAGAGCAGCCGGACCTGTTTGTCCGTGTAGCCGCGTTCGACCATTCGCGTAACGAAGTCGTTGTGCTTCTGCTGGTCCTCCTTGCTCGCCTTGGCGTTGAAGCTGATGACCGGCAGCAGGTCTTCGGTGTTGGAGAACATTTTCTTCTCGATCACCACCCGCAGTTTTTCGTAACTCAGCCAGGTTGGGTTCTTGCCGTTGTTGTTGGCCCGCGCGCGCAGCACGAAGTTGACGATCTCGTTGCGGAAATCCTTCGGATTGCTGATGCCAGCCGGTTTCTCGATCTTCTCCAGCTCCTCGTTGAGGGCGATGCGGTTGAGGATCTCGCCAGTTTCGGGGTCGCGGTACTCCTGGTCCTGAATCCAGAAGTCGGCGTACAGCACATAACGGTCGAAGATGTTCTGCCCGTATTCGCTGTAGGACTCCAGGTAGGCGGTCTGGATTTCCTTGCCGATGAACTCGATGTAGCGCGGTGCCAGGTATTCCTTGAGGTAGCGCAGGTAGCGCTCGCGCACCTCGGCCGGGAACTGTTCCTGTTCGATCTGCTGCTCCAGCACGTACAGCAGGTGCACCGGGTTGGCCGCGATTTCATGGGGGTCGAAGTTGAACACCTTGGACAGGATCTTGAAGGCGAAGCGGGTCGACAGACCGTTCATGCCTTCGTCGACACCGGCCGAGTCGCGGTACTCCTGGATCGACTTGGCCTTCGGATCGGTGTCCTTGAGGTTCTCGCCGTCATACACGCGCATCTTGGAGTAGATATTCGAGTTCTCCGGCTCCTTGAGGCGCGACAGCACCGTGAACTGGGCCAGCATCTTCAGGGTGTCGGGTGCGCAGTGGGCCTTGGCCAGGGAGCTGTTGAACAGCAGCTTGTCGTAGATCTTGATCTCGTCGCTCACGCGCAGGCAGTACGGCACCTTGACGATGTAGATCCTGTCGATGAACGCCTCGTTGTTCTTGTTGTTGCGAAAGCTGTGCCATTCCGATTCGTTGGAGTGGGCCAGCAGAATCCCGGAGTAGGGGATGGCGCCGAGGCCCTCGGTGCTGTTGTAGTTGCCCTCCTGGGTGGCGGTGAGCAGCGGGTGCAGGACCTTGATCGGTGCCTTGAACATCTCGACGAATTCCATCAGGCCCTGGTTGGCCCGGCACAGTGCGCCCGAATAGCTGTAGGCGTCGGCGTCGTTCTGCGGGAATTCCTCGAGCTTGCGGATATCGACCTTGCCCACCAGCGCCGAGATGTCCTGGTTGTTCTCGTCGCCCGGCTCGGTCTTGGCCACGGCGATCTGGTTGAGGATCGAGGGGTAGAGCTTGACCACCTTGAACTGGCTGATGTCGCCGCCGAACTCGGCCAGGCGCTTGGTCGCCCAGGGCGACATGATGGTGTTCAGGTAGCGGCGCGGGATGCCGAAGTCCTCTTCGAGGATGGCGCCGTCCTCGGTGGCGTTGAACAGCCCCAGCGGGGACTCGAACACCGGCGAGCCCTTGATGGCGTAGAAGGGCACCTTTTCCATCAGTTGCTTGAGTTTTTCAGCCAGGGACGACTTGCCGCCACCCACCGGGCCGAGCAGGTAGAGGATCTGTTTCTTTTCCTCCAGGCCCTGTGCGGCATGGCGGAAGTAGGAAACGATCTGGTCGATGCATTCTTCCATGCCATGGAAGTCTTCGAAGGCGGGGTAGCGCCGGATCACCTTGTTGGAGAAGATCCGCGACAGCCGCGAATTGTTCGACGTGTCGACCAGTTCCGGCTCACCAATAGCCATCAACAGGCGTTCGGCCGCCGACGCATAGGCACTACGGTCCTGCTTGCAGAGCTCAAGATACTCCTGCAGCGAGAGCTCTTCCTGACGGGTGGACTCGAAACGTTGTTGGAAGTGGCTAAAAATACTCATGACGTCACCTCGCTCGATACGTGGAGCCGACGTCGGATCGATCAGTTGATGCTGGCATGCAGACGGCACTGCCGCCTGCTGTATACCCCCCAGAACACCCTTGGAACCTTACCGATGACCCGCACGCCGGTGTACCGGCTCTCCCCTTTTTGGATGGCCTGGGCTTAAGGATAGTTGGTAATCGGCGAGGTCAAGGGCGGTTGGGCGATTAGTTCGCCACGACCGTTCGTCTGGTCTGGCGCGAGCCCGCGCAGGGCGCGGGCTGCAGGCCAACAAAAAAATTATTCGGCAGAGCCCTGGGCGGTTTCTGCCGGGAAGGTGGCGCGCCACAGCTCGAAGCCGCCGTCGAGGCTGTAGACGTCGGAAAAACCCTGGCTGACCAGATACGCGGCCGCGCTCTGGCTGGAGTTGCCGTGGTAGCAGACCACCACGGTGGGGGCGTCGAGGTCGGCGCCGCGGATGAAATCGGCGACCGACTGGTTGTCCAGGTGGCGGGCGCCGGTGATGTGGCAGTTGGCAAAGGTGGGCTGGTCGCGGATATCGACCACCACGGCGCCTTGCGCACGCAGCGCCTGAGCCTGCTCTGGAGGGATACGTTTGAATTCGCTCATGGGCGGGTCCTTCAGGATTGATCGGCTATTCTAGCCGGTTGCACGGGGCTGGCCAGCGGGCGAACGGTGCCTTCTTCGGTGCACTCGCAGCGGTGGTACTGGCCGGTATCGACATTGAACAGAGTCATCGCACCGCCCCACACGCAGCCGGTATCCAGTGCGTACACGCCTGGCTCGGTGCAGCGGCCCTCGAGGGCTGCCCAGTGTCCAAAGATGATCTTCACGTGACGCGAGCGACGGCCCTTGTGGGCGAACCACGGTTTGTAGCCGGGTGGGGCGGTGTCGGCGCCTTCCTTGCCCTTGAGGTCCAGTTTGCCCTCGGCGGTGCAGAAGCGCATGCGGGTGAAATAATTGGTGATGACCCGCAGGCGTTCGACCCCGCCCAGGTTCTTGCTCCACTTGTTCGGCTCGTTGCCGTACATGCCGTCCAGATAGAGCTTGAGCCGATTGTCATCGCGTAGCACTTCTTCGACCTCGCCAGCCAGCTCCAGCGCCTTGCCCAGGGTCCACTGCGGTGGAATGCCGGCATGCACCATCGCCACGCCGCGCTGCTCGTCGTAATGCAGCAGCTTTTGCCGGCGCAGCCAGTCGAGCAGTTCGTCGGCATCCGGGGCGTCGAGAATCTCGCGCAGGGTGTCGCTTTTCTTCAGGCGCTCGATGTTATGCCAGGCGGCCAGCAGGTGCAGGTCGTGGTTGCCCAGCACGCACACCAGCGAGTCGCGCATGGCGTACAGATAGCGCAGGGTTTCCAGCGACTCGGGGCCGCGGTTGACCAGGTCGCCGACCAGCCACAGGCGGTCGACCGACGGGTTGAAGTTCACCCGCTCGAGCAGGCATTTGAGCGGTTGCAGGCAGCCCTGGAGATCGCCGACGGCATACACCGCCATCAGTGCAGCGACCCGGGTACGGCCAGGCGGAACGCCTTGATCGGGGCCTCGAAACGGATGCCATCCTCGGCGAACATCTGATAGCTGCCTTCCATGGTGCCCACCTGGGTGCTGAGCACGGCACCACTGCTGTAGGTGTGGCTCTGGCCAGGCTCGATCAGCGGCTGCTGACCGATCACCCCGGCGCCCTTGACCTCTTCCACCTGGCCATCGCCATTGGTGATGAGCCAGTGACGCGACATCAGCTTGGCCGCCACCGAACCGTTGTTGTGCACGGTAATGGTGTAGGCAAAGGCAAAGCGGTCGTTTTCGGGATCGGAATGTTCTTTGAGGAAGCGGGTGACGACGTCGACGTCGACCTGATAGCGGGGATCGGACATTCAAGAGGGCCTTGGCAACAGACGCGAATACGGCAATGGCATCAGTCTAGGCTATCGGCGGGGTTGCCGGCCAGTCATGCGGGCATGACCGGCCGTTATCAGGTGTTACTGCGGCTATTCGGCCAGCTTGTCGGCCAGGCGCACGAAGGCGGCCAGGTCCAGTTGCTCGGGGCGCAGGCTGCCATCGACACCGGCGGCGGCGATCTCGTCGCTGCTGAGCAGGGCCTTCAAGGTGTTGCGCAGTGTCTTGCGGCGCTGGTTGAACGCTTCGCGCACGATGCGCTCGAGCAGGCGATGATCCTTTGCCGGGTGCGGCAGGGTGGTGTGGGGTACCAGGCGCACGATGGCCGAATCGACCTTGGGCGGTGGGTTGAACGCCCCCGGGCCGACGTTGAACAGGTGTTCCACGCGGCAGTGGTACTGCACCATGATCGACAGGCGGCCCCAGTCGCCACCGCCCGGGCCGGCGGCCAGGCGCTCGACCACTTCCTTCTGCAGCATGAAGTGCATGTCGCGGATCAGCCCAGCGTTGGCCAGCAGGTGAAAGATCAGTGGGGTGGAGATGTTGTACGGCAGGTTGCCGACCACCCGCAGGCTGCGCGGCGCGGCGCCCAGGCTGGTGAAGTCGAACTTGAGCGCATCGCCCTGGTGCAGGCGGAAGTTGTCACGGCCGGCGAACTGCTGGTTGAGGATCGGTACCAGGTCCTTGTCCAGTTCCACCACATCCAGCTGGCCGCCGCTGTTGAGCAGGCCCTGGGTCAGGGCGCCCTGGCCCGGACCGATTTCCAGCAGGCGCTCACCTGCCTTGGCGCTGATCGAGCGCAGGATGCGGTCGATGACGCCGGCGTCGTGCAGAAAGTTCTGGCCGAAGCGCTTGCGCGCCTTGTGTTGGTATTGCTCGGTCATAAATGGGTCTCGGCCATCTGGTAGGCGGTTTCCAGTGCTACCTGCAGGCTGCCGGTGTCGATCCTGCCGGTGCCGGCAAGGTCCAGGGCAGTGCCGTGGTCCACCGATGTGCGAATGATCGGCAGGCCCAGGGTAACGTTCAAGGCGGCGCCGAAGCCCTTGTACTTGAGCACCGGCAGGCCCTGGTCGTGGTACATCGCCAGCACTGCGTCGCAGTGCTCCAGATATTTGGGGGTAAACAGGGTGTCGGCAGGCAACGGGCCGCGCAGGTCCATGCCTTCGCTGCGCAGGCGCGCCAATGTCGGTTCGATGATGTCTATTTCTTCGCTGCCCAGGTGGCCGCCTTCACCCGCATGCGGGTTGAGCCCGCACACCAGGATGCGTGGCTGGGCGATGCCGAACTTGCTCTGCAGGTCGGCATGCAGGATCCGCGTGACCCGCTCCAGGCGTTCGGCGGTGATGGCGTCGGCCACTGCGCGCAGCGGCAGGTGCGTGGTCACCAGGGCCACGCGCAGCCCGCGGGTGGCAAGCATCATCACCACTTGCGCAGTGTGGGTCAGCTCGGCGAGGAATTCGGTATGCCCGGAAAACGCAATGCCGCTTTCGTTGATCACGCCCTTGTGCACGGGCGCGGTGATCATCCCGGCAAAGTGCCCGTCAAGGCAGCCCTGGCCCGCACGGGTCAGGGTTTGCAGTACGAAGGCGGCGTTGCGTTTGTCCAGCTGCCCGGCGACTACCCGGCTTGCCAGCGGCGTGTCCCACACGTACAGGCTGCCCGCAGGGGCAGGCGCATCCGGGAAGGCGTCGGGGCTGACAGGCAGCAGCGTGACGGCCACGCCCAGTTGCGCGGCCCGCTCGACGAGCAGGTCACGACTGGTAATGGCGATCAGGGGGTGGGGCTGGGCGTGCTCGGCGAGCAGCAGGCACAGGTCAGGTCCTATGCCGGCCGGCTCGCCGGGTGTCAGGGCGAAGCGCTGGTGTTTCACTGGGCTGCCTGGTCGGCGCCAGGAAGCTTGATTTCAACATAGGCTTCGTCGCGGATCTGACGCAGCCAGCTTTGCAGCTCTTCGTCGTACTTGCGGTTGCGCAGCACGTTCATGGCTTGCTGCTCGCGTGCCTGTTCGGTGCTGTCGGTGGAGCGACGGCCCAGGACTTCCAGTACGTGCCAGCCGTATTGGGTCTGAAACGGCTTGGACAGCTGACCCTGAGGGGTGCTGGCCATGACTTCGCGGAACTCGGGTACCAGTGCGTTCGGATCGACCCAGTTGAGGTCGCCGCCATTGAGCGCTGAACCCGGATCTTCGGAGAAGCTCTTCGCCAGCTCGGCGAAATCTTCGCCGGCGCTGATGCGTTCATAGAGCTTTTCCGCCAGTTGCTGGGTGGCGGCTTCGCTGCGCACTTCGCTTGGCTTGATCAGGATGTGGCGAACATGCACTTCGTCGCGCAGCTGTGTCTGGCCGCCGCGCTTTTCCTGCAGCTTCAGGATGATGAAGCCACCCGGTGTGCGTACAGGCTCGGTCACGTCACCCACAGCCATGGTGCTGAGCAGGCGATCGAAAGGAGGTGGCAGCTGGGCGGCTTTGCGCCAGCCCATCTCGCCACCTTCCAGTGCGTTCTCGCTGGCCGAACGGGCAGTCGCCAGCTGGGCGAAGTCGGCGCCTTGCTTGAGCTGCTGGTAGATCGCGGCCGCTTGCTGGCCAGCCGCCTGGATAGCCGCCGAGTTGGCGCTTTCCGGGGTCGGGATCAGGATGTTGGCCAGGCGGAACTCTTCGGACAACTGCATCTTGCCCAGGTCCGAGGCGAGGAAGTTCTTCACTTCCTGTTCCGAAACCTGGATGCGTTCTGCTACCCGGCGCTGGCGCACGCGGCTGATGATCATCTCGCGACGGACCTGCTCGCGGGCGTCATCGAACGACAGGCCGTCATGGGCCAGGGCCGCACGGAACTGGCTCATGTTCATGCCGTTGCGCTGGGCAATGGTGTCCATGGCCTGGTTGAGTTCTTCGTCGGTGATGCGGATGCCGGAACGATCGCCAATCTGCAGTTGCAGGTTTTCCACGATCAGGCGCTCCAGCACCTGCTGGTCGAGCACGCCGGGCGGAGGTGTGGCGCCGCCGCGCTTGGCGATGGTCTGTTCGACCTCGCGCACGCGCTGGTCCAGCTGGCTTTGCATGACCACGTCGTTGTCGACGATGGCCACCACCTTGTCCAGGGTCTGCACCGCGGCGTGCGCGGTGCTGCTCAGTAATACAGCGCCCAGCATCAGCGGGCGCAGACAGTCAATAAGCTTGGTCTTCACGTGCACGGTAACCTTGAATGCCTTCGTCGAGGAAAGTTTCGACCTTTTTACCCACTACACCACCGAGGCCTTTCAGCACGATCTGCAGGAAGATCCCATGGTCGCCTTTTTCGTTGGAGGGTGCGTCCTGGCTGGACTCGTCGTAATCGACCCAGTAGCGGTTGATCAGACGCAGCTTCCAGCAGCAGTTGTCGTACTCGAAACCGCCCATGGCTTCCAGGGTGCGGTTGCGGTTGTAGTCGTGCTGCCAGCGGGCGATTGCGGTCCACTGCGGAACGATCGGCCACATGACGGAGAAGTCATGCTGCTGGATCTTGTAGTAGTCCTTGACGTAGCCCGGTTGGCCTGGGGTGCCGTAGTCGCCACCACCCACCTGCCATTGGCCGGTACTCTGGTTGTAACGCACTGTGTCGTTACGATAGCGATAACCCAGGTTGACGATCTTGTTGACATTGTCTTCCGGCTGGTAGTGGAACATGGTGCTGCCGGAGCGTGTGCTGTGGCTGTCCGGGTCCCAGTTGAAGTCGGATCTCAAGCTCCAGTCTCGGTTAAAGCGATATTCGTGCTCCAGCGCGTAGGGCGAAACATTGGCTTGCGCGTCTTCACGGTTTTTATAGTAGATGCCGGGCAACTGAACCTTGCGGTCCTTGAAGTACATAGCTTGACCGATGCTGAAGCGCATACGTTCAAAGCCGTTTTCTTCAATCCAGCGGTTTGTTACGCCCAGCGACAGCTTGTTCTCGTCGCCGATGCGGTCTGAACCACTGAAGCGATTGTCACGGAACAGGGATGAGTAGCTGAACGTGCTTTCGCTGGTATCAAATACCGGGATGTCGTTCTGATCCCTGTATGGCACGTTCAGGTAGAACAGACGTGGTTCCAGAGACTGACGGTAGTTGTTGCCGAACCACTGGGTATCACGGTCGAAATACAGGCCGCTGTCGACACTGAAGATCGGTACGTTACGACTTTGTGAGCTGTTGAACGACTCTCGAGTGTTCGAGTTCAAGTTCTGGTTACTAGCCAGAAAGTCTTTGCCTTGCTGGTCTAGATCAAGGTCGTACCGGGTGTAGGCATACTTAACGGACGGCTTGATAAAGCCATAACTCCATTCCATCGGAAGGCTGACCTCAGGTACGGCGTTGATTCGATTGCCGTTGGAGCGAGCCAAGCCCCTGACTCGTTCGTCATAACGAAGTTCTGGGTTACCATTTTTATCAATGAAATTGCCGTTACGTAGATCACGCTCGAAGCGTACGAACTCTGTCTTGTAGGCGAAGTCCAGGCCACCAGGGTTGTACGGCAGCTTGCCGTTGAACGTAACCTGCGGCAGGCGCCCGTAAGGAGTGATCTTGCTGATGGTCGCCAGCTTGTAGTCCTGCACATTCAACCGCGCAGTGTAATCGTCGCCTCGATAGGTCAACGCACCTTGCTGGTTGATGTAGTCCTGGCTCTGTACGCCGATCTGATCCGATTCCAGATCCTGGAAATAGTACGGATCGCTGATGTCGGTGTAATCGACTTCGGTCATCAGGCGCTCGTCCAGGCCACCCTTGTGCTGCCAGTTGATCAGCCAGCGTTTTTCCTTGTAGTCGGACTGGCGCTTGCGCTCGTCCTCCTCGTCATTCAGCCACGCACCACCGAACTGCCCTTCGCTGGACTTGGTCAGGTAGCGGAACTCGCCTTCCATCAACAGGCCGCGCTTGGCCATGTAGCGTGGATACAAGGTGGCGTCGTAGTTCGGTGCCAGGTTGAAGTAGTACGGCGTGACCAGCATGAAGCCGGTGTCGCTGCTGGTACTGAACGATGGCGGCAGGAAGCCGGACTGGCGACGGTCATCGATCGGGAAGTAGATGTACGGGGTGTAGAACACCGGTACATCCTTGACCCGCAAGGTGACGTTGGTCGCGGTACCGAAACCGGTGGCCGGGTTCAGCGTGATGTTGTTGCCCTTGAGCTGCCAGGCGTTGCTGTTCGGCTCGCAGGTGGTGTAGGTACCGTCCTTGAGGCGAATGATCGCGTTTTCGGCACGCTTGGCGTACAGCGCGTTACCGCGGATACGCGATTTGTGCATCACGTACTCGGCGTTGTCGACCTTGGCTTCACCGGTGTCGAGCTGGATGTCGGCGTGATCGCCAACCACCAGCGAACCATTGTCGCGGATCTTGACGTTGCCGCTCAGTTCGCCACGGTTCTCGGCCTGATACAGATTGGCCTCGTCGGCCTCGACCTGCATGCTGCCCTGGCGCATCACCACGTCACCGGCGAGGGTGGCGATCTGCTGCTCCTGCTGGTAGCGCGATACCTTGGCACCGATGAAGGTCGGCGCCTCGTCCTTGGGCGTGGTGTCATCCATGCCCGGACGGGTTGGCTCGATGTAGGCACCGGAGCAATACGGGCCGGCTTCGGCGAGCTGGGCAGGGGTCAGCTGATCGCGTGGTACCCAGTCCAGATGGCTGTAGTCGGCGCTGCGTGCCTTCAGGCCGCGCCCCTTGGTTTCGGTGACGAGTGCTGGGCCTTTGCCCGCCGCTTCGGCACTGCCGTCGGCGCTCTGGGCAGGCGTTTCGCCGGCCGAGCTGACCGCCGCACCGTCATGCACAGGGCGTGGTGGCAGGTTCGCGGTGCTGGTCTTGGGCTTGCAGTCCCAACCTCCGGCAGCGGAAACTTGGCAGTCGAACTGCTCGGCAGCCACCACGTACGACGTGGCCAGGGGTTGCATCGCCAGCAGACCGCCGGTGACGAGCAACGGGAATTTTTTACGAAACGCGGGGGATTTCAATGCCATCTTATTAGTCCGGGCTTCCTGCGTGCCATCTGCCCGCGTGTGGGGCCGCACGCCTCTCGATGGTCTGAAAAAGATGCTGGATAATAAAGCATGACCCGCTTGACGGCTAGGGCCGTCGGAGACCCATGTAATGCCCGAACATGATGTACGCCTGCAACACCTGAATGTATGGCTGGCCGAACAGCTGGCAAATCTTTTCCATAAACAGGGCTGGGGTCCGGTTCCAGCGGGCTGCCTGACCGCTGCCAGCAGCGACGCGAGCTTTCGCCGCTACTTCCGCTGGGCCGCCGAAGGACGCAGTTTTATTGTGATGGATGCCCCGCCGCCGCAGGAAAACTGCCGGCCTTTTGTGGAAATTGCTCGTTTATTGGCCAGCGCCGAGGTCAATGTGCCGCAAATTCACGCTGAGGATCTCGAGCGCGGCTTCCTGCTGCTGAGTGATCTGGGCAACCACACCTACCTCGATGTGATCACCAGCGACAACGCCGATGGCCTGTTCGACGATGCCATCCAGGCGCTGCTGGCCTTCCAGCAACTGCCGATGCAGGCGCCGTTGCCCAGTTATGACGTGGCCCTGCTGCGCCGTGAGCTGGAGCTGTTCCCAGAGTGGTACGTGGGCCGTGAACTGGGCCTGCAGATGAATAATGAGCAGCAGGCGGCCTGGCAACGCATCAGCACCCTGCTGATCGACAGCGCCCTGGCCCAGCCCAAGGTGCTGGTGCACCGTGACTACATGCCGCGCAACCTGATGCAGAGTGTGCCCAATCCGGGCGTGCTGGATTTCCAGGATGCGGTGTACGGCCCGGTGACCTACGACATCACCTGTCTGTTCAAGGACGCCTTCCTCAGTTGGCCGCAGGCACGGGTAGAGGGCTGGCTCAAGGACTACTGGCAGCGGGCGCAGGCTCTGGGCGTACCGGTGCAGGCCGATTTCGAGGACTTCCAGCGTGCCAGCGACCTGATGGGCGTGCAGCGCCACCTCAAGGTGATCGGCATCTTCGCGCGCATCTGCCACCGTGACGGCAAGCCGCGCTACCTGGCCGATGTGCCGCGGTTCTTTGCTTATATAGATGAAGTGATCGCCCGCCGCCCTGAGCTGGCCGAGCTGGATGAACTGATCGACAGCCTGCAGGCCGCAGGCGGGGCGCGCGCATGAAGGCGATGATTCTGGCCGCAGGCAAGGGCGAGCGCATGCGCCCGCTGACCCTGCATACACCCAAGCCACTGGTGCCGGTGGCCGGCGTGCCGTTGATCGAGTATCACCTGCGCGCCCTGGCGAGGGCGGGCTTCACCGAGGTGGTGATCAATCATGCCTGGCTGGGGCAGCAGATCGAAGAGCACCTGGGCGATGGCGCGCAACTTAGCCTGAGCATCCGCTATTCCGCCGAAGGCGAACCACTGGAAACCGGTGGCGGGATCTACAAGGCGCTGCCGCTGCTTGGCGACGCGCCTTTTGCGCTGATCAACGGCGACATCTGGACCGAGTACGACTTCAGCCGCCTGCCTGCGTCGCTGTCCGGGCTGGCGCACCTGGTGCTGGTGGACAACCCGGGCCATCACGGCAAAGGTGATTTCCGCCTGCAGGCCGGGCAGGTCAAGGATGCCGACGCGGTTTCGCCGACCTTGACCTACAGCGGGATCGCCGTGCTGCACCCGGAACTGTTCGACGGTTGCCAGGCCGGCGCCTTCAAGCTGGCACCGCTGTTTCGCCAGGCGATGGCCAAGGGCCTGGTCAGTGGGGAGCATTTCACTGGCCAGTGGGTGGATGTGGGTACCCTCGAACGCCTTGCCGAAGTCGAGCGCCTGCTCGCCGAGCGCCGCTGACATGTTGTGGCCGAGCACAGTGATTGGTGCCGGAGCGGGTTTTGCCATCGCCAGCATTCCAGGGGCGTTGCTGGGGGCATTGCTCGGTCAGGCGATGGACCGCCGTCTGCAACTGCACAGTTGGGCGCACCTGCGCGAGCGTCTGGGCGGGCGCGCGGTGCTGCGCGACGACGAAGTGCTGTTCGTGCTGCTTGGGCGCCTGGCCAAGAGTGAAGGGCGGGTGGTCGACGGACATATCCAGCAGGCGCGTCAGGAAATGCAGCGCCTGGAGATGAGCGAACCGGCACGTCTGCGCGCGATTGCCGCATTCAACCGGGGCAAGAGCGGCAGCGAGCGCCTGCATCCGCACCTGCGTCGCCTCAAGCAGCAACCCCATGCTGCCGAAGGCTTGCTGCGTGCCTGCTGGCGCATGGTCTGGGCCGATGGCCGGGTAGGGCGTCACGAGCGCGAACTGTTGATGCAGTGGGGGCAGCAGTTGGGCTGGTCGACGACCCGGGTGCAGGCACTGGCCAGCGACTACGAGCCGCACCGGGCGGCCCTGGGCAATCAGGGCATCAGCTATCCCGAGGCCCTGCGCTTGCTGGGGGTGTTACCCGAGACCGAGCCTGTACAGGTCAAGCAGGCCTACCGGCGCCTGCTCAGCCGGCATCATCCGGACAAACTGGTGGGTAGCGGCGCGAGCCCGGCACAGGTGCGCGACGCCACCGAGCGTACCCGCGACCTGCATCAGGCCTACGCGGTGGTACGCAAGCGGCGCGGCTTCTAGTCGACCGCTTGCGGGCTCAGCCAGCCGCGAATGCGGCGGAACAGTTGCTCCTGCTCGGCAGCCTGGTTGCCGGGCATGGCCGTCAGGGCGACCTGGTGGTAGCTGCTGTCCTTGAGTCGCTTGCTGGCCTGCAGGCGGTTCACGGCCGCCTGCCTGGCGCCGGCCTGGTTGGCATAGTAGAAGTCGGCGGTCGGCAGCTTGAGCGTGGCGGCCAGGCTGTCGAGGCTGTGTTCGACGCGGGCCGGGTTCTGCGCAGCGACCATCACCAGCTTTTGCACCTGCGGCGGTTGCCGTTCGCTGATGTAACGGGCTGACCAATAGGCACCGCTGCCGCTGCCCAGCAGCACCACGCTGCGTGCGTTCTGCTGCTGTGCGTAGGCGACGGCGGCATCCAGGCGGGCGAAGATACGCTCGGCGTCGGCCTTTTCACTGGCCGCCGGATCGGTACTGGCGGGCGCTTCGGCGCTTTCGCTGTTTTCGGTTTCTGCTGCGGTGGCCTGGGCGATGTTGGCATTGGCATCGGCCGGCGTGGCCTTGGCCGGTGCGCCCTTCACGTCCTTGTCCGGTTGCGGGGGCGGTGCCGGGGTTTCCTTGCGGGCCACCGGGCTCTCGGCCAGCAGATCCGGCAGGCTCAGGCTCAGACTGGCCCACTTTGCATCGGGGAACTTGCGCCGCAGGGGGCCGACGGTGCGTGGCCAGTCGGCGCTCTCGCCGGCACCCGGGACGATGATCACCACGCCTTCGGGTGCCGGGGTGTTGGCAGGTTTCCACAGGGCCAGGAAGCTGTCGCTGCCGGCCTGCAGGGTTTGCTGCTCGTCCTTGGGCAATTGCCGCTCCAGGGCCTGGGCGTCTTCTTGGCTGCGCTCGGACAGCGCCTGGCGCGTGGCCGGCGCGGCATCGGCGTCGGCGGCCGGCGTTTCCTGCGCCAGAACTTGTGCGGTACAAGGTAGTATCAAGGACAGGCATAGCGCCGAAAGCGCCGTGCGTTTGAGTACGAACATTGATCGATCCAGGCCAGAGTGATACCGGCAGCCTAATGGTATTTGTCGACGACGGCCATGTTCGATGGCGGTCCCTTCATTGACGAGATTCAAGATGATGCGTTTGCGCTGCCTGTTGTTTATCGGCTGCTTGTGCTGGCCCTTTATGGCGAACGCGGAGCAGGCATCCGTACCGGCTGCGGTACGCCTGGCCCCGGCGCAACAGCAATGGCTCGACCAGCACCGCAGCTTGCGGGTGGGCCTGGTGTTGCAGGCTCCGTTCGCGCAGTTCGACCGGCGCCTGCAGCAGCTGTCGGGTGTCAACGTCGAGCTGATGAACTGGCTGGGCAGGGCATTGGACCTGGACCTGACGTGGCGCAACTTCCCCGACCAGGCCGCGCTCGAGCATGCCCTGGCCGGCGGCGAGATCGACCTGGCGCCAGGGCTGACCCAGACCCCGGCCAGCCTGCGTCGCTGGTTGTTCAGCGACCCCTACATGCGCGTACCGCAGTTGATCGTGGGCCCGCGCAACGGCTCGATGGCAGTGGACCTGGAGCGGCTCGCCGAAAACGAGCGGGTGGCAGTGCGCATGCCCAGTTCACTGGCCGACTATCTGCGCGCGACCTATTCCAACCTGAATCTTCAAGGCGTGCCGGCCGAGCGCCAGGCCTTGCAGCTGTTGCTCAGCGAGCAGGTGCGCTACGCGGTGCTGGATGAAGCGCAGTTGAGCCGGTTGTCGCGCGAGAACGAATTCAGCGATCTGGTGGTGGTGGGCGACATCGGTTTGCCGCAGTTGCTGCGGGTGGGCTCGCGGCGTGACTGGCCGATACTGGCCGACATCATCGAGGTCGGCCTGCAGGCCATCCCGGCCAAGGACCTGGAGCAATTGCACAACCGCTGGCTGCAACCCCGCTACCCGCGCCTGAGCGAGTCACCGGGGTTCTGGCAGAACCTGGCGTTGCTGTTCGCGGCGCTGTTCTTCAGCTGCGTCTTCATCGTGATCTGGCAGCGGCGCCAGCAACAGCAGTTGGAACTCAATCTGCTGGCTGCGCGGGAAAACATCGCCAAGCGCCTGGCCCGCGAAGAGGCGCTGCGCCTGAGCCAGTTCTCCCTCGACCAGAGCACCGTGGGCATCCTGTGGGTGCATTGGGACAGCCATGTGCGCTACGCCAACCGCGCGGTCGAAAACATGCTCGGCTATACCTCGGGGGCGCTGAACGATCGCCCGCTGATCGATATCGAGCCCAACCTGCACATGGACCGCTGGCTGGACCTGTGGAAGCGTGCACGGGCCAGCGACGAGGCGGCGCAGCGCTTCGAGACCCAGTGCCTGCGCGCCGATGGCAGCCTGGTACCGGTGGATGTGTCGTTGAGCTTCTTGCGCTTTCGCGATGCCGAATACCTGGTGGTGTTCATCAATGACGTCACCGAGCGCCGCCGTGCCCTGGCGGCGCTGCGCGAGAGCGAGGCTCGGCTCAAGGGCATTGCCGGCAACGTGCCGGGGCTGGTGTTCCGGCTGGAGCGCAACCCGGCGATCGGCGACCTGGAGTTCCCCTATATCAGCGAAGGCAGCGAGGCCCTGGTCGGCTACTCGCCCATCGAACTGCAGCACCCGGACATGGGCTTGCGCAACCTGGTGCACAGCGAAGACCGCGCCGACTATCACCGCGTGCAGGACCAGGCGCTGGCCACCGACCAGGACTGGTCGTGGCAGGGCCGCATCGTCACGCGCCAGGGTGAGCAGCGCTGGGCCGACATCAAGGCCAGTACCCGCAATCTGCGCGACGGCCGCGTGGTGTGGGACGGGGTGGTATGGGACATCAGCCAGAGCAAGCGCGCCGAGCTGGAACTGGCGCGCTCTCAGGAGCAACTTCGCGAACTGTCGGCGCACCTGGAGAGCGTGCGCGAGGAAGAGAAAGCGCGGATCGCCCGCGAGGTGCATGATGAGCTCGGGCAGATGCTGACCGTGCTCAAGCTGGAAACCTCGATGTGCGAGCTGGCCTATGCCGGGCTGGACCCGGGCCTGAACGAGCGCCTGGGCAGCATGAAGCGCCTGATCGCGCAGCTGTTCCAGCTGGTGCGCGACGTCGCCACGGCCTTGCGCCCGCCGATTCTGGATGCCGGCATTGCCTCGGCCATCGAGTGGCAGGCCCGGCGTTTCGAGGCCCGTACGCAGATCCCGTGCCTGGTCGAGGTACCGGACAACCTGCCGCCGCTCAGCGACGCCAAGGCCACCAGCCTGTTCCGCATTCTGCAGGAGGCCCTGACCAACGTCATGCGCCACGCCCACGCGCATACTGTGCAGATCAACCTGGGCCTGGACGGTGCGATGCTGTGCCTGACCATCAGCGACGACGGCGTGGGTTTCGTGCAGAGTGACCAGCGCCCGACCTCGTTCGGCCTGGTGGGCATGCGCGAGCGCGTGCTGATGCTGGGCGGCAGCATGCGCCTGGACAGCGAACCGGGCGAGGGCACCACGTTGAGCGTACGCATCCCCCTGAACAACGACAGGAGCTGACAGTGATTCGAGTATTGGTTGCCGAAGACCACACCATCGTGCGCGAGGGCATCAAGCAGTTGATCGGCCTGGCCAAGGACATGCAGGTGGTGGGCGAGGCCGGCAATGGCGAGCAGTTGCTCGAAGCCTTGCGCCACACCGAATGCGAGGTGGTGTTGCTGGATATCTCGATGCCGGGGGTGAACGGGCTGGAGGCGATACCGCGAATTCGCGCGTTGAGCGCGCCGCCGGCGATCCTGGTGCTGTCGATGCATGACGAAGCGCAGATGGCGGCGCGGGCGCTGAAGATCGGCGCGGCGGGGTACGCGACCAAGGACAGTGATCCGGCGCTGCTGCTGACCGCGATTCGCCGGGTGGCGGGGGGCGGGCGCTACATCGATCCGGACCTGGCCGACCGCATGGTGTTCGAGGTGGGGCTGACGGATTCGCGCCCCCTGCACTCGATGCTGTCGGAGCGCGAGTTCTCGGTGTTCGAACGGTTGGCCCAGGGGGCGAACGTCAACGACATTGCCCAGCAGCTGGCGCTGAGCAACAAGACCATCAGCACCCACAAGGCGCGCCTGATGCAGAAGCTGAATGTGACTTCGCTGGCGGAGTTGGTGAAGTATGCGATGGAGCACAAGCTGGTGTGAGTGTTCCAAAAACGACATAGGGTTGATCCCTTCGCTGGCAAGCCAGCCGCCACAGGTTCGGCGTGTACCGACAAATCTTGTGGGAGCTGGCTTGCCAGCGAAGGGGGCAGCACGGCTATCAACGTGTCTGAAAACGCCACCCTTGTAGGGCAATCCCTACCCGCAAGTTTCCATCCGGCTGATGGCATTCTCTCAGCACCCCCGATTTGCGCCACCTTCTGCCTTCTCTAGTCTTGGGTCACAGCAGTCATCCAACAAGAAGGTGCAGGTATGAGTGAGGTGAATTCGAACGCTGCAACCGGCGAAGTGCTGGTCAGCTTCCGTGGTGTGCAGAAGAGCTACGACGGCGAGTCGCTGATCGTCAAAGACCTGAATCTGGATATTCGCAAAGGCGAGTTCCTGACCCTGCTCGGCCCCTCGGGCTCGGGCAAGACCACCAGCCTGATGATGCTGGCAGGGTTCGAAACCCCTACCGCCGGCGAGATCCTGCTGGACGGGCGTTCGATCAACAACGTGCCGCCGCACAAGCGCGACATCGGCATGGTGTTCCAGAACTATGCGTTGTTCCCGCACATGACCGTGGCCGAGAACCTGGCCTTCCCGCTGAGCGTGCGCAACCTGAGCAAGACCGACATCAGCGAGCGGGTCAAGCGCGTGCTGAACATGGTGCAGCTCGAAACCTTCGCCCAGCGCTACCCCGGCCAGCTTTCCGGCGGCCAGCAGCAGCGTGTTGCGCTGGCTCGCGCCCTGGTGTTCGAACCGCAACTGGTACTGATGGACGAACCACTCGGCGCCCTCGACAAGCAGCTGCGCGAACACATGCAGATGGAAATCAAGCACCTGCACCAGCGTCTGGGCGTGACCGTGGTCTACGTGACCCACGACCAGGGCGAAGCGCTGACCATGTCCGACCGCGTGGCCGTGTTCCACCAGGGCGAAATCCAGCAGATCGCCGACCCGCGCACCCTGTATGAAGAGCCGAAGAATACCTTCGTGGCCAACTTCATCGGCGAGAACAACCGTATCAACGGGCGCCTGCTCAGCCAGACCGGCGATCGCTGCCTGGTGGCGCTGCCCCGTGGCGAGAAGGTCGAGGCACTGGCCGTCAACGTCGGCCAGCCGGGCGAGCCGGTCACCCTGTCGATCCGTCCGGAGCGCGTGCGCCTGAACGGTCACAGCGAAAGCTGCGTCAACCGCTTCTCTGGGCGGGTGGCCGAATTCATCTACCTGGGCGACCACGTGCGGGTGCGTCTGGAAGTGTGCGGCAAGGCGGACTTCTTCGTGAAGCAACCCATCGCCGAACTCGACCCGGCCCTGGCCGTGGGCGATGTGGTGCCACTGGGCTGGGAGGTCGAGCACGGTCGCGCACTCGATCCTATTCTGGAAGCCCAGTGAGGATCGCCTCACCCATCCCAGCAACGCGGAGAGAACAATAATGAACAAACACTTGAAGCTGACCGCTCTGACCCTGGGCCTGTTCGCAGCAAGCCAGGCCATCGCCGCCGACCTGACCGTGGTCGCATTCGGGGGGGCCAACAAGGCCGCCCAGGTCAAGGCGTTCTACGAGCCGTGGGAAAAGGCCGGCAACGGCAAGATCATCCCCGCCGACTACAACGGTGAAATGGCCAAGGTCAAGGCCATGGTCGACACCAAGAGCGTGAGCTGGAACCTGGTGGAAGTGGAGTCGCCGGAACTGGCTCGCGGTTGTGACGAAGGCATGTTCGAGCAGCTCGACCCGGCCCTGTTCGGCGATGAGTCCGACTATGTGGCCGGCGCCATCCAGCCGTGTGGCGTGGGCTTCTTCGTGTGGTCGACCGTCATGGCCTACAACGCCGACAAACTCAAGACTGCGCCCACCAGCTGGGCGGATTTCTGGGATACCCAGAAATTCCCGGGCAAGCGCGGCCTGCGCAAGGGTGCCAAGTACACCCTGGAATTCGCGCTGATGGCCGACGGTGTGGCACCTAAAGACGTCTACAAGGTGCTGGGCACCAAGGAAGGCCAGGACCGCGCCTTCAAGAAGCTCGACGCCCTCAAGCCAAACATCCAGTGGTGGGAAGCAGGTGCACAGCCGCCGCAGTACCTGGCCTCGGGCGACGTGGTGATGAGCTCGGCCTACAACGGTCGCATCGCTGCGGTGCAGAAGGAAAGCAACCTGAAGGTGGTATGGAACGGCGGTATCTACGACTTCGATGCCTGGGCCATTCCGAAGGGTGCGAAAAACCTCGAGGACGCCAAGAAGTTCATCGCCTTCTCGATCCAGCCCGAGCAGCAGAAGGTGTTCTCCTCGAACATCGCCTACGGTCCGGCCAACAGCAAGGCCGTGGCGTTGCTGACGGACGAGGTCAAGAAGGACATGCCGACCACGCCGGAGAACATCGCCAATCAGGTGCAGATCGACGTGGTGTTCTGGGCTGACAACAGCGAGCAGCTGGAACAACGCTTCAACGCCTGGGCGGCCAAGTAAGCCGTGCCAATGGGGCGTCGGCATCGTGCTGACGCCTCTTGTTTCCAAGATTTTCGGAGTTCGCTATGGCCATCGCAGTGCCCCTGAACGAAGGCGCAGGTTCCAACCTCAAGAAGCGCCTGGCGCGTGCTGAACGCGTCAACCGCTGGAAGGCAAAAGCATTGATCGCACCGCTGGCAGTGTTTCTGCTGCTGGTTTTCATCGTGCCGATCGCCGCGCTGCTGTACAAGAGCGTCGGCAACCCCGAGGTGGTTGGCGGCTTGCCGCGCACCGTCGCCGCGGTGGCTGAATGGGACGGCAAGAGCCTGCCTGGCGAGGACGTGTACAAGGCCCTCAGCGAAGACCTCGCCGAATCGCGCAAGAACCAGACCCTGGGCGATGTTTCCAAGCGTCTGAACATGGAGCTGGCCGGCTACCGCAGCCTGCTGGCCAAGACTGCCAGGGCCCTGCCGTTCAAGACCGAGCCGCAATCCTACAAGGATGCGTTGCAGGAGCTGGACGAGCGTTGGGGCGACCCGGCCTACTGGCAGGCGATCCGCCGCAACACCAGCAGCGTGACGCCGTTCTACCTGCTGGCCTCGGTGGACCATCGTATCGATGACCTGGGCGAGCTGGCGCCGACCACCCCGGACCAGGCCATCTACCTCGACATCTTTGCCCGCACCCTGTGGATGGGCCTGGTGATCACCGTCATCTGCCTGGCGTTGGCGTACCCGCTGGCCTACCTGCTGGCCAACCTGCCGACCCGGCAGAGCAACCTGCTGATGATCCTGGTGTTGCTGCCGTTCTGGACCTCGATCCTGGTGCGGGTGGCGGCGTGGATCGTGCTGCTCCAGTCCGGGGGGCTGATCAACAGCGGCCTGATGGCGCTGGGGCTGATCGACAAGCCGATGGAACTGGTGTTCAACCGTACCGGCGTGTACATCTCGATGGTCCACATTCTGCTGCCGTTCATGATTTTGCCGATCTACAGCGTGATGAAGGGCATTTCCCCGACCTACATGCGTGCGGCGATCTCCCTGGGTTGCCATCCTTTCGCCAGCTTCTGGCGGGTGTACCTGCCGCAGACCTATGCCGGCGTCGGCGCAGGTTGCCTGCTGGTGTTCATCCTGGCGATCGGCTACTACATCACCCCGGCACTGCTGGGCAGCCCGAACGACCAGATGGTCAGCTACTTTGTCGCCTTCTACACCAACACCAGCATCAACTGGGGCATGGCCACCGCACTGGGCGGGTTGCTGTTGCTGGCCACCGTGCTGTTGTACCTGATCTATAGCTGGCTGGTTGGCGCAAGCCGCCTGCGTCTGAGCTGAGGAGCGTTGTCATGCTGAGCCCTTACATGTCGCCCGTCGAACGGGTCTGGTACTACAGTTTGCGCATCCTTTGCGGGCTGGTGCTGCTGTTCCTGGTGTTGCCGGTACTGGTGATCATCCCGTTGTCGTTCAACTCGGGGAGCTTCCTGGTGTATCCGCTGCAAGGCTTCTCGCTGCAGTGGTACCAAGACTTCTTCGGTTCGGCCGAGTGGATGCGCGCCCTCAAGAACAGCATCATCGTGGCCCCGGCCGCGACGCTGCTGGCGATGGTGTTCGGCACCCTGGCCTCGATCGGCTTGACCCGTGGCGACTTCCCCGGCAAATCGCTGGTGATGGCGCTGGTGATCTCGCCGATGGTAGTACCGGTGGTGATCATCGGTGTGGCCAGCTACCTGTTCTTCGCCCCGCTGGGCCTGGGCAACAGCTTCACCTCGCTGATTCTGGTGCATGCGGTGCTGGGTGTACCGTTCGTGATCATCACGGTGTCGGCCACCCTGCAAGGCTTCAACCACAACCTGGTACGGGCTGCGGCCAGCCTGGGCGCCTCGCCGGTCACCACGTTCCGCCGGGTGACCCTGCCGCTGATCGCCCCGGGTGTGATCTCGGGGGCCCTGTTCGCCTTCGCGACATCGTTCGACGAGGTGGTGGTGACGCTGTTCCTCGCCGGGCCGGAGCAGGCCACGCTGCCACGCCAGATGTTCAGCGGTATCCGCGAGAACCTGAGCCCGACCATTGCTGCAGCGGCGACCTTGCTGATCGCGTTCTCGGTGGTGCTGTTGCTGACCCTGGAATGGCTGCGCGGGCGTGGCGAGAAGCTGCGTACCCAACAGCCGGGCTGAAACAGATGACCCTTCGCCGGCAGGGCTGGCTCCTGTAGGAGCCAGCCTTGCCGGCGAAGTGGGCACCACCGATCCTGATCCAGGCTTGATGCCAGTCAGCCCCTGACGGTTTGCCTGAGGTACAATGCGCGCCACCGTGATTCTGCCCAACAGGTGCGCCATGCAGCCCTACGCTATTGCCCCCTCCATCCTCTCAGCCGACTTTGCCCGCCTGGGCGAAGAAGTCGACAAGGTGCTCGAAGCCGGCGCCGACATCGTCCACTTCGACGTGATGGACAACCACTACGTTCCCAACCTGACCATCGGTCCGATGGTGTGCAGCGCCCTGCGCAAGTACGGCGTGACCGCGCCGATCGACGCACACCTGATGGTCACCCCGGTGGACCGCATCATCGGCGACTTCATCGAAGCCGGCGCCACCTACATCACCTTCCACCCCGACGCCACCCTGCACGTCGATCGCTCGCTGCAGCTGATCCGTGACGGCGGCTGCAAGGCGGGCCTTGTGTTCAACCCGGCTGCCTCGCTGGATGCGCTCAAGTACGTGATGGACAAGGTCGACATGATCCTGCTCATGAGCGTCAACCCGGGCTTTGGCGGCCAGAAGTTCATTCCGGCCACCCTCGACAAGCTGCGCGAAGCCCGCGCACTGATCGATGCCAGCGGGCGTGATATCCGCCTGGAGATCGACGGTGGGGTCAACGTCAACAATATCCGTGAAATCGCCGCTGCTGGCGCCGACACCTTCGTGGCCGGCTCGGCGATCTTCAATGCCCCGGACTACAAAGAGGTGATCGCCAGGATGCACGCCGAACTGGCCCTGGCCCGCCCATGAGCGGCTTCGAGCAGCTGTTCCCCGGGGGCCTGCCCAAGCTGGTGATGTTCGACCTGGATGGCACCCTGATCGATTCGGTGCCGGACCTGGCGGCCGCCGTGGATCACATGCTGCTCGAAATGGGGCGCCAGCCCGCCGGTGTCGCCGCCGTGCGCGAATGGGTCGGTAATGGCGTGCAGGTGCTGGTGCGCCGCGCCCTGGCCGGCAGCATCGAGCATGCCGGGGTGGACGACGATGAGGCCGCGCGCGGGCTCGAGCTGTTCATGCAGGCCTATGCCGACAACCATGAATTGACGGTGGTCTACCCCGGCGTGCGTGACACCCTCAAGTGGCTGCACAAGCAGGGCGTGGAAATGGCCCTGATCACCAACAAGCCGGAGCGCTTCGTCGCCCCCTTGCTGGACCAGATGAAGATCGGGCGATACTTTCGCTGGATCATCGGCGGCGACACCCTGCCGCAGAAGAAACCCGACCCCGCCGCATTGCTGTTCGTGATGCAGATGGCCAACGTGGCGCCGGCCCAGGCGCTGTTCGTGGGCGACTCGCGCAGTGATGTGCTGGCGTCCCGGGCGGCAGGGGTGCAATGCGTGGCGCTCAGCTACGGCTACAACCATGGCCGCCCGATCAGCGAGGAGTCGCCCGCGCTGGTGATCGATGACCTGCGCGCGCTGCTGCCTGGTTGCTTAGATTCGGCCACTGAGCTAATGTCGGACGATCAATCCCCCCCTGATAGAGATTCCATCGTGGTGGCACCCGGCAAACTCTGGATGAAAGTCATCAAGGCCCTGGCCCGTTGGCGTTGGCGCGCCTGACTTTTTTCTGGCCGGCCTGATCCGGCGCGTTTGCCTGTACGACCTATTGCCCCATTGCCACGAGGCTATCATGACCCGCGAAGAATTCCTGCGCCTGGCCACTGCCGGCTACAACCGCATTCCCCTGGCCTGCGAAACCCTGGCCGACTTCGACACGCCGCTGTCGATCTACCTGAAACTGGCCGACCAGCCCAACTCCTACCTGCTCGAATCGGTGCAGGGCGGCGAGAAGTGGGGGCGTTATTCGATCATCGGCCTGCCATGTCGCACCGTGTTGCGCGTGCATGACCATCAGGTGCGCATCACCCATGACGGTGTCGAGATCGAGCAGCATGAAGTCGAAGACCCGCTGGCCTTCGTCGAGGCGTTCAAGGAACGCTACAACGTACCGACCATCGACGGCCTGCCACGCTTCAACGGTGGCCTGGTGGGGTATTTCGGCTACGACTGCGTGCGCTATGTAGAGAAGCGCCTGGGCAAGTGTCCGAATCCCGATCCGCTGGGCGTGCCGGACATCCTGCTGATGGTGTCGGACGCCGTGGTGGTGTTCGACAACCTGGCCGGCAAGATGCACGCCATCGTGCTGGCCGACCCCGCCCAGGACAACGCCTACGAGAATGGCCTGGCGCGTCTTGAAGAACTGCTTGAACAACTGCGCCAGCCGATCGCCCCGCGTCGCGGCCTGGCCCTGGGTGGCCCTCTGGCTGCTGAGCCGGAGTTTCGCTCAAGCTTCACCCAGGCCGACTACGAACGCGCCGTCGATACCGTCAAGGAGTACATCCTGGCCGGCGACTGCATGCAGGTGGTGCCCTCGCAGCGCATGTCCATCGACTTCAAGGCCGCGCCCATCGACCTGTATCGCGCGTTGCGCTGCTTCAACCCCACGCCGTACATGTACTTCTTCAACTTCGGCGACTTCCATGTGGTGGGCAGCTCGCCGGAAGTGCTGGTGCGGGTCGAAGACAACCTGGTCACCGTGCGCCCGATCGCCGGCACCCGGCCACGTGGTGCCAACGAGGAGGCCGACCGAGCGCTGGAGCAGGACCTGCTGTCGGACGCCAAGGAGATCGCCGAGCACCTGATGCTGATCGACCTGGGCCGCAACGACACCGGCCGCGTTTCCGAAACCGGCTCGGTCAAGGTCACCGAGAAGATGGTGATCGAGCGTTACTCCAACGTGATGCACATCGTGTCCAACGTCACCGGCCAGCTCAAGCAGGGCCTGAGCGCGATGGACGCGCTGCGTGCCATTCTGCCCGCCGGTACCCTGTCGGGGGCGCCGAAGATCCGCGCCATGGAAATCATCGACGAGTTGGAGCCGGTCAAGCGTGGCGTGTACGGCGGCGCCGTCGGCTACCTGGCCTGGAACGGCAACATGGACACCGCCATTGCCATCCGCACCGCCGTGATCAAGGACGGTGAGCTGCATGTGCAGGCCGGTGGCGGCATCGTCGCCGACTCGGTGCCGGCGCTGGAGTGGGAAGAAACCATCAACAAGCGTCGGGCGATGTTCCGCGCGGTAGCCTTGGCTGAACAGACACCGCTCAGCTGAGAAGGGCGCCGCTGCGGCGCAACACAGAATTCAGAGTCGCCAGACTCAAGAGGTTGACCCAGATGTTACTGATGATCGACAACTACGACTCCTTCACCTACAACGTCGTGCAGTACTTCGGCGAACTGGGTGCAGAGGTCAAGGTCATTCGCAATGACGAACTGACCATCGCCCAGATCGAGGCACTGCAGCCCGAGCGCATTGTGGTGTCCCCTGGCCCGTGCACCCCGACCGAGGCCGGTGTATCGCTCCAAGCCATCCTGCACTTTGCCGGCAAACTGCCGATCCTGGGCGTGTGCCTGGGCCACCAGTCCATCGGCCAGGCCTTTGGCGGTGATGTGGTACGGGCGCGCCAGGTGATGCACGGCAAGACCAGCCCCGTGTCGCACATCGACCAGGGTGTGTTCGCAGGCTTGAACAACCCGTTGACGGTGACCCGCTACCATTCCCTGGTGGTCAAGCGCGAAACGCTGCCCGAGTGCCTGGAAGTGACTGCCTGGACCACCCTGGACGACGGCTCGGTCGACGAGATCATGGGCCTGCGTCACAAGACACTGAACATCGAAGGGGTGCAGTTCCACCCCGAGTCGATCCTCACCGAGCAGGGCCACGAGCTGTTCGCCAACTTCCTCAAGCAGACCGGCGGCCGCCGCTAAGGATTTGACACCATGGATATCAAGAGCGCGCTGGGCCGCATCGTCGGTCACCTGGACCTGAGCACCGAGGAAATGCGCGATGTGATGCGCGAGATCATGACCGGCCAGTGCAGCGAGGCGCAGATCGGCGCCTTCATGATGGGCATGCGCATGAAGAGCGAAAGCATCGACGAGATCGTCGGTGCGGTATCGGTGATGCGCGAGCTGGCCGACCAGGTAGAACTGCAGACCCTGGACCAGGTGGTCGATGTGGTCGGTACCGGAGGCGACGGCGCCAATATCTTCAACGTTTCCACCGCCTCGGCATTTGTCGTGGCCGCTGCCGGCTGCACCGTGGCCAAGCACGGCAACCGTGCGGTATCGGGCAAGAGCGGCAGCGCCGACCTGCTCGAGGCCGCCGGTATCTACCTGAACCTGACGCCGGTGCAGGTCGCGCGTTGCATCGACAGCGTCGGTATCGGCTTCATGTTCGCCCAGACCCACCACAAGGCGATGAAATATGCCGCCGCCCCGCGTCGTGACCTGGGGCTGCGCACGCTGTTCAACATGCTCGGCCCGCTTACGAATCCGGCCGGGGTCAGGCACCAGGTGGTCGGCGTGTTCACCCAGGCATTGTGTCGGCCGCTGGCCGAGGTGCTGCAACGCCTGGGCAGCAAGCATGTGCTGGTGGTGCACTCCAAGGACGGCCTGGACGAATTCAGCCTGGCCGCGCCGACCTTCGTTGCGGAACTGAAGAACGGCGAAATCACCGAGTACTGGGTAGAGCCCGAAGACCTGGGCATGAAGAGCCAGAGCCTGCACGGCCTGGCGGTAGACAGCCCGGCCGCGTCGCTGGAGTTGATTCGCGATGCCCTGGGGCGCCGCAAGACCGAAAACGGTCAGAAGGCGGCAGAAATGATCGTGCTCAATGCCGGCGCTGCGCTGTATGCCGCCGACCATGCCATGAGCCTCAAGCAAGGCGTCGAGCTGGCCCATGATGCACTGCACACCGGGCTGGCGCGAGAAAAGCTCGAAGAGCTGGGCGCCTTTACCGCGGTATTCAAGCAGGAGAATGAAGAGTGAGCGTACCGACGGTTCTGGAAAACATCCTGGCGCGCAAGGTTCAGGAAGTGGCCGAGCGCAGTGCCCGCGTCAGCCTGGCTGAACTCGAGCGCCTGGCGGCCGTCGCCGATGCGCCGCGCGGGTTCGCCAATGCGCTGATCGAGCAGGCAAAGCGCAAGCAGCCGGCAGTGATCGCCGAGATCAAGAAGGCATCGCCGAGCAAGGGCGTGATTCGCGAAGACTTCGTGCCGGCCGACATTGCCGTCAGTTATGAAAAGGGCGGGGCCACCTGCCTGTCGGTGCTTACCGATATCGATTACTTCCAGGGCGCCGATGCATACCTGCAGCAGGCGCGCGCCGCGTGCACGTTGCCGGTGATCCGCAAGGACTTCATGATCGATCCTTATCAGATCGTCGAGGCCCGTGCGCTGGGTGCCGATTGCGTGCTGCTGATCGTCTCGGCGCTGGATGACGTGAAGATGGCCGAGCTGGCGGCCACGGCGAAGAGCGTAGGGCTGGATGTATTGGTCGAAGTGCACGACGGCGACGAGCTGGAGCGTGCGCTGAAAACCCTGGATACACCGCTGGTGGGCGTGAACAACCGCAACCTGCACACCTTCGAGGTGAGCCTGGAAACCACCCTCGACCTGCTGCCGCGCATCCCGCGTGATCGCCTGGCAATCACCGAAAGTGGCATTTTCAATCGGGCAGACGTCGAGCTGATGGAGATCAACGAGGTCTACTCGTTCCTGGTGGGCGAAGCGTTCATGCGTGCCGAGCACCCGGGGCTGGAACTGCAGCGCCTGTTCTTCCCCGAGCGCGTGGTGCACAACCCGGCGCAAGGCCTGGACTGATCCACACTGAAGCCGGCGTTGCCGGCTTTTTTGTATCGACAAGGTGGGTGTGATGACTGATCAAGCTGTTGCGGTGACGGTGGAGGCGGGCCTGCAGGCCGAGCAGGACCTGCTGGCGGCTGTGTGCAAGGGCGAAAAGCAACATGGCCTGCTGTTCTGGCAGCCGACGGACCGCGCGCTGGTGATGCCGCGGCGCATGAGCCGGCTGGAAGGTTTCGAGGCCGCCTGCACCGAATTGGCCGTTGCCGGCTGGCCGGTGCTGCTGCGCGAGACCGGCGGTGAGCCAGTGCCGCAGTCGGCTGCGACGATCAATATCGCGTTGGTGTATGTGGCGCCGCGCAGCGAGGGTGATCACGGTCGTATCGAGAAGGCCTACGAGCGGCTGTGCCTGCCGCTTTGCGAGGTGCTGCGCGAATGGGGCGGGCTGGCGTCGGTGGGGGAGATCGAGGGGGCGTTCTGCGATGGGCGCTACAACGTCAACCTCAATGGTCGCAAGCTGGTCGGCACGGCGCAGCGCTGGCGTCAGGGTCTGGGCGGCAAGCGCCCGGTGGTGCTGGTGCATGGCGCCTTGCTGCTGGACAACGAGCGCGAGTCGATGGTGGCGGCAGTCAATCGCTTTAATGAATGCTGCGAGCTTGAGCAGCGCTGCCGCGCCGACAGTCATATCGCCCTGCATGAAGTGGTGCCCCAGGCACCGCTGCTGGCGCGCCTGGAGCAGGCCTACTCGCAGGTGATCGCGGCGATCGAGCGCGATTAACGGGTGCCGAAGACCACCATGGTCTTGCCTTTGACATGCACCAGGTTACGTTCTTCGAGGTCCTTGAGCACGCGGCCGACCATCTCTCGCGAGCAGCCGACGATGCGGCCGATTTCCTGGCGGGTGATCTTGATCTGCATGCCGTCGGGGTGGGTCATGGCATCGGGCTGCTTGCACAGCTCCAGCAGGCAACGGGCCACCCGACCGGTCACGTCGAAAAACGCCAGGTCGCCGACCTTCTGCGTGGTGTTGCGCAGGCGCTGGGCCATCTGGCTGCCCAGGGCGTAAAGGATGTCCTGGTCCTGGCGGGCCAGTTCACGGAATTTCTCGTAGCTGATTTCAGCCACTTCGCATTCGGTCTTGGCGCGTACCCAGGCGCTGCGCTGGTGTTCCTTGCCGATGGGTTCGAACAGGCCCAGCTCACCGAAAAAATCGCCACTGTTGAGGTAGGCGATGATCATCTCGCGGCCTTCCTCGTCCTCGATCAGGATGGTCACCGAGCCCTTGATGATGAACGACAGGGTATCGGCCCGATCACCAGCGCAGATGATGTTGTTCTTGGCTGCAAAGCGGCGACGCTGGCAGTGGGCGAGCAACTTGTCGATGTTCTTGATCTTGGCTGGAAGGGTTGTTGCAACCATGGCTGAATCCTGGAAAGACGCGACGCGTGGGCATTCTTGTCGACCGCTGGGCGCAGGTGCCAGCAGTTTGGCGCCAGCTTATCAGACGCCTGTAGGTGTATCGGCATATTTACTCGAACGCTTAGCCTTTTCGCACGTGCGCGCAAGGTCTAAGCTGACAGCCTTTTTCAAAGCAAGGGAATCCGGGTGATGAAGGCGCGTATCCAGTGGGCAGGCGAAGCCATGTTTCTTGGCGAATCGGGCAGTGGCCATGTAGTGGTCATGGATGGCCCACCCGAGAGTGGTGGGCGCAACCTGGGCGTGCGGCCGATGGAGATGCTCCTGCTGGGCCTGGGTGGCTGCAGCAATTTCGACGTGGTGAGCATTCTGAAGAAATCGCGCCAGGCGGTAGAGAGCTGCGAGGCGTTTCTCGAGGCCGAGCGGGCCGACGAGGACCCCAAGGTGTTCACAAAGATTCATCTGCGCTTTGTGGTCAAGGGCCGCGGCCTGAAGGAGGCCCAGGTCAAGCGCGCGGTGGAGTTGTCGGCCGAGAAGTACTGCTCGGCATCGATCATGCTGGGGCGCGCCGGGGTCGAGATCACCCACGCCTACGAGATTGTCGAGCTGGGTTGATCGTTGCGTGGCCATTCGCCGGTAACGCCGGCTCCTACAGGCGGATGCCGCTTCCCTTATAGGAGCCAGCCTTGCTGGCGAAGCGCTCCAGCGCAAACAGCAGCATCAGCCCCGGTACCAGCGCCAGCAACCACCAGTGCAGGTTCAGCACCAGCAGCCCGAGTACTTCGCTTGTGCTCCAGGTATTGCCGAACGCGGTGGAGAACAGCTCGCACAGCAGCCAGGCACTGACGGCCGCAATGGCAGCAAACACGCCGCCCAATACGCGGCGCCGGCGGATGATGCTGCCCAGCAACACGAACAGCAGCATTCCGGGTACACAGAACAGCGCCAGGTCCAGCGCGCTGTTGTCGGAATCGCCCAGATAGGGCAGTGCCATGCTGAAGGGCGTTTCGCGCAGGCTTGCGGTCATCGCCAAGATGAACAGGTAGCCCACCAGCACCAACCCCATGCTTTGCAGCGCTCGAATCAGCAGCAGGCGCACCCTCATCGACGAAGCCCCGGCAACAGGTCGAGCAGGCCATTCGGCAGCAGTGCGCGAAGGTTTGTACTCAGGCGTTCGCGATGCTTCTGGTAGAGCAGGCCAAGGCCGATGACCCCCAGGCCGATCATGCTCAGCACTACCGGGAACAGCAGCGAGTCGGCGAATACGTCATACGACAGGTAGCCAAGGTAGGCCGAAACGCCCATGGCCCCGAACACCATGAACAATGGCCGGCGCAGCAGCACGGCGACCGCCATCAGCCCCAGGTTGATCAGGCAGTACAGCGCCTTGCCGAACTCGCTGTCACTGTCCATCGAGGTCAGCCCGCCCCAGAAGGCCAGCAGCCCGGCCAGATAACCCCAGAACGCATAGTCCTCGCGGGTTCGGCCATCGATGCCGAGGAACACCAGCAACAGACCGAGGCCGAACCAAAGCGAAACCTTCTGGCGTTGCGCCCAGTTGAACGGCTCGCCGTAGATCCACTCGGTCAGGTCCATTGACATGAACCACAGCGCCACGGCGATGGGCATCACGATGAACGGGAAGGGGATCAGGCGCAGCATCAGCAGGCCGGCGATCACGGTGGCCGCTTCCATCAGCAGCCAGCCGCCCTGCACGTAGGTGTAGTAGCTGTGGTAGTGAGTCTGGGTATCGTCCAGGGGCCAGAAGCCGGTAAGGCGCTCGAGGGCGAACACCGCCAGCGGTACGATGCTGACCGCCACCGCTGCCAGCAGACCGGCAGGAATACGCTGGCCGCGGCGCTGAAGTGCCAGGCCACCGCCAGTCAACACGGCCATGTAGGCCAACGCGATCAGCAACAGTGCGCTGTCGCCGATGCGCATCCAGGCCTCGCTCAGCAGCCAGCCCATGGCCCCCATGATCAGCAGGGCGCCGAAGTAGAACGCGACATGGGCCAGCTGGAAACTGGGCCGTTGTGCGGGCTGGCGCTTGAGGAATTCAAGCAGGGCCTTGTCCTGGCCCGGGTTCAGTACGCCGGCATCGACGGCGCGGGCCAGGTCCCTGGCATCGAAGTGTTCCATCAGATTCGATAGGTGCTCTTGGTCATGACCTTGGCCATCAGACTCATGCCGAACTTGACCGGTGCGGGGAAGCGAAAGCCGCCGGCATCCAGTGCCGACTCGGCGTGCTGCTCTTCATCAACGCGCATCTGTTCGAGGATTGCGCGGGACTTTTCGTCCTCGGCCGGGATCTGTTCTAGGTGCTCGTCCAGGTGCTTGCACACCTGGTGCTCGGTGGCCGCGACGAAACCGAGGCTGACCTTGTCGCTGATCAGGCCGGCGACAGCGCCGATGCCGAACGACATGCCATAGAACAGCGGGTTGAGAACGCTCGGGTGGCTGCCCAGTTGGCGGATGCGTTGCTCGCACCAGGCCAGGTGGTCGATTTCTTCCTCGGCGGCATGTTCCATCGCCTTGCGTACCTGCGGCAGCTTGGCAGTCAGGGCCTGGCCCTGGTACAGCGCCTGGGCACAGACTTCACCGGTGTGGTTGATGCGCATCAGGCCGGCGACGTGGCGGGTCTGGTCGTCGCTCAGGTCGGCGTCTGGCTGGATGATCGCAGGCGTCGGGCGGGACGGTTGGCCGCTGAAGGGGAGCAAGGTGCGCATGGCGGTATCGGCCTGCAGCAACAAGCGGTCGAGCGGCGAATAGTGACGTTCGGTAGCCATCGGGCACCTCCGCAAGAATGTGCCCGACAGTCTAACCCAATCCAGATGACAGGGCTTGCGTTGGATCAGCCCGGCGGCCAGGTCATCTGGCGCTGGCCGAGCACGTGCATGTGGATGTGGTAGACGGTCTGTCCACCCTGCTCGTTGCAGTTCATCACCACGCGGAAACCTTCCTCGCAACCCAGTTCCTTGGCCAGTCGCTGGGCGGTGAACAGGATATGACCGGCCAGACCTTTGTCTTCTTCGGTGAGGTCGTTGAGGGTGCGGATCGGCTTTTTCGGGATGACCAGAAAGTGCACCGGCGCCTGGGGGGCGATATCGTGGAAGGCCAGAACCTGGTCGTCCTCGTAGATGATCCTGGCCGGAATCTCCCGGTTGATGATCTTGGTGAACAGAGTTTCCACAACGCTTGCTCCATGGTGGGGTTCGGGCTTGAGTGTACTCAGGCGCCGCTTGCTCGCCCAGTGCCGATTCGCTTCAGCGTGGGCAGTAGGCCCGGTTGATTGCACCGGCCAGCTTGCGCGCAAGCCAGCGCGACAGCCAACGCGGGCTGGCGGCCAGCCAGCGGTTGCGCCGACCGGGGATGATCAGTGCGCGGTTCTTTTCCAGTGCGCGCACGGTGTACAGGGCCACTTCCTCGGGGCTCATGCAGCGGTTGCCGTTGTCCAGCCGGGGGATGCGCCGCAGCGGCGATCGAACCGGGCCGGGGCATAACACCGAAACCTTGATGCCGGTCTGCTTGAGTTCCTCGCGCAGGCCTTCGGAAAAATGCAGCACATAAGCCTTGCTCGCCGCATAGGTGGTCATCCAGGGGCCGGGGGCGAAGGCGGCCAGCGACGCGACATTGAGGATCTGCCCGCCACCCTGCACCGCCATCGCGTTGCCCAGCGCATGGCACAGGCGGGTGAGGGCGAGGATGTTGACCTCGATGATGTCCTGCTCGTCGCCCCATTCCTGGGCCAGGAAGTGTCCGTAGGTGCGGATGCCGGCGCAGTTGACCAGCAGGTCGATCTGTCTGTCGCCTTCCTCGAGCTCCAGCAGAAAGCCGGACAGGCGCAATGGCTCGCCCAGGTCGCAGGCGCGCAGCAGCACTTCCACGCCGAAGCGCTGGGTCAGTTCCAGGGCGATGCTTTCCAGCAGATCGCGCTGCCGGGCCACCAGTATCAGGTTGCGCCCCCGGCGCGCGAGGGCCTCGGCCAATGCCAGGCCCAGGCCACTGGAGGCGCCGGTGATCATGGCGTAACGGGTCATGCAGTTCTCCAATCGGCAGGGGGCGGTGCGGCTGGCGCCTAGTTTACAGACTGGAGCGGGTAAAGGCTGCGGTCAGCCGTTGAGGACAGTCATGTAGATACCCCACGCCATGAACGGTATCCACAGCGAGGCCACCACGATAACCGCCTTGGTGTTGGGGGGCGGTGGCGGCCCGTAACGATTGCTGGCGGGGTTGCCGGGAATCAACAGCAGGGCCAGGAAAACCAGGTTGCCGATGTAGTAGGGGATCAGGGTCAACAGGCTGTACCAGCCATTGAAGCCCAGGTCGTTCAGGCGCCGGGCGATGAACACCAGGCTGAAGATCTTGGCGGCCAGCAACATCGGCACGATGGCGGCGGCCAGGTCTTTGGAGAGCGAGGACATCAGTGCGACCAGTAGCACCGTCCCGAACACTGCGCCAATCAGCACCAGGCTCCAGGCCAGTAGCCGCACCCTGCCAATGCGGCCGCGCACGCTCATGACCCTGAGCTTTTCGTTGTTCAGTTGAAGGGGGTTGATGTAGGTGTCGCGCATCGGGCTTCCTTTGCCGTTGAGAGTGGTTCAGCCAGGCCGGTGCTGGCCCAGCTGGATCGCCGCGGCCTGGGCCTGGCGGTATTCGTGGTCGAGTCGAGCGATCAGTTGATCAACCGTGCCCAGGCTGTCGATGGCGCCGACGCCCTGGCCGGCGGACCATACGGTCTTCCAGGCCTTGGCCTCGTCATCCAGTGGCTTGAGCCGGCTTTCGCCCGACTTGCCCAGAGCGTTGAGGTCGAACCCGGCATTTTCCAGGCTCTGACGCATGAAGCTGGCCGGCACCCCGGACACTGCGGCGGTGTGGATGATATCGGCTGCCTTGGCATCCAGCAGCATTTGTTTGTAGGCGTCAGGCGCCTGGCTTTCGGTACTGCCAATGAAGTGGGTGCCCATGTACGCGAGATCTGCGCCCAGCAGTTGCGCGGCCAGAACTTCGTGGCCGCGGTTCAGGCAGCCTGCCAGCAGCAGCGTCTTGTCGAAGAACTGGCGAATTTCGGCAATCAGGGCAAAAGGGCTCCACGTACCGGCGTGACCACCGGCGCCCGCCGCCACGGCGATCAGGCCGTCCACGCCGGCCTCGGCGGCTTTCTCGGCATGGCGCCGGGTGGTGACGTCATGGAACACCAGGCCGCCATAGCCGTGGACGGCATCGACCACTTCCTTTGCCGCACCCAGGCTGGTGATGACGATGGGCACGCGGTGCTCGATGCAGATCGCAAGATCGGCCTGCAGGCGCGGGTTGCTGGGGTGCACGATGAGGTTCACCGCATAGGGCGCGGGGTTGTCGAGCCCGGCCAGACCCGCCTCTATCTGCTCCAGCCAGGCCCTGAAGCCGGCACTGTCACGCTGGTTGAGCGCCGGGAAGCTGCCCACCACGCCATTGCTGCAGCAGGCCAGGACCAGCTGTGGATTGGAAATCAGGAACATCGGCGCTACCACCACGGGCAGGCGCAGGCGTTGTTCAAGCAGGGCGGGCAATGACATGGCGGGCTCTCGGAGTGGAGAATCAGAACGGTTTGACCACGACCAGGATGACGATGAGCAACAGGATGACCACAGGCACTTCATTGAACCAGCGGAAGTACACATGGCTGCGGGTGTTTTCGCCGCGCGCGAAGCGCTTCACGTTGGCGCCGCACATGTGATGGTAGCCGGTCAGCAGAATGATCAGGGTCAGCTTGGCGTGCATCCAGCCCTGCTTGAGGAAGTCGGGGTTGAGGCTGAGCAGCCAGATGCCGAACACGAAGGTCGCGATCATTGCCGGGCCCATGATGCCGCGGTACAGCTTGCGCTCCATGGTGACGAAGCGTTCCTGGCTGATGGTGTCCTGGCTCTGGGCGTGATAGACGAACAGGCGAGGGAGGTAGAACAGGCCGGCAAACCAGCAGACGACACTGACGATGTGCAGGGCTTTGATCCAGAGAAACAGCATTTTTAGGTAGTCCTTCAGGTTCACGGTCGTCAGATAGTAGTGGCTTGTGTGTGCAGGCGTCACCCGAACGGTTGTTACCAAGGCTGTGGGCCCATATTATCCGTGGTTTTCCAGTCGGTTCGTTGAAAGGGGCAGGTATATGGTCAAGGTCGGTATCGTCGGCGGCACGGGTTACACCGGTGTCGAGCTGCTGCGTCTGTTGGCACAGCATCCACAGGCTGAAGTGGCAGTCATCACCTCGCGTTCCGAAGCGGGCCTGCCGGTGGCCGAGATGTACCCGAACCTGCGTGGCCACTACGACAACCTGGCTTTCAGCGTGCCGGACACCAAGACCCTGGCGGCCTGTGACGTGGTGTTCTTCGCCACCCCGCACGGCGTGGCCCATGCACTGGCCGGCGAGTTGCTGGCAGCCGGCACCAAGGTCATCGACCTGTCGGCCGACTTCCGACTGCAGGACGCCGATGAGTGGGCGCAGTGGTACGGCCAGCCCCACGGCGCGCCAGAGCTGCTCAAGGATGCGGTGTATGGCCTGCCGGAAGTGAACCGCGAGCAGATCCGCAGCGCCCGCCTGATCGCCGTGCCGGGTTGCTACCCCACCGCGACCCAGCTGGGGTTCCTGCCGTTGCTGGAAGCGGGCATTGCTGATGCCTCGCGCCTGATTGCCGACTGCAAGTCTGGGGTCAGTGGTGCGGGCCGCGGTGCCAGCGTTGGCTCGCTGTTCTGTGAAGCCGGTGAAAGCATGAAGGCCTACGCGGTGAAAGGCCACCGCCATCTGCCCGAGATCCGTCAGGGCCTGCGCCGGGCAGCCGGTGGTGATGTCCGCCTGACGTTCGTGCCTCACCTGACGCCGATGATCCGCGGTATTCATTCGACCTTGTATGCCACCGTCGCCGACACCTCGGTCGACCTGCAGGCGCTGTTCGAAAAACGCTACGCCAATGAGCCGTTCGTCGACGTGATGCCAGCCGGCAGCCACCCGGAAACCCGCAGTGTGCGCGGGGCCAACGTATGCCGCATTGCCGTGCATCGCCCGCAAGGGGGTGATCTGGTGGTGGTGTTGTCGGTAATCGACAACCTCGTGAAGGGGGCCTCGGGCCAGGCGGTACAGAACCTGAACATTCTGTTCGGTCTGGACGAGCGTATGGGCCTGTCCCACGCCGGGCTGATGCCTTAAGGCGCAACTGGCAGGCTGCAATCGGGCATAGGGCGGCATTTGCCGCTTGTCGCTTGCGGCCTGCCGCTGCTTCTATTGTTGACCGATTTTCTCGGAGAAGCGGATAATGCGCGTCATCACGCATTAAGGCGGCAACAGCGCCGGGAGAAAGTCAGCATGAGCGTCGAATCCTTCACCCCCACGATTTTGCAATTCACGCAGGGTGCCGCGCACAAGGTGAAGACCCTGGTCGATGAAGAGGGCAATGATCGCCTCAAATTGCGCGTGTTCGTGACCGGTGGCGGTTGCTCGGGCTTCCAGTACGGCTTCACCTTCGACGAAGATGTGGCTGAAGACGACACCATCGTCGAGCGCGAGGGTGTTGCCCTGGTGGTCGACCCGATGAGCTTCCAGTACCTGGCGGGCGCGGAAGTGGACTACCAGGAAGGTCTGGAAGGTTCGCGTTTCGTCATCAAGAACCCGAACGCCACCACCACCTGCGGTTGCGGCTCTTCGTTCTCGATCTGAGTTACAGGCAGTACTGCTGACGCCGCGCCTCTGCGCGGCGTTTTGCTGTGTGCGTTCAGGCGGGGTAGATCGCGCCCAGGACGCGCAGGCCCTTGGCGCCAGTAACACTGGGGCGGTTGGCGGCGATGCCCTCCAGGCAGCAGTGTGCCAGCCAGGCGAACGCCATGGCTTCCACCCAGTCTGGATCGACGCCGTTGATGGCAGTGCTGCTGACCCGGGCGTTGGGCAGCAGGCAGGCCAGACGCTTCATCAGTGTGCCGTTGTGGGCGCCGCCGCCACAGACCAACAGCGCCTGGGTGGCTGTCTGCGCCGCCTGCAGCGAGCTGACGATGCTATGGGCGGTAAGTTCGAGCAGGGTGGCCTGCACGTCGGCATCGCTGCCGGGAGGCTGGCCGGCCAGGTGCTTGCGCAGCCATGTCAGGTTGAACACCTCGCGGCCGGTACTCTTGGGACCGGTGCCGGCAAAGAACGGATCGCTGAGCAGGCTGGCGAGCAGCCCGGGGATGACGTGGCCTGTGGCCGCCCAGGCGCCGTCGGCATCATAGCCGTGACCTTGTTTCTCGTTGATCCAGGCATCCAGCAGTACGTTGCCCGGGCCACAGTCGAAGCCGCTGACCGGCTTGCCGGTCTCGATCAGGCTCAGGTTGCTGAAGCCGCCGACGTTGAGTACTGCCAGGCGCTCGCCCTGATTGTCGAACAGCGCTTCGTGAAAGGCCGGCACCAAGGGGGCCCCCTGGCCGCCGGCAGCCACGTCGCGGCGGCGAAAATCGCTGACCACTGTAATCCCGGTCAGCTCTGCCAGCAGCGCCGGGTTGCCGATCTGCACGGTGAAACCCTGGGCAGGCTCGTGGCGAATGGTCTGTCCGTGGCTGCCAATAGCGCGGATATCTGCAGGCTGCAGGTGCTGTTCGGCCAGCAATTGCTGAATGCCCTCGGCGGCCAGTCTCACCCAGGCAGCCTCGGCCAGGGCGGCGCGGGCAATTTCGTCGGGGCCGCTGGCGCACAGCGCGAGCAAGTCGTCGCGCAGCGCCTGGGGCATCGGAATGTAATGGGTAGCGAGCAGCGTGAGACGCTGCTCCTGTCTGATCAAGGCGATGTCCAGGCCATCGAGGCTGGTGCCGGACATCACTCCCAGATACAGGGCCATGGCTTAGCGCTTGGCCGAGGCCAGCATGGTGGCCTTCTCTTGTTCCATGCGCGCCATCAGCGGCTGGCTTTGCTGCAGGAAGCGCTGGCGTTCAGCCTTGGCGATCGGATCGGCCATTGGCAGCTTCTGTCCGAGCGGGTCGACGTGCACGCCATTGACCTGGAACTCGTAGTGCAGGTGCGGCCCGGTGGACAGCCCCGTGGTGCCGATGTAGCCGATCACCTGGCCCTGCTTGACCGTGCCGCCGGTCTTGATGCCCTTGGCGAAGCCCTGCATGTGCCCGTACAGGGTCTGGTAGGTATTGCCGTGCTTGATGATCACGGTGTTGCCGTAGCCTCCACGACGACCGGCCAGCAGTACCTTGCCGTCACCGGCGGCCTTGATCGGCGTGCCGCGCGGCGCTGCATAGTCGACGCCCTTGTGGGCGCGGATCTTGTTCAGGATAGGGTGCTTGCGACCTGCCGAGAAGCGCGAGCTGATGCGGGCGAAGTCCACCGGGGTACGAATGAACGCCTTGCGCATGCTATTGCCGTCGGCGGTGTAGTAGCTGGTGTTGCCCTGCTTGTTGGTATAGCGCACCGCAGTGAAGCTCTTGCCGCGGTTGGTGAAGCGTGCCGACAGGATGTTGCCGTTGCCGACCACCTTGCCATTGACCACTTTCTGTTCGTAGATCACGTCGAATTCGTCACCCTGGCGGATGTCCTGGGCGAAGTCGATGTCGTAGCCGAAGATGCGGGCCATGTCCATGGTCAGCGAATGGTTCAGGCCGGCACGCTGCGCGGAAGCCGACAGCGAACTCTTGATGACGCCGTGCACGTAGGCCGAGCGAACCACAGGCTTGGTGATTTCACGGTTGAAGGCATAGCCCTTGTCGCCCTTGGTCAGGCGGATGGTCTCGAGATCGCTGACCTTGCTGTGCAGGCTGGCCAGTTGGCCGTCCTTGTCCAGTTCGATTTCCAGTACCTGGCCATGCTTGAGCTGGCTGAATTGCTTGGCCTGCTTGTTGCTGGCAAGCACCTCGTGCACCACATTGGCCGGCAGGCCGACCTTGGCGAACAGTGTCGACAGGGTGTCGCCACGGGCCACGGTGACTTCGCGGTGGCTTGGATCCTTGGCGGGTTCGGCAGTTGGGGTGGGTTCGGTCTTGGCGGTTTCTTCGGTGGGCGCGGGGGCAGTGTCAATCTGGGCGAACGGCGAGGCGGTGGTTTCTTCGCGGACGTCGGCCTGGGTGGTTTCCTGTTGCTTCAACTGCTCGGCAGGGGATTCCAGCTCGAGGTTAAGGGTGGTTTTCTTGGCTTCGACCTCGCTGGAGGGGAACACCAGCAAGGCCAGGCTGAGCAGGGCGGCGATACCGCTGGCGGCCAACAGGTGGCTCTTCGGATAAAGCGGAGGCGCTTTAGTCGGTTCGTTGGTCATAGGTAGATTGACTTTGAAAAAGATGGATTGGAAAAGATGAATGACATGATGAAGATGAAATAACTGTATAAAATATAACCAAATCCCCTTCAGCGCAAGCGCGCAGACGTCATCAGTCGGGTGTGCGGTCACATCCGGGGCAAAAACTTGTATTTGATGGCTGATCTTGTATGGTTGGGGCCCTTTGAATCTGAGCCTTGCGGGTCTGTTATGAAGTCGGTTGAAGAGCAGCTAGCGCTGATCAAGCGTGGTGCGGAAGAGGTACTGGTCGAGGCCGAACTGGTCGAGAAGCTCAAGCGCGGGCAACCGCTGCGGATCAAGGCGGGTTTCGACCCGACTGCGCCGGATCTGCACCTGGGGCACACCGTCCTTATTAACAAGCTGCGCCAGTTCCAGGAACTGGGGCATCAGGTGATCTTCCTGATCGGCGACTTCACCGGCATGATCGGTGACCCGAGCGGCAAGAGCGCCACACGCCCGCCGCTGACCCGCGAGCAGGTGCTGGAGAACGCCGAGACCTACAAGCAGCAGGTGTTCAAGATTCTTGATCCGGCCAAGACCGAGGTTGCGTTCAACTCTACCTGGATGGACGCGCTGACCCCGGCCGACTTCATTCGCCTGGCTTCACAGTACACCGTGGCGCGCATGCTCGAGCGCGACGACTTCGACAAGCGCTATACCAGCAATCAGCCGATCGCGATTCACGAGTTCCTCTACCCGCTTGTGCAGGGCTATGACTCGGTGGCGCTGAAGGCCGATGTCGAGCTGGGCGGTACCGACCAGAAGTTCAACCTGCTGATGGGGCGCGAGCTGCAGCGTGGCTACGGCCAGGAGGCGCAGAACATCGTCACCATGCCATTGCTCGAAGGGCTGGATGGCGTGAAGAAGATGTCCAAGTCGCTGGGTAACTATGTAGGTATCCAGGAAGCACCAGGGGTGATGTACAGCAAGCTGGTGTCGATCCCTGATACGTTGATGTGGCGTTACTTCGAGCTGCTGAGCTTTCGCTCCATGGAAGAGATCGATGGGTTCCGTGCTGAAGTGGCTGCTGGTGCCAACCCGCGGGATATCAAGATCAAGCTGGCTGAAGAGATCGTGGCACGCTTCCATGGTGAGGAGGCTGCGGCCAATGCCCACCGCGCAGCGGGTAATCGCATGAAGGATGGCGAGCTGCCGGAGGACCTGCCGCAGATCGACGTGCTGGCTGCCGAGGCTATGCCGATTTCTGCTGTGCTGAACAAGGCGGGCCTGGTCAAGAACTCGGCGGCAGCCCGTGATCTGCTGGCGGCAGGAAGCGTGAAGGTCGATGGTGAGGTCGTTGATCGTGGCTTCGTCTTCGAGCTGGGCTCCACCCATGTGTGTCAGGCGGGCAAGAAGGCGTTTGCACGTATCAGTCTGAAGGCTGAATAAAGAGAGGGCGGCGTAAGCCGCCCTTCCTATATAGAGAAGGGCTGGTTTGCTTTGTTTTGCGAAAGTTTCAAATTAGCCCTTGACGCACGATTTAATCTCTCTATAATTCGCCCCACTTCCGGCGCAGTCGGAACGAAAAACTCCTTGAATATCAATGAGTTGGACGTTTCAGGTCAGGCTGGAGGTGCTTCGATCGAAAGATCGGCAGCGGTGAAAAAGGTGGTTGACAGCAGGTTGTAACGCTGTAGAATTCGCCTCCCGCTACGAGAGATCGAAGCGAGTCAAGTGTTTGAAGTGAAACGAAAAACTTCAAAATAAACGCTTGACAGACTCTGAGGAAAGCGTAGAATGCGCGCCTCGGTTGAGACGAAAAGTTCTTGACCAACCGCTCTTTAACAACTGAATCAAGCAATTCGTGTGGGTGCTTGTGAGCTCAGACTGATAGTCAGAAAGATTATCAGCATCACAAGTGACTGCACGAAAATCGAAAGATTTGAAAGTAAGTCATTTGAGAATGCTGAGCCAAGTTTAGGGTTTTCTCAAAACCCAAGCAGTATTGAACTGAAGAGTTTGATCATGGCTCAGATTGAACGCTGGCGGCAGGCCTAACACATGCAAGTCGAGCGGATGAGAAGAGCTTGCTCTTCGATTCAGCGGCGGACGGGTGAGTAATACCTAGGAATCTGCCTGGTAGTGGGGGACAACGTTTCGAAAGGAACGCTAATACCGCATACGTCCTACGGGAGAAAGCAGGGGACCTTCGGGCCTTGCGCTATCAGATGAGCCTAGGTCGGATTAGCTAGTTGGTGAGGTAATGGCTCACCAAGGCTACGATCCGTAACTGGTCTGAGAGGATGATCAGTCACACTGGAACTGAGACACGGTCCAGACTCCTACGGGAGGCAGCAGTGGGGAATATTGGACAATGGGCGAAAGCCTGATCCAGCCATGCCGCGTGTGTGAAGAAGGTCTTCGGATTGTAAAGCACTTTAAGTTGGGAGGAAGGGCAGTAAGCGAATACCTTGCTGTTTTGACGTTACCGACAGAATAAGCACCGGCTAACTCTGTGCCAGCAGCCGCGGTAATACAGAGGGTGCAAGCGTTAATCGGAATTACTGGGCGTAAAGCGCGCGTAGGTGGTTCGTTAAGTTGGATGTGAAATCCCCGGGCTCAACCTGGGAACTGCATCCAAAACTGGCGAGCTAGAGTAGGGCAGAGGGTGGTGGAATTTCCTGTGTAGCGGTGAAATGCGTAGATATAGGAAGGAACACCAGTGGCGAAGGCGACCACCTGGGCTCATACTGACACTGAGGTGCGAAAGCGTGGGGAGCAAACAGGATTAGATACCCTGGTAGTCCACGCCGTAAACGATGTCAACTAGCCGTTGGAATCCTTGAGATTTTAGTGGCGCAGCTAACGCATTAAGTTGACCGCCTGGGGAGTACGGCCGCAAGGTTAAAACTCAAATGAATTGACGGGGGCCCGCACAAGCGGTGGAGCATGTGGTTTAATTCGAAGCAACGCGAAGAACCTTACCAGGCCTTGACATCCAATGAACTTTCCAGAGATGGATTGGTGCCTTCGGGAACATTGAGACAGGTGCTGCATGGCTGTCGTCAGCTCGTGTCGTGAGATGTTGGGTTAAGTCCCGTAACGAGCGCAACCCTTGTCCTTAGTTACCAGCACGTTATGGTGGGCACTCTAAGGAGACTGCCGGTGACAAACCGGAGGAAGGTGGGGATGACGTCAAGTCATCATGGCCCTTACGGCCTGGGCTACACACGTGCTACAATGGTCGGTACAGAGGGTCGCCAAGCCGCGAGGTGGAGCTAATCTCACAAAACCGATCGTAGTCCGGATCGCAGTCTGCAACTCGACTGCGTGAAGTCGGAATCGCTAGTAATCGCGAATCAGAATGTCGCGGTGAATACGTTCCCGGGCCTTGTACACACCGCCCGTCACACCATGGGAGTGGGTTGCACCAGAAGTAGCTAGTCTAACCTTCGGGGGGACGGTTACCACGGTGTGATTCATGACTGGGGTGAAGTCGTAACAAGGTAGCCGTAGGGGAACCTGCGGCTGGATCACCTCCTTAATCGACGACATCAGCTGTCTCATAAGCTCCCACACGAATTGCTTGATTCATTGAAGAAGACGATTAGGTTAGCAACCTTCGATTGGGTCTGTAGCTCAGTTGGTTAGAGCGCACCCCTGATAAGGGTGAGGTCGGCAGTTCGAATCTGCCCAGACCCACCAATTTGCTGGGGCCATAGCTCAGCTGGGAGAGCGCCTGCCTTGCACGCAGGAGGTCAGCGGTTCGATCCCGCTTGGCTCCACCACCCCGCTTGCTAGTTTGTCAAAGCTTAGAAATGAATATTCGCTTCGAATATTGATTTCTGAACTTTATCAGAATCGTTCTTTAAAAATTTGGGTATGTGATAGAAAGATAGACTGGACAGCACTTTCACTGGTGTGTGTTCAGGCTAAGGTAAAATTTGTGAGTAATTACAAGTTTTCGGCGAATGTTGTCTTCACAGTATAACCAGATTGCTTGGGGTTATATGGTCAAGTGAAGAAGCGCATACGGTGGATGCCTTGGCAGTCAGAGGCGATGAAAGACGTGGTAGCCTGCGATAAGCTTCGGGGAGTCGGCAAACAGACTTTGATCCGGAGATCTCTGAATGGGGGAACCCACCTGGCATAAGTCAGGTATCTTGTACTGAATACATAGGTGCAAGAGGCGAACCAGGGGAACTGAAACATCTAAGTACCCTGAGGAAAAGAAATCAACCGAGATTCCCTTAGTAGTGGCGAGCGAACGGGGACTAGCCCTTAAGTGGCTTTGAGATTAGCGGAACGCTCTGGAAAGTGCGGCCATAGTGGGTGATAGCCCTGTACGCGAAAATCTCTTAGTCATGAAATCGAGTAGGACGGAGCACGAGAAACTTTGTCTGAATATGGGGGGACCATCCTCCAAGGCTAAATACTACTGACTGACCGATAGTGAACCAGTACCGTGAGGGAAAGGCGAAAAGAACCCCGGAGAGGGGAGTGAAATAGATCCTGAAACCGTATGCGTACAAGCAGTGGGAGCCTACTTTGTTAGGTGACTGCGTACCTTTTGTATAATGGGTCAGCGACTTATATTCAGTGGCGAGCTTAACCGAATAGGGGAGGCGTAGCGAAAGCGAGTCTTAATAGGGCGTTTAGTCGCTGGGTATAGACCCGAAACCGGGCGATCTATCCATGGGCAGGTTGAAGGTTAGGTAACACTGACTGGAGGACCGAACCGACTACCGTTGAAAAGTTAGCGGATGACCTGTGGATCGGAGTGAAAGGCTAATCAAGCTCGGAGATAGCTGGTTCTCCTCGAAAGCTATTTAGGTAGCGCCTCATGTATCACTGTAGGGGGTAGAGCACTGTTTCGGCTAGGGGGTCATCCCGACTTACCAAACCGATGCAAACTCCGAATACCTACAAGTGCCGAGCATGGGAGACACACGGCGGGTGCTAACGTCCGTCGTGAAAAGGGAAACAACCCAGACCGTCAGCTAAGGTCCCAAAGTTATGGTTAAGTGGGAAACGATGTGGGAAGGCTTAGACAGCTAGGAGGTTGGCTTAGAAGCAGCCACCCTTTAAAGAAAGCGTAATAGCTCACTAGTCGAGTCGGCCTGCGCGGAAGATGTAACGGGGCTCAAACCATACACCGAAGCTACGGGTATCACTTAGGTGATGCGGTAGAGGAGCGTTCTGTAAGCCTGTGAAGGTGAGTTGAGAAGCTTGCTGGAGGTATCAGAAGTGCGAATGCTGACATGAGTAACGACAATGGGAGTGAAAAACTCCCACGCCGAAAGACCAAGGTTTCCTGCGCAACGTTAATCGACGCAGGGTTAGTCGGTCCCTAAGGCGAGGCTGAAAAGCGTAGTCGATGGAAAACAGGTTAATATTCCTGTACTTCTGGTTATTGCGATGGAGGGACGGAGAAGGCTAGGCCAGCTTGGCGTTGGTTGTCCAAGTTTAAGGTGGTAGGCTGAGATCTTAGGTAAATCCGGGATCTTAAGGCCGAGAGCTGATGACGAGTTGCCATTAGGCGACGAAGTGGTTGATGCCATGCTTCCAAGAAAAGCTTCTAAGCTTCAGGTAACCAGGAACCGTACCCCAAACCGACACAGGTGGTTGGGTAGAGAATACCAAGGCGCTTGAGAGAACTCGGGTGAAGGAACTAGGCAAAATGGCACCGTAACTTCGGGAGAAGGTGCGCCGGTGAGGGTGAAGGACTTGCTCCGTAAGCTCATGCCGGTCGAAGATACCAGGCCGCTGCGACTGTTTATTAAAAACACAGCACTCTGCAAACACGAAAGTGGACGTATAGGGTGTGACGCCTGCCCGGTGCCGGAAGGTTAATTGATGGGGTTAGCTAACGCGAAGCTCTTGATCGAAGCCCCGGTAAACGGCGGCCGTAACTATAACGGTCCTAAGGTAGCGAAATTCCTTGTCGGGTAAGTTCCGACCTGCACGAATGGCGTAACGATGGCGGCGCTGTCTCCACCCGAGACTCAGTGAAATTGAAATCGCTGTGAAGATGCAGTGTATCCGCGGCTAGACGGAAAGACCCCGTGAACCTTTACTATAGCTTTGCACTGGACTTTGAATTTGCTTGTGTAGGATAGGTGGGAGGCTTTGAAGCGTGGACGCCAGTCTGCGTGGAGCCATCCTTGAAATACCACCCTGGCAACTTTGAGGTTCTAACTCAGGTCCGTTATCCGGATCGAGGACAGTGTATGGTGGGTAGTTTGACTGGGGCGGTCTCCTCCTAAAGAGTAACGGAGGAGTACGAAGGTGCGCTCAGACCGGTCGGAAATCGGTCGTAGAGTATAAAGGCAAAAGCGCGCTTGACTGCGAGACAGACACGTCGAGCAGGTACGAAAGTAGGTCTTAGTGATCCGGTGGTTCTGTATGGAAGGGCCATCGCTCAACGGATAAAAGGTACTCCGGGGATAACAGGCTGATACCGCCCAAGAGTTCATATCGACGGCGGTGTTTGGCACCTCGATGTCGGCTCATCACATCCTGGGGCTGAAGCCGGTCCCAAGGGTATGGCTGTTCGCCATTTAAAGTGGTACGCGAGCTGGGTTTAGAACGTCGTGAGACAGTTCGGTCCCTATCTGCCGTGGACGTTTGAGATTTGAGAGGGGCTGCTCCTAGTACGAGAGGACCGGAGTGGACGAACCTCTGGTGTTCCGGTTGTCACGCCAGTGGCATTGCCGGGTAGCTATGTTCGGAAGAGATAACCGCTGAAAGCATCTAAGCGGGAAACTTGCCTCAAGATGAGATCTCACTGGAGCCTTGAGCTCCCTGAAGGGCCGTCGAAGACTACGACGTTGATAGGTTGGGTGTGTAAGCGCTGTGAGGCGTTGAGCTAACCAATACTAATTGCCCGTGAGGCTTGACCATATAACACCCAAGCAATTTGCGTCGAACGACCAGATTGCGGTGTTGTGAAGACACAGTAAGCCGAAGATTTGTAGCTCACAAACATCACATACCCGATTCGCTGGAGTGTCTGAACAAGACCTTCTGGCAACAGAATTTCTTGACGACCATAGAGCATTGGAACCACCTGATCCCATCCCGAACTCAGTAGTGAAACGATGCATCGCCGATGGTAGTGTGGGGTTTCCCCATGTGAGAGTAGGTCATCGTCAAGATTAAATTCCGAAACCCCTATCTGCATCTGCAGGTAGGGGTTTTGTTTTTGTGGGCTGAAAAAGCTGCGATCACGCAGCTATTTCTCCGTAAGGACGCGTCCTACAACAGGTATGCAATCCTTCAGCGCATAGCTATCATGCGTGCCTCATTGTGAGTCGAGATTGGCATGCTGAAGTTGTTGAAACTCCTCAAGGATGGTCGATTCCATTCCGGCGAGGCCTTGGGTGCTGCCCTGGGCATCAGCCGCAGCGCCGTGTGGAAGCAATTGCAGCATCTCGAGGCTGAATTGAGTCTGCCGGTGTACAAGGTGCGAGGGCGGGGCTACAGATTGGCTGCGCCCTTGTCGCTGTTGGACGTCAGCGCCATCGAGGGTGCCGGCACCGGCCGGCTCTGGCCAATGCACATCCATGAAGAGATTGACTCGACAAATGCCGAAGCGTTGCGCGCGATCAGTGCCGGTCGCCAGGCACCCTTTCTGGTTCTGGCTGAGCATCAGAGCGCAGGGCGCGGTCGCCGTGGCAGAAACTGGTCAAGCCCCTTTGCGCAGAATCTCTATTACAGCCTGGTGCTGCGTATCGACGGTGGCATGCGGCAACTGGAAGGCCTGAGCCTTGTGGTGGGTTTGGCGGTCATGCGTACCCTTCAGTCCGTCGGAGTGAATGCTGCGGGCTTGAAGTGGCCAAATGATGTGCTGGCCAACGGTCGCAAGATCGCAGGTATTCTTCTTGAGCTTGTGGGGGATCCCGCTGATGTCTGTCATGTGGTGCTGGGTATTGGTGTGAACGTGAATATGCAGACCAACAGCGAGGTCGATCAGGCATGGACATCCGTCCGGCTCGAGACAGGGCAGCAGGTTGATCGCAACCAGCTGGTTGCGCTGCTCAATGAGAATCTGCAGGTTCACCTGGAGCGACATCGTCAGTCGGGTTTTACCGACTTGCAGGCGGAGTGGGAGCAAGGGCACCTGTGGCAGGGGTGTGCAGTATCGTTGATAGCCGGCGTCACCAGGGTCGACGGCGTTGTGCTCGGTATCGATCGTCAGGGCGCGCTGCGTCTTCAGGTCGAAGGTGTTGAGAAGAGCTTTAGTGGTGGTGAGCTCAGTTTGAGGTTGCGCGATGATTCTTGAGCTCGATTGCGGTAACAGTTTTATCAAGTGGCGGGTTATCCGCACCGACGCATCGGTTGTTGGTGGCGGCATCGTCGATACCAACCAGGCGCTGATCGAGGCTGTTGAGGCGCTTGCGGGCGATACCCCGGCCCGTTGCCGCCTGGTCAGTGTACGTACAGAAGAAGAGACCGATCATCTTGGTGATGCCCTGGTGAAGGCGTTCGGGCTGTCGATAGTGCGCGCGCGCTCGGCAACTGCATTGGCCGGGGTTACTAATGGCTATGACGATTACGAGCGTCTTGGGCTCGATCGGTGGCTGGCTTTGCTTGGCGGGTACCATCTGGCCAGAAGGGCATGCGTGGTCATCGATCTGGGGACTGCTGTCACATCGGATTTCGTATCGGCGCAGGGGGAACACCTGGGAGGTTTCATCTGCCCTGGGATGCCATTGATGCGCAATCAATTGCGTACCCATACCCGGCGTATCCGCTATGACGACGAGTCCGCCGAGCGTGCATTGTCGAGTCTGCAGCCTGGGCGCTCTACCGTCGAGGCGGTAGAGCGCGGCTGTACGCTCATGCTGCATGGATTTGTGTTGACTCAGCTCGAGCAGGCGCGCTCATTGTGGGGTGAGGATTTTACCCTGTTCATTACCGGTGGCGACGCAGGCCTGTTGCACCAGGTGGTACCGCAAGCCCGAATCGTTCCCGACCTGGTGTTCGTAGGCCTGGCGATGGCCTGTCCGCTGGAGTGAGGTGTGTATGCGCTGGTTGTTTCTGTTATTGCTGGTCCTCAATGTCGTCTACTACGTCTGGCACCAGCAGGAGGCACCGTTGAGGGCGAAAGAGGTGACATCGCTGTCGCTCTACAAGGGAAGTCAGCAGGGTATTCGTCTGCTCAGCGAGTCTCGCGAGGCGCCATCGCAGAAGGACAATGAGTGTCTCTACCTTGGGGCATTGGCTAGCCCCGAGCTACTGGATAGCCTTCGTCAGCGTCTGATCAGCCTGGATATCCGGGCGCGCAAGGTAGTGGGGAGGCTGCCAGACAGTCAGGGGTGGTGGCTGCAGATAGCGCCTGAAAGCCGTCGCCTGCTGGACGCAACGGTGCTCGCCGGACTTTCCCATGATTTCAAAGACTTAAAAGATAAAATAATGTTGTGCGAAGGCGTTGCAACTATCGAATAGTTTGCATAGAATGGCGCCCGCTCCACAGCGATGACCACTAGGTTGGTAACGCAGTGAAGCAGTTGTCAAAGTAGCTAACCTCAAGATTTTAATGAGAAAAAGCTTGACAGCAGGACGGCAAGAGTAGAAAATGCCGGCCACATTGGAGGGGTTCCCGAGCGGCCAAAGGGATCAGACTGTAAATCTGACGTCTACGACTTCGAAGGTTCGAATCCTTCTCCCTCCACCAGTTTAGCGAGAGCTGCAAGCTCCGCGGGTATAGTTTAGTGGTAGAACCTCAGCCTTCCAAGCTGATGATGCGGGTTCGATTCCCGCTACCCGCTCCAGGTTTGCTGTTGTTGCACAGTGTTACGCTCTTGTAGCTCAGTTGGTAGAGCACACCCTTGGTAAGGGTGAGGTCAGCGGTTCAAATCCGCTCAAGAGCTCCATATGACAAGGCAGATATGAAAATATCTGCCTTTGTTTTAATGGTCGGTTTGATCTGCTTATTACTTCTACCGGGGGACAGTCTCGATGGCTAAGGAAAAGTTCGAACGTAACAAGCCGCACGTGAACGTCGGCACCATTGGTCACGTTGACCATGGTAAGACGACGTTGACCGCCGCGCTGACTCGCGTTTGCTCCGAGGTTTTCGGTTCTGCCAAGGTTGACTTCGACAAGATCGACAGCGCCCCGGAAGAAAAGGCACGTGGCATCACCATCAATACTGCGCACGTCGAGTATGACTCGAACATTCGTCACTATGCGCACGTTGACTGCCCGGGTCACGCCGACTATGTAAAAAACATGATTACCGGTGCTGCTCAGATGGATGGCGCTATCCTGGTTTGCTCGGCCGCTGATGGTCCGATGCCGCAAACCCGTGAGCACATCCTGCTGTCCCGTCAGGTTGGCGTTCCGTACATCGTGGTCTTCCTGAACAAGGCTGACCTGGTAGACGATGCTGAGCTGCTGGAACTGGTCGAGATGGAAGTTCGCGACCTGCTGTCCACCTACGACTTCCCAGGCGACGATACCCCGATCATCATCGGTTCGGCTCGTATGGCGCTGGAAGGCAAAGACGACAACGAAATGGGCACCACCGCTGTCAAGAAGCTGGTTGAGACTCTGGATACCTACATCCCAGAGCCTGAGCGCGCTATCGACAAGCCGTTCCTGATGCCAATCGAAGACGTATTCTCGATCTCGGGTCGTGGTACCGTTGTTACCGGTCGTATCGAGCGTGGCATCGTCCGCGTTCAAGACGCCCTGGAAATCGTTGGTCTGCGTGACACCGCCACCACCACCTGCACCGGTGTTGAGATGTTCCGCAAGCTGCTGGACGAAGGTCGTGCTGGCGAGAACTGCGGCGTGCTGCTGCGCGGCACCAAGCGTGACGACGTTGAGCGTGGCCAGGTTCTGGTCAAGCCAGGTTCGGTCAAGCCGCACACCAAATTCACCGCAGAAGTCTATGTTCTGAGCAAGGAAGAAGGCGGCCGTCACACTCCGTTCTTCAAAGGCTACCGTCCACAGTTCTACTTCCGTACTACTGACGTGACTGGTAACTGCGAGCTGCCAGAAGGCGTTGAAATGGTAATGCCAGGTGACAACATCCAGATGACTGTCACTCTGATCAAGACCATCGCGATGGAAGACGGTCTGCGCTTCGCTATCCGTGAGGGCGGTCGTACCGTCGGTGCGGGTGTAGTGGCAAAGGTTATTGAATAAGTAGTTGATTTCTCTCGATCAGGCCGGCATAATGGTCGGCCTGATAAGCTTTTAGGTCAGTAGCTCAATTGGCAGAGCGACGGTCTCCAAAACCGTAGGTTGGGGGTTCGATTCCCTCCTGACCTGCCAGATTCACCTTGTGTGTCTGGCTTTCTTTTCACAGGATCCTCCTAGATGACTCCCAAGTCTGAAGCCCAAGACTCTCGTTTTGATCTGCTCAAGTGGCTGGCTGTTGTCGCTTTGGTGGTGGTAGGCGTGGTCGGAAATCAATATTACTCCGCTTCGCCGATTCTGTATCGCGTTATTGCACTCCTCGCTCTTGCTGCTGTTGCTGGCTTTGTTGCCTTGCAGACTGCAAAGGGCAGGTCGTTCTTTGCGCTGGCAAAGGAAGCTCGCACCGAGATTCGTAAAGTCGTATGGCCAACCCGCCAAGAGACCATGCAGACCACCCTTATTGTGGTGGCTGTTGTCCTGGTCATGGCGCTGCTGTTGTGGGGGCTCGATTCCCTGCTCGGCTGGTTGATTTCCTTGATTGTTGGCTAAGGGTGTCCTGTGGCTAAGCGTTGGTATGTTGTGCATGCTTACTCGGGTTACGAGAAGCATGTGATGCGCTCGCTCATCGAGCGCGTAAAGCTGGCTGGCATGGAAGATGGCTTCGGCGAGATTCTGGTCCCCACTGAAGAAGTGGTTGAAATGCGCAATGGCCAGAAGCGCAAAAGCGAGCGTAAGTTCTTCCCGGGCTACGTGCTGGTTCAGATGGACATGAACGAAGGGACTTGGCACTTGGTCAAGGACACCCCTCGTGTCATGGGCTTCATTGGTGGTACCGCAGACAAGCCTGCACCCATCACCGATAAAGAAGCCGAGGCCATTCTGCGTCGCGTTGCCGATGGCAGCGACAAGCCGAAGCCGAAAACGCTGTTCGAGCCAGGTGAAGTGGTTCGTGTTGTAGACGGTCCGTTTGCTGATTTCAACGGCACGGTCGAAGAGGTTAACTACGAGAAGAGCCGGCTCCAGGTAGCGGTGCTCATCTTCGGTCGCTCTACTCCGGTGGAGCTTGAGTTCAGCCAGGTCGAAAAGGTCTAGCAGAACGACGCATCCCATACCCCGCAGCCCCATGTGCTGCGGGGTTTTGTCGTCACTGGGATAAAACGCAAGTAATCCGGGGAGCCTTCTGGCGCTTGTACCCGATATTGGAGTAGCTCATGGCTAAGAAGATTCAGGCTTACATCAAGCTGCAAGTAAAGGCCGGCCAGGCCAACCCAAGTCCACCCGTCGGCCCAGCACTGGGTCAACACGGTGTGAACATCATGGAATTCTGCAAGGCCTTCAACGCCCGTACCCAGGGTCAAGAAGCCGGCCTGCCGACTCCTGTGATCATCACTGTATACAGTGACCGTAGCTTCACTTTCGAAACCAAAAGCACCCCTGCTTCGGTTCTGCTGAAGAAAGCAGCTGGCCTGACCAGCGGTTCTGCGCGTCCGAACACCGTCAAAGTCGGTACTGTGACCCGTGCTCAGCTGGAAGAGATCGCAAAAACCAAAAATGCTGATCTGACCGCTGCTGACATGGAAGCGGCCGTGCGTACCATCGCCGGTTCCGCTCGCAGCATGGGCCTCAACGTGGAGGGTGTGTAATGGCTAAGCTGACCAAACGCCAAAAGGCTATCGCTTCGAAAATCGAAGCGGGCAAAGTCTACAACTTCGAAGAAGCAGCAGTGCTGCTGGCCGAACTGTCTACCGTGAAGTTCAGCGAGTCCTTCGACGTAGCCGTTAACCTGGGCGTTGACCCACGTAAATCCGACCAGGTCGTTCGTAGCGCTACCGTGCTGCCACACGGCACTGGCAAGACCGTACGTGTTGCCGTGTTCACCCAGGGTCCAGCTGCCGAGGCCGCTCTGGCTGCCGGCGCTGACCGTGTAGGCATGGACGATCTGGCTGCCGAAATGAAAGGCGGCGACCTGAACTATGACGTCGTTATTGCCTCCCCGGACGCAATGCGTGTTGTAGGTCAGCTGGGTCAGGTTCTGGGTCCTCGCGGCCTGATGCCTAACCCTAAAGTTGGCACCGTAACTCCAGACGTAGCCACCGCGGTCAAAAACGCCAAGGCTGGTCAGGTTCGCTACCGTACCGACAAAAACGGCATCATCCACACTTCCGTTGGCAAGATCGGCTTTGAAGCCGTCAAGCTGAAGGAAAACGTTGAAGCCCTGATCGCTGATCTGAAGCGTATCAAGCCAGCTTCCTCGAAAGGTATCTACGTCAAGCGCGTTACCCTGAGCACCACCATGGGCCCAGGTCTGGTAATCGATCAAGGTTCCCTGAACGCGTAAGACCGCGATGGGCGCGAGCAATTGCGCCCGTCAGCAAAAATTGGGGTCCCTGCCTGGCGGGGGCTATCCAAGACCGTAGGCGGCGCAAGCCTTAAACCTCAAGCCTACGCAGATGGTGCCCCTGATTCCTTACCGAGTCAGACACCAAAACGACATTCGGCTTCGGCTGGATGAAACGGTAACAAGCAGGAGTTTTACCCGTGGCAATTAAACTCGAAGACAAGAAGGCCATCGTCGCTGAAGTCAACGAGGCTGCCAAAGTCGCTCTGTCCGCTGTCGTGGCTGATGCCCGTGGTGTGACTGTAGGCGCAATGACCGGACTCCGTAAAGAGGCTCGTGAAGCTGGCGTTTACGTACGTGTTGTACGTAACACCCTGCTCAAGCGCGCTGTTGCCGACACTGAATTCAGTGTCCTCAACGACGTGTTCACCGGCCCTACCCTGATCGCGTTTTCCAACGAACACCCGGGCGCTGCTGCCCGTCTGTTCGCTGAGTTCGCCAAGGGTCAGAGCAAGTTCGAGATCAAGGCAGCTGCGTTCGACGGCAAGTTCCTTGCCGCAAACCAGATCGACGTGTTGGCTTCCCTGCCGACCCGCGACGAGGCCATTGCGAAGCTGATGAGCGTGATCCAAGGCGCGACCAGCAAGCTGGCTCGTACTCTGGCAGCCGTTCGCGACCAGAAAGAAGCTGCTGCTGCCTAAGGCACCGCAAGCCCTTTCGAAATCATACGTTTAATTTGATGGCTGCGTAGGCTGTCACCCCAATACAGGATTTAAGTCATGTCTCTGACTAACGAGCAAATCATCGAAGCAATCGGCCAGAAAACCGTTCTGGAAGTTGTTGAGCTGATCAAAGCAATGGAAGAAACCTTCGGCGTTACCGCTGCTGTTGCCGCTGCTGGCCCAGCTGCTGCCGCTGCCGTTGTTGAAGAACAAACCGAGTTCAACGTTGTTCTGGTTGCCGCTGGCGACAAGAAAGTAAACGTGATCAAGGCTGTTCGTGAACTGACCGGCCTGGGCCTGAAAGAAGCCAAGGAAAAGGTTGATACCGCTCCTCAAGTCGTTGCTGAAGGCGTTTCGAAAGAAGCCGCTGACAAAGCCAAGGCTGACCTGGAAGCAGCAGGCGCTACCGTCGAACTGAAGTAATTTCGACTGTGCGTCTCCAGCCCGAGCGACAAGCGAAAGGCTGATGGCTGGTGGCTTTTGCCACCGGCCTTTTTCCGTTATTGGCAGCCGATCAGGTCGGCGCCGATGACGAGCGGTAACCACCGATGACGGTGGCGCAAACCATGGGGTTTGCACGATTTTCTGGCTGCTCCCGTCGGGAGAAGCCAAACAAGCAGGTGACCAAGCTGGGGAACGCTGATGGCTTACTCATACACTGAGAAAAAACGTATCCGCAAGGACTTTAGCAAGTTGCCGGACGTCATGGATGTGCCTTACCTCCTGGCCATCCAGCTGGATTCGTATCGTGAATTCTTGCAGGCGGGAGCGACTAAAGATCAGTTCCGCGACGTGGGCCTGCATGCGGCCTTCAAATCGGTTTTCCCGATCATCAGCTACTCCGGCAATGCTGCCCTGGAGTACGTTGGCTATCGTCTGGGCGAACCGGCCTTTGATGTCAAAGAATGCGTACTGCGCGGGGTAACCTACGCGGTACCGCTGCGCGTGAAAGTCCGCCTGATCATTTTCGACAAAGAATCGTCGAACAAAGCGATCAAGGACATCAAAGAGCAAGAAGTCTACATGGGTGAAATCCCCCTGATGACTGAAAACGGTACCTTCGTAATCAACGGTACCGAGCGTGTTATCGTTTCCCAGCTGCACCGCTCGCCAGGCGTGTTCTTCGACCACGACCGTGGCAAGACGCACAGCTCGGGCAAGCTGCTGTACTCGGCGCGGATCATTCCTTACCGCGGCTCGTGGCTGGACTTCGAATTCGATCCGAAAGACTGTGTATTCGTCCGTATCGACCGTCGTCGCAAGCTGCCGGCTTCCGTACTACTGCGCGCGCTGGGCTACACCACCGAAGAAGTACTGAACGCGTTCTACACCACCAACGTATTCCACGTGGCGGGCGAAAAGCTCAGCCTGGAACTGGTGCCACAACGCCTGCGTGGTGAAATCGCGGTCATGGACATCCATGACGACAGCGGCAAGGTGATTGTCGAGCAGGGTCGTCGTATTACCGCTCGCCACATCAACCAGCTGGAAAAGGCTGGTGTCAAATCCCTGGACGTGCCGCTGGAATACGTTCTGGGCCGCACCACCGCCAAGGCGATCGTGCACCCGGCTACCGGTGAAATCCTGGCCGAATGCAACACCGAGCTGACCACCGAAGCACTGGTGAAGATCGCCAAGGCTCAGGTCGTTCGCATCGAGACCCTGTACACCAACGACATCGACTGCGGTCCGTTCATCTCGGATACCCTGAAGATCGACTCCACCAGCAACCAACTGGAAGCGCTGGTCGAGATCTATCGCATGATGCGTCCTGGCGAGCCGCCAACCAAGGATGCCGCAGAGACCCTGTTCAACAACCTGTTCTTCAGCGCCGAGCGTTACGACCTGTCGGCTGTTGGTCGCATGAAGTTCAACCGTCGTATCGGTCGTACCGAGATCGAAGGTTCGGGCGTGCTGAGCAAGGAAGATATCGTCGAGGTCCTCAAGACCCTGGTCGACATCCGTAACGGCAAAGGCATCGTCGACGACATCGACCACCTGGGTAACCGTCGCGTGCGCTGTGTCGGCGAAATGGCCGAGAACCAGTTCCGCGTTGGCCTGGTGCGTGTAGAGCGCGCGGTCAAAGAGCGTCTGTCCATGGCTGAAAGCGAAGGCCTGATGCCGCAAGACCTGATCAACGCCAAGCCGGTAGCGGCGGCGGTGAAGGAGTTCTTCGGTTCGAGCCAGCTGTCCCAGTTCATGGACCAGAACAACCCGCTGTCCGAGATCACCCACAAGCGTCGTGTCTCGGCACTCGGCCCTGGTGGTCTGACCCGTGAGCGCGCAGGCTTCGAAGTCCGTGACGTACACCCGACCCACTACGGCCGCGTGTGCCCGATCGAGACCCCTGAAGGTCCGAACATCGGTCTGATCAACTCCCTGGCGGCCTATGCCCGCACCAACCAGTACGGCTTCCTTGAGAGCCCGTACCGCGTGGTGAAAGAGGGTGTGGTTACCGACGACATCGTGTTCCTGTCGGCGATCGAAGAAGCTGATCACGTCATCGCACAGGCTTCGGCCACGATGGACGCGAAGAAGCAACTGATCGACGAACTGGTAGCGGTCCGTCACCTGAACGAATTCACCGTCAAGGCGCCGGAAGACGTCACCCTGATGGACGTTTCGCCAAAGCAGGTAGTTTCTGTTGCCGCGTCGTTGATTCCGTTCCTCGAGCACGACGACGCCAACCGTGCGTTGATGGGTTCGAACATGCAGCGTCAGGCTGTACCGACTCTGCGCGCCGACAAACCGCTGGTAGGTACCGGCATGGAGCGCAACGTTGCGCGTGACTCCGGCGTTTGCGTCGTGGCTCGTCGTGGCGGTGTGATCGATTCCGTCGACGCCAGCCGTATCGTGGTGCGTGTTGCAGATGACGAAGTTGAAACCGGCGAAGCTGGTGTCGATATCTACAACCTGACCAAGTACACCCGCTCGAACCAGAACACCTGCATCAACCAGCGTCCGCTGGTGAGCAAGGGTGATGTGGTTCAGCGTAGCGACATCATGGCCGACGGCCCGTCCACCGACATGGGTGAGCTGGCTCTGGGTCAGAACATGCGCATCGCGTTCATGGCGTGGAACGGCTTCAACTTCGAAGACTCCATCTGCCTGTCCGAGCGTGTGGTTCAGGAAGATCGCTTCACCACGATCCACATCCAGGAACTGACCTGTGTGGCCCGTGACACCAAGCTTGGCCCAGAGGAAATCACCGCGGACATCCCGAACGTGGGTGAGGCTGCGCTGAACAAGCTGGACGAAGCCGGTATCGTCTACGTGGGTGCTGAAGTCGGCGCTGGCGACATTCTGGTCGGCAAGGTCACGCCAAAAGGCGAGACCCAGCTGACGCCAGAAGAAAAACTGCTGCGTGCGATCTTCGGCGAGAAGGCCAGCGACGTCAAAGACACCTCCCTGCGTGTGCCGACCGGCACCAAGGGTACTGTCATCGACGTACAGGTCTTCACTCGCGATGGCGTCGAGCGCGACAGCCGTGCGCTGTCCATCGAGAAGATGCAGCTGGACGAGATCCGCAAGGACCTGAACGAAGAGTTCCGCATCGTTGAAGGCGCAACCTTCGAACGTCTGCGCAGCGCCCTGAACGGTCAGGTCGTCGAAGGTGGTGCCGGCCTGAAGAAAGGTTCGGTCATCTCCAACGAAGTGCTGGACGGTCTGGAGCACGGCCAGTGGTTCAAACTGCGCATGGCCGAAGACGCGCTGAACGAGCAACTCGAGAAGGCCCAGGCCTACATCGTTGATCGTCGCCGTCTGCTGGACGACAAGTTCGAAGACAAGAAGCGCAAGCTGCAGCAGGGCGATGACCTGGCACCGGGCGTACTGAAGATCGTCAAGGTCTACCTGGCAATCCGTCGTCGCATCCAGCCGGGCGACAAGATGGCCGGTCGTCACGGTAACAAGGGTGTGGTCTCCGTGATCATGCCGGTCGAAGACATGCCGCACGACGCCAACGGTACGCCGGTGGACGTGGTACTCAACCCGTTGGGTGTACCTTCGCGTATGAACGTCGGTCAGATCCTCGAAACCCACCTGGGCCTGGCGGCCAAGGGCCTGGGCGAGAAGATCAACCGCATGCTCGAAGAGCAGCGCAAGGTCATCGAGCTGCGCAAGTTCCTCACCGAGATCTACAACGAGATCGGTGGTCGTCAGGAAAGCCTGGAAGACTTCTCCGACCAGGAAATCCTCGACCTGGCGAAGAACCTCAAAGGCGGTGTGCCAATGGCCACTCCAGTCTTCGACGGTGCCAAGGAAAGCGAAATCAAGGCCATGCTGAAACTGGCAGACATGCCGGAAAGCGGTCAGATGCAGCTGTTCGACGGTCGTACCGGCAACAAGTTCGAGCGTCCAGTGACCGTTGGTTACATGTACATGCTCAAGCTGAACCACTTGGTGGACGACAAGATGCACGCGCGTTCCACTGGTTCTTACAGCCTGGTTACCCAGCAGCCGCTGGGTGGTAAGGCGCAGTTCGGTGGTCAGCGTTTCGGGGAGATGGAAGTGTGGGCGCTGGAAGCATACGGCGCGGCATACACCCTGCAAGAAATGCTCACAGTGAAGTCGGACGATGTGAACGGTCGGACCAAGATGTACAAGAACATCGTGGACGGCGATCACCGTATGGAGCCGGGCATGCCCGAGTCCTTCAACGTGTTGATCAAAGAGATTCGTTCGCTCGGTATCGATATCGATCTGGAAACCGAATAACACGTGACGCGAATCGGGAGCGCGGCTGAAAAGCCCGCTCCCTGCTCCGCCAGGAGGAAAGGCCTTGAAAGACCTACTGAATTTGCTGAAAAACCAGGGTCAAGTCGAAGAGTTCGACGCCATCCGTATCGGATTGGCCTCGCCTGAGATGATCCGTTCGTGGTCGTTCGGTGAAGTAAAAAAGCCGGAAACCATCAACTACCGTACGTTCAAGCCTGAGCGTGACGGCCTGTTCTGCGCCAAGATCTTTGGCCCAGTCAAGGACTACGAGTGCCTGTGCGGCAAGTACAAGCGCCTGAAGCACCGTGGCGTGATCTGCGAGAAGTGCGGTGTTGAAGTCGCGCTGGCAAAAGTTCGTCGTGAGCGCATGGCGCACATCGAGCTGGCCTCGCCTGTTGCCCACATCTGGTTCCTGAAGTCGCTGCCGTCGCGTATCGGCCTGCTGATGGACATGACCCTGCGTGATATCGAGCGCGTTCTCTATTTCGAGAGCTATGTCGTTATCGACCCGGGCATGACCACCCTGGAAAAAGGTCAGCTGCTGAACGACGAGCAGTACTTCGAAGCGCTGGAAGAGTTCGGCGATGACTTCGACGCCCGCATGGGTGCCGAGGCCGTCCGCGAACTGCTGCACGCTATCGACCTGGAGCACGAGATTGGCCGCCTGCGCGAAGAGATTCCGCAGACCAACTCGGAAACCAAGATCAAGAAGCTGTCCAAGCGACTGAAGCTGATGGAGGCCTTCCAGGGCTCGGGCAACCTGCCTGAGTGGATGGTCCTGACCGTTCTGCCGGTTCTGCCGCCAGACCTGCGTCCACTGGTTCCGCTGGATGGCGGTCGTTTCGCGACCTCCGACCTGAACGACCTGTACCGTCGGGTGATCAACCGTAACAACCGTCTGAAGCGCCTGCTCGACCTGTCTGCGCCTGACATCATCGTGCGCAACGAAAAGCGCATGCTGCAGGAAGCGGTCGACGCACTGCTCGACAACGGCCGTCGCGGCCGCGCCATCACCGGCTCGAACAAGCGTCCTCTGAAATCCCTGGCCGACATGATCAAGGGTAAGCAAGGTCGTTTCCGTCAGAACCTGCTCGGTAAGCGCGTTGACTACTCGGGTCGTTCGGTAATTACCGTAGGTCCGACCCTGCGTCTGCACCAGTGCGGTCTGCCGAAGAAAATGGCCCTCGAGCTGTTCAAGCCGTTCATTTTCGGCAAGCTGGAAATGCGTGGTCTGGCGACCACCATCAAGGCTGCCAAGAAGATGGTCGAGCGCGAGTTGCCAGAGGTGTGGGACGTTCTTGCCGAAGTGATTCGCGAACACCCCGTACTGCTCAACCGTGCACCGACCCTTCACCGTCTGGGTATCCAGGCGTTCGAGCCGGTACTGATCGAAGGCAAGGCCATCCAGCTGCACCCGCTGGTCTGTGCCGCGTACAACGCCGACTTCGACGGTGACCAGATGGCCGTGCACGTGCCGCTGACGCTGGAAGCCCAGCTCGAAGCGCGCGCGCTGATGATGTCGACCAACAACATCCTGTCGCCAGCCAACGGTGAGCCGATCATCGTTCCTTCGCAGGACGTTGTACTGGGTCTGTACTACATGACCCGCGAAGCCATCAATGCCAAGGGCGAAGGTCGCGTATTCGCCGACCTGCAGGAAGTCGACCGCGTATTCCGCGCCGGCGAAGCGGCCCTGCACGCCAAGATCAAGGTTCGTATCAACGAAACCGTGAACGATCGTGATGGCGGCAGCGTTAAGAACACCCGCATCGTCGACACCACTGTCGGCCGTGCACTGCTGTTCCAGGTTGTACCGCCAGGTCTGTCGTACGACGTGGTCAACCAGCCGATGAAGAAAAAGGCGATCTCCAAGCTGATCAACCAGTGCTACCGCGTGGTTGGTCTGAAAGAGACCGTCATCTTCGCTGACCAGCTGATGTACACCGGTTTTGCCTACTCGACCATCTCCGGCGTTTCCATCGGTGTTAACGACTTCGTTATCCCGGATGAAAAAGCCCGCATCATCGGTGCTGCCACCGACGAAGTGAAAGAGATCGAGAGCCAGTACGCCTCCGGCCTGGTAACCCAGGGCGAGAAGTACAACAAGGTCATCGACCTGTGGTCCAAGGCGAACGACGAAGTGTCCAAGGCGATGATGGCCAACCTCTCGAAAGAGAAGGTCATCGACCGCGAAGGCAACGAAGTCGAGCAGGAGTCCTTCAACTCGATGTACATGATGGCTGACTCCGGGGCCCGGGGTTCGGCAGCTCAGATTCGTCAGTTGGCCGGTATGCGTGGTCTGATGGCCAAGCCGGACGGCTCGATCATCGAGACGCCGATCACCGCGAACTTCCGCGAAGGTCTGAGCGTACTGCAGTACTTCATCTCGACTCACGGTGCGCGTAAGGGTCTTGCGGATACCGCGTTGAAAACCGCGAACTCCGGTTACCTGACCCGTCGTCTGGTAGACGTGGCGCAGGATCTGGTGGTTACCGAGATCGACTGTGGCACCGAGCAGGGTCTGGTCATGACCCCGCACATCGAAGGCGGCGACGTTGTAGAGCCGCTGGGTGAGCGCGTACTGGGTCGTGTAATCGCCCGTGACGTGTTCAAGCCTGGCACCGACGACGTCATCGTTCCGGCCGGTACTCTGGTCGACGAGAAGTGGGTCGAGTTCATCGAGCTGAACAGCATCGACGAAGTGATCGTGCGTTCGCCGATCAGCTGCGAAACCCGCTACGGCATCTGCGCCAAGTGCTACGGTCGCGACCTGGCTCGCGGTCACCAGGTGAACATCGGTGAAGCTGTCGGCGTTATCGCTGCACAGTCGATCGGTGAGCCGGGTACCCAGCTGACCATGCGTACGTTCCACATCGGTGGTGCTGCAAGCCGTACCTCGGCTGCCGACAGCGTCCAGGTGAAGAACGGCGGTATGGTTCGTCTGCACAACCTCAAGCAGGTTGAGCGTGCCGACGGCAACCTGGTTGCCGTATCGCGTTCCGGCGAGTTGGCGATTGCCGACGAGTTCGGTCGTGAGCGCGAGCGTTACAAGCTGCCTTACGGCGCCGTGATTTCGGTGAAGGAAGGCGACAAGGTCGACGCTGGCGCCATCGTCGCCAAGTGGGACCCGCACACCCACCCGATCGTTACCGAAATGAAAGGTACCGTGACCTTCGTGGGCATGGAAGAAGGCATCACGATCAAGCGTCAGACCGACGAATTGACCGGCCTGACCAACATCGAGGTTCTGGACGTCAAAGACCGTCCGGCTGCAGGCAAGGAAATCCGTCCTGCAATCAAGATGGTCGACGCCAGCGGCAAGGATCTGCTGTTGCCAGGTACCGACGTACCGGCTCAGTACTTCCTGCCAGCCAACGCCCTGGTCGGTGTGGCTGACGGTGCACAGATCGGTGTTGGTGACGTTATCGCGCGTATCCCGCAAGAAACGTCCAAGACCCGTGACATCACCGGTGGTCTGCCGCGCGTTGCCGACCTGTTCGAAGCGCGCCGTCCGAAAGAAGCCTCGATTCTGGCTGAAGTCAGCGGTACCATCGCCTTCGGTAAAGAGACCAAGGGCAAGCGCCGTCTGGTCATCACCCCGAACGATGGCAGCGATCCGTACGAAGAGCTGATTCCGAAGTGGCGTCACCTGAACGTCTTCGAAGGCGAACAAGTGAACCGCGGCGAAGTCATCTCGGACGGTCCTAGCGATCCGCACGACATTCTGCGTCTGCTGGGTGTTAGCGCGCTGGCCAAGTACATCGTCAACGAGATCCAGGACGTTTACCGTCTGCAAGGCGTGAAGATCAACGACAAGCACATCGAGACCATCCTGCGTCAGATGCTGCGTAAGGTCGAGATTGCCGAGTCGGGCGACTCCAGCTTCATCAAGGGCGACCAGATGGAACTGACCCAGGTACTGGTAGAGAACGAGCGCCTTGGCGCGGAAGACAAGTTTGTCTCCAAGTTCACTCGTGTACTGCTGGGTATCACCAAGGCCTCGCTGTCCACCGAATCGTTCATCTCGGCGGCTTCCTTCCAGGAAACCACCCGCGTACTGACCGAAGCGGCGGTAACCGGCAAGCGCGACTACCTGCGCGGCCTGAAAGAAAACGTGGTCGTGGGTCGTCTGATCCCGGCCGGTACCGGTCTGGCCTACCACAGCGAGCGCAAGCGTCGCCGTGATGCCGACAAGCCGTTGCGTGTTAGCGCCAGTGAAGTGGAAGCTGCACTGACCGAAGCGCTGAACTCCAGCGGCAACTAAAGCGTAGGGCCCTGGCGGCCCTCACCCGATCTTCGCGACATAATCTGTTGCGAAGGGGAGGGTGGGGGATGTCGGGGCCTTGCCTTGACGAGGGGCAAGATCCTCTTTAGACTCTTGTACCCCTAAATTTGGTGGGACTTCGTCCTGCCATTTTGCTTTTCTTGCAAGACAATAGCGTCGCAAGACAACAGTGGAGCTAGTAGATGGCAACTATCAACCAGCTGGTACGTCAGCCGCGTAAGCGTATCGTCGAGAAATCCGACGTTCCTGCGCTGCAGAACTGCCCGCAACGTCGTGGCGTGTGCACCCGTGTGTACACCACCACGCCGAAAAAACCTAACTCGGCACTGCGTAAAGTATGCCGTGTGCGTCTGACCAACGGTTTCGAGGTTTCCTCGTACATCGGTGGTGAAGGCCACAACCTGCAAGAGCACAGCGTGGTACTGATCCGCGGCGGTCGTGTAAAAGACTTGCCAGGTGTTCGTTACCACACCGTTCGCGGCTCCCTGGATACCTCCGGCGTCAAAGGTCGTAACCAAGGTCGTTCGAAGTACGGTACCAAGCGTCCGAAGTAATCGGCCGTTTGCAGCAATTTGCAGTTATCAATTTTATTGAGTCGATAAGAGTAAGGTCGGGCACGCAACCTCTGGGTTCCCTGTCCCGAGCTAACCTGAAGACCGTTTGAGGGCTTATCAATGCCAAGACGTCGTGTAGCAGCCAAGCGTGAGATTCTGGACGATCCAAAATACGGATCGCAGATTCTCGCCAAGTTCATGAACCACGTGATGGAAAGCGGCAAGAAGGCCGTTGCCGAGCGTATCGTTTACGGTGCGCTGGACAAGGTCAAAGAACGCAAGAACAGCGATCCCCTGGAAATCTTCGAGAAAGCTCTCGACGCCATCGCTCCGCTGGTCGAAGTGAAGTCGCGCCGTGTTGGCGGTGCTACTTACCAGGTTCCGGTCGAAGTTCGTCCGTCCCGTCGTAACGCCCTGGCAATGCGCTGGTTGGTAGACTACGCGCGCAAGCGCGGCGAGAAGTCTATGGCCCTGCGCCTGGCCGGCGAATTGCTGGATGCTGCTGAAGGCAAAGGTGCTGCAGTCAAGAAGCGTGAAGACGTACACCGTATGGCCGAAGCCAACAAAGCGTTCTCGCACTACCGCTTCTAATTCAGGCATCACTATTTTTGCGAGGGCTCTATGGCTCGTACTACACCAATCAACCGCTACCGTAACATTGGTATTTGCGCGCACGTTGACGCGGGCAAGACCACTACTACCGAGCGGATCCTGTTCTACACAGGCCTGAGCCACAAACTGGGCGAGGTGCATGATGGCGCCGCGACCACCGACTGGATGGTGCAGGAGCAGGAGCGGGGTATCACCATTACCTCCGCTGCTGTCACTACCTTCTGGAAAGGCTCCAAGGGTCAGTATGACAACTACCGCGTAAACGTCATCGATACCCCCGGCCACGTTGACTTCACCATTGAAGTTGAGCGTTCGCTGCGTGTACTCGACGGCGCTGTCGTTGTGTTCTGCGGTACCTCCGGCGTTGAGCCACAGTCCGAAACCGTATGGCGTCAAGCCAACAAGTACGGCGTTCCACGTGTTGTATACGTGAACAAGATGGACCGTGCCGGTGCCAACTTCCTGCGCGTCGTAGGTCAGATCAAGAACCGTCTGGGTCACACCCCGGTTCCTGTTCAGCTGGCCATCGGTTCGGAAGAGAACTTCCAGGGTCAGGTCGATCTGATCAAGATGAAGGCTATCTACTGGAACGAAGACGACAAAGGCACCACCTATCGCGAGGAAGAAATTCCTGCCGATATGCTGGAGCTGGCTCAAGAGTGGCGCTCCAACATGGTTGAAGCGGCTGCCGAGTCCAGCGAAGAGCTGATGAACAAGTACCTGGAAGGCGAAGAGCTGACCGTCGAAGAAATCAAGGCCGGTCTGCGCGCGCGTACCCTGGCCAGCGAGATCGTTCCGGCTGTCTGTGGTTCGTCGTTCAAGAACAAGGGCGTTCCCCTGGTTCTCGACGCCGTTATCGACTTCCTGCCTGCTCCTACCGAGATTCCTGCGATCAAGGGTATCCACCCTGACCTGATCGAGAAGCCAAAGGAAGAGCTGGTCGACGCCGACTACGACGAGCGTCATGCCGACGACAACGAGCCGTTCTCGGCTCTGGCGTTCAAGATTGCCACCGACCCGTTCGTTGGTACTCTGACTTTTGTCCGTGTTTACTCGGGTATGCTGCAGTCCGGCGACTCCGTGATCAACTCGGTCAAGGGCAAGAAAGAGCGCGTTGGTCGTATGGTGCAGATGCACGCCAACCAGCGTGAAGAAATCAAGGAAGTACTGGCCGGCGACATCGCTGCTCTGATCGGCATGAAGGACGTCACCACTGGTGACACCCTGTGCAACGCCGACAAGCCGATCATCCTCGAGCGTATGGACTTCCCTGAGCCTGTGATTTCGGTAGCTGTCGAGCCGAAAACCAAGCAGGACCAGGAAAAGATGGGTATCGCACTGGGCAAGCTGGCTCAGGAAGACCCGTCGTTCCGCGTCAAGACCGACGAAGAAACCGGCCAGACCATCATCTCGGGTATGGGCGAGCTTCACCTGGACATCCTCGTTGACCGCATGAAGCGCGAATTCAACGTCGAAGCCAACATCGGTAAGCCGCAGGTTTCCTATCGCGAGCAGATCACCAAAGACAACGTCGAAATCGAAGGCAAGTTCGTTCGTCAGTCCGGTGGTCGCGGTCAGTTCGGTCACTGCTGGATCCGCTTCTCGCAGCCAGACGTGGACGCACACGGCAACATCACCGAAGGCCTGGTTTTCACCAACGAGGTTGTGGGTGGTGTGGTTCCGAAGGAATACATCCCGGCGATCCAGAAGGGTATCGAAGAGCAGATGAAGAACGGCATCGTTGCCGGCTATCCGCTGATCGGCCTGAAGGCAACCGTGTTTGATGGTTCCTACCACGACGTCGACTCTAACGAGATGGCGTTCAAGGTGGCGGCCTCCATGGCGACCAAGCAACTCGCAGCCAAAGGCGGCGGTAAGGTGCTTGAGCCGATCATGAAGGTAGAAGTTGTGACCCCTGAGGACTACATGGGTGACGTGATGGGTGACCTGAACCGTCGTCGTGGTCTGATCCAGGGTATGGAAGATTCGGTGTCCGGCAAGGTTGTCCGTGCTGAAGTTCCGCTCGGAGAGATGTTCGGTTATGCGACCGACGTTCGTTCCATGTCCCAGGGTCGCGCGAGCTACTCCATGGAATTCTCCAAATACGCTGAGGCTCCGTCGAACATCGTCGAAGCGCTCGTTAAAAAACAAGGCTGATTCAGTCCTTTAGGCTAGGAGTTAATTGTCGTGGCTAAAGAAAAATTTGATCGTTCCCTTCCGCACGTCAACGTTGGCACCATCGGTCACGTTGACCACGGTAAAACCACTCTGACCGCAGCTCTGACTCGCGTCTGCTCCGAAGTTTTCGGTTCCGCAGTCGTTGAATTCGACAAGATCGACAGCGCTCCAGAAGAGAAAGCTCGCGGTATCACCATCAACACCGCTCACGTTGAGTACAACTCGACCATTCGTCACTACGCTCACGTCGACTGCCCAGGTCACGCTGACTACGTGAAGAACATGATCACCGGTGCTGCCCAGATGGACGGCGCGATCCTGGTTTGCTCGGCTGCCGATGGTCCGATGCCACAAACCCGTGAGCACATCCTGCTGTCCCGTCAGGTTGGCGTTCCGTACATCGTGGTCTTCCTGAACAAGGCTGACCTGGTAGACGACGCTGAGCTGCTGGAACTGGTCGAGATGGAAGTTCGCGACCTGCTGTCCACCTACGACTTCCCAGGCGACGATACCCCGATCATCATCGGTTCGGCTCGTATGGCGCTGGAAGGCAAAGACGACAACGAAATGGGCACCACCGCTGTCAAGAAGCTGGTTGAGACTCTGGATACCTACATCCCAGAGCCTGAGCGCGCTATCGACAAGCCGTTCCTGATGCCAATCGAAGACGTATTCTCGATCTCGGGTCGTGGTACCGTTGTTACCGGTCGTATCGAGCGTGGCATCGTCCGCGTTCAAGACGCCCTGGAAATCGTTGGTCTGCGTGACACCACCACCACCACCTGCACCGGTGTTGAGATGTTCCGCAAGCTGCTGGACGAAGGTCGTGCTGGCGAGAACTGCGGCGTGCTGCTGCGCGGCACCAAGCGTGACGACGTTGAGCGTGGCCAGGTTCTGGTCAAGCCAGGTTCGGTCAAGCCGCACACCAAGTTCACCGCAGAAGTCTATGTTCTGAGCAAGGAAGAAGGCGGCCGTCACACTCCGTTCTTCAAAGGCTACCGTCCACAGTTCTACTTCCGTACTACTGACGTGACTGGTAACTGCGAGCTGCCAGAAGGCGTTGAAATGGTAATGCCAGGTGACAACATCCAGATGACTGTCACTCTGATCAAGACCATCGCGATGGAAGACGGTCTGCGCTTCGCTATCCGTGAAGGCGGTCGTACCGTCGGCGCCGGCGTCGTAGCCAAAATCATCGAGTAATCGTTGATCGTTTAGAAAGGCCCCCGCTTTTGCGGGGGCTTTTTTATTGGGTTGACACTCAGTGGGGGTGTCTATAGAATCACGCCTCCTTTTAACGGGCGTAGTGCGCCCGGTGGGAATAGCAGCCTGGAGTCTGAAATCCAATGCAAAATCAGCAAATCCGTATCAGGTTGAAGGCTTTTGACCATCGCCTGATCGACCAATCCACCCAGGAAATCGTGGAAACCGCGAAACGTACTGGTGCTCAAGTGCGTGGTCCAATTCCACTGCCTACCCGTAAAGAGCGGTTCACCGTTCTGGTCTCCCCGCACGTCAACAAAGACGCGCGTGACCAGTACGAGATCCGTACTCATAAGCGCGTACTGGACATCGTCCAGCCAACGGATAAAACCGTTGATGCTCTTATGAAGCTCGATCTTGCGGCAGGCGTGGAAGTGCAGATCAGCCTCGGCTAAGACTCGGGTCTTAGTCGTGTAACGCTCTGAAATGGGCGGCCATAGCGGGTGAAAGCCCCGTACACTCATGAGGTTTACAACATGACTATTGGTGTAGTCGGTCGTAAATGCGGTATGACCCGTATTTTCACCGAAGAAGGTGTCTCCATTCCGGTCACGGTCATTGAGATCGAGCCGAATCGCGTCACCCAGTTCAAAACCGAAGAAACTGATGGCTATCGCGCAGTGCAAGTCACTGTTGGCGAGCGTCGCGCTTCGCGTGTGACTGCTGCTCAAGCAGGTCACTTCGCTAAAGCGAACGTTGCCGCTGGTCGCGGTGTCTGGGAATTCCGTCTTGAAGAAGGCGAGTACCAGGCTGGCGACTTGATCAATGCAGAAATCTTCGCTGCTGGCCAAATGGTAGACGTTACCGGTCAGTCGAAAGGTAAAGGCTTTGCCGGTACCATCAAGCGTTGGAATTTCCGCGGTCAAGACAATACCCACGGTAACTCCGTTTCCCACCGCGTCCCGGGCTCTATCGGCCAGTGCCAGACTCCTGGTCGTGTATTCAAGGGCAAAAAAATGTCCGGTCACATGGGCGCCGAGCGCGTGACCGTTCAGTCCCTCGAAGTAGTGCGCGTCGACGCTGAACGCAATCTGTTGCTGGTCAAGGGTGCCGTTCCTGGCGCTACTGGCGGCAATCTGGTTGTGCGTCCGGCTGCCAAGGCTCGCGGTTAAGGGGAAGCTGACATGCAACTAAATGTAAATGACGCTCAAGCGATCGAAGTTTCCGAACTGACTTTCGGCGGCGAATTCAACGAGACGCTGGTACACCAAGCAGTCGTGGCCTACATGGCCGGCGGCCGTCAGGGCACCAAGCAGCAGAAAACCCGTTCCGACGTTGCTGGTGGCGGCAAGCGCCCATGGCGTCAGAAAGGCACTGGCCGCGCTCGTGCCGGTACTATCCGTAGCCCAATCTGGCGTGGCGGCGGTACCACTTTCGCAGCTCGTCCTCAAGACCACTCGCAGAAGCTCAACAAGAAGATGTACCGCGCAGCAATGCGTTCCATCCTCGCCGAGCTGGTGCGTACCGACCGTCTGGTCGTGGTTCAGGACTTCGCTGTTGAAGCACCGAAAACCAAAGACCTGCTGAACAAACTGAACGGCATGGGTCTGAGCGACGTACTGATCGTTTCTGATGCTGTTGATCAGAATCTGTACCTGGCTGCTCGCAACCTGCCGCACGTCGATGTACGTGACGTACAGGGTTCCGATCCGGTCAGTCTGATCGCATACGACAAGGTGTTGATCACCGTGTCGGCCGTGAAGAAATTCGAGGAGCTGCTGGGATGAACCAGGAACGCGTATTTAAAGTTCTACTTGGCCCGCACGTTTCCGAGAAGGCCACGGTTCTGGCTGACAAGAAAGGCCAGTTCGTTTTCAAGGTTGCTACCGACGCAACCAAGCTGGAAATCAAGAAGGCCGTCGAAAGCCTGTTCAGCGTGAAAGTGGAAAGCGTGACTACCCTGAACGTTCTGGGTAAGACCAAGCGTACCGCTCGCGGTCTGGGCAAGCGTAATGACTGGAAGAAGGCGATCATCTCCCTTCAACCCGGCCAAGATCTCGATTTCAGCAGCAGTGCTGAGTAAGGAAGGGGTGCATCATGGCAATCGTTAAATGCAAACCGACTTCCCCTGGCCGCCGTTTCGTGGTCAAGGTGGTCAACAAGGAGCTGCATAAAGGCGCTCCTCACGCACCGCTGCTCGAGAAGAAATCGAAGTCTGGTGGTCGTAACAACAATGGCCGCATCACTACGCGTCACGTAGGTGGTGGTCATAAGCAGCATTACCGTATGGTCGACTTCCGTCGCAACGACAAGGACGGCATCGTCGCCACTGTCGAGCGTATCGAATACGACCCGAACCGTACTGCTCACATCGCACTGCTCTGCTACGCAGACGGCGAGCGCCGCTACATCATCGCCCCTAAAGGCGTGAGTGCTGGCGACCAGCTGATCGCAGGTGCTCTGGCTCCAATCAAGCCAGGCAACTCCCTGCAACTGCGCAACATTCCAGTGGGTAGCACCATTCACGGCATCGAACTGAAGCCGGGCAAAGGTGCACAGATCGCTCGTTCCGCTGGTGCTTCGGCTCAGCTGATCGCTCGCGAAGGTGTCTATGTGACCCTGCGTCTGCGCTCTGGTGAAATGCGTAAAGTCCTGGCTGAGTGCCGTGCGACCCTGGGCGAAGTCTCGAACTCCGAGCACAGCCTGCGTTCGCTGGGTAAAGCTGGTGCCAAACGCTGGCGTGGCGTTCGCCCAACCGTTCGTGGTGTTGCCATGAACCCGGTTGACCACCCACATGGTGGTGGTGAAGGTCGTACCTCCGGTGGTCGTCATCCGGTATCGCCATGGGGCTTCCCGACTAAGGGCGCGAAGACTCGTGGTAATAAGCGTACCGACAAAATGATCGTCCGTCGTCGCAAGTAAATAGAGGGATACGACAGTGCCACGTTCTCTGAAAAAAGGTCCTTTTATCGATCTTCACCTACTGAAGAAGATCGAAGTGGCGGCGGAAAAGAACGATCGCAAACCAGTTAAGACCTGGTCGCGCCGTTCGATGATCCTGCCACAAATGGTCGGTCTGACCATCGCGGTACACAACGGTCGCCAACACGTCCCAGTTCTCGTGAACGAAGACATGGTCGGCCATAAACTGGGCGAGTTCGCCGGTACCCGCACCTACCGCGGGCACGTGGCTGACAAGAAAGCCAAGCGTTAAGGGGTAAGGAAATGGAAGTAGCCGCTAAGTTGTCGGGCGCTCGCATCTCCGCCCAGAAAGCCCGCTTGGTCGCCGACCAGTTCCGCGGGAAGAAGGTGGGCGAAGCGCTCAACCTGTTGGCCTTCAGCAGCAAAAAAGCCGCTGAAATCATGAAGAAAGTCCTCGAGTCGGCCGTAGCCAACGCCGAGCATAACGAAGGCGCAGACGTTGATGACCTGAAGGTCTCCACCGTTTTCGTCAACGAAGGGCGTTCGCTGAAGCGCATCATGCCGCGTGCCAAAGGCCGCGCTGATCGCATCGTCAAGCGGTCTTGCCATATCACTGTCAAGGTTGCGGACAAGTAACGGAGTCGATCAGATGGGTCAGAAAGTACATCCCACTGGCATTCGCCTGGGAATCGTCAAGGAGCACACCTCCGTCTGGTACGCAGACGGTCGGACTTATGCGGACTATTTGCTCGCAGATCTGAATGTGCGTGAGTACCTCCAAGACAAACTAAAAAGCGCGTCCGTTAGCCGTATCGATATCCATCGTCCGGCTCAAACTGCACGCATCACCATCCACACCGCTCGTCCAGGTATCGTTATCGGGAAGAAAGGTGAAGATGTTGAGAAACTGCGTCAGGACCTGACCAAGCAAATGGGTGTGCCTGTGCACATCAATATCGAAGAGATCCGCAAGCCGGAACTCGACGGTATGCTGGTAGCTCAGAGCGTAGCTCAGCAGCTGGAGCGTCGTGTGATGTTCCGTCGCGCCATGAAGCGCGCCGTACAGAACGCCATGCGTATTGGTGCCAAGGGCATCAAGATCCAGGTGAGCGGTCGTCTCGGCGGTGCTGAAATCGCACGTACTGAATGGTATCGCGAAGGTCGTGTGCCACTGCACACCCTGCGTGCCGACATCGACTATGCCACTTACGAAGCTCACACCACTTACGGTGTGATCGGTGTGAAGGTTTGGATTTTCAAAGGCGAAGTTATTGGTGGTCGCCAAGAAGAACTGAAACCACAAGCACCAGCGCCTCGTAAAAAAGCTGCTAAGTAAGGGGTACGCCAAATGTTGCAACCAAAGCGTACAAAATTCCGCAAGCAGATGACTGGCCACAACCGTGGTCTGGCACTGCGCGGTAGCAAAGTCAGCTTCGGCGAGTTTGCTCTGAAAGCTGTTGCTCGCGGTCGTCTCACCGCTCGCCAGATCGAATCGGCACGTCGTGCCCTGACCCGTCACGTAAAACGTGGCGGCAAGATCTGGATCCGTGTATTCCCGGACAAGCCGATCTCCAAGAAGCCTCTCGAAGTGCGGATGGGTAAAGGTAAGGGTTCCGTGGAGTACTGGGTTGCCCAGATCCAGCCAGGCAAGGTCCTGTACGAGATCGAGGGTGTTTCTGAAGAGCTGGCGCGTGAGGCATTCGCCTTGGCGGCTGCAAAGCTGCCTCTCGCCACCTCCTTTGTTAAGCGGACGGTGATGTGATGAAAGCGAATGAACTTCGTGAAAAATCAGCACAGCAGCTGAACGAGCAACTGCTCGGCTTGCTGCGCGACCAGTTCAATCTGCGTATGCAGAAGGCAACTGGCCAGTTGGGGCAGTCGCACCTGCTCTCGCAAGTTAAGCGTGACATCGCTCGCGTGAAAACTGTGCTCAACCAGCAGGCAGGTAAGTGATCATGGCTGAAGCTGAAAAAACCGTCCGTACGCTGACTGGCCGTGTCGTCAGCGACAAGATGGACAAAACCATCACCGTACTGATCGAGCGTCGCGTAAAGCACCCGATCTACGGTAAATACGTTAAGCGTTCGACTAAGCTGCACGCGCACGACGAAACCAACCAGTGCCACATCGGCGACAAGGTCTCCATCCGCGAGACTCGTCCGCTGGCCAAGACCAAGTCCTGGGCACTGGTTGAAGTTCTCGAACGCGCTGTTGAAGTCTAAGGGCTAGGGGTCGGAGAAATTTTATGATTCAGACTCAATCCATGCTCGATGTGGCCGATAACAGCGGCGCTCGTCGCGTCATGTGCATCAAGGTGCTCGGCGGTTCGCACCGTCGCTACGCCGGTATCGGTGACATCATCAAGGTAACCGTCAAGGAAGCAATTCCTCGCGGTAAAGTGAAGAAAGGCCAGGTGATGACTGCTGTTGTAGTCCGCACTCGCCACGGTGTCCGTCGTGCTGACGGCTCCATCATCCGCTTTGATGGCAATGCTGCTGTTCTGCTGAACAACAAGCAAGAGCCGATCGGCACCCGTATCTTTGGGCCAGTGACCCGTGAACTTCGTACTGAGAAGTTCATGAAGATCGTCTCGCTCGCCCCAGAAGTGCTGTAAGGAGATCCGACATGCAAAAGATTCGTCGTGACGACGAGATCATCGTGATCGCCGGCAAAGACAAAGGTAAGCGCGGTAAGGTGCTCAAGGTTCTCGCTGACGACCGTCTGGTCGTTGGTGGGATCAACCTGGTGAAGCGTCATACCAAGCCTAACCCTATGTCGGGCGTACAAGGCGGTATCGTCGAGAAAGAAGCGCCACTGCACGCTTCCAACGTCGCCATCTTCAACGGCGAAACCAACAAGGCTGACCGCGTTGGTTTCAAAGTAGAAGAAGGCAAAAAAATTCGTGTCTTCAAGTCGACCCAAAAAGCGGTTGATGCTTGAACACTGCTAGGTAGAAGACCATGGCACGACTGAAAGAGATTTACCGGAAGGAAATTGCTCCCAAGCTTAAGGAAGAACTTAAGCTGGCGAACGTGATGGAAGTTCCGCGCGTTACCAAGATCACCCTGAACATGGGTCTGGGCGAAGCTGTCGGCGACAAGAAAGTCATCGAGCACGCTGTAGCTGACCTCGAGAAGATCACCGGTCAAAAAGCCGTTGTGACTTTCGCTCGGAAATCCATCGCGGGCTTCAAAGTCCGTGAGGGCTGGCCGATCGGCGTCAAAGTCACTCTGCGCCGTGATCGTATGTACGAATTCCTGGACCGCCTGCTGGCGATCTCCCTGCCTCGGGTTCGCGACTTCCGCGGCCTGAATGCCAAGTCCTTCGACGGTCGTGGCAACTACAGCATGGGCGTGAAAGAGCAGATCATCTTCCCGGAAATCGACTACGACAAGATCGATGCTCTGCGCGGTCTGGACATTACCCTGACCACCACTGCTCGTACGGATGACGAAGGTCGCGCTCTGCTGCGCGCTTTCAAATTCCCGTTCCGCAACTGATTGGAGTAGGAAAATGGCCAAGAAGAGCATGAAAAACCGCGAGCTGAAGCGTCAGCTCACGGTTGCTAAATACGCCAAGAAGCGTGCTGAGCTCAAAGCTACCATCGTTAATCTGAATGCAACTCCAGAAGAACGTTGGGCAGCCTCGATCGCTCTGCAGAAGCAGCCACGTGACGCAAGCGCCTCGCGCATGCGTAACCGCTGCCGCATCACCGGTCGTCCACACGGCGTTTACCGCAAGTTCGGCCTCGGCCGTAACAAGCTGCGTGAAGCAGCAATGCGCGGTGACGTTCCAGGTCTGGTCAAAGCCAGCTGGTAAGACGTACCGGCAGGGCCCTGGCGGCGGGGGAGTGATCTTCCGACCGCCGGTGATCTTGCAACGAAACAAGCCCCTTATGGGGCTTGTTTCGTTTCTGGGATGTGTCTAGAATGACCGGCTCACCTGAGCCCGGGTTTTTTGCCCGTTGTGTTCAGGTGACTGTAGTAGCCGAAAGGCTAATTTTTCTTGTATCAGGAGCGTCTAGCCCATGAGTATGCAGGACCCGTTAGCGGACATGCTAACTCGAATCCGTAATGCCCAGATGGCTGAAAAGTCCGTCGTAAGCATGCCGTCCTCGACCCTGAAGGTGGCTGTAGCCAAAGTTCTGAAAGACGAAGGTTACATCGCGGGTTATCAGGTCAGCAGTGAAGTCAAACCTTCGCTGTCCATCGAGCTGAAATACTTCGAAGGCCGTCCGGTCATCGAGGAAGTCAAGCGCGTAAGTCGTCCAGGCCTGCGTCAGTACAAGTCCGTCGAAGAACTGCCGAAAGTACGTGGCGGTCTGGGCGTGTCTATCGTCTCCACCAACAAAGGTGTGATGACTGATCGTGCTGCGCGCGCTGCCGGTGTCGGCGGCGAAGTACTCTGCACAGTGTTCTAAGGGGGGATAAGCATGTCTCGCGTCGCTAAGAACCCCGTTAAGCTGCCAGCCGGTGTCGAAGTCAAATTCGTCGGCCAACAGCTTTCGGTGAAGGGTGCCAAGGGCACTCTCGAACTGAACGTTCACTCGTCCGTTGAAGTTGTTGAAGAAGCTGGTGAGCTGCGTTTCGCTGCTCGCAACGGCGACCAACAAACTCGCGCAATGGCCGGCACTACCCGTGCACTCGTGAACAACATGGTCCAGGGCGTAAGCCAAGGCTTCGAGCGCAAGCTCCAGCTGGTCGGTGTTGGTTACAAGGCGCAAGCCAAGGGCACCGTGCTGAACCTGGCGCTCGGCTTCTCGCACCCAGTGGATTATGAACTGCCTGAGGGCATCACCGCTGAGACCCCTAGCCAGACCGACATCCTGATCAAGGGTATCGACAAGCAGCTGGTAGGTCAGGTGGCCGCTGAAATCCGCGACTTCCGTCCACCAGAGCCGTACAAAGGCAAGGGTGTGCGTTACGCGGACGAAGTCGTCCGTCGTAAAGAAGCCAAGAAGAAGTAGGGCATAGCAAATGACCGACAAAAAAGTTACTCGACTGCGTCGCGCTCGCAAAGCACGCCTGAAAATGCACGAACTCGAAGTCGTGCGTCTCTGCGTGTTCCGCTCCTCGCAGCACATCTATGCCCAGGTCATTTCGGCCGACGGCAGCAAAGTCCTGGCCAGCGCCTCGACTTTGGACAAAGACCTGCGTGATGGCGCCACTGGCAACATCGACGCGGCCACTAAGGTTGGCAAGCTGGTAGCTGAGCGCGCGAAAGCCGCCGGTGTATCTCAAGTTGCCTTTGACCGTTCTGGCTTCAAGTACCACGGCCGCGTTAAAGCGCTGGCAGATGGTGCTCGTGAAGGCGGACTGGAGTTCTAAGTTATGTCAAATAACGATCAAAAGCGCGACGAAGGCTACATCGAGAAGCTGGTTCAAGTTAACCGCGTAGCCAAAACCGTAAAAGGCGGCCGTATCTTCACCTTCACCGCGTTGACCGTGGTAGGTGATGGCAAGGGTCGCGTTGGTTTCGGCCGTGGCAAATCGCGCGAAGTACCTGCTGCGATCCAGAAAGCCATGGAAGCTGCCCGTCGCAACATGATTCAGGTAGACCTGAACGGCACCACTCTGCAGTACGCCACCAAGTCCGCCCACGGCGCTTCGAAGGTGTACATGCAGCCTGCTTCCGACGGTACCGGTATCATCGCCGGTGGCGCGATGCGTGCTGTCCTGGAAGTTGCTGGCGTTCAGAACGTCCTGGCCAAGTGCTACGGCTCGACCAACCCAGTGAACGTGGTTCATGCCACTTTCAAGGGTCTGAAGGCTATGCAATCTCCTGAATCCATTGCTGCCAAGCGCGGCAAGAGCGTCGAGGAGATCCGCTGATCATGGCTACCGTCAAAGTAACGCTGATCAAAAGCACCGCCGGCCGTCTCCCTAACCACAAACTGTGTGTTAAGGGTCTGGGTCTGCGCCGCATCGGTCACACTGTAGAAGTCCTGGATACTCCCGAGAATCGCGGGATGATCAACAAGGCTTACTACATGCTGCGCGTCGAGGGTTAATCGATGAAACTCAATGATCTGAGTCCAGCGCCGGGTTCCCGTCGCGAGAAGCATCGTCCGGGTCGTGGTATCGGTAGTGGTTTGGGCAAGACCGGTGGCCGTGGCCACAAAGGTCAGACCTCCCGCTCCGGTGGCACCATCGCTCCAGGCTTTGAAGGCGGTCAACAGCCGCTGCACCGTCGTCTGCCGAAATTCGGCTTCGTTTCCCTGAAAGCCATGGACCGCGCAGAAGTGCGTCTGTCCGAGTTGGCCAAAGTGGAAGGCGACGTTGTCACCGTGCAATCCTTGAAGGATGCCAACGTGATTAACCAAAACGTACAGCGTGTGAAAATCATGCTGTCCGGCGAAGTTACTCGCGCGGTCACCATCAAGGGTATCGCAGCCACCAAAGGTGCGCGTGCGGCTATCGAAGCAGCTGGCGGCAAGTTCGAGGAATAAATGGCTAAGCAAGGTGCTCTCTCTTCGCTCGGTAAAGGCGGGATGTCTGAACTTTGGGCTCGTCTGCGTTTTCTGTTTCTGGCGATCATCGTCTATCGGATAGGCGCACACATCCCAGTTCCAGGCATCAACCCGGACCGGCTGGCGGAACTGTTTCGACAGAATGAGGGGACCATTCTTAGCTTGTTCAACATGTTTTCCGGCGGCGCGCTGGAACGGATGAGCATCTTTGCACTGGGGATCATGCCGTACATTTCGGCATCGATCATCATGCAGCTGATGACCGCCGTCAGCCCGCAGCTGGAGCAGTTGAAGAAGGAAGGTGAAGCTGGCCGTCGCAAGATCAGCCAGTACACCCGCTACGGCACCGTTATCCTGGCGCTGGTCCAGGCTGTTGGCATGTCCATCGGCCTGGCCGGTCAGGGTGTAGCGTTTTCTGCTGACTTTGGCTTCCATTTCGTCGCTGTCTCCACGTTTGTGGCGGGTGCGATGTTCATGATGTGGCTGGGTGAGCAAATCACGGAGCGCGGTGTAGGCAACGGTATCTCGATGTTGATTTTCGCAGGTATCGTCGCCGGTCTTCCGAGAGCAATCGGGCAGTCTTTCGAGTCTGCACGTACGGGCGATATCAACATTTTCGCTCTGGTCGCTATCGGTTTGCTGGCAGTAGCGATTATCGGTTTTGTGGTGTTCATTGAGCGTGGTCAGCGTCGAATCGCCGTTCACTACGCCAAGCGTCAGCAGGGCCGCAAGGTCTTCGCTGCGCAGACTAGCCACTTGCCGCTGAAGGTGAACATGGCCGGGGTCATCCCAGCCATTTTCGCAAGCAGCATTTTGCTGTTCCCGGCTTCGCTGGGTGCCTGGTTTGGTCAGTCTGAAGGTATGGGCTGGCTGCAGGACATCTCGCAGTCGATCGCTCCTGGTCAGCCGTTGAATATTCTGCTGTTTAGTGCAGGGATTATTTTCTTCTGCTTCTTCTATACGGCGTTGATGTTCAATCCGAAAGACGTAGCGGAAAACCTGAAGAAGTCCGGTGCCTTTATTCCGGGCATCCGTCCAGGCGAGCAGTCGGCGCGCTACATTGATGGCGTTCTGACCCGCTTGACCATGTTCGGTGCTCTTTATATGACGGCCGTGTGTCTGTTGCCCCAGTTCCTGGTGGTAGCGGCAAACGTTCCGTTCTACCTTGGCGGGACCTCGTTGCTGATTGTGGTAGTGGTTGTGATGGACTTCATGTCCCAAGTACAATCGCACCTCGTTTCGCACCAGTACGAATCCCTGATGAAGAAAGCCAACCTGAAAGGCTACGGTGGCAGCGGAATGCTGCGCTGAGAGACCCTTAAGGTTCGAGGAGTTGGTGATGAAAGTTCGTGCATCGGTGAAAAAGCTGTGCCGTAACTGCAAAATTATTCGCCGCGAAGGTGTTGTGCGAGTGATTTGCAGCGCGGAACCACGTCACAAGCAGCGCCAAGGCTGAGTGTGATCTGTGCTTCAAACCCAGCAGCTAGTGCGCTGCTGGGTTGATTATTTGTTTCTACAGCGATATTATCTCGCGCCCTATTTCTTGGCTTCCGGGGCGTAGGTAGCTGTCAATTGGAGTCCCACTGAATGGCCCGTATTGCAGGCGTTAACATTCCAGATAACAAGCACACTGTTATCTCGCTGACCTACATCTATGGTGTCGGTCGCACAACTGCACAGAAAATCTGTGCAGACACTGGGGTCAACCCAGCCGTGAAGATCAAAGATCTGAGCGACGAGCAGATTGAACAGCTGCGTAGCGAAGTTGCGAAGTTCACCACTGAAGGTGACCTGCGTCGCGACATCAACATGAAAATCAAGCGGTTGATGGACCTGGGTTGCTACCGCGGCCTGCGTCATCGTCGGGGTCTGCCAGTACGCGGTCAGCGTACCAAGACCAACGCGCGTACCCGTAAAGGTCCGCGTAAGCCGATCCGCAAGTAATCGCACCAGCGAATCGACAGGAATATAGACATGGCAAAACCTGCTGCTCGTCCTCGTAAAAAAGTTAAAAAGACAGTGGTTGATGGCATCGCCCACATCCATGCGTCCTTTAACAACACCATCGTGACCATTACCGATCGTCAAGGTAACGCCCTGTCCTGGGCTACCTCCGGCGGTTCGGGTTTCCGCGGTTCCCGCAAGTCCACCCCGTTCGCTGCTCAAGTAGCTGCTGAGCGTGCTGGTCAAGCTGCGCTGGAATATGGTCTGAAGAACCTCGACGTCAACGTCAAGGGTCCAGGTCCAGGTCGTGAGTCCGCTGTTCGTGCTCTGAACGGCTGTGGCTACAAGATCGCCAGCATCACCGACGTGACGCCAATCCCGCATAACGGGTGCCGTCCGCCGAAGAAGCGCCGCGTGTAATCAGGAGACAGATAAATGGCACGTTACATTGGTCCAAAATGCAAACTGTCTCGTCGTGAAGGCACCGATCTGTTCCTGAAGAGCGGCGTTCGCGCTCTGGAATCGAAGTGCAACATCGAAGCAGCCCCAGGTATTCACGGTCAGCGCCGCGGTCGTCAGTCCGACTACGGCACCCAGCTGCGTGAAAAGCAAAAAGTCCGTCGTATCTACGGCGTGCTCGAGCGTCAGTTCAGCGGTTACTACAAGCAAGCGGCCTCCTCGAAGGGCGCTACTGGTGAGAACCTGCTGCAACTGCTCGAATGCCGTCTGGATAACGTCGTTTATCGTATGGGCTTTGGCGCTACTCGTGCCGAATCCCGTCAGCTGGTTTCGCACAAAGCGATCAGCGTTAACGGCAAGACTGTAAACGTTCCGTCCTACCAAGTTCGTCCGGGTGACGTGGTCGCGGTTCGCGAGAAGTCGCTGAACCAGCTGCGCATTGTTCAAGCCCTTGAACTGTGCGCCCAGCGTGGCCGCGTTGAGTGGGTAGATGTAGACACCGCGAAGAAGTCGGGCGTTTTCAAGAACGTTCCTGCTCGCAGTGATCTGTCTGCCGACATCAACGAAAGCCTGATTGTCGAGCTCTACTCCAAGTAAGGGCTAGAAAATAGGTGCATCCATGCAGATTTCGGTAAATGAGTTCCTGACGCCCCGCCACATCGATGTGCAGGTCGTCAGTCCAACCCGCGCTAAAATCACTCTCGAGCCTCTCGAGCGTGGTTTTGGCCATACCCTGGGCAACGCGCTGCGCCGCATCCTGTTGTCCTCCATGCCTGGCTGTGCAGTAGTCGAGGCCGAGATCGACGGTGTACTCCACGAGTACTCCGCCATCGAAGGTGTTCAGGAAGACGTCATTGAAATCCTGTTGAACCTGAAAGGCCTGGCTATCAAACTGCACGGTCGTGACGAAGTTACGCTGACCTTGTCGAAGAAGGGTTCGGGGGTGGTTACCGCTGCCGATATTCAGCTGGATCATGATGTCGAGATCGTTAACCCCGATCACGTAATCGCTAACCTGGCGTCCAATGGCGCCTTGAACATGAAGCTCACCGTAGCTCGTGGTCGTGGTTATGAACCGGCCGATTCGCGTCAGAGCGATGAAGACGAAAGCCGCAGCATTGGTCGCTTGCAGCTCGACTCTTCGTTCAGCCCGGTTCGCCGTATCGCATACGTGGTGGAAAACGCCCGTGTCGAGCAGCGTACTAACCTGGACAAGCTGGTTATTGATCTGGAAACCAACGGTACTCTGGATCCTGAAGAGGCAATCCGTCGTGCTGCAACCATCCTGCAACAGCAGTTGGCTGCATTCGTCGACCTCAAGGGTGACAGCGAACCAGTGGTAGTCGAACAGGAAGACGAGATCGATCCGATCCTGCTTCGTCCGGTTGACGATCTGGAATTGACCGTGCGTTCGGCCAACTGCCTTAAGGCGGAGAACATTTACTACATCGGCGACCTGATTCAGCGTACCGAAGTAGAACTGTTGAAGACTCCGAACCTGGGCAAGAAATCCTTGACCGAAATCAAGGACGTTCTGGCCTCCCGTGGTCTGTCCCTCGGCATGCGCCTCGACAACTGGCCGCCTGCAAGTCTTAAGAAGGACGACAAGGCGACTGCCTGATCGTCGTAATCACCGAACGTAGTGTTTGGTAAGGAATGAACCCATGCGTCATCGTAAAAGTGGACGTCACCTGAGCCGTACCAGCTCTCACCGTAAGGCCATGTTCCAGAACATGGCGGTGTCGCTGTTCGAGCACGAGCTGATCAAAACTACTCTGCCAAAAGCCAAGGAACTGCGCCGCGTTGCCGAGCCGCTGATCACCCTGGCCAAGGAAGACAGCGTTGCTAACCGTCGTCTGGCTTTCGACCGTACCCGTTCGAAAGAAATCGTCGGTAAGCTGTTCAACGATCTGGGCAAGCGCTATGCCACCCGTCAGGGCGGCTACCTGCGTATCCTCAAGTGCGGTTTCCGCGCTGGCGATAACGCACCTATGGCGTACGTCGAGCTGGTTGATCGTCCTGTTGGTGGCTCGGTTGAAGCTGCTGAGTAAGGCGAACAGTCTGTAACAAGGAACCGGGCCCAGTGCCCGGTTTTTTGTTTCTGCATGAATTGAAATAATCTATTGATCTCAGTCATGTAATGAATTTGATGGTGTCATGTTCCTGGTCGATACTTCTGCCTACGCCGATTAGCCGGCCGCAAAAGTCTGATTAAGGAGAGAGTGCATGAGCCAGAACAAAACGCTGACCACCGCCAGTGGCGCGCCGGTCGCCGACAACCAGAACTCGCGTTCGGCAGGCCCGCGGGGTCCGTTGTTGCTGGAAGACTTCCACCTGATTGAAAAGCTTGCGCACTTCAACCGCGAGAACATCCCTGAGCGCCGTGTGCACGCCAAGGGGTCGGGTGCCTATGGCACGTTCACCGTCAGCCGCGATATCACCCAGTACACCTGCGCCAAGCTGTTCAGCAGCGTCGGCAAGCAGACCGAGACCTTCCTGCGTTTCTCCACCGTGGGTGGCGAGCGGGGTTCGGCCGATACCGAGCGTGACCCTCGGGGTTTTGCACTCAAGTTCTACACCGAGGAAGGCAACTGGGACATCGTGGGCAACAACACGCCGGTGTTCTTCATCCGTGATCCGTTGAAGTTCCCGGACTTCATCCACACCCAGAAGCGCCTGCCTCAAAGCAACCTGAAAAGCCCGCAGATGATGTGGGACTTCTGGTCGCATTCGCCCGAATCGCTGCACCAGGTCACCATCCTGTTTTCCGACCGCGGCATCCCGGACGGTTACCGTCACATGCACGGTTTCGGCAGCCACACCTACAGCCTGATCAACGCACAGGGCCAGCGTACCTGGGTCAAGTGGCACTTCAAGACCAAGCAGGGCATCAAGAACTTGGCGCCTGCCGAGGCGGCCCGCCTGGCCGGTACCGACCCGGATTACGCCCAGCGCGACCTGTTCGAAGCAATCGAGCGCGGTGACTTCCCGAAATGGAGCGTGTGCATCCAGGTCATGAGCGAAGCCGAGGCCGCCAGCCGTGCCGAGAACCCGTTCGACGTGACCAAGACCTGGTCGCAGAAGGACTATCCGCTGATCGAGGTGGGCGAACTGGAGCTCAACCGCAACCCGCTCAACTACTTTGCCGAAGTCGAGCAGGCCGCGTTCGGCCCCAGCAACATGATCCCCGGTGTGGGGCTGTCGCCAGACCGCATGTTGCAGGGCCGCGTATTCGCCTACGCAGACGCTCACCGTTACCGTGTGGGTACCAACCACCAGCAACTGCCGGTAAACGCCCCACGCAGCCCGGTGAACAGCTACCAGCGCGATGGTTCGATGGCTTTTGGCAGCAACGGCGGTGCGGCGCCCAACTACGAGCCCAACAGCTACGCCGACGCACCCAAGCAGGCCCCGCAGTACGCTGAGCCTGCACTGGCCCTCGGTGGCGCAGCAGACCGTTACGATCATCGTGAAGACACCGACTACTACAGCCACGCCGGTGCGCTGTTCCGCCTGATGAACGATGAACAGAAGGCCCTGCTGATCGCCAATATCGCCGGCACCATGGCCAGCGTCTCGCGCGATGTGGTGGAGCGTCAGCTGCAGCACTTCTTCAAGGCCGATCCGGCCTACGGAGGGGGAATCGCAAAGGCATTGGGTCTCAATCTGGCCTAAGTCGAAGTGATAAGAAGAACCGCCCTCATCTGGGCGGTTTTTCAATGCAATTGACTACTGTTTACCCACTTTTTTAGCGGTTTTAGCGCAATTTGCAGTGACCTTACAGTCATCCTGGTTCAAACTATGGCTTTCACACAGGGAGAGTCAGGGCAATGCAAGGTCACCCGGACGTAATCGATTATCTCAACACGTTGCTGACGGGCGAACTGGCGGCACGTGACCAATACTTCATCCACTCGCGCATGTACGAAGACTGGGGCTTCAGCAAGCTCTACGAGCGTATCAACCACGAGATGGAAGAAGAGGCACAACACGCCGACGCCCTGATGCGCCGCATTCTCATGCTCGAAGGCACCCCGCGCATGCGCCCGGACGACCTGGACATCGGTACCACCGTGCCCGAGATGATCGCCGCCGACCTGCGCCTTGAGTACAAGGTGCGCGCTGCGCTGTGCAAAGGCATCGAGCTGTGCGAGCTGCACAAGGACTACGTCAGCCGTGACATCCTGCGCGTGCAGTTGGCCGACACCGAAGAAGATCACACCTACTGGCTGGAGAAGCAGCAGGGTCTGATCAAGTCGCTGGGCCTGGAGAACTACCTGCAATCGCAGATGTAATCCGCCGCGCAACGAAAAAGGCCATCGGGGCGTACCCGATGGCCTTTTTTTGTGCCCGCATGCCGCTGTGCAGGAGCCGGCAAGGCCGGCTCCTGCAGTTCAGGCCCGGTCGCGCGCCAGCAGCGGCTTGAGGTAATACCCCGTGTGCGACTGCTTCATCTCGGCCAGCTCCTCCGGCGTGCCGCAGGCGATGATCTGTCCGCCCTTGGAGCCGCCTTCCGGCCCAAGGTCCACCAGCCAGTCGGCGGTCTTGATCACGTCCAGGTTGTGCTCGATCACCACCACGGTGTTGCCGTGGTCACGCAGGCGATGCAGCACGTCCAGCAGTTGCTGGATATCGGCAAAGTGCAGGCCAGTGGTCGGCTCATCGAGGATGTACAGCGTCTTGCCCGTATCGCGCTTGGACAGCTCGCGTGACAGCTTGACCCGCTGCGCCTCACCACCGGACAGGGTGGTCGCCGACTGGCCCAGCTTGATGTACGACAGGCCCACGTCCATCAGCGTCTGCAGCTTGCGCGCCAGTGCCGGCACCGCATCGAAGAACTCGCGGGCTTCCTCGATGGTCATTTCCAGCACCTCGTGGATGTTCTTGCCCTTGTACTTGATCTCCAGCGTTTCGCGGTTGTAACGCTTGCTCTTGCACACGTCGCACGGCACGTAGATGTCGGGCAGGAAGTGCATCTCGACCTTGATCAGGCCATCGCCCTGGCACGCCTCGCAGCGCCCGCCCTTGACGTTGAACGAGAAACGCCCTGGCCCGTAGCCGCGCGAGCGCGACTCCGGCACGCCGCTGAACAGCTCGCGGATCGGCGTGAACAGCCCGGTGTAGGTCGCCGGGTTGGAGCGCGGTGTACGCCCGATCGGGCTCTGGTCGATATCCACCACCTTGTCCAGGTGCTGCAGGCCATCGCAGCTGTCGTGGGCCGCAGCTTCCAGCGTGCTGGCACCGTTGAGCGCGGTTGCCGCCAGTGGGAACAGGGTGTTGTTGATCAGCGTCGACTTGCCCGAACCGGACACGCCGGTCACGCAGGTCAGCAGGCCGATCGGGATCTCCAGGTCGACGTTCTGCAGGTTGTTGCCGCGTGCGCCCTTGAGCTTGAGCGACAGCTTCTTGTTGCGCGGGGTGCGCTTGGCCGGCACGGCGATCTTCACGCGGCCCGACAGGTACTTGCCGGTCAGCGAGTCCGGGTGCGCCATCACCTCGGCCGGGGTGCCCTCGGCCACGATCTGGCCGCCATGCACGCCCGCGCCCGGGCCGATATCCACCACGTAGTCGGCCATGCGGATGGCGTCCTCGTCGTGCTCCACCACGATCACCGTGTTGCCGATGTCGCGCAGGTGATTGAGGGTGCCCAGCAGGCGATCGTTGTCGCGCTGGTGCAGGCCGATGGATGGCTCGTCGAGAATGTACATCACCCCCACCAGGCCGGCGCCGATCTGGCTGGCCAGGCGGATACGCTGGGCCTCGCCGCCCGACAGGGTATCGGCGCTGCGATCCAGCGTCAGGTAGTCCAGGCCCACGTTCACCAGAAACTGCAGGCGTTCGCAGATTTCCTTGAGGATCTTGTCGGCGATCTCGCCACGGCGCCCGGTCAGCTTGAGGCCGCCGAAGTAGTCGCTGGCATCGCCGATCGGCAGGTTGGTAACCGCCGGCAGGGTCTTCTCGCCCACCCACACATGGCGCGCCTCGCGGCGCAGGCGGGTGCCGCGGCAGTCGGGGCAGGGCTGGGTGCTGAGGAACTTGGCCAGCTCTTCACGCACGGTGGCCGATTCGGTCTCGCGGTAGCGCCGCTCCAGGTTCGGCACGATGCCCTCGAAGGGGTGCGAGCGCTTGACGATATCGCCCCGGTCGTTGAGGTACTTGAAGTCGACGTTGTGCTTGCCACTGCCGTTCAGGATCACCTTCTGCTGGTCGGCCGGCAGCTCGTTGAACGGCACCTCCAGGCTGAACCCGTAATGCGCGGCCAGCGAGCCGAGCATCTGGAAGTAATACACATTGCGCCGGTCCCAGCCGCGAATCGCGCCCTCGGCCAGGGTCAGCTCGCCGTTGACCAGGCGCTTGATGTCGAAGAACTGCTTCACGCCCAGGCCGTCGCAGGTCGGGCAGGCGCCGGCCGGGTTGTTGAAGGAGAACAGCTTGGGCTCCAGCTCGCTGATCGCGTGGCCGCAGATCGGGCAGGCGAAGCGCGCCGAGAAGATCATCTCTTCACCCGGCTCGTCGTCCATCGGCGCCACCAGGGCGATGCCATCGGCCAGCTTAAGGGCCGTCTCGAACGATTCGGCCAGGCGCTGCTGCAGGTCGTCGCGCACCTTGAAGCGGTCGACCACCACATCGATGCTGTGCTTCTTCTGCTTGTCGAGCTTGGGCAACTCGTCCAGCTCGTACAGCTTGCCGTTGACCCGGGCGCGCACGAAGCCCTGGGCACGCAGCTCTTCGAACACCGCCAGGTGCTCGCCCTTGCGCTCGCGAATCACCGGAGCCAGCAGCATCAGCTTGCTGCCCTCGGGCTGGGCCAGCACCAGGTCGACCATCTGGCTGACAGTCTGGGCTTCGAGCGGGATGTCGTGGTCGGGGCAGCGTGGGGTGCCCACACGGGCATACAGCAGGCGCAGGTAATCGTAGATCTCGGTGATGGTGCCCACGGTCGAGCGCGGGTTGTGCGAGGTCGACTTCTGCTCGATCGAGATGGCCGGCGACAGCCCCTCGATGGTGTCGACGTCTGGCTTTTCCATCATCGACAGGAACTGGCGGGCATACGCCGACAGCGATTCCACGTAGCGACGCTGGCCTTCGGCGTAGAGGGTGTCGAACGCCAGCGATGACTTGCCGGACCCGGACAGACCGGTGATGACGATCAGTTTGTCCCGGGGCAGGGTCAGGTCGATGTTCTTAAGGTTGTGGGTACGTGCCCCACGTATCAGGATCTTGTCCACTGCGGCCTCGCTTGGCGGGCATAAACGGAGGAGTATACGGCGCGCTGCCACCACGCGGCAAAGCGTCGCGTATATGCCGTTAACCGATCCGACTGGTAGAATCGCCGCCGGTTCACACGAGGTTTATCCATGCACGATCCCCACAGCGAACGCATGAGCGGCAGCGAGACCCGCGCCGCAGGCGGCCTGGCCCTGGTGTTCGCCTTCCGTATGCTGGGCATGTTCATGGTGCTGCCGGTACTGGCCACCTATGGCATGGACCTGGCGGGCGCCACGCCGGCGCTCATCGGCCTGGCCATCGGTGCCTATGGCCTGACCCAGGCCGTATTGCAGATTCCGTTCGGGGTCATTTCCGACCGCATCGGCCGTCGGCCGGTGATCTACCTGGGGCTGGTGATCTTTGCCCTGGGCAGCGTGCTGGCAGCGCAGGCCGACTCGATCTGGGGCGTGATCGCCGGGCGCATCCTGCAGGGTGCGGGCGCCATCTCCGCGGCAGTCATGGCGTTGCTCTCGGACCTCACCCGCGAACAGCACCGCACCAAGGCCATGGCCATGATCGGCATGAGCATCGGCCTGTCGTTCGCCGTGGCGATGGTCGTGGGGCCTCTGGTAACGCGGGCCTTCGGCCTGTCGGGGTTGTTCCTGGCCACCGCGGCGATGGCGGTGGTGGGCATCGGCCTGATCGCCTTCGTGGTGCCGGCCTCCAACGGCCCGCTGGCGCACCGCGAGTCGGGCGTGGCCAAGCAGGCCCTGGGGCCGACCCTGCGTCACCCCGACCTGCTGCGCCTGGACGTCGGCATCTTCGTGCTGCACGCCATCCTCATGGCCAGCTTCGTCGCCTTGCCGCTGGCGTTCGTGGAGCGTGGCGGGTTGCCGAAAGAGGAGCACTGGTGGGTCTACCTCACCGCCTTGCTGGTTTCATTCTTCGCAATGATTCCGTTCATCATCTACGGTGAAAAAAAGCGCAAGATGAAACGTGTCCTGCTGGGCGCGGTCAGTGTGCTCATGCTCACAGAGCTGTTTTTCTGGGAGCTGGGCAACAGCCTGCAGTCACTGGTGATCGGCACGGTGATCTTCTTCACCGCCTTCAACCTGCTCGAAGCCTCGTTGCCTTCGCTGATCAGCAAGGTGTCGCCGGCCGGTGGCAAGGGCACGGCGATGGGGGTGTATTCCACCAGCCAGTTCCTGGGGGCGGCGCTGGGCGGGATCATGGGTGGCTGGTTGTTCCAGCATGGCGGCTTGAGCGTGGTTTTCCTGGGGTGCGCAGGCCTCTGTGCCCTTTGGTTGGCCATAGCTGTTACTATGCGCGAACCACCTTACGTGACGAGCCTGCGCTTGCCGTTGTCGCCAGAAGCGATGCGCGAAGCGGGCTTGACCGAGCGCCTCAAGGCCGTGCCGGGTGTGACCGACGCAGTGGTGGTGGCAGAGGAAGCCGCCATCTATATCAAACTGGATACACAAATTTTGGATCGTACGGCCCTGGAGCTGCTGGTAAACCCGGCGCCCGCGGCGTGCCAAGCCTAGGAGAACGTTATGGCCCGTGGGGTTAACAAAGTCATTTTGGTCGGCACTTGCGGCCAGGACCCTGAAGTTCGCCACCTGCCCAACGGCAACGCGGTGACCAACCTCAGCCTGGCCACCAGCGAGCAGTGGACCGACAAGCAGACCGGCCAGAAGGTCGAGCGTACCGAGTGGCACCGTGTGTCGATGTTCGGCAAGGTTGCCGAGATTGCCGGCGAGTACCTGCGCAAGGGTTCGCAGGTGTACATCGAGGGCAAGCTGCAGACCCGCGAGTGGGAAAAGGACGGCATCAAGCGTTACACCACCGAGATCATCGTCGACATGCAGGGCACCATGCAGCTGCTGGGTGGTCGTCCGCAGAACCAGGACGGTTCGCAGCAGGGTGGCAACAACTACAACCAGGCCCCACGTCAGCAGGCGCCTCAGCAGCGTCCGCAGCAGGCCCCTCAGCAGCGCCCTGCGCCGCAACAGCCTGCGCCGCAGCCGGCTGCCGACTTCGACAGCTTCGATGACGACATCCCGTTCTGAGCCCTGGCCAACGCCGCGCTTCAAGACAAACGCCCGATGCGCTGCATCGGGCGTTTTGCGTTCTGGGGAAACCTCGGTGGGCGGTGGCCCTGACACGCTTGCGATGTTCAGCGCACGTGCGGGCCTCGCGGTACCTCTAGCGGGCCGCCAGGAGGTGAAGCGGCCCGTGAGCACTCACGCCGCGGCCACGCCTTGGCCCACCAGCCCGGCCAGTGCATTGAGCATCGGTGCGCGATACTCCACGTCCTTCTCGTTCCAGTACACATGACCGGCTGGCAGGTCGACATTGAAGAAGCTTTCGTAGTAGCTGCCTGGCGCCGAATCCGAACGGTCGTTGCCGAACACCTTCAGGCGCACCGCACCCGCTTCAAGCCCGGTGTCCGCCTGGTGCAGCGCAATCACGCTGAAGCGCTCGCCGACCGCCCCGGGGCCATCGACCAGCTCGATTTCATACAGCTGTGCCAGCGCCTCGATGAACCGCTCGGTCTCCAGGCCCAGCGACGAGATCTCGAGCCCGTCGCTGTAGAAGTGCGCCTGTATCACGTTCATCTCGCCATCGAATCCCGGCTGCACGTCGCGCCGCAGCCGCGCCCGCACACCCACCGAGTACCCGGCGAACGCGGCACGCAGGTCAAAGTGGTAGTGCACGTCATCCTGCATCAGGTGCTGCACCTGAAACACGCAGTCCACAAAACCTTCTTCGCCAAACTGCTCCAGCAGCGGCAACCCGTTCTTGTCCAATTGCATCATGCAGTCCCTTGGCGATGGTGGTCAGGCTGGCGATTATGCACCCGTTGCACGCATCGATAATCCGTTTTAATGGTGCTTGGCCCGATCTTGGCTAGAGTGAATATTGACGACCACCCAGTGGCCGCCACCGTGACTGTTCACGAGACGCCGGCAATGCTCCGCGCGTCCACCACCTGATCAGGAGTGCACGATGGATCTCAACCGTCGGCAATTTTTCAAGGTCGCCGCCATCGGCCTTGGAGGTTCGAGCCTGGCGGCGCTGGGCATGGCCCCCACGCCGGCCTTCGCCGAACAGATACGCCACTTCAAGCTGGCCCGCACCAAGGAAACCCGCAACACCTGCCCCTACTGCTCGGTCGGCTGCGGCCTGATCCTGTACAGCCAGGGCGATGCGGGCAAGAACGTGGCGCAGAGCATCATCCACGTCGAAGGCGACGCCGATCACCCGGTCAACCGCGGCACCCTGTGCCCCAAAGGTGCAGGCCTGCTGGACTTTATCCACAGCCCCAGCCGCTTGCAGTACCCGCAGGTGCGCAAGCCGGGCAGCAACGAGTGGACGCGCGTCAGCTGGGATGAGGCCATGGACCGCGTGGCCGAGCTGGTCAAGGCCGACCGCGACGCCAACTTCATCGAGAAGAACGCCCAGGGCCAGACCGTCAACCGCTGGCTCAGCACCGGGTTCCTCGCGGCCTCGGCGGCTTCCAGCGAAGCCGGCTACCTGACCCACAAGGTCATTCGCAGTTTGGGCATGCTGGGGTTCGACAACCAGGCGCGTGTCTGACACGGCCCGACGGTGGCAAGTCTTGCCCCGACGTACGGCCGTGGTGCCATGACCAATCACTGGACCGATATCGCCAACGCGAACCTGATCCTGGTGATGGGCGGCAACGCAGCAGAAGCGCACCCGTGCGGTTTCAAATGGGTGACCGAAGCCAAGGCGCACAACCAGGCGCGGCTGATCGTGGTCGACCCACGGTTTACCCGTACCGCCTCGGTGGCCGATTACTACGCGCCGATTCGCACCGGCAGCGACATCGCCTTCATGGGCGGCCTGATCAACTATCTGCTCAGCACTGACCAGATCCAGCACGAGTACGTGCGCAACTACACCGACGTGTCGTTCATCGTCAAAGCCGGCTTCGGCTTCGAGGACGGGCTGTTCAGTGGCTACGATGCGGCCAAGCGTACCTATGCCGACAAGTCCGGCTGGGGCTACGAACTGGGTGAAGACGGTTTCGCCAAGGTCGACCCGACCCTGCAGGACCCGCGCTGCGTCTACCAGCTGATGAAGCAGCACTACAGCCGCTACACCCCGGAGCTCGCCAGCATGACCTGCGGCATGCCCCAGGCCAGCATGCAGAAGATCTGGGAAGAGATCGCCACCTGCTCCACCCCCGGCAAGACCATGACCATCCTCTATGCCCTGGGCTGGACCCAGCATTCGATCGGCGCGCAGATCATCCGCAGCGCGGCGATGGTGCAACTGCTGCTGGGCAACGTCGGCATGCCGGGTGGCGGGGTCAACGCCCTGCGCGGGCACTCCAACATCCAGGGCCTGACCGACCTGGGCCTGCTGTCCAACTCCTTGCCGGGCTACCTGACCCTGCCCGGTGATGCCGAGCAGGACTACGACGGCTACATCGCCAAGCGCGCCCTCAAGCCGCTGCGCCCAGGGCAGCTGTCGTACTGGCAGAACTACGGCAAGTTCCATGTCAGCCTGATGAAGGCCTGGTATGGCGCCAACGCCACTGCCGAGAACCACTGGGGCTACGACTGGCTGCCCAAGCTCGACATCCCAGGCTACGACGTGCTCAAGATGTTCGACATGATGGGCAGGGGCGAGGTGCACGGCTATATGTGCCAGGGCTTCAACCCGATTGCTGCGCTGCCCGACAAGAACCGCGTCACTGCCGCGCTCAGCAAGCTCAAGTGGCTGGTGGTGATGGACCCGCTGGCCACCGAAACCTCGGAGTTCTGGCGCAACGCAGGGCCGTACAACGACGTCAGCACGGCCGACATCGCCACCGAGGTCATCCGCCTGCCCACCACCTGCTTCGCCGAGGAGGACGGTTCGCTGGTCAACAGCAGCCGCTGGCTGCAGTGGCACTGGAAGGGCGCCGACGGCCCGGGCGAAACCCGTACCGACGTGCGCATCATGAGCGACCTGTTCCTGCGCCTGCGTGAACGCTACCGCGCCGAGGGTGGCGCGTTTGCCGAACCGCTGCTCAACCTCAGCTGGCCGTACAAGGTCGCCGATGAACCCTCCCCCGAAGAGCTGGCCAGGGAGCTCAACGGCGTGGCCGTGACCGATCAGGTCGATGCCACCGGCGCCGCGCTCAAGGGCGGCCAGCAACTGTCGGGGTTCGCCCAGCTCAAGGACGATGGCAGTACCGCGTCCGGCTGCTGGATCTTCTGCGGCAGCTGGACCGAGCAGGGCAACCAGATGGCTCGGCGCGACAACAGCGACCCGTATGGCATGAAGCAGAACCTGGGCTGGGCCTGGGCCTGGCCGATGAACCGGCGAATCCTCTACAACCGTGCCTCGGCCACTCCGCAAGGCCAGCCCTGGGACCCGAAAAAACGCCTGGTATGGTGGAACGGCAAGGCCTGGACCGGCACCGACACCCCGGACTACAAGGCCGACGTGCCCCCCGAGGCGGGCATGAACCCGTTCATCATGAACCCCGAAGGGGTGGCCCGGTTCTTCGCCGTCGACAAGATGGCCGAAGGCCCGTTCCCCGAGCACTACGAACCCTTCGAGACGCCGATCGGGATCAACCCGCTGCACCCCACCAACAAGAAGGCCACCAGCAACCCGGCCGGACGCATCTTCGACTCGGTGTGGGACACCCTCGGCCAGGCCAAGGACTACCCCTACGCGGCCACCACCTACCGGCTGACCGAGCACTTTCACTTCTGGAGCAAGCATGCGCGCCTGAACGCCATCGCCCAGCCCGAGCAGTTCGTCGAGATCGGTGAAGTGCTGGCGCAGCAGAAGGGTATCCAGGCCGGCGACCGGGTGCGGGTGAGTTGCAAGCGTGGGCATATCGAGGCGGTGGCGGTCGTCACCAAGCGGATTCGTCCGCTGCAGGTCAACAACCAGACCGTGCACCAGGTCGGTATCCCGCTGCACTGGGGCTTCACCGGGCTGACGCGGCATGGCTACCTGACCAACACCCTGGTGCCGTTCCTCGGCGATGGCAATACACAGACCCCGGAATCGAAGTCGTTCCTGGTCAACGTGGAGAAAATCTGATGGCCAGCCAAGACATCATTGCCCGTTCGGCCACCACCACGCTGCCCCCCTCGGTGCGCCAGCAGGAGCAGGTCGCCAAGCTGATCGACACCACCAAGTGCATCGGCTGCAAGGCCTGCCAGGTGGCGTGTTCGGAATGGAACGAGCTGCGCGACGAGGTGGGTCACAACCACGGCACCTATGACAACCCGCAGGACCTCAGTGCTGAAAGCTGGACGCTGATGCGCTTCACCGAGCACGAGACCGCCGACGGCAACCTGGAGTGGCTGATCCGCAAGGATGGCTGCATGCACTGCGCCGACCCCGGGTGCCTCAAGGCCTGTCCCAGCCCGGGGGCGATCATCAAGCACGCCAACGGCATCGTCGACTTCAACCAGGACCACTGCATCGGCTGCGGCTACTGCATCACCGGCTGCCCGTTCAACATCCCGCGCATCTCGCAGAAGGATCACAAGGCCTACAAGTGCACCCTGTGTTCCGACCGCGTGGCCGTGGGGCTGGAGCCGGCCTGCGTGAAGACCTGTCCCACCGGCGCCATCGTGTTCGGCAGCAAGACCGACATGCAGGAGCACGCCGCCGAACGCATCGTCGACCTCAAGTCGCGGGGCTTCGAGCATGCCGGTCTGTACGACCCGGACGGCGTGGGTGGCACCCATGTGATGTACGTGCTGCACCACGCCGACACGCCGCGCGTGTACGCGGGGCTGCCCGACAACCCGGTGATCAGCCCGCTGGTCGGGCTATGGAAGGGCGTGAGCAAACCGCTGGCGCTGCTGGCCATGGGTGCGGCGGTGCTGGCCGGGTTCTTCCACTACGTACGCATCGGCCCGCAGCGGGTCGAGGAAGAGGATGACGAGCATCCTGACACCAGCGTGCATCAGGTCGACCCGTCGGTGCATGTGTATGACCCGGGCAAGCCCGCCGCACCAGGGGAGCAACGGCCATGAAGCACAAGCCGATACTGCGTTACACCGCCAACGAGCGCACCAACCACTGGCTGGTGGCGATCCTGTTCTTCATGGCGGCACTGTCGGGGCTGGCGCTGTTTCACCCGGCGCTGTTCTGGCTCAGCCACCTGTTCGGCGGCGGGCCGTGGACACGCATCCTGCACCCGTTCATGGGCGTGCTGATGTTCGTGCTGTTCCTGGGGCTGGTGCTGCGCTTCTGGCGGGCCAACTTCATCACCGCCACCGACCGGCAGTGGCTGCGCCGGGTCGACCGGGTGATCCGCAACGAGGAGGAGGGCGTACCACCGGTGGGCAAGTACAACGCCGGGCAGAAGCTGCTGTTCTGGACCCTGCTGGCGTGCATGCTGGTGCTGCTGGTGAGTGGCGTGGTGATCTGGCGTGCCTACTTCAGCGCGTACTTCGGTATCGACACCATTCGCCTGGCCACCCTGCTGCATGCCCTGGCCGGCTTCGTGCTGGTGCTGAGCATCATCGTGCACATCTATGCCGGCATCTGGATCAAGGGCTCGGTCAGCGCCATGCTGCATGGCTGGGTCAGCCGCGCGTGGGCGCGCAAGCACCATGCGCTATGGTACCGGGAGGTCACTCGGGACGAGCGGCCCGACACGCACAAAGGAGCCAAGCCTTGAGTACCGTGATGGAACCCGATCAGATCCAGGCGTCGGCCAGTTCGCCGCCGTTTCTGCACCCGCCGCCGCCTCAGCTGTTTGCGCTGCGTGCCGAACGCCTCGACCTGCTGGCCGAGGGGCATGCGCTGGGCGACTACCTGCGCTTCGTGGCCGGGTTGTGCCGCGTGCAGCAGGGGTTGCTGGACAACCCGCCGGCAGCGGCCATGCCCGACCCGCAGCGCCTGCAACTGTGCGTGACCCACGGCCTGGCGCCCCTGGCCGCCGACAGCCTGGTGCGCGAGGGCGCCTGGCAGGGCTGGCTGGATGCCCTGTTGCAACGCTACGAGGCGTCTTCGCCGCTGGCGCATCAGGCCCAGACGCAATTGCGCGAGGCCGGGGCAGGGCAGCGCATGGTGTGGGCGCTGGCACTGCTGGGCGGGCAGTACAGCGCGGTGCCGGCGGCGCTGGTGCCGTTTCTGGGGGCCGCGCTGCAGGCGGCGTGGAGCCATTGGCTGCTGGCCATGCCCGGCGTCGAACTCAAGCCCGGCGACAGCCTGGGGCAGTGCCCGGCATGTGGTTCGCCGGCGATGGCGGGGGTAATCCGCCACCGCGGCAAGTACAACGGCCTGCGCTACCTGGTGTGTGCGTTGTGTGCCTGTGAATGGCACGCGGTGCGGGTCAAGTGCGTGTATTGCGAGCAAAGCAAGGGCTTGCAGTACTTCAGCCTGGAGGATGACCGCCATGTCGCCGGGCAGGCGCCGTTGCGGGCCGAATGCTGCCCCGAATGCCACAGTTACCTGAAGCTGGTCTACCTTGAAAGCGATGCGCAATCGGAGGCCCTGTCGGCAGACCTGGCCAGTCTGGCACTGGACATGCGCCTGGATCAGGAGGGCTACCAGCGCCTGGCGCCGAACCTGTTGCTGGCCCCAGGCCTGTAGGGCCGGCCTTGCGCGAAGGGCGCACTACACTGTGGGATCCGTCCCTGCGCGGTGTTCCATTCGCCGGCAAGGCCGGCTCCTACATAGGCCGGAGCGTTTTTGCATGTCCTCCAACGTCACTCAGTGCACCCACCGTCTACCCTCCATCGACACCCTCCTGCGCAGCCCCGCCTGCGTTCCCCTGGTGGACCGCTACGGCCGCGACGCCGTGCTCGCCACCTTGCGCCAACTGCTCGATGACCTGCGCGAGCCCGCCCGCCACGGCCAGCTCGGCGCTGCCGAACTGGCCCCCGAGGTGCTCGCCGGCCGCACCAACGAACGCCTCGCCGCCCGGCACCGCAGCCACATCCGCCGGGTGTTCAACCTCACCGGCACCGTGCTGCACACCAACCTGGGCCGCGCGCTGCTGCCCGAAGCCGCCATCGAGGCCGTCCAGCTTGCCGCGCGCCACCCCCTCAACCTCGAGTTCGACCTGGACAGCGGCAAGCGCGGCGACCGTGACGACCTGATCGAAGGCCTGATCCGCGAGCTCACCGGCGCCGAGGCCGTGACCGTGGTCAACAACAATGCCGCCGCCGTGCTGCTGGCGCTCAACAGCCTGGGCGCGCGCAAGGAGGGCATCATTTCGCGCGGCGAACTGATCGAGATCGGTGGTGCATTCCGCATCCCCGACATCATGGCCCGCGCGGGGGTCAGGCTGCACGAGGTGGGCACCACCAATCGCACCCACGCCCGCGACTACGAAGCGGCAATCAACCCGCGCAGCGGCCTGCTGATGCGCGTGCATTGCAGCAATTACAGCATTGAAGGCTTCACCAGCCATGTGCCCACCGCCGAGCTGGCGCAACTGGCCCACCAGCACGGCCTGCCGCTGCTCGAAGACCTGGGCAGCGGCAGCCTGCTCGACCTGACCCGCTGGGGCCTGCCCGCCGAACCCACGGTGCGTCAGGCCCTGGCCGATGGCGCCGATATCGTTACCTTCAGCGGCGACAAGCTGCTCGGCGGTCCGCAGGCCGGGATCATCGTGGGCAGCAAGGCGCTGATCGCGCGCATCAAGAAGAACCCGCTCAAGCGTGCCCTGCGGGTCGACAAGTTGACCCTCGCCGCGCTGGAAGCGGTGCTGGGCCTGTACCGCGACCCCGACCGCCTGGCCGAGCGCCTGCCCAGCCTGCGCCTGCTGACCCGGCCGCAAGCCGAGTTCCTGGCCCAGGCCGAACGCCTGGCGCCGCGCATGGCACAGGCGTTGGGCGCGTCGTGGAGCGTTGCCGCGCTGCCTGCACTGGGCATGATCGGCAGCGGCAGCCAGCCGGTGGCACGCCTGCCCAGTGCTGCGCTGTGCATGCGCCCACAGGTGTCCAAGCGCCTGCGCGGGCGCAGCCTGCTGGCGCTGGAAGCGGCCTTGCGCGCGTTGCCCATCCCGGTGCTCGGGCGCCTGGACGACGACGCGCTGTGGCTCGACCTGCGCCAGCTGGATGACGAACCCGCGTGGCTGGCGCAGCTGGCGCAACTGGCGGTACTGCCCACGTGATCGTCGGCACCGCCGGGCACATCGACCATGGCAAGACCGCGCTGCTCGAAGCCCTCACCGGCCAGGCTGGCGACCATCGGCGCGAAGAGCGTGAACGCGGCATCACCATCGACCTTGGCTACCGTTATGCAGCGCTGGCGGCGGATGCGCCTTTGACCGGCTTTGTCGACGTGCCGGGCCACGAGCGGTTTATCCACAATATGCTGGCCGGCGCCCAGGGTATCGACCTGGTGCTGCTGGTGGTGGCGGCCGACGACGGGGTGATGCCCCAGACCCGCGAGCACCTGGCCATCGTCGAACTGCTGGGCATCGCGCAGGCGCTGGTGGCCATCACCAAATGCGACCGGGTCGAGCCGGCGCGGGTGCAGGCGGTGCAGGCCCAGGTGCGCGGGCTGCTTGCGCCGGGACCGTATGCCGGGGCGGCGCAGTTCGCGGTGTCGAGTGTCAGCGGCCAGGGTATCGAGGCACTGCGTCGGGCATTGCTCGCCGCGCAGCACGCCCTGCAGCCGCGTAGCCAGGGTGGCGCTTTTCGCCTGGCCATCGACCGGGCCTTCAGCGTGGCCGGGGCCGGTATCGTGGTCACGGGCACCGCGTTGTCCGGGCAGGTTCAGGTGGGCGACAGCCTGCTGCTGGGCAAGGCGGGCAAACCGGTGCGGGTGCGCGGCCTGCACGCGCAGAACCAGGTCGCGACCCAGGCCTTCGCCGGGCAGCGCGTGGCCCTGAACATCAGTGCCGAGCGGCTGGCGCTGGAGCATATCCACCGCGGCGACTGGCTGCTGGCCGAGTGGCTGCATGCGCCCACTCAGCGGCTGGATATCGAACTGCACCTGCTGGCCGGGGAAGCCCGTGCACTCGAGCATTTCAGCCCGGTGCACCTGCACCTGGGCACCCAGGACGTCACCGCCCGCGTCGCATTGCTGGAAGGCGAGCGGCTGGCGCCCGGGGCGCGCATGTTCGCGCAGCTGCTGGTCAACGCGCCGGTGCAGGCGGTGCATGGCGACCCCGTGGTGCTGCGCGACCAGAGTGCCCAGCGCACCCTTGGCGGCGGGCGCGTACTCGATCCATTCGCCCCGGCCCGCCAGCGCCGCAGCCCGCAGCGGCTGGCGCAGCTGCAGGCACTGGCGGCGGCCGACAGCCTGGAACAGGCCTTGCCGGCGCTGCTTGCGCAAGGCACGGGCGGGCTCGACCCACAGCGCCTGGAGCGCCAGTTCAATCGCTTGCGCAACCACTGGCGGCTGGATGCGCAGGTGCAGGTGGTGGCCACGCGGCAGGGGCCGCTGCTGTTCGACACGACGCAATGGCAGGCGCTCAAGGCCCGGGTGCTGGCGCAACTGGCGCGTTTTCACGAGCTCGAACCCGACCAGCTCGGCCCTGACCGCGACCGCCTGCGCCGTTTCGCCAGCCTGGCACTGGAGCGGCCGGCGTTCATCAGCCTGGTGGACGAGTTGCTGGGCGAGCAGGCGATTGCCAGCAGTGGCCCGTGGCTGCACCTGCCCACGCACCAGGCGCGCCTGAACGAGGCCGACACGGCGCTGTGGCAACAGGTGCAACCGTTGCTGCTGGCGGCGCGTTTCGATCCGCCCTGGGTGCGCGACCTGGCCCGCGCCACCGGCAGCGAAGAAGCCGAGGTACGGCTGCTGCTGCGCAAGATGGCGCGTCTGGGCCAGGTGCACCAGGTGGTGCGCGATCTGTTCTATCCCGAGGCCACAGTGCGGCAAATGGCGGCTATGCTGTTGCGCATGGCGGGTGATGAGGTGCAGGTGACGGTTTTTCGTGATGCGCTGGGTATCGGGCGCAAGCGCAGCATCCAGGTGCTGGAATACTTCGATCGCATCGGCCTGACCCGGCGCCTGGGCGACCAGCGCCGCATCCGCCGCGACAATGCCCTGGCTCAACCGGGCGACAACTGAATTCAAGGAAGGCAATCGCGCCCGGTGGCGCGGCCGGGCTTCAAACCCGGTTGGGGACGGCAGCCGTTCCCGGGCAGGTTCGACTCCGGCTGCCTTCCGCCATTTTTCGCGGGGCCTCAGGCCACCCGTTCACCGCACAGGTCCAGGGCGAACCAGCGCTCGGCGGTGTCGATGTCCAGCCCCGCGCCCAGCAGGGCGAACAGCTTGCCCAGCGCCGCCTCGCGGGTCATGCCACCGCCCGATACCAGGCCGGTCTCGCGCAGGCGGCTGCCGGCGGCGTAGGTATCGAACAGCACACTGCCCTCGATGCACTGGCTGATGGCGGCAATCAGCACGCCACCCTGGCGCGCCTTCTGCAACGCCTGCATCAGTGCTGCATCTTCCGATGGGCCGGTGCCGCTGCCATAGCATTCAAGCAGCAGGCCGCGCACGCCGCTCACCACCAGTGCCTGCACCTGCTCGGCCTGCAAGCCGGGGTACACCGGCAGCACCGCCAGTTTCACCGGCACCCGCGGTTGGGCATAGCCGAGTATCGCGGGTAACGCGCTGGCGCGGCTGCCTTCGCGGTGGCGCGCCGGCGCGGCAAACGCATCGAAGGCCTCGCTGCGCAGTTTGCTGGCCCGTGCGCCGTGCAGCAGCTGGCCTGCGAAATACAGCTGCACGCCGCTTTGCAGGCCGCTTTCGAACAGGGCCAGGGCGCCGTGCAGGTTGTCCCAGGCGTCGCTGTGCGGTGCGCCGGCCGGCAGCATCGAGCCGGTGAGCACAACCGGCACATCCAGCCCCAGCAGCAGGAACGACAACGCTGCTGCGCTGTAGGCCAGGGTGTCGGTGCCGTGCAGCAGCAGGATGCCGTCGTGGCCGTCACGCGTCACCGCCGTGACGATGGCCGCCTGCATGGCCAGCCAGTTGGCCTGCTGCATGTTGGCGCTGTCGAGCAGCGGTGACATCTCCTGCAGGCGCCAGTGCACCCGGGGTGGCGTCGGATGCGTGTCCAGCCAGGCGCGCATGCGTGCCTCGAAGCCACCGGCCGGCGCCAGGCCATGGGGCGTTTGCAGCATGCCGATGGTGCCGCCGGTGTAGAGGACGAGAAGGTTCTTGACCGCGCGCATGGTGAGCATTCCAGGCAGGTGAGAAAAGGGGCATCGCGAATCGGCTGCCGCCCGCGAACGGGGCGGCGGCACAGGGTTGCTCAGCGTTGCGCTTGAGCTTGAGCTTCGCCCACGCTGGCAGGGCGTGCGCTTTCAGCGGGCTGGACAGCAGGCCAGGCCTGGGTGTCCAGGTCCAGGTCGGGGAACCTGGCCGAGTCGAATACCGGCTGCTTGATGCCTGCCTTGCGCTGGTCGTCATAGTCGCGCATCACGCGCAGGCCGATCTTGAACAGCAGCGCCAGGGCGATCAGGTTGACGAAGGCCAGGCACGTCATGGTGATGTCGGCGAAGGCGAACACGGTCGACAGGTTCTGCACCGAGCCCCACACGATCAGCGCCAGCACCAGGGCACGGTAGACCATCAGCACCGCACGGTTGCGGGTCAGAAACTGCAGGCTGTTTTCGCCCAGGTAGTAGTTGTAGAGGATGCAGGTGAACACGAACAGCGACAGCGCCACGCTGACGAACAGGCGACCCCAGTCACCGACCACGGCAGCCAGCGAGTTCTGGGTCAGCACGATGCCGTCACCTTCGAAGCCCGGGGTGTAGAAGCCCGACAGCAGAATCAGCAGCGCGGTGCAGGTGCAGATCACGAAGGTATCGAGGAACACGCTGAATGCCTGCACCACGCCCTGGGCGCCCGGGTGTTTCACTGCCGCCACGGCGGCCACGTTGGGCGCACTGCCAAGGCCCGCTTCGTTGGCGAACACGCCACGCTTGACGCCCATCACGATGGCACTGCCCAGCAGGCCGCCGAATGCAGGGTCCAGGCCGAAGGCGCTCTTGAAGATGGTTTCGAGCATGGCCGGCACGTGTTCGATCTGGCTGCCGATCACGTACAGGGTAACGCCGATGTAGGCCAGGGTCTTGACCGGCACCAGCAGGTCGGACACCGAGGCGATGCGCTTGATCCCGCCCAGGAACACGATGGCCAGCAGCACGGCCAGGGCAATCCCGGTGTGCTCCGGGGCGAAGCCGAAGGCGTTCTGCAGCGAGTGGGTCACGGTGTACGACTGCAGGCCGTTGAAGGCGAAGCCGTAGGTCACCAGCAGCAACACCGAGAACACCACTGCCATGGCGCGCAGGTTGAGGCCGTGCAGGATGTAGTAGGCCGGGCCGCCGCGGTACAGGCCATCACCGTCGGCGCGCTTGTAGACCTGCGCCAGGGTGCATTCGAAGAAGCTGCTGGACATGCCCACCAGCGCCGTCACCCACATCCAGAACACCGCGCCCGGGCCGCCCAGGGTCACGGCGATACCGACACCGGCGATGTTGCCGGCACCCACGCGCCCGGCCAGGCTCAGCATCAGTGCCTGGAACGAACTCAACTGGCCCGCCTGGCCGCGCAACGATTCCTTGAATACGCCGAACATATGGATGAAATGGCGAAACTGCACAAATCGCGAGCGCAGGGTGAAATAGCTTCCCAGTCCGACGATAAGCACAATAAGGAGCTTCCCCGAAAGGAAATCGTTGAGCACTTCGAGCATGGCGTGACCTCGGTTCTTGTTCTGAATGACAGTGGCTGACGGCGTGCGCCGTTTGCCTGGGGGCGCATGGTTGGTCATGACAAACGTCGTTACAATTTCGCGGGTTGCTCTGAATTGATGCGACCTGATGCTAAACTGGCGCCTATCGCATCAATCGGTACCTGATCAATGAGTCAACACCTGGGCCCCAACCTCAAGCTGGCGTGCAGCCATTACCGCTCTATTTCCGAGGTTTGCCGGCAGCTGTCGATCAACCGGGCGCAGTTCAACAAGTACCTGAGCGGGCAGAGCCAGCCGACGGCGTACAACCTCAAGCGCATCGGCGACTTCTTCGGCGTCGAGGACTACGAACTGGGCCTGCCGCCAGAACAGTTCGCGCGCCTGATCGGTGCGCGCAGCTCGGCGCTTGCCAGCCCGGCCCAGGCCGACCCGTTGCTGGAACTTCTGCGCCCGCTGCGCGAGCACGAGGGCAATCTGTCGCGCTACTGCGGCTACTACTTCGAATATTCCAACTGCATGTCGGTGCCGGGCAGCATCCTGCTGTCGCTGGTGCACCTGCGCGAAGAACGCGGCACGTTCCTGTTCGAGCGACAGGAACGCCAGGAGCGCTCCAGCAGCACCGACGTGCAGGCCGAAGACTGGGTGCGCTGCCGCTATCTGGGCGCGGCCTTTCAGTTGCAGGACCGGGTGTTTCTGATCGACTACGAATCGCTGACGGTCAACGAGATGAGCCAGACCATCCTGATTCCCAGCTTCAAGAGCCGCATCACCCGGCTCAACGGCCTCAAGACCGGCGTCTCCAGCGGTGACCGGCGCACTCCGGCGTGTACCCGCGTGGTATGGGAATACCTGGGCCCGGAAATCAACCGCATCAATGCCTACCGCCAGGTCCGGCTGTACCGCCCGGATGACCCGCGCATCGATGACGATGTGCGCGCACGGCTCAACGTCGGGCCGATTCGCAACGGCCTGTTCGAGATCGAGTGAAGGGCGCCGTGCTCAGCGGCGAATGAATGCCGCCACCTGCTGCGCCAGGGCCCCGGCCTGTGGGGGATGGGCGCGCAGGTGGGCGGCGATGCCGTGGTCGCAGTCGGGCAGGGTCAGCTGTTCGAAATGCCCGGGGGGTAGGGTGTCGCTCAGCGCCTGGATGACTTCGGCCGGGATCGGGCTGTAGCGCAGCATGCCGTCGATTTCCACATGGCCTGCCGACGTGCCCGGGGTTCGCCCGTGGTGGGCGGCCAGCAGGCCATCGTATTGTCCCAGCACCAGCAGCACCTGGCCGCGATAGCTGCGCAGGAACTTGTAGCTGTCGCTGTCGAGAAACCCGTGGGGGGTGCTGATGGCGCGGGTGAAGGCCGGGCCGAAGGGTGCATCGTAGGCGCTGTCGGCATAGACCGCCGGGCACAGCAGCACCAGCTTGTTCACCTGGCGTGCATGGTGCGCTGCCACTTTCAGCGCCAGCGCTGCGCCCAGGCTGTGGCCGATCACGGTGTTGCAGCGATGCTCGACGTGGCGAAAGAAGCGCAGCGCCTCGGCCAGGTTGGTGTGCAGCGAGGGCGCCCGGGCCCCCGGCAGGCTGGCCAGGCTGTGCCCCGACAGGTTGCCGGTCAGCGAGCCGATGCCCAGGGCCTGCAGGCGGTACAGCAGCGGGTTGAGGTGGGTGAAGTCGCTGCGTGCGCCGCCGAGCATGAACAGCGGCGGCGCGTGCTCGATATCGGGGATCAGCAGGCGACCTTCCTGGCTGTAGCCGTCGAACGTTTCGACCACCAGGCACTCGCGGCCCGGGCTGGGTTCGTCGAATTGCCAACGCTCACGTCCGTGTGCGGCCGTCTTGATCGGCATGAAGCGGTCCTCTTGCCCGGGGTGAAGGGTCGACAAGTCGACATGAACCAGCGAGGCTGACGCTTTTACAGTAGATGCAGTCGGGCATTTCTGGTGGGCGCGCAGGTTATTTCTTGAACTACGTTGAACCCGTCACACTTTGCGCTGACACACTCTAGACTTTGGCGTCAGTCGGCCCCGCGTTGGACTTCGCTTGCTGGAAGCCGCAAAATATCCGCTTTCCCTCAATTTATCTGACCGGACCTGCTGACTCTATGCGAATGCGCCTGATGCTGTTGGGTGGTGGAAATGCCCTTGGGCAAGCGCTGATTCGCCTCGGGGCCGAGGAAGATATCGGCTTTCTGGCGCCGCGCCCACCTGACCAGGGCTGGGATGCCGCGAGCCTGACCCAGCTGCTCGATGACACCCGCCCCGATGCGCTGATCAATCTGGCCTACTACTTCGACTGGTTCCAGGCCGAATCGGTGAGCGAGCAGCGCCTGGCTTCGCAGGAGCGTGCGGTCGAGCGCCTGGCCGAACTGTGCCAGCACCACAACATCATCTTGCTGCAACCCTCCAGCTACCGGGTATTCGACGGTTCGCGGGCCACGGCCTACAGCGAAAAGGACGAGCCGGTACCGCTCGGCCAACGTGGCCAGGCGTTGTGGCGCATCGAACAGAGCGTGCGCGCGACCTGCCCGCAGCACGTGCTGCTGCGCTTTGGCTGGGTGCTCGACGACAGCGTCGACGGCGTGCTGGGGCGTTTTCTGACCCGCGCCGAGCACTCGCAGGAACTGCTGCTGGCCGACGACCGGCGTGGCAACCCGACCCCGGTCGACGATGCAGCGCGGGTGATCCTGGCGGTGCTCAAGCAACTGGACTGTGGCGCGCCACTATGGGGCACCTACCATTACGCCGGCAACGAGGCGACCACGCCGCTGGCGCTGGGTCAGGCGATCCTCAGCGAAGCCGGGCAACTGCGTCAGCTGGCCGTCGAAGCGCCCACTGCGCAGGCCCACGCCGCCCGCCCGGATGCTGCCGAAGAACCCCAGCACGCGGTGCTGGCCTGCAAGAAAATCCTCCACACCTTCGGCATCAAGCCGCGTGCCTGGCGCGCCGGCCTGCCGACCCTACTGGACCGGTTCTATCGTCATGGCTGATGCTCCTATCCTGATTACCGGGGGGGCCGGCTTCATCGGCTCCCACCTGAGCGACGCGCTGCTGGCCAAGGGGTACGCGGTGCGCGTGCTCGACGACCTGTCTACCGGTCGGCGTCTGAACCTGCAGCTGGACAACCCGCGCCTGCAACTGATCGAGGGCGACGTGGCCGATGCCGCCCTGGTGGCCCGGGCCGCCGAGGGCTGCCAGGCCGTGGTGCACCTGGCGGCGGTGGCCTCGGTGCAGGCCTCTGTGGAAGACCCGGTCAGGACCCACCAGAGCAACTTCATCGGCACGCTGAACGTGTGCGAGGCGATGCGTGTGGCCGGCATCAAGCGCGTGCTGTTTGCCTCCAGCGCTGCGGTGTACGGCAACAACGGTGAAGGCCAGGCCATCGACGAGGACACGCCCAAGGCGCCGCTGACCCCCTATGCGGTGGACAAGCTGGCCAGCGAGCAGTACCTGGACTTCTATCGTCGCCAGCATGGGCTGGAGCCGGTGGTGTTTCGCTTCTTCAATATCTTCGGGCCACGCCAGGACCCGTCGTCGCCGTATTCGGGAGTGATCAGCATCTTCTGCGAGCGCGCCCTCAACGGCACGCCGATCAACCTGTTTGGCGATGGCGAGCAGACCCGTGACTTCCTGTATGTGGCCGACCTGGTGGCGGTGTTGGTGCAGGCGCTGGAACAGGCGCAGGTGCAGGAGGGCGCGGTGAACGTGGGGCTGAACCGCGCCACCACGCTGAACCAGTTGCTCGACGCACTGCGCAAGGTGGTAGGGCCGTTGCCCGAGGTCAATCACGGGCCGGCGCGCGCGGGTGATATCCGTCATTCGCGGGCCGACAATGCGCGGCTGCTGGCGCGCTTCGACCTGCCCGAGCCGACGCCACTGGCCGATGGGCTGGCGCACCTGCTGGGGCGCTGAACGTAAAAAGCTTCGCCGGCAACGCCGGCTCCTGCAGGCGGTATCTCCCTGACGGGAATCGCAGCCAAAAAAAAGCCCCGAATGATCGGGGCTTTTTCATGGTCAGAACTTGTAACCCACACCCACCATGTAGACCCATGGGTCCACATCCACGCTCACCTTGGTCTTGCCCACGCCCAGCGCGCTTGGGCCGTCTATGGTGGCCTTGGTGTCGATGTCCACGTACCAGACCGCGGCGTTGACCAGCAGGTTGTCGGTCAGCATGTAGTCCATGCCCAGTTGGCCGGCCAGGCCGACCGAGTCCTTGAGCTTCATGTTGCTGAAGCCCTGGGCCTTGCGGCTGCTGCTCAGGTCTTCATCGAAGAACAGGGTGTAGTTAAGACCGATACCGGCGTAAGGCTGGAACTTGGAGGTCGGCTCCATCGGGTAGTACTGCAGCGACAGGGTCGGTGGCAGTTGCTTGATGTTCGCCAGCTTGCCGTCCAGGCCCGCGCCCAGGCCCTTTACGCCCACTTCGTGCTGGAACGGGGTGGCTGCCAGCAGTTCCAGGCCGATGTGGTCGGTCAGCATGTAGGCAAAGGCCAGGCCCAGCTGGGTGTCGCTGTCCAGGGTGGCCTTGGTGCCGCCAACCTTGGTGCCGTCGAGCTTGATATCGCCGCTGTCCTCGTTCGGTGCGGTGGTGATCGCACCGGCACGCAGAATGAAATCGCCCGCCTGGTGGGCGTGGGCAACAGGGGCTGCAAGCGCGAGGGCAATGAGCGAGGCGCTGAGCAAGGACTTGTTCATGGAAGCTCCCAAAGGACGTTTAGAATTTAATGTGTCCAATGGTAAGGAGCTGACAGGCGGTGATTCTTGACGCAGCTCAATGAAACCGCAAACGCCCTGGCGCGGGGCTTCTATTGTAGTTCATAGGCGTAGATCTTCTCGGCTTCCATCTGGTAGCCGGCCTCGGCCAGCTCGCTGCTGGAAGCCTTGACCTGCATCGGCCCCTCGATCCAGTAGGGCTGGTACAGCTCCTCGACCTTGATGCCGATTTCGCTGAACACGTGCACGATCTGGTTCGACGGTGGGGGCGGCACGTGAATGCACGCGCCGTAGTACGGCACCAGCAGGAACTCGGTGGTACGGCCTTCCTCGCTGACTTCCAGTGGCACGATGTAGCCCGGCAGCTTCACCTGCTGGCCATCCAGTGCCTTCACCACCGGCGCGTCGGGCGCCTGCTGCTGCGCCGCCGGGCCGCTTTCGCCGGCCAGCGCGTTGCTCAACTGCGAAAGGTCGTGCAGTGGGGTCATCTGCGGCACGATCACCGGTGCACCCTCGGGGATCAATTGCGGCCATTCCAGCGTGCGCGGCTCACCTGCCCACAGGGGCGGGGCAATCAACAGCAACAACAGCAGGGCACGACGTATCACGGGCGTTCTCACAGGTGAATGGACAAACCGTCGGCCAGCGACTGGCGGTAGGCCCGCCAGGCCGGAATGCTGCCCATCAGCACGGCGGCGCCGAGGATGATCCCCAGCAGGCTCCACTCGTGGGCGCTGGGCAGCGCCAGCGGCAGGTACAGGCCGTAGTTGGCCTGCACCGTGCCCTGGGCCAGGGCGATGCCAAGGTAGAGCAGGCCCAGCCCGGCGGCAATCCCCGCCAGCGCCAGGGTGAACGCCTCCATCACCAGCAGCCCTGCAATATGCCAGGGGCGTGCACCCACCGAGCGCAGGATGGCCATTTCGCGGCGGCGCTCGTTGAGGCTGGTGAGGATCGCCGTGAGCATGCCGATCAGGCCGGTCAGCACCACGAACAGCGACACCACGAACAGCGCCTGTTCGGCGGTGCCCATCAGGCTCCACAGCTCCTGCAGGGCCACGCCGGGCAGAATCGCCAACAGCGGCTCGCCGCGAAACTCGTTGATCTCGCGTTGCAGGGTGAAGGTGCTGATCTTGTTGTTCAGGCCCAGCATGAACGCGGTGATGGCCTTGGGTGTGAGGTCCATGCCACGGGCCTGTTCGGCGCTGACGCGGCCGGCGCCGCGGGCGGGCACGCCGTTGTGCCAGTCGACGTGGATCGCCTCCATGCCGCCAAGGCTGATGTGCAGGGTGCGGTCCACCGGGGTGCCGGTGCGTTGCAGCACGCCCACCACGGTGAACGGCTTGTCGTCATGCTTGACCAGGCTGATGGCGGCCACGCCATGGGCCAGTACCAGCTTGTCGCCGAGTTTGTAATGCAGCGCGTCGGCCACCTCGGCGCCCAGCACCACCTCGAACGGGTCGCTGGCGAAGGCACGCCCGCTGGCCAGCTGCAGGTGCTGCTTGCGCCCGTACTGGTAATGCTCGAAGTAGGCTTCGGTGGTGCCCATCACCCGGTAACCGCGGTGCGAGTCGCCCAGCGAGATCGGGATGGCCCACTTCACCCGCGGGTTGCTGGCGTAGTGCTCGAAGCTGTCCCAGCGGATGTTGTTGGTGGCGTTGCCGATGCGAAACACCGAGTACAGCAGCAGGTTCACCGAGCCCGAGCGCGCACCGACAATCAGGTCGGTGCCACTGATGGTGCTGGCAAAACTGGCGCGGGCCTCGGTGCGTACCCGCTCCACCGCCAGCAGCAGGCACACCGACAGGGCGATGGCGAAGGCGGTGAGCAGGGCAGTGAAGCGGCGGTTGGCGAGACTCGCCAGGGCAAGGCGGAGCAGGTACATCAGGCCTCCAGGTCGCTGGCAGGGCGCGCGGCGCGGTTGAGTTCGGCAAGCGACAGCTGGCGATCGAACAGCGGTGCCAGGCTCTGGTCGTGGCTGACGAACAACAGGCTGGAGCCGGCTGCGCGGCATTCGGCGAACAGCAGGCGGATGAAGGCTTCACGGGTGTCGGCATCGAGCGCCGAAGTCGGCTCGTCGGCAATCACCAGCTCGGGTTGGCCGATCAGCGCGCGGGCGGCGGCCACCCGTTGCTGCTGACCGATCGACAGGCTGTCGGCGCGCCGTGCCAGCAGTGCCGGGTCCTTCAGGCCCAGATGGGCGAGCAGGCTGGCGGCGGCCTTGTCCACACTGCCGTAGCGCTGGCCGGCGCGTTGCGCCCGGCTGCGCGAGAAACGGCACGGCAGCTCGACGTTTTCGCGTACCGACAGAAACGGCAGCAGGTTGAACTGCTGGAAGATGTAGCCGGTATGATCGACGCGAAAACGGTCGCGCTGGCCCTGGCTGAGCGCGCCCAGCTCCTGGCCGAGCAGGCGGATGCTGCCGCGGTCGGCCTTCTGCACCCCGCCCAGCAGGCCCAGCAGGGTGGTCTTGCCACTGCCGCTGGGGCCCTTGAGGAACAGCGACTCGCCGGCCTGCAGGCGCAACGCCGGTATGTCCAGCAGCTCAGGCTGGCCGGGCCAGGCGAAACCCAGCCGGGACAGTTCGATCAGTGCCTGGCCCATGTCAGAAGTCGATCGCGCTGTGGGTCGGGGTCAGGTCCACGCCCTTCTGGCCATTGGGGCCCACCAGCTGCAGCTGGATCTTCTGGGTGGCGGGGAAGGCCTTGAACAGTGGCGCCAGGTCCAGGCGGGTGAGCTGGGCCGCGGTGGTGCATTCGAGTTTGTAATGGGCGTTGATGTCGCTGTGTTCGTGATCGTGGGCGTCGCCATCCTCGTCATGCACCGGCTTGTCGCCGAACAGCGGGCTTTGCAGGTCCTGGTCGGTTTCGCTGCAACCGGCTGCCTTGTTCAGGCCGAACAGCGCCAAGGGTGTTTCGAACTGGGCGCGCACGGCCGCGACCTTGGCCTTGTCGGTGGCGGAAGTGGCGGCATGTTCGAAGCCCACCAGGTTCATCGCCGGGCTGTCGAATTCCAGCTCCAGGGCATTGCCGTCGAGTGCGACGTTCAGGTGCGCCACGCCATGTTCATGGGCGCCCAGGCTGCCATGCTCATGGTCATGGTCGTCATGGGCGTAAACCAGACTCAGGGGCAGCAGGGCGAACGGCAAGGCAAGCAGCAGACGACGCATGGGCGGAACTCCGGAAGGCGCTGAAAGAGTTTCGAAATGTTATAACAACTTGTCGGCCGCGTACCAGTGTCGCTGGATGAAACTTCGTGGGAGCATGGGCGCCTGATCGAATGGAGGGTGCGAACGTGCGTATTCGTGGACACATCGGCGAATGGCCGGTGGATTTGAGCGTGGAGCTGGAGCCCCATGAGTGGGCGCAGCTGGGCGGGCAGTTGCAGGCGGCCGGGGCGCCGGCGGTTGCTGCTGTACCGACGGCGCCGGTGCGCCCGGACGATGCAGTGTGGCAGGCGGCGCGCGAGGTGTTGCGCAAGGCCGGTCAGTTGAACGGGCCCCAGTTGCTGGAGGCGCTGGAGGGGTTGGCGGGCAATACGGCGGCCGGCAAGCGCCTGCTGGTGCGTTTGCGCCATAGCAGCGAGGTGAGGGTGGAAAGCGGGGCGGATGCGCCGGTCTATCACTGGGTCGGCTGAACACCGCGTTGATCCCATCGCGGGTCAAGCCCGCTCCCACAGCGCGGGTAGGTAACCTTGTGGGAGCGGGCGGTTGACCTCAGTACAACGCAGCAAACAGCTTGCGGCGGTAATCCAGCACCAGCGGGTGCTCGTTGCCCAGCAGGTCGAACACCTGCAGCAGGGTCTTGTGCGGCAGGCCGCCTTCATACCCGCGGTTGCGCTTGAACAGTTTCAGCAGCCCGTCCAGCGCCGCCTCGTACTGCTGGCGCGAGAGCTGCTGCACTGCCAGCTGATACGCCGCCTCGTCATCCTCGGCGTTCTGTGCCAGGCGTGACTTCAGGTCTGCCACGTCCGGCAGGCTGGCGGCCTGCTTGAGGAACGTCAGCTGCGCCTTGGCACCGGCCAGTGCAGCCTTGTGCTCATCGCTCTTGACCGCATCGAGCACGGTCTGCGCTTCGCCCAGCTCGCCACGCTCGGCCAGGCAACGGGCATACAGGATCAGTGCCGCGGCATTGCTGTTGTCTTCGGTCAGCAGGGCCTGGAGCAGCGCCTCGGCCTCGCTGAAGCGTCCCTCGGCAAACAGCCCCTGGGCCACTACCAGCGGGTCGGCCGCTGCCGGTGGCGGCAGTTGCACATGCGGTTCGAGCATTGCGCGGATTTCCGATTCCGGGCGTGCCTCGGCAAAGCCGTCGACCGGCTGGCCATCCTTGAACAGCACCACCGTCGGCAGGCTGCGGATACCGAAGCGCGCGACAATGTCCTGTTCCACATCGCAGTTGACCTTGGCCAGCAGCAGCTCACCCCGGTATTCGGCGGTGATTTTCTCCAGCAGCGGCATCAGCACCTTGCACGGCGCGCACCAGTCGGCCCAGAAGTCGACGAGCACGGGTTTGACGTGGGAGTTCTGGATCACCGACTGGTCGAAGTCGGCGCTGGTGGCATTGAAGATGTACGGGGTTTCCTGGCTCATCGCGACTCTCGCAAATCCTTGAATGGCAACACTATAAAGCGCTGCGGCTGGCGTGGTACAGGCTCACCTGGCGGAATTCGTGGGGTTCGGCCAGGTCTGGCAGGGTCAGGGCGTGCAGGGTGTCGAGCTGGCGGTACAGGGGGTGACGGAAGTCGCGCACCCGCGAGTCGGCCACCAGCGCCTGGTGCCCGCGGCTGAGAAACGCATCGAGCAGCGGCAGGTTGGCGCGGTCGTAGAGCACATCGGCCACCAGCACCAGGTCGAAGCGGTCGGCCTCGGCGAAGAAATCGCTGGAGTAGCCCAACTGCACCTGGTTGAGCGCGGCATTCGCGCGGCTTGCCTGCAGCGCCAGCGGGTCGAGGTCGCAGGCCACCACTTCAAGCGCCCCGGCGCGGGCGGCGGCGATGCCGGCAATGCCCGAGCCTGCGCCGAAGTCCAGCACGCGTTTGCCGGCCACCCACTCGGGGCGGGCGGCCAGGTAGCGCGCCATGGCCAGGCCGCTGGCCCAGCAGAAGGCCCAGTAGGGCGGCTCGTGCAGGATGCGCCGGGTTTCCTCGGGGCTGAACGCGCGGTCCATGTTGTGCGCATCGATCAGCCACAGCTTGAGGTCGCAGGCCGGCAGCTCGCTGACCACCAGCCGTGCGTCCCCCAGCAGCCCGCTCAACGCCTGTTGCAGGTGGATCGGCGCGGTCACGGCGCTTTTTCGAGGCGCAGCGGGCCGGTGGCCTGGGTTTGCGGGCTGCTGACCGCCACAGGTTGCAGGTGCAGGATCAGCTGCCCGGACTGGCTGGCACGCCCGCGCAGCTCCACCCGCGCACCGGCAGGGAACGCCTCGGGGTTGAAACGCAGCTGGAACGGCAGGTCCTGGCCGTTGGCGTCCAGGTTGCTGCTGGCCAGCAGGCGTTGCGGGCGGCCGCGCGGGTCGACCACCAGCAGCGCCAGCTCGACCTCGGCGCCCGACGGGATGCCGAGCAGGGTGCCGCTGATTTCACGCTGGTAGGCCGGCAGCGGGCCCAGGGCCACAGGTTGCTTGGCCGCTACCGGGGCCTTGGGGGCCAGCACCGGCTTGGGTTCATCGCTGCTGCAGGCGGCCAGCAGGGCGGCAAAACTGAGCACAACGAGCGCTCTAAAGGGCATGATCAATTCCTTCGGGGGGATATTTCCTCACTGGATGGTAACTGCTTTGGCTTGTCTTGCCAGTGGGATGCGCTACCATGACCCTCCCTTTTTTTGTTGCCTGCCACCATGCACTGTCCCTTCTGCGGTGCCAACGACACCAAGGTCATCGACTCGCGACTGGTTGCCGAGGGCGAACAAGTGCGCCGTCGCCGCGAATGCGTGGCCTGCGGTGAGCGCTTCACCACCTTCGAAACCGCCGAACTGGTGCTGCCGCGCCTGATCAAGACCGACGGCAGCCGCCAGCCCTTCGACGAAGAAAAACTGCGCGCCGGCATGCAGCGGGCGCTGGAAAAGCGCCCGGTGAGCGTCGAGCGCCTCGAAGCGGCGCTGGCCCACATCAAGCACAAGCTGCGCGCCACCGGCGAGCGCGAGGTCAAGTCGCTGGTCGTCGGCGAACTGGTGATGGCCGAGCTGCAAAAGCTCGACGAAGTGGCCTACATCCGCTTCGCCTCGGTGTACCGTCGCTTCCAGGACCTGGACGAATTTCGTGAAGAAATCGACCGCCTGGCGCGCGAGCCTTCCAAGCAATGAGCCTGCCCAGCGAACGCGACGTGCTCGACGCCCACTACATGGCCCGTGCGCTGGAACTGGCGCGCAAGGGTCTCTATTCCACCCATCCCAACCCGCGGGTCGGTTGCGTGATCGTGCGTGACGGGCAGGTGGTCGGCGAAGGCTGGCACGTGCGCACCGGCGAACCGCATGCCGAGGTGCACGCGCTGCGCCAGGCCGGCGAGCTGGCCCGTGGCGCCTGTGCCTATGTGACCCTGGAGCCGTGCAGCCACCACGGGCGCACGCCGCCGTGTGCCGAGGCGCTGGTCAAGGCCGGTGTGGCGCGGGTGGTGGCGGCCATGCAGGACCCCAACCCGCAAGTGGCGGGGCAGGGGCTCAAGCGCCTGGCCGACGTCGGTATCGAGGTTGCCAGCGGTGTGCTGGAGGCCGAGGCCCGCGCACTCAACCCGGGCTTTCTGAAACGCATGGAACACGGCCTGCCCTTTGTGCGGGTCAAACTGGCGATGAGCCTGGACGGGCGCACCGCCATGGCCAGTGGCGAGAGCCAGTGGATCACCGGCCCGGCCGCACGCTCGGCGGTGCAGCGTCTGCGCGCGCGCTCCAGCGTGGTGCTGACCAGCGCCCAGAGCGTGCTGGCCGACAACGCGCGCATGACCGTGCGCGCCGACGAGCTTGGGCTGGACGCCGACAGCACCGCCCTGGCGATGGCCCGCCCACCGTTGCGCGTGCTCATCGACGGGCGCCTGCGCCTGCCGCTGACGGCGCCGTTCTTCCTGGCCGGCCCGGTGCTGGTGGTGACGGCCGCCGCGCCAGTTGCGCAGTACGCCCAGGCCGGCCATGACCTGCTGAGCCTGCCCGGCACCGACGGGCACGTCGACCTGCCCGCGCTGCTGCGCGAACTGGCCCGGCGTGGTGCCAGCGAGGTGCTGGTGGAGGCCGGCCCGGGCCTGGCCGGTGCCTTCGCGCAACAGGGCCTGGTGGACGAATACCAGCTCTTCATCGCTGCCAAGTTTCTCGGCTCCAGTGCCCGCCCATTGCTCGATTGGCCCCTGGCCAGAATGAGCGAAGCGCAGGCCCTCAACATCACCGACATGCGCGCCGTAGGCGATGACTGGCGAGTCACTGCCATTCCTGTGCCTGCGCCCGGCGTATAATTCGCGGCCTGCGCCTTGCGCGACCCGTTCTGAAGGAGGACTCATGTTCACCGGCATCATCGAATCCATCGGCAGCATCCGTTCACTCACCCCCAAAGGCGGCGACGTGCGCGTGTATGTCGAAACCGGCAAGCTCGACCTGGGCGACGTGAAACTGGGCGACAGCATCGCCGTCAACGGCGTGTGCCTGACCGCCGTCGAACTGCCTGGCGACGGTTTCTGGGCTGACGTCAGCCGCGAAACCCTCGACTGCACCGCCTTTGCCGACTTCAAGGTAGGCAGCCGGGTCAACCTGGAAAAGGCCCTGACCCCCAGTAGCCGCCTGGGCGGCCACCTGGTCAGCGGCCACGTCGACGGTGTCGGCGAAGTCATCTCGCGCAGCGATAACGCCCGCGCCATCCAGTTCCGCCTGCGCGCGCCGGCCGAGCTGGCCAAGTACATCGCCCACAAGGGCTCGATCACCGTCGATGGCACCAGCCTCACGGTCAACCAGGTCGATGGCGCCGAGTTCGAGCTGACCATCGTGCCGCACACCCTCGCTGAAACCATCATGGCCGACTACCGCACCGGGCGTCGGGTTAACCTTGAGGTCGACCTGCTGGCCCGTTACCTGGAGCGTCTGCTGCTGGGCGACAAGGCCGCCGAGCCGGGCAAGGGTGGCATCACCGAAAGTTTCCTGGCCGCCAACGGCTACCTGAAATCCTGATTTAGAAGGGGGTGCCGCGTGGCGCTCAACAGCATCGAAGAACTGGTCGAAGACATTCGCCAGGGCAAAATGGTCATCCTGATGGATGACGAAGACCGCGAGAACGAAGGCGACCTGATCATGGCCGCCGAGTGCTGCAAGGCCGAACACATCAACTTCATGGCCAAGCACGCCCGTGGCCTGATCTGCATGCCGATGTCGCGCGAGCGCTGCGAGCTGCTCAAGCTGCCGCTGATGGCCCCGCGCAACGGCTCGGGCTTCGGCACCAAGTTCACCGTTTCGATCGAAGCTGCCGAAGGCGTCACCACCGGTATCTCCGCCGCCGACCGCGCGCGCACCGTGCAGGCCGCCGCCGCCCGGGACGCCAAGGCCGAAGACATCGTCAGCCCGGGCCACATCTTCCCGCTGATGGCCCAGCCCGGCGGTACCCTGGCCCGTGCCGGCCACACCGAGGCGGCCTGCGACCTGGCGCGCATGGCCGGTTTCGAGCCGAGCGGGGTGATCTGCGAGGTGATGAACGACGACGGCACCATGTCGCGTCGCGCCGAGCTGGAAGTGTTCGCCGCCGAGCACAACATCAAGATCGGCACCATCGCCGACCTGATCCACTATCGCATGATCCACGAACGTACCATTCAGCGGATTTCCGAGCAGCCGCTGGACAGCGAACTGGGTCAGTTCAACCTGGTGACCTACCGCGATTCGGTCGAAGGCGACGTGCACATGGCCCTGACCCTGGGCAAGATCTGCGCCGAGGAACCGACCCTGGTGCGGGTGCACAACATGGACCCGCTGCGCGACCTGCTGCTGGTCAAGCAGCCCGGCCGCTGGAGCCTGCGCGCCGCGATGAGCGCCGTGGCAGAGGCCGGCAGCGGCGTGGTGCTGCTGCTCGGACACCCGCTGGACGGCGACGTGCTGCTGGCGCATATCCGCGAAAGCGCCGACAGCAGCCAGGTCAAGACACCCACCACCTACAGCACCGTGGGTGCCGGTTCGCAGATTCTGCGCGACCTGGGCGTACGCAAGATGCGCCTGATGAGTTCGCCAATGAAGTTCAATGCGATATCCGGATTCGATCTGGAAGTTGTAGAATACGTGCCCTCCGAATAAAGCAGGGGCTGGTTTCCCGCTGTTGATCCGGAACAAAACTCCCACAGGCCGCACCGTTGCGGCCTGGCTCTTTAAGATGAGAACCCCGCAATGTCCCTGAAGACCATCGAAGGTACCTTCATTGCCCCCAAAGGTCGCTATGCTTTGGTGGTTGGCCGCTTCAACAGCTTCGTCGTCGAAAGCCTGGTAAGCGGTGCCGTTGATGCCCTGGTTCGCCACGGCGTGAGCGAAAGCGACATCACCATCATCCGTGCACCGGGTGCGTTCGAGATTCCGCTGGTGGCACAGAAGGTCGCCCAGCAGAGCGAATACGCCGCGATCATCGCCCTGGGCGCCGTGATCCGTGGTGGCACCCCGCACTTCGAATACGTGGCGGGCGAATGCACCAAGGGCCTGGCCCAGGTGTCCATGGAGTTCGGCGTGCCGGTTGCCTTCGGTGTCCTGACCGTCGATTCGATCGAACAGGCCATCGAGCGTTCCGGCACCAAGGCCGGCAACAAGGGCGCCGAAGCGGCCCTGTCCGCCCTGGAAATGGTCAGCCTGCTGGCGCAGTTGGAGGCCAAGTGATTAGCGACGAAAGCGATCGTTTCAACCCGCGCGATCCAAAACCTGCGGATGCTGGCAAGCCCTCCAAGAGTGCCAAGCGTCGCGAAGCCCGCAAGCTCGCGACCCAGGCGCTGTACCAGTGGCACATGGCCAAGCACTCGCTGAACGAGATCGAAGCGCAGTTCCGGGTCGATAACGATTTCACCGATGTCGACGGTGCCTACTTCCGCGAGATCCTGCACGGCGTGCCGGCGATCAAGGAAGAAATCGACAAGGCCCTCGCGCCTTGCCTGGACACCGTGCTCGAAGAGCTCGATCCGGTCGAGCTGTCGGTGCTGCGCCTGTCCACCTGGGAGCTGATCAAGCGGGTCGACGTGCCTTATCGCGTGGTCATCAACGAAGGTATCGAGCTGGCCAAGGTGTACGGCGCCACTGACGGGCACAAGTTCGTCAACGGTGTGCTCGACAAGCTCGCACCGCGGCTGCGCGAAGCCGAAGTGAAGGCGTTCAAGCGCTGATTGCGGCGCTGCCTGCCCATGGGTGAATTCGAGCTGATCCGCCACTACTTCGCCGCCGCGCCCTGTGCGCAGGCCGGCGACGGGGTCGCCCTGGGGATCGGCGACGATTGCGCCCTGCTGGCGCTACCGGCCGGCGAGCAACTGGCCGTGTCCACCGACACGCTGGTGGCCGGGGTGCATTTCCCGGCTGTGTGCGAACCGTTCCTGCTCGGCCAGCGCTCGCTGGCGGTGGCTGCCAGTGACCTGGCAGCCATGGGCGCCACCCCCGTGGCCTTTACCCTTGCCCTGACCCTGCCGACGGTTCACGCCGATTGGCTGAAGGCCTATGCCCAGGGTCTGAACCTGATGGCCCGACAATGCGGCCTGAGCCTGGTAGGCGGGGACACCACCCATGGGCCGCTGAGCCTGACCATGACCGTGTTCGGCCGCGTGCCTGCCGGCCAGGCCCTGACGCGCAGCGGTGCGCGGCCTGGTGACCTGGTGTGTGTCGGCGGTGAGCTGGGCAACGCTGCCGGGGCCTTGCCGCTGGTGCTTGGCGAACGCGAGGCGGCGGTGGCGCTGGCCGAGCCGCTGCTGGCGCACTACTGGTCGCCGCCACCGCAACTGGCGCTGGGTCAGGCGCTGCGAGGCAAGGCCAGCGCGGCGCTGGATATCTCCGATGGCCTGCTGGCCGATTGCGGACACATTGCCACGGCCTCGGGCGTGTCGATTGTGCTGTCGCTCGAACAGCTGCCGCTGGGTACGGCGCTGCAGGGCCTGCTGGGCCTGGAAGGTGCGCGACAGGCCGCGCTCACCGGTGGCGACGACTACGTGATTGCCTTCACCTTGCCCCCCGCGCACCTGGCCGGCCTGCAGGCTGCCGGCTGGCCGGTGCACGTGGTCGGTCGGGTGGAGGCGGGCAGCGGCGTCAGCCTGCGTGACCACGCCGGGGCGGACATCACCCCGCGCACGCGGGGTTATCAACATTTTTAGGGAGACACCGTGACCGATCACCCCAATCAGGTGCCGGCAGAAAACGTGCCGCCTTCAGTCTGGCGCAACCCCTGGCATTTTCTGGCCTTCGGCTTCGGCTCCGGCACCCTGCCCAAGGCGCCGGGCACCTGGGGTTCGCTGGTGGCCGTGCCGTTCATCCCGCTGTGGCAGATGCTGCCCGACTGGGGCTACTGGCTGATGCTGGGGCTGACCATGCTGTTCGGCGTATGGTTGTGCGGCAAGGTCGCCGACGACCTGGGCGTGCATGACCACGAGGGCATCGTCTGGGACGAGATGGTCGGCATGTGGATAACCCTCTGGCTGGTACCGGAAGGTTGGCTATGGTTGTTGGCAGGCTTTCTGATGTTCCGCTTCTTCGACATACTCAAGCCGTGGCCGATCCGCTGGATCGACCGGCATGTGCATGGCGGTTTCGGCATCATGTTCGATGACGTGCTGGCCGGCGTGTTCGCCTGGTTGGGCATGCAGGCGCTGGTGTGGAGTTTCACCTGAAGGGAGTGGCCTGATGCGCGCATGGCGAGTGTTGCTGCTGGTGTTGGCGCTGGGTGGCGGCATCGCCTGGGCTGGCGAGCCGACCGCGTTGCCGCAGGAGGTGCGCCTGGCCAGCGAGATCTGGCCGGACTACACCGACGTCGAAGGGCGCGGCATGGCCTGGGACGTGCTGCGCAAGGTGTTCGAGCCGGCGGGGGTCAAGGTGCTCGCCATCAGCGTGCCCTACAGCCGCGCCGTGGGCCTGGTCAAGCGCGCCGAGGCCGATGCCTGGGTCGGCTCTTACGAGCAGGAAAGCAACGACTACCTCTACCCGCGCAACGCCTTCGACCAGGACCATATCTACGCCCTGGGCCTGGCCAGCCTGCCGGTGCCGAGCGCCGCCACCATCGGCCGCTACAAGCTCTCCTGGGTGCGTGGCTACGAGTACCAGCGCTACCTGCCCGATGTGAAGGAGTTTCGCGAGGTGCAGCGGCGCGACGGCATCCTGCCGATGCTCGAACTCAAGCGCGTGGACTTCTACATCGATGCCCAGACCGAGGTGGACTACGTGTACAACCAGGCCCGTGACAAGGCCCGGTTCCGCCGCACCCACATCGCCGAGTTGCCGTTGTACCTGGCCTTTGCCAGGACCGAGCAGGCCTGTGCGCTCCGGGCGCTGTTCGATCGGCGCATGGACGAACTGATCGCCAGCGGTGAATTGCGCGAGATCTTCGAGCGCTGGCAGCAGCCGTATCCGTTCCCGATTCCGGGCAGGGCGCACGTGCCAGCATCTAACTTCTCGATCTGTTTGCCCAAGAATTCAGCCTAAGCACCTGCCTTACGCTGCTGTTACAATCGGCGCACATCAAATTTCACGTTATTGATCAGGAGCACAAGGTGCCCGTCGTCTTTGTTGCCGCTTCCAAGCTGCCCACCCCCTTTGCCACGTTCACCATGCATGGTTTTCTCGACGAAGCCACCGGCCGCGAGCACGTTGTGCTCAGCCTGGGTGATGTAGCCGATGGCGAGCCGGTACTGGGGCGCCTGCATTCCGAATGCCTGACCGGCGATGCGCTGTTCAGCCAGCGCTGCGACTGTGGTTCGCAGCTGGAGGCCGCTCTGCAGGCCATTGCCCGCGAAGGCCGTGGCGTGCTGCTGTATCTGCGTCAGGAGGGCCGTGGCATCGGCCTGCTGAACAAGATTCGCGCCTACGAACTGCAGGACGGCGGCGCCGACACCGTCGAGGCCAACGAGCGCCTGGGCTTTGCCGCCGACCAGCGTGACTACGCCATGTGCCAGCCGATGCTCGAGCACCTGGGCGTCACGTCATTGCGCCTGATGACCAACAACCCGCGCAAGGTAAAAGCCCTCACCGCCATGGGCATTGCGGTAGCCGAGCGCGTGCCGCTGCACACCGGGCACAATCCGCATAACAAGCACTACCTGGCCACCAAGGCCGGCAAGCTCGGCCACATGATGGGCAACGAGCACCAGGGCGAGGCCGGTCGGGCGTGACCCGCGGCCAGGTCAAGCGGCGGCTGGCGTTCGCCTGGTGGCAGTTCTTCGCGCTTGCCCTGGCGCCGCTGCTGGTGTTCGGCTGGGCGTTCGGGGGCAGTGTGGCGCGTGTCCCGCTGCTGGTGATGCCGGTGTTTCTGGCCGGGCTGGCCTCGATGTTCTTCAGCCTGCCGCGTTTCAGCGCCTACAAGCGTGCATTGATTGCCACTGAAAAGGCGCTGAACAGCGCTGAAGAGCCGGCGGCCTGGATAGAGCTGGCGCGGGTTCGCCGTGTGTCGATGCTGTTTGCCTGCCTGCCGGCGTGGGTGGCCGCACTGTCGGTATTCGTGGGCCTGGAGGGAGTGCCGCAGATTCTGCTGGCCATCGCCAGCGTGGTGATCCTTTACCTGTACCGGGTACCGCGTCAGCTGGGCTGATGCGCCTTTCGCCAGCCAGGCTGGCTCCTGCAGGCAGGAGCCAGCCTGGCTGGCGAAAGGGTCTAAAGGCCCAGCAGTTGGCTCCGCTGACGCACCGAAGCCTCGATCCCGGCAGCATCCAGCCCGCATTCGGCCAGCATTTGCGCCGGCTTGGCATGCTCGACGTACACATCCGGCAAGCCCAGGTGCAGCATCGGCTTGAGCACGCCTTCAGCGCTCAGGAACTCGCTGACCGCAGAGCCGGCGCCGCCCATGATGGCGTTCTCTTCGATGGTCACCAGCAGGTCATGGCTGCCAGCCAGCTCGCGCACCAGCGCTTCATCCAGCGGCTTGACGAAACGCATGTCGACCACGGTTGCATCCAGGTTTTCGGCCACCTTCAGCGCTTCTGCCAGTTGCACACCGAACACCAGCAGGGCGACCTTGCTGCCCTGGCGGCGAATCACGCCCTTGCCGATCTCCAGCGGCTCAAGGTCGCCGTCGATCGTCGCGTTCGGCCCGCTGCCACGCGGGTAGCGCACGGCGGCAGGGCCGTTGTACAGGTGCCCGGTGCTGAGCATCTTGCGCAGCTCGTTCTCGTCGCTGGGGGTCATCACCAGCATGCCGGGGATGCAGCGCAGGAACGACAGGTCGAAGCTGCCGGCGTGGGTCGGGCCGTCTTCGCCCACCAGGCCGGCGCGGTCGATGGCGAACAGCACGTCGAGGTTCTGCACCGCCACGTCATGGATCAGCTGGTCGTAGGCGCGCTGCAGGAAGGTCGAATAGATCGCCACCACCGGCTTGGCGCCCTCGCAGGCCATGCCCGCCGCCAGCGTCACCGCGTGCTGCTCGGCAATCGCCACGTCGAAGTAGCGCTCGGGGTAGCGTTCGCTGAACGCCACCAGGTCCGAGCCTTCCTTCATGGCGGGGGTGATGCCCACCAGGCGCTGGTCGGCGGCGGCCATGTCGCACAGCCACTGGCCGAACACCGCCGAGTACTTCGGCCCGGCGGCCTTTTTCGGCGCGGTGGCCGGGGCGTCCAGCGGTTCGAGCTTGGTGATCGCGTGGTAGCCGATCGGGTCGACCTCGGCCGGGGCGAAACCCTTGCCCTTCTTGGTCACCACGTGCAGGAACTGCGGCCCCTTGAGGTCGCGCATGTTGCGCAGGGTGGCGATCAGGGTAGGCAGGTCGTGGCCGTCGATGGGGCCGATGTAGTTCCAGCCCAGCTCTTCGAACAGGGTGCCGGGCACCAGCATGCCCTTGGCATACTCTTCGGTGCGGCGGGCGATCTCCCAGGCGCCGGGCAGGCGCGACAGCACCTTCTTGCTGCCCTCGCGCATGCTTGCATAGGTGCGGCTGGAGAGGATCTTGGCCAGGTAGTTGGACAGGCCGCCGACATTGCGCGAAATCGACATGTCGTTGTCGTTGAGGATCACCAGCATGTCGGCGTTGACTTCCTGGGCGTGGTTCAACGCCTCGAAGGCCATGCCGGCGGTGAGCGCGCCGTCACCGATCACTGCAATCGACTTGCGTGCCTGGTTCTGCAGGCGGGCGGCGATGGCCATGCCCAGCGCGGCGCTGATCGAGGTGCTGGAGTGCCCGACGCCAAAGGTGTCGTACTCGCTCTCGACGCGGCGCGGGAAGGCGGCCAGGCCGTCCTTTTGACGCAGGCTGTGCATGCGTTCGCGCCGACCCGTGAGGATCTTGTGCGGATACGCCTGGTGGCCCACATCCCACACCAGCCGGTCGTCCGGCGTGTCGAAGACGTAGTGCAGGGCGATCGTCAGTTCGATGACGCCCAGGCCGGCACCGAAGTGCCCGCCGGTCTGGCCGACGCTATAGAGCAGCTCCTGGCGCAGTTCGTCGGCCAGTTTCTCCAGGTCGGCTTCGGCCAGACGACGCAGGCCGGCTGGCGTATCGGCACGGTCAAGCAGCGGCGTGACCGGGCGTTCGCGGGGGATCTCTTGAAACGTCGTGGGCATCAGGCGAATCGTTATAGGTGTGATGAGGCGGCAGTTTACCTTATTGCGGTGAAGGCTGCCCATTGAGGTATGTGGTGTGCGTTTCGCCGGCAATGCCGGCTCCTACAGGGTTCGATGCAGGAGCCGGCATTGCCGGCGAAGGGCCGCTGCCGTCAACTGCGGCGTTCGACGATGTACCGCGCCAACGCCCGCAGCGGCTCGGCCTTGTCATCGAACCCAGCCAGCGCTGCCAGCGCCTGGTCGCGCAGTTCCAGCGCGTAGGCCTTGGCGGCTTCGAGCCCCAGCAATGCCGGGTAGGTCGGCTTGTCGCGGGCGATATCTGCGCCCTGGCGCTTGCCCAGGGTCGCGGTATCGCTCTCGACATCCAGGATGTCGTCCTGCACCTGGAACGCCAGGCCGATGGCCTGGGCATACTGCTGCAAGGCCGCAAGCGTCTGGGCATCGGCCCGCGCGCTGGCCAGGGCGCCGACCTTGACGCTGGTTTCGATCAGCGCGCCGGTCTTGTGCCGGTGCATGTATTCCAGCGCGGTCTGATCGAGCTTGAGCCCCACCGAGCCCAGGTCGATGGCCTGGCCACCGACCATGCCGGCGGGGCCGGCGCCCTGGGCCACGGCCTGCACCATGGCCAGGCGAATGGCATCGCTCTGCGGGCTCAGGCGCGGGTCGAGCAGGGCGCTGAAGGCCAGGCTCTGCAAGCCGTCGCCGGCCAGGATCGCGCAGGCCTCGTCGAATTTCTTGTGGGTGGTGGGCTGGCCGCGACGCAGGTCGTCGTCGTCCATTGCCGGCAGGTCGTCATGCACCAGCGAATAGGCGTGGATCAGCTCGACTGCGCAGGCGGCGCCGTCGGCATCGCTGCTGGCGCCACCCAGCGCCTCGCAGGCGGCATAGGCCAGCAGCGGGCGTACCCGCTTGCCGCCGTTCATCACGCTGTAGCGCATGGCGGCATACAGGCGCTCGAGTTCGCTCGAGGGGGCGTGGAACAGGGTTTCCAGCGCGGCATCCACCTGGGCCTGGCAACGGGCCTGGTAGGCGGCAATCATTCCGGCTGTTCCGCGTCGAACGGCTCGGCGCGCAACTCGCCGTCGCGCTCCAGCAGCACCTGGACCTTCTGCTCGGCCTGGGTCAGGGCGCTCTGGCAATCGCGGGTCAGGCCGATGCCTTGCTCGAAGGCGGTCAGCGAGTCTTCCAGCGACAGTTCGCCGTTCTCCAGGCGTTCGACCAGCGCTTGCAGGTCGGCAAGGGATTGCTCGAAGTCAATGGCAGCTTTTTTTCGGGCCATGGCGGCTGTCTCTGGTGGCGGTTTGAACGGCGCGACACTAGCAGAGCAGGGCAGGGGGAGCAAATCAGCGCCTGTGATCTTTCGTCGCATTCTGTTGCATAAATGCCGTGGGAACAGGCTTGATTTTCCTGCACTGCTTGCATTGTGGGGGCTCACTGCTGTCTGCCATAATCGCGCCCGCTCTGCGCCGCGGGTTGTATCCGGGTCAGGGTCCCCCCTTCCATGTCGCGTAATGGACTACGTTGTGAGCTTTCTTTCGATCGAGTTCGGCCTCTGCTTCACTCTGTTTTTCGCGGTCTACTGGAGCCTTTGCTGGAGCGTTCGCCTGCAGAACGTCCTGCTGCTGGCGGGCAGCTATGCGCTGGTCGCAAGCTTCAGCCTCGATTCGCTGTACATCCTGCTCGGCTACACCCTGCTGGTCTACCTGCTGGGGCTGTTCAGCGCGCGATATCCCGGACGGCGCTTCACCTACCTGATGGTGTTGCTGCTGGTGCTGGGCTGCTTCTATGTCTTCAAGTACCAGGAATTCTTCGTGGGGGGCGTGCAGGCCGCGCTGGCCGACCTGGGCCTGGACGTCTCGCTGCCGGTGCTGGAGGTGCTGCTGCCGATCGGGCTGTCGTTCTACACCTTCCATTCGGTCAGCTACCTGGTGTCGATCAACCGCGGTGAAATGGCCCCGGCCGCGCCGCTGGACCTGGCCCTGTACCTGGCCTTCTTTCCCAGCCTGGTGGCCGGCCCGGTCAACCGCGCCGCGCACATGCTGCCGCAGATTCGCCCGGCGCAGATCCGCCAGGTGCTGGAGCCGCAACGGGCGCTGGGGCTGATTGCGCTGGCGGTGGTCAAGCTGTTCTTCTTCAGTGCCTGGCTGGGCAGCGAGTGGGTCGACCCGGTGTTCGAGACCCCAAGCGGCTTCAGCGCCGAGCAACTGCTGCTGAGCGTGTACGGTTACAGCCTGCTGATCTACCTGAACTTCAGCGGCTACACCAACCTGGTGACCGGCGTGGCGCTGCTGCTGGGCTTTCGCCTGCCGGCCAACTTCAATGCGCCCTACGCGGCCCGCAACCTCAAGGAGTTCTGGGGGCGCTGGCACATCAGCCTGTCGACCTTCATTCGCGACTACGTGTACATCCCGCTGGGCGGCAACCGCCAGGGCGTGTGGCGCGGCAACCTGAACATGCTGCTGGCGATGCTGGTTTCCGGCCTGTGGCACGGCGCGAGCCTCAACTTCATCATCTGGGGTGCGCTGCACGGCGTGGGGCTGGCGCTGTACAAGGCCTCAACCTACGTGCTGCCACAACCGATGCGCTGGCCGGGCGCGGATGTGCTGGCGCGCCTGCTGACCTTCCACTACGTCGCCTTCGCCTGGATCTTCTTTCGCTGCGCGAGCCTGGATGATGCGCTGGACATGCTCGGCGGCATCGCCGGCCTGAGCCTGGGCGGGCTGTTGAGCCCCACCGGCCTGCTGTTGCTGGGCTGCGTGCTGTACATCGCGGTGTACCCGCAGGTGCTGGCGCTGCTGCGCCAGGGTTTTGCCGCCAGCAGCCGGCTGCCCTGGCAGCTCTACCCGATCCCGCTGGGGCTGTTCGTGTCGTTGGTCATCTTCGCTTCGCAATCGGGCGTGCCGGGGTTCATCTATGCAAGCTTCTAGTACCGGTCAGCTGTTCAAGACGCAAATGGGCGCGGCCAAGGTGCTGTACGCGATCTTGGTCACCACCTTGCTGCTGTTCTGGCTGAACCAGAACTCCATCAGCCTGTACTGCCAGCAGAAGTACCACCAGAGCTGCGAGCTGCCCTGGGTAGGGCAGAGCCAGGCGTGGCGCCTGGGCGGCAACCTGACCCAGGCCCTGGGGGATGCGCGCAGCAGCTTCATCGACAGCCTGGAGCGCCAGACCCTGCTGGCCCAGGCCGAGGGCGTGCCGACGGTCGAGCTGCCGCCCAGTATGCCGGTGGTGCTGGTCGACCTGGCGCAGCCGCATGCCAAGGCGCCGGCGCCTGCCAAGGTACCGGTGGTGGCGCCGACACCTGCGGCCAGGCCCCCTGCAGTGCAGCCAGCGACAGTGCCGCCGGTTGTGGCGCAGGCGCCCGCCGCGCAACCGGTCAAGGTGGCGGCGCAACCGCTGGTGCCGGGGCAGCCGCCCAAGGCCGTGAGCCTGGCGGCTGGCGACGAAGTGTTCCTGGTGGGCGACTCGCTGATGCAGGGCGTGGCGCCGCACCTGGCCAACACCTTGCTCAAGCGCTACCAGATCAAGAGCGTCAACCTCAGCCGCCAGAGCACGGGCCTGGCGTACCCCGGTTTTTTCAACTGGCCGCAGACGGTGTCCGACACGCTGCAGAATCACCCCAACATCCGCCTGATGGTGGTGTTCCTGGGCCCGAACGACCCATGGGACATGCCCGAGTCCAAGGGCAAGCCGTTCCTGCGTTTCAAATCGCCTGAGTGGGAGGCGCTGTACCGCAAGCGCATCGACCGGATCCTGGACGAGGCCCGCGCTCACAATGTGCAGGTGATCTGGGTCGGCCCGCCCAACATGCAAAAGCCCAGGTTGTCGACGGCCATGGCCTATCTCAGCGGGCTGTATGAAAGCCAGGCGCAGCTGTACCAGCAGCATTACGTGTCGGCCAACGGCGTGCTCGGTTACCAGGCCGACGAGTTCTCCTATACCCTGCAGAACAGCCAGGGCAAACGGGTCAAGACCCGTGTCGACGACGGCATCCACTTCACCACCACGGGCCAGAAGCTGATCGCCGAGCAGGTACTGTCGATGATCGCCTTCCCGGGCCTGACCGTAACGGGACACTGAGCATGCGCCGAGCGCACAACATCCTGGTGCTGGCGGCGCTGATCTGCGCGCTGCCGGGCTGCAGCCCGGTGGCGGCGGTCAACGCGCCGGCCGCGCGCCCCCTCGCCGTGCAGCAGAAGGCGACCGGCAGCCGTGACGGCAACCTTGCGGTGCTGGCCGGCAAGCTGCGCACCTCCAGTCGCACACCGGTCAATATCGTGCAATTTGGAGATTCGCACACTGCCGCCGACCTGTTCAGCGGCGAGATGCGTCGCCTGCTGCAGTCGCAGTACGGCGATGGCGGCATAGGCTTTGTGGCGGCGACACCGGTACCTGGCACGCGCTACGACAACCTGATCCTCAAGACGGCCAGGCGCCAGTGGGAGCTGGTGTCGGCGCGCAACCAGCAAAGCACCCAGTTCCCGCTGGGGGGCTACCTGTCGGTACCGCTGGCAGCAAACCCGAGCGTGCGCCTGGAGGCGCGCGAACCCAGTGCCCAGCGCTACCGTATCTCGGCCCTGTACCAGGCGCGGGAGAACAGCAGCCTTACCGCCCGTGGCGGGCAGAACGCGGCGCGCCGCGTGATGCTGGCCGCAAGCAACGGGCAGTGGCGCTTCAGCCCGCCGCTCAACAGCATCAGCCTGCCGGTGGACATGAGCCTGAATGCCCACCCGGGCACGGTGCTGGGTGGCTGGTACATCCAGGGCCAGAAGAACGCCGGGGTGACCTATTCGGCCCTGGGCATCAATGGTGCGCGGCTGGAGGTGCAGGACAAATGGCAGGCTGGCTGGCAGGAAAACCTCAAGGCCCTGCGCCCGGACCTGATCATTCTGGCCTATGGCACCAACGAGGCGTTCGACAACACCCTGGACATGGCCAAGTACCGTGACCAGTTGCGCCGTACCGTGGCCCAGCTCAAGCGGGTGCAGCCACGGGCGGTGATCCTGCTGGTGGGGCCTTCGGACTCGATCAAGCAGCGTGGCGCGCGCACCTGCGCGACGCGGCGCCCGCAGTCGTTGCCGCAGGTGGTGCAGATCCAGCGCCAGGTGGCACGCCAGGCCAACGTGCTGTTCTGGGACTGGCAGGCCTACATGGGCGGGGAGTGCTCGATTGCGCGGTGGCAGGCAGAGGGGCTGGCGCGAGGCGACCTGGTGCACCTGACAGCTGATGGCTATCGCAAGAGTGCGTCGGGGCTGTATGACTACCTGCGGGGGCAGTTGGGGCTGCGTTGAGGCAAAAAAAAGAGGGGCTGTATCGGTGTCGGGATTGGCTTGCGGCGCCCCGGTGCATCGATAACAGCCCCCCAGCTTCGAGCCACAGGGGCGTCGAACTCAGGTGCAAGCATAGAATGGTTTTTTGGGGCCTGCTGTAGGACTTTTGGACAGATCTCGAAGGGTTCTTCGTCAGCATGGCTGACTCCTGCCGTTTATCCCAACCCTGCAGGAGCCAGCCTTGCTGGCGAAAGCCGCGCTGTAGTCAGCCCGCCGGGGTCAGCCCCAACGCGTAATCGAGGTACCCGCGATACGCCGTTTCCCAGTCATCCTGGAAGGTGTGCCCGGCCGGGTGTTCGTGGCTTTGCACCGGGTTGCTGCCTTCGAACGCCTTTTGCGTGGTTGCGGTCAGTTCCAGGTTGCTCGAATGCTCCTTGGCGCCGTGCACGATCACGATGCGCTTGTCCTTGGCCTTCTGCACGGCGAATGGAATGCGAAAGCCGCCCGGCGACAGCAGTACCGCGCCGCTGTAATGCTGCGGGTATTCGGCGATCAGGTGCGCCGCATGTTCGGCGCCCTGGGAAAAGCCGATCAGCGCCACGTTCGAGCGGTCGATGCGGGTCTGCTTTTCCAGGGCCTTGAGCGCGGCCGCCACGGCTTTCTCGGTCGGCTCGACCGAGTGTTGCTGCCACATGAACTGGCCCTCGTCGCGCTTGAGCGTGCCGTTCACGCCCACCAGTACGGCGCGTTCGCCCACCAGCTCTTCACGCATGCGAATGCCCTTGCTGCCTTCGGTGCCGTAGCCGGACAACCACACCACCACCGGCCAGCCGCCGGCCGGGGCCTTGCCTTCGGGGATGCTGAACGCCGCCGCACCGGCATCCTTGGCCTGTTTGGCGTAGTTGGCCTCGGCGCTCTGCAGCAGTTTCTTGTAGGCCGGTGCGTCCTTCATGCCCTCCAGCTCGTCGTCGTCACGCAGGATCACGGCCTGCCAGAAACCGCGCTCGCGGGCCTGGTCGAGCAGGTCGCCAGCCAGATCGAACTTCTCCATCGAGGCCAGGGCGGCGCCGGCCTGGTAGGACGCATAGGCGTTCTTCGGGTCCAGGCGTGCGGCCGTCAGGTAATAGGCCAGGGCGCCAGCCATGTTGTCGTGCTCGCTTTTCTCCTTGTCGCCGGCATCGATGAATTCCTGTGCGTCGGCATCGTTCAGGTAGAGGTTGGCCATGCCGGCCAGGCCCTGCCAGCGGCCCTTGGCAACGGCCTCGTCTTCGTCGGCGAAGCTGGCGGTGGCGGTAAGGCTCAGGGCGGTGAACAGGCTGAGGGTGGCAAAGTGCAGACGAGGAGATGTCATGAACGACAAGACCGAGAGTCCTTTTTCGGTGGAAGGGAAAGTGTGCCGGCCAATACGGCCGGGGCGCGGATTCTAGCATGGCAGCTCAGCTGCGCAGCTGGTTCCAGTCCAGTTCGAAGCGCGCCAGGTATTTGCGCAGGCGGTCGGCATCGTTGGGTTTTTCCTTGTCCTGGCGCGATACCGCAAACAGCTGGCGCCCTGCGTCGGACAGCGAGCGGGCATCGCGACACACCCGCAGCACGGCCTCCAGTTGCAGGCGGTCGAACAGGTCCAGCTCACGCCCTTCAAGCAACGGCTCGGTGGGCGCCGCAACCCCCCAGGCCCGTTGCAGCCGGGTGATCTCTTCGCTGACCAGGGGCTCGTCGATGCGTCCGCTGTCGGCCAGGGTCGCCATGCGCGTGATCGAGGCCGACAGCTCGCGAAAGTTGCCGGCCCAGCGTGCTTGCGGTGAATGGGCGAACGCCAGGTACTGGCGCTTGGCTTCAAGGTTGAAGCGCACGTTGCGGCCCTGTTCGCGGGCGTGGCGCTGCAGTTCGAAATCGATGTTCGGCTCGATGTCTTCGCGCCGCCCGGCCAGCCCCGGCAGTTCGAAGGTCCACAGGTTGATGCGCGCATACAGGTCTTCGCGAAACAGCCCTTCGGCCACCTGCTTGCGCAGGTCACGGTGGGTGCCGGCGATCAGTTGGAAGTCGCTTTGCACCTCGTTGTCTGCGCCCATCGGGAAGAAGCGCTTCTCTTCGATGGCCTTGAGCAGCATGGCCTGTTCGTCGGCGCCCAGTTCGCCGATTTCGTCGAGAAACAGCATGCCGCCGTCGGCGGCGCGCAGCAGGCCGTCGCGGGCGTTCTGTGCACCCGTGAAGGCGCCCTTGATATGCCCGAACAGGCTCGACATGGCGCCGTCGCCGCGCAGCGTGGCGCAGTTCACTTCGACGAAGCGGCCCTCCAGCTGGTGGCGCGTGCGCTTGAGTTCATGGATGCGCCGGGCCAGGAACGACTTGCCGGCACCGGTCGGCCCCACCAGCAGCATCGGGGCGGTTGAGCGCAGGGCGACGCGCTCGATCTGCTCGATGGAGTGGTTGAACGCCACGTTGCGCGTGGCGATGCCGGCCTTGAGAAACGCCAGGCTGTGCGCCTGCTCGCGCTGAAAGCGCGAAGCGATGTGGTCATAGCGCGACAGGTCGAGGTCGATCAGCGTGCTGGTGCCGGCCGGGTCACGCTCTTCTTCCTTGCCGCGCGCCGGCGAGGTCTGTACCAGTCGCGCCGGCAGGTAGCGCGCCTCGGTCAGCAGAAACCAGCAGATCTGCGCAACGTGGGTGCCGGTGGTGATGTGCACCAGGTAGTCCTCGTGCTCGGTGTCGAAGTGGTAGCTGCTGGCGAAGTCATGCAACGCGCCGTACATCTCTTCGAAATCCCACGGGTTGTGCAGTGCCAAGCGGTGCAGGCGCACCTCGGTGTGGGGCGACACGCTGAGTACATCCTCGCGCAGGCGCTCGGCCAGGCCCAGATCACGTTCGCTCTTGCCGTGAATCAGCTCCAGGCGGTCGATCGAAAGATCCGGCTGCTGGCACAGCGCGACGGTGGGCCGCCACTTGTTCCAGCGCGCGGCACCCTTTCCGTTGCGGTCGAGGGTGGTGCCGATGAAGCCGATGGCAACGCTGCGCTTGTGCATGCTGTTTATCTTTTTGGATAAATGAAGAGATAAAAGTATACATAAAAGCCCTCAAGCATTTGCCAAGTGCGCAGATTGATTTAGCGAAGATTAAAATAAAACACTTATAAATCAATTAGTTGAAAATAAATTCTAGCGCTTTTACGAAACCTGGCACGCCCCTCGCAATAACTCTTTCGACCGCATCGCCAAGCAGGCCAACGGGTCGGGGTTCACAACCCCACCGGTGCACGAGCCCACCTCTGGTGTTGGTGTCGTGCATGCCGCCGCCGCAACGACCGGTCGCTGGCGCAACCCCGGATGGGGCCGCCAACGAGCCTAGAACTCGTTACATACCCTCCACGGTAGCTGTACCCGTAACACCCGCCGGTGAGGCGAGGGCAACGCACTTGCAGCCAGGATGGCTGACTGTCGCGAAGGACGCCCCCGCCACCGCTGGTACGCCCGGCCTGCTGGCCGGGCCCGGGGCAAGGCGCAACGTCGGACCGAAGGACTCGGTCGGCAAAGGACTCTGATGTCCCGGCGCGTGCACCTCCCCCCGGGCCCCACCTGCAGCGCTCGGCGTACCGGCCGCACCGGCACCACGGAATTCATTGAAAGGGAAATACAGAATGAAACTGCTCAAGCGCTTCATCGTGAAAAAGAACGAACGCGGCCTGCTGTTCTGCGAGGGCGACTTCGTGTCGATCCTGGAACCGGGCGTGCATCAGCGCTTTGACCTGCATAACCGGCTGACGGTGGAAACCTTCAGCCTCAACACCCCGCGCTTCGAGCACCGCCTGGCCGGCTACCTGCGCCAGAGCGAGCCGGCGGTGGTGGATCAGTACTTCGAGCGCATGGACCTGGCCGAACACGAAGTGGGCCTGCGTTTCGAGGATGGCGCACTGGCGGAACTGCTGCCACCGGGCAGCCGCCAGTTGTACTGGAAGGGCCAGAGCGCGCAGACCCTGCAGCGCATCGACCTGACCCACAGCTATCGCCTGGAGCCGACCCTGCTCGGCCAGCTCGGCCAGCCCAAGCTGCGCGGTCGCACCCTGGCCGGGCTGGATGCGGTGCTGCTGGCGCCGGTGCCGGCCTTCCATGTGGGCGTGCTCAAGGTCGATGGCGCGGTGGTCGAGCTGCTGCCGGCCGGTCAGTACGGCTTCTGGCGCTTCAACCGCCAGGTGAGCGTCGATATGGTGGACATGCGCATCCAGTCGCTGGAGGTCAGCGGCCAGGAGATCCTCACCCGCGACAAGGTCAGCCTGCGCCTGAACCTGGCGGCCAACTGGCGCTACAGCGACGTGCTGATGGCTTTCGCCAGCCTCAGCAAACCGCTGGAACACCTGTACCGCGAGGTGCAGTTCGGCCTGCGTGCGGCCGTGGGCACGCGTACCCTCGACGAGCTGCTGGAGAACAAGCAACTGATCGACGACACCGTCAGCCAGTACCTGGCCGAGAAACTGGTGGGCAGCGGCATCGAGGTCAGCGGCCTGGGCGTGCGCGACATCATCCTGCCGGGTGAAATGAAGACCCTGCTGGCGCAGGTGGTGGAGGCTGAGAAGGCGGCCCAGGCCAACGTGATCCGGCGCCGCGAGGAAACCTCGGCGACCCGTTCGCTGCTCAACACCGCCAAGGTCATGGAAGACAACCCGACGGCCCTGCGCCTGAAGGAGCTGGAAACCCTGGAGCGGGTGGCCGAGCGCATCGACCGGATTTCGGTATTCGGCGGGCTGGATCAGGTGTTGAATGGGCTGGTCAGCCTGAAAACCGCATGACACCTGCCAGGCCTTCGGGCCTGGCGGGCTACAAGGACAATTGAGATGAAACACATGAACATCCTCGAAGTGGCCAACGGCAAACCGATCAAGCTCTGGACCCAGGGCGTGCCGGTGGACGAGGACGCACGCCAGCAACTGATGAACACCGCGCGCCTGCCGTTCATCTTCAAGCACCTGGCCGTGATGCCCGATGTGCACGTGGGCAAGGGCTCGACCATTGGCAGCGTGATCCCGACCCTGGGCGCGATCATCCCGGCGGCGGTGGGCGTGGACATCGGCTGCGGCATGATCGCGGCGCGCACCTCGCTGGTGGCGGCCGACCTGCCCGACAACCTGCAAGGGCTGCGCAGCGCCATCGAGAAGGCAGTGCCCCACGGCAAGACCTTCGGCCGGCGCGATCAGGGCGCGTGGAACCACGTACCGACCGTCGCCGATCAGGCGTGGTCGGCCCTGGCCGGGCGTTTCAAGGCGATCACCGACAAGTACCCGCAACTGCAGAAGACCAACAATCGCCAGCACCTGGGCACCCTGGGCGGCGGCAACCACTTCATCGAGGTGTGCCTGGATGAGGCCGACCGCGTGTGGTTCATGCTGCACAGCGGCTCGCGGGGCGTGGGCAATGCCATCGGCAACCTGTTCATCGAGCTGGCCAAGGCCGACATGCGCCAGCACATCGCCAACCTGCCGGACAAGGAACTGGCGTACTTCGAGGAAGGCAGCCGCCATTTCGACGACTACGTCCAGGCGGTGGAGTGGGCCCAGGACTTTGCCCGGCAGAACCGTGCGCTGATGATGCACGCGGTGATCGAGGCCACGCGCCAGGTCATCCGCAAGCCGTTCGAGGCCAACCTGCAGGGGGTCAACTGCCACCACAACTACGTGCAGAAAGAGCAGCACTTCGGCCAGGAGATCCTGGTGACGCGCAAGGGCGCGGTGTCGGCGCAGAAGGGCCAGCTGGGGATCATTCCGGGCTCGATGGGCGCCAAGAGTTTCATCGTGCGCGGCCTGGGCAACAAGGAATCGTTCTGCTCCTGCAGCCACGGTGCCGGGCGGATCATGAGCCGTACCCGGGCCAAACAGGCCTTCACCCTTGAGGACCAGGTGCGCGCCACCGCGCATGTGGAGTGCCGCAAGGACAAGGACGTGATCGACGAGATCCCGATGGCCTACAAGGACATCGATGCGGTGATGGCGGCGCAGCGCGAGCTGGTGGAAGTGGTGCACACGTTGCGTCAGGTGGTGTGTGTGAAAGGCTGACGGCCTCTTCGCCGGCCTTGCCGGCGAAGGGGTACAACGAGGATTCGAACATGAACATGGAAGACCGTCACCCCCTGCCCAGTGCGATGCGCAGCTGGGTACTCGAAGAACTGCAACGCATCGAGCGCGAGCATGACGTGCGCGTGCTCTACGCCTGCGAATCCGGCAGCCGCGCCTGGGGTTTTGCCTCCACCGACAGCGACTTCGACGTGCGCTTCATCTACGTGCACCGCCAGGATTGGTACCTGCGCATCGACGAGCCACGCGACGTGATCGAGCGCCCGCTCACCGACGAACTCGACATCAGTGGCTGGGAGCTGCGCAAGACCCTGCGCCTGCTGCGCAATGCCAACCCGACCCTGCTCGAATGGCTCGACTCGCCGCTGGTGTACCGCGCCGAGCCGGGGGCGCTGCAAGCCTTGCGCGGCCTGGCCAGACAGTTCCATTCGCCGCAGGCGGCGTTTCACCACTACCTGTCGATGGCCACCAAGAACTTTCGCATCTACCTGCAGGGCGAAGAGGTGCGCCTGAAGAAGTACCTCTACGTATTGCGCCCGCTGCTGGCGGTGCGCTGGATCGAACAGGGCCTGGGCATGCCGCCCACCGCGTTCGCCCAACTGGTGGAGGCGACCCTGCACGACCCGCTGCTGCTGGCCGACCTGGACGAGCTGCTTCGCGTCAAACGCATCGCCAGCGAAGCCGATTACGGGCCTCGCCGCGTACTGCTGCACCAGTTCATCGAGAGCGAGCTGGCACGAGGGGGAGCCGCCCCGGCACTGCCCAGGCCCCACGGCGATGTAAAACTGCTCGACGACTATTTGCGTGATACTGTGCGCCGTTTTTCATAGGAGCCTGTATGAACAAGGATGTCGACGCATGCTGAACCTGCGGCTGGCGCAACGCTGGGAGCGCCTGGGCAATCGCGATACCGAGGTGGGCCTGATGCTGCTGTTCGCCCTGCTGGCCGCGCTGTTTGCCTGGGGCGCCTATGTCATGGCCTATCCGGAGCATGGCTGTGTGCGCATGGGCAAGGGCAACAGCGGCCCCCTGGAGTGCAACCCGCGCCAGTTGCTCAACAATGCTGTCGGGCTGCTGTTGATCGGCGTCTGCTGCGCAAGCCCCATCTTCTACATCCTGTGGCACTGGATCAAAGACATGGCGCGGCCATTGACGCTGGAAGAGGAATAGCTCGATGACCGACAGCAAATACGAACGCCTGCCCCACGCCGGTGACTTCGAGCGGGTGGCCGGCACCGAGATCGTCTACCTCTCGCCCCTGCCGATCCCCACCGGCATGCCGGCCTACAGCAGCCGCAACCTGCACCGCGAATCCAACGAGGTGTACCTGGACTTTGCCATCGGCCAGGGCAACTTCGAGTTCATGGCGCGCTGCGGCATCGCCTCGGTGATGGGCGTGGTTACCTGCTTCATGCTCACTGCCTTGCTCGGCTCCTGGGCACGCCGCCATGTGGAGCCGTTCTGGAGCACCTTCTCCGACTTCATGGCCAACGGGTTCATCTGGGGCTTCATCGCCTGCCTGTCGTTGCTGTATGCGGGGATGTTCTGGCGGGTGATGCGCGAGGTGACGATTCACCCGCCGATACGCTTCAACCGCCAGCGCCGCGAGGTGGCGTTCGTGCCCACTCGGGGCGCGGCGCCGATCTTCGTGCCGTGGGAGTCGGTGATCGCCTGCGTCAGCGCGGGGCGCACCGTCACCGAGTACGCCGTGCTGCCCGCCTTCAACCTGATGTTCTGCCTGCGTCAGGCCGACACCGGCAATGTGCTGTGGATCAACGTGCCCAGCGGCCACCTGGGCGCGGCGATTGCCGAATGGGAAGCGATCCGGGTGTACATGGAAGAGGGCCCGGCGAGCCTGCCGCCAGCGCCCGATGAAGAGTTCGAGGAGGGCACCGTGGCGTTCTTCCACATGGCCCGCCAGGGCTATCGCGACAACTTCCCGTGGTGGCAGCACTGGTTTGGCTTTCTGTTTGTGCAGGCCTTCGGCGGCTGGACCTTGCCGTGCCATATCTCGCACTGGGTCAACAACCGGCCCAAGGCGGGCATACCTCCTGAAGTGAAGGCGTGGTCGACGCCGCTGCCGGCTGAACAGCATGCCAGGCCCAGCGCCGAACTGCTGGCGCAGAGCGAAGAGGTGCGCAGTACCTTGCGTCGTGGCCAGACCCTGCTCGACTACTTCAATGTGAAGTTTGGCGACCCGGCTGAACCGGCAGCCGAGGCGGCCTCAGGTTCAGCGCCAGCACGCTGATCAGCACCAACGGCCCGCCCAGCATCACCGAAGCCGAGGGCCGCTCGCCCAGCAGCGCTGCGGCGATCAGCATGGCGAAGGCGGGTATCAGGTACAGCGCCAGGGTCACCCGGGTGACCTCGCAGTGGCGCAGTACCCAGGCCCAGGCCAGGTAGGCCAGCGCGCTGGGGAATACCCCCAGCACCAGCACCGCAGTGTTGGCCTGGGACGGCGCGTGGCCCAGGTCGTCGAGCAGCCCCGGCAGGTACACCATCAGCAATGCAGTGCCCGACCATACGGTGTAGCAGGTGATGGTCAGCGCGTCGTAGCGGTGGCCGTGGTGTTTCTGCAGGGCGAAATAGATGCTCCACGACAATGCCGCCACCAGAATCAGCAACCCGTGCGGGTCGAACTGGCCGAGCCCGCGATCGCCGGCCACCACGATCACCGCGCCGGCCATGCCCAGCAGCAGGCAGCCCCAATGCCAGGCCCCGGCCACCTGCTTGAACACCCAGTGCGCGATCAGCAGGCTGAACAGCGGCGTGGACTGCGCCAGCACACTGGCCGCCCCGGCGCTGACCCCGCGCTGGCCGTAGTTGATGGCCACATGGTGCAGGCTGACCGCGAACAGGCCAAGCAACAGCAGGGTGGGCACGTCCCTGAGCCGGGGCAGGGTGATGCCGCGCAGCAGCGCGATGACCGCCATGAACAGCGACGCCACGATAAAGCGCGCCAGCGCCAGGTGCGTGGGCGCATAGCCCTGCAAGCCCAGGCGGATGCCGGTGGGCGAGTAGGCCCAGCACAGCAGCACGAAGAGTACGGCGCAGGCGATTTTCAGTGAGCTGGGGCGGGTCATGGGGTGGACTTCCGATGGGCGGGTGCGCTCAGTATCGGAACGCCTACTGCTCACTACAATCGACTTATACTGAGCCAATCGTTCACTTTGGGTGATGTATGGAGCTGATGCAGATCCGCATGTTCAAGACCGTCCACGACACCGGCAGCATTGCCCGTGCGGCCGAGGTGCTGCACTACGTGCCGTCCAACATCACGGCGCGGATCAAGGCGCTGGAGGCCGAGCTGGGCGTGCCGTTGTTCCATCGCCGCGGGCGCGGGCTGGTGATCAGTCCGGCGGGGGAAACCTTCTTGCCCTATGCCACGCAGATGCTGGCCCTGGCCGAGGCCTCCAGGCAGGCGCTGGCGCCGTCCGCCAAACCATCCGGACGCTTGCGCATCGGCGCCATCGAGTCCTCGGCCAGCGGGCGCCTGCCGCGGTTTCTGGCGCAGTACCATGCGCGCTATCCCGAGGTGACGCTGGAGCTGAGCACCGGCACCTGGTCGCAGATGCTCGACGATGTGCTCAACCACCGCCTCGATGGTGCGATCGTGGCGGTGGATGTCGAGCGCCCGCACCTGCGCCGCACCCTGATGTACCAGGAAGACCTGCTGCTGATCGGCGCACCGTCACTGGGGCCGCTGCGCAGCGCCGCGGACCTGGTGGGCAAGGCCGTGTTCATGTGGCCTGAAGGCTGTCCGTATCGGGCGGCACTGGAGCACTGGCTGCAGGCCCAGGGGCACAAGCTGCCCATCGTGGGCATCGGCAGCTACGGTGCGATAGTCAGCTGCGTCAGCGCCGGCACCGGGGTGTCACTGGTGCCGCGCGGCATCTACGAGCAGTACCGCCAGGGCGCAGGGTGGATCGGGCACGAGTTCGCCGACCTGAAGGCGGTCGACAACCTGTTCTACTGGCACGAGGGGGCGGGGCGACATCCGGCGCGGGAGGCATTCGTGCAGATGCTGCGCGATGGCCTGGCAGGGAATGTGCAAGTGGATTCGCTCAGCACCGCTGACGCCGCGGGTACGTAGAACCTGGCGTCGGATCATGGCATGATGCCATTACTTTTTATATTGATATTCACTCGATGAGCGCCCCGTCTGTGTCAACGATGTCCTTGCTGGTGTGCGATGACTCCATGGTGGCCCGCAAGCAGGTGCTGCGCGCGCTGCCCGCCAACTGGCCGGTAACGGTTACCGAGGCCAGCGACGGGCGCCAGGCCATGGACGCCATACGCCGCGGCCTGGGCCAGGTGGTGCTGCTGGACCTGACCATGCCCACCATGGATGGCTACCAGGTGCTGGCTGCGCTGCGTGACGAAGGCCTGAGCCCCAAGGTCATCGTGATCTCGGGCGATGTGCAGGAAGAGGCCGTGCGCCGGGTGCTGGACCTGGGCGCGCTGGCGTTTCTGAAAAAACCCTTCGACCAGGACGAGCTGCGCCGCCTGCTGGCCCAGTTGGGGCTGCTGGGTGAGCGCTCGGCGACACCGCTGGCCGGTGCGGCGACTGCCGTCATCGGCTTTCGCGAGGTGTTCAGCGAAACGGTCAACGTCGCCATCGGCCGCGCCGCGGCCCTGATCGCCAAGGTGCTGGGCGTGTTCGTGCAGTTGCCGGTGCCCAGCGTCAACCTCTTCGAGGTGGGCGAGTTGCACATGGCGCTGGCCGACGCGGGCAGCAGCCAGCGGCTCACGGCAATCTGCCAGGGCTTCATCGGCAGCGGCATCGCCGGCGAGGCCCTGCTGATGTTCCACGATTCGGAAATCGCCGACATGGCCAAGCTGATGCGCCACCAGAGCATCGAGTATTCCGACATGGAGCTGTTGCTGGACTTCTCCAGCGTATTGATCGGTGCGTGCCTGAGCAGCATTGCCGAGCAGATCGACGTGGTGTTCTCCCAGGGCCACCCGCAGATCCTCGGGCAGCACGGCACCATCGACGAGCTTATCCAGGTCAACGGCCAACGCTGGCAGAAAACCCTGGCGGTCGAGATCAGCTACAGCCTGGAAGGGCACGATATCCGTTTCGACCTGCTGTTGCTGTTCACCGAAGACTCCATCGAGCGCTTGACCCATAAACTTGCCTACCTGATGAACTGAGCCCATGCGCGATCCTATCGACCTGAAGGAATTTCACTGGCTGCTGAGCATCGTGCAGAGCATCGATGTGGGCGTGGTGGTGCTCGACCGCGAACATCGGGTGCAGGTGTGGAACACCTTCATGGAAAACCGCTCGGGGGTGCAGCCCAGGGATGCCTACAACCAGTGCTTCTTCAGCCTGTTCCCCGAGGTCGACCGGCAATGGTTCAGCCACAAGGTGGACAGCGTCGCGACCCTGGGCACCCCGGCTTTCACCATCTGGGAGCAGCGCCCGTACCTGGTGCGGTTCAAGAACTACCAGCCGATCACCGGCCAGGTGGACTTCATGTACCAGAACACCACGCTGCTGCCGTTGCGCTCCACCGACAGCGAGATCCGCCAGATCTGCCTGGTGATCTACGACGTGACCGATGTGGCCACCAACCGCCACCAGTTGCAGGCCGCCAACGCTCAGTTGCAGAAGCTGTCCAGCACCGATTGCCTGACCGGCCTGTACAACCGCGGGCATTGGGAGGAGTGCCTGCAACTGGCGCATGCGCGCAATCAGCGCTATGGCAACGCCACCAGCCTGGTGATGTTCGACATCGACCATTTCAAGCGGGTCAACGACACCTATGGCCACCCGGCGGGCGATGCCGTCATTCGCCAGGTGGCCAGGGTGGTTCGCGAGCAGATCCGCGACAGCGACGTGGCCGGCCGTTACGGTGGCGAAGAGTTCGGCGTGGTGCTGACGGACACCGACAAGGCCGGCGCGCTGATCTTTGCCGAGCGCCTGCGCAAGGCGGTCGAACGCCTGAGCGTCAGCCATGAGGGGCAGGACATCCGTTTCACCATCAGCCTGGGCGTGGCCGATCTGAGCCAGCCCTCCAGCAGCCACGCCGAACTGATTGCCTGGGCCGACCATGCGCTGTACCTGTCCAAGCACGGCGGGCGCAACCGGGTGACAGTGCATGAACCCGCGGTGGCGGCGGGCTAGCTCAGCTTAAGGCGCAGTAGCAGGTCTGATATTTCAGTTGATAATCATTCGCAATTGAATGCAGAATAGCGGCCCTCCCAACCCGCTCCTGCCTTCAATGGTCGTCGCCGTGTCCTGCCCCAGCGATAAACTCCAGTTGTACCTTTCCCACCGTGCTGCGCTGGTCGACTATTCGGCACCCATCGTCGGCTGCCGTGCGCAGGCCGAGGACGTGGTGCAGGAGGCCTGGCTGCGTTTCTGCGGGCAGGCCGACGCCGGTGCGCAGTTGGGCAACCCGGTGGGGTACCTGTACCGCATCGTGCGCAACCTGTCGTTCGACCTGCTGCGCCGCACGACCCTGGAAAACCGCCAGCCCGATGGCGGCGAACGGCTCGATGAGCTGCCGTCGAGCGCACCGTCGCCGGAGCACCAGGCCCTGCACCGCGATCAGTTGCGTGTGCTGCAGGACGCCCTGGCGCTGCTGCCGGAGCGGGCGCGGCAGGCCTTTCACATGCACCGCTTGCAGCACATGACTTTTCAGGAAATTGCCGCCCGCTTGAATATTTCGACTAGTCTGGCGCACCAACTGGTGCGTGACGCACTGACCCACTGTGCGGAGCATCTGGCCGATGACTGATACCACCCCGTCTTGCCGAACGCCCGGCTCGCTGAAGGACGACCCGGTGTGGCAGGCCGCCATGGACTGGCTGCTGCAATGCAATGCCGAACCGGACAACGCGCTGCTGCACCAGGCCCATGCGCGCTGGCTGGCCGCTGACGAACGCCATGCGGCGGCCTGGCGCAAGGTGCAAAAGGTCTGGATGCTGAGCGCCGGCATCGACCCGCTGGAGCCACCAACGGCGCATCAGGTGCCCGCCGCACCGCGCATGGCAGCCCGCCGGCGCAGTTGGCCACGCCGGGCGCTGGCGGCGAGCGCGCTGGCGGCCTGTGTGCTGTTGCTGGTGGGGCGTGCACCGCCGGCCGACTACAGCAGCACGGCGGGCGATCACCGGCAGGTGCGCCTGAGCGACGGCAGCCACATCGAACTGGGCAGCGACAGCGCCATCCGCGTGGCGTTCGAGCCGGGTGCGCGTGCGGTCACGCTGCTCAAGGGCCAGGCATTCTTCGAGGTCAGCCATGACGCCGCGCGGCCCTTCACGGTGCAGGCCGAAGACGTGAAGGTGACCGTCACCGGCACGGCGTTCGATGTGGACTTGAGCCGCAGCGCGGTGTCGGTAGCAGTGCAGAGCGGCTCGGTGCAGGTGCGTGATAGGCGCGGCGAACTGGCAGTGCCGGCGCTGGGTGCGGGCGACAGCCTGCGCGTGGGGCTGAACCAGGGCCCGGCGCAGCGCAGCCGGGTGCAGCTGGAGCAGGTTGCGGCATGGCGCCAATGGCAGTTGCTGGTCAACGACCGTCCATTGGCCGAAGTCATCGAGCAACTGCGTGCCTATTACCCCGGCGTGTTGCTGCTGCAGGACCGTGCCCTGGGCCAGCGGCGCATCACCGCGTCGCTGAACCTGCGGTCGCCAGGTAGCGCGCTGCAACTGGCCATCGCCCCGCTGGGCGGGCAGCTGACGCAATGGGGGCCGTACATCACGGTCATCCGTGAGCGCGCTTCGCCGCCTGGGAAAAAAAAATAAATTCACGAAGTTCTGGAAATTCCCCATCGCCGTTCGTTTATTGCCCCGCTGAGTTAATCGTACAGATTCTCATTTACAGGCGCGTATCGTTCGCGCCGAACGGGGAGTTCACCAGAGCATGTCCATTCGCACCCAAGAGTCGTTGCAGGGTCGTCGGCGCAGTGCGCGCCTGCTGTTGCTGTCAGTGGGGCTGGCAGTGTCGTTGCCGGTGCTGGCCGATGACGAGCCGGCGCGCCACAGCATCGATATCGCGCGCCAGCCGCTGGGCTCTGCGCTGATGGCGCTGGGGCAGCAGACCGGCCTGCAGATCAGTGTCGAAAGCCAGTTGCTGGGCAACCTCAGTGCCCCGCCGGTGCGTGGCGAGCTGAGCGCCGATCAGGCGCTGGCGATCCTGCTCAAGGGCAGCGACCTGGAATGGGTGCATATCGGCGACGACGCGCTGCTGCTGCAACGGGTGGTGCGTCCGCGTGCCGACCAGATCCAGCTGGAAAACACCAAGGTCCGCGAACGGGCGCTGCTGCCACAGGGTGAAACCCATATCGATCGCGAGCTTATCGAGGCAATGCCGGCCGGCAACGGCGACATCACCAGCCTGCTGCGCAGCCACCCCAACGTTCAGTTCGACGACAACCAGCTCAGCAGCAAGACACCCGGAGAAATCGCCCCGGCCAACATCAGCATCAACGGCGCGGCGTTCTACCAGAACGCCTTCCTGGTCGACGGCATCAACATGAACAACGACATCGACCCGGCCGAAGACCGCGTGCAGTTGCTGGACAGGGTGCCGGGGCGCAGCCAGGGCCTGGCGCTGGACACCGACCTGCTGGAGAACATCACGGTTCTGGACAGCAACGTGCCGGCCGCCTATGGCGGCTTCAACGGTGGGGTGATCGACGCCCAGACCCGCGCCCCGACCAAGGCCCTGCACGGCAAGTTCTCGGTACAGACCACGCGCTCGGCCTGGACCAAATACCACATCGACGAGACGGAAGAGCAGCGCATGGAGAACTCCGGCTCGCCCGACGAGCAGCCCGAGTTCGACAAGGTCATCGTGCGCGGTACCTTGCAAGGCCACCTGACCGACACCTTCGGCCTGATCGGCAACTTCAGCCAGAAGCGCTCGACCATTCCGCTGAGCCTCTACTCCTACAACAACGTCGAAGAGATGGGCTATCACAAGGAGAAGCAGGAGCGGCGCATCGACAACTACTTCCTCAAGTCGGTGTGGCAGGCCAGCGACCGGCTCACCGTCGAGACCAGCGTGACCCACGCGCCCGAAGAGAGCCATTACTTCCGGGCCAACGTCGCCAACTCCGGCTATGACAACAAGGTCGGCGGTACCCAGTTGAACCTGCGCACCGTGTGGGACGGCGACCTGGCACGCGTCGAACAGACCCTGGCCTGGAGCCGCCAGGAACAGAGCCGCACCTCGGACTCGGCCGACTACTGGACCTGGCGCAAGTCGACCACCAAGGACTGGGGCATCGGCAGCAAGACCACCGCCAACACCCTGGAGGGGGGCTGGGGCGATATCGAACAGCAGCAGCGCACCTGGCAGTACAAGCTCAATGCCGACTGGCGCAGCTTCGACTGGCTGGGCGCCATTCACCGCCCGCAGACCGGCCTGGAGTTCTCCCGCCAGTACGTGCGCTACGAGCGCCTCACCGACAGCAGTACCTACGTGGCCCCGGCCGCCACCAACAGCTGTACCAACAGCGCGGGGGTGACCGATACCGTTGCCTGCAACATGGGCGAGACCGTCAGTGGCTGGGCCGGCCAGTACATGAAGAGCCGCACCCGCTATGCCCCCGGCGAATTCGATTTCACCACCACCACCTGGGGCAGCTGGGTGCAGGACGAGATCACCCTGGGCAAGCTGACCCTGCGCCCCGGCGTGCGCGTGGACAGTGACGACTACATGGACAAGACCACCTGGGCACCGCGCTTCTCCCTGGAGTACGACGTGTTCGGTGACCGCACCACCTTGCTCAGTGCCGGTGCCAACCGCTACTACGGCCGCAGCGTCACCAGCTGGCAGTTGCAGGACGGGCGCAACCGCCTGCGCTTCAACGAAACCCGCGCGAGCCTCGACAAACCCTGGGTGACCAAGTCCAACGGCAGCAACCAGACGCTGTTCAATCAGCTCGACATCCCCTATGACGACGAGCTGATGCTGGGCGTGGTGCAGCAGTGGGCCGGCATCGAGTACGGCCTCAAGTACGTCAACCGCAAGGGCCGTGACCAGGTGGTACAGGTGTCCGGGCGCACCCTGGGGCAGCCGTCCACCGACCCTGACCTGGCCAGCAACTACACCACCTACACCAACGACGGCAAGAGCGAGACCGATACCTACACCCTGACCGTGACGCCGATGCAGCGCTGGACGCTGCTGGGCACGCAGACCGGCGGCCAGCTGGCGCTGAACTGGACCGACAGCAAGGCTTCCTCGCCCAGCTATGTGCAGGCCGACGACACCTACTACCAGAACGACGTGATCCAGTACCAGGGCAGCTTCATCAACTACCAGGACCGCCCGGCGACCAACTACAACCGACCGTGGACGGCGCGCCTGACCACCATCACCGACATCCCCCAGGCCAACCTGCAGTGGAGCAACTTCTGGCGCTACCGGGCCGGCTACAAGCGCATCGGCGACACCGGGCGCAACGTCGATTACAGGGGCAACTCGGTGGATGTGTGGGAAGAGCAGAAATTCGACGCGGCGCTGACCTGGGACACGCGTCTGGGCTGGCGTATCCCCACCGCACGGGACCAGGCCATCTTCGTCAACGTCGACGTGTTCAACGTGCTCGACAAGAAGTCGGTCAATGCCAACGCCACGGTCAACAGCAATTCAGTGTCGACCTATGAAGTGGGTCGCCAGTACTGGCTGGAAGTGGGGTACACCTTCTGAGATGCGCCTGTTCCTGATTGGCATCGCACTCATGCTGGCCAGCCCGGCCCTGTGGGCGCAGCACCACGCACCCCTGTGTGCATCGGCTGATGCGGCCTGCCTGCGCGAGGCCTACAGCCGCCCGCCGGCACACTGGCCGGCGCCGCAGGTGGACGCCGGCGTGGCCTGGCAGGAGCTGGGGCCACTGCCCGAGCGTGCACCCTCGCCTGCGCACAACCCCTACACCGAACAGAAGGCAGCGCTGGGGCGCATGCTGTTCTTCGACCCGCGCCTGTCGCGGTCGGGGCAGATCGCCTGTGCCTCGTGCCACGAGCCGGACCTGGCGTTCGCCGATGGGCGCCGGGTGTCGTTCGGTCATGGGCGTGCGCCAGGCCGGCGCAATGCGCCGAGCGTGGTCACCAGTGGCCTGGCCCCACAGCTGTTCTGGGATGGCCGCGCCGACAGCCTGGAAACCCAGGCGCTGATGCCGGTCGTCGATCCGGCGGAAATGGCCTTCAGCGTCGACGAACTGGTGGCCCGGTTGCGCGCCAGCGCCGATTACCCGGCGCTGTTTGCCGTGGCGTTTCCCGGGCAGGCGCTGGGTGCCGAGCAGATTGCCGCAGCCCTGGCGACCTATCAGCGCGATCTGTTGCGGGTCGCGCAGCGCACGCCGTTCGAGCGCTTCCTGCGCGGCCGCACTGCTGCGCTGAGTGACCAGCAGCTACATGGGCTGCACCTGTTTCGCACCAAGGCGCGCTGCATGAACTGCCACTTCGGGCCGGGAATGAGCGACCAGCGTTTTCACAATGCCGGCCTGACGTTCTACGGGCGCAGCCGCGAGGACCTGGGTCGCCATGAAGTCACCGGCCTGGCCGCGGACGTGGGGCGTTTTCGCACCCCTTCGCTGCGCCTGGTGAGCCGCACCGGCCCGTGGTTCCACAACGGTTTCGCCAGCAGCCTCGATCAGGTGCTGGCGTTCTACAACGTGGGCATGCCGCGGCCGGTGCCGAAGGCTGGGCAGCAGGGCGATCCGCTGTTTCCTGTCACCTCCGCACAGTTCGAGGCGCTGGGGCTGGACCGGGTGGAGTTGAAGGCGTTGAAGGCATTTCTGGAGGCGCTGTGAGCGGGTGCTGCATTACGCGGTAGTATCACCGTCCTGGCCGGCAGGCACCGTTCGGTGCTGCGGCCGGATGACCGTTGCAATGGTGTTATTGGAGAGGCAATCAGCGTGAACGATTCACAGATGCTCGAGGACCTGGTGTCCCGCTACCTGGCCGGCGAAAGGCCCGAGTTCGTATTCTTCTGGGGCCATCAGGTGAGCCGCAAGGGTGTCACCGCCTCGTGTTTCAGCCAGTGGTACGTGGCGCCGTTCGAGGTGGACGGGCAGTCGTACCAGTCGGCCGAGCACTACATGATGGCCGAGAAGGCGGCGCTGTTTGGTGATGAACAGACGCGGGCACGGATTATCGAGGCGACCGATCCCAATGCGGCCAAGGCACTCGGACGCCAGGTGCGCGGGTTCGACGAGGCGCGGTGGGCACAGGAGCGTTTCGCGATCGTGGTGCGGGCCAACCAGGCCAAGTTTTCCCAGAACGCGGAACTGGGGGCCTTCCTGCAGGGCACCGGCACGCGGGTGATCGTGGAGGCCAGCCCGGTGGACCGGGTGTGGGGGATCGGCCTGGCACAGGATGACCAGAACGCCCACCGGCCGGACCGCTGGCGCGGCCTGAACCTGCTGGGCTTCGCGCTGATGCAGGTGCGCGACGCGGCGCAGGCCTGACGGCCCGCCGGCCCTGCGATCAGGGCTGGCTCGGCAAGCCGAGCCGCGCCTGGATGAACGCGACGAAGGCAGTGAGCTTGGGCAGTGACTTCTTCGAGCGTGGATACACCATCTGCACCGGTTTGTGGGCCGGCACATACGCCCCCAGAATGCTCACCAGCTCCTTGTTCGCCAGCGCGGCGGCCACCAGAAAGTCCGGCTGCATCAGGATCCCGCTGCCGGCAATGGCGGCCTGCAGCAGTACCTGGCCATCGTTGCTGCGAAGCACCGCCTGCTCGGGCCAGAACACCTCCTTGCCAGCCTGCTTGAGTGGCCAGGCAAAGCGGTTGTTCCAGGAGGTGTGGGTGAGGATTCGGTGGGCGTGGAGCGCCTCCGGTGTTGTCGGCTCGCCGGCCTTCTCGAGGTATTTCGGGGCGGCGCAGATCACCATCTGATAGGGCGGCAGGGGCTGCGAGACCAGGTTGGCGTCAACCAGCTCGGCGATCCTGAAGCCCAGGTCGAAGGCACTCTCGTAGAGGTCCACCACCTCGTTGCTCAGGATCAGCTCGACCTGAACCTGCGGGTAGCGCTGCATGAACTCGGTCACCAGCGGGCCGACCAGCGATACCCCCAGTGTCATCGGCGCGGTCACCCGCAGCAGGCCACTGGGTGCGTCGCTGGAGGCTTCTACCCGGTTGTAGGCGTAGGCGACCTGCTCCAGGGCGGTCCTGGCCTCGGCATAGAAGATGCGGCCTTCGCCGGTTATGGTCTGCCGGCGTGTGGTGCGTTGAACCAGCCGGGTGTTCAGGGTTTTCTCAAGGCTCTGGACATGCCGCCCCACCATCACCGCCGACATCCCCAGCGCGGCAGCCGCCCCGGCAAAGCTGCCGGCTTCGACCACGGCAACAAATACTTCCATCTGCCTGAGCTTGCTCATCGAGTGATCCGAGAGGTGATGATTACTAATGTTGAGTGAGCCAATTGCTAACCTGGCGTGCGTTTATTGCGCTTTAGTTTATCCCTATAGTCCGTGGCATTGAACCAGAGCACGAGGTGTCATCCCATGCGACATGTACTGAGCCAGGCGCTGGGCGCATTCGCGCGCGCCGATCTGCTGCAGGGCGCCACCGGCATACAACGCGCCGAGCGTATCGAGCACCATCTGGGCCTGCCGGCCATGGGTGTCGGCCTGTACCTCAAGCGCGATGACCACATGCTTGTCGGCGGTGGCGGCAACAAGCTGCGCAAACTGGAGTTCCACCTGGGCGAGGCGCTGAAGAACGGCGTCGACACCCTGATCACCGTGGGCGGCATCCAGTCCAACCACGCCCGGTTGACGGCCGCCGTGTGCGCCCGGCTGGGGCTTGAATGCGAACTGATCCTCAGCCGTGCGGTGCCCAGGGCCGATCGCGATTACGAGCTCAATGGCAATGTGCTGCTCGACCAGCTGTTCGGGGCCAGGGTGCAGGTGCTGGACAGGGGCGCCGATGCACTGGCAGCGGCCGAGGCGCGCGCGCAGCAGTTGCGTGCGGCAGGTCGCAAGGTGCTGGTCATTCCCACCGGCGGTTCCACGCCGCTTGGCAGCCTGGGCTACGCCCGTTGCGCCGAAGAGATCGTGCAGCAGGAAACCGCGATGGGCGTGCGATTCGACGAGGTCGTGGTTCCCAATGGCAGCGCCGGCACCCATGCCGGGCTTGCGGCGGGGTTCGAGGTACTGGGGCGGGGTGCGGCGAGCGTCAGGTCCTGGTCGGTGCTGGCCGACCAGCAGGCCGCGGCGGCCACGACCCTGCAGTTGACTCGCCAGGCGCTGGCCTTGCTGGGCCATGCTGCAAGCCTCGATGCGAGTGCGATCAACATCGATGGCAGCCAGTTGGGCGAAGGCTACGGGCTGCCGACCCAGGCCATGCTCGAAGCGGTGCGCCTGATGGCGCGCTGCGAAGGTGTGCTGGTGGACCCGGTGTACTCGGGCAAGGCCTTCGCCGGGCTGCTGGCCGACCTGCGACAGGGCCGCTATCGCCGCGGCGATAACGTGCTGTTCATCATGACCGGTGGCACCCCGGGGCTTTACGCCTACAGGGAAACCTTCGCCGAGCCGGTGCAAGGCGCCAGTTGCGTGGCGTCGAGATAGTCCTTGACCGCCCTTGCCACGCCAGGCGCCTGCAGGCCGATTTCGCGCAGTTGCCCGCTCAAGGGGTTGCGGTAACCGATGAAGAACAGGCCCCGCGCAACGCTCGACTGGCCGTCGTCATCCACGGTCGGCTTGCCGTCTGCCGTGAGCGCCTCGGGGTACTGGATCAGCGCCTCCAGGCCGGTGGTGTAGCCGGTGCCCGCAACGATCACGTCCATGCGCAGCGTGCAGCGCTCGGTGCGGTCGATGCCGGTGTGGGCCAAGGCGCCTTGCTCGTTCAGTTCCAGCAGCGGGCCGACCACCTTGATGCGGCGCTGTTTCAGGTCGTCGATCACCGGCATGAACAGCGTCGGCGTGACACTGCCCAGCCCGGACACGCCCTGTGCCGGTGGTGGCAGGCCGTAGGCCGACAGGTCGCCGACCCAGCGCCGCGACAACCAGCTCAGCACCGCGTCGCTCGCGCGGGGCGGCAGCCGACGGATCAGCGTACCCAGTGCCGCCAGCGGCACGCCGAACAGGCTCTTGGGCAGAAAGTGCGGCGCGCGCCGCACCGACAGCGTGACCGACGCGGCATGGGGCACCAGGCGGCTGGCTATCTCGCAGGACGAATTGCCGCTGCCGACCACCACCACGTGCTTGCCGGCGTAGGCACGTGCATTGCCGAAGTGCGCAGCATGCACGATCTGCCCGGCAAAGCGCTGTGCCCCCGGCCACTGCGGGATCGACGGTACGCACGAGGTACCGGTGGCGACCACCAGCGCCGGTGCGCGCCACTCGCGGCCATCACGACAGCGCACCTGCCACATCGATTGCGCCTGAAGGTAGCCGACCGATTCCACGTCGCACCCGGTCAGCACCTCGAAGCCGCCCCGGGCCGGCAGTGACGCCAGCACCCGGGCCAGGTCATCGCGGCTCGGCCAGCGGCCTGCCGCCCATGGAAAGCGCCCGCCCGGCAACCCGGAAAACCAGCGCCCGGTGTTCAGGCGCAGGCCGTCATAGTGGTTGCGCCACACGTCGCCCACGGCCTGCGTGCGCTCCAGCACCAGCGGGCGCAGGCCGGCGCGTACCAGCTCGTAGGCGCAGGACAGCCCCGCCGGCCCGCCACCCACCACCAGTACCCTGTGCGCGTTGTCAGCCATGGGTGGCGCCGCCGGTGTGTTGCACCTCCACCGTCAGGGGCACGGGACGCATGATGGTGTCGGGGATCGGCGCGGTCGGCAGCAGCTTGGCCAGCAATGCGTCCACGCGCTCGGGTGATTCCTCGGTATCGATCGACACCTGCACCTGGATGCTTTCAAAGCCCGGGTTGCCGCTGGTCACGCCAAATGCGGCGCGGAAATCCACGCGGCCGCTCACGTCCAGCACCAGGCTGTTGACCTTGACCCCGGATGCCGACAGGCCGCCGATGTAGGTGGCCGCCAGGCAGTTGCCGATACCCGCCAGCAACAGTTCCTGGGGCGTGGCGCCCAGGCCGGCGCCACCGTAGGCGCAGGGCTCGTCGCCGTGCAGCACGGCACCGGACTTGACCTTGGTGAGGGTCTGGTAGCCCTCGGTCCACTGCACACTGGTGTGGTAGAGCGGGCGTGCGATGTCACCCTCGCCATCGGCCCGGATGCGTTCGCGAACTGCTCGGCCGGCGTTGGCCTGGAGGCCGTTGATGGTGACGCGGTGGGTGGTTTCACTCATGGTCTGTGCTCTTCAAGGGGCGGCATGGCGGTCGAATGACCGTGTGCCAATCAGTTAATCGGGAGGTCCCGTGTCGACTAGAAATGCTCGGCCAGCCGGGTTTCGTGGGTCAGAAACGCGTCCAGCCGTTCTTGCAGGTCAAGCAGTTGCGCCGAGCGCACCTGGCGCGGGCGCGGCAGGTCGATTTCCAGGATCTGGGCGATGCGGCCGTGGGGCGTGCTGGCCATCAGCACGATACGGTCGGCCAGCAGCAGCGCCTCCTGCAGGTCGTGGGTCACCATCAGCACCGTGGCGCCGCTGGTGTTCCAGGCGCGCAGCAACTGGTCCTGCATCAGGCGCCGGGTCTGTGCGTCCAGCGCCGAAAACGGCTCGTCGAGCAGCAGCAGGCGTGGCTCCAGGGCCAGTGCCCTGGCCAGGGCGATGCGCTGGCACATGCCGCCGGACAATGCCGCCGGCCGGTGCCGGGCGAATTCGGCCAGGCCCACGTCGGCAAGCAGCTGCTCGGCGCGCCGGGTGGCCGCTTCACGGTCAAGCCCGCGGTTGAGCAGGGCGATGGCAATGTTTTCCACCGCACTCATCCACGGGAACAGGTTGTTCTGCTGGAAGATCAGCGCACTGTCGGGCTGGTTGCCGCTCACTGCCTGGCCGTCGTACAGCAGCTGCCCGGTGCTGGGTTGCTGCAGGCCCGCGGCGATGTTGAGCAGGGTGCTCTTGCCGCACCCGCTGCGCCCCAGCAGCACGGTGAAACTGGCGGCCTTGATATCCAGGTCACCCACCTCGACCCGTGTGCCGCCTTCGAACTGCTTGCTCAGGCCACGAAAACTCAGCGTGGCGCCCCGGCTCATGACGCCCACCCGGTAAGGCGGCGTCCGAGCAACAGCATCAGGCGATCCACCACGAAACCCACGACACCAATGGTCATCACACCCACCATCACCAACGGCATGTTGTACATCTGCTGGGCCATGATGATCATGTAGCCCAACCCGGAATTGATTCCCGCCATCTCGCCGGCCAGCACCGCCATCCACGCGCCGAAGAACGCCATGCGCAGGCTGGTCATCGCGCTGGGGGCGATTGCCGGCAGTCGTACGCGCAGCCAGATCTGTTGGCGCGTGCACCTCAGGTTGCGGGCGATGTTCAGGTACTGCGGGTCGATGGCATCCAGCGCGGCGACCAGCGACAGCGTCATGGTGCCCAGCACGGCCAGGAACACCACGAACACCGCGGCCTGTCCGCCGATGCCGATCACCGCGATGGTGAAGGGGACCCAGGCCACCGGTGAGATCGGCGCCAGGGTCTGCACCAGCGGCAGGATCAGGCGGCGCAGCAGCTTCACCTCGGTGGTGATCACCGCCAGCAGCAGCGCCACCAGGCTGCCAGCCAGCAACCCGCCGCTGACCCGCAGCAGGGTCACCAGCAAGGCCTCCAGCAAGCCGCTGCGCTGCTGCCCGAAACCCACCACTGCTTCACCGGAAAACGCATACGGCAGGGTCACGCTGGGAGGCGGGAGCACGCGGCCATCCAGCCAGCCAGACTGCACCGCCAACTCCCATGCGCCGATCAGCAATGCCCACGCCAGCAGGAACCACAGCGTGTCGCGCAGCGCGCCCAGATAACGCGGGGCACGGCGTGCGTCGGGCTGCCGGCTCAGGGTCAGAACGGCCTGGTTCATCCCGTCACCTGGGCAGCAGGTTGATGACGCAGGTCCAGAACCGCGTCGATCGGGTTGTCGGTGAAGTAGCCCAGTTCGACCAGGTAGCCGGCGCCGCGCTTGAGGCCGGCCACGCCTACCGGGCTGATGACCGGGTTGGGCGCCTGGCGTGCCAGGGCCACCTTGAGCACCTCGTTGGATACCCCGTAGATCGGCTGCAATTGCTGGATGGCGTTGTCGAAGTTGGCTTTCATCGCAGTGGCCGATGCCTGCAGCAGTTCCAGGTAGCGTTTGAGCAGCGGCCCCTGTTCCTGGCTGGTGCGCACCTGCGTGGTGATCACGCAGTCGGCGGCCTCCGGGCCCCACACCGCGTTGGAGTCGCTCAGGTAGCGTGCGCCGGTGGTGCTGACCACGTTCTGGGCATAGGGCTGTGCCAGGGTGCACACGTCGAGGCGGCCGTTGGCGATGGCTTCGCCCATCCCGGCCATGCTCGGGAAGAAGGTCATCTGATAGTCGTTGTAGGATTTGCCGTGGCGCGCCATCGAGCCGTAGCCCACCAGTTCCAGGGTATCCAGGCGCAGGGTGCCGACGCGCAGCCCGCTGCCTGCGGCGGCGATGAATTCATCCAGGCTGACCACCGAGCCGTTGCGCGCCACCAGTTCGATGCCGCCTTGCCCCGAGCCACCGATGATGCGCAGCTCCTGGGTGCCCTTGGCGTAGGCGGCTGCGGTCATGGTCCAGGGCCCGTGCATCAGTTCCAGGCGACCTGCCAACAAGGCCTGCAGGGCATCGCTTGGGCTGTTGAATTGCGTCAGCTCCACCTGCAGGCCGGCCGCCGCAAAATCACCGCGCAGCTTTGCCAGCAGCAGGTGCGACACGCAGCCGGCGGGCATGTGCCCCACACGCAGCAGCGGCCCGCCGGTGGCGGCTTCGACCTTGCTGGCCGCTGCCAGCAGCGCGGTGCCGGCGGCGCTCAGCGCCAGCATGCCGCAGCCACAGGCGCACATGAACGAGCGGCGGCTCAGGTTGGACTGGAGTGCGGGCGTCGCTTGCGCGCCACTGGTGGAGAACAATCGCTGGAAAAAATCTCTCATCACACGCATCCCAAAACAGGTAGACCGATCGTTCTCGGCAGGCGCGTGAAGTATGTGAGATCTGCGATATAAGCAGAACTAATATTTTAAGCTTAGCTTATGCCTCATTAGCATATAGGCGCCGAGGCCTGCACCGGCAGCGGTGCAGGGGGCGGGCTAGGCGGCTTTCGCTTCGCGCAGCAGGGTCAGCAGGATCGAGCGTGCAACCTGTGCGCTTCTGGCGTTGCGCGAGACCATCGCGGTGGCGATGGCACCGTCGATCAGCAGCGAGATCTGCTGCGCGACCCAGGCCGGTTCCGGCAGCCCGCAGGCCGCGGCCAGTTGCTCGATGCGGTCATGCACCCGATCGAAGTGTGCCTGGGCCAGGTCACGTACCCAGCTGGAAGACTTGTCGTGTTCGGCGACGGCGTTGGTGAACAGGCAGCCGAAGAAGCGCCCGCTGGCGAACCATTCCTCGAGCAGGTCGAACAGAAAGATCAGGCGTTGCTCCGGGTCGTCGGTACGCTGAGGCAGTGCCTGGTCAAACCAGCCAAACCACATCGCTGCCTCGCGATCGAACACGGCACGCAGCAGGTTCTCCTTGGAGCCATAGGTCTCGTACAGCGTGCGCCGCGCGACCTTGGCATCGCTGAGCAGGCGCGAAACGCCCGTTGCATGAATGCCTTCACGGCAGAACAGCCGTCGCGCGCTTTCCAGCAGGCGCTCGGCGGCAACGGTCGGGGGTGTGCTTTCCATCAAAATCGGTTCCGGCTGAATCAGTTTGGTGCAGAGTGCAACTTAATGGGTGGGGTGTCATCAGGGAAAGTGCTGGAGGTTGGGTTTTCGCGGGCAGGGGGAGGGGCAGGTGCGTAGTTTGCCCTGGGCATCATCAGGCCAGATGCACACCTGGCGGGCGGATTGCCCCTTGCACGAACTGCGCTCGCCCTAAATAATGCGATCAATTACCATTTGCATATTTAGTGGCCACCTTATGTCCGCACTCGAGCCTTTGGCACTTCACCAGCTTTATTCCGAACACAACGGTTGGCTGAAAGGCTGGTTGCGCATGCGCCTGGGCAATTCGGCCGATGCGGCGGATCTGGCCCAGGACACCTTCGTGCGGGTCATGACGGCACGCAACGCCGCGCCGATCCGAGAGCCGCGGGGCTACCTGACTGCAATTGCGCGCTCGCTGTTGATCGACAAGTCGAGGCGACGGGCGATCGAGCAGGCGTATCTGGTGGCCCTGGCGCAGAAGCCCGAACCGGTCGAGGTATCACCTGAGGTGCGCTTGTCCATTCTCGAGATGCTGGTGGCGGTCGACAGCCTGCTGGACGGGCTGGGCAAGCGTACCCGGGAGATCTTTCTGTCGGTGCAGCTGGAGGGGCAGACCTATGTGGCGGTGGCCGAACGCCTCGGGGTCTCGGTCACCACGGTGAAGAACCATCTGGTGCGAGCCATGACCGAGTGCCTGCTGCTGGCGGACAACTGATGAGCGCGGCGCTCGATCGTCGGACCCTCGAAGCTGCTGCGACCTGGTACGTGCAGCTCAACGATGCAGGGGTGGACGAGGCCTGCACCCGGGCCTGGCAGCAATGGTTGGGGGCAGATCCTTCGCACGCCGAGGCATGGGCGCGGGTCGAGGCGTTCCAGCGGCAATGGGCAACGGTACCCGCACATGCCGCCCGGTCAGGGCTGGATGCGGCCCAGGCGCAACGCCGCGAGGTATTGAAGATCCTCGGCGTGTTGCTGGCCGTCGGGGGCAGCAGCTGGATGATCGGCAAACCGCTGGCGAACCATGGCCTGTTCGCTCAGCAGAGCACGGGCGCGCGCGAGCGTCGCTCGCTGCGGCTGGACGACGGATCGCAGCTGGAACTCAACGCCAACACCGCGCTGGATGCGAGCTTCGACAGGCAACTTCGGCTTATCCGTCTTTACCGCGGGGAGATCCTCGTGCAAACCGCCAAGGATCCTGGGCAGCGGCCGTTTATCGTCGAGACCCAGGACGGGCGCATCCACGCGCTCGGGACGCGCTTCAGCGTGCGCCAGATGACCGACCGGACCCGCGTGGGTGTGCTGCAGTCGGCAGTCGAGCTCCGTCCTCGCCGTCACCCGGAGCGGGCAGTGCGTCTGGAGGCCGGTCAGCAGGCGGCGTTCGATCCTGATCGCGCCGATCCTGCCGGTGTCTTGGCACAGGGTTCGACCGCGTGGGTGCAGGGCATGCTGAGTGTCGACGAGTGGCGCCTCGGGGAGTTCATCGACGAGCTGGGGCGCTATCGCCCGGGCGTGCTGCGCTGCGCCGGAGCGGTTCGCGACCTGAGCATTTCCGGAGCGTTCCGTATCGACGATACAGATGCGGTCCTGGAAAACCTGACCCGGACCTTGCCGGTGAAGCTGCGTTACCTGACCCGCTACTGGGTCAGTGTCGAGGCTGTCTGAACCGTCACTGACAGAAAATACGCGGAGCACCTTGCTGATTATGATTCTCATCCGTCAATGACAGGAGCCGCGATGACAGCGGATTTCTGCCAAGACAACAGAAGGATCATTTCATGCCCCAGCTTTGCTTCTCCCCCTCGATCTCATTGCCCCGCGCAGTGCGCCTGGCGATGTTCGGCCTGACGATGGCGAGTGTGCCGGGGGTGGTGCTGATGCCTGCTGCGGCTCACGCCCAGAGCCGTATCGCCTACCACATCGGCGCAGGCCCGCTGGGTAGCGCGCTGACCCAGTTCGGCGTGCAGGCGGGTGTGACGATTTCCTTCGATCCGCGGCAGATCCACGCGCTGACCACCCCGGGCCTTGATGGTGCCTATGGGGTCGATGAGGGGCTGGCGTTGCTGCTGTCCAATAGCGGCTTGCGCGCTCAGCGCCAGGCCAATGGTGGGTATCTGCTGGTCCAGGACGGTTCCTCGGACGCGGTCGTGCTCGGCGCCACCACCGTCAACGGGCAGGGCCTGGGCGCCACGACCGAGGGCACCGGTTCGTACACCACGGGCTCGACCAACACGGCGACCAAGCTCGCCCTGAGCCTGCGGGAAACACCGCAGTCGGTGACGGTGATCACCCGCAAGAGGATGGACGACCAGAACATCCAGAGCCTGGACGACATCGCGCGCACGGCGACCGGTATCACCCTCACCAAGATCGGCACTGATCGCTCCACCTATTACTCGCGCGGCTTCGAGATCAGCGACCTGCAATATGACGGCATTCCGACCAACATCTCGGAAAACTACTCCATGGACGTCATGTCCACCTCGAACATGGCCATCTATGACCGCGTCGAGGTCGTACGCGGCGCCAACGGCTTGATGCAGGGCACGGGCAACCCGTCGGCGGCGATCAACCTGGTACGCAAACGGCCGACCCAGGACTTTCGTCTGGGCGCGGAGCTGGGGGCAGGCTCCTGGGACAACTACCGTGGCCAGGTGGATGTTTCCGGGCCACTGACCCCTACGGGCAATGTTCGCGGCCGTGCAGTGGCCTACTACAACAACGCCAACAGCTACCGCGACGGCTCCGAGCGTGACAACCAGTTGCTGTACCTGGTGGGTGAGGCGGATCTGAACGATTCCACCGTACTGACGGTGGGTGCCACTCTCCAGAAAGACAACCAGAACGGCTATGACTGGGGCGGCTTGAACACTCGTCGTGACGGCTCCTTCTATCCGCTTTCGCGTTCCACCAACCTCAACGGCAAGTGGGCCCATCTGGATCGCAACAACTACACGCTGTTCAGCGACCTCACGCACACCTTCGACAACGAGTGGAAGTTGACCCTGGCCATGAATGCGATCTGGTCGAACGCCGACTTTCTCTCCGCGTACCCGAACCGGGTAGCGGGCGACAACTATCGCATGACCGTCTCCCAGGCCGATTACGAAGACACCCAGTTCGCCCTGGACCTCTATGCTACCGGGCCCTTCGAGCTGTTCGGGCGCAAGCATCAGTTGATGCTCGGGGCCAACACGCGCAAGGACGAGTTCGACGCGGTGATCAAGAGCGCCACCAACAACCCGACGATCGACATCACCGACTTCGACTACAGTGCCCTGCCCAGCCCGATCCTCAATGCTATCGGCGCAGACTACAACTACACCCGCAAGGAGCGTGGCCTGTATGGTGCCTCGCGCTTCAGCCTGACCGATGACCTGAGCCTGATCGTCGGTACGCGGGTGAGCTGGTCGGACTACAAGGTGGCCAGCCCCTACACCAATGACCAATACCGGGAGAATGGCCGGCTGGTGCCATATGCCGGGCTGGTGCTGGACCTGGACAAGCACCACACCTGGTATGCCAGCTACACCGAGATCTACAAGACACAGAGTTACTACGGTGTCGGCAATACCTTGCTTGACCCGATCGAAGGCGAGAATTACGAAACCGGCATCAAGGGTGAATACTTCGATGGTCGGCTGAACACCTCGCTGGCAATCTTCCAGACGAGCTTGGAGAACATGCCCGAGGCGTTGCCGGTGTCGCCCACCTGTGGTGTGACGGGGACGAGCAAGTGCTATGAAACAGGCGCAAAAGTGCGTAACCGTGGCTTCGAACTGGAGGTGTCCGGCGAGCCGTTGGAGAACTGGAATGTCAGCGCTGGCTATACCTATAGCGATCCCGAATATGTGGCGGGCGCCAGCAAGGGTTCGGACTACTACCGCAAGATCCCGCGCCGCCTGCTCAAGGTGGCAACCGACTACCGCTTGCCCGGTGTCCTCGACCAATGGCGTGTGGGCGGCGATGTCTATGCACAGAGCCGCACTGCCGCCGACGTGACCGGGTACGACATCAAGCAGGGTGGCTACACCTTGCTCAACCTGCATGCGCACTATCAGATCAACCAACAGTTCAGCGTGCAGTACAACCTCAACAACGTTCTGGACAAGGTTTACTACCAGTCCTTGCCCACTTCCAACAACTTCGGCGGCCTGTACTACGGTGATCCACGCAATTTTGCGGTGACGCTGCGCTACCAATACTGATGCAAGGCCTGGGCGTGGCTTTTCGGAGAGTCCCGATGGCGTGGCCATGTCCAGGCGGCCTTTACCCGTCCCCCCATGCAAGGTTTGGGAATGGCTTCAGGTGTTGGGACGGGTTTTTCTGGGCATTAAAAAGCCGGCTTGTGGGCGGCGTTATTTTAAGATTTAGGCCTTATTTTACAGGGTTCTATTGGTTGGCGTGTTTTTGTCCCCCCATTTGTCCCCCCATGGACGCTCTGCGTCGCCTTGGCTACTTTCAGCCGCGCCGTACCATCTTAGACGTCCGTAATGGGTAGCGCTTCTGTGACGACGTGGAGGTAGGCTGATTAGTTAAATTCACGCTGCATGGGCCAGTGCGTTGGGAATGTCTACCCACGATAGCAAGGGCTTGGTGCATATCCCCCGATAACGCTGTGTAGTGGTGTCGCCCCTCGTAAATTTTCTACAGCTAAGACTGCACGGTTTCTTTTGTGCTGATAGACTTTGGACGACTTTAAACGACTATCACTGACTTAGCTTGAGCGAAACCATAATGAGTACTGAGTCCTGGGTCACTGCTGAGCAGGTCTCCCTTCATTTAGGGGTGGCTAAAGACACGGTATATCGCTGGCGTGAGCGCAAAGCTTTGCCAGCGCACAAGGTCGGTCGTCTATGGAAGTTTCAGCTGTCTGAGGTCGATGAATGGGTGCGTGCGGGTGGCGCAGACGAGCATCAAGACTCAGGGAATGAGCAATGACTACTTCGAGCCGTAATGAAGCGCAGACAAGAATTCAGGCTATTGACTCTCAGCTCGCTCATGCTGGCTGGTCTCGAAATCGGCGAACTCTTGTCGAAGAGTTTTTGCTGAAGACAGCCGAACCCGACAGCGGATATGGCAACGAGCAGTTTGCTGACTACGTCCTACTTGGTTCAGATGGCAATCCGATTGCGGTAGTCGAGGCCAAGCGGTCATCCCGTGACGAACTTGCTGGAAAACGTCAGGCCGCTGACTACGCAGATGCAATCAAAGCCAAATTCGGCAGCAACCCCTTCATTTTCCTCACCAACGGCAAAGAAATTCAATTCTGGGATCGTGAGCGCTATGCGCCTCGAAAGGTCTCCGGTTTTTATACGCGGGACGATCTGGAGCGACTACGTCATCAGCGACAGTTTGCCCAGTCGCTGGCTGGCGTCACTATCAACGCCGACATTGCAGGTCGTGACTATCAGAACGAGGCCATCCGACGTGTCACTGAAGGGGTAGATGCGGCCAATCGCAAATTTTTGCTGGTGATGGCCACGGGCACAGGTAAGACTCGAACGACCATCGCCCTTGTAGACACTTTGCTGCGTTCGAAGCGCGTGCAGCGAGTACTGTTCCTGGCCGACCGCCGCGAATTGGTGCGTCAGGCTATGTCGGAGTTCAAATCTCACCTACCCAATGAGAGTCTGGCTCGAATTGAGTCCGGAGAAACCTCTGGTGCGCGCATTCAATTCTCGACCTACCCCAGTATGACGCAAGTTTTTTCGAGCTTGTCGGTGGGTTACTACGATCTGATTGTCGCTGATGAAAGCCATCGTTCCATCTATCAGCGCTACAAGGCCATCTTCGATCACTTTGATGCGATCCAGCTCGGGCTGACCGCTACCCCAACCGATTACATTGATCACAACACCTTCGAGCTATTTGATTGCGGCGACGGCGCGCCCAGCTACTACTACAGCTACGAACAGGCCATTGCCGACAAAAACTTGGTGAACTACCGCGTGCTGGATGCGCAAACCAATTTTCAGCTTCAAGGTATTCAAGGCAATGCACTGCCTGAACCATTGAAACAGATGGCCCATGATCAAGGTGTGGATCTCGATGAGCTCAACTTCGATGGCAGTGATATCGAAAAGGGCATCATCAACCAAGGCACCACAGATGCGATGGTGCGAGAGTTCATGGATAAGAGCCGCAAAGATGTTCGCGGTTTGCCGCACAAATCCATCATTTTTGCAGTGAGCCATGCCCACGCCAAACGACTGTATGAGGGTTTCAACCGCCTGTATCCAGAGCTTCAGCGCCAAGGCATGGCTGAAATTATCGATAGCCACATGGAGCGCGCCGATGCCACGCTTGACGACTTCAAATATCGCACGATGCCGCGTGTGGCCATCTCGGTAGACATGCTCGATACCGGCGTGGACGTTCCAGCTATCCAGAACCTTGTGTTCGCCAAGCCCGTGTTCAGTAAGGTCAAATTCTGGCAGATGATTGGGCGCGGAACGAGGCTGCATACCGAAAAAGTTACTGGCGAGATCAAGAAAGACTTTCTTATCATCGACCACTGGAAGAACTTCGCTTACTTCAAGCTCAAACCCGATGGTGAGATCGACCACTCCAGTGAGCCGCTACCAGTGCGCCTTTTCCGCCTGCGGCTGGAAAAGTGGCAACTGCTGCACGCCCAGCAGCAAGATACGCAATCGGCCATCGAAGATCTGCTAGCCATGCTGCAAACATTGCCCAGGCACAGCATAAATGTGCGCCCCCATTGGGATGAGCTCGACGCGCTTGCGCAGCAATGGCCACGACCTAGTCAAAACACTCTTGAGCATTTATCTCAAACCATTGCGCCCCTGATGCGGCTGGCGCCGCTTGCAGGTCTAGATGAACTCCAGTTTCGCATCTGGTGCGAGCGACTCACTGTGGCCTGGCTTATGGGTGATGTCACCGAGCAAGCCAAGGTGAGCGAGCGCATCCAAGAGGCAGTGGGTAGTCTGGCCGACAACATTCCCGAGGTGCAGCGCGTGGCTGAACAGCGCACCTGGGTGCAGTCCGTTGGCTTCTGGCAACACTTGAATACGACCCGCTTAAACTCTCTGCAGTCTGTGTTTTCTCCATTAATGCGCTACCGCACTACAACACCAAGTCGCACTATTGAAATCAATCTGCCGGACAGCATCACACAGCGCAGTTGGATCATCTACGGTCCCACCGGTGAAGGTGCCTTTGCAGAAAGTTATCGCGAACAAGTCGAGGCCCTGGTGCGGCGGTTGGCTGACCAACTTCCTGAGCTAGCCAAGCTCAAGGACGGCGAGCATCTGATGGACAACGAATTGGAACGAATCAGCGCGACGCTGAACCAGACCGATCTATTCGTAACTGAAGGCACTTTGCGCAAAGCCTTTGAAGCCCCTGCCGCATCGCTGGCTGACTTCCTGCGTCACATACTTTGTGGAGGCGTACACCTGCCCAATCGCGAGGAGCGCATCAATACCGCATTCGACGCCTTCATCGCCGCTCACGGTTATTTGCGAGCCAACCAACTCAATTTCCTGCGGGCGGTGAAAGCCGCTGTGATACGCCACGGCCGCATTACCCGCGCTGCGCTCAGCGAACCACCGCTTTCACGTGTAGGTCGCGTGGAAGCGCTTTTTCCACCGCAGGACATCGACGAACTCATAAACCTCGCCAACCAGTTATTGGACGAGGCCGCCTGATCCATCAAGGACACACCACTGAATGCTTGCCCCTCATATCAAGAAAAAAGTCGACGAACTCTGGAATCGCTTCTGGGCTGCTGGCCTCACGAACCCTTTGGTTGCTGTTGAGCAGATTACCTACCTATTGTTCCTAAAGCGCCTGGAAGACATCGATCTCAAGCGCCAGCAGCGCGGCTTTCTGTCGATTTACGCTGGCTACGAATCCTGCAAGTGGAGCTACATCAGGCAAGAAAAGACTAATCCCAGTCATCTGATTGACGTGGTATTCCCTTGGCTGCGCGAGCTCGATAAGCACTTCACCAGTGCCAGCGCAGATGGTACAGAGCTGGCTAGCCTCAACAATCGCATGGCCGATGCCTACTTTCAGCTGGACCCCAACAAAGGCAAGGTGCTGTCTGATGCCATTGACGCCATCGACCAACTCTTCGCCCGTGCCGGTGAAGGTTCTGCTGCCCAAGACATCATGGGTGATACCTTTGAATACCTACTAAGCGAAGTCGCCACGGCCGGCAAAAATGGCCAGTTTCGCACTCCGCGCCATCTGATTCGTTTCATGGTCGAGTTGCTCGATCCTGAGCCAGGTCAGCGTGTCATCGACCCGGCCGCCGGAACGGGAGGATTCCTCTTCAGCACCCAACAGCACTTGATGCGCAAATTCTCTGCGCAAGACAACTTAGTATTGGAATGGGACGGCACCCCCCACCGTACAGATGGCGCTGCCGCCACGCCTGAGCAATATACCGCTATCCACAACGGTGCAAACTTCGTTGGCCTAGATAATGACCGCACCATGGCCCGCATCGGCTGGATGAACCTAGTGCTGCACGATGTGACCGACCCGCACTTGCTACAGGGCGATTCCCTTAGCAAACGCGAGGGCAAAGATCAGCTTAAACAACTGCTTGAATCGGAAACCTACGACTTCGTGCTGGCCAATCCGCCTTTTACCGGCACTGTAGATAGCGGCGATTTAGAGCCGGATTCCCTGCTGTTTCCGCGAGTGGGTGGAGGGGGTAAAAAGAAAGACGAATCCATTACCAACAAGAGCGAGTTGTTGTTCCTGTGGCTGATGCTCGACCTATTACGAGTTGGTGGACGTTGTGCAGTCATCATTCCTGAAGGGGTTATGTTCGGCAACACCGATGCCCACGTACGCCTGCGTCGTGAGTTGCTGACTGAACATGTGGTAGAAGGCGTCATTTCTCTGCCTGGCGGCGTATTTCAGCCGTATACAGGCGTCAAAACTTCCATCCTTATTTTCCGAAAGGAAACCCGTCGCGATGACAAGCAAACCTTCACCGGCTTTGCGGCGACGCGTACCGAGCACGTTTGGTTCTATGAGATAGAGGAAGATGGTTATACGAGAGATGCCAGGCGCAACGCTCGCCCTGGTCAACAAAACGACCTTTGGGATGCTCTAGAGAAATTCAAAGCCTGGTGCACACGTGGCCGCGAGGGTGCACTTCTCAACGAGAAGACCCTATTGCAGCCAAGTTTCTGGCCGGAGCGTTGGAGGCAAGCACTGCTGCGCGACACCGCCGAAAAACTCACGCCCGCCGGCGCTGCGTTTACCACGCTGCCGGACACCAACATGTGGGATGGACAAGTTTGGGGCATGCATGAACTGTTCCCCGAACTGCCTGCCAACCCGAAAGCGGCCGAAGAAAAAATACGCGCGAGCATAGCCAGTGTTTTGTTTGAGGTAACAATTCAAGCTTTTGTGCCAGCGGCACAGAAAGCCTGGGACGCCACTCTTAGTGCACGCTTGGCCGACAAAATCACCGATGCTGAACTACTGGAAGCATGGAAAAAGGCTGCCAGACCTGTAGAAGCGGAGTTCAAGAGGTTGGCCCGTGAAAAGGAAGTCTTCTTCGAAAAAGAGGATTCCCCTGCACTGCCAATATGGAAAGATCTGCTGAAAACTACACTCGCGGACGTGCAGTCTGACATTTATGTGCGTGGCATTCTGCGTGCCGATAAGCCGCCAAAAGTCATGACGACGCACGACATCGAGCAGACACTGACCGAAGCAGCCCGCGAAGTTGCCAAGCTAGATGGCTTTGACGTGACGCTGCGTAGCTTGGAAATTGATTACGCCACGGAACTAAAATCCGCCAAGCATTGGGTGGTGCCGGTGCGCGACTGGGCGCGTAACGACGAATGGCAAAGTGAAGATGGCCAGCTTGTCGGTTCACACGGTGGGGACGGTCTGGTGCGGTCGGCTTATGTAAAAGCTATGCTGGCCGACGGTCTATATGACGACAAAGGCACGCTCAAAGATGGCCTGCTCGACCCCGACTGTATCGAGGCCCGCGCTTGGAACTTGTCAGCCGGGCAGTACAAACCTTTCGACTTCACCCAGCTCAAGAGCCACAAGAGCATTGCCGAGCTGATAGGCACTCTCAAGATTACTGAGCAGGACATCATCCAGGGCCTGGACAAATTGCTGGCGATGGTGGAGGGGCGGGAATGAATTTGCCTGAGACTTGGGTACAGGTAACGGTTCGCGCCTTGGTCGAGGACATACAGCCCGGCTTTGCACAGAAACCAGGCGAAGAGGATGACGGCACAACGCCTCAGATTCGCACACACAACGTGACGCCTGATGGCAAGATTAGCATGGAAGGAATCAAGCACATCACAGCCAGTGAAAAGGAACTGGCGCGCTATTCACTCGCGGTAGGTGATGTTGTATTCAATAACACCAACAGTGAGGAGTGGGTAGGCAAGACAGCCGTCTTTGACCAAGCAGGGGAGTACGTCTTTTCCAACCACATGACTCGATTGCGTGCACGCCGTGAATTGGTTATTCCTGAGTATCTCGCGGGCTATCTACAACTGTTATGGTCGATGGGGTACACCAAGACTCGCGCGAAGCGATGGGTTAGCCAGTCCGGCGTTGAGAGTGACACCCTAGCCTCATTCAAAATTCCACTTCCCACACTCCCCGAACAACAGCGCATCGTCGATGTGCTTCGGCAGGCCGAAGTGGTGGCGAAAGCTAAGCAATCGATCAGTAAGCAGATTGATCATCTGGTCAGGACAGCTTATTGGGAGCACTTTGGTGCTTGGTACACCGCAGAGGGCATGATTGATCCCGTGCGGATAAGTGACTGGGTTGCCGATTCGCAGTACGGCGTTTCTGAGGCTATGGAAGGGCATGGTACGCACGCAGTACTACGTATGAACAGCATCACCACGAGTGGCTGGCTGGACTTGTCTGACCTGAAATATGCCAGCTTGTCCAAAAAAGATATCGGCTCAACTGAGTTGCAGGATGGCGACCTGCTGTTCAATCGTACGAACTCCAAAGAGCTGGTTGGCAAGTGCGCCATTTGGCGCCCGGTACCAGGCGCATTTAGTTTTGCGTCGTATCTCGTGCGCCTGCGCCTGAAACCGGAAATGCTACCTGAATATCTCTGGGCAACATTGAACAGCGCTTACGGGAAATATCGGCTTTTTAACTCAGCCAAACAGGCGGTCAGTATGGCGAATGTAAGCCCGACGGACCTGGGCCGCCTCACGGTTCCCCTTCCCCCGCGACCACTGCAAGAGAAGTTTGCTGCATTTGTGCGCGCGGTTGAGGAGTTGCGTACTCAGATGTTCAGTAAATTGACAGCATTTACCCAGTTGCAAGAAGTTGTTAGCCAGCAAGCTTTAATCGGTGATATGACCGCCCAATGGCGAGAGGATCACGCTGACGAAGTCGCTGAGGCAGCCTACACCCGCGACGCCTTGCTGAGCGAGCTCGGCACCAACATCATCAATTCAAGGGCTAAAGCGGTATTTGCTGTTTCAGATCAGGCGGACGCTACGGTGCGCCCCGCTCGCGACTGGCTTTTGAGCGAGCTCAGTGAGTTCCAGCGTCAGGTGTTGGCGGCCTTTACCGAGTATTGCCAGAAAAGTGGCCAGCCCTTGCTGGTCGAAGATCCCGATGAGTTCTCCCGCTTCTGCGACGATGATGTCGTGACAGATTGTTTGCAAAGCTTTGGTGAAACGATAGGTAACCGTATCCGCCGCTCGCTCAGCCAGTTGTCAGCGCAAGGCTTGATTGCCAAAGTCACATTGCCCAAACAAGATCCCGAGAGTGGTGAGCGCGACTACCTCAAGGCTTTCCGCCCGCTACGGCCTGAAGAGTTCACCCGTATGAACGATGTCCAGGCGCTGCGCAAGGTACTGTCGGCCGGAGTTGATCAGCTGCGCTACTTTTTTGAAGTTCAATTGGATTACGAAACCTCCGAACGAACGGGGGCTCGCGAGATGTTCCAGGTTACATCGCTTGAGGATGACGATGGCAAGGATTTCATTCACCTTATCGATCACGGTCAGCATTACGCTTCGCTCGATGACCTCAGAGCCGATATAGCTCGATCTCTCAAGGTGGATGCTGAGCAAGTCGAGCTGGAGGCTTTGTAATGCGCTTGCGTTATCTACATCTGAAAAACTACCCGCCGGTTGCTGACATCAAGGTGTGCTTTGCTAGTGGTTCTCCACTGGAACGTGCATGCTCCATCCGATTTGTGGTGGGCGTGAATGGGAGTGGTAAGTCCAACTTGCTGCGTGCAGTGGCCGAGGTGTTTCTGGCACTGGCTGATCAGCGGGTGCCAGCGTTCCCGGTCAGCCTGTTCTACGAGCTTGGCGTGCGTGGCTCACCCAATCACCGCACCTTGCTATTGCATTGCCCGGGCAACCGCCAGCTAGCCAGTCTCTGGCTGCACGAGCGCTTTGCTTTTGATGATCATAATGGGCAGGAGGTGTTTGAAACCTGCATTGAGCATCTGAATCTCAAGGGTATGCCTGCAGTGCCGGGCTTCTCCGCATTGATTGCGCCTGGCAGCTGGCCGCTACGCGACAGTACTCCTCCGCAAATTGCATTACCCTCGGCGGTGCTGGCGTACACCACGGGAGACTTACGCCCTTGGCGCTCGGTATGGGGCCGCAACCAGCACGCGGAGGGCTTACTGGAAACGGGCGATGACGCCCAAAGCGATGAGCGGCCTGCGGGGTGGAGTGCTGCACAGGAAAATTCCTTGCAAGCGAGCCGACAAGTCAGCGCGGAAACATCCAGGCCCAAGTTCAGTTCCAATGCCGAGAACGACCGCTTTCGTCGCCCCGTATTACTAGATCCCACACTGCTGAAGTGTGCACTCTTGGCCGTAGCCTTGCCGCAGGTCTTTGTTGAAGCTACAGGCTATTCGCTGCGCGCTGAGGCTGACTCAGTAATCGCCAGACTGCATCAAAGCGACAACAACAAGAGTGCGCTGCAAGACCTGCTGGAGCGCGGTGGTTGCCATCACCTGGTTTCAGTGGCCTTCCGCTCTTGCCTGCAGACAACCCATTGGGATCAGAAAGTCTGTGAAACTGCCCATGATTGGTGGTTATGCGCCAGCGAGGTGATCGCGGAGCCTCACCCAGTAGAGTCACGCCGCACGCTGTTTTTCGATCTCAACGGTACATTCGATGCACTTGGGCCGTCTTTCGTGTCTTCTGCCCGCGATGAATTACAAAGCTGCCGCAGTCACGGAGAAGCCTTGTGGGCGCTGCTAGGCGGTGCTGCGGATGCCAGCGCTTTTGATCTATTCACTCGCTTGCTGGAGCTCAATCAAGCGGGTTTGTTTGATGATGTGCTACTGCGCTTACGCCGTGCGCCGGTTCCAGTTAGTGGCGGCGAATCCAGCTCAGAGGACATTGGCGTCCTACGATATGAAGAGCTTTCAGATGGCGAACAAATGGTGCTGGGGCGCATGGCCTTATTCCACTTACTGCAAGGCCAACAAGACGCCTTGTTGCTGCTCGATGAGCCAGAGACGCACTTCAATGACAAATGGAAGCGCGAGATCGTCGATATCATCGACGAAGCTATCGGCCAGACTACCAATGATGTGTTGATATCAACCCACTCCGCCATCGTGCTCTCGGATGTGTTCAATAATGAGATCGTGATGGTAGAGAAATCTGTGCAAGGTTCAATCGTGCGCAGTGTGAACGAACCTACTTTTGCCACCGATCCCAGTGCGTTGATGATGACGGTCTTCGGCGCCGATGACAGTATTGGCAAGCGTGCTCAGGAGTTCATTGAGGGCAAACTGCTGCAAGCGACCGGTACACCGGCCGAAATTACCGATCTTGAGTTGCTAATTGCCCGGATGGGGTCTGGTTTCTACCGCAGCGAACTGCGCACATTGGTGAACACTTGGCGAGGTGGCGATGCTTAAGCCCATCCATCGAGTCGCTTGTTCTCCTGCATTAGCTGCCTGCAAGGCGATGATGCAGCGCTTTGCACTGTGGTTGTGTGATCCGGCGATTACCTCCGTGGGGCTCACCCAAGCGGGACTTCAACCTCCGGTTCTGGCATCGGCCATTGAGGCGAATTGGCTTTGGGCTTTTCTTCACAAAATCGATAGCGGGCATTCATTGTTGAGCCGTGCGCAGACGCTAGCAGATATGCCCGACTCTGAAAAAGGAGCATTGAGTGCTTGGGTGAATTCAATCTCTACATTGTCTGTGCAGTTTCAGCCCGCGCCTCTCCCCTGGCCAACCAACCGGCCAGCGATCAGCGATGCGGCATGGAAGGCATTTAAAGCATTGATGGAAGCTTTCTACGAAAAGGCATTTAAGAGCACGGGAGGCTTACCGTTCCTAGCCAATGGAGCGCCGACAAGCGCGGGTGGCGTAACTTACGCTACATACGTTCGAGTTTTTCGAGACGCACATCGGCTAAGCAATCACCCCCACGCTCGGGAGGTTTGTGTGATGTGTGGTGGTCCACTCGGAGATACTCCACACGTCGATCATTGGATCATTAAGAGCTCCTTCCCACTGCTCAGCGTGTGTGCTGACAATCTGCAGCTGATTTGTAGTACTTGCAACGAAGCGCCTAATAAAGGTGACAAGCCGACCTACTCCGATATCGGCTTTGCCGATTGGTTTCATCCCTACCTGAGGCCAGGTTATGGCAGTGTGCAGCCTGCATATGTACTGCAAGAGATGGCCGTGCGATGCCAGAGCCCTCATGCTGTAGACCAGCCCAGGTCTGAGAGTCTGAACCGGTTGTTCAACTTGGCCAGCCGTTGGACAAAGGAATTTAAGGCGGAGTACGCCAATCGACAAAATGTGTTGTGCAGGCGCGAAAGGCACCGCATACAACAAGCTCAGGAGCGTCACACTCAGGCTGACATTCAAGCCTACGTTCAGCAATGGCAGATGGATCTTGGCGACTGTGAGCCTCATCACGAAGTGCATAGCGCCCTGGCTGCAGCGTTGCAGGAGCCAACGCGTCTAGCTGCTTGGCACTCTGAGTTGGCATTAGTCAATTAATTCTACGTATAGGATTTTTACCTTTTAAAGCAAAAAATATCATTCAAACAGACAGGAGGCCGAAGTGCCTCCTGTCTGCCTTATGTTGATTATCCATTTCTGGGGGCGGCGCTTGAGCACCCGGTGAAAGAACAGGCAAGCAATGCGTACTGCGATTAAGATTGGCGGATATCGCAGCCTTCATAGCGCACTACGACATGATCCAATATTTGGGTACCAATCATATTGAGTGCATTCTTGAGGCCGGTGATCAGTGTGCTATCGACTTGCCTGGGCTGTGAGTCGATGGAGGCATAGTTATGCACCAGAATCACGGCCGCAGCGTTGTGCTCCAAGGCTATCTTGACCACCTCCCTAGGGGATACGCAGGCAACTTCTGATGCGCCCTTGAAAAGCTCCTTGAATCCAATGACCCGATGCTCTGTATCGAGCAGTAATAAAGCAAAGACTTCGTAATCATGGAACTGCAGCAGCGTCTGAAGGTGACTGAATACGAGTCTGCGCTCAGTCAGCGCGCGTCCCTTAGACAGACGAAACATCGCGAGTTGTTGAGCCATCTGCAAGACGTCGGCCTCGGTGAGCGGTGATTCCATGGCATAGGTGCAGGGCGTTTCACCGGTTTTGAGCTTGGGATATTTCATGCTGGTATTCCTATCACGAACGCGTGAAAGCACTGGAGGGTGGGTGGCGGGGCTACTGAAAGTAGGTTTTGGGATTAAATGATTCCGAACGTTCCTGTAGGCGAGAGCGCTCGGCAGTGATTTGGCTCGATGGTTCACGCAACGAGGTGTAAGGCTGCATCGAGTGCCTTCTGTTTGATAATTGCGCCTTGACCAAACCATGCCGAATCCATTCGATATTCAGAGCTCCTCGCGCGTCTTTCATGATCCACGTATTCAGTCACGGCGTTCAGCAAGCCCCACGCTGTTCCGCGAGCGGACGCCATATCAGATCCTCGGCCTTTACCTTCGTACAGGCTTTGTACCTTCCCCATAGCTCGCTTGTTGGGCAGTACATTGGGAATGGGGTCATGCGCGCTGGTGTCGCACAGCACGTCCATGAAGAAGCTCATGGCCTCAGTCCACTGAACCTTACGTTCTGCGAGTGCGTGCATCCGATACATGAATTCGTCCCATTGCGAGACGGCGATGCCTAGTTGTTTTTTTACTGCCTGCGAATCAAAGCGCGTGTTGTGCGGGACTTTGATTGCTCGGGTGGTTCCGTTCAGAGAGATAGTCAGCGTGTTATTGCAGACCACGCGAACAGTGGTGGGAATCGCAGTGGTGGCTAGTGTGCCGTCACAGGAGGTGGCCAGCAGCAGATAGCCGTTAACTCGATCATTCCCCTTCAGCGCGGTCTCTTGGCCCGTCCTGGCAAGCGCCCAAAACTTGCGCCCACCTTTTAGCACTCCTGCTGTTTCCAGTTCATACCCTGAAACCTCGGTGAGGTCTCGGTAGAACTCCAGAACTTCACGCGGCTGCACCACTTGATATCGATTAGAAACCACCGATAACGGCGCTTTAGTGTCGGAGCGGTACAGTACCTTCTGTTCCGGAAAGGAGTGGATCGAGCCCAGAGTGCCGATATTGTCTGATTTGAAATGCACTGGGCTGTCCTGGATTTGCCAGTTCATGCCAGCTTCGCGCTGCCAGACTTCCAGCGGTTGTTTTTGCGTCAGTTGGTTTCCCAGGCCATGCCAAGGGGTAGTGCCAACGTAGGCCATTTGTTCGATGAGATGAGCCACATGAATGCTTCCTTTTCATAGGCGCGCGACTATGCCGCTTGTAGTGGTCTAATGAAACCGGACACCCATTTAGGCGAGAATGCTCGCCATAGAGAGGTGTCTGATGACCAAGCAACGTCGTACCTTTACCCCTGAGTTCAAGCGCGAGGCTGCGTGCCTGGTGCTCGACCAAGGCTACAGCCATTCGAAGCCGCCCGTTCGCTCGGATTGGTCGAATCGGCGCTTCGTCGATGGGTGAGCCAGCTTCAGCAAGAACGTAGCGGTGTTACTCCCACCAGCAAGGCTCTGACACCTGAGCAGCAGAAAATCCAGGAACTCGAAGCCCGTATCAATCGGCTAGAACGGGAAAAATCGATCTTAAAAAAGGCCACCGCGCTCTTGATGGCCGAGGAACACGAGCGTTCGCGTTAATCGATCAACTGCGGGCTCAAGAGCCTGTTGATCTGTTTTGCCCGGTATTTGATGTCACCCGATCTTGCTACTACGCGTACTGCCGGAAACGTCGGTATCCGGATGCCGAACGAGTAGTCTTGCGTAGCCGCGTGAACGAGTTGTTTACGCAAAGCCGAAGCGCTGCGGGCAGCCGGAGCATCATGCTGATGATGAAAGAGGACGGCATGCAGATCGGGCGATTCAAGGTACGTAGGTTGATGCGCGAGCTGAACTTGATCAGCAAACAGCCGGGCTCCCATGCCTACAAAAAGGCTACTGTGGAGCGGCCTGATATCCCGAACGTGCTTGATCGCGGGTTCAGCGTGGCATCCCCGAACAAAGTCTGGTGCGGTGACATTACGTACGTCTGGGCTGAAGGCCAATGGCACTATCTGGCGGCTGTCATCGACCTTTGTGCCCGGCGTGTTGTAGGTTGGGCGTTCTCAGCCAAGCCTGATGCCGACCTAGTGATCAAGGCATTGGATATGGCCTATGAGCAGCGTGGCCGGCCTCAGAATGTGCTGTTTCACAGCGACCAGGGCAGCCAATACGGCAGCCTGAGTTTCCGCCAGAGACTATGGAGATACCGCTTAACGCAGAGCATGAGTCGGCGCGGCAACTGCCACGACAACGCGCCGATGGAGCGGCTATTTCGCAGCCTGAAGACTGAATGGATACCGACGGTGGGCTACATGAGCGCTGTGCTGGCACAGCAAGATATCAGTCGGTTTTTGATGGAGCGGTACAACTGGCGGCGACCGCATCAATTCAACGAAGGGCTACCGCCTGCGGTCGCAGAGGAAAAACTCAATTCAGTGTCCGGGATCAGTTGACCACTACAAAGTGTGCGTATGGCGTTTGTGTGCATTACTCCTGACTTCCCCTGTCCTGGGAACAGATAGGGGCTTCCTTCCGCTCGCGGGATGCTTCGCACCAGCTTTATGGCCTCCTCGGCAAGCGGGACGACAAAGGCCACGCGCATTTTCATGCGTTCATCTGGCAGAGACCAAGTGCCAGCTTCTAAATCAAACTCATCCCAGTGTGCAAACCTCACCATGTGGGCACGTGCGCTGGTCATGATCAGCAGTTGAGCGGCCAAGGACGCTGGGGTGGTGTTTGTACTGAGCTTGGTCATCAGGGCTGGCACGTCCTGCCAACGCAAAGCTTCAAAGTGCTCACGTTTTCGCGCTTTCTTCTTTTCAGCGCGACTCAGCAGGTTGTCCAGGTGCCCGCGCCAGCGAGCAGGGTTCTCGCCCTCTCGCAGGTTGCGTGCCTTGGCGGCATCCAGAACCTGTTCAATTTGCCCGCGTACCTCGTCGGCAGTTCTGGTTTTGGTGGCCCAAATCGGTTGCAGCACCTTGAGCACCTGGGGAGTACCAATCTCGTCGGCAGACAGCTTTCCAATGAGGTCAAATGGCGTTGAACACCATCGGACAGGGAGATGTGTTAAACCCCCGTAATAGCTAGGCTATCAGGTGGATTCTCGGATGGGATAGGATTATTTCGGACAATTAAAAAGCCGGCTTGTGGCCGGCTTCTCGGGGACAGTCTTGGCTGACTTTTGGTAAGCCGCAACCGCCTTCAAATCGTGATCCGGCGCTGGGGCCGGGGGTGGCGGGGGCAGTGTGTGCCGCGCCACGCCCTCAGGATGCAAGGCTGCAACCGGGGCTTGAGTGCGCACAGCATACTGGGAATGGATCGCAATGCCCAGCAAAAAAACCGCTGCAACCGCTTTAGCGCGGGCGATCATCCCGCAGGTGAGCCCACCAGAACACCCACCCCAGTACCTCCAGACCCTGGTTGCGGATTTGCGACAGGCTGTAGGTTTCGCTCGGAAATTCGTCACCGTCATGGCTGTGCAGACGCAATGCGCCATTGGCCCGTTCGCTCAAGGTGTGCACGCGCAAGCGCCCGTTGTGCAGCAGCGCGTATATCTCGCCCTCGATCACGCGGGTCAGGCTGCGGTCTATCGCCAAGGTCGCGCCGTACTGCAGCAAGGGGTTCATGTTGTAGTCGGGCATGCTCACGCAAAGCGCCTGCGCAGCATCGACCCCGAGGTTGTCCAGCGCACAGCGCGGCAAACGCAGGTGGCGGCCAGGGATTTCGGCAAACTGCCGGGGCTGCGCATGGTAGAAGGGCAGCAGCACGTCCTGCTCGCCATGCGCGGCGAACAGGCTGTGGTCCGGGGCCTGCTGCTCCTGCTCGCCACGGTTGCGGCTGACCCGCGGCAGCGGGTTGTGGTGCTTGGGGCCCTCGCCGGTGCGTAGCCAGCGAGGGCGTACGCACAGCAGTTCGGCAATCTCGTCCAGACGCGCCATGGGCACGCCGCGCTGGAACCAGTTGTTCACATGCTGCGGCGTCACCCCGCGCTGGGCGGCAAAGTCGGAAGCGGTCAGGTTGCACTCGCGCAGGAGCGCTTTCAAACGATCACCAGATGTATTCATGGTGATTGAGTTTAGTGAGGGAAAAGAAGGGTTTATATAAACATTGGGTTGAAGTGTTTCGCGGGCAAAAGCGGGGGTATTACAGGGGGTTCTGTTGGTGTTGTAGGAATAATCGGACGCTGTTGGTTCAAGCAGCGAGCCGCAGATGCAAAAAAGCCCCGCAATCGCGGGGCTTTTCCTCAAGCGCAGTGCTTAGCCCTTGTAGGCTGCCACCGACTTGGTGATCTCGGCACGGGCCGCTTCTGCGTCACCCCAGCCGTCGATCTTGACCCACTTGCCTTTCTCCAGATCCTTGTAGTTCTCGAAGAAGTGCTTGATCTGCTCCAGCAGCAGTGCCGGCAGGTCGGTGTACTCTTTGACGTCGACGTACAGCTGCGACAGCTTGTCGTGCGGTACGGCGATGACCTTGGCGTCGCCGCCGCCGTCGTCGGTCATGTGCAGGATGCCGACCGGGCGAGCACGGATCACCGAACCTGGGGCTACCGGGTACGGGGTCACCACCAGCACGTCCAGCGGATCACCGTCGTCAGCCAGGGTGTTGGGGATGAAGCCGTAGTTGGCCGGGTAGAACATCGGGGTGGCCATGAAGCGGTCCACGAACAGGCAATCGCTGTCCTTGTCGATCTCGTACTTGATCGGTGCGTGGTTGGCTGGAATCTCGATGGCGACGTAGATGTCGTTCGGCAGGTCTTTGCCAGCCGGAATCTTGCTGTAGCTCATTGGGCATTGCCCCCATGTTTGGCCAAAAATTGGTCGCGATTATAGGCACATTCCGTAACGCTTGCCACGCCCGGCCAGATGCCCGGCCTGGTCAATTAGTCGTGTGCTGGTAGTGCGGATGGCTACGTTGCAGCTGTTGCAGGCGGGCCAGTGGATCCTGGCGGTAGAACGCGCTCAGTTGCGCGTAAACCGCGGGGTAGGCCTGCATCAGCAGGTCCGGGGCACTGAAGAAGTATTCGCTGGTCACGGCGAAGAATTCGGCCGGGTTTTCCGCGGCGTAGGGGTCGATGGCCGTTTCGGCATCGGGGTTGCGGTCAAGCTGGCGGTTGAGATCGTCGTAGGCCTGCTGCATGGCCTGCGCCCAGTCCGCCACGCGCATGCTGTCATGCAGCGGCGGCAGGCCATTGGCATCGCCGTTGAGCATGTCGAGCTTGTGCGCCAGTTCGTGAATCACCAGGTTGTAGCCTTCCCAGCCACCGCTGGCCAGCACCCCGGGCCAGGCCAGGATCACGGGGCCCTGCTGCCAGGCCTCGCCACTGTGTTCGCCATCCCATTCATGCTCCACACCGCTGGCATCACGGTGGCGCTGGGGGCTGACGAAGTCATCGGGGTAGAGCACGATTTCATGGAAGCCCTGGTACCAGTTCAGATCGCCCAGGTGCAGCAGCGGCAGTTGCGCCTGGGCCGCCAGGTGCAGGCGCTGCTCGGCATCGGCGTCGACGCCGGGCAGGGTGGTGAGGTGCTTTTGCTGCAGGAACAGGATGCAGGCTTCACGCAGCCAGTGATTTTCTTCGTCGCTGATGCCGTCGAGCATCGGCAGGCCCTCGCGTACCCGCTGCCACTGCTGCGGCTCGATCGGGTAGCGGGCCAGGGTACGACGGCGCCGCCAGGCGCTCAGGCTCCACATGTGCGCGGGTTACTGGGCCTTGGCCTGGCCACGGCCCATGCGGCTGCGCACCAGGCCGATGATCATCGGCACCAGCGACAGCAGGATGATCGCCACGATCATCAGCGACAGGTTGGACTTGATGAACGGCACGTTGCCGAAGAAGTAGCCCAGCGTCACCAGGCCACACACCCACAGGATGGTGCCGGCGACGCTGAACATCAGAAAACGCGGATAGACCATTTTTGCCAGGCCCGCGACGAAAGGCGCGAAGGTGCGCAGGATCGGCAGGAAGCGCGCCAGGGTGACGGTCTTGCCGCCATGGCGTTCGTAGAAGTCGTGGGTCTGCTGCAGGTAGTCGCGGCGGAAGATCTTCGAGTCGGGGTTGCGGAACAGGCGTTCCCCGGCCGTTCGCCCGATCACGTAGTTGGTGCTGTCGCCCAGGATGGCTGCCGCCATCAGCAGGCCGCACAGCAGTACCGGGTCCATGCCGCCGCCGGCGGCCACGGCACCGGCGATGAACAGCAGCGAATCGCCCGGCAGGAACGGCATGACGACCAGGCCGGTCTCGCAGAAGATCACCAGGAACAGGATGGCGTAGATCCACGGACCGTAATTGTTGACCAGCAAATCGAGGTAGGTATCGAGATGCAGAATGAGGTCCAGCGGGTTGAAATCCATGTACGGCACCTTGTTCAAGACCCGGCTCTACGGGCATGCGAGGACTGGCAGTGCGAAGTGTGTAGCCGTTACCCGGGGTAAGGGTAAAATTTCACACAAATTGAAAGGCCGCATTATACGGGCATGGCGTGATTATGGCGGAGCAGTTTGTAGCGGCGGATTTCTGGGCCCCAGCGCAGCGGGGTTGCCATGCAGCCCATCGCCAGCAAGGCTGGCGCCTACATGGCCAGCGCGCAGACCTGTGGAAGCCGGCTTTGCTGACGAAGGATGCCCGTCAGTCGGAATGGATCGGGAGGATATAGCTCTTGAACTCGGTATCTGCCTTGAACCCCATCGACTCGTAGGTCTTCATTGCCACCTCGTTGTCGCTGCTGGTCGAGGCACGCAGGCGCACGGCGTTGGTGTCCTTGGCCAGTTTCTTCGCCTCGCGCATCAGGTTGTCGGCCACCAGCATGCGCCGCGAGTCTTCGGCCACATAGATGTCGTTGAGTATCCATACGCGCTTGAGCGACAGCGATGAAAAGCTCGGGTACAGCTGGCAGAAACCCATCAGCTTGTTGTCATCGTCGTCCGGCAGCGCCAGGTAGATGATCGACTCGTCGCGCTCCAGGCGTTTTTCCAGAAACGAGCGTGAAGAGTCCGGATAGGGCAATTGCCCATAGAACTCGCGGTATTTGACGAACAGAGGGGCGAGCAGATCCAGATGTTCAAGAGTTGCTTTGATAATTCGCATAAGCAGGCCTCGGGTCCATGGGGAGTGGCGGCGAACCTCGGGCAGCCGTCACCCCAGATGCTGCCTAAAGCGCGAAAAAAGCGCAATCCGCTAAAAAGTGGTCAGTTCTCAATCATTGCCGAGTAAGAAGTTTCCATTTTTAGGGGTGTCGGCGTCTGATTCCAGGGTCTGGACCTGGGCTTCATCCTTCAGGTTGACCCCCGAGAGCTGCCGACGGCAGGCCTCGCGCATCAGGTACAGCAGGCGGTGGGCGGCCATGCCGTAGCTCAGCCCCTCCAGGCGTACGTTGGAAATGCAGTTGCGGTAGGCGTCGGTGAGGCCGACCCTGGGGCTGTAGGTGAAATACAGGCCCAGGCTGTCGGGGGAGCTCAGGCCCGGACGTTCGCCGATCAGGATCACGGTCATTTTCGCGCCCAGCAATTCGCCGACTTCATCGGCCACCGCCACCCGGCCCTGCTCCACCAGCACCACCGGGGCGGTGGACCATCCCTCGGCATCGATGTGCTCCTGCAGACGGTTGAGAAACGGCAGCGTGTGCCGGTGCACCGCCAGGGCCGAGAGGCCGTCGGCCACGATGATCGCCAGGTCGACCCCGCCCGGGTTGGCCTGGGCGTGCTCGCGCAGTTGCCGGGCCGATTCCTCATGCAGGCGCCGCCCCAGGTCCGGGCGTTGCAGGTAGCTGTGGCGGTCGCTGGCGGCACTGTGCAAGAGAATGCTGTCGCGCCCGCGTTCGCTCAGCTGTTCGCGCAGGCCCGCATGGTCGAATGCCAGGTGCACGGCATCGCGGGCCTGGGCGTGGGCGCACTGGAAGTCCAGCTGTGCGCGGGTCGGCAGGCTGGTACCGGTGCGCCCCAGGGCGATGCGCGCCGGGGTCAGGCGGCGCAGGTCGAGCCAGGGGTTGTCGCTGTTGTCGTGCTGCGTGGGTTGCTTGTCCATGGCTCGCTTATCCCAGTTGCGCCAGCGCCTGGCGGAAGGCCGGTGGCAGGTTGTCGCCAAACCGCACCCGGCCATCGGCCTGGGTGAAGATGCCCATGCGCGCCAGCCACGCCTCGAACTCCGGGGCCGGTTTCAGGCCCAGGGTCTGGCGTGCGTACAGCGCGTCGTGGAACGAGGTGGTCTGGTAGTTGAGCATGATGTCGTCGGAGCCGGGGATGCCCATGATGAAGTTGATCCCGGCCACCCCCAGCAGCGTCAGCAGCGTGTCCATGTCGTCCTGGTCGGCCTCGGCATGGTTGGTGTAGCAGATATCGCAGCCCATCGGCACGCCCAGCAGCTTGCCGCAGAAGTGGTCTTCCAGGCCGGCGCGGATGATCTGCTTGCCGTTGTACAGGTACTCCGGGCCGATGAAGCCGACCACGGTGTTGACCAGAAACGGCTTGAAATGCCGTGCCACGGCATAGGCCCGGGTTTCGCAGGTCTGCTGGTCGACGCCATGGTGCGCGTTGGCCGACAGCGCGCTGCCCTGGCCGGTCTCGAAGTACATCAGGTTCTGCCCGAGGGTACCGCGGTTCAGGCTCAGGCCGGCGTCGTAGCCTTCCTGCAACAGGTTGAGGTTGATGCCGAAACTGGCGTTGGCCGCCTCGGTGCCGGCAATGGACTGGAACACCAGGTCCAGCGGTACGCCGCGGTTGACGGCCTCGATCGAGGTGGTGACGTGGGTCAGCACACAGGCCTGGGTGGGGATGTCGTAGCGCTGGATGATCGCGTCGAGCATCTCCAGCAGGGCACAGATCGAGGCGATACTGTCGGTGGCCGGGTTGATGCCGATCATGGCGTCGCCGTTGCCGTACAGCAGGCCGTCGAGAATGCTCGCGGCGATGCCGGCCGGCTCATCCGTGGGGTGGTTGGGCTGCAGGCGGGTGGACAGGCGCCCGCGCAGGCCCAGGGTGCCGCGAAAGCGCGTGACCACGCGGATCTTCTGCGCCACCAGCACCAGGTCCTGCACGCGCATGATCTTCGAGACCGCAGCGGCCATTTCCGGGGTCAGCCCCGGGGCCAGGGCGCGCAGGCTGTCTTCGTCGGCCTGCTCGCTCAGCAGCCAGTCGCGCAGCCCGCCCACGGTCAGGTGGCTGACGGCGGCAAAGGCCTGTTTGTCGTGGGTGTCGATGATCAGGCGGGTGACTTCGTCGTCTTCGTAAGGGATAAGCGCCTCGCTGAGGAAGTGACTGAGAGGGATATCGGCCAGCGCCATCTGCGCGGCCACCCGTTCGGCGTCGTTGCCGGCCGCCACCCCGGCGAGAAAGTCGCCGGAGCGGGCCGGGCTGGCCTTGGCCATGACGTCCTTGAGGCTGTCGAAGCGGTAGGTCTGGGTGCCCACCGTGTGTACAAAACTGCTCATACGCAATCTCCATGGCGCCGCAGGCCAGGCCTGCGGCGCGGGGCGGTCAGTGCAAGGCCTCTTCGGCCTTCTGGATCGCGGCAAACTCTTCCTCCGGCGTGCCGGCCACCAGGTGGTGTCGGCTGTAGAAGGCAAAGTACGCAATCAGCACGCCATAGATGATCGCAGCGCCAATCACCACCCGCGGGTCGACCAGGAAACCTGCGACCACCGCCAGGCAGGCCAGCACCAGCGCCACGCCCGAGGTGAAGATGCCGCCCGGGGTCCGGTACGGACGCTCCATTTTGGGGCGTTTTATGCGCAGGGTGATGTGCGCGGCCATCATCAGTACATAGGACAGCGTAGCGCCGAATACCGCCACCAGAATCAGCAGGTCGCCCTGGCCGGTCAGCGACAGCGCAAAGCCGATGATGCCGGGGATGATCAGCGCCAGTACCGGAGCCTTGCTGCGGTTGGTCTGCGACAGCTTGCGCGGCAGGTAGCCGGCGCGCGACAGGGCGAAGATCTGCCGTGAATAGGCGTAGATGATCGAGAAGAAGCTGGCGATCAGGCCAGCCAGGCCCACCAGGTTGACGAAGCCGCCCATCCAGGTCGAGCCGCCGTAGGCCTTGGCCAGCGCCTCCACCAGCGGGTTGCCCGAGCTTTTCAGTGCTTCGGCGCCGGCGCCGCCCGGGCCGATCACCAGGATCAGCAGCGCGAAGCTGAGCAGCACCAGCATCGCACCGATCAGGCCGCGGGGCAGGTCGCGCTTGGGGTTCTTGGTTTCTTCGGCGGCCAGCGGCACGCCTTCGACCGCCAGGAAGAACCAGATGGCGTAGGGGATTGCCGCCCACACGCCGACGTAGCCGAACGGCAGGAAGCTGCTGGCGCCGGCTGCGTCGGTCTTGGCGATGTCGAACAGGTTGTTCGAATCGAAGTGCGGCACCATCGCGATCAGGAACACCGCCAGGGCAATCGCGGCCACGGCGGTGATGATGAACATCAGCTTGAGCGCTTCGCCCACGCCGAAAATGTGGATGCCGATGAAGATGATGTAGAACGCCAGGTAGATCACCCAGCCGCCGATGCCGAACAGCGATTCGCAGTACGCGCCGATGAACACTGCGATGGCGGCGGGGGCGATGGCGTATTCGATGAGGATCGCGGTGCCGGTCAGAAACCCGCCCCAGGGCCCGAAGGCGCTGCGGGCGAAGCCGTAGCCACCGCCGGCGGTGGGGATCATCGAGGACAGTTCGGCCAGCGAAAAGCACATGCACAGGTACATCGTGGCCATCAGCAGCGTGGCCAGGAACATGCCGCCCCAGCCACCCTGGGCCAGGCCGAAGTTCCACCCGGCGTAGTCGCCGGAGATCACGTAGGCGACGCCCAGACCCACCAGCAGGACCCAGCCTGCGGCACCTTTTTTCAGTTCACGTTGCTGGAAATACTCGGAACCGACCTTTTCGAAATCGACGGAAGCCGGCGCGTTGCCGGAATGATCGCTTGGCATGGGGATTCACCTGTTCTTTTTTTAGTCACCGGCGGGTGCCGGCCTGTGGTGATGGTCTTGCACGAAAGGGGCCAGAACAGCTGCAAGCTTCAAGCTGCAAGCCGCAAGAGAAGGCAAATCGCATGGGGTCTGCTTTTTCTTGCTGCTTGAAGCTTGCCGCTTGCAGCCGGGTTTCCTAGAAGAAGCCCAGTGGATTGATGTCGTAGCTCACCAGCAGGTTCTTGGTCTGCTGATAGTGGTCGAGCATCATCTTGTGGGTTTCACGACCCACGCCGGACTTCTTGTACCCGCCGAACGCGGCGTGCGCCGGGTACAGGTGGTAGCAGTTGGTCCATACGCGGCCAGCCTTTATGCCGCGGCCCATGCGATAGGCGCGGTTGATGTCGCGGGTCCATACACCGGCGCCCAGGCCGAATTCGGTGTCGTTGGCAATGGCCAGGGCCTCGGCTTCGTCCTTGAAGGTGGTGATGCTGACCACCGGGCCGAAGATCTCTTCCTGGAACACGCGCATCTTGTTGGTGCCCTTGAGCAGGGTCGGCTGGATGTAGTAACCGGTCGACAGGTTGCCCTCGAGTTTTTCCACCTTGCCGCCCGTGAGCAGTTCGGCGCCTTCCTTCTCGGCGATTTCCAGGTACGAGAGAATCTTGTCGAACTGCTGCTCGGAGGCCTGGGCGCCGACCATGGTGTCGGTGTCCAGCGGGTCGCCACGCTTGATCTGCTTGATCTTCTTCATCACCTCCTGCATGAACGCCGGGTAGATCGATTCCTGCACCAGTGCGCGCGACGGGCAGGTGCACACCTCGCCCTGGTTGAAGAACGCCAGCACCAGGCCTTCGGCGGCCTTCTCGATGAAGCTCTGCTCGGCCTGCATGATGTCTTCGAAGAAGATGTTCGGCGACTTGCCGCCCAGTTCCACGGTGCTGGGGATGATGTTCTCGGCAGCGCATTTCATGATGTGCGAACCCACCGGGGTGGAGCCGGTGAAGGCGATCTTGGCGATGCGCTTGCTGGTGGCCAGCGCTTCGCCGGCTTCACGGCCATAGCCCTGCACCACGTTGAGCACGCCCGGTGGCAGCAGGTCGCCGATCACTTCGAGCAGCACGCTGATGCCCAGCGGGGTCTGTTCGGCCGGCTTGAGCACCACGCAGTTGCCGGCGGCCAGGGCCGGGGCTAGCTTCCAGGCGGCCATCAGGATCGGGAAGTTCCACGGGATGATCTGCCCGACCACGCCCAGCGGTTCGTGGATGTGATAGGCCACGGTGTTGCCGTCGATTTCAGCGGCGCTGCCTTCCTGGGCGCGCAGGCAGCCGGCGAAGTAGCGAAAGTGATCGGCGGCCAGCGGGATGTCGGCGTTGAGGGTTTCGCGTACCGCCTTGCCGTTGTCCCAGGTTTCGGTGATGGCCAGCAGTTCGAGGTTCTGCTCGATGCGGTCGGCGATTTTCAGCAGGATCAGCGAGCGTGCCTGCACCGAGGTGGTGCCCCAGGCATCGGCGGCCGCATGGGCGGCGTCCAGCGCCTTGTCGATGTCTTCGGCACTGGAGCGTGGGAACTCGGCAATCGGCTGGCCGTTGACCGGCGAGGTGTTGGTGAAGTACTCGCCTTTGACCGGTGGCACGAACTCGCCGTTGATGTAGTTGCCGTAGCGGCTCTTGAAGGAAACGATCGCGCCGTCGGTACCGGGATGTGCGTAACGCATGGTGTGTCTCCTGGCTATTGTGCTTGTAGGGAGGATGTAAAGCGTAGTGCAAGGCACGGGCCACTGCCCGGTGGCCTAGTGAAATCAAGGGCTTGGCGCGGCGCGGAGAGCGCCCCGCAGGCGCTGTGTGCCAGCCCCGGCACAGCCTGGGTGACACTCTGTACCCGTTGTGGCACACAACGTGACCCGACGGTCCCGCCACCATTGCAATGCACTGGCGGCAGGAGGATGCTGGGTTCATCTCGTGTGCGGAGAACAATAAAAAGTGCAGAGCAATCACCTGAGCCGGCACGCCCGGCAAGTGCTCACCGTCACCCAGGGCAAGGCGTTGTTGCAGGGGCCGGGCAGCGACCCGTCGATCGCCCGTTCCTGGCTGCGCTGCCTGGAGGACTACCACCTCGACCCGGCCCAGAGCGTTGCGCCCACCGTGCTCGAGCACGGGCGGCTGCTGGAGAGCCGTGAGCGCCTGCAGCAGGTGCTGCAGATCGCCGGCAACGAGATGAACAGCCTTCACCAGCAACTCTGCGGCGCCGGGCACGCGGTTCTGCTGACCGATGCGCGCGGGGTGATCCTCAACTGCGTCACCGCACCCACCGAGCGGCGCATCTTCGAGCGCGCCGGGCTCTGGCTGGGCGCCGACTGGAGCGAGGCCTGCGAAGGCACCAACGGTATCGGCACCTGCCTGGTCGAGCGCCAGGCCCTGACCATTCACCAGGATGAACACTTTCGCGGGCGCCATACCGGGCTGACGTGCTCGGCCAGCCCGGTGTTCGATCCGCAGGGCGAGCTGCTGGCAGTGCTCGACGTGTCGTCGGCGCGCCCCGACATGTCGCGCCAGAGCCAGTTCCACACCATGGCGCTGGTCAACCTCTCGGCCAAGATGATCGAGAGCTGCTACTTCCTGCGCCATTTCGAAAACCACTGGCTGTTGCGCTTTCACCTGCAGGCCGAATCGGTCGGGCTGTTCAGCGAGGGGCTGCTGGCGTTCGATGGCGAGGGGCGTATCTGTGCGGTCAACCAGAGTGCGCTGAACCTGCTGGCAGCGGCACGCGGTGGGCTGCTCGGCCAGCCAGTGGAGGCGTTTTTCGACTGCGCGCTGGATGAACTGCTCGGGCGTGCCACGGCGGCCGCCAGCACCAGCTGGCCGCTGCGTACCCGCGATGGCCGTGTGCTGTTCGCCAGCCTGCGCGGCCAGGCCCGTGCGGTGGCGCCACCGCTTGCACCGTCGGCCACCAGCACGCCAATGCCGGCACAACGCATCTGCCTGGTCGACCCGGCACTGCAACAGGATTTTCGGCGTGCGCTACGGGTGTTCGAGCGCGACGTGCCGCTGCTGCTCAACGGCGAAACCGGGTGCGGCAAGGAGGCCTTCGCCAAGGCCGTGCACCAGGCCAGCCAGCGCGCGGGCAAACCGTTCGTCGCGCTCAACTGTGCGTCGATCCCGGAGAGCCTGATCGAGAGCGAGCTGTTCGGCTATCGCGGCGGCAGCTTTACCGGGGCGCGCAAGGAGGGCATGCGCGGCAAGCTGCAACAGGCTGACGGTGGCACCTTGCTGCTGGACGAGATCGGCGACATGCCGCTGGCCCTGCAGACGCGCCTGCTGCGGGTGCTCGAGGAGCGCCAGGTGGTACCGATCGGCGGCGAGCCGCAGGCGGTGGATGTGCGCATCATCAGTGCCACCCACCGTGACCTGCTGGGCCGGGTCGAGGCCGGCAGCTTTCGCGAAGACCTGTATTACCGCCTCAATGGCCTGGAGGTCGCCCTGCCGGCATTGCGTGAGCGCAGCGACAAGGCGCAGTTGCTCGACTTTGTCCTCGCCGAGGAAGCCGCGGGCCAACCTGTGCGGCTAGAGCCGTCGGCACGCCGGGCGCTGCTGGAATTTGCCTGGCCCGGCAACGTGCGCCAGTTGCGCAATGTGCTGCGTACCCTGGTGGCCCTGTGCGAGGATGGCCGCATCGCATTCGACGACCTGCCGCCGGTAGTGCGCCAGCCCCCGGCAGCGCTCGAGCCCACGGTGGCCAGGCCGCAGGCCGAACACCCGCTGGACGACGCCGAGCGGGCCGCGCTGCTGCAGGCGCTGGAGCACAAGCGCTGGCACATGACCCAGGTGGCGGCGCAACTGGGGGTCAGCCGCAATACGCTGTACCGCAAGCTGCGCAAGCACGGGATTGCACGGGGCGCCTAGGCAAACTCAGGATGCGATTTTTCCCACCCTAAGCTACCCTGCCTCCACGTTTCGTGAGGTCGACCATGCACATTCATATTCTCGGTATCTGCGGTACTTTCATGGGCTCGCTGGCGGTGCTGGCCAAGGAGCTTGGCCACCGCGTCACCGGCTCCGACGCCAACGTCTATCCCCCCATGAGCACCCAGCTCCAGGCCCAGGGCATCGAGCTGCATCAAGGCTATGACGCCGCCCAGCTGGAGCCGGCCCCCGACCTGGTGGTGATCGGCAACGCACTGTCGCGGGGCAACCCGGCGGTGGAGTACGTGCTGAACAAGGGCCTGCCCTACGTATCGGGCCCGCAGTGGCTGGCTGACCACGTGCTGCAGGGCCGCTGGGTACTGGCCGTGGCCGGCACCCACGGCAAGACCACCACCAGCAGCATGCTGGCCTGGGTGCTGGAGCATGCCGGTATGAGCCCGGGCTTTCTGATCGGCGGTGTGCCGCAGAACTTCTCGGTGTCGGCGCGCCTGGGCGCCACGCCGTTCTTCGTGGTCGAGGCCGACGAGTACGACAGCGCGTTCTTCGACAAGCGTTCCAAGTTCGTCCACTACCGTCCGCGCACCGCCATTTTGAACAACCTCGAGTTCGATCACGCAGACATCTTCCCTGATCTGGCTGCCATCGAGCGCCAGTTCCACCATCTTGTACGCACCATTCCGAGCGAAGGCCTGGTCATTCACCCCACCACCGAGCCGGCCCTGCAGAAGGTGATCGAGATGGGCTGCTGGACCCCGGTGCAGACCACCGGCGCCGGTGGTCAGTGGCAGGTGAAACTGCTCAGCGCCGACGGTTCGCGCTTCGAAGTCAGTTTTGAAGGCCAAGCCCAGGGCGTGGTGGAGTGGGAGCTGACCGGCCAGCACAACGTGGCCAACGCCCTGGCCACCCTGGCCGCTGCCCGCCATGTGGGCGTGGTGCCGGCCATCGGGATTGCCGCCTTGAGCGCGTTCAAGAGCGTCAAGCGGCGCATGGAAAAGGTCGCTGAAGTCCAGGGTGTGACCATCTATGATGACTTTGCCCACCATCCGACCGCCATTGCCACCACCCTCGACGGGCTGCGCAAGCGCATCGGCGACGCCCCGTTGATCGCGGTGATCGAGCCGCGCTCCAACTCCATGAAGCTGGGCGCCCACCGTGATGGCCTGCCCCAGAGCGTGTGCGATGCCGACCAGGTGATCTGGTATGCACCGCCCAATCTGGGCTGGGACCTGGCCGCCACCGCCGCCGAGTGCACGGTGCCGTCGATTGTCGCCGACAGTCTCGAGGCGATCATCGAGCGGGTCAAAAGCCAGGCCGCGCCGGGCACCCAGGTGGTGATCATGAGCAATGGCGGCTTTGGCGGGCTGCACGGCAAGCTGGCCGAGGCACTGCGATGAGCGGCCCGGAGCGCATCACGCTGGCCATGACCGGTGCCTCCGGGGCGCAGTACGGGTTGCGCCTGCTCGATTGCCTGGTGCGTGAAGACCGCGAGGTGCACTTTCTGATCTCCAAGGCTGCGCAACTGGTGATGTCGACCGAGACCGACGTGGTGTTGCCGGCCAAGCCGCAGTCGATCCAGGCGTTTCTGACCGAGTACACCGGCGCTGCGGCCGGGCAGATCCGGGTATACGGGCGCGAGGACTGGATGTCGCCGGTGGCCTCGGGCTCCGGGGCGCCGGCAGCGATGGTGGTGGTGCCCTGTTCCACCGGCACGCTGTCGGCAATCGCCACCGGGGCCTGCAACAACCTGATCGAGCGGGCCGCAGACGTGACCCTGAAGGAGCGCCGGCAGTTGATTCTGGTGCCGCGCGAGGCGCCTTTCTCGACCATCCACCTGGAGAACATGCTCAAGCTGTCGCAGATGGGCGCGGTGATATTGCCGGCCTCGCCGGGCTTCTATCACCAACCGCAGACCATCGACGACCTGGTGGACTTTGTGGTGGCGCGGATTCTCAACCTGCTGGATGTTCCGCAGGACATGCTGCCGCGCTGGGGCGAGCACCATGTTGGCGGCGAGGAGTGAAGGCGCTGCTGGTGGCAGGCCTGGCGGTGCTGGCACTGAGCAGCGGCTGCGCCACGGTGCGCACGCTGGATGCGGCCAAGCCGGGGGCACCGGTGGTGTATTCGGGTACGCGGCTGGATCTGTATGCGCTGCGGGGCGGTTGCTGCCCTGAAGACCGTTTTGGCGCGCCGGCACCGGCGTACCCGGGGCTGGACCTGCCGGGCAGTGCACTGCTCGATACGGTGTTGCTGCCGTTGTCGGTGCTGACGGTGCTGGGGGTGGGGTTTCAGGCAACGGGTGGGTTGTAGCCCCCGGCCTCTTCGCCGGCAAGGCCGGCTCCTACACCGACCCTTGCAGGAGCCTGCCTTCGGATCATTTACCCAGTTTGCGCAGCTCATCCGACTCGACAATGCGGACCCCGTCCTGCTCTTCCAGCGCCAGGCGCCACAGCGCCCGCGCCAGTTGGCAGGCTTCGATGCCGCGGTACTTGCCCGGCAGCAGCCGCGACAACGGCCCGGCAAACTGTTCACCGAGCCGAGGCTCGATACGCTCGCCCAGCAGCACCGACGGCCGCGCGATGGTCAATTGCGGCCAGTCCTGCGCCATGAGTGCCTGTTCCATCTCGCCCTTGACCCGGTTGTAGAACACCGACGACTTGGGGTCGGCGCCAATCGCGCTGACCACCAGCAGGTGCCGTGCACCCATTTCCCGCGCCCGCTTGCTGAACGCCACCACCATGTCCAGGTCGACGGCGCGAAACGCCGTTTCCGAACCTGCCTGCTTGATGGTGGTGCCCAGGCAGCAGAAGGCGATGTCCACCCGGCCGCTCAACTGCGGCAGGAACACCGCCGGGTCGCCGACCGGGTTCTCCAGGTGCGGGTGTTCGGCCAGCGGCCGGCGCGTGGGGGCCAGCACACGGCTCACGGTCGGCTCGTTGAGCAGCCGATCCAGCAAATGCTCACCAGTCAGCCCGGTGGCTCCGGCAATCAGGATGTGCTGAGGCGTCAGGTACATGATGTCTCTCCCTTGATACAGTCAGCTTAGTGGCTGCTTGTATTTTCTGCTTGTACCGCATCGGCACTTTGCAGTGCTTTTCGTGCCTGTTGCTGGCGCAGTTTCTGCCAGTGCTGCAGCACCCGTTGCGGCGCCCACAGCTGAGGTTCGGAAGCCTCGAAGCCATCGGCCTGCTCGCGCTGCTGCACCGTGGTCTTGGCCAGTTCGAAGGCCTGCTGCAGGTCGTCGGTCTGGTTCAGTGCCCGGGCGAACAGTGCTTCGCCGAAATAGGTGAAGTCGGCCTCTTCGGAGCAGCCGAACGACACCCGGTCGGCACGCGATGCGGTCATGATCAAGGTCTTGTCGTCCTTGAGTGAATCGATGTAACCCCCCGAGTAGCACGCAGAGATCACGATTATCTTGTCACGTTCCTTTAGTGGGGCAAGCGCGGCCGAGAGTTCATCGGCGGGCAGGTCGGCCAGTTGCAGGCGCGGCAGATCCAGCACCAGTTCATGTTCGTGGCTGCCGTGGCTGGTCAGGTAGATGAACACCAGGTCTTCGGGGCCGCTGCGCTCGGCCAGGGTGCGTGCGGCCCGCGCCAGGTTCTCGCGGGTGGCCAGGGGGCGGTCGGCCATGTGGTCGCGGTGGTTGACCAGGGCGACCTGGCCAGTGGCACCGAAACGGGTCTTGAGCATGTCGCTGACGTAGTCGGCCTCGCGCATGAACACGCTCTGGTTGCCATCGCCGGCCAGGGCCAGGCTGTACAGTTCGATGGCCGGGGTGGAGGCCGGTACCTGGGCCAGCGCCTTGTCGAGCAGGGTGCCCTGCTTGAGCAGGGCCAGCTCCAGGGGGTCGGGCAACAGGCGCCCGTGTTCGTCGCGCACGCGCAGGCCGTTGACCCAGTGGCCGCTTTCGACGCTGCCGTCGACCTGCGTCAGCCGGCCTTTGCCCTGGTAGGTGTCGTTTTCGAAACCGCCGACGTACAGGCTGCCGTCGGGCAATTGCAGACGGCCCTGGCCGGCGAAGCGCCAGTCGCGAAACTCGCCCTTGTAGTGGCTGCCGTCGCTGCCGAACAGCTCGCCCTTGCCGGTCAGCGAGCCGTCGCGGAACTGGCCGATCCAAACGTCGCCATCGGCGTTTTCGTAACGGCCGCGACCTTGCAGGTGGTTGTCCTTGAATTCGCCGATGTACTGGTCGCCTTCGGCGCTGTTGAAGGTGCCGCTGCCCTGCAACTGGCCGTCGACGAAGCGCCCGCTGAACTGGTTGCCACTGGCATCGCTGCGGATGCCTTCGCCGTGGGGTTTGCCCTTGGCGAACAGGCCCTGGTACTGGCTGCCGTCGGCCAGGGTCAGTTCGCCGGCGCCGTTGTACTGGTCGTCCTTGAACTGCCCGCGATACTGTACCTGGCCTTCCCTGAGGGTGCCTTCGCCGTCACGCCGGCCAAGCTTGAAGCCGCCGCTGTAGTGGCTGCCCGGGGTGGTCAGCTCGCCCTGGCCGTGAAACAGACCCTGCTGGAACTCGCCGCGGTACACCTCGCCATTGCTGCCGTGCCATTCGCCGCGGCCCTGCCACTGGCCCTGCTGGAAGTTGCCGGCATACCAGCTGCCGTTGGGGTAGTCGATGCGCCCCGGGCCCTGCAGCAGGCCATTGACCACGTCGCCACGGTAGCGGCCGCCATCGGGCAGGCGGGCGTCGGGCGGTGACAGCGGTTCACCGTCGCCACAGGCGGCGAGCAGCAGGGTCAGGGCAAGGGGTACGAATGGGCGCATGGCGGGGTCCGGGCAAGTCAGGCCCCGAGTATGCCGCAGTTTGTCGCGGGTGAAACAGCCGCTGGCAGCTGTTTCACCTTGGGCGGGTCAGACGAAGCAGAGCGACAGCGGCTCGGCGATATAGGCGGGTTTGTCCTGGCCTTCGATTTCCAGGGTGGTGGTGGCCTTGAGCAGCCACTGGCCCGGTTTCTTCTCGATGGCCTCGCTCAGGTCGACCTTGAGACGAACCCGCGAACCGACCTTCACCGGCTGGATGAAGCGCACGCTGTCCAGGCCATAGTTGACGACCATCTTCAGCCCCTCGGGCAGCACGAGGATGTCTTCCATCAGCTTGGGAATCAGCGAAAGGGTGAGAAAACCGTGGGCAATGGTGCTGCCAAATGGCGTTTTTGCCGCCTTCACCGGGTCCACATGAATGAACTGGAAGTCGCCGGTAGCCTCGGCGAACAGGTTGATGCGCTCCTGGTCGATGGTCAGCCACTCGGAACGTCCCAGTTCCTTTCCAACGTACTGCGCCAGCTCTGCAACGGGTACATAGGGCATTGCGACTCTCCTGGTTGTCTTTGATTTTGTTGTGACTGCTACAGGTTCGACTGCTTAAGATCAGCACGCCGACCGGATGCGGTCAAGTCACCGTTGTTTCAGCGAATATCGGGGTATAGACCAGTCGTTAGCGTGCTTATAATGGCCGCCAGGCCTGAGGGAGAAGTGCAATGTTGTTGCGTGGTTTGACGTGGCTCGTGCTGTTCCAGTTGCTGGGGACGGCGATCAATCACCTGTTTCTGTCGATGCTGCCGGGGCCGATCATCGGGCTGGTGCTGTTGCTGGCGTACCTGATGCTGCGCGGCGAGGTCAGTGCGCCGTTGAGCGAGGCGGCCAGCAGCCTGCTGCGCTACCTGCCGTTGCTGCTGGTGCCGCCGGCAGTGGGTGTGATGGTGTACGCCGCCGACATTGCTGCCGACTTCTGGGCCATCGTCGGTTCGCTGGTGCTGTCGGTGCTGATCGCCCTGGCGTTCTGTGGCGTGCTCATGCAGAAGATGATTGCCCGTCAGGCCCGTCGTGAGGAAAAGCCATGAGCCTGGACTGGCACGGCGCCCTCGATGCGGTCATCCACCACCCGCTGTTCGGCATCGGTATCACCCTGGGGGCCTATCAGCTGGTGTTGGCGGCCTATGACAAGACCCGCTGGATCTTCCTGCAGCCGGTACTGGTATCGATGCTGGTGGTGATCGGTGTACTGGTGACGTGCGGCGTGTCCTACGCCGAGTACCGCAAGAGCACCGAAATCATGAACATCCTGCTGGGCCCGGCCACCGTGGCCCTGGCGGTCCCGCTCTACCTGAACCTGCGGCGTATTCGCCAGCTGTTGTGGCCGACCTTGACTACGCTGGTAATCGGCGGCCTGGTCGCGACCTGTGCCTGCCTGTTGCTGGGCTGGTGGTTCGGTGCCGAACACATGATCCTGATGACCATGGCGCCCAAGTCGGTGACTTCGCCGATTGCGATGCTGGTGGCCGAGCAGATCGGCGGGGTGGCGGCGCTGGCGGCAGTGTTCGTGCTGATCACCGGGGTGATCGGGGCGATCTTCGGCCCGGCCCTGCTGTCGGCCTGCGGGGTGAGCAGCCCGGAAGCCCGCGGCATGGCACTGGGCATCAGTGCGCACGCGGTTGGCACGGCGGTGGCGTTGGAAGAAAGCGAGGAAACCGGGGCCTTCGCGGCCCTGGGCATGAGCCTGATGGGAGTGGTCACGGCGGTGTTCCTGCCGTTGGCGGTCAGCCTGGTTGCCTGAGGATATTCGATGACATTGCCCCTGTTTCCACTCAATACCGTGCTGTTCCCCGGCTGCAAGCTCGACCTGCAGATCTTCGAGGCGCGTTACCTGGACATGATCGGCCGCTGCATGAAGCAGGGCGGCGGGTTCGGCGTGGTGTGCATCCTCGAAGGCGAGCAGGTGGGCAATGCCCCGTCGGGGTTCGCGACAATCGGCTGCGAGGCGTTGATACGCGACTTCCAGCAGCAGGACAACGGCCTGCTGGGCATTCGCGTCGAGGGTGTGCGGCGCTTCGATGTCGGCCCCTACGAGGTGCAGAAGGACCAACTGCTGCTGGCCGACGTGAACTGGCGCAGCGAACAGCCCGACGCCCCCCTGGAGGAGGACGATCACGACCTGCTGGCCTTGCTCGGCGCGCTGGGCGAGCACCCGATGGTGGCGGCACTGGACATGCCGGTCGAGGTCATCGGCCAGCAGGCACTGGCCAACCAGCTGGCCTACCTGCTGCCCTTCGAGGATGAAGACAAGCTCGACCTGCTGGCCATCGATTCACCCCGCCAGCGCCTGGACGCGATCCAGGCGCTGCTCGAGCGGCTGCAGGGCGAGTTGTTCGCCTAGGTCTCAGTACTGGTAGCGCAGCAGGGCATGGGGCAAGGCATGCAGGGCGAAGAACGCCAGGGTGCCGGCGCAGGCCGGCAGGATCAGCCACCACACCTTGAGCGGCATGGCGCCGAGCGGCTCGCGGTGCTGCACCAGGCTCAGGCTGGCGGCGCACACGCAGCAGGCCAGCAGCGAGCCGGCGAGGATGTCGGTGGGCCAGTGTGCACCCAGGTAGACCCTGGACAGGGCAATCGACATCGCCGGCAGGCACCCCAGCAGAATCCAGGTCAGGCGCATGCGTGGCGGCTGGCCACGACCGGCCAGCACCGCCAGCGTCAGAAAGAACGCGAATGACGCCGAACTGTGGCCACTGGGCATGCTGTAGGAGGTCAGCGGGTCGCTGAGCACTTCGGGGCGCGCGCGGGCGAACAGCCACTTGAGTGTGCCGTTGGCCAGCGCCGTGCCCATCAGCGTGCAGGCGGCGAAGATCGCCGGGCGCCACTGCCGGCTCAGCAGCAGCAGGCCGGTGAGCACACCGCCCACCACGAACTGCGTACGGAAGTCGCCCAGGCGGGTGATCAGTACGATGGTGCCGTCCAGCGTGGCGCGGCGGTGTTCCTGCACCAGGGTCATCAGGCCCTGGTCGAAATCGTTCAGGTACGGCCAGCCGATGAACACCGCAGCCAGCATTACCAGGCTCAGGCCGGCGATCAGCCGTGTGCCGTAGCGCTTGCTGCGCAGGCTGGTGCTGATGCTCAGGCCGATCAATAGTGCGAGGCCGGCGGCGATGATGCCTGCTTCGGTCCAGAACCCTTCGGGCAGCGGCAGGCGCATGGCCGCGCCGGTGGCCCAGCCGGGCAGCAGGTAGGCCACCGCCCAGCCGGCACCTGCCAACAGGCTGACGGCGATGAAGCGTGGCAAGGGCATGTCGAACATGCCCGCCACCATCGGCAGCATCGGCCGCAGCGGGCCGATGAAGCGCCCCACCAGCAGGCTGGCGATGCCATAGCGCTGGAAGTAGCTCTCGGCGCTGCCGATCCATTCGGGGTGGTGGCGCAGCAGCGGCAGGCGCCGGATGTTCTGGTGGAAGCGCCGGCCCAGGGTGTAGGAAATCGCGTCGCCCAGCAGCCCGCCCAGAAAGCCCAGCAGCAGGGTTTCGCTCAGGCCCAGTGCGCCGCTGCCGGCGAGAACCGCCACGGCGAACAGCAGGATGGTGCCGGGCACGATGAGCCCGGCGATGGCCAGGCATTCGACGCAGGCCACGATGAAGATTGCCAGGCCGAGCCATTGCGGGTTCGCGGTCAGCCAGCCGGTCAGGCTGTCGAGCCATGGGCCCATGGTGTCAGTTTCCTTGTGTCAGTAAGAAATAGTCGCGGCCTTCGACTTGCCCACGGCGCAGTGGGTTCCGGGTGCAGTGCGCGGCGAAGTCGGCGTCGACGAAACGGTAGGGCAGATGTTCGTCGCGCCCTTGGGGAATGCCCAGGCGTGTGGTCTGAATAATGTGTTTCACGGTTATGCCGCAGTCTTCGACGAACAGCCGCTCGGGGTCGAAGCGCTGGGCGTCCCAGTGCGGGACTTTCAGCCCCAGGGCCTTGCACAGCAGGGTCTGGCCGGCACACAGGCGCTGGTCGGCGCGCGGCTGGCCGCTGGCGTCGGGGTTGTTCAGCTGCATCTGCGCCAGGCTGTTGTGGTCGCTGACGGCATCCACCCAGGGGTAGGCCGACTTGATCAGCACCGCGTTGCCGGGGCCGTGGGCGCTGAAGTTGAGCGAATCGCCGCCACGGGCGTAGTACATGTAGATGTGGCCGCCGTCGAGGAACAGGGCCTTGCGTTTTTCGGTGTAGCCCAGCGAGGCGTGGCTGCCCTTGTCGGTGACGTAATAGGCTTCGGTCTCGATGATGCGCGCCGACAGCCACAGCTCGCCCTGACGATGGCGGATTACCTTGCCGAGCAGGGCCTTGGCCAGGGTCTGGGCGTCGCGGTCGAAGAAGCTGTCGGGGAGGGCCCGGGGCGGGCAGGGGGCGAATTCGGTCATGGGCGCGATAATAGCAATTTATGGTCCGGGTCGGCGGTGGGGCTTTGCTGGAGCCGGCCTTGCCGGCGAAGGGACGCGCTACGGTACATCTTCATACACTGTTTTCGACCATCCGCCTGACACCGCTGGGCGTATACCTGCATGACAGTTATAATCAGCCGATTTTCCCCTCCGCCAAGACACTGAGCCCATGACTGAGTCCGTTCTTGACTACATGACCCGCCTGGGTCGCGCCGCCCGTGAGGCCGCGCGCGTGATTGCCCGCGCCAGCACCGCGCAGAAGAACCGCGCCCTGCACGCTGCCGCCAATGCCCTGGACGCCGCCCGCGCCGAGCTGGGTGCCGCCAACGAACTGGACCTGGCTGCCGGTCGCGCCAATGGTCTGGAGCCGGCCATGCTCGAGCGCCTGGCGCTGACCCCGGCCCGCATCGACGGCATGATCGTCGGCCTGCGCCAGGTGGCCAGCCTGCCGGACCCGGTCGGTGCCATCCGCGACATGAGCTATCGCCCCTCCGGCATCCAGGTCGGCAAGATGCGCGTACCGCTGGGCGTCATCGGCATCATCTACGAGTCGCGCCCCAACGTGACCATCGACGCTGCCAGCCTGTGCCTGAAGTCGGGCAACGCCACCATCCTGCGTGGCGGCTCCGAAGCCATTCATTCCAACCGTGCCATTGCCGCCTGCATCCAGCGCGGCCTGGCCGAGGCCGACCTGCCCGCGGCGGTGGTGCAGGTGGTCGAGGTTACCGACCGCGAGGCGGTGGGCGCGCTGATCAGCATGCCCGAGTACGTCGACGTGATCGTGCCCCGTGGCGGCAAGGGCCTGATCGAACGGGTCAGCCGCGACGCACGGGTGCCGGTGATCAAGCACCTGGACGGCATCTGCCACGTGTACGTGGCCGAGCACGCCGAGCTGGACAAGGCCCAACGCATCGCCTTCAACGCCAAGACCTATCGCTACGGCATCTGCGGCGCCATGGAAACCCTGCTGGTCGACCAGTCGGTCGCCGCGGCGTTCCTGCCGGCGATGGCCAGCCAGTTTCGCGACAAGGGCGTGGAGCTGCGGGGCTGCGAGCGCACCCGGCAGATCATCGAGGCACTGCCGGCCAGCGAAGACGACTGGAGCACCGAGTACCTGGCGGCGATTCTGTCGATTCGCGTGGTCGATGGCCTGGATGCGGCCATCGAGCACATCAACCACTATGGTTCGCACCATACCGATTCGATCGTCACCGAACACCAGGGTCAGGCCCGGCGCTTTACCGCCGAGGTCGACTCCTCGTCGGTGATGATCAACACCCCGACGTGCTTTGCCGACGGCTTCGAGTACGGCCTGGGGGCCGAGATCGGCATCTCCACCGACAAGCTGCACGCACGCGGCCCGGTCGGCCTGGAAGGGCTGACCTGCGAGAAGTACGTGGTGATCGGTGACGGCCAGCTGCGCGGTCAGGAGTCGTTCTGACCTTGGCCGAGCACAGCCCGCTCGCCGTTGCTGCCACGCCGTCGCCCGCCCGGCGCATCGGCGTGCTCGGCGGCACGTTCGATCCGGTGCACATCGGTCACCTGCGCAGTGCGCTGGAGGTGGCCGAGGTGCTGACGCTGGACGAACTGCGCCTGATGCCCAATGCGCGCCCGCCGCACCGCGACATGCCGCAGGTGTCGGCGCAGGATCGCCTGGCCATGGTCGAGCGCGCGGTCGAGGGCGTGCCCCTGCTGAGCGTCGATGCGCGTGAGCTGGCCCGGGACAAGCCGTCCTACACCATCGATACGCTGGAGCTGATGCGCGCCGAAATGGCCGCTGACGACCAGTTGTTCCTGCTGCTGGGCTGGGACGCATTCTGCGGCCTGCCGAGCTGGCATCGCTGGGAAGAGTTGTTGCAACACTGTCATATCCTGGTGCTTCAGCGCCCGGATGCCGACGTCGAGTCGCCGGATGCCCTGCGCAACTTGCTGGCCGCACGTTCGGTGAGTGACCCGCAAGCCCTGCAGGGGCCGGCCGGGCACATAGCATTCGTCTGGCAGACACCCTTGTCGGTGTCGGCCACGCAGATCCGACAGCTGCTGGCCAGCGGCAAGTCGGTGCGGTTTCTGGTGCCGGACGCAGTACTGGCCTATATCGATGCGCACGGCCTGTACCGTGTGCCGAACTGAGTGCGCCAACGGCGCCTCATACCTACGAGTTGAATGAGTTTTATATGAGCAAGCAAGAAATGATTAAAGGCGAAGAGCTGGTCAAGGTCGCGGTAGCTGCCCTTGAAGACGTCAAGGCCCAGGACGTCCTGGTCATCGACGTTCGCGACAAGCAGAGCATCACCGACTACATGATCATCGCCACCGGTACCTCCAACCGCCAGATCAGCGCGATGCTGGACAAGGTCCGCCAGATGGTCAAGGAGAAGGGCGTTCGTCCGCTGGGCGAAGAAGGCAAGGGCGACAGCGACTGGGTGCTGCTGGACCTGGACGACGTCATCGTGCACATGATGACCGCCTCGGCCCGTCAGTTCTACGACCTGGAGCGCCTGTGGAAAGGTGCCGAGCAGAGCCGTGCCGCCGATGGCAAGCACCACAGCCCGGAGCACACCCACGAGCACTTCGCCAAGCTCAACAAAGACCAGGAATAAGATAGCCCCGTGCGTCTGCGTCTGATCGCGGTCGGCTCGCGCATGCCCAAATGGGTCGAGGACGGTTGGCATGAATATGCCAAGCGCCTGCCTTCGGAGCTGTCCCTGGAGCTGGTGGAGATACCGCTCAACACGCGCGGCAAGAATGCCGACGTTGCCCGCCTGATCCGTCAGGAGGGCGAGGCCATGCTGGCCAAGGTCCAGCCGGGCGAGCGTATCGTCACCCTCGAGGTGCACGGCAAGCCGTGGAGCACCGAACAGCTGGCGGTCGAACTGGACCGCTGGCGCCTCGACTCGCGTACCGTCAACTTCATGGTCGGCGGCCCCGAAGGGCTGGCGCCGGAAGTCTGTGCGCGGGCCGAGCAGCGCTGGTCGCTGTCGCCGCTGACCTTGCCGCACCCGTTGGTAAGGATACTGATCGGCGAACAGCTGTACCGCGCCTGGACCGTGTTGTCCGGGCACCCTTACCACAAATAGTCGTAAGCCTTTTCAATGTCGCAGCCGATTCGCCTCAAGGACCACGAGAAAGACGCCCGCCTGGTGCGTAGCCGCGTCGTGGTCGGCGCAGTCGCGATCGTGCTGCTGATTTGCGTGCTGATCGCCCGGCTGTACTACCTGCAGGTCATTCAGTACGACTACCACTCCACGCTGTCGGAGAACAACCGGGTGCATGTGCAGCCGATCCCGCCGACACGCGGGCTGATCTTCGACCGCAACGGGGTGATCGTCGCCGACAACCGGCCAAGCTTCAGCCTGACCATGACCCGCGAGCGTTCCGGTGACTGGCAGCAGGTGCTCGATTCCATCGTCGAGGTGCTGGAGCTGACCGAGGACGACCGGGCACTGTTCGAAAAACGCATGCGCCAGGGGCGTCGGCCCTTCGAGCCGGTACCGATCCTGTTCGAGCTGACCGAAGAGCAGATCGCCCGGATAGCGGTGAACCAGTTCCGTCTGCCGGGTGTGGAGGTGGCGGCGCAGCTGGTACGCCATTACCCGCAGGGTGCGCACTTTGCGCATTCGGTCGGCTATGTGGGGCGCATCAACGAAAAAGAGCTCAAGTCCCTCGACCCGGTCAACTACAGTGGCACCCACCATATCGGCAAGACCGGTATCGAGCGCTTCTACGAAGCCGAGCTGCATGGCCAGGTCGGCTACGAAGAGGTCGAGACCAACGCCCGTGGCCGGGTGCTGCGGGTGCTCAAGCGTACCGATCCGATCCCCGGCAAGGACATCGTCCTGAGCCTGGACATCAAGCTGCAGGAAGCCGCCGAAGCGGCGCTGGGCGGTCGTCGTGGCGCGATCGTGGCGCTCGACCCGAACACAGGTGAAGTGCTGGCGATGGTCAGTCAGCCGAGCTTCGACCCCAACCCCTTCGTCACCGGCATCAGCTTCAAGGCCTATGCCGAGCTGCGCGACTCGATCGACCGCCCGCTGTTCAACCGCGTACTGCGCGGCCTGTATCCGCCGGGGTCGACGATCAAGCCGGCAGTGGCCATCGTCGGCCTGGACACCGGCGCGGTCACGGCCACCTCGCGGGTGTTCGACCCGGGCTACTACCAACTGCCCAACTATGACCACAAGTACCGCAACTGGAACCGCACCGGCGATGGCTGGGTCGACCTCGACACGGCGATCATGCGTTCCAACGACACCTATTTCTACGACCTGGCGCACAAGGTCGGCATCGACCGGCTTTCGGCCTACATGAACCGCTTCGGCATCGGCCAGAAGGTCGCGCTGGACATGTTCGAGGAATCCTCCGGGCTGATGCCGTCGCGTGACTGGAAGCGCGCGACCCGGCGCCAGGCCTGGTTCCCCGGCGAGACACTGATCCTCGGCATCGGCCAGGGCTACATGCAGGCCACGCCGCTGCAACTGGCCCAGGCCACCGCGCTGATCGCCAGCAAGGGCAAGTGGAACCGCCCGCACCTGGCCAAGACCGTCGAGGGCGTGCGCCCGGTGGACGAGAACCCGATGGAAGACATCGTGCTGCGTGACAAGGCCGACTGGAACAGGGTCACCCACGGCATGGAGATGGTGATGCACGGTGCCCGTGGTACCGCGCGCAAGGCCGCCATCGGCGCGCAGTACCGCATCGCCGGCAAGAGTGGTACCGCGCAGGTGGTCGCGATCAAGCAGGGCGAGAAGTATGACCGCAACAAGGTGCAGGAGCGTCACCGCGACCACGCCCTGTTCGTGTCCTTCGCCCCGGCCGAAAACCCGAAGATCGTGGTGTCGGTGATGGTCGAGAACGGCGAGTCCGGCTCCGGCGTGGCCGCCCCCGTGGTGCGCCAGGTGATGGACGCCTGGCTGCTCGACCAGAACGGTCGCCTCAAGCCTGAATACGCCAACCCCGCGGGCGCCCCGACCAATGTGTCGGTGACCACCCCGGCCGCCCCGCCAGCCAACCCTACAACCGCGCAGGAAACGGCCCGTGAAGAGTAATTTCGATCGCATGCTCTCCAGCGAGGACGTGATGCGCCGCCGCGCCAGCTTCCTGCAGCGCATCCACGTCGACGGCCCGCTGCTGGTGCTGCTGCTGACCCTGGCCGCCGGCAGCCTGTTCGTGCTGTATTCGGCCAGCGGCAAGAACTGGGACATGCTGCTCAAGCAGGCGTCCTCGTTCGGCCTGGGCCTGGTGTCGATGTTCGTCATCGCCCAGCTGGAGCCACGCTTCATGGCGCGCTGGGTGCCACTGGCGTACGTCGGCGGGGTGATCCTGCTGGTGGTGGTGGACGTGATGGGCCACAACGCCATGGGCGCCACGCGCTGGATCAACATCCCCGGGGTGATCCGCTTCCAGCCGTCGGAGTTCATGAAGATCATCATGCCGGCGACCATCGCCTGGTACCTGGCCAAGCGCACCCTGCCGCCGCACCTCAAGCACGTGATGATCAGCCTGATCCTGATCGGTGTGCCGTTCATTCTCATCGTGCGCCAGCCCGACCTGGGCACCGCGTTGCTGATCCTGGCCTCGGGCGCGTTCGTGCTGTTCATGGGCGGGCTGCGCTGGCGCTGGATCCTCAGCGTGCTGGCGGCGGCAGTGCCGGTGGCGGTGGCGATGTGGTTCTTCGTCATGCACGACTACCAGAAGCAGCGCGTGCTGACCTTCCTCGACCCGGAAAGCGACCCGTTGGGCACCGGCTGGAACATCATCCAGTCCAAGGCGGCGATCGGCTCGGGTGGGGTATTCGGCAAGGGTTGGCTGCTCGGCACCCAGTCGCACTTGGACTTTCTGCCCGAGAGCCACACCGACTTCATCATCGCCGTGCTCGGCGAGGAATTCGGCCTGGTGGGCATCTGCGCGCTGCTGCTGATCTACCTGCTGCTGATCGGTCGCGGCCTGGTGATCACGGCCCAGGCGCAGACGCTGTACGGCAAGCTGCTGGCCGGCAGCCTGACCATGACCTTCTTCGTATACGTGTTCGTCAATATCGGTATGGTGAGCGGCCTGTTGCCCGTGGTGGGTGTGCCGCTGCCCTTCATCAGCTATGGCGGAACTTCGCTCGTGACGCTGCTGTCAGCGTTTGGGGTTTTGATGTCGATCCACACGCACCGCAAATGGATCGCGCAGGTTTGAATAAGGTGAACAATTCAATGCAAGCAATGCGTGGCTGGGTGGCTCGCTGTGCCCCCTGGGTCGGGCTGTTGGGGCTGCTGGCCCCAGGTCAGCAGGCGAGTGCCGCCGATTATGACGGCTCGCCCCAGGTGGCCGAGTTCGTCGGCGAGATGACCCGCGACTACGGCTTTGCCGGCGAGCAACTGATGGCGGTGTTTCGCGAGGCGCAGCGCAAGCAGTCGATCCTGGATGCGATCTCGCGCCCGGCCGAGCGGGTCAAGCCGTGGAAGGAATACCGGCCGATGTTCATCACCGACGCGCGTATCGCCCGCGGTGTGGACTTCTGGCGCCAGCACGAGGCCACCCTGGCGCGCGCCGAAAAGGAATACGGCGTGCCTGCCCAGGTGATCGTGGCGATCATCGGCGTGGAGACCTTCTTTGGCCGCAACACCGGCAATTACCGGGTGATCGACGCGCTGTCGACCCTGGGCTTCGATTACCCGCCGCGGGCCGAGTTCTTCCGCAAGGAGCTGCGCGAGTTCCTGCTGCTGGCCCGCGAAGAACAGGTCGACCCGCTGACCCTCAAGGGCTCGTACGCCGGCGCCATGGGCCTGCCGCAGTTCATGCCCAGCAGCTTTCGCGCCTATGCCGTGGACTTCGACGGCGACGGCCACATCAACATCTGGACCAACCCGGACGATGCCATCGGCAGCGTGGCCAGCTACTTCAAGCGCCATGGCTGGGTGGCCGGCGAGGGCGTGGTCAGCCGCGCCCAGGTGCGTGGCGAACGTGTCGACGAGGGCCTGAGCCCGGGTATCGAGGCGGTCAAGACCGTCGCGCAGTTGCGGGCACTGGGCTGGTCGAGTCATGATGCGCTGCGCGATGATCTGCCGGTCACCGCCTTCCGGCTCGAAGGCGACAACGGCCCGGAATACTGGCTGGGCCTGAAGAATTTCTACGCGATCACTCGCTACAACCGCAGCGTGATGTACGCCATGGCGGTACATCAACTCTCGGATCAGCTGGTCCAGGCAAGGGGCGCCAGGTAATGCGCGTACTGTTTACTGACACATCTCTCAAACTGATCGGTTGCGCGGCCCTGGGCCTGTTGCTGGTCAGCTGCTCCTCCAGCCGCCCGACGCCGCAAGGTGGCAGCAACGTGGTTCGCGCCAAGCCGGGCCTGGACATCAACCGGGCCCACAAGGACGGCGCGCCGTGGTGGGACGTGGATGTCTCGAAGATCCCCGACGCCACCCCAACGGTGCACACCGGCAACTACAAGGCCAACCCCTACACGGTGCTGGGCAAGACCTACTTCCCGATCCAGGACTCGCGCAACTACCGCGCCGAGGGCACGGCGTCGTGGTACGGCACCAAGTTCCACGGGCAGAACACCGCCAATGGCGAGGTGTATGACCTGTACGGCATGAGTGCGGCGCACAAGACCCTGCCACTGCCGGCCTACGTCAAGGTGACCAACCTGGACAACCAGCGCAGCGTGATCCTGCGGGTCAACGACCGTGGCCCATTCTATTCGGACCGCATCATCGACCTGTCCTACGCCGCGGCGAAGAAGCTCGGCTACGCCGAAACCGGTACCGCCCGGGTGCGCGTCGAGGGCATCGACCCGCAGCAATGGTGGGCCCAGCGCGGTCAGCAGGCGCCGATGGTGCTCAACCAGCCCCAGGTGGCCCAGACCCAGCCGCTGCCGGCCAGTACCGGCACCGTCGAGCAATGGACCCCGCCGCCGCAGCAGCACGCGGCGGCCGTGGTGCCGGTGCAGGTTGCCAACAACGGCAGCGGGCCGGCCAGCAATGGTCTTTACTTGCAGGTCGGCGCGTTCGCCAACCCGGATGCGGCCGAACTGCTGCGCTCCAAGCTCAGCGGCATGGTCAGCGCGCCGGTGTTCATCAGTTCCATCGTGCGCAACCAGCAGACCCTGCACCGCGTGCGCCTGGGGCCGATCAACAGCCAGGGCGAGGCCCAGCAGATGCAGGACAGCGTGCGCCTGGCCAACCTGGGGCAACCCAAAGTCGTCACGGCAGACTGATCGGGGGGACTGATCGGTTTGTCATGCAGTCGGGCAGAGCAGCCATGTACAATGGCCGTTTTGCTCGCCAGGCCCAGCGCCTGGAATACGTTTTGCCCGCGAGGGCATGAGCCCAATAGCCATTTCGAGAGACGGATGAACATAACCAGCTTTGCCAAACGCCTTTGCCTGCTTGTACCGCTGATGATCGCTCCTGCCGCTTTCGCGGCAGAGCAGATGATGCCGTCGCCGCCGCAACTGGCAGCCAAGTCCTACGTGCTCATGGAAGCCTCCAGCGGCAACATCCTGGTCGAGAACAATGGCGACCAGCGCCTGCCTCCGGCGAGCCTGACCAAGCTGATGACCGCCTACATCGCCACCCTGGACATCCGTCGCGGGCAGATCGGCGAGAACGATCCGGTCACCGTCAGCGAAAACGCCTGGCGTACCGGCGGTTCGCGCATGTTCATCAAGGTCGGCACCCAGGTCAGCGTCAGCGACCTGCTGCACGGCATCATCATCCAGTCGGGCAACGACGCCAGCGTCGCCCTGGCCGAGCACATTGCCGGCAGTGAGGACGCCTTCGCCGACATGATGAACAAGACTGCCACCGACCTGGGCATGAGCAACAGCCACTTCATGAACCCCACCGGCCTGCCGAACCCCGAGCACTACTCCTCGGCGCACGACATGGCGGTGCTGGCACGGGCGATCATCCACGAGGATCCGGCGCACTACGCGATCTACTCGCAGAAGGAATTCTTCTGGAACAACATCAAGCAGCCCAACCGCAACCTGCTGCTGTGGCGCGACAAGACCGTCGACGGCCTGAAGACCGGCCACACCGACGAGGCGGGCTACTGCATGGTGTCCTCGGCAGTACGTGACGGCATGCGCCTGATCGCCGTGGTGTTCGGTACCAACAGCGAGCAATCGCGCGCTGCCGAAACCCAGAAGCTGCTGACCTACGGTTTCCGCTTCTTCGAGACCCAGACCTTCTACCAGAAGGGCACCGAACTGGCCCAGGCGCCGGTGTGGAAGGGCAAGACAGCCCAGGTCAAGGCAGGTCTTGCCGAAGACCTGAGCATGACTTTGCCTAAAGGCCAATTGAAGAAGCTGGCTGCAAGCATGACCATGAACCCGCAGCTGACCGCGCCCATCGCCAAAGGTGACGTGATCGGTAAAGTGGAAGTCAAACTGGATGACAATGTGGTACACAGCGCCGACCTGATCGCGCTGGACGACGTGGAGGAAGGTGGTTTCCTGCGTCGTGCGTGGGATAGCATTCGGCTATTCTTCTACGGGCTGTTCAACTGATATCGTGACCTGCCATGCCCCCGCACACTCACGCGGGGGCATTGTTGTTGCCACGGCTTACGAGGCCGTTACTGCCATGACCGAACCAGACGTCAAGTCGCACAAGATCGAATTCCCCTGCGCCGATTACCCGATCAAGATAATCGGCGACACCGTGGTCCATTTCAGGGACACGGTGATCGAGATTCTCAAGAAATACGCCGAGGTCGACCTCAAGACCCTGGCCGAGCGCCAGAGCAAGGAAGGCAAGTACACCACGGTGCAGCTGCACATCATTGCCACCAGTGAAGACCAGTTGCAGAACATCAACAGTGCCCTGCGCGCGACCGGAATCGTGAAAATGGTGCTCTGATGTCGGCCAGCCTCGGCTTTCGCGACCTCGGCCTGCTGCCTTACACGGCCGTGCTCGAGGCCATGCGTCGGTTCACCGACCAGCGTGGCCCGGGCACGGCCGATGAAGTGTGGCTGGTTGAACACCCGCCGGTGTTCACCCAGGGCCAGGCCGGCAAGGCCGAGCACCTGCTGCTGCCGGGAGATATCCCGGTGGTGCAGACCGACCGCGGTGGCCAGGTGACCTACCATGGGCCGGGTCAGCTGGTGGCCTACCTGTTGCTCGATGTACGCCGCCTGGGCTTTGGCGTGCGTGACCTGGTCAGCCGCATGGAGCGCTGCCTGATCGAGCTGCTGGGCAGTTATGGCGTCGAGGCGGCGGCCAAGCCCGACGCGCCTGGCGTCTACGTCGACGGGGCGAAGATCGCCTCCCTCGGCTTGCGCATTCGCAATGGCTGTTCTTTCCATGGCCTTGCCTTGAACGTGGACATGGACCTTGCGCCATTCCGCCGGATTAACCCCTGCGGGTATGCGGGGCTGGCCATGACCCAGCTGCGCGATCAGGCAGGCCCGATCGAACTCACCGAGGTAAGGGCAAGGCTGCGCGGGCAGCTGGTCAAGCACCTCGACTATGCTGAGCAGACGACCCTTGCGGGCGGAATCGACTGAATATGAATACTGTTGTGCAAGAACCGCAGCAAACCCTTATTCCCACTCAGGACGTCAGCGCGCGCCCGGCCCCACGGCCCAAGGTCGAAGCTGGCGTCAAGCTGCGTGGCGCCGAAAAGGTTGCACGTATCCCGGTCAAGATCATCCCGACCGAGGAACTGCCGAAAAAACCTGACTGGATCCGCGTGCGCATCCCGGTGTCGCCGGAAGTCGACCGCATCAAGCAGCTGCTGCGCAAGCACAAGCTGCACAGCGTTTGCGAAGAGGCTTCCTGCCCGAACCTGGGCGAGTGCTTCTCGGGTGGCACCGCCACCTTCATGATCATGGGTGACATCTGCACCCGTCGCTGCCCGTTCTGCGACGTCGGCCACGGCCGGCCCAAAGCGCTGGATGTCGACGAGCCGATGAACCTGGCCGTGGCCATCGCCGACCTGCGCCTGAAGTACGTGGTGATCACCTCGGTGGACCGCGACGACCTGCGTGACGGCGGTGCCCAGCACTTTGCCGACTGCCTGCGCGAGATCCGCAAGCTGTCGCCGGGCGTGCAGCTGGAAACCCTGGTGCCGGACTACCGCGGACGCATGGACGTGGCACTGGCGATCACGGCCCAAGAGCCGCCGGATGTGTTCAACCACAACCTGGAAACCGTGCCGCGCCTGTACAAGGCCGCGCGTCCGGGTTCGGACTACCAGTGGTCGCTAACCCTGCTGCAGAAGTTCAAGGAGCTGGTGCCGCACGTACCGACCAAGTCCGGCCTGATGCTGGGCCTGGGCGAGACCGACGAGGAAGTGATCGAGGTGATGCATCGCATGCGCGAGCACAACATCGACATGCTGACCCTGGGCCAGTACCTGCAGCCATCGCGCAGCCACTTGCCGGTGCAGCGTTTCGTGCACCCGGACACCTTCGCCTGGTTCGCCGAGGAAGGCTACAAGATGGGCTTCAAGAACGTCGCCTCGGGCCCGCTGGTGCGTTCGTCGTACCATGCCGACCAACAGGCGCACGAGGCCAAGATCAAGCTGTGACCGGCGTGTGACTGGCTGAAAAAAGGCCCCCGTACCAGCGATGGTACGGGGGCCTTTTTGTTGATGGCTTCACTGGCTTCTTCGCCGGCAAGGCCGGCTCCTACAGGCTGTGGGAGCCGGCCTTGCCGTCGCGCTGTCAGCGCTTGCGCAGGCTTTCCAGCAGCTTGTGCGTCGGGTAGCCATCGGCCGGCCAGCCCTGCGCCTGCTGCGCACTGCGGATGGCCTTGCGCGTGTTGGCGCCGATGATCCCGTCTGCGGTGCCCGCGTCATAATTATTGGCGCTGAGCAGTTGCTGCAGCTCGATCCGCTCGCTGCGGCTCAGCGGCAGGTCATCCTTGGGCCACGACCCGCGAATGAAGCCCGAGTTGTCGAAGCGTTCCGCCAGCAGGCTTACGGCCAGCGCATAGGACGACGAGTTGTTGTACTTGAGGATCGCGCGGAAGTTGTCCAGCACCAGGAATGCCGGGCCACGGGCGCCCGCCGGCAGCAGCAGGGCGGCCGAGAGCTGTTCGGTACCGGCCGGGGCACGGGCACCGGCTGGCAGGGTCACACCCAGTTGCTGCCACTCGGCTACGCTCTTGCGCAGGCTGCCATCGGCCAGCCAGTAGTCGAAGCTGCCTGGCACCTGGACTTCGAAGCCCCAGGGCTCGCCACGTTTCCAGCCGGAGCTTTGCAGGTAGTGCGCGGTGGAGGCCAGCGCATCGGCCGAGCTCTTCCAGATGTCGCGGCGACCGTCGCCGTCGAAGTCCACGGCGTGGGTGTTGTAGGTGGTCGGGATGAACTGGGTCTGGCCCATTGCGCCGGCCCACGAACCCAGCATGGCCTCGGGCTGGATATCGCCGTTCTGCAGGATCTGCAGGGCCGCGATCAGCTGCGCCTGGGCAAATGCCGGGCGGCGTCCTTCATAGGCCAGGGTGGCCAGGGAGCGGATCACCGACTTGCTGCCCTGGAACTGGCCGAAGTTGCTCTCCATGCCCCATACCGACACCAGTACGCTGCGGTCCACGCCATAGCGTTGCTCCAGCTGGCTGAGCAGAACGGCATGCTGGTCGAGCAGCTTCTTGCCGTTGCGAACGCGCAGGGGCGACAGCGCGCCCTCGAGGTATTCCCACACCGGCCGGGTGAATTCGGGTTGGCTGCGGTCGGCCTTGATCACGTCCATGTCGGGGGTGATGCCGATGAACGCGCGGTCGAAGGTGGCCGGGGTGATGCCGGCCTGCAGGGCCTGCTGACGAAAGCCGGCTTGCCATTGGGCAAAGGTCTGCAGGGGCTGGATTTCCGGGCTGGCGTCGGTGTTCGGGGTGGGCAGGGTGACCACCGGGGCAGGTTGCGCGGGAGCCAGGGGCAGGGTGTCGGCGACGGTAGGTTGCTCGGCACAGGCGACGAGCAGGATAAGGCTGGAAGCTGCGGTCAGCTGGCGAAGTTGCCGGCGACGGGAGGGGCATAAGGGCATGCATGGGTCCAGGTATTTCAGGTCAGGTGACGACCATATCATGCCTGTGGGTTTCTTGCTTTCATGCGGCCAAAAAGTGAGAAGCCTCCCAATCTCTCGATTGGAAGGCTTCGCGGCGGTAGCTGCCTTTGCCTTTGCCGGCGGGTTCCTGACGGCTGCGGAACAAGGGCTGGGCGATGATCGATTTGGCCTTGTTGGGCCGGTGCTTTGCGGGCTTTTTGCTCATGGCAGAGGTCCTGCTCAGATGGGTGTGGGCGCAATATAGGCGCTGAACCCCTTGCAGGCAAGGGCAGAGCCGGCATTGCCGGCGATGGGCTGCGCAGCGGCCCCCAGAAGCTTCGCCGGTGCTGACCGTCAGGGGGGTTACTCGGCAGGCAATGCCAGCCGCTGACCCGCCATCAACAGCGACAGCCGCGACAGGCTCACCCAGGGCGAGCCCTGGGCCTGGCCCTTTATCTGCGCATCGATGCGCTGGGCATCCTGCAGCAGCTGCGCCCAGCGTTGCGCCGAGTAACGCTGCAGAGCCTTGCTCATCAAGGGCTTGCGCTTGTCCCACACTGGCGGGCGAGCCTGGCTGAACGCCTTGTCCAGCGGCACGCCCTGGGCGAACTGCTGGGCCAGGCCGGCCAGTACACGCAGCTCGCGCGCCAGTGCCCAGAGGATCACCGGTGGCTCGACCCCTTCGCCGCGCAGCCCCTCGAGCATGCGCAGCGCATGCGCGGCCTCGCCGTTGAGGATCGCATCGACCAGGCCAAACACGTCGAAACGTGCACTGTCGGCCACTGCTGCCTGCACGGTTTCCACGGTGATCGTGTTGCCATCGGCCAGCAGTTTGAGCTTTTCGATCTCCTGCGCTGCGGCCAGCAGGTTGCCTTCGACCCGTGCGGCGATCAGCTCCACCGCATCACGCTGGGCCGAGAGCCCGGCCTGGGCCAGGCGCTGGTTGATCCATTGCGGCAGCTGCTGGGTGTCGACCGGCCAGATCTGCACGAACTGCACCTGCTGGCCTTCGATCAGGGCCTTGCCCCACTTGGTCTTCTGCGCGCTGCCATCAAGCTTGGGCAGGCTGATCAGCAGCAGGGTGTCGTCGGCCGGGCGCGCACAGTATTCGATCAGTGCCGCCGCGCCCTTGTCGCCGGGCTTGCCCGATGGCAGGCGCAGCTCCAGCACACGCTTTTGCGCGAACAGCGACAGGCTGGCACCGGCCTGCAGCAGGGTGCCCCAGTCGAAGTTGGCGTCGGCGCTGAACACCTGGCGTTCGTCGAACCCTTGCTGGCGAGCCGCCAGGCGCACCGCATCGGCGGCTTCCTGGCACAGCAACGGGTCGTCGCCACTGATCACGTAGACCGGTGCGAGGTTGCCTTGCAGGTGTTTGGGCAGTTGGGCAGGTGTGAGCTTCATAGGACAGATAGACGGGGCGCCGAAGCGCCCCGTTCAGGCTCAGTTGGCCGGCAGTTCCAGCGGCGATTGCTGGGGGGTTGCATCTTGGGCACGGCGTGCAGCTTCAAGCGCCTGGGCTTCGGCCTTGGCCCGCTCATCGGCCTGCTGTTGCAGGCTATCGAGCTGCTCGGGGGTCAGTTGCTGCAGGCGCAGCACCATGCGCTGTACCAGCTCGCGACGAATCTCGTCACGGATCTGGCCGGCTTCCTGATCGGAACCGGTCAGGTTGTTGCTGTCGTGCACGTAGACCTTCTGCACTTCGATCTTGTCGTTCAGCAGGCTCAGGTTGTCCAGGCCCTTGATTTCGTAGCTAAGCTCGGTGGTCAGCTCGTACTCCACCGAACGGCCAGCGCCGGCATAGCTGGCTGCGCGCTGGTTTTCCTGTTCGTTGGTCAGGATCAGCTTGTACGGCGCACCTGTGTGCACGTTGACGCCGCTGGTTTGCAGTACCTGGCGCAGCTGGGTCACGGTTTCGCCATAGGCGTTGCGCGCGCTCAGGTCGATTTCCTTGAGGCTCAGCTCGGTGACACCAGTGCCGCGCAGCTGGAAACCGCAGGCGCTGAGCAGGACCGCCAGGCCCATCACCAGCAGATTGCGTTTGATCATCTTGTTGCTCCCTTGAACCTTGTAGGCGGTGCGGGCGCCATCAAGGCGCCCGTTGCTCTCAGTTGGCGACGATATTGACCAGCTTGCCAGGTACCACGATGACCTTGCGGATGCTCAGGCCTTCGGTGAAACGCAGCACGTTCTCGTTGCTGCGCGCGGCGGCCTCGATTTCTTCACGGCTGGCACCGGCCGGCATTTCGATGTGCCCGCGCAGCTTGCCGTTGACCTGGATGACCAGTTCGAGGGTGTCCTGCACCAGCGCGCTTTCGTCGACCGCCGGCCAGCCGGCATCGATGATGGCCTGGGTGTGGCCCAGGCGCTGCCACAGCTCGTGGCTGATGTGCGGGGTGATCGGCGCCAGTATCAGGGCCACGGTCTCCAGGCCTTCCTGGATCAGTGCACGGTCCAGGTCGGTGGCTTGCGAGGCCTTTTCCAGCACGTTCATCAGGGTCATCACCTGGGCGATGGCGGTGTTGAACTTGTTGTGCTGGCCCACGTCGATGCTGGCCTGGCGGATCGCCGAATGGGTGGCACGGCGTACCAGCTTCTGTGCGTCGTTCAGGTTGCCCAGCTCCAGCTTGCCCGGCAGGCCCTGGCCGACGTGGGCCTGGGCCAGGCGCCAGACGCGGCGCAGGAAGCGGTTGGCACCCTCGACGCCGGAGTCGGACCACTCCAGGCTCATGTCGGGCGGCGAAGCGAACATCATGAACAGGCGGCAGGTGTCGGCACCGTAGGCTTCGATCATCGATTGTGGGTCGACGCCGTTGTTCTTGGACTTGGACATCTTCTCGGTGCCGCCGATGATCACCGGCAGGCCGTCGGTCTTCAGGCGCGCACTGATGGCCTTGCCCTTGGCATCCAGCTCGACTTCGACGTCGGCCGGGTTGAACCAGTCCTGGCCGCCATTGCTGGCGACACGGTAGTAGGTGTCGGCCACGACCATGCCCTGGGTCAGCAGGTTCTTGAACGGCTCGTTGGAGGTGACCAGCCCTTCGTCGCGCATCAGCTTGTGGAAGAAGCGCGCGTACAGCAGGTGCAGGATCGCGTGCTCGATACCGCCGATGTATTGATCGACCGGCAGCCAGTGGTTGGCCGCCTTAGGGTCGACCAGGCCCTGGTCGTAGTTGGGCGAGGCATAACGGGCGAAGTACCAGGACGACTCGACGAAGGTGTCCATGGTGTCGGTTTCGCGCTTGGCCGGCTGGCCGCATTTCGGGCAGCTGCATTCGTAGAATTCAGGCAGGCGCGCCAGCGGCGAGCCGGCGCCGTCCGGAACCACGTTCTCCGGCAGGATGACCGGCAGTTGGTCTTCCGGCACCGGTACGTCGCCACAGGCGTCGCAATGGATGATCGGGATCGGGCAGCCCCAGTAGCGCTGGCGGCTGATGCCCCAGTCGCGCAGGCGGAACTGGGTGCGGGATTGGCCCAGGCCCTTGGTGATCAGGGCGGCTTCGATGGCATCGAAGGCGCCGGGGAAGTCCAGGCCGTCGAACGCGCCGGAGTTGATCAGCTGGCCGTGCTCGTTGTAGGCGGCCTGCCATTCGCTGCCCACTTGATCGCCGGCACTGGTGCGCACCACGGTCTTGATCGGCAGCTTGTACTTGGTGGCGAACTCGAAGTCGCGTTCGTCGTGGGCCGGTACGGCCATGACTGCGCCGTCGCCGTAGTGCATCAGCACGTAGTTGGCGACCCACACCGGGAGCTTCTCGCCGGTCAGCGGGTGCTCGACCAGCAGCGAAGTGGCCAGGCCCTTCTTCTCCTGGGTGGCGACGTCGGCTTCGGCAACGCTGCCGCTCTTGCACTCGTCTATGAACGCCTGCAGCTCAGGGTTGCCCTTGGCTGCGAGGGTCGCCAGCGGGTGCTCTGCGGCCACTGCCACGTAGGTGGCGCCCATCAGGGTGTCGGGGCGGGTGGTGAAGACTTTCAGCGTGCCCGCTTCGCCGATGCTGGCCTGGTCGTAGGGGAACTGCACTTCCATGCCGCGCGACTTGCCGATCCAGTTGCGCTGCATGGTCTTGACCTGTTCAGGCCAGCCCGGCAGCTCGTCGAGGCTTTCCAGCAGCTCGTCGGCGTAGGCGGTGATCTTGAAGTAGTACATCGGGATTTCGCGCTTTTCGATCAGCGCGCCGGAACGCCAGCCACGGCCGTCGATGACCTGCTCGTTGGCCAGTACGGTCTGGTCGGCCGGGTCCCAGTTCACGGTGCCGTTCTTGCGGTAAATCACGCCCTTTTCGAACAGGCGGGTGAACAGCCACTGCTCCCAGCGGTAGTAGTCCGGCTTGCAGGTGGTGATCTCGCGGGTCCAGTCGATCGCCAGGCCCAGGCTCTTGAGCTGGGTCTTCATGTAATCGATGTTTTCGTAGGTCCACTTGGCCGGTGCCACGTTGTTCTTCATCGCGGCGTTTTCCGCCGGCATGCCGAAGGCGTCCCAGCCCATTGGCTGCAGGACGTTCTTGCCGAGCATGCGCTGGTAGCGCGCGATCACGTCGCCGATGGTGTAGTTGCGCACGTGCCCCATGTGTAGCTTGCCGCTTGGGTAAGGGAACATCGACAGGCAGTAGTAGGTGTCCTTGCCTGGCTGTTCACTGACGTCAAAAGAGTGGTGCTCGTTCCAGTAAGACTGGGCGGCGGCTTCGATTTCGCGGGGCTGATAGAGTTCGTGCATGGCTACTTTGCGCTGAGAAATGGGAGACCTTATCCAGGCTGGTTCAAAACCGTTGTGCCCGGCAATCCGGTGTCAAGAGTGAACGCCGTAGCATACATGACCCCCGTCCATCGTGGGAAACCCTGATTGCACCGGATCGGCTGGCGTTCCGTTGGTCGCGGCAACGGGCTGGTTTTGGGAGTGCCGCTAAGCTGACGTGTGGGGGGAGATGAATCTTATCTTCAATGAGGTGAACGGATGGGAGAGTCGCAGCTGGAACCACTGAAGCCGGAGATTTACGAGCGGTTGCTCGATCGCCTGGGGCTTGCCCTGGATGTCGCCCGTACGGCCGCTCGATTGCGTGATGAAATGCCTGCCGAACTGGAACTGCGTGGCCTGAGCCGCGCCGAATTCGACGTGATCAGGGCCTATCTGGCGTCGTTGCCGGAGGGTGCGCCGGGTCGTGCCGAAGCGATGCAGCAAGCGCAGCCGCCGTCCAGGGCCAAGGTCGTCTGGCTCAAGCAGGCGGCGCGTTCCACCCACACGGCAAAGCCCGGAAAGCTGCACTGCAAATAGATAGGCAGTTGCCGGGCACAATCAGGCGCAGGCGGAGTGCGCCACTGGCACCATGATTCCCATTGATCGGCGCCTGGCGGCATTGTTGCCAGGCGCCGTTTGTCTGTAGCCTTGGGCATCCATGGAGGTGCCTGATGCCATTTCGCTATTTCATCAAACAACTGATCCTGCCGCCCGGCGTGCTGCTGTTGCTGCTGCTTGCAGCGTGGTGGCTGCGCCGGTCCTGGCCGCGTACCTCGCTGTTGTGTTTCATCGCCGGCCTGGGCGGGCTGTGGCTTATGAGCCTGCCGGTGGTGGTGGAGTTCGCGGCGCGCCAGCTGGAGCGTGTGCCGCCGCTTGCGCCGCAGCAGTGGCAGGCGCTGGCCGGGCAGGCCGACGCGATCGTGGTGCTGGGCGCCGGGCGCGAGCGCGGTGATCCGGCCTGGGGTGGGGCCGACCAGCCCACCGGCGTGGCACTGGAGCGTATGCGCTACGCGGCGCAACTGGCCAAGGCCAGCGGCCTGCCGCTGTTGACCAGCGGTGGGCTGCACTACGGTACGCCGCCGAGCGAGGCGCGATTGATGGCCGATTCGTTGCAGCGCGATTTCGACGTGCCGGTACGCTGGCTCGAAGAGCAGAGCCGTACCACCTGGGAGAACGCCCAGATGAGCGCCGCGCTGCTGTTGCCGCAGGGCGTGAAGCGTGTGGTGGTGGTCACCCAGGCCTGGCACATGCCGCGTGCGGTGTGGAGTTTCGAACAGGCGGGGTTCGACGTGGTGGCGGCGCCGGTTGGCTATCTGGGGCATGCCTATGCACGCCCGTTCGGCGGCTGGATGCCCGAGAGCCGCGCCATGTGGCAGAGCGGCCAACTGCTCAACGAAGCAGTCGGCCTGCTGGGTTATCGCCTGTTCTACTAGACCGTCTTGGCAATGCGGCTGGCCAGCAGGGCCCAGCCGAACAGGCCCAGGCACAGGAGGGTCAGCGGCCAGGAGCGCCAGTGCAGGTAGGGCGTGAGTTTCTGCATCGGCACCACTTCACCGTAGAGGATGCCGCGTTCGAACTGCGGAATCTGCGCGGTGATCTTGCCGAACGGGTCGATCAGGCCGGTGACGCCGTTGTTGGTGGCGCGGATCATCCAGCGCCCGGCTTCCAGCGCGCGCATCTGCGCCATCTGCAGGTGCTGGATGGGGCCGATCGACTTGCCGAACCAGGTGTCATTGCTGATGGTCAGCAGGATGTCGCTCTTGGCGGCAAGGCTGGCGGCCAGTTCCGGGTAGACCACTTCGTAGCAGATCATCGGCGCCAGGTGGTAGCCCTTGGCCTGCAGCATGGCCTGGTCTTCGGGGCCGCGGGCGAAGTCCGACATCGGCAGGTCGAAGAAGGCGATCAGGCCACGCAGCATGTCCTGCAGGGGCACGTACTCGCCAAAGGGCACCAGCTTCTGCTTGAGGTAGGTGCCGTCACCCTCGCCGACCACGGTGATGCCGTTGTAGTAGCGCCGCTGCTGGTGCACCACCTCACGTACCGGCACACCCGTGATCAGCGCCGAATGCCGGTCAGTGGCGAAGCTGCCCATCATGTCCAGGTAGCCCTGGGCTTGCTCCTTGAGCACCGGCACTGCGGTTTCGGGCCACACGATCAGGTCCACGGGCCGGGAACTGAAGCTCATGTCGCGGTACAGCGCCAGTTGCCGGTTGAGCTGCTCGGGGTCCCACTTCAGTTCCTGCTCGATGTTGCCCTGGATTGCCGCGACCTTCAGCGGCTCGCCCGAAGGTACGGTCCAGGCATGGCCCTTGAGCGCCAGGCCGATGATCCACGGGGCGAACAGCAGCAGCGCGCCGATGGCCATGAAGCCCTTGCGCTCGCGCAGGCGATGCAGGTTGCACAGCAGGGCGGCGGTCAGGGCCAGGGTGAAGGACACCAGCCACATGCCGCCCAGCGGGGCCAGGCCCGCCAGCGGACCGTCCAGCTGACTGTAGCCGGCATAGAGCCACGGGAAACCGGTGAGAAACCAGCCGCGGAACGCCTCCTGGCCCACCCACAGGGCGGCAAAGCACAGCGCGTCGGCCAGCGGTGCTTCAGGGCGGCGCAGCCAGCGCGCCCACAGCCAGGCCGGCAGGGCGAAAAACCACGCGATGGCGGCGAAGAACAGCAGCATCAGGCCGCCGGCCAGCAGCGCCGAGGCGCCGCCGTAGTCGTGGATACTGACGTAGATCCACCAGGTGCCGGCACCGAACAGGCCGAAGCCGTAGCACCAGCCGCGCCACAGCGCCTGGCGCGGGCTCAGCTCGCGCAGGCCGAGGTAGAACAGCGCCAGCGACAGCAGCGACAGCGACCAGATGTCGAACGGGGCCAGGCTCAGCGGGGTGAGGGCGCCGGCCGCCACGGCCAGCAGGTTACCGGGCCAGCCGGGGCGGGTGATCCAGCGCATGGTTGTCCTTAACGGGTGATGGGGGTCAGGCGCAGCAGGTGAATCCGGCGGCTGTCGGCATTGAGGATGCGAAAGCGGTACGGGCCGATCTCGGTGGTTTCGTTGCGCTTGGGCAGGTGGCCGAAGGCGCTCATGACCAGGCCGCCGACGGTGTCGAACTCGTCGTCGGAGAACTCGCTGTCGAAGAACGCATTGAAGTTCTCGATCGGCGTCAGGGCCTTGATCAGGAAGTCGCCGCTGGGCAGCGGCTTGATGTAGCTGTCTTCCTCGACGTCATGCTCGTCCTCGATGTCGCCGACGATCTGCTCCAGCACGTCCTCGATGGTTACCAGGCCCGCCACGCCGCCGTATTCGTCGATGACGATGGCCATGTGGTTGTGGTTGGCGCGAAACTCGCGCAGCAGCACGTTCAGGCGCTTGGACTCGGGCACGAAGGTGGCCGGGCGCAGCAGGTCCTTGATGTTGAAGCTGTCTCCGTTCTCCTTGAGGATCAGTGGCAACAGGTCCTTGGCCAGCAATACGCCAAGCACGTCGTCGTGGCTCTCGCCGACCACCGGGTAGCGCGAATGCGCGGCGTCGATCACTGCCGGCAGGAACTCGCGCGGGGTCTGCGACGCCTTGATGCTGATCATCTGCGAGCGCGGCACCATGATGTCGCGCACCTGCAGGTCGGCGACCTGGATCGCACCTTCGACGATGGTCAGGGCCTCGCTGTCGAGCAGCTTGTTCTGGTGCGCTTCGCGCAGCAGCTCGAGGAGCTCCTGGCGGTTTTTCGGCTCATGGGCAAAAGCCTGGGTCAGTTTGCCCAGCCAGGACTTTTGCCCGTTGCTCGATCGATCTTCGCTCATGGCGGTTACTCGTGATCCTTGCAGATATCAGTGTGGGGTGCGTCGTGTTCGTCGTCGGCGTACGGGTCGGGGTGACCCAGTTCGGCAAGCAACGTTCGTTCCAGTGCTTCCATTTCCTCGGCCTCATCGTCGTCGATGTGGTCGTAGCCCAGCAGGTGCAGGCAACCGTGGATGACCAGGTGGGCCCAGTGGGCTTCGAGGGCCTTGCCCTGTTCGGCGGCCTCGCGCTCCACCACCGCCACGCAGATCACCAGGTCGCCCAGCAGCGGGATGTCGAGCAGGTCGTCGGGCACATCGGCCGGGAAGGACAGCACGTTGGTGGCGTAGTCCTTGTGCCGCCAGGTGTGGTTCAGCTCGCGGCCTTCGGCTTCGTCGACCAGGCGGATGGTCAGTTCAGAATCGGCACTGCGCTGGCGCAGGGCCAGGGCGCACCATTGGCGGAACTGTTCTTCACTCGGGGCGCTTGCCTGGGTGGCCAGTTGCAGATCGAGCTCAAGCATCGTGCGGTTTGCCTTCGGTCGGGCCCGCCTGTGCATTCTCGAAGCGCTCGTAGGCTTCGACGATGCGCTGGACCAACGGGTGGCGCACGACGTCCTTGGGCTGGAAATGGGTGAAGCTGATGCCCGGCACGTCCTTGAGCACGCTGATGACGTGGGCCAGGCCCGACTTGGTGCCGCGCGGCAGGTCGACCTGGGTGATGTCACCGGTGATCACGGCAGTGGAACCGAAGCCGATACGGGTGAGGAACATCTTCATCTGCTCGACGGTGGTGTTCTGGCTCTCGTCGAGGATGATGAAGCTGTTGTTCAGGGTGCGGCCGCGCATGTAGGCCAGCGGGGCGATCTCGATCACCTGGCGTTCGATCAGTTTGGCCACGTGTTCGAAGCCGAGCATCTCGTACAGGGCGTCGTACAGCGGGCGCAGGTACGGGTCGATCTTCTGGGCCAGGTCGCCGGGCAGGAAGCCGAGCTTCTCGCCGGCCTCGACTGCCGGGCGTACCAGCAGGATGCGACGCACCTGTTCACGCTCCAGCGCGTCGACCGCGCAGGCCACGGCCAGGTAGGTCTTGCCGGTACCGGCAGGGCCGATACCGAAGTTGATGTCGTTGCCGAGGATTTCCTTCACGTAGCGCTGCTGGTTGAGCCCGCGTGGGCGAATCATGCCCTTGCGCGTGCGCAGCGAAACGCTGACTTCGTTGACCGCCGGGTTCTCCAGCGCTTCAACGGCCGATTCCTGCAGGAACAGGTGGACCATTTCCGGGGACAGCTCGGTGGCCTTGGTCTCGCGGTAGAGACGGCGCAGCAGCTGCTCGGCAGAGGAGGTCAGTTTGGGTTCGCCGATCAGTTCGAACTGATTGCCGCGGTTGCGGATCTCGATGGCCAGGCGCTGTTCGATCAGGCGCAGGTGCTCGTCGAACTGCCCGCACAGGTTGGCGAAGCGATGAGCCTCGAAGGGCTCGAGGATGAAGCGATGAGGTTCTATGGGTGCGTTCAAGGTCGTTTTTAGCCGCCCTACGGCAATTTGGATGAATTCAAGGATAACCCCACCCGCGCTACGGTGAAAGCGCTGAAACGATCAAGGGTCGCCGGGCCGCTCGTCGGGCCCGGCGCAGGCCCTTATTGCACCAGCGAACCGAACAGCGAATGTGGTCGTGCATCGTCGATATGGATGTCGACGAACTGGCCGATCAGCGTGGGGTTGTCGCAGCGGAAGTTGACGATACGGTTATTCTCCGTGCGCCCCTGCAACTGCCCCGGGTCGCGTCGCGAATAGTCGGTTACCAGGATGCGCTGCAGGGTGCCGACCATCTGTCGGCTGATCTCGAAGCCCTGGTGGTCCAGGCGGTGCTGCAGTGCAGCCAGGCGTTCCTTCTTCAGCGCCTCGGGGGTGTCGTCCGGCAGGTCGGAGGCCGGGGTGCCCGGACGCGGGCTGTAGATGAACGAGTAGGAGAAGTCGAAGCCGACCTCGGCCACCAGCTTCATGGTGTTCTCGAAGTCTTTCTCGGTTTCGCCGGGGAAGCCGATGATGAAGTCGGAACTGATGCAGATGCCCGGTACCGCCGCCTTGAGCTTGCGCAGCTTGGACTTGTACTCCAGCACCGTGTGCCCGCGCTTCATCGCCGCCAGCACGCGGTCCGAGCCCGACTGCACCGGCAGGTGCAGGTGCTTGACCAGCTCCGGCACCTCGGCGTGCGCCTGGATCAGGCTGTCGGAGAACTCCAGCGGGTGCGAGGTGGTGTAGCGGATGCGGTCGATGCCGTCGACGGCCGCCACCACCCGGATCAGCTCGGCGAGATCGGCCACGCGACCGTCGTGGGTCTGGCCCCGGTAGCCGTTGACGTTCTGGCCCAGCAGGGTGACTTCACGCACGCCGTTCTCGGCCAGGTGGATGATCTCGGCCAGCACGTCGTCGAACGGGCGGCTGACCTCTTCGCCGCGGGTATAGGGCACCACGCAGAAGGTGCAGTACTTGCTGCAGCCTTCCATCACCGACACGTAGGCAGTGGGGCCGTCGATACGCGGTTCGGGCAGGTGGTCGAACTTCTCGATCTCGGGGAACGACACGTCGACTTGCGGCAGGCGCGTGGTGCGCGCCGCGTCGATCATCTCGGGCAGGCGGTGCAGGGTCTGCGGGCCGAACACCACGTCGACATAGGGCGCGCGCTTGCGGATCGAATCACCTTCCTGGCTGGCCACGCAACCGCCCACGGCGATCACCATGTCGGGCTTGGCGTCCTTGAGCTCGCGCCAGCGGCCGAGCTGGGAGTAGACGCGGTCCTGGGCCCGTTCGCGGATCGAGCAGGTGTTGAGCAGGATGACGTCGGCGTCTTCGGCCCGCTCGGTCACCTCCAGCGCTTGATGTTCACCCAGCAGGTCGACCATGCGCGAGCTGTCATACTCGTTCATCTGGCAGCCATGGGTTTCGATATAGAGCTTCTTGGCCATGCGTGATCATCAGGTGATTCAAAGAACCGCGCATTATAGGGCGCGTGGTCGAGGGTTCCTAGCGCTGTCGTTCGGGCGGCTATGTTATAGTTTGCGGCTTATTTCCCCCTGTGACTGTTCCAGCCCCCAATGACCAAACGCGAAGCTCCCATCTACAAAGTCATCTTTCTCAACCAGGGCCAGGTGTTCGAGATGTACGCCAAACAGATCTACCAGAGTGACCTGTGGGGTTTTCTGGAGATCGAGGAATTCGTGTTCGGCGAGCGCACTCAGGTCGTGGTCGACCCGAGCGAGGAGAAGCTCAAGGCTCAGTTCGAGGGTGTGGTGCGCAGCTTCGTGCCCATGCATTCGATCGTGCGCATCGACGAGGTCGAGCGCCTGGGCACGCCGAAGGTCAGTGAAGCCCGTGGCGTCAGCAACGTGATGCCGTTCCCGATGCCGATGCCCGAGAAGTAACGGCTGCGTTACGGAAGGGGTGCGAAGGGCGTGCGACCGTCGACGGTCTGCAGCTCCAGCAGGTACTTGCGAAAGATCTGACCGAGCACCTGTGTGGCCATCTCCAGTTCGTCGCGCTGCATTTTTGCCGACACTTCGTCGGCCATGTCCAGCGCGTCTTCGGCGCCGTTCACCGCGGCCATCTTCAGCACGATATAGGCCTGCACGTTGTTGGCGGCGACGCCTTCGCCGCGAAAGAACATGCTGCCCAGGCGATATTGCGCTTCGGCGTGGCCTTGCAGCGAGGCCTGCTCGAAATAGTTGAGTGCCTTGTTCAGGTCTTGCGGGGCGTTCTTGCCGTCGTAATAGAACTCGCCCAGCTCGTACTGCGCCTGTGCGTCGCCGGACTGCGCGGCCTGCTGGCAGCTGGCCAGGGCCTGTTGCAGTTCGTCGGCAGGCGTATTGAGGGTGCAGCGGCCTGCTGCCGGGATCAGCAACGAGTTACCGCCTGCGGTGGCCAGCAGGGGCTGAAGTAGCAACAGGCAGCCCAGTGCGAGGGCGCGGCCGGCGCGGTTCATGGTGATCGACTTACCTCTGCAAAGCTGCGGCCAATGTGTCTGGTGGCACATTATGGGATAAGCAGCGCCCACCTTACAAAGTCTTTACTCGATTTTCTGCCGAGGGAGGAAGGCGGGGAGGCTTGCGGTGGCTGTTCTGGCGTCTTTGCCGGCCAGGCCGGCCCCTGCAGTTTGCATGAGATTGCATGCAACCTGCAGGGGCCGGCCTGGCCGGCGAAGCGGTTTCACAGCTTGGCGAAGGCCCGCTCGGCAGCATCCAGGGTGATCTTCAGCTCGGTCTCGCCATGGGCGATGGAGGTGAAGCCGGCTTCGAATGCGCTCGGTGCCAGATACACGCCGCCTTCGAGCATCAGGTGGAAGAAGCGCTTGAAGCGCTCGGCATCGCTGGCCATCACGTCGTCGAAGGTGACGATGTCGTCGGCGCCGCTGAAGTACAGGCCGAACATGCCACCGGCCTGGGTGGTGACGAACGGCACGCTGGCTGCATCGGCGCGCTGCTGCAGGCCATCGAGCAGGCGGCTGGTGAAGGCGCTCAGCTCGTCATGGAAGCCCGGACGGCTGATCAGCTTGAGGGTGGTCAGGCCCGCGGCCATGGCCAGCGGGTTGCCCGACAGGGTGCCGGCCTGGTACACCGGGCCCAGCGGCGCGATCTGCTCCATGATGTGGCGCTTGCCGCCGAAGCAGCCCACCGGCATGCCGCCACCGACGATCTTGCCGAAGGTCGACAGGTCCGGGGTCACCCCGTAGTGCGCCTGGGCGCCGCCCAGGGCCACGCGGAAGCCGGTCATCACTTCGTCGAAGATCAGCACCACGCCGTGCTGGTCGCACAGGCTGCGCAGGCCTTCGAGGAAGCCCGGCGCCGGTGGCACGCAGTTCATGTTGCCGGCCACCGGCTCGACGATGATGCACGCCACGTCCTGGCCGACTTCACCGAGCATCTTCGCTACCGCGTCGATATCGTTGAACGGCAGGGTCAGGGTGTGCTTGGCGAACGCCGCCGGCACACCGGCCGAGCTTGGTACGCCCTGGGTCAGCAGGCCGGAGCCGGCCTTGACCAGCAGGCTGTCGGAGTGGCCGTGGTAGCAGCCTTCGAACTTGATGATGCTGTCGCGACCGGTGAAGCCACGGGCCAGGCGGATTGCGCTCATGGTCGCTTCGGTGCCGGAGCTGACCATGCGCACCATTTCCATCGACGGCACGATCGAGCAGACCAGGTCGGCCATCTCGGTTTCCATCGCGGTCGGGGCGCCATAGGACAGGCCGTGGGCCAGTTGCTTGCGCACCGACTCCAGCACGTCCGGGTGGCTGTGGCCGAGGATCATCGGGCCCCACGAGCCGACGTAGTCGACATAGCGCTTGTCGTCTTCGTCAGTGACATAGGCGCCTTCGGCGTGCTTGAAGAACAGCGGCGTGCCGCCCACGCTCTTGAACGCACGCACGGGCGAGTTCACGCCACCGGGGATGTGCTTCTGGGCATTGGCAAACAGGGTTTCGGAACGAGACATGTCGGGCTCTCTCAGGCAGATGCGAACAGGGCGTTGAAGGCGCGGGCGCGGCGAGTGACCTCGGCCGTGCTGTCGGCGCCGAACAGGCCGTGAATCACCGCCAGCAGGTCGGCGCCATGGGCGACCAGCGGTGCGGCGTTGTCCAGGGTGATGCCGCCGATCACGGCAATCGGCAATTTGATGCGGCCACGGGCGTCGTCCAGCAGCTGCACGTTGCAGGCCGGGGCGCCGGGTTTGGTGACCGAGTTGAAGAAGCGGCCGAAGGCGACATAGTCGGCGCCTTCGCGGGCCGCCTGCTCGGCCAGGTCGAGCTGGGCGTGACAGGTGGCGCCGATGATCGCGCTGCGCCCCAGCAGGGTGCGCGCCGGGGTCAGCGGGCCGTCGGTCTGGCCCAGGTGCACGCCGACGTCCAGGCGCGCGGCCAGCTCGGCATCGTCATTGATGATCAGGCGGGTGTTGTAGCGCTCGCACAGGGCCTTGAGCGCTTCGGCCTCGCCCAGGCGACGTGCGTGGTCCTGGCTCTTGTCGCGGTATTGCAGCAGGGTCACGCCACCTTCGAGGGCCGCTTCGACGTAGGCAAGAAAGCGGCCAGCCAACAGTTGGCTGTCGGTGATGGCATACAAACCACGTAACTTCATCGTGCAGGCCTCGGGGCGGTCGGTCAGGAACAGAAATCCAGGGGCAGGCGGCGTGGCACGTACTGGCCCTGGCCGAGTTTTTCGGCGTCACGCAGGGTGCGCCAGGTGTAGTCCAGCGCCGAGCGTACCGCGCTGTGCAACTGCTCGCCCAGGGCCAGGCGTCCGGCCAGGGCGCTGGCCAGGGTGCAGCCCGAGCCATGGTAGTCGCCCGGCAGGCGCTGGCAGGTCCAGGTGTGGTGCTCGCCGTCGCGGCTGTACAGGCGGTTGTGAATTTCGTGTTCGTCGCCGTGGCCGCCGGTGATCAGCAGGTGCTTGACGAATGGCAGCAGTTTTTCGGCGCATTCATCGGCACTGCCTTCGGGCAGCTCGGCCAGGATGCGGGCCTCGGGCAGGTTGGGCGTGGCAATGGTGGCCAGCGGCAGCAGCCGTTCGCGCATGGCGTAGCCGACCTCGTCCTTGCCCAGGCGACCACCGCCACCGGCGCGCAGCACCGGGTCGCACACCAGCGGCAGGTGCGGGTGGGCGCTGAGCAGTTCGACGATGGTGTCGACCATGGCCAGCGAGCCAAGCATGCCAAGCTTCACCGCCGCGACGGTCGAGTCGGTCAGCACGGCATTGGCCTGGGCCAGCACCCACTCGCGGTCGAGCACGCGGAAGTCACTGACATTGACGGTATTCTGCACGGTCAGGGCGGTGACGGCCGGGGCGGCGTGACAACCTTGAGCGATCAGGGCTTCGATATCTGCCTGCAAGCCGGCGCCGCCACTGGGGTCGTGGCCGGAGAGACAGAGGACAACGGGGCGGGAGCTGTAGGTATTCATGGTGCGCGAGCTTACCACCAAACGCTTTTGGCGGGTCTTCCAGGCAGGCGGTGTTTTTGATCGACAGGTCAGATTGCTTCTCTGATATAGGCTGAAAGCCGCGAGATAGAGCCTCTGAATTGAATTGAAACAACACCGCTGGAAGCGCCGGGAACCTATGCTAGAGTGCTCGCCAATCGATAACAGGTACTGTCGGATTTCGTCGCCTCAAACGGACAGGAGGCCAACGCGACGCGACTGCACATGCCACGCCGGGGCTGTATGCGTAATTTGCTGACTTTCTTGCTGTGCTGTTTGCCACTGTTGGCCAGCGCTGCCGATTTCGACGACACCACCCGGCAGTTGCCGCTGGGCCGCCTGATGCAGGTGTATGAAGACCCCGATGGCAGCGCCAGCATCGCCCAGGTGAGCTCGCCGGACTTCGCCAGCCGCTTCGAGCCGCACCAGGCCGACGTGCTCAACGCCGGCTATTCGACCTCGGTCTTCTGGATCAGGCTCGACCTGCGCTACACCGCCACGGCCCAGGCGGCGCCACGTCACTGGCTGCTGGAGCTGGCCTACCCGCCACTCGATTACCTGGAGCTCTACCTGCCCGATGCCGCCGGGCACTATTACCTGGCGCAGCGCACCGGGGATGCCTTGCCCTACGCCAGCCGCCAGATCCGCCAGAACAACTACCTGTTCAATCTGCCGTTCGCCCCCGGCCAGGCGACCACTTTGTACCTGCGCCTGCACAGCGAGGGTTCGGTACAGGCGCCGCTGACGTTGTGGTCGAGCGATGCGTACCTGGAGGCGCAGCCCACGCGGCTGTATGTGCTGGGGCTGATCTACGGCGTGCTGCTGGGGATGCTGGTGTACAACCTGTTCATCTTCATCAGTGTGCGCGACAGGAGCTACCTCTACTACATCCTCTACATCGCCTCGTTCGGCCTGTACCAGGTCTCGGTCAATGGCGCCGGGGTGGCGTACTTCTGGCCGGACCACCCGTGGTGGGCCAACGCCGCCACCCCGTTGTTCATCGGCGCCGCGGGCCTGTTCGGTTGCCAGTTCGCGCGCAGTTTCCTGCAGATGGCCAGCCACAGCCGCGCCTTCGACCGCTTCCTGCAGGGGCTGATGGCCTGTTCGGTGCTGGTGATGGTGATGTCGCTGGCGCAGGACTACGGGATCGCCCTGCGCCTGGCTACCGCGCTGGCGCTGCTGTTCACGGTGAGCATCTTCGCCGCCGGGCTGTTTGCCTGGTGGCGCGGCATGCGCGTGGCACGCTATTTCATCATCGCCTGGTCGGCCTTTTTGCTGGGCGGGCTGGTCAACACCCTGATGGTGCTGGGCTACCTGCCCAATGTGTTCCTGACCATGTATGCCAGCCAGATCGGTTCGGCGCTGGAGGTGGGGCTGCTGTCGCTGGCCCTGGCCGACCGCATCAACAGCATGCGCGAAGAACAGGCGCGCACGCTGCGCGAGGCCGGGCTGACCCTGGAGCAGGCCAACCTGCAGCTGGCGCGCAGCAATCGCCTCAAGGACGAGTTCCTGGCCACCGTTACCCATGAGCTGCGCACCCCCATGAACGGTGTGATCGGCTCGCTGGAACTGATGCAGATGGCCACCAGCGAGCAGGAGCGTACCCCCTACCAGCACACCGCCAACGCTGCCGCGCAGAACATGATGCGCATGGTCGACGACATCCTGATTCTCACCGAGCTCAAGGCCGGTCGCCTGCAGGTGCAGACCGAGCTGTTCAGCGTGCATGGATTGCTTCACGAACTGCGCGTGCGCTTTCTGCCCAAGGCCCAGGAAAAGGGCCTGTTCTTCAACCTGGACCCGGGCATGGATCTGCCGGACGTGATCCACGGCGACCGGCGCAAGCTGGCCATGTGCCTGAGCTACCTGCTCGACAACGGGCTCAAGTTCACCCATCGCGGCGGCGTGCTGCTCAAGGTGCGGGCCACGCCCATGGGCGTCGATCAGACGAGCCTGACCTTCAGTGTGCGCGACAGCGGTATCGGCTTTCACTGCCTGGACGAGACAGCGCCCTACCAGCGTTTCTTCCAGGTCGATGGGTCGATGACCCGCGAGTACGGCGGCCTGGGCATTGGCCTGTCGATCTGTCGCAAGCTGGCGCTGTTGATCGATGCACAGCTGAGCCATCAGTCGAGCCCGGGCGAGGGCAGTTGCTTCGAACTGACCCTGACGGCCCGGGTGCCCAGCGGGTTTTCCGGGGCGCCCAGATCGGGGCAAATCGCGGCTGATTAGGCGTTTTTGTCACTTTGAGCCGGGGGCGGGGCGTGATTCACTGGGGTCACGTCCGGATCTGCCAGGAGCCCCCGATGAACCTGCACCAGTACGCCGAAACCCACGAAGTCACCAACCAGCCGCCCAGCCTCGACGGCGCCAATCTGTATCGCCTCGACCTGCCGCTGCAGCAATGGTCGCGCCATTACGGCGCGGGCTGGGCCGAGTCGCGCATCGATGCCTACGGCGCGCTGGCCGGTGGGCCGCTGATGGCCGCAGGCTTTCTGGCCAACCAGAACAAGCCGCAGTTCAGCAGCCATGACCGTTATGGGCATCGGATCGATCTGGTGGAGTTTCACCCGGCCTACCATGAGCTGATGCGGACTGCCATCGAGCATGGCCTGCCCTCGCTGCCTTGGGCCGAGCCGCGTGCCGGCGCGCATGTCGCCCGTGCCTCGATGACCTACCTGCACAGCCAGGCCGAAGCCGGTAGCGGCTGCCCGCTGACCATGACCTTTGCCGCGGTGCCGGCGCTCAGGCTGCAACCGGACCTGGCCGAGTACTGGGTACCCAAGGTGCTGGCCACCGCCTACGACCCGCGCAATGTCGGCGACCGGCACAAGGTGGGGGTTACGCTGGGCATGGCCATGACCGAGAAGCAGGGCGGTACCGATGTGCGTGCCAATACCACCCGGGCCTACCCGGTGGGCGCGCCGGGGCCGGGCCAGGCCTACGAGCTGGTGGGCCACAAGTGGTTCTGTTCGGCACCGATGTGCGACGCGTTCCTGACCCTGGCACAGACCGACAAGGGCCTGAGCTGCTTTTTGCTGCCGCGCCATCGCCCGGACGACACGCGCAACCAGTTCTATATCCAGCGCCTGAAGAACAAGCTGGGCAACTGTTCGAACGCGTCCAGCGAGGTGGAGTTTCGCGGCGCCCTGGCCTGGATGATCGGCGAGGAAGGCCGTGGCGTGCCAACCATCATCGAGATGGTGGCCATGACCCGATTCGACTGCATGGTCGGCTCCAGCGCGCTGATGCGCCAGGCCCTGACCCAGGCCGCGCACCACTGCGCCCACCGCACGGTCGGGGGCCGGGTGCTGGCCGAGCAGCCATTGATGCAGAATGTGCTCGCCGACCTGGCCCTGGAAAGCGAGGCGGCGCTGGCCCTGAGCCTGCGCATGGGGCATGCGCTGGACCAGCCCGACGACCCGCACCAGGCGCGCTTTGCGCGGCTGATGACGGCGGTGGGCAAGTACTGGATCTGCAAGCGCGCGCCGGCCATGATCAACGAGGCCGCCGAATGCATGGGCGGCGCCGGTTACGTGGAAGAGAGCATCCTGCCCCGGCTGTACCGCGAGGCCCCGGTCAACTCGACCTGGGAAGGCTCGGGCAACGTGCAGTGCCTGGACGTGTTGCGTGCCCTGTCCAAGGAGCACGGTGTACTGGACACGCTGTTCGCGGAGCTGGGCGATGGCCATGGCGACCCGCGTCTGGCCGCACACATCGGCAACCTCAAGTCGGCCTTCGCCGATACCGGCGACATCCAGTACCGCGCCCGCCAGCTCACCGAGGACATCGCCCTGGCGGTGCAGGCCAAGCTGTTGCTGGAGGCCGGCAACGCGGCGGTCAGTGACGCCTTCATCGGCAGCCGGCTGTCCGGCAGCGGCCGGGTCTACGGCACGTTGCCGCGCGGGGCGGACGTGGCGGCGCTGGTGCAGCGGGCCACACCGAACTGGCCGCTCTAACGTGCGTGCCTTTGCCGGCGGATATAGGCAAGATGGGCCCATGCATGTCAGACAGACAGGAAGTACATTGTGAGCCGTACCGATGAAACCTTCGTTGTCGTGGAAACCGCCGAGCAAGCCGTCGACCAGTTGGCCGCCTTGCACGAATCCGCCACCGCCGCACTGAGCCAGGCGCTCAAGCGCTACCTCAAGGACCGCACCGAGCCCAATGCGGCCGAGCGCGCACAGTTTCGTTACCCCGAACTGCGCCTGACCTACCAGTATCAGGGTGACGTACCGGTGATCACCCGGGCCTACGCCAAGGTTCAGTTGCCGGGCACCTACAGCATCACCGTGACTCAGCCGGCCGCGTTTCGCGGCTACCTGCTGGAGCAGCTCGGGCCCTTGATGCGCGACTTTACCGTGACGGTCGAAGTGGGCCTGAGCGAGCAGAACATTCCCTACCCCTATGTGGTCGAGCAGGGCGATGAACTGGCCGGCACCGGCATCACCGCTGCGGCGCTGGCGCGGGTGTTCCCCAGCACCGACCTGTCGGCGGCCACCGACGGCATCGCCGACGGGCTGTACGACTGGGCCAACGTCGACCCGCTGCCGCTGGCGCTGTTCGACGCGGCGCGGGTCGATTTCTCGCTGCGCCGACTGGTGCATTACACCGGCAGCGACTGGCGGCATGTGCAGCCATGGATCCTGCTCACCAACTACCACCGCTATGTCGACCAGTTCATCACCCACGGCCTGGAGCAACTGCGCCAAGACCCGCGCTTCGTGCGCATGGTGCTGCCGGGCAACGTGGTGATCGAAAAGGCCATGGACAATGGCGAAGCCCAGGCGCTGGTGGCCGGGGTGGTGTGGCACCGCTACCAGATGCCGGCGTATCACCTGATTGCTGCCGACGGCCATGGCATCACCCTGGTCAATATCGGCGTGGGCCCGTCCAACGCCAAGAACATCACCGACCATCTGGCGGTGCTGCGCCCGCACTGCTGGCTGATGATCGGCCACTGTGGCGGCCTGCGCCAATCCCAGACCATCGGCGACTACGTGCTGGCCCACGCCTACATGCGCCGCGACGGCATCCTTGACCGCGTGCTGCCGCCCAATATCCCGATCCCGGCCCTGGCCGAGGTACAGCTGGCGTTGCAGGAAGCGGCGGCGCAGGTGACCGGCGAACGTGGCGACGAGCTGAAAAAGCGCCTGCGCACCGGCACCGTGCTGACCTATGACGACCGCAACTGGGAGCTGCGCTGGGCCCAGGAGCGCCCGTTGATCAACCTGTCGCGGGCCGTGGCAGTGGACATGGAAAGCGGCACCATCGCCGCCCAGGGCTACCGCCTGCGCGTGCCCTACGGCACCTTGCTGTGCGTGTCCGACAAGCCGCTGCACAGCGAGATCAAGCTGCCGGGGGCGGCCAACGCCTTCTACAACCGGGCGGTCAGCCAGCACCTGAAGATAGGTATTGCGGCGCTCGACCTGCTGCGCACCGAACTGAACTCGCTGCACTCGCGTAAACTGCGCAGTTTCGACGAGCCGCCGTTCCGCTGAGGCCCCATGCCGTTACCCCCCCGTTCCAAGCCGCGGCCCGCCGCGGCCAAACCCGCCGGCCCGCGTCGCCAGGCCAAGGCGCCGCCGGCCGCGCCGCGCCTGCTCCTGTTCAACAAGCCCTTCGACGTGCTGACCCAGTTCAGCGACGGCGAGGGCCGCGCCACCCTCAAGGACTTCATCGATGTACCGGGCGTATACCCGGCCGGGCGTCTGGATCGCGACAGCGAAGGGTTGTTGCTGCTGACCAATGACGGCCAGTTGCAGGCGCGCATTGCCGACCCCAGGCACAAGTTGCCCAAGACGTACTGGGTACAGGTGGAGGGCGAGCCGACCGAGGAGCAGCTGCAGCGCTTGCGCGAGGGTGTGCAACTGAATGACGGCATGACCTTGCCGGCCCAGGCGCGTCATCTGGAAGAGCCGCAACTGTGGCCGCGCAACCCGCCGGTACGCTTTCGCAAGAGCGTGCCGACCGCCTGGCTGGAGTTGGTGATCAAGGAAGGGCGCAACCGCCAGGTGCGACGCATGACCGCGGCGGTAGGCTTGCCGACCCTGCGCCTGGTGCGCGTGCGGATCGGCGACTGGAGCCTGGATGGGCTGGACCAGGGCTGCTGGCGCGAGGTGCCGGCGCGGCGCTAGACGCCTTCGATGAAGCCGATGACCACGCTCTTGATGACGAAGGCGAGAATGCCCAGGCCCAGCACGAAAAACAGGATGAAGGTGCCGAACTTGCCAGCCTTGGATTTTTTCGCCAGGTCCCAGACGATGAAGCCCATGAAACCAATCAGGATGGTGACCAGGATGGTCATCATCCATTCTTCGAACAACGCAGGATCCATCGATCTTCTCCGCCAGGTTGAAGCGCGCGATTATACGCCCGGCCCGCAGCGCTGACTAACGCAGGTGCGTAAGGGGCAGCTCGGTGCTAGCCAGCACCTGGTTGAGCACGAAGCTCGAACGCACGCTGGTGACGCCTTCGATGCGGGTCAGGTGGCCGAGCAGCAGCTTCTGGTAGTGGTCCATGTCCGGCACCACCACCTTGAGCTGGTAGTCGGCATCCATGCCGGTGACCAGGCTGCACTCCAGCACCTGGGGCAGGCTGCGGATGGCGGCCTCGAAGGTTTCGAAGCGCTCGGGGGTGTGTCGGTCCATGCCGATCAGCACGTAGGCGGTGAGGCTCAGGCCCAGCTTCTTGCGGTCGAGCAGGGCGACCTGGCGCGAGATGTAGCCATCGTCCTCCAGTTGCTTTACCCGCCGCGAGCAGGGCGAGGGCGACAGGCCGATCCGTTCGGCCAGTTCCTGGTTGGAGATGCGCGCATCGCGCTGCAGTTCGGCAAGAATGCTCAGGTCGTATCGGTCGAGCTTGCTCATGAATGAAGCCTTTTCTGTTTCGATTGCTGCGGATTATCAATCCTTAGTTAAAAATTGCGCAAGTAATGTTTTGTTGAGCAATTTTAGCAATCCTCTGTCGCAGCGCTTGCCTATGATGGTCAACAGAATCACTGCCCGGACACATGTCCACAGCGGCGGCCCCAATCAGGGGCGCTGCGGCCAGCAACCCCACCGGGTTGTGCTCGGCCCCCGGGCTGCACACTGTTCACAAGACAGCGTGAGGTGAGCCGGCGTCACAAGCGCCGAGCACGGACGAAAATCTCGAAGGGTGGCCTCAGGGTCACCCTTTTTTAATGTCCGCAATTTCATCTGGCGCCTGCTGGCGCGTGGCAGGCGGCCTGATAGAGTAGGCCATGAATGCCAGCGGGAGAGAAACAGCATGAAGTCGCGCATCTGGCAGTTGGCAGGTGTTGGTCTGCTTTGCCTGAGCCTGGGCGTACAGGCCCAGGACGAGCGTCGCGGACCACAGCAGGACCCCAATGGCGGCGAGCGCCCGCCTGCGTCCTCGCCGCTCAACGCGCGCCCGGACGAGGTCCGCCAGACCCAGCCGCCACGCCAGGGGTACTATCAGGACGTGCCGCGGCGCAATGACGCCAATCAGCACTGGCAGGCCGGCGGGCCGGGGCAGCGCCCTGGCGAAGGGCACGGCAATGGCTGGGGCCCCGGGCCTCAGTATCGGCCGGGGCACACCATAGACCGCTTCCCGGAACCGTACCGGCGCGTGCCGTATCGTGGCAGTGACTATTACTATTCCGGTGGCTACTGGTATCGCCCGCAGGGGCCGCATTACGTGGTGGTGGCGCCGCCTTACGGGGTACGGGTGAACTACCTGCCCGACTATGCGCGGCAGGTGTGGGTGGGCAGTGCGCTGTTCTTTCTGGCTGCAGGCACCTATTACCAGTACCTGGACGACAGCCGCGACTATGTGGTGGTAAGCCCGCCGGTGGCTGCGGCGCCGGCGCAACTGGGCAATGGCTATGACGTGATTGCCTACCCGGCCAACGGGCAGTCGCCACAGCAGGTCGATCAGGACCGCTACCAGTGTTACCGCTGGGCGGTGCAGCAGACCGGGTTCGACCCGGCATCGGCGACCTACGCGCCTGCGGCGCAGGTGACGGACACCTATCGGCGGGCGCTGGGGGCATGTTTGAGCGGGCGCGGTTACAGCGTCAACTGAAGCGCAACAGCTTCGCCGGCAAGGCCGGCTCCTACACGCACAGCGTGAATCCCGTAGGCGCCGGCCTTGCCGGCGAAGGGGCTGCTGTGTCACTCCACCGGGTCGGCATGCACCAGCACTTCGGCCTTGGGGTACTCCCGGCGGATCGCCGCCGCTGCCGCATCGCATAGCACGTGGGCCTCGGTCAGCGTCAAGGTGCCCGGCAGCTCCAGGTCCACCTGCACGAACCAGCGGTTGCCCGACACCCGGGTGCGCAGGTCATGCGCGCCCTGCACGCCAGGCACCGCGCACACCAGTGTCATCATCTGCTCGCTCACCTCGCCGGGCAGCTCCTTGTCCATCAGAATCGCCGAGCTTTCACGGGCGATCTGCAAGGCACTCCATAGAATGTACAGCGCGATGCCCAGGCCAAAGTACGCATCCACCTGTGGCCAGCCGAACCGCGCCAGCACCAGCGCGACCAGGATGCTGGCATTGAGCAGCAGGTCGGAGCGGTAGTGCAGCGAGTCGGCGCGCACGGCGGTCGAGCCGGTGAGGCGCACCACCCTGGCCTGCACCATCAGCAAGGCGACGGTCAGCCCCAGCGACAGCAGCATCACGACAATGCCCACCGTGGCATCACCCAGCGGCGTGGGGTTTTTCAGGCGTTCGACCGCCTGTACGCCGATCAGTACCGCACTCACCCCGATGAACAGCGCCTGGGCCATGCCGGCCAGTGCCTCGGCCTTGCCGTGCCCGTAGCGATGATCGTCATCGGCCGGGCGCAGGGCATAGCGCACCGCGAGCAGGTTGAGGAACGAGGCCACGCCGTCGAGCATCGAGTCGGTCAGGCCGGCCAGCAGGCTGACCGAGCCGCTGAGCCACCAGGCCACCGCCTTGCTCACGATCAGGATGCTGGCGACCCCGAGCGAGGCATTGGTCGCCAGGCGCAGCAGGCGGGCGTGTTCGGCGCTGGTGTTCATCGGTCGTCCTTGTGCGGGCGGTCAGGCGGCGGGCTTGAGGCCGTACATCGCCAGTTGTTCAACGCTGCCCTTGTGCTGGATCAGGCGCGGGTCGTTCAGCGGCAGGCGCTGGCCCAGCTCGCTCTCCAGGATGGCCTGCAGGCGCACCTTGTCGACCTTGCCATCGGCAGCGATGGCCTTGTTCAGCGTGTGCGGGTCGACCTGGGCGGTCTTGCCGCCGGGCAGGTAGATGGCGCCGGTGGCAAAGTCGACGCCGAAGGCGATCAGCCCGGGGATCACGTAGAACAGGATACCGATGGCATCCAGTGCCACGATCACCGGATCGACCTTGCCTTCGATCTGGCCGCGACGGTCGGGAAAGAACAGGGTGCCGCAAGCCGTCAGCTGGGTCAGCAGGGCAGCAACCACGGCACCGCCGATAAGGCGTGAAGGAATACGCATGTGAATCTCCGCAAAGTAGGCCGCACCGCTACCGGCGAAATGCCGGAGGGTGCAGCTAAGACCATGATAAGGCAGGCTCGGTTCGCCGTTATACTCGGCCGATTGTTCGAGGGCTACCATGAATTCATTACCGATCGATGCCGTGCTGCCGGCCTTGCGCACCGCCTTGCAGCAGCGCCACGAAGCCGTGCTCGAGGCACCGCCGGGCGCCGGCAAGACCACCCGCGTGCCACTGGCCCTGCTCGATGAGCCGTGGCTGGCCGGCCAGCGCATCCTGATGCTCGAACCGCGCCGGCTGGCTGCCCGCGCGGCAGCCGAGCGGCTGGCCAGCGAACTGGGCGAGGCGGTGGGCGAAACCGTCGGTTACCGCATTCGCCTGGACAGCAAGGTCGGCCCGCGCACCCGCATCGAAGTGGTCACCGAAGGCATCCTCACCCGGCGCCTGCAGGACGACCCGGCGCTGGACGGGGTGGGCCTGTTGATCTTCGACGAATTTCACGAGCGCAGCCTGGATGCCGACCTGGCCCTGGCCCTGAGCCTCAACGGCCGCGAGCTGCTGCGTGACGAGCCGCCGCTGAAGATCCTGCTGATGTCCGCCACGCTGGAAGGGCAGCGCCTGTCTGCGTTGCTCGACGACGCCCCGTTAATCAGCAGCGAAGGGCGCATGTACCCGGTGCAGATGCGCTGGGGGCGGCCGTTCCAGCCCGGCGAGTTCGTCGAGCCGCGGGTGGTCGACACGGTGTTGCAGGCGCTGGCCGACGAGCCGGGCAGCCTGCTGGTGTTCCTGCCTGGCCAGGCCGAGATCCGCCGTGTGCACCAGGCCTTGCAGGAGGCACTGGGTGAGCGGCGCGAGATCCTGCTGTGCCCGCTGCACGGTGAACTCGATCTCGCGGCCCAGCGCGCCGCCATCGAGGCGCCGGCCGCGGGCCTGCGCAAGGTGGTGCTGGCGACCAACATCGCCGAAACCAGCCTGACCATCGACGGCGTGCGGGTGGTGATCGACGCCGGGCTGGCGCGGGTGCCGCGTTTTGACCCCGGCAGCGGCATGACCCGCCTCGATACCCAGCGCATCTCGCGCGCCAGCGCCACCCAGCGGGCCGGGCGCGCCGGACGCCTGGAACCGGGCGTGTGCTATCGGCTGTGGTCCGAGGCCCAGCATGACCAACTGGCTGCCTACGGCAGCGCCGAGATCCTGCAGGCCGACCTTGCCGGGCTGGCCCTGCAATTGACCCGCTGGGGCGTGGCCCCGGCGCAGCTGTGCTGGCTCGACCTGCCACCGGCGGCGGCCTATGCCCAGGCCCAGGACCTGCTGGTGCGCCTGGGGGCGCTCAGGCCGGGGCAGTTGCTGGCGCTGACCGAGCATGGTCAGGCCATGGCCGAGTTGCCGGCACACCCGCGCATCGCACACCTGCTGCTGCGGGGCCAGGACCTTGGCCTGGCACAGATGGCCTGCGATGTGGCGGCACTGCTGGGCGAGCGCGACATTCTGCGCGGGGCGGGCGCCGACCTGCACAGCCGGCTGGCCCTGCTCAGTGGCGAAACCCGTGCAGCCCGAGGAGGGCAGGGCGGGGTGCAGCGGGCGCGACAACTGTCCCGTCAGTACCGCAGCTACCTGCGCGGCAAGGCCGGCGCGGCCGTGGCCGACCCCGAACATTCCCGCTGGCTCGGTGCCTTGCTGGCGCTGGCCTACCCCGACCGGGTCGCCCAGCAGCGCCGTGCCGGCGGCGCCGAGTACCGGCTGGCCAACGGGCGTGCGGCGCTGTTCGGTGAGGCCGACGCGCTGATGAAGCAACCCTGGCTGGTGATCGCCGACCTCGGCAGCCGCCAGGGGCAGCGCGAAGAGCGCATCTACCTGGCGGCCGAATTCGACCCGGCGCTGTTCGACGACGTGCTCGCCGAGCAGGTGCGCCACGTGGATCAACTGGACTGGGACGAGCGTGAGAACGTGCTGCGTGCCGAGCGCCAGCGCAGGGTCGGCGAACTGGTGCTCAGCCGCGAGCCGCTGACCGGGCTGGGCGAGGATGCGCGTGCGCGGGCGCTGCTTGACCTGGTGCGGCGCAAGGGCCTGGAGCTGCTGCCCTGGACCCCGGAACTGCGCCAGTGGCAGGCGCGGGTGGCACTGTTGCGCGGGCTGGATGTTGCGGCTGCAGGCCAGAGCGAATGGCCTGACCTGAGCGACGCGGCCTTGCTGGCCAGCCTTGAGCACTGGCTGCAACCCTACCTGGGCAAGGTCACCCGGCTCAGTCATTTTGCCCAGCTCGACCTGTCGTCCATCCTGCGCAACCTGCTGCCCTGGCCGCTGCCGCAGCGCCTGGACGAATGGGCGCCGGTGCACATCGGCGTGCCCTCGGGTTCCAACATCCGCCTGGACTACAGCGAGACGCCGCCGATTCTGGCGGTGCGCTTGCAGGAACTGTTCGGCCTGGCCGAAACCCCGCGCATCGCCCAGGGCCGCCAGCAGGTGTTGCTGCACCTGCTGTCACCGGCACGGCGCCCGGTGCAGGTGACCCAGGACCTGGCCAATTTCTGGCGCAGCACCTACGCCGAAGTGAAGAAGGACCTCAAGGGCCGCTACCCCAAGCACTACTGGCCGGACGACCCGCTGGTGGCCGAAGCCACCGCGCGGGCCAAACCGCGCAAGTAGCCGCTAGGGCGGCGTCGGCAACAGCAGGCGCGCGCTCAGCGGCAGGTGATCGGAAATCTGCAGGGTGTCCTGCTGCAGCACCCGGGCGCTCAGGCGCTGCAGCTTGGGGCTGTGGAACAGGTAGTCCAGGGTGCGGTCCGGGCCGTTCAGGCGCGGGTCGTTGGGGTAGTGGGTCAGCCAGGCGCTGCGCTCGGCACCACCGGCTTCGGCGTTGCTGGGGATCATCGGATACTTGTCCCACAGCAAGTGCAGGTCGCTGTCGGCGCCATAGTGCTGGCGCTGCTCGGGGGTGAGCCGGCGGTACTGGCCCAGCGGCAGCAGGTTGAAGTCGCCACCGATCAGCCACGGCGTGCCCTGGCTTTCCAGCTTGTCGAGCAGCGCGCCGAGCTGGCGCACCTGCTGGCGCTGGATATCGTTGCCGGGAACGAAGGGCGCCAGGTGCGTGTTGAGCACCGCCAGCGAGCCGCCATCACGCAGCGGCAGGTAGCTGGCCAGCACCGCCTGTTGCGGCTGCAGCAGGCGGCTCAGGGCGTTGTCGGGGGCCGAGGGCAGGGCCAGGCGTTCGGCCTGCTGGATGGGGTAGCGGCTCAGGGTCGCCAGGCCGCGGCCGACGCTGCCGAACACATGCCGGTCGGGCACGAAGTCCGCCTTCCAGTCGTAGGCCTGCACCGAACAGGGGTAGAGGTCGGCCAGGCGCTCGCGCAGCAGGGCCAGCTGGTCCTGGTAGGCGCTGGCCTTGGCGTTGGTGTCCAGTTCCTGCAACAGCACGATGTCGGGGTTGTCGGCGCGGATCACCCGCGCCACCTCGTCGAGGTTGAACGCCAGGTCCTGTTCGGTAGGGCGGGTGTCACTGCCCCGGCCTTCGTCATACCAGAACACGTAGCCCTTGCCGGCCAGGTACTGGATGTTCCAGCTCATGACCTTGAGCATCTGGCCCGGCACCAGCGGCGTGGCCGTGCCACGGCAGGCCACCGGCAGGGCCTCGCGCGGCTCGGGTTGCCAGCTCAGGTGACTGGCCAGCAGCCACAGCAGGGCAAGTATCAGCAGCAGGGTCAGCAGGGCATTGCGCAGTAGTCGGATCATCGGCTCGGCTTGGCGTCGCAGGTGAACCCGCAGCATACCCGAGCCGTTCGTCGCCTGCTTGGTTCAGCTCGGGTCGCGGGCCAGCGGCGGCTCGGTGACCAGCATGAACATGCGAAAGCTCACCAGGGTGCTGAACAGGGTGAGGAAGCCGTTGAAGCTGCCCACCAGCAGTTCCAGCCATAGCTCGGGCTCTTCGCCGATCAGGCTGCGGGTCAGCGCATCGATCAGCCACAACGGGATCATGGCCACGATCATGCACACCAGGATCTGCCAGAAGTGGCCCTTGCACAGCTCGAAGCTCTGACGCATGGCCGGCAGCGGTTGCAGGCCGCGCAGCACCAGCAGGTACTCGGCGAACACCAGGTTGACCATCACCCAGATGCCCGGAAGGATGAACAGCGCGCAGCCGGCCACGATCAGCAGCAGGCAGACGATCATCAGCAGCGCGAACGAGGGCCACAGGCGCAGCGACATGGCCAGCAGGTCGCGCTTGCGCGGCTCTTCACCCTGGCTGCGGGCGTCCAGGTAGAGGATCAGTGCGCCGCTGTAGAGCGGGTAGAACACCAGGCCCAGCAGCATGCCGTAGGCCAGGGTACGGGTCTGGCTGCCGAACTGTGCATAGATCGCCTGGGCCAGCAGCGTTTCGATGACGATCAGCGGCAGGCACAGCTTGGCGATGCTCAGCAGGTGGCGGCGGAAGAAATACAAGGAGTCTTGCAGAACGCTAAGCGGATTCATCAGTCGATATCGCAGTGACAGAGCAGGCCGCTACTTTAGCCCAGCGGTCGAACCTGAACAAAGTTTCATGCCGCGGGCCGATTGAATCGCCCATGCTGGAACCCCATCTAGTGCTCACCTGTAATCCCCCGGCTATCCAGTGAGGTCGCCCCATGAACCACGAAGAACAAACCTTGATCGACGGCCTGTTCGGCCGCCTCAAGCAAGCCGAGAGCGAAGGCGCACCGCGTGATGCCCAGGCCCAGGCGCGCATTGCCGAGCACCTGCAGCAACAGCCGTCGGCCCCTTACTACATGGCCCAGGCGATTCTGGTGCAGGAGGCCGCGCTCAAGCGCCTCGATGAACAGAACAGGCAATTGCAGGCCGATCTGAACCAGGCCCGCGCACAGGTGGCGGCCACTGCGCCGAGCAGCGGCGGCTTCCTGTCGAGCATCTTCGGCGGGGGGGCACGGCAACCCGAGCCGCAGCCGCAGCGCGCGGCCCAGCCGGCCCCGGCACCTGCCACCAGTGGTGGTGGCTGGCGTGAACCGGCCAGCGGCTTTGGCGGGCCCGGCGTGGCCCCTCAGCAGCAGGGTTTCAACGCCGCGCCCCAGGCCGCACCGGCCCGCGGCGGCGCCAGCAGCTTTCTGGGCGGTGCACTGCAGACCGCCGCCGGCGTGGCAGGCGGGGTGATGCTGGCGCAGGGCATCAGCAGCCTGTTCGGCCATCATTCGTCGCAGCCCCAGGAAGTCACCGAGATCATCAACGAAGCGCCGGCACCGGCCAGCGACAGCGGCTGGGGCGGCAACGACGAACAGCGCCTGACCGCCGACAACGGTGGCTACGACAATGATCAGGGCGGCTTCATGGACACCGACTACGGTGACGATGGCGGCGGCTTCTTTTCGGACGACGACTCCTTCGTCTGAGCCGCGCACATACCCGTACTGCCGTCAGGCTGGCATACTGGGCGCCGAAACGGCCCCGGTATGCGGGACCGGCCCCTGGCGTGACGAGGAAGTGCGGTGAAGAAGATTGCGGTGTTCGCCGATGTCCAGAACCTCTACTACACCGTGCGCCAGGCCTATGGTTGTCATTTCAACTACGCCGCCTTCTGGGCGCACGTCAGCCAGGACGGCGAGATCGTCGAGGCGGTGGCCTATGCCATCGACCGCGGCGACAGCAAGCAGCAGCAGTTTCAGCAGATCCTGCGCAACCTCGGTTTCACGGTCAAACTCAAACCCTATATCCAGCGCAGCGACGGCTCGGCCAAGGGCGACTGGGACGTGGGCATCACCCTGGACGTGATCGACGCCGCCTCGCGGGTCGACGAAGTGGTGCTGGCCTCCGGCGATGGCGATTTCGACCTGCTGCTGGAACGGGTGATCAACCGTCATGGCGCCGAAGCGGTGGCCTATGGCGTACCGGGGCTCACCGCCAACTCGCTGATTCGCGCCGCCACCCGCTATGTGCCCATCGAAGGCGCACTCCTGCTCAAGCACTGAGAGCTACCCGAGGTTTTTGTGGAACGTATTGCGGTCATCGACTTTGAAACCACCGGCATCTCGCCGGGTGCCTACTGCCGCGCCACCGAAGTGGCGGTGGTGATGCTCGAACGCGGGCGCATCGTCGATCGCTACCAGAGCCTGATGAATGCCGGCGTGCCGGTACCGGCCTTTGTCGCCGGGCTGACCGGCATCACTACCGCCATGCTGCGCAGTGCGCCGGCCAATGCGCAGGTGATGAACGAGGTGGCCGAGTTCGTCGGCAGCACGCCCTTGCTGGCGCACAACGCCTCGTTCGACCAGAAGTTCTGGGACTACGAACTGAGCCTGATCGGACGCTCGCGGGTGCAGTCGTTCGCCTGTTCGATGCTGCTCTCGCGGCGCCTGCTGCCGGCTGCGCCGAACCACAAGCTCGGCACCCTGACGCGCTGGGCCGGGCTGCCCGACACCGGCACCGCTCACCGGGCCATGGCCGATGCCGAGATGGCCGCCAACCTGGCCCAGCACCTGGCCGGCGAACTGCGCCAGCGCCACGGTATCAGCGAGGTGTCGCACCCGCTGTTCTGCAGCCTGCAGAAGGTCCCGGCAGCCAAGGTTGCCGAAACCCTCAAGCGCTACCGCTAGGCTTTCTTGCCGTTGCTGTCGAGCTGGCCGAGCGGCACCCGTCGCTCTACCGCGCTGGACAGGATGATCGAGGTCTTGCTGAACCCGAACTGCGCCACGTGGTTGATCAGCTCTTCGAGTTCCGGCATCGAGCCGACCGCCGCCTGCATGATCACGCACGGATCGCCGGTGACCCGGTGGCACTCGGTGATCTGCGGGATACGCGCCAGGTCCTCATAGGTCTGCTGGTTGCCGTGGCTGGCCAGGCGCAGCTCGATCACGCACTGGATCGGCAAGCCGATCCGGCTCATGTCGACCTTGGCCTGGTAGCCGGTGATGACCCCGCTGGCCTCGAGCTTGGCCACCCGCTCGGCCACTGCCGGGGCCGACAGGTTGACCTTGCGCGCCAGTTCGGCGAAGGAGGCGCGGCCGTTGTCGAGCAAGGCGGCGAGGAGCATGCGATCGTACTTGTCCATGGGGCGCGGGTACCAGGTGTTGAAACGATGGCGAATCGGGCAAACATCCGTTTTTTCGAAAGTCTGGTGGCCGTATAAACAGGGTTTGTAACTTAAAATTACCCGTTTGGCTTTCTAAACTACAGCTCCAAAACCCTGATTTCGAGCCTCCCATGCCTGCCTCCCGTCGCTTTCCGCTGGTGCTGATCGGTGCCTTCCTGGCCTTGTACCTGGTGTGGGGGTCGACCTATCTGGTGATCCGCATCGGTATCGAGTCGTGGCCACCGCTGCTGATGGCCGGGGTGCGCTTTCTGATTGCCGGCAGCCTGCTGTATGGCTTTCTGCGCTGGCGCGGGGTGCCGGCGCCCAGCTGGGCGCAATGGAAGGCCGCCGGGGCCATCGGCATATTGCTGCTCAGCTGCGGCAACGGCGGCGTGACCCTGGCCGAACATGCGGGCGTGGCGTCCGGGGTCGCAGCCCTGGCGGTGGCGACCGTGCCGCTGTTCACCCTGGTGTTCGGGCGATTTTTCGGGCACCGCAACACGCGTCTGGAATGGGCCGGTATCGGCCTTGGCCTGGCCGGCATCGGCCTGCTCAACCTGGGCTCCAACCTGCAGGCCAGCCCGCTGGGCGCGGCGCTGATCCTGTTTGCTGCAGCGTCCTGGGCCTTCGGTTCGGTGTGGAGCAAGAGCCTGCCGCTGCCGGCCGGGCCGATGGCCAGTGCCGCCGAAATGCTGGTGGGCGGCGCGGCGCTGCTGCTGGGCAGCGCGCTCAGCGGTGAACGCATGACCCAGATGCCGACCGCTGCCGGCTGGGGGGCGTTGCTCTACCTGGTGTTCTTCGGTTCGATCCTGGCCTTCAGTGCCTACATGTACCTGCTCAAGCATGTGCGCCCGGCGGCGGCCACCAGCTATGCCTACGTCAACCCGGCGGTGGCGGTGCTGCTGGGCATCCTGTTCGCTGGCGAGCAGATCGGCGTGGAGGAGTGCGTGGCGATGGCGGTGATCATCGGCGCGGTGGTGTTGATCGGCGTTCCGCAATGGCGCAAGGTGCCGGCCAGCGTGGCCACCCCGGCTGACGCCTTGAGGGGTGAGTTGTCCAAGTGAAGCGTCGTATTGCCATGGCAGGCTTGTTGGTTGGGATGCTGTCCGGTTGTGATGAACAGGAAGTCGGCCTGGAGTTTCAGGTATCGGTTATCGACAATTACGCCCACGGCCATGCAGACCGGTATTACGCCGAAGCGGTCCGTAACCTGCTGGCCGAACAGCAGATCGACCTGGCCCGAGTGGAAATGTGGGCCGATGACGAGACCCCTTGGGTGGTGAACCTGCGCATGCCAGGCGACGTATTGACCCCGGCGCGGCGTGAGGCTCTGCAGGCGACGGTCGACGCCGTGCTGGCTGCGCGCCAGGCAGTCACCGGCAACGTCACCCTGACCCTCGCGGATCAACCTGACCAGCCGATCGCGTTGCGGTTGGCCTTCCCCAACGATGTCGCGATCAAGAGCCATCCTACGCTCAGCGAAGCGATGCGCTCGCTGATCGAGAACACGGCGCGCGGCGAGGTCGATTGCCGGGTCCCGGTGAGGCTCAGGGCCAACCTGCCCTTCGAGGTGCTCGACTACAGTCAGGGCGTGATGACGCTGCGCACCCCGGACCAGAAGCTCAGGCGCACGCCGGTGCGCCTGGAGTTCGCTGATGGCGGGTTGCGTAGTCAGGTAGCGCGTGGCCAGGTAGCCGTCAGCTTCAGCCGCGAGAAGGACCGCGACCACATGATCTTCGAACTGGGGTCGCTGGGCATGCACAGCTGGACGCCGATGTCGGCGCGCGATTCGAGCCTGAACGAGATCTACGGCCTGTGCCGTTCGCGCGCCAGCCAGCTGGGCAGGCCGCTGTCGCTGTTTGTCGGCAATGGCCTGGATCGCCTGACGTACGTGTACCTGCCGCCTGTGGATTGAAGCTCGGTGAACCCGCGCGAACAGGGTAAACTTGCGCCATTGCTGAATTCCCCAGACGGTATTGCCATGACATTCGCCAAACTTGGCCTGATTGAACCCTTGCTGCGCGCGCTCGAGCACCTCAAGTACACCACCCCGACACCGGTGCAGGCGGCGGCCATCCCGGCCGTGCTGGCCGGCCGCGACCTGATGGCGGCGGCGCAGACCGGCACCGGCAAGACTGCCGGCTTCGCCCTGCCACTGCTGCAGCGCCTGGTGATGGAAGGCGAGAAGGTCGCCAGCAACTCGGTACGAGCGCTGGTGCTGGTGCCGACCCGCGAGCTGGCCGAACAGGTGCACGCCAATATCGTCGAGTACGCCGAACACCTGCCGCTGCGCACCTACGCGGTGTACGGCGGGGTGAGCATCAACCCGCAGATGATGAAACTGCGCAAGGGCATCGACCTGCTGGTGGCCACGCCCGGGCGCCTGCTCGACCTGTTCCGCCAGAACGCGGTCAAGTTCAACCAGTTGCAGGCGCTGGTGCTCGACGAGGCCGACCGCATGCTCGACCTGGGCTTTGCCGAAGAGCTGCGCTCGATCTACGCGGCGTTGCCGGTCACGCGCCAGACGCTGCTGTTTTCCGCAACCTTCTCCGACGAGATCCGCCTGATGGCCAGGCAGATGCTCGATGACCCGCTCAGCGTCGAGGTCAGCCCGCGTAACGTGGCGGCCAGCAGCGTCAAGCAGTGGGTCGTGCCTGTGGACAAGAAGCGCAAGCCCGAGCTGTTCATGCACCTGCTGCGCAAGCAGCGCTGGAAGCAGGTGCTGGTGTTCGCCAAGACCCGCAACGGTGTGGATGCGCTGGTGGAGCGCCTGCAGGCGCAGGGCGTGAACGCCGACGGCATCCATGGCGATCGCCCCCAGGCCACGCGCCAGCGTGCGCTGGACAGCTTCAAGGCGCGCGAGATCCAGATCCTGGTGGCCACCGATGTGGCGGCGCGCGGGCTGGATATCGACGACTTGCCGCTGGTGGTCAACTTCGATTTGCCGATCGTGGCCGAGGACTACATTCACCGTATCGGGCGTACCGGGCGTGCGGGCAATACCGGCGAAGCCATTTCGCTGGTGTGTGCCGACGAGGTGAACATGCTGTCGGCCATCGAGATGCTCACGCGCAAGACCTTGCCGCGCCATGAGGAGCCGGATTTCGTGCCGGAGCACCGGGTGCCGGAAACCGACGCCAGCGGGCAGGTGGTGAAGAAGCCGAAGAAACCGAAGAAGCCCAAGCAGGGCAGCGGCAAGGGCAGCCTGGGGCGCTGGACCGACAGCGGGGATACCCCCGCAGCCGCGCCGCAGGTCAAGCCGGTGCGCAAGGTGCCGACGTTCAATACCGGGCCGCGCAAGCGCAAGCCTTGATTGGGCACGGGCTGCGCTGCAGCCCTTTCGCCGGCAAGGCCGGCTCCTACAAGGGCTGTGCGTACCCTATAGGCGCCGGCCTCACCGGCGCAGCCACTCCAGCACCCCCAACCCCGCCCTTCGCCCACTGGCAAAGCACGCCGTCAGCAGGTAGCCGCCGGTCGGTGCCTCCCAGTCGAGCATCTCGCCCGCACAGAACACCCCCGGCAACCGGGTCAGCATCAGGTGCCGATCCATCGCCTCGAACTTCACGCCGCCGGCGCTGCTGATCGCCTCGTCCAGCGGGCGCGGTCGTACCAGCGTGATCGGCAACGCCTTGAGCGCTGCCGCCAGGCGCGCCGGGTCGGCAAACACCTCGGGCCCGGTCAGCTCGCGCAGCAGCGCCGCCTTCACCCCGTCCAGGCCCAGCTGACCGTGCAGGTGCCTGGCCATCGAGCGCGAACCACGGGGTTTGCGCAACGCCGCCTCGATCTTGTCCACAGGCCGGTTCGGCAGCAGGTCGAGCAGCACCGTCGCGCTACCTTCGCGGTTGATCGCTTCACGAATCTGCGCCGACCAGGCATACACCAGGCTGCCCTCGACGCCGCCCTCGGTCAGCACGAACTCGCCCAGGCGCGGCGCCTGGCCGGCCAGGCTCAGGGCGATGTTCTTCAGCGGTGCACCGGCGAACCTGCCCTTGAGCACGTCGCTCCAACCCGTTACCTCGAAGCCGCTGTTGGCTGCCTGCAACGGCGAGATATCCACACCCCGCGCCTGCAGCCAGGGCAGCCAGGCAGCGTCCGAGCCCAGCCGCGCCCAGCTGCCGCCGCCCAGCGCCAGCACCACGGCATCGGCCTGCACGCTCACCTCGCCCTGTGGACAAGTGATCCGCAGGGCGCCGTCGGCATCCCAGCCGTGCCAGCGATGCCGGGTGTGGATAACCACCCCGGCATCGCGCAGGCGCTTGAGCCAGGCGCGCAGCAGCGGGGCGGCCTTCATGTCGCGCGGAAACACCCGGCCGGATGTCCCCACGAAGGTGTCGATGCCCAGGCCGTGGATCCATGCGCGCAGCGCGTCTGCATCGAAGCCGTCGAGCAGGCGCGCGATGTCGTGTTCGCGTTCTGCATAGCGCGAGATGAACGCGGGGTAGGCTTCGGAATGGGTGATGTTCATGCCGCCCACGCCCGCCAGCAGGAACTTGCGCCCCACCGAGGGCATGGCGTCGTACAGGTCTACCCGCACACCGGCCTGGCTGAGGACCTCGGCGGCCATCAGCCCGGCCGGCCCGCCTCCGATAATGGCAACGTGGGGGGCGGTGGTTGGGGGAGTATCGGTCATGGGCGGCTGCAGGCTGGGGATAAAAGAGCGGGCATTCTACCCGACACGGCCCCGCCCAGGCACTGTACAAAAAACGATCAGTACGGTGCAGGCCCCGTGCCACAAGGGCCGGATGGGCTTGCGCTCAGGTTATCCACAGGCAGCTCCACAGTCATTGTGGGTAATCGAGTACCCGTTGTGCGCTGTGGTGCAGGATGCCGTGGCGTCGGGCCAGGGCGTGGCGGTCCTTGCTGTAGCCGCCGCCGATCAGGCCAACCACCGGGATATCGCGCCCCAGGCAGTGGCGCAGCACGGCTTCGTCGCGGGCAGCGACGCCTGCGTCGGTCAGTTGCAGGTAGCCCAGCGCATCGTCCTTGTGCACGTCCACGCCGGCGTCGTACAGCACCAGGTCGGGCTGGTACAGCGGCAACAGGTAGTTCAGCGCGTCGTGCACCACCTTCAGGTAGTCGGCGTCGCCCATGCCGCGCGGCAACGGGATGTCCCAGTCGCTCTGGGCCTTGCGTGCCGGAAAGTTCTGTTCGCAGTGCAGCGACACGGTGATCGCGTCCGGGGTGTCGTGCAGGATGCGCGCGGTGCCATCGCCCTGGTGCACGTCGCAGTCGAAGATCAGCACCCGGTGCACGCGCCCGGCTTCGAGCAGGTAGCGGCTGATCACCGCCAGGTCGTTGAAGATGCAGAAGCCGGCCGGGTGATCGTAGTGGGCGTGGTGCGTGCCGCCGGCCAGGTGGCAGGCGATGCCATGCTGCAGGGCCTGTTCGGCGGCCAGCAGCGAGCCGCCGACCGCGCGCACGGTGCGCCGTGCCAGCGCTTCGCTCCAGGGCAGGCCCAGGCGACGCTGGTCTTCGCGGCTCAGGTCGCCATTCATGTAGCGCTCGATGTAGCCCCGCTCGTGGGCCAGGGCGAGGATGTCGCTGGGGCAGAGCTCGGGGCGCAGCAAGGCCGCATCGGTGGTCAGGCCGCTGTCGACCAGGTGGTCGCGCAACAGGCGGAACTTGTCCATCGGGAAGCGGTGCCCGGCAGGAAACTCCGGGCTGTAGTCGTCGTGGTAGATCAGGGGCAGGGGCATGGCAGCTTCTAACCGGGGCAGGCCTCGATCTTGCCAGTTGCTGTACAGCCAGCGCCAGCGATCTACACTGCGCGCAGGTTCTCGACAGGGGTGCACCCATGCTGGCTTCCTGGACGTTCTGGGCGATTCTGTCGGCGATATTCGCCGCCTTGACCGCCATATTTGCCAAGGTTGGCGTGACCGGCATCCATTCGGACTTCGCCACCCTGCTGCGCACGGTGGTGGTGCTGGTGAGCCTGGCGCTGATTCTGTTCGCCACCGGCCAGTACCAGTCACTGGGGGCGATCTCGCCGCGCAGCTACCTGTTCCTGCTGCTGTCGGGGCTGGCCACCGGCGCCTCGTGGATCTGCTACTTCCGCGCGCTGCAGCTGGGGCAAGCCTCGCAGGTAGCGCCTGTGGACAAACTCAGCGTGGTGCTGGTGGCGGTGCTCGGCGTTACCCTGCTGGGCGAGCGGCTCGACCTGCGCCAGTGCGGCGGCATCAGCCTGATCACTCTGGGCGTAGTGATGCTGGCATGGCGTTAGCGTGCAGAGGTATTGCCGGTAACTCCAGCGGTGCCTTCAGCGGTGCCTGCAGCGCGGTGCGGCCATAGAAGCACAGCGCGGTCGGCAGGCAGGTCAGCCAGACGAAGATCCCCGCCCAGAAGGTGTGCGACATGTAGTGCCAGCCCTGCATCACGCGGGTGGTGCCGTACACCATGCCCAGCAGCACGATGAACCCCAGCAGCTTGCGTGCGTGCGCCCAGCGCCAGCGGCGGGCCACGAAGTACAGCGCCATCAGGGTGAAGCCGCTGGAGGCATGCCCGCCGGGCCAGCAGCGCCCGTCACCGGCCTTGTGCAGCAGGTCGAACTGTTGGTACCACTCCAGGCGCGGATGGGTACCGCCGTAGAATGTGGTCTCTACCGGGCAGTACACCCCGGTGTGGCTCTTGAGGTAGTGAATGATGGCGGTGCACAGTGCGAATGCCACCACCACGAACAGCAGGTCGCACCGGTGCCGGGTGGTGAAGCGCAGTACGCCGGCAATGCGGCTGCGTTGCAGCAGCCGGGTGGCGGCGGCCTGCGGATGGCGGGCGAAAAGCGGCCACACGAAGGACAGCAGGGCGCCGATCAGTGCGGCTTCGCCTGTCCAGTTGGGCAGGATGCGGGGCCACTTGTGGGTCACTTTCTCGAACCAGGCGTCGTGCAGCAGGGTGAACTGGCCGCTGGCCGAGTCGATGAACAACTGGCTGAACCAGCGGTCGAGGCCGGTGAGGTCGAAGGCCACGAACACGACCAGTGCCAGCAGCAGGGGCAGGCCCAGGTGGGTGAGGTAGAACGACTGGCGTGGCGACATGCTCATTGCTCCGCCCTGGCCAGCAGCTTGCGCCATTCGGGGGCGTTCATGCGGCCGAGGATTCTCGGTTTGCCGCTGGCGCCCACCGAGACGAATACGGCTTCGGCGTAGGCGCTGGAGCGTTCGCCACCGGGCACGTTCAACTGGCGTTCGAGCTGGTCGATGCAGCCGCTGTGGGTCACCAGCACCAGGTTGCGCTCGGCGGCCTTGCGCGCCAGGGCGTTGTCGGCGAACCCCTTGTTGCATTGCTGCAGCCAGTCCTCACTGGCCGCCAGCTTGCCGAACATGAAGTGTGCGGTTTGCTGGGTGCGGGTCAGGGGGCTGGCCAGTATGTCGGCATGCTCCAGGCCCAGGCGCTGCAGCCCTTCGCCCACCTGCGCCGCAGCCTGGCTGCCCGCCTGGGTGATACCTTGTGGATCATCCAGGCACGGGTTGCGCGAGCGGTCGCAACGCTCGGCATGCCGCACCAGCACGATGACTTCACCTTTGGCCCAGTCGGCATACACACCGCTGTTGCGCATCTGTCTTTCGCTACCCAGGTCCACGATCGCCAACCCTCTGACCAGCCACAGGCTTGAAACGGCCAGTGCAAGCAAGGTGCACAGGCCCAGCAGGAACGTCGCCGAAGGCAGGCGTCGTCGTCGCCCCGGACGGGCTGGGATCAAGGTCTGGTCGAGTACTGCATCGTGCAACATGGGGCCGCTCCGGCTACCGCGAGAATGTGTGCACGGTAAGCAACGGCCTGTGGTGAATCGGTGAAGGCGATGTGAAAGCCTTGTGGGGCAAGGGGCAACAGCACGTTGCAGTTTCAATTCCATGAAGTAACAAGCCCAATCTCGGGCCTGGTGGCACTGGACGGCGATCGGCGTGTCACCGGCCTGGAGCTGGGCGCCACCGGGCGCATCACCGATGCCTGGGCAGTGTGGGCCGGCTACACCTACCTGGATGCCGAAGTGGTGAAGGCCGGTGGCAACGGCGTCAACGACGGCAACCAGCCCACGTTCATCGCGCCCGACAGCTTCAGCCTGTGGACCTCCTTCGACATCGATGCACGCAGGGCAGTCGGGGCTGGCGTCAACTACATGGGCCTGCCTACGCTGTACACTGCAAGGCAGTGATCACGGAGCAGGCAATGACCCCGATACTTGAACTGGAGAGCGCGCGGCTGCGGCTGCGCCAGTGGCAGGACGACGACCTCGCCGAGTTCGCCGCCCTGTGTGCCGACCCACTGGTGATGCAGTACTTCCCGGCGCCGCTGAGCCGGGTCGAAAGCGCCGCACTGATTGGCCGCATTCGCGGCCATTTCGCCGAGTACGGGTTCGGCCTGTGGGCCCTGGAGCGCCAGGACAGCGGGGCGTTCATCGGCATGACCGGCTTGCTCAATGTGAGCTTCGATGCGCCGTTCACCCCGGCGGTAGAGATCGGCTGGCGCCTGGCGCGGCGCCACTGGGGCCAGGGCTTCGCCAGCGAGGCGGCCTGGACCTGCCTGCGTTGTGCGTTCGCCCAGCTGGGCCTGGACGAAGTGGTGTCGTTCACTACACAGGGCAATCTGCCGTCGCAGAAGGTGATGCAGGCCATCGGCATGCAGCCCGATCCGCTGGGCGACTTCGAGCACCCGCGCCTCGAGCCCGGCCACCCCTTGCGCCCCCACGTGCTGTATCGGATCAACCGCGCCCAGTGGCAGGCCACCTTGCATGGCTGAATCGCAGAACATACAGGCCGCCAATGACAAACCCTGTATTATTTGCGCCCTGGGCCTTGCTTTGGAGAATCTCGAATGAGCCACGTGTTGGACGATCTGGTCGACCTGTTGAGTCTGGAGGCGATCGAGGAAAACCTGTTCCGCGGACGCAGCCAGGACCTGGGCTTTCGTCAGCTGTACGGGGGCCAGGTACTGGGCCAGTCGCTGTCGGCGGCCAGCCAGACGGTCGAAGAGGCGCGCCACGTGCATTCGTTGCACGGCTATTTTCTGCGTCCGGGCGATGCGTCGATGCCGGTGGTGTATTCGGTGGACCGCGTGCGTGACGGCGGCAGCTTCAGCACCCGCCGGGTGACGGCGATCCAGAAGGGCCAGCCGATCTTCACCTGCAGCGCCTCGTTCCAGTACGACGAGGAAGGCTTCGAGCACCAGGGCCAGATGCCCCAGGTGGTCGGCCCCGAGAACCTGCCGTCGGAAGTGGAACTGGCCGAGCGCATGGCCGATCAGTTGCCCGAGCATATTCGCGACAAGCTGCTGTGCGCCAAGCCCATCGAAGTGCGCCCGGTGACCGAGAAGGACCCCTTCAACCCCAAGCCCGGCGACCCGGTGAAGTACGCGTGGTTTCGTGCCGACGGCAACCTGCCCGACTCCCAGGCGCTGCACAAGTACATGCTGGCATACGCCTCGGACTTCGGCCTGCTGACCACTTCGCTGATGCCCCATGGCAAGTCGGTGTGGCACCGCGACATGCAGCTGGCCAGCCTCGACCATGCGCTGTGGTTTCACGGCAACCTGCGCGCCGATGACTGGCTGCTGTACGCCATGGACAGCCCGTGGGCGGGCAATGCGCGCGGCTTTGCCCGTGGCAGCATCTTCAATCGCGCCGGGCAGCTGGTGGCCTCGTCGTGCCAGGAAGGCCTGATTCGCCATCGCAAGGACTGGGCATGAGCCTGCGCTCGATTCGTCACTGGGTGTTCGACATGGACGGCACCCTGACCGTTGCCGTACATGACTTTGCGGCCATTCGCGTGGCGCTGGACATCCCGGCGCAGGACGACATTCTTACCCATCTGGCGGCCCTGCCTGCGGCAGAGGCGGCGGCCAAGCATGCCTGGCTGCTGGAGCACGAGCGCGAACTGGCAGTGGCCTCGCAGGCGGCGCCGGGGGCGGTGGCGCTGGTGCGCGAGCTGGCGGCGCGGGGCTGCCGGCTGGGGATCCTGACGCGCAATGCGCGCGAGCTGGCGCATGTGACGCTGGAGGCGATCGGCCTGGCCGACTGCTTCCCGGTGCAGGACATCATCGGCCGCGACGAGGCTCCGCCCAAGCCGCACCCGGGCGGGCTGCTGCAACTGGCCCAGGCGTGGGACGTGGCACCGGCGCAGATGGTGATGGTCGGTGACTATCGCTTCGATCTGGACTGCGGGCGTGCGGCGGGTGCGCGCACGGTGCTGGTGAATGTGCCGCAGAACCCGTGGCCGCAGCTGGTGGATTGGCATGCGGCTGATTGTGGGGTGTTGCACGGGATGCTGGAGTAGGTCCGTGCTGGCCTCTTCGCCGGCCTTGCCGGCGAAGAGGCCCGGATCATCAACCCAGGCCTTCGATCAGAACGCCCAGCGCGTAGTCAGCATCAGGTTGCGCGCTTCGCCATAGTAGGTGGTGTCGAAGTTGCCCAGCCCTGCCAGGTAGCGCTTGTCGAACACGTTGTTGGCGTTGAGCGTGAAGCTCAGGTGGTCGTTGTACTGGTAGCGGCCCATCAGGTCGATCAGGGTGTAGCCACCCTGCTTGATGAAGGTGTAATCCTTCACCGTAGGGCTGTAGATCTGGCCGTAGAACGCGCTCTGCCAGTTCACCCCGCCACCCACCGTGACCTTGTCCAGCGCCCCCGGCAGGCGGTAGGTGGTGAACAGCCGCAGCAGTTGCTCAGGCTTGGTAGTGCTCATCGGCGAGCCGAAGATGCGCTGGTGGTCCTTGTCGCGAGAACGCGCATAGGTATAGCCGGCCGACAGGTTCCAGCCCTCCTGCAGTTCGCCGGCAATCTCCAGCTCCACGCCCTCGGTGGTTGCGCCGCGGGTGGCCTTGTAGATCCCCTCGTTGGTGTTGGTGGTGCCGGTCTGCACCGCCACGTTGTCCTGCTCGATACGGAACAGCGCCAGGCTGGCATTGAGCCGCCCCTCGAAGTAGGCCGCCTTCAGCCCTGTCTCGTAGCTGTCGCCCTCCACCGGATCCAGCGGGGTGCGGTTTGCGTCCTTGTAGGTCTGTGGTTGGTAGATCGAGGTGTAGCTGGCATACACCGAGTAGGTGTCGTCCAGGTCATACACCACGCCGGCATACGGGGTCACCACGCCATGCTGCTTGTAGCCGGCCTGGTTGTCGCTGAAGTACACCGGGTTGAGGCCGTCGTAATCGTAGTTGTCGTTGTACTTGAAGGTGCTGACGCGGGTGCCGAGGATCAGCGACAGGTCGTCGGTGGGGCGCAGGCGGGTGGCGATGTACGCGCCGTTCTGGCGCTTGGTCTGCTCGTACTTGCCGTTTTTCGGGAAGTCCGGCACGCCGATCTTGCCGTTCCATTCGTAGATGTTACCCGGTGTGCCGCCCAGGCTGGTGTCCCAGGTGGCGCCGGTCTGGCGCGAGTTGGCCGCGTTGAAACCCATCACCAGGTCGTGCTGGCGGCCCAGCAGGGTGAAGGGGCCGGACAGGTTGATGTCGGCGGTGTTCTGCACCCGGTGACCTTCCCAGCGGCCCCAGAACATGAACATGCCTTCGCCCGTGGCACGGTCGGGATTGCCGCCGCTGGCCGAGGCCAGGCGCGTGTCGTGGTCGCTCTGCAGCTGGTTGACGCTGAGCTTCAGGCTCCAGTCGTTGGCCAGCGCCTGCTCCAGCGAGGCGAAGTAGGTGCGGTTCTGGAAGTCGCGACGGCTCCAGTCGGCCCCCGGGTTGAACCGGCGCGAAAAGTCGGTGCGTCCGCCATCGGCGAAGTACACCGGGTTGCCGGTCCAGGAGGTGCCGCGCGGGGTGGTGGTCTGCTGGTCGATACCCACGCTCAGCAGGGTGTCGGGGGTGACGTCGACTTCGAGGATGCCGTAGTACACCTCTTTCTTCTGCTGGTAGTGGTCCTGGTAGCCCTTCCTGTCCTGCTGCGCGCCGACGAAGCGCCCGCGCACGCTGCCGCTGTCGTTCAACGGGCCGGAAACATCGCCTTCGCCACGGTAGTCGTCCCAACTGCCGGCGCTGCCCGACAGCGAGGCCTGGAACTGCGCGGTGGGTTTCTTGCGGATCAGGTTGACGGTGGCCGAAGGGTCGCCGGAGCCGGTCATCAGGCCGGTGGCCCCCTTGAGCACTTCGACGTGGTCGTAGATCGCCATGTCGACATGCGCGGTGCCTTCATCGTACACGCCGTCGTAGATGGTGTTGACGCCGTCGTACTGGAAGTTGGTGATGGCCAGGCCACGGCTGGAGAATTCGGTACGGTCGCTGTCGTAGGCCTGGGCGGAGACGCCGGGGGTGTTGCGCAGCACGTCGGTGATGCTCTGCGCGCCCTGGTCATCCATCTGCTGGCGGGTGACCACGGTGACCGATTGCGGGGTTTCGCGGATCGACAGCGGCAGCTTGGTGGCGGTGCGGGTGGCGGCGGTGGTGTAGGCGCCGGTGTTTTCGGTGGTCTCGCCAAGGGTATTGCTTTCGATGCTCGTGGCCCCCAGCTCGACGGCGCCGCCGTTGCCGGCTGGCACCAGCACGTAGCCGCCATTGGACTGGCGCTGGGCCTGCAGGCCGCTGCCCTCCAGCAGTCGCGCCAGGCCTTCATCGATGCTGTAGCTGCCCTGCAGGCCCGCCGATTGCAGGCCCTGGGTTTGCCGCGCATCGAACGACAGGGTGATGCTGGCGCGGGTGGCGAACAGGCTCAGCGCGGTGCCCAGCGGGCCTGCGGCGATCTGGAAGTGGGTGCTTGCGCTTTGTGCCAGGGCGTTTGACGGCAGCACCGCCAGCAATGGCAACGGTGCCAGCGGCAGGCTGAACAGTGCCAGGTGGACGGCGCGTAGCAGAGGGCGAGGCGCTCGCGGGCAAGGGGCGGACATGCAGGTTTTCCTTCGATTGGCTGGGCAGGGTCGCGGCTTTTTTTTCCGCTTTAACTGCGTAGCCGAATGAGAATGAAAATCGGCAACCCGTTTTTCGATGTTTTTTCAGACCGGCTCGACGCTCACCCAGTACCGCGTGAGGTAGCGCACCTTGACCGGCAGCGAGGTGCCCAGGTTCTGCAGGACGGTGTCGGTATCGTCGATGCGAAAGGCGCCGGACAGGCGCAGGTCGGCAATGCGCTCATCGCAGCGCAGCAGGCCGGGACGGTAGCGGCGCAGCTCCCTGATGAAGTCGGCCAGGCGCCACTCGATCACGGTCAGCATGCCGTCGGTCCAGGCACCGGTGCCGGGGGCCGCGCTACCGACCGCTCCGAGCTGATGCGCGTCGAAGCTCACGCTTTGCCCGCTGTCCAGGCGCAGCACTTGCCCGGGCTGATCGGCGGGGCGGACCTCCACGGCGTGCTCCAGTACGCTGACCCGGCTCAGGCCGCCCTCGCTGTGCACGCTGAAACGGGTGCCCAGGGCGCGGATGCGGCCTTCCGGGGTTTGCACCAGGAAGGGTCGGCCTGCGGCGTCGGCGGCGGTTTGCACCATGATTTCGCCGCTGTACAGGCGCAGCAGGCGCTGCTGGCCGTCGAATTCGATATCCAGCGCGGTGTCGGTGTTGAGTTCCAGTTGACTGCCATCGGCCAGTGTCACGTGGCGGCGCTGGCCCTTGCCGGTACGCAGCCCGGCCATCAGCTCGCGGCCCGTGTTGCTTTCGCGCACGGCCCAGCCGGTGATGCCCACGCCCATCAGCAGGGCCAGGGTCTTGAGCACGGCGCGGCGTCGTGCGCGTACACCGGCCAGGGTCGGCAGGGCCACGTCGGCGGGCAGGCGGCCAAGCTGGCGCTGCAGTTTTTCCACCCGCGCCCAGGCCTGGGCATGGGCCTGGCTCTTGCCCAGCCAGTCCCGCCAGGCCTGCACCTGGGCCTCGCTGGGCTGCGCGGCATTGAGCTTGACGTACCAGCTGGCCGCCGCCTCCAGGGTTGAGTAGTCCAGGGGCTGGGCCATGTCAGTCGTCCGTCAGCAGCAGGCAGTGGGTCATGGCGCGAATCATGTGTTTTTTCACCGTGGTCACCGACACGCCCATGCGCTCGGCGGTGGCCACGTAGCTCAGGCCCTCGAGCTGCACCGCCAGGAAGATCTGCCGGGTGCGTTCGCCCATGCCGTCGAGCAGGGTATCGACGGCCACCAGGGTTTCGAGAATCAGCAGGCGAGTCTCTGGCGACTCGACGACGCGCTCCGGGCGGGTGGCCAGCTCGGCGAGGTAGGCCTGTTCCAGGGCCTTGCGGCGAAACTTGTCGACCATCAGCGCATGGGCGATGGCGCCCAGGTAGCTGCGCGGTTCACGAATGGTCTGGGCATTGCGTGCGGTCAGCACCCGGATGAAGGTGTCCTGGGCAAGGTCTGCGGCATCGCTGGCGTTGCCCAGGCGCGCGCGCAGCCAGCTTTTCAACCAACCGTTGTGTTCGCTGTAGAGCGCGTGCAGGGCAGCGTGATCGGGTGCGGGCATGGCGCGGAGGATACTGAGTAATTGATAATTAGTCGCATTATTGTGGTTTGCCGGCGGATTGTGCAAGTGCTGGTGCTTGACCTGCGTCAGGCACGGGCGAAGACTGGTTGACCCTTTACAGACACGAGCGAGGCGCTTCCCATGAGCCACAAGGCCATTTACGTTCAACCCGGCGGCGGATATGACAAGGTGCAGGTGGGCACGTGCGAAGCGCCGGCGCCGCAGGCGGGCGAGATCACCGTGCGCCTGCGTGCCAACTCGCTCAACTACCACGACTTTGCCGTGGTCAGCGGCATGTGGGGGCCTGCCGAGCCGCGCATTCCGATGGCCGATGGTGCCGGTGAAGTGGTGGCCGTGGGCGCCGGGGTCAGCGAGTTCGCTGTCGGTGATGCGGTGGTCAGCACCTTCTTCCCCGACTGGCTGGATGGCGCGCCGCTGATCGAAGGCTTTGCCACGGTGCCGGGCGATGGCATCGACGGCTATGCCCGCGAGCAGGTGACGGCCGGTGCCACTTCGTTTACCCATGCGCCCAAAGGTTGGAGCCACGCCGAAGCGGCCACGCTGACCACTGCGGGCTTGACCGCCTGGCGTGCACTGATGGCCGACGACGCACTCAAGCCAGGTGACACGGTGCTGGTGCAGGGCACCGGCGGGGTGTCGATCTTCGCCTTGCAGTTCGCCAAGCTGGCGGGTGCCACGGTGATCGCCACCTCGTCCAGCGACGCCAAGCTCGAACGCCTCAAGGCCCTGGGCGCCGACCACCTGATCAACTACCGCACCACCCCGGCCTGGGGCGAGCAGGTGCGCAGCCTGACCCACAATCGTGGTGTGGACCATGTGATCGAGGTGGGCGGCCCAGCCACGCTGGAGCAATCGATGATTGCCGCGCGCATTGGCGGGCACATCTCGTTGATCGGTATCCTCACCGGCGTGGCGGGGCAGTTGCCGCTGGTGCAGGCGCTGGTGCGCCAGTTGCGCCTGCAGGGGGTACTGGTGGGTAGCCGTGCCCAGCAGCAGGCCATGGTGCGTGCCATCGACGCCAACGGCCTTCGCCCGGTGATCGACAAGCACTTTGGCCTGGAGCAGATCGCCGATGCGTTCCGCTATCAGGAAACCAACCAGCATTTCGGCAAGATCGTGCTGGATATCTGAGGCACGCCCCGACACGACAAAGCCCGCTTCTGGCGGGCTTTGTCGTGTCTGACTCGAGGAAATCAGGTAAGGCGGGTAGGCAGTTTCCTCAATTGGGATGAGAGGTGTCTTGACCACTGTGGAGCTGCTGTTCACCGCGGTTCATCTGGGGTTTCCTGGCGCGCCTGAGTGATCAACGGTAACGGAAGCCGAGTGAAGTTCGATAACGGGAATCCGCTGGCGATGATCAACTTGCATAAGCCACATCCCGGCAACGAGCTGAAGGCTTACATCAGATGCCAGGTTATTGAACACTTGAAAGCCGGAGGGTTGATTTGATGGGCACACTGTTGCATTACAGGGGGTATCACGGCTCCATTGAAGCCAGCCCAGAAGACAACTGTCTATACGGCAAGGTGCAGTTCATCCGGGCTCTGGTGAGCTATGAAGGAGAGACTGTGGCACAGTTGGACGCGGCATTTCGCGAGGCCGTGGATGACTATCTACGCACATGTGCAACATTGCATCAGGCTCCCGAAACCCCATGTAAAGGCTCATTCAATGTGAGGGTTGGCCATGACCTGCATTTGGCCGCCAGCGTGGTTGCCAACCGGCAGAGTATTTCGCTCAACGACCTGACGCGCCGGGCATTCACCGCCTACCTGAGTCACCATGAGTAGTACGATACGCTTGCAGCGCGCCTGAATACGCGCCACGACAAAGCCCGCTTCTGGCGGGCTTTGTCGTGGCTGGCGGTTGAGGTCAGAAGTCGTAGCGCACGTTGGCGGTAAAGGTGTCGGCATCGAAGCCGCTGCTGGTCAGGTAGTTGTACGACCCGCCCACGCTCCAGGCACCGACGCGGTAGGTTGCGCCCAGGCCCAGCTCGTAGCTGTCGCGCGCCGGGGTGGCGCCGCGGGTGGTGAATGGCGTGCCACCCAGCACGAAGGTGGAGGTGGTGCCGGCCTTGTCGCCGATGAAGTCATGCCAGGCCATCAGCTTGGCTTCCGGCTCCAGGCTGCCCACGCCCAGGTCGAAGGCGGCTGCCAGGCGTGCGCCCAGGCCCATCTCGCCGATTTCGTAACGCTGGCTGCCGACGTTGAGCGCCGCCGAGCTGCCTTTTTCACGGTACGAGTCGATCGAGACGTTGGCGTAGCGCGCGCCGATCTGCGGCTCGAGCACTACCTGGCGGTCGAGCTGGAAGGTGTAGCCGGCCAGCGCGTTGACGCCGAAGATCTCGCTGTCGTAGTCGGCCTTGGCGCGGCTGCCGGCGATGTAGCGTTTGGACTCGTTGTCGTTCCAGCCGTACATCACCGAAGCGTCGACGAAGTAGTTGTCGAGGGTCCAGTTGCCGTACAAGGTCAGGGCATGGCCGCTGACATCGGTCTTGTTGCCCCGGTCGGATTTGACGTCGCTGGTCAGGTAGCTGTACGCCAGGCCCACGGTGGTATCGGGGTCGAGCTTGCCGTCGGCGCCCACGGCGATGCCGTTGGTGTTGGCATCGTAACCGTCGATACCGTGGCGACGATCCTGATCGGCATCGCTGGACAGTGCCTGTACCCATACGCCAGTGCCCGACAGGCCTTCACCGGACGACAGGCCGTTGCGGGCATTGCTGGAGCGGCGGGTGACGGCGTTGCCGACCAGGGTCTGGCTGCTGGTGGCGGCATTGATCACGCCGCGGCTGACATCCGGGGTCAGGGTTTCGGCGAGACTGGCCAGTTGCGCATCGCTGCTGGCGTTGGCGAAGGCCTGGAATACCGGATCGCTTTCGCTGAGCTGGCCCATCACGGTGTTCTTGAACGGTTGTATGGCATTGACTGCATTGCGCGAAGCACGGGCGCCGAGCAGGTTCTGCTCGATCGCTTCATCGCTGCGGGTTGCGACCAGCGCCTTCACATCCTGGCCCTCGATGCCGAAGTTTTTCACTTCGAGCAGCGCCGAGGACGAGACCACCGACAGGTTCTGCGCCTCTTCCCAGGTGCCGGAGTTCAGCAGGGTGTAGCGGGTGCCCTGGGCCGGGGTGCGGAAGTCGTCGGAGCGGGCTTGCAGCTCGATCTGGCTACCTGCGGAGAAGTAGGTGTTGCCGGTCACCTTGAGAATCGGTGAATCGGGCAGGGTCGTGTTATCCAGCAGCAGACGCAGGCGTGCGGTGTCGCTGTCGAGGTCGAGATCGCCGTCCAGCGTGGTGTGCGGTGCCAGCAGGGTCAGGGTGCCACCGTCGATGTCCACGTAGCCGGCACGGATGGTCGAACCGTCGAAAGCCACGTCGCCTTTGACCAGCACGCCACTCAGCCCCAGCAGATCACCTTTTACCTGGCCGCCGGACCAGTAGAAGTACGACTGCGCGTTGCTGTCTTCGGCCAGAATCGCCGCAGTGCCGCCTTCGAGCAGGCCGGCGGTCTGGGTGATGGAAAAGAGGTTGCTGCCGCTCAGGTTGACCAGATGGATGCCGATGCCATCTGCCGAAATGGTGCCGTTGTTGTTGATGTTGCTTTTGTAGGGCGGCGTGATGGACCCGCTGAAGACGGCATTCTCGACTTCGATACCGGCCGAGTCGGCGCCACGCGCGGTGATGGTGCCGCTGTTGATGATGCTCGACTGGGTGGAGGTGATCATCATGCCGTTGGCGTTCTGGCCCGTCACGGCAATGCTGCCGCTGTTGATCACATCACCGGCAATCTTGGCCAGGTACAGGTCCAGGCCCATGGCGCCTTCGCCGGTCACGTTGATGCTGCCCTGGTTGACCAGGTTGCCGCCGATGCTGGAATCGAGGGTGAGGGAAATGGCCGAGGGAATATCGGTGGCACGCGCCGCGCTGAGGTTGATCGCGCCGCTGTTGGTCAGGTTGCCCAGCACAGTGACATCGATCAGCTCGACGCCGGCGTTCTGCGATGTGCCGCTGAAGGTAGCGCTGCTGAAGGTATCGCCGGTATTGCTGTAGCCACCGGAGCTGAGGTCGTGATTCAAGTCGATAGCGGGAGAGGCATTGGCCGTGGCTGTAGCAGCGGCAATGGAAAGCGCCAGCAGTGAGCGGCGCAGCGATGCAGTATTCAAGAGGGTGTCCCTTCCAGGGTCGGAAACCGACGCGGGACAACCAGCGCATGCTGCGTCTGTTTCGGCCATCCCTGCCGGCTTGTCAGTGAGTGCTGAATCAAGCGCTGGGTACTGTACAGGATGGTTGTAGGACAATTCAGCAGCAAAAGCCGGTTAGGCTGCTTTTCGCGAAAAAAATGTGAATCAGCCTGCATCTGTAGGGAAAACAGGCAGATTGGCGGGAATTTAATCGATCGTGTGGGGTCGACCTGTGTCGTCCTGGCGAAGGCCAGGACGTCTTGCAACCGCAATCAGGCGAAGCTGATGTTGATGCGCTGCTGGCCGTAAACGACTTTGGCGGCAGAGATCAGCTGGTGCGGAATCTCCACGAACGGAATGTCGGAGTTGGTCAGGGCGATGTCCACCAGTTGCACCATGATCGAGTTCTTGCGCACCAGGATCACGTCCGACCAGTCGGTGTTGGTCATGGCCAGCGGGATGAAGTCGGAGCGCTTCATGAAGCTGCTCAAGGCTTCGAGCACGCCCAGGTTCTGCTTGGTGCCGTTGGGGCTGTGGCAGCAGTCGTTGAGCAGGATGAAGCCATCCGGGCCGACCAGTTCCTGGTAGTACATCAGGTCACGCAGGATGAATTCGTACTGGTGGCTGGCATCGATGTACACCACGTCGAAGGTCTCGATGCCGGTACGCGGTTGGATCGCGTCGATGGCGCTGATGGTGTCGGCGCGGATGACGGTGACGTTGTCCTTGTCGGCGAAGCGGTCCAGGCATTGCTGGTAGAGGTTGTCGAAGGTGGCCTGCTCATGCATCGGGCCGCCGTAGTAGTAGGCGTATTTCTCTGGTGGCTCGACCCATGGCGGCAACTGGTCGAATGGGCTGTAGTCGTCATTGGAGGCAGGGCTCCAGCTGTCGATCAGCACCATCTTTTCCGGGGTCAGGGCCTGGTAGAGCTTCATCGCGTTTTCGCCGCGCAGCACTCCCAGTTCCGCTACCACTGGCTGCTTGCCATAGGCGGTAAACACCGCGTTGAGTACGTGATAGAAGGTTTCACGGTAGGTTGTGCAGACTTTCATCGGTGACCTGCTCTGCTGCTAGTTCGGTTGCCAAGCATATCGGCCTGGCAATCGATTTCGAGAGGGCAGGTTCGATGCAATTTGTGACGCGCCCGATCAGCGCGTCACTGTGCATTGCTCAAGCCTGGGCCAGGCGGCCGACGCGTAGCCAGCCAAGCACGACCGCGCCAATCAGCAGGAAGCCGAGGTAGCCGAACAGCGGGTAGACCTGACCCACCAGGCTGACGAACCCGACCAGGCTGCCAACGAACGCCAGGGCGCCGGCGGCCGCCGAGCCGATGCGGAACGTGCGGGTGCCCGCTGGCAGCAATCGCGCCGAAAAGGAGTACAGGGTGCCAACGGCGGTGTTGAGGATCATCAGGAAAATGACCACGGCCATCACCAGGCCAAGCACCGGTGAAATCTCGGTGGCGATGGACAGCATGGGCATGGGCAGGTCGGCCACGCTGTCCAGGCGCGACAACAGCCCCAGGCTCATCACCAGCATCAGCACCCCCAGCAACGCGCCGCCGAAGATGCCACCCCAGATGGCGTGCTTCTCGGTCTTTGCGGTGCCGCCCATGATCGACAGAAAGGGCACCCCGGCCACGATGTTGTAGGACACGTACAACAGTGCCCCCAGCAGCCAATGGCTGGCGCCGGCGTCCTGCTGGCTGGCCAGTTGATCGAGCTCGCCGAAACTCAGGCCTCGGGTGGCCACGCCATACAGGGCCACCGCTACTGCCGTGAGAATCAACAGCGGGGTGGCGGCGCCGATCATGCCAATCACCTTCTGCACATCCAGGCACACGATGGCGACCACGATCACGGTCACCGCCAGGCTGCCGAACAGGGCCGGGATGCCGAACTGCTGCTCCAGCAGGGCACCGCCACCGGCCAGCATGACCACGGTCACCGCAAACATGAAAAAGGTGATCATCAGGTCGACGAAGGCGCCCAGGTAGCGTCCGCACAGGGCGTTCACCACGTCTTTATGGGAGCTGGCCCGCAGGCGGCTGCCCATGCCTGCCAATGCCATGCCGAGAAAGATGAACAGTGAGGCGCTGACCACTGCCCCGAGCAATCCCCATACGCCGAAATCGACGAACATCAGCAGCAGTTCCCGACCGGAAGCGAACCCGGCGCCGACAATCACACCGACGAACGCGCCGGCTATTTTCAGGCTCTCTTTCATGACGATTTCCCTCGAATTATTGTTGTTAGGGCTTATGGGGCGGGCCACTTTCCGTGGCCATGCCGGGGCATCGCAGTGGCAGGCGGCAAGGGTGTGCTAGCGGGCGCCGACCCAGGCCTGGACTTCGATCTCTACGTCGACCCCCAGTGCCAGCTGGCTGCCGCCGACCGTGGAGCGCACCGGAAAACCATTGTCGAAGTAGCGCTTGTACACCTCGTTGAAACCGGCGAAATGTTGCATGTCGGTCAGCCAGACCGTGGCCTTGACCACCTGATCGAACCCCACACCGCACTCGGTCAGGGTTTCGCCGATACGGCTCATGACCGCCTCGGTTTGCTCGCGGATATCCCCGAGCACCACGTTGCCCTGTGGGTCCATTGGTACCTGCCCCGAGAGAAACAGGAAATCGCCGACACGGATGGCCTTGGAGAACGGGTAGGGCAGATGGCTGGGGTAACGCTGCAGTTGTTCGGACATGGCATTGAACCTCGTGGGTGATGAGTGATTAACGCAAGCGGGCAGGTGCCAGGCGCTGTGGCTCGACACCTTGATGAAGCAGTGTTTGGGGCAGCGGCTGATCGAGCAACTGGGCGCAGGCCAGTTGCGACACGCCGGCCGCAGACTGGATGCCATAGCCGCCCTGTGCCGCGAGCCAGAAGAAGCCTTCGCGGTGATTGTCCCAGCCGACCACCAGGTCGCCATCGGCGACGAACGAGCGCAGGCCGGCCCAACTGTGACGCGGACGGCGGATGGTCAGGGAGGTGGCGGCCTCGATGTGGTAGATGCCGGTGGCGATGTCCAGCTCTTCAGGCATCACGTCATGGGGCGGCACGGGGTCGGCGTTGGCCGGGGAGCCCAGCAACTGGCCGGCATCGGGCTTGAAGTAGAAGCTTTCGTCGATGCCGATCACCGTGGGCCAGCGCGAGAAATCCATGCCCTGGGGGCCGTCGAAGGTAAAGGCTGTGCGTCGGCAGGGCTGCAAGCCGATGGGCTTCACGCCGCACTGCTGCGCAACCTCATCAGCCCAGGCGCCTGCGGCATTCACCAGCGTGCGCGCGCGCAACTGGCGACCGTCGGCCAGGGTCAGGTGCCAGTGACCGCCTTCGCGCGTGGCGACGCTCAGTTGCGCATCGCATTGCAGCACACCACCGGCACGGCGCATGGCGCGCAAGAAGCCCTGGTGCAGTGCATGCACGTCCAGATCGCGGGCGTCGGTTTCGAGCATCGCGCCAACCATTGCTTCCGGGTTCAGGCACGGCACCAACGCGAGCGCATGCTCGGTATCGATCAACGACACATTGCCAGCCTGTGCCGCACCGACAGCGAAGGTCTGTTCCAGCAGAGCCTGTTGCCCCTGGCCTGCGACATACAGGCAACCGCGAGGCTCCAGCAGCGCATGCTCGGTGAAATCAGCGGGCGGTTGCTCATAGAAAGTGCGGCTGGCGCGGGTCAAGGCCTGGATCTGCGGTGTTCCGTAACTTTCCATGAACATGGCTGCGGAGCGGCTGGTGGCGTGATAGCCCGGCTGGCTCTCGCGCTCGAGCACCACGACCCTGGCTTGCCCAGCCAGGCGATAGGCCAGAGAGGCCCCCGCTATACCGCCGCCAATGATGGCGAAATCGAAACATTCGCTGTCGTGCATACCGAGGTGCCTCCTGTTCCGAGTGGGAGAAGCAATGTCTTCGCCGCTGTTCTTGTAATTCTCAGATACGAGAAATGTAAGATATGAGAATTTTCCAGTCAACCTATTACCTTGAGGTATTATTTTTGGCCCTTGCCCGGCTTGGCCCAAGGCATTGTTTCCGTATGGCAGAGAAGTTTGCATGAGCTCCGATCCAGTCTCGCGTTCCCCGGCCCACCCCTTGATAGATCGCGCCCAGGTGGGTGCCCGTCTTCGTGTCATACGCAAGAACCAGAAGCTCACGCTCAAGCAATTGTCCGAGCGTTCAGGCGTGGCGTTGTCGACCCTGTCGAAGATGGAGCTGGCGCAGGTATCGGTGAGTTACGAGAAGCTGGCGGCGGCAGCGCGGGCATTGGGTGTGGATATCGCCCAGCTGTTCAACCCGGCCAAGGTGAGCGTGGGTGCGGTACAGCCCACGGTGGTGAGCACGGCCATCGATACGGCGGCGGGTTACAGCACGGGCAACTACGAGTACCACCCGATGGCGGGGGATTTTCCCGGGCGCAACATGACGCCGATGTATGCCCGCATCTGCGCGCGTGAGATGAGCCAGTTCGAAGACTACATTCGCCACCCCGGGCAGGAGTTTGCCGTGGTGCTTTCGGGCCGTGTGCGCATTCAGTTCGAAACGGGTGAATCCGTCAGTGTTGGTTGCCGGGAGACGGTGTATTTCAACAGCGCGATCGGGCACATCTACCTGGCTGAGGGCGAGGCGGGGAGTGACGCCGAGGTGATGGTGGTGATGACGGAGGTCTGACCTTGTGCTCGGCAGATTCCGAAAGCCATGGGGTGAGTGCCCCATGGCTGGCCGTTCAGGGGGTTAGCGCGACGCCCAGGCGTTGAAGCGTTGCTCCAGTTGTTCGCCATGGTCGGCCCAGAACAGCGGGTCTACCGGCACCTGCTGGGAAAGGTTCGCTGGCGCGGTGGGTAGTTCGGCGATGCGGTCCTTGTCGAGCAGTTGCATGGCCTGCAGGTTGGCGGCGCCGTAGTCGATATGTTCGGCGAAGCTTTTCTGTTGCGCGGGGTCGAGCGTGAAGGCAATGAACTCGCGGGTTTTCTCCTGGCGTGAAGCGCCCCGCGGGATAGCCCAGGAATCGAACTCGTAGAGGCCGCCGGACCAGACGATGTCCAGGTCGTACTTTTTCTTCTGCTTGGCCGAGAGGCGGCCGTTGTACACCGAGCTCATCACCACATCCCCCGCCGCGAGATACTGAGGTGGCTGGGCGCCGGCTTCCCACCACTGGATATGCGGCTTGATCTCATCCAGCTTGGCGAAGGCGCGGTCCTGGCCTGCCTTGGTGGCCAGCAACGTGTAGACGTCAGCGTGCGCTACCCCGTCGGCGATCAGGGCGAACTCCAGAGTCGATTTGGCCAGCTTGCGCAGGCCGCGCTTGCCCGGGAATTTCTCCACATCCCAGAAATCCTTCCAGCCGGTGGGGGCTTGCTTCAGCTTGCTGGTGTTGTAGGCCAGCACCGTCGAGTACACCAGGAACCCTATGCCGCAGGGCTGGATGGCGCCGGGAACGAAATGCTTGGTATCGAGGCCGATCTGAGCTGGGTCCAGCGTCTCGAACATGCCCTCTTCACAGCCCCGGGCAAGCTCGGCGGACTCCACCTCCACGGCATCCCAGGACACGCTGCGGGTATCGACCATGGCCTTGACCTTGGCCATTTCGCCGTTGTACTCGCCGGAAATGATCTTGCTGCCTCGGGCTTGTTGCCAGGGCTTGTAGAAGGCCTTTACCTGGGCCTCCTTGTTGGCGCCACCGAAGGAGACGATGGTGAGGTCGGCCGCGAGGCCGTGACTGGCAGTGACTATCCCCGTTGCGAGTGCTGCGAATTTCAGAGCTTTGATCATTATTGTTATCTCCTACTGTTCAAGGGTGATTGCACATCACTCGAGACACCGGGATCAATCGGTCCTCCCAGACGAGAGACATCCGGTTCTCGTTCCAGCGCTGCAGGGCAAACCGCACAGCCAACAGCAAGGCTCGCCACGCAGCGCAGTGTTCTCCTAAGGTGGTTTTGTGGTGCCCTAAGGTTTCATGGGGGTAAGGAGGGTAAAAGCTGACTTTTTCGATTCTTGGATTGGGGTTTACTAAACTATGAATGGATGAGGGGGTTCAATGGACACTCCCGGAGGCGCTGTCGATTTTTGCCATGCGATGTCATACAAGCATGAAAAAGCCCGCGCTTGGCGGGCTTTCTGGGATCGTGTCAGAGGCTGTGTGCGTACTTCTCATCAACCTTGCGTCTTTCAAGCGTGTACTGCTTCAGGTCGATTTCATCCGTGGCCAGCCTGGAGTCGAGATTGTCCATCTCGGTTCTTTTCAAGTTGGACACGTGCGCTTTAGTGGCTTGATAGTTGATCGATTCTGCAGCGTCATACCCGCTGACAGGGTCCCATAAGATCGAGATAGGCCAGAGCAAAAGGTTGACCACGCCAAACCCGTAGGAGCGTCCATAAAAGGAACCCCCGCCAGGCAGGAGGCCAAGTGCGGCTCCCACGCCAGGGCTCTTTTCCTGAACCGCGAGGTTACTTGCCTTGTAACTTGCGAGTTCCGATTGTTGGACCGAATTGAGGCCGGTTGCGCAGCCTGTGCTTAATACTATGAGCATGGCTGCCGTCAAATATCCTGGATTCCTTTGGTACCAGTCGCGCTCGGCCCCCTCCGGGCCGCGCCGCGGCGGATTCTACAGGGGGCGTGATGTTTTTGTGCCATCATCGGCGGATTGGACACAGTTCCATCAGAGTGGGTGGTGCTGATTGACTTTGGTCTTCCCATCTTCCCAGCCTGCGTGGGAGCTTAAAACTCAGAAAGCCCCAGCGGCCCTGAGATTCCGTATTGCGGAATTTCAGGCAAAAAAAAGACGTCCGAGGACGTCTTTTCTTTGTTTGGTGGAGCCGGGGGGATTTGAACCCCCGTCCGCCAGTACTCCGCTGTCGGTACTACATGCTTAGCCGTGTCTATTGAGTTAATCCGCAGCCGCCCGACGGGCAGGGTGCTTTGGACGAGTTGGGTAAGTTTTAGTCGCTTTGCCCCCAACGTGCTACACGACGATCCTGTTCTGTATGACAATCACTTCGGGTTTACAGGCATCCCCTAGTGATTGCTGGAGCCGAAGCTACCAGGAGAGCGGGCTCAGCTGCTTACGCAGCGAGAGCGTAACCCTCGTAGTTTTCGTCATTGGCAACTATAGAAAGTTGCAACAGTGGATTTACGAGTTCTGTTACCAACTCGGCATGCACCTAGAGTTTCATCACCGGCGTCGAATCCTAATCGGCCCCATTTTTTACTGCTCTAGCGCTAGCACCGTTTCGGGTGCATGTGACGGAGTATACGCCATCGGTCGGGCGACGTCGACTACCGGTCCGGTCGCCCACCGAGGTTACTGACCGTTGCCGCCCTTGTCGGTCTTCTCGAGGCGCGACAGCACCTTGGCGCTAATGGTGATGCAATCCTTGTCGTTGCCCGCCGCCTGCGCGGCCTTGGCGTCAGCCACGTGCTGCTTCAGCGCATCGTCCAGCCCTTCGGAGGTCGCGCCCATGGTTGCCATCTGGTCGTCGATCTTCTGCAGGTTGCTGGTACACAGGTCTTTATCCGCCGCGAACACAGGCGAGGCTAGCAGTGCGGCGCTGAGGAACAGTCCGGTAATCGCAGTACGCTTCATGTGAATCTCCTTGGCTGGGAAGGCCTCAGGATAAGGGGCCTATTTGCATGGACTGCGGCCGATGCCAGGGGTTCAGACGGATGTTGTGGCAGATGGCCTGTTCGCCGGCATGGCCAGCTCCTGCAGGTTCGCAGGAGCCGCCTTGGCTCACAGCGCCCTGGCTCTGGTCACCCGATCCACCAGGTACACCAGGCCGTGATAGTCGATGCCGCCATGCTCGCTCAGGCCGATTTCACAGGTGCGGCTGGTGGAGATGCCTTCGCTGCAGTACTGCACGGCGTCCTTTAGGCTGCGCAGTGAATGTGCGTTCAGTTCGGGGGTGGTGAAGCCCTTGTCGCCGGCAAACCCGCAGCAGTGGATGCCCTCGGGTATCACCACCTCTTTGCTGCAACGCCGTGCCAGGTCGATCAGGGCCTGGCTCTCGCCCAGGTGCTGGGTGCTGCAGGTCACGTGCACGGCAATGGGTGCGTCCTGCGGGGTGAACTCCAGCTTGTCCACCAGGTGGGTGCGGATGAAGCGCACCGGGTCATACAGGTCCAGGCGCGAGTCCTTGAGGTCTTGCACCAGGCGCAAGGTGCACGGGCTGGTGTCGCAGTAGATCGGGTCGAGCCCGCCGCGGCTGGCATGCAGCAGCGCGCCGATCAGTTCCTGGCGCTTGTGCTCGGCCTGTTCGGCATAGCCCTTGGAGGCGAACGGCTGACCGCAGCACAGGCTGTCCTGGTTCTCGGGGAACACCACCTGGTAGCCGGCCTTTTCCAGCAGGCCGCGGGTCTTGTCCAGCAGCGAGGTCTGTTCGCGATCGCCAGCGGCCGGGCCCATGACGCGCGATACGCAGGCCGCCAGGTACACCACGCGGGGCCGCGCATCGTTGCTCGCCGGGCTGAACTGAATGGGTTGCAGGGGCTGCGGCATGGCCGGCGTCCAGAGCGGCAGGCGGCCGTTGCTGGCTTTGCTCAGCGATTGGCTGATGCGGGCCAGACGTGGCGCGCCCAACAGGCGGCGGGCACCGTTGGCTGCGCGCAGGGTGAGGCGGGCGCCGCTTAGCGCGGTGTGGAAATGCTCCGCCAGCCAGTCGGCCGTTTTCACATGGCTGGCAGCCTGGGCGCGCAGTTTCTTCACCAGTTCGCCGGTGTTGATGCCTACCGGGCAGCGCTGGGCGCACAAGCCGGTGGCGGCGCAGGTGTCGATGCCCTGGTACTGGTAGTCGCGTTCAAGCGCGGTGGTATCGACCCCGGCGCGCTTCTTGGCCTGGATGTCGCGCCACATCACGATGCGCTGGCGCGGGCTCAGGGTCAGCCCCTTGGACGGGCACACCGGTTCGCAGAAGCCGCACTCGATGCACTTGTCGACGATCTCGTCGGCGGCCGGCAACGGCTTGAGGTTCTTAAGGTGGATCTGCGGGTCGTCGCTGAGCACGACATCCGGGTTGAGGATACCGTTGGGGTCGAGCAGGCGCTTGAGCGTCCACATCAGCTGGTAGGCATCGTGGCCCCATTCCAGTTCGACGAACGGCGCCATGTTGCGCCCGGTGCCATGCTCGGCCTTGAGCGAACCGCCGAATTCGACCGCCACCAGGTGCGCCACGTCGTCCATGAACGCCTGGTAGCGGGCGACCTCTTCGGCGCTGTTGAAACCCTGGGTGAACACGAAGTGCAGGTTGCCCTCCAGCGCATGGCCGAACAGGATGGCTTCGTCATAGTGGTGCCGCTCGAACAGCTCGATCAGGCGGTTGACGCCGATGGCCAGTTGCTCGACCGGGAAGGTCACGTCTTCGATGATGACCGTGGTGCCGGTCTTTCGTACGGCGCCGACGGCCGGGAAGGTGTCCTTGCGGATGGCCCAGAGCTTGGCGTTTTCCTTGGCGTCTTCGGTGAAGTCGACCTGTTTCTCGACCGGAAATTGCGCCAGCGAGGCCATGATCAGGCCCAACTGCTCGTGCAGCAGTGTCTGGGTGGCAGCGCGGGACTCGATCAGCAGGGCGCACGCACCCTCGGACAGCTGCTGCACGAAGGCCGGCATGCCGGGCTTGTCCTGCACCGAGCGCAGGCTGCGCCGGTCGAGCAGTTCCACGGCCGATACCGGCTGGCTTTTCAGTACGGTGACGGCGGTGCAACAGGTTTCCACGTCCGGGAACACGATCAGCGCCGACGCCTTGTGCGGGTGATCGATCACGGTGTCGTAGGTAACCGCGCTGATGAAGCCCAGGGTGCCCTCGGAGCCCACCAGCAGGTGGTTGAGGATGTCCAGTGGCTGGTCGTAGTCGACCAGGGCGTTGAGCGACAGGCCGGTGGTGTTCTTGAGCCGGTACTTGTGGCGGATTTTCGCAGCCAGTTCGGTGTTGGCGCGGGTCTCGCGGCCCAGGCGCGCGAGCGATTCGAGCAGGTCGGCATGGCTGCTCTGGAAGGCCGCGACGCTGGCCGGGTCTTCGCTGTCCAGGCGGGTGCCGTCGGCCAGCACCAGGCGCAGGCCGGCCAGGGTGTGGTAGGTGTTCTGGGCGGTGCCGCAGCACATGCCACTGGCGTTGTTGGCAACGATGCCGCCGATCTTGCAGGCGTTGATGGACGCCGGGTCGGGGCCGATCTTGCGTCCGAACGGCGCCAGCCAGGCGTTGGCCTGGGCGCCGATCACGCCGGGTTGCAGGCGGATCTGCCGGCCTTGCTCGCGAATCTCGCGACCGTTCCAGTTGTCGCCCAGTACGATCAGCACCGAGTCGCTGATGGCCTGGCCCGACAGGCTGGTGCCGGCGGCGCGGAAGGTCACCGGCACGCGGTCGCGCTGGGCCAGCTGGAGCAGGCCCACCACTTCGTCTTCGCTTTCCACGCGCACCACCAGCTTGGGGATCAGCCGGTAGAAGCTGGCGTCGGTACCGAAGGCCAGGGTAGACGTGGGGTCGTCGAAGCGGCGCTCACGGGGGATCAGGCGTTCAACCGAGTCGAGAAACGCGGTGGGCAGGCTCATGCAAACTCCTCGCGGGGCCACGGCGTCTATCGCGCCGCGTGCCCCGGACAATCAGGCGGTGATGGGGCAGGCGGTCAGGCGCCGAATTCGCGTACCAGCGAATCGCGAGTGATCTCGCTGATGGACTTGGCGCCGGTCAGCACCATGGCCACGCGCATTTCCTTTTCGAACAGGTCGAGCAGGTTCTTCACGCCGGCTTCGCCTGCGGTGGCGAGGGCATAGAGGAAGGCACGGCCGATCAGTACGGTGTCTGCGCCCAGGGCGATCATGCGCACCACGTCCAGGCCGCTGCGGATACCGGAATCGGCAAGGATCTTCAGGTCGCCCTTGACCGCATCGGCGATGGCCGGCAGGGCACGGGCGCTGGACAGCACGCCGTCGAGCTGGCGACCGCCGTGGTTGGACACCACGATGCCGTCGGCACCGAACTTCACGGCGTCGCGCGCGTCGTCCGGGTCGAGAATACCCTTGATCACCATCGGGCCATCCCAGAACTCGCGGATCCATTCCAGGTCCTTCCAGGAAATCGACGGATCGAAGTTGGCGCCCAGCCAGCCGATGTAGTCGGCCAGGCCGGTGGGGCTGCCGCGGTATTTGGAGATGTTGCCCAGGTCGTGGGGCTTGCCCAGCAGGCCTACATCCAGCGCCCACTGGGGGTGGGTCATGGCCTGCCACATGCGCCGCAGCGGTGCGTTAGGGCCGCTCATGCCGGAGTGGGCGTCACGGTAGCGTGCGCCGGGTACGGGCATGTCCACGGTGAACACCAGGGTGGTCACGCCGGCGGCCTTGGCACGCTCCAGGGCATTGCGCATGAAGCCGCGGTCCTTGAGCACATAGAGCTGGAACCACATGGGCCGGTCGATGGCCGGGGCCACTTCCTCGATCGGGCACACCGACACGGTCGACAGGGTGAAGGGGATGCCCTTGGCCGCCGCGGCACGTGCCGCCTGCACCTCGCCGCGCCGGGCGTACATGCCGGTCAGGCCGACCGGTGCCAGGGCCACGGGCATGCTCAGGGTTTCATCGAACAGGCGGGTCTCGAGGCTGAGCTCGGACATGTTCTTCAGAACGCGCTGGCGCAGGGCGATGCTGGCCAGGTCTTCGACGTTGTGGCGCAGGGTGTACTCGGCGTAGGCGCCGCCGTCGGCGTAGTGGAACAGGAAGGGCGGCAGCTTGCGTTGGGCTGCGGCGCGGTAGTCGGTAGAGGCTGAAATGATCATGGTGTCTCGCAGCGTCGGTTGAAAGGGGCAGCTGCCGGGCGCCCTTGGGGCGCCCGGCCTCTTTCACTTTAGTGAACCAGCATGCCGGTCAGCCAGTACGCCTGGATCAAGGTGATCAGGCCGACGATGGTGGCGAAGAACAAGCTGTGCTTGAGGGTGAAGCGGAACAGGTCCGACTCTTTGCCAACCAGCCCGGTGGCCGCGCATGCCACGGCGATGGACTGTGGCGAGATCATCTTGCCGGTAACGCCGCCGCTGGTGTTGGCGGCCACCAGCAGGGTGTCGTTGACCCCGATCTGGTGCGCGGTGGTGGCCTGCAGCGAGCTGAACAGCGCGTTGGACGAAGTGTCCGAACCGGTCAGGAACACGCCCAGCCAGCCAAGGAACGGCGAGAAGAACGGGAACGCTGCGCCGGTGCCGGCCAGTACCAGGGCCATGGTCGACGACATGCCCGAGTAGTTGGTGACGAAGGCAAAGGCCAGCACCATGCCGATCGACAGGATCGGCCAGCGCAGTTCGAAGAAGGTTTCCTTCAGCGTGGTCAGGCCGGTCTTGAAGTTGATCTTCAGCACCAGCATCGACAGCAGCGCGGAGAAGAAGATCGCGGTACCGGTGGCCGAGATCGGGTCGAGCTTGAACACCGCCGGCATGGCGGTCGGGGCGGCGACGATCGGCGCGGTCTTGATCACCAGCTGGTCAAGGTGCGGGATGGCGAAGTTGAACACCCAGCTGTACATCGAACCACCGGCGGCAAAGGCCGCCTTGAATGGCTTTAGGGTCCAGATGGTGACCAGCACGGTGAGGATCAGGAACGGCGACCAGGCCTTGAAGATCTCGCCAAAGCTGTAAGGCGAAGGCTGGCTGCCGCCACCGTTGACCACGGCTGCACCGACGCTGCCGGTAGCGGTGGTCATCGAGCGCTTGGGCTGCCAGACCTTGAGGAACAGGGTCAGGGAGATCAGGCTGGCCAGTGCCGAGGTGATGTCCGGCAGTTCCGGGCCGATGAAGTTGGAGGTGAAGTACTGGGTGACGGCGAAGCTCAGGCCGGCCACCAGGGCTGCAGGCCAGGTCTCCTTGACGCCGCGCAGGCCGTCCATCATGAACACCAGCCAGAACGGCACGAACAGCGACAGCAGCGGCAATTGACGACCGGTCATGGCGCCGATCTTGAAGGCGTCGATACCGGTGACCTGGCCGGCCACGATGATCGGGATACCCAGGGCGCCGAAGGCCACCGGGGCAGTGTTGGCGATCAGGCACAGGCCGGCGGCGTACAGCGGGTTGAAGCCCAGGCCCACCAGCAGTGCAGCGGTAATGGCCACGGGTGCGCCGAAGCCTGCCGCGCCTTCCAGGAAGGCACCGAAGCAGAAGCCGATCAGCAGAACCTGCAGACGCTGGTCGTCGGTGATCGACAGCACCGAGCTGCGGATCACTTCGAACTGGCCACTCTTGACCGTCAGTTTGTACAGGAACACCGCCGCGACGATGATCCAGGCGATGGGCCACAGGCCATAGGCAAAACCGTACCCGGCAGCAGCCAGGGCCATGTCGGCGGGCATCTGGAAGGCGAAGATGGCGACCAGGATCGACAGCGCCAGCGTGATGCTGCCTGCCACATGACCCTTGAGGCGGAACACGGCCAGCGCCAGGAAGAAGAACACGATAGGGATGACTGCCGCCAGGGCGGACAGGCCGAGACTACCAAGCGGACTATAGAGTTGTTGCCAGGTTTGCATATGGGGTGGCCCCTAATTGTTGTTGGTCATGCAGTGGCATTGGCTAATTGGTCATACCAATTTACAATGTCGAGCCGCTAGGTTAAGAGCCCTGTGGTGGGTGTGTCAATTTGCCCCGCTAAAACTTTCGTCGGACGGTTGAAAAAAGGTCGGCTGAGCGGCTTCGAAATTCGCCAACTGGTGGGTGTGGCGTGGGCACCGATAGGCCAAAATAGGCGGCCCCGAACGAACTCGGGATTGTGGAGAGCATGTGATGGTTTTCAACCAGGTCCGCCAACGCCGTTTGTCCGACGATATCGTCGAGCGGCTTGAGGGGATGATTCTTGAAGGCACCTTGACCGCCGGTGAGCGGTTGCCGGCCGAGCGGCAACTGGCCGAGCAGTTCGGGGTGTCACGCCCGTCGTTGCGCGAGGCGATCCAGAAGCTGGTAGCCAAGGGCATGCTGGTGAGCCGACAGGGTGGCGGCAATTATGTTGCCCAGTCGATGGGTTCGACGTTCAGCGACCCCTTGTTGCAATTGCTGGAGAACAATCCGGAGGTCGAACGCGACCTGCTGGAGTTTCGTCATACGCTGGAGGCGTCGTGTGCCTATTACGCCGCATTGCGTGCCACCGCGGTGGATCGCGAGCGGTTGAAGGTGGCGTTCGATGCGCTGCAGGACTGTTATGCGCGTGCCGATGAGGTGAGCCGCGCCGAGGAAGGGGCGGCGGATGCGTCGTTCCACCTGGCGATTGCCGAGGCCAGCCATAACGCGGTGCTGCTGCATACCATTCGCGGGTTGTTCGACCTGCTCAAGCGCAACGTGGTGACCAACATCGGCGGTATGTACAAGCAGCGCAGCGAGACCCGCGACATGCTGATTGCGCAGCACCGGGACCTGTACCTGGCGATTGTCGAAGGGCGTGCGCAGGATGCACGGGAGGTGTCGAGCCAGCACATTCTGTATGTGCAGGAGGTGCTCGAAGAGGTGCGTCAGGAAGTGCAGCGGGTCGCGCGGGCAGAGCGGCGCAACGGGCGCTAGACAAGCGTTGCGGCTTTCGCCGGCAAGGCCGGCTCCTACAGGGTTTCGCTTGGCCTGTAGGAGCCGGCCTTGCCGGCGAAGTGGCTAAAGCAGGCGTGCCTACTCGTCGCGGCCCTTGCTGCGCACGGCACGCTGCAACTCGCGATCGGAATCACGCTCGCGCTGGGTATCGCGCTTGTCGTATTCCTTCTTGCCCTTGCCCAGGGCAATCTCGCACTTGATCAAGTGCTTGCTCCAGTACATCGATAAGGCCACGCAGGTATAGCCCTTCTGCTGTACGCCCACGAACAGGCGCTCCAGCTCGCGGCGATTGAGCAGCAGTTTACGGGTACGGGTCGGGTCGGCGATCACGTGGGTGCTGGCCGCGGTCAGGGGGGTGATATGGCAACCCATCAGCCATGCTTCACCGTCCTTGAGCAGCACGTAGCTGTCCACAAGATGCGCCTTGCCGGCACGCAGACTTTTTACTTCCCAACCGGACAGGACCAATCCGGCCTCGAACTTGTGCTCGATGAAGTAATCGTGACGCGCCTTTTTATTCTGCGCGATGGTCCCTGTCGGATGCTTCTTTTGTTTAGCCATAGGGGCGGCATTATAGGCAGTCGTCGCGCTGTCGGCTACGGGGTAGCGGTACGCTTGAGCCGTTGGAGTGAATCCCGGACAATACGCGCTGTTTTTCCTCTTGATGCGCTATGTGGCGCCCCTCGGCATTCGCATCGTGTTTACCGCTCAGCTTTGGAAGTGACGCCTGGATGACTACCCATATTCAACGTTCGGCACTGTTGCCGTACCCCGCTCAGGCGCTGTATGACCTGGTGAATGACGTCGCCCGCTATTCGGAATTTCTGCCGTGGTGTTCCTCCAGCACGGTGCTGGAGCAGAGCGAGACCCTGATGCGTGCGCGAGTCGAGGCGGCCAAGGGCGGCATGAGCCAGAGTTTTGTAACGCGAAATGAGTTGGTGCCAGGGCAGTCCATCGAGATGAACCTTGAGGAGGGGCCGTTCAATCAGCTGCACGGGCTGTGGACGTTCAAGGCACTCGGCGACAAGGCCTGCAAGATCAGCCTGGACCTGTCGTTCGATTACGCCGGGCCGCTGGTGCGCGCCACCCTGGGGCCGATCTTCAACCAGGCGGCCAACACCCTGGTGGATGCGTTCTGCCAGCGGGCCAAGCAACTCAATGGCTGAGCCGATGCTGCCCATCGAAGTGGTCTACGCCACCGCCGAGCAGCAGCTGTTGCTGGCGCTGGAGGTGCCAGCGGGTACGTCGGTGAGCGAGGCAGTTCGCTTGTCGGGCATCGCCGGGCAGTTGCCGGGCGTGTCGATCGGGGATTGCCCGATGGGTATCTTTGGCAAGGTGGTTGCGTCGCAGCATCCGGTCGAGGCGGGTGATCGGATCGAGCTGTATCGGCCGCTGCTGATCGACCCCAAGGAGGTGCGCAAACAGCGCGCGGCCAAGGTAGCCAGGGTGTTCAAGAAGGCCAAGCGGTGAAACGCCGCGCATGAAAAAGCCCGGAATGATCCGGGCTTTTTATTGCCTGCGCCTTGCTTACTGCGGCGAGGTGTCCAGCGGTTCCGGCACTGGAACCGGGATGACTTCGATGGTATCGACGTCGCGCTGGATCGTGTCTTCCAGCGAGCCAGGCTTGGCGGGGGCTTCCTGCTTGGCAGGTGTCTCGCCTTCGGCAGGGCTGACGGTGGTGCCCGCTGCGCCGCCAAGGATTTCCTGATCGCGGCTCACACCCGGCATGAAGTCACCTGACAGGCTGGCGAGCTGGTCGTTCTCGTTGAAGAACACGCTCATCCGTTCCTGCTGGCGCTCGCCCCCACCTGGTTGCAGACTGTACAGGTAGTCCCAACGGTTGGTGTGGAAGGTGTCCTGGATCAGAGGGTTGCCCATGATAAACCGTACTTGCCGGCGGGTCATTCCCGGCCGCAATTGGTCTATCATGTCCTGCGTGACGACATTGCCCTGCTGGATGTCGATTTTGTAAACCCCGGGGAACGAGCAACCGGCGAGTGCGAGCAGTCCCACAAAGGTGAGGCTGGTTAGCAAGAGCTTGGTGTTTTGCATCGGTGGGCGACTTCCACTATCTTGGCTGGACAACGTAAACCCCGATCATACCCGTATTCAGAGAAGCTGCGAAGCAGCATCGGCGAGAAAGCTGACCATGGTTGAAAATAGCGAATTACGCAAAGCCGGTCTCAAGGTGACCCTGCCTCGAGTCAAGATTTTACAGATGCTCGACTCCACCGAGCAGCGCCACATGAGTGCTGAAGACGTCTACAAGGCGTTGATGGAGGCAGGCGAGGACGTCGGTCTGGCCACGGTTTACCGTGTTCTGACCCAGTTCGAGGCGGCAGGTCTTGTCGTTCGTCACAACTTCGACGGCGGTCATGCAGTGTTTGAACTGGCCGACGGCGGCCACCACGACCATATGGTCAACGTGGAGTCTGGCGAAGTCATCGAGTTCTTCGATGCCGAAATTGAAAAGCGCCAGAAGGAAATCGTGCTGGAGCACGGCTACGAGTTGGTAGATCACAATCTCGTACTGTACGTGCGCAAGAAAAAGTAAGCACTTTGCTTTGAATTGCACGGCATTGAAGGCGACCCTGGGGTCGCCTTCGTGCTTTGTGGGGGCTGTAATGTTGTACGCCGGCAAGGCCGGCTCCTGCGGGGGCACTCAGGCTTTGCTGGTGACGACCATCTTTCTGGCATGCGCCAGCGATTCCTTGGTCAGGTCGATGCCGCCCAGCATGCGCGCCACTTCTTCGACCCGCTCACGTTTGCCCAGGCTCGCCACCGCCGTATGGGTCGCATCGCTGTTGCGCACCTTGTGCACGAACAGGTGATGGTGGCCCTGCGCGGCTACCTGCGGCAGGTGGGTGACCGTCAATACCTGCCCACGCTCGCCCAGGCGACGCAACAGCTGCCCCACGATTTCCGCAGTCGGGCCGCCGATACCCACGTCGACTTCGTCGAACACCAGGGTCGGAATGCGCGAGGTCTGAGCGGTAATGACCTGGATTGCCAGGCTGATCCGTGACAATTCACCCCCGGAAGCCACCTTGGCCAGTGCCTTGAGCGGCTGGCCGGGGTTGGCGCTGACCAGCAGTTCGACCTGCTCCAGGCCCTGGGGCAACAAGTCTTCGCCACTGTTGGGGCGAAGTTCGATGCTGAAGCGTCCGCCAGGCATGCCCAGGCGCTGAATCTCAAGCTCCACCGCGCCAGCCAGCTGGGTCGCGGCCTGCTGGCGCAGGCGGCTCAGCTCCGAGGCCTTTTCCTGGTAATGGCGGGCAAAGGCGGCAAGTTCGTCACCCAGTCGGGCAATGGACTCGTCGTTGGCGTTGAGGCCTTCGAGCTCCTCCATCAAGCGTTGCTGCAGGTCGGCCAGCTCGCTGGGGTGCACGCGGTGTTTGCGCGCCAGGGTGTACAGGGCGTCGAGACGCTCTTCCAGCTGCTGCAGCCGCGCGGGGTCGGCGTCGAAATGGTCGAGAAAGCGGTTGAGCTCGCCCACTGCTTCTTCTACCTGAATCTGCGCACTGGCGATCATGTTGGCCGCCTCGGCCAGCGCCTTGGGGGCATTCTGTACGGCGGTCAGGCGATTGAGGCTGACGGTCAGCGCACTGAGCACATTGCCCGAGTCGCTCTCGCTGCAATGGTCGATGACCTGGCGGCAGATACCGAGCAGGGCCTCTGCATTGGTCAGGTTCTTGTGTTCCTGTTCCAGCAGCTCAAGTTCGTTTTCGCCCAGGTTGAGGTTTTCCAGCTCTTCGAGCTGATAGCTGAGCAACTGGTGCTGCGCGCGCTGTTCGTCCCCGGAGTTGCTCAGCCGCTCGAGCTCCTGGCGGGTCTGCCGCCAGCGCTGCGCCGCCAGCTGAACCTGGCGTGCAAGGTCGGTGGCGCCGGCGTACTCGTCGAGCAGGCGGCGATGGGTGTCGGTCTTCAGCAGCGACTGGTGTTCGTGCTGGCTGTGGATGTCGATCAGCAGCTCGCCCAGGGCCTTGAGGTCGCCCAGCGGGCAAGGCGTGCCGTTTATATAGCCACGGCTGCGGCCTTCGGCGGTGATCACCCGGCGCAGTATGCACGGGCCGTCGGTGTCCAGGTCGCGCTCGGCCAGCCAGGTGCGGGCCTCGGGAATGTCGCCCAGGTCGAAGGTGGCCAGGATGTCGGCCTTGTCTGCCCCGGGGCGCACCACGCCGCTGTCGGCGCGATCACCCAGGGTGAGGCCGAGGGCGTCGAGCATGATCGATTTGCCGGCCCCGGTTTCACCGGTGATGACGCTCATCCCGCGGGCGAGTTCGAGGTCCAGGTGTTCGACGATGGCGTAGTTGTGTACGGAAAGATGCACCAGCATTGGGGCGGCTCCCAGGCGTAAGGTCTGGTTATTTATACAGTGTTTTGAAATCGCCTGACAATGCTTGTGCTTAGTTTGATTCGGTTGCTCGGTGAGGGTTTTGATCGCAAGGGGTTATGAGGGTAATGCTGCTGACTGTTCATCAGCCCTTGAAGCTGCATTTTCAGACCCCATATAGCCGGCAGACGTGCGAGTAAGTTCGCTGACGAAATTGCAAAGGAGAGATTTTATGGCTGACGAACAGACGCTGGATGAACAGAATCTGAACGCCGAGGCAGCCGGCGATGAGCTGAGCACGCGCGTGCAGGTGCTCGAAGAGCAACTGGCGGCGGCCCAGGATCAATCCCTGCGCACCGCCGCAGACCTTCAGAACGTGCGCCGTCGCGCCGAGCAGGATGTCGAGAAGGCGCACAAGTTCGCCCTTGAGAAATTCGCTGGTGACCTGTTGCCGGTGATCGACAGCCTTGAGCGCGGCCTGGAGCTGTCCAGCGCCGAAGACGAGAGCATCCGCCCGATGCGTGAAGGCATCGAGCTGACCCTGAAGATGTTCCACGACACCCTCAAGCGCTACAACCTCGAGGCGATCGACCCGCACGGCGAACCGTTCAACGCCGAACTGCACCAGGCCATGGCCATGCAGGAGAGTGCGGACGTCGAGCCCAACAGCGTGCTCAAGGTGTTCCAGAAGGGCTACCAGCTCAATGGGCGTCTGCTGCGCCCGGCCATGGTCGTGGTCAGCAAGGCTCCGGCTCCGGTTTCGCCCTCGATTGACGAGAAGGCTTGAAATTAGCTTGGCGGCCCCCATTTAAGTGTCAAGCGTTTAAGTGCTACCGCAGTTGGCAACCACCGCTGCGGCAACCAAATCCAAAGTTTCGGGAGAGTTAACATGGGCAAAATTATCGGTATCGACCTGGGGACCACCAACTCCTGTGTCTCCATTCTGGAAAACGGCAACGTCAAGGTCATCGAGAACGCCGAAGGCGCTCGTACCACCCCTTCGATCATTGCCTACGCCAATGACGGCGAGTTCCTGGTCGGCCAGTCGGCCAAGCGTCAGGCGGTGACCAACCCGCACAACACCCTGTACGCGGTAAAGCGTCTGATCGGCCGTCGTTTTGACGAAGAAGTCGTTCAGAAAGACATCCAGATGGTCCCTTACAAGATCGTCAAGGCTGACAACAACGACGCCTGGGTGGAAGTGAACGGCCAGAAGATGGCTCCGCCTCAGATCTCGGCTGAAATTCTGAAAAAGATGAAGAAAACCGCCGAAGACTATCTCGGCGAGGCAGTGACCGAAGCGGTCATCACCGTACCTGCCTACTTCAACGACAGCCAGCGTCAGGCTACTAAGGACGCCGGTCGCATTGCCGGTCTGGACGTCAAGCGCATCATCAACGAACCGACCGCAGCCGCACTGGCCTACGGTATGGACAAGGCCAAGGGTGATCACACCGTGATCGTCTACGACCTGGGTGGCGGTACCTTCGACGTGTCGGTGATCGAGATCGCTGAAGTCGACGGCGAGCACCAGTTCGAAGTACTGGCTACCAACGGCGACACCTTCCTGGGTGGTGAAGACTTCGACATTCGTCTGATCGACTACCTCGTCGACGAATTCAAGAAAGAAAGCGGCATGAACCTCAAGGGTGACCCGCTGGCCATGCAGCGCCTGAAAGAAGCTGCCGAAAAAGCCAAGATCGAGCTGTCCTCGAGCCAGCAGACCGACGTGAACCTGCCGTACATCACTGCAGACGCCACCGGCCCTAAGCACCTGAACGTGAAGATTTCCCGCGCCAAGCTGGAATCGCTGGTCGAAGACCTGGTTCAGCGCACCATCGAGCCATGCCGCATCGCGCTGAAAGACGCCGGTATCGACGTGAGCAAGATCAACGACGTGATCCTGGTCGGCGGTCAGACCCGTATGCCACTGGTGCAGAAGCTGGTGACCGACTTCTTCGGCAAGGAAGCACGTAAGGACGTGAACCCTGACGAAGCTGTCGCCATGGGTGCTGCCATTCAGGGCGCCGTACTGGCTGGTGACGTGAAAGACGTGCTGCTGCTGGACGTCAGCCCGCTGACCCTGGGTATCGAAACCATGGGTGGCGTGATGACTGCGCTGATCGAGAAGAACACCACCATCCCGACCAAGAAGTCGCAGGTGTTCTCGACGGCCGACGACAACCAGGGCGCCGTGACCATTCACGTGCTGCAGGGCGAGCGCAAGCAAGCCGCGCAGAACAAGTCGCTGGGTAAATTCGACCTGGCCGAGATTCCGCCAGCACCACGTGGCGTACCGCAAATCGAAGTGACCTTCGATATCGACGCCAACGGCATCCTGCACGTAGGTGCCAAAGACAAGGCGACCGGCAAGCAGCAGTCGATCGTGATCAAGGCCAACTCGGGTCTGTCCGAGGAAGAAATTCAGCAGATGGTGCGTGACGCTGAAGTCAACGCCGAGGAAGATCGCAAGTTCGAAGAGCTGGCTGCTGCCCGCAACCAGGGTGACGCGCTGGTTCACTCGACCCGCAAGATGGTCGCCGACGCCGGTGACAAGGTAACCGCGGACGAGAAGGCTGCTATCGAAGCTGCCGTTGTCGCCCTGGAAGCCGCTGTCAAAGGCGACGACAAGGCTGCCATCGAAGCCAAGGTCGAAGAGCTGTCGAAGGTCTCCGCGCCAGTGGCTCAGAAGATGTACGCCGAGCAGGCCGAACAGCCTCAGGGCGGTGCTCAGCCAGAAGCTGAAGAGCCCAAGCACGACGACGTGGTCGACGCTGAGTTCGAAGAAGTAAAAGACAACAAGTAATAGCTACAGGTTGTCGCCCGGTTGACTGCTGTTCGGCAGTGACTGGTAGGATGTCGCCGCGCGGGGGCTTGCTCCCGCGTTGGCGTGTCTGGAATACCCGAATTTTTACAGCATTCGAGCGCGCTTGAATGCTGGCGGCACAGCGCGGTATGCGCCGAGGTATGCCGAACGTCCTCAAGAGTGCAAAGAATTATGGCAAAGCGTGACTATTACGAGGTTCTGGGAGTCGAGCGCGGCTCGAGCGAGGCCGACCTGAAGAAGGCCTATCGTCGCCTGGCGATGAAGCACCACCCGGACCGTAATCCTGATGACAAGGCCTCGGAAGAGCTGTTCAAGGAAGCCAACGAGGCTTACGAAGTGCTCTCCGATGCCAGCAAGCGTGCTGCGTATGATCAGTATGGCCATGCCGGTGTCGACCCGAGCATGGGTGGCGGCGGTGCCGGTTTCGGTGGCGCCAACTTCTCCGACATCTTCGGTGATGTGTTCAGCGACTTCTTCGGCGGTGGCCGGGGCGGTGGTCGCGGTGGCGCTCAGCGTGGCAGCGACCTGCGCTACACCCTCGAGCTGAACCTGGAAGAGGCCGTGCGCGGCACCACGGTCAACATCCGTGTGCCGACGCTGGTCAACTGTGCGCCGTGCGATGGCTCGGGTGCCAAGAAGGGCTCGTCGCCTTCGACCTGCCCGACCTGCGGCGGTATTGGCCAGGTGCGCATGCAGCAGGGCTTCTTCTCGGTGCAGCAGACCTGCCCGCGCTGTCATGGTCAGGGCAAGATCATCACCGACCCGTGCGATTCGTGCCATGGCGAAGGCCGTGTCGAAGAGTACAAGACCCTCTCGGTCAAGGTGCCGGCCGGCGTCGATACCGGTGACCGCATTCGCCTGTCGGGCGAAGGCGAGGCAGGTTCCCAGGGTGGCCCGACCGGCGACCTGTACGTGGTGATCAATGTGCGCGAGCACCCGATCTTCCAGCGCGACGGCAAGCACCTGTACTGCGAAGTGCCGATCAGCTACACCGATGCGGCGCTGGGTGGCGAGCTTGAAGTGCCGACCCTCGATGGCCGGGTCAAGCTGAAGATCCCCGAGGGGACCCAGACCGGCAAGCAGTTCCGTCTGCGCGGCAAGGGCGTTGCGCCGGTGCGTGGCGGTGGCGCGGGCGACCTGATGTGCCGGGTGGCGGTAGAAACGCCGGTCAACCTGAGCCGTCGTCAGCGTGAGCTGCTCGAAGAGTTGCGTGTTTCGCTGGATGGCGACAGCTGCCATTCTCCCAAGGCCAATGGCTGGTTCGAAGGCGTGAAACGCTTCTTCGGCGATCTGTAAGAAGGAACAGGGCATGCGACGTATAGCGGTAATGGGCGCGGCAGGGCGGATGGGCAAGACCCTGATCGAGGCAGTGCAGCAGACGCCGGGGGCGGGCCTGACCGCCGCTGTGGATCGTCCGGACAGTACGCTGGTCGGGGCCGACGCCGGTGAGCTGGCGGCGCTGGGGCGTATTGGTGTGCCGCTGTCGGGTGATCTGGATCGGGTGGTCGACGAGTTCGATGTGCTGATCGACTTCACCCATCCTTCGGTGACTTTGAAGAACCTGGCGTTCTGCCGCAAGGCGGGCAAGGCGATGGTCATCGGCACCACCGGTTTCAGTGTTGAAGAGAAGCAACTGCTGGCCGAGGCGGGCAAGGACATCCCTATCGTGTTTGCCGCCAACTTCAGCGTTGGCGTCAACCTCAGCCTGAAGCTGCTGGACATGGCGGCGCGTGTGCTGGGCGACGATGTGGACATCGAGATCATCGAGGCCCATCACCGTCACAAGGTGGATGCGCCGTCGGGTACCGCGCTGCGCATGGGCGAGGTGGTGGCCAATGCACTTGGTCGTGACCTGCAGGAAGTGGCCGTGTATGGCCGGGAAGGCCAGACCTGTGCGCGGGACCGCAAGACCATCGGCTTTGCCACCGTGCGTGCCGGTGACGTGGTGGGTGACCACACCGTGCTGTTCGCCGCTGACGGCGAGCGCCTGGAGATCACCCACAAGGCCTCCAGTCGCATGACCTTCGCCAAGGGTGCGGTACGTGCCGCGCTGTGGCTGGATGGGCGTGCGCCGGGCCTGTACGACATGCAGGACGTGCTCGACCTGCGTTGATCGCTGCATCAGGGGCTGCCATGCGGCCCCTTCGCCGGCCTCCCTGGCCGAGCGTTTGAAACAAGCGACTTTCTGTCGCATTCCCATGCCTTTCAGGCACATCAGTGGTAGACCGAAAAAGCCTTTTTCTGTAAGCTACAGCTTTAGTGTGTCCACTAAAAGCGCGCAGATAATTCGACGAAGAAAGCGGGGTGACGTGTCTATACGTCATTCCGCTTTTTTGCAACCTGCGATCGCCCCTTCAGGCTTTATTTTTGGGAGGTCTTCTTGACTAAGCCAGCCATACTCGCCCTTGCCGATGGCAGCATTTTTCGCGGTGAGGCCATTGGAGCCGACGGTCAGACCGTTGGTGAGGTGGTGTTCAACACCGCAATGACCGGCTATCAGGAAATCCTGACTGACCCTTCTTACTCGCAGCAGATCGTTACCCTGACCTACCCGCACATCGGCAACACCGGCACCACGCCGGAAGACGCCGAGTCCGATCGGGTCTGGTCGGCCGGCCTGGTCATCCGTGACCTGCCGCTGATCGCCAGCAACTGGCGCAACACGATGTCGCTGTCCGATTACCTCAAGGCCAACAATGTGGTGGCCATTGCCGGTATCGACACCCGTCGCCTGACCCGCATCCTGCGTGAGAAGGGCGCGCAGAACGGCTGCATCCTGGCTGGCGACAACATTTCTGAAGAGGCGGCCATCGCAGCCGCGCGCGGCTTCCCGGGCCTGAAGGGCATGGACCTGGCCAAGGTCGTCAGCACCAAGAGCCGCTACGAGTGGCGCTCCAGCGTGTGGAACCTGAAGACCGACAGCCACCCGACCATCGACGCCGCCGAGTTGCCGTACCACGTCGTGGCCTACGACTATGGCGTCAAGCTGAACATCCTGCGCATGCTGGTCGAACGCGGTTGCCGCGTCACCGTGGTGCCGGCGCAAACCCCGGCCAGCGAAGTGCTCGCGCTCAACCCCGATGGCGTGTTCCTGTCCAACGGCCCGGGCGACCCCGAGCCTTGCGACTACGCGATCCAGGCGATCCGCGAAATCCTCGAAACCGAAGTGCCTGTGTTCGGTATCTGCCTGGGCCACCAACTGCTGGCCCTGGCCTCCGGTGCCAAGACCGTCAAGATGGGTCATGGTCACCACGGTGCCAACCACCCGGTCCAGGACCTGGACACCGGCGTGGTGATGATCACCAGCCAGAACCACGGTTTCGCGGTAGATGAAGCGACCCTGCCAGGCAACGTGCGCGCCATCCACAAGTCGCTGTTCGACGGTACCCTGCAGGGCATCGAGCGCACCGACAAGAGCGCCTTCAGCTTCCAGGGTCACCCTGAGGCGAGCCCGGGCCCGACCGACGTCGCGCCACTGTTTGATCGTTTCATCGATGCCATGGCCAAGCGCCGCTGAGCACCCCCGGAGGCAGCCCTGAACCGGCACAGGCCGCGTTCAGGCGCTCCTCGAGTGGATTGTTCGACACAGCTTGCCCACTGACCCGCGGATTTGAGTGACAACCCATGCCAAAACGTACAGACATCAAAAGCATCCTGATTCTCGGCGCCGGCCCGATCGTGATCGGCCAGGCCTGCGAATTCGACTACTCCGGCGCCCAGGCCTGCAAGGCCCTGCGCGAGGAGGGTTTTCGCGTCATCCTGGTGAACTCCAACCCGGCCACCATCATGACCGACCCGGCCATGGCCGACGCCACCTACATCGAGCCGATCAAGTGGCAGTCGGTGGCCAAGATCATCGAGAAGGAGCGCCCTGACGCGCTGCTGCCGACCATGGGCGGCCAGACCGCGCTGAACTGCGCGCTGGACCTGGAGCGCGAAGGCGTCCTGGAAAAATTCGGCGTGGAAATGATCGGTGCCAACGCCGACACCATCGACAAGGCCGAAGACCGCTCGCGTTTCGACAAGGCCATGAAGGCCATCGGCCTGGAATGCCCGCGCTCGGGTATCGCCCACAGCATGGAAGAGGCCAATGCGGTGCTCGAGAAGCTGGGCTTCCCGTGCATCATCCGTCCGTCCTTCACCATGGGCGGCACCGGTGGCGGCATCGCCTACAACCGTGAAGAATTCGAAGAAATCTGCGCCCGTGGTCTGGACCTGTCGCCAACCAAGGAACTGCTGATCGACGAATCGCTGATCGGCTGGAAAGAGTACGAGATGGAAGTGGTCCGCGACAAAAAGGACAACTGCATCATCGTCTGCTCCATCGAGAACTTCGACCCGATGGGCGTGCACACCGGTGACTCGATCACCGTCGCACCGGCACAGACCCTGACCGACAAGGAATACCAGATCATGCGCAACGCCTCGCTGGCGGTGCTGCGTGAAATCGGTGTCGAAACCGGCGGCTCCAACGTGCAGTTCGGTATCTGCCCGGACACTGGCCGCATGGTCGTGATCGAGATGAACCCGCGGGTTTCGCGTTCCTCGGCCCTGGCCTCGAAAGCCACCGGCTTCCCGATCGCCAAGATCGCCGCCAAGCTGGCTGTTGGCTACACCCTCGATGAACTGCAGAACGACATCACCGGTGGTCGCACGCCGGCCTCGTTCGAGCCGTCGATCGACTACGTCGTCACCAAGCTGCCGCGCTTTGCCTTCGAAAAATTCCCGAAAGCCGATGCCCGCCTGACCACCCAGATGAAATCCGTGGGTGAAGTCATGGCCATCGGCCGCACCTTCCAGGAGTCGCTGCAGAAAGCCCTGCGCGGCCTGGAAGTCGGTGTATGCGGGCTGGACCCGAAAGTGGACCTGGCCAGCCCGGAAGCTGCCAGCATCCTCAAGCGCGAGCTGACCGTGCCGGGCGCCGAGCGTATCTGGTACGTGGCCGACGCCATGCGTTCGGGCATGAGCGTGGATGAAATCTTCGCCCTGACCATGATCGACCGCTGGTTCCTGGTGCAGATGGAAGACCTGATCAAGGAAGAAGAGAAGGTCAAGACCCTGGGCCTGGCCGATATCGACAAGGCACTGATGCTGCGCCTCAAGCGCAAGGGCTTCTCTGACCAGCGCCTGGCCAAGCTGCTGGGCATCACCGACAAGAACCTGCGTCGTCACCGCCACAAGCTCGAGATCTTCCCGGTCTACAAGCGCGTCGATACCTGCGCAGCCGAGTTCGCCACCGACACCGCCTATCTGTACTCCACCTACGAGGAAGAGTGCGAGGCCAACCCGTCGACCCGCGACAAGATCATGATCCTGGGTGGCGGCCCCAACCGTATCGGCCAGGGCATCGAGTTCGACTACTGCTGCGTCCATGCGGCACTGGCCCTGCGTGAAGACGGCTACGAGACCATCATGGTCAACTGCAACCCGGAGACCGTCTCCACCGACTACGATACCTCCGACCGCCTGTACTTCGAGCCGCTGACCCTGGAAGACGTGCTGGAAGTGGTGCGTGTCGAGAAGCCGAAGGGCGTCATCGTGCACTACGGCGGCCAGACTCCGCTGAAACTGGCCCGTGCCCTGGAAGAAGCCGGCGTACCGATCATCGGTACCAGCCCGGACTCCATCGACCGCGCCGAAGACCGTGAGCGCTTCCAGCAGATGGTTCAGCGCCTGAACCTGCTGCAGCCGCCAAACGCCACCGTGCGCAGCGAAGACGAAGCGATTCGTGCCGCCGGCGTCATCGGTTACCCGCTGGTGGTGCGCCCGTCCTACGTACTGGGCGGCCGTGCGATGGAGATTGTCTACGAACTGGACGAACTCAAGCGCTACCTGCGTGAAGCGGTGCAGGTGTCCAACGACAGCCCTGTGCTGCTGGACCACTTCCTCAACTGCGCCATCGAGATGGACGTGGATGCGGTCTGCGACGGCACCGACGTTGTGATCGGCGCGATCATGCAGCACATCGAGCAGGCCGGTGTTCACTCCGGTGACTCGGCATGCTCGCTGCCGCCGTACTCGCTGCCTGCCCACGTGCAGGACGAAGTGCGCGACCAGGTCAAGAAGATGGCACTGGAGCTGGGCGTTGTCGGCCTGATGAACGTGCAGCTGGCGCTGCAGGGCGACAAGATCTACGTGATCGAGGTCAACCCGCGTGCTTCGCGTACCGTGCCGTTCGTGTCCAAGTGCATCGGCACCTCGCTGGCGATGATTGCGGCTCGCGTCATGGCCGGCAAGACCCTGAAAGAGATCGGTTTCACCCAGGAAATCATTCCGAACTTCTACAGCGTGAAGGAAGCGGTGTTCCCGTTCGCTAAGTTCCCGGGCGTCGATCCGATCCTCGGCCCTGAAATGAAGTCCACCGGTGAAGTCATGGGTGTCGGCGACACCTTCGGCGAAGCCTTCGCCAAGGCCCAGATGGGCGCCAGCGAAGTGCTGCCGACCGGCGGCACCGCGTTCATCAGCGTGCGTGACGACGACAAGCCGCAGGTGGCTGGCGTTGCCCGCGACCTGATCAACCTGGGCTTCGAAGTGGTTGCCACGGCCGGTACCGCCAAGATCATCGAGGCGGCAGGCCTGAAAGTGCGTCGCGTGAACAAGGTGACCGAAGGTCGTCCGCACGTGGTCGACATGATCAAGAACGACGAAGTGTCGCTGATCATCAACACCACCGAAGGTCGCCAGTCGATTGCCGACTCCTACTCGATTCGTCGCAATGCGTTGCAGCACAAGATCTACTGCACCACGACCATTGCGGCCGGTGAAGCCATCTGCGAAGCGCTGAAGTTCGGTCCGGAAAAAACCGTACGTCGCTTGCAGGATCTGCATGCAGGACTCAAAGCATGAGTATTACCAAATACCCGATGACCGTTCAGGGCGCTCGCGCCCTGGAGGAAGAGCATCTCTTCCTGAGCAAGACCGAACGCCCGCGCCTGAGCCAGGCGATTGGCGAAGCCCGTGAGCTGGGCGACCTCAAGGAAAACGCCGAGTACCACGCTGCCCGTGAAGAGCAGGGCATGGTCGAGGCGCGTATCCGCGATATCGAAGGCCGCCTGCAGAATGCGGTAGTGATCGACGTTACCACCATTGCCCACACGGGCAAGGTGATCTTCGGTACCACCGTGAACCTTGAAAACACCGAAACCGGCGATCAGGTGACCTACCAGATCGTTGGTGAGGACGAGGCGGACGTCAAGAACGGCAAGCTCTCGGTCGGTGCTCCGATCGCCCGCGCCATCATCGGCAAGGAAGAGGGTGACACTGTGGTGATCAAGACGCCGAGCGGCACAGTCGAGTACGAGATTGTCGAAGTCCGTCACATTTGATCGCCCGCGCGGCTTTGCCGCGTCGGCAGTGATCTGGCAGCTGGCCCAGGTGCTCTGGGTCGGCGGCGTGTGGATGCTGCATTTTGCGGTACTGCCGGTGCTGGGCCAGATTGGCCTGGCGCCGCTGTTGATCGAAGATTTTGGCGTGCTGGCCGCGTCGCTGCTGGTCGCCTTTGCGGCGGCGGGCTGCTGCGTGCAGGTGCTGGTGCTGATTCAGGCCGAAGGGATGGCCAGCCTGTGGCGAGACATGCGTGGGCAACTGCTGCTGATGGCAGTGGCGGCGTGCGTGATGTATTTCGTCTTGCGGGTTGGCGGGGCGGGGCAGTTGCGTTGGCAGCTGTTCTGCTACCTGGTGCTGGGCCTCAGCGGTTTGCTGCTGGTGCTGCAGCCGCCGCCGGGCAGGGCGCGCAAGGCGCGCCACTGAACGGCGCGAACATCACTTGTAGCGGTGGATGTTCGACAGTTGCTTGTTGGGCTGCGGGTTGCGGCGATAGATCAGTGCCTTCTTGCCGATGGTCTGCACCAGTTCGGCGCGACCGGCCTTGCACAGTGCGGCAATGGCGGCGGCACGTTCTTCGCGGTCTTCCGAGCGGATCTCTACCTTGATCAGTTCGTGATCGGCCAGGGCGCGCTCGAGTTCGGCGATAACCCCTTCAGTCAGGCCGTTGCCTGCCACAATCAGAACTGGTTTCAGATCGTGGCCAATGGATTTGTACTGTTTCTTCTGCTCGTTATTGAGCGGCATAATCTGACCCTTTGTCTAGATTCTGTAAAAATGGCGGCCATTTTACCCGAGGGCCCGTGGATCCGCCCAGTTAATCACGACCCTTATCATCGAGGTGCCCAGTGGCGCGTTCCAAGACAAGCCTTGGCTGGCTGAAAGAACACTTCAACGATCCTTACGTCAAAAAGGCGCAAAAGGACGGATATCGCTCGCGCGCGAGCTACAAATTGCTCGAAATCCAGGAAAAGTACCGTTTGATCCGCCCGGGCATGAGCGTGATCGATCTGGGCGCGGCGCCCGGTGGCTGGTCGCAGGTGACCAGTCGTCTGATTGGCGGTCAGGGGCGTCTGATCGCCTCCGACATCCTCGAAATGGACAGTATTCCCGACGTTACCTTCATCCAGGGCGACTTTACCCAGGATGAAGTGCTGGCGCAGATTCTCGAGGCGGTCGGTAATTCGCACGTAGACCTTGTGATTTCCGATATGGCCCCCAATATGAGTGGTACGCCCGCTGTGGATATGCCCAAGGCCATGTTCCTGTGCGAGCTGGCCCTTGATCTGGCGACCCGGGTACTCAAGCCGGGTGGCGATTTTCTGATCAAGATCTTTCAGGGCGAGGGGTTTGACGTCTACCTCAAGGACGCCCGCAAGAAATTCGACAAGGTGCAGATGCTCAAGCCCGATTCTTCACGCGATCGCTCCCGCGAGCAGTACATGCTGGGGCGTGGCTACAAGGGCGAGTAGGGCTTCAGGCCGGCAGCTTCCAGGGTATCCGATAGCTATTTCCAATCGGATGTCCTGCCTGACCTGGATGAACATCGTGTAGTCTAGGTTTCACAAAGGGTTACAGACGGCGCCTGCAGACATGTAGGTAATGTAGTAAGTTAAGCCGGTGATTATCATGCGAGGCACGGCTGCGCCTAAGGCCTGCCTCAGAGGGTAGCTAATTGAACGACATGGCAAAGAATCTGATCCTGTGGTTGATCATCGCCGCGGTCCTGGTGACCGTGATGAACAACTTCTCCAGCCCGAACGAGCCGCAGACCCTCAACTATTCCGACTTCATTCAGCAGGTCAAGGATGGCAAGGTCGAGCGTGTGACGGTCGACGGTGCAGTCATCATTGGTAAGCGTACCGACGGCGACAGCTTCAAGACCGTGCGTCCCGCGATCGCCGACAACGGCCTGATCGGTGACCTGGTCGACAACCACGTCGTGGTCGAAGGCAAGCAGCCTGAACAACAAAGCATCTGGACCCAGTTGCTGGTCGCCAGCTTCCCGATCCTGGTCATCATCGCCGTGTTCATGTTCTTCATGCGCCAGATGCAGGGCGGTGCCGGTGGCAAGGGTGGGCCGATGAGTTTCGGCAAGAGCAAGGCGCGTCTGCTCTCCGAAGACCAGGTCAAGACCACCCTGGCCGACGTCGCAGGTTGCGATGAAGCCAAGGAAGAGGTTGGCGAGCTGGTCGAGTTCCTGCGTGATCCAGGCAAGTTCCAGCGCCTGGGCGGTCGTATTCCGCGCGGCGTGCTGATGGTCGGCCCGCCCGGTACCGGTAAGACCCTGCTGGCCAAGGCCATTGCGGGTGAGGCCAAGGTGCCGTTCTTCACCATTTCCGGTTCCGACTTCGTTGAAATGTTCGTGGGTGTCGGTGCCAGCCGTGTACGTGACATGTTCGAGCAGGCCAAGAAGCACGCACCGTGCATCATCTTCATCGACGAAATCGACGCCGTCGGTCGCCACCGTGGCGCCGGCATGGGCGGTGGTCATGACGAGCGCGAGCAGACCCTCAACCAGTTGCTGGTGGAGATGGACGGCTTCGAAATGAACGACGGCATCATCGTGATCGCCGCTACCAACCGTCCGGACGTGCTTGACCCTGCGTTGCTGCGTCCAGGCCGTTTCGACCGCCAAGTGGTCGTTGGCCTGCCCGACATCCGTGGTCGCGAGCAGATTCTCAAGGTGCACATGCGCAAGACGCCGATCGGCGACAACGTGAACCCTGCTGTGATCGCCCGTGGTACGCCCGGCTTCTCCGGTGCCGACCTGGCCAACCTGGTCAACGAGGCGTCGCTGTTCGCTGCGCGCGGCGGCAAGCGTGTGGTCGAGATGAAGGAGTTCGAGCTGGCCAAGGACAAGATCATGATGGGCGCCGAGCGCAAGTCGATGGTCATGTCCGAGAAAGAGAAGCAGAACACCGCTTACCACGAGGCGGGTCACGCCATCGTCGGTCGCGTGGTGCCCGAGCACGACCCGGTGTACAAGGTCTCGATCATTCCGCGCGGTCGCGCCCTGGGCGTCACGATGTTCCTGCCGGAAGAGGACCGCTACAGCCTGTCCAAGCGTGCGCTGATCAGTCAGATCTGCTCGTTGTACGGTGGTCGTATCGCCGAGGAAATGACCCTTGGCTTCGATGGCGTTACCACGGGTGCCTCCAACGACATCATGCGAGCCAGCCAGATCGCTCGCAACATGGTCACCAAGTGGGGCTTGTCGGAAAAACTCGGCCCGCTGATGTACGCCGAAGAAGAAGGCGAAGTGTTCCTGGGCCGCAGTGCCGGTTCCCAGCACGCCAGCGTTTCGGGCGAGACGGCCAAGTTGATCGACTCCGAGGTGCGCAGCATCATCGACCAGTGCTATGCCACTGCCAAGCAGATCCTCACCGAAAACCGTGACAAGCTCGATGCCATGGCCGATGCGCTGATGAAGTACGAGACCATCGATGCCGACCAGATCGACGACATCATGGCCGGTCGCGAGCCGCGTGAGCCCCGTGACTGGGAAGGTGGTTCGGGCACTTCGGGCACCTCTGCCACGCAAGGTGATCGCCCCGAGTCCCCGATCGGTGGTCCGGCGGCGCAGCTCTAAGGGTTGACATGACTTCACAGCAGTACCCAACCCGGTTGCCTTGCGGCAACCGGGTTCTCGACCTTTCCCGTACCCATGTGATGGGTATCCTCAACATAACCCCTGATTCCTTCTCGGACGGCGGTCGCTTCACCCAGCGTGATGCGGCCTTGCGCCATGCCGAAGCGATGGTGGCGGCCGGTGCTACGCTTGTCGATGTCGGTGGGGAGTCCACCCGGCCAGGTGCACGCGTGGTCACTGCTCTCGAAGAGCTCGAGCGGGTTGCACCCATTGTCGAAGCGATCAGTCGCGAGCTGGATGTCATCATCTCGGTAGATACCTCGACGCCGGCTGTGATCCGCGAGACTGCCCGCCTGGGCGCGGGGCTGATCAACGATGTGCGCTCGCTGACCCGCGATGACGCCCTGGATGCCGCTGCAGCCACCGGTTTGCCGGTCTGCCTTATGCACATGCGCGGCGAGCCCGGCGACATGCAGAACAACCCGCACTACGACGATGTGACCGTCGAGGTGGCGATGTTTCTCGAGCAGCGCATGGCAGCCTGTGCTTCGGTGGGTATCGGCGCCGAAAAGATTGTGCTCGATCCGGGCTTTGGTTTTGCCAAGACGCTTGCGCACAACCTCAGCCTGTTCAAGCATATGCAGGACCTTTATCGCCTGGGCCGTCCCCTCCTGGTGGGCGTTTCGCGCAAGAGCATGATCGGCCTGGCGCTGGAGCGTCCGGTCGGTGAGCGGCTTTATGGCAGCCTGGCGCTTGCTGCGCTGGCGATGACCCGGGGTGCGAGCATCCTGCGAGTTCACGATGTTGCCGAGACCGTCGACGTGGTACGGATGATTGCAGCGGTTGAAGCCGCCGAATAAGAGTGACGGAGCATTTCACTATGAGCAGAAAATATTTTGGTACCGACGGAATTCGTGGCCGTGTCGGCGAATACCCGATCACGCCGGATTTCATGCTCAAGCTCGGTTGGGCCGCAGGCATGGCCTTTCGCAAGCTCGGCGCCTGCCGGGTGCTCGTAGGCAAGGACACGCGTATCTCCGGCTACATGTTCGAGTCGGCCCTTGAGGCCGGTCTGTCTGCGGCGGGCGCAGATGTGCTGCTGCTCGGCCCGATGCCGACGCCGGCCATCGCCTACCTGACCCGCACCTTTCATGCCGAAGCCGGGATCGTCATCAGTGCGTCGCACAATCCGCATGACGACAACGGCATCAAGTTCTTCTCCGGTCAGGGCACCAAGCTGCCCGACGATGTGGAGCAGATGATCGAGGAGTTGCTCGACAAGCCCATGACCGTGGTCGAGTCGAGCAAGCTGGGCAAGGTGTCGCGCATCAACGACGCGGCCGGCCGCTACATCGAGTTCTGCAAGAGCAGCGTGCCGACCAGTACCGATTTCGCCGGCCTCAAGCTGGTGGTCGACTGCGCCCACGGCGCCACGTACAAGGTGGCCCCCAGCGTGTTTCGCGAGCTCGGCGCCGATGTCACGGTGCTGGCAGCGCAGCCGGATGGCCTCAACATCAACGAGAACTGCGGTTCGACCCATATCGAGTCGCTTCAGGCGGCGGTGCTGGTAGGGCATGCCGACCTGGGGATCGCGTTCGACGGTGACGGTGACCGGGTGCTGATGGTCGACCATACCGGCGCGATCGTCGATGGTGACGAATTGCTGTTCATCATTGCCCGTGACCTCCAGGAGCGTGGCAAGCTCAATGGTGGCGTTGTGGGTACGCTGATGAGCAACCTGGGCCTCGAACTGGCCTTGCAGGAGCTCTCGATACCGTTTGTGCGTGCCAAGGTGGGTGACCGCTATGTGATGGCCGAACTGCTGGAGCGCGACTGGAACATCGGCGGCGAGAATTCCGGGCACGTGGTGTGCTTCAGTCATACCACCACAGGAGATGCGATCATCGCTGCCCTGCAGGTGCTGATGGCGCTCAAGCGTCGCGGTGAAACCCTGGCTCAGGCCCGTCAGGCGCTGCGCAAATGCCCGCAGGTGCTGATCAATGTTCGCTTTGGCGAGAGCAAGGTGGACCCTGTCGAGCACCCGGCGGTCAAACAGGCCTGCGAGCGGGTCACCGAGGCCATGGCGGGTCGTGGTCGCGTGCTGCTGCGCAAGTCCGGCACAGAGCCACTGGTGCGTGTGATGGTCGAAGGTGACGACGAAAGTCAGGTGCGCGGCTACGCCGAGGAACTGGCAAAGCTGGTAACTGAAGTTTGCGCCTGATTAGCGCTTGCCAGTGGTGATCGGGTTGGGTAACATCTGCGCCCACTTTGACCGACGAGGTACAGCATGCGTCGCCCTATGGTAGCTGGTAACTGGAAGATGCACGGTACCCGCGCCAGCGTCGCTGAGCTGATCAAGGGCTTGAGCAATCTAGCCCTGCCGAGCGGTGTTGAAGTCGCGGTGTTCCCGCCCTGCCTGTACATCAATCAAGCGATTGAAGGGTTGCAGGGCAAGTCGATAGCCGTGGGTGCTCAGGATTCTGCGGTAGAGCCCCAGCAAGGCGCGCTGACCGGTGAGGTTGCTCCGAGTCAGCTGGTCGATGCGGGATGTGAGCTGGTGCTGATCGGGCACTCGGAGCGTCGCCAGATACTGGGCGAAAGCGACGAAGTGCTGAATCGCAAGTTCGCTGCGGCTCAGGCTTGCGGGTTGAAGCCTGTGCTCTGTGTAGGGGAAACCCTGGAGGAGCGCGAAGCTGGCAAGACGCTTGAGGTTGTAGGGCGTCAGTTGAGCAGCATCATCGACGCATTCGGTGTTGAGGCCTTCGCCAGTGCAATCATTGCCTATGAGCCTGTATGGGCCATCGGCACCGGCCTCACGGCCAGCCCGCAACAGGCTCAGGATGTGCACAAGGCCATTCGTGAGCAACTGGCGGCAAAGAATTCAGAGGTCGCGATGAATGTGCGGCTTCTATACGGCGGCAGCGTGAAGGCGGCCAATGCGGCTGAGCTGTTCGGCATGCCGGATATCGATGGGGGGCTCATTGGTGGAGCTTCCCTGAACGCAGACGAATTCGGTGCAATTTGTCGCGCCGCAGGAAACTGAAAAATGCTGGAAACAGTCGTAGTAGTTTTTCATCTGTTGGGCGCACTGGGTTTGGTAGTGCTGGTGTTGCTGCAACAGGGTAAAGGTGCGGAAGCAGGTGCATCTTTCGGCGCAGGGGCTTCAAATACTGTGTTCGGAAGCCAAGGTTCTGCTACCTTTCTTAGTAAGTTTACTGCTATACTTGCCGCCAGTTTCTTCATAACCGCCCTAGGGTTAGGTTACTTTGCTAAAGAGAAAGCTCATCAGCTGACTCAGGTAGGGCTTCCAGATCCAGCGGTACTTGAAGTGAAGCAGCAAAAACCGGCAACAGATGATGTACCGGTGCTCCAGGAGCAACAGGCGCCCGCCAGCAACACCGGCGATGTACCTCCAGCTCAAGAGCAGAAGTAACGGGTTTCAAAGTAGTATTGCCGAGGTGGTGGAATTGGTAGACACGCAACCTTGAGGTGGTTGTGCCCATAGGGTGTAGGGGTTCGAGTCCCCTTCTCGGTACCAATTGAAACAAGATAGCCCGCTACAGCGGGCTTTCTTGTAGGTGGAGGTTAGATTGACCCCTCGCGGGGTTCGGTCGTATACTTTCGCCCCAGCTTTGACGCGGGGTGGAGCAGTCTGGTAGCTCGTCGGGCTCATAACCCGAAGGTCGTTGGTTCAAATCCAGCCCCCGCAACCAGTTTCAGCAGAGCCCCTTTTCAGGGGCTTTTTGTTAGCTGATCAGTTCTCAGCGCCGGTATTCACCCGGCGTATCAGGGATGGGCGCTTCGCCCATTTTTTATTTGCATAGCATGCACAAGGGGGTTCAGGTGTCGAGCAAGCTAGAAGAGTTGCAGGCCTTGTTGGCCCCGGTGGTCGTGGCCCTAGGCTATGAATGCTGGGGTATCGAGTTTTCGGCTCAAGGCCGCCACTCAATGTTGCGCGTTTATATCGACAAAGAAGGCGGTGTGCTGGTGGATGACTGCGCCATCGTCAGCCGTCAGATCAGCGGCATTCTGGATGTCGAAGATCCCATTTCCGTTGAATACACCCTTGAAGTTTCCTCTCCTGGCATGGAACGCCCGCTGTTCACACTTGAACAGTTTGCAAAGTATGTCGGTGAGCAGGTGAAGATTAAACTGCGCTCGCCTTTCGAAGGTCGACGTAATTTTCAGGGCCTTCTGCGCGGTGTGGAAGAGCAGGATGTCGTGGTGCAGGTAGATGAACACGAATTCCTTCTGCCGATCGACATGATCGACAAGGCCAACATTATTCCCAGTTTTGACTGAGACATGCCGGGTCCGATAGTTCGTGCGGACCCAATGGCTTGCGAAAGGCGAGGCGTACGATGAGCAAAGAAGTACTGCTGGTTGTTGAGTCGGTATCCAATGAAAAGGGTGTACCGGCAGACGTGATTTTCGAAGCATTGGAAGTGGCCCTGGCCACTGCTACCAAGAAGCGCTTCGAAGATGAAGTCGACCTGCGTGTGGAGATCAACCGCCACACCGGTAACTACGAGACCTTCCGTCGCTGGACGGTGGTCGAGGAAGAGGATCTTGACGATCCTGCGATCGAAACCTGGCCAAGCAAGATTCAGGAAACCCATCCTGAAGCCAAGGTTGGCGATGTCATCGAAGAGAAGATCGAGTCCATCGAGTTCGGCCGCATCGCTGCACAGACCGCCAAGCAGGTCATCGTGCAGAAGGTCCGCGAAGCCGAGCGCGCACAGGTGGTCGATGCCTATCGCGAGCGTCTGGGCGAAATCATCTCGGGTACCGTCAAGAAGGTTACCCGTGACAACGTGATCGTCGACCTGGGCAACAACGCCGAAGCGCTGCTGGCCCGTGAAGACATCATCTCCCGCGAGACTTTCCGTGTCGGTGTGCGTGTACGTGCGCTGCTCAAGGAAATCCGCACCGAAAACCGCGGCCCGCAGCTGATCCTGTCGCGTACCGCGCCCCAGATGCTGATCGAACTGTTCCGCATCGAAGTGCCGGAAATCGCCGAGGGCCTTATCGAGGTCATGGCGGCTTCCCGTGACCCGGGTTCTCGCGCCAAGATCGCTGTCCGCTCCAAGGACAAGCGCATCGACCCGCAAGGCGCCTGCATCGGTATGCGCGGTTCGCGCGTACAGGCAGTGTCTGGCGAGTTGGGCGGCGAGCGAGTGGATATCGTCCTGTGGGACGACAACCCGGCCCAGTTTGTCATCAACGCCATGTCGCCGGCAGAAGTCGCGGCGATCATCGTTGATGAAGATGCCCACGCGATGGACATCGCTGTAGCCGCGGACAATCTGGCGCAAGCCATTGGCCGTGGTGGTCAGAACGTACGTCTGGCCAGCCAGTTGACCGGCTGGACCCTGAACGTGATGACCGAGTCGGACATCCAGGCCAAGCAACAAGCTGAAACCGGCGACATTCTGCGTAACTTCATCGAAGAGCTGGAAGTCGACGAAGAGCTGGCGCAGGTTCTCGTTGACGAAGGTTTCACCAGCCTGGAAGAAATTGCCTACGTACCGCTGGAAGAAATGCTCAACATCGATGGCTTCGACGAGGAGATCGTCAACGAACTCCGCGCGCGTGCCAAGGACCGCCTGTTGACCAAAGCCATCGCTACTGAGGAAAAACTGGCAGACGCCCATCCGGCCGAAGACCTGCTCTCGCTTGAGGGTATGGACAAGGATCTGGCGGCGGAACTGGCGGTGCGCGGCGTGGTTACCCGCGAAGACCTGGCCGAGCAGTCGATTGATGACCTGCTCGACATCGACGGCATCGACGAAGAACGTGCCGGCAAGTTGATCATGGCCGCCCGAGCCCACTGGTTCGAGTAAGTAGGCTGGCCTGAGGAGAGAAGTGCATGACGCAAGTCACGGTGAAAGAATTGGCCCAAGAGGTCGCTGCACCGGTAGAGCGCCTGCTGCAGCAGATGCGTGAGGCAGGTCTGCCGCACACCGACGCCGGTCAGGTAGTGACCGACAGTGAGAAGCAGGCTCTGCTGACCCACTTGAAAAGCAGCCACAAGGCGAAGGTGGAAGAGCCGCGCAAGATTACCTTGCAGCGCAAGACCACCAGCACCCTGCGTGTTGCTGGTAGCAAGAGCATCAGCGTAGAAGTACGCAAGAAGAAAGTTTTCGTACAGCGCAGCCCCGAAGAAATCCAGGCTGAGCAGAATCGCGAGCTGGAAGAACGTCGTGCCGCTGAAAACGCAGCACGCGACAAGTCTGAAGCTGAAGCGCGTAAACGTGCCGAAGAATCCGCCAGCCGTCAGCCGGCCAGCGCACCTGCGCCAGCCGCTGCAGCACCAGCCGTGACGGCTGCGCCTGCAGCTGCCGAGCCGGTTGCAGCTCCGGCCCCGGGTGTCGAGCGCAAGAAAGCCGAAGACGCCCGTCGCAACGACAAGTCGCGTGACGACGACCGCCGTGGTGGCGAGCGCCGCAACGAGGCCCCGCGCGTATCGGTCAAGGTCAAGGAAAAGGAAAAGGCGCCAGCTCCACGTGCCGCCCCACGTACCACCGAAGAGGAAAGCGACAGCTTCCGCCGTGGTGGCCGTGGCAAGGGCAAGATGAAGAAGCGCAATGCCCACGGCTTCCAGAGCCCGACCGGTCCGGTTATCCGCGACGTGGCCATTGGCGAGACCATCACCGTTTCCGAGCTGGCACAGCAGATGTCGGTCAAGGCCGCTGAAGTCGTCAAGTTCATGTTCAAGATGGGTACTCCGGTCACCATCAACCAGGTGCTCGATCAGGAAACTGCTCAGCTGATCGCCGAAGAGCTGGGCCACAAGGTCACGCTGGTCAGCGACAACGCGCTGGAAGATTCCCTGGCCGAGTCCCTGAAGTTCGAAGGCGAGTCGTTCTCCCGTGCGCCGGTCGTGACCGTAATGGGCCACGTTGACCACGGTAAGACTTCCCTGCTCGACTACATCCGTCGTGCCAAGGTAGCTGCCGGCGAAGCCGGTGGTATCACCCAGCACATCGGTGCGTACCACGTGGAAACCGACCGCGGCATGGTCACCTTCCTCGACACCCCGGGTCACGCCGCGTTTACCGCAATGCGTGCCCGTGGTGCCAAGGCGACCGACATCGTGATCCTGGTGGTCGCGGCGGACGACGGCGTGATGCCGCAAACCCGTGAAGCGGTACAGCACGCCAAGGCGGCAGGTGTTCCACTGGTCGTTGCAGTGAACAAGATCGACAAGCCAGGTGCAGACCTGGACCGCATCCGCAACGAACTGGCCGTCGAAGGCGTGACCTCCGAGGACTGGGGTGGCGACACGCCATTCGTCAAGGTTTCGGCCAAAATGGGTACCGGCGTCGACGAACTGCTCGAAGCCGTTCTGCTGCAAGCCGAGATCCTCGAGCTCAAGGCCACCCCATCGGCCCCTGGCCGTGGTGTCGTGGTCGAGTCGCGCCTGGACAAGGGCCGTGGCCCGGTGGCTACCGTGCTGGTTCAGGACGGTACCCTGCGTCAGGGCGACATGGTGCTGTGCGGTTCGAACTACGGCCGTGTACGGGCCATGCTCGACGAGAACGGCAAGCCTGTTAAGGAAGCCGGCCCGTCGATCCCGGTCGAGATTCTCGGCCTGGATGGCACCCCGGATGCCGGTGACGAACTGAGCGTGGTTGCCGACGAGAAGAAAGCCCGTGAAGTGGCTCTGTTCCGTCAAGGCAAGTTCCGCGAAGTCAAACTTGCACGTGCCCACGCTGGCAAGCTCGAGAACATCTTCGAGAACATGGGCCAGGAAGAGAAGAAGACCCTCAACATCGTACTCAAGTCCGATGTGCGTGGTTCTCTGGAGGCCCTGCAGGGCTCCCTCAGCGGTCTTGGCAACGACGAAGTACAGGTTCGCGTGATCGGCGGCGGTGTCGGTGGTATCACCGAGAGCGACGCCAACCTGGCCCTGGCTTCCAATGCAGTACTGTTCGGCTTCAACGTGCGTGCCGATGCTGGCGCGCGCAAGATCGTCGAGCAGGAAGGTCTGGATATGCGTTACTACAACGTGATCTACGACATCATTGAAGACGTCAAGAAAGCCCTGACCGGCATGCTCGGCAGCGATGTTCGCGAGAACATCCTGGGTATCGCCGAAGTGCGTGACGTGTTCCGTTCGCCGAAGTTCGGCGCCATCGCCGGCTGCATGGTCACCGAGGGTGTGGTTTACCGCAACCGTCCGATTCGCGTACTGCGCGACGACGTGGTGATCTTCGAAGGCGAACTGGAGTCGCTGCGTCGCTTCAAGGACGATGCGTCCGAAGTGCGTGCCGGCATGGAGTGCGGTATTGGCGTCAAGAGCTACAACGACGTCAAGGTCGGCGACAAGATCGAAGTCTTCGAGAAAGTCCAAGTGGCTCGCACGCTCTAAGCCGCGAGCTTGGGAGCCGCAGACCGCCCGCCGCAAGGCGCAGGTCGGCGGCTCTGAACGCAACGCCCGGTCAGGCCCAAGCCTGGCCGGGCGTTTGCCGCTTTAGTTACAGGTAGCAAAACATGGCAAAAGAATACAGCCGTACCCAACGTATCGGCGATCAGATGCAGCGCGAACTGGCGCAACTGATCCGTCGCGAAGTCAAAGATCCGCGCGTCGGCCTGGTGACCATCACCGCCGTCGACGTCAGCCGCGATGTCGGCCACGCCAAGGTGTTCATCACCGTGATGGGCGAGGACAGCGCAGAAGACATCAAGCAAAGCCTCAAGGTGCTCAACAGCGCCGCCGGTTTCCTGCGCATGCAACTGGGCAAGGAAATGAAGCTGCGCAGCGTGCCGCAACTGCACTTCCACTACGACGAGAGCGTGACCCGCGGTGCCCATCTGTCGGCACTGATCGAGCGCGCGGTCGCCGAGGACAGCCAGCACAAGTCCGACGATACCCCCCTGGACACCAAGGAGTAAGCGGTGGCTCAGGTCAAGCGTATCCGTCGTAACGTCAGCGGCATCATCCTGCTCGACAAGCCGTTGGGGTTCACCTCCAATGCTGCCCTGCAGAAGGTGCGCTGGCTGCTCAACGCCGAGAAGGCCGGACATACCGGCAGCCTCGACCCGCTGGCCAGTGGCGTGCTGCCGCTGTGCTTCGGCGAGGCGACCAAGTTCTCGCAATACCTGCTCGAGTCCGACAAGGGCTACGAGACGGTGATGCAACTGGGGCAGACCACCAACACGGGCGACGCCGAAGGCGAAATTCTGCAAACCCGCGAAGTGACCGTTGGTCGCAGCGACGTTGAAGCCGTACTGCCACAGTTTCGTGGTCCAATCAGCCAGATACCGCCGATGTACTCGGCGCTCAAGCGCGATGGCCAGCCGCTGTACAAGCTGGCACGTGCAGGCGAAGTAGTGGAGCGTGAAGCGCGTTCTGTTACTATTAACCGCTTGGAGCTGCTCGAGTGCGAAGGCACCCGGGTACGCCTCTCGGTAGGCTGCAGCAAGGGCACCTACATCCGTACGCTGGTAGAGGACATCGGTGAGCAGCTGGGCTGCGGCGCCTATGTTGCAGAACTGCGCCGCACGCATGCAGGCCCCTTCGAACTGGCCCAGACCGTCACCCTCGAAGAGCTCGAGCAGGTGCACGCCGAAGGTGGCAACGAAGCGGTCGACCGCTTCCTGATGCCATCGGACAGCGGGTTGCAGGACTGGCCGTTGCTGCACTTCTCCGAGCACAGCGCGTTCTACTGGCTGCATGGTCAGCCGGTGCGTGCACCGGATGCGCCGAAGTTCGGCATGGTCCGCGTGCAGGATCACAACGGTCGTTTCATCGGTATCGGTGAAGTGAGCGAAGACGGGCGCATTGCGCCACGTCGACTGATTCGGTCGGAATGATCGAAACCTTCAGTGTCGGGTTCAGGCCCGGCACTGGCGGGCAAGAGGATGGCTGTCAATAGGCACGGTCACGCCTCACTTTTAAATACAGGGATCTGTCCCTGGCCTATTGGAAACCGTGTGTACGGTTTCCCTTGATATTGGAGAAGCCAGATGGCACTCAGCGTTGAAGAAAAAGCAAAGATCGTTGGCGAATACCAGCAAGCAGCCGGTGACACCGGTAGCCCGGAAGTGCAGGTTGCCCTGCTGACCGCCAACATCAACAAGCTGCAAGGCCACTTCAAGGCCAACGGTAAAGACCACCACTCCCGTCGTGGTCTGATCCGCATGGTAAACCAGCGTCGCAAGCTGCTGGACTACCTGAAAGGTAAAGACACCACTCGTTACAGCGCCCTGATCGGTCGTCTGGGCCTGCGTCGCTAATAGCGGCCTGGTCAGTGGTGTGCACGGCGTGCTGCTGTCATCCGCCGAGGGCTTCGGCCCCCGCGCGGGTGAGCACGCCGCGCGTATCTATGAGGTTGGCTGTCTGCCTCGCCCGCGCGGTTTACCGCAAGGGCAGGGCAGGCTCCCAACCTCTAGTTTTATCTGGACTGCCAACAGGGCCGATTCCCTGTGCTGCCCAAGAATTCGCAAGAACCAGTTCCCCCAGAGCCACTGAAGAAGGTAGGAAACCGTGAACCCGGTAATCAAGAAATTCCAGTTCGGTCAATCGACCGTTACCCTCGAGACGGGCCGTATTGCTCGTCAAGCGTCCGGCGCCGTATTGGTCACCGTCGACAACGATGTCACCGTGCTGGTGACCGTGGTCGGTGCCAAACAGGCCGATCCAGGCAAAGGCTTCTTCCCCCTGTCCGTTCACTATCAGGAAAAGACCTACGCCGCCGGCAAGATCCCTGGTGGTTTCTTCAAGCGTGAAGGCCGTCCTTCCGAGAAAGAGACCCTGACCTCGCGTCTGATCGACCGTCCGATCCGTCCGCTGTTCCCTGAAGGCTTCATGAACGAAGTGCAGGTTGTCTGCACCGTCGTTTCCACCAGCAAGAAAACCGATCCGGACATCGCTGCCATGATCGGTACCTCGGCTGCGCTGGCCATCTCCGGCATTCCGTTCGAAGGCCCTATCGGCGCCGCCCGTGTCGCTTTCCACGAAAGCACCGGCTACCTGCTGAACCCGACCTACGAGCAACTGGCTGCCTCGAGCCTGGACATGGTCGTTGCCGGTACCTCCGACGCCGTGCTGATGGTCGAATCGGAAGCCAAGGAGCTGACCGAAGACCAGATGCTGGGCGCCGTGCTGTTCGCCCACGATGAATTCCAGGCCGTGATCCAGGCCGTCAAGGAGCTGGCTGCCGAAGCCGCCAAGCCTACCTGGGACTGGACTGCCAAGGCCGAGAACACCCCGCTGCTGAGCGCCATTCGTGGCGAATTCGGTGCCGCGGTGTCCGATGCCTACACCATCACCGTCAAGGCCGACCGTTATGCTCGCCTGGGCGAGCTGCGCGAGCAGGTCATCGCCAAGTTCTCCGGCGAAGAAGGCCAGCCGACTGCCGCTGAAGTCAAAGAGATCTTCGGTGAAATCGAATACCGCACCGTTCGCGAAAACATCGTCAACGGCAAGCCACGTATCGATGGTCGCGACACCAAGACCGTGCGCCCGCTGAACATCGAAGTCGGCGTGCTGCCGAAAACCCACGGTTCGGCCCTGTTCACCCGTGGCGAAACCCAGGCCCTGGTCGTTGCGACCCTGGGTACTGCGCGTGACGCACAGCTGCTGGACACCCTGGAAGGCGAGCGCAAAGACCCCTTCATGCTGCACTACAACTTCCCGCCGTTCTCGGTGGGCGAGTGTGGCCGCATGGGCGGTGCTGGTCGTCGCGAAATCGGTCACGGCCGTCTGGCCCGTCGTTCGGTCCAGGCCATGCTGCCGGCCGCCGACGTGTTCCCGTACACCATCCGCGTGGTGTCGGAGATCACCGAATCCAACGGTTCGAGCTCGATGGCTTCGGTCTGTGGCGCTTCCCTGGCCCTGATGGACGCTGGTGTACCGATGAAGGCGCCGGTAGCCGGTATCGCCATGGGTCTGGTCAAAGAGGGCGAGAAGTTCGCCATCCTGACCGACATCCTGGGTGATGAAGACCACCTGGGCGACATGGACTTCAAGGTAGCCGGTACCGCCAAGGGTGTGACCGCGCTGCAGATGGACATCAAGATCAACGGCATCACCGAAGAGATCATGGAAATCGCCCTGGGCCAGGCCCTGGAAGCGCGCCTGAACATCCTCGGCCAGATGAACCAGATCATTGGCCAGTCGCGCACCGAGCTGTCGGAAAACGCACCGACCATGATCGCGATGAAGATCGACACCGACAAGATTCGCGACGTCATCGGCAAGGGCGGCGCAACCATCCGTGCCATCTGCGAAGAAACCAAGGCGTCGATCGATATCGAAGACGACGGTTCGATCAAGATCTTCGGCGAAACCAAGGATGCGGCAGAAGCTGCGCGCCAGCGCGTTCTGAGCATCACTGCCGAAGCCGAGATCGGCAAGATCTACGTCGGCAAGGTCGAGCGCATCGTCGACTTCGGTGCATTCGTCAACATCCTGCCGGGCAAGGACGGTCTGGTTCACATCTCCATGCTGAGCGATGCTCGCGTCGAGAAAGTGACCGACATCCTGAAAGAAGGCCAGGAAGTCGAAGTACTGGTACTGGACGTGGACAACCGCGGCCGTATCAAGCTGTCGATCAAGGACGTTGCCGCCGCCAAGGCGTCGGGCGTCTGATGATGCAGCAGGGCAGGTAACTGCCCGGTAGTGCCAATGCCCCGTATCGCAGGATACGGGGCATTTTTTTTGCTTTCAGCCGGCAGCGCCGGCAAAGCGCCTGCGCCCCAGGTTGGTGATGATCAGGCTCAGCGAGTCGGCGTTGGCCAGGATCAGGTCGGTGCGTACCTGCGGATCGCTGTAGAACGCAGTGCGTGCAGCTGCCAGGGTGTTTGTCTTGCTTAGCCGAAAGATCGCGGGCAGGGCTCGTCCATCCTTTTTCCTGATATCTCTCCAGGTCTGGCTCGAGGTGTCGAAGGTTCTGAACAGCGCCTGGGCGGGGGTGTTGATCGAGAGCCCGTTCTGTTTGTAGCCAAGGATCGTCTGATAGGCGATACGCCCGCCCCGCGTGTGCTGGCTGATCTGGTCCGGGAAGGGGGCCGCGGCTTCCACGTAGGCGATATCCACGGTTCGAAGTACCTGGTGTGACAGCTCGTGTATCAGCGTCGTTGCTTGCTGGTGGGCGAGCAGCTCGATGGCCGGTGGCGTTGCGTAAATCGAAACGTCCCATGGCAGGGTGAACACGCGCTCGGTGAGAAAGATCCGCTTGCCGGGGTCGTTGTGGTAGGTGAAACCGTAGGTATCGCGCTGATCGGGCATGTTCATGCCCACCACGAGGCGTTTGGAGGTGACCGTGTCCATCGAGGCCGACAACAGCTCGTCCAGTATCCGCTGGGTATAGTCACGCAGCAGGCGTACTGTCTGGTCTGAGGGAGGGTGGTCGAACACGTTTTGCAAGATGCTCAGTGTCTCGGGCGGCAGGGGCGCCTGGGGCGAAGACAGGTTGAGGTTCTTCAGGCAGGTGTCCAGATAGTGGCGGCTCAAGGCATGGGCACGCAGTAGCATCTGGTACTTGGTCGGCTGGAGCGCGGCAATGTTCTTCATTCCCGAAGCCAGCGTGGTGTAGCGCAGGGATATGTCTTCGTCGGCCAGGGCCGTTTCGAAACTGCTGTAGGCCGCGCCGCCGCCACGCAAGCCTTCCTGCAGATCAACCTGCCACTGATTTCCCGTTCTTTGCAGCGTGGGCCCGAGTCGGCCCTGCTTGATGATCTGCCACTGCTGTGCTGGCTTGGCCACTTCATAGACGTGGCCCGCGATCACGCAATAGAAACGCTCGGTACCCGGGGCGAAATAAAGCCCCAGGGTGGTGTTGCGGACCATGTCCTTGAGTTGCACGTTCTGCGCCTGCAGGTCGCTCAGCCGGTTGGGTACCAGGGGGTTGAGCAGTACCTCGTTCCAGGCAGGGTCCAGTTCCAGTGCAGGCGTGACGGGTGAAGGCTCGTCAGGTGTCTTCCTGCTCACGCTCGAGCCACCTGGGCGCATCATGACCAGGCCACTCAGGGCGGTGACGAACTCCGCAAGCGATTCGCCCCAGTTGTGCTGCAAAGCGGCGTTACCGGATGCCTGCAACCACTGGACACTCTGTAGCGAGCTGAGCATGGCTGCCAGCTTTCCAGGCAGGAAAAACGAACTCTGCTCGATGGCAAGGCCCATTACATAGCGCAGCACATTCCAGTATTCCTCGGCGGTAGTTACAGTGCGTGCCTTGGTCAGTGCCCGCAGGAATGCCACGTTCTCGGTGAACAGGTAGTCAAGGGCATTGCCTTCGATCTCGCTGCGCACCAGTTGAACCGCACCGGGGGTGGGCGAGAAATCGAACAGGTCCGATGAGGACCAGAACAGATGGGGGTGAAGAAAGCCGTTGTGGTCGTATCGCGACTGCACCGTGTCGGGAAGCCGGTTCAGAATATCTCGTTGGAGCTCTGGGTCCGAGAGGATGGCACTGCGCAGTGCGCCCTGGTCCTTGAATTCGAGCAACATCTTGTGTGGCCGGTAGGCGCAGTACAACACCAGGGGCCCGTCCTGTTCGCCCTGCGGTCCGATCACATACATGCCCCTCACGGTATCGGGGGCGAACCCTTGCTCGGCCCGTAGCTGCAATTGGCACAGGGTGATCTTCCTGCCCTCGACCAGGTCGCGGGCGAGGGCATCCGGCTTGGCCAGCACATGGGAAAAGTAGTAAAGCGCCTTGGCCGATAGTTTGTTGTCCAGAAAATGCTGATACCCCTCTTCCATCAGGTAGGCGGTGGATACCAGCGTGTAGCGATGACGGCGTTCGAGGTAGTCGGGATCCTGCGGGGTGAACTTCTTCTCGAGCAGGGCACGGTATGCACTGGCCACGTCGAGGCGGTCGATCATGTTGCGGATGGTGGCCGCTTCCAGCGCTTCAGGTGCCATGCCTGGTCGCGTGACGCTGACCTTCATGCTTGTCGCTGTGCCGGTCAACCGGCTGTGGGTCAGGGCATACTCGCTCAGTGTCTTGGTGGTGGTGGCCAGGTCCGAGGAAATCGGCGAGGGCGTCTGGCCGGGCATTACCGGGTTGGGGGTGAAGTGCGTGAAGGTGACGGTAATCAGGTCGGGATCGTCCGGTGCGCTCGGGTAATCCTGGGCGAGCCCTGCCTTGAGCTGCTGGTTGGCGAAGTCGTTGAGCGTTGGGATCGAGAACAGGTAGTTGAACTTGGGGTTGCTGACACGGGCGCAGGCCTGCACCAGTTGCGCGTAGTTTTTCATTTGTTGCGGTGTCGCGTTGCATAGCCATGCCGGTAGAAGGGTGCGCAAATACTGACCCTCGAAGCTGTCGCGTACCCGCTGCAAGGCCCCTTCGAACGGGTGCCTGGCGGCCTGGTTATCGATGAAGCGTTGCAGCAATGAGGTGCCGAGCCTGCTGCGCAGGGCATAGCCCAGGTAGTAACGCCGGGTTGCAGCACGAAAGCGTGCCGCACTGTGTTCAACAAATGCGAACAGCTCGCTTTGTTCGATGAGGCGTACGCTGGGCTGACTGGCACCTGGAAGCTGCGCCAGGGTGTGCCAGTTGCGCAGGTCTTCGGCGTTCACCAGGCTCAGCCACTGATGAAGCTTCTCCGGGTCGTCGAATGCGCCGGTCATTTCAGAGCGCAAGGCTGCTTCGCTGCTGAATTGACTCAGTGGCTCCAGCGGTGACCAGAGCAACAGGCTGTCATTGTCGGCCGTTGCCCGCTGCAGCACGAATGCATCGGCCAGTGGCAGCAGCCCGGCCTTGCCGGGTACCGACAAGCTCAGGCTGTGCAGGCGAATGGCACTGTGCCCCGGCCGGTCCAATGCTTGCTGCAGCAGGTCGAGCAGCGCGTCATCGATCACGCCGTTCTCGCGGGCTTGCTCCAGTTCGATGCGCAGCAGCGCTTCGTACAAGCTGCGCATGCTCGTGAGCGGGGACACCACACTGTCCTTCAGGCGCAACCGACCCGTGTCGAACGCCTCGAGTTGTTCAAGGTAGGTCGAGGCAAAGCCCGCTTTAAGGGTGTCGATCTGTTGCCGGATCACGGGTGCCGACGGCCACGACAGTGGCAAGCCTTGCCGGTCCTGCACCTGCACCTGATCCTGCGGCGCGTGCTGGTTGCCTGTTTCGCCCAGCTGTTCGAGAAACCTGTCGACCACCGTGCCAGTCTTTTCTGCCCATTTGAGCTGGATGTCCAAGGGGTGCAACTGGCCGTCGCTGATGGCGTCGAGGCTGGGGGCAAGCATGTCCAGAACACAGGACTGCACCTTCGGCTGGGCGGTGGCCAGGGATTGAAACAGCTGATGCAGTGCCCTGGCACGGGTGAGGCGCTCCACCAGCGTAACGCTCTGGCTGGGTGGCACGGGCAGCCTCATGGCGACTGCTGGCTGTGCATCGGGCAGCCATCGACCGTTGACCCCCAGGTGGGTCAGGCGCCTGTCCACCAGCGCGCGCATGTCCAGTGCATCTTCGACCCCGGCCATGGCCGTGCTGCTCTGGGCACCGGGGAAGCGTAGTGCGTGGGCAAGACGCCGGTTGACCAGTGCGATCAGCGCATCAGCAAGTGCGAGGAACATCGGTTGGCCGACCTCGACCAGCCTGACCACAGGCGTCGCGCTGGTTTGCAACTGCTCCCAGTCATCGCGGCTGATCGAGGCGGGGCAAGCAGGTTGTGTGAGCAGGGCCTGGCAATGCCGTTCAAGGGCGGCCTGATCGGCGAAGTATTGGAACCCGGTTCGTGTGCTGAACAGGAACACCCCCTTGCTGGTATCGGTCGGTTGCTGCAGGGCCAGGCTGTCGGCCAGCAGCACCGTCCTACCCATGTCCTGAGCCGCTGGCACCAACGCCAGGCTACACACCCGCAAGGCGCCCAGGTCGGGGATCAGCGCTTCACGCAGCCATTGCAGCTGAGGGGTGTCGATGCGTTGTTCATTGGCCGCTCGCAACAGCGTACGACAGTAGTTGTCGGCAAGGCCAAGTGCCAGGGCTTCGCGGTTATCGCTGCCCACGTCGTTGTCGACACTGCTCCAATAGCTTCGCAGGGCCTGTGCAAAGGCCCCCGGAACGGCCTTGGCAGTGCTGGCAAGGGCCTGCTCGCAGGCGAGCGGGTCGGGCGTGTCGTGCGTTGCGGTGCCATCGCGTACGAAACGGCGCTTCAGGTCGATGCCCAGCGGCTGGCCGCTGAACGCGTCCAGTGCAACATCGGCCAGGGCCTGCGTGCGCACCACGCTGGCGTTACTGGCAATGACCTGGACCCGTTGTTGCGCGATGTCGTCGACGCCCTCCAGCAGCGTCGAGAAGGCTGTGCTCAAGCAACTGTCGAGAACACCGGTCAGGGTGGGCAGTTTGGCCAGCCCGCCGGATTGCCCCCGCAGCAGATCGATTTGCTGTTGCATCAGGTGGTGTGACCACCGGGTGAACACGGCATCGCTCAGGTTCACGAACTGCAGCGGTTCGCTCCGCACGCCCAGGTGAGTCAGCTGGGCCTGCAGGGCACTTTCAAGTTGTTGCAGCGTGTTGAAGCCCTGTACGCCATGCAATGGGCTGTACAGGTAGGTCGCCTCAAGCAGTGGGTCGCGCTGATGAATGACCAGGCAATTGGCAGACAGTGGCTGCAGGTTGCCTGTCACCTCCACCCGCATGCTCGCCGGCAGGGTCGTTTGATCGGCCAGGCGACGCAGCCACCGCGCTTCGATGATGCTCAGGCTCAGGTCGCGCTGTGCGGTCTCCAGCGCGGTGATGAAGCCTGCGCGCAAGGTGCCGGGCTCAAAGTAGGGCATCACGATCATGGCGTTTCCTGCAGCGGGGGACCCGGTTCATCCGGTTCACGACGCCTGCCACGGTAGAGGGTGCCCTGTTGCAGGCAGTGGTACATATTGCAACGCTCGTTGGCTTCCCGGGCATGGGTGCGGCGGTATTTTGTGAACATGCAACTTGCACGCGCATCCATCGCAAAGCATGCAATGTGCACGATGGGCTATTTTTTGGTGATTTTTAAGCTGTTGATTTTTAAAGGTTTTATTTTTTATTCGGGTTGGCACAGCTTCTGCAATATCCCTGTTACCTGCTGCCAGGAATGACGGCGCAGACCTTTCGAAAAACAGGAGTGTCTCGTATGAAGAAGTTCGCTATTGCTGCTGCTACTGCCACCGCGCTGACCCTGACCATGGCTAACGCCGCCTTTGCAGCCCAACCTGCATCGCAAGCACCGATGATGCTGGCTGCTGGTGAAATGACCAAGGCCAAAGAAGAAACTTCCGATACCTGGATCACCACCAAGGTCAAAGCCGACCTGGTCACCGAGAAAGGCATCCCGGGTACCGACATCAAGGTCGAAACCAACAAAGGTGTGGTTTCCCTGTCCTCGACCACCGCGATCACCGAAGCGCAGAAAACCACTGCGGTGAACATCGCCAAGAAAATCAAGGGCGTGAAAGCCGTTTCGGCTGATGGCCTGAAAGCTGAGTAAGCGTTTCGCTCGCTGATCCTGACGGTTCATGCGAAAGGCCACACGGAGGTGGCCAACCCTAAAGCCCCGGCGCAGTCAGCCGGGGCTTTTCTTTGTGCGCTGGACCGCTGGCCTGGCGCCAGTGCTCCCGCCAGCCCTACTCGGCGTCCAGGTGCAGGGGCGAGATCACCCGGCCATCCGCTTCGGCCTGGCCCAGCGTGGCGTCGATGAAGTACACCCGGTCGTCTTGCAACTGACCCTTGTCGACCAGGTAGTCCTTGATGCTGCTGGCGCGTGCCTGACCGAGCTGACGCAGCAGCACGGTGCTCTCGGCCCATGACTTGATCACCGCTTCCTGCAGCTTGGCAGTACGCTGTGCACGGTCCAGCTGCTCCCACTCGGCCGGTGGCTGCTGCTTGAGACGGGTACGGTAGATGCCCTCGAGCATGGCCGGCTTGTCGCCATCGGGCACCTGCAGTTGCGAGGCCTGTGCCGGCACCTTGTCGCCGCGACGCTGAAGGATCTTGTAGTAGGTGCTCTGGTACTCACGATCCAGACGCTGTGCGGCAATCAGTGGCCCGTCGCTGCTCTGGGCGCTGGTGCCTTCGATTTCCAGGCGCAGGGCAGGGCGTTCCTTGAGTGCTGCCGCCAGCTTGTCCAGCGAGCCCTGGGCATCGCTGCTCAGCTCGCTTGAGCCGGGGGCGAAGGACACGGTGCCCAGGTCTTCGGAACCGCCACCACTGACCAGCCCGCCGATGAACTTGAACGGCGCCTGGGCGGCGCGCAGCACCAGGTTGCGCAGGGTCTGCCACACGATCGGCATTACGCTGAACTGCGGGTTGTTGAGGTCGCCCGACACCGGCAACTCGATGGAGATCTTGCCCTCGGTGTCTTTGAGCAGCGCGATCGCCAGGCGAATCGGCAGGTTGACGGCGTCGGGGCTGTCGACCTTCTCACCCAGTTGCAACTGCTCGACCACCACCTTGTTCTCGGCCTTGAGCTGGCCCTTGGTGATCAGGTAGTGCAGGTCCAGGTTCAGGCGGCCCTTGCGAATCCGGTAGCCGGCGAACTTGCCCGAGTACGGCGTCAGGGTCGTCAGCTCGACACGCTTGAAGCTGGTGGCGATGTCCAGGCTGGCCATCGGGTCGAACGGGTTGAGCGCGCCCTTGATGGTGACGGGCGCATAACGGTCCACCTTGCCCTTGATATCGACCTTGGCCGGGTGTGGCTGGCGGTTGTCGATGGTGCCGATCTGGCCGTTGAGCTGCTGGATGGCGGTGGCGAAGTTGGGCGTCAGGCTGAAGTCGGCGAAGTTGGCCGAGCCATCGTTGATGTCGATGCCACCGATACGGATGCCCAGGGGCTTTTCATTGCTGGCCGGGGGCTTGCCCTGGGGCTTGGCGGCGCCGTTGGTCGGCTGCGGAATCAGCAGGTCATCCACGCTGGTGGTGCGGTCTTCGTTGATCATGAAGCGGGCATAGGGCTGCTGCAGGGTCACCTTGGCAATGCTCAACGCATCGCCGTGGCGATAGTCCAGGCCGTCCACGTTCAGTTGCTGCCATTTGACGAAGTCACGGCCCTTGATGGTGTCCAGGGTATGCAACTGATTGACCTGCGCCTTGCCGGTGACGCTGAACGCCAGCGGGGCGGTGTTCTTCAGGTCCACGTTCAGGTCGCTGCCGAGCATGCCGCTGCGCAGCTCCAGGCGAATGAACGGGCTGATGTAGGCCTGGGCTACCCGCAGGTCGATGTCCTGTGTGCTGACCTTGAGCCGGGCGCTGACCGGTGCCAGGTTGACCTCACCCGATGCCTGCAGCTTGCCCTGGCGGCCGACGCCGCTGTCGAGCTTGAGGGTGAAGGGGCTCTTGTTGAGGCTGTCGAAGTTCTGCAGGTCGAGGTTGAGCGGGCCGACATCCAGCGCCACCGCTTCTTTCTGCGAGCGATCGGCCAGATGAACCTGGTAGTTGCGCAGTTGCACGTCGCGCAGCAGCACCTGCCACGGCTTGCCGGGCGCGGCCTTGGCGCTGGCTTCCTGCGGCGCGGCCCCGGCAGTGGCCGGCTCGGCCTTTTCCTTGGGGGTGGCCTTGGCAGGCTGGCTGGCGAAGAGTTTTTGCCAGTCGAGCTGGCCGTCGGCTTCCAGGGCAGCCCAGGTTTCCAGCTTTTCACTGCGGATCTTGCCGACCGTGACCAGCTGTTTGGCCAGGTCGACCGTGGTTTCACTCACGTCCAGTCGGGCCAGGCGGGCCAACGGGCGACCGTCCGGGGCCTTGATCGCGAAGGGGGCGATGCTGAGCGAGGCGTTGTCCAGCAGCAGCTCGGTTTCCTTCGACAGGTTGAGCTTGTAATGGGTGTCCAGGTTGAGCACGCCGTCTTCAAGCACCAGCGGCAGGGCGTCGCGCACGTACGGCCACCACACCTTCATCTTGCCGTCGGTGACCTTGAGGGTGCCTTCGGAGGCGATCGGTACCAGGCTGATGGTGCCGGCCCAGTCGATGCGCCCGCCCTCTGGCCCGGCGGCCACCAGGGTCATGTCGGCGTTGTCGTCGGGCAGGGTGCTGAGGTTCTTCAGCTCCAGGTTCATCGAGTCGTAGAGGAATTCGATCGGCTCGCTCGGGCGCAGGTCCTGGAAGTGCAGGTAGCCCTCGCTCAGCTTGATGCTGCCGATGCGCAGCGGGAACGGTTCGCTTGCCGGCGTCTCGGGCTTGGGCTCGCTGGGCGGCAGCTTGAACAGCTGGGTCAGGTTCAGGCTGCCGTCCTTGGCGAACAGCAGCTCGGTGCGCGGCTTGTCCAGCTCGACGGCTGCCAGGTGCAGGGCACCGGACCACAGGCTGTCGAGCTGCAGGTTGGCGTAGAGGCGTTCGAAGCCGACCTGCTCCTTGCCGGTCTCGCCGATCTGCAAGCCCCATAGCGTCAGCTCGAGGCTGAACGGATTGAGCTCGATACGCTGGATGTGCGCCGGCACGGTGGCGTAACTGGCCAACTGCTGATTGGCGATGCGCAAGGCTACGCCAGGCAGGATCAGGAAACCGAGGAGGCTGTACAGGGCCAGGCCGGCCAACAAGGCGCCGAGGGCGCGTTTCAATCCTTTGGGCATGTGCGGCGTCGTCTGTCTAGAGCGGGAGTGCTTGGAGTATGGCACGTTAATTCGGTTCCGAAGGTAGTCCGAAATACCGGACTACCTGCGGTTTTTTCCACTTACAGCTGCAGGATCAAGCACTTCAGGGGCGGCTGTCCGTCCAGTGACGGGAAGTCGTCTGCCGGCTTGAGCACCTGCCATTCCCGCACCGGGCGGCCGATCTTCTGTGCGCAACGCAGCACCTGCTCGCGCCAGTCGTCGAGGCCGACCTTGGCCAGGTTGTTGCAGCAGATCAGCACGCCGCCTTCGGCCGTGCTCAGCAGGGCGGGCTTGAGCAGGCTCTGGTAATCACGCAGCAGGTCGACGGTGCCGAACGCGCTCTTGGCCCAGGCAGGCGGGTCGAGCAGTACCAGGTCGAACTCGCGCGGCTCCAGGCGCGGGTAGGCCGGCAGCTTGTGCCCGCGACGCTGGCTGACCGGCAGGCCTGCCAGCTGGCGAATGGCCGGAAAGTAGTCGGACTGGATGAACTCCATGGGCGCCAGTTGCGGGTTGAGTGCGCCGTTCTCGCGGCCAACGGCCAGGTTGCCTTCGGCGAAATCCAGGTTGCACACCGCGCTGGCACCTCCGGCGGCAGCGCTCAGGCCTACCCCGCAGGTATAGGCGAACAGGTTGAGCACGCGTTTGCCGGCACTGTGTTGCTTGACCCAGCCACGGGCATTGCGCAGGTCCAGAAACAACAGCGGGTCCTGGCCGGCATGGCGACCGCGCACGCGGTAGTTCAGGCCCCACTCGTGACCGACCAGGTCGGCCAGCGCGGCCTCGCTGGGCTGGTAGACCGGGTCGCGCCGGTCGATGCGGCTGTTGCCCTGGGAGCGGTCGTTGTACACCAGCAGCAGTGGCAGGCCCAGTTCGCGCTCGATGTGCCCATGCAGGTCCAGCAGGGCATCGCGCTCGAGGGTGTGGTGAAAGCTCTGTACCAGCAACTGCGGGCCATAGCGGTCGACGGTCAGTCCGCCCGCGCCTTCCTGGCTGCCGTGGAACAGCCGGTAACAGTCGGTGCCCTGGGCGTGCAGCTCACTTAGAAGCTGCTGGCGGGCGTCGAGGGCGGCGCGCAGCGCCTGATTCAAGGAGGACATGCACGTAGCCTTGGTTTGCGGGCGTGCAGTTTAACAGCAGGCGGGTGCCTTGCACCTGTTCAGGCGCAGCCCACTCGCCGCCTGGCCCGGTGCAGCGAACTGTCGCGCATGGCCCAGCGCAGTACCGGCGCCGTGCTGTCGATGCCCAGGCCTACCAGCCGCCGCTTGAGCGGGTGCGGCGTGCGCTCGAGCAGTTCGCCGGCCCAATCGGGCAGCAGGTTGATCCCCGCCTGCATCATCAGGTTGGCCACCGGTTTGGCCAGGCGGCTCGGCGCCGGGGCCTCCAGCAACACACGCACCACTTCGCGGCTGCGCTCGTCGCATGCCAGTTGCGGACGCATGGCTTGCAGGTAGTGCGCCACCGCCTGGCGCGAACGCGGCACGTTGCGAGCCCCCAGGCGTTCGGCCACCAGGGCGATCTCGGCGTAGTAGGCGTCCTGGTCGGCCGGCGAGAGGTGAGGATTGCGGTAGCGCAGGTGCGCGGCCATGAAGCTGCTGACTTCGGCCACGTGCACCCAGGTCAGCAGGTCCGGGTCACTGGCGGCATACGGGCGGCCATCGGCCGCGGTCCCCACCACCTGCAGGTGAATGGTGCGTACCTTGTCGATCAGCCATTCGGCGTCGCGGGTGGAGCCGAAGGTGGTGCCGGAGATGAACTGGCTGGTGCGGCGCAGGCGGCCGATGATGTCCTGGCGAAAGCTGGAGTGGTCCCACACCCCGGCCAGGGCCAGCGGGTGCAGCACCTGCAGCAGCAAGGCGCTGATACCGCCGATGAGCATGCTGGGGAAATCCCCGTGCACCTGCCAGCTGATGCTGCGCGGACCGAACAGCCCGGGGTCGCCCTTGGGCTGTTCGAGGTCGAGTTGGCCCAGGGCCAGGCCCGTGAGGCTCAGCAACTGTGTTTCGATACGGCGGCGTAGCGCTTCCATGGATACCTTGAGGCACCGTCGCCGCGGTGCCGTTCATTGGTTCAGGCGTTTGTCGATCAGGCCTTGGACCACGCTCGGGTCGGCCAGGGTCGAGGTGTCGCCCAGGTTGTCCAGCTCGTTGCAGGCGATCTTGCGCAGGATGCGGCGCATGATCTTGCCCGAGCGGGTCTTGGGCAGTGCTGGCGCCCACTGGATCAGCTCGGGTTTGGCAAAGCTGCCGATCTCCTTGCTGACCAGCGCCAGCAGTGCCTGCTTGAGGTGGTCGTCCGGGGTCACGCCGTTCATGGGCGTGACGAAGGCATAGATGCCCTGGCCCTTCAGGTCGTGAGGGTACCCGACCACGGCGGCTTCGGCGATGCTGTCGTGCAGCACCAGGGCACTTTCCACCTCGGCAGTGCCGATACGGTGCCCGGACACGTTGATCACGTCGTCGATGCGCCCGGTTATCCACAGGTCGCCATCGGCATCGCGGCGCGCGCCGTCGCCGGTGAAGTAGTAGCCTGGCAGGGGTTTGAAGTAGGTGTCGATCATGCGCTGATGATCGCCGTATACGCTGCGGATCTGCCCCGGCCAACTGGCCTTGATCGCCAGCAGCCCGCTGCCGGGGCCCTCGATCAGCGCGCCCTTGTCGTCCAGCAGCACCGGCTGCACGCCGAACAGCGGACGGGTGGCACAACCGGGCTTGATGTGGCGGGCGCTGACCAGCGGGCTGAGCATGATGCCGCCGGTCTCGGTCTGCCACCAGGTGTCGACGATCGGGCAGCGCTTCTCACCGACCTTCTCGAAGTACCATTCCCAGGCTTCCGGGTTGATCGGCTCGCCCACGCTGCCCAGCAGGCGCAGGCTCTTGCGCGAGGTACCGTCGAGCGGCGCCGAACCTTCGCGCATCAGTGCCCGCAGAGCGGTGGGGGCGGTATAGAAGATGTTCACCTGGTGCTTGTCGACCACCTGCCAGAAGCGCGAGGCATTGGGGTAGTTGGGCACGCCTTCGAACATCAGGGTGGTGGCGCCGTTGGCGAGCGGGCCGTAGACGATGTAGCTGTGGCCGGTTACCCAGCCGACATCGGCGGTGCACCAGAACACCTCGCCGTCGCGGTAGTCGAACACTACCTTGAAGGTCAGGGCGGCCTGTAGCAGGTAGCCGGCGGTGGTGTGCAGTACGCCCTTGGGCTTGCCGGTGCTGCCGGAGGTGTAGAGGATGAACAGCGGGTCTTCCGCATCCATCGGCTCGGGCGGGCAGTCGTCGCCCACCTGGCTGATTGCCTCGTGGTACCAGAGGTCGCGGCCTTCGTTCCAGTCCACTGGGCCGCCGGTGCGGCGTACCACCACCACGCTGCTGACGTCCGGGCAGCTTTGCAGGGCCTTGTCGACGTTGTTCTTCAGGCCAATGCTCCTGGCGCCGCGCACGCCTTCGTCGGCGGTAATCACCGTGCGGCAGTCGGCGTCGAGGATGCGGTCGCGCAGGGCGTCGGGGGAAAAGCCGCCGAACACCACCGAGTGAATCGCGCCGATGCGGGTACAGGCCAGCATGGCGAAGGCAGCTTCGGGAATCATCGGCATGTAGATGCACACCCGGTCGCCCTTTTTCACCCCGCGCTGCTTGAGCACGTTGGCCAGGCGGCACACCTGCTGATGAACCTGGCGGTAGGTGAGGGTGGTGGACTGCTGCGGGTCGTCGCCTTCCCAGATGATCGCCGGCTGGTCGCCGCGCTGAGCCAGGTGGCGGTCCAGGCAGTTGTAGCTGACGTTGAGTTTGGCATCCTTGAACCAGGTTGCCTGGCCCGTGCGCAGATCGCTCTGCTGAACAGCCGACCAGGGGATGATCCAGTCCAGGCGCCTGGCTTGTTCGGCCCAGAAGGTGTCGGGATCGTCTACGGACTGGCGATACAGGCGCTGGTAGTCGGCCTGGGAGAGTTGTGCCGCCTTGCTGACGGCATCGGCTTCGGGGTAGTCGCTGATATCGAACATTGGGGGGCCCTTTCCTGTTGGATAGGTGTCGCTCCCATCGCGGGCCAAGCCCGCTCCCACGCGGTGTGCATTGTACCTGTGGGAGCGGGCTTGGCCCGCGATGGGTACAACAACATCCCGACAGTGTAGCCCTTAGCCCCGGTGACGCCCGCGGAAGTAGTTGATCAGGCCCTGGGTCGAGGCATCTTCGGCCGGCTCTTCGATACCGCCGGTCAGGCGCTGGTACACGCCCTTGCCCAGTTCCTTGCCAAGCTCCACTCCCCACTGGTCGAAGGCATTGATGCCCCACACCACGCTCTGCACGAACACCTTGTGCTCGTACATCGCCACCAGCGCGCCCAGGCGCCGCGGGCTGATGCGCTCCACCACCAAGGTGTTGCTCGGACGGTTGCCCGGGATCACCTTGTGCGGCGCCAGGCGCTGCACCTCGGCTTCGGCCATGCCCTTGTCGCGCAGCTCGGCCTCGGCCTCGGCGCGGGTCTTGCCGAGCATCAACGCCTGGCTCTGGGACAGGCAGTTGGCGTACAGCCACTGGTGGTGGTCGGCCACCGGGTTGAAGCTCACCACCGGCACGATGAAGTCGGCCGGGATCAGCTGGGTGCCCTGGTGCAGCAACTGGTGATAGGCATGCTGGCCGTTGCAGCCCACGCCGCCCCAGATCACCGGCCCGGTGTCGTGGTCGACCGGGGTGCCGTCCTGGCGCACGCTCTTGCCGTTGGACTCCATGTCCAGTTGCTGCAGGTGCTTGGTGATGTTGCGCAGGTAATGGTCGTACGGCAGGATCGCGTGGCTCTGGGCGCCCCAGAAGTTGCCATACCACACGCCCAGCAAGGCCAGCAGCACCGGCATGTTCTGCTCGAACGGTGCGGTCTGGAAGTGCTGGTCCATGGTGTAGGCACCCGACAGCAGCTCCTTGAAGTTGGCGGTGCCGATGGCCAGGGCGATCGGCAGGCCGATGGCCGACCACAGCGAATAGCGTCCGCCTACCCAGTCCCACATCGGGAAGATGTTCTCTTCACGGATACCGAAGGCCACCGCAGCGGCCTTGTTGCTCGATACGGCGATGAAGTGCTTGTACAGCTCGGCTTCCGAACCACCCTGGGCCAGGTACCAGACCCGAGCCGCCTGGGCGTTCTTCAGGGTTTCCAGGGTATTGAAGGATTTGGACGACACGATGAACAGCGTGGTCTCGGCACGCAGCTTGGCCGACAGCTCGTGGAATTCGCTGCCGTCGATATTGGCCAGGTAGTGGCAGCGCACGCCGCGCTGGGCGTAGGGCAGCAGGGCCTCGGAGACCAGCTCCGGGCCGAGGAACGAGCCGCCGATGCCGATGTTGACCACGTCGGTGATCGGCTTTTCGCTGTAGCCGCGCCACAGGCCGTCGTGGATGCGCCCCACCAGCTCGGTGACCTGATTCAGCACCTTGTGCACGTCGGGCATGATGTTCACGCCATTGACGCTCAGTTTGTCGCCCACCGGGCGCCGCAGCGCGGTATGCAGGGCCGGGCGGCCTTCGGAGGCGTTGACGATTTCGCCGGCGAACAGCGACTTGATCGCGTCCTGCAGGCCCACTTCGTTGGCCAGCCCCACCAGCAGGTCGCGGGTCTGGCGGTCGATGAGGTTCTTCGAATAGTCCAGAAACAGCCCGCAGCTGCTCAGGCTGAACTGCTCGAAGCGCTGCGGGTTGGCGTTGAACGCTTCGCGCATGCTGAAGCCCTGCATGGCGCTGCGGTGTTGCTGGAGCGCCTGCCAGGCGGGCAGCGTAGTGACATCGTGGGGGGTGCGGTAGTACGCCATCGCTGCAGGTTTCCTTGGTACGTGAACTGCCTTTGACACTGGAAAGACGGGCCCGTTTCCAGTGTGGCAGGTTAATTGCCCGGCAGCCCGGCCGGGTGCGTTGTCACTGTTCGTCGAGGTTCAGGTGAAGGTTGTCGATCAGGCGCGTGGCGCCCAGTACCGCTGCCACCAGAATCACCAGGTCGCGGTCGTGCGCCCCTGCCGGGCGCAGGTTCAGCGCCTGACGGATTTCCAGGTAGTCGGGCTTGAAGCCGGCCTCCACCAGTTGTTGCCGACCTTCGGCGATCAGCACCTCGAAGTCACGGCGGCCCTGGCCGATTGCCTGGGCGATCCGGCTCAGGGTGCGGTAGATCGTGGGCGCAGTGGCACGTTGTGCGTCGGTCAGGTAACCGTTGCGCGACGACAGGGCCAGGCCGTCCTCGGCGCGCACGGTCGGTTCGCCGATGATCTGGATGGGCAGGTTGAGGTCGCGCACCAGCGCGCGGATCACCGCCAGTTGCTGGAAGTCCTTCTGGCCGAACACGGCCAGGTCGGGCTGGACCATGTTGAACAGCTTGCTGACCACCGTGGCAACACCCTCGAAGTGCCCGGGACGGCTGGCGCCACACAGCCCTTCGGACAGGTGCGGCACGCTGACCAGGGTCTGGGCCGCCATGCCGTCGGGGTACATTTCTTCGACGTTGGGGGTGAACAGCAGGTGGCAGCCGGCCTGCAGGAGTTTTTCCTGGTCGGCGGCGAGGGTGCGCGGGTACTTGTCGAGGTCTTCGTTGGCGCCGAACTGCAGCGGGTTGACGAAGATGCTCGCCACCACGAAATCTGCCCGCTGCGCGGCCTTGGTCACCAGCGCGGCATGCCCGCTGTGCAGGTTGCCCATGGTGGGCACGAAGCCGATGCGCTTGCCCTCGCTGCGTGCGCGGGCGACCGCAGCGCGCAGTTCAAGGATGGTCTTGACGGTGTTCATGCGCTGAACCCATGTTCGGTGCCGGGGAAGGTCACGCCCTTGACGGCTTGCACGTAGGCACCGAAAGCACCGGCAATGTCGGGCTGGCCGAGCATGAAGTTCTTCACGAACTTGGGCACGCGGCCGCTGAGCGACAGGCCGAGCATGTCGTGCATCACCAGTACCTGGCCATCGGTGGCGCTGCCGGCACCGATGCCGATGACCGGAATGGTCACGGCCTGGGTGATTTCCGCCGCCAGCTCGCTGGGCACACATTCGAGCAGCAGCATGGCTGCGCCGGCCTGCTCCAGGGCGATAGCGTCGGCGCGCATCTGCCGTGCCTGGTTCTCCTGGCGGCCCTGGACCTTGTAGCCGCCCAGGATGTTCACGGTCTGCGGCGTGAGGCCCATGTGCGCACACACCGGCACGCCGCGTTCGGCCAGCAGGCGAATGGTCTCGGCCAGCCAGGCGGCGCCCTCGACCTTGACCATGTGCGCGCCGGCCTGCATCAGTGCGCCGGCATTGGCGAAGGCCTGCTCGGTGGTGGCGCAGGCCATGAAGGGCAGGTCGGCCAGAATCAGCGCACCCTGGTTGCCGCGCTTGACGCAGGCGGTGTGGTAGGCCATTTCGGCGTTGGTCACCGGCAAGGTGCTGTCATGGCCCTGCAGGACCATGCCCAGGGAGTCACCCACCAGCAATATTTCCACGCCGGCCTGACTCGCCACCTTGGCAAAGGTCGCGTCATAGCAGGTCAGCATGGTTATTTTCTCGCCCTTGGCCTTGAGGCCTTGCAGGGTGGTCAGGGTTACTTCTGGCATGAAAGGAATCCTCGTTCAGGCGCTGTGAAAAACGACTGCGTACAACGCGTGTATTCATCTACTGGAACAGCACATCATCGATTGTGGTGTTTGGAGTACAACCCTGTTCCAGGCCTATATACGCCTTATGCGGCGCCGGGGCGCTGCGGGACGCCTATAGTCGTGAGCACGAAGACTGAAGTCAATTACCCTGTTACCGCATTGTTACGAAGGCGCTGTTACGGGCGTTACCGCGTGGGGGAGCGCCCGGTTACAGGCGCTCGAGGCCAACGAACGGGCATTCTGCCAGCCATTGCGCGAGGGGGCGCTGGTCGGGCAGGCAGAAGTCGCCGGGCACCAGCTCTGCCAGGGGGTACAGCACGAACGGGCGGGCGTGCATGTGATAGTGGGGAACCTTCAGGCGCGGCTCGTCGAGCACCTGATCGGCATACAGCAGGATATCCAGGTCCAGGGTGCGTGGGCCCCAGCGTTCCTTGCGTTCGCGGCCCTGGTCGGCCTCGATGGCCTGCAGGGCATCGAGCAGCGCCAGCGGCGCCAGCGAGGTATCGAGCGCCGCAACCGCGTTGGTGTAGCGCGGCTGGCCAGGCGACAGCGAGTCGCTGGCGTAGAACGACGACACACCGGCCAGTTGCGAACCCGGCAACCGGCCCAGCGCCTCGAGGGCGCTGCGCAGTTGCTGTTGCGGGTCGGCCAGGTTGCTGCCCAGGCCGATGTAGGCACGCACCATGCGGCGTTACTCGCCTGCGCCGTCGGCGCGCTTGCGCTTGCTCGGGCTGCGCTTGCGTTTGCGCGGGCCCGCGCCGGCGCCGTCGTCGCGGCTGCCCAGGTCACGGATCATGTCGCGGCGCTCGCTGTCGTTGCGGTCCTGGTAGTCGGTCCACCATTGGCCCAGGCCGTCGGTTTCCTCGCCCGCGCTCTCGCGCAGCAGCAGGAAGTCGTAGCCGGCGCGAAAGCGCGGGTTGTCCAGCAGCAGGTCGGCACGTTTGCCGCTGCGCCGTGGCAGGCGCTCCTGCATGTCCCAGATCTCGCGGATCGGCATCGTGAAGCGCTTGGGGATCGCAATGCGCTGGCACTGTTCGGCGATCAGCTCGTGGGCGGCTTCCTGCAGGGCCGGGATCGGCGGCATGCCGCGGCTCTGCAGGCGCAGGGCACGCCCTGGCAGCGCCGGCCAGAGCATGGCGGCGAACAGGAAGGCCGGGGTGACCGGCTTGCCTTGCTTGATGCGCAGGTCGGTGTTGATCAGCGCCTGGCTGATCAGGGTGTGGGTGTAGGTCGGCTGGTCTTCCAGCGCCTGGGCACTGGCCGGGAACAGCGGGTCGAACAGTTGCAGGTCGACCAGCATCTCGAAGGTGTCGGCCGCATAGCCGGACAGGAACAGCTTCAGGGTTTCTTCGAACAGGCGTGCAGCAGGGATTTCGCGCAGCATCGGGGCCAGCTCGCGGATCGGCTGCACGGTGTGCTTTTCGATACCGAAGTTGAGCTTGGCCGCGAAGCGCACGGCCCGCAGCATGCGTACCGGGTCTTCCTGGTAGCGCTGCACAGGGTCGCCGATCAGGCGGATCAGACGGTTGCGGATATCGTGCACGCCGTTGGCGTAATCGAGAATGCGCTCGCTGACCGGATCGTAGTACAGGGCATTGATGGTGAAGTCGCGGCGCTGCGCGTCTTCTTCCAGGGTGCCGTATACATTGTCACGCAGGATGCGCCCGCTCTCGTTGCGTGAAGAGGTGTGGCTGTTCTCTTCCTCGACCTCGGGATGGTTGGCGCGGAAGGTGGCGACTTCGATGATTTCGCGACCGAAATGGATATGCACCAGCTTGAACCGCCGGCCGATGATCCGGGCGTTGCGAAACTCTGCACGGACCTGTTCGGGGGTGGCACTGGTGGCGACGTCGAAGTCCTTGGGGGTAATGCCCAGGAGTTGATCGCGAACGCAACCGCCGACCAGGTAGGCCTGGTAGCCTGCGTTCTGCAGGCGCTCGACGATGTTCACCGCGTGGCGGCTGAACTGGCCACGTTGCAGTGAATGCTGGCCGCTATTGATCACTTCGGGCGTGGTGCGAATGTGGTGCTGGCCACGCACGGTAGGACGGAATGACTGGAACAACTTCTTCAGCATGGGATGCACTGTTTGAAGGAATGTTCGGCCAAAAACGAAGAATGGCCGCATGATGGGCGGGGATTCTAGCATTTACTCGAAGGATGGTGTAGGCGGGTGCATCGGGCGGGCTGAAAGCCGGAAACTACAAGGGGAGCCGAAGCTCCCCAAGAAGTAGTTGCATGCTCTTATTGTTCTTTTGCCGGGCTTCTTGTTTTTGTTGAGTGCCCTACCCACAAAACCGCAAGGCTTGTGGGCGTTCTCCCTAACCGGGAGTCAAGAGCAAACGGATTGCTTTGGTCGCTGAGGTTGCAGTGATCATGCGATCCAACCAGTTCAGGCCCTGCTTGAGTGCAGTTTTTGTTGTTCTCTGCCTGGTTGTGGGGCAAGCCCCAAATACAACTCCTCTCCAAAAGAATCAGTTAGCTGCGCCTCCGCCGTCTTGTTCTTATTGTGCGTGAGCCGATTCGTCTTATTTTTATTGTCTTTTGCAGTGCTTGTTATTGTTCTTGTACCGAACATATAGCAGGTGCCGTGCCAACTTTTGCAAACCCCAGTAAAACAAGGGGTTAGGCGGTTTTGGGGGCGTTTGGCGGGCATAAAAAAACCGGGGATTCGTTACCGTATGCCCCGGTTTCTGTTACGTGATCAGCGTGAGGTAACATTTTTTTCACACGCCCTGGTGTTACCTGCCGGTAACACCGGTGCGCGTGCTGGCTCAGCTTTCGCTGGTGGCCCCGCTCTTGCGCCGCGGGATACCCAGGCGCTGACGACGTTCCCACAGGCATTTGCGGCTGACACCGAGCTTGCGGGCCAGCTCGGTCTCGGTCATGTGGTCCTGGTGTTCGAGTACAAAGTGCTGGAAGTAGTCTTCCAGTGACAGGTCTTCGGTCGGTTCGTGGCTGGTGTTGCTGGCGGCGCCACCGGCAGACGGCAGGCCGGCGAACACGTCATCGTCTTCCAGGTCGGCCAGCTCGATGTCGATGCCCAGCAGGTCGGCAGAGATTTCCGGGCTTTCGCACAGGATCACCGCGCGCTCCACAGCGTTTTCCAGCTCTCGCACGTTGCCCGGCCAGGAGTAATGACGAATGGCCTGTTCGGCGTCATGGGCGAACTTCAGGTCGTTGCGCCCGATGCGTGCGCTCTGGCGGGCGAGGAACGCATTGGCGATCTCGTTGACGTCGGCGCCACGCTCGCGCAGGGCGGGCAGCTTGAGGGCGATCACGTGCAGGCGATAGTAAAGGTCTTCGCGGAACTGGCCGACCTTGGCCAGGTTCTTCAGGTCGCGGTGGGTGGCGGCAATCAGGCGCACATCGACCTTTTGCGATTGCACCGAGCCCACTCGTCGGATCTCGCCTTCCTGCAGTACGCGCAGCAGGCGGGCCTGGGCTTCGAGCGGCAGTTCGCCGATCTCGTCGAGAAACAGCGTGCCCCCGTCGGCCGCTTCGACCAGGCCGGCACGGCCGGCGCTGGCGCCGGTGAACGCGCCCTTTTCGTGACCGAACAGCTCGGACTCGATCAGGCTTTCGGGAATCGCCGCGCAGTTGACCGAAATCATCGGCGCCTTGGCCCGGCGTGACAGGTTGTGCAGCGCGCGCGCCACCAGCTCCTTGCCGGTACCCGATTCACCCTGGATCAGTACATTGGAGTCGGTGGGCGCGACCTTGCGGATCTTGCCGTACAGGTCCTGCATCGGCGGGCACGAGCCGATGATGCCGATTTCGCCATTGGCATTGCCCGGCTTGTCCGCCGGGGCCGCCTTGGCGCCGGCGCTGCTGCGCTCGGCAGGGGCGGCGGGGGCGTTCTGGCGGTCGCGCAGGATGCGGGCGACGGCCTGGAGCATCTCGTCGTGATCGAAGGGCTTGGCGATGTAGTCCACTGCGCCCATCTTCATCGAGTCGACGGCCGAGCGCAGGCTGGCGTAGCTGGTCATGATCAGCACCGGCTTGCCTTCGCCCAGCTTGATCAGCTCGGTACCCGGTGCGCCGGGCAGGCGCAGGTCGCTGACAATCAGGTCGAAGCTCGGAATGCTGAAGCGTTCCTGGGCCTCCTGTACCGAGCCGGCTTCGCTGACCTGGTACTGGTTGCGTTCGAGCAGGCGACGCAAGGCCGAGCGGATGATGGTTTCGTCTTCGACGATCAGAATATGCGGCATTGATTCAATTCTCTCGACGGTCTCAGTTCACAGCGGACGTCGCTACGACATGACGCGGCAGGGTCACACGGATCCGGGTGCCACGCTGGCTTTGAGTATCGGCCGGGCTGTCGATGGTGATTTGTCCATAATGCTCTTCCACGATGGAATAGACCAGAGCGAGCCCCAGCCCGGTGCCTTCGCCCGGATCCTTGGTGGTGAAGAAGGGTTCGAACAGCCGGTCCATGATGCTCTTCGGAATGCCGCTGCCTTCGTCCTCGACGATCAGGTCGACGGTGTGCTCGCTGGCTTCGCTCTTGACCCGTACCGCCGTGCCGGCCGGCGATGCATCGCGGGCGTTGGACAGCAGGTTGATGAGCACCTGCGCCAGGCGCTGCGGATCGCCGTCGACCCAGTGCTCGGGGTCGCACAGGTTGAAGAACTGTACTTCGAAATTGCGCCGGTTCAAGGCCAGCAGACCGATGGCATCCTGCGCCACTTCGGCCAGGCACACCGGTTCGTCACTGTGCTGGTGGCTGCCGGCGTGGGCGAAGCTCATCAGCGACTGGACGATGCGCGAGATGCGCTTGGTCTGCTCCAGGATCTGGCTGCTCAGCTCGGTGATCTCGCCGTCGTCCTCGCGCTCTTCACGCAGGTTCTGCGCCAGGCAGGCGATGCCGGTGACCGGGTTGCCGATTTCGTGGGCGACCCCGGCGGCCAGGCGGCCGATGCTGGCCAGGCGCTCGGAGTGCACCAGCTTGTCTTCGAGCATCTGGGTTTCGGTGAGGTCTTCCACCAACAGCACCAGGCCGCTGTTGCCCGGTGCCAGGGGCTCGTCGATGGCCGCCTTGTGCAGGTTGAGCCAGCGGGTCTGCCCGTCCAGGCCCAGGCGCTGCTTGTGCAGGTGCTCGTCGGGCACGTTGATGAACCCCAGCAACAGGCCGCGCCAGGGTTCGCCGATGGTGGTCAGGCGCGAGCCGACCACACGCTTGGCGGGGATGCCGGTCAGCTCTTCCATGGCCCTGTTCCACATCAGGATCTCCTGATCCTTGGCCAGCGAGCAGACGCCCATGGGCAGCTCCTGCAGGGTCTGGCGGTGGTAGCGGCGCAGGGCATCGAGCTCGGCGGCCAGGCCGGTGAGGCGCGAGTGATAGTCTTCCAGGCGGCTCTCGATGAAATGGATGTCTTCGGTCACGTAGTTTTCGCTGCCCGACTTGTACGGCAGGAAGGTCTCGACCATGTCCTGTGCCACGCTGGGGCCCATCAGGCCCGACAGGTTGGCCTCGATGCGGTCGCGCAGACGTCGCAGGGCGTACGGGCGGCGTTCGTCGAAGGGCAGGTACAGGTCGCGCAGGGCTTGCTCGACTTCTTTCTGCGCGGCCTTGGCGCCCAGTGGCTTGGCCAGCTGGGTGGCGAATTCCTGCGGCGAGGCGGCGTGCAGTTCGCGCCGTTGCGGACGGCGCACGTTATCCACGGCGCAGGCCTCGGCGGCGGCGACTTCCTCGGCGCTGGCGTTGCTGAACAGCGAGATCAGGGTGAACAGCAGCACGTTGGCCGCCAGCGAGGCGATCGCCGCCATGTGCCAGCTGGTGTCGTCGAGCACATAGATCATGTTCAGCAGCGGAATGTAGAAGCCCTGCAGGTTGCCCACCAGCGGCAGCAGCATGGTCACCATCCACACCAGGATCCCCGCCAGCAGGCCGGCGATGAAGCCGCGCCGGTTGGCGGTGGGCCAGTACAGCACCGACAGCACGCCGGGCAGGAACTGCAGGGTGGCAACGAAGGCGACGATGCCCAGGTTGGCCAGGTCCTGCTGGGCGCCGAGCAGCAGATAGAAGCCGAAACCGGCGGCGATGATCGCCACGATCAGCGCGCGGCGCGTCCATTTCAGCCAGCGATAAATGTTGCCTTCGGCCGGCGGCTGGTACAGCGGCAGCACCAGGTGGTTCAGCGCCATGCCCGACAGCGCCAGCGTGGTGACGATGATCAGCCCGCTGGCAGCGGATAGCCCGCCGATGTAGGCCAGTAGCGCCAGGGCCTGATTGTTGGCGGCGATGCCCAGGCCCAGGGTGAAGTATTCCGGGCTGGTGCTGGCGCCCAGCTTGAGCCCGGCCCACAGGATAAGCGGTACCGCCAGGCTCATCAGCAGCAGGAACAGCGGCAGGCCCCAGCTGGCGCTGACCAGCGAGCGCGGGTTGAGGTTCTCGGTAAAGGCCATGTGGTACATGTGCGGCATCACGATGGCCGAGGCGAAGAACACCAGCAGCAGGGTGCGCCACGGGCCTTCCTGCAAGGGTGTGTGCAGCGCGGCGAGGGCGGTCTGGTTCTGCAGCAGCCACACCTCCAGCTCGTGCGGGCCGCCGAACACCCCGTACAGCGCATACAGGCCGATGCCGCCCAACGCCAGCAGCTTGACCACCGACTCGAAGGCGATGGCGAACACCAGCCCCTCGTGTTTCTCGCGGGTGGCGATATGGCGTGAGCCAAAGAAGATGGTGAACAGTGTGATCATGGCGCAGAAGGCCAGGGCCACGCGACTCTTGACCGGCTCGCCGGTGAGGATGCTGATGGAGTCGGCCACGGCCTGGATCTGCAGGGCCAGCAGCGGCAGCACGCCGATCAGCATGAAGATCGTGGTGAGGGCGCCGGCCCAGGTACTGCGAAAGCGGAACGCGATGAGGTCGGCCAGCGACGAGAGCTGGTAGGTGCGGGTGATCTTCAGGATCGGATAGAGCAGCACCGGGGCGAGCAGGAATGCACCGGACACTCCCAGGTAGCAGGCCAGGAAACCGTAGCCGTACTGGTAGGCCAGGCCGACTGTACCGTAGAAGGCCCATGCGCTGGCGTACACGCCCAGCGACAGGGTGTAGGTCAGTGGGTGGCGAATGATCGAGCGCGGGATCATGCCGCGCTCGCTGATCCAGGCCACGCCGAACAGCACCAGCAGGTAGGCGGCGCTGATCAGGATCATCTGGGTCAGGCTAAAGCTCATCGGCATCACGTTGGCTCTGCAGGATAAAGGTCACGACGATCAGGATCAGCCACAGCAGGTAGGGGCGATACCAGGCGCCGGTGGGTTCGATCCACCAGTCCATGATGGCCGGGGAGAACAGGTAGATCCCCACTACCAGAAGCAGGACCAAGCGATAGATGTACATGCGGGCCTCGTTGGCTGTGGACGCTGCGTGCCTGGGCTTATTATTGGCGCAAATCGGCGTCGATGGTAACGGAAGGGCCGGTGCCTGCAAACGACCTTCGCCAGAATGCCCAACGAATTGAATTTGTTGGGCTTTGTGCAAGCTGTTCCGGCCTCTTCGCTGCCCAGGTTCTGTACTGGCCTTGAGGGCAACGGTGCACCGATGGGCGCTGGCCTGCCAGCGAACGGCTCAGCGCCTGTGTCAGCAGTGAGCACCGATCAATGAAGGTCGGCTTCGGGCACGCTCAGGCGCCGGGGCAGGGCGTCGGTATTCCAGTGCTGGGCGGCGTGCGCGAGTACCTCGCTCGGCGTACCCAGCGCCATGCCCGCCTCGACCGGTTGGCCGAGAGCACGCAAGGCCCGCAACAGCAAGGGTGTGGCCTGGTCCGCCGGCAACGGTGCCGAGCGATACGACTTGCCCAGCTTGTGCCCGTCGGGCTGGGTGATCAGCGGCACATGCAGGTAGCGCGGCTGCGACAGGCCCAGCAGCTCCTGCAGGTACAGCTGGCGCGGGGTGTTGTCGAGCAGGTCGGCGCCGCGCACGATATCGGTCACGCCTTGCCAGGCATCGTCCAGCACCACTGCCAGCTGGTAAGCGTACAGGCCATCGCGGCGCCGGATCACGAAGTCGCCCACCTCGCGTCCCAGGTGCTGCTCGAAGCGGCCCTGCAGACGATCGGTGAAGTGATAGCTCAGCTCGGGCACGCGCAGGCGAATGGCCGCGTCCTCCTGGGCGTGGCCCAGGTTGCGACACAGGCCCGGATAGATACCGTTGTACCCTTCCAGCTGCTTGCGCGAACAGGTACAGGCGTACGCCAGGCCCTGCTGGAACAGGCGCTGCACCACGGCGGCATAGGCGTCGTGACGCTGGCTCTGGTACACCACTGCGCCGTCCCAGTGCAGGCCGTAGTTTTCCAGGGTGTGCAGGATGGCGGCCTGGGCGCCGGGGGCTTCGCGCGGCGGGTCGATGTCTTCCATGCGCAGCAGCCATTGCCCGCCCACCGCGCGTGCGTCCAGCCACGAGGCGAGTGCGGCGACCAGCGAGCCGAAATGCAGAAAACCACTGGGGGTGGGGGCGAAGCGCCCGATGTAGCGCGGGGTGTTCATCACAGGCGGGTAGATCCGACAGCCATAAATGAAACGGGGCGCCTTGAGCGCCCCGTTCTGTTCAGGTCAGGCCTTGCCGACCTGTTTTTCCTTGATTTCCGCAAGGTTCTTGCAGTCGAAGCACTTGTCGGCGGTAGGGCGGGCCTCCAGGCGGCGGACACCGATTTCAACACCGCAGTCTTCGCACCAGCCGTAGTCCTTGTCCTGGATCAGTTGCAGCGTCTTGTCGATCTTCTTGATCAACTTGCGCTCGCGGTCACGATTGCGCAGTTCCAGCGCAAATTCTTCTTCCTGGCTGGCACGGTCTGCCGGGTCGGCAAAGTTGGCTGCCTCTTCCTTCATGTGGTCTACAGTCCGATCCACTTCCTTCATCAGGTCCTGCTTCCACTTGTTCAGGATGGAGACAAAGTGGGCCCGCATGTCATCGCTCATGTACTCCTCACCCTTACCAGCTTCATAGGGGGTGAAGTCGCCAACGGCTTGAACGGTTTGTTTCTTTTCTTGGGTGGACATGAATAGACCGCCTCTCACTCTTCTAATCCATTGCGCAGGCTTCTCCATCTCCGGCGCCCGCCGGCCCTGCGACTGCGAGCCGCCGAACTTACCAGATCGAATCGGGGCGCGCTACTCCCGGTTGTCTCCCCGGTTGACCACGGCTTTACCCACACGTTCGTTCCCATGCATGGGTAGAATCATCATTTTAGACCCATTTGAGAGAAGGCCATGGCCCAGCCCTACAGTGCGCGCAGTCGCGCCATCGAACCCTTTCACGTCATGGCGCTGCTGGCGCGGGCCAACGAACTGCAGGCAGCCGGGCATGACGTGATCCACCTGGAGATCGGCGAGCCGGACTTCACCACTGCCGCGCCCATCGTCGAAGCCGGCCAGGCTGCCCTGGCCGCAGGCCACACGCGCTACACCGCGGCACGCGGCCTGCCTGCGCTGCGCGAGGCGATTGCCGGGTTCTATGCCCAGCGTTACGGGGTGAACATCGACCCGCAACGCATCCTGATCACCCCGGGCGGCTCGGGCGCATTGCTGCTGGCGGCCAGCCTGTTGGTCGACCCAGGCAAGCACTGGCTGCTGGCCGACCCGGGCTACCCGTGCAACCGGCACTTTCTGCGCCTGGTCGAGGGCGGTGCGCAACTGGTGCCGGTCGGCCCCGAGGCCAACTACCAGCTCAATGCCGACCTGGTCGAGCGTTACTGGGACAACGAGACCGTCGGTGCACTGGTGGCCTCGCCCGCCAACCCCACCGGCACGGTGCTCGACCGCGAGCAACTGGCCAGCCTGTCGCAGGCCACCCGTGCGCACAATGGCCACCTGGTGGTCGACGAGATCTATCACGGCCTGACCTACGGCATCGACGCCCCCAGCGTGCTGGAAGTCGATGACGAAGCCTTTGTGCTGAATAGTTTCTCAAAATATTTCGGCATGACCGGCTGGCGCCTCGGTTGGCTGGTAGCGCCGCCTGCAGCGGTCGCCGACCTGGAGAAGCTGGCGCAAAACCTCTACATCAGCGCGCCTAGCATGGCCCAGCATGCTGCGCTGGCCTGTTTCGAACCGCGCACGCTGGCGATTTTCGAGGAGCGTCGCGCCGAGTTCGCGCGGCGTCGCGACTTTTTGTTGCCGGCCCTGCGCGAGCTGGGCTTCGGTATCGCGGTGGAACCGCAAGGGGCGTTCTACCTGTACGCCGATATCAGCGCGTTCGGCGGTGATGCCTTCGCGTTCTGCCAGCACTTCCTCGAAACCGAGCACGTAGCCTTCACCCCGGGCCTGGACTTCGGTCGTCACCAGGCCGGGCACCATGTGCGGTTTGCCTACACCCAGAGCCTGCCGCGCCTGCAGCAGGCGGTCGAGCGGATCGCCCGCGGTTTGCGGAGTTGGCAAGGCTGATGCGTTTTTTCCCCGAACTTGAGCAGGCGCGCCTGCTGCGTCGCTACAAACGTTTTCTGGCCGACATCGAACTGGCCAACGGCGAACAGATGACCATCCACTGCCCCAACACCGGGTCGATGCTCAACTGCATGCTGGAGGGCGGCAAGGTCTGGTTCAGTCGGTCCAGCGACCCCAAGCGCAAATTGCCGGGCACCTGGGAAATCGCCGAGACCCCGCAAGGCCGGCTGGCCTGTGTGAACACCGGGCGGGCCAATGCCATCGTCGAAGAGGCGCTGCACGCCGGGCGCATCACCGAGCTGGCCGGCTTCACGGCGCTCCGGCGGGAGGTGGCCTATGGCGAGGAACGCAGCCGCATCGATTTTCGCCTGGAGTACCCCACAGGGCCGGCCTATGTCGAGGTCAAGAGCGTGACCCTGGGCTTCGACGGCTCGCGGGTGGCGGCGTTTCCCGACGCGGTGACCCAGCGTGGCGCCAAGCACCTGCGCGAACTGTCGGCACTGGTGCGCCAGGGCGTACGGGCGGTGCAACTGTATTGCGTGAACCTGAGCGGCATCGATGCGGTGCGCCCGGCCGAGGAAATCGACAGCGCCTATGCCGCGGCCTTGCGTGCAGCGGCAGCCGAAGGTGTCGAGGTGCTGGCCTACGGCGTGCACCTGGACGGCGAGCAGATCAGCATCGACCGCGCATTGCCGGTGATGCTCACGTCGTAATGAGCCAGATGCCCTGGCTGTCTTCACGGCAGTCCAGGGCCTGCAATGCATCCCCGGTACAGGGGCCGGCCACGCATTCACCGGACTCCGGCACGAACAGTGCGCCGTGATGAACGCAGGCGATCAGTTGGGCGCTGGGGTCCAGGAATTGGTCTGCCTCCCAGTTCAGGCCGATACCACGATGCGGGCAGCGGTTGCGGTACAGGTAGACGCGGCCCTGGCGACGTACGCCGAACAGGTCGATGCCTGCGGCCTTGAAGCCACGGCTCTGGCCCTCGCCCAGATCGGACGGGCGGCAAAGAAGGTGCATGGGTAGGTTCACTTGAAGAAACGAGAGTCGGCTTGACGTCCAAATGCAAATAATTATCAAATTGCCCGCAATGGCCGTGCCCGGCGTCTTTATACCGCGAGTACGGGCACTGCCCAACCGTTATCCACCTGGACAACGGTCCGCCTTCATCTAAGGAAGCCTTGCTATGCGCCGACGTGCCAGCCTGATCGCCCTGTGTATCGGGCTTGTTTTCAACTCGGCGGCCCAGGCCGAACCCCTGGCCGCCCGCTGGGTCAGTGCCGGCGGTGCGCTGAGCGAGTGGGTGGTGGCGCTGGGCGGCGAGTCGCGGCTGGTGGGCGTCGACACCACCAGCCAGCACCCGGCGAGCCTCAAGGCGCTGCCCAGCATCGGCTATCAGCGTCAGCTGTCGGCCGAAGGGGTGCTCAGCTTGCGCCCGGACCTGCTGGTGGGCACCGAGGAAATGGGCCCGCCAGAGGTGCTCAAGCAGCTCCGGGGGGCCGGGGTGAAGGTGGAGTTGTTTTCGAGCACGCCCGAGCTGCAGGCCGTACATGGCAACCTCCGGCAATTGGGCCGCCTGATGGGCGACGAGGCGCAGGCAGAGCGCCTGTTCGGCGAGTACCGGCAGCAGCTTGACGGGCTGGCGGCACGAATCAAGGCAGTGCAGGGCAGTCAGGCGGCCCCTGGCGTGATTCTGCTGGTGGGGCATGGCGGTGCCAAGCCGATGATCGCGGGCAAGGGGACCGCAGGCGACTGGATGATTCGCCAGGCCGGCGGGCGCAACCTGGCCGACAATGACGGCTACAAGAACTTCTCGGTCGAGGCGCTGGCGGCGCTGAACCCCCAGGTGCTGGTGTTTGCCGATCGCAGCCTGTCGGGCGAGGCGGCGCTGCAGGCCCTGCTCAAGGAAAACCCGGCGCTGGCGGCCTCTCGCGCAGCACGGGACAAGCGTCTGGTCGAACTTGACCCGACCTTGCTGGTGGGCGGCCTCGGGCCGCGTCAGCCGGCCAGCCTGCAAGCGCTGGCGCAAGCCTTCTACCCGGCGGCCAAGGCGCAACTGGCCCCATGAATCGACTGGTACCACCGCGTGCTCTGTTCATCGGCCTGAGCCTGCTGTGCCTGTTGGCGGTGTGGCTGTCATTGGCACTGGGGCCGGTCAGCCTGCCGTTGCTCGACACCCTGCGAGCTGGGCTGCGCCTGATAGGCGTGCCGATTCAGGCCCAGGGGCTGGAGCAGGCCGAACTGATCCTGGGCCAGATTCGTCTGCCGCGCACCTTGCTCGGGCTGGTGGTCGGCGCGGTGCTGGCGATTTCCGGCGTGGCGATGCAGGGCCTGTTTCGCAACCCGCTGGCCGACCCCGGCCTGGTCGGGGTGTCCAGCGGTGCTGCACTCGGGGCGGCGGTGGCGATTGTGGGCGGCAACTGGCTGGGGGGCGTGCCCGAGGTGTTCGCGCCCTATCTGTTGTCGATCTTCGCCTTTCTCGGCGGGCTGGGCGTGACGGCGCTGGTCTACCGGTTGGGCCGGCGTGACGGTCAGACCAGTGTCGCCACCATGCTGCTGGCGGGCATCGCCCTGACCGCCCTGGCCGCCTCGGTGGTGGGGCTGTTCACTTATCTTGCCGACGACGCCACGCTGCGTACGCTGACGTTCTGGAACCTGGGCAGTCTCAATGGCGCAAGCTACCCGCGCCTGTGGCCGCTGTTGCTGGTGGCGGTGGTAGTGGCCTGGTGGCTGCCACGCCGGGCCGAGGCGCTCAATGCCCTGCTGCTGGGTGAGTCGGAGGCGCGCCACCTGGGTATCGAGGTCGAAACACTCAAGCGCGAACTGGTGTTCTGCACCGCGCTGGGCGTGGGGGCGGCGGTAGCGGCGGCGGGGTTGATCGGTTTTGTCGGGCTGGTGGTGCCGCACATGGTGCGACTGTTGTCCGGCCCCGACCATCGCGTGTTGCTGCCGGCGTCGCTGCTGGCCGGAGCGTCGCTGCTGCTGTTCGCCGACCTGATCGCGCGGCTGGCACTGGCGCCGGCAGAACTGCCGATTGGCATCGTCACTGCATTTATCGGTGCCCCCTTCTTCCTTTTTCTGCTGCTACGGGGGCGTGCCTGATGCTACGGGTGGAGAACCTGCAGGTGGTGCGCGGGCAGACCCGGGTGCTCGATGGCATCACCCTGGGCATCGAGCCGGGGCAGGTGCTGGGTGTGCTGGGCCCCAATGGTGCTGGCAAGAGCACCTTGCTCGCAGCGTTGTGCGGCGAATTGCCTGCCCATCATGGCCGTGTGCTGCTGGATGAGCGTGCGTTGGGCGACTGGAGCGGGCATGAGCGGGCACAACGCCTGGCGGTACTGCCGCAGACTTCAAGCCTGGGCTTTGCGTTTCGTGTCGAGGAGGTGGTGGCCATGGGGCGACTGCCCCACCGAACCGGTCAGGTGCGCGACCAGGCAATCGTGGCCGAGGCGCTGGAGGCGGCGGATGCCGGGCACCTGGTGGGGCGCAGCTACCTGGCGCTGTCGGGGGGCGAGCGTCAGCGAGTGCACCTGGCGCGGGTGCTGGCGCAGCTCTGGCCAGGGGGCGACGGCTGCACGCTGTTGCTCGACGAGCCGACGTCCATGCTCGACCCCCTGCATCAGCACACCACGTTGCAGGCGGTCAGAGCCTTTGCCGACCATGGTGCGGCGGTACTGGTGATCCTGCATGACCTGAACCTGGCGGCGCGCTATTGTGACCGCATCCTGCTGCTCGAGCGTGGCTGCCCGCATGCGCTGGATACCCCTGAACAGGTGCTTCGGCCCGAAGCGCTGCGCGCCGTGTTCGGCCTTGAAGTACTGGTTCAACCTCACCCCGAGCGGGGGCACCCGCTCATCATCGCCCGCTAGGAGCTCGCCCATGCCTCGCACGTTGCTGTTTGGCACCCTGTTGCTGCTGGCGTTGGGACTGAGCGCTTGCCTGTCCGGCGCAACGTTGGCGCCACTGCCGCAGTGGCAAGGCCCGCAGGGGCGCGAGCATGCCGAGCTGGGGCAGATCCGCGAGTTGAGCACAGGCCGGTTACTGACACCGGAGCAACTGGTCCGGCGCCTGGCTGCGGCACCGCGGGTGCTGGTGGGGGAGCAGCACGACAACCCCGATCACCATGCCTTGCAGTTGTGGTTGTTACGCGCGCTGGAGCAGCAACGGCCGCAGGGCAGCCTGCTGTTGGAGATGCTGGAGCCGGCGCAGCAGGCGCGGGTGGATGCACTCAAGCAGCAGCCCACGCTGCCGGTCGACCTGGTGTCGGCGCTGCACTGGCAATCAGGTTGGGATTGGGCCCTGTATGGCCCGATCGTGCGCCATGCGCTGGGGCAGCCCTATCCGTTGCTGGCGGCGAACCTTGATCGCGCCGAGGTGCGGGATATCTACCGCCAGGTACCGAAGTTGGAGGGGCAGCACGCTACGACAGCTAGGGTTACCCAGGCCTTGCTCGACCAGGTACGTGAAGGGCATTGCGGGCTGCTGCCTGAATCGCAGATGCCGGCCATGCTGGCGGTACAGCAGCAGCGTGACCGGCGAATCGCCCAGCGCCTGATGCAGGCGCCGACGCCGGCCCTGCTGTTGGCGGGGGCCTATCACGTGCGCAACGACCTGGGCGTGCCCTTGCATCTGCTGGACCTGGGGGTAGAGCAGGGCACCAGCGTGCTGATGCTGGCGCAGGTGGGGGAAAAGGTGGACGCAGGCATGGCCGATTACGTGTGGTTTACCGCTGGCGTGGCCGAGCAGGATTACTGCGCGAGCCTGCGCAAGGGCCGGTGATACAGGCTGTGAATGTGTGGTGGCCCTTTTCGCTGGCTTGCCAGTGCATAGGCCATGACAGGCAACTCAAATCCCAGGCAAAAAAAGACCCGGCAAAGTGCCGGGTCAATAACCGTGATTAGCCTGATGAGGAGATAATCTGAGAGTCCGAACCAAGGTCTTTCAGAATATCCAACCAGTCTCGCGACCAGTTGTGATAATCATAACGATTCTCATTTCGAAGTCAATCCTTTCATTCTGCTTATTTCAATTATTTTTGCAGGGCGCCTTGGCATCCAGCTGTTTGTTCAGCGCATCCTTGCGTTCAACGGGGATGTCGTTCCAGTGCACATCCAGCAGCGCGCCTTCTATCGCGTAGAGCAGCACCTTCGAGGCACGAAAGCCGCGGCTGCGTACCGCGTGGTAGGCGTTCACCGCGCCCAGCCGACGAAGGTCCGAGAGACTGTGGATGCCCACCGCATGCAGCCACTGCGCCGACGTCTTGCCAAGATTTTTCAGATGCTGAAGTTCATCGTTCATCAAGCCTCCTTGCGACGGCTGAACGGGTCCTGGAGATTGATTCGTGGGCAGGTCAAGAAGGAGTGTAGCGGCAGTTGGAAAATACGCGGCGTTTTGCCATGGGCGGTGCACGGCGGGGCCTGCAGCCACCGCCGGCATTGCCAGGCGGTGTCTGTTGGCAGATGCTTTCAGCGGGTGCGGTAACGCAGGCGGGTGCCGAAATTGACCGACATCAGAATCTCGTCGGCACTCAGTTCTGCGGGGAAGTAGGTGCCGGAGATCTGCGCATGGGCCAGGCTGGCACCTTCGAGGCAGTTCTCGCGCAGGTCCAGCCCACGCAGGTCGGAGGCGCGAAAGTAGGCGCCACTGAAATCGATGCCCTCGGTGTCCAGCTTGCGCAGGTCCAGCCCTCGAAAGTCACCGTCCTTGAAGTCGACAATGGCGTTCCTGGGTTTCTCACGATTGAATTCCGCGATGTGTTCCTTGTGCACCAGAGCGTATAGCGCGCTGTCGAGCTGGCGTGGCTGGTTCATGAGGGCGCCTCCTTGTGTGGCCTGATGATGGCATTATAGTGCCACTGTGCGGAGGCGCCCGAGATAGAGGCGTGAAGTGTGGACTGCTTCACGCCCTCGCCGTTTTAAAGGCCGGGCAGGCGCTGGCGAATCTGCTTGACCAGTTCATCCAGGCTGCCGCTTTCGTTGGTTTCCACGCGCTTGGCCTTGAGCAGCTCTTCGCCTGTCAGCGGGTCGCGACTGGCTTGCTGGGCGGCGACCACTTCCAGGGTGGCGTCGGACGGGTCGTTCTGGTCGGCCTGGCGCTGTGCCAGCCAGCTGGCGATCACGGCGTCCGGTGCATTGCAGTCGAGGATCAGGAAGGGAACGCCGGTTTCGCTGGCAACGTCGGCGGCGGCCTGGCGCTGTGCCTGCTTGAGGTACGTGGCATCGATCACCACCGGGAACCCCGCGCGCAGAATTGTCCCGGCCAGCTGATGCAGGTGCTGGTAGGTCTTCTGGCTGGCGTCATCGGCGTAGATGCCTTGTTGCAGCTGACCGGCGGCCTGCTCGGCCTGCTCGCCGAACAGGCGCTTGCGTTCAACGTCCGAGCGCAGGCGAATGGCACCCAGTGCTTCGACCATGCGCATGGCGACATGGCTTTTGCCAACGGCCGACACACCGTGGGTGATGGCCAGCAGGCGCGACGGGATGGCGCTGTAGCTCTCGGCCAGGTTGGCGTAGTTGCGGTACTGACGCAGGGTGGTGGCCCGTTGTACGCCATCGGCGTCGGCCGGCATGCTGAACAGCGCGACCTTGGCCCGCACCAGCGCACGGTAGGCCTTGTAGAAGTTCAGCAGTTCGAGGCCGGCGTAATCGCCGGTGATTTCCAGGTACTGGCTGATGAAGCGCCGCGCCAGCGACTTGAGGCCGCGGTCCTCCAGGTCCATGGCCAGGAACGCCGTATCGGCGTACACATCGGTCAGGCGGAAGGGTTCGTTGAATTCGATGCAGTCGAAAATCACCACCTTGCCGTCGATCAGTGTGGCGTTGCCCAGGTGGATATCGCCATGGCACTCGCGTATGAAACCTTCGGCCTTGCGCGTTTCGAACAGGCCATGCAGTCGATCGAAGCTGCTGCGCGCCCAGGCCTGCAACGCATCGAGCTGCACCAGGTCGGCCTTGTCGCTGAGGAACGGGCGAATCTGTTCGAAGTTCTGTTCAACCGGGGCCATCACGCTGTCGGGCGTGCCCAGTGGGTGTTCGACAGCCACTTTCGGTGCGGCCAGGTGGAACTGGGCGATCTGGCGGGCCATCTGGTCGATATGCGCAGCGGTCAGTTCGCCATTGGCCTGCAGCGTGCTGAGCATCTGGTTCTGGGGGAACTGGCGCATTTTCAGCGCGTACTCTATCGGCGCGCCGTCACCTCCCAGCTGCGGGGCCTCGACGCTGCCGGTGATGGGCAGTACTTCCAGGTACAGGTCGTCGGTCAGGCGCTGGTTGAGGCGCAGTTCTTCGGCGCAGAAATGCGCGCGACCCGACAGCTCGGTGAAGTCCAGGAAGCCGAAGTTCATCGGTTTCTTGATCTTGTAGGCGTATTCGCCCGTGAGCAGCACCCAGGAAATGTGCGTCTCGATGACCTGGAATTCCTTTACAGGGTGCGCAAACAGGGCCGGGTTTTGCAGGGCGGCGATCAAGGCTTGGCTCACGGTCGATCCTTCTGGGTCGTGGGAGATTCGAATCGACCATTATGGCGGCAAGCGGGGCCGCTGCAAACCGCCGGAGGGCGTCTGTCGACAAGCCATAAAGTGCGTATAATCCGCCGCCATGACTCGTACCCGATCTTCCCGTACCTCTAAAAAACGCCCTTCTGGCCGCGCGCGCGCCTGGTTGGGCTGGGCCCTCAAGCTCAGCCTGGTCGGCCTTGTGGTGCTGGCCGGCTTTGCGGTTTATCTCGATGCCGTGGTCCAGGAGAAATTCTCCGGCAAACGCTGGACCATCCCGGCCAAGGTCTACGCACGCCCGCTCGAGCTGTTCGTCGGGCAGAAGCTGAGCAAGAACGACTTCCTGATCGAGCTCGATGCCCTGGGCTATCGCCGCGAAAGCGTGGCCAACGGCCCGGGCGCAGCCTCGGTCAATGGCAACACCATCGACCTCAATACCCGCGGCTTCCAGTTCTATGAAGGCATGGAAAAAGCCCAGGGCGTGCGCGTACGCTTCTCGGGCGACTACGTTGCCGGCCTGAGCGGTACCAATGGCTCGAAGCTCGACGTGGTGCGCCTGGAGCCGCTGCTGATCGGCGGCATCTACCCGAAGAACCTCGAAGACCGCATCCTGATCAAGCTCGATCAGGCGCCGCCCTATCTGCTCGAAACCCTGGTGGCGGTGGAAGACCGTGACTTCTATCACCACTTCGGGGTGTCGCCCAAGTCGATTGCGCGGGCCATATGGGTCAACACCTCGTCCGGCGCCATGCGCCAGGGCGGCAGTACCCTGACCCAGCAGTTGGTCAAGAACTTCTACCTGACCAACGAGCGCAGCCTCAGCCGCAAGCTCAACGAAGCGATGATGGCGCTGCTGCTCGAAGCTCACTACAGCAAGCGCGACATCCTCGAGGCGTACCTCAACGAGGTGTTCGTGGGCCAGGATGGCCAGCGTGCGGTGCACGGTTTCGGCCTGGCCAGCCAGTTCTTCTTCAGCCAGCCGCTGTCCGAGCTCAAGCTGCACCAGGTGGCGCTGCTGGTGGGCATGGTCAAGGGGCCGTCCTACTACAACCCGCGTCGTTCCCCGGAACGCGCGCTGACGCGTCGCAACCTGGTGCTCGACTTGCTGGCCGAGCAGGGCGTGGCGACCCCCGAAGCGGTCGAGGCCGCGAAGAAAATGCCACTGGGTGTGACCAAGCGCGGCAGCCTGGCGGACAGCTCGTTCCCCGGCTTCCTCGATCTGGTCAAGCGCCAGTTGCGCCAGGACTACCGTGACGAAGACTTGACCGAGGAGGGGCTGCGTATCTTCACCAGCTTCGACCCGATCCTGCAGATGAAGTCCGAAGCGGCGATGAACGAAACCTTCAAGCGCCTCAGCGGGCGCAAGGGGGCGGACGAAGTCGAGGCGGCGATGGTGGTGACCAACCCGGAAACCGGGGAGGTGCAGGCACTGATCGGCAGCCGCCAGGCCGGGTTTGCCGGTTTCAACCGTGCAATCGACGCCGTGCGTCCCATCGGCTCGCTGGTCAAGCCGGCGGTGTACCTGACCGCGCTGGAAAAACCGAGCCAGTTCACCCTCACCAGCTGGGTGCAGGATGAACCCTTCTCGGTGAAGGGCGCCGACGGCCAGGTGTGGAAGCCGCAGAACTACGACCGGCGCGCCCATGGCACGATCTTCCTGTACCAGGGGCTGGCCAATTCCTACAACCTGTCGACCGCCAAGCTTGGCCTGGAAGTGGGCGTGCCCAACGTGCTCAAGACCATTGGCCGCCTGGGTGTCAACGTCGACTGGCCGGCCTTCCCGTCGATGCTGCTGGGTGCCGGGGGCATGTCGCCGGTGCAGGTTGCGACCATGTACCAGACCCTGGCCAATGGCGGCTTCAACACGCCGATGCGAGGCATCCGCAGCGTGCTGACCGCCGAGGGCGAGCCGCTCAAGCGCTACCCGTTCCAAATCCAGCAGACGTTCGACCCGGGGTCCATCTATCTGGTGCAGAACGCCATGCAGCGGGTGATGCGTGAAGGTACCGGACGCTCGGTTTACAGTGTATTGCCCAGTTCGTTGAACCTGGCCGGCAAGACCGGTACCAGCAACGATTCGCGTGACAGCTGGTTCGCAGGGTTCAGCCAGGACCTGCTGGCAGTGGTGTGGCTGGGTCGCGATGACAACGGCAAGACACCGTTCACCGGCGCCACCGGCGCGTTGCAGGTCTGGACCAGCTTCATGCGCAAGGCCGACCCGCTGCCGCTGGACATGCCACAGCCTGACAACGTGGTGCAGGCCTGGGTCGATCCGCATACCGGCCAAGGTTCCGATGCCAGCTGCCCGGGCGCGGTACAGATGCCGTATATTCGCGGCAGTGAGCCAGTGGCCGGCGCCGCCTGTGGCGGCGAGCAGGCACCTGCCGAGTCCGTGATGGACTGGGTCAAGGGCTGGATGAATTAAGCCAAAGCACAGCAAAGAGGGTGTGACGTGAACAAGTGGTTGTTTCCTGCCTTGACGGCACTGGCTTTGCTTACAGGTTGCGCCAGCGTGCAGCGTGGCTCGATCCCCGTAGTGGATTCAGGGACGCGGGTTTCCAACAGCGAGCGAGTGTCGGCCAACCGTGCCGGCGCTGCCGTGAACACCGGTACTCGCCAGGCGCAGGCGATGCCGCAGGATTCCGGGGTGACGGTGATGGTGCCCCAGGGCGCCGGCTCCGAGCCGATCCAGACCTTTGCGGCGCCTACCGGGCCAGCGTCGATCGACACCGGGCCGATTACCCCAGGCCCGCAGAATTCGGCGCCGTTCCCGAGCACCAGCAGCGGTGGCTACAGCGCACCGAGCGCACCCACCGGCATCCCCAGTTCGAACACCGGCAGCGGCGGCCTCTCGGCTGACGAACAGCTCGATGGCCCGGTGCTGGCGCTGTTGACCACGGCGCAGACGCAGCAGACCGGCGGCGATCTCAACGGCGCCTCGTCCAGCCTTGAGCGTGCCCAGCGCATTGCCCCGCGTGAACCGCAGGTACTCTACCGTCTGGCCCAGGTGCGACTGGCCCAGGGCGATGCGGCGCAGTCCGAACAGCTGGCGCGACGTGCCCTGACCTACGCCAACGGTCGCCCCGATCTGCAGGCCGGCCTGTGGGACATCATCGCCCAGGCGCGCGACAAGCAGGGTGACGCCGCCGGCGCCGCGCTGGCTCGCCAGAAAGCCAAGGTCAGCCTGTAATGGAGGCTCGCATCCTGGCGATTGCAGACCACCTGCTGCTGATAGAGCACGAGCTGCACAGGCAGGGCTGGTGGTCCGCCGAGGCGCCCAGTGCGCAAGCCCTGGCCAGCACCACGCCGTTCGCCGTCGACGCCATGAACTTCGATCAGTGGCTGCAGTGGATCTTTCTGCCGAAGATGAAACAGATACTCGAAAACGGTGCGCCGCTGCCCAGTGCCTCGGGCATCCTGGTGATGGCTGAAACGGTGTACGTGGATCGGCCGCAAGAAAGTCGCGAGTTGCGTCGTCTATTAGCAGAGTTTGACCAATTGATCAGTGCTTCTGCCTGAATTTCCCTATTTTCACCCTAAGAGCCGCAGATTGTGGCTCTTTTTGTTTCTGAAGTTTGTTTTTCTGCTGCTGTCTTTGTAATTCGTGGTGGCTGCGGATCGTCATTTGGAAAAATTGGCAATAATTTTTCTTGACTTGCAGGCGCAGAATCAGAAGAATCCAGTTTCCGCTGTAGAGGGACTGCCAGAAGCAGACCCGCTAAGCAGATCATGAGGCGCACACCCGCGCCGACCTGTTACACCCCGCAACGCGTTACCTCGCGCTGGGTGGGAAAACCCCGCAACACTTTGGGGCGCTCCCAATACTTGCTCAGTCAGTGCTGACGTAGTCGGCGATTTCGTCGCTCATGCTCTGCTTGGCAGTAAACCTATTAAGACCCGTCCTGCCTGGACGGTATTCTGGCGTTTTAGAGGTGAACAACGTGGAGCTTTTATCTGGCGCTGAAATGGTCGTCCGCTTTTTGCGTGACGAAGGCGTTAAGCACATCTACGGGTACCCTGGCGGTGCTCTCCTGCATGTATACGATGCCCTGTTCAAGGAACCGGAAGTAAGCCACATCCTGGTTCGCCACGAGCAGGCGGCAACCCACATGGCCGACGGCTATGCCCGTGCCACCGGCAAGGCCGGCGTGGTACTGGTGACTTCCGGTCCGGGTGCCACCAATGCCATCACCGGTATTGCCACGGCGTACATGGACTCCATCCCGATGGTCATCCTCTCCGGTCAGGTGCCCAGCACCATGGTCGGTACCGATGCCTTCCAGGAAACCGACATGATCGGTATCTCGCGGCCGATCGTGAAGCACAGCTTCATGATCAAACATGCCTCGGAAATTCCTGAAATCCTGAAAAAAGCCTTCTACCTGGCTGAATCCGGTCGTCCTGGCCCGGTTGTCGTCGATATTCCGAAAGACATGACCAACCCGGCCGAGAAGTTCGAGTACGTCTACCCGAAAAAGGTCAAGCTGCGCTCCTACAGCCCGGCCGTTCGCGGGCACTCGGGTCAGATCCGCAAGGCCGCCGAGATGCTGCTGGCCGCCAAGCGTCCGATCGTCTACTCCGGCGGTGGCGTGATCCTCGGTGGTGGCTCGGCTGCGTTGACCGAGGTCGCGCAACTGCTCAACCTGCCGGTCACCAATACCCTCATGGGGCTGGGTGGCTATCCGGGCACCGACCGTCAGTTCCTGGGCATGCTCGGCATGCACGGCAGCTACACGGCCAACCTGGCGATGCACCATGCCGACGTGATCCTGGCCGTCGGTGCGCGTTTCGACGACCGTGTGGTCAACGGCCCGGCGCGGTTCTGCCCGAATGCCAAGGTCATCCACATCGACATCGACCCGGCATCGATCTCCAAGACCATCAAGGCCGATGTGCCTATCGTCGGCCCGGTCGAGAGCGTGTTGAGCGAAATGCTCGCCACCTTGCGCGAAATCGGCGAGAAGCCTGATCAGGCGGCGATGGATGCCTGGTGGAAGCAGATTGCCGAATGGCGTGGCGACGGCATCATGTTCCCGTACAACAAGGGTGATGGCAGCGTCATCAAGCCGCAGACCGTGATCGAAACCCTGTGCGAAGTCACCAAGGGGGATGCGTTCGTCACCTCCGACGTGGGTCAGCACCAGATGTTCGCGGCGCAGTACTACCGCTTCAACAAGCCGAACCGCTGGATCAACTCTGGTGGCCTGGGCACCATGGGCTTCGGTTTCCCGGCGGCCATGGGCGTCAAGCTGAACTTCCCGGACCAGGACGTTGCCTGTGTCACCGGCGAGGGCAGCATCCAGATGAACATTCAGGAGCTCTCTACCTGCCTGCAGTACGACCTGCCGGTAAAGATCGTCAACCTGAACAATGGCGTGTTGGGCATGGTTCGCCAATGGCAGGACATGGCCTACAACAGCCGTCACTCGCACTCCTACATGGAATCGCTGCCTGACTTCGTCAAGCTGGCCGAAGCCTATGGTCACGTGGGTATCCGCATCACCGACCTGAAGGACCTCAAGCCCAAGCTCGAGGAAGCCTTCGCCATGAAAGACCGGTTGGTGTTCATCGATATCCAGGTCGACAACAGCGAGCACGTCTACCCGATGCAGATCAAAGACGGCTCGATGCGCGATATGTGGCTGAGCAAGACGGAGCGGACCTAATCATGCGGCACATTATTTCCCTGCTGTTGGAAAACGAACCAGGTGCCTTGTCCCGTGTGGTCGGCCTGTTCTCGCAGCGCAACTACAACATCGAAAGCCTGACCGTCGCCCCGACCGAAGACCCGACCCTGTCGCGCCTGACGTTGACCACGGTTGGTCATGACGAGGTGATCGAGCAGATCACCAAGAACCTGAACAAGCTGGTTGAAGTGGTCAAGCTGGTCGACCTGTCGGAAAGCGCGCACATCGAGCGTGAACTGATGCTGGTCAAGATCAAGGCCACGGGTGCGCAGCGTGCCGAGATCAAGCGCACCACCGATATCTATCGTGGGCAGATCGTCGACGTCAGCAGCACGGTCTATACCGTGCAGCTGTCGGGCACCAGCGACAAGCTGGACAGCTTCATCCAGTCGATTGGTACCGCGTCCATTCTCGAAACAGTACGCAGTGGTGTCACCGGCATTGCCCGTGGCGACAAAGTGCTCAGCATCTAACTCAAAAAATTAGCGAATGGCCTGAAAGGGCCGAGATAACCAGGGGTATTTTCATGAAAGTTTTCTACGACAAAGACTGCGACCTTTCGATCATCCAGGGCAAGAAAGTTGCCATCATCGGTTACGGTTCCCAGGGCCACGCTCAAGCGTGCAACCTGAAAGACTCCGGTGTGGATGTCACTGTCGGTCTGCGTAAAGGTTCGGCCACCGTTGCCAAAGCCGAAGCCCACGGCCTGAAAGTGGCTGACGTGGCAAGCGCTGTTGCCGGTGCCGACCTGGTCATGATCCTGACCCCGGACGAGTTCCAGTCGCAGCTGTACAAGAACGAAGTCGAGCCGAACATCAAGAAGGGCGCCACCCTGGCCTTCTCCCACGGTTTCGCTATCCACTACAACCAGGTCGTTCCACGTGCTGACCTGGACGTGATCATGATCGCGCCAAAAGCGCCTGGTCACACCGTGCGTTCCGAGTTCGTGAAAGGCGGCGGTATCCCTGACCTGATCGCCATCTACCAGGACGCTTCCGGCAATGCCAAGAACGTTGCCCTGTCCTACGCCGCAGGCGTTGGTGGCGGCCGTACCGGCATCATCGAAACCACCTTCAAGGACGAGACCGAAACCGACCTGTTCGGCGAGCAGGCCGTTCTGTGCGGCGGTACCGTCGAGCTGGTCAAGGCCGGCTTCGAAACCCTGGTTGAAGCGGGCTACGCGCCAGAAATGGCCTACTTCGAGTGCCTGCACGAACTGAAGCTGATCGTTGACCTCATGTACGAAGGCGGTATCGCCAACATGAACTACTCGATCTCCAACAACGCCGAATACGGCGAGTACGTGACCGGCCCTGAAGTCATCAACGCCGAATCCCGTCAGGCCATGCGCAATGCCCTGAAACGCATTCAGGACGGCGAATACGCCAAGATGTTCATCAGCGAAGGCGCTACCGGCTATCCTTCGATGACCGCCAAGCGTCGCAACAACGCTGCCCACGGTATCGAAGTCATCGGCGAGCAACTGCGCTCGATGATGCCTTGGATCGCAGCGAACAAAATCGTCGACAAGGCCAAGAACTGATCTTGATCTGATGCGATGAAAACGCGGCTTCGGCCGCGTTTTTTCGTTTAGGCAGTCAGCTTCTGGTATAAAGCTTCATCGTTTGCCGGCGAACCCTCGTCGCAGACGTCTGTCGAAACTTTCCAAACCGTTGCAAGGTAATGTCCATGAGCGAACGTCCCGAAGAGCCGAACAAGGCCTCTGACGCCGAAAGCCTGCTACCGATCGATGAGCATGTTGAAGAAGGGCATGACGCCGAAGGACGCAAGGTACGGCATCGCGGCATCTATCTGCTGCCCAACCTGTTCACCACTGCGAACCTGTTCGCCGGTTTCTATTCGATCATCAACTCCATGAGTGCGCAGAGCGCCCTGAGTGCCGGTGATCCGCGCGAAGCGAGCAAGTACTTCGCTTTCGCCGCCATCGCGATCTTCGTCGCCATGGTGCTCGATGGTCTGGACGGGCGTGTTGCCCGCATGACCAACACCCAGAGCGCCTTCGGCGCCGAGTACGACTCGTTGTCCGACATGGTCGCCTTTGGCGTGGCCCCGGCGTTGCTGGCCTTCGGCTGGGCGCTGGGTGACATGGGCAAGGTCGGCTGGATGGTTGCCTTCATCTATGTGGCGGGTGCGGCATTGCGCCTGGCACGCTTCAATACCCAGGTCGGCAAGGCCGACAAGCGCTACTTCATCGGCCTGGCCAGCCCGGCGGCAGCCGGCGTGGTTGCGGGTACGGTCTGGGCGTTCAGCGACTATGGCATCCAGGGTTCCAAGCTCTCGTTCCTGGTGGCGCTGCTGGTGGCGGCTGCCGGCATGCTGATGGTCAGCAACATCAAGTACAACAGCTTCAAGGAGCTGGACCTCAAGGGGCGGGTGCCGTTTGTGGCGATCCTTGTGGTGGTGCTGGTGTTCGCGGTGGTGTTCAGCGATCCGCCACGCATTCTGCTGCTGATTTTCCTCGCGTATGCCGCGTCGGGTCCTATCCAGTACCTGTTGCGTTCGCGTCGCAAGAAAACCACCGAGCAGTGATGTAATTTCCCCAAGGCTCCGTAGTCTACTGGTGCATCAGCTCACCGGTTCTACGGAGTCTTTATGCTTATCAAGCTGTCCCGGCCTTCCGACTGCAAAGAATCGGATATCACGCCTGAGTCCCTCTATCTCTCCCGACGCGCTCTGCTGGGTGGCACTGCGGCTGCATTGGCGGTCGGCAGCTTGCCGCGCTGGGCCGCTGCCGCCGAGGTTTCGCAGTATGCGGACGTCGACGCCGGTGCTGCCCCCAACTGGTTTGCCGAAAAACTGCCGGGCACCCAATGGCAGGCGGTAACGGTCAAGGGTGAAGCGATCACGCCGTTCAAGGATGCCACGCACTACAACAACTTCTACGAGTTCGGAACCGACAAGGGCGACCCTGCTGCCAATGCGGGTGCGCTGCCGACTTCGCCATGGACGGTGGTGGTGGATGGCGAGGTCGGTAAGCCGGGCCGCTATGCGCTCGAAGACTTCATGAAGCCTTATCAGTTGCAAGAGCGCATCTACCGGCTGCGTTGTGTGGAGGCCTGGTCGATGGTGATCCCCTGGTTGGGGTTTCCGATTTCGGCATTGCTCAAGCAGGTGGAGCCGACCTCCAAGGCCCGGTACATCCGCTTCGAAACCCTGCAGGATCCAAAGCACATGCCCGGGCAGCGTTCGGGCTTCGCCCTGATCGACTGGCCCTATGTGGAAGGGCTGCGACTGGATGAGGCGATGAACCCGCTGGCCATCCTGGCGGTGGGCATGTATGGCCGCGAACTGCCCAACCAGAACGGTGCGCCGCTGCGCCTTGTGGTGCCGTGGAAGTATGGGTTCAAGAGCATCAAGTCCATCGTGCGTATCAGCCTGGTCGAGCAGCAGCCGCGCACCACCTGGCAGAACATCGCGCCTGAAGAGTACGGGTTCTATGCCAACGTGAACCCCACGGTGGACCACCCGCGCTGGACCCAGGCCCGTGAGCGCAGGCTGCCCAGCGGCCTGTTCAGCCCCAACGTTCGCGATACGCAGATGTTCAACGGCTATGCGGACGAAGTGGCTTCTTTATATAGCGGCCTGGACCTGCGGAAGAA
>NZ_CP074676.1:2217500-5017500 GCF_018398475.1 Pseudomonas qingdaonensis | reverse complement strand
TGTACACACCGCCCGTCACACCATGGGAGTGGGTTGCACCAGAAGTAGCTAGTCTAACCTTCGGGGGGACGGTTACCACGGTGTGATTCATGACTGGGGTGAAGTCGTAACAAGGTAGCCGTAGGGGAACCTGCGGCTGGATCACCTCCTTAATCGACGACATCAGCTGTCTCATAAGCTCCCACACGAATTGCTTGATTCATTGAAGAAGACGATTAGGTTAGCAACCTTCGATTGGGTCTGTAGCTCAGTTGGTTAGAGCGCACCCCTGATAAGGGTGAGGTCGGCAGTTCGAATCTGCCCAGACCCACCAATTTGCTGGGGCCATAGCTCAGCTGGGAGAGCGCCTGCCTTGCACGCAGGAGGTCAGCGGTTCGATCCCGCTTGGCTCCACCACCCCGCTTGCTAGTTTGTCAAAGCTTAGAAATGAATATTCGCTTCGAATATTGATTTCTGAACTTTATCAGAATCGTTCTTTAAAAATTTGGGTATGTGATAGAAAGATAGACTGGACAGCACTTTCACTGGTGTGTGTTCAGGCTAAGGTAAAATTTGTGAGTAATTACAAGTTTTCGGCGAATGTTGTCTTCACAGTATAACCAGATTGCTTGGGGTTATATGGTCAAGTGAAGAAGCGCATACGGTGGATGCCTTGGCAGTCAGAGGCGATGAAAGACGTGGTAGCCTGCGATAAGCTTCGGGGAGTCGGCAAACAGACTTTGATCCGGAGATCTCTGAATGGGGGAACCCACCTGGCATAAGTCAGGTATCTTGTACTGAATACATAGGTGCAAGAGGCGAACCAGGGGAACTGAAACATCTAAGTACCCTGAGGAAAAGAAATCAACCGAGATTCCCTTAGTAGTGGCGAGCGAACGGGGACTAGCCCTTAAGTGGCTTTGAGATTAGCGGAACGCTCTGGAAAGTGCGGCCATAGTGGGTGATAGCCCTGTACGCGAAAATCTCTTAGTCATGAAATCGAGTAGGACGGAGCACGAGAAACTTTGTCTGAATATGGGGGGACCATCCTCCAAGGCTAAATACTACTGACTGACCGATAGTGAACCAGTACCGTGAGGGAAAGGCGAAAAGAACCCCGGAGAGGGGAGTGAAATAGATCCTGAAACCGTATGCGTACAAGCAGTGGGAGCCTACTTTGTTAGGTGACTGCGTACCTTTTGTATAATGGGTCAGCGACTTATATTCAGTGGCGAGCTTAACCGAATAGGGGAGGCGTAGCGAAAGCGAGTCTTAATAGGGCGTTTAGTCGCTGGGTATAGACCCGAAACCGGGCGATCTATCCATGGGCAGGTTGAAGGTTAGGTAACACTGACTGGAGGACCGAACCGACTACCGTTGAAAAGTTAGCGGATGACCTGTGGATCGGAGTGAAAGGCTAATCAAGCTCGGAGATAGCTGGTTCTCCTCGAAAGCTATTTAGGTAGCGCCTCATGTATCACTGTAGGGGGTAGAGCACTGTTTCGGCTAGGGGGTCATCCCGACTTACCAAACCGATGCAAACTCCGAATACCTACAAGTGCCGAGCATGGGAGACACACGGCGGGTGCTAACGTCCGTCGTGAAAAGGGAAACAACCCAGACCGTCAGCTAAGGTCCCAAAGTTATGGTTAAGTGGGAAACGATGTGGGAAGGCTTAGACAGCTAGGAGGTTGGCTTAGAAGCAGCCACCCTTTAAAGAAAGCGTAATAGCTCACTAGTCGAGTCGGCCTGCGCGGAAGATGTAACGGGGCTCAAACCATACACCGAAGCTACGGGTATCACTTAGGTGATGCGGTAGAGGAGCGTTCTGTAAGCCTGTGAAGGTGAGTTGAGAAGCTTGCTGGAGGTATCAGAAGTGCGAATGCTGACATGAGTAACGACAATGGGAGTGAAAAACTCCCACGCCGAAAGACCAAGGTTTCCTGCGCAACGTTAATCGACGCAGGGTTAGTCGGTCCCTAAGGCGAGGCTGAAAAGCGTAGTCGATGGAAAACAGGTTAATATTCCTGTACTTCTGGTTATTGCGATGGAGGGACGGAGAAGGCTAGGCCAGCTTGGCGTTGGTTGTCCAAGTTTAAGGTGGTAGGCTGAGATCTTAGGTAAATCCGGGATCTTAAGGCCGAGAGCTGATGACGAGTTGCCATTAGGCGACGAAGTGGTTGATGCCATGCTTCCAAGAAAAGCTTCTAAGCTTCAGGTAACCAGGAACCGTACCCCAAACCGACACAGGTGGTTGGGTAGAGAATACCAAGGCGCTTGAGAGAACTCGGGTGAAGGAACTAGGCAAAATGGCACCGTAACTTCGGGAGAAGGTGCGCCGGTGAGGGTGAAGGACTTGCTCCGTAAGCTCATGCCGGTCGAAGATACCAGGCCGCTGCGACTGTTTATTAAAAACACAGCACTCTGCAAACACGAAAGTGGACGTATAGGGTGTGACGCCTGCCCGGTGCCGGAAGGTTAATTGATGGGGTTAGCTAACGCGAAGCTCTTGATCGAAGCCCCGGTAAACGGCGGCCGTAACTATAACGGTCCTAAGGTAGCGAAATTCCTTGTCGGGTAAGTTCCGACCTGCACGAATGGCGTAACGATGGCGGCGCTGTCTCCACCCGAGACTCAGTGAAATTGAAATCGCTGTGAAGATGCAGTGTATCCGCGGCTAGACGGAAAGACCCCGTGAACCTTTACTATAGCTTTGCACTGGACTTTGAATTTGCTTGTGTAGGATAGGTGGGAGGCTTTGAAGCGTGGACGCCAGTCTGCGTGGAGCCATCCTTGAAATACCACCCTGGCAACTTTGAGGTTCTAACTCAGGTCCGTTATCCGGATCGAGGACAGTGTATGGTGGGTAGTTTGACTGGGGCGGTCTCCTCCTAAAGAGTAACGGAGGAGTACGAAGGTGCGCTCAGACCGGTCGGAAATCGGTCGTAGAGTATAAAGGCAAAAGCGCGCTTGACTGCGAGACAGACACGTCGAGCAGGTACGAAAGTAGGTCTTAGTGATCCGGTGGTTCTGTATGGAAGGGCCATCGCTCAACGGATAAAAGGTACTCCGGGGATAACAGGCTGATACCGCCCAAGAGTTCATATCGACGGCGGTGTTTGGCACCTCGATGTCGGCTCATCACATCCTGGGGCTGAAGCCGGTCCCAAGGGTATGGCTGTTCGCCATTTAAAGTGGTACGCGAGCTGGGTTTAGAACGTCGTGAGACAGTTCGGTCCCTATCTGCCGTGGACGTTTGAGATTTGAGAGGGGCTGCTCCTAGTACGAGAGGACCGGAGTGGACGAACCTCTGGTGTTCCGGTTGTCACGCCAGTGGCATTGCCGGGTAGCTATGTTCGGAAGAGATAACCGCTGAAAGCATCTAAGCGGGAAACTTGCCTCAAGATGAGATCTCACTGGAGCCTTGAGCTCCCTGAAGGGCCGTCGAAGACTACGACGTTGATAGGTTGGGTGTGTAAGCGCTGTGAGGCGTTGAGCTAACCAATACTAATTGCCCGTGAGGCTTGACCATATAACACCCAAGCAATTTGCGTCGAACGACCAGATTGCGGTGTTGTGAAGACACAGTAAGCCGAAGATTTGTAACTCACAAACATCACATACCCGATTCGCTGGAGTGTCTGAACAAGACCTTCTGGCAACAGAATTTCTTGACGACCATAGAGCATTGGAACCACCTGATCCCATCCCGAACTCAGTAGTGAAACGATGCATCGCCGATGGTAGTGTGGGGTTTCCCCATGTGAGAGTAGGTCATCGTCAAGATTAAATTCCGAAACCCCTATCTGCATCTGCAGGTAGGGGTTTTGTCTTTGTGGCCTGTTCTGCGCCAAGGCTGGCTCCTGCGCGGTTGTGCTCCCACAATTGGGGCAACGACACTAGAATAGGCCCTGACGTTTTTACTCAGAACCCTTCTATGCCCGACCCTGACGATCGCGATTCACTCGCAGGCTTGCCGCTGGATCAATTGGTGGCGTGCCACGAATGCGACCTGCTGCTGCGCAAGCCCGAGCTCAAGACGGATGAAAAAGCGCAATGCCCGCGCTGCGGCTATGAGTTGTACGCCCATCGGCACAATGTGGTCGAGCGCAGCCTGGCCCTGGTACTGGCGGCCTTGCTGCTCTACGTGCCGGCGAACTTTCTGCCGATCATGCAACTCCATCTGTTGGGCCAGAACTCCGATGACACGGTGTGGAGCGGTGTGATCGGCCTGTACAACAGCGGCATGGGTGGCGTGGCGGTGGTGGTGTTCCTGTGCAGCATGGCCATTCCACTGCTCAAGCTGCTGTGTCAGCTGGTGGTGTTGCTGACCATCCGCTTGAACAGGGGCCGCAGCTACGGCCTGCTTCTTTACCGTTTTTATCACCACATGCGCGACTGGGGCATGCTTGAGGTCTACCTCATGGGCGTACTGGTCGCCATCGTCAAGCTGGTGGATATGGCCGAACTCAGCCTAGGGCTTGGCTTGCTGTGTTTTGTCAGTTTGTTGCTGATTCAGGTCTGGCTGGAAGTGGTGATGTCCCCCCACCAGATCTGGGTAGCCTTGTCGGGAGAAGATGTGCATGCGGGCGATTGACGCAGGAATACTGATCTGTACCGAGTGTCATGAGCTCAACCGCCAGGAGGCGGGCGCCAGCAGCCAGACCTGCACACGCTGCGGGGCGCTGGTGCATGCACGCCGGCCCAACAGCCTGGCCCGTACCTGGGCGCTGCTGATTACCGCGACCATCCTGTACATACCGGCCAACGTGCTGCCGATCATGACGGTCAGCACCCTGGGGCAGGGCAGCCCCGACACCATCATGTCCGGCGTCATCACCCTGATGCAGCACGGCATGCTGCCGATCGCGGCCGTGGTGTTCATCGCCAGTATTCTGGTACCCACCTTCAAGCTGGTGGGCATCGCCCTGCTGTTGTACTCGGTGCAGCGCCACCAGCCGCTGTCGGCACGCCAGCGCATCGTGATGTATCGCTTCATCGAATTCATCGGCCGCTGGTCGATGCTGGATATCTTCGTCATCGCGATCCTGGTGGCGGTGGTGAATTTCGGCCGGATTGCCAGTGTCGAAGCCAACCTGGGGGCGGTCGCCTTTGCCAGTGTGGTGATTCTGACAATGCTTGCTGCAGTAACTTTCGATCCCCGACTGATTTGGGATAACACGGAGTCGGATGACGACCATGAGTGATTTGCCTACGGCTAAAACCCGCCCAGCTTCGAACTGGTCGGCCATCTGGATTCTGCCCCTGATCGCATTGGTGATCGGTGGGTGGCTCGGCTGGCAGGCCTACCGTGAAGCGGGGGTGAACATCGAGGTTCGCTTCGAGAGCGGCGAGGGTATCGTCGCCAACAAGACCGAGGTGGTCTACAAGGGCATGTCGGTGGGTAAGGTCAAAAGCCTGGTACTTGACGACAAAGGCCGCAACAAAGGTGTCATCGCCACCATCGAGATGAACCAGGTGGCCGAGGAGCACCTGCGCAAGAACACTCGCTTTTGGCTGGTCAAGCCAAACGTGAGCCTGGCCGGGATCACCGGGCTGGAGACGCTGGTATCAGGCAACTACATTGCCGTGAGCCCGGGCGATGGCGAGCCGAGCAAGCGTTTCAATGCGTTGAGCGAAGCACCGCCGATGTCCGACAGCGTGCCCGGCCTGCATCTGACCCTCAAGGCCGATCGCCTGGGGTCGCTCAACCGTGACAGCCCCGTGTTCTACAAGCAGATCCAGGTTGGCCGGGTGAAGAGCTACAAGCTCTCCGACGACCAGGGTACGGTCGAGATCAAGGTGTTCATCGAGCCGGGCTATGCCGACCTGGTGCGCAAGCACACGCGTTTCTGGAACGCCAGCGGCGTGAGCATCGATGCCAACCTGTCGGGCGTGAAGGTGCGCAGCGAGTCGCTGGCCAGCATCGTTGCCGGCGGTATCGCATTCGCTACCCCCGAGCACCGCAAGGACAGCCCGCCCACCGACCCGAACCTGCCGTTCCGTCTTTTCGAAGACTTCGACGCCGCCCAGGCGGGTATCCGGGTCAAGGTCAAGCTGAGCGACTTCGAGGGCCTGCAGGCGGGCCGTACGCCGGTCATGTACAAAGGTATACAGGTAGGTTCGCTGAAAGCCCTGAAGGTCGATGCCGACCTCTCCAGCGCCATGGCCGAGCTGACCCTGGACCCGCTGGCCGAGGACTACCTGGTCGAAGGCACCCAGTTCTGGGTGGTCAAGCCGTCGATCTCCCTGGCGGGTATCACCGGCCTGGAGGCGTTGGTAAAGGGCAACTACATTGCTATCCGTCCCGGCGACAAGGGCGCCTCGCCTCAGCGTGAATTCGAAGCCCGGGCCAAGGCCCCGCCCCTCGATCTGAAGGCGCCCGGCCTGCACCTTGTGCTGTTCAGCGACAACCTGGGCTCGCTCGAGGTTGGCAGCCCGATCCTGTATCGGCAGGTAAAGGTGGGTAGCGTGCAAAGCTACCAGTTCTCCAGGAAGCAGCAACGCCTGCTGATTGGCGTGCACATCGAGCCCGAGTACGCCAACCTGGTCAATGGTTCGACGCGTTTCTGGAACGCCAGCGGCATTACCCTGACTGGCGGCCTGTCGGGCATCCAGATCAAGAGCGAGTCGCTGCAGAGCCTGATGGCCGGTGGCATCGCCTTCGATACGCCGAAACAGAATGTACCGCTCAAGCGTCGTATCCCCACCTTCCGCCTGCTGGCCAACCAGGAAGCGGCGGATCGCAAGGGCACCAGCATCACCATCAAGGTGGACCGTGCGGACGGCCTCAAGGTCGGCACCCCCATACGCTTCAAGGGGCTGGATGTCGGCAAGGTCGAAGCGGTGGACCTGGCGGAGGACCTGCAGTCGGTGACGATCAAGGCGCAGATCACCGAGGTGCCCGAGCGTATTGCGCGTGTGGGCACGCAGTTCTGGGTAGTCAAGCCGGCGCTGGGTATCGTCAAGACGGCCAACCTGGAGACGCTGGTCACCGGTCAGTACCTTGAAGTGCAACCGGCGGCGAAGAATCAGGGCCCGCAGCGCAACTTCGTGGCCTTGCCCGAGCCACCGGACCTGACCGCTCGCGAGGCTGGCCTGCCGGTGGTGCTCAGCGCTGCTCGACGCGGGTCGATCAAGGTCGGTGTGCCGGTCACCTACCGTGAAGTGCCGGTGGGCAAGGTCACGGGGTACGAACTGGGGCAGACAGCGGATCGCGTGTTGATCCATATCCTGATCGAGCCACGCTACGCCTCGCTTGTGCGCGGTGGCAGCCGTTTCTGGAACAGCAGTGGCTTCGGCTTCGATATCGGCCTGTTCAAGGGCGCTACGGTGCGTACCGAGTCGCTGGAGACCCTGATCGAGGGTGGCATTGCCTTCGCCACGCCAGACGGCGACAAGATGGGCAACGCAGCGTTGCCGCAGCAGACCTTTGCCCTGTTCGACAAGGCCGAGGACGAATGGCTGCAATGGGCGCCGAAGATCCCGCTCGGCAAGTAGGCAAGGCATAGCCCTTCGCCGACCAGGCCGTCTCCTGCAGGAGTCAGCCTGGTCGGCGAAGGGAGCGGCCCTGTCTTCCCGCCATCATCAAATCGCAGGGAATAAAAAACCGACCCTAGGGTCGGTTTTTTAACAAGCGTCGCTTAGGCAGCTGCAGCAATCTTCAGTGCCTTGATGTGGCCATTCAGACGGCCTTTATGGCGAGCAGCCTTGTTCTTGTGGATGATGCCTTTATCGGCCATGCGGTCGATAACTGGAACAGCCAGGATGTAAGCAGCTTGCGCTTTTTCGGCGTCTTTTGCGTCGATGGCCTTGACTACATTCTTGATGTAGGTGCGAACCATGGAACGCAGGCTGGCGTTGTGGCTGCGACGCTTCTCAGCCTGTTTTGCACGTTTTTTGGCGGAAGGTGAGTTGGCCACCGTCGAGCTCCTCGAAAGACTTGGTAAATAGCAAACAAAATAGGCCGCGAATCATGCCGATGAGTTGATCGGTTGTCAAGGGCGCTTGTTAGGTTCCGCTGAGCGGTCGATTCGCTGGAGGGGATGATTCCCTTCTGGCGCATGACCTGTAAACTCGGGAGTTTTGCTCTGTCTGCTTTGCGCGGCGGAGTATCGCATACTTGGATGCCGTTTAGGCCTCTCCTTCATCCATATGGCATGAAAATCTTTCGATGAATCTCCTCAAGTCCCTGGCTGCAGTCAGTTCCATCACCATGGTGTCGCGCGTGCTGGGCTTTGTCCGCGATACCATCCTGGCGCGCATCTTCGGCGCCGGTGTTGCCACCGACGCCTTTTTCATTGCCTTCAAGCTGCCCAACCTGCTGCGGCGAATCTTTGCCGAGGGGGCGTTTTCTCAGGCGTTCGTGCCGATCCTGGCCGAATACAAAAGCCAGCAGGGCGAGGAGGCGACCCGCACCTTCGTGGCCTATGTCGCCGGCCTGCTGACCCTGGTGCTGGCGGTGGTCACGGCGCTGGGGATCCTGGCCGCACCCTGGGTGGTGTGGGTCACCGCGCCGGGCTTCGTCGACAGCGCCGAGAAGTTCGAGCTGACCACCGACCTGCTGCGCGTGACCTTTCCTTATATATTGCTGATCTCGCTGTCGTCCCTGGCGGGCGCCATCCTCAACACCTGGAACCGTTTCTCGGTACCGGCCTTCGTGCCGACCCTGCTCAACGTCGCGATGATCTTCTTCGCGCTGTTCCTCACCCCGTACTTCGATCCGCCGGTGATGGCCCTGGGCTGGGCGGTACTGGCCGGCGGGCTGTTGCAGCTGCTGTACCAGCTGCCGCACCTCAAAAAGATCGGCATGCTCGTGCTGCCCCGCCTGAACCTGCGCGATACCGGGGTATGGCGCGTGCTCAAGCAGATGCTGCCAGCCATCCTCGGGGTGTCGGTAAGCCAGATCTCGCTGATCATCAACACCATCTTCGCCTCGTTTCTGGTGGCCGGCTCGGTGTCGTGGATGTACTACGCCGACCGCCTGATGGAGCTGCCCTCCGGGGTGCTGGGCGTGGCGCTGGGCACCATCCTGCTGCCGACCCTGGCCAAGACCTACGCCAGCAAGGATCGCCACGAGTATTCGCGCATCCTCGACTGGGGCCTGCGCCTGTGCTTCTTGCTGGTGTTGCCTTGCACCTTTGCCCTGGCAATCCTGTCCGAGCCGCTGACGGTGGCCCTGTTCCAGTACGGCAAGTTCACCGCCTTCGATGCCGCCATGACCCAGCGCGCGCTGATCGCCTACTCGGTCGGCCTGCTCGGCATCATCCTGGTCAAGGTGCTCGCCCCTGGCTTCTATGCCCAGCAGAACATCCGTACACCGGTAAAGATCGCCATCTTCACCTTGGTGGCCACGCAACTGCTCAACCTGGTGTTCATCGGCTACCTGCAGCATGCCGGGCTGGCCCTGGCGATCAGTGTCGGCGCCTGCCTCAATGCCGGCCTGCTGTACTGGAAGCTGCGCCAGCAGAACCTGTTCGAGCCGCAGCCGGGCTGGACCGCCTACCTGCTCAAGTTGCTGGTGGCCGTACTGCTGATGGCCGGTGTGCTGGTGGCCGGCATGTGGTACATGCCTGCCTGGGAGCAGGGGCACATGCTCGAGCGGTTCCTGCGCCTGGGCGTGCTGATTGGCGCAGGCGTGGTGACCTATTTCGGTTGCCTTTACCTGTTTGGTTTTCGTCCACGGGACTTCGCCCGCAAGGCGCTGCACTGATGGCCGGCGCGGGTCAGGCGTCGGTTTTGTGTTTTAGACGCCCTGGCATCGCGCTGCTGCCTGTCGTCGGCGCCCGGGTGTGGTTATAATCGACCACTTTATGAGCAAGAAGCGCGTTATGCAGCTGGTTCGAGGCCTTCACAACCTTCGCCCCGAGCATCGGGGCTGTGTTGCCACTATCGGCAACTTCGACGGTGTTCACCGCGGTCACCAGGCTATCCTGGCGCGTTTGCGTGAGCGCGCGGTAGCGCTGGGCGTACCCAGCTGCGTGGTGATTTTCGAGCCACAGCCGCGTGAGTACTTTGCACCGGACACCGCGCCTGCGCGCCTGGCCCGCCTGCACGACAAGGTCGCCCTGTTGGCCGCCGAAGGCATCGACCGGGTGCTGTGCCTGGCGTTCAACCAGCGCCTGTGCAAGCTCAGCGCCGCCGAATTCGTCGACACCATCCTGGTCGACGGCCTGGGCGTGCAGCACCTGGAGGTCGGTGACGACTTCCGGTTCGGCTGCGACCGGGTGGGTGACTTCACGTTCCTGCAGCAGGCCGGCCTGCGCCACGGCTTCACCGTGGAAGCGGCGCAAACCGTGGAGCTCGAGGGCCTGCGGGTCAGCAGCACGCAGGTGCGCGAAGCACTGGCGCGTGCCGACTTTGCCGTGGCCGAGCGTCTGCTGGGCCGCCCGTTCCGCATCCGCGGCCGGGTGCTGCATGGGCAGAAGCTGGCGCGCCAGCTGGGTTGGCCCACGGCCAACATACAACTCAAGCGTCATCGCGTACCGCTCACCGGGGTGTACCTGGTCAGCGTCGAACTCGATGGCCAGGCGTGGCCGGGTGTCGCCAACATCGGCGTGCGCCCCAGCGTTGCAGGTGATGGCCGCGCCCACCTGGAAGTGCATCTCCTGGATTTTGCCGGCGATCTGTATGGCCGGCGTCTCACGGTGGAATTCCACCACAAGCTGCGCGATGAGCAGCGATTCGCCTCCCTGGAGGCGCTGAAGTCGGCGATCGATGCGGATATCGCCGCCGCACGTGCCCATTGGCACGGTCAACCGCTAACGAAGAGCCTGAAATGACCGACTATAAAGCCACGCTAAACCTTCCGGACACCGCCTTCCCGATGAAGGCCGGCCTGCCACAGCGCGAACCGCAGATCCTGCAGCGCTGGGACAGCATTGGCCTGTACCAGAAGCTGCGCGAAATTGGCAAGGATCGTCCGAAGTTCGTGCTGCACGACGGCCCGCCCTACGCCAACGGCAAGATCCACATCGGTCACGCGCTCAACAAGATTCTCAAGGACATGATCTCGCGGTCCAAGACCCTGGCCGGCTACGATGCGCCGTACGTGCCGGGTTGGGACTGCCATGGCCTGCCGATCGAGCACAAGGTCGAAGTGACCCACGGCAAGCACCTCACCGCGGACAAGACCCGCGAGCTGTGCCGTGCCTACGCGGCCGAGCAGATCGAAGGGCAGAAGAAGGAATTCATCCGCCTGGGCGTGCTGGGTGACTGGGACAACCCCTACAAGACCATGGACTTCGCCAACGAAGCCGGCGAAATCCGCGCCCTGGCCGAAATGGTCAAGCACGGTTTCGTGTTCAAGGGCCTCAAGCCCGTGAACTGGTGCTTCGATTGCGGTTCGGCCCTGGCCGAAGCCGAGGTCGAATACGCCGACAAGAAGTCCCAGACCATCGACGTGGCCTTCAACGTGGCCGACGAAGCGCTGCTGGCCCAGGCCTTCGGCCTGTCGTCGCTGGCCAAGCCCGCTGCCATCGTGATCTGGACCACCACCCCGTGGACCATCCCCGCCAACCAGGCGCTAAACGTGCACCCCGAGTTCAGCTATGCCCTGGTGGACGTCGGCGACAAGCTGCTGGTGCTGGCCGAAGAGCTGGTCGAAGCCTGCCTCAAGCGCTACTCGCTGGAAGGTTCGGTGATCGCCACCGCGCCGGGCTCTGCACTGGAGCTGATCAACTTCCGTCACCCTCTGTACGATCGCCTGTCGCCGGTCTACCTGGCCGAGTACGTCGAGCTGGGCGCCGGCACCGGCGTGGTCCACTCGGCCCCGGCCTACGGTGAAGACGACTTCGTGACCTGCAAGCGCTACGGCATGGTCAACGACGACATCCTCACCCCGGTGCAGAGCAACGGCGTGTACGTCGACTCGCTGGAATTCTTCGGTGGCCAGTTCATCTGGAAGGCCAACCCGCACATCGTCGACAAGCTCGCCGAAGTCGGCGCGCTGATGTTCACCGACACCATCAGCCACAGCTACATGCACTGCTGGCGCCACAAGACTCCGCTGATCTACCGCGCCACCGCGCAGTGGTTCGTGGGCATGGACAAGCAGCCTGACAGCGGCGAAACCCTGCGCAAGCGCGCCCTCAACGCCATCGAAGAAACCAAGTTCGTGCCGGCCTGGGGCCAGGCGCGCCTGCATTCGATGATCGCCAACCGCCCGGACTGGTGCATCTCGCGTCAGCGCAACTGGGGTGTGCCGATCCCGTTCTTCCTGCACAAGCAGACCGGTGAACTGCACCCGCGCACCGTCGAACTGATGGAGCAGGTGGCCCAGCGCGTCGAGCTCGAGGGCATCGAAGCCTGGTTCAAGATGGACGCCGCCGAACTGCTCGGTGACGAAGCCGGCCAGTACGACAAGATCGCCGACACCCTGGACGTGTGGTTCGACTCCGGTACCACCCACTGGCACGTGCTGCGTGGCTCGCACAACATCGGCCACGAAAGCGGCCCGCGCGCCGACCTGTACCTGGAAGGTTCCGACCAGCACCGCGGCTGGTTCCACTCCTCGCTGCTCACCGGCTGCGCCATCGACGGCCATGCGCCGTACCGCGAGCTGCTGACCCACGGCTTCACCGTGGACGAGAACGGCCGCAAGATGTCCAAGTCGCTGGGCAACACCATCGAGCCGCAGAAGGTCAACGACACCCTGGGTGCCGACATCATGCGCCTGTGGGTATCGGCCACCGACTACTCCGGCGAGATGGCGGTTTCCGATCAGATCCTGCAGCGCAGTGCGGACGCCTACCGGCGCATCCGCAACACCGCGCGCTTCCTGCTCTCCAACCTGTCCGGCTTCGACCCGGCCCGCGACCTGCTGCCGGCCGACGACATGCTGGCGCTGGACCGCTGGGCGGTCGACCGTACCCTGCTGCTGCAGCGCGAGCTGGAAGAGCACTACGGCGAGTACCGTTTCTGGAACGTCTACTCCAAGATCCACAACTTCTGCGTGCAGGAGCTGGGCGGCTTCTACCTCGACATCATCAAGGACCGCCAGTACACCACCGGCGCCAACAGTGTCGCGCGCCGCTCGTGCCAGACCGCGCTGTACCACATCAGCGAAGCGCTGGTGCGCTGGATCGCACCGATCCTGGCGTTCACCGCCGACGAGCTGTGGCAGTACCTGCCGGGCGAGCGCAACGAGTCGGTCATGCTCAACACCTGGTACCAGGGCCTGACCGAGCTGCCGGAAGGCATCGAGCTGGACCGCGCCTACTGGGACCGCGTGATGGCCGTCAAGGCTGCGGTCAACAAGGAGCTGGAGAACCAGCGTGCGGCCAAGGCCATCGGCGGCAACCTGCAAGCCGAAGTCACCCTGTTCGCCGACGAGGCCCTGAGCACCGACCTGAACAAGCTGGGCAACGAACTGCGGTTCGTGCTGATCACCTCGGCAGCCAGCGTGGCGCCGTTCGTCGAAGCCCCGGCCGATGCCGTGGTTACCGAAGTGGCCGGCCTCAAGCTCAAGGTGGTCAAGTCGGGTCACGCCAAGTGCGGCCGTTGCTGGCACTTCCGCGCCGACGTGGGCGTGAACCCGGAGCATCCGGAAATCTGCGGTCGTTGTGTCGACAACATCAGCGGCAAAGGTGAGGTGCGTCACTATGCCTAACCCCAACGTGGGGCGCTTCGGGCGCCTCGCCTGGCTGTGGCTGAGCCTGCTGGTACTGGTCCTGGACCAGGCCAGCAAGCACTACTTCGAAGGTGCGCTGAGCCTGTACCAGCAGATCGTGGTCATCCCCGACTACTTCAGCTGGACCTTGGCCTACAACACCGGTGCGGCCTTCAGCTTCCTGGCCGACAGCTCCGGCTGGCAGCGCTGGCTGTTCGCCCTGATCGCCCTGGTGGTTAGTGCGGTGCTGGTGGTGTGGCTCAAGCGCCTGGGCCGCGACGATACCTGGCTGGCCGTTGCGTTGGCCCTGGTGCTGGGCGGTGCGCTGGGCAACCTGTACGACCGCATCGTGCTCGGCCACGTGGTCGACTTCATCCTCGTGCATTGGCAGAACCGCTGGTACTTCCCGGCCTTCAACCTGGCCGACAGCGCCATCAGCGTGGGCGCCGTGATGCTGGCGCTGGATATGTTCAAGAGCAAAAAGTCCGGAGAACCCGTCCATGACTGATACCCGTATCGGCCAGAACACCGAAGTCACCCTGCACTTCGCGCTGCACCTGGAAAACGGTGATACTGTCGACAGCACCTTCGAGAAAGCTCCGGCGGTGTTCAAGGTCGGCGACGGCAACCTGCTGCCGGGCTTCGAAGCCGCGATCTTCGGCTTCAAGGCCGGCGACAAGCGCACCGTCAGCGTGGCACCGGAGAATGCCTTCGGTCAGCCGAACCCGCAGAACGTGCAGATCATTCCCCGCTCGCAGTTCCAGGACATGGAGTTGTCCGAGGGCCTGCTGGTGATTTTCAACGACGCGGCCAACGCCGAGTTGCCCGGCGTGGTGAAGGCGTTCGATGACGCGCAAGTGACCATCGACTTCAACCACCCGCTGGCCGGCAAGACCCTGAACTTCGAGGTGGAAATCCTCGCAGTCAAGGCCCTTTGAGCCAGGAGTCAGCCATGCAGATCAAACTCGCCAACCCACGCGGCTTCTGCGCCGGCGTGGACCGGGCGATCGAAATCGTCAATCGCGCCCTCGAGGTGTTCGGCCCGCCGATCTATGTGCGTCACGAAGTGGTGCACAACAAGTTCGTGGTCGAAGACCTGCGCGCGCGCGGGGCGATCTTCGTCGAAGAGCTCGACCAGGTGCCCAATGACGTCATCGTCATCTTCAGTGCCCACGGCGTTTCCCAGGCCGTGCGCCAGGAAGCGGCGGGGCGCGGCCTCAAGGTCTTCGACGCGACCTGCCCGCTGGTGACCAAGGTGCACATCGAGGTGGCCAAGTACAGTCGCGATGGCAAGGAATGCATCCTGATCGGCCACGAAGGGCACCCCGAGGTCGAAGGTACCATGGGCCAATACGACGCCAGCAATGGCGGTTCGATCTACCTGGTCGAAGACGAAGAGGATGTCGCCAACCTGCAGGTTCGTGACCCCGAACGCCTGGCCTTCGTGACCCAGACCACCCTGTCGATGGACGACACCAGCCGCGTCATCGATGCGCTGCGCACGCGCTTCCCCAGCATTGGCGGGCCGCGCAAGGACGACATCTGCTACGCCACCCAGAACCGCCAGGATGCGGTCAAGCAACTGGCTGACGAGTGCGACGTGGTACTGGTGGTGGGCAGCCCGAACAGCTCCAACTCCAACCGCCTGCGTGAGCTGGCCGAGCGCATGGCCACCCCGGCCTACCTGATCGACGGTGCAGAAGACATGCAGCGCAGCTGGTTCGACGGTGTCGAGCGTATCGGCATCACCGCCGGCGCCTCCGCCCCCGAAGTGCTGGTGCGTGGCGTGATCGCGCAGTTGCAGGAGTGGGGCGCCACAGGTGCCGACGAGCTCGATGGTCGCGAAGAGAATGTAACGTTCTCGATGCCCAAGGAGCTGAGGGTGCGTTCACTGATCTGACCCGGCGGCCGCGCACAGCGGCTGATCGGTGGCGAGGTGGCGCAGGCTGACCCGCCCGGTGCGTGACAGCACCACCTGATGCAGGCTCCGGGTTCCGGGACTTTCGCACACGTGCAGGGTCCCGGCCTGGAACGCACCGCCCGCCTGCAGCGGTACCCCCAGCCCGCTGAAATGCACCTGCCGCGCCAGCGGCTGATTGCCCACCACACGAACCTTCCCGCTGGCACGGTACTCGTGCAGCAAGCCTTCATCGTCGGCGCTCATTCGCCATCCCTTGCTCCAGTCGCCCTCCAGGGCCGTCAGGCTGACTCGCTGATTGCGCAGCAGGGCTTCGCTGCGGGCGCTGCGCAAGGCCTGGGCAAGGTTCTGCGCGCTGGCCTCGCGCTGTAGGCTCACGCTCATGGCGCTGTAGGCCGGCAGCCCTAACTGCGTCAGCGCCGCGATCAGCCCCAGCGCATACATCATTTGTATCAGTGTTACGCCCTGTTGCCCCATCGTGCATCCCTCCCTGGAAGTGCTTCTCTGTAGATTCAGTGCCGCTCGGTTGGGCGTCCAGTCGGCCGGGTAGGCAATCACATGGGGAAATTTCGCAGGAGGCGAACATGGCCAGGAGGCTGCAGCAGGGCATGACCCTGATCGAAGTGATGGTGGCGCTGCTGGTGCTGTCACTGGGGGTAATGGCGGCGGCTGCGCTGCAAGGGCGGGCGTTGCACGGCACCGACGGCGCGCTGCGTACCACCCAGGCGCTGTACCTGGCCCAGGCCCTGCTCGAAGGCGCGCGCGCTGCGGGCGGGCTGAGGGCGGGGGAGGCCAGCGCCTTGCAACGCGAGCTGGTGAAGGTGGCCGGCGCGTCCGCGCAGGCACAGGTGCGCCAGGCGGGCAATGGGCTCGCACTCGACCTGCACTGGCAGGGCGGTGGCCTTGCTGTGCAGGGGCAGGTGGGGCCATGAGGCGCGACACCGGTTTCGGCCTGGTCGAGGCGCTGCTCGCGTTGAGCCTGGGCGTGCTGCTGGTGCTGGCCGGCAGTCGCCTGTTCATCGGTGCGCTGCAGGGTTGGCAGGCGCAGGGCGCACTTGCGCAGTTGCAGGAGGATGCGCGCTTTGCGCTGCAGCGCATGGCCCGTGACATCCGCATGGCCGGTGCATTCGGCTGCCTGCGGCGCGAGGCGATCAGCTTTGCCGACCCTGCCATTGCCGCGACATTTGCCCTGCCGATCAGTGTCAGCCTCGAGCCTGACGGCACCCTGCGCAGCCTGAGCCTGGTTGGCGTGCAGGGTGGGGAGGCCGGTGGCCCGCCCAACTGGACGCTGCTCACCGACTGCCTGAGCACCGCCCAGGTGCAGGCAGGCGAGCGCTTGCCCGGGCCACACCAGTTCGCCTTGCCCGTTCGTCAGCAGGTGTACCGCCTGGTGGACGGGCAACTGCTGCTCACCAGTGGTGGCAGCCACGCGGTGCTGATCGAACATGTCAGCCGGCTGCAGGTTGACCTGGGCGTGGCGGGCGAGGGCGGTGAGCTGGCCTGGATGACTGCGGTGCCCGACCCTTCGCGCATTCGCAGCATCCGCCTGCGCCTGACCCTGAACGACCCTGCTGAACGGGTGCGCGCGCAAACCTATCAGATGGTCGCCGCCGTGCGTAACCGCCTGCCATGAAGCTGCAACGGGGCATGGCGCTGCTGGTGTGCCTGGTGCTGATGCTGCTGTGCGGCCTGCTGGGTGTTTCGGTGCTGCACAGTGCCGCCTTGCAGGCACGCATGGCCGGCAACCTGGTGATGGCATTGCAGGCGTTCGAAGCGGCGGAAACCACGTTGCGGCTCGCCGAGGCCCGTGTGCTGGCGGGGCTTGAGCCACCGGGCCCGTGCGTGTACTGCCTGCCGCCGCCGGAGGCACCCAGGGTACGCGCCGCCGGTGTGCAGGGCGGGGCGGGGCCAAGCTCCGGGCTGGGCTGGCAGGCGCAAGGGCCTGGCTTCTTCCTGGTACAGAACCTGGGCCGCAGCTCGCGCCCCGCGCGGCTGCCCGACGGCCTTGAGGTGCAGCTGCTTCGGGTGACTGCCGTGGGGCGTCAGCAGCAGGCGCGGGTGGTGCTGGAGAGCGTGCTGGCGCAGCCATCGGTGTCGGCTGCGTGGCCGGCGCAACGTATCTTGTGGCGGCAGATCCACTAGGGGCGCACAACATGCCGCGAACTCATCAGGGCCTGAGCCTGATCGAACTGTTGATTGTCGTCGCCGTGGTCGGCATTCTGGCGGGCATTGCCTACCCCAGCTACCGCGACACGGTGAAAAGAGCCGCACGCAGCGAGGTCGTGGGGCTGCTGTTCGACAGTGCGCAGCACCTGGAGCGCCACCGCGCCCGCACGGGCCAGTATGCCGATACCGACGCCGTGATCACCCCGTTGCCCCCCGGCACAGGCCATTACAGCCTGCACGCCAGCCGCGAGGCCGAGGGTTTCAGCCTGCTGGCCCGGCGTCACGCTGGCGGGCTGATGGCCGGCGACGCCTGTGGCGACTTCGAGCTCGATCACCAGGGTGTGCGCGGCAACCCCGGTGCCAGCAACGAGGCGGACGGGGGCTGCTGGGGTAACTGACGTCTTTCATACGGGTACTGGACCAATAGATGACCAAGCAAGTAGTGATTGTCGGCGGTGGGGTGATCGGCCTGCTGACTGCGTTCAACCTGGCGGCCGATGTCGAGCAGGTGGTGGTGTGCGACAAGGGCGCGCTCGGGCAGGAGTCTTCCTGGGCCGGGGGCGGGATCGTGTCGCCGTTGTACCCGTGGCGCTACAGCCCGGCGGTTACTGCGCTGGCGCATTGGTCGCAGGACTTCTATCCGCAGCTGGGCGAGCGTCTGTTCGCCAGCACCGGTGTAGACCCCGAGGTGCATACCACCGGCCTGTACTGGCTGGACCTGGACGATGAAGCCGAGGCGCTGGCCTGGGCGGCCCGCGAGGGGCGCCCGTTGAGTGCAGTGGATGTGGCCCGCGCCTATGCGGCGGTGCCCGTGCTGGGGCCGGGCTTCGAGCGGGCCATCTACATGGCGGGTGTGGCGAACGTGCGCAACCCGCGTCTGGTCAAGTCGCTCAAGGCGGCGTTGCAGGCCCTGCCGAACGTGACCCTTCGCGAGCATTGTGAAATCACCGGGTTCAGCCGCGAGGGCGAGCGTATTTGCGGCGTTGAAACCGTCGATGGCCCGATCCGCGCCGATCAGGTGGTGCTTACGGCGGGGGCCTGGAGTGGCGACCTGCTGCGCCCGCTGGGCCTGGAACTGCCGGTGGAGCCGGTGAAAGGGCAGATGATCCTGTTCAAGTGTGCGGAGGATTTCCTGCCGAGCATGGTGCTGGCCAAGGGGCGCTACGCGATCCCACGGCGTGACGGGCACATTCTGGTCGGCAGCACACTGGAGCATGCAGGCTATGACAAGACGCCCACCGAAGCGGCGCTGGCGAGCCTGAAGGCCTCGGCCATCGAATTGCTGCCGGCGCTGGCCGAGGCCACGCCGGTCGGGCATTGGGCGGGGTTGCGGCCAGGCTCACCGGAAGGTGTGCCGTACATCGGCCAGGTGCCCGGGCATGAAGGCTTGTGGTTGAACTGCGGGCATTACCGCAACGGGCTGGTGCTGGCGCCGGCGTCCTGCCGGTTGTTCGCCGACCTGCTGCTGGGGCGTGCGCCGATCATCGACCCGGCGCCGTACGCGCCGGGGCCGCGCCTGCTGTAACAGCAGGCATGTGGAAGCCGGCCTGGCCGGCGAAGGGGCCCTCAGCCCTGGCGGGTATCGTTGGGCCCCTGCTCCAGATGCGCCGGGCTGCAATACCACAGCTGGCCCCGGTGCAAGGCACGGTCGGTGGGCAGGTGCACGCCGCAATGGGCACAGCGCACCATCTTCAGCGGGTCATCGAGGGTAGGGCGAGTATCGGCAGCAGTGCCGGCCTTGAACTTGCGCCACAACCAGAACGCAGCAGCAATCAGGGCAATCCAGAGAATTAGGCGAACCATGGTGTCCAGCTTTGTCGAATGAAGAGCCCCCAGTTTAGGGCCTGGCAACAAAAAAGGGAGGCCATCAGGCCTCCCTTTTTCATTCACCGCATGGCGTGTCAGTCGAATACGCCAAAGGTCATGTAGCTGAACCACGAACGGTCTTCGTTGTTGCCTTCGGCTTCGTGGTTTTCTTCTTCGATCACGTCGCCATTTTCGTCCTTGGGCAGCAGTTCCTGCGGGATCGCGTCTTTGGCGTCCTGGTACTGCTTCTGCACGTCCTGGTTGGCGCGGGTCTGGCCTGGCGGCAGCGGCGGCGCGCTGGAGATCAGGCCCAGGGTGGCCTTGGACAGCCACGAGCGGTTGTCCGCCTCGTCCTGCTGCGGCACGAACTGGCCGTCTTTCAGGCTCGGGTGATCGGGGTAGTTGAGTTTCAGGGTTTCCAGGCTGGTGGCTGCCAGTTCGTCCAGGTGCAGACGCATGTAGGCTTCGGTCATCACCGCCAGGCCGTCACCGACCGATGGGGTTTCCTGGAAGTTTTCCACCACGTAGCGGCCACGGTTGGCAGCGGCAACATACGCCTGACGGGTCAGGTAGTAGTCGGCCACGTGGATCTCGTAGGAGGCCAGCAGGTTGCGCAGGTAGATCATGCGCTGCTTGGCGTCCGGTGCGTAGCGGCTGTTGGGGAAGCGGCTGGTGAGCTGGGCGAACTCGTTGTACGAGTCACGCGCTGCGCCCGGGTCACGCTTGGTCATGTCCAGCGGCAGGAAGCGCGCCAGCAGGCCGCGGTCCTGGTCGAACGAGGTCAGGCCCTTGAGGTAATAGGCGTAGTCGACGTTCGGATGCTGCGGATGCAGGCGGATAAAGCGCTCGGCCGCCGACTTGGCAGCCTCGGGCTCGGCGTTCTTGTAGTTCGCGTAGATCAGCTCCAGCTGCGCCTGGTCGGCATAGCGGCCGAACGGGTACCGCGACTCCAGGGCCTTGAGCTTGGAGGTGGCGCTGGTATAGCTGTGGTTGTCCAGGTCGGCCTGCGCCTGCTGGTACAGCTCGGTTTCGCTGAGGTTTTCGTCGACGACTTCCTTCGAAGAACAAGCAGCGGTGAGTCCGAGGATGGCGATCAGCAGCAGGTGTTTCACTTGCATGGCGGCTTGCGTCCCTATGACGGCTGCTGTCTTGGGCGAGGCCGTCCTGTTATGATGAGCACCCCGTTGGAACCCTCGGGGCAAAAGACGCCGTATTTAACCACAAGCGTGCAGCTGAAACCAAAGGCTGTGCCTCCGCCTGATTCGAGCATGTCCGAGAAAATTGAACTTCGCGCAGAGGTACCGTCCGAATTGGGCGGGCAACGCCTCGACCAAGTCGCCGCCCAACTGTTTGCCGAGCACTCGCGCTCGCGCCTTTCCGCCTGGATCAAAGAAGGCCTACTGACCGTCGATGGCAACGTCGTGCGTCCGCGCGACATCGTCCATGGCGGCGCTCTGCTGGCGCTTGACGCCGAGCAGGAAGCCCAGGGCGAGTGGGTGGCGCAGGACATCGAACTGGACATCGTCTACGAAGACGAGCACATCCTGGTCATCAACAAGCCGGCCGGGCTTGTGGTGCACCCGGCTGCCGGTCATGCCGACGGCACCCTGCTCAATGCCCTGCTGCACCACGTGCCGGACATCATCAACGTGCCGCGCGCCGGCATCGTGCACCGCCTCGACAAGGACACCACCGGTCTGATGGTGGTGGCCAAGACCATTCAGGCGCAGACCCAGCTGGTAGCCCAGTTGCAAAGTCGCAGCGTCAGCCGCATCTATGAATGCATCGTGATCGGCGTGGTTACCGCGGGCGGCAAGATCAACGCCCCGATCGGTCGTCACGGCCAGCAGCGCCAGCGCATGGCGGTGATGGAGGGCGGCAAGCAGGCCGTCAGCCACTATCGCGTGCTCGAACGCTTCCGCTCGCACACCCACGTGCGCGTCAAGCTGGAAACCGGGCGTACCCACCAGATCCGCGTGCACATGGCCCACGTCAACTTCCCGTTGGTCGGCGACCCGGTGTACGGCGGGCGCTTCCGCATCCCGCCGGCGGCCAGCGTGACCATGGTCGACGCGCTCAAGACCTTCCCGCGCCAGGCCCTGCACGCACGCTTCCTGGAGCTGGATCACCCGGTGACCGGTGAGCGCATGGGCTGGGAGTCGTCCCTGCCGGACGACTTCGTATGGCTGCTGTCGCTGCTCAAGCAGGACCGCGAGGCCTTCGTCGGATGAGCCCGCTGACGCACCACCTGCTGACCCCCGACTGGCCTGCGCCAGCCTGGGTCAAGGCGTGCGTCACCACCCGGGGCGGCGGCGTGAGCCTGGCGCCCTACGATTCGTTGAACCTGGGCGACCACGTCGGTGACGCCCAGGCCGCAGTGGCCGAAAACCGTCGGCGCCTGACCGCGCAGTTCGGCATCCAGCCCGCCTGGCTCAAGCAGGTGCACGGCATCGATGTGGTCGAGGCCGACCCGGCGCGGGTTGCCGAAGCCGACGCCAGCTGCACCAGCACCCCCGGCATCGCCTGCACGTCCATGACCGCCGACTGCCTGCCGGTACTGTTCTGCGACCGCGCCGGCACCCGCGTGGGCGCTGCCCATGCCGGCTGGCGCGGGCTGGTGGGCGGTGTGCTGGAGGCCACGCTCGATGCGCTGGGCGTACCGGCCAGCGAGGTGCTGGTATGGCTGGGCCCGGCCATCGGGCCCCAGGCGTTCGAGGTGGGCGGCGAAGTGCGCGAAGCCTTCATGACCGTTCATCCGGAAAGTGCCAGCGCCTTCGTGGCGGGGGCGCAGCCCGGCAAGTTCATGGCCGACATCTATGCACTGGCGCGCATTCGCCTGGCGGCCCGTGGCATCACTGCCGTGTATGGCGGCGGCCTGTGCACCGTGAGCGACCCACGCTTCTATTCCTACCGTCGCAGCCCCGTTACCGGGCGCTTCGCTTCGCTGATCTGGCTGGCGCCTCGCTGACCTGGATCAAGCCCGCTACGCTTGAATCTTCCACAATCACCCTTATCTATAGGGGTATCTCAGGCAGGTTTTTCTTCATCAGGTGTGTCCATCGCTCCGGCCTGCCCATTAAAGGAAGGTAAGTTATGCGAATAGACCGTTTGACCAGCAAGCTGCAACTGGCGTTATCCGACTCCCAGTCCCTGGCGGTTGGCATGGATCACCCCGCGATCGAGCCTGCGCACCTGTTGCAGGCGCTGATCGACCAGCAGGGTGGTTCGATCAAGCCCCTGTTGATGCAGGTGGGCTTCGACGTCAACAGCCTGCGCAAGGAACTGGGCAAAGAACTCGACCAGTTGCCAAAAATCCAGAACCCTACCGGCGACGTCAACATGTCGCAGGACCTGGCACGCCTGCTCAACCAGGCCGACCGCCTGGCCCAGCAGAAGGGCGACCAGTTCATCTCCAGTGAGCTCGTGCTGCTGGCGGCCATGGACGAGAACAGCAAGCTCGGCAAGTTGCTGCTCGGCCAGGGCGTGAGCAAGAAGGCGCTTGAAAACGCCATCAGCAACCTGCGCGGTGGCGAAGCGGTGAACGACCCCAACGCCGAGGAATCGCGCCAGGCCCTGGACAAGTACACCGTCGACCTGACCAAGCGTGCCGAAGACGGCAAGCTCGACCCGGTGATCGGCCGTGACGACGAGATCCGTCGCACCATCCAGGTGCTGCAACGCCGTACCAAGAACAACCCGGTGCTCATCGGTGAGCCTGGCGTGGGTAAGACTGCCATCGCCGAAGGCCTGGCCCAGCGCATCATCAATGGCGAAGTGCCCGATGGTCTGAAGGGCAAGCGCCTGCTGTCGCTGGACATGGGCGCGCTGATTGCCGGCGCCAAGTTCCGCGGCGAGTTCGAAGAACGCCTCAAAGGCCTGCTCAACGAGCTGTCCAAGCAGGAAGGCCAGATCATCCTGTTCATCGACGAGCTGCACACCATGGTCGGTGCAGGTAAAGGCGAAGGCTCGATGGATGCCGGCAACATGCTCAAGCCTGCGCTGGCGCGCGGCGAGCTGCACTGCGTCGGTGCCACCACGCTGAACGAGTACCGCCAGTACATCGAGAAGGATGCGGCGCTGGAGCGTCGTTTCCAGAAGGTATTGGTAGAGGAGCCGAGCGAGGAAGACACCATCGCCATCCTGCGTGGCCTCAAGGAGCGTTACGAGGTGCACCACAAGGTGGCGATCACCGACGGCGCGATCATTGCCGCGGCCAAGCTCAGCCATCGCTACATCACCGATCGTCAGTTGCCCGACAAGGCCATTGACCTGATCGACGAGGCGGCCAGCCGCATTCGCATGGAGATCGACTCCAAGCCCGAGGTGCTCGACCGTCTGGAGCGTCGCCTGATTCAACTGAAGGTGGAATCCCAGGCGCTGAAGAAGGAAGACGACGAGGCGGCCCTCAAGCGCCTCGAGAAGCTGACCGAGGAGATCGTGCGGCTGGAGCGTGAGTACTCCGACCTGGAAGAGATCTGGACCTCGGAAAAAGCCGAAGTGCAGGGCTCTGCGCAGATCCAGCAAAAGATCGAGCAGTCCCGTCAGGAGCTGGAAACCGCCCGCCGCAAGGGCGACCTGAGCCGCATGGCCGAGCTGCAGTACGGGGTGATCCCGGACCTGGAGCGCAGCCTGCAGATGGTCGACCAGCATGGCAAGGCCGAAAACCAGCTGCTGCGCAACAAGGTGACCGAGGAAGAGATCGCCGAGGTGGTGTCGAAGTGGACCGGTATCCCGGTATCCAAGATGCTCGAAGGCGAGCGCGAAAAGCTGCTGAAGATGGAAAGCCTCCTGCACCAGCGCGTGATCGGCCAGGAAGAGGCCGTGGTGGCCGTAGCCAACGCGGTGCGTCGTTCGCGGGCCGGGTTGTCCGACCCTAACCGGCCAAGTGGTTCGTTCCTGTTCCTGGGCCCTACCGGTGTGGGTAAAACCGAGCTGTGCAAGGCGCTGGCCGAGTTTCTGTTCGACACCGAAGAGGCCATGGTGCGTATCGATATGTCCGAGTTCATGGAGAAACATTCCGTGGCGCGGCTGATTGGTGCACCGCCAGGCTACGTGGGCTACGAAGAGGGCGGCTACCTGACCGAAGCCGTGCGGCGCAAACCCTATGCGGTAGTGCTGCTGGACGAGGTCGAGAAGGCCCACCCGGACGTGTTCAACGTGTTGCTGCAAGTGCTTGAAGACGGTCGCCTGACCGACAGTCACGGCCGTACCGTGGACTTTCGCAACACGGTGATCGTGATGACCTCCAACCTGGGGTCGGCACAGATCCAGGAACTGGTGGGTGATCGCGAGGCGCAGCGCGCTGCGGTGATGGACGCGGTGGGTTCGCATTTCCGCCCCGAGTTCGTCAATCGTATCGACGAAGTGGTGGTGTTCGAGCCTCTGGGTCGCGACCAGATCGCCGGTATCACCCAGATCCAGCTGTCGCGTCTGCGCAGCCGTCTGGCCGAACGCGAGCTGAGCCTGGAGCTGAGCCCCGAGGCCCTCGACAAGCTGATCGCGGTCGGTTACGACCCGGTGTATGGCGCACGGCCGCTGAAACGGGCGATCCAGCGCTGGATCGAGAACCCGCTGGCGCAACTGATTCTGTCGGGTCAGTTCATGCCGGGCAGCAGCATCACCGCCAAGCTGGAGGGCGAAGAGATCGTCTTTGCCTGAGTTTTCGGCGGGTTACGCTAAGGCCTCGATTTTCGAGGCCTTTTTTCTTTGCATTTTGCTTCGAGTGCTTGTAAAGTGCGCCCCGCTGTATGTCACCCCGCAGGTTTCCGGCAGAAGTGGGAATCTGAAAAAAAGTTGCAAATCAGTGTGTTGAATGCAAATTAAGGGTTGACAAGGGTTTTGAAGATTGTAGAATAGCGCGCCTCAGAGACATGAACGCAGCGATGCACAAGGTCGAAGAGTTCGAAGCGGTAGCGATACAGTTTTCGAAATTGCAGCAAGTTGTACTTGAAATTGATAGTTCCGCGATAGCTCAGTCGGTAGAGCAAATGACTGTTAATCATTGGGTCCCAGGTTCGAGTCCTGGTCGCGGAGCCAAATTTCAAACCGGGGTATAGCGCAGTCCGGTAGCGCGCCTGCTTTGGGAGCAGGATGTCAGGAGTTCGAATCCCCTTACCCCGACCATATTTGGGTCGTTAGCTCAGTTGGTAGAGCAGTTGGCTTTTAACCAATTGGTCGTAGGTTCGAATCCTACACGACCCACCATTTTTGAATCCGGTTCGCTGGGTTTGAATCTTAAAAGGTTGGTACGCCATTAGCGTCCAGCCATTAAAAAAGGCACCTTAATCGGTGTCTTTTTTTTACCGGGGTATAGCGCAGTCCGGTAGCGCGCCTGCTTTGGGAGCAGGATGTCAGGAGTTCGAATCCCCTTACCCCGACCATCTTCAGAAAAAGGGCACCTTGCAAAAGGTGCCCTTTTTCGTTTGCGCAGGGTTTAGCGCATTTGCAGCCAGCTGGCGGTACTGCCTATGCCCAGTACCTCCTGCAGGGGGCTGTAGTGCGCGCATCCGCGCCTCGTCGAAATACAGCTCGCTCCGGGTCAACCGCACGCCAGTGGCCTGGCGCCCATCCGGCCCCGGCAGGGCGCCGGGGCGGACGGGGGTAGCCGTCAGTGCAGCTTGAGGCGGGGTTCGGTACCGCGGCCGATACGGCTGCCGAGCATCAGCATCAGCGTGCGGAAGGTGCCATACAGCGCCATCTGGTGCATGCGGTACAGCGACACATAGAACATCCGCGCCAGCCAGCCTTCGAGCATCACACTGCCGGTGAGGTTGCCCATCAGGTTGCCCACTGCCGAGAAGCGCGACAGCGAGACCAGCGAGCCGTAGTCGCGGTACGCGTAGGTGGGCAACGCCTTGCCCTCCAGGCGCGCCTTGAGCCCTTTGGCCAGCAGCGAGGCCTGCTGGTGGGCGGCCTGGGCGCGCGGCGGCACATTGCGGTCGCTGCCCGGCTGCGGGCAGGCGGCGCAGTCGCCGAACGCGAAGATGTCATCGTCCAGGGTGGTCTGCAGAGTAGGGCGCACCACCAACTGGTTGATGCGGTTGGTTTCCAGCCCGTCGATGTCCTTGAGGAACGCCGGTGCGCGGATACCGGCCGCCCACACCTTGAGGCTGGCGTGGATCACCTCGCCGTTGGCGGTCTTGAGCGAGTCTGCGGTGACCTCGCTCACCGACGCGTTGGTCAGCACCGTCACGCCGAGTTTTTCCAGGGTTTTGTGCACCGGCACGCTGATGCGCTCGGGCAGCGCCGGCAACACCCGTGGGCCGGCCTCGATCAGGGTGATCTGCATGTCCTTGGGCTGGATGCGGTCCAGGCCATAGGCGGCCAGTTCGTGGGCGGCATGGTGCAGCTCGGCCGCCAGCTCCACGCCGGTGGCACCGGCACCCACGATCGCCACGCTGATCTTCTCGCTGGCAAGGTCGCCAGCGTGGGCGCGCAGGTAGTGGTTGAGCAACTGCTGGTGGAAGCGCTCGGCCTGCTTGCGGGTGTCGAGGAACAGGCAATGCTGCGCCGCACCCAGGGTGCCGAAGTCGTTGGTGTTGCTGCCCACCGCGATCACCAGCGTGTCATACGCCAGGGTGCGCGCCGGCAGCAGCTCGCGGCCGTCCTCGTCGAGGGTGGCGGCCAGCTGGATCTGCTTGCTCGAACGCTCCAGGCCGCTCATGCGCCCCAGCTGGAACTGGAAGTGGTTCCACTTGGCCTGGGCCACGTAGTTGAGCTCGTCTTCGGAGGAATTGAGCGAACCGGCCGCCACTTCGTGCAGCAGCGGCTTCCAGATGTGGGTCAGGTTGGCGTCGACCAGGGTAATCGCGGCGGTGCCGCGCTTGCCCAGGGTCTTACCCAGGCGGGTCGCCAGTTCCAGGCCGCCGGCGCCGCCGCCGACAATCACGATACGGTGAGTCATGGGGATATCTCATAAGGTTTGCGGAATTCTGGGTTGGGTCCTGAGTGGCCGGCCGCGCAGGGCGGGCGGTTTGGGCGAGCGCAAGGCAGCTCATAGCACCAGGTGGCTCAGGAGGCGGCTCAACAGGCCAAGGCTGATCGTCACGCCCACCACCAGAGCAAGGAGCAGCCATGGCCTGAAAGGCTTGCGCTCGACTTGGTGTTGGGGGGCACGCAGGTATTCATCGACTCGTCGCTGGTCTTCGGGGTTCAGGCGGCTGGTCATGGAGGCCTCGTCAGGTAGACGCATGTGACTGTGGGAACGCTACAGTGTTCACTGTAGTCCGTCGCCAAAGGCTTACCTGGGGGATCGAAGCGCTCGTGACAGCGAATGATTGCGCTTTGTATCACCCGCGCCGCATTTATGCCATCCCGCTTTGGCAGGGGGCAGCGATCACAGGCTGATCCCCACATCGAAGACGATGCTGCGCCCCAGGTTGGCGCGCAGAAAATCCGGCGCATCGGGGTGGGCGAACAGCACCCGGGCGAAGGTCGGGCCCACCAGCGACAGCGAGCGCCAGCCCTGGCGCAGGTATTCTGTGGGCGGCGGGAAGTGGCTGTTGAGGTCGAGCACTTCGCGCTTGAGGCTGGCGAAGGCAATGATGTCCAGTTCGCCCAGGTCCAGGTTGCGTTCGCGGTAGTTGTGCGACTTCTTGCGCAGGGTGGGCGCCAGGCGCTGCAGCAGCTCCTGCGCACTGATGCGTCGCGGCCGGGCCTCGCGCCTTACCAGCTGCGCGAGGGAGAACGCGCTGCGCCGGCGCTGCAGTTCTTCGCGCCATTCGTCGTTGAGCCGGCGCCCTTCGTCGAGCACGAAGAACACCTCGAAGGCGGCATCGCGAAACAGCACGTCGGGTGGTTCCTGACCGGCGGCGGTGAAGTCCTCGCTGCGGTAGGGAATGTTCAGGCCTTGCAGCAGGCGCTGGCATACCCAACGCTCGCGCTCCCATTTGCGGGCATTGGACAGGAACGCATTGGCTTGTTCGGCCTGAATGGTTAGCAGGCGCAGGTAGTCTGAGTCATCCATGGGCACAAGCTTAGCGCCCAAATCATGACAACGCTGCATTCCAGGCCCGGTGGATGGCGGCAACAGGCCGTGGAACGGTGTGTAGAATGAGCCATCGTCGGGCGCAATGCACACAAGGGGCAGACAGCCGTGATTGGCGCACAAGTGTTATCGGAACAAAGCCTGCTGCTGGGCTGGCTGTGCTACGTGCCGCTGCTGCTGTGGGCGGTGTGGCGCGCGCCGTGGGTCGAGCTGTTCACCGACCGGCGGCGCCAGCACCTGCTGTTCGGCACCATCTTCGCGCTGTTCGCGTTGTGGCTGGTACGCCGCGACTTCGACACCGGCGTGTCGTACCACTTCATCGGCATGACCGCCGTGACCCTGCTGCTGGACTGGCCGCTGGCAATCGTCGGTGGCCTGGTGGCGCAGGTGGGGCTGGTGGCGCTGGGGCGTCAGGACCTGGCGGCGATGGGCGTCAACGGCCTGCTGCTGATTGGCCTGCCGGTGCTGGTGACGGAGGGGGTGGCCATACTGGTGGAGCGCGCACAGCCTAAAAACCTGTTCGTGTACATCTTCTGTTCGGGTTTTTTCGCCGCCGCGCTGGCGACCTTGCTGTGCCTGCTGGCCAGCCTTGGCTGGCTGTGGCTGGATGGTATCTTCGTGATGCCCGAATGGCTGTCGGACTTCATCGGCTACCTGTGGCTGATCATCTTCCCCGAGGCCTTCATCAACGGCATGGTAATCAGTGCGCTGGTGGTGTTCTGCCCCGAGTGGCTGGAAACCTTCAACCGGACCCGCTACCTGCAGGCCCCGTGGAAGGACGACGAACCGCGCGGCTAGTGTTCGCGCGGGTTGAAGTCGCCGGAGAACAGCTCGTCTTCGGCATCCGGTGCCACCGGAATCTTGTGCTCTTCAGCGGCCCAGGCACCCAGGTCGATCAGCTTGCAGCGGTCGGAGCAGAACGGCCGGTAGGTATTTGTGGCACTCCATTCAACAGGGGCGCCACAGGTCGGGCAGTCTACGGTCAGGGGTTGGCTCATGCTTGGCCTCCACGCAAAGTCAGGTAAAAGTGATGCAGGCGGTCGACCTCCGAATGCAGCCAGGCCAAGTCGCGGTCGTTGACGATCACGTCGTGGGCATGGCGCAGGCGCTCTTCGCGGCTGGTCTGCGCCTTGAGAATGGCCTGCACCTGTTCGGGGCTGGTCTGGTCGCGCTGCAGTGTACGTTCGATCTGCAAGGCCTGCGGCGCGTCGATCACCAGCAGGCGCTGGGTGCGCTGATACTGGCCCGACTCGATCATCAACGGTGAAACGAACACCGCATAGGGTGACTCGGCCTTGGCCAGGTAGCTGAAGATCTCCTGGCCGATCAGCGGGTGCAGCAGGGCTTCCACCCAGCGGCGTTGCGCCGGGTCGCTGAAGATCAGCTGGCGCAGCGCGGCGCGGTCCAGTTGCCCGTCGCTTTGCAGCACGCCGGGGCCGAAATGCTCCACCAGGCTGGCCAGCGCCGGGCGCCCGGGCTCGACCACCCAGCGTGCGGCCTGGTCGGCATCCACCAGGTGCACGCCCAGCTCGATGAAGCGTTGCGCCGCGGCGCTCTTGCCACTGCCGATGCCACCGGTGAGGCCGAGAATCCAGGGTGTGAAGGCGGGTGTGGTCATTGCAGTCCGGCAAATTGCAGATAGGAAGTGGTCATTTGACCACCCCAGAGCAGCGCGATCCAGCCCGCAATGGCCAGATAGGGCCCAAACGGAATCGGCGTGCTCGCCTGCTGGTTGCGCAGGCGCAGCAGTATCAGGCCCAGCAGCGCGCCCACCAGCGAGGCCAGCAGCAGCGTCAGCGGCAGGATCTGCCAGCCGCCCCAGGCGCCGAGCATGGCCAGCAGCTTGAAATCGCCATAGCCCATGCCCTCCTTGCCGGTGACCAGCTTGAACAGCCAGTACACCGTCCACAGGCTCAGGTAGCCGGCCACGGCGCCCCACAGCGCCTGGTCCAGCGGCACGAACACCTCGAAGGCATTGAGTATCAGGCCCAGCCACAGCAGCGGCAGCACCAGCACATCGGGCAGCAACTGATGCTCGATATCGATCAGGCTCATTGCCAGCAGGCCCCAGCTCAACAGCATGAACGCCGCCGCGCTGGCGCTGAAGCCGAAATGCCAGGCCGCGAACAGGCCAAGCCCTGCGCAGGCCAGCTCCACCAATGGGTAGCGCGGGCTGATCGATGCCTTGCAGGCCGAACAGCGCCCGCGCAGGCACAGGTAACTCAGCACCGGGATGTTCTCCCACGCGCGGATGCGGTGCTGGCAGTGCGGGCAGTGGGAGTGGGGCAGCATCAGGTCGAAACGTGGCTCGGCCGGGTTGGGCAGCTCCAGCACTTCGCGGGCCTCGCTGCGCCATTGGCGCTCGAGCATCATCGGCAGGCGATGCACCAGCACATTGATGAAGCTGCCCACAATCAGGCCAAGCAACAGGGCGACGCATTGGTAGGCCAGCGGCTGGCGGGCCAGGGTTTCGAACAGGTCCATAGTCAGATCACATCGCCCAGCTGGAAGATCGGCAGGTACATGGCGACCACCAGGCTGCCCACCACCAGCCCGAGAATCAGCACGATCATCGGCTCCAGCAGGCTGGCCAGGTTGTCGAGCCATTCGTCGACGGCCGTTTCGTGGTGGCTGGCGATCCGGTCGAGCATATCGTCGAGCGTGCCGGATGTCTCGCCAATGGCGCACATCTGTACCGCCAGGCACGGGAACAGCGGCTCGTTGCGCATCGCCGCGCTCATCGACAGGCCGTTGCCGATGGCCTGGCGCAGGCGCAGCACGGCCTGCTCGTACAGCGTATTGCCGCACGCGGCGGCCACCGGCCCCAGGGCTTCGGTGAGCGGTACGCCGGCACTGAACGAAGTGGCCAGGGTGCGCGCAAAACGAGCCAGTGCCGCATGCTGCATCACCGCGCCCAGAACCGGCATGCGCAGCCCCTGGCGCAACATCCACAAACGCACCGCCTGCTGACGCTCGAAGGCGCGGCGCAGGGCAAATCCCGTGGCCAGCATTACCCCAAGCACCCACAGCAGATACTGCCCCAGCCAGTCGGCCAGGTTGATGACACCCTGGGTAAAGGCCGGCAACGGCGCGCCGAAGCCTGCGAACATGGCCTGAAACTGCGGTACCACCTTGAGCAACAGCAACGCCGCCACCCCCAACCCCACCAGCAGCACCAGCGCGGGGTAGGCCATGGCCTTTTTCAGCCGGGCCCGTAGCGCCTGGCGTTTCTCCTGCAGTGTTGCCAACTGGTCGAGCAGGCTGTCCAGGCAGCCGGTTTGCTCGCCCACGGCCACCAGGTTGCAATACAGGCTGTCGAACTGGCGCGGGTGCCTGCGCAGCGCATCGGCCAGGCCGCAGCCGGCGGCGATATCGTTTTTGAGGGTGCCCAGCAGGTGGCGCAGCGGTGGGTTGTTGATGCCTTCGGCGATCATGCCCAGCCCTTGCAGCAGCGGCACGCCGGCCTTGAACAACGTTGCCAGCTGGCGGCTGAAGCGGGTGATGTCCTTGGCGCCGAGCGAGGCGGGCAGTTGCAGGGTAAATCGGCGTGCCGGGCTCACCTGGGTAGGGCGTATGCCGCGACCGCGCAGCAGCGCCTTCACCAGCGCACTGTTCTGCCCGCTGCTGTGCCCGCTCACGTGGGTGCCGGAGCGGTCGATGCCTTGCCAGGCATAGGTTTTTGTCTTGTGGTTCATCGCTACCTCCCTGCAGCGGTGGACAGTCACAAACCCTGTAACAGCTTCAGGGTGGTAGGCTCGGGCAATCCCGCCCGGTGGCCACTAGAGTAGTCGAGCGCGGTGCTGGGTTAAGCACCCGCAGGGTGACAAAAGGTGTCTGTTCGGGCCTACTGGCGCGCTGGTCTGCGGCGGTGTCCGTGGCGGGATTTGTGAGTTTTTGCGAGGGGAGTGCCCATGAAGGGACAGCGCGGTATTACATTGATCGAGTTGATGATCGTGGTGGCGATCATCGGCATTCTGGCGACCATCGCCATGCCCATGTACACCAACCACCAGGCGCGGGCCAAGGCCACGGCGGCGCTGGCCGAGGTGTCGGCATTGAAGACCGCCTTCGAAGTGCAGATCAACCAGGGCAAGGACGTGGCCGATGTCGCCGCCCTTGGCGGCCAGCCGACTACGGCCAACTGCACCTTGAGTGCGCAGGGCGTGGCGGCGACCGGTGTGGGCACCCTTGCATGTGTGCTGGTGGATGCGCCGGCGCCGGTGGCGGGCAAGCACCTGACCTGGGCCCGTTCGGCCACGGGCTGGGCGTGCAGCACCGATATCGAGGCCGACCTGGCCCCGGCCGGGTGCACCGCGGTGCAGGCGAGTGGTGGGCAATAGCTGTTGATAAACAGTGATTTGCGAAAGCGTGGCGGCAATGGTAGCGTTGTCGCCACGCCGGTGTAGCTCAGTCGGTAGAGCAGCGCACTCGTAACGCGAAGGTCGCAGGTTCGATTCCTGTCCCCGGCACCAGATAAATCAAGGCTTTCAGCGTTTTAATCCTTCTGATTTGATATTTTGTGACAGCAGGGTGACAGCAAGAGAAATGCCTTCAGCTGGAGTTGTGAGCGTCTTGTCCTCCGTCAAATGCTTGCAGCATGAGGGCTTTCTGATGCTTTCAGCTCTCTCGCGTCATGCGTCAGAGGAGATTGCGAGTGGCTGTAATCGACCTTTACTCCAAGAGAGCACGCCGCGCTCGCGGTGAATTTCCGGACGTCTACCAGTACATAAGCCTGCCTTCGGCTCTCAAAACCCAGATTGTACAGATCTGGATTGAAGCGCTCGGCAATCACGACGATTTCCGTCGGCGGGGCAAAAGTCCCCACGCCTGGTCCATGATGACCTCTATGCTCCGTCGAGAATATGGGGTTTTCGCCCTGACATCTCGGGCAGCTCATCAAGATGACCCTATCGCAGAGCTCTGCGATTTTTTCATGGCCGAGAATAACGTCGAAAAGGCTCTAGATGCTGTGGAGTTGGCTTTTAGGGCAATCGACCGGCTCACCCGCTCGTGGGACTATTTGCAACGTAGCAACGCCGATGAGGTTGCATCTGAGGCTATCGCCGAACTAAACACTCGATTCCGCGAGCACGGCGTTGGTTTCGAATTCCTATCTGGAGAAATCATCAGAAAGGACTCGCAGCTTCTTCATGAGGAGGTAGTCAAGCCCGCGTTGCGACTGCTTCAACAGAGCTGTTATCGAGGACCTGAAGAGGAGTTTCTGCTAGCTCACTCTCACTATCGCCAAGGTAATACCAAGGAAGCTCTGAACGAGTGTCTGAAAGCTTTTGAGAGCATGATGAAGGCGATTTGTGACAAGCGCGGCTGGGAGTACGCCGACCATGCCACCGCCAGCAAACTGATCCAAGTGCTTTTCGATCACGAACTAATTCCGCTCTACTGGCAACAGTCACTCACGTCGCTCAGAAGCTCGCTCGAAAGTAGTGTGCCAACCGGGCGGAATAAGCTTTCTGGCCACGGGCAAGGTTCCGCACCTACTCAAGTCCCCGAGCATTTGGCCGCGTACATGCTGCACATGACTGCTTCTTGCCTGGTTTTTTTGGCTGAAGCGGAAGCCCTATACAGCGTCTCGGATACGCAGGACAGTCGTGGTTGAGCAGGTTGCGTGCCTAGCTGTCGCACGAATGCCTAGGCCGGCTGCAAGCAGCTCCTTCACTCGCTTGTGTAATTCCTCGTCCACCGGGCGGCCTTGATATTTGCCTGCGGCTTTGGCCTTCTGAATGCCTTGGGCCTGGCGTTCGCGGCGTTGTTCGTAGTCCTTCCTGGCGATCGCCGCCATCATCTCCACCAGCATCGAATTGATCGCGGCCAACATCCGGCCGGTGAACTCGTCGCCTTGCGTGTCACGCATACCCTGATGGCTGGTGGGCAGGTCGAGCGCGACGATGCGCAGACCCTTGGCGTCGATCGCACTCTTGAGCTTGGCCCAGTCATCGGCGGGGAGGCGGGAGAGGCGGTCGATGGATTCGACCAGCAGCACGTCACCCTTGCGGGCGTCCTTGAGTAGGCGCAGCAGCTCCGGCCGATCCGCGGCGGCACCGCTGGCGTTCTCCAGATACTCACAGGCGATAACCTTGTTATGGTCGCTCGCAAACTTCTCCAGGGAGGTCCGGGCGCGGCCGGCGTCTTGCTCGTCGGTGGATGCTCGGAGGTAGGCGCGGATGAACATAGTGCAACCTGTATCAGTTAGGGTATTTTCCTAACACTGTTGCATTTTGGGTGGTACTTATCAAGCGGAAAGGCCGATAAAGGCTCAAATTGCCCGTATCAGCCTAGGCATACCTAAATAACATCGTACTAAATGGTTCTGGCTTGGCCTACCGCGGCAAGCAGCAGGCTTTCAAGCCAGGATTCAAAAGTAGGTAGGGTCTAGGAGGTCCATCAATCAGGCGGGCATACCTACAAATCGCTTGCAGTCCTGAATTTTTTCAATATTGCACTTCATTGCTAATCTGGACTTTATATTTAGTGAGGGCGTTTTCGTTTTAGTTATCATACGAATTCTCAAGAGTAGTAGAGGGAGCAGGTAATCTTTACCAGAGATAAATCTCTCGATTTCACTGTGTTCTGACATGACTCGATACTCGATTGATCTACGCAGCTCGTTGTACTCTTCCTCTCCTACAGTGCTTTTGATTATGTCAACGATTTCTTTCTTCCTCGCTTCGACCTTGGCAAGGTCAAGAAGTCCAGAATTTGAAGAGATTAAATTTTTTACTTCATAAGATACAGTGGCCGTAGGTGGATGTTTTTTGTAGCATATACCATAGTCAATGAATAGATCGGCTAGTGGAGTTACTGTTTCTTTGCGCCAGGTTACATAGTCAAAGGCTTCAATTAAAGTGCCTTTTAATGTTATGGGGTCTTCTTCGTTAAGTATTTCAAGAAGACCATTTTCGTCTAATAGTAAATTTTCAATGCAGTAGTATGGCAGGTGATAAAGGCCAGGTTCGGAGTTTGCTTCGAAATGTATTAGATCCAAGTCGCCATCTACGATATAAAGGGTAGGCCTAGAGAAGCTGTCTCTATGCTTTGAGTGTTCGTCAATGACCGTGGTTTTTCCGCCTAAGGGGAATATTTTCGATATTCTGAACTCTGACTCAAAAACTCTACCGAGAATTTCTTCAAAAATTTTGACGTATCCTTGGCTGGTGTCTTCAATGAATATATCAATGTCATTGAATTCTTCAAAAAATACGGACTTGGCGGATTTTGCAGTAACACTTCTCTCCATAGGTCACCTGCACTTAACTGCTTTGTGTTTGTTTTCTCCTACTATCTCCGGGGAGTGAGTAGCCATAATAAACTGAGTTTGAGGGCTTATCTCCAAGATCGTTTTCGCAAATTGTTCTTGCCAGCGGAGATGCAGCGAAAGTTCCGGTTCATCAATGATGAATACGTTGGAGTGTTCCGAATGTCTGTTGAAGAATGCATGCGCAAAAATTACTAGAATTTGCCTTTCACCAGACGATAGGCCCTCAACAGTACAGCCTTTACCATTCGGTCGGTCCACAACCAGCTGGCCAACGGTATCCACAGTAAGCTTTTTGTTGGAGTCTTTAAAGAAGCTGTTAATCGTCGATAGGAACTCGTTGATAGGTCTGAATACTCTATCAATTTTAGATTTATGGTCGTCAATTACTTCAACTACTTTAGCTATGCGTTCAATTTGAGCCTTGTTAGTCAATAGCTCAATGCTGAAGTGATCGCCCTGGCTCTGGATTCGTTCAAATAGCTGTGTCAGTCTATTAAAAAATGTGTCTACTTCCGAGCTTAGCCTGCTGTCGGTAATGCCAATCTTTGATAGAGCTTCTTTGATCTCTTGTTTTCTTTTTAGAACACTGCCTTTTTGCAGCCACGCATTCTTTATAATGTCTGGGTATTCGTAGTCAAATTCAGTGTATTGGAACGCTGAAAGCAATATTGAATCTCGTAGTCGAGTAGAATAAGATTCCTCAGCACGACGCATTCTCCGGTAAGCGTCTTGGACCAGCAGCTCAGTCTCCATCAGGCTGATTCCAAGTGAGCCTCTTATAAGTCTTCTTGCTCTTATTCTGGCAGCGTTAGCGCGATGCACTCGTTCACGCTCGTAGTAGTAATTACCGGCTTCTTTAGGTGGATCCTCTCTTTTACGCTCAAGACCAAGAAATATTGGGCTCGGGATTTTTGAAATATTTACGATTACCGGGTGGTCGGCAAATTTTCTAGATATCTCTGTTATGGCTTCTTCTTTACCGCCCGGCTTGTTTGTATAAAATTCTTCCTCATCTTCAGTGAATCGAGGCAAAACGAGGTCTTCAGGGCAATTGCTTATCTGTAGACGTACCTTATTATCGAAAGTTTCAGCGTGAATATGTATGATCTCTTGCTTGTAAACAACCTCTATTGACGCTCTTTCGAAGGGGATAAAAAGGAGCTCCTGGAAGTTTGGCGTAAGGAGAGCACTTATCAATTTGAGGGCTGTGGTTTTTCCTGAGCCATTACCGCCGGTTAGGAAGCTCATGTCCTCGTTAAAGTGTATGGCGAAATCTAGATAGCCATGGACCTTTTTAGCGTAAAACATCTTAATGATCAAAAGCTTCTCCTTGCTTTGAATGAATACTTAATCAACCTTTCCTGCGTAATGTTGTTTCTATAAAAAAGATGGCAACTAGCCATCAATCTATCACATTTAGAATGCTACACCAAGGGGGCGCATCGCTTAGCTAGTTTAGACCAAAGTCCCAGATTCCGGAGATTTTCGACGGTGTCTGCCTAGCTGGTATCATGGCGGCTAGTCAGGATATGGGGACGGCTTGAATTTCAAAACTATAAGTAATCACCACCATTGTTAATGGAAGGTAGTCATGATTAAGGTATGACGCGGTATGTGGCTCAGAGCTAGGGAGGATTTCAATGTAGCGGCGCAATGACGGTAAAGCTGTGGACAGGCAGCCGCTATCTTAAGACGTAAGCAAAAAAGCCCCGCTTGAAAAATCCAAAACGGGGCCGATCGAGTTTCTTTAATTAGCTAGGTGCTCAAGAGTGGATCTCGATATTCGTCAGTGCCAAAGACTCATAACGCATCTTGCTCTTCTCGCTGTTCATTTTCGCCACCAGTTTCCCCTTGACTGCGCACCCAGCGGCCGGAGAACATTGCTGAAACACCGCAATACTCACTTGGCGTGGATGAAGTGATTACAGCTGCTGACTTACCGAGCACAACATCAAAAGTCTCACCGGTAGCTTTTTTATTTTCATCTACCACCCGCATCGATGTGGATATCTCTCCATTCGACTTGATTCTGGAAGCAGTGCTCTCCATCGCCCAAACATCACACTCGTGGTGGGTACTCGTGTCTACAGTCTGGATGTGGACGGCAATTGGCTGTACGGGAGTGCCATGCGCAAGTTCGTTTGCAACGAGCATTCTCCCGGCATATCCACCTTCTTGATATGAGAAGTAGGTGAACTGCTCGGCAAATGCAAGAGAGGAGATACTTGAGATTGCAGCAATGGCAAAATATTTAAAAGCCTTCATAGAAGTTCCTTCGTCTGGATGTTGTAGTGAGTAACTAAAATCTGTTAGAGGACTTTGAATCTCATTTTATGGCTTAGGTCAAAAATCAGCGGGTCAATGGCAATATTTCTTGTATCTGGGTCGCCCATAACTAATCCTTTAGCTATAAAGTAAATGCCTTCTGCTTTTACCCTTTTTCCATTGAGTGCATTTAAAATCTCAGCCTCATCACCATCAACTCCAGCGACTTGTACTATTCCGATGCCGTACTGTTCGCCCCTTCGTGCCTCCCATTCAAAATACAACCAGCCATCCCAGGGGCCAGTGCCTATCTTGACTTGACCGATGAACCTTCCGTTTTCTCGGCTGTATCCCTCGGTGCCCGGTATCGAATATCCTGGGGTTGCGTTAATTACATAATCAGCATTAGTGATTGGAAGGTCTTTCGCAACATCCTTTGCATACGATATTGTTTTTTCAGAAACAGCGTTAGCCTTGACGAATGCATTAGCAATAGCGTCATTCTTGAGGGCGTCAGCATACACAGTCAGATTTAGTTTTTGCGAGAATAAAATATTAGGCCTGCCAGCAGTTCCACCAGATGGCCCGCCAGACTTGAAATAATCATATAGAGTTTCGTCCAAGCTATAGCCAGCTTTTGCGAACGCTTTGTTCATGTATTTCGCATATACATATGACTGTTCTGGCGTCGGGAATACGGACTGCGCCACTCTAGACATGTCATATTTAAAGTCATCCTCATAGTGGTCCCTGAACGCATTTGCCACCTCTTGGGCCGCCGAAGTGGTCAAGGGGGCAGGGGGTAAAGCGGCATGAGAGAATGAACATAGCAGCGTAAAGTAGAGAGTCAAACAGAGCCTGAGCATATCAATTTCCTTATCAACATACAGTTGATGTCTATTAGGTTTAGCTATCCATGAAAAATATTTATATGTGGCTATCTAGATTTCGATCTAGCCGAACATCAATGGTTATGGCGATAACCCTCCTGTCGTAGGCAGAGACTTTAGGCACGACGCGCTGGCTTAAATGCTTGAAGGCAGGGCACTGTCAAAATTTGATCATAAAACACTCAATGTCACGATTAGTGTGTTCACGATTAGAGCACATGACCACATCATTTGGGAATGCCCTCATCCCTAAATCAGCAGTTTGGTCAGCGTGTGCGCCAGCTTCGCCTAGCCACCGGAATGACGCAAGAAAGCTTCGCCGATCGGTGTGGCTTTGCTCGGACGTACATGTCTCGGATCGAAACAGGCGGTGCAAACCCGAGCCTGGTCGCGATCAAAACTCTCGCCGATGCCCTCAACATAGAGCTATCAGAACTCTTTGCAGGACTCTGAAATCACTACTCCTGTTTAAGTCAGTATCCTTTTTATACCTCTTCCCGTATTTTTCTGAGTCCAGCTAGTCAGGATATGGGGACGGCTTAAGTTTCAAAACTGTAAATAATGACTATCATTGTAATGGATGGTAGTCATGCTTAAGTTGTGTCGAGTATGTAAATCTGAGATTGCTTATACTTCAAAGCAGTGGAGCAATAAGCTCTACTGTAATCAGAAATGTCGGAAGGCTTATCATAGGAAACAAGAATCCCAAAATAAGAGGTTGCTGCAACGCAGGGCCAACATGCGCCAAAATGATGAGGTCCTATATCTTGTGCGTGCATGTAAGAGGGCCGGTACTGTTCAGGTCTTGACGGGCCATACGTTAAGCTCTTTCTTGGAAACTATGGAGTTAGTGCGCAATCGACCTAAAGGAAAGGTTGCTCTATGTCATATTGCTCCAGTAAAAGGAAAGAAGGGTGTCGGGCTGTTTCATTGCCAAAATCTATTCTACGGTGGGGCTTTCCAGAATAGAAAATTTGGGAAAAACTACCTGGGTGGCGGTTTGTTCATCAGTAATAAGAAACTGAAAATAGAGTGGGCTGTTGACAAAGATGCCGCTGCAAATGATGTGCTGATAATGATCGAGAAGTTTTTGGGTGACATTATTCCGCAGTATCTTGAATTGGCGCCTGTACGGAAATCTAAGAAATATCAGCTGATCGAAAAGATTTTAGACCTGAAGCCTGGTGCTAATCCAGAAGCGCTTATGGAACTCAGTCATAATGCGCTTGCCACACAGTTGAGCGATCTTCGTCATATGCATGCCAACCCATTTGCCACTACGACTGAGTCCAAGTATATAGCTTATATGGATGGCCTGAGTCGCTTTATTGAGTATGGCGATAAGCGCAAGAAGATGCTTTGTAAGCTTAGGAAGGCTATGGTAATTGCTTACATGGCTTTGGAGCGAGTGAAGGGTAGCGGTACATATAATAAGTATTTCTATGTGAAGTATGAGCCACTGATAAATTCGAAACATGCGCAAGTGGTTCTGTCGGATCCCCGTGAATGGTCAATTTTCAAGGACTTTATTTACGATGCAGTATTTTTTGTTCTTCAGGGTGGGGAACTTGACTTTCCGAAGTTTCGGAAGCGTATGTTTTCCTATCTCCAGTTCCCCAAGAGTTTTAAGGAGCGGTTGAGTCTCAGTGAGTTTTGAGTGGTAGAAATTTTGAGTTTAGTCCCTGACAGCTCGCCGTTTCCCTTCACTACGAAAAACGTCAATGGCGATCAAAGCTGAATCACCATTGACTGCCTTCTTGAAACACAGCTAATCACTGGCGCTACTGATTTTAACGGCTACTACCTCAATCCTGTGGGCCCCCAGGCGACGAAGAACTTCTAGGTCTGATAGGAGGATGGTGCTTGGGAGTTCCAAAATGCCAAGAACGTAGCCTGCCTGTCCCAGCACTCGAATGCTCACCGGCCGTTTTCCTGAGCTTGGCGTTTCACAAATGCTTCCAGCGTCTTCACCTGTACGAGCCTCCGGCGACCTAGCTTGAAGGTCTTAAGCTCCCCACGAGCGATCATTTCGTAAAGCATGGATCTCGCGACGCCGATCAGGCGTGCCGCCTCATCGACCCCAACCGAGATCGGTTTCAAGGAGCTACTGCTATCCATTCTGTGCCTCCGCTTAGCCTGACGCGACGAATTTCGCCTCAGTGGTGCCACGGTAAATGTGGTGCCACATTTGTGTCAACACGTTTTTGTTGAGTGTCCGTCTATGATGTGGCAATCTTGTTGAAATCCGTGGAGGTCCGGGGCAGATTCATGGCGGTTAGAAAGAAAGCAGAAACCATCCACCTACGCGTTAGCGCAATCTCCAAGGCTTGCCTTGAAGGGTTGGCGAATGCGATGGGGAAGACGTCAACGCGGGTGCTTGAAGATCTGATAGCTGAAGCTGCTGAGAGCTGCGTGGCAGATGCTGACGGTGCTGTCGACGAACGCTTTTCTGGCGAGGATTGGACGTTGCTGAAGGCCTTGAAACTGGCTCAAATACCTGATGAGCCAATTCTCAAAAAGCTGAGGACGTATTTTTTGGCAGACAGAGCATTGAGCCCAAAAGATAAGTTTCTTGTCGAGGCCATCTTGTGGTCTCCAGATTCATTCTCTGGTGAAACAGATATTTTTCTCGAATCTGAGGGGGTTATCAAAAATCCCGACGAGTATAGGGTTTTCAAGGTTGACTTGAATGCTATCAATAATATGATGCCATCGCTAGAGGATTATGCGGAGTTCCGATTCAAGAACAAGCTGGTATCCCCCTCGTATAGAGAGTATATGATGATGGTAGAGAAAAAATAAAAAGCTAAGTGGTAAGTCATCTAGATTAGATCTATAGCTGCTACTTTGGTGTCTGGAGATAGGTGAGCGTAGCGAAGAGTCATCTTCAGGTCTGCGTGCCCGAGTAGATCTCTAATCGTATTCAGCGCTACGCTCTGCATTGCTAACTTAGATGCAAATGTGTGGCGTAGGTCGTGCCAGCGGAAGGAATTGATTTCTGCTGCTTTCAGTACACTATCCCAGGACTTTTTGACATTGTCCATGATGCCGCCGGTTCGGCTTGGGAAAATTATAGAATGACCACTAGATTGAGCTTTCCAGGCTTTTATAGCTTTTAAGGCTTCTTCATGTAAAGGAATATGCCGGGTCTGGTCGGACTTCGTACCATCCCCGGCCACCGTTAGAGTCTTTTGCTGGAAGTCGATATCAGCCCAAGTCAAGTTGAATAACTCCCCTCGACGGAGTCCTGTTTTGAGGCTGATGATCACCATCGGCTTCAGATGATCGGCAAATTCCCGAGTCCTCAAGTCAGGCAGTTCCTCCTTCCTACGCTCTAAGCGCCACTTGTTTGCACTATCGCGCTCCGCCCTAATTCGCTCCTCTCGGTCGTCTAGGGCCTGGCGCAGGCGTTTTTCTTCTTCCGCTGATAGGAATCGAACCCGTCCACGGGTGTCCAGCCTCATTGGTTTGAGTTTGGCCATGGGATGTTGCTCGATGATGCCCCACTCGACAGCTTTGGATAGAGCACCGCGGAGCGCCGCCAATTTCCGATTAGCAGTTGCATCCTTGAGGCCTGCCGCCAGCCACTTAACTCGCATACCTTCCAGCTCTCGCTGAGTGATTTCTGTAAGGGCTTTCTCCATGAGAGCAACGAAGCTGTACTCTATGACGTGGCGGGTCTTTTGATGGGCCTTATGGTGCGTTTCTAGCCAGGGGTAATAGGTTTCCTCAAGGTAGGTCTGTAGAGTGTGTGCTGAGCGACGTTTGTTCAGGGTGGCTATCAGGGGGGCACCATGAGCGTGGGCTTCCGCGAGCCAGCGGGCCGCGTCGGTCCTTGCTTGATCGAGAGTCATCATCCCCACTCGGCCCAAGGTGGCGGCTTGGTTTCGACCCCAGCTAACCATGTAGCTTGCGTGGCCACTGGGCAGCACGCGGATCGACAGGCCAGGCTGGGCTGTGTCGTGGATTCGATATTGTTTCTCTTGGGGCTGGATGCCCGCGAGGATTTTGGCTGTGATCTTAGTTTTCATGGTTGGCGTCTGTGACAGCAGGGTGACAGCAAAAACGACTATACGGGGCTGTCTCGCTGGACTCAACCAGACATTGAGGCTCCGTATTTACTGGGGCGCGCCGAAAATTAATGAGCTCTAAAACGCACTCGTAACGCGAAGGTCGCAGGTTCGATTCCTGTCTCCGGCACCACATCCAGCTCCACTGCATTCCGCTGAATGCTTTGGAAGCCCTCTAAACCGGCCTTTTGGCCGGTTTTTCGTTTCCACGACCCTCCGTCGGGAACCAACAAAATCCCCAATAACCGGGGGTATTTTTGGGGTACAGCGTCTTTCCTGAATGGAGAACGTACCCCTATGCCACGCCTAGCCACTCCGCTCAGCGACCTCAAATGCCGCACGGCCAAACCGCGTGATCGGGCCTACAAACTGTTCGACGGCGGGAGCATGTACCTGTACGTCGCACCCAGTGGTTCGAAGACTTGGCGGCTGCGGTATTTCAAACCCAACGGCAAGGAAGGCACGCTGATCATCGGCAAGTACCCCATTGTTCCGTTGGCTGTCGCGAGGACCAAGCGCGATGAGGCCAAGGCTCTGTTGCTCGACAACCTTGATCCGATGGAAGAAAAGCAGAAGGCCAAGATCGCAGCTCAGCGGGCGAGTCTTCTGTTTGAAACCGTCGCCCTGGAGTGGCACGTCGAAATGTCTCGGCGTTGGACTGAGGGCCACGCCAAGACGGTGCTGAGCAGGTTGCGTACCCATGTGTTTCCACAAATCGGCCAGCGGCCTATCGCTGAACTCGACACCCATGATCTCCTTGAGGTCACCCAGCGAATCAAGGATCGCGGCACCATGGATGTCGCGCTGCGAGTGCAGAACTATCTATCCACGATAATGCGGGGCGCGAAGCGGGCGCGGCAGATCACTCAAAACCCGGCGCTCGATCTGGCTGGCTCGATTCAAGCGCCGCGCACCGTGCACCGTCCTGCACTCTCGCTAAACCGCCTTCCTGAACTGTTGGATCGAATCGACAACTACACCGGTCGCGAACTGACCCGGCTCGCAGTGCTGCTGACGCTGCATGTATTCGTGCGGTCCAGTGAACTGCGCTTTGCGCGGTGGGATGAATTCGACCTGCAACGTGCGATGTGGGAGATCCCCGATACCCGAAAACCGATTGAAGGCGTCCGCTATTCCACGCGCGGGACCAAGATGAGTGGGGACATTCAGATAGTGCCGCTGTCGCCTCAAGTCATCGAGATCCTTGAACGGCTGCGCAGCTTGAATCGCTTCTCTGAACTCGTGTTGCCCGGTGACCACAGGTACTGGAAACCCTTGTCGGAGAATACGGTTAACCAGGTGCTGCGCAATATGGGGTACGACACCACCAAGGACGTGTGCGGGCATGGTTTCAGGACTATGGCTTGTAGCGCCTTGCTCGAATCAGGGCTGTGGACGGACGCGGCGATTGAGCGGCAGATGAGCCATCAGGAGCGTAACCGCGTGCGCGCCGCGTATATCCACAAGGCTCAATTTCTGGAGCAGCGTCGGTTGATCATGGCTTGGTGGAGTAACTACATCGATGCCAACAGATCGGGCCATGTCACTCCGCATGAGTTTGCCCATCCGGTAGGCGACAACGTCACCGCCTTGCCAAATGGCCATGGCGCATTCAATCGCGGGTGAGCCTGTAATATCGGCGCTGTCTGCTCTTTCACGCGGGTCCATCCAAACAGGGCTGTAAAGCCGCCCTGTTTGGATGGACCTCACTTTCAAAAGCTAAAAGCCACGACGTTGTCCGGGGTTTACCACGGAATTCCACCGGTGGATAACCGCCTTTCACGTCCCAACTAGCGCTGAATTTCGACCCTTGACCGGGTTTATCCACAGGCGTAGAACTGGCCGTGCAAGCGCTGTCGATGACAGCACCCCAGGTGACCCGAACCTTAAAGGTCAAGCCGCTCCCGCGGTGGTTCTCCCCAAGGGCGATTCGCATCCGGTAGCTCGCCCGGTCACCTCCCCGGTGATGGATGCTCTCTAATCTCATGGCCCTCGTGCGCCAGCTACACCGTACTGTGCTGCCCTGCAGCAACCTATCCGCTTGGCCGACTATTGCGCCAACCTGCGCCCGTCTCTTTCTGTGGAAAGAGACGGGCACGTTTACCACTGCTGCAGCCCTGATCGCACATGGCTTTGCGGCATTCCCCCTCGTGACAATCGGCGTGACAAACGCCGATGTCACCAGCAACAGCCATGTAGATGATGGTGCCGCAGACCAGGGAATGGACTGCACCTGACTGACAGTCAGGCATGCCCCGGTCATCGCATTGCTGCTTGCACCTGGCTCAGGATCTCGCGGCACTGGTCTCGTCAGCCAATGCAGCCTCCACCCGCCCACCGGTAACGGTGCTCAGGAGGCCAGATCATGAGATGCCCTTGCTCCCGGACGTAAGGAGCCGCCAGTCCCGCGTTTAGAGGACATCCCCACAGGTCGCAGGGGCCTTGATCCCTGATAACACTCAGCATTCTTGGCGGGATGATGTGGGGCGAGGATCGGAGATCGGAAGATGAGGTGACTGACATGGCATTGGTGGGTAGACGCGATGGTCGCAATTTCGGTTATGGCAGGCAATTGAGCTACGCAGGGCCGCAGGCGCTTAACGACATGTTCGGCTGCGGCCACTACGGCACAGTCAAGGCGCACTGTGATCGGTGGCAGGCATTTGTGAAGTGGTGCCGCTCCGAACAGGGACCGGGTATCAATGATGCGCGGCAGATTGATCGGAAGGTACTGGCGGACTATGCGGCGTATCTGCGCGACGTGGTTAGGCGCGGTGACCTCGCCGTCAGCACCGCACAAAACCGCCTATCCAGTGTTAACAGGACCATGGCGGCGCTTCGCGGTGATCAGTGCGTGAAATTGCCCAGTCCGAGCAAGGCGCTGGGTATGCAACGCAGCGGGGTTCGACAGTCGGTGCCTCAGGGCCAGGACCGTGAACAGGTGAGGCAGATCATCGATACGCTTTGCCGCCATCACCAACTACGGGCCGCCGCGATCGTCCAATTGTCACGATCCACCCGCCCGCCGCACTGGCCTTGAGGAGGGCTCTGCCTTGACTTACACGTAAATTTCCAACCTGATATCCTCCCGGCCTCGAAGTGATAGGGCTGGGAGCCTGAAATGATCTTTATCCCGAGCTGTGACAGCAGAGAAGACGCCATTAACTCTCTTGCTGAGATATACGCGGTCTCAGTTGAAGAAATCACCAGAGTGCTTGAAGCCGAGGAACCGCGAGAGATCGCACAGACGTATTATGGGACCATGAAGCAGGAGTTCCACTTTGTTGTATGGTACCTGCTCAAGGCTTACCCGCGCGATGACATTCCTTACGCCTGCTACTACCATTCCACGAGCTATGGAGGCTGTCCTTCGTGGTTTGACGAAGGGTTGTTGGGTTCATTGCATGGGGTCGGGCGATTTATGGAGAAGATCGCCGAATGGGTACCCCCAGAAAAGCGGTTGCTCATAAAACGAGTGGCCGAGGGCATAGTGGAAACCCGCAGCGGCCTTGAGGGGTCCCCTGCTGATGGCACTGGGCCGTGGGCATGGAATACCCTCGCAGCTGCCGGATCTAGCCGAGACGGAATCCGTTACCGTGTTCCAGAGGCAATCCAGGATCTATGGTCACGCAGCCTATGTGGGGGAGGTAAAGTTATAGATCTGAAAGGTGTAATCGAAGAGCACCTGAAGCCCGTCGTGGTCAAGTTCAGAGGGAAGACGACCGACATCCATGACTATTGCGCATCACTTTGGAACTATCTGTTTACAGATGACGGGGAGTACCACCACATCCACACCTTCAAAGGGACCGGACAAGCAATACCCCAGGAGGACATAGTTGCACTCATTGAGGTGTAGTAGCTAAAAGCTGGGAAAATATCCTCTTCACCCAGCCCGCTACTTACTCGTTTCCATCCGCCGGCGGCGTCCTGCTACCGGCCAAACCCTGAGTCAACGCAGGGATCACACGTTTTGACTGGGTATAGACAGGCTCGAAGCCCTTCATACCCGTAGCCCCCACCAGCAACACAATGGCGTTACGTCCCTGAGAACGGTTGAATGCGTGCTTTCTCGTATGCCTGATAGTGGGCCTCAAGAAAGAGGATTCGAGGCTTGGGGCACCGCACAACCATTTGCATGGTCGTCAGCATCCATCGCGATCGAAATGAGGAGGATAAAGGGAAGAGATGACGCTGCAGTGAGCGACAACAGTATGGACGCCGTCGCTAGGTTTGACATACCTTCCGTATTTTCAAACTGTGATCAACAAGGAAAAGTCGGCATGCAGTTGATATCTGCCCAAGTGGGCCCCTTTCGTTCGATTAACGAACAACAAAACGTTGAAATTGATCCACAAACCACCGTGTTGGTGGGGATGAACGAGGCAGGAAAGACTGTTTTCTTGAAAGCGCTTCACAAAGCCAATGATGCGCTAGACAATGAAGAATTCAGCCTGACAGATGATTATCCACGGAAAGACCTCGCGGTTTACAAGCGGCGCCATGAAGAGTCTCCCGATGTGGCTGTTACGCTGGTCTATAGAATAAGTGAAGACGAACTCGCTGAGGTCAATCAGGCTTTAGGGGCGTCGCTTGGTGGGGGGTTCGAATTCAGCGTCTCGCACAAATACAGCGGCAATAGAACGATAGGCATCAATGTATCGGATAGAGCAGTTCTTAAAAAACTTTCAGAAACTACAGGTCTGTCATCGGGCGTCGTAACTGCGCTGAGTAATGCTTACAGCTTCACCAGCGCAAACAGTGCTTTAAAGCAGGTTGCCGATATCAATGAAGCTGATAAAGCACTGCAGGCACAAATAGAATCTCGCGTGAAGGCTAAGCCGGATAGTTGGGGATCAGTTTGTACATACGAAGCGTGGCAAGTACTCAGCCCCAAGATCCCAAAATTTCTCTATTTTAGCGATTATGATCTGCTGCCTGGTAAGCTGAATCTCAAAAATTTGGCAGCGCGCCTAGCTGCTGCCAAAAGCGATCCCACAAATGCTCACAAGCAGATAGAGCCTAAGCATCAGGCTGTACTGGCTCTGTTACGTATGGCAGATGTGCGGTTGGAGGATTTCTCCGACGGGGCTGCATCTTATGAAGACCTGAAAGCGCAAATTGAAGCGGTTTCCATCAACCTGACCGATCAGGTCTTAAATTTTTGGAAGCAGAACGAAGACTTAGAAGTCGAGGTAGATATTCGCCAAGACTCTAAGGATGCGGCGCCATTTAATGATGGTCCTAACCTTTACCTTCGGATCCGTAATCGACGACACCGCGGTGTATCAACACCATTTGATCAGCGCAGCCGAGGCTTTATTTGGTTTTTCAGTTTCTTGGTCTGGTTTGATAGCGTACAGGATCAGTTGAAGCTAAAAGCCCCCAAATCTCACTCGCAACTCATCCTGCTGCTCGATGAGCCTGCGCTGGCACTGCATGCCTTGGCCCAAACCGATTTCCTCCGTTACATTGACCATTTGGCCAAATCCCATCAGGTGATCTATACAACGCATTCACCTTTCATGATTAATTCTGATCGTCTCCATCAGGTGAGGGTCGTAGAAGACAGACCGAACGTCGGAACTGTAATTTCAGATAATCTCTCGGGTTCTGATGCGAGGACTATTTTCCCCCTGCAAGCGGCGCTGGGGTGGAATATTGCTCAAAACCTATTTATCGCCAAGCACAATCTTCTTGTGGAAGGCGTATCGGAGCTCGTGCTGCTTCAAGCTATGTCTAAGGTTGTTGAGAGCGCTGGCGGCAAAGGGTTGAACTCCAACATCACGATTGTTCCTGTAGGCGGCTTGAGCAATGTGGCGACATTCATTTCGTTACTAAACGGTAATGGGTTGAAGTTTGCCGTCTTGCACGACTACAACGGAAGGCCTGACCAGAAACTTGATTCGCTGGTGCAGCAAAAGCTATTGAACAAGAAACAAGTTTTCAATTTTTCACAGTTTAGAGACGTAGCAAATATTGGCAAAAACACTACAGCTTCCGATTTGGAGGATTTGCTCGACGTCCCTACATATCTGGAGTTCTTTAATAAAGCCTTTGCCAAGGAGTTGAAGGGCGCAATGATAGCTGAGTCTGCTTTGCCGCAAGGAGATCGAATCGTCCAGCGAGTCGAGAAATACCTCGCTAGCGAAGGGGTGAAGGTGAGACAGACCCCTGGATATAATCACTATGCCGTCGCCGCGGCGTTTACATCGGACGTCCCAGAGAACGTTGAGGAAGAGGTGATTCAACGCTTTTCAGCATTGTTTGAGGCCTTAAACGCAGCGTTAAAGTAAGTAGCTCCATAGGGTTCTGGCAGAATCAGAGCCCTGTTTTTACACATCTATGCAATTACTCTTATGCGGAACACAAACTGCCACATTAAGTACACTCCTGCGTTGCATTCGTATGAAGTGTGATACTGATATTGAATCGTCCCTAACTTTGCTGCCCACATTTGGCCGAAGGCAGGCATCTAGGAAAAGCAGCAATGAGGCGAGAGCAGCCAGTCTCGACTAACCTTTTCGAACAGTAACGGCCATTTAAAACCTAAAAGCAAGGATTAAGCATGAAAGTAGTAAGATATATAATTTTCTTCGGCATGCTATTTGTTTCTACCGCATACTACTTCACTCCGACCGAGAAAATTAATAGTATACAGCCTCCAAACTGGGCGGACATAGTGTCGGCTGTAATTGCGTTTATAGGCCTGATACTAGCATTTACGACCTATGCAAACTGGCACTCAGGAAAAATAAAGGAAGATGCGTATAATTCCGTTAAGCGATATGCTTCACTACTGGCGGAAATTGAAGATATAATAATGCAAGTCCATTTTGACATATGCGGAATAACACCATTAAATCCAAAGCTTTTGCCAGGCAAAGAAGCTGCAATGAAAGTTATAAATGCACTGGGCGAAGCTATTGGTACGACCTCTTCGACAATGAAAAAGCTTCATACCGCTAGGTCAGAGCTTCCCTTTTGGGGGGCTTCATTGAAGCCAGATGCTGAAGCTATACATACGAACCTCATGCATAAGATGCATGATTACATGACTCTTCATTTTGAACATTTAGGCATGCTGAACGCTTATTACAGGGATGAGCTACCTGATGGACCAGTTCTCGCGAAATATAAAGACCTTCATCTCTGCGCAAATGAAATGTTCTTAATATTTACAGAGCGGAAGAAGGCGCGCATTCAAAATCTATTCAAGTTTGAATAGTTTAAACTTCATGACGTGCATCTTGCCCGACAAATAACGGTCACCAAGGCTCTTGGTGGTCGGCTGCTCTAACGGGGCTGGCGCAACCAACATAGAGTGGCGAGATTTCTTTTTTAAAGAAGCAGCTCTGCGCGAAGGGCTGCTTTTGGCCGTTAGGTGCCTGTCGCGAAAGGCGGCTATGGGTCGGTTTCTGCCGTTCCTTACGTACCATTTAAAGTGGGTGGGAGAAGCCTCCGAAATTCCCGATTCGATTCCACCGAAAGCCATAACTAGCTGATTTTTTATAGATACCCTTTGAGGTACGTCAAAAAAACCACAAAATTCCAGTCCCGCGGAAACCGGGCGCTCACGGCCAACAACCGTCCGTCTGTCTCCGCACCAATTCAGGTTCCAGCGAAGGCTACCAGAATCTTTGGAGTCCCCGTAAAACCCGCCTTGTGGCGGGTTTTTTCGTTATGGCAACTTAATTTACAGTATTCGAAAGCTGCCCAAGCCGAGCTTGTAGACGCCGAAAGTGACCAGATCCTTCTCCCGATGAGCCGCAGGACAATAAACCTGTCCACTTTTTTGTCGGTGAGGGGTGATGTGTACGAACTTGATCAGGATGTCAGCCAGAATACTCATAGCCGTTGTGCGGAAAGTGGCCAGTGGAGGTGGGCTTGGGTGATTCGTCACGCTCAAGGCCAAGGCCTGCCCGCAGACGCCGGCCAAAGCTTCCCATCGGTTTCTGGGCTGCTCAGCGACGTAACCCGAAGTGCTTTGATACCACTCGCCTAAGGTCGATGTGGCAGGCGTTTCTGTGCTCGCCTATGCTCGTGGTCGCCGACAGAGATGGCGCAAAGCCACTTAACACTCAGGAGTCAGGTTGTGATCACGGAATTGAACATCGATGGCGTTACTAGCTACAAATCCAAATCTACCCTCTCACCTACCAACAAAACGTCCCTGATTTATGGGCTGAACGGTGCAGGAAAGAGCACCATCTCTGAGTATTTGTACAATCAAACTGATCCTCGGTTCGCTAAATGCAGCCTGAAAACTAGCCAGCCATGTGAAATTTTGGTCTACAACCAAAGCTTCCTGAATGACTACTTTTACGAGGAGGATAATTTAAGAGGCATTTTCACCCTCTCGAAAGAGAACAAGGTTGCACTCCAGCAAATCGAAGTTGAAACCAAAGAGCTGGAGAAGCATCTGGCTGCTCAGCAGGCCAACTCAGATCTTGCGACTCAAAATTCCACTGCACTCGACCAAGAAAAATCCAAGGCGAGCAAAAAAGTCTGGGAAATTAAAACTAATTTCGCAGGTGGTGACCGTGTTCTGGAATTCTGTTTGGATGGTTTGAAAAAGACGGAACCTCTATTTCAGCATATTATTGGTCTGCCGTTACCGGAGGCCGCACCTGGTTATACGGCTGATGATTTGAAGGCCGAGGCCTCGTCAATCGAGGGTGAGGGTGCAGCTCCGTTCGCAAAAATCCCACCACTTTCGGCTGGCTGGTTTGGAATTGAAGAGGATTCGCTCTGGTCCAAGATCATCGTTGGTAGTCAGGAGGGTTCAGTTGCTCAGTTCATATCCAAGGCCGGAAACTCGGACTGGGTAAAGCAAGGGCTTCGGTACATTGAAGATGATCAGGGTCCTCAAGCCTGCCCGTTTTGTCAGCAGGAGACGATTACTCAAAAAGTCATCGACTCGATCAGACAAGTATTCGATGAGGCCTATGAACTGGATGTTAATCAGCTGGAGTCATACAAGACAAGATATGAAACGCTGACCTCCAGCCTGAATCTTTACGATATTTCAAACTCTCCGCTTGCCAGCAAGGAGCTTGTGGACGCTTGGAGCATCGCATGCGAAGCTCTGAAGGCGTCAATCCGCGAAAACGTTCTTCTCATCGGCAATAAGCTCAAAAGTCCAAGCACGCCGGTTGCTCTCACAGATACACAATCTACCGCCAACACGATCAATGAATTAATCGGCGGTCTGAACGAACTGATCGATGCCCATAACGTCAAACTGGCGAACAAGAAAAAGACTCTGGATGACATCAGTTCGCGGTTTTGGGCTCTGATGCGATGGGATTATGACCAAACAATTTCTGCTTATTCGCAGTCAGCTTCTGAACTTAGTGTCAAGGCAAAAGAAATCCGTCAAGATGGCATTAAGATAAATTCAGATGTGGCGGTGGCTAATAGTAATCTTGCCGCTCTTAGGAAACAAACGGTCAATATTGAAGAATCGATTGATAACATCAACGCTGGGTTAGTAGAGATAGGCATTGATGGTTTTTCTGTCGTGCCATACGGGGATGATTTTTATCGAGTTTCAAGGGCAATTGATCAGGCGAATGCGTTTCACTCGCTTAGCGAGGGCGAGAAAACGGTCATTAGCTTTCTATACTTCATGGAACTTTGCAAAGGGCAGAAGACCGCTGAAGCGGTACCTCAAGCCAAAGTCGTAGTAATTGACGACCCAATTTCCAGTCTTTCTCATCTCTATGTGTTCAATATCGGTCAATTGATTAAAAAGTACTTTATTAACGATAATCTCTACAAGCAAGTCTTCGTATTGACTCACAGCTTGTATTTCTTCTATGAGTTAACGCATACCAATAAGGAGAATCGTGCGAAAACTCAACATCTCTTTAGAGTCCTCAAAAATACGAATGGAAGCTCCGTGATTCCGATGAAGTATGAGGAGATTCAGAACGATTATCAATCATACTGGTCAATCATAAAAGATCAAGCCTCACCACCCGCGCTGATTGCGAACTGTATGCGGAATATTGTCGAGTACTTTTTCAATTTTGTTCAGAAGAAGGATTTTAACAACGTTTTCCAGAAGCCAGCCTTGTCGACGGATAAATTTACGACGTTCTACAGGTATATGAATCGAGAGTCTCATTCCTTGGGCCAGAATATTTTTGACATAAAGGAATTTGATCATGACGTATTCAAAGACGGCCTCAGGCTGATTTTTGAGGAGTGTGGATATGCTGAACACTACCAGGCTATGAGCAAGTAAAATTGTCTTGGGCCTGGCATTCGCAAATGAGGCGAATGCTCGGTCCCATGGCTACTCACGCAAGTTCTGAGCGAGTGCCAGTCCAACCTGCATCATTCCTGAATTTTTTTGAGAGCAGCGCAGGCGCTGAAAGTTGCCACTGGGGTATTGGTGGAGGGGAGTCTTGTTATTAGGCTTGTGCCGTCCCGTGATGCCAGATAGGGCGCGTTGGGCATGGCTTTTGTAGACACCCATGTCCACTTCTGGCCATTTTCTGCCGTTCCTCACCTAGCATTTGAAGAAGGCGAGCTCAGCTCTCACTGGATCGTCACAAGTCCCGATTCGATTCCACTGATAGCCATAACTAGCTGATTTGTTTATAGACACCCTATGAGGTACACCAAAAAATCCACCAAATTCCAGCCCCGCGAAAACCGGGCCCTCACAGCCAACAACCGTCCGTCTGTCTCCGCACCAAAGACCAGTTTCCAGAAGTATATGATTGTCTACGAAACGTCCTGAAAAGCCCGCCTAGTGCGGGCTTTGTTGTTTCTGCCTGTCTCGTTTTGTCTCTTTAATGTTGGAGTTCGGAAAGTAAATTGGCCGCAAGAAGACACCGTACATCCAGGTTGTAGGAAATCAGTTTTTTGATCCCCCTTCCTTCAAAATTCTAGGAAATTTCCGCCCGCCTCAGCGCTTGCGAATCGATCCCACGAGGCATAAATTCCTCCAGTCGCAGAAAAATCTGCGATCAGGTGTAGGAACCTGCTGGTAAACTTGGCGCATGCACTAGGCGCCCCCATCACAACGGCTGGCGTTTTTTTTCGCTTGCTGTGACGTGTCATGGCGGCTGTGCGTGGGCAGGCTTCGGCCTGGCCGGGTTCCAAGTTTCCCGGTATTCCTACCCCATGCACAGCTGCCACCCAATCCCGTAGGAAGGATCGTGGTAGCTCCAAAATCAAACTTGGAGTCTCATGCATGCCTATCCGCATTCTGAGCAGGATCCTCGCATCCGCTCTCCGCCTCGGTACGCCGGCGGCGTATTCCACGCACCATTTCTACTCCATCTTCACGCAGGCCAGCTACAAGTCACAGGGCGGAAATCCTCATGATTGACCTTGAGCGCCTGTCTATCCTCCAGCGCTACGCCTGGACCCTCGAATTGCTCGGCGAAGCGCTCGTTCAACATGACGAAGTGCTGGAGTGTGAACACAACCCGCAACTGAGCTTCCGCAACACAGCAGGTATTCATCAGGCCATCCGGATCATCAGCCGGCTTGCCAGTGAGCAGTGTGGCAAGTTGCTTGAACTTGAAGATTCAATGGCGGGTGAGGGCGGCTGAGAAAATTAGGGTTGTAAAGCGTTGGATATGCCGCGCCACAGATTAGGCGCGGCTTATCAAAGTCCTATCAAACGGACCTTTAATCAATTCCGAAAAAGCACACTTAAGCCTCTTCCTGCAATTCAATGGCAATTAATATAAATAACAATTATCACTTGCTGATGGCTATTTGACACTATCCGTATCCCTGCCTATAAACCCTTGCGGTCTTTTTTTGTTAAACAAAAACTGTTTAGGGGAAAGCGGCATGGATCAGGATTTTCACTTCTACGGTACTTACCACTCAGCACTGTGTGGCGGCTTCAACAAGGACGATGCAACCCTTATTGCCAAGGCAGCCAACTTCATCGACTTCTTCAGCGAGAGCACCTATGCCTCTTACTGGAGCCTGGTCAGCGACACCCAAAAATCTGCCAAGTACAACGTCGTCGCCAAGATGGACAACCCTCGCTACACCTACCAGGGCGGGCTGCTGGGTACTATGGGGGAGCCTGAAGATGGCCTGTGGTGCTCGTACCACTTCATCCCCGGCAACTACAATGACCCGGCCGGTACGCCCAGCCGAGAAGAAACCCATGGCGCTGAAGTGGCCAACTACCTGCCCAAGTTCATCAAGCGCGACACCTTCGGCGGCGAGCAGATACTCAGAAAGTACAACGCCAGCAAGGTGAAGGATCTGCAATACGGCAAGATGCTCAACCGGCCGCAAAGCGCACTCTCGCGCAGGCTTGTTCAAGATGCCGTGCTCTGCGCCACCGATGACGACCGGCTGGAGAAGATCATCAGCCTGGCCATCGGCGGGGCAGAGGTGCTGAAGGACAATCGCGCAGACGTGCTACGCAGGTTCAGGCTGATCCTGCTGGGGGTCAGGGCGCATGTGATCGCCGACACCTGGGCCCACCAGGACCACTGCGGCCTCGACAACGTGATGAACACCTACTGGGATGCGGACTACGACCCGGACTCCTGGGAATGGTCCAAGATGGGCTACGGCCCACAGGCCATCTATTACATGGACGGCTCGTCGAAAAACTGGAACAGGAAAGTCCTGAAATCATCCGACACCAAGGGCGTGCCGTTCGCGAACCCCAACTTCGAAGCGGCCCCCAGCGGTACCAGTTATCTGGGCCACGGCTGGCTCGGGCACTTCCCCGACTACAGTTTCGCCAAGTTCAGGTACAAGCCTTGTTGGTCCAACCCCAAGCAGATGGTCGAGCGCGATAACCCCAAGGAATATGAATCCGCCTGGCTCGAGTTGACCAGTTTGTTTTGCCAGGTAAAAACAGGCAGGAAGTTGCAGTTGGATGACCGCATCAAAGACGAAATGAGCAAAGCCCGCCAGGCCATCGAGGCCCCCTGCGACCTTACCAAGGGCACCTCGGGAAGAAAGAGTTCGGAGCTCGCCTGGAAGCGCATTCTTACCGAAAAGCCAAGTTCGGAAATCAATGTGGACCTGGAGCCCGACACCCATGCGGTTCTGGAGGGCATGGTCCAGATCAGTACCGAGATCCATCGTTTCGGCACCAACTACGTTAATATCCAAAGCGATCTGTACCTGTTCCAGATTGCCGCCGACTATCACTTCCAGTTCGTGAAGCACTACGTTCAGGCCAACGATATCTATCACTTCACAAGCTCGTGGTCGCGGCAGCGGAGTACGTTGTCGGATGCCATCGTGAACCTGTTCGAGTAGCGCCGGATAACGGCTATCAACCCCCCGGCGCGATGCCGGGGGTTTGCCGTTCGGCACCGTCGCGGCATCCGCCCCTTGCATTCGCCCAAGGGTCAGGAATATAGTTGACTGATTACTCAGTCTTCTTAAGCGAACCTCCCTCCATGGCACGTCCCCTCAGCCCCGAAAAACGTGGAGCCTTGCTGTTGTCTGCGATGCAGGCAGTCGCCGAGCTGGGCGTGATGGCCAGCACGTCGAGCATTGCGCGGCGCGCCGGGGTTGCCGACGGCACCTTGTTCACCTACTTCAGCAGCAAGGAGGTGCTGTTCCAGGAGCTCTACCTGCACCTCAAGCAAAGCCTGGTGACGGCCATGATGTCGGACTTCCCGGCCCAGGCCGACTACCGCCAGCGCATGGAGTACATCTTTAATCGCTATGTCAGCTGGGGCCTGAACAATGCCCTGGAGCGCGTGGTGCTGGCACGGCTGTCGGCGTCGGGGCAGGTGACCGCAGACACCCGCGCACTGGGCGCGCAGCCGTTCCAGGCCGTGTCCAGGACGATGGAGGGCGGGGTAGAGGACGGCGTGCTGATCGATGCCCCGATCAGCTTCATTTCTTCCGTGATCGAGAGTATCGCCACCACCACCATCGAACACATCGAGAAGTCCCCGGAGGAGGCCGACGGCCACCGCCAGCTGGGCTTCCATATGCTGTGGCGCGCCATTACGGCGTAAAAGCCTTGCCTTTTAACTGAGTGATTAATCACTCACAATTTGTAACAGGAGTATCTTCATGGCTGTTCAAAAGTGGTTCATTACCGGTGCTTCGGGTGGCCTGGGCCTGGCCCTTACCGAAAAGGCGCTGGCCCAGGGGCATACCGTGGTCGCCGCAGTGCGTCGGGTCGAGGCGATGCAGGCGTTGCAAAAGGCGTATCCAAAGCGCCTTCATGTGGAAGCGCTCGACGTGACCGACCGCGAACAGGTACGCGCCGTTGCCGCCCGCCATCCCGATGTGGAGGTGGTGGTCAACAACGCGGGCGGGGCGGTGATCGGTGCGATGGAAGAGATGACCGACACCGAAGTCGAGCAGCAGATCGCGCTCAACCTGATGGCGCCGATACAGGTCACCCGCGCCTTCATGGCGGCGATGCGCGCACAGCAGCGCGGTACCTTCATCCATGTCAGCAGCGTCGGCGGCCGCACCGCCTACCCGGGCGGCTCGCTGTACCACGCGGCCAAGTACGGTCTGGAAGGCTTCGCCGAAGCGGTGGCGCAGGAGCTGGCCGAGTTCGGCATCAACACCCTGATCATCGAGCCAGGCTCGATCAAGACCGGCTTCGTGGCCAACATCCGCTGGACCGAGCAGCTCGACGCCTACAAGGGCAGTGCGGTCGGCAACCTGCGCGGGTGGATCGAACAGCATGGCGAAGACACCGCCTCGGGCGACCCGCTGAAAATGGCCGACGCCATCTACACCCTCAGCCAGCTGCAGAAGCCGCCGCTGCGCACCGTGCTCGGCGGGGATGCCTATGCGGCGCTGGAGGCCGGCTATGCCCGCAGCCTGGCGGACATTCAGGCACAGAAGGCGCTTGCCGAGTCGGTGATGCTGGAAGGCAAGGCCGGCTTTCGGCCCGAGTGAGCAGTCCCCTCTTTTATGTTGCCCATGCGCTGCGGTCGGCGCGTTGAAAAGGTTGAATGATCATGTCTGAAGTCTGGTTGATTACCGGTGCGTCCCGAGGCCTGGGGCGCGCCATTCTGGAGGCGGCGCTGCACAGCGGCGCCAAGGTGCTGGCCACTGCACGCGACATCACACGCTTCGTCGAGCTGCAGGCGCAGTACGGCGCCAACCTGGCCACGTTCGAACTGGACGTGACCGACGAACAGCAGGCAAGGCACGCCGTGGGCGAGGCCGTGCGCCGTTTTGGCCGGCTGGATGTGCTGGTCAACAACGCGGGCTTCGGCCATATCCAGCCGTTCGAGCACATCCCCACCGATGATTTTCGCGCCGAGGTCGAGACCAATCTGTTCGGCGTGGTCAACCTCACCCGTGCGGCCATTCCGGTGATGCGCGCCCAGGGCCGCGGCCATATCTTTCAGGTGTCATCGGCCGGCGGTCGCATCGCAAGCCCGGGCCTGTCGGCCTATCAGGCGGCCAAATGGGCCGTGGGCGGGTTCAGCGACGTGGTCGGCAAGGAGGTCGCGCCGTTCGGCATCCAGGTGTGCACCCTGGAGCCCGGCGGCATGCGTACCGACTGGGGCCACCAGGCCCGCAGCACGCTCACCGAGCTGGCCCCGGACTACATGGCGTCGATGGCCGCGTTCAAGGCCTTGATCGAGTCCTACGTGGGCAACGAAGTGGGCGACCCCGAGCGCATTGCACAGCTGATCGTGGCGCTGGCCGCTCGTGAAGGGCTGCCGTCGCGTCTACTGTTGGGGTCGGACGCCTTGTATGTGGTCGAGGTGGAAGAGGCCGCCCGCAGCGAAGCGATGCAGCGCTGGAAGCCGGTCAGCCTCGCGGCCGATTTCGGCACGGCACCGCCGCAATGGCCGTCGGCATGAAGCCGGCGCACCCTTCAAACTGAGCGAGGCCAGCCTACGCCATGAACATAGTGATCTTTGGTGCATCCGGCATGATCGGCAGCGGGGTGCTGCGCGAATGCCTGGCGGCGCAGGATGTGGAGTCCGTTCGCTTGATCGGGCGCTCACGCCTGAACGCCCAGCACCCCAAGCTCCGGCAGGTGGTCAGGCCGGCCTTCGCCGATAACCCGTCCACGCTGCTCGACGACGACCTGCGCGATGTGGATGCGTGTTTCTTCTGCCTGGGCGTTTCGGCGGCGGGCATGACCCAGGCGCAGTACACCCACATGACCTACCGCCTGACCCTGGCGGTGGCCCAGCGCGTGTGCGAGCTCAACCCGCATGCCACCTTCATCTACGTCTCCGGGGCGGGCGCCGACAGCAGCGAAACCAGCTCGACGATGTGGGCGCGGGTGCGCGGCATGACGGAGAACAGCCTGCTGCGCCTGCCGTTCAGGCGCGTGCACATCCTGCGCCCGGCGGTGATTCAACCGTTGCATGGGGCCACCTCCAGAACCCGCGCGTACCGCGTGTTCTACCGGCTCACCGGCCCGCTGCTGAGCCTGGCGCGTGCGCTGTTGCCCGAAAAGGTGCTGAGCACCGAGGTCATCGGCCAGGCAATGCTGTCGATCGCCCGCCATGGTGCCACCCAGCCCGTGCTCGATTCGGCGCAGATCTACCACACGGCCTTGCGCGAAAAACCGGCCCCCAACGGCGGGTGACGCGCTGGGGAGGTTGATGGCAGGCGCTGAAAAATCCGGTTGCAGATAACATATGGATATCCGTATATTCGGTTATCCATATGTAAGGGCCGTCCACAATGATTACCCCACCCGAGCTGTTCAAGAGCCTGGCCGACGAAACCCGCGCTCGCGCTGCGCTGCTGATCGCAGAGCAGGGCGAGCTGTGCGTGTGCGAGCTGATGTGTGCCCTGGGCGACAGCCAGCCCAAGATCAGCCGTCACCTGGCGCAGCTGCGTACCAGCGGCCTGCTGCTCGACCGTCGCCAGGGGCAGTGGGTGTACTACCGTCTCAACCCGCAACTGCCCGGCTGGGTGCACGACCTGCTGCAGGTGACGCTGCGCGCCAATGCCGACTGGCTCAAGGACAACACCACACGCTTGCAGAACATGGACGGGCGCCCCGTTCGTGCTGCTGTCTGCTGCTGAGCCAGGAGCGCCCCGATGCTGACTGCCATCGCTGTTTTTCTGCTCACCCTGACCCTGGTCATCTGGCAACCCCGCGGCCTGGGCGTCGGCTGGAGCGCCAGCCTCGGCGCACTGCTGGCCCTGGCGCTGGGCGCGGTGTCGCTGCACGACATCCCCACGGTGTGGGCGATTGTGTGGAACGCCACCGCCACCTTCATCGCGATCATCGTCATCAGCCTGCTGCTCGACGAGGCTGGCTTCTTCGAATGGGCAGCCCTGCACGTGGCCCGCTGGGCGCGCGGCAACGGGCGCCGGCTGTTCGCCTTCATCGTGCTGCTGGGCGCTGCGGTGTCGGCGCTGTTCGCCAACGACGGCGCGGCGCTGATCCTTACCCCTATCGTCATGTCGATGCTGCTGGCGCTGCGTTTCTCCCCGGCTGCAACCCTGGCGTTCGTCATGGCCGCAGGCTTCATTGCCGACACCGCCAGCCTGCCGCTGGTGGTCTCCAACCTGGTGAACATCGTCTCGGCCGATTACTTCGGCCTGGGCTTTGGCGAATACGCAGCGGTGATGGTGCCGGTGAACCTGGTGAGTGTGGCGGCCACCTTGCTGGTGCTGTTCCTGTACTTTCGCCGCGACATACCGGGGGTGTACGAGGTACAGGCACTGAAGGCGCCGGTGCTGGCGATCCGCGACCGCGCCACCTTCCGCGTGGGCGGGGGCGTGCTGGTGGCGCTGCTGGTGGGCCTGTTCCTGCTCGAGCCGCTGGGCATCCCGATCAGCGCCGTGGCGGCGGCCTGTGCAGTGGTGCTGTTCATTGTCGCTGCGCGCGGGCATGTGATCTCCACCCGGCGCGTGCTGCGCGATGCGCCCTGGCAGATCGTGGTGTTTTCGCTGGGTATGTACCTGGTGGTGTACGGCCTGAAAAACGCCGGCCTTACCGACTTGCTCACCCAGTTGCTGGACCGTCTTGCCGCCTATGGCGTGTGGGGCGCATCGCTGGGCACCGGGCTGCTTGCCGCGGTGCTGTCCTCGGTGATGAACAACCTGCCCAGCGTGCTGATCGGCGCGCTTTCGATCCACGCCAGCGAAGCACAGGGTGTGGTGCGCGAGGCGATGGTCTACGCCAACGTCATCGGCTGCGACCTGGGCCCCAAGATCACTCCCATCGGCAGCCTGGCCACATTGCTCTGGCTGCATGTGCTGGCGCGCAAGGGTACGCGCATCACCTGGGGCTACTACTTCAAGGTCGGCCTGCTGCTGACCGTGCCGGTGCTGTTGATCACGCTTTCGGCCCTGGCCCTGCGCCTGAGCCTTTGACCATTCTGCCTGCCAAAGGGAGTACACCACCATGCGAGTTCTGTTCATGTGCACGGCCAACAGCTGTCGCAGCATCCTCTGCGAAGCGATGTTCAATCACCTCGCCCCGGCGGGCTTCGAGGCGTTGAGCGCCGGCAGCTTCCCCAGGGGGCAGGTGTTGCCGCGCAGTCTGCTGACCCTGCAGCAGGCCGGCATCAGCACCGCGGGCCTGAGCAGCAAGGGCAACGAGGCCTTCGCGGCCAACCCGCCGGATATCGTCATCACCGTGTGCGACAAGGCCGCAGGCGAGGCGTGCCCGGTGTTTTTCGGCCCGGCGCTCAAGGCCCACTGGGGCCTGGCCGACCCTTCCGAACAACCCGGCACCGACGACGAGGTGGAGGCGAACTTTCACCATGCGCTGGCGCGTATCGAGCGTCGCTGCCGGGCGTTTTTCGCGCTGCCATTCAGCCAGCTCGATGCCCACGCGCTCAAGCGTGAACTCGACCGCATTGCCACGCTCTGACCCGGAGGCCCCATGCACCACGACCTGCCCAACCTCGACCCGAGCCTGTTCGAAGGCCTGCCTACCGCCCTGCAGGCCGGCGAGCGAAAGCCGCGCATTCTGTTGCTGTACGGCTCCACCCGCGAGCGTTCCTTCAGCCGGTTGCTGACCGAGGAGGCCGCGCGCCTGCTCCAGCATTTTGGCGCCCAGACGCGCATCTTCGACCCCAGCGGCCTGCCACTGCCGGACGACGTACCGGTGGAGCACCCCAAGGTTCAGGAACTGCGCGAGCTGGTGCTGTGGTCCGAAGGCCAGGTGTGGTGTTCGCCTGAACGGCACGGCGCGATGTCGGCGGTGTTCAAGGCGCAGATCGACTGGGTGCCGCTGGCCCTCGGCGCCATTCGCCCCACCCAGGGCAAGACCCTGGCCGTGATGCAGGTGTGTGGCGGCTCGCAGTCGTTCAACGTGGTCAATCAGCTGCGCGTGCTGGGGCGCTGGATGCGCATGTTCACCATCCCCAACCAGTCGTCCGTGCCCACGGCGTACATGGAGTTCGACGAGCAGGGCCGCATGAAGCCCTCGCCGTATTACGACCGGGTGGTGGATGTGATGGAAGAGCTGGTCAAGTTCACCCTGCTGCTGCGCGACAGCCAGGCGCACCTGGTGGACCGCTACTCCGAGCGCAAGGAAACGGCGCAGGCGTTGTCCGATCGCATGCGCCAGGCGTCGATCTGACGCCAGGGCGCAACCGGCGGGCAGCCCTCAGGCAGCCCGCTCCAGCGCCCCCAGCAGGTCGACGAATTCGCGCGACAGCTTGTGCCGCGGTGCCATGTGCACCAGCGGTACCGACAGCTCGTGGGATTCGCGCATCTTCACCGAGCTGCTCAGGTACACCGGCAGCACCGGCAGGCCCTCGGCCAGCAGTTCGTCCACCAGGCTCTGGTGCAGCGCGGTGCGCGCGACGAACTGGTTGGCCACCACGCCTTCCACCTGCAGCGACTCGTTGTGGTCCTGGCGCAGTTCTTCCACCTGCTCGATCACGCTGTACAGCGCCTGGCGCGAAAAGCTGTCGCAATCGAACGGAATCAGCAGGCGGTCGGCGGCCACCAGCGCGCTGAAGGTGTAGAAGTTCAGCGACGGCGGGGTGTCGATGTAGATGCGCTCGTAGTCTTCGGACAGTTCAACCAGCAGCTTGCGCAGCTTGTTGATCTTGAACTTGCTCTCCAGCTTGGGCTGCAGGTCGGCCAGGTCGGGGCTGGCGGTCACCAGGTCGAGGTTGTCGTAGCGGGTGGGGGTGATGCACACGCGCCCGCGCTTGCTGCCCGGTGCGCTGGAGAGGGTCTGCTTGAAGAAGTCGCTGATGCCGGCCGGGATGGCGTCGCCGAGCAGGCCGGTGAGGTAGTGGGTGGTGTTGGCCTGGGGGTCGAGGTCCACCAGCAGCGTCCGATACCCTTCGGCGGCGCTGACGGCGGCAAGGTTGCAGGCGATGCTGGTCTTGCCCACGCCCCCTTTCTGATTGAATACGACACGGCGCATTGAGTTTCGAGTCCTTGTCAAAGGCCCGCTGCAACAGGGCTGCAGCGGGAACAGCTTCCATACTATGACCAAAAGGTTGCAGTTTTAAGACAACTGCGGGGCGGGCACCTCAGTCGGCGAGCGGGGCAACGATGGCCTTGCGGCACACCTCGATGATTTCGTCGGCCAATGGCGCATCGTCCGGGCAGGCCCGCGACAGCATGATCGCGCCCACCGCCTGGGCAAAGCGCTCGATCATCCTGGCGCGTGCGGTGTGCGGGTCTTGATCGCCGTTTTCGGCACCTGCGTGCTCGGCCCGCTTGAGCAGGCCCTCCAGGCCCTCGGCAAAGGTCGCCTTGATTGCGGCCGGCTGGCGCGCCGCGTCGCCACACAGGGCGGCCATGGTGCAGCCGGTGCTGCGTGCATCGCGGTGTTCGCGCGACAGGTAACGCTGGAAAAATTGCGCCACGTCCAGCGCTTCTTCGGCGCTGGCAGTCTTGGCCAGCCCGCAGGCAGCAGCCTCGGCCATCAGGTCGGCCTTGGAGCCGAAGTGCTTGTAGAAGCCGCCGTGGGTAAACCCTGCCGCCGCCATCAGGTCTGCCACGCCCACCCCGTCATAGCCGCGCTCGCGAAACAGTTCGGACGCGGTCTCGACGATGTGCGCGCGATTGGCCTGCGCCTGTGCCTTGGTGACCCTCATGTGCAGATTCCTCGCTGCGTGTGCCGTCAGTCAGGGGCCCACTATACATTGATGTCAACCGTCATCAAAACCGTTGACGGTTAAGATTATGGTCATCATCATAGCGGCTCGTTACCCACCCATCGAGAGCGCAACCCCATGACTACCCTTGCCACTGTTCTCATCACTGGTGCTTCTTCCGGTATCGGCGCTACCTACGCCGAGCGTTTTGCCCGTCGTGGCCATGACCTGGTGCTGGTAGCCCGCGACAGGCCTCGCCTCGACGGGCTGGCCAGCCGCCTGGCCCAGGCTCACGGCGTGGCCGTCGAGGTGTTGCAGGCCGACCTGACCCTGGCCCAAGACCTTGCCAGGGTCGAAACCCGCCTGCGCGAAGATGCCCGCATCGGCGTCCTCATCAACAACGCCGGGGCGGCGCAGTCGGGGGCCTTCGTCGAGCAGAGCGCCGACAGCGTCACGCGCATCATCACGCTCAACACCCTCGCGCTGGCGCGCCTGGCCCATGCCATCGCGCCACGGTTGGCGCAGGCCGGGGAGGGGGCCATCGTCAATATCGGCTCGGTGGTAGGGCTGGCACCGGAGCTGGGCATGACGGTGTATGGCGCCACCAAGGCGTTCGTGCAGTTCCTGTCGCAGGGGCTGAGCCTGGAGCTCTCGCCCAGCGGCGTATACGTGCAGGCGGTGCTGCCTGCGGCCACGCGTACCGAGATCTGGGAGCGCTCGGGCATCGACATCAACACCCTGACGCAGGTGATGGAGGTGGACCACCTGGTGGATGCGGCGCTGGTGGGGTTTGATCGCCGCGAGGGGGTGACCATCCCGCCGTTGCATGACGACGCCCGCTGGACGGCCTTCCAGGCGGCCCGTCACACCCTGATCTCGGACATCCGCCAGGCTGAGGTGGCGGCGCGCTATACCGAGCTTGCCTGAGGCGGGCGCGGGCCGGCGCGCCGATGATCGGCGCCCGTGCCCGCGCAACCTGCCGGTGGTCGAACCCACAATGATAAGTCGCTGCGCCACTGGGGCTGAATGACCTGTCCGGGCTGGTACTGCGCCGCACCGCGCGTTACGTTAGCCAGAAACAGACGGTCTACGCCTCGCGCATCACCCACACGGGCTGGCCACCCGCTGGCCGATGCTGCGCTGCGAAGGGCCCTGAAGGAGCCGGCACCGATGAATCAACCCCTCACCACCCAGGCGCCCAGCGTTGCCCAGCCGTTTCGCGAAGAGGCGGCAGACGGCTTCAGCCTGGGCGGCTTCACCTGGCGCCACGGCGCGGCGGACCCCACGCGGGCGGTGGTCATCATCAACGCCGCCACCTCGGTGCGCTGCCGTTTCTACTCGCGTTTTGCCGACTACCTGTTCGCCCATGGCGCCGACGTGATCACCTACGACTACCGCGGCATCGGCGAATCGCGCCCTGCCGCCTTGCGGGGTTTTCAGGCCAGCTGGTCGGACTGGGGCCGGCTGGATTTCGAGGCGATGCTCCAGCGCGCCCGGCGCGAGTTTCCCGGGCAGCCCATCGATGTGGTCGGGCACAGTTTCGGCGGTTGCGCGCTGGGCCTGGCGGCGTCGGCGGCGAGCATCCGGCGGGTGGTCACGGTGGGCGCGCAGTTCGCCTACTGGCGTGACTATGCCCCGGGCAGCCGCTGGCAACTGCTGTGCAAATGGCACCTGGCAATGCCGCTGCTGACCCGCGTGTTCGGCTACTTTCCCGGCAAGCGCCTGGGCTGGATGGAGGACACCCCGGCCGGCGTGGTGCGCGACTGGGTGACACCCGCCGCCACCTATGAACAGCGGCCCAGCGGTCGCACGCTGGGGGCGTTGGGCTTTGGCCAGGTGCAGGCCAGTATCCTGGCGATCAGCCTGACCGACGACCCGTTCGGTACGGTGCCGGCCATCGAGCGCCTGCTGGGCTACTTTACCGCCAGCGCGTGCACGCACCTGCGTATCGCCGCACAGCAGGTCGATGCCAAGGGGGTCGGTCATTTCGCGTTCTTTCACAGCCGCTTTCAGGCGCAGCTGTGGCCCATAGCCCTGGGCTGGCTGCGCAGTGCACAACTGCCGGCGCAGGTGCCCGGGCAGGTGATCGAACCCCAGGCATGAAAAACGGCCCAGGTGGGCCGTTCTTGTGCAGCGGTGTGGCGTCAGCCCTTGCGTTGCAGCGGCGCGCCGGCGAACGTCACGCCGGCCAGGCCATGCTGCATCAGCGCACGGATATTGGCGTGGTCGCTGCCCTCGGGGGTGGCCAGCACCGAGCGGTAGTGCTCGCCGAACGCCAGCAGCGCGTGCTGGTCGCTCAGGCCTTCGAGCAGTGCCAGGCCCAGGGTCTTGCACGACCCTTCGTTCTGCCCGGCGGCGTTTTCCACACCGCCATTGGTGAAGGCCTGTGGCTGGTAGGTGTAGCCCTGGGCGATGAACGCCAGCGTGTCGGCGAATACATGTTCGCCACTGTCGAGTTGGCTGCGCAGGGTGTTCAGGTCAGTCATGGGGTTTTCCTTTGGCGAACGCCGCTTGCTGTTCGGCGCTGGCTTCTTTCTGGTATTGGGTTTTCCACTCGGCGTAGGGCATGCCGTAGACCACTTCGCGTGCGTCATCCAGGCTAAGGTCGATCTGGCGCTCGTCGGCGGCGGCCTTGTACCACTTGGACAGGCAGTTGCGGCAGAAGCCGGACAGGTTCATCAGGTCGATGTTCTGCACATCGGTGCGCTCGCGCAGGTGCGCTACCAGGCGGCGAAAGGCCGCCGCTTCGAGTTCGAGTTGCTGTTGCGGGTCCATGGGGGTTCCCTTCACGGTGCAGCGGCTCATCCGGCCGCGATGCGGTTCTTCAAATGGCGGCCACCGTTGATGACCACGTTGCTGCCGGTGCTGTACTGGCTGTCGAGCAGGAACATCACGGCCTCGATCAGCGGCTGGGCACCGGGTTCGAATTCAAGCAGGGCCTTCTTCAGCGCCTGCTGGCGGTACTGCTCGTCGCCGTCTTCCTTGAAGATCAGCAGGCCGGGCAGGATGGCGTTGACGCGCACGCTGGGGGCGTACTTCTCGGCGAACGACAGCACCATGTTCTGCAGCGCCGCCTTGGTGGCGGCATAGCCGATATGGCTCTTGCTGCCGCGCGAGGAGGTTTCGTCGCAGATGTGGATGATGTCCGACTTGTCCAGCTTGAGCAGTTGCTCACCCAGTGCCAGGTTCAGGTGGTACGGCGCTTCCACGTGCAACTTGAACATGGTGTTCAGGTTGGCCAGGTCATCGTCGAGCCACAGCGAGGCGTTGTGGATGATCGCCCGCAGGCCGTCATAGCGGCTGCGCAGGTGGTCGATCAGGGCCAGGCGGTCCTGCTCCAGGCACAGGTCGGCCTGGAACTGCACGATGTTCGGGTGGGGCGCCTGCGCGCTGATGCTGCGGCTGGCGCTGACGACCGTGTGGCCGGCCTGCGCCAGTTTGATGGCCAGCGCGAGCCCGACTCGCTGGCTGGCCCCGGTAACAAGAATTGGGCTGTTCATGTAATGGGCGGTCAACTTCAGATATTCGCTTGGGTAGGCCCCAGCATACCCGAACTCGCCGCCGTTGCACGCCCCGGGGCGCTGCGTCAGCGGGTGCCCACGGGCGGCGCGGCAACGCTCTGCGGGGCAGGCTTGGGGTGCAGCCAGCTGGCCAGCAGGTGGGTCGACAGCGGGATGAACAGGTAGACCATCAGCGGGGTCAGGGCCAGGGTGCTCAGCAGTACCCGTGGCACCAGGCCGAGTTCGCCCAGCCAGTGGCCGAACAGCAGGTTGAAGGCCAGCGACACCGGAAAGAACGCCAGCCAGATGGCCACGGCCTGTTTCCAGCGCGGTGGACGTTGTGCCAGGGCCGGGCCGAACCAGCCGTCGATGCCGCTGACCCGGTGTTCGTGGGGCTGCTGAAACAGGCCGTTACCGCGGGCCAGCCAGGCGCTGCGCGAGGCGGAAAACTCCCAGGCATGCAGGGTTTTCTCGTCGGCGAAGCGGAAGATGATCTGGAATTCGTCGTCGTTGGGCGGTGGGGCCAGTACGCCGGAACCCAGGTAGCCGGGAAAGTCGGTAGCCAGCTGTTCGCCTTCGCGCAGCCAGGCGATCAGGTCTTCGTAGCGACCCTCGGCAACGCGGCGCGCCACCATCAAGGTAACCGGAGGGGTAGACATCGTGTATCTCCTGGTAAAAACCGGCGCGGCGGGTAGCCACGGCCATGCAACGCTGCCCGGGGTGGTGGGTGGCGTTCGAGTGTTCGTGTGGGAACAAGCAAGGATTATTCCGCAAATAAGCTGACTCGTCAGTGCTGATGTGCCGGCTGCCCGGCGCATGGTGCTTGCGGCGGGCTGGTACAAGGGGAGTAGAATTGCCTTTCACTACGCAATCACGGTCTTTACGGCGATGATCGAGCCTGATTCGGCTTCCCTCCCTGATGCTCCCCACCGCCAGGAGGAGCTTTTCCCCATCCGTGAAGTGGCGCGCCTGACCGGCATCAACCCGGTCACCCTGCGTGCCTGGGAGCGCCGTTATGGGCTGATCCAGCCGGTACGCACCGAAAGTGGGCACCGCCTGTATTCCCAGGCCGACATCGATGACGTGCGCAGCATTCTGGGCTGGATCGAGCGCGGCGTGGCGGTGAGCAAGGTCGGCAAGATCCTTGCGCGCAACCAGGCGACCCAGCAGCAGGCCCCCTCGGCCCAGGCGCCCGGCACCCAGGCGGACTGGAAGCAGTGGCAGGTGCAGCTGCGCCAGGCCGTCAAGGCATTCGACGAGAGGCGCCTGGAGCAGGTGTACGGGCAGGTCTTCGCCAGCTATCCGCTGGTGGTGGTGTTCCAGGACATCCTGATGCCGGTATGGCACGACCTGTGCGCGGCCGGCGAGGCATTCGGTGCGCAGAGCGAGTGGCTGTTTCTCGACGGCTTCCTGCGTGCCCGGGCCTTGCAGCGCCTGCAACTGGCCCGCGAACAGCAGGAGGTAAGCGTGGTGCTGGCGGCGATGCCGGGGCATTGCCGCGAGCTTGAGTTGCTGGTGGCGGCCCTGATGCTGGGCAGCAGCGAGGTGGTGATCAGGGTGTTGGCCGTGGGGCAGCCGCTGGAGGAACTGAGCCTGGTGTGCGAGCGCATGGCGCCGCAGGCACTGGTGCTGTTCTCCAACCATTCACCGACGGCCGAGCTGCCCAAGCGCTTGATGCGCCTGGCCCAGGGCCTGGATTGCCCGTTGCTGTTCGCGGGGGAGGCGGCGGAGCTGGCCCAGGATGCGCTGATGCGCTCGCAAGTGGCGTGCCTGGGCAGTGAGGGGCGTTTGATGCGTCGGCGCCTGCAGCAGTACCTGGCAGAGCACCTGGATACCTGAAAACCCTTCGCCGGCAAGGCCGGCTCCTACAGGTAGTTGCAACCCTGCAGGGGCCGGCCTTGCCGGCGAAAGCCTCGCTGCGGTGTTAATCCGGATGCAATTCGGGATGCGCCAACCGGTGCTGGCGCAGGATGTACTGGCGCAACCGCTCGATCTCTTGGGGTTGGTGCTGGCTCAGCCGATACGCTGCCAGCCCGTCGGCCGTCTTGCGCTGCAAGGTGCCCTGCAGGTTGATCGGCGCGTCGGCCTCGGGGCTGAACCACAGGTTGAAGGTCTTGGGCGGCTTGCGATTGCGCGGTACCTGCACCAGCACACCGCGAAACGACATCTCGCACACCTTGAGGTCGGTGCTCAGGCCCAGATCGTCGTCCAGCGCAACCGGCGGCTCCAGCGTGAGGCGCCAGGGGCGCATCATCGGCCCGTCTTCATAGATGCTCGGTGCGCCCAGTTGCAGGCTCACCGCATGGAACTCGTCTTCCACCAGCTGCAGTGGAAAGCTCATCTGCTGGTTCTCGAAATTCGCCTGCAGGGTCACCTGCTCCTGGGCCACCAGCCGGGTCAACAGTTGCTGCACCTCGCTGCCGCCATCAAGGCGCAGGCTGGAGGTGACGTCCGTCAGGTTCAGCTGTGGCGAACGGTGCATGGTCTGAATGAAATCCAGCTCATCCTGGGTCAGGAGGGCATCTGATTGCATGGGCGAACTCGGCAATTTCAATCGGGAATCATTTCTTCGTGGGTGATGGACAACGATTCGCTGGCTTTGTTAAGACCGTCCGTCGGGTTTCTGCGCGTCGAGCAGGGCGTACGCCCGGGCCAGTTCCTGCTCCAGTTCCAGCACCCGCTGCTCGGCGGCCACCTGGCGGCTCACGTCCTTCTGGATACCGATGAAGTACTTGAGCTGGTCGGCCTCGTTGAACACTGGGGTGATCGACAGCTCGTTCCAGAACGGCGTGCCATCCTTGCGGTAGTTGAGCAGCACTTCCCGGCATGGCTGGCCGCTGCGGATGGCGTCGCGGATGCGTGCCCGGGCCGCATCGTCGCGCGGCTCGCCCTGCAGGAAGCGGCAGTCGCGGTACAGAATGTCGTTGGCCGCGTAGCCGGTCAGGCGTTCGAAGGCCGGGTTCACATAGATCAGGATGGTGTCGTCGTCGCCTTCCTGTTCGGCTACCACGATCCCGTCGTTGGAGGCATCAATCATGCGTTGCAGCAGCTTGGCGTTGATCATCGTGTCGAACCGAATGTGAAAGGGGCACCCAGGCGAAGGATTCTAGTGGATTGCCGAGCGGTCGGCATCTGCATGCGGGCCAATTGCCAGCGTCCGGTACCCGCATCAGGTGGTAGTATCCTACGCTTTTACTCAGCTTCGGGATTAGTTATGAAAGTTGCCATTCTTTCCGGCTCGGTCTACGGCACTGCCGAGGAAGTTGCACGCCATGCCGCCTCGCTGCTCCAGGCGGCGGGTTTCGAGACCCTGCTGGCCAACCGTGCCAACCTGCAGGACGTTCAGGGCTTTGCCCCGCAGGCCTTTCTGGCGATCACGTCCACCACCGGCATGGGCGAGCTGCCCGACAACCTGGTGCCGCTGTACAGCGAGATCCGCGATGTGCTGCCAGGTGCCTGGCGCGGCTTGCCCGGTGCGGTGATCGGCCTGGGCGACTCCTGCTATGGCGACACCTACTGCGGCGGCGGCGAGCAATTGCGCGAGCTGTTCGCCGAACTGGGCCTCGACGAAGTGCAGCCGATGCTGCGTCTGGACGCCAGTGAAACCGTCACCCCCGAAACCGACGCCGAGCCCTGGCTGGCCGAGTTCATCGCCAGGCTGCGCGGCTGATCACAGCGGTTGCGGGCGCTCGCGCAGCAGCGCCAGCCAGGCCTGCGCCGCCCGTGACAGGTAGGCGCCCTGGCGCCAGATGAAGGCGATGTCCCAGCGCAGGTTGCTGGGCTCGCTCAAGGTCACACGCACCACCCCCGGCCGTTCCAGGCCCCGCGCCACCACCCGTGGCAGCAACACCACGCCCTGGCCTGCCGCCACCAGTGCCGCCAGAAAATCCGCCTGGCCGCTGCGTCCGCCTTCCTTCGGGGTAAAGCCATAGGCCTGGCAGGCCGCCAGCAGGCGATCATTGAGCACGAAGCTGCGCTGGTACAGCAGAAACGGCGTGTCGGCCAGTTGCCCCAGGTTGATGCTGCCGGCAGTTGCCAGTGGGTGGGCTACCGGCAGCAGTGCATCCAGCGGTTCGTTGCAGAAGGGCTGGCACTCGAAGCCCGGCGTGGTGGGCGTGAGGCTGCCGCCCAACTCCAGCTCGCCACTGCGCACGGCGTGCTCCACGTTCAGGCTGCCGCCTTCGAGCAGTTGCACGGTGATGTTCGGGTAGCGCCGCCGGTACTCGGCGAACAACCCGGCAAACAGCGCGTCGCTGCCCAGCAGCGGCAGCCCCAGGCGCAACTCGCCCCGCGCCAGCTGGCCAAGGTCGTCGAGTTCGTTGTGCAGTTCCTGGCGCAGCCGCAGCATAGCCTCGCCGCGGGCCAGCACGATCTTGCCGGCGTCGGTCAGGTGCAACTGCGAGCCATGGCGATCGAGCAGGGCCATGCCCAGGTCGTGCTCCAGCTGCGCCACCTGCTTGCTCACGGCCGACTGGCTGATATGCAGGGTCTGCGCGGCCTGGGTGAAGCCGCCGCGATGAACCACTTCGACAAAACTGCGTAGTTGCTTGAATTCCATTGCCTGAATTCCATTATGGAATGGAGGCCAGTCTAACAATTCGCTTTTTGCATGGGCAGCGGGATTTTAAACTGCAGGCCTCAGAGGACCCCTTCGATGACTGCCGTTTCATTCAAGAAATTTTCGCGTCTGCTCGCCGAACTGGGCGTGCTGTTGGTGCTGTACCTGCTCGGTTGCCAGCTGTCGGCCTGGCTGCACTGGCCGATCCCGGGCGGTGTGGTGGGCATGGCGCTGTTGCTGCTGGTGTTCGCCACCGGGCGGGTCAAGCCGGCAACCCTGCAGACCGGCGCCACCCTGCTGATGGCAGAGATGCTGCTGTTCTTCATTCCGGCGCTGATGAGCCTGCTCGACTACGGCCCGCTACTGCGCAGCGAAGGCTGGCGCATTCTGCTGGTGATCGGTGCAAGCACGCTGCTGGTGATGCTCGCCACTGCCTTCACGGTGGAGTGGGCGTGCCGCTGGAGGCTGCGCCATGACGCTTGAGCCGATGTCGCTGTTCTGGCTGGCGCTGACTCTGCTGGCCTACCTGGGCAGCCGCTGGCTGTACCGACGTACCGGGCGCTACCTGCTGTCGCCGCTGATCCTGGTCCCGGTGGTGCTGCTGGCGGTGGCGGTGCCATTGCACACCGGTTACGCCGAGTATGCGCGAAACACCCACTGGCTGATGTCGGTGCTGGGCCCGGTCACCGTGGCCTTTGCGGTGCCGATCTGGCAGCAGCGGGCGCTGTTGGCACGCCACTGGCCGGCCCTGTCGCTGGGCATGCTGGTGGGCAGCGCGGCGTCTATCGGCAGTTCGTGGGCCCTGGCCCATGCGTTGTCGCTGGACAATCAGGTGAGCCTGTCGCTGCTGCCACGCTCGATCACCACACCCTTTGCCATGCCGCTGGCCCACGACCTGGGCGGTGTGCCGGAACTCACCGCGGTGTTCGTGATGTTCACCGGGGTGCTCGGTGCCCTGATGGGCGGGGTACTGCTCAAGTACCTGCCCTTGCGCACGCCGCTGGCACGCGGGGCGCTGTTCGGGGTGGGGGCGCATGGTGCCGGGGTCAGCCGAGCCCATGAGGTGGGCGGCGAAGAGGGCTCTGTGGCGGGGCTGGTAATGGTGCTGACGGGCATTTTCAACCTGTTCATGGCGCCACTGTTACGTCACCTGCTGTAACTATTTACTGCCCTGACCCGGTGGGCCAATAAGCTGGCTGGCAATGCAACACCCGCCATCGAATCGCGCCTCTAGACTGACCGGCAGCAGAGCACACCCATGTGCCGAGGTGATTGCAATGACCGCCGCCAACCCTTTGCCCGACAACGCGCTGCCCCCAGGAAGTTGCAGCCCCGAACCAGGACCTGCGTGATGCCCCTCGCCGAGATTCCCTTGAGTGTCTGGCGTACCCGTGGTCGCAGTTTCACGTTTCGCCAGCAATCGATTCGCTACTGGAGCGCAGGGCAGGGCGAGCCCCTGCTTCTGCTGCACGGCTTCCCCACCGCCAGCTGGGACTGGCACTACCTGTGGCAACCCCTGGCCCAGCGCTTTCGCGTGATCGCCTGCGACATGCTCGGCTTCGGTGACTCGTCCAAGCCGTTGCACCACACCTACAGCCTGCTGGAACAGGCAGACGTACAGCAGGCCCTGCTCGAACACCTGCAGGTTCAGGAGCCGGTGCACCTGCTGGCCCATGACTATGGCGCCACGGTGGCCCAGGAACTGCTGGCCCGTCACCACGAGGGGGCGGCCCAGGTGGCCAGTTGCGCGTTTCTCAACGCCGGCCTGTTCCCGGAGTGCCACCGTGCGTTGCTGGTGCACAAGCTCCTGCTCAGCCGGCTTGGCTGGCTGGTGGCGCGCTCGTTCGGGCGCGACGACCTGGTCAGGAATGTCACCCACCTCTATGGCCGCAGCACACGCCCCAGTGAAAGCGTGCTGGATGACTGCTGGAGCCTGATCGCCTCCAACCGCGGCAATCGCATCCTGCACAAGCTGGCAGCCTATGTACCCGAGCGCGTCACCTGGCGCGAGCGCTGGGTGGCGGCCTTGCAGCAGTCAGGCGTACCGCTGCGCCTTATCAATGGCGCCGCCGACCCGGTATCGGGTGCGCATGTGGTGGCGCGCTACTGCGAACTGGTGCCCCAACCCGACACCGTGACCCTGCAGGGCATCGGCCATTATCCGCACACCGAGGCACCGGTACAGGTGCTGCGCCACTACCTGGCATTTCGGCAGCAACCTCTGCCAAGCCTGGCGCACAAGGTCGCCTGGTCCTGATCATCCCGCTGCCTTATTGCCTGCCATTCAGCGTCCGCCCGGTTGATTGTCCGGGGCCGGGCGCTGGCTGACACTGGCTGCCATATTCCTTGCAGTTAACGGAGTGCCGAGATGACCGAGTCGATTCGCCTGGATGAAAAAGTAGTGATTGTGACCGGCGCTGGCGGGGGCCTCGGGCGTGCCCATGCGCTGCTGTTCGCCCGTCATGGTGCCCACGTGGTGGTCAACGACCTGGGAGGCTCCACCCATGGTGAAGGCGCCAGCGCATCGGCGGCCGACCGCGTGGTGGCCGAGATTCGCGAGGCGGGCGGCACGGCGGTGGCCAGCCATGACTCGGTCACCGATGGCGAGCGTATCGTCCAGCAGGCGCTGGACACCTTCGGCCGCGTGGATGTGCTGGTCAACAACGCCGGCATCCTGCGGGACAAGACCTTTCACAAGATGGAGGACAGCGACTGGGACCAGGTGTACCGCGTGCATGTGGAGGGTGCCTACAAGCTCACCCGCGCCGCCTGGCCGCACCTGCGCGAGCAGAACGCGGGGCGGGTGATCTTCACCTCGTCCACCTCGGGCATCTACGGCAATTTCGGCCAGGCCAACTACGGCATGGCCAAGCTGGGCCTGTACGGGCTGACCCGCACCCTGGCGCTCGAGGGGCGCAAGCACGGCATCCTGGTCAATGCCATCGCCCCCACCGGTGGCACGCGCATGACCGAGGGGCTGATTCCGCCGCAGGTGTTCGAACAGCTCAAGCCCGAGCTGATCAGCCCGCTGGTGGTGTACCTGGGCAGTGATCGCTGCCAGGACACCGGCGGGCTGTACGAGGTCGGTGGCGGCTGGGTGGGCAAGGTGCGCTGGGAACGCAGCCTGGGGGTGGGCTTCGACCCGCGCCAGGGCATGAGCGTGGAAGACATCGCCGCAAGTTGGGATGCCATCGGCGATTTCGAGGGCGCGGTGCACCCGCAGGACAGCCTCGAGGCGTTGCAGCAGATGATGGCCAATCTGCACAGGCACGCAGGCTGAACCGGGCAGCACAAATAAAAAAGGCCGCTGCAAAAGCAGCGGCCAAGCAAGACGTAGATCAAGGAGCTTCAAAATCAACGTCGGTGAACCTGAAGGGGGAGGGTTCAACGTGTCAGGTGGTTACTCTAGGGGGAGAGGATTAACCTGACATTAACCGCCAAACCATCGGCCCAGCGCCTGGCGAAACCGCGTTTCGCTGCAAGCCCGGCCAGCATAGCCAGCCCCCCTACCGAAAAAAATAGACGTTTCGGACATTCACTGTTGCAAAGTGGGTAACAGTGCACCAAAACAGGTCACTGTGGTTCATAGCCCATGCGCCAGCTGATTGCCTGCGCCGCCGCCTGCAGCTGCTGCGCCGCCGGGCCCTGTTCATCGGCATGGAAAATCGAGGTAGGGCCCACCACGGTCAGCACGGCAGCGATGTTGCCCATGGCGTTGAACACCGGTGCCGACAGCGCATCCACCCCCGGCATCAGCAGGCCATGCACATGGTGCAGGCCGCGTGCGCGGATCTGCGCAAACAGCGCTTCGTAGTCTGCGGCGTCCTGGCCCAGTGCAAGCAGTTCCTGGTCGCGCAACTCGATGGTCTCGCGCTGGGGCAGGTAGGCCCCGAACACCAGCCCGGTGGACGAACTGAGCAACGGCAGCACCGAGCCGATCTGCGTCACCACCGTCACGGCGCGCACCGCAGGTTCGATGTTCACCACCGTTGCGCCCTGGTTGCCCCACACCGCGATAAAGCAGCTTTCATTGAGCGCGTCACGCAGCTGTGACAACGGCATGGCCGCCACTTTGAGCACGTCCATCCCGCCCAGCGCGGCCAGGCCCACGCGCAGGGCTTCACGGCCCAGCCCGTAGTGGTTGGTGGCCGGGTTCTGCTCGGCAAAGCCGCTGGCGATAAGGGCCTGCAGGTAGCGATGCACCTTGCTCGCGGGCATCTGCACATGCTCGGCCAGGCGCGACAGCGAGGTGGCCGGCGAGAGCTGGGCCAGCGCCTTGAGAATGTCGGTACCGACCTCCGCCGAGCGGACCTTCTGTTTGCCGTTGCTGTCGGCGGTGCTGGTTTTGCTCATGGGAAAGGGGTCCGTGTTGACAGGTGGGCGTCTTTATAGCTTGACGGGTTACAGGTATCAAATTACGTTATGCGTAATCAGTTTACGATAATAATAACGCTACCTGACTGGAGGCTCGATGAACGTCGATTCCACTCCCGCCCTCGCTTACCAGAGCGGCTTCGGCAACGAATTTGCCAGCGAGGCATTGCCCGGCGCCCTGCCGGTTGGCCAGAACTCCCCGCAAAAAGCCCCGTATGGCCTGTATGCCGAGCTGTTTTCCGGCACCGCATTCACCATGGCGCGCAGCGAGCAGCGGCGTACCTGGCTGTACCGTATCCGGCCATCGGCACTGCACCCGGCATTCGAACGCCTCGAGCGCCAGTTGAGCGGCGGCCCGCTGGGCCCGGTAACCCCCAACCGGCTGCGCTGGAGCCCGCTGGACATCCCGGCCGAGCCCACCGACTTCATCGACGGCTGGGTAGCCATGGCGGCCAACTCGGCGGCGCAAAAGCCGGCCGGCATCAGCATCTACAACTACCGCGCCAACCGTTCCATGGAGCGGGTGTTCTTCAACGCCGATGGCGAACTGCTGCTGGTCCCCGAGCAGGGCCGCCTGCGCCTCGTCACCGAGCTGGGCGTGCTGGACGTGGAGCCGCTGGAAATCGCCGTGCTGCCCCGTGGCCTGAAGTTTCGCGTCGAGCTGCTCGACAGTCAGGCGCGTGGCTACATTGCCGAAAACCACGGCGCGCCGCTGCGCATTCCGGACCTGGGCCCGCTGGGCAGCAACGGCCTGGCCAACCCGCGCGACTTCCTCGCGCCGGTGGCCCACTACGAAGAGCAGCAGGGCCCGGTGCCGCTGGTACAGAAGTTCCTCGGCGAGCTGTGGGGCTGCGAACTGCAGCACTCGCCGCTGGACGTGGTGGCCTGGCACGGCAACAACGTGCCGTACAAATACGACCTGCGCCGTTTCAACACCATCGGCACGGTCAGCTTCGACCATCCCGACCCGTCGATCTTCACCGTGCTCACTTCGCCCACCAGCGTACCGGGCATGGCCAACATCGATTTCGTGATTTTCCCGCCGCGCTGGATGGTGGCCGAGAACACCTTCCGTCCACCGTGGTTCCACCGCAACCTGATGAACGAGTTCATGGGGTTGATCAAGGGCGAGTACGACGCCAAGGCCGAAGGCTTCCTGCCCGGCGGCGCCTCGCTGCACAGCTGCATGAGCGCCCACGGCCCGGACGCCGAAACCTGCGCCAGGGCGATTGCCGCCGACCTTGCACCGAGCAAGATCGACAACACCATGGCGTTCATGTTCGAGACCAGCCAGGTGCTGCGCCCGACCCGCCATGCGCTTGAATGCCCGCAACTGCAGGCCGACTACGACACGTGCTGGGCCACCTTGCCGAGCACCTTCACCCCGAATCGGAGATAACCATGAACCAGTCCGCCATTGCCCGCAGTTGGGTCGAGCACGCCAACGGGCATAGCGATTTCCCGCTGCAGAACCTGCCGCTGGGTATCTTCAGCCGTGGCAGCGACGAGCGTCGCTGCGGTGTGGCCATCGGTGACGCGATTCTGGACCTCGACGCGGTGCTGGCCGCCGGGCTGTTCGACGGCCAGGCCCGCAATGCGGTGCAGGCCACCCGCGGTGGTGCGCTGAACGCCTATTTCGCCCTGGGCCGTGAGGCCCGCGTGGCCCTGCGCGAGCGCCTGCTCGAACTGCTGGGTGCCGACAGCCCGCACCAGGCTGCGCTGAAGCCGGCCCTGTACCCGGCCGCCGAGTGCCAGTTGCACCTGCCGGCGCGCATCGGCGACTACACCGACTTCTATGTAGGCATCGAGCACGCCAAGAACGTCGGCAAGCTGTTCCGCCCCGACAACCCGCTGCTGCCCAACTACAAATACGTGCCGATCGGCTACCACGGCCGTGCCTCGACCATTCGCCCGTCGGGTACCGATGTCCGTCGGCCCAACGGCCAGACCCTGCCCGCCGGGCAAACCGAGCCGAGCTTCGGCCCGTGCGCGCGGCTGGACTACGAACTGGAGCTGGGCATCTGGATCGGCCAGGGCAATGCCATGGGCGATGCCATCCCGGTAGCGCAGGCAGGCGAACACGTTGCCGGCTACTGCCTGCTCAACGACTGGTCGGCCCGCGACATCCAGGCCTGGGAATACCAGCCGCTGGGCCCGTTCCTGTCCAAGAGCTTCATCTCCACCGTGTCGCCCTGGGTGGTCACCGCCGAGGCGCTGGAGCCGTTCCGCTGTGCCCAGCCGGCACGCCCCGAAGGCGATCCGCAGCCGCTGGCGTACCTGCTCGACCCGCGTGACCAGGCGGGTGGCGCGTTCGACATCGAGCTGGAAGTGCTGCTGCTGACCGAGCGCATGCGCGAGCAGAACCTGCCGGCGCATCGCCTGACCCTGAGCAACACCCTGAGCATGTACTGGACCGTGGCGCAGATGGTTGCGCACCACAGTGTCAACGGCTGCCAGTTGCAGCCAGGCGACCTGTTCGGTTCGGGCACCCTGTCGGGCGCCAAGCCTGGCCAGTTCGGCAGCCTGCTGGAGATTACCGAGGGCGGCAAGGTGCCGATCGAACTGGCCAGTGGCGAGGTGCGCAGGTTCCTTGAAGACGGCGACGAGATCATCCTGCGCGCGCGCTGCAAGCGTGATGGCGTGGCGTCGATCGGTTTTGGCGAGTGCCGCGGCAAGATTCTGCCGGCACATTGAGAGGGTACGAGCATGGAACTGTATACCTACTACCGTTCTACCTCGTCGTACCGCGTGCGCATTGCGCTGGCGCTCAAGCAGCTGGATTACCAGTCGCTGCCGGTCAACCTGCTCAAGGGCGCGCAGCGCGAGGCCGAGTTCCTGGGGCTGAACCCCCAGGGGCGCATCCCGGCGCTGCGTATCGACTCGGGCGAGCTGCTGGTGCAGTCGCCGGCGATCATCGAGTACCTGGAGGAGGTTTATCCACAGCCTGCGCTGTTGCCGCAGTCGCCGGTGGCGCGGGCGCAGGCGCGCGCCGTGGCGGCGTTGATCGGTTGCGACATCCACCCGCTGCACAATGTCAGCGTGCTCAATCAGCTGCGTGAGCTGGCGCATGACGACACCCAGGTGAACGCCTGGATCGGCCACTGGATCACCCAGGGGCTGGCGGCGGTGGAGCAGATGATCGGCGAGGCGGGGTTCTGTTTCGGCGATGAGCCGGGGCTGGCGGATGTGTACCTGATCCCGCAGGTGTATGCGGCCGAACGGTTCAATGTGGACCTGTCGGGCTGGCCACGGATTCGCCGGGTGGTGGCGCTGGCCGGTGAGCATGATGCGTTCGTGCAGGCGCATCCTTCGCGTCAGCCGGATACCCCCTGATGGGCCATTCGCCAGCCAGGCCGGCTCCTGCAGGCGCTGCGCGGCCCGTGTAGGAGCCGGCCTGGCCGGCGAAGCTTTCAGTGCACCGAAGGCGTCGGCGGCGGCAGGTGGCTCAGCCGCTCGGTCAGGCGCAACCGCTGGATCGGGTCATCCGTCAGCATCAGCGCATGCTCCAGGTCAAACCGCTCTGCCTGCGGGCAATCCAGCCGCTGATACAGTGTCGCCCGCGCCAGGTAATCGCTGGCGCTGGCCGAGCCCAGCAACAACACCCGCTCGGCATCCTTCAGCGCCGCAAGGTCATCATCATTGCTCGCATGCAACTGACGCAGGTTGCGCGACAGTCGTTGCAGCATCTGCTGTGCGCTGGCCGTCACCAGATGCTCGGCGCTCAACGGCAACTGCGGGCGGAACTGGCGGCTGAGCAACTCGCGACAATCGGCCGGGTACAACCGGCGCCCGCCGCAGGGGTCCAGCAGGTGATCGGCCCCCGGCACGCGCAACAGGAAATGCCCCGGAAAATTCACCCCCTCCAGTGGTATCGACAGCCCGCGGGCCAGCTCCAGCGTGAGGATCGCCAGTGCCAGTGGTTGTCCGCGACGACGTTGCAGCACCTTGTTCAGCAGCGCCGCCTGCGGGCGCAATGGGTGATATTCGTCCTGCTGGAAGCCCGCCGCGCTGAGCGCCCGCAGCAACGGCTGCGCCAGTTCGCTCACCGGCAGCATGGGCAGGCTCTGGCTGACCTGCTGCTGCACGAGCTGCAATTCGCCCAGCACCTGGGCCGGCTGCACGCTGGCATCGTGTTCGGCAGCGATCCACAGCGCCGCCTCGAACAGGGCGGCGGGGTTGCGTTCCAGGCAGGCCAGGCAGGCTTGGCGTGGGGTCATGGCAGTCTCCGCTCAAGCTTCTGTTGTAGCGCCGGCAGGGGCGTTCGTCCAGTGCCGCAACGTGTGCCTTCGCGCCGCCTATACTGGTGGGAGCACTGACTCACGAGGGCTGGGCAATGTTCGCTCTCATGCAAAGCACGCGCACCCACTCACTGCACCTGTGCGTCGACCCGGCCACGGGCCTCAAGGCGGTGATCGCCATTCACAACCAGCGGCTGGGCCCGGCCATGGGCGGTTGTCGCTATCTGCCTTACCCGGACGACGACACCGCAATGACCGATGCCATTCGCCTGGCCCAGGGCATGAGCTACAAGGCTGCCCTGGCGGGCCTGCCGCTGGGCGGTGGCAAGGCGGTGATCATCCGCAACCCCCATGTGGAAAACCGCGCCGCGCTGTTCGAGGCCTTCGGGCGCTTCGTCGACAGCCTGGAGGGGCGCTACATCACCGCGACCGATAGCGGCACCTCGACCCTGGACATGGACTGCATCGCCCAGAGCACCCGGCACGTCACCAGTACCACCACCGCCGGCGACCCTTCGCCGCATTCGGCCATGGGCGTGTTCGCCGGCATCCGCGCCACGGCGATGGCGCGCCTGGGCACCGACAACCTGGAAGGGTTGCGCGTGGCTGTGCAGGGGTTGGGGAATGTCGGGTTTGCCCTGGCCGAGCAGTTGCATGCGGCGGGGGCGGTACTGCTGGTCAGCGACCATGACCCGGGGCGGGTGCAACTGGCCATGGAGCAGTTGAATGCGCTGCCGGTGGCCAGCGAAGCGCTGGTCAGCACGCCTTGCGACATCTTCGCGCCGTGCGGGCTGGGCCCGGTGCTCAACAGCCAGAGCGTCATGCAGCTGCGCTGTGCCGCGGTGGCCGGCTCGGCGAACAACCAGCTGACCCACCTTCAGGTCGCCGACCAGCTCGAAACCCGCGGCATTCTGTATGCCCCGGACTACATCATCAATTCCGGCGGGCTGATCTACGTGGCGCTGACCCACCAGGGCCAGGACCTTGGCACCATCACCGCGCACCTGGCGCGCATCCCCACGCGGCTGACCGAGGTCTTCGCCCACGCCCAGGCCGAGAAGAGCTCGCCGGCCCGCGTGGCCCAGCAACTGGCCGAGAAGCTGGTGTACAACGCCTGATGCCTACTCGGCGGGCTGCTCGGCAAGCAGCTCGGACAACGCGTCGGGCTGGCTCTTGAAGGCCTTGGCGAACACATCGCGGTTCTTCGCCATGTAGATACCCGCTTCCTCGACCTGCTGTTCGCTCAGCGACGGCACGGCCTTCTGCAGCACCTCGGCGAGCAGTTCGGCCAGCTCGAGCATCTTGTCGTGACGGTCTGCTTCAGCTTTATCCATGAACAAGCGCTCCAGATCGCGGCTGCTGCGGTATACCACTTCGACGGCCATTCATCACCTCACATGCCTTTCGATAATTGATGTGTACGAGTACTGTGTTTTTATACAGGTAAAAGCATAAGGCAAACCACCACGTTTGGGTAGTGGCATTTTTATAGCTCAATTTGCTCGCAATGGTGGGGTGGCGGGTGTCTTGCGGCAATCGGTCGCCTTCTCAAGCTGTGCCGCTGGCCTTTTTACTGCATGCAGGCAAAGCGTCACCTGGGTGGCGCATCCTCCCTTCGTCGTTTCCAAGGAATTCGCATCGTGAACATCAAATGGGCTGAAAAAGTGCGCAAGGGCCTGCATGGCTCGGCGGATTCGCTGGGCAACCTGTGCGTGGAGGCCTTTCATTACCTGGCACTGTTCGGCATCGGTGCCATCACCGCCTATGCGGCGGTGTCGGCATTCATCGAGATGATCGGCAAGGGTGGGGTGAGCGTCGATGACATCCTGCTGCTGTTCATCTACCTGGAGCTGGGGGCGATGGTGGGGATCTACTTCAAGACCAACCACATGCCCATCCGCTTCCTGCTGTACGTGGCGATCACCGCGCTCACGCGCCTGCTGATCGGCGATGTGTCGCACCACAAGGCCCCCGACGTGGGCCTGCTGTATGTGTGCGGCGGGATCCTGCTGCTGTCGTTCTCGATCCTGGTGGTGCGCTACGCCTCGTCGCGCTACCCCTCCACCAAGGCCATCGACGCCAGCGGCAAGGAAATCGAAGAGGCCAAGTAGCCTTGGCTCACGCCCCCGCGCGGCGCTCGCTGGCGGCGCGCAGGCCCGGGGTGCGTGCACCGTCGCGGGTCATGCTGGCCAGAATCTCCATGGCGCTGTGGCCCTGCTCGATGGCAATGCCAAAGCGCACGCTCTCGATCAGGCGCGCCAGGCGCTTGGGGTCATTGCGCTGGGCCGGGCTGATCAGGCGCTTGGCCACCACGCCCTGATCGTCGGACAGGGTCAGCATGATGCTGCCATCGAGCCGCTCGATACTCAGGTTGACCCGGTAGGTGTCGGCAAATGCAGCGTTGATCTGTTGGAAGGGGTTGATCATGGGGCTGTACCTGGCAAAGACATGTTCTGATTGACCGGGCCCTGGCCAGGTTGGTTCAGGTGACGTTGCGGGGCAGGTGCCGAGTGGTCAATAAAAAAGGCGAGCCGTGGCTCGCCTTCTTTCATTGCCTTGGCTGTCAGGCCTGACGGGCCTGCAGGGCTTGCTCGTTCTCCAGGAATTCTTCCTGCAGCAGGGCATCGGCTGCCGGGGCGGTTGCGACCTTCTGGGTCACACCACGTTTGCCGCGCAGTTTGCCGAACAGGTGCTCGAGGGAATGCTCGAGTTTGGTCGCGGCGCCTTCGATGGCCTGCTCCAGGCTATCGGCCTTGTGGCTGACGGAAATCGGTTGATGGCCTTTGGGGCGTGCCTCCATCTGGCAGCGCATGTCGTGGGGGCCTGGCTTGTCGCCGTTCTCATCGCGCAGGTGGACTTCGATGCGGGTGAGGTCTTCTTCGTAGCGTTCGAGCGTGCTTTCTACCGTAGTGCGTACCCACTCTTCGAGACGGGCACTGCTTTGGATATGGTTGTCGCTGTTGACTTGGATTTGCATAGTTCAATCCCTTATTCAGCTAGCTCGCAAGAGAACGATGCGGGCCATTGCGGCCTGTGGAAATCATCGCCTCTTGACTACAAGGTCAGGCAGTTGGCAGAACTTTTCAAGTGCTTGAAGAAGAAAAATATTTTGTGGCAATTAAACAGGTGAAAGGTTGTCTGGGGGTGTCCTGAGTCAATGCGCGACCCCCCGGCAAGGTGCGCTCCTGTAGGAGCCGGCCTTGCCGGCGAAGCAGGCGCTACCGATCAGAAAGCGACCGATGTCTGCAGATAGACCGTCCGTGGCTCACCCACATACTTGCCCTTGTTGTTGTCGTCGAACGAGCGCGTGAAGTACTGGTGGTTGAAGATGTTCTTCACCCCCACCGCCACGTTCAGGTTCGACAGCTGCGGCCCGAAGTCATAGCCGGCGCGGCTGCTGAACAGCATGTAGCCCGGGATGCGCCCGGCCGCGCCGTCTGCGCTTTGGGCCGAGGTGTTGGCGTTGTCGGCGAACTGGTTGCTCTGGTATGTGCTGTCCAGGTTCAGCTTCCACGGCCCATCGGTGTAACCCAGCCCCAGCGTGCCCTTGTGCCTGGAGGAGAACGGCACACGATTGCCCTTGTTCGGCCCATCTTCGCGGATGGTCGCGTCAACGAAGGCATAGCTGGCGTACACATCGAACCCGGCCAGCGCCGGCGTGAGGCCGTCCAGCGCGTACTTCACGCTCGTTTCCAGGCCCTGGTGGCGGGTTTCGCCACGGGCGATCACGTCGTCGGTGGTCTGGTTGCTTTCGTACTGGTTGTCGAAATTGATCAGGAACAGCCCGGCCTCGGCCTGCAGGTTGCCGTTGTCGTAGCGCGTGCCCAGCTCCCAGGTGCGGGCCTTCTCGGGCTTCACTTCACCCTGATTCACGCGGTTGGGCATCTGGCTGTACTGCACGCTGCCGAACGAACCCTCGGTGTTGGCGTAGAGGTTCCAGCTGTCGCTCAGGTGGTACATCACGTTCAGCGCCGGCAAAGCGGTGTTGTAGTCGCCCTTGTATTCCAGGCCCTTGAGCTTGTTGCTCTGCTGCGACTTGATCATCTCGTAGCGGATACCCGGGGTGATGGTCCACTGGCCGATGTCGATGCGGTCATCCAGAAACAGCGCATGGGCATCGGTGCCGCCACGGGTGTCGCGGTCGTTGGGGCTGGAGGTGGTCGGCAACTGGCCGGCGCTGACGCTCTCCATGTAGCGCAGCTCGTGCCCGGCCTCGTTGATGTAGCGGTAGCCCAGGCCCACCTCGTGGTGGCTGTCGCCCAGCGCAAAGCCCTGGGTGAAACGGGTTTCGATGCCGCGCACCCAGTACTCGCGCGGCGACAGCGAGATCGACCTGTTCTGCACCAGGTAGCCACTGCGCAGGGTCTTGGTGAAGAAGCTGTTGACGCTGAACTGGCGCTCGCCTTCCTTGTAGTCGTAACCGGCGTTGAACATCGTGCGCCGGCCCCAGAACTTGTCCTGCAGGCGGGTGGACTGGTAGGGGTCTGCGTCGTAGTCGGCCACGTTGAGGCCGCCGGGCATCTGCGCCTCGCCCTCGTAATACTGCGCCATGGCATGCAGGCTGTTGGCCTCGTCCAGTTGCAGCTTGCCCTTGAGGATCAGGTCGTCGATCTGCGTGTCGCTGTGCTCGCGCCAGTCGCCACCGCGGGTGCCCGAATACAGGATCGCGCCGCCCAGGCCGTTGTCGGCGGTGCCGCCGGCCAGCAGGTTGGCGCTGCTCTTGAAACCGTCGTGGCTGGAGGAGGGGCTGGTCTGGGTCTGCAGGCCGGCCTTCAGCGTGGGTTCGTCGGGGATCGCGCGGGTCACGAAGTTGACGATGCCGCCCACGTTCTGCGGCCCGTAGCGCACGGCGCCGCCGCCGCGTACCACGTCCACCGCGTCCATGTTGCCCAGGCTGATCGGCGCGAACGACAGCTGTGGCTGGCCATAGGGCGCAAACGGCACCGGAATGCCGTCCATCAGCACCGTTGAGCGCGAGGCCAGGCGCGGGTTGAGCCCGCGAATGCCGAAGTTCAGCGCCATGTCGTGGCTGCCGGTGCCGTTGTTTTCCGGCGCATTCACCCCGGGTATGCGGTTGAGCACTTCCCGTGCGCTGCTGGCGCCGGTGCGTTCGAACTCTTCACGGCGGATCACGTCCCGTGCGCCGGGGTGTTCGAACACGTTGTCCTGGGTGGCTTCACCCAGCCAGTCGCCGACCACGCTGGAGCTGCCCAGCTCCAGCGGCGCGCCGGCGGCCGGGGCCAGCGGTTGCAGGCTGTAGGCGTTGTCGCCTTCGGCGCGGGCCTGCAGGCCGGTGCCTTCAAGCAGCGCGGCCAGGCCCTGTGCAGTGGAATACTCGCCTTCCAGGCCACGGCTTTTCACGCCCTGGGTCACCTGCGAGCCGAACGAGATCAGCACGCCGCTTTCACGCCCGAACTGGTTCAGGGCGTCTTCCAGCGACATCGGGGCGATGTGGTAGGTGCGTGCCTGGGCGGCGTGCAGGGGCGCAACGGCGCCGAAGGTGAGGCTGGCGCCCAGCAGCAGGGCATGGGCGAGGGGGCTTAGGCGAAGCGGCATGCAAAGGGTCCTTGAGAAGGTCGGGGCAAAGGGTTCTGCCTTCTCTGTCACGCGAGATGAAAAAACGGCTCAAGGTTCTGAAAATAATCTCAGGCGCGGGCTTCTACCGTGACCCAGTAGCGGGTGAAGCGCCGCACGCGCACCGGCAGCGGCACCTCCAGCAGGTCCAGGATGCGTTCGCTGTCGGCCAGCGGGTAGCTGCCCGACAGCAGCAGGTCGGCCACCGCCGGATCGCACGTGAGCTGGCCGCGACGGTAGCGGGCCAGATCGTCGATGAAGTCCCCCAGGCGCGTATGCGCAGCCACCAGCATGCCGTCGACCCAGGCGCCGGTGTTGGCATCCACCGCATGGGTGGCGCCCCAGCGTGGCCCGTCGAAACGCGCCTGCTGCCCGGCTTCAAGCGCATGCCCGGCAAGCATCGCCCGGCCCTGCAGCACCGCCACCTGGCTGTGGTCGGCCCACTGTCGCACGTTGAAGCGCCCGCTCGACAACTGCAGCAGGCCGTTGCCGGTCACCACGCGCAGGGGGCGGGGGTCGTCGGCCACATTGAGCAGCAGTTCGCCTTCGAGCAGGTGGATCAGCCGCTGTTCGCGGTCCAGGCGCACGTCGGCGGCGCTGGCGGTGTTCAGGTGCAGGTGCGTGCCGTCGTCCAGGCGCATCTGGCGGCGCTGGCCCAGCGGGCTGCGGTAGTCGGCCAGCAGGGGCGGCAGCGGGTTGTGCTGCTGCAGGGCCAGCCCGCAGGCGCCGCCCACCCCGAGCAGCAACAGCGCCTTGAGCGCGCGCCGCCGGCTGGCCGAGCGTGGCGCCTGCAGGGCGGCGTGCGCCAGTGGCGAAGACAGCCCGCGCAGGCGCTGATTGACCCGCTGTATGTGCTCCCAGGCGCGACGGTGTTCTTCGCTGGCCTGCAGCCAGCGCTCCATGGCCAGTTGCTGGCGGCTGTCGAGGGCACCGCCCTGCAGTTCGATCAGCCAGTGCACCGCCTGTTCTGCCACCTTTGGCGAGAATTCCTGGGCGTTCACAGGGCGAAGTAGCAGCGCATGGCCGCCTTGTTCAGATGGCGCTTCACGGTGGCCAGCGAAATGCCCAGCTGCCGGGCGATGTCGGCGTAGCCCAGGCCGTCGACCTGGGCCATCAGGAAGGCGCGCTTGACCACCACGGGCAGGCCGTCGAGCAGCCGGTCGAGTTCGATCAGGGTTTCCAGAATGATCGCGCGATGTTCTTCGCAAGGCGCCACCGCTTCGGGTAGCTGGGCCAGTGCCTGGTAGTAGGCGCGTTCCAGGTCCTGGCGGCGGTAGTGGTTGAACAGCACGCGCTTGGCCACCGTGGTGAGGAAGGCGCGAGGTTCGTTGAGCGTTGGTGTTTCGCGCGCCTGCAGCAGGCGCATGAAGGTGTCCTGGGCCAGGTCGGCGGCGCTGTGCGGGCAGCCCAGGCGCTGTCGCAGCCAGCCGGTGAGCCAGTTGTGATGGGCGCTGTAGAGGCCTTCGAGCGAAGCAGGGGCGGGCTGGGCACTGGGCACCGTGACAACTCCGGCGCCGGGGGATGCGCAAAAGAATAAGAATTGTTCGCATTGTAGGATTTGAAGCCACAGGCTTCAAGCCACCCGCTGCAAGCGGCCATACCACCGATCTGCTTCTTCTGGGCCGGTTGAAGCGGTGTCTTTGCATCTGCGAATATTAATCATTAATATTACGCCCCTCCTCACACTGGACCCGCTGTCATGAAAAGCAAAGCCGCCGGGCTGCCCTTCAGTTATCGCCTGGCCGTGACCTCGCGCAGCCTCGCGGCGCTGCTCGGCGGTTACCTGCTGGCGGCCATGGCCAGCGTGTGCATCACCTTGTTGCTGCCCATGCCCAAGGCCGACGCGGTCGTCACCGGCATGATGCTGTCGTTTCTGTTCTACCTGGTGGCAATCCTCTGGTGCTTCGCCTGTCGCAGCGCCTGGCATGCCTGGCTCGGGGTGCTGCTGCCCGGCGCCGCGCTGGCCGCCATCAACGGCCTGGCCTACTGGATGCAAACCCCATGAAAGAAGGCTTTCGCCAGGCCATGGCCTGGCTGCACACCTGGGCCGGGCTGATCTTCGGCTGGCTGCTGTTCGCGATCTTCCTCACTGGCACGCTGTCGTACTTCAAGAGCGAAATCAGCCACTGGACCCAGCCGGAGATCCCGTACCGCACCCTCGACACCACCGCCAGCCTGAGCCTGGCGCAGCGCTACCTGCAAACCAACGCCGCCGATGCCGGCAGCTGGTTCATCCAGTTGCCCGAAGCACGCGACCCGACCCTGCGCGTGGGCTGGCGTGCACCCGGCGCCGGCCGGCGCGATTTCAACGAAAAGATCCTCGACCCCGCCACCGGCAATCAACTGCACCCGCGCGACAGCAGCGGCGGCGAGTTCTTCTACCGTTTCCACTTCCAGTTGCAGATGCCCTACCCGTGGGGCCGCTGGCTGTCGACCTTCTGCGCGCTGATGATGCTGGTGGGGCTGGTCACCGGCATCATCACCCACAAGAAGATCTTCAAGGAGTTCTTCACCTTCCGCCCCGGCAAGGGCCAGCGTTCCTGGCTCGACGGCCACAACGCGATCGGCGTGCTGGTGCTGCCGTTCCACCTGATGATCAGCTACAGCAGCCTGGTGATCTTCATGGCCATGGTGATGCCGGCCAGCATCAGCACGATGTATGGCGACAACCTCCAGGCCTATTACAACGAGCTGTTTTCGCGCGACGAGCCGGTCAAGCCGGCGGGCACCCCGGCACCGCTGGTGCCGTTGGCGCAGCTGTATGCCCAGGCGCGCCAGCAGGCGCCCGGCAGCGAGATCAGCTGGGTCGAGGTGCAGAACCCCGGCGACCTCAACGCACGGGTGCGCCTGGTGCGTGCCAGCAACGAGGGCATCGCCCAGAACCGCGGCGCCGGCTGGCTGTTCGACGGCGTGCAGGGTACCCCGCTCAAGGCCCCGGGCGAGCAGAGCACACCGTTGGTGATTGCCGCCGGCATGTACGGCCTGCACATGGGCCATTTCGCCGGCCCGACGCTGCGCTGGCTGTACTTCGTGTTCGGCCTGGCCGGCACTGCCGTGATCGGCACGGGGCTGGTGATGTGGCTGGGCAAGCGCCAGCTCAAGCACGCCAAGAGCGGCACCCAGCCCTTCGAGTTGCGTCTGGTCGAGGTGCTCAACATCGCCAGCATGAGCGGGCTGATCCTCGCCGTGGCGGCGTTCTTCTGGGCCAACCGCCTGTTGCCGGTGGCCCTTGAAGGACGTGCCGATCTTGAGGTCGACAGCTTCTTTGCCGTCTGGGGCCTGGCCCTGCTGCACGCACTGTTGCGCCCCGGGCGCCGCGCCTGGGGCGAGCAACTGCTGCTGGGCGCGGTACTGTTCGCCGCCTTGCCGGTGCTCAACGCCCTGACCACCGGCACCGGCCTGCTGCCTGCGATCGCCCAGGGCGACTGGATGATTGCCGGGTTCGACCTCACGGCGCTGGGCTGTGGCCTGCTGCTGGCCTGGATGGCGCGCAAGATGCTGCGCCCGCAGGTGTTGGCGCCCAAGCGCGCGGCACGCACGCCCAGGGCCGCACCGCTGATCGAAAGCGAGGTGCAGTGATGCTGGCCATCGCGTTGTTCGGCTTTGCCGCAGTGGCGGCGTTGTGCCTGGCCATGGAGCGCCATTACACCGACCTGCTGGGGCACAAGCCCACGCCCCGCCGCCTGCGTGGCCTGCGCATGGGCGGCTGGTTGCTGATCGCCGTGGCACTGGGGCTGGCGGTGCGTCACAGCGGCTGGGCCATGGGCCTGGTGGAGCTGAGCGCGGTAGTGATGGGCGGCTTGTGCGCGTGGGTGTTCGTCCTTCCCTACGCCCCGCGCCTGCTGCTGGGCCTGGCCGCGGCCAGCCTGGTGCTGGCGCCGCTGGCACTGCTGGCGCCGTACTGAAACGATGAGCGAGCCGCTCGACAGCCACGACGACGCCCCGGGCCGCGCACGTTTCGTGCAGGTGTTCGTGGCCCAGCGTGCGCGCATGGAGCGCCTGGTCAGCCGCCGCGTGGGCTGTCGGGCCACCGCCGCCGACCTGGTGCAGGAACTGTTCCTGCGCTTCTGGCGTCGCCCGCAGGTCGAGGTCGAGGCGCTGGACACCTACCTGCTGCGCTGCGCCGGCAATATCGCCATCGACCACTTGCGCAGCCAAGGCGCCCGCGAGCGGGTCAACGACAGCCTGCTGGCGCCGCATCAAGACAGCCATGCCAGCGAGCCCGAGGCCGCGCTGGAGGCCGGCAGCGACCTGCGTCGGATCGAGGCTGCCCTGCGCGAGCTGCCCGAGCGCACCCGCCAGATCTTCCTGCTCAACCGTATCCATGGCCGCACCTATGCCGACATTGCGCGGGCCATGGGCCTGTCCCAAAGCGCCGTGGAAAAACATATGATGCGTGCCCTCGAGGCCTGCAAGGCGAGTATCGCCGCCGAGCCTGCCGTGCCCCGCAAGCCAGGGAATGCCCCGCGATGAACGCTCCAGCCCCACCTACCGCCGAACAGCAGCAGGCCGCGCTCGCCTGGCTCGGCCAGATCAACCAGCAGCCCGCGCATGCCGAGGGCGCCGCGTTCAAGCGCTGGTTGCTGGCCGACCCTGCGCACCCGCAGGCCTGGCGCCAGGCCCAGGCGCTGTGGCAGCAGACCGCCGCGCCTGCAGCACGCCTGGCCGCCGAAGACGCCCCGGCACTGGACGCCTACCTGCGCGCGATGGACCGGCCTCGGCGCCGTTGGCCGGCCCGTGTGGCCGGGTTGGCACTGGCTGCCAGCGTGGTGCTGGGCGTGGCGATGGGGGCGGGCTGGCACCCGGCCAACTGGGTCGATGACCTGGGCGCCGATTACGTGGCCGCGGTGGGCGAGCTCAAGGCCGTGACCCTGGCCGACCGGTCGCACCTGCTGCTGGATGCCGACAGCGCCATCGACGTGGACTTCAGCGGTGGGCAGCGTCGCGTGCAGGTGCGGCGCGGCGCGGTGTTCTTCGAGGTCACGCATACCGGTGCGCCGTTCACCGTGCAGGCCGATGGCGGCGAGGTGCGGGTGATGGGTACTCGGTTCGAGGTGCGTCGCCAGCCCCAGGGCACCACCGTTACCGTGCTCTCGGGCAAGGTCGGGGTCACGCCGGCGCCGGGGCAGGCGCAGCAGGTGCTCACGGCCGGCCAGCAGGTGGAGTACGCCCAGGGCCTGGCCGGTGCAGTGCAGGGCGTGGACAGCGAGAACCGCCTGGCCTGGCGCCAGGGCTGGCTCAACTACTACCAGGCGCCGCTGGCGCAGGTGGTCGACGACCTGGCCCGGCATTACCCCGGGCGCATCGTGCTACTGGACGACGCCCTGGCGGCGCGCAAGGTCAGCGGCAGCTTCCCCGCCGCCGACCCGCTGGCGGCGCTGGACGCCCTGGGGGCGGTGGCCGGCTTCCAGCGCAAGACCCTGCTCGGGCGGGTCACGCTGCTGCGCTGAAAAATATTTTCACGGCCCGGTGAGGTAAGTACGTGCGGCAACCGTGTAGTGATTGAAAGTGCGATTCATTCGCATGAAACAGGTTCACTCACAGGTCGACGGCATGAAGTTCAGGGCAAAATCATCGTTGGTGCGTTGCGTTTCAATCGGGCTTGGGGCGGCAGCGTGGCTGCCGCTGGGGGCGGGCGTGAGCCAGGCGGTGGCGGCGCAGCAGGTCGAGCAGGTGTACCGCTTTGCCCAGCCCAGCAAACCCTTGCCCCAGGCGCTCAACGACTTCAGCCGGGTGACCGGGTTGAGCGTGGTCTACACCGTCGAGCTGCCCGGCCTTGCCGCGCCGGCCCTGACGGGCACGTTCAGTGCCGAGCAGGCCCTGCAGCGCCTGCTGGGCAACAGCGGCTTCACCTACCGCCGCGTGAATGCGCGCACCCTCACCGTTGAACCGCTGGCCCAGGCCGGTGCACTCAACCTCGAGCCCACCACGGTCTCGTCCCAGCAGGACAGCGTCGGCAGCTACCAGCCGCCGGCCACCAGCGCGATCATGCGCAGCCAGGTGCCGAACCTGGAGATCCCCCAGGCCATCAACGTGGTGCCGGCCCAGGTGCTCGCCGACCAGGCGCCGCGCAACCTCGACGATGCGCTGAGCAACGTCAGCGGCATCACCCAGGGCAACAACTTCGGCGCCACCGCCGACACCGTGATGAAGCGCGGCTTCGGCGACAACCGCGACGGCTCGATCATGCGTGACGGCATGCCGCTGGTGCAGGGGCGCAGCCTCAATGCCAGCACCGAGCGGGTCGAAGTGCTCAAGGGCCCGGCCTCGCTGCTGTACGGCATCCAGGACCCGGGCGGGGTGATCAACGTGGTCAGCAAGCGCCCGCAACTGCAGCGCTACAACGCCGTGAACCTGCGCGGTTCCAGCTATGGCAGCGGCAAGAACGGCAGCGGTGGCGGGCTCGACAGTACCGGCGCGCTGGGCGACAGCAACTTCGCCTACCGCCTGGTGCTCGACCACGAGGACGAAGACTACTGGCGCAACTTCGGCACCCACCGCGAGACGCTGGTGGCGCCGTCGCTGGCCTGGTTCGGTGAAGACACCCAGGTGCAGCTGGCCTATGAGCACCGCGAGTTCCTGTACCCGTTCGACCGCGGCACGGCCATCGACCCGCGCACCAACCACCCGCTGAACATCCCCAGCACACGTCGGCTGGACGAGCCCTTCAACAACATGGAAGGGCGCTCGGACCTGTACCGCCTGGAGGTCGACCATCAGCTTGCCGATGACTGGAAACTCCACTTCGGCTACAGCTTCAACCGCGAAACCTACGATGCCAGCCAGGTGCGCGTCACCGCGGTTGACCCTGCCAAGGGCACCCTCACGCGCAACCTGGACGGCACCCGTGGCGCCCTGAGCAGCGACCGCTTCGCCACCGTCAGCCTGGACGGCAAGCTGCAACTGGCAGGCATGCAGCACGACGTGCTGGTGGGGGTGGATGACGAGTACCGCAAGGTGTTTCGTGCCGACCTGATTCGCGGTGCCCGCAACACCTTCGATTACCTGGACCCGGTGTACGGCCAGGTCCAGCCCGGCACCGCCGTGCGCGACAGCGACAGCGACCAGACCGACAAGCTGCGCAGCAACTCGTTGTTCTTCCAGGACTCGATCCACCTCGACGAGCACTGGATTCTGGTGGCCGGTGCGCGCTATCAGCAGTTCGACCAGTACGCCGGTCGCGGCCGGCCGTTCAAGGCCAATACCGACAACAGCGGCCAGGCCTGGGTGCCGCGTGCGGGGCTGGTGTACAAGGTCGACGACACGCTGTCGTTCTATGGCAGCTACACCGAGTCGTTCAAGCCCAACTCCAGCATCGCGCCGATGACCGGTGGCCTGGTGCTGGATTCCTCGATTGCCCCCGAAGAGGGCAAGTCGTGGGAGTTGGGCGCCAAGCTCGACCTGCCGGGGGCGATCACCGGCAGCGTGGCGTTGTTCGACATCACCAAGCAGAACGTGCTGGTGGCCAATTTCGACACGGCCACCGGCGACACCCTGTACAGCAGCGCCGGCGAAGTGAAGTCGCGCGGCCTGGAGATGGACCTCACCGGGCAGGTGAGCGAGCGCTGGAGCCTGATCGGCAGCTATGCCTTCACCGACGCCCAAGTGTCCCAGGACCCCAAGCTCAAGGGCAACCGCCTGCAGAACGTGGCGCGGCATACCGGGTCGTTGTCGGCGGTGTATGACGTGGGCAGCCTGTTCGGTGGTGATCGCCTGCGGGTCGGCGCCGGGGCGCGCTATGTGGGCGAGCGGGCCGGCAACGCGGAGAACGATTTCGACCTGCCGGCGTACACCGTGGCGGATGCGTTCGCCAGTTATGAAACCCGGCTGGATGAGCACAAGGTGCGCTTTCAGCTGAACGTGAAGAACCTGTTCGACAAGACCTACTACAGCTCGGCGGTGAACCGCTACTTCGTGGCAGTGGGGGATGCGCGGCAGGTGAGCCTGTCGAGTACGCTAGAGTTCTGAGAGCACAGGAAGAACACCCACCGTGAGGGCGGTGGGGGCCCTGTGGGAGCGGGCTTGACCCGCGATCAGCGGCGCATGGCCAACCGATAATCCCCCGGCGTGGCCCCCACCACCTGCCTGAAGCGATTGCTGAAATGGCTGGCACTGGCAAACCCGCACGCCAATGCCACCTCGCCCAACGCCCCGTCGCCACAGCGCAGCAGCTGGCGTGCCCGGGCCAGGCGCCGCGCCAGCAGGTACTGGTGCGGCGGCAGGCCGAAGCTTGCGCGGAACATCCGTGCAAAGTGGTAGTGCGACAGGTTGCACAGCAACGCCAGCTCACCCAGGCTGATCGCCTGCTCCAGGTGCGCCTCGATGTAGTCGGCCAGGTGCCGGCGCTGATGCGTCGCCAACCCGCCCTTCAGGCGCAGCCCCCGACGCAGCCCCACCTGGTTGAGCACCGCATGGTCGAGAATCTCGTGGGCCAGGCTGCTGGTCAGCAGGCGCTCGCCGGGCTCGTCCCAGTTCAGCTCGATCAGCCGGCCAAAGCGCAGCGCCTGCTCCGGGTCGTCTATGAAGGTCGCTTCGTGCAGTTGCACCTCGCGCGGTTCGCGGTCCAGCAGGCGGGTGCAGGCCAGGGCGAACTGCGACTGGCTGATGTACAGGTGCGCCAGGCGGATGCTGCCGTTGATCACCCAGTTCGAGGCGTGCTCGGCCGGCAGGATGCACAGCTTGCCGGGCCCGCCCTTGGCGGCGGGGCGATCCCGGCGAAAGGTGCCGGTGCCGCCGGCGATATAGCACGACAGCGTGTGGTGGCTGGGCGCTTCGTAGTCGCGGGCGTCGTGGCGGTTGTTCCACAGGGCTGCGACCAGCTCGTCGCCGAGCTGCGCACTGTGTTCCAGGCGGGCATTGGGCGAGGCGTGCATGGCTTGAAAGACTTGCAACTGGTCCAGCGGCGTCATGGGGTCTACCTCTGTCGGCCATCCTACTCGCGGCCACCGGGCCTGACAGCCCCGCCCAGCAAAAAACCGCAAGTTTGTGCAAGCGCACGGGGCGGCCCGCGCCGGACACTGCAGGCTGTCGTGAGGAGTGCATGCCATGAACCTGTCGTTGTACCTGCTGACCGTGCTGATCTGGGGCACCACCTGGATCGCCCTGAAACTGCAACTGGGGGTGGTGGCCATCCCGGTGTCCATCGTCTATCGCTTTGCCCTGGCGGCGCTGGTGCTGTTTGCCGTGCTGTTGATCGGGCGGCGCTTGCAGGTGATGAACCGGCGCGGGCACCTGATCTGCCTGGCCCAGGGGCTGTGCCTGTTCTGCGTGAACTTCATGTGCTTTCTGACGGCCAGCCAGTGGATTCCCAGCGGCCTGATCGCGGTGGTGTTCTCCACCGCCACGCTATGGAACGCACTCAATGCGCGGGTGTTCTTCGGGCAGCAGGTGGCGGCCAACGTGCTGGCGGGTGGGGCGCTGGGGCTGGGCGGGTTGGGGCTGCTGTTCTGGCCGGAGCTGGCCGGGCATGCGGCCAGCCGCGAAACCCTGATCGGCCTGGGCCTGGCGTTGCTGGGTACGCTGTGTTTCTCGGCGGGCAACATGCTCTCGAGCCTGCAGCAGAAGGCCGGCTTGCGGCCGATGACCACCAATGCCTGGGGCATGCTCTACGGGGCCGGAATGCTGGCGCTGTACTGCGTGGTCAGCGGTATTCCGTTCGCGATGGAATGGAATGTGCGGTATGTGGGGTCGCTGCTGTACCTGGTGATCCCGGGGTCGGTGATCGGCTTTACCGCGTACCTGACGCTGGTGGGGCGCATGGGGCCGGAGCGTGCGGCGTACTGCACGGTGCTGTTCCCGCTGGTGGCGCTGAACGTGTCGGCGTTCTACGAGGGGTACCAGTGGACAGCGCCGGCGCTGGGCGGGCTGGTGCTGGTGATGCTGGGCAATGTGCTGGTGTTCCGGAAGGGACGGGTGGTGACGCCTTCGCCGGCAAGGCCGGCGCCTACCAGGGCCGCGTAACCCTTGCAGGAGCCCGCCTTGCTGGCGAATGGCAGCCTTACTTCCACACCTGCGGGTTCACCAGGTCGCGCGGGCGCTCGCCCAGCAGTGCCGCGCGCAGGTTGTCGATGGCACGGTTGGCCATCGCCTCGCGGGTTTCGGCCGTGGCCGAGCCCACATGCGGCAAGGTCACCGCATTGGCCAGCTGGAACAGCGGCGATTCGCTCAGCGGCTCCTTCTCGTACACATCCAGCCCTGCACCGCGAATCGTGCCCTGCTGCAACGCCGCCACCAGCGCCGCCTCATCCACCACCGGCCCGCGCGATACGTTGACCAGAAACGCACTGGGCTTCATCAGCTTCAGTTCGCGCTCGCCAATCAGGTGCCTGGTGTTGGCCCCCAGCGGCACCACCAGGCACACGAAGTCGGCTTCGGCCAGCAGTTGATCCAGGCTGCGGTACTGCGCGCCCAGTTCCTGCTCCAGCGCGGTCTTGCGGCTGTTGCCGCTGTAGATCACCGGCATGTTGAAGCCGAACCGGCCACGCCGCGCAATCGCCGCGCCAATGTTGCCCAGCCCGACGATGCCCAGCGTCTTGCCATGCACGTCGCTGCCAAAGTGTGCCGGGCCCACGGTGGCTTTCCATTCGCCGGCCTTGGTCCAGGCGTCCAGCTCGGCCACCCGCCGCGCCGCGCTCATGATCAGCGCAAAGCCGAGGTCGGCGGTGCTTTCGGTGAGGACGTCAGGGGTGTTGGTCAGGGCGATGCCGCGCTGGTTGAAGTAGGCCAGGTCGTAGTTGTCGTAACCCACCGACACGCTCGACACCACCTGCAACTGCTCAGCGTTGTGCAATTGCGCTTCGCCCAGCTTGCGCCCCACCCCGATCAGGCCGTGGGCCTGGGGCAGCGCTTCGTTGAACTGGGCATTGATGTCGCCCAGCTTGGGGTTGGGCACGATCACGTTGAAGTCTTGCTGCAGACGCTCGACCATCGGGGCGGTGATGCGGCTGAAGGCCAGTACGGTCTTTTTCATCGGCGAACTCGCTGCGGGCAGGGGAGAATGGGTAGCACGCTATCATTCTCCGCCGCCCCTGTGCAGCAAGATTTCAGGTGGCGATGAGCAGCTCGTGGGTCTTGAGGTCGGCCTCGTGGGCCGCGAGGATCTCCGGCAGCGAGTTGCGCAGGTACTCGACCCAGGTCTTGATCTTCGCATCCAGGTACTGGCGCGAGGGGTAGATCGCGTACAGGTTCAGCTCCTGCAGGCGGTACTCGGGCATCACCCGTACCAGGCTGCCGTCGCGCAGGCCGTCGATGGCCGAGTAGATCGGCAGCACGCCCACGCCCATGCCGCTGCGGATCGCCGCCTTCATGGCATCGGCCGAGTTCACCTGGAAGGGCGCCTGGGTGATGTTCACCACCTCCTGGCCCTCAGGGCCGTCGAACAGCCATTTTTCCAGCGGGATCACCGGGCTCACCATGCGCAGGCAGGCGTGCTTGAGCAGGTCGGCCGGCTTGTGCGCCACGCCGTGGCGCTTCACGTATTCGGGCGAGGCGCACACGATGCTGTAGGTGATGCCCAGGCGCTGCGACACGAAACCCGAGTCCGGCAGCTCGCTGGCGAGCACGATGGACACGTCGTAGCCCTCGTCCAGCAGGTCGGGCACGCGGTTGGCCATGGTCAGGTCGAAGGTCACGTCGGGGTGCGTTTCGCGGTAGCGGGCGATGGCGTCGATGACGAAATGCTGGCCCACGCCGGTCATCGAGTGCACCTTCAGTTGCCCGGCCGGGCGCGCATGCGCGTCGCTGGCCTCGGCCTCGGCTTCCTCCACATAGGTGAGGATCTGCTCGCAGCGCATCAGGTAGCGCTTGCCCGCTTCGGTCAGTGCGATGCGCCGGGTGGTGCGGTTGAGCAGGCGGGTTTGCAGGTGCGCTTCAAGATTGGAAACCGCCCGCGACACGTTCGCGGTGGTCGTATCCAGTTGCACGGCAGCGGCGGTGAAACTGCCGACTTGCGCGACGCAACTGAAAGCACGCATGTTTTGCAGGGTGTCCATGGGGCGCTCTCAAGGAAGACGACAGAATTGTGACATGAAGTAACCAAAGCAGTCTTCAGACTAAAGCCGGATTATCGCGGTTTTCGTAACAAAGATTCGCAGTAAAGCACGCTTATCGCCAGTGCGGCGGCCCCCTAGAATTGCGTCACCTAGCGTCATCCACCTTCTAGTCGGGAACTCGCAGCTGTGCCGCGTCGCATCATCAGAGCGCTGAATGCGCTCAGTGTCTGTGCCTTTAGCTTGACCTTGAGCGGCTGTATCGGAACCTGGGGCATCGCCCCGCAAAGCAAGACGCTGCAAGCCAATACCCTGACCACCGACGCGGCCATCCGAGCAGCCGCGCAGGATGCCCACTGGCCCGACCAGCAATGGTGGCAAGCCTATGGCGACCCGCAACTGGCGCGCTGGATCGCCCTGGCGCTCCAGGGCAGCCCGACCATGGCCATGGCCGCTGCCCGCGTGCGTGAAGCCAGGGCCATGGCCGGGGTGATCGAGGCCGACGAAAAACTGCAGGTCAACGGCCAGTCCAGCCTCAAGCGCCACAACTGGCCCGAAGACCAGTTCTATGGCCCCGGCGCGCTGTCCGGTGCCAACACCTGGGACAACAATGCCACCCTGGGCCTGAGCTATGCGCTGGACCTGTGGGGCCGCGAGCGCAATGCCAGCGAGCAGGCCGTGGACATGGCCCACATGAGCGTGGCCCAGGCGCGCCAGGCGCAGCTCGAACTGCAGAACAACATCGTCAAGGTGTACATCCAGCTGTCGCTGCACTTTGCCCAGCGCGACATCGTCAAGGCCGAGCTGGCCCAGCAGGAGCAGATCCTGGCCCTGGCCGAACGGCGCCTGGCCGGCGGCATCGGCACCCATTTCGAGGTCAGCCAGGCGCAGACGCCGCTGCCCGAAACCCATCGCCAGCTCGACAGCCTCGATGAAGAAATCGCCCTGGCGCGCAACCAGCTGGCCGCGCTGGCCGGCAAGGGCCCGGGCGAGGGTGCGCAGTTGCAGCGGCCCAATCTCTCGTTGGCCACCGCGCTCAAGCTGCCGTCGGCGCTGCCTGCCGAGCTGGTGGGGCAGCGTCCCGACGTGGTTGCCAGCCGCTGGCAGGTGGCGGCCCAGGCGCGCGGTATCGATGTGGCGCATGCCGGCTTCTTCCCCAACGTCGACCTGGTCGGCGGGCTCGGCTTCATGGCCACCGGCGGCGGTGCGCTGGAGTTTCTCACCGGGCGCAAGTTCAACTACAACGTCGGCCCGGCCATCAGCCTGCCGGTGTTCGACGGTGGCCGCCTGCGCTCGCAACTGGGCGTGGCCTCGGCCGGCTACGACATCGCCGTGGCGCGCTACAACCAGACCGTGGTCGAGGCCCTCAAGGGGGTGTCCGACCAGTTGATCCGCCGCCACTCGATGGACGAACAGCAGCACTTTGCCGCCGAGTCGGTGGCCTCGGCGCAGAAGACCTACGACATCGCCATGATCGCGTTCCAGCGCGGCCTCACCGACTACCTCAACGTGCTCAATGCGCAGACCCTGCTGTTTCGCCAGCAGCAGATCCAGCAGCAGGTGCAGGCCGCGCGCCTGACCGCGCATGCCGAACTGGTCACCGCCCTGGGCGGTGGGCTGGGCGCCGGCAACGATGTGCCGACGCCGGATAAGCAGGCCGCACCGGCCACCCCGCGCTCCCTGGCGGTGTTCGACAAATGAGCGCCATGACCCTGCCGTTTCGCTGGCTGGCATCACTTGAATGGCGTCGCGGCTTCTTCGAATGGGCGCGCAGCGACGGCGTCACCTGGGTGTACATCTTCAAGGTGCTGAGCGCGGCGTTTCTCACCCTGTGGCTGGCCATGCGCCTGGAGCTGCCGCAGCCGCGCACCGCGATGATCACCGTGTTCATCGTGATGCAGCTGCAGAGCGGCCACGTGTTCGCCAAGAGCTTCTACCGCCTGCTCGGCACCCTGGCCGGCTCGTCGGTGATGGTCGCGCTGATCGCGATCTTCCCGCAGAACACCGAGCTGTTCCTGCCCAGCCTGGCGTTCTGGGTGGGCATCTGCTCGGCGGGGGCGATGCGCTACCGCAACTTTCGCGCCTATGGCTTCGTGCTGGCCGGCTACACCGCGGCCATGGTCGGCCTGCCGGCCCTGCAGCACCCCGACGGGGCATTCATGGCGGCAGTGTGGCGGGTGCTGGAGATCTCCCTGGGCATCCTGGTGTCGACCCTGGTCAGCGCCGCGATCCTGCCGCAGTCGGCCAGTGCCTCGATGCGCAACGCCCTGTACCAGCGCTTTGGCGTGTTCGCCGGCTTCGTCGCCGAAGGCCTGCGCGGCGACAGCCAGCGCGACCGTTTCGAAAGCAGCAACGTGCGCTTCATCGCCGAGGCAGTGGGCCTGGAAAGCCTGCGCAGCGTGACCGCCTTCGAAGACCCGCACATGCGCCGGCGCAACGGCCGCCTGGGCCGCATGAACAGCGAGTTCATGGCCATCACCACGCGCTTCAACGCCCTGCACCAACTGCTCGAGCGCCTGCGCCAGCGCGGCCCGCTGCAGATCGTCACGGCCATCGAACCGGGCCTCGATGCCCTGGCCAACCTGCTCGACGGCTATGCCGGGCGCTCGCTGACCCACGCCGATGCCGCGCGCCTGGCCGAGCAACTGGCCGCCTACAAGGACGACCTGCCCGAGCGGGTACGCAGCCTGCGCGCCGCCTACCTCGACACCGCGCCCAGCGACGCCGACCTGCTCGACTTTCACACCGCCTACGAACTGCTGTACCGCTTCGTCGACGACCTGCACAGCTATGCCCAGACCCACGCCTCGCTGGCCGAGCACAGCCACGCCCGTGAGCAATGGGACGAACCCTACGTGGCCCAGACCAACTGGCTGGTGTCGCTGGCCGCCGGCGTGCGGGCCGCGTTCATTCTGCTGGTGCTGGGCAGCTTCTGGCTGGCCACGGCGTGGCCCAGCGGGGCCATGATGACCCTGATCGCGGCGGCCACCGTGGGCCTGTCGGCGGCCACCCCCAACCCCAAGCGCATGTCGTTCCAGATGGCCTGCGGCACCCTGTTCGGCGCGCTGGTGGGGTTCTTCGAAACCTTCTTCGTGTTCCCCTGGATCGACGGCTTCCCGCTGCTGTGCATGGTGCTGGCGCCGGTGTTCGTGGTGGGCGCGTTCCTGGCCTCGCGCCCGGCCTACGCCGGTTATGGCCTTGGCCTGCTGATCTTCTTCTCGACCGGCTCGGTGCCCGACAACCTCACCGTGTACAACCCCTACACCTTCGTCAACGACTACATCGCCATGGTCATCGGCATGCTGGTGTGCGCGGCGGCCGGGGCGATCATCCTGCCGCCCAACAGCCGCTGGCTGTGGAGTCGCCTGGAGCAGGACCTGCGCGGCCAGGTGCTGTTCGCCATCAGCGGGCGCCTGCGCGGGCTGGGCTCGGCGTTCGAGAGCCGCACCCGTGACCTGCTGCACCAGGCCTATGGCCTGGCCGTGGGCCAGCCCCAGGTGCAGAGCAAGCTGCTGCGCTGGATGTTCGTGGTGCTGGAGGTGGGCCACGCGATCATCGAGCTGCGCAAGGAACAGGCGATACTCCCGGTGCACCCGTGCTATGCCGAGTCCCAGCCCTGGCGCCAGGCCATCCGCGTGATGGGCCGGGCGCTGGCGCGGCTGTTCCTGCAGCCCACCGCCAGCAACCACGAGCGTGCGCTGGTGGCAGTGGACCATGCGATCAGCCGCGTGCAGGCCACCGACGAACCTTTCGCCCGGCACTTCGACACCTCGGCCCTGCGCCGGGTGCAGAGCTACCTGCACTTCATCCGTACCTCGCTGCTCGACCCACAATCGCCGCTGGCCCACCTGCCCGCGACGCAAGGACTGCCCGATGCCCCGTGAAATCGCCTTCCACGGCCTGTACATGCCGACCATGACCTTGATGTTCCTGTTCGCCGCAGGGCTTGCCTGGGGGCTGGACCGGTTCATTGCCGGGCATGACGGCTACCGTTTTTTCTGGCACCCGGCGCTGCTGCGCCTGTGCCTGTTCATTTGCCTCTTTGGCGCCATGGCGCTGACCGTCTACCGTTGAGACCCTAGTCGATGAAAAAGTTTTTCAGCCTGATCGCCACCTTGCTGGTACTGGCAGCTGCCGTGGCGATCGGCCGGCAATTGTGGGTGCAGTACATGAACACGCCCTGGACCCGTGACGGGCGGGTACGCGCCGACATCATCAACGTGGCCGCCGACGTGCCCGGCTATGTGGTGGACGTGCCGGTGCGCGACAACCAGCTGGTGAAGAAGGGCGACCTGCTGATCCAGATCGACCCCGAGCACTACGAGGTGGCGGTCAGACAGGCGCAGGCGCTGGTAGCCTCGCGCAAGGCCACCTGGGAGATGCGCAAGGTCAATGCGCACCGGCGTGCCGACATGGACAACCTGGTGATCTCGAGGGAGAACCGCGACGACGCCAGCAACATCGCCAACTCGGCCCTGGCTGACTACCAGCAGGCCCAGGCGCAGCTGGCGGCGGCAGAGCTGGACCTCAAGCGCACGCGCATCCTGGCCACGGTGGACGGCTACGTGACCAACCTCAACGTGCACCGCGGCGACTATGCGCGCACCGGTGAGCCGAAGATGGCGGTGGTCGACAAGGACTCGTTCTGGGTCTACGGCTTCTTCGAGGAGACCAAGCTGCCGCACGTGAAGGTGGGCGATCAGGCCGACCTGCAGATGATGAGCGGCGAGGTGCTCAAGGGGCATGTGGAGAGCATCTCGCGCGGCATCTATGACCGCGACAACCCTGAAAGCCGCGAGCTGATCGCCGACGTCAACCCCACCTTCAACTGGGTGCGCCTGGCCCAGCGGGTACCGGTGCGCATTCACATCGACGAGGTGCCCGAAGGCTTCCTGCTGGCAGCGGGCACCACCTGCACGGTGGTGGTCAAGCCGCGCGATTGAGCGCGTGCCGCTGCCATGGCGAACGTTCAGCGGTGCATGAACTGCGGCTCGCGCTTCTCGGCGAAGGCGGCCATGCCTTCCTTCTGGTCTTCGATGGCGAAGGTGGAATGAAACAGCCGGCGCTCCTGGCGTACGCCTTCGCTCAAGGTGGTTTCGAAGGCGCCGTTCACCGCCTCCTTGGCCATCATCGCTACCGGCCCGGAGTAGCCGGCGATCCGCGCCGCGACACGCAAGGCTTCGTTGAGCAGCGCCGCGTCGCTCACCACCCGGCTCACCAGGCCGCAGCGCTCGGCTTCGTGGGCGTCCAGGGTGCGCCCGGTGAGCACCATGTCCATGGCCTTGGCCTTGCCGATGAAGTGCGCCAGACGCTGGCTGCCGCCGGCACCGGGGATGGTCCCCAGCTTGATTTCCGGCTGGCCGAAGCGCGCGCTCTCGGCGGCGATGATGAAGTCGCACATCAGCGCCATCTCGCAGCCACCGCCCAGTGCGTAGCCGGCCACCGCGGCGATCACCGGCTTGCGAAAGCTGGCCAGGCGCTCCCAGTCCACGGTCACGAAGTCGCTGGTGTACACGTCGATGTAGTTGCGGTTGCGCATGGCCATGATGTCGGCCCCGGCGGCGAACACCGTGTCGGTGCCGGTCAGCACCACGGCGCGCACGCTGCGGTCCTGTTCCAGGCGGTCAAGCACGCCGGCCAGCTCCGCCGCCAGTTCGGCGCACAGGGCATTGAGCGACAGCGGCCGGTTGAGGCGAATCAGCGCCACCGCGTCAATCTGTTCCAGCAGCAGGTAATCGAGTTTCATCCGTGTAGTCTCGTTCAAGGGGTGAGGGCAAGGGGGCGTCAGAGATGACGCGCATCGACCAGTACCGGGCAACCGGCCTTGTCGATGACTTTGCTGCTGATCGAGGGGTCGAACATGCGGTCCAGCCGCGACAGGTGGCGGTGGCCCATCACGATCAGGTCGCTGCCCAGGCGCTTGGCCTCGGCGACGATGCTCGACACCGGGTCGCCATTGACCAGGTTGCCTTCGGTCTGGAAGCCGCGCTCGCGCAGGTGGGTCACCGCCTGCAGCATGCTCATGTCGGCCACCTGCTGTTCATGGCTGGCCGCCGGGTATTCGGTTTCGTCCTGCGGGCTGATGTGGCCGTCCTGTTCGGGCAGTGCGTAGGCACGGTCGACCGCCAGCAGCACATGCAGGCGATGACGGGTCTGCTCGCAGAACGTGCTGACGGTTTCCAGGATGCCGTGGCTGCGTGGCGAGCCATCGATGGCGATCAAAACGACGCTGTACATGGGGCAGGGTCCACTCACTGTGCAAAGAGCAGCATTCTTGAAAAAAGCATGCGGCGCGGTAAATGGTGCAGCGTGCAATGACTAGTTGCGCCACATGCAGGGGCTGTGAGCGCGGCGGAAACTGTTAAGCTTTGCCCCGGACTCAACGAAGCAATGAATGGATGCTTGCCATGCACTTTCCAGATATGAATTTGCTGGTCGCGCTGGATGCGCTGCTCGATGAAGGCAGTGTGGTCGGCGCGGCGCGGCGGATGAACCTGAGCCCCGCGGCCATGAGCCGTACCCTGACGCGCATTCGCCATGCGGTGGGTGACCCGATTCTGGTGCGCGCCGGCCGCGGCCTGGTGCCCACGCCCAAGGCCATGGCCCTGCGCAGTCAGGTGCGCAGCGTGGTGGAGCAGGCCAACCAGGTGTTCAGTTCCAGTGACGAGGTCGACCTGCAGAGCCTGGAACGGGCCTTCAACCTGCGCGCCAACGATGTGTTCATCGCGCCCTTTGCCGCGCCCCTGCTGGAAACCATGCGCGAACAGGCGCCGCACACGGTGCTGCGCTTCGTGCCCGAAGGCGAGGGCGGCGACGAGGACGCCGCACTGCGCGACGGGCGCCTGGACCTGTACATCAGTGCCACGCGCAACCTCGGCCCCGAGATCAAGGTGCAGAGCCTGTTCTCCACCACCTTCGTCGGCCTGGCGCGGGTCGATCACCCGATCTTCGATGACGAGATCACCCCCGAGCGCTTCGCCGGCTACGAGCAGATCAGCGTGTCGCGCCGTGGCCGCGCCGCCGGCCCGATCGATGCGGCGCTGGCCGGCATGGGCCTGCAGCGGCGCGTGGCGCTGATCACCCCGAGCTTTCATTCGGCGATGTTCTCGCTGCCCGACTCCGAGTTGCTGCTGGCGCTGCCCGAGCACGTGCTGATGAGCGTGGCCCGGCTCGGCCTGCCGCTGCGCTCGTTCCGCATCCCGATGGCGCTGGAGGCGGTGACCATCATGCAGGCCTGGCACCCGCGCTTCGACAACGACCCCGCCCACCGCTGGTTGCGCCAGACCCTCAAGGAATGCTGCTCCAGGCACTACGCCTGAGCCCGGGGCAGGCACGCGTTATCGATGGCTTTTGTGGATTGCGTTTGACGCAGCAATAAACTGCGAATATGTCAGTTTTCGTCATCTATTGGCCTCCATAGACTTGCCGGGTACTTAACTACCCGGAGTCCTCCTGCCATGTGTGTGCCTTTTTTCTGCCGTGCTTCAGCGCCTGTGGGCGGGGGCCGGCCATGACGTCGCTGGCGGCCCAGGCGCCCTTGGGGGCCACCCCGGCGCCCGCCGCGGCGCCTGCCAAACCGGCCGCCCCGGCTGCCTTCGGCCTGCGTATCGTGGTGGGCCTGGTCGGCGTGCTGCTGGCGGTGCTGTGCGCCGGCCTCAACGAGATGGTCACCAAGATGGCCCTGGCCGACATCCGTGGCGGGATGCACATCGGCGCCGACGAAGGGGCCTGGCTGGTGGCGCTGTACTCGGCCACCTCGGTGTCGGCCATGGCCTTTGCGCCCTGGTGCTCGGTGACCTTCTCGCTGCGCCGCTTCACCCTGTGTGCCATCGGCGCCTTTGCCGTACTGGGGCTGCTCTGCCCGTTTGCACCCAACCTCGAAAGCCTGATGCTGCTGCGCACCCTGCAAGGCCTTGCCGGGGGCGCGCTGCCGCCGATGCTGATGAGCGTGGCGCTGCGCTTTCTGCCCCCCGGCATCAAGCTCTACGGCCTGGCCGGCTACGCCCTGACCGCAACCTTCGGGCCGAGCCTGGGCCTGCCGCTGGCGGGCATGTGGACCGAGTATGTCGGCTGGCAGTGGGCGTTCTGGCAGATCATCCTGCCCTCGCTGGTGGCCATGGGCTGCGTGGCCTGGGGCCTGCCGCAGGACCCGTTGCGCCTGGAGCGCTTCAAGCAGTTCGACTGGCGCGGCCTGTTGCTGGGGCTGCCGGCCATCTGCTCGATCGTGATCGGCCTGTCCCAGGGCGACCGCATGGGCTGGTTCAACTCGCCGCTGATCTGCTGGCTGCTGGGCGGCGGGGCGGTGCTGCTGGTGCTGTTCATGATCAACGAATGGTCGCACCCGCTGCCGTTCTTCAAGCTGCAGATGCTGCGCAACCGCAACCTGACCCACGCCCTGATCACCCTGGGCGGGGTGCTGGTGGTGCTGTCGGCCGTGATCATCATTCCCACCAACTACCTGGCCCAGGTCCAGGGCTATCGGCCCGTGCACAGCGGCCCGGTGATGCTGCTTGTGGCGCTGCCGCAACTGCTGGCGCTGCCGCTGACCGCGGCGCTGTGCAACATCCGCGCGGTGGACTGCCGCTGGGTGCTGGCCATCGGCCTGGGCATGCTCGCCATGTCGTGCCTGGGCGGCACGCAGATCACCTCGCAGTGGGTGCGCGAAAACTTCTATGTGCTGCAACTGTTCCAGATCTTCGGCCAGCCGATGGCGGTGATCCCGCTGCTGATGCTCGCCACCGGCGGCATGACCCCGCAGGACGGCCCGTTCGCTTCGGCCTGGTTCAACACCATCAAGGGCCTGGCTTCGGTGGTGGCCGCCGGGGTGCTGGAGGCCCTGACCACGGTGCGCCGGCATTTCCACTCCAACATGCTGGTGGACAACCTGGGCAACTCGCCGCTGGCTGCCAGCGATGCGCCGGGGCTGGCCAGGCGCATCCATGAGCAGGCCGTGGTGCTGACCTCGGCCGACCTTTACCTGTGCATGGCGCTGCTGGCACTGGCGCTGATCGTGCTGATTCCCTTTGTGCCTACCCGGATCTACCCGCCGCGTGCAGTGGCCTAGTCCCGTCGAGAGAGAAAGACATGACCTCAAGTAAAACTTCCAGACTCACCCTGATCGCCGTGGCGGTGATCGTCGTCGCCGGCCTGGCCTATGTGGCGCTGCCCGCGCTGTTCGGCAGCGGCGGCACGCAGTCCACCAACGATGCGTACGTCACGGCCGACTACACCGTGGTGGCGCCCAAGGTGTCGGGCTTCATCAAGGCGGTCCACGTCGAGGACAACCAGCAGGTCAAGGCCGGCCAGGTGCTGGCGCAGATCGACGACCGCGACTTCCAGGCGGCGCTGGCTGCCGCCGATGCGCAGTTGCTGATGTCCCGCGCGCAGTACCAGAACGCCCGCGCCACCCTCGAACGCCAGGCTTCGCTGATCGCCCAGGCCCAGGCCGCGGTGGCTGCCGACGAGGCGGCGCTGGCGTTCGCCAACCATGAACTGACCCGTCACACCCGCCTGGCCGAGCAGGGCGCCGGCACCGTGCAGAACGCCCAGCAGGCGCGCAGCCGGGTCGATCAGGCCCAGGCACGCCTGGCCAACACCCGTGCGGCGCTGGCCGCGGCACGCAAGCAGGTGGACATCCTCACCGCGCAGGTGGAGGCGGCCCAGGGCGGCCTCAAGCATGCCGAGGCCGCGCTGGACCGTGCCCGCCTGGACCTGTCCTACACGCAGATCGTCGCACCCATCGACGGCATGGTCGGCGAGCGCGCCGTGCGCGTGGGCGCCTACGTCAACCCGGGCGCACGGCTGCTCTCGGTGGTGCCGCTGGCGCAGGCCTACGTGGTCGGCAACTTCCAGGAAACCCAGCTGACCCACGTGCAGCCAGGCCAGGCAGTGCTGGTGAGCGTGGATACCTTTGCCGGTGAACAGCTGCGCGGCCATGTGCAGAGCGTGGCCCCGGCCACCGGCCTGACCTTTGCCGCAGTCAAGCCGGACAACGCCACCGGCAACTTCACCAAGGTGGTGCAGCGCATCCCGGTGAAGATCGTGCTCGACGCCGACCAGCCATTGCTCAGCCGCCTGCGCGTGGGCATGTCGGTGATCGCCAGAATCGATACCCAGAGCCCGGCCAGGGCCCAGGCCGGCAACGAGGTCAGCGCTCGATGAACTTCGCACAGGCTACTTCGCCCTTGCTGCTGGGCGCCACGCTGACCCTCGGCGCCTGCAGCCTGGGCCCCGATTTCGAAGCGCCGCGTTCCACCGCGCCGTCGGCCTGGCCGACCCTGCAGGACAAGGCCGGCCCCAGCCAGCCCGAGGCGACACCGCTGCAGGCGCGCTGGTGGGAGCAGTTCAACGATGCGCAGTTGTCGTCACTGGTACAGCGCGCGGTCGAACGCAACCTGGACCTGCAGGTGGCCACCGCCCGGCTGATGCAGAGCCGCGCGGTGCGCAGCAGCATTGCCTCCGAGCAGTACCCGTCGGTCGACCTGAACGGCAACTACAGCCGCGCCCGCAACAGCGAGGACGGCCTCAACGACCCGTCCGGCAAGAACGGCAAGTCGGCCTTCAACCTGTGGCAGGGCGACTTCACCGCTGCCTGGGAACTGGACCTGTGGGGCCGGGTGCGGCGTGAGGTGGAGGCCGCCGACGCCAGCGTCGAGGTGGCCGAAAACGACCGCCAGGGCGTGCTGCTGTCGTTGCTGGCCGAGACCGCCCACGACTATATCCAGCTGCGTGCGGTGCAGAGCACCCTGGCGGTGATCCGCGAGAACCTCGACGTGTCGCGCCACAGCCTGCGCCTGTCGCAGATGCGCCTGAACGATGGCGTGGCGACCAACCTCGACGTGGCCCAGGCCAAGGCGCAGGTGGCGTCCATCGAGGCGCGCCTGCCCACCCTGGAGGACCGCCAGGCGCAACTGATCAACGCCCTGAGCCTGCTGCTGGCCGAACCGCCACGCAGCCTGCAGAACGAACTGCTGCAACCGGCACCGATGCCGCAGACCGCGCAGCGCTTCGCCATGGGCCTGCCCTCGGAACTGGCCGAGCGGCGCCCCGACATCCGCCAGGCGCAGGCGCAGTTGCACGCCGCCACGGCCAGCATCGGGGTGGCCAAGGCCAACTTCTATCCGAGCATCCGCCTGTCGGGCAGCGCGGGGTTCCAGTCGCTGCAACTGTCGGACTTCGGCAACTGGAGTTCGCGCCGGTTTGCCATCGGCCCGCAGTTGAGCCTGCCGATCTTCGAAGGCGGGCGCCTGACCGGCGTGCTCAAGCTGCGCGAGGCGCAGCAGCAGGAAGCGGCTGTGCAGTACCAGCAGGTGGTGCTGCGCGCCTGGCACGAGATCGACGATGTACTGCGCCTGTACAACGCCAGCCAGCTGCGCCGCGACCTGCTCGACGAAGCGGTGCGCCAGAGCCGGGTGGCGCTGGACACCGCGCGCAACCAGTACGTGGAGGGCGCGGTCGACTTCCTCAACGTGCTGACCGTGCAGAGCGCTTTGCTGGCCAACCAGGAGCAGTGGGTCGAAAGCTCGGCGGCGGTGTCGCTGGCCATGGTCGGCCTGTACAAATCCCTGGGTGGGGGCTGGCAGTCATTTGCCCCACCGGCCCAGGCCAGCGCTGAACTCGATCGAGGGCAGCGGTCAAAGCACCCATGAGGCCTGCGCCGGCCGTGCCCCGGCACGGCCGGCGCCGCGCCGGGGTTCACATGTCATCCAGAAAAGGACGCAGGTATGAATATTTCCTTGCACGGCAAGCGTGCGATCGTCAGCGGCTCCACCGCCGGAATCGGCTTTGCCATTGCCCACGGGCTGGCCGAGGCCGGTGCCGAGGTGGTAGTCAACGGGCGCACCAAGGCCCGTGTCACGCGCGCCGTCGAACAGATCCAGCGCAAGTTGCCGGGGGCCAAGGTCAAGGGCATCGCGGCCGACCTGGGCACGGCCGAGGGGGCGGACATCCTGTTTGCCAAGGAGCCGGAAACCGACATCCTGGTCAACAACCTGGGCATCTTCGAGCCCAAGGGCTTCTTCGAGATCAGCGACGAGGACTGGCAGCGCTTCTTCGAGGTCAACGTGATGAGCGCGGTGCGCCTGTCGCGCCATTACGCCAAGGGCATGGCCACGCGCGAGTGGGGCCGGGTGCTGTTCCTGTCGAGTGAATCGGCGCTGCAGATCCCGACCGAGATGGTGCATTACGGCACCACCAAGACCGCTCTGCTGGCGATTTCCCGCGGGCTGGCCGAGACCCTGGCCGGTACCGGCGTGACCGTCAATGCGGTGCTGCCGGGCCCGACCCGCTCCGAAGGCGTGGGCGGCTACTTCAGCCAGATGGCCAGGGAGCAGGGGGTGGACAGCGAGACGCTGGAGGCCCGGTTCATTGCCGAGCACCGCCCCAGCTCGGTCATCAAGCGCCTGGCCACGGTCGAGGAGGTCGCCAACATGGTGGTCTACCTGGCCTCGCGCCAGGCCAGCGCCACCACCGGCGCAGCCCTGCGCGTGGATGGCGGCGTGGTTCGTTCCATCGCCTGATGCACCCTGCCGCGCCCGGGCGAGCGACTCGCCCGGGCGCGGCCTTCAGCCGGCAATCGCCGGCAGGCTGGCCGGTTGCAGCCCGTAGTCGAACTCGGCGAACAGTCGGGCAAAGCGCTTGAGCGATTCGGGCGCGTCCATGCGTTCCATCACCACTTCGATGAACACCAGCGTGTCGGCCTGTGCGGCCTGGGCCAGCGCATCTTCGAGCTGGTCCTCGGTGTGCACGGTGAAGCTGCGCGAGCGCTCGCGGGTGTCCAGCACGCTGGCCAGTTGCGCATAGCGCCAGGGGTTTACGTCGTTGTAGCTGGCATGCTCGCCCAGGATCAGCCGTTCGATGGTGTAGCCATCGTTGTTGATCAGGAAGATCACCGGCTTGAGGTTGTGCGCCAGAATCGTCGACAGCTCCTGCACGGTCATCTGCAACGAGCCGTCGCCGATGAACAGCAGTTGGCGGCGTGTCGGTGCGGCCAGCAGGCTGCCCAGCAGCGCGGGCAGGGTGTAGCCGATCGAGCCCCAGATCGGCTGGGTGATGCAGGTTGCCCCGGTCGGCAGGCGCAGGCCGCTGATGCCCGCCGACGAGGTACCGCTTTCGGCGATGACCAGGTCGTCGGCTTCGATCAGGTGGCTGATGCGCTGCCAGAAGCGCAGCTGGCTCAGCGGCTTGCCCGACAGCGCGGCGAACGCCGGGCTGGCACTGAACGGCGGGATGCGCTGGGCGCGGCGCTCGCGTGCCAGCGCCTGTTGGCCCAGCGCCTGGAGCACCTGGCCCAGGCTCACGGCGGTGTAGTGCTGCCTGGCGATCGAGGCCGCGTAGGCGTGCAGCTGGATCAGCGCGCCGTCCATGAAGCTGTGGGAGAACAGCGCGGTGCTGGTGTCGGTGAAGCGTGCGCCAAGGCTGATCACGCAGTCGGATTGCTCCAGTGCCGCACGCACGCCGGGCGCGGAGCCGGCACCGGCGTAGGTGCCGAGGAACAGCGGGTGCGACTCGGGCAGCATGGCCTTGGCCGGCGGCAGGCAGGCGAAGGGCAGGTCGAAGCGCTCGATCAGCTCGAGCACCTGGGGCACCAGGCCAAAGCGCGCCACGTCCATGTCCACCAGCAGCACCGGCGAGCTGGCGGCATCCAGGCGTGCCACCAGCGCCCGTACCACCGCCTGCAGTTGCCCCGGCTCGCTGCGCGGCTCGCTCAGTTGCAGCGGCGTGTCGGGCACCTCGATCGGCAGGGTGGCCAGGTCGCTGGGCAGTTGCAGGTACACCGGGCGGCGTTCGCGGTAGCAGGTCTGCAATACGCGGTCGATTTCCATGGCGGCGTTTTCCACGGTGATGCGCGCCTGGGCCACGGTGAACTGGCGCAGGGTCACCATGATGTTGTCGTAGTTGCCGTCGCCCAGGGTGTGGTGCATCAGGGCCCGGTCGATGATCGCGTGCAGCGGCGGCATGCCCGACACCATGATCACCGGCACCCGCTCGGCATAGGCGCCGGCGATGCCGTTGAGTGCACTGAGGTCGCCCACCCCGTAGGTGGTCAGCACCGCACCGAAGCCCTGGGTGCGGGCGTAGCCGTCGGCCGCGTAGGCCGCGTTGAGTTCGTTGCAGTTGCCGATGAAGTCGAGCGTGGGCAGCGCCTCGACCTGTTCGAGCAGGGTCAGGTTGTAGTCGCCGGGCACGCCGAACAGGTGGCGGATGCCGAATTCCTGAAGGCGGCGCAGCAGAAAATCGCCAATGGTCATGTCCATGAGTAGGGGAGCCTCGTGATCCTTGAGAGAGGGTGCGCCGCTAGGGCTGGCGGCGCAGGTCGATGACGTTGCCGGCCTTGCCTTCGGAACGCTTGAGGGTGTGGCACGGGTGCAGCTGGATGTGGGTGCTGATGCCCACGTGCACCTTGATCTGGTGGCTCAGTTGCTGGCAGGCGGCCTGTTGCTGCTGGGCGCTCAGGCCGCTGTGTTCCGGGCGCAGCTCGACGTGTACGGCCAGCACGTCGAGGTTGCCCTGGCGGCTGACATGCAGCTGGTACACCGGGCTGAACATCAGCAGCTTGAGCAGTTGCTCCTCGATCTGGCTGGGGAACACGTTGACCCCGCGGATGATCAGCATGTCGTCGCTGCGCCCGGTGATGCGGTCGATGCGGCGCATGGCGCGACCGTTGCCGGGCAACAGGCGGGTGAGGTCGCGGGTGCGGTAGCGCACCATCGGCAGCGCTTCCTTGCTCAGGGTGGTCAGCACCAGTTCGCCGAACTGCCCGTCGGGCAGCACCGCGCCGGTGACCGGGTCGATGATCTCGGGGTAGAAGTGGTCTTCCCAGAGTGTCGGGCCGTCCTGGGTGTCGAGGTGCTCCATGGCCACCCCCGGGCCCATCACTTCCGACAGGCCGTAGATGTCCAGGGCCTTGATGCCCAGGCGCTGTTCCAGCTCGCCGCGCATCTGTCCGCCCCACGGCTCGGCGCCGAAGATCCCGGCGCGCAGCGACAGCGACTGCGGGTCGATGCCCTGGCGTTCGATCTCTTCGGCGATGTTGAGCATGTAGGACGGCGTCACCATGATGATGTCCGGCTGGAAGTCCTTGAGCAGCTGCACCTGGCGTGCGGTCTGCCCGCCCGACATCGGGATCACCGTGCAGCCCAGTTTCTCGGCGCCGTAGTGTGCGCCCAGGCCGCCGGTGAACAGGCCGTAGCCATAGGCGATATGGATGCGGTCGCCGCGCCGCCCGCCCGCAGCGCGGATCGAGCGCGCCACCAGCGAGGCCCACACGTCGATATCGTTGCGCGTGTAGCCGACCACGGTGGGCTGACCGGTGGTGCCGCTGGAGGCATGCAGGCGCAGCACCTGGTCCATCGGCACGGCAAACAGGCCGAAGGGGTAGTGGTCGCGCAACTGTGCCTTGCTGGTCAGCGGGAAGTGCGCCAGGTCGTCGAGGTGCTTGAGGTCGTAGGGGTGCACGTCCAGTGCATGGAACTGCTCGCGGTACCAGGCCACATGGGTATAGGCATGCAGCAGGGTCTGGCGCAGGCGCAGCAATTGGTGCTGGCGCAACTCGTCGAGGCCGGCCTGTTCCAGGTGGTCATCGAACGGTTGGGCGAAGGGCACCGGGGCCAGGGCGGCGACAGGGCTTGCGTGCAGTAAAGTCGATTCGATCGGCATCGGGTCTGTTCTCTACCAGGAAGGGGAGTGGTCAAGGGCGCCCACGCTCGCGCTGCCATGCCCGCGCGCCGGGTGGGGCCGGGCGCGCAGGTGGCAGGGGCGGGCGCTGCGGGGTCAGCCGGCCTGGGTCAGGCGCAGCAGCTGGTTGAAGATGTTCTTCTGGTGCATCTCTTCGGTGCCGCCCACGCTGGCAAAGCCCAGCGCGTCCTTGACCAGGGTGGCGATGTCGCCTTCGTGGTAGCCCAGGCTGCCGTACAGCTTGAGCAGGCTGATGGCGCTGTGGATGAAGTCCTGTGCGGCGCCGAGCTTGGCGATCGAGCAGCTCATCAGCGCCTGGGGGTCGTTGCCCAGCAGCTGGTCGAGCGCGGCGTACACCATCCAGCGGTTGCGCTCCATGCCCATGGCGATGTCCACCAGGCGCTTCTGCACGTACTGGTGGGTGTCGATGGCGCTGTTGAAGCTCTGGCGGTTGGCCGCGTAGTGCATGGCCTCGGCCAGGAACGGCGTGGGCAGGTTGGCCGCTACCAGGCCGTAGTACGCACGCCCCAGCGAGATGATCCTGATCAGTTGCTGCAGGCCGCGGCCCGGCTCGCCCAGTACCTGTTCGGCCGGCACCGGCAGGTTGTCGAAGTGCAGCGGGCCGGTGGGCAGGTGCTTGTTGCCTAGCTTGTCGTCCGGCTCGCCACGGGTCAGGCCGGGGGTGTCCTTGTCGATGATCACCAGGGCGATGTTGTGCTTGGAGTCGGTGGCCAGGCGGGTCACGATCAGCAGGAAGTCGGCCACCGGTGCATGGGCGATGTTGAACTTGCTGCCGGTCAGCCGGTAGCCGTCCGCGCACGGGGTCAGCAGGCTGTGGATACTGCGCACGTCGGTGCCGGTGCCCGGTTCGGCGATGCCGGTGGCGCTCAGCGCGCCGGCCAGGATCGCGCTCAGGTAGCGGTCCTTCTGGGCGTCGCTGCCGTAGAGCATCAGGGCACGGACCATGCCGGCCTGGGCAATCACCGACAGCAGCAGCTCGGGCGTGCGGATCGACGAGGCCAGGCCTTCCAGCGCGGCACTGAAGCCCCACCAGTCTTCACCCAGGCCGCCGTATTCGAGCGGGATGACCAGCTTCCACAGGCCCGCGTCGCAAAGGCGCTGCCAGCCGTAGTGATCGAAACCGGGGGCGGCGCTGCGCCGCGCCTCGGCCAGTTCCACGCCGATGGCGCGGTAGGTCGACAGCAGCGCGAGCTGCTGTGGAGTCCAGGAGAGTTTCATTGAGCGTACCTTTGCAGTCGGTTCGCCGGGGCGCCTGAGCGTCGGCGAACGGTTCGTCCCTGAGCGCCGGCTCAGCCTTCCTGGAAAGCCAGGACCTGATCCTTGAATGCCTGGGGCACAGGCACGGTGGCCTGTTTGTCGTAGTCGAACATCACGTGGTACGACTTGGCCCTGGCCACCACCTCGTGGGTATCGTCCTGGCGGCGCATGGTGTGCTCGATCTCGAAGCTCTTGGTGCCGAATTTCACCACGGCGCTGCTGACCACCAGGGTTTCGCCGTACATGGCCTGCTTGAGGTAGTCGCACTCGCTGCGCACCATGATGTGCGGCAGTTTTTCGCTCTTTGGCAGTTGCAGCAGGTGGTGCATGTAGCAGAGGTAGGCATGTTGCATGTAGTCATAATAGATGGGGCTGCTTACATGGCCCATCGAGTCGGTGTCGCGGTATTTGATTTCAATGACGGTCTCAAAGCCTTTCTGGCTCATGGTGCACTTCCTTTTGTTTGTTCTGTTTGAAGTTGGCGAGATGTTATTGAAACTTCTCGGCAACTTGTTCGGTCCCTTGAAAGTGGGTTTCAAGTTGTTTCAAATGCTAGGCAAGTTGAACTTGCAAGGCTACTCGCGTTTGTTTGCAGGAAACTCGCTTTCGCGCTGCAGCGCTTGTCTGTCGTGGGGTTGCTGGCTGCTGGTTGTACGCCATGGTTCGTTTGTGGGGGCGGCCTTGAGGGTGGCGTTGAATTGCTCGCATTTCGCCGCCGACAACGAACTTTGGTCATGAATATTTAATATTCCTGGCAATGCGAGCAATCCACGGCGGGTACACGGGCACGGCTCTTGTGTGTGGGGTTTTTAATGCGAGTAGTTGTTCGGCAGGCATTCTTTTAGCATGGCCGCCACTCAGGCGCCGTTGTTGTAGCGGCCCTGTATCGCCATTCAGGGAGTGCAGTGTTCATGACCAATCAAGACAGGGTGGCGGTGGTCACCGGTGCGGCCAGCGGTATTGGCGCGGCGACCGCCCTGCAGCTGGCACGGGAGGGTTTTCAGGTGGCGTGCCTGGACCGTGACGAAGGCGGCCTGGATCGCACCCTGCATGCGCTGGGCCCAGGCCATCGGCCGTTCGCCCTGGACCTGTGCGATGAACAGGCAGTGGCCGCGGTGTTCGCCGAAATCGCCCGGTGGCGCGGGCGCATCGATGGCCTGGCCACCTGCGCCGGGGTGGTCGACACCACGGCATTCGACGACCTGAGCGTGGTGCGCCTGCGCCAGTTGCTGGAGGTCAACCTGCTTGCCACCTTCAGCGTGGTGCAGCACAGCGTGCCCTTGATGCGCGCCGGCGGGCATATCTGCACCGTGGCCAGCGTCGCCGGCATTCGCGGCGGCGGCCTGGCCGGCACGCTCGGCTACGCCACCAGCAAGGGCGCGGTAATCACCCTGAGCAAGGGCCTGGCGCGCGAACTGGGCCCGCGCGGGCTGACCGTCAATTGCGTCGCCCCGGCGGTGATCCGCACGCCGATGCTCGATGACACCACGCGCGTCGCCGGCAAGCTCGAACAGCTGCACGGCATGACCGCCTTGCGCCGCGAGGGCCGTGCCGAGGAAGCCGCCGAGGTGATCGCCTGGCTGCTGTCGGGCAAGGCCTCGTTCGTCAGCGGCACCACCATCGCCGTGGACGGCGGCCTGGCGATGCTCTGAGGCGCTTTCTTTTCTTCCTTTTCTTCTCTGTACAGGACGTCAACCATGGCAGTTTCCAAGGACAACCCACTGGCGCTTTGCCGCACCTTTTTCTTCATTCCCGGCGCCGACGAGCGCGCGTTGCTGGCGGCACTCGACGGCGATGGCGACGTGCTGGTGCAGGAGCTGGAGGACTTCACCCCACCGGCGCGACGCCCCGAGGCGCGTGCACTGGCGGTGGATATCCTGCAGCGCTGGCGCGCCTGCGGGCGGGTCAGTGCGGTGCGCATCAACCCGTTTGAAACCTGTGGCCACGAGGACCTGGCGGCAGTGATGGCTGGCCGCCCGCAGGTGGTGATGATGTCCAAGGTCGAGCGCCGCGAACAGATGATCGAGCTGGACCAGTTGATCACCGAGCTTGAGGGGCGCCATGGCATCGCTGCCGGCAGCACGTTGATCGTGCCGAACATCGAGACCGCGCTGGGCGTGGTGCGCGCCATCGAGATCGCCGCCGCCAGCCCGCGTATCAAGGCGATGCTGGTGGCCACCGAGGACATGGTGGCCGACCTGGGCGCCGGGCGCAGCCGCGCCGGCACCGAGCTGTATTACCCGCGCTCGCGCTTTCTGCTCGAATGTGCGGCGGCGGGTGTGCTGGCCATCGACTCGCCCTACACCTTTGCCGACGCGCAGGGTGCCGAAGCCGACATGCAGTTCGCCCGCTCCATCGGCTACCAGGCCAAGGGTGTGGTCAACCCGGCGCACGTGGCGGTCGCCAATCGCTACCTCACCCCCGCTGACGCGGACGCCGAACTGGCGCGCCGGCAGGTGGCGGCGTTCGAGGCGGCTGCCCAGGGCGGCAACGTGCGTGCCGAGGTCGATGGCCTGGTGGTGGAAGTGCCCAGCTACCTGCAGGCGCTGCGCTTGCTGGAGCGTTACGAGCAGTTGCAGGCGCGCCAGGCGCTACGCCGCTGAGCTGTGCGGCTGCGCGCGGGCGCGGGCGGTGGCCAGCGGCATGGCCGGCGGGAGGCACAACAGCCCGATCAGCGAGCTGCTGATCGCATCCTCGATCTGCGCCTGGCTCATCTGCGGCGAGTCGAGGATGTAGGCCTTGACCATCGAGGTGATCACCTGCGCCGCCAGCCAGGCGGCCAGGTGCAGGTTGCTGTGAGCCAGCGTGGCCCGCCAGCGGTCCAGCAGGCGCTCGATGGACAGGGTGATGCGGGCCTTGTGCTGCAGGTCGTCGACGCTGCGGCTCAGGTTGGCCAGGTCGGTGTCGAGCAGCCGGTGCAGCTCCGGTTCCTGCTGGTGCAGGTGCAGCAGGGCTTGCACCAGCAGCCTGAGGTGGGCCGGCAGGTCGGCCACCTCGTGTGCGCCGGCGACCTCCAGAATCACCCGGTTCATGGCCTGCGCATGGCGCTCATGCAACGCCGCGATCAATGCATCCTTGTTCGGGAAGTACTGATAGACCGAGCCCACGCTGACCCCGGCGCGCTGGGCCACCAGGTTGGTGTTGGTGCCCTGGTAGCCATGCTTGACCACCACCTTGGCGGTGGAGGTGAGGATGGTTTCGACCATCATCCGCGAGCGGGCCTGGGTGGGGATCTTGCGCGGAAGGTTAAGGTGTTTCACGAATGTCTCCAGAAAGGGCCTGATTGCATTTGTGAGAAAGGCTGCCAGCAGGCAGCGGTGCTCCGACCTTGGAGATTTCTCCCTGATTGCCTGGAGCGCGCCGCCGCTGTGGCAATGCAGCCGATCCAGTACGAGGGCGATTCTTGGCCTTGGAGACGCTTTGGAAAATGCTCTGGTGTGCACTTTATAGTTAGCGATAGGGTCAGCTATCGCCGGCGCAGGCCCCCGCAAACCGGGCAGATCACAGGCTGCGGTCGAGGCCGAAACGTTTCTTCAGCACCTTTTCCAGCAGCCGTTTGGGCAGCACGCCGGCCAGTAGCGGCAGGGCGCGGCTGCCGTTGCCCAGGCGCAGCAGGTCGGGCGGGGTACGCTGCTGTACGGCCTTGAGCAGGCCCTGAGCGAACGCGCTGGCGGGGGTCGGTCTGTCCTGCGAGGCGCGGGCGCGGGCGCGCACCTGCTCGCGCAATGGCCACCACGGCGAGTCTTGCGCCAGCACCTGCTCGGCCTCGCGCCCGGCATTGCTGGCGAAGCTTGAGGCGATGGCGCCGGGCTGCACTTCCATCACGCCGATGCCGAACGGCGCCAGTTCCAGGCGCAGCGCATCGCTGAGCGCATGCACCGCCGCCTTGGATGCGCAATAGGCGCCGGCGAACGGGGTGACCAGCACACCCGACACGCTGCCGATGTTCACCACCAGGCCGCGATTGCGTCGCAGCAAGGGGAACAGTGCACGGGTCACACCGATCAGTGCGAACACGTTGGTCTCGAACTGGCGCTGCATGGCCTCGACACCGCCGTCCAGCAGCGGCCCCATCGCGCCGTAGCCTGCGTTGTTGATCAGGATGTCGAGGCCGCCATGGGCCGTTTCGATGGCGTCGGCCAGGCGCACCAGGGCGTCCTCGTCGTTGACGTCCAGCTGGCGGCTGCTGAAGCCGGCCTTGATCAGCGTGGCGACGTCATCGGCCTTGCGCGCGGTCGCCCACACGTCGTAGCCGGCGGACTTGAAGCTGTCGGCGAGGGCGCGGCCGATGCCGCTGGAGCAACCGGTGATCAGGACGACGGGCATGGAAGGGGGCTCTCCTCAGAATGTGGTGTTCGGTCAGGGCTTCGATCAGCCGGGTGATGCTCGTGGCGCACACCACGAGGTTGGGGCCGGCGACGGGCAACAGGATATGTGAAGGCAGATAGTGCAGCGACAGGCTCTGGAACAGGAGGGTCAGGGCCGGTTCTTGCGGGTGATCCTCGAACAGGTCGACGTTGAAATAGTGGAAGTCGACCTGAGGATGTTGACTGCCAAGCCGTGCAACACCGGGATGCATCGTGCGGCAAGGCGGGCAACTGGCCGAGCCCACCATGACCATGGCCGGGCGTTGGCGTGTGCAATCGTCGAGCAGCGCCTGGAGCTGGTCGAGGCGGGTCACGGGCCTGAGTGACATGGTGGTGCCTCCTGCAAGAATTGCGGTGCGCTCCATTCAACCCCGGCTGGCGTGTCTCAGGTAACTGGCAAAAATACTAGTTGGCAAAGCCACCCTGCAGGTGCTCGGCACGAAATTCCAGGGTTTGCGGGCGGTAGCCTGAGCGCAGGGGGGGCAGGGGCAGGCAGTCGTGCCAGCTGGCCTCGGGCTGCAGGTCGCCGGGGCCGCGGTAGCGCGGTGCGGCGTAGGTGTTCTCGGCCAGGTTGACGGTGTCGCCGGGGGCGTAAGCGGCCACGCGCCAGCGCAGCTCGACCAGCGGCACGCGGTTGGCGTTCTTTATCTGTACGCGCAGCGGCCGGTCGGCCGGGCAGGCGTCGGGGGCGTAGTCCAGGCGCAGTTCCAGGCGGGCCAGCTGGCTGGCCTCGCGGTTGTCCAGCCACACCACCCACAGGCCCACCAGGCCCAGGCCGAGCAGCGCGGCCATGGAGATCGGCAAGGCCTTGGCCGGGTAGCGCAGCAGCAGGACCAGCCAGGTGAGGATGAGCAGGATACCGATGAACATGGAGGGCGCCTTGGGTGCGGATGAAGGATCATCCTACCCTGATAAAAGCATTGCGGGTCAAGCCCGCTCCCACAGGTTCGATGGCGACCGTTGTGGGAGCGGGCTTGACCCGCGAAAGGGCCTTCCGGGCTTCAGATCACTGCGCGATGGTCTTGATCGACACCCCGCGCTCCACTGGCGTGGAGCGCCCGTAGATGTCTTCGAAACGCTCGATGTCGTCCTCGCCCAGGTAGCTGCCCGACTGCACCTCGATGATCTCCAGCGGGATCTTGCCCGGGTTGCGCAGGCGGTGCACCGAGGCGATCGGGATGTACGTGGACTGGTTCTCGCACAGCAGGAACACGTTCTCGTCGCACGTCACCTCGGCCGTGCCCGACACCACGATCCAGTGCTCGGCACGGTGGTGGTGCATCTGCAGCGACAGGCTGGCGCCGGGTTTTACCGTGATGTGCTTGACCTGGAAGCGCCCGCCCATGTCCACCGAGTCATACGAGCCCCACGGGCGGTACACCTCGCAGTGGTTCTGGGTTTCGTTGCGGCCCTGGGCGTCCAGGGTGTTGACCATCTGCTTGACCCCCTGAACCTTGTCCTTGTGCGCGATCATCATGGCGTCCTTGGTCTCGACCACCACGATGTTCTCCAGGCCGATCACCGACACCAGCTTGCCGTTGCCGTGGATCATGCAGTTGTGGCTGTCCTGCACCACCACGTCGCCCTTGGTCACGTTGCCGTTGGTGTCCTTCTCGTGCACGTCCCACAGCGACGACCAGCAGCCCACGTCGCTCCAGCCCGCACTCAGCGGCACCACGCAGGCGCGCTGGGTCTTTTCCATCACCGCGTAGTCGATGGAGTTGTCCGGGCAGCAGGCGAAGGTGGCCTCGTCGATGCTGATGCTGTCGCCGTCTTCCAGGCTGCGCTCCAGGGTCAGCAGGCAGGTGTCGTAGATGTCGGGGTCGTGCTTTTTCAGCTCTTCGAGGAAGCGGCTGGCGCGGAACAGGAACATGCCGCTGTTCCAGTAGTAGCCGCCACTTTTGACGAACTCGGTGGCGCGTTTTTCGTCCGGTTTCTCGACGAACTGTGCCACGCGGCTGATGCCTTCGGGCAGCAGGGCGTCCTGGCTCGACTTGATGTAGCCGTAGCCGGTTTCCGGCTTGGTCGCCGGCACCCCGAACAGCACCATTTCGCCGCGTTCGGCGGCCACCGTGGCCAGGGCCAGGGCGCGTTGCAGGGCCTTCTGGTCGTCCAGCACGTGGTCGGCCGGCAGCACCAGCATCAGCTCGTCGCGGCCTTCGTTGACCAGTTTCATGGCCGTGAGCGCCACGGCCGGCGCGGTGTTGCGCCCGAACGGCTCCATCAGGATCGCCTGGGTGTCCAGGTTCAGGTTGGCCAACTGCTCGTTGACGATGAAACGGTGGTCCTTGTTGCACACCACGATGGGCGCGTCCATGCCGTCGAACACCAGGCGCGACAGGGTTTGCTGGAACAGCGTGTGTTCACCGGTCAGGGCCAGGAACTGCTTGGGGAATTGCTTGCGCGACAGGGGCCACAGACGCGAGCCGCTACCACCGGACAGGATGACTGGAATCATGGGTAATCTCCGAACGTTGAAAGGGGCAGTTGATTAACGGGTGGACACAGGGCGCTTGACCCAGACCGGCGACAGGTTGCTGCCACTGCCGGTCACATACAGCACGGCCGCTTCGCCACGTTCGAGCGCAACGGGCTTGAGGTCGCTGACTTTCTTGTCGCCTTCATACAGCGCCAGGCTGACCTTGACCGGGTTGATCTCGCGCTCGCCGCGCGCCTTGGCCGCCACCGGCTTGACCACTTCGGTCTTGCCATCGGCGGTCTTCAGGGTCAGGGCCTGGTCGCTCAGGTTCTGCACGCGTACCAGGGATTTCTGCTTGTTCTTGAACGGCGGTTCCTCGACCAGTTGCGGCTGGCCGCTGCCGTGGTTGACCAGGGTGTAGTAGTGATCGCCCGCCAGCTTGACCGGTACGGTCTGGCTGCCGACCTTGGCGCTGTAGTCGCCCTGGGGCATGAAGCTGAAATCGCTGCTGCCCTGGGCGGCCACTTCGCTGATCTGGGTGTTGCCGACACTGGCGGCCACCGGCTGGTTGCCGGCGTTGTACAGGCGCACGAAGGTCGAGCCCTTGGGCGCGCTGGGGCCATACAGTGCGGCGTCGGCGCCGGCCCAGGCCTGCAGCGAGAGCAGGCTCATGCCGGCGGTCAGGGCGAATGCTTTGGCAATGCGGTGCTTGGTGGTCATGTGCAGTTCCTCTCAGTGTTGCGTCCGATTGGACGACAGGGCCATGTCTTGATTGGCGGTACGGGTTTGCTTCAGCTGGGCGATCCACTGCGGATCGAAGGCGCTGAGGTCGTTTTTCATTGGCAGATAACGTTCCGGGAACTCCCATACCAGCACCTGTGGGGCGCTGGTCTTGAAGGCGTCGGTCTGCAGGTACTTGAGCATCGGCAGCAGCGGGCCATGGCCGTCCTCGGCGTAATTGACCACGTCGCTGCGCAGCGCCTGCTGCAACGCACCGAGGAAGTTCCAGTGCGGGTTGGCGCTGTAGCTGGTGCCGATCAGCGCCACGGGGATCTCGTTGTCGGCAAACAGCGCGTCGTCGCTGTCGGCCTGGTCCTGGGCCCGGGCAGGGCGGGTGGTGCGTTGCTGCAGGCTGTCCGGGGCCGGCAGCAGGTGGCTGAACAACGGGTCCAGCGGCAGGAAGTTGGTGAGGTCGCCCTTGTACGGTGTGGCGGCTTTGGCTTCGGTGACGAACTGCTGCGGCGTGCCGCTGAGCAGGGTCTGGCGGGCCACGGCTTCGGCCAGGTGGCGTGCCACCACCTCGGCGCCCAGTGGTGTCCAGTGGGTGTCGGTGCGCAGGAACACCTGGCCCTGGGCCTTGGCCGCCTGCAGCGGGCCGAGCAGGTCCGGGGCGAACACGCCGGCCTGGCGCGCCTTGGCATGGAACTGGTTGTACAGGTCGGCATGCAGGCTGGCGGGCGTCTGCTCACCGATGTACTCCGGGTACAGGCGGGCCTTGGCCGGAATGATCGCCAGCACCAGTTGCACACCGTGCTGCTTGAGGGTGTCGCGCACGCCGCGGATCAGTGCGAGGTTCTCGGCCTCGAACTGCTCGCTGCCGGCCACCGGCTTGAACTCTTCATCGCTGAACAGCCATTGCTCGCGGCCCAGCACCACACCCGGGCGGCCTTCGTTGAACAGTTTGAAGTCCAGCGCCGCCCAGAGGTTGGTGCCCAGGCGCTTGATCGGGAACTGCGCGTCGTAGTGGGTTTCGGCGGCCTTGGCCAGCTTGCCGTCGAGCAGGGACATCTGCGCGGTGCGCTGGAAACTGCCCAGGCCCCCCAGCGACCAGATGCCCAGGCCCAGCAGCAGGGCCATGAACAGCACGGCGTAGAGTTTGCGTAATGATCGGGTCATGGTCGGCTCGCTCAGAACTGGAAGTAGAGGAACGGCGAGTAGCTTTGCGCCGAGAGTTTGAGGATCGAGGCCACGAACAGCAGCAGCACCAGCGCGCGGGTCATGTACAGGCCCCAGTCCAGGCTCACGCTGCCGTCGCCATGCACGGCCACCGGGCTGGCCTTGGCCGTGGGCTTGTCATTGCGGTAGAAGTCGCGCAGGCCGAAGAACGCCAGGCTCAGGTAGGCGATCACCAGGGTGGCCACTTGCAGGCCGGTGAGGCTGGCGCGGTTGAGTTCCGACAGCTGCCATTCACCGAAGCTGAACATGGCGCCGTACATGCGTGCGGCCACGTGCAGGTTTTCGGCGCGGAAGATCACCCAGCCCATCACCACCAGCAGGAAGGTGAAGGCCCACTTGACCGGGTTGAAGCGCTGCGGGTTGGTGTCCAGGCCCAGTGCGCGCTCGATCGCCAGCCACATGCCGTGCCAGGCGCCCCAGATGATGTAGGTGAAGTTGGCGCCGTGCCACAGGCCGCCCAGCAGCATGGTCAGGAACAGGTTGCGGTAGGTGGCGAAGGTGCCGCCGCGGTTGCCGCCCAGGGTGATGTACAGGTAGTCGCGCAGCCAGGTGGACAGGCTGATGTGCCAGCGCCGCCAGAACTCGGTGATCGACTGGCTGATGTAAGGCTGCTTGAAGTTCTCCATGAAGCGAAAGCCCATCATCAGGCCCAGGCCGATGGCCATGTCGCTGTAGCCGGAGAAGTCGAAGTACAGCTGCGCGGTGTAGGCCAGTGCGCCCAGCCAGGCGTCGCCGGTGGTCGGGTTCTGCAGGGCGAAGCAGTGGTCGGCGACCACCGCCAGGGTGTCGGCGATGAATACCTTCTTGATGAAGCCCTGCATGAACCGCGTGCAGCCTTCGGAGAACTTGTCCAGGGTGTGGGTGCGGTGGTTGAACTGGTCGGCCAGGTCGCGAAAGCGCAGCACGGGGCCGGCGATCAGGTGCGGGAAGATCGCCACGAACGCGGCGAAGTCGACCAGGTTGCGGGTGGCCGGGGTGTCGCCGCGGTACACGTCGATGATGTAGCTGATCGACTCGAAGATGTAGAACGAGATGCCGATGGGCAACAGGATGTGGGTGAGGATGAACGGCTCCAGGCCGTACGAGGTCATGATCGCGTTGATGCTGTCGACGCCGAAGTTGGCGTACTTGAAGTAGCCCAGGATACCCAGGTCGACCACCACCCCCAGCAGCAGCCAGCGCTGGGCCGGCTTGGTGCGCACGCCGGCGGCGCCCACCTTGAGGCCGATCCAGTAGTTCCACAGGGTGACCGCGGCGAACAGCGCCAGGAAGTCCACCCGCCACCAGGCGTAGAACACGTAGCTGGCCAGCAGCAGCAGGGCGTTGCGGTAGCGTTGCCCGCTCAGGTAGTACAGGCCGAGAAAGATCGGCAGGAACAGGAACAGGAACACATTGGACGAGAACACCATCCCGATCTCTCCTTGTCGTTATCCACAATCGGGGCAGCAGCCCCCCAAACCCCCCGCTGAAATTGCGGGGGAACCAGATCAAACGCATCGCGGGTCAAGCCCGCTCCCACAGGGATTGCGGTCGTTGCTACTTCTTCTGTTCTGCCTGCGGGTCGTAGACGCGCGTCAGGTCGCCGCCCAGGCGGAAACTCTTGAACGGCTGCATCGCCTGCTTGCGCTTGAGCGCATCGGCGTCGCACTGGTACAGGCTGCACCACGGCTCAAGCCAGGCGTATTTGCTGTCGATCTTCAGATCGTCCATGTCCTGCTTCTGGCCATTGCGCGCCTTGAACGCACTCGGGTCTCTGGCCCCGGACAACACCCGCTCGCCCAGGCGCTTGAGCGCGCCGTTGTTTTCCGGGCGCAGGTCCACGCCGTTGGCCTGGGCGAAGCTGGCGATCATCGACAGCGGCGGCAGTGCGTAGTTGTGGTACGCCAGGGCGCGCTGCTTGCGCTTCATCTCGTTGGGCAGAAAGCCCTGCGCATCGACCTGGTTGGCACCCACGCGGTACTCCTTCACGGCCCAGTCGAACAGGTCGCGGCGATCGGTCGCCACCGCCGTGGCCATCACCGACCAGGCGGCCCAGTACGAGTGGTTGTTGATCTTTTCCAGCGGCAGGTCGCTCCAGTCCTTGACCGTCTGCTCGGCCAGGCGCGCGAACCATTTCTCGATCTGTTCGGCCTGGGCCTGGTGCGCCGCCAGTGGCTGTGCGTTGGAAAACTTCAGACGCAGGTATGCCGAGCTCAGGCTGCCCAGCGCCCATTTGCGCATCGACTTGCCGGTGTGGTTGTAGTCGGTGGACATCAGCGCATCGGCCTGCGCCCAGGTGCCCAGCCACTGCAGGGTGCAGTCCAGCTGCTGCGGGCGGCCGTCGCGCATGTACTGCATCACCTGCTTGCTGACCCCGCGCTCCAGCGTGGTGATGCTGGCGGTGGAATCGCGAAAGGCCTGTTCGGATGCCTTGTTCAGCGTCGCGCGGGCCTTGTCCGAGCCTTCGTACTTGCTGCGAAACTGCAGCGCGCCGGTGTAGGGCTTGGGCACGGCCTCACAGGTGAAGTCGTTGGGGCTGGTCTTGGGTTTCTCGATGCCGGCGTAGTAGCCCTGCGGCGGGACCAGCCCGCCGGCCTGCACCGCCGGGCCGAACAGGGCCAGGGCGAGCAGGGCGGGGGTGGCAAGGGTGCGGATGGATGTCATGTGCGCCTCACAGGCCGGCCTGGGCAGCATGCTGCCCGGCGCCGGCGATCGGGTTGCGTGTACACAGCCTGGCCTGGACCTTCTGGCTGCCGCTTTCGGGACCCTGCACTTCCACCGCGAGCAAGGTCTGGTTGGCCCAGTCCTCGTCCTCGCGCAACTGGAAGGCGAAGCGTCCGTCGGTGTCGGAGGTTTCGGGTTTTTCGATCTTCAGGTCCTCGTGACGACCATTGAGGTACCACAGGGTGGCCTGCAAGGTCTTGACCGACTTGTCTTCGAACTGGATGTCCAGTTGATGACGGCCGTTGACCAGGTTCTTGATCACGCCGTTCTTGCCATTGACCAGCAGCTCGTTGGTGCCCGGCTTGAGCGAGGTGCTGACGCTCATCTGCGCAGGCTTGCCTTCGCAGCCGTTGTCGAGCAGGGCGAGCATCTGGCGCCAGATGGTTTCCTGGTCCAGGCGGTACAGCGGCGAGAACTCCCACACCAGGATCTTGGGCGGGTTGTTCTGGAACTCCTCGCTGCCCAGGTACTGGATCATCGAACCTTCCAGGCCGCCACCGGGGAACGCGACGTTGAGCACGTCGGCGCCGATGTACTGCTGCAGAAAACCCGAGAAGTTGTAGTTCTTGCCGCTGTGGCTGGTGCCAACCAGGGTGATCTGCGGGTTGCCCGAGTCGCCGAACAGGTCGTCGCCGCCACTCTCGCCCTTGGGCTCGGTGACGAACTGGTCCATGTACTGCACCGCGTAGCTGGTGCCGCACAGTTGGCCGGCGACGTTGTGCAGGGTGCCGGTCTTGCCCATGCGGCCGGACGTGTGGCTTTCGAATTCACGCCGCGGGATGTCGGCGAAGGCCGGCATGCTGTGCACGGTGTCGGCCACGATTTTTGCCGCACGCTCGGCTCCATAGGGCGTCCAGTGCTGGTCGCCGCGGAAGTAGAAGTCCTTGCCCTGCTGCGCGGCCGGCAACTGTTCGTTGGTCAGCGGCGACAGGTCGGGCACGTTGTAGCCCATTTGGGCGAAGCGCTTGAGCATGGCCTGGTAGTTGCGCAGGGCCTTCTCGTAGTTGAACGCGGCCTTGTCGGCCGGGTTGAGCATGTTGCGGTTCACCAGGCCACGGGTGGGCTGGTACACCACCACCAGTTCCACGCCGCGCGCCTTGAACGCATCGTGCACCTGCTGCAGGCGTTTGTAGCCGGCCGGGGTGGTGCTGAATTCGGTGCGCAGGTCTTCGCGGGTACGGAACAGCCAGTCGCCCTGGGCTTGCACCAGGGTGGTGAAGTTCTGCTGGTAGCGGGTGGTGTAGCGGCTGGCATCGTGGGCTTCGGGGCACAGTTGGCAGCACGGCTGGGCGGTGAAGCTGGGCGCCTGCACCTCGTCGGCACGCACGCCGTTGCTGATCGCCAGCAGCGCCGCACTCAGGCCAAGCAGTTTCATCAGGTGTGGGGTCATGTCAGGTTTCCTCAATCCGCCATGTCGGTCTGGCGTTCGACCGGGTCGATCAGTACGGCTTTGCCCTGGCGTACCATCAGGTCGAGAATCTCGTCCTGGCGATCGCCCAGCACCCCGGAGAAACTGATGCCGCTGGACTTGCTCGGGGCCAGCATCGACACCCGGTACAGCTCCACGCTCAGGGGCGAGTCGATCGACAGCGGGCCGCTGCCGTTGGCCGCCAGTTCACCGCCCACCACGATCAGCGACACCTTGGTGTCGAACGGGTCCAGGTCGATGTCGCGGTCGGTATCGGACAGGTCCTTGATGTGCCCGTACACACCCACCAGGCCGTTGGCCATGGCGAGGTTTTCGTACAGGCGGATGTTCACGCTGTTGCGCACGCGGATGCCGTGGCGACGGTTGCTGATGACCTTGTTGCCCCAGACCAGGTTGTCGCCGCTTTCGTACAGGGTGATGCCGTCGGTGTGGTTGCGGTAGATCTCGTTGTAGGCGATCAGGTTGTTGACGCTGTTGCGGTCGATCACCACGCCCGAGAGCTTGTTGTCGTAGCTCTTGTTGTTGATGATCCAGCTGTCGTTGACCTCGCGCGAGACGATGATGCCGTGCTTCTTCTTGGTGCCATGCACGGTGTTGCCGGCGATGATCAGGCGGTGCGAACGGTCGTGGGGGTCGATGCCGTACACGATGTTGTCGCGGTAGGTGTTGTCCTTGACCACGAAGTCGCTGGTCTCGTAGCAGTAGAAGCCGTACCACATGTCGCTGAACTCGGAGCCGATGATCCAGCCGGTGGGTTCGGGGCGGCCCATCTGCTTGGCCATGTTGGGCGTGTACTGCGAAATGCTCACGCCGTAGGACTTGCTCTGGGCATAGCCGAAGCTGGCCATGCGGGTGTTGACGATGTAGGTCTCGGTGCCGCCCCACGAGAGCAGGAACGGGCGAAATTCCTTGGGTGTGCGGAAGGTCGCCGGGCCGTTGTCCTTTTCGCGCCAGCCGGTGACGTGGGTGTCGCTGACGAACAGCTTGCCGTCGTTGACGATGAACGCACCGCCTTCCTGGGACAGGCGCAGTTCCTTGACCTTGGCATCGATCTCGAGCACGCCCTTTTGCCCCACCACGATCGGCAGGCGCGACAGGTACACCCCCGGCGCGGTTTCACGCAGGTACTGGGCCGGCACGTGCTTGCTCAGCTCGGTGAAGTCGACATGCCCGTCATCGACGAAGATCGCCTGCGGGATGCCGTGCTGGCGGGCGACCCATTCGGCCATCTTGTTGTCGCCGCCGATGAACTCCTTGAGGGCGTCTTCCTGCAGCATGCGGCGTACCGTGACCTTGCCCTTGCGTGCACGCTGGATCTTGGCCTGCACCGCTTCGGCGGTGTAGCCGCTGAGGTCGGGCAGGGTCGGCGCCGGGATCTGCAACGGCTCGATCGGCGCGCTGCTGACGGTGTAGGTCTTGGCGTGCTGCAGCTCTTTGGCCGGGCTGGCCACGGGCAGGCCGTTGGCCAGGGCGATGCTGCTGGCCAGCAGCAGGCTGCCGGCGATCAGCGTGTTGAGCGGGTAAAGGTTCATGTCAATGCACTCCAGGCATCAGAAACGCCAGATCACGTCGATGAAGGCGCGGTGCATGTACGAGTCCGCTTCCTTGCCATAGGCGTCGCCTGGCTTGAACACCCCACCGCGAAAGCGCACCAGTGCCGACGGTTCGTCGATCGACTGGCTCAGCGCGGCCGGCAGCAGGCCCTGCTTGAAGTACTTGGTGACCACCAGGTCCATCTCCTGGCCGAGGTCTTTTTCGCCCTGGATCAGCGGGCGGTTGATGCCGTCATCATCGACCACGGCGTTGATGCCGCTGCTGCCGATGTTCTGCTTGCCGTCGACGCGCCAGAACTTGTGGTACACCAGGCTTGCGTCGTAGTCGTCGCGCAGTTGCCAGGAGGTGAACAGGGTGGCGGCCTGCAGGTTGCCCAGCTCGCCACGGAAGGCCTCGCCGAAGCGGTGCACACGCGAGCGGGTGCCGGTGAAGTTGGAGCGGTTGCTCTCAAGGCCGGTCTGTTCGAAGTTGCCCGAGCCGTCGCTGCCACCGCCGCCGCTGCCGCGGGCATAGGCCGCGCCCACCTGCCAGTTGGGGTCCAGGCGCAGGCGGATGCCCAGGTCGGTGGCCCAGGCGTTGACATCGCCGCTCTGCTTTTGCGTGGCCAGCTGGTCGCCGTTGGCCAGGGTGGTGGCGCTCAGGCGATCACGGTCGCCGGTGAGCCAGGTGACGCTGCCCCAGTAGTTGACGGTGTTCTGGTTGCGCCAGTTGTAGGCGTCGCTGTTGGCCTCAAGGCCCAGCCAGGTGAGGTCGCCGTTGCGGGTCTTGTCCAGCGGGTCGAGGGTCTCGCCCGGGTTCTTCAGCTTGCCGTCGTCGTGGGTGTGGTGCGCGCGCAGGCCGACCCAGTGGCCGGGGGTCCATTGCGCGGCCACGTCGCCGTAGACGTGCAGGCGGTCCTTGTCTTCGGGGGCCAGGTCGGTGAGGTCGGTGCGGTACTCGCTGAAACGCTGGGCCACGCCGGCGTTGGCGTGCAGCAGGGTGGTGTCGAAGGTCCAGTTCAGCGCCTCGATGTTGGTGTCGCGCCACATGCCGTCGTCGCTGCGCAGGCGCTGGCGGCCCAGGCGCAGCTGCTCGCCGGGGTAGGCGGTCAGGCCGCTGTAGCCGACCCAGAACTCGCGCATGGCCAGGTAGCTCTTGTCCTGCTCGCGGCCGCTGGCGCGGCGGGTTTCGACCTGGCTGTCGTCGTCGGCCTGGCGCAGGGTGTCGGTGTCGATGGTGTCGGTGGCGGTGACCGCCTGGCCCATGGCGTAGGCGCTCCAGTTGCCGCGCTCGCCATACACCCAGGGGCGCAGGTCCAGGCCCAGGCCGTTGACGTCGCCGCCGGAGCGGGTGCCCAGGTCGCGGTCATCCTCGGACTGGCCGGTGACTTTCACTTCCAGGCCGAAGTTCTTCTCGGCGGTCATCGCGGCCAGGGTCGGGCACGACCAGAGCAGGGCACAGCCCAGGCCCAGGCCGGCCTTCATCCACGGGTTGAGTGTCATAGGGATTCCTCGCCGTCTTGTTCGGTGGTGTCCTGCAGGGCCTGCATGGCCTGCGCGCCGGGGCCCTGACCCATGGCGCCACGGGCCTGGCGCTCCTGTTGCAACAGGCGCTGGGCCTGGGCCTTCTGCGGGGCGGATAGCTGCTGGTCGAGCTCGCCGGCCATCGCCGTCGATTGCTCGCTGGGGTTGGCCTGCGCCAGTTGCGCGAACACCCAGGCGTTGACCAGGTCCTGGCGAATGCCGCGACCTTCGCTGAACAGCTGGGCCAGCGCGTAGTCGGCGCTGAGCTGGCCACCACGGGCGGCGCGCAGCAGGTGATCGACGGCTTTCTGCGGTTCGACCTGGCCCAGATAGCCACGGCGGTAGAGCTGGCCGAGGTAGTAGTGGGCGCTGATTTCGCCGGCATCGGCGGCGGACTGCAGGTGCGTCTCGGCTTTTTTCGCGTCGGCCGGCACGGCCTTGCCTTCGTAGTAGAGGCGGCCCAGCAGCAGCTCGGCGCGCGGTTGTGCGCCCTCGCGGCCCTTGTCGATGTAGGCCAGCAGCTGGTCGCTGTCGCCCAGCTCGGGGAAGCTGTAGAGCAGTTGCGCCAGGCTGACCCAGGACGCGGGGTTGCTCGGTGCGACCTGTTCGAGCAGGGCCTGGGCGGTTTTCTCGTCGGTCTGGCCCAGGCTGGGGTCGGCCAGTACGCGGGCCACGCTGTCGACCCGGCTGGCCGGTACCGCACCGCGGGCATAGGCGGCCTTGAGCTGGTCGATCAGCGCGGCCTGTTGTTCGGGCTGGGCACGCTTCTGGTACACGCTGGCCAGTTCCACATAGCAGATGTCGGTGCTGGCCAGTGCGGCCTTGCAGATACGTTCCACCTCGTCCAGGTGCTGGTCGTAGGTGTTCTGGGTACGGTACAGCAGCACCTGGGCCAGGCCCGCCTCGGGGTAGCCGGCGGCGCGCCATTGGTCGATCTGCTGCTGGGCATCGAGGTCGGGGAAACTCTGCGGGTATTGCAGGTAGAGCATGGCCAGCGGGATCAGGGTGTTGCTTTCGCCGGCGGCGAAGGCCTGCTTGAGCAGGCCCTGGGCCTCGTGGCGCTCGGCCTCGCTGCTGTCGGGCTTGGCCACCAGCAGACGGCCGAGGCGGGCCTGGGCGCGGGGCGAGGTGCGGGCGGCGGCGCGGTAGGTGGCCTCGGCCTGCCTGAGCTTGGCCGGGTCACCGGTTTCGACCTGGATATCGGCCAGGCCTACCTGGGCCTCGCTGTAGCCCAGGTCGGCGAGTTGCTGGTAGTTGCGCTCGGCCAGGGCGGTGTCGCCGCGCTTGAGGGCTTCGTTGGCCAGGCGCTGGTCGGGCAGGCCGGCGCAACCGGCCAGGCTGATGGCCAGGGCCAGTGCACCCATCGGTAGGAGCCGGCCTTGCCGGCGAAGGGGGCTGCACGATTCGCCGGCAAGGCCGGCTCCTACAGGGATCGCGGTGTGTTGGGTAGTCACCGGCATGTCCTCTTCAAAGCCCACGGGCCACGGCCTTGTCGATCAGCCAGTCCATCGACGGGCCCCGGTCGCTGTTGACCGACACCGGGCGCCCGGCCAGCTCGCTGGGCATCGGCGCATCCGGCTTGATCTGCACGCGAATGTCCGAAGACAGGTCGTCGCTGTTCTGGCTGGTGCTGCTGACGATGCGACCCTGGCGCACGTCGTCTTCGCCGGCCACCTGGAAGTTGACGCGGGTGCCGGGTTGCACTTCGTCGAACTGGCGGTAGCTGAAACGGGCTTCGATGATCGGGTTGGTGGTGCGCGGGATCAGCTGGAAGATCACTGCGCCCTTGCTCGCGTATTGCCCGTCATCCACCAGCTGCCTGGCCACCACGCAGTCGCACGGGCTGGTGAGGGTGCCGCTGAGCTGCTTGCCGAACAGTTCCTCGACCCGCGCCGGCTCCAGTTGCTGGTCGTCCAGGTGGCCCTTGAGCAGGTCGAGCATGCTGGTGTTGAACGAGGCCAGCGGCGCGCCCTTGACCACCGGGCCGTCCGCCTTCACCAGGCTCTGCACGGTGCCGTCGCGCGGCATGGTGACGTTGGTGGTGGGGACGCTGACCACCCCGGCCTCGGCATGGCTGACGAAGTACAGGCCGTACACCGACTTGGCGATGAAGCCGAACGCGGCCACGCCGACCACGAACACGCCGAGGCTGAAGGTCACCGCACGCAGGCGGCCGAAGGCGCTCAGGCCGCCGCCGGTGTCCTTCTGCTTGCGCGCCTTGGTGAAGTTGTCGCGTTGCAGGGTGCTGAGCACGTCGCCGATGCTGATCAGCTCGCCCGACAGGTGCGAGGTGATGATGTGGCGCAGGGTGGCGATGTCGCGCTGTTCCAGGTTCTGGAACTGCACGCCAGTACGACCGTCGGCGACGTTGTGCGAGCGCACCTGGAACTCTATGTCGATGGCCAGGCCCAGGTTGTCGACCACGAACTGCAGGCGGCCGCGCACCACTTCGCCGACCTTCAGCGGGTGGCGGGTGTAGAAGCTCAGGCCACCGGCCGAGAGGTCCTCGACCTTGACTTCGAGGGTCTCGCGGTTGGCCCCCAGGTAGCGCAGCTTGGCGGGGATCTTTACCCGGGCGTGCTGACGCTGGGCTTCGGACTCATGCACGACATTGGCATTCACGGCGGTATTCATGGCGATATGTTCCTGTTTATTCCGTAGGGCGGCGGCTCACACGACCATGAACAGCACAGCGACGAAGATGCTGGCTGCCGAGAAGGTCATGGTCCGCGAAGACCAGGTGTTGAACCATTGTTGAAAGCTCGCGAGGTCGCGTTTGAGCGCAGTGGGCTGGCGGGTCCAGGACTGCTTGTCGAGGCGGAAGAACACGTAGATCTTCATGATTGCGCCGACGATCTGGTTGTAATAGAGAATCAGCGGGTAGGCCGGGCCGATGGCATGCCCCGAGCACATCAGCATCAGGGTCAGGATCAGGCGGGTGATGCCGATCCACAGCAGGTACACCAGCAGGAAGGCAGGGCCGAACTTGAGGCTGGCGATCAGCGCCACGGTGAGCCCGAGCAGGCTGGTCCACATCGACACGCGCTGGTCGAACAGCACCACGCTGGTGAACAGGCCGAGGCGGCGAACGCCCAGGCCCAGGGCGCGGGAGTTCTGGCGCAGGTTGTTGCCGTACCAGCGGTACATGAGCTTGCGGCTGGCCTTGATGAAGCTCTTTTCCGGCGGGTGCTCGACCGTGTTGATCGCCGCATCCGGCACGTAGAACGTGTCGTAGCCCAGGCGCATGAGGCTGAACCAGCTGGACTTGTCGTCGCCGGTGAGGAACTTGAAGCGCCCCAGGCGCCAGTGCTGCAGCGAGTCGTTCTCGACGTCCTTGATGAACTCGGGGTTGGTCACCACGGCGGCGCGGAACACCGACATGCGCCCGGTCATGGTCAGCACGCGCTTGGACAGTGCCATCGAGCACATGTTGATGTGCCGCTGGGCAAAGCGCAGCTTGTGCCACTCGCTCATGATGTAGCCGCCGCGCACTTCGCAGAATTCGTTGGTGGTCAGGCCACCGACATTGGGGTAGAGCTTGAACCAGGGCACGGTCTTGGCCACCACGCCTTCGCCGAGCACGGTGTCGCCGTCGATCACCGCGACCACCGCGTTCTCGTCGGGCAGGTGGCGCGAGATGGCGCGAAAGCCGTAGGCCAGGCCGTCACGCTTGCCGGTGCCGGCGATGCGCACGAAGTCCAGGGCCACGCGGTCGGGCGGGTTGAACTTGGCCCACAGGCTTTTCACCAGCAGTTCGTCGCTCATTTCCACCAGCGAGCAGACCACGGTGGTGGGGTAGCCGCAGTCGATTGCCTCGCGGATCACCGAGCTGTACACCTGCGCGGTGGTCAGGGCGTCGATGCGAAAGCTGGTGACCATCAGGTACACGTGCGACGGGTCGGCCGCGCTGCCCAGTTTGCGCACCTTGCGTCGCAGCATCGGGTAGACGATGTAGAGGAACAGCATGCCCCGCACGAAGTGCGTGGCACCCATGGAATAACGCCAGATTCCGACAGCGCCGATGAGGAAGATGAAGTCCTTGGAGTCGGGGTCGAAAACGGTCTTGGGCAAGGCCAGGGCGATCAGCATGAGCAGGCTCACGTAGAACAGCCATCCGGCGACCTGTAGCAGGCCGTGCTTGAGCCTTTGCATGGTGTGCATCCGTAGCGAATGAATGGGAAGGAACTGCACGGGGCTGGGGCGACCCCGTGCAGTGGCTGCTGTTACCAGCAGATGCCTTCGGTGCGGCTGGTGGGGCAGGTCGGCTTGCCCATGAAGCCGACCAGGTCGATGACCTGCTTGCCGGCCGGGGCCTGTTGCGCCAGCGCACGGAACTTCTCGTCGCGGTTACCCAGCACGATCACGTCGGCGTGGTTGACCACCTGCTCGAAGTCGGCGTTGAGCAGAGACGAGACGTGGGGGATCTTCGACTCGATGTAGTCCTTGTTGGCGCCGTGCACGCGGGCGTACTCGACGTTGCTGTCGTAGATGTTGAGCTCGTAGCCCTTGCCGATCAGGCGTTCGGCCAGTTCCACCAGCGGGCTCTCGCGCAGGTCGTCGGTGCCGGCCTTGAAGCTCAGGCCCAGCAGGGCAACCTTGCGCTTGTCGTGGCTTTCGATGATGTCGAAGGCGTTCTGCACCTGGGACTCGTTGCTGGTCATCAGCGAGTTGAGCAGCGGCGCCTTCACGTCCAGGCTGCCGGCGCGGTAGGTGAGGGCGCGCACGTCCTTGGGCAGGCACGAGCCGCCGAAGGCGAAGCCTGGGCGCATGTAGTACTGCGACAGGTTCAGGGCCTTGTCCTGGCACACCACTTCCATCACTTCGCGGCCATCGACGCCGCAGGCCTTGGCGATGTTGCCGATCTCGTTGGCGAAGGTGACCTTGGTGGCGTGCCACACGTTGCAGGTGTACTTGATCATCTCGGCCACTTCGATGTCCTTGCGGATGATCGGGGCGTCGAGCTCTTCGTAGAGGGCCTGCAGCACGTCGCCGCTGGCGCGGTCGAGTTCGCCGATGACAGTCATGGGCGGCTGGTCGTAGTCCTTGATCGCGGTGCTTTCTCGCAGGAACTCGGGGTTGACCGCCACGCCGAAGTCGACGCCGGCCTTCTTGCCCGAGCAGTCTTCGAGAATCGGGATCACCACGTTCTTGACGGTGCCCGGCAGTACGGTGCTGCGCACCACGATGGTGTGGCGGCTGCTCTTGTCGCGCAGCACCAGACCGATTTCGCGGCACACCGACTCGATGTATTCCAGGCCCAGGTCGCCGTTCTTCTTGCTCGGCGTACCGACGCAGATCATCGACACGTCGCTGTCGCGAATGGCCTGGGCAAAATCGGTGGTGCCCCGCAGGCGCTGGTTGGCAATGCCTTGCTGCAACAGGGCTTCGAGGCCCGGTTCCACGATGGGGGATTTGCCCTGGTTGATCAGGTCGATCTTGGTCGCCGATACATCCACGCCGATCACTTCATGGCCCCGGGCGGACAGGCAGCCCGCACAGACCGCACCTACATAACCCAAACCAAAGATGCTGATACGCATCGCATTCACCTCATGTGTTTATCATGTCGGCGCACAACTAAGCGCCAGACCGGGTTGGTTGACCAGCAAATTCAGGGTGCACGGAAGTATCACGGTTAAACCGCTAACTGCCGGCAGGCAAATTAAATTGGAGTGCGAAAAATAAACGGCACTCAAGTTGGCGGCTAATGGCCATTTACATTAGGGGGTGAGCCCTGGACGGTATCCGTCTTTATTGCAGTACCCACTGCGCGTACTGCTGTGCTTGTTATTTCAAGTGGATTAAATCCTTTGAAATCAACCACTAGGACGATTTTTAAGGGTGCTCTCTCCTGGCTTGGACGCGTAATCTTGTCGAACAATTGCGCGGACAAAAAAGTGCTTTCAAAACTTCCTGATACTGTCCATTTGTCATGTACGTCATCTCTCACATACGTCACGAGATAATCCGTACCGGTGGTATGAGCGAGCCTCAAGGGGATAAGTTCCAGGCTCGCCCGAGTCGCCGTGAAGGATTTTTTAATATTTCAACAGTTGACGATACTTTCACTTTGATAGCACACGGCAGTTTCGTCCCGTGTCTGTAGGGCAAACTTGGAGGGGGATGTTTTTATGCCAGCATGAAAAAAAATTTCAGGATATTTCGTCAGAAAACTACGAACGGTCTTATGACGTTTGGCGATATGGCTAGAGGGGGTGGTTTTTTGGCGCCACGGGATTGGCGCCTGGCGGGCTGTGAGGACGCCATCGCGAGTCAACCCCGCGCCCGCAAGGATTCAGGTGATCCCGGGGGGAGCGGGGGGACCCGCGATGCTTTCTACTCGGCCGGGTGGTCGCGCAGGAACACCAGGTTGTCCGGTTTGGACTGCTCGGCACTGTAGTAGTAGCCCTGCACGTCGAACTGCTTGAGCCGCTCGGGGTCGTCGATGCGCTCCTGGGTCACGAAGCGGGTCATCATGCCCCGCGCCTTCTTGGCATAGAAGCTGATGATCTTGTACTGGCCATTCTTGAAGTCGCGAAACTCGGTGTTGATCACCCGCGCCTTCAACGCGCTGCGCTTGACCGCCGAGAAGTACTCGTTGCTGGCCAGGTTCAGCAGCAGGTCGTCGCCTTGTTCGGCCAGCGCCTGGTTCAGCCACTCGCTGATGCGCGTGCCCCAGAAGGCGTAGAGGTCCTTGCCGCGGGCGTTGGCCAGCTTGGTGCCCATCTCCAGCCGGTAGGGCTGCATCAGGTCCAGCGGACGCAGCAGGCCGTACAGCCCCGACAGCATGCGCAGGTGCTGCTGGGCATAGGTGAAGTCGTCTTCGCTCAGGCTCTGTGCATCCAGGCCGGTGTACACGTCGCCCTTGAACGCCAGCAGCGCCTGCTTGGCGTTGGCCGGGGTGAAGTTCGGGGTCCAGCTGCCGAAGCGCGCGGCATTGAGGCCGGCCAGCTTGTCCGAGAGGTGCATCAGGTCGCTGATCTGCTGCGGCGAAAGTTCGCGCAGTTGCAGGATCAGTTCCTGGGAGTCGTCCAGGTATTGCGGCAGGGTGTGCCGCTGGGTAACGGGCGGGGTGTCGTAATCGAGGGTCTTGGCGGGTGAGATCACCGTCAGCATGAGGTCGGCTCCTTGAATCGTGGCGTCGATTCTACGGGCGGGGGGCGCCGATCTCCAGCTATCGCGCCAATAGCCAAGACCCTGGCGGCGCTTGGCGCTATAGTGCGCGGCGAGAAAATGGAGAGTGTGATCGTGCGCATAGCCCTTCTTTTACTGGCCGGCCTGCTGAGCACGCTGGTGCACGCTGCCCCGGTCGAGCTGGCCCGGTTCGACCGCAGCGTGTGGCCCGAACAACTCGACAGCCCGGCCCTGTTCGATGTGGCCTCGCGTGCCGAAATCCTCAGCTTTGCCCGCGTGCTGTATGACAGCGAGGCCCTGAGCGAGGCGCAGCTGGCCGAGCGCCTGAACCTTCGCCAGGTCAACCTGGTGACGCTGAATGCCTTGCGTCAGCGCCTGTGGCAGCGGCTGTGGCGCAACTATGACCTGGCCCAGCAGAGCTGCGAGCAGGACGCCTCGTTCTGCTACGCCATCGACAGCCTGCCGGACCTGCGCCAGCAGGCGGGCAAGTTCAGTGTTGCAGACGATTCGTTCTACGCCGGTTGGGCGCAGCCAAGCCGGCGTTTTCACGAGTACTACCTGAACGAGCAATTGCGCAAGGCGGCGCTGTTTACCCAGACCTCCAGCGAGGTGGAGCGGTTTTCCGACCAGGAGCGCGATGGCCAGGCACTCAACGACCGGCTGTTCGTGCTCAGTTTCGATGGCGGCCCGGGGCCGGCTACCGAGGCGCTGACCGACTACCTGCGCCGGCAGAAGCTTGGCGGGCTGTTCTTCGTGGTGGGCAAGAACCTGCAGGCGCGCCGCGACCAGACCTCGGCCGCGGCGCTGCAACAACTGTATGCCGGGCAGTGCGTGGGGCTGCAGGGCTGGCAGTACAGCTCGCATGCGCAGTGGACCGGCTGGCAGGACTCGGTGGTCTCCAGCCGGGCATTGGTACAGAGCAGCCTGCCCGAGGCATTCGTGCCGCTGTTTCGCCCGCCCTACGGGCAGCGCCGCGCTGACAGTGCGGCGTTTTTTGCCGGCCAGCAGCTGCAGGTGATGTTGTGGGATATCGACGCCCAGGACCAGGCCGGGTTGAATGCCGAGCAGTCGGCGCAGCGGGTGCTGAGCCTGATGCTGCTGTGGCGTCGCGGGGTGATCCAGTTTCATGACGGCCAGCCCAGGGCCCAGGCGGCGATCGACTGGTTGCTGCAGCACACGGCCCAGAGCGGGATTGGCTGGGGCAACTGCCGGGAATTCGCCGAAACCCCGTAATCGCTTGGCGCGGCGGCACCCGGCGGAAAAAATCGCCAGGCGTTCATCGGGGTTTGATCATTAACTGTAGTGGTGCTTGCGGCTCACGCCAAGGGCTTGACCGCACAACGAAAAATAAACTTCAAAAAAACGTAAAAACGCTTTTTATCGTCACGGGTTTTGCGGTATCAAGAAGTCAGACCGCCGAACCCTGCAGCACAGGTGGCGTACTAATGGCCCCTCCTTTGTTCGCAGCTTCCCTACCGTAACGACGCGGCCAGGGGGAGACCGGCGGTCACTTCGCGGCGCAGCACCGCCCAGGTATTGCGTCGTCTGGCCCCTACAAAGGTGACCGAGTATGGATGATCAAGGACGTAACGTTTCTTCCAACCAGCCAATCCTTTACGTGCTCGATACCAATGTTCTGATTCACGATCCGAACGCCTTGCTGAATTTCGAGGAACACCACGTCGCGCTGCCGATGACCGTGCTCGAGGAGCTCGACAAACTCAAGACCGGCAAACACACGATCGCCGCCGAATGCCGCCAGGCCATTCGTCTGATCGACCAGACCCTGGGCGATGCCACGCCCGAGGATGTCGAGCAGGGCGTACCGATCCAGCGCGGCAAGAGCGGCCCCAAGGGCTTCCTGTCGATTCTGATGACCCCACGCGCCGAACCCAACCGGCTGCTGCCAGAACACCTCAACGACAACATCATCATCAACCAGTTGCTCGAGCTGCGTAGCCGGCGCAAGGAACTGGACGTGGTGCTGGTGACCAAAGACATCAACATGCGCCTCAAGGCCCGCGCCTGCGGTATCGCCGCCGAGGACTACAGTACCGATCAGCTGGTCGACGACGTTTCGTTGCTGCCCAAGGGCTACCATTCGGTCAGCGGCTCGTTCTGGGACCGCGTCAACAAGGTCGAGACCCGCCAGGAGCGCGGGCGCACCTGGCACCGCGTGCAGCTGGCCGACAACCTGCCGGCGGTTCACATCAACGAGTTCATCATCGACGAGCAGGGCTTCGTCGGCTGGGTCAAGGGCATCCGTGACAGCGAGTTGCTGCTGCTCGACCTGCATCAGGAGCCACTGCTGCACCAGGAAGCCTGGGGCCTGAAACCGCGTGACATCCATCAGGGCCTGGCGCTGTTCGCCCTGCTCGACCCCGACATCCACCTCGTCAACCTCACCGGTGCCGCAGGTTCGGGCAAGACCATCCTGGCACTGGCCGCAGCCATCGAGCAGACCATGGTCAGCAAGCGCTACCGGCGCATCATCGCCACCCGCAGCGTGCAGGGGCTGGACCAGGAAATCGGCTTCCTGCCGGGCACCGAAGCGGAAAAAATGGAGCCCTGGCTGGGGGCGATCACCGACAACCTCGAAGCCTTGCACATGGACGACGAGAACACCCATGGCAGCGTCGAGTACATCCTCGAGCGCGTGCCGTTGCAGTTCAAGTCGCTCAACTACATTCGCGGTCGCAGCTTCCAGCAGAGCCTGATCCTGATCGACGAATGCCAGAACCTCACCCCGCACCAGATGAAGACCATCATCACCCGTGCCGGGGCCGGTTCCAAGGTGATCTGCCTGGGCAACCTGGCGCAGATCGACACCCCTTACCTGTCCGCCACCAGCTCGGGCCTGACCTACCTGACCGAGCGCTTCAAGGACTTCCCCAACGGCGTGCACATCACCCTGCAGGGCGTGCCGCGTTCGGTCCTGGCCGAATACGCCGAATCCCACCTGTAACCCTTGCCCACCGGGCGGCCTTGTGCCGCCCGGTTTTTTCCGCTGCCTAATGTTGACCCCTGGGTTTACAATCGGTGCTCCTGATCAGGAGTAACCCTGTGCTGACTCATCTCGATTCCCAAGGTCGGGCCAACATGGTCGACGTCACCGACAAAGCCGTCACCTCGCGCGAGGCGGTGGCCGAAGCGCGGGTGCGCATGCTCCCGCAAACCTTGCAGATGATCGTGGCTGGCGGCCACCCCAAGGGCGACGTGTTTGCCGTGGCGCGCATTGCCGGCATCCAGGCGGCAAAGAAGACCAGCGATCTGATCCCGCTGTGCCACCCGTTGATGCTCACCAGCGTCAAGCTCGAGCTGACTGGCGAAGGCGACGACACGGTGCATATCGTGGCGCGCTGCAAGCTGGCCGGGCAGACCGGCGTCGAGATGGAGGCCCTGACGGCCGCCAGTGTGGCGGCGCTGACGATCTACGACATGTGCAAGGCCGTGGACCGGGGCATGACCATCCACAGCGTGCGTGTGCTGGAAAAACTGGGCGGCAAGAGCGGGCACTACCAGGTGGAGGCGCCATGAACATCGACGTGGTGTATTTCGCGCGGTATCGCGAGGCGCTGGGCAGCGACGGCGAACGCCTCGACGGGCCGTTCGACAGCGTCGACGATGTGCGCAAGGCCCTGCTGGCACGCGGGGAGGGGTACGCGATGCTGGGCGAGCAGAACCTGATGTGCGCGCGCAACCAGGAGTTGTGCAGGCTCGACGAGCCGGTGGCCGACGGCGACGAAGTGGCGTTCTTTCCGCCCGTGACCGGGGGCTGAGGTGGGCGTTCGAGTGCAGGCCGGCGCGTTCGACCCCGGCGCCGAGACCAATGCGATGCACGCGGCCAACGTCGGGGTGGGCGCGGTGGTGTCGTTTGTCGGCTATGTGCGCGACTTCAACGACGGTCGCGAGGTGGCGGGGATGTTCCTGGAGCATTACCCGGGCATGACCGAAAAGGCCCTGGCCAAGATCGTGCTGGAGGCCGAGCAGCGCTGGCCGTTGCTCAAGGTCGAAGTGCTGCACCGTATCGGCGCATTGCAGCCGGGCGAGCCGATCGTGTTCGTGGGTGTAGCCAGTGCGCACCGGCAGGCGGCGTTCCAGGCGTGCGACTTCGTGATGGACTATCTCAAGACCCGCGCGCCGTTCTGGAAGAAGGAGCAGACCGGCGAGGGGCCGCGCTGGGTCGAGGGGCGCCAGAGTGATGCGGACGCTGCGGGGCGTTGGTAGACGCCCCGCCGGCAAGGCTGGCTCCTGCAACGGTACGGTGCCGCGAATCGGTTGAAAATTAATACACAAAAGTCCAGTATGGAATTATAAGTACAAAATAGTTCCAGGCTGCCTTGTGCCCGCCGCTTTTTCCTCTGTCTTGCAACACACCCCAACAACGAGCGAGAGAGACCGCTGATGAAAACCCCATCCCTGTTGGCCGCGCTGGCGTTGAGCCTGTTTGCCGCCGCCCCGTCGTTCGCCGCTGAAAAGACCCTGCGCATCGGTATCGAAGCCGCCTACCCACCGTTCGCGTTCAAGACCGCCGACGGCGCTATCAGTGGCTTCGACTACGACATCGGCAACGCCCTGTGCGCGCAGATGCAGGTCAAGTGCCAGTGGACCGAACAGGAATACGACGGCCTGATCCCGTCGCTCAAGGTCAAGAAGATCGACGCCGCCCTGTCGTCGATCACCATCACCGAAGACCGCAAGAAGTCGGTGGACTTCACCCACAAGTACTACTTCACCTCCGCACGCCTGGCCATGAAGGCCGGCAGCCAGGTCGATGACGACTTCGCCAACCTCAAGGGCAAGCGCATCGGCGTGCAGCGCGCGACCACCACCGACCGCTATGTGACTGCGGAACTGGTGCCCAAGGGCATCGAGATCGTGCGCTACACCAGCAACGAGGAAATCTTCATGGACCTGGTGGCCGGTCGCCTGGACGGTGTGTTCGCCGACACCATCCCGCTTGAACAGGGCTTCCTGGAGACGCCCAAGGGCAAGGGTTACGGGTTTGTCGGGCCAGAGCTGAAAGACCCCAAGTACGTGGGTGAGGGCGCCGGGATCGCGGTGCGCAAGGGCAACGCCGAACTGGTCGCCCAGCTGAACGCGGCCATCGACGCCATTCGCGCCAATGGCGAGTACCAGAAGATCCAGGCCAAGTACTTCAAGTCCGACATCTACGGCGACTGACCGTCGCCTGCCCGAGGCCTGAGTTCGTTCAGGCCTTGAGCTCCTTGAGGTGCTTGTACACCGTGGCCCGGCCCATGTTCAGCACGTTGGCCACGTAGTTGGCGGCGCTCTTGCCTCGAAACGCACCCTCGGCATGCAGGGCCAGCACCAGTTCGCGCTTGTGGTCGCGATTCAGGTTGCTCAGTGCCAGCTGGCGCTCGCGCAGCCAGCTGTTGAGAAACGTGTTGATGCGCTCCTGCCAGTCATCGCGAAACAGCGCGTCGGGCTGGGCGATCAGCCGGGTGGGCGAGAGAAACAGGTCCAGCGCCGCCTTGGCGTTTTCGAACATCGAGATGTTCAGGTTGATGCACAGCACGGCCTGCGGCTTGCCCTGGGCGTCGCGCAGCACGGTGCTGAGCGAGCGGATCTTCTGCCCGTCCCAATTGAGCTTTTCGTAGGGGCCGATGTTGGTTTCGTCGGTACCTGCCTCGAACATGTCTTCCAGGGCCGCATCGTCGCCGATCTCGCGCTTGGACAGGTTGTTGGCGATGTAGTCGATCTTCTGGCTGCGCAGGTCGTGCAGCACCACCTCGGCGTGGGGGAAGAACAGCGTGGCGATGGCGTCGGCAATCGCGCGAAAGTTGCTCAGGGCGGGGTCGTGGGGCGGTATCGGCATGCAGGCGGGCTCCAGGCGGCGTCAGCGCCCTAGGCGAAGGGCGCTGGGAGTGTGCCGCAAACGCGGGCGGGCGTCACCCGTGCAGGCGGTACAGGGCGTTGGCCAGGGCGATGTCTTCCAGGCCCAGGCCGATGGAGCGGAAGAAGGCATGGCGCTGGTAGGTCGGGCGCGGCGCCTGCTCGCTGAGCAACTGGGCCAGGTCGCCGATGATGGCGTCGGCCTGCCAGCCGTGCTGCTCGCTGGCGATGCGCATCTCGCCGGCTGAGCCGGGGGTGGTCAGGCGATAGTCGCAGTACACGTCCATGTCGGTCAGGCACTCGGGCGGCACTTCGTGGGCGCGTACCGCGTTGGTGCTGATCGAGGTGATCAGGGCCGGCTTGCTCAGCTGGCGCGGGTCGATCACAGGCTTTGCCGACGAGGTGCACAGCATGATCACGTCGGCGTCGTGCAGTGCTGATTGCAGGTCGTCCACCAGGCTCAGGCGCGGGTCGAGTGCACCGAGGGCTTCGCGCTGCTCGGCGCTTTTATCCTTGAGGCCTGGCGAGTGCAGGCGGATGTCCTGCCAGTCGCGCACGCCGCGCACATAGTGCAGGTGGGCCTGGGCGATGGGGCCGCTGCCGATCACGGTCAGGCGCCTGGCGCTGGTGGGGGCCAGGGCGTCGACCGCGACGGCGGTGGTGGCAGCGGTGCGTGCGGTGGTCAGTTCGCCGGCGTCGCACAATAGCAGTGGCTGGCCGCTGTCCATGGACATCAGCAATGTCCAGGCGGTGATCAGCGGCGCGCCTTCGCGCACGATGTAGGGCGAGGTCTTTACGCCGTAGACGCGGTCTTCGGCGAGCACCCCGCCGTAGTTGATGAAGTCGCCCCTGCCGGCCGGGAACTCCACCAGCTGTTGCGGCGGCTGCACGGCCTGGCCGGCGGCCAGGTCACGGAACAGCTTGCGCAGGATCTGCGGCACGTCCACCTGCGCGAGCAGTTGGCGGGCCAGGGGCTGGTCGATCACGCGTGGGGTAGACATGCGGCGCTCCATTTGAACTATTTTGTCTATTATGGACAAATAGTTTAATTGCGCCAACCCTATCGCGGGTCGAGCCCGCCCCCACAATCATTACTGTGGTCGCTGTGGGAGCGGGCTTGACCCGCGATGAGCCAGCCCGGTCAGCGCAAAAAAAAACGCAGCCGGCGAGGGCTGCGTTTTCTGTCCATCAATCGACTCAGTGATGCTTGCGCGCCACCGGCTTGAGCAGCTCGGTCGGCGGGGTCTCGCAACTGATCTTGCGCCCCAGCAATGCCTCGATACCCGGCAACTGGTACGAATCATCCTCACCGGCGAAGCTGATCGACACGCCACTGGTACCCGCACGGCCGGTACGGCCGATACGGTGCACGTAGTCGTCCGGGTCTTCGGGCAGGGTGAAGTTGATCACGTGGCTGATGCCGTCGATGTGGATCCCGCGACCGGCCACATCGGTGGCCACCAGCACGGTGACCCGGCCTTCGCGGAAATTCTCCAGGGTCTTGATGCGCTTGTGCTGCGGCACATCGCCCGACAATTGCGCGGCATTCACGCCGTCACGCACCAGGCGCTCTTCGATACGGCGCACCTCGTCCTTGCGGTTGGCGAACACGATGACCCGCTCCCACTTGTTCTCGGTCACCAGGTTGTACAGCAGCTTGTACTTGTCGGCGCCGGCTACCGCATACACATGCTGCTCGACGGTTTCGCTGGCAACGTTCTCCGGCTCGATCTCGACGATGGCCGGGTCGGTGGTCCACTGTTGCGCCAGGTTCATCACGTCTTCGGTGAAGGTGGCCGAGAACAGCAGCGTCTGGCGCTCGCTCTTGGGCGGGGTCTGGCGGATGATCTGGCGAACCTGCGGGATGAAGCCCATGTCGAGCATGCGGTCGGCTTCGTCCAGCACCAGCACCTCGACCATGTCCAGGTGCGCTTCACCGCGCTGGTTGAAGTCCAGCAGGCGACCCGGGGTGGCCACCAGGATGTCGCAGTGGCGTGCCTCAAGGGCCTTGAGCTGCTTGTCGAAGTCCATGCCACCGACGAACGTCATCACGTTCAGGCCGGTGTACTTGGTCAGCTCGGCGGCGTCCTTGGCGATCTGCACCACCAGTTCGCGGGTAGGGGCAATGATCAGCGCCCGCGGCTCGCCCATGTAGCGCTCTTTGGGCGGCGGGGTCTGTTGCAGCTGGCTGATGATCGAGATCAGGAACGCGGCGGTCTTGCCGGTGCCGGTCTGGGCCCGGCCGATCGCATCCTTGCCACGCAGGGTGAAGCCCAGTACTTCGGCCTGGATCGGCGTGCAGTACGGGAAGCCCAGGTCGTGGATGGCATGCATCAGCTCGGGCGAAAGCTTGAAGTCGTGGAAGCGGGTCTTGCCCTCTTGCGGTTCCACCACAAAGTCTTCCAGTTTCCAGGTGCTGGCCTGGGGTTTTGGCTTGCGCTCGCGGCGCGGCTTGGCCTCGACCGGTTTGCTCGCCGGTTGCTCCAGGGTTTTTTCCGCCGGCTTTTCGGCGCGCGCTGGCGCGGCGGCTTCGGTCTGAGCCTTGAGCGGCGCGGCGGGAGCTGGGGCCTTGGGTGCTGCGGGCGGCTGCACGGTAGCAACGCTTTCGGTGGCGAGTTGCTCAACCTCGCTCTTTCCGAACATCTTCTTGAGTGCTTTGAGCACGGTCATCTCATCAATTGGTTAAGGAATGTACGCCGGCCAGTGTAATGCAAGATTCGGGCGCGGCGTAGTGGATTGCTCCGACAACTACAGGCAAGGCGTTTTTTAGCGCAGACGCTCGATCAGCCAGGCGCCGATGTCCTGGATTTCCTCGGGCAGCACGGCGTGTTCCATCGGGTATTCCTTCCACTGCACGGTGACGCCCCAGCTGTTCAGGTACTCGAAGGCGGCACGCCCCATGGACGGGATGACCACCGGGTCGTACACGCCGTGCAGGCACAGCGCCGGAATGCGCTGCTGGCTGGCGCTGAGCACGGTGCTGTCGGTGAAGGTCGGAGCGTAGGTGGAAAGGGCCATTACCCCGCCCAGCGTCTCCTGCCACTTTACATAGGCGGTGTGCAGAACCACTGCACCGCCCTGGGAGAAGCCGGCCAGGATGATGCGCGACAGGGCGACGCCCTTGGCCTGTTCCTGCTTGATCAGGTCGATGACCGCCTGTGCCGAGGCGTCGAGTTGCGCTTCGTCGATGGCGCGTGCACCGGGCGTCAGCGCCTTGATGTCGTACCAGCTGGGCATGGCGTAGCCATTGTTGATGGTGACCGGCTGGGTGGGTGCCTGCGGCATCACGAAGCGCGTGCTCAGTAGCACTTCCTGCAGGGCTTCGGCCACCGGCATGAAGTCGTAGCGGTCGGCGCCCAGGCCATGCAGCCAGATGACACAGGCGTCGGCGGTTTTCTGGGGTTCGAGAATCAGGGGATTGGTCATGACTGCTCCGAAAAAGTGCACGCAGGCCGGGGTGCGTGCTTGAAGAAAGGCATCGCTGGCGTTGCGTGCAAGGCTGTCACAGAACAGTCGGTCGTGCCAATCACCCGCCGCACGCAGTGCTGCGCCGATGCGGCGTCAGGCCGGCGCGGTCAGTCCTCTTCCTTGGGCGCGGGTGCAGGCGGTGGACGCAGGCCGATCTCGGCGATCAGCTTCAGCGGCTTGCCGTTGCGCACCACTTCGATGGCCACCTTGTCGTTGGGCTTGATCCGCGCCACCTGGTTCATCGAGCGCCGGCCATCGCCGGCCGGTTCGCCATTGATGCTCAGAATCACGTCACCCAGCTGCAGGCCGGCCTTCTGCGCCGGCCCGTCGCGGAAGATGCCCGCCACCACGATGCCTGGCCGGCCCTGCATGCCGAACGACTCGGCCAGCTCCTGGCTCAGCGGTTGCACCTCGATGCCCAGCCAGCCGCGAATCACCTGACCATGCTCGATGATCGACTTCATCACCTCCAGCGCCAGCTTGGTGGGGATGGCGAAGCCGATGCCCTGCGAGCCGCCGGACTTGGAGAAGATCGCGGTGTTGATGCCGGTCAGGTTGCCATTGGCATCCACCAGCGCGCCACCGGAGTTGCCCGGGTTGATGGCCGCGTCGGTCTGGATGAAGTCTTCGTAGTTGTTCAGGCCCAGCTGGTTGCGCCCGGTGGCGCTGATGATGCCCATGGTCACGGTCTGGCCGACGCCGAACGGGTTGCCGATGGCCAGCGCCACATCACCGATGTGGATGTTGTCCGAGCGCCCGATGGTGATCGAGGGCAGGTTCTTGAGGTCGATCTTGAGCACGGCCAGGTCGGTTTCCGGGTCGCTGCCGATCACCCGTGCCAGGGTCTCGCGGCCGTCCTTGAGCGCCACCACGATCTGGTCGGCGCCGGAGGTCACGTGGTTGTTGGTCAGCAGGTAGCCCTCCGGGCTCATGATCACCGCCGAGCCCAGGCTCGATTCCCAGCGCCGCTGCTTGGGCAGGTTGTCACCGAAGAAGCGGCGGAACTGTGGGTCTTCGAACAGCGGGTGCGCGGTCTTGTTGACCACCTTGGTGGTGTACAGGTTGGCCACTGCGGGGGCCGCATTGCTCACCGCATCGGCATACGACACGGGGCCCTGCATCAGCCGCGTGGTCTGCGGCGCCTGCTGCAGGTTGACGTCCTGGCTGGGCAGGCCGACCCATTGGGGAAATTGCTGGATGACCAGCAGGGCGATCAGTACGCCGGTGACCAGTGGCCAGGCAAAGTAACGCAGAGCCTTGAACATGAGATGGATCCTGGGAGGTGGCCAGAGCCGATGCCGCAGTGGGGAGTAGATGAACGCGCGCGATCATACTGCGGCAAGGCCCGTGCAGGAACTGCTAAATCACGTCGAGCCATGACGGTCATGGCGCCGCGCCCCCGGGCAGTTGCCGTCGGTTTCCCCAAAAACGGTCGACGGCTCATAATGGCGGCCATTATACGAGGCCTTGTGCCACGCTGAACCGCTGAATTGAGGAGTCTTTGCATGGCTGTTGCCCTGAGCACCCTGGTCGAGGAAGCCGATCGCTACCTTGGCAGCGCAAAAATCCAGGACTACTGCCCCAACGGCCTGCAGGTCGAGGGCAACCCGCAGGTGTCGCGCATCGTCACCGGCGTCACCGCCAGCCAGGCATTGCTGGACGCGGCGGTCGAGGCGGGCGCCGACCTGGTGCTGGTGCACCACGGCTACTTCTGGAAGGGCGAGAACCCCTGCATCACCGGCATGAAGCAGCGCCGCCTCAAGACCCTGCTCAAACACGACCTGAGCCTGCTGGCCTACCACCTGCCGCTGGACCTGCACCCCGAGGTGGGCAACAACGTGCAGCTGGCGCGCCAGCTGGACATCACCGTCGAGGGCCCGCTGGACCCGGCCAACCCGCGGGTGGTGGGCCTGGTGGGCTCGCTGGCCGAACCGATGTCGGCGCGGGATTTCGCGCGCAAGGTCAGCGACGTGATGGGCCGCGAGCCGCTGCTGATCGAAGGCGACGAGGTCATTCGCCGGGTGGGCTGGTGCACCGGCGGCGGCCAGGGCTACATCGACCAGGCGATTGCCGCAGGGGTCGACCTGTACCTGAGCGGCGAGGCGTCGGAACAGACTTTCCACAGTGCTCGCGAGAACGGCATCAGCTTCATCGCCGCCGGCCACCACGCCACCGAGCGTTACGGGGTGCAGGCGCTGGGCGATTACCTGGCACGTCGATTCGCTCTGGAACACCTGTTCATCGACTGCCCGAACCCGATCTGAGGCTAAAACGCCAAGGCATATTCTTATACTGTTTCGTTCTAGTAGCCTGCCTAAATAGAATCGGGTGCTGTGATAAAGTGGCCCGCTCGAACACGGCCCGCTGGCCGTCCATAAGATTGATTTTCCGTGAGTAGCCATGGTCGACAAGCTGACGCATTTGAAACAGTTGGAGGCGGAGAGCATCCACATCATTCGTGAGGTGGCCGCCGAGTTCGACAACCCGGTGATGCTGTACTCGATCGGCAAGGATTCGGCCGTGATGCTGCACCTGGCACGCAAGGCCTTCTTCCCGGGCAAGCTGCCGTTTCCGGTGATGCACGTCGACACCCAGTGGAAATTCCAGGAGATGTACAGCTTCCGCGACAAGATGGTCGAGGAAATGGGCCTGGAGCTGATCACCCACGTCAACCCCGATGGCGTTGCCCAGGGCATCAATCCGTTCACCCACGGCAGTGCCAAGCACACCGACATCATGAAGACCGAGGGCCTCAAGCAGGCGCTCGACAAGCACGGCTTCGACGCCGCCTTCGGTGGCGCGCGCCGCGACGAAGAGAAGTCGCGGGCCAAGGAGCGTGTGTACTCGTTCCGTGACAGCAAGCACCGCTGGGACCCGAAGAACCAGCGCCCAGAGCTGTGGAACGTGTACAACGGCAAGGTCAACAAGGGCGAGTCGATTCGCGTGTTCCCGCTGTCGAACTGGACCGAGCTGGATATCTGGCAGTACATCTACCTCGAAGGCATCCCGATCGTGCCGCTGTACTTTGCAGCCGAGCGCGAAGTGATCGAGAAGAACGGCACCCTGATCATGATCGATGACGAGCGCATCCTGGAGCACCTCTCGGATGAAGAGAAGGCTCGCATCGTCAAGAAGAAAGTGCGTTTCCGTACCCTTGGCTGCTACCCGTTGACGGGCGCGGTGGAGTCGGAGGCCGAGAGCCTGACCGACATCATTCAGGAAATGCTCCTGACGCGCACTTCCGAGCGCCAGGGCCGCGTCATCGACCACGATGGCGCAGGTTCCATGGAAGACAAGAAACGTCAGGGCTATTTCTAAGTTAGGGTCAGACCATGTCGCACCAATCCGAATTGATCAGCGAGGACATCCTCGCCTACCTGGCCCAGCACGAACGCAAGGAACTGCTGCGCTTCTTGACCTGCGGTAACGTCGACGACGGCAAGAGCACCCTGATCGGGCGCCTGCTGCACGATTCCAAGATGATCTACGAAGACCATCTGGAAGCCATTACCCGCGATTCGAAGAAAGTCGGCACCACCGGTGACGACATCGACCTGGCATTGCTGGTCGACGGCCTGCAGGCCGAGCGCGAGCAGGGCATCACCATCGATGTGGCCTACCGCTATTTCTCCACGGCCAAGCGCAAGTTCATCATCGCCGACACCCCGGGCCACGAGCAGTACACCCGCAACATGGCCACCGGTGCGTCCACCTGCGACCTGGCGATCATCCTGGTGGACGCGCGCTACGGCGTGCAGACCCAGACCCGCCGGCACAGCTACATCGCTTCGCTGCTGGGCATCAAGCACATCGTCGTGGCCGTGAACAAGATGGACCTCAAGGGCTTCGACCAGGACGTGTTCGAAGGCATCAAGGCCGACTACCTGAAGTTTGCCGAAGCCATCAACATGACCCCCAGCAGCCTGCACTTCGTGCCGATGTCGGCGCTCAAGGGCGACAACGTGGTCAACCGCAGCGAGCGTTCGCCGTGGTACACCGGCCCTGCGCTGATGGAAATCCTCGAAACCGTGGAAGTGGCGGCCGACCGCAACTTCACCGACCTGCGTTTTCCGGTGCAGTACGTCAACCGTCCCAACCTGAACTTCCGTGGCTTTGCCGGCACCCTGGCCAGTGGCGTGGTACACAAGGGCGACGAGATCGTGGTGCTGCCGTCGGGCAAGAGCAGCCGCGTGAAGTCCATCGTCACCTACGAAGGTGAGCTGGAGCAGGCCGGCCCGGGCCAGGCCGTGACCCTGACCATGGAAGACGAGATCGACATCTCCCGTGGCGACCTGCTGGTGCATGCCGACAACGTCCCGCCGGTGACCGACCAGTTCGACGCCATGCTGGTGTGGATGGCCGAAGAGCCGATGCTGCCGGGCAAGAAATACGACATCAAGCGCGCCACCAGCTACGTGCCGGGCTCGATTGCCAGCATCGCCCACAAGGTCGATGTGAACACCCTGGAACAGGGCGCTGCGAGCGCGTTGCAGCTCAACGAGATCGGCAAGGTCAAGGTGAGCCTGGACGCTCCGATCGCGCTGGACGGCTACGACAGCAACCGCACCACCGGCGCGTTCATCATCATCGACCGCCTGACCAACGGCACCGTGGGCGCGGGCATGATCATCGCGCCACCGGTACTGCCTCACGGCAGCACCGGCCAGCATGGCAGGCAGGCCCACGTGACCACCGAGGAGCGTGCCTTGCGCTTCGGCCAGCAGCCGGCCACCGTGCTGTTCAGCGGCCTGTCGGGCGCGGGCAAGAGCACCCTGGCGTATGCCGTTGAGCGCAAGCTGTTCGACATGGGCCGTGCGGTGTACGTGCTCGATGGGCAGAACCTGCGCCATGACCTGAACAAAGGCCTGCCGCAGGACCGTGCCGGGCGTACCGAGAACTGGCGTCGTGCTGCGCATGTGGCGCGTCAGTTCAACGAAGCGGGCTTGCTGACCCTGGCCGCGTTCGTGGCACCGGATGCCGAAGGCCGTGAACAGGCCAAGGCGCTGATCGGCAAGGAGCGCTTGCTGACCGTTTACGTCCAGGCTTCGCCGTTGGCGTGCCGTGAGCGTGATCCGCAGGGGCTGTACGCGGCCGGTGGCGACAACATCCCGGGCGAGAGCTTCCCGTATGACGTGCCGCAGGATGCGGACCTGGTGATCGACACCCAGAGCGTTGGCGTGGAAGAGGGCGTCAAGCAGGTACTGGAACTGCTGCGCAAGCGTGGCGCGATCTAAGCGCTGCTGCTGAATGAAAAGCCCGCGATGGTGAAGGCCATCGCGGGCTTTTTTGTGGCGGCTGGCCGCTTCGCCGGCAAGGCCGGCTCCTACGGTGAGCGCAAGGCCATGCAGGAGCAGGCCTTGCCGGGGAAGTGCCCAGCGGACACGCCGCTTCAAATATGCTTCTGTGCCACCGGAATCACCCGCTTCTCCTTCACCGCCTTGAACGAGAAGCTCGAATAGATCTCCTTCACCCCCGGCAGCCGCTGCAGTACCTCGCGGGTGAACTCGCCGAACGACTCCAGATCCCGCGCCAGAATCTCCAGCAGGAAGTCATAGCGCCCGGAGATGTTGTGGCACGCCACGATTTCGGGGATATCCATCAGCCGCTGCTCGAATGCCCGGGCCATCTCCTTGCTGTGCGAATCCATCATGATGCTGACGAAGGCGGTCACTCCGAAGCCCAGTGCCTTGGGTGACAGGATGGCCTGATAGCCGGTGATGTAGCCCGACTCCTCCAGCAGCTTGACCCGCCGCCAGCACGGCGAGGTGGTCAGGGCGACGCTGTCGGCGAGCTCGGCTACGGTCAGTCGGGCGTTGTCTTGCAGCGCGGCCAGCAGTGCGCGGTCGGTACGGTCGATGGCGCTAGGCATGTCTTGCCCTCCATAGCCTGTTCTTGTTGTTTTTATGTCAGTGAGCGGCGCTTTTCGTAGGCGTATTTGGAAAAATTTAAGCCGGTCTGTGGAATAAGCTTATAACAAACCACAAGAGGCGGTTGCCATGCACGGCTCCAACAAGCTCCCAGGATTTGCCACCCGCGCCATTCACCATGGCTACGACCCCCAGGACCACGGCGGCGCACTGGTGCCACCGGTCTACCAGACCGCGACGTTCACCTTCCCCACCGTGGAATACGGCGCTGCGTGCTTTGCCGGCGAGCAGGCCGGGCATTTCTACAGCCGCATCTCCAACCCCACCCTCAACCTGCTGGAAGCACGCATGGCCTCGCTGGAAGGCGGCGAGGTCGGGCTGGCGCTGGCCTCGGGCATGGGGGCGATCACGTCCACGCTATGGACGCTGCTGCGCCCCGGTGACGAGGTGCTGCTGGGCAACACCCTGTACGGCTGCACCTTTGCCTTCCTGCACCACGGCATCGGCGAGTTCGGGGTCAAGCTGCGCCATGTGGACATGGCCGACCTGCAGGCATTGGAGGCGGCCATGACGCCGGCCACCCGGGTGATCTATTTCGAATCGCCGGCCAACCCCAACATGCACATGGCCGATATCGCCGGCGTGGCGAAGATTGCACGCAAGCACGGCGCGACCGTGGTGGTCGACAACACCTACTGCACGCCGTACCTGCAACGGCCACTGGAGCTGGGCGCCGACCTGGTGGTGCATTCGGCCACCAAGTACCTGAGCGGCCATGGCGACATCACTGCTGGCATTGTGGTGGGCAGCCAGGCACTGGTGGACCGTATACGTCTGCAGGGCCTCAAGGACATGACCGGTGCGGTGCTCTCGCCCCATGACGCCGCACTGCTCATGCGCGGCATCAAGACCCTCAACCTGCGCATGGACCGCCACTGCGTCAACGCTCAGGTGCTGGCCGAGTTCCTCGCCGGGCAGCCGCAGGTGGAGCTGATCCATTACCCGGGCCTGGCGAGCTTCCCGCAGTACACCCTGGCCCGCCAGCAGATGAGCCAGCCGGGCGGCATGATCGCCTTCGAACTCAAGGGCGGCATCGGTGCCGGGCGGCGGTTCATGAACGCCCTGCAACTGTTCAGCCGCGCGGTGAGCCTGGGCGATGCCGAGTCGCTGGCGCAGCACCCGGCAAGCATGACTCATTCCAGCTATACCCCAGAGGAGCGTGCGCATTACGGCATCTCCGAGGGGCTGGTGCGGTTGTCGGTGGGGCTGGAAGACATCGACGACCTGCTGGCCGATGTGCAACAGGCACTCAAGGCGAGTGCCTGAACCCGTCACGGATGAGGTCAATGCAATGGTGGCAATGATGAACCTTGTGCCTGGCGACGGCGTGCCCGGTGACAGCGACCCTGGCGAAACCGCAGAGTGGCTGGAGGCGCTGGAGTCGACCCTGGCGCACTGCGGCCCGGCCCGCGCGCGGTTTCTGCTCGAACAATTGGAGGCGCATGCCCGCGAACTGGGCCTGGAGCGTGGTGCCCAGCCGTACTCGGCGTACCGCAACACCCTGTCGCTCGAACATCAGGGCGCCTACCCGGGCGACCTGGAACTGGACGAGCGCATCACCAGCATCCTGCGCTGGAATGCCCTGGCGATGGTGGTGCGTGCCAACCATGCTTACGGTGACCTGGGCGGTCACATCGCCAGTTACGCTTCGGCCGCAGAGATCTTCGAGGTGGGGTTTCAGCATTTTTTTCGCGGCGAGGAGGGCGGCGAGCAGCGCACGGCCGACCTGGTGTTCTTCCAGCCGCACTCGGCGCCCGGCATCTATGCCCGGGCCTTTCTTGAAGGGCGCCTGAGCGAGGCTCAGCTGGCCAGCTATCGGCAGGAGGTCGCAGGCGATGGCCTGTGCTCCTACCCGCACCCGTGGCTGATGCCCGACTTCTGGCAGTTTCCCACCGGGTCGATGGGCATCGGCCCGCTCAACGCCGTGTACCAGGCGCGCTTCATGCGCTACCTGCAGCACCGCGGCCTGGCTGATACCGCGCAGCGCCATGTGTGGGGCGTGTTCGGCGATGGCGAGATGGACGAGCCCGAATCCATCGCCGGGCTGACGCTGGCGGCCCGTGAGCAACTCGACAACCTGACCTTCATCGTCAACTGCAACCTGCAGCGCCTGGATGGTCCGGTGCGTGGCAATGGCCAGATCATCCAGGAGCTGGAGTCGCTGTTCAGCGGCGCCGGCTGGAACGTGATCAAGGTGTTGTGGGGCTCGGAATGGGATGCGCTGTTTGCCCGCGACAGCGAGCACGTGCTGCTGCGCCAGCTGGCGGCAACCCCCGACGGCCAGTTCCAGACCCTGGGGGCCAATGACGGCGCCTACAACCTGGAACACTTCTTCAACCAGCACCCGGCCTTGCAGCGCCTGGTCGAGCACATGAGCTCGGCCGAGATCAACGCGCTCAAGCGCGGTGGCCATGATTTTCGCAAGCTGTATGCCGCCTTTGCCGCCGCCAAGGCGTGCAAGGGCCGGCCGACGGTGATCCTGGCCAAGACCAAGAAGGGCTACGGCATGAGTGCGGCCGGCGAGTCGCGCATGACCGCGCACCAGGCCAAGAAGCTCGACGTGCAGGCGCTGCTGGCCTTCCGTGACCGCTTCCACTTGCCCTTGAGCGATGCGCAGGTTGAGCAGTTGCAGTTCTACCGGCCGGACGAAAACAGCCGGGAGATGCGCTACCTGCGCGAGCGGCGCAATGCCCTGAGCGGCAGCCTGCCGTCGCGGCGGCCCCAGGCGCGCACGCTGCCAGTACCGGCGCTGGAGGTGATGGGCGGTTTTGCGCTGCACGCCGAGGGCAAGGAGATGTCCACCACCATGGCTGCGGTGCGCATGCTCGGTGCCTGGCTCAAGGCCCCGGAGCTGGGGCCGCGGGTGGTGCCGATCGTCGCCGATGAAGCGCGCACCTTCGGCATGGCCAGCCTGTTCCGGCAGATCGGCATCTACTCGCCCCATGGGCAGCGTTACGAACCCGAAGATGCCAGTTCGCTGCTCTCCTACAGGGAGTCGCGCGATGGTCAGTTGCTGGAGGAGGGCATCACCGAGGCCGGGGCCCTGTCGTCCTGGGTAGCGGCGGCCACCTCCTATGCGGTGCATGGCGAGCCGATGTTGCCGGTGTACATCTATTACTCGATGTTCGGCTTCCAGCGGGTCGGCGACCTGATATGGGCGGCGGCCGACCAGCGTGCACGGGGCCTGCTGCTGGGGGCTACGGCAGGGCGCACCACCCTGGGCGGCGAAGGCTTGCAGCACCAGGATGGCTCGAGCCTGGTGATGGCGGCCATGGTGCCCAACTGCCGCGCCTGGGAGCCGTGCTTTGCCGGCGAACTGGCGGTGATTCTGGAACACGCGGCGCGGCGCATGCTGGTGGAGCAGTGCGACGAGTTTCACTATGTGGCGGTGATGAATGAAAGTTATCCACACCCCTCCCTGCTACCTGAGGCACATGCGGCAGTGTTGCGCGGGATGTACCGGTTTGCCGAACAGCCGGTGGAGCATGCCCTGGGGCGGGTTCGCCTGCTGGGCTCCGGGGCGATCCTGCGCGAGGTGATCGCCGCGAGCGAGCTGCTGGCGGCGGACTGGGGCATCGCCAGCGAGGTGTTCAGTGTGACCAGCTTCAGCGAACTGGCGCGTGATGCACGGGATGTGCAGCGCGAGCAGCGTCTGGGGCTGGGTGGCAGCAGCCATCTGGCGCAATGCCTGGTGGGAGATGCGCCGGTGATTGCCGCAACTGACTATGTACGTGCCTGGCCGCAATTGATTGCCGAGTACGTGCCGGCGCCGTACGTGACGCTGGGCACCGACGGCTTCGGGCGCAGCGATACGCGCCAGCGGTTGCGCCAGTTCTTCGAGGTGGACCGTTTCAGTGTGGTGCTGGCCAGCTTGCAGGCGCTGGTGGATGACGGGCTGCTGGAGGTCGATGTGATGGCGCAGGCACGGGCCAGGTATCCGGCGCTGGATGCGGCGGGCCCCTGGTATCGTTGATGTGAGGGGATGAAAAAAGGGGCCGGTGATCGGCCCCTTTTTTCTTTGTGTAAGATGGTTGGGTGTGGCATTCGCCGGCAAGGCCGGCTCCAGCAGGAGCGCGCCATGCCAGTGACGGGGCCGCTGCGATCAGCGCTTGAGCCCGTAATGCTCATCCAGCATGCCCGGGGTGTTCGGTGCCTTGGGCGCGTAGTCGCGTGGCACTTCGGTGTCCTTGGGCGGGGTCAGACGGTCACGCGGGCCCTGCGCTTCGGAGTGCAGTGCGGCCAGCAGGCGCTGACGGGTCTGTTCGTCCAGGGCCAGACGGTTGGCGCCTTCGGCCAGGTGGTCCTGCACTTCCTGGTAGCTCTGGGTCAGCTTCTTGACCAGCGCCGCGGTGCTGTTGAAATGGGTCACCACTTCACTCTGATAACTGTCAAAACGTTCCTGGATATCGTCCAGCTGCCGCTGGGTGCTGCTCGGGGCGGCATTGGGCAAGAGGCGGGCGACCAGGAAACCAACGACTACACCCACTACCAGGGCCAGGGTCGGCAACAACCAAACTAAGAGCGAGAGTTCCACGAGTCCTTCCTCTATAAACGGCTTTGCTTTACGTTAACGGCTCGGACCTGCGCTGTATACCGCGAGCGATCGCAAATATCTCAGACAGAATCATCAGCTAGACGAGTCGACCCCTCCAGAGGTCACGGAGTTCACCCTTGCTTATCCGCGAAACCCCCGTATTCATCGATGGCCCGGTTGGCCAGCTGGAAGCCCTGTACCTGGACGTGGCAGACCCTCGCGGCATCGTCCTGCTGTGCCACCCCAACCCCGTGCAGGGCGGCACCATGACCAACAAGGTGGTGTCGATGCTGCAGCGCACCGCACGCGATGCCGGCTACATCACCCTGCGCTTCAACTACCGCGGTGTAGGCCAGAGCGCTGGCAGCCATGACATGGGCAGCGGCGAAGTCGACGATGCACAGGCCGCTGCAGCCTGGCTGCGCGAAAAACATCCCGAATTACCTTTGACGCTGATGGGCTTCTCCTTCGGCGGCTTCGTCGCGGCCAGCCTCGGCGGCCGGCTCGAAGCCCAGGGCGTCACGCTCAAGCACCTGTTCATGGTAGCCCCGGCAGTGATGCGCCTTGGCGGTACCGACGGTCTGCCGCAGGCAGGTGCCTTGAGCGTGATCCAGCCCGAAGCCGACGAGGTGATCGATCCGCAGATCGTCTACGCCTGGTCCGATGCACTGGCGCGCCCCCATGAGCTGCTGAAAGTGGCAGAATGCGGTCACTTTTTTCACGGCAAGCTGACCGACCTCAAGGATCTGGTGCTGCCACGCCTTTCGAACTGATACAAGCCTGATAAGCGATTACCCATGACCACTCGTATCCTTACCGGTATCACCACCACGGGCACGCCGCACCTTGGCAACTATGCCGGTGCCATCCGCCCGGCGGTCCTCGCCAGCCAGCAGCCGGGCGTCGACTCGTTCTACTTCCTGGCCGACTACCATGCGCTGATCAAGTGCGACGACCCGCAGCGCATCCAGCGCTCGCGTCTGGAAATCGCCGCCACCTGGCTGGCCGGCGGCCTGGACCCGGAACGCGTGACTTTCTACCGCCAGTCCGACATTCCCGAGATCCCCGAGCTGACCTGGCTGCTGACCTGCGTGGCGGCCAAGGGCCTGCTCAATCGCGCGCATGCCTACAAGGCCTCGGTGGACAAGAACCTGGAAAGCGGCGAAGACCCGGATGCGGGCGTGAGCATGGGCCTGTACAGCTATCCGGTGCTGATGGCGGCGGACATCCTGATGTTCAATGCCAACAAGGTGCCGGTGGGGCGCGACCAGATCCAGCACGTGGAAATGGCCCGTGATATCGGGCAGCGCTTCAACCACCTGTTCGGCCAGGGCAAGGACTTCTTCGCCATGCCCGAGGCGCTGATCGAGGAAAGCGTGGCCACCTTGCCGGGCCTGGACGGTCGCAAGATGTCCAAGAGCTACGACAACACCATCCCGCTGTTCACCAGTGCCAAGGAGATGAAGGACGCGATCTCGCGCATCGTCACCGACTCGCGCGCGCCGGGCGAGGCCAAGGACCCGGACAACTCGCACCTGTTCACCCTGTTCCAGGCCTTTGCCACCGCCGAGCAAGCCGAAGCCTTCCGCAGCGAGCTGCTGCAGGGGCTGGGCTGGGGCGAAGCCAAGCAGCGCCTGTTCCAGCTGGTCGACGGCCAGTTGAGCGCGCCGCGCGAGCATTACCACCAGCTGATTTCCCGCCCGGCGGACCTGGAGGATATTCTTCTGGCCGGCGCGCAGAAGGCCCGCAGGATCGCCACGCCGTTTCTTGAGCAACTGCGCGAAGCAGTGGGCCTGCGCTCGTTCCGCAGCACGGTTCAGGTCAGCGGTGAAACCAGGAAGAAGGCGGTCAAGGCGGCACGCTTCGTGAGCTTCCGTGAAGAGGACGGCAGCTTCCGCTTCCGCCTGCTGGCAGCCGACGGCGAGCAGTTGCTGCTGTCGCGCAGCTTTGCCGATGGCAAGGCGGCCGGTGCGGTGAGCAAGCAGTTGCAACTGGGCCAGCCGCTGGATGTCCGTGACGAAGGCCTGGGCTTCAGCCTGTGGCTGGAAGGCGAGTGCGTGGCCGACGGCCCGCAGTTCGCCGATGCCACGGCGCGCGATGCCGCCATCGAGAGCCTGCGCGCTGCCTTGCAGCCCCAGCAGGACTGACCGTCAATCGCAAGTCTGATTGCCATTACCCGGGGCCGTCGCTACAGTGACGGCCCGCTTTTGTTGCCTTGCTAACGAATTATGACGCCCCTAGAACGATATCAAGCAGATCTGAAACGTCCCGAATTCTTCCATGACGCGGCGCAGGAAACAGCGGTGCGTCACTTGCAGCGCCTGTACGACGACCTGGTCGCGGCGCACAACAGCAAGCCGGGTGTGTTCGGCAAGCTGTTCGGCAGGAAAGAGCAGGCGCCCGTCAAGGGCCTGTATTTCTGGGGTGGGGTAGGGCGCGGCAAGACTTACCTGGTCGATACGTTCTATGAGGCGCTGCCTTTCCCGCAGAAGGTGCGTACGCACTTCCACCGCTTCATGAAGCGCGTGCATGAGGAAATGAAGACCCTCAAGGGCGAGAAGAACCCGCTGACCATCATTGCCAAGCGGTTCTCCGACGAGGCGCGGGTGATCTGCTTCGACGAGTTCTTCGTGTCCGATATCACCGACGCGATGATCCTTGGCACCCTGATGGAGGAGCTGTTCAAGAACGGCGTGACCCTGGTGGCCACCTCCAACATCGTGCCGGACGGCCTGTACAAGGACGGCCTGCAGCGTGCGCGCTTCCTGCCGGCAATTGCCCTGATCAAGCAGAACACCGACATCGTCAACGTCGACAGCGGCGTGGACTATCGCCTGCGTCACCTGGAGCAGGCCGAGCTGTTCCACTTCCCGCTGAATGAAGCGGCCCACGAAAGCCTGCGCAAGAGCTTTCGCGCATTGACGCCGGAATGCACCCAGGCGGTGGAAAACGACGTGCTGATGATCGAGAACCGCGAGATCCGTGCGCTGCGTACCTGCGACGACGTGGCCTGGTTCGACTTCCGCGAACTGTGCGACGGCCCGCGCAGCCAGAACGACTACATCGAACTGGGCAAGATCTTCCATGCGGTGCTGCTCAGTGGCGTGGAGCAGATGGGCGTGGCCACCGACGATCTGGCGCGTCGCTTCATCAACATGGTCGACGAGTTCTACGACCGCAACGTCAAGCTGATCATCTCGGCTGAAGTGGAGCTCAAGGACCTGTACACCGGCGGGCGCCTGAGCTTCGAGTTCCAGCGTACCCTGAGCCGCTTGCTGGAGATGCAGTCCCACGAGTTCCTGTCGCGGGCACACAAGCCTTAAATCGCGTCACTGCTGTCGCGGCTCACGCCCGCTCCCACAGAGGTTTGCAGCGAACCTGTGGGGGCGGGCGTGACCCGCGATAGGCCCTCAGGCCTCCTGCATGAATTGCTGCCGATACTGGTTAGGCGACAGCTCCGTGTGCTGCCTGAACAATCGCGCAAAAAAGCTGGCGTCGTCATAGCCCACCTCGTAGCTGATGGTCTTGATGCTCTTGCGCGTCCCCGACAGCAAGCCCTTCGCCGTCTCGATCCGCAGCCGTTGCAGATAATGCAGCGGCTTGTCCCCCGTCGCACTCTGGAACCTGCGCATGAAGTTGCGGATGCTCATGCCATGGTTGCGTGCCACGTCCTCGAAACGGAACTTGTCGGCGAAGTGTTCCTCCAGCCACTGCTGGATCTGCAGGATGATCAGGTCCTGGTGCAGCTTCTGTCCGCCAAAGCCCATGCGCCCCGGGGTGTAGTTGCGTTGCACCTCGTAGAGGATGTCGCGGGCCACGGCCTGGGCCACGTTGGCCCCGCAGAAGCGCTCGATCAGGTAGATGTACAGGTCGCAGGCCGAGGTGGCGCCGCCGGCGCAATAGAGGTTGTCGGCATCGGTGAGGTGCTTGTCCTGGTTCAGCGACACCTTCGGGAAGCGTTCGGCGAACTGGCCGAAGAAGCGCCAGTAGGTGGTGGCCTCCTTGCCATCGAGCAGGCCGGCCTCGGCCAGCCAGAACACGCCGCTGGCCTCGCCGCACAGCACCGCGCCTCGGGCATGCTGCTCGCGCAGCCAGGGCAGTACCTGGGGGTAGCGCTGGCACAGGGCATCGAAGTCGTCCCAGAACGCCGGCAGGATGATCACGTCGGCCTGCTCGAGGCCGCTGTCCACCGGTAGCTGCACGCCGCTGAAGCTCTGCACGGGCAGCCCGTCGGGGCTCACGAGGCGGGTTTCGAACATCGGTTGCAGGCCCAGGCCCAGTTGCTTGCCATAGCGCAGGCTGGCCAGGTGGAAGAAATCCTTGGCCTGCATCAGGGTCGATGCGAATACCTTGTCGATGGCCAGGATGCTGACGCGCCGCAGCGATGCGGTAGGTTGGGTAAACATCATTGTCGTTATTCTTATAGGGTAGAGTGGTCAATCACCGGCTGGATCGTCTTATTTTTTGGCGATTGTGTCTACCCTCGGTTCCCGCAGCGGGCTGCGGGAACCGTTGCAGCGCTTTACGGGGCGGGGTTGGGCTGATCCTGGTGGATCGCATCGATGGCGGCCAGCAGCTCGTCACCGAGCTTCAGGCTGGCGCTTGCCAGGTTGCTGTCCAGTTGCGCCAGCGAGGTGGCGCCGATGATGTTGCTGGTCACGAACGGCTGCTGGGTCACGAAGGCCAGGGCCATCTGTGCCGGGTCCAGGCCGTGCTCGCGGGCCAGGGCCACATAACGGCTGCACGCGGCGACGGTCTGCGGGTTGGAATAGCGCGAGAAGCGGTTGAACAGGGTCAGGCGGCCGTTTTCCGGGCGCGCGCCGTTCTCGTACTTGCCCGACAGCATGCCGAAGGCCAGCGGTGAGTAGGCCAGCAGGCCGCACTGCTCGCGGATAGCGATTTCCGCCAGGCCCACTTCGAAGCTGCGGTTGAGCAGGTTGTACGGGTTCTGGATCGAGACCGCACGGGGCCAGCCGCGGCTTTCGGCCAGTTGCAGGAACTTCATGGTGCCCCACGGGGTTTCGTTGGACAGGCCGATGTGGCGGATCTTGCCTGCCTTGACCTGTTCGTCGAGCACTTCGAGGGTTTCTTCCAGCGGCGTGAAGTGGTCCTGGGGCAGGTGCTGGTAGCCCAGCTTGCCGAAGAAGTTGGTGCTGCGCTCGGGCCAGTGCAGCTGGTACAGGTCGATCCAGTCGGTCTGCAGGCGCTTGAGGCTGGCGTCCAGGGCCGCCACGATGTGCTGGCGGTTGTGCTTGAGCTGGCCGTCGCGAATGTGGCTGATGCCGTTGCCGGGGCCGGCCACCTTGCTGGCCAGGATCCAGTCGGCGCGATCGCCGCGCTGGCTGAACCAGTTGCCGATGATCTGCTCGGTGGCCGAGTAGGTTTCCGGGCGCGGTGGCACCGGGTACATCTCCGCGGTATCGATGAAATTGATCCCGGCCGCCTTGGCCCGTTCGATCTGGGCGAAGCCCTCGGCCTGGTCGTTCTGCTCGCCCCAGGTCATGCTGCCCAGGCACAATGCACTCACGTTGAGGTCGGTGCGACCCAGCTGGCGATACTCCATGACGATCTCCACGGCAAAAGAAGCATAAAAGCAGGTTGATATTTTTTCTGCAATCTGGATAATTCTGCACCTCTCTCAGCAGTGGAAGTGATGCCCCGCCGCCGAAGAATCTTGCCGAGTATTGGACGTGCTGACCCGAGCCCCCGATAGCGTCCGTATCCGGCTGCCTTTGACCTTGTCAAAGTACGCACTATTCAGTAAGATCTGCCGTCTTAAAATTGCGGGACGGCCCCTGAGGCTATAAAGAATGAAAACTTTTACTGCTAAACCGGAAACAGTAAAACGCGACTGGTTCGTCGTTGACGCTGCTGGCAAGACCCTGGGTCGTCTGGCCACTGAGATCGCGAGCCGTCTGCGTGGCAAGCACAAGCCAGAATACACCCCTCACGTTGACACCGGCGACTACATCGTCGTGATCAATGCCGAGCAGGTACGTGTTACTGGTGCCAAGACTTCGGACAAAATGTACTACTCCCACTCCGGTTTCCCGGGCGGCATCAAGGAAATCAACTTCGAGAAGTTGATCGCCAAAGCGCCTGAGCGCGTGATCGAGACCGCGGTAAAGGGCATGCTGCCTAAAAACCCGCTGGGTCGCGACATGTACCGTAAGCTGAAAGTCTATGCGGGCGCTGTACACCCTCATACTGCTCAGCAGCCCCAAGAACTGAAGATTTAACGGAATAGTTCATTATGTCGGCGACTCAAAATTACGGCACTGGCCGTCGCAAGACTGCAACCGCACGCGTTTTCCTGCGTCCGGGTACTGGCAGCATCTCCATCAACAACCGCTCCCTCGAGACCTTCTTCGGTCGTGAAACCGCGCGCATGGTAGTTCGCCAGCCGCTGGAACTCACCGAAACCACCGAGAAGTTCGACATCTACGTCACCGTCATCGGTGGTGGTGTCAGCGGTCAAGCGGGCGCTATCCGTCACGGTATCACCCGTGCACTGATGGACTACGACGAAACCCTGCGTGGCGCTCTGCGCAAAGCTGGCTTCGTTACCCGTGACGCTCGTGAAGTCGAGCGTAAGAAAGTGGGTCTGCGTAAAGCACGTAAGCGTCCTCAGTACTCCAAGCGTTAATTCGCTTCGGCGTTCAAAAAAAGCCCGGTTCCTGGTGGAACCGGGCTTTTTTTATGTCTTGAATAAAAGGGGCTGCCGACCCTGTGTGACAACTTGCCGCATAGACGCAGGTCAAGTGCTATAAGGGATACAGCCTTTATGCCGGGTAATAACCTTGTCTTCGATGGGTCTTTTCATTACCATGCGGCAAATTTTTAGCAGTTCGAAATTTATTTTTAGCAGTTCGAAATTTACTTAGTAGATGCCTGTTGCAACAGGCCACAAAGCTGATGGGAGAGGACTGAATGAGCAATGACGGCGTCAATGCAGGCCGGCGTCGCTTCCTGGTAGCAGCCACGTCCGTGGTGGGTGCTGCAGGAGCGGTGGGGGCTGCGGTCCCGTTCGTAGGGTCATGGTTTCCCAGTGCCAAGGCGAAAGCTGCCGGTGCACCGGTCAAGGTCAACATCGCCAAGGTGGAGCCCGGCCAGCAGATGATTGCTGAATGGCGCGGCCAACCCGTGTTCATCGTCCGCCGCACCGAGGAGATCCTGGGCAACCTGAAGAAGATCACCGGTGAGCTCTCCGACCCCGAGTCCAAGGCGTCGGAGCAGCCGGCCTACGTCGACCCGTCGAACCGCTCGATCAAGCCGGAAATCCTCGTGCTCGTCGGCCTGTGCACCCACCTGGGCTGCTCGCCGACCTTCCGTCCCGAAGTGGCGCCTGTCGACCTGGGTCCCAAGTGGGTGGGTGGCTATTTCTGCCCATGCCACGGCTCCCACTACGACCTCGCCGGCCGCGTCTACAAGTCCCAGCCAGCGCCGCTCAATCTGCCAGTGCCACCGCACTCGTACGAGTCGGATGACATCATCGTCGTCGGCGTCGATCAGGAGAACGCGTGATGAGTAAGTTCATGGACTGGGTTGACGCCCGCTTCCCCGCCACCAAGATGTGGGAAGATCACCTGAGCAAGTACTACGCACCGAAGAACTTCAACTTCTTCTATTTCTTCGGCTCCCTGGCCCTGCTGGTCCTGGTCAACCAAATCGTGACCGGCGTGTGGCTGACCATGAGCTTCACCCCTTCGGCCGAAGAGGCGTTCGCCTCGGTCGAATACATCATGCGTGACGTCGAATACGGCTGGATCCTGCGCTACCTGCACTCCACGGGTGCGTCGGCGTTCTTCATCGTGGTCTACCTGCACATGTTCCGTGGCCTGCTCTACGGCTCGTACCAGAAGCCACGCGAGCTGGTATGGCTGTTCGGCATGCTGATCTACCTGGCGCTGATGGCAGAGGCCTTCATGGGCTACCTGCTGCCCTGGGGCCAGATGTCGTACTGGGGTGCCCAGGTGATCATCTCGCTGTTCGGCGCCATCCCGGTCATCGGCGGCGACCTGACCCAGTGGATCCGTGGCGACTACCTGATCTCCGGCATTACCCTGAACCGCTTCTTCGCCCTGCACGTGGTGGCCCTGCCGATCGTGATTCTCGGCCTGGTGGTGCTGCACATCCTGGCGCTGCACGAAGTGGGTTCGAACAACCCGGATGGCGTGGACATCAAGAAGAAAAAGGACGAGAACGGCATTCCGCTGGACGGCATCCCGTTCCACCCGTACTACACCGTCAAGGATATCGTCGGCGTGGTGGTGTTCCTGTTCGTCTTCTGCATGATCGTGTTCTTCTTCCCGGAAATGGGCGGCTACTTCCTGGAGAAACCCAACTTCGAACAGGCCAACGCGTTCAAGACCCCGGAGCACATCGCCCCTGTGTGGTACTTCACGCCGTTCTACGCGATCCTGCGTGCGGTACCCGACAAGCTGCTGGGCGTGATCGCCATGGGTGCTGCGATCGCGGTGCTGTTCGTGTTGCCATGGCTGGACCGTAGCCCGGTCAAGTCAATGCGCTACAAGGGCTGGATGAGCAAGGCCTGGCTGTGGGTGTTCTGCATCTCCTTCGTGATCCTGGGCGTGCTCGGCGTGCTGGCGCCAACCCCGGGCCGCACCTTGCTGTCGCAGGTATGTACCTTCCTGTATTTCGCCTACTTCATTCTGATGCCGTTCTACACCAGGCTCGAGAAGACCAAACCGGTTCCGGAAAGGGTGACTGGCTGATGAAAAAGCTATTTGCAGTATTGCTCCTGGCAGTGATGCCTTCGCTGACCTTCGCCGCCGAACACGGCGTGGAACTGGACAAGGTCGACATCGACCTGACCGACAAGGCCGCCATGCAGGACGGCGCACGGACCTTTGCCAACTATTGCATGGGTTGCCACAGCGCCAAGTTCCAGCGTTACGAGCGTGTCGCCGATGACCTGGGCATCCCGCACGAGCTGATGCTCGAGAAGCTGGTGTTCACCGGCGCCAAGATCGGCGACCACATGAACATCGGCATGCAGCCGGCCGACGCCAAGGCCTGGTTCGGTGCGGCGCCGCCCGACCTGACCCTGGTGGCGCGGGTACGCGGCACCGATTGGCTGTACAGCTATCTGCGGGCCTTCTACGAGGACCCGTCACGCCCTTGGGGTGTGAACAACAAGGTCTTCCCCAACGTTGGCATGCCAAACGTGCTGGTGGGCCTGCAGGGGCGTCAGGTGGTCGGTTGCAAGCAGATCCAGACCGTGGTCGAGGGCAAGAAGCAGTTTGACCCGCTCACCGGTGCCCCGCTGACCCACGAAGCGTGCGATCAGCTGACCATCGTGCCGAAATCCGGTACCCTGACCGACGAGCAGTTCGACGAGAAGGTCAAGAACCTGGTGACCTTCCTGGCCTACTCGGCCAACCCGGTCAAGCTGCAGAGCCAGCGCATCGGCACCTACGTGCTGCTGTACCTGGCCTTCTTCTTCGTGTTCGCCTACCTGCTCAAGCGCGAATACTGGAAGGACGTGCACTGATCACAGGGTAAAATCTGTTAGTTTAACGCGCGCCCTGGGGTCCCTCTGCAGTATGGAGGGCCCCCAGGGCGCGTTTGCATTTGTAATTTCATAAGTTCAACACGCGAGGAGGACCCCCATGGGCGTGACCAATCGGTTAGCCTGCTACTCCGACCCCGCTGATCATTATTCTCATCGGGTGCGCATCGTTCTCGCCGAGAAAGGTGTCGGCGTCGAGATCATCAGTGTCGAAGCCGGGCGCCAGCCGCCCAAGCTGCTGGAAGCCAACCCGTATGGCAGCGTACCGACCCTGGTTGATCGTGACCTGGCGTTGTATGAGTCGACCGTGGTGATGGAATACCTCGACGAGCGCTACCCGCACCCGCCGCTGTTGCCGGTCTACCCGGTGGCGCGTGCCAACAGCCGCCTGCTGATCCACCGTATCCAGCGTGACTGGTGTTCGCTGGTGGACCTGATTCTCGACCCGCGCAGCAAGGAGCCTGCCCGCGTGCAGGCGCGCAAGGAGCTGCGCGAGAGCCTTACCGGCGTTTCGCCGTTGTTCGCCGACAAGCCTTGTTTCCTGAGTGAGGAGCAAAGCCTGGTGGATTGTTGTCTATTGCCCATACTGTGGCGTTTGCCGGTATTGGGTATCGAACTGCCGCGGCCAGCCAAGCCGCTGCTCGATTACATGGAGCGTCAGTTTGCGCGGGAAGCCTTCAAGGCCAGCCTGTCCGCCGCTGAACGCGATATGCGTTAGGTTTTAAGGAGCCGTTGATGAACTCCAGTCGTCCGTATCTGGTGCGAGCCTTGTATGAGTGGATCGTGGACAACGATTGCACGCCGCACATGCTGGTCAATGCCGAGTACCCTGCGGTGCAGGTGCCTCAGGGCTTCGCCAGCGATGGCCAGATCGTTTTGAACGTGTCGCCCAATGCCGTGCGTCACTTGCACATGGATAACGAAGCCGTGAGCTTCGAGGGGCGTTTCGGTGGGGTTGCCCACACGCTGTACGTGCCTGCCGGCGCCATCCTGGGTATCTATGCCCGTGAGAATGGCCAGGGCATGGTGTTCGAACTCGAGCCGCCACTGATGGAGGATGACGACCTCGAGGACGAGGGCGTCGAGCCGGATGATGACGGCCCGCCGAGTGGCGGGCAGCCGCCGCGGCCAAGTGGGCGTCCGAGCCTGAAAGTGGTGAAATGAAAAAAGGCGACCTTGCGGGGTCGCCTTTTTTTTGGGCCTGTGTGCTTACAGGTCGGTGATGGTGCGCACCTGATCCTTGTTCACACGGGTGCGTTTGCCGTCGAGCTGCTGGAACTCGTAGAAGCCGGAGCTGCGTTCGAGTTTCGGCGCGTCGACCGCCTGGAACTCACGGCCGTCATTGAGGGTGATCAGGCTTGGGGTGGAGCAGCCGGCCAGGGTGGCGAAGGTAGCGATCAGCAGGGTGGCGAACAGGCCGTTCTTCATGGGTATTCCTGTGGGGTGTCGGTGGGGGTTGCGGTGCGCCGGCGGCTTCACGCCCTTCACCGGCGAGGCCGGCGAAGAGCGTGAAGCCGCGGTCAGTCAATGTATTCGAACAGCTTGACGATCTTCTGCACGCCCGACACGCCTTGCACCAGGTTGGTGGCCTGATTGGCTTCCTGCTGGGTCAGCAGGCCCAGCAGGTAGACGATGCCGTTCTCGGTCACCACCTTGATGCGCGAACCGGGGATGTTGCTGTCGGTCAGCATCTGGGCCTTGATCTTGGTGGTCAGCCAGGCGTCATTGTTGCGCGCCAGCAGCGAGGAGGGCGGCAGCACCTGAAGTTCGTTGTGCACCTTCTTGACCCGCTGCACCTGACCGGCGGTCTGCTCGGCCAGGCTCTTGAGGTCGGCGCGCGGGGTCTGCCCGGCCAGCAGCACGATGCCGTTGAAGCTGGTGACGACGATGTGCGAGTTCTTGTCCAGGTCCGGGCTGGCCTTGGCCACGTTCACCGCTACCTTGGTTTCGATCAGCGAGTCGTCGATCTTGCTGCCGAAGGTGCGGGTGCCGCGATCGTCCTCGATCGGGTTTTCGCGGCTGGCAGTAATCACCGAACTGCAGCCGGTGATGCTCAGGCACAGGGTCAGGGCCATCAGGCCAAGGCGATTAGGGGTCATTCTTCACTCCCGAACAATTGGCTGTCGATCAAGTCGCAAAGGCAGTGGATCGCCAGCAGGTGGACTTCCTGGATGCGTGCGGTGACGGTGGCCGGTACGCGAATCTCCACATCTTCGGGCAGTAGCAGCGAGGCCATGCCGCCGCCATCGCGTCCGGTCAGAGCTACGACAATCATTTCGCGATCATGTGCGGCCTGGATCGCCTGAATGATGTTCGCCGAGTTGCCGCTGGTGGAAATCGCCAGCAGCACGTCGCCCGGTTGGCCCAGGGCACGGATCTGCTTGGAGAAGATCTCGTTGTAGCTGTAGTCGTTGGCGATCGAGGTAATGGTCGAGCTGTCGGTGGTCAGCGCGATGGCCGGCAGGCTCGGGCGCTCGCGCTCGAAGCGGTTGAGCAGTTCGGACGAGAAGTGCTGGGCATCGCCCGCCGAGCCGCCGTTGCCGCAGGCGAGCATCTTGCCCTCGTTGAGCAGCGCGTTGACCATCACCTGACTGGCTTGCTCGATGTGTGGTGCAAGGACTTCCATCGCCTGTTGCTTGGTGTTGATGCTGGCCTGGAATAGCTGGCGAATTCGGGATTGCATGTCCATCTGTGTGACCTTAAGTGGGGCGGCTGGTCGGGCGTGTCGCAACGTCTTGAAGACCCTGCGGCACATGACTGTGCAGCCCGCGAAACAAAGAGCAAAAAAGTTGAGTGGGTAACGGATGCATCAAGCGGGGCGGGTTCAACTGTCGAAAGCGTTCTTCAGCCAGTCGAGCGGTGTGCCCGAGTGGCCGCGGCCCTGCAGGGCAATCACGTCGAAACGACAGGGCTGGTTGGCCCAGCGCGCCTCCTGCTGCAGAAAATACTGGGCCGCTAGCACCAGTTTTTGCTGTTTGCGGGTATCGACGCTGGCCAGTGCTCCGCCAAAGCCCACGTGCAGCCGGTAGCGGACTTCGACGAATACTACTGTATCGCCGTCAAGCATGACCAGATCAAGCTCGCCGCGTTTGCATCGCCAGTTCTGCGCCAGCAACTGCAGGCCCTGCGCCTGAAGGTAATGCAGGGCCTGCTGTTCGGCCGCGATACCTGCGGCCTGGCGAGAACCGTCGGGCATCAGCGCGGGGTGTCCGGCAGGCGCTTGACCTGACCGCCGGTGAACTCGGCCCATGGCAACTGGCGTTCGATGCGCTGGTTGGCGTTCATGCTCAGGCTGCCGGACAGGCCTTCGATACGGTTGTCCGGCAGTGCCTTGAGCTGGCCCAGGCGCGGCGCGAGGCTGTAGGCATCGGCACCCATCGCGTACAGGCGACCGATGCTGCCGGCCGCTTGCGGCCACTGACGTACCACCTGCTGGCGCAGGCTGTTGCCGGTGTCGAGCAGCCACGGCGTTTCGCAGAAGCGAATGCCGTTCATGTCGTTGTACTCGTTGACGTTGCCGCTGGCGCTGTACACGTTGGAGGTGGCGTACACCGGTACGTCACCGGCGTACTGGAAGTTCAGTGTCGGCTTGATCTGCTGGGCCTGGGTCGGGGTTGCGGCCAGGAAGATGAAATCGATGTCCTGGCGACGCGATGGCTGTGCCGAGACACTGCCGCCCACGGTGCTCTGCAGGCTCTTGGCGCGGCCTTCGCTCTGGCGCAGCTGGAACAGGTCGGCGATCTGCTGGGCCAGGGCTACCGGCTGCGACACGTGGGCAGCGGCAATCAGGGTGCCGCCCTTGGCTTCCCAGTCCTGGCGGAAGGCCTTGAGTACGCGATCGCCCCATTCGCCGCTCGGCACCAGGGCCACGGCACGACGCATGCCGTCGGCCTGGGCGCGGCGCGAGACTTCGCGGGCTTCGTCTTCGGCGGCCAGGCCGAACTGGAACAGTTGCGCCGGGCCGGTCTGGCCGGCGTCGCTGTAGTTCAGTGCCAGGGTGGTGATCGGCAGTTGCGGGTAGGCGCTCAACTGCTTGACCAGGTTCTTCTCGAGCGGGCCTACCACCAGCTGGACGCCGCTGGCCTGGGCCTTGCGGTAGAAGTCATCGAGGGAGGTCAGGCGCGAGCTGTCGAAGACTTCGACCGAAGGCGGCTTCTGGCCGGCCTGCTGGGCCTGGAAGTGCGCCGCCATGAAGCCGTCGCGCAGGGCGCGGGCGACACCTGCCAGCGGGCCTTCCTGGGGCAGCAGCAGGGCGATCCTGGTCAGCGGCTGGCTGGCCAGTTCCTTGAGTTTGAGCAGGGGCTGTGGCAGTTGCACGGCGGCAGGGTGGCCGGCGTGCTGGTTGCGCCAGGCTTCGATGGCGGCCTGCTGCTGTTCGAGGGTGCCGGCGCTCTTGACGGCCAGGGCCAGGCTGGTCCAGCCGGCCATCACGTCGGTGCCGGTGCCTTGCAGTTGTTCGGTGGGCAGGGCGGCAACCAGGTTCCAGATGGCCTCGTGGTTGGCACTGGCGGCGGCGCCGCTGAGCAGGGGAGCCATGGCGACGCGCTGTTGCGCGGCAGCCAGGGTCTGGCCATCGGCTTCCAGGGCGGCGGCGTGCACGCTGCGGGTGCGCACCTGAAGCTCGGGCGGCAGTTCGTCCAACCGGGCCAGGCTCGGGTGGCTCAGGGCGGTGAGGGCGGCCTTGGGCTGGTTGCGGCTCATCGCCAGCTCGGCGCCAAGGGTGCTGGCGAACACTTGCTGGGCCGGCTTGAGGGTGTCCAGTGGCACCTGCTCGAGGATCCGCGAGGCCCGTGCGAAGTCTTTCTGGTGGTAGGCCAGGTCAGCGGCGCTCAGGCGCAGCAGTGCAGCCTTTTCAGGTGTCTTGCTGGTGGCGGCCTGGTCGAGCAGTTGCTCGATGCTGGCATCCGGAGTGCGCGGCAGCTCACCCAGGCTGGACGAGGGCGAACTGGCGCAGGCTGCCAGCAGGGCAGCGAGGCAGAGGGCTGAGAGCAGCCGCAGGCAAGCGATCATGTAAAAATCCTGTTACTCGATCAAATTAACCTGCAATTGTACCCAAGCGCTGGCCGGGGCGCGATCTTGCTGGCGTTAATCCTTCAATATAGGTCGCCCTGCGCAGGCGTGCCGCCGCTGTGGGTAACGCATTGTTGCCGCCTTACGGGCTACAATGGCGCTTTGTTCTCTATTTACAGGTGTGTGCTGTGACCGATGCTCCAGGTGCTTCCAATTCCACTGCCGGCAAGCTTTTCGTGGTGGCTACGCCCATTGGCAACCTGGATGACATGAGCGCCCGGGCCTTGAAGGTACTGCGCGAGGCGGCGCTGATCGCGGCCGAGGACACGCGCCACTCGGTCCGCCTGCTGCAGCACTTCGGCATCAACACGCCGCTGGCCGCCTGTCACGAGCACAACGAGCGCGACGAGGGCAGCCGCTTCATCACGCGCCTGCTGGCCGGCGACGATGTGGCGTTGATCTCCGATGCCGGTACGCCGCTGATCTCTGACCCGGGCTACCACCTGGTGCGCCAGGCGCGAGCGGCGGGCATCGATGTGGTGCCGGTACCGGGCGCCTGCGCACTGATCGCGGCGTTGTCGGCGGCGGGCCTGCCGTCCGACCGGTTCATCTTCGAGGGTTTTCTGCCGGCCAAGGCGGTAGGTCGCCGCGCGCGCCTGAGCCAGGTCAAGGAAGAACCCCGTACGCTGATTTTCTATGAGGCGCCGCACCGCATTCTGGAGTGTCTGCAGGACATGGAGGCGGTGTTTGGCGGCGAACGGCCGGCGTTGCTGGCTCGTGAGCTGACCAAGACCTTCGAGACCCTGAAGGGGCTGCCCCTGGCCGAGCTGCGCGCGTTTGTCGAAAACGACAGCAATCAGCAGCGTGGGGAGTGCGTGGTGCTGGTGGCGGGCTGGACCGCCCCGGAGAACGAAGAGGCCGTGAGCAGCGAAGTGATGCGCGTGCTTGATCTTCTGCTGGCAGAGATGCCGCTCAAGCGTGCAGCAGCCCTGGCGGCGGAAATTACCGGGGTGCGGAAGAATGTTTTGTATCAAATAGCGTTGGAAAAACAGAAAGACCACTAATGTCATAGTGATATTATTCGTTTTATCGCTTGTTCTCGGGGCCCGCTGCCGTTAACCTTTGCGGCGGAGAGTCGATTGGACAGTCGCTGCCTTCTTTTGTTCCGCAAAAGAGGGGGGAGGAAAGTCCGGGCTCCATAGGGCGGAGTGCCAGGTAATGCCTGGGGGGCGTGAGCCTACGGAAAGTGCCACAGAAAATAACCGCCTAAGCACTTCGGTGCCGGTAAGGGTGAAAAGGTGCGGTAAGAGCGCACCGCACGGCTGGCAACAGTCCGTGGCTAGGTAAACCCCACTCGGAGCAAGACCAAATAGGGTTCCATATGGCGCGGCCCGCGTTGGAACCGGGTAGGTTGCTAAAGGCGTCCAGTGATGGCCGTCGTAGAGGAATGACTGTCCTCGACAGAACCCGGCTTACAGATCGACTCTCCACCTTTTCCCTTCCTGCTTGATTCGATAGCAGATGTGTTCTGGTAATACCAAAAAAATCTTACTCTTCATAAATCACTTTAACTTTGCACTCTATCCGTTTGAGTGAATTTGCCTTTCCCCGTCAAAACCCCTCTCGATTCTCCTCTTTGTATCGCCTTGTTGCTCTAAATCGCCGATCTGTAAGGGTTTTCCTTATAAGCGCGCCTTGACGGTGTGGTGGGCGGATTCCTATAGTGTGCGCAAGTGGCGGAAAGTGGCATGAAGTGGGTTTTCAGACACAAAAAAGCTAACATTTAGGGAAGTGCAGCCGTGTTTCGCGGAGCCAACGCAATCAACCTCGACGCAAAAGGCCGTCTCGCAATGCCGAGCCGGTACCGTGACGAGCTCGATTCGCGCAGTTCCGGGCAGTTGATCGTGACGATCGACGCGGTTGATCCCTGCTTGTGCGTGTATCCGCTGGATGAGTGGGAACTGATCGAAGCCAAGCTGCGTGCCTTGCCGTCGTTACGCGAAGAGAACCGTCGCCTGCAGCGTCTGCTGATCGGCAATGCGGTGGATCTGGAACTCGACGGCAGTGGGCGTTTCCTGGTGCCACCGCGTCTGCGCGAGTACGCCAAGCTGGACAAGCGGGCGATGCTGGTGGGGCAACTGAACAAATTCCAACTGTGGGACGAGGACGCCTGGAACGCTGTTGCTGCAGCTGACCTGGTGGCCATTCAACAACCGGGCGCGATGCCTGATGAACTGCGTGATCTGATCCTGTGACTATAGATAGTGGCTTCAAACACATCACCGTACTGCTTGACGAAGCCGTCGAGGCTCTCGCCGTACGCGCCGATGGCTGCTATCTGGATGGCACCTTCGGGCGTGGCGGGCACAGCCGGCTGATTCTCCAGCACCTGGGGCCGCAGGGTCGGCTGCTGGGGTTCGACAAGGACCCACAAGCGATTGCCACCGGGCAAGCGCTGGCGGCCGAAGACGGCCGCTTTGTCATTGTGCAGCGCAGTTTCGCCGAGCTGGGCGCCGAAGTCGCCGAGCGGGGCCTGTCCGGCAAGGTCAATGGCATCCTGCTCGACCTGGGCGTGTCCTCGCCGCAGCTCGATGACCCCGAGCGCGGCTTCAGTTTCATGAACGACGGCCCGCTGGACATGCGCATGGACCCGAGCCGTGGCGTCAGCGCCGCCGAATTCATCGCCACCGCGCCGGCCGAAGAAATCGCCCGCGTGTTCAAGGAGTACGGCGAAGAGCGTTTCGCCAAGCGCATGGCCAACGCCGTGGTCGCCCGTCGCGAGCAGCAACCCTTTACCCGTACCGCCGACCTCGCCGAAGTGCTCAAGGTCGCCAACCCCGCGTGGGAAAAGGGCAAGAACCCCGCCACCCGTGCTTTCCAGGGGCTGCGCATTCACGTCAACAACGAGCTGGGCGACCTCGAAGCCGGGCTCGAGGCTGCCCTCGACACGCTCGAGATCGGTGGCCGTCTGGTGGTCATCAGCTTCCATTCGCTGGAAGACCGCATCGTCAAGCTGTTCATGCGCAAGCTGGCCAAGGGAGAGGCCGACAACCTGCCACGCAACCTGCCGGTACAACACAAGCCCTTCGAGCCCAAGATCAAGGTCCATGGCAAGGCGCAGTTCGCCTCCGAGGCCGAGCTCAAGGCCAACCCGCGCTCGCGTAGCGCGGTCATGCGTGTGGCGGAGAAGCTGCGTTGAGCAGGCTTTTCGCCAAGCCCTTGCCAGGCGGCAGCTTCCTGATGCTGCTGCTGTTCATTGGCGTGCTCGTTTCGTCGGTGGCGGTGTCCTACAGTGCGCACTGGAACCGCCAGTTGCTCAATACCCTGTACGGCGAGCTCAACGAACGCGACAAGGCGCAGGCCGAGTGGGGCCGGTTGATTCTGGAACAGAGCACCTGGACCGCCCACAGCCGCATCGAGAATCTGGCCAGCGAACAGCTGCACATGCGCATTCCCGCCGCTGACGAAGTACGGATGGTGGCGCCATGATGAAACTTGAAGGCGCACTCTACCCGTGGCGGTTCCGCGTTGTGGTCGGCCTGCTGGTGATCATGGTGGGGGCCATTGCCTGGCGCATCGTCGACCTGCAGGTGGTCGACCGCGACTTCCTCAAGGGGCAGGGCGATGCCCGCAGCCTGCGTCACATTCCGATTCCTGCGCACCGCGGGCTGATCACCGACCGCAACGGCGAGCCGCTGGCCGTGAGTACGCCGGTTACCACCCTGTGGGCCAACCCCAAGGAGATGCAGGCTGCCAAGGACCGCTGGCCGGCGCTTGCCGCCGCGCTCAAGCAGAACCCGCAGCAACTGGCCGAGCGCCTCGAACAGCAGGCCAACAAGGAATTCATCTACCTGGTCCGCGGCCTTACCCCGGAGCAGGGCCAGGTGGTGCTCGACCTCAAGGTGCCCGGCGTGTATGGCATCGAAGAGTTCCGCCGCTTCTATCCAGCCGGCGATGTCGCTGCGCACATGGTCGGGTTCACCGACCTCGACGATCACGGTCGCGAGGGGGTGGAGCTCGCCTACGACGAGTGGCTGGCCGGGGTGCCCGGCAAGCGGCAGGTGATCAAGGACCGGCGCGGCCGGCTGATCAAGGACGTACAGGTCACCAAGAACGCCAAGGCCGGCAAGACCTTGGCGTTGTCCATCGACCTGCGTCTGCAGTACCTGGCCACCCGCGAACTGCGTAACGCGATTGCCGAACAGGAAGCCAAGGCCGGTAGCCTGGTGATCATGGATGTGAAGACCGGCGAAGTGCTGGCCATGGTCAACCAGCCCACCTACAACCCCAACAACCGCCGCAGCATGTTCCCGGCGGCGATGCGCAACCGTGCCATCATCGACGTGTTCGAGCCGGGTTCCACGGTCAAGCCTTTCTCCATGAGCGCCGCCCTGCAGAGCGGACGCTGGAAGCCGACCGACAAGGTCGAGGTCTATCCGGGCACCCTGCAGCTGGGCCGCTACACCATTCGTGACGTGTCCAGGAGCGAAGGCCCGATCCTCGACCTGACCGGCATCCTGATCAACTCCAGTAACGTGGGCATGAGCAAGATCGCCTTCGATATCGGTGGCGAGTCCATCTACCGCGTGATGTCGCAACTGGGCCTGGGCCAGTACACCGGCCTGGGCTTCCCGGGCGAGCGTGTCGGCAACCTGCCCAACCACCGCGAGTGGCGCAAGGCCGAGACCGCGACCCTGTCCTACGGCTACGGCCTGTCGGTGACCGCGTTGCAGCTGGTGCATGCCTACGCCGCGCTGGCCAACAACGGCAAGATGGTACCGCTGAGCATTCTCAAGGTGGACAAGACCCCGGAAGCCACCCAGGTGGTGCCCGAGGATACCGCCAAGACCATCCAGGGCATGCTGCAGCAGGTCATCGAAGCGCCACGTGGCGTGTTCCGTGCGCAGGTGCCTTCCTATCACGTGGGCGGCAAGTCGGGTACGGCCCGTAAGGCCACCGTCGGTTCCAAGGGCTACACCGAGAACGCCTACCGCTCGCTGTTCACCGGCTTCGGCCCGATGAGCGATCCGCGCTATGCCATCGTGGTGGTGATCGACGAGCCGAGCAAGGGTGGCTACTTCGGCGGCCTGGTATCGGCGCCGGTATTCAGCAAGGTCATGTCCGGCACCCTGCGACTGATGAACGTGCCGCCAGACAACCTGCCGGCTCCTACTCCACAGCAGCAGGCCGGTGCTGCGCCCGCCAAGGGAGGGCGCGGTTGATGTCGATGCCATTGAGTAAGCTGTTTGCCCTGAGCGGCAACAACGACCCGTTGATCCGCGAACTGACCCTGGACAGCCGCAAGGTCCGCGCCGGGGACTTGTTCCTGGCGGTGCCGGGTGCGCGTGTCGACGGCCGTGAGCATATTGCCGATGCGCTCAAGCGCGGCGCGGCAGCCGTGGCCTATGAAGTGCAGAACACCACCGTGCTGCCGATCACCGATGTGCCGATGATTCCGGTCAAGGGCCTGATTGCCCAGCTGTCGGATATCGCGGGGCGCTTCTATGGCGAGCCGAGCCGCCAGCTCGAGCTGATCGGCGTGACCGGCACCAACGGCAAGACCAGCGTCACCCAGCTGGTGGCCCAGGCGCTCGACCTGCTGGGCCAGCACTGCGGCCTGATCGGCACCCTGGGTACCGGTTTCTACGGCCAGCTGCAAAGTGGCCGGCTGACCACGCCAGATCCGATTGCCGTGCAGTCGACTCTGGGCGACCTGAAGAAGGCTGGCGCCAAGGCCGTGGCCATGGAAGTGTCCTCCCATGCGCTGGAACAGGGCCGGGTAGCGGCACTGGCCTTCGACACCGTGGTAATGACCAACCTGTCACGCGATCACCTGGACTACCACGGCAGCATGGAGGCCTACCAGGCCGCCAAGGCGCGCCTGTTCGCCTGGCCCGACCTGCGCTCGCGGGTGGTCAATCTGGACGATGCCTTCGGGCGTGAGCTGGCGGCGCAGAAGGGTGATTCGCGCCTGATCAGCTATAGCCTCGTCGACGCTGCCGCCTCGCTGTACTGCCGCGAAGCGAAGTTCGACGACGATGGCGTGCGTGCGGTGCTGGTAACGGCACAGGGCGAGCATATGCTGCGCAGCCGCCTGCTCGGGCGCTTCAACCTCAGCAACATGCTGGCCGCGGTCGGCACGCTGATGGCGATGGATCATCCGCTGGACGAAATTCTCAAGGTCACGCCGCAGCTCGAAGGCCCTGTAGGGCGCATGCAGCGCCTGGGCGGTGGCAGCAAGCCGTTGGTGGTGGTCGATTACGCTCACACCCCCGATGCCCTGGAAAAGGTCCTCGAAGCCCTGCGTCCCCATGCGCAAGGCAAGCTGCTGTGCCTGTTCGGCTGCGGCGGCGACCGCGATCGCGGCAAGCGCCCGCTGATGGCCGAAGTGGCCGAGCGCCTGGCCGACCGCGTGCTGGTCACCGACGACAACCCGCGCAGCGAGGCGCCCCAGCAGATTTTCGACGATATCCGCCCAGGCTTCGCCCGGGGTGAAAGCGTCGAGTTCATCGCCGGCCGTGGCCCGGCGATTGCGCACCTGATTGCCACCGCCGCTGCCGACGACGTCATCGTGCTGGCGGGCAAGGGGCACGAGGATTACCAGGAGATCAACGGCGAGCGCCATGACTTCTCCGACCTGGTCGAGGCCGAGAGAGCCCTGGCAGCCTGGGAGGCCCCGAATGCTTGAGTCAATGTCCCTCAGCCAGTTGGTAGCGCCGCTGCAGGGCCGCCTGCATGGCCAGGATGCAACCTTCGATGGCGTCAGCATCGACAGCCGCGCGATCACCCCTGGCCAGTTGTTCGTCGCCCTGGCCGGGCCGCGTTTCGACGGTCACGATTACCTGGACGAAGTGGCAGCCAAGGGCGCCGTTGCGGCGCTGGTGCAGCACGAAGTGCCGGGCAGCAGCCTGCCGCAACTGGTGGTTGCCGATACCCGCCTGGGCCTGGGCCAGTTGGGGGCGCTCAATCGCGCCGCCTTCGACAAGCCGGTTGCCGCAATCACCGGCTCCAGTGGCAAGACCACGGTCAAGGAGATGCTGGCCAGCATCCTGCGCACCCGCGGGCCGGTACTGGCCACCCGTGGCAACCTCAACAACGACTTCGGCGCACCGCTTACCCTGCTGGAGCTGGCCCCGCACCATACGGCGGCGGTCATCGAGCTGGGCGCCTCGCGCATCGGCGAAATCGCCTACACCGTCGGCCTGACCCGGCCGCAGGTGGTGATCATCAACAACGCCGGTACCGCTCATGTGGGTGAGTTCGGCGGGCCGGAGAAAATCGTCGAAGCCAAGGGCGAGATCCTCGAAGGCCTGGGCCAGGATGGCGTGGCGGTATTGAACCTGGATGACAAGGCGTTCGGCATCTGGAAGCAGCGCGCCGGCCATCACCCTGTGATCACTTTTGCCCTGGCCAATGCCGACGCAGATTTTCATGCCACCGACATTCGCCACGACGAACGCGGCTGCCCCGGTTTCGAATTGCGCAGCCCGCTGGGCAACGCCCGCGTCCAGCTCAACCTGCTGGGCACTCACAATGTCAGCAACGCCCTGGCCGCCGCGGCTGCCGCACAGGCTTTCGGCGTGACACTGGAAGGCATCGTCGAGGGTCTTGACGCGGTGCAGCCGGTCAAGGGCCGCACCGTGGTGCACATGGCGCCCACCGGTGTGCGCGTGATCGACGACAGTTACAACGCAAACCCCACCTCCATGTGCGCTGCCGTTGATATACTCGCCGGCTTTTCCGGGCGTACCGTCCTGGTGCTCGGGGATATCGGCGAATTGGGCCAGTGGGCCGAGGAAGGGCATCGGCAGGTCGGCGCATACGCCAGGGGCAAGGTTGCAGCACTTTATGCCGTGGGCCCGATGATGGCCGAAGCGGTCAAGGCATTTGGCACCGGGGCCCATCATTTCGCCACTCAAGCTGACTTGATCGACGCCGTTCGCGTCGAGCAGGCCAACAACACCACCATTTTGATCAAGGGTTCGCGCAGCGCTGCGATGGAAAACGTCGTGGCGGCCTTGTGCGGTTCCAGCGGGGAGAAACATTAATGCTGCTGCTGCTGGCTGAGTATCTGCAACAGTTCTACAAAGGCTTCGCGGTCTTTCAGTACCTGACCCTGCGCGGGATTCTGGGTGTACTGACCGCGTTGTCGCTGGCCCTGTGGTTGGGCCCCTGGATGATTCGTACCCTGCAGATTCGCCAGATCGGTCAAGCCGTGCGCAATGACGGCCCGCAATCGCACCTCTCCAAGTCCGGCACCCCGACCATGGGCGGTGCGCTGATTCTGTCTGCCATTGGCGTGAGCACGCTGCTGTGGGCCGACCTGACCAACCGTTATGTGTGGGTGGTGCTGATCGTCACCCTGCTGTTCGGCGCCATCGGCTGGGTCGACGACTACCGCAAGGTGATCGAGAAGAACTCGCGTGGCCTGCCAAGCCGCTGGAAGTACTTCTGGCAATCGGTGTTCGGCCTGGGCGCGGCGATCTTCCTGTACATGACCGCGCCCACCAGCGTGGAAACCACCCTGATCGTGCCGATGCTCAAGGATGTCACCATCCCGCTGGGCATCGGCTTCGTGGTGCTGACCTATTTCGTCATCGTGGGCTCGAGCAACGCGGTCAACCTGACCGACGGCCTGGACGGCCTGGCGATCATGCCGACGGTGATGGTCGGTGGTGCGCTGGGTATCTTCTGCTACCTGTCGGGCAACGTGAAGTTCGCCGAATACCTGCTGATCCCCTACGTGCCGGGCGCCGGCGAGCTTATCGTGTTCTGCGGCGCGCTGATCGGCGCGGGCCTGGGCTTTCTGTGGTTCAACACCTACCCGGCGCAGGTGTTCATGGGTGACGTCGGTGCCCTGGCACTGGGTGCCGCGTTGGGCACCATTGCCGTGATCGTGCGTCAGGAGATCGTGCTGTTCATCATGGGCGGCGTGTTCGTGATGGAGACCCTGTCGGTGGTGATCCAGGTGGCTTCCTTCAAGCTGACCGGCAAGCGCGTGTTTCGCATGGCACCGATCCACCACCACTTTGAACTCAAGGGTTGGCCCGAGCCTCGGGTGATCGTCCGCTTCTGGATCATCACCGTGATTCTCGTGCTGTTCGGCCTTGCCACCCTGAAACTGAGGTAGAAACGAGTGTCCCTGATCGCGTCTGACCACTTCCGCATCGTTGTCGGCCTCGGCAAGAGCGGCATGTCCCTGGTTCGCTTCCTGGCGAACCGGGGCATTGCGTTTGCGGTGGCCGATACCCGCGAGAACCCGCCGGAGCTGGCGACCTTGCGTCGCGACTACCCGCAGGTGGAAGTGCGTTGTGGCGAACTGGATGTGGAGTTCCTGTGCCGTGCCGACGAGCTGTACGTCAGCCCCGGCCTGGCCCTTGCGACCCCGGCCCTGCAGCAGGCGGCCGCGCGCGGCGTGAAGCTGTCGGGCGACATCGAGTTGTTCGCGCGCAATGCCAAGGCGCCGATCATTGCCATCAGCGGTTCCAATGCCAAGAGCACCGTCACCACCCTGGTCGGGGAGATGGCCGTTGCGGCAGGCAAACGTGTGGCAGTGGGCGGCAACCTCGGTACCCCGGCACTGGACCTGCTGGACGACGCCATCGAGCTGTACGTGATGGAGCTGTCGAGCTTCCAGCTGGAGACCACCGATCAGCTGAATGCCGAAGTGGCCACCGTGCTCAACGTCAGCGAAGACCACATGGACCGCTACAGCGGCCTGCCGGCCTATCACCTGGCCAAGCACCGGATCTTCCGGCGAGCACGGCAGGTGGTGGTCAACCGCCAGGATGCCCTGAGCCGTCCGCTGCCGATGGAAAACGTGCCGTGCTGGACGTTCGGCCTGAATGTGCCCGACTTCAAGGGCTTCGGGCTGCGCGAAGAGAACGGCGAGAAGTACCTGGCGTTCGAGTTCCAGACCCTGATGCCGGTGCGCGAGCTGAAGATCCGTGGTGCGCACAACCAGTCCAACGCCCTCGCGGCGCTGGCCCTGGGGCATGCTGCAGGCCTGCCGTTCGACGCCATGCTGGCCAGCCTGCGCACCTTTGCCGGCCTGGCCCACCGTTGCCAGTGGCTGCGCGAGCGTGACGGCGTGAGCTGGTACGACGACTCCAAGGCCACCAACGTCGGTGCCGCGCTGGCGGCCATCGAGGGCCTGGGTGCGGATATCGACGGCAAGCTGGTGCTGGTGGCCGGCGGCGACGGCAAGGGCGCGGACTTCTCGGCGCTGCGTGCCCCGGTGGCGGCGCACTGCCGCGCCGTGGTGCTGCTGGGCCGTGATGCCGAGCGCCTGGCCCAGGCGTTGGGCGACAGCGTGCCGCTGATTCGCGTCAGCAGCCTCGACGAAGCCGTGCAGCAGGGCGCCGCGCTGGCCCAGCCGGGCGACGCTGTGCTGCTGTCGCCTGCCTGCGCAAGCCTGGACATGTTCAAGAACTTCGAAGAGCGTGGGCGGCTGTTCGCCCAGGCCGTGGAGGGGCTGGCATGATCTTCGGCATCATCAAGCCTTATCCGTCCCCCCTGGTCACCGGTCGCGGCATCGATCTCGATTTCGCCATGCTCGCTGGCTGCCTGGCGCTGCTGGGCCTTGGCCTGGTGATGATCACCTCGGCCTCCTCGGAAGTGGCCGCGTTGCAGTCGGGCAACCCGCTTTACCACATGATCCGTCACCTGGTGTACGTGGCCATCGGCCTGGTCGCCTGCGTCGTCACCATGATGGTGCCGATCGCCACCTGGCAGCGCATGGGCTTCATGATGCTGGTCGGTGCCTTCGGGTTGCTGGTGCTGGTACTGGTGCCGGGCATCGGCCGCGAAGTGAACGGCTCGATGCGCTGGATCGGCTTCAGCTTCTTCAACGTGCAGCCTTCCGAGATCGCCAAGGTGTTCGTGGTGATCTACCTGGCGGGCTACCTGGTGCGCCGCCAGACCGAGGTGCGCGAGAGCTGGATGGGCTTCTTCAAGCCGTTCATCGTGCTGCTGCCGATGGCCGGCCTGCTGCTGATGGAGCCGGACTTCGGCGCCACGGTGGTGATGATGGGCGCCGCCGCGGCGATGCTGTTCCTGGGCGGGGTGGGGCTGTTCCGCTTCAGCCTGATGGTGGTGCTGGCGGTGGCGGCGGTGTTCATTCTGGTACAGGCGCAACCCTACCGGATGGCGCGCCTGATCACCTTCACCGACCCCTGGTCGGATCAATTCGGTTCCGGCTATCAGCTGACCCAGGCCCTGATTGCCTTCGGCCGCGGCGAGTGGCTGGGCGTGGGCCTGGGCAACAGCGTGCAGAAGCAGTTCTACCTGCCCGAAGCACACACCGACTTCGTGTTCTCGGTACTGGCCGAAGAGCTGGGCGTGGTCGGTTCGCTGCTGACCGTTGCGCTGTTCGTGTTCGTCAGCCTGCGCGCGATGTACATCGGTCTGTGGGCCGAGAAAGCCAAGCAGTTCTTTGCCGCCTACATGGCCTACGGCCTGGCCTTCCTGTGGATCGGCCAGTTCCTGATCAACATCGGAGTGAACGTCGGCCTGCTGCCGACCAAGGGCCTGACCCTGCCGTTCCTCAGCTACGGCGGCAGCTCGCTGGTGATCTGCTGCGTGTGCATGGGCCTGCTGCTGCGCATCGAGTGGGAGAGCCGCACGCACCTGGGCAGCGAAGAACATGAATTCGATGAGAGCGATTTTGCCGAGGAGCCAAGACATGGCCGTTGAAGGCAAAAACGTATTGATCATGGCAGGCGGCACCGGGGGCCACGTGTTCCCGGCCCTGGCCTGCGCCCGTGAGTTCCAGGCACGCGGTTACACCGTGCACTGGTTGGGCACCCCACGCGGTATCGAAAACGAGCTGGTGCCCCAGGCCGGGTTGCAACTGCACCTGATCCAGGTCACCGGCTTGCGTGGCAAGGGCAAGCTGTCGCTGCTCAAGGCGCCGTTCACCCTGTTCAAGGCGGTGCTCCAGGCGCGGCGCATCATCCGTCGGCTCAAGCCGGTGTGTGTGGTCGGCTTTGGCGGCTATGTGACCGGCCCGGGCGGTGTGGCGGCGAAGCTGGCTGGCGTGCCCGTGGTGATCCACGAGCAGAACGCCAAGGCCGGTACCGCCAATCGGCTGCTGGTGCCGCTGGCAGGCCGAGTCTGCGAAGCTTTCCCGAACACCTTCGAGGCCAGCGACAAACTGCGCACCACCGGCAACCCGGTGCGCGGCGAGCTGTTCCTGGAGCCTGTGCGCGCGCCACTGGCCGGGCGCCGCGCGCGCCTGCTGGTGCTGGGCGGCAGCCTGGGCGCGGAGCCGTTGAACAAACTGTTGCCACAGGCCCTGGCCCTGGTACCCGAGGCCCTGCGCCCCGAGGTGTTCCACCAGGCCGGCAAGCAGCATGACCAGATTACCGCCGAGCGCTATCGCGAGGCCGGGATCGAGGCTCAGGTAGAGCCGTTCATCAAAGACATGGCCCACGCCTATGGCTGGGCCGACCTGGTGATCTGCCGGGCCGGTGCGCTGACCGTCAGCGAACTGGCTGCGGCCGGTCTGCCCTCGATGCTGGTGCCGCTGCCCCATGCCATCGACGATCACCAGACCCACAACGCCCACTATCTGGCACGTGAAGGCGCCGCCTTCCTGATGCCGCAAGCGACAACTGGCGCAGCGCAGCTCGCTGAACGCCTGAACGAGGTACTGATGCAACCGCAAAAACTCGACACCATGGCCAGCACCGCACGACGCCTGGCCAAACCCGCGGCTACCAGCACCGTGGTCGATATCTGCCTGGAGGTGGCCCATGGTTGAAAGCCAGAAAGCCATCCCGCAACCTGAAATGCGCCGTATCCGCCGCATCCACTTCGTCGGTATCGGCGGCGTGGGCATGTGCGGTATTGCCGAGGTATTGCTCAACCTGGGTTACCAGGTTTCCGGCTCGGACCTCAAGGCCTCGCCGGTCACCGAGCGCCTGGAGTCCTTTGGTGCCGAAATCTTCCTTGGCCACCGCGCCGAGAACGCCGCCAGTGCCGATGTACTGGTGGTGTCCAGCGCCATCAATACGGCCAACCCGGAAGTGGCGACGGCCCTTGAGCGGCGTATCCCCGTGGTACCGCGTGCCGAAATGCTCGCCGAACTGATGCGCTATCGCCACGGCATCGCGGTAGCCGGTACCCACGGCAAGACCACCACCACCAGCCTGCTGGCCTCGGTGTTCGCCGCCGGCGGCCTGGACCCGACCTTCGTGATCGGTGGCCGGCTGAATGCAGCAGGTACCAATGCACAACTGGGTACCAGCCGCTACCTGATTGCCGAAGCCGACGAAAGCGACGCCAGCTTCCTGCACCTGCAGCCGCTGGTGGCCGTGGTCACCAACATCGACGCCGACCACATGGCGACCTATGAGGGCGACTTCAACAAGCTGAAGAAGACCTTCGTCGAGTTCCTCCACAACCTGCCGTTCTACGGCCTGGCCGTGGTATGCCTGGATGATCCGGTGGTGCGCGAGATCCTGCCGCTGGTCAAGCGCCCGGCAGTGACCTACGGCTTTGCCGAGGAAGCCGACGTGCGCGCGATCAATGTGCGCCAGTCGGGCATGCAGACCCACTTCACCGTGCTGCGCCGTGACCGCGAGCCGCTGGACGTGTCGGTGAACATGCCGGGCAACCACAATGTGCTCAATGCACTGGCCACCATTGCCATCGCCACCGACGAGGGCATCAGCGACGAGGCCATCGTGCAGGGGCTTTCGGGCTTCCAGGGCGTGGGCCGACGTTTCCAGGTGTACGGCGAACTGCCGGTCGACGGTGGCAGCGTGATGCTGGTGGACGACTACGGTCACCACCCCACCGAAGTGGCGGCCGTGATCAAGGCCGTGCGCGGTGGCTGGCCGGAGCGCCGCCTGGTGATGGTTTACCAGCCGCACCGCTACAGCCGTACCCGCGACCTGTACGACGACTTCGTGCAGGTGCTGGCCGATGCCAACGTGCTGCTGCTGATGGAAGTCTACCCGGCCGGCGAAGAGCCGATCCCGGGGGCCGACAGCCGCCAGCTGTGCCACAGCATCCGTCAGCGTGGCCAGCTGGACCCGATCTACATCGAGCGCGGCATCGAGCTGGCGCCATTGGTCAAGCCGCTGCTGCGTGCCGGTGACATCCTGCTGTGCCAGGGTGCCGGCGACATCGGTGGCCTGGCCCCGCAATTGTTGAAAAGCCCATTGTTCGCGGGCGCGGTTGCCACCGCAGGGAAGGCCAAATGACTGCTCAATACTCCAAGCTGCACTCGACCATCGACCCGAAGGCCTTCGGCCGTGTCGGCGTGCTGTACGGCGGCAAGAGCGCCGAGCGCGAGGTGTCGCTCAAGTCCGGCGCCGCAGTGATCGAGGCGCTCACCAGCGCCGGCGTCGAGGTGATCGCCATCGACGTGGGTGACGATCTGCTCGACCGTCTGCAGCGCGAGAAGCTCGACCGCGCCTTCATCATTCTCCACGGCCGTGGCGGTGAAGACGGCAGCATGCAGGGCCTGCTCGAGTGCCTGGGTATCCCCTACACCGGCAGCGGCATCCTGGCGTCGGCCCTGGCGATGGACAAGTTGCGCACCAAACAGGTGTGGAAAAGCCTGGGTATTCCAACCCCGCACCACGCGGTGCTGGCCAGCGAGCAAGACTGTATTTCTGCGGGCGCGGAACTGGGCTTCCCTTTGATCGTCAAACCGGCCCATGAAGGCTCCAGTATCGGTATGGCGAAAGTGAGCAGCGTCGAAGAATTGATCGTTGCCTGGAAGGACGCCGCCACCTACGACTCGCAAGTATTGGTTGAACAATGGATTCACGGTCCGGAGTTCACCATTGCCGTGCTGCGCGGCCAGGTGCTGCCGCCGATTGCGCTGGGCACCCCGCACACGTTCTACGACTACGACGCCAAGTACGTCGCCAACGATACCCAGTACCGCATTCCGTGCGGCCTGGACGCTGCCAAGGAACAGGAACTGATCGAACTGACCGCACGTGCGTGCGACGCCATCGGCATTGCCGGCTGGGGTCGTCTGGACGTGATGCAGGACGAGCAGGGCAACTTCTGGCCTCTGGAAGTCAACACCGCACCAGGCATGACCGATCACAGCCTGGTCCCAATGGCGGCACGCGCGGCCGGCCTGGACTTCCAGCAGTTGGTGCTGGCGATCCTGGCGGCCAGCGTCGAGGCGCGAGGTTAAGCCCATGCAAGGCGCGATGGTACGTCATCAGCAACCCGCCACCGGCCGCAAGCCGGTGCCGCGCGGTGCCAGCCGGATGGTGGCCAAGGAGCCACTGTCGGCGCGCCTGCCCAAGGCCAACTTCAGCGTGTTCAAGCGTCTGCTGTGGCCGGTTCTGCTGGTAGTGGCCGGGTTCGGTGCCTACGAGGGCGCACAGCGCCTGATGCCGTATGCCGACCGGCCGATCACCAAGATCGCCGTGCAGGGCGACCTGAGCTACATCAGCCAGCAGGCCGTGCAGCAGCGTATCGCGCCCTATGTGGCCGCCAGCTTCTTCACCGTCGACCTGGCCAGCATGCGCACCGAGCTCGAGCAGATGCCGTGGATCGCGCATGCCGAAGTGCGCCGCGTGTGGCCGGACGAAGTGGTGATCCGCCTCGAGGAACAGCTGCCGGTGGCGCGCTGGGGCGACGAGGCCCTGCTCAACAACCAGGGCCAGGCCTTCACCCCGCGCGAGCTGGCCAACTACGAGCACCTGCCGCAGCTGTTCGGGCCGCAGCGGGCGCAGCAGCAAGTGATGCAGCAATATCAGGTACTGAGCCAGATGTTGCGGCCCATGGGCTTCTCGATCGCCCGGCTGGAACTGCGCGAGCGGGGCAGCTGGTTCCTGACCACCGGTGCCGGCAGCGCCGGGCCGGGTATCGAGTTGCTGCTGGGGCGCGACCATCTGGTGGAAAAGATGCGCCGCTTCATTGCCATTTACGACAAGACGCTCAAAGAACAGATCACGAACATCGCCCGCATCGATCTGCGTTACGCCAATGGCCTGGCCGTTGGCTGGCGGGAACCGAATGCACCGACGACAGCCCAACCCGCTGTTGCGAAGAATTAGAGAGAGGCAGGACCCATGGCAAATGCGCATAGCGGCAAAATGATCGTCGGGCTGGATATCGGTACGTCCAAGGTGGTTGCACTGGTGGGCGAAGTGGCCGCCGATGGCACCCTGGAAATCGTCGGTATCGGCACCCATCCATCGCGCGGGCTGAAGAAGGGCGTGGTGGTCAATATCGAATCCACCGTGCAGTCGATCCAGCGCGCCGTCGAAGAGGCCCAGCTGATGGCTGGCTGCCGGATTCACTCGGCGTTCGTCGGCGTGGCGGGCAATCACATCCGCAGCCTGAACTCCCACGGCATCGTCGCCATCCGCGATCGCGAAGTCAGCGCGGCGGACCTGGAGCGGGTGCTGGACGCGGCCCAGGCCGTGGCCATCCCGGCCGACCAGCGGGTGCTGCACACCCTGCCGCAGGACTACGTGATCGACAACCAGGAAGGCGTGCGCGAGCCGCTGGGCATGTCCGGCGTGCGCCTGGAAGCCAAGGTGCACGTGGTCACCTGTGCGGTCAATGCAGCACAGAACATCGAAAAATGCGTGCGCCGCTGCGGCCTTGAAATCGACGACATCATCCTCGAGCAACTGGCCTCGGCCTACTCGGTGCTGACCGATGACGAAAAAGAGCTGGGTGTGTGCCTGGTGGACATCGGTGGCGGTACCACCGACATCGCGATCTTCACCGAGGGCGCCATCCGCCACACGGCGGTGATTCCGATTGCCGGCGACCAGGTGACCAACGACATCGCCATGGCGCTGCGTACCCCCACCCAGTACGCCGAAGAGATCAAGATCCGCTACGCCTGTGCCCTGGCCAAGCTGGCCGGTGCCGGCGAAACCATCAAGGTGCCGAGCGTGGGCGATCGTCCGCCGCGCGAACTGTCGCGCCAGGCCCTGGCCGAAGTGGTCGAGCCACGCTACGACGAACTGTTCACCCTGATCCAGGCCGAACTGCGTCGCAGTGGCTACGAAGACCTGGTGCCGGCCGGCATCGTGCTCACCGGCGGTACCGCCAAGATGGAAGGCGCGGTGGAACTGGCCGAAGAGATTTTCCACATGCCGGTACGCCTGGGCGTGCCTTACACCGTGCGGGGTCTGAGCGACGTGGTGCGCAACCCCATCTATTCCACCGGCGTGGGCCTTCTGACCTATGGCCTGCAGAAGCAGTCCGAAGGCGTGACCCTGACCGGTATCAGCAGCAACAGCTATGGCGATGAACCGAAGGCCCCGGTGCTTGAGCGACTCAAGCGCTGGGTCCAGGGCAACTTTTAAGTTTCAAAGCAGTAGTAGTAGGCGCAAAAAACTAGAGAACTGAAAGGAGAGGGAAAATGTTCGAGCTCGTAGACAACGTCCCGCAAAGCCCGGTCATCAAAGTGATCGGCGTCGGTGGCGGCGGTGGCAACGCCGTCAATCACATGGTCAAGAGCAACATCGAAGGCGTCGAATTCATCTGCGCCAACACCGATGCTCAAGCGCTGAAAAACATCGGCGCGCGCACCATCCTGCAACTGGGTACCGGCGTGACCAAGGGCCTGGGTGCAGGTGCCAATCCGGAAGTCGGTCGTCAGGCCGCGCTGGAAGACCGTGAGCGCATCGCCGAAGTGCTGCAAGGCACCAACATGGTGTTCATCACCACCGGCATGGGCGGCGGTACCGGTACCGGTGCTGCTCCGATCATCGCCGAAGTGGCCAAGGAAATGGGCATCCTCACCGTTGCGGTGGTGACCCGTCCGTTCCCGTTCGAAGGTCGCAAGCGCATGCAGATCGCCGACGAGGGCATCCGTGCCCTGGCCGACAGCGTCGATTCGCTGATCACCATTCCGAACGAGAAGCTGCTGACCATCCTGGGCAAGGATGCCAGCCTGCTGTCGGCCTTCGCCAAGGCTGACGACGTGCTCGCCGGTGCCGTTCGCGGTATCTCCGACATCATCAAGCGTCCGGGCATGATCAACGTCGACTTCGCCGACGTGCGTACCGTGATGAGCGAGATGGGCATGGCCATGATGGGTACCGGCTGCGCCAGCGGTCCGAACCGTGCGCGTGAAGCGACCGAGGCGGCCATCCGCAACCCGCTGCTCGAAGACGTCAACCTGCAGGGCGCCCGCGGCATCCTGGTGAACATCACCGCAGGTCCTGACCTGTCGCTGGGTGAATACTCCGATGTGGGCAGCATCATCGAGGCATTCGCCTCCGACCACGCCATGGTCAAGGTCGGTACCGTCATCGACCCGGACATGCGCGACGAGCTGCACGTCACCGTGGTAGCCACCGGCCTGGGTGCCAAGATCGAGAAACCGGTCAAGGTCATCGACAACACCCTGCAAGCGTCCGCTGTACAGACCCCAGCCCCTGCACCGGCCCGTCCGGAGCAACCTTCGGTCAACTACCGCGATCTGGAGCGTCCGACCGTCATGCGCAACCAGGCTCACGCCGGGGCCGCTGCGGCACAGAAGCTGAACCCGCAGGACGACCTGGATTATCTGGATATCCCGGCTTTCCTGCGTCGTCAGGCCGATTAATGGAATTTATCAGGGCTATGAAGGTGATTGGTGTTCAGCAAAGGCCGGGTCTGCTATTATCCTCAGCCTTTGTTGATACCAGTTCGCAATTTGCGCTGAAGCGGCCAATGCCATGATTAAACAACGCACCCTGAAAAATATCATCCGTGCCACAGGTGTCGGCCTGCACTCCGGGGAAAAGGTTTACCTGACCCTCAAGCCCGCCCCTGTGGATACCGGCATCGTATTTTGCCGTGCCGACCTCGACCCTGTGGTGCAGATCCCTGCCCGTGCGGAAAACGTCGGCGAGACGACCATGTCCACGACACTGGTCAATGGCGATACCAAGGTAGACACGGTAGAGCACCTGCTCTCGGCCATGGCTGGCCTGGGCATCGATAACGCCTACGTCGAGCTCTCCGCGTCCGAAGTGCCAATTATGGACGGCAGCGCCGGGCCCTTTGTATTCCTGATTCAATCTGCCGGCCTGGAAGAACAGGACGCAGCCAAGAAGTTCATCCGCATCCTGCGTGAAGTGACAGTGGAAGACGGCGACAAGCGCGCCACTTTCCTGCCTTTCGAAGGGTTCAAGGTGAGTTTCGAGATCGATTTCGACCACCCGGTGTTCCACAACCGGACCCAGAGTGCCAGCGTGGACTTTTCCAGCACCTCGTTCGTGAAGGAAGTCAGCCGCGCCCGTACCTTCGGGTTCATGAGTGACATCGAGTACCTGCGCAAGCACAACCTCGCCCTCGGCGGCAGCGTGGAAAACGCCATCGTCGTGGACAAGGATGGCGTGCTCAACGAAGACGGCCTTCGCTACGAAGACGAATTCGTCAAGCACAAGATCCTCGATGCGATTGGCGACCTCTACCTGCTGGGCAACAGCCTGATCGGCGAGTTCAAGGGCTACAAGTCCGGACACGCGCTGAACAATCAGCTGCTGCGCAAGCTGATCGAGGAAACCGATGCGTGGGAAGTGGTGACGTTCGAAGATGCCAGCACGGCACCGATCTCTTACATGCGTCCGGTTGCGGCAGTGTAAGTACGAACTCTCTCTTCTTTAGTTATTTTTTGGGGCTGCCTTCGGGTGGCCCTTTTTTATTGCCGCGCAGTCGCAGGTTTGCGAGCGCTGTGCGCTCGTCTATCCCTTGCCGTGCCTGGCCAGGCGCTCCAGCGCCGCCTTGAGCTTGGGGTCGGTGATCCCTTCGGCCGTAGCGTGGATGTTCTGCGCCGAACGTGTCGAGATGTCCATCGGGTGCCCCGCCGCGGGTGCCACACCGGCCACCGGCTGCACCCTGAAATTGATGCGGGTCAGGCTGCTGAAGGCCTCCATCATCTGCAACTGGCGCAGCAGGCGTTTCTGCTGGTAGCGCAGGCGCGTGGCCCAGTGCCCGTCGGTGACGATCAGCAGCAGCGTACCCTCGCGCCAGGAGGCCACATGGCAATGCTCGCGCGCTGCCGGCTGCAACTGGCTCTCTACCAGGCGCTGCAGCTGGGCCAGGCGCTGGGCCTGGCTGAACAGGGCCTTGAGCGGTCGCGCTTCACGCAAAAGCACGGCGGGTGCACGGGCGGGCAGGGGGCGAAAAGCCATGGGCAGGGTCCGAAAAATACAGTGGCGCCATCTTAACAGATCGCCCCGCCGGTAATTCTTCATGTGACGATGGGTTGAAGTTGGCGAAAAAGGCCTTATTGTAAAAAAGCCCCGTCAAAAGCGCTGTGCCAGCATCGTGGAAATCCGCCACTTTCCTCACCATCGTTTCCGGGTAGAATGCTCGTTCGCATGCGGCCATAAGGGCTGCACGGGCGACTCACGGGGCCGCCCTCCATCCCTACGTGTGGAAGATCCTGCCAATATGTTTGCGCCTTTGTTAAAAAAACTTTTTGGAAGCAAGAACGAGCGTGAAGTCAAACGCATGCTCAAGACGGTACAGATCGTCAATGCCTTCGAAGAGCAGATGGTCGCCCTGACGGACGAGCAGTTGCGGGCCAAGACCGCAGCGTTCAAAGAGCGCCTGGCCAAAGGCGAGACCCTTGACCAACTGTTGCCCGAAGCCTTCGCCGTTGCGCGCGAGGCCGGCAAGCGGGTCATGGGCATGCGTCACTTCGATGTACAGCTGATCGGTGGCATGACCTTGCACGAGGGCATGATCGCAGAGATGCGTACCGGTGAAGGCAAGACCCTGGTGGCGACCCTGGGCGTGTACCTCAACGCGCTGTCCGGCAAGGGCGTGCACGTGGTCACGGTCAACGACTACCTGGCCCGCCGCGACGCCAACTGGATGCGCCCTCTGTATGAATACCTGGGGCTCACCGTGGGTGTGGTCACCCCGTTCCAGCCGCCGGAAGAAAAGCGCATCGCCTATGCCGCCGACATCACCTACGGCACCAACAACGAATTCGGTTTCGACTACCTGCGTGACAACATGGCGTTCAGCATGGAAGAGAAATTCCAGCGCGAGCTGAATTTCGCCGTGATCGACGAAGTCGACTCCATCCTGATCGACGAAGCCCGTACCCCGCTGATCATCTCCGGCCAGGCCGAAGACAGCTCCAAGCTGTACATCGAGATCAACAAGCTGATCCCGCAGCTCAAGCAGCACATCGAAGAGGTCGAAGGCCAGGTCACCCAGGAAGGCCACTACAGCATCGACGAGAAGACCCGCCAGGTCGAACTCAACGAAGCCGGCCACCAGTACATCGAAGAGATGCTCACCCAGGTCGGCATGCTGGCCGAGGGCGAGAGCCTCTACTCGGCGCACAACCTGGGCCTGCTGACCCACGTGTATGCCGGCCTGCGTGCCCACAAGCTGTTCCACCGCAACGTCGAGTACATCGTGCAGGACGGCCAGATCCTGCTGATCGACGAGCACACCGGCCGCACCATGCCGGGCCGTCGCCTGTCCGAGGGCCTGCACCAGGCCATCGAGGCCAAGGAAAACCTGAACATCCAGCCCGAGAGCCAGACCCTGGCCTCGACCACGTTCCAGAACTACTTCCGCCTGTACAACAAGCTGTCCGGCATGACCGGTACCGCTGACACCGAAGCGTTCGAATTCGCCCAGATCTACCAGCTCAACGTGATGGTGATCCCGCCGAACAAGCCGCTGGCGCGCAAGGACTTCAACGACCTGGTCTACCTGACCGCCGAAGAGAAGTACACCGCGATCATCGCCGACATCAAGGAGAGCATGGCTTCCGGGCGTCCGGTGCTGGTGGGTACCGCCACCATCGAAACCTCCGAGCACATGTCCAACCTGCTGATCAAGGAAGGCATCGATCACAAGGTCCTGAACGCCAAGTTCCACGAGAAGGAAGCCGAGATCATCGCCCAGGCCGGTCGCCCGGGTGCACTGACCATCGCCACCAACATGGCCGGTCGTGGTACCGACATCCTGCTGGGCGGCAACTGGGAAGTCGAAGTGGCTGCCATGGACAACCCGACGCCCGAGCAGGTTGCCCAGGTCAAGGCCGACTGGCAGAAGCGTCACCAGCAGGTGATCGAGTCCGGTGGTCTGCACGTGATCGCCTCCGAGCGCCACGAATCGCGCCGTATCGACAACCAGCTGCGTGGCCGTTCCGGCCGTCAGGGCGACCCGGGCTCGAGCCGCTTCTACCTGTCGCTGGAAGACAGCCTGATGCGCATCTTCGCCTCCGACCGGGTCAAGAACTTCATGAAGGCCCTGGGCATGCAGTCCGGCGAGGCCATCGAGCACCGCATGGTCACCAACGCCATCGAGAAGGCCCAGCGCAAGGTCGAAGGTCGCAACTTCGACATCCGCAAGCAACTGCTCGAATTCGACGACGTGGCCAACGAGCAGCGTAAGGTCATCTACCACATGCGCAACAGCCTGCTGGCGGCGACCAACATCGGCGACACCATCGCCGAGTTCCGCCAGGAAGTGCTCGATGCCACCGTGGCCCAGCACATCCCGCCACAGTCGCTGCCCGAGCAGTGGGACGTGCCGGGCCTGGAAGCGGCACTGGCCAGCGATTTCGGGGTCAAGCTGCCGATCCAGCAGTGGCTGGACGAAGACGACCACCTGTACGAAGAGACCCTGCGCGAGAAGTTGATGGCCGAGCTGATGGCGGCCTACAACGAGAAGGAAGAGCAGGCCAGCGCCGATGCCCTGCGTACCTTCGAGAAGCAGATCCTGCTGCGTGTGATCGACGACCTGTGGAAAGACCACCTGTCGACCATGGATCACCTGCGCCACGGTATCCACCTGCGTGGCTACGCCCAGAAGAACCCGAAGCAGGAATACAAGCGCGAGTCGTTTGCCCTGTTCCAGGAACTGCTGGACTCGATCAAGCGCGACACCATCCGCGTGCTCTCGCACGTTCAGGTTCGCCGCGAAGACCCGATCGAAGAGGAAGCACGCCTGCGCCGCGAAGCCGAAGAGCTGGCCCAGCGCATGCAGTTCCAGCACGCCGAGGCCCCTGGCCTGGAGGCGGGCGAGCTGCTTGAGGAGGGTGCCGACGTCGCCGTGGCCGCAGCGCCGGTGCGCAACGAGCAGAAGCTGGGCCGCAACGAACCCTGCTGGTGCGGTTCGGGCAAGAAGTTCAAGCAGTGCCACGGCAAGATCGACTGATCGCACCGCCGTTGCCCCCTGCTGATATCTGAACACCGCGCCGCGACGGGCCCAACCGTCGCGGCGTTGTTCCATCTCAAGCGCCGGTATCTCGAGCCGGCGCCTTTTTTCTAGGAGCGCTTTCATGGCTGTCGGTCTTGGTCCTTTGCCAACGTTGCACCCGGTTCCAGGTTTTGAACTCGGTATTGCCTCTGCGGGCATCAAGCGCCCCGGGCGCAAGGACGTTGTGGTAATGCGCTGCGCCGAAGGCTCCAGCGTTGCCGGCGTGTTCACCCTCAATGCGTTCTGCGCTGCCCCGGTGATCCTGGCCAAGCAGCGCGTGCAGGGCAGTGTGCGTTACCTGCTGACCAACACCGGCAACGCCAACGCCGGTACCGGCGCCCCCGGCCTGGCCGCTGCCGAGCGCACCTGCGCCAGGCTGGCCGAGCTGGCGGGTGTCGACGCCGATGCGGTGCTGCCGTTCTCCACCGGTGTGATCGGTGAGCCACTGCCGGTCGAGAAGATCGAAGGCGCGCTGCAGGCCGCCCTGGACGACCTGTCGGAAAACAACTGGGCCGAGGCCGCCACCGGCATCATGACCACCGACACCCTGCCCAAGGGTGCCAGCCGCCAGTTCCAGCATGACGGCGTGACCATCACCGTGACCGGCATCAGCAAGGGCGCCGGGATGATCCGCCCGAACATGGCGACCATGCTCGGCTACATCGCCACCGACGCCAAGGTGGCGCCGGCCGTGCTCAAGGACCTGCTGCTGGACGGCGCCAACAAGTCGTTCAACCGCATCACCATCGACGGCGATACCTCGACCAACGATTGCTGCATGCTGATCGCCACCGGCAAGGCCGACGTGGCTGAAGTGACCGAAGCCCGCGGCCCGCTGTTCGACGCGTTGAAAAAGGCGGTGTTCGAGGTGTGCATGGAAGTGGCCCAGGCCATCGTGCGTGACGGTGAAGGCGCGACCAAGTTCGTGACCGTTCAGGTCAACGGTGGTGGCAATCATCAGGAATGCCTGGACGTCGGCTATGCCGTGGCGCATTCGCCGCTGATCAAGACCGCGCTGTTCGCCTCCGACCCGAACTGGGGCCGGATCCTGGCAGCTGTGGGCCGTGCTGGCGTGCCGAACCTGGACGTGAGCCTGATCGACGTGTACCTGGACGATGTGTGCATCGCCAGCAAAGGCGGCCGCAACGCCACCTACACCGAGGCCCAGGGCTCGGCCGTGATGGCCCAGGAAGAGATCACCATCCGCATCGACCTGGGGCGTGGCGACTGCAGCGAGACGATCTGGACCACCGACCTGTCCCATGAGTATGTGAAGATCAACGCCGAATACCGTACCTGACCGTATTGCGGGTCAAGCCCGCTCCCTCAAGGATTGCAGTAACCCTGTGGGAGCGGGCTTGACCCGCAATAGGCCCCCGCACATCCCGATGGAGCCCACCCATGAGCTACCAACTGATCATCGGCGACAAGCTGTATTCCTCCTGGTCGCTGCGCGCCGCCCTGGCCCTCGAGCTGGCCAGGGTGCCCTACACCGAACTGCTGATCACCCTCAACCAGCCCGATACCCGCCAGCGCATCCTGGCGCACTCCGCCACCGGCAAGGTGCCCCTGCTCAAGTCCGAACACGGCACCATCGCCGATTCTCTGGCAATCGCCGAATACCTGGCCGAGCGCCACCCTGAAGCCAACCTGTGGCCCAGCGACATCGCTGCCCGGGCCCAGGCGCGTTCGGCCTGCGCGCAGATGCACAGTGGCTTCTTCGCCCTGCGCAGCACCATGCCGATGAACCTGGACCACGATCAGGCCCTTGAGAGCATTCCACTCGAGGTGCAGATCGACATCGACCGCATCGTCGCGCTGTGGTCCGAGTGCCGCCTGGTGGCCAAGACCCCGGGCCCGTACCTGTTCGGCGAACTGAGCCTGGCCGACGCCTTCTTCGCCCCGGTGGCGGTGCGCCTGCGCAGCTACCGTGTCGAACTGCCAGCGGCAGCCGCCGCCTACGTCGAGGCCATCTACCAGTGGCCGGCCTTCCAGGCCTGGCAGCAGGCTGCGCTGGCGGAGCGTGCGTCGTGAAGCGGGTGCATGTTGCCGCTGCGGTGATCCGTGGCACCGACGGGCGCATCCTGATTGCGCGCCGTGCCGACAGCCAGCATCAGGGCGGCCTGTGGGAGTTTCCCGGCGGCAAGGTGGAGGCGGGGGAGGCGGTCGAGATCGCCCTGGCCCGCGAGCTGCACGAGGAACTGGGCATCGTCGTGACCCGTGCACGGCCCTTGATCAAGGTGCGTCACGACTACCCCGACAAGCAGGTGCTGCTGGACGTGTGGGAGGTCGACGGCTTTACCGGCGAGCCCCATGGCGCCGAAGGCCAGCCACTGGCCTGGGTGTCGCCACGCGAACTGCCGCAATACGACTTCCCTGAAGCCAACCAGCCCATCGTGGCGGCCGCGCGGTTGCCTGGCCACTACCTGATCACCCCGGGCGAACTGGAAGCCCCGCAGTTGCTGCGCGGCATCCAGAAGGCGATTGCCGGCGGGATCAAGCTGGTGCAGTTGCGTGCGCCCAACGGCTACGACCCCAAGTACCGCGATGTGGCGGTGGATGCGGTGGGGCTGTGTGCCGGCAAGGCGCAGTTGATGCTCAAGGGGCCGCTGGAGTGGCTGGGCGATTTCCCGGCGGCAGGGTGGCACCTTACGGCCGAGCAGTTGCGCAAATATGCGCCCAAGGGCCGACCGTTCCCCAGGGAGCGCTGGCTGGCCGCGTCTTGTCACAACGCCGAAGAACTGGCGCTGGCCGAGCAGATGGGGGTGGATTTCGTCACCCTGTCGCCGGTGCAGGCGACCCAGACGCATCCCGAGGCGGTACCGTTGGGCTGGGAGCAGGTCAGCGAGCTGATCGAAGGCTTCAATCGGCCGGTGTATGTGCTGGGTGGCGTGGGGCCGGCTGATTGCGAGCGGGCCTGGCAGTTCGGCGCCCAAGGCGTGGCCGGAATTCGGGCGTTCTGGCCTGAGGCCTGAGTGAAGCCTCGCCGGCAAGGCCGGCTCCTACAGACGGCGCTGACCTTTGTAGGAGCCGGCCTTGCCGGCGAAGCGGCGTCATGGCCTGGCCGCAGCCTGCCACAACACCTCCGCCACCCCCTGGCGCCGCGCAATCACCCGCGCCGCCACGAACAGCAAGTCCGACAGCCGATTGATGTACGCCAGCCCCACCCCCGCCAGCGGCTCTGCCGCATTCAACTGCTGACACCGCCGCTCCGCACTGCGGGCCAGGCTGCGGCATACATGCGCCTGGGCAATCAGCGCCGAACCGCCCGGCAGAATGAAGTTCTCCAGAGGCCCCAGCTCTTCGTTCCAGTGGTCGATCGCCGCTTCCAGGCGCTGTACCTCGGCCTCGTTCAAGGCCTGGTAACTGGGCATCGCCAGCTCACCACCCAGGTCGAACAGCCGATGCTGACACGGCGCCAGCACTTCGACCACCTCGTCCAGGTGTTGCTCGGCCAGGCCTGCCAGCAACACGCCCAGCTGGCTGTTGAGCGTGTCCACCTCGCCGATGGCCTCGATGCGCGGATGGTCCTTGGCGACGCGACGGCCGTCGCCCAGGCCGGTTTCGCCCTTGTCGCCGGTGCGGGTGTAAATCTTCGACAAGCGAAAACCCATGCTCATGACTCCATCGTTGGCGGGCCGGGGGGTGGCATCGGCAGGTTGCTCAGCGGCAGGCGCAAGGTGAAGCACGTGCCCTGACCCGGCGCCGACTGCACCTCCATCTGGCCCTTGTGGTTGTTGGTGATGATGAAATACGACACCGACAGGCCCAGGCCAGTGCCCTGGCCGATTTCCTTGGTGGTGAAGAACGGCTCGAAGGTGCGCTTGCGCACCGCCTCGGGCATGCCCACGCCATTGTCTTCGACCTGGATCTCGGCCCACGGCGGGTTGAGCCGGGTACGCAGGATGATACGCCCCGGTTCGCTGTCGTCTTCGCGCTGGTGAATCGCCTGGGCGGCGTTCTTGAGCAGGTTGAGCAGCACCTGTTCCAGCTCGTTGGCGGTGCCGGGCACCGGGCCCAGGGCCGGGTCGAACTGGCGCACGATGGCCTGGCCCTTGAAGTCGAAGCCTTCGGTCAGGTCGAAGTCGTTGCCGGCGATCTCCACCGCCTGGTCGATCAATGCCGGCAGGTCGCACGGTGCCATCTGGCGGTTGCTGCGGCGGCTGAAGCTGAGCATGTGGGTGACGATCTTGGCCGCCCGTGCGCCGGCCTGCTGGATGCCATCGAGCAACTGGGGTACCTGGCGGTTTTCCAGGTACTGGTTGACCGTACCCAGGTCGATGCCGGTTTCGCTGGCCTGCTCCAGGTTCTTCGGCAGGTCGGGGGACAGGCGTCGACGGATGTTCTGCACGTTGTGCAGGATCGCCCCCAGCGGGTTGTTGATCTCGTGCGCCATGCCAGCAGCCAGGCCACCGACCGAGAGCATCTTCTCCGACTGCACCATCATCTCTTCGAGCGACAGGCGCTGGGTGATGTCGTCGATGCGAATCACCACGCCGCGCCCGCCACCGCCCATCAGCGGGTAGAAGGTCAGGGCGTAGTGGCGCGCATCGTCGCCCCTGGTCCAGGTGACCCGCTCGATCTTGGCCACGCGGTGCTTCTCGACGCTTTCCTTGAGCTGCGGCAGGAACGGCTTGAGCGGCTCGAACGCGAGGAAGATCGGCTGGTTCAGCGCCTCGTCCAGCGGCGTGCCGGAAAGCGCGCTGGCCTCCTGGTTCCACTGGGTCACGTAGAGCTGTTCGTCCAGGGCGATCAGTGCCGAGGGCATGGAGTCGATGATGCTGTTGAGGTAGTTCTGAAAGCCGGTGAGCTTGCGCTCGATTTTGCTGCGCACCTGTACTTCGAGTTCCAGCTTGCGGTTGGTGTGACGGGTTTCCTCGGCCAGGCCCTGGGCCTGGTCATAGGCGGTCTGGAATTCGTCGCGGGCGCGCTTGAGTTGCTGTTCGCGGGCTTCGATGCGCGACAGCATGGTGTTGAACGCCTCGGCCAGGCTTCCGATTTCGTCGCGGTTGCCGGGGCGCGCGCGCAGGGCATAGTTCTCTTCGCGGGTCACCTGGCGCGAGAGCTGTTCGAGCTGGTAGATCGGCTGGGTGATCAGGCGCTTGATCTGCCGCGCAATCAGCATCCATAGCAGGATGCTGAACACCAGGATGCCCAGGCTGGCGGTCAGTGTGCCGGTATAGAAGGCCATCGGCAGCTCGCTGCTGGCCACCAGCAGCAGATGCCCGGGCGGGTTGCCGGGGCGCGGCAGGGTTACCAGCTGGGTGCTGCGAAACTCGGTCAGGCGCCAGCTTTCGATGTTGCGGTAGCGCTTGGGTACTGCCAGGGGTTCGCCGTGCTGCAACTGCGCCAGCAGCTTGCCGTCGCTGCCATACAGCGCGGCGGCGCGCAGCGGGGTGTAGCTGTCCAGTTCCTTGAGCAGGTCGTTGGCCGCCTCTGGCGAGTCGGCGGCGCGCTGTGCCAGCTCCGGGTGCGATACCAGGCGGCCGATGGTCTGCAGGGCCTGAGGCGCCATGGCCTCCTGGGAGATCCAGTAGGCGGCGCTGATGAAGGTCAGGTTGGCCACCAGCAGAATGGTGATCAGCAGCACCAGCAGGGCGGCCAGCAGCTTCTGGCCGACCGGCAGGTTTTCCAGGCGTTCGCGCAAGGGCATGGTGAAGGCGTGATCCTGTGGGTGGAGGGGCAGGGTAGCGTTGCCCTCAGTCGCTGGGCAACCCGCGTGCGTTCAGGTGTTCGACCAGGCGCCGGTGCAGCCGTTCAAGGTGCGCCAGATGGCGGCCGTGGCGGGCGGCAACGCGGCAGGCGTGGCCGAGCAGGTAGTGGATCTCGGTGCGTCGGCCCTGGCGCACGTCCTGGTACATGGAAGAGTAGTTCGCCGCCGTGGCCTGGATGACCCGTTCGACCTCGACCTGCAGATCGGTGGCGGCTTCGGGCTGGCCGCAGTGCTGCAGCAGCTCGGCCAGCTCCGCGCACAGCGTGGCCACCTCGCAGTGATGCTCGGCCAGGCCGCCGTTGCGGCACGCATGCAGCACGGTCAGTGGGTTGATGGCGCAGTTGAGCGCCAGCTTGCGCCATAGCCGGGTGAGGATGTCCGGGGTCCACTGGTGCGGGATGCCGGCGTCGGTCAGGTCGTCGAGCCAATCGGGCGGCAGCGGGTTGGCCGGGTCGCCCAGCCAGTTGAAGCCATGCCCGGCAAAGTTCACCTGCCAGTCGGCTTCGCGAAACGCGCCCTCGGTGCTGGAGGCGAAGATGCAGCGTGCGTGGGGGACCTGGCTGGCGACTTCGTCCTGGCTGCCCAGGCCGTTCTGCAGCAGCACCAGCTCGGCATTGCGCGCCAGTCGCGGCGCCAGCTGCGCCACTGCCGCGGGCGCGTCGTAGGCCTTGCAGGCCACCAGCAGCCGGTGGATAGGCGTGCCTGCATCGGCGGTTTCGGCGGGGATCGCGTGGCGCTGCGCCTGGCCGTTGTGTACCAGGCTCAGACCGCCCGCCGCCTCGTAGGCGTGCAGGCGCGCAGGGTCTCGCAGGATCAGGCGGACCGCCTTGCCGGCCTGTGCCAGGCGGCAGGCCCAGAGGCTGCCCAGGCTGCCGGCGCCGAGAATATGCCAGGTGCTGCTCATCTGCGTTTCGCAACCGTTATAATGAACCCGCATTTTAACCGTCAAACCCGGCACGCTCCATCATGCTCTGCGACCAGGGGCCCATGAGCGTGCGTTTATTTTTTTGGAGAATGGATATGCCGTCGTTCGACGTGGTATCGGAACTGGACAAGCACGAAGTCACCAACGCCGTGGAAAACGCGGTCAAGGAGCTCGACCGCCGCTACGACCTCAAGGGCAAGGGCAGCTTCGAGTTCAAGGAAAAGGAACTGACCGTCAACCTCACCGCCGAGGCAGAGTTCCAGCTCGAGGCGATGATCGACATCCTCAAGCTGGCGCTGGTCAAGCGCAAGATCGACGTGCAGTGCCTGGAGGTCAAGGATGCCTTCGCATCGGGCAAGGTGATGAAGCAGGAAGCGACGCTGAAGGAAGGCATCGACAAGGAACTGGCCAAGAAGATCGTCGCCCACATCAAGGACGCCAAGCTCAAGGTCCAGGCCGCCATCCAGGGCGAGCAGGTACGTGTCACCGGCAAGAAACGCGACGACCTGCAGGAGGCCATCGCGGCCCTGCGTGCCAAGGAGTTCGGCATGCCGCTGCAGTTCAACAACTTCCGCGACTGATCCCCGTGTACCCGGAACCTTGGCGCCGTTTCGGCGTCCGAGGTTTCTGCGGCCGCTGAAACGATTGCGGCGCCACGCTTTCCCCGTTTTTTGCCGCCCGGCATCAGGAGACAACCTATGGATTTGAACGCTGAAGTGGATCAGCTGGTCAGGACTTCGCAGACCTGGATCCCGATGATCATGGAATATGGCAGTCGCCTGTTGCTGGCGCTGCTGACCCTGGCCATCGGCTGGTGGGTGATCAACAAGGTCACCTACCGCCTGGGCAAGCTGCTGGCCCTGCGCAACGCCGACCTGGCGCTGCAAGGCTTCATCAGCAGCCTGGCGAACATCATTCTGAAGATCCTGCTGGTGGTCAGCGTGGCCTCGATGATCGGCATCGAGACCACCTCGTTCGTGGCCGCTATCGGTGCCGCCGGCCTGGCCATCGGCCTGGCCTTGCAGGGCAGCCTGGCGAACTTCGCCGGTGGGGTGCTGATCCTGCTGTTCCGTCCGTTCCGCCTGGGCGACTGGATCGAGGCCCAGGGGGTCAGCGGTACCGTGGACAGCATCCAGATCTTCCACACGGTGCTGCGTACCGGTGACAACAAGACGGTGATCCTGCCCAACGGCAGCCTGTCCAACGGCATCATCACCAACACCAACCGCCAGCCGACCCGCAAGGTGGTGTTCGATGTGGGCGTGGACTACGAGGCCGACCTGCAGGTAGCGCGCAAGGTGCTGCTGGACCTGGCCAATGACCCGCGGGTGCTGCAGGAACCGGGCGCGCCCCAGGCGGTGATTTCGGCACTGGGCGACAGCTCGATCACCGTGTCGCTGCGAGCCTGGGTGAAGACGGCTGACTACTGGGACGTAATGTTCATGCTCAACGAGCATGCGCGCGACCGGTTGAAGGCCGAGGGCATCGACATCCCGTTTCCGCAGCGGGTAATCCGTGTGGTGCAGGAAGCGGCCGTGCAGTAATAACGCCTCGAGCTCATCGCGGGTCAAGCCCGCTCCCACAGGTACATCATGTGTCTGGAGACAGTGATTACTGCGTGGGAGCGCGGCTTGCCCCGCGATTCGGGTGCACCGATTACACTTGTTCACTTCTTGTTACTGTCCGACCTTTGCCTTTTCTGGCATACAGGCTGGCTGATTTTCCCTGCCAGGCCTTGCCATGCTTACCCCGCTGATAAACATCACCCCGTTCCGGGCATTCTGTTTCGCCATGACCCTGGCGTTGTTCGAATTGCTGACCTACCTGGCCAGCGACGTGGTGATGCCTGCCATGCCCACGGTGGTGGGCGACCTGAATGCCAGCCCCGAATTCATCCCCCATGCGCTGAACCTCTACCTGCTTGGCGGTGTGCTGCTGCAGTGGCTGATCGGCCCGCTGGCCGACCGCTACGGGCGGCGTCCGCTGCTGCTGTGGGGGTGCGCCATCTTCTGCCTGGCCTGCCTTGCCACCTACTGGGTCGAGGGCATCGAGCTGTTCAACCTGCTGCGCCTGTTGCAGGGTATCGGCCTGGGCTTTGTGGTCACGGTCAGCTACCCGGCCCTGAACGAAGCCTTCAGCGAGGCGGATGCGGTGCGCATGATGGCCCTGCTGGCCAACATCGCGCTGCTTTCGCCGCTGCTCGGCCCACTGGTAGGCACCGTGCTGCTGGAATGGGTCTCGTGGCGCTGGCTGTTCGTACTGTTCGCAGGGTTCGCCGTGCTGACCTGGTGCGCGCTGTACCGCTTCATGCCTGAAACCCTGGGGGTGGAGCGGCGCGACGGTACGCGCCTGGCCTTCCAGCCCATCCACCTGCTGCCCTTGCTGGCCGGTTACGGGCAACTGCTGGGCAACCGCCGCTTCGTTGCCGGCAGCGCTGCCCTGGGCCTGGTGGGCCTGCCGCTGATCGGCTGGATCGGTCTGTCGCCGGTGCTGCTGATTCATGACGAGGGCTTGAGCACCCTGGACTATGCACTGTGGCAATTGCCGGTGTTCGGCGGCCTGATTGCGGGCAACCTGATCATCAACCGCATTGCCGAGCGCTACAGCCTGCGCGCGCTGATCCGCAAGGCCCTGTGGCCGTATCTGATCGGCCTGGGCGCGGCCATGCTGGGCACCTGGCTGTACCCCTCGGTGTTCAGCCTGGTGGCGGGCATGTCGCTGTACGCACTGGGCCTGGGCATCGCCAACGCGGTGCTGTACCGCATGACGCTGTTCTCCAGCGAGCAGAGCAAGGGCCTGGTGTCGGCGATGCTGGGCATGATCACCATCGCCTTGCTGGGCCTGGGCGGCGCCTTGCTGGCGATGCTGGGGGCAGGGGCGAGCCTGTTGAGCTTCGCCCTGGCGGCAGGTTGCGCCGGGTTGCTGGCGCTGTGGCCGTTGCGCACGGTGCTGCAGGACGACGCCGAACTGGCTTCGCTGGCCTAGGCTCCGGGGCGCTCGGTGGTCTCGGGCTCCACGGGGGCCAGCTTGCCGCGCCGCAGTTCCTGGTGCCAGTGCAAGGCGATCAGGATCAGCGTTGGCACCCCGAGCATCGCGGTGATCAGGAAGAAGTCGTGATAGCCGTACTTCTCGACCATCACGCCTGAGTAGCCACCGATCAGGCGCGGCAACAGCAGCATGATCGAGCTGAGCAGGGCGTACTGGGTGGCCGAGAACTTCAGGTTGGTCAGGCTCGACAGGTAGGCCACGAAGGCCGAGGTCGCCAGACCCGAGCTGAAGTTGTCGAGCGAGATGGTCACCACCAGCATCTGCAGGTTCGGCCCCATGTCGGCGAGCATCAGGAACAGCAGGTTGGTCGCCGCCGAGGTCACACCGCCGATGAACAGGATCGGCAGGATGCCGAAGCGCACGATCAGCAGGCCGCCCATGCCGGCCCCGAACAGGGTCATGAACAGGCCGAAGATCTTGCTGACGCTGGCGATCTGGTCCTTGGTGAAGCCCTGGTCGATGTAGAACACGTTGGCCATCACGCCCATCACCGTGTCCGACATGCGGTAGGTGGCGATCAGCCCCAGCAGCAGCAGCGCCTGCCAGCGGTAGCGCACGATGAAGTCGTTGACCGGAGTCAGCACCGGGGCCAGCCCGCGTCGTCCCATGGACGACAGGCACAGCGTGGTGAGGGTGATGTAGAGGATCGCGCGCAGGAAGGCGCGGTCTTCAAGCAGCAGGTCGAGCAGGCTGGCGCCTTCGAACAGCACGCTGGCGAAATCGGTGTTGTACAGCTGGGTGAACATCGCCGGTACCGACACCAGCAGAATGATCAGCACGAAGACCGAGGCCAGCTGGTGGCCGAAGCCGTAGCGCGCCGCCGACAGCTGGGTACGCAGGGGTACGGGCGGCTCGCGCATCAGCAGGCTGGTGATCAGGGCGGGCACCATCAGCACGCCGAACAGCACATAGGTGCCGGTCCAGGCGCTGTGCTTGTAGCTGAAGCCGGTGGAGCCGAACCCTTCGGCAAAGAACAGCGCGCCCGCGGTGGCCAGCAGGGCGGCGACCCGGTAGCCGGCCATGTAGCTGGCGGCCAGGGCGGCCTGGCGCTGGTCGCCGGCGATCTCGAGGCGGTAGGCATCCACGGCGATGTCCTGGGTGGCCGAGGCAAAGGCCACCAGCACCGCCAGCGCGATCAGCCACGACAGGTGCTTCTGCGGGTCGCAAAAGCCCATGCCGACCAGGCCGATGACCACCAGGATCTGTGACAGCACCAGCCAGGAACGGCGTCGGCCAAGCTTGCCCAGCAATGGCAGGCGCCATTGGTCCAGCAGTGGCGACCATACCCACTTGAAGGCGTAGGCCAGGCCGATCAGGCTGGCATAACCGATGGTTTCACGGGCAACCCCGGCTTCGCGCAGCCATACCGACAGGGTCGAGAACACCAACATATAGGGCAGGCCGGCGGCAAAGCCGAGCAGCAACAGCACCAGGGTCGACGGGCTGGCATAGGCAGCGAGCGCAGCGCGCCAGGTTTTACGGGGCATGGGCCAACATCTGCCTCAAGTTTGCGAAAACAAAGCGCGCACTCTAACCGCTGTGCTCCATCGGGCGCCAGCCATGGCGCAACATATCCACACGATTGTTCCGGACGGTCACCCCTTCGGCTCGCAGGCGGGCCCGCTGCTCATCCCCGGAGGGCGTGCCAAGGGCCAGGCTCAGGCGTCCGCCGGCGCCCAGCACGCGGTGCCAGGGCAGGCGAGTGTCGCTCGGCAACTGGCTGAGGGTGCGGCCCACCCAGCGCGCCGCGCGGCCCAGGCCGGCGATGGCCGCCAGTTCACCATAGCTGACCACCTTGCCTGGCGGCAGTTGGCCCAGCACCAGGTAGAGCGCCGTCCGTCGGTCTTCTGCGCGCTGCTGCGCGTCGGTCAAGGCCGCGCTCATCGGGGCGTTGCGGGGCAGTGAAGGGGGTAGGGCGCACAAATACGAATTGAACTCATCGGCATTGGCTGGGTCAGTCCTTGTTCTGCTGGCGGGTATCTGGATAATGCCCGATTTTTCTGCGAACCCGAGTTTCTGTACTGCCTATGTATTCTAGAGCCTTGTTGTGCCTTGTGATGACCGGTGTCTGCGCCCCTGCGGTGGCCGATACCGTATGGATGAAGAACGGCGACCGGCTCAGCGGCAAGATCAAGGTCTTCGACGGTGGCAAGCTGGTGCTGCAGACCGAGTACGGTGGCTCCATCGCGCTGGACTGGAAGAAGGTCAAGACCCTGGAGAGCGACCAGGAACTGCTGGTCAAGCAGGACGCCTACACCGGCGAGAAGGCCAAGTCGCTGCAGGCCGGTGAAGACGGCCAGGTGATCCTGGCCAATGGCGAGGCGCCCAAGGCGGTTGAACTGGCCAGCATCCAGCAGATCATGAAGCCCAAGCCGCTGGTCGAAGACATGCTGTGGAAGGGCAACATCGACCTGGCACTGGACTACAAGCGCGCCGAAACCGACAGTGACGACTACGACGTCGACTTCAAGACCACCGCCCGTCACGGTCGCTGGCGGCATAACGCCGAGGGCGAGTACAACCGCGAGACCAAGAACGACACGACCACCACCAACAACTGGAGCGCCGAATACGCGCTGGACCGCTTCATTACCGAGCAGTGGTTCTGGCAGGGGCGTCTGAACTACAAGCGTGACCACATCGAAGACCTGACCCGCCAGCGCACGGTCGGTACGGGCCCGGGCTACCAGTTCTGGGACGACGAGCTGGGTGCGTTCTCGCTGGGTTCGCTGCTCAACCGCACCGACTACGAGTACAGCGACGGCGGCAAGGACAACTTCTATTCGCTGGGCGTGAAGTGGGACTACAACCGCTACCTGATCGGCAAGTCGGTCGAGCTGTTCACCAACGGCGAGGTTGGCAAGCCGCTGGGCGGCGTGGCGGACTACAGCCTGGATGCCGAGGTGGGCCTGCGCTACAAGGTCACCGAATGGGCATCGCTGAACCTGAAGGCCGAGAAGGACATCATCAGCGGCACCAGCGACAGCGACCTGGACAAGACGCGCTACACCGTCGGCTTCGGCGTTGCCTGGTAAACCGCTTTCGCATTCAGGGGCCGGCGCCTGCAGGCCCCTTGGCAATCGCCACTGATAATGATTAGCTTGTCGCGATCACACCTTTCCCAGGAGCACCCCCGTGAGCGCGAAGGCTGCAAGGCAGGCAAGAGAGCTGCTGCTCAAGGAGTACCGTGGCGTACTCTCGACCCATTCCAAATCGATGCCCGGCTTCCCCTTCGGTTCCGTGGTGCCGTACTGCCTGGACGCCGACGGTAACCCGCTGATCCTGATCAGTCGCATTGCCCAGCACACCCACAACCTGCAAAAAGACCCCAAGTGTTCGCTGCTGGTAGGCGAGCGCGATGCCGAGGACGTGCAGGCGGTGGGTCGTCTTACCGTGATGGCCGAGGCCCACAAGCTGGCCGACCCCGAGGCCATCGAGGCCGCCGCCGGGCGCTATTACCGCTACTTCCCCGAATCGAGCCAGTACCACAGCGCCCACGACTTCGACTTCTGGGTGCTCAGGCCGGTGCGCCATCGCTATATCGGCGGCTTCGGCGCGATTCACTGGCTGGACGACGTGACCCTGGCCAACCCGTTCGCCGGCAAGGCCGAGGTGAGCATGGTCGAGCACATGAACGACGACCATGCCAACGCCATCGCGCACTACGTCGAGCTCAGCGGCCTGCCTGCCAGCGCACCGGCCTCGCTGGTAGGGATCGATACCGAGGGCATGCACCTGCGCATCGGCCAGGGGCTGCACTGGCTGGCGTTTCCAAGGTCTTGCAATACACCGATACAAGTACGCGAAGCCCTGGTTTTGCTGGCCCGCGCCGAACAGTGGCCTGATCGCGAGGCGGTCGAGGGTTGAAATTGCAACGGCCAGCAACCATTTAAGGTCGTACCTGCAAGGACATCTTGCGTAGAGGAACCCTTGATGCGTGCTTTTCTACTGCTGTTTCTGCTTTTCCCGGTGCTCGAGCTGTATGTGTTTTTCAAGGTCAGCACCGCGATCGGATTTTTCCCGGCGCTGCTGCTGATCATCGCGGGCTCGGCCCTCGGTGTGCTGGTGGTGCGGGTCGCGGGCCTTGCCACCGCGCTGCGTGCGCGGGCGAGCCTGCAGCGCGGCGAATTGCCGGCCGAAGACATGTTCCACGGCCTGATGCTGGCCCTGGGTGGCGGTCTGCTGTTGCTCCCCGGCTTCATCAGCGACGTGATCGGCCTGATCGTGCTGTTGCCGTTCAGCCGCCGGTTGCTGGCCAACAAGCTGCGCCAGCGCGCCGAAGCCCAGGCCATGCGTCAGCGCGCCTTCGGCGACGACCCGTTCAATGCGCCGCCCGGCGCACCGCGTCAGCCCAATGTGATCGAAGGCGAATACGAAAAGCGTGACCCGTGACGCGAGCGCTCGCCCGCGTAGCATGAAACGGCCCTTCGGGGCCGTTTTTCATTTGGCGCGCCGGCCTGCAAAAATTTTCATCGGCAAGCCTTGTAATCGCCTTGGCCGACCTCATGTATGGGTCACCGCAAGGTTTCTGGGCATTTGCCCCAGACAATACATGCGTGGCCCGCCCCGCGGTCCACGATCGGCTACGCCGAAAGCATCAACACGCCGGTAACGATACCGGCCGATGAAAACCACTATCAGGAGAGATCGACAATGAAGCTTCGTCCTCTGCATGACCGCGTCGTCATCCGTCGCAGCGAAGAAGAATCGAAAACCGCTGGCGGTATCGTTCTGCCAGGCTCGGCCGCTGAAAAACCCAACCGTGGCGAAATCGTCGCCGTGGGTACCGGCCGCATCCTGGACAACGGCGAAGTGCGCGCGCTGGCCGTGAAAGTGGGTGACAAGGTGGTTTTCGGCCCGTACTCGGGCAGCAACACTGTGAAAGTTGACGGCGAAGACCTGCTGGTAATGGCTGAGAACGAGATTCTCGCCGTTATCGAAGGCTGATCCGCTGGTTTCCCGTTACTCCAAAGTATTCAAGGATTAAACGATCATGGCTGCTAAAGACGTAAAATTCGGCGATTCCGCCCGTAAGAAAATGCTGGTTGGCGTCAACGTTCTGGCTGACGCGGTAAAAGCGACCCTGGGCCCGAAAGGCCGCAACGTGGTTCTGGCCAAGAGCTTCGGCGCGCCAACCATCACCAAAGACGGTGTTTCGGTTGCCAAGGAAATCGAACTCAAGGACGCCTTCGAGAACATGGGCGCCCAACTGCTGAAAGACGTGGCCTCCAAGGCTAACGACGAAGCGGGCGACGGCACCACCACCGCTACCGTTCTGGCTCAGGCCATCGTCAGCGAAGGCCTCAAGGCCGTTGCTGCCGGCATGAACCCGATGGACCTCAAGCGCGGTATCGACAAGGCCACCATCGCCATCGTCAAAGAGCTGAAGAACCTGTCCAAGCCATGCGCCGATTCCAAGGCCATCGCTCAGGTCGGTACCATCTCGGCCAACTCCGACACCTCCATCGGTGAAATCATTGCCGAAGCCATGGAAAAAGTCGGTAAAGAAGGCGTGATCACCGTCGAAGAAGGCTCGGGCCTGGAAAACGAACTGTCGGTTGTAGAAGGCATGCAGTTCGACCGTGGCTACCTGTCCCCTTACTTCGTCAACAAGCCGGACACCATGGTTGCCGAGCTCGACGGCCCGCTGCTGCTGCTGGTCGACAAGAAGATCTCCAACATCCGCGAACTGCTGCCAGTACTGGAAGCCGTTGCCAAGGCCGGTCGTCCGCTGCTGATCGTGGCTGAAGACGTCGAAGGCGAAGCGCTGGCTACCCTGGTGGTCAACAACATGCGCGGTATCGTGAAAGTGGCTGCGGTCAAGGCACCTGGCTTCGGCGACCGCCGCAAGGCCATGCTGCAGGACATCGCCGTTCTGACCGGCGGTACCGTGATCTCCGAAGAAATCGGCCTGAGCCTGGAGTCGACCACCCTGGAGCACCTGGGCAACGCCAAGCGCGTGACCCTGTCCAAGGAAAACACCACCATCATCGACGGTGCTGGCGTTGAAGCCGACATCGAAGCACGCGTCAAGCAGATCCGTGCCCAGATCGAAGAGACTTCCTCGGACTACGACCGTGAAAAACTGCAAGAGCGTCTGGCCAAGCTGGCTGGCGGTGTTGCCGTGATCAAGGTCGGTGCCGGCACCGAAGTTGAAATGAAAGAGAAGAAAGCCCGCGTTGAAGACGCCCTGCACGCTACCCGCGCAGCCGTCGAAGAAGGCGTGGTACCTGGCGGTGGCGTGGCGCTGGTTCGCTCGCTGCAGGCCATTGCCGAGCTCAAGGGCGACAACGAAGACCAGAACGTGGGTATCCAGTTGCTGCGTCGCGCCGTCGAGTCCCCACTGCGCCAGATCGTTGCCAACGCCGGCGACGAGCCAAGCGTGGTAGTCGACAAGGTCAAGCAAGGTTCGGGCAACTTCGGTTACAACGCTGCTACCGGCGAGTACGGCGACATGATCGAAATGGGCATCCTGGACCCTGCCAAGGTGACCCGTTCGGCTCTGCAGGCCGCGGCCTCGATCGGTGGTCTGATGATCACTACCGAAGCCATGGTTGCCGATGCGCCTGAAGACAAGGCTGCCGGTGGCATGCCTGACATGGGCGGCATGGGTGGCATGGGCGGCATGGGCGGCATGATGTAAGCCAGCCTCACCCGCTTGAAGAAGAGCCCCGCCTTGTGCGGGGCTTTTTTATGTCTGGCAGAAACCCTTCGCCAGCCAGGCTGGCTCCTACAGACGTTCAGCGAATCCTGTAGGTGCCAGCCTGGCTGGCGAAGCGGCCAGTGACGGCTTGCGATACAACACCAGCCAGTAGCACCCCAACCCGATCAGCCAGCAGAACACTGCGGTCCACACATTGTGCGAAAAGAAGTGGGCGCCCTGCAGCATCCTGCCCACCGAAAACACCACCCCCAGGCCAAAGGCGAACACCAGCGCGGCCTTGGCCAGGCGTGGCTTGCGATCACGCAGGACAAAAAACAGCGCAAACAGGGTAAACCCCGTGGCCGCATGCCCGCCCGGCCAGCAGCGCCCTGGCTTGTCGGTGGCGGGGCGGGCCTCTAACAGCTTGCTGTAGGTTTCCTGGCCGCCGAATTCGCTCAGGCTCCAGGGGCACTGCACCGCCGTCGCGGCCTTGAGCGGCGTCACGAAGCCGGTCGACAGGCCCATCGCCAGCACCAGGCAACCCAGTTCCCGGCGCCAGCTCTTGAGGCGCTGCAGCACAAAGCTGGCGGCAAAGCCGACGATGGCCAGCACCGCGAACAGGATGACCAGCTCCTTGGCGCGGTCATGCAGGATGTCTTCGAGAAAATAGCTGTGACGACCGATGAACTGGCCCGCCTGCGGGTCGAACGCGAGGTTGGCCAGGGCCATGTCCAGGTCGGTCAGCTCCAGCAGGATCAGGCACACGGCGGTCAGCAGCGGAATGCCCAGGGCAATCCACAGGTTCAGCGGGCGGGACGCGGGCAAAGGGGGAATGGCAGGCATGGCAGGGTCCAGGCAGGCAATGGAAACTGCCGATTGTGTGCCGGCGCGCCTACGCTATGTGTGAAGCTGGGGTGAAAAAAATGTCAGTTGCGATTAAATCCATGCGGCGCTGGCGGGGCCTGGACGATGGCCTTAAGCTGCGCCTGCCAAGCAGGCAAACGAGGACGGGGGAGAGGTACCGATGCGAATTCTACTGGTTGAAGACAACCGCGATATCCTGGCCAACCTGGCCGATTACCTGGGCCTCAAGGGCTACACCGTCGACTGCGCCCAGGACGGCCTGTCGGGCCTGCACCTGGCTGCCACCGAGCACTACGACCTGATCGTACTCGACATCATGCTGCCCGGCATCGACGGCTACACCTTGTGCAAGCGCCTGCGCGAGGATGCCCGGCGCGATACCCCGGTGATCATGCTGACCGCCCGCGACCAGCTCGACGACCGCCTGCAGGGCTTTCGCTCCGGCGCCGACGACTACCTGCTCAAGCCGTTCGCCCTGTCGGAGCTGGCCGCGCGCATCGAAGCGGTGCTGCGCCGGGCCCAGGGCGGTGGCCGGCGCAGCCTGAACGTCGGCGACCTCAGCTACGACCTCGACACCCTGGAGGTCACCCGCCAGGGCAAGTTCCTCAAGCTCAACCCGGTCGGCCTCAAGCTGCTTGCAGTGCTGATGCAGAAGAGCCCCCACGTGCTGCGCCGCGAGGTACTGGAAGAAGCCCTGTGGGGCGACGACTGCCCCGACAGCGACAGCCTGCGCAGCCACGTCCACCAGTTGCGCCAGGTGATCGACAAGCCATTCGACAAGCCCCTGCTGCATACCGTGCACGGTGTTGGCTATCGACTGGCCGAGGGTCGTGATGGAGTTTAAGCAAAGCCTTGCCCAGCGCATCATCATCGCCTTCGCGCTGATGAGCGCGCTGGTGGCCGGGGCCTTCGCCTTCGGCATCGTGGCCACCGTGCACCTGGTGGAAGAGCGCCTGATCTCCTCGGTACTGGGGGGCGACCTCAAGCGCATGCTGCTGATGGACAGCGTATCGGAGTGGAGCCACCGCCCGCGGCCCGACCAGTTGTTCTACTACAGTGGCGGGCGCGACGACTTCGACCTGCCCAAGGACCTGCGTCACCTCACCCCGGGGTTTCACGAAGTGTTTCGCGAGCACTTGTCGTACCACGCCATGGTCGAGGTGGTGGACGGGCGGCACTACGTGCTGCTGCAGGACCAGAGCGATTTCGAAGAACGCGAGCGCGTGCTGTTCGCCGTGGTGGTGGTGGGCTTCGTGCTCAGCCTGGCACTGGCGGTGTTCCTCGGCTGGGTGCTGGCACGGCGGGTGATGGCCCCGGTGATCCGGCTGGCGCGCCAGGTGCGCCACCGCGACCAGTTGCTGGGCCTGGCGCCGCCCCTGGCGCCGGACTACGCGGCCGACGAAGTGGGGCAACTGGCGGTGGCCTTCGACGCCACCCTGGGGCGCCTGCGTGATGCACTGACCCGCGAGCGGCTGTTCACCAGCGATGTCAGCCATGAACTGCGCACGCCCCTGATGGTGCTGGCCAGCTCGTGCGAGCTGCTGCTGGAGAACCCGGCCATCGACAATCGCGCCCGCGCCCAGGTCGAACGCATTTCGCGGGCCACCGAAGAAATGCGCGAGCTGGTGCAGACCTTCCTCATGCTCGCCCGCGCCCAGCGCGACGAGGGTGCCGTCGCTTCGCGGGCAAGCCTGCGCGAGGTGGGCAACGAACTGATCGGCGTCTGGCGCGACACCATCGAGCAGAAGGGGCTGACCCTCACCTACCACGACACCGGCGCGCTGCCCACCCTGTACAACGCCACGTTCCTGCAATCGGTGATGGGCAACCTGCTGCGCAATGCGGCGCACTACACCGACCAGGGGTACATCCGCCTCACCCTGGAGCCCGATGGCTTCACCGTCGAGGACAGCGGCGTGGGAATTCCCGAGGAGCATCGCGAGGCCATGTTCCAGCCGTTCGTGCGCGGCGGCGAAAAACGCGGGGAAGGGCTCGGGCTGGGCCTGTCGCTGGTGCAGCGGATCTGCGAGGACCAGGGCTGGAGCGTCAGCCTGAGCGCCGCCGAGCCCCATGGTTGCCGGTTCAATGTGAAATTGGGCACGGCCGGGTCGCAGGCCTCCGGAAACACCTTGTAACTTACCGACGCAACCTGACATTTTTTTCACGTTCGCATGACCTGACGCCAACGTCGCCCTGCTTAAGGTAGGCGGCATTGGAGTCAGGAGATGCACCATGCGCAGTCCCATCAAGCTCAAGTTTTCCGAAAAGTACGACGAGCAGCACGCTCAACAGTACCTGCACAAGCACCAGGACGGCATTGCCCGCCGCTTGTCCCACCAGCGTGACGAGCAATTGGCCCGGCGTGCCCTGGCGCTGGCCGGCGAGCCTGGCCTGGTGCTGGACCTGCCCAGCGGTGCCGGCCGTTTCTGGCCGCTGCTGGCCGAAAAGGCCAACCGCGTGATCATCGGCGCCGACAATTCCGCCGCCATGCTGCAGATCGCCTGCGGGTCGCAACCGGCAGAAGTGGTCAAACGGGTACGGCCCTTGCAGACATCAGCCTTCGCCATCGATCTGCCAGACAACGCGGTAGACAGCATTTTCTGCATGCGGCTGTTCCACCACATTGGCGAAGCGGCCCATCGCAAGGCGATTCTTTCGGAGTTTCAACGGGTTAGCCGCGACAGCGTGATCATCTCGTTGTGGGTGGACGGCAACATCAAGGCCTGGCGGCGTAAACGCCTGGAAGCACGCCGTAACAACGGGCAGGCCGATGGCAGTTACCAGAACCGTTTTGTGTTACCAGCTGCTACGGTTGAACAGGAGTTCGAGGCCGCAGGTTTCCGTATTCAGGAACGAATGGACTTTTTGCCGTTCTATGCGATGTGGCGAGTTTACGTATTGCGCAAGGGGTGAAGGAATGGCTGTGGAAGGAACGGGCGGTACGGCGGTCTCGGATCAATTCGATTACTTCTGGCAGCGCCAGGGCGAATGGGTGGAGGCACCCAACCAGCGGCGTGGCGGCGAAAGCGGCGTGCAGCGCCTGAGCGATGAGACGGGCCATCTGCTGTATGCCAAGCGCCAGGTCGGGCATATCTACCGCAGCCTGCTGCACCCCTTCGGTCGCCCCACGGTATTGCGTGAGTTCGCTGCCCTGAGCAGTTTCGAGCAGTTGGGCGTGCGGGTGCCGCATATCGTCTATTGCGGCGTGGAGCGCGATGCCCAGCACCAGTGGCGGGCGCTGCTGGTCAGCGAGGCGCTGGACGGTTTCGAGGAGATCGACCTGTGGTACGCCGGCGGCGGGCGCGAGCAGCACGGCGAGGCGCTGCACGACCGGGTGCTCGAGGACCTGGCCGGCAACCTGGCGCGCATGCACCGCGGGCACTGGCAGCATGGCTGCCTGTACAGCAAGCATATTTTCGTGAAGGTGACCGGCGAGGGCGCGGATGCGCGTGCCGAGGTCGCCTTGCTGGACCTGGAGAAGTGCCGTCGGCGCATCAGCTGCCAGCGTGCGGCCGCCAATGACCTGAAGCAACTGCGCCGCCATTCGTCGTGGAACGATGCGGACTGGAAGAAGTTGCTCTACTTTTACGAAGTGGCGTTTGGCAGCGCTGTCAAAGGTTTAGAGCAATGAAACTAGAAATAGCACGAGGTTTGTTTCTGCTTGTGGCGTTGGCGGTGGCTTCGGTGGCTTTCGCCGCGTGGGAGGAGCCGCGGCCGCAGGTGCTCAGTTCCATCGACCTGGGCGCGCAGTGTCCGCTGCCACGGACGGCCAAGCCGGTCGTCACGGCGCAACCGGACCATGACCTGCTGTTGTTCCTGTTCGGCATGAGCCGGGGGCTGCGCTCCAACGGGTGATGAAGTGTATCGACCCATCGCGGGTCAAGCCCGCTCCCACAGGGTTGCAGTGATCCTTGCGTGGGCGGGCTTGACCCGCGATGCGTTCAACTCGATTCCAGCGCCGTACTTGGCATTTCCTTCCTGGCCAGCAACGTATACACGCACGGCAACACGAACAACGTGAACAGCGTGCCCACCGACATCCCGGTGGCGATCACCATGCCGATGTCGAACCGACTCACCGCCCCGGCGCCCGTCGCCAGTATCAGCGGCACCATGCCGAATACCATCGCCGCCGTGGTCATCAGCACCGGCCGCAGGCGTATCGCTGCCGCTTCCTCTACGGCATCCCGCGCACTCAGCCCCTTGTGCAGGCGCAACTGGTTGGCGAACTCGACGATCAGGATGCCGTGCTTGCTGATCAGCCCGATCAGTGTCACCAGCCCCACCTGGGTGTAGATGTTCATGCTCGACCACCCCAGAAACAGCGGGATCAATGCTCCACAGATCGACAGGGGCACCGTCACCAGGATCACCAGCGGGTCGCGGAAACTCTCGAACTGCGCCGCCAGCACCAAAAAGATGATCGCCAGCGCCAGGCCGAAGGTCACCCACAGCGCACTGCCTTCCTGCACGAACTGACGTGCCTGCCCGCTGTAGTCGAAGGCGAAGCCTGCCGGTGCCTCCTGTTGGGCGATGCTGCGCACCGTCTCCAGGGCCTCGCCCATGCTCACCAGCGGGAAGCCCTGGATGATCGCCGAGTTCAGCTGCTGGAACTGGTTGAGCTGGCGCGGCCGCGCGCGGTCGCTGACGCTGATCAGGGTCGACAGGGGCAGCATCCGGCCCTGCTCGTTCTTCACGTAGTAGTTGTTCAGCCAGCCGGGGTTGTCGCGGTAGGCCTGCTCGACCTGGGCGATCACCTTGTAGCTGCGCCCCTCGATGGTGAAGCGGTTGATCTCGGCCTCGCCCAGCAGCGTGGCCAGGGTGCCGCCCAGGGCATCCATCGACACCCCCATCTGCGCCGCCTTGGCCCGGTCGATATCCACCACCACCTCCGGCTTGTCGAATGCCAGGTCGATGTCCAGGAAGGCGAACTTGCCCGAGGCCTGGGCGCGGTCCTTGACCCGCTGCGCCACTTCCAGCAACGACACGTAGTCATTCGGCGTGTTGATCACGAAGGCGAATGGCAGGCCTTCGCCGGTGCCCGGCAGGGAGGGCAGGTTGAAGCCGAAGATCTGCAGGCCGCTGATGGTCGCCAGCTTGGCCTGCACCTCGGGCAGCAACTCCATCTGGGTGCGGCTGCGCTGGTTCCACGGCTTGAGCAGAAAGCCGCCGATGCCCGATTGCACGCCGTTGAAGCCGTTGATCTGGAACGAGGAGTAGTACTCGGGGAATGACTTGAAGATCGTGATGAACTCGTCGGTGTAGGCGTTCAGGTAATCGAGGTTGGCCGGTTGCGGGGCGGTGGCCATCATGAAGATGATGCCCTGGTCTTCGTCCGGGGCCAGCTCGTTCTTGCTGAACATCAGAAACACCGGGATCAGGCACAGCACGATCAGGGCGAACACAATCACCACCGGCCGGGTCTCGAGGGTGCCGTGCAAAAGCGTCTGGTAGCGGCGCTTGAGCCGCTCGAACAGTTGGTCGAGACGATGGGCCAGGCCGCTGGGGTTCTGCTCCGGGCGCAGCAGCAGGGCACACATCATCGGCGACAGGGTCAGCGCGACGATGCCGGAAATCACCACGGCCCCGGCCAGGGTCAGGGCGAACTCCTTGAACAGGGCCCCGGTGAGGCCCTCCAGGAAACCGATGGGGGCGTACACCGCCGCCAGGGTGATGGTCATCGAGACCACCGGCATGGCGATCTCCCGGGCGCCTTCCAGCGCGGCGTCGAACGGCGTCTTGCCCTCCTCGATATGGCGGTGGATGTTCTCCACCACCACGATCGCATCGTCCACCACCAGGCCGATGGCCAACACCATCGCCAGCAGCGTCAACAGGTTCAGCGAGTAGCCCATCAATTGCATGAAGAACAGCACGCCGATCATCGACAGCGGGATGGTGATCACCGGGATCAGCACCGAGCGCAGCGCGCCGAGAAACAGGAACACCACCACGATCACGATCAGCACCGCCTCGACCAGGGTCTTGACCACCTCGTCGATGGAGGCCTGGATGAACAGCGTGGCGTCATAGGCGATGGAGGCCTTGAGGTTGGGCGGCAACTGCGCTTCCAGCTCCGGCATCAGCTTGCGCACCTCCTTGATCACGTCCAGCGGGTTGGCGGCCGGGGTGGCCTTGATGCCGATGTACACCGACGGCGTGCCGTCGAACGAGCTGACCGTGTCGTAGTTCTCCGCGCCCATCTCCACCCGTGCCACATCGCCCAGCAGCACGCGGCTGTCGCCCTTGGTCTTGAGCGGGATGGCGGCGAAGGCTTCGGCCGACTTGAGTTCGGTGGTGGCGTTGATGCTGGTGACCACGTACTGGCCCTTGACCTCGCCGGCGGCGGACAGGAAGTTGTAGCGGCGCACCGCGGCAGTCACATCGCCGGCGCTCAGGCCGTAGCCGGCCAGCTTCACCGGGTCGATCCACAGGCGCATGGCGAACACCTGGTTGCCGAGAATCTCGGCTTCGGCCATGCCGGGCAGGGTGGCGAGCTTGGGCTGGATCACCCGCGACAGGTAGTCGGTGATCTGCGGGTTGCTCAGCTCCTTGCTGTAGAAGCTGATGTACATCAGCGCCGAGGCATCGGCGGCCTCCTTGCTCAGCACCGGGTCCTCGGCGTCCTGGGGCAGCTTGTTCTTGACCTCGTTGGCCTTGGCCAGCAGCTCGGTGAACAGCCGGTCGCTGTCGGAGCCGATGCGCGCGTAGATCGAGATCACCGAAAAATTCTGCCGGCTCACCGAGGTCATGTAGTCAATGCCTTCGGCACTGGCCAGGCTCTGCTGCAGGGGCTGGGTGATGTAGCCCTGGATGGTTTCGGCGTTGGCCCCTGGGTAAGCGGTGGTCACCGTGATCAGGGCGTTTTCCATCTGCGGGTACTGGCGGATCGGCAGTTTGCTCCAGGCCTGGAACCCCAGCAGCACGATCAGCAGGCTGACCACGCTGGCCAGCACCGGGCGACGGATGAACGGGTCGGTAAAGGCCATGGCGGTTCCTTGGTCAGTCGGCGCCGGGCTGGCTGGTCGGTTCGGCTTGCAGGGTCTTGTCGGCGCTCAGGGTGACGGCAGCGCCCTGGGTCAGCTTCAACTGGCCGGCGGTGACCACCGTTTCGCCGGGCGTGAGGCCCTTGGCGATCACCACCAGGCCGTCGCGGCGCTCGCCGGTCTCGACGAAGCGCCGCTCGGCGATCAGTTGCGGCTGGCCATCGGCCGTGGTCTGCACCTTGCCGTCTTCGGACTTTTGCGGCACGGCGACATACACCGAGTTGCCATAGAGGGTGTAGGTGACGGCGCTCTGCGGCACCACCACCGCGTTGCGCGGGTTGGGCAGCAACACCTGCAGGCTGGCGAACATGCCCGGCAGCAACGTGCCGTCGGGGTTGGCCAGGGTGGCGCGCACCTGCAGGTTGCGGGTGGTGTCGTCGACCTTGGGGTTGATCGCGCTGAGGGTGGCGGTGAAGCTGCGATGCGGGTAGGCGGCCACCGAGACCAGCGCCTGCTGGCCGAGGCTGAGGTTGGGCAGCGCCTGTTCCGGCACGAAGAAGTCGACATACAGGCTGCTCAGGTCCTGCAGGGTGGCGATCACCGTGCCGCTGGCCAGGTAGCTGCCCAGGTCGACCTGGCGGATACCGATGGTGGCGGTGAACGGCGCGTTGATGCTCTTTTTCGCCAGGGATGCCTTGAGTTGCGCCACTACCGCCTGGTTGCGCAGCAGTTGGCGCGCAGGCGGTCGAATTCGCCCTTGGAGATGGCCTGGCTGCCGACCAGCTGGCTGCCTCGCTGATAATCCACCTGGGCCAGCCCGAGGTCGGCCTGGGCGGTGCCGAGCAGGGCAGTCTCGACGTCGCTGTCCAGCTGCAGCAGCAGTTGCCCGGTCTTGACCTGCTGGCCGGATTCGAAGTGCAGGGCCTTGACCGTGCCGGCGATCTCCAGGCTCAGGTCCACCCCTTGCAGGGCCTTGAGGCTGCCCACGGCGGGCAGGCGGCTTTGCCAGGGCTGCTCGCGCGCCTCGGCGGCGGCAACGCTGACCGGCGGCTTGGGCGCGGAGAACTGCTGGATCTGGCGGTAGATGGACAAACCCTTGTAGCCGCCCAGGGCCAGCACCAGCAGCAGGACGATACCCAGCATGATGAGCATGCGACGGCGCAGCATGGACCAGCTCCCTGGAAGCGTTGTTGCGCAAGTCTAGTCGGTCGCGGCGCAGGGGGCGGTGTGCTGGTTCGGTATATTTTATGTTGTCTGTACCGACGTCATCGCGGGTCAAGCCCGCTCCCACAAGGTTCCAGGTGTTCCCTGTGGGAGCGGGCTTGACCCGCGATTGCTATATCAGATCAGGTGCAGATGGTTGTCCCACAACCCCGAAGGCAGTTGCAGCGGTTGCCCCACCAGCGCTGCCTTGCGGCAGTCGTACAGCCGGCATCGCCCTTGCCCGGAGGTCACCACAAAGCCATCGGCCACTGCGCCCACGCCCGCGCAGTCCGGCATCGGCGCATCCAGCTTCACCTCGGCACTGTCCAGGTCCCAGATGAACAGGCGGTTGGCCCGTGGCGCGGTCATCGCCACCAGTCGCAGCTCGCTGTGCACCGCCACGCTGGCGGTGTACTGGGCCATGGACTGCAACTGGCGCTCCGGCACCGGGAAGGCCACGAACGGCTGCCCCGGACGCTTGATCGCCAGCAATTCGGCGGTTTCTTCCGAGCCGCCCATGAACTGCTGGCACGCCAGCACGGTGCCGTCGTCGGCAATCGCCAGGTGGCGCACGCTGTTCATCTGCTGGCTCAGGGTTTCCTTGCTCAGCAGGGTGCCGTCGCGCTGCATCAGCACCAGGCTGGGCTGCATCGCATCCAGGTTCATCTCCACCCGGCTCTCGGCTTCGGTGCGGATACCGCCATTGGCCACCACCAGGGTCTCGCCGTCAGGCAGCCACGACACCTGGTGCGGGCCGATGCCGTGGGTCGGGATTTCCGAATGATGGGCCAGGCGTTCGCCTTCGAAGCGGTACACACCCAGCACGCCACGGCCCGGATCGGTGGTGTCGTTCTCGGTGGCGTACAGCCATTCGCCGCCCTTGTGGATCACCGCGTGGCCATAGAAGTGCCGGTTCGGCTGCGAGGCCAGGGTCTGCAGCAGACGCCCGTCGCGCAGGTCGATCAGGTAGCTCTCGGTGCCGGGGCGGCGCGCCACGAACAGCGCGATCGGCCGCTCGGGGTGGTTGATGATGTCGTGGCAGCGCAGGCCGACCTGGGTGGCGAACACCTGGGTGCCGTCCAGGCGATAGCCCACGGCATAGTGCTTGCCGTCGGCATCGTCACGGGCCGACAGCAGCAGCGGCTGCTGGCCCTTGCTGCGCCACAGGGTCCAGCCACCCAGGGTCAGGGCGCTGAGCAGCACGCTACCGAGTTTGAGGGCCTGGCGTCGCAACATGATCAGTCACCGTCGTTGGCATTGAAGCCCAGCTGGATGTTCAGCGCCTTGGCCAGTTCACCTTCATGCAGGCGGTGAACCACGTTCAGGCTGTCGTAGAAGGCGTTCAGTTGCTCGCGGCCGGCATCGTCCTGGAGCATTTCGCCCAGGGGCCGGTCGATCGCCTTCAGTTGCTTGAGGGCATCAGCATAGGCCGCGTCGATCTTGTCGGCCAGGGCCTTCTGGTCCTTGCCCAGCAGGCCGCGCAGGCCCTGGTTGTCGACCCCGACCCACACGGTCTGGGCGGCGATCAGGCTGGCTTCCAGGCTCTTGAGCGAGGAGTGGCTGCGCCAGGCTTCAGCCTGCAGCGGCTGCGGGATGCCCTTGCTCAGGCGACCCATCGGCGTGCCGAGCTTCTTCTTCAGGGTGTCCAGCGCGGTGACCTGGGCGCGCAGCAGGTCGGCGATCGCCTCATGGGAGTCGGCGTAGCGCTGGTTGGGGAACTTGGTCATCTGCGCCAGCATGCCGTCGGTGCTGTTCCAGCCTTTGAGGATCTCTTCGGCGAGGTTCTTCTGGTGTTCGCCGATGGCCACCAGCAGCGGGCAATAACGGGCCTTCTGTTCGGCGGTGGCGACGTCCGGCTTGCTGTCGAACAGGATGTACTCGTAGGCCGACAGGCCGCGCACCACGACGCTGGACTTGGCCACGGTCTCGGCATCCACCGGCTTGTCGCCGTTGACCAGTTGCTCGACCTGACGGCCCACCAGGTTCTTCTTGTCGGGCCAGAACTGCACCTGCCAGGCGCGGTTGCCCTCGGCCAGCGGGCCGATCAGCAGCGGTTGCAACTCGGCCCAGGCTTTTTGTGCGTGCAGGAAGTCGGCGCGTGCGGTGGCCAGGTCGGCCTTGCCTTCGCAGAAGGCCAGGGCGCTGACGGCCAGCTGGCGGTCGGCTTCGACCCAGCGGCTGTAGGTCGGCAGGATCACCTGCTTGGCGATCGCGGCAGAGGTCACGGCCTGCGGGTCCTGCGGCGAGCAGGCGCCCAGGGCGATGGCGGCGAGGCTGGTGAACAACAGCTTGGGACGGAACATGTCCGGCTCCTTCTCTAGAGTGAGTTCAGGAACGCCAGCAACGCGTCGCGTTGCTCGGCATTGAAGGTCAAGACGTGCTGGCGCGCAGGCTCGGCTTCGCCGCCGTGCCAGAGCACGGCCTCGAGCAGGTTGCGGGCGCGCCCGTCATGCAGAAACTGGGTATGGCCACTGACGGTCTGGTTCAGGCCGATGCCCCACAGCGGCGCGGTGCGCCAGTCCTGGCCACCGGCGGCGAATTCGCTGCGGTTGTCGGCCAGCCCCGGGCCCATGTCGTGCAGCAACAGGTCGCTGTAGGGGCGGATGGTCTGGTTGGCCAGCTCCGGTTCGGCGGCATTGGCCGAGGTGGTGAATGTGGGGGTGTGGCAGCCCTGGCAGCCGGCCTGGAAGAACAGGTTCTTGCCAGCCAGCACCTGGGGCGAATCGACGTCCTTGCGTACCGGCACCGCCAGGTTGCGGGTGTAGAACAGCACCAGGCGCAGGATGTTGTCGCTGACCTCCTGCTCGCCATCGGCGCCGTTGCGATTGGGCTGGGCCAGGCAATCGAGCTGCGCCGGGGTGCAGTCGTCGCGCGGCACCAGGCTGCTGGTCAGGCCCATGTCGCTGGAGAACGCATGGGCGTTCTGCTGGTTGAGGTTGGGTTGCCCGGCCTTCCAGCCGAAGCGGCCAAGTACCTGCTTGCCCTGGGCGTCGTCCCATACCAGGTTGGGCCGGCCACGAATGCCGGTGCCGTTGCGCCCCTCGGGGTCGGCGTTGGCCAGGATGGCCTCATCAGGGATGGCCTCGAGCAGGCCCAGGCCGATCATCGGCGGCGCGACGCGTGCCGAGAAGCGTGTGTCGGGGTGCATCGGGCCGTAGCCAAGCTGGGTGATCTGCAGCTGCGGCTTGCGCAGTTCGACCTGGGTGCCGTCCTTGAAGGTGACGTTCACCGGGGTGTAGCTGACCCGCACCTTGCCCTCGGGGGCCACGCCGGGCACGGCCATGTCCTGCAACTGCCCGCCATAGACCGGCTCGGGCACGATGCCCAGTTGCTCGATCACCTTGGCGTATTCGGGCTGGTCGGGGATCGACAGGCGCACCAGCATCGATACCGCGTTTTTGGCGCCCTCTGCGGGCGGGTGCCCGCGCCCGTCGCGAATATGACAGTTCTGGCAGGCGTTGGTGTTGAACAGCGGGCCCAGGCCATCGCGTGCGGTGGTGGTGGACGGGGCGATCACCCACGGGCTGCGGAAGAAGCTGTTGCCCACGCTGAAGTCCAGGCGCTGGCTCGGGGTGAGGTTGGCCGAGGGCATGGAGTAGGCGTTGCGGTCGCGCTTGTTCACGGTGGTGCTGCCACCGGCACGCGCCTCGCCAGGTTCGGCCTTGGTGAAACGCGGGGCGTCGTCACAGGCGCTCAGGGCCAGGGCCAGCAGCAGGGAAAGGGCGCGGTGAAGCGGAGCGGGCATCGAGAATCCTGAATGGCTAGCGTAAAACCGGCGTGCAAGCTTAGCAGGCGCGGGGGATATGAATAAGAGGGATTTGCGTTTGCTGGATGAAATCTGCTTCAGCTTCCAGCGAAGAGGTCCCACAAAAAAAGGCGACCCGAAGGCCGCCTCTGTTTCAGCACGCTACCACTCAGAACTCGTGGTCAGCGGTGTCCGGGTTCAGGTCGGTGATGCCCAGTTTGCCCGCAGCCTGTTCGATGGCACCGGTCTGCTTGACCAGCGCGGCGATGGCGTCACGCACGATCTGGTTGCCCGCAGCGTTGTCGGCAGCGATCAACTGGTCGTAGTGCTCACCCTTGAGGGCGTGGTCGACCATCACCTGGATCTTCGCCTCGGTGGCTTCCAGATCGGCCTTCAGGGTGTTGTCGGTGGCCGGATCGACCTTGGCCACCAGCGACGACAGGCTCGGGCCGCTCAGCTTGGTGCCGTCGGTGCGGGTGTACTCGCCCAGGTAGACGTTGCGGATACCCTTGGCGTCGTAGAAGTGCGAGTAGTGGGTGTTGTCGCTGAAGCAGTCCTGCTCGTCCTCAGGCGAGTTGGCTTCCAGCGAGACCTTCATGCGCTCGCCCGCCAGTTCGCCCAGCGACAGGCTGCCCATGCCGAACAGCATCTTGCGCAGGCCGTTGGCGACAGGTTCTGCCTCCAGGGTGGCGCGATAGTTGTCGGCCACTGCCGGCTTCCAGTTGCCGACCATTTCTTCCAGGTCGTTGACCAGCAGCTGGGTCACGGCCTTGAGGTAGGCACGACGACGCTCGTTGTGACCGCCGGTGGCGCCTTCGCCTTGCAGGTAGTCCGAGGCAGGGCGGTTGCCGGCGCCCGGGCCGGTGCCGTTGAGGTCCTGGCCCCACAGCAGGAATTCGATGGCGTGGTAGCCGGTGGCGACGTTGGCTTCCGAACCGCCCAGCTCGTTCAGGCTGGCCAGCTTCTCGGGGGTCAGGTCCTTGACGTCGACCTTGTCTTCGCCCACCTGGATCTCGGTGTTGGCGATGATGTTGGCGGTGGCGGCCGGGTTGCCCAGGGCGTGTTCATAGCTCTTGTCGACGTAGTCGATCAGGCCTTCGTCCAGCGGCCAGGCGTTCACCTGACCTTCCCAGTCGTCGATGATGGTGTTGCCGAAGCGGAACACTTCGCTCTGCAGGTACGGTACACGGGCGGCTACCCAGGCAGTCCTGGCGGCGGCCAGGGTGTCGGCGTCGGGCTTGGCAAGGAAGGCATCGACTGCGGTCTGCAGGGTCTTGGCGGTGCTCAGCGAGTCGCTGTACACGGCATACACCATCTCGGCGTAGTGCTTGACCACCGCCTGGGCGGCGGCTTCGTCGACGGCCCCGGACGCCTGGGTGGTGCTGGCGGCAGCAGGTGCGGCGGCCTGTGGTGCGGCGGCCTTGTCCTTGTCATCGCCGCAGCCGGCGAGGGAGATGGCAATGGCCAGCAGACTGGCGGTGGCCAGAGGCATACGAATCATGGGCTATTCCTGCGTCGAGAGGTTGAACAGGCGTGCAGCCGCACGCAAAGGTGCAACATAATGCGAAAGATATGCATTTTCTGTAAAGAGGTTGCCACGTAAAAATTCAAATGCTGTTCACGCTGCCCTTGGCGGCAGCGTCACTCACAGAATCGATACCTGGTTGCGTTGCGCTGCTTTGAGGAAGGCGGTCAGCTCGCGTGCTGGCAGCGGCTTGCTGTAGTGGTAGCCCTGACCTTCATGACAGCCCTGGGCAATGATGTAGGCTTCCTGCTCGGCGGTTTCCACGCCCTCGGCGATCACCTGCATGCCCAGGCTCTTGCCCAGCTGGATGATCGCGCGAACGATGGTGGCGTCGTCGTCATCGTCGAGCAGGTCCTGCACGAAGCTCTTGTCGATCTTGATCTTGTCCAGCGGCAGCGACTTGAGGTAGCTGAGCGAGGAGTAGCCGGTGCCGAAGTCGTCGATCGCGATCAGCGCGCCGGAGCGGCGCAGGCTCAGCAGGTGCTGGGCGGCAGTGCTGATGTCTTCCATCAGGCCGGTCTCGGTCACTTCCAGTTCCAGGCTGCGCGGCGGCAGGCGGTAGATCTGCAGCAGGTTGTTGACCACCCGGGGCAGCTCGCTGTGGTGCAGTTGCACGGTCGACAGGTTGACTGCCATGCGCAGGTCGCTGAAGCCCTGGTCGTGCCATTCGCGCAGTTGCCGGCAGGCCTGGTCGAGCACCCATTCGCCGATCACGATGATGTTGCCGTTCTGTTCGGCCAGCGGTATGAACTGATCGGGCGGAACCATGCCCAGCTCCGGGTGCTGCCAGCGCAGCAGCGCCTCGACGCCCACCACGCGGTGGTCGCGGTAGCTGATCTGCGGTTGGTAAACCAGGTACAGCTGATTGCGCGGCAGGGCTTCGCGCAGGTCCTTTTCCAGCTCGCGGCGCCGGCGCATCTCGCTGTCGACGCTGGCGATGTAGAACTGATAGCGGTTGCGCGAACGGCTCTTGGCCAGGGTCATGGTCTGTTCGGCCTTTTGCAGCAGCTTCTCGGTGCTGTCGCCGTCTTCGGGGAACAGGGTGATGCCGATGGTGGCGCGCAGTCGGATCTCCTGATGGTCCAGGGCGAATGGCGCTTCCAGGTCATCGAGAATGCTCTGGGCCAGCTCGGCAGCCTCGTAGGGTTGTTCGATGTCGGCCTGCACCAGCGCGAACTGGTCGCCGCCCAGGCGGGCGAGGGCACCCAGGCGACCGCTGTGGGCACGCAGGCGGTCGGCCAGGGCCAGCAGCAACTGGTCGCCGGCCTGGTAGCTGAATTGTTCGTTGATGCCCTTGAAGTCGTCCAGGCCTACGCACAGCACCGCAACCCGGCGCTGCAGGCGCCCGGCATCGACCAGGATCTTGTCCAGTTGCTGTTGCAGTTGCTGGCGGTTGGGCAGGCCGGTGAGAAAGTCGTACTGGGCCATGCGCAGCAGGCTGTTCTCGGCCTCGTGGCGCAGGTGGGTATTGCGTTCGATGGACGCCAGCAGTTGGTTGGCGGTGTTCACCCACAGACCGAGTTCGTTCTTCTCGTGGCCCTTGAGCAGCGGCAGCTGATGCTGGCTGGGGCGGTCGGGGTTGATCTGAGTGAGGTTCTCGATGAGCTTGGACAGTGGCTTGGTCAGCAGCCAGTGATAGACCAGGTACAGCACCAGCCCCATGGCCAGGGCGCGGAGCACGCCGGCAATGAAGATGATCACCGAATTGACCACGAAGCCCTGGCCGTAGGCGCCGGTATCGAGGGTGATGCTCAGGTCGCCGTAGTATTCGCTGTAGGGCGCGCGGCCGACGAGCTGGGTGGTGTAGGTGCGTTCCTGGCCGAGGATCAGGTCGGTGAGCCAGCGGGTCGGCAGTTCCTGCAGAGGGCGCGACTTTTCTGCCAGCATGGTTTCGTTGGGGTGACCGATGGAGGCCATGCGCACGGACTCATCCTGGAACAGCCCCTCGATGACCTGCATGCCCATTTCGCGGTCCAGGCTGTATACGGCCTGGGTGGAAGGGTCGCGGAACATGTCGAGGATTCGCTGGGCGTCGTTGGCGACAGCCTGGCGGGTCTTGTAGGCATCGAAGACGATCTGCGCACAGCTGAGTACCACGCCCACGGCCAGTGCCGAGAGCAGGACCACTCTGAGCAACTTGACCGACAAGCTGTTTTTGAGTTCCAGCTTCAATGGGGTTTCCTTAATCCATGCGCATGGCATCATTTTGCCATCATCTGTGGCAATCCACTATCGGCCGTTGGCAGGATTCATGATCCAGCGGTCACTGTATCGGTTGCCCGGCCTTGCGACTTGAGCGATGTACGACAAGTTTCCCAACGATTGATGTTAGCGCGGTATGGGGGGGCAGCAAGAGAGGGTGTTGGTGAAATTGGTTAAAAAAGGTTGGTGGGTGGGGTTTTGCTCTTTGCCGCTTTTTCGGCATAAAAAAACCCGGCCTGAGCCGGGTTTTTTCAGAAGCAGCACTTATGCAGTGAAGGTCTTGCCTTCGAACTGCTCAGCCACGAACTTCCAGTTGACCAGGTTCCAGAACGCCTCGACATACTTCGGACGCACGTTACGGTAGTCGATGTAGTAGGCATGCTCCCACACGTCGCAGGTCAGCAGCGGGGTGTCACCGCTGGTCAGCGGGTTGCCGGCACCGATGGTGCTGGCCAGCGCCAGGGAGCCGTCAGCTTTCTTGACCAGCCAGCCCCAACCGGAACCGAAGGTGCCAACCGACGTCTTGGTGAACTCTTCCTTGAACTTGTCGAACGAACCGAACGCGGCGTTGATGGCTTCAGCCAGCGAACCGGTAGGCTGGCCACCAGCGTTTGGCGCCAGGCAGTTCCAGTAGAAGGTGTGGTTCCAGACCTGAGCGGCGTTGTTGAAGATACCGCCCGAAGAAGTCTTGACGATCTCTTCCAGGGTCTTGCCTTCGAACTCGGTGCCTGGCACCAGGTTGTTCAGGTTCACGACGTAGGTGTTGTGGTGCTTGTCGTGGTGGTATTCCAGGGTTTCCTTGGAAATGTGCGGCTGCAGGGCATCGTGTGCGTAAGGCAGCGGCGGCAATTCAAAAGCCATGGTGATTCTCCTAATCAGGTCTGTTGCGGTGAGCGCAAGGCCGATCACGGGCGGCCGGAATGCATCGGCGAGTTTTTACTCTTTGCGACGCAGATTCGGGATCATAGCACCGGGCCCTGACCTAAACCACGCAACAAGTGTATGGAATAGAGGTTCCAGAGCCTTTGCCGACACCTGACGAACGGGTCAGCCCAGCGCCAGTTGCAACGCCACCGCAAACATCATCACCGCCACCATCAGGTCCAGCAGGCGCCAGGTGCCAGGCCGGGCCAGCCACGGCGCCAACCAGGCCGCACCCAGCGCCAGGGTGAAGAACCACAGCAGCGAGGCACTGGCCGCACCCGCCACGTAGGCACCTGGCACGCTTTGCTGCGCACCCAGCGAGCCGATCAGCAACACGGTATCCAGGTACACGTGGGGGTTGAGCAGGGTCACCGCCAGGGCACTGAGCAACACCGCGCGACGCGAACGCTGACCCAGGCCCTCGCCCTGCTCCAGGCTCTGGCTGGAGCAGGCGCGGATCAGCGCCTTGCTGCCATACCACAGCAGAAACACCACCCCACCCCAGCGCGCGACCGCCAGCAGAGTCGGGTTCTGCGCCAGCACCGTGGCCAGACCGAACACGCCAAGCGCCACCAGCACCGCATCACAGAACACGCACAGTGCCGCCACCGGCAGGTGGTGCTCACGGCGCAGGCTCTGCGCCAGCACGAAGGCGTTCTGGGTGCCGATGGCCATGATCAGCCCGAAGGCGACCAGCAGGCCGTTGAGGTAGCTTTGCCACATGGGAGGTGCTCCGCGAAGCAGCCACACGGGCTGCCGAAAATACAGGGGGGATCGCTGGCTATTGTGCGGGCAGTGGGCGTATAAGAAAAACCAATAAACCTCATCCGGCATTAGGGGAACTGATGTTCGACTACAAGTTGCTTTCCGCCCTGGCGGCGGTGATCGAGCAGGGCGGTTTCGAGCGGGGCGCACAGTTGCTCGGGCTGTCGCAATCGGCCATTTCGCAACGCATCAAGCTGCTGGAGGCGCGCGTCGGCCAGCCGGTGCTGGTACGTGCCGCGCCGCCAGCGCCCACCGAGATCGGCAAGCGCCTGCTCAACCATGTACAGCAGGTGCGCCTGCTCGAGCGCGACCTGCAGCATCAGGTGCCGGCGCTGGACGATGGCGGCCAGCCCGAGCGTCTGCGGGTAGCGCTCAACGCCGACAGCCTGGCCACCTGGTGGGCGGCGGCGGTCGGGGCGTTCTGTGCACAGGAGCGGGTGCTGCTGGAGCTGGTGGTGGAAGACCAGGAGGTGGGCCTCAAGCGCATGCGCGCCGGCGAAGTGGCGGCCTGCCTGTGCGCCAGCGAGCGACCGGTTGCCGGGGCGCGCAGCGAGCTGCTCGGCGCCATGCGCTACCGTGCGCTGGCCAGCCCCGACTTCATGGCGCGCCACTTTCCCCAGGGGGTAGAGGTGGCGCGTCTGGCCCGCACCCCGGCCGTGGTGTTCGGCCCGGACGATTTTCTGCAGCATCGCTACCTGGTGTCGCTGGGTATCGATGGTGCATTCCTGCATCACCTGTGCCCGTCTTCGGAGGGCTTTCTGCGCATGACCGAGGCCGGCGTGGGTTGGGGCCTGGTGCCCGAATTGCAGGCCCAGGCGCAACTGGCCAGCGGGCAACTGGTGGAAATTCTGGCGGATAAGCCGATCGATGTGCCGCTGTACTGGCATCATTGGCGCAATGGCGGGCAATTGCTCGGCCAACTCACCGACCACCTGCGGCGCAGCGCCAGCAGTTGGTTGGTGCCGTGGTCGGGTTTGCCGGCGTCTGCATCATCTGCAAACAAGTAGGCGGAGTGCTTCATGCGAATTCTGGTCACCGGCGCAAGCGGCTTCATTGGCGGGCGCTTTGCACGCTTTGCCCTGGAGCAGGGCATGGAGGTACGGGTCAATGGCCGGCGGGCCGAAGGCGTCGAGCACCTGGTGCGCCGCGGCGCCCAGTTCATTCCGGGGGACCTGGGCGACCCGGAGTTGGCCCGGCGGGTCTGCCAGGGCGTCGAAACCGTGGTGCACTGCGCCGGTGCGGTGGGCAACTGGGGACGCTACCAGGACTTTCACCAGGGCAACGTGGTGGTCACCGAGAACGTGGTGGAGGCGTGCCTGAAGGAACACGTTCGTCGCCTGGTGCACCTGTCCTCGCCGTCGATCTACTGGAACGGGCGCTCGCGCCTGGGGGTGACCGAAGAGCAGGTGCCGCGGCGCCTGCACGATGCCTACGCGACCACCAAGTACCTGGCCGAGCAGAAGGTTTTCGGTGCCCAGGAGTTCGGCCTGGAAGTGCTGGCCCTGCGCCCGCGCTTCGTCACCGGGGCAGGGGATGTGAGCATCTTCCCGCGCCTGCTCAAGATGCAGCAGAAACGCCGTCTGGCGATCATCGGCAACGGCTTGAACAAGGTCGACTTCACCAGCGTGCAGAACCTCAACGAGGCGCTGATCAACGCGGTGCTGGCTGGCAACGACGCGCTCGGGCAGGCCTACAACATCAGCAACGGCCACCCGCTGCCGCTGTGGGACGTGATCAATTACGTGATGCGGCGCATGGATCTGCCCCAGGTCACGCGCTACCGCTCCAGTGGCCTGGCCTACAGCCTGGGCGCGCTGAACGAGGGGGCCTGCCTGCTGTGGCCGGGCCGTCCGCAACCGACCCTGTCGCGCCTGGCGGTGCAGGTGATGAACAAGGATTTCACCCTGGACATCAGCCGCGCCCGCCAGCAGCTGGACTACCGCCCGCAGGTCAGCCTGTGGGCGGCGCTGGATGAATTCTGCGGCTGGTGGAAGGCCCAGCACGGCGGCCACTGACTTATACTGGCGCTCATTTGCACTCACGGCGGTTGATCCATGCGCAACGATGCTCACGACGATTTCGATAATGTACCCAGCCTCAAGGCCGGCGGTCGCGATGATGACGACTTTGCCCCGGCGCCAGGTGCACGGGTGGCCGCCGTGCGCGGCAAACCGCGCAAGCCGGCGGCCACCGGGCCGTTGTGGGCGCTGGTGGGCGCTTCGTTCATCGCCCTGGCCGGGCTTGGCTGGTGGAGCTTCCAGCAGATTTCGCTGATGGAGCAGCAACTGGTGGCCACCCAGGAAAGCTTTGCGCGCATCAGTGAAGAAGCTGCCGGGCGCCTGCAGGACATCAGCGGCAAGGTGGCGGCCAGCGAGTCGAGCGTCAGCACCGGCAGCGAGGCACTGAAGCTGCAGATAAAGCAGTTGCAGGCCAGCCTCGCCGAGCAGAGCAAGCAGCAGCAGGGCGTAGCCGGGCAGCAGGGTGACCTGGGCAAGCGGCTGGAGCAGGCCCTGGCGCAGGTTGGCGAGCAGCAGGCGACCAATGCCCAGTTGCAGGCGCAACTCAAGGCCGTGGCCACGGAGCTGGCGGCGGTGAAGGCGGCGCAGGCTGATACCGGCAAGGTCGATGCGCAGCTCAAGAGCCTGTCGACGGAGATTGCCGCATTGAAGAAGCAGGGGGATCCGGGGGCGGCGATCCAGCGCCTGGAACAGGACCTGATCGTGCTCAAGAGCGAGCAGGAGAATCGCCCGGCGGCGGCTGCCGGGGCGGGTGCCTCGACGGCGGAGTTCGATGCGTTTCGCGGGCAGGTGACCCGCAACATCACCACCTTGCAGAGCCAGGTGCAGAACCTGCAACGGCAGATCAACGCCAAGCCCTGATCCGCTGTGAAGCTATCGCGGGTCAAGCCCGCTCCCACCGGTACAGTGGCTGTCTGCACACCACCGATACCCTTGTGGGAGCGGGCTTGACCCGCGACAGAGCCGACGCTTACATCACCGGGTAATCGATGTACCCGACCGGGCCCTTGGAGTAGAACGTGTCAGGCCGTGGCTCGTTCAGCGGTGCATCCGCTTGCAGCCGTGCCGGCAGGTCGGGGTTGGCAATGAACGGCACGCCGAAGGCCACCGCATCGGCCGTGCCGTTGGCAATGGCAGCATTCGCACTGGCCTTGTCGAAGCGTTCGTTGGCGATGTACGGCCCGCCAAACGCCTCTTTGAGCAACGGCCCGATGCTGTCTTCGGCCACTCGCTCACGCGCACAGATGAAGGCGATGCCACGTTTGCCGAGCTCCCGCGCCACGTAGGTGAACGTCTCGGTCAGGTTGGCATCGCCCATGTCGTGCAGGTCGGCCCGTGGCGACAGGTGCACGCCCACGCGCTGCGCGCCCCACACGTCGATGAGCGCATCGGTCGCTTCCAGCAGCAGCCGTGCACGGTTCTCCAGCGAGCCGCCGTATTCGTCGGTGCGCTGGTTGGTGCTGCTCTGCAGGAACTGGTCGATCAGGTAGCCGTTGGCCGCATGCAGCTCCACACCGTCGAAGCCGGCCGCCTTGGCGTTCTCGGCACCGACGCGGTAGGCCTCGATGATGTCGGCGATTTCCTCGGTTTCCAGCGCGCGCGGGGTGACGAATTCGGTGATCGGGCGCACCAGGCTCACATGCCCCTTGGGCTGCACCGCGCTCGGCGCAACCGGCGTTTCGCCGTTCAGGTACAGCGGGTGCGAGATGCGTCCCACGTGCCACAGTTGCAGGAAGATGCGCCCGCCAGCACCGTGCAGCGCCTTGGTCACGTTGGTCCAGCCACGCACCTGGTCGTTGCTCCAGATGCCCGGTGTGTCGGGGTAGCCCACGCCCAGCGGGGTCACCGAGGTGGCCTCGCTGAGAATCAGCCCGGCGCTGGCGCGCTGTACGTAGTACTCGGCCATCAGCGCGTTGGGTACGCGGCCTTCGTCGGCCCGGCAGCGGGTCAGCGGGGCCATGATGATGCGGTTGGGCAACTCGAGGTCGCCAAGGGTGATCGGGTCGAATAGCGTTGTCATGTGCGTGAACCTCGTGGCAATCAGTGAGTGGCAGGTGCCAGGTCGGCGTTGTTGCCGCCCTGGCTGAATGTGATAAGGGTGACGATCAGGGCCAGCACGGCCAGCGCCGCTGCCGCCAGGGGCACGCGGGTCAGGCCCAGGCCCTGGTCGATCACGGTGCCGCCGACCCAGGCGCCCAGCGCATTGCCCAGGTTGAAGGCACCGATGTTCAGGGTCGACACCAGGTTCGGTGCCGCCTTGCCGAAGCTCACCACGTTGACCTGCAGGGCCGGCACGGCGGCGAACGCGGCGGTGGCCCAGAGGAACAGGGTGATCTCGGCCGGAATCAGCGCGGTACTGGTCCAGCTCAGCGCGGTGGAGATGACCGCCATGGCGGCGAACACGCCCATCAGGGTGGCGGCCAGGCGACGATCGGCCAGCTTGCCGCCCAGGATGTTGCCCAGGGTCAGGCCCAGGCCGATCAGCAGCAGGGTCCAGGTCACGCCGCGCGGCGACACGCCGGTGACATCACCCAGCAACGGCGCCACATAGGTGAACAGGGCGAACATCGAGGCCGAGAACAGCACGGTCATCGACAGCGACAGCCAGATGCCGGCGCCCTTGAGCGCAGCCAGCTCGGCACGCATGTCGAGTTTCTCTTCGTCGCGCTTGATCGGCAGGAAGCGGATCAGGCCGATCAGCGCGATCACGCCGATCACGGTCACTGCCCAGAACGTCGAGCGCCAGCCGTACACCTGGCCCAGCGCGGTACCCAGTGGCACGCCCAGCACGTTGGCCAGGGTCAGGCCGGTGAACATCAGCGCCACGGCCGAGGCGCGGCGGTTGGCCGGAACCAGGTTGGCCGCCACCACCGAACCGATGCCGAAGAAGGCGCCGTGGCACAGCGCGGTGACCACGCGGGCAAACATCAGCACGTTGTAGTCGGTGGCCAGGGCGCACAGCAGGTTGCCGATGATGAATACCCCCATCAGCGCCACCAGTGCGGCCTTGCGCGGCAGCCGGGCGGTGGCCAGGGCCATGAACGGCGCGCCGATGGCCACGCCCAGCGCGTAGCCGGTCACCAGCCAGCCGGCACCGGGGATCGACACACTCAGGTCGCTTGCCACATCCGGCAGCAGGCCCATGATGACGAACTCGGTGGTACCGATGGCGAAGGCGCTCAGCGCCAGGATCAACAGCGAAAGGGGCATTGCAAGGTCCTTGTCAGAGCTCTTGGCTCATCTGCTGGAGGAAGGCCTGGATGGTTTCCTCGTTGCGTTTGAAGAAGTGCCACTGGCCAATCTTCTGGCTGCTGATCAGCCCCGCGCGCTGCAAGGTGGCCAGGTGGGCCGAGACCGTGGACTGCGACAGGCCGCAGCGTTGGTCGATCTGCCCGGCGCACACACCGTGTTCGGTGCTGTGGTGCTGGTCAGGGAAGCAGGCTTGCGGGTCTTTCAACCAGTTCAGGATTTCTCGCCGTACTGGGTGGGCCAGGGCTTTTATTATTTCGTCGAGATCAAGAGGCATGGGTGGGCTCGTGGTGGGTATAGCGTTATATCGCGATGGGGCGAAATATAAATCGGTATTTCGCGATATACAAATATGATTTGGTTCTGGCGTGCGCATGAATCGCTATATCGGGTTATAACGATATTCAAGCGGGCAAGCGGTGCTAGACTGCGGCCTATGAACTACCTCGCACACCTTCACCTGGGCGGCCAGCAGCCCGAACAACTGCTCGGCAGCCTGTACGGCGACTTCGTCAAGGGGCCGTTGCAGGGGCGCTTTGCCCAGCCGCTGGAAGCCGCCATCCGCCTGCACCGCCAGATCGACGTGTACACCGACAGCCACCCGCGGGTATTGGCGGCGCTGGCGCGTTTTCCGCGTGAGCGGCGCCGTTATGCCGGGATCATTCTCGATGTGTTTTTCGACCACTGCCTGGCGCTGCACTGGCACGACTATGCCCGGCAGCCACTGAGCCAGTTCACCGGGCGCGTGTACCAGGTGCTGGCGGCCGAGCCCGAGCTGCCCGGGCGCCTGGCGCAGATTGCGCCGTACATGGCGGCGGACGACTGGTTGGGCTCGTACCGCGAGTTCGCGGTGCTCGAACAGGTGTTCAACGGTATCGCCCGGCGCCTGTCACGCCCCGAGGGTATGGCAGGCGCGATGCAGGAGGTACAGGCGCTGTACGGCCCGCTGATGGAAGACTTTCGCCACTTCTACCCCGAACTGCAGGGCTTTGCGGCCGACGCTCAGGCCGCCTTGGCGCGGCGCTGAGGCTGGGCCACCGGCTGGGCGCCGAACAGCGCCGTGTGGATCGCCAGCTGGGCATTGAACGCCAGTGCCGCACGTTCCTGGCCGGCGCTCTGGATGGGGGCCAGCAGGTGGATCTGCACCTCGCCACAGTCGTGGGCAAACAGGCGCAGCAGGTGCGAGAGCAGGTCGTCATCGCCCACGAACGGCGCAATGGGGTCGGGCTTGCCGCCCCGCAGGTAGCGCACGGCCACCGGTTGCACGGGCGTGGCGGTGTCGATCGCGCTGGCCAGCAGGCGCCCGTGGAAGGTGCGCAGGCTGCGCCCGTCGGTGGTGGTGCCTTCGGGGAAGATCAGCACCGGGCAGGCCCGTTGCAGGTGGCGCGCGATCTGCTGGCGCAGCAGCTGGCTGTCGCCGCCGCCGCGGCGGATGAACAGGGTGCCGGCCTTGAGCGCGAGCCAGCCGGCCACCGGCCACTGGCGCACCTCGGCCTTGGACAGGAACGACATCGGCGCGAGCATGCCCAGCAGCGGGATGTCGGTCCACGACACGTGGTTGCTGACCCACAGCATCGGTTGCTGCGGGCGGTTGCCGATCACCGTGACCTTGAACGGCAAGGCCCGGGCAAGCCGGGCCATGAACAGTTGCGACCAGCGCTGGCGGCGGTCGTCGGGAGTACTCAGGTGCAGGCGCTCGTACAGGCTGAACAGGCTGGCCATGCCCAGCCCGAACAGCACCACCAGCAGCACCCGGACGATTCGCGCATACACGCGCAGGCGTTGCATCACACCGCCGCCTTGAAGTGGCGGGCGTAGCGTGGGCACAGCTCGTCGCGCTTGAGCAGGATGAACACGTCGGCCACCTGGAAGTCTTCGTCCCAGCACGGCTCGCCGCAGATCTTGGCACCCAGGCGCATGTAGGCCTTGAGCAGCGGCGGCATCTCGGCGATGACGTTGCCGGGCAGTGCCAGGCTGGGCAGCGGGTTCTTCGGTTCGGCGCGCAGGTGCTCGGTGCACAGGTAGCGCTCGCGCAGGCGTTGCATGATCGCGTGGGCCTGCACGCCGCCGTCCTGCATGGGGATGCTGGCGCAACCCATCAGGTAGCTGTAGCGGCCCTCGTTGAGTACCTCGGCAAGCTCGCCCCACAGCACCGCGATGGTGCCGCCGTTGCGGTAGGCCGGGTCGACGCAGGTGCGCCCCAGTTCAAGGATGGGGCCCTGCAGATGGCCCAGGCCATGCAGGCTGAACTCCTCTTCGCTGTAGAAGCGCCCCAGGCTGCTGGCGGCCTGGTGGTCGAGCAGGCGGGTGGTGGCCACCAGGTGCCCGCTGTTGAGGTCGCGTACGCCGATGTGCTGGCAGTGGATGTCGTAGTCGTCCATGTCCAGCCCGTGTTCGGCGCCTTTGAGCCTGGCCTTGAATTCGCTGCTGAACACGCGAAAGCGCAATGCCTGGGCTTCGTGCAGCGCGGCGGGGCCGACCAGGCGCTCGGCCTGCAGACGGCGTTCGTTACGGGTGTCGCCAGGGCATGCAGTCAGGGTCATTGCGAGTCTCCATAAGCCAGCCATGGGGTTGCGGCCGGTCGACTATGTTGTGCAAGCTCAGCCTAGGTAGACGCGGTGTCACCCCCATGAAGCTTTGGTGATGCTTGTATGACAGCCCTCAAGGAGCACGCCGATGGCCTGGCTGCAGCGACTCAACGACCCCATTCCGCCCTTGGCAACCGGTAACCTGGGTGACACCTACGCCAGCCTGCTGGAGCAGCTGGGCACGGTCAGCCCGTTCGAGCTGGCAGTGCTGGGCGGGCAAGCCATGCCGACCCCGGGGCTGGCGTTTCTGGTGGGCTACCAGGCCGCCTTGCGCGTGCTGTGGCCCAGCGCTCCGGCGGGCCTCGGCGCCCTGTGTGCGAGTGAGCGGCGCAGCGTGCGCGCCGCCGACATGGGCATGCGCCTGGCGCTCGACACGCTGCGCCTGAGCGGCAGCAAGGACTTCGTCACCGCCGGGCCGGACGCCGACTGGCTGCTGGTGGCGGCGCGCTGCGAAGCACCGGGCCAGGCGCCTCGGCTGAGCCTGGCGGTGGTGTACCCGGGGGAGCCCGGTGTGCGCGTGGAGCCCTTGCCGAGCCTGCCGTTGATGCCTGAGGTCGGGCATGCCCGCCTGCACCTTGAACAGGCCCTGTGCGAACGCCTGGCCGGTGACGGCTGGGATGCCTACGTCAAGCCGTTCCGCTCGCTGGAAGACCTGTACGTGCTGAGCGCCCTGAGCGCCTGGCTGTACGGGGTAGGCCGCGCCAATGCCTGGCCGCAGGGGCTTTTGCTGCGCCTGATCGGGCTGCTGGCCGGGTGTGCCGAAGGCAGCCGGCAATGCGCCGATTCGGCGGCGTTCCACCTGTTGCGGGGCGGCCTGTTCGCGCAGTTCTCGCAACTGAGCGGCGAGCTCGACCAGGCGCTGACGAGCACGCCGGGGCCCTGGGCCGAGCTGTGGCAGCGCGACCAGGGCATCCTGCAGATCGCCAGCGCGGCGCGGGCCAGGCGCCTGGCCAAGGCATGGGCCGGCAGCGGGCTGGCCTGAGGTTGCCGGGCTGCCCGCATGGCCACAGGCTGTCGCTTGCTGCCGTGCGGGCAGGCGGGTAATGTTGGCGGCTTTACGCTTTCAGGAACCTGCATGTTCAGCCTGCCCCGAATCGCTCTCGCCCTGCTGGCCCTGGCGAGCCTGCCTGCCCAGGCCAACTGGCACCTGGACGGCGAATCGTCGCGCCTGTCGTTCATCACCAGCAAGAACGGCAACGTGTCCGAGGTGCATCGCTTTCTGGTGCTGCATGGCAAGGTCGATCGCAAGGGTGCGGCCGAGCTGCAGATCGAGATGGACTCGGTCAGCAGCGGCATCCCGCTGCGTGACGAGCGCATGCGCAACGACCTGTTCGAGGTGGCCAAATACCCCGACGCGACCATCCAGGCGCAGATCGACCTGCGTCCGATCAACGACCTGGCCAATGGTGCCCAGGTCGAACTGCGCCTGCCGGTGACCGTCAACCTGCACGGCAAGACCCACAGCTACAACGCGCAGCTGCTCGCCACCCGGCTCGATGAGCGGCGTTTCCAGGTGGTGACCCTGGAGCCGCTGGTACTGAGCGCCGATCACTTCGACCTGCTGCCCGGCCTCAAGACGTTGCAGAAGCTCGCCGGGCTGCAGTCGATCAACCTGTCGGTGCCGGTGGGTGCGGTACTGATCTTCACGGCGCGCTGAAATGGCCGGGCCGGTGTTTCCATGGCGTGCCGGCAACCAGTTCGAACTGCTGATCGACGGCCCGCAGTTCTTCCCGCGCATGCTGCAGACGATCATGGGTGCCGAGCACCAGGTCGACCTGGAGCTGTACCTGGTCGAGGCCGGGGCGTGTGCCGAGGCCATGGTGCAGGCGCTGGTGCAGGCCGCCGAGCGCGGCGTGCGGGTACGCTGCCTGTTCGATGACTACGGCTCGCTGGCCTTTACCTTGAGCCTGCGTCAGCGCCTGCTGGGCGCCGGCGTTGAGTTGCGCTGGTACAACCGCCTGCGTTGGCGCCGGGGGCTGCGCAACCTGTACCGCGACCACCGCAAGCTGCTGCTGGTGGACCAGGCCTGGGCGGTGGTCGGCGGTACCGGGGTCACTGACCAGTTCTGGACACCGGGCGAGCCGGTCAGCGAATGGCACGAGGTGATGGTGCAGATGCAGGGGCCGCTGGTGGCCGACTGGCAGATGCTGTTCGATCGCCAGTGGCGTTCCAACCTGCGCCGCACCGCGTGGCGCCCACCCACCCATTTCGGCCTGGCGCACCTGCCGCGGGTGCCGGTTGCAGGCCCGGGCCTGGGCCGGGTGGCCTATGCCGACGCCCGCCAGCACCGCGACATCCTGCAGTCGCTGGTGCGTGCGCTGATCAGCGGCAAGCGTCGTATCTGGCTGGCCACGCCGTATTTTCTGCCCACCTGGAAGGTGCGCCGGGCTTTGCGCCGCGCGGCCGCGCTGGGCATCGATGTGCGCCTGCTGCTGACCGGCCCGCGTACCGACCATCCTTCGGTACGCTATGCCGGTCATCGCTATTACCCGCGCCTGCTGCGGGCAGGGGTGAAGATATTCGAATACCAGCCATGCTTCCTGCACCTGAAGATGGTGCTGGTGGACGACTGGGTGAGCATTGGCTCATGCAATTTCGACCACTGGAACCTGCGTTTCAACCTTGAGGCCAACGTCGAGGCCATCGACCCGCAACTGACCGCCGACGTGGTGGCGAGCTTCGAGCGCGACTTTGCCCTGAGCCGCCAGGTCGACCTGGACGACTGGCAGGCGCGGCCGCTGTGGCGGCGTGTGAAACAGCGTATCTGGGGCTGGCTGGACCGGGTGGTGGTCAACCTGCTGGACCGGCGCGACTGAGGTTCTTTCGATTTTCCCCCGCATCAGAAGGAGTTGACGAAATGGCAGCGAAAAAGATTCTCATGCTGGTCGGCGATTACGTCGAAGACTATGAAGTGATGGTGCCGTTCCAGGCGCTGCAGATGGTTGGCCACACGGTGCATGCGGTGTGCCCGGGCAAGTCGGCCGGGCAGTCGGTACGTACCGCCATCCATGACTTCGAGGGCGACCAGACCTACAGCGAGAAGCCGGGGCACAACTTTGGCCTGAACTTCGATTTCGCCCAGGTGCGTGCCGAAGACTACGACGCGCTGGTGATCCCGGGCGGGCGTGCGCCGGAGTACCTGCGCCTGAATGAAGAGGTGCTGCAACTGGTGCGCGCCATCGACCAGGCGGGCAAGCCGATTGCGGCGGTGTGCCATGGGGCGCAACTGCTGGCGGCGGCCGGGGTGCTGGAGGGGCGCGAGTGCAGTGCGTACCCGGCGTGTGCGCCGGAGGTGCGCCTGGCGGGTGGGCGTTACGTCGAGATCGAGGTGACGGCGGCGCATGTGCAGGGCAACCTGGCCAGTGCGCCGGCCTGGCCTGCGCACCCGGCGTGGCTGGCGGGGTTCCTGGGGTTGCTGGGGACGCGCATTACCCTCTGAAAGCCTTCGCTGGCGTGCCGGCGAAGAGGCCGGTACAGGCAACAAAAAAGCGGCAAGGGATCACTCCCTTGCCGCTTTCAGCTTGTAGCGCTGGCGCTTACTTCACTTCCACTGCCAGGCTTTGCGCGATCTTGCTCTGCCACAGCGCAGGCCCGGTGATGTGCACCGACTCGCCATTGCTGTCGACCGCAACGGTCACCGGCATGTCTTTCACGTCGAACTCGTAGATCGCTTCCATCCCCAGTTCGGCAAATGCCAGCACCTTGGATTTCTTGATCGCCTGAGCCACCAGGTAGGCAGCGCCACCCACGGCCATCAGGTACACGGCCTTGTTGTCCTTGATCGCGTCGATGGCGGTCGGGCCGCGCTCGGACTTGCCGATCATGCCCAGCAGGCCGGTCTGCTCCAGGATCTGACGGGTGAACTTGTCCATCCGCGTTGCGGTGGTCGGGCCTGCCGGGCCAACCACTTCTTCGCGCACCGGATCAACCGGGCCGACGTAGTAGATGAAGCGGCCCTTGAGGTCCACTGGCAGCTCTTCGCCACGGTTGAGCATCTCGACCATGCGCTTGTGCGCGGCGTCGCGGCCGGTCAGCATCTTGCCGTTGAGCAGGATGGTCTCGCCCGGCTTCCAGCTCTGCACGTCTTCCGGGGTCAGGGTGTCGAGGTTGACGCGACGGGCCGACGGGCCGGCTTCCCAGACGATTTCCGGGTAGGCGTCCAGCGACGGTGCTTCCAGCTCTGCAGGGCCGGAACCATCGAGCACGAAGTGCGCGTGACGGGTGGCTGCGCAGTTGGGGATCATGCACACCGGCAACGAGGCCGCGTGGGTCGGGTAGTCCATGATCTTGACGTCGAGCACGGTGGTCAGGCCGCCCAGGCCCTGGGCGCCGATGCCCAGCTGGTTGACCTTCTCGAACAGTTCCAGGCGGATCTCTTCGATGCGGTTCTGCGGGCCACGGGCCTTGAGCTCGTGGATGTCGATGGACTCCATCAACACTTCCTTGGCCATCACCGCGGCCTTCTCGGCAGTACCGCCGATACCGATGCCGAGCATGCCCGGCGGGCACCAGCCGGCGCCCATGGTCGGAACGGTCTTGAGCACCCAGTCGACGATCGAGTCGGACGGGTTGAGCATGGCCATCTTCGACTTGTTTTCCGAACCGCCGCCCTTGGCCGCGACATCCACCTCGACCTTGTCGCCAGGGACGATCGAGTAGTGGATCACGGCCGGGGTGTTGTCCTTGGTGTTCTTGCGGGCACCTGCCGGGTCGGCCAGGATCGAGGCGCGCAGCACGTTCTCGGGCAGGTTGTAGGCGCGACGCACGCCTTCGTTGATCATGTCGTCCAGGCTCATGGTCGCGCCATCCCAGCGCACGTCCATGCCGACGCGCACGAACACGGTGACGATACCGGTGTCCTGGCAGATCGGCCGGTGGCCGGTGGCGCACATGCGCGAGTTGATCAGGATCTGCGCGATGGAGTCGCGCGCAGCCGGCGACTCTTCACGCAGGTAGGCCTCGTGCATGGCCTGGATGAAATCGACGGGGTGGTAGTACGAAATGAACTGCAGGGCGTCGGCAACGCTCTGAATCAGGTCGTCTTGCTTGATCACGGTCATGCAGCGCGCTCCTCTTAAAGACGGGAACATTCATTAAGGTATCGCGACGTTCACGGGCCGAGGCGTCGCAATGACCTTTCAAGGCGCGCCGACACGCAGTGGCCGACGCAAAAAGGCGCGGCAGTATAGCGCGCATCGCCTGCCGGTACACGCGCCAGTGCGGCCAACCATGGTCGCCTGCTGCCAGGCACTGTTTTTGCGTGGCAATTATTTCGAACACGTCCTACAGTACCGACTGCCCCCCGTCACAACCGCTGCCGCTCGGCTGCCTGGTGAGTCACCCGTGACCGAAACCGCTCTGCAAAAGCTTCTTCTCAAGCGTTTCCTGCTGGCTGCCGGCAGTTACCTGCTGGTGCTGCTGCTGGCCTGGGTCGCCGTGCTGGGCGGGCATGTGCAGGCGCCGGTGCCGGTCATCGGCGCGAGCAGTGTGCTGCTGGTGCTCAACCTGGCGTGGCTGGGCTGGGTGTTTGCCAGTGGCGTCAACCTGCGCTGGCGCGACCCCAGTCTCACGGAGTTCCAGGTGCTGCTGGCAGCGGCCTGGCAAACCTGGCTGCTGGCCAACCTGGACCAGGCCCGTGGCACCTTCCTGGTGCTGTACCCGTTGATCCTGATGTTCGGCCTGTTCCACCTCAACGGCCGTTCGTTCACCCGCTGCGCGCTGGTGGTGCTGTGCAGCTTTCTCGGCCTGAACCTGTGGGAGTGGGGCAACGGGCGCCTGTCGGACCCGGCGCTGGCGGCGTTGCAGGTATGCACGCTGTTCGTGGTGCTGTGCTGGTTGTGCCTGTATGCCCGCTACGTGCAGGCCTCGCGCCAGCGCATGCGCCAGCGCCGCATCGCCCTGCAGGCGCACCAGGACACCCTGCGCGGCATGATGGGGCAACTGGAGGAACTGGTGGCCACCGACGAGTTGACCGGCCTGTTCAACCGCCGGCATTTTCTGCGCCTGGCCAGCGATGCCCTGGCCAGCATGCCCATGGGGAGCCGGCATGGCCTGGCGCTGATCGACCTGGACCATTTCAAGCGCATCAACGACGCCCACGGGCATGCGGTCGGCGACCGGGTACTGCAGGCTTTTGCCCAGGTTGCCAGCGAGCACCTGTGCGACGCTGCGGTGCTGGCCCGCTATGGCGGCGAGGAGTTCGTGCTGTTGTTGCCCGATTGCACGGCCCAGGCCCTGGAACATTGCTGCGAGCGTCTGCGTCAGGCCTTTGGTGCGTTGCCCTCGGCGGCGATGCAGGGGCAGGTGGGGCCCTTGAGCCTGTCGGTCGGCATGACCCTGCTGACAGCCGAGGATGACCTGGACAATGCATTGCACCGTGCCGACCAGGCGCTGTACCGCGCCAAGCGCAGCGGCCGAAATCGCTGTGTGCCGGCCTGGGAGGTGGTGGATGCCTGAGTTGTGCGTAGGTGAGCGCAGTTGGCAGGTGGCCGAGGGCAGCAACCTGCTGGATGCGCTGAACGAGGCTGGCGTGGGCGTGCCCTACAGCTGCCGGGCGGGGAGCTGCCATGCTTGCCTGGTGCGTTGTCTGGCGGGTGTGCCGGGTGATGCCAGGCCCGATGCGCTGAGTGAAGGCAAGCGCCTGGAGGGCTGGCGGCTGGCCTGCCAGTGTCGGGTCGAGAGTGACCTGCAGGTAGCGGTGTTCGACCCGGTGCGCGATGGGGCGCCGGCGCGGGTCGTCGCGCTGGACTGGCTGGGCGCGCAGGTGCTGCGGCTGCGCCTGCAACCGGACAGGCCGTTGCGGTATCAGGCGGGGCAGCATCTGGTGCTGTGGAGCGTGCAAGGTGTTGCGCGACCGTATTCGCTGGCCAGCGTGCCGGGCGAGGATGAATGGCTCGAATTTCACCTGGATTGCCGGCATGCCGGGGCGTTCTGCAGCGCGGCGCGGGGGTTGCAGGTGGGCGACCTGGTGCGCCTGGGGGAGTTGCGCGGTGGCGCGCTGCATTACGATCCGGACTGGCAGGCCCGGCCGTTGTGGCTGCTGGCGGCGGGTTCCGGGCTGGCGCCACTGTGGGGGATTGTGCGCGAGGCGCTGCGTCAGGAGCATCAGGGGGCGATCAGGGTGGTGCATGTGGCGAGCGAGGCGGGTGGGCATTACCTGCAGCGGGAGCTGGATGAACTGGCGCGGCGGTACCCGCAGGTGGAGGTGCAGTTGCTGACGCCGGGGGCGTTGGGGCCGATGCGTCTGGCATCGCGTCAGACGATTGCGCTGGCTTGTGGCTCTGCGTCGAGTGTGGAGCGGTTTGCGCGTGGGATGTTTCTGGCGGGGTTGCCGCGTAATCAGCTGTTTGCGGATGTATTCGTGGGGCATGCCTGAGCTCCTGTTCCCATAAGGAGGTACTGCAGGCTCCTGCGGCGTTTGCGCTGGCCTTGGCTCTGGCTCTGGCTCTGGCTCTTGATCTTGATCTGCTTTTGATTTTGATCTTCCGTCCCCCAGAAGGCCGAGTGGAGGTGTCGTGCAGGGGGGCGGGGCGAAGCCCCTTCGGCGTTAGCCGAAGCGAGCGACTGTTAGAGTTGCTTGCAACTCGGGTCGCGTGCCCCCGGAGCGGCGCCGGAGGGAGGGGACCCGTAGCGAAGCGTAGGGCCTGATGATGGACGGAGCGGTTTTGCTTACTTTTTCCAAGAAAAAAGTAAGCCGCTGTAAGAGCGGAAGGGGCCCTCGGCGTCTGTATTCATGTTGGATATGCTCGCTGTCATTGGAACCACTGATCCAGAGTTGAGAGATTATCCAGCCTGGATGGCGACTCCACTCGGCCTTCTGAAGGGCCGGCAGATCAAAGCCAGCTCAAGATCACCGGCACTGGCGTATCGCACCCATAAAAAAGCCCCGCCATCAAGGCGGGGCTCTAGTGACAACCGGTCAGCTTCAGACCAACGGATCACCGACATGCAGAATCTTCATGCCATTGGTGCCACCGATGGTGTGGTAGCTGTCACCCTTGGTCAGGATGACCCAGTCACCTTGCTCGACCACGCCACGCTTGAGCAGCTCGTCCACCGCCGCCTGGCTGACTTGCTCCGGCGCCAGCGCCGCAGGGTCGAACGGTACGGTGTACACGCCACGGAACATCGCAACCCGCGCCTGGGTTTCGCGGTGCGGCGAGAAGGCGAAGATCGGGATCGACGAACGAATACGCGACATGATCAGCGGGGTGTAGCCACTCTCGGTCAAGGCAATGATCGCCTTCACACCCGGGAAGTGGTTGGCGGTGTACATGGCCGCCAGCGCGATGCTCTCGTCGCAACGGCTGAACTGCGTGCCCATGCGGTGGCTGGAGGTCTTGCTGGTAGGGTGCTTCTCGGCGCCCAGGCAGATCCGCGCCATGGCCTGTACCGCCTCGAGCGGGTAGGCACCGGCAGCACTCTCGGCCGACAGCATTACCGCGTCGGTGTAGTCGAGCACGGCGTTGGCCACGTCGGACACTTCGGCACGGGTCGGCATCGGGTTCTGGATCATCGACTCCATCATCTGGGTCGCGGTGATCACCGCCTTGTTGTGGCGGCGTGCATGCAGAATGATCTTCTTCTGGATGCCCACCAGCTCGGCGTCGCCGATTTCCACACCCAGGTCACCACGGGCCACCATCACTGCATCACTGGCGCGAATCAGGCCGTCGAGGGTCTCGTCGTCGGCCACGGCTTCGGCACGTTCGATCTTGGCCACCAGCCAGGCCGTACCACCGGACTCGTCACGCAGGCGGCGGGCGTATTCCATGTCGCTGGCATCACGCGGGAACGACACGGCCAGGTAGTCCAGGTCCATCTCGGCCGCCAGCTTGATGTCGGCCTTGTCTTTCTCGGTCAGGGCCGGGGCGGTCAGGCCGCCGCCGCGACGGTTGATGCCCTTGTGGTCCGACAGCGGGCCGCCGATCAGCACCACGCAGTGCAGGGCGTCGGCGCTGGCGGTTTCGACGCGCATGACCACGCGGCCGTCGTCGAGCAGCAGTTCGTCACCCACGCCGCAGTCCTTGACCAGGTCCGGGTAGTCGATGCCGACGATATCCTGGGTGCCTTCGGTGAGCGGGTGAGCCGTGGAGAAGGTGAAGCGGTCGCCGACCTTGAGTTCGATTCGCTTGTTGGCAAACTTGGCAATGCGGATCTTCGGCCCTTGCAGGTCGCCCAGCAGCGCGACGTGGCGGCCATGCTTGGCAGCGATGTCACGGATCATGCGGGCGCGAGCCTTGTGCTCGTCCGGGGTGCCGTGCGAGAAGTTCAAGCGAGCGACGTCCAGACCCGCAAGGATCAGTTGCTCGATAACTTCCGGCGAGTTGCTGGCGGGGCCAAGGGTGGCGACAATTTTGGTGCGGCGGATGGTCATGCACAGACTCCTGTAGTGAAGCGCAGCGAAAGGCTACTCCGGAAAATCGCTGTAGTCATTGTTCCTTTGCACTACCTTGGTGGGAGGAGGAGGGGCGGTTGAACGAGTGGCAAGCGGCAAGCGCAATGCAGTCCGCTTGCCGCTGTTCCTCCTATAGCTTTCAAGGAAAGCGCCGATACACTGCTCAGTAGAGGAGACCCCCCATGCGAGCCTTGATCGTTTTAGCCCTGGCGACCAGTGTCGTCGGTTGCACCCGCTGGTCGATGGACCATCACCTGAACAATGCCTACCGCGCCTATGATCGCGGCAACTGCGAGCAGGTCATGCTCGAGCTGTCGCAGGTCGACCGCACCAGCCGTGCGCGCCCGTTCATCCACCCCGAGGCGTCGATGCTGCGCGGTCAGTGCCTGGAGCGCCAGAAGCTCTATGTGGATGCGGCGCAGACCTACCAGTACATCATCACCCAGTACCCGCGCAACGAGTACGCCTACCGTGCCCGCGCCCGCCTGCAGACCCTCGAGCAGCTTGGCCACTATCGCCCCAATGGCGAGCCGGCCATCGCCCGTCCGGCCAGCAGCACCCCCTGGCGTTGATGGCCGCGCAACGACGTCGATACTGACGTTAATACTAAAGTGCGCGGGTCCGAATGTGACGGGGCAGTCAGGTTGCGCTAGGCTTGTGAGGTACATGCGGTACACCAGAACGATCCAGCGCGACCCTGCTCAAGGGTCTTCGACAGCGACTCCTATCATGTTTACCGAACGTCGAATCGAGCGTCACCTGCTCCCGTATTACCTCAAGGTCTTCAACCGGTTTACCGGGTTGCCCATCGGTTATCTGGGCAATGTGTCCGAAGACGGCCTGATGCTGATCAGCGACCTGCCACTGCTGGTGGGCCCCGATTTCGAACTGCAGCTCAAGGTGCCCGGGCGCGCCGGTGCGCTGCACGTGATCAACCTCACCGCCAGCTGCCTGTGGTGCCACGAAGACGAGAACCCGGGGCACTACGATTCCGGCTTCATGCTGCTGCAGGCTCCTCGCGAATACGACGAGCTGGTGTCGTCGCTGCGCAACTATTTCAGCTTCCACCCGTTGAGTGCGTCGGCCTGAGGTAGACTCCCGGCAGATTTTCTGTTCAGGACGACGCCGTGAGCTCCAGCATTTTCTGGCACGACTATGAAACCACCGGTATCAACCCGCGCAGCGACCGGCCCCTGCAGGTGGCAGGGGTGCGCACCGATCTGGACCTCAACGAGATCGAGCCGCCGGTCAACCTCTTCTGCCAACCCGCCGACGATATTCTGCCGCACCCTGCGGCGTGCCTGATAACCGGCATTACCCCGGCGCAGCTGGCCACCCAGGGCCTGTGCGAAGCCGAGTTCATGACCCGGGTGCACGCCGAGCTGGCGCGCCCGGGTACTTGCGGGGCTGGCTACAACTCGCTGCGTTTCGACGACGAAGTGACGCGTTACAGCCTGTATCGCAACTTTTTCGACCCCTATGCCCGCGAGTGGCAGGGCGGCAACAGCCGCTGGGACCTTATCGATGTGGTGCGCACTGCCTACGCCTTGCGCCCCGATGGCATCCAGTGGCCGCAGCGCGACGGCCAGGTGAGCCTGAAGCTGGAGCTGCTGACGGCGGCCAATGGCATCGATCACGGGCAGGCGCACGAGGCGCTTGCGGATGTGCGTGCCACGTTGGCAATGGCGCGCTTGATTCGCGAGAAGCAACCCAGGCTTTATGCATGGTTGTTCCAGTTGCGCAGCAAGCAGAAAGTCCTCGATCAAGTGCGTTTGTTGCAACCGCTTGTGCATATTTCCGGACGCTTTTCTGCGGCACGTAATTATCTTGGCGTGGTGCTGCCCCTGGCCTGGCATCCACGCAATCGCAATGCGCTGATTGTGTGCGACTTGCATCAGGATATCGCCCCATTGCTGACGGAAGATGCCGAAGTGTTGCGTCAGCGTCTGTACACCCGACGCGAGGAAATGTCCGAGGGACAATTGCCGGTACCGTTGAAATTAATTCAGATCAATCGCTGCCCGGTGGTCGCGCCCTTGAGTGTATTGCGCGGTGAAGATCAGCAACGCCTTGGCCTGGATATGACGTTGTATCAACAGCGTGCCGAGCAGTTGAGTGCCGCCCAGGCCGTGTGGCAGAACAAGTTGAGCGCTATTTATGACAGTCAGGAATTCGCCCCGAGCGAAGACCCCGAGCAACAGCTGTATGACGGATTTATCGGTGATCGCGACCGACGCCTGTGTGAACAAGTAAGAACCGTGGAGCCAGAGCAATTAGCCACGGGTCAGTGGATGTTCGACGATGCACGATTGCCGGAGTTGCTGTTTCGCTACCGTGCGCGCAATTTTCCGCAGACCTTGGATGCGCAGGAGCGCCAGCGTTGGCTCGGGTTCTGCCAGCAGCGCCTGAGCGACCCGGCAATGGGCGCTCCGAATACCCTTGAAGGCTTCGAGCAGGCATTGCAGAGCGCCTGGCTGGATGCCGATGCCACGCAGCGCGAGTTGCTGGCGCAATGGCGAGCCCATGCCATGAACTTGCGCGAACGGTTTGCCCTGCAGTAATTGCAGGCAATAAAAAACGCCAGCATGCTGGCGTTTTGGGCTGACCTGTAACCGGGTTACAGTGTCCAGCGATTAACCGAGCAGGGTCGCCCAGCCTTCTACTACGTCACCACCCCACTTGGCTTTCCACTCTTTGAGTGTCTTGTGGTTGCCACCTTTGGTTTCGATGACTTCGCCATTGTGCGGGTTCTTGTATTGCTTGACCTTGCGTGCACGCTTGGTGCCGGTGGTTTTAACCGGGCCGCGAGGGGCCTTGTTCAGTTTGGCCTCAGGGTCCAGCAGAGCAATAATGTCGCGCAGCGACTTGGAGTACTCGCCCATCAGCTCGCGCAGTTTGGCTTCAAACTCCAGCTCGGTTTTCAGCTTGTTGTCTTCGGACAGGTTCTTCAGGCGGGCTTGCAGTTCTTTGATGGCTTCTTCGGTAGCGCGGTATTCGTTGATCAGGGACATGAGGTATTCCTTGGAGGGAAGGGACGCAGGACAGCGGTGCAGCAATAATAGTCAGACACTTAATACAAGTAAACATTAAACCGCCGTCATTGCGGAATACCTTCATAATTGAAAGGGTATTGTGACGAGATACTCCCAATTATCCGCTTCAATTGTTAAATAACTTTAATGTGCCCTTGACGAGGTGCAAGCCCAGGCTGGCTGCGGTGTGAGGTTGTGATACACGGTATGCAATCACTACTGCAGTTTTTCCGGGCAGTCGTTAGAATACGCGCCTTTGCGAACTCTGGAGCCCCTCTCATGCGCACCTATCGGCTGGTGATCGCTTGCCCCGACCGTGTCGGCATCGTCGCCAAAGTCAGTAATTTTCTGGCGTCCCATAACGGCTGGATCACCGAAGCGAGCCATCATTCCGATGACCTGAGCGGCTGGTTCTTCATGCGTCACGAAATCCGTGCCGATACCCTGCCTTTCGGCATCGAGGCGCTGCGCGAAGCGTTCGCGCCGATTGCCGAAGAGTTTTCGATGGTGTGGCGCATTACCGACACCGACCAGAAGAAACGCGTGGTGCTGATGGCCAGCCGCGAGTCCCATTGCCTGGCCGACCTGCTGCACCGCTGGCACAGCAACGAGCTGGACTGCGATATCCCGTGCGTGATCTCCAACCACAACGACCTGCGTAGCATGGTCGAGTGGCACGGCATTCCGTTCTACCACGTACCGGTCGACCCGCAGAACAAGCAGCCGGCATTTGCCGAGGTGTCGCGCCTGGTCAAGGAGCATGCCGCCGACGTGGTGGTGCTGGCGCGCTACATGCAGATCCTGCCGCCACAGCTGTGCCAGGAATACGCCCAGCAGGTGATCAACATTCACCACAGCTTCCTGCCGTCGTTCGTGGGGGCCAAGCCGTATCACCAGGCGTCGATGCGTGGCGTGAAGCTGATCGGCGCCACCTGCCACTACGTGACCGAAGAGCTGGATGCCGGCCCGATCATCGAGCAGGACGTGGTGCGTGTGAGCCACAGCGACAGCATCGAGGACATGGTGCGTTTCGGTCGCGACGTCGAGAAGATGGTGCTGGCCCGCGGCCTGCGCTATCACCTGGAAGACCGCGTGCTGGTGCACGGCAACAAGACGGTGGTGTTCTAGGACCGCACCGGCCTTTCGCCAGCGTTGCTGGCGAAGGGCACAACGCGTGTCTACCGCCGTGCCAGGCGCAACCGCTCCAGCAGCGGCTTGCCCAGCAGGCAGACGAACACCGGGCCGCCCACCACCAGATAGAAGTAGTACGTCACCACCCGCCATATCAGAATCGCCGCTGCCGCGGTCGACTTGCCCACCATGGGCGTCAGCAGCGTCGCCGAGGTCAACTCCGCCGCGCCAGCCCCGCCGGGCAACAGGCTGAACTGGCCGGCACTCAGGGCGAGCATCTGCACCAGAAAGCTCGACACCCACTGCAGGTCTGTCCCCAGCCCGCGCAACACCAGGTACAGCACGCTGTAGCGCAGCGCCCAGTGCAGGCAGGTGAGCCCGAACACCAGCGCCAGTACCCGCTTGGGCAGGCGCCAGGTGGCGGCAAACGCGCGAAAGAAGTGCAGCACCTTGCGCGCCCAGCGTCGGCACGTGGCGTCACGTACCTTCAACCGCCGCAGCAGCCGGCCCATCGCACGCATCAACCCGCGGCGCCAGCGCAGTATCGCTAGCCCCGCCAGCAGGCCGGCGAACATCATCAGCGCACTGGCCAGCAGCATGCCCTGCATGCTTGCGCTGAAGCGGTGGAACAGCATGTAGATGACAATCCCAAACATCGCGCACAGGAAGAACACCAGGTCATTGAGCTGGTCCATGGCGAACACCGCGCTGCTCTGGGCCGGGCGCACCCGGTGCCTGGCCAGCAGGGCCACCAGCGCCAGTGGCCCGCCGCTGCCGCCGGGGGTGGAGCAGATGGCGAACTCGGTGGCCATGATCACCCCCAGGCTGCGCACCCGCCCCAGCGCCGCCCCCTGGGTGCCGAGCAGCAGACGCAGGCGCAGGGCGTTGATACACCAGCACAGCACGATCATGCCGAACAACCCCATCAGCAGCGCCAGCGGGAACCGCTGCAGGCGCGGCAGCAGGTCGCTGCCGCCCAGCAGCGTCGGTACCAGCAGCGCCAGCAGCAGGGCCAGCGTGAGCCAGCCCAGGCGAGTCATGGGCCGGGCCTGCTGGCCAGCCAGGCCATCTTGGTCATGGGGGTTCGGCCCTGCTGCAGCAGTTGCTGCAGGGTGTCGAGCCAGTAGCGGCGCGAATAGGCATGGCGCATGTCCACCGGGTGCAGCCCGAGGCGGATCGTGGCCGCCTGCTGCAGGCGTGCCCGGCGCGCCTCGCTGAGCACTTTCGACAGCCCGCGGCGCCAGGCACTGCGGGCGCTCCACACCAGCCCCGGGGCGTCGATGCGGCTGAAGTCGGGCAGGCGGAACAGGTGCTGCGGGTCGCTGGTGTAGTGCAGCGGGGTTTCGCGCAGGGCCTGGCGAGTGCCTTCGCTCATCAGCCAGGCCGGGGCAACGAAGCCGGTCAGCGGCCAATCGCAGGCCTGGAACAGCTCGATCCCGGCATTCAGGCGATGCAGCGCCTGGGCCTGGCCCAGGGCGTAGAACTCACCCTCCCAGGTATAGATGCGGCGCATGAAGTACTCGCGCGGCGAACGTGGCGGCGGGCCGTCGTCGGCATGGTAGTAGCCATGCAGGGCCAGTTCGTCGCCCCGGCTCAGTCGCCGCTCCAGCACCTGGCGAAAGGCCGGGGCCTGCTGCACAGGGTTGCGCCGGTGGAAGTCGGGTACCACCAGCAGGGTCATGGGGATGTCGCCCAGGGCGTCGACGGCTTCGACGAAGGGCTGGTAGTCGGGCCAGGTTTCCGGGGCCACGTCGTGCAGCACCAGCAGCACGCTGGGGTGCTGGTTCTGTTCAGGCATGGGCGCGCACCGGTTGCTCGTGATGGCCCAGCACGGCCCGATAGTGTTCGAGCAGGCCGCCGACCACCGTGTCCCAGGCGTAGTGCTGTTCGGCATGCCGGCGTGCCTGCTGCCCCAGTTGCGGTGCACCGGCCTCGAACAGCTCGCGCACGGCGGCGGCCATCGCCTGGCCGTCGTTGGGCGTGCACAGCCGGCCGTAGCCCGGTTCGACGATTTCGGTAAAGGCCCCGGCCGCTACCGCCACCACCGGGATGCCGCTGGCCATGGCCTCGAGTATCACCAGCCCGAAGGTCTCCTGGTCGCCGGCGTGCAGCAGCGCATCGGCACTGGCCAACAGGCGGGCGACCTGGGTGGCCGGGCAGAAGTGGTTGATGATGGTGACGTTGGCCGGCACGTTGCTGGGCATGTGCGAACCCACCAGCAGCAGGTGATAGTGCTTGCCCAGGCGTTTCATGCAGTCCAGCAGCACGGGCAGGTTCTTCTCCCGGGAGCCGCGCCCGGCGAACACCAGCAGGCGCGTGGTGTCGGCCAGCCCCAGTTCGGCGCGCAGGCCGGGGTCGCGATGATCGGGGTGGAAGGTCTGCAGGTCCACCCCGAGGCGCTGTACATGCACATTGCCGATGCCCAGCCCGCGCAGCTTGTCAGCCATCACCTGGCTGGGCGCCAGCACCCGGTCGAAGTTGCCGTACAGCTTGCTGACATAGGCTTCGACATTGGGCGTGAACCAGTGGCCCATGCGGTTGCCGACCAGCAGCGGCAGGTCGGAATGATAGAACCCGATCACCGGCACATCGAGCTGGCGCCGTGCATCGAGCGCGGCCCAGGCGGTGAGGTAGGGGTCGCCCACTTCGATCAGGTCCGGTTGCAGGTCATGCAGCACGTTGCGCCAGGGCGCCAGACGCAGCGGGAAGCGGTAGCCGTTGCCGAAGGGCAGGGCGGGGGCAGGCACCTGATAGATGCCATTGGCATGGCTGGCGCTGGCGCCGGGGATCAGCAGGCTGTGGCGAACGCCGGGGTTCAGGCCCAGGCGGCGGTGTTTGGCATCAAGATAGGTACGCACACCGCCACTGGCGGGGGCGTAGAACATGGTGATGTCAGCGATGTGCACGATCAGCATCCCTCCGAGACCGTCTTCAGGTTGTCATCGCGCATGGATATGCGGTGGATGACGCGCCCTAGGGTGGACCTCAGTGAAGGATAGTTTGTTCGATCATGTTGCGCGCCCGGCGAGCAAGCCGCCGGGCGCGCGCGGTCAGATGCGGAAGGTACCGACCAGGTGCTTGAGACGGCCGGCCTGCTGTTCCAGGTCGGAACAGGCACGCAGGGTGGCCTGCAGGTTCTCCACGCCTTCCTGGTTGAGCATGTTGATTTCGTTGATGTCCATGTTGATCGACTCGACCACCGAGGTCTGCTCTTCGGTGGCGGTGGCCACCGACTGGTTCATGCCGTCGATCTCGCCGATACGCAGGGTGACGCTGCCCAGGCGTTCGCCGGCCTGGTTGGCGATCGAGACGCTGTCCTGGCTGTGGCGCTGGCTCTGGCTCATGGTGTCGACCGACTCGCGGGCGCCGACCTGCAGCTCTTCGATCATGCTCTGCACCTGTTGTGCCGACTCCTGGGTACGGTGGGCCAGGTTGCGCACTTCATCGGCCACCACGGCAAACCCGCGCCCGGCTTCACCGGCACGGGCCGCCTCGATGGCCGCGTTGAGGGCCAGCAGGTTGGTCTGTTGCGAGATGCTGGTGATCACTTCGAGAATCTGACCGATGTTCACGGTCTTGCTGTTGAGCGTCTCGATGTGCGAGCTGGAGGTGGAGATAAGGTCCGACAGACGGTTCATCGCCTGGATGCTGCGGTCTACCACCTGCTGGCCCTCTTCGGCCAGGTGGCGTGCAGAGCTGGCCTGCTGCGAGGCTTGCGCGGCGTTATGGGCGATTTCCTGGGCAGCGGCGCCCAGCTCGTTGATGGCGGCGGCCACGCTGTTGGTGCGGTTGGCCTGCTCGTCGGAGTTGACCATCGAGGAGTTGGAGGCGCTGACCACGCGCAGTGCCACTTCGTTGACCTGCTGGGTGGCCGAGGACACTTCGCGGATCGAGCTGTGGATACGCTCGACGAAGTGGTTGAAGGCGCGGCCCAGTGTGCCGAACTCGTCGTTGCTGTGGATGCTCAGACGCTTGGTCAGGTCGCCTTCGCCCTGGGCGATGTCTTCCATGGCGCGGGTCATGATGTGCAGCGGTTGCAGCAGCACGCGGATGAGCATGCCGAGCAGGGCGATGATGATGGCCACCGCAATCACGGTGACGATCACCGCCGAGGTGCGGAACTTGCTCAGCATCGCGTAGGCTTTTTCTTTATCGATCGAGAGACCGATGTGCCAGTTGGCCGATGGCAGGCCTTTGACCGGTGCGAAACTGAGGATACGGGTCTGGCCGTTGTTCTCGACCTCGGTCAGTTCCTTGGTCAGGCGCGGGGTGTTGTTCGGGTACAGGTCCGACAGCGACTTCATCACCAGGTCCTTGTCCGGGTGCACCAGGATCTTGCCTTGGTCGTTCACCAGAAACGCGTAACCCATGCCGCCGAAATTCAGGGAGTTGATGATCTTGACCAGGGCGTCCAGCTCCATGTCGCCACCGACCACGCCCAGTTCGCGCGACACTGTGGCGTTCATGCCGATCACCATCTTGCCGGTACTGATGTCCAGGTAGGGTTCGGTCAGGGTCGGGCCGTTGGCCGCCATGCTGTCCTTGTACCAGTCGCGGATGCGCGGATCGTAGCCGTCAGGCATCTGGATCACCGGGCGTACGGTGAAGCCGCCGTCGGTCTTGCCCATGTACACCGTGATGAAGCTCGACGCCAGCACCTTCTGGTCCAGCAGCGAATCGAGGTTGCCGGGAGCTGCCGCGATGTTCTGTGCCAGGTTCTCTACCAGCAGCAGGCGTCCTTCGAAGAGGTTCTTGATGTTGGTCGAGGCGGCATCGCCCATTTCGCCGACATAGTTTTCCAGATCTTCGTGAATCGCATTACGCTGCAGGTAATCGTTGTAGAGAGTAAAGAGGGTGAAGGCCACAAGGACGATCAGGGAAGCAGCCAGCAAGATCTTATGGCTGAAACGGAAGCTTTTATTCATGGCGTATTGGGTCCGCTAAGGTCTTTATATCCGGGTCATTCGCACAAAGGCATCTTGAAAGCAGTGCAGTTCCCATGTCCTTGTCGGGCTTTTCCTGACTTTCTGGGTGAAACATCAACACTTGGTATCGGCCGAGTACTACTAAAGCTTGAACAGAGGGTGAAAAAACATGCCTGACTCTTCGCAGTTCATTCTCGGTGCGGACCTGGCGGGGCAGCCGGTGTGCCAGGCCATGCGCCTGGCCAACCGTCACGGACTGGTTGCCGGGGCCACCGGCACCGGCAAGACCGTGACCTTGCAGCACCTGGCCGAGGCCTTCAGCGATGCCGGCGTGGCGGTGTTCGCTGCCGACGTCAAAGGCGACCTGTGCGGCCTGGGTGCGGTGGGCAGCCCGCAGGGCAAGGTGGCCGAGCGGATTGCCGGCATGCCCTGGCTCGAGCATCGGCCGCAGGCGTATCCGGTGACCCTGTGGGATGTGCACGGCAAGTCCGGGCACCCGTTGCGCACGACCTTGAGCGAAATGGGCCCGTTGCTGCTGGGCAACCTGCTCGAACTCAACGACAGCCAGCAGGCGGCGCTGTATGCGGCGTTCAAGGTGGCCGATCGCGAGGGCCTGTTGCTGCTGGACATCAAGGACCTCAAGGCGCTGCTCGGCCACCTCAAGGACAACCCGCAGGTGCTCGGCGAAGACAGTGCGCTGATGACCAGCGGTTCCAGCCAGGCCCTGTTGCGGCGCCTGGCGACCCTGGAGCAGCAAGGGGCCGAGGCTCTGTTCGGTGAGCCGGCGTTGCAGTTGCCAGACCTGCTGCAGCCTGCTGCCGACGGGCGCGGGCGCATCCACCTGCTCGATGCCAGCCGCCTGGTGCACGAGGCGCCGAAGGTGTATGCGACCTTCCTGCTGTGGTTGCTGGCGGAGCTGTTCGAGCAGTTGCCCGAGCGTGGCGATGCGGACAAGCCTCTGCTGGCGCTGTTTTTCGATGAGGCTCACCTGTTGTTCAGCGGCACGCCCAAGGCCTTGCAGGATCGTCTGGAACAGGTGGTGCGGTTGATTCGTTCCAAGGGGGTGGGGGTGTATTTCGTGACTCAGTCGCCGGGCGACCTGCCGGACGATGTGCTCGCCCAGCTCGGCCTGCGCATCCAGCATGGCTTGCGTGCGTTCACGGCCAAGGAGCAGAAGTCGCTGCGGGCGGTGGCCGATGGGTTTCGGCCGAACCCGGCGTTCGACACCCTGGCGGTGCTGACCGAGCTTGGCATTGGCGAGGCGTTGGTGGGCACCCTGCAGGACAAGGGCACGCCGGGCATGGTCGAGCGGGTACTGATCGCGCCGCCGCAATCGCGCATCGGGCCGTTGAGCGAGGCCGAGCGGGCGGCGCTGATTGCGGCGTCGCCGTTGCAGGGGCGCTATGACAAGCCGATCGATCGGGAGTCGGCGTACGAGATATTGATGGCGCGCAAGGGGCAGGTGCCATCGGCGCAGCAGGCGCCGGCCGAGGAAAGCCTGGCCGACAAGGCCGGGGAGTTCTTGCAGAGCGCGGCGGGGCAGGCGATCAAATCGGCGGTGCGCCAGGCGGCCAATCAGTTCGGACGGCAACTGGTGCGGGGCTTGATGGGCTCACTGCTGGGGGGCAGCAAGCGCCGCTGACAAGGCGTCGAGGCAGTGGAGTTGCCGGTTCGCCGGCAAGTTCTCAAGCGGGCCCGAAGGCATCGAGCCGGTGCCCTGCGCAGGCTCGGCAGGTTGTGCCAAGGGGCCGCAGCAGTGCTCGCAGCTTCGTGTATAGGCCGTGTCGGGTGTGAGCAGTTGGCCTGCGCACAGCAGCACGCCCTGATCGCCGGGCAGCAGCGTGGCGCTGTGGGAGAAACGCGGTTCGTTCAGCTCGCTGCCCAGCACCCATGCATCCTTGCGTGGGTCGTACAGCTCGGTGCTGGGGCGGTAGGGCAGTCTGGTATGGCCGGCCAGCAGCAGCCGACCATCGGGCAGCAGCGTGGCGGTGTGCCCCTGGTGTCCACGCTGCATGGGCGGACCACTTCGCCAGGTATCGGCTAGCGGATCGTACAGAAACGATTCCAGTGCACTTTCACCAAACGGAATGCAGGTGCCGCCCGCCACCATCACCTGGCCATTGTTCAGCAGCGTGGCCGTATGCTGCATGCGGGGGGCAGGCAGTGGCGTGGTCGGCTCGAACCGCCCGGTCTGCGGGTCGAAGAGTTCGCAGTGGGCCAGTGCCTGGTCGGGGGCATAGCCGCCGATAATCAGCACCTTGCCGGAGTCGAGCAACGTGGCGCTGTGGGTCATGCGTGCCTGACTGCGCTCACCGAGCTGATGCCACTCGTCGCTGGCGACGTCGTACAGCTCGACGATGTCGAGCACTTTACCGGTGTCGCCCTTGAGGTGGTTGCCGCCGATGACAAGCACCTTGTTCGTGCCGCCCCACAGTGACGTAGCGGTGTGGCTGAAGCGGGCAACCTGGAGGCTGCACAGCGTTGTCCAGCATGAGCGGATGGTGTCGAAACGCTCGACGTGGTCGCTGGCTTCTCCGGTTTGCGAGCCGCCCACCAGCAGAAAGGACCCGTCGTCCAGAATGACCGTGAGTTGCGAGAATGCCGCCTTCTGCTTGGGGGGTTGTTGCTTCCATTCGCGCTGGTCAAGGCTGAAGCGCTCCACGCTGTCGGTGGCAAGCCCGCCATTGGTGATGCCGCCGGCAACCAGCACATCGCCATTGGGCAAACGCATGGCGCTGTGCAGGGCCCGGGCGATGTGCATGGCGCCAGCGCAAGCGTGGATAGGGTCGTCCTTCGACATGTGCATTCTCCTTGTCGGCGTGAAAAGGAGGGTGCGCTGCAGGTGGCCCATCGTCTACTGGCATAAATGACAGTGCGTTTGCGCAGGGCCATGAAAAAAGGGCCAGCCAACTGAATGGCTGACCCTTCTGCGGTACTGCGTTATTTCAACCGATGGCTTTGGACGCCAACCAGAACAACCCCGCCGACAAGGCGATGGTCGCTGGCAGGGTCAGCACCCAGGCCAGCAGAATGGTGCGCACGGTGCCGCCTTGCAGGCCGCTCTTGTTCGCCACCATGGTCCCGGCCACACCCGACGACAGCACGTGGGTGGTCGACACCGGCAGGCTGAAGATGTTGGCCGCGCCAATCGCGCAGGCTGCGGTGATCTGCGCCGACATGCCCTGGGCATAGGTCATGCCCTGCTTGCCGATCTTTTCGCCAATGGTCAGTACCACACGCTTCCAGCCCACCATGGTCCCCAGGCCCAGGGCCAGGGCCACCGCCAGGATCACCCAGAACGGCGCGTACTCGGTGGTCGCGGTCAGGTCACGACGCAGTTTGTCCAGGTCGGCCTTTTCACGTGCTTCCAGGCCTGGCAACTTGCTGACCTTTTTCGCCGTGTCATCCAGGCACAGCAGGTAACGCCGCACTTCCACGCGCTTCTCGGCAGTCAGCGAATGGTAGTCCGCCACGCCGTTGAGCGACTGCTGCAGCGCGGTGATGGTCGGCTCGGTCTGTTGCGGATTGCAGCTGAACTGCTCCGGCAGGTCACCGGCCTTGGCCTTGCCCAGTGCCAGGAATTCGCCCAGGGTTTCGCTGTTGCGCTGGTAGAACTGGCTCAGGTGCAGGGTCGCGTCACGGGTACGTTCGATCTGGTAGGTAGTGCTGTTCAGGTCCAGCACGAACTGCGCCGGTACGATGCCGATCAGCACCAGCATGATCAGGCCGATACCTTTCTGACCATCGTTGGAACCGTGTACGAAGCTGACGGCCATGGCCGAAATGACCAGTACCAGGCGGTTCCAGAACGGCGGGTGCTTCTTGTCATCGAGCTTGCGGCGCTGTTCAGGCGTTTTGTGCATCTTCGACAGCGGGCGCCACCACTTCAGGCCGATCAGCACCAGCGCGGCCACGGCAAAGCCGGCCATGGGCGAGAGCACCAGCGACATGCCGATGTCGATTGCCTTCTGCCAGTTGACCCCGTCACCCAGTGGAATGTCGTTGAGCAGCGCGTTGGCCAGGCCCACGCCCAGGATCGAGCCGATCAGGGTGTGCGAGCTGGACGCCGGGATGCCGAAGTACCAGGTACCCAGGTTCCACGCGATGGCCGCGGCCAGCAGCGAGAAGACCATGGCCAGGCCATGCCCGGTGTTCACATTGATCAGCAGCTCCACCGGCAGCAGGTGCACGATGGCATACGCCACCCCGACTCCGCCCAGCAGGACGCCAAGGAAATTGAACACGCCGGAAAAGAACACGGCCAGGTGCGGCGGCATGGCTTTGGTATAGATGACAGTCGCTACCGCATTGGCGGTGTCATGAAAGCCATTGATGAACTCGAAGGCGAGCACGAAGGTCAAGGCGAGCAACAGGCTCACCAGTACCCAGGCATCAAGTCCGCTGAATAAATCGATCATGAAGGAATTCTGACCCGGTCATAAGGGGGCGCGATTATGCCAGAAATCCTGGGTAATCGATGCACTAGGTGCTGACCGGTCGGGGCGCTTTTGCGGGGGGGCAGGGCACTGCAGGAGGGGAGGGTAATCGAGAAAGATCGGCAAAAATCAGAAAAAATAACGCGAACGGTCAAGAAAAAACCGATGTTTTCCACGGCTGAATAATTCAAACGACCGTATTAAATTTGTGAGATTACGTAACGGTTTCATCTTCGACGCCGCAAGGGTCGCCCAAGGCACCGTCTTCGTGCCGGTGCCGTGCCCAGGGGCGGGCGCTTTGTCTGAGGGTCAGGGCTCCTGTGGGCTGAGCTCCTTTTCGATCTTTTGCAGTTCCACGGCAAATGCCTGGTCCAGCAGGCTGGCACGTTTGCGCCAGGGTTTGCGTTCGGGGTCTGGTTGGGCGGCGTATGTGGTGACTTCTCCGCCATAAACGTCCTTGTAACGTTGTTCCTGGCGCTCGAGTTCAGCGCGCAGTTCATCTTTCGTCACAGTGTTTCCTGAAGTTGGAGTTGATGCCGATTTCAACACAAGCACGTTTAACCCGACGACAGCGGCGCAGGCCATTGTGTCGAGCGTCTATATAAGACGAGGGTGATTGCAGTTGAATGGCTGTTTTACACCTTCTGTCGGGGCCTGTCAGCCCGGCAGAAGCAAAAACGGCCTTGCTGGTGGGCAAGGCCGTGCCTGGGACTTCTACGGTGGGTACCTGACCAGTCTCTCCAAGAAGCCACATGTGGCAGGCGAAAGGTATAAGCAATTGTAGGCATCGGTCAATTGCGATTATCGGCCGATGGTTCGATAATCGCCCAAGTGAAGTTTGCCGAGGTGAGTCATGAGTGAAGAAACAGGGGGCAAGGGCCCAGGCCTGAACGACAACGTGCGCAGCTCTTTCGCTTCGTTGGCGCCGCCCATCGTGGCCTCGCCGGCCAAGCGCATCCAGGCGTTCACCGGCGACCCGGATTTCATGACGTCGCTGGCGCGGGGCCTGGCGGTGGTGCAGGCGTTCCAGGAGCGCAAGCGGCACCTGACCATCGCCCAGATCAGCCACCGCACCGAGATCCCGCGCGCGGCGGTTCGCCGTTGCCTGCACACGCTGATCAAGCTCGGCTATGCCACCACCGACGGGCGCACCTATTCATTGCTGCCCAAGGTGCTGACCCTGGGTCATGCCTACCTGTCCTCGACGCCATTGGCGGTATCGGCGCAGCCGTACCTGGACCGCATGAGCGACCAGTTGCACGAGGCCTGCAACATGGCCACCCTCGAAGGTGACGACATTCTCTACATCGCCCGCTCGGCGACGGTGCAGCGCCTTATTTCGGTGGACCTGTCGGTGGGCGGGCGCCTGCCGGCCTATTGCACCTCGATGGGGCGCATCCTGCTGGCGGCGCTGGACGACGCCACCCTGCACGAATACCTGGAGCACGCCGACCTGCAGGCCAAGACAAGCCGTACCGTGCACGACCCGGCAGCCTTGCTGGAAATCCTCCAGCAGGTGCGCGAGCAGGGCTGGTGCGTGGTCGACCAGGAGCTGGAGCAGGGCCTGCGTTCGATCGCGGTGCCGGTGTACGACGCCTCCGGCCAGGTGCTGGCGGCGCTGAACATCAGCACCCACGCCGGGCGGGTGAGTCGCAGCGAGCTGGAGCAGAAGTTCCTGCCGATCATGGTGGCGGCCAGCCGCGACCTGAGTACCCAGCTGTTCAGTTGAATGCGTCGAGCGGTTCCTGTTCGATAAACGCACAGTCTTGCGTTTATCGAATTGCGCCGCGTCGCGCGCCTTATTAATGTCCCTCGCATCAAGTGGCCCCTGACGGCCTCCAATAATAATGAGCGAGAGAACACCCCATGACCTGCACCCTGTCCTGCTTCAGCCTGTACCTGCCCGCCTGCCGGCTGCACGGTAACTGACCCTTTCCAAAAGACCCGTACCCGACCGTCTGTGCCGTTCACGCGCGCACCCGCACACTCGCGCGCATCTTCTGGATAAAAACAATGAATAGTCCCCAAGCTGCTGTTGGAAACTGCCTGGATGTGCAGTCGTTCATCAATGCCCAGCCGTTGTCGCGTTACCAATGGCGGGTGGTCATCCTGTGCTTTCTGATCGTGTTCCTCGACGGCCTGGACACCGCCGCAATGGGCTTCATTGCCCCGGCACTGTCCCAGGACTGGGGCATCGACCGCGCCAGCCTGGGCCCGGTGATGAGCGCCGCGCTGATCGGCATGGTGTTCGGTGCGCTGGGCTCGGGGCCGCTGGCCGACCGTTTCGGGCGCAAGGTGGTGCTGGTGGGCGCGGTGTTGCTGTTCGGCGCGTTCAGCCTGGCCTCGGCCTATGCCACCAACGTCGACCAGTTGCTGGTGCTGCGCTTTCTGACCGGCCTGGGCCTGGGCGCCGGCATGCCGAACGCCACCACGCTGCTGTCCGAATACACCCCCGAGCGGCACAAGTCGTTGCTGGTCACCAGCATGTTCTGCGGCTTCAACCTGGGCATGGCCGGTGGCGGGTTCATTTCCGCCAAGCTGATCCCGATGTTCGGCTGGCACAGCCTGCTGCTGATCGGCGGCATCCTGCCGCTGCTGTTGGTGGTGGTGCTGATGGTGTGGTTGCCGGAGTCGGCGCGTTACCTGGTGGTGCGCAACAAGGGCACCGACCGGGTACGCCGCACATTGGCGCCGATCGAGCCGGGCATCGTCAACCAGGCTGCGAGCTTCAGCGTGCCGGAACAGAAGACGGTCAAGGCGCGCAACGTGTTCGCGGTGATCTTCTCGGGCACCTACAGCGTCGGCACGCTGCTGTTGTGGCTGACCTATTTCATGGGCCTGGTGATCGTCTACCTGCTGACCAGCTGGCTGCCCACGCTGATGCGTGACAGCGGCGCGAGCATGGAGCAGGCGGCGTTCATCGGTGCGCTGTTCCAGTTCGGCGGCGTGCTCAGCGCGGTGGCGGTAGGCTGGGCGATGGACCGCTACAACCCGCACAAGGTTATCGGCACCTTCTACCTGCTGGCCGGGGTGTTCGCCTACGCGGTGGGCCAGAGCCTGGGCAACATCACGCTGCTGGCGACCCTGGTGCTGATTGCCGGCATGTGCGTGAACGGGGCGCAGTCGGCGATGCCGTCGCTGGCGGCGCGCTTCTACCCCACCCAGGGCCGTGCCACCGGCGTGTCGTGGATGCTGGGCATCGGCCGGTTTGGCGCGATTCTCGGGGCCTGGATGGGCGCCACGTTGCTGGGCCTGGGCTGGAACTTCGAACAGGTGCTGACGGCCCTGGTGATCCCGGCCGCGATCGCGACGGTGGCGGTGGTGATCAAGGGTGTGGTGAGCCACGCTGACGCGACCTGACCGGCTGGCAGTAGCGCCCCTATCGCGGGTCAAGCCCGCTCCCACATGGATCTCCACCGTACCTGTGGGAGCGGGCTTGACCCGCGATGGTTTGTGGATCCTTAGCACAACAACAATACGTTCGATAATCGAACGCTATGGCGATTATCGGATTGTACGGCCCAATGCGCCGCCTTAATCTGAGCTCATGCCGGTGCCGCCCAGAGGCACCTCTGAAACCGCTCTCCAGGAGTCTGCAATGGCTGAAATCCTCTCGCTCCACGACGCCGTGAAGCAGTTCGTCAACGACGGCGACAGCGTCGCCCTTGAAGGCTTCACGCATTTGATCCCGACCGCCGCCGGGCACGAAATCATTCGTCAGGGCAAGAAGGATCTGACCCTGGTGCGCATGACCCCAGACCTGATCTACGACCAGCTGATCGGCGCCGGCTGCGCCCGCAAGCTGATCTTCTCGTGGGGCGGCAACCCGGGTGTCGGGTCGCTGCACCGCCTGCGTGACGCGGTCGAGAAGCAGTGGCCGCACGCCATGGAAATCGAAGAACACAGCCACGCCGACCTCGCCAACGCCTACGTTGCCGGTGCCTCGGGCCTGCCGTTCGCGGTGCTGCGCGCCTACGCCGGCTCCGACCTGCCCAAGGTCAACCCGCTGATCAAGAGCGTGACCTGCCCGTTCACCGGTGAGGTGCTGGCCGCCGTGCCGTCGGTTCGCCCGGATGTCACCGTGATCCACGCGCATAAGGCCGACCGCAAGGGCAACGTGCTGCTGTGGGGCATCCTGGGTGTGCAGAAGGAGGCCGCCCTGGCCGCCAAGCGCTGCATCGTCACCGTGGAAGAGATCGTCGACGACCTCAACGCGCCAATGAATGCCTGCGTGCTGCCCACCTGGGCACTGTCGGCAGTGTGCCTGGTACCGGGCGGGGCGCACCCGTCCTACGCGCACGGCTACTCCGAGCGTGACAACCGCTTCTACCAGGCCTGGGACCCGATTGCCCGCAGCCGTGAGACCTTCACCGCCTGGATCGACGAATACATTCGCGGCACCGCCGACTTCCCTGCCTTCAAGGCAAAACTGGCCAGCGCTTCGGAGGCTGCACAATGAGCTACTCCACCAATGAAATGATGACCGTTGCCGCTGCCCGCCGCCTGCGCAACGGCGCTGTGTGCTTCGTCGGCATCGGCCTGCCGTCCAAGGCCGCCAACCTGGCACGCCTGACCTCTTCGCCCGACGTGGTGCTGATCTACGAATCGGGCCCTATCGGCGCCAAGCCAACGGTACTACCGCTGTCCATCGGTGACGGCGAGTTGGCCGAAACCGCCGATACCGTGGTGCCCACCGGCGAGATCTTCCGCTACTGGCTGCAGGGCGGGCGCATCGACGTGGGCTTTCTGGGCGCCGCCCAGGTCGACCGTTTCGGCAACATCAACACCACCGTGGTCGGCGACTACCACCAGCCCAAGGTACGCCTGCCGGGTGCCGGTGGCGCACCGGAAATCGCCGGCTCCGCCAAGACCGTGCTGATCATCCTCAAGCAGTCCTCGCGCGCCTTCGTCGACAAGCTCGACTTCATCACCTCGGTCGGCCACGGCGAAGGCGGTGACTCGCGCAAACGCCTGGGCCTGCCCGGTGCCGGCCCGGTGGGCATCATCACCGACCTGTGCATCATGGAACCTGAAGCCGGCAGCAACGAATTCGTGGTCACCTCGATTCACCCGGGTGTGACCCGCGAGCAGATCGTCGCCGCCACCGGCTGGGCGATCCGCTTTGCCGACAGCGTCGAAACCACCGTGGCGCCGAGCGAAGTCGAGCTGACTGCGCTGCGCGACCTCGAAGCGCGCACGGCGGCCGCCCACGGCCAAGCGCCGGGAGAAGCCTGATGCGTGACGTATTCATCTGCGACGCGATTCGCACCCCCATCGGCCGCTTCGGCGGCGCCCTGGCCGGCGTGCGCGCCGACGACCTGGCGGCGGTACCGCTCAAGGCCCTGATCGAGCGCAACCCCACCGTGCAATGGGACCAGCTCGACGAAGTGTTCTTCGGCTGCGCCAACCAGGCCGGTGAAGACAACCGCAACGTAGCGCGCATGGCCCTGCTGCTGGCCGGGCTGCCCGACAGCGTGCCGGGTGTGACCCTCAACCGCCTGTGCGCCTCGGGCATGGACGCCATCGGCACGGCGTTTCGCGCCATTGCCAGCGGCGAGATGGAGCTGGCGATTGCCGGCGGCGTCGAGTCGATGTCCCGTGCACCGTTCGTGATGGGCAAGGCCGAAAGCGCCTACTCGCGCAACATGAAGCTGGAAGACACCACCATCGGCTGGCGCTTCATCAACCCGCTGATGAAGGCCCAGTACGGCGTGGACGCGATGCCGCAGACCGCCGACAACGTGGCCGACGACTATCAGGTATCGCGCGCCGACCAGGATGCCTTCGCCCTGCGCAGCCAGCAGCGCACCGCCAAGGCCCAGGCCGCCGGCTACTTCGCCGAAGAGATCGTGCCGGTGCGCATCGCGCACAAGAAGGGCGAGACCGTGGTCGAGCACGACGAACACCCGCGCGCCGACACCACCCTCGAAGCCCTGGCCAGGCTCAAGCCGGTCAACGGCGCGGACAAGACGGTCACCGCCGGCAACGCCTCGGGCGTCAACGACGGCGCCGCGGCGCTGATACTGGCGTCGGCCGAGGCGGTGCAAAAGCATGGCCTGACCCCGCGCGCGCGCGTGCTCGGCATGGCCAGTGCCGGCGTTGCCCCCCGGGTAATGGGCATCGGCCCGGTGCCGGCGGTGCGCAAGCTGATCGAGCGCCTGGGCGTGGCGGTCACCGATTTCGACGTGATCGAGCTCAACGAAGCGTTCGCCAGCCAAGGCCTGGCCGTGCTGCGCGAACTCGGCATTGCCGACGACGCGCCGCAGGTCAACCCCAACGGCGGCGCCATTGCCCTGGGTCACCCGTTGGGCATGAGCGGCGCACGCCTGGTGCTGACAGCGCTGCACCAGCTGGAGAAATCCGGCGGGCGCAAAGGCCTGGCGACCATGTGCGTGGGTGTCGGGCAGGGCCTGGCCCTGGCCATCGAGCGCGTGTAAATCAATGACCTCGCTGCTGCGACCTCCACGCAAGGTCGGGGCAGCGGGGTGATTGTTCTGTGGAACGTGAGTGTTACCGAGTGTGTCTAGACTTCAGACATCCTCCCAGAGTGAATTGCCATGACTTCAATCCATTACACCGGCGAAGAACGCAGCAAACGCATTTTCGCCATCGTCGGTGCCTCCTCGGGCAACCTCGTGGAATGGTTCGACTTCTACGTCTATGCCTTCTGCGCGATCTACTTTGCCCCGGCTTTCTTCCCCTCCGACGACCCGACGGTGCAGCTGCTCAACACCGCCGGCGTGTTCGCCGCCGGGTTCCTGATGCGGCCCATCGGCGGCTGGCTGTTCGGCCGTGTGGCCGACCGCCACGGGCGCAAGAATTCGATGATGATCTCGGTGCTGATGATGTGCGCCGGCTCGCTGGTGATCGCCTGCCTGCCGACCTACGCCAGCATCGGTGCCTGGGCACCGGCGCTGCTGTTGCTGGCGCGGCTGTTCCAGGGCCTGTCGGTGGGCGGCGAATACGGCACCACCGCCACCTACATGAGCGAGGTGGCCCTGCGCGGTCAGCGCGGTTTCTTTGCTTCGTTCCAGTACGTGACCCTGATCGGCGGCCAACTGCTGGCGGTGCTGGTGGTGGTGATCCTGCAGCAACTGCTCACCGAAGATGAGCTGCGCGCCTGGGGCTGGCGCATCCCGTTCGTGGTGGGTGCCATCGCGGCGGTGATCTCGCTGTTCCTGCGTCGCTCGCTGGAAGAGACCAGCAGCGCCGAAACCCGCAACGACAAGGATGCCGGCAGCCTCGGCGGCCTGTTCCGCAACCACAAGGCGGCGTTCATCACCGTGCTTGGCTACACCGCCGGCGGCTCGCTGATCTTCTACACCTTCACCACCTACATGCAGAAGTACCTGGTGAACACTGCAGGCATGAGCGCCAAGACCGCCAGCTTCATCATGACCGGCGCACTGTTCCTGTACATGTGCATGCAGCCGCTGTTCGGCATGCTCTCGGACCGCATCGGCCGGCGCACCTCGATGCTCTGGTTCGGCGCCCTGGGCACCCTGTGCACGGTGCCGATCCTGCTTACCCTGAAAACCGTCACCAGCCCGTTCCTGGCCTTTGTGCTGATCACCCTGGCGCTGGCCATCGTGAGCTTCTACACCTCGATCAGCGGGCTGGTCAAAGCCGAGATGTTCCCGCCGCAGGTACGTGCGCTGGGCGTGGGCCTGGCCTACGCGGTGGCCAACGCGATCTTCGGCGGCTCGGCCGAATATGTGGCACTGGGGCTCAAGTCGCTGAACATGGAAAACGCCTTTTACTGGTACGTTACGGTGATGATGGCGATTGCCTTCCTGTTCAGCCTGCGCCTGCCCAAGCAGGCGGCGTACCTGCACCACGATCATTGAGAAGGACCACCGATGAACCAACGTCCGGGCAATCAGCTGTTCGATGCCTACTTCACCGCGCCGGCCATGCGCGCCGTGTTTTCCGACCGTGGCCGAGTGCAGGGCATGCTCGATTTCGAAGCCGCGCTGGCCCGCGCCGAGGCGGCGGTGGGGCTGATCCCGCAGGTGGCGGTGGCACCGATCGAAGCGGCCTGCCAGGCCGAGCGCTATGACTTCGCGGCCCTGGCCGAGGCCATCGCGGTGGCCGGCAACTCGGCCATCCCGCTGGTCAAGGCGCTGGGCAAGGTGATTGCCAGCGGCGTGCCCGAAGCCGAGCGCTTCGTGCACCTGGGCGCTACCAGCCAGGATGCGATGGACACCGGGCTGGTGCTGCAATTGCGCGATGCCCTGGGCCTGATCGAAGCCGACCTGGCGCGCCTGGCCGACAGCCTGGCGCACCAGGCGCTGCAGCATGCCGACACGCCGCTGGCCGGGCGCACCTGGCTGCAACATGCAACGCCCGTGACCCTGGGCATGAAGATCGCCGGCTGGCTCGGTGCACTCACCCGTCACCGTCAGCGCCTGCAGGAGCTCAAGCCGCGCCTGCTGAGCCTGCAGTTCGGCGGCGCCTCCGGCACCCTGGCGGCGCTGGGCAACAAGGCATTGCCGGTGGCCGAGGCGCTGGCCGGGCAGCTCAGGCTGAGCCTGCCCGAGCAGCCCTGGCATACCCAGCGTGACCGCCTGGTGGAGTTCGCCTCGGTGCTGGGCATGATCGCCGGCAGCCTGGGCAAGCTGGGACGCGATGTGAGCCTGCTGATGCAGACCGAGGCGGCGGAGGTGTTCGAGCCTGCTGCGCCGGGCAAGGGCGGCTCGTCGACCATGCCGCACAAGCGCAACCCGGTGGGCGCGGCGGTGCTGATCGGCGCCGCTACCCGTGTACCGGGGCTGGTGTCCACGCTGTTCGCGGCCATGCCCCAGGAGCACGAGCGCAGCCTGGGCCTGTGGCATGCCGAATGGGAAACCCTGCCCGAGATCTGCTGCCTGGTGTCCGGCGCCCTGCGCCAGGCCCAGGTGATTGCCGAGGGCCTGGAGGTGGATGCTGCGCGCATGCGCCGCAACCTCGACCTGACCCAGGGCCTGGTGCTGGCCGAGGCGGTCAGCATCGTGCTGGCCCAGCGACTGGGCCGGGACACCGCACACCACCTGCTGGAAACCTGCTGCAAGCGTGCGGTGGCCGAACAGCGTCAGCTGCGCGACGTGCTGGGCGACGATCCGCAGGTGACTGCCGAGCTGTCGGCGGACGAACTCGACCGCCTGCTCGACCCTGCTCATTACCTGGGCCAGGCCCGCGTGTGGGTGGCGCGGGCGGTGGCTGAACACCAACAATTCAAGCGTTGAAGGAGGCCGTTGTGGCTAGCGTACAACTCGCTGATGGCGTACTGAACTACCGGCTCGACGGGCCCGAGGGCGCACCGGTGCTGGTGCTGTCCAACTCGCTGGGCACCGACCACACCATGTGGGACCCGCAACTGCCGGCATTTGCCGCGCATTTTCGGGTACTGCGCTACGACACCCGCGGGCATGGCCAGTCGCTGGTGACCGAGGGGCCGTACAGCATCGAGCAACTGGGGCGTGACGTGCTGGCACTGCTGGACGCGCTGAAGATCGAGCGGGCGCATTTCTGCGGCCTGTCCATGGGCGGGCTGATCGGGCAGTGGCTGGGCATCCATGCCGGCGAGCGCCTGAACCGCCTGATCGTGTGCAACACCGCAGCCAAGATCGGCAACGACGAGGTGTGGAACCCGCGCATCGACATGGTGCTGCGCGACCGCGAGGCGGCGATGGTGGGGCTGCGCGACGCCTCCATCGAGCGCTGGTTCACCAAGGCCTATGCGCAGGCCAACCCGGACCAGGCCAAGCGCATCACCGACATGCTGGCGGGTACTTCGCCCGATGGCTATGCGGCCAACTGCGGCGCGGTGCGCGATGCGGACTTCCGGGGCCAGCTGGGTGAGATCAAGGTGCCGCTGCTGGTGATTTCCGGCAGTGCCGATGCGGTCACGCCGCCGGCTGGCGGGCGCTTCATCCAGGAACATGTGGTGGGTGCCGAGTATGCCGAGTTCCAGGCGGCGCACCTGTCCAACGTTGAAGTCGGCGCGCCGTTCAGCCGCCGCGTGATCGATTTTCTGCTGGCCCGCTGAGGAGTAGGTTGTGGACGAAAAAGAACGTTACGAGGCCGGCATGCAGGTGCGGCGTGCGGTACTGGGCGATGCCCATGTGGACCGCAGCCTGAGCAACCTCACCGAGTTCAACGGCGAGTTCCAGGAAATGATCACCCGGCACGCGTGGGGCGATATCTGGACGCGGCCGGGGTTGCCACGCCATACCCGCAGCCTGATCACCATCGCGATGCTGATCGGCATGAACCGCAATGAAGAGCTGAAGCTGCACTTGCGGGCGGCGGCGAACAACGGCGTGACCCGCGAAGAGATCAAGGAAGTGCTGATGCAGAGCGCGATCTATTGCGGGATCCCGGCGGCCAATGCCACGTTCCACCTGGCGGAGTCGGTGTGGGATGAACTGGGCGTCGAATCCCGCGCCTGATCTTCAGGGCCTCTTCGCCAGCAAGGCTGGCTCCTACAGTGTGTGCGTGTCGTTGTAGGAGCCGGCCTTGCCGGCGAACGGGCCTTCAGATCGCCGCCTTTTTCGAGCGACTACCCACCGGCCCCGCATTCGCCTCGATCGACCGCTTCAACTCCCCGCGCAACCCCAGCACAAACGCCATCTCCGCCACCACGAACAACGGCCCCACGATCAGGCCGCTGATGTCGTCCACAAACGCCGGCTTGCGCCCCTCGTAATAGTGGCCGACGAACTGGATCACCCAGCCCACCACGAACAGCCCCAGCCCCGCACCCAGCCACACCAGCGTGCTCTGAACCGCCAGTACCTGCCCGGCCCACAGGCACAAGCCCAGCAACACGCTCATCAGCAACCCGAAGCGGGTGTCCAGGCGCAGGTAGAACCACGCCGACCACAGCGCCACCAGCAATGCAGGCGACAGCCACACCCCGCCCAATGCCATGCCCGGACGCGACAGCAGCACCGTGACCGCCACCACGATCAGCGGGATACCCACGAAGTGCGTGGCGATGTTGCGTGGGTCGCGGTGGTAGGCCGCGTATTGACTCAGGTGCTCGACGAGGCTTTTCATTGTTGTTCCTCCTGTAGGATTGCCCGAGCTTGCCCTGCGCAGGCACCGTCGTCTGTCGGCTAGCCGACAGTGTCACCACGAGGCCCCCGATGAACGCTTCAACCTTGCGCCAGGGTCACTGGTTCAAACAGTTGCCCGCTACCCTGCAGGATAGCCTGCTGCACCTGGCCCGGCCCGTGAGCCTGGAGGCCGGCGCCTGCCTGTTCCAGCGCGGCGACCCGCCTTGCGGACTGTACGCGGTGCTCGATGGCGCCATCCGCATCGGTGCGGTCAGCGCCCAGGGCAAGGAGGCGGTGCTGACCCTGATCGAGGCCCCGCACTGGTTCGGCGAGATCTGCCTGTTCGACGACCAGCCACGTACCCACGACGCCTATGCCGAAGGTGCCACCCACCTGCTGCGGGTGCCCCAGGGCGCGCTGGTGAAATTGCTGGATGCGCAACCGCGTTACTGGCGTGAATTCGCCTTGCTGATGAGCCACAAGCTGCGCCTGGCCTTTGTCGCGCTGGAGCAGCAGAGCCTGATGAGTGCCGCGCCGCGGGTGGCCTACCGGCTGCTGCAGATCGCCGCCGGTTACGGCGAAGTGGAGGGGGCCAGGAGGGTGTTGCAATTGTCCCAGGAGCAACTGGCGCTGATGCTCGCGCTGTCGCGCCAGACCACCAACCAGATTCTCAAGGCGCTGGAGCAGGATGGCGTGCTGCGCCTGAGCTACGGCGAGATCGAGATTCTCGACCCCGCGCGCCTGGCACTGATGGCTAATCCGGCTGGAACGGCGACTGGCTGAGGATCACCCCGGTTTCCTCGACGTACTTCTGCCATTCGCCGAGCAGGGCCTGCAGTTTTGCCGGCTGCGCCTGCGCCAGGTCGTGGACCTCGCCGGGGTCGATGCTCAGGTCGTACAGCTGCCAGGTGGCCGGCCCCACCGGGCCTGGAATGTACACCGCCTTCCAGTGCCCCTGGCGAATAGCCCGGCGCCCGAACAGCTCCCAGCCGGTGACGGTGTGCTCGTCGTGTACCTGCTCGGTCTCGCCCGACAGGTAGCCCAGCCACGACTTGCCGCGCAGCGGCGCCACGTCGCGCCCGCGCCAGCGTTTGCCCGGGTGGCGGATGCCGGCCAGGTCCAGCAGGGTCGGGGTGATGTCCATCACGGTGCTGAACTGATGGCTGACCTGCCCCTGGCGCGCCAGTGCCGGGTAGTGCAGCAGGGCCGGCACGCGAATGCCGCCTTCGGTGGTGAAGGCCTTGAACAGCCGCGACGGTGCGGTGGCCGCCTGGGCCCAGTGCGGGCCGTACCACACGTAGGAGTTGGCGCGGCCGATGTTGTCCAGGCTGTTGTCGTAGTGCTGGTCCAGGTAGCTGGCCAGGTGCGGGCCGAACTTGGGGAAGGCTTCGAGCAGCGCGCCCTCGGCACCGTTGTCGGACATGAACAGCACCAGGGTGTTGTCCAGCAGGCCCTGGTTGCGCAGGTAGCCGAGCACCCGGCCGATGTTCCAGTCCATGCGCTCGACCATCGCCGCGTACACCTCCATGGCGCGTGCCGAGCGCTGGCGCTGTTCGTCGCTCAGCGCCTGCCATTGTTCATCCACCGGGTGCGCCTGCACCTCGGCGCCGATCAGGCCCAGGGCGCGCAGTTTTTCCAGGCGCTCCTGGCGCAGCACCTCGGGCCCGGCGTCGTAGCGCCCCTTGTAGCGCGCCACCACCTCGGCCGGCGCCTGCAACGGCCAGTGCGGCGCGGAGAACGGCAGGTAGGCGAAGAACGGCCGGCTCTGGTCGCGCTCCTTGAGGTACTGCAGCAACTTGTCGCCGAAGGCGTCGGAGGAATAGAAGCCTTCGGGTAGCGCTTCGACGAAGGTGTCGTCCTCGATGTACAGCGCCGGGGTCGATTTGAGCAGGCCGGGGGTGTGTTCGTCGTAGGTGGGTTCGAAGCCATAGTGGTTGGCCGCGCCCGGCAGCAGCGCGAACGAACGTTCGAAGCCTCGCGCATGTGGCGCCAGCTCGGCCTTCAGGCCCAGGTGCCACTTGCCGCTCATCAGTGTCTGGTAGCCGGCCTCGCGCAGCAGCTCGGGCAGCGCCACCACGCGGTCATTGAGGTAACCCTCGTAGCCCGGCTTGCCGATCAGCTCCGGGGTCAGCGCCTCGGCCATGGTGCCGATGCCGGCGATGTGGTGGTCGGTGCCGGTCAGCAGCATCGAGCGGGTCGGCGAGCAGGTGGGCGCGGTGTGGAAGTCGGTCAGGCGCAGGCCGGCAGTGGCCAGGGCGTCCAGGTGCGGCGTGGCGATTTCGCCGCCGAAGGCACCCAGGTCGGAAAAGCCCAGGTCGTCGGCAACGATGATCAGGAAGTTGGGGCGTTGGCTCATGGTCGGCACTCAGCAGGCAAGGTAGGTCAGGGGCAGGTCGCGGATCTGCTCCACGGCGGGCGGCAGGTAGCGCTCGTCGTGGGTCAGTTCGTGCAGCAGGGTTTCGCGCAGGCGGTGGAACGCCAGGCTGGCGCGCTGGCGTGGGTGCGGCAGGTCGACCTCGACGATGCGCTTGATCCGCCCCGGGCGCGGTTCGAGCACCACCACGCGGTCGGCCAGGAATATCGCTTCCTCGACATCGTGGGTCACCAGCAGGGTGGTGATGCGCGCCCGTTCTCGAATGGCCAGCAGTTCGTCCTGCATCTGCTGGCGGGTAAGGGCGTCGAGGGCGCCGAAGGGTTCGTCCAGCAGCAGTATGCGCGGGCTGGCCACCAGCCCGCGGGCAATCGCCACGCGCTGGGCCATGCCGCCCGAGAGCTGGTGCGGGTAGGCCTGGGCAAAGTCTTCGAGGCCCACCAGGCTGATGAAGTCGGCCACCCGCCGGCCGCGCCGGGTGCGCTCCAGGCCCTCGTTGACCAGGCCCAGGTCGATGTTCTCGGCCACTGTCAGCCAGGGGAACAGGCGGTGCTCCTGGAACACGATGCCGCGCTCGCTGCCGATGCCGTGCACCGGCTGGCCGTCGATCAGGATCTGCCCCTGGTACTCGGCGTCCAGGCCCACCAGCAGGCGCAGCAGGGTGGACTTGCCGCAGCCGCTGGCGCCGACGATGGCGACGAATTCGCCGTCGGCGATCTGCAGGTTGAAATCGCGGATCGCTTCCAGTTCGCCGTCGGCCACGCTGAAGCGCTTGCCGACCTGGTTGAAGCTGACCCGTGGGTGAGCGAGTGCGTTCATGCCCGTCTCCAGCGCGTGGCGCGCAGTTCGATGTGTTGTCCGACGGCGCCGAGCAGGGCGCCGGTGAGGCCGACCAGCAGCATGCCGGCCATGATCAGGTCCATGCGCAGCAGTTGCTGGGCGCCGATCATCAGGCTGCCGATGCCACCGCCGGAGGGCATGAAGTACTCGGCGCCGATGGTGCCCAGCCAGGCGTAGATCAGGCCGACCCGCAACCCGGCGAAGATGCCCGGCGCGGCGCCCGGTAGCACCAGCCTGCGCAGGCGCTGGGCACCGCTCAGGCGCAGCACGCGGGCGGCTTCGTCGAGCTGTGCAGGCAGGCTGGCAACCGCGCGCTGGGTGGCGATGAACAGCGGGAAGAATGCCGCCAGGCCGACGAATACCCATTTGGCCAGTTCGCCCAGGCCGAACCAGGCGGTCAGCAGCGGCACCCAGGCGAAGATCGCGATCTGGCGCAGCCCGGCCAGGCTCGGGCCCAGCAGGCGCTCGGCGCGGCGCGACAGGCCCAGCAGCAGGCCGAAGGCAAAGCCCAGGCTGCCGCCCAGCAGCAGGCCGCCCAGCGCTCGCCCGACGCTGACGGCCAGCGCGCCGCTCAAGGTGCCGTCGAGCACGCCGGCCCAGGTGCTGTGCACCACCTCCAGCGGCGCCACCAGAATGTTCGCATCGACCCAACCGTACTGGCTTGCCAGTTGCCACAGCACCAGCAGCGCCAGCGGCAGGCCCAGGGCATGCAGGCGCTGCCAGCCACGCAGCGGGCGCACCCGCAGTTGTGCGGTGGCCGGGTGCGGCCAGTGCAGCAGGCGCCGGTCGAGCCAGCCCAGGCCGCGGTCCATCAGCAGCCCGAGCACGCCGATCACGGCGATGCACACGAACACGATGTCGAGCATGAACAGTTGCCGTGCCCACACCATCAGGTAGCCCAGGCCTTCGCTGGAGGCCAGCAGCTCGACCGCCAGCAGCGAGGTCCAGCCGGCCGCCAGGGCCAGGCGCACACCGGCCAGAAACGCCGGCAGCGCAGCGGGCAGGATCAGCCGGCGAACCAGCAGGTGCGTGGGCAGGCGCAGTACCGCCGCCGCTTCGCGCAGGCGCGGTTGGGCATCGCGCACGCCCACCAGGGTGTGCAGGGTCACCGGCACGATCACCGCCTTGACCAGCACCACCAGCTTGAGCACTTCGCCGATGCCGAACAGCACCATGAACAGCGGCACCCAGGCCAGCGTGGGGATCTGCGCCAGGGCGTTGAAAGTCGGCAGTACCAGGCGTTCGGCGCGCTGGCTGAAGCCCAGCCAGGCGCCGAGCACCGCGCCGGCCCCGACCCCGGCCACCAGCCCCAGCAGCAGGCGTTGCAGGCTGATGGCCAGGTGCGCCCACACCTCGCCGCGACCCAGTTCCACGGCGCTGTCCCATACCAGCGCAGGCGGTGGCAGTATTTGCTCGCTCATCCAGTGGTTGCGGCTGGCCAGCCACCACACCGCCGCCAGCAGCACGGGCAGATACCAGGCTTGCAGGCGCTGCCTGGGCAGGCTGCGCAGACGCGGCAGGCCAGGGGCGGGGGCCAGTGAGGAAAGGGCGGTACGGGTCATGCAGGCCTCGCTATTTGTATATTTCTTATGGGTATATGCAGAAGAAATTACATTCGATTGAGCGATAAGAACTGCATTTAAAGCCGCTGACTCGCCGCGCAGCCAATGCATTCGAAGCATATTTTGGTTGTGTGCAATGCATACCCCGCAGGGCCGGGCCTGACAGGGCTTATATGTAATCTGGTTATTAAAATGTAATTTAATAGTATTTAAAGATTGGCATCCGCTATGGGTAGCGTGGCCGCACCATTACAAGGAGCTGTGTGCCATGAACCTGTCGATCAATCGTGTTTTCAGCCTGTTCGCCACCCCCGCACTGGCCGCCGTGATCGGCTGGATGCCGACACTGGCGCAGGGCGCCGAGCTCAAGCAGATCCGCATCGCGGTGCCCGACCTGAGTGCCGGCACCCAGCATTCGGGCGGTGGCATCACCGACGTGCTGCAACAGCAACAGCTGCTGGAGAAAGCCTTCGCCGCCGACGGCATCAGCATCCAGTGGAACTACTTCAAGGGTGCGGGGCCGGTCATCAACGAGGCGTTCGCCAATGGCCAGGTGGACTTCGCCTACCTGGGCGACCTGGCGGCGATCATCGGCAAGGCCAATGGCGTCGACACCCGCCTGGTGGCCGCCACCGCGCGCGGGGTCAAACACTACCTTGGGGTGGTGCCGGGCAGCGGCATCAAGACCCTGCAGGACCTCAAGGGCAAGCGCGTGGCGGTGTTCCGTGGCACCGCCACGCAGCTTTCGTTCGATGCCGCGCTGGCCAGCCAGGGCCTGAGCGAGAAGGACCTCAAGGTCATCAACCTGGATTTCAGCGCGGCTATCGCCGCCCTGGCGGCCAGGCAGATCGACGCCACCTGGGGCTCCACCGGCATCAGTGCGCTGGCCGATCGCGGCCTGGCCGAACTGCCGCTCAATACCCGCGATCTGGGCGGGGCGGGCAATGTGCAGGCGGTGCTGGTGGCCGCCGGTGCCTTCGTCGATGCGTACCCGGCAGTGGTCGAGAAGTTCGTCGCCGCGCAGCAGCCGGCGGTGCAATGGCTGACCGACGATGCCAACAAGGACGCCTATATCCAGCTGGTGTCGGAGCGTGCCAGCTACCCGCCGGCGATCCTGCAGCGTGACCTCAGCCAGGAGCGCCTGAGCGCGGTGTTCGACTCGACCCTGGACCCCGACTTTCTCGCCCGCCTGCAAGCCTCGGTGGACCTCGCCGCGCAGCAGCGCCTGATTCGCAAACCGTTCAAGGTCGACCAGTGGCTGGCGCCGCAGGCTACCCGACCAGCGCCTGTGGCGCAGGCTGGCGGTCAAGGTTGATCAGGGTCTCGATCATCGCCCGCGCCGCAGGGGACAGGCGGTAGCCGCTGCGGCTGACGATGCCGCAGCGGGCATTGAAGCTGTCGAGGTTGGCCGGCAGGTTGCGCCAGTGCAGGCGCACCAGTTCGCCGGCCTGCACCGCCGCGCCGTAGGCCTCTTCGCTGCCGATGCCGATGGCATTGGTGCCGAGCACGATCTTGAGCAGGGTGGGTTGATGCTCGCTCTGGATCTGCGGCGAAAAGTCGGTCTTGCCGCTGAGGTTGGCCAGCAGCTTGCGCACCCCCGGCGGAATCAGCGAACAGGCCAGCGGGTAGTCGAACATGTCGTTGGTCGAGAGGCTGTCCTTGGCCAGCAGCGGGTGCCCGGGGCGGCAGAAGAACAGGCCGCGGCGCGGGGTCAGGGCCAGGGTCTGGAAGTTGGGGTCGGCTTCGAAGTGGCGGATGTCGGCGACGAAGAACTCGATCTCTTCGCGGCTCAGCGCCCTGCTGAGCTTTTCCCAGTTTGAGACCTCGAAATGCGTGCGCACCTTGGGGTGGGCGTTGATGAACTGCGCCACCGCCTGCGGCACCAGGTTCACCGCTGGTGCGGGGCCGCAGCCAAAGCGCAGCTCGCCGGCATCGAGCTTGGTCATCTGCTGCACCTCGCTGCTCAGCTGCGCCGCGCCCTGCACCAGGCGCAGGGCGTGCTGCAGCACCACCTGGCCTTCGGACGTGGGGCGCAGATCCTTGTTGGCGCGGTCCACCAGCACACAGCCGAACTCCTGCTCCAGGCCCTGGATACTGCGGCTGAAGGCGGGCTGGGTGATGCCCATGGCGTCGGCGGCGCGCACGAAACTGCGGTGTTCGGTGAGGGCGATGAAGTAGCGCAGTTGGCGAAGATCCATATGCTTTTCCGGCATTCCAAAAATAGGGCGAAGGTATTTGCCGCCACGGGAGTCTGGGTTTTAAATGCAAGCTCTTATTCCGTCAATGAAGCACTTGCATATCTGTTAGAGCTTATTTGCATATAGATAGCGCCAGAGTTTCATCGGCACTTACCGTGACGCAACCGATGAGGGACGAACCATGAGCAACGCCGCATTTGCCGCAGCACCTGTCAGCCATGCGCTGGAGATTCATCCGGTGGCCGGGCGCATCGGTGCCGAAATTCGTGGGGTGACACTGGGCGCCGACCTGGCCCCGGCGGTGGTGGAGGCGATCCAGGCCGCGCTGGTGCAGCACAAGGTGATCTTCTTCAGGGGCCAGACGCAGCTGGACGACCAGACCCAGGAGGCCTTTGCGCACCTGCTGGGCGAGCCTATCGCGCACCCGACCGTGCCGGTGCGCGATGGCACCCGCTACCTGCTGGAACTCGATGGCGGGCAAGGGCGTCGGGCCAACTCCTGGCACACCGACGTGACCTTCGTCGAGGCGTACCCCAAGGCGTCGATCCTGCGTTCGGTGGTGGCGCCGGCGTCGGGGGGCGATACGGTGTGGGCCAATACCGCCAGCGCGTACGATGACCTGTCACCGGCCTTGCAGGCGCTGGCCGAGCAGTTGTGGGCGGTGCACAGCAACGAGTACGACTATGCCGCGACCAAGCCGAACGTGAGCCTCGAGCAGTTGGAGAACTACCGCAAGGTGTTCACCTCGACGGTGTACGAGACCGAGCATCCGGTGGTGCGGGTGCACCCGGTGAGCGGTGAGAAGCACCTGCTGCTGGGGCATTTCGTGAAGCGCATCAAGGGCTATTCGAAGTCCGATTCGGATCACCTGTTCAACCTGCTGCAGAGCCATGTGACGCGCCTGGAGAACACCGTGCGCTGGCGCTGGCAGGCCGGGGACGTGGCGATCTGGGACAACCGCGCGACCCAGCATTATGCGGTGGATGACTACGGTACCCAGGGGCGCGTGGTGCGCCGGGTGACGCTGCAGGGGGATGTGCCGGTGGGGGTGCAGGGGCAGCGTAGCCGCACGCTGAAGGGGTAATGAGTTTGTAGTGTCTGAACATACCTATTCGCCGGCAAGGCCGGCTCCTACAAGGGTAGCGCGGGCCTGTAGGAGCCGGCCTTGCCGGCGAAGGGGTTCAGAGAAAGCTGATCGGATAGCTGACGATCAGGCGGTTCTCGTCGAATGCGTTGGTGCTGAAGTCGCGGCGCATGGTCGAGTTGCGCCATTTGAACGACAGGTTCTTCAGGCTGCCGGACTGGATCACGTACGCCAGCTCCGATTCCCGCGCCCATTCCTTGCCGTCGCTGACCACGGCGGTGTGCACGTTGTCGCCCTTGATGTAGCGGTTCATCAGGGTCAGCCCCGGCACGCCAAGCCCGGCGAAGTTGAAGTCGTGACGCAGCTGCCAGGAGCGCTCCTTGGCATTGTCGAAGCTGGCGTTGTAGCTGTCGTTGGCCAGGGTGCCGCCACTGGTGCCGTTGACCCGCATCCACAGGTCGTCGCCGCTGACCTTCTGCAGCCCCACGTAGAAGGTGTTGCTGCCATAGCGTGCCGAAAGCAGCGCCGAGGCGGTGCGGTTGTCGAGCTTGCCGGCACGCTCGGCGCCGTCTTCCTTGCCGATGAAGTAGCCCAGGTTGGCGCCCAGGGTCCAGTCGCCCAGCGGCTGGCTGTGCACCAGGTTGATGTATTGCTGGTTGTAGATGTCCTTGAGCTGGGCGTTCCACACCCCGACCAGGGTGCGCTTGTTATTGAAGGTGTACTCGCCACCGGCAAAGTTGAAGCGGTCGGAGGTGATACCGGCGCGGCCGTTCATGGACATGTCGTCCATGCTCGCGTCGTTGCGCGGGCTGTTGCCGCGAAATTGCCCGGCATACAGGGTCAGGCCGTCGATTTCCTGGGAGGTCAGCTGGCCGCCGCGAAAGGTCTGCGGCAGCGAGCGGCCGTCGTCCGAACGCAGGATCGGCAGTACCGGCATCCATTCGCCGACCTTCAGCTCGGTCTTCGAGACCTTGGCCTTGAGCGCCACGCCCAGGCGTCCGAAGTCATCGGCCGGGCGGCCGTCATCGTGCACCGGCAACAGGTGCGTGCCGGCGGTACCCTTGCCGCCGTCGAGCTTGACCGAGTACAGGCCCAGCACGTCGACGCCGAAGCCCACGGTGCCCTGGGTGAAGCCGGACTTGGCGTCGAGGATGAAACTCTGGGTCCATTCCTCGCCCTTGCCCTGGGGGTTGGCCGGGTCGACGAAATTGCGGTTGATGTAGAAGTTGCGCAGGTTGAGGCCAACCTTGGCGTCTTCGACAAAGCCCCCTTCGTCGGCCAGGGCGGGCAGGGCGCAGCTCATGGCAAGCAGGCCGGGGAACAGGTGACGTGCGGGCTGGAAAGTGTTCATCGTTAGGGCGTCTCTTGTTTTTATGTTGGGGCGATGGCGGATGGATGGTGCTGTGGCGGGCAGGGGGGAATCAATTCGTTACAGGCGGAATTGGGCGGTAACCGAACACTAACTGTCTGGTTACTTTTGGTAGGGGCAGGCTTGCAGGCACAAAAAAGCCCACCGCGAAGGGTGGGCTGTTGTGTCGCCACGCTATCGAATCAACCCTTGGGCGACTCGATCGACGCTTGCTGGCGGGCATCACCGGTGCGCTCGTACCAGCCGCCACCCAGGGCCTTGTACAGGTTGACCTCGCTGACCAGCTGCGACAGCCGGTCGCTGATCAGGGCCTGTTGGGCACTGAACAGGTTGCGCTGGGCATCCAGGAACGTCAGGTTGCTGTCGATACCGATACGGTAGCGACGCTCGGCCAGGCGGTAGTAGTCCTGGTTGGCTTCGACCAGATCACGCTGGGCCTGCAACTGCTCGTTGAAGGTCTGACGCGCCGCCAGCCCATCGGAGACTTCCTGGAAGGCAGTCTGGATGGTCTTTTCGTACTTGGCGACGTTGATGTCCTTCTGGATCTTCGAGTAGTCCAGGCTTGCACGCAGGCTGCCGGCGTTGAAGATCGGCAGGTTGATCTGCGGCTGGAACAGCCAGGTGCCCGAGCCGCCCTTGAACAGCCCGCCCATGTCGGGGCTCAGGGTCCCGGCGTTGGCGGTCAGGCTGATGCTCGGGAAGAACGCTGCGCGCGCCGCGCCGATGTTGGCGTTGGCGGCCTTGAGCAGGTGCTCGGCCTCCTGGATGTCGGGACGACGCTGCAGCACGTCCGACGGCAGGCCGGCCGGCACGTCGGCCAGCAGGTCGCTGTCGAGTTTCATGCCGTTGGGCAGGTTCGCCGGCACGCCGGTGCCGACCAGCACGGCCAGGCTGTTCAGGTCCTGCGCCACCAGGCGCTGGTACTGGGCCAGCTTGACCCGTGCGCCCTCGACCGAGGTACGCGCCTGGCTCAGGTCCAGGGCCGAGGCCACGCCGACTTCGCTGCTGCGACGGGTCAGGGCATAGCTCTGCTCGTAGGTCTTGAGCGTGTCTTCGGTGAGCGTCAGCAGCTCCTTGTCGGCCTGCCAGGTGAAGTAGGCGTTGGCCACGCTGGCCACCAGGCTGATCTGCGTGGAACGACGCGCCTGTTCACTCGACAGGTAGGTTTCCAGGGCCTGCTCGCTGAGGCTGCGCACCCGACCGAACAGGTCGAGTTCGTAGGCACTCACGCCCAGGGTGGCCGAGTACTGGCTGTTGATGCTCGACTCGCCGGTCTGCGAAACGTTGGCCGGCACCCGCTGGCGGCTGCCGCTGCCGGTGGCCGAGACCGCCGGGAACAGGTCGGCCCGCTGGATGCGGTACTGCGCCCGGTAGGCATCGATGTTCAGCGCGGCGACCCGCAGGTCGCGGTTGTTGACCAGCGAGGTCTGGATCAGTTGCTGCAGCGCCGGGTCATGGAAGAACTGGCGCCAGCCCTGTTCGGCCGCAGCCACGTCGGCCGACTGGGTCGGCGAGTAGGCCGGCCCTTGCGGCCACTGGGCCGCCACCGGTGACTCGGGGGTCTGGTAATCAGGGATCAGCGAGCAGCCACCGAGAATGAAGGCGGTGACTGCCAGGGACAACAGGGACTTACTCATTGCCCGGCCTCATAGCGTGGGGTTTCAGGTTTGGCGTCCTCTTCTTCGGGCTTCTTGCTACCGAACAGCGACGACACGCTTACGAAGAACAGTGGTACCCAGAAGATCGCCAGTACCGTTGCGGTGATCATGCCGCCGATCACACCGGTACCGATGGCGTGCTGGCTGCCGGAGCCTGCGCCGGTGGCGATGGTCAGCGGCACCACGCCCAGGATGAACGCCAGCGAGGTCATGATGATCGGACGCAGACGCATGCGGCACGCCTCGATCGCCGCATCGACCAGGCTGCGGCCCTGCTCGTGCAGTTCCTTGGCGAACTCGACGATCAGGATCGCGTTCTTCGCCGCCAGGCCGATGGTGGTCAGCAGCCCCACCAGGAAGTACACGTCGTTGGACAGCCCGCGCATGCTGGCCGCCATCAGCGCACCGATGATACCCAGCGGCACCACCAGCACCACCGCGATCGGGATCGACCAGCTCTCGTACAGTGCCGCCAGGCACAGGAACACCATCAGCAGCGACAGCGCGAACAGTGCCGGCATCTGCGAGCCCGACAGCTTCTCTTCGTACGACATGCCGGTCCAGGCGAAGCCGACACCGGCTGGCAATTGCGCCGCCAGGCGCTCGACCTCGGCCATGGCCTCACCGGTACTGTAGCCAGGGGCTGGCGCACCGAGTACTTCCATTGCCTCGACACCGTTGTAACGCGACAGCTTGGGTGCACCGTAGCTCCACTCGCCGCTGGCGAAGGAAGAGAACGGCACCATCTCGCCGGCGGCGTTGCGCACGTACCACTTCTGCAGGTCTTCAGGGCTCATGCGCGAATCGGCAGTGCCTTGCAGGTAGACCTTCTTGACCCGACCACGGTCGATGAAGTCGTTCACATAGCTGGCACCCAGGGCGATCGACAGGGTGTTGTTGATATCGGCGATGGTCACGCCCAGGGCGCTGGCGCGTTCGTCGTCGATGGTCAGCTGGTATTGCGGCTCATCGTTCAGGCCGTTCGGACGTACCTGGGTGAGGATCTTGCTCTGCGCGGCCATGCCCAGGAACTGGTTGCGCGCTTCCATCAGCTTGTCGTGGCCGACGCCGGCGCGGTCCTGCAGGAACACGTCGAAACCGGTGGCGTTACCCAGCTCCAGTACGGCCGGAGGGGCGAAGGCGAACACCATCGCGTCGCGGAAGCTGAAGAAGTGCTGTTGGGCACGGGTTGCCAGGTTGAACACGCTGTTTTCGGCAGAACGTTCACCCCACGGCTTGAGCATGATGAAGGCCATGCCCGAGCTCTGGCCGCGGCCGGCGAAGTTGAAGCCGTTCACGGTGAACACCGAGGCCACTGTGTCGGACTCCTTGTCCAGCAGGTAGGCGCGCATTTCGTCGACCACCGCCTGGGTGCGCTCGGCACTGGAACCGGCCGGGGTCTGCACCTGGGCGAACAGTACGCCCTGGTCTTCCTCGGGCAGGAACGCGGTAGGGATGCGCATGAACAGCCACACCATGCCCACCACGATCAGGATGTAGGCCAGGAAGTACGGGGCCTTGTGACGCAGGATGTTGCCCACGCCGCGCTCGTAGCTCTGCACGCTGCGGTCGAAGTTGCGGTTGAACCAGCCGAAGAAGCCACGCTTGGCGGTATGGTGCTCGCCTTTCTTGACCGGCTTGAGCATGGTGGCGCACAGCGCCGGGGTGAAGATCAGCGCGACCAGCACCGACAGGCCCATGGCCGACACGATGGTGATCGAGAACTGCCGGTAGATCACGCCCGTGGAGCCGCCGAAGAACGCCATCGGCAGCAGTACCGCCGACAGTACCAGGGCGATACCGACCAGGGCGCCCTGGATCTGGCCCATGGACTTCTTGGTCGCCTCCTTGGGTGACAACCCCTCTTCGGACATCACCCGCTCGACGTTTTCCACCACCACGATGGCGTCGTCCACCAGCAGGCCGATGGCCAGGACCATGGCGAACATGGTCAGGGTGTTGATGCTGAAGCCTGCCGCGGCAAGGATGCCGAAGGTGCCGAGCAATACCACCGGTACGGTCATGGTGGTGATCACGGTGGCGCGGAAGTTCTGCAGGAACAGGTACATCACCAGGAACACCAGCACGATCGCCTCGATCAGGGTGTGGATCACCCCACTGATCGATTCGGTGACCACAGGCGTGGTGTCATACGGGAACACCGCCTTCATGCCAGGCGGGAAGAACGGCTCCAGCTCGGCGATGGTGTTGCGCAGTGCCTTGGCGGTGTCCAGGGCGTTGGCCCCGGTTGCCAGCTTGATCGCAAGGCCGGAGGCCGGCTTGCCATTGAACTGTGCGCTGACGCTGTAGTTCTCGCCCCCCAGGCTGACGTCGGCGACATCGCCCAGGCGGACCTGGGAGCCGTCACGGTTGACCTTGAGCAGGATCTTCTCGAACTGCTCGGCGGTCTGCAGGCGGGTCTTGCCGATGATGGTGGCGTTGAGCTGCGTGCCGGGCAGGGCAGGCAGGCCGCCCAGCTGACCGGAGGACACCTGCACGTTCTGCGCGGCCACGGCGGTCTTGACGTCCACCGGGGTCAGCTGGAACTTGTTCAGCTTGGCCGGATCGAGCCAGATACGCATGGCGTACTGGGCACCGAACACCTGGAAGTCACCCACACCGGCGGTACGCGAGATCGGGTCCTGCATGTTGGAGACGATGTAGTTCGACAGGTCGTCCTTGGTCATGCTGCCGTCTTCGGACACCAGGCCGATCACCAGCAGGAAGTTCTTCACTGCCTTGGTCACGCGGATACCCTGCTGCTGCACTTCTTGCGGCAACAGCGGGGTGGCCAGGTTCAGCTTGTTCTGCACCTGGACCTGCGCGGTATCAGGGTTGGTACCCTGCTCGAAGGTGGCGGTAATGGTCATGCTGCCGTCCGAGTTGCTCTCGGACTGCACATAACGCAGGTTGTCGATACCGTTGAGCTGCTGCTCGATCACCTGGACCACGGTGTCCTGCACGGTCTGCGCCGAGGCGCCCGGGTAGGTCACGGCGATGGCGATGGCCGGCGGCGCAATGCTCGGGTACTGGTTGATCGGCAACTTGACGATCGACAAGGCCCCGACCAGCATGATCACCAGGGCGATTACCCAGGCAAAGATGGGGCGATCGATAAAGAATCTCGACATGGTTTATTCCCCTTTGGCCCCTGCTGACGCTGCATTGGCCTGGGACGGTTGGGCAGGCTTGACGTTGGTGGCTTCGCTGACCTTGACCTCGATGCCTGGCTTGACGAACTGCAGGCCTTCGGTGATCAGGCGGTCGCCCGGCTTCAGGCCTTCCTCGATCAGCCAGTCGCTGCCAACGGTACGGCTGGCCTTGAGCTGGCGCAGTTCGACCTTGTTGTCCTTGTCCACGATCAACGCGGTGGGCTGGCCCTTGAGGTCGCGGGTCACGCCTTGTTGCGGGGCGAGGATCGCGTTGGCGTTCACGCCGGCGGCCAGGCGTGCATGCACGAACATCCCTGGCAGCAGGTTGTGCTCGGGGTTGGGGAACACGGCGCGCAGGGTTACCGAGCCGGTGGTCTGGTCGACCGAGACTTCGGAGAACTCCAGGCGGCCTTCGTGGGTGTAGGTGGTGCCGTCTTCCAGGTTCAGCGAGACCTTGGCGGCGTTGGCCCCGGCCTTCTGCAGTTGCCCGCTTTCGAGCTCGCGGCGCAGCTTGAGCAGCTCGGCCGAAGACTGGGTGACGTCGACGTAGATCGGGTCCAGCTGCTGGATCACCGCCATGGCATCGGCCTGGCCGTTGTTGACCAGCGCACCTTCGGTGAACATCGAGCGTCCGATACGGCCGCTCAGTGGCGCCAGCACCTTGGTGTAGCGCAGGTCGATCTGTGCGCTGCGCAGCGAGGCTTCAGCCTGCAAACGTTTGGCTTGTGCGTCGTCGTATTCCTGACGGCTCACGGCCTGCTCGGCCACCAGTTGCTTGTAGCGGTCCGACAGCGAGCGGGTCGATTGCAGGTTGGCCTGGGCGCTGGCCAGGGTCGCCTCGTACACCGACGGGTCGATCTGGTACAGCTGCTGGCCTTCCTTGACCTCGCTGCCTTCCTTGAACAGACGCTTGAGAATGATGCCGTTGACCTGTGGACGCACTTCGGCCACGCGGTAGGCGATGGTGCGCCCCGGCAGGTCGGAAGTCAGGGTATAGGCCTGGGATTGGAGGGTCACGACGCCGACCTGAGGAGCTTGCGCCGCAGGCGCCGCTTCTTCCTTTTTACAGCCGCTGAGCAGTGTTGCCAGGGCGACGGCGGAAACCAGAGCGGAAACAGCTGGCTTGAATTGCATGAAGATCCTCGGGTCGAAAGAGCTGAAGACGCTCAAGAGTAATGGAAACGGGATGAAGGGAAAATTAATTCCGGGTGGATAAGTAGGATGCTAAGGAATATACTTACATTCATGCTTGTTTGTAAATACCCGTGGCGCACCTTGTCGAGGTGACCACAGGCTTGATTAAGACACCCGGTAGAGGGCCCGACAGTGGCCATACCGGCTCAGAACCCGGACGCCCGCAGCGCGCGTCCGGCTCCTTGATGAGGTTGTACTGCCATGGTCCGTCGCACCAAAGAGGAAGCTCAGGAAACCCGCCAACAGATACTCGAGGCCGCCGAAAAAGCTTTCCATGCCCGTGGGGTGGCGCGTACCACCCTGGCGGATATCGCCAAGCTGGCCGGGGTGACCCGGGGTGCCATCTACTGGCACTTTCAGGACAAGGGCGAACTGGTGCAGGCCCTGCTCGACAGCCTGCGTGAGCCGATCGAGGCGCTGGCCCAGGCCGGCGAGAGCGAAGACGAGCCGGACCCGCTGGGCTGCATGCGCAAGTTGCTGATTCAACTGATGCAGCAGATGCTGCACGAGCCGCGTACCCGGCGCATCAATGAGATCCTGCATCATAAGTGTGAATTCACCGATGACATGTGTGAGATCCGTCAGCAGCGCCAGGCCACGACCCGCGACTGCTACGAGCGTATAGCGCTGACGTTGACCAATGCAGTCAGGCGTGGGCAATTGCCTGCGGACATGGACCCGCAGCGTGCCGCTATTGCAATATTCGCTTACATCGACGGCATCATTGGCAGCTGGCTGCTGCTGCCGGACAGTTTCGATATTGCCGGGGATGCCGAGCGGTGGGTGGATACCGGGCTGGATATGCTGCGCTTGAGCCCGTCGCTGCGCAATTGAGCATTTGTGAGCATTTGTGAAGGTTGGCATAGGACGTTTCCCTGTCGTGCCCCGTGCCCGGTCAACAAAAAACACCGGCGCTGCTTGGAACGGTAGTCGGTGACCGGGTAGTCTGCCCCCAAGGACCATCAACTTTTCGTAGAGCCCTGGCATGAGTGCGCACAACCCGACCCTCAAAGGTGCCGAGCAGCCGCTCAAGGCAATCGCCCTGATGTGCATGGCGGTGCTGTTGTTCGCCAGCCACGATGCCCTGTCCAAATACCTTTCCGGCTTCTATGCCATCGTCATGGTGGTGTGGGCGCGCTATGTGGTGCACACCCTGCTGATGCTGGTGGTGTTCGTGCCGCGCAGCGGCTTCTCGGCGGTGGTGCGTACACGCCGCCCCGGCCTGCAACTGGCCAGGGCGCTGTGCCTGATCGGCACCAGCCTGTTCTTCACCACCGGCCTGCGTTACATCCCCCTGGCCGAAGCCACCGCCGTGAACTTCCTCGCGCCCCTGCTGGTAACCGCATTGTCGGTACCGCTGCTGGGTGAGCGGGTCAGCCGCGCCCAGTGGCTGGCGGTGCTGGCCGGGTTTGTCGGCGTGCTGATCGTGGTGCGCCCGGGCGGGGCGCTGTTCACCCCCGCAATCCTGCTGCCGTTGTGTTCGGCCTTCTGCTTTGGCTGCTACCAGTTGCTCACGCGCAAGCTCAGCGGCATCGACAGCCCGACCACCAGCAACTTTCTCACCGGCATCTTCAACAGCCTGATCATGACCGCGCTGGTGCCATTCTTCTGGAGCATGCCGACCCTGGGGCATGGCCTGTTCATGATCGGCCTGGGCACCTGCGGGATGCTCGGGCACATGCTGCTGACCCAGGCCTTCCGGCACGCCGCGCCGGCCATGCTGGCGCCCTTCAGCTACGGGCAGATCCTGTTCGCCGGCCTGTACGGCTACCTCATTTTCAATCACACCCCGGACGCCTACGGCGTGGTCGGCATTGCGGTCATTTGCCTGAGCGGCCTGGCTGTGGCCTGGGCGCAGCGGCGCAACTGACTACTGCCGGCCGCGCAGCTCGCGGTTGGGCAATGCCAGCGCCGCCGACAGCCCCAGCAGGGAGACGGCGGCGCTACCCAGCAACAGGTTGCGAAAGGTCTGCAGCAACTGCGCCTGCACCGCCGCACTGGCCTGGCCGTCCTTGAGGCTGCCGATCAACGCCTCGCCGGCCAGGCTGAAGCCGCTGTCGTTCAGCAGGCTGAGCAGCAGTGCCGACATGCAGGCCACGCCCATCGCCCCGCCCAGCGAGCGGAACAGGTTGGTGGTGCTGGTCGCCACGCCGATGTCCCGTGGCTCCACTGCGCTCTGGGTTGCCACCAGCGAGGTGGGGAACTGCAGGCCCGAGGCGATGCCGGTCAGCAGCATGAACGCGCCACTGAGCAGCACGCCGTCGATCGGGCTCAGGGCCATGCCGATGATCGCCACCGGCATCAACAGTGCACCGCCCAGAATCTGCGGCTTGTAGCGCCCGGTCAGGCTGGTCAGGCGGCCGCCGCAATAGGCGCCGATCGGCAGGCCCATGGCCAGGGGCAGCAGGTGCAGGGCGGCGCTGTCGGCCCCCGCCCCGGTGATGCTCTGAAAGCGCAGCGGCATCAGCATGGTCAGCGAGATGGCCTGGAAACTGGTGAAGAAGATCGTGCACCAGCACAGCACTGCCACCCGGTTGCCGAACAGCTGCAACGGCAGCAGTGGCTCGACGGCGCGGCGTTCGTGCAGCACGAATACGCCCAGCCCGAACAGGGCTGCCAGCAGCAGGCCGGCAACCGGGCCGGACCCGATGGGCTGGCCCTGGCCGATCAGGGTGATGCCCAGCAGCAGGGCCGTCAGGCCCAAGATCAACAGCACCGCGCCGGGGTAGTCCACCTGCGCCTTGCGTTGCGGCGTGGCCAGCCCGCGCAGGGTACGCTCGGTGACCCACCAGGCGGTCAGCCCCAGCGGCAGGTTCAGCCAGAACACCCAGCGCCACGACAGGTACTCGGTCAGCAGCCCGCCCAGCACCGGGCCGGCGACGCTGGCCAGGGCATACATGCTGCTGAAATAACCCTGGTAGCGACCGCGCTCGCGGGGCGGCACGAAGTCGCCGATGATCGCCTGGCTGACCGACACCATGCCGCCCGCGCCGATGCCCTGCAGTACCCGCGCCAGCACCAGTTGCTCCATGTTCTGTGCCAGCGCGCAGAACAGCGAGGCCAGGGTGAAAAGCCCGGTACCGGTCAGGATCATGCGCCGCCGGCCGTACAGGTCGCCGAGCTTGCCGTAGATCGGCACCGCCACGGTCATGGCCACCATGTAGCCGGAAATCACCCAGGCCAGCAGGGTCACGTCGTTGAATTGCGCGGAGATCGCCGGCATCGAGACCGCGACGATGGTCTGGTCCAGCGCGCCGAGGAAGATCGCCAGCATCAGCGCGACGAGCACGCTGCGCAGGGCGGGTTGCGGAGTGTTCAATTGCGTCACGAGGCAGCTCTGGGCAAGTGGGACCGGGTGCTGCCCAGTGTACTCGATAGCCTGCTAAGCGTCTTCGATGGGCTCGTAAGGCAGGCCCACGTAGTTTTCTGCCAGGGTCCTGCGCCCGGCCTCGGAGCCCACGAAGTAGTCCAGCTCGGTGTGCTGGATACGCTGGCTGAAGGCGTCGCTGTCGGGGAAGCGGTGCAGCATCGAGGTCATCCACCACGAGAAGCGTTCGGCCTTCCAGATGCGCCGCAGGCAGATCGCCGAGTAGCGTTCCAGCAGGTCGGTGCGGCCTTCGGCGTAGACCTTGCGCAGGATGTTGTACAGCGTGCTGACGTCGCTGGCGGCCAGGTTCAGGCCCTTGGCCCCGGTGGGTGGCACGATGTGCGCGGCGTCGCCGACCAGGAACAGGCGCCCGTACTGCATCGGCTCCACCACGAAGCTGCGCAGCGGGGCGATGCTTTTCTCGATCGACGGGCCGGTGACCAGACGCTCGGCCAACTCGTCGGGCAGGCGCGACTTGAGTTCCTCCCAGAAGCGCTCATCCGACCAGTCCTCGACCTTCTCTTCGGCCGGCACCTGCACGTAATAGCGGGTGCGGGTGGGCGAGCGCATGCTGCACAGGGCGAAGCCGCGTTCGTGGCGCGCGTACACCAGCTCGTCGCTGACCGGCGGGGTGTCGGCCAGGATGCCCAGCCAGCCGAACGGGTAGACCCGCTCGAACACCTGCAGCGCCTCGCTCGGAATCGACTGGCGTGCCACCCCGTGATAACCGTCGCAGCCGGCAATGTAGTCGCAGTCCAGGCGATGCTGCTGGCCGTCCTTTTCGTAGGTGACGTAGGGCTGCCCAGTCTTCATGTCGTGCGGGCGCACGTTCTCGGCGTGGTAGACCGTGGTCGCACCGCTGTCGGCGCGGGCGGCCATCAGGTCGCGGGTGACTTCGGTCTGGCCGTAGATCATCACGCCCTGGCCGCCGGTCAGGCCCTTGAGGTCGATGTGCTCGCGGCGCCCGTCGAAGGCCAGCTCGAAGCCGGCATGGGGCAGCCCTTCGGCGTCCATGCGCTGACCGACCCCGGCTTCGCGCAGCAGCTCGACCATGCCCTGTTCGAGCACGCCGGCGCGGATACGCCCCAGTACATAGTCGGGGCCCTGGCGTTCGAGGATGACGTTGGAGATGCCGGCGTTGTGCAGCAACTGGCCGAGCAGCAGGCCGGACGGGCCCGCACCGATGATCGCGACTTGGGTTTTCATGATTGTTGGACTTTTTATGATTGGAGTACCTGCATTTTTCGCTTGCCGGCTGGCCTTCTGAAGGGACAAACCGAGCACAAAGCGGTACTTTTCGCTAATAGGTGCGTTTATCGGACAGTGGTCGGGAAGCGAGGGTGTGATGAGCAGGGTGTCGATTCCGGTATTCAAGCTGTACGGCGAGACGCTGGGCTGGCCGACGCCCGACCTGCTGCACAGCGAGTCGATCCCGGCGCGCAGCCGCCTGCACCAGTGGGAGATCGAGCCGCACCGGCATGCCGACCTGTGGCAGTTGCTGTTCCTGTACAGGGGCCAGGCCGAGATCGAGCTGGAGGGGCAGGTGTGTCGCCTGGAGCAGGCGGCGATCCAGGTGGTGCCGGCGCTGTGCGTGCACGGCTTTCGCTTTTCCGAAGACGTCGACGGTTATGTGGTGACCCTGGCGGCGCCGCTGGTGGAGGTGCTGCAGCGGCAACTGACGGGCGTGCCAGCCGCCCTGCAGCGCGGCGCCAGTTACCTGGCCGGGGCCGACGCCGATTACCTCAACAGCCTGTTCAGCACCCTGCAGGCCGAGTACCAGCAGGACCTGCCCGGGCGCGAGTTGCAGCTGCATTCGCTGATCAACCTGATGGTGGTGTGGATCAGCCGCCAACAGTTGCGCCGCAGTGCCGGTGCCCAAGTGCCGGAACGTGGGCGCGAGTATCTGCAGCGTTTCAACGGGCTGGTGGAGCAGCAGTTTCGCCAGCAGCCAAGCGTGGAGCAGCTGGCGCATCAGGTGGGGGTGTCGGTGGCAACGCTCAATACCTTGTGCCGGGCATTGGCCGGGCAGTCGGCGCTGCAGATCGTGCACCAGCGCATCGTGCTGGAAGCCAAGCGCGACCTGATCTACACCAGCCTCACGATCAACCAGTTGGCTGACAGCCTGGGTTTTGCCGACCCGGCATACTTCTCGCGCTTCTTCCGGCGCATGACCGGCCTTTCGCCCCGCGACTTTCGTCGTCGTGAACCTTCGCTGGCTACCTGACCACGCTCAGTGTGCCGGCATGGGGCAGGCAGTGGGCGGAGCTGCAGCTGGACGCCGCATAGGGTTGCTGGCGCAGCAGCTCGACCCGATACGCCGCTGCCCCGTACACCCCGAGCACGGCAGTGATGGCCAACAGGGCAGCGCACTTTCTGGATTTCAGGGTCATGGCACCAACCTCCTGTATCCCGCACACAGATGCTTCTACAAGCATAGGCCAGCATTGCGCCAGGTGCCTGCCGGTCAGTCCAGGCCGTGGTCCCAGTGGGGCGGGTCGGTGAAGCGTGCCGCCAGAAAGTCGAGCATGCTGCGCAGGGTTGCGGGCATGTGCTTGCGCGAGGTGTACACCGCGTTCAGGCCCAGTTCGCGGGGCCTGGCCTCGGGCAGCAGGCGTACCAGCGTGCCGCTGCGCAGGGCTTGCCACACCAGGTAGGTGGGCAGCATGGCGATACCGGTGCCGGCCAGGGTGGCGCGCTCCAGGGTCAGGGCCTCGTTGGCGCTGATGTTGCCTTGCACCGGCACCGACACCTGTTCGCCGCCGACCTCGAAATGCCAGAGGCTGTGGCCGAAATACGAATGGGTCAGGCAGTTGTGCTGGCTCAGGTCCTGCACCTGGCGCGGTACGGGGTGCTCGCGCAGGTAGGCTGGCGAGGCGCACACCACCGAGCGGCACACACTCAGGCGGCGGGCGATGAGGTTGGGGTCCAGGTCGTTGCTGACGCGGATGGCCAGGTCGATGCGTTCGTCCACCAGGTTGACCGTGCGGTCGAGCATCTGCAGGTCGACCTTCACCAGCGGGTAGCGCTTGACGTAGTCCGCTACCGCTTCCACCAGTTGCGCATGCCCGAACGAGGTACTGACGCTGATACGCAGTTCACCCCGCGGCGCGTCATCCGGGGCGCCCACTGCAGCGTGCAGGTCGCCCACCAGTTCCAGCATCTGCCGGCAGCGCGGCAGGGTTTCCAGACCGGCGGCAGTCAGGCTCAGCTTGCGCGTGGTGCGCTGCATCAGGCGCGCGCCCACCCAGTCTTCAAGTTCGGCCAGGTAACGCGAAACCACCGGGCGCGACAGGTCCAGTTGGTCGGCGGCGGCCGACTGGCTGCCCAAGTCGACTACGCTGACGAACACTTTCATTGCGGTGAGACGGTCCATGATCTGCCCGATTTCAGAAACAAACTATGTTGGAGCATCGCATTTTTTGTGATGGTTCGTGCAACTAAGCTGTGCCTCATCGATGACTTGAACAGGTATTGCTTGATGGCTGCTTTCTTTTCCCTGCGTCGCCTGCTGCTGGCGTGTGCCGCCTTCGGTGCGATCACCCAGGTCGTTGCCGGCGACGCACCGCTGAAACTGGACGTGTACAACCCCGGCAGCGAGGCGCTGTTTCCGGTCAGCTCGGTGATCGTCAGTGGCCAGCACGAGGCGATTCTGGTGGATGCACAGTTCGGCAAGGGCCAGGCCGAGCAGGTGCTGAAGAAGCTTCGCGATAGCGGCAAGCAACTCACCACCATCTACATCAGCCATGGCGACCCGGACTATTACTTCGGCCTCGACACCCTGACCCGTGCCTACCCCAAGGCCAAGGTGCTGGCGTCGCAGGCGACGGTCGCGCACATCAAGCAGACCATGGCTGCCAAGCTTGCCTACTGGGGCCCGCAGATGGGGGCCGACAAGCCCGCCCGGCTCATCGTGCCTGACGTGCTGCCCGGCAACGTGCTCACCCTTGAAGGGCAGCGTCTTGAAGTGATCGGCCTGGACGGCCCGCAGCCCGACCGCAGCTTTGTATGGGTCCCGTCGATCAAGGCGGTGGTCGGCGGGGTAGTGGTGGCCGAGAACCTGCACGTGTGGATGGCCGACACCCAGTCGGCGCAGTCGCACAAGGACTGGCTCGCGACCCTGGCGCGCATCGAGCAGCTGGCGCCGCAGACGGTGGTGCCGGGGCATTACCTGGGGCAGAGCAAGGGGTCGCTCGAGGCGGTGCGCTTCACCGCCGATTACATCCGCGCCTTCGATGCCGAAAGCGCCAGGGCGGCCAACTCGGCCGAGCTGGTCGCTGCAATGAAAAAACGTTACCCCGGCCTGGGCGAGGAGAGCTCGCTGGAGCTCGGCGCCAAGGTCGCCAAGGGCGAAATGAAGTGGTAAGTGTCGTTCAATCCTGATCGGAGGTTTCCATGAGCAAGATCGCAATCATCGGTGCTACCGGACGTGCCGGCAGCCAGTTGCTGGAAGAGGCCCTGCGCCGTGGCCACAGCGTCACCGCCATAGCCCGTGACCCGTCGCGCCTGCAGGGGCGCGACGGGGTGAGCACGGTAGCCCTGGACGTGACCCGGGGCGAGGGGCTGGAGCAGGCCGTTGCCGGGCATGACGTGGTGCTCAGCGCCGCGCACTTTGCCACGGTGCCGGCGCAGGCGATCATCGGGCCGGTCAAGAAGGCCGGGGTCAAGCGCCTGCTGGTGGTGGGCGGGGCGGGCAGCCTGCTGCTGCCGTCAGGGGAGCGCGTGATCGACGCGCCGGACTTCCCCGAGGCCTACAAGGCCGAGGCGAGCGCAGGTGGCGATTTTCTGCAGGCCTTGCGCCAGGAGCAGCAACTGGACTGGACCTTCCTGTCGCCGTCGGCGGAGTTCGTCGAAGGCGAGCGCACCGGTAGCTACAGGGTGGGCAAGGATCACCTGCTGGTCGACGCGAAGGGCAGGAGCTGGATCACCTTTGCCGACTATGCGATTGCGTTGCTCGATGAGGTAGAGAAGCCAGCGCATTCGCGTCAGCGCTTTACTGTGGGGTACTAGAAAGCATTCGCCGGCAAGGCCGGCTCCTACAGGTGTAGGAGCCGGCCTTGCCGGCGACTGCATCAACGCGGTGCCCCTGCCTGCCCGCCCAACCACTCCAGCAAGGCCATCAACCCCGGCGCCGCCACCTGCGCGGGCCGCATCAGGTAATAGCCCTTGCCGGTCTTGACCCGCAGGTCGAACGGCATCACCAGCCGTCCGCTGGCCAGGTCATCGCCGATCAACGTCCAATCCCCTATCGCCACCCCGGTGCCCTGGGACGCCATCGACATGGCCATGTCCAACGTTTCGAAATGCTGGCGCCGGCCTTGCCTGGGCAGTTGCACGCCGGCTGCGCCAAGCCAGGTCGCCCAGTCCTTCTCGTCCCGCGCCGGGTGCAGCAGCATGTGCTGCTGCAGATCATCCAGCGTGCGCAACGGCAACTGCGGCGCGCACACCGGTGTCAGTTGTTCATCGAACAGCTTCAGCACCTGCAGGGCCGGATCAGGCTCGGCGCCATACACCACCGCCGCATCGAACGCTTCCCGGCGAAAATCCACCCCGTGCTGCACCGTGGTGGTCAGCTCCACCGGCACTTCCGGGTGCAGCGCCTGCCATTCCATCAGGCGCGGCAGCAACCAGCGCATCACGCAGGTCGGCGCCTTCAGTTGCAGGGTGGTGCGCTGCGCGCCCACCTGCTGCACGCCTTCCTCGATCAGCCCGAATACCTGCTGCACCCGCGGCAGCCAGTCCTGGCCCTCGCGGGTCAGGCTCAGGCCGCGTGCCTGGCGCACGAACAGCGCGTAGCCCAGGTGTGCTTCCAGGCCGGCGATCTGGCGGCTCACCGCGCCCTGGGTCAGGTGCAGTTGCTGCGCCGCACGGGTGAAGTTGCAGCATTGCGCAGTGATCAGGAAGGTGTGCAGGGCAGGCAAGGGAGGCAGGCGTTTCATCGGGGTAAGCCATGAGCTGTAGACATGGCTAGTATGAGGATTTTTGCATTGTGCCGGTAGCGCCTGGCGGGTCCAATCAGGCCTTGTTCCAGAATGATTCCAGGCAAACCACCATGGCGACTTGCGGCGAAGTATTGGTAAAACTCCTCGAAAACTATGGCGTGGACCATGTTTTCGGCATTCCCGGCGTGCACACGGTCGAGCTGTACCGCGGCCTTGCCGGCTCGACCATCCGTCATATCACCCCGCGCCACGAGCAAGGCGCAGGCTTCATGGCTGACGGCTTTGCCCGTACCCGTGGCAAGCCTGGGGTGTGCTTCATCATCACCGGCCCGGGCATGACCAACATCACCACCGCCATGGGCCAGGCCTATGCCGACTCGATCCCGATGCTGGTGATCTCCAGCGTGCAATCGCGCAATGCCCTGGGCGGCGGTCGAGGCAAGCTGCACGAGCTGCCCAACCAGGGCGCGCTGGTCAGCGGTGTGGCGGCGTTCTCGCACACACTGATGAGCGCCGATGACCTGCCGGCCGTGCTGGCCCGTGCCTTTGCGGTATTCGAGGGCGCGCGCCCGCGCCCGGTGCATATCGAGATCCCGCTGGACGTGCTGGTCGAAGACGCCGATCACCTGCTTGGCTGCGAGCCGGTACACATCGCCCGCGCCGGTGCCGCGCCAGGGCCGGTGGCGAGCATGGCGGCGCTGCTGGCCGCTGCCCGCCGCCCGTTGATCCTGGCCGGTGGCGGTGCCATCGACGCAGGCGCCGCACTCGCCCGGTTGGCCGAGCACCTGCAGGCGCCCGTTGCACTCACCATCAATGCCAAGGGCGTGCTGGCCTCCGGGCACCCGCTGCTGATCGGCTCCACCCAGTCGCTGGTGGCGACCCGTGCACTGGTGCGCGAGGCCGACGTGGTGCTGGCGATCGGCACCGAGCTGGCCGAAACCGACTATGACGTCACCTTCAAGGGCGGCTTCGAGATCCCCGGCACCCTGCTGCGCATCGACATCGACCCGGACCAGTGCGTGCGCAACTACCCGCCCAGGGTGGCACTGGTAGCCGATGCAGAGCAGGCGGCGCAGGCCCTGTTGCTGGCCCTGGCCGAGCAGCCGGCGCCACCGCGCGAAGGCGAGTGGGGCGCGGCGCGGGCAGCGCGCCTGCGCGATACTCTGGCCAGCGAATGGGATGCGGCCACGCGGGCGCAGACGCTGTTCCTCGACAGCGTGCTTCAGACGTTGCCCGATGCCGTGCTGGTCGGTGATTCGACCCAGCCGGTGTACACCGGCAACCTGACCCTGGACCTCGACCAGCCGCGCCGCTGGTTCAACGCCTCGACCGGCTACGGCACCCTCGGCTACGCCTTGCCGGCGGCCATGGGCGCGTGGCTGGGCAGTGCGGAGCAGGCGGATCGACGCTTGCCTGCGGTGTGCCTGATCGGCGACGGCGGCTTGCAGTTCACCCTGCCGGAGCTGGCCAGTGCGGTGGAGGCGCAGGTGCCGCTGATCGTGTTGCTGTGGAACAACCAGGGGTACGAGGAGATCAAGAAATACATGGTCAACCGCGCCATCGAACCGGTGGGCGTGGATATCCACACCCCCGATTTCATTGGCGTGGCCAAGGCCCTCGGTTGCGCCGCCGAAGCGGCGAGCGGGGTGGCGCAACTGCGCGAGGCGTTGTTGCGTGCCCACCAACGCAGTGGTCCGAGCCTGATCGAGGTCGACCAGGCAGCGTGGATGCAGGCGGTGCAACCATGCTGAACCTGCCCGGTATCTACATCGAGGGCGCGTGGCATCACGGCGCGCAGCCGCTCACGGTAATCAACCCGAGCACCGGGCAGTCCCTGGCCGAGGTGGCCGGGGGCGATGGCGATGCAGTGGCCTGTGCCGCCACGGCGGCGCAGGCCGCTTTTGCCGGCTGGTCGCGTACCACCGGGGCGCACCGTGGCGAGCTGCTGCACAGGATCGCGCGGGGTGTGGAGGCCCGCCGCGAGCGGTTGATCGAACTGCAATCGCGCAACAACGGCAAGCCCCTGGCCGAGTCGGCGATGGACGTCGACGATGTGGTGGCAACGTTCGAGTACTACGCGGGCCTGGCGCAGGCCCTGGACAGGCAGCAGGACCAGCCGCTGGCCTTGCCCAGCGAGGATTTCAGCGCCCGCCTGCGTCGCGAGCCGTGCGGTGTGGTCGGCCTGATCGTGCCGTGGAACTTCCCGATGGTGACCACCGCCTGGAAGCTGGCCCCGGCGTTGGCGGCAGGGTGCTGCGTGGTGCTCAAGCCGTCGGAGGTCACGCCCCTGGCCGAGCTGGAACTGGCCCGGATCATCGCCGACTGCGGCCTGCCGGATGGGGTGTTCAATCTGGTGTGCGGCACCGGGCTGGCGGTGGGGGCGCCGCTGACGAGCGACCCGCGTATCGCCAAGGTGTCGTTCACCGGCAGCAATGCGGTCGGCGTGCAGGTGATGCAGCGCGCGGCCGAGACGGTCAAGGGGGTGAGCCTGGAGCTGGGCGGCAAGTCGTCATTGCTGGTGCTGGAGTCGGCCGAGCTGGAGCTTGCGCTCGAGCTGGCCTGCGCCGGCGGCTTCTTCAATGCCGGGCAGATGTGCTCGGCCACCAGCCGCGTGCTGGTGGCCGATTCGCTGTACGACGCCTTTGTCGACGGGGTGAAGGCACGGGCTGCGGCAATCCGGGTGGGTGACCCGTTTGCCGGCGACAGCGACATGGGGCCGCTGGTCAACCAGGCCCAGTACCAGCGCGTGCTGGGGCACATCGAGCGTGGCATGCACAGCGGCGCGCGCTTGCTGTGCGGTGGCAAGCCGCTCGAACACGCTGCTGGGTACTTCATCGAGCCCACGGTGTTTGCCGAGGTACCGCTGGACAGTGCGCTGTGGCGCGAGGAAATCTTCGGCCCGGTGCTGTGCGTGCGTCGGGTGGCCAGCGAAGCCGAGGCGGTGGCGTTGGCCAACGACAGCGAGTTCGGGCTGGTGGCCAGCGTGGTAGGTGCAGACCCGGCGGCCGCCGAACGGGTGGCCGACCAGCTGCAGGCCGGGCTGGTGTGGATCAACGCACCGCAGGTGATCTTCCCGCAGGCAGCGTGGGGTGGCTACAAGCAGAGCAGCCTGGGGCGCGAGCTGGGGCCCTGGGGGCTGGCGGCTTTTCAGGAGGTCAAGCATGTGGTGAGGGCGGTGTAGCACCGAGCGCGGTCAAGCCCGCTACCCCAGGGGCAACGGTGATCCCTGTGGGAGCGGGCGACGCCTAAGGCGCACTACGCAACCTTGCCATGTCCCGCAGCGGTGGCGCGCCATACAGCCGGCTGTACTCGCGGCTGAACTGCGACGGGCTCTCATAGCCCACCCGATACCCCGCCACCGACGCCTCCAACCCATCGTTGAGCATCAGCCGCCGGGCTTCCTGCAAGCGCAGTTGCTTCTGATACTGCAACGGGCTCATCGAGGTCACCGCCTTGAACCGGTGGTGCAGGGTCGAGGCACTCAGGTTCACCTCCCGTGCCAGGTCGTCGATGCGCAGCGGGCGCTGAAAATGATCATTGAGCCACTGGATGGCCTGGCACACGCGGTGGGTCTGGGTGTTGGCCATGGCGATCTCGTACAGCCGCGCACCCTGCTGCCCACGCAGCAGCCGATAGAGAATCTCGCGACGGATCAGCGGCGCCAGCACGGCAATGTCCTTGGGCGTATCCAGCAGGCGGATCAGGCGCAGCAATGCATCGAGCATCTGGGTGTCCAGGCGTTCGATGAATACCCCCCGCGACGACGGCTGCGACGGCACGCCCATCGGCCCGGCCTCGGCGATCAGGCTGTTGATCTCGGCCGGGTCGATGTCCAGGCGAATGCCCAGGCTGGGGTTCTGCGGGCTGGCCTCCAGCAGTGCACCGCTGATCGGCATCGCCACCGACACCACCATGTAGTGCAGCGGGTCGTACACATAGGTCTCGTCGCCCAGGCAGATCTCCTTGCGGCCCTGGGCAAGGATGCACAGCGCCGGCTGCGCCAGGGTCGGCATCGAGCGGGTGCTCTGCTCGTAGCGGCTCAGGTGCAGGTCGGCGATGGCCGAAGGCACCGTGCCGCTGGGGCAGTGGCGAACGACCAGCCCGGCCAGTTCCTGGCGCAGAAGCTCCAGGGCCGGGTCCAGCAACGGTGGGGTGGGGTCTGGGGCTGACATGTGCGGGTTCCTCTGCCGATGGGCGCAGCATAGGTTCGCGCACGCCGGGGCGCTAGCCGAATGCTGCGCGGTTCTTGCCTGATCCTGCGACGGGTGCAGAATCAGGCAAGCCGTCGACAGGAATCGCCTAACGCCGCGCGTGGCCTGGGCCGTAGCCTTGGCAGCCTGGGTTTTCTTCCCTGGCCGCTTCAAGGAGCACCGCACATGACGTCATCACAACCGGTCAGCCATCTTTCCTTCGTGCGCGCCAGCGTCGGCCGTTCGGCCGAGCTGGGCGTGCGCCTGCAGCAACTGCTCGAACCGTCGCGGCAAACCCCGGGGTGTCTGCATTTCAGCGTGCAGCGTTCCACCTGCGATGCCGACCTGTGGTTGCTCAACGGGGTGTGGGCCGATACTTCGGCGCTGCACGACTACTTTGCCTCGCCCAGCCTGCAGCTGTTTGGTGAACTGGTGCAGGCGCGGGTGGTGGACAGCCTCGACCTGCAGACGTTCACCGAGCAGCCGGCGAGTTAGAATGGCGCCTTTCCGGCAACCGATGTGGATGTGAGAGGCAATGGCACGTAAAGAATTCGACGTATTCGAGGCAGTATCGGCGGTGGTGCCGGGCGAGGGTGGCTACAGTGCCGCGATCGCGGTCAAGGCCCTGGGCGCTGGCGGCGCACCGCGTTTTCACAAGGTGCTGCCAGGGCAGGTATTCAAGACCGCACTGGAGGCCGATGACGCTGCAGTGGTCGAACTGCAGCGCCTGAACGGCGTCAGTGACGACGCCGAACTGATCTGGTGATCAGGCCTGCGGGCGGGCCATCTTGAACAGGTTGCCCAGCTCGAAGTAATCCGCCGGGCCGCCGCCGCGCAGAATCGGCTCGGCGGCCGCGGTGTCGTAGATCCCTTCCTTGAGCAGGTGCTCGGCAATGTGCACCGCTACCACTTCGCCCAGAATCAGCCAGCTTGGCACCAGCGCCTGGTCGGCACGTTGCAGTTGCACGATCTGGGTCACCTTGCATTCGAACGACACCGGGCTTTCCTGCACCCGGGGTACCGCAATCACCCTGGAGGCTGCCGGGGTCAGCTGACTCAGGGCGAACTCGTCGACCTCTGGCGCCACGGCGGCGCAGCTCTGGTTCATGGCCTCGGCCAGCGGGCGTGTGGCCAGGTTCCAGGCAAACTCGCCGGTCTGTTCGATGTTGTTCAGGCTGTCTTTACGCCCGACGCTGCAGAACCCGATGATCGGCGGAATGTAGTTGAAGGCGTTGAAAAAACTGTAGGGCGCAAGGTTCAGGCGGCCGTCGCGGTCCTGGGAGGAGATCCAGCCGATCGGGCGCGGGCCGACGATGGCGTTGAACGGGTCGTGGGGCAGGCCGTGGCCTTTTGCGGGTTCGTAGTAGTACATCATCGGGCCTTGTGGGCGGAGGGTGCGCCTAGTGTGCCAACAGTTGCCGGCCCTGAAAATGACTAAGCCCGGCCGAAGCCGGGCTGTGGCGCTGCATCGGCTGTCAGCTGATGCGGTGGGCCTGTGTGCGGTCGAAGCCATCTTCGACGAAGCGATGCGCGTTGGTGTGATCGAAACCGTCTTCTGCCACGGTAGCGGGCTGGGCGTGTTCCACGGCGAAGTTGTGCGCGTTGGTGCGGTCGAAGCCGTCTTCGGCGAAAGCGTTGGCGGCCAGGACAGAGAAGGTGAGGGCCAGCATCAGTTTGGTTTTCATGGGGGTTACTCCGGTGGTGAGGGGTTGTCTGTTGCTATGGGTTTGATTTTACGCCCGTTAATTTGATTAAAAAGCACAAAATATTGCCTATATGAATCTATTAAATCGATACATAAGAAAGCGGTTGGCCTCTGCTGGCAAGCCAGTGCCCTCAGTGTTTTGCGAGCGCCGAAGCACCCAGGGGCGCTGGCTTGCCAGCCAGGAGGACGACTCGGTTCTGAGTGGGCCCAGCATCGCGCATCCGCATTAATGCCGAATTAAGCCCACAAAAAAGGGGCCTCCATCGCTGGAGGCCCCTTGTCTATTGCAGCAAACCGATCAGTCGGTCTCGATCCGCGAGTTGTTGCGGGTGTCCTTCATGAACACGTACACCAGCAGCGAGACGGCAATGCACGCCGTGACGTACCAGTAGTAGCCGGTCTCCATGTTGATGCTCTTGAACCACAGTGCCACGTACTCGGCCGTGCCACCGAAGATCGACACGGTCAGCGCATACGGCAGGCCCACGCCCAGCGCGCGGATCTCGGTGGGGAACAGCTCTGCCTTGACCACCGCGTTGATCGAGGTGTAGCCGCTGACGATGATCAGTGCTGCCATGATCAGGAAGAACGCACCCCACCAGGTCTCGATGGTGTGCAGCGTGGTCAGGATCGGCACGGTGAAAAGGGTGCCCAACACACCGAAGGCGATCAGGATCGGGCGACGGCCGATCTTGTCCGACAGGCCGCCGATCACCGGCTGCAGGCACATGAACAGGAACAGGGTGGCCGCCGAGATCATGGTCGAGTCACTGATGCTCATGCCCACCGTGTTCACCAGGTACTTCTGCATGTAGGTGGTGTAGGTGTAGAACGCCAGGGTGCCGCCCATGGTCAGGCCGACCACGGTCGCCAGTTCCTTGGGGTGGCGCAGCAGGGTGCGCATCGAGCTTTCCTTGGCCTTTTCCTTCTTGGTGAACGAGGCCGTCTCTTCCATGCCGCGACGCAGGTACAACGCCACCACCGCGCACAGCGCGCCGATCACGAAGGGTACGCGCCAGCCCCACGAGTACAGCTGCTCGGTGGTCAGGGTCTGCTGCAGGATGATAAGCACCGCCAGCGCGATGAGCTGGCCGGAGATCAGCGTGACGTACTGGAAGCTGGAGAAGAAACCGCGACGCTCCTTGGTTGCCATCTCGCTGAGGTAGGTGGCCGAGGTGCCGTATTCACCCCCCACCGACAGGCCCTGCATCAGGCGTGCGATCACCAGCAGCACCGGCGCGGCGACGCCGATGGTTTCGTAGCTGGGTGTCAGGGCGATGACCAGGGAGCCGGCGCACATCAGCAGTACCGAGGCCATCAGCGCGGCCTTGCGGCCCTTGCGGTCGGCATAGATACCCATCAGCCAGCCACCGATCGGGCGCATCAGGAAGCCCACGGCGAAGATCGCGGCGGTGTTGAGCAGTTGGGTGGTGGTGTTGCCGGCCGGGAAGAAGGCCTTGGCGAAATACAGCGAGAACGCCGCGTAGACGTACCAGTCGTACCATTCGACCATGTTGCCGATGGAGCCGGAGAAAATCGACTTGAGGCGGCTGGAGGTGGTTTTTTCAGCGGGTGCGGCCGCTGCCCCAGCAGGCAGAGAGGTGGAGTTATCCATTGAAGCAACCTTCTAGTTGTTTTTGTGGTGCGCGTGTAAACGCGGCCTGACAGGGCCATAGCAGGACCCGTGCCAGCCAGCGAAGGCCCGGTTTAGAAGGGTTTGGCAGGTTGAATGAGCGGAAATCCGCTCATTGGCGGCGCAGCGATAGGCAAGAATCCGCCTATTGGCCGGGGCGTTCGAGGAAGTCTTCGCGCACCAGTGCGTGGCGTTGCATCTTCTCGTTCAGGGTGCGTCGGGGCAGTTGCAGCTCCTCGAGCACCGCCTTGATGTCGCCCTGATGACGGCTCAGGGCGGCGCGCAGGCACTGGGCCTCGAAGGCTTCCTGCTGGGCGGCCAGCGATTGCCCGGTATGCGCCACTGCCGCCGATTGCGCATCGTCCAGGCCCAGGGCGTGGCGCTCGGCGGCGTTGGCCAGTTCGCGCACGTTGCCCGGCCAGTCGTGGCTGAGCAGCCGGCCCAGTTGTGCGCCACTGGGGTCGGCGGCGCTGCGGCCCAGGCGCTCGGCGGCGGCGCGGGCAAAATGGGCAAACAGCAGGGGGATGTCTTCGCGCCGCTCGCGCAACGGCGCCAGGCGCAGTTCGGCCACGTTCAGACGGTACGCCAGGTCTTCGCGAAAACGCCCGGCGCGGGCTTCGAGCAGCAGGTCGGGCTTGGTGGCGGCAATGATGCGCAGGTCCACGCTGATGCTCTGGTTAGCGCCCAGGCGCTCGAGCTTGTGCTCCTGGATCACCCGCAGCAGCTTGGCCTGCTGGGCCAGCGGCATGCTCTCGATCTCGTCGAGGAACAGCGTGCCACCGTTGGCATATTCGAGCTTGCCGATGCGCTTGCCCTGGGCGCCGGTGAAGGCGCCGCTCTCGTGTCCGAACAGCTCGGCCTCGAACAATTGCTCAGGGATCGCCGCACAGTTGAGCGCCACGAACGGCTTGTCGGCCCGCGGGCCGAAATCATGCAGGCACCGCGCGACGCGCTCCTTGCCGCTACCGGTTTCGCCGCGTATCAGCACATTGACCGGCAGCCCGGCCAGGTCCAGCACCTGGCGACGCAGTTGCTGCAGGCCAGGCGACATGCCCAGCAGGGTGTTTTCCAGGCGCACCTTGAGGTCGGCCTGTTCATGCAGTCGGCGGTTCTCCAGCACCAGCTGGCGTTTCTCCAGGGCGCGGCGCAGGCTGCCGAGCAGGCTGTCGGGGCTGAAGGGCTTTTCCAGAAAATCGTAGGCGCCATTGCGCATGGCTTCGACCGCCATCGGCACGTCGCCATGCCCGGTAAGCAGAATCACCGGCAGGTCGGCATCACGCCCCTGCAGTTGCTCCAGCAGTTGCAGGCCGCCCATGCCGGGCATGCGCACATCGCTCAGGATCACCCCGGGAAAATGCTCGGGCAGCTGTGCCAGACACGCCTCGGCACGTTCGAACAGCTGCACCTCGAAGCCGGCCAGGCTCAGCCACTGCTGCACCGCGGTACGGATGCTGGCCTCGTCGTCGACGACAATCACCGCATTCAGCATGCAGGCTCCGGGTCGCAGGGCAGGGTCAGGCTGAAACGCGCACCGCCGGGCTGGTTGTCGACCTGCAGGCGTCCGCCGGCTTCATGGATGATGCCGTAGGAAATCGCCAGCCCAAGGCCCAGCCCTTCGCCCACCGGCTTGGTGGTGAAGAATGGGTCGAACACGCAGCCCAGGTGCTCCTGCTTGATGCCGCCGCCGCTGTCGAGCACGCTCAGGTGCCAGTGGTCATGCTGCTTTTCGATACGGATCTCCAGGTGTTTCCAGGTTTTGTCGGCCATGGCGTCCAGGGCGTTGCGCAACAGGTTGATCAGCACCTGTTCCAGGCGGATGGCGTCGCCGCGTACCCAGGCCGGACGCGCCAGGTACAGCGCGGTGCTGACGCCCTCGGCGCGGATGCGCGGGTCGAGCAACTGTAGCGCCTGGTCGACCACGGTGGCCAGGTCCAGACGTTCGCGCAGGCCGCTGGGGCTGTTGCGGGCAAAGGTTTTCAGGTGTCCGGTAAGGGCCGCCATGCGCGTGAGCATCTGGTCCAGCGGCTGCAGGGCCTGGCGTGCTTCGTCCAGGCGCTCGCTGTCGAGCAGCAGGCGCAGGGTGGCCAGCTGCATGCGCTGGGTGGTCAGCGGCTGGTTGAGCTCGTGGGCCAGCGCGGCGGACATCTGCCCCAGCGCCGCCAGCTTGGTCGACTGCACCAGGCCCTCCTGAGCCATACGCAGTTCATGGGTGCGTTCCTCCACCAGGCGCTTGAGCTCGTCGCGGCTGCGCTGGCGCAGGCGGGCCAGGCGCAGGCGCTGGCTGATGAACAGCACCGCGAACACCAGGGTCAGCCAGACGGCGGCGGCCGTCAGCCCGGCGTTGCGCTCGTCATCCCCGGTGCGCGGTGTGCGCAGCAGGTGCAGGGTCCAACCCTCGGCTTCCAGCGGCAGGCTTTCCCACAGGTAGTCGGTGTCGCCTTCGGGGCGCTGCACGCGCACCAGGTGGCTGTTGTCGTCAAAGCGGGTCAGCACCTGGCGCTGCAGGGGCAAGAGCGACTTCTTGTCGTACTGGCGGGTGGCGTCCAGCTCATTGAAATCGGCCGCCGACAGCGGGTTCAGCTCGCGGTAGCGCCAGCCGTCCTGGTTGGCCAGGAAGATGATCCCGCGGGCGTCGCTGACCAGCAGCACGTCGCTGCCCTGGCGCCATTCGCGCTCAAGCTCGGGAAACTCCAGCTTGACCACCATGGCCCCGAGAAACCGCCCCTGGTCGCCCAGCACCGCGCTGGACAGAAAGTACCCGGGAATGCCGCTGGTCACCCCCACTGCATAGAAGCGCCCGCTACCCTGGGTGCGGGTCTGCTTGAAGTACGGTCGAAAGCCGTAGTTCTGCCCCACGTAGGTGGTAGGCAGGCGCCAGTTGCTGGCCGCCACGGCCAGGCCGGTGTGGTCGAGCAGTTCGAGGGTGGACGACCTGGCGGCGCCGTTGATGCGTTCGAGCTTGCGGTTCAACGCGTCCTGGGTCGCTTCGCCCACCGGGCCGCCGAGGGCTGCGATGAGTTCGGAGTCCAGCGCCAGCACAGCGGGCAGGGCGCGGTAGCGTTCGATCAGGGTGTGCAGCGAGTTGGCGTACAGCGCCAGTTGCTGGCTGGCCCGTTGGGTATCGTCGAGCATGGCCTGACGCTTGGCCTGATTCATCGCCCAGCCGGCGGCCAGCAGGGTGCCGGCGGTGATCAGCAGCAGAATCAGGCCCAGTCGCACGGCGCGGTAAGTGAACGGCATGGCAAGCAGTACCCTGGCAGTGGGGAAGGCTGCCAGGCACTTCCCCGTGGACGTCACAGCGACTTACAGCAGCTCGAAGCGTTGCTGTTGCACGGTTTCGGAGTCCAGGCCGACCTGGACGTTGAACTCGCCAGGTTCGGCAACCCACTGCAACTGGCTGTTGTAGAACTTCAGGTCGTCCGGCTGCACGGTGAAGTGCAGGGTGCGCTCCTCGCCGGCCTTGAGCATGAGCTTCTGGAAGTTCTTCAGTTCCTTGACCGGGCGGCTCATCGAGGCGGCCACATCCTGCAGGTACAGCTGCACCACAGTTTCGCCGTCACGCTGGCCGGTGTTCTTCACGCGCACACTGACCTCCAGGCTCTGGCCCTGTTTCAGTGTCGTGCTCGACAGGCTCGGTGCCGACACACTGAAGGTGCTGTAGCTCAGGCCGTAGCCGAAGGGGTACAGCGGGCCGTTGGGTTCCTCGAAGTACTGCGAGGTGTAGTTGCCGGGCTTGCCGGGGGTGAACGGGCGGCCGATGCGCAGGTGGTTGTAGTACATCGGGATCTGCCCCACCGAGCGCGGGAAGGTGATGGCCAGCTTGCCCGAGGGGTTGTAGTCGCCCAGCAGCACGTCGGCGATGGCGTTGCCGCCCTCGGTGCCGCTGAACCAGGTTTCCAGGATGGCGTCGGCCTGCTCGCGCTCCCACGCCAGCGACAGCGGGCGACCGTTCATCAGCACCAGCACCAGCGGTTTGCCGGTGGCCTTGAGGGCCTTGATCAGCTCGCGCTGCACCGCCGGGATCTCCAGGGTGGTGCGGCTGGACGATTCGTGGGACATGCCCCGCGATTCGCCGACCACGGCCACCACCACGTCCGACTGCCTGGCGGCCTTGACCGCTTCATCGATCAGCACGGCAGCCGGGCGCGGGTCATCGACGATTTCCGGGGCGTCGAAGTTGAGGAAGTTGAGGTAGTCGAGCACGGCCTTGTCGCCGGTCACGTTCGAGCCTTTGGCGTAGAGCACCCTGGCCTTGTCGCCCAGGGCACGGCGCAGGCCCTCGCGCACGGTCACCGACTGGTGCGGGCGACCAGCGGCGGCCCAGCTGCCCATCATGTCGATCGGGGCATCGGCCAGCGGGCCGACCAGGGCGATGGTGCCGGACTTTTTCAGCGGCAGGGTCTGCTGGCGGTTCTCCAGCAGCACCAGGCTGCGACGCGCCACGTCCCGTGCGATGTCGCGGTGCAGGCGGCTGTCGGCATAGGTGTCGGCCGGGTCGTCCTTGGCCTGGCCGATGCGCCGGTACGGGTCGGCGAACAGGCCCATGTCGTACTTGGCGCCGAGAATCTCGCGCACCGCGTTGTCCAGCTCGGCCGGGCTGACCGCGCCGGACTTGAGCAGCCCCGGCAGTTCCTGGCCATACAGCGTGTCGTTCATGCTCATGTCGATGCCGGCCTTGATCGCCAGCTGCGCCGCCTGCTTGCCATCGGCGGCCACGCCGTGGCGCACCAGCTCGGTGATCGCCCCATGGTCGCTGACGGTCACGCCCTTGAAGCCCCAGTCGCGGCGCAGCAGGTCGTTCATCAGCCAGGTGTTGGAGGTGGCGGGCACGCCGTTGATCGAGTTCAGCGCCACCATCACGCCGCCGGCACCGGCATCGATGGCGGCGCGGTAGGGCGGCAGGTACTCGTTGTACATGCGCGTGGGGCTCATATCGACCGTGTTGTAGTCGCGCCCGCCTTCCACCGCGCCGTACAGGGCAAAGTGCTTGACGCTGGCCATGATGCTGTCGGCGTTGGCCGGGCTGTGGCCCTGGAACGATTCGACCATCACCCTGGAGATACGCGACACCAGGTAGGTGTCTTCGCCAAAGCCTTCGCTGGTACGGCCCCAGCGCGGGTCGCGGGCAATGTCGACCATGGGCGCGAAGGTCATGTCGATGCCGTCGGCGGCGGCTTCCAGGGCCGAGGTACGGCCGACCTGGGCGATGGCCTGCATGTCCCAGCTGGCGGCCAGGCCCAGGCTGATCGGGAAGATGGTGCGGTGGCCGTGGATCACGTCATAGGCGAAGAACATCGGGATCTTCAGGCGCCCGCGCATGGCGGCGTCCTGCATGGGCCGGTTCTCGTCACGGGTGATCGAGTTGAAGGTACCGCCGATGCGCCCGGCGGCGATTTCCTCGCGGATTTTCTCGCGCGGCATTTCCGGGCCGATGCTGATCAGGCGCAACTGGCCGATCTTTTCCTCGACGCTCATCTGCTTGAGCAGGTTGGCGATGAACGCCTGTTTGTCTTGCAATGGCGCGGCGGCAGGCGAGTCAGCGAAGGCCGACTGGCTGGCCAGGCTGACGAGCAGGCCCAGCAAACACAGCTTGTTCATGAATTCTGTTCTCAAGGCTGCGGCAGTCGTCACGGTGCAGACTGGCAAGCCGAAGTTGGGGAAGCGGCTATTGTTGTAGTTTGCTGGGGCATCTTTTAGCCGATTGGGCCATCACGATCCAGCGGCGGCGTCGGATTATGCCTCAAGTCCGGCGCATTTCGAGCACTCACGGAGCGTAGCGACAATGCAGGTATCGAACAGAGCACGGTTGTGGCTGGTGCTGGCACTGGCCAGCCTGCTGGCCGGTTGCGGCATCAACAACATTCCCCAATACGACGAACAGGTCAAGGCGGCCTGGGCCCAGGTGCAGAACCAGTACCAGCGCCGTGCCGACCTGATTCCCAACCTGGTCGAAACGGTCAAAGGCTACGCCAGGCAGGAGCAGGCCACCTTGACCGCGGTCATCGAAGCGCGGGCCAAGGCCACCTCGATCAAGGTCGATGCCAGCACCCTGGACGATCCTGAAAAACTGCGCCAGTTCCAGGCCGCACAGGCCCAGCTGGGCGGTGCGCTGGGGCGCCTGATGGTGGTCTCGGAGCGTTACCCGGACCTGAAGTCGAACCAGAACTTCCTGGCCCTGCAGTCCCAGCTCGAGGGTACGGAAAACCGTATCGCGGTGGCGCGCAAGGACTTCATCGCCGCCGTGCAGCGTTACAACACCGAGATCCGTACCTTCCCCGGGCGCCTGTGGCACAGCGTGATGTACAGCGACATGCCGCTGCGCGAGAACTTCGAGGCCACCAGCGCCGATGCCGACAAAGCGCCTGAAGTGAAATTCTGATGCGTGTGCTCAAGGCGGCGCTGCTGCTGGTGCTGCTGGCGGCGAGCGGCTGGCTGTGGGGCGCGCCCCAGTTCCCGGCGCTCAGTGCACGGGTGGTGGACCAGGCCGAGCTGCTCGACGGCGCCACCCGCAGCCAGCTTGAGCAGATGCTCAAGGCCCACGAGCAGGCCACCGGCGAGCAGGTCGTGGTGGTGACCCTGGCCAGCCTGCACGGGCAGGCCATCGAGGACTATGGCTACCAGCTGGGGCGCCACTGGGGCATCGGCCAGCAGGGCAAGGACAACGGTGCGCTGTTGATCGTCGCCCCCCAGGAGCGCAAGCTGCGCATCGAAGTCGGCTATGGCCTGGAGGGCCGCCTGACCGATGCCCAGGCCTCGGTCATCATCAACAGCGTGATCACCCCGGCGTTTCGCCGTGGCGACTTCAGCCAGGGCATCGTGCTTGGCACGGCGGCCATCCTTCAGGTGCTGGGCGGCGCACCGCTGGACGAGCCGGCGCGACCTCTGGCAGACGAGGCGCAGCAGCAAGGTGCGCCGGTCTGGGCGGTGGGCCTGTTCATCCTGATGATCATCATCGTGTTCGCCCTGCAGGGCCTTGGCGGTGGTGGCCGCGGTGGGCGCGGGGGCTTTGGCGGTGGTCTTGGCGGCGGTTTCGGGGGCGGCCTGGGCGGTGGCGGCGGTGGCTTCAGTGGCGGCGGCGGCAGTTTCGGCGGGGGCGGGTCCTCCGGCGGCTGGTAACTACACGACAAGAGACACACACGTACATGGCATTGCTCAGTGAATACGAACAGCGTCAGGTGGCCCAGGCCATCGCCCAGGTAGAACAGCGTACCGATGCCGAGCTGGTGACGGTGCTGGCGGCGCGTGCCGACGACTATGCCTATATCCCGTTGCTGTGGGCCAGCCTGCTGGCGCTGGTGGTGCCGGGCGTCCTCTATTACCTGAGCGGCTGGCTGAGCGTGCATGGCCTGCTGCTGGCGCAGTGGCTGACCTTCATCGTGCTGTGCCTGGTGTTCCGCCTGCCGCGCCTGACCAGTTGGCTGGTGCCGCGCAGGGTGCGCCACTGGCGTGCGTCGAACCTGGCGCGGCGCCAGTTTCTGGAGCAGAACCTGCATCACACCGTGGGCCGCACCGGGGTGCTGATCTTCGTCAGCGAGGCCGAGCGGTATGTGGAGATCCTGGTGGACGAGGGCATCTCCAGTCGCCTCGACAACCAGGCCTGGGACGCCATCGTGCGCACCTTCACCGCCCAGGTGCAGCAGGGCCAGACCCTGCAGGGCTTTGTCACCTGCATCGAGGCCTGTGGCGAGCTGCTGGCGGCCCATGTGCCGGTGACCCAGGCGCGCAACGAGCTGCCCAACCGGCTGGTGCTGCTGGGCTGAGGCATGCGCGCTGATCGACAAATGCTGTGCCTGGGGCGGTCATCCACGTAAAATGCGCGCCATTGCGCGCCTGCGGGCGCCCCCCGCAACCCGAGGCACCCACTCCCCATGTCCGCAACCCCCACCGCCCAGGCCGCGCCGGATGCGCGTGCGCAGTTTCTGGCGCTGCTCGCCACCAGCCTGCACCAGCACACCTTCATCAAACTGGTGCTGGCGCGCCATGTCGGCGCCGAGGTCGACCTGCAGCGGGTAACGGCCAAGCCGCTGACGATCAAGGGGCAGGCCAGCCTGTCGTTCGTGTACCGCTACAAGACCCGCGACATCACCCGCAACCTGGCGCTGGACGAGGCGCTGACGTTGATCGGTGAACTGTTGCCGGCTTCGTTTCGCAACGCGCACCTGCTCAGCCTGAACGACGAGGTGCAGCTGGAGTTCACCAAGAAGGGCAAGCCGATGCTGCATCGCAACGCCGTGCAACAGGCGCGCGAGGTGGTGACCGGCGAGCATGATCGCGAGAAGAAGCGCTACCTGGAGCTGAGCCGGCCGTTTCTGCACGATCTGGGCGTGACCGACAAGCAGCAGGCGCTGATTCCGGCGATGTCGCGCAAATGGAAACAGATCAACAAGTTCATCGAGGTGTTCTCCCATGCGCTGAGCAGCGCGCCACTGGCGGCAGATCAGCTGGTGCGGGTGGCGGACTTCGGCTCGGGCAAGGGCTACCTGACCTTCGCGATCCACGACTACCTGCGCAACACCCTGCAGCGCGAGGCGCAGGTGACGGGCGTGGAGTTGCGCCCGGACATGGTCGAGCTGTGCAATGCCGCCGCCGCGCGCCTGGAGCATCCGGGGCTGAAGTTCGAGTGTGGCGATGTGCGCAGCGTGGTGCCCAGCGCCATCGAGGTGATGATCGCCCTGCATGCCTGTGACATTGCCACCGACTACGCGATTCATACCGGTATTCGCTGTGGCGCGGCGATCATCATGTGCTCGCCGTGCTGCCACAAGCAGATTCGCCCGCAGATGCACAGCCCGGGGTTGCTCAAGCCGATGCTGCAGTACGGCCTGCACCTGGGGCAGCAGGCCGAGATGCTCACCGACAGCCTGCGTGCATTGTACCTGGAGGCCTGTGGCTACGAGACCAAGGTGTTCGAGTTCATCTCGCTGGAGCACACCAACAAGAACAAGATGATCCTGGCCACCCGGCGGCGCGAGCCGGTGGCGGCGCAGGCGTTGCTGGAGAAGATCCAGGCGCTCAAGGCGTTCTATGGGGTCAAGGAGCATTGTCTGGAGACGCTGCTGCGGGCCGATGGCTTGATTCCTGTCTGAACCTCACCACCGTCATCGCGGGTCAAGCCCGCTCCCACAAGGATCACCCTTACCTGTGGGAGCGGGCTTGACCCGCGATGGCGGCACCTCAGACCTTGACCGGTGCCGGATGCACCCGCGCCTTGCGCCCCAGCACCACCGTCAGAATCACCCCGCCGGCAAACACCCAGGTGATCGGCGCCACCTGCTCGCCAAAGAACAGCGCCGACAGCGCGATGGTGAAGAAGATCTGCAGCAGCTGCACCTGGCTCACCCGTGAGATTCCGCCCAGCGCCAGCCCGGCGTACCAGGCAAAAAAGCCGATGAACTGCGAAAACAGCGACACATAGCCGAACGCCCACCAGGCCCGGGGGCTGATCGCGCCCTCATGCTGCAGCGCCAGGTACACCACCGGCCCCAGCAGCAGCGGGCTGGACAGCACCAGCGCCCAGCAGATCACCTGCCAACCGCCCATCTCCCGCGCCAGGCGGCCGCCTTCGGCATAGCCCAGCCCGCCCACCGCAATCGCCGCCAGCATCAGCAGGTCACCGGCCTGGATGTGTCCGGCGCCCATGATCATCGCGTAGGCCACCACCAGTGCGCTGCCCAGCGCCGCCCATGCCCAGAACGCCGTGGAAGGTCGCTCGTGGGACAGCCACGCCGCATACACCACCACGCACAAGGGTTGCAGGCCGTTGACCAGTGCGCCGTGGGAGGCCGGCACGCTCTGCATGGCCCAGGCCGACAGCACCGGGAAACCGAGAATCACCCCCAGCGCCACCAGGCTCAGGCCCTTGACCTGCTGCCAGGTGGGCCACTTTTCACGGCGCCACAGCAACAGCGCCGCTGCCGGGATCGCGGCCACCAGGGCCCGGCCCAGGCCGTTGAGCAGCGGGTGCATCTCCTGCACCACGATGCGGGTCATGGGCAGGGTCAGGCTGAAGATGATGACGCCGAGCAGGCCGAGGGCCAGGCCGGTGTTTTCGCGGGTAGACATGAGCGCGCCTGAGGGCTGGAGGGGCCGCTCATTGAGCCACAGGTGGGGTGGGGAATCTGGTTACAGTTGGCAACAAAGGTGTCCGTACAGTTGGGCGTCGCGCCGGCCTTTTCGCCGGCAAGGCCGGCTCCTACAGGCTTCGCGCCCTCCTGTGGGGGCCGGCCTAGCGCCGACGCCGCCCCACTGCCTTGGGCGGCGGCGCGGGCACATTCGCCAGCGCGCCCAGCGGGTGCGTGGTGGCATCGAAAAAATGCAGTTCGATGCCCGGGCACGCTTCGAACACCCGCGCGTAATGCTGCTTCTGGCTCACGATGGCCGCCTCGTTCACCGGCAGGATCGAAATGGCCAGGTGTGTCGGCTGCGCCTGCCTGATCGCCTCCACCAGGTGCCGGTCGGCACGGTCCAGGTGATGCCCGAACACGCACAGCCCCTCGCGCTGCGTCGCCAGCGCGGCGTAGCACCAGGTCAGGTAATCGGACCCGCGAATCGCCCGCAGCTTGTTGTCGCTGCTGTCTTCATTGATGAACAGCGGCACATCGCCCGGGGTGTTGATGGCAAAGCCGTCGAGCAACTGGCTGCCGCTGGCCGCCCGCTGGCGCGTGGTGCCGTGCTGGGTGCGCAGCAGGTGCAGGCCGCCATGCAGGTAGTGCATCCGCGTGCCCGGCCCCTGAGCCCGGCTGACGTCGAAATCGCCTTCCTCGTCGAACAGCTCGGCAAAGCCGTGCGGCGCCTGGTTCACGGCCCAGTGACAGAGCAGGTCGTAGTTGCTGGAAAACACGCCCTGGTAGGTGCGCAGCTCGGCGTTGATCGCGGCCAGGTGGGCAGTGGGCAGCAGCTTCCAGGGAATGTGCACGCTGCGCACGGCGTGGATCAGCGCTTCCTTGATCGCGTAGTAGCGGTTGAGCGGTGCCGACGAACTGATCGCCAGCGCGGCATTGACCTGCACGGTGGTGTTCAGGGCACTGAGCACCGGCGCGAACAGCTCGCTGTTCATCGATTTGAACAGTGCCTGGTCGGTGAGACCGAGGGGCTTGTGGCGCACGCGCTGGGCCAGCTCGAACAACGAAAAGTAGGCGAAGGGGCGCCAGATGGCGCGGCTGGCACCGTTGCCCAGCAGCAGGCTGGTGCACGGGTGGGCGGTATTGAGGTGCGGCCAGGCCGCCAGGGTTGCGTCGACGTCGGCGAGGGGCATGTGGATCTCGTAGGGATTTGTTGCACGTTGGCAGGGCGCGACTGTAGCACGCCGGCGCGTTGTCATCAGCGCTCCGGAACCTGCGGTGTCTGCCACCGGGTACTGAGGGCTGGCCGAAGGCAGAGGGAGTGTGTGAGAATGATACGAATTCCCATTAATGTTTTGTCTGCCTTATCACGCGCCGGACGCCCATGACCTCGCTTTCAACCCCCTGGACGGCCGGCGCGCCGTCGTTTGCGGCTGTCGCCGACGAGCTGCTCGCGCACTACACCGACCTGCGTCGCTACCTCGGCAGCCGACTGCGCAACCCCGATGATGCGGCCGATATTGCCCAGTCGAGCTTTGCCCAGGCCTACGCGCATGCCCTCAATGCCCCGGTGATCAATGCCCGTGCGCTGCTGTTCCAGGCGGCGCGCAACCTGTGCATCGACCAGTTTCGCCGGCGCAGTCGCGAGCTGGCGGCGCTGGAGGACTGGCTGACACGGGCCGATGTGCTCACCCCCAGCGTGGAAGAGATCCTGATTGCCCGCGAGCAGTTGCAGCAACTGATTGCGCGTATCGAGCGCATGCCGCGCCTGCGCCGCGAGGTGTTCGTGCGCGTGCGCCTGCATGGCCAGAGCCATCGCCAGGTGTGTGACGAGTTGCAGCTGTCGGCCAAGGCCGTGGAGCTGCACATCGGCCGCGCGGTGTTCGACCTGTCCGAACTGAGCCAGGCCTGCCGTCATGTCTGAGGCGCGGCCGGTTTCGCCACGCAAGGTACAGCAGGCGCTGGGCTACCTGGCGGGGCTGCACAGTGACGACCCCTCCCGTGTGCGCGAGGTGAGCGGGCAGTTGCAGCGCTGGCGCAACAAAAGCAGCGAGCATGAGCGTGCCTGGCTGGAGGCCGAGCAGCGTTGGCAGATGATCCATCGACTGACCCCGCAGTTGCGCGGCTCGCTGGCCCCCGAGCCGGTCAACCTCGGCCGGCGTCGCCTGCTGCGCCAGGGTGCCGGCCTGCTGGCGGTGGTCGGGTGCAGTGCATGGCTGGGTTGGCTGTGGCAGCGCCGGCCACAGTTCGACCAGGTACTGCTGACCGAACATGCAGCGCCCGCACGCAATGTACTGCTGCCCGACGGCAGCCAGATGGTGCTGGCGGCCGAAAGCAACGTGCAGGTGAAGTACAGCAACGGCCAGCGCGAGGTCATGCTGGCCCACGGCAATGTGTTTTTCGACGTGGCCCACGAGCGCCTGCGCAGCTTCCTGGTCAGCACCCGGCTGGGGCAGGTGCAGGTGCTGGGCACCGCCTTCAGCGTCAGCGACCGTGGCGGCGATATCCAGGTGGCGGTGACCCGCGGTCATGTGAAGGTGCGCGGCCTGGATGGCGAGACCCGCGAACTGCTGGCCGGCGACCGGGTGCGCCTGGGCGAACCCGGTGTGCCGGGGCCGGTGGAGCATCACCCGCAGGCGGCCCCGAACGCCGAGCACTGGCGCCAGGGCTGGTGGTCGTTCACCGATGCACCGCTGGCCGAGGTGATCGACGAATTCAATGCCTACAGCAACCGTCAGGTGCGGCTTGGCGAGGGAGCGGCCGGGCTGCGCCTGACCGGCAGCTTCCCCAGCGACCGCCCCGACATATTGCTGAACGCCTTGCCCAGGGTGCTGCCGCTGAGCCTGATGCAGAAGGGTGAGTACACCTGGCTGCAGCTACGTTGAAATTTTTTTGAGGGGTAGTGGCCAGCTAGCGCGTCTTCCTGGCAACTCCCTAGCTCAAAGGACAGATCATGTCGTTTTTCCTCGCCCGGACCACGCGTTCGTCGCCTTCTTCGGTTATCCCCAGCACCCTTCGCCACCTGGTGCTGGCCTGTGCTCTTGGCGCGGCCAGCCTGTCGGCCGTGTCGGCCGAGCTGAGCGCAGGCACCCGCGTGCTGGCGCTCGACCTGCCCAGCCAGCCGCTGGATAGCGCGGTGCAGGCGCTGTCCCGCGAGGCGGGGGTGGCGATTGCCGCCGACAGCCAGTGGCTGGCCGGGCGCAATGCCCCGGCGCTGCAGGGCCGCTTCACCCTGCAACAGGCGCTGCAACGCCTGCTGGACAACAGCGGCCTGGTGGCCAGCGAAGAAAACGGCGTGATCATCCTGCGTCGCCCCGAGAGCGACGGCGCGCTGACCCTGGGTGCCACCACGGTCAATGCGCAGGTGGGCAACAGCAGCAACCCGCCCGAGCTCTACAGCGGTGGCCAGGTGGCACGCGGTGCGAAGGTGGGCATGCTGGGCAATCGCGACATCATGGAAACCCCTTTCAACATCACCGCCTACACCGCCCAGCACATGGAAAACCAGCAGAGCGGCACGGTGGGCGCGGTGCTGCGCAACGACCCGTCGGTGCGCTTCAGCACCGGTGAAGGCCACACTTACGAAAACTTCATGATCCGCGGCTACTCCATCGACTCCACCGAGCTTGCGGTCAACGGTCTGTATGGCCTGGCGCCCGATGGGCATGTGCCCACCGAGTTCCTGGAGCGCGTCGAGGTGCTCAAGGGCCCTGGCGCACTGCTCACCGGCATGGCCCCCAACGGCGGTGTGGGCGGGGTGATCAACCTGGTGCCCAAGCGGGCCGGGGATGCGCCACTGACGCGCCTGACCACCAGCTACGTATCCGACGGCTACTGGGCCGAGCACCTGGACCTGAGCCGGCGCCTGGGCGAGGAGAACCGCCTGGGCATCCGCTTCAACGGCGTGTACGGCAGCGGTGACACCGGGGTCGACGACCAGTCCAAGGACCGCACCCTGGCGTCCCTGGGCATGGATTACCGTGGCGATGGCTGGAAGCTGGAACTCGATGCCTACGAAAGCCACGAAAAGATGCAGAACGGCAGCCCGATGATGGCCGGCTTCAGCAAACTGGGCTACGTGACCAAGGCGCCCAAGCCGGATTCCAACATCCTCGACGGTATTTCGGCCAAGCAGATCAGCAAGGCGGTGATCCTGCGCGGCGAATACGAACTGTCGGACGACTGGACGGCCTACGCCAGCGTCGGCGGTGCGCGTACCCGCTACAAGGGCTTCCTCAACGGCACGCGCTCGATCATCACCTCCGGCAACGGCGACGCCACCGCCGAAACCTACAACCAGGGCGGCTATACCCATAGCCTGTCCACCGAAGCGGGTGTGCGAGGCAACTTCAGTACCGGTCCGGTGACCCACCAGCTGGTGCTCAGCACCACCCTGCTGCACCAGGACATCGGTCGCGCCGCCACCGTCACCGGGGCAAAGTACACGACCAACATCTATCACCCCGGCAAACCGATCATTGCCGGCAACATCGGCTCCAGCGACAAGACCGGCGACAACACTCTGTCGAGCTTTGCCGTGGCCGATACCCTGGGCTTCGTCGACGACAAGCTGTTGCTGACCCTGGGCGTGCGCTCGCAGCGGGTGCGCCAGAAGATGAGTTCGCCTTCGTATGACGAGCATGCGCTGACCCCGGCACTGGGCGTGGTGCTCAGGCCGTGGGAGGCGGATGTCTCGCTGTACGCCAACTACATCGAGGGCCTGACCCAGGGCGGCATGGTCAGCGACCTGTCGGCTGCCAACTATGGCGAGCAGTTCGCCCCGTACAAGTCCAAGCAGGTGGAAGCCGGGGTCAAGTGGGACCTGGGCGACTTCACCCACACCGTCAGCGTGTTCCAGATCGAGAAGCCGAGCATGATGCTCGACACCGCCAGCAACCGTTACACCGACGATGGTCAGCAGCGCAATCGCGGGGTGGAGTGGAACCTGTTCGGTTCGCTGACGCCGAGCGTACGCCTGCTGGGTGGGGTGACCTATACCCGTGCCGAGCTGACCAAGACCGCTGGCGGCAAGCTCGATGGCAACGCCGCGCGCGGGGTGCCGCAGTGGTCGGCCAACCTGGGCGGCGAGTGGGACACGCCCTGGGTCGAGGGCCTGACCCTGACCGCGCTGGCCATCCACAGCAGCTCGCAGTACCTGGATTCGGCCAACGAACTGAAGATTCCGCAGTGGACCCGCTATGACCTGGGCGGTCGCTACAGCACGCGCATCCTGAGCAAGGACGTGGTGCTGCGCGCCAGCCTGGAGAACGTCGAGAACCGTGCCTACTGGGCCGGTGTGTTCAACGACGGCTACGCCACGGTCAGCGAGCCGCGCACGCTGAAACTTTCGGCCAGCATCGACTTCTGAGGTGTACATGCAACGACTCAAGACATTTTGCGCCGGCCTTGCGCTGGCCAGCCTGACCGGAGGCGCCGCAATGGCGGCCTCGCTGGTGCCCGGGCACAGCGTCAGCGGCGCCATCGGCCAGGGCCTGCAGCCGGTATGGACCGTGCCGCTCAAGGCCGGTGACTTCGTGCAGGGGCGCGTGGAGGGCGACGTCAGCGTGCGCCTGCTCGATGCCGACGGCCAGCCGGTGCGGTTGCTGGTGGACGGGCTGGACATGGTGCGCGACTTCATGTTCATCGCCCCCCACGACGGCCTGTATGGCGTGCGCGCAGAAGCCATCGCCACCCGCCCGCAGGCTGCCTATTCGCTCAAGCTGACCGGTGTCACCAGCGTGGCCGAGCAGCAGGCCCAGCAGACGCGCCTGCAAAGCCCGGTGATGCGCGAGCTGGCGGCACATGTGGCCAAGGGGGGCGATACCCAGGCCTTCTGGAAGGCCCGCGAGCAGCAGGGTACGCCCCTGGTCGAAGCGCTGGCGGAGCAGCCCGGGCAATCGCTGGTGACCTTCCTGTGGCGAGGTGCCCGGCACAACGTTCGGGTGTTCGGCGCACCGTCGGGCAACCATGATGAGCTGCAGCGCCTGGGCGACAGCGATGTGTGGTTTCGCAGCTACGTGGTGCCTTCCAGCACCCGGATGAGCTACCAGATGGCACCGGACGTACCGCCCTCCACTGACCGCCGGGTGATTCTGGCCAGCTCCCGGCAGGACCCGCTCAACCCCAACGGCTTTGCCGATGGCAGTGGCGATCGCTGGCTGTCGCGCTCGCGCCTGGAGCTTGCCGACGCGCCGGCGCAGCCCTGGGTGGCGCAGCGCCCCGGGGTAGCCCGGGGCACGCTGGAGCGCCAGGTGCTGACCAGCAAGGTGCTGGGCAACCAGCGTGACGTGTACCTGTACCGGCCGCCGGGCTGGACGCCGGGGGCGGCGGGGCAGGGGCTGCTGGTGCTGTTCGATGCGCATGCCTACACCCGGCAGGTGCCCACCCCGACGCTGCTCGACAACCTGCTCGCCGATGGCCTGATCGGCCCCACTGCTGCGCTGATCATCGCCAACCCGACCGACCTGTCGCGCCAGGTCGAGCTGCCACCCAACCCGCAGTTTGCGCGGTTCATGGCCGAGGAACTGATGCCCTGGGCGAAGGCGCGCGGGCTGTCGGCCCCAGCCGACCGCACGGTGGTGGCAGGTTCCAGCTACGGCGGGCTGGCCTCGGCCTACCTGGGGCTGCAGCATCCGGAGCTGTTCGGCAATGTGCTGAGCCTGTCGGGGTCGTACTGGTGGGCGCCGGAAGGAATGGAGCCTGGTTGGCTGACCCGCGAGTACGTGCGTGCACCGCGTGCGCCGCTGCGCTTCTACCTGCAGTCGGGGTTGTTCGAGGGGCCGAAGATTCTCGACACCAATCGCCAGTTGCGCGACGTGCTGCAGGCCAAGGGGTATCCGGTGGTGCAGGTGGAATACCCGGCCGGGCATGACTACCTGCAATGGCGTGGGTCATTGCCGTGTGGGTTGATCGCCCTGATCGGTAGCGGGCAGGGGACGCCGCAGGCCTGTGAGCCGCGTTGACCCTGCCGCTTCGCCGGCAAGGCGGGCTCCTGCAACATCGCCAGGAGCCCGCCTTGCCGGCGAAAGGTTTACTGCGCGACAGCCGCCTCGCGCCTGACCTTGTTGCGCCACAGTCGGTAGGCGCGAATGCCTGCCCGCACCGAGCCGTACAGCAGCTCGCTGCCCATCTCCCGCGCCAGCCCCGAGCGCACCAGCATCCGCAGGAAGCTGCCGCGGGCCCGGGCGATGCCCATCACGATACCCTGGGCCATCAGGGTTTCACGCACTTCGCGCAGCGCCGCGATGCCGCTCACGTCGATCGAGCTGACCGCCTCGGCGTCGAACAGCACGGCGCGGGCTTCCACCTCCTTCTGCACCGCGTCGAGCAGGCGCATCTTGAAGTAGTCGGCGTTGAAGAACAGGATCGCGTCGTCGAAGCGGTACACCACCAGCCCTGGCACCGTGCGCGCGTCCTTGTGGCGGCGGATGTCCACCTGGCCCTCGATGCCGGGCGCCCAGCCCAGCACTGCATCGGTGGGCTGGTAGATGGTGTAGAGCAGACGCAGGATCGCCAGGGTCACCGCGATGATGATGCCCGGCAGCACGCCCACGCCCAGCACGCCGACCGTGGTCAGGATGCACAGCCAGAACTCGAAGCGGCTGAGGGTGTAGATCTTGCTCAGCGACTTGACGTCGATCAGGCCCCAGCCGGCCATCAGCAGCACGGCGCCCAGGGCTGCCTGCGGGATCCACGCCATGGGCACGGTGAACAGCAGCAGGCACAGCGCGATCACCAGCGCCGCGATGATGCCCACCAGCTGGCTCTTGCCACCCACCATGTCGTTGACTGCGGTACGCGAGTCGGCGCCGCTGATGGCAAACCCCTGCGAGGCGCCGGCGGCCAGGTTCGACACGCCCAGGGCGAGGAATTCATGGTTGGCGTTGATCGCATAGCCATGGCGTGCGGCAAAGCTGCGTGCGGTCAGCATGGCGCTGCAGAAACTGACCGTAGCGATACCCAGGGCGTCACGCAGCAGGCTTTTCATCTCTTCGAGGTTGGTCTGCGGCCAGGCGAGGGTGGGCATGCCCGAGGGCACGTGACCGAGGACTGCCACGCCGAAGCGGTCCAGGCCGAACAGGCCGGCCACCAGGGTGGCGATGGCCACGGTCACCAGCGCTGCCGGCAGCTTGGGGTAGCGCCGGGGCAGCCAGATCAGCAGAGCCAGGCCGGCCAGGCCGATGAACAGCGTCAGCCAATGGATTTCGTTCAGGCGTTCGAGCAGGTTGATCAGGCTGAGCACGAAGCCGTTGCCCTCGATCTTGAACCCCAGCACCTTGCCCAACTGGCCGGCCAGCAGGCTCAGGCCGATACCGTTGAGGTAGCCGATCAGAATCGGTCGGGAGAAGAAACTGGCAATGAAGCCGGCCCGTGCCAGGCCTGCGGCGATCAGCATCAGCCCCACCAGCACCGTGACGATCACCGACAACTGTGCCACGCGCGCCGGGTCGCCCATGGCCAGCGGCGCCACGGCACCGGCGACCATGGCGCAGGTGGCAGCGTCGGGCCCGACCATCAACTGGCGCGAGCTGCCCACCAGGGCGTACACCATCATGGGCAGGATGCACGCGTACAGCCCGACCTGCGGCGGCAGGCCGACGATCTGCGCGTAAGCGATGGCGATGGGGATCTGGATGGCGGCAACCGACAGGCCGGCCTGGAGGTCAGGGCGAAACCATTCGGCACGGTAACGCAGCAGGTTGGCGAGGCCGGGGAGCCAGCGGGAGAGAAACATGGACCGATCCTTGTGATGTTTCGGAGCAGCGGTGGGTTTTACCAAGGTCTTTGGGGGCGGTGTTGATCTGAATCAGGCGGGCGCAGGTTTCTCGCAGAATACCGTGCCCTGCGTTGCCCGCCTACCGAGTGCATGGGCAGCAAATTGCTTGCCGGGGCTGGCGTGACCACAAAAAACCCGCCATATGGCGGGTTTAGGGTGAGGCGCAGGACCGGCTGTCAGAGGTCTCTGCACAGCATCGTCTTACCGATGTTTCTGAGCGCCTCTGCATATTGCCTGCGCCAGTTTGCGCGCCAGTACGCGGCGTCAGGGAAGGTGCCGTCCGTGGAGCGAGCGGCCAGCACGTCGCTTGCAACGACCTCCTCGGGTTGTTGCTGGCTCAGCATGGGGAAGGCCATGTACGCCCGGAATCGCTTTGAATAGACCTTGTCGATCGCCGTACCCGTATAGGGTGAATGGCTGACCAGGTGCTCGCAGCCTTTGCTGGACAGAATGTAAGCATGGGTACCTTTGGCCCGTACACGGGCTATTCCCCTGTGCCAGGTGAGCCATACCCTCCCCAGATTCGCTCCAAGATAAAACAGTTCGGGTTCCTTCCCGTTCAGGAAGGTGTTGATCTGGTGCACCTGGCGTGGGTCGAAGGTCAGCAGGGTGGCGTCATCCTCGAGCACCAGTACCCGCCGATATTTACGCTCCAGAGCCATTTTTGCGCAGGTCACGTGGGAGTCGAAGCAGCCCCGCTCGGGATTCTCGCTATCGCGGTCCACGATGAGAAATTCGATGTTCAACCCGCTGCCTTCGAACTCCCGGGTCAAAAGGTCTCGACGGTCAGTCCGCTCCCGCAGGCTGATGCAGAAAACTCCGTCGATCTGCAACTGGCTAAGATCCTTTTGCTTGGACAACTCATCCCCCATGGATTTACCCAACTGAAATTTTCACCCTCTTGCTATCCGTCTTGGATGCGGGGTATCGATTAAGGGCATTATCCAGAACTGCCTGTAAGCAAGCCACTGTCATGTGAGGCTGCGAGCATATTCAGTTGGATGGTTCGAGTGCTGAGGGGGCTTGTAACGGGGAGGGGGAAGTGACTGGAGCGGGTGAAGGGAATCGAACCCTCGTTATCAGCTTGGGAAGCTGGAGTAATGCCATTATACGACACCCGCTTTCAGGCGCACTTTGTACCAGAACTGCGAGACGATTTGAAGCCCTTATTGCAATCGGCGGCTCGCGAGCCGCAGCGCCGGTCTGCCGCAGACCGGCGCTACACTGGCCGCGACCACTCAGATGGCCTGCGCATGCTGGCCGTTCACGAAGTGATACGCGGAGCGCGTTTCACGCGGTTGCGGGCCGAGAAACTCCAGCAGCACCTCGCGGGTGTCGCGGCAGGCCGCCTTGTGCTCCATGTCCAGGAAATGGCCGGCGCTGCGAATCGGCCTGAAGTGGCTGTGGCGCACGTGCCGGGAAAACTGCCGGGCATCGTGGGCAGTGGTGTATTCGTCCCATTCACCGTTCATGAACAGCACCGGAATGTCGATGGCCTGTGCGGCCCGCAGGGCCCGCCCAAGGTCGTGATCCAGCACCTGATGGATGTGGAAGTGCATCTGCGCATACTCATGCTCGGCCAGGCTGCTGACGTGGCGATGATTGAAACGCTTGAACAGCGAGGGCAGGTGCTTGCCGATGGTGTCGTTGACCAGTTTGCCCATCTGCTGGCGGTCGCAGGTGCGCAGGTAGTGCGAGCCGCGCTCCAGGTAGTCGCGCATCGGTTCGTTGATCACCGGCGAGAACGAGCTGACCACGGCCTTGCGAATGCGCCGCGGCTTGCTGGCCAGTGCCAGCAGGGTGCAGGCACCGCCCCATGAAAACGACATCAGGTGGTCGGCGGCGAAGTGGTCGATCAGCTCCAGCAGGATCCGGCCTTCGGTTTCCTTGGTCAGCAGGTGGTCGTTGCGGTTGTGTGCCCGGGACTTGCCCGAGTAGGGCTGGTCGTACAGCACGACGTTGAACTGTGGATGCAGGTTGCGCACCGTCTGGGCGAAAGACGCTGTGGTGGCGAGCGAGCCGTTGATCAGGATGATCGTCTTCTCTGCGGCGTCCGCGCGATAGAACTCCGTGTAAACCCGGTACTGACCCTGTATATCCAGCACAGCAATTTCTGGCCTCATGTCATCGACTCCTGGCGCAAAAAGGGTATCCGTGCAAGCAAGCTTGCCCGGTCTTCATGACAGGTAGGCATACGCCTTGAAATGAAACGAGGGGCCCTGTGTCGATCCGTTGCCGGCTGGTCGACGGGTATTGTTGTTAGGTGGGCAATCTGCCGGACGCCAGCGCTTCGGGGCGCCGGTCACCTGCAAAAAGGTGCCTTGGACTGCGTTCGTGACCGATTGGTCACATGCAGACTGACGGTTGGATTCAAGCAGGCGCCCGGCCAACCCGCAAGTGCCGTTGGCGCAATCGATGATTTTTTTGCCGAGCGGTCGTGGCGTCAGATGGCCAGGATTTCATCCTGGCTCAGCGCACGGTATTGCCCCGGGGCCAGCTGCGGGTCCAGGTGCAGCGGGCCCATGCGCTCGCGGTGCAGGCGCGTGACCTTGTTGTCGAAGAAGCCGAACATGCGTTTGACCTGATGATAGCGCCCCTCGACGATGCTCAGGCGCGCGCTGTGGCTGCCCAGCAGGGTGAGCTCGGCGGGGAGGGTGGTGAGGTTTTCGAAGGCGAAGTAGATGCCCTGGCCAAAGGTTGGCGCATAGGCGTCGGTGATCGGCTGCTCGGTCTCGACGTAGTAGGTTTTCGCCAGCCCTGTCTTGGGCTGGGTCAGGCGACGTGACCACTGGCCATCGTTGGTCAGCAGCAGCAACCCGGTGGTGTTGAAGTCCAGGCGCCCGGCGATGTGCAGGTCGTTCCGGTCGGGTTCGTCGAGCAGGTCGAGCACGGTGCGGTGCTGCGGGTCGACGGTGGCGCTGACGCAACCCATCGGCTTGTGCAGCATCAGGTAGCGCGGTGCACGCCCGGCTTGCAGCACCTGCTGGTCGACCTCGACGCGGCTGAACTCGCGTACCTCATGGTGCGGGTCGGCGATGGCCACGCCATCCACCCGCACCCGTCGTTGCACCAGCAGCAGGCGCACCTGCTGGCGGTTGAAACATGGCAAGTTGCTGAGAAAACGGTCGAGGCGCATGGCGGTTGGGCGTACAGAGGTGGGCGCGCAGTCTAACGGTTCGGCGCAGGCTTGGCTGCCTGCAATCGGGCATCGACCTGGGCGCATCGCGGGCACAGGCAGGCACTGTTGCGCAAATGCGCCGGCAGCGCTTCGAGCACGCGGGGATCGATCTGCACGCTGTAGCACCAGCAGGCCTGGGTGGCGCTGCGCGGGTCGGTGAGGCTGCATTGGTTGCTGGCGCCGCAGGCGGGGCACAGGCGGGTATCGGTCATGGTGGTGGCTACCGGGGGCGGCGTTTTACAGTTCCGAGCAGACGCGATTGCGTCCACCCTGTTTGGCGCGGTACAGCGCATCATCGGCGCGGGCGATCAGGGTGTGCAAGGTATCGTCGGACCGATGGGCGCTCAAGCCGATGCTCACGGTCAGGTCGAGCACCTTGTCGGCATAGCCGAAGGCCAGTTGCTCGGTGCGCAGGCGAATCTTTTCGGCAACCGCCCGTGCGGCGTCGGCGTCGGTGTTCTTGAGCAGCACGAGAAACTCCTCGCCGCCCCAACGACAGATGATGTCGGTATGGCGCAGGCAGCTTTCCAGGATGCGCGCGAACTGACGCAGCACTTCGTCGCCGGCCAGATGGCCGTGGGTATCGTTGAGGACCTTGAAGTGGTCCAGGTCGAGCAGCAGTGCCACCAGTGGCATGGGCTCGCGCTCGGTGTCGAGCAGGGCCTGTGCCGCCAGCAGGTCGAAGGCGCGTCGGTTGGGCAGGCCGGTCAGGCTGTCGATTGTTGCCAGGGTCTGGATGTTGTCCTGATGGCGACGGATCATCGCATTGAGCAGCGACAGCACCACCAGGGTGATCATCGCGCAGATCACCAGGTTCATGTACAGCGACTGGCGTGCACTGTCCAGGGCCGTGCCGTCGCGCTTGTCGACGAACAGGTACCAGTCGAGCTCGGGGATCAGGCGCACATTGAGAAAGTGGCTGTGCCCATCATGGTTGTATTCGCGGTTGCCCTCCACCGGCACGGGCATTTTCTGCTGCAGGTCGGCCAGCGCTGGCACCTCGCGCAGCGTGAGCCCGCTGTGTACGCCTTCGGGGCCGCCGGCAGACCCGGTGAGCACGATGCGACCGCTGGCATCGACGAAATACACCGTACGCTGATAGCGCAACTGGTAGTCGCTCAGGCGCCTGATCACTGCTTCGACCGTCAGCCCGACGCCAGCCGCGCCGATGAACCTGCCCTGGTAGTCGAACACCTTGTAGTTGATGAAGACGGTGGGCTTGTCCTGGTTGGCCATGTCCAGGTCGACGTTGATCTCGTAGGGCGTGTCCATCGCCTTGACGCGTGCGTACCAGCGGTCACGCTCGGTGCGCGGGTCGACATGCTTGAGTACGCCCTTGGCCTGGTAGTAGATGCCGCTGGCCTCGGAGACAAAAAACGCCGTGTAGGCATTCTGATGCGCCATCACTTCATTGAGGTAGCGGGTGATGGGCATCGGGTCCTGTTCGCCGGCCAGGGCCCAGTCACGCAGGAAGGTGTTCTGGGCCATCATCGAGGCGATCACCACCGGGCGCACCAGGTCCCGCTGGATTTCGGAGTAGACGGTATCGGAGGTCAGCGGCAGCTCGGTGTTGATGATGTTGTCGCGGATCTCGCTGCGCGAGGCAAAGTAGCTGAGCAGCGACGTGGCCAGAAAGCCGCAGCCAAGCAACAAAAGCAATGCCAGCATCAACGAGCGTTGCGAGAACAGGGCGTAACGAAGCGGCATGGCAGATCCGTGGCGGGTACCGATGCGTCTTATTCTAGAGGGGCGCGCAGAAAATAACTGGACGATTTTCAGGGGTATCGGCCTTGTCACAATTTATTTCGAAAAACGCACGGCACGTCGATTCGGTGGTCTTAGCCTATGTCGATGAACGCTTGCCGATCGACGCCGACCAGCGCCGCTGGGATGTGCAGTTCAGCGGTCCGGGAGGCCGCCATGTATCGCCGACTTTTGCTGATTGTTGTGCTGGGTGTGCTGACCACCGCCTGTGCTCCGTATTACGGTGGCCAGGGCTACTACCGCAGTGATGTGTACACCGTGGACCGCTATGAATACCGTGGTTACGACCGTGGTTATCCCTATAACAGGGGGTACTACGTGGTGCCGCAGCCTCGCTATTACGCCCCCGCGCCGCGTCACTACCGCCCGGCGCCCGTGCCTCAGTACCGCCCGGTACCGGGGCATGGCTACTACAATGTGCGCCCCGCCCCAGGGCGTTACTACCAGAACCCGCGCTATGGTCAGGGGCAGCAGTGGCATCAGGGGCGGGACAATGACCGTGGGCGCGATCATGGGCGTGACCGGGGCCGCAGCGACAACGGCTGGGGCGATCGCAACTCGCACCGGTGAACATCGCATTCGCTGGCTTCACACAAGGTCAGCCAGCGGATGCCTCCCCTCCCATGCCTTGCTGAAGTGCGCCTGCACCACTGCCTGGGGGACCTGAGCAACTTCCTGCCAATGCCAATGCGGCGTCTGGTCCTTGTCCACCAGGCGCGCGCGTACCCCTTCGCTGAACTCCGGATGCCGGCAGCAGTTCAGGCTCATCGCATATTCCATCTGCAGCACCTGCCCCAGCGACAGGTAGCGCGCCCGCGCGATCTGCTGCCACACCAGGTGCGCGGTCAGCGGGCAGCCTTCGGTGAGGGTGCGTGCCGCCTTGGCCAGGACCTCGTCGTCGTGCATGCGCCACTGTGCGATCGCCCGCCAGGCACAGGCCGGGTCGCTGACATCGAGCAGCGCGTCGATCTGCGCCCGGCGTGGCAGCCATCGGGCCGGCGGCAACTCGGCAAGCGCCTGCTGCTGCAACGCCTTGAGCAGGCTGTTGAGCTGCATCGCGGTCTGCTCCTGCCAGTTCAGTTGCAACAGCCCTTCAATCAGCTCGTCCTGCTGGTTTTCGCCCATGAAGCGGTCCGCCAGGCCCAGGTCCAGTGCATCGCGTGCATTGATCGGCGCGCCAGTCAGCCCAAGGAACAGGCCAAGACGCCCTGGCAGCCGGTTCAGGAACCAGCTGGCGCCCACGTCCGGGTACAGGCCGATACTGATTTCCGGCATCGCCAGGCGGCTGCTCGGGGTCACGATGCGTACCGTGCTGGCCTGCAGCAGGCCCATGCCGCCGCCCAGCACATGCCCGTGCCCCCAGCACAGCAGAGGCTTGGGGTAATGGTGCAGGTCATAGTCGAGCCGGTACTCGGCGGCGAAGAAACGCGCCGCCAGCGGCGGTACTTCACCAGGCTGTGCGCGGCACGCCTCCACAAGACTGCGCACATCGCCCCCCACGCAGAACGCCCGGTCACCCAGCCCGCGCAGCAGCACGCAGACGATGCCGTCATCCTTGGCCCAGCTTTGCAGGTGGGTGCTCAACTGCTCGATCATCGGCAACGACAGGGCGTTGAGCGACTGGGGCGCATCCAGGCTGGCAACGCCGATGCGGGCGCCATCGACGCCGGTGAGTACTTCGAACGCTACGGCCATGGGCCACCTCACTGCGGTTATCCCGACAAGTATGGCTACTGTCAGCGATCATGCCGGTCGCCGGTCGGATCGATTGACAAGCGCTGGCAGCTTTCCTAGTGTCCGCCCCCATTGCCTACGGGAGTGCCCATGACCAACGATGACCGCATCAAACTCGAACCGAGCTGGAAAGACGCTCTGCGCGGCGAATTCGAACAGCCCTACATGCAGCAACTGCGTGAGTTCCTGCGTCAGGAATATGCGGCCGGCAAGGAGATCTATCCCCCGGGGCCGCTGATCTTCAATGCGCTCAACTCCACACCGCTGGACCAGGTCAAAGTGGTGATTCTGGGGCAGGACCCCTACCACGGCCCGGGCCAGGCACACGGCCTGTGCTTCTCGGTGCAGCCTGGGGTGCCCGCGCCGCCGTCGCTGGTGAACATCTACAAGGAGTTGCAGCGCGACCTGAACATCCCGATCCCGAACCACGGCTACCTGCAGAGCTGGGCCGAACAGGGCGTGCTGCTGCTCAATACCACCATGACCGTGGAGCGCTCGATTGCCGCGTCGCATGCCAAAAAAGGCTGGGAGTCGTTCACCGACCGCATCATCCAGCTGGTCAGTGAGCGCCAGCCCGCCACCGTGTTCCTGTTGTGGGGCAAGCATGCCCAGAGCAAGTCTGTGCTGATCGACGGTACCAAGCATCTGGTGCTCAAGTCGGTGCATCCTTCACCGTTGTCGGCCTACCGTGGCTTCATCGGCTGCGGGCATTTCAGCCGGGCCAACAAGTTTCTGGAACAGCACGGGCTGGCGCCGGTGCAGTGGGCGCTACCGGCGTTGTAAGCGCACCTACCTGGTATTTCTGTCAGTTTCGCGAAGCGTATTCCGCCATTACATTTGCGCCATGGCTGTGAGAGGTGAGAGTCGAGCAGCGCCCTGAAATGGTTTTGACCACCAGGCCCGAGGAATACGCAGATGACCAAACTGAGCATGATGGGGTCAGGCCGCAGCGGCCAATCGATCGGTATTTTGATTCTGCCTACATTGCGGGTTCCTGCTGCACTGCCTCTGCTGGCCGACGAGGCAGGGGTGTATACAATTCCACTGGCCAATCAGACCCGGCCGCTGGCAGTTCTCATCGAGAGTGCCTGGCCAGGTTACGAACAAGACTATTTTGATGGCGCAATACTGCATTTTGATCTGATATGGGGCAGCGCCGTATCAAGTGGGGCTGAAAACGGTGTAGTGGTTGGAAGCTGGGAAGTGCCAATGACGGCCGATCCCGCAGACCTTTTTCCGCTGGATGCGGCTATACCTGAGCCCTACCTGCGCACTCAAGGAATCTTCTACGTTTCCTACCGGGTATGGATCACAGAGGTACTCAACCCGGAGACCTCCCAGCCCGCCGCAGTGTTTCTTGACAAGACCGCCCCCAACAACGGCCAGGCCGGTAATCCCCCCGCATTGAATGAAAACACGCGCACCATCGATCAAGCTTACCTGGTACGCAACAACGACAGGGTTATCGTCAGGGTCGAGCTGTGGCCGGACGTGCGGTTGGAGGATGTGATCGAAGTCTTCCTTGAACCGTCGAAAGGCCCCCTGTTCGACCCCCTGGCGAGGCTGCAGATCCAGCAGTCGCACAAGGATCAGGGCTTTGTCGAGTTGACGATCAGGGGCGACGATGTTCGCAGGAAAGCCAACGGTTCGCGAGTGCTCTACTACTGGCTGATGGATCGCGCTAGCAATCGGGGAGCCATCTCCTTGTCCTTGCCCCTGACCGTGAATGTGGCGCAGCCAATTGTGCTGCCTGCGCCTCAGGTGCCGCTGGCTGAAGATGGTTTGGTCGACCTTGAGGACGCCCGTCGCGGTGTGCAGGTGCATATTCCACGTATCGTAGACGCGCGTACTGGGGACACCCTGCAAGCCTATTGGAATGGACGCACATTGGCACCTTACACCGTACCGTCCACCGCCACCTGGCCCGTTAGGTTGCCTGTGGCGTGGGAAATCCTGGCCGCCGATGGCTTTTCGGGGCGCACTGCTTGCAAGGTGTACTACACGCTGACTCGGGAAATCACCTCAACCTCCTCAACAGTTGCATTCGAGATAGACCTGAGTGTCGCAGGCCCCGACCCTGAAGGCCCCGATCCTATTCACCGATTGCTAAAGCCGGTAGTGGTGAAAGGCAGAACAGGTGACAACATCCTGACCCGCCAGGACATGAACCTGCCAGTCACTGTCGAGGTGACGCTGTATGCAGTGCCTGAGCCAGGCGAAATACTTGAATTGTATTGGGGTAATAACGCCGACGTGGTCGCTACCTACACCGTGAAGGCAGGCGATACCGCAGGCAGCGTCGTCAGGTTTTCCCCCGTGCCCTATGCCGCAGTGCTGGCTGCGGGAGATGGGCCCGCGATTGCGGTGTTCTACTGGACGTTCAATGGCGTCAACCGCCATCGTGCCCGTGATACGCATGTGCGGGTTGCTGTCCAGCCAATCGTTGGCTTCAAACCGGTAAAATTTCCTGATGTCACGCTCTGGGGGTGGATCAACTGCCAGAAAAAACCCTGGAACGGTATACGTATCAGCGTGCCAGGCAACCCTGGATTGTGGGGCGTAGGGGACAACGTCGAAGTGTCCTGGCAACTGTTTCGCACTCTTGAGGGGGCTTCATCAACGCCCCCCACGGGATCACTGACTGATGTTGTTTATTTCGATCCCATCAAGCTGTCTACCCCGGCGCAGGTTAATAACGGCTTTATGTTTACGATGACACGCTTTGCCGATTTGGTCCTACAACCCCTTAAGCGTGCCAATGAGGCAGATGGCAAGGATGTTGAGGGGGTTGCAGTAGTGAATTACAGAGTGGCCAGAGCGGATGGACAGGGTGGTGAATCCGATCGGGAGATGACTTTCATATCGCTACAACTTCCGAATGGCTCGGTATGTGATGGTAGCAACGTTTAGCCGCGGTTAAATCGGCCAGGTACTTCGCACCTGACGTAGGAACGTGGTAGCGGCATTAGCAAGTATCGAACGTATGAAGCAATCAGCGGCGCACAGGCTGATTGAGGAAGCGTCACGTGCCTGTTGTGTGTTTAGCAAATCTACCTGAAATGGAGAGTCAAGATGACTATTTTAGAAAAGGCAAATACCGGTGAAGCCGCCAAGGCAAAAAATCCCGCGATTGCAGAGTACCGGGCCAAGCGTGATCAGGATAATAAAACTGCATTGGAAGAGGGTCTTCAAGCAGTTGTTAAGCACAGTAATGAACTTAAAGCCGCCAAGGCGCCCACGGGCTTCGGGGTGATGAGCGTCGGCGGGGTGAATGCAGTTGAAGATTTTGTGATGGATAATGTATTGCCTGCTGCAGACGATGGTAAGGTCAATCTTTTTCACCGAGACCAGTTCAAGTCGGGGCTAATGTTGGAGATTCCATTGTGGGTGCCTTCGGGGGGGGATGATGGCAGTTTCGATTATGTAACTCTGCATGTAAATGGTGTTCCGGTTGTCAACGGCGTAGAAGACGGTGTGCAGTATACCTACAAGTTTGAAGTGCCTGTTGCTGCCACCGATCTTCCTGGTCGTTTTGTCATCCCTTTCAATAGTTTGAAAGTGGGCGGGGATGGTATCAAATTGATTGGTTACTCGGTGTATAGTAATGAAACGGGCAACAAAGAAGAATCTGAAATTCAACTGCTGACACTGGATTTGCTGGACCCCGCGTTGAACGATAACCCCGCGCCAATCGAGTACCCTGCCGACGTGACTGATGGCGTCGTTACCCTGAAATACCTTGCTGAGCACAGCGGTACATTGACGCTTCATGTTCCTCCTTATTTTGATTATTACCCGGGCGACAAATATCAGTTGTACATCGCTGGTAACCCGGTACCTGTTCGCAGTGGCGACGTTCCCCCAGAGGCAGAGGACGATGGCTTCGACATCGAACTCGATGAGGACACTATCAAAGCGATTGGCGAAGGTGTTTCGGTGCTCCAGTACAAGCTTGAGGACCGGGCTGGGAATCGCTCGGACTTTTCCATCCCGGTTCACCTGACGGTGCGTCTGACCCCCGAACCCGAGGACCTGCTGAAGCCGCTGGTACCCGCTGCACCGATTAGTCGGGAGGACGCCCGCACTGGCGTGGAAGCTATCGTGCCGGCTTTTAAAAACGCTCAGGCAGGCGATGAAATTCGGGTGTATTACCGTGATGAGGACACTGTAAAAGTCATTATCTGGCCGAATGATCGGGTCACCTTTAACTGGGATGAGATTGCTTTGCCCAATGACCAGGTGAAAGACCCAGCGGTACGGGTATGGTATGACGTCATTCGTGGCAAGAACACCTGGACATCGCCCGACACCGAGGTGGCGGTTGACTTGACCACCATAGGCCCCGACCCTGTCGGGCCTGGACCGATCAACGCCACGCTGGTACCGGTTCGCGCTCAAGGCAACAGTTCGAAACAACCTGGTTTTATTCGCCCAGCGGATGTCGGCTCAGGTGCGGTTCTGCTCTTTACCGTGTACGAGAATGCGAAAGTGGGTGAGTTCGTCCGGTTGTTCTATGGTCGAAAAGACAATGCAGTTACACACACCATCGCCGCAGGCGAAACACCGGGGACTGTCATCTCTATCCCGATTCCCTGGAATTTCGTCGAGAGCCTGGGCAATGGCACCATCGCGATCGGTTACGAAATCCAGGAAACCGAAACCACCGGCAACCCGCAACAGGCGGTCGATGGCAGCGTAGAGGTCAGTATTGCCACCGTGACGGTAACTGCAAAAGTGACCTTCCCGGATCGCATTGGCGGTAGCAGCGATGTACCGGGTACAACGCCAGTGACCGCTTTGGGTATATTGAATTGTGAACGTCCTCGTCCTTTGCCAGACGGTATCAGGTTGGCGATCGCAGAGCGTGCGGGAGTGTTATCCAAAGATGATCTTGTATTTATTACACTCAGCGTGTGCAGCGATAAGGCCGGTTCAATAGTTGTCACTGACAGGACGCGGGAAATACCGGTGGTTGTCAGTGATCAAGAGGCTACTTCAAATCGAATCGAGCGTGTGTTGCCACTGCTCAAGTCTTACTTCGAAATCGCTGACCAGCCTGGCAAGTACTATGAATTGGGGTCGTTCCGCGCCAGTTGGCGGATCGTAAAGGCCGGTAATATTCCGGGTAGCTCTCAGGCATCGGCCGTGCGTTATGCCCTGCGTAAGCCAGGTGGCGGTTTGTGTCTGCCTCAGAGCTGACAGTCGCGTGCTGGGGGAAACCCCAGCACGCTGCGTTGGTGAGGAATTAAATGCAAGCTACCTAGGAAATTTCCTACATATCTCACTATTCAATACCCCTAGGCTATGTACCTTTGAAGTTACGAGTCGAGGCAGTCGCCTCAATTCAACTGATTATTTTTCAAGGGGTCCATGCATGCGAACTACAATCGATAAAACAAGCGCAAAAAAGCCGCTATTTGTATTTATGAATATGTTGATGCTATTGCCATGGGCGCTTGCAAGTGAGCAGGCATTGGCCATTCTAGTTGATAACCAGACGCTGACACTTACCGCTGCAGATGCACCGGATACTTATGATCTCGTCAACGGTGCAGTGCTGACTACCCAGGATGCTTCCACGTTGTCCATTCGTGTTACCGCGTCGACCGTGCAGCTCAATGGCGGCACTATCTCGGGCGGCAGTTCCAACGGCTTGCACCTGTTTGGCAGCAACGCGACCGTGAATGGGGCAGTTGTTTCCTCAACGGGCGCTGTCGGGATGGCCATAGCACGGGTAGGGGCCGCACCGTCCACCGCCACTGTCAGCAACAGCACTATTACCGGCGCTAGGCTGGGGGCCCAGGTGTCCGCCAGGAGCACATTGAACATCAGCGGGACCACGGTCACTGGCAGCAATGCCGACGGCATCGGCCTAGCGATCCTTGGCGGCACTGTCACCGCTACTTCCGGTACGCAATTCAACGGTACAGCGGCCGGAGTTCGCATCGGGCGCGAGTCAGCCATCAATTCGCAAGCGCCGACACTCACCTTGGATAACTCCAGTGCCACTGGCGGTACGGGCCCTGCAGTTCTGGTGCGCACTGATACGGTCGCTGAAATCAATGTTAGAAATGGTTCGACCTTGAACGGTGGTAACGGCGTCATTCTTGAGGTCCAGGGCCCTGCCACGGCCAACCTGAACGTGGCAGCTTCTTCGTTGCGCGGCAATGTGCAAATTGCTGATACCGCCACCGCTAACCTGAAACTTGATCAGGCGTCTCTGGTGGGGGATGTAGTTGTTACACCTGGTGCCAACGCGTCGTTGGCGCTTGACAACCGCTCGCAACTCACCGGCAACTTGAACGGTGTGCAGCAGGTAAACATCAACAGCAACTCCAACTGGACCCTGAACGCCAACAACACCATCGGCGACCTGGCCATGACCGGGGGCCGCATCACCTTCGGCGACGAAAACTCGTTCTATGAACTGAATGTGCAGAGCCTGTCGGGCAATGGCGAGTTCTACATGGCGTCCAACTTCGCCAGCGGCGCCACCGATTTCCTGAACGTCACCGGCAACGCCAGCGGCACCCATGGGCTGATGGTCGGCACCAGCGGTACCGACCCCGCCAGCGTGGAACGCCTGCAGCTGGTTCATACGGGCTCGGGCGATGCGCAGTTCAGCCTGCTCAACGATCGCCAGGAAGTAGACTTGGGTGCCTACTCCTACAAGCTGGTGAAGGACGGCCAGGATTGGTACCTGGACAGGGAAACCCGCACCATCAGCCCGATGACCCGCACGGTCATGGCCCTGTTCAACACCCCGATCACCATCGCCTACGGCGAAATGACCTCGCTGCGCAGCCGCATGGGGGAACTGCGTTACAACCAGGGCAAGAACGCCGGGGTGTGGATGCGTGCCTACGGCAACCAGCACAACATTGCCGACGCCTCGTCGGGCGTAGGGTACCAGCAGAACCAGCGCGGGCTGACCTTCGGGGCCGATGCGCAACTGGGCGAAAGCAACTGGACCCTGGGCCTGCTGGCCGGCCACAGCCGCTCGGACCTGAACCTGAGCTACGGCAGTTCGGGCAGCATCGACAGCTACTATGTGGGCGGCTACGCCACCTGGATGGACCCTGAGAGCGGCTATTACGTCGACAGCGTGCTCAAGTACAACCGCTACCAGAATGACGCCAAGGTCGGCCTGAGCGATGGCACCCGCACCAAGGGCGACTACGACACCCACGGCATGAGCGCCTCGGTGGAAGTCGGCAAGCACATCAAGCTCGACGATGGCTACTTCATCGAACCCTTCGCCCAGGTGGCCGCTGCGGCGGTGGCCGGCAAGGACTTCACCCTGGACAACGGCTTCGACGCCAATGGCGATGTCAGCCGCTCGCTGCTGGGCAAGGTCGGTACCACGCTCGGCAAGACCATCTCGCTGGGCGGCGACAGCATGATCCAGCCCTATGTGAAGGCCGCGTTTGCCCATGAGTTCGCACAGCGCAACCAGGTGCAGGTGAACAACAACGTGTTCAACAACGACCTGTCCGGTTCGCGCGCCGAGCTGGGCGCAGGGGTTGCCTGGACCGTCGCCAAGGACTTCCAGGTGTACGGCGAGGCTGGCTACATGAACGGCAAGAACATCGAGATGCCGTACAGCTTCAGCCTCGGCGCAAGCTATCGCTTCTGATCAGGCGAGCAGTAGAAAAGAAAAGGAAGCCTCGGCTTCCTTTTCTCGTTTCAGGGGTTGGCGGATGTTCGTTCGCCCGCCCAGTGCCGGAACAACGGCTCGGCCAGAAACAGCACGAACAGCAGGCGCATCACCTGCAGCGCGGTCACCAGCGGTACCGACAGTTGCAGGGTTTCGGCGGTCAGGCTCATTTCGGCGATACCGCCGGGCATCATGCCCAGGGTCAGCGAGCGCAGGTCCAGCGCCGTCAACGCGCTCAAGGCCCAGGCCGCGAGGCCCGCCAGCAGCATGGTCAGTGCCGTGGCGACCAGGGTACGGCCCAGAAATGACGGCGCGCGACGAAAGAACGCGCGGTTGAAGTGACAGCCCAGGCCGCTGCCGATCAGCCACTGGCCGAGCTGGCTGGCGCCGTCGGGCAGGCCGGTGTGCAGGTTGGCGCCGATGCTGATGCTCGAGGCCACCAGCAGCGGGCCGAACAGCCACGGGTTGGGCTGGCGCAGGCGCTGCCAGAGCAGTGCGGCCAGCACCCCGAGCGGCGCGATCAACGCCAGCCAGTAACCATCCACCGTACCGGCATGGCTCAACGGTACGCCGTCGCCGAGCAGGAACTTGAACGCTGCGGGCACGCACAGCACGACCGCCAGTACCCGCAGGCTCTGCCCGGCGGCGACGCGGCTGAGCACTGCGCCGTTGCGTGCACCCAGGTTGACCATCTCGCCCGAGCCGCCCGGCATGCTGGAAAAGAACGCCGTGGCCCGGTCTTCACCGGTGCGCAGCAACAGCCATACGCCGATCAGGCTGGATACGCTGGTGATCAGCGCGCCGAAGAAGATCAAGCCGAAATGGCTGGCCACCTGTTCGACCACCTGGGGGGTGAAGTGCAGGCCGATGCCGACGCCGATGATCCACTGGCCGCACTTGCGCCCGTTGGGTATTTCACCGATCTGCCAGGGCGTCAGGCAGCGCACCAGAATCACCGCCAGCAGCGAGCCGACCATCCATGGCAGCGGCCAGCCGACCAGGCTGGCGAGGTACCCGCCGGCCAGGCCGACCAGTGGAGTGGCCCACCAGGTGCGCAAGGTAGATTCAGACATCGGCCAGGGCACGACGCTGGGCGCTGCGGCGGCGCCAGATACGCAGCAGCGGCAGGGTCAGCATCAACGCGACCATCGCCCACACCCCCAGGCTGATCGGGCTGGCCCACAGAATCTCCAGTTCACCGTTGGAGATCGACAGCGCCCGGCGCAGGTTCTGCTCCATCAGCCCGCCGAGAATGAAGCCCAGCAGCAGCGGCGACAGCGGGAAGTCCAGCTTGCGCAGGATGTAGCCGAAGATGCCGATGCCGATCATCAGGAACAGGTCGAAGGTGGTGGCATGCACCGCATACACGCCGATCGCGGTGATGATCGCGATCACCGGCACCAGCGCCCAGTTGGGCACCGACAGGATGCGGGTGAACAGGCGCACCATGGGGATGTTGAGGATCACCAGCATGATGTTGGCGATGAACAGCGAGGCGATCAGGCCCCAGACGATATCCGGCTGCTGTTCGAATAGCAGCGGGCCGGGGGTGATGTTGTACAGGCTCAAGGCACCGATCATCACCGCCGTGGTACCCGAGCCCGGTACGCCCAGGGTCAGCATCGGCACCAGGGCGCCGCAGCAGGAGGCGCCGATGGCGGTTTCCGGAGCGGCCAGGCCGCGCTTGTCACCCTTACCGAAGGTGCCGCTGGCACCGGCCAGGCGTTTTTCGGTCATGTACGCCACGGCACTGGCCAGGGTCGCACCGGCCCCGGGCAGCACGCCCATGAAGAAGCCGAGCAGGCCGCAGCGGATGTTCACCACGAACACCGAGGCGGCTTCCTTGAGGTTGAACAGCATGCGTCCGGTGGCTTCCACGGCCTTGTGCCCGTGGTGGGTCTTTTCCAGCAGCAACAGGATCTCGCTGATGGAGAACAGGCCCAGCACCAGCACCACGAACTGGATGCCGTCGGTGAGGTGGATGCTGTCGCCGGTGAAGCGGTACACACCGCTGTTGGCGTCGATGCCCACGGCCGAAAGGAACAGCCCGATCAGGGCGGCGATGAAGGTCTTGAGCGGCTTGTCGCCGGCCATGCCGCCCAGTGCCACGATGGCGAACACCATCAGCACGAAATACTCCGCCGGGCCGAAGGCGATCGCCCACTTGGCCAGCAGCGGGGCGAACAGCACCATGCCGCAGGTGGCGATGAACGCACCGATGAACGAGCTCCAGGCCGACAGCGATAGCGCCACCCCGGCCAGGCCCTGGCGAGCCATGGGGTAGCCGTCCAGGGTGGTCATCACGGTGGAGGCTTCACCGGGGATGTTGAGCAGGATCGAGCTGATGCGCCCGCCGTATTCGCAGCCCAGGTACACCGCGGCCAGCAGGATCAGCGCCGATTCCGGCGGCAGGCCCAGGGCGAACGCGATGGGGATCAGCAGCGCCACGCCGTTGATCGGGCCCAGGCCCGGCAGCAGGCCGACCACCGTACCGATCAGCGTGCCGCATAGTGCAGTCACCAGGTTGTAGGGGCTCAGGGCGACGCCGAAGCCCTGACCGAGGTAGCTGAAAGTATCCATGTCAATTCTCCAGAACGTCGAGCAGGCCCAGGGGCAGGGGCACATCCATGGCGCGGTCGAACAGCAGGTACAGGGCGATGCTCATCAATCCGACGATGACCGCACTGGGCAGCCAGCGTCCGCCGTACAGGCGCGCCATGGGGATGCCGATCAGCGTGCTGCTGAGGATGAAGCCCAGGGATTCGAAGGTGGCGGCGAACACCAGCAGCAGGCCGGTGCACAGGCCGATCTTGATCAGGCTGGCGCGGTCCAGCTCTGGTTCGTCGTCCTTGCGCACGATGGGCGTGGGACGGATCGCCAGGTAGAGCAGGGCGATGGCCATCAGGCCGAGCATCAGCAACGGATAGGCGCGCGGGCCGACCGGTTCGTAGGAGAAGGCGGCCTGGTAGGGCCAGGCCATGACGGCCAGTGCGGCGCAGGCGGCCAGTAGGGTCAGGGCGAAAAGGCGTTGCAGGATCATGGGGGAATCCTCGAAGGGCAAACCTGCACCCGTAGGAGCCGGCCTTGCCGGCGAATGACGCGCCACCGACCTGGCGGGACCGCGGTGATTCGCCGGCAAGGCCGGCTCCTACAGGTGAAGCGATGGGTTACTGGATCAGTCCGAATTCCTGGGCCAGTGCCTTGTAGTCCGCTACCTGCTGCTTCACATACACGTCCAGCGCTTCACCGGTCATGGCGAACGGGAACAGCTCGCGCTGGTCACGCAGCTTGTCGAATTCATCCGAGGCCAGCAGCGTGTCGAACGATGCCTTCCACCAGGCATAGTCCTCGTCGCTCACCTTCGGCCCCAGGTAGAACCCGCGTACTACTGGCCAGACGATGTCGTAGCCCTGTTCCTTGGCGGTAGGGATGTCCTTCATCTCGGGCTCGTCCAGGCGTTCGGGGGAGAACACCGCCAGCAGGCGCATGTCGCCGCTCTGGATGTGCGGCATCGAGTCGGAGATGTCCGTGCTGCCCACCTGGATGTGCCCGCCCAGCAATGCGGTGGCAATCTCGCCACCGCCTTCCAGTGCCACATAGCGCAGGTCGCGCGGGTTGATGCCGGCGGCCTTGGCAATCAGTGCGGTCTGCATCCAGTCCTGGCTGCCAACGGTGCCGCCCGAGCCGATCACCACCTTGCCAGGGTCTTTTTTCAGTGCCGCCACCAGGTCATCGAGGGTCTTGTAGGGCGAGTCCTTTTTCACCGCGATGGCGCCGTAGCTGGTGCCTACCGCTGCCAGCCAGCGCACTGCGTTCTCGTCGAAGCGGCCGAACTTGCCCTGGGCCAGGTTCAGCAGCGAACCGCTGGACCACGCCACCAGCGTGCCGGCGTCGGCCGGGCGCTGGGCCACCACAGCGTTGTAGGCCACCGCGCCGACTCCGCCGGGCATGTAGGTGACGCGCATCGGCTTGCTCAGGATCTTCTCGTTGAGCAGCGCGCTCTGCACCAGCTTGCAGGTCAGGTCAAAGCCGCCGCCGGGCGAGGCCGGGGCAATGCACTCGGGGCGTTTGGGTTCGGCGGCCAGCACGTTGCCGGCCAGCAGCAGACAGCCGGTGGCCAGGGCGATCTTGCGCAGTGAAAAAGTCATCGTCAGTCTCCGTGAACATTGTTGTTATGGGCGGATTACCAAAGCGCCACGCTGTAGCTCACCAGCAGCCGCACTTCGTCGGCGTCGCGGGAGAAGTTGGAACGGAAGGTGGCGTTACGCAGGCGCACGGCGACGTTCTTCAGGGCGCCGCTCTGTACCACGTACTTGAATTCGGTATTGCGCTCCCACTCCTTGCCTTCGCCACCGCCGGCTCGGCTGACGTTGTCGCCACTGAGGTAGCGGCTCATGAAGCTCAGGCCGGGTACGCCGAGCTTGGCGAAGTCGTAGTCGTAGCGCACTTGCCAGGAGCGCTCGTCGGCCTGGGCGAAGTCGTTGATCTGCACGAAGTTGACCAGGTAGGGGTCGGCGCCATCGACGTAGGGGAAGGCGCTGTCGCCCGACAGGCGCTGGTAGCCGGTGCTCAGCTTGTGGCCGCCGAGGGCATAGCTGAACAGGCTGCCGAAGGCGGTGTTGTCGATCCTGCCGCCGCGGGCCTGGCCCTGGTCGCCGCTGAACGCCACACGCACATCGGCGCCGAAGGTGCCCGGGCCGAACGGCTGGGTCGCGAGCAGGCCGACGAAGTGCTGGCGGTACACGTCGTCGAGCTGGGCGAAGTGATAGCTGCCGGTGATGCGGTCGGTGAGCTTGTAGTCCACTCCGGCCATGTCGAAATGGTTGCCTTCGGCCGTGCCCAGGAAGCGACCGTTCTTGTTGTTGAGGGCGATGTCTTCCTTGTTGGTGTCGTTGCGGTCCTTGACCTTTTCAAGGCGGCCACCGGTGAAGGTCAGGTGCCTGATTTCCTGGGAGGTCAGCAGCCCGCCCTCGAAGGTCTGCGGCAGGATGCGCCCGTCGTTGGGGCGCAGGGTGGGCGTTTGCGGGATCAGCGTACCGACCTTCAGCTCGGTGGCCGACACCTTGACCTTGCCGGTCAGGCCGAGCTTGGAGTACTCGTCGGCGGCGCGCCCGTCGTCATGGGTCGGCAGCAGGCCGGTGCCGGTGCGGCCCTTGCCGGAGTCGAGCTTGACCCCGAGCATGCCCAGGGCGTCGACGCCGAAGCCGACGGTGCCTTCGGTGTAGCCCGATTCCAGGTTGAGCATGAAGCCCTGGGCCCATTCCTCGCGCTTGGATTGCGTGGTGCTGGGCTCGTTGTGGAAATCGCGGTTGAAGTACATGGTGCGTGTTTCGAAGGTGGCGGTGCTGTCTTCGATGAACGCGGCCTGGCTCAGCGGGGCGACGCCGACAAAGGCGAGGGCACTGGCGATGGCAGAGGGACGAGGGTGCAGGCGACGGGCAGGCGCAGGCGCCTGAGGCTGGGTGGACAGCATCGTGGGGTGACTCCGTTATTGTTCTTATTCGGGTCGAACGCTTCGGTTCGATCTACGGCCTGTACAACGGGCCGTCAGGCGATGCTAGGGGCTCAACCTTTCGCTAACCTTTCAGTGGCCTTTCAATGTTTCGATGGCTTCACAGGCGCCCGCCGCGCTGTAAACTCCGCGCCATTGAACGCGACACGACCAGGAGAAATCGATGCGTGTACTGCTCGTCGAAGACCATCTGCAACTGGCTGAGAGCGTGGCCCAGGCCCTCAAGAGCACAGGCCTGACGGTGGATGTGCTGCACGATGGAGTTGCTGCCGACCTGGCCCTGGCCAGCGAGGAATATGCCGTGGCGGTGCTCGATGTGGGCCTGCCGCGCATGGACGGCTTCGAGGTGCTGGCGCGCCTGCGGGCCCGCGGCAAGACCGTGCCGGTGCTGATGCTGACCGCCCGCAGCGACGTCAAGGACCGGGTGCACGGCCTGAACCTGGGGGCTGACGACTACCTGGCCAAGCCGTTCGAACTGACCGAGCTGGAGGCGCGGGTCAAGGCCCTGCTGCGCCGCAGCGTGCTCGGTGGCGAGCGCCAGCAGACCTGCGGCCCGCTGGTGTACGACCTGGATACCCGGCGCTTCACCCTGGGGGGCGAGCTGTTGGCCCTGACCTCCCGCGAACAGGCCGTGCTCGAGGCGCTGATCGCCCGCCCTGGCAGGGTGATGAGCAAGGAGCAACTGGCGGCGCAGGTGTTCGGCCTGGACGAGGAGGCCAGCCCCGACGCCATCGAGATCTACGTGCACCGCCTGCGCAAGAAGCTCGACGGGCATGCCGTGGCGATCGTCACCTTCCGTGGGCTGGGCTATCTGCTCGAGCACCGTGATGCGTGACGCCGGCAGCCTGCGCGGGCGCCTGCTGTGGAACCTCGCCCTGCTGCTGGTGGTGCTGATGGTGGCCAGCGGGCTGAGTGCCTACTGGAACGGTCGCGAGGCCGCCGACACTGCCTATGACCGTACCCTGCTGGCCTCGGCGCGCACCATCGCCGCAGGGCTCTCGCAACGCGACGGCACCCTCAGCGCCGATGTGCCCTACGTAGCATTGGACACCTTTGCCTACGACAGCGCGGGGCGGATCTACTACCAGGTCAACGACATCCATCAACGCCTGATTTCCGGCTACGAAAACCTGCCCGCACCGCCGCCCGATACCCCGCGTACCGATGACTATCCGGCCCTGGCGCGCTTCTACGATGCGCGCTACCTGGGCCAGGACGTGCGGGTGGTCAGCCTGCTCAAGGCGGTGAGCGAGCCGAACATGAACGGCATGGCGGAGATCCGCGTGGCCGAAACCGAAGAGGCGCGCGTGAGCATGGCCCGCAGCCTGATGGCCGATACCCTGCTGCGCCTGGGCATGCTGGCGATGGGGGCGTTGCTGCTGGTGTGGTTTGCGGTCAGCGCCGCATTGCGCCCGCTGGAGCGCCTGCGCAGCGCCGTGGAAGAACGCCAGCCCGACGACCTGCGCGCCCTGCCGGTGGTTCAGGTTCAGCGCGAACTGGGGCCGCTGGTGCGTGCACTGAATCACTTCACCGAGCGCCTGCGGGGCCAGTTCGAGCGCCAGGCGCAGTTCATCGCCGACGCCGCGCACGAGTTGCGCACCCCCCTGGCGGCGCTCAAGGCGCGGGTGGAACTGGGCCTGCGCGCCAAGGACCCGCAGGAGTGGCGCACCACGCTCGAACTGGCGGCCCAGGGCACCGACAAGCTGACCCACCTGGCCAACCAGCTGCTGTCGCTGGCACGGGTGGAGAACGGTGCGCGCGCCATTGCCGAGGGCGGTGCACAGTTGCTCGACCTCAGCCAGCTGGCCCGCGAGCTGGGCATGGCCATGGCGCCGCTGGCGCATGCACGGGGTGTGGCATTGGCACTGGAAGCACAGGCGCCGGTGTGGATACGCGGCGAGCCGACGCTGCTCAACGAATTGCTGAGCAACCTGGTGGACAACGCCCTGGCGCACACCCCGGCCAATGGCAACGTGATTCTGCGGGTGACGGCCCCGGCGGTGCTGGAGGTGGAGGACGACGGGCCGGGGATTCCCCCGCAGGAGCGCGAGCGGGTGTTCGAACGCTTCTATCGGCGCAGTGCGCAGGGCACCGGCCTGGGGCTGGCCATCGTCGGTGAGATCTGCCGCGCGCACCTGGCGCAGATCAGCCTGCACGATGGCGAGCGCGGCGGGCTCAAGGTTCGGGTCAGCTTCAACCCGGGCGACTGATCAGGCGCGAAACATGTGCTTGGCGCCGATCAGCTCGCTGACCTGCAGGTGGCTGTTGGGTGGCAGCTTCAGGTGACGCATCGCCGGCAGGCGCGCCAGGGCATGTTCGTTGCCATCGCTGAGGGTGCGCGCGATCTGCACGATGTCGACATAGTCGAGCTTGTCGGTGCTGCGCTCCAGGTTCTGCGACAGGCTCGGCAGCCCGGCCAGTTGCTCGGGAAATTCCCACACGCTGAGGATCTTGTCGCCCAGTACCGGGTGGATCAGGTCGATCACATGGTTCAGGCAGACCGGGTCGGAGAGCAGTTCGTTGTGTTCTTCGGCATAGGTCAGGATCGGCAATGCGCCGATCTGGTGGACCAGCCCGGCGAGGGCGCCCTGGTCGGGCTTGAGCTGGGTGAAGCGCAGGCACAGCTCATAGCTGATGCCGGCCACTTCCAGGCTCTTGGCCCATATTTCACGCATTTTCTGTTCGACCACCGGTGAGCGCGCATGGAAGATCTGCTCGATCACCAGGCCGATGGCCAGGTTGCAGCTGTAGTTGATACCCATGCGGGTGATGGCGGTCTGCAGGTCGGTGACTTCGGTGGCCGCACGCAGCAAGGGGCTGTTGACCACCTTGATCAGGCGTGCCGACAACGCGGCGTCGCGGCCGATCACCTTGCTCAGGGTGCTGACGCTGATCTCGCTGTCTTCAGCCGCTTCGCGGATGCTCAGGGCCACTTCCGGCAAGGTCGGCAGCACCAGGTCATCGTTGTCGATGGCGCTGAGCAATTGTGCTTCAACGATCTGGGCCAGCGTGTTCATCGTGGATTCTCTAGCGCATTCAGGGGCCCCACCGCCACACGCGGCGGGGCAGGTGGGCTCAGCGCTGGATTTCGCGATCGCGGTCCAGTTCGTAAGGCAGGCTCAGCAGTTCCAGGCGCGGGCCCTCGGGGCTGCCCAGGTGCAGGTTGTCGTCTGCTACCGCATCGGCAGTCAGCACCGCCAGCAGCTCGCTGCCCTGCGCGCTCGTGGCGGCCAGCACCACCTCACCCACCGATGAGGCATGGGTAGGGGAGAACACCTCGGTGCCAGGGGCCGGAGCAGTACCCTCGGCCAGGGCCAGGCGATACAGGCGACGCTTGAGCTTGCCCAGGTACTGCATGCGCGCGACGATTTCCTGCCCGGTATAGCAACCCTTCTTGAAGCTGACGCCACCCACGGCCTGCAGGTTGATCATCTGCGGGATGAACAGTTCGCGGGTCTGGGCCATCACCTGGCCGATACCGGCGCGGATCTGCCCCAGCAGCCAGGCGTCCAGCGGGCCTTCGTCGAGGTGCTCGGCCAGTTGCTCGCGTACGGCTGCGGCCTGTTCGGCCGGTACCCACAGTTCGGTGCGGCCCGGCGATACGGCAATTGCGAACAGGGGGTCGTGCCGGCTGATGGCGCCATCTTGCGTCGGCGGCTCGATGCCCAGCGCCTGCAACGCCTTGTCGCCATGCTGCAGGCCGAAGCGCGCCCAGGCACTGCTCTCGTCGGTGAGCTTGGCCTTGGAGAACACGGCGTACTTCTTCAGGTCGGCCAGTTGCGGCTCGAGCAGTTCGTGGGTCATTGCCAGCACGAAGCCGTCGGCGTGGGGCACGATGCGAAAGCTCGACTGCATGCGCCCTTTGACCATGCAGCGCGCGCCGAGGCTGGAGGTGTGCTCGTCGAGGTAATTGATGTTGCAGGTCAGTTGACCTTGCAGAAACTTGCCGGCGTCAGAGCCGCGGACGGCGAGGACGCCCTCGTGGGACAGGGGGCAGAAAAAAGCGGAGTCGGCCATGGGTCTTCGCAGGTAATCAGGACTGGGGGTCATCATAGAGTGCTGTCGGCAAAATAGGTAGCCGACCTAGACCAACGCCTTGTGCCGTTCACAGGCTCGGCCTGTATACTGGCGGCCAATTTGAGGAGGGCTCCATGGTCGTCGAACAATCTGAACTCAACCGGCTCTTCTGGCATAGCCGCCGCGGCATGCTGGAGCTGGACGTGCTGCTGGTGCCGTTTACCCAGGAGGTGTACAGCACCTTGAACGACGTCGACCGCGCGCTCTATGTCCGGCTGCTGACCTGTGAAGACCAGGACATGTTCGGCTGGTTCATGGAACGCAGCGAGTCCGACGACCCTGAGCTGCAGCGCATGGTGCGCATGATCCTGGACCGTGTCCAGCCCAAGTGACCGCTTCGAGTGTCGCTGGCAGGGCTCGAGGGCCCTGCTGGCGGCCTACCTCGCATGCCAGTTGCTGGCGCTGATCGCGCTGTGCCTGCTGGCCATTTCGCTATACATGACCCTGCTTGGCCTGGCGCTTTGCCTGGCACACGCAGCCTGGGTCGTGCCCCGGCATATCCTGCTTACCCACCCGCGTGCCGTCACCGGCCTTCGCCGTGATCCTTCTGGCTGGCACCTGTTCAGCGCGACCACGGGCTGGCAGCAGGTGCAACTGCGCCGCGACAGCCTCGCCTTGCCCGCCCTGGTAGTGCTGCGTTATCGCCGGCCGGGGCGGCTGTTCAGCCAGAGCCAGTGCATCGCCCCCGATGCGCTGGAACCGGTGCTGCACCGGCGCCTGCGCTTGCGGTTGAAGTTCAGTCGGCGTAGGTGGGCGGCCGTAGAATAGTGTCCAGAGCTTCGGGCAGCATGTCCGGGTAGTCCAGGGTGTAGTGCAGGCCCCGGCTTTCCTTGCGCTGCATGGCCGAGCGGATCATCAGCTCCGCTACCTGGGCAAGGTTCCTCAGCTCGATCAGGTCGCGGCTGACCTTGTAGTTGCTGTAGAACTCGTCGATTTCGTCCAGCAGCAGCCGTACCCGGTGCTGGGCGCGCTGCAGGCGTTTGCTGGTGCGCACGATGCCGACGTAGTCCCACATGAACCGGCGCAGCTCGTCCCAGTTGTGCGCAATGATCACATCTTCGTCCGAATCGGTGACCTGGCTGGCATCCCAGCAGGGCAGGGCCTGGGGCATGGCCACGCTGTCGAGCCTGGCGAGGATGTCGGCTGCCGCCGAGCGGCCGTAGACGAAACATTCGAGCAGCGAGTTGCTGGCCATGCGGTTGGCACCGTGCAGGCCGGTGAAGCTGGTTTCGCCAATGGCATAGAGCCCCGGTACGTCGGTCTGGCCGTGGTCGTCGACCATCACGCCGCCACAGGTGTAGTGCGCCGCCGGTACCACCGGGATCGGCTGGGTGGTGATGTCGATACCGAAGGTGAGGCAGCGTTCGTACACGGTCGGGAAGTGGCTTTTGACGAACTCCGCAGGCTTGTGGCTGATGTCCAGGTACACGCAGTCGACGCCCAGGCGCTTCATCTCATGGTCGATGGCGCGGGCCACGATGTCGCGCGGGGCGAGTTCGGCGCGCGGGTCGAAGCGCGGCATGAAGCGCTCGCCGTTGGGCAGCTTGAGCAGGGCGCCTTCACCGCGCAGTGCTTCTGTGATCAGGAAGCTCTTGGCCTGCGGGTGGTACAGGCAGGTGGGGTGGAACTGGTTGAACTCCAGGTTCGCCACCCGGCAGCCGGCGCGCCAGGCCATGGCGATCCCGTCGCCGCAGGCGCCGTCCGGGTTGCTGGTATAGAGGTAGACCTTGGCCGCCCCGCCGGTGGCCAGCGCGGTGAAGCGGGCGCCAAAGGTGTCGACCTCGCCGCTGGCACGGTTGAGCACATAGGCTCCCAGGCAGCGCTCGCCGGCCTGGCCCAGGCGCCGTTCGGTGATCAGGTCGACCGCCACGCGCTGTTCCAGAAGCTCGATGTTCGGGCGCTGGCGGGCCTGCTCCAGCAACGTGGTGAAAATCGCCGCGCCAGTGGCGTCGGCCGCGTGGATGATGCGCCGGTGGCTGTGGCCGCCCTCGCGGGTCAGGTGGAACTCGAAGCCGCGTTCATCGACGCCGGCCTGTTCGTCACGGGTAAACGGCACGCCCTGGTCGATCAGCCACTGGATCGCCTCGCGACTGTGCTCGACCGTATAGCGCACCGCGTCTTCATGACACAGCCCGCCGCCGGCATTGAGCGTATCCTCCACGTGGGACTGTACCGTGTCGGTGTCGTCGAGCACGGCGGCAACACCGCCCTGTGCCCAGAAGGTCGAGCCGTTGGCCAGCTCGCCTTTGCTCAGTACGGCGATGCGCAGGTGCGCCGGGAGGTTCAGGGCCAGGCTCAGGCCGGCGGCACCGCTGCCGATCACCAGAACGTCATGTTGGAATTGTTGGCTCATGTCAGGGATATCCGAGCGAGGCGACCACTAGTATAAGGACGGGGGTATCGGCACAATAGTCAGGTGTTTATGGCATTGTGAAACTATCGTGAAACGGGCTGGGTTGCCTTTATAACAGCCTCGAGGGCCTGATTTCCATGACGTGCGGTGCGACCTGATGCTTGCATGTGGGAACTTTCCTGGAACCCTGCCTATCCATAGAAGGTTGCCTGCATGCCAGGACGCGGCGGCGACGGGAGGCCTGGGGCTGATATCGGCTCTGCCTGCGTACACGAGACCAGAATATTGACGCAGCCGGCCGTGACCGTGCTGCGTTTTTCGTGCGAGCCGTTCAAGGGCCGCAGGAAACTTGCTTGGAGGGGAGAACTTTTGCGAAAAGCCCGAGTCTATGGTTGCAAGCCTGAACGATGGCCGCTGCAGCACTCCTCCAGGTCCACCGAGGAGTGTTCATGCTAACCCAGGAAGAGGATCAGCAGCTTGTCGAGCGCGTGCAGCGTGGCGACAGGCGAGCGTTTGATCTGTTGGTGCTGAAGTATCAGCACAAGATTCTCGGGTTGATCGTGCGTTTTGTGCACGACACCCATGAAGCCCAGGATGTGGCACAGGAAGCGTTCATCAAGGCTTACCGTGCGCTTGGCAATTTCCGTGGCGACAGTGCGTTTTATACCTGGCTGTACCGCATTGCGATCAACACGGCGAAAAACTATCTGGTATCCCGCGGTCGACGGCCGCCAGACAGTGATGTCAGTTCCGAGGATGCGGAATTTTACGATGGCGATCATGGCCTCAAGGATCTCGAGTCACCAGAGCGCGCGCTGTTACGAGATGAAATCGAGGGCACCGTCCACCGAACCATCCAGCAGCTGCCAGAAGATTTGCGTACGGCGTTAACTTTACGTGAATTCGATGGTCTGAGTTACGAGGACATTGCGAGCGTCATGCAGTGTCCGGTGGGTACCGTGCGCTCTCGAATTTTCCGCGCTCGGGAGGCCATAGATAAAGCCCTGCAGCCGTTGTTGCAGGAAACCTGAGACAGCGGCGACAGCCAAGAGAGGAACCGCCATGAGTCGTGAAGCTTTGCAGGAATCGCTGTCCGCGGTGATGGATAACGAAGCGGACGAACTGGAGTTGCGTCGGGTATTGAATGCCGTCGACGACAATGAAACCCGTGCCACCTGGTCGCGTTACCAGGTTGCCCGAGCAGCGATGCACAAGGAACTGCTGCTGCCAAAACTGGATATCGCCGCCGCGGTCAGTGCCGCACTGGCTGACGAAGCCACGCCGGTCAAGGTTGCCCGTGGTCCATGGCGCAGCCTGGGTCGTCTGGCTGTTGCAGCTTCGGTGACCGTTGCAGTACTGGCAGGTGTGCGCCTGTACAACCAGGACGACATCAGCGGTGCCCAACTGGCTGCCCAGCAGCCTGTGCAGCAAGGCGTGACCGTACCTCAGGTACAAGGCCCGGCAGTACTGGCAGGCTACACCGAGAGTGCCGAACAGCCGACCGGCCCGATGGCCAATGGCGTGCTGCAAGGTCAAAGCGGCTGGCAGGACGAACGTCTGCCGGGCTACCTGCGCCAGCATGCTCAGGAAGCCGCCGTGGAAGGGACTGAAAGTGCTCTGCCTTATGCCCGTGCGGCCAGCCTGGAAAATCGCTGAGTAAGGAGGATCATGCGCGCGCCAACTCTACTACCGCTCTTGCTCGGAGGATGTCTGTCGGTGCCGGCCCTGGCCGCCAACTCCTCCACTGATGCCGCAGACTGGCTCAACCGTCTGGCCAAGGCCGAGCAGCAGCAGAGTTATCAGGGTACTTTCGTCTACGAGCGTAACGGCAGCTTTTCCACCCATGACATCTGGCATCGGGTGCAGGAAGGCAAGGTTCGTGAACGCTTGTTGCAACTCGATGGCCCAGCCCTTGAGGTTGTGCGGGTAGATGGACGTACCCAGTGCGTGAGCGGCGCCCTGGCCCGAGGAGTGGGCAATGCGGCGCAGTCTTCGCCCCGTGTCCTGGACCCCTTGAAGCTGATGAACTGGTACGACCTGAGTGTGGCAGGGCGCTCCCGGGTGGCCGGTCGCGAGGTCGAGATCATCACCCTCAGGCCGCGCGATCAGCATCGTTATGCCTTCGAGCTGCACCTGGATCGACAGTCGGGGTTGCCCCTCAAGTCGTTGCTGCTCAACGACAAGGAGCAACTGCTGGAGCGCTTCCAGTTCACCCGGTTGGAGACCGACAAGGCGCCGGACGATGCCCAACTGCAGCCCAGCAGCAACTGCAAGCCGGTGGCCCAGGCCACTCAGCAGGTTGCCGAGGCCGCATCGGGATGGCGTTCCGACTGGTTGCCACCGGGCTTCGAGTTGGTCAACAGCGCGGTACGCAAGGATCCGGAGCACAAGAGCACCGTCAGCAGCCTGATGTACGATGATGGCCTGGCACGCTTCTCGGTGTTCCTGGAGCCGGTTGCAGGCAATTCGGGCATCGACGCCCGTACCCAGCTTGGCCCGACGGTCGCGGTTTCGCGCCGGCTGACCACGCCCAAGGGGGATGTGGTGGTCACGGTGGTAGGGGAGATCCCCATCGGTACGGCCGAGCGGGTCGCCTTGTCGATGCGCGCCCAAGACGCCCACGCCAGCCAATGACGAGCCACAAGTAATGCGTTGATGATCGATGGGCCGCCAAGGCGTTGACATGATTCGTAAGCCTTCGAATTTGCAAAATTCTCCAGATTTATCTATAGGTCAGTTCTTTCGGGGGCTGGCCTTTACTGCTGTTGCAGCATCAACAATGCCGATCCACCGAGCCTGGTCGCAGCCTTTCGAGGATGTTGCCGGGCTTTGTGCGTTGGCTGGTCCCTACTGCTTAACCACGCTCGTTGTGACGGGAGCCGTATGTCAATACCTCGCTTGAAATCCTATCTGTCGCTGTTCGCCGCCGTGCTCATGCTCGGGCAGGTGCTCAACGCCCAGGCCGAAGCCCTGCCTGATTTCACCACCCTGGTCGAGCAGGCCTCGCCGGCGGTGGTCAACATCAGTACCAAGCAGAAGCTGCCTGATCGCAAGTATGCTGCGGGTCAGATGCCAGACCTCGAAGGCCTGCCGCCGATGTTCCGCGAGTTCTTCGAGCGCAACATGCCGCAAGCCCCGCGCTCACCCCGTGGCGATCGTCAGCGCGAGGCCCAGTCGCTGGGGTCGGGCTTCATCATTTCGGCCGACGGCTACATCCTCACCAACAACCACGTGGTGGCCGATGCCGATGAAATCATCGTGCGCCTGTCCGACCGTAGCGAACTGCAGGCCAAGCTGGTCGGCACCGACCCGCGTACCGACGTGGCATTGCTGAAGGTCGATGGCAAGAACCTGCCCACGGTCAAGCTGGGCGACTCCGAGAAACTCAAGGTGGGCGAGTGGGTACTGGCCATCGGTTCGCCGTTCGGCTTCGATCACTCGGTGACCAAGGGTATCGTCAGCGCCAAGGGCCGCACCCTGCCCAACGACACCTACGTGCCGTTCATCCAGACCGACGTTGCGATCAACCCGGGTAACTCCGGTGGCCCGCTGTTCAACATGAATGGCGAAGTGGTCGGCATCAACTCGCAGATCTTCACCCGCTCGGGTGGCTTCATGGGCCTGTCGTTCGCTATTCCGATCGATGTTGCACTGGATGTTTCCAACCAGCTGAAAAAGGACGGCAAGGTCAGCCGTGGCTGGCTGGGCGTGGTGATCCAGGAGGTCAACAAGGACCTGGCCGAATCCTTCGGCCTGGACAAACCGGCCGGCGCGCTGGTGGCCCAGGTGCTGGAAGATGGTCCGGCAGCCAAGGGCGGCCTGCAGGTGGGCGACGTGATCCTGAGCATGAACGGTCAGCCGATCGTCATGTCGGCTGACCTGCCGCACCTGGTCGGTGGCCTGAAAGATGGCGCCAAGGCCAAGCTGGAGATCATCCGCAACGGCAAGCGCCAGAACCTGGACGTGACCATCGGTGCACTGCCCGATGAAGATCAGGACGTGACCACCGGTGCCAATGGCGGCGTCGAGCGCAGCAGCAACCGCCTGGGCGTATCGGTAGCCGACCTGACTGCAGAGCAGAAAAAGACTCTGGAGCTCAAGGGCGGCGTGGTCATCAAGGAAGTGCAGGATGGTCCGGCCGCGATGATCGGCCTGCGTCCCGGTGACGTCATCAGCCACCTGAACAACCAGGCCATCCTTTCGGCGAAGAACTTCACCGAAATCGCCAAGGAACTGCCGAAGAACCGTTCGGTGTCGATGCGCGTGCTGCGTCAGGGCCGTGCCAGTTTCATCACCTTCAAGCTGGCCGAGTAAGGCCTGACCGAGAAGGTCGCGGTAAGAAAAAGCCCGACGCCGATGCGTCGGGCTTTTTCATGGGCGCGCAGTCAATTGCGAAAGCGTGCCAGAAGACCGGAGAAACCCCATGCGTGCTGGCTGTTCAAGCCAAGCAGTGTGGCGGCGGGCGTCATTGCGACGGCGATCATCTTTCTGTCCTTGGGGTAGTCCTGGAAGGCGATACCTTGGTTGCCAAAGGCAGTATCCAGTCGGCCATGGACTGTATAGCGGGCACGGTAGATGCGCTGACCGCCCAGGCCAAACACCACCAGCTTGCCGTCCTGGTGCAGCGCTGCGGCTTCCCATTCGTCTTCGGTGTGCGTGTTGAAGGTCAGCACCGTCGGGTTGCCGTGGTTATAGGTCGCGTCCCTCACACCTTCGGCATCGAATTGCCAAGTCATGGCGTTGGTGTCTTCGGGGCGCTCGCCGGGCAGGTTCCCCGCGACGATCAGGTGGCCATCGGGGCGTTGAATCAGCGTGTTGAAGCGGATGTTGGCGTTTCGACGCGGAGCAAGCCAGCGGAGCCAGCGCGGCAACCAGCGCAGCCAGCGCGACAGCGGGGATTCATACAGCTTGAAACCGTATCGGTCGCCAAAGGACGGGTCGGGTGTGCCGTCGTTTCTGAAGCGTGCGATGAAGCCTCGGGTCTCAGGCCCGTTGCGCAAGGTTCCGGCAACGAGAAATGTACTTTCCTGCGCAATGACATTGGCGATCTGCACCGTCCCGGAAGGATGCGTGATCTCGATGAACTGACCGCTCGGGAAACCGGCATTGCCGGCAAGATCCAGTCGATAGACGCAAGCATGGGTAGCCAGCCAATCCGACTCCAGCGTAGCACTGGCGAGCAGGTGTCCGGCCCGCAGCTGGAGTGACGTGGAATGCAGCTTCAGATGAAGGCTGTTGTCCTGATCCAGGGCAAGGTAACCGTGGGGGGAGGCATAGCTGGTGTCCAGCGCGCCCTGCGCGTCGAAACGTGCCACCACCAGTCTGTGGGGCTTGCCGGCGCTGTTCACCCATCCCAGCATCCATATCTTCGCGTTGGCATCGACGACGATGGCTTCCGCGCCCGATTCGGCCACCGGGTCGAATGTTCCGAACACTATCCCTTTGTTGCCGAACGTCGGGTCCAGATCACCTTTATCATCGAAGCGAAGCAAGGTATAGCGGGACTGCTCGTGGTCCCCGGTCAGGCCACACACGGTGATTGTGTCATCGTGTATTGCCACATCAGTGATGAAACGATCGGTGTCCGCAATTTGCGGTAGGGAGCGCTCGCCGTTGTCACCAAAGCTCGTATCGGGGCTTCCGGGGACTGCTGGTTGAACATGTGCCATGGCCATTTCTCCGTCTGGTGCCCTATATTCGGGTCTGCGCGAGCGGCCATCTACTGACAGAAATATCAGGCACCATGAAACTGGAGGGGCGGGCGTGGCGGCTGGCCCCTTCATAAGGTACAATTCCCGGCTATTTTTCGGCGGGCGTTCGCCCCGCAGCCTTTTTGAGTGTTGACCCGTGAGTGATTTGAGTCATATCCGCAATTTCTCCATCATCGCCCACATTGACCATGGCAAGTCGACCCTGGCCGACCGTTTCATCCAGATGTGCGGTGGCCTCACCGCGCGCGAGATGGAAGCGCAGGTACTTGACTCCATGGACCTCGAGCGCGAGCGCGGGATCACCATCAAAGCCCATAGCGTTACCCTGTATTACAAGGCGAACGACGGCATCACCTACCAGCTGAACTTCATCGACACCCCCGGCCACGTCGACTTCACCTATGAAGTCAGCCGTTCGCTGGCCGCCTGCGAAGGCGCGCTGCTGGTGGTCGATGCCGGCCAGGGCGTGGAGGCCCAGTCGGTCGCCAACTGCTACACCGCCATCGAGCAGGGCCTGGAGGTCATGCCGGTACTGAACAAGATGGACCTGCCCCAGGCCGATCCGGACCGCGTCAAGGACGAGATCGAGAAGATCATCGGCATCGACGCCACCGACGCCGTGGCCTGCAGTGCCAAGAGCGGCATGGGCGTGGACGAGGTGCTCGAGCGCCTGGTGCAGACCATTCCGGCCCCTACCGGCGACATCGATGCACCGCTGCAGGCGCTGATCATCGACTCCTGGTTCGACAACTACCTGGGCGTCGTGTCCCTGGTGCGCGTGCGCCATGGCCGGGTCAAGAAGGGCGACAAGATTCTGGTCAAGTCCACCGGCAAGGTGCACCTGGTCGACAGCGTGGGCGTGTTCAACCCCAAGCACACCGCCACCGCCGACCTCAAGGCCGGCGAAGTGGGCTTCATCATCGCCAGCATCAAGGACATTCACGGTGCACCGGTCGGTGACACCCTGACCCTCAGCTCCACGCCCGACGTGGAAGTGCTGCCAGGCTTCAAACGTATCCAGCCCCAGGTATATGCCGGCCTGTTCCCAGTCAGTTCCGAAGATTTCGAAGATTTTCGTGACGCGCTGCAAAAGCTGACCCTGAACGACTCGTCGCTGCAGTACCTGCCTGAGAGCTCCGACGCACTGGGCTTCGGCTTCCGTTGCGGCTTCCTCGGCATGCTGCACATGGAGATCATCCAGGAGCGCCTGGAGCGCGAGTACGACCTGGACCTGATCACCACCGCGCCGAGCGTGATCTTCGAGGTCAAGCTCAAGACCGGTGAAACCATCTACGTCGACAACCCGTCCAAGCTGCCGGACGTGTCGTCGGTGGAAGACTTCCGCGAGCCGATCGTGGCCGCCACCATCCTCGTGCCGCAGGAGCACCTGGGCAACGTCATCACCCTGTGCATCGAGAAGCGTGGCGTACAGCGCGACATGCAGTTCCTCGGTTCCCAGGTGCAGGTGCGCTACGACCTGCCGATGAACGAAGTGGTACTGGACTTCTTCGACCGCCTCAAATCCACCAGCCGCGGCTATGCTTCGCTGGATTACCATTTCGACCGGTATCAGTCGGCCAACCTGGTCAAGCTCGATGTACTGATCAACGGCGACAAGGTCGATGCCCTGGCATTGATCGTGCACCGTGACAATGCGCACTACAAAGGCCGCGCGTTGACCGAGAAGATGAAGGAACTGATCCCGCGGCAGATGTTCGATGTGGCAATCCAGGCCGCCATTGGCGGGCAGATTGTGGCGCGTACCACTGTCAAGGCGCTCAGAAAGAACGTACTGGCCAAATGCTACGGTGGCGACGTTAGCCGTAAGCGCAAGCTGTTGGAAAAGCAGAAAGCCGGTAAGAAACGCATGAAACAGGTGGGCAACGTGGAAATTCCACAGGAAGCCTTCCTCGCCGTGCTCAGGTTGGATAGCTAGGTCCTATGTCACTAAATTTCCCGCTGTTGCTAGTCATCGCCGTTGCCGTGTGTGGACTGCTGGCCCTGATCGATCTGCTGTTCCTGGCCCCGCGCCGGCGCACGGCGATCAACACCTATCAGGGCAGCGTCAGCCAGCCCGAGATGGCGGTGGTCGAGCAGTTGAACAAGGAGCCGTTGCTGGTCGAGTACGGCAAATCGTTCTTCCCGGTGCTGTTCATCGTGCTGGTGCTGCGCTCGTTCTTGGTCGAGCCGTTCCAGATCCCTTCGGGGTCGATGAAGCCGACCCTGGAAGTGGGCGACTTCATCCTGGTGAACAAGTTCTCCTACGGCATCCGCCTGCCGGTGATCGACAAGAAGGTCATCGAGGTCGGTGACCCGCAGCGTGGCGATGTGATGGTGTTCCGCTACCCGAGCGACCCGAACGTCAACTACATCAAGCGTGTGGTCGGCCTGCCGGGCGACCAGGTGCGCTACACCAGCGACAAGCGTCTGTTCGTCAACGGCCAGCCGATTGCCGAGCAACTGGTCGGCAGCGAGCCGGGCACCCTGGGCAGCGCCGAGCTGTACAAGGAGAAGCTGGGCGAGGCCGAGCACCTGATCCGCAAGGAGATGAGCCGCTATCGCATGCCGCCGGACCAGCAGTGGGTGGTGCCTGCCGGGCACTACTTCATGATGGGCGACAACCGCGACAACTCCAACGACAGTCGCTACTGGGATGACCCCAACATTCCCAAGGAGCTGCTGGGCATGGTTCCCGACAAGAACATCGTCGGCAAGGCCTTCGCCATCTGGATGAGCTGGCCAGAGCCCAAGCTCAGCCACTTCCCGAGCCTTTCGCGGGTTGGCCTGATCAAGTAACACCCTAACGGCGCTGTCCTTCGACAGCGCCGAATGCTTTTCTGGCATAGGCTGTACAAGGGCGTCCACAAGACGCGCCCCGGCCGGACGTCAGGCATGAACAAAACCGTCTTTCAGGATTTGCATTTGAACAACGCGTTAACCCCGTCGGCTTCGAGCCGGACAGAACTGTGTGAGCCCGGCGCCCTGGCGCCGCTGCTGAAAATCGACCACGAACAGCGCGTGGGTACACTGTGAGCGTTTCCTTGAGCCGCCTCGAGCGCCAGCTCGGCTACACCTTCAAGAACCAGGAGCTGATGCTGCTGGCCCTCACGCATCGCAGCTTTGCCGGCCGCAACAACGAACGGCTGGAGTTCCTTGGTGATGCGATCCTCAACTTCGTCGCCGGCGAGGCCCTGTTCGAGCGCTTCCCCCAGGCCCGCGAGGGCCAGCTGTCGCGCCTGCGCGCCCGCCTGGTCAAGGGTGAAACCCTGGCCGTGCTGGCCCGCGGTTTCGACCTGGGCGAGTACCTGCGCCTGGGCTCGGGCGAGCTGAAAAGCGGCGGGTTCCGGCGCGAGTCGATCCTGGCCGATGCCCTCGAGGCGCTGATCGGTGCGATCTACCTGGACTCGGACATGCACACCGCACGCGATCGCGTGCTGGCATGGCTGGCCGGTGAGTTCGAGAGCCTGACCCTGGTCGACACCAACAAGGACCCGAAAACCCGCCTGCAGGAGTTTCTGCAGTCGCGGGCCTGCGAACTGCCCCGCTACGAAGTGGTGGATATCCAGGGTGAACCCCATTGCCGGACGTTTTTCGTCGAATGCGAAGTGACCCTGTTGACTGAAAAAAGCCGAGGGCAGGGCGTGAGCCGGCGTATCGCCGAGCAGGTCGCGGCCGCCGCAGCACTGATCGCCCTGGGCGTGGAGAATGGCAATGACTGAACAGAACACTACCCGTTGCGGCTACGTGGCCATCGTCGGCCGCCCCAACGTGGGCAAGTCGACGCTGCTCAACCACATCCTCGGGCAGAAGCTCGCGATCACCTCGCGCAAGCCGCAGACCACCCGCCACAACATGCTCGGTATCAAGACCGAAGGTGATGTGCAGGCGGTGTACGTCGATACCCCCGGCATGCACAAGGGCAACGAGAAGGCGCTCAACCGTTACATGAACCGTACCGCCTCGGCGGCGTTGAAAGACGTCGACGTGGTGATCTTCGTGGTCGATCGCACCAAGTGGACCGACGAGGACCAACTGGTGCTCGAGCGCGTGCAGTACGTGCAGGGCCCGGTGATCCTGGCCATCAACAAGACCGACCGCATCGAGGACAAGGCCGAGCTGATGCCGCACCTGCAATGGCTGCAGGAGCAACTGCCCAACGCCGAGATCGTGCCGGTCTCGGCGCAGCACGGGCACAACCTCGATGCCCTCGAAGCACTGATTGCCAAGCACCTGCCGGAAAACGAGCACTTCTTCCCCGAAGACCAGATCACCGACCGCAGCAGCCGCTTCCTGGCTGCCGAACTGGTACGCGAGAAGATCATGCGCCAGCTCGGCGCCGAGCTGCCATACCAGATCACCGTCGAGATCGAGGAATTCAAGCAGCAGGGCAACGTGCTGCATATCCATGCACTGATCCTGGTCGAGCGTGACGGCCAGAAGAAGATCATCATTGGCGACAAGGGCGAGCGCATCAAGCGCATCGGCACCGAGGCGCGCAAGGACATGGAGCTGCTGTTCGACGCCAAGGTCATGCTGAACCTGTGGGTCAAGGTCAAGGGTGGCTGGTCCGACGACGAGCGCGCCCTGCGTTCGCTGGGCTACGGCGACCTCTGAATGCCCTGGCCCGACACCGGCCGGTGTCGGGCCCACCTCTTCGTGAAGCGCTGAATCATGGACATGCCAGACGGCCAACCGGCCTTCGTGCTGCACAGCCGGGCGTACCGTGAAACCAGTGCGCTGGTCGACTTCCTTACCCCCCAGGGGCGCCTGCGCGCCGTGCTGCGTCGTGCGCGCGGCAAGGCCGGCAGCCTTGCGCGTCCGTTTGTGCCGCTGGAGGTGCAGTTCCATGGGCGCGGCGAGCTCAAGAATGTCGGTCGCATGGACAGCGCAGGCGTGGCGGTCTGGCTCAACGGCGACGCGCTGTTCAGCGGGCTGTACCTCAATGAGCTGCTGATTCGCCTGCTTCAGGCCGAAGACCCGCACCCGGTGATGTTCGAGCAGTACGCTGCCACCTTGCAGGCACTGGGTGCGGGGCGCCCGCTGGAGCCGTTGCTGCGTGCCTTCGAATGGCGCCTGCTGGACGAGCTGGGCTATGGCTTTGCGCTTGAGCACGACATCAATGGCGATCCTCTGGTGGCCGATGGCCTGTACCGCCTGCAGGTGGACGCGGGCCTGGAGCGGGTGTACCTGGTGCAGCCAGGCTTGTTCAGTGGCGCGCACCTGCTGGCCATGGCCGAGGCCGAGTGGTCGATGCCGGGCGCGCTGGGCGCGGCCAAGCGCCTGATGCGCCAGGCGCTGGCGGTGCACCTGGGCGGGCGCCCGCTGGTCAGCCGGGAACTGTTTCGCAAGCCTTGATCACGACGTATGCTGTGAGGCTCAATTTTCAGGAGAGTCTCTTCGTGACCACCAGCAACCGCATCCTCCTTGGCGTGAACATCGACCACGTGGCGACCCTGCGCCAGGCCCGTGGCACGCGATATCCGGACCCGGTCAAGGCCGCGCTGGACGCCGAAGAGGCGGGTGCCGACGGCATCACCGTGCACTTGCGCGAAGACCGCCGGCATATCCAGGACCGTGACGTGCTGGTACTGAGCGAGGTGCTGCAGACGCGCATGAACTTCGAGATGGGCGTCACCGAAGAGATGATGCAGTTTGCCGAGCGCATTCGCCCGGCGCACATCTGCCTGGTGCCCGAGACACGCCAGGAACTGACCACCGAAGGTGGCCTGGACGTGGCGGGGCAGGAGGCGCGGATCAAGGCGGCGGTGGAGCGCCTGTCGCGCCTGGGGTCGGAGGTGTCGTTGTTCATCGATGCCGACGAGCGCCAGATCGAGGCCTCGCGCCGCGTCGGCGCGCCGGCGATCGAACTGCACACCGGGCGTTACGCCGATGCGCAGACCCCGGCCGAGGTGGCCGAAGAGCTCCAGCGCGTGGCCGATGGCGTGGCCTTCGGCCTGGCTCAGGGGCTGATCGTGAATGCCGGGCATGGCCTGCACTACCACAACGTCGAGCCGGTGGCGGCGATCAAGGGCATCAACGAACTGAACATCGGCCATGCACTGGTGGCCCATGCGTTGTTCGTGGGCTTCAAGGGTGCGGTCAGCGAGATGAAACAGCTGATTCTGGCAGCCAGCAACCGCTGAATGCGTCGTGACCTTCGCCGGCAAGGCCGGCTCCTACAGGCGCTGCGATTCCTGTAGGAGCCGGCCTCGCCGGCGAAACCGCCTAGCCAAATATCAGACTGAACCGCGTAGGCCCCTGCGCCGCGCTGGTCACCTCCACCTGCCCACCATGCACCTGCATGATCGACTGCACGATGGCCAGCCCCAGCCCCGTGCCGCCCTCCACCCGCGAGCGCCCGCAGCCCACCCGGTAGAACCGCTCGAACAGGTGCGGCCAGTGCACCGCCTCGATCCCCGGCCCCTCGTTGCGCACCCAGCATTGCACGCCCCGTACGCTCTGCTCGATGCCGATTTCCACCAGGCGGCCCTCGGGGCTGTGGCGAATTGCATTGCTCAACAGGTTCGACAGCGCCCGCTGCAGCATCAGCCGGTCGCCCTGCACCGTGCCCCAGCCGCTGACCTTCAGGGTGATCGCCTTGCATTCGGCGCTCAGCGCGAACAGCTCCACCACCCGTTGCGCCTCGTCGGCCAGTGCCACCGGCTTCAACGCCAGTTGCTGACGCGGCGCGTCCACCTGGGCCAGGAACAGCATGTCGGTGATGATCCGGTTCAGGCGCGTCAGCTCCTCGATGCTGTCCTCCAGCGCCACCCGGTAATCCTGCGCCGAGCGCACCCGTGACAAGGTCACCTGGGCCCTGCCCATCAGGTTGCTGATCGGCGTGCGCAGTTCGTGCGCCAGGTCATCGGAAAACTGCGACAGACGCTGCACGCCGCCATCCAGCCGGTCGAGCATCACGTTGATGCCGCGTGCCAGGGCACTCAGTTCCTGGGGCAGCTTGTCCTCGGGCAGGCGGTGGCTCAGCTCCTGCGCCGACACCTGGGCGGCAATCCGCCGGAACCTGCGCAGCGGCAGCAGACCACGCTGCACCAGCTTCCAGGCGGCAATGCCGATCAGCAGCAACAGCAGTGGCAACGCCAGCAACGTCGAACGCAGGTAGGCCTGCAGCAGGCCGAGGTCGTCGGCCCGGTTCAGCGTCAGCAGTACCCGCACCGGGGTGCCGTCACGCAGGGTCATCAGGCGCGCGGCGGTCATCAGGCGGGCCTCGGCGCTGTCCTGCCATTCGCTGTAGCCCAGCGCCGTCCCGGCCGCGATACGCCGCAGCGGCTCGGCCTCCACTGCAGGCCCCAGGCTCAACAGGGCCGGGTGGCGTCCGGTCTGGGCGATGATGTTCAGGCTCAGGTCGTCGTGGCCCATCACCAGGTCGAGCAGGGGGTGGGCGCGCGAGCCCAGGTCGCTGGCCTTCAGGTCCACCCCCAGGCTGTGCTCGATCTGCTCCATCTTGCGTGCCAGCACCTTGCGGGCGCGGTTGTCCAGTTCGTGGTCCAGCGCCAGTACCGCCAGGCTCGCCAGCAGCAGCACCAGCGCCGCGCCCATCAGGCTGACGCTCAGGCCCAGGCGCAACGACAGTCGTGCCGGTTTCATTCGCGCGCTTCCAGCACATAGCCCACGCCGCGCAGGGTGTGGATCAGCTTGTCCTCGAAGGGGTCGTCGATCTTGGCCCGCAGGCGCCGGATCGACACCTCCACCACGTTGGTGTCGCAATCGAAGTTCATGTCCCACACCAGCGAGATGATCTGCGTGCGCGACAGCACCTCGCCGCTCTGGCGCATCAGCAGGTGCAGCAGGGCGAACTCCTTGGCCGTCAGGTCGATACGCTGGTTGCGCCGGTAGGCGCGGTGGCGGCTGGGGTCCAGCTCAAGGTCGGCGACCCTGAGCGTGGCCGGCGCCAGGTTCTGCTCGCTGCGCCGCAACAGGCTGCGAATGCGTGCCAGCAGTTCGGGAAACTCGAACGGCTTGAGCAGGTAATCGTCGGCGCCCAGGTCCAGGCCCTTGACCCGATCCGAGAGCCGGCCGTGGGCGGTCAGCATCATGATACGGGTCGAGGACTCCGCCCGCAGGCGTTGCAGCACGCTCCAGCCGTCGAGCTGCGGCAGGTTGACGTCGAGGATGACCAGGTCGTAGGCGTGCTGGCGGGCCAGGTGCAGGCCGTCAATGCCGGTGGCGGCGCAGTCGACGATGTAGCCGTTCTCGCTCAGGCCCTGCTGCAGGTACTCGGCGGTACGGACTTCGTCTTCGATGATCAATAGGCGCATGGGGTACTCGCGGCGTGCAAAACGGCAATTCTCAACCCTTGAGTCACTTCAGGGTCAAGGCGTGTCGCGCATGGTAAGCCAAGCCGGTCCTGAGCGGCGCTGGATAACAGATTTGTAATCCTGGGGTCATGTTGACGATAAAGCCCGCTCCCTAAAGTGCCCGCTTCGAAATGGGCGCGGGGGATTCACGCATGACGTGCAGGCACAGGCTTCATCCACAGCGCGTGGCGCGGCTGGCGGCGCTGGCCGGGGTGCTGCTGGGGCTTTCGACAGCGCTGCAGGCGAGCGTGCTGACACTTGATGCCGCCTTGCGCACCGCGCAGGACAACAACCCCGAGCTTGCCGCGGCGCGCTGGGGCACCGAGATCGCCCTGGGCGAACGCAACCAGGCCGGCCTGCTGCCCAACCCGGAGTTGAGCTGGGAGCAGGAAGATACCCGCCGCGGCTCGCAGACCACCACCGTCAGCCTCAGCCAGCGCCTGGAACTGGGCGGCAAGCGTGGTGCGCGGGTGGAGGTGGCCCAGCGCGAGCAGGCCCTGGCGGCGCTGGAACTGGAACGCCAGGGCAATGCCTTGCGCGCCGAGGTGCTGGCTGCGTTTCATGCCGCCGTGCAGGCCCAGGAACGGCTGCAACTGGCCGAGCAGTCGCTGCGCCTGACCGAGCGAGGCCTGCAGGTGGTGCAGGGGCGGGTGCGGGCCGGCAACGCTTCCCCCATCGAAGCCACCCGCGCGCAGGTGCAGGTGTCCGAGATGCGCCTGGAACGAGGCCGTGCGCAGCAGGCCGTGGTCGTGGCCTATCAGCAGCTGGCCAGCGTGACGGGGGCGCCGCAGGCGGGGTTCGAGCGGGTGGCAGGCATGCCGTCCGACGCCCTGACCCCAGCCGAGGGCGACACGCTGCTTGCCCGCCTCGAGCGCACGGCCGAGCTGCGCCTGGCCCGCCTGCAGATCGAGCAGCGCGAGGCTGACCTGGGGCTGGCTCGCAGCCAGCGCATCCCCGACCTCACCGTCAGCCTGGGTAGCCAGTACAGCGAGGCCGACCGCGAGCGCATCAATGTGGTCGGGGTGTCGATACCGCTGCCCTTGTTCGATCGCAACCAGGGCAATGTGCTGGCGGCGGCGCGGCGTGCCGATCAGGCCCGCGACCTGCGCAACGGCGCCGAACTGCGGGTGCGCAGCGAAGTGGTGCAGGCGCTGGCGCAGTGGCAGGTGGCTGCGGGCGAGGTACAGGCCTTCGACCGCTCGATACTGCCGGCGGCGCAGCAGGCGGTGGACGCCGCCACGCGGGGTTTCGAGCGCGGCAAGTTCAGCTTTCTCGAGGTGCTCGACGCCCAGCGCACGCTGGTGGCGGCGCGCACCCAATACCTGGCGGCGCAGGCCCAGGGCAGCGATGCGCGAGTCCGCCTGGAACGACTTTTCGGCGACCTGGCCACCGCCAGCCGCTGACCCCCGACGATTTGCCGAGGAATGTGCATGAACAGCAAAACCATCACGCTGGTGGCCGTCACCCTGACCCTGGGCGTTGGCCTGGGGGTTGTGCTGGGTCACCAGATGAATGCGCCGCAGGCCTCCCACGCGGCGCATGCCGAGGCGGGCCATGGCGATGAGGAAAAGGGCCATGGCGACGACGCCCATGGCGAGGAAGGCCATGGCGAAGAACAGCAGGAGGGCCACCTGACCCTGAGCGACGAGCAGATCCAGGTGGCCGGTATCGAGCTGGCCACCGTGGCCCCGCGCACCTTGAGCCGCAGCCTCGGCCTGCCGGGCGAGATCCGCTTCGACGAGGACCGTACCGCGCACCTGGTGCCGCGTGCGGCCGGGGTGGTGGAATCGGTGGCCGTGGTGCTCGGCCAGCAGGTCAAGGCCGGGCAACTGCTGGCGGTGATCGCCAGCCCGCAGATCTCCGAGCAGCGCAGCGAGCTGGCGGCCAGCCAGCGGCGACTGGAACTGGCGCGCGGCACCTTCGCCCGCGAGAAAGACCTGTGGCAGGAGGGCATCTCTGCCGAACAGGACTACCTGCAGGCGCGCCAGGCCCTGCAGGAAGCCGAGATCGCCGCCACCAATGCCCGGCAGAAGATCAGCGCGCTGAGTGGCAGCGTGGTGCTGGCCGGCGGCAACCGCTATGAGCTGCGTGCACCGTTTGACGGGCAGGTGGTGGAAAAGCACCTGGTGCCGGGCGAAGTGGTCAGCGAGAGCAGTGCGGCCTTCACCTTGTCCGACCTGTCGCGGGTGTGGGCAACCTTTGGCGTGGCCCCGCGTGACCTGGCCAGGCTGCGCGTCGGCATGCCGGTGACGGTGCTGGCCAGTGAACTGGGCGAGCAGGCCAGCGGCACGGTCAGCCATGTGGGCAGCCTGCTCGGCGAGCAGACCCGCACCGCCACCGTGCGGGTCACCCTGGACAACCCTCGCGGCGCCTGGCGCCCCGGCCTGTTCGTGGCGGTGCGGGTGCCTACCGAACGCCTGGACGAGGCGCTGGCGGTACCGGAGGCCGCGCTGCAGACCCTCGAAGAGCAGCCCACCGTGTTCGTGCGCAGTGCAGAGGGCTTCACCGCCCAGGTGGTGACCCCGGGTGTGGTGGCCGACGGCTTCGTGCAGATCAAGGCGGGCCTGCAGGCCGGCCAGCAGGTGGCGGCACAGGGCAGCTTCATCCTCAAGTCGGAGCTGGGCAAAGCCAGCGCCGAGCATTCCCACTGAGCCCCCACGAGTACTCCTCATGTTCGAACGGATCATTCAATTTGCCATCGAGCAGCGCTTGATCGTGATGCTCGCGGTGCTGCTGATGGCCGGGCTGGGGCTGGCCAGCTACCAGAAGCTGCCGATCGATGCGGTGCCCGACATCACCAACGTGCAGGTGCAGATCAACACCTCGGCGGCGGGCTTTTCACCGCTGGAAACCGAACAGCGCATCACTTTCGCCATCGAGACCGCCATGGCCGGCCTGCCGGGCCTGGAGCAGACCCGTTCGCTGTCGCGCTCGGGGCTGTCGCAGGTGACGGTGATCTTCGACGAGGGCACCGACCTGTTCTTCGCCCGGCAACTGGTCAACGAGCGCCTGCAACAGGCGCGCGGGCAGTTGCCCGACGGCGTCGAGGCGGCCATGGGGCCGATCTCCACCGGCCTGGGCGAGATCTTCCTGTGGACCGTGGAAGCCGCGCCGGATGCGCGCAAGGCCGACGGCAGCGAGTACACGCCCACCGACCTGCGCGAGATCCAGGACTGGATCATCAAGCCGCAGTTGCGCAACGTGCGCGGTGTGGCCGAGATCAACAGCATCGGCGGCTACGCCAAGGAGTACCAGATTGCCCCCGACCTCAGGCGCCTGGCCGCCTACAAGCTGACCCTGGGCGACCTGCTGACGGCCCTGGAGCGCAACAACGCCAACGTCGGTGCCGGCTACATCGAGCGCCGTGGCGAGCAACTGCTGATTCGTGCGCCGGGGCAACTGGCAGGCATCGACGACATTGCCAACATCGTGCTGGCCACTGTCGACGGCACCTCGATTCGCGTGCGCGATGTCGCCCAGGTGGGCATCGGCCGCGAACTGCGCAGCGGCGCGGCTACCGAAAATGGCCGTGAGGTGGTGCTGGGCACCGTGTTCATGCTGGTCGGCGAGAACAGCCGCACCGTGTCGCGGGCAGTGGCCGACAAGCTGGCGCAGATCAACCGCACGCTGCCGGCGGGTGTCAGCGCGGTCACGGTGTACGACCGCACCGACCTGGTCGACAAGGCCATCGCCACGGTGAAGAAGAACCTGGTGGAAGGTGCAATCCTGGTGATCGCGGTGCTGTTCCTGTTTCTGGGCAACATCCGCGCCGCGCTGATCACCGCCATGGTGATTCCGCTGTCGATGCTGTTCACCTTCACCGGCATGTTCGGCAACAAGGTCAGTGCCAACCTGATGAGCCTGGGTGCGCTGGACTTCGGCATCATCGTCGATGGCGCGGTGGTGATCGTGGAGAACGCGATCCGCCGCCTGGCCCACGCCCAGCAGCACCATGGCCGCCTGCTGACCCGCTCCGAGCGCCTGCACGAAGTGTTCAATGCCGCCCGCGAGGCGCGCCGCCCGCTGATCTTCGGCCAGTTGATCATCATGGTGGTGTACCTGCCGATCTTTGCCCTGAGCGGGGTGGAGGGCAAGATGTTCCACCCCATGGCCTTCACCGTGGTGATCGCCCTGCTGGGAGCGATGCTGCTCTCGGTGACCTTCGTGCCGGCGGCCATCGCGCTGTTCGTCACCGGCAAGGTCAAGGAAGAGGAAAACCTGCTGATGCGCAGCGCCAAGGCCGGCTATGCGCCGCTATTGCGCTGGGTGATGGGGCACCGTGGGCTGGCGTTTTCCCTGGCCGGGGCGTCGGTGCTGCTGTGCGCGGTGCTGGCCGGGCGCATGGGCAGCGAGTTCGTGCCCAGCCTCAGCGAAGGCGATTTCGCCCTGCAGGCGCTGCGGGTGCCGGGCACCAGCCTGAGCCAGTCGGTGCAATTGCAGCAGCGCCTGGAGGAGAGTGTGGTCAGCCAGGTGCCGGAGGTGCAGCGCGTATTTGCGCGCACCGGCACCGCCGAGATCGCCGCCGACCCGATGCCGCCGAACATCTCCGACAGTTACGTGATGCTCAAGCCGCAGGCGCAGTGGCCCGACCCCGGCAAGTCGCGCGAGCAACTGATCGCCGATATCCAGCGCGCGGCGGCGCGGGTGCCGGGTAGCAACTACGAGCTGTCGCAGCCGATTCAACTGCGCTTCAACGAGCTGATTTCCGGGGTGCGCAGCGATGTGGCGGTCAAGGTCTTCGGCGACGACATGACGGTGCTCAACCGCACGGCAGCACAGATTGCCGCAACCTTGCAGGCGGTGCCGGGGGCATCGGAGGTCAAGGTCGAGCAGACCTCGGGCCTGCCGGTGCTGACCATCGAGGTCGACCGCGACAAGGCTGCACGCTACGGGCTCAACGTCGGCGATGTGCAGGACACCATCGCCGTGGCCGTGGGCGGCCGCCAGGCCGGCACGCTGTACGAGGGCGACCGGCGTTTCGACATGGTGGTGCGCCTCTCGGACGATGTGCGTACCGATATCGAAGGCTTGTCGCAGCTGCTGATTCCGGTACCGGCCAGTGCGGGCAGCGACGGCGGTATCGGCTTCATCAGCCTGGCCGAGGTGGCCAGCCTGGCGCTGGTGCAGGGGCCCAACCAGGTGAGCCGCGAAGACGGCAAGCGCCTGGTGGTGGTCAGCGCCAACGTGCGTGGCCGCGACATCGGTTCGTTCGTGGCCGAGGCCGGCGAGCGCATCGATACGCAGGTGGAAGTGCCGCCTGGCTACTGGACGCGTTGGGGCGGTCAGTTCGAGCAGCTGCAATCGGCGGCCAAGCGCCTGCAGGTGGTGGTGCCGGTGGCATTGCTGCTGGTGTTCGGGCTGCTGTTCATGATGTTCAACAGCGTCAGGGACGGCCTGCTGGTGTTCACCGGCATCCCGTTCGCGCTGACCGGCGGGGTGGTGGCGCTGTGGCTGCGCGACATTCCATTGTCGATTTCGGCGGGGGTGGGCTTCATCGCCCTGTCGGGGGTGGCGGTGCTCAACGGGCTGGTGATGATCGCCTTCATCCGCAGCCTGCGCGAGCAGGGCCGGCCGCTGCGCGTGGCCATCGACGAAGGTGCGCTGACGCGTCTGCGGCCGGTGCTGATGACCGCGTTGGTGGCGTCGCTGGGGTTCATTCCGATGGCACTGGCCACTGGCACCGGTGCCGAGGTGCAGCGCCCGCTGGCCACCGTGGTGATCGGCGGCATCCTCTCGTCCACCGCGTTGACCCTGCTGGTGCTGCCGGCCCTGTACCACTGGGCGCACCGCAAGGAGGAGGAGCACAATCTTGCAGCACTGTAATGTGCGGCTCACCTTGGCGTTAGCTTGGGCTGCTTATGATCGGTTCGAATCCAATCATGAGGGAAGGTCGATGAACCTGAGCAAGTACGCACTGATCGCCGCGTTGCTGCTGGGCAGCAGCGCGGCAATGGCCGAAGGCGGCGCCGAGCGCACCAAGGCGTTCTGGGCCGAGTTTCGCAAGAGCCAGGAGCGGGTGCATGGGGAGGGCAGGAAGGAGGTAGCGCAGAAGAAGGAGCAGGTGCAGCAGCAGGTGGTGAAGGACTGACGCACGCCGTGTTCGCAAGGGCCTCTGCGCCGGCAAGGCCGGCTCCTGCAGGCGAAGAGGCCCCCTTCTGATTACTTGCGCGCCACCAGCACCGCCCGCCTGGGTGCCGGCAGGCCTTCGACGGTTCGGGTCGGGTCGGTAGGGTCGAGGAAGTCGCTCAGCGACTGGTAGCGCATCCAGTCGGTGCTGCGTTGTTCCTCGACGCTGGTCACGCTCACATCCACGCAGCGCACATCGCTGAAGCCGGCGCGACGCAACCAGCGCTCCAGTGCCGGCACCGAGGGCAGGAACCATACATTGCGCATCTGCGCATAGCGGTCTTCAGGCACCAGCACCTGATGCTCGTCACCCTCGACCACCAGGGTTTCCAACACCAGTTCGCCCCCCTTGACCAGGCAGTCCTTGAGCGCCAGCAAATGCTCGATCGGCGAGCGGCGGTGGTAGAACACCCCCATCGAGAACACCGTGTCGAAACCTTCCAGGTTGGCCGGCAGGTCTTCCAGGGCGAACGGCAAGTGCCAGGCGGGAAGGTCCGGCAGGTAACGCTGCACGGCCTGGAACTGGCAGAAGAACAACCAGTTGGGGTCCACGCCGATCACGCTGTCGGCGCCGGCGCCGAGCATGCGCCATTGGTAGTAGCCGTTGCCACAGCCCACATCCAGCACGCGTTTACCGCGCAGGTCCAGGTGCGGCGCGACCCGTGACCACTTCCAGTCCGAACGCCATTCGGTGTCCACGTGCACGCCGAACAGGTCGAACGGGCCCTTGCGCCAGGGCGACAGGCCCATCAGCGCGGTGCGCACCTGTGCGCGGGTGGCGTCGTCGCAGTCGCTGTCCAGGCGCAGGCCGTGCAGCAGGTCGACCTGGCTGGGCTCCAGGGCCGGCAGCGCATCCAGCGCGCTTTGCCAGCGCTCCAGGTCGCCATGGCCCTTTTCCAGCTTGGCATCGAGTTGCGCCTGCAGGCCTTGAGCCCAGTGCGCCAATGGGGTGCCCGCCATGCGGCGGACCAGGGGAGTCAGATCGATCATGGCAGGGCAATCAGCGAGGCGAAGTTCAGGCACTGGAACCACGGCACCACCTGCGAGAAACCGGCTGCCAGCAGGCGCTGACGGTGTTCCTCGAGGCTGTCGGGTTTCATCACGTTTTCGATGGCACTGCGCTTCTGGGCAATTTCCAGTTCGCTGTAGCCGTTGGCGCGTTTGAAGGCCACGTGCAGATCGGTGAGCAGGGCCTGTTGCTGCGGGTCGGCAAAGCGCAGCTTCTCCGACAGGATCAGTGCGCCGCCAGGCACCAGGCACTGGCGAATGCGGCCAAGCAGGGCCAGGCGTGCCTGCGGCTCGATGAACTGCAGGGTGAAGTTCAGCGCCACCACCGACGCCGGCTGCAGGTCCAGCGCGGTGATGTCGGCCTCGATCACCTGCACCGGCAGCAACTCCTGGTGCATCGCGTCCTGGTGGCTGAGGTATTCGCGGCAGCGCTCGACCATGGCCGGGGAGTTGTCTACCGCCAGCACCTTGCAGCCCTCGCTGCGTACATGTCGGCGCATCGCCTGGGTCACCGCACCGAGCGAGCTGCCCAGGTCGTACAGCAGGGTATCGGGCTGGGCGAACTGGGCAGCCAGCACGCCGATGTTCTCGACGATCGTCGGGTAGCCGGGCACCGAGCGCTTGATCATGTCGGGGAAAACCCGCACGACATCTTCGTTGAAGGTGAAATCGGGGACCTGCGCCAGCGGGGTGGCGAACAGGCGATCGGGCTCTTTGCTCACGGGCAATCCAGGCGTTCGGCGGTAAAGGGCCGGCATTTTAGCCAATGTTGCAACAGGATGCATGGCCGACTGACCGGCGCGGCTGGCCGCTGCATTCCAATGCCGGCTTCGAGGAAAGCCTGCCGGCTATTTGTCTTGCCGGCGGGTCCTTAGAGTGAAGTGGCTTGACCCTATTGGCTCACTCACAAGGAATGTGAAATGAAACTCGAACCTGGCGCGCGCTCGTACGATACCGGTGAACTGGAAAAGGAAGCGGCCCTGCTGCCCAGAAACCTGATCGAAGGCATGAACCAGCGTGATGGCGAAAACGAGGGAGGGCTGACGCTTTCCCGCGAACATATCGTCACGCTCAATCAGTATGTGAAGTATGTCACCGGCCTGCCGACCGAAACCGCGTCGCTGGTGCCCTGGCTTGGCTACACCGACATCAAGGAGCCGGTACTGTCGGTCAGTGCCATGCGCACGACCTTTCTCAACCTGCACAAGCATGCCCGCGCCTGGGGCACGCTGTCCGACGAGTGCAAGAAGCTGTCCGCCGAGCTGGGGGTGTGTGCCCGTGGCATCAACACCACCGGCGAGGGGGTGATGCAGGAATGCGAGAAGACCAAGGCCCTTGGCGGGCGGCGTGATACGTGGGAGTCCGTGCAGTTCGCAGCGCCGGTTGCGTTGAGCTTCGGCGACCGGGAGATCGTCTCGTCGCTGGTGGACTACATGGAGGTGCTCAAGGATGAAGTCGAGCATTTTCACGCGCGCGTAAGCAGTGTGCGCAGCCACACCGAAACCTTTCGCGACACCGCGCGTTTCGAGCTGATGAACGAGGTCGCCCTCAAGACCGACGCCATCGAGCGTCACCAGGCCAGCGGTGCCACCCAGGCCCTGCGCGATGAGCTGGCGGCGCTGGACAAGGAAATCGACAACCTCAACAAGCAGTACGACGAATACGTCAAGGCGGCCCTGTCCGGGCTGGCGGCCGGCCCGCTGGGGGCGGTCATCTCAGGCTCGATCTACGGCTCCAAGGCCGAAAAGGTGCGCAAGACCCGCAACCGGGTGCAGAAGGAACGCAAGGCTGTGGGGGCACGCCTGACGGCGGCGGTCAACCTGGAGGGACGCCTGCAGGTACTCACGACCCATATGGATGAACTGGCCACCCGCCTGCAGGAGGTGGTGACCGCTTCCTCGCACCTGCAGACGGCCTGGCAGACCATCGGCACCTACATCGAAGCGTCCATCGAAAAGCTCGAAAAGATGAACGACAGCCGGCAGCTGGGCATTTTCATCATCCATTTCAGAAACTTTCTCTCGCAGTGGGCGTTTATCGAAGCCTGCTCCATCACCATGAGCCGGGTCTTCGACGACACGCTGTGGGCCCAATAAGGAGCTACCCATGAGCAACATTCTTCAATTTCCGCTGGGCTGGGATGATCCGCAGTTCGACAGGGTCCTGCGTGCCGGTGCCGCCTACCTGAAGGCCGCCCAGGACAGCCGCTATGCCTTCCTGCCCCTGTTGCACGAGCGTGTGGAGCGCAATGCACGCTGTCTTGACGACAACCTCCAGCAACTGATGCGCCATGCCGATCGCATCATCGTCGCGATCAAGAGCAATGACCTGGGCGGCCTCGAAAAGGACATCGACCCGAACGATGATCCCGAGGACATTGCGCAGTATCTGGAGGTGGCACAGGACGCCATCGGCGAGATTGCCGTCAAGCTCAACGATCAGTTGGGGCAGTTGCGCACGGCCACGGCTCAGATCACGGCCATCCCGGTCTATGACTCCAGTGCCGACAAGGCTCGCTATCAGGGCGAGCTCGACAGGCTGGCGGCCAATCGCAAGGCCTGCGAAGACGAACTGGCCGTGCGGCGCGAGGCCCTGGCCAGTCTTGACGAGGCGATCAAGGTACTTGAGGCGGCCAAGGTGGAATCCACCTTCGGCGGCCTGTTGCCGACCACCGAGCAGCTCAAGGCGGCGGCGGATGTCATCGCCACGGGCGGACTGTCGGTCGAGGCAGTGCAAGGCGCGCTGAAGAAAATTGGCGAAATCATCGGTGCGGCAATGGAAGGCATGCGCTATGCAACGATGCTCGAGCAGCGCCGAGGGATGCAGAAGCAGCACGATGAACTGCAACTGCAACTGACCGCGATGGCACGGGACAAGACGCGCCTCCAGGCCCAGTGCCAGCACCTTGAGGCTTATGCCGAGCTGGTCACGTCACGCGAGCAATGGCTGGCCGGCATCAGGCGCATCGCCGTGCAACTGAAGCCGGTTTGGGATCGGCTCATCGCCTGCAGCATCGACGATGTGCAGGCGTTGAGAGCGGTCAGCGAGCTGGTCGAGGCGTTGAAAGCCTACAAGAAAAAGATCAAGGCCGAGTATGTTGCCGGCCTTTGAGTGAAGGGCGCAAGGCGCTGCAGGCGTTACTGGCCAGCAGCGCCTTGCGGCTTCTGGATTGCTCTGGTGATGACCACAATGAACAACATTATTCAAAGACTGAGGCATCCACTGCCTCAGGATGAGCTGGATACCCAGATAGCCCTGATTCCGCTGCAATTGGTGCAGGATCTGGAGGAGGAGGGGCGAATCGACCTGACGTTCACCCGCGAACACGTTGCCGTGCTGGATGCCTACATGGACCATGTGATGGCGATACCGACCCGGCGGGAGGCCTTTCTGCAGTGGTTGGGATACTACCGTCACCCGGACCCCGAGCTCGACTTCTACCCGATGCAGGTGTTGTTCCATCGCATCAACCTCCACGCCGACTCATGGGGGCGGTTGAAGCAGAAAAGCATTCAGTTGCCCATCGCGCTGATCAACTGCGCCAGCTCCATCAGCCTGTCAGGCGAGCGTGCGCTGCTGGCCTGTGAACGTACCAAGGCGTTGGGCGGGCGCAGGGAGGCTTGGCAAGGCGTGCAGTTCGAGGTGCCCGTGCAACTGGATGCACCAGACCGAACCCTTGTGCTGGAGATGGCACGGTGGGTGGCCAACCTCAAGAACTCGGCGGGCGTCTTCCAGTTCCAGGTCGGTGAAGTACGCAAGGAGACCGACAGGTTTCGTGATGACGCCCGGTTCGAATTGAGGCCGGCACTGGGGCGCAAGATCGAGCGCCTGGTGGCATCCGGCACAAAGGAAGGGAACCTGGGGCTACTGGCGCAGCGCATGCGAAATCTGGTGGTACGCCTGGAAGACGTCACCACTGCTGCGTCGCACCTGCAGACCGCCTGGCAGTTCATCGAGACCTATCTGGACGCCTCGATCGGCAAGTTGCACAGCATGCAGGACAGTCAGCAACTGGCCAGATTCGTCATTCACTTCAAGAATTTCCTGGCCCAGTGGTCATTCATCGAAGAGTGCGCCAGGCGTCTTCAGAAACGCCTCGAGTAAATGCTCCGCGGCGCAGCCTCAGCGTACCTGGATGTCGCAGTCGAAGCTCATCGCCGGCTTGACCTCCGGTGCCCAGGGTTGCTGATACACCAGCAGCAGGTGGCCGCTGCCGCTGGCGCTGGCCTTGAAGCGCCACAGCGATCGGCCGGCACTGCCCACCAGGCCGGTGTCTTCGGGGTTGCTGTAGACCTCGGGGCCCAGCGCCGCAAGTACGCCGTTGGCCGGATTCTGCAGCAGCCAGCGATAACCGGTACTGGGGTTGCTGGGCAACGCCAGGGTGATGGCCTGGCCGACATCGAGCGTGACCGGGCACTGGCTCTGTTTTTCCACCAGCAGCGGCTGTGGAGGTGTGGGCTGGCTGGCACAGCTGGCCAGGAGTATCAGGCTCGAACTCAGTAACACACGGGATGCGGTCATCATGACTCCTGGCTCGGGGAGGGTCCGGGCAGCCGATAATAGGGAAAGTGTGCTGCGTTGGGAAGATTCTCACGCTTCGCTGCCGGGTGCCCGCGCGGGCTGCCTGCAGCCCGCGCTGTTTCTGTTACCGCTGTTTCAGAACAGCACCTTGGCCACGTCGCTGAAGCGCCTGGCAAAATGCACCTGCAGGCCGGCCTTCAGGTAGCCGGGCAGTTCTTCGAAGTCGCCGCGGTTGGCCTCCGGCAGGATCAGCTCGTGGATCTTCTGCCGACGCGCCGCAATCACCTTCTCGCGTACCCCGCCAATCGGCAATACCTGCCCGGTCAGGGTCAGCTCGCCAGTCATGGCCACGCCTTTTTTCGGTGCCTGGTCGCGTGCCAGGGACAGCAGGGCGCTGGCCATGGTCACCCCGGCACTCGGGCCGTCCTTGGGCGTGGCCCCTTCGGGCACGTGCAGGTGAATGAACGACTCGTTGAAGTAGCCCACCTCACCACCGTACTGCTTGAGGTTGGCGCTGACGTAGCTGTAGGCGATCTCGGCGGATTCCTTCATCACCTCGCCCAGCTGGCCGGTGAGCTTGAAGCCACGGTTGAGGGTGTGGATGCGGGTCGCCTCGATCGGCAGCGTGGCGCCGCCCATGCTGGTCCAGGCCAGGCCGGTGATCACGCCCTTGCCCGACAGCACCTGCTCGCTGCGAAACACCGGCATGCCGAGTGAAGCTTCGAGGTCCTTGGGGCCGATCTTTATCACTGCATCGGGTGTGTCGATCAACTGCACCACGGCCTTGCGCACCAGCTTGCCCAGTTGCTTCTCCAGCTGGCGCACCCCGGCTTCACGGGCATAGCCTTCGATAACCGTGCGCAATGCGCTGTCGCTGATACCCAGGCTGGCCTTGGCCACGCCGGCCTTGGCCAGTTGCTTGGGCCACAGGTGACGCTTGGCGATGGCGACCTTTTCCTCGGTGATGTAACCGGACAGGCGGATCACCTCCATGCGGTCGAGCAGCGGCCCGGGGATGGCATCGAGGGTGTTGGCGGTGCACACGAACAGCACCTTGGACAGGTCCAGGCGCAGGTCCAGGTAATGGTCGAGGAAGTCGACGTTCTGTTCCGGGTCCAGGGTTTCGAGCAGGGCCGAGGCCGGGTCGCCCTGGTAGCTCTGGCCCATCTTGTCGATCTCGTCGAGCATGATCACCGGGTTCATCACCTCGACGTCCTTGAGCGCCTGCACCAGCTTGCCCGGCTGGGCACCGATGTAGGTGCGCCGGTGGCCCTTGATCTCGGCCTCATCGCGCATGCCGCCGACGCTGAAGCGGTAGAACGGCCGCCCCAGGGACTCGGCGATGGACTTGCCGATGCTGGTCTTGCCCACGCCCGGCGGGCCCACCAGCAGCACGATCGAACCGCTGATCTCGCCCTTGTAGGCGCCCACGGCAAGGAACTCGATGATGCGATCCTTGATGTCATCCAGGCCGGCGTGGTGCTGGTCGAGCACCTTGCGTGCATGCCTGAGGTCGAGCTTGTCCTTGCCGTACACGCCCCAGGGCAGGGCGGTGGCCCATTCCAGGTAGTTGCGGGTGACGGCGTACTCGGGCGAGCCGGTCTCCAGGATCGACAGCTTGCCCATTTCTTCGTCGATGCGCTTTTGCGCCGCAGCGGGCAGGGTCTTGCCTGCCAGGCGCTGCTGGAACTGCTCCAGGTCGGCGCTGCGGTCGTCCTTGGTCAGGCCCAGCTCCTGCTGGATGACCTTGAGCTGTTCCTTGAGGAAGAACTCGCGCTGGTGCTCGCCGATCTGGCGGTTCACCTCGGCAGAGATCTCGTTCTGCAGGCGTGCCACCTCGACTTCCTTGCGCAGCATCGGCAGCACCTTTTCCATGCGCTTGAGCATGGGCACGCAGTCGAGCACTTCCTGCAGCTGGTTGCCGGTGGCGGAGGTCAGGGCGGCGGCAAAGTCGGTGAGCGGCGAAGGGTCGTTGGGGCTGAAGCGGTTGAGGTAGTTCTTCAGCTCTTCGCTGTACAGCGGATTGAGCGGCAGCAGTTCCTTGATCGCGTTGATCAGGGCCATGCCGTAGGCCTTGACCTCGTCGGTCGGCTGGCTGGGCTGGTGCGGGTATTCGACTTCCACCAGGTAGGGCGGGCGGTGGTGCTTGAGCCAGGTGCGGATCCGCACGCGGGTCAGGCCCTGGGCGACGAACTGCAGCTTGCCGTTCTCGCGGCTGGCGTGGTGCACCTTGACCAGGGTGCCGTACAGCGGCAGGGCCGAGGTATCGAAGTGGCGATGGTCTTCGGGCGGGGTGTCCATGAAGAACAGCGCCAGGTTGTGATGCGGGGTCTTGGCCACCAGGTCCAGGGTCTCGGCCCAGGGTTCTTCGTTGACGATCACAGGCAGTACCTGCGCGGGGAAGAACGGGCGGTTGTGGATCGGGATCACGTAGACCTTGTCCGGCAGTTGCTGGCCGGGGATGGCGAGGGTGCGACCGGTGTGGTCGGAGGCGTCGAGATGCTCGACTTCAGCGTCTTGGTCGGGATGTTCGGGGAGATCCTGCTGGTCGCTCATGGGGCACCTGCGTGAATGACTATGGTGCTTAGATGGGGCGGGAGGGGGGAGGTTTCAATGGGCGGACAGGTATGTGCAGGCCGGGCGGCCCCTTCAGCGACAAGTCCGGCGCCTGCAGGGCCATGCTGTCACATGGTCCTGCAGGCGCCGGCCTTGCCGGCGAAGGGCTGCACGGCAGCCCAGGTTCAGCGGTCGATCACTGCGCCAGTTTGTAGGCGATCACGTAATCGCCCATCTTTGTGCCCAGCGAACCGTGCCCGCCAGCCATCACCAGCACGTACTGCTGGCCATCCTTGCCGGTGTAGGTCATCGGCGTGGCCTGGCCGCCAGCCGGCAGGCGCGATTTCCACAGCTCCTTGCCGGTGTTCACGTCATACGCACGCAGGTACTGGTCCAGGGTGCCGCTCAAAAAGCCCAGGCTGCCGGCCGTCACCATCGAGCCGCCCATGCTCGGTACACCCACCGGCAGGCCGATCGGAATCGGCGAGCTGTCGCGGCTGGTGCCGTTCTTGTGCTTCCACACCACCTTGTTGGTGGTCAGGTCGATACCGGCCACATAGCCCCAGGCCGGGGCCTGGCACGGTACGCCCAGGGGCGACATGAACGGGTGCATGATCACCGCGTAAGGTGCGCCGGTGTTGGGCTGCACGCCGCTGGTCTCGCTTTCGCGCTTGCTGCCCTCGGCCACTTCGGCACGCGGCACCATCTTCGACACGAAGGCCATGTAGTTGGGGCTGGTGAACAGCAGCTGACGCACGGGGTCGACCGACACGCCGCCCCAGTTGAACACGCCCACGTTGCCCGGGTAGATCAGGCTGCCCTGCTCCGACGGCGGGGTGTACTGGCCCTCGTAGCGCAGTTCGCGGAACTGGATACGGCACAGCATCTGATCGAACGGGCTGGCGCCCCACATGGCCGCCTCGGTCAGGTCCGGGCCCAGCAGGTTCAGGTCCGAGCGGGCCTGGGTCGGTGCGGTGTGGTCGCCCTTGACCGCGCCCTGGGGCGCCGGGATCTCGCGGATCGGCACGATGGCGCTGCCGTCACGACGGTCGAGCACGTACAGGCTGCCCTGCTTGGTCGGGGCGATCAGCGCAGGTTTGACGCCGTCGGCTGTCTTCAGGTCGAGCAGGGTCGGCTGGCTGCCGACGTCCATGTCCCACAGGTCGTGGTGGGTGAACTGGTAGTTCCAGCGTACCTTGCCGGTGGCCAGGTCCAGGGCGACGATGCCGGCACTGAACTTCTCGGCACCTGGGGTGCGGTCGGCGCCCCACTGGTCAGGGGTTTGGTTGCCCAGTGGCAGGTACACCATGCCCAGCTTCTCGTCGACGCTGGCCAGCGACCACATGTTGGCCGAGTTGCGGCTGTAGGTCTTGCCCGGTGCCAGCGGTGCGGTCTCGTCCGGGTTGTCGCTGTCCCAGTTCCAGACCAGACGACCGTCATGCACGTCGTAGGCACGGATCACCCCCGAGGGCTCGTTGGTGGACTCGTTGTCGGTGACGTGACCACCGATGATCACCAGCTCGCGAGTGATCGCGGCAGGCGAGGTGGAGTAGTAGCCACCGGCGGTGAACGGGCCGATGCCCTGGGTCAGGTCGACCACACCCTGGTTGCCGAAGCCTTCGCAGACCTTGCCGGTGTCGGCGTTGATCGCGATCAGGCGCGCATCGGCGGTGGGCAGGTACAGGCGACGCGGGCAGCTGCGCACCACGGCCTGGCCGGCTTCGGAGATTTTCGGCGCAGGGGCGCCGTCCATGTTCACGTAGTTGTTTTCGTCGTAGTACGACACGCCACGGCAGGTCATGTGGGCAAAGCCCTTGAAGCCCACCGGGCTCTTGATCTGCGGATCGAAGCGCCAGATCTCGGCACCGGTATCCGGGTCCAGGGCCAGCACCTTGCTGTGCGCGGTGCAGGCATACAGCTTGCCATTGACCTTGAGCGGGGTGTTCTCGTTGGTCAGCTCGACCGGGTCATCGCTGGTCGGCAGGTCGCCGGTGCGAATGCGCCAGGCCTCTTCGAGCTTGTGCACGTTGTTCGGGGTGATCTGGCGCAGCGGCGAGTAGCGGTCACCGAATTCGGTGCGCCCGTAGGCCTGCCAGTCGCCATCGGGCATGGCCGGCGCGGTGCTGCTCAGCTCGGTGCTGTCGCGGCCCAGCTCGCCCTTGATTTCACCCGGGAAGGTGAATTGGCTTGCCACTGCGGTGGCGCCCGACAGCACCACCGCCAGGCTCAGCAGCCCGGTGTTGAGCTTGCCGGGCTGGCCCAGCAGCGGGCGGCGTGCCCACGGCAGCAGCAACACCACGCCCAGGGCGAACCACAGCGACAGGCGCGGTACCAGTTGCCACCAGTCCAGGCCGACCTCCCACAATGCCCACAGGGTGCTACCCAGCAGCACCAGGCCGTACAGGCCCAGCGCGGTGCGGCGCAGTGCCAGCAGCAGCACGCCCGACAGGGCAAAGCCGATACCGGCGATCAGGTAATACAGCGAGCCGCCGAGCTGGCTCAGCTTGATACCGCCGGCCAGCAGTGCCAGCCCCATCAGCAACAGCAGCACGCCGAGCAGTCTCGGCAGCCAGCGGGTTCTACTCAAGGCACCATCAGTGCTCATCGTGTGTTCTCCATCAAGGTGAAAAGGTTCGAGCCGCAGGGCCCGTTCAGAAGCTGCTCTGGATCTTGAGGCCGCCGATCAGCGCGTCGTCCACGTGCCCGACCCCGCCCGGGTGGCGGATGTACTGCAGGTTCGGGCGCACGGTCAGCCACTGGGCCAGGTGGATGCCGTAATACAGCTCGGCGCTGTACTCGGTGTCCTGGACGGGCAGGAAGGCGGGGTTGTCGTAGTCGAAGAGGGCATTGGCGCGGTTGCGGGCCTCGGCGTTCCTGCGATAGGCCGGGTTGACGTGCACGCGAGCGAGGGCGAAGCCGATGTCGTCCTTGGCGCGGGCATCGAACAGCCCTTTGTAAACCACACCTGCCTGAACATAGTTGTCGATGGCATTGGTCTTCTTGTCGTGCAGCGTGGCATTGGCAAAAACGCTCAGGCCACGTGAGTGATCGCTGGCCAACGACGTCACCTGCTGCTGTGCCCCCAGCCAGAACCCGTGCTTGCTCGAGCTGCTGCGATAGTCCTGGCCACTGAGGGCTGCCGGTTGGCCGTTGCCGTCCTTGTAAACATCTTGTGCCTTGGCACTACTGTAGTAGTAACCGGCGCGATATTCCCCTTTGAGGCCGTCGATGGCCGGCGTCCACACCAGTTCCACCGGCAGTACTGCGCCCTGGGTGCCGCTGCCGCTGAGCTTGAAGCCGTTCTGGCGCTCGAGGTTGGAGGGGTTCTGTTCGTAGGCACCGACCTGGGCGTAGAGTTCCGGCGTAAGGTGGTACTTGACGCGCAGGGCCCACTGGCTCACCGGCCAGTTGTACCAGATGCTGCCGGCCCAGTTGCCCACCTGCGAGCCGCAGAAGGCCAGGTTCTGGAAGTCGCAGGGGAAGCTGTTGAAGTCCTCGCCCTGGCCGAAGCGCCCGACCTTCACGTCGAGGTCGCCGTCCAGGTACGTCTGCTTGAACCACATCTGGGTCAGCCGCCAGGTCTGGCCACGGCCCCAGACTTCCTGGGCCGAGGTGAAGCCGCCCACCCGCGGATCGTTGATGCGATCGTTGCTGATGTTGTTGCCGTGGCGCTCGGTCACGGTCAACTGGAATTCGGCGCCCTGCCAGCCGAGGATCTTCTGCAGGTCCAGGTGGCTGCCCAGGCTGAACTGGTCGCTGTAGCGGGCGGTGTTGCTGTGGTCGTGGCCACCGTGCAGGTTGCTGCCCATCTCCCCGGTGTAGCCCAGAGTGAAGTCGTAGCCGCGCTCGGCCAGCGCCGAGCGTGTGCCGCCCCAGTCGCCGAGCATCCAGGGCGAGTCGCCGTCGAAGAGGGGGGCGGCCTGCAGGCTGCAGGCCAGGGTGCTGGCGGCCAGGCCTGCCAGCAAGGTCGCGGCGGCGGGGGGCAGATGATGGAACTGATGCATGAGATAGCGCTGTCTTTTGATTGTTGGAAGAACGGCAAATTGCCCGAGATGCAGGCATCGTCGAGGGCAAGGCAGTATCAGGAATAGGTGAAGCGGTTCAGCTTGAGGCGGGGAGGATATAGGCGAACGTGCCGGAAAAAAAGCCGGATCAGCAAGAGTGACCGTTGCCGGATGGGTAACAATCCGGCAACGGTGTGGGTTCAGAAGGTGGTTCGCAGGCCTACCTGGACGCTGCGACCCGGCGCTGGGGCGATGTCGCGCAGGATCGAACTGGCATAGCGTACGGTCTGGTCGGTGAGGTTTTCGCCGCGCACGAAGGCCAGCCATTCACTCTGGCCGATCTCGAAGCGATAGCCCACGCTGGCCCCCAGGGTGGTGTAGCCGTCGGTGCTGGTTTCATTGGCCGGCTTGCGATGCTGGCTGCTGGCATGCTGCACGTCGACCCGTGCCTGCCAGCGTTCAAGGTTCCAGGTCAGGCCGCTGTTCAGGCGCAGCGGGGCAATGCGTGGCAGGTCTTCGCCGGTATCCAGGTTCTTGGCGCGGGTGTAGTCGCCAGACAGTTCCAGGGCGAAGCTGCCGTAGGCGTTTTCCAGCAGTTGCCAGCGGTCCTGGGCTTCGATGCCGTAGAAGCGGGCGCGCACGCCGTGATAGAGGTATTCGGGCACGTCGCCATGCTCGTGATCATGGTCGTGATCGTCATCCCCGTGATCGTGATCATGCCCTTCGCGCAGGTTGCCGCTGGCCAGCAGGCCGATGTAGTTGCGGAAATGGCTGTAGAACACGCCCACGCTGCCCTTGTGCGTGCCGTTGTCGAAGCGCAGGGCCAGGTCGCTGGAGATCGCCTTCTCCTTCGAAAGCCCCGGGTCGCCCACCTCGTAGGTGCCGGTGGCGACGTGAGCGCCATTGGCATACAGCTCGTAGAAGGTCGGTGCACGTTCGGTGTAGCCCAGGCTGGCGGCCAGCGACCACACCGGGGTCAACTGGTACACCGCACCCGAGGACAGGCTGGCGGCGGTGAAGCTGCTGGCGCTGTCGGCCTGGGCGAAACGTTCGCTGCCCTGGCTGTCGGGGTCGACCCGGGTGTGCTCCAGGCGTGCGCCCAGGCTCAGGTCGAGGCGGTCGGTGGCCTTCCACTGTTCGAGCACGAACAGCGCCAGGCTGTCGGTATCGGTCTGCGGCACGAAGGCTTCTTCGCCCAACGCCGAGAACTCGTTGCGGGTGACCTGGGCGCCGATCACGCCTTCCACCGGCCCCAGCGGCTGGTGCCGAGCCTCGACGCGGGCCTCGTAGCCCTTGTTCTTGAAGGTGGTATGCACCTCGCCGCCTTCCAGCTCCTGATGCTTGTAGTCGGTGTAGCCGGCGTCGAACTTGAGCGAGCTGAACGGGCCGTCGAGGTCGCGCAGTTCGGAGGCAAAGGCGTAGTGGTCCTGTTCCATGGCCAGACGCACGCCGGGCTCGGCCACCGAACCGTAGTTGGCATCGTAGCGGCTGTAGGACAGGCCCGCGTAACCGTGTTCCCAGTTGTACGAACCGCCGACGGCACCACCGTCCTGGCGCCCGTCGCTGTTTTCCAGGCGATGCTTGCCGCCGGGTTCGTCGGCATCGCGCACCTTCGAACTGCGGGCGTAGCCGGGGATGCGCAAATCGTTGAACTGGCGGCTGTTGGCGTCCAGGTGCAGGGCGAAGCGGCCATCGCCGGCTTCCAGCTTGCCCGCACTGCTGCGGGTGGTGTCGGCGCCCCCGTAGCGCAGCTCGCCGGCACCATGAATGCCTTGCACCGGCGCGTCGGGGATGCGGTTGTCGAAGGTGTTGACCACCCCGCCGATGGCATTGCCACCGTAGAGCAGGGCGGCCGGGCCGCGCACGATCTCGACGCGCTCGACGTTCACCGGGTCCAGTGGCACGGCGTGGTCGTACGACAGCGAAGAGGCATCCAGTGCACCCACGCCGTTGCGCAGGATACGGATCCGGTCGCCGTCCAGGCCGCGGATCACCGGGCGGCTGGCGCCCGGGCCGAACCAGGTGGAGGCGACGCCGGGCTGGGTGTTCAGGGTTTCGCCCAGGCTGCCCTTTTGCTGCAGGGTCAATGTGTCGCCTTCGAGCACGCTGCTGGGGGCTGCCAGCGGGGTGCCCAACGGGTTGGCGGTGATGACCTGGGGTTGCAGTTCAACCGCGTGGCTGGGCAGCGAGGCCAGCCACAGTGCGGCGGCAAGGGGGGAGAGGTGGAGCGGCAGGTGACGCATAGTGGGGTCCTTGGCAGTTATCGTTTTGGTTACAATATAACATTACCGTAAAACAATAAATGCCAAGGTGCTGTCCAGAGCCTTCGTGGTCACTAGAATCACCTCAGGTGCCCTTGATCGAGAAAGGCCGCACCAGGTGCTGACGCGCCGCCGCACCTGGGCTAAGGTGCGCACCTTCGTTTGGCTGGAGCACAGGCATGACTGCCGCTGACAACAACCCGCTGCATGGCGTGACACTGGAACAGATCCTCACCGCGCTGGTGGCGCACTACCAATGGGAAGGGCTGGCGCAGCGCATCGATATCCGCTGCTTCAAGAGTGACCCGAGCATCAAGTCGAGCCTGACCTTCCTGCGCAAGACGCCCTGGGCGCGGGAGAAGGTCGAGCGCCTGTACCTGAAGCTGCAACGCGGTCGCTGAGCCGATGCCGGTGGCTGACCGTCGCATGGGCATCGGCCTGCTGGCGGGCCTTGGCTGGGCGGCGTTGACCATCCAGCTGTATCTGGTGCTGCTGGCGCGCTGGCAGGATCAGGCCAGCCTGCTGGGCGGGCTGGTGAATCTGTTCGGTTATTTCACGGTGTTGAGCAATACCCTGGTGGCCACGGTGCTGACCCAGGCGGCCTTTGGCCGTGAATCGGCGGCGCGGCGCTGGTGGCTGTCGCCCTGGGTGAGTTCCGGGGTGGCGGTGAGCATCGTGTTCGTGGCGCTGGCCTACAGCCTGTTGCTGCGTCACCTGTGGCAACCGCAGGGCTGGCAGTGGCTGGCCGATGAGCTGCTGCACGACGTGATGCCGGCGGCCTATGCGCTGTACTGGTGGTGGTGCGTGCCCAAGGGGCAGTTGCGTTTCACGCACCTGCTGGGCTGGCTGGTGTACCCGCTGGGGTACTTTGCGTATGTGCTGGCGCGCGGTCACGGTATCGGTTTCTATCCGTACCCGTTCGTCGATGTGGCGAGCCTGGGCTATGCGCAGGTGCTGATCAATGCGCTGGCCATGCTGGGGGGCTTCATTCTGGTCGGCGTGCTGCTGATCGTCCTCGACCGCTGGCAGGGCAGGCGCCTGGCACGGGCCCAGGCGCAACCCTGAAGGTCGACGCTTATTCCTCGTCGTTGGGGTCCAGTCGCCAGTAGGCGGCCGCCTTGAGGTACGCCTCGTTAACGCCTTTCTCTTCCAGCAGCAGGCTCTTGGCCTTGCGCGTCAGCGCCTTTTCCAGGGCAACCCAGGTGTACAGCGTGCCCGACGGCAGGCTCAGGTCACGCAACACCTGCAGCACGTCCTGCTGGTGGCGCCGTACCCAGATCACCTCGACCTGCGCCGCGCTGGGCAGTGGCTGGCGTTCCTGGTCGTCCTCGATTTCGATCACCGCCAGCACCTTGCGTCCGGCTGGCAACTCTTCGAGCCGGCGGCCGATGGCCGGGATGGCGGTTTCATCGCCCACCAGCAGGTAGCTGTCGAAGATGTCCGGCACCACCAGCGAGGCGCGTGGCCCGGCGATATGCAGGTAATGGCCGGGTTCGGCCTGGGCCGCCCAGGTGGAGGCGGGGCCGTCGCCGTGCAGTACGAAGTCCAGGTCCAGCTCGCCGGCGGCCAGGTCGATGCGCCGCGGGGTGTACTCGCGCATGGTCGGTCGCACGTCGGTGGCGCCGGGGTTGTCCAGGGCCACCTGTTCTTCGGGGGAGCAGGCGAACATGAGTTTGACGTGGTCGTCGCTGCCGACGCTGAGAAAGCCCTGCAGCTCGGCGCCGCCGAGGGTGATGCGGCGCATGCGCGGGGTCAGCTCGGTCACGCGCAGTACCTCGAGGCGGCGGCGCTTGATCTCGTGGTTGACGCGATGGATCGAAAGGTTGGGGCTGTCCGTCATTCGGAAGTCTCCTGGGTGGGGGTTGCCGGGCCGGCAACGATGGCTTTTGCGGTGTCGTTGAGCAGGGTGCGTACCCGCTCGATCTCTGCGGGGTTCCAGCGCCCGGCATGGATCTGCAGGGCATGGCGCAGGTTGTGGACGGCTTCATGGATTTCCGGCGGACGGTCGTGCACGCGCATCGAGCGCTTGCTCACCTCGATGCGCGTGCGCACGCCGTCCAGGGCGATGGCCTGGTCGACCAGCGACTGGCGCCCGGCGTCGGTGACGCTGTAGAGCTTCTTGCTGCCGTGGACTTCGCCGCTGATCAGCTCGCTCTCTTCGAGGAAGGTCAGGGTCGGGTAGATCACGCCGGGGCTGGGGCTGTAGCCGCCGTCGAACTCGGCCTCGATCTGGCGGATCAGGTCGTAGCCGTGGCCGGGCTTTTCCGAAAGCATGGCCAGCAGCAGCAACTTGAGATCGCCGGGGGCGAACACGCGGGGGCCACGGTCGCCGCGTTCACGGCCGTGCCGGCGCTCGAAGCCGTCATGGCGCTCGCCGCTGTCGCGGTGGGGTGGGTGATGGTCACGCATGGACTGTCTCCTGTCTGCGTTTCGATGTATCTAAAGATATTACTCAAGATATATCTTAACGCAAGACGTGGAGATGATTATTTTTCGCATTTGGCGCTGATCTGTTTCACCGGCAAGGCCGGCTCCTGCACGCAAGCGTGTGGTTGGTGCAGGCGAGCGAATGGCGTCAGGGCTTCGAAAGGTCTTGCGTTGCCACCAGCGGCGGCGTGCACAACGTGTTGCCCCCCGGCTGCAGGTATGGCAGCAGTATCGGCGCCATGCCCTTGAGCACCTGCACCGGCAACGCCGAGGTGAACTTGAATGCCTCGGCCGCGCGCCCCGGCACGAACGCCGTCAAGGTGCCGAAATGGTTGTCGCCCAGAAAGAACACGAACGTCGCGGTGCGGTTCAACGAACGCGAACCGATCAGCCGCCCGCCAGCACCGAAGCTCTCGATGCGGTTGTCCCCGGTGCCGGTCTTGCCGCCCATGGTCAGCAGGGTGCCATCGGGCAGCTTGAAGCTCCCCGACACCCGTCGTGCCGTACCGGCGTCCACCACCTGCGACATGGCCCCGCGCAGGGCCCGCGCCACTTCCACCGACAGCACCCGCTGGCCCCGGTCCGGGTCGCCGGCCAGGCGCAGTTCATAGGGCGTGTCGGCGGCAAAGTGCAGGGTGTCGATACGCAGCACCGGCAGGCGCACGCCGTCGTTCTGGATGATGCCCACCAGCTCGGCCAGCGCCGCCGGGCGGTCGCCCGAGCTGCCGATGGCGGTGGCCAGCGATGGCACCAGGTGATCGAACGGGTAGCCCACGCGCTTCCAGCGCTGGTGAATGTCGAGGAACGCCTCGATCTCGACCATGGTACGGATACGGCTGTCACGGGCGCCCTTGTGCCGGCTCTTGAACAGCCAGCTGTAGACTTCCTGGCGTTCGAAATGGCTGGCCAGCACCGCGTCCTGAAAGCTTGCGGTGGGGTTCTTCAGCAGGTAGCCCAGCAGCCACAGGTCCAGCGGGTGCACCCGGGCGATGTAGCCCTGGTCGGGCAGGTCGTAGGTGCCCGGGCCGTAGGCGGCATACAGGCCTTCCAGACGCTGGTCGGTCAGTTGGTCCTTTTTCAGCGGTGGCCGCTTGGCCGCCCCTGGCTCGGCCTTCATGTGCGCGCGCACGAAGGCGTTGAAGGTGGCCTGGTCGGCCTCGGGGAACAGGTAGCGGTGCACGGCGGCCAGGCGGATCGGCGTGACCCGCAGGCTGTCGAGAAAGGTGTCCAGGCGTTCCTGGGAGGTCTTGCGCTGGTACTTCTTCCAGAACCGGCGCATGAAGTCGGTGCCCTCGCGGTCGGCGAAGCGGGCAAGGTACTCCTGGCGCCGCGGCTCGGCATCGTCCTTGAGCAACTTGCCGCTGTTGCCCGGTGCCGAATAGGTGCTGTAGCGCACCAGGTCGCGCATCAGGCGAATGAAGGGCAGGTTGATCGACTCGCGCAGGGCATCCTTGAGGGTCGGCATGCGGCCGTTGTCCTCGCGGCGAAAGTTGTTGAACACATGCATGCCGCCGCCGGTGAAAAAGGCTTCGCCGGGGCTGGCCGAATACTTGCGCTCCAGCGCCGCGTCGAGCATCGCGGTGATGTTGCGGTCCTTGTTGCGGGCCAGGTAATCCAGGGCCCAGCGGCTGATGAAGTCGGTGTCGGCCACCTCCACCTTGCTCAACTGGGCCGGGGTCATGTCGACGTACTTGTCGTGCAGCTCGGCGATGATTTCCAGGTACTGGGTCAGCACCCGCAACTTGGCGGTGGAGCCCAGCTCAAGCTTGCTGCCCTCGTTGATGTCAAACGGCTGGTCGGTGCTGTCGGTCTGTACCCGTACCCGCGAGCCGTCGGCGGTGCGTTCCAGCAGGGTGAAGCTGTAGCGCACCTGGGTGGTGCTGGTGGGGGTCAGCAGGCGTTCGCCAATCAGCCCCATCTGCGCCGCAAAGGCCGGGTCGGCGAGGCTCTTGAGGTACTCGCTGACCTGCCCCTGCAGGTCGGCCTGCAGCGTGCTGGTGGCCGACAGGTCGAGGCGGTCCAGGTCGTACAGCGGGCGCCCCAGCGCCGACGACAAGCGGCTGCGGGCCACGCTGATGCCCTTGTTGGTGACGATGGGCACGATGGTCGGCTGCGCCACCCAGTCGCGAAACACCACCTTGCTTGCCAGCGCGGCATCGGCCAGCGGGCGGTCGATGATGTTGTTGGCGGCCAGCAGGCGCACGTGGCTGTCGGTGAGGGTGGCCAGTTCGTTGCGACCCTTGGACAGAAAGTGCGACGGGCGACGCTGGGCGATCATCAGCGACAGCACCTGGCGCAGCGCCAGGCCACGTGCGGCCAGGCTGGCCGGGTCGCTGTCGGTACTGGCCAGGGTCTTGTTGACCTCGGCAAAGTCGGCGCCGTACCACACCCGCAGGCCCTCGGCCATGCCGTGCACTTCGCCGTGGCCGGGCACCGCCGACAGCGGCACGCTGTTGAGGTAGTCGCGCACGATGCGCTGGCGTGCGCCCAGGGTCTGCGGCCCGTCCTGGTAGGCGCGCACGCTGGCCGAAATCATCTGGCGCAGTTTCTCGCTGCCCGACACCGTGAGGCCATCGGGGGAGTGGCGGTATTTTTCCAGCTGCGTGGCCAGCGTGCTGCCGCCGGCCGACTGGCCGGGCAGGGCCAGGTGCTTGGCGACCTGACTGTAGGCGGCCATGGCGAAGCGCGGCCAGTCCACCGCCGGGTTGCTGCGCGGATCGGCGGGGTCGAGCAGGTCGCGGTTCTCGATGAACAGCAGGCTGTGCACGATCACCGGCGGGATCGAGGCGAAATCCGGGTACAGGTGCTGCGGGTAATGGAACTGGTACAGCGCGTCGCCCTTGCAGTCGGTGATCGACAGGCCGGCCTGGATCTTCTCGGCATAGGGCACGAAGAACCCGTGCTGCACATAGTTCATCAGCGCCGGCGAAAAACGCGCCTGCTCGACGATCACGTAATCGCGCTTGAACAGCCGCGGCAGAAACTCGCCCAGCGCGCTGTAGCCCAGGCGCTTGTCGAACGGGCCTTCGCCCGGGTAGATGACGGCATCGCTGGGGCCCTTGTGCATCGAATAGCTCAGGGTGGCGGCGAACTGGCTGAACTCGCGCGCCTGCAGGCGCGAGGTGTGCATTTCACGGGCGATCGCCAGGCCCAGCAGTACCAGGGCCCCCAGCACCAGCAGGCCGAACAGCCACCAGCCATAGCGCCGGCGGGGACGTTTGGGCAATGCGGGAGTATCCGGTTGTTCTGCGGCAGCCTGCGTCTTGTCTGGTTCCGTTTGCCACTGTGCGCCCATAGTGTTCAGCCCGGCTGCGTATGTTCGTCTCGCTTGCCTGAAGCTTAGACGCTGGTCGCAATTGATGAAAAATTTATGGGTTGCCAGCGGCAGGTTCGCCAATCACGGCGCGAACATGCGCCTTTGGTGCAAGGTTGTGTTGCCCCGTTTTGGTGCTATGTTAGCCGCCCGGTTGACACCCGCACGGCCAAGCGCGGGTAATGCCACTCCGAATAAGCGGTAATTGCCGAGAGTTCTCGCCAAATATCGGGGTTTATATAGTGAAAAGCCCTGTAGCGGCCTTCCTATACTGCTCGCCCCTTTCGCTCGGCCGGTGCTCCGCGCCCCGGTCGACGTGCTTGCCCACAAGGTGAGCCCGGCGCGGCGAAACAGCAGCCTATCGGCGCTGTACAGCCTGCACGAAGGGTTATATCCAATAACAAAATGAGGTTGTATTCCTATGCCAGTCGGCAACCACCCTTCTCATGGTGAGACCGCCCAGGGCGGCCCACTCAAGCGGGAACTCGGCGAACGTCACATTCGCCTGATGGCGCTGGGCGCCTGTATCGGTGTCGGGCTGTTCCTCGGTTCGGCCAAGGCCATCGAAATGGCCGGGCCGGCGATCATGCTGTCCTACATCATCGGCGGCCTGGCGATCCTGGTGATCATGCGCGCGCTGGGCGAGATGGCCGTGCACAACCCGGTGGCCGGGTCCTTCAGCCGCTACGCACAAGACTACCTGGGCCCGCTGGCGGGCTTTCTGACCGGCTGGAACTACTGGTTCCTGTGGCTGGTGACCTGTGTCGCCGAGATCACCGCGGTGGCCATCTACATGGGCATCTGGTTCCCGGACGTACCGCGCTGGATCTGGGCCCTGGCGGCGCTGGGCAGCATGGGCGCGATCAACCTGGTGGCGGTGAAGGCCTTCGGCGAGTTCGAGTTCTGGTTCGCCCTGATCAAGATCGTGACCATCATCGCCATGGTGCTGGGCGGCATCGGCGTGATCGCCTTCGGCTTCGGCAACGACGGTGTGGCGCTGGGCATCTCCAACCTGTGGAGTCACGGCGGCTTCATGCCCAACGGCGTGACCGGCGTGCTGATGTCGCTGCAGATGGTGATGTTCGCCTACCTGGGCGTGGAGATGATCGGCCTTACCGCCGGTGAAGCGCGCAACCCGCAAAAGACCATCCCGCAGGCCATCGGCTCGGTGTTCTGGCGCATCCTGCTGTTCTACGTCGGCGCGCTGTTCGTGATCCTGTCGCTGTACCCGTGGAACGAGATCGGCAGCCAGGGCAGCCCGTTCGTGATGACCTTCGAGCGCCTGGGCATCAAGACCGCAGCCGGCATCATCAACTTCGTGGTGATCACCGCGGCGCTGTCGTCGTGCAACGGCGGTATCTTCAGTACCGGGCGCATGCTCTACAGCCTGGCGCAGAACGGCCAGGCGCCGGCCAGCTTTGCGCGCACCTCGCGCAACGGCGTGCCGCGCAATGCACTGCTGCTGTCGATCGGCGCGCTGCTGCTGGGCGTGCTGGCCAACTACCTGGTACCTGAAAAGGTCTTCGTGTGGGTGACCTCGATCGCTACCTTCGGCGCGATCTGGACCTGGGTGATGATCCTGCTGGCGCAACTGCGCTTTCGCGCCGGGCTGAGCCAGGCCGAACGGGCCGCGCTCAAGTACCGCATGTGGCTGTGGCCGCTGAGTTCCTACCTGGCCCTGGCGTTCCTGATCCTGGTGGTCGGCCTGATGGCCTACTTCGAGGAAACCCGCGTGGCGCTGTTCATCGGCCCGGCGTTCCTGGTAATGCTGACGGTGCTGTACCACGTGTTCAAGCTGGCGCCCAAGGGCGACAGTGAAGCGGTGGCGGCATCCAGCGCATCCTGATGTACACAACCCCGGCCCAGGCCGGGGTTTTTGTGTGGCTGTACTGCCCCTTCGCCGGCAACGCCGGCTCCTGCAGGTGAGGAGTCGGCGACGCCGTTACGCCGCTTCTGCGTTGGGCTCGAAACTGTCTGCCCGCGCCATCTGCCACATCCGCGAATAGAACTCGCCGTTCACTTCGCCGGTAAGCAGTTCACCCGGCTTGAGGAACACGTGCAGCTGCGAGAACAGCTTGATTTCGGTGGCCGACATGCGCCGCACCAGGTGCTTGGCCTCCAGCTGCGAGGGGTGATCCAGCCCGGCGGCGGCGAGCATCTCGGCCAGCGCCTTGAGCGTGTTGCGGTGGAAGCTGAACACCCGCTGCGCCTTGTCCGGCACCACCAGCGCCCGCTGGCGCAGGCCGTCCTGGGTGGCCACGCCGGTCGGGCACTTGTTGGTATGGCAGCTTTGCGACTGGATGCAGCCGATGGCGAACATGAAGCCGCGCGCCGAGTTGGCCCAGTCGGCACCGATGGCCAGCACGCTGGCGATATCGAACGCACTGACGATCTTGCCGCTGGCGCCCAGCTTGATCTTGTCGCGCAGGTTCAGCCCCACCAGGGTGTTGTGCACGAACAGCAGCCCTTCGCGCAGCGGCACGCCGATGTGGTCGGTGAACTCCACCGGCGCGGCGCCGGTGCCGCCTTCCTTGCCGTCGACCACGATGAAGTCGGGCAGGATGCCGGTCTCGAGCATGGCCTTGGCAATGCCCATGAACTCCCACGGGTGGCCCAGGCAGAACTTGAAGCCGACCGGCTTGCCGCCGGACAGCTCGCGCAGCTGGGCAATGAACTGCATCAGCTCGATGGGGGTGGAGAACGCGCTGTGGCGCGACGGCGAGATGCAGTCTTCGCCCATCATGATGCCGCGGGTGTCGGCGATTTCCTGGGTCACCTTGTGCTTGGGCAGGATGCCGCCGTGGCCGGGCTTGGCGCCCTGGCTCATCTTGATTTCGATCATGCGCACCTGCGGGCTGCTGGCCTGCTGCGCGAAGCGCTCGGGGTCGAAGCGACCGTCCGAGGTGCGGCAGCCGAAGTAGCCGCTGCCCAGTTCCCAGGTCAGGTCGCCGCCATGTTCGCGGTGGTAGGGGCTGATGCTGCCCTCGCCGGTGTCATGTGCGAAGTTGCCGAGCTTGGCGCCCTGGTTGAGGGCGCGAATGGCGTTGGCGCTGAGCGAGCCGAAGCTCATGGCCGAGATGTTGAACACCGAGGCCGAATAGGGCTGGGTGCACTGCGGGCCGCCGACGATCACCCGAAAGCTCTCGGGGTCGCTGAGCGGTGCCGGGCGCATGGAGTGGCCGATGAACTCGAAGCCCGACTGGTAGACGTCGATCAGGGTGCCGAACGGCTTGTCGGCGGTTTCGTTCTTGGCCCGCGAGTACACCAGCGAGCGCTGGGCGCGGGAGAAGGGCAGCGCATCGCTGTCGGATTCGAGCAGGTACTGGCGGATTTCCGGGCGGATGCCCTCCACCAGGTAGCGGATATTGCCCAGGATCGGGTAGTTGCGCCGCACCGCATGGCGGCTCTGCAGCAGGTCGAACAGGCCCAGCAGGCTGAGCAGGCCGGTGACCAGGGTGAAGGGCCACAGCCAGTCGTGGTGCAGGAACGGCAGGCTGGCGAGGGTGAACACGACACACGCGGCGAAGAAGGCATAACGGCTGAGGAGGGAGAGGCTCATGCGGGTTCCTTTTGCAGGCAATCCAAGACCTTATATCGAATGGGGGATTGGATGCCAGTGAACCCATCAAGACAGCGTCGCGGCCTTCGCCGGCAATGCCGGCTCCTGCACACACTGCAAAGCTTCGGGATCAGTGATGGACATCGCGCACCACCCGCTCACGCAGCGCCGCATCCTCCTGCACCCAGTACTGCGCCTTGCCCGCCACCCGCGCCGCCACCGCCACGCCGTCGCGGTACACCACCCGGTTGCCGCTCACCGCTGCCACCTTGCTGCCGGGCAGCAAGGTGCCCACCAGGTTCAGCGGGTCGCTGGCACTCACCGCCACCAGGCTGCCATCCAGCGGGCGCCTGCGTACTTCGCGCAATACGCCGATGGCCTCGGGCAAGGCGAACTGTTCGCCGGCCAGCCCGCTGATGAAGCGACCGCCACGGATCTCGCCACGCGCCTCCAGGCGGTGCAACGTGCGCAGCAGGTCCCGCCAGCTCGGCAGCCAGTCGGCCTCGCGTTCGAGCAGCCGCCAGCACACCACGCCATAGCGGCGCAGCAAGGTCAGGGCCACCTGTTCCAGGGCGTCCTCGGCCGGCGTGCCGGCGCGGCGCAGCAATGCCCAGCGCCCGGCGTCCTCCATGCCGCCACTGAATGCCCCGCGACCGCGCCGATGGCTGCGTGCCTGGCGCTTGCTGGCCGGGGTGATCAGTGCACGCAGGCCGGCAAAGCTGTCGGCACTGATCTGCCCGGCCGCCACCAGTTCCTGCAGGGCTGTCTCCAGCTCGCTGGGCAACAGGCGTGCCTCGTCGCGCAGCTCATCGAAAAACAGTGCGCCGTGCTCGCTGAGCGCGGCCAGTACACGTTGCGCGCGGGGCGACGGTGCCGGGGCGTCGTCGGTGGCGGCCAGTGCTCGCCACAACCCCAGCCGCGCCCGTGGCAGCAGCACGACAGGGGTGCTGCGCAGGGTACTGGCCGCAGCCTTGCCCGAAGGGGCCAGGCGAGCCCACACGAACTTGCCGGCCCGGCAGGCATCGTCCAGCCACTGCCCACTGTAGTCGCGCAGCCGGCTCGGCAGCAGGTCGCTTTCCCAGGCCGAGGCCGCTGCGGCGAAGCCTTCCAGTTGGGTCAGCGCCTCGCCCAGCGCCGCCGGGCCCTCCAGCCGGGTGCCGGGCGAGAGGTGCTGCCAGTCGAACAGAAAGCGCATGAAGTCCTGCAGGCTGACCGGCTCGATTTCGCGGCGCAGGCGCTTGAGCGTGTAGCGGTGGATGCGCGCCAGCAGGTGGCGTTCGCACCATTGTTCAGGGGGGTGGCCCGGGCTGAAGTGCCCGCGCATCACATAGCCCTCCGCTTCCAGGCGCAGCATGGCCTGCTCGACCTGTGAGGGGCTCAGGCACAGCGGCGCGCCGATCTCGCTGCTGGTCAGCGGGCCGAAGCCGCTCAGGCGCGCGCGCAGCAGTTCCACGGCAGCGCTGTCGGCATCGATGGGCTGATCGAACCCGGGCAATGGGGTGGGCGCCGCTTGCGGGTACAGCGCCAGCAGCCACGGCAGGCGTTCGCGGGCCAGCCACAGGCCGCCACCGTGCGGCAGCCTCAGGTGGCAGGCGCGTGCGCCGGCGGCCAGTTGCTGCAGCCATGCCAGCCAACCCGGGTTGGCCTGCACCTCGGCATCGCACACGGCCGCCAGGCTCATCAGTGCCTCGTGCATTTCGTCGGTGCCGCCTGGCAACGGCCAGGCCTCGGCACGCACTGCGGCAATCGCCTGCGGATCCAGTGCGCCCAGGTCGTCGGCACTTTGCGGGTCGCTCCAGCGCCGGTTGAGCACGGCCTGGGTGCGCCGCTCTTCCAGCGGTGCGTCATCGAGAAAGGCGTATGGACGTGCATTCAGGATCGCCGCCGCCAGGGGCGAAGGCGCCGGCAGGTCGCGGCAGATCAGGCGGATGCGCTTGTCTTCGATGCGCCGCAGCAGATTCAGCCAGCCCTCGCAATCCATCGCCTCGTGCAGGCAGTCGTCGAGGGTCTGCTCCACCAGCGGGTGGTCGGGAATCTCGCGCTCGCCGACGATGTTTTCCAGGCACGCCAGCTGGTCGGGGAACACGGCAGCGGTGAGGTCTTCGCTTTTCATGCGCTGGATCTGCGGGGCGACCTTGCGCCCGCCGGCATAGCGCGGCAGTGCCAGCGACACCCCGGCGTTCCAGCGCCAGCGCACGCCGAACAGCGGCGCATCGAGCACGGCCTGGGTCAGCAGGTGCTCGGCACTGGCGCTGGAAATGTAGCGCCACACCTCTTCCAGGGCAAAACTGTGGCCGGCCGACAGCGACAGGATCAGCGCATCCTCGCTGGCTGCCGCCTGCAACTCGAAGTTGAAGGTGCGACAGAAGCGCTTGCGCAGTGCCAGCCCCCAGGCGCGGTTGATGCGGCTGCCGAAGGGCGAGTGGATGATCAGCTGGGTACCGCCGGACTCATCGAAAAAGCGCTCCATGATCAGCGTGTCCTGCGAGGGCAGGGCGCCGAGGGCCTGGCGGGTGCGGGCCAGGTAGTCGAGCAATTGCTCGGCGCTATCCGCGTTCAGCCCGAGCGTGGCGTGCAGCCAGGTCAGCAGCGGTTGCAGCTGGCCGCCACTGGCATCCAGGCGCTGGTCGATTTCGGCTTGCAGGCGTGCCACCGCGAAGGACAGCTCGTCGCTGCGCCCCGGCGCCTCGCCCAGCCAGAAGGGGATGGTCGGCGGTTGCCCGTGGGCATCCTCTACCCGTACCTTGCCGGCCTCCACGCGCAGGATGCGGTACGACGCGTTGCCCAGCTGGAAGATGTCGCCGGCGATGCTCTCCACCGCGAAGTCTTCGTTCACGCTGCCGATGTTCAAGGCCTGGGGTTCGAGCAGCACGCGGTAGTCGGCGTTGTCCGGTATCGCCCCGCCACTGGTCAGGGCAGCCAGCTGGCTGCCGCGCCTTCCACGCAACTGGGCACTGACCGCATCGCGGTGCAGGTACGCGCCGCGCACGCCCTGGCGCCCGCTGTAACCTTCGGCGAGCATGCGCAGCAGGGCCTGGTAATGCGCTTGGTCGAGATTGGCGTAGGGCATCGCACGGGTGAGGCACGCAAACAGCGCCTGTTCGTCCCAGGGCTGGCAACTGACCTCGGCGACGATCTGCTGGGCCAGCACGTCCAGCGGTGCGTTGGGGATATGCAGCTCGTCCAGCTCGCCACGGCGCACGCAGTCGAGCAGGGCCACGCACTCGATCAGCTCGTCGCGGGTGGTGGCGAACACACGACCCTTGGGGGTGCCGTCCACCTGGTGGCCGGAGCGGCCAACCCTCTGCAGCAGCGCGGCAATCGAGCCAGGCGAGCCGATCTGGCACACCAGGTCGACCTCGCCGATGTCGATGCCCAGCTCCAGCGAGGCGGTGGCCACCAGCACCTGCAGCTCGCCGCGCTTGAGACGCTGCTCGGCGTCGAGGCGAAATTCCTTGGCCAGGCTGCCATGGTGCGCGGCCACCGCCTCGCGTCCCAGGCGCTCGCTCAGGTGGCGCGCCAGGCGCTCGGCCAGGCGCCGGGTGTTGACGAACACCAGGGTGGTGCGATGCTCGCGGGCCAGTTGCGCGAGGCGATCGTAGACCAGCTCCCACACATCGTTGGCCATCACCGCGCCCAGTGGCGCGCGCGGTACCTCGATGGCCAGGTCGCGCTGGCGCGCATGGCCGATATCCACCAGGGCGCAGGGGCGCTGATGGCCCACCAGGTACTGCGCCACCCGCTCGATCGGACGCTGGGTGGCCGACAGGCCGATGCGCCGCAGCGGGCGCTGGCACAGCGCCTGCAGGCGTTCCAGGCTCAACGCCAGGTGGCTGCCGCGCTTGTTGCCGGCCACGGCGTGGATCTCGTCGACGATTACCGTGTGCACCGAGGCCAGGCCCTGGCGCCCGGACGTCGAGCCGAGCAGCACGTACAGCGACTCGGGGGTGGTCACCAGGATATGCGGGGGCTGGCGGCGCATGGCCGCGCGTTCCTTCTGCGGGGTATCGCCGCTGCGCACTGCGGTGCGCAGGGTAGGGGTGGGCAGCCCGAGGGCGGCCAGTTCGGCGCTGATACCGGCCAGGGGGGCTTGCAGGTTGAGCTGGATGTCGTTGGACAGCGCCTTGAGCGGCGAGACGTACACCACCAGCGTCTGTTCGGGCAGCTCGCCGCCGGCTTGCAGGGCCTGGGTGAAGAGTTCGTCGAGGACCGCGAGGAACGCGGTGAGGGTCTTGCCGGAGCCGGTGGGGGCCGCCACCAGCAGCGATTGCCCGCTGCGGATCAGCGGCCACGCCTGGGCCTGGGCGGCGGTCACCGTGGCGAAACGGTGCTGGAACCAGGCACGGACGGCGGGGTGGAAGCCGTCGAGTACCGGGTGATTGCGGGCGGGCAGGTTCATCAGCTGTTTATGCGGCCGTTGCGCCCTGGTTGCAAGGGGCTTTCGTCAGGCTGCTGCGGCCGCTTCGCCGGCAAGGCCGGCTCCTACAGGGAATGCGCCGAACCTGTGGGAGCCGGCCTTGCCGGCGAAGCGCTCAGCAAGATTGAAAGCCCTGCGCCAGCATGTGATCCTAGCGCGCCTTCCCCGCCACGAGCCGCCTACCATGAGCAAAACCATCCGTATCGCCGCTGCCCTGTTGCTCGATGCTCAGGGCCGTACCCTGTTGGTACGCAAGCGCGGCACCCTGGCCTTCATGCAGCCTGGCGGCAAGATCGAACCCCACGAGCAACCCGTCGATGCCCTGGCCCGCGAGCTGTTCGAAGAGCTGGGCCTGCGCATCGACCCGCAGCAGGCGCAGTACCTGGGCCAGTTCAGCGCACCGGCGGCCAACGAGCCGGGTTTCGAAGTGCAGGCCGAGCTGTTTCAGTTGCACACCGACCTGACGCTTGAACCCGCAGCGGAAATCGAGGAAGCCTGCTGGGTCGACGCCCACCAGGTGGATCACCTCGAACTGGCGCCGCTGACCCGCGACCTGATCCTGCCGCTGCACCTGCAACGGGCCGCGCAATGATCCCGCTGCACGAATGGCTGCTGTTCAGCGGCGCCGCGCTGCTGATGGTACTGACCCCCGGGCCGAACATGATCTACCTGATCTCGCGCTCGATCTGCCAGGGCCGCATGGCCGGCGTGACGTCGCTGATCGGTGTGGTGGGCGGGTTTCTGGTGCACATGACGGCCGCAGCTGTGGGCCTCACCGCGTTGTTCATGGCCGTGCCGCTGGGTTACGACCTGCTGCGCTGGGCCGGTGCCGGCTACCTGCTGTGGATGGCCTGGCAGGCGGTCAAGCCGGGTGCGCGCTCGCCGTTCGAGCCCCGTGAGCTGGCCCCGGATTCACCGGCGCGGCTGGTGACGATGGGGTTTCTGACCAGCGTGCTGAACCCAAAGGTGGCGGTGTTCTACCTGTCGGTGCTGCCGCAGTTCATTTCGCCCGAGCACGGCTCGGTGCTGGCGCAGAGCCTGACCCTGGGCCTGACCCAGATCGGCGTGAGCTTCACCGTGAACCTGCTGATCGCACTGTTCGCCGCCGGCCTGTCGGCCTGGTTCGCGCGCTACCCGCTGTGGCTGATGTTGCAGCGCTACGTGATGGGCTTTGTGCTGGCGGCCCTTGCGCTGCGCCTGGTGCAGGAACAACGCAAACTGGCTTGATGCTTGCCGCTTGAACCTTCAGCGCACTGCACTGACCCCATCCAGGGTCGAGAACGAGGTGTCCTTGGCGGTCAGCAGAAAGTCGCGCATATACGGTGCATCGAGCATGTCGCTGCGCACTGCGGCGTACAGCGTGGCGAACAGGCCCTTTTCACCCAGGCGCTTGCCCTTCACGTAGCCGCGCGAGCTGTACTCGTGCAGGGCCCAGTGCGGCATGCCGCACACCCCGCGTCCGCTGGCCACCAACTGCATCATCATCACCGTCAGCTCGGCGGTGCGCACCTGCCCGGGCTCGATGTCGGCAGGTTCCAGAAAGCGCGTGAAGATGTCCAGGCGGTCGCGTTCCACCGGGTAGGTGATCAGGGTTTCCGTGGCCAGGTCCTGCGGCACCACGTAGGGCCTGGAGGCCAGTACGTGCTGGTTGGCCACCGCCAGCATCGCCTCGTAGGTGAACAGCGGCACGTAGGTGATACCGGTCAGCTCCAGCGGGTCGGAGGTCACCACCAGGTCCAGGTCGCCACGGGCCAGGGCCGGCAGCGGGGCGAAGGCGAAGCCCGAGGCCAGGTCCAGCTCCACCTCTGGCCAGGCATCGCGGAACTGGTCGATGGTGGGCATCAGCCACTGGAAGCAGCTGTGGCACTCGATGGCCATGTGCAGGCGCCCGGCGGTGCCGCCGGCCAGGCGCGCAATGTCCCGTTCGGCGCCGCGCAGCAGCGGCAGGGTGGCATCGGCCAGTTGCAGCAGGCGCAGGCCGGCGCTGGTGAAGCGGATCGGCTTGGTCTTGCGGGTGAACAACTGCATGCCCAGGCGTTCTTCGAGTTCCTTGAACTGGTGGGACAACGCCGACTGAGTCAGGTGCAGGCGCTCGGCGGCCTCCACCAGGCTGTCGGCTTCGCGCAGGGCGTGCAGGGTCTTGAGGTGGCGAATTTCCAGCACCAGGGTGCTCCATGAACAGAATTTGATGGATGAGACAATTCGTTGAGTTTGTCTCATGTTGACGATGCTGTCGACCGCCCGGCAGTTGTCATCAAACGGTCACCGATCTGTGGCAGCGCGCCGGCATGAACTTCATCAGACTCGCGCTTTACTGGCGAACTGCACTCTGGTGTTTCTTTCATGCGGGCATTCCTGTTTCTGGTGGCGCTGTGCAGCGCCTTTTCTTCGTTCGCGGCGCCTCGCTGCGACATCACTTCAGCTATCCGATACGCCGAGGCGGGGCCGGTCAGCCTGGCCTATCAGAGCATCGGGCGTGACAGCGACCCGGCCCTGCTGCTGGTCATGGGCCTGGGCGGCCAGTTGATCCACTGGCCCGACGAGGTGGTACTTGCGCTGTGCCAGCAGGGCTTCAGGGTGATCCGCTACGACAACCGCGACGTCGGCCTGTCGCGCTGGAACCAGCCCCCCGCCCAGGCCAATCTGACGGTCGAGGCGCTGCGCTACCGGCTCGGCCTGCCGGTGGCGGCGCCCTACAGCCTGAGCGACATGGCCGCTGATGGCCTGGCGCTGATGGATGCGCTGCACGCGCAGCGCTTTCATGTGCTGGGGGTGAGCATGGGTGGAATGATTGCCCAGCACCTGGCGGCGATGGCGCCCGAGCGGGTCGAGAGCCTGACCCTGATCATGTCCAGTTCGGGGGCGCAGGGGCTGCCGGCGCCTGCGCCGGCGCTGGTTCGGCAGTTGGCCCGGCGCGGTGCGCCGAATCGCCAGGTGGCCCTGGAGCAGCAGGCCGACCTGCTGGCCGCGCTGGGCAGCCCGCAGGTGCAGGATGATCGCCAGGCCCTGTTGCAGCAGGCCGCCACCGCCTACGACCGGGCCTTCAACCCCGAAGGCGTGCAGCGCCAGGTCATGGCCATACTTGCCGAGCCCAGCCGTGTCGAGCTGCTCGACAACCTGCGGGTACCGGCCCTGGTGGTGCACGGCACGGCCGACCCGCTGTTGCCGGTGATGCACGGCGTGCACCTGGCCGCGCACATCCAGGGCAGCCAGCTACGCCTGATACCGGGCCTGGCGCACCGCTTCCAGGAGCCGTTCAAGGCCCCGCTGCTGGCGGCGGTACTGCCTTACCTGAAGGCGCACCGCGAAGAGCTGGGCCATCTGGCCCAACGCTAGTGCAGGCGCACCCATACGCTGACCAGCACGGTGGCGGCGATCAGCCAGGCCACCGCCGCCAGCGCCAGTGACAGCTCCAGGCGCAGGCGGTCGACCAGCACGTACAGCGCGGCCAGGTACACGAAGTAGGGGATGATCGACCACATGCCGAACACGATGGTGGCCTTCAGGTCCTCCAGCGAGCGGCCCTTGCCGATGATGTAGTGGGCAATCAGGGCAAAGGTGGGAAACAGCGGCACCAGCCCGGCCACGTAGTAATTGCGGGTCTTGGCCAGGGCCGCGATGATCAGCACCACCACGGCGCCCAGGCAGGCCTTGAGAATCATGTCCATCGAAACGCTCGCTCAGGCCAGGCCGTATTTTTTGACTTTGTCGAACAGGGTGGTCTTGGCCATGCCCAGCTCCTGGCTGGCCTGGCTGAGGTTGCCGCCGGTGCGCTGCAGGGCGTCGCTGAGCAGGTTGCGCTCGAAGGCCTCGACCGCCTCGGCAAAGCCCAGGCTCTGCGCCACATTGGCGCCGGCCTTCTTGAACGCCGGCAGGCCCAGGGCGTGGCGCTCGGCCACGTTGCGCAGCTCGCGCACGTTGCCCGGCCAGTCATGGGCCATCAGGCGCGACAGGGTCTGGCTGTCCAGCGGCGGTGCCTCGCGGTCGAAGCGCAGGGCCGACTGCTGCAGGAAGTGCTCGAACAGTTGCAGGATGTCTTCGCGGCGCTCGCGCAGCGGCGGCAGTTCCAGGGTCACCACGTTGAGGCGGTAGTACAGGTCGCTGCGAAACTGGCCGGTCTGGCCGAGGGCATCCAGGTCCGACTTGGTGGCGGCGATCACCCGGCAATCCACCGCAATGCTCTGGTTCGAACCCAGGCGCTCCAGGGTGCGCTCCTGCAACACGCGCAGCAGCTTGATCTGCAGGTTGAGCGGCATGCTCTCGACTTCGTCGAGAAACAGCGTGCCGCCGTTGGCGTGCTCGATCTTGCCGATGCGGCGCTTGCCGGCACCCGTGAAGGCGTTGGCCTCGTGGCCGAAGATTTCGGTCTCGAACAGGTTCTCCGGCAGGCCGCCGCAGTTCAACGCCACGAAGGGCTGGCTCTGGCGCCGGCTGAAGTCGTGCAGGCAGCGCGCGACCAGCTCCTTGCCGGTGCCGGTCTCGCCCTCGATCAGCACGTTGGCCGAGGTATCGGCGACGTTGGCGATCAGCTCGCGCAGGTTCTGCATGGCCGGCGAGCGGCCGATGATGCGCCCCTCCAGAGTGCTGCGCTCGGCCAGCTGGCGGCGCAGCGAGAACACTTCGCGGGCCAGGCCGCGCTGTTCCAGCGCCCGGCGCACCACATCCACCAGGCGCTCCGGCGAGAAGGGCTTTTCCATGAAGTCGTAGGCGCCGTTGCGCATGGCGCCCACGGCCATGTCGATGTCGCCGTGGCCGGTGATCAGCACCACCGGCAGGCTCTTGTCGCGGGCCTTGAGGCGGCTGAGCAGTTCCAGGCCATCGATGCCCGGCAGGCGGATATCGCTGACCACGATGCCGGCGAAATCATCGCCGATGCGCTCCAGTGCCTGTTCGGCACTGCCGACGCCTTCGCAGGCGATATCTTCCAGGGCCAGCGCCTGCTGGCACCCGAGCAACACATGCGGATCGTCTTCGACGATCAGGACGGTAAGGGGCGATGGGGTCATAGGGACTCGGCAGGTTCAGTGGGGGCATCGACCAGCGGCAGGCTGAGCACGAACGCGGTACCGCCGCTGGCGGGGTGTTCGACGTTCAGGGTACCGCCGGCTGCAGCGGCGAGGCTGGCCGACAGGGTCAGGCCCAGGCCCAGGCCGTGCTCGCCCGGTTTGGTGGTGAAAAACGGTTCGAACAGGTGCTTGCGCGCTTCATCGTCGATGCCATGGCCGTTGTCGCGCACGCGCAGGCGGTACTTGTCGCCCACCAGCTCGCCTTCGAGCCAGAGTTGCGGCAGCGGCACCGCGGCCATGGCATCCAGGGCGTTGCCGATCAGGTTGACCAGGATCTGCTCCAGGCGGGTCTGGTCGATGGTCAGTTGCTGGTCGGCGTACTCGAGGTGCAGTTTCAGGTGACAGCCCTCGATGCGCGCATTGAGCAGTTGCAGGGCGGCGGTCACGGCCTTTTCCAGCGAGGCCTGGCCACGGTCGTCGCCGCGCCGGGCGAACGAGCGCAGGCTGGCGGTGATACGGCCCATGCGGTCGATCAGTTCGTTCATGGTCAGCAGGTTGGCGCTGGCGGTTTCCAGCGCACCGCGCTGCAGAAAGCGCACGGTGTTGCCCGACAGGGTGCGCAGCGCCGCCAGCGGCTGGTTCAGCTCATGGGCGATGCTGGTCGACATCTGCCCGATGGCCGCCAGCTTGCCGGCCTGCACCAGTTCGTCCTGGGCATGGCGCAGGGTCTGCTCGGCGTGCCGGCGTTCGCGGATCTGGCCCTTGAGGCGTTCGTTGCTGGCACGCAGGTCGGCGGTGCGCTCGGCAATCTTGCGTTCGAGCTGGTTGTTGGCTTCTTCCAGCGCCTCGCGGGCGGCCAGGCGGGTGGCGATCACCTTGCGCCGCTCGTTCCAGGCTATCAGCAGGATCGCCAGCAGGGCGAAGGCCACGGCCACCAGCACGCCCTGGATCATCGATTCGTGGCGCAGGTCCTGCAGCGGGGTCAGCAGGGTGAAGTGCCAGGGCGTGTCGCTCAGGCGCCGGGTCTGGGCCAGGTAGGTGACCTTGCGGTTGCTGTCGCCCAGTTCGGCATTGGCGGGAAAGGTCAGCTTCTCGACCCCGTCGGCGAGCTTCTCGCGCGCCAGCGGCTGCAGTTCGTTGAGCGGGAACCAGTAGTACTGCAGGCTGCGCGCCAGGCGCTCCTTGATTTCCGGGGTCAGCGGGCGCACCGACTTCAGCCGCCGCGCCGGGTCGCTGGAGAGGATGATGATGCCGTTCTCGTCGCTGACGAAGGCTTCCAGGCGGGCTCGCTGCCAGCGCTCTTCGAGCGCTTCCAGGCGCACCTTGATCACCGCCACGCCGATGATCTTGCCGTGTTCCTCCAGGCCATGGGCCAGGTAGTAGCCAGGTTCGCCGGTGGTGCTGCCGATGCCGTAGAAGCGCCCGGGCTGGCCGCGCACGGCATTCTGGAAATAGGCACGGAACGAGAGGTCTTCGCCCAGGTAGCTGTCGACGTCGCGCCAGTTGCTGGTGGCCTGCACCCGGCCGGTGGTGTCGAGCACATAGATGGCGCGGCTGCGGCTGCGCCGGTTGAGCCCTTCGAGGTATTCGTTGACCGCCTGGCGCTGGTCGCCATCGGTGGAGTTCAGCAGGCTGGAGACGCTGTCTTCGAGTTCCAGCAGGCTGGGCAGGTAGGTGTACTTGCTGATCTCGCTCTCGACCGCGCGGGCATGCAGTTCAAGCTGACGCTCGCCGGTCTCGCTCAGGGTGCGGATGCCGTTGTGCTCGCTGATCAGGTAGCCGATCACACCCAGGCCGATCATCAGCAGCAGGACCAGTGGGGGCAGGAACAGGTGGCGGATCAGGCGAGGTTTCACGGCAAGGTCAGGCTTGGCTGGGCGAAAGAGCGTGGGATCGCATTTCATCACAGTGGCCTTGTCACGACCAGCGCCCTCTGCCCGGCGTGGGCCGGGCAGGGACACCGGGCGGCATCAGTGCTGCAGGATCTTGCTGAGGAAGTGCTGGGTACGCTCGTCGCGCACGCTCTGGTCACCGAAGAACTCTTCCTTGGTGCAGTCTTCGATGATGTTGCCCTTGTCCATGAAGATCACCCGGTTGGCCACCTTGCGCGCAAAGCCCATTTCGTGGGTCACGCACATCATGGTCATGCCTTCGTGGGCCAGTTGCACCATCACGTCGAGTACCTCGCTGACCATTTCCGGGTCCAGGGCCGAGGTGGGTTCGTCGAACAGCATCACGATCGGGTCCATGGCCAGGGCGCGGGCGATGGCCACGCGCTGCTGCTGGCCGCCGGAGAGCTGGCCGGGGTGCTTGTGCGCATGGGCCGACAGGCCGACGCGCTCGAGCAGTTGCAGGCCCTTCTTGGTGGCTTCTTCCTTGCTGCGGCCCAGCACCTTGATCTGCGCGATGGTCAGGTTCTCGGTGATGGTCAGGTGCGGGAACAGTTCGAAGTGCTGGAACACCATGCCGACCCGCGAGCGCAGCTTGGGCAGGTTGGTCTTGGGGTCGGCGATCGAGGTGCCGTCGACCACGATGTCGCCCTTCTGGAACGGTTCCAGCGCGTTGACGCACTTGATCAGGGTGGACTTGCCCGAGCCAGACGGCCCGCACACCACCACCACTTCGCCTTTCTTGACCTCGGTGCTGCAGTCGGTCAGAACCTGGAAATCGCCGTACCACTTGTTGACGTTCTTGATGGAAATCATACGGTTATCCTTTTCTGCAGACGCTTGACCAGGAAGGAAGCGGAGAAGCTGATGACAAAGTACACGGCGCCGGCAAACAGCAGGAACTCGTTGGAGCGCCCGATGATGTCGCCACTGGCCCGTGCCGAGTTGAGGAAGTCCACCAGGCCCACGGTGTAGACCAGCGAGGTGTCCTGGAACAGGATGATGCTCTGCTGCAGCAGCAGCGGGGTCATCTTGCGAAATGCCTGGGGCAGGATGATCAGGCGCATGGTCTGCGCGTAGTTCATGCCCAGTGCCTGGGCAGCCGCCATCTGGCCCTTGGAGATCGACTGCACGCCGGCCCGCACGATTTCGCAGAAGTACGCCGCCTCGAACATCATGAATGCCACGACGCAGGAGGTGAACGCACCCACCGGGGTGTCTTCGCCGGTGATCCAGCGCAGCACGAACGGTACCGCCAGGTAGAACCAGGTGATCACCAGCAGCAGCGGGATGGAGCGAAAGTAGTTCACGTAGGCGCCGGCCAGGCGCGACAGCAGCTTGCTCGACGACAACCGCATCAGTGCCAGCACAGTGCCCAGCGCGATGCCGCCAATGATGCCCATGAGCATCAGCTGCAGGGTCATCTTCATGCCGTTCCACAGGCCCGGCAGGGCTGGCACGATTCCACTGAAATCCATGTCCATTATTTACCCCCCACGGAGATCAGGCCCGGCACCGCGACTTTCTTCTCGACCAGGCGCATCAGCAGCATCAGCCCCATGTTCAGGGTGAAGTAGATCAGCGTGGCCAGGGTGAAGGCCTCGAACAGGTTGGCCGAGAACTCGGCGGTCTGCTTGGTCTGTGCCAGCAGCTCCATCAGGCCGATCAGCGACGCCACCGAGGAGTTCTTGAACACGTTCAGGAATTCGGAGGTAAGCGGCGGAATGATGATCCGGTAGGCTTGCGGCAGCAGCACGTTGTTGTAGATCTGCGGCAGGCTGAAACCCATGGCGCGGGCAGCGGCTTCCTGGCCACGGGGCAGCGCCTGGATGCCGGTGCGTACCTGCTCGCACACCCGTGCAGCGGTGAACAGCCCCAGGCAGATGACCACGCTGATCAGCGCCGAGGTGGTCGGGTTGAGGTCCTGCTTGTACCACTCCTGCAGGCCTTCGGGCAGCAGGTCGGGTACCAGGAAGTACCAGATGAACAGCTGCACCAGCAGCGGCACATTGCGAAACAGTTCCACGTAGCACGTGGCGATACCCGACACCAGACGGTTCGGTACGGTACGCATGACGCCGAGCACCGAGCCCAGCAGCAGCGCAATGATCCAGGCGGCAACGGCGATCAGGATGGTCCAGCCCAGGCCGGTGATATACCAGTCCAGGTAGGTCTCGCTGCCAACGCCGGTGGACTTGAAAAAAACGCCCCAGTCCCAGTTGTAATTCATCGGGGTCTCCCCTCAGATCGGTTGTTTCACGGGCACCTTCGAGCATCCGGGGGCGCTGGGCGCCCTCGGATGAAAGGTTAGACACTAACTAGCTGGGGGTCAGGACTTCTTTTCGTCTGCAGCTTTGTCGGTAGGATTGGCGATCAGCGCCTTGAGCTCGTCGCTCATGGGGAACATCAGGTTCAGGCCTTTAGGCGGGATTGGCTGGTTGAACCACTTGTCGTAGATCTTGTTGATCTCACCCGACTTGTACAGGGCGACGATGGCGTCATCGACCGCTTTCTTGAACGGGGCATCGCCCTTGCGCACCATGCAGCCGTAGATTTCATAGGACTGCGGGGTACCGGTCACGGCCCAGTCGGTCGGCTTCTTGGCCTTGGCCATTTCGCCGGCGAGCAGGGCGTCGTCCATCATGAAGGCCACGGCGCGGCCGGACTCGAGCATCTGGAACGACTCGCCGTGGTCCTTGGCGGAGATGACGTTCATCTTCATCTGCTTGTCGGCGTTCATCGACTTGAGGATGCGCTCGGATGTGGTACCGGCGGTGGTCACCACGTTCTTGCCGGCCAGGTCCGGGAAGTCCTTGTAGGAGGAATCCTTTTTGGACAGCAGGCGGGTACCGATCTCGAAGATGCCGACCGAGAAGTCGACCTGTTGCTGGCGCTCGAGGTTGTTGGTGGTGGAACCGCACTCGACGTCAACGGTGCCGTTCTGCACCAGCGGGATGCGGGTCTGCGAGGTGACCAGGTTGTATTTGACCTTCAGGTCCGGCTTGTTCAGGTCCTTTTTCAGGGCCTCGACGATAGCCAGCTGGATGTCGTGGGAGTAACCGACGGGTTTGCCCGAAGCGTCGGCGATGTAGGAGAACGGGATGGAAGCGTCGCGGTGCCCCAGGGTAATGGTGCCCGAGTCGTTGATTTTCTTCAGGGTGCCGGTCAGTTCGGCGGCAAGGGCCGGCGTGCTGATCAAAGCGGTCGCCATGGCGGCGCCCAACAGATGGGGAACGATACGCATCAAATTTTCCTCGACGTTGTTTTTCTTATTGAGCCGTTGGCGGGCTCTTTCGTTCAGCGAACACAGCAATGAAGCGGTTGCGCATTCGGGTACTGAGTGTAGAGCATGACTCATGCCAAACTCTGATTTTGATCATAACCCCATGCAAATAGCGGCGGCGGGCATTTTTTGCCGGGGTATGGCGGGGGAGGGATGTCCGGGTTTCCGATTAAGGGCCAATGGCTCGTTCGGGAAACCGAACAGATGGTCCTTTGGTGGCCTCATCGCGGGTCAAGCCCGCTCCCACAGGTTCGGTGACCTTGTGGGAGCGGACTTGACCCGCGATGCGATTTGGCGGTGTCAGGCCGCCTGAATACGCCCGCGGCTCAGTTCTACCCGTTGCAGGTAAACCCGCAGAGCCTGTTGTTCGGCCGGGCTGGTGAAAAGCCCCAGCTTGGTGCGCCGCAGCAGGATATCGTCGGCGCTGACCGCCCATTCCTCGCTGCACAGGTAATCCACCTCGCGGGTGAACAACCCGCCACCAATCGCATCGCCCAGGTCGTCCGGGCCCTGGACGCCCTCGAGCAGGCGCCATACGCGGCTGCCGTAGGTCAGCGCCCAGCGCTTGGCGATATCCGCTGGCAGCCAGCCGAAGCGCGCGAGAATCTCGTCGCACAGCGCCTGCGGCGTGGTCATCTGTTCACCGCCCGGCAGGCTGGAGGTGGCGGTCCAGCTACCGGTCATCTGGGTGAAGTACGGCGCCAGCTCGGCCATGGCCGACTCGGCCAGCTTGCGGTAGGTGGTCAGCTTGCCGCCGAACACCGACAGCAGCGGCGCCTCGCCGGCAGACGCCGACAGGGCCAGGGTGTAGTCGCGGGTGACCGCGGAGGGGTTGTCCGACTCGTCGTTGCACAACGGGCGCACACCGGAGTAGGTGCTGAGGATGTCGGCGCGGCCCAGCTGGTGGTTGAAGTGCGCGTTCACAACCTTGAGCAGGTAGTCGGTCTCGGCCTCGGTGATGCTCACCTGGGCCGGGTCGCCGCTGTACTCGCGGTCGGTGGTGCCGATCAGGGTGAAGCGCTCCAGGTACGGGATGGCGAACACGATGCGCTGGTCTTCGTTCTGCAGGATGTAGGCATGCTCGCCCTCGTACAGCCGGGGCACGATCAGGTGGCTGCCCTGAATCAGGCGAATGCCGTAGGGCGCCTCCAGCTTGAGGTCGTCCTTGATGAACCTGGCCACCCACGGGCCGGCCGCGTTCACCAGGGCGCGGGCCTGGATGGTCTGCTGGCTGCCGTCGGCGCGTTCGAGCTGCACGTTCCACAGCTTGCCCACGCGCCGTGCGCTGACGCAGCGGGTACGGGTGAGGATGTGCGCACCCAGCTCACGCGCGGCCATGGCGTTGAGCACCACCAGGCGGGCGTCGTCCACTGCGCAGTCGGCGTATTCGAAACCGCGGGTGATGGCCGGCTTGAGCGGGTTGCCCGGGCCGAAGCGCAGGCTGCGCGAGGCGCCCAGCTGCTTGCGCTTGCCCAGATGGTCATACAGGAACAGGCCGGCGCGGATCATCCAGGCCGGACGCAGGTGCGGCTGGTGCGGCAGCACGAAGCGCATCGGCTTGACGATATGCGGCGCCTTGGCCAGCAGCACTTCGCGTTCTGCCAGCGCTTCGCGCACCAGGCGGAACTCGTAGTGCTCCAGATAGCGCAGGCCACCGTGGATCAGCTTGCTGCTGGCCGAGGACGTATGGCTGGCCAGGTCGTCCTTTTCGCAGAGCAGTACCGACAGGCCGCGTCCGGCCGCATCGGTGGCGATACCGACGCCGTTGATGCCGCCACCGATCACGGCAACGTCGTAGATTTCGGCAAGGGCGGGCGATGGCGAGCTGGACTGGGACACGAGGCGGCCTCTGGTTTCTATCGAATATGAACATTAATGTTCGTTTGCGAAAATGGTAGCGCAACAAAATGGCGCCCGCCAGTCGCTTTCAATAGAAAATACTGATCGGATGACAAATAAATGAAAAATTATGAACATTCGAGCGGCCCCCGTTGCGAGGGCCGCGATGGCGCTACACCACGTCCAGGCGGATCTTGTGCTGGTTGAGCAACTGGGCGAGGGCGGCGACGGGGGGCTGGTCGGTCACCAGGCAGTCGATCAGGCTGATCGAGCCCAGGCGCACCATGGCGTTGCGCCCGAACTTGCTGGAGTCGGCGGCGAGGATCACCTGGCGCGCATTGGCGATGATGGCCTGGGACACGCGTACTTCCTGGTAATCGAAGTCGAGCAGGCTGCCGTCTTCATCGATGCCGCTGATGCCGACCAGGGCGAAATCGACCTTGAACTGGTTGATGAAGTCGACGCTGGCCTGGCCGACCACACCGCCGTCGCGGCGCACGTTGCCGCCGGCCAGCAGTACTTCGAAATCGTCCTTGGCGCTGAGGATGGAGGCCACATGCAGGTTGTTGGTGATGATCTTCAGGTGGTTGTGGTTGAGCAGGGCGCGGGCGATGGACTCGGTGGTGGTGCCGATGTTGATGAACAGCGAGGCGTGATCGGGGATCTGCGCGGCGATGGCTTCGGCGATACGCTGCTTTTCGTCACGCATCTGGTCGGCACGCATGGCGTAGGCGGTGTTCTCGATGCTCGAGTCATAGGCCGCGCCACCGTGGTAGCGGCGCAGCAGGTTCACTTCGGCCAGCTGGTTGATGTCACGGCGGATGGTTTGCGGGGTTACAACGAACAGCTGCGCCATTTCCTCGATACTGACATAGCCGCGTTCGCGGACCAGCTCGAGAATTTGTTGTTGGCGAGGGGGCAGATTCATGGGCGGTCCTTTTGGGCTGCCGGGCAAATCTGCATGATGCCGCAGGATGGGGGCGGGGGCCAGCGCGGGGCTGGCTGAAACGATCCTGTGGGCGCCTCGCCAGCAAGGCTGGTGCCTACAGTGTAGGAATCAGCCTTGCTGGCGAAGAAGCCTGCGCAGGTTTTATTCCTCGTGCGGTTCCCAGTCGCGGGTACGGTCCACTGCCTTCAGCCAGCCGGCGTACAGCTTCTCTTTCTGCGCCTCCTCCAACTGCGGAGTGAACTCGCGCTCGATGATGGCCTTGCCGCGCAGCTCGTCCAGCCCGCTCCAGAAGCCACATGCCAGGCCGGCCAGGTAGGCGGCGCCGAGCGCAGTGGTTTCGCGCATCTGCGGGCGTTCCACGCAGGTGCCGAGAATGTCGGCCTGGAACTGCATCAGGAAGTTGTTGGCCACCGCGCCACCGTCCACCCGCAGTGCGCTCAGGCGCTCGCCGCAATCCTGCTGCATGGCGTCGAGCACGTCGCGGGTCTGATAGGCGATCGACTCCAGCGCGGCGCGGATGATGTGGTCGACCTTGACCCCGCGGGTCAGGCCGAACAGGGCGCCGCGCGCGTACGGGTCCCAGTACGGCGCACCCAGGCCGGTGAATGCCGGCACCAGGTACACGCCGTTGCTGTCCTTGACCTTGCTGGCGAAGTACTCGGTGTCGTGGGCGTCGTTGACGATCTTCAGTTCGTCACGCAGCCACTGCACGGTCGAGCCGCCGTTGAACACCGCGCCTTCCAGGGCATAGGCCACTTCGCCGCGCGGGCCGCAGGCAATAGTGGTCAGCAGGCCATGGGACGACTGCACGGCCTTGTCGCCGGTGTTCATCAGCAGGAAGCAGCCGGTGCCATAGGTGTTCTTGGCCTGGCCCGGCTCCACGCACATCTGGCCGAACAGCGCAGCCTGCTGGTCGCCGGCGATGCCGGCAATGGCGATGCCGCTCTTGGTGTGGCCGTACACCTCTGACGACGAGCGTACCTGGGGCAGCATCTGCTTCGGGATGCCCAGCACCTGCAGCATCTTCTCGTCCCATTCCAGGGTGTGGATGTTGAACATCAGGGTGCGCGAGGCGTTGGTGTAGTCGGTGACATGCACCTTGCCGCCGGAGAACTTCCAGATCAGCCAGGTATCCACGGTGCCGAACAGCAGCTCGCCGCGTTCGGCGCGTTCACGCACGCCGTCGACGTTGTCCAGGATCCACTTGAGCTTGGTGCCCGAGAAGTACGGGTCGGTGACCAGGCCGGTGGTTTCGCGGATGTAGTCCGCGTGGCCGTCACGCTTGAGCTGCTCGCAGATCTCGGTGCTGCGTCGGCACTGCCAGACGATGGCGTTGTACACCGGGCGACCGGTTTCGCGGTCCCACACCACGGTGGTCTCGCGCTGGTTGGTGATGCCGATGGCTGCCACCTGGTCGTAGCTCAGGCCCGCCTGGGCCAGTGCTTCGACCATGGTCGCGCTCTGGGTGGCGAAGATCTCCATCGGGTCATGCTCGACCCAGCCGGCCTGGGGGTAATGCTGGGCGAACTCGCGCTGCGAGGTGCCGACCACGTTGGCGTCACGGTCGAAGATGATCGCGCGTGAACTGGTCGTGCCCTGGTCCAGGGCAATGATGTAGTGCTTGTTCGGGGTGTCGGTCATGGTGTGGGCCTTGCACTCGAAAAGGTGGAAGTCGGGGCAGGGCGAGCCTGGCTCGCCGGTTCGGCATCAGGAGGCCTGGGTCTTGCCCCGAGCGTTGTCGTCGGTCTGGGCGTTCGCGCCGTCTGCCGTGGGCAGGTTGCGCGCGATCACGCCGCGATACAGGGCGGCACCCACGCTTGCACCTATGATCGGCGCAATGATGGGAACCAGGAAATAGGGAATGTCACGTGCGCCAGTAAAGGCCACGTTGCCCCAGCCGGCCAGGAAGGTCATGAGCTTGGGGCCGAAGTCGCGCGCCGGGTTCATCGCAAAGCCGGTCAGCGGGCCCATGGCACTGCCGATCACCGCGATCAGCAGGCCGATCAGCAGTGGTGCCAGTGCGCCCCGGGGCAGGCCGTTGCTGTCGTCGGCAAGGGCCATGATCACCGCCATCAGGATGGCCGTGATCACGGCCTCCACCAGAAATGCCTGGCCGGTGGACAGCAACGGGTGCGGATAGGTGGAGAACACCGAGGCCAGCTCCAGGCTGGCGGTGCTGCCGCGCACCATGGCGTGGGTCTGTTCGTAATCGAAGAACAGGTTGCTGTACAGGGTGTATACCAGCGCCGCGCCGCAGAAGGCACCGGCCACCTGGGCGACGATGTAGAACGGCAGCTTGCGCTTTTCGAAGCCGCTGAACAGGCTCAGGGCGATGCTCACGGCCGGGTTCAGGTGTGCACCCGACACCCCGGCGGTGAAGTAGATCGCCATGCTGACCCCCACGCCCCAGATGATGCTGATTTCCCACAGGCCGAAGCTGGCGCCCGCGACCTTGAGTGCCGCGACGCAGCCGGTACCGAAAAAGATGAGCAATGCGGTGCCGAGGAATTCGGCCATGCATTGGGCAGACAGCGTTGGTTGTCGTAGAGCAGTCGTCATTCGTGACCTCGGTTCTTGTTGTTGTGAGGCGCGTGTGCGCTCGACAAAAACCCGAGCAGAATCCCCATTCTGGTCGGGTTGACGGCAGAACTGCACGGTATTGGGGCAGTTCGATATTCAGAATCGAAAAAATATAGACAAGAAACGCTGATGTCAAAGGTCGAAAGTGAACTGCCATTCATATTCTGACTGCCGGTGGCTCAGGTGGTGTCGGTGGCAACCGGGCGGGTAATGGTTGGCTCCGGCGTTTTGCCCTAAAGTAGCCAGCGACTGGAGACCGATCACCCTGCCTGGAGCCCTGCATGACCCCCGCCCTGGATTTGCTCAAGAAAGCCCGCGCCGAACACCGCATCCACAGTTATGAACACGACCCCAAGGCGGCTTCCTACGGCCTGGAAGCCGCCGAGAAGCTCAACCTGGAGCCAGCGCGGGTGTTCAAGACGCTGCTGGCCAGCACCGAGAAGGGCGAGTTGCTGGTGGCGGTGGTGCCGGTGGTGGGCAGCCTGGACCTCAAGGCCCTGGCCCATGCGGCGGGCGCAAAGAAGTGCGAAATGGCCGACCCGATGGCCGCACAGCGTTCCACCGGGTACCTGGTAGGCGGGATCAGCCCACTGGGGCAGAAGAAGCGCCTGCGCACCTTCATCGATGCTTCGGCGCAGCAGTTCGAAACCATTCATGTCAGCGCCGGACGGCGCGGGCTGGAGGTGGAACTGGCGGCGGCGGTGCTGGCCGAGCACACCCGGGGCAGCTTTGCGGCGATCGGCCGCGAGTAGCATCTGTATCCTCCAAATCCGGCCATTCTGTATATGGAAGCGCGAGCGCCCGGGCAGGCATGCTCGCTGCCTTCCCATGCAGGAGCCAACCCATGCAGCTTGAATTTCACCAGGTCGATGCCTTCAGTTCCCAACCCTTCAGCGGCAACCCGGCGATGGTGTATCGCCTGGAGCAATGGCTGCCCGATGAACTGATGCAAAAGATTGCGGCCGAGCACAACCTGGCCGAAACCGCATTCGTCGTGCGCGAGGCGCAGCGCTGGCGCATCCGCTGGTTCACGCCCTCCACCGAAGTGCCGCTGTGCGGGCATGCGACCCTGGCCAGCGCGCATGTGCTGTTCGAGGTGTATGGGGAAGATGCCGAGCGCCTGGCGTTCGACAGCCGTTCGGGGCCGCTGACCGTGAGCCGCGAGGCGGGGCGCCTGGTGCTGGACTTCCCGCGCTACGACCCGCAGCCGCTGGCCGAGCTGCCGCCGGTGGCGCAGGCGCTGGGGTGCCCGGTGGTCGAGGTGTGGCAGACCAATGAACTGTTCGTGGTGCTCGAAAGCGAACAGGCGGTGCGGGATTGTCGCCCTGACATGGCGGCGCTGGTGCCGTTGCCGGGGCTGGGCGTGATTGTCACGGCGCCAGGGCGCGAGCATGATTTTGTGTCGCGCTATTTTGCGCCGGGGATCGGTATCCCTGAAGACCCGGTGACCGGCTCCACGCACTGCTCGCTGATCCCTTACTGGGCGCAGCGCCTGGGCAAGGATGAGCTGCACGCGGTGCAGTGTTCCGCGCGGGGCGGGGAGCTGTTCTGCCGCCTGGAGGGGGCGCGGGTGAAGATTGGCGGGTATGCGACGCGGGTGGCGAGCGGGACGTTGTTCCTCTAGCGGCCCTTTTCGCCAGCAAGGCTGGCTCCTACAGTAGGCCAGGCAATTTCCTGTAGGAGCCAGCCTTGCTGGCGAAGCCTTATCAGAGCGCCGCGCTGTAGCGTCGCACGCCGTTCTCCGCCACCGGCAGTTGTGCCGGCACCGTGCCGGCCACCGGGAACAGCACCAGGTGGTCCGCCGCCACTTCAATGCCCACCTCGCCGCCGACCTGATGGTCGATATGGCTCGGGAAGATCGCTTCGAGCTGGCTGCCGGTACCCAGTTGCAGGCGGTACAGGGTGGACGCACCGAGGAAGCTCTTGCCGACGATGCTTGCCTTCAAGGCACTGTGGGGCGCATGCACGATGTCGTCCGGGCGCAGCAGCACATCCACCGCGCTGCCCTGGGGCAGGGTGTAGGCCCGATTGCCGCGCAGCTCGCCCAGTTCGGTCTGCACCGATTCGGGGCTGGTCAGCTGGCCACGGATGAAATAGCCCTGGCCGATAAAGCTGGCCACGAACGGCGTGAACGGTTCGTGGTAGAGGTTGTACGGGGTGTCCCACTGCTCCAGGCGGCCTTCCTTGAACACACCCACATGGTCGCTGACGGCAAAGGCCTCTTCCTGGTCATGGGTGACCAGGATCGCGCTCGTGCCGCGACTCTTGAGGATGTCACGCACCTCATGACTGAGGCGTCGGCGCAGTTCCACGTCGAGGTTGGAGAACGGCTCGTCCAGCAGCAGCAGTTGCGGCTCGGGTGCCAGGGCACGGGCCAGGGCCACACGCTGTTGCTGGCCGCCGGACAGCTCGTGCGGGTAGCGCCCGCCAAGCTTGTCCAGCTTCACCAGCTCGAGCATTTCATCGACCACCTGGCGCTGGCGCGGGTGCTTGCCGATGCCGAACGCGATGTTCTCGGCCACGGTCAGGTGCGGGAACAGCGCGTAGTCCTGAAACACCATGCCGATGCGGCGCTTCTCCGGGGCCAGGGTGAAGCCGGCCTTGGAGATGACTTCGCCCGCCAGGCTGATCTCGCCCTCGTGCACCGGCTCGAAACCGGCGATGGCGCGCAGCGTGGTGGTCTTGCCGCACCCCGAGGAACCCAGCAGGCAACCGATGTCGCCGGCGTTGAGGTGCAGGTTGAGGTTCTGGACGATGCGCTGCTCGCCATAGCCGCAGGCGAGGTCGCGCAGGTTAAGCAGTAGAGGTTGACTCATGCGTGGTGATAGGCCGGTTCGACAAGATATTCGAGAAGCGCCTTCTGTGCATGCAAGCGGTTTTCGGCCTGGTCCCAGGCGACCGAACGGGGGTCGTCGAGCAGGTCCAGGCTGATTTCCTCGCCACGGTGGGCGGGCAGGCAGTGCATGAACAGGGCATCCGCAGCCGCCAGGTCGAGCAGTTCGCGGTTGACCTGGTAAGGCGCAAACAGCGCCAGGCGCCGTGCAGTTTCCTCCTCCTGGCCCATGGAAGTCCAGACATCGGTGCTCACCAGGTGTGCACCGCGCACGGCGTCCTTGGGGTCGCGCACGATCTGCACGCGCTCGCCGGCCTGGGCCACGAACGCCGGGTTGGGCTCATAGCCCTCAGGGCAGGCGATGCGCAGCTGGAAGTCGAACTGGATGGCCGCTTCTATATAGCTGTTGCACATGTTGTTGCCATCGCCCACCCAGGCCACGGTCTTGCCCTGGATCGAGCCGCGGTGTTCGAGGAAAGTCTGCATGTCGGCCAGCAGCTGGCACGGGTGCAGGTCGTCGGACAGGCCGTTGATCACCGGTACCCGCGAATTGGCGGCGAACTCGGTGAGCGTGCTGTGGGCAAATGTACGGATCATCACCGCGTCGAGCATGCGCGACATGACGATGGCGCAGTCACCGATCGGCTCGCCACGGCCCAGCTGGGTGTCGCGTGGCGACAGGAAGATGGCCTGGCCACCGAGCTGGATCATGCCGGCTTCGAACGACAGCCGGGTACGCGTGGACGACTTTTCGAAAATCATGCCCAGCACGCGGTTTTTCAGGGGTTCGAAGAGTACGCCGCGGTTACGCAGGTCCTTCAGCTCGATCCCTCGGCGGATCACACTGACCAGTTCTTCGGCGGTGAAATCCATCAGGGAGAGAAAGTGCCTAGCGCTCATCATTGACTACCTTTTTGCAACAGACCGCAGATCATCAAAAGCCGGTTTTCGAAAACAACGGAAGTGACCTGCGGCGAAAGCCGCACGGGGCGACGAAATAGGGAAAGGCGCAATACTATAATTAAATGTCGCGTCTTACCAAGTGGGGGCTGCGAACTCGACGTTGCCGAATGTGTTGCAAGCCGTTGGGTGACGCTTTTTATTGGGCCGGACAGGCTTTGTACACTGCCCGCCGAGGCCTTTGCAACGCATGCGCGGTACAGGTGCCAGCGCGCCGCGACCATCGCCTTGCCTGATGCCGGGCGATTCACGCCACGAACGTCACTGGCGAGGGGGGCGGGGCAGGGCCATAGTCGAGGTCGCTAATCAGACCTACAACAAGAGGCGGCCATGAGCAAAAGCGTGCATCACCGTGCCTGTCATCTGTGCGAAGCCATCTGCGGCCTGACCCTGGAAGTGGCCCATGAGCCTGGGCAGGCGCCGCGCATCACGTCGATCAAGGGCGATGCGCTGGACACCTTCAGCCGTGGCCATATCTGTCCCAAGGCCGTTGCGTTGCAGGACATCCAGAACGATCCGGACCGCCTGCGTACTCCCATGCGCCGCATCGGCGAGCAATGGCAGGCCATCGGCTGGGACGAGGCGTTCGCGCTGGCCGCCCGGAAGCTCTGGGCCCTGCAGCAGCGCCATGGTCAGAACGCGGTGGCGGTGTACCAGGGCAACCCCAGCGTGCACAACTACGGCCTGATGACCCACAGCAACTATTTCCTGGGCCTGCTCAAGACGCGCAACCGCTTTTCCGCGACCTCGGTCGACCAGTTGCCGCAGCACCTGACCAGCTACCTGATGTACGGCCATGGCCTGCTGTTACCGATTGCGGACATCGACCATACCGACTTCATGCTGATTCTGGGCGGCAACCCCTTGGCTTCCAACGGCAGCATCATGACCGTGCCCGATGTCGAAAAGCGCCTCAAGGCCCTGCAGGCACGGGGCGGCAAGCTGGTGGTGGTCGACCCGCGGCGCAGCGAGACCGCGGCCATGGCCGACCAACACCTGTTCGTGCGCCCAGGCGCTGATGCGGCGCTGCTGTGCGGGCTGCTCAACACCCTGTTCGAGGAAGGCCTGAGCCGTACCACGCACCTGCCGGTGGCCGGGCTGGACGCGGTGCGCGAGGCAATCGCGCCGTTCACAGCCGAAGCCATGGGCCCGCGCTGTGGCATCGAGGCCGAGCAGATCCGCCAGTTGGCCCGTGACTTCGCCGCCGCCGACAAGGCCGTGTGCTATGGGCGCATGGGCATCTCGACCCAGGCTTTCGGCACCCTGTGCCATTGGCTGGTGCAGATGATCAACCTGGTCAGTGGCAATCTGGATCGGGTCGGCGGCGCCTTGTGCACCCAGCCGGCAGTGGACCTGGTGGCCAGTACCAGCGGCGGGCATTTCAACGCCTGGCAGAGCCGTGTGTCGGGCCTGCCCGAGTACGCAGGCGAGCTGCCGGTGGCGGCACTGGCCGAAGAGATGCTGTGCGAGGGCGAAGGGCAGGTGCGTGCACTCGTCACCGTGGCCGGCAACCCGGTGCTCTCCACGCCCAATGGACGGCAGCTGGAGCAGGCGCTGCAAGGGCTGGAGTTCATGCTCAGCATCGACCTGTACATCAACGAGACCACGCGCCATGCCGACCTGATCCTGCCGTCCACCTCGGCGCTGGAGAACGATCACTACGACACCACCTTCAACCTGCTGGCGGTGCGCAACGTCAGCCGCTTCAACCGGGCGATCCTGCCCAAGCCCGAAGGCGCGCTGCACGACTGGGAGATCTTCGTCGGCCTGGCCAAGGCCTTCGCGGCACTGGCCGACAAGCCGCTCAAACCGACCCTGACACCCGCGCAGATGATCGACCTGGGCTTGCGCGGCGGGCCCCATGGCCAGGGCAGCGCGTTCGACCTGTCGCTGCACACCCTCGAGCGCTATCCCCACGGTATCGACCTGGGGCCGTTGCAGCCCAGCCTCGGTGCACGGCTGAAAACTGCCAGCCAGTGTGTCGAGGCCGCGCCCGCGGTGATCCTGGCCGACCTTCAGCGCTTTGCCGCGCAAGCTTTGCCCCACGCCACGCAACTGGTGCTGATCGGGCGTCGGCATGTGCGCAGCAACAACTCCTGGATGCACAACTACCATCGCCTGGTGAAGGGCAAGCCGCGCCACCAGCTGCTGATGCACCCCGACGACCTGGCCGGCCGGCAGTTGCAGGACGGCCAGCGAGTGCGCGTCAGCTCGCGCGTGGGCAGCATCGAGGTGGAGGTGCTCGCCAGCACCGATATGATGCCCGGCGTGGTCAGCCTGCCACACGGCTTCGGCCACGGGCGGCCAGGCATGCGCCTGGGCATCGCTCAGGCGCAAGCAGGGGCCAGTGCCAACGATCTGACCGACGAGCGTCAGCGCGACGCGGTATCGGGCAATGCGGCGCTCAACGGGGTGGTGGTAGAGGTGGTTGCGGCCTGATATCGGCAAGGCCGAGCGTCACGCTCGGCTTTCCGATACAATGCGTCACCGTGCCGACAACCAGGTCGGAAAGTTCAGCCGCGAGGTGCTTCATGGATATTATCGAAACAATCAAAGAGCAGATTGCCAACAACACCATTCTGCTTTACATGAAAGGCTCGCCGAATGCCCCGCAGTGCGGCTTTTCGGCCAAGGCGGCGCAAGCCGTGATGGGTTGTGGCGAGAAGTTCGCTTACGTGGATATCCTGCAGAACCCGGAAATCCGCGCCAACCTGCCCAAGTACGCCAACTGGCCGACCTTCCCGCAACTGTGGGTGGGCGGTGAGCTGGTCGGCGGCAGCGATATCATGGCCGAGATGTTTGCCAACGGCGAGCTGCAGACCCTGATCAAGGACGCCGCTGCCAAGGCCGAGGCGGCCAAGGCCTGAATCCGGTTTTGCACTGAAGAGCCCCGCATCTGCGGGGCTTTTTTGTGCCTGCCTGGGCCCGGTGGCCGGCAAGGCCGGTTACCCCAGGCGAAAAAAAGCCCCGCACAGGCGGGGCTTTGGTTACAGCCGGTTGGGCGTGATTACTCGCCCATCTGCGACTGCAGGTAGTTTTCCAGGCTGACCTTGTCGATCAGGCTCAACTGGGTTTCCAGCCAGTCGATATGCTCTTCCTCGGCCTCGAGGATGTCTTCGAGCAGTTCGCGGCTGCCGAAGTCGCCCACGGTCTCGCAATGCGCAATCGCCGCCTTCAGGTCGATCAGGCCTTTCTGCTCCAGGCGCAGGTCGCACTCGAGCATTTCCTTGGTGTGTTCGCCAATCAGCAGCTTGCCCAGGTCCTGGACGTTGGGAATACCTTCGAGAAACAGGATGCGCTTGATCAGTTTGTCAGCGTGTTTCATCTCGTCGATGGATTCTTTGTATTCGTGCTTGCCGAGCTTTTCCAGACCCCAGTCTTCGTACATGCGCGCATGCAGGAAGTATTGGTTGATTGCGACCAGCTCGTTTCCGAGGATCTTGTTGAGATGCTGGATGACGCTAACGTCGCCTTTCATGATGGGGTCCTGCCCTGCGTAAGTGTGTCGATAAGCAGGAGTCTGAGCCCGACAACTTCCAGTGTCAAACCTAAGTTATTGAATAATAAATGAAAATTAATCGGAATAAGAATGTTTGTATTCCGCGTTTTAAGCCTAACTACTTGAATTGCAGGCATAAAAAAACCGGACACGAGGTCCGGTTCTTCAAATTCGCTGTTTTCAGGCTGCGGTAAATTCTACCGGATAAGGCAGGGCGGCCTGGCTGACCTGCAGTTTGGTCAGGGTTTCACGTACCACTTCCTTGGCCAGGCAGGCACATTTGCCGCACTGGGTGCCCACGTTGGTGGCGGCACGGACTTCCTTGTAGCTGCAGCATCCTTCGTAAATCGCATCGCGAATCTGTCCGTCGGTAACACCAACACAAAGACACACATACATAAGGGAGACCATCGCTGGTAAAGGCTTGATGTCGGGGAGCTTAATGCTAATGAGAATGCTTGTCAAAGTACCTTGTGCAGAGGCCCGTTCCAGAGCGACCGGCGGTCAGTCTGGCAGTGGGCTGGCATTCGCTCGGCGCACGGCGTAGGTCGGTGTATGATGGGCAGTTCTTGTGTCATGCCAGCGGACCTGCGGGTCGGCTGCGCAAACCATTCAATACCATCAGGAGATATCGAATGAGCGTGCTCGTAGGCAAAAACGCCCCGGACTTCACCGTACCTGCAGTACTGGGCAACGGCGAGATCGTCGACAGCTTCAACCTGGCTTCGGCTATCAAGGGCAAGTACGGCCTGGTGTTCTTCTACCCACTGGACTTCACCTTCGTCTGCCCGTCCGAGCTGATCGCCCTGGATCACCGCATGGATGACTTCAAGGCGCGCAACGTTGAAGTGATCGCCGTTTCGATCGACTCGCACTTCACCCACAACGCCTGGCGCAACACCCCGATCAACGCCGGCGGTATCGGCCCGGTCAAATACATCATGGCTGCCGACCTCAAGCACGAAATCGCCCAGGCCTACGACGTCGAGTCCGAAGGCGGCGTGGCCTTCCGTGGCGCGTTCCTGATCGACGACAAGGGTGTTGTCCGTTCGCAGATCGTCAACGACCTGCCGCTGGGCCGCAACATGGAAGAGCTGATCCGTCTGGTCGACGCGCTGCAATTCCACGAAGAGCACGGCGAAGTCTGCCCTGCCAACTGGAAAAAAGGCGACAAGGGCATGACCGCTTCGCCAGAAGGCGTTGCTGCCTACCTGAGCGAGAATGCTGGCAAGCTGTAAGCGCCACGCATGAAAAAACCGGCCCTGGTGGCCGGTTTTTTTATGCCTGTTCGCCAGCAAGGCTGGCTCCTGCGTCGCGTGGCGTCTGCAGGCGCCGGCGTTGGCGGCGAAGCGGTCAGTCGCGAAAGTCCTGCCAGCCGCCCATTTCCTTCCAGCGATTGACGATGCCGCAGAACAGCTCGGCTGTCTTCTCGGTGTCGTAGCGCGCCGAGTGTGCCTCACGCCCGTCAAAGTCGATGTCGGCACTCTGGCAGGCCCGCGCCAGCACGGTCTGACCATAGGCCAGGCCAGCCAGGGTGGCGGTGTCGAAGCTGGAGAACGGGTGGAAGGGGTTGCGCTTCATGTCGTGGCGCGCCACGGCCGCGTTGAGGAAGCCCAGGTCGAAACTGCTGTTGTGCCCCACCAGGATCGCGCGCTTGCAGCCATTGGCCTTGAGGGCCTTGCGCACGCCGCGGAAGATGTCGGTCAGCGCCGACTCTTCGCTGACCGCCATGCGCAGCGGGTGATCGAGCTTGATGCCGGTGAAGTCCAGGGCCGCCTGTTCGATATTGGCGCCCTCGAAGGGTTCGACGCGGAAGAAATAGGTGTGCTCCGGGAACAGGAAGCCCTTTTCGTCCATGCCGATGGTGACTGCGGCTATTTCCAGCAGTGCATCGGTGGCGCAGTTGAAACCACCGGTTTCAACATCCACCACCACCGGCAGGTAGCCGCGAAAGCGCTCTGCCATCGGATGGCGCGAACCGCCGCCTTGACCTTCCTGGTCGTCTTCGTAATCGTCGCTCACACAGTCTCCTCCAGCAGGCGCCAGCGCAGTTGCTCACCGGCGCGCAGCGGGATGACAGTCTGCTCGCCGAACGGCAGGCTGCCTGGGGCGGTCCAGCTTTCGCGGACCAGGGTAATGTGGTCGGTGTTCGCCGGCAGGCCGTAGAACGCCGGGCCATGCAGGCTGGCGAAACCTTCCAGCTTGTCCAGCGCGTTGCGCTGTTCGAACGCCTCGGCGTACAGCTCGATGGCGGCGAACGCGGTGTAGCAGCCGGCACAGCCGCAGGCGGCTTCCTTGGCATGCTGGGCGTGGGGCGCCGAATCGGTGCCGAGGAAGAACTTGCTGCTGCCGCTGGTGGCTGCGTCGAGCAGAGCCACCTGGTGGGTGTTGCGCTTGAGGATCGGCAGGCAGTAGAAGTGCGGGCGAATACCGCCCACCAGCATGTGGTTGCGGTTGTACAGCAGGTGCTGGGCGGTGATGGTCGCGCCGACGTTGGCCGGGGCCTCGTTGACGAACTGCACGGCTTCGGCAGTGGTGATGTGCTCGAACACCACTTTGAGCGTGGGGAAGCGCTCGACCACACGGCGCAGATGCTCGTCGATGAACAGCTTCTCGCGATCGAACACGTCGATCTCGGGGCGGGTCACTTCGCCGTGCACCAGAAGCGGCATGCCCACCTCGGCCATGGCTTCGAGCACCGGGAAAATCTTGTCGACGCTGGTCACGCCGGAGTCCGAGTTGGTGGTCGCGCCGGCCGGGTACATCTTGGCGGCATGCACGAATCCGCTGGCCTTGGCCGCGCGAATGTCCTCGGGCTGGGTGCGGTCGGTGAGGTACAGCACCATCAGCGGTTCGAAGCGGCTGCCGGCAGGGCGGGCGGCCAGGATGCGCTGGCGATAGGCGTCGGCTTCGGCAGTGTTGCGTACCGGCGGTACCAGGTTGGGCATGATGATGGCGCGGGCAAAGGTGCGCGCCACGTCGCCGACGGTATGGGGCAATACAGCGCCATCGCGAAGATGGATGTGCCAGTCGTCGGGACGCAGGAGGGTCAGGCGGTCGGACATTGGGGATTCCAGGCGGTTCGAACTCCCGGTGAATGCTACCGGAAAAGCCCGATCTGAGCACTCGCTATCAAGTTTTGCGCAGGGCGTCCGATAGCTTGCAGGTATGCCGTAAGAAATTTGTGGAGCCGCCCGTGCGCCAGCGTTACCTAGCCCTGCTCAGTATGTTTGCCAGCCTGCCGGCCGTGGCACTCACCTTCCAGACTCGCGTGGAGAACGTCGAGTGGAAGGTCGAGGGCGATCAGTTCGAATGCCGGCTGATCCAGCCGATCGCCGATTTCGGCAGCGGCGAGTTCGTGCGCCGCGCGGGCGAGCAGGCCACCTTCCAGCTGCGCTCCACCAGCAATGTGCTGGGCGCCGGCTCCGCGACCCTGCTGGCCGCCGCCGCACCGTGGCAGCCCGGGCGTGGCGACATCAACCTGGGCGCGGTGCGCATGGCGCGCAGCGGCGTGCTGTTCAACAGCTCCCAGGGCCAGGCCAGCCGGCTCATCAATGGCCTGCTGGACGGGCGCAGCACCGTGGTGCGCAACTACACCGGCGAAGCCGGGCGCAGCATGGAAGTGCGCGTGCTGCCGGTGAAGTTCAACCGTGCCTACGGTGACTACCAGGCCTGTGCGGCCAAGCTGCTGCCGATGAACTATGACCAGGTGCGCCAGGCGCGCGTGGGCTTTCCGGGGGGCGGTATCGATCTGGATGCCGATGCACGTGCCCGCCTGGACGTGATCATCGACTTCCTCAAGGCCGACCCCACGGTCAACCACATCGAGCTCGATGGCCACTCCGACAACAGCGGCAACCGCCTGACCAACCGCGACCTCTCGCGTCGCCGCGCCCTGGCGGTGCAGGACTACCTCAAGGCCCATGGCATCCCCGAAGAGCAGATCACCGTGCGCTTTCATGGCGAGCGCTATCCGCTGGCGGCCAATACCAATGCCGCCAATCGGGCACGCAACCGCCGGGTGAACATCCAGCTCGATCGCGTCACCCCGGTCGAGAAGCCCGCAGAGGTTGCCCCGCACAAGCCTGCCGAACCGGCAGCGACCCCGCCTGCGCCGGCACCCACGCAGACGCCGGCCGCCCAGGCAGGCAAACCCGCCGCCTGATTCGACGGTGCGACCGCCGGTCGCGCCGACGACAATTTCTGTCGCTTTGTCGTCACAAGCTGTCGCCCCACTGTAAATTCTGCGGTAAGGCCGGTAGAATCACCGGCTTTCCGTACAACCCGTGGAGTGATGGCATGGCGGACGTAAAAAAGGTCGTACTGGCGTATTCCGGCGGCCTTGATACTTCGGTGATTCTCAAGTGGCTGCAAGATACCTACAACTGTGAAGTGGTGACGTTCACCGCCGATCTGGGGCAGGGCGAGGAGGTCGAACCGGCCCGCGCCAAGGCTCAGGCCATGGGTGTCAAAGAGATCTACATCGATGACCTGCGAGAAGAATTCGTCCGCGATTTCGTGTTCCCGATGTTCCGCGCCAACACCGTCTACGAAGGCGAGTACCTGCTGGGTACTTCCATCGCACGTCCGCTGATCGCCAAGCGTCTGATCGAGATCGCCAACGAAACCGGCGCCGACGCCATTTCCCATGGCGCCACCGGCAAGGGCAACGACCAGGTGCGTTTCGAGCTGGGTGCCTACGCGCTCAAGCCAGGCGTCAAGGTCATCGCCCCATGGCGCGAGTGGGACCTGCTCTCGCGCGAGAAGCTGATGGACTACGCCGAGAAGCACGGTATCCCGATCGAGCGTCACGGCAAGAAGAAGTCGCCGTACTCGATGGACGCCAACCTGCTGCACATCTCCTACGAGGGCGGCGTGCTGGAGGATACCTGGACCGAGCACGAAGAAGACATGTGGCGCTGGACCAAGTCGCCAGAAAACGCCCCTGACGTTCCGACCTACCTGGAACTGACCTACCGCAACGGCGACGTCGTGGCGCTGGACGGCGTCGAGATGACTCCGGCCACCGTCCTGGCCACCCTGAACCGCATCGGCGGCGAGAACGGCATCGGTCGCCTGGACATCGTCGAGAACCGCTATGTGGGCATGAAGTCCCGTGGCTGCTACGAAACCCCGGGCGGCACCATCATGCTGCGCGCGCACCGTGCGATCGAGTCCATCACCCTGGACCGCGAAGTGGCTCACCTCAAGGATGAGCTGATGGCCAAGTACGCCAGCCTGATCTACACCGGCTACTGGTGGAGCCCTGAGCGTCTGATGCTGCAACAGATGATCGATGCTTCGCAGTTGAACGTGAACGGTGTGGTTCGCCTGAAGCTGTACAAGGGCAACGTGATCGTCACCGGTCGCAAGTCTGACGATTCGCTGTTCGATGCCAACATCGCCACCTTCGAAGAAGACGGCGGCGCCTACAACCAGGCCGACGCGGCGGGCTTCATCAAGCTCAACGCACTGCGCCTGCGCATTGCCGCGAACAAGGGCCGCTCACTGGTGTGAGGGGCGCTTGAACGAAAGGAACCCGGCCTGAGGCCGGGTTTTTTTATGCCTTCATTGCGGTGGCTCGGCGCCCAGGGCATGGGTGGTCAGTGTGGTCTGCGTGCCGGTTTCAAGGTTGTGGATGACCAGCGTGCCCAGCCTGGGCTGTTGCGTGATGGCCTGAGTGACAAGGTATTCGATCAGCGATGTGCTGTGTGCACCGGAAATGACGATGGTCGAGATAGCGGGTGCCATGGCGTCGCAACCCAGGGATGGGGCTTGTGTGGTCAATTGTGCAAAGGCAGAACGGGCAGGCGGCAGGTGACTTTCACGTTGTTCTGAAGTTGGCCAGTCTTTGGGTTCATCCGGAACTTCAGGCGTGTCCTCGTTGTACTCCGGGCAATACAGCGTCTTGCTGTTGAAGTTGAGCGTCAGGAAAAACAGGATTGTCAGAAAGGGTGGAAAGCCCACCAGAAACCACGTGTAGATACCCTGGCTGTCTTCGCCAAGAAAGGGCAGTGAGGCCAACGCAGAGGCTTCGATGATACCCGCGAAAATAGCAATGATCGTCAGTGGGCTTTTCGGTTCGACGTTGCTCATGTACGTGCCTGCTGCTCGGCGTGAGCGCTGTTTCGTGGGCGCAAGGGTCAGGGTTCGCATTGTTTTTGGAACCACTATGCGGCCTGGGTACTTCGGTGTTCAGGGGGTTATGGATCGTCCTCAGGAAATACTTCGGTGCAACTTCGACGCGATAAAACGCCGTGACAGGATTGATACCCGGGTTAGTCAAATATCACGGATATTTCCTGCGTGCGGGCGAGCGTTGTCATATGGAACGTGGCGAGAGTGCGGTGTTAGTGTTTGTTCGCACTGCATGCACGCCTCGAACGACGCAATGATTGTTTCTGCTTAACGCCTGCTATCAGGAAGTTTTGTAGGAATAATCTTCTATTTAGGTAGGTCTGGTCTTGTCGTGCAACTGTCAAGGAAGCTGCAATGCACTATGCCGGTTGACTAGGCTATTGTGCGGGCTCAAAAAATCGAACAGCGAAAATTGGATTTTGCCCATGAATAAAGTGCTGATCGTGGATGATCATCCGGTCATTCGCCTGGCTGTACGCATGCTGATGGAGCGGCATGGCTATGAAGTTGTCGCAGAGACCGACAACGGAGTGGACGCGCTGCAGCTGGTCAAGAAACACCTGCCCGATATCGTGATACTGGATATCGGCATGCCCAAGCTCGATGGGCTGGAGGTCATCGCAAGGTTGACCTCCAATGACGTGAACATAAAGGTACTGGTGCTGACCTCACAGGCACCTGGGCATTTTTCGATGCGGTGCATGCAGGCGGGCGCCGCGGGTTATGTCTGCAAGCAGCAGGACCTTACCGAGCTGCTCAGCGCCATCAAGGCGGTCCTCTCCGGTTACAGCTACTTCCCCAACCAGGCCCTGCACTCGGTGCGTTCGAACCTTGGCGGTTCCAGCGAAGCGGATATGGTCGAACGTCTGTCGGGGCGGGAGATGATGGTGCTGCAGCAACTGGCACGCGGCAAGACCAACAAGGAGATTGCCGACGGCATGTTTCTGAGCAACAAGACGGTGAGTACCTACAAGACGCGCCTGTTGCTCAAGCTCAATGCGCGCTCCCTGGTGGACCTTATCGAACTGGCCCAGCGTAACGGCCTGGTGTGAACCAGACCTTGCCAGGGCGACTGCCTGGCCCCTGCATGCGCTAGAGACGGCCCGCCCGCGACCTGAAGTGGGCCGTCAAAGATCGAAGTCGTAATCGGCCAACTGCTTTTGCAGGCGGCGTTCTTCCAGCATGTTGTCGATGGTGCGACGCTTGCTGAGGTTGGTCTTCGCCGTTTCGGGCGGGCTTTCCGTTTCCTGTTCGTCTGCCGTGTCCGGCTCGACGTCGATATCCAGCTCTTCGTTATCGGTGCTCATAAGTCACTCCATGCCAAGAGGGCTATTGGCGCACCTTATAGCGATATTTTCAGAGCCGGTAAAAAAGATTTTTTCAATCGTGCGCAACCGATTCAACTATTTGTTCAATCGTCGGAGGTTTTTTGCGGGTACTCGCAAAGGTCCTCGATACGGCAGCTTCCACAGCGTGGCTTGCGCGCCTGGCATACATAGCGCCCATGCAGTATCAGCCAGTGGTGCGCATCCAGCAGATAGTCCTTGGGCACAAACTTCATCAATGCCTTTTCCACCTCCAGCACCGTCTTGCCGGGGGCGATACGGGTGCGGTTGCTGACCCGGAAGATATGCGTGTCCACCGCCATGGTCGGCTGGCGAAATGCGGTGTTGAGCACCACGTTGGCCGTCTTTCTGCCCACCCCGGGCAATGCTTCGAGGGCTTCGCGGGTTTGCGGCACTTCGCCGCCGTGGCGCTCGATCAGCAGGCGACAGGTTTCGATGACGTTCTTGGCCTTGCTGTTGTACAGGCCGATGGTCTTGATGTAGCTGGACAACCCTTCAACGCCCAGGTCGTAGATGGCCTGGGGCGTGTTGGCCACCGGGTACAGGCGTGCAGTGGCCTTGTTGACCCCCACGTCGGTGGATTGCGCCGAGAGGATGACCGCGATCAGCAGTTCGAAGGGGGTGGTGTAGGCCAGCTCGGTCTTCGGGTCCGGGTTGTCTTCGTGCAGCCTGCGAAAGATTTCCAGGCGTTTGGCAGCATTCATGGGCTCAGAGGCTTCCTTGACGGCTAGAGGGGGCCGGCTTGCGCCGCACCCGGTTGAAAATGGCCAGTAGCAGGCCCAGCAGGATCAGTGCGCCCGGGGTCAGTTGGGCCAGGCGCAGCCCGGCAGAGCCCAGCAGTTCGCGGCACAGGCCCAGCAGCAGGTGCACTGTACACAAGCCGATGACCAGCAGCAGGCCTTGCGCGACGCCGCGATGGCGCTCGAAGCACTGTTCCAGCAGCACGCATTGCAGTGCGATCAGCGCCGGGTAGATGCCCAGTTGCGCGTGAACCTCCAGGGCCCAGGCGCGCAGGCTCAGCTCCAGGCAGGTCACCAGCATCGCCGCCAGCAGCACGCTGACCAGCGTGGTCTGCAGCCCTTGCAGCAGCGGGCGCAAGGGCGTCATGCACAACCGGTGCAGGCACAGGCTCAACAGGCTGAACAACGCCAGCGCTGCGGCCTGGGCCAGGGTCTGGCTGGCGCCCAGCATCGGGGCCAGGCTGAGGATGAGCAGGCTGCGGCTATTCATGTTCACCGGTACCCAGCAGATAGAGGGAGTGTTCGTCGAAGTAGCGCAGGGCATCGTGCACCGCCCGGATCACAGCGCGGGAGGTCACGCTGGCGCCGGCCAGCTGGTCGAACTGGCCGGCATCGCGCTTGAGGGCCCAGGCCGGATCGGGGGTGTCCGCCAGCGTGCGGCCCTCGAACCCGCGTAGCCAGGTGTTGCCCGGTTCACTCAACTTGCCGCCAAGCCCTGGCGTTTCCTGGTGCTGCAGCACCCGGGTGGCCAGCAGGCGGCCGTGGCTGTCGATGGCGATCAGCAGGTCCAGTGGCCCCGCATAGCCCTGTACCCGGCTGTGCAGCACCACGGCGCTGGGCTGGCCGAGCAGGGTCGCGCGGTAGCCGGCCAGCAGGGTGCTATGGGCCAGGGTCGGTGCGGGCAGTGCGAGGGGGCGTTGCAGCGGCTGGTTGTCGTAGCGCTCTGCCGGCAGCACGCTCAGCAGGCTCCTGGCCTTGAGCTGCTGTTCAGCCTGGCTGATACGCGCGGCGTTCAACTGCGCCCAGCCAATGGCGCAGCCGATGGCCAGGCACGCCACGGCCGCCACCAGCAGCACTGCACGCGCCCGGGGGGTCATGCCGGCTGCCCTTGGCGCCGCGCGGCCCAGCGTTCGAGCGCCGGCACGCACAGGTTCATCAGCAGCACGGCGAACGCGCTGCCGTCGGGGTAGCTACCCCAGGTACGGATCAGATAGACCAGCACGCCCACCCCGGCGCCGAACAGCAGGCGTGCGCTGGCCGCCCTGGGGCCGCTGACCGGTTCGGTGACGATGAAGAACGCGACGAACAGGCTGGAGCCGGCCAGCAGGTGAAACAGCGGCGAGCCATTGGAGTCGGAGCCCGAGCCGTTCCAGCCCAGCAGGCTCATGATGAACAGGCTGCCCAGCATGGCCACCGGGGCATGCCAGCTGAACACCTTGCGCTGCAGCAACAACAGGCCACCGGCCAGGAAGGCCAGGGCGACCCACTCGCTGCCCGCGCCGGCGAACCGGCCGAAGGCCGGGTGCTGGCCGAACAGTTCTTCGATGGTCAGGCTCTGGTTGTGGCGCACCACATCCAGCACCGTCGCCTGGGCCCAGGCGTCGGGTCGGACGGCCAAGCCGAACACCGCTTCGAGGCTGGTGCCCAGGTCCAGCGGTTGCGGTCCGGGCCACTGGGTCATCTGGGCCGGAAAGCTGACCAGGGCCACGGCATAGCCGAGCATGGCCGGGTTGAACGGATTCTTGCCAAGCCCGCCGTACACATGCTTGCCCAGGGCCAGGGCGCTTGCGCTGGCAATCACCGGCACCCACCAGGCGAGGTAGGCGGGCAGGGCGATGGCCAGCAGTGTGGCGCTGACCAGGGCGCTGCCATCGCCCAGTGCAGCACGTACCGGGCGGCGCTGGGCGCGCAGCAACACCGCTTCGGTCGCCAGCGCCGCGGTGGTGGTCAGCAGCAGGTTGAGCAGGGTGCCCCAACCGTGCAGCCAGGTCAGTGCCAGCAAGCCGGGCAGGCACGCCAGCAGCACCAGGCGCAGGCTGGCGCGCAGGCGTTCGCCCGGGTCAGGCGCGGGCAGCATCGCTTACCGCCAGCAGTGATTCCAGGTGAGCCTGGGCCTGTTGCTGCGCTTGCTGCAGCTCAGCCAGTTGCGCTTGCTGCGCCGGGCTTGGCGAGTCGCCAAAGGCTGTGCGCGCCTTGGTCAGCTGGGCGCGACTCATGGCCGCGGCAATCTTGGCCTTTTTCAGCGCCGCATCGGCGGCTGCAGCCTTTTGCGCCTGCACCCGCGCAATCGCGGCCTTGATCGGGTCGTCGGCCGGCACCGCAGCCGCCGCGTTCGGGGCGGGCCGCTGGCTGCGCGCGATGCGTTCGGCCTGCTTGCGCGCCTCTTCGCGTTGCAGGCGCTGGGCACGCTGCTCGAAGCGGTGGCGTGCATGGCTGCGCCGGGCGGCGCGGGCGAGCTGCTGTGGCCGGGTGTGAGCAAGGCCGCCGACGATCGGCACGATGGGGCTGTCGGCAGGCAGTGGCAGCAGGTCGATGCAGTCGACCGGGCAAGGCGCCACGCACAGGTCGCAGCCGGTGCATTCGGCGCTGATGACCGTGTGCATCAGCTTGGCGGCGCCGACGATGGCGTCCACCGGGCAGGCCTGGATGCATTTGGTGCAACCGATGCATTCGGCCTCGCGAATGAAGGCGACCTGGGCGGGCGCACTGCCGCGGTCGGTATCCAGGGCAATCACCGGCACCTGCAGCAGTGCGGCCAGTGCGGCAATGGTCTCGCTGCCGCCGGGTGGGCACTTGTTGATGGCCTCGCCCGCCGCCAGCCCCTGGGCGTAAGGCTGGCAGCCGGCATGACCGCACTTGCCGCATTGGGTCTGGGGCAGCAGGGCGTCGATGCGTTGAATCAGGCTCATGAGGTGAACAGTCCGTTGAAACCGAGAAAGGCCAGGGCCATGATCCCTGCGCCGATCAGCTCGATGGGCAGGCCGCGCAAGGCCACGGGGGCCGCGTCGCTGCGTTGGCGCAGGTCGTCGAACAGGCACAGCGCCAGCCAGAAGCCCAGGCCGCCGCCCAGGCTCAGGGCCAGGGTGGCGAACGGATCGAGCGTGGCATCGCTGGCTTGCAGGGCAAGGCCCAGGACGGCGGCATTGCCCAGCAGCAAGGGTTTGAGGCCGGTGAACGGCCAGTGTGGCAGTTGGCGTTGCAACCGGTTCAGCACCGGCGCTGCCAGCAGAACGCACAGCGGCAGGAACACGAACAGGCGCAGGTACTCCAGTTGCAGCGGGCGCAACCCGTAGCGGTAAAGCAACTGCCCCGGTACGACCGCCAGCACCATCAGCACCAGCGTCGCCAACCCCAGTGCGTGCACCCGGCGACGTGACGCCGGCTCGACGGGCTGCAGCAGCGGGTCGAGCGCGAGGGCCTGGTGCAACACGAGGTTGTTGACCAGCGCAGCGCTGATAAGGGTAAGGAGCAGTTCGGTCATGGGCGCGCCACAGGCAAGAGGCTGTGCGCCATTATCCGGCAATCACGGTGCAATGAGAACGCCCCGGCCGGTCAGGGTCGGGGCGTGGCACTTACTTGATGCGCTGACCCGGCTTGGCGCCGCTGTCAGGGCTGAGCAGGTAGATCTCTTCGCCGCCAGGGCCTGCGGCCATGACCATCCCCTCGCTTACGCCAAAGCGCATTTTGCGTGGCTTGAGGTTGGCGATCATCATGGTCAGACGACCTTCCAGCTTGCTCGGGTCCGGGTAGGCGGACTTGATGCCGGAGAACACGTTGCGCTGCTCGTCACCGATGTCCAGGGTCAGCCGCAGCAGCTTGTCGGCCCCTTCCACGGCTTCGGCCTTGAGAATCAGCGCTACCCGCAGGTCGACGGCGGCAAAGGTGTCGAAGTCGATCTCGGCCGACAGCGGGTCCTTGGTCAGTTCGCCGTTGCCGGTGACCACGCTGGTCTGGCTGGCGGCCAGGTCCTGCTTGGAAGCGTCGACCATGGCTTGCACCTTGACCGGGTCGATGCGGGTCATCAATGCCTTGAACGGGTTCAGCTGGTGGTTCTCGAGACGGCTCTGGTGGTCGTTCCAGGTCAGCGGCGCGACGTTCAGGAACGCCTCGGCATCGCTGGCCAGTTGCGGCAGCACCGGCTTGAGGAAGATCACCAGCTGGCGGAACAGGTTGATGCCCTGGGCGCACACGGCCTGCACTTCGTCCTGCTTGCCTTCCTGCTTGGCCAGCGACCACGGGGCCTTGTCGGCGATCCAGGCGTTGGCGCGGTCGGCCAGGCCCATGATTTCGCGCATCGCACGGGCGAAGTCGCGGCCTTCGTAGGCGTCGGCGATACCCGGTGCCGCAGCCAGGAAGGCCTCGGTCAGCTCCGGTGCGGCGTCGCCGGCCACCATCACGCCGCCGTTGCCCTTGTGGATGAACCCTGCGCAGCGGCTGGCGATGTTGACCACCTTGCCGATCAGGTCCGAGTTGACCTTCTGCACGAAGTCTTCCAGGTTCAGGTCCAGGTCATCCACGCCACGGCCCAGCTTTGCCGCGTAGTAGTAGCGCAGGTATTCCGGCGACAGGTGGTCGAGGTAGGTGCGCGCCTTGATGAAGGTGCCACGGGACTTGGACATCTTCTGGCCGTTGACCGTCAGGTAGCCGTGCACGTTGATTGCGGTCGGCTTGCGGTAGCCGGCGCCTTCGAGCATGGCCGGCCAGAACAGCGCGTGGAAGTTGACGATGTCCTTGCCGATGAAGTGGTACAGCTCGGCGCTGGAGTCTTTTTTCCAGTAGGCGTCGAAGTCCAGTTCCGGCGTGCGGTCGCACAGGTTCTTGAAGCTGGCCATGTAGCCGATCGGCGCGTCCAGCCACACATAGAAGTACTTGCCCGGCTCGCCCGGGATCTCGAAGCCGAAGTACGGCGCATCACGGGAGATGTCCCATTCCTGCAGGCCGGAATCCAGCCATTCGGCCAACTTGTTGGCCACGGCGTCCTGCAGTGTGCCGCTGCGGGTCCACTGCTGCAGCATGGCCTGGAAGTCGGGCAGCTTGAAGAAGAAGTGCTGGGAGTCCCTGAGCACCGGGGTGGCGCCGGAGATCGCCGACTTGGGGTTCTTCAGTTCGGTCGGTGCGTAGGTGGCGCCGCATTTTTCGCAGTTGTCGCCATACTGGTCGTCGGCCGCGCATTTGGGGCAGGTGCCCTTGATGAAGCGGTCGGCCAGGAACATCTGCTTGTCGGGGTCGAAATACTGGGTGACCGAGCGCGTGGCGATATGCCCGGCGTCACGCAGTTTCAGGTAGATCTGGCTCGACAGCTCGCGGTTTTCGTCGGCGTGGGTCGAATGGTAGTTGTCGAACTCCACCAGAAAGTCGGCAAAGTCGCCGCAGTGCTCGGCCTGCACGTTCGCGATCAGTTGCTCGGGGGTAATGCCTTCTTTCTCGGCGCGCAGCATGATCGCCGAACCGTGCGCGTCGTCGGCGCACACGTAGGTGCACTGGTTGCCGCGGTACTTTTGGAAGCGCACCCACATGTCTGTCTGAACGTACTCGAGCATGTGGCCAAGGTGGATCGACCCGTTGGCATAGGGCAGGGCGCTGGTGACGAGAATCTGGCGTGGCTCGGACATGGGGGCTCGGCTACTTTCGGCTACAGGGTATGAACGGTGATCGGCCACTATAAAACGATGGGAAATATATTTCACCCCATGGACGTATCTGCCGTTGTTTCACGGGTTAGCATAGCGACCTGTTTCATTCAGTCTTTTATCGGGAGTCTCCATGAGCGCCGTCACTCGCGCAGCGGTTGAAACCGTCCTTCGCCAATACACCGACCCTTACCTGAACCAGGACCCGGTCAGCGCCGGGTGTGTGCGCAGCATCGATATCCAGGGCGACCGGGTCAGCGTGGCCCTGGAGCTGGGCTATGCCGCCGGCCTGTTCAAGAACGGCTGGGCCCAGGTGCTGCAGACCGCCGTCGAGGGGATCGAGGGCGTGGCCTCGGCACAGGTCGAGATCACCTGTGTGATCGCCGCGCACAAGGCCCAGGCGCAGATTCCGGGCCTGGTCAACGTCAAGAACATCGTGGCCGTTGCCTCGGGCAAGGGCGGTGTGGGCAAGTCCACCACCGCCGCCAACCTGGCCCTGGCCCTGGCCCGTGAAGGGGCGCGGGTGGGTATCCTGGATGCCGACATCTATGGCCCCAGCCAGGGCGTGATGTTCGGTATCGCCGAAGGGACCCGGCCGCAGTTCCGCGACCAGAAGTGGTTCGTGCCGTTGCGTGCGCATGGCGTGGAAGTCATGTCGATGGCGTTTCTTACCGACGACAACACGCCGATGGTATGGCGTGGCCCGATGGTCTCCGGTGCGTTGCTGCAACTGGTGACCCAGACCGCCTGGGACAACCTCGACTACCTGGTGATCGACATGCCGCCGGGCACCGGCGACATCCAGCTGACCCTGGCGCAGAAGGTGCCGGTGGCCGGTTCGGTGATCGTGACCACGCCGCAGGACCTTGCGCTGCTGGACGCGAAAAAGGGTGTGGAGATGTTCCGCAAGGTGAATATCCCGGTGCTGGGCGTGGTCGAGAACATGGCCGTGCATATCTGCTCGAACTGCGGGCATGCCGAGCACCTGTTCGGTGAAGGTGGTGGCGAGAAGCTGGCGGCGCAGTACGGTGTGGAGCTGCTGGCTTCGCTGCCCCTGTCGATGCTGATTCGCGAGCAGGCCGACAGCGGCAAGCCGACTGCGATTGCCGAGCCTGAAAGTCAGATTGCCATGGTGTACCAGGAACTGGCACGGCAGGTGGGGGCGCGCATCGTGCTGCAGGAAGCGGCGGCGCCGGCGATGCCCAATATCACCATCAGCGAAGACTGAGTCGATACCCTCGCCTGTGTAGGAGCCGGCGTTGCCGGCGAAGGGCCCACTGCATCACCAGGCAGGTACTGCGGTGTTGCCTTCGCCGGCAACGCCGGCTCCTACGGGCAGCCCCACCGGCAAGGCAAAAAAAAGCCCCGCCGGTGAGGGCAGGGCTTTTTTCAAGCAGTGAAGCGCAAGTTAGATAACTTGTACTTCTTCAGCTTGCATGCCTTTCTGGCCGCGGGTAGCGACGAAAGAGACCTGCTGGCCTTCTTTCAGGCTTTTGAAGCCGTCAGCTTGAATGGCTTTGAAGTGTACGAACAGGTCGTCACCGGATTGTGGGGTGATGAAGCCGAAGCCTTTTTCATCGTTGAACCACTTAACGGTACCGGTTTGGCGATTGGACATGGTCTGTCTCCTTGGACAAAGTTAATTACGGCTCAGGAAACGCCCTGGCCGAGACTGAGTGCAAAGAGGCAGAAAATTCATGAAGATGGGTTGATCGAGATCTTGCATCAGGTAGAGATTCTCAGTGACACGTGCAGCACAGTGGCGTCACCATAACCCTTTTTCCAGAACGTGCCAATGGTCTTGTTCAGCTTTCGTGCAATTCAAGACTGACGGCGCCGCGATACCCCGCGCAGGCCCCGTATGACGCGGATCTTGCCGCCAACACCGCACGGAACTTTGAACCCGGCGCCGGGCCCGGTAAGATGCCCCACAGAATTTCTTCACCACGCTATTTCAGGACACCCGCCATGAGCATCAAATCGGACAAGTGGATTCGCCGCATGGCGCAGGAACACGGCATGATCGAGCCCTTCGTCGAGCGTCAGGTACGCGGCGAAAGCGACAACCGGCTGATCTCCTTCGGCGTCTCCAGCTACGGCTACGACGTGCGCTGCGCCGACGAGTTCAAGGTGTTCACCAACATCAATTCGGCCACCGTCGATCCGAAAAACTTCGACGCCGGCAGCTTCGTCGACGTCAAGAGCGACGTGTGCATCATCCCGCCCAACTCCTTCGCCCTGGCGCGCACCGTCGAGTACTTCCGCATCCCGCGCAACGTGCTCACCATCTGCCTGGGCAAGAGCACCTATGCCCGTTGCGGCATCATCGTCAACGTCACCCCGCTCGAGCCGGAGTGGGAAGGCCACGTGACCCTGGAGTTCTCCAACACCACCACCCTGCCGGCCAAGATCTACGCCAACGAAGGCGTGGCGCAGATGCTGTTCCTGGAGTCCGACGAAGAGTGCGAAGTGTCCTATAAGGACCGCGGCGGCAAGTACCAGGGCCAGCGCGGTGTGACCCTGCCGCGCACCTGAGCCGACGAAGCGAGGGAATTACTCGCCGGCAAGGCACTCCAAGCAGATGAACCGTCCCGGCACGCCAGGAGGCGTGTCGGACTTCGCTCAGGAGCCGCCTATGAAACTCGACCCTTCAATCAGCGCCAAACTTGCCGTGCTGCAGCCCAATCAGATCGGGCTGGTGGCCTGGTCATTGCTTGCGCAGCCGCCACTGATGCAGGCCGGTGGCGTCCCCGGCCAGCCTGGCCCGGACACCCCGTCGCCGGCGCAGCCAGGCGATAACCCGCCGATGGAACCGGGTGAACCCACACTCCCTGATGAACCGCCACCGGCACCGGTTGCCTGAGCCTAGGGCTCGACCGGCCATACCTGCGCGTCTGCCGTCAGGTACACGCGCTCACCCGGCTGAGGCTGCACTGCCCAGCCGCCGGTGAAGTCCCCGAAGGCCGGCAGCAGGCCGAGCCGTTCGCCGATCACGAAGCAGGGCAGGCGCAGGCGTTGCCGCGCGCGCCCCCGCAGCACATACACCGGGTGTACGTGGCCGGCCAGCACCAGGTGCGTGGGATGGGGCTCGGGCTCGTGCTGCAAGGCGAACGGCCCCAGCAGCAGCGGGCCGTCCAGCACATCGATGCGCAGCCCCTCGGGCGGGTCGCCGGCATGCAGGTCGTGGTTGCCGCGTATCAGCGTGATCTTCAGCCGGGCGTGCCGTTCCCGCCATTGCCGCACGCGTTCCAGCGTGGCCGCGGCGCGACCGGTGCGTGCGTGCAGAAAGTCGCCCAGCACGATCAGCTCTTCGCATGGGTAGCTGGTCAGCAGCCGGTCCAGGCGTTGCAGGGTCGATTGCGTGGTGCCGCGGGGCACGGGCAGGTGCTGGGCGCGAAATGCCGCCGCCTTGCCGATATGCACATCGGCCACCAGCATCACCCTGCGCGCCGGCCAGTACAGCGCCTTGTCCCCCAGCAGCCAGAGCTGCTCGCCCTGTACGTCGATGTTCAGGCAGTGACTCATTCAGCGCTCCCGGCTCGCGGCCTTTTCCAGGTCGGCGACCATGCGGGCGATGCGGTCGGCGAGCTTTTCCGTGCTCAGGGTTTCGCGCATGCCTTCCACCAGCAGCGGAAAGGCCAGCGGGCCCGGGCGCGCAAGCGGCTGCAGATGCAGGCGCAAACCGCCCAGCCGGCTCAGTACCTGCGCCAGGCGGTCGATCTCAAGCTCTGCGTTCAGCACCTCGTCACGGGCCTGGCCCAGCAGCAGGTTGCCCGCGTCGTGCTGGCGGAACACCTCGAAGAACAGGCCGCTGGACGCCTGGATCTGCCGGGTGCTCTTGTGCGAGCCGGGATAGCCGCCGAACACCAGCCCGGAGATCTGCGCAATTTCGCGAAAACGGCGCATGGCCATTTCGCCGGCATTCAGGCTGGCCAGCACGTCCTCGAGCAGTTCATCGGGGCTCAGCAGGTCCGGCAGCATGACCGCCCACGGCACTTCGCCAGGGCACAGCAGTTCCAGGCCGTAGTCGTTCACCGCAATCGAGAAACTCGCCGGCTGGCTGCGGCTGTAGCGCCACGCCAGCAGGCTGGCCAGCCCAAGGTGGGTGGTGCGCCCGGCAAATGGATAGAGAAACAGATGGCAGCCCTGACGCGAGGTCCAGGTCTCGGCCAGCAGCATGTCGTGGGTGGGGATCACCGACCAGCGCCGCTGCAGCTCCAGCAATGGCTTGACCGCCTGCATGGCCGGCCCGTGGTAGCGACCGTGCGCGGCGCTGTCGAGCTGCTCGACCACGGCCCTGGCCAGCTCGCTGGAAAGCGGCATGCGCCCGCCGTTCCAGCGTGGTACGGCAGGTTTGCGTGCGGTGCTGCGACGCACATAGGCGGTCATGTTGTCGATGCGCACCAGCTCCAGCGTGCGCCCGGCGAACAGGAAGGCATCGCCCGGGCGCAGGCGGGCAACGAAGGCTTCCTCGACACTGCCCAGGTTGCGCCCGCCGCCTCCCTTGCTCCAGAACTTCAGCTGGATGCTCGCATCGCTGACGATGGTGCCGATGCCCATGCGGTGGCGGCGCGCCAGGCGCGCGTTGGCCACCCGCCATACCCCGTCCGGCGCTTCGATGACCCGGTGATAGTCAGGGTAGGCGCCCAGCGAGGCACCGCCGTTGCGCACGAATTCCAGCGCCCATTGCCACTGTTCGTCGCGCAGGTGCCGATAGGCCCAGGTGCTGCGCACTTCCTCGAGCAGTTGCGCGGGGCGAAACCCGGCCCCCAGGGCCATGCTCACCAGGTGCTGCACCAGCACATCCATGCACAGTGCCGGAGAGCGCCTTGCCTCTATCTGGCGTGCTGCCACGGCCTCGCGGGCGGCGGCGGCCTCCACCAGCTCCAGGCTGTGGGTCGGTACCAGGGTCACCCGCGAAGGGCGGCCCGGCGCGTGCCCCGAGCGTCCGGCGCGCTGCATCAGACGCGCCACGCCCTTGGCCGAGCCGATCTGCAACACCCGTTCGACGGGCAGAAAATCCACCCCCAGGTCGAGGCTTGAGGTACATACCACTGCCTTGAGCTGGCCCTGTTTCAGGCTCTGCTCGACCCAGTTGCGGGTTTCGCGGGCCAGCGAGGCGTGATGCAGGGCAATGATGCCGGCCCAGTCGGGGCGCGCCTCCAGCAGCGCCTGATACCACAGCTCGGCCTGGGCGCGGGTGTTGGTGAACACCAGGCAACTGCTGCTGCGCGCCACCTCATCGCGCACCTGCGCGAGCATCTTGAGCCCCATGTGCCCGGCCCAGGGGAAGCGCTCGATGGCTTCTGGCAGCAGGGTATCGACCTCGATGCGCTTGTCCTGGCGGCCTTGCACCAGGCAACCGCCCTCGGGCAGCAGCACGTCGCGGGCATGCTCCAGGTTACCCAGGGTGGCCGAGATGCCCCATACGATCAGGCCCGGGTGCCAGCGGCGCAGGCGCGCCAGGGCCAGTTGCAGTTGTACACCGCGCTTGTTGCCGAGCAGCTCGTGCCATTCGTCCACCACCACCAGGCGCAGGCTGGCGAACTCGCTCTGCGCCGCATCGCGGGTCAGCAGCAGGGTCAGGCTTTCGGGGGTGGTGATCAGGGCACTGGGCAGGCGCCGGCTCTGGCGGGCACGCTCGGCGCTGGAGGTGTCGCCGCTGCGCACGCCCAGGCTCCAGTGAATCTGCAACGCGTCCAGTGGCGCCTGCAAGGCCCGCGCGGTATCGGCGGCCAGGGCGCGCATGGGGGTGATCCACAGCACTTGCAGCGGTGCCGGGTGCTTGGCGCGTGGCGTGTCCTGGGCATGGAGGTGTTGCAGCGCGGCCAGCCACAGGGCATAGGTTTTGCCGGCGCCGGTGCTGGCATGCAGCAACCCGGATTCGCCGCGGGCGACGGCGGCCCACACGCGCTTCTGAAAGGCGAAGGGCTTCCAGCCACGGGTGGCAAACCAGGGGCTAGCAAGGTCGGACGGTTTACGCATGCCGGGGCCGCTTGTGGGCAGTGGGTGTGTCTTCACAGACCATCAATGCCCGGCATTAGTTTTAGCGGGTGACAATCGTCGGGTTATTTGAGGTTGCCACTCAGGAACTGGCGCAGCCGCTCGCTCCTGGGGTTGCCCAGCACATCGGCCGGTGCGCCCTGTTCCTCCACCAGCCCCTGATGCAGGAACAGCACCTGGCTCGATACCTGCCGTGCAAAGCTCATTTCGTGGGTCACCATGATCATGGTGCGGCCTTCCTCGGCCAGCCCCTGGATCACCCGCAGCACTTCCCCCACCAGCTCCGGGTCCAGCGCCGAAGTCGGCTCGTCGAACAGCATCACCTCCGGCTCCATTGCCAGCGCCCGCGCGATCGCCACCCGCTGCTGCTGGCCACCGGACAGGAACGCCGGGTACTGGTCTGCCACCCGGGGCGCCAGGCCTACCTTGTCCAGGTAGGCACGTGCCCGTTCCTCGGCCTCGTGCCGGCTTACCCCCAGCACCCGGCGCGGCGCCATGCTGATGTTCTCCAGCACGCTCAGGTGGCTCCACAGGTTGAAATGCTGGAAGACCATGGCCAGGCGCGTGCGGATACGCTGCAGCTCGTCGGCATCGGCCACGCGCAGGCCGTGGCGGTCGTGCACCATGCGCACCGGCTGGCCGTCCAGGGTCATGCTGCCCTCGTCGGGCTGTTCGAGAAAATTGATGCAGCGCAGAAAGGTGCTCTTGCCCGAGCCACTGGCGCCGATCAGGCTGATCACGTCGCCGGTGCTGGCCTGCAGTGAAACGCCCTTGAGCACATGGTGCTCGCCGTAGCGCTTGTGCAGGCCTTCGATGGTCAGTTTGTACATGCACGGCCCCTCATGGCGATAACAGGTAGCCGCTGCGGTACGGCTGGTTGCCCGCCACATGCGCAATCACCATGCCAGCGGTGGCCATGCGTCGCAGCGAGCGGGCATACAGCAGCCCGGCCTGCTGGTTGTATACCGGGGTCACGCGGTCGCTGAGCGGGTCGATCACCTCGGCGATCAGTTGCCCGGCCTGCACCGGCTGGCCCGGGGTGACATGAAACACCAGCAGGCCGCCCAGCGGCGTGGCCACCGGTTCGACCGCCGCCAGCGGCGTGGCCGGGTAGGGCAGGGGCGGCAAGGGGGCGGCCTCGCCTTCGATGGCACCGAAACGGGTCAGGTAGTTCAGGATCGCCTCGCAGTCGGTGCTGGCCAGCGGATGGCTCACATCGCCCTGACCGCGCAGCTCCACCGTCACCGAAAAGCTGCCCTGGGGGATGGGGAACTGCTTGGCAAAGCGTTGCTGCAGCTGCCACCACACCAGGGTGAAACACTCATCGAACGACTGCCCGCCCGAATCGGTGGCCAGCAGGCTGGCCTGGGCCCCGAGGTAGCGCGACAGCGCCTCGACCCGGGGCCAGGCTTCCGGGGTGGTGTACAGGTGCGCGACGGCCTCGAAGTCGCAGTGCAGGTCCAGCACCATGTCGGCATCGCAGGCCAGGCGTTGCAGTACCAGGCGCTGGGATTGCAGCGGGGTGGCGGCGGGCTGCGCGTCCAGCGCCCGGCGCATGCACTCGCGAATCAGCTCGACGTTGTGCCGCAGGTCCTGGGTCAGGTGCGCCTCGATCTGGTCACCGATGGTGTCGCTCAGGTCGACGAAGTGGCGGTTGAAGTTCTCGCCGCTCTGCAGCTCGAAACGCCCCAGGGGCACGTCCATCAGCACCTGTTCCAGGCCCACCGGGTTGGCGATGGGCACCAGCACGATCTCGTGGCGCAGGCGGCCCTGGCTCTGCAATTCGCCCAGGCGTTGCTTGAGGTGCCAGGCCACCAGCATGCCGGGCAGCTCGTCGGCATGCAGCGAAGCCTGGATATAGACCTTGCCGGCACCGCGCGGGCCGAAGTGGAAGCTGTGGATCTGGCGGCAAATCCCCGGCACCGGGGCCAGGATGTCGTGGGTCTTGTGGTGCATGAACGGTCCTAGTGTGCGGGGCCGAGGAAGGCCAGCCAGCGTCGTTCGGCCAGGCGGAACAGGCCCACCAGTGCGAAGGTCACGCACAGGTAGATGATGGCGGCCGTACCGAACGACTGAAAGGTCAGAAAGGTGGCCGAGTTGGCGTCGCGGGCGACCTTGAGGATGTCCGGCACGGTGGCGGTGAAGGCCACGGTGGTCGAGTGCAGCATCAGGATCACCTCATTGCTGTAGTACGGCAGCGAGCGGCGCAACGCGGACGGCATGATGATATAAGCATAAAGTTTCCAGCCGCGCAGGCCGTAGGCCCTGGCTGCCTCGACTTCACCGTGGTGCATGCTGCGGATGGCGCCGGCGAAGATCTCGGTGGTGTAGGCGCAGGTGTTCAGGGCAAAGGCCAGGATGGTGCAGTTCATGGCGTCGCGAAAGAAACTGTCGAGCAGCGGTTGCCCGCGCACCACCTCCAGGCTGTAGATGCCGGTGTAGCAGATCAGCAACTGGATATACAGCGGCGTGCCGCGAAACAGGTAGGTGTAGAACTGCACTGGCCAGCGCACCCACAGGCGCCGTGACACCCGTGCGATCGACAGCGGGATCGACACCACGAAGCCGATCAGCAGCGAGGCGCTGAGCAGCCACATCGTCATCGCCAGCCCGGTGATGTGGGTGCCGTCGGTATAGAGGAACGCGCGCCAGTATTCCTGCAGCAGCTCGATCATCGCAGTGCCTCCCGGGTGCCGACGTTGTAGCGCCGTTCGAGCCAGCGCAGGGCCACGTTCGAGGCGCTGGTGATCAGCAGGTAGATGAAGGCCGCCACCACCAGAAAGTAGAACAGCTGGTAGCTGCTCTTGCCGGCATCCTGGGCGGCCTTGACCAGGTCGGCCAGGCCGATGATCGACACCAGCGCGGTGGCCTTGAGCATCACCATCCAGTTGTTGCCGATGCCCGGCAGGGCGAAGCGCATCATCTGCGGGAACACCACGAAGCGAAACCGCTGAAAGCGCTTGAGGCCATAGGCGGTGGCCGCTTCGACCTGGCCGCGCGGCACCGCGAGGATCGCGCCGCGAAAGGTCTCGGTGAAATAGGCACCGTAGATGAAGCCCAGGGTGATGACCCCGGCAGCGAAGGGGTTGATCTCGATGTAGTCCCACTCCATGGCGTCGGTCAGGCTGGTGAGCCCGGTCTGCAGGCTGTAGAAGATCAACAGCATCAGCACCAGGTCGGGCACCCCGCGGATCAGCGTGGTGTAGAGCTGCGCGGGGATGCGTAGCAGCGGCAACGCGGAGAGCTTGGCGCTGGCGCCGAGCAGGCCCAGGCCGACGCTGACCAGCAGCGACATGAAGGACAGTTGCAGGGTCATCCAGGTGCCTTGCAGCAGCAGCGGGCCGAAACCCCTGAGGCTGAAGGCGCCAAGGCCCAGGTGTTGCAGGAGGTCGTCAAGCATGGGGCGAGCCTGTGCGGGTGGGACCTTGGGTACGCGGTGCGTCAGCTCTTGCACGCACCGCGAACCCGTGTAGGAGCCGGCCTTGCCGGCGAAGAGGCCGGCCCTACTTGCCGCTGTACAGGTTCAGATCACCAAAGTGCTTCTTCTGGATGTCGGCATAGGTGCCATCATCGTGTAACGCTTTGATACCTTTGTTCAGCAGGGCCTTCAGCTCGCTGTTACCTTTCTTAATGCCCACCGCCGTCTTCGACGGCAGCAATTCGCTGTCCACCGGTTGGCTCACTTCGTAGCCCGCGCCTTGTGGCGATTTCAGAAAGCCCAGTTCGGCCTGCAGCATGTCCTGGATCGAGGCGTCCAGGCGTCCCGAAATCAGGTCGGCATACACCTGGTCCTGGTTCTGGTAGGCCTGGGTCTTGACCCCGGCCTTGTCCAGCACGGCCTTGGCATAGGCTTCCTGGATGGTGCCCTGCTCATAGCCGACGGTCTTGCCCTTGAGCGAGGCCGGGTCGGCGCTCATGCCAGCACCTTTTTTGAACACCAGTGCGGTAGGCCCGGAGAACAGCTCGTCAGAGAAGTCGATGACCTTCTCCCGCGCCGGGGTCACCGTCATGGACGAGATCACGCCGTCGAACTTGTTGGCCTTGAGGCCCGGAACCATGCCGTCGAAGTCGCTCTCGACCCACCTGCACTTGACCTTGAGCTCGGCGCAGATCGCGTTGCCCAGGTCGATATCGAAGCCCACCAGGCTGCCGTCGGCGGCCTTGGACTCGAAAGGGGCGTAGGAGGGATCGACGCCGAAGCGCAGTTCCTTGTAGTCCTTGGCCAGGGTGTTGCCCGCAGCCAGGCACAGCGCCAGAGCAGACAGCGTCAGCAGAGCTTTTTTCATGGTGTGGTCCTTCAAGCGCAAGTGATGGGTGGCTGCGCAGCGTTACCGCTGGCCGCTCGACATCAAGCTCACAGCAATTTCCGCACCATAGTCCCAATTGCTGCGTTTCGCTTACCCCAGCAGCGACTGCAACGTGGCCAGGTCGTCCGCTTCGTCCACCGGTTTGTCCAGGCGCCAGCGCAGCATCCGCGGGAAGCGCACCGCAATCCCGCTCTTGTGGCGCTTGGACAGTGCGATGCCCTCGAAGCCGAGTTCGAACACCAGCGTCGGGGTCACGCTGCGTACCGGACCGAAGGTTTCCACTGTGGTCTTGCGGATGATTGCATCAACCTTGCGCATCTCTTCGTCGCTGAGCCCCGAATACGCCTTGGCAAAGGGCACAAGGCTACGCTGCGGGCTGCCGGCGGGGGCGTCCCACACCGCAAAGGTGTAGTCGCTGTACAGGCTGGCGCGCCGGCCATGTCCGCGCTGGGCATAGATCAGCACCGCGTCCACGCTGAACGGGTCGATTTTCCACTTCCACCACACCCCCATGTCCTTGGTGCGGCCCACCCCGTACAGGGCGTCGCGGGCCTTGAGCATCAGGCCCTCGACCCCCAGGCTGCGCGATGCCTCGCGCTGGGCGGCAAGCTCGGCCCAGGTGTCGCCCTGCAGCACCGGCGACAGGCGCAGCGCCGGGTGCGCAGTGGTCTGCACCAGCGCTTCCAGCTGCGCCCGGCGCTCGGCCTGCGGGCGGCTGCGCCAGTCGGCGCCCTGCCATTCGAGCAGGTCGTAGCCCAATAGCACCACTGGCGCATCGGCCAGGATCTTCTTGCCCAGGGTCTTGCGCCCGATGCGCTGCTGCAGCAGGGCGAAGGGTTGCACGCCGTCGCGCCACACCACGATCTCGCCGTCCACCACGCAGCCATCGGGCAGCACGGCGGCCAGCGCCTGCAGTTCGGGGAAGCGCTCGGTCAGCAGCTCCTCGCCGCGTGACCACACCCACAACTGGCCCTCGCGTTTGACCACCTGCGCACGGATGCCGTCCCACTTCCATTCCGCCTGCCAGGCCTGGGGCGGGCCGAGCAGGGCGTCGAACTGGTCCACCGGCTGTTGCAGCGCATGGGCCAGAAAGAACGGGTACGGCTGGCCGCCGCGCTGGGCATGTTCGTCTTCGGACTCGGCCGCGATCAGCTTGAGGTAGCCCTGGGCCGTGGGGCGGTGCGACAGGTCGGTGTAGCCCACCAGGCGCTGAGCCACGCGCTTGCTGTCGATGTCGGCCAGTTGCGCCAGGGCGCGGGTGACCAGCAGCTTCGACACGCCGACGCGAAAGCTGCCGGTGACCAGCTTCAGGCACACCAGCAGGCTCTGCCGGTCGAGCTGTGCCCACAGGGGCGGCAGGCGCTGCGCCAGGGTTTCGGGCGGCAGTCCGCGCAGCGGCAGCAGGCAATCCTCGACCCAGTAGGCCAGGCCCGCGTCGCTGCTGTGGGCGGCTTCGGGCAGCAGCAGCGAAAAGGTCTCGGCCAGGTCGCCCACGGCCTGGTAGCTCTCCTCGAACAACCAGTCGGGCAAACCCGACAGGCTGATTGCCAGCTCGCGCAGCAGCCGTGTGGGTACCAGCTGGCGCGGCCGCCCGCCGGCCAGGAAGTACACCGCCCAGGCGGCGTCTGCGGGGCTGGCGCTGGCGAAGTAGCGCACCAGTGCATCGCGCTTGGCGTTGCTCGAGGTGGTGGCGTCGAGCTGGCCGTAGAGTTCGGCGAAGGCCTTCATGCGCTGGCCTCGGTCGGGGCGCCTTCATCCTCGTCACCGTATTCGGTGACGAACGCCTGGGCATCCAGCCCGCGCTCGCACAGGTAGCGCACCAGCACGGCCACCGAGCCGTGGGTCACCATCACCCGCTGCGCCCCGGTCTGTTCGATGGCCCATAGCAGGCCGGGCCAGTCGGCGTGGTCGGAGAGCACGAAGCCGCGGTCCACCCCGCGCCGGCGCCGGGTGCCGCGCAGGCGCATCCAGCCGCTGGCGAAGGCGTCGCTGTAGTCGCCGAAGCGGCGCATCCAGCTGCTGCCGGCCGCCGAGGGCGGGGCCAGGATCAGCGCCTGGCGCATGCGTGGGTCGTGCTTGTCCATCTCGCTGGCATGCAGCGTGGCGGGCAGGGCGACACCCGCTTCGCGGTATACCCGGTTCAGCGGCTCGACCGCGCCATGCACCAGGATCGGCCCCAGGCTCGGGTCCAGGCCATGCAGGATGCGCTGCGCCTTGCCGAACGAATAGCAGAACAGCACGCTGGCCTTGCCCAGTGTGATGTTCTCGCGCCACCACGCATTGATCTGGTCGAAGATCTGCTGCTGGGGCTCCCAGCGGTAGATCGGCAGGCCGAAGGTCGACTCGGTGATGAAGGTGTGGCAGCGCACCGGTTCGAACGGTGCGCAGGTGCCATCGGGTTCGACCTTGTAGTCGCCGGACGCCACCCACACCTCGCCGCGATACTCCAGGCGCACCTGGGCCGAGCCCAGCACATGGCCGGCCGGGTGCAAGCTCAGGGCCACCCCGCCGTGGTCCAGGCGCTGGCCGTAGTCGAGGGTCTGCAGGTTGATGTCGGCGCCCAGGCGGCTGCGCAGGATGCCCGCGCCGGGGCTGGCGGTGAGGTAGTGGCGGTTGCCGTTGCGGGCGTGGTCGCCATGGCCGTGGGTGATCACCGCACGTTCAACGGGGCGCCACGGGTCGATGTAGAAATCCCCGGGTGGGCAATACAATCCTTCGGGTCGTGCAATCACCAGGTCCATGCCAAGGCCGCTGCGCTGGGGGTTTAACCTAGGAGCGCGGCCGGGCCGGTGAAGTTCGATCCGAAAGCGTCGCCGGCGTGCTGCCGGCGACGCTGCAGGGGGGCTGCTTCAGTAGCGCGCGTCTACCGGGCGCCCGCCGTTGGGCCAGTCCTTGACCTTGTCGGGGAAGTCCGGGCGTGGTTGGCTGGAGAACCAGGCCGCCACGTCCACCGCGTCCTGGTCGGACAGGCCGCCCTGGCCGAGCGGGAACTTCTCGTGCATGCCGATCGGCATGTTGCGTTTGACGAAGGCGGCCGCGGTGTAGGTGCGCGCCATGCCGGCACCGATGTTGAACGACTGCTCGCCCCACAGCGGCGGGAAGATCCAGGTGCCGTCGGCACGGGTCAGGCCTTCGCCGTCGTTGCCATGGCACACCGCGCACTGCTGGGCATACACCTGCTTGCCGTTGTCCAGGTCGGGCTTGATCGACGGGTCGACCTTGCCTACACCGCGCCCTGGCACCTTGTCCTCGGGCTTGGTGTTGTTCTTCATCCACTCGAAGTACGCCACCATCGCCTGCATGTCGGCCCCTTGCGGTGGCAGCGGCGAGCCGCTCATCGAGCGCCGGAAGCAGCCGTTGATCCGCTCCTCCAGGGTGATCACCTTGCCCGCCCGTGGCGCATAGCCGGGGAAGAAGGCCGATACCCCGACGAACGGCGAACCGTCGGCCACGGTGCCGGCGTTCAGGTGGCAACTGGTGCAGTTGAGCGCGTTGCCGACGTTGTCGGGCAGCAGGTCACGGGTCTGCAGGTGCAGGCGCATGCCGCGCACCACCTCATCGGCATTGCTGGCCGCCAGCAGGTCGGCCAGGCGCGGGGTCTCGAAGGTCGAGGCGTCGCGGTCCTGGGGCTTGAGCTGCTGGCGCAGCTTGGCCACCTGCGCTGCGCTGATCGCCGAGCCGTCGTTGCCCCAGCTGCTGCGCACGAACGTGAGGATCTCGGCGATCTCGGTGTCGGTCAGGCGCGAGAACCCGGGCATGGTGTACACCCGCGGGTGGGCGACGGTTTCGGCGGTCTGCCAGCCGGTCAGGGTGATGTGCAGCAGCGAGGTCGGGTTGGCCGAGGCCACGCTGGGGTTGTGCGCCAGTGGCGGGAACATGCCCGCCACGCCGGCGCCGTCCGGGCGGTGGCAGTCGCTGCAGAACTGCGTGTAGCCCAGCCCGCCGCGGCTGGTGAACAGGTTGTCCGGCGCTGGGGCAGGGGTTCGTTCCACCATCGGCATCGGCAGGTCGTCCTTGCCCGGTGGCAACGACTTGAGGTAGCGCGCGATGGCGGTGAGGTCTGCGTCGGTGAAGTGCTGGGTACTGTGGGAGATCACCTCGGCCATGTTGCCCGACACCGTGGCAAAGCGGTTCTGCCCGGTCTTGAGCAACTGCACGGTGTCGTCCACCGTCCACAGGTTGCGCAGGCTCAGGGCGCGCCAGTGCTCCACGGTCTCGCCTGCCAGGAAGTGCTGGCCGCCGCTGCCGGCGTCGTCCATGGCCTTTTCCTGGAAGGCCACGCCGCGCGGGGTATGGCAGGCGCCGCAGTGGCCCAGGCCCTGTACCAGGTAGGCGCCGCGGTTGAGCTCGTCGCTGCGGGCCGGGTCGGCCACGAAGGGTTGCTTGTCGAGAAACACCAGGTTCCACAGCGACAGGCCCCAGCGCTGGCTGAACGGAAACTTCATGTCCGCTTCCAGGTTGGGCTGGTTGACCGGCTTCACGTCCTCCATCAGGTAGGCGTACAGGTCGCGCATGTCGCCTTCGGTCATTTTCGCGTAGGAGGGGTAGGGCATGGCCGGGTACAGGTTGGTGCCGGCCGCGTTCACCCCTTCGCGCATGGCGCGGTCGAACTGCTCGAAGGTGTAGCGGCCGATGCCGGTGACCTTGTCGGGGGTGATGTTGCTGGAGTAGATGGTGCCCATCGGCGTGGTCAGTTCGAGGCCGCCGGCCATCAACTCGCCGCCCTTGGCAGTGTGGCAGGCCACGCAGTCGCCCAGACGGGCAATGTAGGCGCCGCGTTCGGCTGCCGTTGCCGGGGGCGGCTCACTGGCAGAGGCGGGGTACGCAAACAGCAGCGTCGAGCCAAGCATGGCCAGACGCGATACAAGAGAAGCCATCGCAATCGTCCTTTGGATGCGGCCGCAGGTGGTCCTGTAGGCACGTATCCGCAATCGTTTTTATAGGGTCATCAGACAAACCCGGTTATAGCCGATGGACGAGGGTGGCACTTTGATATGGATCAGCGCGGGGTGAGAAAGGGGCTCGCCGCCAGGGCGACGGCGAGCCGAAGGGGTTACTTGCCGGGCACCAGGGTCAGGCGCTTGCTGCCGTAGGCGCGTTCGAAGTTCTGCGGCTGCATCGGGAAGGTCACGTAGCTGCCCTTGAACCAGGCATCCAGGCCGTCGGCGAAATGCGCGCTGGCCGGGTTGCCCGACTGCCCGCTGCTGCTCACCCCCTGCAGCGGCTCGGCCAGGCCGAAGTCGACCACCATGCGCATCGACGGCATCAGGCGGGCATCGAAGTCCTGGCCCCAGGCATAGGCCGAGGCGTTGAGTGTGGTGTGGTCGCCGCCGGTGGCCAGCGGGCCGCGCTTGAGCGTGTCGCCCAGGCCATAGGGTGCGCTGACGGGCCAGTGGTACTGGTGCAGCTTTCCCCATTGCCAGGCCCGGCGGTCGGTGCCCATCTGCGCTTCGCCGGCGCTGATGGCCGCGGCCAGGCTGCGGGCCAGGATCGTCGGCTTGTCCTGCTTGCCCGGGCTGTTGCGGTCATCCCAGAACGGGCTGTCGTCGCGGCCCAGCAGGTGATCGGCCTGGGCCGAGTACGACAGCCGCGCATTGGCGACGAAGGCCTGCCAGCTCGGGCTGGTTTCAGGCCCCAGCTCATCGAGGAAGATCTGCCGGGCGCTTTGCTGCAGGAACAGCTCGTACACCGCGGCATCCGCCGATTGCGGGCTCAGGCGCCCGTCGAACGCCATCAGCCGGGTGTAGGCCTCGCGGGCGCGGGCCTTCTGCTCGGCGGGCAGGGCGTCGATGGCCTGCTTGAGCGGCCGGGCCATGCCGGGTGCTTCGAACATGGCCTTGAGCTTGGCGGCGAACAGGGTGGTCTGGTCGTACTGCATGGCGATCAGGCTGCGGCTGTCGTGCTTGCCGTTGCCCGCCAGCTGCGCCAGGCGTTCGGCACGCTCGGGGTAGTACCAGCTGTTGGACAGTTGCAGGCCATAGCCCTTGGGAATGCTGCGCTGGTTGGCATTGCCCAGCCAGCCTTGCGGCGGGTCCTGGTCGTAGGGGTGGAGCATGGCGTCGGCGTAGCCATCCCAGTCATAGCGCCCGTCGGCACCTGGGGAGGGCAGCAGGCCCTGGCCTTCGCGGCGGTTGGGGTAGCGGCCGGTAACCTGCCAGCCCACGTTGGCGGCGTCGGCGAACACCAGATTCAGCGCGGCGGCGCCGATTTCGCGGCTGGCGTCGAAGGCACGTTCGACGCTCTGTGCCCGCGACAGGTCGAAGAACGCATCAAGGCTCTTGTCGCCCTTGAGTTCGGGCATCTTCAGGGCCAGGCCGAGGCTGCCCTGGGTGCCGGTCAGCAGGGCGCCGTGGCGGGTTTCGTACAGGGTTTCGCGTTGCGGGCGCTGGCCCTTGACGAAGTAGGTCTCGTTGCGCGCCTGCACTGGCTGCCAGCGGCCGTCGACTTCATAGAGCACGCGGTTGCCTTCGCGCTTGAGTTTTTCCAGGTACAGGTCCTGGTTGTCACCCATTGCCGCGCTGCTGCTCCAGGCCAGCTTGCCGTTGAAGCCGGACAGCACGAACGGCAGGCCGGCCAGGCTGAAGCCGGCAGCCTGGTATTTGGTGGTGCGAACCTGCACCGGGCTCAAGGCCCATGCGCCCTGGCTGTCGCTGGCCAGCAGGCTGCGGCCGCTGCGGCTGCGCTGCGGGGCGATGGCCCAGTTGCTCGACGCCGGGGTGCCCAGCAGGTTGAGCGCGGCCAGTTGCTCGCTGACCTTGTTCAGTGTGGCCAGGCCCGGCAGCTGGCTGCCCGGGTTCAAGCCCTTGAGCTTGTCGGCTTCGGCCATGGCCAGCGGTTCGTCCGGGTAGCTGGGCAGCAGCCACGGTAGTGTGTCGGCACCGACTTTCTGCGCCAGGGTCAGTGCGGCGATTTCTTCCTGCAGGTTCACCGACTGGCTGAAGCTGTACAGGCTGAAGATCAGCGCCGAATCTTCAGGCTTCCAGTACTCGGGGCGGTAGCCGCTCTGGGCCAGCGGGGCCGGCAGGCGGTCGCGGTAGCGGAACAGGTAGGCGTTGACCCCGCGTGCGTACACCTCGAAGAAGCGCTTGAGGCGCGGCGAGGCGTCGGCGTAGAGGTCGCTGGCGTTCTTTTTCAGGTTGACCGCGCGCATGAAGCGGTCGACCTCCAGCGCATCCGGGCCGGCCATCTCGGCCAGGCGCCCCTGGGCCAGCAGACGCATGCCGACCATCTGCCCGATGCGATCGCCGGCGTGCACATAGCCCAGGGTGAACAGCGCATCGTGGAAGCTGCTGCTCTCGATCAGCGGCATGCCCAGGGCGTTGCGCCGCACCGAGACGTTCTGTGCCAGCCCCTTGAGCGGTTGCACGCCGCTGGTGGGGATGACGCTGTCCTGATGGTTGCCCAGTTGGCAACCGCCCAGGCTGAGCAGCCCGAGCAGGGTCGCGGCGACGCCGAACCGGGGTAGAACGGGGGAAAGGGCTGGCGAGGCCATGGGCAAGGCTCCTGCAGGGGATGGCGCTAAAAGGCGCTACGTTAGTGAGCGCGATCACGCCATGCAAGCGGGGGCGCGGGCTTTATTTTCAAAGTACCGCGCGGCCTTGTCGTGGTTCAGGCTGGCGGCGGGTTGATCTGCTCGACCAGGGCGTAGGCGCGTTGTGTGGCGGGGCGTGCCTGGATGCGCTGGAACCAGCCTTTGAGGGCCGGGAAGTCGTCCAGGTTCTGCTGCTGCCAGGTGTGCGAAACGATCCACGGGTAGATCGCCATGTCGGCGATGCTGTAGTCGTTGCCGGCGACGAATGGTCGGTCGGCCAGGCGCTTGTTCAGTACCCCGTACAGGCGCGCGGTTTCGTCCACGTAGCGCTTGATGGCGTAGGGGATCTTCTCGGGGGCGAAGCGGTTGAAGTGGTGGTTCTGCCCGGCCATCGGGCCCAGGCCGCCCATTTGCCAGAACAGCCATTGCAGGGCCTCCTGGCGGCCGCGCAGGTCCTTGGGGATGAACTGCCCGGTTTTTTCGGCGAGGTAGAGCAGGATGGCCCCGGACTCGAACAGCGACAGCGGCTGGCCGTCGGCGGTGTCGTGGTCGACGATGGCCGGGATGCGGTTGTTGGGGGCGATTTTCAGAAAGTCTTCGGCAAATTGCTCGCCCTTGCCGATGTTGATCGGGTGAAGGGTGTAGGGCAGGCCGGTCTCTTCGAGAAACAGGGTGATCTTGTGGCCGTTGGGGGTGGTCCAGTAATACAGGTCGATCATGGTCACGCTCCGTTTGATGGTCGTCTGCTGGAACTGTGCTTGATGTCGAGGCGCAACGTGTGTGGGAGCGGGTCAGGCCCGCTCCCACAGGGGAGGCATCAGGCCCCGTGGCACTTCTTGAACTTCTTGCCGTTGCCGCATGGGCAAGGGTCGTTGCGGCCAACGTCCTTCAGGGCATTGCGCGCAGGTTCCTGAGGGGCATGGTTGCAGTGCGGGCCATGCACATGGCCGTGGTCATGATCATGCGCGTGATGGTCATGATCGTGATTGCAGTCGGGGCCATGAACGTGGGGTTGCTGGGTCATCGAGGGTTACTCCGGAATGAGATCGGCGGGAATTATCTCACCCTTGCGCAACAAGTGCAGGTCGTGGGCAAAGAATAATCCGGTGCTCAGCTCACCCTCCAGGCGATAGGGGATGGCCTGATCGGGGCGCTTGAGCAGCTTGGCGATGGGCTTGAGCTGGCGCCACAGGTTGGTACGCACCGGTACCTGGATGGTGCGCCGACTGTGCGCGTCCACCCGAAACCACTGGCCGTGGTCGCCTTCGACCAGCAACAGGTCGGCCAGGTACACCGCGTAATGCAGGTTGCGCACCTGCAGGGTGCTGTCGTTGGGATTGTCGATGCGAAAGTGCAGGATGAACTCCTGCTGCATCAGCCGCGCCTTTACTGTCTCGACCCGCACCAGGTGCACGCCGGGGTCCTGGTAGCTGCCGCCCCACCAGCTGGCGCAGCCCGCCAGATTCATCAGCAGCAGGCCGATGAGCAGCCGACGGGCGCAGGTGGTCATGACTAATGGCTCATGTAGCTGGCGCAGCACTTCTTGAACTTCTGCCCGCTGGCGCATGGGCAGGCGTCGTTGCGCCCGGCCTTGAGGCCCACCGTGGGGTCGATGAAGTACCAGTGCCCGCCGTTGTGCACGAAGGCCGAGCGCTCGCGGTGGCTGTGCTCGCCGTCGTTGTCGTGCCAGCGCGCCGTGAAGGTGACGAACGCGTGATCGGGCTGGCCGCCGAACACCTCGGCGCTCTCGACCTCCAGGCCCAGCCAGGTGCTTTGCGCGCTCCAGGCGGCAATGCCGGCGCGATCCAGCCCGGCTTGCTGCACCGGCAGGGTGGTCTTGATCAGGTAATCCACCAGCCCCAGCACATAGGCGCTGTAGCGCGAGCGCATCAGCGTCTGTGCATCGGGCGCCGGGTGGCCGGCATGATAATGCCCGCAGCAGGCATCGAGCAGGTTACCGCTGCCGCACGGGCAAACCGAGACACTCATTGCATCACCACCAGTACTTTCCAAAATTTTGCGGGTTGGCCCAGAACTTGGCGTTGAGCCAGTCGGGTACCTGTTTGTAGTCACGTAGATCATAGGTGAACAGGTTCAATACCTGCTCGTCACGTTGAAAACGCTCGCTGTCCTGCAGCGCCAGTGCGTAGAAGTCGGTGTCGCGCCAGCCGCTGGCCGCAAGGTCGACCAGCACCGCCACGCGGCTGGCGTTGAGGTTGCGAATGCCGCCGAGCAGTTGCAGGCCCTGCTGGTTGCTCAGGTGTTCCAGGCAGTCCACCAGCACCGCCAGGTCGAAACGCTGCGCGGCAAGCTCGGCCGGCAGCGCGCCGGGGCGGGCCACGGCGATCTGGGCCTGCGGGTGCGCGGCGGCGAAGGCCTCCAGTGCCGGAAACGACGTGCCCACCAGCAACAGGCGTTGCGGGGCATGGTGCTCCAGCAGGGCGGCGAGGGCCTGCTGGGGCGTGCGCGAAGAAAAACGGTCAGTCATCGAAGCTCCTCGGTAATGCGTCAAGACTAGCCGGCCCGCGACGCAAGGCATAGAGGCACGCGCAAAGCGCCATGGCTTATTGCTGGCGCAGATGGAATCACCGGTCTTTACTCCCAGAGCATCGGTTTTGCACCGATTCCCCCTAGGAGACGCGACAAAATGAGCATAGTTCGCACAGCATTGCCTCTGGTTCTGCTAACCAGCGTATTGACTGGTTGTGCAGGTTTGCAAAAAACCGACTGGCCGAAGTGTGCCGCCGTCGGGGGCGTTGGCGGTGCCGCCCTGGGCGCCATCGAAAGCTCCAGCTGGGCCGGCTGGGGCGCGCTGCTCGGCGGCGGTCTGGCGGCCGGTTACTGTTGGGCCCATGGCGACGGCGACGAAGACGGTGATGGCGTACCGGACAGCCGCGACAAGTGCCCGGGCACCCCGCGTGGCGTTCAGGTCGATGCCAACGGCTGCCCGCCGGAGCCGGTCGCGGTGGTCGAGGAAGTCGTGGTGGTCAAGGAAGAGGTCATCGTGATCCGCGATGTGCTGTTCGAGTTCGACTCGGCCAGGCTCACCACGGCTGACAAACTGCGCCTGGACAAGATCGCCACGCGCCTCAAGGCCGAAGCCCCGAGCGCACGCCTGAGCGTCACCGGGCACACCGACAGCCGCGGCAGCGATGCCTACAACCAGAAACTCTCGGAGCGCCGCGCCCATTCGGTGACCGACTACCTGGTCGAGAGCGGCATTGCGCGCAGCAGTTTCGTTTCGGTGCAGGGCGCCGGTGAAACCCAGCCGGTGGCAGACAACAACACCGCCGACGGACGCGCGATGAACCGCCGCGTGGAAATTCGCATCGATCGCTGAAGCCCTTGCGCCCCGCGGCTTGTGAAGTGTCGCGGGCGCGTCTTTACTCCTGTGTGACCGGTACTGGCCGGTGACACAGGAGCATTCCCCATGAATGTAATCACCAAGGCTGCGCTGCCCGTGCTCGTGGTCGCCAGCCTGCTGTCCGGTTGCGCCACCCACAGCGATGGCAGCGCCCCGTTGAACCAACGAACCTGGCCCCTATGCAGCCTGCTGGGCGGCGCCGTGGGTGGCGGCCTGGGCGCCATCGAAAGCTCTGCCTGGGCCGGTGGCGGCGCGGTGCTGGGTGCCATCGCCGGTGGCCTGATCTGCTTTGCCCAGGACGGTGACGAAGACGGCGATGGCGTGTTCGACCGCCGCGACCGCTGTCCCGATACCCCGCCCAACACCCCGGTGAGCCACAACGGTTGCCCGTTGCCCCAATACCCGCCGAGCGAGAAGGCCTCGGCGCCTGAGCCCGAGGTGATCACCCTCAACGACCAGGGCAGCGTGATGTTCGCCTACGACTCGGCCGAACTCACCCCGGCCGCCCAGCAGCAGTTGCGTACCCTGACCGGCAAGCTCAATGACCCGAGCGTGGCCAGCATCAAGGTGATCGGACACACCGACAGCCGTGGCAGCGATGCCTACAACCAGGCGTTGTCCGAGCGGCGTGCCAGCAGCGTGGCCGAGTACCTGATCAGCCAGGGCCTGGCACCGCAGAAAATCACCAGCCAGGGGCGTGGCGAGCGCGAGCCGATTGCCGACAACGAAACCGATGCGGGCCGCGCGCAGAATCGCCGGGTCGAATTGCACCTCAATTGATCGACAGCGGGGCTGGCATCCGGAGGGTGCCAGCCGGTAATGTGGCGTGCAGTGCCTGTGTCGCGTAAGCGGGCCGCCAAACAAGAAAACGCAACAACAAGGGGCGCGGGTATGAAGGCGTTGTGGGGGCTGGGCAAGGCCCTGACGGTAGTGTTCTGGTGGGTGGTACTGGTGAATCTGCTGATGCCGGCAGACAAGCCGTTCCACCAGCTGATCAACCTCGCGGGGGCCATGCTGCTGGTGCTGCACGTGCTCGAGGTGCTGATGTTCAACGGACGGTTGCGTGAGCGCAGCCATCGCTGGTTCGACCGTTTGCAGATTCTGCTGGTCGGCATCTTTCATATCCAATCGATACCGGCCCCGCGCCAGGAGGCTGGTCATGCGTAAGGTCGTGTTGTTGGCAGCACTGTTCAGCCCGTTGGCCCTGGCCGATGCGATCAGCGTGGCGGCGCACTCGGTGCTGCGCCTGCCGAACAAGGCCAGCGTGGTGCACCTTCAGCGCCTGGAGGTGGCGGATTCGGCCACCCTGGTGCTGCCGGCGAGCCTGGTGGAATTGAAGGTGGATGAGCTGCACCTGGGCAACCAGGCGCGCATTGCCATCGTGCCGGCCGAGCATGCGCTGAGCATGGAAGTGGCCCAGGCGCAGTTGGGCCAGGGCAGTGAGATTGCTGCCCACGGTGCGCCGGGTACCTATGAGCGGGTCGCCAGGCCCGGACGTGACCTGAGCTTGCGCATTCAGGCGCTGGAGGCTTCAGAACTGGCCATCGACGCCCGTGGCGGCGCGGGGGCACCGGGGTATGTGGGGCTCGATGGCGGTAACGGCAAGGCGGGTGGTTGCACCTGGGGCCAGGCCAGCCGTGGCGCCAATGGCGACAACGGTGGCGATGGCCATGACGGGGCGCCCGGAGGCCGGGTGCGCCTGGCACTGCCTGCCAGCTTCCCGGCCGAGCAGATCAAGGTCAGGCTCGACGGCGGTGCGCCGGGGCTGGCAGGTGCGCCGGGCAAGCCGGGCGCAGGCGGGGCCAGCAAGGGTTGCCTGGTGTACCGCACCGATGCAGGGGCGACGGGAAGACCCGGGCAGCCCGGGCAACCGGGGGCAGCCGGGGCTGACGGGGAGCTGATTCTTCAGCGCCTCTGATCTTCAGGGCCGCTTCGCCGGCCAGGTCGGCTCCTGCAGGCAAACGTGGCCTTTGCAGGAGCCCGCCTTGCTGGCGAAGCGATCACCTCACACCAGCAGCCGGCTCGACGCCACCAGCACCACCGCAATACCCAGCAGCAGATTGATCCCCACCAGGCGCCGAATGCGCCCGAGCACTGCGGCCCCGGCGGGCCAGTCCTGCGCCTTCACCGCCTTGCGCAACTCTGGCAGCAGCAGCGCCTGGATTCTCAGAAACAGCGCAAACATCGCAATCCCTGCGCCAATCATCACCTGCACATAACGTGGCGCAGTCTCGAACCCCGAGAAGCGCATGTGCATCATGCCAACGCCGGTGATCGCCAGCACCGCGACCGCAACCCAGACCCACACGAAAAAACGTTGAAACACTTCTACCCACAGCGTCAGCCGTGAAGGGCCGTCAAGCGCGGCCACCATGGCCGGGCGCAGGATCAGCCAGGCGAAGAACATGCCGCCCACCCAGATCAGGGCGGCCAGCAAATGCAGGCTGTAGGGGATGGCAAAGGCGGTCATCGGGAACTCCATTCGGCGCAAGGGGCAATAGCGGGGTATGATAGCGACCCATTCGAAACACTGAAAATTTATCCAGCCCTCCGGGCGCCCCGACACCATGATCAGCAACGAACTCAAATCCCAGATTCAGGGCGCCTATTCGCGTTTTCTCGAAGCCAAGAGCCTCAAGCCCCGCTACGGCCAGCGTCTGATGATCGCCGAAGTGGCCAAGGTGCTGGGCGACATCGCCGTGGACGACGAAGGCCGCCGCAGCGGCGAGCCCGCCGTGGTCGCGGTCGAGGCCGGCACCGGTACCGGCAAGACGGTGGCCTACAGCCTCGCCTCGATTCCCGCGGCCAAGGCTGCTGGCAAGCGCCTGGTGATCGCCACCGCCACCGTGGCCCTGCAGGAACAGATCGTGTTCAAGGACCTGCCGGACCTGATGCGCAACAGTGGCCTGAACTTCAGCTTCGCCCTGGCCAAGGGGCGTGGTCGCTACCTGTGCCTGTCCAAGCTCGACCTGCTGCTGCAGGAAGGCCACGCCCAGACCGCCACCGCGCAGCTGTTCGAGGAGGAGGGCTTTCGCATCGAGGTGGACGAGGCCAGTCAGAAGCTGTTCACCAGCATGATCGAGAAGCTGGCCGGCAACAAATGGGACGGCGACCGCGACAGCTGGCCACAGGCCCTGGAAGACCAGGACTGGTCGCGCCTGACCACCGACCACAGCCAGTGCACCGGCCGCCACTGCCCCAACTTCGGGCAGTGCACCTTCTACAAGGCCCGCGAGGGCATGGGCAAGGTCGACGTGATCGTCACCAACCACGACATGGTGCTGGCCGACCTGGCCCTGGGCGGCGGCGCCGTGCTGCCCGACCCGCGCGACACCATCTATGTGTTCGACGAAGGCCATCACCTGCCCGACAAGGCCATCGGCCATTTTGCCCATTACACCCGCCTGCGCTCGACCGCCGACTGGCTCGAGCAGACCGCCAAGAACCTGGCCAAGCTGCTGGCGCAGAACCCGTTGCCGGGCGACCTGGGCAAGTACATCGAGCAGGTGCCGGAACTGGCCCGCGAGATCAAGGCCCAGCAGCAGTTCATGTTCAGCGCCTGCGAGCAGGTGGCGGAGTTTCGCCCGGGCGAAGACATGGAAGGTCGCGAACGCCCGCGCTATCGCTTCGTCGGCGGCGTGGTGCCCGAGCACATGCGCGAGATGGGCATCGAACTGAAAAAGGGCTTTTCGCGCCTGACCGACCTGTTCACCCGACTCACCGACCTGCTCAAGGAAGGCATGGACGCCGAAGTCAGCATCGGCATCCCCAGCCACCAGGCCGAGGAGTGGTACCCGTTGTTCGGCAGCCTGCAGACCCGTGCCCAGGGCAACTGGGAGCTGTGGACCGCCTTTACCGCCGAAGACCCGGAAGACAGCCCGCCGATGGCGCGCTGGCTGACCCTGGCCGAAAGCGGTGCGCTGTTCGATATCGAGGTCAACGCCAGCCCGATCCTGGCGGCCGAGATGCTGCGCCGCAACCTGTGGAACGTCGCCCATGGCGCCCTGGTGACCTCGGCCACCCTGACCGCGCTGGGCAAGTTCGATCGCTTTCGCATGCGCGCCGGGCTGCCCAAGCTGGCCGTCACGGCGGTGGTGCCCAGCCCGTTCCACCACGTGGATGCGGGCGTGCTGCGCGTGCCGGACCTGCGTGCCGACCCGCGCGATGCTCCGGCGCATACCGCCGCGATCATCCGCGACCTGCCCGAGCTGGTGGAAGGCTCGCGTGGCTCGCTGGTGCTGTTCTCGTCGCGCAAGCAGATGCAGGACGTGTTCGACGGCCTGGACCGCGACTGGCGCAAGCAGGTGTTCATCCAGGGCAACCTGTCCAAGCAGGAAACCCTCAACAAGCACAAGGCGCGCGTCGACGGCGGTGACTCCAGCGTGCTGTTCGGCCTGGCCAGCTTTGCCGAAGGGGTCGACCTGCCGGGTGCTTACTGCGAGCACGTGGTCATCGCCAAGATTCCCTTCGCGGTGCCGGACGACCCGGTCGAGGCGGCCCTGGCCGAGTGGATCGAGGCCCGTGGCGGCAACCCGTTCATGGAGATCGCCGTGCCGGATGCCTCGCTGCGCCTGATCCAGGCCTGCGGGCGCCTGCTGCGTACCGAACAGGACCGCGGCACCATCACCCTGCTTGACCGGCGCGTGGTCACCCAGCGCTACGGCAAGGCTATCCTCAATGCGCTGCCGCCGTTTCGCCGGGAAATTTCCTGAGCGGCACAGCGCTTTGCAGTGCCCCGTTGTCTATTGCACAGATCAAGGCCCGCAAGGGCCATCAAGGAGAACTCCAGCCCTATGTTGCGCCGTACCCTGCCTGCCGTGATTGCACTGTTGTTCAGCTCGCCGCTGCTGGCCGGGCAACAGACGCTGTTCAACTTCGTTCGCCCGGCCGCGGTGGTCAATGTGGTGACCGAAGATGCCAGCCTGCCGCAGTACAATGCGGAGCAGACAGCCGAGGGCGAGGTACTGCGGCGCGTGGTGTTCAACCCCGTGGAGCGCCCGAGCCTGCGCCTTAGCCCGCAGACCGGGGTGTGGGACTGGACGGGCGCTACCGCGCTGACCTTGCGCATGCAGAGCGCCATGGACTGGGCGCTGAGCGTCGACGTGACGGTGCTCAGCAGCGACGGCAGTACCCTCACCAGCCGCATCGACCTGCCGGCCGGCCCGGCACAGACCGTAATGGTACCGCTGACCGCCAGCTCGCCGCTCACCCAGGGCATGCGCGTCGGTCCGCCGATGCCGTTCCGTCATCAGGGCCAGCGGGTGCTGCTGACCAGCAGCGAGGGCAAGGCCGACCTCAAGCAGGTGGTATCGGTCACGCTGTCGATGCCCAGGCCCAAGGTGGCGCAGAGTCTGCTGATCGAGCGCTTTGGCGTGCAGGACGACGACGTGCTGCAAAAGGCCGCCTATGCCGGCCTCATCGACGGTTATGGGCAGTCCACCCGTGGTCGCTGGCCCGAAAAGATCAGCAGTGACGACCAGCTCAAGGCGGCTGCCCAGCGCGAGCAGCAGCAGCTCAAGGGCTGGCTGGACGAGCGCAGCAAGCTCAAGCTGGACACGTTCGGCGGCCTGCTTGGCGCTGAGGCATTCGAGGCCAAGGGGTTCTTTCGCACCGAAAAGCGTGAGGGTCGCTGGTTTCTGGTCACGCCGCTGGGGCATCCGTTCTACTCGCTGGGGGTCAATGCCGTGGCGGCCGATGGCGGTCGCACCTACGTGGAAGGGCGCGAGTCGATGTTCACCGCCTTGCCCGAGGCGCAGACCCCGCTGGCGCAGTACTACGGCCAGGGCGACAACCTGGACGGCAACGGTTCTTCCCAGGGGCGCGGTTTCGGCAAGGGGCGCTGGTTCGACTTCTACGCCGCCAACCTGGGCCGTGGCCACGCCACGCCGACGTTCGACCAGGCGCGCTGGCAGGGCCAGAGCCTGGATCGCCTGCAGGCCTGGGGTTTCAACACCCTGGGCAACTGGAGCGACAACGGCCTGCAGAGCGAACGCCTGCCCTACACCCTGCCGTTGTCCATCGGCGGCGACTACACCAGCATCAGCACGGGGGTGGACTGGTGGGGTGCGATGCCCGACCCGTTCGACCCGCGCTTTGCCATGGCCACCGAACGTGCTGTGGCGATTGCCGCGCGCGACCATCGCGACGATCCGTGGCTGATTGGCTATTTCGCCGACAACGAGCTGGCCTGGGCGGTGCCGGGTAATGAACCGAAGCAGCGTTATGCGCTGGCCTACGGCACCTTGCGCCTGACCACCGACTCGCCGGCCAAGCGTGCCTTTCTCAAGCAGCTGCGCGACAAGTACCGCAACCAGGAAGGCCTGTCCAAGGCGTGGGGCATCGAACTGACGGCGTGGGAACTGATGGAGGACCCGGGTTTCGAGCCGCCGCTGCCCGACCCCGCGCACCCGGAAATCGAGGCCGACTTCAAGTATTTCCAGCGGGTGTTTGCCGAGACCTACTTCAAGACCATCTCCGACTCGCTGAAATGGCATGCGCCCAATCACCTGCTGCTGGGTGGGCGGTTTGCGGTGAGTACGCCTGAAGCGGTGGCGGCGTGTGCCAAGTACTGTGATGTGGTGAGCTTCAATGTGTATGCACCCACGCCGCAGGATGGCTACGACTTTGCCCAGCTCAATGCGCTGGACAAGCCGGTGCTGGTGTCGGAGTTCCAGTTTGGCTCGCGTGATCGTGGGCCGTTCGGGCCGGGGCCGATGGAAGTGGCGCGTGAGGAGGACCGTGGGCCGGCCTATGCGAACTTCGTCAAGGCGGCCTTGAAGGAGCCTTCGATTGTGGGAGTGCACTGGTTCCAGTACCTGGATCAGCCGGCCAGCGGGCGTTTGCTCGATGGCGAGAATGGGCATTTCGGCTTGGTGGGGATTACCGACGTGCCGTTTCAGGGGTTTGTGGAGAGTGTGCGCAAGAGCAATCTTGGGGTGGTGGAGCAACTGAACAAGCCGCTGGTAATGCCGGCACGGTAGGCGCCTGAGAGCGCAAGGGGACCGCCTGGCTTTGCGGTGTTCCCAAAAACCTCCAGTGCTGGAACAATGCCAGCCATTTTGTGGCGCAGTACGGCGGGGTAATTACGGGTGCAGATTCAAGGTCATTACGAACTCCAGTTCGAGGCGGTACGCGAAGCCTTCGCAGCACTTTTCGATGATCCCCAGGAACGCGGCGCCGCACTGTGCATCCAGGTCGGTGGCGAAACGGTCCTCGACCTCTGGGCCGGCACCGCCGACAAGGACGGCCAGCAAGCCTGGCACAGCGATACCATCGCCAACCTGTTCTCCTGCACAAAAACCTTCACCGCCGTCACCGCCCTGCAACTGGTGGCCGAAGGCAAGCTGGCGCTGGATGCACCGGTCGCTCGCTACTGGCCAGAATTTGCCCAGGCCGGCAAGAGCTCGGTAACCCTGCGCCAACTGCTGTGCCACCAGGCCGGCCTGCCGGCGTTCCGCCAGTTGCTGCCCGCCGAAGCCCTGTACGACTGGCAGACCATGGTCGACACCCTGGCCGCCGAAGCCCCCTGGTGGACCCCCGGCACCGCCCACGGCTACGCCGCGATCACCTACGGCTGGCTGCTGGGCGAGCTGATTCGCCGCGCCGACGGCCGCGGCCCGGGCGAGTCGATCGTGGCGCGCACCGCCAGGCCCCTGGGGCTGGATTTCCATGTGGGACTGGACGATGAAGAGTTCTACCGTGTCGCGCACATCGCCCGGGGCAAAGGCAACCCGGGTGACGAGGCAGCCAAGCGGCTGCTGCAGGTGACGATGCGTGAGCCCGAGGCGTTGTCCACCCGCGCCTTCACCAACCCGCCAGCCATCCTGACCAGTACCAACAAGCCTGAGTGGCGACGCATGCAGCAACCGGCGGCCAACGGCCACGGCAACGCACGCAGCCTGGCCGGGTTCTATGCCGGGCTGCTGGACGGCAGCCTGCTGGAATCGGAACTGCTCGACGAACTGACCCGCGAACACAGCCTAGGCCAGGACATGACCCTGCTGACCCAGACCCGCTTCGGCCTGGGCTGCATGCTTGATCAGCCACAGGTGCCCAACGCCACGTTCGGGCTGGGCGCCAAGGCTTTCGGACACCCGGGGGCCGGCGGCTCGGTCGGTTTTGCCGATCCGGAACACGACGTGGCCTTTGGCTTTGTCACCAATACCCTGGGCCCGTATGTCCTGATGGACCCGCGGGCACAGAAACTGGTTCGGGTGCTGGCCGGCTGCCTTTGATCGGGTAAGTCCCTGCAACCGGAACCCATTGTCTATTCTGGATTCCAACAGCCTGCGCTGTCGGGTCAAATTTCTTTCATTTTCATGGTGTATCGCTGATGTCTTCACATAAAACCTTAGCTCTCGCCCTGTGCCTGGCCGTGACCGGTTGCGCACAGCACCCTCAGAACGGCTCGGCCGATGGCGGCCATGGCTGGTGGCCCTTCGGCTCCGACAAGGTGGCCGAAAAGGACGTGAAGGATGTGGTCACCGAGAAGGTCGCCCAGGCTGATGCCAAGTCCGAAAGCAGCAGCCGCTGGTGGTGGCCGTTCGGAAACAGCGACAAGGCCCAGAGCCAGGCCCAGGCGGTACCCAAGATCGACGTCAAGGCCACCCAGGCCTGGCTCGACGACTACGAGCCCAAGCTGCGCGAAGCGATCAAGGACAGCAAGTTCGAGCTCGAGCGCCGCGAAGACGTGCTGGTGGTGACCGTGCCGGTCGACTCTTCGTACAACCCTGACCGCCCCGCCATGCTGTTGCCGGCCACCCTCGGCCCGATCACGCGCGTGGCCAAGGTGATCGAGACCGACTCCAAGACCGCCGTGCTGGTACTCGGCCATGCCGACAGCAGCGGCGCAGCTGCTGCAAACCAGAAGCTGAGCCAGGAGCGCGCCCAGTCGGTATCGGCGATTTTCCGCCTCAGCGGCCTGCAGCGTGATCGCCTGATGCTGCGTGGCATGGGGTCGGTGGCGCCGCGCGCCGCCAACGACAGTGTGCAGGGCCGCGCCCTGAACCGCCGCGTCGAGCTGCTGTTGACGCCACAGAACACCATGCTGGCGCTGGTGGCCAAGTACCAGCAGCCGACCCCTAGCCCGGCCGAACTGGTTGCCGTGCAGGACGTCAAGGCGCCGGTCAAGGCCGCTGCCAAGCCCGCCACCAAACCAGCGGCGAAAGCCACTGCGAAAAAAGCCCCGGCCGCCAAGCCGGTGGCCAAGAAGAAGCCGGCTGCAGCCGCTGCCAAGCCGGCCGCCAAGAAAGCCGCCCCGGCCGCGAAGAAAGTCGTTGCCAGCAGCACCAGCCCTGCGAAGACCAACTGATCGTCAAGGAAACGCAGCATGACCCAGACCCTGGCCGATATGCGCCGCGACTACACTCGCGACGGCCTGACCGAAACCCAGGCGCCGGCAGAGCCGTTCGCGTTGTTTCACCAATGGTTCGAGGATGCCGTCAAGACCGAGCAGCCGCCCGTCGAAGCCAACGCCATGACGTTGGCAACGGTGGACGGCGAGGGGCGTCCGCATTGCCGTATCCTGCTGCTCAAGGGGCTGGATGAGCAGGGCTTCACCTTCTTCACCAACTACGAAAGTGCCAAGGGCCATCACCTGCGCGCCAACCCGTTCGCCGCCATGACCTTCTTCTGGCCCACCCTGGAACGCCAGGTGCGCATCGAAGGCAAGGTGGTGAAGGTCACGGCGCAGGAATCCGATGCGTATTACCAGGTACGCCCGCTGGGTAGCCGCCTGGGCGCTTGGGCATCGCCGCAGAGCCGGGTGATCGCCAACCGTGAAGAGCTGCAGGATCTGGTCAAGGCCACCGAGCAGCGCTTCAGCGATACCCAGCCGCACTGCCCCGAGCACTGGGGTGGCTACCGCCTGCTGCCGGAACGCATCGAGTTCTGGCAGGGCCGCCCGAGCCGCCTGCATGATCGTCTCAACTACCGGCTCAAACAGGGTCTGTGGCTGCGCGAGCGCCTGGCCCCTTAACCGGCGCGGTATTCGGCGGCCGCGCGTTCCAGCCAGGCCGCCAATTCCTTGCGTTTGACCTTTTGCGCCCTGGCGCTGTCCAGACGTTGTAGCATGAAGACGCGTTTGTGCTCGTCGTCCCCGGCCAGCGACAGGGCCAGGTCGCGGTCCATCCAGCGCTTGATGCGTACATACAGCCACCCGTGAAAATACAGACCCGCCAGGGTGGTTACGGCGATGATGAAGTAATCCATGTCTATCCTTGCCTGTTGAGTGTTGGGGTCATGGCGGGGATCAAGTGCCTGTACCGACGCTGAATGGAAGCAATTTTATACACCGTGTGTCGTGACAGTGGTCAACGCGCGGAGTCTAATGACTACCTGTCTTCTGGAGATGATCCTATGCGTAAATCAGTTTTGTTGGTGGCGTCGTTCACCACGATGTCGCTGCTGCTTGGCGGCTGTACCTCCAACCTGACCGGCGATTCCTATTCCCGCGATGAAGCCCGTCGCGTGCAGCAAGTGCGCATGGGTACCATCGAATCGCTGCGTCCGGTCAAGATCGAAGGCACCAAGACCCCGATCGGCGGCGGCGCCGGTGCCATCGTGGGTGGCGTGGCCGGCAGCGCGGTAGGCGGCGGTCGTGGCAGTATCGTCGCGGCGGTCATCGGTGCGGTAGCCGGCGGCCTGGCAGGTTCTGCAGCCGAGGAAGGCCTGACCCGCACCCAGGGTGTGGAAATCACCGTGCGTGAAGACGATGGCAGCATGCGCGCCTATGTCCAGCAGGTTCAGCAGAACGAAATCTTCCGGGTGGGCGAGCGTGTTCGCATCATGACCGTGGATGGCACCAGCCGGGTTTCTCACTGAACCTTGTCCTGCAGCCCTCTGGCTATGAGGGCGTGCAAACAGAACCCCGACTCGGCACCGCCGGTCGGGGTTTTTCATTGCCGGTTCGGCATCAACTGCCGACGGCCTTGCGGCTGGCCATGGCGGTTACCGCGTAGCCGATCACCGCTGCCAGGATGGAACCGGTGAGAATGCCCATGCGGTCCATGCCGGCGTACTCGCTGCTGCCCGGCACGAAGGCCAGCGAGCCGACGAACAGGCTCATGGTGAAGCCGATGCCGCACAGGATCGCCACCCCCAGCACCTGGCCCCAGTTGGCGCCACTGGGCAGGGCGGCCAGGCCCAGCTTGATCGCCAGCCAGGTCAGGCCGAACACCCCGACGGTCTTGCCCAGCAGCAGGCCGACCGCGATGCCCATCGGCACATGGTGGGTAAAGCTCTCGGCGGTGACGCCGGCCAGCGACACGCCGGCATTGGCGAAGGCGAACAGAGGCAGGATACCGAACGCCACCCAGGGGTGAAGGGCGTGCTCCAGCGCCAGCAGGGGTGACGGCTCGGCGTTGCGAGTGCGCAGCGGGATGGTCAGCGCCAGGGTGACACCGGCCAGCGTGGCATGCACGCCGCTCTTGAGTACGCACACCCACAGGATCAACCCGATCACCATGTACGGCCCCAGCTTGACCACCCCCATCCGGTTCATCGCCACCAGTGCTACCAGGCAGGCGGCGGCCAGCATCAGCGACAGGCTGGACAGGGCGCCGGAGTAGAACAGGGCGATGACGATGATCGCGCCCAGGTCGTCGATGATCGCCAGGGTCATCAGGAACAGCTTGAGCGACACCGGTACACGCTTGCCGAGCAGGGCCAGCACGCCGAGGGCGAAGGCGATATCGGTGGCGGTGGGGATCGCCCAGCCGGCCACGGCGGCGGGGTTGTCCTTGTTGAGGAAGTAGTAGATCAGTGCCGGTACCACCATGCCGCCGATGGCGGCTGCGCCGGGCAGCACGATCTGCGAGGGCCTGGACAGGTGGCCGTCGATGATCTCGCGCTTGACCTCCAGGCCGATGAGCAGAAAGAACAGTGCCATCAGGCCGTCGTTGATCCACAGCAGCAGGGGCTTGGCGATTTGCAGCGCGCCCACCTGGGCCACCACGGGCACGTCGAGCAGGCCGTTGTAGAGGTAGGAGAGGGGGGAGTTGTTGATGATCAGCGCAAGGGCAGCCGCGGCAATCAGCAGCAGGCCGCTGGCTGATTCGAGCTGGAAGAAACGCGTGAATGTGCTGCGTAGAGGCAAGGGTGCTCCTCCATCCTGAAATTCGAAGAGGAACACCCTACCCTGTGGGGATATGCTTTAGAACAAAAACTATATTCTTTTTTGTTATATGCTATTGCGGCTTTTCCGCCAGCAAGGCCAACCCCTGCAGGGGCCGATCTTGCCGGCGAAACGGCCCGCAAGCCCTACCTCACGCTTCCAGGTCCAGCCCCAGCATGCTGCGCGCCACCGCCTCGGCCACACGAATTCCGTCCACGCCCGCCGACAGAATCCCGCCTGCATACCCAGCCCCCTCACCGGCGGGGAACAGCCCCTTCAGGTTCAGGCTCTGCAAGCTGGCATCGCGGGTGATGCGCAGCGGCGAGGAGGTACGCGTCTCGATGCCGGTCAACACCGCATCGGGCAGGTTGTAACCCTTGATCTGGCGGTCGAACGCCGGCAGTGCCTCACGGATCGCCTCGATGGCAAAGGCCGGCAGGCTCAGCGCCAGGTCGCCCAGGCTCACGCCCGGCTTGTACGAGGGTTCCACGCTGCCCAGGGCGGTGGATGGCTTGCCGGCGACAAAGTCGCCCACCAGTTGCGCCGGTGCCTGGTAGTTGCTGCCACCCAGCTCATAGGCCAGGCTCTCCAGACGTTCCTGCAGTTCGATGCCGGCCAGCGGTCCGCCCGGGTAGTCCTGCTCGGGGGTGATGCCGACCACGATGCCAGAGTTGGCATTGCGCTCGTTGCGCGAGTACTGGCTCATGCCGTTGGTCACCACGCGGCCCGGTTCGCTGGTGGCAGCTACCACCGTGCCGCCCGGGCACATGCAGAAGCTGTATACCGAACGTCCGTTCTTGGCGTGGTACACCAGCTTGTAGTCGGCCGCGCCGAGTTTCGGGTGTCCGGCATACTTGCCCAGGCGGGCCTTGTCGATCAGGGTCTGCGGGTGCTCGATGCGAAAGCCGATGGAGAACGGCTTGGCTTCCATGAACACGCCCCGCGCATGCAGCATGCGGAAGGTGTCGCGGGCGCTGTGCCCCAGGGCCAGGATCACGTGGCGCGAATGCAGCTGTTCGCCACTTTCGAGTACCACGCCGGTCAGTTGCTCGCCCTCGCTGATCAGGTCGGTGACCTTCTGCTCGAAACGCACCTCGCCGCCCATGGCTTCGATCTGCTGGCGCATGTTCTCGACCATGCCGGTCAGGCGGAAGGTACCGATGTGCGGCTTGTTGACGTACAGGATCTCGTCCGGCGCACCGGCCTTGACGAACTCGTGCAGCACCTTGCGGCCGTGATGCTTCGGGTCCTTGATCTGGCTGTACAGCTTGCCGTCGGAGAAGGTGCCGGCACCGCCTTCGCCAAACTGCACGTTGGACTCGGGGTTGAGCACGCTCTTGCGCCACAGGCCCCAGGTGTCCTTGGTGCGTTGGCGCACCTCCTTGCCGCGTTCGAGGATGATCGGCTTGAAGCCCATCTGTGCCAGCAGCAGGCCGGCGAAGATCCCGCACGGGCCGAAGCCGACCACGATCGGGCGTTCGGCAAGCTCGGCCGGCGCCTGGCCGACCGGCTTGTAGCTGACGTCCGGGGCCGGGGTGATGTTGTGATCGTCGGCGAACTTCTGCAGCAGCTCAGCTTCGTTGCTGGCTGTCAGGTCGATGGTGTAGATGAACAGCAGTTCGGTGTTCTTCTTGCGCGCATCGTAGCTGCGCTTGAACAGCGTGAAGTCCAGCAGCTGGTCGTCGCTGATCCCCAGGCGCTGCACGATGGCTTCGCGCAGGGCTTCGTCCGGGTGATCCAGCGGCAACTTCAGTTCAGTGATTCGTAGCATGACAGGGTCCAGTATCCCGGCCAGCAAGGGCCGGCGGCTTTGCACAAACCGCCAAGTATAAGCTGTTCGCAGGCGCTTAAGGCAGCTTAAACGCGTGCGGCCGGTCAGTCGTTGCGCGAGCCGCCGTAGTAGCCGCAGCCACGCAGGGTCTGGCCATCGATGCGCAGTTCGGCGCTCAGGTGGCTGACCGCGCCGGTGGCGATGTCCACGCAGCGCTGCGGGGCGACCCACAGGTCGATGCGCTGGCCATTGGCTTCGGTGCTCAGTGACAGGCGCCCGTCGGGCATCTGTTCTTCCAGGTACGGCACCGCCAACGAGGGCTGGCCTGGGCGGTCGAGCACCATGCCCTGGCCGCTGGCCTTGATGTTCCAGTCTGGCTCATGGCCGCTGGCGCGCAGGATCAGGCGCTTGAAGTTCGGGTCGCTGCAGGCGCTGGAGGAGTGCTCGACGCGGTACAGCTGTTGCACGTCGAGCTGGCCATCGTTGCCGGCCTGCTGGCTGCCGGCCAGCTTGCCGCGCACGTCGGCGAACAGGGTGCCGGGGGTTGCCGCCAGTGCCGAAGCTTCCTGCAGCAGGCCGGTGTTGCCGGTGTCGCGGACCACGAAGCGGCGGCTCTCCTCGCACGGCTTGAACAGCAACTGGCCGCCAGCGGCGGACAGCTCGCCCTGCAGGCGAGTCATGCCGACGGTGGACACCGTCTCGGGTTTGTCTGCCAGCATCTGGCAACCGGCGAACAGGGGCAGCAGGGCGGCTAACAGCAGCGAAGGGGCGGCACGCATCGGGGGGCTCCAGCATCGGGTCCAGAAAAGTGCCGTCACGTTACGCAGCCTGGGGCGCAATCACAAGGCCCTAGCCCACGTGATAGGTCTGCCCGGTCTGCAGCCCCTCCACGCTCTTGGCGTAGGCCAGCGCCACGTCGGCCGCCGGTACCGGCTTGAAGCCGCGAAAGTAGGGGGCATAGTCGGGCATGGCCTCGAGCAGCACGGTCGGACTGATGGCGTTGACCCGCAGCCCGCGTGGCAGCTCGATGGCGGCGGCGCGCACGAAGGCGTCGATGGCACCGTTGACCAGGCTGGCCGAGGTGCCGGTACGGATCGGGTCGTGGCTGGTGACGCCGGTGGTGAAGGTGAACGAGCCGCCGTCATTGATGAACTCGCGACCGATCAGCAGCAGGTTGACCTGGCCCATCAGCTTGTCGTTCAGGCCCAGGGCAAACCCCTGTTCGTCCAGTTCGTCCAGGGGCGCGAACACCACGTTGCCGGCGGCGCACACCAGGGCATCGAAGCGCCCGGTCTGCTCGAACAGGCGGCGAATCGAGGCACTGTCGCTGATATCGGCCTGCAGGTCGCCGCTGTTGCGACCGACCCGGATCACCTCGTGGCGCTGTTCCAGTTCACGGGCCACGGCCGAACCGATGGTACCGCCGGCGCCGATCAGAATGATTTTCATGGGGCTGTTCCTCGCGTGTGGGGTGAGGTTTCAGTCTAGGGTGGATTTTTGCGTGAATAAGCCTGCTAATAGGCAACCTTTGGTTTTCATGCGGAAACAATCCATGAGCGAGCTGGACGATCTGGCGGCCTTTGCGGTGTTGATGGATGCGGGCAGTTTTACCCTGGCCGCGGAGCAGCTGGGCTGGAGCAAGGGGCAGTTGTCCAAGCGCATCAGCCAGCTGGAGAGCAGCCATTCGGTCAAGCTGCTGCACCGCACCACGCGGCGCCTGAGCCTGACCGCCGCGGGCGCAGCGCTGCTGCCCCAGGCCCAGGCGCTGGTGCGCCAGGTGACCCAGGCGCGCCAGGCGCTGTCGCGGCTCAAGGATGACCTGTCGGGCCCGGTGCGGGTGACGGTGCCGGTGTCGCTGGGTGAAACCTTCTTCGAAGGCCTGCTGCTGGAGCTGGGCAACCAGTACCCGCAGTTGCAGATCGAACTGGAACTGGACAATGCCTACCGCGACCTGCTGCGCGACGGCTTCGACCTGGCCATCCGACAGATCCCGGGCAATGACGAGCGCCTGGTGGCGCGGCCGCTGCTGGCCATGCAGGAGCTGACCTGCGCCAGCCCGGCGTACCTGGAGCGCCACGGCACGCCGACCACGCCGCAGGCGCTGGCCGAGCATCGCTGCCTGCTCAACAGTCATTACAGCGGACGCGAGGAATGGCTGTACCACCAGCAGCATGAATTGCTGCGGGTGCAGGTGGCGGGGAATTTTGCCAGCAATCACTACAGCCTGTTGAAGAAGGCGGTGCTGGTGGGGGCGGGGGTGGCGCGGCTGCCGTCCTACATGTTGCATGCCGAGCTGGCGGACGGACGCTTGTGCTGGTTGCTGCGCGATTACCAGACACGCAGTACGCCGTTGTTCCTGGTGCACCCGTATCAGGGCGGGATGCCCAAACGCGTGCAGGTGGTGGCCGATTACCTGGTGCGCTGGTTCAAGCGTGGCAGCCAGGCGCTGGGTGCGTTGCCGGTACCGGCCCCTTCACCGACAACGCCGGCTCCTGCACTGTAGGAGCCGGCGTTGCCGGCGAAGGGGCCGTCTGGTTCAGCCCCCCAGGTACGCGTCGCGTACTTTCGGGTCGGTCAGCAGCGCTTCACCGGTGCCCTGCATCACCACCCGGCCGTTCTCCAGCACATAGGCACGGTCGGCGATCTTCAGGGCCTGGTTGGCGTTCTGCTCCACCAGGAACACCGTTACACCATCCTTGCGCAGCTGTTCGATGATGTCGAAGATCTGCTGGATGATGATCGGCGCCAGCCCCAGTGACGGTTCGTCGAGCAGCAACAGCTTGGGCTTGCTCATCAGCGCACGGCCGATGGCGAGCATCTGCTGCTCGCCCCCGGACATGGTGCCGCCACGCTGGCTGAAGCGCTCCTTGAGCCGCGGGAACAGGTGCAGCACCTTGTCCATCTGCTCTTGGTAGTCGCCCTTGTCGGTGAAGAACCCGCCCATGGCCAGGTTCTCCTCCACGGTCAGGCGTGCGAACACGCGCCGACCCTCGGGCACCACGGCAATGCTCTTGCGCATTATCTGCGCCGAACTTTGCCCCACCAGCTCCTCGCCCATGTAGCGGATGCTGCCGCTGTGGGCCTGGGGCGACCCGCACAGGGTCATCAGCAGGGTCGACTTGCCTGCGCCGTTGGCACCGATCAGGGTGACGATTTCGCCCTGGCGAATCTCCACGTTGACGCTGTGCAGCGCCTGGATCTTGCCGTAGAAGGTGGAAACGTTTTCGAACTGCAGCATTTACGCTTCCCCCAGGTAGGCTTTGATCACTTCGGGGTTGTCCCGGATCTGTTGCGGGGTGCCATCGGCCAGCGGCGTGCCCTGGTTGATCACCACGATATGGTCGGAAATGCTCATGACCAGCTTCATGTCGTGCTCGATCAGCAGCACGGTCACCCCGTGTTCCTCACGCAAGGTGCCGATCAGCGCCTTGAGGTCTTCGGTCTCTTTCGGGTTCAGGCCTGCCGCCGGCTCGTCGAGCATGAGGATCCGCGGGCGGGTCATCATGCAGCGGGCGATTTCCAGCCGGCGTTGCTGACCATAGGCCAGGGTGCCGGCGTTACGGTTGGCGAACTCGACCAGGTCGACCTTTTCCAGCCAGTACTGCGCGTACTCCATCGCCTCGTGCTCGCTGCGACGAAAGCCCGGGGTCTTGAACAGGCCGGCGAAGAAGTTGGTGTTCAGGTGACGGTGCTGGGCGATCAGCAGGTTTTCCAGCGCGGTCATTTCCTTGAACAGGCGCACGTTCTGGAAGGTACGCACCACGCCCTTGCGGGCGATCTCGTGGCCGGCCAGGCCCTGGATGGGCTGGCCGTCGAGCAGGATGCTGCCGCCACTGGGCTTGTAGAAGCCGGTCAGGCAGTTGAACACGGTGGTCTTGCCGGCGCCGTTGGGGCCGATCAGTGCCACCACTTGTTTTTCCTTGACGGACAGGGCCACGCCGTTGACCGCCAACAGGCCGCCGAAGCGCATGCTCAGGCCGCTCACTTGCAGAATTTCGCGGCTCATCGACGCAGCTCCATGTGTGGACGTTGCATAGGCAGCAGGCCCTGCGGACGCCAGATCATCATCAATACCATCAGGGCACCGAACATCAGCATCCGGTATTCACTGAAGTCGCGCATCAGTTCGGGCAGCAGGATCATCACGATGGCCGCGAGGATCACGCCCAGCTGAGAGCCCATGCCGCCGAGCACGACAATGGCGAGGATGATCGCCGACTCGATGAAGGTGAACGACTCCGGCGTCACCAGGCCCTGGCGCGCGGCGAAGAAGCTGCCGGCAAAACCGGCGAAGCAGGCACCGAGGGTGAAGGCCGAGAGCTTGATGATGGTCGGGTTCAGGCCCAGCGCACGGCAGGCGATCTCGTCTTCGCGCAGCGCTTCCCAGGCACGCCCGATCGGCATGCGCAGCAGGCGGTTGATCACGAACAGCGCCAGCAGGGCCAGCAGCAATGCCACCAGGTACAGGAAGATCACCTTGTTGATCGAGTTGTATTCCACCCCGAAGAACTCGTGGAAGGTCTGCATGCCTTCAGCCGCCCTGCGCTCGAAGCTCAGGCCGAAGAACGACGGCTTGGGAATGTTGCTGATGCCGTTCGGGCCGCCGGTGAGGTCGGTCAGGTTACGCAGGAACAGCCGGATGATCTCGCCGAAACCCAGGGTCACGATGGCCAGGTAGTCACCGCGCAGGCGCAGCACCGGGAAGCCCAGCAGGAAGCCGAACGTGGCCGCCATCATCCCCGCGATGGGCAGGCACACCCAGAAGCTCAGGCCGAAGTAGTGCGACAGCAGCGCATAGCTGTAGGCGCCCACGGCGTAGAAGCCCACGTAGCCCAGGTCGAGCAGGCCCGCCAGGCCGACCACGATGTTCAGGCCAAGGCCCAGCATCACGTAGATCAGGATAAGCGTGGCGATGTCGACCGCACCGCGCGAACCGAAGAACGGCCACACCAGGGCAACCGCGATCAGGCCCAGGATGATGTAGCGCTGGGTGCGCGGCAGGGTCAGGAAGTTGCTGACCTTGGGCGATATCAGTGCACCCCGGGGGGCGGACCGCATCATTGCGCTCCATTGCTTGTCGAACAGCACGCGCAGGAACATCAGCACCGAGCACACCACAATCACGCTCAGGGCCAGGGGCCCCTGGCCATGCACCTGCAGGCTGATACCGACGATGCTGAGTTTCAGGCCCAGTACCGGGAATGCCACGGCCCAGACCAGCAAGGCGCTGAAAAACGCCGATTTGAGATTTCTGCTCATACTTTCTCGACCTCCGGACGGCCCAGGATGCCGGTCGGACGGAACAACAACACCAGAACCAGAAGACCGAATGCCACCACGTCCTTGTACTGGTCACCGAAGATATCGGCGCCAAAGGCCTCGGCCACGCCCAGCACCAGCCCGCCGAGCATGGCGCCCGGAATGCTGCCGATGCCGCCCAGCACCGCCGCGGTAAAGGCCTTCAGGCCCACCAGGAAGCCGGCGTTGGGGTTGATCACGCCGTACTGCATGCTCAGCAGTACCGCTGCCACGGCCGCCAGGGCCGCACCGATCACGAAGGTCAGGGCGATGATGTTGTTGGTGTTGATACCCAGCAGGTTGGCCATCTTGATGTCTTCGGCACAGGCGCGACAGGCGCGGCCCAGGCGTGAACGCGAGATGAACAGGGTCAGCCCGGTCATGGCCACCAGGGTGACGACGAAGACCAGGATCTGCATGTAGGAAATCAGGACTTCCTCGGCGCCGCCCGGCCCGAAGGAGATGCTCCCCGGAATCAGGTTGGGGATCGACTTGTCCTTGGAATCCTGGGCAAGCAAGACAGTGTTCTGCAGGAAAATCGACATGCCGATGGCAGAGATCAGCGGGATCAGCCGGTTGCTGTTGCGCAAGGGGCGGTAGGCGACCCGTTCGATGCTGTAGCCATAGGCGCTGGTGACCACGATGGTCGCGATGAACGCGGCGGTCATCAGTATCGGCAGTGAGTCGATGCCCATCATGGCCAGCCCGGCAAGGGCGATGAAGGCCACGTAGGAACCGATCATGTACACCTCGCCGTGGGCGAAGTTGATCATTCCAATGATGCCGTAAACCATTGTGTAGCCAATGGCTATCAAGGCATAGGTGCTGCCAATGGTCAGGCCATTAACCAGCTGTTGGAAGAAGTGATAGATCTCAGGCATTACAGCGCTCCTAAAAACCCGATACGCATTTCACTGGTGGGCTTGCGCCCGTCCCGGCTTGTGGTCTGAGGCCACTTCGCACGGGCACTGCCAGCGAACCGCTGGTGACGGTTTTAAGATTTTCAGGTGAACCTGCTCCCGGATCGCGGGAATCAGGCCCATGAACCTCGTAAAACAAAGCCCACTGCTCGCACAGTGGGCTTGTAGTCATAGAGTGACGGGATTACTGAGGGGAAACTTCGGTTTTAGGTTTGCCGAAATGCCATTCGTAGACGACGAACTTGAAGTCCTTCAGGTCGCCGTTCTTGTCATAGGACAAGTCGCCGGTAGGGGTCTTGAAGGTGCCGGTGTGCAGGGCCTGTGCGACCTTGTCGGTGTCTTCGCTCTTGGCCGCCTTGATGCCTTCGGCGATCAGTTCCACCGCCGAGTAGGCCGGGAACACGAACGGACCGCTCGGGTCCTTGCCGTCAGCCTTGATGGCGTCGACGATGGCCTTGTTCGCAGGGTCGGCGTCGAACGACTTGGGCAGGGTTACCAGCAGGCCTTCGGAAGCGCCCTGGGCGATCTGCGAGATCGAGTCGTTGCCAACGCCCTCTGGGCCCATGAACTTGGCCTTCAGGCCTTTTTCCTGAGCCTGGCGCAGGATCAGGCCCAGCTCTGGGTGGTAGCCGCCGTAGTACACGAAGTCGACGTTGGCTTGCTTGAGCTTCTGGATGATCGAGGAGAAGTCCTTGTCGCCGGCGTTCAGGCCTTCGAACACGGCAACCTTGGTGCCTTTGCCTTCCAGGGTCTGCTTGACCGCGGTGGCGATGCCTTCACCGTACTGCTGCTTGTCGTGCAGTACCGCAACCACCTTGGGCTTGACGTGGTCGGCGATGTAGTTGCCGGCGGCCGGGCCCTGGGCGCTGTCCAGGCCGATGGTACGGAAGATCAGCTTGTAGCCGCGGGAGGTGATTTCCGGGCTGGTGGCAGCCGGGGTGATCATGATCACGCCTTCATCTTCATAGATGTCGGACGCTGGTTGAGTGGAGCTGGAGCACAGGTGGCCGACCACGAACTTGACGCCATCGTTGACCACTTTGTTGGCGACTGCCACGGCCTGTTTAGGGTCGCAGGCGTCGTCGTATTCCTTGGCTTCGAGCATCTTGCCGTCAACGCCGCCCTTGGCGTTGATGTCCTTGATGGCCTGTTTTGCACCGATGAACTGCATGTCACCGTATTGAGTAACCGGACCGGTCTTCGGGCCGGCGATGCCGATCTTGATGGTATCGGCGGCAACTGCATGGCTGGCAACCCCGGCCAGAACCATTGCGGCGAACAGCTTGGAAATCTGCTTACTCATAGTGCTCCACTCATTCTGTTGTAATTTTTATAGTCCTGGTGCCCAGGGCTACGGACCGGGATACCGTGACGGCCACGCCGTCCCGCCTTTCCCGTGTTCCCCCGCAAAATGCCCTGGCAACTGTACCGGTACAGTGTAGAGCGCCGCTTGATCGATTGAAAAGCGGGCTTTTCGGGGCAAAATCCGGGGGTGTCGCCTAATCGACAGAAAGTTACATAAAGGCGCCGCTAATTTGCCAGCATGCTGCGGCGGGGCGTGATCTTCATGGCCTTGTCGATCAATTACTTATTTGAAACTGGGTTTTTCTGCAAAAATAGCGACCTTTCAGTGGTCGAATTATTTCTGGTAGGAACCCATGACAGATCAACCAAGCACCCTCTATGCCAAATTGCTCGGCGAGACTGCAATCATCGAGTGGAAAGCGCTGGAGCGTTTTTGGGCCAAGGGTGACCTGATTTGGGTCGACCCGTCGCTGGACCTGATCGAGGTGGCGTCGGCAATGGCCGAAAACCGCAGTGAAACCGTGGAAAAATGGCGAAATGATGGCACGGTCGTGCCGGTGACTGCCGAGCAGGCGCTAGACCTTTCGCACACGATTGCGCCGATCTGGGCAGTGGTGGTTTCGCCGTTTATCGTGATTCAGAAAAAGTCCGCGCCCTGATCTGGTGCGCAAAAACGAACAGCCGGAAGATTTTGGTGCGCGAGGGCGTTCAGGCGGGGTGGTTGTTGGTAACAGTGGGGCAGGGGTTCAAAAAACGCGGTAACAGTTCTTGCCTCATCGCGGGTCAAGCCCGCTCCCACAGGTTGGTGGAGACCTTGGTGGGAGCGGGCTTGACCCGCGATGGCCGCAAAGGCGCCGCGCAGATTACTCGTAGTCTGTCTTGCCCGTATGGCTGTTGAGCGAAATCACCCGCGTCTTGCCGATGCGGTGACGGTAGATCTCGCGCAGGTACTTCACCGCCTTCTTCACGCACTCGCGTGACAGGCGGATATCGTTGATCGACACGAACTTGCTCTTGTCGTTGATCAGCTCGCGGTACTTCTTCTCGTACATCGGCTTGATCGCGTACCAGTTGGTATCGAGGATCTTGGCCGGGTTCTCGAACTCGTTGAGCAGGTCGTCGATACGGTCCTCGTCGAATTCCTCACGGGTGATGAAGTCGAGGATGGCGTTGTCCAGCGTGTCGTCGAAACGGTACGGGGTGCGCGCGAAACAGCGCTTGATGAACGCCACGATCAGGGTCAGGAAGTCGTCCGACAGGCACGGGCTCTTGGCGATCAGGGTGGTCAGCGACAGGTTGGCCGAGGCGCCGATCACCAGTGCGTAGCGCTTGAGCGTGGTGTTGGGGAACAGGCTGTTGAGGTGGGTCTTGAGCCGGTTCAGGTCCATGTACGAGAGCTTGTAGTCCTTGGGCAGGGACACAATCGACACCACCGACGAGCAGTTCTTGAAGAAGTGCAGGTCATGCAGCGCCGCGGCGTCGTAGCCGGAGGTCTTGTACTGCTCCAGGGCCGCGCGATAGCGCTTGGACTCGATCGGCAGCAGGCTGATGCCCTCGATCGCCTGGGTCACCTTGTTGAAGTGCGGCAGGTCGATGGAGCGGAAGAACAGGTCGTCGATGTTGAGCTGCGGCTTCTCTTTCTCGAACACCTTGAACTTGTCGTTGCCTGGCGTCGGCTGCTCGGGCACTACCGATTCGGCGTAGGCGATGGCCACCGGGCCGGCCAGGCTCATGAACAGGTCGTTGGCATCCAGGCGGATGGTCTCGCCGATGTCGATGCCGGCGCGCCGGAAGTAGTTCTGGTCGTAGTCGGTGGTCACCGCCTGGGCGGTGAGGATGTTGAAGATCTGCTGCGAGATGTACTGGTTGGCGTGCTTCTCCATGGCATTGACGTCAATGTCCTGGATGTTGCCGTCATCGTTCTCCTCGGCATAGCGCATGATGTCGTTGGAGATCAGCATCATCGCGTTCCACGGACGGATACGCCCCATCACGCTGGCTTCGCTGCTGTCCTCGTTGTCGAAGTTGTACGAGAAGTCCCATTCCTCCGACAGGTACTTGCACAGCAGGCGGCCGGCGTTGATGTGCAGTGCCTCGGACATCTCGCTGCGGTGGTCGGAGATGTTCGGCAGCACGCAGATGCCGCTGGTGAAGATCGGCTCGAAGACGAAGGAGTGCCCGCTCTTGGTGTCGTTCTCGTCGGCCGGCTTGGTGTCGAACGTCTTGTTCATGTACGAGAACTGCTGGGCCAGGCCGAACTCCGAAGCCATGCCCGAGCCGGTACCGCCACCGGCGCTGAAGATGTAGAAGTACAGGCGCGACTGGTTGGCCTTGATGCCGCACGAGTCGATCAGGTACGAGTGGATCAGCTTCCAGTCGGCACTGGAGAAGCGCTGGGTTTCCTTGTTGAGGATGATCTTGGCCAGGTACTGGCCCAGGATCGGCGCGTTGCCGGCGCCGCCCGCATGCACCTCGGACAGGTCCATGATCTTCATCTTGCTGTAGTCGCGCAGAAAGCCGCTCTTCTCGCCCTTGCGCGAAAAACGGATGCGCCCGGCGATGTCCTTGTCCAGGTCGCCCAGCATCACCAGCGGTTCCACCAGGAACACCGGCTTGGCGCCCTTGTTCTGCACCAGGCGCAGGTTGTTGCGGATCCAGCGGCCCGGGCTGTAGGGCTGCTCGCCGGCGTGGCGGTCTTCGTTGTTGAATTCGTTGAGGTAGAAGGTGCGGGCGTTGTACACCAGCTCCGCCACATCCAGGGCAATGTTCGAACCGCAACGACCCAGGCCGATCAGGCACACCGAAGGGAACTGCTGGTCCAGGCGCAACTGGGTGTCATCTTCGACATGCACACTGGGCGGGAACACCAGGTCGCGCAGGCCGTCGAGGTTGTCCAGGATGCGCTGGATGTCGGTCTCGGTGTAATACAGGTACTGCTGCGGCGTAGCCGCGCGCGGGCTGTAGTATTCTCGAGGCGCCGGGGCGGTGAGCGCGGTGGAGGATGACATCAGCTCGGAAACCGCGGTGGCAGAAGTATTCTTTGAGGTCATTTTGCGCCATTTGCCTGGGTGGACGGCTGGTAAAAGTCGATATCATCGAGCCATCACGGGATAAGTTTCGCGACTGTATCAGTGCGCCTTTGGCGTGAGCGATAGGGTCCTGCCCTATAACCCTCTAAGGGTTTTCCTGTCACGTCTGAGAACTGAATCGTCCGCATCGCCAACTTCTTTAATTTGCCAGGAGCTGTCATGAGCATTGCACTACCTTCGCTGGGGTTCGCCGGTATCGGTCTGATGGGATTGCCCATGTGTCGGCGCCTGCTGGCGGCCGGTTTTCCGTTGACCGTGTGGAACCGTTCATCGGACAAGTGCGCGCCACTGGTGGCCGCCGGGGCGAGCCAGGCGAACAGCCCGGCAGAGCTCTGCGCGGCGGCGGACGTGGTGATGCTGTGCCTGGCCGACACCCAGGTGGTGCACGAGGTGGTGTTCGGTGACGACGGTATCGCCGCAGGCGGCGCGGCCGGGCAGCTGCTGGTGGATTTTTCCAGCCTGGAGCCCGGCGCCACGCGGCAAATGGCCGCACAGCTGAGGCAGGCCTGCGGCATGCACTGGCTGGATGCACCGGTGTCGGGCGGCACCCCGGGCGCCGAGGCCGGCAGCCTGGCGATCATGGTCGGCGGCGAGGCGGCCGATCTTGAGCGGGTGCGCCCGGTGCTCCAGGTGCTGGGGCAGCGGGTCACGCACATGGGCGCGGTGGGGGCAGGGCAGGTGACCAAGGCCTGCAACCAGATGATCGTGGCCTGCAACGCACTGGTGATTGCCGAGGTGGTGGCCCTGGCCGAACAGTCAGGGGTGGATGCCAGCCTGATCGCCGAAGCCCTGGCGGGCGGTTTCGCCGACTCCAGGCCGCTGCAGATCCTGGCCCCGCAAATGGCCGAGCAGCATTACGAGCCGGTGAAGTGGCACGTGCGCACCTTGCTCAAGGACCTGGATACGGCGGTCAAGTTTTCCCGCGAGCAGGGCTCGGCCACCCCGATCAGCGGCCTGGCGGCGCAGCTGATGCGCTTGCACGGCAGCCAGGGTTACCTGGAAAAGGATCCCGCAACCCTGGTCGAGCTGTTTCGCCGCAAGCCATAGGCAGGTCGCTGCACTGGTTGAGGCTGCCGAGCACCGCGTGCAGCTCGCCCATCGGTACCGGGCGGCTGAACAGGTAGCCCTGCAGAAAGTCGCAGCCCTGCTGGCGCAGGAACTGGTACTGCTCGACGGTTTCCACTCCCTCGGTCACCACCTTCAGGTGCAGGGTGTGGGCCATGATGATGATGGCCTGCACGATGTCCATGTCCTGCTCGGAGTGAGGGATGTCCTGGATGAACGAGCGGTCGATCTTCAGCGTGTCCAGCGGCAGGCGCTTGAGATAGGCCAGCGATGAGTAGCCGGTGCCGAAGTCGTCGATCGAGAGTGAAACGCCCTTGGCCCGGATACGCTTGAGCAGGGCGATGGTGTTGTGGATGTTGCCCATCAGCGCGTTTTCGGTCACCTCCATTTCCAGGCGCCAGGCCGGCAGCCCCGCGCTGAACAGCGCATCTTCCACTTCGCTGACGAGTTCTTCGCGGCCCAGGGTCAGCGCCGAGCAGTTGACGGTGACCTTGAGTTGGTCGAAGCCATGGCGGCTCAACTGCGCCAGGTCCTGGCAGGCGCGGCGCAACACCCACAGGTCGAGCTCGCCGATCAGGCCGTTGGCTTCGGCAATGCCGATGAAGCGGTCGGGGCTGAGCAGGCCGTGCTGCGGGTGCTGCCAGCGGATCAGCGCTTCGAGCTTGGCCACCTGGCCGCTGGCCAGGTCGAAGATCGGCTGGTAGTGGATGCGCAGCCCGCGTTCTTCGAGCAGGGCCACGCGCAGCTCCTCCTCCAGTTGCAGCTCCAGGGTGGCGCGGGTTTTCAGGTTGCTGCTGAAGAAGTTCAGGTTGTTGCGCCCGCAGCCCTTGGACTGATACAGCGCCAGGTCCGCGTGCTTGAGCAGCTCGTCGCAGCTTTCGCCATCGTCGGGGAACACGCTGATGCCGATGCTGGTGGTCATCACCATGCGCCGGCCGCTCAGGTCGATCGGTTCCTTGACCTTGTGCATGATGCGCTGCGCCAGGTGGCGGGCCTCGTCGCGGTTGTGCAGGCCGATCAGAATGCAGAACTCGTCGCCGCCGAAGCGGGCCACCACGTCGTGGGTGCGGGTGGCGCTCTTGATCTGCGCGGCGATCACCTGCAGCAACTGATCCCCCGCGTCATGGCCCAGGCTGTCGTTGATGCGCTTGAAGTGGTCGATGTCCAGGAACATCACCGCCAGCATGCCGCCGCTGGCCGCCTGTTCGGCCAGGCGCTCGGCGAACAGCTGGTTGAAACCGCGACGGTTGACCAGGTTGGTCAGTGCATCGTAGTGCGCCGCCTGTTGCAGCGAGACCCGTGCCTGGTCCAGCTGGCTGAGCAGCATGTTGACCCGGCGCAGGTCGTGCTCCTTGCTCTGCAGCTTCTTGTCCGACAGGGCGGCGCTGATGCAACTGGCGCTGATCAGCAGGGCGACGAAGGCGATGGCCAGGCTCAGGTGCAGGCTGTTGTCGGTGATCGGCAACTGCAGCGGCGCGTCCACGGGCAGCACCAGGGTCAGGGCCCACATGCCGGTGAAATGGGTGGCGATGATGCCGGTGGCCATCACCAGGCTGGCGACGTACCTGGGCCAGTTGCTCTGGGCTGGGCGGTAGCGGGTCAGCAGCAACGCCAGCAGGCTGACGCCGAAGGCGACCACCACCGAACTTGCCAGCAGGTCGGCGCGGTAGAACTGCGAGGCGTTGGAGCGCATGGCTGCCATGCCGGTGTAATGCATGGCGCCGATGCCCAGGCCGATGGCGATGGCCGCCAGCACATGCTGGTGCAGGCGCGGCTGGGGTGTGCCGAGCAGGTTCATCGCACTCCAGGCGGCGAGCAGCATCAGCAGCAGCGATACGGCCGTCAGGGCCAGGTCGTAGTGCACCTCGAGGGGGGCCTGGAAGGCGAGCATGCCGATGAAGTGCATGCCCCACACGCTGCAGGCCAGGCAGAAGGTGCCGAGCAGGCGCCATTGACGTTGGGCGGCGCTGTGCTCGGCATTGCCCACGCGTTCGATGATGTCGAGGGTGGCGAAACTGCCCGCGCAGGCGACCAGGTAGGCAAGTGCCACCAGGTAAGGGTTGTGCCGGCAATCGAGGAGCAATTGTCCGGTTGCGGGAAGTTCGGCGAGTACATGCAGCCCCTGCCACTCCATAGCATGCCTCTTGGTCCGGTGTGCACGCGGCCTCCAGCGGAGTGGAGACGGTTTTGGCTGAGTATAGGAAGAGAGCATTAACCCATCGGGATTAATGGCAGATTGACTTGTATGGATTGGAGATTGGGGCGATAGCGTTTGGTTCTAAAACCGGGTCGCGCCCTTCGCCGGTAAGCCGGCTCCTGCATCGCTCATGCAGGAGCCGGCCAGTGGGTCAGCCGGCGACCAGTACCCGAATTGCCTCAAGGCGCAGTGCGGCCTTCTCCAGCATCGCCAGGCCCTGCTCGCGTTGCGCACGCAAGGCCTGGATTTCGGTGTCGCGCACGGTCGGGTTGACCGCCTGCAACGCGGTCAGGCGCGCCAGTTCTTCATCGGTTTCGGCTGCCAGGCGGCGCTGCGCCTCGGCCACACGCTCGGCGTGGCGCGGCATGATCTTGGCCTCGCCGGCATTGATGCGCGGGGTCAGGACATCGCGCTGGGCCTGGATGAACTTGTTGGCGCTGGCCTTGGGCACGCTTTCGAGCTGGTCGTTGAGGGTCTCGAACGACACCCGCGCCGCCAGGTCGTTGCCGTTGGTGTCGAGCAGGCAGCGCAGCGCTGCCGGCGGCAGGTAGCGGCCCAGTTGCAGGGCGCGCGGGGCGACCACTTCGCTGACGTACAGCAGTTCGAGCAGCACGGTGCCCGGCTTGAGCGCCTTGTTCTTGATCAGCGCCACCGCGGTATTGCCCATCGAGCCGCTGAGCACCAGGTCCATGCCGCCCTGCACCATGGGGTGTTCCCAGGTGATGAACTGCATGTCCTCGCGCGACAGCGCCTGGTTGCGGTCGTAGGTGATGGTCACGCCTTCGTCGTCGCCCAGCGGGAAGCTGGCGTCGAGCATCTTCTCGCTCGGCTTGAGGATCAGGGCGTTTTCCGAGTGGTCCTCGCTGTCGATACCGAAGGCGTCGAACAGGGTCTCCATGTAGATCGGCAGGGCGAACTGGTCGTCCTGCTCGAGGATCGCCTCCACCAGCGCCTGGCCTTCGCCGGCACCACCGGAGTTGAGCTCCAGCAGGCGGTCGCGGCCGCTGTGCAGCTCCGACTCCAGGCGCTGGCGCTCGGCGCAGGCTTCGTTGACCAGCGCTTCCCACTCGCCGTCGTCGCCGCTTTCCAGCAGCGGCAGCAGGCGCGGGCCGAACTGGTGCTGCAGGGCGTTGCCGGTAGGGCAGGTATTGAGGAAGGCATTGAGTGCCTGGTGATACCACTGGAACAGGCGCTCCTGCGGGCTGTTCTGCAGGTGCGGCACATGCAGCTCGATGGTGTGCTTCTGGCCGATACGGTCCAGGCGGCCGATGCGCTGTTCCAGCAGGTCGGGGTGGGCCGGCAGGTCGAACAGCACCAGGTGGTGGGCGAACTGGAAGTTGCGGCCTTCGCTGCCGATTTCCGAGCAGATCAGCACCTGCGCGCCGAACTCTTCGTCGGCAAAGTAGGCGGCGGCGCGGTCGCGCTCCAGGATGCTCATGCCCTCATGGAACACCGTGGCCGGAATGCCCGAGCGCACGCGCAGGGCGTCTTCCAGGTCCATCGCGGTTTCGGCGTGGGCGCAGATCACCAGCACCTTGACCCGCTTGAGCATCTTGAGGGTGTCGATCAGCCATTCGACCCGTGGGTCGAAGCGCCACCAGCGGCTCTCTTCGTCGCTGTCGCCCTGGGCCTGGAAGCTGACTTCCGGGTACAGGTCGGCATGCTCGCCCACCGGCAGTTCCATGTACTCGTCGGGGCACGGCAGCGGGTAGGCGTGCAGCTGGCGCTGCGGGAAGCCCTGCACCGCGGCGCGGGTGTTGCGAAACAGCACGCGGCCGGTGCCGTGGCGGTCCAGCAGCTCGCGGATCAGGCGTGCGCTGGCCTGGGTGTCGCCATCGTTGACTGCGGCCAGCAGCGCCTCGCCTTCGGCACCCAGGAAGCCCTGGATGGTGGCGTGGGCCTTGGGCGACAGGCGGCCTTCATCGAGCAGCTCCTGCACCGCCTCGGCCACCGGGCGATAGTTGTCGCTCTCGGCGCGGAATGCGGCCAGGTCGTGGAAACGGTTGGGGTCGAGCAGGCGCAGGCGTGCGAAGTGGCTGTCCTGGCCCAGTTGCTCGGGGGTGGCGGTCAGCAGCAGTACGCCGGGGATGACCTCGGCCAGTTGCTCGACCAGCGCGTACTCCGGGCTGACCTGGTCTTCGTGCCACACCAGGTGGTGCGCCTCGTCGACCACCAGCAGGTCCCAGCCGGCGGCGAACAGCGCGTCCTGGGCCTTTTCATCCTCGGTCAGCCACTCCAGCGCCACCAGCGCCAGTTGCGCATCCTCGAACGGGTTGCTGGCATCGCTTTCGATGAAGCGCTCGGCGTCGAACAGAGCCACCTGCAGGTTGAAACGGCGGCGCATTTCCACCAGCCACTGGTGCTGCAGGTTCTCCGGCACCAGGATCAGCACGCGGCTGGCGCGACCCGTGAGCAGCTGGCGATGGATCACCAGGCCGGCTTCGATGGTCTTGCCCAGGCCCACTTCGTCGGCCAGCAGTACGCGCGGGGCGATACGGTCGGCCACTTCGCGGGCAATGTGCAACTGGTGGGCGATCGGCTGGGCACGGGTGCCGCCCAGGCCCCACAGCGACGACTGCAACTGGCGGCTGGTGTGTTCCAGGGTGTTGTAGCGCAGCGAGAACCACGCCAGCGGGTCGATCTGCCCGGCGAACAGGCGGTCGCTGGCCAGGCGGAACTGGATGAAGTTCGACAGCTGGGTTTCAGGCAGGGTGCAGGCCTGGTTCTGGGCATCGAGGCCGTGGTAGACCATCAGGCCGTCGATGACCTCGACTTCGCGCACGGTCAGCTTCCAGCCTTCGAAGTGGGTGATCTGGTCGCCCGGCGAGAAACGCACGCGGGTCAGGGGCGCATTGCGCAGGGAGTACTGGCGGGTGTCGCCAGTGGCCGGGTAGAGCACGGTCAACAAGCGGCCGTCCTGTGCCAGAACGGTCCCTAGACCCAGCTCGGCTTCGCTGTCGCTGATCCAGCGTTGCCCCGGTTGATACTGCTGCGCCATACTGCCTGACTCCCGCCATTCAAAAGGCGACTATCTTAACGGATAGGGCTGCACAGACCAAAGCGTCTGGCGATTTCATCGACGAAAGCCGTCTTTGCCACCACAGGCCTCGACCCATGCTCCGACACCCTCTGCTGTCCCTCCCGTTACGCCACTGCATCGTACTGGCCAGCCTGGCCTCGCTCGGCGCCTGCGACCAGCAGGGTTTCGAACTGCTGCCACCACTGGAGCCCCCGGCGCTGGCGGCGCTGGGCGTGCAGGTGCCGGTGCAGAACGTGCACTTTCGCGACCGCGATGGCGAGGCGGTGCTGGTGCTCAGCCGCCTGGACGACCAGGTCAGCGACGAGGAAACCCAGCAGGAGGTCGACCGGGTGGTGCTCACCGCCACCCTGTATGGCCGCAGCAACGACGCCCAAACCTACAAGGCGCGCTGGACCATCGAGAATGAAACCACCTGCCCGGGGCTGGACCTGGACGTGGGCTTCTATACCGACGTCAGCGGCGCCAGCGACCTGAACAACGATGGTGTGGCCGAACTGACCGTTGCCAGCCATTCCTTTTGCGGTGGCGGTGTCGACCCGCAGGACCTGCATGTGGAACTGCGCGAAGGGGCCGCCAGCTACGTGATCAACGGCCAGTCGCTGATCGCCTCGGAAGGCGAGGATGCCTTTGGTGGTGAACGCGAAGACGGCCCCACCCTCAAGGACGCACCGCCGGTGCTGCGCGAACACCTGGAGAAGGTCTGGAACAGCGTGCTCAAGCGCCCGTGGAGCGAAGCGGCGCCCGAACCGGACGATGACGACCCCGATCAGTAGGGCACGTCAGTAGGTGGCGACGGGGACTTCCACCGTATAGCGGTGCTGCGGGTTGCGTGTGTCGGTCAGGGTGTAGCGGCTCATCGAGCCGTTGTCGTTGGCCATCGGCTGGGTATCGATGTCGACGATGAACGTCTGGCCACCGGTGTGCAGCGTGCCCTGGGGCGTGATTCGTGCATCGGCCGGGACGAGCAGGCCCCCCAGGTGGCCGTAGCCATTTTCATCGAAGTGATAGTCGACCAGGGCGTCGCGTCGTTGCAGGGCGAACACCTCGGGCAGGTAGGGCCGGTGGTCGATGTTCCAGTCATTGCGCAGGTCGCTCACCCAGACGCCCGGCAGGTCGAAACGGTGGCGCAGCAGGCTGTCTTCAAGCGGCACGCTGACCACCTCCAGGCAACACACGGTCTGCTTGCGCTGCTCGTCCAGCACGGCCATGCGCGTGCCGCGGGCAACTACTGCCGGCAGCATGGCGAATGCCATGTTCTCTTCGACATACCCGGCATCGGCCGCCGTGGCGAGGTTGCGCCAGCCACCGAACAGCACCGGAGCCGGGTCGGCCATGGCCGCAAGGCCGGCCGTGGCCAGTCCGATACTCGCCAGGAGGCGATAGGGGATACGCATCGTAGGCTCCTGCCTTATAGGGCAAAAAACGGGAAGCGCAGCGTACTATACTCAGGCACACCCCTGGCTGTGACGGGTGCCACACTTTTGCCATCGGCGCTCAAGGCTGCCGTTTGGCAGCCGACACATTGGCGACAGGAGAACAACAACCATGCTGCCGCCCATCATTCCCCTCAGTGCCGCCCCGGTCACCACGCAACACGACCCGGTCAAGCAGCCGCCGACCATCGCCCCAGTGGTGCCGGCCCAGCCCAGCGCCACCGACAGCAATATCGATTTCAAGAAGCGCGACCCGCAGGAGTCGGGGGTACTGCTGCGTGACGAGCAGCGCCGCCGCCAGGGCAAACGCCGCAAGGCCCCGGACGAAGAGCTGTACCAGGCCCTGCCGGGCGACGAGGTCAACGCCGACAACACTGTGCCGGTGGCGCCGCTGATGGGCGAACAGCCGCGCCAGGGCCTGCTGGTGGACATCGAAGTCTGAGCGGGGCTGTTCAGTGCGGGCGCGAGCCCTCATCATGGCGACTTCCGCAGTCCGTTCCACGAGCCTGAACATGAGCCAAGACGACAACCTGATCGATTTCGGCGCCGAGCGCGCCCGTCGCGTGCACGACCTCAAGGAAAAGCGCCTGAACGAAGTGCGTCAGGCGTTCGAGCAGGCAATGCCCCTGGGCAAGGGCAAGAAAAAGCCCAAGGGCAAGCCGAAGAAGCGCTGATTCTTGATGCAGGTCAACCCTGCACCCGCCTCGCGCGTCCGTTGATGGGCGCCATTGACCTCGGTCAATTTCCTCTCCCGCCCCATTCGCTACTGTTACCCCATCAGACAGGTGCAGGCGAATGGAGGCCGATATGTTCTTCGATAATGTGGTTATCGCTGGCGTTGTGACAGTCGGCCTGATGCTGCTGTTTTTCGCAGGCCTGGGTATTTTCATCTGGAAGGACTCGAACAAGCGCAAGCAGGGCTGATCCTTTCCGATACACGAGCACGCAAGGCATTTAGGGCAACTTCGGTTGCCCATTTTTTTTGCCTGGAATTTGGGGTGGCAGTACCGGGGCCTGCCGGGATGGGCCCTGTAGGCACGGCCTTGCCGGCGCGGGAAGGCAGAAAAATTCTGGACTATAAGTAGTTAGCTAGCTAATAATTCGCATCTGACCTTTCCCGCGTATCTGTGTCTATCTTTACTTCATCGCTTCCCAAGGTTCGATCCGTGCCCATCACTCTGCAGGCCCTGCTGGCGCCCAACCGACTCGCTGTGCAATTTGCCGTGAAAACCCTGCTTGGCGGCGGGTTGGCGCTGTGGCTGGCGTTGCGCTGGGGGCTGGAACAACCGGCCTGGGCGTTGATGACGGCTTTCATCGTGGCCCAGCCGCTGTCGGGCATGGTGCTGCAGAAGGGCCTGGCACGGCTGTTCGGCACGCTGGTCGGGACGATCATGTCAGTGGTGTTCATGGGCCTGTTCGCCCAGACGCCGTGGCTGTTTCTGCTGGCGCTGGCCCTGTGGCTGGCGCTGTGCACGGCCTGCTCGACCCTGCTGCGCAGCGCCTGGGCGTATTCCTTCGTGCTGGCCGGCTACACCGTGGCGATCATCGCCTTGCCGGCCATCAATCACCCGCTGCTGGTGTTCGACCAGGCGGTGGCACGCTGCACCGAGATCAGCCTGGGCATCATCTGCGCCACCTTGGTCAGCGCCTTGCTCTGGCCGATGCGGGTCGAGCAGCAGCTCAGCGGGCAGGCTCGCCAGGCCTGGCAAAGCGGCCTGCAGGCGGCCAGTGCGACCCTGACCGGCGAGGAGCAGGGGCGCAAGGGCCTTCTGGAGATTCTGGGGCGCATCGTCGCGGTGGATGCCCAGCGCGAACACGCCTGGTTCGAAGGCAGCCTGGGTCGCCAGCGTGCCCGGGCGATTCGCGGGCTCAGCCAGAAGCTGCTGATCCTGTTGCGCATCGCCCGTTCTGTACGCCGTCAGTGGCGCCAGCTCGACGACGAACAGGCGCAGCACATGGCCCCGTGGCTGAGCGAGGTGCAGGCCGCCCTGGCCGAGCCCGATCAGGCCGCACTGCTGGTGCTGCGCCAGCGCGTTTGGGATGCCGCCCATGACGAGCACAACAGCCCCGCGCAGCATTACTGCCTGGCGCGTCTGACCCTGCTGCTGGACAACGCCATGGCGGCGACCCTGGCCCTGCGCGCGGTGGAGGAGGGCAAGGCACCGGCCGACCTGCCCGACAGCCTGGCGGTGCACCGCGACGTGCCGCTGGCACTGCTGTTCGGCTCGCGCAGTGCGCTGGCGTTCCTGGCCATGGCCAGCTTCTGGCTGGCCACCGCCTGGTCGGCGGCGCCCGGCGGCCTGGTGCTCACCTGCGTGGTGTGCAGCCTGTTCGCCAGTCGCGAGAACGGCGCGCAGATCGGCATGAGTTTTTTGCGCGGCATCCTGTTGGCGGTGCCCGTGGCGTTCTTCGTCGGGCAGATCCTGCTGCCGCAGTGGAGCGGTTTTGCCTTGCTGTGCATGGGCATGGGGGTGCCGCTGTTCCTGGGCGCGCTGGGCATGGCCAACCCGAAAATCGGCGCCACAGCCACTTCGTACTGCCTGCACTTCATCGTGCTGGTGGCACCGCTCAATACCATGACGTTCGATGTGGCCAACTTTCTCAACAGTGCCCAGGCCATGCTGCTGGGGGTGGGCGCAGCGGTGCTGGCGTTCAAGCTGCTGGTGTTGCGCAACCCGGCATGGCACGGCCGGCGCCTGCGCGCCGCCACCCAGAACGACCTGGTACGCCTGACCCGGCGCGACCTGCGCGGCGCCGAAACCTGGTTTGGCGGGCGCATGGCCGACCGCCTGCTGCAGCTGGCGCGCCATTACACCGCGCTGCCCGAGCAGGAGCGCGGCCACTGGGACGATGGCCTGCACGGGCTGGACATCGGCGACGAACTGCTGCACCTGCGCATGTGCCTGGCGGTGGCCCAGGTGCCACCGGACGCGGCGCAGCGCGCGTATTTCCAGCAGCTGGAAAACGTGCTGGCACAGGGCCCGGGTGCCGGGCGCGGGCAGCGCCTGGATGCTGCCAGCGAAGCCTTCATCGCGGCGTTGCAGCAACGCCCCGACAGCGACCCGCTGCGTCTTGCCGTGGGCGCGGTACTGCAACTTCGACACAGCTGGGCCAAGTGGTGCCGGCGACAGGAGGAACTCCATGGGGTTGCGTGAGTGGGCAATGGGCGGGGTACTGCTCAGCCCGTTTCTGATCTATGCGGTGCTGGCGCTGCTGCTGACCTTCGCGGTGCGGCTGCTGCTGCGTCTGACCCCGCTGGGGCGCTGGGTGTGGCATGAAGCCCTGTTCGACACTGCACTGTTCGTTTGTATTCTGGCCCTGGTCACCCGCGTACTGGGGCCCCTGTAAGGAGTTTGACCATGCGTACCTATGTGCGTGTTGCCGTAACCCTGTGCCTGGTGGTGGTGGCGGTTTTCGCCGGCCTCGAACTGTGGCGCTACTACATGCTCACCCCCTGGACCCGCGACGCGAAGATCCGCGCCGACGTGGTGATCGTCGCCCCGGATGTGTCGGGCTGGGTGCGCGAGCTCAAGGTGCACGACAACCAGGAGGTCAAGGCGGGGGATTTGCTGATGTCCATCGACAAGGACCGCTTCGAGGCCGCGCTGGAAAAAGCCAATGCCGTGGCCGAGACCCGCCAGCAGCAACTGCGCCTGCGCGAACACGAGGCCTCGCGCCGCGCTGCACTGGGCCCGCAGGCGATCAGCGCCGAGCTGCGCGAAAACGCCCAGATCAACGCCGCCGTGGCCCGTGGCGAGCTGCGCCAGGCCCTGGCCGAGGTCAAGGTGGCCGCGCTCAACCTGGCGCGCAGCCAGGTCAAGGCACCGCGGGACGGGCACATCACCAACCTGCGCCTGGCCGAGGGCAATTATGTGAATGCCGGGCAGCCGGTGATGGCGCTGGTGGACGACTCGACCTTCTATGTGCAGGCCTATTTCGAAGAAACCAAGCTGCCGCGCATCAAGGTCGGTGCGCCGGTCAAGGTGTGGCTGATGAGCGCCGGCGAGCCGATGCAGGGCCATGTGCAGAGCATCAGCCGCGGCATCACCGATCGCAACGCCACCCCCGACAGCCAGTTGCTGGCCGAAGTGGAGCCGACCTTCAACTGGGTGCGCCTGGCCCAGCGCATTCCGGTGCGCATCCGGCTCGACGAGGTGCCGGCGGGGGTCAACCTCAGTGCAGGCATGACCGCCAGCGTGCAGGTGCGCGAGGACTGAGGCGGCGCCTATAATCGCGCCCATCGATTCGGCACGTGGGCGAGGGAACGTACATGAGCATCACCAACAGCCCCACCTGGGCGCAACTCGAAGCACGCTGGGGTCACGGTTTCGACACCTTGCTGGCGCAGGAGCAGGAAGCCATCGCGCTGTGGTGGCTGGAGGCCGAAACCATGAACGGGCGGCTGGACCAGTATTTCTGGAACAGTGCCGGCGACCAGGCCCTGATCGCCTTGCGCGGCCTGCATGCCCTGCACATGCCGGTCACTGCCAAGGCGTTCGGTGATGCCCTGGCGCTGTTCGGCCCGCACTACCCCGAGCGTCGTGACGCGCGCATGGAGGTGCTCGAGGCGCTTGAGGCAGCGCACGGCGAGGACCTGTTCGAGGCCCCGTCGCGATTGATCCAGGACCTGCCCGAGGACTTCGTGCAGGCCGCGCTGGACCGCCTCACCGAGCTGTACAGGCACCTCTGAGGTTTCAGAGGAACATCCCGCCCGACACCTCCACCCGCTGGCCGTTGATCCAGCTGCCACCGTCGCCGAGCAGCACAGCCACCGCCGCGCCGATATCATCCGGCAGGCCCACGCGGCCCAGGGCAGTGTTGCTGGCGATAAAGCCGTTCACCTGGTCATTGTCGCGCACCACACCGCCACCAAAGTCGGTCTCGATGGCACCGGGGGCCAGGATGTTCACGCGAATGCCACGCGCACCGAGCTCCTTGGCCTGGTAGCGGGTCAGCACCTCCATTGCCCCCTTCATCGCCGCGTAGGCGGCAAAGCCGGGCAGGGCGAAGCGGGTCAGCCCGGTGGAGATATTGACGATGCGGCCCTGGTCGGCAAGCAGCGGCAGCAGCCGCTGGGTGAGAAAGAACGGGCCCTTGAGCTGGATGTTGAGCAGGGTATCGAACTGCGCTTCGGTGGTTTCGCTGAAGCTTGCGTTGATGCCGATGCCGGCGTTGTTCACCAGAAAGTCGAACTGTCGACGGCCGAAGGTACGCTGCAAGGTGTCATCGAGGGTGGCGGCGAACGCCTCGAAGCTGGCGCTGTTGCTCACGTCCAGTTGCAACATGGTGGCGCGCACGCCTTTTTGCTCAAGCTCGGCCACCAGCGCGTGGGCCTCGTCGGCCTTGCTGTGGTAGGTGCCGATGATGTCGATGCCCTGGGCTGCCAGGTGCAACGCGGTGTTCCTGCCCAGGCCACGGCTGGCGCCGGTAATCAGTGCGATCTTGGGGGTCATGGTCGGTTCCTCGGGGTGGCTGAAGTCGAGCACAGTCTATTGGTCGCTCCGGTACTGATAAATCCGCTGGATTCGGAAATACTGTTCGGCAGGGTCGAACAATGGAGGGGGCTGGATGAACACGCTGGAGCTGTTGCGCACCTTTGTGCGGGTTGCCGAACTGTCGAGCTTCACCCTGGCCGGTGAGAGCCTGGGACTGCCGCGTTCTACCGTCTCGGAACAGGTGCGCCTGCTTGAGAGGCACCTGGGCACGCGCCTGCTCAACCGCACCACGCGGCGTGTACAGGCCACCCAGGATGGCCTGCAACTGTACGAGCGTAGCAAAGACCTGCTGTCGCGAATGGACGAGCTCGAAGGGCTGTTTCGGCCAGACCCGGCCCAGTTGCACGGTCGCCTGCGCATCGACCTGCCGACGCTGATGGCACGGCGCATCATTCTGCCGGCCTTGCCGGCGTTCATGCAGCAGCACCCGGGGCTGGCGCTGGAGATCAGTTGCACCGATCGCCAGGTCGACCTGGTGCGCGAGGGCTTCGACTGCGTGCTGCGCATCGGTGCGCTCAGCGACCTTGCGCTGGTTGCCCGGCCCCTGGGCAGCCTGCGCATGGTCAACTGCGCCAGCCCTGCCTACCTGCAGCGCATGGGGGTGCCGACACGGCTGGAGGCCCTGCGCGACCACCAGTTGATCCACTACGTACAGAACCTGGGGGGGCGCTGCCCGGGGTTCGAGTACCGACAGGGCGCCACGACGCGGTATCAGCCCATGGGCGGTGCGGTCACGGTGAACAATACCGATGCCTACGAAAGCGCCTGCCTGGCCGGGTTGGGCATCATCCAGGCGCCCTTTGCCGGTGTGCGCGAGTACCTGGAGAGCGGGCAACTGGTCAGCGTGCTGGACCAGCAGGTGCCCGAGCCGATGCCGGTGTCATTGCTGTTCGCTCGGCAGGTACACCTGCCATTGCGGGTGGCGGCGTTCATGGGGTGGCTGGAGCAGGTTCTGGCGGGGCAACTCGATCCAGTGGCAGGCGCAGGCTGAACAGCGTGCCGGCCTCGCGGCTGGACACCACTTCCATGCGCCCGCCATGGGCCAGGGCAATCTGGTTGGCGATGTACAGGCCCAGCCCCAGGCCGCTTTGCGGGGTGCCGTCGAGCGGGCGCGAAAACGGCTGGAACAGTTGCGCCATCACCGCCGGGGCAATCGGCGCGCCCTGGTTGTGCACGCCCAGGGTGAACACCTGCTGCTCGATACGCGCCGATACATCTACCGGGCTGTTGGCGTCGCCATGGTTCAGGGCGTTGGCCAGCAGGTTGGAGAGCAGCTGGGTGATCCGCTCGCGGTCGCAGCACATGCCGCTGAGGTCATCGATATGCAGGCGTATCACCCGCTGCGGGTAGACCCGTTGCAGCTCGGAGGCCACCTGACGCAGGGCGGTGTCCAGGTCGGGGCAGGGCTGGATGTTCACCATGATGCCGTTGCCCAGGCGCCCGCGGGCGAAATCCAGCACATCGCGCACCAGTTCGGTGGCACGGCGCCCGGAGGCGAGGATGTGCTCGGCGATGGTTCGCGAGCGTGCATCGCCCAGGCGCTTGACCAGCAGCTCGGCGCCGGCGGTGATGGCGAACAGCGGGTTGCGCAGGTCGTGGCCGAGCACCGCGATGAACTGTTCGCGCAGCTCGGCGATGGCCAGCTCCTTCTTCAGCGCCGCCTCGGTCTGCTGGGCGGCTTCCTCGCTCTCGATCTGGATCGTCAACAGCCGCGCGAAGGACTCCATCATCGGCTGGATGGCACTGCCGGTGAGGGCGGCCGGGGCCGGATCGAGCGCGCAGATGGTGCCGAAAAAGCTGCCGTTGGTACGGAACACCGGCACCGAGATATAGCTTTCGAAGCGGTACAGGCGCGGGGTGGGGTGGTGGCAGTAGCGGGCGTCCTCGCTGGCCTTGTCGATCACGATGGTCTGGTGGCTGCCGCGAATCTCGTGGCATAGCGTGGTGGCCGCGTCCAGCTCGCCGCCCACTCCCAGGCCAAAGCCCAGGTTGTCGAGCACGGCGCAGGCGGTCCAGTTGTTCTCGGTGACACGGGCCACGGCCGCAAAGCGCATGCCGGTGGTTTCGCAGATCACCTGGAGGATGGCCGGCACGGCGTTGATCCGCGCAATCGTGGCAAGGTCGGCGGTGATGGCAGTACTCATGGAACGTCCACGTGGCTGGCGGCAAGGTGAGGATGTCTGGCAGTTTAGCGAAAAAAAGGGTGTCAGGCGCAGGCGGGTTTTTAGTAACCTCTGCCTGTCGAGCTTCTCCGTCAGAGAGGGCCGCAGACGACCCGCCCCGCGTGCCAATTCCATTCACCCCGCATCTTCGACGATGCTCCAGTGAGGTTTGACATGCACATCACTTCCCAGGATATCTGCGCCGCGGCCGACCAGCTCAAGGGCTTCGTAGGCTTCAACCACAAGCTGGGCCGGCATATCGTGCGCTTCAGCGAAGACTCGTTCGGCATGGACGTGGCCGACGACAGCATCATCCCCAGCCATGAATTCGTGTGGCAGGCGAGCGGCGGCGAGGTGATGACCTTGCGCCGCGAACTGATCGAGGTGCTGCTGGCGCAGAATGTCGACGAGCGGTTGAACATCACCGAGCCGTTGCGGGTGTACCTGCGTCGCAACGACCTGCCGGAGATCGCGGCCCAGCGCCGCTTGCGGGCGTGACACAGGGCCGCAAGCCCTAGCTGCAGGAGCCGGCCATGCCGGCGAAGGCGCCGGAACGTGGTGCCTGCATTTCAGTCCGGGTAGGCCAGGCGCAGCGGCACCACCTCGCCGCGGGCCACATTGACCTTGTTGCGGCCACTCTGCTTGGCCGCATACAGCGCCTTGTCCGCCTCGTTCAGCCACACCATGGAGTCTGCGAAGCCTGGCTGGAAGCTGGCCAGGCCGATGCTCAGGCTGATGCGCAATTGCGGGAGCTGCTCGTTGCGGTACTCGTTGACCCGCTGGCGCAGGCGCTCCATGACCTGGCTGGCATGCTCCAGGCTGCACCCGGGCAGGATCACGCCGAATTCATCCCCGCCGTAGCGCCCCGGCACGTCGTCCTCGCGCAGGTTGCGCTTGAGCTCGACGCTCAGCTGGCGCAGCACGCAGTCACCCACCACATGGCCATACACATCGTTGATGGTCTTGAAGTGGTCGATGTCGATGATCGCGATCACGGCCTGGGCCGGGGCCTGCTGGCACAGCTGAAAGCGCAGTTGCAGCAGGTCTTTCCATGAGCCGTGGTTGAACAGGCCGGTGAGGCTGTCGGTGCGGCTCAGCGCACTGAGGCTGCGCTTGTGCTCGGCCAGCTTGATTGCCAGGCGGTAGCACACCCAGCCCAGCGCCAGCGGATAGAGGGTCAGCATCGGCAGGCAGGCGTACACCTGCACGGTGCTGACCTCCAGTTGCAGGCTCGGCCCGAACAGCGCCACCGCCGCCACCATGCCCAGCCCCATGGCCAAAAGACCTTGCACAAACAGGCGCTGACCACCGGCGGCGACGTTGTTCATGCCCATCATGGCCAGGATGGTGACGCTGATGAGCGGGTTGAACTGCACGGTGCCGGCCCAGAAGCCGCCCATCAGCGAGTCGACCATCAGGTTGCGCTGTTCGGCGCGATAGGGGGCTTGCGAGCGCAGGCCGAGCTGGTAGGCCAGGTGCGGCCAGCCCAGGCCGTTGAACACCAGCAGCGCTACGACCCAGTACGGCAGCTGCAGGGGCAGCACGCCGGAAAGCACGCTGAACAGGCCGATACCCGAGCCGATGATACGCGGCAGGTAAATTCTTCTGACAAATGATAGTCCCTTGCCGTTGCTGATTTGAGTCATGATTTGCCGATCTGCCTGACGCCGTTCATCGCATAATTTGCGTGAATATTGTTGAACAAAGCCGGGCTGTTCAAGAATGGCCTTGCAGGCCATTTCACAGTTGGTACGGGCAATGGGCATGCACCTGAAACGGTTAGTCGGAGTATTTGCATTCATGGCTTCCCTTGCAGCACAAGCCACCGAAACCCCCGCGCAGCCGTCGCTGCAGCAGGATGGGCGGTACCGCAACCAGGCCCAGTTGCCCCGCGACGGGGTGCTGAAAAAACTGCGCATCGGTTTCAAGTTCCTGTTTCTGAGCAAGCCGGCCGACACCCGGCCAACCCTGCCGATACCGTTACACCCCCTGAGCCAGGCCCAGGTGCTGGCCGCGCCGGACCGCAGCCTGTGGCGCCTGGGCCATTCCACGGTGCTGCTCAAGCTGCGCGATCGTTTCTTCATCACCGACCCGGTGTTCGCCGAGCGCGCCTCACCGGTGCAGTGGGCCGGCCCGCAGCGCTTTCACCAGCCGCCGCTGGCGCTGGAGCAACTGCCGCCGATCACGGCGGTGATACTGTCCCACGACCATTACGACCATCTGGATGAACGGGCGGTGCTGGCCCTGGCCGAGCGCACCGAGGTGTTCCTTGCCCCGCTTGGGGTGGGCGACACCCTGGTCGGGTGGGGCGTGCCTGCGGCCAAGGTGCGCCAGCTCGACTGGTGGCAGGCCACGGAGGTTGCGGGCATCCAGTTCGTCGCCACCCCGGCGCAGCACTTCTCCGGGCGCGGGCTGTTCGACAGCAACCGCACCCTGTGGGCGTCATGGGTGGTGCTCGATGAGGACCTGCGCCTGTTCTTCAGCGGCGATACCGGCTATTTCGAGGGCTTCAGGCAGATCGGCGAACGCTATGGGCCATTCGACGTGACCCTGATGGAAACCGGCGCCTACAACGTCAACTGGCCCAATGTGCACATGCAGCCCGAGCAGAGCCTGCAGGCGCACCTGGACCTGCGCGGGCGCTGGTTGCTGCCGATCCACAACGGCACCTTCGACCTGTCCACCCACGCCTGGCATGAACCCTTCGACCGCATCATGGCCCTGGCGGCCAACGCACGGGTACCGCTGAGCACCCCGCAGATGGGGGAGCGGGTCAGCCTGGTGCAACCGCAGCGGGGTACCGCGTGGTGGCTTCCACTGGAGCAACAGCAGGCTCAGGCGGGCGTGTTGGCCACCAGGCAGCGCTAAGGTGCGTCGCTAGGGTCGCGCCGGCCGGGCAAGGGGCGCTCGCGGCCCTTGCTCAGGGTTTCATCGGGCAGGCCGGCGTCGCTGCGAATCTGCGCATGGCTGATCAGCGCGAAGATGAAGCTGCCGCCCACGATGTTGCCCGCCAGGGTCGGCGCGGCAAAGTGCAGCCAGAACTGCTGCCAGCTCACTTCCCCGGCCCACACCAGGTACGACACCTCGACCGAGCCAACCACGATATGGGTGAAGTCACCCAGCGCCATGAGATAGGTGATCAGCAGGATGATCCAGATCTTGGCGTTCTCCATCGACGGGATCATCCACACCATGGTCGCGATCATCCAGCCCGAGATGATGCCCTTGGCAAACATCTGGCCCACCTCGTTTTCCATGACCTTGCGCCCCACTTCGAGAAAGGCGAGATCGGTCTTGGTGTCGAAGATCGGCAGGTGCAGCATCACGTATGACACCAGCACGGTGCCCACCAGGTTGCCGAACAGCACCACGCCCCACAGGCGCAACAGGCGCCCCACATTGTTGAACGTGGGTTTGGTCATCACCGGCAGCACGGCGGTCAGGGTATTTTCGGTAAACAGTTGCTGGCGCGCGAGAATCACCGCCAGAAAGCCCGCCGAGTAGCCCAGGCTGGCGATCACCTGGCTGCTGTCGCCCTCGGGCAGGCGGGAATAGAACAGCCCCATCGCCATCAGCGACAGGCCCATGCTCAAGCCGGCCGCCAGTGCCGACCACCACAGCGCCGCGATGGTGCGCTGCAGTTCCTTGTCGCCCTGGGCGCGGATGATCTCGTGGAGCACAGCGGCACGTGGCGGCTGGTTGTGGCTGACCTCCTGCTCTTCGTCCGCTGACAGGCCCGGGGTCTTGCCGCTTTTCTGCTCGTTCATGGGGGAGGTTTCCGTGGGGGGCTCTGAGTAAAGATCCGCCGCCGTTCAATTAGTTGCCTAGTGCCGCAGGCTTTGTCGGCATAATTCACCCCTCTTGAATAGCGGACGTTTTTCCCATGAAACATGGATGTTGCGTCGCACTGCTGGCCGCGCAGGCCTTTACCGCAGCCATGCCCGCCCAGGCGGGCTTGGACAGCGACGTGTTCACCGGTACCCTGGGTACCCAGTCGATCGTGCTGGAGCTCGACCGCGCCGTGCCCGAGGATGTCAGCGGGCGTTACTTCTACGTGAAGCATCACCACGACCTGCAGCTCACCGGCAGCATCCAGGGCACGCGGATTCAACTGGTGGAGGGGCATGAGCCGGCCCCGGAGGCAGGCATCGACTCGCTGCCAACACTCGCGCTGTGGCCGGCTGCCCAGGGCGGCCTGCAAGGTGAGTGGCAAAGCGCCCAGGGCAAACGCCTGCCGATCACGCTGCTGCCGGCACGACTGCCGCAGGTACCGTCGGGTGCCGATCCGTTCCTGGCCCGCCAGTACACCGACTCACCCTATGAATACCTGAGGCTGATGCAACTGCCGTTGAAGCCGGGCGAGCTTGAACACTTTCAAGGCTACCCGCTGCGCTGGCTGAGCGAGCCGTCCTCGGGGATAAGCCTGTTCGTGATCGAGGACGGTTACCCTGCGCAGCAGCTCACACGCCTCAATCAGTTGCTGCGCGCGCGCCTGTCCAGTGATGTGGTGGCCTACCACCAGTGCATGCTGCTGGGGCGCCCTGGCGGGTACTACCGGCAGACGGTGACGCCACGGTTCATGAGCAATGCGCTGCTCAGTGTCAGCATCGTGCAGGACTACAGCTGCGACGGCACGCCGATGCTGCCCACCGATGCGCCGCTCAACCTGGCGGTGGAGTCGGGCAAGGAGCTGACCCTGGACGATGTGCTGTGGGTGGGCGAGGGCAAGCCGTTTCACTACGAGTACCAGCCTGGCCCCAACCCCGAGCAGTTCGCCACCGTGAGTTTCGGTGCCTATGTGGACTACCGCTCGCGCACCTTTGCGCCGTGGTTGCTGGCGCAGCTCAAGCAGCTTTATCCGCAGCACATGTTGGGCGAGGTGGGCGAGGACGGCTGCGATTACGCACAGGCGCAGGTGTGGCAGATGCCCACATGGCGCTTTACCCCTGAAGGCATCCAGTTCGACCCGGTGTTCGACAGCGTGCAGCGCCATTGCCGTGGGGTGGGCTGGGCGGTGCTGCCGTATCGGATAGTGAGGCAGCATGCAGGTGGGGTGGCGCTCGAACTGCCGGAGTGAGGGCGTTCAACTATGTAGCACCGCTGCAGCCGGCAGCGACTTCAAGCTCTCTGCTCCGCCACTTCAAGCAGAGAGCAGCCCATGACTATCGGTTCCACCTACAACCATCCCGCTGATGTTGCGACCCCCTTGGCGGGTAATGCCGAAGGCTGGTCGGCGCGGTTCCCCAACCCGCCCGATCTGTGTTTCGACTACCGCAGGTTGCTCGAGCAGGTCGGTGGTATCGCCCAAGCCCGTCGCGCCGAGCACCGCATTTGCATCATCGGTGCCGGCGTTACCGGTTTGACTGCCGCCCGCGAGCTGCTGCGTTGCGGCTTCCAGCACATCACCCTGATCGAAAAGTCGCAACGGATCGGCGGTCGGCACATGACCATCGTCGACCCTGGCCCAGGCGACAGGGAGCCTTCGACGCCGTTCGAAATGGGCGCCATGCGCATGCCGTTGTTCAATCGCAGTGGCGAAGCGCCGAAAGAGGGGCGCTCGTTGATGGCGTACTACGCCAGTCAGTTCGATCTGCGCTTGTCCGATTTTCCCAACCCGGGTACGCCTGCCGTACGCTCGACAGGCATCTACCTGCGTGAAGGTCTGCTGGACGGCGAGGGCGAGCCGACGCTGTTGATCTGGGACAACGCTGACGGCCGGACACCGCCACCTACGGCCACCTTGCAACAGGTACATGAAAAGTGGCGGGTGTTTGCCGACCGGATGACCGAAACCGTGGCGCAAGCCTACGGCGACGAGCAGTGGGAAGACCTGTGGGCCGCCATTGTTGAACGCTATCAGGCAATGTCGTTTCGGGACCTGGTCAGGTTGCCGGCAATTGATGTGTGGAACCCCGAAACGCCCGGCGACTTCGGCGGCCTGGGCATGAGCGCGGCAGAGTCCGCGTTGTTCTATGCCATCGGTATCGGCGACGGCAGTTGGGGGGCTTTCTATGATGTCTGCAGCCTGTATCCGCTGCGAACGGCGATCTTCGGCTTCAGCAGCCACCTGCAACTGGTGCATGGCCGCGTGGACGAGCAGGGTAACCCGCTGGACGCGCCGCTGGTTGCCAATCAGCCTGTATACGACAGCAGAGGTCTGCCGTTCGCGTCACCTACCTACCTGGGGCTGGCCGCTCTGGATGAATGCCTGTTGTTCATGCCGGTAGCGCCAACCGGTGCATCTCCCTACCAGCACCTCAGTGCCCTGCCCAACGGGCTGCTTACCGACAGCCCGGTTACTGGCCTGCGCAAGCTGGCGAACCAGCAGATTCGCGTGCAGTACCAGTGGCATGCCAGCGACCTGCAATCGAGCACGTTGCAGAGCGAGGACTTCGACGCAGTGATCGTCACCTTGCCTTCCTGGCTGATCGAGACATCGGTGCGTCTTTAAGGCTTCACTGCGGCAATGCTGCCTCAGCAGATCATCGATGCATACAAGACGGCGCACTGGGAAACCAGCTGCAAGGTGTATGCGCCATTGCAGAAAAGTTTTTTGCAACGTAATCAGGCCATCCCGCAAATTCTCGTTACTGACAGCTTTATCCACGATGTTTATGCCTATCGCTACAACGACCGCTATGCCAGCGACTGCATCCTGCTCAGCTACACCTGGGAGGACGACGCGACCAAGCTGGCCGCGTTCAGCGATGAGCAACTGGTGGAAAAGTGCGTGCAGGAGCTGGACCGGATCCTGTTGCGGTGCAGCAATGTGCAGGCACCGCTATCGCCGTATGTCGATACCCGCAATGCGCGGGTGCAGCGTTGGGTCACCGACCGCAATGCCCTGGGCTGCGCCAGGCTCTACCGGGCCGGCACCTACTACGATGCGCTGAGCCTGATGCGATACAGCCGTGAGCATGCCCGTCACAGCGGGTTGTACCTGGCAGGCGAGTCGTTCTCGGTGGATGCAGGCTGGACCGAGCCCTGCCTGCGTACCGCGATCGATGCCGTGATCAACCTGTGCAACGACACCGGGGCGCTGTTCAACGGCGGTTTCAGCATGGCGGTCTATCCGCACTATTGCATTCAGCCCCAGGCGTCCCGGTAGGCCTTTCCTACAGGCGCAGAGCGGCCTTGCAGCATTGTCGGAAGGGGCCGACTTGTCCCTCTTGAGGGTTGTTTTGTCCACTGGAAAGCCTCCAAACGACAACTCGAACAACAAAAAGGACACTCCCATGCCTGCACCCTCTGTCCCGGTCAGCCCCGTGCGTATTGCCGTGATTCAGTTCGACCCGCAGGTCGGGCTGGACCAGTGCGACAACAACTTGTGCAAAGGTCTGCAGCTCGCCGAAGAGGCGGTGCATGACGGCGCCAACCTGATCGTGCTGCCCGAGCTTGCCAACACCGGCTACACCTTCGAGACCCGAGCAGAAGCCTATGCGCATGCCGAAACCCTCGATGAAGGTCCCAGTATCAAGACCTGGCGCGCCTTCGCCCGGGAGCATCAGGTGTACCTGGTGGCAGGATTTGTCGAGCGCGATGGCCTCAAGCTGTATGACAGCGCGGTGCTGTTCGGCCCCGACGGGCTGCTGGGCCATTACCGCAAGGCACACCTGTGGAACCAGGAAAAGCTCTGGTTCAGCCCCGGTGATCTGGGCTTTCCGGTGTTTGAAACCCCGATCGGGCGGATCGGCCTGATGATCTGCTGGGACGTATGGTTTCCCGAGGTGCCACGCCTGCTTGCGTTGCAGGGTGCAGACATCATCTGCAGCCTGAACAACTGGGTGTGGACACCGCCCCCGCTGTTCGATGCCAGCGGCAGGTGCATGGCCTCGTACCTCACCATCACCGCGGCCCACGTCAACAATGTCTACATTGCCGCCGCCAACCGCATCGGCAGCGAGCGTGGCGGGCGTTTTCTGGGGTGTTCGCTGATCGCGGGCACCAATGGCTGGCCGTTGGGCAAGGTGGGGGGCGCCGAGGACGAGTGCATCCTGTATGCCGATGTCGACCTCAGCACTGCACGCAGCGCGCCGGTCTGGAACAGCCTGAATGACCTGCCACGGGACCGTCGCACCGATTGCTATGGCGCGATGCTGGGTTATGACCAGCATCCAGCGCTGCCGCGCTGAGGAGTCGCCATGGACAAGTCAATCGACAAGGTGGAGGCAGGCTTTCTGCCTTTGCTGCTGATGTGCGTGTGCGTGTCGCTGGGCACCGGGGTGTTCATCGAGGTCATCAGCGGGCGTGCGGCATCCTGGGTCGGGGTATGGCCCGACTACGCGCACATGGTCGCCAACCTGCACGAGCCGCTGGCGCGGTTGCGCTGGATCGTCGGCGATATCAGCGAGGTAGCGTTCTACAAGCATGAGCTGCCGGCGATCGGGTTGCTGCTGGGCGCCGCGCTGGCCCATTGGGCGCACCGCACGGGCCGGGCATGGCAAGGCTTTGCGATCTGCTATGGCACCGGGTTGTGGCCCTGGCTGGTGACCAGTTCGCTGCTGGGGCTGGTGTTCAGCCATGTGCTGTGGGGCTGGACGCTCAGCGCCAGCACCTGGCAACCCACCTTCGTCGCGTTCGTCTCGCTGCCGGCGGCGATGGTGCTGCTGTTCGGCGGCGGCTGGAAGGTCGCGATCAATGGCGCGTTGCTGGGGGCACTGCTGGTGACGCCAGCGAGCCTGCTGCTGGTCAATTACCTGTGCTACCCACTGGGCTTGCCGGTGGTGATCGGCAATGTTGGCGGCATGGCCGTGGCGAGTGTGCTGGCGTTCATGCTGTGCCGGCGGTTTGCAGGCCTGGTGCGCTCGACGCCGCCTGTCGATGCGCCGCCACCGGCACCGGTCATCGAGAGAGCGACACCGCACCACGGCGTTGGCTGGACGCTGCGACGGGTGCTGGCCGACTTCAGCGAGGCGCCGTTCTTCGGCAATGAGCTGGCCAGCCTGGGCTTGTTGCTCGGCGTGCTGGCGGCCTACCTGCTGTCGCCGGCCGGGCCGGCCTACGGCTCCCAGCTGGTGCTGGAGATGGTGGGCGGGCAGGCGCTGGCGTCGCTGATCGGCGTGCTGTTGTGGCGCAGGCAATGGATGCAGAGGGGGTGGTACCCGACCTATATCCCGATCGTGTCCGTGGTGCCGGCGGCGGTGCTGACATTGGGTGGCACGTGGGAGGTAGTGGTGCTCAGCGCCGGCCTGGGCGCGGTGATGGCACCGCCATTGGCGGTCGCAATCAGCCAGCGCCTGCCCAGCCATCTGCATGGGTACATTGGCAACGTGCTGTCGATGGCTGCCTGCACGCTGATGATCCTGCCATTTGTGGCGTGGCTGACGGGCGCCGGGTAAGCGCTGAAGGGCGGGGTGATGTAGTGTTACGGCAGGATCCCGCCTTGAGGCTATGCCATGACAGCTTTTGTACAGCCTTTGAACGATAAGGAAATGACCCGTCTTGATGGTTTTCTGCTCAAGTACGGTAACGATGAAGCCATCCTCACGCTCTCGGAGCTGGATGGCTTTCTGGTGGCGCTGGCCAGTTCGCCCGTGTTGTTGACGCCCAACGAATGGCTGCCCGAAGTGACCGGCGGCAGAGCGCCGCGGTTCAAGAAGCCGGCCGAGGCCGAGGCGTTTTCGGCGTTGTTGATGCGCTACATGAACAACGTGGCGGGCGAGCTCAGTGAGGCGTGTGATGCCTTCGAACCGTTGTTTCTCGAAGACGAGTCCGAGCCTGATCCGCAGGTGGTGGTGGAGGAGTGGTGCTTCGGCTATTTGCGGGGTGTGCAGGTAGCGCGCTGGCCGGCGCTGCCGCCGGTGCAGGTGCGGCACCTGGAGGCGATTGCGCTGCATGGGCTGGACGAGAACATCGAAAAAGTCGAGGCGTTGCAGCCGCAGGAGCATGCGGCTTCGGTCGAGGCCGTCGTGATCGGTTTGCGGGCGTTGTATCGGTTTTTCGATTCGCAACGCGGGTAGCCATCGCGCGACCCTCTGATTTGCCGACGCCATCGCGGGTCAAGCCCGCTCCCACAAAGTGTTTGCGCCCTCCTGTGGGAGCGGGCTTGCCCCGCGATGGGCTGTCTGCCAACCCTAATCTTGTTGTAATTCCAGGTAATCAATGACACTGCATGTACTGTTCGTGTGTACTCAGAACCGCTTGCGCAGCCCCACGGCTGAACAGGTGTTTGCCGACTGGCCGGGGGTGGAGACGGCCTCTGCCGGTGTGGGCAATGATGCGGACGTGCCGGTGGGCAACGAGTTGCTGGCGTGGGCAGACCTGGTGATCGTGATGGAACAGGCGCACCGCAAGAAACTGTCGGCGCGATTCCGCTCGGTGCTGGGCGACAAGCGCATCGTTTGCCTGGGCATCCCGGACTACTATGGGTTCATGGCGCCGGAGTTGGTTGAACTGTTGAAGGCCAGGGTGCCGCAGTTTTTGCCGGATCAACTGTAATAGTGCGCAAGGTCTGCTGGCCTCTTCGCCAGCAAGGCTGGCTCCTAACGGGTTCCAGCGTGACCCTGGCTGACAGACGCTAGCAGGCGCAGCGACCAACAGCATGCGAAAACCTCTGAAAAAAGGCAGGCACAAAAAAGGCCGCCTTGCGGCAGCCTCTTTTTGCAGCATCCACGCGCGGGAAATCAATCCCAGCTCAACGCGCCGCCAGTCTGATACTCGATAACCCGCGTCTCGAAGAAGTTCTTCTCTTTCTTCAAGTCCATGATTTCGCTCATCCATGGGAACGGGTTGGTGGTACCTGGGTACTCTTCCTTCAGGCCGATCTGCGACAGGCGACGGTTGGCGATGAACTTGAGGTAGTCCTCCATCATCGCCGCGTTCATGCCCAGCACGCCGCGTGGCATGGTGTCGCGTGCGTATTCGATTTCCAGCTGAGTACCCTGCAGGATCATCTGCGAGGCCTCTTCCTTCATCTCTGCATCCCACAGGTGCGGGTTTTCGATCTTGATCTGGTTGATCACGTCGATACCGAAGTTCAGGTGCATCGACTCGTCACGCAGGATGTACTGGAACTGCTCGGCAACGCCGGTCATCTTGTTGCGACGACCCATCGACAGGATCTGGGTGAAGCCGCAGTAGAAGAAGATGCCTTCGAGTACGCAGTAGTAGGCGATCAGGTTGCGCAGCAGCTCCTTGTCGGTCTCGACGGTGCCGGTGTCGAACTCCGGGTCCGAGATGGCACGGGTGTAGCGCAGGCCCCAGGCGGCCTTTTTCGCGACCGAAGGGATCTCGTGGTACATGTTGAAGATCTCGCCTTCATCCATGCCCAGCGATTCGATGCAGTACTGGTACGCGTGGGTGTGGATCGCCTCTTCGAACGCCTGGCGCAGGATGTACTGGCGGCACTCGGGGTTGGTGATCAAGCGGTACACGGCCAGTGCCAGGTTGTTGGCAACCAGCGAGTCGGCGGTGGAGAAGAAGCCCAGGTTGCGCATGACGATGCGACGCTCGTCGTCGGTCAGGCCTTCGGGGGTCTTCCACAGGGCGATGTCCGCGGTCATGTTGACCTCTTGCGGCATCCAGTGGTTGGCACAGCCATCCAGGTACTTCTGCCAGGCCCAGTCGTACTTGAACGGTACCAGCTGGTTGAGGTCGGCGCGGCAGTTGATCATGCGCTTCTCGTCGACCGCTACACGGGCAGCAGAGCCTTCCAGCTCGGCCAGGCCTTCGGCGATGTCGAGATCGTCCAGGGCCGCCTTGGCGCGCTTGACCGCGTCGGAGTCGGCGGCGGTCACTGCACGGGCTTCCTGCGCGGCCACACCGCCAGCGCTGTCGAGCTTGTCGATGCCCGCTTCAGCCACCTGAGAGGCGGTTTGACCTTTGGCGGCGACTTCGCCGTCTTCGTTTTCGAATTCGTCCCAGCTCAGCATGATGGGTCTCCTGCTTGAGGGCCATGAAAGAGTATGGCCGGTTGGATCTAGGGTTGCGCTGCTCGCGGTTAAGGTGTGCACGCAAAATCTTGGAATGCTTCCGGGGGCGTAGCCCCTCGGGGAGGGCGGGGTGACCCGCACCTGGGTGTTCGGCGATAGAGGCCGGTGGTTGTGCCGACCTCTTCGCTGGCAAGGCCAGCGCCTACAGGGTAGGCGCAAGGCGCCGCTTGCAAGCGGCGCCTTCAGGCCTTACTGGCAGGCTTCGCAGTCTGGCTCGTCGATCGCGCAGGCTTTTGGCACTGGGGCAGGGCCGGCTGGCGCTGCTGCCTGGACCGGGGCGCTGTCGCCACCGCTGGACACGGCGTTGAGCTTGCCGGTGCTGATGGTCGACTTCTCGGTGCTGGTGGCGGCCAGGGCACGGAGGTAGTAGGTGGTTTTCAGGCCACGGTACCAGGCCATGCGGTAGGTCACGTCCAGCTTCTTGCCCGAAGCGCCGGCAATGTACAGGTTCAGCGACTGGGCCTGGTCGATCCACTTCTGGCGACGGCTGGCTGCATCGACGATCCATTTGGTCTCGACTTCGAACGCGGTGGCGTACAGGTCCTTGAGCTCCTGCGGAATACGCTCGATCTGCTGCACCGAACCATCGTAGTACTTCAGGTCGTTGATCATGACCGAGTCCCACAGGCCGCGGGCCTTCAGGTCGTGGACCAGGTACGGGTTGATCACGGTGAACTCGCCCGACAGGTTCGATTTCACGTACAGGTTCTGGTAGGTCGGCTCGATCGACTGCGAAACGCCGGTGATGTTGGCGATGGTCGCGGTCGGTGCGATGGCCATGATGTTCGAGTTGCGAATGCCTTTCTGCACACGGGCACGTACCGGTGCCCAGTCCAGGCTCTCGTTCAGGTCGACATCGATGTACTGCTGGCCACGTTGCTCGATCAGGATCTGTTGCGAGTCCAGTGGCAGGATGCCCTTGGACCACAGCGAACCCTGGAACGTCTCGTAGGCGCCACGCTCATCGGCCAGGTCGCAGGAGGCCTGGATCGCGTAGTAGCTGACCGCTTCCATCGACTTGTCGGCGAACTCGACCGCAGCGTCCGAACCGTACGGGATGTGCTGCAGGTACAGCGCGTCCTGGAAGCCCATGATGCCCAGGCCCACAGGGCGGTGCTTGAGGTTCGAGTTGCGCGCCTGCGGCACGGAGTAGTAGTTGATGTCGATCACGTTGTCGAGCATGCGCACGGCAGTGTTCACGGTGCGTTGCAGCTTGGCGGTGTCCAGCTTGCCGTCGACGATGTGGTTCGGCAGGTTGATCGAGCCCAGGTTGCAGACCGCGATCTCGTCCTTGTTGGTGTTCAGGGTGATCTCGGTGCACAGGTTCGAGCTGTGTACCACGCCCACGTGCTGCTGCGGCGAACGCAGGTTGCACGGGTCCTTGAAGGTCAGCCACGGGTGGCCGGTCTCGAACAGCATCGACAGCATCTTGCGCCACAGGTCTTTGGCCTGGACGGTCTTGAACACCTTGATCTTGTTGTACTCGGTCAGGGCTTCGTAGTACTCGTAGCGCTCTTCGAAGGCCTTGCCGGTCAGGTCGTGCAGGTCTGGTACTTCGCTTGGCGAGAACAGGGTCCACTTGCCGTCATCGAAGACACGCTTCATGAACAGGTCGGGGATCCAGTTGGCGGTGTTCATGTCGTGGGTACGACGACGGTCATCACCGGTGTTCTTGCGCAGCTCGATGAATTCTTCGATATCCAGGTGCCAGGTTTCCAGGTAGGCACAGACCGCGCCCTTGCGCTTGCCGCCCTGGTTGACCGCAACGGCGGTGTCGTTGACCACCTTGAGGAAGGGCACGACGCCCTGGGACTTGCCGTTTGTGCCCTTGATGTAGGAGCCCAGTGCACGCACAGGGGTCCAGTCGTTGCCCAGGCCACCGGCGAATTTCGACAGCATGGCGTTGTCGTGGATCGCGTGGTAGATGCCCGACAGGTCGTCCGGCACGGTGGTCAGGTAGCAGCTCGACAGCTGCGGACGCAGGGTGCCGGCGTTGAACAGGGTCGGGGTCGAGGCCATGTAGTCGAACGACGACAACAGGTTGTAGAACTCGATCGCACGGGCTTCCTTGTCTTGCTCTTCCAGCGCCAGGCCCATGGCCACGCGCATGAAGAACACCTGTGGCAGCTCGAAGCGCACGCCATCCTTGTGGATGAAGTAGCGGTCGTAGAGGGTCTGCAGGCCCAGGTAGGTGAACTGCTGGTCGCGCTCGTGGTTGATCGCCTTGCCCAGACGCTCCAGGTCGAAGTCGGCCAGGGCAGGGTTGAGCAGTTCGAACTGCACGCCCTTGGCCACGTAGGCAGGCAGCGCCTTGGCGTACAGCTCGGCCATTTCGTGGTGGGTGGCGCTGTCGGCCACTTCGAGGAAGCTCAGGCCTTCGGCACGCAGGGTGTCCATCAGCAGGCGGGCGGTGACGAACGAGTAGTTCGGCTCGCGCTCTACCAGGGTACGGGCGGTCATCACCAGGGCGGTGTTGACGTCCTTGATGGCCACGCCGTCGTACAGGTTCTTCAGGGTTTCGCGCTGGATCAGCTCGCCATCGACTTCGGCCAGGCCTTCGCAGGCCTCGGTGATGATGGTGTTCAGGCGGTTCATGTCCAGCGGCGCGAAGCTGCCGTCGGCCAGGCTGATGCGGATGCTCGGGTGCGGCTGTACCGAGGCGTCGGCCGGAGTGCGGGTGGCACGCTCCTTGGCACGCTGGTCACGGTAGATCACGTAGTCACGGGCGACTTTCTGCTCGCCGGCGCGCATCAGGGCCAGTTCGACCTGGTCCTGGATCTCTTCGATATGGATGGTGCCGCCCGAAGGCATGCGACGCTTGAAGGTGGCGGTGACCTGCTCGGTCAGGCGGGCGACGGTGTCGTGGATGCGCGACGAGGCGGCAGCGGTGCCGCCTTCAACTGCGAGGAACGCTTTGGTGATGGCCACGGTGATCTTGTCGTCGGTGTAGGCGACGACAGTGCCGTTACGCTTGATCACGCGCAGTTGGCCGGGGGCGGTGGCAGCCAGATCCTGGTTCGAATCAGCGGCCTGCGGCGCCAGCGCCTGCGGGTTCTCGCGAGTTGTGTCGGTTTGCATGGGTGTCTCCACGTTCTCTATGTTTGTTCAGATGCCTTTTGGGCACCTACCGTTCCGTCCGAAAGCTCGCCAACTTGCCCACCGGCGCATGCGCGCCTGGCCGGGCAGGGTCTACCGACTTCGGGACAGATCAGGAAAAAAAGGGGCAATCGCTTGCCGCTCCCTGGCCGAAGTCAAAGGTTCTGGGCCACGGCCCAAAAACTGTTGCTGACGGGGTTGCACTTGCAACACCCGTACCCGAAACAAGGCCCGTCGCGGGCTTGCACCGGTCGCCTTCCGCAGGAGCGGTTTGGCTGCGAATTTCAATCAAAGTTCAAGCAAAAAAAGCGCCTCTGAAGGCTTGAGTTCTCTGCTCCACTTGTGCTTGGATTTTTGTTCAAAACCCAACATGTAGTGTTTTGTCGCGCTGGGGATACAAGATAATGCGGTATCGGGGGTATTGCAAGGCAGTGGCCTGTGGATAACGTGTGGGTAGATTGTGCGTGATTATGGGCAAAGCCTTGTAGGCCGCGTCCCACCGCCATTCCACCGCTCGTCACTCTTTTTTTGCCCGGGCAAAGCGTCGCAGGGGCATTTTTGAGGGCGCGAACCCTATCACAAAAAACGCACTTGTCCAGCGACTTTGGCGCGGCTTTTTCCGGCGCCCGGCAGTGGTAGTATCGCGGGCCAATGTTGCCCTTTATTGAAGGGCTTCACTCCAACAATAAAAAGCCCAGCCGAGGTGATCCGTGCAGCAGCCCAACAGTCAGGTGTTGATCGTCGAGGATGACGAGCGTCTAGCCGAGCTGACCCGTGACTACCTGCAAGCCAATGGCTTCGACGTGGCGGTGGAGGGCGATGGGGCGAAGGCGGCGGCGCGCATCGTGGCCGAGCAGCCAGACCTGGTGATCCTCGACCTGATGCTGCCCGGCGAGGACGGCCTGAGCATCTGCCGCAAGGTGCGCACGCAGTACAACGGGGTCATCCTGATGCTCACCGCGCGCAGCGAGGACCTGGACCAGGTGCAGGGCCTGGACCTGGGCGCCGACGATTACGTGTGCAAGCCGGTGCGCCCGCGCCTGTTGCTGGCGCGGATCAACGCCTTGCTGCGTCGCACCGAGGTGCCGGCCACCACGGGCGAGCGCCAGAGCCTGCAGTTCGGCCCGCTGCGGGTGGACAACACCCTGCGCGAAGCCTGGCTCGGCGACAACGGCATCGAGCTGACCGCTGCCGAGTTCGACCTGCTGTGGCTGCTGGTGAGCAACGCGGGGCGCATCCTGTCCCGCGAAGAGATCTTTACCTCCCTGCGCGGGGTGGGCTATGACGGCCAGGACCGCTCCATCGATGTGCGCATTTCGCGCATCCGCCCCAAGATAGGCGACGACCCCGACCACCCGCGCATGATCAAGACGGTGCGCAGCAAAGGCTACCTGTTCGTGGGCGAGGCTGCCCAGGCGCTGGGCCTGGTTGAATGAACTCGATCTTCCTGCGCATCTACGGCGGCATGCTGGCCGCCCTGGTGCTGGTGGCGTTGCTGGGCGCGCTCAGCCTGCACCTGCTCAACGAGGTGCGTGCCGAGCAGTACCGCGAGCGCCTGGCCCACGGCACCTTTACCCTGATGGCCGACAACCTGGCCCCCATGAGCGATGTGGAGCGTACCCGGGCGCTGGCGATATGGGGGCGCCTGCTGGGCATTCCGCTGGCCCTCACCTCGATCGATCAGGCCGCCCTCGACGGCAGCCAGCGCACCCGCCTGCAACGCGGGCATGTGCTGGTGCAGCGCACCGGCCCCCATGCGGCGCGGGTGCTGCGCCAGGTGCGCGGGCAGAACCTGTTGCTGACCGGCGAGGTGCAGCAGATCAGCGAGCAACTGGCCCGCGCCACCATCTACCTGCTGGCCGACGAACTGGTGCGTTACCCGGTGGGCGAGCAGCCGCAGCGCCTGGCCGAACTCAAGCAGAGCAAGGGGTTCGGCTTCGACCTGCGCCTGCTCAGCCTCGACCAGACCGACATGGACGGCGACCAGCGCCGTCGCGTCGACGAAGGCGACACCGTGATGGCGCTGGGCAAGGACGGCAACTCGATCCGCGTGTTCGCCGGCATGGTGGCCACGCCCTGGGTGCTGGAGATCGGGCCGCTGTATCAGATGAACCCGTATCCACCGCAGATGCTGCTGGTGATCGCGGCGCTGGGGCTGTGCCTGATCGGCCTGATCGTGTACCTGCTGGTACGCCAGCTGGAGCGGCGTCTGTCGGGCCTGGAGGCGGCAGCCACGCAGATTGCCCAGGGTAGCCTGGACGTGCGGGTGGCAGCGGACGACGCCGACTCGGTGGGGCGCCTGGCCGCGGCGTTCAACCATATGGCCGGGCACCTGCAGCAATCGCTGAACATGCAGCGCGAACTGGTGCGGGCGGTGTCCCATGAGCTGCGCACCCCGGTGGCGCGCCTGCGCTTTGGCCTGGAGATGGTCGAGAACGCCAGCAGCGAGCACGCCCGCGAGAAATACCTGCTGGGCATGGACAACGATATTCAGGACCTCGACCGGCTGGTCGACGAGATGCTCACCTACGCACGTCTTGAGCAAGGGGCGCCGGCCCTGAACTTCCAGCGTATCGACCTGGACGCCTTGCTCGACCAGGTGATTGCCGAACTGGCGCCGCTGCGCCGCGAGGTGCGGGTGCTGCGCGGGCCGTGCCAGGGCGGCGAGCAGGGGGCGTGGGTCGAGGCCGAGCCGCGCTACCTGCACCGCGCCCTGCAGAACCTGGTGAGCAATGCGATGCGCCACGCCGAGTCGCAGGTCAGCCTGAGCTATCAACTGGGCGCCCAGCGCTGTCGCATCGACGTCGAAGACGATGGGCCGGGGGTGCCGCAAAGCGCCTGGTCGCGCATCTTCACGCCCTTTACCCGCCTGGACGACAGCCGTACCCGCGCCTCCGGCGGGCACGGGCTGGGCTTGTCGATCGTGCGGCGGATCATCTACTGGCATGCCGGGCGCGCCCTGATCGGCAAGAGCGAGCGCCTGGGTGGTGCCTGCTTCAGCCTGAGCTGGCCACGCGCGCATGACGCGGAGCAGGCGCAGGAGGACGGCCTTGAGGCTCGCTGAGCTGTTGCGCCCCGACGCCTTCGATGCCCTGCTGCTGGGGCTGTACGGCCCCGAGCTGATGCCGGCGCAACGGCCGGTACTGGTGTCGCAATGGTCCAAGTACTATTTCGCCTTGCTGTGGCGTGCGGCCCTGGTCGGGCGCGCCCCGTTGCAGGTTCAGGCGCTGGCGGTGACGCTGGATGGGCGCGGCCTGCCAACCGACCTGTCGACGTCCGCGGCGGTGGGCGGTGTGGTGGCGGTACTGGAACGGCACCTGCCAGCCATCGTCGAGCAACTGGCCGTGCTGGGCAGCGTGCCGGCGGCGGTGTTGTGGGGCAATGCCGGTGACTGCCTGGAGCAGATTGCAGGTGAGCGGCCCGAGGTCCAGCGGTTGCTGGAGACGCCCGGCAACCCGCTGTACGGCGCGGTGCGCTACACCCCTGACGGGCGGCGGGTCAGGCGCACCTGTTGCCTGAGCTACAAGGTCGAGTGGGTAGGGCGCTGCGCGCAGTGCCCGCTGTAAGCCTGCGGCTCACACGCTGACCAGGCTCAGCAGCTGATCGCCCTGCAGGCTGAACTGCCCCTGGATTTCCCGGCCGTGGCACCACAGCGGCGACAGGTCGGTGAGCAGGCGCAGGCGGGCGTGGCCATCGGCGGACCATTCCAGCAGTTCGGCGTGCTCGAAATAGAAGCGCTTGTGCACGATGGGGTACAGCGCCTTGAACAGGCTTTCCTTGAGGGAGAAGGTCAGCGTGGTGGTCAGGCTCAGCTGGCTGCGGTCCATGCGCTGCAGCTCATCGGCAGTGAGGATTTCGCCCATCAGGCGTTCGGCGCGTTCGGTCTCCAGCAGGTTTTCCTGGTCCAGGCCCAGGCCCTGGCAGTCGCTGCTGCGGGCCACCACGGCGGCCGCCCAGCCCTTGCCGTGGGTGATCGAGCCGCTGATGCCGGCCGGCCATAGGGGGGCGCGGTCGTCGCCGGTGGCGGGCAGGTAGTCGCGCCCGTCCAGGCGCTGCAGGGCGGCGCGGGCGCACACGCGGCCGGCCAGGTACTCGGCCTGACGCTTGGCCACCGAGCGTTGCAGGCTGGGGGTGGGTTCGATGGCGGCGCGCCGGAAGTCATCGGCGGCGAGGTTGGCCGGGTCGAAGGCGCAGCTGACCAGCACCGCACCGGGGACCGGGTGGGGCAGGGGCCAGTGGTGCTGGAGCGGGGCGCAGCAGTGCGGGAGTCGATTCATGGGCGCTATTGTGCCGTGGCCCACGAGCCTTCGCCAGCAACGCTGGCGCCTACAGGTTCACGCGGCCTGCCGCAGGAGCCAGCGTTGCCGCCAAGCGGGCTTCAGTCAAACACCTTCTTCAAGAACACCTGCAGGTCTGCCCACGAGCTTTCATCGGCGGCCTTGTCATAGCCGATATCCGGCCCGCCGTGCTCGCCGTGGCTCAGGCGGTCGGCATCCGGGTTGGTGAAGCCATGCTTGGCCCCCGGGATGCTCACGAACTTCAGGTCGGCGCCGGCTGCCTCCATCTCCTTCCTGAACGCAGCCACCTGCTCGGGCGTGACCATGCTGTCGCTGGCGCCATGCTCCACCAGCAACGGCGCCTTCACACTGCCGCTGGTTGCCGGCGTGGCCGTCACCAGCGCTCCGTGAAAGCTCGCCACCCCCGCCAGCGGCTCACTGCGCCGCGCAGCGTCCAGCACCACCTTGCCGCCGAAGCAGTAGCCGATGGCGGCGATCTTGTCGGGGTTGGTCTGCGGCTGGATCTTCAGCAACTCGACCCCGGCATCGAAGCGTGTTGCCGCCGTCTTCGGGTCTTTCAAGGCCGCCGCCATGAACGCCTGCGCATCGGCCGGGTGCTCGGTGTTCTTGCCGTCGCCATACATGTCGATGGCCAGCGCGCTGTAGCCCAGCCCGGCCAGGTCGCGGGCACGGCGCTTGGCATAGTCGTTCAGCCCCCACCATTCGTGCACCACCACCACCCCGGGACGTTCGCCCTTCACGGCGTCGTCATAGGCGTAGTAGCCCACCAGGCGCTTGCCGTCGGCGTCCTGGTAGTCGATCTGGCGGGTTTGCACCGCAGCCTGGGCCAGGCCAGTGGCGCCGATCAGGGCAAGTGCGAGCAGGTAACGCATGGTCAGTCTCCTTTTTTTCCGTTGATGCCCGCTCGTTCAGCCGGGGTTCAGCCAGCATTCAGCGGCGGTTCAGGGCGCCCTGCTTACTCTAGCTCCCACACAAACACCGCGCATCACTCTGGAGTACACACTCATGAAAAGCCTCAATACCGTACTGATCGCCATCACCATGCTGGGTGCCAGCTCCCTGGTACAGGCTGCCGACACCACCTTCGCCGGCCTCACCTACGGCCAGACCAGCGACAAGATCAAGAAGTCCGGCCTGCTCAGCAGCAACACCGACCACCTCAACACCGACGGCATCATCAGCAAGGACGGCACCTGGGGTGCGCGCATTGGTCAGCAGAACGACCAGGGCCGCTACTACCTCACCTATGACAACGTCTCCAACAACCACAGCGGCCTGAAAATGCGCCAGGAAAACCTGCTGGGCAGCTACGACGTGTTCTATCCGCTGGGTAGCAGCACCAAGGCATTCGGCGGTGCGAGCCTGGGCGTGACCAAGCTCAGCCAGGAATCCTCCGGCTACAGCCGCGACACCGACACCGGCTACGCCTACGGCCTGCAGGCTGGCGTACTGCAACAGGTCAGCAGCAATGCTTCGGTCGAACTGGGCTACCGCTACCTGCGCAGCAACGCCACCACCGAACTGTCCGAGCACGACGGCGACAAGCTCGGTGCCCTGCGCCTGAAAAGCAGCGCGCAAACCTACCTGTCGGCCAACTACCTGTTCTGAACCCCCGCGCAATACCCGAACCGGCCTTCACTCTGGCCGGTTCGCTGTTATTCTGCCGTTATGTAGCGAGATGCCCGGCCAAGCAGGCCGGGCCTGGTTATGGAGGAGCGTATGAAACTGCTGGTGGTCGAGGATGAAGCCCTGTTGCGGCATCACCTGTTCAGCCGTCTGAGCGAAAGCGGGCATGTGGTCGAAGCGGTGGCCAATGCCGAGGAGGCGCTGTACCAGGCCGAACAGTTCAATCACGACCTGGCCATCGTCGACCTGGGCCTGCCGGGCATGAGCGGGCTGGACCTGATCCGCCAACTGCGCAGCCAGGGCAAGACATTTCCTATCCTGATTCTCACCGCCCGTGGCAACTGGCAGGACAAGGTCGAAGGCCTGGCCGCCGGTGCCGACGACTACGTGGTCAAGCCGTTCCAGTTCGAAGAGCTGGAGGCGCGCCTGAATGCGCTGCTGCGCCGCTCCAGCGGCTTCACCCAGTCGACCATCATCGCAGGCCCCCTGCGCCTGGACCTCAACCGCAAGCAGGCGCTGCTCGATGACCAGCCCCTGGCATTGACCGCCTACGAATACCGCATCCTCGAATACCTGATGCGCCATCACCAGCAGGTGGTGGCCAAGGACCGTCTGATGGAGCAGCTGTACCCCGACGACGGCGAGCGTGACCCCAACGTGATAGAAGTGCTGATCGGCCGCCTGCGCCGCAAGCTCGAGGGCGACAACGGCTTCAAGCCCATCGACACGGTACGTGGCCTGGGCTACCTGTTCACCGAGCGCTGCCTGTGATTCGTTCGCTGCGCCTGCGCTTGATGCTGGCCGCAGCGGTGCTGGCGCTGCTGTTCATGCTGGCCCTGTTGCCGGCCCTGCAGAAGGCCTTCAGCCTGGCCCTGCAGGAGTCCATCGAGCAGCGCCTGGCCTCGGACGTGACCACGCTGATCTCGGCGGCGCGCATAGACGGCGGCAAGCTGCAGATGCCAGATCTGCTGCCGGACGAGAAATTCAACCTGCCCGACAGCCGCCTGCTCGGCTACATCTACGACCGCCAGGGCAACCTGGTGTGGCGTTCGCGTGCCACCAACGACGAGAACATCAACTACACACCCCGCTACGACGGGCGCGGCAACGAGTTCGCGCGCATCCGCCAGGACCACGGCGAGGAGTTCTTCGTCTATGACGTGGAGGTCAAGCTGCTGGGCGGCAAGAGCGCGGCCTTCAGCATCGTTGCCCTGCAACCGGTGCGCGAGTACCAGCAAACCCTCAACGGCCTGCAAGAGAAGCTCTACCTGGGCTTTGGCGCGGCGCTGCTGGCCCTGATGCTGCTGCTCTGGGCCGGGCTGACCTGGGGCCTGCGCTCGCTGCGGCGCATGAGCGTGGAGCTGGACGACGTGGAGTCTGGCGCCCGCGAGGGCCTCAGTGCCGAACACCCGCGCGAGCTGTTGCGCCTGACCGGCTCGCTCAACCGCCTGCTGCGCAGCGAGCGCGAGCAGCGCGGGCGCTACCGCGACTCGCTGGATGACCTGGCGCACAGCCTCAAGACCCCGCTGGCGGTGCTGCAAGGGGTCAGCGAAAGCATGGCCCAGCGCGAAGGCGAGCGCGAGCAGGCGCGGGTGCTGCAGAGCCAGATCGAGCGCATGAGCCAGCAGATCGACTACCAGTTGCAGCGCGCCAGCCTGCGCAAGAGCGGCCTGGTGCGCCACCAGGTGGCCTTGCACCCGCTGCTCGACAGCCTGTGCAGCACCCTGGCCAAGGTCTACCGCGACAAGCAGGTGCACATCACCTATGCAGTGCCCGACCAGGCACTGGTACCCATGGAGCAGGGCGCATTGCTCGAACTGCTCGGCAACCTGCTGGAAAACGCCTACCGTCTGTGCCTGGGGCAGATCCGCATCAGCCTGCGGGTCAGCGACACGGCGCTGGAGCTGTGTGTCGAGGACGACGGCCCCGGCGTACCGGTGCACCAGCGCGAGCGTATCCTGCAGCGGGGCGAGCGCCTCGATCGCCAGTACCCGGGGCAGGGCATCGGCCTGGCGGTGGTCAAGGACATCATCGAGAGCTACGACGCCACCCTCACTCTCGACGATTCGCCCCTGGGCGGCGCGGCCTTCCGTATCCGCTTTCCGCTCGACTGAGCGCCTGCCACATTCCGCCCAGTGGGCGGATTACCGCCATCATCGGGTCTATTCTTTGAGTGCCGGGCGGAAATCCGCCAACTGGCGCGTCCTGCCTTGCTGCCTTGCGGTGCACGAAATGCCCTGAAACAGGGTGTTTGCACCGCCTTGGCACATCCTGGCATCAGCCTTGCTATTGACTCCGCAGAGCATTGCCACGCAGCTCGACACAACAAATCCCTCCAATGCAGGAGGGTTCGCGCTTTAGGTGCCGATCGCCTCCTGGGAAGGATGGGCCGGCACATTGAGGAAAATAGCCATGACGACGCGTCAGCCGCTGTACAAATCGCTGTATATCCAGGTGATCATCGCCATCACCATCGGTATCTTGCTGGGTCACTTCTATCCCGACACCGGTGTGGCGCTCAAGCCGCTGGGTGACGGTTTCGTCAAACTGATCAAGATGGTCATCGCCCCCATCATCTTCTGCACCGTGGTCAGCGGCATCGCCGGCATGCAGAGCATGAAATCGGTCGGCAAGACCGGCGGCTACGCGCTGCTCTACTTCGAAATCGTCTCGACCATCGCGCTGATCATCGGCCTGGTCGTGGTCAACGTGGTCAAGCCGGGTGCCGGCATGCACATCGACGTGACCACCCTCAACGCCAGCAGCGTGGCTGCCTATGCCGCCGCCGGTGCGCAGCAGACCACCGTCGGCTTCCTGCTCAACATCATCCCCAACACCGTGGTCGGTGCCTTCGCCAACGGCGACATCCTGCAGGTGCTGATGTTCTCGGTGATCTTCGGTTTCGCCCTGCACCGCCTGGGTGCCTACGGCAAGCCGCTGCTGGACCTGATCGACCGCTTCGCCCACGTCATGTTCAACATCATCAACATGATCATGAAGCTGGCCCCGATCGGTGCCTTCGGTGCCATGGCCTTCACCATCGGCCAGTACGGCGTGGGTTCGCTGGTGCAGCTGGGCTACCTGATGGCCTGCTTCTACATCACCTGCCTGCTGTTCATCCTGGTGATTCTGGGCGGTATCGCCCGTGCCCACGGCTTCAGCGTACTCAAGCTGATCCGCTACATCCGTGAAGAGCTGATGATCGTGCTCGGCACCTCGTCGTCCGAGTCGGCCCTGCCGCGCATGCTGGCCAAGATGGAGCGTCTGGGCGCGAAGAAATCGGTGGTTGGCCTGGTGATCCCGACCGGCTACTCGTTCAACCTGGACGGCACCTCGATCTACCTGACCATGGCTGCGGTGTTCATCGCCCAGGCCACCGACACCACCATGGACATCACCCACCAGATCACCCTGCTGCTGGTGCTGCTGGTGGCCTCCAAGGGTGCTGCAGGCGTTACCGGCAGCGGCTTCATCGTGCTGGCCGCGACCCTGTCGGCGGTCGGCCACCTGCCGGTTGCCGGCCTGGCGCTGATCCTGGGTATCGACCGCTTCATGTCCGAAGCCCGCGCCCTGACCAACCTGATCGGCAACGCGGTGGCAACCGTGGTGGTGGCCAAGTGGGTCAACGAACTGGACGAAGACAAGCTGCAAGCTGAGCTGGCTTCGGGTGGTTCGCCGCTGGTCGACACCCGTCCTACCGACGACCTGGGTGTCGCCGAAGGTGCGGTACGCCAGGGCTGAGGTTAGCCAAACGCAAAAAGCCCATCTTCGGATGGGCTTTTTTTTGTGCCTGTGCAGGCGTCTTCGCCGCAAGGCCGGCTCCTGCAGGGCGCTGGCTTGCCGGCGAAGCGTCTACTCCACCCGCGTCTCGCCGGTGAACACCAGCGTCTGCCGACACCGCCGGCACAGATACCGCCGCCCCTGGCGCACCAGCCCGTGGCGCTGCGCCGAGAACGGAAAGTCACTGCCCGCACATGGGCACTTGTAGATGTAGCGGGTCACGCTGCGGCGCTTGACTGCATAGTTGTGGCAGCGGTTGGGTGGCAGCTCGTACACCCCGCGCATGATCAGCTGCCACTCCTCGCCATGGGGCTGGATGCGGTCGCCGAACAGTTGATGCGCCACCAGGTGCGCGACTTCGTGGGGCACGGTCTGGCGCAGGAAGTCTTCACTGTTCTCGCGGTACAGCTGCAGGTTGAAGCGCAGCAGGTTTTCGTGCAGGTGCGCGACACCGGCCTTCTGCCCGCGCAGCTTGAAGCTCACCTCGGGACGCAGGAAGGGGCGCTTGAAAAAACTTTCGGCTTGCTGGTAACAGCTTTCGACGCGGGAATTGAGCAGCTCTGGCATATCGGTTGGACACTCCTGGCCGGCAATTATGCCGCAACCCGGGCGGCGCTGCCGAGACCGCTGGTCCGCACAGCATCAAGCCGCCTTGCGGCGGCCTGATGGGTACAGCCCCTAGGTTGGCGTATTGTCTAGCTGGTATAGACGGGCCCCACGCCCAGTCCCCAGACGATCACGGTGAAGGCCATGATGGCAACCAGCACCACCAGCCCCACCGCCAGCACCGAACTCGAGAACAGAAAGCCCTCGTCGGACGGGATGTTCATGAAGGTCGGCAGGCCCACGTACAGCAGGTACACCGTGTAGCAGATGGCTGCCGTGCCGACGATCATTCCCAGCCACAGGTGCGGGTACAGCGCCGCCAGGCCGCCGATGAACAGCGGGGTGGCGGTGTAGGTGGCGAACGCGATGCATTGGGCCATGCTCGGGGTGGCGTCGTAGGTGCGCGCCATCCAGTGGATGAAGGCGCCCATCACCGCGACGCCGCCCAGCATGGCCAGGTAGGACATCACGGTCATCCAGATCGCACTGTCGACGGTGAGCATGACCGGTGCGCGGTTGCCGATCACCCAGCCCACCTGGGTGGTGCCGATGAACGCGGAAACGGCGGGTATCGCCGCCAGTATCAAGGTGTGAGTCAGGTACATGTGGCTGATGGTTTCGTCTTCGCCACGGATTTCTTTCCATTCCTGGTCAGGATGGGTGAACAGCCCCAGAACGTGATGGATCATGCCAGTCACTCCCTCGTTGTTGCCATCGCCCCCCAGCGGAGCGCTTGCGCGGCCCAGTGGCTGGGCCTGACGGGATCAGGTCACGCTTGCTGTGGCCTTATGACGCAGTATAGGAAGGGGTTCGCTGCACAAATCCGCTTTTTTAGAGCAAATTGCGCTGTAAGCGCGGCGCTTCATTTCCTTGCAGTCTTTATCGGATGGGCTACGCGAGCGTCAGGTTTGTGCGTAAAATGTGCCGCTTTTGTCACACCTTGCGGATTCAATCGCCATGGGCACCCTTTCGGTCAACCAGAACAAACTGCAAAAACGCCTGCGTCGCCTTGCCGGCGAAGCCGTCGCCGACTTCAACATGATCGAAGAGGGCGACAAGGTCATGGTCTGCCTGTCGGGCGGCAAAGACAGCTACACCATGCTCGATGTTCTGCTGCACCTGCAGAAAGTGGCGCCGATCAGGTTCGACATCGTCGCGGTCAACATGGACCAGAAGCAGCCAGGCTTCCCCGAGCACATCCTGCCGGCCTACCTCGCGACCCTGGGCATCGAGTACCACATCGTCGAGAAGGACACCTATTCGGTGGTCAGGGAACTGATCCCGGAAGGCAAGACCACCTGCTCGCTGTGCTCGCGCCTGCGTCGCGGCACGCTGTACACCTTCGCCGACGAGATCGGTGCGACCAAGATGGCCCTGGGGCATCACCGCGACGATATCGTCGAGACCTTCTTTCTCAACATGTTCTTCAACGGCACGCTCAAGGCCATGCCGCCCAAGCTGCGCGCCGACGACGGTCGCAACGTGGTGATCCGTCCGCTGGCCTACTGCGCCGAGAAGGACATCCAGGCCTACTCGGACATGAAGCAATTCCCGATCATCCCGTGCAACCTGTGCGGCTCGCAGGAAAACCTGCAGCGCCAGGTGGTCAAGGACATGCTGGTGGAGTGGGAGCGCAAGACCCCGGGCCGCACCGAGAGCATCTTCCGCGGCCTGCAGAACGTGGTGCCGTCGCAGCTGGCGGACCGCAACCTGTTCGACTTCACCAACCTGCGCATCGATGAAACCGCCACCCCGCGGTTTGTCGATGTGCTGAACCTCTGACCGGCATGCGCGATTATCAGTGGCTGCATGAATTCTGCCTGAACCGCTTCGGTTCGGCGGCGGCGCTCGAGGCGCACCTGCCCGAGCCTTTGAGCCCGGCGCAGCTGCGCCAGATCAGCGACGACCGCTACCTCTCGACCATGGCCCTGCGGGTGTTTCGCGCCGGGCTCAAGCACAGCCTGGTGGATGCCAAGTGGCCGGCGTTCGAGCAGGTGTTCTTCGGCTTCGACCCAGAGAAGGTGGTGCTGATGGGCGCCGAGCACCTGGAGCGGCTGATGCAGGACACCCGCATCATCCGCCACCTGGGCAAGCTCAAGAGCGTGCCGCGCAATGCGCAGTTCATGCTCGACGTGGCCAGGGAGAAGGGCAGTTTCGGTGCGTTGATCGCCGACTGGCCGGTGACCGACATCGTCGGCCTGTGGAAGTACCTGGCCAAGCAGGGCAACCAGATGGGCGGGCTGTCGGCGCCGCGTTTTCTGCGCATGGTCGGCAAGGACACCTTCGTGCCGAGCAATGACGTGGTGGCGGCGCTGGTGGCGCAGGATGTGATCGACCGGCAGCCGACCAGCCAGCGCGACCTGGCCACCGTGCAGCAGGCGTTCAACCAGTGGCATGCCCAGAGCGGGCGGCCGATGTGCCAGTTGTCGATGATGCTGGCGTATACCGTCAACCATTGAGATCGACGGTGTCGCAATCGCGGGTCAAGCCCGCTCCCACAAGGACCGTGGTAATCCTGTGGGAGCGGGCTTGACCCGCGATAGGCGCGCCGCCTATCAGACGCCTTCCCCCGCCACCCGCCGCTCATACTGAAAGCGCCAGCGCACAAACAGCAGCGCACTCACGAACAGCACCAGGCTGATCCCCACTTCCAGCCACCCCAGCAGCGCCCGCGCCGGGTCGAACGCGGCCAGCACGCCCTTGATGAAGTACAGGTTCACCACGAAGCACGTCCACGCATGGGCCCGTGCACTGCCCATCAGCATGCCCGGCAGCACCAGCAGCAACGGCACCAGCTCGATGGCCAGGATCACCCCCACGCGCGCGCCGTGCAGGTTGGCGAACCACAGGTTGTTCACCGTCAGCAACGCCATCAGGCTGAAAAACCCCACCAGGCTCAGCACCCGGGTAGCGCGCACACGTGGCTCCAGCCACTCCAGCGGCGGCAGCACCTTGGGCTTCTTAGCCACGGCCGTTCTCCAGCAGTTTGGCAGTGCTCGCCAGGCGCTGGCCCAGGGCACGGCACAGGGCGATCTCGTCGGCGTCCAGGTCGCGCTTGCCATCGGCCCCGGCATGGTGGCTGGCGCCATACGGCGTGCCGCCGCCCCGGGTGTCGAGCAACGCCGATTCGCTGTAGGGCAGCCCCATGATCAGCATGCCGTGGTGCATCAGCGGCAGCAGCATCGACAGCAGGGTCGACTCCTGGCCGCCATGCAGGCTGGCCGTGGAGGTGAACGCCGCCGCTGGCTTGCCCACCAGCCCGCCACTCAGCCACAGGCTGCTGGTGCCGTCGATGAAATACTTGAGCGGCGCGGCCATGTTGCCGAAGCGCGTCGGGCTGCCCAGGGCCAGGCCCGAGCAATGGCGCAGGTCGTCGAGGGTGGCATACAGCGCGCCGTTCTCGGGGATGTCGGGGGCCACCGCTTCACACTCGGTGGAAATCGCCGGCACCGTGCGCAGGCGCGCCTCCAGCCCACCCAGTTCGACGCCACGGGCAATCTGCCGGGCCATTTCGCTGGTGGAGCCGTGGCGGCTGTAGAACAGGATCAGGATATAGGGCGCGCTCACGGCAGAATCTCCAGCACCTTCTCGGGCGGCCGGCCAATCACGGCCTTGTTGCCCGCCACCAGGATCGGGCGTTCGATCAGCTTGGGGTGCCGGGCCATGGCGTCGATCAACTGGTCGTCGCTCAGGGCCGGGTCGGCCAGGCCCAGGGTCTTGTATTCGTCTTCGCCACTGCGCAGCAGCTGGCGCGCGCCGATGCCCAGCTTGCCGAGCAGGGCCTTGAGGGTGGCGGCGTCGGGTGGGGTTTCCAGGTAGCGCACCACCTCCGGGGTCAGGCCACGGGCTTCGAGCAATTCCAGCGCGCCACGGGACTTGGAGCAGCGCGGGTTGTGATACAGGGTCAGTTCGGTCATGTTCGGGGTCGCATCCGGCAGGGGGTGGCGGCTATTCTAACCGCAGCGAATTGGCATTTTGCCTGAATCTTGAAGAAGGATTGACCCATGACAAGGCGATTGGCAGCAGCCCTGGCCATCACCGCGAGCCTGTTGCTCGGCGGATGCGGTGTGGACTACGGCCTCGACCAGAACGGCAATGCGGTGAAAGCCGAGCAGATCGAAGGGCGCTGGGTGGTGCTCAACTACTGGGCCGAATGGTGCGGGCCGTGCCGCACCGAGATCCCCGAACTGAACGCAGCCGCCAAGGACTGGCAGGCGCAGGGGATCACCGTACTGGGGGTGAATTTCGACGGCTTGCGCGGCGATGAGCTGAAAAAGGCCAGCCAGGCGCTGGGCATCGACTTCACCGTGCTGGCCGACGACCCGGCCGAGCGCTACGACCTGCCGCGCAGCGAGGCGCTGCCGGTGACCTACATCATCGACGACAAGGGCAAGGTGCGTGAGCAGTTGATGGGCGAGCAGACGGCCGAGGGGCTGGCCGAGAAGATCAAGGTGCTAAAGGGCGCCTGATCGGCGGTGCGCCGATCGCGGGTCAAGCCCGCTCCCACAGCGTTGTGGGGCGGGCCTGGCCCGCGATGCAGGCGATGCGGGCTGTCAGCCTTCCTCAGGCCAGAAGCGCAGCGGCTTGCCCTGTTCGGGCCAGAAGCGCACCTGCTCGATCGGCGAAATGTCCCAGCGCTGCACGGTCTCCAGCGCCTTCAGAAAGCGCTTTTCCTGCTCCATCAGCGCCGGCGCGCACTGCTTGCGCGTGCTGCCCACCGGGCCAAAGCTGAGTTTCTCGCCGTCCAGCGTATACGGCGCAAACCAGTGGTTGCAGCCGGCATTGCCATACGCCCGGCCATCCTCGGCCAGCGTCAGGGTCAGGTGGCTGTAGTCGATCAGCGGACGTTCGCCAATCCACTCCAGCACGTAGCTCTGTTCCTGTTGCAGCTTCATCGGCTCGGCTGCGCAACCGGCCAGGGTCGCGACCACCGCTGCACAGACCATCACGGGTTTCACTTTGCAGCCTCCTGGCATTTCGGGCACAGGTGCTTGTCGCCCTGTGTGCGCCAACCCAATTCGGCGATGCGCGCCACGGCCGCCGGCTTCTGCGCCTTGGTGCCCAGTTTGGCATCCACGGCGAATTCGAAGTCCAGGGTGGCCTGGCAGCCATCGCAGTTGACCTGCCATGCATGAATCGCCAGCTCGCCGAACACCGGGCCCGCCGCTACCGCCACCCACTGGCCGGTGGGGTTGATCAGGTGGCGCACGGTCTCGACCGTCAGGCGCATCGACAGGGTCTTGCTGCCCTTGAGGGTCACCAGCAGTACGTCGCCTTTCTGGATCGAGCCACCGTTGCCGGTGACCTGATAGCGACCGGGTACCAGCGAGCGGCATTCGATCAGGGTGTGTTGCGGATTGAACAGGGTGTAGCGGAAATCGTGTTCGACCATGGGTCCTCCAAATATGGCGCGTATCCTAGCATCATCCCTCGACCAGATTCTGCGGATTGCCTGCCGCCCAGCGGGCAATGTTCTCCAGCGTGGTGGCGGCGATCGCCGCCAGTGCCTCGCGGGTCAGGAAGGCCTGGTGCGCGGTCACGATCACGTTGGGGAAGGTCAGCAGCCGCGCCAGCACGTCGTCCTGCAACGGCAGGTCGGAGCGGTCCTCGAAAAAGATCTGCGCCTCCTCCTCGTACACGTCCAGCCCCAGGTAGCCGAGCTGGCCGCTCTTGAGCGCGTCGATCAGCGCCGGTGTGTCGACCAGCGCGCCGCGCCCGGTATTGATCAGCATGGCGCCCGGCTGCAGGCTGGCCAGGCTCTGCGGGTTGATCAGGTGCCGGGTCTGCGGCGTGAGCGGGCAGTGCAGGCTGATGATGCGCGATTCGCGCAGCAGCTCCGGCAGGTCCAGGTAACGTGCACCCAGCGCCTCCACCTCGGGGTTGGGGTAGGGGTCGTACGCCAGCAGCTGGCAGCCGAAGCCTGCCATGATCCGCGCAAACGCCAGGCCGATCTGGCCGGTGCCGACCACGCCGACGGTCTTGCCGTGCAGGTCGAAACCGGTCAGCCCGTGCAGGCTGAAATCGCCCTCGCGAGTGCGGTTGTAGGCACGGTGCAGGCGGCGATTGAGGGCAAGAATCAGGGCCACGGCGTGTTCGGCCACCGCATGCGGCGAGTAGGCCGGCACCCGCACCACCGTCAGCCCAAGGCGCTTGGCGGCGGCCAGGTCGACATGGTTGTAGCCGGCCGAGCGCAACGCGATCAGGCGCGTGCCGCCGGCCTTGAGGCGGCTCAGCACCGGCGCCGAGAGGTCGTCGTTGATGAACGCGCACACCACCTCGTAGCCTTCGGCCAGTGCCGCGGTGTCTTCGGTCAGGCGCGCGCCTTGAAAGTGCAGCGCCAGTTGCGTGGCCCCTGGCGCGCTGCTGAAGCTGTCCTGGTCATAGTGTTGGCTGCTGAAGAGCAAGGCTTGCATGGCATGGTTCCCAAGGGTCGGATGCCGTCAGTGTAACCAACCGGCAAGGCCCGGGCCTTGCCAGAGATCAGGCGCTCTGGCGGGCCACGGTCGTCAGGCGGTTGATGGCCTGGTCCAGTTCGTCGAGGGCACGCTGGGCCTCGGGGTCGTCCTGCTTGAGCAGGGTTTCGCTGCGCTGGCAGGCGGCGCGCAGCTGCGGTACGCCGCAATAGCGCGTGGCGCCATTGAGTCGGTGCACGCGCTCGATGGTGGCGTGGCGGTCGTCGGCCTCGCGGGCGCAGCGGATCGCGTCGCGGTCGGCATCCAGCGAAGCCAGCAGCATGGCCAGCATGTCGGCGGCCAGGTCCGGCTTGCCTGCCGCCAGGCGCAGGCCTTCCTCAGGGTCCAGCACCTTCAGGTCGTTGCCGTCGACCGGCAGTTCGGCGCCGCGCTCGTTGGTCGGGCTGCCCAGTTGCAGGCCGGTCCACTTCAGCACCACCTGGGCCAGCTGGCGCTCACTGATCGGCTTGGTCAGGTAGTCGTCCATGCCGCTGTGCAGCAGGGCGCGCTTCTCGTTGGCCATGGCATGCGCGGTCAAGGCCACGATCGGCAAGGCCGGGGCGCTGCGCGTGGCCTCCCACTGGCGGATCTGTTCGGTGCATTCGCGCCCGTCCATCACCGGCATCTGTACGTCCATCAGCACCAGGTCGAAGTGCTCGTCCTGCACTGCGCTGATCGCCGCATGGCCGCTGTCCACCGCCAGCACATCGGCGCCGAGGTCTTCGAGCAGGGTCTGCACCAGCAGCAGGTTGGCCGGGTTGTCGTCCACGCACAGCACGCGGGGCTGGCGCTGGCCGCTGGGCACCTTGTATTCGCCGCTGGTACGCCTGGGCTGCACCAGCTCGAGCAGGGCCCGGCGCACCTTGCGCGTACACGCAGGCTTGGCGTGCAGCTGGCCGTGGGCATTGGGCAGGTGCGGGTGGTACAGCGCCTGTTCGGTGGTGGGGCACAGCACCAGGGCCTGACAGGCAAAGTGCTCCAGGCGCTGGATGTACTGGCCCAGGCGCTCGGGCGCCAGCGATTGCAGGTTGACCCCCATGATCGCCAGCTCGAACGGCTGGCCGGCAAGGAAGGCGGCCTCGATGCCCTTGAGCAGCTGCTCGCTGGTGGTGAAGGTGGTCACGTCCAGGCCGCAGTCCTGCATCTGGTGCGCCAATGCCTGGCGGGCCAGCTCGTGGTCGTCCACGATTGCCATGCGCCGGCCTTGCAGCGCCTGGGGTGGCAGGTCCTCGGCGTCGTCGCGGGCCTTGGGCAGGTTGAGGCTGATCCAGAACTGCGACCCCTCGCCCGGGGTACTGTCGACGCCGATCTCGCCGCCCATCTGTTCGATCAGGCGCTTGGAGATCACCAGCCCCAGGCCGGTGCCGCCGGGCTGGCGCGACAGCGAGTTGTCGGCCTGACTGAAGGCCTGGAACAGGGCACGCACATCCTGGCTGGACAGGCCGATGCCGGTGTCCTGCACGCAGATGCGCAACTGCACGCTGTCTTCGGTCTCGTCATCGAGCATGGCGCGGGCAACGATGGTGCCTTCGCGGGTGAACTTGATCGCGTTGCTCACCAGGTTGGTGAGGATCTGCTTGAGCCGCAGCGGGTCGCCCACCAGCGACAGCGGGGTGTCGCGGTACACCAGGCTGACCAGTTCGAGCTGCTTGGCGTGGGCCGCCGGGGCGAGGATGGTCAGGGTGTCCTGGATCAGGTCGCGCAGGTTGAACGGGATGCTGTCGAGCACCAGCTTGCCTGCCTCGATCTTGGAGAAGTCGAGGATCTCGTTGATGATGCCCAGCAGGCTGTCGGCGGATTTTTCGATGGTACCCAGGTAGTCGAGCTGGCGCGGGGTCAGTTCGCTTTTCTGCAGCAGGTGGGTAAAGCCCAGGATGCCGTTGAGCGGCGTGCGGATCTCGTGGCTCATGTTGGCCAGGAATTCGGACTTGATGCGGCTGGCTTCCAGGGCTTCCTTGCGCGCCATGTCCAGCTCGATGTTCTGGATCTCGATGGTCTCAAGGTTCTGGCGCACGTCCTCGGTGGCCTGGTCGATGCTGTGCTGCAGCTCTTCATGGGCGTTGTGCAGGGTTTCGGCCATACGGTTGATGCCATTGGCCAGTTCATCCAGCTCATGGCTGCCCAGGCTCGGCAGGCGCTGTTCGAGGTTGCCGTCCTTGAGCTGGTTGACCGCGAACTTGATCTGCCCGATGGGGCCGTTGATGGTGCGGCTCATGCGCAGCGCCAGCAGGGCGGTCGCGCCCAGGCCCACCAGAATCAGCAGCAGGCTGGCGAACAGGCTGCGGTAGCCGCGCAGCAGCGTGCCATCGTGGGACAGCTCGATCTCGACCCAGCCCAGCAGGCGGTCGGCTTCACCGGGAACCCGTTCGCCGGCCAGCTCGCGATGGCGGCCGAACACCGGCAACAGGTAGCGCGTGGCATCGTTGCCGCTGCGTTGCAGCAACTGGGTGCCGCCACCGCTGGGCTGCTGGTTGAGCATGCTCGGGCCGGCGTGGGCCAGGTGGCTGCGGTCGGGGTGCAGAAACGACACGGCGCGCACGTCGGCCTGCTCCAGCGCCTCGGCGGCGATGCGCTCGAGCTGCGCCGAATCGTTGCGGGCCAGCACCGGGGCCACCAGGGGCGCCAGTTGCTCGGCGATCATGCGACCGCGTTGCAGCAGCTGGGCCTGCAGTTCGCTTTGCTGCAACCAGGTGAAGTAACCACCCAGCACCAGTGCCATCATGCTGGCCGGGAGCAGGGCGAGCAGCAGTACGCGGCTTCTGATTCCCAATCGATTCAGCACGCCCACTCTCCTGTGCTCGGTTAGCGCTGTAGGACCTTCGTCGGCATGTTCCGACGACCCAACTCTGAAAATTACCGCGACTGTGTATCTAATGCACTCATTTGTATCTGTTTTTGTCGATTGTAGGAGGCGCAGGTGCTTTTGTCGGCGCGTGTTGCTTGCATGGGGGGAATGCTCAATAATCGAGCGATTGAGAATTGCTAGCACCCGCCAATGAATCCCGTCGCCATTAACGCCTCAAACATACTTGCCATCGAGGACGATCCGGTCCTGGGTGCCCACCTGCACGAGCAGCTCGAGCGCAGCGGGTTTCTGGTGACCTGGTGCCGCGATGGCCGCGAAGGGCTGCAGATGGCTCGCCAGCGCAGCTTCGATGTGGTGCTGATGGATATCCTGCTGCCCGGCCTGAACGGGCTGGATGCCCTGGCGCGGCTGCGCGAGAAGAGCTCGATACCGGTGATCCTGATGTCGGCGCTGGGCGCCGAAGGCGATCGCATCACCGGCTTCCAGCGCGGCGCCGACGACTACCTGCCCAAACCGTTCAGCATGGTCGAGCTGCGCGTGCGCATCGAGGCTATCCTGCGGCGGGTGGCGCTGGAGCGCCGGCACCAGCCGGGGGAGGGCACGCCCGCGGGCGAACTGGTGTTCGATGAACTGGCCTGCGATGTGCTCCACGGGCAGCAGCGGGCCGGCCTGACCTTAAGCGAGTACCGCCTGCTCGACACCCTGCACCGCAGCCATGAAGAGGTGTTGAGCAAGGCATTCCTTTATCAGCACGTATTGCAGCGCGGCTATGCCCGGCATGACCGCAGCCTGGACATGCACGTGAGCCAGATCCGCCGCAAGCTCAAGGCCATCGGTTACCTGGAGCGCCAGGTGCGCACGGTGTGGGGCAAGGGCTATGTGCTCAGCGCCAGCGAGGACCTGTAGGTGCTCAGCCGTCATTCCCTGTTCTGGAAGCTGGCCTTGCTGCTGGTGGTGTTCTGCCTGCTGATGATTGCCCTGAGCTGGCAGTGGGGCCGGCACATGGAGATCCGCAACGCCTACCTGTCGCCCAAGGCGCGCGCCACCCTGGAAGACTACGCCCGCGAGGCCGAAAACGCCGTGCGCCGCGGCGGGCAGGCCGGCGTGGATGCGTGGCTGACGCAGATGCACGAGCGCGAGCGCGGTTTCGTGGGCGTGATCGGCAGCGATCTGCAATCGCTGGGCAGCGTGCCGCTGACCGACGCCCAGAGCCAGCGCCTGACGTTTCTGCGCGGCACCGACTGGCCGGTAAGCCGGCATTCGGCGCGCTCGCCATGGATGCTCGTGCCGTTCCCGGACGACTCCAGCCTGGGCAGCCTGGTGATCGAACTGCCGCAGCGGCTGATGCCGGGGCGCCTGAACATGCTGTTCTGGCGAATGGTCACCAACGGCCTGATCCCCGGCTTGCTGACCCTGGTGTTCTGCGTGGGCCTGTATCGCATGCTGATTCGCCCGCTGAGCCAGTTGCGCGAGCAGGCCAATGCCTGGCGCGCCGACCGGCTCACCGCGCGGGTGGCCAGCGACACCACCAGCCGCAAGGACGAGTTCGGCGAGCTGGGGCGCGCCTTCGACGACATGGCCGAGCGCCTGCAGGGCACGGTGGCCCTGCAGCAGCAGTTGCTGCGCGACCTGTCCCATGAAATGCGCACGCCGCTGAGCCGCCTGCGGGTGGCCAGCGAGGGCGAGACCGACCTGGAGGCGCTGCGCGAACGCCTCGGCCGGGAAGTGGACAACATGCAGCGCCTGGTGGAAGACGCCCTGCAACTGGCCTGGCTGGACGCCGAGCGCACGCAGTTGGTCAGCGAACCGATCCAGGTGCAGGCGTTGTGGGAGATGCTGGCGGAGGATGCCTGCTTCGAAAGTGGCTGGCCGCGGGAGCAACTGGTGTGCACGCTGGGGGCCGACTGCTGGGTGCAGGGCAACCTCAACAGCCTGGCCCAGGCGTTGGAGAACATTCTGCGCAATGCCATTCGTCACTCGCCGCCGGGTGGGGTGATACGCCTGGCGGGAAGCCGCCAGGGGGGCCAGTGGCTGCTGTGGCTGGAGGACGAAGGCGGAGGCGTGGACGAGGCGCAGCTGGAACACATCTTCGCGCCGTTCACCCGCCTGGACGACTCGCGGCCGGGGAACGGCGGCTTCGGCCTGGGCCTGAGCATTGCGCGCAATGCCCTGCAGCGTCAGAGCGGGCAGCTGTGGGCGCAGAACAACGCCAAGGGCTTGCGGGTGAACATGCAGCTGCCGGCGGTGATCTAGCACCGCTGCGGCTGTAGGCGCCGGCCTTGCCGGCGAATGCACCACCACCGTTTCAAGTTGCTGCGCGCGGGCTGCTTATATCCCTCGGCTATAACCCTCAACCATTGCGTGATATGGGCCAAAGCCGTTTGCCGGTATGATAGGCGCCCCCGCAGTCTGGATTGCGAAATACGCCATGACCTTGCAGTACCCTACCATCGCCGATTGCGTCGGCAACACGCCCCTGGTTCGCCTGCAGCGCATGGCCGGCGAGACCAGCAATACCCTCCTGCTCAAGCTCGAAGGCAACAATCCGGCAGGCTCGGTCAAGGACCGGCCGGCGTTGTCGATGATCACCCGTGCCGAACTGCGCGGGCAGATCAAGCCAGGCGCCACGCTGATCGAGGCGACCTCCGGCAACACCGGTATCGCCCTGGCGATGGCAGCGGCGATCAAGGGCTACAAGATGATCCTGATCATGCCCGACAACTCCAGCGCCGAACGCAAGGCCGCCATGACCGCCTACGGCGCCGAGCTGATCCTGGTCAGCAAGGAAGAAGGCATGGAGGGCGCCCGCGACCTCGCCGAGCGCCTGCAGGCCGAAGGCCGTGGCCAGGTGCTCGACCAGTTCGGCAACGGTGACAACCCCGAAGCCCACTACGTCAGCACCGGCCCGGAAATCTGGCAGCAGACCGGCGGCAGCATCACCCATTTCGTCAGCTCCATGGGCACCACGGGCACCATCATGGGCTGCTCGCGCTACCTCAAGGAGCAGAACCCCAACGTGCAGATCGTCGGCCTGCAACCGATGGAAGGCTCGGCGATCCCCGGGATCCGTCGCTGGCCCCACGAGTACCTGCCGAAGATCTTCGACGCCAGCCGCGTCGACCGTGTGGTCGACATGGCCCAGAGCGAAGCCGAAGAAACCACCCGCCGGCTGGCCCGCGAAGAGGGCATTTTCTGTGGCGTGTCCTCCGGTGGTGCGGTGGCGGCCATGCTGCGCCTGTCGCGCGAGCTGGAAAACGCGGTAATGGTGGCGATCATCTGTGACCGTGGCGACCGTTACCTGTCGACCGGCATCTTCGACGCGGCCAACTGATGTCCAAGGCCAAACGCAATGGCGGTCTGCGCTTCCAGCCGACCGGTGGTACCCGTGCGCCCCAGGTGCCAACGGGCAAGAAACAGCGCCTGAGCATCGAGCGCCTGGCCGGTGACGGCCGCGGCATCGCCTTCTTCGAAGGGCGCACCTGGTTCGTCAGCGGCGCCCTGGCCGGTGAAGAGGTCGAGGCACGGGTGCTCAATGCCCACGGCAAGGTGGTCGAGGCACGCCTGGAGCGTGTGTTCAGCGCCAGCGAGGCGCGGCGCCCGGCGCCGTGCAAGCACTTCGATCGCTGTGGCGGCTGCAACTTGCAGCACCTGCCCCATGCCGCTCAGCTCGAACTCAAGCAGCGCCTGCTGGCCGAGCAGTTGCAGCGGGTGGCCGGCGTGGTGCCCGAGCAGTGGGCCGCGCCGTTGTCCGGCCCCGAATTCGGTTACCGCCGGCGCGCCCGCGTGGCGGTGCGCTGGGACGCCAAGGCCCGGAAGCTCGACGTGGGCTTTCGCGCCGAAGCCAGCCAGGACATCGTCGCCATCGACGACTGCCCGGTGCTGGTACAACCCTTGCAGTCGATACTGCGTCACCTGCCGCTGTTGTTGCAGAGCCTGAGCAAGCCACAGGTGGTGGGGCACGTGGAGCTGTTCAGCGGTACCGCCCTGGCACTGCTGCTGCGCCATACCGCGCCACTGGTCGAGGCCGACCTGGCACGTTTGCAGGCGTTCTGCAGCGAGGCGGGTGTACAACTCTGGTTACAAGGTGAGGGGCAACCGGCCCCGGCCAATCCAGCGGACACGCTAGGGTTTACCCTGGAACCGTGGAACCTGGAATTGGCCTACAGGCCAGGTGACTTCGTGCAGGTCAATGCCCAGGTCAACACCGCGATGATCGAGCAGGCCCTGGCATGGCTTGCGCCACAGGCCGACGAGCGTGTGCTGGACCTGTTCTGCGGCCTTGGCAACTTCGCCCTGCCGCTGGCCCGGCAGGCCCGCGAAGTGGTGGCGGTGGAAGGGGTGCAGGCCATGGTCGATCGGGCCGCGGCCAATGCCCAACGCAACAAACTGCATAACACGCAGTTTTTTCAGGCCGATTTATCCCAGCCTCTGGCGACTTCAGGCTGGGCGGCAGGAGGCTTTTGTGCGGTACTCTTGGACCCACCGCGCGACGGTGCCTTCGAGGTGGTGCGCAACATCGCCGCACTTGGCGCCCGACGTCTGGTCTACGTGTCGTGCAACCCGGCGACGCTGGCCCGCGACACCGTCGAGCTGGTCAAGCAGGGGTACCGGTTAAAATGTGCCGGGATCCTCGACATGTTTCCGCAGACTGCGCATGTCGAGGCCATGGCGTTATTCGAGGTGGGTTAGCGACGCTGGCCCGCCCGGTGTAGCCCCTTCGATCTGGCAGGGGCGACACCCGTGTTTTCAAGCGCATGAGCATGCGCTGTAGGGAAAGGTAAACAAAGATGGTACAGGTGAGAGTGCACCAGCCGGTCAACACCGACGGCAGTATCAATCTCGAAGCATGGCTGGATCATGTGGTCAGCGTCGACCTGGCGCTGGACCGGGAAGCCCTCAAGGCGGCCTGCGAGTTCGCTCAGGACATAGAGAAAAAAGGTAACCCGGCCAAGCATTCCTGGGCCGACGGTACCTCGAGCTTCCAGGCGGGCCTGGAGATCGCCGAGATTCTCGCCGACCTCAAGCTCGACCAGGACTCCCTCGTGGCGGCGGTCATCTACCGTGCGGTGCGTGAAGGCAAGGTGACCCTGGCCGAGGTGGGCCAGCGTTTCGGCCCGGTGGTGTCCAAGCTGATCGACGGCGTGCTGCGCATGGCGGCCATCAGTGCCAGCCTCAGCCCGCGCCATTCGCTGGTGCTGGGCTCGCAGGCGCAGGTCGAGAACCTGCGCAAGATGCTGGTGGCGATGGTCGACGACGTGCGCGTGGCGCTGATCAAGCTGGCCGAACGAACCTGCGCCATTCGTGCGGTGAAGGGCGCTGACGACGAGAAGCGCAACCGCGTGGCCCGCGAGGTGTTCGACATCTACGCGCCGCTGGCCCACCGCCTGGGCATCGGCCACATCAAGTGGGAGCTCGAAGACCTCTCGTTCCGCTACCTGGAACCCGACCAGTACAAACAGATCGCCAAGCTGCTGCACGAGCGCCGGCTCGACCGCGAGCGCTTCATCAGCGACGTGATGAACCAGCTGCAGAACGAGCTGCTGGCCACGGGCGTCAAGGCCGACATCAGCGGCCGGGCCAAACATATCTATTCGATCTGGCGCAAGATGCAGCGCAAGGGCCTGGAGTTCAGCCAGATCTACGACGTGCGCGCCGTGCGCGTGCTGGTGCCCGAGATGCGCGACTGCTACACCGCGCTGGGCATCGTGCATACCCTGTGGCGGCACATCCCCAAGGAGTTCGACGACTACATCGCCAACCCCAAGGAGAACGGCTACCGCTCGCTGCACACCGCGGTGATCGGCCCCGAAGGCAAGGTGCTGGAGGTGCAGATCCGCACCCATGCCATGCACGAGGAGGCCGAACTGGGCGTTTGCGCGCACTGGCGCTACAAGGGCACCGACGTCAAGCCCAGCTCCAACCACTACGAGGAGAAGATCTCGTGGCTGCGCCAGGTGCTGGAATGGCACGAGGAACTGGGGGACATCGGTGGCCTGGCCGAACAGCTGCGCGTGGATATCGAGCCGGACCGGGTGTACGTGTTCACCCCCGACGGCCACGCCATCGACCTGCCCAAGGGCGCCACGCCGCTGGACTTCGCCTACCGCGTGCACACCGAGATCGGCCACAACTGCCGGGGCGCCAAGATCAACGGGCGCATCGTGCCGCTCAACTACAGCCTGCAGACCGGCGAGCAGGTGGAGATCATCACCAGCAAGCACGGCAACCCGAGCCGCGACTGGCTGAACTCGAACCTGGGCTACGTCACCACCTCGCGGGCGCGGGCCAAGATCGTGCACTGGTTCAAGCTGCAGGCCCGCGACCAGAACGTCGCCGCCGGCAAGACCCTGCTCGAGCGCGAACTCAACCGCCTGGGCCTGCCGCAGGTGGACTTCGAGCGCCTGGCCGAAAAGGCCAACCTCAAGACTGCCGAAGACATGTTCGCCTCGCTGGGCGCCGGCGACCTGCGCCTGGCGCACCTGGTCAACGCCGCGCAGCAACTGGTGGAGCCGGACCGCATCGACCACATCGAGCTGGTGCCGCGCAAGGCCACCGGCTACAAGCCGGGCAAGCGCGGGGATATCCAGATCCAGGGCGTGGGCAACCTGCTGACGCAGATGGCCGGGTGCTGCCAGCCGCTGCCGGGCGATGCCATCGTCGGCTACATCACCGTGGGCCGTGGGGTGACCATTCACCGCCAGGACTGCGCCTCGGTGCTGCAACTGGCCGGTCGCGAGCCGGAGCGCATCATCCAGGTCAGCTGGGGCCCGGTGCCGGTGCAGACCTACCCGGTGGACATCATCGTGCGTGCGTATGACCGCCCGGGCCTGCTGCGCGACGTGTCGCAGGTGCTGCTCAACGAGCGCATCAACGTGCTGGCGGTGAACACCCGTTCGAACAAGGAGGACAACACTGCGCTGATGTCGCTGACCATCGAGATCCCGGGCCTGGACGCCCTGGGGCGCTTGCTGGGGCGCATTTCGCAGTTGCCCAACATCATCGAGACGCGGCGCAACCGTACGCCTTGAGGGCGCCATTGCGGGCAGGCCCGCTCCTGCAGGATCCTTGTGGGAGCGGGCTTGACCCGCGATGAGGCCAGACCTGCCGAACAGAGAGCACACGATGTACACCCTAGACGACCTGCTCCACCTCATGGCCCGCCTGCGCGACCCGCAGTACGGCTGCCCGTGGGACCTCAGGCAGACCTACGCCACGATCATCCCGCACACCCTCGAAGAAGCCTACGAGGTGGCCGACGCCATCGAGCGCAGCGACTTCGAGCACTTGCAGGGCGAACTGGGCGACCTGCTGTTCCAGGTGGTGTATTACGCCCAGCTGGCCCGTGAAGAGGGCCGTTTCGAATTCGCCGGGGTGATCGACAGCATCACCCGCAAGCTGATCCGTCGCCACCCGCACGTGTTCCCCACCGGCGAGCTCCATGCGCCGCTGGACCTGCCACGGCTCGATGAAGAACAGGTCAAGCAGCGCTGGGAAGAGATCAAGGCCCAGGAGCGCGCCGAAAAGGGCGAGCCCGAACAACTGTCGCTGCTCGACGACGTGCCGGCGGCCTTGCCGGCCCTGTCGCGTGCGGCCAAACTGCAAAAGCGTGCGGCCCAGGTCGGATTCGACTGGGACGACCCGTTGCCGGTGCTGGACAAGGTGCGCGAGGAGCTCGACGAAGTACTCCAGGCCATGGCCGACAACGACCCGGCGGCGCTGGCCGACGAGGTGGGCGATTTGCTGTTCGCCACCGTCAACCTGGCCCGCCACCTCAAGCTGGACCCGGAAAACGCCCTGCGTGGCGCCAATCGCAAGTTCGAACGACGTTTCCGTTTTATCGAACAGGCATTGCGCGACATGGGGCGCCCGATTGAAGATTGCACCCTCGAAGACTTGGACGCGCTCTGGGGCGAAGCCAAACGTCAGGAAAAGAACCTGCCCAGCTGCGGCTGAGCTGTTGCATAAGTGAGTGAACACCGATGAGCCTTTCCCTTCGTGACCAACTGCTCAAAGCCGGCCTGGTCAACCAGAAGCAGGTCAAGCAGGTCAGCAAAGAACAGAAGAAACAGAAACGCCTGGAGCACAAAGGCCAGGTCGAAGTCGACGACACCCAGCAGCGCCTGGCCAAGGAAGCCATGGCCGAGAAGGCCAAGCGTGACCAGGAGCTCAACCGCCAGCAGCAGGAAAAGGCCGAGCAGAAGGCCCGTGCCGCCCAGGTCAAGCAGTTGATCGAGGTGTCGCGCCTGCCCAAGCTGACCACCGAGGACTACTACAACTTCGTCGACGACAAGAAGGTCAAGCGCCTGTCGGTCAACGCGTTGATGCGCAGCAAGCTGAGCAGCGGCTCGCTGGCGATCGTGCAGCATGGCGGTGGCTACGAGGTGATCCCGCGCGAGGCCGCGCTGAAGATCCAGGAGCGCGACCCGCAGCGCATCGTGCTGCTCAACACCCAGGTCGAAGCGCCGGATGCGGACGACCCGTACGCCGCCTACGTCATCCCGGATGACCTGATGTGGTAAGCCTGCTGGGCTAGACACGACAAACCCCGCCTCGGCGGGGTTTGCTGTTTCTGAAGACGGGGAATTACTGGGGTTGGCGCTTGGCTTCGAGGTACTCCAGTTCGATCCGGTAGCTGTGGGCTTCCTGTTCGTTGTGGAACATGCCGACCAGCTGGTCCTGCTGATGCACATCCCAGATACGCACGCCTGCGGCCAGGCCTTCGTGGGACAGTTTCGATTCATCGCGCTCAGTTACTTTGACAGTCATCTGCTAACTCCAAATCCAGTTAACTGCGGCACCGTGTCGCAGGTCTCTTTTATAGAATTTGTTAGCAGCCTAAGTAAATGCTTGGTGCATGAAACATCTTTCATGCCGCACGGTCGAGGCGACTCCTTCGCCAGCAAGGCTGGTGTCTGCAGGGTGGGCCACGCCACAAAAACAAAACCCCGCACAAGGCGGGGTTTCGGGTAATGCACGCTAGCGGCCTGTCAGCTGCCCTTGACCGACTTGCCGTCGACCGTGCCGTCCTGCAGCACGATCACGTACTCCTTGCCGTCGGTCTCGACCTGGCGCAGTTGCACCAGCAGGTAGTCCCAGTCCTTGGCGAACCACAGCTCGGTGACGCGCTTGCTCTGGCTCGGGTCGCGCACGCGCTCGACCTTGATCGCATCGACCTGGCCGGTCTTGGTGCTGACCTTCTCGGTACCCAGCACGCGGAAGTCGTATGTGTCGATCTCGTCGCCATCCACCACCTGGTAGGTCATGCTCTTCTTGCCGGCTGCCACGTCATGCTGCAGGGCCAGCTGGTAGGACGACTTGTCCAGCACGCCGCGGTTGAGCGGCAGGTTGACCGCGTCGCCACGGTCGGAGCCGGTGATCTTCTTGCTCGACCAGTCGAAGTCCAGGTCGACCTTCTTGGCCTTTCCCAGGCCGCCACGTTCGAAGTGGTAGGTCTGCGGCAGCAGGGTGTCCTTGTCCAGGCGCAGGGTACTTTGTTCGGTCAGGCTGGCAATCATCATCGAGGCCTTGAAGTTGAGGCTCCAGGTCCCGTTGGCGTTCTTGGCCAGGCTGCGCTCGGCGGTGCCGCTCATGGGCAGTTGCTTCCAGTCGGCGGTGTAGCTGGCCGAAAAAGGCTTCAGATCGGCTGCCTGAAGCGGCAGTGCAAGCACGGCAAGTGCGAAGAGCAGGGCACGACGCATAAAATCTCCTAGGGTCGAATCAAGTGGCCGCTGGCCGCCAAGGGCTGGCCATCCAGTAGAGCACCGTGCTCGCCAAGGCGCAAACGGCCTTCGGCGAACCAGCGCACCGCCAGCGGATAAATCAGGTGTTCCTGGCTGTGAACCCTCTGGGCCAGTTGCGCCGGCGTGTCATCCGAGACTACCGGTATCACAGCCTGTACGACCAGTGGCCCGCCATCGAGTTCCTCGGTGACGAAGTGCACACTGCAGCCATGCTCGGCATCCCCGGCTTCCAGCGCCCGCTGGTGGGTATGCAGGCCCTTGTACTTGGGCAGCAGGGAAGGGTGGATATTGAGCAGGCGGCCGTGGTAATGGCGCACGAAACCGGCACTGAGGATACGCATGAAGCCGGCCAGCACCACCAGCTGCGGGGCAAAGCCGTCGATCAGCTCGACCAGCGCCGCGTCGAAGGCCTCGCGGCCGTCGAAGGCCTTGTGGTCGAGCACGGCGGTGTCGATGCCCGCATCGCGGGCGCGCTGCAGGCCGTAGGCATCGGCGCGGTTGGAGATCACCGCGCGGATCCGCACCGGGCTGTCGCCGGTGCGGGTACTGTCGATCAGGGCCTGCAGGTTGCTGCCGGTGCCGGACAGCAGCACCACTACATCACAAGACGTGCTCGGCATCAGTGCGCCTTGAGGTTCTTCAGCTCGACCTGGGCGGCGCCTTCGGCAGCGGTGGCGATCTGGCCGATCACCCAAGGCTGCTCGCCGGCTTCGCGCAGCACGTTCAGGGCGTTGTCGACCTGATCTTGACCCACGCAGATCACCATGCCCACGCCGCAGTTGAGTACGCGGTGCATTTCGGTCTCGTCGACGTTGCCCTGCTGCTGCAGCCAGTCGAATACCGCCGGGCGCTGCCAGCTGGCCACGTCGACCACGGCCTGGGCGCCTTTTGGCAGCACGCGCGGGATGTTGTCGAGCAGGCCGCCACCGGTGATGTGGGCCATGGCCTTGACCGCGCCGGTGTCCTTGATCAGCTTGAGCAGCGGCTTGACGTAGATGCGGGTCGGGGCCATCAGCAGTTCGGTCAGCGGCTTGCCGTCGAGCTGGACGTTCTGGATGTCGGCGCCGGCCACTTCGATGATCTTGCGGATCAGCGAGTAACCGTTGGAGTGCGGGCCCGACGATGGCAGGGCGATCAGGGCGTCACCGGCAGCCACCTTGGAGCCGTCGATGATCTCGGCCTTTTCCACCACGCCGACGCAGAAGCCGGCCAGGTCGTAGTCTTCGCCTTCGTACATGCCCGGCATTTCAGCGGTTTCGCCGCCTACCAGCGAGCAGCCTGCCAGTTCGCAGCCGGCGCCGATGCCGGTGACCACGTCAGCCGCGGTGTCGACGTTGAGCTTGCCGGTGGCGTAGTAGTCGAGGAAGAACAGCGGCTCGGCGCCACACACCACCAGGTCGTTGACGCACATGGCGACCAGGTCCTGGCCGATGGTGTCGTGCTTGTTCAGGTTCAGTGCCAGGCGCAGCTTGGTGCCCACGCCGTCGGTGCCCGAAACCAGCACCGGCTGCTTGTAGCCGGCCGGAATTTCGCAGAGGGCGCCGAAGCCCCCCAGGCCGCCCATGACTTCCGGGCGCGCCGTGCGCTTGGCGACGCCTTTGATGCGTTCGACCAATGCTTCACCGGCGTCGATGTCTACACCGGCGTCCTTGTAGCTCAGGGAGGGTTGCTTGCTCATGATCCAGGCCTTTAGGGGGAGGGATTCGGGGGAATCGACCGGCACCTGCCAGGCATTGCGAGGGTTTTCCTGCTGCCTGAGCGTCGCCGGTCTGCGAAGGCGCGCGATTTTATCAGGGTTACCCGGTAGCGGCCATCCTCAGGCCGACGGGCAGGGCCTCATTCGACATAAAAACATTGATTCGGTACGGCCGCTGGTTGCCGCGCCATGGGCTGTATAAGGTATAGGTAATGAAATTTGACCGCAGGGCTGAATGTTTTACCCGCGGGGGTGGTCAGAGCTTCACTTTTCACTGACCGCGCTTTCTATTTACCTGGACAGGAATCCTCCATGCGTTTGCGTTCATACCTGGCCGTTGGCTGCCTTGCCCTGTTTGGCCTGAGCGTTCAGGCCGAAACCCTCACTGGCCTTTATCAGGTGCGCGAGCCGGTCAGCGGCGAGGGCACCGAAGCCCGCGCCCAGGCCACCCAGAATGCCCTGAGCACCCTGGTGGTGCGCCTCACGGGCGACCCCAAGGCGCCGCAGAGTGCGGGCCTGGCAGGGCTACGCAAGGACCCGCAGCAAATCATCAGCCAGTTCGGTTTCGAGGCCGGCCCGCCGGAAACCGTGCTGGTGGATTTCGACCCCGGCAGCACCGACCGGGCGCTGCGCCAGGCCGGGCTGGCCCTGTGGGGCAGCAACCGGCCGGCCATCCTCGGCTGGTGGTTGAACGACAGCGTGGGCGGTTCGAGCCTGGTGGGCGATGGCCAGAGCAGCGCCGAACCGCTGCGCCGCGCCGCGCAACACCGTGGCTTGCCGCTGCGCCTGCCCATGGGCGACCTGAACGAGCAACTGGTGGCCACTGCCAAGAACCTCGAAGGCACCGACCCCGCGCCCCTGCGCGAGGCCTCCGAGCGCTACGCGGCCGATGCGTTGCTGGCGGTGCATGCCACCGAGGGCGAGGGCAAATGGCAGGGCACCTGGCGCCTGTGGCTGGGCGACCAGCGCGAGCAGGGCAAGGTCGAAGGCGCCGATCAGGCCGCCCTGGCCGATGCGGTGATGCTGGCCGTCAGCACGCGCCTGGCGCCGCGCTTTGTCGCGCGGCCGGGCACCGGTGGCGAAAACCAGATACAGGTGCAGGGCATGACCCTGGAGCGCTATGCGCAGCTTTTGCAGACCCTTGAGCCGCTGGGCGGGCGCCTGACCTATGTGGACGGCGATACCCTGACCTACACCGTCAGCGGCACCCCCGAACAGGTGCGTGCGCAACTGAGCCTGGCCAGGCTGCAGGAGGTGCCGGCAGAGGCCGCCGCCCCAGCGCCGGTCGCACCCGCAGCCCCAGGCGAGGCCCAGGTGGCTGCGCCCGCACCGTTCACCGGTTTGCGGTTTCGTTGGCAGGGAGCGTGACTGAATGATGGATACACGCCGTTGGGTATGGGTGTTGGGGGTGCTGGTAATCGGCACGCTGCTGTACTTCTTGCACGGGATCCTCTCGCCCTTCCTTATAGGTATCGGCCTGGCGTACCTGGCCGACCCGCTGGTGGACCGGCTGGAGCGCGCCGGGCTGTCACGCACCTGGGGCGTAGTAGTGGTGTTCGCCCTGTTCACCCTGGTGTTCATGGCGATGCTGCTGGTGCTGATCCCGATGCTGGCCAAGCAGTTGGTGCGCCTGTACGAGCTGGCACCACAGATGCTCGACTGGTTGCAGCACGTGGCGCTGCCGTGGGTGCAGACGCGCCTGGGGCTGGCCGATGGCTTCTGGAAGTTCGACAAGATCAAGTCGGCGATCAGCGAGCACATGGGCCAGACCACCGACATCGTCGGCATCGTGCTCAGCCAGGCTACCGCGTCCGGGCTGGCGCTGATCGGCTGGTTGGCCAACATGGTGCTGATCCCCGTGGTGGGCTTCTACCTGCTGCGCGACTGGGACCTGATGATGGCCAAGCTGCGCCGCCTGTTGCCGCGCCAGCGCGAAGAGCAGGTGGTGTCGCTGGCCCTGGAATGCCACGAGGTGCTCGGTGCGTTCGTGCGCGGGCAGTTGCTGGTGATGCTGGCGCTGGGGGTGATCTACGCCGCCGGGTTGATGCTGGTGGGCCTCGAACTGGGCCTGCTGATCGGTATCATGGCCGGGCTTGCGGCCATCGTGCCGTACATGGGTTTCATCATCGGCATCGGCGCGGCATTGATCGCCGGCATGTTCCAGTTCGGCGGCGACCTGTACCCGATGCTGGGCATCGTCGCGGTGTTCATGGTGGGCCAGGCCCTTGAAGGCATGGTGCTCACGCCGTTGCTGGTGGGCGACCGCATCGGTCTGCATCCGGTGGCGGTGATCTTCGCGATCCTGGCCGGCGGCGAGCTGTTCGGGTTCACCGGGGTGTTGCTGGCGCTGCCGGTGGCGGCGGTGATCATGGTGTTGCTGCGGCACATGCACGACCTCTATAAAGAGTCGGACATGTATGCTGGTGAAATCGACCCGGACCTTTGAAGGACACCCTGAGTGATGGAACATGAAACCGACCACGCCTGTGCATTGGCAGGCGTGATGGATGCATTGCCGCTGCTGGCCGATGACCTCGACGAGGATGAGGTGGCAGCGGCCCTGCAGCAGGGCTACTCGCGGCACGCGGCCGAGAAGCTCACGATGTTCGTACCCTCGGCGTTTTCCTGGGTGGTGCTCAAGCGTCTGGGGCTCAAGGCGCTGCCCAGTCATTTCACGGCCTATGACCAGGACGACAATGCGGTGCGGTTCCCGGTCGCCAATCAGCACTACTTCACCGCGGCGCTGACCCTGGCCTACAACACCTTCGAGAATGGCTGGAGCGCCGCACTACCGCGCAGCACCTTCCAGCGCGTTGCCGGGCGCAGTTCGGAGATGAACGCGGCCAACCAGGTACTGGATAAGGAAGGCTCGCTCGAAGGGGCGAGCATCAACACCGTGGAGCTGTTTCGCCTGAGTGCAGAGGAACTGCTGGAGGATTGACCCATGCCTGCCCCATATGCCGCGCAAGCCTTTGATTTTGCTAACGCATTGTGCGGTTGGCGTCACGGGTATAGACTTTGCGGACTTTTCACCAAAGGCCCCTTGCGGTTCCTCGGGACTGCCCAGCCAGCATGAAACCGATCCAGTTGCCCCTGGGTGTGCGTCTGCGTGATGACGCCACCTTCATCAACTACTATCCGGGTGCCAACGCCGCCGCATTGGGCTACGTCGAGCGACTCTGCGAAGCCGACGCCGGCTGGACCGAAAGCCTGATCTACCTGTGGGGCAAGCAGGGCGTAGGGCGTACCCACCTGCTGCAGGCCGCGTGCCTGCGCTTCGAGCAACTGGGCGAGCCTGCGGTGTACCTGCCTCTGGCGCAACTGCTCGATCGCGGCGTGGAACTGCTCGACAACCTGGAACAGTACGAACTGGTGTGCCTGGACGACCTGCATGTGATTGCCGGCAAGCCGGACTGGGAAGAGGCCATGTTCCACCTGTTCAATCGCCTGCGCGACAGCGGCCGCCGCTTGCTGCTGGCAGCGTCCAGCTCCCCCCGGGAATTGCCGATCAAGCTGGCCGACCTGAAGTCGCGCCTGACCCTGGCGCTGATCTTCCAGATGCGCGCCCTGTCGGATGAAGACAAGCTGCGTGCCCTGCAATTGCGCGCCTCGCGCCGGGGCCTGCACCTCACCGACGAAGTCGGGCATTTCATCCTGACCCGAGGCACGCGCAGCATGAGCGCACTGTTCGACCTGCTCGAACGCCTCGACCAGGCTTCACTGCAGGCGCAGCGCAAGCTGACCATCCCGTTTTTGAAAGAGACATTGGGCTGGTAGGGCCGGCCCAGAGCCTCGGCACATAAAAGTCACATTTTTTTCGATTGAATTTGCAAATCGATCCGATAGAAGGCATAGTCTCGGCTTCATCAAATTCAAGCCACGGTCGTGCCCATGCTAAATCGCTTCGCACCCCTCGTGCCCCTCGCACTTGTGACCTTGCTGTTCGGCTGCGCGACCACCGGTCCCGTCACCCACCAGCAGGCTCCCGCTCCAGTTGCTGCCCAGGCTGCCGCCAAGCCTTCCACCGCTGCGTCGGTGTTCGAAGAAGAGCTGGCCACCGAGCAGGACCTGGAAGCGTTCTCCTCCAGCACCAAGCCCTACGAACTGCCAGCCCTGGCCGACAACATTCTCGAACGTGGCATGTCCCTGATCGGTACCCGCTACCGTTTCGGCGGCACCTCGGAGAAGTCCGGCTTCGACTGCAGCGGCTTCATCGGCTACCTGTTCCGCGAAGAGGCCGGCATGAACCTGCCGCGCTCCACCCGCGAAATGATCAACGTGAAAGCCCCGCTGGTTGCGCGCAACAAGCTCGAGCCAGGCGACCTGCTGTTCTTCAGCACCAATGGTCGCGGCCGCGTCAGCCACGCCGGCATCTATCTGGGCGACGATCAGTTCATCCACTCCAGCAGCCGCCGCAGCGGTGGCGTGCGCATCGACAATCTCGGTGACCGCTACTGGAGCAAGACCTTCATCGAAGCCAAGCGCGCGCTGGCCATGGCACCGACTACCCTGTCGCGTAACTGAGTCTGCGCGTGATGTCCCGCACGGCGGCGTAGCTGAAAAGCTCGCCGCCGTGCGTGTTTACAGAAAACGTCTAATCTAATTTCTCACCTATTTCCGACTTGGGGTCGGGCGGCTTCAGACAGGATGTTCTGACTATGTCGATACTCGCGCGCGTTGCTGTACTTTCCCTGGCGGCCCTGCTGGGAGCCTGCTCCAGCCATGCCCCGCAGAAACCTCAGGTGGTCGAGCCGAAGGTGATGGCGCCCCAGGTGTATTTCTCGCCAGTGGCCGAGGATGTGCTGTTCCGGGCCCTGGGCCTGGTGGGCACGCCTTACCGCTGGGGCGGCAATACCCCGGACTCGGGGTTCGATTGCAGCGGGCTGATTGGCTACGTGTACCGGGACGCGGCGGGTATCGCCCTGCCGCGCTCAACCCGCGAGATGATCGGCATTCGTGCCCCGGACATCGACAAGGGTGCGTTGCAGTCGGGCGACCTGGTGTTCTTCGCCACCAATGGCGGCACCCAGGTAAGCCATGCCGGTATCTACGTGGGTGAGGGGCGTTTCGTGCATGCACCGTCAACGGGCGGTACGGTGCGCCTGGACTACCTGTCCAACAGCTACTGGCAGAAGGCCTACCTCAACGCCAAGCGCGTGCTGCAGCCGGCGCACCTGGCGCGCAATCCCTGACAGCGTGGCCTGCAAAGCCGGCTCCAGCAGGAGTCGACCTTGCCGGCGAACACGTCAGCGCAGTGCTACTGCGCCTTGCTCACCCGCCAGATCACATTGCCCACGTCGTCGGCCACCAGCACCCCGCCACGCTGATCGTTCACCACGCCGACCGGGCGCCCCATGGCCTTGCCGTCCTCGTCGAGAAACCCGGTCAGCAGATCGATGGGTTTGCCCGACGGTTTGCCCGCCGTGCTGAACGGCACGAAGATCACCTTGTAGCCACTGTGCGGCTTGCGGTTCCATGAACCGTGCTGGCCGATGAACGCGCCTTGGTCGAACGGCGCCGGCAAGGCGTTCGGCACGGTAAACGCCAGCCCCAGCGAGGCGGTGTGCGGCCCCACCGCATAGTCCGGCGCAATCGCGCTGGCCACCAGTTTCGCATCCTGCGGTTGTACGCGTTCATCCACATGCTGCCCGTAATAGCTGTAGGGCCAGCCATAGAAGGCGCCGTCCTTCACCGACGTGATGTAGTCCGGCACCAGGTCGCTGCCGATCTCGTCACGTTCGTTCACCGCCGTCCACAGCTGCTGGCTATGGGGTTCCCAGGCCAGGCCGTTGGGGTTGCGCAGGCCGGTGGCGAACAGGCGCTGGCTGCCGGTGGCCGGGTCGACCTCCCAGATCGCGGCGCGGCCTTTCTCCTGCTCCATGCCGTTTTCGGCCACGTTGCTGTTGGAGCCCACGGTCACGTACAGCTTCTTGCCGTCGGGGCTGGCGATCACGTTCTTGGTCCAGTGGTGGTTGAGCGTGCCGCCCGGCAGGTCGACCACCTTGGTGCCGCTGCCCTGCAGGCGGGTGGCGCCTGGCTCGTAGGTGAAGCGCAACAGCCGATCGGTGTCGGCCACATAGAAGTCGTTGCCCACCAGGGCCATGCCGAACGGCGAGTTCAGCCCCTCGATGAAGGTGGTGCGGGTGTCGGCCACGCCGTCCTTGTCGCTGTCACGCAGCAGGGTGATGCGGTTGGGGCTGGGCACTCCGGCGCCGGCGCGGCCCATCACCTTGCCCATCACCCAGCCCTTGATGCCCTTGCCGTCATCGGGCTTGGGCGGCGCGTTGGTCTCGGCCACCAGCACGTCGCCGTTGGGCAGCACGTACAGCCAGCGCGGGTGGTCGAGCTTGTCGGCGAAGGCCACCACCTGGGTGCCTGCCGCAGCCTTGGGTTTGCCGCCCTCTGGCCAGCCGATGGCCGGCGCGATGTTTACCGTGGGGATGAGGGTCTTGTTCGGTTCGGGCAGGCGCGGCGACGGGCCGGTGCCATCGGTGACGTCCAGGCGGGCGTTCTCGCCGCAGGCCACCAGCCCGGTGGTGAGTGCCAGCAGTACAGCAATGCGCATGTTGCCCATGATCGGTGTCCCTCGCGAAGTTGGCCGTGTCCAGTAAGGTAGAGGCGGGCACGTCGGCGAGGTTCCCTCGACAGGGGCTCAGGCCTGCTTGAGCAGCAGCGCGATGCCGGGGTGGTAGCGGCCCACGTCGTCGTGCAGCTTGCGGTAGCCATAGGGGAACACCCAGGCGATGGCGCATGCATTGTGCTTTTGCAGGTCGTCGACCAGGTCCTGAAGTTCTTCGGGGCTGGCGTGTTGCCCGGCCTTGTACGGGCTGACGAACAGCGCGGCGACCTTGAGCTGGCTGGCATAGCCCACCAGGCGAGCCTGGGCGACGCTCTCCTGCAGGGCATCGGTGAGGTCGAGCTTGCCGACCCGTGGCCAGCGCTGGGTGGCCTGCAGGTAGGCGGTCTCTTCCTTGCTGGCGATCACCAGGTCGCAGTGCGCCGCACGCTCGCCTTCGTCGCGCTGCTTCTTGGTCTGCGCACCCTGCAAGGTCACCAGCTCCGCCTGCCAGGCCGCCGCGCTCAGCACGCCAAGGTTGCTTTGCACGCCTTGCCAGTAGGGGGCGTCGCTGTCGCCCAGGGTCTGGTTGTAGCGCTCCAGGCACTCGGCCCAACGTTCCAGGGCGGGGCGCAGGAACTCCAGACGCGGGTTGTTGATGATCAGACCTTGCATGCCGTGCTCCATTGTTATTGTGGATCGGAGAGGTGCGGATAATGGCTATGTGATATCACTGCAGTGAGTGTGACACAAGATGACATAAATGCCATTGATCCAGACCGCTTCGCAGCGCCTTTGATTGACGCTCATGGCCCAACCCTCTAACCTTCGCGACTTGTTTCAGGTGCTCTGCGGCCAAGGTGCCGGCAGGGTGAAACAGGGAAGCCGGTGGGCACGTGCAACGTGCGATTCCGGCGCTGCCCCCGCAACGGTAAATGAGTCGGGATCGCGCAGGGCCACTGGGTGCAACAGCCCGGGAAGGCGCGCGATCCGGGTCGATCAGACCCGCCCATGAGCCCGGAGACCGGCCTGTCACAGATCAACGGCATCACGGAGGGTGATGCGCGGTTCTCCCGGCCAGTGGCAGGGCCTGCGCGTTTTCCGTGTGCCATCGCCAACCTGCTGTCGCGCCGACTCGATCCCCCCGGTCCCTGTGCGCGCCAGTTGCCCACGGAGCCTCCGATGACCGACACCACCGATCGCGACGAACGCCATCTGGCGCGCATGCTGCGCAAAAAAGCGGTAATCGACGAACGCATTGCCAACTCGCCCAACGAATGCGGCCTGCTGCTGGTACTCAGCGGCAACGGCAAGGGCAAGAGCAGCTCGGCCTTCGGCATGCTGGCGCGGGCCCTGGGCCACGGCATGCAATGCGGCGTGGTGCAGTTCATCAAGGGCCGCAACAGCACCGGCGAGGAGCTGTTCTTCCGCCGCTTCCCCGAACAGGTGCGCTACCACGTGATGGGCGAGGGCTTTACCTGGGAAACCCAGGACCGCCAGCGCGACATCGCCGCCGCCGAGGCTGCCTGGGCGGTTTCGCGCCAGTTGCTGCAGAACCCGGCCATCGGTTTTGTAGTGCTCGATGAGCTCAACATCGCCCTCAAGCACGGCTACCTCGACCTCGACCAGGTGCTCGGCGACCTGCAGGCACGCCCACCGATGCAGCATGTGATCGTCACCGGCCGCGGCGCCAAGCCCGAGATGATCGAGCTGGCCGACACCGTGACCGAGATGGGCATGGTCAAGCATGCCTTCCAGGCCGGCATCCGTGCCCAGAAGGGCGTGGAACTATGAGGCAAACCCGTCATTGCCCGGCGGTGCTGATCGCGGCACCTGCATCTGGCCAGGGCAAGACCACGGTGACGGCCGCACTGGCGCGCCTGCACCGCAACCAGGGGCGCAAGGTCCGGGTGTTCAAGTGTGGCCCGGACTTTCTCGACCCGATGATTCTGGAGCGCGCCAGTGGCGCCCCGGTGTACCAGCTGGACCTGTGGATGGTCGGCGCCGAGGAAAGCCGGCGCCTGCTGTGGGAAGCCGCCGCCGACGCCGACCTGATCCTGATCGAAGGGGTGATGGGGCTGTTCGACGGTACGCCGTCCAGCGCCGACCTGGCGCGGCATTTCGGCGTGCCGGTGCTGGCGGTGATCGACGGCACGGCCATGGCCCAGACCTTCGGCGCGCTGGCCCTGGGCCTGGCACGCTACCAGCCCGACCTGCCGTTTGCCGGCGTGCTGGCCAACCGGGTGGGCTCGCTGCGTCACGCGCAACTGCTCGAAGGCAGCCTGACCGAAGGCCTGCGCTGGTACGGCGGGCTGTCGCGGGAAACCGGCATCGAACTGCCCAGCCGCCACCTGGGCCTGGTGCAGGCCAGCGAACTGACCGACCTGGACCTGCGCCTGGACGCCGCCGCCAACGCCCTGGGCGACAGCTGCGAGTCGGCCCTGCCGCCGGCGGTGGCCTTCGATGCGCCGCAGCCGCGCAGCATCGAGCCACTGCTGGCCGGCGTGCGGATCGGCGTGGCGCGCGACGAAGCCTTCGCATTCACCTATGGCGCCAGCCTGGACCTGTTGCGCGAGATGGGCGCACAGCTGAGCTTCTTCTCGCCGATCCACGACCGCCTGCTGCCAGACTGCGACAGCCTGTACCTGCCCGGCGGCTACCCTGAGCTGCACCACCATGCGCTGGCCGCCAACACGCCGATGCTGGCGGCGATCCGGGCCCATCACCAGGCCGGCAAGCCCTTGCTGGCCGAATGCGGCGGCATGCTCTACCTGCTCGATGCAGTGACCGATGTGGCCGGCGAACGGGCCGAACTGGCCGGCCTGCTGCCGGGCGAGGCGGTGATGCAGAAGCGCCTGGCGGCCCTGGCCCTGCAAGCGGTAGAGCTGCCCGAGGGCACCCTGCGCGGGCATACCTATCACCATTCGCTGACCAGCACCGCGCTCGAACCCATCGCCCGCGGGCAAAGCCCCAACGGCGGGCGCGGCGCCGAGGCGGTGTACCGTTGCGGCCGGCTGACGGCCTCGTATGTGCATTTCTACTTCCCGTCCAACCCGTCTGCGCTGGCGACGCTGCTGGCACCATGAGCGACCAGGCCTTCAACGACGCCGAGCGCGCGGCGGTCTACCGCGCCATCGGCGAGCGCCGCGACATGCGCCATTTCAGCGGCGGCGAGGTGGCCCCCGAGCTGCTGGCACGCCTGCTGCAGGCGGCGCACCAGGCCCCGAGCGTGGGTCTGATGCAGCCCTGGCGTTTCATCCGCATCACCCGTCGCGAGCTGCGCCAGCAGATCCAGGCGCTGGTGGAGCAGGAGCGGGTGCGCACCGCCGAGGCACTGGGGCAGCGTTCTGACGATTTCATGCGGCTCAAGGTCGAGGGCATCAACGATTGCGCCGAGGTGCTGGTGGCGGCGCTGATGGACGGGCGCGAGGCGCACATCTTCGGCCGTCGCACCTTGCCGGAAATGGACCTGGCCTCGCTGTCGTGCGCCATCCAGAACCTGTGGCTGGCGGCCCGTGCCGAGGGCCTGGGCATGGGCTGGGTGTCGCTGTTCGAACCGCAGGCACTGGCCGACCTGCTGGGCATGCCGGCCGGTGCCAAACCGCTGGCGGTACTGTGCCTGGGCCCGGTCGAGGCGTTCTACGAGGCGCCCATGCTGGTGCTCGAAGGCTGGGCCCGCGAGCGGCCATTGAGCGAGATGCTCTACGAAAACCATTGGGGAGAGCGTTGATGAGTGTGACCTTGCTGAGTGTGGCCGGGGTGGCGCTGGATGCCTTGCTGGGCGAGCCCCGGCGTGCGCACCCGCTGGTCGCGTTCGGCCGTTATGCCGGACGCCTGGAACAACGCTTCAATGCCGGCGGTCGTGGCTGGCGCAGCCATGGCGTCACCGCGTGGTTTCTGGCGGTGGTGCCCCTGACCCTGCTGGTCACTGTGCTGTCGTGGCTGCCCTACATCGGCTGGCTGGTGGAGATACTGGCGCTGTACTGCGCGCTGGGCCTGCGCAGCCTTGGCGAACATGTACGGCCCGTGGCCGAGGCGCTGCGTGGCGGCGACCTGGACGAAGCGCGCCGCCGCGTGGGCTACCTGGTCAGCCGTGAAACCGGCGAACTGGATGACACCGCCGTGGCGCGTGCCGCCACCGAATCGGTGCTGGAGAACGGTAGCGATGCAGTGTTCGCCGCCCTGTTTTGGTTCGTGGTGGCGGGGGCGCCAGGTGTGGTGCTGTATCGCTTGAGCAATACCCTGGATGCCATGTGGGGCTATCGCAACGAGCGCTTCGAGCGCTTTGGCTGGGCCGCAGCGCGCATCGACGATCTGCTCAACTATATTCCGGCGCGGCTGGTGGCCCTGACCTACGCGGTGCTGGGCAGGACGCGCCTGGCACTGAGCTGCTGGCGCCGTCAGGCGCCGTTGTGGGACAGCCCCAACGCCGGCCCGGTGATGGCAGCTGGCGCCGGTGCGCTGGGTGTCGAGCTGGGCGGCGCGGCGGTGTACCACGGCGAGCTGCACCAGCGCCCGCAACTGGGCGAAGGCCCGCCGGCCGATGCCGACGCCATCGAGCGTGGTTGGCAACTGGTGTGCAAGGGCGTGTGGTTGTGGTTGCTGCTGTTGTGCGTGGGGGCGCAATTCTATGCTTGAACACGGTGGTCGTTTGCAGCGGGCGGTGCTGGAGTACGGCATCGCAGTGCAGGACTGGGTCGACCTGTCCAGCGGCATCGCGCCGTGGCCCTTCGCGATCCCCGAGATCCCGTTGCGCGCCTGGGCACGCCTGCCCGAAACCGACGATGGCCTGGAGCAGGCGGCCCGCGAGTACTACGGCGTGCCGCAACTGCTGCCGGTGGCCGGGTCCCAGGCCGCCATCCAGGCCCTGCCGCGCTTGCGTCGCAGTGGCAAGGTCGGTGTGCTGTCGCCGTGCTACGCCGAACATGCCGAGGGCTGGCGGCGCGCCGGGCACCGCGTGCGTGAAGTCGGCGAGGCCGAGGTGGAGTTCTTTCTCGACAGCCTCGATGTGCTGGTGGTGGTCAACCCCAACAACCCCACCGGGCGTCTGTTGAGCGCCGAGCGCCTGCTGGGCTGGCACGCCCGCCTGGCCCAGCGCGGTGGCTGGCTGGTGGTGGATGAAGCGTTCATGGACAACACCCCGCAACACAGCATCGCCGCCGAAACCTGGCGCAACGGGCTGATCGTGCTGCGCTCGTTCGGCAAGTTCTTCGGCCTGGCCGGTGTACGCCTGGGCTTCGTGCTGGCCGAACGTCAACTGCTGCAGCTGCTGGCCGAACAACTGGGGCCCTGGTCGATCGCCGGGCCCACGCGGGTGCTGGGCCAGGCCTGCCTGCTCGACCATGGCGCCCAGCAGCGCCAGATCACCCGCTGTGCCGAGGCCAGCACACGCCTGGCGCAGGTACTCGATGCTGCCGGTTTCACGCCGGCCGGCGGCTGCGACCTGTTCCAGTACCTGGAGCTTGCCCACACCGCGCAGTTGCACCAGTTCATGGCGCGGCGCGGCATCCTGCTGCGCCTGTTCGAGCACCTGGGCAGCCTGCGTTTCGGCCTGCCGGCCACCGACACCGATTGGCAGCGCCTGGTCCAGGCGCTGGACGACTACCGCAAGGAACACCCATGACCACCCTGATGGTGCAAGGCACCACCTCCGATGCCGGCAAGAGCACCCTGGTGACCGCGCTGTGCCGCTGGCTGGCGCGCCAGGGCGTGGGTGTCGTGCCGTTCAAGCCGCAGAACATGGCACTCAACAGTGCGGTGACGGCCGACGGCGGCGAAATCGGCCGTGCCCAGGCGGTGCAGGCCCAGGCCGCCGGGCTGGCGCCGCACACCGACATGAACCCGGTACTGCTCAAGCCCAACAGCGAGACCGGAGCCCAGGTGATCGTGCATGGCCGCGCGGTCACCAGCATGAACGCGGTGGCCTATCACGACTACAAGGCCATCGCCATGCAGGCGGTACTGGCCTCGCACCAGCGCCTGAGCGACGCCTACCCGGTGGTGATGGTGGAGGGCGCGGGCTCGCCGGCCGAAATCAACCTGCGGGCCGGGGACATCGCCAACATGGGGTTTGCCGAGGCGGTCGACTGCCCGGTGATCCTGATCGCCGATATCAACCGCGGCGGGGTGTTCGCACACCTGGTCGGCACCCTGGAGCTGCTGTCGCCCAGCGAGCAGGCGCGGGTCAAGGGCTTCGTGATCAACCGCTTTCGTGGCGACATCGCCCTGCTGCAGCCCGGCCTGGACTGGCTCGAGGCGCGTACCGGCAAGCCGGTGCTGGGCGTGCTGCCGTATGTGCTGGACCTGCATCTGGAAGCCGAGGATGGCCTGGACCGGCGCCAGGGCCAGAAAGCCGCGCAGGTGCTCAAGGTGATCGTGCCGGTGCTGCCGCGCATCAGCAACCATACCGACTTCGACCCGCTGCGCCTGCATCCGCAGGTGGATCTGCAGTTCATCGGGCCGGGCGACGCGATACCGCCGGCCGACCTGATCATCCTGCCGGGCTCCAAGAGCGTGCGCAGCGACCTGGCGCACCTGCGCGAGCGCGGCTGGGAGGAGGCGATAGCCCGCCACCTGCGCTACGGCGGCAAACTGCTGGGCATCTGTGGTGGCCTGCAGATGCTCGGGACCCACGTGCATGACCCACTGGGCCTGGAAGGCGCCGCCGGCAGCAGCGCGGGCCTGGGCTGGCTGGACTACAGCACGCAGCTGGAGGCCGAGAAGCAGCTGCGCAATGTCAGCGGCACGCTGAACCTGGAGCAGGCGCCCGTCAGTGGCTACGAGATCCATGCCGGGGTCACCCGCGGGCCGGCGCTGGCGCAGCCCGCCGTACAGTTGGCCGACGGTCGCAGCGATGGCGCGGTCAGCGCCGATGGGCAGATCCTGGCCACCTACCTGCACGGCCTGTTCGAGTCGCCGCATTCGTGCACGGCGCTGCTGCGCTGGGCTGGCCTGAACGATGTGCAGCAGGTGGACTACCATGCTCTGCGTGAACTGGACATCGAACGCCTGGCCGACCTGGTGGACACGCACCTGGACGGCGCCCGGCTTCGTCAACTCTGCGGGCTGGACTGACATGCTCAAGCTGATTCTTGGCGGCGCCCGATCGGGCAAGAGCCGCCTGGCCGAACAATACGCCGTCGACAGCGCGCTGGCGGTGACCTATATCGCCACCAGCGAGCCGCTGGACGGTGAAATGAATGCCCGCGTGCAACTGCACCGTGCGCGTCGCCCTGCCGAGTGGGCGCTGATCGAGGAGCCGCTGGCGCTGGCGCGGGTGCTGCGCGAAACCGCCGCGCCCGAGCGTTGCCTGCTGGTGGACTGCCTGACCCTGTGGCTGACCAACCTGCTGATGCTCGAAGACCCCGAGCGCCTGGCCGCCGAGCGCGATGCACTGCTGGACTGCCTGGCGCAGTTGCCGGGTGAAATCATCCTGGTCAGCAACGAGACCGGCCTGGGCGTGGTGCCCATGGGCGAGCTGACCCGTCGTTACGTCGATGAAGCCGGCTGGCTGCATCAGGCCATTGCCGAACGTTGCCAGCACGTGGTGCTGACCGTTGCCGGCCTGCCACTTACGCTCAAGGGAGCCTGAACATGAGTCAAAACTGGTGGCAGAACGCGTGTCAGCCGATCAACCTGGCTGTGCGCGAACAGGCGCTGGAGCGCCAGCGCGAGCTGACCAAGCCAGCCGGCTCACTGGGCCGGCTGGAGCAGGTTGCGGTGGAGCTGGCCGGCTTGCAGGGCAAGCTCAAGCCTGGCGTGCGGCAGGTATGGATCGCGATTTTCGCGGGCGATCACGGCGTGGTGGCCGAGGGGGTTTCGGCCTATCCGCAGGTGGTCACGCGGCAGATGCTGCAGAACTTCGTCGGCGGCGGCGCAGCCATCAGCGTGCTGGCCCGCCAGTTGGGTGCGCAGCTGGAGGTGGTCGACCTGGGGACGGTCGACCTGACCCTTGAACTTGCCGGTGTACGCCATCTGCGCATCGGGGCGGGCACCGCCAACTTCGCCCAGGTGCCGGCAATGACCACCGAGCAGGGGCGCCTGGCGCTGCAGGCCGGGCGCGAGAGCGCCTTGCGTGCGCGTGATGCCGGGGCGCAACTGTTCATCGGCGGCGAAATGGGCATCGGCAACACGGCCTCTGCCAGTGCGGTGGCCAGTGCATTGCTCAAATGCGCCCCTGGCGAGCTGACCGGCCCCGGCACTGGCCTGAATGCTGCCGGTGTCGAACACAAGACCCGCGTGATCGAGCGCGCGCTGCTCACCCACGCGGCGCTGGCCGACGACCCATTGGAGCAGCTGTTGTGCTTTGGCGGCTTCGAGATTGCCGCGCTGGTGGGGGCGTACCTGGCGTGCGCGCAGCAAGGCATCGTGGTGCTGGTGGACGGTTTTATCTGCACCGTGGCGGCGCTGGTTGCAACGCGCATCAACCCCGGTTGCCGGGCCTGGCTGCTGTTCGGTCATCGCGGCGCAGAGCCCGGGCACCAGCGGGTGCTCGAAGCGTTGCAGGCGCAACCGCTGCTGGAGCTGGGCCTGCGCCTGGGCGAGGGCAGCGGGGCGGCGCTGGCGGTACCGCTGCTGCGCATGGCCTGCGACCTGCACGGGCAGATGGCGACCTTCGCCGAGGCGGCGGTGGCGGACCGCGATACATGATCGTCGACCTGCTGCGTCATGGTGAAACCGAACTGGGCGGTGGGCTGCGCGGCAGCCTGGACGACGCGCTGACCGAACTTGGCTGGGCGCAGATGCGTGCGGCTGTGGTCGAGGGCGGGCCGTGGACGCGGATCATCAGCTCGCCGCTGCAGCGCTGCACGCGATTTGCCGAAGAACTTGCCGGCCAAGTGGGCGTGCCCATGCAACTGGAGGCCGGCCTGCAGGAGCTGCACTTCGGCGACTGGGAGGGGCGCAGCACCGCCGACCTCATGCTTACCGACGAACAGGGCCTGGGGCTGTTCTGGGCCGACCCTTATGCCTTCACGCCGCCGGGTGGCGAGCCGGTCACGGCGTTTGCCGAGCGGGTGCTGGCGGCCATGGCGCGGGCGTATCAGGCCCACGCCGGCGAGCGCGTGCTGCTGGTGACCCACGGCGGCGTGATGCGCCTGCTGCTGGCCCGTGCCCGCGGCCTGCCGCGCGAGCAGCTGCTGCAGGTGGTGGTCGGGCACGGCGCGGTGCACCGTCTGCATTGCGCGGCCGACGGTCGTTTCGCGGAAATCGCCTGATGCAGGCGTTCTGGATTGCCCTGCAGTTTCTCAGCAGCCTGCCGGTGCGCCTGGCGGGCATGCCCGCGCCCGAGCAGATGGGGCGCTCCCTGCTGTGCTACCCGCTGGTGGGGCTGTTGTTCGGCGGGGTGCTGTGGGGGGCCAGCGCGCTGCTGGCGGACAGCCCGCCGATGCTGCAGGCGGCCCTGCTGCTGTGCATCTGGGTGTGGTTGAGCGGTGCGTTGCACCTGGATGGCCTGGCCGACAGCGCCGATGCCTGGCTGGGCGGGTTCGGCGATCGCGAACGCACCCTGACGATCATGAAGGACCCGCGCAGCGGGCCGATTGCGGTGGTGACGCTGGTACTGGTGCTGCTGCTCAAGTTCTGCGCGTTGCTCGCGCTGGTCGACAGCGGGCAGGCGGTGGGCCTGCTACTGGCACCGGTACTGGGGCGGGCGGCGATGCTGGGGTTGTTCCTGTGCACGCCGTATGTGCGCGCAGGCGGCCTGGGACAGGCGCTGGCCGAGCATCTGCCGCGTGGCGAAGCCAAAGCCGTTGTGCTGGCGACCGGTTTGGGGTGCCTGGTGCTGGCGGGATGGAACGGTATCCTGGCCGTGGGCGTGGCGCTGCTGGTGTTCGCGCTGCTGCGCCAGGTGATGCTCAAGCGCCTGGGGGGCACCACCGGGGATACAGCAGGGGCGTTGCTGGAGCTGCTGGAGCTGGCGGTGGTGGTAAGCCTGGCACTCTGAAGGGGCTGTCAGGAGCTCTTCGCTGCGGTCATGAATCCGTAGTGTTTTGCAACTGAATGCAACACGTGGTCAGCCTTCGCAAGCGCTAGCCTTACGTCCCTCTGTCTTTGCGGGGTGCCCCGATGCGCAACCAACTGCTGGCCTGCCTTATCGCCTGTTCGTCCCTGCCGGCCCACGCCGCCGACCTGATCGACTTCTGGAACACGCCGCGCCATGGCGGCAACAGCTTCAACCGCCTGCCGCCCGACCAGGCCTATTTCGAGGCGCTGCACGGCTACGGGGCGAGCTGGGTGCGGTTGTCCTATGACAAGTGGCAAGCGGCGCAGCGTGATTTTCTGCTCGGTAATGCCGATACCTACCAAGGGCTGCCGGCCGCCGACCTTGCCACGCTCAAGGCCACCCTGGACCGCGCGCACGCCGCAGGCCTCAAGGTCGTTATCACGCCCCTCTCACTGCCCGGCATGCGCTGGGCACAGAACAACGCCGGCCAGTTCGATGACCGGCTCTGGCAGGACAAGGCCTACTGGGCCCAGGCCGCCGACTTCTGGCGTGACCTGGCGCGGGCGCTCAAGGACCATCCGGCGGTGGCGGCCTACAACCTGATCAACGAACCAGCGCCCGAGAAACTCGGCGGCCTGGCCGAGCACGCCAGCGCCGAGCAGATGCGCGCCTGGTACCGACAGCAGCAGGGCAGCACCCGCGACCTGCCGGCGCTGTATCGCCAGTTGGTGGCGGCGATACGCGAAGTCGATCCACTCACCCCGATCATGCTCGATGCCGGCTGGTACGCCGCGGCCGATGCCTTCGAGTACTGGCCTGGCGCGCTCGACGACCAGCGCCTGCTCTACAGCTTTCACATGTACGAACCCTACGCGGCCACCAGCGCGCCCAACCTGGAGCGCGCCACGCCCTATGCCTACCCTGGGCCCGCGCCCTTTGGCGGCAGCGTTGCGCAATGGAACAAGGCCCGGGTGCAGCAGTATCTGCAGCGCCCGCTGGACTGGGCCGGCAGGCACGCGGTGCCGGCCAATCGCCTGGTGGCCGGCGAGTTCGGCTGCATGCGCCGCTGGGCGGGCTGTACCGCCTATCTGGAGGATGTACTGGGCACCCTCGATCGCCAGCAGGTGCACTGGGCCTTCTACAGCTTTCGCGAAGACAGTTGGGACGGGATGGACTATGAGCTGGGCAGCGCCAAAGTGCCGTGGGCTTATTGGCAGGCGATCGAAAAGGGCCTGCCGGACCCGCTCAAGCGCACGCCCTCCAGCCTGTTGGAACCGATTCGAAAACGCCTTGCCCTCAATGGCGCACCCCACTGAACGCTTGCATCCTGATAACTACGGGTATATACACGCATCTATGTTGAAGAGCCATTGCATCTGTACTCATCTGCGCCGGGCCGCCCGTGGGGTCAGCCGGCACTATGACGAAGCCCTTGTGGGCTTCGGCATCAATGTCGCCCAGTTTTCCCTGCTGCGGCATCTGCAGCGCCTCGATCAGCCCAGCATCTCGGTGCTGGCCGAGTCCATGGGCCTGGATCGCAGCACGCTGGGTCGCAACGTGCGGGTGCTGGAAGCCGACGGCCTGGTGGCGTTGGCCGAAGGTGTCGACTTGCGCAACCGCATCGTACTGCTGACGGAGAAGGGCCTGGCGCGCCTGGTGGCCGCCACGCCTGCCTGGGAGCAGGCCCAGGATGCCCTGGTGAGCAACCTGGGCGAAGGGCAGCGCGATGAACTGGTGCGCCTGTTGGAACAGTTGGCTTGAGCGTATTACACCAATAAGCGGGTATATACCCGTGTAACCTTGCGGCGGTCTGGGAGAACAAGAATGACATCGGTATGGCGCACGAGCGGTTGGGTGCTGTTGGGGGCGGCGCTGATCCTGGCATTGTCGCTGGGGGTGCGGCATGGCTTCGGCCTGTTCCTGGCGCCGATGAGCGCCGAATTCGGCTGGGGGCGCGAAGTGTTCGCCTTCGCCATCGCCTTGCAGAACCTGATCTGGGGTCTGGCCCAGCCGTTTGCCGGTGCCCTGGCCGATCGCCTGGGCGCGGCCAAGGTGGTGATCATCGGCGGCATTCTCTACGCCGTGGGGCTGGTGATGATGGGCATGGCGGACTCGGCGTGGTCACTATCGCTCAGTGCCGGGCTGCTGATCGGCATCGGCCTGTCGGGCACCTCGTTCTCGGTGTTCCTGGGTGTGGTAGGGCGTGCCGTGCCGGCAGACAAGCGCAGCATGGCCATGGGCATCGCCAGCGCCGCAGGCTCCTTCGGCCAGTTCGCGATGCTGCCGGGCACCCTGGGCCTGATCGGCTGGCTGGGCTGGTCGGCGGCATTGCTGGTGCTGGGCCTGCTGGTAGCCTTCATCGTGCCGCTGGTGGGCATGCTGCGCGATAACCCGCTGCCCAGCCAGGGGCACGAACAGACCCTGATGCAGGCGCTGCGCGAAGCCTGTTCGCACTCGGGCTTCTGGTTGCTGGCGCTGGGCTTTTTCGTGTGCGGTTTCCAGGTGGTGTTCATCGGCGTGCACCTGCCGGCCTACCTGGTCGACCAGCACCTGCCGGCCACCATCGGCACCACGGTGCTGGCACTGGTCGGGCTGTTCAATATCGTCGGCACCTACACCGCCGGCTGGCTGGGCGGGCGCATGTCCAAGCCGCGCCTGTTGACCACCCTGTACCTGCTGCGGGCGGTGGTGATCGTGCTGTTCCTGTGGGCGCCGGTGACCCAGTTCAGCGCCTACCTGTTCGGTATCGCCATGGGCCTGCTGTGGCTGTCGACGGTGCCGCTGACCAACGGCACCGTCGCCACCCTGTTCGGGGTGCGCAACTTGTCCATGCTGGGCGGCATCGTCTTTCTGTTCCATCAGTTGGGCGCATTCCTGGGCGGCTGGCTGGGCGGTGTGGTGTACGACCGTACCGGCAACTATGACCTGGTGTGGCAGATCTCGATCCTGCTCAGCCTGCTGGCTGCCGCGCTCAACTGGCCGGTGCGCGAGCGCCCGGTGGCGCGGCTGCAGGCGCGGCCGGAGGCGGCATGACCGCGCGCCTGGTAGCGTTGGTGCTGGCTGGCCTGGTGCTGGCGCTGGTGTGGTGGGGCTGGCACCAGGGTGGTCTGGCGCTGATGCAGTTGGGCATGGGCGTGTGCTAGGCGTAAGCTGAACCCCTGCACTCAGGCAAGGGAGACGCACCATGTACGCACGCTGGCTGTTGGTACCGCTATTGATACTGGCTGGTTCGGGGGCCGTGCTGGCCGCCGACTGCCCGGCCTTGCTGCAGGGCGAGTTGCCCAAGCTGCGCGCAAAGGAACAGGTGAACCTGTGCGAGCGCTTCGCCGGCAAGCCGCTGGTGGTGATCAACACCGCCAGCTATTGCGGCTTCGCGCCGCAATTCGAAGGGCTCGAGAGCACCTACAAGGCTTATCACGGGCAGGGCCTGGAAATGCTCGGTGTGCCGTCCAACGACTTCAAGCAGGAAGACGCCGACAGCGAGAAGACCGCCAAGGTGTGCTATGCCAACTACGGCGTGACCTTCACCATGACCGAGCCACAGAAGGTGCGCGGCGACGACGCCACGCCGCTGTTTCGCGAGCTGGCCAGGCAGAGCAATGCGCCCAGGTGGAATTTCTACAAGTATGTGGTCGATCGCCAGGGCAAGGTGGTGGCCAGCTTCTCCAGCCTGACCAAGCCGGACGACCCGGCGTTCAGGGCTGCCATCGAGAAGGCCATCGCCTCGCAGCCCTGAGGTGGGCTCAGGCCTTGCCCGGGTGGACGGTCCAGGCCACCAGCTTGACCACGATCGGCCGTACCACCAGCACGCAGGCGAAGGCCACCGGCATGGCCAGCTGGTAGGCCTTGAGCACATTGGCCAGGTAATGCTCGCCGACGCCGCTGTTGGCGGCGGTGATCACGAAGCACATCAGCAGCGCCATGATCGATGACATGTAGAACGCGAATACGTAGGGGGTGGCGCGTACGCCGAGTTTCAGGCGTGGGCGAGGGCGGGTCTGGCTGGTCATGCAGGCTCCTGAAGGTAGGGGAGGCGCCAGACTAGCAGGCTGCCAAGGTACGAGGTAGACGACGCCAGCTTAGGTCTTTATAAAGAGAACCTTACGAATCCTGGAGTTTGGCCGTGAACCTGTTGGGCTCGATACGCAGTTTCATCAAGGTGGTCGAGGCTGGCAGCATCGCCGGTGGGGCCCGCACCTTGGGCTTGAGCGCCGCCGCAGTGAGCCAGAACATCGCGCGCCTGGAAGCCCATCTGCAAGTGCGCCTGCTGGCCCGCACTACCCGCAGCATGGCGTTGACGCCCAATGGTCGCGCCTATTACGACAAGGTCAGGCATGTGGAGCGTGATCTGGAACTGGCGCAGCTGGCCGTCACGGCCGATGACGGCGAACCCCAGGGCCGGTTGTGCATCTCCTCTTCTTCGGCCTTCGCGCGCTATGTGCTGGCGCCCCTGATGCCGGCATTCAACCTGCGCTATCCGCAGCTTTCAATTGAATTGCTTACGAGCGACCGGCGTGTGGACCACGCGCGCGAGTCGATTGACGTGAGCGTGCGCATCACCCCCCAGCTGGAAGACGGCCTGCTGGCGCGGCACGTTGCCCAGATCCCGTTCATCTGTTGCGCAGCGCCTGCCTACCTGGAGCGTGCCGGCCGGCCCGGCACCCCGGAAGCCTTGAAGGGGCATCGCTGCCTGGTGTTCCGTTACCCGGTGGACGGCCGCTTTCTGCGGTGGGGCTTTGTGCGTGACGGCCTGCGTTTCGATGCCGAGTTCGGGGATGTGTCGATCAGCGATGACATCGACGTGCTGGCGCAGATGGCGGTGATGGGGGGTGGGATCGTGCGCCTGGCCGAGTTCGTGGCGCGGCCTTACCTGGAGAACGGGCAACTGGTGCCGCTGTTCGAATATGCCCAACCCCACCAGGCCTATGCACAGACCTCGCCCATGGACATCTACCTGTGCGTGGCCGACCGCTCGGCGCTGACGCCCAAGGTGCGAGCCTTCATGGCGTATGTGGAGGACTGCCTGGCGCAGGCCTGGCGCGTGCGCGCACGGGCATAAAAAAACCGCCTTTGAAAGGCGGTTTTTTCATGCAACAGCGATCAGAAGCGGTAGGTCAGCGAAGCACCCAGGCCGTGTGCACTGTTTTCGTACTTGGCGTTGTACGAGCCCTTGAACGAAGGGTCGGTGATGGCGGTGCTCTGGTGAATCTTGACGTCTTCTTCCATCAGGTACGAGTAGGCCACGTCGATGGTCATGTCGTCGCTCGGGTTCCAGCCGGCGCCCAGGCTGAACACCTTGCGGTCGCCGGTTGGGATGCGTGGCGAACGGTTCTGGTTGTTGGCTGGCGACTGGTCGACGGAGAAGCCGGCGCGCAGGGTCCATTCCTTGTTCAGCTTGTAGGCAGCGCCGATGGCGTGGGCCCAGGTGTCGTGCCAGTTCTGTTCTTCGGCGATCTGGCCCAGTGCCGGTGCCAGTGGCCCGGTGCCCTCGTTGTTGACCACGATGGACTCCAGGCGGCTCCAGCGGGTCCAGGTGCTGCCCGCGTACAGGGTCCAGTTGTCATCCAGTTCGTGGGTGACCGAGAAGTCGACCGACTCGGGGGTCTTGATCTTCAGCGAGGCGTCGAACTTGCTGCCGCTGAACGGGCCGAAGCCCGGGCCGCTGATCTTGGTGTCGCCCTTGAGCTTGTAGTCGACCATCGAGTGGTAGGTCAGGCCGACGCGGGTTCTGTCGGTGGCCTGCACCATCACGCCGATGTTGTAGCCGACGGCGGTGTCGTCACCGGTGATCTTGACCTTGCCGTCGTTGCTGCCTGGGGTGGCGCGGTTCAGCGCGGCGGACTCCAGGGTGCCGTCAATACGGTTGATGGTCGGGCCGAAACCGATCGAGACCTTGTCGTTGAAGGCGTAGCTGATGGTCGGTTGCAGGGTCACGACCTGAACTTCGCTCTTGCTGCCGAAGTAGCGGCCGGCAAAGCCGTGCTCGTAGTCGGTGATCAGGCCGAAAGGCACGTAGACCCCGAAGCCGAATGCCCAGTGGTCATCGATCGGCTTGACGTAGTAGCCCATCGGTACGCCAACCACGGGGACCATGTCGCCGTCGTTGCTGCCGCCGAAGGTGCCGCTGCCCTTGATGTCGGACTTGGCAATGATGGCCGCGCCGCCGACGGTCACTTGTTCGCGTTTGAGGCGGGACATGCCGGCAGGGTTGCCAAACACGGTGCTGGCGTCATCGGCAGAAGAAGAACGACCCGCGAAACCTGTGCCCATGCCGCTGATGCTTTGCTCGTTGAGGGCAAAACCGCTGGCGAAGAGTTGAGTTGATGCGAAAGCGACAGCGAGGCCGAGTGAGGATTTGAGTATTACTTTTTTCATTATTAGAACTCCATGGGATCACCGGAGCGCAAAGTATCAATAATTTTGGACGTGCGCTATAGGCTCTAAATCAGGAGATACCGCGTTTTTGTAGGACAATCCGACCGGATTCGCTGATTTTATCCGGTTGTTTGAAAATGGTTCTCAGCAGGCCTGGAGTGCCGGTTTGCCGACGCATGCCTGCCAGGCCTGGGTGAAGTCGCGTAAACGGGCGTGGGGCTGGAATGTTTGACGCCAGATTCTTGCGAGACCTAGCAGGTCGTCGGATTCTGGTAGCGGCAGCGCCTTTTCTTCGACCAGCATCCAGGCGATGGCGGTGGCGTAGCGCAGGTTGACGGTCAGTTCCAGGTGCGGGCCGCTGAGGAACGCGTGCTGGCTGGCGAGGCCGCGGACCAGGCTGGCCAGTTCGGGGTCGTGGGCCAGGAACTGGTCCCAGATCGATTGGTGGCGTAGTTCGCCGATGCGGTACAGGCCGTGGCCACGACGGTCGTGCAGGGCCGAACCCATGCCCGACTGGCTGGCTGCAATGCCCAGCAGCAGGGCTTCGGCGCTGGGGCAGTAGCGGCCCAGGTACAACAGGGTGGGGCGGATGACGAATTCACTCAACTCGCTCGCGGCGATAGCCATAATGCCCTCGAACTTCGTAAATGGCCGGCGGGACGCTGGTGCTTGGCAGCAGGTGGGTCGGGGTCAGGCCCGCCGGAAGCGGGCAAGGCCGCTTGAGTTGAAGTGTAGTGTCATATCTATGCTGTAAAGGACTGTTTTTAAATCGATTGTGGTGGCTTGGCATAACCCATATGACGCTTGGGTATTAGGCCGTAGGGGTTAAAGCGCTTTCGGTGGTTGGGGTTTGGCCAATGAATCCGGGCCTTGCAGAGTGCAGGTCGAGCGCGGCGGTCACTGAATTTCAGGCATAAAAAAGCCCCGCCAACCGGCAGGGCTTCTTGCGTCTCAGACGACCATCAGGCAACCAGTGCCTGGCGAGTCCGGTCAATCACCGCTTGCAGCGGCTCAGCACTCTCGTACTGCTCCGGATACAGACGCTCGCTGTGACGAGCAATGCCGTGTTCATTGACCAGGGTAAAGCTGAAGCTGCCCTTGCGCGCCGCATGGATCATGCAGTTCAACGGGGCAAATGCCTGGCTAAGGGTGCGAATGGCAGCCTGAGTATGGATGGATGTATTCATAGTTATTAGATGTTCCTGCAAAAGACACAGCATAAGAGCCGTGTTCATATAAAACGTTCCAGTAACGCAAAGCTTTAGGGCTAGAGCGAAGAACCTGACTGGAACAGGGCAGCCAGAGGTAAGCGCATTGATTAGGTGGCGCCAGGGCTGACTGGTAGGTACTAGGAAGACAGGCAACACGTCAGGGCTAAGGTTCTGCGCCGCTGTGTGAAGATCCTGTTCAATCTGCAGGGTGACTCGCCAAGAGTAGGTAATGGTTACCTGGGAGTCATCAAGTGGGCCGGTCCTGGTTTCAACAGGTGCTGTTCCGTTGTCGGATCAGGACGCTGCAAGGACTGCTTTGGCCAGAATTGAGTTTCAGCTTGGTACTAACGCTGGCAACACTACAGCAGTTTCCAGGTTGTGGCAACCCTTTGTGCTTTTCGTGCGCCAAGCCGGCCATTATCTCGATTTCAGGCTGTTCTGTGAAGAGGGCCCCAGGAGGCACCACCGCGCGTGCGGAGCATTTTCGTGCAATCCCGTGCCTCGCTTTGGGGCACCTGTCCACACCTGTAACACCTCTTGTCAATGTGGCGCTACACCGCGGCAGGGCCCTGGCGATGACCAGTTCGAAAGTACAAGTCAATGAAAAAAAACACTTTTTTTAGCTGGTGAAAAAATCGTCAGTTTGAGCGCGGGCCCCATTCTACCGGGGTTTGCGGGGTGTAGGAGGGGGTTGTCCACCGAGTTATCCACAGCTTCTGTGGATTGTCATGCGGGTCTGCTCTAGGACGCGGGTGCCAGCAATGCAGGAAGTGTCTGACAATTTTCGCGGCGCATTTCGGCTCGCGCGAAATGTCTACTGACGTGTCAAAAAAAAACATCGCCTGAAGGAAAAAAAGCCTCGAATTCCCTCGGGCCATGCACGAGAAAATCCGGTAGAGTGGCGCGCCTCTCGAGTTGCCTTCGCCGTTTTTTATGAAGTTTCGCAGCAAAACCCCAAGCCCCACTGCCCAACCCCCCGTTGCCGAGCCCCGACGTTTTTCGTTGAAGGTGGCCCTGTGGCTGCTCGACAGCCCGCGCCTGGGCGACAACCCCAACGTCAAGCACTTCGCCGGGCGCCTGCTCAAGCAACCGGCACGCCAGGGTGTGGTGGTGGCGCAGAGCCGGCTGGGGCAGATGCTGTGCCGCGATTGCGGCAACGCCCGTGACCGGCGCATCGGCCACGAGCTGCTGCGCCAGGCTGCCCGGGCCGGTGACCGCAGGGCACAGCTCGAATACGGCCGTCTGTGCACCCAGCCCCAGGTCAACGAGCCGGAGCAGGCACGTTACTGGCTGGAACAAGCTGCCGCGCAGGGCTCCAAAGAAGCCGTGCGGCTGCTCGGGCAACTCACGAGCCACTGATCGACCGCCCGGGGCTGTTAAGCTCTGGGGGATTTCCCTGGGGGTGAGCATGCTGTCTATGGCTGCAATGGATCTGACCAGCATCGTGCTGGGAATGGTGGTGGCGGCTTTGCCCGCTGTGGTGGTGCTGGTGCGTCTGCAACGTCAGCTGGCTGACAGGCAGGCCGCCGCCGCACTGGCCGAGGAGCGCCTGAGCAGTGCGCTGCTGGCCCAGGAGGGCCTGAGCGCGCAACTCGACGCCAGCCGTGACGAAATCAGCGACCTGGGCCAGGCCAATGCCGCCAAGCAGGCCAGCCTGGCCGCTCAGGGCCGCGAGCTGGAGTTGCTGCAGATCGAGCGCGACAACGCACGCGATGCCGCCCATGCCTGGAACCTTGAACGCAACGCCCGTGAAGCCGAGCTGCGCCGCCTCGAAGCGCGCTGCGCCGGCCTTGCCGCCGAACTGCGCGAGCAGCAGGACAGCCACCAGCAGCGCCTGAACGATCTGCAGGGCTCGCGCGACGAGCTGCGTGCACAGTTTGCCGAAATGGCGACGAAGATTTTCGACGAGCGCGAGCAGCGTTTCGCCCAGACCAGCCAGCAGCACCTGGGGCAACTGCTCGACCCGCTCAAGGAGCGTATCCAGTCGTTCGAGAAGCGCGTCGAGGAAAGCTACCAGCAGGAAGCCCGCGAGCGCTTTTCGCTGGGCAAGGAACTCGAGCGCCTGCAGCAGTTGAACCAGCGCCTGAGCGACGAGGCCACCAACCTGACCCAGGCACTCAAGGGCCAGAAGACCCAGGGCAACTGGGGCGAGTTGATTCTGGAGCGGGTGCTGGAACATGCGGGGCTCGAAAAGGGCCGCGAATACCAGACCCAGGTCAGCCTCAAGAGCGCCGATGGCGAGCGTTTCCAGCCCGACGTGCTGATCATGCTGCCCGGCGACAAGCAGGTGGTGGTCGACTCCAAGGTCAGCCTCACGGCCTACCAGCAATATGTAAACGCCAGTGAAACCGACGTGGCCCAGGCTGCGCTCAAGCAGCATGTGCTGTCGCTGCGCAACCATGTCAAAGGCCTCTCGGGCAAGGACTACAACCGCCTCGAGGGCCTGCACAGCCTGGATTTCGTGCTGTTGTTCGTGCCCATCGAGGCGGCGTTTTCGGCGGCGCTGCAGGCCGAGCCCAACCTGTTCCAGGAGGCCTTCGACCGCCAGATCGTGATCGTCAGCCCGACCACGTTGCTCGCCACCCTGCGGGTCATCGACAGCCTGTGGAAACAGGAGCGCCAGAGCCAGAACGCCCGCGAGATCGCCGAGCGCGCCGGCTGGCTGTACGACAAGTTCGTGTTGTTCATCCAGGACCTGGACGAGCTGGGCAACCGCCTGCAACAGGTCGACAAGGCCTATGCCGCGGCGCGCAACAAGCTCTGCGAGGGGCGCGGCAACCTGATCAGTCGCAGCGAGCAGCTCAAGCTGCTCGGCGCGCGGGCCAGCAAGAGCCTGCCGGCCGACCTGCTGGAACGCGCCATGGGCGGCACCGACAACCTTGCCGAAGGCCTTACTGCACCAGGCTCAGATGACGATTGAGCAGGGCGCGCAGGGCCGCCGGCTTGACCGGCTTGCTCAGGTAGTCGAGGCCGGCGGCATGTACCCGCGCCACGGTCTCGCCGTGGCCGTCGGCACTGATCACCACCCCTGGCACCGGCTCGCCCAGGCGCGTGCGTAGCCAGGCCATCAGTTCGGTACCGATTTCGCCGTTGTCCAGGTGGTAGTCCACCAGCGCCAGATGCGGGCGCAGGCCCTTGTCGAGCAGGGCGGCGCATTCCTCGCGGTTGCGCGCCGTCGACACCAGGCAGCCCCAGCGGCTGAGCAGGCTGTTCATGCCGATCAGGATGCTGTCTTCGTTGTCCACGCACAGCACCTGCAACCCCGCCAGCGGCTGGCCGGCCTGTTCGGCTGGCTTGGCCTGGGCCGGGCTCGCGGCGCTGGCCAGCGGTACGCTGACGCGGAACACGCTGCCCTTGCCGGGCGATGAGCGTACCTCCAGCGGGTGGCCGAGCACCTTGCACAGGCCGTCGGCGATCGCCAGGCCCAGGCCCAGGCCTTTTTCGGCGCGGGTCTGGTGGCTGTCCAGGCGCTTGAATTCCTCGAAGATCACCTGAAGCTTGTCGTCGGCAATGCCCGGGCCGCGGTCCCACACTTCCAGCCACAGGCGGTCCCCGTCGCGGCGCACGCCCAGCAGGATCGGGCTCTTGCCATAGCGGAAGGCGTTGGTGAGGAAGTTCTGCAGGATACGCCGCAGCAGCTTGACGTCGCTATGCACCCGCAGCTTGCTGCCACGCACGCGAAAATCCAGGCCCTGCTGCTGGGCCAGTACCTTGAACTCGGCACCCAGGGCGTCGAACAGTTCGCTGAGGGCGAACGGCTTGGCGTCCGGGTTGATCTTGCCGTTCTCCAGGCGCGAGATGTCCAGCAGGTCGCTGATCAGCTCTTCGGCCGAACGCAGGGCGCTGTCCATGTGCTGCACCAGTTGCTGGGCGTCGCCCGACAGGCCCTCTTCCTGGTGCGACAACGCGGCGGAGAACAGCCGTGCGGCGTTCAGCGGCTGCATCAGGTCGTGGCTCACGGCCGCCAGGAAGCGGGTCTTGGACTTGTTGGCCGCTTCGGCATGGCTCTTGGCCTCGGTCAGCGCCAGGTTCAGTTGCGACAGCTCGTGGGTTCGCTCGGCCACGCGCTGCTCCAGGCCTTCGTTGGCGTCCTTGAGGGCCTGCTCGGCCTCGCGGAAGGGGGTGATGTCGGTAAAGCTCATCACGAACCCGCCGCCGGGCATGGGGTTGCCGATCAGCTCGATCACCCGGCCATTGGGGAACAGCCGCTCGGAGGTGTGCGCGCGCCCCTGACGCATCCAGTGCAGGCGCCGCGCCACATGCACCTGGGCCTCGCCCGGGCCGCACAGGCCGCGTTCGGCGTTGTAGCGGATGATGTCGGCAATCGGCCGGCCGACACTGATCAGCCCGTCGGGGTAGTTGAACAGTTCCAGGTAGCGACGGTTCCAGGCCACCAGGCGCAGCGACTGGTCGACCACGCTGATGCCCTGGCTGATGTTCTCGATGGCCCCTTGCAGCAGGGCGCGGTTGAACTGCAGCACCTCGGAGGCTTCATCGGCGATGCGTACCACGTCCTCCAGCTGCATGTCGCGGCCTTCGATGGCCGCCTTGACCACGGCGCGGGTCGAGGAGGTGCCGAGCACGCCGGACAGCAGGCGCTCGGTGTGCTCGATCCATTCGCCGTCGGCGTTCTGGTTGGGGTTGAAGCCCTTGCCCTGGCGATAGGCGAAGCGGATGAAGCTCTGGCGCGCACGCTCTTCGCCGACGAAGCGCGCGGCCAGGTGCAGCAGGTCGTCGATCTGTACCGCCAGCAGCGAACGGCTGCTGGGCCGCGCGCTGGTTTCCTGGCCAATGAAGCGCCCGGCCTGCCAGTGCTCCGATACCCGCGTGCGCGACAGGATCGAAACCCAGGCGAACACCGTGAAGTTGCCTGCCAGCGACAGCACCACGCCCTGGGTCAGCGGGGTGATCGGCAGGTTGAGCGGGTTGCCGTGCAGCCAGGCCAGGCCCGGGAACAGCTCCAGCGACCAGCCCACGCTGTGGGCGGCAATCGGCAGTACCAGGGTGTAGAACCACAGGAAGGTGCCGGTGGCCAGGCCGGCGAACACGCCGCGGCGGTTGGCCTGCTTCCAGTACAGCGCACCGAGCATGGCCGGGGCCAGTTGGGTGACGGCGGCGAAGGCGACCTGGCCGATGGTGGCCAGGCTGGCGGTGGAGCCCAGCAGGCGGTAGCTGACGTAGGCCAGCAGCAGGATCACCACGATGGTCACCCGGCGTACCGTGAGCATCCAGTGGCGGAACACCTCGAACGGGCGCTCGGCGTTGTTGCGCCGCAGCAGCCAGGGCAGCAGCATGTCGTTGGAGACCATGGTCGACAGCGCCACGGCCTCGACGATGACCATGCCGGTGGCGGCCGAGGCGCCGCCGATGAAGGCCAGCAAGGCCAGCGCCGGGTGTGCTTCGGCCAGCGGCAGGCTGATCACGAACGAGTCCGGCAGCACCGAGTTGGGCAGCAGCATCTGCCCGGCCAGGGCAATCGGCACCACAAACAGCGCGGCGAGGATCAGGTAGGCCGGAAACACCCAGCGTGCCAGGCGCATGTCCTGCGGTTCGATGTTCTCCACCACGGTGACATGGAACTGGCGCGGCAGGCAGATGATCGCCATCATTGCCACGCCGGTCTGCACGATCATCGACGGCCAGTTGATGGTTTCCTGCCAGTAGCCGTCAAGGGCGGGCGCCAGGCGGGCCTGGCTGAACAGGTCATCGAAGCCGTCATACAGACTGAAGGTGATGAACGCGCCCACGGCGAGAAACGCCAGCAGCTTGACCAGCGATTCGAAGGCGATGGCCAGCACCATGCCGCGGTGGTGCTCGGTCACATCCAGGCTGCGGGTACCGAACACGATGCTGAACAGCGCCAGCACCAGCGACACCACCAGCGCGGTGTCCTGCACGCGGCTGCCGGTGGCATCGGCCCCGGCACCGATCAGCAGGTTGACCCCCAGCACGATGCCCTTGAGCTGCAAGGCGATGTACGGCAGCACGCCCACCAGGCAGATCAGCGCCACCACCACCGCCAGGGTCTGGGACTTGCCGTAGCGCGCGGCAATGAAGTCGGCGATGGAGGTGATGTTCTCCTGCTTGCTGATCAGCACCATCTTCTGCAGCACCCAGGGTGCAAACAGCATCAGCAGTACCGGCCCCAGGTAGATGGGCAGAAAGGCCCAGAGTTGTTCGGCGGCCTGGCCGACCGCGCCGAAGAAGGTCCAGCTGGTGCAGTACACCGCCAGCGACAGGCTGTACACCCACGCGCGCAGGCGTGGCGGCAGCGGGGTGCTGCGCCGGTCGCCGTAGAAGGCGATGGCGAACATGATGGCCATATAGGCCAGGGCGACCAGGGCGATCAGCCCGCTGGACAGCGACATGAAAACTCCGAACGAAAAAACGGTAACGGCCAACCACGATCAATCAGTCTGGCACGCCGTTCTCACTTCGTCAGCGCCGACGAAGGTCGCAGTGGCAGAGCGTCGCAGTGCTCAGTCGCGCAGGGCCAGTTCGACCAGTTCATGCAGCTGCTGCAGGCTCGGGGGCGCTTCGGCGAACAGAATGCGAAACACCGTGGGAGCCACCAGCAGGTCGAGCAGCCGTTCCACCCCGGGGCCGGCTTCGCCACGCTGCTGCGCGCGGTCCAGCAAGGTCTGCAACTGGCCGCGCAGCAGGGTGGTGCAGTAGCCGGGGCAGGCGCTGCTGAGCACGTCGCGCATCATGTGTCGGCCGGGCTCGGAGCTCATCTCGTCCAGATACTGCTCGGCCCAGGCCAGCAGGTCGCCGCGCAAGGTGCCGGTGTCGAGGGGTTCACTGTCGGGGTGCAGGCGCTCCACCGCCACGTCGGCCAGCAGCGCCGCCAGTTCACCCCAGCGCCGGTAGATGGTCGAGGGGGTGACGCCGGCACGTGCGGCCACCATGGGCACGGTCAGGCTCGCGCGGTCCTGCTCCTGGAGCAGGGCCCGCACGGCGCTGTGCACCGATTGCTGGACACGGGCGCTGCGACCGCCCGTGCGAATACCTTCTTTGATCGCCATGGCGCGACCTTAACACAAAGGGTTTGCGTTAAGGATTAAGGGCGCGCAGACTGCACAAAAGCTAACGGTTAGCTTTAGTGGAGAAAGCACATGATCGGATTGTTCAGCCGTCCGGCGTCGGCGCGTTTGCGGCTGGTGTACCTGGCCGTCGCGCTGCTCGGGTTTCTGGCGGCCTCGAGTGCGCCGACGCCGTTGTACCAGCTGTATCAGCATGCGTGGCAGTTTTCGCCGGCAACCCTGACCCTGGTGTTTGCGGTGTATGCCTTGAGCCTGCTGGCGGCGTTGCTGACGGTGGGGTCGCTGTCCGATTACCTGGGGCGCCGGCCGGTGATCTTCGTGGCGTTGCTGCTCGAGAGCGTGGCGATGCTGCTGTTCATCCAGGCCGAGTCGGTGCCCTGGCTGCTTGCGGCGCGGTTGCTGCAAGGCTTTGCCACCGGCATGGCCACCAGTGTGTTGGGCGCCGCGCTGCTCGATACCGACCGCGAACAGGGGCCGTTGGTCAATAGCCTGGCGCCGCTGCTGGGCATGGCCTGCGGGGCGCTGGGCACCAGCGTGCTGGTGGAGTTCGCGCCGTGGCCGTTGCGCCTTGTGTATGGGGTGCTGCTGGCGCTGTTCGTGGTGCTGGCGCTGCTGGTGTGGCGTTTGCCGGAGAGCGTCAGCCGCCAGCCGGGCGCGCTGCGCGCCCTGCGTCCGAGCCTGCTGGTGCCGCCTCAGGCGCGTGGCGCGGTGTGGCGCATGCTGCCGGTTAACATTGCGGTGTGGGCGCTTGGCGGGTTCTTCCTCTCACTGGGGCCGTCGCTGGTGCGGGAGGTGAGCGGCCTGGGCTCCAGCCTGGTCGGTGGCGCGCTGGTGGCGACCCTGACCCTCAGTGGTGCGCTGGCGATCTATCGGCTGCGCCTGCGCCCGGCACAGCAGGTGCTGGCGCTGGGCACCGGGCTGCTGGCCGGCGGGGTGGGGCTGATTCTGCTGGCGCTGCACAACGCCAGCCTGGTGCTGTTCTTCGCCGCCACGCTGGTGGCGGGCAGCGGCTTTGGTGCGGGGTTTCTGGGTGCGTTGCGCAGCACCCTGCCACTGGCCGAGACCCATGAACGGGCGGGCTTGATGGCCACGTTCTACGTGCTGAGCTACCTGGCGTTCTGTGTGCCTGCGCTGGCGGCCGGGTTGATGGTGCGCCAGTTCGGGCTGGTAGCCACCAGCGAGGTGTATGCGCTGGTGCTGGTCGGGTTGTGCGCGGTGGCGGGGGTGTTGAACCTGCCGGCGATGCGCGGAGCGCGATCTATCTGATCTCGGTGGTGCTGCGTTTTCCGGCAAGAGCAGCGTGGATCTTTGTCGGCGCCGGCCTTCAGGCCTGGCGCCGTGCCCCCAGGCAATAGAACAGCCCCGCAAGCCCCACCGACAGCATCATCAGGTAGAACATCGCTGTCGGCATCAGGTGTGCCAGCGCAAACCCGCACAGCACCGGCCCCAGTGCCGCCCCCAGGTTGGACAGGTTCTGTGCGCCGTAATACACCCCGCGCAGGTGCTCCGGGGCAATGCTGTCGATGAACATGTATTCGGCCGGGATCACGATGATCTCGCCCAATGTGAACACCAGCATCGCCAGGCACCACACCCACAATGTCTGCGCCAGCGAGAACCCCAGCAACCCGATCACGAACAGCAGCATCCCGGCCAGCAGCCAGGGCATCAGCTGGCGACTGCCGATGCGCCGGCCGATGGCGTATTGCAGGGCGATCACCGTGATGGCGTTGGTCGCCACCAGGTAGCTGACGGTCTGGTTGGCCTGGAAGGCCGATGTGGTGGTCACCAGGTACTGCGACAGGTAGGCCGTGAACTGGCCGAACACCACCGCGCTGAGCGCGCCGCCCAGGGTGAAGTACACCAGGCGCCGATCGCCGAGCAGGTGCCTGCCGACCGCCAGCAGGCCCAGCGTCGGCCCGCCGAGCCCGGCGCGTGCAGCACGCTCGCCCCGGCGTTGATAGCTCAGGCACATGCCCAGCCCCAGCAATGCCGACAGCACGAACGGCAGCCGGTCATCCAATAGCACCAGCGCCACCCCCACAAAAGGCCCGACGGCATAGGCGACGTTGCTCAGGGTGTACTTGATCGAGAACACCTCGCCGCGTGCCTGCACTGGCAACAGCGCGCAGAAGCCGGCCTTGGCGGCGATGTCCACCACTGCCAGGGTGAGGTTGATCACCACCAGGCAGGCAAACAGCATCCCCAGTTGCCGGCTGGCCACGGCCACGAAGAACGCCAGGGCGAAGGCCAGGGTGGAGAACACGATCACCGTGTAGCTGCGCAGGGTGTCGATCAGGTAGCCGCCGTACAGGCTCAGCAGCGAGCCGACGATCAGTGCACCGCCGATCATCAGGCCGATGGCGCTGATGCCCAGGGCGAAGTGCTCCGACAGGTACACCACCAGGTACGGCAGGGTGATGGCCCGCGCCAGGGTCAGCACGAAGGTGGTGCACAGCAGCAGGCGAACCTCGGCGCCATAGCCCCGCAGGCTTTCGAGCATGTTCACGTCCTTGTCCGGTGAGGTCAGCCGCCAGCATACGTCAGCCTTGAAAGGCTCGCGAACGGCTTATATATAGGTAAAACAGATAACAGTTAGAGAAACTACCCGTTATATCGATATTCCATAGGGTTGTAACATCGATTTCACCTCACCGGAGGACAGGAGACCGACACCATGACCTGCACCAAGATAGCCCACCCCTTGCGCCCGCTGAGCCGCCTGGCTCACCCGCGCGAGGTGATCCGACAGTTCACCCCCAACTGGTTCGCCGCGACCATGGGCACCGGCGTGCTGGCGCTGGCGCTGCGGCAGGCGGTGCCGGGGTTGTCGGGTATGGCCGAGGCGCTGTGGCTGCTGACCATTGGCCTGTTCGTGCTGTTCAGCGTGCTCTACACCGCGCGCTGGGTGATGTTCTTCGATGAGGCGCGGCGGATTTTCGCGCATTCCACGGTCTCGATGTTTTTCGGCACCATCCCCATGGGCCTGGCGACCATTCTCAATGGGGCGCTGGTATTCGGAGTCGAGCGGTGGGGCACGGGGGTGCTGCCGTGGGTCGAGGCGTTGTGGTGGCTGGACGTGGCCCTGGCGCTGCTGTGCGGGGTGGCGATCCCTTACCTGATGTTCACCCGCCAGGAGCACAGCATCGACCAGATGACCGCGGTATGGCTGCTGCCGGTGGTGGCGGCCGAAGTGGCCGCGGCCAGCGGCGGCCTGCTGGCCCCGCACCTGACGGACGTCCATCGCCAGTTCCAGGTACTGATCACCAGCTATGTGCTGTGGGCGGTGTCGTTGCCGGTGGCGTTCAGCATCCTGACCATCCTCACCCTGCGCATGGCGCTGCACAAGCTGCCCCAGGCGAGCATGGCCGCTTCGAGCTGGCTGGCACTCGGGCCGATCGGCACCGGTGCCCTGGGCATGATGTTGCTGGGCAGTGATGCACCGGCGATCTTCGCTGCCAATGGCCTGGGCAGCCTGGGCGAGATTGCCCGCGGGCTGGGGCTGGTGGCCGGTATCGTGCTGTGGGGCGCGGGGCTGTGGTGGTTGCTCACTGCCGTGTTGATCACGCTGCGCCATCTGCGCGATGGCATGCCGTTCAACCTGGGCTGGTGGGGCTTCACCTTTCCGCTGGGGGTGTATGCCCTGGCCACGTTGAAGCTGGCGGCGTGGCTGCAGTTGGGGTTCTTCACGGTGATGGGCCACGTGCTGGTGGTGGCGCTGGCAGGGCTGTGGCTGGTGGTGGCCAGCCGTACCCTGGCGGGGGCCTGGCGTGGCGAACTGTTCGTGTCGCCGTGCATTGCGGGGTGCACGGGCAAGTGACGATGGTGGCAGTTTCGCCGGCAAGGCCGGCTCCGGCAGGGTTTTGCTGGCGCTAGAAGGCCTTGTCGGCGAAGCGGTTCATGCGGTGGCTTGCATTTACCCGTGCATCTGTGGCTTTTTGCGGGCTGGCTTCCTCCAATAACAAAGCCCCACTCAGGACCCTGGACGATGAGTCACCCCTCACAGTTTGCCCTGCTGCAAAAACGGCGCTTTCTGCCGTTTTTCGTCACCCAGTCGCTGGGGGCGTTCAACGACAACCTGTTCAAGCAATCGCTGATCCTGGCCATTCTCTACAAGCTCAGCCTGGGCGGCGACGGCACGATGCTGGTCAACCTCTGCGCGCTGCTGTTCATCCTGCCGTTCTTCCTGTTCTCGGCCCTGGCCGGCCAGTTCGGCGAAAAGTTCGCCAAGGATGCGCTGATCCGCACCATCAAGCTGGCCGAGATTGTCATCATGGGCGTGGGCGCCGCGGGTTTTCTCTATAACCACCTGTGGATGATGCTGGTGGCGCTTTTCGCCATGGGGACCCATTCGGCGCTGTTCGGCCCGGTCAAGTACTCGATCCTGCCCCAGGCCCTGCGCGAAGAGGAGCTGGTGGGCGGCAACGGCCTGGTGGAGATGGGTACCTTCCTGGCGATCCTGGCCGGCACCATCGGCGCCGGGGTGATGATGTCCAGCACCCACTACGCGCCCATCGTGGCCAGCGCGGTGGTGCTGGTGGCGGTGCTGGGCTACCTGGCCAGCCGCGCAATCCCCCGTGCCGCGGCCTCGTCGCCGCAACTCAAGCTGCAATGGAACATCTTCAGCCAGACCGTCGCGACCCTGCGCATGGGCCTGAAACAGACCCCGGCGGTATCGCGCTCGATCGTGGGCAACTCGTGGTTCTGGTTCGTCGGCGCCATCTACCTCACGCAGATCCCGGCCTATGCCCAAGAGTGGATGCACGGCGACGAAACCGTGGTCACGCTGATTCTCACGCTGTTCTCGGTGGGCATCGCGGTGGGGTCGCTGCTGTGCGAGCGCCTCAGCGGGCGCAAGGTGGAGATCGGCCTGGTGCCGTTCGGCTCGTTCGGCCTGACGGTGTTCGGCCTGCTGTGGTGGTGGCATTCGGGGGATATCCCGGCCGCCGGCGCGCCGTATGACTGGCTCGCCCTGCTGGGCATGAGCAAGGCCTGGTGGATCCTGCTGTCGATCATGGGCCTGGGTGTTTTCGGTGGTTTCTACATCGTGCCGCTGTACGCGCTGATCCAGTCGCGCACCCCCGAAGACGAGCGTGCCCGGGTGATCGCCGCCAACAACATCCTCAATGCACTGTTCATGGTGGTATCGGCCGTGGTCACCATGCTGTTGCTGGGGCTGGCCAAGCTGAGTATCCCGCAGCTGTTTCTGGTGGTGTCGCTGCTCAATATCGCGGTCAACACCTACATCTTCCGCATCGTGCCCGAGTTCAGCATGCGCTTCATGATCTGGCTGCTCAGCCATTCCATGTACCGCGTCGAACACCGCGACCTGGACAAGATCCCGGATGAAGGCGCGGCGCTGTTGGTGTGCAACCACGTGTCGTTCGTCGATGCGCTGCTGATTGCCGGGGCCGTGCGCCGGCCGATCCGCTTTGTCATGTACTACAAGATCTACCGCCTGCCGGTGCTCAATTTCATCTTCCGTACTGCGGGGGCGATCCCGATTGCCGGGCGCAACGAAGACCTGCCGACCTACGAGCGTGCGTTCGAGAAAATTGCCGCCTACCTGGCCGACGGCGAGCTGGTGTGCATCTTCCCGGAAGGAAAGCTGACCTCCGATGGCGAGATCGATGCATTCAAGGGCGGATTGAGCCTGATTCTGGAGCGCACCCCGGTGCCGGTGATTCCGTTGGCGCTGCAGGGCCTGTGGGGGAGTTTCTTCAGCCGTGACCCGGCTAAGGGGTTTTTCCGGCGCCTGTGGTCGCGGGTGACCCTGGTGGCCGGTAGCGCCGTACCGGTGGAAACGGCGCAACCGGCGCTGTTGCGCGAGCGTGTCAGCGAACTACGCGGCACCTGGCGCTAGGCGGGGGGGCGGGGTCAGCTGGCGCTGACCTTGAGCCCCACCAGGCCGATGATGATCAGTGCCACGCTGGCCAGGCGCATCAACGCCATGGATTCGCCAAACAGGATGATCCCGGCGATCACCGTACCCACTGCGCCCACACCGGTCCAGATCGCATAGGCGGTGCCCAGCGGCAGTTCCTTCATGGCAAGGCCGAGCAGGCCGAGGCTGACCGCCATGGCGGCAACCGTGAGCACAGTGGGCAGGGGGCGGGTGAAGCCGTCGGTGTATTTGAGGCCGATGGCCCAGCCGACTTCGAACAGGCCTGCGAAAAACAGGATGATCCAGGACATGCGCAGTACTCCATCTGTTGATGGGGCCGTCCCCGGATCGGTCACGCGGTGCGTCGTGAGGTCGTCCTCACAGTGCGCACTATAGTGCACATTTCCTTGCCGGGGGGCAAGAGGCGGTCAACGCGTGGCGTCGACCGCTGCCGTTTCGGCGACGGGTTCTTCCATGCGCCGGAACCAGGTCGAGAGTAGCGCACCGGAGATGTTGTGCCACACGCTGAACAGCGCGCTGGGCACCGCCGCCAGGGGCGAGAAGTGCGCACTGGCCAGTGCCGCGCCCAGCCCGGAGTTCTGCATGCCGACTTCCAGCGCCAGGGATTTGCGCTGGGCCAGCGGCAGCTTGAACAGCTTGCCGGTGACGTAGCCCAGGGCGAACCCGAAGGTGTTGTGCAGGATCACCACCGCCATGATCAGCAGGCCCGATTCGGCGATCTTGGCCTGGCTGGCCGCCACCACCGCGCACACGATCAGCACGATGCTCACCACCGACACCAGCGGCAGCACCTGCACCGCCAGGTGTACGCGCGGGCCGAGCAGGCGCTGGGCGAGCACGCCGAGCACGATCGGCAGCATCACCAGTTGCAGGATCGACCAGAACATCTCCATGAACGAGACCGGCAGCCAGGCCGAGGCCAGCAGCCAGATCAGCGCGGGGGTCAGCAGCGGGGCGAGCAGGGTGGTGACGGCGGCTATTGCCACGGCCAGGGCCAGGTCGCCCTTGGCCAGCCACGCCATCACATTGGAGGAGGTACCGCTTGGGCAGCAGCCGACCAGGATCACGCCCACGGCGATTTCGGCGGGCAGGTGGAACAGCTGGCACAGCAGCCAGGCCACGCCCGGCATGATCACGAAGTGGGCGACCACGCCCAGGGCCACGCGCCAGGGCTGGCGGAACACGGCGGCGAAGTCTTCGACCTTGAGGGTCAGGCCCATGCCGAACATCACCAGGCCCAGCAGCGGCACGATGGCGACCTTGAGGCCGATGAACCAGGCGGGTTGGAAGAAGGCCAGGAGGGCAAACAGCAGCACCCACCAGGCGAATGTATTGCCGACGAATCGGCTGAGGGCGGCGAGGGCGCGCATGGGGGTGCTCCTTTTTTATTATCGGCGGCCCCATCGCGGGTCAAGCCCGCTCCCACAAGGATTGCAGCGACCCTGTAGGAGCGGGCTTGACCCGCGATGAGGCCCGCAAGGCCTCTATATAGCTATATAGAGAGCAGACGATCAGACCCCCTGCGGGATCTCCTCCCCACCCAGCGCTTCGAACAGCGCCGGCAGGAAGTCGCCGAAGGTCAGCATCATCAGGGTGAAGCTGGCATCGAGCTGGCCAAGGGCCTCTTCGCCGCCGTCTTCCTCGGCCTGGTCCTGCAGCAGCTCTTCGAACTTCAGGCGCTTGATCACCATCTTGTCGTCCAGCACGAACGACAGCTTGTCCTGCCAGGCCAGCGACAGCTGCGTCACCACCTTGCCGGTACCCAGGTGCAGCTGGATCTCGTCGCTGGTCAGGTCCTGGCGCTTGCAGCGTACGATGCCGCCGTCTTCGTGGGTGTCGCGCAGCTCGCACTCGTCCAGCACATAGAAGTCGGGCGCAGCCTTCTGCGACTTGACCCAGTCGGTCAGGGTCGCGCTTGGGGCGATCTTCACGGTCACCGGGCGCACCGGCAACGAGCCCATCACTTCACGCAGGGTCGACAGCAGGTCCTCGGCACGCTTGGCGCTGGCCGAGTTGACCAGGATCAGGCCCTGCTTGGGCGCGATGGCGGCGAAGATCATCGAACGACGGATGAAGGCTCGGGGCAGGAAGGCCTGGATGATCTCGTCCTTGATCTGGTCGCGCTCCTTCTTGTAGACCTTGCGCATCTGCTCGGCTTCGATCTCGTCGATCTTCTCCTTGACCGCGTCACGCACCACGCTGCCGGGCAGGATGCGTTCTTCCTTGCGTGCCGCGATCAGCATGAAGTCGCCACTGACATGCACCAGGGGCGCATCTTCGCCTTTGCCGAAGGGCGCGACGAAACCGTAGGTGGTCAACTCCTGGCTGGCACAGGGGCGCGCCGGCTTGCTGGCCAGTGCGGTTTCCAACGCCTCGGCGTCGAACTGGATGTCCTGGGTAAGGCGGTAGGGCAGCAGGTTTTTGAACCACATGGGGTGCATCTCTCCTCGGTACATAAGGAGGGCATTATTCTCCGAGCGGCGTGTTCAGGCCAAGCCCGCTAAGTCATTGGAAGGCCTGAAAAATAATTTTAAAAAAGTGCTTGCCAGAGTGTGAGGTGCTCCGTAGAATGCGCGCCACACCGAGACGAAGGGTGATTAGCTCAGCCGGGAGAGCATCTGCCTTACAAGCAGAGGGTCGGCGGTTCGATCCCGTCATCACCCACCACTTCTCAGTGTATCGCGCAGCGGTAGTTCAGTCGGTTAGAATACCGGCCTGTCACGCCGGGGGTCGCGGGTTCGAGTCCCGTCCGCTGCGCCATATATTAGCTTCAGGGCCCACTGAACTCCCTGAAGCCACAAACGAAGCGACCTTAGGGTCGCTTTTTTTGTGCCTGGCGTTTGGCCGCGCCTGCCACGCATCCCCTCCAACAACGAAAAAGGCGCCGCTGAGGGCGCCTTTTCCAGACAGCCTCGCGCCGTCTTACCAGTTGTAGGTCACGTCTGCACTCAGGGTGCGGCCTTCGCCGTAATAGCAGTCCAGCCCGCCATTGCAGGCCGCCACGTACTTCTCGTCCGTGAGGTTCTGCAGGTTGGCCTTGAGCTTCACGCCCTTGACGTGCAGCGGCGATTTTTCCAGGTCATAGGACACCATGGCGTCATACACGGTGTAGGACGGAATCTGGAAAGAGTCGCCCACGTAGTCCGAACCGTAGCTGCTGCGCACATAGCGCGCGCCCAGGCCCACACCGAACCCGGCCAGTACGGTGGAAACGTCGAAGTCGTAGTTGACCCACGCCGAAGCGGTCAGCGGTGGCTGCATGGCCAGGGTACGGCCTTCGCGGCCGTCGTTGATGCTGCGCCACTTGATCTGGTTGCGTGATACCGCAGCCAGCACGCTCAGGTTGTCGGTGACATTGACCTTGCCTTCCAGCTCGACACCACGCGAACGCACCGAGCCGCTCTGCACGCTCAGGCTCGGGTCGTCGCGGTCGTTGGTCAGCATGTTGTCCTGGTCGATCTGGTAGGCGGACAGCTGGATGAAACCGTCGATCGACCTGGGCTCGTACTTGATGCCCACTTCATACTGCTTGCCGTTGGTGGGGTCGAAACCCGAACCGTTGGCGTCGACACCGGACAGCGGCAAAAACGACTCGGCGTAACTCACGTAGGGCGTCACACCGTTGTCGAACGAGTAGCCCAGCCCCGCACGCGCGGTGAACTTTTCATCCTTCTGGTTGGTGTGGCCGCCGTTGAGCGGCGTCTTGTTGTCGGTTTCGGCAAAGTCATAGCGGCCGCCCACGGTCAGGAACCATTTGTTCCACAGCAGTTGATCCTGGGCATACAGGCCGGTCTGGGTAATGGTGTTGTCCCAGCGGTAAGGCTGGGTGAAAGTGAACTTGCTGCCGTAGACCGGCTTGTACAGGTCGATGCCCGGGCCGCGACGGTCGTATCGGCCGAGGAACTCGGAGTTGAAGTGGTAGTAGTCCACCCCCAGCAGCAGGGTGTGGTCCAGCTCGCCGGTCTTGAACTTGGCCTGGGCGGTGCTATCGATGCCGTAGACCCGGTTGTGCTGCGCCCAGTCCACCCCGAAGCGGTCTGCCTGGTAGCTGAAGTCGTTGGCGCCGGTGACCGGGTTGGGGCCGAATGAATAGCCGTGCAGTGGCGCGACGTAGCGGTCGTCGAGGTCGGCGTAGCGTGCGTTCTGCTTGAGGGTCCAGGTGTCGTTGAGCTCGTGGGCGATCTCGTAGCCGACCACGAACTGCTCGCGGTCATATTTGTTCAGGCCCGGCTCGCCGATGAACAGGCTGCGGCTGATGCGCCCGTTGGCGGTGCTGTACACCGTGCCCTTGGCCGGCAGGCCCTGGGCTTCCGGGGTGTCGCGGTCTTTCTGGTACTGGCCGAACACCGTGACGGTGGTGCGCTCGTTGGCCAGCCAGGTCAGGCTGGGCGCCAGCAGCATGCGGTTCTGGTCGGCATAGTCGATCTGCGAGTTGCTGTCGTTGACCACGCCGGTCAGGCGATAGAGGAACTGACCCTGATCGTCGATCGGGCCACCGAGGTCGAAGGCCCCGTACTTGCGGTCGTAGCTGCCGCCACCGATGACCACTTCATGCAGCGGCGTGGCGGTGGGGCGCTTGCTCACCATGTTGACGATGCCGCCCGGCTGGTTCTGGCCATACAGCACCGACGCCGGGCCCTTGAGCACTTCGATGCGCTCCAGGGTGTAGGGGTCGATCTGCAGCGAGCCACCCGTGCTGCCGCCGCTGTAGGGCAGGTGCAGGCCGTCCAGGTACAGCGGGGTGGGGGAGAAGCCGCGGGAGGTGGGTTCATCGAACACCTTCACCCGGTCGGCGAAGCCGCCACCGGTCATGCCGGCGGTGTAGCGCAGGGCCTCGGTGACCGACTGGGCGCCGCGCATCTTCACTTCGTCCTGGGTGATGACGTTGATCGTCTGCGGGATCTCGCTCAGGGCCGTGTCGGTCTTGGAGCCGGTGGCGCTGCGCTTGGCCACGATCCCGTCGACCGGGCCGTAGGCCGATTCGGTTGCGCGGCTGTCGATGTTGGTGGCGCCCAGCACCACGGACGCATCGGCGGCAGGCAGTTTTTCCAGCACCAGGGTCTGACCGTCCAGCAACTGCCAGGTATGGCCGCTGCCCTGCAGCAACCGGTCCAGGGCCTGGGCCAGGGTAAAGGCACCCTGCAGGGCCGGACCGGACCGGCCAGCCAGGTCGCTGGAGTTGAACACCAGACGTACGTTGGCCTGGTCGGCCAGTTGAGTGAGCATCCGGTCCAGCGCCTGGGGCGCCAGGTTCAGGGTCAGGCGCGTGGTGGTTTCGGCTGCGTGGGCCAGCGGCAGGGTCAGCGGCACCCCGCCACCCAGGGTCAGAGCGATGGCCAGCGTCAGGGTACGGCCACTGAACGGAAAAGCGTTGGAAAGCGCCTGCATTGAAATCGTCCGTCATCAAATGTTGGTAAGAAGCGATATTTATGAGAAGTATTCGCGTTCAAACCAACGACGATTCATTGCCGTCAACCTTGCCAACAAAATCCGGATTTATTTTTCTTCGACGCTCTCGCGGTTCATCACCAGGGTCAGCCACGGCAGTTGCACGACCCGCAGCGGTTGGGTGCGCGCCAGGGTACTGAACATCTGGGCACCGTCGTCCAGGTTGAACACCCCGCTCACCGCCGTGCTCGGCAATTGCCCGGTCACCACCAGTGCGCCGGGTACATAGCGCCCGATTTCGCTGACCACCTCGTCGAGTGGGCGTCGATTGAAGATCAGCTTGCCGCGCTGCCATGCCGAATCACTGGTCAGGTCCAGCGGGCGCGTGGAGGACGGTGGCAGGCCCTGGGCATAGTCCAGTTGCTGGGCCGGTTCCAGGCGCGCGCTCTGGCCACCGGACGTTACCTGCACCACGCCCTCGCTGACGCCGACCCGCACCTGCTGTTCGAGCAGGTTCACGTCGAACCGGGTGCCCAGTGCCTGGGCCGTGCCTGCGGCGGCATGCACCACGAATGGACGCGCCGGGTTCTTGCTGACCTGGAAAAGCGCCTCGCCCTTGATCAGGTCGATATCGCGACGCGTGGACGAATAGCGCACCGACAGTGCGCTGGCGCTGTTGAGCCAGACCTCGCTGCCGTCCTCCAGCACCAGGTGCCTGCGTTCGCCGACGGCGGTCGACTGGTCGGCCATGTACACCTTCATTGGCTGCCCCAACTGGGTCACGGCCAGCACCGCCAGCCCGGCGGCCAGCGCAGCCCATCGCAAGGGTTTTGCACGGCGTTGGGGCGCTGGCGGCACGAAGGATTGCGCGGTGGCCGTCTGTGCTACCCCGTGCCACATCTGCTCGGCCAGCCGCGCCGCCGCTTCGTGCGCCGGGCTGCGCTGTCGCCACTGGCGAAACGCGGCATGATCCGACTCGCTGGCATTCCCCGACATCAGCATCACCCACTGCTCGATGGCCTGATCCTCCAGCTCGACAGGGGATGGTTGGGAAGGGTTGGGTCTAGTCATGATGAGGGGCTGCTGAAACCTTCAGAGGGGGCGTACCGGGCATTCTAAATAGATTCCGACTGTCGTAGCCAATCGCGGCAGTGCCGCATGGCTTGCACAATGTACTTACCCACCGTGCTTTCGGACACGTCCAGGCGCACGGCTATCTGTGCATGGGTCAAGCCTTCGAGGCGATTGAGCAGCAGTGCCAGGCGCGCCTTGCTGGGCAACTGGGCCAGGCTGCGGTCCAGTTGTTCGATCGCTTCGGCAGCCAGGAACTGCTTCTCGGGGGAGGCGAGGGGGTCGCAGACGTCCAGGTTGTCACTGACGTCGTCATGCAGCGCCGAGCGTCGCTGTTCCTGGCGCAGGCGGTCGATGGCAAGGTTGCTGGCAACGCGAAAGACAAAGGCACGCGGTTCGAGAATCTGCGCCGTATCGGACAGGCTGGCCAGTCGCAGGTAGGTGTCCTGGGCCACGTCCGCGGCCTTTTCCACATTGCCCATGCGCCGTGCAAGAAACGCCAGAAGGTCGGCGTAATGCTCCTGGAATGCGCTGACCAGCGGGTTGACGGCGGAGGTTGGGGTGGACATCCATTGTGCTCGTGCGACGTAATGCGCAAGCTTATCTCAAATGAGAATGACTATCATAGATATGTTTTTTTACAGGTCAGGCCTTTTTCGCCGTGTGTGCATTCGTTGTTTGTCGAGGTGGGGGGTTCAGTTAAAGTAGGGCGCCTTTCAGCAGGCCGGGCGAGCTCCGGCCGCTGGCCGATGACGACCACTGCCAGAGACCTCATATGCAGGATGCAACCCCCGCCGCCGCGCCCTTGCTGGGCATTGACCTGGGCACCACCAACAGCCTGATCGCCGTATGGCAGCAAGGCCGTGCCCAACTGATCCCGAATGCCCTTGGCGAGGTGCTTACCCCCTCGGTGGTCAGTATCGATGACGACGGCAGCATCCTGGTGGGGCGCGCCGCCCGTTCGCGATTGACCACCCACCCCGATCGCAGCGTCGCGGCATTCAAGCGTTTCATGGGCAGCGAAAAGCGACTGGAGCTGGGCGGGCAGGCATTCAGCCCCGAAGAGCTCTCGGCCCTGGTGCTGGGCTCGCTGAAGCACGACGCCGAGGCCTTTCTGGGCTGCGCGGTGCACGAGGCGGTGATTTCGGTGCCGGCCTATTTCAGCGATGAACAGCGCAAGCGCACCGTGTTCGCCGCCGAGCTGGCGGGCCTCAAGGTGCAGCGCCTGATCAACGAACCGACCGCCGCCGCCATGGCCTACGGCCTGCACGAGCAGAAATTCGAGCGCACCCTCATCTTCGACCTGGGGGGCGGTACCTTCGACGTCACTGTGCTCGAATACGCCCTGCCGCTGATCGAGGTGCATGCTTCCACCGGCGACAACTTTCTTGGCGGCGAAGACTTCACCGAAGCGCTGCTGCAGGCCTGCCTGAAGGATTGGGGCATGACCCTGTCCAGCGTCGAACCGCAGGCGCTGGCGAGCCTGTACGACAGCATAGAACTGCTCAAGTGCAAGCTGGGCGAAGGCCCGCAGACGGTCTACTGGAAGGGTGCCGGCGAGCCCCGCGAGTGGACCCTGGACGAGCTGGGCGCGCAGACGATCTGGGAGCCGCTGCTGGGACGGGTGCGCGCGCCCATCGAGCAGGCACTGCGCGACGCGCGGCTGAGCCCGCGCGACCTCGACAGCCTGGTGCTGGTGGGCGGTGCCACGCGCATGCCGGTGGTGCAGCAGATGGTGGCCAAGCTGTTCGGCCGCCTGCCGTACCGCCACCTCGACCCCGACACCATCGTCGCCCTGGGCGCTGCCAGCCAGGCGGCCTGCAAGGCCCGCGACTCGGCCATCGAAGAGCTGATCCTGACCGACGTATGCCCCTACACCCTGGGCATCGAGACCACCCGCGGCGCCAACATCAGCGGGGTATTCTCGCCGATCATCGAGCGCAACACGGTGATACCGACCTCGCGGGTGCAGCGCTTCTACACCTCCCACGAACAGCAGAAGACCATCAACGTCGAGGTCTACCAGGGTGAGCGGCCGTGGGTGCGTGACAACATCTTCATCGACAGCTTCGTCGTCGAGCTGACCCCGATGGACAAGATCCAGTCACTGGACATCCGCTTCAGCTACGACATCAACGGCCTGCTCGAAGTCGACGTGACCCTGGTGGACACCGGCAAGCGCCACAGCCACAGCATCGACCGCAGCCCCACCGGGCTGGATGAAGAGGCGCGCCAGAACAGCCATCAGCGCCTGGCCGGGCTGAAGATCCACCCGCGCGATGCATTGCCCAACCGAACCCTGACGGCGCGCCTGGAGCGCGCCTGGATGCAGTGCCTGGGCGATGAGCGCGAGCAGATCGGCACTTGGCTGAGCGACTTCAGCCAGGTGCTGGCCACCCAGCAGTCCAGCCTGATCGCCAGCCAGCGCCAGCAGTTGAACGAGGCGCTGGACGCACTCAACCTCTAGCCGATCAGGCGCCGCAGCACAGCCTGCAGCCCGCCGCTGAGGGCGTCGGGGTCATGATGCTCCGGCGACACGCCCCAGCGGTTGGGCAGCACGTCGCCGGGCATCACCACCAGCACCAGCGGCAGGAACGGCAGCGCTACCGACAGCGCAGCCAGCAGCACCATCACCACGATCCCGTGGCCAATGTCGTGCAGCCGGCGCAGGCAGGTGCCGAACAGCAGGGCCAGGCCCAGGCCGATCTTGACCATGGCCTCGGGCGCATCGCTGGAGGTGATGGCAAGCACCAGGGTGACGAAGAACCACAACATCAGCTGGCCGACGAATGCGCCACGGCCCAGGCGCGTGTTCCAGCGCCAGAAGGCCCAGGGCGATACTGGCTGAAGATCGGCCTGGGCCAGCAGCAGGCGCTCGCACCAGGACAACACCGCGGTCAGCGCAAAGCGCAGGCCGATACCGGTGCTGGGGTCATCCTTGGCCTTTTGCAGCTGCTTGAGCACCTTGAGGCGCGGTACGCCGACACGGCCGTAGCGGATCAGGCCCTTGAGCGTATCCATGACCTGGTAGAACACCGCGCTGTCCATGCCGTAGGCATCGAGTTTCTCGCGCGGCGGCCGGCTCGGCTCGCCCTTGATCAGGCCGCTGCGAAAGGCTTCGAACCACGGCTCTTCACTGGAGATGTCGGCCATGGTGCGCAGCAGCACGCGGTGCTGTTCGGCATCCAGTGCCGGGTCGTGGTAGAGCACCGCCCAGAACAGCATCATGCCCAGCAGGTCGTCGGCGAAGGCCTCTTCGTCCTTCTGGTAGCTGGCCAGCAACGCCAGCGTGCTGGGCAGGCGCGCACTGCTCAGGGCCTGGTCCGGCGCGGGCAGGCTGTCGGCAATGGCTTTTTGCAGCGGGTCGCGGCTGTCCAGCCAGCCCAGCAGCCCATCGAGGTTGCCTTGTTCCTGCAGCAGGTTCAGCAGCAGGGTATGGACCTTTGCCAACGGATGGCCGGGTGGGCACTGCAGGGTGTCGAGCATGCTCGGCGTCACCAGCGCCAGCCAGCGTTGTGGCGCCTGGGCCAGGGCCAGCATGAACAGTGCCTGGCGGTGCCAGTGCCACAACTCGGCGCCGGCCGGGGCGGGAGGCAGCACCACGCCTGCGGCGCCCAGCTCGCATTGCATCTCCAGGCCGAACGGTACCGGCATCATGGCGCGCGGGCTGAAGGTCTCGTGCAGGCGGGCCAGGGTGCGCCCGTCGTAGGCGCGCAGGCGGCGCAGCCAGTCGCGGCACAGGGTGGTGGCGCCGTCCTTGAGCACGTCGGGCAGTTGTGGGTGCGGCGAGTTGCTGTTCAGGAACGCCTGGATCGCCAGGGGGATCGGCGCCTGTTGCAGCCAGGCCAGTTGCTGTTGGGCCTGGTAGCGCAAGCCGTCGAGGATCAGTTCATCGATCAGGTGGCTGCTTTTAGGTTCGTCGAGCACCTGTTGCAGCAGCGCGGCGTCACCGCAGTGCAGGGCCCAGGCGTGACGGTACAGACGCTGCAGGGCCGGGTCCGGGTGTTCGTCGATCAGGCTGGCGAGCAGTTCCAGCTCACGCTCATCGGTGGCCCGCCAGTCGACGAACTGCCCGGCGATGCCGTCCAGTTCCAGACGCGCGGCCTGGAACCAGCGCGTCAGGGTTTCCGGGCGCTGCGCCGGGCTGCCCAGGGTCTGTTCGTCTTCGCTCAGGTCGTCGGGCCAGGTGCGCACCGGTGCCAGGCGGTCGAAGGCCTGGATCATCAGCGGCAGGCGTTGCGGCTGGTGCGCGGTGCACAGGTCCAGCAGCTCGCGGGCGGCCACCGGGTGGCGGAACTCCAGCCACAGGCGGCTCCAGCACGACAGCGCTTCTTCTTCCTTGCCCAGCAGGCTGGCCTGGCAGGCCAGCTGGTACAGCGCGTCGACATCGTCGGGTTGTAGCGCCTGGCGTTCGACGCACAGCGCGTACAGGCTCGGGCTGGCCACCCCGGCCTGGCCGATCTGCAGCAGCAGGCGTTCGACCAGTGCGGCGTCCGGGGGCAGGGCGACCACGGTGTGTTCCCGGGCGAAAGCGGCCAGTTCGAACAGCGGGCGGTTGTTGTAGAGGTGGTCCAGGCTGCGCAGGTACCACAGGGTTTCCAACTGCGCGGCCGTAGACCAGTCGTTCATCAGGCGCATGTCGAACGGGTCGGGGGCGGCGAAGCGAGCCAGCAGCGTCTCGACTTCCTGGGCCTCCTCGAAGCCCAGGCGCAGCAACTGCTTGTCCCAGGCCAGGCGCTTGGCCAGCACCTGCACGCAGGCATTGGACAGCTGGCCGGCTTCTTCCAGGCGCCACAGCAGCTCCCAGCTTACGTCCTCGAGTTCTTCGAGGGGCAACTGGTCGAGCTCACGCAAGTAGTCCTGCCAGGCATCGACGTTGTAGCGCCGGGCCGGGTCGGCGAGCATGCGGGCGAAGGTGGCGATGACCGGGTGCACGCGGGGCGGGCGCGGCGGGCGTTCTGCGTAGGCCTGTTCTTCGCCGGCGTCCTCGTCGTCTTCGTCGTCTTCGTCATCCGTGCGGGTGGCGAGCTTGAGCGCATGCTCGTAGGCCTGGCGCAGCAGTTGGAAGCCCTGCGGGTCGGTTTCGGGGTGAAACTCCGGCAGGCGGGCGCGGTAGGCGCCGCGGATGACGTCCTGGTCCTTGGTGGGCTCGATGCCCAGCTTTATCCAGCAACTCATGACCAGGTGCCCTCCTCGAGCGAATCGGGCCGGGGCGGGTAGTCCAGCGGCAGGTCCCAGGGCAGGCTGGCGAACAGTGCCTTGCCGCGCTTGAGCATGTTCATGATGATGCAGCGGTTCCAGTGCTCGGCGCCCTGGCGGTCGATACGGTAGGGGTAGACGTCGTCGTCATGGCTGGAGCAGTTCCATAGCGATTTGCCGAACATGTAGCCGGCGATGTAGGTGTCCCAGCTGTTGTAGAAGTGGCGTGCGCGCAGGGCCAGGCGGCTGTGCAGCCAGAGGCTTTCGGGCTCGGTGATCAGGTTCTCGAACACCCCGGCGCGCAGCAGGTAGCCCATGCGGCCCAGGTCCCAGGCGCGGGTGCCGCCGAAGCCGCAATCGGCATAGGTGCGTGCGGCAAATTCATAGTTGGCGCGCTCGCGCGGGCCCAGCTCGTCAAGCAGTGCCTGCCATTGGCTGGGTTGGCGGCGAGGGTATTGCCAGTAGGCGTCGTTGAGTTTTTCGGCGTGGCCGGTGTCGGCCATGCGCAGCATGTCGAGCAGCTCGCGGCGGTTGTTGATGCCCCACCATTTTTTCAGGTCCAGGTCCCCTTCGGCTTCGAAGTAACGGGGGGAGGTGAGGCTGGCGCCGTTGAGGGCGGCCATGGGGGCAGAAAGGGCGTACAGCCAGTGCTGTTCAATTTCTTCCATGAATAGAAGGCTCCGGGGTCGACGGGGAATGGGCGGGGTCGACCGTAATGGCGCGGATTGTAGAGAGGCGGGGCGGGTGGGGCAATTGGATCCAGATTTTTTCGGCAGTGGTGTCTACCGGTGCTGATTTTCTTGCTCTTGCTCTTGCGGTTGCTGTTGCTTTGCTTTTGATCTTTCCGTCCTTCAGGAGGCCGAATGGAGCCTGCGTGTAGTGGGGTGTAGGGCCATGGATGGCCCGGAAAGTGCCGACGGGCAGGGATGCCCGTACGGTGCGGCCCCACGGAGCGTGGGTGGAATGAGGGGACCCGTAGCGAAGCGTAGGGCCGGATGCTGGACGGAGCGGTTTTGCTTACTTTTTCCAAGAAAAAAGTAAGCCGCTGTAAGAGCGGAAGGGGCCTTCGGCGTCTCTGTCCATGCTGGATAAGCTCGCTAACCTTACAACCGTCGCTCCCCGGGAAGGGGGCCGAGAGATTATCCGGCACGGGCGGTGATCCAAGCGCCCCACAAGCCCCCCCTGAAGAACCGGAACATCAAAAGCACGATCACCAGTGCGATGGTGAGCCAGTCACCCGACCATGCCCCGCTCTTCCTCACGCAAGGTCAACACCTCGACCCCCTGCGCCGTCACTGCCACCGTATGCTCCCACTGTGCCGACAGGCTGCGGTCCCGGGTGATCACCGTCCACCCGTCCTTGAGCGTACGCACCCCACGCCCACCTTGGTTGATCATCGGCTCGATGGTGAACACCATGCCCGGCTTGAGCACCAGCCCGCTGTTGCGGTGTCCGTAGTGCAGCACCTGCGGCGCCTCGTGCATCTGCCTGCCGATGCCGTGCCCGCAGTACTCACGCACCACGTTGTAACCCGCGCCCTCGGCAAGCCGCTGTATCGCATGCCCCACATCACCCAGCGTGGCCCCGGGCCGCACCTGGCGAATGCCCGCCCACAATGCGGCATAGGTGGTATCGACCAATTGCCGCGCCTCGTCGGCAATGGCGCCCACCGCATACATCTTCGACGAGTCGGCAATGTAACCACCCTGTTCCAGGGTGATGTCCACATTGATGATCGACCCCGCCTTCAGCACCTCGTCGGCACTTGGCACGCCGTGGCACACCACATGGTCGACGGAGGTGTTGAGCGAATACTTGAACCCGTACTGCCCCTTGCTGGCCGGACGCGCCTTGAGCACATCGACGATGTACGCCTCGGCACGGTCGTTGATCTGCAAGGTGCTGACCCCTGGCGCGACAAAGCCGTCCAGGTGCTCGAACACCCGCGTCAGCAATTGCCCGGCGGTACGCATCAAGGCCAGTTGCTGCGGGTTCTTCAGGATCACCTCGCTCATGCGATCAGCTCCCTGAGGCTGGCCTGCTCCTGGCGCAGCAACTGGCGCAACAGTTCCTGGTAGGTCATGTGCGGGTTGAGCTCGGCCAGCATGCCGATGCGAATCCAGTACTCGGCCTGCGCGTTGATCGAGCGCGACACCGCGCCGCTGGCAATGCGCAGGTCTTCATGCAGCGCGTCATCGATCTTGACGATACCCATGGCAATACTCACTCTGTATACGAAGCGTATATATAGCATATAGCTGGTGTGTTGTTCGAGGCCGGCGCCGCAAAGGGGCTGCGGTTGCGATAAACTCCGGCCATGAACCTCGATACCCGCATCAAGTTCCGCCACCTGCTGTGCTTTCTCGAAATCGCCCGTCAAGGCAGTTTCGCCAAGGCCGCCGACGCCGTGGCCATCAGCCAGCCGGCGATTTCCAAGACCCTCAAGGAGCTCGAAGAACTGCTGCAGACGCGATTGTTCGAGCGCGGCAAGCAGGGTGTCGAGCTGACTGCGGCCGGGGTGCGCTTCATGCGCTACGCCGGCCCGTGCGTACAGGCCCTGCGCGAAGGGGTGAGTACCCTGCGCGGCGAGGAACACGCGCCGCCGCAGGTGAAGATCGGTGTGCTCTCGACCGTCGAAAGCCTGCTCATCCCCGAAGTGATCTGCCGCCTGCACCAGCGCCACCCTGCCCTGGTGGTCAGCGTCGCCACCGGCCCCAGTGCGCACCTGCTGGCGCAGCTGCATGTGGGGGAGCTGGACCTGGTGATCGGGCGCATGACCGACAGCCCGCAGATCCAGGGCCTGCTGTTCGAGCACCTGTACAGCGAGTCGATGTCGCTGGTGGTGCGCCCCGGCCACCCGTTGCTGGCACGCAGCCCGATCGAGCGCAACCAGGTGGCCCAGTACCCGCTGGTACTGCCCCTGGCCGGCACCACCATTCGCAAGCATGCCGACAGCCTGTTCGTGCAATGCGCCATCGAACAACCGCAGCAACGTCTGGAAACGCTTTCCCCGGCACTGAGCCGGCGCTATGTGCTGGGCAGCGATGCGGTGTGGGTGGCCCCGCGTGATGCGGTGCGGGTCGACCTGCAGCGGGGCGAGCTGTGCGAGCTCGACCTGGGCGTGCGCGAACCCGGTGGCTCGGTGGGTATCTGCAGCAATGCCGCGCTGCCACAGGCCCTGCCGGCCCAGTGGTTGTGCCAGGTGCTGCGCGAAGTGGCGGGGCAGTACCGCGAAGGACACTACCCGTAGATTTCATCCAGATCCGGGGCGTTGGCTGCAATACTGGCCACTGGCTTATCGGCTGCATGAAGAAGCCTTCACCTGGCTGAACTTCTCGACCTTTTGTCGCTCTCATGCCGGTAGCCATTGGTCGTGGCCGCCTGATAAGCTCGCGGCTTTACTCGATTGCCCTTTTGGCGCATGAACAAGGAAATAGCATGAAACAGCATCGGTTGGCGGCTGCGGTTGCCCTGGTTAGCCTGGTACTGGCGGGTTGCGATTCGCAGACCAGCGTCGAGCTGAAGACCCCGGCACAGAAAGCTTCCTACGGTATCGGCCTGAACATGGGCAAGAGCCTGGCACAGGAAGGCATGGACGATCTCGACTCCAAGGCCGTGGCCCAGGGCATCGAGGACGCTGTCGGCAAGAAGGAACAGAAGATCAAGGACGAAGACCTGGTCGAAGCCTTCGCCGCGCTGCAGAAGCGTGCTGAAGAACGCCTGGTCAAGATGAGCGAAGAGTCGGCCGCCGCCGGCAAGAAGTTCCTTGAAGAAAACGGCAAGAAGGACGGCGTGGTCACCACCGCGTCGGGCCTGCAGTACCAGATCGTGAAGAAGGCCGAAGGCGCCCAGCCCAAGCCTACCGACGTGGTCACTGTTCACTACGAAGGCAAGCTGATCGACGGCAAGGTGTTCGACAGCTCCGTCGAGCGCGGCAGCCCGATCGACCTGCCGGTCAGCGGCGTGATTCCGGGTTGGGTCGAAGGCCTGCAACTGATGCACGTGGGCGAGAAGGTCAAGCTGTTCATCCCGGCTGACCTGGCCTATGGCGCACAGAGCCCTAGCCCGATGATCCCGGCCAACTCCGTACTGGTGTTCGATCTGGAACTGATCGCCATCAAGGACCCGGCCAAGGCAGCAGAAGACGCTGCTGAGAAGTAAGCGTCCCGCTGTGTGCACAACGCCCCGTCTCGACGGGGCGTTGTCGTTTATGGATCGGGCTGAACCGTGGGAGCGATCTGACGTCACACCTTGGTGGCATGCGCAACTGTGACGGCTTTCGCAAAGTGACCGCGTAATGAAACAGGTGTGTAAAAAACGCCCGATTTGACCCAGGCCCTTGCCTGGCGGGCACGCCGAGCCTGAAAATGGCCTCTGTTCACAAGGTTATCCACAAATACTGTGGATAACCTTCCCGGCCCTGCCGTTGGAGGTGGTATGAAAGCACCCTGGAATTTTGCCCGTTTCCTGCCGCTGGCCGAGCGCCTGTTGAGCCGGGGGCGCCTGCCAGCGCTGATCTTCGCCGTGGCGCGCAAGGGCCCGAGCCTGGGCAAGCTCAAGGATGACGTACGCCAGCTGCAGGCGCTGTGCGTGGCGTGGTGGCGTGGCGAGTACCGAGCCATCAGCTCAAGGGCGCTACTGACCATCGTCGCCGGCCTGCTGTACTTTGTCAGCCCGCTGGACGCGATCCCGGACTGGCTGCCCGGCATCGGCCTGCTCGACGATCTCGCCGTACTGGCCTGGGTGCTGAAGACGTTCGACAGCGAGCTGGCGGCTTTTCGCGCCTGGCGCAATCGTCAGTCTCCCGAGAAACTGCGCGTGGTCGAGCGCCTGCCCGACACCCCCGAAGCGTTGCGCCTGGAGCAGGGAAAGCGCTAAATCCGGTTACACCCTGCAATACTGCGCCGGCTGGTACTATATTTGGCATAAGCGCTATACCGAGCGATTACATGCGCAGGTTCTTACAAGGGGGTTGTAATGGGTATTCAGGTTATCAGCCGAGACGGTCAACCCGAGTACGCGGTCGTGCCCTGGGAGCACTATCAAGCGTTGTTGAAGGCGGCAGGTCAACCGGCCGCCACGGCGCAGCCGGCAGGCGTCAACGCCAGCGCCGCTGCACCCACGCCGGCCAGCCTGCCCACATTGGGCGAGCTGGCCGCGTTGCGTGAGGCCAAGGGCCTGGCTGCCGAGCAGCTGGCGCGCAAGGTGGGCATCAGTCCGGTGTACCTGGCGCTGATTGAAAGCGGTGAGCGCGAGCCGGATGCCGCGATTCGCCGCAGCCTGGCCTGGGAGCTGGGCGTGGCAGGCTGGAGCGAGCCGTCGTGAGCGGCGTGCGGATCAGCCGTCAGCAATGGGAGGGGCTGCTGGGCGAGCTGGACGTGGCACGCCGGCAACGCCACCTGCTGACCTACCGCGCCTTGCTCGAACGCCTGGAGCTGCCAAGCCCGGCGATGCAGACCCTGACCGCCGCGCTTGAGTACCTGGCGGTGATCGATGCACGCGCCGAGCAGCCACTGCGCAGCTCGCTGGTGATCAGCCAGGGGGCCAGCCGATTGCCACGTACCGGCTTTTTCGAATGCGTCGAGCGCCTGGGGCGGTTTTCCGGGCCATCGGACGGCATGGCCGCAGCATCCTGGCATGCCTCGGAAGTGGTACGGGTGTTCGAGTACAGCTATCCCGAACAGGCCTGAGGCGCCAGCGCCGTATCGATCAGGTACAGGCTGTGCCCGGGCACATCCTTGGCATGGTGCTTGGCCTGGGAGGCGAGGTCGGCCAGTTGGCCGGCATCCAGTTGCGCGCAGGTATGTGCATGCAGTTGCACCACACCGATCGAGAGTGACAGCAACGGGAATTCCTGGCGCAGGCCCACGCGGTTGTGCGCGATGAAGCACCCGGCCTCCAGGTGCTCGGTGCGGTAGAAGCGCCGACAGGCATTCTGAAAGTCGTCCAGCAGCACGTTCAGGCGCTGCTCCCAATCCTTCGAACCCAGTACCAGCATGAAGTCGTCGCCACCGATATGGCCGACGAAGTCCCGGCTGGGGTCGACCCGTTCGCTCAGGCACTGGGCCAGGCTCAACAGCACTTCGTCGCCCTTGGCATAGCCATAGATGTCGTTGAAGGGCTTGAAGCTGTCGATGTCCACATAGCAGATCGCCGCCTCGCGCTGTTGCTGCAGCAAGCGGGTCAGGCATTGCTGGATCGGCACGTTGCCCGGCAACAGGGTCAGCGGGTTGGCATAGCGGGCCTGCTGCAGCTTCTGTTCGGTGATCAGCTTGAGCACGTCGATCACCCGCCCCAGGCCCAGGTAGCGACCGTTCTGGGTAATGATGAAGTCTTCCTCGATGCGCTGGCGCGCGCGGCTGGTCAGCAGGCGGCTGACCTTCTGCAGCGACTGGTTGAGCTCCACCGCCAGAAAGTCCTCGTTCATCAGCCGGCTGATCGGCTTGCGCGCATACAGGTCGGTGGCGAACGGCTTGAGTAGCGCGTCGGACAGCGAATGGCGGTGCACGATGCCGCAGGGGCGCTGGGCATGGTCGAGAACAGCCAGCGAGTTGAGGTTGGCCTGGCGGCGAAACAGCGCCAGTACCTCCAGGGTCGCCGTATCGCCACTCACGGCCGGTTGCTCGTTGAGCAGCGCACTCAGATCGCGGCCGTCCTCACCCAGCACCACCGCGCCACTGTGCGTCGCTGACGGCAGCATGGCGGTAGCGTCGCGGGGCGGTTGCTCCTGCGGCCGGCACAGCAGGTAGCCCTGTACCAGGTCGACCCCCATCTCGGTGAGCACCGCCAGCTCCTCGGCCAGCTCGATGCCCTCGGCAATCACCTTGGCCCGCGACGCCTTGGCGATCTGCAGGATCGAGCCGACGAACTCGCGCTTGACCGCATCCTGGTGAATTCCGTCGATGAAATGCCGGTCGATCTTGACGTAGTCCGGGCGCAGTTCCGACCACAGGCGCAGGCTGGAATAGCCGGCGCCCAGGTCGTCCAGGGCAATCGAAAAGCCCATGTCGCGGTAGTGGTGCAGGGCGTTGAACAGCAGTTGGAAGTCGTCGGTGGGGGTTTGTTCGGTCAACTCGATGACCACCCGGCTGGGTGGGATGCCCAGGCTCTGCAGCAGCTTGAGCGTGCGCCCGGACTGGTATTGCGGCTCGAGCAACGACTCGGGCGACACGTTGAGGAACAGCTTGCCTTCCAGTTGCTGCTGGCTGAAACGCCGGCACGCGCTTTCGCGGCAGGACACCTCCAGTTCGGTCAGGCGGCCGGCATGGCGGGCCACGGCGAACAGGTTGATGGGGGAGTGCAGCGGGCTGTTGGACGGGCCGCGGCTGAGGGCTTCATAACCGAGGATGCGTCGCTCGGACAGGCAGACGATGGGTTGGAACAGGCTGTGCAAGCCGCTTTGAGCCAGGATGGAGCTCAACGCGCTGAGCTGTTCGGTCACGGTCATGGCAGGGCTACCTTGAAAAAAAGGGACTGGGGCCATCGGCGCCCAGTCCCTTATTTCACGACAGAATGATGACTGTTTGATGACCCGAAAAGGGCACCGTCACATTATTTTGCCATTATCGTTTCAGTGCTTGGCCACCGAGGAATTCAGCCCCAGGTAGTCCAGCAGGATGCGCCCGGTTTCGGCGAGGTACGCGTCATCTTCCGGCTTGGTGTCATCCGGCTCGACCGGCAGGGCGTCTTCGTCTTCCTTCTTCAGTTCCTTGAGCGGCTCTTCGCCCTTGGCCTTGCGCCGGATGTTTTCCAGCGCCAGCTGCTTGCCTTCGATGTCGGCATGGCGAGCGCGGCGTTCCACCTCGTTGAGGCTGACGGTCTTCTCGTTCATCAACTGCTGGGTCAGGGCCAGGCGATCGCGAATGTAGACGAACTCCGGGTCCTTGGCGCTGCGGTTTTCGTGGCGTGCCTTGAGTTGCGCAAGGAACGGCTTGAACGGGTCGACGGCCGGCTTGATGGCCGGGCGGATGGTGTCCCACGGCATGGCTTCAGGCAGGGCGCTCTCGCCGATCTCCTTGGTGTCGATGATCGACGGGTAGTCGATGTCCGGCAACACGCCCTGGTGCTGGGTGCTCTGCCCGGAAACCCGGTAGAACTTGGCCAGGGTCAGCTTGAGCTCGCCGTGGTTGAGCGGCTGGATGGTCTGCACGGTGCCTTTGCCGAAGGTCTGGCCACCGATGATCAGGGCACGGTGGTAGTCCTGCATGGCGCCGGCGAAAATCTCCGAGGCCGAAGCCGACAGGCGATTGACCAGCAGCGCCAGCGGGCCCTTGTAGAAGGCACCGGTGTTTTCGTCTTCGAGCACGTCGACACGGCCGTCGGCGTTGCGTACCAGCACGGTGGGGCCCTTGTCGATGAACAGGCTGGTCAGCTCGGTGGCTTCCTGCAGGGAGCCGCCGCCGTTGTTGCGCAGGTCGATGACCACGCCGTCGACCTTTTCCTTCTGCAGTTCGGTGAGCAGTTTCTTCACGTCACGGGTGGTGGACTTGTACTCCGGATCCCCGGCGCGGAACGCCTTGAAGTCGAGGTAGAAGGCCGGGATCTCGATGATGCCCAGCTTGTAGTCGCGTCCGTCCTGCTTGAGCTTGAGCACCGACTTCTTGGCGGCCTGTTCTTCGAGCTTGACCGCTTCGCGGGTGATCGAGACGATCTTGCTGGTCTGGTCGTTAGGCGCGTTGCTGGCCGGGATGACCTCCAGGCGCACCACGGAGCCCTTCGGGCCGCGGATCAGCTTGACCACTTCGTCCAGGCGCCAGCCGATCACGTCGACCATTTCCTTGTCGCCCTGGGCAACGCCGATGATCTTGTCGGCCGGGGCCACCTGCTTGGTCTTGGCGGCAGGGCCAGCCGGCACCAGGCGCACGATCTTGACCTGGTCGTTGTCGCTTTGCAGCACCGCGCCGATACCTTCGAGCGACAGGCTCATGTTGATGTCGAAGTTCTCGGCGTTGTCCGGCGACAGGTAGTTGGTGTGCGGGTCGTACGACTGGGCGAAGGTGTTGATGTAGGCCTGGAAGATATCTTCGGCGCGGGTCTGGTCCAGGCGCGCGAGCTGGTTCTTGTAGCGCTTGCTCAGCAGTTCCTGGATGGCCTTGGGTTCCTTGCCGGCGATCTTCAGGCGCAGCACCTCGTCCTTGACGCGTTTGCGCCACAGGTCGTCGAGCTCGGCCTGGTTCTGCAGCCACGGAGCGTCCTTGCGGTCGACCAGCAGGGTTTCCTGGGTGGTGAAGTCGATCTTGTCGACGCCCTTGTTCAGCTCGGCCAGGGCGAAGTCCAGGCGCGATTTCACGCGATCCAGATAACGTTTGTAGATGGTGAAGCCCGGGTCCAGGTTGCCGCTCTTGAGGAAGTCGTCGAACTGCGTCTTCCACTTGTCGAACTCGGCAATATCGCTGGCCATGAAGTAACTGCGCGAGGGATCGAGCAGTTTGATGTAACTGTCGTAGATGATGACCGAGCGCGCATCATTGAGTGGCGGCTTGCTGTAGTGGTGGCGCTTGAGCAACTCGACCACGTTCAGGCTGGCGACCACTTCATCGCGGTCTGGTTGCAACTTGTCCCAACTGTTGGCGGCCGAAGCGGCGCCGGCCAGCGGCAAGCTGCCAAGGCCGATCATCAGGGCGAGGGCAGTGCTGGGCAGGAGATGCTTCATGCTGATTCGACGTAGGGGCAATTGATCACGCATATTAGGCCGTCTTTGAATTCGCCGGTTCCATGGAGCCGGACGCATAATGCAAAAAGCCTGGTGCCAAGGCAGCCAGGCTCAGTCATGACTCAACTATGGAGGCACTGTGAAGGCATTGCAAGGCGTTGACGGACATGTGGAGTGGGTTGAGACGACAAGTCCAACTTGCGATGTAGGTCAAGTACGCATCCGCGTGGCAGCGGCCGGGCTCAATCGCGCCGACCTGTTGCAGCGTGCCGGATTGTACCCGCCGCCACCGGGCGCCAGCGAGTTCCTGGGCCTGGAATGTGCCGGGGTGATCAGCGAAGTGGGAGCCGGGGTGTCCTGGCAGGTGGGCGACCGGGTATGCGCACTGCTGGCCGGTGGCGGCATGGCCGAAGAGGTGGTGGTCGATGCGCGCCACGTGCTGCCGGTGCCCGAGGGCCTGAGCCTGCAGCAGGCGGCTGCGATCCCGGAGGTATACGCCACGGCCTGGCTCAACCTGTTCCAGCTGGGCGGCCTCAAGCCGGGCGAGAAGGTGTTGCTGCACGCCGGCGCCAGCGGCGTGGGGTCGGCGGCCATCCAGCTGTGCAAGGCCTTCGGCAGCCCCAGCTGGGTCAGCGTGGGCTCGGCCGAGCGGCTGGCCTATTGTCAGGCGCTGGGCGCCAGCGGTGGCGTGGTGCGCGGTGACGATATAGAGGCGCTGAACGACTTCGCCCCGTTCGATGTGATCCTGGACCCGGTGGGGGCCAACTATGCGGCGCTCAACCTCAAGCTGCTGGCCCGAGACGGGCGCTGGGTGATCATCGGCCTGATGGGCGGGCGCAAGGCCGAGCTGGACCTGGCCCAGGTACTGGCCAAGCGGGTGCAGGTGACCGGCTCGACCCTGCGCAATCGCGATGACCAGTTCAAGGCCGACCTGCTCAGTGACCTGGGCCAACAGGTGTGGCCGCTGTTCGCCGAAGGGCGCTTGAAGCCGCAACTGGTAGGCAGCTATGCGGTGAAGGACGCCGAGGCGGCGTATGCCGAACTGGCGGGCAACCAGGTATCGGGCAAGTTGGTGCTGGTGATCGACGACAGCCTGGTATAGGGCCCTGTTCGCCGGCAAGGCCGACTCCTGCAGGAGCCGACCTTGCCGGCGAACTTTTTTCAGGCCCAGGCCAGAATCGGCCAGCCATTCTTCTCGGCATGCTCGCGCAGCACCGGGTCCGGGTTTACCACATACGGGTGGTCAACCTTCAGCAGCAACGGCAGGTCATTGCGCGAATCGGAATAGAAGCTTGCGCCTTCCAGGTTCTCTTCCTGCTGGTCCAGCCACTCCAGCAAGCGGGTGATCTTGCCTTCGCGGTAGGTCAGGGTGCCCACGGTCTTGCCGGTGTAGAACCCTTTTTCCACTTCCAGCTCGATGCCCAGGTACTCGTCGATCCCCAGGCGCGCGGCAATCGGTCCCACCAGATGCACACCCGAGGCCGAGATCACCAGAATTCGATCCCCCGCCTTGCGGTGCTCGGCAATGGTGCGGGTGGCCTCACTGAAGATGATCGGCTCGATGAAGTCTTCCACCCACGGCTCGACCAGATGATCGACTTCCTCTGGTGTGCGCCCGATCAGCGGCTCCAGGCTGAACGCCATGTAGTCTTCCATCGCCAGGTGCCCCTTGCCGTAGGCCTCCATCAGCTCACGGTCCCTGCGCAGGAACGACTCACCGTCCACCCAGCCCAGGCGCACCATCTGCTCGCTCCACAGCGAGGCGCAGTCGCCGTGGATCAGGGTTTCATCCAGATCGAAAATCGCTAAAGCCATAACAACAAAACTCCTGTTCGGCCCTCAGGCAACTTCGCAGAGGGCGGTGGGATCGATGGACAAGGATACCCGCTCGCCGTCCGCATGCAGATCGGCGGCTGAACGATTGAGCACATCCACCACCAGCTCCACACCACGCGCTTCGATGCGGTAGCGGATCACGTTGCCCAGCAGGCTGTGACTGCGCACCAGGCCTTCGCGTTCGCCTTCCAGGCTCAGCGCGATGGCTTCGGGGCGGATTGCCAGGCGGCTGTTCACCGTACGTTGCAGCAGGCGGCTGGCACTCTGGGCATCGAGCAGGTTGTAGTTGCCGATGAAGCCGGCCGCGAAGGCATCCACGGGTGCGGTGTACAGCGATTCGGCATCGCCACTCTGCACGATGCGGCCCTGGTTCATCAGGAAGATGCGGTCGGACATGGTCAGCGCCTCTTCCTGGTCATGGGTGACGAAGATGGTGGTCAGGCCCAGCTCGCGCTGGATCTGGCGGATCTGTTCGCGCAGGTGCTTGCGGATGCGTGCATCCAGCGCCGACAGCGGCTCGTCCAGCAGCAACAGGCGCGGGCGGGTCACCAGCGAGCGGGCCAGGGCCACGCGCTGGCACTGGCCGCCGGAGAGCTGGTGCGGGTAGCGGCTGGCAAAGTCCTGCAACTCGACCATGCGCAGCGCCTCGAGTACCCGTGGGCGGCTGTCTTGGCCCTTGATCTTCTGCATGCGCAGGCCGAAGGCGACGTTCTGTTCCACGCTCATGTTGGGGAACAGCGCGTAGCTCTGGAACACCATGCCGATGCCGCGCTTTTGCGGGCTCTGCGGTACCAGGTCCTGCCCGTCGAGCAGAATCCTGCCGCTGTCTACAGCGGTCAGGCCGGCGATGCAGCGCAGCAGGGTGGACTTGCCGCAGCCGGAGGGGCCGAGCAGGGTGACGAACTCACCGCGGCCGATCTCGCAGTTGATGTCGTTGAACACCGCGCTGGCGCCGTAGCTTTTTTGCAGGTTCTGGATGCTGACGAAGCTCATTTCAGGTCTTGTCCTTGTTCAGGCGGTTGGCTGCCCAGGTCAGCACCAGCACGAAGAGGAAGTAGGAAATCACCAGCGCGCTGTTGAAGTGCCCGCTGCTGTTGCGCATGTTGTTCAGGTACACCTGCAGCGTCTCGTAGCGGGTGCCCACCAGCAGGTTGGCAAACACGAACTCGCCGAACAGGAACGAGAACGACAGCAGCAGCGCCACCATCAGGCCCTTGCGCAGGTTGGGCAGCACCACCAGAAACGCGGCCTGCCAGGTGTTGGCCCCCAGCAACTGGGCGGCATCCATCAGGTCGCGCAGGTTGATCGCCTGCAGGTTGTTGGTGATGGCGCGGTACATGAAGGGCAGGGCCACGGTGAAATAGCAGCCGATCAAAATCCACGGCGTGCCGACCATCGCCATCGGCCCCGAGCCATACAGCTGCAGCAGCCCCACCGACGACACCACCGGCGGCACCGCGAAGGGCAGCAGGATGAGGATGTTCATCAGTGCGTCGAGCCTGGGGAAGTGGTAGTGCACCACGAACAGCAGCGGCAGGATCAGCAGCACCGACAGTACCAGCGCGCCCACGCACACCAGCAGCGACTGGCCGAAGGCGGCCAGAAAACGCGGCTCGCTCCATAGCGCCAGGTACCACTTGAAGGTCAGCCCGCTGGGCAGCAGGCTCGCCGACCAGCTGGTGGACAACGAGTAGAGCAGGGTGCCGGCCAGCGGCAGCAGCAGGATCACGAACAGCACGTACACCACCACGCGGTGGTAGAGCCCGGCCGGGCCCGATTCAGCGCGAGACATGGTAGCTCCTCTTCAACAGCCACTGGTGCACCAGCGTGACCAGGGTCATCAGCCCCACCAGGATCATCGCCAGCGCGCTGGCCAGGTTCGGGTTCAGCGAGATGTCGCCGGACACCAGCGCGGCGATGCGGATCGGCAGCACGTTGAAGTTGCCGGTGGTCAGCGCGTACACCGTGGCGTAGGCGCCCAGTGCGTTGGCCAGCAGGATCACGAAGGTGCCCAGCAGCGCCGGGGTCAGCACCGGCAGGCCGATCAGGCGCCAGTAATCCCAGGCGCTGGCGCCCAGCAGGGCGGCCGATTCGCGCCAGTCTTCGCGCAGGACGTCGAACGCCGGGTACAGCAGCAGTACGCCCAGCGGGATCTGGAAGTAGGTATAGAGGATGATCAGCCCGGTCTTGGAGTAGAGGTTGAAGTCCTCGATGATCCCGGCCTGCTTGAGCAGCAGGGTCAGCGCGCCGTTGAAGCCGAGCAGGATGATGAAGGCGAAGGCCAGCGGCACGCCGGAGAAGTTGCTGGTCATGTTGGCGAAGGCGTTGACGAAGTCGCGCAGGCGCGAGTCCACCTTGCGCAGCGAATAGCTGCCCAGGATGGCGATCAGGATGCCGAACAGACTCGACCAGAAGCTGATCTCCAGGCTGTGCTGGATGGCCTGGCGGTAGAACTTCGAGCCCAGCACCTTGCTGAAATTGTCCAGGCCCCAGCCGCTTTCGGCCTGCAGGCTGTGCACGGCCACCCAGGTCAGCGGGGCGATCTGGAAGATGATGAAAAATACCGCGAAGGGCAGCAGGCACAACAGCGCCAGCCATTTGCCACGGGTGATCGAGTTCACGAGAGCAGCTCCCGGCATACCGGCTTGTCGTGGGGGATGCCGAGCAGTTCGCATACGGTGCCGCACAGTTCGGTCTGCAGGGGCTTGGCGGCCGGGTCGAGGCTGAACGCATCGCCGAACACGAACAGCGGCACTTCGCGCTCCTCGGCCAACACGCCGTTGTGCGAGCGGTCGTTGTTCATGCCGTGGTCGGCGGTGATCAGCACCTGGTAGCCGTCCTGCAGCCAGGTGCTGAGGTAGTCGGCCAGCAGGATATCGGCGCTGCGTGCGCTGTTGCGGTACTGGCTGCTGTCCAGGCCATGCTTGTGCCCGGCATCGTCGATGTTCATCGGATGCACCAGCAGGAAGTTCGGTGCGTGCTTGCGCCGCAGGTACTCGGCGTCGGCAAACAGGTGCGAGTCGGGGTAGTGGTCGGCGTAGTAGAACAGGCCATGCTGGATCGGCAGTTTCGGCGCATGGGTGTGGCGGTCACGCAGCGGTTCGAAAGGGGAGCGGTTGTACAGCTCGCTGACCCAGTGGTAGGCCGCGGCGGCGGTGTTCAGCCCGGCGTCGCGGGCGTAGTGGAAAATGCTGCGTTGGGTGGACAGGCGCGTGACGTTGTTGTGCACGATGCCGCTGTCGATCGGCGGCACACCGGTGAGGATGCATTCGTAGAGTGGTCGCGACAGTGCCGGCAGTTCGCATTCCAGGCGGTACAGGGCGGCGCGGTCTGCTTCTACATAGGCATGCAGGTGGCCCATGGCGTGGTGGGCCACCTGGTGGTTGAGGCCGTCGAGGATGACGAGGATGACGTTGTGGTTCATGGGTGGCTCCGGTGACAGCGATGACCACATCGCGGGTCAAGCCCGCTCCTTGTGGGAGTGGGCCTGACCCGCGATGGTTTCACTCCATCTCGATGATGACCTGCTCCTGCCACTTCTGCGGCAGGGCCTTGGAGGTGGCTTCCCATGCCGCTGCATCCTTGATCGGCTGCGCCGGCGCGTACTGCTCGTTGGGCAGCAGCTTGGCCTGCACGTCCGCCGGCAGCTTCAGGTGCTCGGCACGAATCGGCCGCGCATGGCCGATGGCCAGGTTGGTCTGCCCGGCATCGCTGAAGATGTATTCACGGGTCAGCTTGGCGGCGTTCGGATGCTTGGCGTACTTGTTGATGATGGTGGTGTAGCCGGACATCACCGAGCCGTCGGACGGAATCAGTACCTCGAAGCGTTTCGGGTCGATCTGCTCGCGGTAGCTCAGGCCGTTGAAGTCCCACACCACGCCGACCTCGATCTCGCCCTTCTCAAGGGTCTGGATGGTCGGGTTGGCCAGCGACAGGCGCTTCTGCTGGGCCAGCTTGGTGAACAGTTGCAGGCCCGGCTCGATGTTGGACTCGTCGCCCTTGTAGGCAATGGCTGCAGCCAGTACGCCGTTGGCCGCCTGGGCAGCGGTGCCGACGTCACCGATGGCGACCTTGTACTTGCCCTTTTCCAGGTCGTGCCAGGTCTTGGGAATGTCTTCTTCCTTGACCAGCTGCTTGTTGATGATGAAGGCGATGGTGCCGGTATAGGCCAGTGCCCAGTGTCCGTCCTGGTCCTTGGCCCAGGTCGGTATCTGCTCCCAGGTGCTGGGCTTGTACGGCTGGGTCACGCCCTTGGCCAGCGCAATGGGGCCGAAGGCGGCGCCGACGTCGCCGATATCGGCGCTGGCGTTGTCTTTCTCGGCATCGAACTTGGCCACTTCCTGGGCCGAGCTCATGTCGGTGTCCATGTGCTTGAGGCCGTACTTGCTTGCCAGGTCCGCCCAGGTGCCCTTCCAGTTGGCCCAGGCATCGGGCATGCCGACGCTGTTGACGACGCCTTCCTTGCGGGCGGCGTCCTCGAGGGCCTTGAGGTCGGTGTCCGCGGCCATGGCCGAGGTGCACAGGGCAATACTGGTGCCTAACAGTGAGGCCAGAAAAAGCTGTTTCATCCGAAGCTCCTTGATGGGTGCCGTGCAAAACGCTGAGAGGGTTTCGATTCGGTTGGTCTAGGTCAGCAATACCCGAGCCAAGGTAGGCCGGTTGCATGACAGTTTGATGTCGAAGGCGCCGCGCCAGGTGTGTGCAGCGGCCCTGAAAATAGAGCGTAGACCAGTTTCAAGTGCTTGATCCGCAACGCCTTGACCGCGCTCGACCGGGCCTGTGCGTGACCGTCCGGCGCACTGTCATGTGCCGTTCATGTGGATTGCCTAGGCTTTGGTTACTCCGCCCGGCCATCGTCGCTGCGCCGTTCTGGCACACGCACCAGGCTGGACTAGTCCAGATAGGTAACCCTTGATGCATCGACTGCCCACGCGTGCAGTAACAGCCATATGCAATGCCCTGCAAGAGCAGATCGAGCATGGCCTGCTGGCGCCCGGCTGCAAGTTGCCAGCCGAACGCAAGCTCAGCGAGGTGTTCGATACCACGCGCATCACCCTGCGCGAGGCGCTGGTGCAACTGGAGGCCTGCGGGCTGATCTACCGCGAGGAACGCCGTGGCTGGTTCGTGGCGCCCCAGCGCCTGAGCTATGACCTGATCGAGCGCAGCCACTTCCACGCCATGGTGCGCGACCAGGGCCGACAGCCGGCCACCGAGCTGCTGTCGGCCCGCCTGCAGCCGGCGCCGGCGGCGATCTGCGCGCGCCTGCAATTGCCGGCGCTGTCCAGCGTGATCCAGATCTGCCGCCTGCGGCGTATCGATGGGCGCGCGGTGCTCTATGCCGAGCACTACCTCAACCCCGAGTACTTTGCCGGGATTCTGGATTTCGACCTGAGCCAGTCGCTGACCGAGCTGTACGCGCTGCACTACGGCATCGCCTATGGCCGGGTGCGTTTCGAGACGCTGCCCACCGCGTTGCCGGTGGCGGCGGCGATGGCGCTGAAGGTGTCGGCCGGCAGTGCCGGCCTGCATATCACCCGGGTCAACAGCGACCAGCACGGGCGGCTGATCGACTGCGACCTGGAGTACTGGCGCCACGATGCGATTCGCATCGTGGCCGAGGCGGGCTAGGCGTTGCTGTCGGCGGGGGCGGTGTCCTGCGCGGGGCCACCGCCGGCGGTCACCACCTGCACCGAAAGACGCGGGGTAGCCAGGTCCAGCCCGGCTTCGTCGAGCTGGCGCTTGAGCGCCAGGTTGAATGCCCGCGACACCTCCCATTGCTTGATCGGCGCGGTCTTGAAGCGCGCGCGCAGCACCGCCGAGCCGGACTCGAAGCTCTCTACCCCCTGGAACTCCAGCGGCGACCAGATATTGCGCCGTTGCAGCGGATCGCTGCGCATCTTCTGGCCCACGTCGCGAACCAGGCCGATGGCCTTGTCGATGCTCATGTTGTAGGGGATGGCGATGCGGAAGATCGCGTAGCCGAATTCGCGCGAGTAGTTCTTGATGCTCTTGATCTCGCTGAACGGGATGGTGTGCACGATGCCGTCGATGTCGCGCAGGCGCACGGTACGGATGGTCAGGCCTTCGACGGTTCCCAGGTGGCCGCCGACATCCACATAATCATCGATGGCCAGGGAGTCCTCGATGATGATGAACAGGCCGGTGATCAGGTCGGCCACCAGCGATTGCGCACCAAAGCCGATGGCCAGGCCGATCACACCGGCACCGGCCAGCAGCGGCGTGACGTTCATGCCCATGTTGGCCAGGGCCACGATCACCGCGATGATGAAGATGGCCACGAACAGCACGTTGCGGATCAGCGGCATCATGGTTTGCGCACGGGCATTGGCCAGGCCCTTGCGCGAGCGGGTCAGTGCGTGGTGCACGGCGGTGTCGCTGAGGATCCACACCAGCCAGGCGGCGATCAGCGTACCGGCCAGGCCGAACACGCGCACCGCCACCTCGTGGCCTTCGCCCTCGGTGAAACCGATCAGCGAGAAGCCCCATACACGCAGGCCCAGCTCGATGAACACCAGCCAGATGAGCAGGTGCACCAGGGTGTAGCCAAAGCTCTTGAGGCGTTCGGCGTAGACCGCCTGGCGCCGGTTGGCCCGCTGCGGCTTGAGCGCATGGCGGCGCACCAGGCCATTGACCACCATGCACATCACCACCAGCACCGTGCACATCAGCGACTGGCGCAGGGCCGTGCTGGTGTCGCCGGCGGACACGAACGTGGCGAACAGCGAAATGCCCACCAGCACCAGGGCCGGCAGGTACCAGAAGGTGCCGAGGATCTCGATGGTGTCGCTCAGGGCGCGGCGCGTCAGGCGCCGAGACAGCGGCTGGTTGCGAATCAGGTGCGCGATGGGGCGGCGAAAGCGCAGGATGAACAGCCCGGTGGACAGCGCCGCCAGAATGTTGGCCAGGGTCGCCAGGGTGTGCGCCAGGTGGTCGCCCAGGGCGGCGGCCATGCGTGGGTCGTTCATCGCCTCGCCGAAGGCGGCAAAGCTGCCGATCAGCCACAGCGGACGGAACGCGCGGTGGCGCAGGATGTACAGGGCGCGGTGGCGGTGCGGGCCATCGAGCAGCGAGAAGGCGATCACGCAGATGGCCGAGAAGCAGGTGCCGACCACCAGGGCGTAGGCCAGTACCATGGCCATCGACTTGCCCAGCGAAGAGGGCAGGGCAAAGCTCAGGTACACGGTGATGATCAGCGCCACCAGCCAAGGCCCGAGCTTGCGCAGGGCGAAGCGCACCAGGTCCCAGGTGCGCGGGTGTTGCGGCAGCTCTTCGGTGAGGCCGAAGCGCAGGCGTACCTGGTGGCTGACCCAGTTCAGCGCATAGGCCAGCAGGCTCCAGAGCGCGATGATGGCGGCGAAACCGAACAGGATCGTCGGCCATTCATGCACCGGCACCACCCGCGCACTGAGCTCGATCTGGGCCAGCTCCAGTTCGCGGCTCCAGCGGTTGAACGGGCTGGCCTCGCCGCTGAACTGCTTTTCCAGTTCGTTGAAGGTGGTGCCGATCAGGCCCAGCACACCTTGCTCGGCACTGGGCTGGGCTTGCCTGGTGGCGTCGCGCAGCTTCTTCAGGTCGGCCAGCAGCTTGCTGCGTTGCTGGTCGTTCTCGAGGTTCTTGATGACATCGTCGAGCGATTGCGCGAGGGGTTCAGTCGCCTCGGGCTGGGGTTTGCTCGAACCGCCAAGCAGGCCCGGAAGGCCGGCCGCGTGTGCGTGGCCCAGGGGCAGGAACAGAATCAGCAGCAGGGACAGGAAACGCAGGAAGGCAGGCACCGGACGATCAACCTCGAACACTCAATCGCCCGAGTGTAGAGCATTTGTCAGGTGAGTTTCTCGAGGATCTTCCACACCATGATGCCCAGGATGCCCAGCATGCCGATCCACATCATCAGCACCCCGCTGTTGCGCTCGCGCATGCTGAAGCCGACGGTGAGCAGGATCAACCCGGCGATCACCGGGAGGAACATCGTTTGAAACTCGGACATGCGCAAGGTCCTTATGCTGTAGGAGGTGTAATGATGGGCAAGCATAGCGCCAAATGTTTGCGCGCGGGTTGATGGGGGTCAGTCGTGGCCTCTTCGCTGGCAAGCCAGCGCCCACAGGTACGGCGCCTGTTTGGCGATCACCGCAGTGCTGTGGGCGCAGGCCTGTCAGGTCAGGGCAGATCGCGGCTCAGGTAGAACGCGGTCAGCACCTTGACCAGGTGCGCCAGGTCCTGGCTGCCGCACAGCTCGCGGATCGAGTGCATGGCAAACGTCGGCAGGCCGATGTCCACCGTGCGCACACCCAGGTGGCTGGCGGTGATCGGGCCGATGGTCGAGCCGCAGCCCATGTCGCTGCGCACCACGAAGCTCTGCACAGGCACTTCCTCGGCCATGCACAGGTGGCGGAAGAAACCGGCGGTTTCGCTGTTGGTGGCGTAGCGCTGGTTGTTGTTGACCTTGATCACCGGGCCGGCGTTGAGCTTGGGCCCGTGGTTGCCGTCGTGCCGGTCGGCGTAGTTGGGGTGCACGCCGTGGGCATTGTCGGCCGACACCAGCAGCGAGCGCTGGATGGCCCGGACGAAATCGTCACCGTCGGGCAGCAGGCGGCGCAGGGTCTGTTCCAGCATCGGGCCGTCGGCGCCGCAGGCGGAGCTGGAGCCGACCTCTTCGTGGTCGTTGCACACCAGTACACAGGTCTCGTCGCTGTCGGCGGCCAGCAGGGCCTGCAGGCCGGCGTAGCACGACAGCAGGTTGTCCAGCCGCGCGCCGGCGATGAAGTCGCCATGCAGGCCGACCACGGCGGCATCCTGGGTGTCGTAGAAGCTCAACTCGTAGTCCAGCACCACGTCGGCGTTCAGGCCATGTTCGCGGGCCAGTTGCTCGGTGAGCAGGGCGCGAAAGTCGACGCGCTCGTCACCGGCCACCTGGGCCAGGATCGGTGGCAGCTCGGTCTGCGGGTTGATCGCCCAGCCTTCGTTGGCGCTGCGGTTGAGGTGGATCGCCAGGTTGGGGATCACCGCGATGGGCTGCTTGAAGTCGATCAGCTGGCTTTCGACCTTGCCGTCGCGGCGGAAGGTCACGCGCCCGGCCAGCGACAGGTCGCGGTCGAACCAGGGGGCCAGCAGGGCGCCACCGTAGACTTCCACGCCCAGCTGCCAGAAGCCCTGGCGCTGCAGTTCGGGCTGTGGCTTGACGCGCAGGCAGGGGCTGTCGGTGTGGGCGCCGACCAGGCGAATGCCGTCGAGCAGCGGCGAATGGCGGCCGAGCTTGATGGCAATGATCGAGGAGTCGTTGCGGGTCAGGTAGTAGCGTCCGCCGGGCGTGGTGGCCCAGCTGTCACGTTCGTCCAGGCGCTGGTAGCCGGCGGCCTCGAGGCGCTGCGACAGGCTGGCGGTGGCGTGGAACGGCGTGGGGGAGGCCTTGAGAAAGTCGATCAGGCCTTGGTTCAGTGCATCGCGCATAGGTCACTCCAGACAGCAGTGGCGCGAGTTTAACGTATTGATCACGGATTTGCGTGGGCCCTATCGCGGGGCAAGCCCGCTCCCACAGCGTTCAGGGTGATCGTTGTGGGAGCGGGCTGACCCGCGATGGCCGCGCCGCGGTGTATCAGAACGGCGCCGGGCACTCGAAGCGCAGTCGCTCGCCGCTCACCGGGTGGGTGAAGCTCAGCATGCTGGCATGCAGACACAACCGCTCATGCGCTGCCAGGGCCTCGGGGTAGGCGTACAGTCGATCCCCCAGCAGCGGATGCCCGATCGACAGCATGTGCACGCGCAACTGGTGCGAACGCCCGGTAATCGGCGTGAGCTCCACCCGGCAATGATCGCCACAGCGCTCGACGATGCGCCAGAAGGTCAACGCATGCTTGCCCTGCTCGTGGTCCACCACGTGCCGTGGCTTGGTGGGCGGGTCGTAGCGCAACGGCAGGTCGATGCTGCCGCTGTCCAGCGCAGGCTGGCCCCAGCACAGTGCGGTGTAGGCCTTCTCGGTTTCACGGTCATGGAACTGGCGCGACAGCTCGCGGTGGCTGTCGGCGTCGCGCGCCAGCAGGATGATCCCCGAGGTTTCCCAATCCAGACGGTGCACGATCAGGGCGTCGGGGTAGCCGTTTTCCTGCAGGCGGGTGATCAGGCAATCCTTGTTGTCGTCGGCGCGCCCCGGCACGGACAGCAGCAGGGTCGGCTTGTTGACCACCAGGATGGCGGCATCCTGGTGAAGGATGTGAACGTTGGACAGCGGCATTGCGTGTTCTCTGCAAACGCCAACGGCGGCGGCCGGGCCCGGGCTGTATGAGCCCGGGCCCGGCCGCCGCCGTGGCAGGTTACCCCTGTGCGCCGATCAACGATCGGGCAGGGTGATATTGAGTTCCAGGATGGAGCAGCTGCCCTGGTTCTCCAGAGCGACGTGCACATCATCCGAGCCGATGTTGACGTACTTGCGGATCACCTCGACCAGTTCCTTCTGCAAGGCTGGCAGGTAGTCCGGAGTACTGCGCTGGCCGCGCTCGTGCGCCACGATGATCTGTAGACGCTCTTTCGCAACCGACGCGGTGCTTACTTTTTTGTTGGCACGAAAGAAGTCAAAAAGGTTCATTGGTCAGTTGCCTCCAAACAGGCGCTCGAAGAATCCCTTCTTCTGTACATCGAGGAACCGGTGTTCCACGGTTTTGCCCAGCAGGCGGTCGACGGTGTCGCTGTAGGCCTGGCCGGCATCGCTCTGGTCGTCGAGGATCACCGGCACACCCTGGTTGGATGCCTTGAGCACCGCCTGGGATTCGGGGATCACGCCCAGCAGCGCGACGGCGAGGATTTCCTTGACGTCCTCGACACCGAGCATTTCGCCCTTGCTCACGCGCTCTGGATGGTAGCGGGTGATCAGCAGGTGTTCCTTGATCGGGTCTTCGTTGCGTTCGGAACGGCGCGACTTGCTGGCCAGCAGGCCCAGCATGCGGTCCGAGTCACGTACCGAGGAGACTTCCGGGTTGGTCACCACGATGGCTTCGTCGGCGAAGTACATGGCCAGGTGGGCGCCTTTCTCGATACCGGCCGGCGAGTCGCAGACCACGTATTCGAATTGCTCCTTGAGCTCCATCAGGACCCGCTCCACGCCTTCGAGCGTGAGGGCATCCTTGTCACGGGTCTGGCTGGCGGCCAGCACGTACAGGTTCTCGAGGCGCTTGTCCTTGATCAGGGCCTGCTGCAGGTTGGCTTCGCCGTTGACCACGTTGACGAAGTCGTACACCACGCGGCGTTCGCAGCCCATGATCAGATCGAGGTTACGCAGGCCGACGTCGAAGTCGACGATGACCGTCTTGTGGCCGCGCAGTGCGAGGCCGGTACCGATAGCGGCGCTGGTGGTGGTCTTACCCACACCACCCTTGCCGGATGTAACCACTAGAATCTTGGCCAAGGTGTATCACCCCTAAAGAAAAAGGACGTTGAGGTCCCAGAAATATCCAAACCGGCAACATATGGAAAAGTTGCGCTGAAAATGGCGGCAAGTATCCGTTAAAGACGGGTGATGTTCAACACGTCACCGGACAGGCTGACCTGCACGTTGGCCCCCCACAACGGGTCGCGACGCAGGTCTTCGGCCACCTTGTACTGCCCGGCGATCGAGACCATTTCGGCGGTTAGCTGCTGGCAGAAAATACGTGCCCTGGTGTTGCCCTTGATACCGGCGAGGGCGCGACCGCGCATCGCGCCGTAAACATGGATGTTGCCATCGGCCAGAAGTTCCGCACCGGGGCTGACCGAAGCCAGTACCACCAGGTCGCCGCCCTGAGCATAGATCTGTTGGCCGCCACGCACCGGCGAGGTGATGATTTTTGTCGGTTTTACCGCAGGCTCCGGCGGCGGGGCCGGGGCCGGGGCCGGCTCTGGCTTGGGCGCCGGTGGCACCTCCACCGCAGGCTCCAGCGCACGTTCGCGGGCACCGGACGGCGGCAGCACCGGCAGGTCGATGGCAATGGCGGCGGCGATGTCCTCGATACGGCTGGCGCGAATGGCCAGGGTGCGCAGGCCATGGTGGCGGCATACGCGCATCAGCCCGGGCAGGTCGACCGCGCCTTCGCCGGCCGGCAGCTTGTCCAGCGCCAGCACCAGCGGGGTGTTGCTGAAGAAGTTGGGGGCCTGGGCGACTTTGGCCGCCAGTTGCCGATCGAGGCCTTCGAGGTCGTTCTGCGCAAGCTCGAGCACCGTGATGGCGAGCATGCTGCCCTTGAGCTGGAACACGGGGGCTTGGTCTGGCGTCTGGGTTTGGCTCATGGTTGGCATAAGGCAGCTTGTTACGAAAAAGTGCTCAGACTTATAACGAGAACGCCGGTTAGCCGCAACCCGCAGCGAACCGTTGTAGAATGCCCGGCCATCGTCTTTGCGGAATGTTTAATGGATCGCCCGCGTTTTCGCCTTTATTTTCTTCATCCACGCTTCTGGCCGCTGTGGCTGGGCCTGGCCCTGCTGTGGCTGATCGTGCAGCTGCCCTACCGGGCTTTGCTGGTGCTGGGCCGCCTGCTGGGCGCGCTGATGTACCGTGTTGCCGGTGACCGTCGACGCATTGCTGCGCGCAACCTGGAACTGTGTTTCCCCGAATTACCGTCTGTCGAACGAACCCGTCTGCTCAAGGAAAACTTCGCTTCCACCGGCATCGCCTTCTTCGAAATGGCCATGAGCTGGTGGTGGCCAAAGGCCCGGTTGGCGCGCCTGGCGCACATCGAGGGGCTGGAGCACCTGCAGGCGGCGCAGCGTGACGGGCAGGGGGCCATCCTGATGGCCCTGCACTTCACCACGCTGGAGATCGGTGCGGCGCTGCTGGGCCAGGAACACACCATCGATGGCATGTACCGCGAGCACAAGAACCCGTTGTTCGACTTCGTGCAGCGCCGTGGGCGCGAGCGGCACAACCTCGACTCGCTGGCCGTGGAGCGCGAGGACGTGCGCGGCATGCTCAAGCTGCTGCGCTCGGGGCGCGCCATCTGGTATGCGCCCGACCAGGACTACGGCGCCAAGCAGAGCGTGTTCGTGCCGCTGTTCGGGATCGAGGCGGCTACCGTGACCGCCACCACCAAGTTCGCCCGCCTGGGGCGGGCGCGGGTGATCCCGTTCACCCAGCAGCGCCTGGCGGACGGCAGTGGCTACCGGCTGGTGATCCATGCGCCGCTGCAGGATTTTCCGGGGGAGAGCGAAGAGGCCGACTGTCTGCGCATCAACCAGTGGATCGAGTCGGTGCTGCGTGAATGCCCCGAGCAGTACCTGTGGGCACACCGACGCTTCAAGTCGCGCCCGCCGGGGGCGCCCAAGCTGTATTAGGACAATCGTGGGGTGGCTATCGCGGGTCAAGCCCGCTCCCACAAGGGTAGCCACAAACCTGTGGGAGCGGGCTTGGCCCGCGATGCAGTCGATAGGGATCTCAGGGAGTACCCCATGCCAGCACCCCAACCGGTCACCGGCCTGATCCTCTCGGGCGGTGGCGCTCGTGCCGCCTACCAGGTCGGCGTGCTCGCCGGCATCGCCGACCTGCTGCCCGCCGGCGCCGGCAACCCGTTCCCGGTGATCGTCGGCACCTCGGCCGGGGCCATCAATGCGGTGACCCTGGCCAGCGGTGCGATGCATTTTGCCGACGCCATCCGCCGCCTCACCGGCTTCTGGCAGGGCTTTCGCAGCCACCAGGTACTGCGCAGCGACTGGCCCGGGGTGATCCGCCAGGCCAGCCGCTTCGTCGGCCACAGCCTGCTGGGCCTGGGGGCCCAGGTACCGGTGGCGCTGCTCGACAGCTCGCCGCTGCGCAAACTGATCAACCAGCACCTGGACCTGGACGGCATCGGTCATGCCATCGACCAGCAGCACCTGCGCGCGGTGGCGGTGACCGCGTTCGGCTACGAGTCGGGCCAGGCGGTGACCTTCTACCAGGGCAAGGGCGCCATCGACCCGTGGCTGCGCCATCGACGCATCGGCATGCCGACCCGCCTGAGCGTCGAGCACCTGCTGGCCAGTTCGGCCATCCCGTTGCTGTTTGCGCCGATCAGGCTGGGCCACGAATTCTATGGTGACGGTGCGGTGCGCCAGTCGGCGCCGATCAGCCCGGCGCTGCACCTGGGCGCCAACCGCGTGCTGGTGGTGGGGGTCAGCGGCAACCCCCAGGGGCCGACGCCGGGTGATCCACGCGAGCGGGTGTTCAGCGGCAAGCAGCCGAGCCTGGCGCAGATCGGCGGGCACCTGCTCAACAGCACGTTCATCGACAGCCTGGAAGACGACCTGGAGCTGTTGCAGCGGCTCAACCACCTGAGCCACCTGCTGCCCAGCGACGTGCAGCCCCGGCGCCTGGGCCTGGCCCCGGTGGAGGTGCTGGTGGTTGCGCCCAGCCAGCCGCTGGACGAGATCGCCGCCCGCCATCGGCGTGAACTGCCCGCCGCGCTGCGCATGTTCCTGCGCGGCCCGGGGGCGACCAAGACCAGCGGCGCCGGGGTGCTCAGCTACCTGTTGTTCGAAGCCGGCTATTGCAGCGAGCTGATCGAACTGGGCCGGCGCGACGCGCTGACCAAGCAGGGCGAGCTGTGCCGCTTTCTCGGCCTGCCGCTGCCCCGGCCCTGAGCGCTACTCGGCGATCTGCAGGCGGCGTGCCTCGGTGTACACGTAGCGCACCTTTTCATACTCGAACGGCGAGTTCAGCTGGCCGTAGCGAAAGCTGGTGGTATAGCGCTTGTCGATGGCGCGCAGTACCCAGACTTCCGGGTTGTCGCTGCTGACCTCGGCCATGTTGAGGAAGTTGATCCAGTTCTCGGCGCTGTAGTCCACCACCAGCCCGCCGGTGTCGCGCAGGTTCGACGGGCCCAGGATCGGCAGCATCAGGTACGGGCCGTCCGGCACGCCATAGAAGCCCAGGGTCTGGCCGAAGTCTTCGCTCTGGTGCGGCAGCCCCATCTTGGTCGCCGGGTCCCACAGGCCGGCGACGCCCAGGGTGGTGTTGAACAGCAGGCGCGCGGTGATCTCCATCGAGCGCTTGCCCTTGAACTGCAGCAGGCTGTTGAGCAGGTTGGGCACATCGCCCAGGTTGCTGAAGAAGTTGCTGACCCCGGTGCGCACGAAGCTTGGGGTGATGTAGCGGTAGCCATTGACCACCGGCAGGAACACCCACTGGTCGAAGCGGTAGTTGAAGTGGTACAGCCGGCGGTTCACCGACTCGAACGGGTCGTAGACGTTCAGCGCGGTCAGGGTCGAACGCTCGAACTCGCGCTGGTCCAGGCCGGGGTTGAACTTGAGTTCCTTGAGCGGATCGGTGAAGCCGTCGGCTTCGATCACGCTGGCTCGCGCCGGGATCTCATCGGCCTGTACCAGGCCTGCGGCGAGCAACGCCGTCACGATCAGAAGTTTTTTAACCACGGAAAAACTCCAGCATCGCGTCGCTGTTGACGCGGTAATTGATATTGCCGCAGTGCCCGCCATGCGGGTACAGGGTCAGGCGGTCGCCAAAGGTGCTGCGCAGAAAGCCGATGTCGCCGGGGCCCAGGATCACATCGTCGGCGTTGTGCATCACGGCGATTTTCGGGCTGTTTTGCAGGTAGTCCTTGAGGGCATACAGGCTCACCTGGTCGATCAGCTGCAGCAGGCTGCCGCCATCGGTGCGCGCGCGCCACATGGGGATGACCTGCTCGGTCAGGTAGCAGTCGAAGTCGCATTGCAGCGCACGCTTGAAGAACGGCGTGAGGCTGCTGCCTTCGGTGATCGGGTACTTGGGCGGGGTGATCAGGCCGCGGCGGTTGATCAGGTCGGAGGTAAAGGCGATATCGGCGGACGAGAAGCGGAACGAGGTGCCGATCAGCATCGCCATCTGCTCGTTGCTCAGGTGCTGGCGCGACTGCTGGAAGTCGTAGAGCAGCGCGTCGTTGAGGTCGATGTAGCCTTTTTGCTGGAAGTAGCGGGTGAGCTTGGTCAGCACCAGTTCATAGAAGGTGGTGCTGTTGTTCACGCCCTTGACCTCGGTCTGCACCAGCTTGTCGAGGTTGCTGATCGAGGTGTAGAGGTTGACCGGCGGGTTGAGCAGCAGCACGCGCTTGAAGTTGAAGCTGCGCCGGGTTTCGTCCAGGTGGCTGACGAAGGCTGCGTCGAGGGCACCGAGGCTGTAGCCGGTGAGGTAGTACTCGCTGACAGGCAGGCGCGGGTGCTGGGCGCGCACGCCCTGCATCACCCGGTACAGGTCTTCGGCGTCTTCGGCGCTCACGCCCGGGGTGGCGAAGCGCGAGGCGGCGCTGATGAAGTCGAAGCTGGTGGGCGAGGACAGCTGCACCACGTGGTAGCCGGCCTTGTAGTAGAGGCGCTTGAGGTACTCGTTGAGGCTGCTGGTGTAGGGCGCGCCGGTACCAGCGATCAGGAAGATCAGCGGCGCCTCGTGGTCCTGCCGGGCCAGGCGATAGCGCAGCTTCTTGACCGCCCAGAAGTTGTCCGGAAGGGTGAACTCGCGTTCGGGGCGCAGGTTGAGGCTGTAGTCGGACTGATCGATGTCATCGTCGGTCGGCAGTTCGGGGCGCAGGTCGGGCGGTGTGGAGGCGATCGTCGCCTCGAAGGGATTGGTCAGCGGGTAGCCATAGGTGGCCGCATCGACATCCACCGCAGACGCGGCCGCACTCATCAAGAGGCCACCCAGCAGGGCAGCAAGGCGCAGTGATCGAAGCATGACGGATCCCCAGGAAAGGCAAGGCAAAGTGTGTACTGCAGGCTAGGACACTCGTGCTATCGGCAAAGTTGCCTTGTGCCCCGGCATTTACCGTCCCCGATGTTGCCGTGCGGGCCAGTGCCAGGGCAACAGCGGGTTTTGTTTCTTTGCTGATAAAAGTAGCTCAGGCCGCCGCTTTTGCCTTGCACAGGCCCGGTGGGGGATTATGCTGGGCGCCGTTTTCCTGTTTCCGGAGTTGTCATGTCCCGCCGTTTGCCGCTGATTGCCTTGCTTGTGTGCCTGTCGCTGTGGGCTGCGGCCTGCTATGGGGTGCGTTACGGCTTCATGGAGGATGTCAGGTGGGTCGGTGTGTGCAGCTCGCCCCAGGTGAGCTGGGAGTGCCAGTTGCGCGCCACGCTGGGCCTGATGATCCACTTGCGGGTGCTGGGCTGGGTCGCCCTGGGGTTGGCCGTGGTGGCGACGCTGGTGCCGCGTCGGGCCGGCTGGTGGCTGGCGGTGCTGTCACTGGTGTTCGGGCTGCCGGCACTGGCGCTGTACACCGTGAGCCTGGCGGCGTTCGCGCTGGTGCTGGCGGGGTTGCGGCTGGTGCGGCGCTCGGCCTGAGGCTCACGCTGTATCGTTCGCCGGCAAGGCCGACGCCTACCGGGTTCAACGTCTCCCTGCAGAGCCGGCCTTGCCGGCGAAGAGCCGACGCTCAGCCCTGCCTGATCCGCAGGCAGCGCCACAGCGCCGCGGTCATCAGCGCGCTCACCAGGGCCCACACCAGCGCCTGCTGGCTGCTCAAGCCCTCGATGAACAGCTGCGGCGCAATCCCGGCGCCGACGATGAAGGTCAGCAAGGCCACCTCGGCGCGCGCTACCCGCACCGGTCGCAGCAGGTACACCACCGCCGGCAGCACCAGCGCCGGGCTCGGGAAGCTGCGGTAGCGCGGGTCGAACACCAGCGCCAGCATGCTCACCGCCGCCGCGAAGCCGGCCGCCATCACCCACCAGCCGGCACGCGCCTGCAGCCAGGCGAACAGGCGCTCACGCCAGCCACTGCGCTGTGCCAGCGCCAGCGCGCCATGGGACAGTACCACCAGGTTGAGCCCCGCCAGCAGCACGGCCCACAACCACTCGCCAACGAAGCGGCTGTTGACCCGTACCAGCTCGCCCCACAACCCCAGGCTGGCGGCCCCCAGTGCGGCCAGCAAGGGCAGCGCCAGGGCGCCACGCACGCCGCGCACCGGCCCGGCCAGGGCCAGGGTGGCGGCGAACAGCAGCACGCCGATGCCCAGCCACTGCGGCCAGAACGGCAGGTTGCTCACCGGGCCTTCGAGTATGCCCTTGTCCTGCCGGTCGGCATCGTACAGCCCCCAGTAACCGCCCACCGCGCCTTCGCTGGCGCGCTTCCACGGCTGGTCGAAGGCTTCGATCAGGTTGTAATGCCAGCCATTCTGCTCGGCCATGGCGACGAACCCGCGAATGAAGCGCGCTTCGTTGACCCGGCTGGGCAGGGCGGTCTCGCGCTGGCGCCCTTCGCTGGGCCAGCCGGTTTCGCCGATCATCACGTCCTTGGGCGCGAAGCGGTTGCCGAACACCTGGCGGATCTCGCCAACGTGGGCCAGCGCTTCGTCGATGCCCTTGGGATCATCTTCCCAGTAGGGCAGCAGGTGAATGGTCACGAAGTCCACCTGCGGCGCGATCTGTGGGTGCTGCAGCCAGAACTCCCACACGTCGGCGTAGGTCACCGGTACCTGCACCTGGCTTTTCACCTGGTGGATCAGATCGGCCAGGTGATCGCCCGTCACTTCCTTGCGCAACAGCACCTCGTTGCCCACGATCACGGCGCGGGTGATGTCCGGGTTGGCATTGGCGGTGGCGATCAGGGCCTTGATTTCCTTGGCCGTGACCAGCGGGTCGGCACTCACCCAGGCCCCGAACATCACCTTCAGGCCGTACTTGCGCGCCAGCTGCGGGATCGCTTCCAGGCCCGTCATCGAGTAGGTGCGGATGCATTCGAAGCGCTGTGCAAGCAGGGCGAGGTCAGCCTCCACGCGCTCCGGGCGCAGGGTGAAGGGCTGGTCGAACGGCGACTGGTCCTTGTCGAAGGGCGTGTAGGAGACACATTGCAGCTTGTGCGTGGGGCTGGCGGCGTCCGGCAGCGATACCGGCTTGCCGAGCCCGTACCAGAGCCCGCCCAACGCGAACAGGCCAAGCAGGCAGGCAAACAGGTAGGGCAGCAGCGGGAAGCGGGCAGTCGAGGGCATGGCGCGGACCGGTCAGGAAACAAAGCCGCCAATACTACCTGCAAATGCCGGCCGGTAGCGGGCCTGGCTGGCGTTGTGATGTCGTTTCTCGATGTTTCGACGTCGCTGACAGAGCAGGTTGGCCGCCAGTGGCGGTTGATGATGCAGGTTCCGTGACGTGACGAGGGGATGCCTTGATGAAAATGCGACGACTCCTGGGGGCGGGCACTGCCCTGATACTGGCCATGGGTACCAGCCTGGCCATGGCCAAGGAAGTAAGCATCGGCTACGTCGATGGGTGGTCCGACAGCGTGGCGACCACCCATGTGGCGGCCGAGGTGATCAAGCAGAAGCTCGGTTATGACGTCAAGCTGATGCCGGTGGCCACCGGCATCATGTGGCAGGGGGTGGCCACCGGAAAGCTCGATGCGATGCTGTCGGCCTGGCTGCCGGTGACCCATGGCGAATACTGGGCCAAGAACAAGGACAACGTGGTCGACTACGGCCCCAACTTCAGGGACGCCAGGATTGGCCTGATCGTGCCCGAATACGTCCAGGCGCAGTCGATCGCCGACCTCGGAAGCGATGCCGGCTTCAAGAAGAAGATCGTCGGCATCGACGCCGGGTCCGGGGTGATGCTCAAGACCGACCAGGCGATCAAGGACTACGACCTTGCCGGCTACAAGCTGCAGGCCAGCTCCGGCGCTGCCATGACCTCTGAACTGGGGCGCGCCTACGCCAAGCAGCAGCCCATCGTGGTCACCGGCTGGGTGCCGCACTGGATGTTCGCCAAGTGGAAGCTGCGTTTTCTCGAAGACCCCAAAGGCGTGTACGGCGCCGCCGAGACGGTCAACAGCATCGGCAGCAAGGAACTCGATACGAAGGCGCCGGAAGTCGCAGCGTTCCTGAAGAAGTTCTCGTGGCAATCCAAGGACGAGATCGGCGAAGTCATGCTGGCCATCCAGGAAGGCGCAAAGCCGGACGCTGCGGCGAAGGAGTGGGTCGCCAAGCACCCCGAGCGGGTCGCCGAGTGGACCGCAAAATAATGGCCTGAGGCCTCTATCTGGCACCTTCCAGGGCCGCGCGGTGTTTTGCCACCGCGCGGCCCTTTGCATGGGCGGCTGTTACGTAGCCGGTAAAAGAGTTTTACATCTAAGACTAAGGTCGTCTGGAGTGCGTCCCAAGGCAGCATAAAGTGGCGTGGTACTACCCAATCTGTGCTGCGAGGACAAAAACAATGAACGACAGCATTTATCTCTCGATACAAAACAGCCCGCGGTTCAAGGAGCTGGTTTCAAAACGTGAACGCTTCGCCTGGATTCTCTCGGCGATCATGCTCGGCCTCTACGCCGCCTTTATCCTGTTGATTGCCTACGGCCCGCAGATTCTGGGTGCCAAGCTCAGCCCCGGCTCCTCGATTACCTGGGGTATCCCGCTGGGTGTGGGTCTGATCGTTTCGGCTTTCGTGCTGACCGGCATCTACGTACGTCGTGCCAATGGTGAGTTCGACGAGCTGAACAACGCGATCCTGAAGGAGGCTCAGCAATGATCCGGCGTCTACTGGCAACACTGGCCTTTGGCGCTTTCGCGCCTGCCGTCTGGGCCGCCGACGCCCTGACCGGCGAGGTGCACAAACAACCCCTGAACGTCTCGGCGATCCTGATGTTCGTCGCCTTCGTCGGTGCCACCCTGTGCATCACCTACTGGGCTTCCAAGCGCAACAAGTCCGCTTCTGACTACTACGCCGCAGGCGGGCGAATCACGGGCTTCCAGAACGGCCTGGCGATTGCCGGCGACTACATGTCGGCAGCCTCCTTCCTGGGTATTTCCGCACTGGTATACACCTCCGGCTACGATGGCCTGATCTACTCGATCGGCTTCCTGGTGGGCTGGCCGATCATTCTGTTCCTGATCGCCGAACGCCTGCGCAACCTGGGCAAGTACACCTTTGCCGACGTGGCCTCGTATCGCCTCGGGCAAAAGCAGATCCGCACCCTGTCGGCCTCCGGCTCGCTGGTGGTGGTGGCGTTCTACCTGATCGCGCAGATGGTCGGCGCCGGCAAGCTGATCCAGCTGCTGTTCGGCCTGGACTACCACGTGGCGGTCATCCTGGTGGGTATCCTGATGTGCATGTACGTGCTGTTCGGCGGCATGCTCGCAACCACCTGGGTACAGATCATCAAGGCGGTGCTGCTGCTGTCCGGTGCCAGCTTCATGGCGCTGATGGTGATGAAGCACGTCAACTTCGACTTCAATGCGCTGTTCTCCGAAGCGATCAAGGTTCACCCCAAGGGTGAGGCGATCATGAGCCCGGGCGGCCTGGTCAAAGACCCGATCTCCGCGTTCTCGCTGGGCCTGGCGCTGATGTTCGGTACCGCTGGCCTGCCGCACATCCTGATGCGCTTCTTCACCGTGAGCGACGCCAAGGAAGCGCGCAAGAGCGTGCTGTATGCAACCGGCTTCATCGGCTACTTCTACATCCTGACCTTCATCATCGGCTTCGGCGCGATCCTGCTGGTGAGCACCAACCCGGACTTCAAGGACGCGGCAGGCGCCTTGCTGGGCGGCAACAACATGGCTGCGGTGCACCTGGCCGACGCCGTGGGCGGCAGCATCTTCCTGGGCTTCATCTCGGCAGTGGCCTTCGCCACCATCCTGGCAGTGGTTGCCGGCCTGACCCTGGCCGGTGCCTCGGCGGTGTCCCATGACCTGTATGCCAGCGTATGGCGCAAGGGCAAGGTCAACGACAAGGACGAGATCCGCGTGTCGAAGATCACCACCGTCGCACTGGGTGTGCTGGCCATCGGCCTGGGTATCCTGTTCGAAAGCCAGAACATCGCGTTCATGGTCGGCCTGGCGTTCTCGATCGCGGCCAGCTGCAACTTCCCGGTACTGCTGCTTTCGATGTACTGGAAGAAGCTGACCACCCGTGGCGCCATGATCGGCGGCTGGATGGGGCTGGTAAGTGCGGTGGGCCTGATGGTGCTCGGTCCGACCATCTGGGTGCAGATCCTGGGTCACGAGAAAGCCATCTACCCGTATGAGTACCCGGCGCTGTTCTCGATGCTGATTGCCTTTGCCGGTATCTGGTTCTTCTCGGTTACCGACAAGTCCAAGGCAGCGGATGACGAGCGTGCGCTGTTCTTCCCGCAGTTTGTCCGGTCGCAAACCGGCCTGGGGGCAAGCGGTGCTGTTTCGCACTGAGTCCTGAGCAATAAAAAAACGGCCTTCGGGCCGTTTTTTTATGTGGGAGCCATTGCACCCCCGGGTTTCTATATCTTGCCGAGCAACAACAGGATCAACAGGATGATCAGCACGGTACCAATGATGCCGGACGGGCCGTAGCCCCAACTTCTGGAGTGCGGGAAAACGGGTAAGCCACCGATCAACAGCAAAATCAGGATGATGATAAGTATGGTGCCCATGGCAGAGTCCTTTTGTTGAGTACGGTAATCAGCGTGTGCAGTTGCGATCCATCTCTTCGGTCATGACGTTCATGTCCGCCTGTTAATTCGGACTCCCACAGGCAACTAAAAGTTTAGTTCGATATGTGTTTGCCCGCGCCATTCAGCATCCTGATACAGCGTGGGCGTCGCTGCACCCTTCGCTACACTGGCCTTCAACTTCAGGAACAAGGCATCCGGCTATGCAAAACCGCATGATGATCACTGGCGCCGGGTCCGGCCTTGGCCGCGAGATTGCCCTACGCTGGGCCCGCGAGGGTTGGCAACTGGCCCTGAGCGACATCGGTGAGGCCGGCCTGCAGCAGACCCTCGCGCTGGTGCGCGAGGCGGGCGGCGAGGGCTTCGTCCAGCGTTGCGACGTGCGCGACTACAGCCAGCTCACCGCCCTGGCCCAGGCCTGCGAAGAAAAGCTCGGCGGCATCGATGTGATCGTCAACAACGCCGGGGTGGCGTCGGGCGGTTTTTTTGCCGAGCTGTCGCTGGAAGACTGGGACTGGCAGATCGCGATCAACCTGATGGGCGTGGTCAAGGGCTGCAAGGCGTTCCTGCCGCTGCTCGAACGCAGCAAGGGCCGCATCATCAACATCGCGTCCATGGCGGCGCTGATGCAGGGGCCGGCCATGAGCAACTACAACGTGGCCAAGGCCGGGGTGGTGGCGCTGTCCGAAAGCCTGCTGGTGGAGCTGCGCCAGCAGCAGGTGGCGGTGCACGTGGTGTGCCCGTCGTTCTTCCAGACCAACCTGCTGGATTCGTTCCGCGGCCCCACCCCGGCAATGAAGGCCCAGGTGGGCAAACTGCTGGAAAGCTCGCCGATCAGCGCCAGCGACATTGCCGGCTATATCTACGAGGGGGTGGCGCGCGGTGACTTCATGATTCTGCCCCACGAGCAGGGGTGCCTGGCCTGGCAGCTCAAGCAGCGCGACCCGCAGGCGCTGTATGACGAAATGGCCGAGATGGCCGTGCGAATGCGTGCCAAGGGGCGTCAGACGCAGGCGTAGGCTGTTCGCTACGGTATGCTAGGCGCTTTTGCGCGGGTAGCAGCGGACGTGATGAATTATGTGTGGTTCTTTCTGGCGGCGGTGTTCGAGATCGCCGGCTGTTATGCCTTCTACATGTGGCTGCGGCTGGGCAAGAGCGGCTGGTGGATCGCCCCCGCGCTGCTCAGCCTGACCCTGTTCGGCCTGCTGCTGACCCGCGTCGAGGCGGCCTACGCCGGGCGCGCCTACGCCGCCTATGGCGGCATCTATATTGTCACTTCGCTGCTGTGGCTGGCGGTGGTGGAGCGTGCCCGGCCGATGGGCAGCGACTGGCTCGGTGCGCTGCTGTGCGTGATCGGCGCCACCATCATCGTGATCGGACCACGTTTGCAAAACAGCTGAGCGGGTAGGATCTTGTAGGCAAATTCCCGCAAAGTTGTGGGAATTGTCTATTTGCCTGTCAGAGCGTTGAACCGTTTCAGCACCCGGTTCAGTCTTCACTCTCCCCTGATGTGGAGGATTGGAGAATGCTGGTCATAGGGCGCGAAGTCGGCGAGGTCATCACCATCGATGACGACATCAAGATCAAGGTGCTGTCGGTAGACGGCAACACGGTGCGTTTCGGCATCTGCGCACCACGCGATGTGGAGGTGCACCGTGCAGAAATCTATCGGCGTATCGCCGAGCAACTGGGCAAGGGCGGCCTGGGCGCCTGATCACTGATCGTCGAGCAGCTCGCGGGGCACTTCATGCCTGGCGAGCAGTTGGCACTGCTGGCTGTCCAGGTCGAACAGGATCACCGCCTGCCCCTTGGCCAGCGCCTGGCGCACGCGCAGTACACGGGTTTCCAGCGGGGTGTCGTCGCCATTGTCGGTACCGTCGCGGGTGACGAAGTCTTCGATCAGGCGGGTGAGGGTGTCGGCTTCGAGCTGGTCGTAGGGTATCAACATAAAAAAGCTACAGAATCAGGAAAGGTTTCGCACATGCTACGCGAAACCTTTCCTGCATGTGGCCTGCATGTGGCTAGCCTTTTTGGCCAACCAGGCTGTCCACCGCCGGTACGCGGGTATCACTTTCCATTTGTGCGTCGTGTTCCAGCTGGTGGCTGAAGCTTTCCAGCGAACTGCCGGTGGGCTTGGAATCGCTGGCGAACACCGGCGGGCTGAGCAGGTAGGCGCTGAGCAGGCGGCTGAGGGCAGCCAGGCTGTCGATATGGGTGCGCTCGTAGCCGTGGGTGGCGTCGCAGCCGAACGCCAGCAGCGCGGTACGGATGTCATGCCCGGCGGTGATCGCCGAATGCGCGTCGCTGAAGTAGTAGCGGAACAGGTCGCGGCGCACCGGCAGGTTGTGCTCGCGGCCCAGGCTCAGCAGGTGGCGCGACAGGTGGTAGTCGTAGGGGCCGGCGGAGTCCTGCATGGCCACGCTGACCGCGTGTTCGCTGGAGTGCTGGCCGGGGGCGACCGGGGCGATGTCGATGCCGACGAATTCGCTGACGTCCCACGGCAATGCGGCGGCGGCCCCCGAGCCGGTTTCTTCGGTGATGGTGAACAGCGGATGGCAGTCGATCTGTGGCTGGATGCCGCTTTCGACGATGGCCTTGAGCGAGGCCAGCAGCGCCGCGACGCCGGCCTTGTCGTCCAGGTGACGGGCGCTGATATGGCCGCTTTCGGTGAACTCGGGCAACGGGTCGAAGGCCACGAAGTCACCGATGCCGATGCCCAGGGTTTCACAGTCGGCGCGGGTGGTGCAGTAGGCATCCAGGCGCAGCTCGACGTGCTCCCAGCTGACCGGCATCTGGTCGACCGCGGTATTGAAGGCGTGCCCGCTGGCCATCAGCGGCAGCACGCTGCCGCGAAACACGCCGGTGTCGGTGAACACGCTGACCCGGCTGCCCTCGGCGAAACGGCTCGACCAGCAGCCGACCGGGGCCAGGCCCAGACGGCCGTTGTCCTGCAAGGTGCGCACGCTGGCGCCGATGGTGTCCAGGTGCGCCGAAACGGCGCGGTCGGGCGAGCTCTTGCGGCCCTTGAGGGTGGCGCGGATGGTGCCGCGCCGGGTCAGCTCGAAGGGGATACCCAGTTCTTCCAGGCGCTCGGCCACGTAGCGCACGATGGTGTCGGTGAAGCCGGTGGGGCTGGGGATGGCGAGCATTTCCAGCAGGACCTTCTGCAGATAGGTCAGGTCCGGTTCGGGCAATTGATCAGGCATGCGGACTCCTCGTGGGGCGTTGTCACGGCACCGGCCGGCTGTGCGGGAACAGCAGGTCGACGAAGCGTTCGGCAGTGGGTTGGGGTTCGTGGTTGGCCAGACCGACCCGTTCATTGGCTTCGATGAACACGTAGTCGGGCTGGTCGGCGGCCTTGACCATCAGGTCCAGGCCGACCACCGGAATGTCCAGGGCGCGGGCGGCCCGCACGGCGGCATCCACCAGGGTCGGGTGCAGGCGTGCGGTGACGTCTTCCAGGCAGCCGCCGGTGTGCAGGTTGGCGGTACGCCGCACGGCCAGGCGCTGGCCGGCGGGCAGAATGGTGTCGTAGTCGACCCCGGCGGCGTGCAGGGTGCGCTGGGTTTCGGCGTCGAGCGGGATCTTGCTTTCGCCACCGGTGGCGGCCTGGCGCCTGCGGCTCTGGGCTTCGATCAGCGCACCGATGGCGTGCTGGCCGTCGCCGACGATCGAGGCCGGGTGACGAATCGCTGCGGCCACCACCTCGTAGCCGATGACCACGATGCGCAGGTCCAGCCCTTCATGAAAGCTTTCCAGCAGCACGCGGCTGTCGTATTGGCGCGCGTGCTCGATGGCGGCGTCCAGGTCTTGCAGGCAGGTCAGGTTGACCGCCACGCCGTTGCCCTGTTCGCCATCCAGCGGCTTGACCACCACCGCGCCGTGGTCTTCCAGAAAGGCCAGGTTGTCGGCGGCGTTGCCCGCCAGCTGTTGCGCCGGCAGGCTCAGGCCGGCGGCTTCGAGCACCTTGTGGGTCAGGCTCTTGTCCTGGCACAGGGTCATGCTCACGGCGGTGGTCAGGTCGCTGAGCGACTCGCGGCAGCGCACCCGGCGTCCGCCGTGGTTGAGGGTGAACAGCCCGGCGGTGGCATCGTCCACCTGCACATCGATGCCGCGCTTGTAGGCTTCCTCGACGATGATCCGCGCATAGGGGTTGAGCCCGGCCTCCGGCCCCGGCCCCAGGAACAGCGGCTGGTTGATGCCGTTCTTGCGCTTGACCGCGAAGGTGGGCAGGGTGCGAAAGCCCAGCTTGGCGTACAGCCGCTTGGCCTGGCGATTGTCGTGCAGCACCGACAGGTCGAGGTGGCTCAGCCCGCGGCTCATGAAGTGTTCGATCAGGTGGCGTACCAGTACTTCGCCGACCCCGGGCCGGGTGCAGTTGGGGTCCACGGCCAGGCACCACAGGCTGCTGCCGTGCTCCGGGTCGTCGAAGGCCTTTTGATGATTCAGCCCCATCACGCTGCCGATCACCGCACCGTTGTCCTCGTCTTCGGCCAGCCAGTACACCGGGCCGCCCTGGTGGCGCGGAGTGATCAGCGCCGGGTCGACCGGCAGCATGCCACGGGCCACGTACAGCTCGTTGATGGCTGCCCAGTCGCTGTCGCTCTGTGCGCGGCGGATACGAAAGCCGCGAAACACCCGCTGCGCCTGGCGGTAGTCGCTGAACCACAGGCGCAAGGTGTCGGAGGGGTCGAGAAACAGCTGTTGCGGCGCCTGGGCCAGTACCTGCTGGGGGGCGGCCACGTACAGCGCGATATCGCGCTCGCCGGGCTGCTCCTTGGCCAGGGCCGCCGCCAGGCTGGCCGGGTCGGGGTAGGTGTGGCCGATCAGCAGCCGGCCCCAACCGCAATGCAGCCAGCGCGGCTGGTCGTGCGGGTCGCTGCCGTCGCCGGCCAGTTGCGCCTGCAGGCGTTCATAGGACGGCACCTGGCCGCGCAGCAGGCGCTGGCCATAGGGTGAGGCATGGGCTTTCATCGATCAGATTCCTTGTTCGCTGAGCCACAGGTTCAGCGCGGCCAGTTGCCACAGCTTGGAGCCGCGCAGCGGCGTCAGTTGCCCATGCGGGTCGCTGAGCAGGCGGTCGAGCATGGCCGGGTTGAACAGGCCGCGGTCCTGGCTCGGGTCCAGCAGCAGCTCGCGTACCCAGTCCAGGGTGGCGCCTTGCAGATGCTTGAGGCCCGGTACCGGGAAGTAGCCCTTCTTGCGGTCGATGACTTCACTGGGGATGACCAGTCGCGCGGCTTCCTTGAGCACCTGCTTGCCGCCATCGGGCAGCTTGAACTGGGCCGGCACCCGCGCCGACAGCTCCACCAGCCGGTAGTCGAGGAACGGCGTGCGAGCCTCCAGGCCCCAGGCCATGGTCATGTTGTCGACCCGTTTGACCGGGTCGTCGACCAGCATCACCGTGCTGTCCAGGCGCAGGGCCTTGTCGACTGCCGCGCTGGCGCCGGGCTGGGCGAAGTGCTGGCGCACGAAGTCGCCGGCGGCGTCATTGCCCAGCAGCCAGGCCGGCTGTACGGTGTCGCGGTACTCGTCGTAGCTGCGGTCGAAGAAGGCCTCGCGGTAGGCCGCGTACGGGTCCTTGGCGCCGTCCACCTGCGGGTACCAGTGGTAGCCGGCGAACAGCTCGTCGGCACCCTGGCCGCTCTGCACCACCTTGCAGTGCTTGGCCACTTCCCGCGAGAGCAGGTAGAAGGCGATGCAGTCGTGGCTGACCATCGGCTCGCTCATGGCGCGGAACGCGGCCGGCAGTTGCTCGATGATTTCGCGCTCGTCGATGCGCAACTGGTGGTGGCGGGTGCCGTAGTGCTTGGCGATCAGGTCCGAATACTGGAACTCGTCGCCACGTTCGCCGCCGGCATCTTCGAAGCCGATGGAGAAGGTCGACAGGTCCTCGACCCCGACTTCGCGCAGCAGGCCGACCAGCAGGCTGGAGTCGACGCCGCCCGAGAGCAGCACGCCGACATCCACGGCCGCGCGCTGACGGATTGCAACGGCTTCGCGGGTGCTGTCGAGCACGCGGTCGCGCCAGTCTTCCAGGGTCAGGTGCTGTTCATCGGTGCGTGGGCCGTAGTGCAGGTTCCACCACACGTGCTGCTCGGCGCGGCCCTGGGCGTCGATGCGCATCCAGGTGGCCGGTGGCAGCTTTTCGATGTTCGCCAGCAGGGTCCGCGGGGCGGGCACCACGGCGTGGAAGTTCAGGTAGTGGTTGAGTGCCACCGGGTCGAGCACCGGGTTGATGTCGCCACCCTTGAGCAGGGCCGGCAGGCTCGATGCGAAGCGCAGGCGTTCGCCGGTGCGCGACAGGTACAGCGGCTTGACCCCCAGGCGGTCGCGGGCGAGGAACAGCTGCTGGCTGTCACGTTCCCAGATCGCCAGGGCGAACATGCCGTTCAGGCGCGGCAGCAGATCGGCGCCCCAGGCGTGGTAGCCCTTGAGCAGCACTTCGGTGTCGCCGTCCGAGTAGAAGGCATAGCCCAGGCTTTCGAGTTCGGCGCGCAGCTCGGGGAAGTTGTAGATAGCGCCGTTGAACGCCAGCGACAGGCCCAGCTGACTGTCGATCATGGGCTGGGCCGAGCCGTCGGACAGGTCCATGATCTTCAGGCGCCGATGGCCCAGGGCGATGGGCCCCTGGCTATGGAAGCCCCAGGCATCCGGGCCGCGGGGCGCCAGGTGATGGGTCATCCGTTCGACCGCGGCCAGGTCCGCCGGGCGTGGTGTGTTGGCTACAGGGGTGAAACGAAACTCTCCAGCTAATCCGCACATAAGTCCTTACCGGTTTTTCCGTTGGGGAAGGTGCCCTGAATTCGGGCACATAGGAACTGACCGGTGCGGATCCTGTGAGTTTTAGATCAATCTGTTATAAGCCTTCAGCCTTGCTTGCCCTTGCCGCGTATCAGTTCGCGCAACATGAAACGATTCGGGTGGCAGGCCTCGGCCACGTCGCGCGGCACCGGCAAGGGTGCGTTGTCGACCCAGGCGGCGATCAGTTCACCCGCCAGAGGCGCGGTGATCAGGCCGCGCGAACCATGGCCGCTGTTCACATACAGCCCCTCCAGCCAGGGGCACGAACTGTCCGGCAGCTGTCGCGCGTCCTTGCCGAGCACGGCATACGCCTGGTTGAACGCCGCCTTGTCGGCCAACGGGCCGACGATCGGCAGGTAGTCGGGGCTGGTGCAGCGAAACGCCGCGCGGCCCTGCAGGCTGGCAGGTTCCAGCTCGGCAGCGCCAAGGCGTTCTGCCAGGTCGCCGGAGATTTCCCGCAGCAGCTCCAGGTTGCTCGCATGTTCGGCAGCGGTGGGGGCGAGGTCGGTGCTGTGGAAGTCGAAGCTCGCCCCCAGGGTGTGTTCGCCCAGGCGCGGCGGCGCGACGTAACCGTCGGCGCACACCACGGTGCCCAGCGCGCGGCTGGCGTTGGTGGCCGGCAGGCGGGTGATCTGCCCGCGGATGCGCTTGAGCGGCAGCTCGGCGCACGGCTCGAAACGATGGATGTCCGCTGCGCTGGCCAGCACCACCAGCGGCGCGCTGGCCAGCAGGCGCTCGCCGTCCCATGCCTGCCACAAGCCGTCGACCTTGCGCAGCTGTACCACGTCATGGTGGGGCAGCAGGGTGATGTTCGGTTGCCCGGCCTGCCATTGGCACAGCGCGGGCGGATGCACCCAGCCGCCCTCGGGGTAGTACAGACCGCCACTGGGCAGGCCGACCCCGGCCACGGCTTCGGCCTGCGGCTGGTCGAGGCGCTGCAGCAGGGTGTCGCTGAACGCCTGGTCGAGCTTGATCTGGCGCTGGTCTTCCTTGTCGTCGAAGGCCAGTTGCAGCACCCCGCAGGCGTCCCAGTCGGTGCCGCGCTGCAACTGTTCGAGCAGGCGGCGGGTGTAGCCGAAGCCGGCGACGATCAGCCGCGACAGCGCGGTGCCGTGGGCCGACAGCTTCAGGTACAGCACGCCCTGGGGGTTGCCCGAGGCTTCACCGGCAGGGGCGGCGTGGCGCTCCAGCAGGCGTACCTGCCAGCCGCGCGCCGCCAGGCTGGCGGCGGTGGTGCAACCGGCCAGGCCGGCGCCGATCACCAGCGCCTCGCGGGGGCCGGCCAGCGGCGCGGGGCGCGCGAACCATGGGGCAACCGGCGCGAGCGGCGCTTGCTCGGCAGGCCAGCCGGTGAATGCGCCGCGCAGCACTTCCCATTTTTTGCCGATACCCGGAATGCGCTTCATCTTGAAGCCCACCGCAATCAGCCCGCGACGCACCCAGCCGGTGCTGGTGAAGGTGCCAAGGGTGGCACCCGGCGCCGACAGGCGGCCGAGCTGGGCGAACAGCTCGGGGGTCCACATGTCGGGGTTCTTGGCCGGGGCAAAGCCATCGAGAAACCAGGCGTCGATGGGGGCGTCCAACTGCGGCAGCTGTTCCCGCGCATCGCCGATCATCAGGGTCAGGGTCACCCGACCCTGGTCGAAGACGAACTGCTGGAAACCTTCGTGCACCGCCACGTACTGCGCCAGCAGTGGCTGGCTGAACGGCGTCAGCTCGGGCCACAGGGCCAGGGCCTTGGCCAGGTCGGCATGGCTGAGGGGGTATTTTTCGACGCTGACGAAATGCAGGCGTGCCCCGGCCGGTGCACAGTCGGCGAACACCTGCCAGGCGCAGAAGAAGTTCAGGCCGGTGCCGAAGCCGGTTTCCCCGATCACCAGGCAACTGCCGTCGGCCATCGCGGCGAAGCGCTGGCGCAGGTCGTTCTGCTCGATGAACACATGACGGGTTTCCTCCAGGCTCTGCTCCTTGGAGAAATAGATGTCGTCGTACTGGCGTGAATACGGGCGGCCCTGTTCATCCCACTCGATCTGGGCGTACTGGGTCGGGGTGGCGGGGGTGTCGTTCATGTTCGGCTCGGCAACAGCGAAGCGTGCATTCTAGCCGATCGCCTTGCGACAAAGGGCTGCGTGATCCGCTAGTCTTGCTTATCCAAGAAGGGAGCCTGGTATGTTCGAATCCGCCGAAATTGGTCACGCCATCGACAAAGAAACCTATGACGCCGAAGTGCCGGCGTTGCGCGAAGCCTTGCTCGAAGCCCAGTTCGAGCTCAAGCAGCAGTCTCGCTTTCCGGTCATCGTGCTGATCAATGGCATCGAGGGGGCCGGCAAGGGCGAAACCGTCAAGCTGCTCAACGAGTGGATGGACCCGCGCCTGATCGAGGTGCGCACCTTCGACCAGCAGACCGACGAGGAGCTGGCCCGGCCGCCGGCCTGGCGCTACTGGCGGGCCTTGCCGAGCAAGGGGCGCATGGGCGTCTTCTTCGGCAACTGGTACAGCCAGATGCTGCAGGGGCGGGTGCATGGTCAGTTCAAGGACGCGGTGCTCGACCAGGCCATCAACGGTGCCGAACGGCTGGAAAAGATGCTGTGCGACGAAGGCGCGCTGATCTTCAAGTTCTGGTTTCACCTGTCCAAGAAGCAGATGAAGGCGCGGCTCAAGTCGCTCAAGGATGACCCGCTGCACAGCTGGAAGATCAGCCCGCTGGACTGGCAGCAATCGCAGACCTATGACCGGTTCGTGCGCTTCGGCGAACGGGTGCTGCGCCGCACCAGCCGTGACTATGCGCCCTGGCACATCATCGAGGGCGTGGACCCGAACTACCGTAGCCTGGCAGTGGGCAAGATCCTGCTCGAGGGCCTGCAGAACGCCTTGAAGGCCAAGGCCCTGGGGCGCCAGACCAACATCGCGCCGCTGGGCGAATCCATCGACGGACGCAGCCTGCTGGGCAGCCTGGACATGACCCTGCGTCTGGACAAGAACGACTACCAGGAGCAACTGATTGTCGAGCAGGCCCGTCTGGCGGGCCTGCTGCGTGACAAGCGCATGCGTCGCCACGCGCTGGTGGCGGTGTTCGAGGGCAACGACGCGGCGGGCAAGGGCGGTGCCATTCGGCGCGTGGCCGCCGCGCTGGACCCGCGTCAGTACCGCATCGTGCCGATTGCCGCCCCTACCGAGGAGGAGCGGGCGCAGCCCTACCTGTGGCGGTTCTGGCGGCACATTCCGGCGCGCGGCAAGTTCACGGTGTTCGACCGCTCGTGGTACGGGCGGGTGCTGGTGGAGCGTATCGAGGGCTTTTGCAGCCAGGCCGACTGGATGCGCGCCTATGGCGAGATCAACGATTTCGAGGAGCAACTGCACGACGCTGGCGTGGTGGTGGTCAAGTTCTGGCTGTCGATCGACGAGCAGACCCAGCTGGAGCGTTTTCAAGAGCGCGAGCAGATACCGTTCAAACGCTTCAAGATCACCGAGGAAGACTGGCGCAACCGCGACAAGTGGGACGCGTACTCCGAGGCGGTGGGCGACATGGTCGACCGCACCAGCACCGAAGTGGCGCCCTGGACGCTGGTGGAGGCCAATGACAAGCGTTGGGCGCGAGTGAAGGTGCTGCGCACCATCAACGAGGCGCTGGAGGCGGCGTTCAAGAAAGACAAGAAGTGATCATTGGCCGCATCGCGGGGCAAGCCCGCTCCCACAGGAACTCCATCAGCCTTGTGGGAGCGGCTTGACCCGCGACGGGCTGCGTAGCAGATCTTTTTTCAGCCTTTGCCGCCGGCCTCGAGCATCTGCTCCGGCCTTACCCATTCATCGAACTGCGCATCGGTCAGATACCCCAGTTCCAGCGCCGCCTCGCGCAGGGTGGTGCCTTCGGCGTAGGCCTTCTTGGCGATCTGCGCCGACTTGTCGTAACCGATATGCGGGTTGAGTGCCGTCACCAGCATCAGCCCGCGCTCCAGGTGCTCGGCCATCTGCTGCGGGTCTGGCTCGATGCCCGCCACGCAGTGCTGCTGGAAGTTGCGGCAGCCATCGGCCAGCAGTTCGATCGACTGCAGCAGGTTGTGGATGATCACCGGCTTGAACACGTTGAGCTGCAGGTGGCCCTGGCTGGCGGCAAAGCCGATGGTGGTGTCGTTGCCCAGCACCTGGCAGGCCAGCATCGACAGTGCCTCGCACTGGGTCGGGTTGACCTTGCCGGGCATGATCGAGCTGCCCGGCTCGTTGGCCGGCAGGCGCACCTCGGCCAGCCCCGCGCGCGGCCCGGAGCCGAGCAGGCGCAGGTCGTTGGCCAGCTTCATCAGGGCCACGGCCAGGGTTTTCAGCGCACCGGCCAGGGTGATCAGCGGCTCGTGCCCGGCCAGTGCTGCAAACTTGTTGGGCGCGGTGACGAACGGCAGCCCCGACAAGGCGGCAAGCTCGGCGGCGATCGCCTCGGCAAACCCGTGCGGCGCGTTCAGCCCGGTACCCACGGCGGTACCGCCCTGGGCCAGTTCGCACACCGCCGGCAGCGCCGCGCGGATGGCGCGCTGGGCGTAGTCCAGCTGGGCCACGTAGGCCGAGACCTCCTGGCCGAAGGTGATCGGGGTGGCGTCCATCATGTGGGTTCGCCCGGTCTTGACCAGTTGCATGTGGCGTGCGGCCAGTTCGGCCAACCCGCCCGACAGCTCGGCGATGGCCGGCAGCAGTTGCTGGTTGACCGCCTGTGCGGCGGCAATGTGCATGGCGGTCGGGAAGCAGTCGTTGGAGCTCTGCGAGCGGTTGACGTGGTCGTTGGGGTGCACCGGCACCTTGCCGCCGCGGCCCTTGCCAGCCAGCTCGTTGGCGCGCCCGGCCAACACTTCGTTGGCGTTCATGTTGCTCTGGGTGCCGCTGCCGGTCTGCCACACCACCAGCGGGAACTGGTCGTCATGCTCGCCGGCCAGCACCTCGTCGGCGGCCTGTTCGATCAGGCGGGCGATGTCGGCCGGCAGGTCGCCGTTGCGGTCATTGACCCGCGCTGCGGCTTTCTTGATCAGCACCAGCGCGTGCAGTACCGCCAGCGGCATGCGTTCCTTGCCGATGGCAAAGTTGATCAGCGAGCGCTGGGTCTGGGCACCCCAGTAGGCCTCGTCAGGAACTTCAACCGGGCCCAGGCTGTCAGTTTCGATACGGCTCATGCGGTACGCACTCCTTCAATGGCTTGTTTGCGCAGTTTAGGCCCTGATTCGGCATGGCGGTTCCATTGCCTGTCGTCCCTCTTGAGCAGGCTGCCCCAGTCGGCGCAGAATGCTCTACTCTGGGTACGCCCTCTTTTTATTTTAAGGAATTTCGATGACCCGTCTTCGCGCCCTCTGCACGGCTGTCGCGCTGGTCTGCGCCAGCGGCCAGGCACTCGCCGATACCGCCAGCCACAACGCCAGCGCTGAAAAATTCCTGGTGATGGCGCACGCCGACAAACTGGGTACCCCGGTCTACATGCAGGTGCAGCAGATGTTTGCCCAGCGCTTCGAGCAGACCAAGGCGCCGGCGTCCAAAAAGGCCGTGCTTGAAACCTACCAGGCCAAGGCCAACGCCGCCCTGGACCAGGCCATCGGCTGGAACAAGCTCAAGCCGGACATGATCAAGCTGTACACCAGCACCTTCAGCGAATCCGAGCTCAAGGACCTGGTCGCCTTCTACCAGTCGCCACTGGGCAAGAAAGTCCTGGAAAAGATGCCTGCCGTTACCCAGCAGTCGGCCCAGCTGACCCAGCAGAAGCTTGAAAGCGCCGTGCCGGTGGTCAACAAGCTGCTGGCCGACATGACCAACGAGCTGGACCCGTCCGCCGGCAAGGCGGCCGCACCGGCCAAGAAACCTTAAGCGGAGCCCAGCATGTCGATGCAGCAGAAGATCGAACAGAGCCTGGCGGCGCTCGCCCCGCAGCACCTCGAGGTGCTGGACGAGAGCCACATGCACAGCCGGGGCCAGCAGACCCACTACAAGGCCGTGCTGGTCAGCGAACAGTTCGATGGCTTGAACAGCGTCAAGCGCCACCAGAAGGTCTACGCCACCCTGGGTAACCTGATGGGGCAGTTCCATGCCCTGGCGTTGCACACCTACACCCCGCAGGAATGGCAGAAAGTCGGCAGCGCGCCGGCTTCGCCCACCTGCGCCGGAGGCAGCAAACACTGAAATCCCTTTCAGGTTTTTGCTAGAATCCGCAACGCGCCGCCTGTCGGCGCGTTTTTTATTGTCGACCCGGTCCGCCCTTTGCGAGGGTGACCACCTGGAGAATCAAGGCATGACCCAAGCTATCGTCGTGGCGGCGCTGTACAAGTTCGTCACCCTGAAAGATTACGTCGAGCTGCGCGAGCCGCTGCTCGAGACCATGGAGCGCAACGGGGTCAAGGGCACCCTGCTGCTGGCCGAAGAGGGTATCAACGGCACCGTGTCGGGTACCCGCGAAGGCATCGATGGCCTGCTGGCCTGGCTGCGCAGCGATGCACGCCTGGTGGACATCGATCACAAGGAATCGTACTGCGACGAACAGCCGTTCTACCGCACCAAGGTCAAGCTCAAGAAAGAGATCGTGACCCTCGGCGTGCCGGGCGTGGACCCGAACCGGACGGTCGGTACCTATGTCGAGCCCAAGGACTGGAACGCGCTGATCAGCGACCCCGAAGTGCTGCTGATCGACACCCGCAACGACTATGAAGTGGCGATTGGTACCTTCGAGGGCGCCATCGACCCCAAGACCACCACCTTTCGCGAGTTTCCCGAGTACATCAAGGCCAACTTCGACCCTGCCCGGCACAAGAAGGTGGCGATGTTCTGCACCGGTGGCATCCGCTGCGAAAAAGCCTCCAGCTATATGCTCGGCGAGGGTTTCGAAGCGGTCTATCATCTTAAGGGTGGCATCCTGAAGTACCTCGAGGAGGTTCCCCAGGAAGAAACGCGCTGGCAGGGCGACTGCTTTGTCTTCGACAACCGCGTGACCGTGCGTCACGACCTCAGCGAAGGCGACTACGACCAGTGCCACGCCTGTCGTACCCCGATCAGCGTGGAAGAACGGGCCTCCGAGCATTATTCGCCAGGCATCAGCTGCCCGCATTGCTGGGACAGCCTGAGCGAGAAGACCCGGCGCAGCGCCATCGATCGGCAGAAGCAGATCGAGTTGGCCAAGGCCCGCAACATGCCGCACCCGATCGGCCACAACTATCGCAAAGCCGAGGTGTGATGGATGACCGCTCGCCTGCTGTATGTAATGGACCCGATGTGCTCCTGGTGCTGGGGTTTCGCACCCGTGGCCGAGGCCCTGATACGGCAGGCGCGCGAGGCCGGCGTGGACACCCACCTGGTGCCCGGCGGCCTGCGCTCGGGCAGCAGTGCGCTGGATGCCTCCACCCGGCGCTACATTCTTGAACACTGGCAGGCGGTCAACCAGGCCACCGGCCAGCCGTTCCAGCTCGAGGGCGCGATGCCCGAAGGCTTTGTCTACGACACCGAACCTGCCTGCCGCGCGCTGGTGGCTGCACGCAGCCTCGACCCGCAGCGGGCCTGGACGCTGCTGGGGATGATCCAGCAGGCGTTCTACCAGCGCAGCGAAGACGTGACCCTGCCGGTCAAGCTGGTGGAGCTGGCCGAGCAGGCCGGTTTCGACCGCGCCGCCTTCGCCGAGGCCTTCAGCAGCGGCGACACCCGCAGCGCCACCGCCGCCGACTTCACCTGGGTGCAGGACCTGGGCATCGCGGGCTTCCCGACCCTGCTCGCCGAGCGCAATGGCCAACTGGCCCTGCTGACCAACGGCTACCAGGCCCTGGGGGCGCTGCAGCCGCTGCTGGGGCGCTGGCTGGAGCATGCGGTCAATGCTTGACCTGCCTGGCTCCCCCGACCCGGTGCCCGGGCCGACGCCGGCACCTGTCGATCGCTTGAGCTGGGCCGAGATCCGGCGCCTGGCGCAACACCACAAGAAAGCCCTGTGGACTGCCAACGGCGTGGCCGTGCTGGCGGCCCTGTGCAGTGTGCCGATTCCGCTGCTGCTGCCGTTGCTGGTCGACGAAGTGCTGCTGGGGCACGGCGATGCGGCGCTCAAGTGGATGAACAACCTGCTGCCCGCCAGCTGGCAGGTGGCGGCCGGCTACATCGGCCTGATGCTGGTCTTCACCCTGACGCTGCGCTGTGCGGCACTGGCTTTCAACGTGGTGCAGGCCAAGCTGTTCGCCGGGCTGGCCAAGGACATCGTCTACCGGCTGCGCATCCGCCTGATCGAGCGGCTCAAGCGCATCTCGCTGAGCGAGTACGAGAGCCTGGGCAGCGGTACGGTGACCACGCACCTGGTCACCGATCTGGACACCGTGGACAAGTTCGTCGGTGAAACCCTCAGCCGCTTTCTGGTGGCCATGCTCACGCTGGCCGGCACCTCGGCGATCCTGTTGTGGATGCACTGGCAGCTGGCGCTGTTGATCCTGCTGTTCAACCCGCTGGTGATCTTTGCCACGGTGCAGTTGGGCAAGCGGGTCAAGCACCTGAAGAAACTCGAGAACGACAGCACCTCGCGCTTCACCCAGGCACTGACCGAAACCCTGGATGCGATCCAGGAAATCCGTGCCGGCAACCGCCAGGGCTACTTTCTCGGGCGCCTGGGCATGCGTGCCCAGGAGGTGCGCAACTATGCGGTGTCCTCGCAATGGAAGAGCGATGCCAGCAGCCGCGCCAGTGGCTTGCTGTTCCAGTTCGGCATCGACATCTTTCGCGCAGCGGCCATGCTCACGGTGCTGTTTTCCGACCTCAGCATCGGCCAGATGCTGGCGGTGTTCAGCTACCTGTGGTTCATGATCGGCCCGGTGGAGCAGTTGCTCAACCTGCAGTACGCCTACTACGCGGCAGGTGGTGCGCTGAGCCGGATCAACGAGCTGCTGGCGCGCAGCGACGAGCCGCAGTATCCCGGCGGCATCGACCCTTTCGCGGGGCAGACCACCGTGGGCATCGAGGTGCGCGGGCTGCGTTTCGGCTATGGCGAGGAGCCGGTGCTGGACCAGTTGAACCTGTCCATCGCACCCGGCGAGAAGGTGGCCATCGTCGGCGCCAGCGGCGGCGGCAAGAGCACCCTGGTGCAGCTGTTGCTGGGCCTGTACAGCGCCCAGGCCGGCAGCATCCGCTTCGGCGGTTCGACCTTGCAGGAGATCGGCCTGGAAACCCTGCGCGAGCATGTGGCGGTGGTGTTGCAGCACCCGTCGCTGTTCAACGACACCGTGCGCGCCAACCTGACCATGGGCCGCGAGAGTACCGATGAGGCCTGCTGGCAGGCGCTGCGCATTGCCCAGCTCGACGCCACCATCGCCGCGCTGCCGCAGGGCCTGGACAGTGTGGTGGGACGTTCGGGCGTGCGTCTGTCCGGCGGGCAGCGCCAGCGTCTGGCGATAGCGCGCATGGTGCTGGCCGAGCCCAAGGTCGTCATTCTCGATGAGGCCACCTCGGCACTGGACGCGGCCACCGAGTACAACCTGCACCAGGCGCTGAGCCGCTTCCTCAGCGCCCGTACCACCCTGATCATCGCTCACCGCCTGTCGGCAGTGAAGCAGGCCGACCGCGTGCTGGTGTTCGACGGCGGGCATGTCGCCGAGGATGGCGGTCACCAGCAGCTGATCGCCGAGGGCGGGTTGTACGCCAAGCTCTATGGGCATTTGCAACAGAGCTGAGGGCCTTCTACTGTACAACTGTTGTACAGGTGAAAAAGGGCCTGATGGCAGGTGGCAAATGGCCTAGGCTGTGTCTGTGCAGGATGAGACTCATCGGGCTGCGCATTGCTGCAAGGGACCTCATGAAGCAGAAACGGACTCTCGAAGCGCCCAGGTTGTTGGGCATCATCTGGCCTTTTGTGGCGGTCGTACTGTTCCAGGCCTTGCTGGGGGGCATCAGCCTCTATGCCTTGTCGGCCGTGCGCGGTTATGTGGCGGGCGAGAGCCTGTGGTCCAAGGGGCAGAAGGACGCCATCTACTTCCTGAGCCTGTATACCGACAGCCGCGACGAGGCGGCCTACCAGAAGTACCGGCAGGCCATCGCCATCCCCCAGGGTGGGCACCAGCTGCGCACCGCGCTGGACGCCAAGCCCCTGGACCTGGCCGCTGCGCGCCAGGGCATCCTCAGGGGCGGCAACCACCCGGATGACATCGACAGCGTCATCTGGCTCTACCTGAATTTCCGTCATGTCAGCTACATGGAACGCGCCATCGAACGCTGGTCGGTGGGGGACGACTACCTGCAGCAGCTGGATGCGCTGGCCAACCGGATCCACCAGGGTATCGTCACCGGGAATGTCACTGCGCAGCGGGTTGCAGCCTGGAAGGGTGAGATCGCCGCGATCAACGAGGCGGTAACCCCCGCCGCCATGGCGTTCAGCGATGCCCTGGGCGAAGGATCGCGCATGCTGTTGCGCCTGCTGCTGGTGGTCAACCTGGCCACGGCACTGTTTCTGATTGCGCTGGCCTGCCTGCGCACGCACAAGCTGCTGGCGCAGCGCCAGGCCTTTGCCAGTGCCCTGCAGGTGGAGAAGGATCGGGCGCAGATCACCTTGCAGTCGATTGGCGATGGGGTGATCACCACCGATGTCGAGGGTTGTATCGCCTACATGAACCCTGCCGCCGAGCAGTTGACCCACTGGAGCGCCGGACAGGCCCAGGGCCTGCCGCTGGCGGCGCTGTTCAGCCTGCTGGACGACAACGCCGAAAAAGACAGCCTGTCCCTTACCGAGCGCATTCTGAGCGGTACCCTCAAGGGCGGCAGCGAGCACGCCAAGCTGATCCAGCGGCTGGACGGCAGCACGGTGTCGGTGGCCCTGGTGGGCTCGCCGATCATCAGTGACGGTCAGGTCAGCGGCATCGTGCTGGTGCTGCACGACATGACCCAGGAGCGCCAGTACATCGCCAACCTGTCGTGGCAGGCCACCCATGATGCCCTCACCGGGCTGGCCAACCGGCGCGAATTCGAATACCGGCTGGAGCTGGCGCTGGGCGACCTGGGCCGCCAGGCGGCGCGCCACACCCTGCTGTTTCTGGACCTGGATCAGTTCAAGCTGGTCAACGACACCTGTGGCCATGCGGCGGGCGACGAATTGCTGCGTCACATTTGCGCGGTGCTGCAGGCGGGCGTTCGCGAGGGCGATACCCTGGCGCGCCTGGGCGGCGACGAGTTCGGTATCCTGCTGGAGAACTGCCTGCCCGAGCAGGCCGAGCGCATTGCCGAGAATCTGCGCCAGACCGTGCAGAGCCTGCACTTCGTGTGGAAGGGGCGCCCGTTCATGACCACCGTGAGCGTGGGGCTGGTCCACCTGCAACTGGCACCCCATACGCTGGAGGCCTCGCTGCGTGCGGCCGACATGGCGTGCTACATGGCCAAGGAGAAGGGGCGCAACCGGGTGCAGGTGTACCACCCCGACGACACCGAGCTGTCCATGCGCTTTGGCGAGATGGCCTGGATCCAGCGCCTGCACATCGCCCTGGAGGAAGACCGCTTCTGCCTGTATGCCCAGGAAATCGCACCACTGGCGGCCGGTGAGTCGGATGCCGGTCATCTGGAAATACTGCTGCGCCTGCATGATGAGAGCGGGCGCATCATCCTGCCCGACAGCTTCATCCCGGCCGCCGAACGCTATGGGCTCATGACGGCCCTGGATCGCTGGGTGGTGAACAGAGTGTTCAAGGTGATTCGCCAGGCGCTGGACGAGGGGCGAAAGGGGCCATTGGCAATGTGCGCCATCAACCTGTCGGGCAGCAGCATCGGCGATGACAAGTTTCTGGATTATCTGCAGCGCCAGTTCGTCGAGTACGCCATACCGCCTGAAATGATCTGTTTCGAGATCACCGAAACCAGTGCGATTGCCAACCTGGGCAGCGCCATCCGTTTCATCAACGAATTGAAAGGGCTGGGTTGCCACTTTTCGCTGGACGACTTCTGCGCCGGGATGTCGTCGTTTGCCTACCTCAAACACCTGCCCGTGGACTTCCTGAAAATCGACGGGAGTTTCGTCAAGGACATGCTTGACGATCCGATTAACCGGGCTATGGTCGAAGTGATCAACCATATTGGCCACGTCATGGGCAAGCGCACCATTGCCGAGTTTGTCGAGACGCCCCTGATCGAGCAGGCGCTGCATGAAATTGGTGTCGATTACGCCCAGGGCTACCTGATCGAGCGGCCGCAGGTGTTCACCTGTGAAAGCTTGCAACGCCGGCGTATCCGTTCGCGACCCTTGCTGTTCAGGACGCCGGGGACGTTTCGCTGAGCGTTCACTTCAAATCACAAGGATGTAGGGATATGACAGTGATTGATGCATTTGAGCGAGTGGGTCCATTGATGGACGCGCAAAGTTACCCACTCTGGGCTCAGAAACTGATCGAGGATTGCAGTGCGAGCAAGCAGCGGGTGGTAGAGCATGAAATCTATCACCGCCTGCGCGACGGCAAGCTAAGCCAGCGCACCCTGCGCCAGTATCTGATCGGCGGCTGGCCGGTAGTCGAACAGTTTTCGGTGTACATGGCGCAGAACCTGGCCAAGACCAGTTTTGCCCGCCACCCGGGGGAAGACATGGCGCGTCGCTGGCTGATGCGCAATATCCGTGTCGAGCTCAACCATGCCGACTACTGGGTGCACTGGGCCCAGGCGCACGGGGTCAGCCTGGACGATCTGAACGAGCAGAACGTGCCGACCGAGTTGCAGGCGCTGAGTGACTGGTGCTGGCATACCTGTGCGGCCGATTCGCTGATCGTGGCCATGGCCGCGACCAACTATGCGATCGAAGGCGCGGTGGGGGAATGGTCGGCGCTGGTGTGTTCGACGGATACCTACGCCAACGGCTTTCCCGAAAGCGGGCGCAAACGCGCCATGAAATGGCTGAGGATGCACGCGCAGTATGACGACGAGCACCCTTGGGAGGCGTTGGAGATCATCTGCACGCTGGCGGGCAACAACCCACCACAGGCGCTGCAGACCCAGCTGCGTCGTGCGATCTGCAAGAGCTACGACTACATGTACCTGTTTCTGGAGCGCTGCCTGCAGCTGGAGCAGTCCCCACAGGCCGAGCCGGGCTCCACTGCCCGGTCGCGCTCGGCCCTGGTCGGCGCCTGAGGGCTACTGTGCGTTGAGCGCCTGGCCGTTGATGCCCTTGCTGTCCGGGCCCATCAGGTAGAGGTAGACCGGCATGATCTGCTCGGGCAGCGGGTTGTTCTCCGGTGCCTCGGCAGGGTAGGCCTGGGCGCGCATGCTGGTGCGTGTGGCGCCCGGGTTGACGCTGTTGGCGCGCACGGGGGCAACGTTCTCCAGCTCGTCGGCGAGGGTCTGCATCAGGCCTTCGGTGGCGAATTTCGATACGCCATAGGCACCCCAGTAGGCCCGGCCCTTGCGCCCGACGCTGCTGGAGGTGAACACCACCGAGGCATCCTCCGACAGCTTGAGCAGCGGCAGCAGGGTGCTGGTGAGCATGAACATGGCGTTGACGTTGATGTGCATGACGCGCATGAAGTTCTCGCCCGACAACTGCTCCAGCGGGGTACGCGGGCCGATGATGGAGGCGTTGTGCAGCAGCCCGTCGAGACGACCGAATTCGTTTTCCACCATCACTGCCAGCTCATCGTACTGATGGGGCAGGGCGGTTTCGAGGTTGAAGGGCACGACCACCGGTGCCGGATGGCCGGCTGCGGTGATCTGGTCGTGCACCTCGTTGAGGTTGGCTTCGGTCTTGCCCAGCAGCAGTACCGTGGCGCCATGGGCAGCGTAGGCCTTGGCAGCAGCGGCGCCGATGCCGCGACCGGCGCCGGTGACCAGGATGACCCGGCCGTTGAGCAGGCCGGGGCGGGCGGTGTAGTCGAACATGGGATTCCCTCGAGATCGTGGTGAGGCATTCGCCGGCACGGCCGGCTCCTACAAATCGATCCGGTGTTGCAGGAGCCGGCCGTGCCGGCGAAGCTTTTGGCGGGTGTCGGCGATCAGCAGCCGCACAGGGCGCTGTCGAGCACCTTGCGCAGGTCCAGCGGATGATCGACCACCACGTCCGCGCCCCAGTTGTTGGGGTTGTCCTCTGGATGAATATAGCCGTAGCGCACCGCTGCGGTGCGGGTGCCGGCGTCGCGGCCCGACTCGATGTCGCGCAGGTCGTCACCCACGAACAGCACGCTGGCCGGGTCCAGGTTCAGGGTCTTGCAGGCCAGGATCAGCGGCTCGGGGTCGGGCTTGCTGTTCTTCACGTGATCCGGACAGATCAGCAAAGAAGATCGCTCGGCCAGGCCCAGCTGCTGCATGATCGGCTCGGCGAAGCGTACCGGCTTGTTGGTGACCACGCCCCACAGCAGGTTGCCTTTTTCGATGTCGGCCAGCAGCTCGGCCATGCCGTCGAACAGCTTGCTGTGCACCGCGCAATCCTTCTGGTAGCGCTCGAGGAATTCCAGGCGCAGCGCCTCGAACTCGGGGGCTTCGGGGCTCATCGCGAACGCGGCGGCGACCATGGCTCGGGCGCCACCGGAAATCACCTCGCGAATCCGTTCATCGTCGATTGCCGGCAGGCTGCGGTCGGCCAGCATGGCCTGGCAGATGGCGATGAAATCCGGCGCCGTGTCGAGCAGGGTGCCGTCCATGTCGAAAAGTACTGCTCGCAAACGCATGCTCATTCCTCGCGCAGGGTCTGGATCATGTAGTTGACGTCGACGTCGCTGGCCAGTTTGTAGTGCTTGGTCAGCGGGTTGTAGGTCAGGCCGATGATGTCCTTGACGCTCAGGCCCGCTTCGCGGCTCCAGGCGCCCAGTTCGGACGGTCGGATGAATTTCTTGAAGTCATGGGTGCCGCGCGGCAGCAGCTTCATGATGTATTCCGCACCGATGATGGCGAACAGGTAGGCCTTGGGGTTGCGGTTGATGGTGGAGAAGAATACCTGGCCACCGGGCTTGACCATGCGGTAGCAGGCGCGGATCACCGAGGAGGGGTCGGGTACGTGCTCGAGCATCTCCAGGCAGGTGACCACGTCGAACTGCTCGGGCATTTCCTCGGCCAGGGCTTCGGCGGTGATCTGCCGGTACTCCACCTCGACGCCGGACTCCAGCTGGTGCAGGCGGGCGACGGCCAGCGGCGCTTCACCCATGTCGATGCCGGTGACGGTGGCACCCCGTAGGGCCATGGCCTCGCTGAGAATGCCGCCGCCACAACCGACGTCGAGCACTTTCTTGCCGGCCAGCTTGACCCGCTCGTCGACCCAGTTGACCCGCAGCGGATTGATGTCGTGCAGTGGCTTGAATTCGCTCTCGCGGTCCCACCAGCGGTGGGCCAGGGCTTCGAATTTGGCGATTTCGGCGTGGTCGACGTTGCTCATGGAACGGTCCTCAGAAACTTTGATAATTCGCTACAGGTCGGCAGCCGTGGCTGCCGACGGGTTATTCGTACAGGCCGCCGATGCGCTGGCCCCAGTCGCAGGCGCTGGCATGCAGGGCCTGTTCGTCGAGCCGGGTGAGGCGGCGCTCATCGAGCAGTTGCCGGCCGGCCACCCAGACATGTCTTGCGCAGTCCCGCCCGCTGGCATACACCAGTTGCGAGACCGGGTCGTAGATCGGCTGCTGGGCCAGGCCCGACAGGTCGAATGCCACCAGGTCGGCAGCCTTGCCCAGCTCCAGTGAGCCGGTTACGGCCTCCAGGCCCAGCGCGCGGGCGCCGTTGAGGGTTGCCATGCGCAAGGCGCGATGGGCATCCAGGGCGCTGGCCGAACCTGACACGGCCTTGGCCAGCAGGGCCGCGGTACGGGTTTCGCCCAGCAGGTCGAGGTCGTTGTTGCTGGCGGCGCCATCGGTGCCTATGGCTACGTTGACGCCAGCCTGCCACAGGCGTTCCACCGGGCAGAAGCCGCTGGCCAGCTTGAGGTTGGATTCAGGGCAGTGCACCACGCTGGTGTTGCTTTCTACCAGCAGGGCCAGGTCGTCGTCGCTGACCTGGGTCATGTGCACGGCCTGCAGGCGCGGGCCCAGCAGGCCGATGCGTGCCAGGCGCGCCAATGGCCGCTCGCCGCACTGGTCGATGGACTGCTGCACCTCGAAGGCGGTCTCGTGCAGGTGCATGTGCACCGGCGCGTCCAGCTCTTCGGCGATCACCCGGACCTTTTCCAGGTTGGCGTCGCTGACCGTGTACGGTGCGTGCGGGCCCAGGGCCACGGTAATGCGCGGATGGTGGCGCAGGTCGCCGAACAGCTCCACGCCCAGGTGCAGGCCTTCGTCGAAGGTGCGGGCGCCGGGAATCGGGAAGTCCAGCAACGGCACTGCGATCTGCGCGCGCATGCCGCTGTCGTGCACGCATTCGCTGGCGATCTTGGGGAAGAAGTACATGTCCGAGAAGCAGGTGATGCCACCCTTGAGCTGTTCGGCAATGGCCAGGTTGGTGCCGTCACGCACGAAGGCTTCATCGACCCAGCGGGCTTCGGCGGGCCAGATGTGCTCCTGCAGCCAGGTCATCAGCGGCAAGTCGTCGGCCAGGCCGCGAAACAGCGTCATCGCGGCGTGGCCGTGGGCGTTGATCAGGCCGGGGGCGAGCAGGCAGCCGGGCAGCTCGCGCACCTCGGTGGCCTGCAGGCGCAGGGCGTCTTCGCGCGGGCCGATGAAGGCGATCAGGCCGTCGCGGATACCGATGCCGTGGCCCTTGAGAACAACCCCGGCCGGTTCGACGGGCACCAGCCACGAGGGCAGGAGCAACAGGTCGAGGGGAGGGGCAGGCTTGGGCATGTGCGAAAATCCCGGTATCGCGGAAGGTGGGGGCGAAGTATACCCGAGCGTCCGCGGCTGGGGCTCGTTATAATCGTGCGCTTTTGATGTCCGAATGACGGGGTGAGGCATGCGCGATCGACTGTTGGCTGCGGAGAAGGTGACGGCCATCGATTGGCGGGATGGTGCCCTGTATCTGCTCGACCAGCGTGCGCTGCCGTTCGAGCAGCGCTGGCTGGCGTATACCGATGCCGTCGGGGTGGCCGAGGCCATCCGCACCATGGTGGTGCGCGGCGCCCCGGCCATCGGCATCAGTGCGGCCTATGGCCTGGTGCTGGCGCTGCGTCAGCGCCTGGCGGATGGCGATGACTGGGAAATGGCTCTGGAAGAGGACTTCGAGCTGCTGGGCGAAGCCCGTCCCACCGCCGTCAACCTGTTCTGGGCACTGAACCGCATGCGCGAGCGGCTGTTGCGGATCAAGGCCGGGGATGACGTGCTGGCGATCATGCTGGCCGAAGCCGAGGCCATTCACGAGAGCGACCGTGAAGCCAACCTGACCATGGCCCAGCTGGGCGCCGAGCTGATTCGCAGGCATCAGGGCAGCGAGCAGGCCATCCTCACCCACTGCAATGCCGGCGCGCTGGCCACGGGCGGGTTCGGCACTGCGCTGGGGGTGATTCGCGCCGCGTACCTGGAAGGCATGGTGGAGCGGGTGTACGTGGCCGAGACCCGGCCCTGGCTGCAAGGGTCGCGGCTGACCGCCTGGGAGCTTGCCGGTGAAGGGGTGCCGGTGACCATCGGCGTCGATTCCGCCGCCGCGCACCTGATGAAGACCAAGGGCATCACCTGGGTGATCGTCGGCGCCGACCGCATCACTGCCAATGGCGACGTGGTCAGCAAGATCGGCACCTACCAGCTGGCGGTCAATGCCATGCACCATGGGGTTCGCTTCATGGTGGTGGCGCCCAGTTCGAGCATCGACCTCAACCTGGCCAGTGGCGAGGAGGTGATGCTCGAGGAGCGGGATGTCAGCGAGCTGCTGGAGGTGGGCGGCGAACGGGTCGGGGCCGGGGTAGAGGCCTTCAATCCGGTGTTCGATGTGACGCCGGCAGACCTGATCGACGTGATCGTGACCGAAAAGGGCATTGTCGAGCGTCCGGACGCGGCCAAGATGGCGCAGTTGATGTGCCGCAAGCGGTTGCATTGAAGTCCGCGCCGCGCCCTTTGCCGGCAAGCCGGCCTCAGATCGGGCGGCGGTTTGCCATACTCCCAAGCCTATCGGGACTGTGGTAACATCCGACGGTTTCCAAGACCGCCTCCCGAGGCGGTCTTTACTGCGCAGATCCATGGCATAACTCGTTGATTTGTCGTAAGTCGCTGCCGGTCATCTGCTTGCAGCGGCGAGCTTCGTTCGTCCCATATGGATGTGACGAGGTTTCACCAGAAAAAGGAATCAGGCTTCTCATGGGCGAACTGGCCAAAGAAATCCTACCGGTCAATATCGAAGACGAACTGAGACAGTCCTACCTCGACTACGCGATGAGCGTCATTGTCGGGCGTGCACTGCCCGATGCGCGTGATGGCTTGAAGCCCGTGCATCGCCGCGTTCTGTTTGCGATGAGTGAACTGGGTAACGACTGGAACAAACCGTACAAGAAATCCGCCCGTGTGGTCGGTGACGTGATCGGTAAGTATCACCCCCACGGTGATACCGCGGTCTACGACACCATCGTCCGTATGGCCCAGCCGTTCTCGCTGCGCTACCTGCTGGTGGACGGCCAGGGCAACTTCGGTTCGGTGGACGGCGACAATGCCGCGGCCATGCGATACACCGAAGTGCGCATGACCAAGCTGGCGCACGAGCTGCTGGCAGACCTGCACAAGGAAACCGTCGACTGGGTGCCCAACTACGACGGCACCGAGCAGATTCCGGCGGTCATGCCGACCAAGATCCCGAACCTGCTGGTCAACGGCTCCAGCGGTATCGCCGTGGGCATGGCGACCAACATTCCGCCGCACAACCTCGGTGAAGTCATCGACGGTTGCCTGGCGCTGATCGACAACGCCGACATCACGGTCGATGAGCTGATGCAGTTCATCCCGGGGCCGGACTTCCCGACTGCCGCGATCATCAACGGTCGCCAGGGCATCATCGAGGCCTACCGTACCGGTCGCGGGCGCATCTACATGCGTGCCCGCTCGACGGTCGAGGACATCGACAAGGTCGGTGGCCGCCAGCAGATCGTGATCACCGAGCTGCCGTACCAGCTGAACAAGGCGCGGCTGATCGAGAAGATCGCCGAGCTGGTCAAGGAAAAGAAACTCGAGGGCATCACCGAGCTGCGCGACGAGTCCGACAAGGACGGCATGCGCATCGTCATCGAGCTGCGCCGTGGCGAAGTGCCGGAGGTGATCCTCAACAACCTCTACGCCCAGACCCAGCTGCAGGCCGTGTTCGGCATCAACATCGTGGCGCTGATCGACGGCCGTCCGCGGGTGCTGAACCTCAAGGACCTGCTCGAGGCGTTCGTGCGTCACCGCCGTGAGGTGGTCACCCGCCGTACCGTGTTCGAGCTGCGCAAGGCCCGTGAACGCGGTCATATCCTCGAGGGCCAGGCGGTCGCACTGTCCAACATCGACCCGGTCATCGCCCTGATCAAGGCTTCGCCGACGCCGTCCGAGGCCAAGGAAGCGCTGATCGGCACGCCGTGGGAGTCCAGCGCCGTGCAGGTGATGGTCGAGCGCGCCGGCGCCGATTCCTGCCGCCCGGAAACCCTCGACGAGCAGTACGGTCTGCGTGATGGCAAGTACTACCTTTCGCCCGAACAGGCCCAGGCCATCCTGGACCTGCGCCTGCACCGCCTGACCGGCCTGGAGCACGAGAAGCTGCTGGCCGAGTACCAGGAGATTCTCAAGCAGATCGGCGAGCTGATTCGCATCCTGAACAACGCCGAGCGCTTGATGGAAGTGATCCGCGAAGAGCTGGAGCTGATCCGCGCCGAATATGGCGACGTGCGCCGCACCGAGATTCTCGATGCACGCCTGGACCTGACCCTGGGTGACATGATCCCGGAAGAAGACCGCGTGGTGACTATCTCCCACGGCGGCTACGCCAAGACCCAGCCGCTGGCGGCCTACCAGGCCCAGCGCCGTGGCGGCAAGGGCAAGTCGGCCACCGGCGTCAAGGACGAGGACTACATCTCGCACCTGCTGGTCGCCAACAGCCACACCACGCTGCTGCTGTTCTCCAGCAAGGGCAAGGTGTACTGGCTCAAGACCTACGAAATCCCCGAGGCGTCGCGTGCCGCACGTGGCCGTCCGCTGGTGAACCTGCTGCCGCTGGGCGAGGGCGAGGTCATCACCACCATGCTGCCGGTGGAGGAATACACCGAAGGCCACTTCATCTTCATGGCCACCGCCAACGGCACCGTGAAGAAGACCCCGCTGGAGCAGTTCAGTCGTCAGCGCAGTGTCGGCCTGATCGCGCTGGAGCTGGACGAAGGCGACATCCTGATTTCCGCCTCCATCACCGATGGTGAGCGCGAGGTCATGCTGTTCTCCGATGCCGGCAAGGTCACCCGCTTCAAGGAGTCCGACGTGCGTGCCATGGGGCGTACCGCCCGCGGTGTGCGCGGCATGCGCCTGGCCGAGGGGCAGAAGCTGATTTCGATGATCATCCCCGAAGAAGGCAGCCAGATCCTCACAGCTTCCGAGCGTGGTTTCGGCAAGCGTACCGCCATCGCCGAGTTCCCCGAGTACAAGCGTGGTGGCCAGGGCGTCATCGCCATGGTCAGCAACGATCGCAACGGCCGTCTGGTCGGTGCGGTACAGGTGCAGGAAGGCGAGGAGATCATGCTGATTTCCGACCAGGGCACCCTGGTGCGTACCCGTGTCGGCGAAGTCTCCAGCCTGGGCCGCAATACCCAGGGCGTGACGCTCATCAAGCTGGCCAGCGACGAGACCCTGGTGGGTCTGGAGCGAGTGCAGGAGCCGTCCGACGAGGAAGACGACGAAGACTTCGTGGCGGATGCCGAGGCTGACGTGGACGCCGGCGAAGGGTCGCCACTGGACGCTGCAGCTGACGAAGAGACGCCGCAGGAATAAATTGTAGTAGCGCAACCTATGGGAGCGGCTGTGGGGGCGGGCAGGCCCGCCACTGCGGTGTCTGCTCCCACAGACATCAAGAGCAGAGCGAGAGTGGATGTGAGCAAACGAGCCTTTAACTTCTGCGCAGGCCCTGCTGCGCTTCCTGAAGCTGTGCTGCAGCGTGCCCAGGCAGAAATGCTGAACTGGCGCGGCAAAGGCCTGTCGGTCATGGAGATGAGCCACCGTAGCGACGACTACGTGGCCATTGCCGAGAAGGCCGAGCAGGACCTGCGCGACCTGATGTCCATCCCCTCCAACTACAAGGTGCTGTTCCTGCAGGGCGGCGCCAGCCAGCAGTTTGCCGAGATCCCGTTGAACCTGCTGCCCGAGGGCGGTACGGCCGACTACATCGAGACCGGCATCTGGTCGAAAAAGGCGATCGAGGAAGCGCGTCGCTATGGCAACATCAATGTCGCCGCCAGCGCCAAGCCTTACGATTACCTGGCCATCCCGGGTCAGAACGAGTGGAACCTGACCAAGGACGCCGCCTACCTGCATTACGCCTCGAACGAGACCATCGGTGGTCTGGAGTTCGACTGGGTGCCGCAGACCGGTGACGTGCCGCTGGTGGTGGACATGTCCTCGGACATCCTCTCGCGTCCGGTCGACGTGTCGCAGTTCGGTCTGATCTACGCCGGTGCGCAGAAGAACATCGGCCCCAGCGGCCTGGTGGTGGTGATCGTGCGTGAAGACCTGCTGGGCCGTGCCCGCAGCAGCTGCCCGACCATGCTCGACTACAAGGTCGCGGCCGACAACGGCTCGATGTACAACACCCCGGCAACCTATTCCTGGTACCTCTCGGGCCTGGTGTTCGAGTGGCTCAAGGAGCAGGGCGGTGTCGCTGCCATGGAGCAGCGCAACCGCGCCAAGAAGGACCGCCTGTACGGCTTCATCGACAAGAGCGACTTCTATACCAACCCGATCAGCAGCAATGCCCGTTCCTGGATGAACGTGCCGTTCCGCCTGGCCGACGAGCGCCTGGACAAGGCGTTCCTGGCGGGCGCCGACGAGCGTGGCCTGCTCAACCTCAAGGGTCACCGTTCGGTGGGCGGCATGCGTGCCTCGATCTACAACGCCCTGGGCCTGGATGCCGTGGAGGCACTGGTGGCCTACATGGGTGAATTCGAGAAGGAACACGCCTGATGTCCGAACAGGAACTCAAGGCCCTGCGCGTGCGCATCGACAGCCTCGACGAGAAGATCCTCGAGTTGATCAGCGACCGTGCGCGCTGCGCCCAGGAAGTCGCCCGGGTTAAGACTGCGACCCTGGCAGAAGGCGAGGTGCCGGTGTTCTACCGGCCCGAGCGCGAGGCGCAGGTGCTCAAGCGCGTGATGGAGCGCAACAAGGGCCCGCTGGGCAACGAGGAAATGGCCCGGCTGTTCCGTGAAATCATGTCGTCGTGCCTGGCGCTGGAGCAGCCGCTCAAGGTCGCCTACCTGGGGCCTGAGGGTACCTTTACCCAGGCCGCAGCCATGAAGCACTTCGGCCATGCCGTGATCAGCAAGCCGATGGCGGCCATCGACGAGGTATTCCGCGAAGTGGTCGCCGGCGCGGTCAATTTCGGCGTGGTGCCTGTGGAAAACTCCACCGAAGGTGCGGTCAACCACACCCTGGACAGCTTCCTCGAGCACGACATGGTGATCTGCGGCGAAGTCGAGCTGCGCATTCACCACCACCTGCTGGTGGGCGAGAATACCAAGACCGACAGCATTAGCCGTATCTACTCCCACGCCCAGTCGCTGGCCCAATGCCGCAAGTGGCTGGATGCTCATTATCCGAACGTCGAGCGGGTGGCGGTATCGAGCAATGCCGAAGCTGCCAAGCGGGTCAAGGGCGAGTGGAATTCGGCGGCGATCGCCGGTGACATGGCGGCTGGCCTGTACGGTCTGACACGCCTGGCGGAGAAAATCGAAGACCGTCCGGACAATGCCACGCGCTTCCTGATGATCGGCAACCAGGAAGTGCCACCGACCGGTGATGACAAGACCTCGATCATCGTTTCGATGAGCAACAAGCCGGGTGCGTTGCACGAACTGCTGGTACCGTTCCATGAGAACGGCATCGACCTGACCCGCATCGAGACCCGTCCGTCGCGCAGCGGCAAGTGGACCTACGTGTTCTTCATCGACTTCGTCGGCCACCATCGTGACCCGTTGATCAAGGCGGTGCTGGAGCAGATCAGCCAGGAGGCGGTGGCCCTGAAGGTACTGGGCTCGTATCCGAAGGCGGTGCTCTGAGGTATGCCAATGCGTGATGTTCTGAACAGGGTCCTGCTCCGTGGTTGAAGTCGTAAAGCAAGGCGGGCCCGTCATTGGCCGGCTGGTGGTGGTGGGCCTGGGCCTGATTGGCGGCTCGTTCGCCAAGGGCCTGCGTGAAAGTGGCCTGTGCCGCGAGGTGGTCGGTGTCGACCTGGACCCGCAGTCGCGCAAGCTGGCGGTCGAGCTGGGTGTGGTCGACCGTTGTGAAGAGGACCTGGCTGCGGCCTGTGTCGGGGCTGACGTGATCCAGCTGGCGGTGCCGATCCTGGCCATGGAAAAGCTCCTGGCGCGCCTGGCGCAGCTTGACCTGGGTGCAGCGGTGCTGACTGATGTGGGCAGCGCCAAGGGCAACGTGGTGCGTGCTGCGCGCGAAGCCTTTGCCGAGAAACTGCCGCGTTTCGTACCTGGCCATCCGATCGCGGGCTCCGAGCAGAGTGGGGTGGAGGCCTCCAATGCCGCCCTGTTCCGTCGCCACAAGGTGATTCTCACGCCGTTGGCAGAAACCGATCCGGCCGCCCTGGCGCTGGTCGATCGCCTATGGCGTGCACTGGATGCCGATGTCGAGCACATGCAGGTGGAGCGCCACGACGAAGTGCTGGCGGCAACCAGTCATCTGCCGCATCTGCTGGCTTTCGGCCTGGTCGATTCGCTGGCCAAGCGCAATGAAAACCTCGATATCTTCCGTTACGCTGCCGGTGGGTTCCGCGATTTCACAAGAATCGCCGGAAGCGACCCGGTCATGTGGCATGACATCTTCCTCGCCAATCGCGAGGCTGTCCTGCGCACACTGGATACATTTCGCAGCGACCTCGACGCCTTGCGCGACGCGGTCGATGCAGGGGATGGGCACCAGCTGCTGGGCGTTTTCACCCGCGCCCGGGTTGCCCGCGAGCATTTCAGTAAAATCCTGGCCCGTCGGGCCTATGTGGACGCTATGAACTCCAACGACCTGATTTTCCTGGCACAACCTGGTGGCCGCCTGTCCGGCCGTATTCGCGTACCAGGCGACAAATCGATTTCTCACCGCTCGATCATGCTCGGCTCCCTGGCCGAAGGCACCACCGAGGTGGAAGGCTTCCTCGAGGGTGAGGATGCGCTGGCGACCCTGCAGGCGTTCCGCGACATGGGCGTGGTCATCGAAGGCCCGCACCATGGTCGCGTGACCATTCACGGGGTGGGGCTCAATGGCCTCAAGCCGCCGCCTGGCCCGATCTACCTGGGCAACTCGGGTACCTCGATGCGCCTGCTGTCCGGCCTGCTGGCCGCGCAGCCGTTCGACACCGTGCTGACCGGCGATGCTTCGCTGTCCAAGCGCCCGATGAACCGTGTGGCCAACCCGCTGCGCGAAATGGGTGCGGTCATCGAGACCGCCGCCGAGGGCCGCCCGCCGATGACCATCCGCGGTGGCCATACGCTCAAGGCGCTGGATTACAAACTGCCGATGGCCAGTGCCCAGGTCAAATCCTGCCTGTTGCTGGCCGGCCTGTATGCCCAGGGCAAGACTACCGTCACCGAGCCTGCGCCTACCCGTGACCATACCGAGCGCATGCTGCGCGGTTTTGGCTACAGCGTGAGCGTCGATGGCCCTACCGCCTCGCTGGAGTCCGGTGGCAAGCTGACCGCCACCCACATCGAGGTGCCGGCCGATATCTCCTCGGCGGCCTTCTTCCTGGTCGCGGCCTCGATTGCCGAGGGTTCGGAGCTGGTACTGGAGCACGTCGGCATCAACCCGACCCGCACCGGTGTCATCGACATTCTGCAACTGATGGGCGGCGATATCACCCTGGAAAACCAGCGTGAAGTCGGCGGCGAGCCGGTAGCCGACCTGCGAGTGCGCGGCGCCAGGCTCAAGGGTATCGAGATTCCGGAGCACCTGGTGCCCCTGGCGATCGACGAGTTCCCGGTGCTGTTCGTGGCTGCGGCCTGTGCCGAAGGGCGTACCGTGCTGCGCGGCGCCGAAGAGCTGCGGGTGAAGGAGTCGGATCGCATCCAGGTCATGGCCGACGGCCTGCTGGCGCTGGGCGTGAAGTGCGAACCTACCCCGGACGGCATCATCATCGACGGCGGCAGCATCGGTGGTGGCGAAGTGCATGGGCATGGCGACCACCGTATCTCCATGGCCTTCAGTGTCGCCTCGCTGCGCGCTTGCGCGCCGATTCGCATCCATGACTGTGCCAACGTTGCCACCTCGTTCCCCAACTTCCTCGCGCTGTGTGCCGAAGTCGGCATCCGCGTAGCTGAAGAGGGCAAGTCGTGAACGCGCTGGCACCGGTCATCACCATCGACGGGCCTAGCGGTTCTGGCAAGGGTACCGTTGCCGGCATGCTGGCCCGCGAGCTGGGCTGGAAGCTGCTGGATTCCGGTGCTCTGTACCGCCTCCTGGCATTCGCCGCCGGCAACCACGGTGTCGACCTGACCAATGAAGAACTGCTGGTCAAGCTGGCCGCCCATCTGGACGTGCAGTTCATCGCCGCCGAGCCGGGCAAGTTGCAGCAGATCATCCTCGAGGGGGATGATGTGAGCAATGTGATCCGTACCGAAACCGTGGGCGCTGGCGCATCGATGGTGGCTTCGCTGCCGGCGGTGCGTGATGCGCTGCTGCAGCGCCAGCGGGCGTTTCAGGAGTCGCCCGGCCTGATCGCCGATGGGCGCGACATGGGGACGGTGGTGTTTCCAGGCGCGCCCTTGAAGATTTTCCTCACGGCCAGCGCCGAGGAGCGGGCGCGTCGTCGTTACTTGCAGTTGAAGGGCAAGGGCGATGATGTTAGTCTGTCGAGTCTGCTAGATGAGATACGTGCGCGTGATGAGCGCGACACCCAGCGCGCAGTGGCCCCGCTCAAGCCGGCGGCCGATGCAATCCAGCTGGATTCCACGGAATTGTCCATCGAACAGGTGTTGCAACGCATCAGAAGCGAGATCGCACTTCGCGATATCGCCTGATACAGGGCGGCATGCAGGGGCACCAGTCAACGTCCTGCAGGCCTTCCCTTTATATGAACGAAACCCACATTGTCTGGAATGTGGCTGATGGGCGTATGTCTCGCCCTAATCTACAGGAATTAAAATGAGCGAAAGCTTTGCAGAACTCTTTGAAGAAAGCCTGAAAACCCTCAACCTTCAACCAGGTGCGATCATCACCGGTATCGTTGTCGATATCGACGGTGACTGGGTTACTGTCCACGCCGGTCTGAAGTCCGAGGGCGTCATCCCGCTCGAGCAGTTCTACAACGAAGCTGGCGAGCTGACCATCAAGGTCGGTGACGAAGTTCACGTTGCGCTGGACGCGGTCGAAGACGGCTTTGGCGAAACCAAGCTGTCCCGTGAAAAAGCCAAGCGCGCCGAGTGCTGGATTGTTCTGGAAGCAGCTTTCGCCGCCGAAGAAGTGGTCAAGGGCGTTATCAACGGTAAGGTTAAAGGCGGCTTCACTGTCGACGTTAACGGTATCCGTGCGTTCCTGCCGGGCTCCCTGGTTGATGTCCGCCCAGTGCGCGACACCACCCACCTCGAAGGCAAAGAGCTGGAATTCAAGGTCATCAAGCTGGACCAGAAGCGCAACAACGTTGTCGTTTCCCGTCGCAGTGTCCTGGAAGCCGAAAACAGCGCCGAGCGCGAAGCTCTGCTGGAATCGCTGCAGGAAGGCCAGCAAGTCAAAGGTATCGTCAAGAACCTCACCGACTACGGCGCATTCGTTGACCTGGGCGGCGTTGATGGCCTGCTGCACATCACCGACATGGCCTGGAAGCGTATCAAGCACCCGTCGGAAATCGTCAACGTTGGCGACGAGATCGACGTCAAGGTACTGAAGTACGATCGTGAGCGTAACCGCGTTTCGCTGGGCCTGAAGCAACTGGGCGAAGACCCATGGGTTGCTATCAAGGCACGTTACCCAGAAAGCACCCGCGTCATGGCGCGCGTCACCAACCTGACCGACTACGGCTGCTTCGCAGAGCTGGAAGAAGGCGTGGAAGGCCTGGTACACGTTTCCGAAATGGACTGGACCAACAAGAACATCCACCCTTCGAAAGTCGTACAAGTCGGCGACGAAGTGGAAGTCATGGTTCTGGACATCGACGAAGAGCGTCGTCGTATCTCCCTGGGCATCAAGCAGTGCAAGTCGAACCCATGGGAAGACTTCTCTGGCCAGTTCAACAAGGGCGACAAGATCTCCGGCACCATCAAGTCGATCACCGATTTCGGTATCTTCATTGGTCTGGACGGCGGCATCGACGGTCTGGTTCACCTGTCCGACATCTCCTGGAACGAAGTGGGCGAAGAAGCCGTACGTCGCTTCAAGAAGGGCGACGAACTGGACACCGTCATCCTGTCGGTTGACCCAGAGCGCGAGCGTATCTCCCTGGGTATCAAGCAACTGGAAGACGATCCGTTCTCCAACTACGTTGCTGTCAACGACAAAGGCGCTATCGTAAAAGGTATCGTTAAAGAAGTTGACGCCAAGGGCGCTATCATCACCCTGGCCGACGATATCGAAGCCACTCTGAAAGCTTCCGAAATCAGCCGTGACCGCGTTGAAGACGCGCGTAACGTCCTGAAGGAAGGCGAAGAAGTTGAAGCCAAGATCATCAGCGTTGACCGCAAGAGCCGCGTAATCAACCTCTCCATCAAGTCGAAAGACGATGCTGAAGAGAAAGAAGCAATCCAGAGCCTGAAAGCCGCTCCGGAAGCTGCCGCCGATACCACCATGGCTGCACTGCTGCGCGAAGCAATGGCCAAACAGAACTGAGTTCTGCTTGATCATTAAAAAGGGCGACTTCGGTCGCCCTTTTTTGTGCCTGCGATTCATGCCTGTTTGCCGATGAGTCTGCAGGGGGGCCCATGCCTTCCTGTGTTCCGCCAGGGCGGATTCGTCCACGTCAGGGCGAAGCAAATGCGCCAATCCCTTGCCCCGCCTCACCTGCGGGCAGCGGCACTCACTTGTCACCCTTGTGTGCAAATCTTGAAAATTTTATTAAGTCAAGAACCACCCTGTTCAAATCAGCTAGGGCGTGCTACAAACAGAATAAGCAATGATCTAGCTGCTTGATAAAGAAGGGAAAAATATGACGAAGTCGGAGCTGATCGAACGTATTGTCACCCATCAAGGGCTGCTTTCATCGAAGGATGTGGAGCTGGCCATCAAGACCATGCTTGAGCAGATGTCCCAGTGCCTGGCTACAGGGGATCGAATCGAGATCCGCGGCTTTGGCAGCTTCTCGCTGCATTACCGGGCGCCGCGCCTGGGTCGTAACCCGAAGACGGGGCAGTCGGTGAGTCTGGACGGCAAGTTCGTGCCGCATTTCAAGCCCGGTAAAGAGTTGCGTGATCGGGTCAACGATGAGGAGGAGGGCGCATGATGGCCGCTGAGCAAGGAGCAAGTCATGCGTAACCTCAAGCGTGTAGTGCTGGCGCTGGTGGTGCTGGCCGTTGCGGCGGTGGTGCTGCTGTTTGTGCTGGAGAACCAGCAGTCGGTGGCATTGGTGCTGTTTGGGTGGGCTGCGCCGGCGTTGCCCGTTGCGGTGATTGTGCTGGTTGCGCTATTGATGGGGCTCGCTGTAGGCCCACTGTTGGGAATGTACATTGCCCTGCGCGTCAAAGGCCGTGTTCGCCGCTCCAGTGTCTGAGGTCAGCCCGATTTCAGCTAGCGGAGTAATGGAGAGCACTAAAAATAGGGCTTTTCCTACAACTGTCCCCTCAGATTCTGGCAACGTGCCCGCACGATTCTGTGGAGTAATAGCGCTCCATAAACACGCATGGAACGGGCTCGTATGGTTTTTCCCGCTATTACACACCGCGGCGCCACCCAAGGCGTAACCGGCTCCTGTCACCAGCTTCATCTTAATGTTGCCCACAGCCTGCTGATCCATTGCGACCTGTTTCAGGGTGACAAGCCGAGCCCTGCCGCCAGCCTTGAAGTCGACTTCCCGGTCGAGGGCATCGAGGCCCTGTTGATCAGCCATGTTCACATCGACCATGTAGGGTGTATTCCCTAACTGCTCGCCCCGGGTTTCAATGGCCCGATCATCTGCAGCCAGCCTTCTGCCAGGCAGTTGCCGCTGGTGTTGGAAGATACTTTCAAACTCGGCGTTACCCTTGACCAGAACACGGTAGACCACTACCTCAAGCACGTAGAGGAAGCCATCATTGCCGTGGCTTACGACCAATGGCATGCGCTCATCAGTTCCCCGGAGCTGCTCTGCAATATCTGCCTTCAGCGTGCGGGGCATGTGCAGGGGGCTGCTTGCATCGAGTGTGATATCGACACACCGTTGTTGCATCCGCCTAAATCGCCAGAGCGCGCCGACATCCTGGTGCTGGAAATTACCTACGGCGACCGCCTGCATGAAGACCACACTCACCGCCAGCAACGGCTCGAGCAGGCAACAGATCAGGCCTTGGCTGACCATGGCACCTTCCTCATTCCGGCATTCAGTGCCGGCCGTACCCAAGAACTGCTCTACGAAATCGAAGACATCCTCCATCGCAAGGCGCTACTGCCTGCCGAGCCTTGCACGGGCGAGCGGTAGCGCCGTAAGGGCTGTACATCGACTGGCCACATGCCCATCACCTTGACTCGCCGCTGGCCAGCCGATTCACCCAGGCCTACCGTGAACTCAACGACTTCTGGAACGATAAGGCCGAACAACGCCATAGCAAGGGGCGAAAACCTACGCGCTTCAGGCAACTGATCACCTTCGACAGCCATGTTCAGCACCAGAAAACCGTCAACTACCTGGCGAGCACCGGCAGGCCTGCTATCGTCATTGCAGGCAACGGTATTTGCTCAGGCGGGCGAATCAACAACTACCTCAAGGCCATACTCGGCGTCCCGCGGTATCAAGTGCTATTCGTGGGCTATCAGGCTGGGGGCGCTCCGGGCGCGAACATTCAGGCCAGCGAGGGCGTCGAAGGCTTTGCGATGATTGACCTTGATGGAGAGATGTACGAAATCAATTCGGCCCACGCCGACCAAAAAGGCCTAGGGATGCTCCGATCAACTTGCCGAAAAGCGGCGGCAGGCCAAACATTCTCCGGCGCGTACCGCTGTTTGCCGAAAGAAAGTCCCATGCACAGCGTTTTGAGGGCTTTGTCGCCCGGTCTTCCGTGTTACGCGCGTAACTCGCCCATACCCATCAGCTGCTTTCGAGCCATCCATAGGTTCGACAGAGCGAACAGCGTGGTCAACTGAGCCGTGTTCTTCATCAGCCCTCGAAAGCGCACTTTCACGTAACCAAATTGCCGTTTGATCACCCGAAACGGATGCTCAACCTTGGCCCGTGTCTGAGCTTTGCAGTACTCAATTTTGCGCTTGGCTTTGTAAAGCAGGCTGCGTTTGTTCAGCTTGGAATACGTGCTGCGGCGCGCGGCGACTTGCCAGATCACCTCACGATTTTCATGCTCTTCGCGCTTCTCGACACCGGTGTACCCGGCGTCTGCATACACCGCGTTTTCTTCGCCATGCAACAGCTCGGCGACCTGTGTGACATCGGCCACATTGGCTGCGGTGCCATGGACGTGATGAACCAGGCCGGACTCAGCATCGACGCCGATATGAGCCTTCATCCCGAAAAAATACTGATTGCCTTTCTTGGTCTGATGCATCTCGGGATCGCGCTTGCCTTCTTCGTTCTTGGTCGAACTTGGGGCATGAATAATGGTGGCATCAACGATGGTGCCCTGGCGCAACGACAGGCCTTTCTCCTGCAAGTAACCGTTGATGACCGCAAGGATCGCAGGTGCGAGTTGATGCTTCTCCAGCAAGTGCCGGAAGTTCATGATCGTGGTGTCTTCGGGGATCGGCGCGCTCAGCGTCAGGCGTGCGAACTGGCGCATAGGCGTGATTTCGTAGAGCGCTTCTTCCATGGCCGGATCGCTCAGGGAGAACCAGTTCTGCAACAGATGGATGCGCAGCATGGTTTCCAGCGGGTAGGGTTTTCTACCGCCGCCGGCCTTGGGATAGAACGGCTCGATCAGCCCCAGCAGCCCAGTCCAGGGCACGACCTGATCCATCTCGGCGAGGAAGCGTTCGCGGCGTGTCTGCTTGCGCTTGCCGGCATATTCGAAGTCGGAAAAGCTCATCTGGCTCATGGGTGGCTCGGATCAGGAGGTCAGGCGTATTTCAGCACATTTGGGGACTTGATCGGAGAATCCCTAGTGGATTTCGTCACCGGAATACAACAGTGGCCTGAAAGGGTGCTGTTGGTTCACGGAGAGAAGGGGGCCAAGGCCGCATTGGCGTGCCATTACGAGCAAAGAAAGGCACTTTCGGTGGAAATACCCGCATAAAGTCCCAAGGTGACTAGCGTTACTGCTAGATATTATCATTAATGATATGCAGTTCTTTTGACGATCGGCAGCCAGTTGAAATGAACTTCACTTCATCTGGCGAGTCGTATTTATCTATATTTTTCTGACATGGAACAGTTGTAAATAGCGCGCAAAATAGCGGGGCCTTACTGTGGTACCAGGAGATAAAACCGAGCGCTAAGGTCAGAAACAAGCAAGGTAAAAGGCAGTTCTACAAGTCATGGCTTATTGCCATATTCCTGTCATTTTCAGCTCGCGAGTACTCTAAACGTTTTAGGAGTTGATATCACAACTCATTTACAATGTGGATCCAGGAAAAAGAATAAATGGCCCAAGACTGCGAACGCTTGATCGCATCCGATGACATCGACCTAATTGAGCTGATCAAAGGCTTATGGCAGCAGAAAATGCTGATTATGGTCACGACCGCCGTGATTTTTCTGTCAGCCCTTGCCTATGCGCTTCTGGCAAGGCCTGCTTATGAGGCCAAGGTATTCGTCCAGCCCCCGACGCAGAATGACATCGCACACTTCAACTATGGGCGCGGCCCCGACACCGGGCTAGACACGCTTACGGTCAAGGATATCTACGATGTCTACGTGAAGCACCTGCAGTCCGAGTCGCTGCGCCGTAGCTTTTTCCAGACCGCCTACCTTCCTACGCTCACAGAGCAGGAGCGCAAAAGTTCTCAGGACCTCTTGTACAGTGATTTCAACAAGCTACTGGTTGTGGCGGTCGCCGCCAAGGACACTCCGACGCGCTTTGCCATTACCGCGAACGTTTACAGCCCGCAGCAGGCTGCCGAATGGGTGACGAAGTATGCCCAGTTGGCAGGAGAGCGCGCCAAGCAGGAAGTGCTCAAGAACATCAAAAGCGATGCCACGGTGAAGGCCAACAACCTGCAGCGGCAAATCCTGACCGCGCAGGAAACCTCGCGCAAGCAACGCGAAGATGACATCGTGCAATTGAAAGAGGCGCTTCTGGTTGCAAAGTCCATTGGCCTGGAAAAGCCGCCGATCATTTTCGGTAACCTCTCTACTGAAGTATCTTCGGGTATGGAAGGTTCGCTGACCTACATGCGTGGCAGCAAGGCACTGGAGGCAGAAATTGAAAACCTGCAGAAGCGCCAGTCCGATGACCCGTTTATTCAGAATCTTCGCCAGCAACAGGCTGCCTTGACGTTTTATCGCAACCTGAGCATCGACCCTGCGTTGGTTGCGGCTTACCGGCAGGACGGTGTGGTAGAGCTGCCAGACAAGCCGGTAAAACCCAAGAAGCTACTGATTGTGCTGCTCGGCCTGGTTGCAGGTGTTGTGGTGGGTGTGGGGTTGGCCTTGATGCGCCACTTGTTCCGGCAAGCGCTCAGGCAGAGGCCCTCCTCATTGGCGGGAACCTGAACGAGAGTCGTTAGCGTTACTGGGTTTCAAGGGTGGTCCGCTTTTACAGAAGCTGTCACAATGCCGCCTTGCGTCGTCTGACGACAGGGAGTGTTCGAGAATCGTAGTCGGCAGCGATGACGATGGACGTTTTATGCCTGTCTTGGGCGAGTCAGTTCAACTCAATCAGACAGGCATTTGGCGTGAACAGTATTACCCGCGTACCTTCCGTTGTCGTCGATGATGAAATTGACCTTTTTGCAATGATGCAGTCCATCTGGAAGCAAAAAAAGCTGATTGCGGCTACAGCGTTGGTCATGGGTGCCATTGCTGGCGCATATGCGTTTTTGGCCACACCTGAATATGAAGTGAGCACGCTGCTGCGCCCTGCAGCCCTCAATGACCTGGATGCCTTGAACCGTACCGAGGTCTATTCCCTGCCGCCTGGCAAGGCCTTGGTGCGAGTAGGTGCAGCGCTGGACTCCTACGACACGCGCCTCAGCTACTTTCGCGCCAACCCCAAACTGTTTGACGCGTTTGGCAGGCCAGGGCAGTCGCCCGAGCAGGTGTTTGACGAGTTCAACCGCGACTCACTCAAGCTGGTACAGCCAGCCCCCCAAAAGGCCGACCTGCTGAGCGCCTATATCGGCTTGGAGATGCGCTACCCCAAAGGGGTAGAGGGTGATGAAATTCTCAATGGGTTTGTTCAATACGCCATTGAAAATGAACGTAAACAGATCGCTGACGACCTGAAGGTCATCATCAGTAACCGCTTGAGCGAAGTGGACACCAAGCTGAACGCCGCCCGTGCTGCCTATTATGCCGCGAAAGAAGGCAAGATTGCGACCTTGCTAGAAGCCGATAACCTCAAGCGTGCGCAGCTGCAGGACGAGCTCAAGGCGCTGCGCGTGCAGCTAAAAGTACGCCGTGAAGACCGCATCGCCCAATTGGATGAAGCCATCAGTATTGCGCGTTCGCTCGGCCTGAAAAAGCCGTCAACGCCATCGTCCATGGCCAGTGAAGGTGAGTTGGGCAGCAATATCATTCGAACCGAAGTCAACAACCAGCAAATCCCCTTGTACTTCATGGGCACCGACGCCCTCGAAGCAGAGCGTAAAGCTTTGCGTCAACGTACGTCTGACGATTTTGCCGACCCGCGGGTAGCGCAAATTCGCAAGGAACTCTTGTTGTTGAACACAAACCGCGAGGTTGAGGTGCTCAACCAGCGGACAAATGAAGAAGTGTTTTTGAGTGATATCGCGCCACTTAAAGCTGAGCGTGTGCGCTTGTCGAGTATCAGCACCGATATGCGTGGATTGAGTCTGGTTTATGTTGACCGGCTCGCAGTCGAGCCAGCCGATCCAGTCAAGCCCAAGAAAGCTCTGATCATTGCATTGGGGATGGTAGTGGGTTGCTTGCTAGGCGTTTTGATGGCTGTCCTCCGCCATTTGTTGGTGGTTCGCCATATGCACCTACTCCGTTCCAGCCCTGCAGCATTGTCTCAAATGACCGGGGCTGCCATCCAGCCAGATAGCCCGTTGCGATAATGCGCCGCATGGTTGAATTATTAGGAGTATGAGCGGCATCTTAGCGTGGTGATTTCAGATCAGACGCACCGGTTTGGTGGTATGGAGCTTTGTTTTCTGGTATGTCTTGGATGAAGTGACGCTGGCGTGAGGCAATAGGGCTTGGTCAGAGTAGCCACCGGCAGTCCAAGCGCGCTCACGCTTCTGTTATGCTGACATGTCTTTTTGATGGGTCGAGATGTGCCACGGTAAGGGATGAATGCCACCAATGCCGCAGAGGTTTGAGGCGGTTTGGTTGAGCCTTGCCTGAAGAAGCCTGTCGCGACGCTGTTATTTTGATGTCATACAGCATCATCCAACGAGCGTATGCAGCTTGAACGGGATCGAGTTTATCGGTGTTGATTCACTGCCTAAAAACGGTACTGCATGATTCCTCAAAAAAATTGGTATCTGGTGCATTGCAAGCCGCGCCAGGACGAAAGGGCAGAAGAAAATTTGGCACGTCAAGGCTATGTCTGTGCTCGCCCAATCTGTACCCGCGAACGTATTAGCCGTGGAAAGCGTCATACAGTGGCTGAGTCATTGTTCCCTGGCTATCTGTTCATTCAAATGGCGGATGAGTCTTCTTGGGCACCTTTGCGTTCAACGCGTGGTGTTAGCCGTGTTGTCAGTTTTGGAGGCCGGCCGCTGGCCGTTGGGGATGAACTGGTTGCCCGCCTTCAAGAGCAAGCAGGGGGTCATAGTTTTGCGAATGTCCAAATAGGCGAAAATGTTCGGATCATAGAAGGCAGTTTTTCAGCGCTTGATGCCATATTCATGGCAATGGATGGAGAAGAGCGTGTCGTGTTGTTGATTGACCTTTTGAGCCGCCAGCAGCAGGTGAGTTTACCGTTGGCGAGTGTTTCAGCGTATTGAGTTGCATCTGGCCAGAAGGCTGGAGCTAGAAATGGTGTGGCAACGTTTTCAGGAAACAGACGAAAAATCCTGGGGCGGTAGCGTGCCTAAATTATGGTTTCTGCATCGCGCATCTAGGTAGGCAGTGTCTCCAGCGTTCCAATCCTGATGAATATGATGATTTAGTGAGTATCTCGGATGACAACGGTTGCATTTATACCCGCCCGTGGCGGCTCTAAAGGGGTTCCTGGCAAGAATGTCAAATTGATAGCTGGCAAGCCGCTCCTCGCATGGAGTATTGAGCAGGCGAAAGGCGCTAGCTTGATTGACAAGATTGTTGTGTCTACCGATTGCCCTGAAATCGCCGCCTGTGCTCGTCAGTACGGTGCCGAAGTGCCATACATGAGGCCTGCTGACATCTCGGGTGATACTGCTACAACTGAAAGCGCAATGCTGCACTATTGCGAGTGGCTAAGTGCCCGTGGCGAGAAGTTTGATAATTTTTTGCTGGTGCAGGCAACATCGCCCATTCGAGCAGCGGGGCGTTTCGACGATGCCATCCGGTTTTTTGAAGCGGAGCATTTCAATAGCTTGTTGACGGTTACGCCGTCCCATCGTTTTTTCTGGAAAAATCCATCTGCGCCTGAAGCATCATACGATTTCATGAAACGTCCTCGTCGGCAGGATATTCCTGAGTCTGATAGAAGATACATGGAAACAGGGTCATTTTATATTACCCGCTGGGATGACCTGGTTAGCACGCGCAACCGGCTTTGTGGCAAGGTCGGCATGTACATAACACCAGAAGAGGAGTCCTATGAAATTGACTCCTTGGTAGATTTTAACGTTTGCGAAAGCATCATGTCCGCGTTGGAAGGGAATTAAATATGTATATTACAAAAAGCACTCAGAAATATATTGTTTTTTCTGAGGATTCCCTAGTTGATGTTTTAAAAAAAATTAATGAAAACAAGTCTAGAATTGCATTTGTTGTTTCAGAGCATGCAGTCCTAATGGGTAGTATTTCTGACGGAGACGTTCGTCGCTGGTTGACCAACAATACTGAAATTGACCTTAACGTGCCGGCACATAGCATTATGAACACCGCATGCAAGCGTGTTGTGCTAGGTGAAGAGAAGAGCACCTATAATTCTTTGTTTCACAGCGGTGTTGATTGCCTGCCTGTTGTTGATGAGGCAGGCCATCTGGTGCAGTTGGCATTTCAGAAGTCTGAAGGCTTCTATATTGGTTCTCGTGAAATCTCCGAGAAGTCGCCGTCTTTTATCATTGCCGAGATAGGGAACAACCATCAAGGCGATATTAAACTGGCTAAGCAACTGGTTGATCACGCTGTTGCTTCAGGCGTGGACTGCGCAAAATTCCAAATGCGTAACGTCAAGCAGCTTTACAAGAATGAAGGTAACAGCAACGATGCCTCGGTGGATTTGGGGGCACAGTATACGATGGATCTGCTGGAGAAATTCCAGCTGAGTAACGAAGCGCTCTACGAGGTTTTTGATTACTGTAAAGAAAAGAATGTACTTCCACTGTGCACACCGTGGGACCATGACTCACTGGCAGCACTGGAAGCCTATGGCATGCCTGCTTACAAGGTAGCCTCGGCGGACTTCACCAACTACGAGTTGCTGGAAGCAATTGCTAAAACGGGCAAACCATTTTTGTGCTCAACTGGCATGTCCAGCGAAAGTGAAATTAAAAGTACCGTTGCGTTTCTAGATCGCCTCGGTGCGGATTATGTACTGTTGCATTGCAACTCTACGTACCCGACACCGTACAAAGACGTAAACCTGAAGTACCTGAGTCGGTTGAAGAAAATTACCGGAAAACTCGTTGGGTACTCTGGGCATGAGCGTGGAATATGCGTTCCTATCGCATCTATTGCATTAGGTGCTTGTGTTATTGAAAAACATTTGACGGTTGATCAGGGGTTGGAGGGAACTGACCATAAAGTCAGTCTTCTGCCTGATGAGTTTGCTGAGATGGTACGGCAGATTCGCAATGTCGAAGAGGGGCTGGGATCAGACGAGTTGCCAAGAGAAATTACACAAGGCGAACTCATGAACCGGGAAAACTTGGCGAAGAGCTTAGTTGCAAATACGCCCATCAAGCAGGGCGCTATCATCACGCGGTCAATGGTGGCTATCAAGAGCCCTGGCCAAGGTATTCAACCAAACCGTATTGATGAACTGGTCGGCAAGGTTGCCAACCGTGATATTGATGCCGGTGGTTTCTTTTACGACTCAGATATTAATGGCGTAGTGCAGAAACGCGCGGATTATAAATTTGATCGCCCGTTTGGTGTACCAGTTCGATACCACGATTATCGCAAAATCGTGACGGACTCTAACCTCGATTTTGTCGAGTTTCACTTGTCTTACAAAGACCTTGAAGTGAACCTGAGCGATTTCTTCGATGGCCAGGAGCCGCTTGGCTTTGCAGTACATAGCCCTGAGCTGTTTGCCGGTGACCATATTCTTGATCTATGCGCCGATGATGAGGAATATCGCCAGCACTCAATTCGAGAACTCGAGCGAGTGATTGGCATTACCCGTGAACTAAAGAATATTTTCCCGAAAACTGATCGGCCGGTAATTGTAGTTAATGCGGGTGGTTGGGATAATAAAGGGTTTATTGATCCAGCGCTGAAGCCGGCAATGTATAAGAAGATTGCTGATGCGTTCAACTGTATGGACTTGAGCGGTGTTCAGATCGCTGTGCAGACCATGCCTCCTTATCCGTGGCATTTTGGCGGTCAGAGCTACCATAATCTGTTTGTCTGCGCTGAGGAAATAAGAGCATTCTGTGAAGAAAATCCTGAGATTAAGATTTGCTTGGACGTTTCTCACTCAATGATGTCCTGCAATTACTATGGTTGGGATCTCATGAAGTTCGTAGAAATCATAGCTCCATATAATGTCCACATGCATATTGTTGATGCCAAAGGCGTTGACGGTGAAGGCATTGAGATTGGTAAGGGTGATGTTGATTTTACTGCGCTGTCTAAATTGCTTGCAGAAAAGAACCCAGGTGTTCAGTTTATTCCTGAAGTTTGGCAGGGGCATAAAAACGGCGGTGAGGGTTTTTGGTTGGCATTGGATTTTTTGGAAAGTGTAACTCTCTAATCATGCCTAAGGTATCTATTAGGAAATATTCAGGGCTTGCATTTACATACATCGAAAACTTTTATCGATTGCTGTATAGCTTTGGATTTTTGGTCGCTGCGCAGCATTTGCTTAGTGTCGAGCAGTTCTCGAACTTTGCATTTTATGTTGTTGTGGCGGCATTTGTTTACGGTGTGTCTAAGTTTTCCATTGATGCCTACGCCATTAAAGAGTTTGTCGGTCGCCCAGAGCAAGCGATATTTGTTCTGCGGCGATTGTGTTTGTTACGAGCAGGTTGGACGGGGATAATTGTTTTACTTTCAATAGCTATTCTTTATTTTTCGGGGAGATTTTATCCCGTCCTTTCGCTCTTAGTGGTGCTTCAATTTTTTCGATCTATTGATATATTTGAACTTTTGCTGCGTGCTGAGGAACGGTTGTTATTTCAAGCTTTGGTTAGAATGTTTTCTATGATAGTTGTTACCGTGTTGGTTGCATTCTTTTTAATGTTTGAGGTTTCTGTAGATGTAGAGACTTTGGTTTTTGTTCAGGCGCTAGAGTGGGGGGTTGTAATACTAATATATAGTTTAAGTTTTTTTAAATGCTTTGGTTCTAAGTCGGCTGAAAGTCGTCGTGTTAAAGAAGCCGTTAAGAAAATAGTATCTGGTTCGTCTTTTGTTTTTTTTGCTTTTTTGCTTTTTCTTTGTTATAGCAAAATTGATCAGTTGCTGCTTAATTGGTTTGCTGAAGCTGCTGAGTATGGCGATTACATGATAGCTGCTAGGCTGGTTGAAGCGTCAGTTGTTGTTGTTATTTCCCTTAATATGTTTTTTTATCCAAGGCTTGTTCGGCTTTATGATGTCGATCGTCAAAATTTTTTTGTAATGATCAAAAAGATATCATACTCGTTTTTATTAGTTGCGGGGGTGGTGTTTTTAGTTGTGCTGGCTCTTAGGGTTTATTATCAGTTTTTGCCACATATTTTTACTGGATTATTTTCCCTTAGGTTGATTGAGTTGTTGTCTTGGTTAGCTGTCTCGCTATTTCCGGTTTTTCTATTTGGGCTTAGATCCTCGTTTTTTACTATTGTAGATGAGCCTGGTAATATCCTGTTGGGGTCTATTTTGGGTTTTGCTGTTAGTGTGCTATTTGGTGTGCCACTTATATATTTTTATGGCTTGTATGGTGGGGTTGCCTGTGTGTTATTGACTTCGGTTTCTTCATTGCTTGTTTCTAATTTTTTCTCTGCTTCTGGGCGTACTTATTTGAGGTTGATATTTCTTGGAAATAAATAACTACAGAGAAAAAAAAGTTCTGCCAGTCTGGCTTGTGGCTTTGATGTTAATTTTGCCTCAGGTTGGTATAAGTCTGAATGGCTTTTTTATTGACGCATATCGTCTCTTGCTAGCTCTATTGTTCCTTGATTTTTTTATATGTTTGACTTTAAGCAAGAAGCTTCTGATTAGCGGAAGGCTTTTGATTTTTTGGTCGAGTTTTTTTCTATCAGTTATGCTGCCTTTTTTTATACAAAGCCAATTGAATGAGGTTGGAGATTTTTTTGCGCACATAACTAATCTTGAAGGTCGTAGTGATCCTAACTTGACTTTTGGTGATGCGTCGTATGTGCGGCGAGATTTTTTTGGGATGCTAGGTTTAAAATTTTTCTCGGTTGTGGTTCTGGGGTTTCTTCTATCCTTTTATATATCAAAGTTGAGTGTATCAAGTGCTCTAAAATTTTCGCGATCAGTGGTGTTTTCAGCTGTGTGCTTTCAGGCTTTTTATATGGTACTTTATTTTTTCGGGGTGTTAGATTCTTTTGCCAATATTTTTATGATTGGGGCTACTGCGAGTCAATTTGATGGCGGAGTAAGCAATCGTTTAGGTTTTTATCGGTTTCCCGGAGGTTTTTCTGAGCCTTCATTTATGGCGGTTGTAATTTTTGGGGCTGTATTTTCGTACTATTATATTGCATCGAGGAACGATATTCGAGTTAGTTTTTTCTCTAGGGTTTCGTTGGCGCTGATGTGCTTTTTTTTATTTGCGACTACTATTTCCATGATGACAATGTTTGTTTTTGTTTTTTCGTTTTTCTTTATTTTTTGGTCTTCGATAAGAAAAAGTAGTATTGAGATTAGTTGTTTTGTTTTTGTAGTTGTTGCCTTCCTTCTCCAGTTTTTTTCTATGATGTTTAGTTATGATTTTATACCTCAGGGGTTAGAGTCGATAGCTGTTAGGCAGTTGATGGTTACAGCGCTTTCGGATCTTAGTGTGAATGCGCTTTTGTTTGGGTACGCTTTTTCGGAAGTTTACAACTTTCCGTTTGTTACAAACTTGATTTTACAGTTAGGGTGTGTCGGTACCTTGGGGATTTTGTTTTCTTTTTTTTGTTTTTCTGACGGCAAGTGGATTTTGCTAAGCTGCTTTGTTCTCATACTTTCAGTTTCTCCAAATCTTAGCTACAGTTATCTTTATGTTTTTCTTGGTTGTCTCGTTGGTAGTCTTTTAGTTAAGTCTAGTCATAGGTGAGTGGCGTTATGGTCTCTTTAAGAAAATTTGTGAAGAAAAATAAAGCGATTTTTATAACGCTCCGTGAATCTGTGATGTGGTTTAGGAAGAAGCGCTACGGATGGAGTAATGTTTCTGTTAGAAGTTGGGTTGTTCCTAAGCAGCGCTATATAGCGAAAGATTTTGAGTTGGGTGATTTTGGTTTTGTCGGTGCGGGGTGTACGATTTATCCGAGAGTTCGTGCGGGGCGCTTTCTTTTGATGGCGCCGGGAGTTTCTATTATTGGGTCCGATCATGAGTTCAATTGTGTTGGTACTCCAATTTGCTTTTCCGGAAGACAGGTTTTAAAAGAAACTATTATTGAGGATGACGTTTGGATTGGGCAGGACGCACAAATCATGGCGGGGGTTACGATTGGGTTGGGTGCAATTGTCGCGTCAAAAAGTGTTGTGACTCATGATGTTCCCGCCTTTGCTATAGTCGCGGGAGTGCCCGCAAGAGTGATTAAGTATCGTTTTGGGGATGATGAGGATCGAACTGCTCATGTTAGGTCGATTTCAGAAATTAATAGCTATGGTCATCTGGTTGAAGACTTGGAGTGATAAATGAGTTTTCAGAAAAAAGTTTATTACATCATTCAGGCGTATGTGCCTTTGGCTTTTATTCCATTTGTTTTGAGATTAGCTGTTCGATTTAGGTTTTTTTTGAATGGCCAAAAGGCATTGTTGCAGCATAATAGTGCTTTGAAAAACTCTGCCTTGGGGAAGGATGCATTTATATTGGCAACAGGCCCTAGTTTGAAAGGCGTTGATTTGAGTTTTTTAGCAGGACAAGATTGTTTTAGTGTAAGCAATTTTTTTCTCCATTCTCAGGTAAATTTGCTGTCTCCGAAATTTCACTTTTTTGCTCCTTATCATGAACCTTTAATATTGCAAGAGTATATTTCATGGATGCAGCGAGCTGATAATGAATTGCCGGCGAGTACTGCGATAGTTTTAGGTCTTCAGACTAGATCGATGGTTGAGCAATATGGAATATTCAAGGGGCGAGAGATTTTTTATCTTTGTCTTGAAAAGTCACCTTTGTCTAACTCTGTTGTAGATATTACCTCTCCAGTATTGGCTCCTCAAACTAGCCCTGTAATGGTTTTGCCTGTTTTGTATTATATGGGGTACTCGAGGGTTTTTCTGCTTGGCTGTGATCATAATATTCTTAAAGATTATGGTGGTGTTGTTGAGAATTTCTATTCTCCAGATCAAGATCCTAGGAAGAATGCTACGTCAGGCGAAAATTGGAAAGATGGTATTATTAAGCATTTAGATAATGCAAAAAATGTATTTCTTCAGTATTCGTATTATGATGATTTGTTTCGTAAGGCGGGTAGGGTTATAAAGCATACCTCTAAATATGGTTGGCTTGATTTTATTGAGTATGTCCCACTCAATAAAAATGATATTTTTAAGGCGGAAAAATGAAAAAGGCACTTATTACCGGTGTTACAGGGCAAGATGGCTCTTACTTGGCTGAGTTTCTCTTGGAGAAAGGCTATGAAGTGCATGGTATTAAGCGCCGTGCTTCGTCTTTTAATACTCAGCGTGTTGACCATATTTATCAGGATCCGCACGTAGATAATCGCAATTTTGTTTTGCATTATGGCGATTTGAGTGACTCTTCTAACCTCACCCGTATTATTCAGGAAGTACAGCCTGATGAGGTATACAACTTGGGGGCACAGTCCCATGTTGCAGTGAGTTTTGAGTCCCCGGAGTACACCGCAGACGTTGATGCCATGGGGACACTGCGTATTCTTGAAGCTATTCGTTTGTTGGGCCTGGAAAGAAAAACACGTTTCTATCAAGCGTCGACGTCTGAGCTCTATGGACTGGTGCAAGAGACTCCTCAAAAGGAAACGACACCGTTCTACCCTCGCTCCCCTTATGCGGTAGCCAAGCTTTATGCCTACTGGATTACAGTAAACTATCGTGAAGCTTATGGTATGTATGCCTGCAACGGCATTTTGTTCAACCATGAGTCGCCACGTCGTGGTGAAACATTCGTAACACGTAAGATTACACGCGCCTTGGCGAACATCGCCCAAGGCCTGGAAAAGTGTTTGTTCCTCGGTAATATGGATGCCCTACGTGACTGGGGTCATGCCAAGGACTACGTCCGCATGCAATGGATGATGTTGCAGCAAGAACAACCTGAAGACTTCGTAATTGCAACCGGCGTGCAATATTCGGTGCGTGAGTTCGTGCGGTGGTCGGCTGCTGAGCTAGGTCTTACGCTGCGCTTTGAAGGTAAAGGCGTCGAAGAGCATGCGATTGTAGAACACATTGAAGGTGACAAGGCGCCGGCACTGAAGGTAGGTGATGTCGTTGTGCGTGTGGATGCACGTTATTTCCGGCCTGCAGAGGTGGAAACCTTGTTGGGCGATCCAACCAAGGCTAAAGAAAAATTGGGGTGGGTACCGGAAATTACCGTACAGCAAATGTGCGAAGAGATGGTGCGCGAGGACTTGAAAGCAGCTCAGCGCCATGCGCTTCTGAAGTCCCATGGTCATGACTTGCCTGTTTCTGTGGAGAACTGATTGTGGCCCGTAATCTGGAGCAGTCGATTTTTGTGGCCGGCCATCGTGGAATGGTTGGCTCAGCCATCGTTCGCAGGCTCAAGACGCTTGGCTACTCGAACATCCTCACCGCAACGCGCGATGAGTTGGATTTGCTCGACCAGGCGGCGGTTCGGCAATTTTTCCAAACTCATGCCATTGACCAGGTTTATCTTGCCGCAGCCAAAGTGGGTGGTATTCATGCGAATAACACCTATCCGGCCGATTTTATTTTTGACAACCTGATGCTTGAGGCCAACATCATCCAAGCTGCCCACCTGAGTGGTGTTCAAAGGCTGCTATTTCTCGGTTCTTCCTGCATCTATCCAAAGCTGGCAGTGCAGCCTATGACGGAGGCCGCGTTGCTGACAGGTGTGCTTGAACCAACGAACGAGCCTTATGCATTGGCCAAAATTGCTGGTATCAAGCTCTGTGAAAGCTACAACCGTCAACATGGCCGCGATTATCGTAGTGTGATGCCAACCAACCTCTATGGCCCGCACGATAATTATCACCCTGAAAACAGCCATGTTATTCCAGCGTTACTGCGCCGCTTCCACGAGGCTACTCAGCGAGGTGATACCGAGGTTGTGATCTGGGGCAGTGGCAAGCCAATGCGCGAATTTCTGCATGTCGACGATATGGCTGCTGCCTGTGTGCATGTCATGGAGCTCGAGCCCCAGCTATATCAGGCACACACACAGCCAATGCTTTCTCACATCAACGTTGGTACAGGCGTCGATTGCACGATTGCTGAGTTGGCGCACACGGTTGCCAAAGTAACCGGATTTCAGGGCAAGCTGACGTTCGATGCGACGAAGCCTGACGGTGCTCCGCGCAAGCTGATGGACGTTTCGCGTTTGGCCGCGTTGGGCTGGACAGCCAGTATTGGCCTTGAACAAGGTTTGCAGAGTGCCTATCAGTGGTACGTCGACAATGTGCAAAACGCTCGGACTCACTGATGAAAATTCTGCTTTATGGCATCAATTACAGCCCAGAGCTGACTGGAATCGGAAAATACAGCGGAGAAATGGCCCGCTGGCTTGCTGAGCAGGGCCATGAGGTACGGGTTGTTACCGCACCACCGTACTATCCGGATTGGAAAGTATGGCCTGCGTTTTCATCCTGGCGTTTCAACTGTACTCAAGAGGAGGGCGTCAGTGTTTACCGGTGCCCGCTCTATGTGCCGGCTAAACCGGCGGCACTAACGCGCTTGTTGCACCTGGCAAGTTTTTCTATCTCATCTTCGTTGGCAATGCTGGCACAGCTGAGGTGGAAGCCAGAGCTGGTCATTTTGGTGGTCCCGACGCTATTTTGTGCACCTCAGACGCTCCTGCTGGCTAAGCTGACGGGCGCTAAGTCCGTTCTGCACATTCAGGATTTTGAAGTCGATGCATTGTTTGGTCTGGGGATTGCCAACAGCGGCGTGTTAAAACGTATTGCTTATGGTGCAGAACGGCTCATTTTGCGTGCATTTGACCGTGTTTCAAGCATTTCTGCGGCCATGCTGCGGCGCGCCCAAAGCAAAGGTGTCAGCGTTGAGCAGTTGCGTTTTTTTCCGAACTGGTCTGAAACCGCACGGTTTGCCAATGTTGCGCGTAATGATGCATTGCTTGCGCGGCTGGGCATTGATCCAGCCAAGAAGGTGCTGCTTTACTCCGGTAACATAGGCGAAAAGCAGGGGCTGGAAAGTGTAATCGAAGCTGCGGATCGCCTTAAGGGCCGGGCAGAGCTTGTGTTCCTGATCGTTGGCGAAGGCGCAGGTAAGGCCCGATTGCAAGCGTTGGCAGCATCGAAGCAACTGTCGAATGTGGTCTTTGCACCTTTGCAACCCTATGAGGACTTGCCCGCGCTGCTCGCCAGCGCCGATTGCCATTTGGTCATTCAGAAACGCGGGGCTGCAGATGCGGTACTGCCATCAAAACTGACCAACATCCTTGCAGTAGGCGGCAATGCAGTAATAACCGCAGACCCTGAGACCAGTCTGGGCTTGTTGTGTCTGGACCATCCAGGCATTGCAGAACGGGTAGAGCCCGAGTCTGTCGAGGCATTGCTTAGGGGGATTGAGGGTTGCCTGACTATGCCCTTGCCTAACCTGATTGCTACAGCATACGCCCATGATTTTCTCGACAAGGATCGGATTCTGGCTCGGTTTATCGATGAGGTTTAATTTTCTTTCTTGTTGTAATGTGTTGGGCGTGCTGCACGGCATGCAGAATTCATTTTTTGGTAGTACGACTTCAAAGGACAAAAACACATGTTGCTTCCGGTAATCATGGCTGGCGGTTCCGGCTCGCGTCTCTGGCCGCTTTCGCGTCAACTTAACCCTAAGCAATTTTTGCCGATGGTCGACCAAAATCAGTCCATGCTGCAGGCAACGATTGAGCGCCTGCAGGGGCTGGACGCCCAAGCGCCGCGCTTGATTTGCAACGAGCAGCATCGGTTTCTTGCAGCAGAGCAGCTACGTCAGATTGGCCTGGAGCAGGCCAACATTCTGCTGGAGCCAATGGGGCGTAATACGGCACCTGCCATTGCTCTGGCGGCATTACAGGCCATAGAGGAAGGTCAGAATCCGTTGCTGCTGGTTTTGGCTGCCGATCACTTGATTCAAGACGTGCCTGCGTTCCATGCCAGTATTGAGGCTGCCATGGTGTTAGCCACAGCAGGCAAACTTGTGACCTTTGGCATCGTACCGGCCTACCCTGAAACCGGTTATGGCTACATCCAGAAGGGCGAAGTGCTTGGTAGTGAAGGGTTCAAGGTTAACCGTTTCGTGGAGAAGCCGGACTTGTCCACTGCCCAGCATTATGTTGCTTCTGGGGACTATTTTTGGAACAGTGGCATGTTCATGTTTCGTGCCAGCCGCTATTTGGCAGAGCTGGAGGCGTTCCAGCCCGACATTCTCAAGGCGTGCCAGCAGGCATTGGCAGGTGCAGAGCAGGACCTGTACTTCACCCGTATTGATGCAAAAGCATTTAGCGAGTGCCCGGACGACTCGATCGATTATGCGGTGATGGAAAAAACGGCCGATGCCGCCATGGTGCCGCTGGATGCTGGATGGAGTGACATCGGGTCATGGTCTGCACTGTGGGATGTCAGCGAAAAGGACATCAACGGGAATGTCTTGAAGGGGGATGTTCTTCAACACGGTACTCGTCATAGCTATGTGCATGCCGAGCATCGGCTGGTGACGACGGTAGGGGTCGAGGATCTTGTTATTGTCGAGACCAAGGACGCCGTCCTGGTTGCCCACAAGAGTCATGTGCAAGACGTCAAAAAGATTGTTGAGCAGCTCAAGCAGGATCAGCGCCATGAGCATGCCAATCACCGTGAAGTGTATCGTCCTTGGGGTGTGTACGATTCGATCGACAGTGGGCATCGTTATCAGGTCAAGCGTATCACCGTAAAACCCGGAGCCAAGCTATCCGTTCAGATGCACCATCACCGAGCCGAGCACTGGATTGTGGTGAGTGGTACGGCGAGTGTCACCAATGGCGACAAAACCTATCTGGTCACGGAGAACCAATCCACCTACATCCCTATCGGCCAGGTTCATGCATTGGAAAATCCAGGTGTTATCCCGTTGGAGCTCATCGAGGTTCAATCAGGTACGTACCTGGGTGAAGACGATATCGTTCGCTTTGAAGACAAGTACGGGCGTGTCAAACCAAAAAAAGTAAAGCATGACTGATAGTGACTCAGGCGGTGCTGGCGCCTCTGAGTTGCTGTGTAGGGTTAGGGGTTTGGCTGCGGGGCGGTGCCCGGCTGCATTGCACGCTAACCAGTGTTTTATAGAGATTGGGGCCTGTTCAAAGACATGCAAGTCACTCATCGGTATCAACCAACATTTGCAGAACGGTATCCCGTTCCTTTTTTTGTCGCGTTAACGGACATGGTCATCGTCTTGGTGGCGGGCTTGTTTGCCTTCCATTACCGTTTTCAGCACTTTGAAATGACGGGGCGTTACAACACCGCAACGATGATTACGGCCATTGTGGTCGTGATCTGCCTGGCGTTGGGCGGAGTTTATGGCTCGCAACGAGGTCAGTCCTTCTGGCGCCAACTCGGTGTCCTGGTGGTTTGCTGGCTGTCTGCTGCAGGCGTTCTTTTATCGTTGACGTTTTTCCTGAAGATTTCAGATAACTATTCCCGCATCTGGTTCAGCGTAATGTTGTTTACGGGAGGGGCACTGTGTTTGTTGCTACGCTTTTCCGTATTTTTGATATTACGTCGCATACGCGGCTCTGGACTGAACCTGAAGAGCGTACTGCTGGTTGATTCCGGAGGGCAGTCCGCCAGTCAGCTAAACAGTGGCCGCACCTTGGAAGAAGACGGTTTTCGTATTTCCACAAGCCTTGCGTTTAGTCAAAACGACGACTGGGTGGACAGCTTGGTCGCCAAAGTTGATGAGTTAGGCGTGCATGAAGTATGGCTGTGCCTACCGCTCAGTGAAGGGGGCGTCATTCGCTCTATCATGTATGCGCTTCGCCACCACACCGTTGCGGTTCGCTTCATTCCGGAATGGGGTGATATCCGCTTGCTGAACCACAAGGTGAGCCATATTGCTGGCTTGTATTCATTGGACCTTAGCTGCAGCCCGATGGATGGCTCGGCGTTGGTGGTCAAGCGCCTTGAGGACTTGATTATTGGAGGCTTGATCAGCCTAATGATACTCCCGGTTTGCCTGGTGATTGCTGTTGCAATCAGGGTGTCGTCCCCTGGGCCGATTCTGTTTAAACAGTATCGAACGGGCATCAACGGCAAACATTTCAAAGTGTACAAATTTCGCTCAATGGTAGTGCATAGCGAAGGTGGCGTTACCCAGGCCACGCGCGACGATGTGCGAGTGACCAAAGTCGGGGCGTTTTTACGGCGTACCAGCCTTGATGAACTACCGCAGTTTTTCAATGTGCTCCAAGGGCGTATGTCGATTGTTGGGCCTCGCCCCCATGCGTTGGCGCATAACGAGTACTACAAGGAATTGGTCGAGTCTTACATGCAGCGGCATAAGGTTAAGCCAGGTATTACCGGTTGGGCTCAGGTCAGTGGCTACCGCGGGGAGACTGATACGCTTGAAAAAATGCAAAAGCGTGTCGAGTACGATCTTTGGTACATCGATAACTGGTCACTCTGGGTTGATCTGAAAATTATATTTCTTACTGTTTTTAAAGGCTTCATTAATAAAAACGCATTTTGATTTTTTTGGGAAGTAGTAGTTATGAATGGAATAGAAGTGTTGCCAGGTCATTGCTCTAGAGGTCGAAGCTGGCAGCTTGTTTTGATCTGGATGCTGGCTGTCGGGTTATTCATTCAGTTGAGTGGTAAGGTTTGGATTCAGTCCGGTAGTGCGAGGAATGCTCAAGTATATATATGGCTTCTTTTGCCAGCGTTAATTTTTATTTTCTACAAATTGATCGTTCGGAATAAATGTGTACCGTCGGTTCACTATATTCCATGGTTTTTTTTTCTGCTTTGGGTCGGCTTGAGTACAGTATGGGCAACAGGATCTGAAAAGGATGCGTTCTCGCTTGCGAAACGAGGGTTGTTGATTGCCCTGTATCTTCAAGCGATCTACTTATTAATGTCCTACAATGAGGGTTTTCTGAAAAAAGCGTTGTTGGCAGGGGTGGTCATGGTGGCTGTAGGTGCCCTAGTCAGCATTGTTTATCAGTTTGGCATTCTGGATAAACCACTGGCCTATCGTGCCTACCGTATTGATCGCTCGGGTATTGGAAATTTTGCCAATTACGGCTGGCCTGTGGTCGCCGGTATTTTTCACGGTGCCATTGCTATTTGGGCGCTCGGTGTGGCACTGGATAAACGCACGGCGTTCAAGTCAGTGCTGTTTTGGCTCGCTATCTTCATGCTGTTGAGCCTCTATGTATTGTTGACCTATACCAGGGGGGCATGGTTTGCTTTGCTGGGTGGCATTGTGGCTGTCATAATTTTACAAAACTCCAGGCTCGGTTGGTGGTTGCTGGGGATTGGTACAGTGCTTGTTCTTGCACTGGTCATCAAGTTTTGGCCACAGTTGGTTGTCGAGTTTCAGGAAAAACAGTTATCTGGGCGCGGGCCTATTTGGGTCTACTATTTTAAAGTCATGTCAGGTCACTGGGCCGTTGGGCACGGGCTGGGTACACCATTCGAGTATCGCTGGCCTGATGGTGTTCAAGTTTCCCCTCATGCCCATAGCTTGTACCTCCAACAGGTCTACGATAGTGGTATCGTCTCGCTTGCCTTGCTCGGTGCGGGTCTGCTGGCGTTGGCACATAAAGCGTGGAAACTGCGCAGCAACTATTGGGTGCGCCTTGCATTTCCTGCACTGGTCTTTGCGCTGATCGCCATGCTGACGGATGTTGAGCGAGTCTTTACTCGACCTGGTGACTACTGGACGTTGTTCTGGTTGCCAGTGGCGATTTTGTTGGCGGTGCCGATGCGGTCTAAACAAGCTGATCAAGCAGCGCCGTCAAGCTAGTTTCCCGATAATGGTCAGCGAATCCCAGCGAAGCAGTCTTATCCTGCTGTTGTTGACCAATATATACCTGCAGTGTATAGGTTAGGCTCTGTACGATATGTCGAGAAATTTAATCACCACCCCTCGAAAACTGAGATTTTGTAGAGTTTCCAGCCATCTACGGAAAGTAGTTCTGTGATGTGAAAGCGTTATGAACTCTCGTATGAGGCCTGGGATGTAGTTGCCGATCTCTTTATCGAAAACCATGGCGGGGGCCGGCTCCCCTCCAGGCGACTGTTTGAGGCTTGATGGCTTGCTCTGGGGGCTGTTCGCGGGTGCCGCATGGCGAGATATGCCAGAGCACTTCGGTCCCTGGTCAACTGTGTAGGCCCGGTTTCGGTGAGGCACGTTCTATCTTTAGCTACTCAAGCAGATGCTTGCGAAGACGCAGTCACGGGTCGGTTTTCTCGAAGAGGAAAACGCGCTGCTGCGTCAGCGCTTGTTCGGGCGCAAGTCCGAGCAGACAGCTGACCCTGCTACACTCCAGCTAGCCCTTTTCGATAACGCAGAAAGCATTGCCGACGTTGCCGACGAAGACGCAGAAGCCGGTACGGGTAATCAAAAACGTTCGTAAAGTCTACAGTTGCCGCGACTGCGAGGCTGCACCGGCCACGGCGGACAAACCGACTCAGGTGATTGAAAAAACATATCTAGCCCCAGCGTACTGGCGATGATGCTGACCACCAAATATGTAGACGGTTTGCCGCCATACCGCTTTGAAACAGTGCTGGGTCGCCACGGCATTGATATCCCGCGCCAAACCTTGGCAAGGTGGGTTATCCAGTGCAGCGAGCACTTCCAGCCGCTGCTGAAGCTGATGCTCGACCGCCTGCTAGCCAGTCGAATCATCTACTGCGATGAAACGCAGGTGCAGGTGTTGAAAGAACCTGACCGCGAGCCAAACAACCAGTCGTGGATGTGGGTGCAAAGCGGCGGTCCACCGGATAAGCAGGTCATCCTTTTTGATTACTCCACCAGCCGAGCGCAGGAAGTGTCTACACGCCTTTTCGATGGCTATCGTGTCTACGTCATGAGCGATGATTATGCCGGTTACAACGCACTGGGCGCCCAAGCAAGAGTGAGCGCTAGGGATGCTGGGCGGACGCACGTCGCAAATTCGTGAAAGCACAAAAAGTGCAGCCCAAAAGCAAGACGGGTAATGCCGACATCGCGCTGAATTTGATCAACAAGCTTTATGGGATCGAACGCGACTTGAAGGGCGGCAGCGACGCTGAGCGTAAAACCGGTCCTCACGAACAAAGCCTGCCGATAGTTGCTCAATTGAAAAGCTGGAGCGAAAAGACACAACCACGAGTTAGCGCTCAGAACGCGTTCGGAAAGCCATTAGTTATCTGGCAAGCAACTGGAGCAGACTTGAACGGTAGGTGGAGAAAGGCTACCTACCGATCGACAACTACGTCGCAGAGCGCGCGATCCCCCCTTCGTGATGGGACGAAATAACCGGTTGTTTAGCGACACGCCTAACGGCGCGGTGGCCAGTGGTCAACTTTACAGATTGGTAGAAACCGCCAAAGCTAATGACCAAAAGCCCTATTGCGCACTGGAACGCCTGCCACAGGCGTCCTCAGTTGAGGCTTACGAAGCCCTGCTGCCGTGGAGGTGCGTGCCTCAAGTGTATCGGCAACGCACCGCACCATCTTTGACAAGGTGGGGTTTATGGAGTGCTTACGATCTATCAGGCCGTCAATGCCGAAGCGGCTGAACAGGCGCTGTATATCTTTGAGAGCGGGCCTTGGGGTTAACAGTATCCAGCGGTAACGACTGCCGGGCGGCGGATCTGGGAACGAGTCATTACATTTTTCGTGCCCCATATGCTTGGCCTGTCTGACGGCTAGCCGTTATCGGCCCTCACAAAAAAACAGTGCCGCCCCATACGTTTCCTCTTGTCGTCACCCCAATACCACTCGCCCACTCAAAAAAATATCCCGTCGTTCCTTGCGACCAATATGATGGTGCTTGGCCATTTGGTACACAGCATGAAATCGTTCCCGATTAATCCCCTCGCAGGTTTCCAGGGCTCGCGCTACTAAAGCGTCGTACGCCGACTCCCCAACCAGCCCCCCTACCTCTCTGCGATAGAAGAACCCCAGTTGAAAGCCCAGGGTTTCACTCAAAAACCGTGGTGCGGCGGCAAAGCAATTCTCTAAATCGATCGCATGCGTTGCCCCCACCCCGTCGTTACACATCATCACATTCGCCGCCCATAGATCCATGTGATAGATCCCGCTGCTGTTCAGCGAAAGCAACAACTCGAACGCCGCACCGATCACCCGCTCCACTTCTTCAGGCTTGGCGAGTATCCACTGATAGCCGTCTGTGTAGTTCTGCAACAGTTCTGTGATGATGACGAAGTCATTCATCAACCCCATGCGTGACCTGGTATACCCATAGCCAACCACGCCGGGCACACTCGCGCCGCGGCGGTGCGCTTCCGTAGTGTTTATCAGCTCTTCGATTGGCCAGTCGAACATGCCACAGCTTTTGCGGGTACCGCGCGTAAAGCGGATCCTCTTTGGGAGGGTCTCAATCGCTTGGCGCTTGGCAAACAATGGGCTATCGCCTGTAGATAGTGGCGCGCTTGTCCGGTTTGACGGGCGTTCCTGGCCAAGCAACAGCGTAAGCGTTGCCGCCAGCGCAGTGCTCACAGGCGCGTTCAGATGAACTGTCGAGCGCTGATGCTTGAATGTAAACGGAAATCCATCAACCAGCTTGTTCTTCCCTTCGCGCACCGCTGCACATCCCGTGTAAGAGTTTTTGGACGGCCAAAACGGTAACATTTCCTACACATTTTTACATTTCTTTCACATCTTGTTTGAATCCTTTTGACCTTGACTGTGGATCTGTTGTTCTTGAGCCGCTAGGTTTTACAGGCAGCCAAGGAATCGCTGCCTTAGCAAGCTCACACACCAAGGAGTGCCACCGTTATGCGCAATACCTTTCTTGTTTCTCTGCTGCTCGCGCTGCTCAGCGCGTTCTCGCTGCCGTCGTTTGCGGCGGCCACCAAGGCCGCGGGCGACTTGCCAGTCACTACAGTCAGCGCAGCGCTCGCCTCAACCACCGTCAACCTGAACACTGCCGATGCGGCGACACTGCAGTCGTCGCTTGCAGGTATCGGCAAGGCCAAGGCTGAAGCGATCGTGGCCTACCGCGAAGCCAACGGCGCGTTCGAGTCAGTGGATGAGTTGCTGGAAGTGAAGGGGATCGGCCAGGCGCTGATCGAGCGCAACCGGGACAAACTGGCGGTCAAGTGACCTGAGGAGGGGCGGGTCGGGCAATGCTCGATCCGTTTTTATCATCAAATGGCATGGGCCCATCGCCGGCAATGCCGGCGCCTGCAGAAGGCGGGGAAGCGCCACGCTTATCGGTCTTGCGCGTCCTTGGCATCGGCTTCGGCATTACGCTCATGCACGCGCTTGAGTTGCTCTTCGGTCAAGGGCAGCTTCTTCGCAGTATCACGCAGCATCATCAAGCCACCGACAATCGAGCCGATGGCAACCAGCAAGATCAACCAGGCATACCAGGGCATGAGCTTCTCCTTATCGACGGCGAATGGCGCCGCCTCTGTGATGTTGGACTCGACACGACCGTCGATGGTTCAAGTATAAGAGGCCCACCACCTGGGGGCGAATTCGCGATCACCGGCCCCCATTGGCACTGCGCATCGGCTACAATGCGCGCCGATTTCGACTTGCCCAGAGAGCCTGCCCATGTCCGCCTGTCAGACGCCTATCATCGTCGCCCTGGATTTCCCTACCCGTGACGCCGCCCTGAAACTGGCCGATCAGCTGGACCCCGCGCTGTGTCGGGTCAAGGTCGGCAAGGAGCTGTTCACCAGCAGTGCGTCGGGCATCGTTGAAACCCTGTGTGAAAAGGGCTTCGAAGTGTTCCTGGACCTCAAGTTCCACGATATCCCCAACACCACCGCCATGGCCGTGAAGGCCGCAGCCGAAATGGGCGTGTGGATGGTCAACGTGCACTGCTCTGGCGGCCTGCGCATGATGGCGGCCTGTCGCGACGTGCTGGACCAGCGCAGCGGGCCACAGCCGCTGTTGATCGGTGTGACCGTGCTGACCAGCATGGAGCGTGAAGACCTCGCCGGTATTGGCCTGGACATCGAGCCGCAGGAGCAGGTGCTGCGACTGGCCGCCCTGGCCGAGAAGGCCGGCATGGACGGCCTGGTGTGCTCCGCCCTGGAAGCCCCGGCCCTGAAGGCCGCGCACCCGTCGTTGCAGCTGGTGACTCCGGGCATTCGTCCTGCCGGCAGCGCCCTGGACGATCAGCGTCGTATCCTTACCCCGCGCCAGGCGCTGGACGCCGGCTCCGACTACCTGGTAATCGGTCGCCCGATCAGTCAGGCGGCTGACCCTGCTCAAGCGCTGGCTGCAGTGGTAGCCGAAATTCGCGGCTAAGCGACTCGGTTTTTCGCCAGCAAGGCTGGCTCCTACAAGGAGGAGCCGGCCTTGCTGGCGAAGGCGTTCCCCTTATACCTTCAACACCAGCTTGCCAAAGTTTTCCCCGCTGAACAGCTTCAGCAGCGCTTCGGGAAAGGTCTCCAGCCCCTCGACAACATCCTCCTTGCTCTTGAGCTTGCCGCTGGCCAGCCAGCCGGCAATTTCGTTGCCTGCGGTGCCGTACTTGGCCACATGGTCCATCACTACGAAACCTTCCATGCGCGCGCGGTTTACCAGCAGCGACAGGTAGTTGGCCGGGCCCTTGACCGCCTGCTTGTTGTTGTACTGGCTGATGGCACCACAGATCACCACCCGCGCCTTGAAATTCAGGCGACTGAGCACTGCATCGAGGATGTCCCCGCCGACGTTGTCGAAGTACACATCCACCCCTTTTGGGCACTCGCGCTTGAGTCCCTCCAGTACGTCTTCGGCCTTGTAGTCGATAACCCCGTCAAAGCCCAGTTCATCGACCAGGTAGCGGCATTTCTGCTCGCCGCCGGCAATCCCGACCACACGACAGCCCTTGAGCTTGGCGATCTGCCCGGCAATGCTGCCGACCGCTCCCGCTGCACCCGAGATCACCACGGTTTCGCCCGTCTTGGGCTCACCCACTTCCAGCAGGGCAAAGTAGGCCGTCATTCCGGTCATGCCCAGGGCGGAGAGATAACGTGGCAACGGTACCAGCCTAGGGTCGACCTTATGCAGGCCCTTGGGCTCGCCAATGAAGTAATCCTGTACACCAAGGGCTCCGCTCACCGTATCACCCACGGCATAGTCAGGGTGCCTGGACGCCACCACTTCACCGACACCCAGTGCGCGCATGACCTCGCCGATACCTACAGGCGCAATGTAGGACTTGCCCTCGTTCATCCACCCGCGCATGGCCGGGTCCAGCGACAGGTACAGGTTCTTCACCACTACCTGTCCCTCGACAGGCTCGCTCACAGGCACGGTTTCAAAGGTAAAGTCATCACGTGTCACTGCCCCGGTGGGGCGCTTGGCAAGCAGGAAGCGGCGGTTGGTCCTGTCGGTCATGGCAAGGTTCTCTCTGGAAGGCAAACCCTGTTGATAGGCCTGCATCGGCAAATCGGCAAGGTCCAGCCTTGTGGCGAATGGTGATTGATCCATCTGGATGATTGAGCCTAGCAGCTAAAATCACCCGGTTCGATGGTGTGTTCACTGCGTGCCTGATGATGCTGCCCAGGAGCCACCGCCGATGACTAGACTCCCGCCATTGTCCTCACTACGTTGCGGGAGTTATCGATGAGCATGACTTTTTCCGGCCAGGTTGCCCTGGTCACCGGGGCCGGCGCCGGCATCGGCCGGGCCACGGCGCTGGCATTCGCCGCACAAGGCCTGAAGGTCGTGGTGGCAGACCTGGACGTCGCCGGTGGCGAACACACGGTCGGGTTGATTCAGGCCGCCGGCGGCCAGGCACTGTTCGTACCTTGCAACGTTACCCGCGAGCAGGACGTGCAGCAGTTGATGGCGCGCACTGTCGAGGCATACGGTCGTCTGGACTACGCCTTCAACAATGCCGGTATAGAAATCGAGCAGGGGCGCCTGGCCGACGGCAGCGAAGCCGAATTCGATGCGATCATGGGCGTCAACGTCAAGGGCGTGTGGCTGTGCATGAAGCACCAGTTGCCGCTGATGCTCGCCCAGGGCGGCGGTGCGATCGTCAACACCGCATCGGTCGCCGGCCTGGGGGCTGCGCCCAAGATGAGCATCTACAGCGCATCCAAGCATGCCGTGATCGGGCTCACCAAGTCGGCCGCCATCGAGTACGCCAAGAAACTGATCCGGGTGAATGCGGTGTGCCCGGCGGTGATCGACACCGACATGTTCCGCCGTGCCTACGAGGCCGATCCACGCAAGGCTGAATACGCCGCCGCCATGCACCCGGTCGGCCGCGTGGGCAAGGTCGAGGAAGTCGCTGCAGCGGTCCTGTACCTGTGCAGCGACGGTGCGGCATTCACCACTGGCCAGGCTCTGGCAATCGATGGTGGTGCCACCGCTATCTAGCGGGTGGGGCAGGGGAGGGCCAGGCCCTCCCGTGTCGATCAGGCAGGCTTGCGCCAGTTCAGGATCATCAGCGTCAGTACCCCCGCCACAATCCCCCAGAACGCCGAGCCGATCGAGAACAGGGTAAAGCCCGAGGCCGTGACCATGAATGTGATCAAGGCCGCCTCGCGCTCCCTGGCCTCGCTCATCGCGACCGTCAGGCCGTTCATGATCGAGCCGAACAGCGCCAGTGCGGCAATCGACAGCACCAGCTCCTTGGGCAACGCGGCGAACAGTGCCGCCAGGGTGGCGCCGAACACGCCGGCAATGCCATAGAAGATCCCGCACCAGACCGCCGCGGTGTACCGCTTGCTCGGATCTTCATGGGCATGCGGCCCGGTACAGATCGCGGCGCTGATGGCCGCCAGGTTGATGCCGTGCGAGCCGAACGGGGCCAGCAGCAGCGAGGCCAGGCCCGTCACTGAAATCAGCGGCGAGGCAGGTACCTGGTACCCGTCCGCACGCAGCACCGCCACACCCGGCATGTTCTGTGAAGTCATCGCCACCACGAACAGGGGGATGCCGATGCTGATGGTCGCGGCCAGCGAGAACGACGGCGTGGTCCATACCGGTGTCGCCACCTCCAGGTGGAAGCCGCTGAAGTCCAGCAACCCCATCACTGCGGCGATCGCGGTGCCTACCACCAGCGCGGTCAGTACCGCATAGCGCGGCGACAGCCGCTTGATCAGCAGGTAGCTGAAGAACATCCCCAGCACCAGGGCGGTCCGATGCTGGGCTGCAACAAAGATCTCGCTGCCGATCTTGAACAGAATACCGGCCAGCAGGGCCGCGGCCAGCGATGCCGGAATGCGCCGTACCAGGCGTTCGAAACTGCCTGTAAGCCCGCAGATCACCACCAGTACGGCGCAGGTGATGTAGGCGCCGATTGCCTCGCCATAGCTCACGCCGCCCAGGCTGGTGATCAGCAAGGCTGCGCCGGGGGTCGACCAGGCGACCGTGATGGGCGTGCGATATCGCAGTGAAAGGCCAATGCTGCATACCGCCATGCCGATCGACAGCGCCCAGATCCACGAGGAAATCTGCGCGGTGGTCAGGCCGGCCGCCTGGCCCGCCTGGAACATCAGCACCAGCGAGCTGGTATAGCCCGTGAGCATGGCAATGAAACCGGCGACCACCGCCGAGGGGGAGGTGTCGGCCAGCGGACGCATTGGCGCAGAGGTGGCGTCAGGCATGCAGTAATCCTTGTGCGGGTGTAAGCGGGTTTTTCAGACTACGCTGCGATAGGGCGAGTTTTGCCATACAGCAACCATTGCATTTAACCGTACAGTCGCCAACTATGGACGGCGGTTTCGTTTCAGCTTTGGAGAGGGGGGAACAATGTACAAGGTCTACGGGGATTACCAGTCGGGCAACTGCTACAAGGTCAAGCTGATGTTGCACTTGCTTGATATTCCGTACATATGGTGTCCCGTGAACATCCTCAATGGCGAGACCGAGCGCCCTGAGTTTCTGGTCAAGAACCCTAACGGAAAAGTGCCGGTGCTGGAGTTGGAGGACGGCAGTTATCTGTGGGAGTCCAACGCCATTCTTAACTACCTCGCCGAAGGTAGCCTGTTCCTGCCGAGTGAACCGCGTTTACGTACGCAAGTGCTGCAGTGGCAGTTCTTCGAGCAGTACAGCCATGAGCCCTACATTGCCGTGGCACGTTTCATCCAGTTCTACCTGGGCATGCCCGAAGATCGCGTCGATGAATACAAGTCGTTGCAGAAGGGCGGGCACAAGGCGCTGAAGGTGATGGAGAAACAGTTGCAGGAAACGCCCTACCTGGTCGGTGACAAGTACTCGATTGCCGATGTGGCGTTGTATGCCTACACCCATGTGGCCCACGAAGCCGGCTTCCTGCTGGATGATTACCCGAAGATTCGCGCCTGGCTGGAACGCGTGGCCTCGCATGAGCGGCATGTGCCCATGATCGATTGATGGTGTTTTGCCGGCAGGGGGCAGCCCTGCCGGCCAAGCGCTGTCAGACCGCCGAGAACCGCTGGTTCAGGTAGTCGATGATCACCTTGGACTCGTACATCCAGGTGGTCTTGCCGTCTTCCTCGATGCGCAGGCACGGCACCTTGATCTTGCCGCCTTGCTCCAGCAGGGCCTGGCGATCCTGTTCGTTGTTCTTCGCGTCACGCAGTGCCACCGGCACGTTCAGGCGGTGCAGTGTACGGCGGGTCTTCACACAGAAGGGGCAAGCGTGAAACTGATACAGGCTCAGCCCCTTGGCCTGCTGCTCGACATTCGCCTGGGCGGCCGCATCACGCTTGAGCTTGCTCGGGCGGCTGACCCAGTCGAGGAAGACGATCAGTTGGCCAAGGCCAACCCGCAGTGCTTTGACGATCATGGCAACTCCTCACAATGAAAAAAGCCGACCTGGGCAGGTCGGCTCGCAGAACCTCGGCCGATTACTTGATCAGGCTGAGGAACTCGCTGCGGGTGGCAGCATTGTCGCGGAAGGCGCCGAGCATCACCGAGGTGATCATCGACGAATTCTGTTTTTCCACACCGCGCATCATCATGCACATGTGCTTGGCTTCGATCACCACGGCCACGCCCAGCGCGCCGGTCACCTGCTGAACCGCCTCGGCGATCTCGCGGCTGAGGTTTTCCTGGATCTGCAGGCGGCGAGCGTACATGTCGACGATGCGCGCCACCTTGGACAGGCCCAGCACCTTGCCGCTCGGGATATAGGCGACATGCGCCTTGCCAATGAACGGCAGCATGTGGTGTTCGCACAGCGAGTACAGCTCGATGTCCTTGACCAGGACCATTTCGCTGTTGTCGGAGCTGAACAAGGCGCCGTTGGTCACCTCTTCCAGGGTTTGGTCGTAGCCGCGGCAAAGGTACTTCATGGCCTTCGCAGCCCGCTTGGGCGTATCGAGCAGGCCCTCGCGGGAAACATCCTCGCCGAGTTGGCCGAGAATCGCGGTGTAGTGCTGTTCCAGGGACATGGATCTACCTGTGGGATTTATCGCAAAAGCGAAGGGTACGGCGGCTGTGACGGCGCTGCAAGCGCGGCGTTACTCGTCACGCCCATCAAGCATGGTCCGCTTGAGCATGACATACACCGCGCCGGTGCCGCCGTGGCGCGCCTGGCACGAGGTAAAACCCAGTACCTGGGCATGCTGGCGCAGCCAGGTGTTGACGTGGCTCTTGATCATCGGACGCTTGCCATCGAGCCGCACCGCCTTGCCGTGGGTGACTCGCACGCAGCGCACCTCGAAGCGCGTGGCCTCTGCCAGGAATGCCCAGAGGGTCTCGCGGGCTTTCTCCACGGTCATGCCGTGCAGGTCCAGGCTGCCTTCGAAACCGATCTGGCCAAGCTTGAGCTTGCGCATCTGGCTTTCCTGCACGCCATCGCGGCTCCAGTGCAGGTCGTCTTCCGGGCCCACGTCGATGACGAACTGATCGGACAGGCCGTCGATCACCGTCTGGTCGCTGCGCACGGTCGCAGCCTGGCGCAGGCTGGCCAGCTGCTTGCGGTCAGCCTTGGGTTTGCCGGTGTCGGCGCGATCATGCCGGATCGGCTTGACGCCATGCATCTGGCTCTTGAACAGGGAAAAATCGTCGTCTTGCATGTAAGCCTCCGCCTGGGCGGCGCAGTTTACGCGACTCCCCACAGGGTTGCAGTCAATCGTGTTTCTTCATCAGGTGCGGCGACAGGTTCAGCCCCCTGGCACGGCGCAGGCGCAGCCGGCTGCGGCGCCAGGACCAGACGCCCAGGTACAGCGACAGCAAGCCCAGGCCCAGCACCACGGCAGCGCCGGGGCGGTTGTTGTTGAGCTCGCCCAGCGCCTCGGCATGGCCCAGCAGGCCAGCGACGCCGGCCATGGTCAGGAGCACGCCGAGTATCGCCAGCAGTGCCGAGAACGCCGTGGCCAGACGTGCGCCCCAGTTGCGTTGTTCGCGGGGACGCAGGCGCCTGGCGTCGAAACTGGATAACTTCATTCCGACTTTCCTCAAAGGGTATCCGGGGTTGGACCCGAACGCCCCAGAGTGGTTCCACTTGCCTGTCGGGTGGTCAGATCAGGCTGTTGACGGGTGCAACACAGGCAAAGTTGTCGGCCATGATCGCCATTTCGCTCTGCTGGATCTGTGCGGCCGGGATCACGCCGTCCTTGAACGGCAGGTCGCGGGTGGCGCAGCCGTCTTCGACCAGGGTGCAGCGATAGCCGTAGTCCTTGGCGCGGCGCACGGTGGTGCTGACGCTGGAGTGGCTCATGAAGCCGCACACGATCAGGTCCAGGTGGCCGTACTTCTGCAGCGTCTCGTGCAGGGTGGTGTTCTTGAAAGCGTTGGGCATGCGTTTTTCGATGACGACTTCATCGCCCTGCGGCTCCAGGCCCGGAATCCACTCGCCGCGCGAGCCCTGTGGGTCGAACAGGCCACCCACGGTGCCCAGGTGGCGCACATGCACCACGGGCCGGCCGGCCTTGCGTGCAGCCTCGAGCAGTTTGCCGATGTTGGCCACCGCTTCGTCCATGCCCGACAGCGCCAGGGGCCCGCTCAGGTACTCCTTTTGCGCATCGATAATCACCAGGCTGGCGTTGCTCAGCTTGGCCGGCGGATAACCGCGACCGCTGAGGTGGAACATCGTCGTTGGAACGGACATCAGGGGCTCCTTTGGATAGGGCTTTTCACCTATTGTCCCCTGCTTGGCGACTTATGTGAATGGCTTAGCGTGCATGCGGCGTGGATAGCGGCCTGCAGGCATGAGCACAATTGCGGCCAGAGGCGTATTGGCGGGCCCATTTGTGTTCCAGGCTGTTAGAATTGCCGGTCGTCTTTAAAGGAGTCTGCCCGTGATCACTTCCCGCCTGCGCACCCTGCGCGACCACATCCGTTGGGCTGTCAGCCGTTTTCATGAGCAGGGGCTGTTTTTCGGGCATGGCGCCGACAACGCCTGGGACGAGGCACGCCTGCTGGTGCTGGGTTCGGTGCATCTGCCATGGGAAGTGGCCGACGCCTATCTCGATTGCCGTCTTGAAGACGACGAGCTGGTCAAGCTGCAGCGCCTGCTCAAGCGACGTATCGAAGAACGCGTGCCGACCGCGTACCTGCTTGGCGAGGCGTGGTTCTGTGGCATGTCGTTCATCGTCGACGAGCGCGTGCTGATCCCGCGCTCCCCCATCGGCGAACTGATCGAAAAACGCTTCGAGCCATGGCTGGCTGCCGAACCCGCGCGCATTCTCGACCTGTGTACCGGCTCCGGCTGCATCGGCATCGTCAGCGCCGACGTGTTCCCCGAGGCCGAGGTGGTGCTGGCCGACCTGTCGTTCGAGGCGTTGGAAGTGGCCAACCAGAACATCGAGCGCCATGGTCTTGAAGAACGTGTGTTCACCGTGCAGGGCGATGGGTTCGAGGGGTTGCCGGGGCAGCGTTTCGACCTGATCCTGTCGAACCCGCCGTATGTCGATGCCGAGGATTTCGCCGACATGCCCCAGGAGTACCACCACGAGCCGGAGCTGGGCCTGGCCTGCGGCAATGACGGGCTGGACCTGGTACGGCGCATGCTGGCCGAGGCGGCGGATCACCTGACCGAGAAGGGCCTGCTGATCGTCGAGGTCGGCAACAGCCAGGTGCATGTCGAGCAGTTGTACCCGGAGGTGGATTTCGCCTGGCTGGAGTTCGAACGTGGCGGGCACGGGGTGTTCATGCTCACGGCCGAACAATGCCGGCAGCATCAGGCGCTGTTTGCTTCGCGGGTGTAAGGGATACAGATTTCAAGCCTGTCGCGGGTCAAGCCCGCCCCAACAGGGCCGCATTGCCGTGTTGGGGCGGGCTTGACCCGCAACGCTTTCAGCGGTTGGTGGCAATCCAGATCAGCAGCCCGGCCTGGAATACCGCAAAGGCCACCAGGCAGGTGATGGTGAAGCGCAACCCGCTGTCTTCGCGGCGGTACTTGTTGACCCGCTCATCGCGCTCGCGCAGTTGTGCTTCCTTCTCCTGCAGGTTCTGCTCGGCCTGCTGCAGCATGCCCGCAGCATCCAGGATGTCTACCTTCTGCACCTTGTCGGTATTCCAGCCACCCTTGAGCTGACCTGCCTGGACTTCCACGCAGCGCCCCTTCAGGTGCTGCGCATCGGCGTACTCGACCTCCAGGCCATGGCTGCGCAGCACCTGGTCGCGGCGCAGGCGTGTGTCTTCGTTGAGTGCGTCCTTGTTGGCCAGGGCCATGCCCTCGACCCGGTAGTGCGACCACTTGCGCTGTACCCAGTGCACCGCCTGCGACAACAGGAAGCGCCCCAGGCCACGGCTGACCGGCTCGATCTGCAAGCCACTGTCGGGGCCGATCTTGATCTGGTGCAACTCATGGTCCACCCAGATATCCAGGCGATTCTGCTCCTTGCGCACCTTCTGCCCAGGCAGGCGCACTTCCATGCGCAGCAGGCTGTGGGTCTTGTTGTGCCGTTCGGCATAACCGTACTGCACGAAGCGCAGCGGCCGCGCGCCGGTGTTGCGGTCGGTGGGCTGCGGGGACAGGCGCAGCATCTGGAAATGCTCGGGCACAACGTCCGCCCAGGGCAGCGGGGCCGCTTCCGGGGCTGGCGATTCGTCGGTCGCGTCTGGGGCGTCCTGGGGGGTGGCTTCAGTCATCACGGCGGTCCTTTTGTGCACAGCAGGCGGGTCGCAAGGGCGACGCCTGCACCGGCTTATCGGCCGCTTTGCGCAAGACTGGAGACACAATTTGCGCCAATTCGCTTCATGCCGCCGGCAATCGACGAATGAACTCGACGATCCGCTCGCCCAGGGCACTGGCCAGGGGCAGCTCGGGGTTGTTGTAGCTGTCGCGCTGCTGGCTCATTTCACGCGGGCTGATGCGCAGCATGTGGTTCATGCCGTCGATCAGTGCCAGTTCGGCGTCCGGCTTGGCAGCGTGCAGTCTCTCGGCATCCTTGACCTCGACCTGGACGTCGTTGCGCCCCTGCACGATCAACGCCGGCAAGTGGAGGCGGGCGAAGGCGGCGGCCGGGTCCTGGCGAAACAGCGAGATCAGGTACGGCTGCACACTGGGGCGAAACACGTCGCGCAGGTGCAGCGGTACCTGGGTGCTGGGCTGGCCGGCCTTGAGCTGCTCGATCAGGCGTACGGCCTGGGCTCGCTCGGTCGCCGGCAGGCGTTCACCCAGTTGCTCGCGCAGTACCTGATCGACCGGGCGCCCGCTGCCTGCCACTGAAATTACCGCGCTGGCGCCGGCCTGTTCGGCCGCGAGGCTGGCGATCAGTGCGCCCTCGCTGTGACCCAGCACGATCAGCGGGCCAAAGCGCGGGTCGGCCTTGAGCAGATGGCCCCAGGCAACGGCATCGGCCACATAGCGCTCGACGCTGAGGTTGCGCTCGTCGGGGGTTGCCGCGCGGCTGGCGGCCACCCCGCGCTTGTCGTAGCGCACGCTGGCAATGCGGTTGTTGGCCAGCAGCAGGGCCAGGCGCTTGAGGTTGTCGATACGTCCGCCGGCGGGATTGTTGCCGTCACGGTCGGTGGGGCCGGAGCCGGCGATGATCAGCACCACCGGTGGCGGCGTGTCGCTGCGCGGCAACAGCAGGCTGCCCTGCAGGGTGCCGTCGTCGGTCACCAGGCTGATCGGTCGTTGCAGTACCGTGGGGGCCGCGGCCTGGGCCAGGCCGGTAAACAGGAGGAACAACAGGGCGAACGTGCGCAGCATCATCAGGCCATTAGCGAGGAGGTGGCGTTTTGACTCGTCCGGCGGCATTAGGTTCGCGCCCGGAGGTGATCTAAGGGTATACCCTGCGTATACTGGTTGGCCTTGTTACCATCCAGTTAAAAATCAGGCTGAACGCGGAGCGCCCTGCATGTCCGGCAATACCTACGGCAAGCTGTTCACTGTCACCACCGCTGGCGAAAGCCATGGTCCGGCGCTGGTCGCCATTGTCGATGGCTGCCCTCCGGGCCTGGAGCTTTCGCTGGCCGATCTTCAGCACGACCTGGACCGGCGCAAGCCCGGTACCAGCCGGCACACCACCCAGCGCCAGGAGCCCGACGAGGTCGAGATTCTCTCTGGCGTGTTCGAGGGCCGTACCACCGGCTGCGCCATCGGCCTGCTGATTCGCAACACCGACCAGAAGTCCAAGGACTACTCGGCGATCAAGGACCTGTTCCGCCCGGCCCACGCCGACTACACCTATCACCACAAGTACGGCGAGCGCGACTACCGTGGCGGCGGCCGCAGCTCGGCCCGTGAAACCGCAATGCGCGTGGCTGCCGGTGCCATCGCGAAGAAGTACCTGGCCACCCAGGGCATCCGCATCCGCGGCTACATGAGCCAGCTGGGCCCTATCGAAATTCCGTTCAAGACCTGGGAGTCGGTGGAGCACAACGCCTTCTTCAGCCCCGACCCGGACAAGGTGCCGGAGCTGGAGGCCTACATGGACCAGCTGCGCCGTGACCAGGACTCGGTGGGTGCCAAGATCACCGTGGTCGCCGAAGGCGTGATGCCCGGCCTGGGCGAGCCGATCTTCGACCGCCTCGACGCCGAGCTGGCCCATGCGCTGATGAGCATCAACGCGGTCAAGGGCGTGGAGATCGGTGCCGGCTTCGACAGCGTGGCCCAGCGCGGCACCGAACACCGTGACGAACTCACCCCCGAAGGGTTCCTCAGCAACAATGCCGGCGGCATCCTGGGGGGCATCTCCTCGGGGCAGCCGATCATTGCGCACCTGGCACTCAAGCCGACCTCCAGCATCACCACCCCGGGCCGTTCCATCGATGTGGATGGCAACCCGGTGGAGGTCATCACCAAGGGCCGTCACGACCCCTGCGTCGGCATCCGTGCCACCCCTATCGCCGAGGCGATGATGGCCATCGTGCTGATGGATCACCTGCTGCGCCACCGCGGCCAGAACGCCGATGTGCGGGTAGCCACCCCGGTGCTGGGCCAGCTGTAGTGCACCTGCCCGACGTCGACGCCACGGCCCGCTGAGCCGTGGCGCCGATTCCCTACTGGCGGCTTTCCAGCTTCTACCTGTTCTATTTCGCCTTGCTGGGTTCGACAGCGCCGTTTCTGGCGCTGTATTTCGATCACCTGGGGTTTTCCAGCGCGCGCATCGGCGAGTTGGTGGCCATCCCCATGTTGATGCGCTGCGTGGCACCGAACCTGTGGGGCTGGTTGGGCGATCGCAGCGGCCAGCGCCTGCTGATCGTGCGCCTGGGGGCCTTGTGCACCCTGGCCAGCTTCTCGTTGATCTTCGTGGCCAAGAGCTACGCCTGGCTGGCGCTGGTAATGGCCCTGCACGCGTTCTTCTGGCATGCGGTACTGCCGCAGTTCGAGGTCATCACCCTGGCCCACCTGCAAGGTCAGACTGCCCGCTACAGCCAGGTGCGGCTGTGGGGGTCGATCGGTTTCATCCTCACCGTGGTGGCCCTGGGGCGATTGTTCGAATGGTTGAGCCTGGACATCTACCCGGTGGCGCTGGTGGCGATCATGGCCGGCATCGTGCTGGCCAGCCTGTGGGTGCCCAATGCCCAGCCGCCAGGCCAGCACGAGCGCAGCGATGGTGGCGGCTTTCTCAGGCAACTGGCCAGCCCTGGCGTGGCCGCGTTCTACGTGTGCGTGGCATTGATGCAGTTGAGTCACGGCCCGTATTACACCTTTCTCACCCTGCACCTGGAGCGCCTGGGCTATGCCCGCGGCACCATCGGCATGTTGTGGGCGCTGGGGGTGGTGGCCGAGGTGCTGATGTTCCTGGCCATGAGCTGGATCCTGGCGCGGTTCTCGTTGCGTCGGGTGCTGTTGGCGAGCCTCTTGCTGGCGGCCTTGCGCTGGTGGCTGCTGGGGAGCTTTGCCGAGTATCCGGGCGTGCTGCTGTTCGCCCAGTTGCTGCACGCCGCCACGTTCGGCAGTTTTCACGCGGCCGCCATCGCCTTCGTGCAGCGCAGCTTCGGCGCTCGCCAGCAGGGCCAGGGGCAGGCGCTGTATGCGGCCCTGGCCGGTACCGGCGGTGCGCTGGGTGCCCTGTATTCGGGCTACAGCTGGAACGCCCTGGGCGCCACCATCACCTTTAGTATTGCCAGCGTCGCGGCACTGGTCGCAGCCGTTATCATTGCGTTTCGAATGACAGAGGAAAAGGCCCCATGAGCAGCCTGAGCGTGTTTCACCAGTCCACCCCGGACATTCCCAACAAGGTGCTGACCCACCTTGAAGACATCGCCGCGACACTGGCCGAGCAGGGAATAAGGTTCGAGCGCTGGACGGCGCAGTCGCCTGTGCAGGCCGATGCTGGCCAGGCCGGTGTGCTGGCCGCCTACCAGGTGCAGATCGACCGGCTGCAACACGAAGGCGGTTACCGCGCCGTCGACGTGATCAGCGCCAGTGGCGATCTGATGAGCGAACTGCTGGACGAACATGTGTATTCGGATGACCTGGTGCGTTTCTTCGCAGCCGGGCGCAGCCTGGTCAGCGTGCGGGCAGGGGAGTACGTGCATGCGGTGGTGTGCGAGAAGGGGGATCTGATCGTGGTGCCGGCGGGGTTGCGGGTATGGATCGATGGCGGGGACAACCCGCACTTCGTGGCGGTGCGACTGTTCAATCAGCCTGAAGGGGTGGTGGCGCAGTTCACGGGGGAGAAGCTGGCCGAGCGTTACGCGCGATTGGACGATTGATCACGCCGAGGCCACTGGCTTGCAAGCCAGCGCTCACAGGAACCAAGATGATCCTGTGGGCACTGGCTTGCCAGCAAAGGCCGCTACGCGATTCAGCGATAGGTCGGTAGTGCGAACCGCTGTTGGCTTTGCAGCATCGAGATCACCGGCAGCTCGCTGGCCTGCTCGGCCAGGTCGCGGCGAATCGCGCTGATCGCCCACGACAGTTGCTCGGCACTGTGCAGCTGGCCATACGAAATCGAGCGCTTGACCTGTTTGCCGTCGGCGGCGCGCAACGTCAGCAGTACACCGCCATCAGGGCGAGCCTGGGTGGTGACGTCGTAGGCGGAAAATACCGAGGCGAATTTTTGCTGGATGAGGTCCATATCAGCTCCTGACTGTTGTGTGGCAGACATGAAGTGATAGGTGCAGCGACCGTGCCAGTTTTCCTTGATTAAAAAAAGCTTATAAAACAATGACTTAAAGTTGTCGTGCGCAATGGGTGCCGTGCATTCTGCATGGTCGTGCAATTTGCACAGTGCATTTTGCAGTGCCTTGCGGCCAATAGATTTGCTCTGTCGTCCTCATGGGATTTGCGAGGTTGACCCAAAGCCTTCCCTGACAAAGACTTGGGCTCTACCGCAGCCAGGAGGTTCCCGATGACCGACCACCCAACCCCCACCCCGATGAACGACGATGAAGCCGCAGCCTTTGCCGAAGAAGTGTTCGATCGGGCGCGCAAGGGGGACGCCGACATGCTTGGCCGTCTGCTGGAGAAGGGCCTGCCGGTCAACCTTCGCAATGGCAACGGCGACACGCTGCTGATGCTTGCCAGCTACCACGGCCACCTTGAGGCGGTGAGGGTGCTGCTTGAGCACGGCGCAGACCCGCAGATTGCCAATGACAAGGGCCAGTTGCCGATTGCCGGTGCCGCTTTCAAGGGCAACCAGGCGATGATCGAGCTGCTGGTGGAGAAGGGCGCGCTGATCGATGGAGCGTCTGCCGATGGCCGTACCGCGCTGATGCTGGCCGCGATGTTCAACCGCACCTCCATCGTCACCTACCTGCTCGGCAAGGGCGCGAACCCCAATCACCGCGACGCGCAGGGCGCCACCGCACTGGTTGCCGCGCAAACCATGGGCGCACCCGACACCGTCGCCCAGTTGCAGGCGCTGGCCGGCTAACTGCCAGGGGGCTTTTGCGGCTATCCTTGGCGACTTTTTTCGCCTCGCAGGGCCCCCGCATGAAAAACCAACTGGTCGAACTCATCGGCAAAATCAGCTCCGGCTGCCTTCCGGACGCCGAAATCGAGCGCATCGCCGATGAAGCGGCGCAGGCCTATGCCGACCCGCAGGCGTTCCTGGCGGCCAACCCCGACATCAACTACGACGACACCTTCCCGATCCCGCTGGGGGAGTGGGTGGTGATCGGCAGCCTGCCCGACACCGTGCTGTTCCAGGCCGACACCTACAGTGACCTGTTCCAGCAGATCACCGACTCGTTCGGCAAGGACGTTGCCTTCAACATCAAGCCCAAGCAACTGGTCAAGGTCGAGCCGCTCACGGCACTCAACCGCATCCAGGTGCAGATGGGCAGCATGAACAAGGAAAACGGCGGCTACACCCTGGTCAACATCAGCCAGTTGCTGGACGACGAATTGCAGATGGTGCTGGTGTACGGCAACGACGTGCCGCGGGTGCTGGAGCTGTGCGCCGAGGTCGGCATCGCCGCGGCGCCTGCCCTGGAGGCGCTGCGGGTCGCGGTACACGTCTAGCCCAGCGCGGTATCCAGGAACATCATCACCGCAAAGCCGCCCATCAGGCCCAGGGTGGCCGAGGTCTGGTGGCCATTGCGGTGGGTTTCGGGGATCACCTCGTGGGATACCACGAAAATCATCGCCCCGGCCGCCAGGCCCATGCTCACCGGGTAGGCGATGGCAAAACCGGTGGAAATGCCCAGGCCGATCACTGCCCCGATCGGCTCCATCAGCCCCGAGCCGACCGCCACCAGCGCAGCCTTGAGGTTGGACAGGCCTGTGGCGCGCAACGCCAGTGCCACGGCCAGGCCTTCGGGTATGTCCTGGATGGCGATGGCGGTGGTCAGCGGCAGGCCCACGTTGAGGTCGCCGTTGGCAAAGCCCACGCCGATGGCCATGCCCTCGGGCAGGTTGTGCAGGGTGATCGCCAGCACGAACAGCCACACCCGGTTGATGCGTTCCGACTGTGGGCCGCAGGGGCCGGTGCTTTCGTGCTCATGGGGCGTGAAGCGGTCCAGGCCCAGCATCAGCAGCACCCCCAGGCCCATGCCGACCACCACGGTCAAGGCCGCGAAAGGCCCGTTGCCGGTGATTTCACGCGCAGCCTCCAGGCCCGGCAGAATCAGCGAAAACGAACTGGCGGCGAGCATCATGCCGGCGGCGAAGCCGAGCATCACATCCTGCGAGCGGGCGCTGACGTCGCGCAGCACCACCGCCAGCACCGCGCCCAGCGCCGTGGCGCCAAACCCTGCCAGGCCGCCGAGCAGGGCCATGTGCAGGTTGTCCTTGTTGTCGCCGTGCACCGCGTTCCAGGCACTGGCAACCAGCAGGCCGAGCACGGCGAGCAGGCTCAGGGCCAGGCCGGCACTGAGCCATGGGGTGGCCTGAACCTGGTGCAGCCAGGCGCTGCGCAGGGAGGTCGGGTTGGCGTTGGCGGAGCTTTGGGCGGGTGGCATGGAGGCCTCTGTGGTACGGAGTCGATCAATCGAGTGTAATCACTGGGCGGCGTGTGCGACGAGCGGTTCGCCGCTATGGGGCCGATAGCCAGCTACGCTGAAGGCAGGTTCAATCATGGGAGTATCACCATGGGGTCGACGTTCAATGGGTTGGTGGGGCTGGTCATTCTGGCGCTGGATATCTGGGCGATCATCAACGTGATCAAGAGCGGCGCCAGTGGCGGGGCCAAGGTGCTGTGGATCCTGCTGATCCTGCTGCTGCCGGTGCTGGGCCTTATCATCTGGGCGATTGCCGGGCCACGGGGCAACGTTAGGCTGTAGCGCCAGTCCAGGCTCTTGTGGGCGTGGGCCTGCCCGGCGATGCGGCGGCTCAGATCAACCAGGCGCCCTCAAGCTGCAACAACTGCTGCTTGCGCTCCAGGCCACCTGAAAACCCGGTCAGGCTGCCGTCGCTGCCAATCACCCGGTGGCACGGCACGATCACCGCCACCGGGTTGGCGCCGTTGGCCGTGCCTACCGCGCGTATCGCCTTCGGCCGCCCGACTCGCTGCGCCAGTTGTGCATAGCTGGTGGTGGTGCCATACGGAATCTGCTGCAGCGCCCACCACACCGCACGTTGGAATTCGGTACCCTGTGGCGCCAGGGGCAGCTCGAAACGCTGGCGCCGACCTTCGAAATACTCGTCGAGCTGTCGCGCCACCGTATCCAGCTGCGCGCCCGCCGGCTGCCAGCTTTCGGCCAGTTGCCAGGGGTGGGCGCTGTCCATGTGCAGCAGGTGCAGACCTTGTTCATCACCGGCCAGCAGCAACTGGCCGATAGGGCTGGGGTGGTAGCGAAAGTACATGGTGAGTGGCTCCGGGCATGTCTGGCCCACACGATACCCGAACACTGAGCTATTGTTCGAGGCGCGGTTTTCAACATAATTTTCACATTCGATTGCTGACAATCCGCGCGCGAATTTCCGTTCGTCCAAGGGCCACGCAATGTCCCGGCCCTCATAAAAATCTGAACCCTAGGGATCTTCCTGTCCATGGCTAACACGGATGCCTTGAGTCATCAGCGAGCCGCTTCGCGCCCGTTGCTGCAACCAACGCTCAAATCACACCTCGCCTATACCCTGCTGTGCGGCCTGGTGATCATGCTGATGCTGAGCCTCGTGCGCCTGGCGCTGCTGCTCTACAACAGCGACATGATCGGCGACACCCCACTCTCGACCGTCGCTGAAGGCTTTCTCAACGGCCTGCGCTTCGACCTGCGCGTGGTGGTATACCTGAGCATTCCGCTGCTGCTGGCGATCCTCAGCGCTCGCGCCATGGCCGCCCGTGGCCTGTTTCGCGTATGGCTGACCCTGGCTTCCAGCGTGGTGATGTTCCTCGGCCTGATGGAGATGGACTTCTACCGCGAGTTTCACCAGCGCCTCAACGGCCTGGTGTTCCAGTATGTGAAGGAAGACCCCAAGACCGTTCTGAGCATGCTCTGGTATGGCTTTCCGGTGGTGCGCTACCTGCTGGCCTGGGCCTTTGGCACCTGGGTGCTGAGCCTGCTGTTCAAGGGCATCGACCGTCTTACCCGCCCGCGCGGCGAGTACTCCAGCAACGTCGCCGGCCTGCGCAGCGTGGCGCCCTGGTACCTGCGTGGCGCGGTATTCGTGGTGATCCTGCTGGTGGCCGTGATCGCCGCCCGTGGCACCTTGCGCCAGGGCCCGCCGATGCGTTGGGGTGACGCGTTCACTACCGACTCCAATTTCGTCAACCAGCTGGGCCTTAACGGCACCCTGACCCTGATCGACGCCGCCCACAGCCGTTTTGGCGAAGACCGCGGCAACATCTGGAAGGCCACCCTCGACCAGAGCCAGGCCCAGCAGACCGTGCGCGACATGATCCTGACCGAGCACGACCAGCTGGTGGATGCCGACAGCGCGGCGATCCGCCGTGACTTCACCCCGCCTGCGGCCAACAGCCTGCCGATCAAGAACGTCGTGGTAATCCTGATGGAGAGCTTCGCCGGCCACTCGGTGGGCGCGCTGGGCAGTACCACCAACATTACCCCGTACTTCGACAAGCTGGCCAAGGAAGGTCTGCTGTTCGACCGGTTCTTCTCCAACGGCACCCATACCCACCAGGGCATGTTCGCCACCATGGCCTGCTTCCCGAACCTGCCAGGCTTCGAATACCTGATGCAGACGCCGGAAGGCGGCCACAAGCTGTCCGGCCTGCCGGCGCTGCTCAGCGCCCGTGACTATGACGACGTGTACGTCTACAACGGCGACTTCGCCTGGGACAACCAGTCCGGGTTCTTCGGCAACCAGGGCATGACCACCTTCATCGGCCGCAATGACTTCGTCAACCCGGTGTTCTCTGACCCGACGTGGGGGGTGTCCGACCAGGACATGTTCGACCGCGGTGCACAGGAGCTTGCGCACAACTATGGCAAGAAGCCGTTCTATGCCCTGCTGCAGACCCTGTCCAACCACACTCCGTATGCGTTGCCCAAGGACCTGCCGGTGCAGCCGGTGACCGACCAGGGCCGCCTGAACGAGCACCTGACCGCCATGCGCTACTCGGACTGGGCGCTGGGCCAGTTCTTCGAGAAGGCGCGCAAGGAGCCGTACTTCAAGGAAACCCTGTTCGTGATCGTCGGCGACCACGGCTTCGGCAATGCCCAGCAGGTCACCGAACTGGACCTGGGCCGCTTCAACGTGCCGCTGCTGCTGATTGCGCCGGGCATCCAGGAAAAGTTCGGTGCGGTCAGCCACACCGTGGGCACCCAGGTCGACATCGTGCCGACCATCATGGGCCGACTGGGGGGCGAAACCCGTCATCAGTGCTGGGGGCGTGACCTGCTCAACCTGCCGGCCGGCGATGAAGGCATCGGCATGATCAAGCCATCGGGCAGTGAGCAGATCGTCGGCCTGGTGCAGGGCGATCGCATTCTGATCCAGTCCAAGGACATGTCGCCGCGCATGTACCGTTACCAGCTTGGGGCCAACTTCAAGGCCGAGGTGATCGAAAGCCCGGACCAGGCACAATTGAGCCGCAAGCTGGAGTCCTACATCCAGACCGCGACCAAGAGCCTGCTGGACAACACTGCCGGCGTGACTCACAGCACGCCGCAATGACGCACGGGCTGTTGCACTGACCAGGACCCCGGCTTGCCGGGGTCTTGGCTTTTCGGGCCGTGGGTGCTCAAATCACGCGCCTCAGCAAGAGGGGCCGACAGCGGTCCCGCAAAAAGGATGTTTGCGTGCGTGTGTTCGTGTTGCTGGTTTGCCTGTGCCATTCGATCCAGGCGGTGGCTGATGCCGTATCGCCTGCGCCCCAGATGGCTCAGGAATGTGTAGGGCGCTCGCGCTTTGTGGTACCGGCCAGCCTGGAGTGGCAAATGAGCGGTCTTCGCCTGGGCGAGCCGTTCGCCCGCTTCATGCCTGGTGGCGATACGTGGCAGGCCGACTACGGCGCGCCGGAGTTCTCCGGGGAATCGCACCTGGTCACCATCGATGTGAGCCCGCTCACTACCCGTGAGCTGTACGACCGCCTCAAGGATCGTCTGGTCCTGAGCCGGGCCAATGCGCAGGGCGAGTTCATCATGGCCGAGCAGACACGCATCGGGAACCTGATGACCCCGTACCTCAAGGCCCAGAAGCCGAGCGAGTACTACGCCTTGAACGAACGGTACAAGGCACTAGCGCGCACCTTCGAGCGCATCGACAAGATCCCTGGTGAACGGGCGTCGCTCGAGGCGATGATCGCCGATTTCGCGGGCAAGGGCTGGCCAGTGGACACGCTTCAAGCGCAGCTTGAGCGGCTCAACCGTGAAGACGCGGGGTACCCCGTCTCCGATCGCTTCAAGTGGCAAGTCATGCCGGACTTTGCCCTGGAGGATGGCTATGCGGTGTACAACGAGCATGGGTTGACCGTGGTGCTGTGGCGCCAGTCGCGCGTCTACAAGCTCAACTTCGGTTACATCGAACGTGGAGTGAGCAACGAGCAGGTGCTACAGCGGCTGGACCCGCATGTGCGCCGTGTGCTCGCCGCCTTGCGTCCACGCGCCGCCTTCGAAGTGCCTCGGCAACCGGGTATATGCCTGCCGTTCGGCTTTCTGGCCGATGACGGCACAGCCCCCTATGTGGTGCGCGCCGCGTGGTTCGGGCGGCACCAGGAGGCGGTCCGCTACGACCTTCAGGTGGCCAGCCAGTCGCTGCGCGAGCAGTTCGAGGCCCGGCGGGCCGCCGACCTGTCGCTCGATCGCGCTGATTTCCCCGTACTTGAGCAACTGCCGGAACGCCAGTTCCGGCTGGGGCAGATGACCATCCTGCAAACCACCACGCTGACCAAGTGGTACCTCGAACACGAAACGGATCGCCGCGAAACATTCCAGCTGCGCGCAGCGCACCTGGGCGCCACGCCCGTTCCTTCGATGATCCTGCAGGTGGACCAGTTGCACAGCCGCGACGGCCTGAGCCTGAAGCTGTTGGAGACAGAAACCGTCGAGATACTGGGGCAGGTACAGGCCCTGCCGAACGCACCGCAAGTGGCACAGAAAAGGAAACGTACATGAAGTCGTTACACATGAGCTGGATGTGGCTGGCGTTGCTGGCAGCGCCCCTGTCGGCGCTGGGTGAGCCGGATTACCAGATGCCGCCGGGTTGGCGTACCGAGTGCATGGGGCGGGTGCAGTTCGATGTGCCCAAGGAGATTGCCTGGCACCTTGCCGGGGGCTACTGGCAAAAGCCGGACTTCGAACCCGTGCGCCCAACCATCGCCCCGGGTGGCCAGCAGATCATGTATGGCGAGGGCGTGACACCCGAACAGACCTACCTGGTGAAGATCGAAGTCAGCCCCTTGACGGATCGCAATGTCTTCGATCGCCTGCAGCTTATCCACGGGCCTGATCGCGGTTCGGCGCAAACACGCGTGGTACGTGCGCAGATCGACGCGCTGCAAGCCCAGATCGATGCAAAAAAGGCTGGCGACGAAGACTATTCCGCGTTGCTTGAACAGCATCGCGCCCTGGACGACACCATTACGCGAATCAACTGGGTGAGCACCGAGTTGTTCGTACTCAACGACATGATCCGCGAGTTCTCGGCCACGGGGCGCCCCACGGTCAAACTGGAGGCTGAACGCGCAGCTTATCTCGAGGAACAGGCCAAGTGGCCGACCGACGCATTGTTCGATCAAGAGCGCTTTCTGGACCTGGGGATTGCAGATACGTTCGCCGACTGGGTGCCGGGTGAGATGACGGCCCATCTCTGGCGTAACCAGCGCATCTATCGCTTTGTATTTCATGCAGGGTCGGACGCTGCCGGCGTACCGGTCTCACTGGAACGTGTCGAGCCCAGGGCCCGTGCCTTGCTGGCGGCCTTTCGAACCCGCGAGCAATACGAAATCCCGCAGCAGCGTGGCTTTTGCCTGCCGTTCGGGTTCATTGCCGACGATGGCGCCCCGCATCATTCGATAACGCTGGGCTTCAACCCCGTGGGCAACCCGCACCTGCTGCACCGCCTGAGCATGGGGCGCGAGATCAGGAAAGACGCCGATTTCATGCCGAAGCTGTTGGAGCAGGTGATTTCCAGGCGGTTTCCGACGCTCGTCCAGACCGACATGTTCGGCCCGCTGCGCGTGCTTGTCGGCGCCCTCGACGGCAACCTTCGCGGTGCGCGCTACAAGGCCTATGATGCGTACCACAAGCCGGTGGATTACGAAACGTTCACGCTCGACGGCGACGCTCCGCCCACTGGATACCAGCCTGGCGTGGGGCTGACGGTGCTCGATGATCATTCTCAGCCGCAGCTTGCGTTCGAGCGCACCCGCGTCGATATGCTGCAGACCCTGAAAAGCATCCGGGCGCTGCCGGGCGGCCATCGTTTTGCGCCGCAGGCCGACTGAACAACCGCCCAGGCGCGGGGTCAACGGAAGGTAAGGCTGATTCACCCTGAGTCGCGTTACTGAGGAGAATCCAATGAAAGCGTGGGTAATTACCTTTGTTGACCAGAAAGGCGAAAGGACCTCGCTGTCGTTTGACGCCGAGCAGCAGCCCAGTATCGAAGAGGCGGCTCGGGTGATTCGCGCCCACCTCTATCCTGTCGTGGACAAGGCGGACCTCAATGATTTCGAGGGCCGCGTGTCGATGCCCACTGCCGAATGGCTGAAGCAGGACAGCGGCGTGGAGATCAAGGAAATCAAAGAACAGTCCTGAGCGCTCGCGCTACTGGCATACCCTGGTGATTGGCGCTAGTCTGCAGCCAGGGTCACGGGTTATTTACCCAGCCGGCCCTTTTCCCTTAAACCATCGCTGCATCCGCTACATCCGCTCGAGTTGCCCACCCACGTTTGGCAGGGTGGGTCAGTGCGTAATGCACTGAAAGTCTATCCATCGCGACGAGGAGGACGATTCATGAGCAGCCCGTATGAGGACATCAGCAGCACGGTTCTACGCCGCATGAAAGAAGGCGGTTTCGATTTTGCCCAGATCCATCCCATCGAGTTCTATGCGGTGTTCCCGGACGAGGAGCGGGCGCGCAGGGCCGCAGGCAAGTTTCGTGGTGAATCGATCAACACCCAGGTACGCGAAAGCGACGAGGGGTGGCAGCTGGAGTTGAGCAAACTGATGTTCGCCACCTATGGCGGCATCGGCGAGTTCGAGCATGACTTCGAGCTGGCAGTTTCCCCTTTGGGCGGCCAGATACAGGGCTGGGGCGTCAAGCAGGAGCGACTGCTCGCCTGAACCTGTGTATCCGCGGGGCGGCCATGCCGCCCCCATCCATTTTCAGGGTACTTCCACCCCGGACCGCTTGCGGCTGGCCATGTGCGCCAGGTACCCAAGCAACTGGTCCAGTTCTGCGTCGCTGATCACCGTTTCGGCAAAGCCGGGCATGCGCGCCTGTGGCCACTGGCGCAGGCTTTGCGGGTTGCGGATGTAACGGCGCAAGAACGCCGGCTGGAAGTACTCGGTGGGGTTGAAGGGCAGGTTCAGGTCGGGCCCGAACTGCGCATCGCCGGCACCGTTGAGTCGGTGGCAGGCCAGGCAGTTTTTCTGAAACACGGCAAAGCCCAGGTTGACCGGGTCGTCCTCACGCAGTTGCGGGTCTGGCAGCAGTGCCGGGAAGCGCGATGCCACAGGGGCCAGGCGGCGAATGGTGGCAAGCTGGAAGGGCCATTGTTCGGGGCTGATCCGGCCTGCCTGCGGTTGGGTCCACACCAGGTAGAAGGGCCCGGCGCTGCCTTTGCCCTTGCTCAGGGCTGGCCATGGGTGGGCGGGGTCCTCGATGGCCAGCCAGGCGCGTGCCGGGCCGTTGCCGAGCAACGGGGCAGCGGGCAGTTCGGCGGCAAAGCCATCCAGCGCCACGGCCTGCAGATGATCGCCGGGGGCTACGCCCTCCAGCAGCGCCACCATGGGCACGGCGCGGTAGTGCATGGTCTTCTTGTAGGAAACGTCACCGTCGATGCGGATATCCCGCGCCTGCGGGTGAGCCAGCAGTTGAGCGGTGCTCCACTGGCGCTCGGCGCCGCCCAGGTTCAGGGTCAGCTGTGCGGCGTGCAGGGGCAGGCTCAACAGCAGGATCAGGGCAAGGCAATGACGCATCGGGTGCTCTCCAACCATTCAGGCCGGCAGGATACACCAGCGTTGCGATGATGCCTGGTTACAGAACGGGTGGGCTTCAGCCGAACAGTCGTGTGAGGTTGGGCACGATCAGCAGCAGCGTCGTGGCGAAGAGGATGAGGCCGGCTTGACGTACTTTGGAGTGCTTGAACATGGCGGTCTGCCTTTTTGTTGTTATTCCTGAATGCCGTGTGGCGTCCTTGGCCAGGGTCCGTGATAACCCGCGAGCGCTGTCGAAATGTCCGCGTTGCCCCCGCATCGGACCTGCTTTGCTTCGATATACAACTAACCTTAGGGTCAACGTCACCCGTGTTTTAGAACGCTTTCGTATTAAATAATTGGTTCTAAGGCCCTACGGCTATGAGGCCAAGGGCCATCCGGCGACCATCCCTTCAGCTAGACACGTGCGTGCGCTCCGGGGCATGGCCTGCACAGTGTGACCGTTCGTCCGAGTGAACACTTGCCTCCGAGCGCCATTCGCGGCAGGCTCTAGCGACACTTTGTGCCTCATGTCGTTCGGGACTAAATCTATGTCGTTACGCATCTGCATCCTGGAAACCGATGTCCTGCGACCCGAGCTGGTCGATCAGTATCAGGGCTACGGACGGATGTTCGAGCACCTGTTCACCCATCAGCCGATTGCCGCCGAATTTCGCGTGTACAACGTGATGAACGGTGAATACCCCGACGACGACGAGGTGTTCGACGCCTACCTGGTGACCGGCAGCAAGGCCGACTCGTTTGGCGACGACCCGTGGATCGCCAGGCTCAAGACCTTTCTGCTGGACCGCTACAAGCGCGGCGACAAGCTGCTGGGCGTATGCTTCGGCCACCAGTTGCTGGCCCTGTTGCTGGGCGGGCGCAGCGAGCGCGCGCACCAGGGCTGGGGGGTGGGAACCCACCGCTACGTGATGGCGGCCAAGGCGCCGTGGATGAGCCCGCAGGTGGAGGAACTGACCCTGCTGATCAGCCACCAGGACCAGGTTACCCAGTTGCCCGAAAACGCCACGGTGATCGCCTCCAGCGACTTCTGCCCCTATGCCGCCTATCACATTGGCGACCAGGTGCTGTGCTTCCAGGGCCACCCCGAGTTCATCCACGACTATTCCCGTGCCTTGCTCGAGCTGCGCCAGCAGCACCTGGGCCCGGAGGTCTACAGCAAGGGCGTGGCCAGCCTCGACCAGCAACACCAGGGCACCACGGTGGCCGAGTGGATGATGCGCTTTGTCGCGCACAAGCCACAGGGCAGCGCGGCCTGAGGCCTACAGCCAGCCGGAGCGCTTGAAGCTGGCGAACAGTGCCGTGCAGCCCAGGGCGATGACCCCCAGCACGGTGAAGTAGCCGTAGTGCCAGCTCAGCTCCGGCATGTTCTGAAAGTTCATCCCGTAGATGCCCGCCACGGCGGTGGGGAAGGCCAGGATCGCCGCCCAGGCGGCGAACTTGCGCTGGGTGATGCTCTGGCGTGACGACTCCAGCAGCATGCCGATCTCGATGGTCTGGCTGGCGATGTCGCGGATGCTCGACAGGTCTTCCATCTGCCGCGTCACGTGGATCTGCACGTCGCGAAAATACGGGCGCATGTTCTTGTCGATGAAGGGGAAGGCCAGGCGCTGCAGCTCTTCGCTGATCTCGACCATCGGTGCCACATAGCGGCGCAGGCGCAGGATGTCGCGACGCAGGCCGTGCAGGCGGCGGATATCGTCTTCCTGCAGCGAACTGCTGAGTACGTTGTTTTCCAGCTCTTCGATCTCGCTGTGAATCGCCTCGCTCACCGGCTGGTAGTTTTCAGTGACGAAGTCGAGCAGTGCATACAGCACGAAGTCTTCGCCGTGCTCGAGCAGCAGCGGCCGGGCCTCGCAGCGCTGGCGTACCAGGGCATAGGATTTGGAGTGGCCGTTGCGGCAGGTGATGATGTAGCCGTTGCCGGCAAAGATATGCGTTTCGATGAACTCCAGCCTGCCGTCCTGGCGTACCGGCGAATAGGTCACGATGAACAAGGCATCGCCGAAGGTTTCAAGCTTGGGCCGGCTGTGCTTTTCCAGCGCATCCTCGATTGCCAGTTCATGCAGGTTGAACTGGCGCTGAAGATTGGCCAGTTCCTGCGCGGAGGGCTCTTCCAGCCCGATCCACACGAAGTGCCCCGGTTTGCTGGCCCACTCGGCGCCCTCGTCGAGGCTGATGTTGGTGACTTTTCTACCGGCGCTGTAGACCGCTGCCGCTACGACTCGACCCATGGTTGTGCCTTTCCCCCGTTATCATGCCCCTAGCTTGGTATGACTACGACAAATCGGCAACTGCGCGGCTGGCCTGCAGTTCTTTTTCCATCAGGTCGATGCAGTGCTGCATCTGTTCGCGGCACTGCTCGGCCAGGGCGGGAACATCCTGGTGGGTCATGCCGGTGGTGGAGATCGGCGCCAGCGAGCGGATGATCACCTTCTGCTTGCGCCAGCCGTTGAGGTTCAGGCGCCTGGCGTAGCGGCTCACGCACACCGGCACGATGGGCACGCCGGCTTCGATGGCCATGTGGAACGCGCCTTTCTTGAAGGCCAGCAACCGATCGCCGGCGTTGCGCGTGCCCTCGGGGAATACCCAGATCGAGGTGTCCTGTTCCTGCAGGGTGCGGGTGGTGGTCTGCATGGCGCGTCGGGCCTGGTAGGCGTTGCTGCGATCGACCAGCACATTGCCGCCCAGCCAGAACAGCTGGCCGAACAGGGGGATCCATTTGAGGCTCTTCTTGCCGATGCACACCGTGCGCGGCGGCACCACGTGACCGAGCACGAACAGGTCATGGTTGGATTGGTGGTTGGCCACGATCACGCAGCCCGGGGGCTGGTCGAACAGCGGGCCGACTTCGGCCTGTACCTGCAGGCGCATCAGCCAGGTGGCGGGCCAGCCATACAGGCGCGCGAACACGCGGCTGTTGTCGGGGTTGAAAGGCCGACACAGGCCGATGAGCACACCCAGTATGCCTACCAGAACAAAATGCAGGCCCAGGAGGGGCATGCGGATCAGAAACAGCATTGTGGTTAACCCCGGACAAAACGCGGCGCAGTGTACGGTTGTGCACAGCCCGGGGCAAACTTAAAGCTTCGCCGGCAAGGCCGGCTCCTGCAACGGTTGCGTCCCCTGCAGGAGCCGGCCTTGCCGGCGAATGGCGCGACCCGCTATCAGACCGGGTGTTCCTGGTCGCGAATGATCGCGTCGTCCAGCAGGTCCAGCAGCGCCTTGCGCACCTTGAGCTTGGTCTTCTTGTGCGCGTTCATGTTGATGGTCTTGAGTTGCTGCGCCGCTGCCAGGGCGGTTTCGTGCAACTGCTCCACCGGCACCACCTTGTCGAGGAAGCCGGCATCCACGGCACTGGCCGGGTCGAACATCTCGGCATTGATGACCGAGCGGTGGAAGGCCGAGCGACGCAGGCGATCACGCGCCAGCTCGATGCCGGCGTGGTGCATGGTCATGCCGATCTGCACTTCATTCAGGCCGATGCGGAACGGGCCTTCGACGCCGATGCGGTAGTCGGCCGACAGCAGCAGGAATGCACCCTTGGCCACGGCGTGGCCAGGGCAGGCGACGATCACCGGGAACGGATGCGACAGCAGGCGCCGGGAGAGCGTCGAGCCGGCGGTCACCAGCGCGATGGAGGCCTGTGGCCCAGAGGTCATCACCTTGAGGTCGTAGCCACCGGAGAGGATGCCCGGCTGGCCGGTGAGGATGACGACGGCGCGATCCTGCACGGCAAGGTCCAGTGCATCGTTGAAGGCTGCGATCACGTCCGGTGAAATGGCGTTGACCTTGCCGTTGTTCAGGGTCAGCGTCGCGATGCCGTCTTCCAGTTGGTAGGTAACCAGCTCACTCATGACAGAGTTCCTTTAGGTGGAGTGGGGCTGACGTTACCCAGCTGCCGCGGTCAGGTAAAGCACCAAGGCTGACCGATGAGTCAGGCGCAGCACGCCGGCCCCGGCACCACGGGCTTCGTGCATGGACCACAGCCGAACCACGCCAGAGATTGGCAGCTTTGCCACTGCTGGCTTAAGCGCATGAATATTCTGAAAAAAACCTTTGCCATTCAAAGTGCTTTCGACTACATTAGCGCGCCTCGACAGGCTGAACAGCTTGGCGAGAACCGGTGAAGTGTCCGAGTGGCTGAAGGAGCACGCCTGGAAAGTGTGTATACAGGAAACTGTATCAAGGGTTCGAATCCCTTCTTCACCGCCATATTCAGATACGCGAAGAGCCCCCGAACTTGAAAGAGTCCGGGGGCTTTTTGTTGGGCCATTGAAAAGGAAGTTTCAGATGCTTGCAGAGTGCTTTTCCGAACAGCAGATTCTTGCCGCCGAGCAATTGATTGCTCTTGTCAGCCCCACGCCCGAAATGGCCGCCGAGCATCTTCAGGCGTTTCGCGAGCTGGAGCTGGACGAGGATGACATCGAAGAGTTCGAGGACGATCCCAAGCAACTGATGTGGATGGTCAAGGACATCGCCGACTGGGAGTCGGTGTTCTACGTCGACTGGAAGGACACCGAGTCGTTCGTGCAAAGCGTCCAGCAACTGGCAGAAGCACGTGACGCCCAGGTGACCTTTGGCGTGGATGACCCGGAAGATGAAGACTTCCTGGAAAACCACAGCGTGTCGCAACTGATGGTGCTGGCCCATGCCGAGCTTCAGAAGCAGGGCCTGGTGCTGTGGAACTGGTCGACGCTGGAGGACTGCTACAGCGGCTTCATCACCACTCCGGCCGCGGCGGCCGACCTGAGCGAAATCGCCGGGATACTGGAAGTGCAGTTCCGCGAGGGCAGCGAGCCGTTCTGATCGGCGGCGCGCTGTTCGCCAGCCAGGCTGGCTTCTGCAGGCAACGCGAACGCCTGTGCAGGAGCCGGCCTTGCCGGCGAACGCATTCTCAGAAGCTCACAGCAGCCGACACCCGCGCAGTTCGCGGCGCGCCCTGAAACAGGTAGCCGTCGCCCAGATATTCCCCCGCGTCTCTCCAGTAGCGCCGATCGAACACGTTATCCACTGTCAGGCGCAGCACCGTGTCATACCCGCCGATGCGCGTGCGATAGCGGCTGCCAATGTCGAACACCGCATAGCCACCCACCGCCACCGTACCTGCCTGGTTGGCATACTTGCTCGCGCTGTAGCGCGCCCCACCCAGCAGCGCCAACCCCGGTACTCCCGGGAGGCTGTAGTCGGCCTGCAGCGCCGCGCGCAGGTTCGGCACGTTCAGCGCCTGATGGTCGTCGTACGCCCGCGTGCCGCTGCCGCCGACCCGTGCACGAATGGCCGCGGCACTGGCGTTGATCTGCAGGTTCGACGTTACCCAGCCGCTGGCCGCCAGCTCCAGGCCAGTGTTCTTCTGCTGCCCCTGCTGCACGTAGGTGAAGTCACCGCTGCCGTCCGGCTGGGCATACTGATACCCCTGGCGCAGCTGGAACAGCGCCGCGCTCAGGCTCATGCGCTGCCATTCACGCTTGATACCCAGTTCGAGCTGGCGTGACGTGGTGGGGGCCAGGATGTCCTGGCTGTTGAGCGCGAACCACGGCGCGGCATTGCCCGACGACAGCCCCTTGCTGTAGCTGGCGTACAGCGAAATGTCCGCGCGCGGCTTGTAGATCAGTGCGGCGTTGGGCAGCAGTTCATATTGCCGGGTATGCCGGCGCAGGTTGCCGTCTTCACCAAAGGCCTGCTCGTCCAGGCGTACAACGCGCGCACCGAGTACCGTCTGCCAGTGTTCGTCGAAGCTGATCCGGTCGCTGGCGAACAGGCCGTACTGGCGGCTGTCGAGGCGGCGTTCACGGTGGCCCGGGCTGCCGTCGAAGGGCTCCAGTGCCGGCGTAGGCTGGTAGATGTTGCCGCTGCCGATCCACTCGTTGAACTTCGGTCGCTGGTCGACAGTGCGCCGTTGCGCGCTGCTGCCGACCGTCAGCTCGTGCTCCAGGCCCGCCAGGGCAAACAAGCCGTTGAGAGTGACCTGTGCCTCGTCGGTGCGCCGGGTATCGTCCGGGCTGCGGTAGTCGTAGATGTCGTAGTCGCCCTCGGGGCTGAAGTAGTTCGGCACCTTCGAGCCTGCGCAGCTCGCCGCGCCGTAGCAGCCCCAGGCGAACGCGCTGTAGTCGTCGATCACCACGCGACTGCGCGAAGCGCTCACGCTGCCGGTCCAGGTGTCGCTGAAGCGGTATTCGAAGCGACCGCCCAGGTTCAGCGAGTCGATCTGCACCGGCTTGGCCCAGTGCTGATAGGCCAGGCGATCGTCGGGGTCGATGCCGTGGGGCAGGCGGTTGCCGCCGAGCAACTGGTAGCCGGGCACCGAGCGCTGCTCGCGCTGCTGGTACTCGACATCCAGTTGCAGCAGCGCATCCGGGTTCACTTGCCAGTCGAAGGCCAGCGAAGCGAAGTCGCGCTGGCCGTCGGCATGGTCGACGTAGGAGCGGATATCTTCATGGGCCAGGTTTGCGCGCAGGCCGAACTGGCGTTCGCTGCCAAACCAGCCGCCCAGGTCGGTGGCGATGTAGCGCTCGCCCAAGGCCGTGCTCGATACCGTGAGCGAACGGATATCCTGCGGGCGCTTGGTCACATAGTTGATCAGCCCGCCGGGTTCGGCTACTCCGCTTTGCAGGCCCGACAGCCCCTTGAGCAACTCGACCTGCTGCTTGTTCTCCAGCGCCACGTTCTGCTCGCCGGCGATGGTCTGGCCGTTGATGGTGTAGCTGTGGGCGGCGTCCAGTTCGAAGCCGCGCACGTTGAAGTTCTCGTAGTAGCCGATGGGCGCATAGCTCTCGCCGACCGAGGCATCGCTTTGCAGCACCTCGCTGAGCAGGCGCACCTGGCGGTCCTGCAGCAACTGTTCGGTGAACACCGACACCGAGGCGGGGGTGTCGAGCAGCGGCGCCGCGCCAAAGCCGGCCACCGAGGCCTGGCGCGGCTGGTAGCCGTCCTCGAGCACATCGGACACGTTCAGGGGCGCGAGGGTGATGCCGCTGTCGGCCAGGGTGGTGGACGAGCTCAGGGCCAGGCCGAGGCTCAGCAGCCCCAGGGGCAGGCGAGGGTGGTGCAGGGTCATGCGCAGGTTCCTTGAGGGCCAGCAACAGGCGCGCCGGCAGGCGGGGCGCCATGTTACCTGAAGGGGGCCTGCGGGTAGGAGCCAGCCTTGCTGGCGAACGCCGTTACGCGGCCTTCACCTGAGCCGAGCGGCGCTCCACCCACAGCCACACCACCAGCGCCACGCCGCCGATCACCAGCCCCGCCACCACGATGCCGTTCCAGCCGTGGGCCTGGAACAACTGCGTACCCAACAGCGAGCCCAGTGCGCCACCGATGAAGTAGCAGGTGATGTACCCGGCATTGAGTCGGTTGCGCGCCTCGGGGCGCAGGGCGATCACCGCGTTCTGGTTGCTCACGTGCACCAGCTGTACCGCCAGGTCGAGCACCAGCACGCCAATCAGCAGGGCGGCGAGCGACACCTGGGCGAAGGCCAGCGGTACCCAGGCCAGCACCAGGGCCAGCAGCCCCACGGTGGTGCCCAGCGAGCCCTTGCCGCGGTCGGCCAGGCGCCCGGCCCAGTTGGCGGCCAGCGCGCCGGCAGCACCGGCCAGGCCGAACAGCCCGATCACCGCATCGGAGTAGTGGTAAGGCTCGGCTGCCAGCAGAAACGCCAGGGGTGTCCAGAACAGCGCGAACAGGCAGAACGACAGCAGCCCCAGCAACGAGCGCAGGCGCAGCACCGGCTCATCCACGAACAGGCGGAACACCGAACCGATCAGTGCGGGGTACTTGAGCCCGGCGTGCTGGTGGCGCTCGGGCAGGGCCCTGGCCAGGGCGATGGCGCTCAGGGCCATGAGCGCAGCGGCCAGCAGGTAGATGCTGCGCCAGTCACCCAGGGTCGCCATGAACCCGGCAGCGGTGCGCGCCAGCAGAATGCCCAGCAGCAGACCGCTCATCAGCGTGCCGACCACTCGCCCGCGCTCGGACGGGTCGCTCAGGCCGGCGGCCATCGGCACCAGTACCTGCGCCACCACCGAGAACAGCCCGGTCAGGGTGGTGCCGATCAGCAGCCACATCAGGCTGGGGGCGAAGGCGCTGATCAGCAGGCCGACCGTGGCGATGGCGATCATACTGACGATCAGGCGGCGTTGTTCGAACAGGTCACCCAGCGGCGCGAGCAGCAACAGGCCGGCGCCGTAGCTCAGCTGGGCGGCAATCACGATGCTGCCGGCGGTGGCGGTGGTCAGGCCGAAATGCTGAGCGATGCTGTGCAGCAAGGGCTGCGCATAGTAGTTGCTGGCCACGGCCAGGCCGGTGGCGGTGGCCATCAGCAGAATCAGGGCGCGGCTCAGGTGAGTTGTGGCGGGGGCCATGGACCGTCTCGTTGTCAGGGGGGAAGGGGAGTGCATTATCGAAAATGCGCTAGCATGACGCCAATGAATCGTTTAGATCCCATCAATCTCTTGTACAGATGGAAAGATGAACCTCAAGCAGATCGAATACGCGCTGGCGGTGGCCGATACCGGTAGTTTCACCCGTGCGGCCGAACGTTGTCATGTGGTGCAGTCGGCTTTGAGTCATCAGGTGGCGCGCCTGGAGTCGCAACTGGGCACCTTGCTGTTCGAGCGCAGCTCGCGCCGGGTGCGCCTTACACCTGCCGGCGAAGCCTTCGTGCTCAGCGCACGCACGGCGCTGGAAGCCACCCGGCGCATCGCCGAGGACGTGGCCGCAGCCTGTGGCGAAGTGCGCGGGCGCTTGTCCATCGGCGAGATCAGCTCGCTGACCGAGCTGGACCTGGTGGACCTGCTGGCCGGTTTTCACGGGCAGTACCCGCAGGTGGACATTCGCTGGCTGATCGGCAAGAGCGAGCTGCTGATTGCCGATGTGCGTGAACGGCGCCTGGATGTGGCGTTCATCGGCGTCTGGCCGGGGGAGCCTCTGGCGGGGGTCGCGTCGCGCCTGCTGGCGGCCGAGGAGCTGGTGGCGGTGCTGCCGCTGCAGCACCCGCTGGCAGGCATCGGGCGTCTGGCGCTGGAGCAACTGGAAGACCAGCCCCTGGTGGACTTCCAGGCTGGCAGCGGCGCGCGTCGACAGACCGACGAGGCATTTGCCGCCGCAGGGGTGCGTCATCGGGTGCAGTTCGAGGTGGGCAGTATCGGCCTGATCGAGAAGTTCGTGCAGCGTGGCCTGGCCCTGGGGCTGGTACCGGCAAGGATCGCCGCAGGCTTCAAGGGCATTGCCGCAGTACCGGTGTGCGATGCCCCGGTGCGCCACCTGTACGCGATCTGGTCGACCACCCCGACGCCGGCGGCGCGGGCCTTCGTCCAGTTGCTGGAGCAGAACCTGGCGGCAAGGGCAAGCCATTAGCCGTGGAGCCCACTTCGCTGGCAAGCCAGCGAAGTGCTTCAGAGCACTTCCACCAGTTCGTAGACCTGGCGCCCATTGCCCAGTACCAGCACCACCTCGTCGCCCTCGAGCTTGCCCATCAGGCTTTGCCCCAAAGGTGAGCGCGGGGTGATCACCGTGATCAGCGCCTGCCCTTCGCCGATTTTCAGCCCTGCCGCTTCCGGCCCCAGGAACACGCGCTGCTGGCGATCCTGTTCGTCGGCCAGCAGCACCAGGTTGCTCAGTTGCACGCCGGCCTCGGGGTCGTAGTCGCGCAGGGTCAGTTGCTGGTACGCCAGCCGTGCCTGGCGAATCTCCTCCATGCGCCGGGCCTGCCCGGTGGCCAGGTACGAGGCTTCCAGGCCGAGGGTGTCGTACTTGTTCTCGGCGATGTTCTCCTCGGCAGTGGCCGCCTCATACGCGGTCTGCGCAGCACGTTGCGCCACGTCGAGGTCGACGCCCAGGCGCTCGATGATGCGCGCCAGCAGGTCGGTCTTGTTCATCTCAGTTGCAGAACTCAAGGACATTGGCGCGGCTTTTCTCGGTGGGGGCGGTACGGTTCTGTTGCAGCCAGAACTGGCATCTGGGGTTGGACAGGTTGCGCGGGCTGCCCTGGGCCTGCTCCTCGGCCTGCTGCACCGCCTGATCGTGCAGGATCTGCTTGTACTGCTCGAACATGCGGTTCTGCTCCGGCGACTGCTGCGGCGCCACGGCCGGCGCGGGCGGGGCGATCACCTCGTGCAGTGGCTGGCGCACGTCGGGCAGGTACTGCCAGCCCAGCCACAGGGTCAGCATGATGGCAACGAAGCCCAGCCACAGGCCGATGGCCACGCACAGGATCAGTTGCAGCGGGTTTTGCGAAATTTTCAGTTCACGGCGACGCGCACGGTACGACATGGCAGCCTCCTGGCCAGGACAATGGCGGCGATTGTCGCATGCAGCGCGGGTTTTATTCAGCCTCGCTACTGTTGTCTGCAATGATTAACCCGGACAATCGGCGCTTTTTGTTTCCGGCTCAACGTGAGGTGCCTGCCATGAAACCGACCTGGGATATCTTCTGTTGCGTCGTCGACAACTATGGCGACATCGGCGTCACCTGGCGCCTGGCCCGGCAACTGGTGGCCGAACACGACGTGGCGGTGCGCCTGTGGGTGGATGAACTGGCGGCCTTCGTGCGCCTGTGCCCCGAGGCGGACGCCCAGGCCCGGCAGCAATGGCAGCAAGGCGTCGAGGTGTGCCTGTGGCCGGCCGACTGGCAGCCGACGGCAGTTCCGGACGTGGTGATCGGCGCCTTCGGCTGCCACTTGCCAGCGGCCTATGTCCAGGCCATGCGGGACCGCACCGTGCCGGCAGTGTGGCTGAACCTGGAGTACCTGAGCGCCGAGGGCTGGGTGGAAGGCTGCCACGGCCTGCCGTCGCCCCAGGCCAATGGCCTGCGCAAGGTGTTCTTCTTTCCGGGGTTCACGCCCGGTACCGGCGGGTTGCTGCGCGAAGCCACGTTGCTGACGCGGCGCAAGGCGTTCGAAGACGACCCGCAGGCCCGTCAGGCATTCCTGCGCGGCCTGGGCGTGAGGGTGCATGAGGGTGCACGGCTGATCTCGTTGTTCGCCTATGAGAACCCGGGCCTGGCCAGTTGGCTCGATGTGCTGGCCGCCGACACCCGCCCCAGTCACCTGCTGGTGCCCGAGGGGCGCATCCTGGGGGATGTGCAGGCCTGGCTGGGCGAGAGCGGGCTGGGGGTGGGCAGTGTGACGCAGCGTGGGGCGCTGACGGTGCAGATCCTGCCCTTCGTCAGCCAGGATGACTATGATCGGCTGCTGTGGTGCTGCGAGTTCAATGCGGTGCGCGGCGAGGACTCGTTCGTGCGTGCTCAGTGGGCCGGGCGGCCACTGCTGTGGCACATCTATGTGCAGGAAGAGTACGCCCACTGGGAAAAGCTCGAGGCCTTTCTGGACCATTACACCCAGGGCTTGTCGGCCCCGGCAGCCGCCGCGCTGGTGGCGCTGTGGCGGGCCTGGAACATGGATCGCGACATGGGCCAGGCGTGGCGCGAGCTGCTGGCGCACTGGCCGGAACTGAGCGCCCACGCCGAGCGCTGGTGCGCCGCGCAGGCCGCTCAGCCGGACCTTGCCACGGCGCTGGTACAGTTTTGTCGAAATTCGCTATGATATGCGGCCTCGATTTTTGTAAATCCATCCAAATTCGGATATCTCGCAATGAAAACTGGTAAAGAGCTGAAACCCGGTACCGTGATCCGTATCGACAACGACCCTTGGCTGGTTCAGAAAGCTGAATTCACCAAATCGGGCCGTAACAGCGCGATCATGAAGACCAAGCTGAAAAACCTGCTGACCGGCTACAAGACCGAAACCGTCTACAGCGCCGACGACAAGCTGGACGACGTGATCCTCGACCGCAAAGAAGCGACCCTGTCCTTCATCAGCGGCGACACCTACACGTTCATGGACACCACCGACTACACCATGTACGAGCTGAACGCCGAAGACATCGAAAGCGTTCTGCCTTTCGTTGAAGAAGGCATGACCGATGTATGCGAAGCCGTATTCTTCGAAGACCGCCTGGTTTCCGTAGAGCTGCCGACCACCATCGTGCGTCAGGTCGACTACACCGAAGGTTCCGCCCGTGGCGATACCTCCGGCAAGGTCATGAAGCCTGCCAAACTGAAGAACGGTACCGAGCTGTCGGTTGCCGACTTCATCGAGATCGGTGACTGGATCGAGATCGACACCCGCGAAGGTGGCTCCTACAAGGGCCGCGCCAAGGTTTAAGCCTGGCGATCTGCGCGAACACGAAACCCGGCCAAGGCCGGGTTTTTTTATGCCCTGCGTGCGCGGCTGCGGCGCCGTCAGAGGCTGTTCTGCAGGTTGTCGCGCAGCGCCAGCAGCTCGGCCTGCAAGCGTTGCAGGCGCTCCAGCGAGTGGCCGCTGGCGCCCAGGATGCACGGCGGGATCGAGCGTGCCTGCGCTTGCAGGGCACGCCCCTGGGCAGTCAGTTGCACGATCACCACGCGCTCGTCCTCGCGGCTGCGGGTGCGCTTGAGCAGGCCCTCGGCCTCCAGGCGTTTGAGCAAGGGCGTGAGCGAGCCGGGGTCGGTCAGCAGGCGATGGCTGATTTCGCCGACGGTCAGCCCGTCCTGCTCCCATAGCACCAGCATGGCCAGGTACTGCGGGTAGGTCAGGCCCAGTGCCTGCAGCAGTGGCTTGTACACCTTGGTCATGAGCAGTGACGTGGAGTGCAGGGCGAAGCACACCTGATTGTCGAGCAGCAGCTCATCGTAAACGGGCGCTTTGGAGGTGTCGTTCATGCGGCTCCTTTCTATCTGGTCCATGAAATGGTGGCGCGCATGCTATGCGCGCTATTGCCAGCGCAGCTCGCTCTGCAGTGCCAGGTCCCAGGGAGGGATGGGGCTGAAGCGGCTCTTGAGGAATTCGAGCAGCAAACGGCTGCGAGAGTTCGTTTCATGTTCAAGGCGCAATGCATAGACACCGCTGGTTTCGGCCGGGGGCAGCCCGTTCTCGCAGAACAGCGGCAGCAGGTCGCCGCGCAGCAGGTACTCGCTGATCAGCCAGGTGGGCAGGTGCGCGATGCCCAGGCCCGCCAGGGCGCCGAACAGCAGGGTCTCGGCGTTGTTGGCGCTCATGCGCATGCGCGAGGGGCGCAGCAGACGCATCTGCCCGTCCGCCGCGAAGCGCCAGGCGAAGGGTGGGGTCAGGCCATCCCAGTCCAGCCCGTCGTGCTCTGGCAGGTCGCAGGGGCTGGCAGGCACGCCACGGGCCTGCAGGTAGGCGGGGCTGGCGCAGGCAATGCGCACCATGTACGCCAGCGGTGTTGCCACCAGCCGGGTATCGGCCAGAGGGCCTGCACGCAGCACCAGGTCGACTTCGCCCAGGTGCGCGCCCTGCAGGTCGACGAAGCTGTCGATCAGGCGCAGTTGTACATCCAGGCCCGGGTACGCCACCAGGAAATCGGCGATGGCCGGTGCCAGGTGGCGGCGGCCGAACGCCGAAGGCGCATCGATGCGGATCAGGCCTTCCGGTGCATTGCTCAGCGACACGGCCTCGGCGCGGGCCAGACGCAGCTCTTCGACGATACGCCGGGCGCGTTCGGCGAATGCATTGCCGGCGGGCGTGGGGCGTACCGCATGGGTGCTGCGCACGAACAGGCGGCTGCCCACGGCGGCCTCCAGGGTATCGATGCGTCGGGCCACCGCCGAAGGGGTCAGCGGGTGGCGCCGCGCCGCGGCAGAAAAGCTGCCGCTTTCGAGCACATCGAGAAACAGGCTCAGGTGTTGGGTGAGGGCGTCCGGGTTCATGGTGATTGCTTGTGCGAATTGGGCACAGCCATTGTGCGTTGCTGTGCGTTTCCCCGCTAGCCCGCCATCGGTAGCATGGCGCTATTGCAGAGCAGAGAGGCGAGCATGGTCGAGTGGTTGATGTACATCGTATTGGGAGCAGGGCTGGGTACCCTGGGCGGGCTGTTCGGGATCGGCGGCGGCCTGATCGCGATCCCCGTGCTGGGCGTGCTGTTCGGCCTTGACCAGCAACTGGCCCAGGGCACCGCGCTGGTGATGGTGGTGCCGAACGTGTTGCTGGCGCTGTGGCGCTATCACCAGCGCAATCGCATCGAGCTGCGTCATGCATTGCCCTTGTCGCTGGCCGGCTTCGTGTTCGCCTGGCTCGGCTCGATCTGGGCGGTGGGGTTGGATGCACAGGCCATGCGCGTCGGCTTCGTGGTGTTTCTGGTGGCGCTGACGGTGTGGAACCTGGTGCGCATGTTCACTCGCAACTCGCCGCCTTCGACCGAGTTGCGCCAGCCCTGGCCCTGGCTGGGTGTGCTGGGCGGGGGTGCCGGTGTGGTCGGCGGGCTGTTCGGGGTAGGGGGCGCGGTGGTCGCCACACCGGTGCTGACCAGTGTGTTCGGCACCACCCAGGTGGTTGCCCAGGGCCTGTCGCTGGCACTGGCGGCGCCCAGTACCTCGGTCACGCTGCTGACCTACGGGCTGCACCAGCATGTGGACTGGAACATGGGCATCGCGCTGGCACTGGGCGGCTTGCTGAGTATCAGCTGGGGAGTGAAGCTGGCCCATGCGCTGCCGGAAAAGGTCCTGCGCTCGTTGTTCTGTGTGTTTCTGGTGGTGTGCGCGTTGATGCTGGGCTTCAGGGTCTGAAGCCCGCCGCGGGTCGAGCCAGCACGGCCGTCGAGGGCCGTGCAGGTGTCAGCGCCGTACCTGCTTGAGCGTTTCGGCGATCAGGAACGCCAGCTCCAGCGACTGGTCGGCGTTCATGCGCGGGTCGCAGTGGGTGTGGTAACGGTCCGACAGCGCGTCTTCGGTGATCGGCCGGGCGCCGCCGATGCATTCGGTGACGTTCTGACCGGTCATCTCGATGTGAATGCCACCGGCATGGCTGCCTTCGGCCTGGTGCACCTGGAAAAACTGCTTGACCTCGCCCAGGATCTGCGCGAAATCGCGGGTCTTGTAGCCGCTGCTGGCCTTGATGGTATTGCCGTGCATCGGGTCGGAGCTCCACAGCACCTTGCGCCCCTCGCGCTCGACGCTGCGGATCAGCCCCGGCAGGTGCTCGCCGACCTTGTTGGCCCCCATGCGCACGATCAGGTTGAGCCGGCCCGGGTCGTTGGCCGGGTTGAGGATGTCGATCAGGCGGATCAGCTCCTCGGTGTTCATGCTCGGGCCCACCTTGACCCCGATCGGGTTGTTAACCCCGCGCAGAAACTCCACGTGGGCGCCGTCCAGCTGACGGGTGCGATCACCGATCCAGAGCATGTGCGCCGAGCAGTCGAAGTAGTCGCCGGTCAGGCTGTCGCGCCGCACGAAGGCTTCCTCGTAGTTGAGCAGCAGCGCCTCGTGCGCGGTGAAAAAGCTGGTTTCGCGCAGTTGCGGCGAGCTGTCCATGCCGCAGGCGCGCATGAAGGCCAGGGTTTCGTCGATGCGGTCGGCCAGCTGGCTGTACTTTTCGGCCAGCGCCGAGTTGGCGATGAAGTCCAGGTTCCACTTGTGCACCTGGTGCAGGTCGGCGAAACCACCCTGGGCGAAGGCGCGCAGCAGGTTGAGGCTGGCGGTGGACTGGTGATAGGCCTGCAGCAGGCGCTCCGGGTCGGGCACGCGGCTGGCAGGGTCGAAGCCGATGCCGTTGACGATGTCGCCCCGGTAGGCCGGCAGGGTCACCTCGCCGATGGTTTCGTCATTGGACGAGCGCGGCTTGGCGAACTGCCCGGCCATGCGCCCCACCTTGACCACCGGGCAGCCGGCGGCAAAGGTCATGACGATGGCCATCTGCAGCAGCACCTTGAAGGTGTCGCGGATTTTCGCTGCCGAGAACTCGGCAAAGCTTTCGGCGCAATCGCCGCCCTGCAGCAGGAAGGCACGGCCTTCGGTCACTTCGGCGAACTGGCGGCGCAGCTCGCGCGCCTCGCCGGCGAACACCAGCGGCGGGTAGCTGGCCAGGGTCTGCTCGACCTTGAGCAGGTGCGCTGCATCGGGGTAGTGCGGTTGCTGCTGGATCGGCAGGGCACGCCAGCTATCGGGACTCCAGGGTTGGCTCATCACAGGCTCGGTTTCTATCGGAAAAGGGCTGTGAACATGCTAACACCTGGACCCTGCCTTGTTGCATCGCCTGTATTGACGGACAATGGTCGTTTTTGCTTGGGCACATGCAGGTGTCGGGAGAGAGCATGACAGAGGAACGGGTAGAGCGGCTGCTGGCGCAGGTGCACGACGAGTTCGGCACCATCAGCGTGCTGGAAGTCGAGGACTACCGCTTTCTCGAGTTTGGCGAGGCCATCGAGCAGAGCTGCGTATTCACTGCCGACCCGAGCTGGCTGGAGTACGACTATACCCGCGCCATGCTGGTGGGCGCGCTGTGCCACTGCGAGCCTGAAAGCGCGCTGTTTCTCGGCCTGGGTGCCGGTACCCTGACCCAGGCCTGCCTGAAGTTCCTGCCCCTGGAGGACGTGGAGGCCATCGAGCTGCGTCCCGAGGTGCCGCGCCTGGCCATCGAGTACCTGGGGCTGGACGATGATCCGCGCCTGTACATCCGCGTGGGTGATGCGGTCGAGCTGCTGGAGACGGCCGAGCCTGCCGACCTGATCTTCGTCGACCTCTACACCGACCACGGGCCCGGCGTCGGCCACCTGGCCTGGAAGTTTCTCGAGGACTGCCAGAAGCGCCTGAACCCCGGCGGCTGGCTGGTCATCAACCAGTGGGCCACCGATGACGGCAAGCCGCTGGGCGCTGCGCTGTTGCGCGGGCTGTATCACCGCCATTACTGGGAGCTGCCGGTGAAGGAGGGCAACGTCATCCTGCTGGTGCCCGCCGACCTCGACCAGACCCTCGACCGGGAGGCGCTCACCGCGCGCGCCCGGGCTCTTGAACCGCGCCTGGGTTACTCCCTGCAGCGCCTGATCGAGGTGATCCGACCGGCATCTTGAATAAATCGTTTCAGCTCCGGCCGCGCCGCCAACAGACGCGTGGGCCTCGATCATCGGCAAGGGCTGTCGATTCGAGGCCTCCGGGCTTCTCTTCCCTGTAAAAAAGTCTCACGCGATGCAGGAAATCGGGTATAGTACGCGCCGGTCTTTTACCGGACCTCGTTCAGGTAGTGCAATTCCCCGAAGCCAGCTTCGGCTGCGCGTCCGCACCGCGGACTCTGCCTTGACGTTCCTTTTTTTCTTCAATCGTTTTCGCAAATCCCCGCCGACAAAGCTGCCAGGGTGACCTTCGGGTCTTACAAGGCATGTGCAGCTTTGGAGCATGGGTCTTTGCGGATGCACTTAGAGGCAGACCCATGACCCAGGAAACCGGCGGCTTCGCCGCTCTCGATCTTCATCCAAGTATTGTTGCCGCCGTTATCGCCACTGGCTACGAAGAGCCATCGGCCATTCAGCAGCAATCGATCCCGATTATTCTTGCCGGTCATGACATGATCGGTCAGGCGCAGACAGGTACCGGTAAAACCGCTGCCTTCGCTCTGCCAATCCTGCACCGCATCGACCCGAGCAAGCGCGAGCCGCAAGCCCTGATCCTGGCGCCAACCCGTGAGTTGGCGCTGCAAGTAGCTACCGCATTCGAAACCTACGCCAAGCAGATGCCGGGCGTTACCGTGGTAGCGGTATACGGTGGTGCCCCGATGGGCCCACAACTCAAAGCAATCCGTAACGGCGCGCAGATCGTCGTCGCTACCCCTGGCCGTCTGTGCGACCACCTGCGTCGCGACGAGAAGGTGCTGGCTACCGTCAATCACCTGGTGCTCGACGAAGCTGACGAAATGCTCAAGCTGGGCTTCATGGACGACCTGGAAGTCATCTTCAAGGCCATGCCGGAAACCCGCCAGACCGTACTGTTCTCGGCCACCCTGCCGCAGTCGATCCGTGCGATCGCCGAGCGTCACCTGCGTGACCCGAAACACGTCAAGATCCAGACCAAGACCCAGACCGTGACTGCCATCGAGCAGGCACACCTGATGGTCCACGCCGACCAGAAGGTCTCGGCGGTACTGCGCCTGCTGGAAGTCGAAGAGTTCGATGCACTGATCGCCTTCGTACGTACCAAGCAAGCCACCCTGGACCTGGCCAGCGCCCTGGAAGCCAAAGGCTACAAGGCTGCCGCGCTCAACGGTGACATCGCCCAGAACCAGCGTGAGCGCGTCATCGACTCGCTCAAGGATGGTCGCCTGGACATCGTCGTCGCTACCGACGTCGCTGCCCGTGGTCTGGACGTACCGCGCATCACCCACGTGTTCAACGTCGACATGCCGTACGATCCGGAGTCCTACGTTCACCGTATCGGCCGTACCGGCCGTGCCGGTCGCGAAGGTCGTGCACTGCTGCTGGTCACCCCGCGTGAGCGCCGCATGCTGCAGGTGATCGAGCGTGTGACCGGCCAGAAGGTTGCCGAAGTTCGTCTGCCCAACGCCCAGGCCGTACTGGACGCGCGCATCAAGAAGCTCACCAACAGCCTCGCGCCGCTGGTTGCCGATGCAGAAGCTACCCACGGTGATCTGCTCGACCGCCTGACTGCCGACATCGGTTGCAGCCCGCGTGCCCTGGCCGCGGCCCTGCTGCGCAAGGCCACCAATGGCCAGGCGCTGACCCTGGAAGCCGTCGAGAAAGAGCAGCCGCTGGTGCCGACTTCGGCCCCGCGTGGTGATCGTCCTGCCGGTGAGCGCTCCGAGCGTGGCGAGCGTGAGCGTCGCGCGCCGATGCCACTGGGTGAAGGTCGTGCACGTTGCCGTACCGCGCTGGGTGCGCGTGACGGTATCGCGGCCAAGAACCTGCTGGGTGCGATCCTCAACGAAGGCGGCCTGGCCCGCGAAGCGATCGGTCGCATCCAGGTGCGCGACAGCTTCAGCCTGGTCGAGCTGCCGGAAGATGGCCTCGAGAAGCTGCTGACCAAGCTCAAGGACACTCGCGTTGCCGGCAAGCAGCTGAAGCTGCGTCGTTATCGCGAAGATTGATCTTCGAGTGAAATGAAAAATCCCCGACTGGTTCGGGGATTTTTTTTGCCTGGGCGGCCTGTTTGGCTTACAGGGGCCGGCCTTGCCGGGGAAAGGGCTGCCGCCTCAGTCGAACCGATAGATATCCATTCCCAGTGCTCCCAGGGTGAAGCCCTGGTGCTCGATCGCGAACCGCTCGCCCGCGCCGCGGGCAAAGTACAGCGGCAGCAGGTGCTCGTCGCTCGGGTGGTTGCGCACCGCAAACGGCGCCTGCCGGCGATAGTCATGCAGGGCCGGCGTGTCGCCCGCAGCCAGCTTGTCGATCATCCAGTCGCGAAACGCCAGTGCCCAGGGCTCTACGCTCTCGGGGCCGGCATGCCAGTCGAGTTCGCGCAGGTTGTGGGTAATGCTGCCGGAGCCGATCAGCAGCACGCCTTCCTCGCGCAGGGCCGCCAGTGCCTGGCCTACCTGTTGCTGGTACGCCGGGCCGTTCTGGCTGGGCAGTGATACCTGCACCACCGGTATGTCCGCCGCCGGGTACATCAGCGACAGGGGCACCCACGCGCCATGGTCGAAAGGCCGCTTGGCGTCGAGTGTTGTGGGCAGCCCGGCTTCATTGAGCCGTTGCCTTACCTGTTCGGCGAGCTGTGGGTCGCCGGGGGCAGGGTACTGCACGGCATACAAGGCGGCCGGAAAGCCGCCGAAGTCGTGCCAGGTGGGTGGGTGCGGGTTGCTTGTCACGCGCAGTTCGGTGGTTTCCCAGTGCGCAGACATCACGACGATCGCTCTGGGGCGCGGCAGTTGCGCCGCCAGGCGCGCAAGTGCCGGGCCGCTGGCACCCGGTTCCAGTGCCAGCATGGGAGAGCCGTGGGAGATAAACAGGCTGGGCAGCATCGGGGTGGTCCTGAAGGTTAATATGCAGCCATCTTCGGGCAGATCATTGATCTAAATCTAATATAAGTTTTTGCGGTATTTAATCGAATTTATCGAGGTAAGGTTATGCAGCCCGCGTTCTGGCACAACCGCTGGGAGAACGATCTGATCGGCTTTCACCAGCAGCAGGTCAACCCGTATCTGCAGCAGCATTGGCCCGCACTGGGCATTGCGCCTGGTGCCCGTGTACTGGTGCCGCTGTGCGGCAAGAGCCTGGACATGGCGTGGCTGGCCGCGCAAGGCCACGACGTGCTTGGGGTGGAGTTGTCCGAGCGGGCGGTGAAGGACTTTTTTTCCGAGCATGAGCGGGAGCCGCAGGTTTCGCAGCAGGGGGCCTTCACGGTCTACCGCAGCGAGGGCATCGAGTTGTGGTGTGGCGATTTCTTCGCACTGACTGCGGGTGACGTGCGGGGCTGTGCGGGCCTTTACGACCGTGCCGCGATCATCGCCTTGCCGCCTGCCATGCGCGAGCGGTATGTGGCGCATCTGCAGCAGCTCCTGCCGTCGCCTTGCAAGGGCCTGTTGATCACTCTTGACTACGATCAGGCGGTCACTGACGGTCCGCCCTTTGCCGTGCCCGATGAAGAGGTCGAGCGCCTGTTTGGCGAGCAGTGGCAGTTGGCGATCGCCGCGCAGGACGACGTGTTGGCGCAGAGCCCCAGGTTCATCAAGGCGGGTGCTGATCGGCTGGTGGAGCGGGTGTACCGTCTGCAACGCTGAAATGAAAAAGGGCAACCCGTGGGTCGCCCTTCCTGTTTGCCTGCTGCTCGCTTAGCCGCGACGACGCAGGGCTTCGATACGATCTTCCAGCGGCGGGTGGCTCATCAGCAGGCCTGCCAGGCCCTGCTTCAGGCCACCATTGATGCCGAAGGCATTCAGGGTGTCAGGCATGTGCACAGGCACGCCCTGTTCAGAACGCAGGCGCTGCAGCGCGCCGATCATCGCGTTGGTGCCGGCCAGGCGGGCGCCGGCTTCGTCGGCGCGGAACTCGCGTTTGCGCGAGAACCACATGACGATGATGCTGGCCAGGATACCCAGGACCAGTTCGGCAACGATGGTCGCGATGTAGTAGGCAATGCCCTGGCCTTCTTCGTTCTTGAAGATCACCTTGTCGACGAAGTTGCCGATGATGCGTGCGAAGAACATCACGAAGGTGTTGACCACACCCTGTACCAGCGCGAGGGTCACCATGTCGCCGTTGGCGACGTGGCCGATCTCGTGGGCCAGCACGGCGCGGACTTCATCACGCGAGAAACGCTCGAGCAGGCCCTGGCTGACCGCGACCAGCGCATCGTTGCGATTCCAGCCGGTAGCGAAGGCGTTGGCCTCGTAGGCCGGGAAGACGCCCACCTCGGGCATCTTGATGCCTGCCTGGCGGGAAAGCTCTTCGACGGTCTGCAGCAGCCATTGCTCATGGTGGGTGCGCGGCTGGGTGATGATCTGGGTACCGGTGCTCATCTTCGCCATCCACTTGGAGATGAACAGCGAGATCAGCGAGCCGGCAAAGCCGAACACAGCGCAGAAAATCAGCAACTGGTCGAGCTTGAGGTCAACCCCGTTTGCCGCCATGAACCCGTTGAAGCCGAACAGGCTCAGGGTGATGCTGGCAATCAGCACGACCGCAAGGTTGGTGGCCACAAACAGCAAAATGCGCATCATGGTTGTTACGTTCTCCTGACGGATAGAAAGCTTGCGTATGCGGGGTATATAAGGTGCGCGCTCCGTGTATTCAACCGGGCGACTATTTCAAACTGTGTACTTGTGCGGGCAGGCGCGGAGAATGCCAGGTGCGCGAGCCAGAGCGGCAGGCTTGAGGTTGGCCCGTGGCCTGCGCCAGGGCTGGCGCAGGCAGGCATTCGGGCTTACTGCTGGTAGGTCTTGAGGAAATTGCCGATGCGACCGATCGCCTGCTCCAGGTCATCGACACGTGGCAGGGTCACGACGCGGAAGTGGTCGGGCCACGGCCAGTTGAAGGCGGTGCCTTGCACGATCAGCAGTTTTTCCGACAGCAGCAGGTCGAGGGCGAACTTTTCGTCGTTGAAGATCGGGCAGACCTTCGGGTCGATGCGCGGGAAGGCATACAGGGCGCCCATCGGCTTGACGCAGCTGACCCCTGGAATGTCGTTGAGCAGCTCCCAGGTGCGGTTGCGCTGCTCCAGCAGGCGACCTGGCGGCAGCACCAGGTCATTGATGCTCTGGTAGCCGCCCAGTGCGGTCTGGATGGCGTGCTGGCTCGGCACGTTGGCGCACAGGCGCATGTTGGCCAGCATGTCGATGCCTTCGATATAGCTCTGGGCGTGCTGCTTGGGCCCGGACAACGCCAGCCAGCCGGAGCGGAAGCCCGCCACCCGGTACGACTTGGACAGGCCGTTGAAGGTCAGGCAGAGCAGGTCGGGGGCCAGCGAGGCGGTGCAGATGTGCACGGCATCGTCGTACAGGATCTTGTCGTAGATCTCGTCGGAGAACACCACCAGGTTGTGTTGGCGGGCGATTTCCAGCATGCCCAGCAGCAGCTCGCGCGAGTACACCGCGCCAGTGGGGTTGTTCGGGTTGATGATCACCATGGCCTTGGTGTTGGGGGTGATCTTGGCCTTGATGTCGGCAAGGTCGGGGAACCAGTCGGCCTGCTCGTCGCACAGGTAGTGCACCGGGTTGCCGCCGGCCAGGCTCACCGCAGCGGTCCACAGCGGGTAGTCCGGGGCCGGGATCAGCACCTCGTCGCCGTTGTTGAGCAGGGCCTGCATCGACATCACGATCAGCTCGGACACGCCGTTGCCCAGGTAGATGTCCTCGATGCCGACACCTTCGACCTGCTTCTGCTGGTAGTACTGCATCACCGCCTTGCGCGCGCTGAACAGGCCCTTGGAGTCGCTGTAGCCCTGGGCGGTGGGCAGGTTGCGGATCACATCCTGGAGGATCTCGTCGGGCGCCTCGAAACCAAAGGGCGCCGGGTTGCCGATGTTCAGCTTGAGGATGCGGTGGCCTTCCTCCTCCAGGCGTTTGGCGTGCTTGAGCACCGGGCCGCGAATGTCGTAGCAGACATTGGCGAGCTTGTTCGATTTGCTGACCTGCATGATGTGATCCCGATTAGAAAAGATCGCCGCGCATTGCGCTGTGAAAACGTTTGAAATGCGTGTAACGCGGGTGCCAGACTGACGTCTGATGAGGCGCAATAATACGTGCCACCCGCGTTGTCGAAAAGACGCAGTGCGGGGTTTTTAATTCAGCGAGGCCTGGTGATGGAAAAGATCGAGAAAACCCTGGAAGAATGGCGTGCGATGCTCGACCCCGAGCAGTACAGCGTGTGTCGCCTGAAGGGCACCGAGCGCCCGTTCAGCGGCAAGTACAACAGCACCCGCACCGATGGCGTCTACCATTGCATCTGCTGCAACAAGCCGCTGTTCGATTCCAGGGCCAAGTTCGACTCCGGCTGCGGCTGGCCCAGCTTCTACGAGCCTATCGCCGACAACGCGATGGTCGAGATCCGCGATACCTCACATGGCATGATTCGCACCGAAGTCACCTGCGCCACTTGCGATGCCCACCTGGGCCATGTGTTTCCCGACGGCCCGCCGCCCACCGGTCTGCGCTACTGCATCAACTCGGTGTGCCTTGACCTGGTGCCGCGACAGTAACCCACCCGAACGCAGGAGACGCGGTCATGGCCGACAACAGTTTGCTCAATATTCCCTGCACCACCCTGCGGGGCGAGCAGAAAACCCTGGCGGATTACCCGGCAAGGGCGGTGCTGGTGGTCAATACCGCCAGCCAGTGCGGGTTCACGCCACAGTACAAGGGCCTGGAGTCGCTATGGCAGCGCTATCGCGAGCGCGGCCTGGTGGTGTTGGGCTTTCCCTGCAACCAGTTCGGCAAGCAGGAGCCGGGCGATGAGCTGGCGATATCGCAGTTCTGTGAAGCCAACTTTGGCGTGAGCTTTCCCCTGTTCAGAAAGGTCGAGGTCAATGGGGCGGGCGCGCATCCCCTGTTCGCCGCGCTCAAGCAGAGGGCTCCCGGCCTGTTCGGTTCGCAGGCGATCAAGTGGAATTTCACCAAGTTCCTGATCGATCCGCAGTCGGGTGCCGTGAGCCGTTATGCGCCCAGCACCAAGCCCGAGGCGCTGGCGGGCGATATCGAAAAGCTGCTGCGCTAGGTTTCAGGGGCTGTTGGCGGCACCCAGTGATCGATCAGCGCCAGCAACTCTTCGCGGCGAAAGGGTTTGGCCAGGTAGTCGTTCATGCCTGCCGCCCGGCAGCGTTCGCGTTCCTCGGGCATGGCGTTGGCGGTAAGTGCCACGATGGGCAGGTCGGGCCAGCGTCCGCTCTGGCGTATGCGTCGGCTGGCCTCGTAGCCGTCCATCACCGGCATGTTGCAGTCCATCAGCACCAGGTCGAAGGCGGCTTGCTCCAACTGCTCCAGGGCCTCCCCGCCGTGGCCGGCCACGATCACCTCGCAGCCCAGCTTGCCCAGCATGCCCTTGGCGACCAGCTGGTTCACCGGGTTGTCCTCCACCAGCAGGATGCGGGCACGACGCTCGCTGGTCTGGGTGCCCGCCTGGGCGACCGGGCCTGCATCGTCACTGCCCTGCAGAATGCGCTGCAAGGTCTGGTACAGGGCGTTGCGGGCCAGCGGGCGGGCCTGCTGCTGCAGCGGTGCCAACTGGGCGGCTTCTTCCCCCGGCAGGAAGTTGCCATAGGCGGTCACCAGCAGGATGGGCGCCTTGAGTGACGGACGCAGGCCGAACAGGCCATCCAGGTTGTCGGTGACCAGCAGGTCGGGCTCCAGGTCGACCAGGCTGTCGATGCTGTCATGGCGCGAGTACGTCAGCCCCCAGCGGGGCAGCAGGCTCTGCAGCAGTTCGTCAAGGCCGCTGCTGGCGCTGCTGATCGCCACCACCTTGCCGCGCAGGGGAGCGGGTGCAATCGCCGGGGTGTGGGAGGACAGCGGCAGCTCGACACTGAACTGGCTGCCGAAGCCAGCTTCCGAACTGATGCTCAGGCGCCCCTGCATGGCTTCGCAAAGGTTGCGGGTCAGCGCCAGGCCCAGGCCGGTGCCGCCATACTGGCGGGTAATACCGGCACCGGCCTGGGTGAAAGGCTGAAAGATCCTGACCTGGGCTTCCAGCGGGATGCCGATGCCCGTGTCGCAGACTTCCAGGCGCACGCCGCCGGGGTAGGTGCCCAGGCGAACGTCGACACGCCCGAAACGGGTGAACTTGAGCGCATTGGACAGCAGGTTGCTGACGATCTGGCGCACCCGCGTGGGGTCACCCAGCACGCTGCTGGGAAACTGCGGATCGATCAGGCAGGTCAGCTCCACGCTGGGCGCCGCGTTCTGCGACAGCAGGTTGGCGGTGTCTTCCACCAGGGCGCCGAGGTCGAAGGGGATGCGCTCCAGCTCCAGCTGGCCGGCGTCGAACTTGGACAGGTCGAGAATATCGTTGAGCAGTTCCACCAGTACCTTGCCCGAGTCGTGGGCGATGGACAGCTGCTGGCGTTGTTCGGCGTTGAGCGGGCTGTCCAGCGACAGCGCGATCATGCCCAGCAGGCCATTGAGCGGGGTGCGGATCTCGTGGCTCATGTTGGCCAGGAATGCGGCACGGGCCTGGGCCATGTCCAGTGCTCGGCGTCGCGCCTGCTCCAGTTCCTCGTTGGACTGGCTCAGGCGGGTGTTGCTGGACTTGAGTTCGTTGGTACGGGCCGAAACGATGTTTTCCAGCTCGTTGAGGTAGTCGGTCAGGCGGTTTTCGGCGTTGCGCCGCTGCTGGATCTCGGTGGCCATGCTCACGAACTGCTGGTTGGCGACCTTGACCAGCACGCCGATCTCGTCCTGTTCGTGACCGGGCGGGAAGGCCAGCTTGTTCTGGTTGGGCGCGCGCGCATTGCTGTTGCTCAGGGCACTGATCACCCGCACCAGCGGCTTGGTCAGCATGAAATAGAACAGTGCCAGCAGGATGCCGGTCAGCACCAGGCTGCGCACGAACCCGTTGAGCAGCGTTACTTCGGCCCGCTTCAGAAAGCGGCTGCCGAAGGCGAAGGTGTCGACTTCAAGATACAGGGTGCCGAGGTATTCGCTGGGCATCTGGTCGAGCATCAGACGATCCTGGAACTGCCGGCTCTGGCCGAAGAGAAAATCACTCACTACCCGATAGCTGCTTTGTTCGCGCGGGCGCTGCACATCGGACAACACGCTGTCGGTGTTGTCGATCAGGCGCGCACGGGTGATGGCGGGGGATTTGAGCAGGCCCAGGGTCAGTTCGTTGGCCAGTTCCGCATCGAGGTTGTAGGCAATGCGCGAGGCGGGGTTGTGGCTGATTTGCAGCAGTGCCTGCATCTCGCGATTGATAGAGGCGTCTTCGCTGGCATAATCGATGCCGATCTGGATGAGACTGAGCAATGTTCCCAGGATGAAACCGACCAGGACCGTCAGCCGGGCTTGCTTGTAAGACAGGCGATTGGTGAACTTGATATCCATGTATCCCGAGCCAGTTCCACTTTCCGTGCGCTGCGCAAGCATAGCCGATCACCCCCGGTAGCTGGCAGGTACTGTCGCACATTCAGGCTTCCCCAAGAATCTGTGTCGAGGACATAACGTGGACTCTCGCTTGAATGCTTTCCTGGAGCGCGCCGAATCGGTATTGGCGCGTCTGGAACCGCTGCTGCCGGCATTGCGCCCCAGCATCGATTGGACCCAGTGCCTGGCTGCCCGTTGGCAGCGCGAAGGGCGCAGCGGTTTTCTGCTGCCGCTCGAGGTCAGCCTGGACATGCGCCTGACCGACCTGATCGGTGTCGACAGGCAGCGTGAACAACTGGGCCGCAATACCCGCCAGTTCATCGACGGCATGCCGGCCAATCACGCGCTGCTGTGGGGCTCGCGCGGCACCGGCAAGTCGTCGCTGGTGCGTGCCTTGTTGGCAGAGTACGCCCCACAGGGGCTGCGCCTGATCGAAATCGAGCGTGACCACCTGGCGGACCTGCCGCGGGTGGTGGAACAACTGCACAAACTGCCACAGCGTTTCGTGCTGTTCTGCGATGACCTGTCGTTCGAGGCCGGGGAGGGCGACTACCGCGTGCTCAAGAGCGTGCTGGACGGCTCCCTCGAGCAGGCGCCGGACAACGTTCTGCTGTATGCCACCTCCAACCGTCGGCACCTGGTGCCGGAAAAGCAGAGCGACAACGAGAACTGGAAGATGGTCGACGGCGAGCTGCACCCCAGCGAGGCCGTCGAGGACAAGATTGCCCTGTCGGACCGCTTTGGTCTGTGGCTGTCGTTCTACCCGTTCACCCAGGAGCACTTCCTTGATGTGGTCGAGCACTGGATCACCCAGTTGGCGCTGGCGCCAGGTCTGGTCTGGGCACGGGATGAAGAGCTGGACAAGGCCGCGATCCGCTGGGCAACCGGCCGCGGCAATCGCAATGGCCGCTGCGCCTATCAATTTGCCCGCTATTGGGTGGGCCTGAAACTGCTGGAGCAACAGTAATGATCGATTTGAATGCAGTGGGGGGCGGCCAGTGCGGCTATGACCTGCTGGCGGCGCAGCTGGAGGCGCTACTGGACGGGGAGCGGGATTTCATTGCCAACGCTGCGCAGCTTTCCGCCTTTCTGTACAGCCAGGTCGAAGACCTGAACTGGGCAGGTTTCTACCTGGCGCGCGGTGAAGAGCTGGTGCTGGGGCCGTTTCAGGGGCAGGTGGCGTGTGTACGCATCCCGTTCGGGCGAGGGGTGTGCGGGGCTGCGGCGGCTACACGCCAGACCCAGCGTGTGGAGGATGTGCATGCCTTCCCGGGGCATATTGCCTGTGACAGCGCCTCCAACAGCGAGTTGGTGATCCCTCTGGTCAAGGACGGAGCGCTGATCGGCGTACTGGACCTGGACAGCCCTGTACTTGCACGCTTTGGTGAGCAGGATCAGGCCGGGCTGGAGCGTCTGGCGCGGATTTTCCTGGATTCGACGGACTGCTGAGGCGGGTAGAGGCGTTGCGCCCATTCGCCAGCAAGGCTCCTGTCGGGAGCTGCTGGCGAATGGGTTGTGTTGCAATCAGTCGTAGATGACTTTCTTCTTCCAGTCTTCTTCGGTGTCGGACTTCAGCCCTTCGGTCAGTGGGTTGACCTCGTCTTCGGTTGGCTGGTTCTGGCTCAGTACCATGGCGTTGGCGCGTGCCAGCAGTTTGTCCATATAGTCGAGCTGCTCGCGGTAGAGCACCGGATCAGGTTGCTTGCGCAGGTACTGCACGCCCCGTTCGAACGCCAGGCGGGCCTGCCCCGGCTGGTTCTGCTGCAGCGCATGCTGCCCCAGGTTGTTGAAGAACTCGATGTGCAGCAGCACCAGGATATGGCGAATTTCCTTTACCCAGTACTTGGCTTCGTTGGTCGGCAGGAAGCCTTCCTGGGAGGCGCGAACCACCTGGCTGTGCAGGGCTTCGAGCAGAAAGCGTACATCCTTGGCACGGGCTTCGGTCTGGATCGGGCCGGGAGGGTTGTTCACCGGTATGCCATCGCCCAGGGCAATCAGGCCCTGGAGCTCGCTGATGCGTGCCTGGATTTCACGGTTGTGCTTGTCCAGGGCCAGGCGGCGCTGGTTCAGGTTCAGTTCGAGGCGGGTCAGCAGCAGCTTGAGTGCCGGGGTCATCAACTGGCCGGGGAAGGTTTCGGTGATTTCGCCACAACGACGCAAGCGGTCGGCCAGCTCGATCTTGAGGCGGGCTCGTTCCAGCTTGTTGCTCTCGACTACATTGTTCAGGTAGCCAATCACGATCAAGAGTGCGATACCCGCTACTATAAGCAGGGTGATCAGAAGTGGTGTCACCGTTAACGCCTCATACAGGAAGGTTTGCCGTTTGAGTGTAGTGGCTTCGCTTTTGCCCGGATAGAGCTGTTTGGCAGTTGGGCGGGGCGGATTGCTGGCATTTTGCCTTGAGGTGCCGCCAGCACTGGGCCGCGTCGCGTATGTGCGTCAGAAAATAATAGTCAAGGCTCAGGCGCGCTGCGGCTTCCGTGGCAGCGTAAAGCAGGGCGAAGTCATTGATTTAAATAAATTTATATCTAGGGGTTGACGACTTCTCAAACCACCCCTAGAATGCGCGCCACTTGCAGCGTAAAGCACACAGCGAAACGCGGCAGGGAGTGAATGTTGTAGCGTGTCCCCTTCGTCTAGTGGCCTAGGACACCGCCCTTTCACGGCGGTAACAGGGGTTCGAGTCCCCTAGGGGACGCCATTGCGGGAATAGCTCAGTTGGTAGAGCACGACCTTGCCAAGGTCGGGGTCGCGAGTTCGAGTCTCGTTTCCCGCTCCAATTTTAAGCAGCTTTGCTTCACGGCAGGGCTGAGTGAAACCAGAAAGCATCTTCGGGTGTATTTCTGGAGCTGAAACACTACACCATGGTGTTTCAGGCAGTGTCCCCTTCGTCTAGTGGCCTAGGACACCGCCCTTTCACGGCGGTAACAGGGGTTCGAGTCCCCTAGGGGACGCCATTTGCGGGAATAGCTCAGTTGGTAGAGCACGACCTTGCCAAGGTCGGGGTCGCGAGTTCGAGTCTCGTTTCCCGCTCCAAATTCAAAGAAAACGCCGTTCGTATGAACGGCGTTTTTTTTTGCGTAAAAAACGCCGCGCGATGGCAGGGGGCAGCATGAAAATAATCTGTGTGCCGTTGAGCCGAGGCGCCATGTCGCGGCTGGATGCCGATACCTGTACGGATGCAGACCTGCTAGATGTTCAGCTGGATGCAGAGGAGTTCGAAGCCGTGTGGCGATCGGGGCTTTTCACGCAGGCCAATCGAGCGCTGGCGCTGAATATCGACGAGTATGAAGATGAAAGGATTCTAGGCACTGTGCAGTTGGCGGCATTCAGTGCGTTGGTGTCGGCCTGTATCCAAGCCTGCCCCGAGGTAGGTGCACTGCTGAAGGTGGAGGCGCAGGTGCGAACGGCACTCGAGCTCGATACCGGCGTGTACTTTTTTTTCTGAGCCCGTTCAAGCACACGCAGTCATGTGAATGCGCTTTGTGCGGGACGTGGTCATCCTGCCGAGGGGGGCTACCTGCCAGTTCTGCTGGTCGCGCTGACAGGTAGCTTGCGCATCAATGCTTGCTGTCGTCGCCCGACATGCTCAACAACTGCTTCTCCTGGTTCCAGTCGAACGGTTCGTCGTTCTGCTCGGCTTCGTAGCGGCGTTCTTCCAGCTCCTGGTACATGGCCAGTTCTTCTTCCGGCATGTAGTGCAGGCAATCGCCGCCAAAGAACCACAGCAGGTCGCGGGGGATAAGGTGCGCGATCTGCGGGTAGCGCTGGATGACCTGGCAGATGAGGTCCTGACCCAGGTAGGTGCTCTCCGGGTCGACCGGCAACTGTTGCATCAGGTCGTCGAAACGCTCCAGAAACAGCGCGTGGCTTTCTTCCGGTACCTGTTCGGCCTCACCCAGGGCTGCAAGGATGGTGCGCAGGTGGGTGAGCAGGGCGAGGTGGTATTCCAGTTGAGCAGTGGCGTTGGCCATGCGGGCGATCCTCTAGAGCAAAATCGGGCGCGGGAGTATAAGGCTCCCCGCGCCCGATGTCCCGTTGGAGTGATGCTCAGCGCACCTTGCCCTCGGTGGGCAGCAGCTCGTCCTTGCTGAACGCATCCACGTCGATCACACGGCGCCGTGCGGCTTCGGCCTCGTGCAGGCTTTGAGCTTCGCCGGCCTGCAAGGTGTTGGCGTGCAAGGCTGCGTCGATCAGCGATTCGCCGGGAGCCGGCGCCAATTGGCCGCCCTTGTGGGCCTGGTGCAGCTTCTTGTGCAGCGGGGCGCTGGCCCTTAGCAGGTCGCTGGCCTGTTGCAACGCGCCCACCGGGTCGCTTGCATCGGTGGGGCGATAGCAGCCAGCCAGCAGTTGTTCGAGTGCCGGATCACCCTTGGCGCGACCCAGCAGCGCAGCAACTTCGGCATCCAGTTCGTCCGACGGGCCGGTATGACGGCGCCCGAACGGGAACACCACCAGGCGCAGCGCGCCACCGAGGAACCGATTGGGGAAGTTGTCGAGCAGGCGGTCCAGGGCTTTTTCGGCCTGGCCCAGGCTTTCTTCCATGGCCCAGCGCAACAGCGGCCGCAGGTACTCGGGCGAATCGAGATCGTGGTAGCGCTTGAGGGCTGCCGAACCCAGGTACAGGTTGCTCAATACGTCGCCAAGGCGCGCCGACAGGCGCTCACGGCGTTTCAGCTCGCCACCGAGCAGCATCATGCACAGGTCGGCCAGCAGGGCGAAGGCCGCCGCCTGGCGATCGAGTGCGCGAAAGTATCCCTGGCTCAATGCATCGCCGGGTGCCTTTTCAAAGCGCCCCAGGCCCAACCCAAGGACCAGCGTGCTGGCCGCGTTACCCACCGCGAAGCCCACATGCCTGAGCAGCAGGGCGTCGAACTCCTTGAGCGCCTGGTCGTGGTCTTCACGTGCTGCCAGGGCCATCTCCTTGAGCACGAACGGGTGGCAGCGAATCGCCCCCTGGCCAAAGATCATCAGGTTGCGCGAGAGGATGTTGGCGCCCTCGACGGTGATGAAGATCGGTGCCCCCTGCCAGCTGCGACCCAGGTAGTTGTTCGGGCCCATGATGATGCCCTTGCCCCCGTGCACGTCCATGGCGTGCTGGATGCATTCGCGCCCCCGTTCGGTAAGGTGGTACTTGAGGATCGCCGACAGCACCGAGGGTTTTTCACCCAGGTCCACCGCGTTGGCGGTGAGCATGCGCGCGCTGTCCATCAGCCAGGCATTGCCGCCGATGCGGGCCAGAGCCTCCTGAATGCCCTCGAACGCGGCCAGCGGTACGTTGAACTGCTCGCGCACCTGTGCGTACTGGCCCGTTACCAGGCTGGTGTACTTGGCGGCACCGGTACCGACTGCCGGCAAGGAGATCGAGCGTCCCACCGACAGGCAGTTCATCAGCATCATCCAGCCCTTGCCGAGCATCTCCTGCCCGCCAATCAGAAAACTCAGCGGGACGAACACGTCCTTGCCGCTGTTGGGGCCGTTCATGAACGCGGCGCCCAGCGGCAGATGGCGCTGACCGATCTCGACACCTGGGGTGTCGGTCGGGATGAGAGCCAGGCTGATACCCAGCTCCTCCTTGTCACCCAGCAGGTGATCGGGGTCGTAGGCCTTGAACGCTAGACCCAGCAGCGTCGCCACCGGGCCCAGGGTGATATAGCGCTTCTCCCAGTTCAGGCGCAGGCCCAGTACTTCCTCGCCCTGCCACTGGCCCTTGCAGATGACCCCGGTGTCGGGCATGGCGCCGGCGTCGGAGCCGGCCAGCGGACCGGTGAGGGCGAAGCACGGGATGTCGTCACCGCGGGCCAGGCGGGGCAGGTAATGGTTGCGTTGCTCGTCGGTGCCGTAGTGCAGCAGCAGTTCGGCCGGGCCGAGCGAGTTGGGCACCATCACGGTGGAGGCCAGGTCGCCGCTGCGGGTGGCCAGTTTCATCGCGACCTGTGAATGAGCGAAGGCGGAAAAGCCCTTGCCGCCGTATTCCTTGGGAATGATCAGGGCAAAGAAGCCATGGGTCTTGATGTGCGCCCAGGCTTCGGCGGGAAGGTCCATGTCCTGGCCGATCTGCCAGTCGCTGACCATGGCGCAGAGCTCCTCGGTGGGCCCGTCGATGAAGGCTTGCTCTTCTGCGCTCAGTTGCACCTTGGGATAGGCCAGCAGGGTGGTCCAGTCGGGGCGGCCACTAAAGAGCTCGCCGTCCCACCAGACCGTACCGGCATCGATGGCCTCGCGCTCGGTCTGCGACATCGGCGGCAAGGTTTTGCGAAACCAGCCGAACAGCGGGGCAGTCAGCCATTTGCGGCGCAGATCGGGCAGCACCAGGGGCACGGCAGTGGCCACCAGCAGCAGCCAGAAGATCGTCAACAGCCAGCCGGGGGCATGGCTGAATGCGCCCATCGCCACCAGGTAGACGGCAACCACGCCCAGTGCGGGCAGGGGGGCAACCCGCCGGTGCGCCAGGTAGGCAATACCGACCACCAGCACCACTAACCACAACAGCAACATATGCTTTCCTCCGTGAGCTCCAGAAATAGCTATCCGACAGAGCTTAGACCGCCTGTGCCAAACAACCCGTCAGAACAGTGACAGGACGTGACCTGTGGAAGTTCGCGTTTTCGGGCCGCGGGCCAGCGATTGTCAGCCTCGCCAGCTCGGGTAGACTGAGTGCCCACCGCCTATGTCAGGAGTCGTCATGCTGAAGATCTGGGGACGCAAGAACTCGTCAAACGTCAGGAAGGCGCTGTGGTGCGCCCAGGAGCTGGGCCTGGATTACCAGTCGATCGATGCCGGTGGCGAGTTCGGCGTGGTCGACGAGCCGCACTACCGTGCCCTCAACCCCAACGGCCGGGTGCCGATGATCGAGGATGGCGAGCTGGTGCTGTGGGAATCCAATACCATCGTGCGCTACCTGTGTGGCCGGTATGCCCCAAACACTGACTGGTACCCCGCCGACCCGGCGGCCCGGGCCAGCGCAGACAAGTGGATGGACTGGACCACGTCATCGCTGGCTACGCCATTCCGCCCGCTGTTCTGGGGCATCCTGCGTACACCGTCTGACCAGCAGGACTGGGTGCAGATCAACGCCGCGCACAAGCAGTGCGCCGAACTGCTGTCGATCGCCGATCAGGCCCTGGCCACGCAACCCTACCTGTCGGGGGAAGCGATCGGCATGGGCGACATCCCGCTGGGCTGCTTCGTGTACGCCTGGTTCGAGATGCCCATCGAGCGTCCGGAAATGAAGCACCTGCGTGCGTGGTACGAGCGCCTCAGGCAACGGCCGGCCTACCAGGCGGCGGTAATGACCGCGCTGACCTGAACCTGTCGATTACCCTGATAGTCAATATCGATACACTTCACTGTACTTGCGTGGCCTGGGCAAGCACCATGGCCACATTCGTCGCGGTCGGCCCTGTCTGACCGCCTGCCTTGTGAACCCTTCAACCTGGTGTGTAGACCTGCTATGAGTTCTGCTCTGTCCATTCGGCAGCTAACCAAGACCTACGGCAATGGCTTCCAGGCCCTCAAGGGCATCGACCTGGATGTCGCCGAAGGTGATTTCTTCGCCTTGCTCGGCCCCAATGGCGCCGGCAAATCCACCACCATCGGCATTCTCTCGACCCTGGTCAACAAGACCAGCGGCACGGTGAATGTGTTCGGCCATGACCTGGACCGAGAGCCAGCCGCGCTCAAGCGCTGCATCGGTGTGGTGCCCCAGGAGTTCAACTTCAATCAGTTCGAAAAGACCTTCGATATCGTCGTGACCCAGGCGGGTTACTACGGCATCCCGATGAAGGTGGCCAGGGAGCGCGCCGAGCAGTACCTGACCCAGCTGGGCCTGTGGGACAAGCGTGACGTGCCATCGCGCTCGCTGTCCGGCGGCATGAAGCGCCGCCTGATGATTGCCCGCGCGCTGATCCACGAACCGCGCCTGCTGATCCTCGACGAGCCTACCGCTGGCGTCGACATCGAGCTGCGCCGTTCGATGTGGAGCTTTCTGACCGAGCTCAACCAGAAGGGCATCACCATCATCCTGACCACCCACTACCTGGAAGAGGCCGAGCAGCTGTGCCGCAACATCGGCATCATCGACCACGGCACCATCGTGCAGAACACCAGCATGCGTCAGTTGCTGGGCACGTTGCATGTGGAGACCTTCCTGCTCGACCTCAAGCATGACCTGGCCCAGGCGCCGCAACTGGCCGGCTACCCGTGCCGGCTGATCACTCCGCACACCCTGGAAGTGCAGGTGGACAAGGACGTGGGCATCACCGCGCTGTTCGGCCAGTTGGCCCTGCAGAACATCGAGGTGCTGAGCCTGCGCAACAAGACCAATCGTCTCGAGGAGCTGTTCGTGTCCCTGGTGGAAAAAAACCTGGCGAAGGTGGCGGTATGAGTTCGGAACTGCGCGCCAACCTGGTTGCCCTCAATACCATCGTCTATCGAGAAGTGCGGCGGTTCACGCGGATCTGGCCGCAGACCCTGCTGCCCCCGGCGATCACCATGGTGCTGTACTTCGTGATCTTCGGGAACCTCATCGGCCGGCAGATCGGCGACATGGGTGGCTTCACCTACATGGAGTACATCGTGCCGGGCCTGATCATGATGTCGGTGATCACCAACTCCTACGGCAACGTGGTGTCGAGTTTCTTCGGCAGCAAGTTCCAGCGTTCGATCGAGGAGCTGATGGTGTCGCCGGTGTCGCCGCACACCATCCTCATCGGCTACACCCTGGGCGGCGTGCTGCGCGGGTTGGCGGTGGGAGTGATCGTGACCCTGCTGTCGCTGTTCTTCACCCATCTGCAGGTGCATCACCTGGGCGTGACGGTGCTGGTGGTGGTGCTGACCGCGACGATCTTCTCGCTGCTGGGCTTCATCAACGCAGTGTTTGCGCGCAACTTCGATGACATCTCGATCATCCCGACCTTCGTGCTCACGCCGCTGACGTACCTGGGTGGGGTGTTCTACTCCATCACCCTGCTGCCGCCGTTCTGGCAGACCGTGTCGCTGGCCAACCCGGTGCTGCACATGGTCAACTCGTTCCGCTATGGCATCCTGGGCGTCTCGGACATCCGCATCGGCGTGGCCATCACCTTCATGCTGGTGGCCACCGCGGTGCTGTACATCGGCTGCGTGCGCCTACTGGTCAGCGGGCGAGGAATGCGCAGCTGATTTCTGCTTGCGCCTGCGCCACTGCCTGCCCACCCACCAGCGCCAATAGAGCATGGTCAGGCAGTAGGCCAGCGCCCCCAGCAGTACGCCGCACACCACCGAGCCCAGCAGAAAGGGCTGCCACAGCGTCGACAGCTGGTCGGTGATCCATTCGAAGGTGAGTTCCTCAGGCAGCGTGCGTGGCGGTATCTGCATCAGCCATGCCCCCACCTGGTAGGTGCAGTAGAACACCGGCGGCATGGTGATGGGGTTGGTCAGCCACACCAGGCTGACGGCGATGGGCATGTTGCCGCGCACCAGAACCGCCAGGCTGGCGGCCAGCAGCATCTGCATCGGGATAGGGATGAAGGCTGCGAAAAGGCCTACGGCCATGGCCCGCGCCACCGAATGGCGATTCAGGTGCCAGAGGTTGGGGTCGTGCAGCAGCCGGCCGAGAAAGCGTAAGGATTTATGTTCCCGAATGCTCGTCGGATCTGGCATGTAGCGTTTGAAAAGTCGACGCGGCATGTGGGCTCTCGGCGTTCTGAAGTGGCCAGTATGCACGGATTGTAAACAGCGCCAATTCAGACTTTGTGACAATTAATAAGCAAGGTGCGGGCCTGGGTGATCTAAGCCTCTGGGGTGAGATCTGCTCAGGAGCTTTACCCATGCGCACAAGGATGTTGGCGCTGGCCTTGGGGCTGTTGGCGCTCAACGTGCTACCTGCCTTGCCGTCGGTCGGCTGGCTCTGGGGCATCGGCATGACGGGAATGTTATGCCTGGTGTGTCGATGGGCAGTGCCCGGTCTGTTCCTGCTTGGTTTTGCCTGGGCCTGTTGCTCGGCGCAATGGGCGCTGGACGATCGACTGCGGCCCGAGCTGGAGGGGCGCACCCTGTGGCTGGAAGGTCGGGTAGTGGGCCTGGCGCAGCAGGGCGCACATTCGGTGCGTTTCGAGCTGGCCGAAGCCTCCTCGCGCCGCGCCCAGTTGCCGCAGCGGCTGAGCCTGAGCTGGTTTGGCGGGCCGCCGGTCAACAGTGGCGAGCGTTGGCGCCTGGCGGTACAGCTGCAGCGCCCCTCCGGCCTGCTCAACCCCCATGGGCCTGACCAGGAAGCCGCCATGCTGGCCCGGCGAATCGGTGCCACCGGCCGTGTAAGGGCAGGTGAACGACTGGCCCCGGCCAGCCATGCGTGGCGTGATTCGGTGCGCCAACGCCTGCTCGTGGCTCAGGCCCATGGGCGCGAAGGTGCGCTGGCGGCGCTGGTGCTGGGTGACGGCGGGGCGCTGGCACAGGAGGACTGGCAGGTGCTCCAGGCAACCGGCACGGTGCACCTGCTGGTGATTTCCGGTCAGCACATCGGCTTGCTGGCCGGTCTGGTGTACGGCCTGGTGGCCGGGTTGGCACGTGTGGGGGCATGGCCCAGGGCGCTGCCCTGGCTACCCTGGGCGTGCGGCCTGGCGTTTGCGGCGGCCCTGGCGTACGGCTTGATGGCGGGCTTTCAGGTACCGGTACGACGCGCCTGCATCATGCTGGCGGTGGTGCTGTTGTGGCGCCTGCGTTTTCGCCACCTTGGGGCCTGGATTCCCTTGCTGCTTGCCCTCAACGGTGTATTGCTGGTGGAACCATTGGCCAGCCTGCAGCCGGGGTTCTGGCTGTCGTTCGCAGCGGTGGCGGTGCTGGTGTATGTGTTCGGCGGCCGGCTGGGGGCCTGGAACCCCTGGCTGGCATGGTGCCGGGCCCAATGGCTGATCGCGATCGGCCTGTTGCCGGTGCTGCTGGCGCTGGGGCTGCCGATCAGTCTCTCGGCACCGCTGGCCAATCTGGTTGCGGTGCCTTGGGTCAGTATCGCAGTGTTGCCCCTGGCGCTGGCCGGCACACTGCTGCAGGGGCTCCCGTTGCTGGGGGAGGCCCTGTTGTGGCTGGCTGGAGGTTCGCTGGCAGCCTTGTTCTGGACACTGGCACAGGTGGCGCATTGGCAACCGGCCTGGACACCGGTCGCCTTGCCGATATGGGCATGGTTGATGGTGGGCGGTGGCACGGTACTGCTGTTGTTGCCGGGCGGGCTGCCGATGCGGGTGCTGGGCTGGCCCTTGCTGCTGCTGGCCGGCTGTGCGCCTCGCAACGAGATCGCCCATGGGCAACTGGAGGTGTGGCAGCTGGATGTCGGCCAGGGCCAGGCATTTGTGCTGCGTACCCGTCACCATGCGACGCTGTATGACGCAGGCCCGGCCACCCGTGGCAGCGACCTGGGGGAGCGGGTGGTCGTGCCGACTCTGCGCAAGCTGGGGGTGCGCGAGCTGGACCTGGCGCTGATCAGCCATGCCCATGCCGACCATGCCGGCGGCGCCCTGGCGGTGCAGCGCAGCGTGCCGCTGGTGCGCGTGGTGGGCGGCGACCCGGATGAGCTGCCCGGGCAACTGCAGGCCCAGGCCTGCGCCAGTGGCGAGCAATGGCAGTGGGATGGCGTGCTCTTCAGCCTGTGGCGCTGGCAGCAGGCCGGCGACAGCAATCAGCGCTCCTGTGTGTTGCACGTGGATGCCGGCGGGGAAACCCTGCTGCTGACCGGTGACATCGATGCCCAGGCCGAGCGCGCCTGGCTGCGCGAGTCGACAGCCGGCCCGGTCGACTGGTTGCAGGCGCCCCATCATGGCAGCCGCACCTCGTCGAGCCAGGCCTTTCTCGAACGAACCCGGCCCCGGGGCGTGCTGATTTCGCGAGGGCGCCACAATGCATTCGGGCATCCGCACGCACAGGTGATGGCGCGTTACCAGGCGCTGGGTATCACCGTGCACGACAGCGCCCTGCACGGGGCGGTGCGCCTGGTGCTGGGCAGCTTTGGCCAGGCGGTCGGGCAACGCAGCCAGCGCCGCTTCTGGCGGGAGCCGACATGACGCTGTTCGGCCGCGTGGCCCCCTATGGTAAAGTGGCGGACTTTTTCGAGGGGGTCGCTACTGTGTGGGAATTGGTCAAGTCCGGTGGCTGGATGATGCTGCCGATCATTCTGAGTTCCATCGCTGCCATGGCTATCGTCGCCGAACGCCTGTGGACCCTGCGCGCCAGTCGTGTCACCCCGCCGCACCTGCTCGGCCAGGTGTGGCGCTGGATCAAGGACAAACAGCTCACCAGCGAGAAGCTCAAGACCCTGCGCGCCGACTCGCCGCTGGGCGAGATCCTGGCCGCGGGCCTGGCCAACTCCCGCCATGGTCGCGAAATCATGAAGGAGTGCATCGAGGAAGCCGCCGCCCGTGTCATCCACGAGCTGGAGCGCTACATCAACGCACTGGGCACTATCGCGGCCATGGCGCCGCTGCTGGGCCTGCTGGGCACCGTGCTGGGCATGATCGATATCTTCAGTGCCTTCACCGGGTCCGGCATGACCACCAATGCCTCGGTATTGGCGGGGGGGATCTCCAAGGCGTTGATCACCACCGCAGCCGGCCTGATGGTGGGTATCCCGGCAGTATTCTTCCATCGTTTCCTGCAACGGCGCATCGATGAGCTGGTGGTGGGCATGGAGCAGGAGGCCATCAAGCTGGTGGAAGTGGTCCAGGGGGACCGTGATGTCGACCTGAGCGAGGGCAAGGCGTGAAATTCCGGCGCAAGCCACGGGAGACCGTGGACATCAACCTCGCTTCGCTGATCGACGTGGTGTTCATCCTGCTGCTGTTTTTCGTGGTGACCACCACCTTCACCCGTGAAACCCAGTTGCGTGTCGAACTGCCCGAGGCGGTCAGCGGCGCTCCGGCGCCCGACGCCGAGGCCAAGCAGCTGGAAATCACCATCAGCGCCGAAGGCGTGTACTCGGTCAACAACCACCTGTTGCCCAAGAGCGACCTGGGCACCCTGACCGAGGCCCTGCAGAAGGAATCACAGGGCGACACCAAGATGCCGCTGTCGATCAGCGCTGACGGCAAGACTCCGCACCAGGCCGTGGTCACCGCCATGGATGCCGCTGGCAAGCTCGGCTTCAGCCAGTTGCGCATGACCACGGTCGAGGCCGCCCAGGGGACACCTTGATGGCGCTTGCCGATCGCCTGTTGCATGCCTGGTATGCCGGCCACCCGGCATTGGTATTGTTGCGCCCGCTCGAGGCCCTGTATCGCCGGGTGGTGCGGGGCAAGCGCGAGCGTTTTCTGGCCGGGCAGGGCGACATCTATCGCGCACCGGTGCCGGTGCTGGTGGTGGGCAACATCACCGTGGGTGGCACCGGCAAGACCCCGCTTATCCTGTTTCTGATCGAGCACTGTCGCCAGCGCGGCCTGCGCGTGGGGGTGGTCAGCCGAGGCTATGGGGCCACTGCGCCGCAACTGCCGTGGCGCGTGCGTGCCGATCAACCGGCCGAACAGGCCGGTGACGAACCCTTGCTGATCGTGCAGCGCACCGGCGTGCCGCTGATGATCGACCCCGATCGCAGCCAGGCCGTGCGGGCCTTGCTCGACGCCGAGCCGCTCGACCTGATCCTGTGCGACGACGGCATGCAGCACTACCGCCTGGCGCGTGATCTCGAGCTGGTGCTGATCGACGCGGCCCGCGGCCTCGGCAATCGCCGCTGCCTGCCTGCCGGGCCGCTGCGTGAGCCGGTGGAGCGCCTGGATGAAGTGGACGCCGTGCTCTACAACGGCGCCCTCAGCGACCGTGACGATGGCTTTGCCTTCACCCTGGCCCCTACGGCACTGGTCAACCTGCGCAGCGGCGAGCGCCGAGGCCTGGAGCATTTTGCGCCGGGCCAGGCATTGCATGCGGTGGCCGGCATCGGCAACCCTCAGCGATTTTTCAACACCCTGCAGGGGCTGGGCTGGCAGCCTGTGCCGCATGCGTTTGCCGACCATGCGGCGTACAACGCCCAGGCCCTGAGCTTCACCCCGTCATTGCCGCTGGTCATGACTGAGAAGGATGCGGTGAAATGCCGTGCTTTCGCCGCCGATGACTGGTGGTATCTTGCGGTCGACGCACTGCCTTCGCCGGCCTTCGTGGCCTGGCTCGACGCGCAGCTGGCGCGTCTGCTGCCCGGGCCTCGCCAGCCCTGACATTTTCTTTTTCCGGCCACAGGCCTGAGGAATATCCATGGACACCAAATTGCTCGACATCCTTGCTTGCCCGATCACCAAAGGCCCGCTCAAGCTCAGCGCCGACAAGACCGAGCTGATCAGCAAGGGGGCCGGCCTGGCGTACCCGATTCGTGACGGTATCCCGGTGATGCTCGAGAGCGAAGCCCGAACCCTTACCGATGACGAGCGCCTGGACAAATGAGCCTGGATTTCACCGTTGTGATTCCAGCACGCCTGCGCTCCACCCGTCTGCCGGGCAAGCCATTGCTGTCGATTGCCGGCAAGCCGATGGTGCAGCACGTCTGGGAGCAGGCGCGCAGAAGCAGCGCCACCCGCGTGGTGATTGCCACCGATGACCCGAGCATCGTCGCTGCATGCCAGGGGTTTGGCGCCGAGGTGCTGCTGACCCGTGAGGACCATCAGTCGGGCACCGACCGCCTGGCCGAAGTCGCCACCCAGCTGGGCCTGTCGGCAGATGCGATCGTGGTCAATGTGCAGGGTGACGAGCCGTTGATTCCCCCGGCGATCATCGACCAGGTGGCGGCCAACCTGGCGGCGCATCCTGAAGCGGGCATTGCCACGCTGGCCGAGCCGATCGAAGACGTCGAAGTGCTGTTCAACCCCAATGCGGTCAAGGTGAGCACCGACCGCAACGGCCTGGCCCTGACCTTCAGCCGTGCGCCCTTGCCGTGGGCGCGTGATGCGTTTGCCCAGAGCCGCGAGCAATTGCCGGCGGGTGTGCCTTATCGCCGGCATATCGGCATGTACGCCTATCGCGCAGGCCTGTTGCAGGACTTCGTCGCCTGGGGCCCGTGCGGCCTGGAGCAGACCGAGTCGCTGGAGCAGTTGCGTGCGCTGTGGAACGGCGTGCGCATCCACGTGGCCGATGCCTTGCAGGCGCCGCCTGTGGGCGTCGACACACCTGAAGACCTGGAGCGCGTTCGGCGCTTGCTGGAGGCCTGATGCGCGTCCTGTTCGTATGTCTGGGCAACATCTGCCGCTCGCCGACGGCCGAGGGCGTGTTGCGCCATCAGTTGAAGCTGGCAGGCCTCGAGGATCAGGTCGAAGTGGCCTCGGCGGGTACGGGAGACTGGCATGTGGGCAAGCCGCCCGACAGCCGAACCCGCCGCGCTGCGCTGGCGCGCGGCTACGACCTGTCCGCACAGCGTGCACAGCAGGTGAGCGCGCAGGACTTCAGCCGGTACGACCTGATCCTGGCAATGGACACCAGCAATCTCGGCCACCTCAAGGCGCTGCAACCGTCTGCCGGTACCGCCGAACTGGACCTGTTCCTGCGCCGCTACGAGGGTGAGCTGGATGAAGTGCCCGACCCGTACTACGGCGGCGAAGAGGGCTTCGAACAGGTGCTTGATCTCATTGAGCTGGCTTGTAGCAAGCTGGTGGTCGAGCTGAAGGGCCGGCTATGAGCGTGCAGGTGCAATCGCAGGTTTCACTCAAGCCTTACAACACCTTCGGAATCGAGGTGAAGGCGCAGTATTTCGCCCAGGCACACAACGATGACGAAGTGCGCCAGCTGCTGGCGCACGCAGCCGAACAGCACCTGCCGGTGCTGGTGATCGGTGGCGGCAGCAACCTGCTGCTGACTGCCGATATCCAGGCGCTGGTGCTGCGCATGGCCAGTGTCGGTGTGCGGATACTGTCGGATGATGGCCAGCGCGTGGTGGTCGAGGCAGAGGCGGGTGAGCCCTGGCATCCCTTCGTGCAGTGGACCCTGGCCCAGGGACTGTCGGGGCTGGAAAACCTCAGCCTGATCCCCGGTACCGTCGGGGCGGCGCCGATGCAGAACATCGGCGCCTATGGCGTGGAGATCAAGGACGTGTTTGCCGGGCTGACGGCACTGGATCGGGAAACCGGCCAGTTGCACGAGTTTGCGCTGGAACAGTGTGATTTTGCCTACCGTGACAGTGTGTTCAAGCGTAATCCCGGGCGCTGGCTGATCCTGCGGGTTCGCTTCGTGCTCAATCGCGCCGAGCACCTGCACCTGGACTACGGCCCGGTACGCCAGCGGCTGAGTGAGCAGGGCATCGGTCAGCCGACCGCACAGAATGTCAGCGATGCCATCTGCAGCATTCGTCGCGAAAAACTGCCAGACCCGGCCGAGCTGGGCAATGCCGGAAGCTTCTTCAAGAACCCGGTGGTGAGCGCTGAACTGGCGCAGCGCGTGCGCGAGGCGTATCCGGATGCGGTAGGTTATCCACAGGCCGATGGTCAGGTAAAGCTGGCGGCGGGGTGGTTGATCGAGCAGGCGGGCTGGAAGGGGTTTCGCGAGGGCGATGCCGGGGTGCACCGTTTGCAGTCGCTGGTGCTGGTGAACTACGGGCAGGCCAGTGGCAAGCAGTTGCATGCGCTGGCGCAGCGGATTCAGGCTGATGTGCTGGCGCGCTTCGGCGTCGCGCTGGAGATGGAACCCAACTTGTATTGACTGGGCGACTTGTTCGCTGGCAGCGCCGATTCCTGCGGGTTCGGCGTTGTTGGTGACACATCCACCACCAGGCATCAGGCAACAAAAAGCCCCGCCAGTTTGCACTGGCGGGGCTTTTTAATGGCCGTCAGACGAGCGGTTTATGCTCTTCTGCAGCTTCCTGCGACTGCTCGGCAGCAGCGGCGGCCGCTGCGGCTTCAGCTTCGCGCTTGCGGCGACGCACTTCACGCGGGTCGTTCGGTGCACGGCCGTTGGCCAGCGTGACGACCGGTGCCTCAACCTCGGCAGGCTCGGCGATCGGTGCCTGTGCCTCGGCGACCGGTGCTGGCTCAGCGGCAATGACCGGCTCGGCTTCGACTGCAGCCGGCGCTTCAGGCTCGCTCGGCAGGGCGATGACCGGCTCGGCAGCTACAGGTGCCTCGACGGGCGCTTCGACAGCTGGCGCCTGCTCAGGGGCTTGAGCCGGTGCTTCCACCAGAGCCTCTACCTTGGCCTCGGCCTCGATCTGGGCCTCGACTGGTTGCGGAGCAACTTCGACGACAGGCTCGATGCTCGACTCGACTGCCTGCACCGGTGCTTCGAACGGTTGTTCGATCACAGGGGCGATGGCCGCTTGTTCAGCAACAGCTTCTTCGGCAGCGGGCTGTCGAGCTGTTTCGTTCGACTCGGTGCTGGTTTCGACAACCACTGGTTCGACGGTGCCGGCCTCGAAAGGCGTTTCGGCCACGACGGCTGGGGTGTCATCGACAGCAGCAGTTGCACGCTCGGCCTGAGCGTTGGCCTGGGCCTCGGCGTCGGCACTGATGTTGCTGGTGGCAACGGCGGCAGTCACGGCCAGGCCGGCAGCCAGTTCCACGCCCGAAGGCTGCGCATTGCCTTCGCTGCGTTTTTCCGCAGCAGCAGGTTGTTCGCCAGCTTGTTCGGCGCCTTCTTCGGTGCCGTCTTCGCTGCCTTCGACCACATTGCCGTTGGCATCACGCTGACGCTCACGACGGTTGCTGCGACGACGCTGACCGCGCGAGCGACGACGTGGACGATCGCCTTCGGCGCCTTCCTGGTTGTCATCCTGCAGCAGCTCTTCGTTTGGCAGTTGCTCCTCGGCCGCATCCTCGACCGGCTCGGCCGGGCGTGGCTGACGCTCTTCGCGTGGCGGACGCGGTGCGCGCTCCTCGCGAGGGGCACGTTCTTCACGTGGTGCGCGCTCTTCACGCGGTGCACGCTCTTCACGTGGCTGACGCTCTTCGCGCGGGGCGCGCTCAGGACGTTCTTCGCGGACGGCCGGGGCCGGGGTGGCATCCAGAGGCTCACGCAGTTCGCGTACCGGGCGATCTTCGCGTGGGCGACGGTCTTCGCGTGGGGCACGCGGCTGACGTTCTTCACGCGGGGCGCGTGGTGCGCGTTCTTCGCGGGTCGAGGTCTCTTCACGGGCTTCGCGAGGCTGGCGTTCTTCACGCGGCTCACGTGGCGCGCGCTCGGCACGCTCTTCGCGTGGCTTGCGCTCTTCATCGCGACGACCGTTGCGGTTGCGGCTCTGCTGGCGACCGTTGCGACGCTCCTCGTTGCGCTGAGGACGCTCGGTGGCAGGCTTCTCGGTTACCACCGGTGCGGCGGCCACAGGTTCTTCCTTGCCGGCGAACAGGCTGACCAGCGACTTGACCAGGCCCTTGAACAGGCTTGGCTCTGGCAGGGCGTGTACCGGGGCGGCTGGGGCAGCAGGGGCTTCCGGAGCCGGTACCGGAGCATTGGCGCGGGCCGGTGCAGTCTTGACCGCGGCTTCCTGGCGAACCAGGGTGCGGGTGGCGGCAGCCGGTTGCACTTCTTCGGTTTCGGTCGCAGCGATTTCGTAGCTGGACTGGTTGTTCAGGGCTTCCGGGCTGTCGTCGCGCAGGCGCTGCACTTCGAAATGCGGGGTTTCCAGGTGGTCGTTCGGCAGAATGACGATACGCGCCCGGGTGCGCAGTTCGATCTTGGTGATCGAGTTGCGTTTTTCGTTGAGCAGGAACGCGGCGACCGGGATCGGCACCTGGGCACGCACCTCGGCAGTGCGATCCTTCAGGGCTTCTTCCTCGATCAGGCGCAGGATTGCCAGCGACAGCGATTCGACGTCACGGATGATGCCGGTGCCGCTGCAGCGCGGGCAGACGATGCCGCTGCTTTCGCCCAGGGAAGGGCGCAGGCGCTGGCGGGACATTTCCAGCAGGCCGAAGCGCGAAATTCGGCCGACCTGTACGCGGGCACGGTCGGCTTCCAGGCACTCGCGCACCTTTTCTTCGACGGCGCGCTGGTTCTTGGCCGGGGTCATGTCGATGAAGTCGATGACGATCAGGCCGCCGATGTCACGCAGACGCAGTTGGCGGGCGATTTCCTCGGCCGCTTCCAGGTTGGTCTGCAGGGCGGTTTCCTCGATGTCGCTGCCTTTGGTGGCGCGCGCCGAGTTGATGTCGATGGACACCAGGGCTTCGGTCGGGTCGATCACGATCGAGCCGCCCGATGGCAGGTCGACGACGCGCTGGAAGGCGGTCTCGATCTGGCTTTCGATCTGGAAGCGGTTGAACAGCGGCACGCTGTCTTCGTACAGCTTGATCTTGCTGGCGTACTGCGGCATCACCTGGCGGATGAAGGTCAGGGCTTCTTCCTGGGCGTCGACGCTGTCGATCAGCACTTCGCCGATGTCCTGGCGCAGGTAGTCGCGGATGGCGCGGATGATGACGTTGCTTTCCTGGTAGATCAGGAACGGCGCTGCGCGGTCGAGGGACGCTTCCTTGATGGCGGTCCACAGTTGCAGCAGGTAGTCCAGGTCCCACTGCATCTCTTCGCTGCTGCGGCCCAGGCCGGCAGTGCGAACGATCAGGCCCATGTCGGCAGGGGCAACCAGGCCGTTGAGCGCTTCGCGCAGTTCGTTGCGCTCTTCGCCTTCGATGCGACGGGAGATGCCGCCGGCACGCGGGTTGTTAGGCATCAGGACCAGGTAACGACCGGCCAGGCTGATGAAGGTGGTCAGGGCGGCGCCCTTGTTGCCGCGCTCTTCCTTCTCGACCTGGACGATGACTTCCTGGCCTTCGCTCAGCACTTCCTTGATGTTCACCCGGCCTTCGGGCGACTTCTTGAAGTATTCGCGGGAGATTTCCTTGAGGGGCAGAAAGCCGTGGCGCTCGGAGCCGAAATCGACGAAGGCGGCTTCAAGGCTGGGCTCGATGCGGGTGATCTTGCCCTTGTAGATGTTGGCTTTTTTCTGCTCGCGTGCACCGGACTCGATGTCCAGATCGTAGAGGCGCTGGCCGTCTACCAGAGCAACACGCAACTCTTCGGGTTGAGTCGCGTTAATCAGCATTCTTTTCATGTAGTACCGTCGGTTTCCGGGCTGCCGGAAACGGCGTTCGGCACACACGACTTCTCACGGTCGGTGTCAGGGTGCGTCAGGGGTGGCGGACCATCCCGTGTCCAGCGGCTTGCGGTCGGACTGGTCGCCCAGTGCTGCCGAAGTCGCGACGACGCGTCCTGCTAGCTGTGGTGTCAAATGCACTCAGTCAGGAGGAGGAATCAGCCTTCGGCCGTGGACACCCTGGGGCATCTTGATCAAGACCGGGTCCGGTCGCGGGCCAGAGGGCCTGTGGACTGGACGCAGTGCTACACGGTCCGACGGTTGTGCATCTCCACCCTACACGTATCCCTGATAATTCGGGTGCTGCCGCGCGCTGAATCCGCAACGGGTTGCAGTTATCGCCAGCTCCATACGGGAGCCCGCGCTTTCTATGGCTAAGGCTGGTATTTCCGAAGCATTCGCCGTGACTGCGTGAAAGCGACTGCACTGAAGGAGTGGGCATCGAAAAAAACGTGCAGGAGGGTCAAACACCGCTCTTGTTGTTTTTTATCGGTCTTCTCTCATCGGCGCTGGTAGCGATTCCAGGCACTTCTGTAAACTGGCGAAAGCCCCGTCGGACGGCCTCGCGTCCTCGAGAATTGCGTAGGTCAGGGCCGGCTCAAAGCCATTGGTCCGCTGGCCAGCCGCTTTTGGCGGCGTTCGCGACTATAGCAGCAATCATTAAGTGCTTCAAATCCATAAAAAATTGTTATGATTCGCAAATGACGACTACTACCCCTCCGACCTCCGGCGTCCAGCTGATCGAGGTCGCGCCGGAACTTGCCGGCCAACGGATCGACAACTTCCTGATCACTGCACTCAAGGGCGTTCCCAAGACCTTGATTTATCGCATTTTGCGCAAAGGCGAAGTGCGGGTGAACAAGGGACGGATCAAGCCAGAGTACAAATTGCAGGCCGGCGATATCGTGCGCGTGCCGCCCGTTCGTCTGCCTGAGCGTGACGAGCCGGTGCCGCTGGCACAGGGCCTGCTTCAGCGACTCGAAGCGGCCATCGTGTACGAAGACAAGGCCCTGATCGTGCTCAACAAGCCTGCTGGCATCGCCGTGCACGGCGGCAGCGGGCTGAACTACGGTGTGATCGAAGCCTTTCGTCAGTTGCGCCCGGATACCAAGGAGCTGGAGCTGGTGCATCGGCTCGATCGCGATACCTCCGGTCTGCTGATGATCGCCAAGAAGCGCAGCATGTTGCGCCATCTGCATGCCGCGTTGCGCGGTGACGGCGTCGACAAGCGCTACATGGCGCTGGTGCGTGGTCACTGGGCCACGGCCAAGAAGCAGGTCAATGCGCCGCTGCTCAAGAGCAACCTGCGTTCCGGCGAGCGGATGGTGGAAATCAACGACGAAGGCAAGGAGGCGCTCACCCTGTTTCGCGTGCTGCGCCGTTTCGGCGATTTCGCGACCATGGTCGAGGCACGCCCGATTACTGGCCGTACCCACCAGATTCGCGTGCATACCCTGCATGCCGGGCATTGCATCGCCGGCGACAGCAAGTATGGCGACGAGGATTTCACTCGCGAGATCCGCGAGCTGGGCGGCAAGCGCCTGTTCCTGCATGCCTATGCGCTGACCGTGCCGTTGCCCGATGGCGGCGAGCTGAAGCTGGAGGCGCCGGTGGACGACATGTGGGCCAAGACCGTGGAGCGTTTGAGTGCGCCGTGATTACGACCTGCTGATCTTCGATTGGGACGGCACGCTGGCCGATTCGATCGGGCGCATCGTCGAAGCGATGCATCGCTCGGCCGAGCGTGCCGGCTATGCGCTGTGCTCGGACGAGGCGGTCAAGGGCATCATCGGCCTGGCGCTGCCCGAGGCGATCAGCACGCTGTACCCGCATCTGGATCAGCCTGAAGTCATGGCGTTTCGTCAGCATTACGCCGACATCTATATGGCCCTGGATACCCAGCCGTCGCCGTTGTATCCCGGCGTGGTCGAGGCCCTCGAGTCGTTCAGGGCCGATGGCTATCGCCTGGCAGTCGCTACCGGCAAGGCGCGTCGCGGCCTGGACCGGGTGCTGGTGGCCAATGGCTGGGAAACGTTCTTCGACATTACCCGGGCTGCCGACGAAACCATGGGCAAGCCGCACCCGCGCATGCTCGAGGAGATCCTGGCCCATTGCCAGGTGCCGGCGAGCCGTGCGTTGATGGTGGGCGATTCGTCGTTCGACCTGCTGATGGCGCGCAATGCCGGCATGCATTCGGTGGCGGTGGGGCATGGGGCGCTGTCGCTCGAGGCATTGAGCGTTTACGAGCCGCAGTTGTCCATACAGCACTTTTCACAATTGCAGGCGTGGCTAGGCCGAACCGCTGCAATCGAATTTCCAGGGTAGGTGAGCATGACTGACGAGTGGAAGGCGCCTGACGCCGAAAAGAACGAAGAGCGCACCAGCTGGAAGCTGCTCGAGAAGACCTTGCTGGCGGGCGTGCAGGAGCAGCGTCGGGCCCGGCGCTGGGGTATTTTTTTCAAGCTGCTGACGTTCGTGTACCTGTTCGGCATCCTGGCCCTGTTTTCGCCGTTGATGGATATCGACAAGACCGCCGCCCGTGGCGCGAGCCATACGGCGCTGATCGAGGTGCGCGGGATCATTGCGGACAAGGAGCCGGCCAGCGCCGACAACGTGATAGCCAGCCTGCGTGCGGCCTTCGACGACGCCAAGACCAAGGCGGTAGTGCTGCGTATCAACAGCCCGGGCGGCAGCCCGGTGCAGTCTGGCTACATCTATGACGAGATTCGTCGTCTGCAGGCCGCCAAGCCGTCGGTCAAGGTGTACGCGGTCATCAGCGACCTGGGTGCGTCGGGTGCCTACTATATCGCCAGTGCGGCTGACCAAATCTATGCCGACAAGGCCAGCCTGGTGGGCTCGATTGGTGTGACGGCAGCTGGCTACGGCTTTGTCGGCACCATGGAGAAGCTGGGTGTCGAGCGTCGTACCTATACGGCGGGTGAGCACAAGGCCTTCCTTGATCCATTCCAGCCGCAGAAACCGGACGAAACGGCCTTCTGGCAGGGTGTGCTGGACACCACCCACAAGCAGTTCATTGCCAGTGTGAAGCAGGGGCGCGGCGAGCGGCTCAAGGACAAGGAGCATCCCGAGCTGTTCAGCGGGCTGATCTGGTCGGGTGAGCAGGCCGTGCAGCTGGGGCTGGTGGACGCCCTGGGTAATGCCGATTATGTGGCGCGTGAGGTGGTGGGGGAGAAGACCCTGGTTGATTTCACCGTCGAAGAGTCGCCGTTTGATCGCTTCTCCAAGCGCCTGGGTGCCAGCGTCGCCGAGCACCTGGCTATGTGGATGGGCTTTCAGGGGCCGGCACTGCGCTGAGAGTGCTGATTAATGAAAAACCGGCCAGATGGCCGGTTTTTTATTGCTGGTATTGGCTTGCCCTCACGGTATGCTCACCCCTTCCTTGAGCAGCATGTCGACCAGTCGGATCAGCGGCAGTCCCACCAGGCTGGTGGCATCGCAGCCGTGGGTGCTTTGGAACAGGCTCACCCCCAGCCCTTCGCACTTGAAGCTGCCGGCGCAGTCATAGGGTTGCTCAGCGTGCAGGTAGCGTTCGATGCGTGGCAGGTCCAGTTCGCGCATGTGCACGGTAAATGGAACGCAATCGACCTCGCAATGGCCGCTCTGGGTATTGAGCAGCGCCACGCCGGTCAGGAAGGTGACGTGATTGCCGCTCGCAGCCAGCAATTGCTCGCAGGCCTTTTCGAAGGTGTGTGGCTTGCCCAGAATCTGTTCGCCCAGCACGGCAACCTGGTCGGAGCCGATGATAAGATGCCCCGGATGGCTGGCAGCCAATGCCTCGGCCTTGTGCCTGGCCAGGCGCTTGACCAGCTCTGGGGCGGGCTCTTCGCCGATGCGCTGTTCGTCGATATCGGGCGCTGCCCAGGCAAAGGGCAGTTGCAGTCGCGCCAGCAATTCGCGCCGGTAGGGTGAGCTGGAAGCCAGTAACAAGGGCAGCATGATGAACTCCTGAGCAGGTGCGCCGATTCTAACATGTTGAACGGGGCCGAATTTCCTTTGACAGGGGCGGGGGGCATCCCTAGAATGCTGCGCCTATGTTGAATGACCCGATTCCACCTCACGTTGACCCGCGCAAATTGGCCGATCGTGGTGTTTCTCTCGAAGGAACGCTGCTACTCGCCGATTTGGAGAGACTCTGCGACCCGCTTTCCGACGATGTCGGTACGGTGCAGGCTAAATTCGATTTTGAGCGAGACGAACAGAAAACCGTGGTTATCCACAGTGCTCTGACCGTCGAGGTCAAGATGGTTTGCCAGCGTTGTCTTGAGCTGGTCACCCTGCCGATCCACAGCGAATCTACATATGCTGTGGTGAAAGAGGGTGCGAATACCCAGTCGTTACCGAAAGGTTATGACGTGCTGGAACTGGGCGAAGATCCTTTGGATCTGCAAGCATTGGTCGAGGAAGAGCTTCTGCTCGCCTTGCCCATCGTGCCTGCTCATCATCCGGAAGAATGCCAGCAGCCGGCGGGCGCCGATGAGCCCGAACCGAGCAAGGACGAGGTAACGCGGTCCAACCCGTTCAGTGTATTGGCGCAGTTAAAGCGTGACCCAAACGTTTAGGAGTTAATCAATTATGGCTGTTCAGCAGAACAAAAAATCCCGCTCTGCCCGTGACATGCGCCGTTCGCACGACGCTCTCTCGGAAAACGCTCTGTCCGTAGAGAAAACCACTGGTGAAGTGCACCTGCGTCACCACGTATCGCCAGAAGGCGTATACCGTGGTCGCAAAGTGATCGACAAGGGCGCTGACGAGTAATCCTTGTCCGCTCAGATCGCGATTGACGCAATGGGCGGGGACTTCGGTCCCCGCAGCATTGTTCAGGCCAGCATTGCTTGCCTGTCGGCTACTCCCTCGCTGCACCTGACCCTCGTCGGTCAACCCTCCCTCCTTGAAGATCTGATCGCTGGCCAGTCGGCAGCGGATCGCGCGCGCCTGCATATTGTGCCGGCCAGCGAAGTGATCGGCATGGATGAGCGGCCGTCCCAGGCGCTGCGTGGCAAGCCCGACTCGTCGATGCGCGTGGCCCTCGAATTATTGCGTGATGGCAAGGTGCAGGCCTGCGTGAGCGCCGGCAACACCGGCGCGCTGATGGCGTTGTCGCGCTATGTGCTCAAGACCCTGCCCGGCATCGATCGGCCGGCGATGGTGGCGGCCATACCGACCCAGACCGGCTATTGCCAGCTGCTTGATCTGGGGGCCAACGTCGACTGCAGCGCCGAGCACCTGTTCCAGTTCGCCGTGATGGGCTCGGTGGCGGCGCAAGCGCTGGGCATTTCCCGGCCGCGCGTGGCGCTGCTCAACATCGGTACCGAAGACATCAAGGGCAACCAGCAGGTCAAGCTGGCTGCGACGCTGCTGCAAAATGCCCGCGGCCTCAACTACATCGGCTTTGTCGAAGGCGATGGCCTGTACCGTGGCGAAGCGGATGTGGTGGTGTGCGACGGCTTTGTCGGCAATATCCTGCTCAAGTCCAGCGAAGGCTTGGCCACCATGATCGGTGGGCGCATCGAGGCGCTGTTCAAGCGTGGCCTGATGGCGCGGGCGGTGGGGGCCCTGGCGATGCCGCTGCTCAGTCGCCTGAAGGCCGACCTTGCGCCGGCGCGCCACAATGGCGCGAGTTTTCTCGGCCTGCAGGGCATCGTTATCAAGAGTCATGGCTCGGCCGGTGTGCAGGGTTTCCAGAGCGCGATACAGCGGGCGCTGATCGAGATCCAGGAGAACCTGCCGCAGCGCTTGCACGGCCGTCTGGAGGATCTGCTGCCTTAGGCATCGGCACAACGACGTGCATAAATGTGACCGCTTGGTTCTCGTTACCATCCAATTGTCAGTTTTCTCGCGCTCAGCCCCGGCTGGGCGCTATTTTCGACGACAAGATCATTAGGGGCTTGTTCAATGTCTGCATCCCTCGCATTCGTCTTTCCTGGCCAAGGTTCGCAGTCGCTCGGCATGCTTGCCGAGCTGGGCGCCCAGTACCCGCTGGTCATCGATACCTTCCGTGAGGCCTCCGAGGCTCTCGGTTACGACCTGTGGGCACTGACCCAGCAGGGCCCGGAAGAACAACTCAACCAGACGGACAAAACCCAGCCGGCCATCCTGACCGCCTCGATCGCCCTGTGGCGCCTGTGGCTGGCCGAAGGTGGCGCGCGCCCTGCATTCGTTTCCGGGCACAGCCTGGGTGAATACAGTGCGCTGGTGGCTGCCGGCAGCCTGAGCCTGGGTGAGGCGGTCAAGCTGGTCAAGCGTCGCGGCGAGCTCATGCAGGAGGCCGTGCCGGCCGGGCAGGGCGCCATGGCTGCGATTCTGGGCCTGGATGACGCCGTGGTCGTGGACCTGTGTGCTCAGGCTGCGCAGGGTGAGGTGGTCAGTGCGGTCAACTTCAACTCCCCGGGCCAGGTTGTCATTGCCGGTGCCAAGGCTGCTGTAGAGCGCGCCATGGAAGCCTGCAAGGCCGCCGGCGCCAAACGTGCGCTGCCGCTGCCGGTCAGCGTGCCGTCGCACTGCGAGCTGATGCGCCCGGCCGCCGAGCGGTTTGCCGAATCGGTGAACGCCATCGACTGGCAGGCCCCGCAGATCCCGCTGGTGCAGAACGTCAGTGCGGGCGTGGCTGGCGATCTCGATACCCTCAAACGCGACCTGCTGGAGCAGCTGTACAAGCCGGTACGCTGGGTCGAATGCGTGCAGACCCTGGCCGCCAATGGCGCGGTGCAACTGGTCGAGTGCGGCCCCGGCAAGGTGCTGGCCGGCTTGAACAAGCGCTGCGCCGACGGCGTGAACACCTTCAACCTCAATACCCCGGATGCTTTCGCCGCCACCCGTGCGGCGCTGGCCTGATTTAGGAGAAACTTGCATGAGCCTGCAAGGTAAAGTTGCACTGGTCACCGGCGCCAGCCGTGGCATTGGCCAGGCGATCGCCCTGGAACTGGGGCGTCTGGGCGCCACCGTCATCGGTACCGCCACGTCCGCCTCCGGCGCCGAGCGTATTGCCGCGACCCTCAAGGAGCACGGCATCGCCGGTACCGGGCTGGAGCTGAACGTGACCAGCGACGAGTCGGTCACCGCCACCCTCGCTTCTATCCAGGTGCAGTTCGGTGCGCCGACCATCCTGGTCAACAACGCCGGCATCACCCGCGACAACCTGATGCTGCGCATGAAAGACGACGAGTGGTTCGACGTCATCGATACCAACCTCAACAGCCTCTACCGTCTGTCCAAGGGCGTGCTGCGCGGCATGACCAAGGCGCGCTGGGGTCGTATCATCAGCATCGGTTCGGTCGTTGGGGCCATGGGTAACGTCGGCCAGGTCAACTACGCCGCCGCCAAGGCCGGCCTGGAAGGCTTCAGCCGCGCCCTGGCGCGTGAAGTCGGCTCCCGTGCGATCACCGTGAACTCGGTAGCGCCGGGTTTCATCGATACCGACATGACCCGCGAACTTCCAGAGGCACAGCGTGAAGCGCTGCAAAACCAGATTCCGCTGGGTCGTCTGGGCCAGGTCGACGAAATCGCGAAAGTGGTTGCGTTCCTGGCCTCTGACGGCGCAGCTTACGTGACCGGTGCGACTGTCCCGGTCAACGGCGGGATGTACATGTAGTTAAATGTGACGGATTGCTTCAAAAAAATGTCATACGAGCTGTCTAAAATCCGTTATAAAGCTGCAACCAAATTCTAGGCGGCAGGTGGGTGTGAAGTTCGAGGGATGCATTACGCTTGAAAAGCGGGCGTCTTTCTATAAACTTACACACCGGCCAGCTGCCTGACATATATCCATTAGGAGTGAAAACTAGGTATGAGCACCATCGAAGAACGCGTCAAGAAAATCGTCGCCGAGCAACTGGGCGTTAAAGAAGAAGAAGTGGTCAACACCGCTTCCTTCGTAGAAGATCTGGGTGCCGATTCCCTTGACACCGTTGAGCTGGTGATGGCTCTGGAAGAGGAATTCGAGACCGAAATCCCTGACGAAGAAGCCGAGAAGATCACTACTGTTCAAGCAGCCATCGACTACGTCACCAGCCACCAGGCTTAAGACTTTGTAGTCGTCGCTTCTTGTCATGGAAAAACCGCACTGCCGTTACTGGCGTGCGGTTTTTTCTTTGCATGAGATGTAGACCATAGAATAAGGAGAGTGCTGTGTCGCGTAGACGCGTCGTGGTCACCGGTATGGGTATGCTGTCGCCACTGGGCACGGATGTGCCAAGCAGTTGGCAAGGCATTCTGGCTGGCCGCAGTGGCATAGGTCTGATCGAGCATACTGACCTGTCTGCCTACTCCACCCGTTTTGGCGGCTCGGTAAAGGGCTTTGAAGTCGAGCAGTACCTGTCGGTCAAGGAAGCCCGCAAGCTCGATCTGTTCATTCAATACGGCCTGGCGGCCGGGTTCCAGGCGGTGCGCAATGCCGGGCTGGAAGTCACCGATGCCAACCGTGAGCGTATCGGCGTGGCCATGGGTTCGGGCATCGGCGGCCTGACCAATATCGAAGAAACCAGCCGGACCTTGCACGAGCAAGGCCCGCGGCGCATTTCGCCGTTCTTCGTGCCAGGCTCGATCATCAACATGATTTCCGGTTTCCTGTCGATCCACCTGGGTGTACAGGGGCCCAACTACGCCATTGCCACTGCCTGCACCACGGGCACGCACTGCATCGGCATGGCGGCGCGCAATATCGCCTACGGCGAAGCCGACGTGATGATCGCCGGTGGCGCAGAGATGGCGGCCTGTGGCCTGGGTATGGGCGGTTTTGGCGCTTCGCGTGCGCTGTCGACGCGCAACGACGAGCCAACCCGTGCCAGCCGGCCGTGGGACAAGGGCCGTGACGGTTTCGTGCTGTCCGACGGTGCCGGTGCGCTGGTGCTCGAAGAGCTCGAGCACGCCAAGGCGCGGGGCGCGACCATCTATGCCGAACTGGTTGGTTTTGGCATGAGTGGCGACGCCTACCACATGACCTCGCCGCCCGACAACGGCGCCGGTGCGGCCCGTTGCATGGCCAACGCCTTGCGCGATGCGGGCGTGAACCCCAGCGAAGTCGGCTACATCAACGCCCACGGTACCTCGACGCCTGCCGGCGACCTGGCCGAAGTGGCAGCGATCAAGTCGGTGTTCGGCGAGCACGCCTACAAGCTGGCCGTGAGCTCGACCAAGTCGATGACCGGTCACCTGCTGGGGGCTGCCGGCGCGGTAGAGGCGATTTTCAGCGTGCTGTCCATCAATGGGCAAGTGGCGCCGCCGACCATCAACCTCGATGAGCCGGATGAAGGCTGCGACCTGGACTTCGTGCCGCACCAGCCGCGCAACATGCCGATCGAGGTCGTGCTGTCGAACTCCTTCGGTTTTGGCGGTACCAATGGCTCGCTGGTGTTCCGCCGGTTCGCCGAGTGATGCACAGCTGGGTCGATGGCCTGCCGGCTGACGCCCTGACGTTGAGCAGCCGCGGGCTGGCCTATGGCGATGGTCTGTTCGAGACCATCGCCGTGCGGGCCGGGCAGCCCTCGCTGCTGACGTATCACCTCGACCGCCTGGCGCTGGGTTGCCAGCGCCTGGCGATCGACGCCGATCATCCGCTCATCCGCGACGAGGTATGCCGTTATGCCGGCTTGCTGGGTGATGGCGTGCTCAAGCTCATTCTCACCCGTGGCGACAGTCAGCGCGGCTATGCCCCGGCTGCCGGTGCACCGCCGCGTCGCATTCTTCAGGCCAGCCCCGCCGCCAGCTACCCGCCGCAGAACGCCGAGCAGGGGGTAAGGCTGTTTGCCTGCCAGACCCGCCTGGCCGAGCAACCCTTGCTTGCCGGGCTCAAGCACCTCAATCGCCTGGAGCAGGTACTGGCACGGGCCGAGTGGCAGGGCGCCGAGTACGCTGAAGGTTTGATGCGTGATGTATCCGGGCGCGTGATCGAAGGTGTCTACAGCAACCTGTTCGTGGTGCGCGATGGCGTGCTGTACACCGCCGACCTGGCGCGTTGCGGCGTGGCCGGGGTAATGCGCGCTGCCTTGCTGGACGAGGCGCCGCGCCACGGTATCACGGCCCGTGTGGTCGACCTGGCGCTGGCCGATCTCGAGCAGGCCGACGAAGTGTTGCTGTGCAACAGCGTGTATGGCGTATGGCCGGTGCGTGCATTTGCATCGCTGAACTGGTCGCCGGGGCCGCTCACCCGTAAACTGCAGGCCATTGCCCGTACGCTACTGGATGCCTGATTCGTGAGACGTAAATTGTTGGTGCTGCTGGAGACCGGGTTGATCCTGGCCGGCCTGCTATTGGGCTTCTCGGCCTGGAAGGTGCACTCGGCGCTGGAGCAGCCGCTGCACCTGACCGGCGAGCGGTTGCTCGATGTTCCTACCGGCACCACGCCCAACCGCATGTTCTACCGCATGCAGCAGGACGGCGTGATCCGCGACGCCTTCTGGCTGCGCCTTTACTGGCGCTTCAACATGCCGAGCGTGGCTTTGCATACCGGCGAGTACCGCATGACCCCCGGCATGAACGTGCGCGACCTGTTCGAGGCGTGGCGGCGTGGTGACGTGGTGCAGTACAGCCTGACCCTGGTCGAGGGCTGGAATTTCCGCCAGGTGCGCTCGGCACTGGCCAGACATGAAAAGATCCGCCAGACCCTGGATGGCCTGAGCGACAGCGAGGTCATGGACAAGCTCGGGCACCCGGGCGTGTTCCCCGAGGGGCGCTTCTTCCCTGACACCTATCGGTTCGTGCGCGGCATGAGCGATGTCGAGTTCCTGCAGCAGGCGTACGCGCGCCTGGAGGAGGTGCTGGCCAAGGAGTGGAACGAGCGCTCCCCGGCTGCGCCCTATCGCGACCCTTACCAGGCGCTGATCATGGCCTCGCTGGTCGAGAAGGAAACCGGCGTGCCACAGGAGCGTGGTCAGATCGCCGGCGTCTTCGTGCGTCGCCTGCAGATCGGCATGCTGCTGCAGACCGACCCTACCGTGATCTATGGCATGGGCGAACGCTACAACGGCAAGATCACCCGCGCCGACCTGCGTGAGCCCACGCCCTACAACACCTACGTGATCGCCGGCCTGCCGCCGACGCCGATTGCCATGGTCGGGCGTGAAGCCATTCACGCGGCCTTGAACCCGGAGCCGGGCAGCAGCCTGTACTTCGTCGCCCGGGGCGATGGCAGCCATGTGTTCTCCGACGACCTGGGGGCGCACAATTCTGCCGTGCGCGAGTACCAGATCAAGCGGCGTGCCGACTACCGTTCAAGCCCGGCGCCAAGCGCCGGCGACACCCCGAACGAGGTTCCTGCGCCCGAGGCGCCCCAGGCTGCACCGCAGCCTGCCGAGCCCTCGGTGCAGCCGGATGTTCCCCCGGCCAGCGAACCTACCCCGCAATGACCCTGATTAAGGACTGCCTGTGAGCGGCTTGTTTATCACCCTGGAAGGTCCCGAAGGCGCGGGCAAGAGCACCAATCGCGAGTACCTGGCCGAGCACCTGCGCGCCCACGGGCTGGATGTGGTGCTGACCCGCGAGCCGGGCGGCACCCCGCTGGCCGAGCGCATACGCGAACTGTTGCTGGCCCCCAGCGATGAGACGATGGATGCCGACACCGAGCTGTTGCTGGTGTTCGCCGCGCGCGCCCAGCACCTGGCCCAGGTGATCCGCCCGGCGCTTGCGCGGGGCGCCATCGTCCTGTGCGACCGTTTCACCGATGCCACCTATGCCTACCAGGGCGGTGGCCGCGGGCTGTCGGTCGAGCGCATTGCCACCCTTGAAACCTTCGTCCAGGGCGACCTGCGCCCCGACCTGACCCTGGTGTTCGACCTGCCGGTGGAGGTCGGCCTTTCGCGCGCAGCGGCGCGCGGGCGGCTGGATCGCTTCGAGCAGGAAGGCCAGGCGTTTTTCCAGGCTGTTCGCCAGGCCTACCTGGCCCGCGCAGCCGCCGACCCGGCGCGCTATCACCTGGTCGATGCCGCGCAACCGCTGGCCCGGGTTCAACTCGCCCTGGATGCGTTGCTGCCGCAGATCCTGGAGCGTTGCCGTGGCTGAGGCCTACCCGTGGCAGGCGACGCTCTGGCAGCAACTGGCCGGGCGCACACAGCATGCTCATGCGTACCTGTTGCACGGCCCGCAAGGCATCGGCAAGCGGGCGCTGGCCGAGCGCCTGATGGCGTTTCTGCTGTGCCGCCAGCCCGAGGGGCTTGAGGCGTGCGGGCACTGCAAGTCGTGCCAGTTGCTGAAGGCGGGCAGTCACCCGGACAACTACATCCTGGAGCCTGAAGAGGCCGACAAGCCGATCAAGGTCGACCAGGTGCGCGACCTGGTCAGCTTCGTGGTGCAGACCGCGCAGATGGGCGGACGCAAGGTGATTCTCATCGAGCCGGTCGAGGCAATGAACATCAACGCTGCCAACGCCTTGCTCAAGAGCCTCGAAGAGCCTTCGGGCGATACCGTGCTGTTGCTGGTCAGTCACCAGCCCAGCCGGTTGCTGCCGACCATCAAGAGCCGTTGCCAGCAACAGGCCTGCCCGTTGCCAAGTCAGGCGCAGAGCGAGGCGTGGCTGGCAGCCGCGTTACCCGACAGTGACGAGGCCGAGCGCCACGAACTGCTGAGCCTTGCAGCAGGTTCGCCACTGCTGGCTGTCAGCCTGCAGGCCCAGGGTGTGCGCGAGCAGCGCGCGCAGGTGGTCGAGGGGGTCAAGAAGCTGCTCAAGCAGCAGCAGTCCGCGACCCAGTTGGCCGAAGGCTGGAACAGCATCCCGCTGTTGTTGCTGTTCGACTGGTTCTGCGACTGGTCCAACCTGATCCTGCGCTATCAGCTGACCCAGGACGAAGAGGGCCTGGGGCTGGCCGACATGCGCAAGGTCGTGCAGTACCTTGCCCAGAAGAGCCCGCAGGGCAAGGTGCTGGATATCCAGGACTGGATTCTTGTGCAGCGCCAGAAGGTGCTGAACAAGGCCAACCTCAACCGCGTGCTGTTGCTCGAAGCGTTGCTGGCCTCCTGGGCCCTGTTGCCGGGTCAGCGTTGAGCTGGCCTTTCGATCCTCCATTTTCAGTGTTGTCATTACGCCCATGCTTGTAGATTCCCATTGCCACCTCGACCGTCTCGACCTCGCCGCCCATGGTGGCTCCCTGGATGCCGCGCTGGATGCCGCGCGGGCACGGGGTGTCGGGCATTTCCTGTGCATCGGCGTAAGTGCCGACAATGCGGCCCAGGTCAGGGCGCTGGCAGCGCGCTACCCTGATGTGGACTGCTCGGTCGGCATCCACCCGCTGGACCTGGCGCCAGGCGAAGCGCCGGCGCTGGACTGGCTGCTCGGCGAACTGAACCACCCCGAGGTGGTGGCTATTGGTGAGACCGGGCTGGACTATCACTACGAGCCCGAGGCTGCACAGTTGCAACAGGCGTCATTTCGCCTGCACCTGGAGGCGGCCAGGCTCACCGGCAAGCCGGTGGTCATCCACACCCGTGCGGCGCGCGCCGATACCCTGACCCTGCTGCGCGAGGCGGCATTGCCGCAGGCGGGCGTGCTGCACTGCTTCACCGAAGACTGGGAGATGGCCAAGGCAGCGCTGGACCTGGGGTATTACATTTCGTTGTCGGGGATTGTCACGTTCCGCAATGCCGACGCGTTGCGTGATGTGGCGCGGCAGGTGCCGGCAGATCGTTTGCTGGTAGAGACCGACTCACCGTACCTGGCGCCGATTCCGCACCGCGGCAAGCCGAACTTGCCGGAGTATGTGCGTGACGTGGCGGAGTTCATCGCGTTGGTGCGGGGGGAGCGTTACGAGCAGCTGGCGCAACAGACCACCGAGAACTTCAGGCGTCTGTTCCCCCTGGCGCGGGTGCGGGTGGCCTGACCCCGCTGCGCGGTCGCCGTGGCGGTCGCGCGGGCAAAAAAAACCCGGGTTCTGGGGGGAATCCGGGTTAAGACCATTAGGAGTAAAACAAAGGCGAGCGGTCCGTGTTCACCCTTATCGGCGCGTCACTTGGGGGGATGCGTCGCGCCAACACCTCAAGTATTGGTCAGGTTCGCCGCGATTCCACCAAGGGTTGATCGTTTTTTAAACAGATTTGGAATACGTGCGGCCCTGCTGAGCACGCATTGCTCTGCCGTGCGCCTGACCGCCTGGATTGCACGTCTGGGGCAGGGGAAGGGGAGGTCCGCTTCGGGCAACCGGGTCGCCGGCCTGTTCAAACTCATCAAGAAACATAGGCATGCGCGGATGATCCGTGCATTTTTGCGCAAGTTAGGCATAATAACGGGCTTCGATTTTGATCCAGTCCTTCTTATGCAGAAAGAACCTCGTAAGGTCCGTGAGTTTCGTCGCCGAGAGCAAGAGATTCTCGATACCGCGCTCAAGCTGTTTCTCGAACAGGGTGAAGACAGTGTCACCGTCGAGATGATCGCTGACGCCGTGGGTATCGGCAAAGGCACGATCTACAAGCACTTCAAGTCCAAGGCGGAGATCTACCTGCGCCTGATGCTCGACTACGAGCGCGATTTGAACGAACTGCTGCACTCTGCCGATGTGGATCGCGACAAGGAGGCCCTGTCGCGTGCCTACTTCGAATTCCGCATGCGCGACCCGCAGCGCTACCGCCTGTTCGACCGCCTCGAAGAGAAGGTGGTCAAAGGCAACCAGGTGCCGGAAATGGTCGAGGAGCTGCACAAGATCCGTGCCTCCAACTTCGAGCGCCTGACCCTGCTGATCAAGGGTCGCATCACCGAGGGCAAGCTCGAGGACGTGCCGCCGTATTTCCACTACTGCGCAGCCTGGGCCCTGGTGCATGGCGCGGTGGCACTGTATCACTCGCCGTTCTGGAGCAATGTGCTGGAGGACCAGGAAGGCTTCTTCCAGTTCCTCATGGACATTGGCGTGCGCATGGGCAACAAGCGCAAGCGCGACCCGGAGCCATCTGGCAGCTGAATGCTCGCTGGCGCCGTGCAGGCATATACTCAGGTAAGAGGCTTGCAAAAAACTGATTTCTGAGTCAGGTTTTGCAAGCCCGATTCACACTTGCCGGAGTGCTCCATGATCGTCGACCGTCAAGGCAGACGTTTTCGCAACCTGCGCGTCAGCCTCACCGCGGCGTGCAACTATGCCTGCACCTATTGCGTGCCGGACGGCAAGCGTCTGGTCGCAGCGCAGGATGAGCTCTCGGCCCAGGCCATGGTGCGTGGGGTGGCCTGGCTGATCGAAGCTGCCGGTATCGAGCGCCTGCGTATCACCGGTGGCGAACCCCTGGTCAGTCCCAAGCTCGACGCCTTCCTGGCTGGCGTGTCGGTGCTCGGCCTCGATGACATCGCCCTGACCACCAATGGCCAGTTGCTCGCGCGCAAGCTGCCATTGCTGCTGGATGCCGGCATCCGGCGCCTGAACGTCTCCCTTGATACCCTCGACGCCGATGCCTTCCGCGGGATCTCCCGTGGCGGGGATCTGGCCAGCGTGCTCGATGGCATGCACAAGGCCAGCGACGCCGGCATGAAGATCAAGGTGAACATGGTGCCACTGCGCGGGCGCAACCTCGATCAGGTGCTGCCGCTGCTCGACTACTGCCTGGCCCGTGGCTATGAACTGCGCTTTATCGAATTGATGCGCATGGGGCACCTGGCCAGCGACCACAACGCTTTCCTGCAGCAGTTCGTGAGCCTGGAGCAGTTGCTGCAACTGATCGGCGAGCATCACGAGTACGCCCAGGCCGATGCGCCAGTGGACGCCACTGCATTGCGCTACCGGGTGCCGGGGCAAGGCCACTTCGGCGTGATCGCCAACGAAAGCGTGCCGTTCTGCCGAACCTGCTCGCGCCTGCGTCTGTCTTCTACCGGGTGGCTGCATGGCTGCCTGTCGTCGAGCAACCGGCATTTCATCGGTGACCTGCTCGACAAGCCGCGCCACCAGGCGTTGCCGGCCTTGCAGGGCATGTTGATGAAGGCCCTGGGCGACAAGCAGGCCGTGGCTTTTTCAGGCGGTGCCACGGTGATGAAGATCATCGGCGGTTGAGCCATACCCTCCAGCTGGCGCAAAACCTGCATCTGGCGGCTGTTCGCCGGTTTTCCGTCACCGGCTTCTGGAGGAAAGATGCGTAGCCTGGTTCTGCTGCTGGCGCTGATGGCGCTGGGTGGCTGCATGAATGTGAGCGATATGGGCGAAGGTGTGCGCTACCACATGAGCGACGCCGGCCTGCTCGACCATAGCGAAACCCGCCGTTCGTTGTCGGTGCGCCTGCAGCCCGACTCGTTCGTCTTCATCGGTCAGGGCGTGTTCGTGCCGCCGGGCAATGCCTATCCGCGGCCCAACGTGGTGGCCGAGGAAGCCTTCAAGGCCTTTGTCGAGTACTTCCCGCTGGTGCGACGTGCCGAGGGTCCGCTGGGGCTGGAGGATGCCTTGTCCCAGGCGCGCGACGTGGGCGCGCATTACCTGCTGTATGCGCGTTTTGCCAAGGCCGACAACCGTATCGGCAATGGTGACGAGTGGTACGACGAGCAGGCGGTGGACCGCCTGGGTGTCGACACCGGAAGAATTCAGCTGATGCTGATCGAAACCAGTACCCGCTATCTGATCGATACCGTGAGCATCCGCAGCCGTGGCGGTTTGCTGACGTTCCACGACAATCAGCCGCAGGATTTGATTGCGGCACCGCTTGAGGATTACGCTCGCAGTTTGTTGGGCATGAGCCGCTGAGGAGCAGATGATGGTGGATACCGGCAAGGCCAATGACCTGTTGGCGCAACTCCCGAAGGTCGGCAAAGGTCCGGCGCCGGTCCACCTGTGGAATCCGGACTTCTGCGGCGACATCGACATGCGAATCGCCCGCGACGGTACCTGGTACTACCTGGGCACCCCGATTGGTCGCAAGCCGATGGTGCGTCTGTTCTCCACCATCATCCGTCGCGACGGTGATGACTACTTCCTGGTCACGCCTGTGGAAAAGGTCGGAATCCAGGTCGATGATGCGCCGTTCGTGGCGGTGCTCATGGACGTGCAGGGCAGTGGTGAGCAGCAGGTGCTGCGCTTCACCAGCAATGTGGAGGATGTGGTCGAGGCCGGGCCCGAGCACCCGCTGCGCTTCGTGATCGACCCGCTGACACAGGAGCCTTCGCCTTACGTGCACATGCGCAACAACCTCGAGGCGCTGATCCATCGCAGCGTGTTTTACCAGCTGGTAGAGCTGGCTGTAACGCGCGACATCGATGGGCAGCCATGGCTGGGCGTATGGAGTGCGGGGCAGTTCTTTCCAATCGGGCAGCAATAGCCTGTCGCAGCCTGTATCGCCCGGCAGTCCTGGCCCGGGCTGAAGACCAAAACGAAAAAACCCGCCAAAAGGCGGGTTTTTCGAGTATTTCAGAGGCTGTGCAAGCACGCTCTGAAACGATGTTTGGCTCCGCGACCAGGACTCGAACCTGGGACCCAATGATTAACAGTCATTTGCTCTACCGACTGAGCTATCGCGGAATCTGGGGCGTATCTTACTGATTGCTAAGGGGAAGTCAAGCTCCCCCTGAGCAATCAGGTGTTACAGGACCTCGACGATCGCCTTGGTCACCACGTGAATGTTGTTCTGGTTCAACGAGGCGACGCAGATACGACCGGTATCCAGAGCATAGATCGCATGCTCGTCCTTCAGGCGTGCCACCTGCTCGACGGTCAGGCCCGAGTAGGAGAACATGCCGCACTGGCGCCCGACGAAGCTGAAGTCCTGCTGTGCGCCGTACTGGGCCAGCAGCTCGACCATCTGCTTGCGCATGCCGTGGATGCGCTGGCGCATCTCGGCCAGTTCCGCTTCCCACATTGCGCGCAGCTCGGGGCTGTTGAGCACGGTGGCGACAATGGTGGCGCCGTGGGTCGGCGGGTTGGAGTAGTTGGTGCGGATCACGCGCTTGACCTGCGACAGCACGCGAGTGGCCTCTTCCTTGGACTCGGTGACGATCGACAGGGCGCCGACGCGCTCGCCGTACAGCGAGAACGACTTGGAGAACGAGCTGGAGACGAAGAAGTCCAGGCCCGATTCGGCGAACAGGCGCACGGCAGCGGCGTCTTCGGCGATGCCCTGGCCAAAGCCCTGGTAGGCCATGTCCAGGAACGGGATGTGACCCTTGGCCTTGACCACCTCGAGCACGTTGTTCCAGTCGGCCGGGGTCAGGTCGACGCCGGTCGGGTTGTGGCAGCAGGCGTGCAGTACCACGATCGAGCCGGCCGGCAGCGCGTTGAGGTCCTCGAGCATGCCGGCACGGTTGACGTCATGGGTGGCGGCGTCGTAGTAGCGGTAGTTCTTGACCGGGAAACCGGCGGTTTCGAACAGGGCGCGGTGGTTTTCCCAGCTCGGGTCGCTGATTGCGACAGTGGCATTGGGCGACAGCTGCTTGAGGAAGTCAGCGCCGATCTTCAAGGCGCCGGTACCACCTACGGACTGGGTGGTGACCACACGGCCGGCGGCCAGCAGGGGCGAATCGGCACCGAACAGCAGCTTCTGCACGGCCTGGTCGTAGGCCACGATGCCGTCGATCGGCAGGTAGCCGCGGGAGGCGTGCTGGGCGGCGCGTTGGGTTTCGGCTTCGATGACTGCACGCAGCAGTGGGATACGCCCTTCTTCGTTGCAGTAAACACCAACGCCCAGGTTCACCTTGTGGGTGCGGGTATCGGCATTGAACGCTTCGTTGAGGCCCAGGATAGGGTCGCGGGGTGCCAGCTCGACAGCGGAAAACAGGCTCATTTTTACCTTGGCTCTGAATGGAGAGTGATAGAGGTCGCACGCTCCAGCCGAATGCACTGAAGCGGTGCACAAACGGGGAGTCAGTATAGTGATACCCATCGGTCACGGCGACAGTCTGTCGCAGCTTTTACTGCTGTTTTCGCGAATATTTTTCGACCGTCAGTCGCTTGCGCCGGTCAATACTGTGAAACAGGCCGTGGTTTGCCTTGAAACTGGCGCCGGGCACCACCAATTGGGTATAAGTACTGTCTATAAATACAGTTGCCTGTATCCGTTCATTTCCAGGGGTTCACCATGTCCGAGTTTCAACTCGTCACCCGTTTCCAGCCGGCGGGTGATCAGCCCGAAGCCATTCGCCTGATGGTCGAGGGGATCGAGGCCGGGCTGGCGCACCAGACCCTGCTCGGGGTGACGGGTTCGGGCAAGACCTTCAGCATCGCCAACGTGATTGCCCAGGTGCAGCGCCCGACCCTGGTACTGGCGCCGAACAAGACCCTGGCCGCCCAGTTGTATGGCGAGTTCAAGTCATTCTTCCCGAACAACGCGGTGGAGTATTTCGTTTCCTACTACGACTACTACCAGCCCGAAGCCTACGTGCCGTCCTCCGACACCTTCATCGAGAAGGACGCCTCGATCAACGACCATATCGAGCAGATGCGCCTGTCGGCGACCAAGGCGCTGCTGGAGCGGCGTGACGCGATTATCGTCACCACGGTGTCGTGCATCTATGGTCTGGGCAGCCCGGAAACCTACCTGAAGATGGTGCTGCACGTGGACCGTGGCGACAAGCTCGACCAGCGGGCCTTGCTGCGCCGTCTGGCCGACCTGCAGTACACCCGCAACGACATGGACTTTGCCCGCGCCACCTTCCGTGTGCGCGGCGACGTGATCGACATCTTCCCGGCCGAATCGGACCTGGAGGCCATCCGCATCGAGCTGTTCGATGACGAGGTGGAGAACATCGCGGCCTTCGACCCGCTGACCGGCGAGGTGATCCGCAAGCTGCCGCGCTTCACCTTCTACCCCAAGAGCCACTACGTGACCCCGCGCGAAACCCTGCTGGAGGCCATGGACGGGATCAAGGCGGAGCTCAAGGAACGCCTGGAGTACCTGCACAAGCACAACAAGCTGGTCGAGGCCCAGCGCCTGGAGCAGCGCACCCGGTTCGACCTGGAGATGATCCTGGAGCTGGGCTACTGCAACGGCATCGAAAACTACTCGCGCTACCTGTCCGGGCGTCCGGCCGGCGCGCCGCCGCCGACCCTGTACGACTACCTGCCGCCGGATGCGTTGCTGGTGATCGACGAATCCCACGTCAGCGTTCCGCAGGTGGGGGCCATGTACAAGGGGGACCGCTCGCGCAAGGAAACCCTGGTGGAGTACGGCTTTCGCCTGCCTTCGGCGTTGGACAACCGGCCCATGCGCTTTGACGAATGGGAGTCGGTCAGCCCGCAGACCATCTTCGTCTCGGCCACGCCGGGCAACTACGAGGCCGAGCATGCCGGCCGTGTGGTGGAGCAGGTGGTGCGCCCGACCGGTCTGGTCGACCCCCAGGTGGAGGTGCGTCCGGCCACGACCCAGGTGGATGACCTGCTGTCGGAGATTCGCAAGCGTGTGGCGGTGGAGGAGCGGGTGCTGGTCACTACCCTGACCAAGCGCATGGCCGAAGACCTCAGCGATTACCTGGCCGATCACGATGTGCGGGTGCGCTACCTGCACTCGGACATCGATACCGTTGAGCGAGTCGAGATCATCCGCGACCTGCGCCTGGGCACCTTCGATGTGCTGGTGGGTATCAACCTGCTGCGCGAGGGCCTGGACATGCCCGAGGTCTCGCTGGTGGCGATTCTGGATGCGGACAAGGAGGGCTTCCTGCGTTCGGAGCGCTCGCTGATCCAGACCATCGGGCGCGCGGCGCGCAACCTCAACGGCCGCGCGATCCTGTACGCCGACAACATGACTGGCTCGATGGAGCGAGCGATCGGCGAAACCGAGCGTCGCCGCGACAAGCAGATGGCCTTCAACGAGGCCAACGGCATCGTGCCCAAGGGCGTGGTCAAGGACATCACCGACATCATGGAAGGCGCCAACGTGCCCGGCTCGCGCAGCAAGAAGCGCAAGGGCATGGCCAAGGCCGCCGAGGAGCGCGAGCGTTACGAGGCCGAGTTGCGTTCGCCTGGCGAGATCGCCAAGCGTATCAAGGCGCTGGAAGAGAAGATGTACCAGCTGGCGCGGGACCTGGAGTTCGAGGCTGCAGCGCAGATGCGCGACGAGATCGCGCAGTTGCGTGAGCGACTGCTCACGGTCTGACGGGCCTTTCGCGGGTCAAGCCCGCTCCCACAGGATCACATTGACGCCAAGGGCAATGGAGTACCTGCGGGAGCGGGCTTGCCAGCGAAGACTTCAACGCGGTCTAGTGCGCCTCGCCCGCCTTCAACCCCTGCGGCAGCTTCTTCGTCAACAGCACCGCCACCATGCTGATTGCCAGTCCGATGCCGACAAAATGGAAGGCATCGTTGTACGCCATGATCATCGCCTGCTGATGGGTGATCTCGCTCAGCCTGGCCAGCGCTGCCCCTTCGCTGCCCAGCTTCTCGGTCAGCAAGGTCAATCGCTCGGCCACTGCGGCGTTGGTCGGTACCACCGCCTCGCGCAGGTAGTCGAAATACACCTTGGTGCGCGCATCCAGCAGCGTGGCCAGCAGCGCAATGCCGATGGCCCCGCCCAGGTTGCGCAGGATGTTGAACAGGCTCGACGCCGAGCCTGCGTCCTGCGGCTGGATATAGGCCGTGGCAATCAGCGAGATGGTCACCATGATCATCGGCTGCCCCAGCGCACGGATGATCTGGATATGGTTGAACTGGGTGCCGGCAAAGTCCGGGTTCAATACCCCCGAGCTGAAACTCGCCAGCCCGAACAGCCCGAAGCCGATGGTGCAGAGGATCTTCGGCGAAATCACCTTCATCAGTTGCGGGACCAGCGGGATCAGGAACAGCTGCGGCACCCCCATCCACATGATCACTTCGCCGATCTGCAGGGCGTTGTAGTTCTGGATCTGCGCCAGGTACAGCGGCAGCAGGTAGATCGAACCGTACAACCCCACGCCCATGCCCAGGCTGGCAATGCTCGACAACCCGAAATTGCGGTTCTGCAGGATGCGCAGGTTGATCAGCGGGTTGGGTTTCGAGAACTGCACGATCACGAAGGTAATGAGGCTGACCAGGGCAATGCTGCCCAGGGTGACGATCAGCCCCGACTCGAGCCAGTCCTTGCGATGCCCCTCCTCAAGAAACACCTGCAGGCAGCCAAGCCCGACGCCCAGCGTCAGGATGCCGGTGTAATCGGTGCTTTTGAGCAGCTCCCAGTGTGCTTCCTTCTTCTCCAGGCCGTACAGCAAGCCGCCGATCATGATCAGGCCGGGCGGGATATTGATGTAGAAGATGTATTCCCAGCCCCAGTTCTCGGTCAGCCAGCCGCCCAGGGTAGGGCCGATGGACGGGGCGAAGGTGGCGGTCATGGCGAACATCGCCATGCCCTTGGCGCGGTGATGCTCGGGCAGCTTGATCAGGGTCAGGGTGAAGGCCAGCGGGATCAGCGCGCCGCCGGTAAAACCCTGCAGGGCGCGGAACACGATCATGCTTTCCAGGTTCCAGGCCATCGAGCACAGCAGCGACGACACCAGAAAACCCGCCGACACCCACACTGCCAGGCGCCGCGCCGACAGCAGCTGCACCAGCCAGGCGGTCAGCGGGATCATGATGATCTCGGCCACCAGGTAGGAGGTGGAGATCCACGAGCCTTCTTCCAGGGTCGCCGACAGGGCGCCCTGGATGTCCTTGAGGGACGAGTTGGTGATCTGGATGTCGAGCACTGCCATGAACGCGCCGAGCATCACGCTCATCACCGCGATCCAGTCGCGCCGGCTGGGTTCGCCGGCGGGACGGATCAGTTGATCACCGGCCATCGGTACGGATATCGACGGTGGCGGTCACCGACATGCCCGGGCGGATCTTGCCGTGCAGCGGGTTGTCGGCGGCAAAGGTCAGCTTGACCGGAATGCGCTGCACGACCTTGGTGAAGTTGCCGGTGGCGTTGTCGGGTGGCAGCAGGCTGAACTGCGCGCCGGAAGCGGCGAACAGGCTGTCGACGCGGCCTTCGATCGGCGTGTCGGGGTAGCTGTCGAACACCAGCTCGGCACGCTGGCCGGGCTGCATCTTGCCGATCTGGGTTTCCTTGAAGTTGGCCTGCACCCAGATGTCCTGATCGGGCACGATCGACAGCAGGTAGGCGCCGGCCTGCACGTACTGGCCGTTGCGTGCCGCGCGCTGGCCGATCATGCCGCTGATCGGCGCGCGAATTTCACTGCGGCTCAGGTTCAGCTCGGCCTGGGCCAGGTCGGTGCGGGCGGTGGCGATCTGCGCATCCAGGCGCTTGAGTTCGGCAGCCAGTGCGTTGACCTGCTGGCGTTGACCCTGCAGGTCGGCCTGGGCCTTGCTCACCTGGGAACGTGCCACGTTGCTTTCGGCCGACAGGGTGGTCACCCGTTCTTCCGAGACAAAGCCTGGCTTGCGCAGCGCCTGGGCGCGGTTGAGGTCCAGCTGGGTACGCCCAAGCGTGGCCTGGTTGGCCGACACCTGTGCCTGGCCGGCGGCGATCAGGCTCGCCTGCTGCGTCAGGCGGCTGTCGGCTTGCAGGCGCTCGGCCTCGCGGGTGGCCAGGGTGGCGCGGGCGCGCTCCACGGCAAACTGGAAGTCGTTGCCTTCCAGGCGCACCAGCAGGTCGCCCTTGGCCACATGCTGGTTGTCCTCGACCAGCACCTGCTCGATGCGCGCGCCCAACTGGCTGGAAACCCGGGTGATCTCGCCCTGCACATAGGCATTGTCGGTACTCTCGTAGAAGCGCCCCTTGAAGTACCAGTGGGCCAGAAAGCCCAGGCCGATGAGCAGAACCAGGGTCAGGAAAATCAGCAGGCGACGCTTGAGTTGGGCAGGCATGGGTACGATCGTTCCAAAAATGTAAGCAAATTTAACAAGGTTTGCCTTGGCAAACACAAGCGCCGATCGTGCCCATTGCTGGAGCCGGGTGGCCCCGTGCTGTTAACATCCAGCCTTTGTTTCACCTCTTGTTCGAGACTCTCATGACCACCGTTCGCACGCGTATCGCGCCTTCGCCGACTGGCGATCCCCATGTCGGCACTGCCTACATCGCCCTGTTCAACTACTGCTTCGCCAAGCAGCACGGTGGCGAATTCATCCTGCGTATCGAAGATACCGATCAGCTGCGCTCCACCCGCGAGTCCGAGCAGCAGATCTTCGATGCCCTGCGCTGGCTGGGTATCGAATGGAGCGAAGGCCCGGATGTCGGCGGCCCGCACGGCCCGTACCGCCAGAGCGAACGTGGCGAGATCTACAAGCAGTACGCCCAGCAACTGGTCGATCTGGGCCATGCCTTCCCGTGCTTCTGCACTGCCGAAGAACTGGACCAGATGCGTGCCGAGCAGATGGCCCGCGGCGAAACCCCGCGCTATGACGGGCGCGCCTTGCTGCTCTCGCCTGAAGAAGTGCAGCGTCGCCTGGCCGCCGGCGAGCCCCATGTGATCCGCATGAAAGTGCCGACCGAAGGCGTGTGCGTGGTACCGGACATGCTGCGCGGCGACGTCGAGATTCCGTGGGACCGCATGGACATGCAGGTACTGATGAAGACCGATGGCCTGCCGACCTACTTCCTGGCCAACGTGGTCGATGACCACCTGATGGGCATCACCCACGTATTGCGTGGCGAAGAGTGGCTGCCTTCGGCGCCCAAGCTGATCAAGCTGTACGAGTACTTCGGTTGGGAGCAGCCAACCCTGTGCTACATGCCGCTGCTGCGCAACCCCGACAAGAGCAAGCTGTCCAAGCGCAAGAACCCGACCTCGGTGACCTTCTACGAGCGCATGGGCTTCATGCCCGAAGCCATGCTCAACTACCTGGGCCGCATGGGTTGGTCGATGCCGGACGAGCGCGAGAAGTTCTCGCTGGCCGAAATGGTCGAGCACTTCGACCTGTCGCGTGTGTCGCTGGGCGGCCCGATCTTCGACATCGAGAAGCTGTCGTGGCTCAACGGCCAGTGGCTGCGTGAGCTGCCTGTCGCAGAGTTTGCCGCGCGCGTGCAGAAATGGGCGTTCAACAGCGACTACATGATGAAGATCGCGCCGCACGTACAGGGCAGGGTAGAGACCTTCAGCCAGATTGCGCCGCTGGGTGGGTTCTTCTTCGAAGGTGCGCTCAAGCTCGACGCCAAGCTGTTCGAGCACAAGAAACTGTCGGCCGACCAGGTACGCCAGGTGATCCAGCTGATCCTGTGGAAGCTCGAGGGGCTGCGCCAGTGGGAGAAGGATCGCATCACCGGCTGCATCCAGGCGGTGGTCGAGGCGCTGGAGCTCAAGCTGCGTGACGCGATGCCGCTGATGTTCGCCGCGATTTCCGGCCAGGCCAGCTCGGTGTCGGTGCTCGATGCCATGGAGATCCTCGGGCCGGATCTGACCCGCTACCGCCTGCGCCAGGCGCTGGACCTGCTGGGTGGTGTGTCGAAGAAAGAAAACAAGGAATGGGAAAAGCTGTTGGGCACCATTGCCTGAGCATTTTTCCCGTAGGAGCCGGCCTTGCCGGCGAACAAAGCGCTGCGGTACCCGGTATTGCGCAGCGCCTGTTTCGCCGGCAAGGCCGGCTCCTGCAAGGGCGAGACCCCCGAGTTTGCGGGGGCTCTCCTGACCCAGGCCGGTAAGTGTTTGTTATCTCGGAAATTTCTTTTGGATTTTGTTGAAAATTTATTTGACAGGTCTTCAATCCGATCTTAATATGCGCCCCGTCCACAGCGATGAACGAAACGAAGCGCGAAGCACCCAGCCAAGCGATTCAGTTCAGAGCGACATTGTGGGGCTATAGCTCAGCTGGGAGAGCGCCTGCATGGCATGCAGGAGGTCAGCGGTTCGATCCCGCTTAGCTCCACCAAATTCCCTATCCGGAGTTGGTCATACAACTCAGGGTTCAACCGGGTTCCAGCAGCCGGGTTGTGTGGTAAGAAGGTTCGTCCCCTTCGTCTAGTGGCCTAGGACACCGCCCTTTCACGGCGGTAACAGGGGTTCGAGTCCCCTAGGGGACGCCAGTTTTACACAAGTGATGTTGCAAGACATCGCTGGGCCGCGAGGCTAGAAATCTGGGGCTATAGCTCAGCTGGGAGAGCGCCTGCATGGCATGCAGGAGGTCAGCGGTTCGATCCCGCTTAGCTCCACCAATTTTGCCAGGGTTCGTGAAAACGAGCCTGCACGAAGGTTACAAGTCCCCTTCGTCTAGTGGCCTAGGACACCGCCCTTTCACGGCGGTAACAGGGGTTCGAGTCCCCTAGGGGACGCCATTTTACCCGCTCTGCGGGATTTCAAGGCTCATTCGATTATTGAATGAGCCTTTTGTTTTTTCCCTCGAAAAAATCTCTTTCGCCCTTGGGCCGCAGGAGAAAGTGCTTGCCAATAAATATTATGAGCATAATATTATCTCCATAATATTTGGAGGCCTGCCATGCACGACAAAAAAGCCCAGACCCGCCAGCGCATTTTGGATGCGGCGCGCAGTGCGCTGATCCTTAACGGCCCGGCCGACCCCAGTGTGCAGCAGGTGATGGGCGCTGCGGGGCTCACCGTGGGTGGGTTCTATGCGCATTTCGAGAACAAGGATGCGCTGATGCTCGAAGCCTTTTGCCAGTTGCTTGGCGAGCGCCGGGCCTTGCTGGCACAGGTCGACGCGTCGCTGGACGGGGAGGCGCGTCGTGCCCTGGTGGCGGCCTTCTACCTGTCGCGCAAACACCGCGATGCCGTCGACAGCGGCTGCCCGCTGCCCAGCTCTCTGGGCGAGATCAATCAGTTGCCGGCGACCTTTCGCGCGGTGCTGACCGAGCATATCGAGTTGATGATGGCCAACCTGGCCGACACCCCCGAAGACGCCGACAAGGTGCTGGCCGACCTGGCCCTGATGGTCGGCGGCCTGGCCCTGGCGCGTGCGCTGGGTACCAGCGAATTGTCCGACCGTGTGTTGCGTGCCGCCAAGTCCGCGGTGATCTGATCTGGAGCGACGTGATGAACAGCCTGAGCTGGATTCGTGGTATCAACGCCACTGTTGGACGCCTGGCACCCAATCGGGTGGCCGGGCAGATGCGCCAGGCCTTCATGAGCCCGCGCACCTTGCCGCCACGCGACTGGGAACTGCCGCTGCTGGCGCGTGCCGAGCGCATTACCCTGCGCTTTGGCCTGAGTGCGCTGCGCTGGGGGCAAGGCCCCACGGTGCTGCTGATGCACGGCTGGGAGGGGCGCCCCACCCAGTTCGCCCATCTGATCGAGGCCCTGGTGGCCGCCGGCTATTGTGCGGTGGCGCTCGAAGGGCCGGCCCACGGCCGCTCGCGTGGAAACAAGGCCAACGTGGTGTCGTTCGCCCACGCCTTGCTCGAGGCGGCCGGTGAGCTGGGCCCATTGCACGGGGTGATCGGCCATTCCATGGGCGGTGCCAGTACGCTGCTGGCCCTGCAGTGGGGGCTGCGTACCGAGGTGGCGGTGAGCATCGCCGCGCCGGCGCGCCTGCTCGAGGTGCTGCGCGGCATGGCGCGGCACCTGGGGTTGCCGGCGCGGGCGCGGGCAGCCTTCATTCGCCAGGTGGAGCGAGAGGTCGGGGTGCCGATCTCGCGCCTGGACGTGGCCGTCTACCAGCTGGAACTGCCCGGTTTCATCGTGCATGCCGAGGACGACCCGCTGGTCGCCGTCAGCGAGGCGCGGCTGATTCATCAGGCGTGGTTCGACAGCCAGCTGCTGCTGTTGCCCCAGGGCGGGCATATGCGTGTGCTGTCCGACCCGCAACTGGTCGACGGCGTACTTGCGCTGCTGCAACGCAGTGCCCGGCCAGTGCGCCAATCGGCCTGAGCATCCGTTACACTCTGCCCGTTCACTACAGATCGGGAGCGGGCATGAGCTGGGATCGGGCAACGCCATTTACCATCGACCTGCAGGTCGGTGCCGAGGATATCGACGGCCTGGGGCACGCCAACAACGCGGTGTACGTCACCTGGCTCGAGCGCTGCGCCTGGCGTCATTCCCAGCGCCTGGGGCTGGACCTGGCCGAGTACCGGCGCCTGGACCGCGCCATGGCCGTGGTGCGTCACGAGATCGATTACCTGGCCAGCGCCTATGAGGACGACATCCTGCAGTTGGCCACCTGGATCGTCGACTGGGACCAGCGCCTGAAGATGACCCGTCACTTCCAGCTGGTGCGACCAAGCGATGGCACCACCTTGCTGCGGGCGCAGACCACCTTCGTGTGCATCGAGCTGTCCACCGGCAAGCCCAGGCGCATGCCGGCAGAATTCATCGAGGGCTACGGCGCCGCGATGGCCGGAGCCCGATAAGCCACGGTTTTTGCTAGACTGCCGGCCTTTTTCGCGCGAGACCCACGCCATGCAAATTGCCCTGGCCCCCATGGAGGGGCTGGTCGACAACATCCTTCGCGACGTACTGACCCAGGTGGGCGGCATCGACTGGTGTGTCACCGAGTTCATTCGCGTGTGCGACCGGTTGCTGCCGGCGCATGTGTACGAGAAGCTGGCCCCGGAGCTTGGCCGCGGTGCGCAAACCGCCGCCGGCGTGCCTTTGCGTGTGCAGTTGCTGGGCTCCGACCCGGCATGCCTGGCCGATAACGCGGTGCTGGCCTGCGAGCTGGGCGCCCCCGTCATCGACCTCAATTTCGGTTGCCCGGCCAAGACCGTGAACAAGTCCCGCGGCGGCGCGGTGCTGCTCAAGGAACCCGAGCTGCTGCATGCCATCCTGCGCGAAGTGCGCCGGGCGGTGCCTGCGCATATCCCGGTCACCGCCAAGATGCGCCTGGGCTTCGACAGCCCGGACGGTGCGCTGGACTGCGCCCGCGCCCTGGCCGAAGGCGGCGCCGACCAGTTGGTGGTGCACGCACGCACCAAGGTCGACGGCTACAAGCCGCCGGCGCACTGGGAGTACGTGGCGCGGGTGCAGGAGGTGGTGAGGGTGCCGGTGTTCGCCAACGGCGAGGTGTGGACGCTGGAAGACTGGCGCCGCTGTCGCGAGGTCAGCGGCGTGGAGGACATCATGCTCGGTCGCGGCCTGGTGTCGCGCCCGGACCTGGCCCGGCAGATTGCCGCCGAGCGCCAGGGCATCGAGTTCGTGCCGCTGGACTGGCAGGCACTGCAACCGCTGCTGCAGGACTTCTGGGTGCAGGCCCGGGAACAGATGACCGAGCGTCAGGCACCGGGGCGACTGAAGCAGTGGGTGGCGATGCTGACCCGTACCTACCCCGAAGCCACGGCACTGTTTACCGAACTGCGTCGCGAGACCGACTGTGATCGCGTGGCGCGGCTGCTGGGTATTCCGGTCAGCGAGGCGGCCTGAAAAAATTTTTGTGGTCGATGCTTGAAATGTTAGGGCGGGTCCTTATCTAGGGAGTACGCGATGCCGAAGTCGGGTCGCGCAATCACCAACTCGCTGATATTTCAGGAGATGTACCATGACTACCGCATTTTCTCTGGCTCCACTGTTCCGTCAATCCGTTGGCTTCGATCGTTTCAACGACCTGTTCGAATCCGCGGCACGTAGCGAGTCGGGTAGCACCTACCCACCCTACAATGTTGAAAAACATGGCGAAGACCACTACCGAATCGTCGTTGCTGCAGCTGGCTTCCAGGAAGAGGACCTCGACCTGCAAGTGGAAAAAGGCGTTCTGACCGTCAGTGGCGGCAAGCGTGACAGCAGTGGTGAAAGCGTCACCTACCTGCACCAGGGCATCGCCCAGCGGGCCTTCAAGTTGTCCTTCCGCCTGGCTGACCACATCGAAGTGAAGTCGGCGGGCCTGGCCAACGGTCTGCTCAGTGTCGATCTGCTGCGTGTTGTGCCTGAAGAAGCCAAGGCCAAGCGCATCCCGATCAACGGCGAGAAACCTGCGCTGAACTGAGTGTGGGCTGAGTGAAAGAGGGCACCTTCGGGTGCCCTTTTTTGTGCCCGGTTCGCGCGGCTCTTCACTGCAGGGGCCAGCCTTGCTGGCAACTGCCGTGCTGCGGTGTGTCAGTAGTCCGCCGGTGCCTGCAGCAGCATCGCCCTGAACTCGTTCAGCGGCAATGGCCGGCTGTGCAGGTACCCCTGGTACAGATGGCACCCCAGCCGCTCCAGAAACTCCAGTTGCTCCGACAGCTCCACCCCTTCGGCAATCACTGCCAGGTCCAGGCTTCTGGCCATGGCCACGATGGCCTTGACGATCTCTGCATCATTGGGGTCCAGCGGTGCATCGCGCACGAACGATTGGTCGATCTTCAGCGCATCCACCGGCAAGCGCTTGAGGTAGGTGAGCGACGAGTAGCCGGTGCCGAAGTCATCCATCGCAAAGCTCACCCCGAACGCCTTCAGCTCGCGCATCTTGCTGATGGTGTCCTCCAGGTTCTGGATCACGATGCCCTCGGTGATCTCCAGCTTGAGCATCTGGTAGGGCAGGCGGTAGTCGTCCAGGCTGCGCCGCACCCGCTCGACGAAATCGTTCTGGCGGAACTGGCGCGGGCTGATGTTCACGCACAGGCTGAAATCCATCGGATCGATCAGCCCGTCCTGCAGCATGCGCGAGCAGGCATCGCAGGCTTCGTCGAGTATCCAGCTGCCCACCTCCAGGATCAGCCCGCTTTCCTCCAGCACCTGGATGAACTGGCTGGGCGGCTGCTGGCCCAACAGCGGATGGTGCCAGCGCAGCAGCACCTCGGCCCCGACGATGCGGTTGTCACGGGCATCCACCTGGGGCTGGAAGTGCAGAGCCAGTTCGCCCCTGGCCAGAGCCATGCGCAGGTCGCTCTCCATGCGCAGGCGTTCACTGGCGGCCTTCTGCATGGTGGTGTGGAACAGTTGCGTGGTGTTGCGACCCGAATCCTTGGCGCGGTACAGCGCAATGTCGGCGCGCTTGAGCAGGTCGGCCGGCGTGGTGCCGTGGTCGGGGATCAGCGCCACGCCGATGCTGGGGGTTACCTGCAGGCGCTGGCCGTCCAGCGACATCGGCTCGGCCAGCAGCTCGCGCAAGGTGTCGGCCAGTTGGCGAACCTTGTCGGTGACCTCTTCGCGGCTGCCTTCCAGGCCGCTCAGCAGCACCACGAACTCGTCACCCCCCAGGCGCGCCACGGTGTCCTCCAGGCGGACGCTGGCTTCAAGCCGGGCTGTGATGATCTTGAGCACCGTATCGCCCACCGGGTGGCCCAGCGAGTCGTTGATGTGCTTGAAGTGGTCGAGGTCGAGGAACAGCAGGGCGCCGCGCAGGTTCTGGCGTTTGAGCAGGGCGATCTGCTGGCTCAGGCGATCCATCAGCAGGGCGCGGTTGGGCAGGTTGGTCAGCGGGTCGTGGTAGGCCAGGTGACGGATCTGCGCCTGGGCATTCTTGAGCTGGCTGACGTCGCGGGCAGTCAGTAGCAGGCAGTCTGTCTCGTTGAGGGTGATCGGCTCCATCGACACCTCCACGGTGAGGATTTCGCCGCGTTTGTTGCGCCCCAGCATTTCGCGGTGGTGCACCCGCCCGCGCTCACGCATTTCACCGAACAGCAGGGTCTGCTGCTTGTCGTCGGCCCACAACCCGATCTGAGCCATGCTCTGGCCGATCACCTCGTCGGCGCTGTAGCCGGTGAGCCGGCAGAAGCCGTCGTTCACCTCCAGGTAGCAGCCACTGTCGCGCTCGGTGATGGTGATGGCGTCGGGGCTGGAGTGGAAGGCCTTGGCGAACTTCTCCTCACTGGCCTTGAGTGCGGCTTCGCCGCGTTGCTGCTGGGTGATGTCGCGCAGGGTGGTGACGCTGCAGGGCTGGTTGTCGACCTTGATCAGGCGGCTGGAAATCACACAGGTCAGGGGCTGGCCATCCTTGTGATTGACCACCACCGCGACATTGTTCAACGCCTGGTCGCGAATCACCTGCTCGATACGTCGTGCGCGGGCGGCCGATTCGGCCCACAGCCCCAGTTGTTCGGCGGTACGACCCAGTACCTGGTCGGCGCACCAGCCGAAGGTCTGGGTGAACGCCTGGTTGATCTCGATGAACTGGCCGGTGTCCTGGCGGGTGACGCAGATGGGGTCGGGGCTGACCTGGAACAGGCTGGCGAACTTTTCCTCCGAGCTGGTCAGGCGCTGTTCGCGTTCAACCTGTTCGGTGATGTCCAGCAGGGTGCCGGCCATGCGCAGCGGGTTGCCCTGGTCGTCACGGTACAGCCGTGCGCGGCTCTCCAGGTAGCGTGAGGCGCCGTTTTCCAGCTGGATGCGGTAGGTGATCTGGTAGTTGCCCGCCGGGCCTTCGCGCAGGCTGCGATAGGCCTGGCGCATGCCGCTGCGCTCAAGCTCGGGCACGCCTTCGAAAAACGCCTCGAACGACTCGTGGAACGGCACCGGCGCCAGGCCGTGCAGTTGTGCCGCGCGGGCCGAGCCGTACAGCATGCCGCTGGGGATGTGCCAGTCCCAGGTACCCAGCTGGGCAGAGTCCAGTGCCAGATCCAGGCGCTCCTGGCTGTCCTTGAGGGCTTGTTCGGCACGCTTGCGCTCGCTGGTGTCGACGAAGGTACTGAGCAGGTAGGTGACACCTTCGAGTTCGATGGCCTGGGTGCTGAGGATGCCATCGTGGACCTGCCCGCTGCTGGCGCGAAACTGCACTTCCAGGGTCACCGGGCCGTTGTTGCCGCTGGTGGCCTCCAGCACCTGGTCACGCTGCCTGGGGTTGGCCCACAGGCCCAGTTCCAGCGTGGTACGCCCGATCACCTGGGCGCCGGGCCAGCCAAGAATGTTCTCGAAGTGCTGGTTGACCTCATGGATCAGCCCGTCGGCGCGCCGGGTCAGCAGCACCACGTTCGGGCTCAGGTGAAAAAGCGTGGCAAAGCGCTTTTCGGAGTTGATCAGTGCGGTTTCGCGTTCGCGCTGGCGGGTGATCTCGCGCACCACCCCGATCATCTGCAGGCGCCCGTCGCGGTTGGTGGCCAGGCTGCCGTTCACTTCCAGCCAGTGCAGGCTGCCGTCCGGCCAGCGGATGCGATGGCGCAGGGCCTGGTCCACCGGCTCGCCGTTGAGCACTGCATGAAAGGCCTGGCGCATGCGCGCGCGGTCCTCTTCCGGCAGCAGGTCGAGGTAGTCGATGTCGTGGGTCAGCGGTTGATGCGGATCGAAGCCAAACAGTGCCTGGGTGCCTCGTGACCAGTTGATGCGCCCGCTGCCCACATCCCACACCCAGGCGCCAAGGTGCGCACCATTGAGCGCCGCGAGCAACTGCGGCGCACTCTCCCAGGCCTGTTCCAGCTCCTGGGGGTCTGCTGCGTGGATACGGGGAAGGCGCGCAAAACGATTGGCTGACTTGGGCATCGGTACCAGACCTTTGGCGGGTGATACGTCCTTGGTGGCGGGCCGCCCGGGGCAGGGGCGGGCTACGCCGGGCTTGCGTGACTGTCGAGCAGGGCCATGAAGGCTCTGGCCGCATTCGATAACGTTCGTTCCGTGTGCAGAATGTAGCCTAGCTGGCGCGACAGCTGTATGCCCGGCAAGTCGATGGATGCAACCTGCTCATCGAGCATTGTGCGCGGCAGCACACTCCAGGCCAGCCCGATCGACACCATCATCTTGATGGTTTCCAGGTAGTTGGTGCTCATGGCGATGTTGGGGACCAGGCCCTGGGCCTCGAACAGACGCTGCACAATATGGTGTGTGAAAGTGTTGCCGCCGGGGAACACGGCCGGGTGGTGGGCAATGTCCGCCAGGCCCACCGCGCCCTTGCAGGCCAGCGGGTGCTCGGGGGCGACCACGAAATCCAGCGGGTCGTCCCATACCGGCACCGCGCGCACCAGGCTGTGGGGCTCGGGGGCGAGGGTGATCACGGCGATTTCGGCGCGCCCGTGCAGAATTTCCTCGTAGGCCACTTCCGAGTCCAGAAACTGGATGTCCAGAGCCACAGCCGGGTACTGACGGGTAAACGCCCGCAACAGCGGCGGCAGGCGGTGCAGACCGATGTGATGGCTGGTGGCCAGGGTCAGTCGACCGCTGACCTCGCCGGTGAGGTTGGTCAGGGCCCGCCGGGTGTCGTCCAGCACGTTGAGAATCTGGTAGGCACGTGGCAGCAGGGCACGGCCAGCTTCGGTCAGGCTCACCTCGCGGCCAAGGCGGTCGAACAGGCGCACATCCAGCTGCTGCTCCAGCCCGGCAATGCGCTTGCTGATGGCCGGCTGGGTCAGGTGCAGGCGCTCGCCGGCACCGGAAAAGCTCCCGGTTTCAGCGATGGCGATGAAAGCACTAAGGTTGGCCAGGTCCACGGAATGAGTTCCTCGGGTTTGAATTCCTGAAAGTTATCCAAAGCATAAAAAATATGAATTTGAGTTATTCAATCTAACCCCATAGCATCGTCCGTACAAGCCAAGGGGTTATTGGCATAGAAAGACTGATGAGGAAAGTCTGATGGCTGGCAAAACGCTCTACGACAAGCTCTGGGATTCGCACTTGGTCAAGCAGCGCGACGACGGTTCGGCGCTGATCTATATCGACCGTCACATCATTCATGAAGTGACGTCGCCGCAGGCCTTCGAGGGGCTGCGCCTGGCCAACCGCAAACCCTGGCGCATCGATGCCAACATCGCCACCCCCGACCACAACGTGCCCACCACGCCAGAGCGCAAGGGCGGCATCGAGGCCATCGCCGACCAGGTGTCGCGCCTGCAGGTGCAGACCCTCGACGAAAACTGTGACGAATACGGCATCACCGAATTCAAGATGAACGATGTGCGCCAGGGCATCGTCCACGTCATCGGCCCGGAGCAGGGTGCCACCTTGCCCGGCATGACCGTGGTCTGCGGCGACTCGCACACCTCCACCCACGGCGCGTTCGGCGCCCTGGCCCACGGCATCGGCACCTCCGAGGTCGAGCACGTGCTCGCTACCCAGTGCCTGGTGGCCAAGAAGATGAAGAACATGCTGGTGCGCGTCGAAGGGCAATTGCCGTTCGGCGTCACTGCCAAGGACATCGTGCTGGCCGTGATCGGCAAGATCGGGACCGCCGGCGGCAACGGGCATGCCATCGAGTTTGCCGGCAGCGCCATTCGCGAGTTGTCGGTCGAAGGCCGCATGACCATCTGCAACATGTCCATCGAGGCCGGTGCGCGGGTGGGCCTGGTGGCCACCGACGAGAAGACCGTTGCCTACGTCAAGGGTCGTCCGTATGCGCCCAAGGGCGAGCAGTGGGACCTGGCCGTCGAAGCCTGGAAAGACCTGGTGTCCGACAGCGACGCGGTGTTCGACACCGTGGTCGAGCTGGACGCGGCGCAGATCAAACCGCAGGTCAGCTGGGGCACCTCGCCCGAGATGGTGCTGGCGGTCGACCAGCGCGTGCCGGACCCGGCGGCCGAGGCCGACCTGGTCAAGCGCGGTTCCATCGAACGCGCCCTCAAGTACATGGGCCTGAACGCCAACCAGGCGATCACCGACATTCAGCTCGACCGCGTGTTCATCGGTTCGTGCACCAACTCGCGCATTGAAGACCTGCGCGCCGCGGCCGTGATCGCCAAGGGCCGCAAGGTGGCCTCGACCATCAAGCAGGCCATCGTGGTGCCGGGCTCGGGCCTGGTCAAGGCGCAGGCCGAGCAGGAAGGCCTGGACAAGATCTTCCTCGAGGCCGGTTTCGAATGGCGTGAGCCGGGCTGCTCGATGTGCCTGGCGATGAACCCGGACCGCCTCGAAAGTGGCGAGCATTGCGCCTCCACCTCCAACCGCAACTTCGAGGGGCGCCAGGGCGCCGGTGGGCGTACCCATCTGGTGAGCCCGGCAATGGCGGCGGCTGCCGCAGTAACCGGTCGTTTTGTCGATGTACGCGAGTTGATCCAAGGGAGCGCAGCATGAAAGCCTTTACCCAGCACACCGGCCTGGTCGCCCCGTTGGACCGTGCCAACGTCGACACCGACCAGATCATCCCCAAGCAGTTCTTGAAGTCGATCAAGCGCACCGGGTTCGGCCCGAACCTGTTCGATGAATGGCGTTACCTGGACGTGGGTCAGCCCTACCAGGACAACAGCAAGCGCCCGCTGAACCAGGATTTCGTGCTCAACCATGCGCGTTATCAGGGGGCCAGCGTGTTGCTGGCGCGGGAGAACTTCGGTTGCGGTTCGAGCCGCGAGCATGCGCCTTGGGCGCTGGAAGAGTACGGCTTTCGCAGCATCATTGCGCCCAGCTACGCCGACATCTTCTTCAACAACAGCTTCAAGAACGGCTTGCTGCCGATCATCCTCGGCGACGAGGAAGTCGACGAGCTGTTCAAGCAGGTTGAGGCGGACCCGGGCTACCAGCTGACCATCGACCTGCAGGCGCAGACCGTGACGCGGCCGGACGGCAAGGTGCTTCACTTCGAGATCGACGCGTTCCGCAAGCATTGCCTGCTCAACGGCCTGGATGACATCGGCCTGACCTTGCAGGATGGCGATGCGATTGCAGCGTTTGAAGCCAGGCACCGTGCTAGCCAGCCCTGGTTGTTTCGTGACGCCTGAATGATGCAGTGATGTGCCGGCCAAGCCGCCCCAGGAGATCCATGATGACCCGCAGCACCGCCCACACCGAAGTCGTCCAGCGCCAGTTCGGCGAACAAGCCTCTGCCTACCTGAGCAGCGCCGTGCATGCCCAGGGTAGCGAATTCGCCCTGCTGCAGGCCGAGCTTGCCGGGCACGCCGACGCCCGCCTGCTGGACCTGGGCTGCGGTGCCGGTCACGTGAGCTTCCATGTCGCCCCGCTGGTGGCCGAGGTGGTCGCCTATGACCTGTCGCAGCAGATGCTCGACGTGGTCGGCGCCGCCGCCATCGAGCGCGGCTTGAACAACATCGTCACCGAGCGTGGCGCCGCCGAGCGCCTGCCGTTCGCCGACGCCTCGTTCGATTTCGTCTTCAGCCGCTACTCGGCGCACCACTGGAGCGACCTGGGCCTGGCCCTGCGCGAGGTGCGCCGGGTGCTCAAGCCCGGCGGCGTGGCCGCGTTCGTCGACGTCATGTCGCCGGGCAGCCCGCTGCTCGACACCTACCTGCAAAGCGTCGAAGTACTGCGCGACACCAGCCACGTGCGCGATTATTCTGCCGGCGAGTGGCTGCAACAGGTCAGCGAAGCCGGCCTGTGCACCCGCAGCCACACGCGCCAGCGCCTGCGCCTGGAATACACCTCGTGGGTGGAGCGCATGCGCACCCCCGAGCCGATGAGTGCGGCGATTCGCCAGTTGCAGCAGGCGATGGGCGACGAAGTTCGCCAGCATTACCAGATAGAAGCCGATGGCTCCTTCAGCACCGACGTGATCGTGCTCTGGGCCCAACGCTGAGTTTTCCCCGGTACGCCAGTGCGGCGCACCGCTTGAATTGAATGATGAGGAACCCATGAGCAAGCAGATTCTGATTCTCCCAGGTGATGGCATCGGCCCGGAAATCATGGCCGAGGCGGTCAAGGTGCTGGAACTGGCCAACGACAAGTTCCAGCTCGGCTTCAGCCTGGCGCACGATGTGATCGGTGGCGCGGCCATCGACAAGCACGGCGTGCCGCTGGCCGACGAGACCCTGGAACGTGCGCGCCAGGCCGACGCCGTGCTGCTGGGCGCGGTGGGCGGGCCGAAGTGGGACAAGATCGAGCGTGATATCCGCCCTGAGCGCGGCCTGCTGAAAATCCGTTCGCAACTGGGCCTGTTCGCCAACCTGCGTCCGGCCATTCTCTACCCGCAGCTGGCCGATGCGTCCTCGCTCAAGCCAGAAATCGTCGCCGGCCTGGATATCCTGATCGTGCGCGAGCTGACCGGCGGCATCTACTTCGGCGCGCCGCGCGGCACCCGCGAACTGGAAGGCGGCGAGCGCCAGGCCTACGACACCCTGCCGTACAGCGAGAGCGAAATCCGCCGCATCGCCCGTGTCGGTTTCGACATGGCCCGCGTGCGCGGCAAGAAGCTGTGCTCGGTGGACAAGGCCAACGTGCTCGCCTCCAGCCAGCTGTGGCGTGAAATCGTCGAGGACGTGGCCAAGGACTACGCGGATGTCGAGCTCAGCCACATGTACGTCGACAACGCCGCCATGCAACTGGTGCGCGCGCCCAAGCAGTTCGACGTGATGGTCACCGACAACATGTTCGGCGACATCCTGTCGGATGAGGCTTCCATGCTCACCGGTTCCATCGGCATGCTGCCGTCGGCGTCACTGGATGCCAACAACAAGGGCATGTACGAGCCGTGCCACGGTTCGGCCCCGGACATCGCCGGGCAAGGCATCGCCAACCCGCTGGCGACCATCCTGTCGGTATCGATGATGCTGCGTTACAGCTTCAACCAGCAGGCGGCGGCCGAGGCCATCGAACAGGCCGTGAGCCTGGTGCTGGATCAGGGCCTGCGCACCGGCGACATCTGGTCGGCGGGCTGCAGCAAGGTAGGTACGCAGGAAATGGGCGACGCAGTAGTCGCAGCGCTGCGGAATCTGTAATCTCTCGGGCCCGCCGCTGGTTTCTTCCAGGCGGCGGCCCACTTTTAGCGAAGGTGTAGTTGCGATGAAACGTGTAGGTCTGATCGGTTGGCGCGGTATGGTCGGTTCCGTGCTCATGCAGCGGATGCTCGAAGAGCAGGATTTCGATCTGATCGAGCCGGTGTTCTTCACTACCTCCAATGTCGGGGGCCAGGGGCCATCCGTGGGCAAGGACATTGCTCCGCTCAAGGATGCGTACAGCATTGAAGAGCTCAAGACCCTCGATGTGATCCTGACCTGCCAGGGTGGCGACTACACCAACGAGGTGTTCCCCAAGCTGCGCGAAGCCGGCTGGCAGGGTTACTGGATCGATGCCGCTTCCAGCCTGCGCATGCAGGATGACGCGGTCATCGTGCTGGACCCGGTCAACCGCAAGGTCATCGACCAGCAGCTGGACGCCGGCACCAAGAACTACATCGGTGGCAACTGCACCGTCAGCCTGATGCTGATGGGCCTGGGCGGCCTGTTCGAAGCCGGTCTGGTCGAATGGATGAGCGCCATGACCTACCAGGCGGCCTCCGGCGCTGGCGCGCAGAACATGCGCGAGCTGATCAAGCAGATGGGCGCTACCCATGCGGCGGTTGCCGATGACCTGGCCAACCCGGCGGCGGCCATCCTCGACATCGACCGCAAGGTTGCCGAGGCCATGCGCAGCGACGCCTACCCGACCGAGAACTTCGGCGTGCCGCTGGCCGGCAGCCTGATCCCGTGGATCGACAAGGAACTGCCCAACGGACAGAGCCGTGAAGAGTGGAAGGCCCAGGCCGAGACCAACAAGATCCTGGGTCGTTTCAAGAACCCGATCCCGGTCGACGGCATCTGCGTGCGCATCGGCGCCATGCGTTGCCACAGCCAGGCGCTGACCATCAAGCTGAACAAGGACGTGCCGATCGCCGACATCGAAGGCATGATCAGCCAGCACAACCCCTGGGTGAAGCTGGTGCCGAACCAGCGCGAGATCAGCATGCAGGAGCTGAGCCCGACCAACGTCACCGGCACGCTGAACATCCCGGTAGGGCGTCTGCGCAAGCTGAACATGGGGTCGCAGTACCTGGGCGCCTTCACCGTGGGCGACCAACTGCTGTGGGGCGCGGCCGAGCCGCTGCGTCGCATGCTGCGGATCCTGCTGGAGCGTTGATCGCTGCTGCGCGGTAGAACAGGCCCCCTCGTCTTGCGACGCAGGGGGCTTTTTTGTGGTGGCCTGATGCCTTTGCCGGCACCGGGTGGTCTCGCTGCGGCAATCCGAGTAAAGTGCCGCTCCCCCCGTTCTGCCAGAGGCACTGTCCATGACCCAGACCTACGATATCGCCGTGATCGGCGCCACCGGCACCGTCGGCGAGACCCTGGTGCAAATCCTCGAGGAGCGCGATTTTCCCCTGGGCACCCTGCACCTGCTGGCCAGCAACGAGTCGGCGGGCAGCTCGGTGAACTACCGTGGCAAGAACCTGCGCGTGCGCGAAGTCGATGCCTTCGACTTCAGCCAGGTCAAGCTGGCGTTCTTCGCCGCAGGCCCTGCGGTTACCCGCAGTTTCGCCGCCAAGGCGCGTGCCGCCGGGTGTGCGGTGATCGATCTGTCCGGCGCGCTGTCGGCCGAACAGGTGGCAGCAGTGGTGCCCGAGGCCAATCCACAGGCCATCGACAGTCAGAACCTGCCCGTGCAACTGGTCAGCCCGAGCGCTGCCGCGGTGGCCCTGGCGGTGGTGCTGGCCCCGCTCAAGCACCTGCTGGAACTGGAACGGGTCAACGTGACGGCGTGCATGGCGGTGTCGGCACAGGGCCGCGAGGCGGTGGGCGAACTGGCCCGGCAAACTGCCGAGTTGCTCAATGCGCGTCCGCTGGAGCCGCGCTTCTTCGATCGCCAGGTGGCGTTCAACCTGCTGGCCCAGGTGGGTACCAGCGACAGCGAGGGCCATGGCGCGCTGGAACGTCGCCTGGTGAGTGAGCTGCGCGAGTTGCTTGGCCTGCCTTCGCTGAAGATTTCCGTGACCTGTGTTCAAGTCCCGGTGTTTTTCGGCGATAGCTACACTGTGGCCGTGCACAGTCGCAAGGCGGTCGATCTGGCGGCGGTGAACGCCGTGCTGGAGCACGCCGACAGTGTCGAACTGGTGGAGGCGGGTGACTACCCGACCCCGGTCGGCGATGCGGTGGCCCAGGATGTGGTGTATGTCGGGCGGGTGCGTGGCGGTGTCGACGAAGCCGAACAGCTCAATCTCTGGCTGACCACCGACAACGTGCGCAAAGGCGCGGCGTTGAACGCCGTACAGCTGGCGGAGTTGTTGATAAAACACCTTGCGTAAAAGATACTTGGCGACGATTTGCACATTGTTTCTGAAATACTGGAAGTGAGCGGCCGTCACGCGCTTGCGGGGCACCTTGCCAACATGATCCGGTGGTCATGCCAGTCAAATGCCTCACGGCGGTTTTTCACTTTCTTCTCGGTAGCCGGGGAAGGTTCATACAAAGGATGAGGTCATGCTTCGAATTCGCAAACTGGTGTTAGCAATAGCCGCGGCATCGGCGCTGTCCTCGGGTATGGCGCATGCGCTGGGGCTGGGCGAGCTGACCCTCAAGTCGGGGCAGAACCAGCCGCTGGATGCCGAGATCGAATTGCTCGATGTGCGTGACCTCACTCCCGCCGAAGTGGTGCCCAGCCTGGCGCCGGCCGAAGAGTTCAGCAAGGCCGGGGTCGAACGCCAGGCGTACCTCAACGACCTGACCTTCACCCCGGTGATCAACCCCAGTGGCAAGAGCGTGCTGCGGGTGACCTCCAGTCAGCCGCTGCCGGCCCCTATGGTCAAGTTCCTGGTGCAGGTGATGTGGCCCCAGGGCCGCCTGCTGCGCGACTACAGCGTACTGATCGACGCCTCCAAATTCTCTCCCGAAGCGGCCCAGGCGGCTTCGGGCGTCACCCCTGCGGTGACCGCGCCCGCCCGCCACACCACCGTGCGTCGCGACACCTTGTGGCAGATTGCCGCCAAGGCGCGCCAGGGTGGATCGGTGCAGCAGACCATGCTGGCGATCCAGGCGCTCAACCCCGATGCCTTCTACAACGGCAACATCAACCAGCTCAAGGTTGGCCAGGTACTGCGTCTGCCCGACCAGCAGCAGATCGCCGCCATCCCCCAGGGCCAGGCCGTCAAGGAAGTGGCCGAGCAGTATGCGGCCTGGCGTGAGGGGCGCCGTCTGGGCCCGCGTGCGCGCCAGCTCGACGCCACCCGGCGTGACGCGGCCGGCGCCGCCCCGGCGCGTATCGCCCAGCAGGACAACCTCAAGCTGGTGGCACCCGGCGGCAAAGGTGCGGCTGGCGACAGCAAGGCCCTGGCCGACAAGCTGGCGATGGCCGAAGAGAGCCTCGACACCACCCGGCGTGACAACGCCGAGCTGAAAAGCCGTGTGGCGGATCTGCAGAGCCAGCTGGACAAGCTGCAGCGCCTGATCGAACTGAAGAACGACCAGCTGGCGCGCCTGGAAGCCCAGAGCGCCGCGCCGGCGAGCCTGCCTGCGCCCGAGCAGCCGGCGATCGATGCCCAGTTGCAGCAGGCGGTACCGAGCGAAGCGGTGGTGTCCCCGGCGCCGGCTGCCGTGGATACCGCGCCGGTGGCCGAAACGCCGCCGGCTGCCGTTACCCCGAGCGATTCGGACAAGATGCTCGACGACCTGCTGGGCAACAGCTGGCTGCTGGCGCTGATCGCAGGTTCAGCCTTGCTGGTGCTGTTGTTGCTTCTGCTGCTGTTGGCGCGCAAGCGTCGTGCCCAGCAGGAGGCTGAAAAGCACATGCGCATGGCGCGAGCCCTGGCCGAGGAAAGCGACCTGGGCCTGGGGCCGGACATGGACCTGCCGCAAAGCAGTTTCGAGGGCCTGGAGGTCTCCGCGCCGAGCGTGACCCTGGCGCCGGGTGTGGTGGCGGCCTCCGCTGCAGCGGCTGCGGCTGCCGAGGTAGCACCCGCCTACGACAGGCTGGACCCGGAGTCCGAGCTGGAGCTGGAGCCGGAATTCGAGCCCAAGCCGGCCCCCGTGGTCGAGCCCGCGCCCGAGCCGGTAGAGGTTCCGTCTCCGGCCCCGGCTGCGGTGGTGGCACCGGCCGTCATCGCGGCTGCCGTGCAGGCACCGGCCGAGGACGCCCCCGCGCCAAATGACGATGCCCTGCTGGCGGAAGTCGACCTGAGCATTGCCCGCGGTCGTCTGAACCATGCCGCCGAGCTGCTGGAGCCTGCGGTGGAGCAGGCCCCCGAGCGTGCCGACCTGCGCCTGAAGCTGATGGAAGTCTATGCCCGCCAGGGCGACCGTGACGCCTTTGTCGGCCACGAGCGCCAACTGGTTGCCAATGGTCAGAACCACGCCGATGTCGAGTCGCTCAAGCAGCGTTACCCGGCCATGCTCGGCGTGGCCGCAGCGGGCGTCAGCGCTGCGGCCCTGGCCGCCGAGCTGGATGCCCAGTATGTGCAGGACCTGCTGCAGGACGACCCGCAGCCCGCGCCGGAAATCGAGTTGCCGGGCGAAGACGACCTGGACAGCGCCTTCGACCTGAGCCTGGATGACCTGGAGGGGTTGGAAGGCCTTGAAGACCTCGAAGGTCTCGAGGGCCTGGCCGACCTGCAGATCGATGATCCTCAGGCCCCGCAGGCCATGCCGCCTGCCGATATCGCGGCGCTCGACGACCTCGATTTCGATACCCTGCTGCAAGAGCAGACCCAGGCCCAGGCCCAGGCCGAGACGCCAGCGCCGCACGTGCCCGACGTGCAGGAGCAGGCAGTGACTGAAGTGCCGGCCGAGACACCCGCCGAGGTGCCTGCCGAGCCGATGCCCGAACCTGCACCGGTCGAGCCTGAGCCAATCCTGGATGACCTGTCCGACTTCGACCTCGACATGGGCGCCGACCTTGCGCCACCGGCGCCTGAAGCTGCACCCGCCGCTACGCCTGAAGCGCCACTGGATATCGAGGCCCAGTTGGCCGCGTTCGATGACTCACTGGGGCTGGACGACAGCTTCCCGGACCTGGCCGATGATTTCGACCTGTCCCTGGCCGACGAGCCGGACCCGCTGGACGCCAGCTTTGCCGCCGAGCTGGACGACGTCAACGCCGAGCTCGACAAGCTCTCGCAGAACCTCGAGCAGCCTTCCATCGCGCCGCACTTCACCGCCGAGGACGCCTCCGACCTGATGCTCGACGAGCCGGAGTTCGACTACCTCTCCGGTACCGACGAAGCCGCCACCAAGCTTGATCTGGCACGTGCCTACATCGACATGGGCGACAACGACGGCGCCCGCGAGATACTCGACGAAGTGATGAAGGAAGGTACCGAGACCCAGCGCAAGGAAGCCATCGAACTGCGTTCGCAGATGAGCTGAACGCCCACCTGAAAGGCCAACGGCAGCCCTCGTGGCTGCCGTTGTCGTTATAATCCGCGCCATTGCGTAAACCGACAGGCTGTATCCCCTTGGAAATCATCGATAACGCCGCAGCCGAAATGGCCGCCGAAGGCTTTTTCAGAATCGCGCTGGGCGTGGAATACAAAGGCACCCGCTACCGTGGCTGGCAACGCCAGGCCAGTGGCGTGCCGAGCGTGCAGCAGACCCTCGAGGAGGCACTGTCGAAGGTCGCCGACTCGCCAGTGTCGCTGCAGTGCGCCGGGCGTACCGATGCCGGCGTGCATGCCAGCGGCCAGGTGGTGCATTTCGACACGCGGGCGGTGCGCAGCATGAAGGCCTGGACCATGGGCGCCAACATCAACCTGCCGCATGACGTCAGCGTGTCGTGGGCCAGGCAGATGCCGGCGCACTTTCACGCGCGCTTCAAGGCCATTGCCCGGCGCTACCGCTATGTGATCTACAACGACCAGATCCGCCCGGCGCACCTGGGCGACCAGGTCACCTGGAATCACCGCCCGCTCGATGCCGGGCGCATGGCCGAAGCCGCAGCCTACCTGGTGGGCACCCATGACTTCAGCGCCTACCGCGCCGGCCAGTGCCAGGCCAAGTCGCCGATCAAGCAGATCCATCACCTGCGGGTGAGCCGGCATGGGCGCATGATCGTGCTGGATATCCGTGCCAGCGCCTTCCTGCACCACATGGTGCGCAACATTGCCGGCGTGCTGATGACCATCGGCGCTGGCGAGCGTCCGCCCGAGTGGGCCAGGGAAGTGCTCGAAAGCCGCGTGCGTCGTACCGGCGGGGTGACCGCGCACCCGTTCGGGCTGTACCTGGTGCAGGTGGAATACCATGACGAGTTCGAACTGCCCGAGCGTTTCATCGGGCCACATTTCCTTACGGGTTACGAGTCGTTGACGGCTGACGGCCCGCAAGGCATTTGCTAACATCCGGAGCTTTCCGGTTCAGCTGAGGTTCACAGGCCATGTCCGCCGTTCGCAGCAAGATCTGCGGGATTACCCGCATCGAGGATGCGCTGGCCGCGGCCGAGGCGGGCGCCGACGCCATCGGGCTGGTGTTCTACGCCAGAAGTCCGCGGGCGGTGAACGTGCAGCAGGCGCGGGCGATCATCGCTGCACTGCCGCCCTTCGTCACCACCGTGGGCCTGTTCGTCAACGCCAGCCGCTGTGAGCTCAACGAGATCCTCGACGCCGTGCCGCTGGACCTGCTGCAGTTTCATGGCGACGAAACCCCGGCCGACTGCGACGGCTACCACCGTCCCTGGATCAAGGCCCTGCGGGTTCGCCCCGGGGATGACCTGGAGGCCGGCTGCCAGCAGTACGCCAAGGCCAGCGGCATCCTCCTCGACACTTTCGTGGCCGGCGTTCCGGGCGGAACCGGCGAGGCGTTCGACTGGTCCCTGATACCCGAGCACCTGAGCAAGCCGATCATCCTGGCTGGCGGCCTCTCGGCCGACAATGTCGGGGCGGCCATCGCCCAGGTGCGTCCTTATGCAGTGGACGTCAGTGGTGGGGTGGAGCAGGCCAAGGGCATCAAGGACCCGGCCCGCATCGAGGCGTTCATGCGCGCGGTGCGCCAGGCGTGAGGGGCGGGCGAATGCTCGATGTGACGGCTGGCGGTGCGCCATCGTCCATAGCTTTCGCAGCCCGTTGCTGCCGGATCGCGCCCACGGGCCGATCAAAATTACCGGGCGGCGCCACCGGCGTCGCCTTTACAGGTTGACGATGAAGCTGGGGCAGGGTGGTACCGCGCTGAACGCGCACCGCCGGCCACGGTTCATCATCGCGTCATACACGAATTGAGCTCAAGGGCATACGCGTGACCCGGCAACTTTTGCCTGCCGGTCGCCGCTACTGGAGAAAGAAAGCATGAGCAACTGGTTGGTAGACAAACTGATCCCTTCGATCATGCGTTCCGAGGTGAAGAAGAGCTCGGTACCCGAAGGGCTGTGGCACAAATGCCCGTCCTGCGAGGCCGTGCTGTATCGTCCGGAGCTGGAAAAGACCCTGGATGTGTGCCCCAAGTGCAATCACCACATGCGCATCGGCGCACGTGCACGCATCGACATCTTCCTCGACGCCGAAGGCCGCAATGAGCTGGGTGCCGACCTGGAGCCGGTCGACCGCCTGAAGTTCCGCGACGGCAAGAAGTACAAGGACCGCCTGGTTGCTGCGCAGAAGCAGACCGGCGAAAAGGACGCCCTGGTTTCCATGAGCGGTACCCTGCTGGGCATGCCGGTGGTGGTCAGTGCGTTCGAGTTCTCCTTCATGGGCGGTTCGATGGGTGCCATCGTCGGCGAGCGTTTCGTGCGTGCCGCCAACTATGCCCTGGAAAACCGTTGTCCGATGGTCTGCTTCTCGGCCTCGGGCGGCGCGCGCATGCAGGAAGCGCTGATCTCGCTGATGCAGATGGCCAAGACCTCCGCCGTGCTGGCGCGCCTGCGCGAAGAAGGCATCCCGTTCATCTCGGTTCTCACCGACCCTGTTTACGGCGGCGTTTCGGCCAGCCTGGCAATGCTCGGCGACGTGATCGTAGGCGAGCCCAAGGCGCTGATCGGCTTTGCCGGCCCTCGGGTTATCGAACAGACCGTGCGCGAAAAACTGCCTGAAGGCTTCCAGCGCAGCGAGTTCCTGCTGGAGCACGGTGCCATCGACATGATCATCGCCCGATCCGAACTGCGCCCGCGCCTGGGCAATCTGCTGGCACAGATGATGGGCCTGCCGACGCCGAAGTTCGTCGCCCCCGTGATCGAGCCGATCGTGGTACCACCGGTGCCTGCCAACGTATGACCCAGCGCACCCTGGGCGAGTGGCTCGCCTACCTCGAGCAGTTGCACCCGTCGACAATCGACATGGGCCTGGAGCGTTCGCGGCAGGTCGCAACGCGCCTCGGGCTGGGCCAGCCCGCGCCTCGGGTGATTACCGTTACCGGCACCAATGGCAAGGGCTCTACCTGTGCCTTCGTGGCCAGCCTGCTGCAGGCCCAGGGCCTGAAGGTCGGGGTCTACAGCTCGCCGCACCTGCTGCGCTACAACGAGCGGGTGCAGATCGACGGCCAGCAGGCCAGCGATGCGCAGCTGTGCCAGGCATTCGCCGCCGTCGAAGCGGCGCGTGGCGAGACCTCCCTGACCTACTTCGAGGCCGGTACCCTGGCGGCGTTCTGGCTGTTCCAGCAGTCGGCGCTGGACGCCGTGGTGCTTGAAGTGGGCCTGGGCGGGCGGCTCGATACCGTCAACCTGGTGGACGCCGACCTTGCCGTGGTCACCAGTATCGGTGTCGACCATTGCGATTTCCTTGGCGATACCCGTGAGTCGGTGGCCTTCGAGAAGGCCGGGATTTTCCGTGCCGGCAAGCCGGCGCTGTGTGGCGACCTCGACCCGCCGCAGCCGTTGCTGGACAAGGCACGCGAACTAGGCTGCCGGTTCCTGCTGCGCGGACGCGACTTCGACCTGTCCAGCACCGACCAGTACTGGCAGTGGCGGGGCGTGGATGCGCACGGCAATGCCGTCGAGCTGCACGACCTGCCGTTGCTTGATCTGCCCATGGAAAACGCGGCGCTGGCGTTGCAGACCTACCTGCTGACCGGCCTGCCCTGGAGTGCCGCGCAGATCGCCCAGGCACTGCGCGACACCCGTATCGTCGGGCGCCTCGACCGTCGCCAGTTCATCTGGCAGGGCAAGCACCTGAGCATTCTGCTCGACGTCGGCCATAATCCACATGCGGCCCAGTACCTCGCTCAGCGCCTGGCTTCGCGCCCGGTGGCCGGCAGGCGCCTGGCGGTGTTCGGCCTGCTGGCCGACAAGGACCTGGCCGGGGTGATCGAACCGCTGCATGCGCAAGTGGCCCACTGGGCGGTCGCGCCACTGGATACCGCCCGCAGCCGGCCTGCAAGCGAGTTGCAGGCCGCGTTGCAGAACCTTGGCGCCGACGTGAAGTCGTATGCAAGCGTCGCCGACGCCCTTGACGGGCAGTGCGCGCAAGCGACGGCAGGCGACCAGATCCTGCTGTTCGGATCATTTTTCTGTGTCGGCGAGGCCCTGCAGTGGCTGAGCCGGCAGACCATGGAGGACGGGGCAAATGGCGTTGCTGGATAAAGTCGTCAAGCAGCGGATGGTGGGCGCGCTGGTGCTGGTGGCACTGGCGGTGATCTTCCTGCCGATGCTGTTCACCCGTGAGGACGAGCTGCGCCAGGTGCATGTCGAGGCGCCCGCCGCCCCGGCTGTGCCGGCCTTGCCGCAGGTGCAGGTGGAGCCGGTGGAGGTGCCCGAGCCGCAGGTGATCCAGGATGAGGCGCTCACCGCCCAGGAACCCAGCGCACCGAGCACGCCCATTGCCCCGGCACCGGTGGTGACTGCACCCACCCCAGCGCCCGCCGCGCCGGTGGCGGAGGCCAAGCCGGCCACGCCTGCGCCGGTCAGCAAGCCTGCGGCGGCCCCGGCCAAGCCGGTTGCCAGTGCACCTGCCAAGGTCGATGGCAATGGCCTGCCGGTGAGCTGGTCGGTGCAACTGGCCAGCCTGTCCAACCGCGCCAATGCCGAGAACCTGCAGAAAACCCTGCGCAGCCAGGGCTACAACGCCTATATCCGCTCGGCCGAAGGTACCAACCGGGTGTTCGTCGGGCCGCTGATCGAGCGTGCCGAAGCCGAGCGCTTGCGCGATGTGATCAACCGCCAGCAGAACCTCAAGGGTTTTGTGGTGCGCTTCCAGCCCGAACGTAGCTGACCCTCCCCGCCGTCCGGCCGCCGCCGGACGGCAAATCACCGCTTACCGATAGCCCACCGCTCTGGTAAAATGCGCCGCCTTATCCGTTTGCAGGCAGCACTGTGGCATTTACCTGGGTCGACTGGGCGATTCTCGCGATCATCGCCGTTTCTTCGCTGATCAGTCTCAAGCGCGGTTTCGTCAAGGAAGCCTTGTCGCTGCTTACCTGGATCATCGCCGGTGCGGTCGCCTGGATGTTCGGTGGCGGTATCTCGCAGTACCTTGAAGGCTACATCCAGACGCCGTCGGCGCGGGTGATAGCCGGATGTGCCATTCTTTTCGTCGCCACCTTGCTGGTGGGGGCAATGATCAATTTTCTGATCGGCGAGCTGATTCGCGTCACCGGGTTGTCCGGGACCGATCGCTTCCTGGGCATGGCGTTCGGCGCCGCTCGCGGGGCCCTGCTCGTCGTGGTGGCGGTCGGGCTGCTGAGCCTGGGGCCGGTACAACAGGACCCGTGGTGGCAGGAGTCTCGCCTGCTGCCACAATTTCTATTGGTGGCTGACTGGTCGAAAAACCTCATTCTGGGGCTGACCAGCCAGTGGCTAGCCAGCGGAATCAGCGCACCGGCTGATCTCCCGTTTCAAGAACAGTTGCTTGGGCCCAAAGCGCCCTGAGTGCTGATCCGTCAAGTTTCATAATGTAGGGGTTGCGTCGCATGTGTGGCATCGTCGGTATCGTCGGTAAGTCGAACGTCAATCAGGCGCTGTATGACGCGCTAACCGTGCTCCAGCACCGCGGCCAGGATGCTGCCGGTATCGTTACAAGCCATGATGGCCGACTATTCCTGCGCAAGGACAACGGCCTGGTACGTGACGTGTTCCAGCAGCGTCACATGCAGCGTCTGGTGGGCCACATGGGCATCGGTCATGTGCGCTACCCGACCGCGGGCAGCTCGACCTCGGCCGAGGCCCAGCCGTTCTACGTCAACTCGCCGTATGGCATCACCCTGGCGCACAACGGCAACCTGACCAATGTGGAGCAACTGGCCAAGGAGATCTACGAGTCCGACCTGCGCCACGTCAACACCAACTCCGACTCCGAAGTGCTGCTCAACGTATTCGCCCATGAGCTGGCGGTGCGCGGCAAGCTGCAACCGACCGAGGAAGACGTGTTCGCCGCCGTGACCGACGTGCACAACCGTTGCGTGGGTGGCTACGCGGTGGTGGCGATGATCACCGGCTACGGCATCGTCGGCTTCCGCGATCCGAACGGCATCCGCCCGATCGTGTTCGGCCAGCGTCACACCGACGAAGGCGTCGAATACATGATCGCCTCCGAAAGCGTCTCGCTGGACGTGCTCGGCTTCACCCTGATCCGCGACCTGGCGCCGGGCGAAGCGGTGTACATCACCGAAGAAGGCAAGCTGCACACCCGCCAGTGCGCCATCGCGCCCAAGCTTTCCCCCTGCATCTTCGAGCACGTTTACCTGGCCCGCCCGGATTCGATCATCGACGGTGTGTCGGTGTACAAGGCGCGCCTGCGCATGGGCGAGAAGCTTGCCGAGAAGATCCTGCGCGAGCGTCCCGAGCACGACATCGACGTGGTCATCCCGATTCCCGACACCAGCCGTACCGCGGCGCTGGAACTGGCCAACCACCTGGGCGTGAAGTTCCGTGAAGGCTTCGTCAAGAACCGCTACATCGGCCGTACCTTCATCATGCCCGGCCAGGCCGCGCGCAAGAAGTCGGTACGCCAGAAGCTCAATGCCATCGAGCTGGAGTTCCGCGGCAAGAACGTGATGCTGGTCGACGACTCGATCGTGCGCGGCACCACCTGCAAGCAGATCATCCAGATGGCCCGCGAAGCCGGCGCGAAGAACGTTTACTTCTGCTCCGCCGCGCCAGCGGTGCGTTTCCCCAACGTCTACGGCATCGACATGCCGAGCGCTCATGAACTGATCGCGCACAACCGCAGCACCCAGGACGTGGCCGAACTGATCGGCGCCGACTGGCTGGTCTACCAGGACCTGCCGGACCTGATCGAGGCTGTAGGTGGTGGCAAGATCAAGATCGAGCATTTCGATTGCGCGGTATTCGATGGCCAGTACGTGACTGGCGACATCGACGCCGCCTACCTGGACAAGATCGAGCAGGCGCGCAACGACGCCTCCAAGGTCAAGAACCAGGCGGTCAGCGCGATCATCGACCTTTACAACAACTGACAAGGGGAGCAACGGCATGACACAGCAATGGGATGCCGGGCGCCTGGACAGCGACCTCGACGGGGTCGCTTTCGATACGCTGGCGGTACGCGCCGGCCAGCATCGCACGCCGGAAGGTGAGCACAGCGACCCGCTGTTCTTCACTTCCAGCTACGTGTTCCGTACGGCGGCCGACGCCGCTGCGCGGTTCGCCGGCGAGGTTCCAGGCAACGTCTATTCGCGCTACACCAACCCGACCGTAAGGGCCTTCGAGGAGCGCATCGCCGCCCTGGAAGGCGCCGAGCAGGCGGTCGCCACCTCCACAGGCATGTCCGCGATCCTGTCGCTGGTGATGGCCTTGTGCAGCGCTGGCGACCACGTGCTGGTCTCGCAGAGCGTGTTCGGTTCGACCATCAGCCTGTTCGAGAAGTACTTCAAGCGCTTCGGCGTGCAGGTCGACTACGTGCCGCTGGCCAACCTGGCTGGCTGGGAACAGGCGATCAAGCCCAATACCAGGCTGCTGTTCGTCGAGTCGCCGTCCAATCCGCTGGCCGAGCTGGTGGACATCGGCGCGCTGGCCGAGATCGCCCATGCCCGGGGCGCGCTGCTGGTGGTGGACAATTGCTTCAGCACTCCGGCCCTGCAACAGCCATTGAAGCTGGGCGCGGACATCGTCATGCATTCGGCGACCAAGTTCATCGACGGCCAGGGCCGCTGCATGGGCGGCGTGGTCGCCGGACGCAACGAGCACATGAAGGAAGTGGTGGGCTTTCTGCGTACTGCGGGGCCGACGCTGAGCCCGTTCAACGCCTGGGTGTTCCTCAAGGGCCTGGAAACGCTGAACCTGCGCATGCGCGCCCACTGCGCCAATGCCCAGGCCCTGGCCGAGTGGCTGGAGCAGCAGGACGGTGTCGAGAAGGTGCATTACGCGGGCCTGCCAAGCCACCCGCAGCACGAGCTGGCCAAGCGCCAGATGCGCGGCTTCGGTGCGGTGGTGAGCTTCGAGGTCAAGGGTGGCAAGGAGGGCGCATGGCGCTTCATCGACGCCACGCGGCTGATTTCGATCACCGCCAACCTGGGTGACAGCAAGACCACCATCACCCACCCGGCCACCACCTCCCACGGCCGTCTGGCGCCGCAGGAGCGTGAGGCCGCCGGGATTCGCGACAGCCTGATCAGGGTTGCCGTGGGCCTGGAAGACGTGGGCGACCTGCAGGCCGACCTGGCGCGCGGTCTGGCGGCGCTGTGATCGACTGGTCGGTGAGCGAGAGCAGCCACAACGGGCGTGTGGCGCTGGTAACCGGCGCTGCACGCGGGATCGGCCTGGGCATCGCGGCCTGGCTGATCAGCGAGGGCTGGCAAGTGGTGCTCACCGACCTGGATCGGGCCCGTGGCGCGAAGGTGGCCAAGGTGCTCGGTGACAACGCCTGGTTTGTCGGCATGGACGTGGCCGACGAGGCCCAGGTGACGGTGGGCGTGGCCGAGGTGCTGGGGCAGTTCGGGCGCCTGGATGCGCTGGTGTGCAACGCGGCGATTGCCGACCCGCACAATACCACCCTCGAAAGCCTCAGCCTGAACCACTGGAACCGCGTGCTGGCGGTCAACCTGGGTGGCCCGATGCTGCTGGCCAAGCACTGTGCGCCTTACCTGCGCGCGCATTGCGGCGCCATCGTCAACCTGGTGTCCACCCGTGCGGCACAGTCCGAACCCGATACCGAGGCCTATGCTGCGAGCAAGGGCGGGCTGCTGGCCCTGACCCACGCACTGGCCATGAGCCTGGGCCCGGAGATCCGCGTCAACGCTGTCAGCCCTGGCTGGATCGATGCGCGGGACCCTTCGCTGCGCCGTGCCGAGCCCTTGAGCGAGGCCGACCATGCGCAGCACCCGGCGGGCAGGGTAGGGACCGTGGAAGATGTGGCGGCGATGGTGGCATGGCTGTTGTCGCGCAACGCGGGTTTTGTCACCGGCCAGGAGTTCGTGGTGGACGGTGGCATGACCAAGAAGATGATTTACACGTAAGCGGCAGGCTTCACGCGACACGCTGCAAGAACCTGTGCAATCGGCTTTTGATTCTGCTTTTACTTGCAGCTTGTTGCTTGAAGCCTGCAGCTGTTTTTTTACGAAAGTGAAAAAAACTTCAACACTGGTATTGACTTAGGTTCGATACCTGCGTAAATTTCACCACCTCAGCGAAGCACACGGGTGATTAGCTCAGCCGGGAGAGCATCTGCCTTACAAGCAGAGGGTCGGCGGTTCGATCCCGTCATCACCCACCACTTCCTGAGATGTTCCTGGCCCGACACTTTCGAAAGACGGTGTTACCAGAGAGGAACAGGACGCAAGTCCACTATGCGCAGCGGTAGTTCAGTCGGTTAGAATACCGGCCTGTCACGCCGGGGGTCGCGGGTTCGAGTCCCGTCCGCTGCGCCACTTTTCTCCAGATCGGTTCAACAACCGGTTTGAGGTCCGAAGCCAAGGCTTCAGGCCAGATCCCAGTTTCAAACAGGTGAAAGCCTGTGCGATACGCAGCGGTAGTTCAGTCGGTTAGAATACCGGCCTGTCACGCCGGGGGTCGCGGGTTCGAGTCCCGTCCGCTGCGCCATATCCGCCTCGAGGCCCTTGAACTCCTCGAAGCAACAAAAAAAGCGACCTTAGGGTCGCTTTTTTTGTGCCTGCAGAAAAGCCTGGCCGCCAAGGCTGGCACCTGCTGGCGACGTATTGCCTGCAGGTGCCGGCCTTGCTGGCGAAAGAATATGCCCCTCAAACCTTGAAGCGCGAAAGCAGCCCTTGCAGCTCAGTGCCCAGGCGCGCCAGCTCTGCCGCCGAGGTGGCAGTGTGCGCCGAGGCGGTGGACGTCTGTTCGGCCACATCACGCACACTGATCACGCTGCGACCGATCTCTTCGGCTACCGCGCTCTGCTGTTCGGCGGCGGTCGCGATCTGCACGTTCATGGCCTGGATGTGCGTGACCGTGTGTGTGATGGCCTGCAGCTCCACGCCTGCCTCATTGGCCAGCCCGACTGTCGTACCGACCATGCCCTGGCTGGTGTGCATGCGTTCTGCAGCCCTCTGCGCACCCTGCTGCAATGACCCGATCAATGTCTCGATCTCTGCGGTGGACTGCTGGGTGCGTTGGGCCAGCCCGCGCACCTCATCGGCCACCACGGCGAAGCCACGCCCGGCCTCGCCGGCACGTGCCGCCTCGATGGCGGCGTTGAGCGCCAGCAGGTTGGTCTGCTCGGCGATGGCATTGATCACCGTCATCACACTGCCGATGCGTTCGCTCTCTTCGGACAACCTGCCGACGGCGTCGGCGGAGGTGCCGATGTCGTCGGCCAACTGGTCGATCTGGGTCAGTGCGCGCTGTACCACCAGATTGCCCTGGCTGGCCTGGCTGTTGGCCTGGCGGGTGGCGGTACTGGCCTGCTCGGCATTGCGCGCCACTTCCTGCACCGTGGCTACCATTTCGCTCATGGCCGTGGCGACCTGGTCGGTCTCCAGTTTCTGGCTGTCGACGCCGGCACGGGTCTGTTCGGTGATGGCCGAGAGCTGCTCGGCCGCCGCTGACAACTGAGCGGTAACGGTGCCCACCTGGCCCAGCACACCGCGCAGGTTGTCGCCGCTTTGGGAGAGGGCTTGGAGCAACTGGCCAAACTCGTCACGGCGCAGCTCGCTGCTGTTATCCCTCAGGTCGCCGGCACCGATACGACGCGCGATCACTACGGCCTGCTGCAACGGCTGGGTGATCTGGCGGATGATCACCCAGCCGATCGCACCGCCCAGCAGCATGGCGCCAACCAGCAGCCCGAGCATCAATGCACGGCTGTGGCTGGATTCGTCGACGCTGAGCTGATTCTGGCGTGCGATCAGCGTATTGATCGCTTCCAGGCTGGTTTCGATATTGCTCACCAGCACCGTACGGCTGCGGGCCTGCTGCTCGACATCGCGGGCAAAGCGCTCGGCCAGTTGCAGGTACTGGTCCAGGTCGGAGGGCAGTCTACCCAGTTGCGGGTGACCGCTGCCCAGGCGCTTCACGCTGTCATTGGCGCGTGTGTGGGCCTCACGCACCGTGTCCAGGCGTTTGGTGCTGCCCTCGCGCATCATGGCCAGGCTGTTCTGGCGCAGGTCGCTCAGGGCGTCGTTGAGGGTGGCAAGGTCGCGACGGACGTTGCCGGCGTCGTCCTGGTACAGCGCCTGGGTCAGCGTACGGACATCGTTCTGCAGGCTGCTGCCCAGGCGCTCGGAATCGGCCTGGATGCGGCCTATGTCCTGCTGGGCGGTTTGCAGCTGGCGAAACTGCTGCATGTAGCCCTGCATGTTTTCCAGCACGTGTTGCAACTGCTGCCTGGACACTGCGTCGTCCAGGCGCTGGAGGTTCTCCTCGATCAGCGCCACCAGGGTGCTGTAAGAGGTGTTCAATTGCGCCGCAAGGTTTTCGTCGCCGTGGTGTTCATACGACAGGCGCGCGGCGCGAATGTCATTGGTGTGGTCGAGCACGTGATTGACCGACACCAGCCGATCGGCACGGGTGGTCAGGGTGTTGAGGCTGCGAATGCCGATCACGGCGAGGAGCGCCATCAGCAGCACGATACTCGCGAAACCGAGGGCCAGCTTCACTTTCACCGATATGTTTTTCACCTTGAATGCTCCTGGGTCGATGGTCAGTCGCTGACGTAGTGGCGTATTGCCATTTTCTGTCGCATGCCGGGCCAGTATCGATGGGCTCAAGGTGTAGCGGGGAGTCAGACATTTCCCGGTATGACGTGGGAAAGCTGGTTAAATAGTGAACGAAAAAAATCGCGACCAATGGTTCAGGACGGCTGTGTAGTGCAGGCCAGCCGCTGTGCAGGTGAAATTTAGTGCCGGATCGCCCGGTTGCGGTTTCAGTCATCTGCGGATGTGATGCACAATAGGCGCCGACCGTTTTTCGCAGGATTTTCAATGTCAAAGTCAACCGTCTTCACTGCGCTCGGGCTGGCCCTTGTGCTGGCGGGCGTTGCCGGCTGTTCCTCGAAGAAAGCCGCCATCTACGAACACGAGAACTTCGACGACTCGGGCACCTTCTCGCGCAGCTTTCCGGTCAGCGAAGCAGGTACCTGCGAGGCTGCCCGGCGCGCGCTGCTCAGCCAGGGCTACATCATCACCACCAGCGAACCGGGCCAGGTCAATGGCAACAAGAGCTTCCAGCAGACGGGCGACTCGCACCTGCAGATCAGCTTCAACGTGGTCTGTGCCAACGACACCGGTTCCGGTCAGCGCTCGACCATGTTCGCCAATGCCCTGCAGGACCGTTATGCGCTGAAAAAATCCAACACTTCGGCCAGCCTCGGGGTGGGTGTGCTGGGGTCGGTGTCGATGCCGATCGGCTCGTCGGACGACTCCATGGTCAAAGTGGCCAGCGAAACGGTGACCTCGCCCAAGTTCTACGAGCGCTACTTTGCGTTGGTCGAGAGTTTCCTGCCCAAGCCGAGCAAGAAGGCCAAGGTCGAGCCCAAGGCCGAACCCGCCAAGCCGGCTCTCGACCTGGGAGTGCCCGAACCTGCGCCTGCTGCGCCAAGCGCTCCGGCCGTCGAGGCCGCGCCGGCGCAGGCTCCGGCCCCTGCGGCACCTGCCGAGGTCGCAGCGCCGGTGGTGGCGGTACCGGCAGCGCAAGCGCCGGCTGCACCGCTGGTCGACGACAGCAAGAGCTCGCAGCCTGTGGCGCCGCCCCAGGATGCGGCGCCGATCACGGTCGAACAGACTGCACCGCCCACCGAGCCTGCCGCCGCACCGGCGCAGCCTCCAGCGGCCCCGACGCCCGACGCGCCTGCGCCGCTGTGACGCATCGGATAAATCATCGATTGCCTGCTACGTTTATCTCAATGGGCTGAGCGCTTGTGCTTTTCGCTGGCTTGCCAGCGAAGGGCTAGCCACCTTGCGCCAGCCTGTCACGTCACGGTCATTTTTTCTTCATCTGGGCACTTTAGGGTGAAGCACGACTCAATGACATGATCGAGAAAACCAAGGAGCAGGCAATGGACGACTATCAAGAAGAACTGCTGGAATACCGCGCATTCGAACTCGACCCGCCAGAGCCGGCCGAAGACGCTACCGAGCTCTGATCGGGCTCATGCGCCCCGCCGCTGGCTGCGGCGAAAGTCCCCCGGCGTCACGCCGTTCCAGCGCTTGAATGCGCGCTGAAAGGCCTCTGCCGACGCAAACCCCAGCAGGTAGGCTATTTCGCCAAAGGCCAGCTCCGTGTCGCGGATGTAGGTCACAGCCAGATCGCGGCGCGTGTCGTTCAGAATCGCCCGAAACTGCGTGCCTTCCTCGGCCAGCTTGCGCCGTAAGGTCCAAGTGGGCAGTTGCAGCTGCGCCGCCACTTCACCCAGGTCCGGTTCACGTCCGCCGTTGAGCAACGGCCCCAGCAGATGGGCGATACGCTCAGCCAGGCTGCGCATGCGCGTGCGCTCCGCCAGTTCCTGCTCGCATAGCTGCAACAGGTGCTGCCAGGTGCTGGGGCAATGGGCCGGGTTGCGCAGCGCCAGGCTGGCGCGGTCCAGGCGCAACTGATTATGTGTGGCCCCGAACTGCACCGGGCTGCTGCACAGGGCCTGGTAACGGTCGGCATAGGCGGGCGCGCAAAACTCGATCTCCATACGCTCTGCCTGCACTGCCACCCCCACCAGCCCCGACAGTTGTGCCAGCCAGCCGGCCAGTACCGAGTCGACCACGAAGCGGTTGTAGTCGTTGTACGGGCTGATCGAATAGAAGCGCAGCCAGGCGCCCTGATTGTCCTCATGGAGGCTGGACTGGCCACGGTAGTTGGCGGCGTACAGCGGCTCGAAACGCACCAGCGTACGCGCGGCCTCGCCCAGGGTAGGGGCCTGGGCGGCGGCTACACCGGCCAGGCCGGCCTGGTTCAGGCGGCTCAGGCGGCCCATGTGCAAGCCCAGCGCCGGTTCGTTGCTGAGTGCAATGGCGGCATGCCCCAGGTGCATGTAGCGCGGAATCGACAGGCGCGCACCGGCTTCGGCCAGCCGTGCAGGCACAAGCCCGTAGCGTTGCAGAAGGGGGGCCGGATCATGCCCCAGTTGCTGCAGCGCCTGCGCAAGGCTCTGGATGAACCCCACCGACAGATCCCCCAGGCGTACCCGTGGTCGGTTCATCGGTTACAGCCAGAGGTTGAGCAGGCGCGCGCCGGGATGACTGCTGGCACTGACGTAGTGCCCGTCGCGGCTGGTGAAGCCCAGGCCGTCGCCGGCAATTTCCCAGAACTGGCCGCGCAGGAACACGCTCAGCAGGGCGGTATCGGCGCTTTGGCCGTGGCCGATCAGGCGCTGCCAGGCCTGGCCTTCCTCGACCTGGCCGGCCTTGAGCGGCAGGCTCACGGCCATCGGCTGGTGGCGGTTGCCGCGCCAGGGGGCGGTCCAGCTGTCTCGGCCGCTGATGAAGGCGGGTACCGCGATCAGTTGTGCCGACTGCGCGGCCAGTTGCTGGTAGTTGGCCGGGTACCAGCTGTCGCTGCCCACCAATACGCCGAGGCGGCCTGCGGGTGTATCGAATACTTGCAGCGGATAGGCATCGCCGCTGCGGATGAAGCGGCGCACTTCACTGTCGGGGTATTGCTGGCGTTGCGGCTGGCCGATCACCTTGCCGTCGCTGGCGAATACCACGCCGTTGTTGTACAGCGCGCCGCTGCCGCTGTGAAGGATGCCTTGCTCTGCATACGGGGTGGGCAGCACGATGGAACCGGCCACCAGGGTCACGCCGAACTCCCTGGCCAGGCCGCCGAACAGTTGCTGGTAGTCGGCTGCCATCTGCGTGGCCTTCATGCGCAGGTGCGCATCGGCGCGGCGGTCGTCGCCCTCGGCGTTGAGCATCGCCAGCCCGTAGCGCAGCGGGTTGCTCAGCTCCAGCCATTGCCAGGCCTCCTGCAGGCGGGTGACCTGGTACAGCTCTTTCTTTTCGCCGCGGGCCCACAGCCAGGTGCCGATATGCTCGGGCAGGACCACGATCGTGCGCGGGCCGACCAGGCCCTGGGTGCGAGCGTGTTCAAGGTAGGCGGCGAGCTTGCGGTGCAGCAGGGCCAGGTTCTGGTAGTCGCCCGGATACAGCAGTGGCTCGATGCCCAGCAGATTGCCCTTGTCGGCGGGCACGCCCTGGTTCAGCGCCACTTCAACGCGAAGGTCGGACAGGTAGTGGCCGGCCGGGCGTTGTTCGGTCCACAGGCCATAGCCCAGGAGCATGGCAGTCAGAACAAGCGCCAGGGCGCCAAGCAGAAGTTTTCGCATGGAATCAGATGTATGTCCGCAGTTGCGTCGAGGGTACTGGAAACAGGGGGTTGGTGAAACATATCCTGCTCGCACTGGGCCCTGAGCCGAAGCATAGGACAGCTGCAGGCGTCTTAAATACTGGCGCACTTGCTATTTGCCATGGCGGATCTATCGTCGTTGTTACAGCCTTCCAAAGGATTGGCATCATGACGATACGGCTGGTCAGACTGCTGGTCATGGGCGGGGCCGCGCTGCTCGCATCCTGTGCGCTGTTCAACCCTTATGTGCAGAGTATCGCGCCTGAAACAAAGACTGCCACTGGCTCGCAACTGGCCAGCAAGATCCGCATGGAGCTCCAGGGCAAGACCAACGGATTGGCCTACTGGCAGTCGGGATCGTCATTGGCGCTGGCAGGTGCGCTGGGTCTTGGGGGCTACAAGGCCGTCACTGCAGGCAACGGTCACCAGGTGGCAGCGCTTGCGGCTGGCAGTGCATCGCTCTATGGTTTTTCCGCTGCGCAGTACAAACCCACCAGAGAGCAGCTTTATCACCGTGGCGTGCAAGCGGTGATGTGTGTCGAGTCGATATACGAGCGGGCCAGCCTGGAGGAGGGTAACGAGCTGATAAGGCGCATCGCCCAGCTGAAGGCTGGCTCTGGAGCCGTGTCGATTACCAATGCCTACTCGTTGTATGGCGCGATTTCCAGGGCGAAGGCATTCGACAGGGTGTACAAGGAGAAACTGGTCGAAATCGTCGCGGCGCTCAACAACTACCTGGCTGCATTGCAGCCTGCCCCTGAGGTGACGTACCGGATAATCTCCGACGCGATCGGGTCACGGCCGGTTCCCCCGCCGGACGGCACGAAGAACGCGTGGTCAGCCGGCCTGGCGCCTATTTCCATCAATGGACGTTTCAACGCCCAGCAGCAGCTCCAGGCGGCCTTGCTGGCCGATGAGGCCAATGAATGGATTGCGCGCATCTACACCACTGCACCGGGCTTTGACAGTGATGCTCCCGGTTGCAACCCGTTTCAGGGGCAAGTGCCCTCGATCAAAGGGCTGCCATCCGGATCCACACTGGACATGGTGGCAGGCGGGCAGGAGCGCTTTCTGATCCTGAACTCCTCCGGCGACCTGCGCATCACCTACGCAACCCAGGACTCAGCCGATCAGGGCGCTGCCGAAATCAGAGTGATTACTGAAAACAGAAGCTACTGGGTGGAGGTCAAGGCGCTCAGGCAGACCCAGAAACCGCTGAAGGCCTATCTGACGGATAGCCAGAAGGGCGAAGTCACCATCGACTTCTACATCAGTATCTCCGCCGCTCCTGCGGCTGGTCCTTGAGCTGGGGGGGATCGAGAATGTCTGGCGCAACGGTACTGTCCGGGCTTGCTGCGGGCTTTCTGCTCGCCGCGTCAATGGCTTCAGGCGCCGAGGATTGCGGTACGCCTGGCACACTGACCAGCAGCAAGGGTGATTCCCGAGTGTTGGTGACGCGAGTGTTCAAGGATGGCTCGATCGCCGTGCGTGCGCGGCTGGCAGTGAATCCGGATGGTGGCAAGGGCGCCTACACCGTTGGCGATCATGGGTTCACCTATATCGCCAACGGCCTTTCGATCATGCGCAAAGGTGTCCGCTATCGATGCGACCTTGATTGCCGAAACGCTTTTCTGAAGGCGGAACTCAAAGGGTTTGCCGAGCACACGCCGGAGTTCTGCGTGTATGCGATAGAAGTCGAGCCCTTTGCGCCAGGGCAGGCCAGAACATCCTGCGGCAATGGGCGCTACCTCATCGGAAATGGCAAGGGCCGCCTGCGCAAGGGGCCGCTGCTTGACACCGTGAGCGGCGCCACGGTGCAGAGCTATGTTTCCACCACCTCATTGCGCCACAAGGTGGATGGCCAGGTGCAGCCTCTGGACTCCGAGACACTGCCCATAGCGGTGGCCGCCAAGGCGAGCATGCTGGGATCGATCGTCTGGGTCGCAGGCAAGGGCCTGCACGGCACGTTCGCGCTTGTGGGCGAAAGCGGGCCGGCTTTTGGCGAAGGCTCAATCGCGCTGCACCAGTTGTTGCACACCAATGCAATCACCGCGCAGGCATCCGGCCCTATCCCTGTGGGGCAGCGCTGCAGCGCTGTCGAGTCAGGCCTGACGCCCCCTTTTCGGTCGTCCCCGGACAAACCAGGGGACGGCTGCCGGAGAGGGCGAGCAGCCAGCAGCGCCAGCGATATCCGTGCCTACAACGGTATCAGCGAGCCGGTCGATTTCGTCGTGCTTGGCCAGGCCGGATTTTCCCGCAAAGGCGGGTTGATCGAGCAGACAGTGACCCGGCAGGCGATCGATGAGGCGGCTGCGCGAGCCGGCTATACCCAGCAGCGTATCCGTCAGATGCTGGCCTGCCTGCCGCGGTCCTGAGCCAGGTGGCCGCCTACGGCTGGTCTCAGCCCTTGGCCGCCATGGCGGTCACTTCCACGCGCATGCCTTCAACCGCAAGGGCGGCCACGCCAACTGCGGCCCGCACTGGCCATGGCTTGGCGAAAAAGCGCTGGTACACCGCATTGAAGGCGGCGCGGTCGGCCATGTCGGTGAGGTAGATGGTCAGGTGCATGACCCTGTCCATCGAGCTGCCGGCGCGCTCCAGTGCCACCTTCAGGGCTTGCAGGGTGCATTCGCTCTGCAGGGTGATATCGCCCAGTTCCAGGCTGCCGTCTGCCCGGGTCGGGATCTGGGTGGAGACCAGCACGCCGCCGAAACCGACAACGTCGGAGGAGATGGAGTCGGCATCGAGATCGGGAACGAAGGTGAGGTCGTGGTTGGCCATGGGCAGCTCTCGTTTGAGGGGGGAACAAGTTGGCCGACAGTTTACAGGGTCATGGCACATGAGGTGCGATGACGAGCGCATTCAGTCGTCAGTGAGTGGGTGCCTGTCGGCGACGATCGATCGGTCAGTCGACGCTCGTTTTGCCTCTTGAAATGCTCCTGGCCGATTTCCCCAACTGCGCAACTTCTTGCGCACTCAAATGTGGATAACCCTGTGCATACATTGCTGCAGGCCATACTCAACGTGGCCTGCAGCCAACTGCGCAACTTCTTGCACAGTACTGCGCAAGAAGTTGCGCACTTTTTCGGGTTTTCTCGCGTAAAAGTGCTCAAAAAACGTACAGCAAAAACACAAGCTACTGATTAACAACAACTAAATTTCAGTTGGCACGCGTCTTGAACTGTCTCCTTGCAGCCACACGGCATTTTTCGCCTGTCCGGCTTCACTTTTTGCAAGGAGCAAACCCCCATGGCAACACCTGCCTACATGTCCGTTACCGGCACCAAACAAGGCCTGATCACCGCCGGTGCCTTCACCGCCGATTCGGTCGGCAACACCTACCAGGAAGGCCACGAAGACCAGGTCATGGTCCAGGGCTTCAACCACGAAGTGATCATCCCGCGCGACCCGCAGTCCGGTCAGCCGACCGGCCAGCGCGTGCACAAGCCGGTGGTCATCACCAAGGTCTTCGACAAGGCCTCGCCCCTGCTGCTGGCCGCGCTGACCTCCGGCGAGCGCCTGACCGAAATCGTCATCCACTGGTACCGCACCTCGGCGGCCGGCACCCAGGAGCACTATTTCACCACCAAGCTCGAAGACGCGATCATCGTCGACATCAAGGACTACATGCACAACTGCCAGGACCCGGCCAACGCGCACTTCACCCACCTCGAAGACGTGCACTTCACCTACCGCAAGATCACCTGGACCCACGAAGTGTCCGGTACCTCCGGCTCGGACGACTGGCGTACCCCGGTCGCCGGCTAAGCCTGCGTTAGTTCACTGCCCCGGCCAGCCAGCCAGCCAGCCAGCCAGCCAGCCAGCCAGCATGGCCGGCCGGGGCAGCCTGTCACCCCAGTTTTTGCAGCGGGAGGAACATCGGATGTTCTCAGCGGCCAACCAGCCCCATTTCACCCTGACCCTGGACGGGGTCGACAGCGACTTTCAGGTGCTGTCGTTCAGCGGGCGCGAAGCGCTCAGCCAGCCGTTCGAATTCGAACTGGAGCTGGTCAGTGAACGGGCGTCGCTGAACCTCGAATCCCTCCTGCACACGCTCGCCTTCCTGCAGCTGTCGCCCAGCGGCAGCGGCATTCACGGGCTGGTCTACAGCGCCGCGCAGGGTGAAGCCGGGCGGCGCCTGTCGCGCTACCGGCTGGTGCTGCGCCCGCAGCTGGCGTACCTGGCACACCGCATCAACCAGCGCATCTTCCAGCACAAGACGGTGCCGCAGATCATCGCCCAGGTGCTCGAAGAGCACGGCATCCTCGCCAGCGACCACCGCTTCGTGCTTGGCGCGGTGTACCCCGAGCGGGTGTACTGCGTGCAGTACGACGAGTCCGACCTGCACTTCATCCAGCGCCTGTGCGAGGAGGAGGGCATCCACTACCACTTCCAGCACAGCCCGCAGGGCCATGCGCTGGTGTTCGGCGACGACCAGACCGTATTCCCCACACTGGCCCCGGTGGCCTACCAGCAGGACACCGGGCTGGTGGCCGACGTGCCGGTGATCAAGCGCTTCGGCCTGCGCCTGGCCACGCGCACCAGCCGCACCACGCGGCGCGACTACGACTTCACCAAACCGCGCATCCAGCTCGAAAGCGACGCCGACAGCGGTGCTGCGCCGGACCTGGAAGACTACGACTACCCGGCGCGCTTCAGCGACCGCGCGCGCGGCAAGCACCTGGCCACCCGCGCGCTGGAGCGCCACCGCAGCGACTACCGCCTGGCCGAGGGCCGCAGCGACCAGCCGAGCCTGGTCAGCGGGCATTTTCTGAGCCTGACCGAGCATGCCAACCCGGCGTGGAACGACCTGTGGCTGCTCACCGAAATCATCCACGAAGGCAAGCAGCCGCAGGTGCTCGAGGAGGTGATCAGCAGCGACGTCACCGACCTCAAGGACGACTTCCACCAGGGCTATCGCAACCGCTTCTGCGCCACGCCGTGGGACGTGCCGTATCGACCGCCGCTGAGGTATCCCAAGCCACGGGTGCTGGGCTCCCAGCGCGCCGTGGTGACCGGCCCCGAAGGCGAAGAGATCTATTGCGACGAGTACGGCCGGGTCAAGGTGCAGTTCTTCTGGGACCGCGAAGGCCAATCGGACGACAAGACCACCTGCTGGATGCGCGTGGCCTCCAACTGGGCCAGCCAGAGCAGCTTCGGCGCCATCTCGCTGCCGCGTATCGGCATGGAGGTGCTGATCACCTTTCTGGAAGGCGACCCCGACCAGCCGCTGATCACCGGTTGCCTGTACCACGGCGCCAACCTGCCGCCGTACCGGTTGCCGGACTTCAAGACCCTGGCCACGGTCAAGAGCAAGGAATACAAGGGCAGCCGCAGCAACGAGCTGCGCATCGACGACACCACCAGCGAGATCAGCATCGCGTTGCGCAGCGACCACGGCGCCAGCGCGATCAACCTCGGCTACCTGACCCACCCGCGCCCCTCGGGCGGCCAGCCGCGCGGTGAGGGTTTTGAACTGCGCACCGACCGGCATGGCGCCGTGCGTGCGGCGGCGGGCCTGCTGCTGACCACCGAGCCGCGCCATCACGAAGCCAAGCACCACAAGGACCTGCCCGAGACCGCCGAACGCCTGGCCACCGCCAGCGAGCAGCAGGACGGCTTTGGCCAGCAGGCGCGCGAGGTACAGGCGCAGGAGGCGGGCGACCAGGACGAGGTGGCCAAGGCCCTGCATGCGCAGCACCAGGGCATCGTCGGCAGCGGCCCGACCAACCAGAGCGCCAACGAATTTCCCGAGTTCAGCGAACCGCACCTGGTGCTGGCCAGCCCGGCGGGCATCGCCCTGACCACGCCGCGCTCGACCCATGTCGCGACCGGTGAACACCTGGCGTTGAGCAGCACCGGGCATACGAGCCTGTCGATCGGCAAGCGGCTGCTGGCCAGTGCCAGCCAGGGCATGCGGCTGTTCGTGCAGAACATGGGCTGGCGGTTGGTGGCGGCGTCGGGCGACATCGATATCAAAGCGCTGAAAGACAACATCAACCTGCTGGCCAAGCTCGACATCACTGCCAATGCCGACCGCATCACGCTGACAGCCAAGACCGAACTGGTGGTACAGGGCGGCGGCAGTGCCACCACCTACAACGCCAGCGGCATCACCCACGTGACCACCGGGCCGTACACCGCGCACGCGGCGAACTTCGCCCATATGGGGCCCAAGAGCCTGGCCGGGACCTTCCCCGAGCCGCCCAAGCCGGGCAAGGGCAGCCTGGAGCTGTTCAACCTGTACGCCAATGCCAAGGGCATCCAGGCCGGCGATTACGAAGTGACCGATGCGCTGGGCACGGTGCTCAAGGGCAGCCTCGATGGCCAGGGGTTCAATGCCGTGTCGGGGGTTGCGCCGGGGCCGGCGTGGGTCAGGTTTGGTCTCGATACGGTCAACACCTGGAGCCTTGGCAGTTTTACCAAGGGCCTGCCCTGGCCGAGCCTGTCGGCCCTCGAAGAGGGCACGCCGTCGATGCTCGGTGCGATGCTCGACAAGCTCAAGCCTGATGTTGGCGGCAGCCTGATCGAAGAGGCCAAGCAACTCGCCGGCAAGGGCATGCATGCAGCAAAGGCCGGCAGTGACTTGCTCAACACCGGCCAAAGCGCGCTCCAAGGCATGCAGCAGATGCGGGGCGCAATGCAGGGCGGCATGGGTGGGCTGGCACAGCGGGTCAGCGCTTCCAGTGCCGTCGGTTCTACGCTGCCTGCCGCCTCGGCCGCGCTGAGTGCGGCGGGCCTGGCCGGCCTGCCAAGGTTGCCAGTACCCAAGCTGGCTGAACTCAAGGCTCACAGCTTGAACACTGTTACCGATTTGCTGCCAGGTGAACTGATCTCATGACTGAACATACCTACGCTTGCGACGACCACTCCCGCGCCTCGCAGGTAGCCATCACCCCGCTTCGCGAAATCCAGATAGAGGACGTTGGTCGTGGCGCCGTGGTCTTCGATGCCTGGCTACGTGAGGTCAGTGCCAGTTTTGCCACCCTCGAGCGCATCAGCGGTGTCGCCGGCAGTGTGCCCATGGCAGGCAATATCATTGCCTTGGTCGACGCGCTGGGTGATGTTGTCGCGCTGGCGCGCAGCAACGTACCTGAGCCCTTTGATTGCGCGAGCTTCGGGCTCAACCTGATCGGTCTGGTGGCTTCCCCTGCGAGCATGACCGCAGCACGCATGGCCTTGCGCCCGATGTTGTTCATCGTGCGCCAGGAGGGCAAGCGGGCGCTGGGTGATGCGCTGATGGAGCTGATGGCGGGCCACTTGAATGCTGACATCGTCGGTAGCCTGGATGACTTCGTCGAGCAGTCCCAGGGCAATCTCAAGGAGGCGTTGGCCCAGGCAGCAATCCTGGGCGAACAGATCATTCTCGACATCGCCTCAGGCCTCGGTGCTTTGGTTGCCGGCACTGCTGTGGGTGTGGCCAGCCCGGTCTCGGCGCCAGCTGGAAGCCGGCTTGTCCACGACCCGACGGCGAGCATCGACAACTATCTCCGGGCAGCCTTTGATGCCTACAAGGCGGCCGGCAAAGGCATGACCAGTGCTGCTGTCAGCGTTGCACTGGGGGACGAGGGCAAAGCTGGCCTACTGGCGCAGATTGCGCGCCTGCGGGAACTGGCGCCACAGGTGCGTGCTGAAATCCTTGAACTTTCCGATCCCGGCCGCCCTTGCTCCATTGAAGGCCTGCGCATGAAGCTGGCCAGCAGCGTAGAGCAATGGCGCACGCGCAACCCCCAGGTTGTGGTGGCCAACGTCAAGACCGCGGCCATCAGCACGGCCCAGCACCAGGCTGCCGACGGTAAGGTCGAAACGCAGAAGATGCAGAGCCCGGCGAGCCTGGAGGCCAACCAGTGCAAGAATGGCGCGCCCACCAGCACGTGCAACCGCATCAACTTCGCCTCGGGTAGCGAGACGCTTCAGCACACCGACTTCAGCCTGCCGGGGCCGTTTCCGATCGTGTGGACGCGTACCTATCATTCGCGCCTCGATGCCCTCGACAGCACCAGCCTGGGCGCACGCTGGATCACCGAATTCACCACGTGCATCGATATGCTGGATGACGGCGTGCTGTTCCACGACGTGGATGGCCGCAGCCATGCCTACCCGCTGCCCAAGATCGGTATGTCGCACTATGACCCGGTGGAGTACAACGCCCTGGTGCGCACCACCGACAGTCAGCTGATTCTCATGCGCGGGCTGGGGCGCAAGGAAACCTATGAGCGGGCAGGGGGGCGCTTCCTCCTCACGCATATCGTGCTGCGCAGTGGCGCAGGAGCCATGCTGCATTACGAGCACCGTCATCAGGGGTGTCCGGTACTCTCGGACATCAACACCTACCAGGAGAATGACCCTGCCAAGGTACACCTGCAACTCGGCACCGTGCTTGACGGGCATGGCCGTATCCAGGGGCTCTGGCAGGTGGTCGATGGCAAGCCGCTGCGCCAGCTCTGCGCTTATCACCACGATCGGCTTGGCGACCTGGTAACCGCCCAGGACGAGCATGGCGCTGCCTGGCAGTACGCGTACCAGCACCACCTGATCACGCGCTATACCGACCGTACCGGTCGTGGTCTCAACTTGCGCTGGGACGGCAGCGGCCCTCGCGCCAGGGCCGTGCACGAATGGGCAGACGACGGCAGCTTCGAGACTCGTCTCACCTGGGATGAACACATTCGCCTGACAACGGTGACTGACGCGTATGGCCAGCAGACCCGTCACTATTACGATGCGCAGGGCTACACCTATCGTATCGAGTACCCGGATGGGCGCTCGGAGTGGCTGTTTCGCGACCAGCGCAAGAACCTGATTCGCCACCTTCATGCCGACGGCAGCCAGGATCGTTTTGCCTACGACGAGCGAAGCAACCGGCTGCAACACATTCGTGCCGACCATAGCGTGGTGCATTACGCGTACAGCGACGATGATCAGCTGATCAAGGTTCGGGATGCTGAAGGTGGGCTGTGGCGACGGGGCTACGACGAGCGCGGCAACCTGGTAGAGACGGTCGACCCGCTGGGCAACAAGACCGAGTTTGCCTACACCGCCACAGGCCAGGTCAAGGCAATCAAGGATGCTCACGGCAACGAGAAAAAACTCGGGTACAACGAGGCCGGGCAGATGCTCGAATACACCGACTGTTCGGGCAAGACCAGCCAGTGGCACTACAACGAATTCGGGCAACTGGTGGAAACCGCCAATGCGGCGGGCGACAAGACGCAGTACGAATACAAGGCGGGGCAGTTGGCCAAGGTGATTCATCCAGACAAAACCGAAGAGCGCTTCGAGCGTGACGCCGAAGGGCGCTTGCTCGCGCACCTGGATGCGCTGGATCGCTGTACTACCTGGTCCTATACGGCTGCCGGTCTGTTGGCTGAACGGGTGGATGCGAAGGAGCACACGTTGCGCTACCAGTGGGACAGGCTGGGGCGGTTGCTCAGCCTGGAGAACCAGAACGAGCAGTGCGCGTTTTACCAGTACGATCCCATGGGACGTCGAGTGGCAGAAACCGGCTTCGATGGTGTGACCGTCCGTTATCGGTACGACCCCTGCACTGGGCGCCTGGCGAGCAGCCAGGTGGGGCAGCGCCGCATCGATTTGCACCACGACCGCATGGGTCGGTTGATCAAGCGCACAGCGCGCCTTGGCGATCAGCGCCAAACAGAGCGCTTTGCCTACGACGGCAATGGCAAGGTGCTGCAGGCGATCAACGACTCCAGCACACTGCAATGGTTCTATGACGACGCGGGCAACCTGACCCGTGAGCACCAGCATTACCTGGCAACGGGTACGCCGATGGTAGCGGTGTGGCTGCACGAGTACGACGCACTCAACCAGCGAATCGCCACCACGCGCCCGGATGGCCACAAGGTCAGCTGGCTGACTTACGGCAGCGGCCATCTCTTGGGCATGCGACTTGACCAGCACGAAATACTGGCTTACGAGCGCGACGATCTGCATCGCGAAGTCGCCCGCCATCAGGGTAACAAACTGACGCAAACACAGGTATGGGACGCGCTGGGGCGTCCGCAAGAACAGTTGCTCACCAGTCATGACGGCCAATCCATTCTGTGCAAGCGCGAGTATCAATACGACCCGTCCGGTCAACTGACAGACATCCTCGATACCCGTCGTGGTCACCTGGCCTACCAGTACGATCCGCTAGGCCGCCTGCTGCAGGCCAACAGCCGCCTGGGTGAAGAAACCTTTGCCTTCGACCCGGCCGGCAACCTGACGGACAAGGCGCGGCAACTGCATCGCCCGCTGGATAACGATGCCAGCTCCCACAAGGTGATGGACAACGTGCTGCGCGAATACGCGGGCAGCCACTACACGTATGACGAGCGCGGTAACCTGGTGCAACGCTTGCACAACGGTGTGCCTGCCCACTTCAGCTGGGACTTGTTCAATCGCCTGGTGCGCTACAGCGACGACAGGCTCAGTGTGGAATACAGCTATGACGCCCTTGGTCGGCGGTTGCACAAGCATGCCGCCGCCCATTACAAGGACAAGCCCGAGGCCGGCACCGGCTGGAATGCAATGCAGCGCAGCAAGCGTCAGCGCGAGCTGCACTGCGGTTTCACGCTGTACGGATGGGACGGCGAAACCCTGGCCTGGGAAAGCGCATTGCCCCTCGACGAGGGCGACACAGGCCGTACCGTACACTACCTCTACGAACCGGGCCGCTTCGTGCCGGTGGCTCAAGCGTTGCACAAGCGCTCGATACGCCTGCTCAGGCAACCCGACTGGCAGGGCCGTCAATACGACATCGACCAGGACCCACTCTGGCAGGCACTGCCCACTGCGCCAGCGTTCGACGTCATTGCCTGGTACCACTGCGACCACCTGGGCACGCCGATGGAAATCACCGACCACAACGGCAATGTTGCCTGGACGGGGCAGTACAAGGTGTGGGGTGAGGTTCGTGAAGAGCGCTCGTCGTGGGCCGCGCAGCATGGCGTGGGCAATCCGATTCGTTTTCAGGGGCAATACCACGACCCTGAAACGGGGCTGCATTACAACCGATTCCGTTACTACGAACCCCGCATGGCGCGCTATGTGTCGAGAGACCCGATCGGGATGCTGGGTGGGTTGAACGTGTACAGCTATGTGAGCAACAAGCCTGTTATGCGGGCTGACCCGTTGGGGCTGTTCGACCTGAACATGCCAGGCGTCGCGGAGCGCGCTTCACTGGGAAGTTGGATGTTGCAGAATGGTGCGACACCGGATGAGGTTTCCCGAGCGATGGCGCCGCCGCCGGCCAAACCTATTATGACGGGGGAGTGTAGGGCTTCTGCTACTGCTGCGGTAGGCACGGGCGTCTCGTTCGGTATGAGTGCAAACGAAAAAACCGGTGCGGCGGGGCAGGTGGCTATACCCGTTATGAGTGTAGGTGCTCGTGCGACTGCTAGTTGCGGTTTCAAATTCTCTGATCCTGACTCGAAGTCGTTGCCGGCGGCAGCGGGAGTTGGGGTAGCGCTAGGTATCATCCAGATTGATGTCACGCAGACCTCGACGTGGCCAGAACTGTATGTAGGTTTCGGGGCAGGAGTGGGGCCTGAGATCAAGACGCCTGCCAGCCCCGCTGTTTCAATTCCATTGTTCTAGGTGGTTTATGTGTGATGTATTGCAGTTCTTCCGTATTTTTTTATTTGTCCTCGGTGGGGTGTTTGTGGCGGCATCCGTCATTTATGCCAATCATTGTTGCAAGAAAAAAGGTATCAATATGAATACCTTTTCGGGCCTTTTTGAAATGTGGGGCATGGTCTTCAGGTTTGAAAACAAAAAACTGTCGATATTGATGCTGACAGCCGCCTTTGGGGGGCTGTGCGTAGCAGTCATTATTCTCGTGTTAACTTTGTGGGGGCAGAGCCAGGGGTGCGTTTTTCCAATCAATGACAGATCAATGCGTTAAACATATGGACCGGAAGCCATCATGTGGTTTGGAGTTTTCTGATCCTGATGCAAAGGAGTCAACGTAGGTGTGGGAGTAGGAATGGCGTTGATTCAGGGTTGTTTTAGGCAACCCTCAACCAGTCCGAGCTTTATGTTTATAGGGGTGGCCCTGAAGTTAAAGCTCCTGCCGGCCCAGGTGTTACGTTTTTTAGGTAGTAGGTTATGTGCGATGTAATACAGTTCGTTCGGATTTTTTTGTTTGTTATTTGTTGGGTTTTGTTGGTTTCTGCTGTGTTGTATGCAAGCGCGTACAGTAAAAAAAATGGCATCAACATGAATACGTTCTCAGGTATGTTAGAGGTGTGGGGCAAGGTTTTTAAGTTTGAGAGCAGGAAGCTGTCCATCCTCCTGCTGACTGCGGCCTATGGGGGGGCAGCTACAGGTATCGTTATTCTTGCGTTGACAATATGGGGGCAGAGCCATGGGTGTGATTTTAAAATTAATTATAGATAAATACGGTAAGCAGGGTGCGAGATATTGACAGGGCCTGTAAAGGGGCATCGTACTTGCAAGGGAGTTACCGATCCTGTGCAAGCTTCAATTCAGCGTGAGGTGAATCTGGAGTGTGCGTTAGCTCGTAATGCTGTAAATAATCGATATTTCGCTGTTGGGGATAAACAGCACCGAGATGAAGCAATCAAAGCGTGGGAGAGTGTAGCGCTATGCGAGAAGAAGATTCGATGAAAATGGAACGGCGCAGAATTCGAGAACAAATAAAACTCGCTTTTAAGTGTACAGCGCCGCCGGAGGCCTCTCAGATTGTAGCGTCTTCTTATCCTGAGCCCCTTCAGATCAGGGATTTTTTCAAGGGTCGGAATTGGTGGGATGTTACGCTAGATATATTGGTAAATGAATATGTTGGAGATGCATCTGCATGTTTGTCATTTATGGCCCCCGTCGGGATGAGGTATTATTTGCCAGCTTACCTTTTTATCGCATGTGAGCAATATGATGAAGGTGATGTAATTTCCAAGGAACTGCCATCAAGGCTGCTGATGTATGCCAGAGATGATGATCTTTATAAGATAAAATGCATGGATGACGCGAAGCAGGCGGCGGTTGCGCAGGTGCTTGAGTTTCTGGTTCAGGCCTATGACGATGAGGATGCTTACGAAGCGTTAGAGTTTTTTTGGGGTAAGTTTCTATGATAGTTGAGCATGCCATTGGTGAAGGCTGGTGGTTTATGATTCAGTTTGTTTAGTTGATTATGAGGTCGCGGTGAGTCAGTCGCGCGTTTTGTTAGGTGTGAAGCTCGCTGTCGCTGCCATGGTAGTAATTGCCTATCTTGCTTTCTGTTTACTTGCACTGCTCGCGGGTCTGGATTCACCCACACCTATTGAAGTAATTCGGCATGCTATTTTTGTGACGGGCTTGGTTCCACTGTGTGCTTGGTTGCGGGTTATTTTTTGTGCTAAGCGTCAAAGGTGATGAAAATGTTTCCGCTCGTGATGACTATCACGTTGTATCACTTCGTGCTTTTTGCAGTATCAGCCCACTAGGATGGCTTTTCATACTGGGGCCCCAGCTTGGCGAGTTCGCACTGTCGTGGGGGCGCAGTGTAAGGCGAAAAACGAGAATGTTTTGTCTGTCGTGATGTACCAGCCCCATTATTCTAGGTGAATTATGTGCGACACGATTCAGTTTTTCAGAATTTCCTTGTTTGCTTTTTGTGGTGTTTCAATGGCGGCGGCGGTGATTTATGCAAATCAATTTTGCAAAAAGAGAGGCGTCAATATGAACACTTTTTCTGGCATGTTTGAAATGTGGGCGATGGTTTTCAAGTTTGAGCATAAAAAGCTGTCATTCATCATGTTGACTGCAACCTATGGCGGGGCACTCATGATTGTCGCTATTTTCGTACTGACCCTTTGGGGGCAGAGTAAGGGATGTGTCTTTCCGATCAATGACAGGACGATGCGTTAAGCAAAGGACTTCATACATGGCAATGAGGGCATCAGGGGTACCGCGTCGAAGGCGCAACGCATTAAACTGCCGCCGACAATTACCACCGCGACACAAACAAGGGATCCTCAAACGACGACATTCACTCACCAAGAATGCCAGTACGTCGAAGTTGCCGGAGCGCACCTCTGTTTTCTACCGTAATTATTCCACTGAAAGATGGAGGGCGTATTGTGTGCTTTTGGATGGCTCTATTGATAGAAATAATTTTCTGGTTTTTGTTTGGGGTGGTTTTTGTAACGGTTTTTTATGCAAATGCATACTGCAAGCGTAATGGCATAAATATGAATACCTTTGCAGGGCTTTTGGAAATGTATAGGCATGCTTTTTCATTTAAAAATAAGATGCTTTCGTGTGTGGTTCTTACAACTGTTTACGGCGGAGCAGCCGCAGGAGTCGGGCTGGCTTCTCTGGTGTTTTACGCACGATCTCAGGGGTGTGCGCTTGATGTAGTGGTTCATTTAGGGTGAGTGAAAGGGGAAACAAGAGCTGAAGTTGGCTCGGCAAGTGCTTTTACTGGTGCGTGTTTGGCGCCGAGAACTGTGCTTTAAGTCTGTGCTTTGTAGTTGATGGTTGGTTTGGTGGGTGGGCCATATTTCAGCAGTGCCATGCGGTGATTTACGCAAACCAATGCTGCAAGAAAAAAGGCATCAATATGAACACTTTTTCTGGCATGTTTGAAATGTGGGCGATGGTTTTCAAGTTTGAGCATAAAAAGCTGTCATTCATCATGTTGACTGCAACCTATGGCGGGGCACTCATGATTGTCGCTATTTTCGTACTGACCCTTTGGGGGCAGAGTAAGGGTTGTGTCTTTCCGATCAATGACAGGACGATGCGTTAAGCAAAGGACTTCATACATGGCAATGAGGGCATCAGGGGTACCGCGTCGAAGGCGCAACGCATTAAACTGCCGCCGACAACCGCCACCGCGACACAAACAAGGGACCCTCAAATGACGACATTCAATCACCAGGACGGCCAGTACGTCGAAGTTGCCGGGGCACGCCTCTATTGTGAACAGCAAGGCAACCCACAGGGCCCGGCACTGGTTTTTCTGCACGGTGGCTTTGGCGATATCGAAACCTTCAATGCCATCACGCCGGCCCTGGCCGAACATTATCGCCTGATCGGCATCGACAGCCGAGGCCAGGGCAAATCGACCCTGGGGCACCTGCCGCTGACCTACCAGCGCTTGCAACTGGATGTGGAGGCGGTTGCCCGGCAGTTGGGGCTTGAGCGCTTCAGCCTCGTCGGCCACAGCGATGGCGGCATTGCAGCGCTGCGCATCGCGGCTGCCGGGAGTGCTGGCATCGACAAACTGGTGACGATCGGTGCCCACTGGCAACTGAAAGCGGATGATCCCGTGCGCGGCATGTACAGCCGCGTGACCGGCGCGCGCTGGCGTGAGCTGTTCCCGCACAGCTACGAGCGCTACCTGCAGTTGAACCCCGAACCCGATTTCGACCGACTGGCCGTGGCGTTGCGCGAGCTGTGGCTGGATTCAGGCGAGCAGGGCTACCCGAATGAAACGGTGTGCGGCATCACCGCCGATTTGCTGGTGATTCATGGCGATCAAGACCGCCTGGTAACGCGGGCCAACGCCTGCGAGCTGGCCGATCGGGTGGCGAATGCGCAACTGCTGAACATCCCGTTTACCGGGCATTCGCCGCACGAGGATCACCCCCAGTGGGTAATGCCTGCGCTCAAGGCACTGCTAGGCCTGTAACATGACGCTGCCGTTTGCGCGCCGCGCGGCTTGATCCGGCCTTAAGTGTCAAGGAGTACCCACCATGCAAGGCTTCCATTGCGCCACCTGTGGCGAGTATCACGACGAGTTGCCCACCACCTTCGGCGCGCCAGCCCCTGCCGCCTGGTATGACCTGCCGGAGGCAGAGCGCGAGCAGCGTGCGCCACTGTCCAGCGATCAGTGCATCATCGATGACACCCACCACTTCGTGCTCGGACGCCTGGAAATCCCGATCATCGGCTCACCCGAGCCGTTCGTGTGGCTGACCTGGGTGACGGTCAGCGAGGCGGATTTCTACCGCACCAGCGAACTGTGGGAAACCCCAGGTCGCGAGCGCGAACCACCTTATGCGGCACGTGTGCAAAGCGAGTTCCCCTATGAGGTTTCGACCCTCAACCTCAAGGCTACGCTGCAGACCCAGGCCCTGGGCGACCGCCCGCTGGTGTTCGTGGACGCGGGGGATCACCCGCTCGCCCTGCAGCAAAACGCCGGCATCACCCTCGATCAGGCTCGGCAACTGGCCGAACGCTGCCTGCATCCATGAACAGGCCAGCGCCTCACGCACTGTCAGTTACGGTCATTAACTTGTAACTTTCGGTCATTGAGCCTCACTTCCAGGCGCATTACTGTCCCTCACAGATAACCGACGGGCCCCGCTGCACGCAGCGAGGCGCCCGCATTCCGTGATCAGTTCGCTGTGGAGTTCACCATGACCGCCGCTCAATACCCGCACCTGCTTGCCCCGCTGGACCTGGGCTTCACCACCCTGCGCAACCGCACCCTGATGGGCTCGATGCACACCGGCCTGGAGGAGAAACCCGGCGGTTTCGAGCGCATGGCGGCATACTTTGCCGAGCGCGCCCGTGGTGGCGTCGGCCTGATGGTCACCGGCGGCATCGGGCCCAACGAAGAGGGCGGGGTATACTCCGGCGCGGCCAAGCTGACAACGGCCGAAGAAGCGCAGAAGCACCGTATCGTTACCCAGGCGGTACACGAGGCCGGGGGCAAGATCTGCATGCAGATCCTCCACGCCGGGCGCTACGCCTACAGCCCCAAGCAGGTGGCCCCCAGCGCGATCCAGGCGCCGATCAACCCGTTCAAGCCCCGCGAGCTGGACGAAGAGGGCATCGAGAAGCAGATCCAGGACTTCGTCACCTGCGCCACGCTGGCCCAGAGCGCCGAGTACGACGGCGTCGAGATCATGGGGTCCGAAGGCTACTTCATCAACCAGTTCCTGGCCGCCCACACCAACCATCGCACCGACCGCTGGGGGGGCAGCTACGAGAACCGCATGCGCCTGGCCGTGGAGATCGTGCGCCGGGTGCGCGAAGCGGTCGGCCCGAACTTCATCATCATCTTCCGCCTGTCGATGCTCGACCTGGTGGAAGGCGGCAGCAACTGGCAGGAGATCGTGCAGCTGGCCCAGGCCATCGAGCAGGCCGGCGCCACGCTGATCAACACCGGCATCGGTTGGCACGAGGCGCGTATCCCGACCATCGCCACCAAGGTGCCGCGTGCCGCGTTCAGCAAGGTCACCGCCAAGTTGCGCGGCGCGGTGCAGATCCCGCTGATCACCACCAACCGCATCAACACCCCGGAAGTCGCCGAGCAGATCCTTGCCGAAGGCGACGCCGACATGGTGTCGATGGCACGCCCGTTCCTGGCCGACCCGGACTTCGTCAACAAGGCCGCCGCCGGGCGCGGCGACGAGATCAACACCTGCATCGGCTGCAACCAGGCCTGCCTGGACCACACCTTCGGCGGCAAGCTGACCAGTTGCCTGGTCAACCCGCGGGCCTGCCATGAAACCGAACTCAACTACCTGCCGGTGGCCCAGCCCAAGCGCATTGCCGTGGTCGGCGCCGGCCCGGCCGGCCTGGCCGCCGCTACCGTGGCCGCCGAGCGTGGCCACCAGGTGACCCTGTTCGACTCGGCCAGCGAGATCGGCGGGCAGTTCAACGTGGCCAAGCGCGTGCCGGGCAAGGAGGAGTTCTTCGAGACCCTGCGCTACTTCAAGCGCAAGCTGCAGACCACCGGCGTGGAGCTGTGTCTGAACACCCGCGTCAATGTCGAGCAACTGGTGGAGGGCGGCTACGACGAGATCATCCTTGCGACCGGCATCGCGCCTCGCCTGCCGGCCATCGACGGTATCGATCACGCCAAGGTGCTGAGCTACCTGGACGTGCTGCTGGCGCGCAAGCCGGTGGGGCAGAAGGTCGCGGTGATCGGTGCCGGCGGCATCGGCTTCGATGTGTCGAAGTTCCTGGTGCACCAGGGCGTTGCCACCAGCCAGGACCGCGAGGCGTTCTGGAGGGAGTGGGGCATCGACACCCGGCTCGAAGCGCGCGGCGGCGTGGCGGGCATCCAGGCCGAGCCCCATGCTCCGGCGCGCCAGGTGTACCTGTTGCAGCGCAAGAAGACCAAGGTTGGCGACGGGCTGGGCAAGACCACCGGCTGGATCCACCGCACAGGCCTGAAGAACAAGCGGGTGCAGATGCTCAACAGCGTCGACTACCTGAAGATCGACGACGCCGGCCTGCATATCCGTATCGCCGAAGGCGAGCCGCAGGTACTGGCGGTGGACAACGTGGTGATCTGCGCCGGCCAGGACCCGCTGCGCGAGCTGCAGGATGGCCTGCTGGCCGCCGGGCAGTCGGTACACCTGATCGGCGGCGCGGACGTCGCCGCCGAGCTGGACGCCAAGCGCGCGATCAACCAGGGTTCACGCCTGGCGGCCGAGCTGTAAAGCGGTGGCGGGGGCGCGCTGGTAGACTGCGCGCTCCCGTTCTGCCGAGCCTGTTCGATGTCTGCCGCTTTCGATGACCTGCCACTGGCACCCCTGCAACCGCTGGCCCTAGGCTGGCTGGCGCGCGCCGGGGTCGAGGTGGCAGTGCTGCGTCTGGACCTCATCGACCCGCTGATCAGCGGCAACAAATGGTTCAAGCTGCAGGGGCACCTGCGCCTTGCCCATGCCCGTGGTGCCCCGGGGGTGATCAGCCTGGGCGGCGCCTATTCCAACCACCTGCATGCCCTGGCGGCGGCCGGCAAGCGCTTCGGCTTTGCCACGGCCGGGCTGTTGCGTGGGCACCCGCACAGCAACCCCACCGTGCACGACCTGCAAGCACTGGGCATGCACCTGCACTGGCTGGGGTACGCCGGATACAGGGCGCGGCATCAGGCGGATTTCTGGCGGCCCTGGCAAGCCCTCTACCCGGCATGGCATTGCGTGCCCGAAGGCGGCGCGGGGCCACTGGGCACCGAAGGCTGCGCACAGATCGTGACCCAGGCGCGGGCGCAGCTGGCGGCCGTGGGCTGGGCCGATTACGACGCCTGGTGGCTGGCGGTGGGCAGCGGTACCACGCTGGTGGGGCTGGCCCAGGCCGAAGCGGGCGCCCACCCGGTGCACGGCGCGCTGGCCGTGCCGCCGGGGCATGGGGTGGAAGGCGAGGTCGAGGTGCTGGCGCCGGGCACTTACCGCCTGCACGACGCCAGCCGGGGCGGCTTTGCCAAGGTCGACCCGGCCTTGCTGGCATTCATCCAGGCCAGCGAGGCCGAATCGGGCCTGCCACTGGAACCGCTGTACACCGGCAAGGCGTTGTTGGCCCTGCAGGAGCGTGTGCTGGCTGGCGCGTTCGTGGCCGGCACGCGGCTGATCTTCGTTCACACCGGCGGCTTGCAGGGCCGCCGCGGGTTCGCCTAGTCAGTCACCTTTTTGCGGCAGCATGCGCAGCAGGGTGTTATCGCGGACCACGTAGTGATGGTAGAGGCCGGCCAGTGCGTGCAGGCCGATCAGCCAGTAGCCCAGTGCGCCGAACCACTCGTGCCAGCCCTTGACGAACTTGGCCAGGTCGGTGTCCGGTGCTACCAGGGCGGGCAACTCCAGGCCGAAGAACGGGATCGGCTTGCCAGCCGCGCTGAGGATCACCCAGCCGGCCAGCGGCAGGCCGATCATCAGGGCGTACAGCGCCCAGTGCATCAGGTGCGCAAGACCCGTCTGCCAGGCCGGCGGCTTGGGTTCGATGCGCGGGGTGGGGTGGGTGACCTTCAGTACCAGGCGCAGCCATACCAGCACGAACACGCTCAGGCCGAGCATGAAGTGCAGGCTTTTCATCAGGTCGCGCTCGGCGCTGTCCTTGGGGAAGATGCCGCGCAGTTCGATGCAGGCGTATACCACCGCCAGCAGAATCAGCATCAGCCAGTGCAGGGCGATCGACAGGCTGCCGTAGCGTGCCTGCGTATTGGTCAGGGTCATGGTGGTTCCTCATATCGGTCAATCAGGTCAATGGCCGCGCTCTTGATGGCGCTGTGCGGATAACTCTAATCGCTTGCGCGTGCCCTGCACCTGCGCTGGGGCAAAAAAGTGTGCTAGCGGGCCTTCAGACCCTTGCCGAGCAGGTAGTCGACCAGTTGCGGGTCCTCGATACGGATGGCCAGGTCCATCAGGTCGCTCCTGTCGTCGGCCAGGCAGTAGGGTTTGTGCGGGTCGCAGTAGGTGCCGGTGCTGCTCATGCCGCGCTCGAGCAGCACGCTGAGGATGTCGTAGCTCACGTGCGGGGCGTCGGGCCCGTCGCGACCCTGGCGCGAAAGCTCGACCAGGATCGCTTCCATGGTTTCGCTGCCGGCCTCGGGCAGTGGCAGATGGCGGGCGACGGCCCGGCGCGTGGTGCTGTGCTCGGTCAGCACTGCGGCGTCGAAGGCGTCCATGTTGCTGTCGCTGCGCGTGAAGTAGGAGGTGTCGGCGCCGGCCTTGACCAGGGCGTCGATCAGCGAGGCATCGGCGCCCTGGGCGATGGCCAGCAGCAGCGGGCGTGGGTTGTGGTAGTCGCCGGCTTCCACCGGCGCGCCCTGGGCCAACAGCCATTCGATGGTGGCAGTGGGGTGGTTGTGCTTGATGGCCGTGGACAGCAGCGATTCGGGGTAGTCGCCGAGCCCGACCATGGCCGGTAGCGCGGCACGCAGGTGTTGCAGCATGGCCAGCGAGGCGTTGTTTTCGAGTGCGAGGTGAAAGGCCGTGGTATTGCGGGTGACCACACCGGGTGGATACTCGCCGGGTTGGCTGCGCGGGGCCAGCCACGTGTCCAGGTCGGTGGGCGTCGCCTGGCGCCAGAAGCTGTCGCTCAGCAGGGCGAGGTCGTTGTCCTGGTCCAGACCTGGGGCAGGCGCTGCGCTGGCACTTGCGGGCCAGGCCAGGGTGACGGCGAGCGCCAGGGCGAGAAGATTGCCGGGCACGGGTGGGTTCCTTGTGCGGGTGCTGGGTGAGGGGGGGCGAGGTTAGCAGAATGTTGTCAGCGCTGGCCCCTTCGCCGGCAAGGCCGGCTCCCATGGGGGCGTACGTTCATGTGGGGGCCGGCCCAGCGAGTGCATGCTAACCCGCCAGGTTCGGCCAGGCATCGGCCACCAGAAACAAGCGTTGAGCCTCTACCCAATCCCCGCTATCCCCAGGCACCAGCCGCACCAGCAACTGCGCGGGGGCCATCGGGTCCAGCGCTTGCAGCCAGGCCTGGAACTGTTCCGTGCCCCAGGCCTGTTCCTGCGTGTACCGCGCCGGCGCCAGCCATGCCTGGCGCGGCAACGGCTGCCAGCGCCCGGGGTCGGCCTGCGCCGCAAACCGGGCCCAGTCGCGCTGATGCAGCCAGCGCCCGCGCAAGTGTTGTGGGTGCGCACCCGCCGGAGGCTGCGCCGGCCCCGGCCATGGATACAGCAGATACCCGCCCAGCCAAAGCTGAGCCGTGAAGCTGTCTATGTGCAGCGCCGCCAGCGCCTCGCGCCCCTCGGCCCGCGCCGAAATCGGCAGTTGATGGTCGTTCAGGTGCGCCAGCTTGCGGTCCAGCCGGTCATGGCAGCCCGGCCCAAGCCACTGCGCCGGGTTACGCCCATCACCGTGCTGCGGGCCCAGGTACAGCTTGATGGCCAGCTCCAGGTGATGCACCCCGTCGCGGTCACGCAGCAGGATGTCCAGCTCGCCCAGGGTGTGCCCGCCGTCGCGGATCGGCAGGTTGGCCGCCAGCAGCTCCACCCCCGGAGCATGGCGCAACGCGAACTGCCACAGCCGCTCGTAGTACAACCCCAGGCGCCGGCTGGCGGCCTGTGCCAGCCAGGCCTGCAGGTCACGGCTGTCGTGGTCCAGCGCCAGCAGCCAGTCGCGCAGCAGCGCCGGTGCGGCCACCCAGTCGCTGCCGGCCAACGGGTGGCGTTGCGGCCAGGGCGTCACTGCGAGCATGGGGGGCGCAAGGATTACCCACGCCAGGTCCCGCACCGGGGGCTGGCGCAGGCGGTTGGGCAGGTCGCAAAGGTCGGTAAAGGGCATCATCCTGCGAGCATAGCCGCCCGCCCCGGCGCCTTGTGCAAAAAACTGCGGCGTTTGCCGCTGCCCGGCGCTTTCGCCCATAATCAACGCTTTGGCCAACCGGCCCATTCAACGCCGCAGTGCCCCGCAGGAGCCCCATGGAGCAATTTCGCAATATCGGTATCATCGGCCGCCTTGGCAGTTCGCAGGTGCTCGATACCATTCGCCGACTGAAAAAATTCCTGCTCGAGCGGCACCTGCACGTGATCCTCGAGGACACCATCGCCGACGTGCTGCCCGGCCACGGCCTGCAGACCTCTTCGCGCAAGCTGCTGGGCGAGGTGTGCGACATGGTCATCGTGGTCGGCGGCGACGGCAGCCTGCTCGGCGCCGCCCGCGCACTGGCGCGCCACAACATCCCGGTACTGGGCATCAACCGCGGCAGCCTGGGGTTTCTCACCGACATTCGCCCCGACGAGCTCGAGGTCAAGGTGGCCGAAGTGCTCGACGGCCACTACCTGGTGGAAAACCGCTTCCTGCTGCAGGCCGAAGTCCGCCGCCACGGCGAGGCCATCGGCCAGGGCGACGCGCTCAACGACGTGGTGCTGCACCCTGGCAAGTCCAACCGCATGATCGAGTTCGAGATCTACATCGACGGCCAGTTCGTGTGCAGCCAGAAGGCCGACGGCCTGATCGTCGCCACACCGACCGGCTCGACCGCCTACGCGCTGTCGGCCGGCGGACCGATCATGCACCCCAAGCTCGACGCCATCGTGATCGTGCCCATGTACCCGCACACGCTGTCGGGACGCCCGATCGTGGTCGATGGCAACAGCGAGCTGAAGATCGTGGTATCGCGTGACCTGCAGCTGTACCCGCAAGTCTCGTGCGATGGCCAGAACCATTTCACCTGTGCCCCCGGCGACACCATCACGGTGAACAAGAAGCCGCAGAAGCTGCGCCTGATCCACCCGCTGGACCACAACTACTACGAGGTCTGCCGGACCAAGCTCGGCTGGGGCAGCCGTCTGGGTGGTGGAGGCGACTGATGCTTGATCCCGCGCGCAGTTACGACCTGATCGGCGATGTCCACGGCTGTGCCCACACCCTGGAGCGTCTGCTCGACGCCATGGGGTACAAGCGTCAGGGCGGGGTGTGGCGGCATGCGCAGCGTCAGGCGATCTTCCTTGGCGACATCATCGACCGCGGCCCGCGCATTCGCGAGGCCCTGCACATCGTGCACGACATGGTCGAAGCCGGTCAGGCCCACTGCATCATGGGCAACCACGAATTCAGCGCACTGGGCTGGACCACGCCGGCGCTGCCGGGCAGCGGCAAACAGTTCGTGCGCGAGCACAACCCGCGCCATGCGCGGCTGATCGAAGAGACACTGACCCAGTTCGCCGACCACCCCCACGACTGGCACGACTTTCTCGGCTGGTTCTACGAGCTGCCGCTGTTCATCGATGCCGGACGCTTTCGCGTGGTACATGCCTGCTGGGACGCGCGCCTGATCGAGCCGCTGCGCCAGCAGCATCCGGACGGGCGCATCGACGAGCATTTCGTGCAGGCCTCGGCCGTGGCCGGCAGCTTTGCCCATACCGTGTGCAACCGGCTGCTGCGCGGCACCGACATGCGCCTGCCCGACGGCCTCACCCTGACCGGCGGCGACGGCCTGACCCGCGCATTCTTTCGCACCAAGTTCTGGGAGGAAGACCCGCAGACCTACGGCGATATCGTGTTCCAGCCCGATGCGCTGCCGGCCGAAGTGGCCAATGCGCCGCTCAGTCGCAGCCAGAAGAACGCGCTGCTGCGCTACGGTGACGACGAGCCGCTGCTGTTCGTCGGCCATTACTGGCGCAGCGGCCGGCCCGCACCCATCCGCGCCAACCTGGCGTGCCTGGACTACAGTGCGGTGCTCTACGGGAAGCTGGTGGCCTATCGGCTGGATGATGAAACCCGCATCGACCCGCACAAGTTCGTATGGGTGGATGTCGAACGGCCGGAGGCCAGTCAATGAGTGCGGCAATGGTGATGCGCCTGCCCCTGAGCGTCGACCTCAGCGGCTTTGTCGAGCTGCTCAAGCGCCTGCAGGTGCCGCACCGGGTCTCGGAGGAGGGCGAGGAGCAGGTACTGTGGACCGCCGACTACCTGGTGGAAGATGTTCGCCAGCTGTACCAGCGCTTTCCGGAGGGCAATGCCGATGTGCAACTGCCGCCCCTGGCGCAGCCCCCGGCCCCGCAGCGCCCGAGCCTGGCCGCGCAGGCGAAGGCCAGCAAGGCCACTGCAGCGGTGTTGCTGCTGTGCGTGGTGGTGGCGGCACTGACCGGCCTGGGCGACAACTTCGCCACCTTGAGCTGGCTGACCTTCCTGGATTTTCGCGTGCAGGGCGACTACCTGTATTTCACCCCGTTGCTGACCAGCCTCGATGCAGGCCAGTGGTGGCGCTTGTTCAGCCCGATGCTGGTGCACTTCGGCATCCTGCACCTGGCCATGAACGGCCTGTGGTACTGGGAGCTGGGGCGGCGCATCGAGCTGCGTCAGGGCACCCTGGCCTTGCTGTCGCTGACCCTGCTGTTCAGCCTGGTGTCGAACGTGGCGCAGTTCGTGTTCGGCGGGCCCAGCCTGTTCGGCGGCTTGTCCGGGGTGCTGTACGGCCTGCTCGGGCACATCTGGCTGTACCAGTGGCTGGCGCCGAACCCGGTGTATCGCATGCCGCGTGGCGTGCTGGTGATGATGCTGGTATGGCTGCTGCTGTGCCTGTCGGGGTTGATCACCCTGCTCGGCTTCGGCGCGATCGCCAACGCCGCCCACGTGGGTGGGCTGTTGGTCGGCTGCCTCAGCGGGCTCTTGGGCGGGGCACTGGCCCGGCGTAAACTGTCAGCTTGATTTTTGGAGACGCTATGTCCACTTTTGCGCAAATGATCGAAAACATCACCCCGGAGATCTACGCCAGCCTGAAACTGGCCGTGGAAATCGGCAAATGGTCCGACGGGCGCAAGCTCACCGCCGAGCAGAAGGAGCTGTCGTTGCAGGCCGTGATCGCCTGGGAGATGCAGAACCTGCCCGAAGACCAGCGTACCGGCTACATGGGCCCGCAGGAATGCGCCTCCAAGTCCGCGCCGGTGCCCAACATCCTGTTCAAGTCGGACGCGATCCATTGATCGAACTCGGCCGTGGTTCCATCAGCAAGATGACGGCGCGCCTCGAGCAGCCGGTCGTGCAATACGCGTTTCGCCTGGGCGACGTCGAAGTGCCGGTCAACCCCCTGCTGGGCAAGACCGTGCGTCTCGAATACCTGGGCGCGATCCACTGTACTCACTGCGGGCGCAAGACCAAGACCAGCTTCAGCCAGGGTTACTGCTACCCGTGCATGACCAGGCTGGCGCAATGCGACACCTGCATCATGAGCCCCGAGCGCTGCCACTACGAGCACGGCACCTGCCGTGACCCGGCCTGGGGCGAGCAGTTCTGCATGACCGACCACGTGGTGTACCTGGCCAACTCGTCGGGTATCAAGGTCGGCATCACCCGCGCCACCCAGCTGCCCACGCGCTGGCTCGACCAGGGCGCCAGCCAGGCCCTGCCGATCGTGCGGGTGGCCACCCGGCAGCAGTCCGGGCTGGTCGAGGACCTGTTCCGCAGCCAGGTGGCCGACCGCACCAACTGGCGCGCACTGCTCAAGGGCAACGCCGAGGCGGTCGACCTGGTGGCCGTGCGCGAGCAGTTGTTCGACAGCTGCAGTGAAGGTTTCAAGGGCCTGCAGGACCGCTTCGGCCTGCAGGCGATCCAGCCGCTGACCGACGTCGAGCCGATTGAAATCAGCTACCCGGTAGAGGCGTACCCGAGCAAGATCGTGAGCTTCAACCTGGACAAGAACCCTGTCGCCGAAGGCACCCTGCTGGGGATCAAGGGCCAGTACCTGATTTTCGATACCGGCGTGATCAATATTCGCAAGTACACGGCCTACCAGCTGGCCGTGCATCAGTAAAAGGACCGCCACATGCGTACCGAACAGCCGCAAGTGATCTACCTCAAGGACTATCAGGCACCCGAGTACCTGATCGACGAGACGCACCTGACCTTCGAACTGTTCGAGGACCACAGCCTGGTCCACGCGCAGCTGGTCATGCGCCGCAACCCGGCGCGCGGTGCCGGCCTGCCGGCGCTGGTGCTCGACGGCCAGCAGTTGGAACTGCTCAGCGTGGCGCTGGACGACCAGCCGCTGGGCGCTGACGACTACCAGCTCGACGACAGCCACCTTACCCTGCAGCCCACTGCCGAGCGCTTCACCCTGGACACCAGCGTGAAGATCCACCCCGAGACCAACACCGCGCTCGAGGGCCTGTACAAGTCCGGCGGCATGTTCTGCACCCAGTGCGAGGCCGAGGGCTTTCGCAAGATCACCTACTACCTCGACCGCCCGGACGTGATGAGCACCTTCACCACCACGGTGATCGCCGAGCAGCATCGCTACCCGGTCCTGCTGTCCAACGGCAACCCCATCGGCAGCGGGCCGCAGCAGGACGGTCGGCACTGGGCCACCTGGGAAGACCCGTTCAAGAAACCGGCCTACCTGTTCGCACTGGTGGCCGGCGACCTGTGGTGCGTCGAAGACACCTTCACCCGCCAGTCGGGGCGCGACGTGACCCTGCGCATCTATGTCGAGCCGGAGAACATCGACAAGTGCCAGCACGCCATGGTCAGCCTGAAGAAGTCCATGCGCTGGGACGAAGAGGTGTATGGCCGCGAATACGACCTGGACATCTTCATGATCGTGGCGGTCAACGACTTCAACATGGGCGCCATGGAGAACAAGGGCCTCAACATCTTCAACTCCAGCTGCGTGCTGGCGCGTGCCGAGACCGCCACCGATGCCGCGCACCAGCGGGTCGAGGCGGTGGTGGCCCACGAGTACTTCCACAACTGGTCGGGCAACCGCGTGACCTGCCGCGACTGGTTCCAGCTGTCGCTCAAGGAAGGCTTCACGGTGTTCCGCGATTCCGAGTTCAGCGCCGACATGAACTCGCGCACGGTCAAGCGCATCGAGGACGTGGCCTACCTGCGTACCCACCAGTTCGCCGAAGACGCCGGCCCCATGGCCCACGCCGTGCGCCCGGACAGCTTCATCGAGATTTCCAACTTCTACACCCTGACCGTGTACGAGAAGGGCTCGGAAGTGGTGCGCATGGTGCACACGCTGCTGGGTGCCGAGGGCTTTCGCAAGGGCAGCGACCTGTACTTCGAACGCCATGACGGCCAGGCCGTGACCTGCGACGACTTCATCAAGGCCATGGAAGACGCCAACGGCGTCGACCTGACCCAGTTCAAGCGCTGGTACAGCCAGGCTGGTACGCCGCGCCTGAACGTCAGCGAGGCGTACGACGCCGCTGCCCAGACCTACAGCCTGACCTTCAGCCAGAGCTGCCCGGCAACCCCGGACAAGGTCGAGAAGCAGCCATTCGTGATCCCGGTCGAACTGGGCCTGCTCGATGCCCAGGGCAACGACATTGCCCTGCGCCTGCAAGGCGAAACGCAGGCGGGCGCGACCACGCGGGTGCTGTCGGTGACCGAGGCCGAGCAGACATTCACCTTCGTCGACGTGGCCGCCAGGCCGTTGCCGTCGCTGCTGCGCGGCTTCAGTGCGCCGGTCAAGCTGAGCTTCCCGTACGACCGCGACCAACTCATGTTCCTGATGCAGCACGACAGCGATGGCTTCAATCGCTGGGAAGCCGGCCAGCAACTGTCGGTTCAGGTCTTGCAGGAACTGATCGCGCAGCATCAGCGCGGTGAAGCCCTGGTGCTCGATCAGCGCCTGGTCACTGCCCTGGGCAGCGTGCTGGCCAACGAGGCACTCGACCAGGCCATGGTCGCCGAAATGCTCTCGCTGCCGAGTGAGGCCTACCTCACCGAAATCAGCGAAGTGGCCGATGTGGACGCGATTCACGCGGCCCGCGACTTTGCCCGCCAGCAACTGGCCGAGCAACTGTTCGACGGGCTGTGGGCGCGCTACCAGGCCAACCGTGCGGTCTCGCGCGAAACCGCCTATGTGGCCGAGGCCGAGCACTTTGCCCGGCGCAGCCTGCAGAACATCGCGCTGTCGTACCTGATGCTCACGGGCCGGGCGCAGGTGCTGGAGGCGACGCTCGAGCAGTTCGAGGCGTGCGACAACATGACCGAACGCCTGACCGCACTGGCCGTGCTGGTCAATTCGCCGTTCCAGGACGAGCGCGCCAGGGCACTGCAAAGTTTTGCCGAGCACTTCAAGGACAACCCGCTGGTGATGGACCAGTGGTTCAGCGTGCAGGCGGGCAGCCCGTTGCCGGGCGGCCTGGCGCGAGTGCGGGCGTTGATGGAGCACCCGGCGTTCACCCTGAAGAACCCGAACAAGGTGCGCGCGTTGATCGGTGCGTTCGCCGGGCAGAACCTGGTCAACTTCCATGCGGCCGATGGCTCGGGTTATCGCTTCCTGGCGGACCTGGTGATCGAACTGAACGGCTTCAACCCGCAGATCGCCTCGCGCCAGCTGGCGCCGCTGACCCGCTGGCGCAAGTACGATGCCGCGCGCCAGGCGCTGATGAAGGCCGAGCTGGAGCGCATCCGCGGCTCGGGCGGGCTGTCCAGCGATGTGTTCGAGGTGGTGAGCAAGAGCCTGGCCTGAGGTTGAGGGCAGGTTGAACAGGGGGCTGGCCTTTTCGGGGCAGCCCCCTTTTTTATGATGAAGGTGCGGGCGGACAACGCGACATCCACGATCCAGAGGCCGCGCTTAACAAAACATAACGCGTTGTACGTTGTCATCCATTTCCAAAGCCTGCTAGCTTGAGGCCAGCATTCGCGGGGCTCTAGATTGCCGCTTCCAGCCCCGCCAGTAGCACCGAATAACAATAATGTGGGAGAGGACTATGAATGTATTCACGGCCAGCGTCTTGCTGAGCCTGGGCCTGGGGCTGTTCGCCGCAACCGCCGGGGCTGCCGATGACGGCCCGACACCGCAGACGGTGTATTCACAGACCTCGAACAAGGCCTCCCACAGCCTGCTGATCGACATCGCCAAGGCCGGGCCACGCCTGGTGGCGGTGGGCGAACGCGGGCATATCCTCTTCTCCGACGACCAGGGCCAGAGCTGGACCCAGGCCCGCGTCCCCAGCCGCCAACTGCTCACTGCCGTGTACTTCGCCGATGCCAAGCACGGCTGGGCAGTGGGCCATGATGCGCAGATCCTCGCCAGCAGCGACGGCGGCGCCACCTGGAGCAAACAGTTCGAAGACCCGTCCCGCGAATCCCCGCTGCTGGATGTCTGGTTCCAGGACACCCGGCACGGGCTGGCCGTGGGGGCCTATGGCAGCCTGTTCGAAACCACCGACGGCGGCGCGCACTGGCAGGACGTCGCAGAGCGCCTCGACAACCCCGATCAGTATCACCTCAACGGCATCGCTGCCGTGAAGGACGCGGGCCTGTTCATCGTGGGCGAGCAGGGCAGCATGTTCCGCTCCCGCGATGCCGGGCAGACCTGGGAACACCTCGACGGCCCCTACGAGGGCTCGCTGTTCGGAGCGATCGGTACCGCCCGCGCCGATACCTTGCTGGTCTACGGCCTGCGCGGCAACCTGTACCGTTCCAGCGATTTCGGCAGCACCTGGCAGGCCATCGCGCTCCAGGGCGAGCGCGGTGCGCTCGAATTCGGCCTGGCAAGCGCTACGCTACTCGAAGACGGCAGCCTGGTGCTGGTGGGCAACGGCGGCAGCGTGTTGCGCAGCACCGATGACGGCCAGAGCTTCAGCGTGTTCAACCGGCCCGACCGTATCGCCCTTTCGGGCGTGAGCGGCCAGGCCGATGGGCAGCTGATCCTGGTCGGCCAGGGCGGGGCACGCCTGGCTACCGCCACCGGCGCCGCGAGGGCGCAACCATGAGCAGTCAGGAGTCGTTCAACATGCAGCACAACCAGGACAAGGCGAGCCTGCTCGAGCGCCTGATATTCAACAACCGCCCGGCGGTGATCGGCATCTGTGTGCTGGTGAGCCTGTTCCTGTTCTGGCAGGCCATGCTGATTCGCCCGTCCACCAGCTTCGAGAAGATGATTCCGCTGGAGCATCCGTTCATCCAGAACATGATCGAGCACCGCAACGACCTGGCCAACCTGGGCAACACCGTGCGGATCTCGGTGGAGGCCAAGGACGGTGACATCTTCAGCAAGGCGTACATGGAGACACTGCGCCAGATCCACGACGAGGTGTTCTACATTCCTGGCGTCGATCGTTCGGCGCTCAAGTCGCTGTGGAGCCCCAGCGTGCGCTGGACCGAGGTGACCGAGGAGGGCTTCGCCGGTGGCGAGGTGATCCCGCAGACCTACGACGGTTCGCCCGACAGCCTGGAGCAACTGCGCAACAACGTGCTCAAGTCCGGTCAGGTCGGCCGGCTGGTGGCCAACAACTTCAAGTCGAGCATCGTCGATGTGCCGCTGCTCGAATCCTACCCCGACCCCAACGACCCGGGGCGCCAGATCAAGCTCGACTACCAGGCGTTCTCGCACCAGCTCGAAGACCTGATCCGCAACAAGTTCGAGGCGCAGAACCCCAACGTCAAGATCCACATCGTGGGCTTTGCCAAGAAGGTCGGCGACCTGATCGACGGCCTGATGATGGTGGTGATGTTCTTCGGCATCGCCCTGGTGATCACCTGGGTGCTGCTGTACTGGTTCACCTGGTGCATCCGCAGCACCATTGCCGTGCTCATCACCACCCTGGTGGCGGTGGTGTGGCAACTGGGGCTGATGCACGCGGTGGGCTTCGGGCTCGACCCGTATTCGATGCTGGTGCCGTTCCTGATCTTCGCCATCGGTATCTCCCACGGGGTGCAGAAGATCAACGGCATCGCCTTGCAGTCCAGCGAGGCCGAGAACGCGCTGACTGCGGCGCGGCGTACCTTCCGCCAGCTGTTCCTGCCGGGCATGATCGCCATCCTGGCCGATGCGGTGGGCTTCATCACCTTGCTGATCATCGACATCGGGGTCATCCGTGAACTGGCCATCGGTGCCTCGATCGGCGTGGCGGTGATCGTGTTCACCAACCTGATCCTGCTGCCGGTGGCGATCTCCTATGTGGGCATCAGCAAGAAGGCCATCGAACGCAGCAAGAAGGATGCGACCCGCGAGCATCCGTTCTGGCGCCTGCTGTCCAGCTTCGCCAGCCCCAAGGTGGCGCCGGTGTCGGTGCTGCTGGCGCTGGCGATGTTCGGTGGCGGCCTGTGGTACAGCCAGAACCTGAAGATCGGCGACCTCGACCAGGGTGCGCCGGAGCTGCGTCCGGATTCGCGCTACAACAAGGACAACGCCTTCATCATCGACAACTACTCCACCAGCTCCGACGTGCTGGTGGTGATGGTCAAGACCCCGACCGAAGGCTGCTCGGTGTACAAGACCATGGCGCCGGTCGACGAGCTGATGTGGAAGATGGAGAACACCCCCGGGGTGCAGTCGGCGATCTCGCTGGTGACCGTGTCCAAGCAGATGATCAAGGGCATGAACGAGGGCAACCTGAAATGGGAAAGCCTGTCGCGCAACCCGGACATCCTCAACACCTCGGTGTCGCGTGCCGAGGGCCTGTACAACGCCGACTGTTCGCTGGCGCCGGTGCTGGTGTTCCTCAACGACCACAAGGCCGAGACCCTCGACCGCGTGGTGGATGCGGTCAAGGCATTCGCTGCCGAGCATGACCAGGAGGGCCTGGAGTTCCTGCTGGCGGCGGGCAACGCAGGGATCGAGGCGGCCACCAACGAGGTGATCCGGTCGGCCGAGCTGACCATCCTGATCCTGGTGTACCTGTGCGTGGCGGTGATGTGCATGATCACCTTCCGCTCGTTTGCTGCCACCCTGTGCATCGTGCTGCCGCTGGTGCTGACCTCGGTGCTGGGCAACGCGCTGATGGCGTTCATGGGCATCGGCGTCAAGGTCGCGACCTTGCCGGTGGTGGCGCTGGGCGTGGGCATCGGCGTGGACTACGGGATCTACATCTACAGCCGCCTGGAGAGCTTCCTGCGCGCCGGCCTGCCGTTGCAGGAGGCCTACTACCAGACGCTGCGCTCCACCGGCAAGGCGGTGCTGTTCACCGGGTTGTGCCTGGCGATCGGGGTGTGCACCTGGATTTTCTCGGCCATCAAGTTCCAGGCCGACATGGGCCTGATGCTGACCTTCATGCTGCTGTGGAACATGTTCGGCGCGCTGTGGCTGTTGCCGGCGCTGGCACGCTTCCTGATCAAGCCGGAGAAGATGGCGGGCACCCAGAGCAAGTCGATTTTCGCGCACTGACACACTGCGTCGTTTTCATCGCGGGTCAAGCCCGCTCCCACAATGACTACCGCGGTCCTTGTGGGAGCGGGCTTGACCCGCGATGCTTTTAAGGTTGGGGTATCATGCGTGTTTAATCAGGGATACCCCCCCATGACCACCCTTGCCCAAGCCCTTGAATCCTGCGACATGCTGTTGATCGATGGCCTGCACGCATTCGACTTCACCTTCGACGATACGGGCCTGCGCATCGAATTGATGGACGGCCGTGCGTTGAAGAAATGGCAGTTCAGCCCCGAGCAGATCGGCAACGCGACGCTTGCCGGCGAGCACTGGCAGCTCAGCGACGACACGGGCGAGCATCAACTAGTCTGCATGAGTGCCTTGCGCGCTTCTGAAGAGGACGACGATGAAACGCCAGCTGATGTCCCTGCTGACCGCTAGTGCCATGGCACTGACGCTCAACGCCCACGGCCATGAACTGCTGGTGGGCACCCATGACGGGATCTACCGCTACCGCTTCGACAGCCAGCGCGGCCAGCTCGACCCCACGCCCCTGCAAGTGCTCAGAAGCAGCAACCCGTCCTGGCTGACGCTGTCGCCGGACCGGCGCAACGTGTTCGCGGTCAACGAGAACGGTGACGGCCAGGGCCAGGTCAGCAGCTTTGCCCGGGCGCATGACAGCGGTGAACTGAGCCTGTCGAGCCAGGTGTCCAGCGACGGTGACGAACCGACCCACTCGAGCCTGAGCCTGGATGGGCGTTATCTGTTCGTGGCCAACTACGGCGTCAAGTCTGAGCCGGGCGGCAGCCTCAGCGTGTTGCCGGTCGCTGCCGATGGCCGTTTGTCGGCGTCGGTGCAGCAGGTGCGCCATGTGGCCAGCGGGGTGAACCCCGAGCGCCAGGCCGGGCCGCATGTGCATTCGGTGGTGCCGTCCCCGGACGGGCGATACCTGTTTGCCAGCGACCTTGGCGCCGACCAGGTGATCGGCTACCGCTACCAGCCCCAGACCCCGACCCGGCCACTGGGCGCGGCAACCCCGGTCGTCCTGCCGCCGGGCAGCGGGCCGCGTCACCTGGCGTTCGGTCCAAACGGCAAGCATGCCTACCTGACCCTGGAAATGAGTGCACAGCTGGTGGTGTTCGACTACCAAGACGGCACCCTGAGCCAGCGCCAGATCCTGCCGTTGACCGAACAGGCCGATGCCGCGGCCAAGGCGGCCAGCGCGGTGCATGTGTCCGCCGACGGGCGCTTCGTGTACGTGAGCAACCGCGGCACCCGCAACGAACTGATCGTGTTCGCCATCGACCGTCAGGATGGCAGCCTGCGCCAGGTGCAGCGCCGTTCGGTGGAGGGTGATCACCCGCGCGAGTTCACCCTGGACCCGACCGGGGGCTACGTGCTGGTCGGCAACCAGCAGAGCAACCAGATCGTGGTGATCCGGCGCGATGCGCAGACCGGCCTGCTGGGCGAGGTGGTGCAGACGCTGGCACTGCAATCGCCTTCGGACCTCAAGTTCGTCGACTGAACTATCAATCGCCTTGATATTCGCTACTGGCGCAATGAATTTTTCAGTGCGCCGGCAGCGGCGTAGGTTTGAACCACGGCCCAACCGGCCACTTCAACCTGACGCTTTCGAGGGCATTGCCATGAACTTCAATCTTTTTTCGGTTATCGCGGCCTCGGCCATTTCTGCCTCCGTGGTGCTGCCTGCCGGCGCCCAGGTCGAGATCCGCGAGAAAAAATCCTCCACCCCGAGCTACACCCAGAAGTACCTGCAGCAAAGCGCGAATTTCTATGCGGCGCTGGATCACAAGGTCCAGCACTGATCGTTTCCGGTGCTGACCTTGTAGCGTCAGTACCGGCCCCTTCGCTGGTCAGCGTGCCATGATCGCCTTGAACAGCGCCGACTCCAGCCACCCCTGCAACCACAAGCGCAAGCGCGGGTAGGGCGCTGTGGCAAACCAGTCAGGCTCGACCCCGGCAAACTGGCGAACGAATGGCATCAGCGCCACATCCGCAATGCTCGGGTGCGCCGCCACCAGGTAGGCCTGCCGCTCGAGGCGCTGTTCCAGGTCCAGCAGTACCGCCTCGGCCAGCGCACGATACGTCTCGCGCGACTGCTCCGGGTAACGCTCGGCATACTTGTAGTGATTGAGCTGCTGCTTGAACAGCGTGTCATTGCGCTCGATCAGTTGCGTGGCCTGCTGCGCTGCGTTCGGGTCGTCCCGCAGCGCCCAGTTTTGCGGATCATGCCGGGCCAGCGCCCAGTGCATGATCTGCAGGCTTTCCTCCAGTACCTCACCGTCCACGCTCAACACCGGCACCGTGCCCTTGGGCGACAGCGCCAGCATGTCGGCCGGCTTGGCCTTCAGGCTCACTTCGCAGATCTGCACCGGGCAACCGGCGTAGCGCAAGGCCATGCGCGCACGCATCGCGTAGGGGCAGCGGCGGAACGAATACAGGATCATCCGCTGACCTCCACCGTGCTCAACCCATTGCCCTGGCGCCGCACCTGGATCTGCACCGGGATCCGCTCATGCATTTCCTGCACGTGGGAGATCACCGCCACCTTGCGGCCCTGGGCCTGCAGGCCGTCCAGCGCGTCCATGGCCAGTTGCAGCGACTCCGGGTCGAGGCTGCCGAAGCCTTCGTCGATGAACAGCGACTCGATGCGCAAGGTGCTCGAGGCCATCGAGGCCAGGCCCAGCGCCAGCGCCAGCGACACCAGGAAGGTCTCGCCGCCGGACAGCGAGTGCACCGAACGCAGTTCGTCGCCCATCTCGGTATCCAGTACCAGCAGCCCCAGCGCGCTGCCGCCACGCTTGAGCCGGTAGCGCCGCGCCAGCTGGCGCAACTGGGCGTTGGCGTGGTGCACCAACAGATCGAGGTTGTAGCCCTGGGCGATCTTGCGGAACACGTCGCCGGTGGCCGAGCCGATCAGCGCGTTCAGGCGTGCCCAGCGCTGCCATTGGGCATAGGCCTGGGCGATGCGCTCGGCCAGGGCCTGGTTGGCCAGTTGCCGGCGCTGGTCGTCGGCCTGCTCGGCGCGCAGTTCGGCGCACTGCTGTTCGCTGATCACCAGGTGTTGCTGCAGCTCGCTCAGCGCCTGCTCCAGCTGCTCGGCGGGTACCTCGCCGCTGGCCTGGGCCTGATGCTGCTGCAGGCGCTGTTCGCGCTCTGCGACGAGCACGCCGGCCTGCTCGATGGCTTTTTCTGCCTGTTGCAGGCGCTGGCGCAGTTGACTGACCTGCTCGTCATCCACCGCCAGCAGTTGGTCCAGCCCGGCATCGTCGAGTTCCGGGTGACCCTGGCGCCATTGCCCGATGGCGTGGTCGAGCTGCTGGTTTTCCTGCTCCAGGGCGCCCAGACGCTGTTCGTCTGCCTTGAGTTCGGCAGCCCGCTCGATGGCCTGGGCCTGGGCCTGCTGCAACTGCTGGCCGGTCGTTGCCTGCGCGCTGCGCGCTGCCTCCACCTGCTGTTCCAGGTGCTGCTGCCAATGCTCGGCACCGGCATGCTCGCCAATCAGCGCGGTCAGGGCGTCGCGGGCCTGTTGCTGCTGGGTGCGCAGTGCATCGACCTGCTGCTGCACGGCCTGATGGCTGAGTTCGAGCGCCTGTTGCTGCACCTGGGTCTTTTCAAGCTGCTGTTGACGCTCGGCGTGCTCCTGCTGCTCGTCCTTTTGCCGGTCCAGCAGCTCCAGGCGCTGGGCCAGTTGCTGGTCCAGTTGCAGGAAGGTCGCGGCGGGCTCCTGGCGCAAGGCGTCGAGAATGTCGCCTGGCAGCAGCGTGGCGAAGCCGGCCAGCGCCTGCTCCAGGTGTTCGTCGTCGGCCTGCAGCGCATGCTGTTGCTGGCTGAGGTGCTGCGCGGCCTGCTGGTTCGCCTCGACGCTCGCCTGCACCTGCTGCTGCACACGGGCGGCGTCTTTCTGCAGGGTCAGCAGGGTAGCGAGGCGTTGCTCGTCGCGGGCGATGTCGTCGTTCAGGCGGCGTAGCTGATGCTCCAGCCAGGCCGAGCGCTCGCCCACATCCTGTGCCGAGAGTTGCGCATACAGCGCGTGCGCCTCCAGGCCAGGAGCCAGTGCCTGCTGCTGGACGGCCAGTTGTTCCTGCTGGTGCAGGTACTCCTTGATCTGGCCATTCACGCCGCCCAGGGTGCTGCGCAGTTCGTCGAGCTTGAGCTTGAGCGCCTCCACCGCCTGCAGGGCGCCGGCCTCTTCAGTCTGGTCGTGCCGGCCGAGGCTTTGCAGCAGGGCTTCGGGCTGGTGATAGGGGTGCTCCTGGCTGCCACACACCGGGCAGGGCTGGTCGTCCTGCAACTGCGCGCGCAGTTCCTCGACGCTGGCGCTGCGGGCCAGGCGCTGACGTTCGAGCACCTGGCGGGTGACCTGCAGGGCCTGTTCGGCGGCGGTCAGCTCGGTCTTGCCCTGCAGGCCTTCGGCGATCAGGCCTTCACGCTGTTGCTGGGCTGCCTGCTGGCGCTCGCGCAGGGCCTGGGCGCGTTGCGTCAGCTCCTGCTGGCTGGCCCACAGGCGGGACAGCTCTTCGACGGCGCGCTGCTGCTTGCGGTTGTCCTGCAGCAGGGTGCCGAGCAGGTCGATCTGTTCGGCCAGCGCCTCGGGCTCGGCGCCGGCCTCGTGGTAGAGCAGGGCCAGGCTTTCACGGTGTGCCTGCAACTGGCGTGCGCACTCATCGGCGCGCTGCTGCAGGCCGGGCAGCTCCTCGCGGCCCTGGCTGAGGCGGTTGCCGACCAGCATCAGTTGCTGCAACTGGGCGCGGTAGGCGTTCCAGGCATCACCGATGCTGGCCAGGTGAGCGCTCTGGCTCAACTGCTCGTCGACCTGGGCCAGGCGCTGGTGGGTGAGCTGCTGGCGCTCGATCAGCGCCTGGATCTGCTGCTGGCCTTGGCGACTGGCTTGTTCGGCGTGCTGGCATTGAACGTTGCGCTGGTCAAGCTCCTGCTCCAGGCGCGCCAGCGTCTGCTGCTCGGCGAAGGCCTGGCGCAGCAGCGGCGCGCACTCGGTCTGCCGGGCCAGGGCCGTGGCCAGGTGCTCACCGGCGGCTTGCTGCGCCTGTTCAAGCTGCTGTAGGCGTTGCTGCAACTCGGCCTGCTGCTGGCGTTGCTGCTGGATGCTCGCTGCCAGTGGGCTGAGCTGGCTGGCCAGTTCCCGCTGGCGGGCGAACTGATGGCGCTGCGGGGCGAGTTGTTCGAGGCGGCTCAGGTTCAGGCGTTCGCCCTGCAACTGCGCCCACTGCTGCTGCGCGCTGTGCAACTGCTCGCTGGCGGCGGCCTGCTGGTCCTGCAGCTGCTTGAGTTCGGCGAACCAGCTGCGCTGCTGTTCGAGCAGGCGCAGGCGGGCCTGTTCGGCCTTGAGCTGGCGCTGCGCCTCGGCGAGGCGCTGGTCGAGCTCGGCGCGTGCCTCGTCGGCCATCGGCATCACGCCCTGGGCCTGGTCGGTGAGCGCCTTGTGCGCCTCTTCGGCCTCCTTGCTCTTGCTGTAGGCGCGCCGGCCCAGCTGGCTGTAGATGGCGGTGTTGGTGAGCTTTTCGAGCAGTTCGCTGCGTTCCTTGTCGTCGGCCTTGAGGAACGCGCTGAATTCGCTCTGCGCCAGCATCACGGCGCGGGTGAACTGTTCGAAGTTCAGGCCCAGGCGGGCCTCGATCATCTGCTCGTATTCGCGCTTGCTCTGGTTGCTCAGCAACTGGTTGCTGTCCAGGTCGTGCAGGCTCTGGCGGCTGCCCTGCAACTTGCCGGTGGGTTTGTCACGGGCGCGGTTGGCTTCCCAGCGCGCGCGGTAATGGCGCCCGTCGATGCCGACGAAGTCGACTTCGGCAAAGCCGCTGCCGGTGCCGCGGCGCAGCAGGGTGCGCGGGTCGCTGGTGAGTATTTCGCTGTCGACCTCGGGCAGCTTGGTCTCGCGGCCGATGTTGTTCAGCCGCGGCACCGCGCCGAACAGCGCCAGGCACAAGGCGTCGAGCAGGGTGCTCTTGCCGGCCCCGGTCGGCCCGGTGATGGCGAACAGGCCGGCGCTGGCCAGCGGCTCGCAGGTGAAGTCGATCTCGAACGGGCCGGCCAGGGAGGCGAGGTTCTTCAGGCGAATGGCAAGAATCTTCATGGCTGTTCCTCCTCCTGCTGCACGTCCTGCAACAGCAGGGCGAAGTCGGCCAGGGTCTGTTCGTCGACGCTGGTGCCGTAGGCCTGTTCCCAGGCACGGCTGAACAGGTCGTGGGGGCTGAGCTGGCCCAGCTCGATCAGGCGGGTGTCATCCTCGCCGTCGCTGGCGCCGGTGCCGGCGTATTCGGCGGCGATGCGTACCAGGCGCACGGCCTTGCCTTGCAGGCAGGCTTCGAGCTGCTGGCGCAGGTCGGGCTGCGGTTCGTCCAGGCGCACCCGCACCTCCAGCCAGGGCTGGCGCTGCGGGTCGTCGAGCAGGTCGACCTGGGGCAGTTGCCCGAGTTGTTCGAGAATCTCCACCAGCGGCGCCGGGCCCAGGCGTTGCAGGGGCACGGCACGCGGTATCAGGCGTGGTTCGACACTGGTCAGGGTGGCGCCGTCGAGTTCGACTTCGAGGATCTGGTGCTGATAGCCGATTTCGGAGAACGACAGCGGAATCGGCGAGCCGCTGTAGCGGATGCGGTCTTCGCGGTTGACCTTCTGCGGCTTGTGCAGGTGGCCCAGGGCAACGTAGCTGATCTGGCTGCCGAACAGGCTGGCGGGCAGGGCCTCGGCATTGCCGATGATCAGGCTGCGCTCGGAGTCTTCCGATACCGAGCCGCCGGCCATGTGTGCGTGGCTCACGGCGATCAGCGCCTGGCCAGGCTTGCGTTGCTTGAGGGCGGCCTCGATCAGCCATTCGTGCACCTGGCCGATGCCGCGCAGGTAGTCGTCACCCAGGTGCGCGCCGGTGACTTCGGCCGGGCGCAGGAAGGGCAGGGCCAGGCACCAGGCGGTCACCTTGCCCTTGGCGTTGGTCAGCGGCACCAGCAGGCGCTCGCTGTCGAGCTGGCCGTCGTCGAGCCAGTGCACGCGACCCAGGGCGTAGGTCCTGAGACGGCGCATCAGCGGTGCGGGCAATTCGATGCGCGAGCCGGAGTCGTGGTTGCCGGCGATCATCACGATGTTCAGCCTGGGCTGCTGTTCGTGGGCCTGGACGATGAAGTCGTAGAGGCGCTCCTGGGCTTTGACCGGCGGGTTGACGGTGTCGAAGATGTCGCCGGCAATCAGCAGCGCGTCAGGCTGGCGCAGCTTGAGCTGGCCGAGCAGCCAGTCGAGAAAGCAGGCATGTTCGAAGTCGCGCTCCTGGCCATGCAGGGTTTGCCCCAGGTGCCAGTCGGAGGTGTGAAACAGACGCATTGGAAGTCCCGTGAAGGTCGAGCCGGTAGCCGGCTATGGTAACGCGGGTGGCAGGTTTTGGGGGCTGCGATAGCCCCTGCGCAGGCGCCGCGTTATTTGGGATAGAGCGGCGGCAGGCTGCCGTTCTCGGCGGCGCTCGGCTGCGCCTGCTCGGCTGCGGGAATGGTGCCGATCGCCCGCCACAGTTCATCGCCCTGCCAGTATTGCCCGCTCTCGCTGTACAGCGCGCCGTTGAGCCCGTCCAGCGCATCCGACAGCGGCACGAAGCGCGCCGCCATCTCGGCCAGGGTCTCGGGCTGCTGGCGGGCCCAGGCATCCAGCGCCTGGCGGGTGGCCTGCGGGTCGTTGGCCTGACAGGCACGCTTGAGGTCGTCGAGCAGGGTGCGCGGGCTCGGCCCGCTCTGCGCCGCACGCATTACCGCCGGCTGCGAGCGTGCGCGCCACCACAGGGCGAAGCCGAGCAGGGTGGTCAGGGCCAGCAGCAGCGTGCTCAGTTGCCACGGCCATAGCGGCCGGTTCTCGAGGTTGACGACGCTGGCCGGGGTGTCTGCCGTGAGGGCGGGGTTGTCTTCGATCTTCAACCCGCGCGCCGGCAGGCTGGTGCGCTCCACGTGCTGTTCGCGGGTGTTCCACCACACCACCTCGAGGCTCGGCAGTTCCAGTGCGCCACTGTGGGTCGGCACCAGCGCCTCGCGTTCCTCGCGCAGGCCTACCAGCCCGCGTTCGCTGACCTCTTCACGCAGTTGCGGCTGATCCGGGTAACGGCGCAGGCCGTTGACTTCGGTGGCGGGCAGCGGTGGCAGTTGCGCACTGGACAGCCCGTCGGCGCTGAGGATCACGCTGCGCGTCAGCGAGTCGCCGATCTGGGTCGGGGTCTGCGCCGGGTCCGGGCTCCAGCGTTCCTCAAGGCTCAGGCTGCGTGCCGGCAGCCACGGCTGGTCGGCGGGGTACTCGGCCGGTATCGGCAGCACCTGCAAGGGCAGCGGCGTGGAACTGACCCGTACCTGCTTGCCACGTGCCGCGCCGCTGTCGCCCTGGGCCGGCTCGTCGGCGCTGGTGGCGCTGAAGGTCAGGGCGGGTATGCTCAGTGCGCCGCTTTGCTGGGGGAAGATCGCGTAGCGCATCTCGATCACGCCAAAGCGCACGCCGTTGATCAGTTTTTCATAGGTGCGCGACTCGCCCAGCGGTTCGACCCGGGCATTGGCGATCACCAGCGGGCTGAGGCTGCTGTCATCGTAAAGCGACACCGAGTGGTAGATGCGCAGGGTCAGTACGGCCTGGGCCTGCACGTACACGCTGTCTGCGTCCAGGCTGGCATCGATGCTCACCGGCGCCTGGCTGATGTCGCTGGCCGCCTCGGCCGGCAGTACCTGCAACGTCACCGGCTGGCTCTGCGCCTCGCCCAGGTGCAGCACCGGCACCTGGACCGTGCCGCTCTGGCGCGGGCGCAGGGTGATGATCCAGCGGGTATTGGCCTGGGTCTGGCCGTCGAGGCTCTTGAGGCTGTTGACCTGGCGCGTGTCGCGCACTTCGAAGTCGGCCTGCAGCGGGGTCAGGTCGGGCTTGCCGAACTGGGTCACGTCTTCGATTTCCAGGGTCAGCTCCAGGGTTTCGCCCGCGATCAGGCGGCTGCGGTCGACGCTGGCGAGCAGCGTCGCCGCCTGCACCTGCAGGGCGAACAAGAAGCTGAAAACCAGGGCGCAGACGCGGATCATTTGGGGCTTTCCTGATGCAGTTGCTGTTCGTACCAGAACTTGCGGCGCAACAGCTCGGACGGGTTGTCCGGGATCTGGCGCAGCCATTGTTCCAGGGCCTGGCGCTGCTCGGCATCCAGGCTGCTGTCGACGGGGCGCTGCGGTGGCCGGGTGGTGTCTTCGTCCGGCGGCTCGCTGGCGTTGTGCGCGTGCTCTGGCGCGGTGGCGGTGTCTTCGCCGGCGCCGGCCTTGGCATCGCCCTGGCTGCTGTCGCTGCTGTTCGATTGCTGGCCGTTGCTGGCCGAATCGGTCGGCAGGTCGGGCCGGCCCTGAGGCGGGTCTTCGGTGGCCGGCGGTTGCTGGGGCTGTTCGGGCTGGCGGCGCAGCAGTTGCTCGACCAGATCCTTGTTGGCCTGGGCCGCTTCCAGCTCGGGCTCCAGCTCCAGGGCCTGCTCCCAGGCATCCACGGCCGCCTCCAGTTCGCCGCTGCGGGCCAGGGCATTGCCGCGATTGTAATGGGCGCTGGCGCTGCTGGCCCGTGCGAATTCACGGGCGGCGCCAGCATAGTCGCCAGCCTGGTACAGCGCCATGCCTTTCCATTGAGGGTCTTCGAAGTGGCGGGCGGCCTCGGCCGGACGCTGCTGTTCGAGCAGGCGCTGGCCCTGCTGGTCGGGACGCAGCCACAGGTCGTTGAAGGTGAAGGCGTAGCTCGGTTGCGGCAGCAGGCCGAGCAGCAGCGGCAGGCAGAACAGCCAGCCACGCCGGCCAGCGCACGCGGCCAGCAGCAGTAGCGGGATCAGCAGCCAGTAGCCCTGGTCGGCCCAGCTGTCCAGTTGCAGGGTCTGGCCGTCGGCGCGCAGCGCCTGGGGATTGTCGAACAGGCCCAGGCCGCGCAGGTCGAGGTCGTCGATGCGCGCCTTGCGGTAACGCCCGCCGGTACTGTTGATGAAGGCCTTGAGCTCGGCGCTGTCCAGGCGCGGAACCAGGATTGCCCCGTCCACGTCCTTGAGGTATTCGCCGTTGGTCTGCCTGACCGGCGCGCCTTCGGGGGTGCCCACGCCCAGCATCAGCAGCTTGGGACCATGACGCCCCAGTGCCTGGGTGATGCCCTGACGTTCCTGCGGGCTGAGCGAGGAGCCGATCAGCAGCAGGCGCCCCTGGCCCAGCGCGCCCTGGGCCAGCAGTGCCAGCGCCTTGCGTACCGCCAGGTCGGCGCGCTGACCAGGTTGCGGCATGATGGCGGGGTCCAGGGCGTCGAGCAGGTTGCGGCTGGTGGCCAGGTCGTCGGACAGCGGCACCAGGGTGTGTGCGCTGCCGGCATACACGATGATCGCGGTCTGGCTGTCGCGGCGGTGTTCGAGCAGGTCGAGCAGCTTGCGCCTGGCCTGCTGCAGGCGGTTGGGCGGGGTGTCGTCGGCGAGCATCTGCGGGGTCAGTTCGAGCATGACCACCAGCGGGTCGGCGGCGCGCTGGCGGGTCTCTTCCAGGCGCTCCCAGCTGGGGCCGACCAGGGCCAGCACGGCCAGCAGCCAGGCCAGGCCCAGGGCGATCCACGGCAGCTTGCTGTCGCGGCCATTGCCGCCGCCCAGCAGCACGGCATGGAACGCCGCGGGCAGGATCATCTGCCAGCGTCCGGCGCGCTTTTGTCGGTGCCACAGCTTCCACAGCAGCCAGCCGAGCAGCGGCAGCAGCAACAGCCAGGCCGGGCGCAACCATTGGGGCCAGAGCTCGATCATCGACGCCTCCGCAGGCGCAGGCGCTTGAGGCGCTCGCGCCATTCGGGGTGCGGCTGCAGAAAGTGCGGCCGGCGCAGCAGGCGTTGCAGCAGGTTGTCGGGCCAGCGATCGCGCACCACCAGCAGTACGCTCAGGCCCAGCGCCAGGGCCAGCGGCCAGCTGTACAGGGCATGCGCGGTACGCGCCTGGGTCGGTTGCTGGGCTACCGGCTCGAGGCGGTCGAGGGTCTGGCCGATGGCGTTGAGTTCGTTGCCGTCGCGGGCGCGGAAGTAGGCGCCGTGGGTGACCTCGGCGATCTCCCTGAGCGAGGCTTCGTCCAGGTCCAGGCTCGGGTTGAGCCCGAGCATGCCGGCGGTGCCGGTTTCGTCCGGGTCGGCGCCGATGCCGATGGTGTAGATCCTGATGCTTTCCTGGGCGGCCAGGCGCGCGGCGGTCAGCGGATGGATCTGCCCGCCGTTGTTGGCGCCATCGGTCAGCAGAATCAGCACGCGGCTTTGCGCAGGGCGCATGCGCAGGCGCTTGACCGCCAGGCCGATGGCATCGCCAATGGCGGTGTTCTTGCCGGCGATACCGATCTGCGCCTCGTCGAGAAAGCTGCGCACGGTTCGTCGGTCGAACGTCAGCGGGGCCTGCAGGTAGGCCTGGCTGCCGAACAGGATGAGCCCCACGCGGTCGCCTTCACGCGCTTGCAGAAAGTCGCCCATCAGTTGCTTGACCAGGGTCAGGCGGCTGACGTCCTCGTCGTCCCAGCGCATGTCGGGGAAGTCCATCGAGCCGGATACATCCACCGCCACCAGCAGGTCGCGCCCACTGGCGGCCACCGGCAGCGGCTCGCCCAGCCATTGTGGGCGCGCGGCGGCGCACAGCAACAGCAGCCACACCAGCACGAACGGCGCCTGCTGGCGCCAGGTCGGCAGGTTGAGCCGCGCGCGACGCCCGGCCAGGCCTTCGAGTTCGTCCAGAAAGCTCACCTTGAGCACCGGTTCGCCGCTGTCGGCGGCCGGCAGCAGCAGACGGGCCAGCCACGGCAGCGGCAACAGCGCGAAGACCCACGGCCAGGCCAGTTCAAACATGTTTGCGAATCCAGGTGTCGACCGCCTGGTTGAGCCCGGCGATGGCCTTGTCGTCAAGCCGGCACTCGGGCTTGTAGGCGCCTTCCACCAGTACCATCCAGCGGGTCAGGCCGGCGGCCGGGCAGCGGTTGTCGAGAAACGCCAACCACTTGCGCCCGTTGAGGGTGTGACTGTGGCTGTCGGGGTAGTGGTTGCGGCACAGGCGTTTGAGCAGGGCGTTGATCTGCTGCAGCCAGGCACCGGCCGGTGCGCCGTCGTAGGGCTTGGGCAGCGCCGCCAGCTCTGCCAGGGCGGCGATGCGGATCGGTTCCAGCGGTTGTTCGGCGCGTGGCAGCGGAGCCTTGCGCGGGCGCCAGTGACGCAGCCGCCACAGGCCCCAGGCGAGCACGGGCAGCAATGCCAGCAGCACCCACCAGCCCGGCGCGGGCGGCCACGCGCCGATGGGGGCGGGGGCGATCAGCGGTTGCAGTGCGTCCAGTGGGTTCATCGGCTTTTACCCGAGCGTTGCGGGTCGAGGTATTCGCGCAGTTGCTCGATCATTTCGCTCTGGGTGCTCAAGGGCATCAGCACCACGCGCAGTTTCTGGGCCAGCAGTTCCCAGCGTTCGATGCGTGCCTCGCTCTGCTGGCGATAGCTCTTGCGCAGGTTGGCATCCAGGGTATCGAGCTCCAGCTGTGCGCCGCGCTGGGCAAAGCGCAACAAGCCGGCGGCGGGCAGGGCGTGGTCGAGTGGGTCGGACACCGGCAGCAGCAGCAGGTCGCAGTGTCGCGCCAGCAGGCTCATCTGTTGCTCCACCCCGGGGGTGAGCGCGCGTTCGTCGCAGATCACGATGGCCAGGCTGCCCGGGCGCAGCACTTCGCGGGCGCGGCGCAGGGCGATGTTGAGGTTGTCGCCCTGGGGCTGGGCCTCGGTGTGCAGCGACTGGTTGACCCGCGCCAGGCGGTTGAGCAGTTGCAGCAGGCTCTGCTTGCTGCGCCGTGGCTTGATTTCATAGTGCTCGTTGTCGCCGAACACCAGGCCGCCGATGCGGTCGTTGTGGCCCAGCGCGGCCCAGCCGATCAGGGCGGCGGCCTGGGCGGCAAGTACCGACTTGAACATCAGCCCGGAGCCGAAGAACAGGCGTCGGCTCTGTTCGACCAAAATGAAGATAGGCCGCTCGCGCTCTTCGTGGAACAGCTTGGTGTGGGGTTCCTGGGTGCGGGCGGTGACTCGCCAGTCGATGTTGCGCACATCGTCGCCGGCCTGGTAAACGCGCACCTGGTCGAAGTCCACGCCGCGCCCGCGCAGGCGCGAGTGATGCAGGCCCACCAGCGGGCTGCGTTGCCCGGGGGCGGAGAACAGCTGCACCTCGCGCACGCGATGACGCATCTCGATCAGCTCGGAAAGGCCGATGCGGATGCCGGGCTCGGCCTGCGCTGAAAGAGGCATGGCTTCAGGCCACGGCGACGACGTCGAGGATGCGCTGGATCACCCGGTCCTGGTCGATACCGGCCGCTTCGGCCTCGAACGAAAGAATGATGCGGTGGCGCAGCACGTCGAACAGCACCGCCTGGATGTCTTCGGGGCTCACGAAGTCGCGTCCGGCCAGCCAGGCGTGGGCGCGTGCGCAGCGGTCCAGGGCAATGGAGCCGCGCGGGCTGGCGCCGTAGGCGATCCAGTCCCCGAGTTCGGCGTCGTACTTGGCACCGGTGCGGGTGGCCATCACCAGTTGCACCAGGTACTCCTCCACTGCGTCGGCCATGTACAGGCCGAGGATCTCCTTGCGTGCGGCGAAGATCGCCTGCTGGCTGACCCGGCGTTCGGGCTTGGTTTCGCCGTTGAGCGCCTCGCCGCGCGCCTGCTGCAGAATGCGCCGCTCCACGGCGGCATCGGGAAAGCCGATTTTCACGTGCATCAGGAAACGGTCGAGCTGGGCTTCGGGCAGCGGGTAGGTGCCTTCCTGCTCGATGGGGTTCTGCGTGGCCATCACCAGGAACAGGGGCGACAGCTCGTAGGTGCTGCGCCCCACGCTGACCTGGCGCTCGGCCATGGCCTCGAGCAGGGCCGACTGGACCTTGGCCGGGGCGCGGTTGATTTCGTCGGCCAGCACCAGGTTGTGGAAGATCGGACCCTGCTGGAACACGAAGCTGCCGGTTTCAGGGCGATAGATTTCGGTGCCGGTGATGTCGGCGGGCAGCAGGTCGGGGGTGAACTGGATGCGGTGGAACTGCGCCTCGACGCCTTCGGCGAGTTCCTTGATGGCCTTGGTCTTGGCCAGGCCCGGCGCACCCTCCACCAGCATATGACCATCGGCGAGCAGCACGATGAGCAGGCGCTCGACCAGTTTTTCCTGGCCAAGAATCTGGGTGGAGAGAAAGGTGCGCAGCGCGATGAGCGCTTCACGATGTTCCATCGGGACGGTTCCTGGGCGTGCGCCCGGGGGGAGGGCAACAACGCCCGGGCAGGGGCTGATACTTTAATCCATCCGGGGGTGCGGCGACTAATGGTGGGTGGGTAAATTTGAGCGCAGATCACAAATCATCGGTGCCGCCATCGCGGGTCAAGCCCGCTCCCACAAGGTCGGCGCTGTTCTTGTGGGAGCGGGCTTGACCCGCGATGATTAGCCAGGCGAGTCAGTTCTTGAAGCTGGAGTGCTTGCGCCCCTGGTCACACAGGGCGAACACCACCACGAACACTGCGGCAATCGCCAGGATCGCCACCACGCCGTCGGTCGAATGGGTCGGCGAGCTGGCCACCAGTGCCAGGCCGCCCAGTGGCGCCAGGCCACCGGCCACCGCGGTGCCGATCTCGCGCCCGGTGCCAAAGCCCGATGAGCGCGTGGCCGTGGGGAACTGGCGGCTGAGGAACGAACCCTGCGGGGCGAACATCATCGGCGCCAGCAGGCCGGTACCAATGGCGATGGCGATGTAGATCATCAGCGGCTCGGCGGTGTTGAGCAGGGCCATGAACGGGTACGCGAACAGTACCGAGAACAGACCGCCCATGATCAGCACGGCCTTGCTGCTCCATTTGTCGCACAACCAGCCGAAGCATGGCACCGCCACGATCGCCACCAGGCTGGCAATGGTCACCGACAGCGAGGTCACGTGGGCCTCCACACCCTTGAACTGGGTCAGGTAGGCCAGCGAGAAGGTCTTGAAGATGTAGCTCAGGGCGTTGTAGCCGATGGCCACGAAGAACACCACGGCCAGGCCCTTGAGGTCGTTCTTGAACAGCGCCTTGAGCGGCGACACCTTGGCTTTTTTCGGCGCCTGCTCGAGTTCGGCGAACTGCGGGGTTTCCGGAATGCTGCGGCGTACCCAGAAGCCCACGCCCACCAGCACGATGCTGCAGATGAACGGGATGCGCCAGCCGCCCGAGAGCAGGAAGTCGTTGCCGTTCATGGTCAGCAGGTACACGGTCAGCGACGACAGCAGCAGGCCCAGGTTGAGCCCCAGCGCAGGCCAGGCACCCTGACTGCCGCGCTTGCCTTCGCTGGCATGTTCGTAGCTGGTCACGGCCGCGGCGGACAGCTCGGCGCCCGCGCCCAGGCCCTGGATGATGCGCACCAGCACCAGGATGATCGGCGCCCAGATGCCAATGCTGGCGTAGCTGGGGATCAGGCCGATCAGGGTGGTGCACAGGCCCATCATGCAGAAGGTCACCACCAGTACCTGCTTGCGCCCGAAGCGGTCGCCCAGGTAGCCGAACAGCACGCCGCCGAACGGGCGGGCGATAAAGCCGATGGCAAAGGTGGAGAAGGCCAGCAGCGAGGCAACCTGAGGGTTGCTGGCGTCGAAGAAGATCTTCGAGAACACGATGGCCGCCATGGTGGCGTACAGGTAGAAGTCGTACCACTCCAGCATCGAGCCGAAGATGGTGGCCGCCGCGACCTTGCGCAGGCGCTTCCTGTTCTGTTCCGGGGTTTCGGTTGCGGTGGTGACCGCTTCATGTACCGACATCGAGAGATTCCTTGTTGGTCTTTGTAGTTATTTTCAAGCGGGCGGCGGGCGCCCGTGCAGCAATGCGGATCAGCGTGGTGTGAGCAGGCGGTCGGCGATCATTTCGCCGATCGGGATGGCCGAGGTGGCTGCCGGCGACGGTGCGTTGCACACGTGGACCATGCGCGGGGTCTCGGCGAACAGGAAGTCGTGCACCAGGGTGCCGTCACGCATCACCGCCTGGGCGCGGATGCCCGCCTCGTAGGGCAGCAGGTCGTCGACTTCGAGCGAAGGGCAGTATTTGCGGCACTGTTCCAGGTAGCCGCGCTTGAACAGCGAGTTCTTCATCTCGGTGGTGCCCGAGCCGAGGTTGTTCCACAGGGTTTTCCAGAACCCGGGGAAGCGGGCGTACTGCGCCACGTCGCGCCAGTTGATCGAGAACTTGCCGTAGTTCTCGCGGCCCAGGCCCAGCACCGCATTCGGCCCGACAGTGACGCTGCCGTCGATCATGCGGGTGAGGTGCACGCCCAGAAACGGCAGCTCCGGGTCGGGGATCGGGTAGATCAGGTGATTGACGATCTGGTTCTTGGTGGCTGGCAGGCGGAAGTATTCGCCGCGAAACGGGATGATCTGGTGGTCGATCCTGACCCCGGCCAGCGCCGCCAGGCGGTCCGACTGCAGGCCGGCGCAGGCGACCAGCTGCCTGGCGCGCCATACGCGGTCTTCGCTGCTGATGGTGACGCTGTCGCCGCTTTCGGCGATCGCCGCCACGCGGGTGTCCAGGCAGATCTCGCCGCCGGCGGCCTGGATGACCTTGGCCATGGCCTGGCACACCTGCTTGTAGTCGACGATGCCGGTGGCATCGAGGAACAGCCCGCCCAGGCCGACGATGTTCGGCTCACGACGGCGCAGTTCGGCGGCATCCAGGCGCTCGACCTTCAGCCCGTTCTGCTGCGAGCGCTCGTACAGCGCCTGCATGCGTTGCACCTCGAGCGGGTTGGACGCCACCAGCAGCTTGCCGCACACCTCGTACTTGATGGCGTGGGTGTCGCAGAAGTCTTTGGTGGCCTGGGCGCCGCGCTTGCACAGGTCGGCCTTGAGGCTGCCGGGTGCGTAGTAGATGCCGGCGTGGATGACCCCGCTGTTATGGCCGGTCTGGTGCCGGGCCAGTGTGGTTTCCTTCTCCAGGATGACCAGCGAGGCGCCAGGCTGGCGCTTGAGCAGCGCCATGGCGGTGGCGAGGCCGACGATGCCGCCGCCGATGATGCAGTAGTCGTAAATCATGCAGGGGTCACCTTGGTATTCTTATCTGGTTATCAGGTTGTCAGACTAAGTAGTGCGAAGAAAAGGGCGCTGACCCGCAGCGCCCGTCACGTGATGTTCATTCCATGGCTGGCAGGTCCAGCTTCAGGCGCTTGGCCGAGGCCCGCAGGTGCGCTTCGGCGCAGGCCGCGGCGCGCTGGCGGTCACCGTCGGCAATCGCCTGGTACAGCGCCTGGTGTTCGCGATTGGCGTCGGCCGAGCCGCCCACCGAATGCGCCGCCGAGTTCTCCCACGCGGTCTTGCGCGCGGCAGCCAGCTGGCCGCGCAGAAAGTCATGGAAGGCGACGAAGTAGTCGTTCTTGCTGGCTTCGGCAATTGCGCGGTGAAACTCCACGTCGGCAGCCGCCGCCACGTCGAACTGGCTGCGCTTGTCGATCATTTCCTGCAGGGCCTTGGCCATGCGCGCCAGGTCTGCCTGGTCGCGGCGCTGGGCGGCAATCGAAGCGGCCTGGGTTTCGATCCACAGGCGCACTTCGAACATCTGCACCAGGTCGGCACTGCGCCCGTTGTTGCTGGGGAAGCGGAACACCGTGCCGGTCGGATTCTGCGAAATGTACGAGCCCAGCCCGCGCCGGGCGATCAGTACGCCATCGGCCTTGAGCTGGGAGATCGCCTCGCGCACCACCGAGCGGCTGACATTCAGCTGTTCGGCCAGTTGCTGCTCGGTGGGCAGGCGTGCTTCGGCGGCCAGGCGCCCCGAGTCGATCTCGGTGCGGATGGCGCTGACGACGCGTTCCACCAGGGTGTCGGGGCGTTGAAGCTCGAGCATGAAGGATAAAGCCAGTAGGTCAGGTTGTCAGACAATGCCCGTGCAGCCGCATGTTGTCAAGAATGTGCCTGGGGTTGCAGGCGATAGAACTCCCGTGCGTTACCCCACAGCACGCGCTCGACACTGGCGCTGCCCAGCGTGTGGCGGATCAGCTGGATATCGGCCGGGTCGAACGGGCGCGGTGCGCGGGTGGAGGGCAGGTCGCTGCCGAACATCAGGGCGTGGGGGTTGGCGGCATCGATGTCGCGCAGGGCCGCGGCCACGTCGAAATCGACCCGGCCAAAGCCGCAGGCCTTGATGCGCACACCTGCCTCGGCCAGTTGCAGCAGCGCCGGCAGGCCTTCGCGGCGCAGGCCCAGGTGGTCGATGCTCACCGCCGGCAAGCGGCGCAGCAGCGGGGCCAGCTCGCCCAGCTCGCGCGAATCGACGTACAGCTCGACGTGCCAGCCGGCCAGCTCGAACACGCGCAGGGCCATGGCTTCGAGCTGATCGGCCGGCGCCGAGCCGCCGCGCTTGAGGTTGAAGCGCAGCGCACGCACGCCGGCGGCATCCAGCGCGAGCAGCTCGGCATCGCTGATGCCGGCCGGCACCTGTGTCACCCCCACGTAGCCTGGGCCCAGCTGTTTCAAGGCGGCCAGCAGGTAGCCCTGGTCGAAGGCCTGGAACGAGCCCGACACCACCGCGCCGCCGCAGATGCCCAGCGGCGTGACGGCCGCCAGGTAGTCTTCGGTGGTGAAGGCCTCGGGCAGGTAGCCGTTGTTGGGCACCAGCGCGAAGCGCGGGTCGATGATGTGGCAGTGGGCGTCGAAGATCGGCTGGGGCATGGGGGCTCCTTGACGGGGTTACAGCTCGCTGACGTAGGTGCCGGTGCCCTTGAGGATGTTCTGCAGGGTCTGCTCGACTTCGGCGAGGTCGGTGCCGTCGCTGCTGAGGGTGATTTCCAGATGATCGGCGCCGTTGAACACGTCGGCGTCTCCCGGTGCCACTTCGATCAGCAGGCGCCTGGCACTGAGGGTGACCTTGATGCCGTCCAGTGTGCTCGGTTCGTCATCCAGGGTGATGTCCACCGTGTCTTCGTCCGGGTAGCGGGTCATGAGGAACATCTGGCCCTTGTCGCTGTGGCAGCACAGGGTGGCCATGTTGTCTTCTTCATCATCGCAGGGGGTGGCGAAGAGCAGGGGGGTGGTCAGTTGCATGGACGGCTCGGTGGTCAAGAAGTGAAACGCGAGTGTGCCAGTCTTCGGTCAATGGATAAATCGCCGCCTGCCGCTGATTGACCGAATATGTCGCAGCATCGCAAGCAGGGGTGACCGGCCAGTCGTTAAGCTGCCCTGTCGATGGACAACCCGACGACACCCAGCGTGTGGTTGGCTATGGTTGATCCGAGCATGACGGCATGTGCGCGACGCTTCACTCAATAACAAGCCCAAGCGGAGTACCACAGATGGCGTTTTTCACCGCAGCCAGCAAAGCCGACTTCCAGCATCAACTGCAGGCGGCCCTGGCGCAGCACATCGGGGAACAGGCACTGCCACAAGTGGCGCTGTTTGCCGAGCAGTTCTTTGGCATCATCTCTCTTGACGAATTGACCCAGCGTCGCCTCTCCGACCTGGCCGGCTGCACCCTCTCGGCCTGGCGCATCATCGAACGCTTCGACCACACCGAACCCCAGGTTCGGGTCTACAACCCCGATTACGAACGCCACGGCTGGCAGTCCACCCACACGGCCGTGGAAGTGCTGCACCATGACCTGCCGTTTCTGGTCGACTCGGTGCGTACCGAGCTCAACCGCCGCGGCTACAGCATCCATACCCTGCAGACCACCGTGCTCAGCGTGCGTCGCGGGGCCAAGGGCGAGCTGCTGGAGATTCTGCCCAAGGGCACCCAGGGTGAGGGCATCCTGCAGGAATCGCTGATGTACCTGGAGATCGACCGCTGCGCCAATGCCGCCGAGCTCAACCTGCTGGCCCGCGAGTTGGAGCAGGTGCTGGCCGAAGTGCGCGTGGTGGTGGCCGATTTCGAGCCGATGAAGGCCAAGGTGCGCGAGCTGCTCGAGCTGATCGACCACACGGCCTACGCCCCGGCCGCTGCCGAGAAGGACGAGGTCAAGAGCTTCCTGCAATGGCTGGTGAGCAACCATTTCACCTTCCTGGGCTACGAAGAGTTCGTGGTCAAGGCCGACGCCCAGGGCGGCCAGCTGGAGTATGACGAGCAGTCCTTCCTCGGCCTGACCCGCCGCCTGCGCAGCGGCCTCAGCGCCGACGACCTGCGCATCGAAGACTACGCCGTCAATTACCTCAACGAGCCGCTGCTGCTGTCGTTCGCCAAGGCCGCGCACCCCAGCCGCGTGCACCGCCCGGCCTACCCGGACTACGTGTCGATCCGCCAGCTGGACGCCGACGGCAAGGTGATCAAGGAATGCCGCTTCATGGGCCTGTACACCTCGTCGGTGTATGGCGAAAGTGTGCGGGTGATCCCGTACATTCGCGGCAAGGTCGCCGAAGTGGAGCGCCGTTCGGGCTTCGACGCCAAAGCCCACCTGGGCAAGGAGCTGGCCCAGGTACTCGAGGTGCTGCCGCGCGACGACCTGTTCCAGACCCCGGTGGATGAGCTGTTCAGCACCGTGATGTCGATCGTGCAGATCCAGGAGCGCAACAAGATTCGCGTGTTCCTGCGCAAGGACCCCTACGGGCGCTTCTGCTACTGCCTGGCCTATGTGCCGCGCGACATCTATTCCACCGAGGTGCGCCAGAAGATCCAGCAGGTGCTGATGGAGCGCCTGAAGGCCAGCGACTGCGAGTTCTGGACCTTCTTCTCCGAGTCGGTGCTGGCCCGCGTGCAACTGATTCTGCGGGTCGATCCGAAAAACCGCATCGACATCGACCCCCAGCAGCTGGAAAACGAAGTGGTGCAGGCCTGCCGTTCGTGGCAGGACGACTATGCCAGCCTGACCGTCGAGAGCTTCGGCGAGGCCCAGGGCACCAATGTGCTGGCCGACTTCCCCAAAGGCTTCCCGGCCGGCTACCGCGAGCGCTTTGCCGCGCATTCGGCGGTGGTGGACATGCAGCACCTGCTGACCCTGTCCGACAGCAAGCCGCTGGTGATGAGCTTCTACCAGCCGCTGACCCAGGCCGGTAAACAGCAGCTGCACTGCAAGCTGTACCACGCCGACACCCCGCTGGCGCTGTCGGACGTGCTGCCGATCCTGGAAAACCTGGGCCTGCGCGTACTGGGCGAGTTCCCGTACCGCCTTCGCCACAGCAATGGCCGCGAGTTCTGGATTCATGACTTTGCCTTCACCTACAGCGAAGGCCTGAACCTGGATATCCAGCAGCTCAACGACACCCTGCAGGATGCCTTCGTGCACATCGTCAACGGCGACGCCGAAAACGATGCGTTCAACCGTCTGGTGCTGACCGCCGGCCTGCCGTGGCGCGACGTGGCGCTGCTGCGCGCCTATGCCCGCTACCTCAAGCAGATTCGCCTGGGCTTCGACCTGGGCTACATCGCCAGCACCCTGAACAACCATACCGACATCGCCCGCGAGCTGACCCGGCTGTTCAAGACCCGCTTCTACCTGGCGCGCAAGCTGGCCGGGGATGACCTGGACGACAAGCAGCAACGCCTGGAACAGGCGATCCTGACCGCGCTGGACGATGTGCAGGTGCTCAACGAAGACCGCATCCTGCGTCGCTACCTGGACCTGATCAAGGCCACCCTGCGCACCAACTTCTACCAGACCGACGCCAATGGCCAGGCCAAGTCGTACTTCAGCTTCAAGTTCAACCCAAGGCTGATTCCCGAGCTGCCCAAACCGGTGCCCAAGTTCGAGATATTCGTGTATTCGCCGCGGGTCGAGGGCGTGCACCTGCGCTTTGGCAACGTGGCACGTGGCGGGCTGCGCTGGTCGGACCGCGAAGAGGACTTCCGTACCGAAGTGCTGGGCCTGGTGAAGGCGCAGCAGGTGAAGAACTCGGTGATCGTGCCGGTGGGTGCCAAGGGTGGCTTCCTGCCGCGCCGCCTGCCGCTGGGCGGCAGCCGCGACGATATCCAGGCCGAAGGCATCGCCTGCTACCGCATCTTCATTTCCGGCCTGCTGGACATTACCGACAACCTCAAGGACGGCGTGCTGGTGCCGCCGGTCAACGTGGTGCGTCACGACGATGACGACCCGTACCTGGTGGTGGCGGCCGACAAGGGCACCGCGACCTTCTCGGACATCGCCAACGGCATCGCCATCGACTACGGCTTCTGGCTGGGCGACGCCTTTGCCTCGGGCGGTTCGGCCGGCTACGACCACAAGAAGATGGGGATTACCGCCCGTGGCGCGTGGGTTGGCGTGCAGCGCCATTTCCGCGAGCGTGGCATCAACGTGCAGCAGGACCCGATCACCGTGGTCGGTGTGGGCGACATGGCCGGCGACGTGTTCGGCAACGGCCTGCTGATGTCCGACAAGCTGCAACTGGTGGCTGCCTTCAACCACCTGCATATCTTCATCGACCCGAACCCGGAGCCTGCCAGCAGCTTTGCCGAGCGCAAGCGCCTGTTCGACCTGCCGCGGTCGGCCTGGAGCGACTACGACACCAGCATCATGTCCGAAGGTGGCGGGATCTTCTCGCGCAGTGCCAAGAGCATCGCCATCAGCCCGCAGATGAAGGAACGCTTTGCCATCGAGGCCGACAAGCTGACCCCGACCGAGCTGCTCAATGCGCTGCTCAAGGCGCCGGTCGACCTGCTGTGGAACGGCGGCATCGGCACCTACGTCAAGTCCAGCGAAGAGAGCCACGCCGATGTGGGCGACAAGGCCAACGACGCGTTGCGCGTGGACGGCAACGAGCTGCGCTGCAAGGTGGTGGGCGAGGGCGGCAACCTGGGCATGACCCAGCTGGGTCGGGTCGAGTTCGGCCTCAACGGCGGCGCGACCAACACCGACTTCATCGACAACGCCGGTGGCGTGGACTGCTCCGACCACGAGGTCAACATCAAGATCCTGCTCAACGAGGTGGTGCAGGCCGGTGACATGACCGAGAAGCAGCGCAACCAGTTGCTGGGCAGCATGACCGACGAAGTGTCTGCGCTGGTGCTGGGCAACAACTACAAGCAGACCCAGGCACTGTCGCTGGCGGCGCGCCGGGCGCGTGAGCGGATTTCCGAGTACAAGCGCCTGATGGCCGACCTGGAAAGTCGCGGCAAGCTGGACCGGGCCATCGAGTTCCTGCCTACCGAAGAGCAACTGGCCGAGCGCATTGCGGCCAACCAGGGCCTGACCCGGGCCGAGCTGTCGGTGCTGATCTCGTACAGCAAGATCGACCTCAAGGAAGCCCTGCTGCAGTCGCTGGTGCCGGATGACGACTACCTGACCCGCGACATGGAGACGGCCTTCCCGCCGTCGCTGGTGAACAAGTTCGCCGAGGCCATGCGTCGCCATCGCCTCAAGCGCGAGATCGTCAGCACCCAGATCGCCAACGACCTGGTCAACAACATGGGCATCACCTTCGTGCAGCGGCTCAAGGAGTCCACGGGCATGAGCCCGGCGAATGTGGCCGGTGCCTACGTGATCGTGCGCGACATCTTCCACCTGCCGCACTGGTTCCGCCAGATCGAGGCACTGGACTACCTGGTGCCCGCCGAAGTGCAGCTGACGCTGATGGACGAGCTGATGCGCCTGGGCCGCCGGGCCACGCGCTGGTTCCTGCGCAGCCGTCGCAACGAGCAGGATGCCGGGCGTGACGTGGCCCACTTCGGGCCCAAGATCGCGGCGCTGGGGCTCAAGCTGGACGAACTGCTGGAGGGGCCGACCCGCGAGCGCTGGATGACCCGCTACCAGGGCTTCGTCGAAGCCGGCGTGCCGGAGCTGCTGGCGCGCATGGTGGCCGGAACCACGCACCTGTACACCCTGTTGCCGATCATCGAGGCTTCCGATGTGACCGGCCAGGACCCGGCCGAGGTGGCCAAGGCGTTCTTCGCCGTGGGCAGCGCGCTGGACCTGACCTGGTACCTGCAGGAAATCAGCAATCTGCCGGTGGAGAACAACTGGCAGGCACTGGCACGTGAAGCGTTTCGCGATGACATCGACCTGCAGCAGCGCGCCATCACCATCTCCGTGTTGCAGATGGTCGATGCGCCTGCCGACATGGATGCGCGGGTAGCCTTGTGGCTGGCGCAGCATGCGGTGATGGTGGAGCGCTGGCGCGCGATGCTCGATGAGCTGCGTGCGGCCACCGGCACCGATTACGCCATGTACGCGGTGGCCAACCGCGAGCTGGTTGACCTGGCGCTGAGCGGGCAGTCGGCGGCGGTGCCGTCGTGAGTGTGTAGCAGGTAAAAAGAAGCCCCGGCCTGTGCCGGGGCTTTCTTTTGGCGGGGTGGGCCGTTGCGCCGGCAAGGCCGGCCGGGCGGCTTACTTGAAGCGCCGCTCCACGCCTTTCTCCACCAGGATCTTGGCGGATATCTCTTCCACCGAAAAATGCGTGGAGTTGATGTTGGGAATGTTCTCGCGCCGGAACAGGTTCTCCACTTCGCGCACCTCGAACTCGCACTGGGCAAAGCTGGCGTAGCGGCTGTTGGGCTTGCGCTCGTGGCGAATGGCAGTGAGGCGGTCGGGGTCGATGGTCAGGCCGAACAGCTTGTGCTGGTGGTTCTTCAAGGCCGGTGGCAGCTGCAGGCGCTCCATGTCGTCTTCGGTCAGCGGGTAGTTGGCTGCGCGAATGCCGAACTGCATGGCCATGTACAGGCAGGTGGGGGTCTTGCCGCAGCGCGATACGCCCACCAGGATCAGGTCGGCCTTGTCGTAGTAGTGGGTGCGCGCACCGTCGTCGTTGTCCAGGGCGAAGTTCACCGCCTCGATGCGCTCCATGTAGTTGGAGTTGCCGCCGATCGAGTGCGATTTGCCCACCGAATACGACGAATGGGCGGTCAGTTCCTGTTCCAGCGGCGCCAGGAAGGTCGAGAAGATGTCGATCATGAAGCCGTTGGAGGTGGCCAGGATCTCGCGGATATCCTGGTTGACGATGGTATCGAAGATGATCGGGCGCACGCCGTCGCGTTCTGCGGCGGTATTGATTTGCTGTACCATGGTGCGCGCTTTGTCCACGGTGTCGATGTACGGTCGCGTGAACTTGTTGAACCCGATGCTCTCGAATTGTGCCAACAAGCTTTGTCCCAGCGTTTCGGCAGTGATGCCGGTGCCGTCGGAAATAAAGAAAGCAGATCGTTTCATTTGCGCCTTGGGCCTTAAGCTGGTGACGATTCTTGGATATGATACGTTCGGTTTGCCGAACATCCCTGGTCGGCATTCTCACTTATTTTCCAGGTCCAGGCCACAAACGCCCGGTACGGTCACAGCGAACTGACCGGCGTCATGAGCTTTTCCAACACAGTTAGTGGAGAGATCACCTTGGTAGAGTACGTAGTTTCCCTCGATAAGCTCGGCGTCCATGATGTAGAGCATGTGGGGGGCAAGAACGCATCCCTCGGAGAGATGATCAGTAATCTCGCGGGCGCCGGTGTATCGGTCCCCGGCGGCTTTGCCACTACGGCTCAGGCGTATCGTGACTTTCTCGAGCAGAGCGGCCTGAACGCCCAGATCCATGCCGCCCTCGACGCGCTGGATGTGGATGACGTCAATGCCCTGGCCCGCACCGGCGCACAGATCCGCCAGTGGATCATGGAAGCCGAATTCCCCGAGCGGTTGAACACCGAAATCCGTACCGCCTTCGCCGAAATGTCCCAGGGCAACCCGAACATGGCTGTCGCCGTGCGTTCCTCGGCCACTGCCGAAGACCTGCCGGACGCCTCGTTTGCCGGGCAGCAGGAAACCTTCCTGAACATCCGCGGCGTGGACAACGTGATCCGCGCGGCCAAGGAAGTGTTCGCCTCGCTGTTCAACGACCGCGCCATTTCCTACCGCGTGCACCAGGGCTTCGACCACAAGCTGGTGGCCCTGTCGGCCGGCGTGCAGCGCATGGTGCGTTCCGAAACCGGCACCGCCGGCGTGATGTTCACCCTGGACACCGAGTCGGGTTTCCGTGACGTGGTGTTCATCACCGGCGCCTACGGCCTGGGCGAAACCGTCGTGCAGGGCGCAGTCAACCCCGACGAATTCTACGTGCACAAGGGCACCCTGCAAGCCGGGCGCCCGGCCATCCTGCGCCGCAACCTGGGCAGCAAGGCCATCAAGATGATCTACGGCGACGAGGCCAAGGCCGGTCGTTCGGTCAAGACCGTCGATGTCGACAAGGCCGACCGCACCCGTTTCTGCCTGAGCGACGAAGAGGTCAGCGAGCTGGCCAAGCAGGCCATGATCATCGAGCAGCACTACAAGTGCCCGATGGACATCGAGTGGGCCAAGGACGGTGACGACGGCAAGCTGTACATCGTGCAGGCGCGCCCTGAAACCGTGAAGAGCCGCGCCCAGGCCAACGTCATGGAGCGCTACCTGCTCAAGGAAACCGGCACCGTGCTGGTGGAAGGCCGTGCCATCGGCCAGCGCATCGGCGCCGGCAAGGTGCGGATCATCAAGGACGTGTCGGAGATGGACAAGGTCCAGCCCGGCGACGTGCTGGTGTCCGACATGACCGACCCGGACTGGGAACCGGTGATGAAGCGCGCCAGCGCCATCGTCACCAACCGTGGCGGGCGTACCTGCCACGCCGCGATCATTGCCCGTGAACTGGGCATTCCGGCGGTGGTCGGGTGCGGCAACGCCACCCAGCTGCTCAAGGATGGCCAGGGCGTGACCGTGTCGTGCGCCGAAGGCGATACCGGCTTCATCTTCGAAGGCGAGCTGGGCTTCGACATTCGCCAGAACTCGGTAGATGCCATGCCCGACCTGCCGTTCAAGATCATGATGAACGTCGGCAACCCGGATCGCGCATTCGATTTTGCCCAGCTGCCCAACGCCGGTGTCGGCCTGGCGCGCCTGGAATTCATCATCAACCGCATGATCGGCGTGCACCCCAAGGCACTGCTCAACTATGCCGGCCTGCCGGCCGAGCTCAAGGAAAGCGTCGACAAGCGCATTGCCGGCTACGGCGATCCGGTCGGTTTCTACGTCGAGAAGCTGGTCGAGGGCATCAGCACCCTGGCCGCAGCGTTCTGGCCGAAGAAGGTCATCGTGCGCCTGTCGGACTTCAAGTCCAACGAGTACGCCAACCTGATCGGCGGCAAGCTGTACGAGCCGGAAGAAGAAAACCCGATGCTGGGCTTCCGTGGCGCCTCGCGCTACATCAGCGAATCGTTCCGTGACTGCTTCGAGCTCGAGTGCCGTGCACTCAAGCGCGTGCGCGACGAAATGGGCCTGACCAACGTCGAGATCATGGTGCCGTTCGTACGGACCCTGGGCGAAGCCAGCCAGGTGGTCGACCTGCTGGCCGAGAACGGCCTGGGCCGTGGCGTCAACGGCCTGCGTGTGATCATGATGTGCGAGCTGCCCTCCAACGCGATCCTGGCCGATGAGTTCCTCGAGTACTTCGACGGGTTCTCCATCGGGTCCAACGACCTGACCCAGCTGACCCTGGGCCTGGACCGCGACTCCGGCATCATTGCGCACCTGTTCGACGAGCGTAACCCTGCGGTCAAGAAGCTGCTGGCCAACGCCATCCAGGCCTGCAACAAGGCCGGCAAGTACATCGGTATCTGCGGCCAGGGCCCGTCCGATCACCCTGACCTGGCCAAGTGGCTGATGGAGCAGGGCATCGAAAGCGTCTCGCTGAACCCTGACTCGGTGCTCGAAACCTGGTTCTTCCTGGCCGAGGGCCAGGCCCAGGCCTGATGCGCTGAAGAGGAGCGGCCGCCAGCCAGGAGGCGTCGGGCGGCCGCTTCAACGGATTTTCAGGGCGTGATCCAGTGATGGGCTCGCCCTTTTTTGTGCAAGTAACCTATGCAAAGCAGCAGTACTCTTTTTCCCGTTGCCCTGCTCAGTGCCGAGCGGCGCGGCGACCTCAGCGAAGATGTGTATCGGCTCAAGGCCGGCAACAGCCCCGACCGTACGGTCGAGCTGGCGCTGACACGCCTTGGTATGGCCGACCAGAGCGAGGTGCGCGGTGCCCCGGTCATCCTGTTGCATGGCAGCTTTTCCAACCGGCGCTTCTGGTTCTCGCCGCGCGGTATCGGCCTGGGCGCGACCCTGGCACGCGCCGGTTTCGACGTGTGGATACCGGAAATGCGCGGCCATGGGCTGTCACCCCGCAACCGCGACTACCGCCACAACCGTGTGGCGGACTATGCCCGTTACGATCTGCCGGCAATTGCCGCGTTCGTGTGCGAGGTGAGCGGGCGCACCCCGCACTGGCTTGGCCACTCGCTGGGCGGTACCACGCTGGCGGCAGCACTGGGCGGGGCTTACCTGGCCCAGGAGCAGGTCGCCAGTGCGGCCTTTTTCGGCACTCAGGTCAGCCGTACCTACTGGCCATTGAAAATCCCACTGGTGGAGTGGGGCGGGCGCCTGCTGCTCAAGCGCTTTGCACACCTGTCAGGTTCGCGGCTCAAGCGCGGGCCCGAAGATGAGCCCATCGGCCTGGCGCTGGAAAGCATGCGCTGGTTCGGCCTGTTCGGACGCTTTGGCGACAAGCAGAGCGACTGGTGGGCCGGGCTTGCCGAGGTGCGCGTGCCAGTGTTGGCGGTGGCTGGGGCCGGAGATCACCAGGACCCGGTGTGGGCCTGTCGCAAGTTGTTCGAGCAAATAGGCAGCGAGCACAAGCGTTTCGTGCGGCTGGGGCGCGAGGAAGGCTTCGACAATTTCGGTCATGTCGATATGCTGGTCAGCAAACCGGCCCAGGCCCAGGTGTGGCCGCTGGTGGAGCGCTGGCTGAGCGACCCGCAGGCCATGCTGGCCCCGGCCGAGACAGGTGACCCGCAGCCCGTCGGCGTGTAGCCTTGGTTAAACGCCGGTGCGCCGGCTTCGTCTTTTCAGTGAACGTGTGAAATCCGCTTTCCATTCAATTGGCCATCGACAGGAGTTTCCCATGCATTACCTTACCCCCGACTTGTGTGACGCCTACCCGGACCTGGTGCAGGTGCTGGAGCCGATGTTCAGCAACTTCGGCGGCCGCGATTCGTTCGGCGGTCAGATCGTCACCGTCAAGTGCTTCGAGGACAACTCGCTGGTAAAGGCGCAAGCCGACCTGGATGGCAAGGGCAAGGTGCTGGTGGTCGACGGCGGCGGTTCGCTGCGCCGGGCGCTGCTGGGTGACATGATTGCCGAGAAGGCCGCCAAGAATGGCTGGGAAGGGCTGGTGATCTACGGTTGCGTGCGTGACGTGGATGCGCTGGCGCAAACCAATCTGGGTGTGCAGGCGCTGGCCAGCCACCCGATGAAGACCGACAAGCGCGGCATTGGTGACCTGAATGTGGTGGTCACTTTCGCTGGTGTGACCTTCCGGCCGGGGGAGTACGTGTACGCTGACAACAACGGTGTCATCGTGTCGCCCAGCCCGTTGAAGATGCCCGAGTAATTTTCGCTGACGGTGCGTGGGGTAGGGATGTTCGAGGAAGAAAACGCGCAGTGGGGGCTGGTGCATGCCCTGGTACTCGATGGCAAGGGCGGTGCGCGTTCGATCGCTCGAACCGAACTGGACGATCTGCAGTTGCAGCCGGAGCAGAGCCTGTGGCTGCACTGGGATCGCAGCCACCCGCAAACCCAGACCTGGCTGCGCCATGACAGCGGCCTGAGCCCCTTCGCCTGTGACCTGCTGCTGGAGGAAAACACCCGGCCGCGCCTGGTGCCTTTACCGGATGCGCAGATGTTGCTGTTTCTGCGCGGGGTCAACCTCAACCCGGGCGCCGAACCCGAAGACATGGTGTCGGTGCGCATCTTCGCCCAGGCGCAGCGGGTGATTTCGCTGCGCCTGCGGCCGCTGCGCGCCACCGACGAGCTGCTTCAGCAACTGGACGAGGGGCGTGGCCCGACCACGGCCTCCGAGCTGTTGCTGAGCCTGGCCCAGTTGCTGACCGAAAAGGTCCAGGCGCTGGTGTCGGACCTGTCCGAAGTGGTGGATGAAGAGGAAGAAAAACTCGAATCCGACGAACGGTATACGCCTGAGCACGGCAGCCTGCAGCAGATGCGGCGGCGCGCCGCCGGCCTGCGTCGGTTCCTGGCGCCGCAGCGGGAAATCTATGCGCAGCTGGCGCGCAACAAATGGCCATGGTTCGCGCCGGACGATGCCGACTACTGGAACGAGCTCAACAACAGCCTGATCCGCTACCTCGAAGAGCTGGAACTGACCCGCGAGCGCGTGGCGCTGGTGCTTGAAAGCGAGGACCGGCGCCTGAGCGAACGCATGAACAAGACCATGTACCGCTTCGGAATCATCACCTGTATCTTCCTGCCCATGAGCTTTCTGACCGGCTTGCTGGGCATCAACGTGGGGGGCATTCCGGGTTCGGAAAACCCCTATGGCTTCCTTTATGCCAGCTTGCTGGTGCTCGTGCTGGCCCTGGGCCAATGGTGGCTGTTTCGCCGTCTTCGCTGGGTATAGGGGCACTTTTTTGAAATTTCCTACAACATTTGCGCAGATTGTTCATGTGACCCGCCCTATGAGCGTCTCGTCTTTGACAGACATTGCGCGAGGTGCCCATGCACGATCCGTTTGAAGAATCCCTGCGGGACCTGCTCAAGGCCTCGCCGTCCGGCAAAGACCGCGACGACGACGCCTGCCTGGGCCGGGTCCTCAAGACCGCCAACCGTCAGGTAGGCGCGGGCGATCTGTTCAGCCTGCTCGGCCGTTGGAGCCAGGCGCTGATGATCGCCGTGAACAATGGCTCGGCGCATGTCGCGCCGGTGCGTCGTAACGCTTCTGCCCGTAAAGCTGATAAGGCTGATTGATTATGGAACTTGATCTCTGGACCCAGAGCCTGGTGGCGGCGATGACCGCCTTGTGGACCAAAGTCGCCAACTTCATCCCCAACCTGTTTGGGGCGCTGGTGGTGGTGCTGCTGGGCTTTGTGGTTGCCAAGCTGCTCGATACCCTGTTGTCCAAGCTGCTGGCCAAGCTTGGCCTGGATCGCCTGATGGGCGGCACCGGCCTGACCAAGATGCTCAGCCGGGTGGGCATCCAGGTGCCGATCTCGACGCTGATCGGCAAGATCGTCTACTGGTTCGTGCTGCTGATCTTCCTGGTTTCGGCCGCCGAATCCCTGGGGCTTGAACGTGTTTCGGCGACCCTGGACATGCTGGCGCTGTACCTGCCCAAGGTGTTTGGCGGTGCGCTGGTGCTGCTGGCCGGTGTGCTGCTGGCCCAGATCGTCAACGGCCTGGTGCGCGGTGCCGCCGAGGGCATCGGCCTGGAATACGCCGCAGGGGTCGGGCGTATCGCCCAGGGCCTGGTCATCATCATCAGCATTTCGGTGGCCATCAGCCAGTTGGAGGTCAAGACCGACCTGCTCAACCACGTGATTGTCATCGGGTTGATTACCGTTGGTCTGGCAGTTGCGCTGGCCATGGGCCTGGGCAGCCGTGAAATCGCCGGGCAGATCCTGGCTGGAATTTACGTACGTGAGCTCTATCAGGTCGGCCAGCAGGTCCAGATTGGCGAGGTCGAGGGGCAGATCGAAGAGATCGGCACGGTCAAGACGACCGTGCTCACCGACGAGGGTGAACTGGTATCGCTGTCGAACCGGATCCTCCTGGAGCAGCGGGTCAGTAGCCGCTAACCGGGCAAATCCTGCTAATGTATGCCGCCGCAAAATCGCCCAGGCAGGGCGAGCGGCGACAATGACCTGACTGTCGGCCAGATTTGTTTTGAATAAAGTTCACTCGCTGCCCATGCGTTACGACCCCCGCGAGCTCACTGATGAGGAGTTGGTGGCGCGTTCGCATGAGGAGCTTTTTCATGTTACTCGCGCCTATGAAGAGCTCATGCGGCGCTACCAGCGGACCCTTTTTAACGTGTGTGCACGTTATCTGGGGAACGATCGGGATGCTGACGATGTCTGTCAGGAGGTGATGTTGAAGGTGCTGTACGGCCTGAAGAATTTCGAAGGCAAGTCGAAATTCAAGACCTGGCTCTACAGCATCACCTACAACGAATGCATCACCCAGTACCGCAAGGAGCGGCGCAAACGTCGTTTGATGGATGCGCTAAGTCTCGATCCGCTCGAGGAGGCCTCTGAAGAGAAGGCCCCCAAACCGGAAGAGAAAGGCGGGCTGGATAAATGGCTGGTTCATGTGAACCCGATCGACCGCGAAATCCTGGTGCTACGATTTGTCGCAGAGCTGGAGTTCCAGGAGATCGCCGACATCATGCACATGGGCCTGAGCGCCACGAAAATGCGCTACAAGCGTGCGCTCGACAAGCTACGCGAGAAATTTGCGGGCCTCACCGAAACTTAGTGAGTCGCAAATATCTCTAACGTATCGACAAGGTCTGCTAAACTTGTCGACGAGTTGTCCCCCGGGTTTGGTGGGACTACTTAACAATCACCAGATGGGGATTTAACGGATGAAATTGAAAAACACCTTGGGCTTGGCCATTGGTTCTTTTGTTGCCGCAACTTCCTTCGGCGCTCTGGCACAAGGCCAAGGCGCAGTCGAAATTGAAGGCAACGTCACCAAGCAGTACTACGACAGCGAGCGTAACTTCAAGAACGACGGCACCAATCCTGGTGTTCGCCTCGGTTACTTCCTGACCGACGACGTGTCCTTGGACCTGGGCTACAACGAGACTCACAACGCTCGTGGCGACGTGTTCAACAAGGACATCAAAGGTTCCAAGGCCAAGCTGGACGCCACCTACCACCTGGGTACCGTTGGTGACGCAATCCGTCCTTACGTATCGGCTGGTTTCGCTCACGAGAGCCTGGGCCAAGCTACCCGTAACGGTCGCGATCACTCCACCTTCGCCAACCTGGGCGCTGGCGCCAAGTGGTACATCACCGACAACCTGTTCGCCCGTGCTGGCGTTGAAGCGATGTACAACATCGACAACGGCAACACCGAGTGGGGCCCATCCCTGGGTCTGGGTCTGAACTTCGGTGGTAGCGGTGGCAAGGTTGCACCGACTCCTGCGCCAGCTCCAGTAGCTGAAGTCTGCTCCGACAGCGACAACGATGGCGTGTGCGACAACGTCGACAAGTGCCCTGACACCCCAGCCAACGTCACCGTTGACGCTGATGGCTGCCCGGCTGTTGCTGAAGTCGTTCGTGTAGAGCTGGACGTCAAGTTCGACTTCGACAAGTCGGTCGTCAAGCCAAACAGCTACGGCGACATCAAGAACCTGGCTGACTTCATGAAGCAGTACCCATCCACCACCACCACTGTTGAAGGTCACACTGACTCCGTCGGTCCTGACGCTTACAACCAGAAGCTGTCCGAGCGTCGTGCAAACGCCGTGAAGCAGGTTCTGACCAACCAGTACGGTGTTGAGTCGAACCGCGTTGAATCGGTTGGCTACGGTGAGACCCGTCCGGTAGCTGACAACGCCACCGAAGCTGGTCGCGCTGTCAACCGTCGCGTTGAAGCTCAAGTAGAAGCCCAAGCCAAGTAATTGGTCTGACGCTTGAGAAAAGCCCGGCTCCGGCCGGGCTTTTCTTTGCCTGCGATTTGATCGGGCGGTGGGTGCAAGGCGTACGCGGGCCTGTCTTCGTGGCGGCTGCACCGCTATAATCGCTGCCTTCCCACACCTCGAGCTAAGCCTGCCCATGTATACCCTGGCCCGCCAGCTGCTGTTCAAACTGTCCCCGGAAACCTCCCACGACCTGTCGCTGGACCTGATCGGTGCAGGTGGGCGCCTGGGCCTCAACGGGCTGTTGACCAAGGCGCCGGCGCAGTTGCCGGTAACCGTCATGGGCTTGCAGTTCGCCAACCCGGTCGGGCTGGCAGCGGGGCTGGACAAGAACGGTGCCGCCATCGACGGCTTCGCTCAACTGGGCTTCGGTTTCGTCGAGATCGGCACCGTGACCCCGCGCCCGCAGCCAGGCAATCCCAAGCCGCGGCTGTTCCGCCTGCCTGAAGCCGAGGCGATCATCAACCGCATGGGCTTCAACAACCTGGGCGTCGACCATCTGCTCGAGCGTGTGCGTGCGGCCAATTACCATGGCGTGCTGGGCATCAATATCGGCAAGAACTTCGATACCCCGGTGGAGCGGGCAGTGGACGATTACCTGATCTGCCTGGAGAAGGTCTACGGTCACGCCAGCTACGTCACCGTCAACGTCAGTTCGCCCAACACCCCGGGCCTGCGCAGCCTGCAGTTTGGCGATTCGCTCAAGCAACTGCTCCAGGCCCTGGCCGAGCGCCGTGAGGCGTTGGCCCTGACCCATGCCAAGCGCGTACCACTGGCCATCAAGATTGCCCCGGACATGAGCGATGAGGAAACCGCACAGGTGGCGTCGGCTTTGCTGGCCACTGGCATGGACGCAGTGATCGCGACCAACACCACCCTCAGCCGCGAAGGCGTGGAAGGCCTGGCGCATGCTGACGAGGCCGGTGGGCTGTCGGGCGCCCCGGTACGCGACAAGAGTACCCACACGGTGCGCATGCTGGCCGCCGAACTGGGTGGCAAGCTGCCGATCATCGCAGCAGGCGGTATCACCGAAGGCAAGCACGCCGCCGAGAAGATCGCTGCCGGTGCAAGCCTTGTGCAGATCTACTCCGGGTTCATCTACAAGGGGCCTGCGCTGATTCGCGAGTCGGTGGACGCCATCGCCGCCATGGGGCCACGCTGAGCGGGCAGAAAAAAGGGCCCCTCAAAAGGGGCCCCTGGGCCGCAGCCCGCCGCTCGGATAGAGCGTGCATGGTGACTAGAATTCAGATCCTCGTTCAGCCAACGGCGTGAAGTTCGTTGAGTCTATGGATACCCGCAGTGCCGGTCATACCGTCCCAGTTGTCGCCACGTCCCTCGCGCCAGCCGTTGACCCAGGCTTGGCGTACTGACGGTAGAGTAAAAGGGCAAAGCTCGCGGGATTTGCCGGTGACCCCATATTGGTAGCCACGTAAAAATGCTCTTTCCAACGGATCACGCTTAAGTCTTCTCATAGGGTGTTGCCCTCACTTGTTGACTGTAATGTCCCGTCGGCCTCGGCTGAGGCCGGGCAGAGTCGTTCTGCCGGTTATGCGCTCGCTGCCGGCGTGGCGAGCTGGAAGTGTTGCCCCGTTGCAGGACAACCTGATACGAGTTCTAACCAATGCAGGTCACAGTGTGAATGATCGTTTTGTCATAAGGACGTAACCTTTCCAAGGGTCAGGGGATAAGTAAAAAATTGCTTCAGCGGCGAAATGAAGGCAAAGCCAGCTATGATCAGGCTTTGCTCATGGCTCAGGTCAGAACGCCATCGTTGAGAATCACTTCCAACGCAGGGGCTCAAAACGACGAAGGGTCATAAAAAGTCGCAGTTTTACTAGAATTTTTCATTCTGCCGGACGATCAAAGCCTTTTTACCCTGGGGTAAATGGCCGTTGTCCGGCGGCCCGGCGCCATGTCAGCGCCATTCGAACGCCTGCTGGAAGGCGTTCGATCAAACAGCGAAGGGGCGATGCGCTTGCCTTTTCACCTATTGCTCAAGGCTTGGATTACTCATGTCGGACCGTTTCGAACTCTATCTCACCTGCCCCAAGGGCCTGGAAGGCCTGCTTGCCGAAGAAGCCCGTGGGCTGGGCCTGGAGGATGTGCGAGAGCACACCTCGGCCATTCGCGGCGAAGCCGACATGGAAACCGCCTATCGCCTGTGCCTCTGGTCGCGTCTGGGCAACCGCGTACTGCTGGTGCTCAAGCGCTTCAACATGAAGAACGCCGATGACCTGTATGACGGGGTCAACGCCGTCGACTGGCAGGATCACCTGGAAGCCACTGGCAGCCTGGCTGTGGAGTTCAGCGGGCACGGCTCGGGCATCGACAACACCCACTTCGGCGCGCTCAAGGTCAAGGATGCCATCGTCGACAAGCTGCGCAACGCGGCGGGCGAGCGGCCTTCGGTAGACAAGCTCAACCCCGATCTGCGTGTGCACCTGCGCCTGGAACGCGGCGAGGCGATTCTGTCCCTGGACCTGTCCGGCCACAGCCTGCACCAGCGAGGCTACCGTCTGCAGCAGGGGGCTGCGCCACTGAAGGAAAACCTTGCCGCTGCCGTGCTGATCCGTGCCGGCTGGCCGCGTATTGCTGCCCAGGGCGGCGCGCTGGCCGACCCGATGTGCGGTGTGGGTACCTTCCTGGTGGAGGCGGCGATGATTGCCGCCGATATCGCGCCGAACCTGCGCCGCGAGCGCTGGGGCTTCAGCGCCTGGCTGGGTCACGTGCCGGCGCTGTGGCGCAAGCTGCACGACGAGGCCAAGGCGCGCGCCGAAGCCGGGCTGGCACGTCCGCCGCTGTGGATCCGCGGCTACGAGGCCGATCCGCGGCTGATCCAGCCAGGGCGCAACAACGTCGAGCGTGCGGGCCTGAGCGACTGGATCAAGATCTACCAGGGCGAAGTGGGCAGCTTCGAGCCGCGTCCCGACCAGAACCAGAAGGGCCTGGTAATCTGCAACCCGCCCTACGGTGAGCGTCTGGGTGATGAAGCCAGCCTGCTGTATCTCTACCAGAACCTGGGCGAACGCCTGCGCCAGGCCTGCCTGAACTGGGAGGCGGCGGTATTCACCGGCGCGCCCGATCTGGGCAAGCGCATGGGTATTCGCAGCCACAAGCAGTACGCCTTCTGGAACGGCGCGCTGCCGTGCAAGCTGCTGCTGATCAGGGTGCAGCCCGATCAGTTCGTCACCGGCGAGCGTCGTCAGCCAGAGCGCGAGCGGGGCAGCGAGCCGAGCGAGCCCGTGGTTTCAGTCGCCAGCGAGCCGGCGCGTCTGAGCGAAGGCGGGCAGATGTTCGCCAACCGCCTGCAGAAGAACCTCAAGCAGCTGGGCAAGTGGGCCAAGCGCGAGAGCGTCACCTGCTATCGCGTCTACGATGCCGACATGCCGGAATACGCGCTGGCCATCGACCTCTACCATGACTGGGTGCATGTTCAGGAGTACGCCGCGCCGCGTTCGATCGACCCGGAAAAAGCCCAGGCGCGTCTGTTCGATGCCCTGGCGGCGATCCCCCAGGCGCTGAACATCGACCAGAGCCGCGTGGTGATCAAGCGGCGCGAGCGGCAATCCGGCACCAAGCAGTACGAGCGCCAGAGCAGCCAGGGTCAGTTCACCGAGGTGAGCGAAGGCGGCGTCAAGCTGCTGGTCAACCTGACCGACTACCTCGATACCGGGCTGTTCCTCGACCATCGCCCGATGCGCATGCGCATCCAGCGCGAGGCGGCCGGCAAACGCTTCCTCAACCTGTTCTGCTATACCGCCACGGCCAGCGTGCATGCGGCCAAGGGTGGCGCGCGCAGCACCACCAGTGTCGACCTGTCGAAAACCTACCTGGATTGGGCGCGGCGCAACTTCTCGCTCAACGGCTTTTCGGACAAGAACCGCCTGGAGCAGGGCGACGTGATGGCGTGGCTGCAGGCCTGCCGCGAGGAGTACGAGCTGATCTTCATCGACCCGCCGACCTTCTCCAACTCCAAGCGCATGGAAGGGGTGTTCGACGTGCAGCGTGACCATGTGGAGCTACTTGACCTGGCCGTTGCGCGCCTGGCACCGGGTGGCGTGCTGTATTTCTCCAACAACTTCCGCAAGTTCCAGCTCGACGAACACCTGCAGGAGCGTTACGCGGTCGAGGAGATCACCGCCCAGACCCTGGACCCGGACTTCGCGCGCAACAGCAAGATCCACCGCGCATGGCGCATCCAGGCGCGCTGATGGCGCGCAGGATGTGATCAGGCGTGTGGGGGGTGGCTACCTTGCAGCCACCGCCTACATGCCCGGGTGGAGCCCTGAGCCCGGCTCAGGGTTGCAGCGCTGCGGTACTGCTGTTGAGCTTTGGCTGGCGGTACAGGTCCAGCAGCACCTGGTCGAGCACTGCCGAGGCGCCCCAGGGTTTTGGGTCGTTGAGAATTGCCACCACCGCCCAGGTGTTGCCGTTGCTGTCGCGGCTGAAGCCGGCGATGGCACGCACCGTATTCAGGGTGCCGGTCTTGATGTGTGCTTCACCGGTCATGGCGGTGCGCTTGAGGCGCTTGCGCATGGTGCCGTCCATGCCGGTCAGCGGCATCGAACTGATGAATTCGGCAGCGTAGGGGCTCTTCCAGGCTGCCTGCAGCAGGGTGGCCATTTCCCTGGCGCTGACACGCTCGGCACGCGACAGCCCTGAACCGTTCTCCATGACCAGATGCGGCGCGGTGATGCCTTTCTTCGCCAGCCACTGGCGCACCACGCGCTGTGCGGCACGGGCATCGTCGCCGTCGGCATCGGTGCGGTACTGCGCGCCCAGGCTCAGGAACAGTTGCTGGGCCATGGTGTTGTTGCTGTATTTGTTGATGTCGCGGATCACCTCCACCAGGTCCGGGGAGAATGCGCGGGCCAGCAGGCGTGCACTCTTGGGAACTTCGGCAACCCGGTCAGCCCCCATGATGCGCCCGCCCAGTTCGTTCCAGATGGCACGTACCGCGCCGGCGGCGTAGGTCTGGTGGTCGAGCAGTGCCAGGTAGGTCTGGGAGTTGCAACCGTCAGCCAACTGGCCGCTGACCACCACGCTGACGCCGTCGGCCTGGGTCACCGGGTTGTAGCGCACTTCGCCCTTGCACTGGTTGCCCGGTACCGCCTTGACCTGGTTGTCGATGCGGATGCTGGCGATGGGCGGCTCTACCGATACCAGGACCTTGCCGCCATCGTTGCGTGCCACGAAGCGCAAGGCCTTGAGGTTGACCAGCAGGGAGTCGGGCTTGACCAGGAACGGTTTGTTTTCATCGCCGCCGTCGTCGTTGAACTGGGGAAGCTGGGGCTGCACGAAGTGGCTGCGGTCCAGCACCAGGTCGCCATTGATGGTCTGTACGCCGTTGGCGCGCAGGTCGCGCATCAGCAGCCAGAGTTTTTCCATGTTCAGCTTGGGGTCGCCGCCGCCCTTGAGGTACAGGTTGCCGTTGAGGGTGCCGTTGCTCAGGGTGCCGTCGGTGTAGAACTCGGTTTTCCACTGGTGGGTCGGGCCGAGCATTTCCAGCGCGGCATAAGTGGTGACCAGTTTCATGGTCGAGGCCGGGTTGACCGACACATCGGCGTTGAACACCGTGGGTGTGCCCGGACCATTGAGCGGCAGCATCACCAGCGACAGCGCGGAGCCGTCGAGCTTGTTGGTCTTGAGGGCCTGTTGCACCTTGGGCGAAAGGGTGGTGTTGACGGGGGCGGCGTGGGCCGGCATGGCCAGTGGCAGCAGCAGGCCGGCGAACAGCAGTGAACGTAGAGATGTGGTCATTTGCACTGAAACCCTGCAGGCGAGGGGTGAAAAAAACCAGAGCGCAATAGGGTGACGGCCCCGGTATGGAAAAATATAGCGCGCATTATGCACCACGCATGCTGCCCATGTGCCTAACAATGCCTGTCAGTGCGGCGATTTTTCGGGTTTTATTCAGGCAGTTTCGCGGTGGAACTGGTAAAGTGCCGCGCGTTATTACTTAAGAGGATTGTTTCATGGCGACCAACCGTTCCCGCCGTCTGCGTAAAAAACTGTGTGTAGACGAGTTCCAGGAGCTGGGTTTCGAACTGAACCTGGAGTTCAAGGAAGACCTGTCCGACGAAGCCATTGACGCTTTCCTCGACGCCTTCCTGGATGAAGCCATGGATGCCAACGGCCTGGACTACGTCGGCGGCGACGACTTCGGTCTGGTCTGCAAGGCAGATCGTGGCTCGGTCACCGAAGAGCAGCGTGCTGCAGTGCAGGCATGGCTCAAAGGCCGCAGCGAGCTGACCAAGATCGAAGTCAGCCCGTTGCTGGATGCCTGGTATCCGGAAAAGCCGGTCAACCCGGCTAGCTGATACCTCGTCAAAGCGGCAGCCCTGGTGGCTGCCGCTTGCGTTCTACCCCTGCATCGGCCCCGTTCCCGTGGGCTGCGACAGCGCCTCCAGCGTATCGCGCAACGCCTGATCCACCTCGTTCATTGCCCTTAGTACCTGCCGTTTGCGTCGCCTGAGCACAGGTTCTGGCGCAGCGTCCTCGCACGCCGCTTCCAGCCGTTCGCAGGCCAGCATCAGTGCCTCGGACTGCACCATGCGCGCCACCCCCAGCACCTTGTGTGCAGCGTCCCTGAGTATTGCCGGCGAGCCGCGAGTATCGGCGTCGAGCAGCTGCTGACGGTCGATCGGGGCGCAACTGAGCAACTGTTCGAGCAGGCGGCGCAGTTCGCCTGGGTCGTTGCCGATGATCGGCCCCAGCCCCATCAGGTCGATCAGGGGCATGTCACCACGGGCGCGGCCTGCCGACAGGGGAGCGTCGTTCAGGCGCTGGCTGAGTTCATGCAGGGTGATGGGTTTGAGCAGGCAGTCGTTCATGCCCGCGGCGTGGCAGCGATCACGCACTTCAGGTTGGGTGTTGGCGGTGTAGGCCAGGATGGTGCAGGGCGCGCGCCCGAGTATGCGCTCTTCCTCGCGTACGGCCTGGGCCAACTGGTAGCCGTCCATCTGCGGCATGTTGCAGTCCACGATCAACACGTCGAAAGGCTCCAGGCGCCATGCCTGCAGCGCACTCAGGCCGCTGTCGGCATTGGTGTGCTGCACGCCGAGAAAGTCCAGCTGCTGGCCCATCAGCAGCAGGTTGGCCGGGTGGTCGTCGACCACCAGCACCTTCACCGCCGGCGCCGGCAAGGTCGGCTGGGGCACGGGGTCGGCGAGCTTCTCGCAGGCTGCCAGCCCCGTCAGCGGCATGCTGATCTTCACCTCGGTCCCGGTGCCCGGTTCGCTGTGCAGCGTCAGCTGGCCGCCCATCATGGCGCACAGGCTGCGGCTGATGACCAGGCCCAGGCCGGTGCCGCTGCGTGCCAGCGGGCTGTCGGGGGCGACCTGGGCGAAGGGCTGGAACAGGTACTGCTGGTCGGTCGCGCTGATGCCGATACCGCTGTCGCTGACCGAGAGCAGCAGTTGCAGGGTATCGGGCCCGGCCCCCGGTTGCAGGGCCAGGTCCACGCGTACCTGGCCCTGGTCGGTGAACTTGATCGCGTTGCTGACCAGGTTCGAGAGGATCTGCTTGAAGCGCAGCGGGTCGAGCAGCACGTCGCGGCAGGCGCTCTCGTCGATGACCAGGCTCAGGCTGAGGTCCTTCTGCCGGGCCAGGGCCTCGAACACCCGACCCACCGACTCCACCAGCTCACCCAGGTTGACGCGCTGGGGGCTCAGGCTCATGTGGCCGGACTCGATACGCGCGATGTCGAGGATATCGCCGATCAGCGACAGCAGGTCCCTGGCCGAGCTGTAGGCCACCTCGATGGCGGGACGGTCGAGGTGCCCGGCATCGGCGCGCTTGAGTGCCAGCTCGAGCATGCCGATCACCGCGTTCATGGGGGTACGGATCTCGTGGCTCATGGTGGCCAGGAACTTGCTTTTTGCACGGTTGGCATTGTCGGCCTGCTCCTTGGCCTGGCGCAGTTCCTGGATCAGCTGGCGGCGGTCGCTGATGTCCAGCCAGCCGCCGATGATGCCCTGTACCTCGCCCAGCGAGTCGCGGTACGGCAGTACCCAGTGGTAGATGGTCAGCTCGCGGTTCTTCAGCATCATGGGGCGGTCGACGATCAATGGCAGGCCTTCGTTCATCACCTGCTGGTAGTCCGCCTGAAACTGACTGGCATTGTCGGCATCGGTGAGCGGCGCATCGTGGATGGACTTGCCCAGTACCTCTTCGGCGCGCGCCTCAACGGCCTGCAGGTAGCTGTCGTTGCAGCTCTTGAGCAGGCCTTGGCGGTCACGCACGTAGATCGGGTGCGGCGTGCCGTTGACCAGCGCCCGCATGAACTCGAGCTGGTCGCCCAGTGCGCGCTCGATCTGCTCGCGCTTCTTGATCTGGCGACGCATCCAGCCGTTCCAGGCCAGCGACAGGATCAGCAGCAGGCCAGTGCCCAGCACCAGTTGAATGATGAAGCGCTGGTGGCTTTGCCAGTAGGAGCTGGGTTCGCCGCTGAAATCGCGCCAGCGGCCATTGATTGCGCCCAGCTCCTGGGGCGGGATGCTAAGCAGGGCCTTGTCGAGGATGGAGGTCAGTTCGTCGGCGCCCTGGGCGGTGGCCATGGAGTAGGTCGCCGGCTCGTCGCCGATGTTGGCGCGGATGATCAGATGCTTTTGGGTGGTGAGCCTGAAATTGGCATTGATCAGCGCGGTGACCATGCCGTCGACCTGGTGACGCGACAGCAGTTCGGCGGAGACTGCGGGGCTTTCCGTTTCAACCAGCTCGATGCCGCCATGGCGAATGCGCAGCCCGTCGTTGAGCGTACTGCCGCGGGTCACGGCCAGGCGCTTGCCATACAGCTGGCGCAGCGAGGCAGGTTCGTCCTCGCCCTTGCGCGTGACCAGCACGTAGGCGTTCTCCAGGTAGGGCCGGCTGATGTTCAGGGTGGCTTCGCGCTGTGTGCTGGGCGTGATGGTGGCGATGACGTCGGCGCGACCCTGGTGCAACTGGTCGATCATGTCGCTGATGCCGGCGCTGCGATGGATCTCGAAACGCAGGCCGGTGCGCAGACGGATCAGCTCGAGCAGGTCGGCAACGATACCTCGCAGGTTGTTGGCACTGTCGTAGAACGACAGCGGCGCGGCGTTTTCGTCCACCACCACGCGCACCACCGGGTGTGCCGCCAGCCAGCGTTGTTCGCGTGGGGATAGTTGCAGCTTGCGATCAGTCAGCAGCATGCCGTCGCCGATGCTCCAGCGCTGGAAGATACTGGTGCGCATGGCGCTGGTGACCGCATCCAGGGTGGTATTGACCAGCTCGAGCAGCAGCGGGTTGTCGGCGCGCAGGGCGAAGCTGAAGCCCACAGGCTCGTGTTTGCCGAAGTTCACCATCTTGAGGTTTTTCAGGTAGCCCTGGTTGATCTGGTAATAGGTCGACAAGGCGTCCCCCAGGAACACGTCGGCCTGTTCGAAGGCCACCGCGTTGAGGGCATTGTGGTAGGAGCTGTAGGTCTGCACCGTGGCGTTGGGGTAGGTGGCGCGAACCTCGCTCAATGGCAGGTAATGGGCAACCACGCTCAGGCGCAGCCCCTTGAGGCCGTTGTCCAGTGCCCGGGTTTCATTTTCGCGGGTGACCAGCACCGGCAGGTCTTCGGCATAGGGGCGCGACAGGGCCACCTCGGGGAGGGCGGCATCGTAGCCATTGGCACTTCCCAGCAGGTCGATGTGCCCGTCTATCAGGGCTTGCAGGGCCTTGTCGCGGTTGGCGAAGCGCTTGACCCGAATGGGCCGGTTCAAGGTATTGCCGATCAGGCCGGCGTAGTCGGCGGTCAGGCCCTCGTAATCGCGGCCACTGGCGGTGATGTCGAACGGCGCGTAGTCCGGTGCCGAAGTGCCCAGTACCAGCACGTCATGCTTGTCGAGCCAGTCGGCCTGGGCCGGTGTGGGGGTTACAGCCATGGCCGCCAGGCCGCTGCGGCTGAGCAGCTCGTAGCTGCGCTCGCCGGGTTCGTTGGCGCAGAGCGAAGGGGCGAGACAGGCCCCGGCGAACAGCAGGCAGAACAACAGAAGACGTTTGGCCATGCTCGCACTCATACCAGCGCGTTGCGTTTGGCCATCTCGATCAGTTCCACCAGCGAGTTGGCCTTGAGTTTCTGCATCAGGCGTTTTTTATAGGTGCTCACGGTTTTATTGCTGAGAAACATGCCGGACGCAATTTCCTTGTTGCTCTTGCCCTGGGCAAACAGTTGCAGAACCATCAGTTCGCGATCATTGACGGTCTTGAACAGTTCCATCTCGCTGTCGCCGCTGTCCTGATGGCGAAGTGGGTTTATTGCCTGGCTGGGGAAATAGTTGTAACCGGAAAGTACCGCCTTGATGGCACTGAGCAACTCGCTGAGGTCCTCCTGCTTGCATACATAACCGCAGGCCCCCGACAACATGCAGCGTGTTGCAAACAGTACGGGTGATTGCGCAGTCAGCACCAGAACCTTCATCGGCACGGCCATGCTGTTGAAGCGTGACAGCACTTCCAGGCCATCCAGCTTGGGGATGCCGATGTCGAGGATGATCAGGTCGGGCACGGTTTCGCGGGTCATCTGCATGGCGTCCACGCCATTGTCGGATTCGCCGGTGACCCGATAACCCTCGTTCTCCAGCAACATACGTACAGCCAGGCGAATGACGGGATGATCGTCGACAATAAATACGGAGTGCATAATCACCTTCCAGGTAGGGGCCATAAAGAAGCCGCACCATAGCCCAGTTGGAAGGCGTGCACGTAAATAGAGTTGCGCTCAAACTTAATATGGGAAAATTCCTACAATAAGTTGGGCGCAAGGCTACAAATAGTTGATTTTCAAGCGCGCCATATCGTTTTGCACACTAATCAATACGGCTGCAATCGCCTACGTTACATACGTGGAAGTTGCAGCGTATTGATCGGGTCAACTGCATCAGATCGGGCTTGAACGCCCGGTCATTTCGCGGGCCATTTCGCTGGCATAGCTGTCGGTCATGCCGGCAATGAAGTCGATCATGCGCAGGAAGGCGCTGTGCAATGTGCTGTTGGGGTCGGGCGCATTGTTGCCCAGCAGGTCAAGGATGCGCCGGTGCTTGAACGAGGGCGTGCGTCCGCCGTGCTGTTCCAGCGCTGCGCCGCAAAATGCATTGAGCAGAATCTCCAGTGTGGTGTAGGCACCGATTTCATGCAGTGTCTTGCGCTTGTCCTGGAAGATCTTCTTGCGCGCCATGTCCTTGGCCTGCAGCACACAGCGCTTGGCCGGGCCGTGCATGTGCTCGACCAGGTCGCCGTGCAGGGTGCCGGCCAGCAAGGCTTGCTGCTGCTCGACGAATGCCCGTGCGGCGGCGTTGGTCAGGTGCTCGATCGCCTTGCCGCGCAGGATCGCCAGCTTGCGCCGGCGCGAATCCCCGGGGCCCAGCTGGCGGTAGGTTTGCGGCAGGTCGTCACCCACCAGCCCCAGCAGCAGCGCTTCTACCTCGGCGTAGTCGAGCAGCTCCATTTCCAGGCCGTCTTCCAGGTCGATCAGCGCATAGCAGATATCGTCGGCGGCCTCCATCAGGTACACGAGCGGGTGCCGGGCCCAGCGTTGCGGCTCGAGTTGCGGCATGCCCAGCTTGCGTGCGATCTGCTCCAGCAGCGGCAGCTCGCTCTGGTAGCAGCCGAACTTGTGCTTCTTGTAGCCCAGGGCATCGGCGTGGCGGGCGCTCCAGGGGTACTTGAGGTAGGTGCCCAGGGTGGCGTAGGTGAGGCGCGTGCCGCCATCGAACTGGTGATACTCCAGTTGGGTCAACACGCGAAAGCCCTGGGCATTGCCTTCGAAATTGAGGAAGTCGCCCCGTTCGGCATCGCTCATCGCATCCAGCCAGCCGCGTCCGGCGGCCTGCTGGAACCAGTGCCGGATTGCGTCCTCGCCGGAGTGGCCGAACGGCGGGTTGCCGATATCGTGGGCCAGGCAGGCAGACTGCACCACCATGCCCAGGTCGCTGGGCGCGCACCAGTCCGGCAGGCTGTCGCGCAGTGTCTCGCCCACCCGCATGCCCAGCGAGCGGCCCACGCAACTGACCTCCAGCGAGTGGGTCAGACGCGTGTGGATGTGATCGTTGCTGGTGACCGGGTGTACCTGGGTCTTGCGCCCCAGGCGGCGAAAGGCACCCGAGAAGATGATCCGGTCGTGGTCCTTGTGGAAGGGGCTGCGCCCGAGTTCTTCGGGGCTGTGCAGGGTTTTGCCGAGGCGTTCGCGGGTAAGCAGTGTGTGCCAGTCCAAGGCCGGTTCTCCAGTGCGGGGCAGGCCCCTAGCTTCCCGTGTCCCGGACGTGGCCGCAACCCTCAGAGGCCATCGGCATCCAGGTCGATCAGCAGCAGGCGGCGCCCGTCGTCGAAGAACTGGCCGGCGGTCATGCAGTACTGGTTGGTGGTGGCGTCGCGGTAGGTGCTGGACAGGATCAACCGGCGCTCATCCCAGCCCTCGGCCAGCAGGTGATAAAAGTAGGGCCGCCATGACCAGTTGTGGCCCTGGTAGCCGTTGTTCACGTGCCAGTGCTGGCCGTGCCATTCCAGATTGGGGGTGAGCTGGGTGCCGTGCCGGTCACACAGAAAAAACCGCAGCACCCAAGGGTAGGCGTGCAGGTTCGGCAACTGTTCGACCGAGGCCTGGGCCTGCGCCCAGGCCTGCAGCCGGGGCATCAGTTCGGCCAGTTGCTGGCGGCGCTGCATCAGCCGTGCGCGCTCGTCCAGCTTGCCCTGCACGTAGCGCTCGCGCAGGTGGCCGAAGCGGGTGACGAATGCATCGCTGGCGAAAAAACCGGCCTGGGCCTGGGCGAACAGGTGGCCCTGCAGGTAACGCGCGCCACATTCCAGGGCGAAGTCAAGCTCGGCCTCGTTCTCGACGCCTTCGGCAATGATCCAGCACCCGGTCTTCTCGGCCATCTGGGCCAGGGCCTTGACCACTTCGCTGCTGGGCCCGCCGCGGGCGGCGGCCTGGAACAGGCGCATGTCGAGCTTGAGAATGTCTGGCTGCAGCGCCAGCACCCGGTCCAGCTGCGAGTAGCCGGCGCCGAAATCATCGATGGCGATGCGCGCGCCGGCCTGGCGATAGCGCGTGACCACATCGGCCAGGCGCTGCAGGTCGCCGCCCTGTTCGGTGATCTCGAAGACCACCCGGCGTGGATCGATGCCGTGCTGTCGTACCTGCATCAGGCTGGGCAAGGGTTCGTCGGCAGTCAGCTCGCTGATCCAGCGGGGCGAGATGTTCAGGCTCAGAAACCAGTCGCCCGGTGCCTGGCTGAAGGTTGCCAGGGCCTGGCCACGCAGCGTGCGATCGAGGGTGCGCAGGGCTGCGGTGGGCATTTGCGGGTCAATGAACAGCGGGCCGACCGAGCGCAGCTGGCCGTCGGCCTGAACCAGTCGGCCAAGGGCTTCGATACCGGCGATGCGGCCAGTGGCCGTATCGATGAAGGGTTGATAGCAGGCGAGCGGGTGCCCGTCGTACACGGCGGCTCCTTGTTTTTACGAGACGGCTGGCCGGATGCTCAGCACGGCAAGCCTGCGGCCCGCCGCCTCGTATTGCAAGAATGCAGCCAGTTTGCGTTCAGCGCCTTGACTGCATGAACAGGCGTATCAGCGGCGTCAGGCTGCTGCCCACGCCGGCCAGCCGTGTCAGGCTGCCGTTGCGTGCGCCCTTGCCGGTCAGAAAGCCCAGCAGCACCACGGCGCCGATACCCCAGAGGGGTGCGTGCTTGATGCCCAGGCCGCCCTGCAGCCCGCCTTGCAGGGAGTCGCCCACCCCGCGCAGGCGTGTCAGCGGCTTGAGCAGTTGCCCGGATTCGTGGCGGATTTCCTGGCGACGCATTTCCAGGCGCAGGCGTACCAGGGCCTTGCGCAGTTCGCGGCGGTCGGTGGTTTGCGGCAATTCAGGCAGGCTCATGGCAACAGGCGCTCCCGGTCCTTGGCAAGTTCTTCGAGGGTGGCATGGAACGGCGAGGACTCGTCGAACACCGCTGCCTTGAGGCGCAGCCCGCAGAACACCGCCGCCAGGCTGTAGAACACGCACAGGCCGATGATGCCGGCCAGGCGATAACTGTCCCACAGCAGAATCAGCAGCAGCGCCGACAAGGCCGTCAGCAACAGCAGGGCGAACACCAGGGCCAGCCCGGCGAACAGCAGCAGGCTCAGGGTGCGCGCCTTCTGTTCCTGCAGTTCGATGCCGAACAGTTCGACATGGCCGTGCAGCAGACCAAGGATGGCGGCGCCAAGGCGCCGTGAAGACGAGCCGGTGGTTTCGGTTTCCATACCCCGTACCTCAGCGACGACTGGCCAGCAGGCCGATCAGAAAGCCCACGCCAGCGGCGATGCCGACGGATTGCCAGGGGTTGGACTGCACGTAGTCCTCGGTGGCGCTGAGTGCAGCCTGGCTGCGTTCACGTACCGAGTCCTGGGTCTGCTTGAGGGTCTCGCGGGCACGCGACACGCTTTCCTCGATCTGCCTGCGCAACTCGTCGGCCTGATCGCCGGCCAGGGTCGCGGAGTGCTCCAGCAGTTTTTCGGCATCCTGTACCAGGATTTCGAAGTCTGCCTGAAGGATGTCTTTTGCAGTTTTGCGGGCCATGGGTCTCTCCGTGTCAAGTGGGCGTCTGGCATTTCGAGTGCCGAGCGCTGCGTAAGGTTCAGTGCAATCGGCAGTGGTACAGCATTTGCCTTGCCTTGGTGCAGCAGGCCGGGCGGCCGCGCCAGATCAGGGCGCGAAACGACGGCCGGTCGATAAACCATAACCCAATCCACGACAAACCCCGGAAAAAACTCCACGTCAGCGCTGCATTCGCGCCCCCGGCCCCCACATGGCGGGCCAGGGTAGTGCGCACGGCAGCCGCTAGCGCCCGGTCAGCAGTCGGGCCTGGCAGGCATCGATGGCGTTGGAGGGGCCGCTCAGCAGCACCGCGTCACCGGCATGCAGGCAGGTATCGGTGGCCAGGGCCACTTCCTCGCCATCGCGCTGCACGGCCTGTATTTCCACCCCGAGCAGGTCCAGGCCCAGCTCGGTCAGCGGGCGACCGCAGGCATAGGCATCGGCGCCCAGGTTGACCGCATGCAGCATGACCTTGGGCAGGCCTTCGCTGTCGACCGGGCTGGTCTGCGCCCCCTGGTAGAAGCCGTGCAGCAGGCGATAGCGGCTCTGGCGCACCTCGTCGATACGCTGCTGTACACGCTCCTGGGGTACGCCGAGCATCACCAGGGCATGGGAGGCGAGCATCAGGCTGGACTCCAGCAACTCCGGCACCACCGCCGTGGCACCTGCGGCGCGCAGTTCGTCGCGCAGGCTGTCGTCGCGGGTGCGCACCAGGATCGGCACCTGGGTGTTGAAGTGACGGGCGGCCTTGAGCACGCTCATGGCGACATCGGTCTTGTCCACCGCGATCACCAGCAGCCGGGCACGCTCCAGGCCGATGGCCGCCAGCAGTTCGCCGCGCCGCGAGTCGCCGTAGTGCACGCGCTGCTCGCCGGCGGCGGCCTCCTGCACCCTGACCGGGTCGTCGTCCAGGGCAATGAAGGCCAGCTGTTCGCGCCGCAGGAAGCGCCCGATGGACTGGCCTACCCGGCCATAACCACAGATCAGCACGTGCCCGCTGAGCGAGGCGCTTTGTGCCTGGATCTCTTCGAGTTGCACCTCCTGGTTGGGTTTGCGATGCAGGCGGGCGGCCAGCGCCGGAGCGCCGCGCAGCATCAGCGGGGTGACCAGCATCGAACAGAAGGTGGCGGCCAGCAGCAGGTGCCCGAGGTCTTCGGGCAGCAGGCGGGTCTGTTGCATCTGCGCCATCAGTGCGAAGCAGAACTCGCCGCCCTGGGCCAGGGCCACGCCACTGCGCCAGGCGGTTTCGCTGTCGCTGCCGCGCAGCTTGACCAGCACCGCCACCACCACGCCCTTGATGGCCAGCAGGGCCAGGGTCAGGCCGAGGATTTCCAGGCCGTGGCTGGCAAACAGTTGCAGGTCGATGAGCATGCCGATACTGACAAAGAACAGCCCCAGCAGGATGTCGCGGAAGGGGCGGATATCGGCTTCGATCTGGTGGCGATAGTTGCTTTCACCCAGCAGCATCCCGGCGAGGAACGCCCCCAGTGCCGGAGACAGGCCCAGCAGGTGGGTAAGCCAGGCGGTCAGCAGCACGATCACCAGTGCCAGCAGCACGAACAGCTCGGCCGAGTGCGAGCGGGCCACCTCGTGGAACAGGCGCGGCAGCAGCCAGCGGTTGGCCAGCAGCAGGCCGATGAACAGGATCACGGTCTTGCCCAGGGTCAGCGGCAGTGCCCAGTACCAGGCCTGGCCGCCCTGGCCGGCGAACACCGGCACCAGGGTCAGCAGCAGTACCGCAATCACGTCCTGGAACAGCAGCACGCCAATGGCGTTCTGGCCGTGGCTGCTGAAGATTTCGCCGAGGCTGGTGAGCTCCTTGCTGACGATGGCGGTGGACGACAGCGCCAGGCCGCCGCCCAGCAGCAGGGCAGCCCCGGCCGGCATGCCAAGCAGCCCCAGCAGGCCGGCCAGCAGCAGCGCCGAGCAGATCACCTGCAGGCTGCCCAGGCCGAAGACCACGCGGCGCAGGGCGAGCATCTTGCTCAGAGAGAATTCAAGGCCCAGGGAAAACAGCAGGAACACCACGCCCATTTCGGCGAGGTCGGGCAGTTCTTCGCTTTCATTGACCCAGTCCAGGGCGGTGGGGCCGACGAACAGGCCGACGCACAGGTAGCCCAGCACGGGGGGCAGTTGCAGGCGCCGGAAAATGGCGATGACCACCAGTGACGAGGCCAGGATGATCAGCAGGTTGGCAAACACTCAATACACTCCATTGCAATGCCGACGGGCGCGAAAAAATTTGTCAGTCTACAGCGCTCGAGGCCACGCAGGCTGACCCAGGTCAGTCGTTGGTGTCTCGACCCGCCAGGTGTACGGGCCTAGAATACGGGTCCGCTTTTCACGTTTCACGGTACTTCCCATGCTTCCTGAAACTCAACTGCTCGGCACCCTGGGCTGTCACCTGTGCGAGGTGGCCGAGGCCATTCTGATGCCGCTTGTCGAGCACGGGCTGCTGGTCGAGCTGGTCGATATTGCCGATGATCCGGCCGATGTCGAGCGCTACGGCCTGCTGATTCCGGTGCTGCGTCGCTGTGACTCCGGTGCCGAGCTGCTCTGGCCGTTCGATACCGAGCAGGTGGTCGCGTTTCTGAGCTGAGCGTCGCCAGCGGGGTGTTCACATGCCGATGCACAATCTGTGATGCAACGGCGCAGGTGCTGTTGGAGAATCGCCAGCGCAGCATACACCCGTGACGAAGTCTCATCCGCCAAGGAGTGGCGAACCATGCACCTGAGTCCGCATTTCACACTGGAAGAACTGACCGCTTCCGAAACTGCCCGGCGTGAAGGCCTGACCAACCACCCCGGCCCCGATGCCCTGGCCAACCTGCGCCGTCTGAGCCAGACCCTGGAGCAGGTACGCAGCCTGCTCGGGCATCCCATCCGCGTCAACAGTGCCTACCGCAGCAACGAGCTCAACCGCCGTGTCGGCGGGGTGAGCGGCAGTGCGCATACCCTCGGGCTGGCAGCCGATATCAGCGTGGCGGCGCTTTCACCCCTGGTGGTGGCGCAACGTATCCTGGACAGCGGTCTGGCGTTCGACCAGCTCATTCTGGAGTTCGACCGCTGGGTTCACCTGGCCATCGCCGAAGGGGCAGGGCGCAAGCAGGTGCTGACGGTGCGCGAGGGTACCGGCTACCTGCCGGGGTTGCAGTGAGTACTGTTCATTCATACACTGTATGCAAATACAGTAATCGGGTGAGCGCTTGCGCCAGAGGGGCCGGACGATGGTCAACGTCGAACAATTGAAATACAGCGTCAACCGCATGGCTGTCGAACAGGTGCGCGAGGCCGTGCTCGAATTGCGCCTCGATGGCCTGGTCACCGAGGGCAAGACCCCTTTCAACAAGATCCACTTCAATACCTGCTTTGCCGAGATAGAGGCATTGTTCCAGCGCGCCGGTTACCACCGGGCGCTGGATGTGGTCGGTTATCAGGGCCTGATGTATGCGTTGTACGATCCGGGCCGCTGGGAGGCGGTGGATGTGCTGCGCTGGCTCAAGGAGTTTACCGAGGCTGCGGCAACCCGGGCTGGCTGAGCCGGCAGGCATGCCGGATAATGGACGGCCCCCAACTGGCGAGCATGTCCATGAGTGTCCCTTTCGATCCGGCCCAGCACCAGGCCAGCACTGTCTGCCTGCCACCGGGCAGTTGGGCCACCGTGCTCGACTGCCTGTGCGACCACTTCAAGGCGATCAGCCGTGAACAATGGCTCGATCGCATCGCCCGTGGGCGGGTGCTGGATGCCCAGGGCGCGCCGATTGACGTGGGCCTTGCCTACAAGCCAGGCCTGCGTATCCACTATTTTCGCGAAGTACCCAACGAAAAGCCGATCCCGGTGCAGGAGCATATCCTGCACGTCGACGAGCACCTGGTGGTGGCCGACAAACCGCACTTTCTGCCGGTGACGCCCACTGGCGAATATGTCGAACACACGTTGCTGCGCCGTTTGATTCGCCGGCTCGACAACCCGCACTTGGTGCCATTGCACCGCATCGACCGGCACACGGCGGGCCTGGTGCTGTTCTCGGCCAACCCGCAAAGCCGTTCGGCCTATCAGCAGCTGTTTCCCACCCGACAGATCGACAAGCACTACCAGGCCATTGCCCGCGCCTTGCCGCAGCTGGAGTTCCCGCGGGTGCACAAGAGCCGGCTGGTCAATGGCGAGCCGTTCTTTCGCATGCAGGAGGTGCCCGGCGTCAGCAACAGCGAAACCATTGCCCGGGTTCTGGAAAAAAACGGCGAGTGGTGGCGCTACGGCCTGTCACCGGTCACTGGCAAGACCCACCAGTTGCGGGTGCACATGACGGCGCTGGGGGCGAGTATCTGCAATGATCCGTTCTACCCGCAGATCGTGCAGGGCCCCGATGACTACGCAAGGCCACTCAAGCTGCTGGCCCACAACCTGCGCTTCAACGACCCGCTCGATGGGCAGGAGCGCTATTTCGAAAGCCGGCTGACACTGGACTGGTAGACCGCTGTGGGCGCACAACCAGAGGTTGTGCGCCACCGGGTCAACGGTTGAAGCGCTCCACCAGGGAATACTGGGTGGTGGCGGTGAGGGTCAGTTCCTCGCTGAGCAGCGCCGAATGCTGGGCCTGCTCGGAGGTCTGGTCGGCAAGCTGGGCGATGGTGCTGATGTTGCGGCTGATTTCATCGGCCACTGCGGTCTGCTCTTCGGTAGCGGCGGCAATCTGCGTGGTCATGTCGGTGATGTTGGCCACCGCCTCGCTGATGCCCACCAGCGCCTGGTCGGCTTCCATCACCCGTGCCACACCTTCCTCGGCCTGGCGATGGCCGGTTTCCATGGTTTGTACGGCATTGCTGGCGGTTTGCTGGAGCTTGGCGATCAGGCCGTGGATCTGCCCGGTCGATTCACTGGTGCGCTGCGCCAGCTGACGCACTTCGTCGGCCACCACGGCGAAGCCGCGGCCCATTTCACCGGCGCGTGCCGCTTCGATGGCGGCGTTGAGCGCCAGCAGGTTGGTCTGGTCGGCAATGCCCTTGATCACATCGACCACGCCACCAATCTCGTCGCTGTCGCGGGCCAGCTGGGTCACGGTCAGGCCGGTTTCGCCCACGGCAGCCGACAGACGCTGGATCGCATCGCGGGTTTCGCCGGCGATGTCGCGGCCGCGCCCGGTCAGGCGGTTGGCTTCCTGGGTGGCATCGGCGGTGCGCTGCACGTGGTTGGCCACTTCCTGGGTGGTGGCGGCCATCTGGTTGACGGCAGCGGCCACCTGCTCGGTCTCCACGCGCTGGCGCTCCAGACCCGAGGAGCTGTTGTGGGCCAGGGTGTCGGACTGGCGCGCCTGCTCGTTGAGGTGCTCGGCGGTGTCCTGCAGGCGGGTCAGGCAGGTCTTGAGGCGCGCGTCCTGGCTGAGCATGGCCATTTCCAGGCGAGCCTGCACGCCGCGGCTGTCGGTGTACATCTGCGCGATCAGCGGGTCGGAGGTGGTCTGTTCGGCCAGGCGCAGCAGGCGCTTGAGGCCACGCTGCTGCCAGCTCAGGCCCAGCAGCCCCAGCGGTACCGACAGGGCGGCCGCCACGGCGAAGCCCCAGGAGTGGCCCAGCCAGCTGCCGATCAGGAAGCCGACCTGGCTGACCAGGATGAACGGCAGCCAGTCCTGCAGTACCGGCAGCCAGCGGTCGCGGCGCGGAATGGGTGGCTTGCCCTGATTGATGCGGTGATACAGCGCCTCGGCGCGACGGATCTGTTCGGCGCTGGGCTTGACCCGCACCGACTCGTAGCCGACTACCTGGTTGTTCTCGAAGATGGGGGTGACGTAGGCGTTGACCCAGTAATGATCACCCGACTTGCAGCGGTTCTTGACGATGCCCATCCACGGCAGGCCCTGCTTGAGCGTACTCCACATATGCGCAAACACAGCCGGCGGCACATCCGGGTGCCGGACCAGGTTGTGTGGCGCACGAATGAGCTCCTCCCGCGAAAAGCCGCTGATCTCGACGAAGGCATCGTTGCAGTAGGTGATCACACCCTTGGCATCGGTGGTCGATATCAGACGTTGTTGGGCAGGGAAAGTCCGTTCGCGCTGGGTAATCGGCTGATTGTTACGCATAAGCTGTTCTATCCGGAAGGCTTTCGTGGTGTATCGGCAGACAGGCGTTTTTATTGAATGGATATTTAAAGAATATTGATCCGGCTCAAGGTGCCTTAGCTGTTCGTGTTGTAGTTGAAAGGCTGCAAAGTCAAGCAACTTGTTTGCATTCTTTCATATATTTGTCATGTTAGTCAGCTAGTGACCTGGTGTTCACGCGGGGGCAGGTAGCGGGCGGGCAACGCCGCACAGTGCCTCCGGTTCAGGTCGAACTCAGTGGCCACACTGCGGGCCGGTGCAGGCCCGGCGCAACGGCGCCGGGCCTGCTTCAGGCTAGCTCGCGATCAACTGGCGCAGCACGTAGTGCAGAATGCCGCCAGCCTTGAAGTACTCCACTTCGTTGAGCGTATCGATGCGGCACAGTACCTGGATCTGCTGCGTCGATGCGTCTTCGCGGGTGATGTGCAGGGTCAGCGTCATGCGTGGCTGCACCTGGGTCTGGCTGAGGCCGAGGATGTCGATGCGCTCATGGCCGGTCAGCCCCAGGGTCTTGCGCGTCTGGCCCTCGGCGAACTGCAGGGGCAGCACGCCCATGCCCACCAGGTTGGAGCGGTGGATACGCTCGAAGCTTTCGGCCAGTACCGCCTTGACCCCCAGCAGGTTGGTGCCCTTGGCGGCCCAGTCGCGGCTGGAACCGGTGCCGTACTCCTGCCCGGCGATCACCACCAGTGGTGTCCCTTCGGCCTTGTAGCGCATGGCCGCGTCATAGATCGCCAGCTTCTCGGCGCTGGGCACATGCACCGTGTTGCCGCCTTCCTCGCCACCGAGCATCTCGTTGCGGATGCGGATGTTGGCGAAGGTGCCGCGCATCATGACCTCATGGTTGCCGCGACGCGAGCCGTAGGAGTTGAAGTCCCGCGGCTCCACGCCCTTGTCGCGCAGGTAGCGTCCGGCCGGGCTGTCGGCCTTGATGTTGCCGGCGGGCGAGATGTGGTCGGTGGTCACCGAATCGCCCAGCAGCGCGAGTATCCGGGCGCCGTGGATGTCTTCGATGACCGGCAGCGGGCCGGTGATGTCGTCGAAGAAGGGCGGATGCTGGATGTAGGTGGAGTCCTCCTGCCACACATAGGTCGCTGCCTGCGGCACCTCGATGGCCTGCCACTGTGCGTCGCCGGCAAATACCTCGGCATACTCCTTGTGGAACATCGCGGTATCGACCTTGGCCACGGCTTCGGCGATTTCCTGCTGGCTGGGCCAGATGTCGCGCAGATACACCGGCTTGCCGTCCTTGCCCAGGCCCAGGGCCTCGCTGGACAGGTCGACGCGCACGCTGCCGGCCAGGGCGTAGGCCACCACCAGCGGCGGCGACGCCAGCCAGTTGGTCTTGACCAGCGGGTGTACCCGGCCTTCGAAGTTGCGGTTGCCCGACAGTACCGAGGCGACGGTAAGGTCGGCCTGGGTGATGGCCTTTTCGATCGGCTCGGCCAGCGGGCCGGAGTTGCCGATGCAGGTGGTGCAGCCGTAGCCGACCAGGTCGAAGCCCAGGGCATCCAGATAAGGGGTCAGCCCGGCCGCCTTGTAGTAGTCGGTCACCACCTTGGAGCCGGGGGCCAGTGAGGTCTTGACCCAGGGCTTGCGCTGCAGGCCCTTTTCCACGGCCTTCTTGGCCACCAGCCCGGCAGCCATCATCACGCTGGGGTTGGAGGTGTTGGTGCAGGAGGTGATTGCGGCGATCACCACGGCACCGTCCTTGAGCAGGTGATTGGCACCTTCGTGCTCGTATTCGATTTCGCCGGCCTGGTCGGCATTGCCCACCGCGACGCCGCCGCCCCCTTCACTTTCCAGGCGCCCGACCTCCTTGGTCGACACCTTCAGTTGCAAGCCGATGAAGTTGTTGAATGCCTGGGCCACCTGGGACAGCGCCACACGGTCCTGCGGGCGCTTGGGCCCGGCCAGGCTGGCTTCGACTTCGTCCATGTCCAGTGCCAGGGTGTCGGTGAACACCGGCTCCTGGCCCGCCTCGCGCCACAGGCCCTGGGCCTTGCAGTAGGCCTCCACCAGTTGCACGGTGGCGGCGGGGCGACCGGACAGGCGCAGGTAGTCCAGGGTCACGTCGTCCACCGGGAAGAAACCGCACGTGGCGCCGTACTCCGGCGCCATGTTGGCAATGGTCGCGCGGTCGGCCAGGGGCAACTGGGCTAGGCCGTCGCCGTAGAACTCGACGAACTTGCCCACCACGCCCTTCTTGCGCAGCATCTGCGTCACCGTCAGCACCAGGTCGGTGGCGGTGATGCCTTCGCGCAGCTTGCCGGTCAGCTTGAACCCGATCACCTCGGGGATCAGCATCGACACCGGCTGGCCGAGCATGGCCGCCTCTGCCTCGATGCCGCCCACGCCCCAGCCCAGCACGCCCAGGCCGTTGATCATGGTGGTGTGCGAGTCGGTGCCGACCAGGGTGTCGGGGAAGGCATAGGTGCGTCCGTCTTCCTCGCGGGTCCACACGGTGCGGCCCAGGTACTCCAGGTTGACCTGGTGACAGATGCCAGTGCCCGGCGGCACTACGCTGAAGTTGTCGAAGGCGTTCTGGCCCCAGCGCAGGAACGCATAGCGTTCGCCGTTGCGTTGCATCTCGATGTCGACGTTCTCGCCGAAGGCCTGCGCGGTGGCGTAGCGATCGACCATCACCGAGTGGTCGATCACCAGGTCGACCGGGGAAAGCGGGTTGATGCGCTGCGGATCGCCGCCGGCCTTGGCCATGGCGGCGCGCATGGCGGCCAGGTCGACCACGGCGGGCACGCCGGTGAAGTCTTGCATCAGCACCCGTGCCGGGCGGTACTGGATCTCGCGGTCCGAGCGGCGCTGCTGCAGCCATTCGGCCAGGGCGTGCAGGTCCTGGCCGGTGACGGTCTTGCCGTCTTCCCAGCGCAGCAGGTTTTCCAGCAGCACCTTGAGCGACATCGGCAGGCGCTGCAGGTCGCCGAGGCTGCGGGCGGCCTCGGTCAGGCTGTAGTAATGGTATTCACGGTTCTCCACCGTCAGGGTCTTGAGGGTTTTCAGGCTGTCGAGCGAGGGCATCTGCCAACTCCTTCTGCGTCGGTGCCTGGCAATCATCCTTGCAGTCGCCAGTTCACCGCCTCTGTGACGGTCCGCACGGCACGGACCTGGCTAAGCGGTCAGGTTAGCCCTGTTTGGCGGACCTGACCATGTACTGGACCGGCGGGGCGTGTCGCCAGTTCCTAAACTGCTTTATCATTCGCCGATTTGCCGTGTGCAGGTGTTGCGCCCGGTCAGGGTTGGCGTGCAGGCCAGCCGTTCTGGAGTAGTTGATGAATACCCTGTTTATGCATTGCCGGCCCGGTTTCGAGGGTGAAGTGTGCGCCGAGATCGCCGAGCATGCCGCACGCTTGGGGGTTGCCGGTTATGCCAAGGGCAAGCCGCAGAGCGCCTGTGCCGAGTTCGTGTGCAACGACGCCGAGGGCGCCGAGCGCCTGATGCGCGAGCTGCGTTTCAAGCAGCTGATCTTTCCGCGCCAGTGGGCCCGCGGCAGCTTCGTCGAGTTGCCCGAAACCGACCGTATCAGCGTGCTGCTCGAGCACCTGGCCGCCTACCCGGTGTGTGGCAGCGTGTGGCTGGAGGTGATGGACACCAATGACGGCAAAGAGCTGTCGACCTTCTGCCGCAAGTTCGAGGCGCCGTTGTGCAAGGCCTTGAGCAAGGCTGGCCGGCTGGTTGACGACCCGGCCAGGCCGCGTCTGCTGCTGACCTTCGTCAGTGGCCGGCGCGTGTTCGTGGGGCTGGCCGCAGCGGACAACTCGGCGATGTGGCCGATGGGCATCCCGCGCCTGAAGTTTCCGCGCGAGGCGCCGAGCCGTTCGACCCTCAAGCTCGAGGAGGCCTGGCACCACTTCATCCCGCGTGAGCAGTGGGAGCAGCGCCTGTCGGGCGACATGACCGGGGTCGACCTGGGCGCCGCACCGGGTGGCTGGACCTACCAGCTGGTCAAGCGCGGCATGCTGGTGACCGCGATCGACAACGGGCCGATGGCCGAGAGCCTGATGGATACCGGGCTGGTGCAGCACCTGATGGCCGACGGGTTTACCTACAAGCCCAGGCAGACCGTGGACTGGATGGTGTGCGACATTGTCGAGAAGCCGGCGCGCAGCGCAGCGCTGCTGGAAACCTGGCTGGGGGAAGGGCTGTGCCGCGAGGCAGTGGTCAACCTCAAGCTGCCGATGAAGCAGCGCTATGCCGAGGTGCGGCGGCTGCTCGAGCGTATCGAGGACGGATTCAAGGCGCGCAAGGTCAAGGTGTCGATCGGCTGCAAGCAGCTGTATCACGACCGTGAAGAGGTGACGTGTCACCTGCGTCGTCTGGATCTGAAACCGCGTTGAGACCCTCGCCGGCAAGGCCTTCAATCAACACCGAACAACCGCTGACCCCGGAGTACCTGATGACCGACCTCACCCCCGACGCCACCCTGGATGCCACCGGCCTCAACTGCCCCGAGCCGGTCATGATGCTGCACCAGCACATCCGCGACCTGGCGCCCGGCGGCCTGCTCAAGGTGATTGCCACCGACCCCTCGACCCGCCGCGACATCCCCAAGTTCTGTGTGTTTCTGGACCATGAACTGGTGCAGCAGCAGGAAGATGCCGGCACCTACCTGTACTGGATCCGCAAGAAGCTCGCCTAACCCCGGCGCTGCTGGCGGATGCGCTTGCGTGCGCTGCGCGCCAGGCGCACCGACAGCATCAGCGCCGCACAGGTCAGCCCCACGATAAGGCCTTCCCATAGCCCGCTGGGGCCGCTGGCCGGCCCGAAGTGGTCGGTAAGCCCCAGCAGGTAGCCCACCGGCAGGCCGATGCCCCAATAGGCGAACAGGGTCAGGATCATGGTCACGCGGGTGTCCTGATAGCCGCGCAAGGCGCCGGCCGCAGTCACCTGGATCGCGTCCGAGAACTGGAACAGCGCCGAATACACGATCAGCATCGAGGCGATCTGGATCACCGCCAGGTCCGTGGTGTAGATGCTGGCGATAGGCTCGCGCAGCAACAGCATCAGGCTGGCCGAAAAGCAGGCGTAGGCCAGCGCCGTACCCATGCCCACCCCGGCGGCAAAGCGCGCCTGGCGCGGGTCGCCGGCACCGATGGCCTGGCCGACCCGCACGGTTACCGCCATGCCCAGCGAATACGGGATCATGAACACCAGCGAACTCACGTTCAGGGCGATCTGGTGCCCGGCCACCACGGTGGAGCCCAGGCTGCCGATCAACAGGGCGATCACGCCGAAGATGCTCGATTCGGCGAATACCGCGATACCGATCGGCAGGCCGACCGTGAGCAGGCGCTTGATCACCGACCATTGCGGCCAGTCGAAACGGGCGAACACCTGGGCCGGGCGATAGGCCGCTGCACGGCCGACCCACAGCGCCATGGCCAGGGCCATGAACCACATCACGATGCCGCTGGCCCAGCCGCAGCCCACGCCGCCCATGGCTGGCACGCCCAGGTGGCCGTAGATGAACACGTAGTTCAGCGGGATGTTCAGCATCAGCCCGCTCAGCCCGATCACCATGCTCGGCCGGGTGCGGCCCAGGCCGTCGCTGCTGCAGCGCAGCACGTAGTACAGCGCCACCGCCGGCAGGCCGAAGGCGATGCCTTGCAGGTAGCCCATGCACGGTGCGATCAGTTCCGGGTCGACCTTCATCAGGTGCAGTACCGGCTCGGCGCTGAGCAGCAGGCCGCAACCGCCCAGGCCGACCACGCCGGCCAGCCACAGGGCCTGGCGCACCAGCGGGCCGATCTCGGCATGCTGACCGGCACCGAAGCGCTGCGCCACCTTGGGCGTGGTGGCCAGCAGGATGCCGGTCATCAGCAAAAACACCGGTACCCAGATCGAGTTGCCCAGGGCAACCGCTGCCAGGTCGCGCGGGCCGACCCGGCCAGCCATCACGGCATCCACGAAGCCCATGGCGGTGGTGGCCAGCTGGGCGATGATGATCGGCGTGGCCAACTGCAGCAGGCTGCGTACTTCAGTGCCGACCCTGGCTGGGCGGGAGAGGCGGGTGGTAGCGGTGTTCGACTGTGTCACGGGGCGGATGTCCACAATAAAGGCGCGGAAAACCGCCTAGTCTACGCCTTGACGCACGGGTCAGGAAATACACCGGCGGGCTTTATCTCGGCTGGATCGAGCCGGGTGTATGGGCCTACACTGCGCTCCCTTACAGGAGAGCGCCATGCTGATTGTTGCCGACGAGAATATACCGCTGCTCGATGCCTTCTTCGCAGGCTTCGGCGAGATCCGCCGTTACCCGGGCCGCAGCATCGACCGCGCCTGCGTGCAGGACGCCGATGTATTGCTGGTGCGCTCGGTGACAAACGTCGACCAGGCCCTGCTCGAAGGCAGCAAGGTGCGCTTCGTCGGCACCTGCACCATCGGCACCGATCACCTGGCCCTGGACTACTTTGCCCAGGCCGGTATCCAGTGGTCCAGCGCGCCGGGCTGCAATGCGCGGGGCGTGGTGGATTATGTGCTGGGCAGCCTGCTGACCCTGGCCGAGCTGGATGGCGCAGACCTGGCGCGGCGCACCTACGGGGTGGTTGGCGCCGGTGAAGTCGGCGGGCGTCTGGTGGAGGTGCTACGCGGGCTGGGCTGGGCGGTGCGGGTATGCGATCCGTTGCGCCAGGCGCAGGAGGGGGGTGACTACGTGAGCCTGGAGCAGGTGCTGGCCGAGTGCGATGTGATCAGCCTGCACACGCCCTTGACCAAGGGCGGCGAGCATTCGACCTGGCACCTGCTGGATGCCGAGCGCTTGGCGCAACTGCGCCCCGGCGCCTGGCTGATCAACGCCAGCCGCGGCCCGGTGGTCGACAATGCGGCATTGCGCAGCCTGCTGCAGGCGCGTGACGATGTGCAGGCGGTGTTGGATGTGTGGGAGGGCGAGCCGCAGGTCGATCAGGCGCTGGCCGACCTGTGCGTGATTGCCACCCCGCATATCGCCGGCTACAGCCTGGATGGCAAGCAGCGCGGCACGGCGCAGATCTACCAGGCGTTCTGCGCCTGGCGGGGCGAGGCCGAAACGGTGCGCCTGGCCGACCTGCTGCCGCGCCCATGGCTGGCGCAGCTCAGCCTGCAGGCCGAAACCGATCCGGCCTGGGCTCTGGCCACACTGTGCCGTGCGGTGTACGACCCGCGCCGCGACGATGCGGATTTTCGTCGCAGCCTTGACCGTGACCCGCAAGCCCAGCGCGCGGCCTTCGATGTGTTGCGCAAACAGTACCCGCCGCGGCGTGAGATCGAGGGGCTGATGGTGCGCATCGAGGGGGATGCGCCGCAGTTGCAGCAGATGGTCAAGGCGTTGGGTGGCCTGTTGGTGTGAGGTACTGCTTTCGCCGGCCGGCAACGGGTCTCCCTGCAGGCGCCGGCCTTGCCGGCGAAGCGGGCTTTACACCAGGCATAAAAAACCCGGCACCAGGGCCGGGTTGATTTGAATAGGGGTCAGGCTTTCTTGGCGAGCTCTACCCGGCTTTTCTCCAGGTCCTCGCAGGCTTTTCTGATCATGTCTTCGGTGATCTCGATTTCCCGACCCTGGGCATCGATGATCGACCCGCACGCCGGGTTCGGATGGCTTGGGCGTTGCGCTTGGGTATTGCTGTTTTGCAAGCTCATTTCCTGTCTCCTCATCAGGTTGCAAGCTCAGACTAGATCCGCGACATGACCGCACCATGACAGCCCTGTCACACCTCCAGTCCAACAGAAAGTCAGACAAATCTCCAGCGGCACTTTAGAACGAAACGCTCTAGTGAACTTGTTGCCTGGTCTTGTCAGTGATGCCCCACGCGCTGCAGAGTTCCTTGGCGCCTGACCGGTGGTCGGGTGTAGGCTGACCTGCATACTCCGGATAAACGAAGACCTTCATGCCCAGCCTTCTTTCTGCTCGCCAGCGCCAGGCCTTGCGCCTGGCCTGGCGTTTCATTCGCCCTTACCGCAAACAGGCCATGGCTGCACTGCTGGCGCTGGTGGTCACTGCGGGCATCACGCTGTCCATGGGCCAGGGCATTCGCCTGCTGGTGGACCAGGGTTTCATGACCCAGTCGCCACACCTGCTCAACCAGTCCATCGGCCTGTTCATGTTGCTGGTGCTGGCACTGGCGGTGGGTACCTTCAGTCGTTTCTACCTGGTGTCGTGGATCGGCGAGCGGTGCGTGGCGGATATACGCCAGCAGGTGTTCGATCACCTGGTTTACCTGCACCCGGGCTTTTTCGAAAGCAACCGCAGTTCGGAGATCCAGTCGCGCCTGACCACCGACACCACGCTGCTGCAATCGGTGATCGGCTCGTCGCTCTCGCTGTTCCTGCGCAATGCCCTGATGGTGCTGGGCGGCATCGTGCTGCTGTTTGTCACCAACCCCAAGCTCACCAGCATCGTGGTGCTGGCCTTGCCGCTGGTGCTGGCGCCGATCCTGATCTTCGGCCGGCGGGTGCGCGGCCTGTCGCGCCAGAGTCAGGATCGCATCGCCGACGTGGGCAGCTACGTGGCCGAAACCCTCGGCCAGATCAAGACCGTGCAGGCCTACAACCACCAGGCCCGTGACCAGCAGCGTTTCGGCCTGACCGTGGAGGCTGCCTTTACCACCGCTCGCCAGCGAATCGTGCAGCGCGCCTGGCTGATCACCCTGGTGATCGTGCTGGTGCTCGGGGCGGTCGGTGTGATGCTGTGGGTCGGTGGCATGGACGTGATCGCCGGGCGTATTTCCGGCGGCGAGCTGGCGGCGTTCGTGTTCTACAGCCTGATCGTCGGCAGCGCCTTCGGCACCCTCAGCGAAGTGATCGGCGAGCTGCAACGGGCCGCGGGCGCAGCCGAGCGGATCGCCGAGCTGCTGGCGGCACGCAGCGAGATCCACGCCCCCGACGAAGGGCTGGAGCGCCTGCCTCCCAGGGTCAGTGGCCGCCTCGAACTGCAGGAGGTGCATTTTGCCTACCCCTCGCGGCCCACCCCAGCGGCTATCGACGGCCTGAGCCTGACGGTGGTGCCTGGCGAGACCCTGGCCCTGGTCGGGCCCTCGGGGGCGGGCAAGTCGACGCTGTTCGACCTGCTGCTGCGCTTCTACGACCCGCAGCAGGGGCAGATACTGCTCGACGGCCAGCCACTGACCCGGCTCGACCCGCAGGACCTGCGTCGGCATTTCGCACTGGTTGCGCAGAACCCGGCGCTGTTCTTCGGCACGGTCGAAGACAACATCCGCTACGGGCGTGCCGAGGCTACCAGTGCCGAGGTCGAGGCAGCGGCGCGCAGCGCGCATGCCCATGAATTCATCCTGCAGTTGCCGCAGGGCTACCAGACGCACCTGGGCGATGCCGGGCTTGGGCTTTCCGGTGGTCAGCGCCAGCGCCTGGCCATTGCCCGGGCGCTGCTGGTGGACGCGCCGATCCTGCTGCTGGACGAGGCCACCAGTGCCCTCGACGCACAAAGCGAGCACCTGATCCAGCAGGCCTTGCCAGCCCTCATGGCCGGGCGCACCACGCTTGTCATCGCCCATCGCCTGGCCACGGTGCAGCACGCCGACCGTATCGCCGTGATCGACCAGGGCCGGCTGGTCGCGGTGGGCACCCATCGCCAGCTGATTGCCGAGAACCCGCTGTATGCGCGGCTTGCCGCCTTGCAGTTCACCAGCGCATGAAGGAAATGTTACAGATTTTGTACGTCTGTAACATTTCTGTAGCAATCCCCTGAGAGTATCGGATCAGCTGTTGCGTAATGCTCAATGCAGTTTGCTGCCATCGCTCGATGGCAGCTTTTTTTTGCCCGGTGAACGAGGACAAGGACGTCTTTGACTGGTGCGGCAGGTGGCGCGCCAGCTTTCCTATCCTCTTGTTCCGAGACCCTTGCGATGTTCGTGCGTAAATCCCTGCGGCTGCAAATTCTCGCCCTGCTGGCTGGCAGCCTGCTGGCGATGTTGCTGATCGCCCTGGTGTGCTTTCAGTTCCTGTCGGCCAGCGTGCGCGGCTATGGCCAGCTGGTGGAGGGGCCGATACTGGCTTCGCAACTGATCGACGAAGCCAACCTGCAGTTCAAGGTGCAGGTGCAGGAATGGAAGAACGTATTGCTGCGCGGCAAGCAGCCGGTCGAGCGGGACAAGTACTGGCAGCAGTTTTCGGCGCGTGAACAGCAGGTGCAGGCGCTGCTGGCCCAGCTGGTGCGGGCCAACGCCGACGATGCGGGGCTCAGAACGCGCCTGCAGGCACTCAAGGACAGCCACGCGCAACTGGGTGCTGCCTATGCCCGCGGTCGCGATGCGTTCATCGCGGCAGGGGCCGACCCCGCTGTCGGGGACCAGGCAGTGAAGGGCGTGGACCGCGCGGCCAGTGAACAGATGAGCGAACTGGTCAGCCAGTTGCGTGCCGATGCCCAGGTGCAGGCGGCGGCCATCGATGCCCGCGCGCAGCGTACGGTGTGGCTGGGGCTGCTGGTGATGCTCGGCTCGGCGCTGCTGATTGCGCTGCTGAGCCTGTGGCTGGTTGATCGCAGCCTGATCGAGCCGATTCGACGCCTGATCGAATACGTGGCACACCTGAGCCAGGGCCGCTTCGATGCCCGTGTGGCCTGCGGGCGCCATGACGAGCTGGGGCGCCTGGCGGTGGCTGCCAATACCCTGCGCGATTTTCTGGCCGACACGGTAGGGCGCCTGCAGGACAACGCCCGGGAGCTGGAGTCCGCCAGCGGCGAGCTGCGCAGCCTGGCAGGCGGCATGGCGCGGGGCACCGAAGACCAGTTCCAGCGGACCGACCAGGTGGCCACGGCCATGCAGGAAATGTCCGCCACTGCCCAGGAGGTGGCCCGCCATGCAGCGGACGCGGCGCGCGCCGCGGATGATGCCGACCACAGTGCCCAGGCCGGCGAGCAGGTGATGCAGTCGACCATTGCCACCATCGACGCGGTCAACCGGGACATCGCCGGCACGGCGGCGGTGATTCGCCATCTGGAACAGGACAGCGCCCGTATCGGCAAGGTGCTGGAGGTGATCCGCGCTATCGCCGAGCAGACCAACCTGCTGGCGCTCAATGCTGCCATCGAGGCGGCCCGTGCCGGCCAGGCCGGGCGCGGGTTCGCGGTGGTGGCCGACGAGGTGCGCAACCTGGCCCAGCGCACGGCGGCGTCCACCGCCGAGATCAACCAGATCATCAGCGCCGTGCAGTCGGGCGCGCTGGAGGCGGTCAAGGCCATCGAGAACGGCCAGGCCCGCAGCGAGGAGGGGGCCGAACAGGTACAGCGTGCCGGTGCCATGTTGCAGCGCATCACCCAGGCGGTGGAGGCCATCCGCGACATGAACCGCCAGATCGCCACCGCCGCCGAGGAACAGACCAGCGTGGCCGAAGACATGTCCTGCAACCTGGTGGAGATCACCCGCATCGCCACCGCCAATCAGGGCGCGGTGCAGCGGACCGAGCAGGCCGGGCAGCACTTGCACGACCTGTCGGGTCGGTTGGGCGAGGTGACGGCGCGCCTGCGGGCCTGACCGGGGGAAATCCGCCACCTGCCGGCCTTTATGTCGGGCAATGTGGCGGATTGTCGCCAGCAAAACCATCAACGATGGGGTGCGACCACAGGTCCTAGCTATTAGTCGTTGGTCTTGTGCAAGTTGGCCCGCTTTCTGCTTAAGGCGACCCAGGCTTAAGCCTTGCGAAACATTCAGGGCTGCTACGGCAGCCATGGCGTCAGACCGTTCCCCGCACCCTCGATACCCCAGCCGCCAGCCAGCCTCGAAGGCCTGGACGCCATGCCTTGAGCCATGGCCTGCGCGCGCAGAACCACAAGAGACGGGCGTGCACTGCGGGCGTGATGGTCATTGCCAATCACTTCACTTCAATTGGATTGAACTATGAAAAAAATCCTGCTGACGCTCCTGTGCCTGAGCGTCATGGGTTGCTCCAAGCCCAGTGAACCGGAAAAGACCGTCGACGTGCTGCTGATCGGCGGCGGCATCATGAGTGCAAGCCTGGGGACCTACCTCAACGAGTTGGAGCCGGATTGGTCCATCGACGTGTACGAGCGCATGGACAAGGTGGCCGAGGAAAGCTCCAACGCCTGGAACAACGCCGGTACCGGCCACTCTGCGTTCTGCGAGCTGAACTACACCAGCGAAGCGGCTGACGGTTCGATGGACATCAGCAAGGCGGTGGGCGTCAACGAGCAGTTCGAGATCTCCAAGCAGTTCTGGGCCTACCAGGTCGAGCAGAAGGTGCTGAACAACCCGACCTCGTTCATCAACAACGTGCCGCACATGAGCTTTGTGTGGGGCGACAAGAACGTCGAGTTCCTCAAGAAACGTCATGCGGCCCTGCAGCACAGTTCGCTGTTCCGTGGCATGGAGTACTCCGAAGACCACGCGCAGATCCAGAAGTGGGTGCCGATCGTGATGGAAGGCCGTGCCGCCGACCAGAAGATTGCCGCAACGCGCATGCCGATCGGTACCGACGTGAACTTCGGCGAGATCACCCGCCAGCTGTTCGCTTCGCTGACCCAGCATGACAACGTCAAGCTGCACACCTCGCACGAAGTGCGCGACATCGTGCGCAACGCCGACAACACCTGGACCGTGGTGGTTGCCGACCTCGCCAACAAGGGCGTCGAAACCAGCGTCAAGGCCAAGTTCGTGTTCATCGGTGCCGGTGGTGGCGCGCTCAAGCTGCTGCAGAAGTCCGGCATCCCGGAAGCTGACGGCTATGCCGGCTTCCCGGTGGGCGGCCAGTTCCTGATGACCGACAACCAGGACATCGTCAAACGTCACAAGGCCAAGCTGTACGGCAAGGCCTCGGTCGGTGCGCCGCCGATGTCTGTACCGCACCTGGACACCCGTGTCATCGATGGCAAGGAAGTGCTGCTGTTCGGCCCGTTCGCGACCTTCTCCACCAAGTTCCTGAAAAACGGTTCGCTGCTGGACATGTTCTCGGCACTGACTACCCACAACATCATGCCGATGACCCATGCCGGTATCGACAACATCGACCTGAGCACCTACCTGATGGGCCAGTTGATGCTGAGCTTCGAAGACCGCATGCATGCCCTGCGCGAGTACTTCCCCAACGCCAGGAACGAAGACTGGAAACTGCTGCAGGCCGGCCAGCGCGTCCAGGTGATCAAGAAGGATCCCGAGCACGGTGGCATCCTGCAGTTCGGTACCGAGGTGGTGGCTTCGCAGGACGGCACCATCGCCGCGCTGCTGGGCGCCTCGCCAGGTGCCTCCACCGCCGCACCGATCATGCTGACCGTGCTGGAAAAGACCTTCAAGGACCGTATCAAGACCCCTGAATGGCAGGCCAAGCTGAAGCAGATCGTGCCGACCTATGGTCAGAAGCTCAACAACAACCTCGAGCTGACCAACAAGACCCGTGAGTGGAGCAGCTCGCGCCTGAACCTGCTGTTCGTGCCGGTGCTGCCGGACGAGACGGCGGTGGCCGCGCAGTAACGTCGGGTTGACGCTTCGCGGATCGAGCCCGCCCCCACCGGATGATTGACATCCTTGTGGGGGCGGGTTTGAGCCACAGCGGATGCAGTACAGCCAGAAACCACAAAGCCCGCAAAAGCGGGCTTTGTGGTTTTTGCCGATCTGGTCGGAGAGACAGGATTCGAACCTGCGGCCTTCTCGTCCCGAACGAGACGCGCTACCTGGCTGCGCTACACTCCGATGACAAAATTCTACTCAAAAAAAAACGCGACCGGCAAGCCCCGGCGAGGGGCCTGAAGCTTGCCGTCTGTACTGCCTTTTACAGCTCTTTCACGGTGCGGACCTGGTCCTTGTTGATCCGGGTGCTCTTGCCGTCGAGCTGTTCGATTTCATAGAAGCCCGAATCTTCATCGTACTTGGGGGTGTCGACCGCCTGGATCTCACGTCCGTCATTCAGCGTGATCACGGTAGGCGAAGCACACCCGGCGAGGGTGCCCAGGCCCAGGGCGAGCAGGAAAGCGGGGAGGGTCCGTTGAATCATATTCTTTCTCCATTGAGGGGGAAGTTGCGGGTCATGTCATTGAGACGCATCGCGTCCCAGCAAGTTCCTCGCAACTTGAGCATAGCGGCTGAACCGCGTCATTGATCGGGAACAATGCAATCGGCCGCTGGCGGGCGGGCGCGGGGAGGGCTGTGATATAACTGGCGGCATTCTTTCCCTGTCATGGATTCACCTTCCTCATGAAAGCCAAGGCTGATGTACCGTTCGTGCCGCTGAACATTGCCGTGCTGACCGTCAGCGATACCCGCACCCTGGAAACCGATACCTCCGGCCAGGTGTTCGTCGACCGCCTGACTGCTGCCGGCCACGCGCTGGCCGCCCGTGTACTGCTCAAGGACGACCTCTACAAGATTCGCGCGCAGGTCGCTACCTGGATCGCCGACGAGCAGGTGCAGGTGGTACTGATCACGGGCGGCACCGGCTTCACCGGCCGCGACAGCACCCCCGAGGCGGTCGGTTGCCTGCTCGACAAGCAGGTCGACGGCTTCGGTGAACTGTTCCGGCATATCTCCCTGGCCGATATCGGCACCTCCACCGTGCAGTCCCGCGCCCTGGCCGGGCTGGCCAACGGTACGCTGGTGTGCTGCCTGCCCGGCTCGACCAACGCGGTACGCACCGGCTGGGACGGGATTCTTGCCGAGCAACTGGATGTACGCCATCGCCCGTGCAATTTCGTCGCGCACCTCAAGCAGGCGGCGCCGTGTGAAAGCCGTGGCTGAGCCTGTTGCGGCAAAGCCGCTGCTGCCCGTGGAGCAGGCCCTGGAGCGCTTGCTGGCGCTGGCCGAAGCGGCGCGCATCGAAGACTGCGAAGCGGTGCCACTGGCTGCTGCCGAGGGCCGTGTGCTGGCCACGGCGCTGGTCGCCGGCCTTGATCTGCCGCCCTGGCCCAACAGCGCCATGGACGGCTACGCACTGCACCACGCCGACTGGCAGGGCACGCCGCTGGTGGTGAGCCAGCGCATTCAGGCCGGGCAGGCGCCTGCGCCTCTGGAGCCGGGTACCTGTGCGCGCATCTTTACCGGTGCGCCGCTGCCGGCAGGGGCCGACTGCGTCGAGATGCAGGAAAACGTCGATGTTCAGCCCGATCAACGCGTGTGTTTCACCGAGCCGCTCAGTGCCGGGCTCAACGTGCGCCCGCAGGGCCAGGAAACCCGGGCAGGTGAAACCGTGCTGGACGCCGGGACCCGCCTCGGGCCGGTCGAGCTGGGCCTGGCTGCCTCGCTCGGCTGCGCGGTGCTGTCGGTAGTGCGCAAGGTGCGGGTGGCGGTGCTTTCCACCGGCGACGAACTGGTCGAGCCGGGGCTGCCCCTGGGCCCCGGGCAGATCTACAACAGCAACCGGCGCCTGCTGGTCAGCTGGCTGCAGCGCCTGGGCTGCGAGGTGAAGGACGCCGGCATCCTGCCCGATGATCTGGCGTTGACCCGTGAGCGCCTGGGCCAGCTCAAGGACGTCGACCTGATTCTGTCCACCGGTGGTGTATCGGTGGGCGAGGCCGATTACCTGGGTATCGCCCTGCGCGAAGAAGGTGAGCTGTCGCTGTGGAAGCTTGCGATCAAGCCCGGCAAGCCGCTGACCTTCGGGCATTTTCGCGGGGTGCCGGTGATCGGCCTGCCAGGCAACCCGGCGTCGACCCTGGTCACCTTCGGCCTGCTCACCCGGCCGTACCTGTTGCGCCGCCAGGGTGTGCAGGACGTGACACCGCTGCAGTTCAGCGTGCCTGCCGGTTTCGTCTGGCCCAAGCCAGGCAATCGCCGCGAATACCTGCGCGCGCGCATGGAGCAGGGCCAGGCGCTGATCTACAAGAACCAGAGCTCGGGTGTGCTGCGCAGCGCCGCGTGGGCCGAGGGCCTGGTGGAGGTGCGCGAGGGCACTGCGCCCGGCAAGGGCGACAGCGTGCAGTTCATCCCCCTCAGCGAGCTACTCGGCTGACGGCAGCAGGCCCCGGGCAACCCGGTCGTTGCCCAGTGGGGCCTGCGCGGCGAGGCGCGCATACACGCTCTCCAGCTGCGCGGCGGCCCTGCTCCAGTCATGCTGCTCGCGCACGAACTGGCGCGCGGCATCGGACAACTGCTGCATGCGCGTCGGGTGGCTCAGCAGGCGGGTGATGATCAGTGCCAGTGTGTCGGTGTCGTCCCCTCCCAGGTAGTGCTCGCCGTTGCGCACTGCCAACCCCGCTGCGCCCTGGGTGGTGGTGACCACCGGCAGGCCTGCGGCCATGGCCTCGAGCAACTTGATCTTGCACCCACCGGCATGACGCAGCGGGGCAAAGAACAGCGCCGAGTGGCGTTGCAGCTCACGCAGGTCGGGCAGGTAGCCGATCCATTCGATGCGCGGGTCGTTCCAGCGCAGCTTCCACTGGGTGGGCAGGGCATGTCCGACCACCGCCAGGCGCACGGCCGGGTTGCTCAGCCATACCTGCGGCAGGATCTCCTCCAGCGCCCACTCCAGCGCCTCCAGGTTGGCGCCGTATTCGAAGTTGCCCACCAGCAGCAGGCGCTGGCTGTGCGGGCAGGCGCTGATGTGCTGGTAGTACTCGTAGTCCACGCCGTTGATCACCACCTCGGCAGGGCGGCCGGTGAACTGGCGGATCTGTTCGGCATCGCGCGGGTTGACGGCCACCACTTCGCTGGCCTGGCGCAGCACCCGCGACTCCCAGCGCCGGTAGCGCCAGCGGTCGAAGCTGTTGAACGGGCGCAGCCACAGGGGCAGGCGGTCCTGGCACACCGCGCCGGTGTCCGACTCCACATGATGCTCGCTGACCATGAAAGGCAGGCCGCTGGCTTGCAGGGCCTTTTCGAAGGGTTGGAAACTGTAGCTGTGCTCGATCTGGATCACATCCCACTGCTCGCGCAGCAACGTTTCGAAGCAGTGGCGCAGGTGGGGCGCCAGGCCGTTGGTGCTGGCCCGCATCGGGTAGCCGACGTACAGCGCCGCCAGCAGGTTGAGCGGGCTGCGCAAAGGCCTTCGCGGCAACACGATCAGGCGCTCGAGCAGTGGCTCCAGTGCCTGTCGGGCTGCCTCGCCAAGCGGAACTTTCGAGTGCACCAGCAGCGTGATCCTGTGCCCGCGTTCAGCCAGGCCACGCAACAGGTGGTATTGCCGGGCCTTGCTGCCGCTGGTGGTGGGCCAGGGCAGGTAAGGCAGTGTCCAGAGTACGCGCATGACCCACTTCCTCTCTTGCCGCAGGGGCGTCGACAGGCTGAATGCGAAAACGCGCCTGGCGGGCCTCAGCCGATCGCTGCTGCCGGGGCGCGTCCATAGATATCAGTAAAGCGCACGATGTCGTCCTCGCCCAGGTATTCGCCGCTTTGCACCTCGATCATTACCAGATCGATCACCCCGGGGTTGCTCAGGCGATGCTCGCGCCCCGGCTTGATGAAGGTCGACTCGTTGGTGTCGAGCAGAAATTCCTCTTCGCCGTTGGTCACGCAGGCCATGCCGCTGACCACGATCCAGTGTTCGCTGCGGTGATGGTGCATCTGCAGGGACAGGCAGGCCTGCGGGCGTACCATGATGCGCTTGATCTTGAAGCGCGGGCCTTCCTCGAGCACGGTGTAGGTGCCCCAGGGGCGCGTCACGGTGCGGTGCAGGCGATAGGCGTCGTGGTCCTGGCGCTTGAGCTGCTGGGCAATCAGCTTGACCTCCTGGCTGCGGCTCGCGTCGGCGATCAGCAGGGCGTCGGGGGTGTCGATGATGATCAGGTTGTCCAGGCCGATGGCGCCCACCAGGCGGCGAGGCGAATCGATGTAGCAGTTGCTCACGTCGTGCAGCACGGTCTCGCCGTTGCACTGGTTGCCCTGGGCATCGCCCTGGGCCAGGCTGCGCACCGCCCGCCAGCAGCCGATGTCACTCCAGCCCAACTGGCTGGGCAGCACTGCCACCTGGGTGGAACGCTCCATCACGGCGTAGTCGATGGAGATGTCGGCAACCTGCGCGAAGCTGGTGGCATCCAGTTCCAGTTGCAGGCTGTTGCTGCCCTGTTTGCTCTGGCTCAGCCCCAGGCATTCGCCGACCGCATCCAGAACCTGCGGTGCGTGCTGCTGCAGCTCGCGCAGGATGGCATCTGCACGCATGCAGAACATGCCGGCGTTCCACAGGTGCTGGCCGCCCTCGACATAGCGCTGGGCGATCTCTGCGTTCGGCTTTTCGACGAAGCGCTCCACGCGATAGCCATGGGCATCCAGGGCCTGGCCCTTCTCGATGTAGCCGAAGCCGGTTTCCGGTTGGGTGGGCACCAGGCCGAAGGTGGTCAGCCAGCCTTGCTCGGCCAGGGCGCGGGCGCGTTCCACGGCCTCTTCGAAGGCTGCCTGGTCGGTGATCAGGTGGTCGGCGGGCAGCACCAGCAGGTGGGCGTCTTCGCCGTATTCACGGGCACAGTGCAGGGCGGCGGCGGCAATCGCCGGGGCCGTGTTGCGCCCGCAGGGCTCGAGAATGAAGTCCAGCGCGATGCCGGGCTGTTTGAGCTGGCGGTATTCATCCTGGGTGCGGAAGAACACTTCGCGATTGGTGACGGTGAGTACGCGGGCCACATCCTTGAGTGCGCAGGCACGCAGGAAGGTTTTCTGCAGCAGGCTCTGGCCATCGGGCATGCGCATGAAGGGCTTGGGCATGGCCTCGCGTGAAACCGGCCACAATCGGGTGCCGGCTCCACCGGCAATGATGCAAGGGATCAGTGTGCTCATTTCACTCAGCCTCGTGTTCTGGGCACCGCTAAGCGGTGTGATAACAGGGAAAAGGTGAACCTGGCAGGCGCTTTGCTCAATGAGTCAAAAAAGTGACTTTTATCACTGGCATCGTCCGTGAAGGCCAAATATTTGTCGAATGATGCACATCGATTGAGAATCTTTCAATGGCAATTGTGTGAAAGCGCTGTTTTTGACGTGGTCCGCATGCAACGGAACCGTGTTGTAATCGGTCGATATACACGGGCGTCATCTGACGCGGCACCGCCGTCGGCGGTGATCAATGCGGGGGAGCAGTTATGGGTGAGCGCAGGGCATTGTTGATTCTGCATGGCAAGCAGGCCATGAACGACGAGGTGCGCGCGGCGGTAATGGGCTTGCGCGAGCGCGGCTGGCAGCTCGATGTTCGACTCACCTGGGAGGGGGGCGATGCCCAGCGCCTGGTGCACGAGGCGCTGGCGGCGGGGTACCCGCATCTGGTGGCCGGTGGTGGCGACGGTACCCTGCGCGATGTGGCAGAGGCGCTGGCCCAGGCCCGGGGTGATGCCAGCCTGGCGCTATTGCCGCTGGGTACCGCCAACGATTTCGCACGGGCTGCCGGTGTGCCGCTGGAGCCGGACCAGGCTCTGAACCTGCTGGAGTTGCCGGCGCGGGCGATCGACCTGGGCGAGGTGGGCGGGCAGGTGTTTCTCAACATGGCCACCGGCGGTTTCGGCAGCCAGGTCACGGCCAGCACTTCCGAGGATCTGAAGAAGGTGATCGGTGCCGCGGCCTATCTGTTCACCGGGCTGTCGCGTTTCAGCGAGTTGCGTGCGGCCTCGGTGGAGCTGCAAGGTCCGGATTTTCACTGGCAAGGTCAGTTGCTGGCCCTGGGAATCGGCAACGGCCGCCAGGCCGGCGGCGGGCATGTGCTGTGCCCGCAGGCGCAGGTGGACGACGGGCTGCTCGATATCAGCATCCTGCCGGCGCCGCAGGAGGTGGTCGGCACTTTGCGTGACCTGCTGAGCGAGGGTCTGGGGCTGGACAATCTGTTCGTTCGCGCGCGCCTGCCGTGGGTCGAGATCAAGAGCGCCGAAGGCCTGGACATCAACCTCGATGGCGAGCCGCTGCAAGGCGACAGCTGGCGCTTCAGTGCGCTGCCGGGGGCGTTGCGCGTGCACCTGCCCGCCGAGTCGCCGCTGCTCAGTCGTCCAGGCTGATGATCTGTTCGCGCACGGCGAACAGCACCAGGCCCGCCACGTCGTAGATCTGCAGGCGTTTCATGATCTGCGAGCGGTGGGTCTCGACGGTCTTGATGCTCAGGCCCAGGCCGTTGGCGATTTCACGGGTGGATTTGCCGCGCACGATCAGGCGCAGGATTTCCAGCTGGCGCGCCGTGAGGTTGTGGTTCTCGACGGCCTCGGGCTTGCTGCTCTGGGCGCGCAGTAACGCCTGGTTGATCACGGTATGCGCGATGGCCGGGCTCAGGTAGCGCTCGTCGCTGCGCAGCGCGGCCAGTGCCTGCTCCAGTTCGGTGGCGGTGGTGTCCTTGAGCAGGTAGCCATGGGCGCCGATTTCCAGTGCGCGCATGATCAGCTCGGGGTCGGTGTGCATCGACAGGATCAGCACCTTGCTGCGACAGCCGGCAGCCTTCAGGCGGCCCAGGGCCTCCAGGCCCCCGGTCGAGCGCATCGAGATGTCCAGCAGCACGATATCCGGGTCCAGGCGCTGCACCAGTTCGAGCAACTGGCTACCGTCGTTGGCCTCGCCTACCACGGCGTAGCCGGGTATGTCGGCGACCAGGGCGCGTACGCCGGCGCGAATCAGGGAGTGGTCATCCACCAGCAACAGATTACAGATCATGGGGTTTACTTGTATTGGCGCGTTCACGGGCACGCGGTGGCCAGGGGAACAGTACGTCGATGTGGGTGCCCTGGCCGGGTTGGCTGTTCACGCTCAGCCGGCCATTGAGCAGGTTGACCCGTTCGCTCATGCCGGCCATGCCGCGCTGGCCCTCCTCGCCGGGGGCGGCAGCAGGCGTGAAGCCCTGGCCGTCGTCGCTGATCGATAGTGCCAGGCCTTCGGGGGTGCGCTCGATGCGCACGCTCAGGTTGCGTGCCCGGGCGTGTCGCAGAATGTTGGTGACGGCTTCCTGGGTAATGCGAAAGGCAGCGATGGCCATGTCTTCCGGAATGCCACCCAGGCGCTGCCTGCACTCCAGGCTCCAGTGCACGTCGGTGTTTTCCAGGGTGCGCAGCAGGTGCGCGCGCAGGCTCGCTTCAAGCCCCAGGCTGGCCAGTTGGCGTGGGTTGAGGATCGCCGACACATCACGCACGTTGGCCAGGGTGTCGTCCAGGGTGCTGCGCAATGTGGCGCAGTGTTCCTGCAGGTCGGCCGGCATGCGCCGTTGCAGCCAGTCTGCCTGCAGCTTGGCGGCTGTCAGCAGTTGGCCGATATCGTCATGCAGTTCGCGGCTCAGACGCTGGCGTTCGCTCTCCTGTACCTCGAGCAGGCGGTGGGCCAGCTCCTGGGGGCGCATGGCGATCGAGCGCGCGGCCTGGCGCAATTGCCAGCCAATTCCGAGCAGGGCGGCCAGCTGCAGTGCCAGCAGGCTGCCGGGCATCGGTGCCGCACGCAGGTACAGGTACAGGTTGGCCGCCGCCGACACCAGGCACAGCAGGGCGCTCAGCCAATGCAGCAGAGAAGCGCCCGGAGGGCCGCGCTTGAGTGTCTTGAGGCTTGAGAGCATAGGGAATGAAGCCACTGAAGTATCGCTGTTGAAAGCCGGTCGAATATCGCCCAACAGGCGTTTGGGGCAACGCCTGGATTTAACTTTGTGCAGTTTTGCCAACACTGGAATCAGACGATTTCAAGTGTGCTGAAAACGCCAAACTTCAGCACCGTGCATTGTCGGTGTGCAATTTGCGTCGGGCATAGTATCACTTCGCTTGGAAATGGTCGCGGGGCGTGAAAGATGTCCGAACTGTCAGTTTTACGGGCTGGTACGGTCGTTCCGGATGGCGCAAAGTCTAGCACTTTGCTATCACTGGTGGCGATACACAACTTGTCCTATATGCGCTGATATTGTTTTTGTATACAGCTGACAGAAACTCGCCGCCCACGCGTAAGTTAATGCTTAGTGTTGTGGGAAAGTGCTTTGAAATGATGTGCGGCGGGGAAATTTCCCACGCCGGTTAGTTGTGCAACTTCATGCGCCCAGGGCGGGTGCAGGGGCGGCGGGTGTGGCGGTCGCCTTGGCCGGTTCTGCGTGCAACTGCCGGAAGGTCTGTTCCAGTTCCTCCAGCAAGGCCAGTTGCTCCTGGGGGTCCAGGTTCAATTGGCCGGTGTGCGGGTCGATCAGTTCAAGCTGCCAGGCCAGCAGGCTCAGGCAGGCTTTCAGCTTGGGCAGTGCAGCGTGAAGGCGCGCGCGGCATTGCTGCGGTTCGAGCACATGACAGAGTTGGCGACAGAAGTCGGCGATCTGCGTCTGGGCCTGCAGGTGGGCACGCTCGGCCAGTGTGCCGAGGGTGTTCAGCAGGCAGTCGCACGCGTCGGTATCGTGGCCGATCAGGTCAAGGTGCGACAGGCACTCCTGAGCGCGGGTCAGCAGTACGTGGGCATCGACCTGAAAGTCGTGTAGGGCGCTGATGTCCGCAGTGGTGTCGGACATCAGTCGTTTCCTGCCAGGCGCAGACTGCGGATGGGGGCTGAAACGCCCTGGAGCCGGTGTTTTGGCAAGACGCTAGCATTGGTTGTGGACAACAAGGCAGTAGCGAGCAAAAGCCTGACTCCATTCATGCAATGAGAATGGCGTCACATTAATGGCTAAAGGATATTGCGAACATCAGGTCTCGCCCGATTGTGGCTAGGGGTTTCCCTGATGGTATTGGCTTGGTGTGATCGCTGATGACCTGCCGCGACTGCAAAACTGTCAGCGCAGTAAACCATGATGCTAAAGTGACATCAATGCCCCCCGCAGCATTTTATTTTGGGGGGTCAAGCCAAGACGAACGCGGCCGATACACGGTTGATAATTCAATTTTTGCGACACGCCTGGGGGTTGTTTAATGGCTGGCATTCTCGACACGGTAGACCAAAGGACGCAGCTGGTAGGCGAGAACCGTCTGGAAATCCTCATGTTTCGCCTGGCCGGGCGCCAACTGTTCGCGATCAACGTGTTCAAGGTGCAGGAAGTGCTGCAGATGCCCAAGTTGACCCTGATGCCGCAACGCCATGCGTATGTGTGCGGCGTGGTCAACCTGCGTGGGCAGACCCTGCCGGTGATCGACCTGTCCCAGGCCATCGGCATGCGCCCACTGGAGCCGGGGCCCAACAGCACCATCATCGTCACCGAGTACAACCGCTCGGTGCAGGCGTTCCTGGTGGGAGGCGTGGACCGTATCGTCAACATGAACTGGGAGGCGATCATGCCGCCGCCCACCAGTGCCGGGCGTCAGCATTACCTGACGGCCATCAGCAAGGTCGACGAGCAACTGGTAGAAATCATCGACGTGGAGAAAGTGCTGGCCGAAATCGTGCCGTACAACGCCAAGGTGTCCCGCGACAAGCTGGAAGACCCGGTACTGGCGCAGGCGCGAGGGCGGGAGGTGCTGCTGGTGGACGACTCCACCGTGGCTCTGGCGCAGTTGCGTGAAACCCTGAGCCAGCTGGGGGTGAAGATGCATGTGGCCAGCGATGGCCTCAAGGCACTCAACCTGCTCAAAGGCTGGGCGGATGCCGGTGAGGACGTGTGCTCGAAGTTGCTGATGGTCTTCACCGATGCCGAAATGCCGGAAATGGACGGCTACCGCCTGACCACCGAGATCCGCAACGACCCACGCCTGCGCAGCCTGTACGTGGTACTGCACACGTCCTTGTCGGGCAGCTTCAACGAGTCGATGGTGAAGAAGGTCGGTTGTGACAACTTTTTGTCCAAGTTCCAGCCCGACAAGCTGGTGGATGTGGTGCGCCAGCGCCTGATGCTGGACGAAGCGACCGTCTGAGCCGGCACCAAGGGCCGGGCAGCGGTTGCCCGGCCTTCGGTGTAAGCTTGCGCCTTTATCATCCGGAGCCGGCCCATGCGTCTGAGCGCGTTGTATCGTTACCCACTCAAGTCGGCCCAGGCGCAAGCCCTGGGCCAGTCGCCGTGCGGCCTGCTGGGCTTGCTGGGTGACCGGCGCTGGATGCTGGTGGAGCAGGACAACGGACGTTTCCTGACCCAGCGCGCCTACCCGCAGATGAGCCAGTTATCGGCGCTGTACGACGCCGATGGCGGGCTGGTGCTCAGTGCCCCGGGTTTTGACCCCTTGCAGGTGGCGGTGCCGCAAGCGGACGCCAATCTGCGTGGGGCGACCATCTGGCGCGACACCCTGCGCGTACCGGATGCAGGCGATGCGGCGGCCGACTGGTTGAGCCGCTTCATCGGCAAGCCGGTACGCCTGGTGCATGTGCCCGAGCCGCGTACCCGCTATCTGCCGGCCGGCTACGGTGAGAACAGCGACCGTGTGGCCTTTGCCGATGGTTTCCCCTTGCTGCTGATCGGCCAGGCGTCGCTCGACGACCTGGTACAGCGGGTTGGGCGCCCCTTGGAGATGCTGCGCTTTCGGCCCAATCTGGTGGTCGAGGGCAGTGCGGCATATGCCGAGGATGGCTGGAAGCGCATTCGCATTGGCCAGCAGACCTTTCGGGTGCTTTCCCCGTGCACGCGCTGCATCCTCACCACCCTCGACCCGCAGACCGGCGAGCGCAGCCCCGATCGCGAACCCTTGACCACGCTCAAGACCTATCGGCAGAAGGAGGGGGATGTGCTGTTCGGCCAGAACCTGGTGGCCGACGGCGAGGGCGTGCTGGAGGTGGGGATGGCGGTCGAGGTGCTGGAATAGCGACGGGCCGTTTCGCCAGCAAGGCGGGCCCCTGCACACGCACCGTCGCCTCCACAAGGTTGCGCTTCGGCGTTGCCGGCGAAGCGCTGATCACCGCTTACTGATCGTCGAAAAACCGCTCGTGCCAATCCACCAGTGGCTGCGGTGAATTGAGTTTCTGCCCGTAGATCACCGAATACGACAGCACGTTCTGCACGTACTGGCGGGTCTCGTCGAACGGAATCGACTCCACCCATACGTCGAAGCTCAGGTGATCGGCGCCGCGCAGCCACTGACGCACGCGTCCGGGGCCGGCGTTGTAGGCGGCCGAGGCCAGCACCCGGTTGCCGTTGAACTGGCCGTGCACCTGGCTCAGGTAGGCGGCGCCCAGCTGGATGTTCTTGTCCGGGTTCAGTACCTGCGCCGGCGAAGTCAGCGGGATGTTGAACTTGCGCGCCGTCTCCTTGGCGGTGGCCGGCATCAGCTGCATCAGGCCGCTGGCACCCACGTGGGAGCGGGCGTCGTCCATGAAGGCGCTTTCCTGGCGGGTGATCGCGAATACCCAGCTCGAGTGCAGGCCGCGTACCTTGGCTTCGCGTACCAGGGTGTCGCGGTGGGCCATCGGGAAGCGGATATCCAGGTCGTCCCAGTACTGGGCCTGGCTGATGGTGCGGATGGCCGGGAAGTACCAGCGCATTTCATAGGCCAGGCGCGCCTGGGCGACCATCTCGTCGCGGCTGAAATGACGGCTGACGTGGTACCACTCGCGGCGCCCGTCAACGATCTGGCCGCGGGCATGGAATTCCAGCGCGCGCCGCACGCCGGGGGTGTTGCGTACCTTGTTGATCAGTTGCTGGCTGAGCACCAGCGGCTTGTTGTTGAGCTGGTAGGGGGTCTGTGCACGATCGGCGGCCAGGAACCCGTAGAAGTCGCGCTCTCGCGCTACCGTCTTGTACAGCAGTGGAATCTGCGGGTTCTTCGGCTGCGCCAGCTCCAGGCTGCGCGCCTGCCAGTAGCGCCAGCGGTTGGTGGTGGCCAGGTCCTGGGGCAGGCGTTTGGTCAGCTCGTAGGCATCTTCCCAGCGGCCCAGGCGCAGCAGCAGGCGCAGGCGCCATTCGGTCACGGTGTTGTCGCGCAGCTCGGGGTCGTACTGGGTCATCAGGCCCAGGGCGCGGGGGTCGTAGCGCCGTGCCAGGGTAAGGCCGATTTCGCGGGCGATCGCCACCTTCTCGTCGCGGGAGAAATGCATGCGATTGGCGTAGTCGTCGAGCAGCGCCATGGCCCGCTCCGGGTCCTGGCGCGCCAGGCGGCGCAGGCCCAGGCTGACCACGTCGGACATCGCTTCGTTGACCGGGGTGAAGCGCCCGGGGTTGTTGAGCAGTTCGGGCTTCTGCGCCACATCCACCAGCAGACGGCCTTGCGGGCCCAGGGTGTTCAGGCCTTTGATCAGGGTGTTGGCCAGGGCGTAGTTGCGCGCCTGGGCCGCGAGCTTGATGCGCTCCCAGCGCTTCTGTTCGGTCAGCTGGCCCTCGGCGGCCCAGCGGTCGAACAGCACGTCACAGGCCGCCGGCTGCGACTTGCCCACCAGCCACAGCTTGTCGGCGGTGGCGTAGCCCTCGGCGCGCAGGTTGTGGCTGAGCTGATACTGGCCGTTGAGGCAGTCGAGCTCGGTGAAGTTCAGCTTGGGGTCGTAGTACTTGACGAAGGGTTGCCAGTCGCCGCGCTCTGCCAGCCAGCGCAACCAGCGCAGTTTCATCCAGTTGGCCTGGGGCAGGTCGCCATGCTCGGCAAGAAACTTCTCGATCTCGGCGTTGCTGGCGCTCTTGAGGCGCGCCGTCAGTTCGTCGTAGGCCAGGTAGGGCTCCAGCGGATAATCACGCAGGGCCTGTTCGTAACGGCGGTAAGGGCCGCTGTCGCCCTTGGCCAGGGCACGCTTGGCTTCATCGTAGTACTGGCGTTGCTGGGTGAGGTCGGCGGCCTGGACGGTGCTGGCCGCGGTGGCGGAAAAAAGCAGACAGGATACGAGGCTGAGCAGGCTGCGGCGCATGATACTTCCGGACAGTTTGACCAAAACGAGTGTCGGCGGCGCCAGCACTGGTGGGATTACGTGCTTAAGCTTAGCCGTTTGCCGGGGGCGGAAGAAAGCATTGTGCTTGTATCGGCATGTAATGCAGGACTGCGGTCGGCACGCCGGTCGCGCTTAATGTGAAGCAGGCGCAACTCAGGTAGAATGCGCCCCCGGTTTTTGGAGAAGATCATGACCCTGCTCAAATTAAGCGATGTGTCCCTTGCGTTCGGCGCCATGCCGTTGCTGGACAAGGTGTCCTGGCAGATCGCCCGTGGTGAGCGGGTCTGCATCATCGGCCGCAACGGCACGGGCAAGTCGAGCATGCTGCGCCTGGTCAAGGGCGACCAGAAGCCCGACGAAGGCGATGTGTGGCGTGCCCCGGGCCTGAAGATCGGCGAGCTGCCGCAGGAACTGCCGGTGGCCGACGGGCGCACCGTGTTCGATGTGGTTGCCGAAGGCCTGGACGGTGTCGGTGCATTGCTCGCCGAGTATCACCACCTGAGCCAGAACATTCACACCGACGCCGACCTGGAAAAGCTCATGCACGTGCAGAGCGACCTTGAGGCGCGCGATGGCTGGCGCTTGCAGCAACTGGTCGACAGCACCCTGAGCCGCCTGCAGCTGCCGGCCGACAAGACCCTGGCCGAGCTGTCCGGTGGTTGGCGTCGGCGTGTGCTGCTGGCCCAGGCGCTGGTGTCCGAGCCCGACCTGCTGCTGCTCGACGAACCGACCAACCACCTGGACATCGGCGCCATCGCCTGGCTTGAAGATGCCCTGAGCGGTTTTGGCGGCGCCGTGCTGTTCATTACCCACGACCGTTCCTTCCTGCAGAACCTGGCCACGCGCATCCTCGAACTGGACCGTGGCGGGTTGATCGACTGGAACGGCGACTACGCCAGCTTCCTGGTGCACAAGGAAGCTGCGCTGGCTGCCGAAGAGACTGCCAACGCGCTGTTCGACAAGAAACTGGCCCAGGAAGAGGTGTGGATCCGCCAGGGCATCAAGGCCCGGCGTACCCGCAACGAAGGCCGCGTGCGCGCCCTCAAGGCACTGCGTGTGGAGCGCAGCGAGCGTCGCGAGCGCCAGGGCAAGGCCAACATCCTGCTCGACGTGGCGGAAAAGTCCGGCAAGCAGGTGATGGTGCTGGAAAACGTCAGCTTCGCACACCCCGATGGCCCTTACCTGGTCAAGGATTTCTCGATGGTCCTGCAGCGCGAGGACCGTATCGGCCTGCTGGGCGCCAACGGTACCGGCAAGACCACGCTGCTCAAGCTGATGCTGGGCGACCTGGAGCCAAGCTCGGGCAAGGTGGAGTCGGGCACGCGTCTCGAAGTGGCCTACTTCGACCAGTTGCGCCATCAGCTTGACCTGGAAAAGACCGTGATCGAGAACATGGCCGAAGGCCGTGACTTCATCGAGATCGATGGGCAGAACCGTCACGTACTGAGCTACCTGGGCGACTTCCTGTTCAGCCCCCAGCGTGCACGCACGCCGGTCAAGGCGTTGTCCGGTGGCGAGCGTGCGCGCCTGCTGCTGGCCAAGCTGTTCAGCAAGCCGGCCAACCTGCTGGTGCTCGACGAGCCGACCAACGACCTGGACGTGGAAACCCTGGAGCTGCTCGAAGAGGTGCTGGCGGGTTTCAAGGGCACCGTGCTGATGGTCAGTCACGACCGGGCGTTCCTCGACAACGTGGTCACCAGCACCCTGGTGTTCGAAGGCGAGGGCAAGGTGCGTGAGTACGTGGGCGGCTATCAGGACTGGATTCGCCAGGGCGGTTCGCCCAAGCTGCTCGGCGTGACCGAAAGCAAGTCGGGCAAGTCCGAGCTCAACAGTGCGGTGGTCGAGGCCGTTGCACCCGAGCCTGCGGCAGCGCCGGTGGTCAATGAAGGCAAGAAGAAGCTCAGCTACAAGCTGCAGCGCGAGCTGGAGGCGCTGCCGGGGCAGATCGATGCCCTGGAGCAGAAGATGGCTGCGGTGCAGGCAGAGATTTCCGATGCAGGCTTCTATCAGCGGCCAATCGACCAGACCACCGCCGTGCTGGCCAGCCTCGAGAAGCTGCAGGGCGAGCTGGACACACTGGTGGAGCGTTGGGCCGAGCTCGACAGCTGATATGAAGAAGGCCCGCTGTGTCCAACAGCGGGCCTTCTGGTATCAGTCGGCCTTCTTCTGCAGGCGTACCGCCAGCACATCGCACGGTGCGCCGTGCAGCACGTCATTGGCGGTGGAGCCCAGCAGCAGCGCCAGGCCGTGGCGGCCATGGCTGCCGACCACGATCAGGTCGCACTTCTGGTCCTTGGCCAACTGGTGGATCTCCTGGCGAGGCTGGCCGTAGGTCAGGTGGGAATCGCCGCGGTTGATCTCCGGATACTTGTTGAACAGGCGGTCCATGCGCTCCTTGGCCTGGTCGAACTGTTGCTGCTGCAGTTGCGACAGGTCCATCGGCACGTCGCCGCCGAAGGCCATGGCCATGGGCTCGACGATATGTACCAGGGAAACCTTGGTGCCGTTGGGCGTGGCCAGCTCGCGAGCGCGCTTGATCACCGGGTCGCATTCTTCGGTCAGGTCGACGGCGACCAGAATGTGTTCGTAGGGCATGAGGGCTCTCCTGACAATCGCGATAGTTAAAGTATGGTCGGTTTCAGGCTGATCGCATCGATGTCGGCTAACCAGCTCATTTGCAAAGTCTTTATAGGAATAACAGATATGACGTTCTGGGTAGTAGTGTCAATCCTTGCGCTGATGCTCAGCCCCATGGTCTGGCTGTTGCCCTCGCGTCGCACCAGCGGGCGCATGGCCCTGCGCCTGGAGGCGCGGCGCATGGGGCTGGCCATGCAGCTCACCCCGCAGACCTGGCCGCACTGGCTGCCCGAAGAGCCGCCGCACACCTGCGCGCAGTATCATTGTGCGCGCCGTCGCGGGCATGCCGACAGCTGGAGCTACTGGCAGGTGACACCAGGGGTGTGGCTCAACCAGTGGCGCGAGCCCTGCGAGGATGCGCGCGTGCTCGAGCACCTTTCGCGCCTGCCGGCGAGTGTCTACAAGGTCGAGGCCAACCCGCAGATGATCGCGTTGTGCTGGGGAGAGAAGGGGGATGCCGCAGCGTTGCAGGACATTGCCCGGTTGCTCAAGGCGCTGGCGTGACCCGTGAGTCGTGTGATTGACCGCCAGGGCCAGCCCCATGGCGGGGCCGGCAACTGAATAAAAAAGGCCAGGCAGGCCGGAAACTTCTTCGATGCCCTCAGTGTAGCTGCGCTTTATCCCTTCGCTGCCTCTCTCGTGTGTATCCATGGCCGATCACCTGCATGAATGATGGCCAATCACCTACAGGCTGAACCCGCACCCCTTCGCTCAAAATGACCGTAAAGTCGCGTTTTGCTCGTGCTTTTGGGTATTTGACAACGGCAGGCTTTTCGGTGAATGTGTCCGTACCCAAATCAAACGGGCGTATGAATTGAGCGTTTGTATGTCACATGACGCTCGCAGAATCCCGACTATCGCGCTGACGGGTGTGCCTGGTGCCGAATTTCGTGCCAGCGTTCGGCGTGTACAGTTCAGCTTCCATATCGTGGAGATCAGTTGATGATTTACGAAGGTAAAGCCATCACGGTTAAGGCTCTTGAAAGCGGCATCGTCGAACTGAAGTTCGACCTCAAGGGTGAGTCCGTCAACAAGTTCAACCGTCTTACCCTGAATGAGTTGCGTCAGGCCGTAGACACCATCAAGGCAGATGCGTCGATCAAAGGTGTGATCGTCAGCAGCGGCAAGGACGTGTTCATTGTCGGCGCCGACATCACCGAATTCGTCGACAACTTCAAGCTGCCGGATGCGGAGCTGGTTGCAGGCAACCTCGAAGCCAACAGAATCTTCAGCGATTTCGAAGATCTCGATGTACCGACCGTTGCCGCGATCAACGGCATCGCGCTGGGCGGCGGCCTGGAAATGTGCCTGGCGGCCGACTTCCGCGTCATGTCGACCAAGGCCAAGATCGGCCTGCCTGAAGTCAAGCTGGGCATCTACCCGGGCTTCGGCGGTACCGTACGCCTGCCGCGCCTGATCGGCGCCGACAATGCCATCGAATGGATTGCCGCCGGCAAGGAGAACCGCCCTGAAGATGCATTGAAAGTCGGTGCCGTCGATGCAGTGGTGGTCCCGGAGAAACTTCAGGAAGCTGCCCTGGAACTGATCAAGCGCGCCATCAGCGGCGAGCTCGACCACAAGGCCAAGCGCCAGCCGAAGCTGGAAAAGCTCAAGCTCAACGCCATCGAGCAGATGATGGCCTTCGAGACCGCCAAGGGCTTCGTGGCAGGTCAGGCAGGCCCGAACTATCCGGCGCCGGTCGAAGCCATCAAGACCATTCAGAAAGCCGCCAACTTCGGGCGTGACAAGGCACTGGAAGTCGAGGCCGCCGGCTTCGTCAAGCTGGCCAAGACCTCGGCAGCCCAGAGCCTGATCGGCCTGTTCCTGAACGATCAGGAACTGAAGAAAAAGGCCAAGGCCTACGACGAGATCGCCCAGGACGTGAAGCAGGCCGCCGTACTCGGCGCCGGCATCATGGGTGGCGGCATCGCCTATCAGTCGGCCTCCAAAGGCACGCCGATCCTGATGAAGGACATCAACGAGCACGGTATCGAGCAGGGCCTGGCCGAAGCCGCCAAGCTGCTGGTCAGCCGCGTCGACAAGGGCCGCATGACCGCCGCGAAAATGGCTGAAGTGCTCAACGGCATCCGTCCGACCCTGTCCTACGGCGACTTCGGTCATGTGGACCTGGTGGTGGAAGCCGTGGTCGAAAACCCCAAGGTCAAGCAGGCCGTGCTGGCCGAGGTCGAAGACCAGGTCAAGGCGGACACCATCCTGGCTTCCAACACCTCGACCATTTCCATCAGCCTGCTGGCCAAGGCCCTCAAGCGTCCGGAAAACTTCGTCGGCATGCACTTCTTCAACCCGGTGCACATGATGCCGCTGGTGGAAGTGATCCGTGGCGAGAAGTCCAGCGAACTGGCGGTGGCCACTACCGTTGCCTACGCCAAGAAGATGGGCAAGAACCCGATCGTGGTCAACGACTGCCCGGGCTTTCTGGTCAACCGCGTGCTGTTCCCGTACTTCGGCGGTTTCGCCAAGCTGGTGAGCGCCGGTGTGGACTTCGTGCGCATCGACAAGATCATGGAAAAATTCGGCTGGCCGATGGGCCCGGCGTACCTGATGGACGTGGTCGGCATCGACACCGGCCACCACGGCCGCGACGTGATGGCCGAGGGCTTCCCGGACCGCATGAAGGATGACCGTCGCTCGGCCATCGACGTGCTCTACGAAGCCAAGCGCCTGGGCCAGAAGAACGGCAAGGGTTTCTATGCCTACGAGGCCGACAAGCGCGGCAAGCAGAAGAAGGTTGCCGACCCGTCGGTGCTCGAAGTGCTCAAGCCGATCGTCTACGAGCAGCGTGAAGTCAGCGACGAGGACATCATCAACTGGATGATGATCCCGCTGTGCCTGGAGACCGTGCGCTGCCTGGAAGACGGCATCGTCGAGACGGCGGCCGAGGCCGACATGGGCCTGGTCTACGGCATCGGTTTCCCTCCGTTCCGTGGCGGTGCACTGCGCTACATCGATTCGATCGGTGTGGCTGCGTTCGTTGCCCTGGCTGACCAGTACGCCGACCTGGGCGCGCTGTACCACCCCACCGAGAAGCTGCGCGAGATGGCCAAGAACGGCCAGAGCTTCTTCGGTTAAGCGCCCAACGACTAGAGCGAGAATATTGTATGAGCTTGAATCCAAGAGACGTCGTGATCGTCGACTTCGGTCGTACGCCGATGGGCCGCTCCAAGGGCGGCATGCACCGCAACACCCGCGCCGAAGACATGTCGGCGCACCTGATCAGCAAGCTGCTGGAGCGCAACGTCAAGGTCGACCCGAGTGAAGTCGAGGACGTGATCTGGGGCTGCGTGAACCAGACCCTGGAGCAGGGCTGGAACATCGCGCGCATGGCTTCGCTGATGACCCAGATCCCGCACACTGCGGCCGGCCAGACTGTCAGCCGCCTGTGCGGTTCGTCGATGAGCGCGCTGCACACGGCTGCCCAGGCGATCATGACCGGCAACGGCGATGTGTTCGTGGTCGGCGGTGTCGAGCACATGGGCCACGTGAGCATGATGCACGGCGTGGACCCCAACCCGCACATGTCGCTGTATGCGGCCAAGGCCTCGGGCATGATGGGCCTGACCGCCGAGATGCTGGGCAAGATGCATGGCATCAGCCGTGAGCAGCAGGACGCCTTCGGTCTGCGTTCGCACCAGCTCGCCCACAAGGCGACGGTCGAAGGCAAGTTCAAGGACGAAATCATCCCGATGCAGGGCTATGACGAGAACGGCTTCCTCAAGGTCTTCGACTACGACGAAACCATTCGCCCGGACACCACCCTGGAAAGCCTGGCGGCGTTGAAGCCGGCGTTCAACCCCAAGGGCGGCACCGTGACAGCGGGTACCTCCTCGCAGATCACCGACGGCGCCTCGTGCATGATCGTGATGTCGGCCCAGCGTGCCCAGGACCTGGGCATCCAGCCGCTGGCGGTGATCCGCTCGATGGCGGTGGCCGGCGTGGACCCTGCGATCATGGGCTACGGCCCGGTGCCGGCAACCCAGAAAGCCCTCAAGCGTGCGGGCCTGAGCATTGCCGATATCGACTTCTTCGAGCTCAACGAAGCCTTCGCTGCACAGGCCCTGCCGGTGCTCAAGGATCTGAAAGTGCTCGACAAGATGGATGAGAAGGTTAACCTGCACGGCGGCGCAATCGCCCTGGGTCACCCTTTCGGTTGCTCCGGTGCGCGGATTTCCGGCACTCTGCTCAATGTCATGAAGCAGAATGGCGGTACCCTGGGTGTTTCGACCATGTGCGTCGGCCTTGGTCAGGGGATCACCACCGTCTTCGAACGCATCTAAGCGTTTCGTTGTCGGAAGCCGGGGCCTGGTGCCCCGGTTTTTTGCTTTTTGCAGATTTTTTTTCAAGAGGGTTGGCAGCATGCAGATACAACCAGGCGTATACCGGCATTACAAAGGGCCTGAGTATCGTGTATTCGGTGCCGCGCGCCATTCCGAGACCGAGGAGTGGGTGGTGTTCTACCAGGCCCTGTACGGCGATTTCGGCCTGTGGGTACGCCCGCTTTCGATGTTCACCGAGTCGGTCGAGGTTGACGGCGAGCACGTGCCGCGCTTTGCTTTGGTCGAGGCCGAACCCGAGCGGTTTTCGCGTGCCGATGCGCAAGTGGGCTAACCTTCGGCGCTTGACCTCACTCTGTTGCCACTATATATAGCGGTGCCACGTCAGGTACCTGCCGTGTTTTTATTTTCGTTATTCAGGAATTTTCCGATCCATGGGCAAATCGCTGGTCATTGTGGAATCCCCGGCTAAGGCCAAGACCATCAACAAGTACCTGGGCAACCAGTACGTGGTGAAGTCGAGTATCGGCCATATCCGAGACCTGCCCACCAGCGGTTCCGCCAGCAAGGAGCCTGCTGCCAAGCGCGGCAAGGCTGCTGCCGGCGAGGCACCCGCGCTGTCGCCGAAAGAAAAGGCGCGCAAGCAACTGGTGGCGCGCATGGGCGTCGACCCGGACCACGGCTGGAAGGCCAAGTACGAGATCCTTCCGGGCAAGGAAAAGGTCATCGAGGAGTTGCGCCGCCTGGCCAAGGATGCCGACACCATCTATCTCGCAACCGACTTGGATCGCGAGGGGGAAGCCATTGCCTGGCACCTGCGCGAAGCCATCGGTGGGGATGACAGCCGCTACAAGCGCGTGGTGTTCAACGAAATCACCAAGAAGGCCATCCAGGAGGCCTTCTCCCAGCCGGGCGAGCTGGACATCGACCGTGTCAATGCACAGCAGGCGCGTCGCTTCCTCGACCGCGTGGTGGGCTACATGGTCTCGCCACTGCTGTGGCAGAAGATCGCCCGTGGCCTGTCGGCCGGCCGGGTGCAGTCGGTGGCCGTGAAGCTGGTGGTGGAGCGTGAGCGCGAGATTCGCGCATTCATCCCCGAAGAGTACTGGGAAGTGCACGCCGACCTGGGTACTGCCAAGGACGCCAAGGTGCGCTTCGAGGTGGCTCGCCAGAACGGCGAGGCCTTCAAGCCGCTCAACGAAGCCCAGGCCATGGCCGCGCTGGAGAAGCTCAAGGCTTCCAGCTACACCATTGCCAAGCGTGAAGACCGCCCGACCAGCAGCAAGCCCTCGGCGCCGTTCATCACCTCGACCCTGCAGCAGGCGGCGAGCAATCGCCTCGGCTTCGGCGTGAAGAAGACCATGATGATGGCCCAGCGTCTGTACGAAGCCGGCTACATCACCTACATGCGTACCGACTCGACCAACCTGTCGGTCGATGCGGTGGAAATGGCGCGCAGCTACATCGAAAGCGAGTTCGGCAAGAAGTACCTGCCAGAAGCGCCGATCGTCTACGGCAGCAAGGAAGGCGCACAGGAAGCGCACGAAGCGATCCGACCTTCGGACGTGGCCACGCACCCGACCAAGCTCAGCGGCATGGAGCGTGATGCCGAGCGCCTGTACGAGCTGATCTGGCGCCAGTTCCTGGCCTGCCAGATGCCGCCGGCGCAGTACCTGTCGACCACCGTCAGCGTCACGGCGGGCGAGTTCGAGTTGCGTGCCAAGGGCCGTATCCTCAAGTTCGACGGTTACACCCGTGTGTTGCCGCAGCAGAGCAAGCCGGGCGATGACGATGTACTGCCGGAAATGAACCAGGGCGAAGTGCTCAAGCTCATCAAGCTCGACCCGAGCCAGCACTTCACCAAGCCGCCGGCACGTTTCTCGGAAGCGAGCCTGGTCAAGGAAATGGAAAAACGCGGTATCGGTCGCCCATCCACCTACGCGGCGATCATCTCCACCATCCAGGACCGTGGCTATGTGACCCTGCACAACCGCCGCTTCTACTCCGAGAAGATGGGCGACATCGTGACCGAGCGTCTGTCCGAGAGCTTTTCCAACCTGATGGACTACGGCTTCACCGCCGGCATGGAAGAGAACCTCGACGATGTGGCCCAGGGCGAGCGCGACTGGAAAAACGTGCTGGACGAGTTCTACGGCGACTTCAGCAAGAAGCTGCAACTGGCTGAAGATGCCGAAAAGGGCATGCGTGCCAACCAGCCGACCCCGACCAACATTGCCTGCAAGGAATGCGGCAGGCACATGATGATCCGCACAGCCTCCACGGGCGTGTTCCTCGGTTGCTCGGGCTACAGCCTGCCGCCCAAAGAGCGTTGCAAGGCCACCGTGAACCTGGTGCCAGGTGACGAGATTGCCGCCGACGACGAGGGCGAGTCCGAGTCGCGCGTGCTGTTGGGCAAGCACCGCTGCCCGATCTGCGCCACGGCGATGGACGCCTACCTGCTCGACGAGAAACACAAGCTGCACATCTGCGGCAACAACCCCGATTGCACGGGCTACGAGATCGAGGAAGGCAGCTACCGCATCAAGGGCTACGAGGGCCCGAGCCTTGAGTGTGACAAGTGCGGTAGCGAGATGCAGCTCAAGACCGGTCGTTTCGGCAAGTTCTTCGGCTGTACCAACCCGGAGTGCAAGAACACCCGCAAGCTGCTCAAGAGCGGCGAGGCGGCGCCGCCGAAGATGGACGCGGTGAAGATGCCCGAGCTCAAGTGCGAGAAGGTCAACGACACCTATGTGCTGCGTGACGGGGCTTCGGGCCTGTTCCTGGCTGCCAGCCAGTTCCCGAAGAACCGCGAGACCCGCGCGCCCCTGGTGATGGAGATCGTGCCGCACAAGGACGAGATCGATCCGAAGTATCACTTCCTCTGTGAGGCGCCGAAGAAGGACCCGGACGGTCGCCCTACGGTGATCCGCTACAGCCGCAAGACCAAGGAGCAGTATGTGCAGACCGAGGTCGACGGCAAGCCGACCGGCTGGCGAGCGTTCTATGACGGCAAGGCGTGGAAGGTGGAAGACAAGCGCTAAGCGATAGAATCGGCTACAAGAGGCTGCATCTGGTGATCCTGGACGCAGCCTTTTTTTTAGTCATGTCAGCGAACGGTTGTGATGTTTGATCGGGACGTTTCTCCGCCAGGGCTGTACACCATCGAGCAGAGGCAAGCAGATGAGTCAGGAAATGTTGGAAGCAGGGCCGCAGTCGGCCAGAATCCTGTCGGTGTTCGATTTCGATGGCACGCTGACCCGCCGTGACAGCTTTGTACCTTTTTTGAGGTTCGCTTTCGGCAACGGCTTTTTTGCTCGCCGCATGCTGCGGATGATCTGGCCAAGCCTGCGCTATCTGGGGCGGCGGATCAGCCGCGATGAACTCAAGGCCCAGTTGATCCAGACATTTCTTGCGGGTGTGAAAGAGCAATGGGTCGCGCAGAAGGCGGTGGCGTTCAAGTCGCAGGCGTGGGCCCGGCTCATGCGCCCGCAGGGCGTGATTTCGGTGGAACAGGAACTGGCCTCTGGTGCCGAGGTGACGATCTGTTCGGCATCGCCGGCGCTGGTGCTCAAGCCCTTTGCCGAACAGTTGGGCATCAAGCTGATCGGCACCGAGCTGGAGGTGATCGATGGCGTGCTGACCGGCAGGATCAGTGGCGACAACTGCCGCTGCGAAGCCAAGGTTCTGCGCCTGGAGGCGGTTTACGGGGTGCTGACGCAGTACCGCATGCGCGCCTGGGGCGACACGCGGGGCGACCATGAGCTGCTGGCCGCGGCTCAGGACGCACACTGGCGGCACTTTCATCCCGCGTGGCAGCGTGGCCGCCTGCGCGTCGAAAAGATCTACGGCCCGGTCACCCCGGCCACGTCGAAAGAGTCGGCTGCAACCACGGTTGGCGGTTTGCCGCGCAACGATGACCGCAAGGGCGGTTGAGCCTCACGCCTGCGGTGATTCAGCTTGCGCGCCTGCGATCCATCACAGAAACTGAGCCCCCGCCTCACACTCCCTCGGAGCGCGCCTCGATGGCCCAGGAACTCTATACCCGTACCAACCAGAAGATCTATTTCGCCGGTCTGGCCCTGGAGGCACTGGGCAAGGCGCAGGACAGTCGCGCCATGAACGCCCAGGCGCAGACCCAGGCCGAGCGGGAGTCTGCGCTGTTTCACCTGTATGGTGCGCTGTTGGGGCTGTGTCATGAGATCGGTGGCTATTATCGCTTGCCCCAGGCAACCGCGCTGCGTGCCGAGCAACTGCTGAGCCGTGAAGTACTGGCGACCATCGCCATTCCCGAGCTGGCTGAACTGGTCGAACTCGCCGAGCAGCCTGAAACCTGGCTGGCGCAACTGCTCAGGGCTTATGCCGATTTGTTCCGACCACCTGTCGCGACCAAGGCGCCCAAAGGTGATGTGACCCAACCGTTGATTCAGGCCGTGAGCCTGGATGAACCCGAGGCGCCAGCGCTGTCGCGCGAAGAACTGGAGGGCTGGCGGCAGAATCTCAAACGCCTCGTGGTGCGTTTTCGCGAAGGTCTGAGTGAGTGCTGATCCTGCCAGTGGCTGGTACAATGCCGGCCTTTACTGGAGAACAGTCTTTTATGCCCACGTCCTTTCTAGAAATTGTAGAGTTGCCTGACGGTCGCATCGAGTTGCGCCGCGCCGAGGACGAGGGGTCGTTGGTAACCCTGGATTTTTCGGAAGATGCCAAGGCGTTCCTGCAGGGCCAACACGTCGAGGTGGCCAAGGCCATGCTCAGCGTTGGTGTGCAGATGGCCGGCAAATTGGTTGAAGGCGAGATCGAACAGGAACATGCAGGCCCACGGGTTCTGCACTGACCGTCAGTATCCGGCTTCCTCGTCCTGAGGAAGCCTGCTGCATACCCTTCGAGCGTTCAGCGAGTATCAGCCCAGGCGGATATTCAGGCTTTGTGCGTCACCCGCACGGGCAGCATTGGTCAGTTGCAGGCGGGCGCCGTTGCTGACCGGATTGAACCAGGTGACCACCGTATGGCTGCGCCCCAGGCGCAGGGCATCACAGGCCAGTTGCAGCGCACTCTGGTTGCCGCGAGGCTGCAGCAGCAGTATGCGTTCGCGGTTGAGCCCTGCGTCCCTCAGCCAGGCCTGGGTGAGGCTACCGGGTGGGGCGATCAGGGTAAGCCAGCGGGCGTCATGCTCTTCACTCAGTTCGCTCAGGTCGCGTAGCACCGGTGCCAGCAGGCTTTGGCAGTGCTCCAGCGCGCCACGCAAGGACAGCTCGCTGAATGCCTGCGGCTTGTTGCTTTGCCGGGCGGGCTGCCTGTTTTTGACCCGCGGCAGTACCGGCTGGGCCAGGAATGCTTCGAACAAGGGCAACTGTGCTTGCTGTGGTACGTGGGGGAACTGCATGACGCCTCCTTATTAGCGGCGGATAACGCCGACGCTCAAGCCCTCGATGACCAGGTCCTGCTCTTTCAGGTTGACTTCGATAGGGGCGAATTCGGGGTTCTCGGCGATCAGCCAGACCTTGTTGCCTTCCCGTTTGAAGCGCTTGACCGTGACTTCGTCACCCAGGCGGGCTACGACGATCTGACCATTGCGCGCTTCGCGGCAGGTGTGTACGGCCAGCAGGTCGCCGTCGACGATGCCGACGTCCTTCATGCTCATGCCGTGCACGCGCAGCAGGTAGTCGGCGCGGGGGTGGAAGAAGGCCGGGTTGATGGCGCAGGATTCCTCGATGTGCTGCTGGGCGAGGATAGGGGCACCCGCGGCCACGCGGCCAATGATGGGCAGGGCGTTTTCATCGGGCTTGCTCTCGAGCCCCGGAATGCGGATGCCGCGCGAGGCACCAGGGGTCATCTCGATTGCACCCTTGCGGGCCAGTGCCTTCAGATGCTCTTCGGCGGCGTTGGGGGATTTGAACCCCAGTTCCTGGGCGATTTCCGCGCGGGTGGGCGGGAAGCCGTTGTCTTCGAGGCAGCGCTTGATGAAAGCCAGAATCTCAGCTTGGCGTGGCGTCAGTTTTAGCATGTCGATCGCTCTGTCTTTTTATACAGTGACTGGGATTATATACAGTGATAGCGGCAAGCTACAAGCGGCAAGCTCCAAGCGTGCCCGCAGTTGCCTGCCGCTTCCGGCTTGTGGCTTGTCGCTGCCTTCAATACCATGACCGGCCGGGCACAAAACGCCCGTGCGTACTTGACAGAACCCTGCCTTGAAACGTATGTTTCAAACAAGTGTTTGTCTCGCGGAGTAGTCATGGCCCAGTCGGAAACCGTTGAACGCATTCTCGATGCTGCCGAGCAGTTGTTCGCGGAAAAAGGTTTTGCCGAAACCTCATTGCGGCTGATCACCAGCAAGGCCGGCGTCAACCTGGCGGCGGTGAACTACCATTTCGGTTCGAAGAAGGCGCTGATCCAGGCGGTCTTCTCGCGTTTTCTAGGGCCGTTCTGCCAGAGCCTGGAGCGTGAGCTCGAGCGGCGCCAGGCGCGCCCCGAGCACAAGCCCAGCCTTGAAGAACTGCTGGAGATGCTGGTCGAGCAGGCGCTGGTGGTGCAGCCGCGCAGCGGCAATGACCTGTCGATCTTCATGCGCCTGCTGGGCCTGGCCTTCAGCCAGAGCCAGGGCCACCTGCGTCGTTACCTCGAAGACATGTACGGCAAGGTGTTCCGCCGCTACATGCTGCTGGTCAACGAGGCCGCGCCGCAGATTCCTCCCCTCGAACTGTTCTGGCGCGTGCATTTCATGCTCGGCGCTGCAGCGTTCAGCATGTCGGGCATCAAGGCCCTGCGCGCGATTGCCGAGACCGATTTCGGGGTCAATACCTCGATCGAGCAGGTCATGCGCCTGATGGTGCCGTTCCTGGCCGCCGGCATGCGTGCCGACAGCGGGGTCACGGACGAGGCGATGGCGGCGGCGCAGTTGCGTCCGCGCAGCAAGACCAGCCACGCCCCGGTGCCGGCAAAGGCCTGATTCCCCGGCTGGGCGGCACAGCCGGCTTCGGCTAAGCTAGCGCCCATGCCTATTCTCGATTTGCTGCACATTTCCATCGCCGACCAGTGCCTTTATGGGTTCGCCCAGGGGCGACTGGCGGTGCGTCTTGCGGTGTCCACCGCACTCAATGGCCCGGGCGAGCACAACGGCTCCGGTTGTACACCGCGCGGGCTGCATCAGGTGCGTGCGAAGATCGGCGCGGGCTTGCCCCAGGGCGCGGTGCTGCGCGGGCGTCGCTGGACCGGCGAGGTCTGGACGCCCGACCTGCACGCGCAGTTCCCTGGGCGCGACTGGATTCTCTCGCGCATTCTCTGGCTCAGCGGTCGCGAGCCGGGGCGCAACCGCCTCGGGCCCGTGGATACGTTCCGCCGCTATATCTACCTGCACGGCACGCCCGACAGCGAACCCATGGGTGTGCCGTTGTCCCACGGCTGCATACGCCTGCGCAACGCCGACCTGGTAGCGCTGTTCGACCGGGTGCCTGTGCATTGCCCGGTACAGATCGAAGAAGCCGCCTGCCCCCAGTGGGCGAGCGCGCCCCTCAACTGAAGGATCATTTATGAGTACCCGCCTGCAAGGCTCCCTGATGGTCGACGTGGCCGGCACCTGGCTGACTGCCGAAGACCGCCATTTGCTGCGTCAGCCCGAAGTGGCCGGCCTGATCATCTTTGCCCGCAACATCGAATGCCCGCGCCAGGTGCGCGAACTGAGTGCGTCGATCCGTGCCGTGCGCCCGGACCTGATCCTGGCCGTGGACCAGGAGGGTGGTCGCGTCCAGCGCCTGCGCCAGGGCTTCGTGCGCTTGCCCGCGATGCGTGCGATTGCCGACAACCCCAATGCCGAGCGCCTGGCCGAACACTGCGGCTGGCTGATGGCAACCGAAGTGCTGGCGGTAGGGCTCGACTTGAGCTTTGCCCCGGTGCTGGACCTTGACCACCAGCGCAGCGCGGTGGTTGGCAGTCGCGCCTTCGAGGGTGACCCGCAGCGCGCCACCTTGCTTGCCGGTGCCTTCATTCGCGGCATGAACGCGGCGGGCATGGCGGCCTGCGGCAAGCACTTCCCGGGGCATGGCTGGGCCGAGGCGGATTCGCATGTGGCGATACCCACCGACGAGCGCAGCCTGGAGCAGATCCGCGCAGCCGACCTGGTGCCGTTCACGCGCCTGAGCGGGCAGTTGGCGGCGGTGATGCCGGCGCACGTGATCTATCCACAGGTCGATAACCAGCCGGCCGGCTTCTCGCGGCGCTGGCTGCAGGAGATTCTGCGTGGCGAGCTGGGCTTTGATGGGGTGATCTTCAGCGATGACCTGTCGATGGCCGGTGCGCATGTGGTGGGGGACGCCGCCAGCCGTATCGAGGCGGCGCTGAGTGCCGGTTGCGACATGGGCCTGGTGTGCAATGATCGGGCGGCTGCCGAGCTTGCGTTGTCGGCGGCGCAGCGGTTGAGGGTGAGGCCGTCGCCGCGGATCGCGCAGATGCGCGGGCAGGGTTTTGCGCGTACCGACTACCGCCAGCAGCCCCGCTGGCTGGAGGCGCTTGGCGCGCTGAAAGATGCACAACTGATCGACTGAGGTCCTGCGCCGGCAAGGCCGGCTCCTGCAGGTGCTGCGATACCTGTAGGAGCCGGCCTTGCCGGCGAAAGGCTCAACTGGATTTTGCGGCCTGCCGCTTCCCGGGCAACGGCGCAAACAGCGCATCAATGTCTTCATCCGCCAGCTTCCAGTCCCCCGCCTGACGCCCCTCCAGCAGGCCTGCAGCCAGCGCTGCCTTCTCCTGTTGCAACTTCTGGATCTTCTCTTCCACCGTGCCCCGTGTAATCAGCTTGTAGACGAACACCGGCTTGTCCTGGCCGATGCGGTAGGCGCGGTCGGTGGCCTGGTTTTCGGTGGCCGGGTTCCACCACGGGTCATAGTGGATCACCGTGTCGGCCGCGGTGAGGTTGAGGCCGGTGCCGCCCGCTTTGAGGCTGATCAGAAACAGTGGCGTCTGCAGGCTCTGGAACTGCTGCACCGGGGTGCGCCGGTCGCGGGTTTCACCGGTCAGCAGGCTGTAGTGGACGCCACGCTTGTGCAGCTCCTGCTCGATCAGTTCGAGCATCGAGGTGAACTGCGAGAACAGCAGGATGCGTCGCCCTTCGCTGAGCAGTTCGTCGAGCATCTGCATCAGGCTGCCCAGCTTGCCCTTGTCCGAATGGGTGGTTCTTGGCGCAATGCTTTTGACCAGGCGCAGATCGCAGCACACCTGACGCAGCTTGAGCAACGCATCCAGAATCACGATCTGGCTGCGTGCCGCGCCGTTGCGGGTGATTTCCTCGCGGACCTTCCTATCCATCGCCACCCGCACCGTTTCGTAGGTGTCGCGCTGCGCGTCGCTCAGCTCCACCCAATGCACGATCTCGGTCTTGGCCGGCAGTTCGCGGGCCACCTGTTCCTTGGTGCGGCGCAGCAGGAATGGCTTGATGCGCGCGGCAAGATGCGCCATGCGCTCGACGTCGCCATGGCGTTCGACAGGGGAGCGGTAATCGCGGCTGAAGGCCTTGCTGTCGCCCAGCCAGCCGGGTAGCAGGAAGTGGAAGATCGACCACAGTTCGCCCAGGTTGTTTTCCATCGGTGTGCCGGTCAGGCACAGGCGCTGGTTGGCCTGGATCTCGCGCGCCGCTTCGGCGGCCTTGCTGTTGGCGTTCTTGATGTTCTGCGCTTCATCCAGAATCAGCAGGTGCCAGGGCTGCGCGGTGAAGTGAGCCAGGTCGCGGGGCAGCAGGGCGTAGGTGGTCAGTACCAGGTCGTACTGGTCAAGGTCGGCGAAGTGTCGGGTGCGGCCGGGGCCATGCAGGGCCAGCACGCTCAGCTGCGGGGTGAAGTGCTGCGCTTCGTCGAGCCAGTTGGGGATCAGGCTGGTCGGCATCACGGCCAGGGCAGGGCGCTGCAGGCGCCCCGCGTTCTTTTCGGTGAGCAGGTGCGCCAGGGTCTGCAGGGTCTTGCCCAGGCCCATGTCGTCGCCCAGGATCCCGCCGACCTCCAGTTCGCGCAGGGTCTGCAACCAGTTCAGGCCTTCGAGCTGGTAGGGTCGCAGCGTGGCGTTCAGGCCCTCGGGGGCGGCGATGTCGGTACGCCTGGACTCGCGCAGGCGGCGGGCAAAGTCGCGTACCCGGTCGCCGCCGCGCCAGGTCAGCGCCATGTCGTCGATGCTGCTCAGGCGCGCGGCATCCGGCGCTGCCAGGCGCAGCGAAGGCCCGCTGTCATTGCCCAGGTACAGCTCGCCCAGGGTGGCCATCAGCGGCTTGATGCGTGCGTAGGGCAAGGCCACGCGCAGCGCCGGGCTGTCATGGCGGGCGCGGTTCAGGTCGATCAGCAGGTGCTCGTCGTCGCTGCGCCGGGCCAGTTCGCTGGGGCGCAGCAGTTCGGGGTTGCTGCGCAGCAGGTGCAGCACGATCGGCAGCAGGCTGTGGCGCTGGCCGTTGACCACGATGCCCAGCTCCAGGTCGAACCATTCGCGCCCCGGCGCTTCCTCGACATCGGCGTACCAGTCGTCGATGTCATGCAGGTTGAAGGCGAAGTCGGGCCTCACTTCCACCTCCCAGCCGGCTGCACGCAGGGTATCGATGCCGGTGCGGGCGAACTGCAGCCAGGCTTGGTCGTCGGGCATCTGCAGCATTTCGCCGGCGCTGTCGGGCAATGCCTTGCTCTGGCGCGTGGCAACGCTGAAGCCCATTTTCTTCAAGGTCTGGCGCAGCGCCTTTTCGGCGTCTGGCTGACGCTGGATACGCTGGCGGACGTTGCCGTCGATACGGATGACTTCGCTGCTGCTCTTGTCGCTGGTGCGCTGCCCGTCATACGTGAACGCCAGTGCCGCACGGTGTTGCAACTGGCGCTGCATCTTGCCGGTCTTGGGCATGTAGGCGGTGAATTCGTAGCTGCCCAGGGTGAGGTGCGCAACAGCCGGTACATTTTCGATGACCTGGTTCTGGTAGGTCGCTGTGGCTGGAGGCGGCGGAAAGTCGTTGGCCGTCAGCCGCTCCGTCAGGGTGTACAGCGCCGCTGCGCAATGCTTGCAGTTCTGGCGGACAGGGCAGCTGCAGGTGGCGATCAGGAGGGGGTGAACGTCGCCTTCGATCAGCAGGGTCTGCCGGTAGAGGTTGCCGCCGGACCCGTGGCACAGGGTGGTCGCGCCCTTGTCGTCAACCGAAACGAGCCTGACGCGCTTGTTGTCTGCATAGTCAAGCCCTCGGGTGAGGGTCTTGGGGCCGAATTTTTCGCGCCAAAGCTTGCTCTTGAGCGCGCGCTGCAGTGTGGTCGACATGGCTCTACTGTTCCATCATCTCCGCTTCAGCAGGAGAGGTGGTGCGTGTGCCGGCGGCGATCACTTTGAACAGGACCGCCAGGTGCCCGCCATCGAGGAAGGTCAGTTCGTTGTTCTTCACCGTGCTGTTGACCTGCCTGAGCTGTTCGCTCTGGATCACGCTGCCATTGCCATCGAGCTGGTTGACCCAGAAGTTGGCCTGCACTTCGATGAAACGGCCCTGCCTGAGGCTGACATTGCCTTCGACCGGGAAGTGGCCGAACTGCTCCTGGCCCTCGCTGATGGCAACCCGCGACGGTTCGCTGCCTACCTGCTGCTGCCAGGCCTTGTGCAGCAGCACGGTGTAGTTGCTGTCGGCGGCCAGCTTTTCGGCCTGTGCGGTCAGCACCGGCTTGCGCACGTCGTAGTCGCTGGGGGCCTTGGCGCCCTGGCGCCAGTCTTCCGGGGCGAACTGGCTGGTGATCGCGGGCACCGCATTCTGGCGCAGCAGGAACATCTCGACCTGGTACTGGCTGTCGGCAAAGGCGGCCGGCGCAATCAGCGCCAGCAGCAGGGTCAAGCTACGAATTGCACGCATGGATCATCCTTCAAGCGGGTTTCGGGGCGAGTCGTTCGAACAGCGCCTCCACTGTAGTAAAGCGTTCATCGGCGCGTTCCATGGGCACCATGAACTTGAACATCGTCGCGCCTTCGAACTTGTAGCGCTTGGGCTGGCCCTGGATCAGCTTGATCAGCACCAGCGGGTCGACCGGGGTCTCGGCCTCGAATTCCACCCGTCCGCCTTGCGGGCCGGCGTCGACCTTCTTGATGCCCAGCTTCTCGGCCTGCAGCTTGAGCAGGGTCAGGCGCACCAGGTTCTTGGTCGGCTCGGGCAGCAGCCCGAAACGGTCGATCATCTCCACCTGCAGATCCTTCAGGCCATCTTCGTCCACCGCCGAGGCGATGCGCTTGTACAGGATCAGGCGCGCATGCACGTCGGGCAGGTAGTCCTCGGGGATCAGTGCCGGTACGCGCAGGTTGATCTCCGGGCCGCCGCCCAGGGGCTGGTCGAGGTTGGGCTGGGTGCCCTTGCGAATCGCCTTGACGGCGCGTTCGAGCATTTCCATGTAGAGGGTGAAGCCCACCGCCTGGATCTGCCCGCTCTGGCCTTCACCCAGCAGTTCGCCGGCGCCGCGGATCTCCAGGTCGTTGGTGGCCAGCACGAAGCCTGCGCCCAGGTCCTGGGTATTGGCGATGGCCTCCAGGCGCTTTTCGGCGTCGGGGGTGATCTGCTGGCGTGGGGGCGTCAGCAGGTAGGCATACGCCTGGTGGTGGCTGCGCCCCACGCGGCCGCGCAACTGGTGCAACTGGGCCAGACCGAACTTGTCGGCACGCTCGATGATGATGGTGTTGGCGCTGGGCACGTCGATGCCGGTCTCGATGATGGTCGAGGCGATCAGCACGTTGAAGCGCTTGTGGTAGAAGTCGCTCATCACCTGTTCGAGTTCGCGTTCGCGCATCTGCCCGTGGCCGATACCGATGCGCGCCTCGGGTACCAGTTCGGCGAGGTCGGCGGCGCACTTCTCGATACTCTTCACGTCGTTGTGCAGGTAGTACACCTGGCCGCCACGCAGCAGTTCGCGCAGCAGCGCCTCCTTGATGGTGCTCTTGTTCTGCTCCATCACGAAGGTGCGCACCGACAGCCGGCGTGCCGGCGGGGTGGCGATGATCGACAGGTCGCGCATGCCCGCCACCGCCATGTTCAGCGTGCGCGGGATCGGCGTGGCGGTCAGGGTCAGGATGTCGACTTCGCTGCGCAGCGCCTTGAGCTGCTCTTTCTGGCGCACGCCGAACCGGTGTTCCTCGTCGATGATGACCAGGCCCAGGTCCTTGAACTTGACGTCGTCCTGCAGCAGCTTGTGGGTACCGATGACGATGTCGATCTTGCCTTCGGCGAGGTCCGCCACGGCGGCACCGACTTCCTTGGCCGACTTGAAGCGGCTCATCACTTCGACGGTTACCGGCCAGTCGGCAAAGCGGTCGCGGAAACTGTTGTAGTGCTGCTGGGCGAGCAGGGTGGTGGGCACCAGGATCGCTACCTGGCGCCCGCCGTGCACGGCGATGAAGGCGGCACGCATGGCCACTTCGGTCTTGCCGAAGCCGACATCGCCGCACACCAGGCGGTCCATCGGCTTGGCGGCGAGCATGTCCTCGCGTACCGCTTCGATGGCCGACTGCTGGTCCGGGGTTTCCTCGAACGGGAAGCCGGCACTGAAGGTGGCGTAGTCCACCGACGGGTCGGCAAACGCATAGCCCTTGCGCGCGGCGCGCCGGGCATAGATGTCGAGCAGCTCGGCAGCCACGTCGCGCACTTGTTCGGCCGCCTTGCGCTTGGCCTTCTGCCAGGTCTCGGAGCCCAGACGGTGCAGCGGTGCCAGCGCATCGTCGCTGCCGGTGTAGCGCGCGATCAGGTGCAGGTTGGCCACCGGCACGTACAGCTTGGCGCCTTCGGCGTATTCAAGGGTGAGAAACTCGGCGGCCTGGCCATCGATCTCCAGTGTCGCCAGGCCCAGGTAGCGGCCCACGCCATGGTCGATATGCACCACCGGGGCGCCTTCGCGCAGCTCGGTAAGGTTCTTGATCACCGCGTCGTTGTTGACGTCGCTGCGCTTCTCGCGCCGCCGCCGCTGCATCACGCGCTGGCCGAACAGCGGGCTCTCGGCAACCAGTGCCAGGGCCGGATCGTCCAGCAGCAGGCCGTCGTCCAGTGGTGCGATGGTGATTGCCAGGCGCTGCTTGCTGGCGACGAACTCGTGCCAGCCATCGACGGTTTGCGGGCGCAGTTTCAGGCGTTCGAGCAGTTCCAGCAGTACTTCGCGGCGCCCGGCCGATTCGGCGGTGAACAGCACGCGGCCGGGGAATTGCTCGAGGAACCCCGACAGCGCCGCCAGGGGCTGGTTGGCCTTGGCTTCGATGGCGAGGTTGGGCAGCGTCTGCGCGGCAAAGCGCTCGCGGCCGGGGCCGGCGTCGATGTCGTCCTGGCTGACCACCACCCGTGGCCAGCCCTTGAGCCGGGCGAAGCAGTCTTCCACCGGCATGAACAGCTCGGCAGGCGGCAGCAGAGGGCGGTTAGGGTCGATGCGCCGCTCTTCATAGCGGTTGCGTACATCGCTCCAGAAGTGCTCGGCGGCCTGTTCCACGCCGGGCAGGGAGAACACCTGGGTGTTTTCCGGCAAGTAGTCGAACAGGGTCGAGGTTTCCTCGAAAAACAGCGGCAGGTAGTACTCGATGCCGGCCGGCACGATACCGCTGCTCAGGTCCTGGAAGATCGGGCTGCGGCGAAAATCCACGTCGAAGCGTTCGCGAAAGCGCGCTTTGAAGCGGGTGACTTCGTCTTTTTGCAGCGGGAATTCGCGGGCCGGGAGCAGGCGTACCGAGTCGACCTTGTCGATCGAGCGCTGGCTCTCCGGGTCGAAGGTGCGCAGGGTCTCGATCTCGTCATCGAACAGGTCGATGCGGTACGGCAGCTTGCTGCCCATCGGGAACAGGTCGATCAGGGCACCGCGCACGGCGAACTCGCCATGCTCGTACACGGTGTCGACGCAGCGGTAGCCGCTGGCCTCCAGGCGCGTGCGCATCTGTTCAACATCCAGCTTCTGGCCGATGTCCAGCACCAGGCTGCTGCCCAGCAGAAAGCGCGTGGGCGCCAGGCGGTGCAGTGCGGTGGTGATCGGCACCACGAGGATGCCGTGGTCCAGCTCCGGCAACCGGTACAGGCTGGCGATCCGCTGCGAAATGATGTCCTGGTGCGGCGAGAACAGGTCGTAGGGCAGGGTTTCCCAGTCGGGGAACGGCAGCACGGCCAGTTCCGGGGCGAAGAAACGCAGCTCCTGCTCCAGCCGGTCGGCGCTCTGGCTGTCGGCGGTCAGCAGCAGGGTGAAGCGCTTCGCGGCGCTGGCGGCCTCGGCGATGGCCAGGCTCAGGGCGGCACCGGGCAGGTTGCCCCAGGTGTGTTTGCCGGCACTGGCCGGCAGGTGAGGTAGACGCAGAACAGGCACGGGAGGTCGAGCTCCAAGCGTTGCGACAAAACGCCGATTGTACCGGGCGCGGGGCATTGCTGTCAGGTTTCAGCCGCCTGAATGTGGGGCCCGGATCATGCCGTGCGGCGCCGGCGACAGGCGCTCATTGCTCGAAGCGACGCGGGGCGTCATAATGTAGCCCCTTTTTTCTGTCCCTACATGTGGAAGGTTCCCGTGACTCAGAAGCCCGACCAGTGTCTTGGTGAGTGGATCGATCGTGAAGCGCTTGCAGAAGCGATGATCCCGCTTATCGGTCAGCTCTACCGCAATAACAATGTGGTGAGCTCGATCTATGGCCGTAGCCTGATCAACCGTTCGGTGATCGCGATCCTCAAAGCCCACCGCTTTGCCCGTCATCGCCAGACCGACGAAACCGAACTGTCTGTCCACGAGACATTCCCGCTGCTCAAGGCCATGAGCGAGCTCAAGCTGGGCGCCGCTTCGGTCGACCTGGGCAAGCTGGCCAACAAGTTCAAGCAAGAAGGCAACGGCCGCAGCGCCGAGCAGTTCGTGCGTGAAGAAATGGCCGACGTGGTTGGCCAGCAGAACGCCTCCGCACGCAAGGGCACCGACGTGGTCCTGTACGGCTTCGGTCGTATCGGCCGTCTGCTGGCGCGTATCCTGATCGAGAAGACCGGTGGTGGCGACGGCCTGCGCCTGCGTGCCATCGTTGTGCGCAAGGGCGCCGAGAACGACCTGATCAAGCGCGCCAGCCTGCTGCGTCGCGACTCGGTGCACGGTCCGTTCGATGGCACCATCACCATCGACGAAGAAAACAACACCATCACCGCCAACGGCAACCTGATCCAGGTTATCTACGCGAAGAACCCGAGCGAAGTCGACTATACCCAGTACGGTATCGAGAACGCCCTGGTGGTCGACAACACCGGCGTCTGGCGCGATGCCGACGGCCTGGGCCAGCACCTGGCCTGCCCGGGTGCCGCACGCGTTATCCTCACCGCACCGGGCAAGGGCGCGCTGAAGAACATCGTGCACGGCATCAACCACGCCGACATCAGCCCTGACGACAAGATCATCTCGGCGGCTTCCTGCACCACCAACGCCATCGTGCCGGTGCTCAAGGCAGTCAACGACAAGTTCGGCATCGTCAACGGTCACGTCGAAACCGTTCACTCGTACACCAACGACCAGAACCTGATCGACAACTTCCACAAGGGCAGCCGCCGTGGTCGTTCCGCTGCGCTGAACATGGTCATCACCGAGACCGGCGCCGCCACTGCCGCTGCCAAGGCGCTGCCAGTGCTCAAGGGCAAGCTGACCGGTAACGCGATCCGCGTTCCGACGCCGAACGTCTCGATGGCGATCCTGAACCTGAACCTGGAAAAGGCCACCAGCCGCGACGAGATCAACGAGTACCTGCGCCAGATGGCCATGCACTCGGACCTGCACAAGCAGATCGACTTCGTCAGCTCGCAGGAAGTGGTTTCCAGCGACTTCGTCGGCTCGCGTCACGCCGGTGTGGTCGATGCCGAGGCCACCATCTGCAACGACAACCGCGTTGTACTGTACGTTTGGTACGACAACGAGTTCGGTTACAGCTGTCAGGTAGTGCGCGTGATGGAAGACATGGCCGGGGTCAACCCGCCAGCGTTCCCACGCTAAGCATTACGTTGCGTTGAAAGAACGGGAGCCTGCGGGTTCCCGTTTTTTTTTGGCTTCAGAAAAGGAGGCGTCGTGTGAAAAAGGGATGGGCTGCGCTGCCTGCCCTGGTGGCATTGCTGGCCGGTTGCGAGCACAGGGATTCGATCGAGCGCATCAGTGGCCCGACCATGGGCAGCAGCTACACCGTGCAGTACGTGCGCAAGGCCGGCGGCCCGACGCCTGGGCAGGTGCAGCAGGAGGTCGAGGCGATCCTGCAGGGCATCGACCAGCGCTTCTCCACCTACCGCAGCGATTCACTGGTGGGGCAGTTCAACCAGTTGCCCGCCAACCGCTGCCAGGCGATGCCGGCCGACGTGCTGCAGCTTGTGCGGGTAGGTGAGCAGCTCTCGCGCCAGAGTGACGGTGCCTTCGATCTCACGGTGGAGCCGCTGCTCGACCTGTGGGGCTTCGGGCCCCAGGCGCGTGAAGAGAAGGTGCCCGATGCCCGGCGGCTGGCGCAGGTGCGCGAGCGGGTGGGGTATACCCACTTGCGTATCGAAGGCCAGCAACTGTGCAAGGACGCTGGCGTCGAGGTCGACTTCAACAGCATCGCCGCCGGGCATGCGGTCGACCTGATCGTGGCACGTATGCAAGCCCTGGGGGTCGAAAGCTTTCTGGTGGAGGCTACCGGTGAGCTCAAGGCAATGGGGCGCAAGCCCGATGGCAGTGCCTGGCGCATTGCACTCGAACTGCCGCGCGACGATCTGCAGATAGCCCAGCAGGTGTTGCCGCTGGAGGGGTACGGGGTGTCCACGTCGGGTGACTACCGCAATTATTTCGAGGAGAATGGCCAACGTTATTCGCATACCTTCGATGCGCGCCTGGGCACCCCGGTGGCCCATGCGTTGGCGGCGGTGACGGTGCTGGCGCCCACTGCGCTGATGGCTGACGGGTACTCGACCCTGTTGCTGATCCTGGGCCCGGAGCAGGGTTGGCGCTTCGCGCTCGAGCATCGGATTGCGGCAGTGTTCGTGAATCGGGTCGAGGGTGGGTTCGTTTCCCGGGCCACGCCAGCATTCAACAGCATTGCGGGGAAATGAAAGGCTTCGCCAGCAAGGCGGCCTACATGTAGTGCAGAGAAAAATAGCCTACGACGCGACCAAGGGTTAATGTGCGCGGCGTTCAAGCTTGATTAGACTGCACCCGAATTTTTGCATGGCGCCGATGGCGGCATGATGTAGCCCCGGAGGTCAATCTGGCGTCCGGGCCTGTTCTGAAGGAGTACGCATGGCTGTCTACAACTACGACGTAGTGGTGCTGGGTTCCGGCCCGGCAGGAGAAGGGGCGGCAATGAACGCCGCCAAAGCAGGACGCAAGGTAGCGATGGTCGATAGCCGTCGCCAGGTCGGCGGTAACTGCACCCATCTGGGCACCATCCCGTCCAAGGCCCTGCGTCACTCGGTGCGCCAGATCATGCAGTTCAACACCAACCCGATGTTCCGGGCCATCGGTGAGCCGCGCTGGTTCTCCTTCCCCGACGTGCTCAAAAGCGCCGAGAAGGTCATCTCCAAGCAGGTCGCCTCGCGCACTGGCTACTACGCCCGCAACCGCGTTGACGTGTTCTTCGGCACCGGCAGCTTCGCCGACGAGCAGACCATCGAAGTGGTCTGCGCCAACGGTGTGGTCGAGAAGCTGGTAGCCAAGCACATCATCATCGCCACCGGCTCGCGCCCGTATCGCCCGGCCGATATCGATTTCCATCACCCGCGCATCTACGATAGCGACACCATCCTGAGCCTGGGCCACACCCCGCGCAAACTGATCGTGTACGGCGCCGGCGTCATCGGCTGCGAGTACGCCTCGATCTTCAGCGGCCTGGGCGTGCTGGTGGAGCTGGTGGACAACCGCGGCCAGCTGCTGAGCTTCCTGGACTCGGAAATCTCCCAGGCCCTGAGCTATCACTTCAGCAACAACAACATCACCGTGCGCCACAACGAAGAGTACGAGCGCGTCGAAGGCCTGGACAACGGTGTGATCTTGCACCTGAAGTCGGGCAAGAAGATCAAGGCCGACGCTTTGCTGTGGTGCAACGGGCGTACCGGCAACACCGACCGCCTGGGCCTGGAAAACATCGGCGTGAAGGTCAACAGCCGTGGCCAGATCGAAGTGGACGAGGCCTACCGCACCTGCGTGCCGAACATCTATGGTGCCGGTGACGTGATCGGCTGGCCAAGCCTGGCCAGTGCCGCCCACGACCAGGGCCGCTCGGCCGCCGGCAGCATCGTCGACAATGGCAGCTGGCGCTTCGTCAACGACGTGCCGACCGGCATCTACACCATTCCGGAGATCAGCTCGATCGGCAAGAACGAGCAGGAGCTGACCCAGGCCAAGGTGCCGTACGAAGTGGGCAAGGCGTTCTTCAAGGGCATGGCCCGGGCGCAGATCGCCGGCGAGCCGCAAGGCATGCTCAAGATCCTGTTCCACCGCGAGACGCTGCAGATCCTCGGCGTGCACTGCTTCGGCTACCAGGCCTCGGAGATCGTGCACATCGGTCAGGCGATCATGGGCCAGCCGGGCGAGCAGAACACGCTGAAGTACTTCGTCAACACCACCTTCAACTACCCGACCATGGCCGAAGCCTATCGGGTTGCCGCCTACGACGGTCTCAACCGGCTTTTTTGAGCGGCTCCGGCCGGTGGCCTGAGCCGGCCGGGGAGACCGATTTCAGCGATTCTCGAGGGTGGCGCTGGCCAAACCGGGAAAGTCTGTAATCAGGCTGTCTACGCCGAAGTCGGCGAGTCGGAGCATCAGCGCCGGCTCGTTGACTGTCCACACCGACACATGCAACCCCTGACGCTGGGCCTTGGCCAGGCGCTCGGGGGTGCAGTGCGTCCAGTTCAGCGCCAGCAGTTCGCAACCGTAGTTCTGCGCGACCTTCAACGGGTCGAGCCAGGTGTATTCCGCGACCAGCCCGCGGGACACGTCCGGGGTCAGCTCCAGGGCGGCGCCCAGCACCTCCCGCGAGCTTGAGGTGATGGTGACCTTGTCCAGCAGGCCGAAGCGCTGGGCCATTTCGCGAATCGCCAGCACCGTGGTGGCAGCGCGGGTGCGCGAGGCACTCTTGACCTCCAGCTGCCAGTGGTCGAAATCACATTTCTCGAACAGCTCTTCCAGGCGTGGAATCGGGCAGGGGTTGACCCAGCCCGGGCCGCCCTTGCGCGCATCGTAGGTCACCAGGTCGGCGGCGCTGTGCTCCACCACCTTGCCGCCACGGCCGGTGGTGCGCTTGAGGCTGGGGTCATGAATGACCATCAGCTCGTTGTCGGAGGACAGGTGCAGGTCCAGCTCGCAACGGCGAACGCCGTGGCTCAGGCATTGCTGGAAACTGGTCAGGGTATTCTCGGGGGCTTCGCCCTTGGCGCCGCGGTGGCCGTAAATCAGGGTCACGTTCGTTCCTTCAAGCAAGACGGAAAATCAGGAGGCAGGCGGGGTGTTCTGTTCCAGTGCCTGGCGGCGTTGCAGTGCCTGTTTCTGCAGGATATAGCGCGCCAGCAACTGGCGCTGGGCGTCGGTCATCTCGACGAATTCGGCGCCGATGTCGAACAGGCCGTCAGCGGCCTTGTCGCAGTGGGTCACCTTGGCCCGCAGCAGCAGGCCCAGGGCCTGGGGCATCAGCACCATCTTCACCGAGACGCGGCTGCCGGCGGTGATGGCCTGGGCCTGGTGCACCTCGACGCCACCTTCGGAGAGAGTCACCGGGCGCGCCTCGCCGATCTGCCCCAGCAGGGTTTGCGCAACCACGGCGCTGAGCAGGTCGATGCGTTTGTTCTGGGCCTTGAGAAAGGCTGCCAGGGTGCGGTCCTTGTCACTGAGCTGGCGCAGCAGGTGCTGGGACTCGAACTCGCTCAGGTGCAGTTCGCTGAGCAGGTTGAAGAGTGGTGAAGCATCTTGCAACAACTCGCCGCCCAAGGCCTCGGCGGCGCTCAGAGGGGTAATTTCCAGTGCGATCCTGTCCTCGATACGGTAGTATTCGCGGCGATCTTCTTCATCTAATGTCGACATGGCGAACCCATGGTAGCGGCGGTGGTCTGAGTGTAAAGCTGCTATTCAAGCCCCGCCACAAGGACGTTCCTCTTTCCTCCGAACAAGCCCCGACATGTTCAGACCTCTTTTCGTATTTATCGGTACGCGTTACACCCGTGCCAAACGTCGCAATCACTTCGTCTCGTTCATTTCGCTGACCTCGATGATCGGCCTCGCCCTGGGCGTGGTGGTGATGATCGTGGTGCTGTCGGTGATGAATGGCTTCGATCATGAAATGCGTACCCGCGTATTGGGCATGGTGCCCCATGCCACCCTCGAGACCGGACAGCCGATCAGCGACTGGCCAGCCCTTGCCGATACAGTAAAGCAGAACCCGGCGGTGCTGGCGGTGGCGCCGTTCACCCAGATGCAGGGCCTGCTGACCCATGACGGCAAGGTACAGAAGGTGCTGCTCAACGGTATTGACCCGGCGCAAGAGCGCAAGGTGTCGATCATCGACGACTTCGTGCGCGAGGGTAAGCTCGACGCGCTGGCGCCGGGCAGCTTCGGCATCATGATCGGCGACAAGGCCGCAGCCAAGCTGGGCGTGGGCATCGGCGACAAGCTGACCTTCGTCGCCCCAGAGGTCACCGTGACCCCGGCCGGCATGTTCCCGCGCATGAAGCGCTTCACCGTGGTCGGCATCTTCCACGTGGGCGCCGGCGAGATCGACGGCTACCTGGGCCTGACCAACCTGTCGGACCTGTCGCGCCTGCACCGCTGGAAGGCCGACCAGGTGCAGGGCCTGCGCCTGAAGTTCGACGACCTGTTCCAGGCACCCCGCGAGGCCTGGAACATCGCCCAGAAGCTGGGCGAGCACGAGTTCTACGCCCGTGACTGGACCCGCAGCCACGGCAACCTGTACCAGGCCATCCGCATGGAAAAAGCCATGATCGGCCTGCTGTTGCTGCTGATTGTCGCGGTGGCGGCGTTCAACATCATTTCCACGCTGGTGATGGTGGTCAACGACAAGAAGGGCGACATCGCCATCCTGCGCACGCTGGGCTCCACGCCGGGTCAGATCATGGCCATCTTCATGGTGCAGGGCACCGTGATCGGCGTGGTCGGCACCCTGATCGGCGCCGTGGTCGGCATTGCCGCCGCGCTCAACGTGAGTGCAGCGATTGCCGGCCTCGAGCGGTTGATGGGGCACAAGTTCCTCAACGCCGACGTGTACTTCATCGACTACCTGCCGTCCCAGGTCATGGCCGAAGACGTGTGGATGGTCTGCGGTGCGGCGCTGGTCCTGAGTTTCCTCGCCACCCTGTATCCGGCCTGGCGTGCGGCGCGCACCCAGCCTGCGGAGGCGCTACGTTATGAGTGAGTTGGGCATGAGTGATAAAGCAGTGCTGAGTTGCCGCAACCTGGGCAAATCCTACGAGGAAGGCCCGGAGTCGGTGCAAGTGTTGTCGGGCCTGCAGCTGGAGCTGCACCCGGGTGAGCGCGTGGCGATCGTCGGCAGTTCGGGGTCGGGCAAGAGTACCTTGCTCAACCTGCTGGGTGGCCTCGATACCCCGACCCAGGGCAGCGTATGGCTGGCCGGTGAAGAACTGTCGGCGCTGGGCGAGCGTGCACGTGGCCTGCTGCGCAACCGCGCACTGGGCTTCGTCTACCAGTTCCACCACCTGCTGCCGGAGTTCACCGCGCTGGAGAACGTGTGCATGCCGCTGCTGATCGGCCGCACGCCGATCCCCGAGGCGCGCGAACGTGCCGAGGCGCTGCTCACGCGTGTCGGCCTGGGCCATCGCCTGACGCACAAGCCATCCGAGCTGTCCGGCGGCGAGCGCCAGCGCGTGGCGATTGCCCGGGCGCTGGTCAACCGGCCCGGGCTGGTGATGCTCGACGAGCCTACCGGCAACCTCGACCACCACACCGCACAGGGCATCCAGGACCTGATGCAGGAGCTGAGCAGCTCCTCGCAGACCGCGTTCCTGGTGGTGACCCACGACCTCAACCTGGCGCGGCAGATGGACCGTGTGCTGCGCCTGGAAGACGGGCGTCTGGTTTCGATCTGACCTGGCAGTACAGGTGGCCCGCCGTGCATGGCGGGCCCCTTGTCTCTTTTCTTTACCTGGGTGCTTCAGTTCATGTTCAGACCCTTGTCAATTTTCATCGGTGCGCGTTACACCCGTGCCAAGCGCCGCAACCATTTCATCTCGTTCATCTCGATGACCTCGATGATCGGCCTGTCCCTGGGCGTGCTGGCGATGATCGTGGTGCTGTCGGTGATGAACGGCTTCCAGCGTGAAATGAGTGCGCGGATCCTGGGCATGGTGCCGCATGCCGCCGTGCTGGGCGCCCAGCCGCTGGACAACTGGCAGGCGGTGGCCGATGCCGCGTTGAAGAACCCCGAAGTGCTGGCCGCTGCGCCGCTGACCGAGATGGAAGGCATGCTCTCCTACAAGGGCGCGATGCAGCCGATCCAGATCAGCGGCATCGACCCTGCGCAGGAAGGCAAGGTCTCGATCGTGGCCGACCACATCGTTCAGGGCCGACTCGACGACCTCAAGCCGGGCGAGTTCGGCGTGGTGGTAGGCGAGATGACGGCGCGTCGGTTTGGCCTCAGGGTCGGTGACAAGCTGACCCTGATCGTGCCCGAGGTGAGCACCGCGCCCGGCGGCATCACCCCGCGCATGCAGCGCCTCAACGTGGTCGGCGTGTTCAAGGTGGGCGCCGAGCTGGATGGCTCCATGGGCCTGATCCACATGGCCGATGCGGCGAGCATGCAGCGCTGGGCGCCGAACCAGGTGCAGGGCGTGCGGCTCAAGGTCAAGGACCTGTATGCCGCGCCGCAGGTGTCCAGGGCGATAGTGGGCGAACTGGGCGAGCAGTACCGCGCCGATGACTGGACACACACCCAGGGCAGCCTGTTCAGTGCCATGAAGATGGAAAAGACCATGATCGGCCTGCTGCTGATGATGATCATTGCGGTGGCGGCGTTCAACATCATTGCCACCCTGATCATGGTGGTGAACGACAAGGGCGCGGACATCGCCATCCTGCGTACCATCGGCGCGACGCCGGCGCAGATAATGGGTACGTTCATGGTGCAGGGCAGCCTGATCGGTGTGGTGGGCACCTTGATCGGTGGTGTGCTCGGTGTGATCGCGGCGCTCAATGTGAGCCAGATCGTCGGCTGGCTGGAGCGGGTCAGCGGGCAGCATATCTTTACCTCGGACGTGTACTTCATCAGTACGCTGCCATCGGAACTGCAATGGGGCGATGTGGCGCTGATCTGCACGGCGGGGTTGGTGATGAGCTTTCTGGCCACCCTGTATCCGGCGTGGCGTGCTTCGCAGGTCGAGCCGGCGTACGCCTTGCGGTACGAGTGATGCCACCGCTCTTGTAGGAGCCGGCGTTTCCGGCGAAGCGGACACACTGCCTGGCCATGTTCAGGCATGTCGCATGCGCCGATTCGCCGGCAACGCCGGCTCCTACAGGGCTGCGTTGTGTTCCGGCAAGTCGATCAGGAACCGCGTCCACCCCTGCGCCGATTCGGCACTGATCACCCCACCGTGCGCCTGCACGATCGAACGGGTGATCGCCAGCCCCAGCCCCGCATGTTCGCTGCTGCCTTCCCGGCGTGCCGGGTCGGCCCGGTAGAACCGGTCGAACAGCCGCGGCAATAGCGCTGCATCGATCGGCGCCCCGCGATTGGCCACCACCAGGCGAACCCTGCCATCACCCTGCGCAATCTCGACCCGTATCTCGCCCTGTGCCGGGGTAAAGCGCAGCGCGTTGTCCAGCAGGTTGGACAGGGCCCGTCGCAGCATGTTGCGGTCTCCCGTCAGCTCGGCCAGCCCTTCGCGGCTCAGGCTGATCTGTGCATCCTCGGCCAGTGGCGCGTAGTACTCGATCAAGGCATCGGCCTCCTGGTCCAGCGCCAGGGGCTCGCGATTGGGCATCAGCAGGCCGTGGTCGGCCTTGGCCAGGTACAGCATGTCGTTGACCAGTTGCGCCATCCATTGCAGTTCCTCGAGGTTGCCGTGCAATGCCTCGCGATACTCCTCCAGGCTGCGCGGGCGGGTGAGGGTGACCTGGGTGTGGGTCAGCAGGTTGGACAGCGGCGTGCGCAGCTCGTGGGCAATGTCGGCCGAGAAGGCCGACAGGCGCTGGAAGGCATCGTCCAGACGTTCGAGCATGGCATTCATGGTGCCGGCCAGTTGCGCCAGCTCTGGCGGCATCTGGGCCTGGGGCAGGCGTGTGGTCAGCGAGCGCGCCGAAACGCCGGCTGCCACCTCGCCCATCCGGCGCAGCGGACGCAAGCCACGGCGCACGGCCCAGGCACCGAGCAGCGCGGTGGCCAGCGCCGAAAGGCCCATCGTCAGCCAGATCAGGCGCTGCATGCGTTGCAGAAAGTGCTGGTGGTGGGTGATATCCAGAAACAGAGTGAGCCGGCTGCCGCCTTCAAGCACCACGCACAGGCTGCGAAAATCCATGCCTTCGCTGCGCAGGGTGCTCAGGCCCGGTATGTCGGGTGCGTCAGGCAGGCCGGGGCGGCTGGCAAACCACTGCGCCCCGTCGCTGCCACGAATGCGCAGTGCAAGGTCGGCCTGGTGGCTCAGTTCGCCGCGCAGCAGCGGTAGCCGCGCTGCCAGGCTCGGGCGGTCGTGCACGCCAACGAGCGCCTGGCGCAGTACCGACAGACGACTGTCGAGCAACTGCTGATCGAGCTCGATGAAGTGCGCCTCGCTGGCCCGGCTGAACAGGAGCCCCGCCGTCAGTGACACCGCCGCCGTGCAGGCGGCGAACAACAGCGCCAGGCGTGCGCCCAGGGACAATCTGCGCATCACGCCGGGCGCTCCTCGAGCACGTAGCCCATGCCGCGCACGGTGTGGATCAGCTTGTTGTCGTGGCCATCGTCGACCTTCAGGCGCAGGCGCCGGATCGCCACTTCGATCACATTGGTGTCGCTGTCGAAGTTCATGTCCCACACCTGCGAGGCGATCAGCGATTTGGGCAGCACCTCGCCCTGGCGGCGCAGCAGCAGTTCGAGCAGGGCGAACTCTTTGGCGGTGAGGTCGATGCGTGCCCCGGCGCGTTCCACCCGGCGGCGAATCAGGTCCAGGCGCAGGTCGGCCAGGTTCAGGGTGGTTTCCTGGGGCGGGCTGGCGCCGCGGCGCAGCAGGGTGCGGACCCGCGCCAGCAGTTCGGAGAACGCAAAGGGTTTGATCAGGTAATCGTCGGCGCCCAGTTCCAGGCCATGCACGCGGTCTTCTACCGCATCGCGGGCCGTGAGGAACAGCACCGGGGTGTCGAAGCCGGCCTCGCGCACGGCTTGCAGAATCTGCCAGCCGTCACGCCCAGGGAGCATCACGTCGAGAATCAGCAGGTCGTAGTCGCCGCTCAGGGCCAGGTGCTGACCGGTATCGCCGTCGGTGGCCAGTTCGGTGCTGAAGCCGGCTTCGTTGAGGCCCTGGCGCAGGTAGAGGCCGGTCTTGGGCTGGTCTTCGACGATCAACAGTTTCATGGGCTTCTCGGCAGCGTTGGGGGCTGGGTTTATACCCTGTGGCAGGGTGCGCGGGGCAAAGCTGACAAAGTTGTAATGTTTTCGTCAGGTGGTTGCCAGCGGCAGTTTTCTACAGTGCGGGGCATGAGCTTGCACATGATAGAGGATGCACGATGAAACGCTTGATGATCGCGAGCGCCCTGGCGCTGTGGAGCCTGCCGCTGCTGGCGGCACCCGGGCACGAGTACGCCTTCGGCAAGCCGGCTGCGGCGGCGCAGGCCACGCGCACGGTGGAGGTCGTGATGGGCGACATGTACTTCGAGCCGCGCGCGCTGCAGGTCAAGGCCGGCGAAACGGTGCGTTTCGTGCTGGTGAACAACGGCCAGGTGCCCCACGAGTTCAACCTGGGGGATGCGGCCATGCACGCCCGGCACCAGCAGGAGATGCTCGCCATGCAGGGGCAGATGGATCATTCGGCAATGGGACATGGCGGCATGAATCATGGCGGTGATGATCATGGTGCGATGGGTAGCGGCGGCATGCAGCATGACGACCCGAACATGGTGATGGTGGCGCCGGGCAAGCGCGCCGAACTGACCTGGACCTTCAGCCAGAGCACGCCGATCGAGTTCGCCTGCAACGTGCCGGGGCATTACCAGGCCGGCATGGTGGGCAAGCTGACTATCGCCAAATGACCAATGCAGCGCGCAAACCCGATAAACTAGACCAATTTCGTCCTTCAGGTTTGAGCCATGCATCCCGCCGCCGAACATTCGCCACTGGGCAAGTCCAGTGAATACATCAGCACCTACACGCCGTCGCTGCTGTTCGCCATCCCGCGTGCAGCCAAATGGGCCGAGCTTGGGGTCACCGCGCAAACGTTGCCGTGGTCGGGTGTGGATTACTGGAACTGCTTCGAGCTGTCCTGGCTGCTGCCTTCGGGCAAGCCGGTGGTGGCCATCGGCGAGTTCGCCATCCCGGCCGATTCGCCGGCCATCATCGAGTCCAAGTCGTTCAAGCTGTACCTGAACTCGCTGAACCAGACCGAGTTCGCCTCGGCGCAGGCGGTGCAGGCCTGTCTGGTCAAGGACCTGTCTGCGGCAGCCGGCAAGCCGGTAGGGGTGCGTATCCGCAGCCTGGCCGAGGTTCAGCGCGAGGGTGTGATGGCGCTGCCGGGCACCTGCATCGATGACCTGGAGGTCAGCATCAGCAACTACGAGCAGCCGCAACCGGAGCTGCTGCGCTGCGATGCCGAGCGTGTGGTGGAAGAGACCCTGCACAGCCATCTGCTCAAATCCAACTGCCCGGTGACCGGGCAGCCGGACTGGGGCAGCGTGACCGTCCATTACCGTGGCGCGGCGCTGGACCATGCCAGCCTGCTGACCTACCTGATCAGCTTCCGTCAGCATGCCGACTTCCACGAGCAATGCGTGGAACGTATCTACCTGGACCTCAAGCGCCTGCTCAACCCTGAGACCCTCACGGTGTATGCGCGCTACGTGCGCCGGGGCGGGCTGGACATCAACCCGTACCGCAGCACCGGGCCGGTCACCCTGAAGAACCTGCGCCTGGTTCGCCAGTAACGAAAAAGCCCCGTCCAGTGTGACGGGGCTTTCGTTTTTGCCGCGGGGTTCAGATGCCCATGCTTTGCAGGCTCTGAACGATGTTGCGCAGGGTGGCGGTCAGGCCCGGGTGCTCGACTTCGAAACGTTCGACGGCGAGGTTGACGCCGTCGACCAGGTTGTTGTCCGGGGTTACGGCCTCCAGTTCGATTTTTGCTTGGATCTGCGCCATCAGTTCGTGCAGCTCGACACGCTCCTGTTCCGAGAGCGGTGGGTTTTGCTCCAGTTGCTCGCGCAGGGCGTCGAGTTGCGCTTGAAGTTCGCGGGCAGGCATGGGTGTTCTCCCTCTATGAATAGGCTCAGACATGGACCCCGCGCGCGGGCGAAAGGTCCGTGCCTCGCTGTTCAGGTTAATCCACCCGGCGCCGCTTTGCATGACCCTGATCAATGTGCCTGTATCAGGGTTTTTCGCCCTTGAGGCGGCGCAGGCCGATATCGGCCAGGCAATCGGCCAGTTGTTCCAGCTGGTCGATCACCGAATGCACCCCCAGCCCGAACAGGTGAACGGTAGCCTTGCCTCGCTTGAGTTCGCGCTCGCGTTCCTCCAGTGCCTGCCAGGTAGCCTCGTCCAGCCCGCACAGCGAGCCGCACGAGGCCAGGCCCACGGTCCACAGCCCGGCGTTGAGCCCGGCCTGCAGCAGGCGCGGCTCGCCGCTGACCAGCACGCAGCCATCGAGCCGGTCGGCCTTGAGCTGCATCAGGGCGTGCCAGCAGGCATCCGGCGCGGGCCAGGGCGCGTGGCCGGTGGTATCCGGTCGGCGCACCCAGGCGGGCAGCGCCTGGCTCAGGTGTTGGCCCAGGGCAGCCGGCAGTTCGTCGAGCCAGGCACAGGGCACGCCGTGTTCCCGCAGCCAGTGCAGGGCGGGCAGGGCGCCTGGTGTAGGCCTGGCCGGTGCGTTGCCGGGCGCCTGGCATCGTGCGCCGAAGTCGACCAGGCAGCCGCGCAGGCCGAACAGCACGGCGGTGAAGGCGGGGGAATGGGGCATGGCAACGTCCCTGAAATAACCAGCAAGGCTAACGTCGGGGTGTGACCGTGGCGTGACGCTTTGATGACCTTCAGGCGGCTTTCACAAAATATCGACGCAGGTTGGAGGAAGCTGCCTAATCTGCCAGAGAGGCTTTATACTTGTTTCCTTTTGGCTGTCGACGGCCTGATGCCGGCGCAGTGCAATGTTTGCCTAGGAGAAATTTTATGCGTGGGATCGGTGCTGGCGTGATCGATCGTATGACCCGTGCCTGTGTCTGCGCGAGCCTGCTGCTGGCGCCGGTACTGGCCCAGGCGGCGACCGAGGAAGACCCGTGGGAGAGCATCAACCGGCCGATCTTCCGGTTCAACGACACGATCGATACCTACGCGCTCAAGCCGCTGGCCCAGGGCTACCAGTGGGTGACGCCGCAGTTTCTCGAGGACGGCATCCACAACATGTTCCGCAACCTTGGTGACGTGACCAACCTTGCCAACAACGTGTTGCAGCTCAAGCCCCACGCAGCCGGCGTGGATACCGCGCGGTTGATCGTCAACACCACCTTCGGCCTGGCCGGCTTCTTCGATGTGGGTACCAAGATGGGCCTGCAGCGCAGCGACGAGGACTTCGGCCAGACCCTCGGCTACTGGGGTGTAGGCAGTGGCCCGTACGTGATGCTGCCGCTGCTTGGGCCGAGCACCGTGCGCGATGCGATCGCCAAGTACCCGGATACCTACACCGAACCCTACCGCTACATGGAACATGTGCCCACCCGCAACACCGCAATCGCGGTGGACGTGGTGGACACCCGTGCCAGCCTGCTGTCGGCCGAGAAGATGATCCGTGGCGACAAGTACAGCTTCATCCGCAACGCCTACCTGCAGAACCGCGAGTTCAAGGTCAAGGACGGGGATGTAAAAGACGATTTCTGATCGTGATGCATGAAAAAGGCGGCCATGGCCGCCTTTTTCATGCCTGCTGTTCAGCTCATCGCAAGGATCTTGAGGCCCAGCTTCTGCTGGCCCTGGGGCTGATCGGCAATCCACACCACTTGCGTTGTGGCGTGCAGGCCCTTGAGTGAAGGGTGGTCCGAATCGATGCTGACGCTGAGGTTGTCTCCAACCTGAAAGGTTTTCGCTGCCTGTACCTGCATGCCGCTGCTCGAGAGGTCCAGGCACACCGCCGCAATCACTTGCTCGGCATGTATCAGGGTAACGTCGGTATCTACCCGCATCCTGATGAAATCACGCTTCTCGCTATAGTCGGCGTGGTTCTGGCTCATGCCTGCATCCTTCCATTGGGTTGCGATAGAAGGGGTTTTTATAACTCCCGGTGATTTGTGCTGTAAAGAGCACAGGCGACCATCGGTGCATGCTTGAAACCCCCGGCGGATGGGAGTACCGTCTGCGCCTTACAGGGCACCTCTGACATTTGCCGGGCAGGCCTTTTGTCCTACACCTGAAATGCAAGAGTGGCTAGAAGTGAATCCAGTAAGCGGGCCTCGTTTTGCCTGGCCGCCTACCCCAACCTATTTCTGGCGCCGTTTGCCCACATGCAGAAAAACAGTGCAACGCTGCTGATAATCGATGATGACGATGTAGTGCGTGCGAGCCTCGCCGCCTACCTGGAAGACAGCGGCTTCAGCGTCCTGCAGGCAAGCAACGGCCAGCAGGGTCTCCAGGTCTTCGAGCAGGAACAGCCTGATCTGGTGATCTGCGATCTGCGCATGCCGCAAATGGGCGGCCTGGAGCTGATTCGCCAGGTTACCGAGCGTGCCCCCGACCTGCCGGTGATCGTGGTGTCGGGCGCGGGCGTGATGAACGATGCCGTCGAAGCGTTGCGCCTGGGTGCTGCCGACTACCTGATCAAGCCCCTGGAAGACCTGGCAGTGCTGGAGCACTCGGTTCGCCGGGCGTTGGATCGGGCGCATCTGGTACTGGAAAACCAGCGTTACCGCGACAAGCTCGAAACCGCCAACCGTGAGCTGGAGGCCAGCCTGCACCTGCTGCAGGAAGACCAGACTGCCGGGCGCCAGGTGCAGATGAACATGCTGCCGGAGAACCCCTGGAAGGCCGGAGACCTGCGTTTCGAACACCAGATCATTCCGTCTCTGTACCTGTCTGGCGATTTCACCGATTACTTTCGTGTCGACGAGCGACGCGTGGCGTTCTACCTGGCCGACGTGTCCGGCCATGGTGCCTCCTCGGCGTTCGTGACTGTGCTGCTCAAGTTCATGACCACGCGCCTGCTGTTCGAATTCAAGCGCGCCGGCACCTTGCCCGAGTTCAAGCCGTCCGAGGTGCTCGGGCATATCAACCGCGGCCTGATCAATTGCAGGCTGGGCAAGCACGTGACCATGGTGGGCGGCGTGATCGACGAGCACACCGGCCTGATGACCTACAGCATCGGCGGCCATCTGCCGTTGCCGGTGCTGTACACCCCGGACGACACCCGGTACCTCGAAGGGCGCGGCCTGCCGGTGGGGCTGTTCGACGAGGCCACCTACCAGGATCACGTTCTGGAGTTGCCGCCGCAGTTCAGCCTCACATTGCTGTCTGATGGCATTCTGGACCTTTTGCCTGGCGACACACTCAAAGATAAGGAGGCTGCCTTGCCTGAAATCATCAAGGCAGCAGGTGGCAGCCTGGATGGGCTGCGCCAACGATTCGAATTGGCTACGCTTGGGGAGATGCCGGATGATATCGCCCTAATGGTGTTGAGCAGGAACCTTCAATGAGTACTGGAAGAATCCAGTTTGCCGAGCAGAATGGCACCTTTGTTCTGAAGTTCGTCGGTGAAGTGCGTCTGACCCTGTGTTCGGCGCTGGATGCAACGATTGAAAAGATCTTCACGGCGCTGAATTTCTCGGCGATCGTCATCGATCTTACCGAAACCAACAGTATCGACAGCACCACTCTGGGCCTGCTGGCCAAGTTGTCGATCCTGTCGCGGCAGAAGGTCGGCCTGCTGCCCACGGTGGTGACTACCCATGCCGATATCACCCGGCTTCTGCAGTCGATGGGGTTCGATCAGGTGTTCAACATCGTCGATCGTCCAATCCCGTGCCCCGAGTGCCTGACCGATCTGCCGTCCCAGGACCAGAACGAAGAGGTAGTGCGCGCCAAGGTGCTGGAAGCGCACAAGATCCTCATGGGCCTGAACGACTCCAACCGCGAAGCCTTCCACGACCTGGTCAACGCCCTGGAGCGGACCTGATCGATCCTGGCGCCCTGTAGCGGGCGCCGAACTCACCTTTTCATTCAGCCTCGCGGGGAAACTCCGTGGGCGGCGCGCCGTTGGCGTTGAGCTGGAAGATGCGCTCGGGCTGCCCCTGCGCGTTGAAGAACACCTGGCCCAGCCCGGCGCTGTTCCACAGGCGCTCGCCGGCCTTGCTGTGCGCGGGTGTACGCGGCACCACCTGCATCAGGCGGCGCTTGGTGAACCAGTTCAACGGTGATCGTGGGGCGTAGAGCCAGCGATTGAGTCGGTCGAACACATCGAGCAGCCGGCGCGGGAATTCGTTCTTGATGCCGCTGCTGGTGATCTGCCACAGGTGCGGGGCGCCGCGTTTGTGACGAATCATTACCTCGTAAACGAAGGAATAGTGCACGTCGCCCGAGAGGATCACGTAATGCCCTGGCGTGCGCGAGTGACGGAAGATATTCAGGATCACCTGTGCCGCCCCCCGGTGCGCCATCCAGTTCTCGGCGTCCACCAGCAGCGGATAGCCGCACCAGCTGAACACACGCTGGATGGTTTCGATCAGCTTCACGCCAAACAGCGGGGCGGGGGAGACGATGATGGCCGAGGGGTGGTCCAGCAAGGCCTGCTGTAGTTCGCACAGCGCTTCCCAGTCCAGCAGCCCGGAGGGCTTTTGCAGCTTGCTCTCGCTGCGCCAGCGACGTGTGCGGGTATCGAGTACCAGCAGCGCAGGCTGGGTGGGCAGCACGAAGTGCCATTCCTGAAAGCGCAGCAGCTGTTTGATCAGGCCATCTTGTGCAGCGCGGTCGAAATAGCCGTCGTCATCGGCGCTGTGGCTCAGGGCCTGGCAGCTTTGCAGCAGCTCGCCAAACACGTCCGGGTTGTTGCCCCAGCCCTGGCAGAGCATGTAGCCGATCAGCGCGTTGCCGATGATGCGCCGCGAGAAGGCGTGCCCGTAGGCGGTTTCTTCCCATTGGGCCGAGAGGTTCCAGTCGTCGGTGATGTCGTGGTCATCGAAGATCATCAGGCTGGGCAGGTGCGCCAGTACCCGCGCCACGCCATCCAGCCCTTCGACGAAGCCCTTCAGGCAGTGCTGTTCGCGCTGGTAGCGGGCCTGGCGCTGGGTGGTCAGGCCTGATGGCATGGGGGTGTCGACCAAGGTCCAGGGCACAGGCGACCAGACCAGCAGGTACATGGCCATGATCTCGGCCAGGGTTACCAGGTGGTTGTCGGCGTTGCTGCTGGTGAAGATGGGTTTGCGCGTGCCGCCGAAAAAGCGCTCGCGCAGGGTTTCGTTGCTCTCCAGGGCTGGCAGCAGGTCAGCACGGTGATAGTAGCTGGCCGGGTGGCGGTACAGCTCGGCGCTGTTCTCCACCACGGCGCCTTCCAGGTGCTCGTGGTACAGGCTCAGCCGTTCGATCAGCCCGTGGATGGCCCGCAGCATGGGGCCGGCGACATCGTCGGCGTACACCTGGTCGCCGCTCATCATCAGCAGCGCCGGGCGCTCGGCGGGTGCGTGGGGCGCGGCCAGCAGGCGGTCGGCGCACAACAGGCCATCGGCGGCGGGGTGGTGCGGCTTGCGGCACGAGCCATGCAACAACTGGTCGAGGCGCTCGCGTATCACGAAGTTGGGCAGGCGGGCGCCTTCATACAGCAGGTGTGGGGCCCAGGTGGCGATGCCCTGGCCGCCGATCAGCACGTCGTAGTCGATCTGCACGTCGGTGGGCAGTGGGGTGTGCAGCTGGATATCGAGCAGGTGCACGAAGGCGTGCTGGCCGATGGGGATGACCTGACAGCTCAGGGTGTATTCGGTGGAGTGTTGCAGGTGCAGTTCGGGCTGCAACGGCTGTGAGCCGACCAGCCACAGGACCATGCGCGCAGGCTCCAGGCGGCGCAGCAACGGGCCGGCCAGTACCAGGGGCAGCGGGGTGTTTTCGGGCATTGATTACTCGAAGATGGATGGGTGCGCCTTCGGCGCTTCGCCGGCAATGCCGGCTCCTACAGTATCGTGCAGCCCTGTAGGAGTCGGCGTTGCCGGCGAAGAGGTCTGCAAGATCCAGCGTGCAAAACCGCTAATGCTCCGCCTTCACACCTTGCCTGGCAAACCATATTTGTATCAGGCCTTTGCAGCCAACAACGCCTCGAGTTTCTCCTGATCCCGCGCAAATTGGCGGATGCCCTCGGCGAGTTTCTCGGTGGCCATGGCATCTTCGTTGGAGAGCCAGCGGAACTGGCTTTCGTCGAGTGTCAGGCGTGGCTCGCCAGCCTTGCCCGGGGTGAGCTTGCGCGCCAGGGTGCCCTGGTCATCGCTGAGCTGCTGCAGCAACTCAGGGCTGATGGTCAGGCGGTCGCAGCCGGCCAACTGCTCGATCTGGCCGATGTTGCGGAAGCTGGCGCCCATGACCACGGTGTCGTAGCCGTTGGCCTTGTAGTAATCGTAAATACGCGTGACCGACTTCACGCCCGGGTCTTCGGCCCCGACATACTCCTTGCCGGTCGATTTCTTGTACCAGTCGTAGATACGGCCCACGAACGGCGAAATCAGGAACACCCCGGCATCGGCACAGGCAGCCGCCTGGGCGAAGGAAAACAGCAGGGTCAGGTTGGTCTGGATGCCTTCCTTTTCCAGTACCTCGGCGGCGCGGATGCCCTCCCAGGTGGAGGCCAGCTTGATCAGCACGCGGTCGCGGCCGATGCCGGCCTTGTCGTACAACTCGATCAATTGGCGCGCCTTGGACAGCAGGGCAGGTTGGTCGAAGGACAGTCGGGCGTCCACTTCCGTGGAAATACGGCCCGGGATCACCTTGAGAATTCCGCTGCCCACCGATACCGCGAATGCATCGCAGGCAAGGCCCAGGTCGCCCTTGCTGTGCTTGAGCGCGTCATCGAGCAGCTCGGCATAGCCGGGCATGGCGGCGGCCTTGAGCAACAGGGACGGGTTGGTGGTGGCGTCGACCGGCTTGAGCCGGCTGATCGCATCGATATCGCCGGTGTCGGCGACGACCGTGGTGAACTGCTTGAGTTGTTCCAGCTTGGAAGTCATGAGCGTGCTCTGTCCTGTGCGGTTGGACGACATTACCCGAGCGCTGCCGGCCGCTCAAGGGCTGTGCGGCAGGCTATCGGGGGAGGGTAACGATTGGAGTGTCCAGCCGCGCGCAGGTTCCTAGCGTCCTTCCAGCAGCAGCCCCGCCTGGTCGAGCAGGCCCAGGGGGGCGGTGCTCTTGTGGATGTCCACCGACAGCAGCTGGCGGAACTTGCGAGCGCCGGGGAAGCCCTGGCCCAGGCCGAGGATATGCCGGGTGACATGGTGCATGGCGCCGCCGTTCTGCAGGTGCTGGGCGATGTACGGGCGCAGCCTGGCCAGCGCTTCGCTGCGGCTGATCACCGGGGCGTCGCTGCCGAACAGCTGCTGGTCGACTTCGGCCAGTACATAAGGGTTGTGGTACGCCTCGCGGCCGAGCATCACGCCGTCGAAGGTCTGCAGGTGCTGCTGGCATTCGGCGAGGGTCTTGATGCCGCCATTGAGAATGAACTCCAGGTCCGGGAAGTCGGCCTTGAGCTGCGCGGCGACGTCATAGCGCAGTGGCGGGATCTCGCGGTTCTCCTTGGGCGAGAGGCCCTCGAGGATGGCGATGCGCGCGTGTACGGTGAAGCTGCGGCAGCCTGCGTCGCGTACCTGGCCGACGAAGTCGCAGAGCTCGGCGTAGCTGTCGCGGCCGTTGATGCCGATGCGGTGCTTGACCGTGACCGGGATCTGCACTGCGTCGAGCATGGCCTTGACACAATCGCCCACCAACCCCGGATGGCCCATCAGGCAGGCGCCGATCATGTTGTTCTGCACGCGGTCGCTGGGGCAGCCGACGTTGAGGTTCACTTCGTTGTAGCCGGCGTTTTGCGCGAGTACGGCGCAGGCGGCCAAGTCCGCCGGCACGCTGCCACCCAGTTGCAGGGCCAGTGGGTACTCGGCTTCGTCATGGCGCAGAAAACGCTCGGCGTCGCCATGCAGCAGGGCGCCGGTGGTGACCATTTCGGTGTAGAGCAAGGCATTGCGCGACAGCAGGCGCAGGAAGAAGCGGCAGTGGCGGTCGGTCCAGTCCATCATGGGTGCAACGCTGAACCGGCGGGACGGCTCGGGCCGCGTATCTACAGGAGTTGTAACAGGTTCTGAGAGCATGTTCGTCTACGTGTGGTGCAGCCAATTCGGGGTGTTTCGGGCGATGGGCGTTCTGCGCTGACACCGCGTCACACCGGCCAGCCCCAAAAACACAAGTGCGCCAGTTTACCAAGAGTCTGCAACCTTCGCCTGCAAGCCCGTCATGCCGGCGCCCAAACGGCCGTAGGCGGGCTAGTCTGTTGCTGTCCCCTGCGCAATGTTCGGCCCACCCCCGCAGGTGAATCGAGGCGCGGCCATGAAGCCTGTCAGGAAAATCGGATTGCGCCGCAGCCTGCGACGGCTTGGGCCCGGGTTGATCACCGGCGCCGCCGACGACGATCCGAGCGGTATCGCCACCTATTCTCAAGCCGGCGCACAGTTTGGTTTCTCCATGCTGTGGACCGTGGTGCTGACCCTGCCCCTGATGATCGCGATTCAACTGGTGAGCGCACGCATCGGCTACATCACCCGTCGCGGCCTGGCCGCCACTATCAAGCACCACGGGCCAGCAGGTGCCTAGCTCGCCCACTTCGAGCCGCGAATCACCGCACAGAAATTCCCGGGCTTGAAGGCGGGGTCCTTGTCGGCCAGCACATCCGCCTTGACGTTGCCGAAGGTGGTCTGCGGCTTGTGGCGGATGCCGTCGTAGAAGGCCTGGATGATGTCTTCCTTGAAGTGCTCGCCCCGCGGGTGGGCGCTGACGATGGCTTCGCGCTCGGTAGTGCTGTACTGGCCGTGGGTCAGCCCCAGCACGTCCATCTCGACCCCTGCCGTCACCAGCGCCACCACCGGGTGCATGTGCTCGGGTATGCCTGGGGTGGTGTGCAGCGCGATGGCGGTCCATACCGTATCGATGTCCTGCTGGGCGATGCCGTGGCCGCACAGGAAGTCGCGTGCGGCATTGGCGCCATCCACTTCGAAACGCTCGCAGGCGCTGCTGTGCTGATGGGTCAGGCCCATGTCGTGGAACATGCAGCCGCAGTACAGCAGCTCGGCGTCGAACTTCAGGCCGCGCTTCTGGCCCGCCAGGGCGGCGAAGTAGAACACGCGGCTGGAATGGTGGAACAGCAGGGGCGAGGCCGTATCGCGTACCACCTCGGTGATTTCGCGGGCGAGCTGGCTGTCGGGGATCTTGATGCCGTGGATGTCGAGTGTCATGGGGCAGGCTCCGGGTTGCGGTTCGCCTCCATTGTCAGCCTCGACACTGCTGTCCTCAAATGGCGTGATACGCCATATACTGCCATTTCACGTGAAATCACGACGCCTTCAGGTTCGCCCCTTCGCCATGACCAGAACCATTGCCGTACTCGCGCTGCCCGGTGTTCAACTGCTCGATGTGTCGGGCCCGCTGGATGTGTTCGCCCAGGCCAATGTCGAGGCGGGTCGGCAGGTCTACACTTTGCAGGTGGTGGCGTGCGAGCCAGGGCCCATTCACAGCTCGTCCGGTGCGCGGCTGTTGCCCGACCTGGTGGCAGGTGAGCCCGGGCAGCGCTTCGACACCTTGCTGGTGGCCGGGGCGCCGGATGCGGCGCGGATGCAACTGAACAACACGCTGCTGGCCTGGATCCGCGATTGCGCGGGCCAGTCGCGCCGCTTCGGCTCGGTGTGCACCGGCGCCTTCGCGCTGGCGGCCAGCGGGTTGCTGGATGGGCGGCGGGTGACCACGCACTGGGCCGCGGCACAGGCCCTGGCACAGCGTTACCCGAGCCTGAGCGTGGAAGAGGACGCGCTGTATGTGCGCGACGGCAAGCTGCGCACAGCCGCCGGGGTCACTGCCGGGCTGGACCTGGCGCTGATGCTGGTGGAGGAAGACCTGGGCCGTGAAATCGCGCTGCGGGTAGCGGCGCAACTGGTGATGTTCTTCAAGCGCCCGGGCGGGCAGTTGCAGTTCAGCCGCAAGGGCGAGGCGCAGCCAGCCGGGCGTTCGGTGTTGCAGCAAGTGCAGCGCTGGGTGGCCGCCAACCCGCAGCTGGCGCTGACAGTCGAGGCACTGGCCGAACATGCCGGCCTCAGCCCCCGGCATTTTGCCCGGCTGTTTCATGCCGAGGTGGGCGTCACCCCCGCGGCCTGGGTGGAGTCGGCGCGGGTGGCCGCTGCACGCGCCCTGCTGGAGGCCGGTGGTGATGCGCCCAAGCAGGTCGCCGCCAAATGCGGCTTCGCCAACGCCGACACCTTGCGCCGAGCGTTCTTCAAGCACGTGGGGGTGACACCTGCCGAGTACCGCAAGCGTTACGGGCACGGCGGGGCGTAGCAACGCTCAGTCGTGCTCCTGGCCCAGGTAGAGCAGCTCGCTTTCGAACAGGTTCTCCAGCATCTCACGCGTCACCGGCTCCACCAGCGTGCCCGCATGGTGGGTGATGCGCAGGCTGGCGCCGGCCTGCTCCAGCGCATCGATGATTGCCAGCAGCGTTTGCTGCTGCGTCACCGTGCCTTGCTCGCTGGGCACCTCCAGGGCGAAGTCCGTGGTATCGAACAGCACGACCGGCGTTTGCGTGCCCACCTTGCGCATCAGCTCGCCGATGCTGTCGGCAGACCACTGGCGCAGCAGCTTGACGATCCCTGGCTTGTGGTCGGCGGCGGTGACGGCGATGGCGTATCGGGACATGGGGGCTCGCTTGAGTCGTGCAATAAAGGGCCGGCAAGGTGAATGCAAATAATGGCAAAAAGCCTTGAACCGATGACGGGTGCGGCGGTCCGACCTCAGGCCTGCTACCCTGTGGCCTTCACATTTCTCGTTTTGCCATAGGAACAGCGGGGCTATCAGATCACTGCACGTCGAAGCGTGCCAGCAATTCAAGGAGCTATTTCGTGGGAAGAACCCCCTCCAACGACACACCCGGGCATTCTCAGCCGCCGACCGTCGACGGCATTCCAGCTCCCAGCGGTGAAGTAAACCTGATCGATACCGACTACGTCGTCGGCCAGGACAATTTCAAGGGCGAGTTTTCCTTCTCGCTGGATATCCACGGCAAGGTGTTCCTCATCTCTGCCGCCACCATCTTCCTGTTCGTCATCCTCACCCTGGCCTTGCAGAACGAAGTCGAGCCGGTGTTCAGCGCCATGCGCAGCTGGTTGACCGCCAACCTGGCGTGGTTCTTCATGAGCACCGCGAACATCTTCGTACTGCTGTGCCTGGGCCTGATCGTCTCGCCGTTGGGCAAGGTGCGTCTGGGCGGGCGCGAAGCGGTGCCGGACCATTCCTATGTGGGCTGGTTCTCGATGCTGTTCGCCGCCGGCATGGGTATCGGCCTGATGTTCTATGGCGTGGCCGAACCGATGTCGCATTTCTCGGCCGCCATGGGCGGGGTCACCCTCGACGCCAACGGCGTGCGTACCGACTGGGCGCCGCTGGGCGGTGCAGGCGGTGATGCCAAGGTGGCGGCCGACATGGCGATGGCGGCCACCATCTACCACTGGGGCCTGCACCCGTGGGCGATCTACGCGATCGTTGCGTTGTCGCTGGCGCTGTTCACCTACAACAAGGGCTTGCCGCTGTCGATCCGCTCGGTGTTCTACCCGTTGCTGGGTGAGCGCGTGTGGGGCTGGCCGGGGCATGTGATCGATATCCTGGCGGTGTTCGCCACGCTGTTCGGCCTGGCCACTTCCCTCGGAATCGGTGCCGAGCAGGCGGCAGCCGGGCTCGAATACCTGTTCGCGATCCCCTCGACCAATGTCAGCAAGGTGCTGCTGATCATCGGCATCAGCATCATCGCACTGGGCTCGGTGCTGGCCGGCATGGACAAGGGCGTGAAGATGCTGTCCCAGGTGAACATGGGCCTGGCGTTGCTGCTGCTGGTGTTCATCATCGTGGTCGGGCCGACCCTGGCGATCTTCACCGGCTTCTTCAGAAACCTCACGGCGTACATCGAGTACCTGCCGGCGTTGTCCAACCCGGTGGGGCGCGAGGATGCCGAGTTCACCCAGGGCTGGACTGCCTTCTACTGGGCCTGGTGGATCAGCTGGTCGCCGTTCGTGGGCATGTTCATCGCCCGTGTCAGCCGTGGCCGCACGGTGCGCGAGTTTCTCATCGCCGTGTTGCTGGTGCCCTCGCTGGTATCGGTACTGTGGATGACCACTTTCGGCGGCACCGCCATCGATCAGACCGTGAACCAGCACTTTGCCGGCGTGACCGATGCGGTGCTGGAGCTCAAGCTGTTCGCGATGCTCAGCGGCCTGCCGCTCAAGGAGATCACCTCGTTCATCGGCATCGTGCTGGTGGCGGTGTTCTTCATCACCTCGTCCGACTCCGGCTCGCTGGTGATCGATACCATCACTGCCGGTGGCAAGGTGGATGCACCGGTGCCGCAGCGGGTGTTCTGGGCGGTGATGCAGGGCGTGATCGCGATTGCGCTGTTGCTCGGTGGCGGCTTGATTGCGCTGCAGGCGATGGCGGTGTCGACCGGCCTGCCGTTCGCCATCGTGTTGCTGCTCGGCTGTGTGTCGCTGGTCAAGGGACTGATGTCGGAGCCGCGCGGTTAAAGCCCGCCCGGCGCAGCAACTTTATTGTGGGGGCGTAGCAGCCGGCCTTGCCGGCGATGGCGTGCATGGCGCCCCTGGCCCGGCGTAGCCGGGCATCGCCAGCAAGGCTGGCTTCTGCACAAAGCCAGTTTGCTGGCGTTCAATCCCACAGCCGCCCGATTTCCATTCCCGCTTCGAACCGATGTGCCACCTGGGCCTGCAACAGCTCGGCCGTGGCCAACGCATCGGTCAGGGCATGGTGCGCGTGATACGGCGGCAGGTGATAGCGCGCGCGGCTGTCGGCCAGGCGTATCGAGGCTGGCGGCCGGCGCAGCAGGCGGTCCCGCCAACTGCGTTTGCCACGGTGCAGCAGTGCTTCCAGCTGCATGGTGTCGATCACCGGAAACTCCAACCCCTCACCCAGGTGCCGTCGCACCGCATTGTCGAGAAACCCGCGTTCCAGGTTGCGGTAATGCACCACCATCACATGCCCGGCCATGGCTCCCAGCAACGCGTTGAGCACATGGGGCAGGGTGGGCGCATGGCGGATGTCGCTGTGGGTGATGTGGTGGAAGGTCACCGACTCGTCGCTCAGTTCGGTGCGCGGTTTCACCACCCAGTAGCGCGCCTCGGCGCAGCGGATGCGCTGCAGGGTGAAGGGCATCAGGCCAATGCTGACAATGGCGTCCTTCTGCGCATCCAGCCCGGTGGTTTCCACATCCAGCGCCAGCAACGGCACCTGCTCCAGGGGAGTGCCAGCCGGCACCACGCCGGCGGCATAGAAGTTCTTCAGCAGCGGGTTGCGCGCCTGGGCTGCCAATGCCTGAAAGCGCGTTGCCCAGTCGATACGGTCGATACCACGCGGCTTCATCGCGAGTGCCGCACGATGCCAGGGTAGCGAAAGCGCAGGAACTTCTGCGCATGGCTCAGCACCTGGAACGCTTCCTTGAGGTTGTGTCGCTCGCTGCTGGAGAAGCGCTCGGGCTCGATGTAGTTGTCCGGCTGCTGGCCGTTTTCCAGGGCGTCCACCTGGTGCCGAATGCGCACCATCGACAGGAACTCCAGCGCATAACGCAGGTGCTCGATGGCCGCCGGCTGCATCAGCTTGGTGGCGCTGATGGCTTCCAGGCGCTCGACCGAGTTCTGCGCGGTACTGGCGCAGGCCAGGGCATGTACGCGAATCAGGTCGGTGAGCGGTGCGGTGCCGCGGCCCTTGAGGTTGATGATCTGTTTCTGGCGGCCGTCGGTTTCCATCACGAAGGTCCGGAAGAACCCCAGCGGCGGCGTACGGTTCAGTGCATTGCGCGCCATGGCGGTAAGAAAGGCGGGGCTGGCGCTGGACTTCTGCGCGCACAGGGTCTTGAGGGTTTCCACCAGTTCCAGCTGGCCATACACCCCGTCGAGGTCGAAGAAGATGCTGCTGTTGAGCAGGGTGGCCGCGTTGGGTTTGTCGATCCACTGGGTGAAGTAGCCCTTCCATACCCGCAGCGGCTGGCGCCACTGGTCGTTGGTGGCCATGATCCCGCCCTTGCAGTAGCTGTAGCCGCACGCGGCCAGGCCGTCGCTGACGAAGGTGGCGAGTTTGAGGAAGTAGGCGTCGTGCTGCACCGGGTCGAAGCTGTCGTCCAGCACCAGGGCGTTGTCCTGGTCGGTGACCAGCAACTGTTCGTCCCGCGCCATCGAGCCCAGCGCCATGAAGCAGTACGGCACCGGCGGCGGGCCCAGGTCGCGTTCGGCCAGTTCCAGCAGGCGCTGGGTGAAGGCGCGCCCGATACCGGAAATCGCGCTGCCGATCATGTGCGCGGTGGCGCCATCGCGCACCATGCGCACATAGGTGCCGCGCAGGTCGCGCAGCAGCGAGCGCAGGCCGGCCACGCTGTTCTGGTTGGAGATGCTGTTGACCAGGTGCAGGCTGCTCTGGGACTCGTGGCGGATGATGTCCGACAGGTTGATCAGCCCCAGCGTGCGGCCCTTGTGCACCACCGGCAGGTGGTGGATGTTGCGCCGCAGCATGCACAGCATGGCTTCGAACACCGAGTCGTTGGCCTGGATCACCACCGGTTCGCTCGACATCACCGTGCTGATGGGCAGGCTGCTGCTGAGGTCGGCGGCCAGCACGCGGGTGCGCAGGTCCCGGTCGGTGACCAGCCCCAGCAGTTTGTCGGGGGCATCCGGTACCGGTTCGACCACTGCCACGCACGACACGCTTTCGGCGGCCATCAGGCGCGCCGCGTCCAGAATCGAAGTGTCCTGGCTCACCCACACCAGGCTGCGCGAGAGCAGGGTGCGTGCCTTGAGCTGGATCAGCTCGCTGGCGCGGCCCTGGCCTTCGACAGCGGACTTGAGACGCGAATGTCCTTCGGCCTCCACGAACTCGGCAAAGCTGTCGTGCTGCTCGCACAGTTCGGCAAACAGGTCTGCCGGAATGAAGTAGATCAGGCTGTCTTCCAGCGCCTTGGCCGGAAAGCGCACCTTGTTGCTGCGCAGCAACCCGGCCTGGCCGAAGATGTCGCCTTCGCCCAGGCGGTTGTAGAGCTCGCCGTTGCGCCGGTAGATCTCCACCGCACCGCTGCGCACGTAGTGCAGGTCCTGGATGCTGGCGCCTGCTTCCAGGATGGTGCTACCGGCCTTGAAATAGCTCACCTGGATTCGTGGCGCAATGCCGTTGAGGGTTTCTTCGGGCAGGGCGTCGAAAGGGGCGAAACGGTGGAGGTGATCGCGAACCTCCAGAAGCTCGATCTGCATGCAACCTCGCTGAATGTGGGCGTGAAGTGGACCGGGGCTCAGGGCCGCATCAACGGCTCGACGCCGATCCAGGATTTTTTCGGGTGGTGGCACAGTTGCAGTGGGGCCACAGTAACCGACTGCCCGTCGATTTCCAACGTGCCCAGGTTGATCGTCCACTTGGCGTCGGCGTTGAAGTCCGGGGTGTTGAACGCGACGTAGACCGAGCCATAGCGGCTGTTGTTGGTGAGCTTGGGAATGCGCCGGTGCACCTCGTCACTGTTGATGTCGAACGGCGAGGGGCGCACGTAGTCCTTGCCCGAAAGCGGGAAGTCGTTGTTCAGCGCGCCCAGATAAAGGTCCGGGCGGGCCGCCAGGCGCTGGCCATTCTCGAAGGTCAGGTAGGCCTTGCGGCTGTCGTACAGCATGGGGATGGGCGCTTCGCCCGACCCTGCCTTGAGAGGCTGCTGGCGATTCTTGTTGAAGCCGATCACCTGCACGTAGAACTCGCGCTGTGGCGAGCCATGGGGCACGCTGAAGTAACCCTGCGTGTAGGGTCGATCTCTCCACATCAGCGCATGGTCGTAGAGGTAGGTGTACAGGTAGAAGGTCTTGACCCCGTGCGCGGTCGGCACCTCGAACACCTGGCGCGACTCGCACAGGTCGGCATAGGCCGGGCGCTCTCGCGGGTAGGGCACGCAGGCGACGAGCAGGGCGCTCAGGGCAAGGGCAAGAGGAAAGCGGTGGAACAGAACGTGCAACATGCCGGGCCTCCCTGGCTCGATAGCTCTGCGCAAGCAGTCAACGTGTAATGTCGACGCCCTGTACTTGTCGAGGTTTTATCAGGCTTTGCGCCGGAATTCCGAACATTTCGTGCAACCGCCATATCATCGGCAGTGTCAGCGCTCTCGTTCCATTGAGTACTTCGTAGACCCGGTTCTTCCGGCCGATTGCCGGTACCAGGTCGGCGGCGCTCAGGCCGGACTGCTCCATTCTGAAGCGAATAGCCTCGATGGGGTCGGGCAGGTCGAGCGGAAACTGCTTGGTCTCATACGCCTCTATCAGCGTGACCATGACATCGAAGTAATCACCTTCGGGCGTGCCGGGTTCCGGCTCGTTGTCGAACAGCTCGGACACTGCGTTCAACGCGGCCTTGTAGTCCTGCTCGGTATGAATTGGGTGAATGTTCACAGGATCACTCCATCTCAACGGTGTCGGCGTCAATGCCATCGTATTGTTCGTGAGTACCGACAAACTTGATGTAGATGGCTTCGAAGCGATAGGCCACGGCAGCCACGATCCGATAGTCATTGCCTTTGATATTGAACACCACTCTGCGACTTTTGAGGATGCTGGCATTGCCGAACTGCGCCTTGATATCCGCAGGCGTGGACCATCTTGCCTGCCTGGCTTCGTCAATCCATGAGAGCAAGGGTTGCTTGGATGCAGGATGCTTCTCGGAAAATGCTTTCAGGTGACTGATGGCAATGATTCTCATAAGGCCCCATTCTGGTCCCAAGGTGGGACTTTTTCAAGCGCGACTTCCAGTTGTTCGTCGCTTGATGACGTCAGACGTTGCCCTCTGGACCACGAGCAACGCCTGAGTGTTATCGGCGAATGGCCAATGTTCAATTACCAGAGTGCAACGGTGTACGACAGGATCAGCCGGTTCTCGTCCAGGTCGTTGCCGAAATGCGTGGAGCGTACCGTGGCGTTGCGCCACTTCACGCCGACGTTTTTCAGTGGGCCGCTTTGCACCACGTAGCCGATATCGGTGTCGCGCTCCCACTCCTTGCCATCGGGCCGCCCCGCACCCAGGTCGATGCCGTCGCCGCGCAGGTAGCGGGTCATGAAGGTCAGCCCCGGCAGGCCCACGCTGGCGAAGTTGAAGTCGTAGCGGGCCTGCCACGAGGTTTCGTCCTTGTTGGCGAAGTCGCCGATCTGCACGAAGTTCACCAGGTAGGCATCGGCGCCGTTGAGGTAGGCAAAGCCGGTGTCGCCGCGCATGCGCTGGTAGCCCACACCGAAGGCGTGGCCCTGTATGCCGTAGGTGAACATCGCCCCCAGCGCCTTGTTGTCGACGTTGCTGGCGCCGTCATCGCTGGAGCGGGCGAACCGGATATCGCTTTTGAGCGACTGCCCCTCGCCCAACGCCCAGGTGTGGTTCAGGCCCACGAAGTGCTGGCGGTAGAGGTTGTCGAGCGCACCGTAGCTGTAGCTGGTGCTCAGGCTGTCGGTCCACTTGTAGCTCAGGCTGGCGAAGTCGAAGCGATCGCTGTCGCTGCGCCGGGCCACGATGTTTTTTGCCGCGCCCGTGGTCACGCCCATGTCCTCGTAGTCGGTGGAGTCGCGCTGGTTGACCTGGCGCAGCCGGCCGATGTCGAGGTTCAGGTTCTCCAGCTCCTGCACGTTCAACTGCCCGCCGGAAAAGGTCTGCGGCAACAGGCGCGAGTCGTTGGGCATCAGCACCGGCAGCCTGGGTATCAGGGTGCCGACCTTCAACACGCTGTGACTGGCGCGCACCTTGGCGGTCAGGCCCAGCTCGCTGTACTCGCCCTGGGCACGGCGCGGTGCCTCGCGGTCACGCTGCAGCAGGCCGCTACCACTGCGTTCGGGGCTGGAATCGAGCTTGAGCCCGAGCAGGCCGATGGCGTCCACCCCAACGCCCAGGGTGCCCTCGGTAAAGCCGGACTCGTAGCGCAGCACAAAGCCCTGGGCCCATTCCTCGGCCTTGGACTGCGGGGCCTCGTGCTGGCGAAAGTCGCGGTTGAAGTAGAAGTTGCGCAGTTCCACGCTGGCCTTGCTGTCATCGACAAAGGCCGCGTTGGCCGTGCTGCAAACGCCGGCGAGTGTTGCCGTGGCCAGCAGGCCAAGGCTGAACGGTGGGAAAGTGCGGTGCATGGTAAATCCTCTTTTTTGTTTTTATGAGGTGCAGCGATGCCCGCACGAGCCGCCGTAGCGGCCCGTGACAGGGGTTGCAGTGGTTCAGTGGCTGACGGCGGTGGCGGCGCCCAGGCCAGTCTGTGCGCGCACGAACTGGTCGTCGAAGGCGGCACGTTCGCGGGCTGCGCGGGCGCTGCGGTCGAGCCTGGACACAATCACCGTGACCAGGAACGCCAGCGGCATGGAAAACAGTGCCGGATGGTCATAGGGGTAGATCGCCTGGGCGTTGCCCAGCACCGACACCCACACCGCCGGCGACAGGATCACCAGCCCCAGCGCGGTGATCAGCCCGGCAAAGCCGCCGGCCAGCGCGCCGCGGGTGGTCAGGCCTTTCCAGTACATGGCCATGATCAGCACCGGGAAGTTGGTGGAGGCGGCGATACCGAAGGTCAGGCCCACCAGGAAGGCCACGTTCTGCTTCTCGAACAGGATGCCCAGCAGGATCGCGATGATGCCCAGGCCGACGGTGGCGATACGGGTCACGCGCATCTCGTCCTTTTCGCTGGCGGTGCCCTTTTTCCACACGGTGGCGTAGAGGTCATGGGAGATGGCCGACGCACCGGCCAGTGCCAGGCCAGACACCACCGCGAGAATGGTGGCGAAGGCCACCGCCGACAGGAAGCCCAGGAACAGGTTGCCGCCCACTGCCTTTGCAAGGTGCATGGCGACCATGTTGCCGCCACCGATCAGCGCGCCCTTGAGGTCGCCGTCCACGTAGAACTGCGGGTCGGTGCCGACGATGACGATGGCCGCGTAGCCCAGCACCATCACCACCAGAAAGAAGAAACCGATGAAGCCGGTGGCGTAGAACACCGACTTGCGTGCTTCCTTGGCGTTGGGCACGGTGAAAAAGCGCATCAGGATATGCGGCAGCCCGGCGATGCCGAACACCAGCCCCAGCGACAGCGACGCGGCGTTGATCGGGTCGGCCAGCATCGAGCCGGGGCCCATGATGCTCCAGCCTGTGCTGTGTACGTTCACTGCGCGACTGGCCAGGGTTTCCAGGCTGAAGCCGAACTCGGCCATGGCCAGCAGCGCCAGGGTGGTGCCACCGGCCAGCAACAGCACGGCCTTGATGATCTGCACCCAGGTGGTGGCGATCATGCCGCCGAAGATCACGTACACCAGCATCAGGGCGCCCACCACCATCACTGCGGTGCTGTAGTCCAGGCCGAACAGCAGCTTGATCAGTTGCCCGGCACCCACCATCTGCACCACCAGGTAGCAGCACACCACGGTCAGCGAGCCGAAGGCGGCGAAGGTGCGGATGCGGGTCTGGTCGAGGCGGTACGACACGATGTCGGCAAAGGTGTAGCGCCCCAGGTTGCGCAGGCGCTCGGCCATCAGGAAGGTGATGATCGGCCAGCCGACGAAGAACGCCACGGTGTAGATGAAGCCGTCGTAGCCCTTGGCGAACACCAGGCTCGACAGGCCCAGCAGGGTGGCCGCCGACATGTAGTCGCCGGCAATCGCCAGGCCGTTCTGAAAACCGCTGATGCCGCCGCCGGCGGTGTAGAAGTCGGAGGTGGAGCGGGTCTGGCGCGCGGCCCACCAGGTGATCGCCAGGGTGCCCAGCACGAACACGAAGAACATCGCGATGGCGTGCAGGTTGACCGGTTGTTTGTCGGCCACCAGCGGCGCCGCGAAAGCCGCCGGGGTCAGCAGCAGGCTGCTCAGCACTAGCAGTGCGGTGCGGTTCATTTCGACTCCTCCAGTACCTGTGCGCTGAGGCTGTCGAAGCGGGTATTGGCGCTGCGCACGTACCAGCCGGTCAGCAGCCACGACAGCACGATCAGTGCCGAGGCCACGGGAATGCCGAGGGTCAGTTGGCGACCGTCCCCCAGCGGTGTGTGCAGCACCTGCGGGTAGAACGCCACCACCAGCATGAACAGGTAGTAGGCACCCAGCACTGCGGCGCTGAGCGACCAGGCCAGGCGCGATCGGGTGCGCACCAGTTGCTGGAATTTGGGGTTGGCGCGGATGCGGTCGCAACTCTGCGCGTGATCGGTTGGGGCGTGCGTCATGGGTGGGGCTCCTTTGTTGTTTTTATTGCCTGGGGCGGGCCATCGACTTTGTTGCGGGTGTGGGGCGTCAGGGCGGCGGGCAGGGCTCGCAGCCAGACGGTAAATGCTGTGGGGCAGGCGCCGGCGCGCCGCGATCAGGTCGCGGGGCGAGGTAACGTGCGCGGGGGTGAGCCGAGGTTGAGCAGGCTCGTACAGGCAGGGGCGAGGCCCTGGTGAGAATTCGACATGTGTGGCACCCGTTGGCTGATTGTTAGCTCTTGATGTCAGCTGCCCCCTTGTCGGTGGCGGCAGCGCAGATGGCTCCGGGCATCTTATATAACAATGTCGGGTTGTTATGGAAGTACTACCTGCGACGTATGGTAATACTACTATACGTTGCGTCATAAAAAGCTTCGCCGGCAAGGCCGGCTCCTACATGATCACGGTAGGAGCCGGCCTTGCCGGCGAATGGCGTCGACGCGTTGTCGGAAAGATGCGCTCAGAACGCGAGCTTGTATCCGATCAGCAACAGCATCCCCGCCAGGCAAGGGCGCAGTACGTTGTCGGAAATGCGCCCGGTCAGGTGGCTGCCCAGGTAGATCCCCGGCAACGAGCCCAACAGCAGGTAGCCCAGCAACGACCAGTCCATGTTGCCCATGCTGGCATGGCCCAGGCCGGCGACCAGGGTCAGAGGTACGGCGTGGGCGATCTCGGTGCCCACCAGGCGCCGGGTGACCAGGTACGGGTACAGCAGAAACAGCGCGACAGTGCCCAGGGCGCCCGCGCCAATCGAGGTCAGTGACACCATCACGCCCAGCACCACGCCAGTGACCACGGTAAGGGCGTTGAGGCTGCGTTCGCTGAGGTGGTAGCGGTCACCGGCGTGCTTGCTGGCAAACGCCTGCAACCGCGACTTGAACAGGATGGCCAGCGCCGTGAGGATCAGCACCACCGCCAGGCCCTGCTTGATCACGCCGTTGAGCGTCTGGGTGTCGGTATGCAGGGTGCTCAGAAACCACAGGGTCAAGGCCGCCGCTGGCACGCTGCCCATGGCCAGCAGCCCGGTGATCTTCCAGTCGATGTTCTTTTGCTTGCTGTGCACCCAGACGCCACTGGCCTTGGTGATGGCCGCATACAACAGGTCGGTGCCCACTGCAGTGGCCGGGTTGATGCCGAACCAGAGCAGGATCGGGGTCATCAACGAACCACCGCCAACGCCGGTCATGCCGACAATGAACCCAACAACCAGGCCTGCGATGGTGAAACCAAAAGAACCAACATCCATAAATACCTAAACACCCAGCGAGCCCGTGATCGGATGGCGCCAGCATAAAGGTTTTTTTATAGCCAAATAGACTTGTTCGTTATTAGTTTATAACCGTAACGCAGCAGGCGAGGGTGCCATCGACCGCCTGGGCGGCCGATGGGCGAGGGCGGGGGTCAGATCTTGAAGCTGTCTACCAGTTGCTTGAGGCGCCCGGCCTGACGCGCCAGGTCATCGCAGTGCTTGAGGGTGTCGTTGAGGTTGGCCACACCCTGCTGGTTGAGCACGTTGATCTGGGTGATGTCCAGGTTCAGGCTCTCGACCACGGCGGTCTGTTCCTCGGTGGCGGCTGCTACCGACTGGTTCATGCCGTCGATCTCGCCAATGCGCAGGGTCACGCTGGTCAGGCGTTCGCCGGCCTGGTTGGCGACCTGCACGCTCTGCTCGCTGGACACCTGGCTGGCGTTCATGTTGTGCACTGCCTCGCGCGACCCCACCTGCAGGGTGGTGATCATCTTGTGGATCTCTTCGGCCGATTCCTGGGTACGGTGCGCCAGGTTGCGCACTTCGTCGGCCACCACGGCAAAGCCGCGACCGGCTTCACCGGCCCGTGCTGCCTCGATGGCGGCGTTGAGTGCCAGCAGGTTGGTCTGCTGCGAGATGCCCTTGATCACGTCGAGAATCTGGCCGATGTCATCGGTGCTGGCGTTGAGGGTTTCGATCTGCTCGCACGACTCGCTGATCTTCTGCGACAGCGCCGTCATCGCGCTGATGGTCTCCTGCATCACCTGGCGACCATCGTTGGCCTGGTCGCTGGCACCGCTGGCATGTTGCGAGGCATCGGCGGCGTTGCGCGCGATCTCCTGGGTGGCGGCGCCCAGTTCGTTGATTGCAGCGGCCACGCTGTTGGTGCGCAGGCTCTGTTCCTCGGAGCCGATGATCGAGGCGTTGGAGGCGCTCATCACGCGTTCCGACAGGTCGTGCACCTGGCGGGTGGCCGAGGCCACTTCGGAAATGGATGCATGGATGCGCTCCACGAACTGGTTGAAGGCACCGGCCAGTTCGCCGAATTCATCCTTGTTTTCCACGGTCAGGCGCCGGGTCAGGTCGCCTTCGCCCTGGGCGATGTCCTGCATGGCGCGGCCCATGGTGGTGAGGGGGCGCATCAGCACCGGAATCAGCAGGCTCAGCAGGCCGGCGATGGCGGCCACGGCGATCAGCATGGCGATGATGGCCGAGGTGCGGAACTGGCTCAGCGGGGCGTAGGCCTTTGCCTTGTCGATGGACAGGCCGATGTACCAGTCGGCCGACGGCAGGCCGCTGACCGGGGCGAACGAGATGATCCGCTGTTCGCCGTTGAGGGTCACGTCGTGCAGGCCGGCGGCGACCTGCAGGTTGCTGCCGGGGTAGATGTCCTTGAGGTTCTTCATGGCCTGGTCGCTGTCCGGGCTGACGATCATCTGCCCGTCGCGGTCGACCAGGAAGGCGTGGCCGATACCGCCGAAGTCCACGGCATTGATGATGTCCACCAGGGTGGCCAGGCTCAGGTCGCCGCCCACCACGCCGACCAGTTCGCCGTTGCTCTTGACCGGCATCGCAATGGTCACCACCAGCCCGCCGACAGCCGCCAGGTAGGGTGGGGTTAGCATGGGTTTGCCGGCGGCGACAGCAGCGGTGTACCAGGGACGCTGGCGCGGGTCGTAGCCGTCGGGCATTTTCGCGTCCGGGCGCTGGGTGAACACGCCGTTGGTCTGGCCCACATAGGTGAACTGGAAGTTCGATGTGAAGGCGGGCTGGTCGACCAGCCCGGGGAAGTCGGCATTGGCGCCCTGATGGGCGATGTTCTGGGCCAGGTTTTCCAGCACCAGGATGCGCCCGCTCATCCAGTTCTGCACACTGCTGGCTGTCAGCGCGCCGGCCTGGTTGACCGACGATTCGATGTTCTGGCGGATGGTGTTGCGTTGCAGGTAATCGTTGTAGAGGGTGAACAGTGCAAAGGCCAACACGACGACTGCGCCGGCGCTGAGCAGGATCTTGTGGCGAAATTTCAGGTTCATGTTTCGAGACCTTTAGCCAGATAGGGGAAGTGACGGCGTCACGGGTCGGAGCCTTGTGAGCACCGCCATCGTGAATTGCACGCGACTGACCTTTCAGGTATCGGCTGAAACCACGAAATATTTACGTACCATTTTGACGCGGGGTCAGTCGGCCAGGGCTGCGGTCTGTCTCAGCAACCTCACCAGCTCCTGGGCAGCGCGTTGCAGCGGCTGCTGCTTGAGCCAGAAGGCATGCACCGGCAGGCGCAGTTCATTGCGGGTGTTGCGAAAATCCAGTTGCACCAGTCGCCCGGCCTTGAGCAGCGGGGCAATGCGCGACAGCGGGAAGTCGCCCCAGCCAAGCCCGGCCTCGACCATCTCGATGGCCATGCTCAGGCTGTCGGTGCGCCAGTGCGAGGCACCGATCAGCACGCGGGGGTCGAGCATCGGCAAATCGCGGCTGGCCACCACGATCTGGCGCACGTTGACCAGGTCTTCGAGGTAGCGCACCTGCTCGCCCAGCGCGGGGTGATGGGGCGAGAGGGTGGCGGTCAGCGACTCCATGCCGACCTGTTCGAAGCGCTGGCGCGGGTCGACCGTCAGCCCGGCAAACGCCAGGCACAGCTGCACGCGACCCTCGTGCAGCAGGTGCAGCGCATCTTCTTGCGGGGCGCTGAGCACCTCCACCTGCAGCAGCGGGTGGCGCTGGCTGATCTGGCCGATGGCCTGGAGCAGCGGCTGGTGATCGATGTCGGGCACCACGCCGATGGCCAGGGTGCTTTCCAGGCCCTGGGAAAGCTCGATGGCGTGCACCTGAAGCTGCGTCAGCTGGTCGGCGATCAGCCGGGCATGGGGCTCCAGCGCCAGGGCCAGCGGGGTGGGGCGGGTTTCACGGTGGGTACGCTCGAACAGGGCAAAGCCTAGCTCCGCCTCCAGGTTGGCGATGGCCATGCTGACTGCCGAGGGTACCCGCCCCAATGCCCGGGCGGCAGCCGAGAACGAGCCGCGGTCGAGCACTGCAAGAAACAGTTCGATAGTGTCGCTGGAAAAATTCATCAGCCTCTCCTTTCAATAGATCTGATAGCTGCTGACTTTTTCTGTCAAGAAGATTGACGCATCCTGCCGGCCGAATTTGATTTGCCGAGGGGTGAAAAGGTGCAAGGTCTGAAACGCAAGCTGGTGTATGTAGCGGCCTATGAAGGTATCGGGCTGTGCCTGTCGACACTCGGGCTGGCGCTGCTGTCCGGCACCGCGCCCAGCAACACCGGGCCGCTGGCCGTGATGATCACCACTATCGCGATGGTGTGGAATTTCATCTACAACACCCTGTTCGAGTACTGGGAGAGCCGCCAGGCCACACGGGGGCGCAGCGTGGCCCGGCGCGTGGCGCACGCGATCGGGTTCCAGCTGACCCTGGTGGTGTACCTGATCCCGCTGATTGCCTGGTGGCTGGGGATTTCGCTGTGGGAGGCCTTCGTGGTGGACCTGGCGTTCATCATCCTGATCCCCTGCTACACGTTCCTCTACAACTGGCTGTTCGATCGGGTGTTCGGGCTGCCGAGTTCGGCATCGGCACAGGTATCGCCCGCCGTGTAGGTCGTGCAGGCCCGCGATGCTTTGCTTCTGAGCGTCGGCTAGGCATAGAATGATAGGAATTCTCATTCGTACCCCCGGTCGCCCATGTCCACTCCCGATCCCGCGTTGCGCGAACAGGTCAGCCGTATCTATCAGGACCACCACCGCTGGTTGCAGGGCTGGCTGCGTCCGCGGGTGGCCTGTCGGCACCTGGCGGCCGACCTGATGCAGGACGTGTTCGTGCGGGTGCTCAGCGCCCCGGACGCCAGCGACCGGCTAGGCGCGGTACGCGAACCACGCGGCTACCTGGCCACCATCGCGCGGCGTTTGATGATCGACTACTTTCGCCGTGCCCGCCTCGAGCGGGCCTGGTTGCAGGCACTGGCCGAGCAGCCCGAAGCGGTGGAGATATCCGAGCAGGAGCGGCTGATCCTGCTGCAGACCCTGTGCGAGCTGGATGCCATGCTGGCGGGGCTCGGCCCGCGCATACGCCGGGCCTTTCTGCTGTCGCAGCTCGATGGCATGACCTACAGGCTGATCGGCGAGGAGCTGGGGGTTTCCGAGGTGACGGTCACCCGCTATATCGCCAAGGCCTTTCACCACTGTACGCTGTACAGCCTGCAAGCCGACTCGTGACCCCATGGCTACTCTCGACCCTCTCCAGCGCGCCGCGCTGGAACAGGCTGCGCTTTGGCGCGCCCGCCTCAATGCTGATGCCGTGGATGATACCGACCGGCAAGCGTGGCAGACCTGGCTGGACGCCCACGACCAGCATCGCTGGGCCTGGCAACAGGTCGTCCAGGTTCAGCAGCGGCTTGGCCAGCTATCTGGCGGGCTGGCCGGGCGTACCCTGGACATCGCCGGGCAGCCTGCCGCGATCCCGCGGCGCGGCGTGCTCAAGGGCATACTGGTGCTGGCCGGCACCAGCGGCCTGGGCTGGGCCGGCTACCGAGAGCTGAGCAGCGGACCGTGGACGGCGGACTACCATACCCGCGTCGGCAAGCGTCAGGCATTGACCCTGGCCGATGGCACCCGGCTCGAACTCAACACCGACACTGCCCTGGATGTGCGCTACGACAACCAGCAGCGCCTGCTGGTACTGCGCCAGGGCGAGGTGATGATCACCAGCGCCGCCGACAAGGCCGGGCGCCCGTTGCGGGTGCAGACCGTCAACGGCACCGTCGAGGCGCTGGGCACGCGCTTTCTGGTGCGCCGCGACAGCGACGCCAGCAGCACGCAACTGGCGGTGTACCAGGGCCAGGTGGGCGTGATGCCGCGCGATGGCATGGGGGGGGCCGTGGTCGATGCCGGGGATCAGGTGCGGTTTTCACACCCCAAGTTCGTGCTTGGCTCGCCGCTGGAGCCCGACCGCGATGCCTGGCGCAGGGGGCTGCTGATTGCCAACGACCAGATGCTGGGGGTATTCATCGCCGAGCTGCGGCGTTATCGCCCCGGTTGGCTCAACTGTGCCAACGAGGTTTCCAGCCTGCGTATCAGCGGTACCTTCAAGCTCGACGACACCGAGCAGATTCTGCGCGCCATCGGCAAGACTCTGCCGGTGCGGGTCGAGCGGCGCACAAAATACTGGGTAAGCATCGAACCCCTCACCACCTGAAAAATATTTTTCGTAAATGATAGGTATTCGCTCCTTCGTTCGACTTCTAGGCATGCAGGCGTGATGGCCTGACTGCCAACCAGAAGAGAAAAGAACCGATGAATACCCGATCACCGGTCGCGGCAAGGCTGCGTACCACGCTGTTGTGCTCCACCCTGCTGTGGCCGCTGGCGATGCCGGGCATGGCGCACGCCGACAGCACCACACCGACCGAATACAACCTCGACCAGGGCGACCTGGGTCAGGTTCTGAACCGCTTCGCCGCCCAGGCCGGCGTGGTGCTGTCGTTCGCACCGAGCCTGACCGCGGGCAAGGCCAGCGCCGGCCTGCACGGGCGTTACAGTGTCGAGCAGGGCCTGCAGGCGTTGCTCGAGGGCAATGGCCTGATCGCCGTGCGTGAAGACGATGGGCGCTACAGCCTGGCACCGCTGCCGCAAACTGCCGGGGCGCTGAACCTGGGCGTGACCGAAGTCACCAGCAACCAGTTGGGTACCATCACCGAAGACAGCGGCTCGTACACGCCAGGCACCATCGCCACCGCCACACGGCTGGTGCTGACACCGCGCGAAACGCCCCAGACCATCACCGTGGTCACCCGTCAGCACATGGACGATTTCGGGCTCAACAACATCGACGATGTGATGCGCCATACCCCGGGCATCACCGTGTCGGCCTTCGACAGCGACCGCACCAGCTACTATGCCCGCGGCTTCTCGATCAACAACTTCCAGTACGACGGCATCCCCTCGACGGCGCGCAACGTCGGCTATTCGGCCGGCAACACCTTGAGCGACATGGCCATCTATGACCGCGTGGAAGTGCTCAAGGGCGCTACCGGCCTGCTCACCGGCGCGGGGTCGCTGGGGGCCACGATCAACCTGGTGCGCAAGAAGCCGACTGCCGATTTCAAGGGGCATTTCACCCTGGGCGCCGGCAGCTGGGACAACTATCGCAGCGAACTCGACGTGGGCGGCCCGCTGACCGACAGCGGCAACGTGCGCGGCCGTGCGGTGGCGGCCTACCAGGACAAGCACTCGTTCATGGACCACTACCAGCGCAAGACCAACGTCTACTACGGCATCCTCGAATTCGACCTGAGCCCGGACACCCTGCTCACCGTGGGCGGTGACTACCAGGACAACAAGCCGGAAGGCTCGAGCTGGTCGGGCAGCATTCCGCTGTTCGATGCCCAGGGCAACCGCAACGACCTGCCACGCCACTTCAACAACGGCGCCAAGTGGAGCCACTGGAACCAGTACACCCGCACCGTGTTTGCCAGCCTGGAGCATCACCTGGCCAACGGCTGGGTTGCCAAGGCGCAGCTGGACCACAAGATCAACGGCTATGACGCGCCGCTGGGCTCGATCCAGGGTTACTACCCGCGCGCCGACGGCACCGCCAGCCTCTATTCGGCCAAATACACGGGCGAGACGGTGAGCAATTCGGCCGACCTCTACGCCAGCGGGCCGTTCGAGCTGCTGGGGCGTGAGCACGAACTGGTGATCGGTACCTCGTTTGCCCAGTCTCACTGGGAAGGCAAGGGCTGGTGGAGCGCCAGATACCCCAATGGCAACTCCGTCGACTACGGCAGCTGGAACGGCAACACCCCCGAACCGGACTGGGGGGAGCAGACCCAGACCGTGGATGACCGCGTGCGCCAGACCGGCACCTACGTGACCACCCGCCTGCACCCCACCGACGATCTGACGCTGCTGCTCGGTGCACGCCTGGCCAACTACCGCATCAACGGCGTGACCGCCAACGGTCGCGAGGACGATCGCCTGCTGCCCTACCTGGGGGCGGTGTACGACCTCAATGACTACCTGTCGCTGTACGCCAGCTACACCGATATCTTCATGCCGCAGGATGCCTGGTACCGCGACCGCAACAACCGCCTGCTCGACCCGGATGAAGGGCAGAACTACGAGGTGGGCCTGAAGGGTGAGTTCCTGGACGGGCGCCTGAATGCGAGCCTGGCGTATTTCGAGATTCACCAGAGCAGCCGGGGCGAAGAGGACCGGGCCTACAACGGCAACCCGACCAACCCGGCGGTCGAGTATGCCTACGAAGGCATCAAGGCCAAGACCAAGGGTTATGAGGCAGAGATCTCCGGCGAACTGGCCGAGGGCTGGCAACTGCAGGGGGGTTACACCCACAAGGTGATCCGCGATGACCAGGGCAAGAAGGTGTCGACCTGGGAGCCCGAGGACCAGGTCAGTTTCTATACCAGCTACAAGCTCAAGGGGGCGCTCGACCGCTTGACCATCGGCGGTGGTGCGCGTTGGCAGGGCAAGGGCTGGCAGGTGTTGTCGAACAACGTCAAGAAGCGCGACGAGGAGTTTGCCCAGGACCCTTACTGGCTGGTGGACCTGATGGCGCGTTACCAGATCAGCGAGCAGCTGTCGGCCACGCTGAACGTCAACAACGTGTTCGACAAGGCCTACTTCACCAATATCGGCTTCTACAACTCGGCCTCTTATGGCGACCCGCGCAACGTGATGGTGACCACTCGCTGGGACTTCTGAGCCAGCGTGCCGAGGTATCAGGCCTGCCGTTGGGCGAGGCAGGCCTGGTGGATCGCGTCCCAGCATTCCTGGCTCCACAGGCGGATCCAGGTGGCGGCCCACAGTCGGTCCCAATGCCGGCGCAACGGGTTGCGTCGGCGCGCCTCCAGCAGCTCTTCGATTTCTTCGTTGAGCGATACCGGCTCGAAACCGGTCCATACCGGTGGTACCGGTGCCACGATGTTGTAGTAGCAGACCGGCGCGACTTCCTCGTAGAAGATGCGCTTGAGCTCGGCCAGGTCGAAGGGTTCGAGTTCGCGGGCGATCCAGGCGTAGTCCACCCAGCTGTCGACGAACGACTCGGAGAGCAGGGCGCGGACGTTGTGGCGTTGTTCTGGGGTCACGGGGCGGGCTCTTGTGGGGATGCCCGATGCTGCGCGGTTTGTCGCTGGCAGGTCAAGCGCAGCAAGACCCTTCGCCGGCAAGGTCGGCTCCTGCACAACACCTCCTGCAGGAGCCGGCCTTGCCGGCGAAAGGCGCACCGCCATTCTCAATCCAGGCTCAGCTTGGCCTCGATGCGGTCCAGGTGCTGGTGCATCAACTGCAGCGCCGCCTCGCTGTCGCCGTCCTCCAGTGCGTCCACCAGGGCTGCATGTTCCTGCCAGGCGCAGTGTTCGCAAGGCTGGGTCTCGTACTGGGCAATGATCAGCGACGTCATGGGCACCAGCCCGTTGAGAAACCGCGTCAACGGGGCATTGTCGGCCATCTCCGCCAGCTTCAGGTGAAACTCGCCCCCCAGACGAATCGCCGTGCACCGATGGCCCTGCTCGTGGTGCTTGCGCTCGCGGGCAATCAGCTCGCGCAACTGGCGGATGCGTGGGGCACTGGTGCGCCGCGCCGCCAGCCCGATCAGCGTGGTTTCAGCCAGGCGCCGGGCACTGAGCACCTGGCGCGCCTGCTGCGGGTCGGGTGCGGCCAGCCGGGCGGTGTGCGCCGGGCGTTGCACCACCACCTGCTGGTCGGACAGGCGCCCCAGCACGCGGCGGATCACCGTGCGGCTCACGCCGAAGGCCTGGCCCAGCGCCTGCTCGGTCAGCGCGGTACCTGGCGCCAGGCGCTGTTCGAGGATCGCATCGAACAGGCGCGGGTAGATCTCGTCAGCGCTCAGGCGCTGCTCGCCGGCCGCCAGCAGCGCGGGCAGGGCGATCGCGGACGGGGTAGCAGGGCAGGCGTTCATGGTCGCTCTCCTGGTCAGTTGCCCGGGTGTTCATCCGGAATGGTCAATTCGATGCCCATGCGCAGGCCTTCCTGCAGAATGTGCCGGCGCATCTGCGCACTGGCCTGGGCGCTGTCCTTGTTGCGGATGGCGCGCACCACCGCCTCGTTCTCTTCCAGGCGCGCGGCCAGGTGCTCGGGCGAGTTGTGCAGCACCTGGGCGCTCTGCTTGAGGGCATTGCTGGTCTGCTGCACCACACTCTGGAAAATCGGGTTGGCGGTCAGTGCGAACAGCTCTTCGTGAAATGCCAGGTAGGCGCGCACCCCGGCTTCGCTGTCGCTGGCCTCCAGGGCCTCGCGCATGTCCATCAGGGTCAGGCGCAACTGGCCGATTTCCTTGCTGCTGACCGACTGCGCCACCAGCCCGACAATGAACGGCTCCAGCGTGTAACGCAGCTGCAGTACGTCCTCCAGGCTGGCTCCGGCCACGGCCGCGGGGGCCTGTACCAGCTCCTGGGTACCGGGGTCGAGCACCAGCACTCCCTTGCCTGGCATGGAACGCACCAGGCCGAGGGTCTCCAGCACCGTGACCGCCTCGCGCAGGCTTGGCCGGCTGATGCCCAGTTGCTCGGCCAGTTCTCGCTGACCCGGGAGCATCTCGCCCGAGCGCCACTGGCCACGGGCCAGTGCCTGGCGCAGTTTCTCCACTACCGCATTCACTACCGTCGATGAGGTAATCACTGTTTGCTCCCTGAAAACACATGCATACGTCGTTGCCTAGAATTCCTGTTGATGGGCAGGGGTGGGCAGCTTGCGCGTCTGGAAGCTGAAGCCCTGCTTGCCGTTGAGTACGTTGTTGGCGCGTTCCAGATCAATGTCCTTTTCCCAGCGGGCGATGGCCACGGTGGCCACGCAGTTGCCGATCAGGTTGGTCAGCGCGCGGCCGATGCCCATGAACCAGTCCACCGCCAGCACCAGCACCAGGCCCACTACCGGGATGGCCGGTACTGCCGTGAGGGTGGCTGCCAGAATCACCAGCGCCGACCCCGGAATGCCGTGGGCGCCCTTGGAGGTGATCAGCGACACCAGCAGGATGGTCAGCAGGTCGGTCATGGCCAGCGGCGTGCCGGTGGCGTTGGCGATGAACACGATGGCCAGGGTGAGGTAGATGGAGAAACCGTCCAGGTTGAAGGAGTAGCCCGTGGGGATCACCAGGCCGACGGTGGAGCTGCCGATGCCCAGGTGTTCGAGCTTGCGCATGATCTGCGGCAGGACCGCATCGGACGAAGCAGTACCCAGCACGATGCCCAGTTCTTCGCGCATGTACTTGAGGAACGGGAACAGCTTCAGGCCCGAGACGCGCATCACTGTCCCCAGGATCACCAGCACGAAGCCTGCACAGGTCACGTAGAACAGCGCCACCAGGCCGCCCAGGTGTTGCAGCGAGTCCAGGCCGTACTGGCTGGTGGTGAAGGCGATGGCGCCGAACACGCCGATCGGCGCCAGGCGCACGATCATGCCCATGATGCGGAAGATCACATGGCTCAGTTCGTTTATCAGCCGGGTGATGCCCGACGCGGCCTCGCCCACCAGGTTCAGGGCGCTGCCGAACAGCACCGAGAACAGCAGCACCTGGAGGATGTTGTTGTCGGCGAAGGCGCCGAGCACCGAATTGGGTATCAGGCCCATGAGGAACGCTGCCGTACCCTGGATATGCTGGCCACGCTCGGCCAGCGCGCCGGCATCGGCGGTCGACAACTGGTCGAGGTGGATGTTGGCACCGGTACCGATGCCTGAGGTGAATGCCAGTACCAGCCCCAGCACCAGCGCAATGGTGGTCAGCACTTCGAAGTAGATCACCGACTTGAGGCCGATGCGGCCAACCTTCTTGAGGTCGCCGGCACCGGAAATGCCGCTGACCACCACGCAGAACACAATCAGCCCGATGAGCATCTTGATCAGCTTGATGAAGCCGTCACCGAGGGGTTTGAGTTGCAGGGAAACTTCAGGAAAGCTCAGGCCGCAGGCGATGCCGAGCATCAGGCCGAGCACCACTTGGAGGAAGATCGAACGCGAGCACCATTTGAGCATGGGGAGGGATCTCTGGTCGGTGTCCGTGCTTCTGGCAACAAGCGCCGAGCGACAGACTTAATTATTGTGGTCTTACCGGTATGTCCAGTGCAGGCGCAGTGTAGGCGGGGTTTTTGCGGGTTTGCAAGTATTTCGCGAATCCAGGGCATCAGATCGGTTTTACCGGTCTGACCAGTTACAGTACTTATCGACGACAAAAGCGCTTCAAGCAACAGTGGCAGGCGCCTGTCACGCTTTTGCGAGGGCAGTGATCAAGGCTTGGAAAGGGCCAGGTCTACCGCTGCAATCAGCTTTCCCAGGTCCTTGGGTGGAGCTTTGTGAATAACACCGAACAAGTAGGCACGTTGCTCGTCCGCATCTTCCAGGTCGGCGAAAAAGGCATTGAGCTTGACGCCCAGCACGTCGGCAAAGGTGAACAGCGCTTCGACACTGGGGGTGTAGGTGCCGGTTTCAAAGCGGCTTATGGTTTTGGGGTCAAAACCGGTTTTTTCGCCAAGTTCAGCCTGAGTAAGCCCGGCTACCTTGCGATAGCGTCTGATGGCTGGACCCAAACTAGATAATTCCATCGCTCGATTCCCATTTAGAATCAAGAACTTAACGATAAATATTGGCATTGCACAACGCCACGTTTCATCACCTTTCCTTGCAAAATGTGATGTATTTCGTAGAATCGTTCACTTGGACCGACATTTACGCTGCAGGTTTCAGGGCCGCTGGACAAGGCTTTAGCGTGCGCTTCAGGGAGTTTTAACGTGCGTCTCAATCTGCCGGTCACGGCTGTCGAACAGACCTTTCCGGACCATCAGCGGCTGATTTCCGCCACCGATACCGACAGTAACATCACCTATTGCAATGCCGAATTCGCCGCCATGAGTGGCTTCAGCCAGGCGGAACTGATCGGCAGCACGCACAACCTGGTGCGCCACCCGGACATGCCGCCTGCCGTATTTGCCCTGATGTGGCAGTACCTCAAGGCCGGCCAGAGCTGGATGGGCATCGTCAAGAATCGCTGCAAGAACGGCAACTTCTACTGGGTCAGCGCCTACGTCACACCGGTGCTCGAGGACGGCCGCCTGGTCGGCTACGAATCGGTACGGGTCAAGCCCACTCGCGATCAGGTGCAGCGCGCCGAAGCGCTGTATGCCCGTCTGCGTGAAGGCAAGCCCCCCGTGCCCTTCGGGCGTCGCCTGGCCCTGCAGGGCCGCGTGCTTGCGCTGCCGTTGCTGGCAGCCGCTTTGGCCATAGGCGCCAACCGGCTGTTGCCGGGCTGGGGCGGGCAGGTCATCACCCTGGCGCTGTTCGTGGCGGTGGGCCTGTGGGGGCACAATCGCCTGCGCCATGAAGTGCGCCAGATCGTGCGCAGCACCCCCAACACGTTCTCCGACCCGATCAGTGCGCTGGCCTACAGCGAAGCGCTGGGGCCGACCGCGCAACTGCAGATGGTGTTGATCAGTGAAGAGGCGCGCCTGAAAACCGCGCTGACGCGCCTGAGCGACCTGGCCAACCAGATGGCCGTGGCCGCCAGCGATTCCAGCCGGCTGTCCAATGCCACCGAGCTGGCGCTGCTCGACCAGCGCGCCGAAACCGACATGACCGCGGCGGCGATGACCGAGATGGCGGCATCCATCGCCGAAGTGGCGGTGCATGTACAGCAGACCGCCAGCGAGGCCGGCACCGCCAACCAGCTGGCCGAACAGGGCAGCCAGGTGGCCGGTACCTCGCGCGAGGCGATCCAGCTGCTGGCCAGCACCGTCACCCAGATCAACCAGGCGGTCGGCCACCTGGCCGGGCAGACCCAGGACATCATGCTGGCTGCCAGCGTGATCCAGGCGATTGCCGACCAGACCAACCTGCTGGCGCTCAACGCTGCCATCGAGGCGGCGCGGGCCGGCGAGCAGGGCCGCGGCTTTGCCGTGGTGGCCGATGAGGTGCGCGCCCTGGCAGGCAAGACCCGCCAGTCGACCCAGCAGATCCAGGGCATCATCGAGACTCTGCGCAGCGGCGCCGATGACGCGGTGAGCATCGCCAACCTGGGCATCCAGGAGGCCGAGCAGGGCGTGGCGCAGGTGGTCGAGGCGCAGCGCGCACTGCAAGGCATTCGCGAGGCGGTGGCACGCATCACCGATATGACCCAGCAGATGGCGGCCGCCTCGCAGGAGCAGTCCTACGTGGCGGAGGACGTGTCGCAGCAGATCAATCGGGTAGCCGGCACGGTGCAGAAGACTGCCGACAACGCCAATGCCGCCGCCACCCGTGGTGGCGAGCTTGAGCATATTTCCAGCGGCCTGCGTGCCTTGGTTGAACGCTTCAACCGATAGCCGCCAGGCGAGTGAACGAGCATGGATGACAACTACCGCGCGGCCGTCGACGCGGCCGCGATCTTTTCCGAAACCGACCTCGCCGGACGCATCACCTACGTCAACCAGCAGTTCTGCAGCATCTCCGGCTACAGCCGTGAAGAGCTGCTGGGGGCCAACCACCGCATCCTCAATTCCGGCCTGCACGGCAGTGACTTCTTCGAGAGCATGTGGGCATCGCTGGTAGCCGGCAAGGTCTGGAAGGGCGAGATCTGCAACCGCGCCAAGAACGGCTCGTTGTACTGGGTCGACAGCACCATGGTGCCACTGCTGGACCCGGCCACCGGCAAGGTCCGCAAGTATGTGTCGATCCGCTTCGACGTCAGCGAGAAACGCCAGCTGGTGCACACCCTGCAATGGCGCGTGGGGCATGACGTGCTCACCGGGCTGCCCAACCGCGCATTCCTTTCGGACCTGCTGAACCAGGCCCTGGAATTCTCGCGCACCGAGCAGTTCCCGCTGGCGGTGTGCATGCTCGATCTGGACGGCTTCAAGGCGGTCAACGACGGCTATGGGCATGCCTGCGGCGACCTGCTGCTGGTCGAGGTGGCGGCGCGGCTCAAGGGCATACTGCGTGGCGGCGATGCGGTTGCGCGGTTGTCTGGTGACGAGTTCGTGCTGATTCTGCGCCATGTCGAGGGCCAGGCGCAGTTGCGCACGGTGCTGGGGCGGGTGCTGTCGGCGGTGGCGGCGCCGTATTCGATTCGCGGCCAGCAGATCAGTGTCAGTGCCAGTATCGGCGTGACCCTGTACCCGGCCGACAACGATGATGCCGACACCCTGCTGCGCCATGCCGACCAGGCGATGTACGTGGCCAAGCAGAGCGGACGCAACCGCTTCCACCTGTTCGACGTATCGCTGGACCAGGAAGTGAAGGCCACGCACCAGACGGTTGAGCGGGTCCGCCGCGCCATGAAGAATGGCGAGCTGCGCCTGTTCTACCAGCCCAAGGTGAACATGCGCAGTGGCGAGGTGCTGGGCTTCGAGGCCTTGCTGCGCTGGCAGCACCCGGTCAAGGGGCTGGTGCCGCCAGCGGAGTTCCTGCCGTTGATCGAGCAGACCGACCTGATCGTGGACATCGGCGAGTGGGTGATCGACCGCGCGATGGCGCAGATGCAGCATTGGCAGGACGCCGGGTATCGCTGGTCGGTGAGCGTGAACATCGCGGCGCGCCACTTTCAACGGTCTGACTTCGTCGAGCGCCTGCGCCTGTTGCTTGCGCGTCATGACGGGGTTGCGCCGCGCATGCTCGACCTTGAGATCGTCGAGTCGGTGGCAATCGAGAACATCAAGCGGGTCAGCGAATGCCTGGAGGCGTGTCAGCAGTTGGGGGTGCAGTTTTCACTGGATGACTTTGGCACCGGCTATTCGTCGCTGAGCTATCTCAAGCGCCTGCCCACCCAGGCGATCAAGATCGACAAGTCGTTCGTGCGCGACATCCTGCATGACCAGGATGACCTGGCCCTGACCCGCGCGGTGATCGGCCTGGCACGGGCCTTCGGGCGCCAGGTGATCGCCGAGGGGGTAGAGACGGTGGAGCATGGCGAGGTGCTGATGGGGCTTGGCTGCGATGTGGCGCAGGGCTACGGCATCGCCCGGCCGATGCCGGCGGCGGAGGTGGTGGGATGGGTGCGCGAGTATGTGCAGCCGCATGAGTGGGTGGTGTTGCGCCAGGCTTGATACCGCATCGGGCCCTTGGCCGGCAAGGCCGGCTCCTGCAGGGCCGGCGCTACAACTGCGGCGCCGTGTTCTTCACCACCGCCAGTTCCGGGTGCGCCACCAGCTTGTCGATGTGCAACTCGTCGTTGTTCATCCAGGTTTCGCTCAGCACCCGGTAATGCTCCATGTCCCGGCAGCGCATGCGCAGGCTGTAGTCGAAATGCCCGCTGATGAGCTGGCACTCGAATACCTGCGGGCAGGCCTTCATGCAGGCCTCGAAGGCCCGCTGGGCCGAGCGCCCGCTCTGGTTGGACAACGCCACCAGCACCAGCAGCGACAACCCTGGCGACACCCGCTGCACATCGATGATCGCGCCATAACCACGTATCACCCCGCGTCGCTCCAGTTTGCGCACCCGCTCCAGGCAAGGCCTGGGCGTCAGGTGCACCAGCGAAGACAGCTTCTCGTAGGTGATGCGCCCGTTGTGGCGCAGTACGTCGATGATCGCCTCGTCGATCCGATCCAGAGGCGGCGTGTCATGCAAGCGGTTGGCCTTGGTGTCCATGGTGGCGTCGGTTCACTTCAAACGGTTGGAAAGAAATTGCTGCAGGCGTTCGCTCTGCGGCTGGTCGAGCATCTGCGGGCCGCCCTGTTCCTCGACCCGGCCTTGGTGCAGGAACAGTACCTGGCTAGACACCTGGCGGGCAAAGCCCATCTCGTGGGTGACCATCAGCATGGTACGGCCTTCCTCGGCCAGCGTCTGTATCACCTTGAGCACTTCGCCAACCAGTTCCGGGTCCAGTGCCGAGGTCGGTTCGTCGAACAGGATTATCTCCGGTTCCATCGCCAGCGCCCGCGCAATGGCCACGCGCTGCTGTTGCCCGCCAGACAGGAATGCCGGGTACTGATCGGCCGCGCGCCCTGGCAAGCCGACCTTGTCCAGGTAGGCGCGGGCGCGGGCCTCGGCCTCGCGCGGGCTCACCCCAAGCACGCGGCGCGGCGCCAGGCAGATGTTCTCCAGCACGGTCATGTGGCTCCACAGGTTGAAGTGCTGGAACACCATGGCCAGGCGCGTGCGCAGGTTCTGCAGCTGGGCCGGGTTCGGCGCGCGGGTGCCGGCGCGGCCCTGGTGCATCTCGATGCTCTGGTCGTCGAGGGTGATCACGCCCGAGTCCGGCTGTTCGAGAAAGTTGATGCACCGCAGCATGGTGCTCTTGCCCGAGCCGCTGGCACCGATCAGGCTGATCACGTCGCCCTTGCGCGCCTGCAGCGAGACGCCCTTGAGTACCTGGTGATCGCCATAGCTCTTGTGCAGGGCATCCACGCTCAGTTTGATGGCGGCGCTGCTGACGCGCGGGGCGGTGGGGGTTTCGTACAGGGCCTGGCCATGGGCCGGCAGGGGGTGTGCGCAAAGGGTCATGGGTCAGCCTCGGGCAGGAACAAGGAAACGCATCCAGCGGCGTTCGGCCAGGCGAAACAGCCCGACCAGCGCGAAGGACAGCAACATGTACAGAATGGCCGCGATGCCGAAGGCCTGGAACGTCAGAAAGGTCGCGGCGTTGGCGTCGCGGGCCACTTTGAGGACGTCGGCGACGGTGGCGGTGAACGCCAGCGAGGTGGCATGCAGCATCAGGATCAGCTCGTTGCTGTACACCGGCAGCGCACGGCGCAGGGCTGCCGGCAGCACCACGAACAGGTTCAGGCGCCAGCCATGCAGGCCGTAGGCCTGGGCGGCCTCGATCTCGCCATGGGGAATGTTGCGAATGGCCCCGGCGAAGATCTCCACGGTGTAGGCGCAGGTGTTGAGCACAAAGGCCAGCAGCGTGCAGTTGAGCGCATTGCGCAAGAACTGGTCGAGCAGCGCGTTGTCACGCACCACCTCCAGCCCGTACAGCCCGGTGTAGCAGATCAACAACTGGATATACAGCGGGGTGCCGCGAAACACGAAGGTGTACAGCTCTACAGGCCAGCGCAGCCAGCGCTTGCGCGACACCCGCGCCAGCGCCAGTGGCAACGACAGCACCAGGCCCAGCACCATGGTCACGATGAACAGCCACAGCGTCATGGCCAGCCCCGACATGCCCGCGCCATCGCTGTACAGGTAGGCCCGGCCGTATTCCTGAAGCAGTTCGATCATGATGCCAACCCCTTGATGCCGGTGTTGTAGCGCCGTTCCAGCACCTTGAACAGGCGATTGGAAAGGGTGGTGATAAGCAGGTAGACCAGCCCCGCGAACAGCAGAAAGTACAACGGCTCATTGGTGGTCTTGCCGGCGTTCTGCGCAGCCTTTACCAGGTCGGAGAGGCCGATGATCGACACCAGCGCGGTGGACTTGAGCAGCACCAGCCAGTTGTTGCCCAGCCCCGGCAGGGCGAAGCGCATCAGTTGCGGGAACAGCACCAGCTGGAAGCGCTGCACGCGGCTCAGCCCGTAGGCGGTAGCCGCTTCCAGCTGGCCATGGGGCACGCTGAGGATCGCTGCGCGAAAGTTCTCGGTGAAGTAGGCGCCATAGATGAAGCCCAGGGTGATCACGCCGGCCATGAATGGGTTGATCTCGACGTAATCCCAGCCAAGCAGCTCGGTCAGGTCGTTGAGCCACAGCTGCAGGGTGTAGAAGATCAGCAGGATCAGCACCAGGTCGGGCACGCTGCGAATCAGCGTGGTGTAGAGGGTGGCGGGAATGCGCAGCAGGCGCAGCGAGGACAGCTTGGCGCTGGCGCCGATCAGGCCCAGCAGCAGGCTCAGGCCCAGTGACAGAAAGGCCAGTTGCAGGGTCATCCAGGTTCCTTGCAGCAACAGCGGGCCGAAGCCCTGCACGCTCAGGGCCTGCAAGCCGGTGGAGGTGAGGAAGTCGTTCACGGGAAAACTCTCGGTAGGACCAAAGGCGGGTGCGACAGCGCACCGGGCCGTGCAGGCCCGGGCTCTGCAGGCGATTACTCGTTGTAGATATCGAGGTCGCCGACGTACTTCTGCTGGATCCTGGCGAAGGTGCCATCGGCCAGCACCGCGGCGATGCCCTTGTCGATCAGCGCCTTGAGCTCGGCGTCGTTCTTGCGCAGGCCCATGGCGATGTCCAGGGGCAGGGTGGGGTCCTTGATTGCCGGGCCGCTCTTGAAGTTCGCGCCTTCGGGGGTGTTGAGGAAGTTCAGCTGTGCTTCGAGCTTGTCGGTGAGGGTGGCGTCCAGGCGCCCGTTCATGAGGTCGGCATAGTTCTGGTTCTGGGCCTGGTAGGCTTTGACCCGGGCACCCAGCGGCGCCAGCTTGGCGCGGGCGTAGGCCTCTTGCAGCGAGCCTTGCAACACGCCAACGGTCTTGCCCTCGAGCGATTCGGGGGTGTCGCCGAAGTCGGCGCCCTTGCGCACGATCACCGAGGTGGGGCTGAGGAACAGGCGATCGGAAAACTCGATCTGCTTCTGACGGGCCGGCGTCACCGCCATGGACGACATGATTGCGTCGAACTTGCGTGCACGCAGGGCCGGGATCATGCCGTCGAATTCGTTGTGCACCCAGGTGCACTTTACCTGCAGCTTTTCACAGATGGCATTGCCCAGCTCGATGTCGAGACCTTGCAGGCTGCCATCGGCGGCGACGGATTCGAAGGGCGGGTATTCGGGGAACACGCCGAAACGGATTTCTTTCCATTCCTGGGCCTGGACTGTGCTCGCGCACATGGGCAGGAGCAGCACGCTGAGCAGCTTTCGCAGCGAGGTCATAAAGGTATCCCTGTGTCTTGTAGTTGATGTAGGGCAGTGAACGCTTCGTTGGCCTGAGCCTTGGTCTGTGTGTGACTCTTCGGTCTGGCGTCAGAATGCGTGAAGGCAGCATTTTTTTTGTGTCGTTTGGGCCGGCGCTGGCTGCCGGATTCTGCTGTTGGCGATTCGGTGTCAGCCGAATCGGCTGCATGACCTCCTGTTTTGGCTTCGGGGCAGCTTGCTGTGTACGGCCGTGCAAGGTGCACGGCCGCCTGGATTGACGTGCAGGCCCGGTCTAGGCGCGTTTCTTGTGCACCGCCTGAACCTTGGGCAGCAGCCGTGCAAACAGGTCCTTGGGGTTTTCCAGGGCCGGCACCAGGTCGATTTCATGGCCGATATACAGGGCCTTGGCCACATCCAGCACATAGCGCAGGGCCGAGTAGTCTTCGATGGCAAAGCCCACCGAGTCGAACAGGGTGACCTGGGTGTCGTTCTCGCGGCCGAGCACCTGGCCGTTGACCACTTGCCAGAACTCGGTGATCGGCGAGTCGGCTGGCATCTGCTGGATCTCGCCCTCGATGCGGCTCTGCGGTTCGTACTCGACGATCACCCGTGCGGCGTCGACGATGTCGCGGTGCAGCTCGGTCTTGCCCGGGCAGTCGCCACCCACCGCGTTCAGGTGCATGCCCGGCTCGATCATGTCGGCGGTCAGGATGGTGGCGTAGGCCTTGTCGGCGGTGACCGTGGTGACGATGTCGGCGCCGCGTACCGCATCGGCCACGGAGCTGGCCAGTACCACCTTGATCGCCGGGAAGGCGCGAAGGTTCGCGGCCAGTTTGGCCGTGGCTTGTGGGTCCAGGTCGTACAGGCGGATTTCCTCGATGCCCACCAGCGCGTGGAAGGCGATGGCCTGGAACTCGCTCTGCGAACCGTTGCCGATCAGCGCCATGCTGCGGCTGTCGGGACGCGCCAGGTAGCGTGCGGCCAGGGCCGAGGTGGCGGCGGTGCGGATCGCGGTGGTCAGGGTCATTTCGCTGAGCAGCAATGGCGCGCCGGTGTCGACATCGCCCAGCGCACCGAACGCCATCACGGTGAGCATGCCGCGCTGGGTGTTCTTCGGGTGGCCGTTGACGTACTTGAAGGCGTAGAGGTTGGCATCGGAGGCCGGCATCAGCTCGATCACCCCGTCTGGCGAGTGGTTGGCCAGGCGCGCGCACTTTTCGAAGTCGTGCCAGCGCAGGTAGTCCTGGCGGATGTACTCGGCCATTTCTTCCAGGCAGGTGGTGAGGCCCTTGCGGGCGACCAGTTGGCTGAGGTCGTTGACGTCGATGTAACGGGTCATGGGGAGCTCCTTCTTGTGGTCGGTCAATTGCGCACCGGCAGGTGCACTTCGGCGAGCATGCAGCGCGCGCTGCCGCCGCCGATGCGTTCGATGTTGTCGATGTTCACCACCACCGGGTGGGTGTGCCGCTCGACCTGGCGGCGCTGCTCGGGGTGCAGCGAGCGCCAGGCACTGCGCGACATCACCAGCAGCGGCTGGCCTTGCTTGTCGTGCACTTCGAGCATGTTGCCGGCGAAGCCTTCGAGCTGGTCGAAGTCCAGGGCCAGGATGTCCTTGCCGGTGGCACGCAGGCTGTGTTCCAGGGTACGGCGCTCGTCGGCATCGGGCAGTGCCTTGAGGCACACCACCGACAGCCCGCGGCCCACGCTCATCATCACGTTGCAGTGGTAGATGGGCGCCCGGTGCCGGTCGACGGCGTGAAACAGGCACAGGCGGTAGTCGAGCCTGTCGGCGAACTGGCGCAGTGCTTCGGTGTGGGTGCGCCCGGAGTGGCAGGCGTAGCTGATGCGGTGTTCGCGGTCGAGCACCATGCTGCCGGTGCCTTCCAGGAACATGCTCTGTTGCTCCAGCGGGCTCAGGTCGATGGTGTTGTGAATGCTGAAACGGTCGGCGAGCACCTGCAGCACGCCCTTGTCGCGTTCCAGGCGGCGGTTGTGGCCCTCCATCGGGTAGAGCACCAGGCTGCCGTCGGCGTGGCTGCTCCACCAGTTGTTGGGGAAGATCGAGTCAGGCGTGTGCGGGGCCGGCGTGTCCTGCACCACCAGCACCTCGACGCCATGCTGGCGCAGGGTGTCCACATAGCCGTCGAACTCTTCCAGCGCTTTATGCTGTGCCTGGTCGGGGTCCAGTGCAGGCTGCTGGAAGCGGTTGTTGAGTGCGGTGTCCGGGTTGAAGGCGAACCGCGCGGGGCGGATCATCAAGACTGTATTGGTGGTTTGCATCGAGGCACGCATCCGGGGTTGGCAGTGCGTCTATTGTCGATGCAGTGGCGCTGCAATCCCGGCTGAAGCGCGCGGGGCGCTCAGCGGGGAAAGCTGAAAAGCGGGGTATTGCAGCGTAATCGGCTGTGCCGGTTCAGGGCAGGTGCTCGGCCATGTCACGCAACTGGTTGGCCAGCGCGACGGCAGCACGGGCGCTGTGTTCGCCTGCCACCAGGTGCGTGAAGGGCAGGTCGATCAGCCGGCCCTCGCGCACAGCACGCAACTTCGAGAGGGCCGGGTGGTTGTGCAGGTACTCGCGCTTGCGCCGGGCCGGCGACCAGACGGCGTCGGCCAGGATGATCACGTCCGGGTCGCGTTGCAGCAGGGTTTCGGGGTCGACGGTCACGCGGTGCAGGTCGACGTCGGCGAACAGGTTGCGCCCACCGGCAACCTGGATCAGTTGGGTGATGAAGCCGCGGCTGCCCTCGCTGTCGAGGCCCTGGTGCTCGCTGTCCAGGTAGAACACCGAAAGTGGGGCATGCTGCGCGGCGAGCTGGTGGGCGCGGTCCAGGTCTGCTCGTTGCTGCGCGATCAGCCGAGCGGCCTGGGGTTCGCGCTGCAGCAGCTTGCCCAGGCTGCGCAGGTCGTCTTCGATGGCCGCGAAGCCGGAGGCCGGGCGCGGGTCGCAGGCGTTCTCCAGCAGGTAGCTGCCGATGCCATTGCGGGTCAGGTGGGTGCGGGCGCCCACGCCATCGCGAAAGGCGCTGGCGAAACCGCCGACCACCAGGTCGTAGCGCTGGGCATAGAACACCTCCGGCGAGGGATACAGCCGCGACAGCAGGGGCACGCCGCGGTAGCGCCGGGAGGCCAGCGCCTCGGGGTCGTCATCGATGTAGCTCACCGCAACCAGCGACGGGCCGACCTGCAGGGCCAGCAGCAGGTCGGCGGCATGCTGGTTGAGCGCCAGGATGCGCTGCGGCGGGGCGTGCGGCAGGGTCCAGTCCTGGCCGCAGTTACGGTAGGTCTGGGCGTGGGCCGTGGTGCCGAGCAGGCACAACAGCAGGCAGAGCAGGCGCGTCATGGGGTATCACCATTGAGCAGCAGTGCGCTGACCGGGGTACCTGCGACCAGGTGCTCGCGCACCAGGCGGCGGGCATCGTCGGCGCTGGCGATGCGGTACCAGCAGCGCTCGGGGTAGACGGTGGCGACCGGGCCCAGGTTGCACGGGAACTGGCAGTGGGTACGGGTCAGCAGCACGCCGTCGGCGGTTTCCATGCGCTGGGCGGCGAGCAGTTCGTTGCGCACCACTTTCCACACCTGCTGCGCGCCGCGCTGGGTGCAGCGCGGGCCGGTGCACAGCATCACGTGGCGGGCGTGGGCGGGAATGTGCGACCACTCGGGTTTGCTGGGGATGGGCATGGGCTTGTCCTTGAGTCCGTGGTGCGGCTTTCGCGGGTCAATCCCGCTCCCACAGGCTCATCTGTCACCTGTGGGAGCGGGATTGACCCGCGCTGCTTCTAGAAGCTGTAGGTGTAACGCACTTCGCTGGTGAACGGCCTTCCCAGGTTCTGCACCTTGCGCGCGCCGCTGTCCATGCTGGTGGTGTAGTCGCGGTCCAGCAGGTTCTCCAGCAGCAGGCTCAGGCGATGCTGGCGGGCGCCGTCCAGGTAGCGGTAGGCATCGGCGTCCACCACGGTGTAATGCCCGTAGTCCACATCCCGCGGGCTTTTTACCGTGCCGATGTAGCGCACCGCCGCGCCTGCGCCCCACATCCGGTCACCCGACTCGTACCCCAGCCGGCTGCGTGCAAAGAACCCGGGAATGTTGTTGAGGGTGGCGCCGTTGCGCGACTCGCTCAGGTTGCGCGTCATGTCTGCCGCCAGCTGCCAGCGGTCACTGAGCTGGAACTGCCCGTTGACCTCGACGCCGCGCACCTGGATCTCGCCATCGCCGTTGACCCATTGTGCATCCACGATGGTGATCAGGTCCTCGATGCGCCGGGTGAACAGCGTACCGCTCAGGCTGTAAGGCTGGCCCTGGATCAGGCCGGTGTAGTCCAGGCCCAGTTCGGCATTGCGGCTCTTCTCTGGCTTGAGGTTGGGGTTGCCCATCTCGTCGCCCGGCTCGTTGACGTACAGTTGCTCGGCGTTGGGCAGCTTGTAGGCGGTGCCGAACTGGCCGCGCAGCTTGAGCTGGTCGGTCAGGTCGTAGAGCGAGGTGAGCATGCCCACTGTGGCACTGTCACCGCCGCTCAGGTGCTCGCGGCGCACGCCGATGCTGGGGTGCCAGTCAGGCAGGGCGTCGATGACAGGGCGCAGTTGCACATACAGCGCATGGGCCTCGGCCTGGTTGTTGTCGATCTTGAGCACGTCGTCCTTTCCCTTGAACCACTGGTTGTCGGTACCGAACACCAGGGTGTGCTCGCCGGGGAGCACGGCCTTGCCTTCGGCCTGCATGCCCCAGTCGCTGAAACCCCAGTAGTCGTCGTGGTTGAGGGTGCGGGTGCTGCCGTCGGTGTTGTTGTAGATGCGGGTGTAGCGCGTATCCCAATCGTTCATGTGGCCTTTGACGAAGTAGCTGAAGCCGGGGTTCAGGCGCTGCTCGAAGGTGGCCGTGGCGATCTGCTGCACGCGGTCGTTGGTGGTACGGCGGTTGGCGTCCGGGCGCAGGAAGTCCAGGTTGGCGGCGCTGTACTGGTAGAACAGCTCCAGGCGGCTGTCATCGCCCAGGCTTTGTGCGGCCTTGGCGCCGAAGGTGTTGACCTCGTAGCTGCGCTTCTTGTCGCTGACCGTCGAGGTGATCTGGCTGCTGTGGTAGGGCTGGTAGCCCTCGGACACGTTGTGGCTGACGTAGGCCAGCAGCCCCAGGTCGCCCAGGCCGTTGCTGAAGATGCGCTCGATACGTGCATCGCCGTTGCGCCCCATGAAGCTGTCGACGCCCAGGTTGACCTGGCCCGAGGGGTCACGGCTATGGGCCGAACGGGTGACGATGTTGATGACCCCGGCCACGGCCTGGGTGCCGAACAGCAGGCTCTGGCCGCCCTTGAGTACCTCGATGCGCTCGATGGCGGCGGCGGGCAGGGTGTCTATATAGATGCCGCCGTAGAGGCGGTTGTTCAGGCGCACCCCGTCGAGCATGATCAGCGTGTCGTCGTTGCGCCCGCCCAGCAGCGAATAGGTGCCATAGTCGAACGGCCCCTGCTTGGGCGCCACGTACAGGCCGGGCACGAACATCTGCAGCACGCGGGTGATGTCGGCGCTGGGGCCGGCGCGCTCGATCTGCTCGCGGTCCACGACCTCCACCTTGCTGCCATAGCGCGCCATCTCGGCCACCGTGGTGGACTCCACCGAGGGTGCGGAAACGATCTGCTGGTCGAGGGTCAGGGGTTCGCTGGCCGCCAGGGCCGGGCTGCCGATCAGGCAACCGATCAGGGTAAAACGACGTGTCTTCATCTACTTCTCGAAAAAGGATTTTTCGGGAAGCGCACAGGAGGGTTCCGGCGAACGCGCGCCAGAATACCGGCTCGTGCCCGCCCACCGCAGGTTTGCCAAAATGACTGAACGCATCCTTTCAACAGTCGTGGGTTTGCAGGCCGGTCTCCGGGCTTGCGAGGCTCGAAGTCATCCGCCTTCCCATGCGTTGCGCACAGTGGCCTGTTGGATGCTTCACTCGCTTACCGTTGCGGGGGCAGCGCCGGACTAGTCATGCAAGACGCACCGGCTTCCCGTTTCACCTGCTGCACGGCGGCAGCAGGCACCTGAAACTGGGCCGCATCTGACCATTGTCATGACCGTTCGTCAACCTGACGGCCTTTGCTGACGAGCGTGCGTTTGTTCCAGGCCAAAAAAAACGGCACCTTCTCAGGTGCCGTTATCTGATGCTGCCGATCGAGCCTTACTTGTGCAGCTCTTCGGCCGCATACAAGGTGTTCTCCAGCAGGCACGCCCGGGTCATCGGCCCGACGCCGCCTGGCACCGGAGTGATCCAGCCGGCGCGGGGCAGGGCGGTCTCGTAGACCACGTCGCCCACCAGCTTGCCGTCTTCCTGGCGGTTGATGCCCACGTCGATGACGATGGCGCCTTCCTTGATCCATTCACCCTTGACCAACCCCGGCTTGCCGGCAGCCACCACCACCAGGTCGGCGCGACCGACGTGGCCGGCCAGGTCCTTGGTGAAGCGGTGGGTCACGGTCACGGTGCAGCCGGCCAGCAGCAGCTCCATGGCCATGGGGCGGCCGACGATGTTCGAGGCGCCCACTACCACCGCATTCATGCCGTACAGGTCCTGACCGGTGCTGTGCAGCAGGGTCATGATGCCTTTGGGGGTGCACGGGCGCAGCAGCGGGATGCGCTGGGCCAGGCGGCCTACGTTATAAGGGTGGAAACCGTCCACGTCCTTGTCGGGGCGAATGCGCTCGAGCAGCAGCGAGGCATCCAGGTGCGCCGGCAGTGGCAGCTGCAGCAGGATGCCGTCGATGTCGGCGTCTTCATTTAGGCGGTCGATCAGGTCGGTCAGCGCCTGCTGGGTGGTGTCGCTGGGCAGGTCATAGGCCTGGGAGTTGAAGCCGACCTCTTCACAGTCTTTACGCTTGTGCGAAACATAGACTTGGGAGGCGGGGTCGCTGCCTACCAGGATCACTGCCAGGCCGGGGGTGCGCAGGCCTTGCTCGCGACGTTGCGCGACACGTTGGGCGATCTGCTGGCGCAGGCTGGCGGCGATCGCCTTGCCGTCGATAAGTTGTGCAGTCATGACGCGTGATTAACCATCGAGAGGGAATAAAAAGAGCGCGCATTCTCGCATGACCGGGGCGCAGGGCAAAGGCGCTTGGTCTGGCAATTCCCCTAACCCCTTAAATAAAATGAATTTTTTTCAAAAAGGTGTTGACGACTTTGCCGCTCGTCTATAACATTCATCGCACTTGTCGGGCAGAGCCTAGCACTGGTTAGCAAGGTCAGGCAGAATAAGTGGTTTTGATAGCTTGTTCGGTATGACTAAAAGTTAATTTGTAATCCTAACAGAAAGCAGATTAAATATGCGCCCGTAGCTCAGCTGGATAGAGCATCCGCCTTCTAAGCGGATGGTCGCAGGTTCGAGTCCTGCCGGGTGCGCCAATACAGGCAGCTGGCACAAGTAAAAGCAGTAAAGCAATATGGTGGGCGTAGCTCAGTTGGTAGAGCACAGGATTGTGACTCCTGTTGTCGTGGGTTCGATCCCCATCGTCCACCCCATATTCTAAAAGGCGCCCGATGAAAATCCGGCGCCTTTGCTTTAAAAGCTTCACGCGGACGTGGTGAAATTGGTAGACACACTGGATTTAGGTTCCAGCGGCGCAAGCTGTAAGAGTTCGAGTCTCTTCGTCCGCACCATAGATGCTTTCACCGCCCTTCGCTGAAGTGCGTTGAAGCCCGGAACAAGCCGCCTTGAGCGGCTTTTTTCGTTTCTGGGCTTCTACTCCTTACCCGCACCTACCGCTGCACCGCAATGCACTTGATCTCCACCAGCAACCCTGGTCGGGCGAGTTCGCTGACGCCTATGCAGGTCCATGCACAGGTGCCCCTTGGAAAGACCTTGTCCTTCACGCTCCTGAACAGCGGCATATGGCGTTGCATGTCGATGTGATAGGTCGTCATTTCGACCACGTCGTCAAACCCGCAACCGCCCGCCGCGAGCACGAGGCGAAGGTTTTCCCAGGCCGCCAGAAACTGCTGCTCCGGGTCTTCAATCACCTCCAGCTCCGGCGTTCGACCCACCTGCCCGGCGCAGTACAGGGTTCTGCCCACCTTTACCGCGGGGGCATAACCAGCACGCTCGCAAAGCAATTTCATCTCGTCGGGGACGATAATCTGGCGATCAGTCATGGGGCAGGGTCCAGGGGAGTAGGGCTATCAAGCGACGCGCCACTCTATAGAACAGAAAAGCCACCGATCAAGGTGGCTTTCGCGTTTCAGTGCCCTCGCGTCAATGCCTGGTCGCCTTGGGCCCACCTACCGGTGACAGCTCAAGCTCCAGTCGAACGATGTTGAGGATTCTGGTGAGTGGAGCGGCTTGCTCCGCCTCCCCCAGGGCGAGGAGGTGATCGCGTTGTTCGCGAATTCTGCTGAGGCTCTCGTCGAGCTGCGCAGCGGCCAATCGGTATTTTTCCATGTGCGGTTCCTTTATCACGGCCTCCCTGCCACTCGAGTCGGCCGTTCCGTGTGCGGGTGCTGTGGCACCGTTCGTCAACGGAAGGCCCTGCAAGCATAGCGTCCTTTGCGCCGTAGGCGCGTGAACACCACGGGCAGAACTGTTCCAACATTTATCCGCGCGCATGCTGATGAATGATTTTAAAAATAATACTGATTTTCATTTCCCTTTTTGCCTGCCTCACGTGACCTCTATTGCAAGACCATTGCAACGTTCCAGGGAGCTTCACGTGAAACGCATCGCGCCGACCGTAAATCCAGGCCAGCAGCCCGACAGGCACCGTGTTTTCAAGGCGGCGCAGGGCGCGCTTACTGTGCTGGCGCTTGCCGTCAGTGGTGCCAGCGTTGCAATGGCGGCGCCCATGGAGGCGCCCACCGCTCAGCACGCAGCTGTACGCAAGCATTACCAGATTGCGGCAGGCCCGCTGGCGCCCGCACTCAATCAGTTGGCGGGCGCCACCGGCGTGATGCTGACCTTTGCCCCGGAGCTGACCGACAAGCGCCAGACCCAGGGCCTGGATGGCGAGTACAACCGCAAGGAAGCCTTCGACCTGCTGCTGATGGGTACCGGGCTGCGCATCGTGCAGCTCAAGGACAAGAGCTTCGTGCTGCGCGCCGAGGAACAGAGCCGCAGCGCGCTGGAGGTGGGCCCCACGCTGGTCAACGCACTGGGCGAGCGCCCGGGCGTGATCCGCAGCAGCCGCGAAGTGCACGCCGAACGCCAGGACCTCAACAGCCTGGTGCGCTCCATGCCCGGTACCTACACCCTGCATTCACGCAGCCAGCCCGGGGTTTCGGTGAACATCCGCGGGCTGTCGGGCCTGGGGCGGGTCAACACCATGATCGACGGCGTGACCCAGACCTTCCGCAACAACGCCGGTCACGGTTCAGGCGGGCCGATGGCCTTCGTCGACCCCAACCTGCTGGCCGGTGTCGATGTGCAGCGCGGCGCGGTGGACGGCGCCGAAGGGGCCAATACCCTGGGGGGCACCGCCAACTTCCGCACCTTCGATATCGACGACATCGTCAAGCCCGACCACCGCGTGGGTGTGCGCAGCACCTACCGCACCGGCAACAACGGTTACGGCAACACGCGCATGCTCGCCGCTGGCGCACGAACCCGTCCCGAGGATAGCGAGGGCGTGTACGGCATCGTCGCCGCCGCCAGCAGTTCGCAAACCGGCGAATACAAGACCAGCTCCGGCCAGGAAAACCACTACGACACCACCAAGCAGAGCCCGCGCTCGGGCCTGCTCAAGGTGCGCCTGCAGCCCAACGACCTGCACCGCCTGGACCTCAGCGGCGTGCAGTACCGCAACGAGTTCTACCACAACTACCCATGGGAACTGCGCAACGAAACCTACCGCGCCAAGTACGCCTACACGCCCTACAACGAATGGGTGAACCTGACGGTCAACGCCTACCAGAACAAGACCCAGCTCGATTACCCGCCGGTGGAGGAATCCACCTTCATCGGCCGCAAGACCCACGACGATGCCCACGGTTTCGACTTCACCAACCTCAGCCGTTTCAACTTCGGCCCGGTGGAAGCGAGCTGGAGCAACGGCATGCGCTACTACACCGACGACTTCGTTGCCGACACGCCGGAAAAACGCGGGGCCAACCCCGAAGGCAAGCAGCAGACCGAAAGCCTGTTCAGTACCCTGGAGCTGGACTACGACATTTATGCCATGACCCTGGGCATGCACTACGACGGCTACAAGGTCAGCGGCCACGTGCCCAAGTGCTCGATTTTGCGCGAGTGCACGGGTATCGGCGGGGGCGATGTGGACATCACCCGCCGCGAGCACAGCTTCAACCCGCGTATCGGCTTTGCCGTAAAGCCCTATGACTGGATGCAGCTCTACACCAGCTGGTCGCGCACCTCGCGTGCACCGCGGGTGCAGGAGATGTTCTTCGAGAAGGTGCCGATGACCGCCGACGCCAGCGATGCCGACGGCGTAGGGGCCAACCCGTACCTGCGCCAGGAGCGCTCCACCAACTACGAGTTCGGCTTCAATCTCAGTCGCGCCGGGCTGTTCAGCAGCAACGACTACGCCCAGCTCAAGGTCAACCGCTTCATCAGCAAGATCGACGGCTATATCACCCCGCAGTCGTTCGACATCGTCGATGACGACGGCGAATACTCGGCCAAGGCCAACTGGGTCAACTGGCCCGAGCAGGTGCGCATGAGCGGCTACGAGATCGAGGGCCGCTACGACGCAGGCTTCGTCTACGCCAACCTCTCCTGGACCCGCGCCACCACCAAGGCGCCGACCACCTCGGGCATCGAACTCGAAGACATCAACAGCCAGCCCGACCGCTACTGGACCCTCGACCTGGGCACGCGCTGGTTCGACGAGCGCGTGGTGCTCGGCGCCCGCGGCGAGTACTCCGGCCCTGCCGAAGAAAGCTGGGACTGGTACGAAACCAGGAAGACACAGTCCACCGGCGTGATCTGGGACCTTTACGGCAGCTGGCAGGTGCAGCAGAACGTCAGCCTGTTCTTCAACGTCGAGAACGTGGAGAACAAGACCTACAGCTACAACGCCTCGGTGGACTCGATCATGTCCGCCTCACTGGACCGCGGTACCGGGCGTGGGCGTACCACCTCGTTCGGCGTCACGTTCGAATACTGACCCCACAGGACCCTCTCATGTACACGAACTGCCTGCTTGGGGCGTGCCTTGCCCTGCTCGTCGGCTGCGCCACGGTCAATGCGCCGCCGGCCCAGACCGCCTATGCCCGTGTCGAAGCCAACATCCCCGGCTGGGGCGCGATCGTTGATGTGCGCAGCGGCCAGCAGATCGATGCCGGGCAATTGCTCGACGTACTGGCGCAAGCCCCCACGGTGATGGTGGGGGAGACCCACGACAACGTGGCTCATCACCTGATCGAGCAGTGGCTGGCCACCGGCCTGGCCGAGCGGCGCCAGCAAGGCGCCGTGGTGCTCGAGATGCTCGATAGCGATCAGCAGCGCCCGGTTGGCGATGTGCAGGCGTGGCTGGGCGCAGGCAACCGCGTGCGGCTGGCGCGTCTGCGCAAGATCATGCAGTGGGATGAGCGCTGGAGCTGGGAGCAATACGGCCCGTTGATGCAGGCACTGATGCAGGCCCCGGCACCGGTGCTGGCCGGCAACCTGTCTTCCCGCGAACGCAAGCAGGTGGCAGCCGACGCGCCCGCGGATGCGGCCAGCCTGTTTCCGCAAGCGGCAATCGCCGAGGTGCAACGTCAGCGCATCGTGCAGATGCACTGTGGCGAGATCGACCTGCCGCGACTGAACGCCATGCTCGCCATTCAGCACGGTCGCGACCGGCGCATGGCCCAGGTGCTCGACGCCGCGCCGGCCCCGCGCCTGTTGTTCGCCGGTGTGCTGCACACCCTCAAGTCCCAGGGCGCGCCCCAGTACCTCAGGCATGGCGCGCGCGATCCCGGTTTGAAGGTGCTGGTGCTGGGTGAGGAGGGCCAGGCCCCAGCCGTGCAGGATGCCGACTTCGTGTGGCTACTGCCCAGCCAGGACGGCGACGGTGTTGCGCTTGCCCCGGCGGCTGCCAGCTGCGACACACCCTTGCAGCCACCCCTTCACTGAACCTTTTCTGCTCACAAGGAATCCCCACATGCCTGCTATTACTGCCAGCGACCTCCGCCAACGCCTTGGGCATGACTGCCTCAGCCTCGCCCTGCCTGCCGCCGAAGTGGCGGCCCGGCTGTATCACCTTGGCCCGCTGAGGGTCATGACCCAGGCCAGTCATGCATTCCTCGACCAGGTGGGGCGCTTCCCACGGTCGGACGATGTTGCCCAGGTCGGTCTGGTGCTTGGCGAAGATGGCCTGGACCTGCGCCTGAACCTGCGCGCTTGGCACTGGCTGTGCCTCACCCGTGGCCAGGCCGCTGGTGATTTCGAGCTGAGGGTGTTCGACCGGCATGCCGCGCCGCTGTTGCGCCTGGCGTCGCTACCCGGCTCGAACCTGCAGGCGTGGGCCGAGCTGTATGCCCAGGGCAGCCTGGAGCACCCGCACTTCACACCGCGCGAGGCGCTGGTCAAACAAGATGTACAGGTCGCCGGGCTGGTCGACGACTGGGCAGCGATGGGGGATGTGCATGACCACTTCGCGCTGCTCAAGCGTCATGGCCTGACCCGCTATCAGGGCAACCAGGGCGTGGCCCCGCAGTTTGCCCGGCGTATCGGCAGCGCGGGCACTGCGGCGCTGCTCGGGCAACTGGCCGACAGCGGGCTGGAACTGATGGTCTTCATCTATAGCCCCGGCTCCACGCAGATCTACACCGGCAAGCTCGACGGCGCCACGCGGCAGGGCGACAGCCTGGTGTTCGACATGCCGGGTGACGGTGACGCCGCACCAACCCGTTTCGGCATACGTGACACTGTCGAAGCCGAAGCCTGGCGCGTGTACAAACCCAATGCCGTAGGCGGGGTCAACAGCCTGGAGATCTTCGATGCCGAGCAGCGCCTGATCGTGCAACTGTTCGGACGTCGCCCTGCCGGGCAGCCCGAACAGCCAGCCTGGCGCGAGTTGCTCGATCGGTTGGAGGCGGGGCAATGAGCGCTCGGCTGCTGAGTGTGTGCCTGCTTCTTTTAATAGGTACAGCGCCCGTGCATGCCGATCAGGCCGACACATTGGTCATCGGCAACGACCTGGCCGAGATTGCCGCGCAGTTGCAGGCCACTTCGCGGTTGGTGGGGCGTGACGATTCCAGTCACTACCCACCCGAAGTGGCTCGCCTGCCGTCGGTGGGCTATCTGCGCCAGTTGTCGTCCGAAGGCATCCTGAGCCTGCATCCGCGGCGGGTGGTGCTCAGCGATGCGGCGCGTCCGGCCGTGGTGCTGCGCCAGCTGGATACCGTGGGCGTCGAGGTCATCGAAGTGCCCAGGGGCAAGCGCATCGCCGATATCCCACGCAAGATAGAACAGGTGGCCAAGGCCTTCGACCGTGAAACCCTGAGCCCGCCGCTGGTTGCAGAGCAGCAACGTCTGGCCGCCGAGTTGGCTGCACTGGCGCCGCTCAAGGGCCCCAGGGCGCTGTTCATCTTCAATCGAGCGGGCATGATCCCGCTGATCATGGGGCGCGGCACCGAAGCCCATGCCGCACTGGAGCAGGCGGGCATCGAAAACTGCGCGCCGTTCAGTGCCTACAAGCAGGTGGCGGCCGAAGCGATGGTGTCGCTTGCACCGGATTTCGTGATCATCAGCCGCGCCGGTTTGCAGGCCCTGGGCGGCGAGGACAACCTGTGGAAGCTCGGCGGCCTGGCGCTGACCCCGGCCGGTCAGCACCGGCGCCTGGTGCAGGTGGACGATCAGGCGCTGCTCAACCTGGGCCCACGCACCGTGGCGGCCATGCTGCAACTGCGCCGTGATGCCGGGGCGCTGTTCCCATGACGCGCTCGCACACCCGCTCATTGCCCACGCTGTTGCTGATGCTGGCCGGCCTGTGCGCCTTGCTGGCGCTGTGTTCGCTGGTGGGCAGCATCGGCCTGTCGCCGCGCATCCTGCTGGGCCATCTGCCCGCGCCGCTGGAATGGCAAGTGTGGAGCGAGGTACGCCTGCCGCGGCTGCTGCTGGCGGTGCTGGTGGGCTCGACCCTGGCAGCAGGCGGCACCGCCATGCAGGGGCTGTTTCGCAACCCGCTGGCCGACCCCACGCTGCTGGGCCAGGCCAGCGGTGCGGGGTTGGCGGTGTCGATCTGGATCGTGCTGTTCAATGGGCGTTTTGCCGGCCTGGAGCTGTATGGGCAGTTTCTGGCCGGGTTTGTCGGGGCGTTGCTGGTAACGCTGGTGATCTTCCGCATCGGGCGCGGCTACAAAGGTCGTGAATCGACCATCACCCTGCTGTTGGCCGGCCTGGTGATCAATACCCTGACCGGCGCGGTGGGCGGCATGCTGACCTTCATGGCCAGCGAAGAACAGTTGCGCCAATTGAGCCTGTGGGGCATGGGCAGCCTGGGCAGCGCCGAGTGGTCGACCCTGAGCGTAGCGCTGGTGGTGTTGCCGTTGACCTTGCTGGTGCTGGTGCGCAGCGCCGCCGACCTGGACCTGTTCCAGTTGGGTGAGGTGTCTGCCCATGCGGCGGGGCTCAATGCCGAGCGCCTGAAAAATCGCATTGTGCTGGCCTCCTCGCTGGGCGTGGGCCTGTGCGTCGCACTCACCGGCATCATCGGCTTCATCGGCCTGCTGGTGCCGCACTGCCTGCGCCTGTACTTCGGGCCGGGCCACCGTCTGCTGATTCCGGCCTCGATGCTGTGCGGGGCGATTCTGCTGCTGCTTGCCGACACCCTGGCGCGCAGCCTGGTCAGCCCTGCCGAGATTCCGGTCGGCCTGGTCACCAGCGTGATCGGCGGGCCGTACTTTCTCTGGTTGTTGCTGGGCCGCAAGGTCCGGGAGTTCTGAATGCTCGATCTTCTCGCTGTCGGCCTGCATCGGCCATTTGCCCTCAGCCCGGTCACCGAGGCCATACAGGGCGGCCAGCTACTGGGGCTGATCGGCCCCAACGGCGCAGGCAAAAGCACATTGTTGTCGCTGATCTCCGGCTATATCACGCCCAACTGCGGCGAAGTGCGGCTGCTCGATCAGCCGTTGAGCGCCTATTCGCCGCGCCAGCTGGCGCGCAACCGCGCCCTGGTCACCCAGCACATGGACAGTGCGTTCGACTGGCAGGTCGGCGAATTCATCCAGCTGGGCCAGGGGCATGCCGGGTTGCCGTGCGCCGGCATCGTCGAGGCCATGGACATCACTCATCTGCTCGACCGCGGCGTGCTGTCGCTGTCGGGCGGCGAGTTGCAGCGGGTGACCATCGCCCGCGCGCTGAACCAGTTGGCCATCAGCCCTGCGGGCCCCACCGAGGGCCAGGCGCCGCGCCTGCTGCTGCTCGACGAGCCCACCAGCGCGCTGGATATCGGCCAGCAGCAGAATCTGATGCGCCTGTTGCGCCGGCTGGCCCGCGTGCCACATATCGCGGTGGTGTGCGTGCTGCATGATCTCAACCTGGCGGCGCGCTACTGCGACCGGCTGTGGCTGATGGAAAAGGGCCGGTTGTGCGCCAGCGGGACGCCCGCACAGGTACTGAATGCACATACCATCGAGACGGTGTTCGGGGCCCAGGTCAGTGTAACGGCGGGGCCCGGCCACGCGGTGGGCATCGAGCTGGCGTGCTGAATGGCCAGTTCCCTCAGCGGGCGCTGACCGTGACCCAGTAGCGCGAGCGCCGGTTGATGCTGACCGGCAGCGACTGGGTCAGCGCGTCGAGTACCGCATCGCTGTCGGCCAGCGGGTAGACCCCCGAGATGCGCAGGTCGGCCACTTCACTGGCGCAGCGCAACAGGCCGGGGCGATAGCGCGACAGTTCGGCAATGAAGTGCCCCAGGCGCATGTCGTCGGCCTCCAGTGCGCCTACGCCCCATGAAGGCTCGCGGCCCACCCGGGTGCTGTCGTCGATGCGCATGGCAGTAAAGCGTGTGCGCTCACCGGCACTGAGCCGCTGTGGCGTGGTGTGCAGCGGGCTGAGTTTCAGCGCGCCTTCGAACAGTTGCACATCGGTGCGCTCGGGCTGCACCTGCACCACGAACCGGGTGCCCAGCGCGAGGACGCTGCCCTGGGCGGTCTTCACGCTGAAGGGGCGCTGCGCGTCATCATGCCCGGTACTGATCAGCAGCCGCCCACTGCGCAGGTGCAGGGTGCGCTGGGTGGGGGTGAAGTCCACCTCCACCGTGCTGTCGGCATCCAGGGTCAGTTGGCTGCCATCGGCCAGGGTGATGTGTCGAGGGGCGCTGGCGCCATTGTGGTAGGCCAGGCCCGCACCGCTGCGCCAGGGCTCGCGGTAGGCCAGGCCGCCGGTGCCGCCGGCCAGGGCAAGCAGCAGCAATGCCTTGACCACCCGCCGACGACTGCCGCCGCCGTGGCTGAGGCTGCGGTAGCCGGCGGTGGGCTCCAGCCCGGCCAGGCGACCGCGCAGGCTTTCTATATGCAGCCAGGCGCGTTCGTTGTCCGGGTCGGCGGCGCGCCAGCGTGCAAAGGCCTGGGCCTGCTCGGGCGGCAGGTCGCCGTCCATCCAAAGGGTCAGCCAGTGGGCAGCCTCACGGGTGGTGCGGGGCTTGAAGGCCGGTTGCGGTGTGCTCATGGCAGCTGCGCAAAAAAACAGTGCTGGTTGGCGCGCACCAGGTACAGCTTCACCGAGCGTGTGCTGACTTGCAGGCGCTCGGCGATCTCGGCGATCTTCAGACCCTGCAGGTGCGACAGCAGAAACGCTTCGCGGACCTTGGCCGGCAGTTCGTCGAGCAGCCTGTCCAGCAGGGTCAGGGCTTCAAGGGCCAGGGTGCGCACCTCGGGCGAGGGCTCCACGGCTTCGGGCAGGTTGGCCAGGGCTTCGAGATAGGCCTGCTCCACCAGTCGGCGCCGGTGTACGTTCGCCATCAGGCGCCGCGCCACGGTGGACAGGAACGAGCGCGGCTCGCGGATGCTGAACAGGTCCTTGGAGGCCAGGATGCTCAGGAACGTGTCCTGGGCCAGGTCAGCCGCCGACTCCGGGCAACCCATACGGTTGCGCAGCCATTGGCGTAGCCAGCGATGGTGATCGGTGTACAGCGTCTGCAGGTACGCATGGGCGCTGGCAGGGGCGTGTGGGCTGGATTCCATCGAGTGCGATCGGTGCAGGGCTGATGAGGCTACGGAGTATAACGAGATTATTTCTCAAATGATAATTGTTATTGTTAGTGGGTTGTGGCCGCCAAACCGGCTCCTGCAGGAGCCGGCATGGCCGGCGAAGGCAGCACCGCCGTCTACAGAGCAAAAATCCACGGCACCATCAGCACGCTCACAATCATCACCAGGATCGTGAACGGTACCCCCACCTTCACAAAGTCGGCGAAGCGATACTGCCCCGGCCCCAGCACCAGGGTGTTCACCGGCGACGACACCGGCGTCATGAACGCGGCGGATGCGGCCAGCGCCACGATCATGGCGAACGGGTAGGGCGATGCGCCCAGTTGCTGTGCGGTGGTGATCGCAACCGGCGCCATCAGTACCGCTGTTGCGGTGTTGGAAATGAACAGCCCGATCAGCGCCGTGATCGCAAACAGCGTGGCGAGGATCACGTAGGGCCCGGCACCGCCCAGCACGCCCACCAGGCCGTCCACCGCCAGGGCGATGCCTCCGGTTTTCTGCAACGCCAGGGCAAAGGGCAGCATGCCCACGATCAGTATCAGGCTCTGCCAGTGGATCGCCCGGTAGGCGCTCTCCATGTCGATGCAGCGGCTGGCGCCCATCAGCAGGCAGCCGATCAGCGCGGCGATCACGTTGGGTACCAGGCCGCTGATCATCAGGCCCACCATCACCGCCAGGCTGATCAGCGCATAAGGCGCCTGATTCAGGGCCGGGGCCACGTTGTCCACTTCCGCCGGCAGGCTCAGCACCAGAAAGTCTCGCGGTTGCGTCTGCAGCTGGCGAATCGCCTTCCAGGTGCCGATCACCAGCAGGGTGTCGCCCAGCTTGAGCTTTTCTTCCACCAGTTGCTCGTCGATGGCCGCCTGGTCGCGACGCAGGCCCACCACGTTCAGCCCCCAGCGGCTGCGGAACGTCAGCTCCAGCAGGTTCTTGCCGATCAACTGCGAGCCCGGTGGCAGCGCCACTTCGGCCATGCCCACTTCGCGCGACTGGTCGATGAAGTAGGCGGCCTTGAAGTGCAGAGGCTCCAGGCGCATGGTCTGGCACAGGCTGCGCAGGTCGTCCTTGGGCGAGAACAGGTCAAGCAGCAGCACGTCGCCTTCGTGCACCAGGGTACTGGAGTCGGGGCTGATCACGCGGGTGCTGAACTTGTGCTGGCGCTCGATGCCGACCACGTTGGCACCGTGCTCGGTGCGCAGCTTCAGCTCGCTCAGGCTGTGGCCGATCAGCGGCGAATGGGGCCTGACCCGCAGGCGTCGTTCACGCCCGGCCAGCTTGTAGTCGATGATCAGGTCGAGCAGGGTGCGGCGGGTTTCGGTACTGCCGTCCTTGCGCGTCGCGCTGCCCAGCCAGTTGCGCGTCAGCAGCATGTAGCCCACCCCCAGCACCAGGATCACCAGGCCGAAAGGGGTGAAGCTGAAAAAGCTGAAACCGGTTTCACCGTGGCGTACCAGCTCGCTGTGCACCACCACGTTGGGAGGCGTGGCCACCAGGCTGAGCATGCCGCTGATCAGCCCGGCGAAGGCCAGTGGCATCATCAGGCGGCTGGGCGACACCTTCATGCGTGCGGCGATGCTCAGTACTACCGGGATGAAGATCGCCACCACGCCGGTCGAACTCATCACCGAGCCCAGGCCTGCCACCGACACCATCAGCAGCACGATCAGGCGAGTTTCGCTGTTGCCGGCGCGTTCGGCCATCCACTCGCCGATGCGGTAGGCAATACCGGTGCGCACCAGCCCTTCGCCGATCACGAACAGCGCGGCAATCAGCACCACGTTGGGGTCGCTGAAGCCGGCCAGGGCTTCCTGCACGCTCAGGATGCCGAGCAGGGGCAGGGCGACGATCACCAGCAGCGCCACCACGTCCATGCGCGGGCGATTGATGACAAACAGCGCGACGGCGCTGAACAGCAGGCCAAGGACCCAGAACAATTCGTGATTCATGCAGGTATCCGAAAAGAAGACGCCGGTGAGTCTGGCAGAAACCGGGCGGCCGTTTGTTGATTTGCTGCAGCGCTTGGGTGGCACAGGGCCAGATGTTAAGGTGCGCGGCATTCTGCTGTTCACCTGTCGCCGATGTCACCCTGGCTAGTGACAAATAAGCCAAAGCTGATAGATTTCAGGCGGTTGAAGCAGTGGCCGGGTTATCGGCCGCAGGAAGGAATGCACCATGATTGCAAAAGAATCACGCCAGGCGGTCGCGCTAGAGCGGTTTGCCCAGGCAAACCCGCAGTTGCTCGAAGAGATAGCCGGGCTCAATGCCCACGAGCAACAGCAGCAGATCCAGTGGGCGTTCGATGACCAGGCGCAGGAGCGTGGCCTTCAATCCTGGGAGTTGACCCTGGAGTTGATTGCCGAGTCGCCCGAACAACTGCGCGAGATGCGTCTTGAAGTGCACCGCGAAGTGGCCGAGGCATTGGGCCTGAGCTGGCAGGAATACTGCGAGTTCAACGAAATTGAAGATGCTGCGCCCTGAGGCGCGGTAGTGTGTTGAAAAGTTTCTGTTCCATAGCCTCCACTGGGCATCGGGATGCCCGCCGGTCAGGCCGCAACGCCTTCAACGGCGGGTTCCGGCGCCCGGGCAAGAGGCTTCGGGGCAGTTGTGCGAAATTCAAATGTGCCGCGGCCTGTTCTCCTTGATTTGAACGGGGTGACTTCTGGTGTTTGAGTCACTAGAATGCTTGCCCTTGATTCTGGAGTCGGTATCGCCGGCTAACGTCTGTGCAACGAGGAATATCCATGCAAGTTTCTGTTGAAAATACTTCCGCTCTCGAGCGCCGCATGAGCGTCACCGTGCCGGCTGAGCGTATCGAGAGCCAGGTCAACAAGCGTCTGCAGCAGACCGCCCAAAAGGCCAAGATCGCTGGCTTCCGTCCAGGCAAAGTTCCAATGAGCGAAATCAAGCGCCGTTTCGGTGCTGACGCTCGCCAGGAAGCAGTAGGCGATGTGATCCAGTCCTCCTTCTACGAAGCCGTGGTCGAGCAGAAGCTGAACCCGGCCGGTTCGCCGTCGATCGAGCCGAAGTCGCTCGAAGCGGGCAAGGACCTGGAATACGTTGCCGTCTTCGAAGTGTTCCCTGAGTTCACCGTTGCCGGTTTCGAGTCGATCAACGTCGAGCGCCTGAGCGCCGAAGTGGCTGACGCCGACCTGGACAACATGCTGGAAGTGCTGCGCAAGCAGAACGTTCGCTTTGAAGCGACCGATCGTGCTGCCCAGAACGAAGACCAGCTGAACATCGATTTCGTCGGCAAGGTCGACGGTGAAGTGTTCGCCGGTGGTTCGGCCCAGGGCACCCAGCTGGTGCTGGGTTCCGGCCGCATGATCCCAGGCTTCGAAGAAGGTCTGGTCGGCGCCAAGGCCGGTGAAGAGCGCGTTCTGAACCTGACCTTCCCCGAGGACTATCAGAACCTGGACCTGGCTGGCAAAGCCGCCGAGTTCACCGTTACCGTCAACAGCGTTTCCGAGCCAAAACTGCCTGAGCTGACCGAAGAGTTCTTCGCCCAGTTCGGCATCAAGGAAACCGGCATCGAAGGCTTCCGCACCGAAGTTCGCAAGAACATGGAGCGTGAACTGCGCCAGGCCATCAAGACCAAGGTCAAGAACCAGGTAATGGACGGCCTGCTGGCTGCCAACCCGATCGAAGTGCCAAAGGCCCTGCTGGAAAACGAAGTGAACCGTCTGCGCGTGCAGGCCGTTCAGCAGTTCGGTGGCAACATCAAGCCTGAGCAACTGCCGGCCGAGCTGTTCGAAGAGCAAGCCAAGCGCCGCGTCGTGCTGGGCCTGATCGTCGCCGAAGTGGTCAAGCAGTTCGACCTCAAGCCAGACGAAGACCGCGTTCGCGAAATGATCCAGGAAATGGCCTCGGCCTACCAGGAGCCTGAGCAAGTCGTGGCCTGGTACTACAAGAACGACCAGCAGCTGAACGAAGTCCGTTCGGTTGTGCTGGAAGAACAAGTTGTGGATACTGTTCTGCAGAAAGCGACTGTGACCGACAAATCGGTCTCTTACGAAGAAGCTGTCAAGCCGGTGCAGGCACCTGCCGCTGACTGATTTCCTTCTCTTGTAGGAAAACACCACAAGCCAGCCTTCGAGCTGGCTTGTGCGTATTCAAGACATGACTATTTGGGAGTGAGTGCAGGACATGTCCCGCAATTCTTATTATCAGCAGAGCTCTGACATCCAGGCCGCAGGCGGCCTGGTCCCGATGGTTATCGAGCAATCCGCTCGTGGCGAACGCGCCTATGACATCTACTCGCGCCTGTTGAAGGAGCGGGTGATCTTTCTGGTCGGCCCGGTAGAGGACTACATGGCCAACCTGATCGCAGCGCAATTGCTGTTCCTTGAAGCGGAAAACCCGGACAAGGACATCCATCTCTACATCAACTCGCCGGGTGGTTCGGTGACAGCAGGCATGTCGATCTACGACACCATGCAGTTCATCAAGCCCGACGTTTCCACCACCTGCATCGGTCAGGCGTGCTCCATGGGCGCGTTCCTGCTGGCTGCCGGTGCCCATGGCAAGCGTTTCTGCCTGCCGAACTCGCGGGTGATGATTCACCAGCCGCTGGGTGGCTTCCAGGGTCAGGCCTCGGATATCGAGATCCACGCCAAGGAAATCCTGCAGATCCGTTCGCGTCTGAACGAGCTGCTGGCCCATCACACCGGGCAGGACCTCGAAACCATCGAGCGTGACACCAACCGCGACAACTTCATGAGCGCCGAGCGTGCTGCCGAATACGGCCTGATCGACTCGGTGCTCCACAAGCGGCCTGTTTGATAGGCAGCCAAGCGGGTGGCCGGGCCCTCCCGCCACCTGTGGACTTGAAAAAGCCCGCAATTGCCTTCATCTTGTGTTGCAAGCCTACCGGATTGGATCGATCGAATGACTGACACCCGTAACGGCGAGGACAACGGCAAATTGCTCTATTGCTCCTTCTGCGGCAAAAGCCAGCATGAAGTACGCAAGTTGATTGCCGGCCCCTCGGTCTTTATCTGCGACGAGTGCGTCGACCTGTGCAACGACATCATCCGTGAGGAGGTGCAGGAAGCCCAGGCCGAGAGCAGCGCGCATAAATTGCCTTCGCCGAAAGAAATCAGCGGCATCCTGGACCAGTACGTCATTGGTCAGGAGCGCGCGAAAAAAGTCTTGGCCGTAGCGGTGTACAACCACTACAAGCGCCTGAACCAACGTGACAAGAAGAACGACGATGTCGAGCTCGGCAAGAGCAACATCCTGCTGATCGGACCGACGGGCTCGGGTAAGACCCTGCTCGCCGAAACCCTCGCGCGTCTGTTGAATGTGCCGTTCACCATTGCCGATGCCACCACGCTGACCGAAGCGGGTTATGTCGGTGAAGATGTCGAGAACATCATTCAGAAACTGCTGCAGAAGTGCGACTACGACGTGGAAAAGGCCCAGATGGGCATTGTCTACATCGACGAAATCGACAAGATCTCGCGCAAGTCGGACAACCCATCCATCACCCGTGACGTTTCGGGCGAAGGCGTGCAGCAGGCATTGCTCAAGCTGATCGAGGGCACGGTTGCCTCGGTACCGCCGCAAGGTGGCCGCAAGCACCCGCAGCAGGAGTTCCTGCAGGTCGATACGCGCAACATCCTGTTCATTTGCGGCGGTGCGTTCTCGGGCCTCGAAAAGGTCATCCAGAACCGTTCCACCCGCGGTGGCATCGGCTTTGGTGCGGAAGTTCGCAGCAAGGAAGAAGGCAAGAAGGTTGGCGAGTCGCTGCGTGAAGTCGAGCCGGACGATCTGGTCAAGTTTGGCCTGATTCCCGAGTTCGTCGGCCGCCTGCCGGTACTGGCAACCCTCGACGAGCTCGACGAGGCTGCACTGATGCAGATCCTCACCGAGCCGAAGAACGCCTTGACCAAGCAATACGGCAAGCTGTTCGAGATGGAAGGCGTCGACCTGGAGTTCCGCAGCGATGCGCTCAAGTCGGTGGCCCGCAAGGCACTGGAGCGCAAGACCGGTGCCCGTGGCCTGCGTTCGATTCTCGAAGGCATCCTGCTCGACACCATGTACGAGATTCCTTCGCAGAAGGATGTCAGCAAGGTGGTGATCGACGAGAGCGTCATCGATGGCTCGTCCAAGCCGCTGTTGATCTACGAGAACAGCGAGCCGCAAGCCAAGGCTGCACCCGACGCCTGAGTCGGGTGACGGCAGCAAACCAGCAAGGGGCCTACGGGCCCCTTTGCTTTTCCTGTCGCAGAGCTTGTTTTTTTGCGGGCCTGCCCCCACATTAACTCCATGCTCAAATTTCCATCGGATTACGGCCATAAGGCCGCTGTAGAGGCGAAATCATGAAGACAACCCTCGACTTGCCTCTTTTGCCATTGCGCGATGTCGTCGTTTACCCGCACATGGTCATCCCGCTGTTCGTGGGGCGTGAAAAGTCCATCGAGGCCCTCGAGGCCGCGATGACGGGCGAGAAGCAGATCCTCCTGCTGGCCCAGAAGAATCCAGCTGATGACGATCCAGGTGAAGATGCCCTGTACCGTGTCGGCACCATCGCAACCGTACTGCAACTGCTCAAACTGCCCGATGGCACCGTCAAGGTGCTGGTCGAGGGCGAGCAGCGCGGTGCGGTTGAGCGCTTTGTCGAAGTCGACGGGCATATTCGCGCCGATGTGGCGCTGATCGACGAAGTCGAGGCCGCCGATCGCGAGTCCGAAGTCTTCGTGCGCAGCCTGCTGTCGCAATTCGAACAGTATGTGCAGCTGGGCAAGAAGGTCCCGGCTGAAGTCCTCTCGTCGCTCAACAGCATCGACGAGCCGGGGCGCCTGGTCGACACCATGGCCGCCCACATGGCCCTGAAGATCGAGCAGAAGCAGGAAATTCTCGAAATCATCGACCTGGGCGCCCGGGTCGAGCATGTCCTGGCCTTGCTGGATGCCGAAATCGACCTGTTGCAGGTCGAGAAGCGCATCCGTGGTCGGGTCAAGAAGCAGATGGAGCGCAGCCAGCGCGAGTACTACCTGAATGAGCAGATGAAGGCCATTCAGAAAGAGCTCGGCGACAGCGACGAAGGCCACAACGAAGTCGAAGAGCTGAAAAAGCGCCTCGACGCTGCCGGCCTGCCCAAGGATGCCTACGCCAAGGCCCAGGCCGAGCTGAACAAGCTCAAGCAGATGTCGCCGATGTCGGCTGAAGCCACCGTGGTGCGCTCGTACCTCGACTGGCTGGTGCAGGTGCCGTGGAAGGCGCAGAGCAAGGTGCGCCTTGACCTGGCCAAGGCCGAAGAGATCCTGGATGCCGACCACTACGGCCTGGACGAGGTCAAGGAACGCATCCTCGAATACCTCGCCGTGCAAAAGCGCGTGAAGAAGATCCGCGGCCCGGTACTGTGCCTGGTCGGCCCGCCGGGTGTGGGCAAGACCTCCCTGGCCGAGTCCATTGCCAGCGCCACCAATCGCAAGTTCGTGCGCATGGCCCTGGGTGGCGTGCGTGACGAGGCAGAGATTCGCGGCCACCGTCGTACCTACATCGGTTCGATGCCCGGTCGCCTGATCCAGAAGATGACCAAGGTGGGTGTGCGCAACCCGCTGTTCCTGCTCGATGAAATCGACAAGATGGGCAGCGACATGCGTGGCGACCCGGCCTCGGCACTGCTCGAAGTGCTCGACCCCGAGCAGAACCACAACTTCAACGATCACTATCTGGAGGTCGATTACGACCTGTCGGACGTGATGTTCCTGTGCACCTCCAACTCGATGAATATCCCGCCGGCGCTGCTCGACCGGATGGAAGTGATTCGTCTGCCGGGGTACACCGAAGACGAGAAGATCAACATTGCGGTCAAGTACCTCTCGCCCAAGCAGATCAAGGCCAACGGCCTGAAGAAGGGCGAGCTGGAGATCGACACTGCCGCCATCCGCGACATCATCCGCTACTACACCCGCGAAGCCGGTGTGCGGGGCCTGGAGCGCCAGATCGCCAAGATCTGCCGCAAGGTCGTCAAGGAACATGCCGGGCTCAAGCAGGTGGCCGTCAAGGTCGATGGTGACAACCTCGAGCATTACCTGGGCGTTCGCAAGTTCCGCTACGGCCTGGCCGAGCAGCAGGACCAGGTAGGGCAGGTAACCGGCCTGGCGTGGACCCAGGTGGGCGGCGAGCTGCTGACCATCGAGGCTGCGGTGATTCCGGGCAAGGGTCAACTGATCAAGACCGGTTCGCTGGGCGATGTGATGGTCGAGTCGATCACTGCCGCGCAGACCGTGGTGCGCAGCCGTGCACGCAGCCTGGGGATCCCGGCCGACTTCCACGAGAAGCGCGACACCCACATTCACATGCCGGAAGGGGCTACCCCCAAGGACGGCCCGAGCGCTGGCATCGGCATGTGCACTGCACTGGTGTCGGCCCTGACCGGGATTCCGGTGCGCGCCGATGTGGCCATGACCGGGGAAATCACCCTGCGTGGCCAGGTGCTGGCCATTGGCGGTTTGAAGGAAAAACTGCTGGCAGCACACCGCGGCGGGATCAAGACCGTGATCATTCCAGAAGAGAATGTGCGCGACCTGAAGGAAATTCCTGACAATATTAAACAGGATCTTCAGATTAAACCTGTCAAATGGATTGACGAAGTCCTCCAAATTGCGCTGCAATACGCCCCGGAGCCCTTGCCAGATGTGGCTCCCGAGATTGTCGCCAAGGATGAAAAGCGCGACAGCGATTCCAAGGAACGAATCAGTACCCATTAGTACGTATTTGGCTGGGGGGCCTCCACGACGTTAATTCGGGCCCTTGTTATAAAGCGGCGCCCACTTGTCGGTGGGCCACCCGGCAATCGTTTTGCTTTTCATTACATACTTAGAAACAAACTCAAATAGAGATAAGGGGACTTAGAGTGAACAAGTCGGAACTGATTGACGCTATTGCCGCATCTGCTGATATCCCGAAAGCTGCTGCCGGCCGTGCGCTGGACGCAGTCATCGAATCCGTCACCGGCGCCCTGAAAGCCGGTGATTCCGTGGTGCTGGTCGGTTTCGGTACCTTCTCGGTAACCGATCGTCCTGCCCGTACCGGTCGCAACCCGCAAACCGGCAAGACTCTGGAAATTCCTGCTGCCAAGAAGCCAGGCTTCAAGGCCGGCAAAGCACTGAAAGAAGCCGTCAACTAAGGCGTCTCTTTCAGGCTTCGCCTAACCGGGTCGGGTTTCGCCTGGCCTGGTAGCGCAGCACGGGGAATCGCAAAAACAGATTCCCGTTTGCTTCGCCAGTTACGAGAAGGCGCATCCTCGGATGCGCCTTTCTTCTATCAGGACTCTACCCACGCTCCGCGGTTGTTTATTTAGTACGGCCGTTTCTGGGGGACGCATGCTTCAAAATATCAGGGACAATTCACAAGGTTGGATTGCCAAGACCATCATCGGTGTCATCGTGGCCTTGATGGCGCTGACCGGCTTCGATGCCATCTTCCAGGCCACCACCCATAGCCAGGACGCTGCCAAGGTCAATGGCGACACCATCAGCCAGAATGAGCTGAGCCAGGCTGTCGACATGCAACGTCGGCAACTGATGCAACAGCTGGGCAAGGATTTCGACGCCTCCCTGCTGGATGAAAAAATGCTGCGTGAAGCAGCACTCAAGGGCCTCATCGAGCGCAAGCTGCTGCTCCAGGGCGCCAAGGATGCCAAGTTCAGCTTCTCCGAAGCCGCGCTTGACCAGGTCATCCTGCAAACGCCGGAGTTCCAGGTTGACGGCAAGTTCAGCCCCGAGCGTTTCGACCAGGTGATTCGTCAGCTGGGCTACGGTCGCCTGCAGTTCCGCGACATGCTGGCGCAGGAAATGCTGATCGGCCAACTGCGTGCTGGCCTGGCCGGCAGCGGTTTCGTTACCGATTCGCAGGTCGAGGCATTTGCCCGCCTGGAGAAGCAGACCCGTGATTTCGCTTCGCTGACCTTCAAGGCCGACCCGGCCGCGGTCAAGGTCACCGACGAAGAGATCAAGGCGCACTACGACGAGCACGCCAAGGAGTTCATGAGCCCCGATCAGGTGGTCATCGACTACATCGAGCTGAAGAAGGCCGCGTTCTTCGACCAGGTCAAGGTCGACGACGAGGCGCTCCAGGCGCTGTACCAGAAGGAAATCGCCAACCTGGCCGAGCAGCGCCATGCCGCGCACATCCTCATCGAAGTCAACGACAAGCTTGACGATGCCCAGGCCAAGGCCCGCATCGAAGAGATCAAGCAGCGTCTGGACAAAGGCGAAGACTTTGCCAAGCTGGCCAAGGAGTTCTCCCAGGACCCGGGCTCTGCCGCCACGGGTGGTGACCTGGGCTATGCCGGCCAGGGCGTCTACGACCCGGCCTTCGAAGAGGCGCTGTATGCGCTGAACAAGGGCCAGGTATCGGCGCCGGTGCGTACCGACTTCGGTTGGCACCTGATCAAGCTGCTGGATGTGCAGGCACCTGAAGTGCCGACCTTCGCCAGCCTGAAAGACAAGCTGACCCGCGAGCTCAAGACCCAGCAGGTCGAACAGCGCTTCGTCGAAGTGACCAAGCAGCTGGAGGACTCGGCGTTCGAAGCCTCCGACCTGGCCCAGCCGGCCCAGGAGCTTGGCCTGAAGCTGAACACCTCGGCGCCGTTCGGCCGTGAAGGTGGCGATGGCATCACGGCCAACCGTGCGGTGATCCAGGCGGCGTTCAGCCCGGAAGTGCTGGAAGAGGGTGCCAACAGCACCGCCATCGAGCTGGACCCGGAGACGGTCGTGGTCATCCGTGTCAAGGAGCACCGCAAGCCTGAGCAACTGCCGCTGGAAGTGGTGAGCGACAGCATTCGCAAGCACCTGGCCAGGGAGCACGCCAGTGCGGCGGCCAAGGCCAAGGGCGAGGCGCTGATCGCCGGCCTGCGCGACGGCAAGGTCGAACTGGCAGCCAGCCAGGAAGGGCAGAGCTGGAAGGTCCAGGAAGCGGTCACACGCAACCAGGAGGCCATCGACCCGGCCGAGCTGCAGGCGGTGTTCCGCATGAGCAAGCCGCAAGCCAAGGACAAGCCGACCTTCGGTAGCGTCACCTTGAACGACGGCAGCTTTGTGGTCCTGCGCCTGAACGGCGTCAACGAAGGTGCTGCGGCAAGTGACGAAGAGAAGGCGGCCTACCGTCGCTTCCTGGCGTCGCGTGCTGGCCAGCAGGACTTCGCTGCATACCGCAAGCAGTTGGAAGAGAAGGCGGACATCACCCGTTACTGAGTGATGCTGCTGTAAACGGAAAGGGCCGCTGATGCGGCCCTTTCTGTTTTTGTGTTGGTTGTACGGGGGCGTTCGCCGGCAAGGCCGGCTCCTACAGGGATCACAACCTCTTCAGGAGCCGGCCTTGCCGGCGAATGGCCAGATCCCGGACAAAAGAAAAGGCCGCATCAGCGGCCTTTTCCCATCCTGCCAACCTTACTCGGTAAGGTCGCCCATGGCGGTAGTGTTGAAGCCACCGTCCACGTACATGATTTCACCGCTCACGCCCGACGCCAGGTCCGAGCAGAGGAACGCGCCGGCGTTGCCGACTTCGTCGATGGTGACGTTGCGACGCAGCGGGGTCTGCGCTTCGTTGGCGTCCAGCATCTTGCGGAAGTTCTTGATACCCGAGGCTGCCAGGGTACGGATCGGGCCGGCCGAAACGGCGTTCACACGAGTGCCTTCCGGGCCCAGGCTGCGCGCCAGGTAGCGCACGCCGGCTTCCAGGCTGGCCTTGGCCATGCCCATCACGTTGTAGTTGGGCATGGTGCGCTCGGCGCCCAGGTACGACAGGGTCAGCAGGCTGCCATTGCGGCCCTTCATCATGTCGCGACCGGCCTTGGCCAGGGCCACGAAGCTGTAGGCGCTGATGTCGTGGGCAATGCGGAAGCCATCACGGGTGGTGGCCTGGGTGAAGTCGCCGTCGAGCTGGTCGCCCGGCGCGAAGCCTACGGAGTGCACGATGCAGTCCAGGCCGTCCCACTTCTTGCTCAGTTCTTCGAAGACCTTGGCGATTTCTTCATCGCTGGCAACGTCACAGGGGAAGCACAGCTCAGGGCTGGAGCCCCAGCCAGCGGCGAACTCTTCGACGCGGCCCTTGAGCTTTTCGTTCTGGTAGGTGAAGGCAAGTTCTGCACCCTCGCGATGCATGGCGGCAGCGATGCCGGATGCGATGGACAGTTTGCTTGCGACACCGACGATCAGTACGCGCTTACCGGCGAGAAAACCCATGTGTTGTTCCTCTTCAGGTTAATCGACAGCTGTGGGGGCCAAAAAGGCGGCTTCCAGCAGCTGCTGTGTATAGGGATGTTGCGGGGCGCTGAAAATACCCGTAGCCGGACCTTGTTCCACCACCTTGCCCTGCTTGACCACCATCAACTGGTGGCTGAGCGCCTTGACCACCGCCAGGTCATGGCTGATGAACAAGTAGGTCAGGTTGTACTTGGTCTGCAGCGTACGCAGCAGTTCCACCACCTGGCGCTGAACGGTCCGGTCGAGCGCCGAAGTGGGCTCGTCCAGCAGTATCAGCGCCGGTTTCAATACCAGTGCCCGGGCAATGGCAATACGTTGTCGCTGGCCACCGGAGAACTCGTGAGGGTAGCGGTGCCGGGTTTGCGGATCCAGTCCTACTTCCTCGAGCGCCTCCATGATCGCCTGTTCCTGCTCTGCCTCCGTGCCGATCCGATGAATGCGCAGGCCCTCTCCGACGATATCGCTCACGCTCATGCGCGGGCTCAGGCTGCCGAAGGGGTCCTGGAACACCACCTGCATCTGGCGGCGCAACGGCCGCACCTGTTGCTGGGTCAGGCCGTCCAGCGCCTGGCCTTCAAAGCGTATCGCGCCCTGGCTGCCGATCAACCGCAGGATCGCCAGGCCCAGGGTAGACTTGCCGGAACCACTCTCGCCCACGATGCCCAGGGTCTGGCCCTGGGGCAGGCTGAAGTTGATGCCGTCCACCGCCTTGACGTGGTCCACGGTCTTGCGCAGCAGGCCCTTCTTGATCGGGAACCACACGCGCAGGTCCTCGACCTCGAGCAGCGGCGGGCCCACCGGGTTGTCGGCAGGCTTGCCGCTGGGCTCGGCACCGAGCAGCATTTGCGTATACGGATGCTGCGGGGCACGGAACAATTCGTCACACGACGCCTGTTCGACGATGCAACCGCGCTGCATGACACATACGCGGTGGGCAATTCTTTTCACCAGGTTCAAATCGTGACTGATCAGTAGCAGCGCCATGCCCAGGCGCGCCTGCAGGTCCTTGAGCAATTCGAGGATTTTCAGCTGCACGGTGACGTCCAGCGCGGTGGTCGGTTCGTCGGCGATCAGCAGCTCCGGCTCGTTGGCCAGGGCCATGGCGATCATCACCCGCTGGCGTTGACCGCCCGACAGCTCGTGGGGCAGGGCCTTGAGGCGCTTGACCGGGTCGGGAATGCCCACCAGTTCCAGCAGCTCCAGGGTGCGCTCGGTGGCCGCCTTGCCGCGCAGGCCCTTGTGCAGCATGAGAATCTCGTTGATCTGCTTCTCGATGTTGTGCAGCGGGTTGAGCGAGGTCATCGGCTCCTGGAAGATCATCGCGATGCGGTTGCCGCGAATGCGCCGCATCTGTTTTTCTTCCAGCTTGAGCAGGTCCTGGCCTTCGTAGGTGATGCTGCCGCTGGGGTGGCGGGCCAGCGGGTAGGGCAGCAGGCGCAGGATGGAGTGCGCGGTCACCGACTTGCCCGAGCCGCTTTCGCCCACCAGTGCCAATGTCTCGCCACGACGGATGTCGAAGCTGATGCCTTCGACCACGCGTTGTTGCTGCGCCCCGGTGACGAACTCCACCGACAGGTCGCGCACTTCGATCAAGGTGTCGTTGCTCATCTCATTTCCTCGGGTCGAAGGCATCGCGGGCGGACTCGCCGATGAACACCAGCAGGCTGAGCATCAGTGCCAGTACCGCGAAGGCGCTCATGCCCAGCCACGGCGCCTGCAGGTTGGACTTGCCCTGGGCCACCAGCTCGCCCAGCGACGGCGCGCCCGGTGGCAGGCCGAAGCCGAGAAAGTCCAGCGCCGTGAGGGTGCCGATGGCGCCGGTCAGGATGAACGGCAAAAAGGTCATGGTCGAGACCATCGCGTTGGGCAGGATGTGCCGGTACATGATCGCGCCGTTCTGCATGCCCAGCGCCCGCGCCGCGCGCACGTATTCCAGGTTGCGCCCGCGCAGGAACTCGGCGCGCACCACGTCCACCAGGCTCATCCACGAGAACAGCAGCATGATGCCCAGCAGCCACCAGAAGTTGGGCTGCACGAAACTGGCCAGGATGATCAGCAGGTACAGCACCGGCAACCCCGACCAGATCTCCAGAAAGCGCTGCCCGGCCAGGTCGACCCAGCCGCCATAGAAGCCCTGCAGGGCGCCTGCGATCACCCCGATGATGGAGCTGAACACCGTCAGCGTCAGGGCGAACAGCACCGAGATGCGAAAACCGTAGATCACCCGCGCCAGCACGTCGCGGCCCTGGTCGTCGGTGCCCAGCAGGTTCTGCGCCGAGGGCGGGGCCGGGGCGGGCACCTTCAGGTCGTAGTTGATGCTCTGGTAGCTGAACGGGATCGGTGCCCACAGCACCCAGCTGTCCTTGGCTGCCAGCAACTCGCGGATGTACGGGCTCTTGTAGTTGGCCTCCAGCGGGAACTCGCCGCCGAAGGTGGTCTCGGGGTAGCGCTTGAGGGCGGGGAAGTACCATTCGCCGTCGTAACGCACCGCCAGCGGCTTGTCGTTGGCGATCAGCTCGGCGCCCAGGCTCAGCCCGAACAGGATCAGGAACAGCCACAGCGACCACCAGCCTCGGCGGTTGGCCTTGAAGCGTTCGAAGCGGCGGCGGTTGAGAGGGGATAGGGTCATCTCAGTGCTCCCGGCTGTCGAAGTCGATACGCGGATCGACAAGGGTGTAGGTCAGGTCACCGATCAGCTTCACCACCAGGCCCAGCAGGGTGAAGATGAACAGCGTGCCGAACACCACCGGGTAGTCGCGGTTGATGGCCGCCTCGAAGCTCATCAGGCCCAGGCCGTCGAGGGAGAAGATCACCTCCACCAGCAGCGAGCCGGTGAAGAAGATGCCGATGAATGCCGAGGGGAAGCCCGCGATCACCAGCAGCATCGCGTTGCGAAACACGTGCCCGTAAAGCACCCGGTTGGGGCTCAGGCCCTTGGCCTTGGCGGTGATCACATACTGCTTGTTGATCTCGTCGAGGAAGCTGTTCTTGGTCAGCAGGGTCATGGTGGCGAAGTTGCCGATCACCAGCGCGGTCACCGGCAGGGTCAGGTGCCAGAAGTAATCGAGGATCTTGCCCGTGGTGCTCAGTTCATCGAAGTTGTTCGAGGTGAGCCCGCGCAAGGGGAACCAGTCCAGGTAGCTGCCGCCGGCAAACAGCACGATCAGCAGGATGGCGAACAGGAATGCCGGGATCGCATAGCCGACGATGATGGCCGAGCTGGTCCACACGTCGAAGTGGCTGCCGTGCCGCGTGGCCTTGGCGATGCCCAGGGGGATCGACACCAGATACATGATCAGCGTGCTCCACAGCCCCAGCGAGATCGACACCGGCATCTTCTCGGCAATCAGGTCGATGACCTTGGCGTCGCGGAAGAAGCTGTCGCCGAAATCCAGCCGGGCGTAGTTCTTGATCATGATCCACAGGCGTTCCGGCGCCGGCTTGTCGAAGCCGTACATGCGCTCGATTTCCTTGACCAGGGCAGGGTCCAGGCCCTGGGCGCCACGGTAGTTGGAGCCGGCCACGGATACTTCCGAACCGCCACCGGCGATGCGGCTGGTGGCGCCGTCGAAGCCCTCGAGCTTGGCGATCATCTGTTCCACCGGGCCGCCGGGCGCGGCCTGGATGATCACGAAGTTGATGATCAGGATACCCAGCAGGGTGGGGATGATCAGCAACAGGCGGCGAAAGATATAGGCCAGCATGTCAAGGTGCCTCGCCCGCTGGGGCAGCATCGGCTGGGGCGGCGTCTGCGGCCCCCGGCACCACCGGTTTCACGTCCGGCTTGATCCACCAGGTGTTGATGCCGATGTCGTACTTGGGCGGCGTGGCCGGGTGGCCGATATGGTTCCAGTACGCCACGCGCCAGGTCTTGATGTGCCAGTTGGGCACCACGTAGTAGCCCCATTGCAGCACGCGGTCCAGGGCACGGGTGTGTTCGATCAGGCTCTGGCGCGAGTCGGCATTGATCAGGCCGTCCACCAGGGTGTCCACGGCCGGGTCCTTGAGGCCCATGAAATTGCGGCTGCCGGGCTTGTCGGCGCTCGCGCTCTGCCAGAACTCGCGTTGCTCGTTGCCCGGCGAGTTGGATTGCGGGAAGCCGCCCACGATCATGTCGAAGTCGCGCGAGCGCAGGCGGTTGATGTACTCCGATACGTCCACCCGGCGAATGTTCAGCTCGATGCCCAGGTCGGCCAGGTTGCGCTTGTAGGGCAGCAGGATGCGCTCGAACTCGGTCTGGGCGAGCAGAAACTCGATCACCACCGGCTTGCCCTGGGCATCCACCATCTTGTCGTCCTGGATGCGCCAGCCGGCTTCCTGCAGCAGCTTGTAGGCCTGGCGTTGCTGCTCGCGGATCATGCCGCTGCCATCGGTGACCGGGTTCTTGAACGCTTCGGTGAACACCTTGTCGGGGATCTGCCCGCGCAGCGGTTCCAGCAGTTTCAGTTCGGCCGCATCCGGCAGGCCGCTGGCCGCCATGTCGGAATTTTCGAAGTAGCTGGTGGTGCGGGTGTAGGCGCCATTGAACAGCTGCTTGTTGGTCCACTCGAAGTCCAGCAGCAGGCTCAGTGCCTCACGCACGCGCACGTCCTGGAAGATCGGGCGGCGCAGGTTGAACACGAAGCCCTGCATGCCGGTCGGGTTGCCGTTGGCGATCTCTTCGCGGATCAGGCGGTTCTGGCGAACTGCCGGGATGTTGTAGGCGGTGGCCCAGTTCTTGGCGCTGACCTCCAGCCAGTAGTCGAACTGGCCGGCCTTGAGCGCCTCGAGCGCCACGGTATTGTCGCGGTAGTAGTCGACGCGAATGGTGTCGAAGTTGTAGAAGCCGCGGTTGATCGGCAGGTCCTTGCCCCAGTAGTCGGGGTCGCGCACGTAGCGGACCGAGCGCCCGGCCTTGACCTCGGCGACCTTGTACGGCCCGCTGCCCAGGGGGATCTCCAGGTTGCCTTTGGTGAAGTCGCGGTTGGCCCACCAGTGCTTGGGCAGCACCGGCAACTGGCCGAGGATCAGCGGCAGTTCACGGTTGCCCTTGTGCTTGAACTTGAACAGCACACGCAGCGGGTCTTCGGCGATCACTTCGTCGACGTCGGCATAGTAGGCGCGGTAAAGCGGTGCGCCGCTGGTGACCAGGGTGTTGAAGGTGAACACGACGTCTTCGGCACGAACCGGATGGCCATCCTGAAAGCGCGCCTCGGGGCGCAGGTAGAAGCGCACCCAGCTGTTGTCGGGGGCTTTTTCGATCTGCCTGGCCAGCAGCCCGTATTCGGTGAATGGCTCATCGAGGCTGTTGCGCGCCAGGGTGTCGTATACCAGATCGATGTTGTCGGCCGGCACGCCCTTGTTGATGAAGGGGTTGAGGCTGTCGAAGCTGCCGGAGCCGTTGACGCGAAAGGTGCCGCCCTTGGGCGCGTCGGGGTTCACATAGTCGAAATGCTTGAAGTTGGCCGGGTACTTGGGCGCTTCGTCGTAGAGGGTCACTGCATGTTGCGGGGCGGCCAGGGCCTGAAGGCTCAGGCTGGCCAGCAGCAGGCCGCCTGCGATCAGGCGCAGGCACGGCAATGGCATCATTGGGCGTTCTCCGTGGGCTTGAGCCACCAGCTGTTCAGCCCCAGGGTGTAGGGCGGCGTGGCGACAAAGGCAAACCGGTTGCGGTAGGCCAGGCGGTGATAGTCGAGATACCAGTTGGGAACCATGTAGTGCTGCCATAGCAGCACTCGATCGAGGGCGCGCGCCGCAGCCACCTGGTCGTCGCGGCTCTGTGCATTGAGCAGGGACTCTAGCAGGTGGTCGACCACCGGGCTCTTCACGCCCGCGTAATTCTTGCTGCCTTTGGTGGCGGCCTGGCTGGAATGAAAATACAGCCACTGCTCAAGGCCCGGGCTCAGGGTCTGGTTCAGGGTCATCAGAATCATGTCGAAATCAAATTGGTCCAGCCGTTGTTTGTACTGGGCCCGGTCTACCGTGCGCAAGCGCGCGTCGATACCGATGCTGGCAAGATTTTCGACATAAGGTTGCAGGATCCGCTCCAGGTTCGGGTTCACCAGCAGAATTTCCAGCTTCAGCGGCTGCCCGTTGCTGTTGAGCAGGCGCTGGCCGCTGAGCTTCCAGCCTGCCTGGCCGAGCAGGCTGAGGGCCTGGCGCAGGGTATCGCGGTCGATACCGCGCCCGTTGGTCTTGCCCACGCTGTAGGGCTGGGTGAACAGGGCGGCAGGCAGTTGGTCGCGGTACGGCGCCAGCAGCAGCCACTCCTTGCCCACCGGCAGGCCGGTGGCGCTGAACTCGCTGTTGGGGTAGTAGCTGCTGGCGCGCTTGTAGGCGCTGCTGAACAGGGTGCGGTTGGTCCATTCGAAGTCCAGCATCAGGCCCAGCGCCTGGCGCACGCGGTCGTCGCTGAAGGCGGCGCGCCGGCTGTTCATGAACAACCCCTGGGTCTGGGTCGGGATCTGGTGGGCGATCTGCGCCTGGATCACCTGGCCACGACGCACAGCGGGGAAGTTGTAGCCGGTGGCCCAGTTCTTGGCCTGGTGCTCGATGTAGACATCGAATTCACCCGCCTTGAATGCCTCGAAGGCCACATCGCTGTCGCGGTAGAACTCGAACTCGACGCGGTCGAAGTTGTACTTGCCGCGGTTGACTGCCAGGTCCTTGCCCCAGTAGTCCTTGACCCGCTCGAACACCAGGCTTCGACCTGGCTGTACCTGGGTGATGCGGTACGGGCCGCTGCCCAGTGGCGGTTCGAAGGTAGTGGCCTTGAAGTCGCGGCCTTTCCAGTAATGCTGGGGCAGCACCGGCATTTCGCCCAGGCGCAAGATCAGCAGCGGGTTGCCGGCACGCTTGAACACGAAGCGGATGCGCTTGGGGTTGAGGATGTCGACCCGCTGCACTTCCTGCAGGTTGGTGCGGTAGAGCGGGTGGCCTTCCTTGAGCAGGGTGCGGTAGGAGAACGCCACGTCGGCGGCGGTGATCGGCCGGCCATCGTGAAAGCGTGCCTCGGGACGCAGGTTGAACACCACCCAGCTGCGGTCTTCGCTGTACTCCACCGAACGGGCGATCAGCCCGTAGCTGGAGGTGGCTTCATCGCCCGAGGGGTCGCGCTGGCCGGTGCCCACCATCAGGGTCTCGTTCAGCTCGTTCACCCCGTACTGCAGGAAGTTGGGCGTGGTGACCGGGCTTGAGCCCTTGAAGGTATAGGGGTTGAGGGTATCGAACGTGCCGAATGCCATGGCGCGCAAGGTGCCGCCTTTGGGCGCTTGCGGGTTTACCCAATCGAAATGGGTGAATTTGGCTGGGTACTTGAGCGTGCCGAACTGGGCGTAACCGTGACTTTCGCTGATGGTCGCGCCCGCGGGAAAGCTCAAGGCCAGGCTGAATGACAGCAACAGGAGGGGACGTATCAAGTCGGCGATCCGATCCGGGCTTGGGCTTTATTCCGGCTACAGTAACAGCTTGTATCGGCAGGAAAAAGAGCAGCCCCGGAGATCGCCGGGGCCGCGGCCAGGCAGGCCTGGCCCGGGTCTCAGTGCGGCAGGTAGACGGTGAGGGTCTGGCCGGGCTTGAGGGCGTGGCCGCTGCGCGGATTCCAACGCTTGAGGTGCTGCATTTCAACGTTGAAACGCTTGGCCACCATGTACAGCGAATCGCCTTTGCGCACCTTGTACTGGGTAGGCTTCTTCTGGTTGCCGGCCGCGCTGGCAGGCTGCGCACCTTGCATCACCAGGGTCTGGCCGACCTTGAGGTTGTTGCCGCGCAGCTTGTTCCAGCGCTGCAGGTCCTTGACGCTGACCTTGTTGGCCCGGGCGATGCTGCCCAGGTTGTCGCCACGCTTGACCCGGTAGCGGCTGTTGCGCACCGGCGTCGAGGCTTCGGCCAGGGCTGCCTCGAATACCGCCTTTTTCGGCTGCAGGCTGAGCAGCTCTTCGGGCTTCATGTTCGACAGGCTGGTGGTCAGCAGTTGCGCCTTGGCGGTGGGTACCAGCAACTGCTGCGGGCCGTCCACGGTCATGCGTTTCTTGAAGGCCGGGTTGAGCTGGAACAGTTCGTCTTCGTCGATCTCGGCCAGTGCGGCGACCCGCGACAGGTCGAGCCGGTCCTTGATCGCCACGGCTTCGAAGTAGGGTTCGTTGGCAATCGGGTTGAGGTTCACGCCGTACGCCTGCGGTGTCAGTACCACCTGCGACAGGGCCAGCAGCTTTGGCACGTAGTCACGGGTTTCCTTGGGCAGCGGCAGGTTCCAGTAGTCGGTTGGCAGGCCGAGCTTCTCGTTGCGCTCGATGGCGCGGCTGACCGTGCCTTCACCGGCGTTGTAGGCCGCCAGGGCCAGCAGCCAGTCGCCGTTGAACATGTCGTGCAGGCGGGTCAGGTAGTCCAGCGCCGCGTTGGTCGAGGCGGTGATGTCGCGACGGCCATCGTAGAAGCGCGTCTGGCGCAGGTTGAAGTAGCGCCCGGTCGACGGGATGAACTGCCACAGGCCCACCGCGTGAGCGCGGGAATAGGCCATCGGGTTGTAGGCACTTTCGATTGCCGGCAGCAGGGCCAGCTCCAGCGGCATGTCGCGCTCTTCAAGACGCTCGACGATGTAGTGGATGTACAGGCTGCCGCGGTCGCCGGCGCCTTCCAGGAACGAAGGGTTGCTGGCGAACCACAGGCGCTGCTGCTCGATGCGCGGGTTCACCGCAATGCCGTCCTGCAACTGGAAGCCCTGGCGCATGCGTTCCCAGACGTCCTGGGCCACGGCTGGCTCGACCGGCTTCTTGTCATGCACGAAGATCGGTTTCTGCTTGATCCGCGCCTGGAAGTTGTGCGCGCGAACGCTATCGGATTCATCGACCTGGCGCGTGCTCTGGCAGCCCACGAGGGTGGCGGCCAGGGCCAGCGCACTGGCTTGGGCCAGGCGCGTCAGGGCAACGGAATTGAAGGTTCTGCGGCTAGGGGACGACATTGGCTGGGGGAAAGTTCCGGGCAAAAATGTCGGGCGATTCTAGAAAGGCACCCCCCATCGGTCAACCTTTGAGAATTTTCCGACCTTCACAGCGCCTGTTTAGAACGTGTCTTTCCAGGCCCGCAACCCTGAAAAAACAGCACTGGGCGTAGGGTTTATGCGGCCCACCCGTTCGTCTATTTTTTGTTTAACGGATGTTTCTGCTACCCGCAAAAACGGGTTGGTCAGCTTCTCCAGCGCGATGGTGGAGGGCAAAGTGATGCGATCTTGCGCGCGCAGTGCGGTAACGTCTTCGAAGCGTTGGATAACGTGCGGGTTCTGCGGCTCGACCGCACAGGCAAAGCGCAGGTTGCTCAGGGTGTATTCGTGGGCGCAATACACCTGGGTGGCCGCCGGCAGCGCTGCCAGGCGCTCCAGCGAGTGGTGCATCTGCTCCGGCGTGCCCTCGAACAGGCGCCCGCAGCCGGCGGCGAACAGCGTGTCGCCACAGAACAGCATCGGCAACTGCGGCTGGGCACAGTAATAGGCGATGTGCCCCAGGGTGTGGCCGGGTACGGCGAATACCTGGAACTCAAGCCCCAGTACCTCGAGGCGGTCATTGTCGTTCAGGGCCTGGTCGCGGGCGGGTATGCGTTCGTTGGCCGGGCCGCTGACGCGGGCGCCGGTGTGCGCCTTGAGCTGCTCAACGCCGCCCACATGATCGTGGTGGTGATGGGTGATCAGAATGTCGGTCAGTTGCCAGTCGGCATGCGCCTGCAGCCAGGCCAGCACGGGGGCGGCATCGCCCGGGTCGACCACCGCACAACGCTGGTTCACGGCATCTTGTAACAACCAGATGTAGTTATCACTGAAAGCGGGCAGGGCCTGTATCTGTATCATCGTGCGATTCGCCAAACGGTGGACATGGGTGCATCTTAGTAGCTATGTGCGTTGTCGAGAACCTTCCAAGGGAGACAGCAATGACCGATCAAGCCTTTGCCCAGGCCGACCCGCAGTGGCTCGAGCTGATCAGCCAGGCGCGCGAGTGGTTCGCCGGCCCGCTGGGCCAGCAGCTGCTCGCCGGGGAACAGCGCCTGCTCGAAGAGGAGCTGGGGCGCTTCTTCGGTGGCTACCTGGTGCATTACGGCCCTTGCGCCGAGGCACCGCCCAATGCCCCGCAGGTGCAACGCAACGTGCGCCTGGGGGCGCCGCTGCCGGGCGTCGAGATCGTGTGCGAAGAACAGGCCTGGCCCCTGAGCGAGCACGCCGCCGACGTGGTGGTGCTGCAGCACGGGCTGGACTTCAGCCTCTCGCCCCACGGCCTGCTGCGCGAGGCGGCCAGCAGCGTGCGCCCTGGCGGGCACCTGCTGATCGTCGGGATCAACCCCTGGAGCACCTGGGGCCTGCGCCGGGTGTTTGCCCATGATGCGTTGCGCAAGGCGCGCTGCATCTCGCCGTCGCGGGTGGGCGACTGGCTCAACCTGCTGGGCTTCGCGCTGGAGAAACGCCGCTTCGGGTGCTATCGTCCGCCGCTTGCCTCGCCGGCCTGGCAGGCACGGTTGTCTGGCTGGGAGCGTGCTGCCGGGCGCTGGCAGATATCCGGTGGCGGTGTGTACGTGCTGGTGGCGCGCAAGATGGTGGTGGGCCTGCGCCCGCTGCGCCAGGTGCGCCGCGAGCCGATGGGCAAGCTGCTGCCGTTGCCGATGGCCAAGGTCAACCGGCGCACGCCTCACCCCGAGGGCCGCACCTTCAATGATGAATAAAGGCTGTACATGAGCGAAAGCGTCGAAAGCGTCGAGATCTACACCGATGGTGCCTGCAAGGGCAATCCTGGCCTGGGCGGCTGGGGCGCGCTGCTGGTCTGCAAGGGCGTCGAAAAGGAGCTGTGGGGCGGCGAGCGCGAAACCACCAACAACCGCATGGAACTGATGGCCGCCATCAAGGGCCTCGAGGCGCTCAAGCGCCAGTGTGATGTGCTGCTGGTGACCGACTCGCAGTACGTGATGAAAGGCATCACCGAGTGGATGGTCAACTGGAAGAAGCGTGGCTGGAAGACCGCCGCCAAGGAGCCGGTCAAGAACGCCGACCTGTGGCAGCAGCTCGACGAACAGGTCAACCGCCACAACGTGAAATGGCAGTGGGTGCGCGGGCACGTCGGTCACGCCGGCAACGAGCGTGCCGACCAGCTGGCCAACCGCGGCGTCGACGATCTGCGCAAGCAACGCTGAACCCTCCCTTTAGCGAATTCGCCACATCCTGCCCCGGGTGAGGTAAAATTCGCCGCTTTCAATATTCAGGCAGTACGCGGCAGGAGATGACCGACGTGGAGATGCAGAACAACAGGTCGGTAGTGCTCGACACCGAAACCACCGGTATGCCGGTGGCCGATGGTCACCGCATCATCGAGATCGGCTGTATCGAGCTGGTCGGCCGGCGCATGACCGGACGCAATTTCCACGTGTACCTGCAGCCCGACCGCGAAAGCGACGAGGGCGCGATCGGGGTGCACGGCATCACCGACGAATTCCTGGTGGGCAAGCCGCGTTTCGCCGAAATCGCCGACGAGTTCTTCGAGTACATCAAGGGCGCGCGGCTGATCATCCACAACGCGGCGTTCGACGTTGGTTTCATCAACAACGAATTCGCCATGCTCGGCCAGCACGATCGCGCCGATATCGCACAGCACTGCGAGGTGCTCGACACCCTGCTGATGGCCCGCGAGCGTCACCCGGGCCAGCGCAACAGCCTCGATGCCTTGTGCAAACGCTATGGCGTAGACAACTCCGGCCGCGAACTGCACGGCGCGTTGCTCGACTCCGAGTTGCTGGCGGACGTGTTCCTGGCCATGACCGGCGGCCAGACCAGCCTGTCACTGGCCGGCAGCGACAGCGAGGGCGAAGGCCAGTCCAGCCAGGGCAGCGAGATCCGTCGGCTGGTGGGGCGTCAGCCGGGGCGCATCATCCCGGCCACCGAGGCAGAGCTGCAAGCGCACATGGCGCGCCTTGAAGCGGTGGCAAAATCCACCGGTGGCCCGGCCTTGTGGCAGCAACTGCTCGAGGCCCGCTGAAGCAAATCCCGCCGCGTACCTGGCGCCGACCTTCTACCCTGAAATGAACGGCCTCACGGCCTGTCGCTCAGAAGGTGCCGGCGCCCATGTACAAGGACCTCAAGTTTCCGATACTCATCGTGCACCGCGATATCAAGGCCGACAGTGTGGCCGGTGATCGCGTGCGCGGCATTGCCCAGGAACTGGCCCAGGACGGCTTTACCATTCTGCCGGCGGTGGACTACGCCGAGGGCCGCCTGGTAGCGGCCACCCACCACGGTCTGGCCTGCATGCTGATTGCGGCCGAAGGCGCGGGGGAAAACACCCACCTGCTGCAGAACATGGTCGAGCTGATCCGCCTGGCGCGGGTGCGCGCACCGCACTTGCCGATCTTCGCACTGGGCGAGCAGGTGACCCTGGAGAACGCGCCGGCCGACGCCATGAGCGAACTGAACCAGTTGCGCGGCATCCTTTACCTGTTCGAAGACACCGTGCCGTTTCTGGCCCGGCAAGTGGCGCGGGCGGCGCACAACTACCTGGACGGCCTGCTGCCGCCGTTTTTCAAGGCCCTGGTGCAGCACACCGCGCAATCGAACTACTCCTGGCACACGCCGGGCCATGGCGGTGGCGTGGCGTATCGCAAGAGCCCGGTGGGCCAGGCGTTTCACCAGTTCTTCGGCGAGAACACCCTGCGTTCGGACCTGTCGGTGTCGGTGCCGGAGCTGGGTTCGCTGCTCGACCATACCGGCCCCCTGGCAGCGGCCGAAGCGCGTGCGGCGCGCAACTTCGGCGCCGACCACACCTTCTTCGTGATCAACGGCACCTCCACCGCCAACAAGATCGTCTGGCACTCGATGGTCGGGCGTGACGACCTGGTGCTGGTGGATCGCAACTGTCACAAGTCGGTGCTGCACGCAATCATCATGACCGGCGCAATCCCCCTGTACCTGTGTCCGGAGCGCAACGAACTGGGCATCATCGGCCCCATCCCGCTGAGCGAGTTCAGCCGCGAGGCGATCCAGGCCAAGATCGCGGCCAACCCGCTGGCCGCAGGGCGCGAGCCGCGGGTGAAGATGGCGGTGGTGACCAACTCCACCTATGACGGGCTGTGCTACAACGCCGAGATGATCAAGCAGGTGCTGGGCAACAGTGTCGAGGTGCTGCATTTCGACGAGGCCTGGTACGCCTACGCGGCGTTTCACGAATTCTTTGCCGGGCGTTACGCCATGGGTACTTCGCGCAGTGCCGACAGCCCGTTGGTGTTCAGCACCCACTCCACCCACAAGCTGCTGGCCGCGTTCAGCCAGGCCTCGATGATCCACGTGCAGGACGGCGGTGCACGCCAGCTCGACCGTGATCGATTCAACGAGGCGTTCATGATGCATATCTCCACCTCGCCGCAGTACAGCATCCTGGCCTCGCTGGACGTGTCGTCGGCGATGATGGAAGGCCCGGCTGGGCGCTCGCTGCTGCAGGAAATGTTCGACGAGGCGCTGAGCTTCCGGCGTGCGCTGGCCAACCTGCGCGAGCACCTGGCCGACGACGACTGGTGGTTCAGTATCTGGCAACCGCCGCAGGTGGGTGGCATTCACCGCGTGGCGACCGAGGACTGGCTGCTGCAACCCCAGGCCGAATGGCACGGTTTTGGCGATGTGAGCGAAGACTACGTGCTGCTCGACCCGATCAAGGTCACGCTGGTGATGCCGGGGCTGGATGCGGGCGGCAGCCTGGGCGAGCATGGTATTCCTGCGGCAGTGGTCAGCAAGTTCCTGTGGGAGCGCGGGCTGGTGGTGGAGAAGACCGGCCTGTATTCGTTTCTGGTGCTGTTCTCGATGGGGATCACCAAGGGCAAGTGGAGCACCTTGCTCACCGAACTGCTGGAGTTCAAGCGCAACTACGACGCCAATACCGCGCTGCTGCAGAGCCTGCCGTGCGTGGCGCAGCTGGACCCGTTGCGCTACCACGGCATGGGCCTGCGCGACCTGTGCGAGCAGTTGCACGAATGCTACCGCGCCAACGCCACGGCCAAGCAGCTCAAGCGCTTGTACACGCGTTTGCCCGAGGTGGTGATGAAGCCGGGGGATGCGTATGACAAGCTGGTGCGCGGCGAGGTCGAGGCGGTGCCGATCGAGCGCCTGATCGGGCGGGTGGCGGCGGTGATGCTGGTGCCGTACCCGCCGGGGATTCCGTTGATCATGCCCGGGGAGCGGTTTACCGAGTCGACGCGCTCGATCATCGACTACCTGGGCTTTGCACGGGCGTTCGACCGTGGGTTCCCCGGGTTTGTGGCCGATGTGCACGGGCTGCAGCATGAGGTGGGGGACGTGTATACGGTGGATTGCATCCGCGAATGAGGGATGGTTTGTGCTGGCCGCTTCGCCGGCCTTGCCGGCGAAGCCTTCACCGCAACTGTTGCGTACTCACCACGTGCCCGAAATGATGCCGCCACAGGCTCACCCCCAACTGCCCCGAGCGATCCAGCGACGACCCTACCGTGAGGTCGCTGATCAGGGTCGGCTGCAGCCCCGCATCAAACAGCGCGAACCCCGCCGCCAGCACGCAGGTGTCGGTCTGTATGCCGCACACCAGCACGCGCTCGGGGTTCAATTGCCTGAGGTAATCCAGCATCTCGGCCGTCGGGGCGTAGCCATGCTTGATGAAGATACGATCTGCCGCCACCAGGCTCTGGTCGTGCGCCGCCGGTTGCCAGCCCAGCTGACGTTGAAACGGGGTCACCGATTCATCATGGCGCTCCACGCTCGCCACCGACGGCATGCGGCCGATCAGTGATGTTATGCCGTCTACCAGCCATTGCGGCGGGTTGAACGAGGGTTGTACGTCGATAATCAGCAGTACCTGGCGCATGGAAGGCCCTATGGAAGTTCAAGGCCGGGCGATTGTAACCCCCGGCCTTGCACAGATGCTAAAATCCGCCGCTTGAAACCTGGAGATAGACGCGTGCGCAAAGTGGCGGTGGTAATGGCAGTGCTGGCCCTGGCCGGCTGTGACAACGATGCCGAACGGGTACACAAGCAGGTTGCCGAGCATCTGGATAACCCGAAGACGGCCAAGTTCGCCAACGTGCGATTCAACAAGCAGGGCGATATCTGCGGCCAGTTCCGTGGCAAGGACGCGGCCGGTGTGTTCCAGCCTTACCGCAGCTACGTGGTCATCAAGCAGGGCGACGACTACCAGATCATCATCGACGAAACCGGCGGCGACCTGCGCATCCGCGAAATCTGCGGTGGTGCCGACCTGCAGCGCCGTGCCGATGCCCTGGCCGACCAGCCCGCGCCCGAAGGCTGGGACGTCGAGATCATCCAGGGCCCGAACATGGGCGCCCTCAGCGACATGACCGCGCGCCTGATCGAAAAACAGATTCCATCCTCGGTGGTGTACCGCGACGGCAAGCCGGTGGTACTGCTGGGCCCTTACCCGACCAAAGAGGAGGCCCTGGCCAGCAAGAACGATGTGATGGCGCGCCTGGGTACCGATTCGGTGGTCATCCAGCACGGCGCCGAGCGCTAGCCAGCACGCGGCGGCGCCTCTTACACTCACGGTTTGTCTTCAAGGATGAGCCGTCATGAGTGATTCGCCCTTCGCCATTACCCTTCAACGTTGTACCGAACAGCACGTCGAGGGGCTCACGGCCCTGTACAACCACCCACAGGTGGCGCGGCAGGTGCTGCAGATGCCGTATCAGAGCGCCGACCTGTGGCGCAAACGCATCGCCACCGACAACGAACGAATGGTGTTTCTGGTGGCCTTACATCAAGGCGAGGTGATCGGCAGCTGTACGCTCGAGCAGTTCATACGTGTACGTCGCGGCCACTGCGGCGGCATCGGCATGGGCGTCGCCCCGGCCTGGCAAGGGCAGGGGGTGGGCACACGGCTGTTGTCGGCGGTGCTCGAGGTGGCGGACAACTGGATGGGCCTGCAGCGCGTCGAACTCACTGTTTACGCCGATAACCAGCCGGCACTGGCGCTGTACCGGCGCCACGGCTTCGAGGTGGAAGGGCATTTGCGCGACTATGCTTTACGTGACGGTGTGTTCACCGATGCCTGCAGCATGGCGCGCCTGCGACGGCGCGAGGGTTAGAGGAGGGGGCTTATGTCCACACTGGAGCGAGCCATTGCGGTTGCCGCCAGGGCCCATGAAGGGCAGCAGGACAAGGGCGGCACTGCGTATATCCTGCACCCGTTGCGGGTGATGCTGAGGGTGCAGACCACCGAACAGCGCATCGTCGCGGTGCTGCACGACGTGCTTGAAGATACCAGCATGAGCTTGTCGGACCTGGCCCGCGAAGGCTTCGCCCTGAAGATACTGGCGGCGGTGCAGGCGCTGAGCCGGCGCGATGACGAAAGCTACGAGGCCTTCGTCGCGCGGCTGGGCAGCGACCCGCTGGCACGGGTGGTAAAGCTTGCCGACCTTGCCGACAACAGCGACCTTTCGCGCATCGCCATGCCCGGCCCCGAAGACATCGCGCGCCTGCAGCGCTATCAGCAGGCCAGCGCCTACCTGCAGGCGCTGGCCTGAACGCTGGCGCTTTCGATCACCCGTGCCAGGCGCTGCATCGCCGCATCGATGGCTTCGCCACTGAACCCGCCCAGGCCGAGCACCAGCCCGGGCCTGCCGTGCGGCCCCGCATACATGGGGGATACCGCGCGCACCACCACCCCGGCCTCTGCGGCCTGGTCCGCTACCTGCCTGTCGTCGATACCGGCTGCCAGCCACAGCACCAGGTGCATGCCCTGGTCGGTCGGTTGCAGCCAGGCCAGCTCAGGCTCCAGCCAGCGCGCCACCGCTTCGTTCACCTGGCGATGGATGGTGGCGTACACACCGCGGATGCGGCGGATGTGCCGGTCCAGATGGCCTTCGTTGATGAAGGCCGCCAGTACCTGCTGGTCGGCGTTGGCCGGATGACGGTCCATCAGCACGCGGGCACCGCAGAAGGCGTCAACCAGGTCCGGCGGCACGATCGCATAGCCCAGGCGCAGTGACGGGAACAGGATCTTGCTGAAGGTGCCCAGGTAGATCACCCGTTCAGGGTCCAGCCCCTGCAACGAGGGGAAGGGGTGCCCTGCATAGCGCAACTCGCCGTCGTAGTCGTCCTCGATCACCCATGCATTGTGGGTTCTGGCCCAGCTCAGCAGTGCCTCGCGCCGGGTCATGCTCATCGGCATGCCCAGCGGGTACTGGTGCGAAGAGGTGACGAAGGCGGCGCGGGCGTGGGGGCAGGTAGCGACGGCGTGTTCCACGTCCATGCCCTCGGCGTCCACCGGTACGCGCACCATCTGCCCGCTGTGCCCGGCGCTTTCGAGAATGGCGGTGATACCGCGGTAGGCCGGGTCTTCGACCCAGGCGAAATCGCCGATGTCCAGCAGCACCTGGCAGGCCAGGTACAGGCCCTGCTGGGTGCCGGAGGTGATGATCACCTGGCTGGCCTCGCAGCGTACCGAGCGCGATTTGCGCACATAGTCCACCACCGCCTCGCGCAGCTCGATTTCCCCCAGCGGGTCGCCATAGCCGGCAGGGGCGCCCGGGCCGCGGGCGCGCACCCGGTTGCCAAGGCGCCGCCAGATATCATCCGGCGCGGCCTTGCCCAGCGGTACCGAGACGGCGAACGGTACCTGGGGTACCTCGCCGAAGCGGCGGGCAAGTTGTGCAAAGCGTTCGATGCGTGCCGAGCTGGCGGCGGGCCGCGCCACACCTGTCGTGTGCGCGGCAGGTGGCTCTTCAAGGCTGTGCGCGACCCGCGTGCCGGCACGGCCGCGGGACTCCAGAAACCCCTCGGCCGTCAGTTGCTCGAACGCCTCGATGGCCGTGCCCCGCGCGATCATCAGCGATCTGGCCAGCATGCGGGTCGAGGGCAGCGCCTCGCCGGGCTTGAGGTCGCCGCGCCGGATCGCCGCACGCAGCGCCTGGGCCAGTTGGCGCCCCAGTTGGCCGCTGCTGCGGTCCAGCGTGCCCAGCGAAGGAATATCCACCACGTTGGCTTTGCGCGCCATGTTTTCTGGTCCAGTCATTTTGTTCGATAGTGGATCTATACCATGGGCCAGTTGCGCCACACAATTTGCCATCGCCCTGTGCCTGATGGATGCAAACCATGTACGTACCGCAGTCTTTCAACGAGTCGCGCCCCGAGGTGCTGCATCAACTGATCATGCAGAACCCGCTGGGTGTATTGGTCAGCCACGGCGAGGGTGGGCTGGATGCCAACCATCTGCCGTTCCACTTCAAGCCGCAGGAGGGCACGCAGGGGGTGCTGCATGCTCACGTATCGCGGGCCAACCCGCTGTGGCGTGAACTCAAGGATGGCGATGAAGTGCTGGTGATCTTCCGCGGCGCCGATGCCTACATCTCGCCCAACTGGTACCCCAGCAAGCACGAGACCCACAAACAGGTGCCCACCTGGAACTATCAGGTGGTGCACGCCCATGGCCGCGTCACCTTGCACGATGACGAGCACTACGTGCGTGGCCTGGTGGCGCTGCTCACGCGCACCCACGAAGCATCCCAGCCCGTGCCGTGGAAGATGTCCGACGCGCCGAAGGACTACATCCGCGACATGCTCAAGGCCATCGTCGGGCTCGAGATCGAGATCACCCGTCTGGTCGGCAAGTTCAAGCTGGGCCAGAACAAGGAGGCGCGGGATATCCAGGGCGCCGCCCAGGGGTTGAAGGCGTCGGGCAAACCAGCAGTGGGCGAAGCCATGTTGAGCGCCACCGGTCACCCCCTGCACGGGCCGGCCTTGCCGGCGAAGTCGCCCGAATGACCGCCGTCTGATCCCACTTGAAAATCGACTTTTCCTACAGAGTCGGCCAGAATCGGCGGCTCGGCTGCGTTATGGCTTTTTGACTGCATCGGTCGAGAGTGGGTGCTTTTGCACCGGCCCGACTTTCCAGCGCAGACGACAGGACATGACCCAGGACGAGTGGTTGAAGGCCAATGCGGCGCGGTTCGGCAGTGACTACGAACGATTGTTCGCCAGCAACGTGCTCAGCCTCGTGGCGGGCATCCGTTACGAGTCGCTGAGTGCGCAATACCCCTTCAAGGACAATGACGGCAAGCAACGCTACTGCGACCTTGTCATCAATGAAGAGGGAGACGTGCGCATCGCCATCGAAATCGATGGCTATGACAAAAGCGGTACGGGTACCGGAATGTCGCACCCCGAGTTCATCGACTGGCAGCGGCGACAGTCTGCACTCACTTCCCAGGGCTGGCGGGTGCTGCGCTTTGCCAACCGCGACGTCAGGGATCACCCGCAGCGTTGTGCTCGGGATATCAGCGTACTGCTCGATGCCGAGCGAAAAAAAGCCCACGACCTGCTGTCGAGCACGCGCCAGAGCGCCAGCGTGCAGCAGTTGGCGCAGGCGCAGGGCAGCCGGATCAACGGGCTCAACAAGGAGGTTTCGGTCATGAAGTACACGATCATGTCATTCACTGTGCTGATCGGGGTTCTGATCGTGGTGTTTGCGTTCAAGGGCACCGAGTCGGTTGCAGGCTCGGCCGTGGTCAGCCAGGCAGTGGCGGCGCCGGCGTCACCCGCCACCTTGCAGGGCGCCACCTGCGACAACCCGCTGGACTGGCGTCAGGCCGCCGACCATATCGGGCAGAGCGCTGCGGTGCTGGGCCCGATCATGAAGGTGACTTACAAACCGTCGTCCAGGGGCCAGCCGACCTGGATCGACCTGGGTGCCAGCTTCCCCAGCAAGCGACGGTTGGGGCTGGTGGTATGGGGCGAGCATCGCCCGGCGTTCGCCTCGTTGCTGGCGCAGCCGCTGGAGGGGCGCACGGTGTGCGTGATAGGGCGTATCGAGCAGTACAAGGGCGTGCCGCGTCTGGAGTTGCAGGGCGCCAGTCAGTTCCAGCTGGTCAAGTGATCTTCAGGTGCAGCCTTGGCGTCAAGGCTGCACCGTTATCCCCTTAGCTGGCCTTCTGGCAGTTGCCGGCGATGCTGTAGCCCTCTGCCTGGGCGGCAGATTCGCTGCTGAACTCGACCCGATTCTTTTCGGCAATGCTGTTGTACGACGGGCAGTCCGGGCGGTGGTAGCGCTTCTTGGCCCGGTTGCCGCGCACTTGCCCGGTGGCGTCGGCCACGGTTGCAGCCTTGGTTTTTGCGGGTGCAGCGGGCCTTGCCGGTGACGCGGCGGTCGTGGCCGTGCCCTTGCCTTGCCCCAGCTCTGCACGCAGGAATATCGGCGCGTGATCGGAGATGTTCGCCCGGCCTTGCTGGTGAGTCATGCCCAGGTGTTTCGGGTAGTCGTACACGCCCACGCTGTTGACCTTCAGCGGCGAGGAATGGCTGACGAAGATATTGTCGTAAAGGTTGGCGAATTTGCCGTCGGTTGTGGACAACGTGCTGGCGCCTGCGACCACCAGTGGTCTGGCGGCGGCATTGAGCGACTTCCAGGCAGGCGAAGTGGGCGGCATGTTGAAGTCGCCCATCAGCAGGATGTGATTGTTGCCGGGGTAGACTTCCTTCAGCCAGGTCCAGTAGCTCGACAGCGCATCGATTTCCGCGACCCGGTCAGACGGCTTTTTCCCGTACACGATATGCACCGTGGCCACCACGAAATAGGCATTGTCGGTGAGTGACTTGAAGCGCGCGGAGTAGGGCTCGCGCTCGAAGATCTTCTTGCGGTCCAGGTAGGACACCGCACCGTCTTCATAGGCGACCTTGCTGTCCTTCCACACGAAACCATACATTTCCTTGTACGAAGACCTGCCTACCGCATCGGAGGCCATGTGGCTCCAGGGCTCGCCGCTCTGGCGGCTGAGTTCCCTGGCCAGCTTGTCCAGGGCCGCTTCGCTCATCAGCTCCTGCACAGCCAGAAAATCCACATTTTTGGCGACCTTGGCAATGGCCTTGAAGTCCTTGTTGGGGCGGTCGCTCAGGTGTTCCAGGTTCCAGGTGCCGATACGCGTTTCAGCAAACACCTGGCCACACAACAACATCAGCAGCATCACTGCAGCTGCAAGATTCTTGAACATCATTACTTCCAGATTCTACGGATAACACCATCGCCCAGAAGGGCGACAAGTCGGAGCAGGGTGGGCGGGCAGCGCCTGGCGACGGCTTCAGTCTTCCTTGGGCACAACCCAGAAAATCTGCACGCCGCCGTCATCCCTGTAGGCCAGGGTGACGTTGTCGTTTTCGGCGATTTCCTCGAGCAGGGTCTCCCAGTCGGCAGGCGACTCGTGCTCCAGGCGAAAGATCAGCGCCGCGCGGGACTTCTGCGCGGTTGGCGAGTTGATGATTTTCTGAATGCGGATGCCCAGTTGCTCGTAGCTGCTGACGGGCTTGGCGGCAGAGGAGGTGGCCACAGGTACAGGTTCCTTGTTTTTGCTGTATGCGCATACAGTATTTTACTGTAAGGCTTTTCGCAACTGCGTGTCGCTCAAAGAACCCATGTGACCACACGGCGCAGGCTTTGCTGCACCGTGGGCAAAATAAAAATGGCGAGGTTACAAGAGGTTAGGCCGCCCCGCTGTAGGAAGGGCGGCCTGCCGGGCTACTGCACTCAGTATTCCCAGAAGATGCGCTGCAGCTCTTTGCTGTCCTGGGTCTTGGTCAGGGCGACCATGGCCAGGATGCGCGCTTTTTGCGGGTTCAGGTCGTGCGCCACTACCCAGTCGTTCTTGTCGTCAGGCTGCTCGGCGTTGCGCAGCACGAACCCGCCCTGGTTGACGTGGGACGAACGGATGATCTGCACGCCGTTCTTGCGCAGTTCCTGCAGGGCCGGCACTACGCGCGAAGACACCGAACCGTTGCCGGTGCCGGCATGGATGATGGCCTTGGCGCCATTTTGCGCCAGGGCCTTGTAGGCGGTGTCGCTGACGTTGCCGTAGCTGTAGGCGATGTCCACGGCAGGCAGGCTGCTGATGGTCTTGATGTCGAACTCCGAATCCATCGTGTGGCGCTTGGCCGGCAGGCGGAACCAGTACGACTTGCCTTCCACGACCATGCCCATCGGGCCCCAGGCGCTCTTGAACGCTTCGGTCTTGATGTTGATCGACTTGCTCACGTCGCGACCGGACTGGATCTCGTCGTTCATGGTCACCAGCACGCCCTTGCCGCGCGATTGCTTGTCGCTGGCCACGGCCACGGCGTTGTACAGGTTGAGCATGCCGTCAGCCGACATTGCGGTACCGGGGCGCATGGAGCCCACGACCACGATCGGCTTGTCGGTCTTTTCCACCAGGTTGAGGAAGTAGGCGGTCTCTTCGAGGGTGTCGGTACCGTGGGTGATCACGATGCCGTCCACGTCCTTGCTGTCGGCCAGCTCGGCAACGCGCTTGCCCAGTTGCAGCAGGTTTTCGTTGGTGATGCTTTCGGAGGCGATCTGCATCACCTGCTCGCCGCGTACGTTGGCCAGGTTGGCCAGCTCCGGAACACCGGCAATCAGCTTGTCGACGCCCACCTTGGCGGCTTGATAGGTAGCGCTGTTGGCGGCGCTGGCACCAGCACCGGCAATGGTGCCGCCGGTGGCGAGGATAACCACGTTGGCGAGTTTCTGTTGGGTTTCGGCTTCCTTGGCGTAGGCGCCAGCAGGGAAGAACATGAACAGGGCCAGGGCGGCCGGAGCGAAGGAGTGAAGCGCAGCTTTCATCGTTATTGTTCCTTATGAGTGAAATTGCTGTGTTGCCCACACAAGTTCAGCAGAAAGCGTACCAGTTGCCCAATTAACTGAGCGTTGATGTCAATTCATTGATTTATAAGAAATTTATTTGGGCTTATGCCCCGTGCTGCCCGGAACTGTTTTCGGAAACCCGAATTATTGCGGTGCCAGATGTTCGGTTTTCCGAAGATTTTAAGGATAATTCCCGGCACTATTGGGGCCATGAAGGGCGGTCGGCAGATTTGACAAAACCCGGTAGCGTTTCCATAGTTGTTAACCGCAAACGTTTGCGACCCGACAAAAATCATAAGATTCGGAGTGAACCCATGACGCTGCCCTTCGCTGGACGCCTGCTGGCCGTTGCCATGCTGGCCACCCTCGCCACCGCCGTACCCTTCAGCCACGCCCATGCCGACACCGCCAAGCCCAAGGTGGCCCTGGTGATGAAGTCGCTGGCCAACGAGTTCTTCCTCACCATGGAAGACGGTGCCAAGGCCTACCAGAGAGACCACGCAGGCGAGTTCGACCTGGTATCCAATGGCATCAAGGACGAGTCCGATACCAGCAATCAGATCCGCATCGTTGAGCAGATGATCGTCTCCGGCGTCAACGCGCTGGTGATTGCCCCGGCCGATTCCAAGGCCCTGGTGCCAGTGGTCAAGAAGGCCATGGACGCGGGGATCACCGTGGTCAACATCGACAACCGCCTCGACCCGGATGTACTCAAGAGCAAGAACCTCAGCGTGCCCTTCGTGGGCCCCGACAACCGCAAGGGCGCGCGCCTGGTGGGCGAGTACCTGGCCACCCGCCTGAGCGTGGGCGATCAGGTCGGCATCATCGAGGGCGTGCCGACCACCACCAACGCCCAGCAGCGTACCGCCGGTTTCAAGGAGGCCATGGAGGCAGCCAAGATCAAGATCGTCTCGGTGCAATCGGGCAACTGGGAGATCGACAAGGGCAATGCCGTGGCCTCGGCCATGCTCAACGAATACCCCGACCTCAAGGCGCTGCTGGCCGGCAACGACAGCATGGCGCTCGGCGCGGTGTCGGCGGTGCGCGCGGCAGGCAAGGTCGGTGCGGTGCAGGTGGTGGGCTACGACAACATCAAGGCGATCCAGCCGATGCTGCGCGACGGTCGTGTGCTGGCCACGGCCGATCAATACGCCGCCAAGCAGGCGGTGTTCGGTATCGAGGCGGCCCTGAAGATGCTGCGCGGCGAGAAGCCGGACGTGGATGCCGACAACGTCATCCAGACCCCGGTCGAGCTGGTCAAGCAGCCCTAGCCCGCTGACGGTGCCTGCCGTGGTGCGGGCGCCAGGAGAACACCTTATGTCGGCGACTGCGGATGTCGTGTTGTCGGTCAGTGCAATCGGCAAGACCTACGCCCAGCCCGTGCTGGGCGATATAGAACTGTCCCTGCTGCGCGGCGAAGTGCTGGCCCTGACTGGCGAGAACGGTGCGGGCAAGAGCACCCTGTCGAAAATCATCGGCGGGCTCGAAACCCCCACCACCGGGCAGATGTTCTACCAGGGCCAGGTGTATCAGCCCGCCAGCCGCACCGCGGCCGAGCGCCAGGGCGTGCGCATGGTGATGCAGGAGCTCAACCTGCTGCCCACCCTGAGCGTGGCCGAGAACCTGTTTCTGCACAACCTGCCCAGCCGCGCCGGCTGGGTCAATCGCACGCGCCTGCGCCAACTGGCGACCGCGGCAATGGCGCAGGTGGGGCTCGAAGCGATCGACCCCGATACGCTGGTCGGCGAGCTGGGCATCGGCCATCAGCAGATGGTGGAGATCGCCCGCAACCTGATCGGCGACTGCCATGTGCTGATTCTCGACGAGCCCACCGCGATGCTCACCGCACGCGAGGTGGAGCTGCTGTTCAGCCAGATCGAGCGCCTGCAGCAGCGGGGTGTGTCGATCATCTACATTTCCCACCGCCTCGAAGAGCTCAAGCGCATCGCCCAGCGCATTGCCGTGCTGCGCGACGGCAAGCTGGTGTGCGTGGAACCGATGCAGCGCTACAGCAGCGAGCAACTGGTCAACCTGATGGTGGGGCGCGAGCTGGGCGAGCATATCGACCTGGGGCGCCGCACGATCGGCGAGCCGGTACTGCGTGTCAGCGGCCTGGGCCGGGGCGACAAGGTGCAGGACGTCTCGTTCGAGGTGCGCAGCGGCGAAATCTTCGGCATCTCCGGGCTTATCGGTGCCGGGCGTACCGAGCTGCTGCGCCTGATCTTCGGTGCCGACACGGCCGACAGTGGCAGCATCGAGCTGGGCAGCCCGCTGCGCCCGGTGCGTATCGACTCGCCCATGGCTGCAGTGCGCCACGGCGTGGCCCTGATTACCGAAGACCGCAAGGGCGAAGGCCTGCTGTTGTCGCAGTCGGTCAGCGCCAACCTGGCGTTGGGCAACATGCCGGCGATCTCACGCGCGGGCCTGGTGGATGGTGCTGCCGAGCGTGCCCTGGCCGAGCGCCAGATCCAGGCCATGCGCATCCGCAGCGCCGGGCCCGCACAAACGGTGGGGGAGCTGTCGGGTGGCAACCAGCAGAAGGTGGTGATCGGCCGCTGGCTGGAGCGCGACTGCGCCGTGCTGCTGTTCGACGAGCCCACGCGCGGTATCGATGTGGGCGCCAAGTTCGACATCTATGGGCTGCTCGCCGAGCTGACCCGCCAGGGCAAGGCGCTGGTGGTGGTGTCCAGCGACCTGCGCGAACTCATGCTGATCTGCGATCGCATCGGTGTGCTTTCGGCAGGGCGCCTGATTGAAACCTTCGAGCGTGAGCACTGGAGCCAGGACCAGCTACTGGCCGCCGCCTTTGCCGGCTATCAGAAACGTGACGCGCTGCTGCAAGACGCAGTGCCCAGGAACCCCGCATGAACACTTCCCCGATAGACACACCGCCTGGCCCACCAGCCCGGCGCAGCGGTACCTACCTCGGCCTGGGGACCTACCTGGGCCTGGCCGGTGCGCTGCTGGCGATGGTGGTGCTGTTCTCGTTGCTGAGCAGCCACTTTCTGTCGTACGGCACCTTCAGCACCCTGGCCAACCAGATCCCCGACCTGATGGTGCTGGCGGTGGGCATGACCTTCGTGCTGATCATCGGCGGCATCGACCTGTCGGTGGGTTCGGTACTGGCCCTGGCCGCGTCGGCGGTCAGCGTGGCGATTCTGGGCTGGGGCTGGAGCGTGCTGCCGGCGGCACTGCTCGGCATGGGGTGCGCGGCACTGGCCGGGACCCTTACCGGCTCGATCACCGTGGCCTGGCGCATCCCTTCGTTCATCGTCTCGCTGGGTGTGCTGGAAATGGCGCGTGGCGTGGCCTACCAGCTCACCGACTCGCGCACCGCGTACATCGGTGATGCCTTTGCCTGGCTGTCGGAGCCGGTGGCCTTCGGCATTTCGCCGGCCTTCATCATCGCCTTGCTGGTGATCGTGGTGGCGCAACTGGTGCTGACCCGCACCGTGTTCGGCCGTTACCTGATCGGCATCGGCACCAACGAAGAGGCCGTGCGCCTGGCCGGCATCGATCCGCGCCCGTACAAGATCCTGGTGTTCTCGCTGATGGGCCTGCTGGCCGGCCTGGCGGCGCTGTTCCAGATCTCGCGGCTGGAGGCCGCCGACCCCAACGCCGGCTCCGGGTTGGAGCTGCAGGTGATTGCCGCCGTGGTGATCGGCGGCACCAGCCTGATGGGCGGTCGCGGTTCGGTCATCAGCACCTTCTTCGGTGTGCTGATAATTTCGGTGCTGGCCGCAGGGCTGGCGCAGATCGGCGCCAGCGAGCCGACCAAACGCATCATCACCGGGGCGGTCATCGTGATCGCCGTGGTTCTCGACACTTACCGCAGCCGGCGCGCGCGCCGGCGGACCTGAACAATGGCAACCATCAAAGATGTAGCGGCGCTGGCGGGTATTTCCTATACCACCGTTTCCCACGTGCTGAACAAGACCCGCCCGGTGAGCGAACCGGTGCGGCGCAAGGTAGAAGCGGCGATTGCCGAGCTGGACTACGTGCCCAGTGCGGTGGCGCGCTCGCTCAAGGCGCGCTGCACGGCCACCATCGGCCTGCTGGTGCCCAACAGCGTCAACCCGTATTTCGCCGAACTGGCGCGGGGCATCGAGGATGGCTGCGAGCGCAATGGCTACTGCGTGATCCTGTGCAACTCCGACGACGACCCGCGCAAGCAGCGCAGCTACCTGCGCGTGCTGCTGGAGAAACGCATCGACGGTCTGATCGTGGCCTCGGTGGGCGAGGAGGCCGACCTGCTCGACAGCCTGGCCAGCGTGCGCACGCCCATGGTGATCGTCGACCGCGCGCTGGCGGGCGTCGACGCCGACCTGGTGCGCATCGACCACGAGCAGGGGGCCTACCTGGCCACCCGGCACCTGCTGGAGCTGGGGCACCAGGACATCGCCTGCATCAACGGCCCGGCACACACCAGCGTGGCCAAGATGCGCCTGGCCGGCTTTCACCGGGCACTGGCCCAGGCCGGGGTGCCCCTGCGCGAGGGCCGCGTGGTGGACAGCGACTTTACCAGCCTGGGCGGCTATGGCGCCGCAGCGCAACTGCTGGGCCACGACCGCCCGACCGCGATCTTCGCGGCCAACGACATGATCGGCATGGGCGTGCTGCGTGCCGCGGCCGAGCGCAACATCTGCGTGCCGAGCGAACTGTCGGTGATCGGTTTCGACGATATCCAGATGAGCCAGTACGTCTACCCTGCGCTGACCACGGTAGGGCAGTCGATCCGCGAGCTGGGCGAGATGGCGTCCGAGCTGTTGCTGCGGCGTATCGGTGAGCCGCAGCGCAGTGGGGTAGAGCAGCGCATCGTCGCACCGAGCATCGTGCTGCGCGAGTCCACCGGGCCGCGTCCCGACCTCTTCAATGATTACCGCTAGGACCGACATGCCATGCAAGCGAATGTAGTGGTGGTAGGCAGCCTGAACATGGACCTGGTGACCCGCGCCGAGCGCCTGCCGCAGGCGGGGGAAACCCTGGCCGGCGAGTGGTTCGGCACCGTGCCGGGCGGCAAGGGCGCCAACCAGGCGGTAGCAGCTGCGCGGTTGGGGGCAGCGGTGGCAATGATCGGCTGTGTGGGGGAGGACGCCTACGGTGCGCAGTTGCGTCAGGCGCTGCTCGACGAGGGCATCGATTGCCAGGGCGTGGACACGGCGGCGGGTGTTTCCAGTGGTGTGGCACTGATCGTGGTGGATGCCAGCAGCCAGAACGCCATCGTCATCGTGGCCGGTGGCAACGGGCACTTGCTGCCGGCATCGGTACAGCGCCTGGACCGCCTGCTGCAGGCTGCCGATGTGATCATCTGCCAGCTCGAAGTACCGCAGGCCACCGTGGCACATACCCTGGCCCGTGGCCGGGCGCTGGGCAAGACCGTGATCCTCAACCCGGCCCCGGCCACCGGGCCGCTGCCGGCTGACTGGTTTGCCAACATCGACTACCTGATCCCCAACGAGAGCGAGGCCAGCGCTCTGACCGGGCTGCCGGTGGCTTCGCTGCAGGAGGCGCAGGCAGCCGCCAGCCGACTGCTGGTGTTGGGGGTGGGCAAGGTGATCGTCACCCTGGGCGCGCAAGGCGCTCTGTTCGCCGATGGCCAGGGTTTTGCGCATTTTCCGGCGACGCGGGTGCAGCCACTGGACACCACGGCGGCCGGGGATACCTTCGTCGGTGGCTTTGCCGCTGCGTTGGCCGCTGGCAGGTCGGAGCGCGAGGCCATTGCCTTTGGCCAGCAGGCCGCCGCCATTTCGGTCACCCGCGCCGGTGCCCAGCCCTCCATTCCGTATCTGAGTGAACTGCAGGGGAGCACGCCATGAAGAAGACTCCGTTGCTCAATATCGCCCTGTCGCGCCTGATCGCGTCGCTGGGGCATGGCGATGTGGTGCTGATCGGCGACGCCGGCCTGCCCGTGCCTGCCGGTGTCGAGCTGATCGACCTTGCACTGACGCCCGGCATACCGGATTTCATCAGTACCTTGCACACGGTGCTGGCCGAAATGCAGGTCGAAAGCCACGTGCTGGCCGACGAGACCCTGCAACACAGGCCGCCGGCCCTGGCAGGCATCGAGCTGCTGCATGCCCGCGGCGAGCTGGGCGCGCGCCATTTGATGAGCCATGCGGCGTTCAAGCAGCTCGGTGCGCAGGCCAGGGCCATCGTGCGCACCGGCGAATGCCAGCCCTATACCAACATCGCGCTGGTGGCGGGCGTGACCTTTTGACTGTTGTCCCCTGAGCACAAGGAGTGCCCAATGCCTGAACGTGTCCAAAAAGCCAAACGTTTGCTACGAGGTTTAGTGCTTATGTCTGCCCTGTCGAGTACTGCCGTGCTGGCCGCGCCCCGCGACCTGATCATCGATACCGACCCCGGCGCGGATGACGTGGTGGCGTTGTTGTTCGCCCTGGCGTCGCCAGAGGAACTGAAGGTGCGCGCCATTACCACCGTGGCCGGTAATGTGCGACTCGACAAGACCTCGTGCAACGCACGGCTGGCCCGGGAGTGGGCGGGGCGCGAAGAGGTGCCGGTGTACGCCGGCGCGCCCACGCCGCTGGTGCGCACGCCCATCTATGCCGAGAACATCCATGGCGAGGAGGGCTTGCCTGGCGTGGCGGTGCACGAGCCGAAAAAGGGCCTGGCCCAGGGCAGCGCAGTGCAGTACCTGATTGACACCCTCGGTGGCGCTGAACCCAACAGCATCACCCTTGCCATGCTCGGCCCGCAGACCAACCTGGCACTGGCGCTGATTCAGGCCCCGCAGATCGTCAAGGGCATCAAGGAGGTAGTGGTGATGGGCGGTGCCCACTTCAATGGCGGCAATATCACCCCGGTGGCCGAGTTCAACCTGTACGCCGACCCACAGGCGGCAGAGGTCGTGTTGCGCAGCGGGGTCAAGCTCACCTACCTGCCGCTGGACGTGACCCACAAGGTACTCACCAGCGAGGCGCGCCTGAAGCAGATTCGCGGGTTGAACAACCACGCCAGCAAGCTGGTGGGCGATATTCTGGATGCTTACGTCAAGGGGGACATGGCGCACTACGGCCTGCCGGGTGGGCCGGTGCACGATGCCAGCGTGATTGCCTACCTGCTCAAGCCCGAGCTGTTCAGTGGCCGGCAGATTCACATGAGCGTGGATAGCCGCGAAGGCCCGACCTTTGGTCAGACCATTGCGGACTGGTACGGCACGCTCGAGCTACCGGCCAATGTGATGTGGATCGAGAGCGGCGATGCCCAGGGCTTTTTCGATTTGCTCAGCGAGCGTCTTGCTCGATTGCAGTAATGGGTGTGGGCTGGTGTTCGGTCGCGGGCCAGTGGCGTTCGAACACCTGGTCGACGAAGGTGCGGGCAGCTTCGTGGCCGAGGTCTTGAAGCAGCAGGTCGGCGGCGATGATGAACAGCTCTTCGGTGGTGCCGGGGCTGTAGGAACGATGGCCGTCAGGCCATGTGACCTTGATGTTGGTGTCCAGGGTGGGGCTATTCATGGGGGTCTCGATCGAAAATACGCGTGCTGTTTGGTGCAGATGCCGGGCCCTGGCGTCTACAGCGGGGGCATGATTGCGCTCCGCCAACAGGTACAAGTTAAACATGTTGCAACAGGGCCAGCACTGCTACTTATGCATAAGCAGCGGGGCTAGGCAAACTAATTGGTGGTTGGGTTCGCCTATTCGTGACGTCTGTACCGATTCGTCGTTGGCACTTGGGTCGGCGCGGTAGCCGTGGAGCTGGCTTGCCAGCGAAGAGGGCGAACAGAGTCCGCCTGATGTACCCTGCACCCCACAGCCACCGCGCACGCCCGAGGACACCCCGTGCAGATCGACTTGAACACCCCCGAGCAGCTCACCCCCCAGCAGGTGCGCCAGCTGCTGGCCGAAGGCAACGACCGAATCCACAACCAGTTGCGCGTCACCCGCGGCGGCATTGCCTACCTGTCGCAGATTACCGGCGGGCGCGAGCTCGATGGCCTGCTGTTTCGCCTCGAGACCTGGGCCGCCGGCTCGGGCTGCGTGGGCCCTGTTGCCGCCGACGACGAACGCTGGGTCATGCAGGTGTACAACGTGCTGGCCAGCAACTGGCCCAAGCCCGCCAGCGACTACATCGATATCTACTGAACCGCTGCGCTCAGGCAAAATCCGGTCACGATTGAGGTTTCCCTGACGAGCACGTCTCAGGCAGACTGGGACGTTTTTGCAACCAAAAGTGCTTAAAACTGTCGTATCAGACAGCATTCCAGTATTTGAAAGGAGGATTCATGTTCCGCACGCGTGCAACATTGGCGAGCCTGTTGGCAGCCGTGGTTCTGGCAGGTTGCAGTACCGATGGCTCATCGTCCAAGGCGCCAGAGGTAGCGGCAGCACCGAACCTCGATGGTCGCTGCGATGCCAGCAACGCCGCATTCACCGTCGGCAAGCCGGCAACCCCCGAGCTGCTGGAGCAGGCGCGCAAGGCGAGCGGGGCGCAGATCGCCCGCGTGCTCAAGCCGACCGACATGATCACCCTGGAGTACCGTTCCGAGCGCTTGAACCTCAACGCCGACGACAAGGGCGTGGTCACCCGGGTCAACTGCGGCTGATTCCGCCCCGGGCCTGCCGTTGCATAAACGGCAGGCAAAAAAAAACCCGTCCAAGGACGGGTTTTTTTAATTCGTCAGAACTTACTCTGGACGAACTTGTGCAGCCTGCATGCCCTTCTGGCCTTTTTCGGCAACGAAGGAGACGGTCTGGCCTTCTTTCAGGCTCTTGAAGCCGTCAGACTCGATGGCCTTGAAGTGTACGAACAGGTCGTCGCCGCCACCTTGTGGAGTGATGAAGCCGAAGCCTTTTTCATCGTTGAACCATTTGACGGTGCCGGTTTGGCGATTGGACATGGGTGTATCTCCAGGAAACATGATGTTTTTCAGTAGTGCGGTGTCGCCGAGGCCAACAAGGTGCACAGAGGCATCATAGTCTAATTTTGCGCTTGTGGTGACTTTTACGTGTGCCGAATGCTGATCTGGCGCAAATTAACTGAGTTTTGTATGGCCTGCGCCCTTATTTCTGGGGCTTGCAGGCCTTCGTAACCAGCTGGGTTGCCTTGTCTATGAGCTTCTGGTCTACGCCGTCAGTGCTGTTGAGCTCTTTGATCTCTGCGTCCGAAAAGTTTTTTTCGATCACATTCACGCTGCAGCTGCAGTGCTTTTCGGCGGATTGTTTCGTCATGCCCGGCTGGGCAGAGGCGGTGGCCACGCAGGACGTCAGGTAGCCTGGTGGAACAGTGCCTGCGTTGGCGCCAAGCGGCAGCAGCAGGGCACCAGTGGCCGCCAAGGCCAGAAGAGAATGAAGTCGCATACCGGTCACTCCTTTATTAGGTCGGGTGTATCTAGAGTAGGTCGCTTCCTAATCTCTGAGCGGAAAAAAACCGCTCAAGTTCACCGCATCGGTCTAATTTCAGAATATTTCTGCATATCCCCGGGCCATGGCCCTACGCGCCGAAAGCTTTGTGCTAGCATGCCTGGCTCAGGATTTGGCCGATTCGTCTTGCCGCTCAAATCTTTCTATATATATGTATCCAGTCACTCTGGTTCGTACCCTGGCAGGCCCTTGGGCTTCTGCCACTGTGAGGCAGGCTTTGCATTGCAAAGACAGGGTCGAATCGCGTACTGGCTCATCCCAACCCACGTGACCTTTGGTAGGGGTCACCACTAGGAGAGGAGGCGCCATGCCCACTATTACTCTTCCCGATGGCAGTCAACGTTCGTTCGACAAGGCCGTAACCGTAGCCGAGGTCGCCGCATCCATTGGTGCAGGCCTGGCCAAGGCCACCGTGGCCGGCAAGGTCGACGGCAAGCTGGTCGACGCGTGCGACCTGATCGAGCAGGACGCCAGCCTGCAAATCATCACGCCCAAGGACGAAGAGGGGCTGGAGATCATCCGTCACTCCTGCGCTCACCTGGTCGGTCATGCCGTCAAGCAGCTGTACCCGACCGCCAAGATGGTGATCGGCCCGGTCATCGACGAGGGCTTCTACTACGACATCGCGTATGAGCGTCCCTTCACCCCGGAAGACCTGGCGGCGATCGAGCAGCGCATGCAGCAGCTGATCGAGAAGGACTACGACGTCATCAAGAAGGTCACCCCGCGCGCCGAGGTGATCGAGCTGTTCAAGGCCCGTGGCGAAGACTACAAGCTGCGCCTGGTCGAAGACATGCCGAACGAACAGGCCATGGGCCTGTACTTCCATGAAGAATACGTCGACATGTGCCGCGGCCCGCACGTGCCCAATACGCGCTTTCTCAAGTCGTTCAAGCTGACCAAGCTGTCCGGTGCCTACTGGCGCGGCGACGCCAAGAACGAGCAACTGCAACGTGTGTACGGCACGGCCTGGGCTGACAAGAAGCAGCTGGCCGCCTACATCCAGCGCATCGAAGAGGCCGAGAAACGCGACCACCGCAAGATCGGCAAGCGCCTGAACCTGTTCCACCTCCAGGAAGAAGCGCCGGGCATGGTGTTCTGGCACCCCAATGGCTGGACCCTGTACCAGGTGCTCGAGCAGTACATGCGCAAGGTGCAACGCGACAACGGCTACCTGGAAATCAAGACCCCGCAAGTGGTCGACCGCACGCTGTGGGAGAAGTCCGGGCACTGGGCCAACTACGGTGACAACATGTTCACCACCCAGTCCGAGAACCGCGACTACGCCATCAAGCCGATGAACTGCCCGTGCCACGTACAGGTGTTCAACCAGGGCCTGAAGAGCTACCGCGAGCTGCCGCTGCGTCTGGCCGAGTTCGGCGCTTGCCATCGCAACGAGCCTTCGGGCGCCCTGCACGGCATCATGCGTGTGCGCGGCTTCGTGCAGGACGATGCGCACATCTTCTGCACCGAAGAACAGATGCAGTCCGAGTCCGCCGCGTTCATCAAGCTGACCCTGGACGTGTACAAGGACTTCGGCTTCAAGGACATCGAGCTCAAGCTCTCGACGCGCCCTGAAAAGCGCGTGGGTTCCGACGACCTGTGGGACCGTGCCGAAGGCGCACTGGCCGCCGCGCTCGACAGCGCCGGCCTGCCGTACGACCTGCAGCCGGGTGAAGGGGCGTTCTACGGCCCGAAAATCGAATTCTCGCTGAAGGATTGCCTTGGCCGTGTGTGGCAGTGTGGTACCCTGCAGCTCGACTTCAACCTGCCGATCCGTCTGGGCGCCGAATACGTCTCCGAAGACAACGGCCGCAAGCATCCAGTAATGCTGCACCGTGCCATCCTCGGTTCGTTCGAGCGTTTCGTCGGAATTCTCATCGAGCACTACGAAGGTGCATTCCCAGCCTGGCTGGCGCCTACGCAGGCGGTGATCATGAATATCACCGACAAACAAGCGGATTTCGCCCAGAAAGTGGAAAAAACTCTGGCCGAAAGCGGCTTCCGTGCCAAGTCCGACTTGAGAAATGAGAAAATCGGCTTTAAAATCCGCGAGCATACCTTGCTCAAGGTTCCCTATCTCCTGGTTATCGGGGATCGGGAAGTCGAAACGCAAACTGTCGCTGTGCGTACCCGCGAAGGTGCTGACCTGGGCTCCATGCCCGTCGCCCAATTTGCGGACCTGCTCGCGCAAGCGGTTTCCCGGCGTGGTCGCCAAGATTCGGAGTAATTACTATTAAGCGTGATATGAGACAAGATAAACGAGCTGCACCGAAAGCCCCGATCAACGAGAATATCTCGGCACGTGAGGTTCGGTTAATTGGCGCTGACGGCGAGCAGTTGGGCATCGTCTCGATTGAAGAAGCGCTTCGTATCGCTGAAGAAGCGAAACTGGACCTGGTAGAAATTTCTGCTGACGCCGTTCCGCCTGTCTGCAAAGTCCTCGACTACGGCAAAAGCCTGTTCGAGAAGAAAAAGCAGCAGGCTGCGGCGAAGAAGAACCAGAAGATCATCCAGATCAAAGAAATCAAGTTTCGTCCAGGGACGGAGGAAGGGGATTACCAGGTAAAACTACGCAACCTGGTACGTTTCCTTACTGATGGGGACAAGACCAAAATCTCTCTGAGATTCCGTGGTCGTGAGATGGCCCACCAGGAGCTGGGTATGGAACTGTTGAAGCGGATCGAAGCTGATCTTGCCGAATACGGGACCGTCGAACAGCATCCTAAGATGGAAGGACGCCAGCTTTTGATGGTCATCGCCCCCAAGAAAAAGAAATAACCACCAGGGCACGGCAGGCCTTGCGGTTATGTTTATCAACTGAATGCGGAGTATCCGAACATGCCAAAAATGAAAACCAAAAGCGGTGCAGCCAAGCGTTTCTTGAAAACGGCTAACGGCATCAAGCACAAACACGCTTTCAAGAGCCACATCCTGACCAAAATGTCGACCAAGCGTAAGCGTCAACTTCGCGGTAGCAGCCTGCTGCACGCGTCGGACGTTGCAAAAGTCGAGCGCATGCTGCGCCTTCGTTAATTTTTGGTTATAGATAGAGGAAATTACTCATGGCTCGTGTAAAGCGTGGCGTCATCGCTCGTAAGCGTCACAAGAAAATTCTGAAACTGGCTAAAGGTTACTACGGCGCTCGCTCGCGCGTATTCCGTGTTGCCAAGCAAGCGGTCATCAAGGCAGGCCAATACGCCTACCGCGACCGTCGCCAGAAAAAACGTCAGTTCCGCGCTCTGTGGATCGCTCGTATCAACGCTGGTGCTCGCGTCAACGGTCTGTCCTACAGCCGCCTGATCGCTGGCCTGAAAAAAGCGTCGATCGAAATCGACCGCAAAGTTCTGGCTGATCTGGCAGTGAACGAAAAAGCGGCGTTTGCTGCGATTGTCGAAAAGGCTAAAGCCGTTCTGGCTTAAGTACCCACGACAATCATTCGCCGTCGATGTCGGCGGCGGATGTTAAACGTCATAGATAGGGGAAGAGCCTGTAAGCTCTTCCCCTATTTTGTATCTGGAGTCTGTACATGGAAAACCTGGATGCGTTGGTCTCCCAAGCCCTCGAGGCTGTGGAGCGCGCTGAAGACATCAATGCCCTGGAGCAGATCCGGGTTCAATTCCTTGGCAAGAAAGGCGAACTGACTCAGGTGATGAAGACCCTGGGCAACCTGCCGGCTGAAGAGCGGCCCAAAGTCGGCGCGCTGATCAACGAAGCCAAGGAACGCGTTACCGAGGTGCTCAACGCCCGCAAGGCCGCCTATGAAGAAGCCGAGCTCAGCGCTCGCCTGGCTGCCGAATGCATTGACGTCACCTTGCCTGGCCGTGGCCAGACCTCCGGTGGTTTGCACCCTGTCACCCGTACCCTCGAACGCATCGAGCAGTTCTTCACCCATATCGGCTACGGCATCGCCGAAGGCCCGGAAGTCGAAGACGACTACCACAACTTCGAAGCGCTCAACATTCCCGGCCACCACCCGGCCCGGGCAATGCATGACACCTTCTACTTCAATGCCAACATGCTGCTGCGCACCCACACCTCGCCGGTGCAAGTGCGGACCATGGAGTCCACTCAGCCGCCGATTCGCATTGTCTGCCCGGGTCGCGTGTACCGCAACGACTCGGACATTACCCACTCGCCGATGTTTCACCAGGTCGAAGGCCTGCTGATCGATCGCGACATCAATTTTGCCGACCTCAAAGGCACCATCGAAGAATTCCTGCGCGTGTTCTTCGAAAAAGAGCTGGCGGTACGTTTCCGTCCGTCGTTCTTCCCCTTCACCGAGCCTTCGGCTGAAGTCGATATCCAGTGCGTGATGTGCAGCGGCAAGGGCTGCCGTGTGTGCAAGCAGACCGGTTGGCTCGAAGTCATGGGCTGCGGCATGGTGCACCCGAACGTGCTGCGCATGTCTGGTATCGACCCCGAAGAGTTCTCGGGCTTCGCATTTGGCATGGGGGCCGAGCGCCTGGCCATGCTGCGTTACGGCGTCAACGATTTGCGCCTGTTCTTCGACAACGACTTGCGGTTCCTTGCGCAATTTCGCTAGGTCGCGCACCCGTAACGAATCTTTAGGAGAGCAGGATGAAATTCAGTGAAAAGTGGCTGCGCGGTTGGGTCAACCCGCAGGTATCCCGTGACGAGCTGGTGGCACGTCTGTCCATGGCCGGTCTTGAGGTCGACAGCGTAACCCCGGCCGCCGGTCAATTCAGCGGCATCGTGGTGGGCGAGGTGCTGAGCACCGAGCAGCACCCCGACGCCGACAAGCTGCGTGTGTGCCAGGTCAGCAATGGCAGCGAGACCTTCCAGGTAGTGTGCGGCGCGCCGAATGTGCGCCCTGGCCTGAAGATCCCGTTCGCCATGATCGGCGCCGAACTGCCAGGCGACTTCAAAATCAAGAAGGCCAAGCTGCGTGGCGTCGAGTCCAACGGCATGCTGTGCTCGGCCGCCGAGCTGCAGATCAGCGAAGAGAACGACGGCCTGCTGGAACTGGCGGCAGACGCCCCGGTTGGCCAGGACATTCGCGGGTATCTGGACCTGGACGATGCCAGCATCGAGGTCGACCTGACCCCGAACCGCGGCGACTGCCTGTCCCTGGCCGGCCTCGCCCGTGAAGTCGGCGCCCTGTACGGCGCCCCGGTCACCCGCCCGACCGTGCCGGCCATTGCGCCAGGCATCGACGACGTGCGCCCGGTAGACGTGCTGGCGCCTGCCGCGTGCCCGCGTTACCTGGGCCGCGTTATCCGTAACGTCGACCTGTCACGCCCGACCCCGCTGTGGATGGTCGAGCGTCTGCGCCGCAGTGACGTGCGCAGCATCGATGCTGCCGTCGACATCACCAACTACGTGATGATCGAGCTGGGCCAGCCGCTGCACGCCTTCGACCTGGCTGAAATCAACGGTGGCATCCGAGTGCGCATGGCCGAGGAGGGCGAGAAGTTCGTCCTGCTCGATGGCCAGGAAGTTGCCCTGCGTGCCGACACGCTGGTCATCGCCGACCACGATCGCGCCCTGGCCATTGCCGGCGTGATGGGTGGCGAGCACAGCGGCGTTGCGGCCACCACCAAGGATATCTTCCTTGAAAGCGCCTTCTTCGAGCCGATCTCGGTGGCTGGCAAGGCCCGTTCCTACGGCCTGCACACCGATGCCTCGCACCGCTACGAGCGTGGCGTCGACTCGCAACTGGCCCGCGAAGCCATGGAGCGCGCCACTGGCCTGCTGCTGGATATCGTAGGCGGCGAAGCCGGCCCGATCATCGAGACCGTCAGCCCAGAGCACCTGCCCAACATCGCCCCGGTCACCCTGCGTGCCGAGCGTATCACCCAGATGCTGGGCATGGAGATGGACAGCGCCGAAGTCGAGCAACTGCTCAACGGCCTGGGCCTGAAAACCAGCGGTGAGGCGGGGCAGTGGCAGGTCGAAGTACCCAGCCATCGCTTCGACATCAGCCTGGAAGTGGACCTGATCGAAGAGCTGGCCCGTCTGTACGGCTACAACCGCCTGCCGGTCCGTTACCCGCAAGCGCGCCTGGCCCCGCAGGCCAGGTCTGAAGTGCGTGGCGAACTGCCTGCGCTGCGTCGCCTGCTGGTTGCCCGTGGCTACCAGGAAGCGATCACCTACAGCTTCATCGACCCCAAGCAGTTCGAGCTGTTCAACCCTGGCGTAGAGCCGCTGCTGCTGGCCAACCCGATTTCCAGCGACATGGCGGCCATGCGCGTCAGCCTGTGGCCGGGCCTGGTCAAGGCACTGCAGCACAACCTCAACCGCCAGCAAGACCGCGTGCGCCTGTTCGAGAGCGGCCAGCGCTTCGTCGGCCAGCTGGGCGACCTCAAGCAACAGCCGATGCTGGCTGGTGTGGTCTGCGGCAGCCGCCTGCCGGAAGGCTGGGCCAACGGCCGCGACACCATCGACTTCTTCGATGTGAAGGCCGACGTTGAAGCGGTACTGGGCTTCTCCGGTTCGCTCGACGACTTCACCTTCGTGCCCGGCAAACACCCGGCGCTGCACCCAGGCCAGACCGCGCGCATCGAGCGTGACGGCGTCGAAGTCGGCTACCTGGGCGCCTTGCACCCCGAGCTGGTCAAGACCCTGGGCCTGGATCGCACCGTGTATGTGTTCGAGCTGGTGCTGGCGGATGTAGTGGAAGGGCGCCTGCCGAAGTTCCACGAACTGTCGCGCTTCCCCGAAGTACGCCGTGACCTGGCGTTGATCGCAGGGCGTGATGTGGCGGCCAGCGCGGTGCTGGATGTAATCCGTGAAAACGCGGGCGAGTGGCTCACCGACCTCAGGCTGTTTGATGTGTATCAGGGTAAAGGTATTGATCCTGATAGAAAAAGCCTGGCCGTCGGCTTGACCTGGCAGCATCCATCGCGCACTCTTAACGACGATGAGGTGAACGCCACCACGCAAAACATTCTCACCTCGCTTGAACAAAGGTTGAACACCACGTTAAGGAAATAGCGTATGGGTGCTCTGACGAAAGCTGAGATGGCCGAACGGCTGTACGAGGAGCTGGGCCTGAACAAGCGCGAGGCCAAGGAATTGGTCGAGCTGTTTTTTGAAGAGATCAGGCACGCTCTTGAAGACAACGAGCAGGTCAAATTGTCGGGTTTCGGCAACTTTGACTTGCGTGACAAGCGCCAGCGGCCGGGCCGCAACCCGAAAACGGGTGAAGAGATCCCGATCACGGCGCGTCGAGTCGTCACCTTTCGTCCAGGGCAGAAGTTGAAAGCCCGAGTTGAGGCCTATGCTGGAACCAAGTCATAACGACGAGCTTCCGCCGATTCCAGGCAAACGCTACTTCACCATTGGTGAAGTGAGCGAGCTTTGTGCGGTAAAACCGCACGTGCTCCGTTACTGGGAGCAGGAGTTTCCCCAGCTTAACCCGGTGAAGCGCCGCGGTAACCGCCGGTATTATCAGCGCCAGGACGTGCTGATGATCCGGCAGATCCGGGCGCTGTTGTACGACCAGGGCTTCACCATCGGCGGTGCGCGGTTGCGCCTGTCGGGGGATGAAGCCAAGGATGACACGACCCAGTACAAACAGATGATTCGGCAGATGATTGTCGAATTGGAGGATGTGCTGGTGGTGTTGAAGAAGTGACCGAAGCCGTTTCAGGAATTTTGGAAAAAAAGCTTCCATAATTCAAAAGGTTAAGGTAAATTCTTCATCGTTCTCAGCAACAAGGGGAACATGCTTCAAGCCCAGTCGGGGCGTAGCGCAGCCCGGTAGCGCACTTGCATGGGGTGCTAGGGGTCGAGTGTTCGAATCACTCCGTCCCGACCATATTTTTCAATGACTTAGCCCAATCTTCACCGGTTGGGCTTTTTCATATCTGAAAAAATACTCCCACATTTACTCCCACGGATATCTTGGATCTTGGTAGCTATGGCATCTGAGAGGCGTTTGTTGGCGGTGATGCAGAATTGCCCTACCTGCTGTGGCAAGACTGCCCCAACATAGATAGGTAGATACCCAGCACAGACGGTCGTAGCTTTGAAAGCTCTTTGGGTCAGAGTTTTTTCGGCAGATGGGTCAATTATTCATCAGCGCCTACAATCGTGGGGTCTCGTTAGTACCACTCGACCTCGGTGCGTACCCCGGCGCAGAGCACCATGATTCTTTTCGTAAGGTACTCATCGACTGGCGCTGCATTTTTGAGCTGAGTCTGCGCCCTGGGGAAGACCTTCGCGGCACCTCCAGCCTTCCCTCTGTGCGTGTCAACGGTTATTGCCCCGATATCAAACCCAACTTCCCGGGCCATAAGCCAGTGCCCTAGCTCATGATGAATAACTCGTCTCACGTCTTGTTGATCGCTCAGTCTTGGCAACGCCATAATCAGCTCTTAATACATCGAAATGTCGCTTTACAGTCAGGAATCTTTGCCTTAGATGGCCTTGAAACCGATCTACTTTTGGGTTTTGTGAAATGGTTACTCCGCCGGATCGAAAAGTCCTTTGAGCCGGCGCAGTCATTTGCCAGTGCTTACCAGCGTTCGGCGAGGGCGGGGCGAAGGCTTACTAGGGCAGGCGGCAGCTCCTGATGACAGACCAGGCCTAGGTACGTCGCCGCTCGGGTGGCACCCACATACAGGAACCGTTCGAACAGCGCGGGTTTGGCTCTGACAAGCTCGTCCAACCCGATGAAGAACACTGCTTCGAATTCGAGGCCCTTGATGTGCTGGACATCGAACACGCGAATATCGGATTCGTTGCCCAATGACTGGCCATCTACGCACGGAGTCGCGCGCAGGCTCCGGCTTTCCAACTTGTCGGTCAACGCTTGAGCTACTGGTTTCACATGCGCCTCCGAGGTCACCAAAATGGCAATCGTAGGAACAGCTTCGCCCTTGGCGCGGATCTGATCTTCGATCTCGAAAATCCTCTCGGCTACCCAAGTGACGACCTCTTCACCCTCAAGGTTCTCCCCGAGCACCGGCTTAACGCCTTCGTGAGAAGAGTGCTCTGGTAGGCGACCTACCGCCTCGGTGTCTCCGTCCATGAGTCCAAGCAGCTTGATGGCAAAGCTATTCAAAAGGCGGCTCTGACGATACACAGTATTGATTCGGTGAGGCTTGAGGCGTGGCGAGATCCACTCGAGCTGATCTATGTGCTTGAGACCATTCCCAGTGATTCGTTGATTGAAGTCTCCGCAAGCGAAGAACGACTCGATCGCCGGGTCAGTCAGGCTCTCCATGCATGCCAGCTGGAGGGTTGAAAAGTCTGTCGCTTCGTCGACTAAGACCTGCTGCAGGAACTGGCTCGAGATTCTAGCCAGCTCCGTAAAGCGAGGTTCGTCGAGGTGCCGCTTAATGAAGTCCTGCCGGATGAGCTCTCGAGCGGAGCGAAGCATGAGGAGAAGAATTGCATCAAGCTCAGTCTCATCAATGTGGGAAGGCTGCTCTGGTCGTTGATAGCCGTACCGATCGAACGCCAAGCAATCGCGGCGGAATGCTCTGTAGCTTGCGGGTACATCAAGTAAGTATCTCTTCCATGCGTCTCTGAAACGCCGCAAGGCGTTCTGGAAGCTCATCTCTCGTCCAAGCGTTTTGAGCCATTCATCAGAAGGCACCCGGTCACCGAGCCAGTCTCGGATCTGCGTCGCTCGGCTTGTCTTTCCTAGATTGCTGTTGCGATAGCGAGTGCGTGCATAACTCTGGAGAAACTTTTTGTAGGCCTGGAAGGCTCTGAGTTCCGCGGTATGAGTGGGAGTAGGTGTCATGTCCTCTGTGGCGTCGTCATCAAACTCAGCCCCATCTTCGTCGTCATCATCGTTTTGACCGAGGCTTTCGAGGAATGTAGCCATCTCCCCGAAGACAGCTTTGTTACGGTTGTGAAGGAGGTTGCCTTGCTGCTGGATCAACTTGTCTGTGGTTGCACGACTGGATTTGATCATCGGATCAATCCGTGCCTCGAGGTTGTTCCATTCGGCGTAAGCGCTGAGCAGTCCCTCTGGTCGGAGCTCATTTGCCGTGGCGTACAGTTTATGCACCACTGCATCTACTAGGTTAGGAGCCGAATCTCTCAGCAGAACTGCTCCCTGAGAATGCATGTACCGCCGTTACCCGTCTTGAGGATGCCAAATGCTGATCTAGCCAGTTCGTGCCGGCGCTTGCTCCAGGTTTTGATATGTTCATCGGAAGCTGGCACATTCTCACGACTGAAGGCCTCTTTTACGTAGTGCTTCAACAGCTCTGAAGGGGTGAACATCACCCACCGTGAACGTCTTGATTGAGGGCCTAGTAGCAGTCGCTCGTCCTGGCTAAGCGCCTCCCAATCGAGCTTCTGGCCGAGCCGTTTGATCAGCGTTGTTGTTTTACCTGTGCCTGGCGGGCCCAAGATAATCAGCTGGTGATCAATGGAAAGACGGAAGACCTCGTCTTGAAATTTGTCGAGAATTGCTTGGTCTCGCAGGGCCATAGCCTTTCGAATTTCGTGGCGTACACCTTTGCGGATTTTCTCAATTTCAGAGTGACCACCCAGCATTGCTAAGAATTCATCGCCATCGTCTGGCTGTACAACCTTCCGAAGAGAGGGAATCGTCTGCGGGGCTGAGCTTTCTTGTCGCCAAACGCCGTCGATGGAATCCCACAGCTCAGCGAATTTCTGCGGCTTCAGTTCTAGCTTGTCTAGGATTCGAAAGCTGACTTTCTTTCCCGCGATCTCTAACTCGACGTCCTCACCTACGTCGTGAGCAGCCAGTCGCCCGAAGGGGGTGCGATACCCCGCTAGCTTCCCCCGATTGAGGACGAATCCTCCAGTCGTGCGGCAGATGTAGTAAGTCTCAACCTGACCCCTATCGTTCTCCACAACTATCCGGGAGACTGCAGGTTCGCGGACGAGGCTCGCTAGCGATTTAGTTACGTCGTCAGAAATGGATGCTATCTGCTCCACTGCTGCCGAGCCGGTGAAGGTATTTACGACTGCCAAGGCATCGGAGGCCTCGCGACTGCCCGATGCGAGTTGTTTGGAGGCAATCTGTTCGATTTGGTGGAACGAATCTAGGGCGTCGTTGGCAAGATCCAACGCATCAGTGGTACTCATTGAAGCACTCCCTGTTTCAAATAATCACGACTACGCCTGCCAAAAATGCATGTGCGTAGCTTTATGTGCTCATGCGGCGATGTTCATCTGCTGCTCCAGATCCTAAATCCTGGCGCCTTCTGTTGCTAGCAGATTGCCATGAATGAGTACATCTATGTAGTCAGCGTCTATTAAGGCGTGGAAGAATCCGCTTATGGAGAGGGATCGGCAATATCCAGACTCCGCAGAATTTGGAATGTAGGCTTAAGCACTGCAGCGCTTTGACAAGACGGCCTATCCTTGGGCCGCTTCGCCGGGCGTTGCGGTTATTCCAGGCCAGCAGAGCGACACCTGCGCTGGATGGGATCGTCGCGGTGCAGGCAGGTTCGTCGCCGAATGCCGATGATCCCGACTGCAGCTTCTATTTTCCGGAGCTGCACCTGGGCGCTTGGCCTACCCCGACTTCCTTCACCAACACCTGCAAAGGCGAGCGGCTGCAAAAGGCACAGGCATGCTTGAAATCATCAGCCCGTTTTTGCCGAGAAGCCCACTAGTGGGAGCACCCAGGAGCTGATGAGCGAGTTCGCGACGGTATCGATACAAGTTTGCGAGATATGAGACTATGCTATCCATTTTACTGGCACTGTGCCATTTTTTGTGAGGTGCAAGCGAGTATGGCACGAGTCCGTAGAGGTGACGGGGTCGGCTCGGCAAACTGGCTGCCTTAAACCTGCGTTGGAACGCCAACCCGAATACCGGTGACAACAAGGCGCTGGTGTACGAGGGCGTGTCGATGCTGGGTGCTGAAGAGCGCAAGCATATTATCGAGGCCAGCCTGGCGTGATGGGCTCAGCCTGTGTGAGGCAATGCGGCGGTGTGCTGGCCTGTTGATGGGAGCTGGCTGGTGAGTAAAGGGCGCGTCTGGCTTTACCCACGATTCGTCAGTGTATATGTTGTCAGGCATCGCAAAATGGCAGATTGCGGTACACCAGGGATGGCCCTCCGAATGTGCTGCGGCAACCGCCGCATACCGCCGCGCCACCCTCCGACCCCGTCTTAATTGCCACCCCAGTTTGAATTGGGCTGGCCCGCACTATAGCAGGCGGCTGCGGAGTGCTGTGCATGAATGAGTTGAAGCAGGCCCTTCCGGATATCGTCTTAGAGCGGGATCGTGTGCGCTTTGATGGAACGGATGCGGAGATTGAGCGCTACTACGCCACCGGCGAGCCAACCACCTTATGGCAACTGGATTATCGTAACCATACGGAAGAAAAGTCTATTGATACGGGCGTTCTGGATGCATTGAAAAAGGAATTCGATCTGTATGTTTGATGAAATCGATCTTCCGCTGTCGATTAATACTTCTTCCGAAGATCCCAGCGCGATCTTCTTCGACCCGGTTCTAAAGAGAGCAGTCACCTACGACGTAGGTGTGGGGTATTTTACCTCCGGCTGGATTGCGGATACCGCTCAGGGTATCTCGCAGTTCGCCCGGTCCCGGGGCAAAGCTCGGTGGATTGTCGGCCACGAGTTGCAGGAGAAGGACCTAGACTGCATCGTGAATTCGAAAGCGATGGCGGATAAGGAGTTTCAGGCCAAACGGATTTTTGAGGAAGAGGTGGATCAGGTGTTCTCGGCACTCAAAGAGGACGCCCGTCTAGCGCTGGCTTGGCTGATCAGAGATGGCATTGTTGAGCTGAAAGTGGCAGTGCCCACCAATAAGCTGAGTGGGATTTACCATGCGAAAAATGGCATCTTTTCGGACGAGGCGGGCAACGATATCGCCTTCAGCGGCTCGTACAATTTGACCTCCAGAGCCTCGTCCAACTGGGAGACCATTGACATTTATCGGTCGTGGGCGAGTGAGGAAGGTCGCCAGCGGTGCGAGAAAAAGAAGCGCGAATTCGAGAGCACCTGGCAAGGTAGAGACCCCAATCTCCTGATATTTACACCCACATCCACGACGCTGGATAAAATCAAAGCTTATGCCACGACGGGCTCTCGCCCTTACAGCTTGCCATCTGGCCACCCGGCCGTCCCCCAAGCCATTCAAAATGAAGAGGGAAGGATCCGGGGGTACCAGGAAAAAGCCATCAAAGCCTGGTTTGTTCAGAATGGGCAAGGGCTGTTCTGCATGGCCACCGGAGCCGGCAAAACCATCACCGCCCTGACGGCGACCACCCGGCTATTGGACCACTTCCGCACTCAACAAGCCAAGCTTGTCATCGTTATTACCGTCCCCTACTTGCACTTAGGGGAGCAGTGGGCGGACGAAGCGGCGTTCTTTGGCTATGACGCGATCAAATGCTACGGGGGCAAAGACAAGTGGTTGGGTACGCTGCAGTCCGCCTACAATCAGCTGCTGTCAGGGGACCGTGACCATATGGTAGCCATTGCGGTCAATGACACCTTCAAGAACAGCCAGTTCCAGTCGTTCCTTGATGGTATCCGTGCCAACTTGTTATTGGTGTCGGACGAGGTGCATAACATGGGCGCTGAGAACATTGTCCAGAAGCTGCCCCAGCAGGCGCGATTCCGAATTGGGTTGTCGGCCACGCCCATCCGCCACAACGACCCCTTTGGCACCAAGGCCATCTTTGACTACTTCGGTGAGCCGGTAATTGAGTTTGACATCAAGGACGCCATCGACGCCGGCTTTCTGTGCAAGTACAACTATTACCCGATCGTCTGTGAGTTAGATCCGGAGGAGCTGGACGAATACATCCGGTTAAGCAAGAAGATTGCCCGGCTCATGGCCATGGGGAATAAAGACGATTTTTCGACCAGCCTAAAGCTCGAGCTTATCAAGCGCGCCAAGCTCACCGGCAGCAGTGGGGGCAAAAAGCGCAAACTGAAACAACTGCTGAACGAAAGTCAGGACCGACAACACACCCTGATCTATTCCAGTGAGGCCATCAACGACGGCGAACGGGATATCGACCGGATTGTTCAGATTGCCGGGAGGGACTGCCAATGGCGCGTGGCCAAATTCACGGCCGAAGAAAGCAAAGAACAGCGCGCCGAGATTCTTGGCAGTTTTAAGGCTGGCGACATTGAGGTCATCAAAGCTGCTTCTCCGGAAGTCCAGTCGGTTATCAATCAAGTCCTGAAAATTCATCAAGAAGGCAAGCATTACAGAGATCTGCCAGGGGACATGGAGCGGGATTTCTGTGAGCGCATCATCAAGGTGATTAAGGACGAAGTGAAGGCATGAAATTAAAAAAATTAACCATCAGGAACTTCCGGCAGTTCTATGGCGAAGTGTCGATCAGTTTTTCAACCGATGACAAGGCCAGCGTCACGGTCATCCACGGAGAAAACGGTGCCGGCAAAACCTCCCTGTTGAACGCCTTTAAATGGGTGCTCTACGGAACCACCGACTTCGATACCAACAACCAAAACATTCTGAGTGAAAGAGCTATTGCGGAAGCGGGCCAGGACAGCCCGATCATCATGTCGGTGACGTTGGAGTTTGATGATGACGGATTCGCCTACACCGCGCACCGGGAGCAGAAATTTGTCAAAGGAGCGGGTTTGCACGCGGAGTCCTTGGGCCCCTCCGTACCGTTACTCAATTGGATTAATTCTGCAGGCCTATCCGGTCGTTCTTCGAACCCGGGCAGCCAGCTCAATCAAATCTTGCCGGAAGATATGCACGGCTATTTTTTCTTTAACGGGGAGCGCATCGAAAAATTAGCCTACAACAGTGCCTCCACTCAGGTCAGAGAGGCTATTAAGTGCCTAATGGGCCTGAATATTCTGGATCGTGCTGAAAAGCAGCTGAAAGGTCCGGTGATCCGGCATTTCAACAAAGAAGCCAAAGACAGTTCTTCTGGCAATATGACGGTGTTGCTGGAAGAGCAATCGAAGTTGACGGATAAAATCCAGCAAAAAGAAGACGAGATCAAGGGTTGGAAAAGTACCCTGAGTGAAATTGACCTAGAGATCGAAGCCATCGATAAACGGTTACAGTCGATCGAGGCGATCGCTGAAAAGCAAAAGCGGCGAAAGATGCTTGAGGAGCAGCTCGAGCAAATCATAATAGATAAAGCTGACGCCTCGGCTGCGCTCAACAAAAACGTCACAGAACGGGGCTTCCTGGCGTTTATTGATTCACAACTGACCGGGGTGAAACAATATCTGGATGAAATGCGGATCCGGGGGGAGATACCCAGCAAGATAAAAGCCACTTTTATCGATGATCTGATCGGACTGGGTAAGTGCATCTGCGGTCAGCCGCTGGAGCCGGGAAGTGACTGTGTGATGGCACTTGAGTCGTACAAAACCACTCTCAAGGATAATGGCGTTGAAGAGCAGTTCATGACGCTGTTTGGTCACATGTCCCATTTGCAGTCCGAACGTAAAGCATTGTTCGCCAACATTAATGAGTCGATGACTAAATTGACCGAGCTGGACGACCGGCGAATGAACTTTCTGGGGCAAATTGATGAGCTAGGCGAAAAGATTAAGGGCGTAGAGGATTCCGCCGATTTGGAGGAGCGGCGAGTGGGATTAAAGGCGGATAGCCGAAGACTCAACGCCAACTGCGCCGTCGGCGAGCACGCCAAATCCGACTGGGAAGAGCAGCTAAAAGACAAGGAAAAGGAAATTGAAAAAGAACTCGCCAATTCCAATCAGGCGGATTTGAGCCAGCGCAGAAAACAGCTGGCAAAGGAAGTAGCGGAGACCATTGGCGAATTTCACGAAGCGATGGCCCACCAGGTACGCTTAGATTTGTCGAAAAAAGTCGATGACACCTTCCGGAAAATCATGAAGAAAGATTATTGGGCGGAAATCGATGAGGGCTTTACGCTCAAAATATTTAAGAACATCGAAGGGCACGGTAAGCAGCCGGTGTGGGAGAAATCCACCGGTGAGAACCAGGTTACAAGCCTTTGTTTTATTAGCAGCGTCGTTAACAGCGCTAAAGAGCGGGTCACTAAATCGGGTGGGTTGCAAAAGGGTGGCATTTATCCAATCGTGATGGACTCGCCGTTTGGTGCGTTGGACCCTGAGTATCGCCAAAAAGTGGCGAACTTCATTCCTGCCCTTGCTGACCAGGTCATCGTCATGGTGTCGAAATCTCAGTGGCGCGGCGAGGTGGAAAGAGAGTTATCCAAGCGCCTGGGTAAGCAATACACGCTCACATATCAAAAGCCTAACCCAGGCAGTGATGAAAAGTTCGAATATACAAAGTTGGAGGAAGGGTTCTATGGTTGATCGCGTCCGGAAACCAGCTAAACACACCGACACCTTAAGTTATCTGAAGGATGACGTGGGTGTCTTCGCCTCCTTTAAGGACGCCATGGTGTTTGCCGCGGCCTTGGGTTTTTCCAGAAAAAAGTCGGTGGCGTTCGACAAGTCTAGCGAGCCCATCCCCTTGTCGGTGTTTCGGGGGGAGTACGACGACGCTTTTATGAACGTGCTGGCCCTGTTCGAGCATCAGGATTCCAGTTACTTGGAGCCTGAGGGCGATAAATTTGACGCCAAGATCAAGCTCTTCGAAGAATACGCCTGCGGCGGTTTGGATATTATCAAAAGCACGATCATCGACCCGGGACTGGATGCACAAAGTGCCATCATTAGGCTGATTCTCGACGAGCAGGCCGAGCACACGATCATTGATGATATTACGGCGCTGGGCGCCTAAGGTCCGGCCTCCGGCTCCAAAACTGCAGAGTGCAGTGGGGCTTGCCGGTGACGTGGGAATGACGTAGGGAAAAAGTTTGAAAAGATTTAGCTGGGCGAAGTGTAAATCAATGGTTGAACACGATAGTCAGAAAATCAGAATCATAAATGATATTCGGAAAGCACACGTTAGAATGTAGTCTTAGTGTTTTTCAATTGAGCTTAACGCCATATAGGCTCGTTAACGGTTGAGCCCACCGCTGAAGGTGGGCTCTTTTTATTTACTTGCTATCAGCAAGGCTACGTCTTTCAGGGAGCGTACATGTCCCATTTTATGCAAGCCTACCTCGATGAGAGATGCGACATGCCTGACGGGATCCCACTCTAGAGCACTTTGATGCGTGAACTGCCTGAGTAGTGCTTCATAGATATCCAAGTGCTCGCCAAATAGAGTTGGGGCGTTAAATTCCTGGCCATCCAGGTCTGACACACTTGCATTGCCAAGCCCATTCTCGTCAGCGAGTGCAAGCGCGATCGCAAATCTACTCAAAATATTGGGCGTCAGGCCTGTCTTCGATTTTAGGTACTTCAGCTTTGCAGTGGATGAGGCTGATATTTTAAATTTGTGCGGAAATACGTTCATGCTTTTTGTGCCCACCGCCAGAAATAGCCTTCCTCTGCTTGAGTGGACCGGGTTTCTGGGTTGTATACCAGATGATAAGAGTGCGAAATACTTCCCTGTAGGCCTTCATAGAAGGCGTAATCAATTTCCGTATCCGTCGAGAGAATGATGACTTGGTGACTTGTTTTAGGGAAATAATTTTCCACGAGCTTTTTCCGATGAACCGAGTCCAGTCGGCCCAGTGGTGTGTCGATCACAACTGGCAGGCTTCGCCCTGAAGTGCGGGCCAGCGCTTCCAAGATCGAGATCGCAAAGATTTGCTTCTCGCCGGCTGACAATTCTTCTTTACGAAGTATTACGCCTTCATCGTCGATCAGTACGACCTCGAAGGTGTTTGGATCGATCTGAATGCTGAGATTCCGATCCTCTTTGCGAGCCAGGCCATTGAATGAGGTGTAAAACTGCGACTCGAGCTCTTTGAGTTTTTCAATTCGAGCGCGAGTAGAGAACTCTTTCAATACGTCTTTGGCATTCTGTGCAAGACCGGTCAGGCGCTCCTCTTCCTGGGACTCCGCTATTTCGGTGTAGAGATCGTCTAACTGGCGTGCAGCCACCGAGAGACGTGCGAGGAGGGCCTTTGCCTCTTCAGCCAATACCGATTTCTGCTCCTCAAGAGCGGAAAGCCGTCCTTGTAGCTGCCCTTGTTTGTTAAACAGTGGGGTCAGTACTTTTTCGTCGGGCGCCCTAGCGATATTTTCCCGGGCGGATTCGATCTGGCTATCGGTTTCCTGAAGCGTCATCACTAAGTCAGCAGCACGCTGTTGGAGCGAGCCAACATCGTTCTGTAGGCGATGAGTGATGCTGAATCGTTGAGTATCCGAGAGCTCGTGTACTGGAGCTTGTTGTTCAGCGCTGTTCGCGACCTCTGAGCCGAATGTCCTCAGAAAAATATCTTGAAGGGCAGGGAGCTGATCCTTTGTCATAGCGAAGGCAGATTCGACTTCTGCTAGAAAATTGCTCTGCTGACGTTGCAAGTATTCGGAGAGTACCTGTGTTTTTTCCGCGCGTTGCTCAGCGTCTATTTGCGCTAGCAGTTTCTCGTTGAGACTTTGAGTTATAGCGAAAGGTAGCAGGCCGCTGAGCATGTCATGCAGGGTGTGCTCTATAGCTTTTTTGTCGCTAACCAATGCATCGAGGTTGACCGTTTCCTCTTGCCTGGAGGCGCTCCAGGCGCCACCGCGTGCATTGATGCTCGCTTCGATGTTGCCAAGGTTCTTGTTGGCCTCGACAGTATTCACGCGCATGAGGAGAAGCTTTTCGCGTACTTCTGCCAGTTGCTCGTTCAGATCGTTATATGTCCGTTCTGCTTCAACAATTTTTTGCTTGCGATCTTCAGAAGCCTTTTTGATCGAGCGCCCTCTAATGATAACGGAGAGGTCGGAGTGCAATCTATCGATGAGATCCAAGCCCAAAAGCTTGTTGATCGATTCACGCAAAGCATCTCCGGATGTTTCTTCGGCAAGGCTCGCGATTTTTTCGCCGTCGAAGAAAAACAGCTCAGAGACGCCGATCGGGATCAGCTCGTTGAGAAATGCTTGTGCCTGATCATAGGAAAGCTCGGTCAGAGGGTGCCCGTCCCTTGAAATGATCAGGCCTTCTTTTACCTTGCCAGCATGGTCAACAAACCAATCGCGTGTCAGTTGATAGCTTGAAATAACACCATATTGTGCATAGCGAAAAGTCAGCTCGACAGCCGATCGCGTAGGCTTGGCGATGCTGTTGTGAGCTCTGTGTATGCATTCACGAAGATACTGATGGTACTCGGCAACCGTTGCGCCGGAGCCCAGTACGCCTTTGCCGTACAAGGCAAGCTTCAGCGCGCTCAGAATGGTCGTTTTGCCGCCGCCGTTTAGGCCGCCAAACAAAACAATAGGTGCGTTTTTGCCTCTTTTGATCTTCGGAACCAGGTCAAAGTCGTGGGCTCCGCTAAACACGCGGAAATCTAGTACTGAAAGAGAGTCAATAATCATTGCAGCAAGCCATCTATGTCGGCTTTCAGAGATTCGAAAGCAGTCTTGTACGTATCGGTAACTTTAGGTACGGCGCGTCGTTCCATCGCCTCGTCCAATCCACCCCAGTCTTGCTCCAGGACTTTCTGCAGCTCGTCCAGAATGCCTTTTCGGCGTGAAAGCCCTGAGAATGACAACTCTGTATCGATGAGTTTCATGATCAGCACTGCTGGAACGCCGCGCTCAGCCTCGAGTGCGTTGAGAATGGCCGCATCAGGTTCAGTAAACGCGCCGGCATCATTTTTGATCCACTCGACTGTATCTTCGGGGTAAACCTCTCCGTAGATTTTAGGAAGCGAATCAATCCAGTCCGGTTCGTTTGGATCCTTGAGCCACTGTTGGCGAATCACTTGCAGCTCGTCGCGGCCGATCAGCTCAATCTCGCGATCAGTCTCACGAATACCCTTCTCAATTTCCAAAAGTAGCTTCAGCCACTCTCGACGATATTTCATCCAGTACGGACCAGGCACGTGCTTGGCGGCGGTATTGGAGTCGTCATCGATAGCCCCTCTTGCGAAGGTCACTTTCCCGGTACGGCGTTTGTAGTTACGGAATTCTGTCTTATTTTCGGGCAGCGAGCTGGCGTGCAGTTGGTTGCGGAACTGGAGCAGCGGTAGCATCCAGTCCTCTCCGCTGTTTACGAGTCCTTCGATCGCTTTGTCGTGTGTCACAACAGTGCAGGTCCAGCATCCGAAACGCGAGTTTCCGCACGATGGTGTATTGGTATCGATGACGAGCGGGCACTCTCCAGCATTGGAGTCTTTGTAGAGCTCAAACAGTACTCGGTTGGAGCCACCCCAAGGCCTTGCAGCGCTCATGAGGTATTCCCACACATCATCAGCGTGCCAAAGCTCAATGGGCATGTAGGTATACGCATTGTGCAATGTCGTGTGTCGACCCAGTGCAGAACCATCGATTTTGTGGCGTGTGATTACCTGGGCACGCGTGGAGCTTTCTTCTCGCCTGGAGCCAAGCACAACCACGACTTCACCGAAGCGAGCTACCTTATCCTTGATAAACTCGCTCACAGGGTCAATTTTCATCCGCTCAGTACACCAGCGGAATGCTTTGGTTGGGGCAGGGTAGCCTTTGCCCAGCAGGTTGGCCCAAAACGTCTCGCCGACTTGAGGAGTGACAGAGTGTGCTGTCATGGGTAGTTGATCCTGAATCGCCTGGGCGTTCACCGAATCAAGCACCTGGCGGATCATGTCGACGACTACAGGGGTTTCCACTCGAGTGTCGGAGGAAACCACGTACACATGCTTATGGCGTTCCTCAGGCGGCAACATCTTCAACGCGTAGTATGTGAGCGAGAGAATCACGGTGGAGTCTTTACCACCGCTGAACCCTACCACCCAAGGGCGATTATCTGCCTTGTAAATGCTCTGAAGCTCGCGGACAGCGTCCGCTAAAGGTCTACCAGCAATGATCGCTTCTTGGACGAAGTCATCGTGTGATGGATAGAGAAATTGATCATTACTCATTTTTGAGGAAACCTGTTTTCTAACTCGCGTTCAACCGTGGACAGCGGGACACCAAGCTTCTTCTTGATGAGACTGGCGGTGAGTGCAACGTTCGTTGTGGCTTTGGAGATCCGGCCGTGAACCATGGCCCGGCCTTCCCATTCAGGATTGGCTCTGGACCAGTCGATGGTGCGCAGTTGGCTGATGGTTTTTTTCCACTCGGATTCTTTGCGGATAATCAGCTCAGCACCGACGAGTCCCATCGCTTGCAGCATCACGCCGTGGGCATGGATGTAGTTGTCACGTAGCTCAGACGTCGACAGCTCTTTGTTTTTGGCCCTTATCCAATCGGGCATCTGTAGAGATACCTCTTCCCAGAAAGATTTTGCGAGCTCTCTCTCGTTTTGCGCGATGAGATCACCTTTCCCTTTTTTCAAGAGGACACGGGACGCATTTTTGATGGCGCTGAGAGTAAAGAGCTTGGAACTGCGAGGGGAGAGACTGGACTTCTCCAGCTCAGTCATCCTAGAAAAGACGTCTACATTTTTTGCCAGATACCTGGCCAGATCAGAAATCTGATCGCGGTGGTCGTACAGGGTGCTGATTGAGTTGCTCGGCCGTACGGCATGCTTGTTGAGGTCGGCGAACATTTGCTGGCTGCGATTGAGCCCTTCATCAATAAAGAAAAGGACTGGGATGTTGTCGTGGCCAAGCTCTGGATTCTCACGAATTGCTTGCTCGATGGCTGCGCGGCGATGCTGGCCGTCGTTGATCAGGATCGGAGCTTCCATGGGGATTGTGAGCGTGCCGATGCTTTGCCCCAGTCCAGTGTCGGAAGCAGGGGTAAATTGGACTACCCCATCAACTGAAGCGGTGATTGCAGAAAGGGTGTAGTCATCGCGATTATCAAGCAAATATGCGGAAATCTCAGGAACTCTAGCCAAGTTCAGCGTGCGCTGCGCGCGCAAATCCGCAGGCACGTTTTCCTCGTTGAAAATGAAGATTTTCGGCACGAGGCGCATCGGGCACATCGCTATGTAGCATGGCCTACCGGCTTGAATGCCTCTGACGCAGGGGAAGGAGTGGATATAGGTCGTCATGTGTTCGCATGTCTTTTCTCAGCAGGTACGTTATTTTGCATATTTTTAACATACACGCAAGGTTGGATACCACGACGGTAGGTCTTGCAGCTTGCCTATGAGCGGGAGGTCGGTCAGTGGGGTGTAAGCAGCGGAACGTGAGTGTCGCAGAAATCATGCCGCGCGGCGCGGCGCTGAGACAAGAATGATCGTATGTAAGCTCCTGTAATGGCGGTGCGTTAACCTCCATTGCTTTGCGCCCATTTAACCTGCTCGAAGCCATCGGTTACTGTCGTCAAGGCACCATGAAGGAGGTCAGTTGATGAGCTTGCAGCGCTCGTCGAATGGCTGCGGGGACTTCCCATTGTGGGTCCTTTATCAAGTGCTTTCGTGTTTGCATATATACATCGCGCCAAAGAAAATTTTGCTGATTCGCGGCTTTTTCAATTTTGAGAATTTGTCTGATGACCGCGCGGGCAAACTCATTCGCCAAACTGGCACTTGGTTTGACGTCACCATGGGTGTAATGAAATTTGTTGCGCAGGTCGATGTAAAACTTGCAGGTCAAATAGTCCGCGTTCTGTTCTAAGTTGAAGTAAGTACCTATACCCTTAAACACGGGCGTAAAACCCAAGATACGCTGGTTGTTGATCATATACGAATCAAGGCTTGTCCCGCTTTTTGTATGTAAGCGAATCGTCGCATTGTCAAGAAACAGAGCTCCCGATGTGTAGCACTCATATGCTCTAAAAATGTGCATAAAAGCTTTGCTGAACAGGTTGCGCTCTATGGCGAGCTGATAGGCCAAGTAGTGCAAAACCGACATCACTTTGTAGATACAGGGAAATCCATTTTGCAGCGCGGCCGTCGCTTGGATGTTCGCCAAATCTGAGGCGCTGCTGGGGCAAACTGCCAACAGGGTGTTGCAATGAGTGATCAGGTCTGTCAGCTCTTCTTGGAGCAGCGTAAAAATAGGCACGAGTCCAGTAAGGTGGCCAAGGAATGCTTGGAGCTCGTGCAGCTGTAGCGCATCGAGATCGCTGCCGGCGCTTTTGCTTTTCAGCTGCTGATCTGGCAGAAAGCTGTAGCCAATAAGTAAACGGCACACCAATTTGGTTACCTCGTTGTGCTGCGCACAAGCTGCTTCTACGACACTTTTGACCACCGGATGCAATCCCTGCACACCTGGCTCATAGTAGACATGCAGATTGGCGTCAGTCTTGAAACTGGCATCGCGTACTTGAGGTACTAGCGTCACCTCTCCCGTATCAAGGCATACTTTAAAAAAACGGCGATTGGCGTCTTCATGTAGGTAAGCATGGTCAAGGAAATGTTCAACGGTCAACAGGAGGGCGTTGCTGGATGCCAAGACACATATCGGGCGGGCCGCAATTGTTGCATGTACGTACTGCGACAAATCGGTCAACAAGCGCTCACTATCCCCTACGAGGATGAACTCCTCATATTCTAGCACCGCCGCGCTCAGCAGTTCGCGGGGGCCGAGGGCGAGTGCGTCCCCTTCGACAACGGCGAAGTAGGTGTCCTTAGAGCTCTTCATCAAGCTCTTCACTCTTCGAGTAAAGGAAGTCTTTAAATTTCAAGGTGCGGGCTAAATCGTCGAACGAGTCCTTGAGATTCTCAGCAATGAGATCATCCACCAGACGATCGAAGGTGGTCTTGGATGAATCCCCTGCCAGCTCTTTCATTTCTCTCGACTTGTCCAGTTCGGCGGCATGCAGCCGTTCCCGATCGATTGCCGCCAAGCTAAAGTTGGTGCGGTAGGATTTTTCGAAAACCTTACGTTTATCGTCGCGCATCTGCTTGATGAAGCTGCCGACTTCTTCCTTGGCCAGCGCCGAGATCACGCTTTTTTCCTTGGCATCCTCACAAATTGCCTTCTCGCCATTGGATAGGAGCAAGCGGACAATCTGGCGCTTGGCCGACTTGGTCACCTTAATACGAGAGCCACTGAAAATTGTATCTTGCAGATACAGATGTCGGTCGTCGAACAGGCCTGCCTTGACCGCAAATGAGTGCTCAACAAACTGTTTTATGTAGTGCGCGGCGCGGTTCACAGGTATATCGTGAGCCACAAACTTTGAGCAAAGCAGCGACCAGGCCTCAATCATGGCTTTCTGAAAAATAGCCTTCCGCGAGAAGTCGGGGATGATGCCAGCAATCAATTGCCCCAAGTCCGCACGTACATGAGCATGCATGGCCTGCGCCGGCTTGATGAGCATGCCGTTGAACAGCACATGGTCCTTCACATTAGAGAAAATGTTCTGGTCACTGCGTCGTTCGCGGCGTATCTCGTCTTCTGTATTAACGAAAAAGTCCTGGAATTCCTGGCAATAGCGCGAGAAGAAGGTGGTGTTAAAGAACATCTCGATGAGTGAAGGGGTGATTGTCTCGTTGACTAGTCCCACTAAACGCTCGCGATGGCGGGACAAAAAGTCACGCCAAGGGAAATACTCCGGCGCGCTCTTTTCTTCGTCGTACTCATCTGTGCCAAAGTCGAATTCGCTAGCACGCTTGTCAATCCCCAGTATGGCGGCGAGCAGTCGAACACCACTTTTGGTTTTGAAAATTTCTTCAAATGCATTATTGATAACGCCGATGCTGGTCAGGGTGTGCTCGCGCGAAATTTCCAATGATTGCTTGTGATTTTTCGTGTTCCATTCTATTAAACCTAAGCCTTCACTCTGCTTCTGCTCGAGCACAGCTTTGCAGAATTCGCGACAGATAATCGAACCGAGGGTCTGTTCCGACAAGAGGGTCAGGAAATGACCGCTGACACGCTCCACAGTGGAGTTAACATCGACAAACAGATTGCGCAACACCTCGGGTACTTTAGGTTGGCTGTCTGAGTTGTGTGCAATCGAATTAGGCGGATACACAAGACAAATCGGCAGCGTCAGCCCCTCGATCAGCGAGCGGTCGTGAGTCATCAGTGTGTTTAGAGCGAACAAGCGATGCTGCCCATCGATGACTACTAATCGTGCACCTTTGACATTATCACGAGTCAAGTTGACCTGAATTTTAGCACTGTCGACCGTCACGGAGACCTCATGATCCCCATCCGCGCAGCTGAACGTACGCGACTGCTCTTGAGCCATCGCGTAGTTGGTCACCTTTAAAATACCTGGCCACTCGCGAACGTAGAGCTCGCCAACCGAGTCTGCGTCCTCGGAAAATGTGGAGTCGGGGTAGTAGTCATCCAAGCAATTATCATGATCAACGGAGACCACTGCGACCAGCAACGGGGGGAGGAAGACGATGTCTTTCTGCACTACACCCTCTTTTGCGGCGAGGTATTGACTTATCTCGGCGATCGCTCTGTCTTCATCAATGTCACGTTGGATTAAGTAATCAAAATTGAGCTCGGTATTGACGTCTTTTGCGTAAGAGAGATACGGCAGTTCGTCGACCTTGAAGGAGGTCATGAAGTATTCAATAGGAACGGAACCATTAGTTTTGAAGACGCCAAACGCGCCATTTTTTTCGAATTCGTAGCGGAATGGTGCTGCGGCTTGACGTCTGGACATAGGTACTCGCACGAATTTCTTGAATGAATTTGAGGGCGACAAAGGCGCGCGCCTTGGGGTCAGCGGGACCCGGCCCTCGAACGATGGAGCATGGTGATCAAACGTAGCACGTAAGTCTAGCGGTGTAGGTAACTGGCGGTTGGTCCTGACCATCGTCAAAGACCAAGCTACGGCAGGGCGCTCGCCACGGGGGGGCAATTGTGGCTGTGGTCCAGCGGCTTGCTGATAAACTTCACCCTCATCGCCAAGACCAGGCTGAAGGATTGCTCAGGACATAAAATGCCTTGATTAATCTTGTGGATCGCCGAAGCGTGGCTTTAGAGCAAAGCGAAACGCTCCGGAAAGGACAGGTCATGGACTGGGAAATCTGTAGGCCTGAATTGTAAGTAGCAAAAAATGCGGCTTCAGGGACGTATTCTTCAGAAGCAGTACCAAGAAACCAGTCGGGCTTGGGCTATCGATGTGAGGTCGCTAGCCGTCATCAAATGCAAGAAAAGGGTTGTTTGGTGGTATCGATGGTAGAAGTGAATTTGGCTCCCCAATCAGGTAACCCTTCAAGGTCGATTTCTTCCTAGGTCCTAGCACTATGCACACCCAGATGTTTAAGCCGTTGTCATGCTTCCTGTGGATCTTCAGTTTTTCGAACTGCTTCTGCACCCATCGCCATTCTTCATCTTCGGAGCTTGCGCCCATAGAAATGCCCGGAAACTCTTGAGCATAGCGCTGAAAAAGACCAGGCGTGACCAGGAAGAAGGTACCACCCACCGTGTGGATTTTGGCTTTGCTGTCATTGATGATCAGCTTGTGACTTTGGATGCCTTCCTTGACCCAATCCAGAAATACCTGACCAGGGTTGTTCGACAGGGGTGTTGAGACTTCGAAAGCAGTTGCTGACGGCGCATTACGGATCTCGGGCTCCTCTAGCTCGAACATATCCAGCAGCCTCCCGAGGTAATCGGCATGCTCCATCATGGCCAATGTATCTGGTTGAAATTCGCTTTGACGTGTCCCAGTACTGACTTCCTTGGGTGCCGGTGCTGATGCAGGAGCGACCGTCGAGTGATCATCGGCTGCCACGCTCACCGTTCCGCTGAAAGCTTTTGGGCGGTCTTCGTTCCCCCAGATCAATGCCGGTTGAATGCGCAAAAACGTGAAGGTCTGCTGCCAGTCCCCCTGAGCGACAAGAGCGGTCCAGATGGCTTTGCCTTCAGGAGTCGACTCGGCCAGCCCATGCGATTGCAGTTCGTCGAACACAGCAAGGTTGGAGGAGGGAATGCCCTCAATCGCTTGCGACAGTAGATAGGCTCGCAGCTTGTCCGTGACCGTTTTGCTGACCAGCCACAGTGCGTCCTGGGTCAGCCATCCCGCGGCACCTGGCTGGTTGAGTTTCAGCTCGTGCTGAACCAGATGACGTAGTCCGCTGATCAAGTGATGTTGCAGCGAATGAATCGGCGCTTTCAGCGCCTTGCTCGGGTTACCACCGATGTTCTGTGCCGTGGAAACACGGTCGGCCTGCATCACCAACTCACCGAGCACGCCGGCACGTTCGTACTGGCCCGCCAGGACATACAGCAGACTGGCCCACAGTGGCGGAAACCCACTGAGCCAATCGAGGATTGGGCGGTCGAGAATTTGGGTGTAGAGCAAGCCTGCGGCGGCGCTGTGCAGGTGGTAGTCACGACCCTTGATGTAACGAAAACGGTAGGGCTGATCCAAGGAGCCCTGCCAAGGATGCCAAACACGGCCATCCTGGCGTTCGACCAGCAGGTCCACGGCGATCTTGCCGATGTCATGCAGCAGCGCGCCATAAGCAATACCCGCCGACCAGGCATCGGTCTGGGCGGCTTGGTCTTCGGGCGCGGCGCCGGTGGGCAGCAGATACGACTGACGCAGTTTCAAACTGCAAGCGACCAGCTCCAGGCCATGGTCGAGCATGCCACCGAGATACGCATGGTGGTGCGTCTCGCTGGCCGGGAGTTGCTGGACCTGTTCGGCGTAGCGATGAATCGGATTTAAATAGAGCTGGCTAAACTGCTGATGAGAGAGGGCGGTGGATTGCCAGATGCGATCGAGCAACTGACGGCGGTGCTCGGCGGCTAACAAGCCCTGGGACGACTCGATGGGCAGGTAACCTTCGGCGACGCTTACGATTGGTGGCGAAGGGGGCTTCTGCCTTTTGTGGCGAAACAGACCGAACATCGTGGCCTCCCGGGAAATGGCCGGGTCAGTAGCCTTTTAGCCTTTTCGGATAGGGCTCTTACTCTTGAGCCCCATTCCCCTTCCAACCCTTACCCGTCCTTTTGGTGCGTTTCCCTTTGTGCGGCTATCGAAATATCGATTTATCCTTGTGCCGTTTTGTTGGATGCGCGTGCTGGTACGAAAAAGGAAAGTGTCGGTACACTGTGGTGCGAATTTTATTGGGTCTTGCCATGAACCTCACTGACGCCACGCTCATACTGCTGCTCGCAGCACGTATTCATGGAACAGACGAAGCCGTCAGGGCGTCGGCGAAGAGTGTGGTCAAGAAGTTACCGCGCAGCAAACGTGATCTGATCTACAAGGTGATCGACAGCCGAAGTCCGCTCGAGTTGGTGAATTTTCTAGCGCAGAATCTGGATTCGTAACGGCATGCTGCGGGTGTGCGCGCATCTCTTGTAGATTGCGTCAGAGTCCCGCGGCATGCGGATTTTTCTAGGCACAGAAAAAAGGGCTCAACTTGCGTTGGGCCCTGTGAAGCGATTGCAGCGGCGAGGTAACGATTAAGCGCCATCGTTCATGCAGAGTGAGTCATCCAAGACAGTTTGCTTCAGTTGCTGCTCCAGGTTGAGTACATACTCCGAGGCGCTTCGGGCGTGACCACTGACCCGAAAGATCGCGCGCTTGTCAGCCTTGAGCAGGCTGAGCCAGGAATCGATATAGCCCTCGTGCCTCAGCTCTCCCTGAATGCCGGCGTAAGCACATAAAAACGCAGCGCCCATCTCGGCGATCAACTCCTCAAACGCGTAGCCTGGCGAGCCGAACGGACAGGCTGACGTCACCCCCTCGCGGTGCAACCGAGCGTGATGCCCGGTCCAGTGCGTCAGCTCGTGCAGTGCGGTGGCGTAGTACCCGCCTTCATCGTGAAATTGTGCTTTTGTCGGCAGTTGGATGAGATCCCTGATCGGGTGGTAAAAGGCTTCGTCGGCAGGCCGATGAACGATGTGTGCACCTGAACTTAACAGCAGATTTTCCGCAACGCTATTGGCCTGGAATGGATCGGTCGGTTCCGTTTCGAGCAGGGTTTGATTGAACATCTCGAGCCCCTCCGTTTGCTCGATGTTGAACAGAAAATGCGTCCTGAGAATGCCGAAGTGAGCGACCTTGGGCTGACCGTTTTCATCGAGTACGGGTTGGCCTGACTCGGTCTGTTCCTCGCGTTCCATCGGCTTGTAGAGCACTGCCAGAGTGCTGCGCTCACCCTTACGGATGTGCCCACCGGCCTTCTTAGCTTGGTTGAAGGTCAGCCAACGATCTTGAGTGAACCCCTGCAACCTGGCCTCGGCCCAAAGCAGCGGTAAATTGATGCCCGAATACGGACGTCGCGTGATGGCATTGATGGGGTAGGGTTGATGACCGATGTAAGCTGAGCCACTTGAGGACCAGGGTTTGATCCAAGGAGCAACGCCTTGGTCTAACGCGGTAACGATCTTGTCAGTTACGTCTTGGTAGATATCGCGCATGGCAATTTCCTCGAGAGAAAAATGGAGGAACGCCTTGCCCGCCGGGGGAGGGTTCCCCGGTGGGTGATGGGCTGGATTGATGCAGGCCTGCATGCCGTCCGAATGTGGAGGTGGGCGCCGCCAATTGCGCTTAGCGCTGGTGTTCTCCTGTAAGCGCTATCAGTAAGGCGCCAGGCTGACCCGGTTCTTGGAGTAGGCTGAGACTCAATTGCAGCAACGGGTCGTGGTCGAAGTGATCGGTTCGTTCAATGTGGACAACTTCGAACAGCACGTAAGGCTTGTGTGGATAGGCCAGATGGGCTTCGAAGGCTGCGCGCAATACGTGGCTCAACCGATCGACCTGCAGCTTCTCAGTGCGATCGGATTGCTCGAGGAGTACTGCGCGTTGCCACGCGCCAAGGGTGAACACGATGGGCAACCGAAGGGTGTTCAGTGTTTCCGGTGTAAGTGAGTCGGGCATGGTATGTCTCCGTTGAAAACGCGAAGAAACCTGCCCCGTGCGGGAAAAGATTTCCCCACAGTTGGTTGAAGAAAATCAAGAGGGCTTACCTCACGAGCCGCGCTCGGAAGGCGCTCAGAAGAGCAGTAGGCGTTCATCACCGTAGAAACGGTCACCGTGCGAGCCACCGAACGCTAATCGCACTTGGGGGGAACCATCACCGAAGTGATGTAGCCTTGAAGGTTCTGGCTACCTGGGAAAGTGCTGTTGATAACAGCGATCCGTACATTGTAATTAACCGGACGATTTGTATGAGTCAATGACTGTAGAGACGCTGTTTCACGGGTTTTGTCTTCTGGCTTCTAATGAAGATTTTTCGGCCGGAAAAACTGATAAGCGGTCAGGCCCTGGCCGTTTTCAGTAGTAGGCTGTTACTCTTGTCTCAACCATGAAAACGCTCAGAAGAGAACGAGACCATGCCGACTCAGCAACCTGTTCAGAGATCACGTGCCCACCGCTGGGCGTATGGCTGTGGTCTGTTGGTGAAGAGTGGTTACCGTAAGTTGAAAACGTTTGAATTCCGCGTGGTTGAGCATGCGGAAACGGCAGGTATACCTGCAGGTAAATTACTTGTTCGCGGGAGCTTTCTGACTGCCAAGTTTGCTCTGCTTGGAGCATCTCTTTTTGTTAGCTTCTGGTTGTTTGCGCTGATGTGCACAATCGTCGTATTAGCAGCTATCCCAATTCAAGATTCAGACACTCCAGGTAATGACGATATCGATAATCCAATGCATAGAACGTCTTGGCCTGAGCGGTACGATAAATGGGGTTCTCTGAAGTAGCCTCTTGGTTATTTTGAGCTCGATTTACCCGAAACAATTCTTGCACCGTTCATCAACTGAGAGGTTCCGTTAGAGCTCGCTGTCTGTGCTGCGTGGGTTCCCCTGCTGAGCATTCCTTCTACGCCTGAACCTACGCTATATCCGGCCCAACTCATGGTGGCTAGAAAAACCATCGGCAGCACGATGAACATCGCCCCCATCACGTACTCGATCACCTGCGCGGTGACAGTCCCATCCATAAACCCGGATGTGGGCAGCGACAACAGCACCTGATTGGAAGCCGAAACCTGGTTGTACAGGGTATCGAGCATGCTGGAGTCGACCCAACGCGCTAGTTCCCACCAGAAGGTCAGCATGTGTAAGGTGAACAGCGCGAACGTCACGGTCATGACGGTCTTCAACTGATAGGTACTGACCAGCAAGATCAGCGGCAAGCTGATGATGATGCCCATGATCAGGAAAGCCTGCACCATCGGCAGGGCGGCGCGTAGCGCATTCATCGCCGGGAAGTTGCTGAAGGAGCCGAGGGCCAAGCCGGTATTGGTGGCCAGGTTATTAAGCCCTTGATTGATCGAGCCGCCACGAGCGCTGGAACCATAGTCCTGGTACACCTGTCCGGGCGACATGGACATCGATTGCTGGCGCGGACTTACCAGTTCGCGCAGGGTGGCATCCTCGATCTCGTTGCTCGAGCGGCCAGTCAACCAACCTTTCAGCTGAGTCAGCAGAGAGGGATCAACCTGCTGGATCAACCGCTCGCGCAAGCCAACACCGCTGTCGCTCCACCATTGCTTGCAAGTGGGGTAGCCCGCGCCGTTCTCTAGCTGCGGCAAGGAGACATCGCGGCTTTCGTCATACGGCCAGCTGACTCGCGGTGTGCGTGAACGATCCGTGTCGTAGTAGCCGGGCGTGTCGAGAAAATAGCTTGAACCAATCCACGCTGCGTCGTGACTTTGTGCCTTGTCCAACCGCGGGCGGTTGGTGAACAGCCTAGAACGGGAATAGCCATAGCAGTCGCGTGTGAAGTCGGCGACTTCCTGCAGCAGTACCTGATTATCGATGCGCGAACTGTCGATCTCCATGCGCATCTGCCGGATATCCGCTGCGCAAGGGATGGAGGCGGTGGCCGCCGCGGTCACACCTTTGCTCAAGGCATGCACCAGAAACCACCAGATCGGTACGTTGGCGGAGCGTTCGCCGATAGTATTGAAGGTCGCCCCCCAGGCGGTTTCCGTCGGTTGGGCCACACTCACGCCGCAGCGCTGACTCGCCGCATCATCGAACGTCATTGACGAGAGGCTCAACGGAAACACAGGCGCGCAACCGAACAACACGACGATGTAGGCCAGCCACAACCGGTTCTCGATCCGCGGTACCGAGAGCAGTCCCTTGTTGCCTTCATCCGCGCCTTGCTGACGGGCAGACAACCATTCCTGCAAGATGATTGCACCAAAGGGCGCGGCGAATAGCCCGGTGTCGGACAGGACACTCCAGAGGCCGTTATTGATGATCCAGGCCAGCAGAGAGAGGTAAAACTCGAGGTAGCTGTTGGTGCTCATTAGCATGGCCGTGGCCTCACAGTCGGGTGAGTTCGACAAAGGTAACGAGCACGAGCCCCATGGTCCCGATGCGCTGCACCCGCAGTCGATCTGCTGGTCGATGGCGGTAGCGCCGAAGCAGGTCCCACCAGAGGGCAAACAGGGCGCCGTAGAGCAGAACCCGCCATACCCGTAAATAAGGTCGCGTCGCTTCGAACGCGTGTTGCCAGGTATCAACACTGCCCAGCGCCATGCTGCCGAGCTGTGTGACCAGGGAGGCGACCAGAAGCATCACCGCGGCAACTCCCAACGCCGAGAGCAGCGTGAGCAGCCGTGAGCGGTTCATGGTGTCACTGCCGCGTCGGCGTCGGCGTGATTGAGCCGGCCCGGCTCGGGATCACCTTGCTCGATGGTGCGTGAGGCCTCGGCCCCCCCGGCATGCCGATCGAGGACCAGGCTGGCGGTGTTGGTGGCCAACATCTGTCGGACCTGCAGTTCGGTTTGCAGCAGGCGAATTTCGCGTTCTAGGGCGTCGATGTTTTTCGTCAAGGCGTTTTGGCCCGGCTCGGCGGCAGCGATGTTCGGATCGTGACTACCGGCCAACAGGGTGCGTAGCAGTAGGAGGGCTTTGTCGAGCACGCTGGATAAGGCCGTCTCGCTGGCCAAGCGTCGGGCCAGTAGATCCTGATCGGGATCGTCACGCAGGGCTTCGATGACACGGCGGGTGACCGGCAGCATCGGACTGGAGGCCTTGAGCAAGTTGTCAGGGGTAGTCGGGAGAGAGCCGGACAGCAAATGTTGCAAGGTTTTCAGCCGCTCGCTGTAGGCTTCCTGGATCAGCGGCGTCAAGCCGCTGCCCGCGGTCGCCCGCAAGGTTTCGCAGCTGTCGCAGGTCGCGACCTCCGTCTCGCCCAAGACGCGAACGGCCCACTCGGACTCCTCCTGGGGCGACGCCCAGGTCTGACAAATGGCCCCGCCCTGACAGTCTTGGCTACTGATCGACGCGCTGTCCGTCACCGACCGGTTATGCAGTAGGTTGTAACCGGCGCGGACCACGTCGGCGGTCACCCGGATCGGCGTCTGTCCGCTGCCGCCAGCCTTCTGCCCGCCGACCCAGGACACCCCGTGGTTACCGTTCTGTGCTTCGGTATTGTTCACCGCGGCCACGGCATCCCCGCCGGTTTGCTCTAGATGGCTCTGCATTTCTTGGTTCTTGGCCAGTGCGCCCCAACCGGCGGGACCGACCTTGTCCGCCATTTTCTCGGCCATGGTTTGGCAGGTCAGTTTGGAGCGGTCGAAGTCGATGCGCCCTTGCATCACCCCGTTGCTCAACAACTCATAGAGGCCGGGGTTGGCGCGCTGGATGATCAGTGCCGGAAGTGACATCACGGCCTGGGTCGCGTTCTGCACAATGCTGCCCATGATTTGCTGAAAACCCTCGGTGGCGCCGTTCAACTGGTTTTGCAGGGTATTGCTCAGGCTCATGTTTCCGCACATCAGGTTCGCTCGCCAGGAGCCGCCGATCCCGAGACCGCTGGGGCGGTAGAACGAACTCGGTGAGCCCACCGCCGAGCCGCCGCCAATGGTGTACATCACCCGGTCATCGAGCACATCACCCTGAGTGCCCAGGCGGTAATCGTCTTCGGCAGCGCGGGCAAGGGTGGCCATGACCAACAACCCGCAGAGCAACAGACGCATCGCGCCCATATCCGGTCGTGTGAGGGGGTGATTCATGATGCACCGCCTTCAAAGTCGAGGCTGAATAGGAAGGTCTGCCCCTCACGTTTGCAGCAGCTATAGGGCCGCCACAGCGACCAGGCGTAGCCGCCATCGGCGCTCTGCATTGGCTCGCTGGGGAAAATGGCGCAGGTGGGCTGTACTTGGGGGGAGAGCAATTGCCATTTGTGGGTCGAGGCCTCGTTTTCCACGATCGGACCCGGCGGCCAGTACCCGTCGCTTGGCGCGGGCGTGATCGGTACATACACATGAGGCTGTCCGTGACGGGTAATGACATCACCGGCTCGCTGCGCCATGACGGCTGCGGCCTTGAAGTCATCGGGCTGCACCAGAAAGCCCTGACGGGGATAGACATTGCCCCACATATTTCCCAAAGCCTGCTGACCGATTTCGCGCACGCCAGGGGTGAGGGATTCGGGATAAACACTTTCCGGAATCCCGCGACGCCAAGCCAAAGAGTCCAGGGTGCTCAGGTAGTACGGCTGAAACGCGGTGGCACCGATGGCACAGGCATAGCCGGATTGCGCCGCCAATTGCGTCGCGACCACGCCACCGGGGTGGCCGATGCCATCGACATTTTTGAAGCGGGGTAGGTTGTCACGCAGGGTGTTGGGGGTGATCAAGTTGCCGCCGCCCTCTGCACCGCTAATCGGGCTGGAGAGGGCGGCCATTTCGGTCCACGGGTTGTTGCCGGTGGTGGCGTAGCTGGAGACAACCAGTTCAGGAATGAAATGCCGAACTTTGGTCGAGGTTTTGACTTTGCAGCCAAAGGGCGTACAGAACAGCCAAAAGCAGAGACCGACGACGCGGTATTCGAGACAGTTTGGCGACAGCGCGGAAGCCGTGATGCGGGCGCTATCCAGCGCTAAGCTGGGGCCAGATACCAGCAGTAGGCTCAGTGCCCACGAGCGCAGTTCAGAGTAGGCATTCAGAGCGGAGGACGCAGGCATGATTCAGGCTCTTGAGGTGAAAAGCCTGGTCAGGTTCGACGACCCCATGCGGGCTGTCAGCGCTAAATGCGAGAACCGCAAGATCGGTTTACACGGGGGCGATCGCGACGATTATTAGTCGGCGTGCATCATCTGCTGCAGGGCGCTGGGCTCGATCAGCAGTTGATCGGTGGTGATGCCCAAAATATTGGCGAGCTTGCACAGGACCATCAGCGACGGATTGCCCGTGCTGCGTTCGATTTGACTGACGTAGGTACGATCCACATCAGCCATGAGCGCTAACTGCTCTTGGGTGAGGTTCTTCACGCGCCGCATCAAGCGGATGTTCTCCGCCAGTTGCACGCGAAGTTGTTCGTAGTCTTGAGCCATGCGCGCAAATTGCGCTTTGAGAGACTCTCAATCCACGGGATATAGTCTACATTTGAAATGGTCTAAGCTACTTGATCATCATTGTCGACATTGAGCGTGAATTTTCTGGCGTTACGGTGGTCTTATCGACTCCTACTTCTAGCTACATAATGAACATTTAGGTGCCTATGGACGAAAACTTGATTTCAATTCCTGCTGCGGATGGTTACCCAAGTGTTCAGACCCCTTGGGGCAGTGAGTTTGCGTCGATGATCGAGCAGGGCGTGCACTGCGCTCACGCGTGGCTCGAGAGCAGCAGCGAGACTCCGCTGTGGTGGGCACTGGCGCAAGCGCGCAAGACCTTTCCTGTCGGTGACGATCAGGATGCCTTTGAAGCTGGGTTTCTATTGCGGATTCAGCAACGACTGCGCGGTGTAGCGCAATAGTCCCTTGCCCTTGCCCTTGCCCTGGCTCAGCCGCGAGGGGCCTGAATAGACGTTCCTATGGTGGATCTGGATCGATGCCGCGGGCGCTATCGATCCGTGCCGCGACCCGGTAGGCCGCGTCCAACTCCGAACAGCGGTGCTCCTGCATCAGGCTCCAGCGCTCGGCTTTTTCCTCGGGCTCGGTCATGGCCAAAGCCAGGTAGAGGCTGGGCGGCACCACCCGGAACAGGGTTTCGAGCTTTTTCGACAGCACCACGCCTTCGGTGTATTTGCCGGGCTCCTTGCTGGCCGAGAGCAACAAGGCTTTTTGCGCTGGCGTGAGCTTTTTGAACCGAGCGATCTCCTCAATCTCCGCCGGTGGCATGTTCAAACAAATCCACCACTCGATCATGTTGAGCATGGTCTGTGCGGCATTGGGGAAGTCAGCCAGGTTTTGCGTGGCCAACCAGAACCAGGCGCCGAGCTTGCGCCACATTTTCGTCCCCTTGACCACGAACGGCGCCAGTAACGGGTTCTTGGTGATGATATGGCCTTCGTCGGTGACCATGATGATCGGCCGTCCCAGATACTGGTCGCGCTCGGCGAGGTTGTTCACGGTGTTCATCAGGCTGATGTAACTGATGGACAGCTGCGCTTCATAACCTTCACGGGCGTAAGTGGCGAGATCAACCAGGGTCACATCGCTCTCGGGCCAGGAGGTCCCCGTGCGATCGAACAGTTCACCCTCGAAACCCTGGCAGAACAGGTCAATGGACTCACCCATTTCCTGGGCACGTTCGCGACGCTTCTCCGGTAAGTGTGGATCGGCGGCGACGCCGAGCAAGGCATTGCGCACATCGCGGGTCAGGACCTGCCTGCCCGCGGCGACGGAGGTCTGCGCGGCATCCAGAATGCACTCGCGGATCAGGCTGCGATCGGCGCGACTCAAGCGCGCGTCTTCCTTGGCTTCGCCGCCGGTGATCATCAGGCGCGCAGTGATTTCCAGTTCGCCCAAAATATCGCGTTGGTCTTCGCGATGGCTGGCGGTCTCATCGTCCAATTCATCGACCGACAGACTCGCCACCTGGTCCGCTTGCTCGACCAAGCGCCAGGCATCGGCAAAGGGCGCGAGGCTCACTGCGGCGCCCGGTTTCAATTGAACCTTGTTGACCGACAGGCCTTGCGTCGCAAAGTAGTCGCCTTGCAAACCAAACGAGTTGCCAGCCTCGATTATAAACAGCCGTGGGCGGTAGACGGCCATGACCTGCATCAGCAGGCTGACCAGGGTGGCCGACTTACCCGCACCGGTCGGGCCGAACAACAGCAGGTGGCCGTTCATGGCCCGGTCCAGGCGAGACAAAGGGTCGAAGCTCAAGGGCGAGCCGCCGCGATTGAACAAGGTGATGCCCGGATGGCCGGTGCCCGTGCTGCGACCCCAGACCGGCGCCAGGTTAGCCAGGTGCTGGGCAAACATCAGGCGGGTGTACCAATTTCGTGTATCACGCGCCGGGTTATAGGCCATCGGCAGCCAGCGCAGGTAACTGTTGCAGGCCCCCACTTCATCCCCTTCGCGCACTGGTTGTAGCCCCGCCCCCAACAACGCGTTGGCCAGACTGACCGAGCGCTGGTGCAATTGCGCTTCATCGTGACCGCGCAGGTAGAACGCCAACGTCCCGCGGTACAGCTTGTGTTTGCGGCCAATGATTGTCCGCGCCTCGTCGACATCCTGGCGGGTTTGGGTCGAGGCCAGGTTTTCCCCGATGGCTTTACGGGCCAGCCGACTCAACTGCTCCTCCAGCACATCCTGCGGTTTGACCACCAGGGTCAGGCTCATCACCGTGCCTTCCGGCAACTGGTCGAACAGCGCGTTCACCGCATCGCCCTTGCGAGTTTCCCCCGTCAGTTGGCCAATCAAGGGGGCGCGGCGCAATTTATCCACCACCAGCACCCGATGGGGCTGAGCGTCGAAATACCAGAGTCCGCGCTGCACATCCGAACGCGGTTCATTGAAGAACAACCGCTCGGCGAAGTCGTGATCGAAGGGCAGTGCCAGCGACTCGCTGTCGCCCGATGCCGGGTAGGCCACCTGTTGATAGAACGCCTCGGGTGCCTCATCGGTGAGCTCGGGTGCAGGGTTGAACCACGGCAACAGCCAGGCGTAAAGCCCCCGGCCGTCGACCCGCACCGTGTGCACTCCACAGGCCTGCAGTGCGGCACTGATCCGTTCGCAGGTCTGTTGCAGGGATTGCACCGGCGTGAGCCCCGTCCCTTCAGCGTCAGACTCAAGCCAGCGATAGACCACCAGCCGTATCCGCCGGTTATTGCCGTGCCAGGGCAGGCGCGTGACCACCTTGTCCTCAAACAGTCCACCAGGTTTGGCGATGGCCTGCAGGTGGCGGCGGCTGAGCTCCAGGTAGGCCTCGGTGAAAACGGTGCCGCGTGCGCTGTCCCGAATATAGTTCGTGAGCCGGTTCAGGTAGGAAGTGAAGTCATGGTCATCCTGACAGAAAAACTGCGCCACCCATGGCGACTGATCCAGCTCGTCAAAACTGTCCTGCAGGGCATCCTCGAGGGCATCGCGCGCCGCCATCAGCCAGTCGAGTTCGCGGCCTTCGGTGCCGAGGGGCAGCAGCTCGAACACCGCGCCCACCGAGCGATTGTCCTCCAACAGAAAGCACTGTTCGGTCTCTAGGTATTCGACCCAAGGCAGGTGATCGGTGAAGCTGGGGTGGTGCGCGTAGAGCGCGGCTTCATCGGCCACGGTGGCGCGAGGGCGCAATGGATTGCGCCAGGCTTTCCAGCCCTGAGCGCGGTTGTCCGCTTTGTCGTTGCGCATTACAGGTCTTCCTGACGTTCGCCGGGCAGCGCGTACTGCACACGCTGGTAGAACGGAAACACTGTCGAGTACCCCGGGACCGGCGCCTGCTCGGTGCCACTTAAATGCGGATAGACGTACAGCAGCAGATCGGGATTGGGTAGGCGCGGGAACAGGCTACGAATCTCGTTCTCCGCCGTACGGGTGTAGGGCTCTTGCACAGTCGAAGAAAGCTCCCCCTGAGTCAGGGGGCGGCGTAATTGCTGCCGAACCTCCAGCAGTTGCTGCTGAGTGCCCTGCGAGCCGGCGCCATTCCAGATGTCCAGCATGGTTTGCTCACCATGGGGCATGAGCGTCTCCTTGTCGGTGGAACAGCCGACCAGGACCATGCAGAGCAGGCTAATCCAGGTCAGGCAGAGTGGCATGCGATGGTTCATGGCGAACGCTCCGGCCGTTAGGCTCATAGTCGAGGGTGATTTCATGGTCGAGGTGCAGGGCGACCTGCGCGGCAGGAGGGACGTACACCGCGGCGAAGGCCTCGCCATAGAGTTTTTTGACCCATTCGCGGATATCACTGACCCCGCCACTGAGGATCGAACTCAGTGCATTGTTGCCCGTGCTGCTGGTGACCCCGAGCGTAGTGCCGCCTGCGTTGATCACGCTGCTGTTGTTCCGCTCATTCTCGAGCAGGGCAGCGACCCCGGCCCCGGCGGCGGTGATCAAACTCTGGCTGCCGAGGTACTGCTGGGCGTTCGAGCGACGCTCGCCAGCGATACACGGAATACCATATGGATCGGACAGGTAGCCGAGCCCACCGCGAATTTTGTCGGTGTTCGAACTCTGGGGGGTAGACGCATTGCGGTTGGCCACTGCCTGCGGCTGCGGCACGGTGCGGATGGTGCCGTCGTTGAAGACAAAGGTGATCGACTCGACTTGCCCGCGCACGCAGGACAGCGTCCAGTCACCGGAGGCGGTGCCGCTCATCACGGCACCGGCCACTTCCGGCAGGTCGATGCCATTGGCGGTCAAGTTCTCCGGACCCACCAGCACCTTGAAGGGGTAGGGGTCATTCACCGTACCGTCCACCGGGACCCGGCCAATCAATGCGGTCATGGCGACCGAACCCATTAAGGTCGCGTTTTCAGGAATGGTGTAGATCGGCTTCGCGCCCTCGCTACGCTCCACGGAGCGTGCCAGGTCGCGCTCACCCTTAGTGACCGCGCGCAACTGTTTCTGGCTGCGATCAATGGCGTTGTCGCCCAGACCCTCCAGCGCGTTGAAGGCGCGGGGAAAGTTTAGCCCGGAGGAGCTTTTTTCTTTGTTGTGAGTGTCGGCGGGCAACGTGTCCGAGGGCTCAATCCACTGGGTTGTCTCACTGGCCGGACCATGCCTGTCGAACTGCGCCCCATCGCCCGGTTGCAGTCCTAGGCCGACCGGCAAATCCTGGTTTTTGCTGGTCAGGCCGGACAACTGCGCCTGCAGTTGGGTCAGCAAACCCTGGGCCTGCCGGCTGTCTTGTTCCGCCTTGAGGCGAGCGTCGTTGGCTTGGCGGCGGCCTTCGTCGACCTGCTGGGTCACACTGCCGAGTGCGCTCTGGATACGCGAGTCGACACTGTTTTCCCGTTCACGCAGACGGTTGTTCTCTGTCTGCAGCGAGTCGTTGTTCTTCTTCAGGCTGAGCATGTCGCTGCGCATCGCCTTCACCTGGCCGACTAGGGTGGCGACCGTGTCGCGAGGGGTATCGCCCGCGATGCCGAGCGACTTGGCTTGTTCGGCGGACAGTTGGAGGTTGCCCTGATCAAGCGGACTCTCCGGAGCGGGCGAGCTACCGCTCGCGACCCAGGTTTTCAGGATGATCAGCACCACGGCCAGCAGTGCCCCCGGTACCAGCCACTTGAGCAACGCATTAGCTTTCATTGTCATCACCTCGCGCAGGGGGTGGGAGCAACAAAATGGCGTGCTCGAGGCCTGCGCCGCGGGTGATGAGATAGACGACCGTGGTGTCCTCGGCACTGCCGAGCGATCCGAGGAAGGCATGCTGAAAGGCGGCGGCAAACAGCCGGGCCTGCAGCCAGCGGGGATCGAGTTGCACGGTTGCTGAACCACGGTTGCGCAACTTCACGGCGGTCACCCAGTAATCACCGAGTCGCCAGGCAGCGAGGGGTGTGCTAGACACGTGTTCGCTTGGCAGCAAGGTCGGCAGCTCGGTACGTAGCTTGAGCGGCACCCGCCGTACGCCGGGCAGGGCCTCGACGGTGCGCAACGGCGCGTAGAGACTTTGTGCGGCATAGCGGGTCAAGGCGACCGGGATCGGTGTGCGTTCTGCAATGGGGGCGGTGCTCGGTTCGCCGCCGGTGGCCTGTGGTCGAGCGTTCTGGAGGATTCGCACGGGTTCCAGCGCTTGCTCGCCCAGGGTGGCCGCGATATCCAGCAGGATGATCTCGCCCGTCGCCACCGACTGCAGCTGTAATCGGGTCGGGGCAATCGCCTCCGCTGCTCGCAGGTACAGCGTGCCGCCGGTGGATTGCACGCGCAGTTTGCCGGTGAGTGATGAGGGCAGGCCGACGCGAACGTCCTCGTCGACAAAGACCACCCGTTCCTGACCAATCACCAATGGGATGGCGAGGGGCAGGCGCTCCCAGCGCATCAGCTCCACGGCCTGCGCCAGGCCTCCACACAGCGCCAAGAGCACGGCGGCCCCAATTGCTAACCTTCGTTTCATGGCTCACCTCCGGGTAGGGAGAGTTTTTGCGGCGTGCCCTGGTAACAATCCAACGCCAGCCCCCACTTGTTGCGTTCGGGATCTAGGTCAAACCGCACCACGCGCAAGGGATAACGCACCACCACCCGTTTCACCGGTTCCGCGGCGTAATACTCGTCGGCATTCAGGTCGAGTGTGACCAGCCAGCTGTCGCGGTCGAGTTGCTTGACCCGTAAGGCCGGATCCTCGCTGTAACCGCGGCCCAGCACTTCATAGACCCCGCGTACCCGTTGACGCAGCTCGCCGGCGGCCTGGCGGTATACGTAGTCACCGTCGAGGAAGGTCTTGCAGGAGGGAGTGAGGTAGGCCTCCAAACTGTAGATCGCGCGGCGATAATCCTGCTCGCCATCCGAGGGCCAGCGGTTAAGCTGACCGAAGATGTACAGGGCAAAGGCATAGACGTTTTCCGGGGGCACATCCCACCATTTGCGAGTGCTGCCCGAGCGCAGATCCGGAGGGACATGCACGGTCAGCTCGGTCGGTGCTGAGCGCCAGCCATACCAGAGTCCGGCACAGATCAAGGCCAGAATCGCTAGTGCCAGGCGCAGGCTGACGATATGCGCCTGCTGGGCATCGACCTTGTTCCGAAAGCGGCTCATGGCTGCCACCGCGACAGGGCGGGGCGCAGGCGACGCGAACGGCGAATGGTCCAAGCGCCGCAGTGCAGGATCAAACTCTCGCGGCCCAAGCGCCAGCGGCTGGCCAGAACCCATTCGAGTTGGCGGTACAACCAGGTTTCGGGGCGGGTGCGTTTGGCCCGCCGCAGCAGCGTGCCACCGACGAAGAGCACCAACGCCATGCCGGCGATCATGCTGGTCGGTACCACGGCAATCGAAGCGGTGGCGAGCGCCAGAGGAACACCCAAGATCAGCCCGAGGACTGCGCCGGAACACAGGGCGAGCCACATCTCATCATTGGTTAAACCGCGCAGTACCGCCGGATCCCGGTTGAGCCTCTCTGGCAGAAAGACCAAGGTGCCGTCGGCGAGGCATTCGATGGTGTCGTTCATGTCGACCTCACAAAATCGCGGCAGCCTTGGTCAGGAACCAGAGGATGATCACCACCAGCAGGGCCCCAATGCCGACCACCGCACCGAGGTCCTTCCAGGTCTTGCGCTGGTTCTGCACATCGGCATACACGGTCAGTGAATGCCAAGCCACCCCCAAAAAAGCGAGCAGGGCGATCAGCAGACCGAGCAGAATGCCGCCGTCGTAGGCGTAGTTTTTGATCGTCTCGATCAAGCCCGTGCCTTCACCCCGCGAAGGGGCTTCCATGGTCGGCAGTGCGGCAATGGCCAAACTTGGACCGAGCACCAACAACAGACCGATCAGACGCTGGCTGGCACGATCCCGCAGGTTGTTTTTCAGGGTGGCAAAGCACTTAAGCATGACGGCGATCTCCTGGATTAAGACAGGGTGAAAAGCATCAGGACCAGCAACACCAGCACGACCCGCGTGGCACTGCCGCCAAACGCACCGAAACGCACGCTGCCAGCCGCCCAACCCCGATACGCCGTCCACATCACCCAGGTACACCAGAGCAACGCCAGGACGAGCGTCAGGGAGAGCCAGAGCATCGAACTGCTCTGGGCTGAGAAGCCGGAGGCGATTTGGAACGCGGCGGTCTGTGAAGCCGTCATGCTCATGGCGAGGGCTCCGCGGGCAGAGTGTCGAGGCGGTAGTTGCCGACCAGTTCCGCAGGGTCGCGCGGTTGGGCGCGGGAAGGGGACAAATAGACCTGTATCCCTTGGCGGATGCGCTGAATGTCCTGGGTCAAACGGGGGTAGTCGAAGCGATAGCGTTCGACAGGATCAGATGTGACGGCGGCCTCGGCACGCGTGGCAAGGCGTTTGATCGTGTCGAGTTGCTGCAGCATCAGACTGAGCTGACCCTGCTCCTGGGCGGAGGCGGCATAGCTGCTGCCATGGAAGACGGCCAGTGAGAGCAGTAACCAGCAGCGAAAGGCGGTAGTCAACATGATTCTGCCCCCATGTGAATATGGGGTCAGAATTGAGCTAATAGAGGGGTTGTTCAGTAAGAAAAGCGAGTGACGGTGGATCGCTTTTTCTGGGGGAGCGCTGGAGACGTTTACTTACAGCTATGTGGCCCTTCAGGCTTTGGTGAAAAGTGGTTAGGATCTTTGGGCGACTCCGCTTTCAATGAGCTTCGTCGAACGGGTGATCTTCTCCAAAACTTGTCCGGTAGAGACAATGCCGCTTCGTTGGCCTTAGCTGGGGCGAAGTATTCCGGAAGTAATGCGACCACCCCCTCTTGGCTCTCGCTATTACATCTGTCTGCCGTTGCGCGCAGCGATCGCAACGGTCGTAGGCGAATCAGCAAGTGAAACGAATTGTCGTGTCGCGCCATCAAGCGCATCAATGCAACCCGCCTCGATGTCGTAGACCCAGCCGTGCAGATTCATGCGGCCCTGCTCGAGCGCGAGTGCCACCGATGGGTGGGTACGAAGATTCGCCAGCTGCGCGATCACGTTTTCGCGCACGAGGCCGTCGAGCTTCGCGCGAGGCGTGTCGAACTCATGCGCCGCGTTTATCGCTTTCGCGGCATCCGAGTGACGTAACCAGTTAGCGACCGCCGGAAGATGGTCCAGACACGTGCAGCGTGAAATCGCGCCCATTGCGCCGCAGTCCGAGTGGCCGCAGATCACGATGTCCTGTACGCCGAGCACTGCGACCGCATATTCGACGGTAGCCGAGACGCCGCCCGGTTCGGGACCATACGACGGCACAATGTTACCGGCGTTGCGAATCACGAACAGCTCGCCCGGTTCGCGCTGTGTAAGGAGTTCAGGCACCACACGACTGTCCGAGCAGGTGACGAACAACACCTTCGGATTTTGTGTCGTCGCGAGCTGCCTGAAAAGCTCGACGCGTTGCGGATAAACCTCGCGCTGAAAGCGCAGAAAGCCGTCAATAATGTCACGCATGGAGTCCTCCAAACCCGAATGCCGGATGAGGGTACGAGCATTCAATATGTCATCGTGCCGCTGTGGCCGTCATTATCGCAGACCTCGCGCACATTGGCTGTACTCGATCAACGGTGGACTTCGAGCCGCGACCCGTGCGGAGGATGTCCGAAGCACCCTGGCAGCCGCCATTTATCTTTCGCTGGCCTGAAAGGTGAGCGAATTGCCCCGCTTTTTATAGACATCCCTAACTGGACGCATTGGGCCAGGAAGCTCAGAATTGAGGATTGGGAAATAAAAAAAAAGTGTTGTTATCAGGGAACAAGGCGATACCAACTGTGGGGGTTGTCCACTAACGCGGGACTAACGGCTCCTTACGCCCGAGAGCTTGGGCATCTCATTAGCTCGGCTCTTGAGCGCTTCAGCAGATAGTATGCGTGTTGAACTCAGAGATATTTTTTGAATGTCGCCGTCGTGATGGCCATGGCCACCCCGAGCATCACGGCGCACGGCAGAAATACCGCCATGGGATTGAGCGAAAAGGGCAGCGACAGATAAAGGATCCAGGGTACGATCAGCAGTGGCATGACCGCTCGCTTGGCCCGGTGATAAACAAAGCTGCTTTCTCGTCCCGCACCGAATTTGCGCAGGTCGCGGCGCATCAGACCGTCAATGAAACCGGTGAACATGGCCAGCAGAAACAAGGGGGTCGCCAGGGCCAGAATGCTCAGACGCACCACAAAGGTGAAGCTGACATACACCGCCGCCAGGACAAAATCCTCAATGCTCACATACAGCTGATTAATCCCTCCCCACGAACCGTTGTCCTGGCTCGACATCCGCGCCTGCTGGGCGAAATCCGCAAAACCGGTGTTGATTAACAACCATTGACGGAGGAAGTCCAGCCACTGGACAACCGTCTGTCCAGGTCGCTGCAGGATCAGTGAGGATTTGAAGTGCTCACTGAGCCAGCCCAGTTCACTGCTCAGCATCGCCTGACTGTGTCGCCAGCCTTGATCGCCCCAAAACAGCAGCAGACCGACGAACTCGACCAGGATCGAGAACAGCAACGAGGCGATCAGCAAACCGATAATGCGCAAGACCAGGCTAATCGCCGAGACGATCAGCCCAGGGCGCTGGATGGGTTGCGGTGGAGGGCGCTGAGCTGAAGTCATCGTCCTTGACTCCGCGAGGCGCGCTGGGCCGACATCGTCATGGGACCTCCTGAGTAGGCCCACTCGTGTCCACCGCTACAGAGGGGCGGGGTGGCGTGACTCGGTCCGGATCGAAGTCGAGCGTGGGACCGCCCCCGCTCGCACTCCACCAGTGTCCCGCCTGCTCGTTGTAGCTGGAGCGCATCCGCTTAGCCAGCTCCTGCAGATTCTTGGGCATCGCATCGTCCGGCGAAGGCTTGGGCAGTGGCATGCGGACTTTCCAGAGCTGCCCTCCCACCTGGAAGGAGAACATCTGCCCTTTGGGCAAACTGACGATGTGAGCCGGCTCGATCAGGGGCACGCTGGTGCTGCTGACCCGGTCTTGGGAGGACGAGGTGAAGTCCGTGTTGGCCTCGGGGTCGGAGGTGTCTGTGGCACCCGAGACCAAGGTTTTCGTCAGTACGTTGATCTTAGGCAACTGTTGGGTGAGCAGCTCCGCAGTGGCGGTTTCGCGCACTCGGAGCATCTGCAGGGTGTTGAAATTACCGATGACCTGGCCGGCTTTCGCCCGGTTGCCGATGCGCGCCTCGATATCGCTGAGGGTCTGGGTGTACGCCGTCACCTGGATGCCCGCTCCGCCGCCCTTGTTGATCAGCGGAATGAACTCATCACCCATCAACTCGTTGAACTCATCGGCATGCAGGTTAATCGGTAGCTTGTCGGCGCTGCTGCCTGCGGAAGGCAAGCCATGGTCGATGCCATGTTTGTAGATGTGCCCAGCCACCGAGACCAGATCGGCGAACATGGAGTTGCCTACGGCGGCAGCCACTTCCGCGTCGGTCAGCGCATCCAGACCGACATAGACGATGCCGCGTTTGCGGATGATCTGCATCCAGTCGAAGATTGGCCGTGGATCCTCCAGATCAGTGTAATTGGGGGCCAGCAACTGCGCGGTCTTGCCGGTGGTGAGTTTTTCCAGCAGCGGCAGCAGCGAGGCGACGATTTTGTCGAAGTAGGTGCGGTCATAGCGCACTGCCGAACGCAGCCCGTCCAGCACCGGATCAAAGACCCGTTTCACTGCCAGGTATTGTTCGATGGCCACCACGCGCTTTTCGCGGCCGACCATATGCCGCGGAATGTTCTTCTCGTTGAGCTTGCCTTCGAGTTGGACGATCACTTCCCAGGCTTTCGGGTCAGTCTTGGCGAAAAATTGCTGGGCGTATTCGATAAACAGCGCGTCGATATTGACCACATGCCGTTGGATCTGTAGGTAGTCCGGGCGCCGGCCAAGCTCGATCAGGGCCCGGGCGATGATATTGACGAAACGCCAGGCAAACTCGCGAAAGGCGGCAGAGTTACCTTCGCCGCTGAGCTGACCGGCGATGCGTGAGGCCACCTCCGAGATCCGCCCGAACCGTCCTACGGCGTTGTAGCGGGCTGAGATCTCTGGCCAACCCAGATGGAACACATAGAACTCCTTGTCCCGACCGGCGCGGCGGGCTTCGACGTACATGCGTTTGAGCAGGTCAGCATCGCCCTTGGGGTCGAAGACGATCACCACCTCAGGTTGGATACGGTGGATGTCCTGGGTGATGTACACCTCGGCCAGACGTGTCTTTCCCACGCGAGTAGTGCCCAGCACCAAGGTATGCCCGACCCGTTCGCCCAGCGGCAAACTGACTTCCATCTCATCCGGCTCAACCCCATGCAATAGTGGTGAACCGCCTACGGGGGGCAACGGACGCAACGGGTTGTAGGCGCTGTCCCACGCGGTAATCCGCGCCAGTATCGAGAGCGGAAACGGCGCCTGCTCCAGACGCCGCTCAGTCCCGCGGGCCAGGCGGTAGCGGGTCGGCGGATCGACATAATGGGCCACGGCCGGGTCCTGGGCCTCAACCAAGCGTTGGGTGTGCAGGCGAGTCCAGCGAAAGCCGCGACCCATGAACAAGCGCTGGCGGCTGACCGGAATCTGTCGACTGGTCAGTTCGTAGCGGGGCAAGCGCCGGATATTGCGCCGATAGTGCAGCACGTCCCAGGCTTGGCGCAGCCGAATAAAACCGAACAAGGCATAGGCCAGCGCCGCGACCAGGCCGATTTCGGGGGTCAGCGCCACGGCCCAGGGCGAGTACAGGCACAGTACCGCCGCCGCAAAGCAGATTGCTACGGTGTACAGCTCCACCGCCGGCCGAAGCTTGGACTCCATCGCATGTTCGGCCATGGTCTGGGCTCACTGTTCCAATGCGCTGGCGCTGATCAAGACGGGGTAGTGCTCGATCTTCAAGCGGATGGCGATTTCGTTTCCGTTCACCGGAAGGATGGTGAGACCCGGCGCCGCGGCTCGAATCCGGGTCAAACTTTCGGTATCGGCGACTTCGACGGCCAGGCCAGCCGCGCCCATTTCGCGCAAGCCAACGGCGTGTTGACGCAGCCAGGTCAGCGACTGAGGATCGCCGCCCACCAGGAAGAAGGGTTGTAGGCCAGGCATGTTCAGGGCTCGTGGCGTGATCGGGCCAGGACTCAATTGGGAGCTGCGGACTGGCAGGATCCAAGCCTCATCGGTAACCGTGGACAAGTCGGCATGCATGGCCCGATCAGGCTGAGCTCGGTCACTCATCTGAGCTCCCGTCATGTGTAAATAGGGCAGGGTGACGTCGTCAGGCGAATTTCCGACCACGGTCAATTCCGCCTGGGCGAAAGATGCCCAAAGCAGGATGCAATAACAGATGAGGGGGATGCGCTTCATGGTGGAGTGACCTCGTTGAGGGAAATCAGCAGTCGTTCGAGTTGCCGGGAAAAGCCCGCGCGGTAGCGCGCAGCCGGTGCACCGCCCGCCGGGCGGTGATAGCGCCCGGCCGCCAACACCCAATCCCCGGTGACGGCGTGATGCTCACGCAGCAGGGCGGCGGTCACGGCGAGATTGCGGTAGGGGTCGAGGGCTTCGCAGGGGCTGGAGAAATGGTGTCCCTGATAGCCCAGATTGGTTTGCCCGAGACCGACATCAATCCGCTTCGCGTCATGCTGGGCGAGCGCCTGGAACAAGGCCTGGCATGCCGCTTGGCGGGTGGCGAAACGATAAGGGCTTCCGGCTATATTCAGGGTCCAGGGCCAGGGCAACAGTCGACCCCGGACGCGAATGCCACTCTCTTGCAAGGCAATGGCGAACAGCACCGTCGAAGGGATGTCGGCGCCCTGTGCCGCCAGTTGGTAGGCGGGTGGCGGCAGCTCGGCGGCCTGAGTCTCCAGCGTCATCAGCATGAGTACCAGGCTACTCAGTCGAAGCGTTGCCATTGCCCATTCACCTGTTGGAACGTGACGGGCAATGGCCCTGGCGCGCCGAGGCTGAACCAGTGACCACGGTCATGGTTCAAGGTGATCTGCCGACGTTGCACCCGAGCCGGGTCAATGCCGGCTTGCCGAGCCCAGGTGCGCACGTGCTCATCCTCACCTTGGCTGCCCACTAAGTAGAGATCGAATGCTACGTCAGCGCTTTGCAGGCGCTGCGCTTCGGCGGTACACGCGGGGCATTGGTCTTCCACAAACAAGGCTGGGCGGGGGGCGACCGGTGAGCTGGTCGGGGACGGGGACGCCATGCCCTGGATGGGCAACAGTCCAGGAAACAGCTTGGCCCACGCGGCGGTGTAGGCGTTTTGGTAAGCCAGTTCACGTTCGGCCCGTTTGGCCTCCAGCGTGACTTGCAATTCGGCATAGTGCTGACGTGCCTGGTCGGTCTCAGCTTCGATCCCGAGTGCGGTCAACGGATCGAGGTTCGGGCTCCAGATGCTGCGTGGCCCCGCTTGGATGTGCTCGAAGCGCGACCACTCCTGCTCGGTCAGGCCCCAGTTTGCCGCTTGCGCGGTTCGGGACCGTTCCAAAGGAGTCGACGGCGTGGCTTGAATCAATGACTGGGTCGTGTTGGGATCAGCCAGTGCAAGACCACTGGCAAGCAGCGAAACGAGGCAGACGATGGCGGGCAGCAGCGTTCTGTTCATGATCGCTCCTCACGGCAGTGGCACGGTTTGATCCGGTTGATCCGTTACCGCGAAGAGGGCGGATCTCGCTTCCAGCGCTTTCAAGCGCCAGGCGCCGATCTGCTCGCCGTTATGCAGCAGCCGGATATCCGCGAGCGAGCGACTGCCCTGCGGCGCGGTGGCCAGAAAGCGCTCGCCGGCGCGGGACTCGACAGCCAGCACCGAGAACGGTGGCGAGAGTGAGACAGGATGGGGGCGAGCGGTCTTTTTCGGTTTGGCCGCCGATGGTGTTAATGGCGGGACTGACGGCTGAGCCTTGAGCTCCTGGTGTTGCTGTTCGACCCGTTCTAGGCGTGCACGCAGTGCCGTCATGTCAGCTGCGGTGGCGCGGGCTGCCAGCCCATCGCGCAGTTCTTGGATCTCTTGCGCCCACTGATCCAACAGGGGATCGAGGGTATTAGCTTGTTGCTCACCGGTATCAACCGCTCGCTTCAAGTCGTTCAACGCGAACTGCAGTTTTTCCTGTGTGTCCTGCAGGGCACTTAAATCGTGTCGCAGGGTATCTAGGGTTTTCAGGCGTTGGGTGGTCGTACTCTGCAGCTCGTCCAGACGCTGGTACTGGTTATATAACTCACCGCTCAGGCCGGCGATCGCCAGGCACAGGCCTCCCACGATGACGGTTTGAAAGGTCGAAGCTTTCATGGGCGCGCCTCTGCTGAGTTGGACAACACAGTCGTCAGCGGCGGGGCGGGACGATCGGTTGTTTGTTGGGTGAAGCAGACCGAGCGATTGACTTCATCGACCGTGAGTGGCCAGGCCGGACCGGCCAGTACCTGAAGCGCGTTACGCAAGGTGATTGGGCCAAGCCGGTAGTGCGCTGCAGGCAAGGGGCGGGTAAAGAGCACCTGCACCGCTGGGCTGGCCGGGCAGAGCGAGTAGCCCGAACGTTGTAGTACGTGGTGCAGGGCGTCTTGCACCGATGGGCTCAGGTTAGAGGGAATGGTGACTTCGATAATTTGCGCGAGAAGGTCCTGCTGCTCCGTGGTCGGCTCGATACTGACCAGCGTATAGCGGCCGGATCGAAGCTCTGGCTGACTGCCTTCGGTAGTCCCTATCGAGAGTTGGACTCGATTGGAATCGCTGTCGATCAGTGGCTGGTGTGGTGAGGTGTTGGGGGCTTGTGCGGTGCAGGCGCTCAGCATCCCCAGCAGGCAGACAGGCGTGAAATAGTGGCCCATAGAAAGTTCCTTATGTCAGATTCAGTGCAGAGCCTGACATAAGAAGAAGGGAGGATTCCGTGAGAAAGTTGACTCAGGGCGGGTCGTTTAAAGCCACACGACTTCACGTCGTGACTCATCACCATCAGATTTTGGGCTTGGTGGGTGGGCTTCTCCAGGATGAAATGAACAAGGCGCCCGAAGGCGCCTGTAAGGGTTAAAGCCAGCCATATTCGGCCAAGGAAAGTGGACGGCCTTTACCCACGATGAAATGGTCCAGTACACGCACGTCGACCAAGGCCAGGGTTTCCTTCAGCCGTGCCGTCAGCAGGCGATCGGCCTGGCTGGGCTCGGTACAACCTGAGGGGTGGTTGTGAACCATAATGACAGCGCCCGCGTTATGAGCCAGGGATCGCTTAACGACCTGTCGCGGGTAAACGCTGGCGCCGTCAATGCTGCCGTAAAACAGGATTTCGAACGCGAGTACCCGGTGCTTGGCATCGAGAAAAATCACCCCGAACACTTCATGCTCTTGTTGCGCAAGGTGCAGTTTTAGATAGGCTGCCACGACGTCCGGCGAGACCAGGTCGGGGCCGCGGGAGAACAGCCGACGATCCAGAATAAGCAGGGCTTCGTCGATCACCCGGTTTTCTTGGGCGATACGATCGGCCTTGCGATCCGAGTGTTCAATCAGCATGAGTTGAGTGCCCATGGTGGTACCTCCGATGGGATCATCAGGGGGCACACTCCAGGGGAGTGGTCTCCCCAGGTGGGTATGAAGTCGCGGGTGTCCGGCGATGTTGCGTCGCTTACAGCCGAGTGAATTGGTGGCGTTGACCCGATTGGGGCGAACCACAACCCTCACAGGGCAATGAGGAAAAAGCTTTGATTCCCCAGCCGGCCTCGGCGTCGAAATCAGCGCTGATGGGCATCAAGTGCATCAGTCCAGGTTGGATAGCAGCGAGGCGTTTCTCGACTTCATCCGGTGTGTAGTAGAGAGATAACGCGCTGTAGTCCTCATAAGCGGCAGCGGACAGACAGTTGTCGCAAAGCCAGAAGGATTCCATGGCGGTTCTCCTGTGCTGAATGAAGACAGGCGCTCGACGGAGCGCCTTGGTGAGGAACATCTCGGACTGTTCAGATGGACTGGACAGTGTGGGTAGCGTCACGGCCCGCGGTGTGTGGAGTAGGGTTGTGCCTCCGCTTCGGCATCCGCCGACGTTGGAGAGGATTCATGATTTGGCGTTTGCTCAGCAGGGGCTGTTGCTTCCTGCCGGGCGGGCGCTTTGTACTCGAGCGAGCCGTTGACCTTGATCCAGTCGATGAAGAGCAAACGACCTTTCAGGCTTGCGCCTGGCTGGCCCTGTCTCTCACCCTTCTCGTAGAGAAACGGATCGATCCACAGATCACCGATACGAAACGACAGCAAAACCTTTCTCTCGGCTTTGACGGCGTCCATATAAAGACGAATCAAGCGTTCAGCTTCGCCGCCGGCGACCTTGCAATCGAAGCGGGTGTATTCCACCGCATCGGTGGCACCGTGTAGGGCGGCGATATCGCAGGCCATGAACGGCTGACCGCGGCGGACTTGTACTTCACGAACACGGTTGAGGTAGCCGATACCGACGGTGTGCAGATTGAAGTAGGTCGTGGCTTCTTGGGGTTGGTTGGCGTGGGCCATGATGGTTCTCCTGTTTCATGGGGAAACGGCGACACACACTCCCGGGACGGGGAAGTGAGCCCCGTCAGGGTGGGTAAGATAAAAGTCAGCAATGAACGACTCTCCATCTGCAAGCCGATGACGAGCAGGACGCTGCAGCTGGGGAATAGCGGTACGGCAGAAGAGCGTCCGCGGGAAAAGTCCGAGGACCTGGGGGGAGTGGGCATTCATCACCGCTGAAGCGGTAACCGTGCGAGCTTCCGAACGCTAATCGCACTTGGGTCAACCACCACGAACGTGGCGTAGCCTTGAAGGTTTTGGCTACCTGGGCTGGGCTGTCAACGACAGCGAACCACACCCTTTCTATAGGTCCGGCAATGGCGTGCGTCAAGGCGCTGGAGTTTGATTTTCTACACCTGGAATACAGTGGCAATCAGGGGAATGAAAAAATGTGCGTCATTGCATTTACTTGACCAGCCTTGAGCAGCACGCTTCGTGACCATGACCGGCAGAGAACGACCCTGAACCGCCAGTCTGAGGGAAAAGGCGCTATGCGCAGTGTCGACGGCGCTAATACCAGTGGATCAATCACATGGGCGTGGCAATGAGTAATATTGCAGTCCCGTGTGCGGCTATGGCGGCGTTCACGCCATAGCGCGTGCGAACGAAAGAACAGGCCAGACCCTCAACCAGAGTGAACAATGAAATTGGCCAGCCAATCCGGGTGACGCTTAGCGCCAGGAAAGAATGGCAGGCTGCAAAGGCGACAGCGCTGACTAAGGCTGCTCTCAGCGCAGAGGTGTGGTGTTCGAGGTGACCTTGCAGGAAGCCGCGAAACAGCACCTCTTCTAATGCATTACCGCCATAAGCCAGCACGACCACGCTCAGCAACCATGGCCAATAACCCGCGATCTGGCCTGTATCGATTCCTTGATAAAGCCGCAATGGAACGCCGATCGCACATCCGGCGGCGATGCCCAGAGTGAGTCCGACAGCCCGATTGCCTTTACTCCAGGAGATGAGTTCCCAGAGTTCTGGAGCGATTCTTGCCAGCGCGGCGACAATTGCCAGCGACAGGACACCCAGCGGGGCCAAGACAAACGGATTCGAAATAAAGCCGATCTGAACGTCGCCACTCAGGAACCAAAAGCGCAGCGGGGTCATCACATCGCGCATCAGTACGAAGCCAAGCAGCAGGATAACTATGCGCAAACCTGGCTGTGTCTTCGGTGTCAGACAGAACCAGAGGGCACAGAGGGTAATACCAGGAAGCAGGTAAATTCCATAGTCGATAAGCAGCGAAAATCCTTCTGCGATCATTTGGTTGCCCGCGAGGCTTGACACACATGCTGAGCCAGCTCATTAAAGGCTAACAGTGTGACCGGATCATTGGCCACCGCATCGGGGAAACTTATTGACTCGCTCCCGTAGGCCGCTGATGCCATAAGAGAAACCTGCGAAGTACTCTGGCTTTTGTAGATGCGTTTGAAAAGTGTGCCGAACATCCTTATTCCCCCGATGCTATCCATTGCAATATATTTTGAAAGAGGAGAGTGCGATACATGGGCCTATGTGCGCAACGCCAGCTCGGGGAAGGTATTGTTGATGGCGCTGGCACCGGAGTAACAAGTTGACGGGCAAAGCGTTCCGACGGACAGCTTTTGGCCGTTCTCTACCGGTCGCCTCTTCGGCGTGCAGTGATCAAACCAGATGCAAACTTTGGTCAGTACCACGGCAATTACCTGATCAGTGGGATGCAATATCACAAAGTGAAGAGGGGGGCCTGGCGGGGGCCAGGCGTGGAAGAGAACAGCCACCTTTGACGGTCTTGCGCAGTCGAACAGCGCCTCGCAAAGCTTGTTTTTACTGCGTCATGATTCGCCAACCGACCCTTGTCGTGGCCTGGGTCGGGACCTGCTGGCACGCATCCGCGCACAAAGGGTGCCCAGTGTTTCCCCGGTGGGCGCCGGGGCTGAATACGAGCGTCGCAGCGGATGACCGCTATTGCCTGGCAGAGGCAACAGTGGTCATCCGCCACCACGATCAGGTCGAGCACGAAGTGGGAACATGATTCCACTGAGAAGAGGGCTCCGAACTCTGAGAGTCCGACCGAGCTACCCGGAGCTAATCGGTCTTGGGTCGCCATGGGCGATGCACCGAAGCTACTACAGCAGAGACGGCGCGACAGCGTCAAGTCTTCGCTCAACGCCGAGGTATTGCTGAGCGGTCCGATCAATTACTCCACGATTCCCTCAAGATCCATCCTGATGTCTGGACGACGCATCATTGGCGAGGCTTGTCTTTTTTGAGGGGCAAAGTCCCCTTGCATGCCGGGTACTGGGAGCACGACCAGAACAGTCCTGCCTTGCCCTTACGCTGCTGCATCGTGTCGTTGCAAACCGGGCAAGCCGGACCGGCTTTGACTGGCATCGCCAAGGTGAGCGCCCCACAGTGTTCGATCAACTGCGCCATCCAATTCGCCTGCTTGGCAACGAACGCTTCGAGGCTCAGGCGTCCGGCTTCGATTTCGTCCAGCGCCTGTTCCCAGATCGCGGTCATTCCCGGATCGGCGACCGCAGCCGGTACCGCCTCGATCAGGGTGTGGGCCGCTGCCGAAGCCTTTAGGGCGCGTTTGTTCTTCAGCAAATACCCACGGTCGATCAAGCCCTTGATGATGCTGGCGCGTGTGGCTTCGGTGCCGATGCCGGTGGTGTCCCGTAGTTTCTGTTTCAGGCGGGGGGCGTTGACCAACTTGGCCACGTTTTTCATCGCCTTGATCAGATCACCCTCGGTGAGGGGCTTGGGGGCGGTGGTGCGCAGGGCCTTGAGTTCGACGTCGCTCACGGGGCACGGGGTGCCCTGTTGTAAGGCGGGCAATACCTGGGACTTTTGGCGGGGCGCATCGTCTTCGGCGCTGTCGTCGAGCAAGCCTTTCCAGCCGAGGACCAGGATCTGTTTGCCTACCGCGGATAGCCGGTGGCCGCCGCACTGCAATTCGACCTGGGTCCGATCAAATTCATGATGGGGCAGAAATTGCGCCAGGTAATGGCTACGGATCAGCTCGTAGACTTGGCGCTCTGCTTCGGACATCCGCGCCAGGTTCGCCGGCTCGTTGGTGGGAATGATGCCATGGTGCGCGGTGACCTTGGCATCGTTCCAGGCCCGTGAGCGCAACGAGCGATCGAGTCTGCCGAGTTCGGTCTGCAACGCAGGATCGGTGGTGAGCAGGGCGTCGAGAACCGTGGGTACATCGTCGAACATGTTCTCCGGCAAAAAGCGGCAATCACTGCGCGGGTAGGTGGTGGCCTTGTGGGTTTCATACAGGGCCTGGGCGATATTCAGGACTTCCTGAACACCGAGCCCCAGCTTGTGCGAGCAGACTTCCTGCAGCGTACTCAGATCGAAGGGCAGGGGTGGTGCTTCGCGGCTATGCTCGGTGTGCATCGAGAGCACCGTGGCGGTCTTGCCGTCAGTGATCGCTCGAACCGCCTGACGGGCCAGTGCCTGTTGCAGGCACCTGCCTGCGTCATCCCGTTCTGAGTTGGGCGGTACCCAGGACGCGCTGAAACGCTGCCCCATCGAGGAGAGGCGCACCTCCACGTCCCAATAAGGCACCGGGACAAAACTGGCGATCGCACGATCCCGGTCGACCACCAGACGTAAGGTCGGGGTTTGTACCCGGCCCACTGACAGCACCCCGTCGTAGCCCGCGCGCCGGCCGAGAAGGGTGAACAGCCGACTCAAATTCATGCCGATCAGCCAATCGGCGTGGCTGCGGGCGAGGGCTGCGTGGTAGAGCGAGAAGGTTTCCTCACCAGACTGCAGCGCGGCCAGGGCTTTGCGAATCGACGCCTCGTTGAGCGCTGACAGCCAGAGGCGCTGCAGGGGGCCTCGATAGTGGCAGAGCTCCAGTAACTCGCGGGCAATCATCTCTCCTTCACGGTCGGCGTCTGTCGCGATAACCACGCTGGAGGCTTCATTGAGCAGGCGTTGGATGACCTTGAACTGTGCGGCAGTCTTGGGTTTGACCTCGACCTTCCACTGCCTGGGAATGATCGGTAACTGATCCAGCGACCAGGACTTGTACTGCTCGCCATAGGCTTCGGGCGGGGCGGCCTCGAGCAGGTGGCCGATGCACCAGGTGACGGTGGCATCACTGCCAATTAGGCAACCCTCTCCGCGCCGGGTGGCGCCCAGTACTTTGGCGATGTCTCGACCTTGAGAGGGTTTTTCACAGAGGAAAAGGCGCATAACACTGCTCCGGTTGGGGTCCAGAGCAGCGTCAGGGGAAACAGCCGGGGCGGGCTAGGAGAAAGCTGAATGCCAGATTCCTCACATTAGTCATGCAGGAAGCCAAGCATCACAGGGCGACCTCCATGCGCACAGGTTGGTCGCCCTCCAATTGTTGGTCGATTACGCCTTGCGCTTCCTGGATTTTGCGGTTGCTGAAGCACCTTGGCTGTTGGCCCGGGCTGTACCGTGCTCGACGCGTTTCCCAGGTGCAGCCGGTTCACTGACGCGCTCGCGCATGACCACATTGTGCACGCGGTGTGGCAGGATGCCGACGCGACGGGCTTCGATCTTGAAGGTCACCCTCGCGTTGTCTTCGCTGTCCTCCCACTCGTCCTTGACTGTGCGACCCTCGACCAGGATGCGCATGCCTTTCTGGTACAGCGTGCTCCAGTGTTCGGCCTCGCGGTGCCAGAGCTCCACCGGCGCCCAGTACCCGCCGCGGTCTTCATAGTTGCCCTCGCGGGGCACGGGGTTGTCGAAATACACATTTAGCCGGAGCAAACGGCGCGGCTCATCCTGGCCGGAAGTGAACTCCTGGAACTCTGGCGCACTGCCGATGTTGCCTTCGCCGACGAAAAACGTACTCATGGTGATACCTCCACTGCGATGGTGAACTGGCGCAGCACCTGCTCGGCGCTGGCCATCTTGATCGCGCAGGTGCTGGCCTGGCGAAACAGCGAATGCACCACGCTCATCTGCAGGTTCAGGGCAATGCGTTCGCATTCGAATCGGTGCAGCCCGTCGCGCACGGCGGGCGGCAGGGCTGGGTTGGCCATTTGCTGCTCCCAGACCGCAACGCCCATGCGGACGAAGTCACGGGTGCGCCAGCGTAGAAAGGTGCTGCCGGCACCGGTGTTCTGCCGCACCAGACGCATTTCCAGCAGTGAGTAAGGCGGTCGTCCGGTCTGCTGCATGACGGCTTCCATCAACCGGCCTAACTGCGCCTCGATATCCCTCGCCACCTGCGCCAGGTGTTCCAGCTCCCCCTTACCCTTAAAGGGTTTTAAAAGGCCTTTTAGGGAGGCAGCGTGTTCGAGCTGTCGATAGGCGTCCGGTGTCAGCACGTCGAGGGGCATAAATTGCGCCGGGTTGGGGGTCATGCTTCATCCTCCGGCTCAGGCAGGATCGCTGGCGGATCTACCGCGTTACCTATAAGCGCTTCAGTATCCGCCATGGGCACAACTCCGCCGCGTATGATCGGCGGTGCAAACTGCGAGCGCCGCAGGCCTTCAAGGATGTCCTGCGGCGGCAGGCCGAACTTGTCAATGGCCTCATGGGCACGGGCGTTGTTCGCCGCCATGTCATCTCGGGTGACGCCGGCATGCCGAAAGCGTTGCGCGAGGCCGAACAGGCTGCGCAGCAGATGGGCACCGTCGTCGATCCAGGCTTCCAGGTCGACACGACCGATCAGCGCGGTGTGATGGGCCAGTAAAGTCCGGCGCACCAAGGTGTCGTAGTCGGTTAGCAGGTACACCGCGAGAAAGCCCAACTGACTGCCGATGTACAACGGCAAGGTCACCGGGTGGATATTGAGGTTGTCACCCATATCGATCTGGGTTGGCAGGTCCTGCTTGACCCGATCCAGTTGCTGGGTCAGTTGCAGCATCCCAACCTTGGCCTGCAGCAGTTTTTCTTCGAGTTGCAACATGGCCCAATCGGCGTAGGGATCGTCTTGGGCCGAGGTTTGTTTGATCAGGTTGGTGACGCTGATATAACCGGCCATGCCCATGATCGGGTGAACGCCTTCGCGGGCCGTCCGCCCTTGCCAGATACGCGCGGCGTGGTGGGTGTGCAGGGTCAGGGTGATGCTGCTGCGCAACGAGCCCAGATTGAGTTGATAATGATCGGCCACGGTGTTGTCCTCGCAGGTGCTTGGGCGAGAGCATTGCTGCGGAGACGTGCAAGGGCAGCCCAAAAGCTGAACGCTGTCTGTTCGGTTTGCCAAGGAGGGAGGTGTGTTGCAGATCGGAGTGGACTTGATGCCAGTGGCATCAAATCCACTGAGGTCTACGACCAGTCCGGAGAGCTGTGGGTCCTGAGGCGGTTGCTTTCCTCGAGTGAAAGAGGCTGGCAGTCAGTAGATTTGATGCCACTGGCATCAAATCTACTGACTGCCAGGGTGTTTCGTGGGGAGTTTGCGCAACTCATTCAGGCAAGCTTGCACCAAGGGTGATAGCGGCTCGCCCGGTTTTCTGGATGGTGGTGGTGGTGGTGGTGGTGGTGGTGGTGGTGGTGGTGCAGTTGGGCCTGAGCTGACGCCGGGTGATGCTGCGGCCTGCCCGGCCCAAGGATGGAATTCACCGCGCAGCGCACGCTGGATCAGACCCATCAGATACGCAGTGGGTTTGCGGATGCCACCGGCCGCGCAGCGAGCCCCCGCCTCATTCAGCACCGCCTGGCGAGCACAGGGCTCAAGTTTGTTCAGCGCAATGCCCACAGCCTGTTGCTCCTCTGGGCGCAGATGCAATGCAGCGGGCCACTGCAAACTCGGCTTTTCCATACCGGAGCTCACGTGCTGTACAGTACTAATACATGCTTTTAATACAGTACAGGCGGCGTTCGGATTCCGAACGCTGCCGTGAATGCTGCGTTTTAGACCGGGTTCGGACTCCGAACGGGGGGCTGCACGAATCCGAACGGCGGCGATTTCACCCAGTTCGGATTCGTGCAGGGTGGCTTCGAGCACGGGTGTCTCCAAGGTGTGCTCTGCCAAGCGTTCACCCAAGATATCCAGCCGGGTGGGCAGCCGGCGCTGATCAATATCGGTATCCCGCTGAACCTCCTCCAGAACATGTTGCGCAACGATGCGGACGTTCTTTGCAGCATGACCGAGGCCATGCCCGACCAGCTCTAAATAGTCAGGATCCAGTTCCATGGCTTCAGCTGGGGTCAGTGGCTCATCGTGCAACACATACAGCGAGCCCTGCAGACGCCCCGTGATGGGGTGACGTCCACGCGCCACCAGGCTGAGCCAGCGGGTGAGACGGAGCACGGTAAGCACACGGGCGATGGTCTCGCGAGAGGCCGCAGGGCCATACGGGACGGTCGACAAGTAAGGTTGCAAATCTTGGTAGCGGGGGGTGGCCAAGCCCTGGCCGTCCAATAACAAACGAAACACCTGCCAGGCGTTGCGCTCGAGCGGCGTCAAGCGACTGTCCAGCAGCAGGCGACGGGGCACGGCATCGAGGGATTGGCCGCTGTACAGAAAGCCGACCTGCAAGCCGCAGACGGACGGTTTCGGGGACGCTGGACGGGCAGGCCACTGCTTTTCTAACTGTCTGGCGCACTGTTGCAGCACCCGTTGCCAGCGGCAGGTCGTCATCGCATTCACGGCTGAGTGTTGTGCTGGGCGATTTGCTGCCAGACCATTACCAAGCTGATCTGTTGCTCCTCGGCCAGCATCATCATGGCGTCGAGTTGATCCTCGCTGCCTTCCTGCTCACGCAATTGGCACCAGCGCCGCCACAACGCATGTTCTTGTGCTTCGCTCAGGTGATGAGGACGACCCTTACGGGTTTCGATCTTCAGCAGGCGTCGGCGCAGGGCGGTTTCCGAATGGGCCAAACCGAAGCACTGGTACATGATGGTGCTGCTGGCACCGAGTTTGAGGGCTCGATTGATCAGCCGTTCGTTCTGTTCATCGCGATCAGCTTGCTCAATCAGGCGCCGCAGCACCGGTGAGTCAATGCGTATTTCGACCCAGGACACACTGGCATGGGCCAGGCGCGACAAGGTGGTGGGCGGTAAGGATTGCAGCAGAGTCAGGTCGTCTTCGCCCAAGCCTAATGCCTTGCAGCGCTGCAGGTTGCCCTGCCGCAGTTCATGCAGCACTTGGGTCAGCATGGCCTGATTGAGCAGGTTGAAGGACAGGCTCATGACAGTGCCTCCGGAGGGGCTAATGAGGGCTCAAGCATCTGCTCGATCAGGCGTCGGGCCAGGCGAGTAAGACGAAAGAGCTGGAGCAGCTGCTCATCCGGAAGCCGCTCCAAGCCCACGTTTACGGCGGGGCGATCATTCAACGGGACCTGGTAAACACCAAGCAGCAGCTGGCCGAATAGGGCCGCGGGCAGTTGTTGACGGTCCTCCCACGGGACCTCGTCATGCGCGCGCAATAGAGCGGTCAGCAGCAGCTGAATGCCGGTGGCTCGGGGTGCACTCAAGCCGAGCGGCTCTATTTGCAAGGCATAACCGAGCCCGTCGCTCTGCTCGACCACGCGGTCAGCCTGTCCGGCGTAACTGGCCAGGCTCTTTGCCAGCTTGAAAATGGCGGAGCGCAGCTGCTCGGGGGTGTCGTGCGCAGGCTCGATGGGCCAGAGACCGTCCAGCGAATTACATCCATCCGCCTGGGTCAGAGTGGAGACGATGGCAGCTCCCTCAACGACTGACAGTGACTCGCTCATGGTCTCGCGGGCGATCAATTCGCGGATGTGCTGTACCCGTGAAGGAGGGGGCGGTGTCGACGCACTCGGTTCATCGCTGTGCATAGCGGGCGCTACGGCGATGTCGCGTGCTGGGACCTGAGCGTCAGAGGGCGCGGATCCAGTCTCGACTGCGGCTGGAGCTGACTCGGTCGGGCTCGGAGGTTGAGCGAGTTCGGGCAATGGGCTGACCACGATGCCTGGTTGCGGCTGGGGGCTTTGGTTGGCGCTCAGCTCCAACGCCAACATGCGATAGGACTGCCCGAGTAATTGGCTCATTCGTTCAAGCAATTCATCCTGAACGCGCTCGACATCAAAGCTCTCTGGCTCGGTATCGAAACTGGCCAAGGTGTCGAGCCAGAACTCGTTGAAGGCATAGGCGGTCGATGGGTAGCGGTTCCAGGTCTGCTCGGCCTGGTTGCGTAGGCTAATCAAACGCTCGACCTGGGGCTTTCCCAAGCCGGCATAGAGCACTTGCGGAATGGCCGGCAGCAGGTGCTCCAGGGTGCCGAGCATCCGGCTGAGGTGCGCCTGCGAAATCGGATAACCGCCGGCGGCCAGGCGGGTGGCCAGCTCGCGTTGGGGCAGCGAGGGGCCGTCCTGTTCAAACATGGCCTTGAGTTTGGCGACTGCCAGCGCCCGTTCGATGAAGGTGAGCTGACCGTGCAGATCACTTTCGGCCAGGTGGCCGAGCAGGGCGCTGATTTCATGGGTCCAGGGTTTGAACAGGCAGTGAATGCGGAAGAAACGTTCATCACGGGTTTCTTGCCACAGCTCGCCGAGAATCGCCAGACGGGTATTACCACCATTGCGGATGATGAAGGAGGCTTCGCCAGGTCGGCGGGTGATCGGTGGCGGCTGATCCAAACCGCGTTCGCGGATCGAAGCCTTGAGGTCGTCGTACAGTGGATTACGGAGAAAACGCGGGTTGTGCTCATACGGCCGCAGCTGCTCCAGGGTCACCAACATGGGTGTGTCGACAATAGGGTCGGCGACCTGATGTACTTCAAGGTGGTGCCCGAAGTTTCCGGCTAGCAGCTTGCCGGTGATGTCTTCCTGAGTAGGCGTTTTCATTCGGCAAGCCTCATGCGTGTGGGTGACCTATGGAATCACCGACTTGAAAACGGACAATGTCGACTGTCTCCGACTTTTCAACGTGCTGGGACAATTCGAACAGAAACTCACTCATAGACGGGCGACCGCCTTGCAGACGAAACACCACGGTGCAGTATTTTTCGTCCAGAACACCCGGCAGCGGACGCCGAGTCGGTAGGCAGGTGTGTGAAAGGTTGTTAGACATCAGGAGGCTCCTTGCCAAGCGCTGTTGGCATGCAGGGAGGAAAAGCGGGTTTGCTCGGCCATGAACAGGACCCGCAGAAAACCGGTCGGACCATTACGGTGCTTACCGATGATCAGTTCGGCGGTGCCGCGATCGACGCTCTCGGGGTGGTACACCTCATCGCGATAGACGAACAAGATCAGGTCGGCATCCTGCTCGATGGCGCCGGATTCACGCAGATCAGCCAGTACCGGGCGCTTGTTGCTGCGTTGTTCCAGAGAGCGGTTGAGTTGGGAGAGAGCAATGACCGGACAGTTCAGCTCCTTGGCCAGCGCCTTGAGTCCCGCGGAGATTTCGGCGATTTCCAGATTGCGGGTCTCGCGCCCCGGGGCTCGCATCAGTTGCAGGTAATCGACCATCACCAAGGCGGGAGCACCAAAGCGGCGCGCCGCACGACGGGCACGGGAGCGCAACGCCATGCAGGTCAGGGCCGGGCTGTCGTCGATGATCAAGCGCTCCCCGAAGCTCTGCAGTTTGGCCGCCGCGGCGGTCAGGCGTGGCCAATCGTCGTCGCTCAATTGGCCCTTCATAAGATTGGTCAGCGAGAGCTGACCCAAAATAGCCAATAGCCGATACACCAGTGCCCGTGCCGGCATTTCCAGGCTGTAGATCTGCACCGAAGTGCAGGGGCGAGCAGTGAGGGCGCTTTCGACAAAGTTCAGCACCAAACTGGTTTTACCCATCGACGGGCGTGCGGCGACCACCACCAGGTCGGCCGGCTGAAAGCCGGCGGTCTTGAGGTCCAACTCGAGCAGTCCGCTGGGAACGCCGGTGGTGATCTCGCCACTGTTAAAATGCTGGTCGATCTCCTCGATCACCTCCAATAGGCAGTGATTCAGATCAATGAACTCTTGCCGTTGTTGCGCCTGGCCCAGTGCGAACAGCCGTTGCTCGAACAGTTCCTGGACCCGTTGGCTGCTGGCTTGTGGTTCAGCGGCTTCGCGGCTGCAAGCAAACCCGAGCTGGATCAGCCGGCGCAGGTGGGCCCGTTCGCGAACAATCTCGGCGTAGGTCTTGATATTGGCCACTGACGGCGTGTTCTTGGCCAGTTCACCCAAATAGGCGAGCCCACCCAGTTCCGGCTGGTCGGTGAGTTGTTCAAATAGGGTCACCACGTCAAAAGGCTTATCCTGCTGCGCTAGGACCGCGATAGCCTTGAAAATCGCCCGGTGCTCGGCGCGAAAAAAGTCCTCGGCGATCAGCCGGTCGGCCAGTAAATCCCAGGTGCTGTTGTCCAGCATCAGTCCACCGAGAACGCCTTGCTCGGCTTCGAGTGAGTAGGGAGGCGTAAGGTTGGCGATGCTCATCACGGTTTCTCCGCACTGAGGCCAACGTTTGAGATGGCGGCCTGCCATTCGGGGAACAGTTCGCTGGCCAGGGCTTGCAGGGTTGTCAGGGCTGAGGGCGAGCGTCGCCTGCTCGGACGGTGCGTTTCGACCCGGTGAACTGGCAGGCCCAGTGAGGCGGCATTCACGTAGGCGACCCGATTGGGAATGACGGTGTTCAGCACGGCAATTGAACCGACGACGGGGAAGCTGTCGCGCAATCCGCCCACGATCATCCGCGCATCCAGCCGGACCACGTCCACCTGGTTCAACAGCAGGCGCAACGGCGGTACGGCAATCCCAAGGTGGCGAAAAGGCTCCAGGTCACCGAGGAGTTTCAGTGTGCCGCGATTCAGCTCGCGGGCTGCAAGCATTTCCGGGTTGATCGGGGAGAGCGCCAAGTCAGAGGCAAGGACCGCCATTTCCAACAACACGCTCCGCGCGCCCTGGGTATCAATCAGCAGCAGGTCATACTGATCGCAAAACCTATCCAGCAAGTGGCGCAGACGCAAGCGGCCATCCGGCGCATGCAGCAACAGCGTATTGAGTTGCCCCTGATGGTCGTTGGAGAGAATCAGGTCCAGGTTAGCCAACTGTGTGCGGGAAATGATCTGGAGGGGATCGGTCAAGTTGAGCGCGATCAGTTCGTAAGCGCCCGCCGGTGCGACCAGGTCCAGCGGGAAATAACTGGACAGCGTGGGCTGGCTGTCCAGGTCCAGCAATAGCACGCGTAGGCCGGCATCAGCCAGGAAGCCGCCAAGATTGGCGGTCACCGTGGTCTTGCCCACCCCCCCTTTTGTAGAGATTACCGACACCACGCGCATGGTCAGTGCGCCTGCGGTGTCAGGCGTTCGGTTATCCAGCGCTCGATCTCCAGCGAATCCCAGCCGACGGCGCGCAGGCCAATGCGTTTGGCTTGGGGAAAGCGGCCCTCCTTCATCAGGTTGTAGATGTGTGCCCGTTTAAACCCGGTTTTGCGCTCCACTTCATCGCGACGCATGATGTGGCGTTCGGCCGGTGGGAGAGGGTTGTCAGCGAGCGGGGTGGATGAACTGGACATGCTGGTCACTCCTGGCGCCACTTGGCGCGTGATGGGATGTGACCTGAATTGAAGAGCAGAAAGGCGGGGGCGTCATTGCACTGCAATGGCGGGCATTGCAGTGCAATGCTGGTTGGCTCACGTGGCTTTTTTGAGGATGCGATTGGCTGCGGCGAATTTTGCATCCAGCGTTCGTTTGCTGAGGCAGGGAACGTCTGCAAAGCGCGCGGTGATGGCATCGACGATCGCGGCTTGGCTATTGAACACGGACAGGGGGTTGCCGGCCGGGGATTTGTCCAATACGGTGTAGTTCAGAGCGCCAATGATCTGCAGGTAGGTGTTTTCGCTGCGCTCGCTGAGTTGTCCCTGCGACTTCACTAACGCGGTAAGGCTTTGCTGTTCCAGTCCCAGTGCTTGGAGGTCAGCCTCAACGTTACGCAGTTGGCGTTGCAACGTATTGCGTTCTTGCACGAGGGCGTCGCGCTCAGCCTGAATGGAAAGGTAAGCCGCTGGGCTGATGTATTCATGGGTGTCATTGACGGACTCGAACAGAAACGCCGGTCGTTGATCGGGATAGTAACGTTGCATCCAGAGGCGCAAGTCAGAATGGCGGACTGTTAACGCAACAGGGTCCCAAGGGGTTCCCAGCGGCACGGAAACACCGAAGTGACCATAGGGCAACTCCGCGTTGCGTATCGCATCGTACAATCTCTCAAGATTGGCCTGAAGGCAGGGCCATTGGGGGAATAAGGCCCCGAGCCTATGCGGACAATGCTCGCCAGCTTGTACGATTTCGGCCTCGTATTGCATGAGATCGCACCATCGCAACACGGCATCGATGGGTCGATAGAAGGTTTTAGCCAGCGGATTGAAATTGTCGGCGTGCATGTACGGATGGACCTCCATTTCTATGGATCCGCCTTCCGTGGAACATCCTGCATCGCCCACTGCGGGGAAATGCTGGCAGTGGTTGCTTAAGCGGATTTTAGATTCGGTGAGGCCATTCCATTTGTCTACGTCCCTACGTGGTTGGCGTTAAGCTTCATCCAACGTAATTCCTTGGTTCTCACAGCAGGTCTCTGCGTGCCCAATCGGGTCCGGGAAAGCAGATTATTAACCTGTCGATGCATGGCATCCATTGAGACGATAGCCGGTTTCAGGCTGAGTTCAATCCATTAGCCGCGGTTCATAGGATCGATCGCTTCAGGCGTTGTAATGAATTGGTAAAATGGATGCCGGGGAACGCGTCTGTTCACATAGAGCCAGACCACATCGATACTTTGTTGGCGAAGTGAGGATTGTTTCTAATTTTGAACGTCTTCAGGCGATAGTTGAGGTCGGCCCAGACCTGGCCATTCTTCACCTAGAGGATACAGAATTTCGTTGATTTTCGAGTTCCAGTTTTAAGGTTGGTCGCTACGCGGCAAATCGCTCAACCTTTCGATTCCCGCCTCCAGATAACGTTTTCGCTAAACTTGAATACCCTCGATAGCGTGATCTGCAACTGCTACCGCCGATGAATCGTAATATGTCGGCTGGCGTGACGTACACACTGCCATGCGTTATGTAGACACCGGCGCGCCCTTTGGCGAATGGCGGCTCGGCAATGGACTAGAGTCGAAATGACTGCGCGCCTGACGATTTTGTACCGCGATACACGCCATGTAATTACACCTGCACAGCACTGCCATTGATCGTTCTGGTGGGTGAATTAACAGGTGTGAGAAACCAAGATTCTCAAACCTCATTGCCTTCCGCAGCCTGAGAAGCACTTATTGGCGGTACGCCAAGGGATCTCGGTGGGTTTTTTCCCGCATTTGAACATCACGGTTGACGGTTAGCCTCGCAACGCGGGACCGTGATGCAGCCATGATCTTTGTAGTGCAGACGTCGCTGGGAACAAAAGCCTGTTTTCACGGAAGGGGTTGGTACAGCCCAATAGTCGTACGCATCCGTTGGCTGCGTTCCACTCGTTGCAGCCTTTTCTTCCATAGTGCTCGGATTGGGTTTGATGCTTAAACGCCTACTATAACTGGTGACAAGCATTGGCCAAAAATCTGCTGCTTCAGGCGCCAGACGCGGAAAATCGGCTGGTGGCCGGGTCGAGTGTTGGCCTGTCGAGGAGTGTTAACCAAGGAACCGAAACCAATTACCTCTATGCCATATGGGGTATCTAGCTTTTTAAATACGTTCTAGGCGCTGAGGCTGCTTCCTCTGGCCGAGGCATTCCTAATGATCAAAAACACGTCTCTTGTGATATAAATTGTGTACCGACGGTCGAGACGCTGGTCGTACCAGCATTTGATTCTGTACAGCTGGCCTCAGTGTCTTGCCTGCTGAATAGGTCACGAGTGAAAAAGATTTGTACCAGAAGGAAGGGAACGCATGGCAAAGGCTGAAGCGGCTGGCCAGTCGCCCATTGCCAAAGGTGGCACTAAAGAGCGCATTCTGCGTATAGCGGCGGAGCTGTTTTCCACCCGAGGCTACCATGCGACCGGAATGGCCGAGCTTGAAAAAGCAACTGGATTTGGTCGAGGAGCGCTTTACCACCATATAGGTAGTAAAGAGGAGCTGCTGTTCGAAATCACGAGTCGTTACCTCAGGGTGCTAATCGCGGAAGGCGTTCCTTTGATTGAATCCGACCTCCCCGCAGAGGAGAAGTTTAGGCGTTTCTCATCGGTAGTCATGCGCGCAATCGTCGATCATCTTGCTGAAATGACTGTTTGTTTTCGGGAAGTCTATTCAGTGATTGGCGAGCGCAAAATAGAGCTGCTTGACCTTCACCGCCAGTACGAGCAAATCTGGTCGGCAATACTGAAATCGGGCGTTGAGGAGGGTGCATTCGTCACAGCGGACTCCTTAGCTATCAAAGGAATCCTCGGAATTCACCACTACAGCTATCTGTGGATTAAACCTGGTGGCCGTCGTTCACCGGAGGCAATCTCCGATTTTTTCTGCGAGATGCTGCTCCCGGGGTTGAAGACCCCAACCTCTGTGTCTGAAATTAGAGCTTAATACTTTGAATGATAAAAAGGGGGAGCAAACACCAGCAGTGATCTTTTGAATGCGGGTCAGCCTCTGCGTCTCAGAAGCTGACGTTCCAGCTACCTGTGTGCTCCCGGATTATTGACAATCCTTGTAGCAAGGACTCACTTTGACATCGGGCCTGTCGTCGACGTAGAACGCGTCGCGATTTGGCATTTTGACCTTTGTGAGTGTGTCTGCATTTACCGTGGTGTTCGCTTCCATCAATTCGTTTTTGTTCAGAATATAACCAACCACTGAGTACACCTGATCATCGCTCAACGATTGAGGTTGTTGGAACGGCATAGCGCGCCTGACGTAGTCGAATAGTGTTGTTGCGTAGGGCCAATAACTGCCGACGGTTTTCACCGGTTTCTGAGAGGTCAAGGTGCCTTTCCCACCCATTAGCGCTGGCCCCATGCCGCCTTCAAGGTTGGCGCCATGACAGGCAAGACAGGATGCCTGATAAATTTTCTCTCCCTCCATGATTGTGCCTTGACCGGCGGGCAGGTTCTTGCCATCGGGGGCAACGTCAATATTCCAACTTTTGATTTGTTCCTCCGTCACTGAATGTCCCAAACCATGCTTCTGCTCAGCCGCTACGCTCGCAGCGACACAAATACTTATTACCCCCAGCTTCATGACTATCATTTTATGAACGGCCATTTGTCACCTCCCCATGGGAGTTGATTCGCCAAGGCTGGGTAGCATTATTGTGGTAGAAAGAAAGCTCTCCGCGCACTTCCTTCAACTGTTCGAGGCTTGGTTGAACGTACCCTGTCTCGTCAATAGCGCGGCTCATAATGACCATTTCTGTTCCCAACCATTCGAATGGGGCGCGGAATGCCGTTAGAGATTTATTGAGCACAGGTTCTTGGAGCTTCGCTTCATACCAGTTACGCCCGCCGTCGACGGACACATCCACTCGCGTAATTTTTCCATTTCCACTCCAAGCGATGCCACGCATTTCATGGAGACCTTTGCGTGTGAGCTTATGCGTACCTGAAGGGGAGGTAATGAGCGACTTGCACTCCATCACAAATGAGAATTTCCTTGAACGCCCATCTGCCATGAGGTCGGTATATTTGGCTGTCTCTTCACGGCTATAAGCAGGGGCATCGGTTACATGTAAGCGCCGCAACCACTTGATGTGGGTATTGCCTTCATAACCAGGTACCAAGAGGCGAATCGGGTACCCTTGCTCGGGACGAAGCCTTTCACCGTTCTGGCTGTATACGACCATTACGTCATCCAGACATTTCTCGATCGGTATACTTCGAGTCATGGCTGCACCATCCGCACCCTCGGCAATTACCCATTTCGCCTCAGGTTTGAGACCTGCTTCTTCCAGCAGCGTTTTCAAGCTCACACCAGTCCATTCGGCACAACTGACCAAGCCTGCTACTTCAGCCGCAGTTTTGCCCCATGGTGGTAAAAAAGAGGGATTTCCCGAGCATTCTATGAAGTGAATGCGAGAGATGGCTGGAAACTGTCTTATTTCATCCACTGTAAATACAAGTGCTGCTTTAGTCAGTCCGTGAATCACCAGCTGGTGATTCGCAGGGTCGATCTCTGGAACCCCAGCGTGATTGCGTTCGTAGAACAGACCATTGGGCGTGATGATTCCATCCAATTCCTGTAGTGGAGAAGTGCTATAGGCCGACATGGGCTCCTTCAGCCCAGGGTACAAGTTGCGTACTGCATCGGTCTCAAACCTGGAAGGTTTGCCGTAAGGCACCGCAGTAGGGCCACCTAAGGTTTTTGTCCAGACCGGTACCTCGAGCTGCTCTCCTCCGACTGAACTGCTGACAGAGGATTCTGTAGCCCGCACAAAGGGTGCAAATGCTGAGCCGAGTGCTGCTGTGCCGACAATCATCCCTGTTTTGTTGAGGAAGTCTCGGCGAGCCAAGGTTGTGGCCATCCCGGTTTTGTCATCTGTTGAGTCGTTCTTCATTTTTGTTCTCCTGATCAACAAGTATGGCGGCCCATCGGCACCTTATCCTGTACCGATCGGTCGGTATGCAGTGTTTCAATGGCAAGCCTGAAAATCAACCTACAAAGTGCCGAACGGACAAATCATTCGATTCGTTTCCCCGCCATACGACCACTCCATCTGGATCGATGAAGAACCGACGTCCGCCCCTGGGCAATGCCCACCCGTAGCGACCGGGAGCCGAAACATCAGTTAGCGCCATTTGCCAAGCTTGTCGCTAAGCCCCAATCCAATTCCTCCTAACACTGCTAACACTGCTAACACTGCTAACACTTCTAACGATGCCAGTGCTAAGCGAAGCGTGAGGTGTCACCCAGGATGAACACCCCAGCGAGAGACGCTAGAACAGGAACACTCAATTAGATGGTTGCTGCTCGGAACGATGAAAGCGAACGTATCGCCGCGTACCAGATTGCATAACCAACGCCTGAGGCAATCGTTCCGGACACAATGGCGAGGTAAACAGGGTGAAATCATCAAACCAGGCTCCTGAGGGGCGGGATGTAGTACTTTTCATCGCCAGGAGTACCAGCTTGGGGAGGCGGCTGCTGCTAGCCACTAGCAGTTAATGTCAACAAACCTTGAAGTTTGGTCCCTTGTTGCTTTTATCAAAAGCTACCATTCAGAAGGTAGGTTTGCAACTTAATTGTACTCCATTGGGTGGCGTCAATAGCGTGGTCGGCTGGCTTTCATTGGGACTAATTCGCTTCCTGTAGAAACACCTTGAAGGCTTGCCACAGTGGACTGCGATAGCGATCCGGGTGCCAGATCAAAGAGAATGTTCTGGTCAGTTCGAGATCGCTGGACAACGCTATCAGTTCGCCCCGCTCCAGCTCGCCGGCCACGCTGAGACGCGACATGCAGCCCAGGCCAAACCCAGCCAGCACCGCTTGCTTGATGGCTTCGTGCTGGTTAAGTTCCATGCGCACCCGCAATCGCTCAGCGTGATGCATAATCGCAGACTCGAACACGGCACGAGATCCAGAGCCAGACTCTCGGAGAATCCACTGTTCCTCGCCCAGATCCTTGTCGCTCAGACATCCGGCGGCAGCCAGGTGGTGGTTCGGCGCGCAGATGATTACCATTGCATCCTTGCGCCACACTTCAGAAATCAACCGCTGTTCACTGCACTGACCTTCAATCAGACCGAGGTCGGCCTCGAAGCGCAGCACCTCTCCCACCACCTCGCCAGTATTGCGAAGCCGCATCTGGATGTCGGCGCCGGGGTGCAGTTCACCGAAACGGCAAACCAATGATGGGATCAGGTAAGTACCGATGGTGGCGCTGGCCGCTACGGTCAGCGAACCCTGCAGCGAGCCTTCCGGCTCCTGCGAGGCCTCGATGAACTGAATCAGATCATCAAGCAGCCTCTCGGCCCGTGGCAGTAAGCGGCGACCAACATCGTTGAGCTGCAGCCGGCGACCCAGCCGCTCGAACAGTACCTGCCCCAACTGTCGTTCCAAATCCGAGAGTGACTGGCTCGTTGCCGACTGGGACAGATTGAGATTTCTGGCCGCAGCTGCCACCGTGCCGCCTTTCGCCACGACGACGAAGACTTGTAATTGTCGAAAACTCACACTCGGGTGCATATCAGTTTTTCCATTTAGTTATATCGTTATAACCCGTTTTCCGCTTTTGTTATCTGCCCATACCCTGACCTCATTGGCAAGCACAAGGAGCATCCAATGTGGCAAGGTCTGGCTTTATGTGGGGTGCTGACGGCAGGCGGTTACGCACTGACAAAGGCGCCTGGGTTGGCTGGCGGGGGCTTTAGTCCGCTGGTATTCGCGTTATTGCTGGGGTTGGTTGCCGGCAACCTGCCGATGACTCGCAGCGTGCCAAATGTTCGGCCCGGACTGCTGTTCTCCATGCGCTGGCTCTTGCGTGGCGGCATCGTACTGTTTGGTCTTTCGTTGACACTCCAGCAGATATTCGCGCTCGGTCCAAAAATCCTGGTGCTTGATATAGCGGTCATCACCAGCGTGCTGGTGGTCGGCTATTTCTTCGGTACGCGGATATTGAAAATGGAACGCGATGTTACGCTGCTGACATGCGCTGGCAGCGCAATCTGCGGTGCGGCTGCCGTCCTCGCCACCGAGGCGACCATCCGCTCGCGGCCCGCGGCCACTTCGATGGCAGTAGCGACCGTCGTGCTGTTCGGTACGCTGGCAATGCTGACGTACCCACTGTTTTATCCGTTGACCGGCATGGATGAAGGTTTATTCGGCATCTACATCGGTGCCACCGTTCACGAGGTGGCACAGGTTGTGGCTGCTGGAGATGCGGTCGGGCCGGCGGCGCTGACAAACGCAGTGATCGTCAAACTGGTGCGGGTAATGCTATTGATCCCCTTCCTATTAATCGTCGACCAATGGTGGCAGCGGCGCAGCACGACCAGCGAGTCGAGCAAAACCGGTCTGGTCATCCCTTGGTTCGCCTTTGGCTTCCTGGCGATGGTCATCTTCAACAGCTTTGTCACGCTGCCGGTAAGCCTGCATCAAGGGCTGGTTCTGTCCGGTCAGGTTGCGATGGCGATGGCGATGGCCGCCCTCGGCTATGAAACACGCTTGGAGAAACTCGCCTCGCTGGGCATCAAGCCCTTCGTACTCGCGCTGTGTCTGTTCGTCATGCTTATGATCGGCGGCTTGTTCGCGGTCAGCTTGCTTCACCTGTAGCCCTCGTCATCCATGATCGCCAGGTCGCCGATATGCATCCGCTATTGGGTTTTACGAAAAGCCAGGTGTCGATGTCGAGGATACCGCCCGACGAGGAGTTCTATTTGCTGGGTCGCATACCCAAGGCTGCCGCGGGCTGAGCGGCAGCAATCGAGTTATCGCAACTGCGGTAAAGCGGGACCGGCTGGAGCGAGGCCGATCTAACGACTGCATCACTCAAGAGAATAATAAGAGATGACTAAGCACCTGAAGCTTTTACGCCGTTTCTTCGTCTTCAACAGTCTGGCCGCCAGCGCGCTAAGCGGTTCGACGATGGTGTCCGCCGCGTTCCTCGATGATAGCAAGGCCAGCGTCGAGCTTCGCAACTTCTACATGAACCGCGATTTCCGACAAAGCGGCGCTACTCAGTCCAAGGCCGCGGAGTGGGCTCAGGGCTTCATCATGAAAATCGAGTCTGGCTACACCGAAGGCACGGTCGGCTTCGGTGTGGATGCGGTTGGCTTGCTGGGCGTCAAACTCGATTCCAGTCCCGATCGGACCGGCACCGGAATCCTGCAACGCGACCGGCAAGCACCCAATCGCGCCCAAGACGATTTTGGCTCTTCTGGCCTGACCGCCAAGGCAAGGCTGTCTGATACCACGCTTCACGTCGGCACCTTGCAGCCAGTTCTGCCGGTCCTGATGCGCAACGACGGCCGCCTGCTGCCCAACACCTATCGCGGCGCCTGGATACAGAGCAAAGAGCTCGACGGGCTGACGTTCGACATCGGCAGGCTCAACCGCATCAACTATCGTGACTCGTCGGACAGCGAAGAAATGACCGTCTTCAATGCTGGCGCTCGAAACATCACGCTGGGCAGCGCGACAACTAGTGACGATTTCCTCTTTACCGGCGCACGCTACCAGTTCATGCCCGCACTGACCGGCAGCTACTATTACGGCGGCCTGGACGGCATCTATAAACAGCACAGTTTCAATCTCGTGCACGTAACGCCGTTGGGTGACAATCAGAGCTTCAAGTCCGACCTGCGCTACATGCGTTCTACCGATGACGGTGGCAGTAACGTCGACAACAACGCCTTCGGTGCAATCTTCACCTACCGACTCAGCGGGCATGGCTTTAGCGCCGGCTATCAGAAAATGAGCGGCGACACCGGCTTTGCCTACGTCAGCGGCGGCGACAACATGCTGATCAACCTCGTGCAGATCAACGATTTCGGCAACGAAGACGAGAATTCCTGGCAGGTCCGCTATGACTACGACTTCGCAGCCATGGGCGTGCCCGGTCTGAGTTTGATGACGCGCTATGTGTCCGGCGACAACGTCAACCTGGCAGCTGGTGAAGGTAAAGAATGGGAGCGCAACACCGACATCGGCTATGTCGTGCAGAGCGGTCCGCTGAGGAACCTGGGTATGAAAGTCCGCAACGCCACCGTGCGAAGCAACTTCGGCAGCGACCTTGATGAAACCCGACTGATTCTCAGCTACACCCTGGCGTTCTGGTAGCGTCGGTACGCAACAGCGCATCACCGCCTCGTTAATTGGTTTACTTGACCGTTACTCGAAGCTAATTGCATTCCCCGCGCTCAATTGAGCCAACCGCATCGGCCGTTTGAAGAGGATTCGCTCAGGCAGCTGAGAAAAGCCGCTTTGCAGGTCAATCCCAAGATCCGGCTCTGATCAAGGCTTTCGCCCTCTGTGCACAGAGGGCAGAAAGGTCTCTCCTCGTACTTTTATCCGACGTGTTTGGTGGTCTGATGCCGCCCCAGTTCGCCGACAAGGGAGTCGATGGTGATTTCGTTGATGGACTTGGCGCCAGTGAGCACCATGGCTACGCGCATTTCCTTTTCGATCAGGTCGAGCAGGTTGGTTACGCCTGCTTCGCCAGCCGCTGCAAGCGCGTAGGCAAAGGCGCGGCCAAGCATGACGATGTCGGCGCCCAGGGCAATCATGCGCACGACGTCGAGACCATTGCGGATGCCGGAGTCGGCCATGATTTTCAGGTCGCCCTTGACCGCATCCGAGATGGCCGGCATGGCGCGGGCGCTGGAGAGCACGCCGTCCAGCTGGCGGCCACCGTGGTTGGACACGATGATGCCGTCCGCACCGAAGGTTACAGCGTCACGGGCATCTTCGGCGTCGAGGATGCCCTTGATCACCATCGGGCCGTCCCAGAACTCCCGAATCCACTCCAGATCCTTCCAGGAGATCGACGGATCGAAGTTTGCAGCGAGCCAGCCGATGTAGTCCTCGAGCCCCGTCGGGCTTCCTCGATAGGTGGAGATGTTGCCGAGATCATGTGGTTTGCCATGCAGGCCAACGTCCCAAGCCCAGAACGGATGAGTCATGGCCTGTACCATGCGGCGCATATTGGCGTTCGGGCCGCTCATGCCGGAATGCGCATCGCGGTATCGGGCCCCCGGCGTTGGCATGTCCACGGTAAACACGAGCGTGGTGACGCCCGCAGCCTTGGCGCGTTCCAAGGCGCTTTTCATGAAGCCGCGGTCTTTCAGTACATACAACTGAAACCACATCGGCCGCTTGATCGCCGGGGCGACTTCTTCGATTGGGCAGACCGATACGGTGGACAGGGTGAAGGGGATGCCTTTCTTGTCGGCAGCGCGGGCCGCCTGAACTTCGCCCCGGCGGGCGAGCATGCCGGTCAGCCCGACCGGTGCGAGGGCAACCGGCATCGAAAGGGTTTCGCCAAACAATTCGGTTTCGAGGCTCAGTTCCGACATATTACGCAACACGCGCTGGCGCAAGGCGATGCTGGCCAGATCGTCAACGTTGCGCCGAAGCGTGTATTCGGCGTAGGCGCCGCCATCGACATAGTGGAACAGGAACGGCGGCAGCTTGCGTTTGGCGACAGCGCGGTAATCCGTGGAGGCAGAGATGATCATGGTTGTTCTCACTGGTTGAAGCGAGGCAAGTCTCGTGACGCCCTCATAGATGACGAAGGCAACATTATCGGTCTGGCTTTGCCCAATCAGGCGATTAATGCAAAGTACGCAATGATTCCGGTAGGGTTTCAGTACGTACTGCCATGACCAGCTTGGCTCGCAAAATAATTCGATTCGATCAAAGAGCCCGAATCGACATAGTTGTTAAAAGACATGAGGCGCGCCGTTCTGCGAGCGCGTATAGAGCGTCGATAGTTGCGATTATAGAGAAAGGAACGGGTGACACAGTAAGGGCCCGCTTGTTCATCAGATCACGCTGGAGCCGAATAAGTATTCGGCTCCCCAATTGGCGACCCTTAAAAAACACGATTATAAAAAAGCGGAGTCAAGGATATGAAACTCCGCATTATTCAGGGCTCTGTTACGCGTGGATCGCTCTTTGCGCAAAACGAATGTGTCTTTGCTAGCTCTGGAGATAGACGACATGTGTTTCCATGTACTCGTAGAGCCCGTGCTTGCCATCCGCTCCGCCGATACCCGACTTGCGCCGCCCTGCATGGAAGCCCTGCATCGCCTCGAAATGCTCCCGATTGACGTACGTTTCACCAAACTTCAATTCACGGCATGCCTGCATTGCCGCATTGATGTCGCGAGTGAATATCGAAGAAGTGAGGCCGTACTCTGAATCATTTGCAAATTTTATGGCTTCATCAAGATTGTCGACTGCTTGAATAGGCAGAACCGGCCCGAACGTCTCGTTCCGCATAATGTCCATATCATGGGTGCAGTTCACGAGCACTGTGGGCTCATAATGATATCCTTTGCCCAGATCTGCGACCTTCCCGCCGACCGCCACCACTGCACCCTGCTCGACAGCGATGTCCACAGCGCTCTTTACCTTCTCCAATTGAGCTCGACTAATCAGCGGACCCATGTCCAGGGGCTGCCCAGCCAAGGGGTCGCCGAACTTCGTGCCTCGCATCTTATGGACCATCTTATCGACAAACTCTTCCAGCACGGCGCGCTCAACGTAAACGCGCTCAGCACAATTACACACCTGACCGGAGTTTATGACGCGCGACTGATGAATAGCATTGACGGCGAGATCGATATCGGCGTCGGCCAGAACAATAGCGGGCGCCTTACCGCCCAGTTCAAGATTGACTCTTGTCAGGTTTACAGAGGCTGCCTGCATAATGCGTTTCCCAGTGGCCACGCTACCGGTAAAAGAAACCATGTCGACCTTTGGATGAGTTACCAATTGCCCACCAGAACGTCCGTCGCCAAAGACCAGGTTAAATACTCCCGGAGGAAGATCGAGGCCGGCGACGATTTCGGCAAACGCAAAAGCGTTGAGCGGCGTCTCTTCACTCGGCTTAATCACGATTGTATTACCGGTGATCAACGCCGGTGCCATCTTTCGAGCAATAAGGAAGAACGGGAAATTCCAAGGCAATATGCCAACCACCACCCCAATCGGCTTTCGCATTAGCAATATAGTTTCATTTGGCCGATCGCTGGTTATAATTTCCCCTTCGATTCGGCGCGCCCATTCTGACATGTAATCGATGTAGTCTGCTGTGAAGTTTACTTCGACCTTGGCAAGGTCCATTGTCTTGCCCTGTTCTCTGGCGATAATTTCAGCCAGATAATCAACGTTTTCACGAATCGCATTCGAGATCTTGCGCAGGTAACCTGCCCGCTCAATAGCGGGCAGTTTCTCCCAAGCGGGTTGCGCATTTCGTGCGGCCTCAACTGCTGCGTTGATCTCATGAGCCGTTGAATTCGACACGCTACCGATTAATTCCTCTGTCGCCGGATTAAATACCTCGATCACCGCGTCCAACGAGGACGCAACGAAGGCACCATTAATAAAGCTCTTATATTGCTTACTCATTGTCTCTCCAATGTGAACAGTCCAGGGTTGCGGGGACTTACTCTGCCGGCGGTATACCGATCCTCTTGACCGGTGATGGCCTCCACTCATGTAAAGCAATACGCATGCCGGAATGGAGTAGCGTTCGGATTAGGAGCACTGGGCTTAGAGCATAAGTCGAAAAAATCTCATCATTGGCAAGTTCCTGCGTCTTCCTCTGTTGTCCCAGCTGGGACAATTTGACGCATGAATGTGTCTTATAGGGACAATGTGCACGATGCTAAAAAATGAAAGCTCAGCGCTCACTCCTTTGTTAAGCGTTAAGTGCAGAAAAAATACAAGTTGGCATGGGCATTGCTCAGTCGTAAAGGCTTCCAACAAAAACAAAGGAGAGAGACATGTCACGAGATCACAATCAGTGGACTAAAAAACCCGACCTGGAATCAAACCAATATGTGGATCCAAGGGTGTACACGGACGAAACAATTTTTCGTGAGGAGCAGGAGAAAATATTCGATAAGTGCTGGCTAATCGCCTGTCATGAAAGCGAACTCCCTGAGCCTTTGGACTACCGTACATATCAACATCCAGGCGGGCACAATATCATTATCCTCCGTGATGAGGATAATCGGATCCATGCGTACAACAATATCTGCCCGCACCGCGGCAACTTATTAATCTTTGATGCTGCCGGATCGATTCGAAATGCGTCTCCTGCAGGCGGGCCAAAACGTATTACTTGCATCTTTCATGCTTGGTCATTCGATGCTCAAGGGAACTGTGTAGACATTCCTCGACAAAAGGATGGCTATCAAGATCGAGTGAAGCAATGCGATTACTCTCTCCGGGAGTTTAAGTCTGAGGTTGCCTACGGCGGTTTCGTATGGGTCAACATTGACGACAGCGCCCTGCCGCTAACCGAAACGCTGAACGGCGCGCTCGACCCACTGGCTGAAATGTTGTCTGAACCATTGGAGGTGTTCCACTACAACCGAGCTATCGTGGATGCAAACTTCAAGATGTGGCACGACACCAACAGCGAGCTATATCACGACTATCTTCATTACCACAACCGTGTCACAGGAATGTTGCAACCCGGTTACTTCGATCGCGAATTCCGTACGTTCAAGGGCGGCCATGCCCAAGTTACAGATATGCTCCTTAAATATGATGCGATGAAAGGGCACGAGAAACAGTCGCTTGGCTGGCCTGGTTTAGGCCCAAATCGATGGGCTCTCGTAGATCTTTTTCCAGGTATTACTTACAACATCCGCTCTCCCGCCATGAGGATTGATACGGTAATTCCCCTGGGTCCTAATAAATTATGCATCGAATACAGGGGGCTCGGGTTGAAAAGCGACACGCCAGAGGAGCGGGCAGCTCGTATACGCCATCACAATTCGGTCTGGGGACCCTTTGGTCGCAATCTACCGGAAGACATGATGGGTATTGTAGGGCAGGGTCGTGCCCTCGCTAATCCTTCGGAAGCCCCTATGATCCTGCACGCCCGCGTGGAAAATAACAAAATTCACGACGAAGTGGGTATGCGTCACTTCTATGAAGAGTGGGGACGTCGACTGGGAAGAAGTGCATCCAACCCATTCGCCTCAGAGAAGTAGGAAGGGCTTTGATCATGCAAAAAATTTCTGATAAGGAACCCGCTCACATGGAATTCGAAAAATCAATTCGCGAACTTATTGCACAACTTTGTGTCTGTCTGGATCGCGCTGACTACGATGGTTATTTGGCGTTATGTGCCGCTGATTTCAATTATCGCATTGCGGTTTACAGCCCTGAAATAAAAAAAGAGATGGTTTGGCTTGAGAAAGACAAAGAAGGGATGGCAGCAATGATAAATCTACTGCCAAAGCAGAACTTGGATAGCACACCTCTTACGCGCCATTTCAGTATGTGTACTGTCTCGTCCGCTCAAGACAATACACATGACATCCGCTCTACGCTGCAAGTGTTCCGTACTGAGCACAGCGGCGGTGAAACCTCATTGGTGGCAATTGGAGAGTATCGCGACAAGGTCCGCGTTACGTCAGAAGGCCCGCTACTCGTCGATCGAGAAGTGCGGCTTCAGACCCGAATGCTGGGCAAGGGCTACCACGTACCTTTTTGAAGGAACTCTAGCGATGAACCTCAAAATACACACTAAAAGCAGAGCCTACGAGCTTCAAACAGAAGACCGTACAAGCCTTCTTTTAGCTGGGCTCAGTGAGGGTTTAGATCTGCCATACGCATGTGCCACCGGCACATGCGGCACATGCAAAGCCAAGCTGATCTCCGGTAACGTAACGGATAATTGGGCCAATGCGCCGGGAAAGGCCAAGTTGAATGCCGATGCCGGAGAGGTTCTTCTTTGCCAGTGCTCTGCACTGGCCGACGGCGAGTTCGAAATCTTAGTACCAGATTTTGTTTACCGTACAGATCCTGGGACAATCCTCCCGAGACGGCTAAACGGCGTCGTAACCAGCTGGCGCACGTTGGTCAGTGACGTCGCGCTGTGGGAAGTGGAGCTTTCCGAAGTTTGCGAGTTCAATTCGGGGCAATTCGCGTTGATTAGCTTTTCTGGCGTGGACGGCTATCGGGCTTACTCCATGGTCGATTTTGATCGATCGACTAGAAAGCTAACTTTTCTTACGAAGAAAACGCCGGAAGGAAAGCTGACCAACGCACTTTTTTCGGAAAATCCCGTCGGTAGGACAGTGCAAGTCGTTGCACCGCTTGGACGCGCAATATTCAGCCCTGGCTTGAAAAAAAATATTCTTTGCATTGCAGGCGGCAGCGGCATAGCCGGCATCATGTCAATCCTGGCCCGAGCCACCCAAGAGGGCTATTTTGAACAATACAAAGGCTACGTCTTCTTTGGTGTACGCACTATGCAGGATGCTTTTTTTCTTGAGGAGTTGTCCGCTTTCAAGCTGGCTTCCGATAAAGGGCTGGAGATCGTCATTGGCCTTTCTGCGGTTGCCGCGACGGACGAGGATAAGGCGCAATACCCATCACTCTCATTCGACTTCGGAATGATTCACGAAATTGCCGCTAAACATATGGAAGGAAAGTACAAGAACGTGCAGGTTTATCTAGCCGGACCTGCACCATCCGTAGAAGCATCTATTCGACAACTTGTAATAACGGCGAAGTTGGATCCTAAGCTTATTGCGTACGACAAATTCAGTTGAAGTGAGTATTCAAAATGACACGTAAATTGGTTTGCCAAGTAGACCAGGTTCCGAAGGATGGTATGAAGGTCTTCGATTTGGATGACTCAAAAAGGGTATTGATTCTTAACTCAAACGAGAGCTTCTACGCATGCCAAAGCTTCTGCCCTCATCAAGAAGTTTGCTTGGAGGAAGGTCTATTTGATGGCGAAGTACTGACTTGCCACCAGCACTTATGGCAATGGAAAGTGGAGACGGGCGAGCCTATAGGTCTCGCGGAAGAGTCACTGGAGACCTATAGCGTTGAAGTGGACGAGGGGCAGATATATATCCATAATTGAAAGCGGGCAGCCCACGCCGCAAGCCGATGGAGATGAGAAAAGCAGTCAAGCCGCAGCTTAAACTTACGTCGACCTCCCTCTGCATTCTTACAAAAACAAAAAAATTAAAGCAATAGCTTTAATTATGGAGAGACAAATCATGGCAAATACAATAGAAAACGGCACCCCCTCCGCGGTGACGCCCACACGAGTAGCCGTGGCCAGCATGATCGGTACCATTATGGAATGGTATGATTTCTTCCTATACGGCTTTGTCGCCGCGCTAGTATTCGGTCCATTGTTCTTCCCTGCCTTCTCGGCTACTACAGGGACGATCGCTGCCTTTGCGACGCTGGCAGTCGGATTTGTAGCACGACCTCTGGGGGGAGTCATTTTCGGCCATTTTGGAGACAGGATCGGCCGGAAGACAATGCTTATAACGTCTCTTAGCATTATGGGAGCCGCGACTTTCGGCATTGGCCTGTTGCCCACCTACGAGACGGCCGGGATCCTGGCGCCCATCCTTCTCACCGCGTGCAGGTTCTTCCAGGGTATTGCTCTGGGTGGAGAGTGGGGCGGGGCCGTGCTTATGGCAGTAGAGTACGCACCAGACAAACGCCGAGGGTTTTTTGGAAGTATTGTACAATCCGGGGCAACGATAGGTCTTGCGCTGGCTACAACAGTGCTTTTTATCTGCTCTTATATGCTACCCCAGGAAGAGTTTATTGCATGGGGGTGGCGCGTACCGTTCCTGATCAGTATTGTGATGCTCGTCTCGGGGCTATATATCCGTCTAAAGGTCACAGAAACTCCCGCCTTCAAGAAGCTACGAGAATCAGGGGAAATCGCAAAGTTTCCTTTAAAAGACGTGCTTCGAGATCACTATAAAGAAATTTATCACACGGCCGCGATTTATCTTGGATCGATCACGGTGCCTTTTTATACTGTTTGGGTCTTCCTGATCTACTACGGAACAAATGTTTTGAAGGTGGATCGCTCCGATCTACTTTTGGGGGTGGTTGTCGTCAATACAATACTTTCATTAGCCATTCTAGGCGCGGGTAAACTCTCGGATAAACTTGGCCGACGTTTCGTGTTCTTTTGTGGGTTCACGCTACTGGCGGTGATGGCTTTTCCTTTCTTCTGGGTGGCCGACTTGGCGGAGACTAAATGGTTGTGGCTCGCTATGGTAATGCTTTCATTTCCTTTATGGGCAATGTGGGGCGCGATGCCAGCATTCTTCTGTGAGCTGTTCCCGGAAAAATTGCGATACACGGGGATCTCTTTGGGTAGTCAGGCCGGCACGATTATTGGTGGGTTAGTCCCAATGTTTGCAACAGCAGTTCTGGAGGATTACGGCACTTGGCCAATTTCGGCATTAATCGCCGTGACTGCTTGCCTTGGGCTATGGTCCGCATTCTGCGTGTCTTCCAAATCGGCAGTTGAAAGAAGATTTGCCCAGGCGGCCGAGACGAACCGCTTTGCAAGTCAATCCTAAGTTCCGGCTTTGATCAAAGCTTTCGGCCTCTGTGCAAGGAGGGCCGAAAGCTCTTTTCCGGCGATGGCGCTCCGCATTAATCGGAGTCGACAATGAAACTTAGGGCCTCTCCATATGACAGACTCCCTTGTAGCCTTTCTCTTCATCATTGCACTGGCCAGTTATCTTCAAGCGCTGACCGGGTTTGCTCTGGGTATCTTTGCACTGGGGGGAGTAATAGCACTGGATTTGAGTTCGCTTCAGACAGCCGCGCTGGTGATTAATGTGCTGATGGTTACCAACGTTGTGCTTGCCCTACGAAATAGTTGGGGAGCGATCAATGCCAAGCTATTGACAGTAACCCTGATAGGCATCGTGCCTGGAACAATTGGCGGAGTATGGCTACTTCAGAATCTCGGCGACGATTATTTTTTAGCCTTGCAAATGCTATTGGGCCTCTTGATAATCGCTGCTGGCGTTACGATGGTCATCCGACCGACACCACGATCTACGCTCTCTCCGTACCATCAATTTGGTCTAATCGGTATTTTTGGTGGGATTTTTGGTGGCCTTTACAGCATACCTGGTCCACCGGTTGTTTATCTCTTCTATCGTCAACCCTTAACAGTATGCGACGTGAGGGCAACTTTACTGGCAATCTTCGGCGTCATGTCGGCATTTCGCCTGGCAATTGTCGGCCTGCAGGGTGAGGTCTCCCGAGAAGCAGTATATCTTTCCACGCTATCTGTCCCTGTGGTTGTCGCAGCGTCCGTTTTCTTTGCGCTGTATCCCCCTTCTGTATCAGATGCCCTGGTTCGCCGAATCGCCTTTTTTCTGCTCACTGGCATGGGGGTTATTATCGCCGCAACGGCACTTTTATAACGAACTCCGAAAGCGTCTTTCGGCATCCTCGACGTGGCGAAATCTATTCAAAGGAAGACGCCAGTTCGCCGCGAGGTGGGGGAGGTCGTTTGGGTAATTGTCACGTGGCTTACGTGCCACTCCGGGTTGTCAGGCCAATTAACCTTCATGACGATCTGCCGGGGGGCAGCCCTTGGTGAGCATCTGCATCACCACCTGCAACAGCTCCGAGCCAGCACATAGCTCGCGTCGACGGCGTGCTGGATGGCCGATGCTCTCTGGCTTGGCATTTCTGCGTGTCAACTTCTTTACGGCTGCAATCAGCTTACGCTGCAGGTCCCGACTCTGAGGGGCGGACTCAAGACGCCAGTGATGGTCCTGAGACGGTACCTTGACGACGCTTGAGCATCAGCGTGACCCGCTTCTCTGTACTCAATTGACCATTATTCTTCTGCGTCGCAACCCCCTATCCGAGGTGCTCGACTTGCTATTTGAGACCGCCTAGTATGGATTCACCACAATAAGATCTCCCAGAAGTGGCAATGGAGGTAGAAGTGCTCAACCTTGATGTATGTTCGGAAAATGCTGGGCGCGACCGCGCAATTGTCGCGTCCCAACGCCGCTGTCAAGATCGTGTAAGCGCTCCAACCGAGACCACGCCTCTGAAATCTCTTTCCCCTGCAGCGCTGGCGACCGCCACAAAAAGGGCGCAGACGTTGCTGAATTATGCTGTCGCAACAGTTGAAAATACCTTTGAGCTGGTCGAAGGTACAGCGTCTGCCGTGGCTGTTACGGGGTTGGATGGCACGATATTGTTTAGTAGAACGGACGCAAACTTGACCGACCCCTCGGGCCAACCAATTTTTCAACCAGGAAGCTGTTGGAGCGAGGAAGCAATAGGCACGAATGCAATAGGTGTTAGCCTCATCGAGCAGACGAGTATGTTTGTAAGGCCTGCAGAGCATCACATCACGTGGCTTCAATCCTATTCCACTTGCGCTGCTCCTCTGCTGGATCATCGAGGTAAAGTTGTAGGCACTCTAGCGGTCGTCACTAAAAGTAAACTGACTCAGCTACATACTTTAGGTTTTATTAGAACTACGGCTACACTAGTCGAAAACCGCATGCTGCTCGGAGAAATGACTGATAAAATCGTCCTAATCTTCCATCCCGAATTAGGCAATATCGAAACCATTAAACAATGCATTGTCGCTTTCGATAAACAAGAAAAATTAATCGCTACCAACGCTGCTGCCAGGAAATATTTAGGGCTGGAGCGACATAGCTCCACTGCGCTTGGTTTCAATGACATTTTCGACTTGCCACTGGCTGAATTGTTTATAAGCGCAACTCAGCATCTTAGCAAGCCGCTCAGTCTCCCGCTGTTGGACGGTCGAGAGGTGTACATCGTCCTCAATAGAGGCTCCTCTAATGTCAGTGGCTCAGCGTTTAATTTACCACGCGAGACGATCGAGGCTCATCCAAATACTGACAACGCGCATGTTCAACGCAAAGACATTGCAGACTTCACATTGCGCGATTTGGATACCGGTGACCCTCAAGTGCACCGGGTGATCGAGAAAGCTCAAAAAATAATCGGACTGGATTTACCTTTGATTATCGAAGGCGAATCGGGGGTGGGCAAAGAGATATTTACTCGCGCCTTCCACAATAGCGGACCGCGCAGACAGGGCCCGTTTATAGCGGTCAATTGCGCAGCAATTCCCGAGGGGCTCATTGAGTCCGAGCTATTTGGTTATGAAGAGGGAGCTTTTACTGGTGCTAAACGTCGAGGCAGTATCGGAAAAGTTCTCCAAGCGAATGGGGGCACGCTTTTCCTGGACGAAATTGGGGATATGCAACTTCAACTGCAAGGGCGTTTACTGCGAGTTTTGCAAGAAAGAAAGGTTGACCGCTTGGGAGGAGACAAAGCTATCGCCGTCGACTTTTCTCTAATATGCGCTACTCATCGCGACCTGCGTCAAGAAATACAAGCAGGACGGTTTCGCGAAGATCTGTACTATCGGCTGAATGGTTTCCGTATCTTATTGCCCCCTCTACGTGAGCGCACAGATCGGGTTCAGTTGGCTCTTTTAGTTGCCCAGAAGGAAGCGGGGGGACGCGAGATAATCTTCTCTTCTGAAGTGGTTGACATGTTTGAACGTGCCGAATGGCCAGGAAACATTCGCCAAATGCAAATGGTAATTCGGACTGCGCTTGCGTTGGCTCGCCCGGGAAACGTATTAGAAGTCGAACACCTGCCTGACGAATTTTTGAGCGATATCTATCATGGTGGTAACGATGCGATACAGTCGGAAAATCTCAACAATTGTAGGGTGCTTATGCCTGAAGCCGGTAATCTCGCTGATCTGGAAATTTCGGCCATAAGACGAGCCTTGGCGTCAACAAAGGGTAACGTGTCTGAGGCTGCCAGGCTTCTAGGGATCAGTCGCAAAACAATATACCGGAGGTTGGAAAAGATTGGTCCGGCGCGCCATCTCTAACGGCCGCTGACACTATAAAGCTGGTGGATTGATTCACTCTTGCCAGTCATCCCGGAACAGTGCGTCAGTTGCGGAAGCAAGTGGCTGAACTCGAAGAAACTGTTCAGCGCTTCCCGTGTCATTTCCAGCACGTAAAATTCCTATTGATGCACAGCAGAGCCTCCGGCTCGTCATTTCTCAACACGCTGGTGATGGAGTGAAGCTTCGGCCCGTTCCAGTTCAGTTTTTCGCAGGGACCGAGGTTGCTGACGCTCGCGAAGTCGCCAGGCATATCCGTTTGTTCGGTAAGGGCGGACACGCCGCCTTGTCGCAGCAGTGTATTGATCCTTTACAGCCCTTGAGGGCTACGTAAACATCGCGCGCTCCGCCGATTAGCTGACCATTGTTTGCCATCAGGCCCGAATGTCTGAGTGGGTCAAAATCGATCGCGACTGGAGTTTCGTGCAATTCGTTGGTCCCTTCGCGTTTGATGAAGCTGGTATTTTTCGGTCTGTCGTTCGCCCGTCGAGCGCAGCCGGTTTCGGCGTGTTTGTGATTTCTACCTTTGATGGCGACTTCCTGTGCTCAAAGAAGGCAGGTTGGCAGAGGGACTTGAGGTATTGCGTAAAGCGGGCCAACAGATGCTGGACGGATCACATCACGTATTATCGAGTGCACCCATCAGGATCTTAGGATGGCCACTTCACGGTAAGTTTTTACTCTCCGAAAGGGATCTCGATGCGGTGTTCTCCTTCGTCCTGGGATAACTCGATCGCCTCGTCTAACGCCAACTCTACTAGTTGATAGAATACAATTGACTTTATCATCCTAAGGTATAAGGATATCCCTAAATAGTTTAGGGTGCGATTTTCGCAAGCTCGTACGCTCTCCCAACCGTGGCGAAGTTAACAAGAAAAGGAGTTCAAAACCTTGAATGTGGCAACGAGAGTTATTCTCAAAACCAGTATTAGCGCCTTTGCCTTTATGATTTCCTGCGCCGCACATGCGGAGCTCCAAGGGCAGAAAATCTACGTTAACGGGGGCGAATCTCCAGCAGCCATGGCGTGTACCACATGTCATAGCGCCAACGGAATGGGCACCGAGAGCGCTGGATTTCCCCGTCTGGCTGGGCTCCCGCAGGGCTATCTAATTAAACAGCTTGATGACTTTCGATCAGGGAAACGGGTCAACGCTGTCATGCAACCCATCGCATCGGCACTCACAGATAGCGAGACTCGGGCAGTTGCCGACTATTTGGGTTCATTAAATATTGCTGTTCCGGGTGTTGATTCAGATCCGACTAGAAGTAATGCCAACGCTGCCGAAAAGCTAGTGAAGCAAGGAGACTGGAGTCGGAATATTCCATCGTGCGTGGCTTGTCATGGGATGGGTACCAGCGGCGTGGGGGATAGTTTCCCTCCGCTCGTTGGCCAGCCTGGCTCTTACATTGCAACACAGCTAGATGCTTGGCGAAGTGGTACGCGTAAAAATGATCCAAATGACCTAATGGGCCACATAGCTCGCTCGCTGAGTGATTCCGAAATAAAGGACTTGTCGGCCTATTTCGCAAGTCTGAGCGCGGAGGCTAAACAATGAAATTTCTAGCTAAAATCCTTCTCAGTGCCGCGATAGCTGTTCCGCTTTTGGCTGCAAAGACCTTCTACGAAGAGCGCGACATGGCTACCGCATCCAAAGACTCTGTTGTACCTCCCGACGTTGAGTCCGCGCACAAAAACTCAGTGGAATCGATCGAGCAGGCCATGCAGTCCAGTTCTTCAGCTTTCATTCCGCCGCAAGAGGCGGAGTTGCCAGACAATGCATTCGGAGTGCTGGTTAGGGAAGGGCGGGATATTTTTGTGAATACCCAGAAGAACGCTCCGGAGTTTGTAGGCAATGGCCTCAATTGCAGTAATTGCCACCTCGACCAAGGTCGCAAGTCTGGGTCTGCCCCTCTTTGGGCTGCGTACGGTATGTATCCTGCCTATCGAAAAAAAAATAATAAAGTCAATACGTTTACTGAACGTATGCAGGGTTGCTTCGAGTACAGCATGAATGGAAAGGCACCTTCCAGCGATAGCCATGTAATGAAAGCGCTGGGAACATATGCATATTGGCTTGCGACAAAGGCTCCTTTGGGCGAGGACATTCCTGGGCGCTTGTATCCGGTGATCCCTGCGCCCGCGAAGGGATTCGACTTGGTTAAAGGAAAAAAAATCTATACTGAACAATGTTCCATCTGCCATGGCGGAGAGGGACAGGGCCAAAAATCCGCAGGTACATTCATATTTCCCCCGCTCTGGGGTAAGGACTCTTACAACTGGGGCGCGGGGATGCACCGTATCAATACTGCTGCCGGTTTTATCAAGCAAAACATGCCGTTGGGTAAGGGCGACTCGCTAACTGATGACGATGCCTGGCATGTAGCTGCATACGTCAATAGCCATGAGCGTCCCCAGGATCCACGTCTCATCGAAGGTTCCGTTGAAAAGACCCGCAAGAAATATCATGAGGGTGACGGCGTGAATTTGTATGGCGAGTCTGTCAATGGTGTGCTGCTAGGGCAGGGTATGAACTAGGTGTCTCGGTTTGACCTGCGGAGCCGTGCTCAGCACGGCCTCGCGTACCCTGCTAGCCAACAATTTAAATCAGCGCAGCTTAGACAGGTCGCAGCGCCGCTGTTGTATTACCCTAGCGCATCACTTCTGAGGAGCTTGCGGCCTGGTATGGCCAAACTCAGCGGATGATTCATGACGCTTAGTTTGTTTCGATAGGCATCGTCCACGAGGCAATGCGCTAGCAAGGCAGTGCTATGAAAAAGTGCTGTTGAACATGTAGGTAGCGAAGTGGTAACGGCGAGTTGCATTCCCTGAGATATGAGTATGTCCTCGGTTTGAGGACAGCTTACTCAATCACATGGGTCTGTACATCAGCGTAAACGGGGGCGTGGCACTGCAATGGACGACCCGTACTACTGGTAATTTGATATTCGTGTCGGATTGCACTTACGAATTTGATCGATGTGCAACGTATCAATGGCCTGTGTCGCGCAGGGATTCTGTGAGACGTTGTCCGTGAACTGTTACATGCTCTGAAGCCAACTGCTCCGACAGTGCCGCATCGCCACCTATAATTGCATCGACTAGCGCTTTATGTTCCGGGTAGATCGACGCAGCGCTTCCGACCATACGATTGGTACTCAGGATGTATAGAAGTACGGTGTCTATGATCAGAGCGTACTGCTGTAAGAGCCTTCTGTGATTTGCGATGCTGACGATAGTCTTGTGTACAGCCAGATCGGCCTCAGCGATTGCCCTCCAATCATTCCGTTGCGTGGCAAGCTTAAGCGTCTTCAAAGCTGCGGTTAGCGCTTTCTTGCCATCGCTGTCAATGTTCTCCGCAGCTAGTCGAGCGGCCAATCCCTCCAGGCAGCTGCGTAACGTGTACAGCTCTCTTGCATCATCCGATGAGAGGGAAAACACCTCCCAGCCTGTATAGGCGTGCTGCACCACAAGCCCTTCGCCTGATAGACGCTGCAATGCTGCCCGAACTGTCGATCTCGACAGCCCAACTTGAGCTGCAAGTCCAATCTCAGTGAGTCGAGAGCCTAGGGAAAGCTGGCCGGAGATGATCGCGTCGCGGATACAGTCCGCAGCCTTACGGTCTAGGCTGCGGCGGTCGATATTCTCGCCCGCTATAGAAAGGAGGTTTTTTTGGGTCATGCCCACATAGTGATGCGGCAAAAATCCACTGTCAACAGTTAACAATCAGACAGAGCAAAACCAAAAAGGGTAGGCAGTAGATCGGTGACGATTGGCTGTTGACCGGTTGGAGCAATGGGGATAGATTCGGCGTTGTCGATTGTTAACAATTAATCTAAGACAATTAACAAAGTGGAGAAAAAAATGCGTATTGAGCACGTGGAAACGATCGCATGCGATGCAGGATGGCGGAATTACCACTACCTGAAGATCGTCACTGACAACGGCATCGTTGGCTGGGCCGAGTACGATGAAGCTTTTGGGCCTAAAGGGCTGACAGCGGTAATTGAGAAAATTGCACCGCGTCTAATCGGTAAGCCAGTGAGTAGTCACGAAGCGGTTATTGGGCCGATAGCGGCCACCCTGCGACCAGCACCGCACGGCCTGAGTGCAGAAGCATTAGGCGCGATAGAAAACGCCTTGCTGGACATCAAGGGGAAAGCGCTAGGTGTTCCTTGCCACGAAATCCTTGGGGGCAAGCACCGGGACACCATCCCGGTTTACTGGTCACACTGTGCTACATGGCGAATCAACCATCCGAAATTCTACAGTCCGGTGATTACTGATCTTGAAGGTGTGAAACGGGCGGGGCAGGATGCGCGTGAGCTTGGTGTTCCTGCCGTGAAAACGAACCTTTTTTTGAATGACGAAGCAGGTATGCGCCAATGGATGCCTGGTTTCGCGTCGCCCTACGATCCCTCACTTAATGTGGACAAGAAGCTTGTCAGTAGTGTGCGCGCACATCTTGACGCCCTGAAAGAAGGTGCAGGGCCTGATACTGAGCTGATGATTGATTTGAACTTCAATTTCAAAACGGAAGGTTTTGTTAAAATCATTCAAGAGCTGCATGACTATGATTTTCTCTGGATAGAGCTCGATAGCTACAACCCGAAAGCACTTGCTTATATTCGAGAGCGTAGCCACGCGCCGATCGCGGCCTGTGAAACACTTTTCGGGATCCGGCAGTATCTGCCTTATCTACAAAGTCAGGCCGTAGACGTTGCGATCATCGATGCTGTCTGGAACGGAGTTTGGCAGTCTATGAAGATTGCTCATGTTGCAGACGCATTAGATGTCAATGTGGCGCCTCATAATTTCTACAGTCACCAAGCTACAATGATGAATATCCATTTTGCCGCTGCAGTGCCAAACCTGCGGATCATGGAGCATGACATTGACAGGTTGGCTTGGGATAAAGATCTATTCACCTACGTTCCCGAAATTAAAAACGGTGCGATCGTCGTCCCTGACACGCCAGGTTGGGGATGCGATCCGATTGAGGAGAAAATTAAAGCTCATCCACCACGTGTATTTAAGGGCTACTTAGGCTTGTAAGTCTATATATCACCTGAGGGTCGGGAGGGAATCACTCCTGATCCTTTCATCGATGGGAGAATAAAAATGACAACCTCTCAAAATAGTGCGTTAACGAAAAATCCTGTGATATTAATTAAAGGCTGCTTATCTCTTCTGAGTGACCTTAAGCAGGAGAAAGGCAATGAGTAACGATAATTACAAAAACTGCCAAGTTTCGCATTCAAGTGAAAGCGGTAATGATAAGCAAAGAATTTACAAGAAAATCACGTTGAGATTAATTCCGTTTCTGTTCATATGCTATGTCTTTGCTTATTTGGATCGGGTCAACATTGGCTTTGCAGCATTGCATATTAAGCAGGATCTCGGGTTTTCTGAAGCGGTATATGGTCTTGGTGCGGGGATGTTTTTTATAGGCTATTTTCTGTTCGAAGTCCCAAGTAATCTGATATTAGAGAGGGTCGGAGCGCGTTTGACTCTTATGCGGATCATGATAGTTTGGGGGTTGATTTCGGGCAGTTTTGCATTTATTCAAACACCAATGCAGTTCTATATTGCAAGATTTCTACTTGGTGCCTTTGAGGCCGGTTTCTTTCCAGGAATCGTACTCTATTTGACTTTCTGGTACCCGACGGCAATGCGCGGACGGATTATTGCGATGTTTATGTCAGCGATAGCTGTGGCGGGGATCATCGGCGGGCCTATTTCCGGTTGGTTGTTGTCTAGTATGGATGGTGTTTATGGCTGGAAAGGTTGGCAATGGATGTTTGTGGTAGAGGCCATTCCGACGGTACTGTTAGGTGTCGCTGTCTATTATGCACTTGCAAACCGTCCTAGTGAAGCTAAGTGGCTTTCAGAGCAAGAGAAATACGCCGTCATTCATGCCTTAGAGGAAGAAAATTCTGCGCAGGGGCAAAAAACGCATCATTTCAAGCAAGCCTTAAGTGATCCCCGTCTATATATTTTAGGAGCTGTTTATTTTTCGGTGTCAGCCAGTCTGTATGTGATTAGTTTTTGGCTTCCTACTTTAATACGTGAGCATGGCGTATCAGATTCTCTAGAAATTGGAATGCTTACAGCAATCCCTTATTTAGTTGGTGTCTGTGGCATGATTTTAATTAGTAGACATTCTGATAAGACGCAGGAGCGACGGTGGCATGTCGCGCTTTGTATGCTCGGCGGATGCATAGGTCTTCTGGTGACTGGTTTATTTGGCGAGAGCCTAATAGTGTCAATGGTTGCTCTTACACTGGCGGCGACGTGCATTCTTACAACGATGCCGGTTTTCTGGACAATACCTACTTCTTATATGTCCGGTTCTGCAGCAGCGGGAGGTATCGCTGCTATCAATTCAATAGGGCTGCTCGGAGGTTTCACCAGCCCCGCTCTTATTGGATGGATCAAAGCGTCTACGGGATCTATTGATTATGGGCTCTACATATTCGCTGGAGTGTTAATTGTAGGGGCTATAGTGTTGCTCAAGGGAATACCTGCTTCTTTATTGAAGAGCCAAAATTCAGGGGAAAGTAAACTTAATCCTATTACTGTTTGAGATGCCGAAATGCAAATAGGGTAATAGTTATTATAGCAAGGGTGCAGAGGCAGTCGCCGCTTTTATAAGCGGCGGCGATTGCTTTCACTACATGAGTAGCAGCTTATCCGGCTACCCTTGCTCGAGTCTTAGCCTTTCACCGTTCTGGCTGTATACCACCATTACGTCATCCAGACATTTCTCGATCGGAATGCTGCGTGTCATGGCTGCTCCATCCGCCCCCTCAGCAATAACCCATTTCGCCTCAGGCTTGAGTCCTGCTTCTTCCGGCAATGTTTTCAAGGGCACACCAGTCCACGCATAGCTTACCAAGCCGGCAACATCAGCCGCAGTTTTGCCCCATGGTGGCAAAAATGAGGGAGTTTCCTGAGCATTCGATGAAGTGAATGCGTGAAACAGCCGGGAATTGTCTTATCTCATCCACGGTAAAGAGAAGTGCTTCGTTCGTCAGTCCATGGGTCACCAATTGGTGATTCGCAGGATCGTTTTCTGAAACCCCTGCGTGATTGCGTTCATAGAAAGGGCCAATGGGCGTGATAATTCCGTCTAAATCCTGTAGAGGCGAGGTGCTATAGGCTTACATGGGCTCCTTCAGCCCTAGGTATAGCTGCGCACCGCACCAGTCTCGAATTTAGAAGGTTTACCGTAGGGCACAGCGGTTGGGCCTCCTTAAAGTTTTGTCCAGGTAGGTACCTCTAGCGGCTAGCCGCCAACCGTAGTAGTCAGTCAGGGTTCTACGGCCCGAACAAGGAGTGCAAAAGCTGCGCCGAGGGCCGCTGTTCCAACAATCGTGCTTGTTATGATTAGGAAGTCCCGACGGGCCGATGAAGCGGCTTTCTCATTTTTATCGTCTGTTGAGTCATTGTTCATTCGTGTTCTCATGATCAACATATATTCCGAGCGATCGATGGTTGGACTGTACCGATCGGCCGGTATTAAGTTCCAGTGATGACCAAAAAAATCAATCTTCAGACTGCCCAAAGGACGCAGCACGTGTCGGATAGCACGTCTACCGAGCCGGTCACTAACTCAGAGCCCCAGGCTCGACGATTGACGCGGCGCCGCTAGGGATGAGTACAGTTCACCCAAGTGGCTTAGTTTCACTAAAGCTCTTGCTTCTACTGGGCGAGCGTTATGGTGCAGCGAAGCAATATCACTCTGTGCTAGCCAGAGGCTGTTTTTTTAAAAGCCTCTTATCAGGTTGCCGTGTAGTTGGTAGTCTTGGTGCATTAAAGTTTGGCCCTCCGAAGGCTACATGCGAGTGAAATATCTAAAGTTAAAGCGGACGGCGAAAAAAAATTGGGGGTTCACTTGGGCGTGGAGTAAAGCTCACCAATTAAGCCACTAACAAGATAGCCCTTCAGAAACGCTATCCGAAAGACATGCTGGTCAGACGCGTCGGTGACATGCGCGACGCGTCCATTGAGCATTTTTTACTATCGTACGTTGCTCAATTAACAACTATGCATGTAACCCCAGTACGGTGGCTGCCAGCATGATGGCTGCGAGAATTCCGACGATCGAGAACGCTTGTTGTAAACGAGGAACGGCCAGCTTGTGCGCTAGCTGCCTTCCCGCGATCAACCCTAAAACCGCACCGGCGGCAAACGGTACCGCTGCTTGCCAATACATCACGCCGCTGATCGCAGCAGCAGTGACTCCGCCGATTGAAACCAGGGCGATCACTGCGAGAGAAGTTGCGACAATACTTTTCATTTCGAGATTGGTGTAACGCGTCAAGGCGGGGATAATGACGAATCCTCCCCCAACGCCTAACAAGCCTGACAGTAACCCAGACACAAAACCAGTTAACGCCAATACCCGAGCGCAGGGTAGCGTCCAACGCAATCTTCCCTTCGCAGGATTCAGCACACACGGCAATACCTCGCCTCGCGGAGCCGCACCGCCATTGCGGATTTCCCGACTCGCATTGCGCAGCATGCGCACGCTTGCGTATACCAACACCACCGAAAACACTAGCGCTAGCGGCTTGTTGGGGATGCGCTGGGCAAGTTGTAAGCCTAACGGCGCAGCAATGATTCCAATCGACGAAATGAAAGCCGCAGCCTTATATCGAACCACTCCCTGCTTCAATCCCAGCACTGCACCCACGCTCGCAGCCAACGCTACTGCTAACAATCCCACCGGGGCCGCTTGGGTCATTGATAAACCTAGCCCGAAAATCAATACAGGAACGGCGAGGATCCCCCCGCCCGCGCCTGTCATGGCTAGAATGCCGCCGATAACTGAGCCCAGAGCGATGGACAGAATGCTGTGTTCATCCATCTTTAATGCTCCGACTCGCTTGCTTCAGGGACAGCGAACCATTCACGTCCTTTCAACATACAATGCCAGTAAAAAGGAGGAAGAATTCTCTCTTTCAGAAGCCAACTCAAGCGAGATGGTTTCCGTCCATCCACGATCCAGTTGGAGAACGTTGGCGATAACTTTCCTCCATATAAAAACTCAGCCAAGACAACTTTTCCCCGCTCGACCGTCAGTGGACAGGAGCCATATCCGTTGTACGCGACTTGATGCTGCTTCATTCCCAAGGCAACCAAGACGTTGTTCGCTACTACTGGAGCTTGTTTGCGGGCGGCTGCCATAGTTTTCGCATTTGTTGTATTGACCACATCACCTAACGCCCAAACTTTGGGGAATTTTCGGTGCGCCAATGTCGCCGGGTCTACGTCGACCCAGCCTGCATCATCCACAAGCGGGCTTGAGCGAATAAAGTCAGGAGCAACCTGCGGGGGCACGACGTGGAGCATGTCAAACGATTCAAGCACGGTCTCGATGTTTCCATCTTTATCGGTGCGTTCGAACGTTGCCTGTTTGGTGGGGCCATCCACTGCAACCAGCTTGTGGCTAAACCTCAAGTCGACCGAGTATTTTTCCATGTACGACATGAGGGCAGGGACGTAGGCGGCGACTCCGAATAATACGCCGCCAGAATTGAAAAACTGAGTTTTTATCTGTGGTTGGTGATTGTTTTTCAGCCAGTAATCGCATGACAGATACAGCGCTTTTTGAGGTGCCCCGGCGCATTTGATTGGCATGGGGGGTTGAGTAAAAAGCGCCTTTCCAGTCTTGAGTTCCTGGACGAGTTTCCAAGTATAGGGCGCGAGGTCGTAACGATAATTCGAGGTTACGCCGTTGGAGCCCAACGTCTCAGTCAGTCCTTTAATGGCTGACCAGTCGAGTTTCAGCCCAGGACAGACGACAAGCTGGTCGTATTCAATAACCCTGCCGCCATCGAGGACTACCACGTTGGTCTGTGGGTCGAAAGCAGTCACTGACGCTTTGATCCACGTCACACCTTTGGGCATGACTGATGCCATTGTCCTTACAGTAGATTCAGCCTCGAAGATGCCTCCGCCGACCATAGTCCACCCAGGTTGATAGTAGTGCGCGTCGGCAGGGTCGATTAGGGCGATATCCAGATTCGGCTCTCGTGCCTTCAGGCTGGCTGCGGTGGCGATGCCTGCAGAACCGGCACCAATAATGACGATCTGGTGGTGAGTTGTAGCCATTGCATTGCTGGTGCGTCCACCATTGCTGATTCTGCGCACAATTGAAGAAACATCCACCTGTGCGCTTTTGGTTCTTTCGAGTATGGCGGACAGACTCTGCTTGCCTGCTTCAGAGAGCGCCCACAGCATCGCCGCCCGGGTGCCAGTTCTACAGTAGGCAACCACAGGTCTCGACGCTTCCTTCAAAATTGCGACGAAGGAATCTACCGTTTCATCAGCGATGGCCGATGCTTGGGTGGGCAGGTAGTGAAACGTCATGCCTTCTGCTTCGGCTGCTTGGCGGATCGTTGCATGTGTTGGCTGGTCGGGTGCCTCGCCATCCGGCCTGTTGCAGATGAGAGTACGAACCCCTAGCTCAGCGAGTTGCTTCACATCGACCACGGTCAATTGCGGCGCAATAGAAAAATCCGAACTTAATTTATAAGTATTCATAGTGTTGTTTTCCGTGGGTTACTACGCAAGGTTAAAGCGTGTTGAGCGGTATCTTTAGATAGCGGATGCCATTCGTCTCTGGTTCTGGCATGTTTCCGCCTCGCATATTAATCTGAACGGATGGCAATATAAGAACTGGCATATCCAGTGTTGCATCTCGTTTTTCTCGCATGCTAACGAATGTATCTTCGCTTGTACCTTCGCGAACATGAATGTTCTCCTGCTTTTGTGCTTTCACACTGGTAATAAACGCAAGAGGTCGGCCATTGGGACGGTAGTCGTGGCACATGAAAATGTTGGTTGATTCGGGAAGCGCTAAAATCTTATGTATTGACTGAAAGAGTGTTCTAGCGTCTCCACCAGGGAAGTCGCACCTTGCTGTGCCGTAATCAGGCATGAACAATGTATCGCCCACAAATGCGAGTCTTGTTTCTTCCTCTTGGATAAGATAGGTCATACAGGCAGGTGTGTGCCCAGGTGTATGCAACGCTTGGGCGGTTAAGCTACCGATATGAAATGTATCGTTGTCATCAAACAAAATATCAAACTGGTCGGAACTGCTTCTGAGTTCTTCTTCCGTATGGAACAAGTGGTTAAAGACTTTTTGAACGTCTTTTATTCTGCTTCCAATGCCTATCTGGCCGCCTAGCCGTTGTTTCAAATATTGTGCGGCAGTCAGATGATCGGCATGTAGATGAGTCTCGAGGATCCATTCGACGGATGCGCCCAGCTCCGTCACGCGTGCAACGATTCTGTCGGCTGATTCGGTTTTTGTGCGGCCCGATTTCGGATCGTAGTCAAGCACGCTATCGATGAGCGCACACCGCATGGTTGAGCGGTCAAGCAACAGATAGCTGAACGTCGATGTCGCTTCGTCAAAGAATTCTTCGATCAATATTTTTTCGCCGAAATACATTAGATAGCTCCTGAATAGCTGCTATGTCAGCAGTCTCAAGATCCATGCCAGAGTTGATCTTTCCATTGAGCGCTCTAAACAGCGTATTTCCTGGGTTTCCAGGGAGAGGTATCCGTGTCTGCCATTATTTTTGGCAGTTACCTGGCAGTCTGTGGCAGTATTTGGCAGCAGGAAACATACGTGTTCGGGAGAAGATTATGAGTAGTGGGCTTATCGCTACGAGCAATGTAGATGTTCAAGCGTTGATTTCTTACCTTGAGCATGACGATAGACCCACCATCGTCCTGGATGTCGAGTACAACGTCATTGCCTCCAACAAGGCCTATCAAAGGCATTTTGGTGTTGAGGGAAAACCGAACGTTGGCTCCAAATGCTTCAAGGTTTCGCATGGCTATGCCGTTCCCTGCGATCAGGCGGGTGAGCTTTGTCCAATGCGCAAGGCGTTTGATAGCCATGCTGCGGAAAGGGTACTGCATATTCACCACACTCCCCGGGGGCCAGAACACGTTGATGTTGAGCTTCGTCCCATTTTGGATCGCCAGGGCCAGGTAGTTGCTTACGTTGAAAGATTGATCACCGTAGACATAGCGTCTGCGCAGCCGCAAAAGCAGGGGCTAGTGGGCGTATCGCCGTCTTTTAAACAAGCGTTGAGCGCGCTGCAGCGAGCGGCGCCTTCCCCGATTCCCGTTCTTTTGCAGGGTGAGTCGGGAACCGGTAAAGAGCTGTTCGCTAGGGCGCTCCATATGGGTAGTCCGCGCTCAAAGGCACCTCTGGTTGTAGTCGACTGCACCGGCCTTTCAGAGTCGCTGTTCGAGAGTGAATTATTTGGCCATGAAAAAGGAGCATTCACAGGCGCGCTCAGTAAGAAAATTGGGCTTGCAGAGGCTGCGCATGGCGGTACGCTTTTCCTGGACGAAATAGGCGATGTACCTCTCTCCATGCAAGTCAAATTGTTGCGTCTAATTGAGTCTGGCAGTTTTAGACCTGTTGGTAGTTTACGGACGATCCATTCCGATTTTCGTCTCGTTGTTGCAACTCATAAGCCTTTAAAGGATATGGTTGAACTTGGCACTTTTCGCGAAGATCTCTACTACAGAATCAGTGCTTTCCCTATAACGCTTCCGCCATTGAGAGAGCGTTTAGACGATTTGCCGCTGCTTATAGAAAGTCATCTAAAACGAATTGCACCTGGCAGTCGGGCTGAAATTGACGAGGAAGCATTGAAGCGCCTTATGCTGTATTCATTTCCGGGGAATATCAGGGAGCTAAAAAATATTCTTGAACGGGCGCGTCTGTTCAGTGACGACGGGATTGTACGGGAAAGAGATTTGCCTACGAATGTAACTGGCTACGTCTCCCAGTACAAAACTACAAATAGAAATAGCAAGTCCCTAAAAAACCTTGCCCAGGTACTTAATGGGTTCGAGGGGTCGCGAGCAGATTTAGCCAAAGAACTGGGGATTAGTGAACGAACGCTTTATCGTCGGATTCAGGTTTTAGAAGGGAAATAGATGAGTCTTATCGGCGAGCAGCGTTGAAGGTGTTGATCTTGAGATAAAGCATTCGGACTACAAGCAAGCACAGCCCAATTAAGGGCTGTGCATATAATCAGCTTGAAGATTAGCCGCGTAATTTGTTGAATTTCGCAAAGCCTTGTTCGAGGTCTTCGATCAGATCAGATGGGTCTTCAAGACCAATATGCAGCCGCACAAGGTGTCCATCAATTTCCCAGAACGTCGCACTTCTAACGGGTTTGGGATCTGCGATCATCGCCAAGCTTTCAAAACCGCCCCAAGAGTAGCCAATTGAAAACAACGATAGGCTATCCAAGAGTGCATCTGCCGCTGCTTGCGTGGAAGGTTTTGTCACGAAGGACAGTAAACCTGATGCTCCTTTAAAATCCCTTTTCCATAATTGGTGCTGAGGGTGAGACTCTAATGCAGGATAATAAACTGCTTCCACTTCCTCGCGTGTCTCCAGCCACTTGGCGACAGTCGTCGCGTTTTTGTAATGACGTTCCAGTCGCACATCTAGCGTCCTCATCCCTCGGAGCGCCAGCGTCACGTCATCCGGACTCGCAAACAATCCCATGTTGAAATGGAATCGCTTGAGGCTATCCCACGCACGCTTGGAGGCTGATACGGTACCAAGAACGGCATCTGAGTGACCGACGATATATTTCGTGGCAGCCATGATGGATAGATCGACACCAAGTTCCAGTGATGGAAAGTAAAGCGGGGTACCCCAAGTGTTGTCTGTAATAACTAGGATGTCATGTTCATGGGCAACCTTGGCTATTGCAGGGATGTCTTGTATTTCCAGAGTCAAAGAGCCAGGAGATTCGGTATAGATGGCTTTAGTGTTTGGTTTGAGGAAATCTACGATGCCGGCACCTATTGTCGGGTCGTAAAACGTGACCTCGATTCCAAAGCGTTGACCCACCTGCTCACAAAAAGCCCTTATCGGCGAATACACGTTGTCGGCAATGAGCAGGTGATCCCCAGCTCCCACCACCGACAGTATGGCAGTCGTACATGCCGAGAGCCCCGAAGGGCAAAGAACCGTGCCTTCCGCTCCCTCCAGCTGCTGGAGGGCCTGAGTCAATGCTTCCGTCGAGGGGTTGTTCCACCGGCCATACGTATATTTTTGGCGGCCCTCACGCATCGACTCACACGTAGGGAACGCCACAGTGGAACCCCGGTAAACCGGTGTATTAACGAAGCCATGATGCTGATCAGGCTCGATAGAGGCGTGGGCGAGTAGGGTTTGCACGTTTTTATATTTTTTCATACCGGCTTCCAATTCTAGCTTTGGTGAGATTTGGCTACGCACTAGCTACCGCAGATTCAAGATTAAAATGCCATTTTCATTAAATGTCTACCACAAGGTTGGCTTGTAGGTAAAACTCGTTAAAAAACAACATATTAAAAATAGTTAAAAAATAGAGTTTGCATGGCTACCATGTGAATGGTAGGTTTTTTGTGTCTTGGGATTTCGCTACCTGGTCGACCGAAAAGCGATGATCTGAGCGTGTTGTGGCATTGAGCGGGAGAGGTTTAGTGTCTTTGACGACATGGGAGCTCAAGGCTTCTCTCGCACTTCCCGTTTGGAATGGGAAGAAGAAAGTTAAGTTTGCAAGGGATAAGAACAAAAACTGCAAATTAATCGCTTGGGTGAAACATGAAAAAACAAAAAATACAATCTCTCTCAGCAGTTCAGTGTGGCAGCGAACTAAAAGATAGATCGAACTGGCTTGATTCTCATGAAAGCGGATATTCAAAGCATTTAAAGAAACGTCATGTACAAATGATGGCGCTAGGTGGAGCCATCGGTACAGGTCTGTTCCTGGGCGCAGGGGCCAGACTGCAAATCGCGGGGCCTGCACTTGCGGTGATTTATTTGGTTTGTGGGATATTTGCCTTTTTCATTTTGAGGGCGCTGGGTGAGCTAGTGATGCACCGTCCAAGCAGTGGAAGTTTTGTATCTTACACCAGGGAGTTTATGGGTGAACGTGCCTCTTTCGTTGCAGGATGGATGTATTTTGTGGTTTGGGCGTTAACAGGTGTTGTTGATATAACCGCCATTGCTATTTATATGAAGTATTGGAGTGTGTTTTCGGATGTTCCTCAGTGGGTATTCGCGCTAAGTGCTTTGGGTGTAGTGACATTGATGAACATGGTCGGTGTCAAATGGTTTGGTGAAATGGAGTTCTGGTTCGCTGTGATAAAGGTCGCCGCTATCAGTATTTTTTTGGTGATCGGGTCGTTCTTTTTTGCTACTGGGCATGAGGTGGCAGGACATATTCCGGGCTTGCATTTGATCACGGATAACGGGGGGATATTTCCTCATGGGCTTTTGCCAGCAATCATCATCGTGCAAGGCGTCATCTTTGCTTATGCGAGCATAGAGTTGGTGGGGACTGCTGCTGGCGAGACGGCGGATGCAAGAAAAGTTATTCCCAAAGCCATTAATGGGGTGATCTGGAGAATAAGTTTGTTTTACGTGGGCTCCGTATTCCTGCTTGTTACTGTGCTCCCTTGGACAGCCTATAGCGCTAACGTCAGTCCTTTTGTAACTTTTTTTGAAGCACTTGGTGTACCTGGCATTGGCTCCGTAATGAACATTGTTGTAATGACAGCGGCGCTTTCAAGTCTCAATTCAGGTTTATACGCCACTGGGCGTGTGTTGAGGTCACTTGCGATGGGTGGGTCAGCGCCGAAAATGTTTAAACGCATGAGTAGTCAAGGGGTACCATATATGGGGATCTTGGTCACCATGGGGATTAACGTATTTGGTGTTGTACTGAATTTCTTGATCCCCGCGCAATTATTTGAGCTCTTACTGAACTTGGTATCGCTGGGAATTCTTTCGACTTGGGCATTCATTGTTTTGTCGCAAATAAATTACCGTCGTGCTGTAAAAAGAGGTGAGGTCGAATTGGTCTCATTTAGAATGCCTGGAGCGCCGTTCACCTCTTGGCTAACTCTTGTTTTCTTGCTTGTGGTATTGGTTCTCTTGGCGTTCGATTATCCCAACGGAACTTACACCGTTCTTTCTATACCGTTAGTCGCTGGTGCACTGATGCTGGGTTGGTCGAAGGCCGTCCGTTCCAAAGCTAAAGGTTCGGAAGAAATTAAAAGCGATCCTAGCCACGTAGGGGCCTAGCTTAATAGAGCTGAGAGGTCGTTTTACAGCGTCCTCTCATCTCTAGAGTTGAACTGTTGCCTTAAGGCAGCTAATATGCATTCATTAAAAACTCTAGGTAAGCTTTATGAGTACGCGTTCCGACCTTTTAACCACCGCCGAGTTATTGCTGCGCACCAAAGGCTACGCTGCATTTAGCTATGCCGATCTGGCTGACGAAATTGGGATAAAAAAGGCGAGCATTCATCATCACTTCCCTACAAAGGAAGGGCTTGGAATTGCTGTTATTGAGAGTTATCTATTCAGATTTTCCAAGAATCTAGAATCAATAAACGAAGAGAGTCATGATGTAGTAGGTCGGCTAAAAGCATTTGCCGAGCTTTTTGTCGATAGCTCGGATAACGGCATGCTGCCACTTTGCGGTGCGCTTGCAGCTGAGCTGTCTGCGCTGCCAGAAAGCCTTAAAGAGTTGACTAAGAAGTTTTTTGAGATTCATCTTTCGTGGTTGGAAAGTAATCTAGCCATAGGTCAATCCCAAAAAGTTATTAAGGCGGATCTGAATCCGAAAGAGGTTTCAAGAGCGATTTTGAGCCTGCTTGAAGGCAGCAGTTTTGTTTCTTGGGCACTTAGCGACAAAACGGTTGATCAGTCTGGATTTAATTTGATTTTGCAAAATATTATCGTTTCGTAACCCGCGCTTAGGGTTTTATCTAAGTGCCACTCCTCCGTGGGGGCATTTTATGCGGAAGACAGGTGAGTGGGTAGCGCAATGGCAGACGCAGCATCTCCTAGCGCAATTAGCACCACACCTAGTCAAGATTGATTCTCCCTTTCACGTTTCGATGGCAAAGCTGATCGAGTTTTTCCGTTAGGCTGTACAGCATCGCAGGTGGAAGGGGGGGGGATTCCAACTATCACGCGCCGACGAAAACCTGCTTCGTCTTGGTGGTTTCGGTCTCCGGGATGTCGTCTATGAAGGCAATAAAGCCCCCAAAACCAGAATTTCACATCCTTAATCAGAGGAATGCTTCGCGTCACTGAGGCGAGGAGCCGTATGCGGTTGAGCGCACGTATCGGTGCGGGAGGTGGCAGCTAACTGCCATTCCCACCGCGACCTTTAGAGATACATATCCATAGGATTCACTCCCTACTCCTATGAATTGACCAACTACCTAAGTGAAGCCACCGCATCGGAGCCAATACCACCGATCCGAATCTTAGTATCTTTGGAAGCCACTTGATTTTTACTCGCGCGATCCGAACCGTCAGCGGCCAGTCCCTTTGCCCCGACATGATCAGTACCGTCAGCGGCCAGACCTTTCGCTCCGAAGTGATCGGCACCATCAGCGGCTAGACCTTTGGCCCCGACATGATCGGCACCGTCGGCGGCTAGACCTTTGGCTCCGACGTGATCGGCACCGTCGGCAGCCAGACCTTTGGCCCCGACGTGATCGGCACCATCAGCGGCTAGACCTTTGGCCCCGACATGATCGGCACCGTCGGCGGCTAGACCTTTGGCTCCGACGTGATCGGCACCGTCGGCAGCCAGACCTTTCGCCCCGACGTGATCGGCACCGTCAGCGGCCAGACCTTTGGCTCCGACGTGATCGGCACCGTCAGCAGCCAGGTCTTTCGCTCCGACGTGATCGGCACCATCAGCGGCCAGACCTTTGGCTCCGACGTGATCGGCACCGTCAGCAGCCAGGTCTTTCGCTCCGACGTGATCGGCACCATCAGCGGCTAGACCTTTGGCCCCGACATGATCGGCACCGTCAGCAGCCAGGTCTTTCGCTCCGACATGATCGGCGCCGTCAGCGGCTAGATCTTTTGCCCCGACGTGATCGGCACCGTCAGCGGCCACCTGGCCCGCGCCATGCTCAGCACCACTTCGTGCTAATGCGTCGGCCCCGTCATGATCAGCACCGGTAGGTTTGGCTTCGTTATCAGCAATCGATAGAGAACTTGCGATGGGCAGTTCTTGGGCCTCTGTACGTAACGATGCTTGAGGCCCTGCGATGTATATTCCAATTGCTGATAAAAAAAGACCTGAAGCAATTTTACGGTTCATGATTACTCTCCCTAATACTTTTCAACAAATTTTATAAGCCTAGTAAAGACTTAGAGCATAATAGTCGTTCTTTGGTTTAAGCCATCCTACTCGTAGGCGTTTTGCCGTCTGTCCGTTCGGATAGACGGTGCTTCGCTGTGGGCTATGTTTGCTGGGCTTGTGAGTAGATTACTCCTTGCTGGCTTTGGTGCATCAAGCAATTTCAAAAATTCTATTGCATGCCTCCCTACCAGTTGGTAGAGTTGTTTCGTCGAACATCAACCCACGCGCAAAAAATGCGTTGCACAGAGGATTTACCAAATGACAAATAACCTGAACGGTATTGACGTAGCCGCCCTGCAGCAGTTTGCCCAAGGTGTTGCTGAGGATGCGGGCAAGCGCCACGCCAGCTTTAACGTTAAGACCGAGTGGAAAGGCCAGACGCGCTCTGTGGCGAAAGTCAACCGTTACAGCCTCGCAGGGGAGACCTACTCGCGTGATTTCGAAATCGTCGCCGATGAGCCAAATGAATTGCTGGGCCAGAACAGTGCGCCTAACCCTCAAGAACTGCTGATGGCCGCTCTGAACGCTTGCATGTCGGTCGGCTATGCGGCCAACGCCGCCATGATGGGTATCAAGATCCACAGTCTGGAAATTGAGACGGACGGTACCCTCGACCTGCGTGGTTTCTTGGGTCTCGACGAGAGCGTCAACCCAGGCTACGACGAAGTGAGCTTTGTCGTTCGTCTGCACACCGACGCACCTCGTGAGCGCGTGGAAGAGCTGCATAAAAATGTGATTAAGACTTCGGTCAACTACGCCAACTTCTCGAAAGCCATCCGTATGGTGCCGACCCTCGAGGTTCGTGAGGACTGATTTTCAACGGGTTTGATTTCTCTGAACCCTAAGAGCGCCAGCAGGCGAATGATCCTCTGGCGCTGCAATTTTCGAAAACTTGGTTAGCTGGAGTATGAAATGAACGATTTTTTCAAAGGTAAGAAACTGCTTGTGGTAGGTGGTACCAGTGGTATGGGTCTGGAAACAGCCCGCATGGTGCTTAAAGCTGGTGGTAGCGTGGTATTGACAGGCAGCAAACAAGACAAGGCAGACGCCGTTCGTAGCGAGTTGAGCGCTTTTGGCCCGGTTTCCGTGATAGTCGCAAACCTCATGACTGAAGAGGGTATGAATTTCGTTCGCAACGAAATCAACGCCAACCACAGCGATATCAGCCTGATGGTGAATTCCGCTGGCATTTTCATTCCCAAAGCCTTCACCGAACACGACGAAGCTGAGTACGACATGTACCTGTCTCTCAATCGTGCGACATTCTTTATCACCCAAACAGTGGTCAAGAACATGCTCGCCGCCAAGCGCGAAGGATCAATCGTCAACGTCGGCTCCATCGGTGCACAGGCTGCACTGGCAGGTTCACCGGCCTCTGCCTATTCCATGGCGAAGGCAGGTCTGCACGCCCTGACCCGTAACCTGGCAATTGAATTGGCTCACTCGGGTATCCGCGTAAACGCCGTCTCGCCAGGGATCGTTCACACCTCGATCTATGAAGGTTTCATGGACAAAGAGGCGATCCCAGAAGCGATGAAGTCGCTGAACGATTTCCACCCACTGGGTCGAGTTGGTGTTCCGGAAGATGTGGCTAACACCATCGTGTTCCTGCTGTCGGACAAGACATCCTGGGTGACCGGTGCTATCTGGGACGTGGATGCGGGAATTATGGCTGTTCGTGCCTGATTTCAGCTAACGCTGTCTGATGGAAGTCGCCTAAGTCGACTTCCATTCCATCACCAAGAGTGCTGGGAGGTGCAATGGCTAGAACGTTAATCCAAGGCCATTTGACTGGCCCAGTTGGCAGCAGCTTGCCAGCTTTTGGTGTAGGGCGGCTGACTCTAGCCGCAGGAGTTTTCAATGTCTGTTTCGACAAGAGCAGCGCTGTTAAAAGTCGCGGAAAACCAGATGAGGTCTAAGGGCTACTCAGCATTTAGTTACGCTGATCTAGCCGCGACGATTGGTATTAGAAAAGCCAGTATTCATCATCACTTCCCGACCAAAGAGTGTCTCGGTCAAGAGTTAATCAAAGACTCGATCAATCGCTTCGAAGCGACCATTCGGTCAATTGAAGACACTGATAAGGATCCTTTGATGCGGCTTCGAGCTTTTTCTCGTCTGTTTGTCGTCAGTGCGAATGATGGGCTTCTACCTTTGTGTGGCGCACTGGCGGCAGAAATGGCCGCACTACCTTTATCGCTTCAAGTTCTTACTCGAGTCTTTTTCGAGACGCAACTTGACTGGCTCCAGAGAACCATCAGTGAGGCAGCTATTCAGAAAGGCTGGTTACTGGCCAAGCCCGCTCAATCCTATGCATTCATGCTGTTGAGCGCATTAGAGGGGGCGAGTCTTATTGATTGGACATTGGGCAGATCGGCAGATCCTTTAGCTGGGTTCGACTGCTTGCTCGAATCGGTGGAGCGATCAGCCGCAATGGCTGCTCGTGAAATCAGACAAACCAGCGGGCATCAACAGAGTTGTTAGCAGTCGCTTTTAGCCTTCCCTCAATAGCGACGACTTCTTTTATTTCCTTCAAATCAGAGTGATTTATGAGCAATGTTTCGAAGAAATTCATAGTAGATATTTGGTCAGATTACGTCTGTCCTTGGTGCTGGGTCGCTAAGCGTCGTTTTGAAAACGCGCTTGAAAATTTCCCTCACAAGGACAGCGTTCAAGTTAACGTTAGAGCTTACCGCCTTGCCCCGAACCATGTTGCTGAGCCTATGGTAGGAGCCCTCAAGCGTAAATTGGGTAGTCCAGCCGCTGCTGTAAGCATGATGAGTACGGTAAAGCAATATGGCCAATCTTCCGGGCTCGATTACCGTTTCGAAACCATGCTGTTTGGTGACACTGCGGATGCGCACGTATTAGTCAAAGCAGTCGAAGATGAAGCAGTGAAGAAAAACCTGGTGGAAGCGCTCTATGAGCAAAGCACTGCCCAGGGTAAGTCGCTCTTTAACAGAAATAGTTTAGAGGCAATAGCAAAGTCGGTAGGGGTATCTGATGAGTCGATTCGACTCGCGTGGTCATCCCGGGATCTGCACCTTCAGATGCAGAAAGACGAGCGCGCGGCGGCCCAATTCGGCTCAGGCGTTCCTTTTTTTGTTTTCAACAATTCGTTTTCTGTTTCGGGTGCTCAGCCTCAAGAGGCTTTTCTCCAGGCATTGAATCAAATGTATTTGGAATCAAAGGGTGAGGATGAGTCGTTCAGTGGTCAAGTCTGTGGTCTTGATGGATGTAATTGATGCTAGAGGCTTTGCAGCACCTGTGGTGCTGCAATCTCTGGATTTGTAATGGCGTTGTGGGTGAGGTGCAAATGAACCATGTCGTAGACTTGAAAGCCGAACAGTTCGCCCGATTTGTTGCAAAAGGCAGCAGCGTCGTGCTGTTTTCGGCGTCTTGGTGCAAGCCATGCAAGGAAATGAAGCCGGTCTTTCACGACCTGGCAGACAAGCTGCATTCTCGCGCCGCATTCGGAAGGATTGATGTAGCTGTTTCGCCGACGATTTCCCAAATGTACGGTATCCGGTCAGTGCCATCCTTGGCGATATTTCATGAAGGGCGGTTGCGCTTAGTCCTGGCCGGCTCTCGTTCGGTTGCCGCGTTGAAGAAAGCAATCTTGGCTGACTTAAAGGACGTCTTGTAGACCGACCTCAGGATGGGTTTGGATTTTTCGACCTTCGTTTAGCTATCTTTCTCTTCCGCCTTGGCTCGACCTTGATCCGGCCAGTTATTGATCGGATGAGCTCGATCTTCGTTGAATATTTCCGTAAGAAGTGCGTTTGCCCGTTTGTAGGCATCGTATTTGAACTCAGAATCTTCAGCTGATTGAGCAGCCATTTCTTCCAACATCTCAAGATTCAGGCGTCGGAACCGATCAGCTCTTTCTCGAGCCTCGTATCGTCCTATGCCCATATGCACTAACGCAACTCGTCCCAAGGAAAGGGCGCTTTCAAAGGTTTCTCGCTCGACCGCATTCACCCCCATTTGTCGAAGGGTGATGATGTGCTCCATATCGCGAGCGCGCACGACCAGCTTCAACGCTGGAAAGTGCTCTTGGGCTAGCCTGGTCAGCTTTAAGTTGTCCTCCCGGTCGTCTATCGCGTTGATCAGCACAACCGCCTGGGCTGCGCCGGCAGCTTCCAGCAAGTCAAGACGCGTGGCATCCCCATAAAAAACTTTCACCCCGAATTTTCGCAGCGTCTCAATATGGTCGGGGTCGTGATCCAGTACCACCACTTCGATTCCGCAGGACATTAAGAGGCGCCCGGCGACCTGTCCAAAACGACCAAATCCGGCGATGATTACCAGCGGATCCTGCTGGTCGATAATGTCGGACTCCCGGCTGTCTTTTTTGGCTGCGGACTCTAGTCTGTCGAGCAGCAGGATTAGCAAGGGCGTTAAGCTCATGGAGAGTGCAACTGCCAGAGTGAGGCTTTTTCCCCACGGGTCTGTCAGCAGGCCGGCAACCGTCGCAGCGCCGAAAACCACAAAGGCGAACTCGCTCCCTTGGCCTAAAAAAACAGCCTGCCATGAGCGCTGACCCGCAGGAACGTTCAAAAATCGGCCCACGGATTTGATCACCAAAAGCTTGATCAGTATGAAACCGAAGGTGAGGGTCATGACCTTCAAAGGCGAATTGATCAGTGTGCCGAAGTCAATCGACATGCCGACGCCAATGAAGAAAAGACCAAGCAGCAGGCCTTTGAACGGCTCAATGTCACTTTCCAAGGCGTGCCTGTATTCGGAACTGGCCAGCAATACTCCCGCGAGGAATGCTCCCATGGCCATCGATAAGCCTGCTTCCTCCAGGAGAAAACCGAACCCGAATACCAAAAAAAGCGCCACGGCGCTGAAGATTTCACGCAAGCCAGATCGTGCGACGAAGCGCAGTACGGGTCGAGAAACGTACTGGCCCAGCACCACGACGGCACCAATCGCTGCAACGATTTTGGCGACCGAAAGCGCCAGGGCTGCGCCAGAAGGGGTACCACCATTGGCAGCCAACAGCGGAATCATGGCGACTAAAGGAATGGCCGCGATGTCCTGAAACAGCAGCACGGCGAAGCTACTACGCCCAACGGCGGTCGAGGTCAGGTTGCGCTCATTCATCGCCTGCATGGCTATCGCCGTGGAAGAAAGGCTTAGTGTCAGCCCAACCAGCAGAGCGGCTGTCCAGTTCAGACCAAGCGCAGCGCAGAACAAAGCGATAGCGGCGCCACAGGCCAGCATCTGAAGTGAGCCTCCGCCAAACACCATTCTGCGCATGGCCCACAGCCGTTTGGGATCGAGTTCAAGTCCGATGATGAATAGCATCAAGACGACGCCAATTTCAGCGAACTCCAGAATGGTCTTGACGTCTGTAACGAGCTTCAGCCCCCATGGGCCGATGAGACAACCGGCAAGCAAATAACCCAATACCGGGCCCAGCCCCAACCGAACGGCGATGGGGACTATCAAGGCGGCTGAGCCCAAGTAAATGAGCATTTCAATCAGACTGTGAGTCTCCATATCAATCTTCCTTCCAGGAGGCCAAGCGCGCGTAATAGTGCTCGATTTGTGAGTGTAGGGAGTCGGGTGCAGCTGCATACGCGCCGTGTACCACGACCGGGTTCAGCCAGCGCATGCTGCAATAGATTGCAGTTGCGTGGAGGGGTTGAGCTAACACCGAGAAACCTGGGTGATTGCCTATTTGGAAATGATCGTGCTCGCCACCCGTCGTGACGGCCCACAGCAGACTCTTGTCTTTGAGGGCGACAGAGCCTTTGCCGTATGCCCAACCGTGAGTGAATACTTTATCGATCCATAACTTCAAAAGGGGCGGGGAGCTGTACCAATACATCGGATGTTGAAATACGAGCAGCTGTGCTTGATCGACTGCTCTCTGTTCAGCCTCAACGTCGATATTGAAATCTGGATAAAGGTCGTACAGGGAGCGTACGACTATGTCCGGATTGCTGGAAACGCGTTCGAGCATTGCTTGATTAACAAGTGATTTTTCGGGATAGGGATGAGCGTAAATGATAAGAATCAAGATGACCTCCAGGATGTCCGTTAGGTCAATGAGCGATAGACCCCACACCACGTTAAGGATGGTTTTGGTTCAAGCACTTTGAAGCCAATTAATGTGTTTTGAATGAAAAAGCCCTTCCTGGAGAAGATGCCAAGTCCCAAGGAACGAGATGCACCAAATCCAGAAAAGGCTTGATTATCAGGGCAGCGCTTTATTCGCCTGCTTGTAGCTTAAGCACCTTTTCTGCGGTGAGCGGCTCTCCTGCAATTCCCCAACTGCCGCTTTTGACTTCCTCGAAAAGAACCCAAGTGACAGCGCGCATGTTTTCACCCTCAACAGAGACCATAGCCTCAGTAACTTTGTGAATCGCCTCGGTTTTTTGTTCTTCCGTGAAAACGCCTTCGATACCTTTAATAATGACTAACGGCATAGTGTGCTCCATTTCAGTAAGGGCTATAGGTCAGTACCGAAGACGCCCGTATCTTCGTGACTTTGGGGCGCGGGCTCTATCCGGTCTTTACAGCAGACATGACTGGTAGGCTCCGCACTACGACAGGCTTGCCCACGCAGAACTCAACGTAGGCTGTGCCTTAAAGCAATTACGCTTCAGCCGGAACCCGCTGAGCAGCGTTAGCGTAAGTCGGATAGTCGGTGTAACCCTTGTCAATCGAATCGCTGACGCCGTAGTAGGTTGCGCGATCGCCTTCCGCCAATGGCCAACCGTTCTGCATACGCTCTACCAAATCAGGGTTGGCAATGTAGGCGGTGCCGAAGGCGATCAGGTCGAGTTCACCTTTGGCCAGTTCAGACTCTGCGATCTCTTTGGTGAAGCCGCCAGCAGCCATCAAGGTGCCTTTGTAGGCTTCGCGGAAGGCGGCGCCGAAACCCGGAGGTGTTTGCGCGGCGAGGATGGTTGGTTGGTAGTTCAGGTGAACGAACGCTAGTTCCCGTTCATTGAGGGCTGCCGCCATGCTCATCCAGGTTTCTTCTTCACCTTCGTACACGCCGAAGTCATACAGGCGACCAAACGGCGAGAAACGTACACCAATCTGGGAACCACCGATTTCAGCAGCAATTGCGTCAATGGTCTCCAGCAGGAAGCGCTGACGGTTGGCAATGGAGCCACCGTACTGGTCGGTTCGAGTGTTCAGGGCGCTGCTCAGGAACTGATCGAACAGAAAGCCGTTCGCCGCCATGATTTCGATACCATCAAAACCTGCGTCCATTGCCATCCGCGCAGACTTCACAAAGTCGGCGATGACGCGTTTTACTTCCTCAGTTTCCAGAGCACGTGGTGCGCTGGGTTGAACCGGGCCTGATTTGCCAGGTTCGATCCACGCATACACCGTGGTATCAACCGCAGGCACCGTACCCGAGGAGACCGGCACCATGCCATGCACCGAGACATGAGACATGCGGCCAACGTGCCAGAGCTGCGCAAAAATCTTCCCACCCTTGGCATGCACGGCTTCAGTGACTTTGCGCCATCCAGGCAAGTGCTCATCTTCGTAAATGCCAGGGGTGTACAGATAGCCGCGAGCCTCGTCGGAGATAGGCAGGCCTTCGGTGATCAGCAAGCCGGCAGAAGCACGTTGCGCGTAATACAGTGCGTTGGATTCATTTGGAATGTTGTTCAGGGTACGGGTGCGGGTCATCGGCGCCATGACAACACGGTTTTTCAGCGCAATGCCTGACAAATCGTAAGGGGTGAACAGCTTATTCATGATTAATCTCGACGTCGTTAAAGATTTGAAGGGCGGAGAAAGATTTATGACTTGTCGAAGGCGTCGAGCACGTGAGTGCTGTAGACCAGCGCAGCCCCTGCGTTCATGTTGATTGCTACGCCCAAAGCTTCTGCCACCTCTTCAGTAGTAACGCCGAGCTTTTTGGCCTCTGCAGCATGAAAAGCGATGCAGCCATCACAGCGGGTAGTTACCGCTACGGCTAACGAAATCAGTTCGCGTGTTTTGGCGTCCAACTGATTTGTTTTCGCGCCAGCACCTCCTAGCGAAGCCATACCTTTCAAGGTCTCAGGGGACAGGCTATTCAGCTGTACCAGGCGGGCGTTGATGTCTTGACGAGTTTGCTTCCAATCTTGCATAGGATTCTCACGTGGGCGTTAACGCCCTGCAGGTTCACGGGGATAAAATTTGAATATGCATATACGCTACCATCTAGTTGGTAGGCGTGCAACGAGAAAAGCGACAATCGGTGTTGTCATGACATTTTGAAGGTGGCTACGGGCGGCATGCAGCTGAAGAGCTAGGGTGGCTGGGCGGCTTTAAATCTGCTATTGATGACCTACCTAGTGAATGGTAGCGTTTATGTGGAGGGCCGATCTCGGACGTGCGGCGCCCAGCGCTGTCAACCCTCCCAAAAGCCCTATAGTCAGTAGGAGTCGCTGATGAACTACCTTGCACATCTCCACTTAGGCGGTCAGGAGCCACAGCAGCTGCTGGGGAGTCTTTATGGGGATTTTGTAAAGGGGACTTTTTTAGGAAATTTCTCTACGCAGACTGCAGAGGCAATCAGGCTACATCGCCGAATTGATGCTTTTACGGATTCCCATCCACTGGTTATAAGGGCGCTGGAGCGATTTCCTGTGACAAGACGTCGCTACGCGGGTATCGCTCTCGACATGTTTTTTGATCATTGCTTAGCGCGGGATTGGGCGCGATACGCCGATCAGCCCCTGGACGTTTTTTCTCAAAAAATCTACCGACTTTTAAAGGATGAGCCCGCGTTGCCGGAGCGCTTGGCCAAGATCGCGCCATTGATTATTTCGGAAGATTGGCTTGGCGCGTATAGGGATTTTTCGATGATCGGACATGGGCTGGAAGTCATTTCCCAGCGCCTATCCCAACCAGAAGGCTTGCGTGGGGCATACGAAGAGCTGACAGCGCTGTATGAGCCGCTAAGTGCGGATTTTCTAGAGTTCTACCCACTGCTGTGGCAGTACGCCCAACCCGATTCGGAATTAGGAAAAACACTACCAATTCCGTTGGTTAGCGTTTAGACCAAGCAGCTCGTCTGAATACAGAGAGCTGCCTCTGAAGCTGATTTAGTCTGGAATAAAATCAAGCGGTACTTCGCTTGTCGATTTTATTTCTTCCATTGCAAACATGGACGTGATGTTCGCCACGGGTAACTGACCAATGATTTTTTTATAAAGTACGTCATAGGCTTGGATATCTGGCAAGAAAGCGCGGATCAGATAATCAACCTCACCGCTCATCCGATAGATATCAACAATTTCTGTCATATCGCGAGTCGCTTGATAGAAACGATCTATCCATTCAATGGAGTGCTCTCTAGTTTTGATCATGATGAACACTGTCACTTTTGCATTCAGCGTGGTTCTGTCCAGGATGGCGACACGTTTCTTGATGAAACCTTGCTGTTCCAAGCGCTGAATTCTGCGCCAGCAAGGCGTCATGGAGAGCCCGACCTGCTCTGCGAGCTCGGTTACGGGCTGAGTAGCGTCGCGCTGAAGAGCCGCCAAAATTCGACGATCGATACGGTCTAGACGGGAGGAACGATCCGGCAGCTTTGAAGAACTGGTCATTTATACAGCCTCGAAAAAATATTGCACGGATAGAGAAAACATTGGAAGTGGCTTCCAAGTCAAGAGGTTGAGGTGTGGAAATTTTGCAATAGTTTACCTATTGTCAAATGGTAGTCTTTTTTCAACAGCGAGACGGATCGAGCGGAGTGCTTCATCAAGGAGAAAAAAAGAGGCGCGTCCCAGCCCCAAAGCAGGCGCGCTGAAAATAACAAGAGGCTCAGAGGGCCATCCCCTCAAATCTGCGCATGGCCAGCGCATCACTGGGAGATACCGATATGATTTTCAAACGTATGGGCATGCGTCTGTTACCGGCATTGGTTCTAGTAGGAGTGGTTACCGGATCATCAGGCGTTTACGCCGAGGGTGAGGGGGATGGCATATGGGCCGCAGCCCAAAAATCTGGATCTATTCGATGTGGCACGGCGGAGGCTCCGCCCTACATCATGAAAGACCCGGCTACCGGGGAGTATTCAGGTTTCTTTGTCGACGCATGCAGAGAGTTCGCCGAAATACTGAAGGTCAAACCCGTCTTTGTGGACACCAGTTGGGACAACATGATTGCTGGCTTGCAATCCAGAAAATGGGATTTGGCACCGGCACTTACGGCTACCCCGCAACGTGCGCTCTCTATCGTGTTCTCGAAAAACCTTTCAGCTACCGAATCGACCTTTATTTACAACCAGAAAAATCCCAAGACGAATCAGCCTAAGGGAGTTGCTGATATCGACCAACCGGGAGTCACCATCGCGGTGTCATCTGGCACAGCTCAGGATAAGTCTTTAACGGCCATCATCAAAAACGCATCGATCATGCGGCTACCTGGCCCCGACGAAATCCGTTTAGCGGTTATGTCAAAACGAGCTGATGTGATTTTCGATACGTCGGCAGCTAATGACCTTTTCGCTGCTTCGCATACCGATTGGGCTGTAGTTCTTAGACCTGTGCCAGCGATCGATAAAAAAGGTGTTTCGTTCGGCCTACGGCGCGATACCTCATACGCTGATCTTCAAGTATTAGACCTTTATATCAATGATGCCGTCACGACCGGTCATATGGATGAGCTAATCAAAAAAGCTATCGCACACGAGACTAAGTAATTTTCCTAGTGATCGGTAGTAGCTGTCTGAATTTGGAGTAGAAGCTAATGGCAAATGCAAACTATCTCGTAGAAATGAAGGGGCTGCACAAGAGCTACGCAGGCGGCGTAAAACCTGTGCTGCAAGGTTTGGACATTAGCATGTGCCCTGGTGATCGGGTCGTCGTAATTGGGCCGAGTGGTGGCGGAAAAAGTACGTTGCTACGAGTGTTGATGGGTCTAGAAGATATTGATAAGGGCCAATTACTGTTTCAAGGTAAAAACTACATTACGACTGATAAGTTCGGAAGAACCGTAATTGATAAGGATATTCGCCGTAACATTGGTATGGTTTTCCAGCATTACACTTTGTTCCCGCACCTGAATATTTTACAAAATCTGACGCTTGCGCCGATCAAGGCTCGGGGAGAGTCAAGACAATCGGCAGAACAGCGAGCACGTGGTTTGTTAGTCAGATTTGGATTGGAAGGAAAGGAAAAAGCCTATCCAGCCCACCTGTCTGGTGGACAAAAGCAGCGAGTGGCCATCGCCAGAGCTTTAATGCTTGACCCAAAATTGATGCTGTTCGACGAAGTTACGTCGGCTCTTGATCCTGAGCTTGTCGCTGAAGTCGAGCAAGTCATTATGCATTTGGCTGAACAATCCATGCCTATGGTTATAGTGACTCACGATATGCACTTTGCCAAAAACATTGCCTCCCGGGTGATCTTCTGCGCTGGCGGCGTAGTGGTCGAAGACGGGCCTCCTGAGCAGGTACTCGGTAGGCCGAAGGAAGCTCGAACGAGAGAGTTCATTCAGCGAGTCTTTCATATTGGCGAGACTGAAGGAGTCAAACGTGAACTATCAATTTGATTTGTTCTTTATCGCGAACGGGCTCTGGCCACTACTGAAAGGGTTAGTCGTAACCCTACAGCTCACCGTGGCGGCGAACATTATAGGATTGACTCTGGGTTTCGTTATTGCGCTCCTGGTAATGAGCCCCAATCCGATACTCCGTTGGCCTTTCACTCTGTTTATTGAGTTCTTTCGCTGTACTCCTGCGCTTGTCCAGATCGTATGGTTTTTTTACTGCATACCGATCATCTTCGATGTTTACATAGACGCATTGACGATGGGGATCTTGGCAATTGGACTTAATCTCGCAGCATTCAACGCAGAAGCGTACAGGGCGGCCATTCAGGGAGTGCAAAGTAATCAGTACGATGCGACTATTGCGTTAGGTCTCTCTCCGTTTCAACGAACAGTCTATGTAGTCTTGCCCCAAGCATTTCGCTCGGCTCTACCCGTGTTGGTTGCAAATGGTATCGGCGCTTTTCAGCAAACGGCACTCGTTGCGATCGTCGCCTTGCAAGATCTAATGTACATGGGGAAAATCTTGGCCACCGATACCTATCGCCCTATCGAAGTGTTCACGGTTATTGCACTCATATATTTTGCGATATCGTTCCCAATATCTCAGCTCGTAGAATACATAGAGCGCCGCGGTAAAGCGGAAAACTCATGAGGACGCGGCCATGGAATTAGATTTTTCAGTAATCTTCGATTACAAGGCTGCGCTGCTTTTTGGCCTTTTATTAACTCTGAAGCTTACAGCAATCTGTGTGGTATTGGGTTGCGCTTTAGGCTTTATCGTGGCCATAGCTCGCAGCTCAAAAAACAAAATTATATATGGGATTAGTACCGTATATGTGGCGCTGTTTCGCGGCACTCCAGTGCTCATTCAGTTGTTTTGGATGTTTTTCTGCTTGCCTCTGGTATTGGGTGTTGAACTCTCGAACCTGACTTGTGGAATCATCGCGCTTACGTTGTATATGGCGGCGATAAGCAGTGAGACGTTCCGTGCATCGTTCAGTTTCGTTAGCAAAGAACAACATGATGCGGGGGTTGCTCTCGGACTGACTTACCGTGTCCATACATTGTACGTTCTTCTACCGCAGGCGCTCCTCAGAGCGGCTCCCACGCTTTTATCTAATTGCACTAGCTTGTTTAAGGAGAGTGCACTCGTCTCCGCCGTGGGTATGGCTGATTTGATGTTCGTTAGTCAAAATATATCTAACCGAACAGGGCATCCGGTGGAGCTCTTGACCGCTGCTGCAGTAATTTATTTTGTAATTGCGTTTCCTATTACTCGCGCTGTCACGGCGCTGGAGCGGAAAATTTTGCATACCATGGCTATTTAGTTAAGCAAAAAACCAACCCTTTGTGGCGATTGAAAACAGTTAATAAATTAAGCGCTCGTAGCGAAGTAGGATGACTATGTTTAATGGCGATAGACCTTTCATTAGCGGACAAGAATCTGAAATCAACCATTCAATGTGGTCTGCGACCGGTGGGGAAAAGCCAGAAAGCGTGATTCTGGCGCGGCAAGAGTCCTGCGATGTCTTGATCATTGGCGGCGGATTCAATGGCGTGACTGCTGGGCTCCACTGTGCAGAACGCGGCGCTAGGACAATATTGGTTGAAGCCCAAGAAATTGGTTCTGGTGCTAGCGGACGGAACGCGGGTCAGGTAAATCCTGGTCAGTTTCTCTCGCCCGAACAAATTCTTCGTGCGCTCGGCCCGGATTACGGTCAGCTCTTTTTGAAAGAGTTGGGCAGCGCGCCTGACGTCGTCCGTCAACTGATACGCGATTACGGTATTGACTGTGCCGCTGACGAAAGGCCTATCATCCGCTGTTCAACGTCTCCTCAGAAAACACGAGAACTCGAAACCCAGGCCTCGGATTGGCAAGCCTTGGGCGCGAATGTTCAGATGGTCTATGGCTCTGAACTCGAAGAGATGAACGGATCGACCCGATATAAAGCTGCACTGATCGATCATCGCGGATTTACGCTTCAACCCCTTGCCTACGTGCGCGGGTTAGCGCGAGCCGCAGTCGCCAGAGGTCTTAGAATTTCCGTCGGCTCTAAAGTGACATCCCTGGAGCCTTTAGGTAACGGATGGGTTGCCACCACCGGCAATACGACAATAAAAGCCGACAAGGTCATTCTCTCAACCAACGCATACAGCAATGATCTGGTACCAGGTTTCAAAGAAGAAATAATGCCTCTTGGTGCTTTTGGTATCGCCACTGCAGATCCGCTGCCCCCTGAGTGGAGAGAGCGAATTTTGCCTCACTACATCGCCATGTGGGACACCCATAAGATACCGCTTTGGTTCAGATATGACCCAGTTGGACGCCTACATGTTGGATCTATTGGATTCCTTCCCATTCATTCGGAAGGGGATAACTGGGTAAACCGCGCAATGAAGTTTGTCTACCCTTTCGCGCCTACATTCAAATGGGGCTATCGGTGGTCAGGCACGCTTGGCCAAACGGTCGACAGATTGCCGCATCTCGTTGAACCGCGCCCGGGTATCTTTGCAACCATCGGATGCAATGGGCGAGGCATTGCACCAAATGCTTATTTCGGAAAAATGCTGGCTCAAATCGCACTCGGCGATGATGTAATCACTCCGTTGCCACTGAGAAAGTCTACGAAATATCCAATGCGTGAGATCGCTTTAGAGGCATATGACGCGGGAATTCGTTTTTATCGTAATACGTTACTTTTTACGTAGCTAAAACGAAAAAAACTCGTGGTCTCGGTGGTGTAATAGGAGGTTGTCGTTCGCGCGATGGCTAATCATTGGAAAATACTTCCAATAGATCGTATTTTTTTAGAATTTTATTCAGCTTTTTGTGACTTTATCGGTGAAGTTTAGAAACTGCTTTTGGTGTAGGAAGAATACACTGACTTCATCGGGCCCAATTAGCTAAATCGCGAAAAGGATGGCCTCCAGGGCTGTTTGCGACGAGATGACCTGTATTTCGGATCTATGTAGATAGGTGAAGAAAAATGAGTGTGAATTCAACAGAATATAGTGCTCTAGATGAATTGGCGTCCAGGGTACAAGCCGATCTCCACGTTCTAAGATTTCCTCATGACCCTTGGGTGCTGACCAAGACGCACCCTAGCGGCAAGCATGTTTATGACGTTGCGATCATTGGGGGAGGCCAAGGCGGGCTGGCAATCGCTGCGGGCCTTCTGCGCGAACGGGTTGATAACATCGTTGTTTTCGATCGGCAGCCTAAGGGACTGGAAGGCCCTTGGAACAATACTGCGCGGATGCGTACTTTGCGTACCGTAAAGCATTTGCCAGGTATAGATGCGTCATTAACGAGTCTTGCACCTCAAGCTTGGTACACAGCCAAATACGGCGAAGAGGCTTGGGAAGCGCTGATCAAAATTCCGAAAGAAGACTGGCAAGAGTATCTTACATGGTGCCGCGATACGCTGAAGATCCCAGTCGAGAATCTTACGGGTGTCTCCAACGTCATTCCAGAAGGAAAACTGTTTCGACTAGAATTGAACAGATTCGATATTCGAGGTGAAATATCGGCTCGCGACGTTGTTTATGCTCGCAGAGTGGTTGTTGCAACAGGTGTTGATGGCAGCGGGGCGTGGCATGTACCCAAGTTCATCTCATCGGCATTGCCTAAGGATCGATATGCATCTTCAGGAGAGCATATTGATTTTTCCAAGCTTGTAGGGAAGAAGATAGCTGTTCTCGGCGCAGGTGCATCTGCATTCGACAACGCTTCGACCGCACTTGAAGCGGGAGCGTTAGAGGCGACTGTTTGTATCCGTCGCAAGGATATTCAGCGTATTAATCCTCAAATCTGGATGGCAAAAGCAGGGTTTCTTAATCATTACGCTGATATGGATAATTCCCTAAAGTGGAAATACATGCGGCATATGTTCAGGTACAACATTCCAGCTCCGCAGGACGCCTACAATCGATTGTCAGGTTTAGAAGGTGCGAGCGTTCGTACCAATGCGGCCTGGGAAGGGGTGAAACTCGTCATTGATGACGAAAAAGAACAAGTTGAGGTTACCCTTGCGTCTGGAGACAAGCTCAAGGTTGACTACTTGATAGTTGCTGTTGGGTTTGTGAACGATTTTTCACTACGCCCAGAGCTTTCAAGTATTGCCAATGACATAGCACTGTGGAAAGACAAATATAGTCCTGTCCAAGGGGAGGAAGATGCTCAAATATCCAGCCATCCCTACCTGGGTGAGAATTTTGAGTTTGTCGAAAAAACGCCTGGTGAAGCCCCCTACATTAAGAATATATTCAACTTTACCTATAGCGCCCTTGTAAGCATGGGGCTTTCCGGTTCGGCTATCAGCGGGTTTAGATATTCGGTTCCTCGCGCGGTGCGTGGTATCACGAAATCGCTATACCTTGAAGATGCTGAAGAGATTTATAATAAATTCACCGATTATGCCGAGCTTGAGATGGTAGGGGTTGTTCCGTTCAGCAATTCAACTCAAACAAGAAAAATTTTCGCTGATTGAATTATTTGTCCTTGCTTGGCTCATGAAAGGTATCGCTAGTCGATACCTTTACTGACATAAAATTATAAATTGTTAATATCCATTAATAATGGATAGGGATTTTTTTATGCGAAATATTTCAACTTTGTTAGCCCCTTCTGCCGTTGGCCCTTATTCCCAAGCAGTCTGCCATGGTGAATATCTATTTGTTTCGGGGCAGCTAGGCATTGACCCAGACAAAGGAGAGCTGGTGGCGGACGATGCCTTGCTTCAAATGAAACAGTGCCTCAGCAATATCTCAGCGATTGCTGAAGCGGCGGGTACCGGTATATCAAAAACTATCAAAACAACAATAATGGTCACGAATCTAAGTGATTTTGCGAAGTTGAATGAAGTATATGCTACTTATTTCTCTTCTCCGTTCCCTGCTCGCGCCACATTCGAGGTTTCCGCACTACCAAAAGGAGCCCTCGTTGCAGTAGATGCCATTGTCGCGCTGGACTGAATGTTGAATCAGTAGCCAAATACAGGATATTTATGAATCTTAATCTCGGTAATCAGGATAAAGAGTGGACTCGCTGGGCGATCGGCGTGTTGCAGGGGGATGCCAATCGCTCTGCCGATACACATCTGATTCCTTTAGATTTTAATGGGCTGCCTGGGATATCGATTTATCTGAAGGATGAGTCTACTCACCCTACAGGCAGTCTGAAGCACCGCTTGGCACGATCGCTTTTCCTGTATGGCATATGCAATGGCTGGATAAAGAAAGGTACTTTGTTAGTCGAGGCATCTTCTGGCTCAACAGCTGTCAGTGAGGCGTATTTCGCTAAGCTCCTAAATCTGCCCTTTACTGCAGTAATGCAGCGTTCCACCAGTTGCCAAAAAATCGATGCAATCAATCGGTTAGGAGGAACATGCCACTTTGTTGACAATCCTGGGGCTATCTATACGGTCGCCGAGCAACTTGCTCGTGAAACGGGCGGTCATTATTTAGACCAGTTTACAAATGCAGAACGCGCTACTGACTGGCGTGGCAACAATAACATCGCCGAAAGTATATTTTCGCAAATGGCGATGGAGAAAGATCCTGAACCAGCTTGGGTAGTTATGAGTGCCGGCACTGGAGGAACGTCAGCTACAATCGGAAGGTATATCAAGTATAAGCATCTGAACACTCGACTTTGTGTAGTTGACGTTGAGCATTCTGCTTTCTACGAATCCTACGATACTGGGGATAAAGCGAGCACTTGTTCCACTCCCTCTCGGATCGAAGGTATTGGTCGGCCTAGAGTGGAGCCTTCGTTCATCCCTGATGTCATCGATCACATGATAAAGATTCCAGATGCAGCCTCACTTGCTGCCATGCACGTTCTTTCAGAGCGGCTATCACGTCGAGTTGGTGGTTCTACGGGGACGAATTTCTTTGGTGTTTGTTGCATTGCGGAGCAAATGCGCTCACAGAAGCAGACAGGGTCGATAGTATCGGTAATTTGCGATTCGGGAGATCGTTATGCCTCTACGTATTACGATGCTGACTGGCTTAAAGAAGCCAATATTGACATAAAACCTTATGAAAAATATTTGAATTTGTTTCTCGACGGAAAGAGTTCGGATGTGTCACTGATCAGTCTATGTAAAAATATATGCGGCAGTAGTGTTGTGGCTCATTGTTAGTTATTAATAATGTGATGACTCTTATGCAGGCTTCAAATGTTTAGGCACCTGGTTCTTAAAAACAGGTGCCTTTCGGTGTGCGCCAATCGGTTTCTTGGGGATCAGCCGACGATCACTTCGCTGATCTGGATGACGGGCTTGAGACTGGTGTAATTGGCGACGTCCGCTCCGATAGCCTTGACATGCGGCCCGAATGCGGAAGTGAACGCGTCGAGTGATTCGAAGAAGAGATGACCTATCGCAATGTAGGTCGGAGCACTTCCAGGCACTGGGCCTTGAAGTCCTTTTTCAATAGTGAAGTGACTGCAGGCCCCGGCCATCTTCTGCTGAATCATCGTCATATGCTGCTCACGATAGTAATCGAAGTCGAAGGTTGCGCCAGCTTCATTCGGGTACAGTATGCTTACGTCAATCATTGGGTGTATTTCCCTGGTTTATTGATTAAACGGCGGCAACACCAACAGGGCGTTCGCCTGAGATGGTTGTTCGATGCATGAGGCGTAGGTGGCCGTCGTAGCCACCCTCTGCATTGTGAAGCGTGCAGCGGTTGTCCCACAGAGTAAGCATGTTCGGCGCCCATCGGTGACGGTAGACATATGTCTCCTGCACCATGTGCTGATACAAATAATTCAGCAGTGCCGTTGATTCTCCATGAGTCAGACCCTGAATACCCTGCGTGTAGACAGGGCTCACATAGAGGGATTTGCGACCCGTTACGGGATGTACACGTACCAGCGGGTGCGGCCAGGTTTTGTCAGCGTCTTCACTGACCACTATCTTCATTGAGCGCGCTTCAGTCTCTTTTGCGAACAGGCCATTTTTGCCATAGGGCATGCTTGCAGAATGTATCGCGACAAGATGATTCATGAGTCCCTTCATCGTCTCAGACAGGTCATCGTAGGCACGATAGCCGTCGGCAAAAAGCGTATCGCCACCTACGGGCGGAGTGATCTTGGAATGTAGGATGGTTCCCGCCGGCGGCTGTTCCTGAAAGCTCCAGTCTGAGTGCCACTGGGCACCAAAGTTAACTGCCTTTTCATCAGCCTCGCGTCTGAGTTCGAGAATGTGCGGATGCGCCTCCATCGGGAGGATATATGGGTCTACGCCGAACTCACCAAACTGAAGCGTGAACGCTTCCAGTTGTGTGTGGGAGAGCGGCTGATCCGGGAAGTAAATTACCGAGTGTCTTGCCCACGCTTCCTTCACCTCACTTAGTACAGCTGCCGTGAGTGGCTTATCAATCGAGATACCAGTAATCCTGGCGCCAAAACCGTAAGCCTCGGGTTCCACCTGAATATGCCTAAAGTTGCTGTCCATCATCGCAGTCCCTTTCTCTCGTTTTTATAAATAAATCACAGGAAGACCGTGGAGGGATTCTCCGATGCCAGTCCTCTGCTGTCGTTGATAACGTGCGACAGAGAATTGATTTGGGGTGCCAATACCTTGGGCGGTTGGTGTTCCCGCTTTTCAATTGTCGTGTCGAAACAAATCTTTGGCGTGTGGTGCCATTCCCGCCGATTCCACACGTACCCACACTCAGCCAGGCTGCGTAGCGACTGCGCACCGATAATCAATAAAAAACCCGGAAAGGGCAGGGAAGGGGACGGACGATGAGCGATTACGATCTGAGTTTTAAGCGCGCGTTGGCTCGTGGAGAGCTGGACAGCAGGTTTGACACGATTGTTATAGGTTCTGGCGCAGGCGGCCTAAGCACAGCCGCATTGTTGGCTCTCGAAGGACAGCGAGTTTTGGTGCTCGAACGCCACGCAGTGTTGGGCGGTTGTTTGCAATCCTTCAAACGCCAAGGCTTCGAGTGGGACGTAGGCCTGCACTATATGGGTGAGGTACACCGCAAAACGAGTGGCCTCTATCGCCTGTTCGACAAAGTCTCGGGCGGTCAGCTTGAATGGGCGCCCATGCCCGAAAACTACAATCGCATTATTGTAGGTGCCAAAAGCTACGATCATATGGCCGGTGCACAAGCCTACAAGGATCGGCTTAAGGACTACTTTCCGAAGGACGCGCGTGCGATCGATCGTTACGTAGAGCTAGTCGGTGAGGCAAGCCGGGCTGCGAAATCTTTCTTCGGAGAGCGGGCCTTGCCACAATCCATGTCTGAGGCAGCGTTCTCCAGGGCTCAGACTGCATTCATGCCACTTGCACAGCGCACAGTGCAGGATGTTTTGGACGAATTGACTGACAACGCTGACCTTAAGGCAGTCTGGTGTGGGAACTACGGCGACTACTGCAATTCCCCTGCGGAGGCCTCTTTTGCGATACATGCCATGGTTTTCAGCCATTACATCGATGGTGCTAGCTATCCCGTTGGCGGTTCGCAACGAATAGCCACAGCAATGGCCGACACTGTCCGCGCTGCAGGAGGGGCTTGCCTGGTTGCGGCTGAGGTTGTGAGCATCGAGATGTGTGATGGTTGCGTGGTAGGTGTACAAACCGCTGACGGAAGCCAGATTCGCGCAGACAGAGTCGTCAGTGCGATTGGTATATCTCAGACCGTACCGCTGGTGGCTCATGCAAATCCTGAACTGGCGCAGCCATTGGGCGAAGTAACTAAGAGTATTGGTAAAACTCAATGTTTTGCTGTGCTGAACCTAGGCATCGACATCGCAAACGCTGATCTGAATATTCATCCAGCCAATCTTTGGGTGCACCCAAGCAACGATCTCCCAGCGAACCTCGCACGGTACAAAGCTGATCCAGAGGGACAGCCCATGCCCCTGCATTTCATTGCCCATCCATCACTGCGGGATCCGAGTTGGCCCGAGCGCCACCCTAAGCAGAGCACGATGGATATTTGCGGCTTAACTGATTGGTCTGTGTTCGAGCGTTTCACTGGCACGAAGTGGAAGCACAGAGGTGCAGAGTACGAGGATATGACGGCAAGACTGAGCGAAGACCTCATGGCCGTGGCCTTAAAACATTATCCTCAGATTGGCGGAAGCATTGCTCATGCCGAGTTAGCTACACCTCTAACCTTCAATCACTTTCTAAACCGTAGCCACGGCAATTTCATGGGATATGAGCAAACGCCGCTTCGTTTTGCACAGCGCTGGATGCGCGCGCACGGCCCTATTAAAGGTCTGTTCTTCGGTGGGCAGGATGTGACCGCTGCCGGAGTCAGTGGCGCGATGGTCAGTGGTCTGGTCGCAGCGAGTGCCGTTCTTGAACGTGACCTTTTCCGAGAGCTTTAGCCCTCAAGTTCACACCGGGTCGGATCGGCTTTACAAGGCGTCCTTTGGTGGTCAGAACTCTCAGTGCTGTTGATTGCAAGAGCCTTTCCTCCTGCAAAGAAGCTGCTTGCTAATTCATGGCGCAGCGCACTAGGTGCTTTACCGAAATGACCTCGCACCGCATGCGAAAAAGCGCTGGGCTCGGCGTAGCCCAGCCGTTCTGACAGCATCACAAGCGGCACATTGGGATCAGCCAGGCCTTCCAATGCCTCGCTCATACGCACCGCTTCCAGTAATTGGCGGAAAGATGAACCGCGCTCAGCCAATCGACGCTGAAGAGTACGCCTGCTGAGATCCAGCGAGCGCGCTACGCTGTCGCAATTCGCTTCTGAAAATCCCTGCGCGGCGATGGCTGCTGTCACGTAATCAACGAGCGTGTCAGAGCGACCCTGGGTTTTAAGCAGCGTCTCCGCGCGACCGAGTACGATGCGAAGCAGTGTTGGATCAGCAGCCTGCCAGGGTGAGTCCAGCAGTTCAGCGCCAAATACGACACGAGCTTGCTCGACTCCGAGAATGACCGGACATTCAAAGTAGACTTGATAGCGGTCGGCTAAACACGCGTCAGTACCAGGTAGCTCAATTCTGGTTGGCCTACGGTCAGCCGGCATACAGTTATAGAGAAGGCGCATGTACGCGGCAAACAGCGAATCTATTTGGGCAGGGTGCATGGCCGCAGGGCTAGGTGTTATGTGGTAAACCAGCTGAACACCATTGTTGGAAGCAGGTTCAATTAAAAAACGACCAGAGTTGCTAACCAATTGCTGCAGCCTGACCGTATGGGCGAGCGCCTGGCGTAAGGAGATACTGTGCATCAACACCAGTGCTACGACGTTCATTGATTGCAGTGGCAGTGCTACGCCAACCTTCAAGCCGAGCAGCGGATCCTGGGAGAGTTGCATTGCGCGCTGCCATAGCCTTCTCACTTGCACGAGTTGTAGCTGCCGCGTCGGCGCCACGTCTTCCAGATGTTTAGCCCATGAAGCGCCCAGACGGGAAGGCTCGATACCTTGACGAGCCAGTTCCTCGATGACGCCTACAAGCCAAGTGGCACTGACGGTGAGAGGTCGGGTCATTGTATGTCCGTTAGCTGCCACGCAATGCTTGCTCGGAAAGAGGTGAGACCCTTACCTGGCGCTGCATTGCAAATCGGTTGCTCAGGGTCAACGAAGTATTACGACAGACTGTGTAGCACGTCTGATAGGGATATTCCAAGGCCTGGCCGGCAGCGTCGATTTCGCTTCGAGATACGAGTAGTGGGCTGGAAGTCAGAGGAGAGGAGGAGGGGAAGGATCTAGTGTGGAGCTGCAGCTATCGAACTCAATAATTTTGACAAACGGGCAGCTTGGGGCTGCCCGCTATTTTGATATCACTACGATGGAGCGACTGGTCAGATTTTTACTGGTTCACCTAAAACATGCATCAGGCGGTTTGCCCAACCGAAAATGGCTGTGGCCAGCACGAGGTCGACAACTCCAAGCGTGTCAAAGCCGAGCTCTTTCAACGTATCGGCATGCCGTGCATTTAATGCGGGAGGTGACTTGGCCAGCTCAACCGAAAAATCGAATAACGCCTGAGAGCGCTCATCCAATTGTGCTTCGGTTTCGTCTGCAAAGATTTTTGCGACCAGTTCTGTAGTTTTGGTCAGTTGATTGTATCGGGCGCCGTGTACTGCAGCGCAGTAGACGCATCGATTAACAATTGAAGACCCAATCGCACCCAGTTCCCGCTCTGCTGGGGGCAAGCCGGCACGGCCATACATAATGGCGTTGAACAAAGGGGATCGCACAGCGAGCGACTCAGGGTCATGAGCGAGAGTGAGCACATACTCCGAGATCTTTTTGCTCGATGGGGTCACTTTCATCGCATCAAGCTGCTCTTGGCTCGCGCTTTCTAACTCAACAGGCTTGATGTACGGAGACCAGTGAGGCACCGATACGGTGAAATTATGCACGACCTGGCTCATTTCATTTCTCCTGCAATTTTGAATCCTGCTACGACCCGGAGCTGGTAGTTCACGAAAGCGAGGACTTCCGTGAGCCTTACGATGTCCGGTTCTGAAATCCCAGCGGCCTTTAAGGTATCGATATCTTGCTTTGTAGCTTCTCGCGGCTTTTGAGTGACCAGTTCCGTGAATCGGATAATCGCCATAAAGCGTTCATCCCCGTACGCGGACTGCTGAGGATTGGCAGCAACATAAAGGCCTTCTTCGCCACCTGCTGTCTCAAGACATGCATGGTAGTGATCAGCCAATTCTTCAGAGTTGCTCAACCGAGCGATTCGTTCAGCAAGAGCTGCACGTTCTGCATGTGACAGACCACCGGGATCTTTCGGAATGATCACGGCATCATGGCTCGCTTGGCTCAGCGCCATAATTTCTGCCCGCTCAGCAATGGCCATCGCGAGCGGAGAGTTTTCGTTTGCGCCGACAAGACGCTCGATAATGTTCGGAGTAAGCATATGAGTTCCAATAGTTAGCGACGCGTTATTTCCTGAATGCAGCCGTGCTCGATTGCGACTAAAAAACACGTTCGCCGAACGTTAAAGAACGCTCGCAAGCGAAACGAACTTCGTGGTCATGAAAGCATCCAGTGCGCCAGGGCCTCCTTCGGTTCCGTATCCGGAATCTTTTACGCCGCCAAACGGGTGCTCGGGTAGGGCAACGCTGTGATGGTTGATCGAGATGGCGCCAGACTCGATGCCGTTAAACAGCTTATTGGCCGAGCTAAGCGATCGCGTATAGGCGTATGCAGAAAGACCGTATGGCAGTCTGTTCGCTTCTTTGATGGCTTCGTCGATGTCGTCGAACGGGTTGATTATTGCAATCGGCCCGAAGGGTTCATCAACCATGGCGAGGGCGGTCACCGGTACATTCGTGAGAACGGTGGGTTCGAAGAAATAACCCTTGTCGCCCACGCGGTTGCCACCAGTCTCCAGCTTCGCTCCATGGGATACAGCATCTGCCACGAGTTCTTCTGTTGCCTTAAGCCGGCCCAAATGAGCCATCGGGCCCATTGTTACCGTCGGATCAAGACCGTCGCCTACCTTGATTGCGCGTGCGCCTTCCACGAAACGGGAAACAAACTCGTCGAACACTTTAGAGTGAACAAGAAAGCGAGTAGGGGAAACACAGACCTGGCCCGCATTTCGATATTTAGCGGCGACAGAAATCTTAACTGCGGTTGCGATGTCCGCGTCGTCCATAACGATTACCGGCGCATGGCCACCCAGCTCCATTGTGGATCGCTTCATATGTAGCCCGGCAAGGCTTGCAAGCTTTTTGCCCACTGGCGTTGATCCGGTGAAGGTCACTTTCCGGATGGAGGGATGAGCAATCAAATACTCAGAAATCTGGCTCGAGTCGCCAAACAGTAGGTTGACGGCTCCCGGAGAAACGCCAGCGTCAGCGAATGCTTTCACAAGCTCAACAGCACACGTAGGTGCCTCGGTTGCGCCTTTTAAGATGATCGAACAGCCGGCGGCCAGCGCACCAGCGACCTTTTTCACTGCTTGAATGAGCGGGAAATTCCATGGGGCGAAACCCACTACAGGCCCGATAGGCTCCATCAGAGTAAATTGATGAATCCCTAGTGCGCGGGAAGGTATAACACGCCCATACGCGCGTCTTCCTTCTTCAGCATGCCAATCGATGGTGTCAGCAGTTGCTGCGACTTCACCCATAGCCTCGGCCAGGGGTTTTCCGTGCTCAGTCGTGAGAATCAGAGCAATATTTTCTGCACGCTCACGAATTAGGTTTGCCGCTTTGTGCATAATCGTTGCGCGCTCAAGCGCAGAAACCTGCTTCCAGGCGGCAAAGCCTTTTTCCGCAGCGATCGCGGCATCTTCAATGTCAGCCAAGCTCGCTTTCGCGATGAGTCCGATCTGATCTTCTGTTGCCGGATTTATTACAGGGATCGATTCAGTGGGATGCGTATTACGCCATACACCGCCAATAAACAATGGTATTTGTTCCATGATCACCTCTCATATTTGCTATGGTTTTGACGTCCCACGACTTGGCTAAAAACTCTTTGTGGTGCTTAGCTGCAAGCCATCTACAACCCCTGGGCTTCAGTAAAATATAGGGCATCGGGCAACGGAATATTTTTCGTTTTTTGCAGGGGATAGAGAAAAATTAGAAGTTATTTCTACAGATGTAGATTTGGTTGGAAAATCGATGCTTTCAACGATTCAGATTGACAGGGTGCGTACACCATCGCGTCGATTATGAGGCGACGCTAGGTCACGCATTCTTTCTTCCAAGAAACTCAGCTCACAAAGCTTCAGGCTTCTATTGACGAGAAGGTCAAGCAACCGCTGGCTGTACATCTACGAAGAACGCACTTCAGGATTTGAGGGTGCGTCTGGCTGCTGTTTTGGCGAGAGCCGGACGCATTAGAAATACCTAAAAGCGATTAGCTCGCTACGGGCGTGCGCATGGTGACGAACTCTTCAGCGGACGTCGGATGCACGGCGATAGTTTGGTCGAAATCGAGCTTGGTCGCGCCCGCCTTCAAGGCAATCGCCAAACCCTGTACGATCTCGCCGGCCTCCGGGCCCACCATGTGACAGCCCAATACCTTGTCGGTCTTGGCGTCCACTACCAGCTTCATCAAAGTGCGCTCCTGACATTCGGTCAGCGACAATTTCATCGGTCGGAAACGGCTTTCAAAGATCACCACTTCGTGACCGGCTTCTCGCGCCTCGTCTTCGGTCAACCCGACAGTACCGATGTTAGGCTGGCTGAACACTGCCGTCGGGATCATCTTGTAATCCACCGGATGATACTGCTCAGGCTTAAACAGGCGACGCGCCACGGCCATACCTTCGGCCAGCGCGACCGGCGTGAGTTGCACCCGACCGATCACATCGCCCAGGGCCAAAATCGACGATTCAGCGGTTTGATACAGTTCATCGACCTCGACAAAACCTTTCTTGTCGAGTTTGACACCAGTGTTTTCCAGGCCCAGGTTGTCGAGCATCGGACGTCGACCAGTAGCGTAGAGCACGCAGTCCGCCTCAAGCTGACGACCATCCTTGAGGGTTGCTTTCAGGCTGCCATCGGCTTGTTTGTCGATACGCTCGATGTCGGCATTGAATTGCAGATCCATGCCACGCTTGGTCAACTCTTCCTGCAAATGATTACGTACCGCACCGTCGAAGCCGCGCAGGAATAGATCACCGCGATACAGCAGCGTGGTCTTGGCACCTAGGCCGTGGAAGATCCCGGCAAACTCCACGGCAATGTAACCCCCACCGACCACGAAAACGCGCTTGGGGAGATCTTTAAGGAAGAATGCCTGATTGGAACTGATCGCGTGTTGGTGCCCCGGAATCTCGGGGATCTGCGGCCAGCCACCGGTAGTGATCAGGATCTTGTTGGCGGTGTAGCTCTCACCATTAATCTCGACGGTATGCGGATCGACGATTTTCGCGTGGCCTTCATGCAAGGTGACACCGCTGTTGACCAGCAAATCGCGATAGAAGCCGTTCAGGCGATTGATCTCGCGATCCTTGTTGGCAATCAGCGTAGCCCAATCGAACTTCGCCTCGCCCGGAGTCCAGCCAAAACCTTGTGACTGCTCGAAGTCTTCGGCGAAGTGCGCGCCGTAAACCAACAGCTTTTTCGGCACGCAGCCAACGTTCACACACGTCCCACCCAAGTAGCGACTTTCAGCCACAGCCACTTTCGCGCCAAAACCGGCGGAGAAACGCGCAGCCCGCACCCCGCCGGAACCCGCACCAATTACATAAAGGTCAAAATCATAGGGCATTTTCAATCTCCGTGGCAGGCAACCAGCGTGATGACTCAGTTGGCTAATAGCGGGCCGGACTGTGGTAGGGAGTCAGCAACTCATCGAGCACAGGCCTGTAGGTTTGCTAGTTTCTAGAGGGTGACTAGAATCTACCATCCGATTGGTAGGCCTGCAATGGCGTGCCGACAGGTTTTGTCGTATGTTGAGTATAGGGGCAGGGAGGAGGGCGGGCTGCGAATTTAGAGGTCATTTAGCATTCGAGTTCGCAGACTCGCATCGACATCGAGCATTAACACGAGCAGTGACGCCCACATCATGTGAATAAATTAAGAAGCCTCTGTCGCGGAAGAGCGATGCAGCCTCGATGGCACGCGCTGTTATAAAAATATTGAATAACACGCCCAGCCACTGGCTAAAACTCCCTATCCGGAATTATTCCATGGTCTATTGCATACTTTGCCAATGCAACAGGTTTATCTATGTTGAGTTTGCGTCGAATGCTCTGGCGATGGGTTTCTACAGTCCTGACGCTGATGTCCAGTTCTCGTGCCATTTCCTTGTTATTCAGTCCTTGAGTCATGTTATATAAAACTTGGCTTTCCCGAGGCGTTAGCTCGTTGATAGTACCGTCATCAAAAAGGAGTTTTTGTGCGATTTCAGCACTGTAGAAGGTACCTCCATTTGTAATGGCTTCAATCGCAGCGACAATCTCTCTAGATGGTGCGTTTTTCAATACATAACCACTCGCACCTGATCGGAGGGATTCGCTTACATACTCTTTACTATCATACATGCTGAGCACAAGCACCTTCAGGGTGTGGTACCTGTCGCGTATTTTTCGCGTGAGCTCGAGACCGCTCATGTCGGGAAGATTGATGTCGACCAACAGAAGATCTGGATTGCAGTGCTCAACCATCACCAACGCATCCTCACCATTTTTAGCCTCACCAACCACGTTCACAGTCGGAATGACGGATAGTAGAGCCCTGATTCCATCGCGTACTAGGGTGTGATCATCGACCAAGGCTAAACGGATTTGTGTTGATAAGTTCATTGAGGGTGCCCACTGTTATCGATGTAGGATAAGTCAGATTTTTTTACAGGGAATACTCATGGGTATCACGATTCCAGCTCGCTCTGGCCTAGTGCTGATGCCATATGAAATCGGCCACCAATGTGCTCGATGCGCTCGCGTATGTTCCTCAGCCCGATCCTCGCATGGCGACGCTCAACTTTAACAACGCTAGCCGATGCCATCGTCGATGATCCTCAACCGCCGATCGCCGGGGTTTGAGAGTCATTCATAGGTTCAGTGCGCCGCTCACCGGGTGTAAGACGCTAAAGATAGACCTGATAATGGTATTTTCGACGGGAAGAAAAGCCTAGGGTTACAGATACCTCGAGCTCCAGGCGGTAATGCATGAAGCTACATAATCCGCGTCTTGGTTGTTGGTCAGCAAATGGTCAGCCGAGTCGAGCGAAATAAAACTCTTGGGGTGTCTAGCGGTCTGGTAGATCTTCTGAGCTTGCTCTATCGATACAACGGTGTCCGCTGGAGAGTGAAAAACTAGCAGCGCACGTCGAAGGTTGGAAATATTTGTGTCCTGCTGATGTGTTTCAATATCATCGAGAAATTGCTTTTTTATAGTAAATTCTCTCCCTGCCAGCATGACCTTATATTCACCAATGTCTCTTATATTTTCTACCTCGCTTTTGAACTGTTTCATGACATGAGCCGCTTCAGCAGGGGCGCCGATTGTCACAACACCTTTTACCTCAGGAATGTATTTAGCCGCGGCTATAACTGCGGCCCCACCCAAACTATGGCCGATCAAGATGGATGGTGCCTGATATGTTTCCCGCAAATAATCCGCCGCAGCAACTAAATCAGCAACGTTGGAAGAGAAATTGCTATTGGAGAAGTCACCACCACTGCTGCCTAGGCCCGTGAAATCAAATCGGAGCACAGCGATGTTATTGTCGACTAGCGCTTTAGCAATTCTCGCGGCAGCTTTAATATCCTTCCCACAGGTGAAGCAGTGGGCGAACAATGCGTAGGCTCTCGGCGACTCCGGCGTTTCAAGCAGACCTGACAGGCTTATACCCTGGGGGTTTCGGAACGTTATCTTTTGTTTGCTCATGATGAATTTTCCTTGGAGGCTCTGATACCTGGCCTGGTGCGAGCCGGTAGGCCCGCAGGTTTATCTCTACCAGATGTTTGTGCTCAGACTGCTCAGGGCTGCTTTAAAGCGCCGCTTAGCAATCCAGCAGGGCAGACGAAATCTGACCTCACATGGTGTTCACTAGAAAGTGAAAACCATTGCGTTTATTGATGGGCTGATGATGAGTGTCCTGCATTCGGCATCAAGCAAAAATACGCAAAAGAATACTAGCGAGGATCACCGTCGAAGCGCCCCCGAGGCGAGTAGAGATTTGAGCGAACGGCATCAGCGACATACGATTGGAGGCTGACAGGATTGCAACATCCCCGGTACCGCCAAGGCCGCTGTGGCAGCAGGTCACGATGGCTGATTCGATGGGGTACATTTTCATCAGGTTGCCAGTGAAAAAACCTGCGACGGCCATTGAGGCAACGACGGATACGCAGACTAGGACATAACCGATAGAAAAGACTTTTACGACGCTATCGAGAGGGACATACAGCATACCCAAGCCGATCATCACCGGCCAAATGAAAGCGGAAGAAATCAGCTTGGAGAAAGCGTTTGTGCCTTTCTCCAGTTTTTCCGGCAGAACGCGGACGTACTTAAAAAGAACAGCGGCCAAGATCATCATGACAGGGCCAGGAATACCCAAGACTTTCTCAAGCAGACCGCCAAGGACGAAGAATGCGCAGATGACCAAAATGCCTGCACCCATCACTCTGAAATCGATAGTCGAGCCGTTATCTTCCCTGACTTGGAATTTGTCATTCTCGTCTTTGGCACGGATCAATGAACCCTCGCCATTGAGATGCGGACGTTTTAGCGCCAGCCGGGCCAGGTAGCCGGCACAGATAATCGCCGCGATGTTGCCGACTACAGCGGCAGGCACCAATTGAGCAACGTAGACTTCTGGCGTACCGCCGAGAATAGCTGAGTAGGCAAGCGATAAAGGCAGGATTCCCTCACCAATGCCCCCGCCAATAATTGGAACAATGATAAAGAAGAAGGTGTGGTAGAAACTGTAGCCGACGAGTTTTCCCACAATGAGTCCGCTTGCCACGGCAGCCAGGGTTCCGACGAGGAGAGGTATGAACATCCTCATCATGCCCTGAATCAAAATAAATCGGCTCATCCCGAGAATACTGCCGACTACTAGGCTGGCTATCACAAAGTACAAAAAGTTGGCTTCTTTCATCAGCATTTTTGTAGCGTCAATCGTGGCTGGCCCGAAGAAGCCGTAGAACACCAGAATCGATGGCAGCATCAAGCACAGAATGGCTCCTCCTCCGATTTCCTTCAAAATCGGAAGACGCGAACCCAGTTGGCCGAAGAACACGCCCATCGTCATGATGACGGCGAGGCCACCGATCATGTTATTAGGTAAAAAACCCAAGTGTGCCGAGAGATAAACGATTACGGCGATGCCGAGAAAAATCGGGAGTGGGATTACACCTATTTCGTAAGCGCACAGGCTACGCAATTGACGCAACCCGCCATCACGGGGAGCATCGATTTTCAGGGACTGCTCATAAGAATTGTTCATGTCGCTATTCCTCATACAGCATCACTGACTTGGCGCCAGCCTCAACATGTTCCGCAGTGTAACTACCCGGGGTATACAAATAGCCACGGGCCTCCTCGGAGATTGGCAGTACTTCTGTGGTCAGACCGGCAGACGCTCGCTGCGCGTAGGGATCGTTTTCCAGCGTTCGAGTGCGAGTCATAGGGGCCATAGCGACGCGGATGCCTAGTAGCGTGGCGGACAGATCGTAGGGCGTGAACAGCTCATTCATGAAAAATTTCGCAGTTGATTGGCTGGGTGGAAGGGAAGGCCATGTACTGATGCTCCCGCGGTGCCCTGTATCAAAGCTTGTCGAACGCATCCAAAACGTGAGTGCTGTAAACCAATGCAGCACCGGCGTTCATGTTGATTGCTACACCCAAGGCTTCAGAAACCTCTTCAGTTGTTACACCAATTTTCTTGGCCTCAGCAGCGTGGAAAGCGATGCAACCATTGCAGCGTGTGGTCACCGCTACAGCGAGTGAAATCAATTCCCGGGTTTTGGCGTCGAGATAGTTTGTTTTCGCGCCGGCATTCCCTAGCGAAGCCATGCCTTTCAGGGTTTCTGGAGACAGGCCATTCAGTTGTACTAGGCGGGAGTTGATTTCTTTACGAGTTTGCTTCCAATCTTGCATGGGATACTCACCTGGTCGTGGCGCCCTGTAGGTTTACAGGAGGAGATGTAAATTCGAGTAAAATCTACCATCTAGTTGGTAGGTTGCGCAAGTGTGCGTGACAACCGAGATACTGGCGCTTCAGGTTGCGCTGTATCACTCCCGTGCTCGCTTGGAGGCGCGGACTGATAGCGAAGCGTTGCACGATCTCAGGATAGCCGTGAGGCGTATCAGGAGTTTGCTCCGTCCGATGCGCGCCATGTGCGAGGTGGCGGCTCTGAACATTGCTGCTTGGGACATGCCGACACCAGTGCGTCGAAGGTGCCCCCTATTGATTTTGATGAGGCGCATGCAGCGTTCATCGCGCACGCGAATCTTTCCACCCATGAGCGTTTTGTTGAACTGTCCAAGCTCAAGCAAACGATCCTGGTTAGCCGCAAGATGATTATTGAGCATGTGATGAAGGAGGTCGGCAAGTGTCGAACTGACGCCTTGATCGCAGAAATGCATGGGATCTGAATTGGCTCAATTGGCTGGGAAAAACGCTGAACGGCTGCTGCGGCCCGAAAAGGTTAAAACGCCCATAACTTTGCTAGGCAAGCAGTCCTTGCTACTGCATGAGCTGCCCACGCCAGTGGGGCCGCCGATGATCCGGTTCAGGCCGTCACGCGGCCATTAGCCGCTGCCCAGTTGCAGGATCAGCAACTTGTTCGGTAATCGATATCTTCCAGGCCCGCTCTGACGTAGTCGGGCTGCTTTCAGGCGAGTGCTCAAGCGAGCATCTTCGCGCTCGGTCAGCTCGCGATCCACCATCACCCCGCATCCGTTATGCGGATGAGCGTTCGGAGTGGTTCTTTCGTGACGCCGCAAAAAACGTAGTACGTCACGTTCATGCCGATGGCAGCAACGATCGCTTTAATTAGGATGATCGCAGCAACTTGCTCGAGCATATCTGTGTCGATGACAGCGTGGTGCACTATGCATATGACGATCAGATCCAGTTGATCAAAATCAACGATGCGGAGGGTGGCTAGTGGGGATGGGGCTATGATTGTTAGCGCTTATTGAAAACTGACTCAGGGCAGAATGCTGAGCAGCAGTGTCCCGGTGCAGAGGCATCAGGCCCCACCGCATGCAGGCATGCGGTGGGGTATTTACGGTGCAGATCAAAATGCGTCCTCGATACCATCAGCGTCCTTGCGCTTTCGTTCACGTGATTTGATTTTTGTCTGGGCGACCAAGCTGCTGTGTTGCAGGCGGTAGGACTCGTTGCCCGTTTCGACGATGTGGCAGTGATGTGTCAGCCGATCCATCAACGCAGTGGTCATCTTTGGCGTCGCCGAACACACTCGACCATTCCGAGAAGCTGAGGTCGTGATGACCACACTGGTGTGCTCGTATAGCTTAGACAGCAGGTGAAACAACAGGCTCCACCGCTCTGGCTGATGGGCAATACCCCAGCTCATCGAGTATCACCAGGTCTATGCGAAGCAGCCCTTGAGGGCTCACCGCGCCACGAAAGTATGAAGGCGGTGAGCTGGCTGTAGCCGCCGTCGTAACCCTCGGCCTTGATCAGCTTGTCGCGAGCGCCGATTTTTGCCCATCATTCCATGCTGATCACCCTGTGTTCTCCTGGTCGGAAAGCGAGCAGAAGCAGTGGAGCACCTGGGTCTGTTTTCGGTTAGCGGCAACAGCTAGGGATGCTCCGATCAACTTGCCGAAAAGCGGCGGCAGGCCAAACATTCTCCGGCGCGTACCGCTGTTTGCCGAAAGAAAGTCCCATGCACAGCGTTTTGAGGGCTTTGTCGCCCGGTCTTCCGTGTTACGCGCGTAACTCGCCCATACCCATCAGCTGCTTTCGAGCCATCCATAGGTTCGACAGAGCGAACAGCGTGGTCAACTGAGCCGTGTTCTTCATCAGCCCTCGAAAGCGCACTTTCACGTAACCAAATTGCCGTTTGATCACCCGAAACGGATGCTCAACCTTGGCCCGTGTCTGAGCTTTGCAGTACTCAATTTTGCGCTTGGCTTTGTAAAGCAGGCTGCGTTTGTTCAGCTTGGAATACGTGCTGCGGCGCGCGGCGACTTGCCAGATCACCTCACGATTTTCATGCTCTTCGCGCTTCTCGACACCGGTGTACCCGGCGTCTGCATACACCGCGTTTTCTTCGCCATGCAACAGCTCGGCGACCTGTGTGACATCGGCCACATTGGCTGCGGTGCCATGGACGTGATGAACCAGGCCGGACTCAGCATCGACGCCGATATGAGCCTTCATCCCGAAAAAATACTGATTGCCTTTCTTGGTCTGATGCATCTCGGGATCGCGCTTGCCTTCTTCGTTCTTGGTCGAACTTGGGGCATGAATAATGGTGGCATCAACGATGGTGCCCTGGCGCAACGACAGGCCTTTCTCCTGCAAGTAACCGTTGATGACCGCAAGGATCGCAGGTGCGAGTTGATGCTTCTCCAGCAAGTGCCGGAAGTTCATGATCGTGGTGTCTTCGGGGATCGGCGCGCTCAGCGTCAGGCGTGCGAACTGGCGCATAGGCGTGATTTCGTAGAGCGCTTCTTCCATGGCCGGATCGCTCAGGGAGAACCAGTTCTGCAACAGATGGATGCGCAGCATGGTTTCCAGCGGGTAGGGTTTTCTACCGCCGCCGGCCTTGGGATAGAACGGCTCGATCAGCCCCAGCAGCCCAGTCCAGGGCACGACCTGATCCATCTCGGCGAGGAAGCGTTCGCGGCGTGTCTGCTTGCGCTTGCCGGCATATTCGAAGTCGGAAAAGCTCATCTGGCTCATGGGTGGCTCGGATCAGGAGGTCAGGCGTATTTCAGCACATTTGGGGACTTGATCGGAGAATCCCTAGACATCAACTGGTAGATAACCTGACTGTACAAGGTAATCCCCTAGGATTGCCGAGTAATGCCACCAATTGTGAGATCTATTCTGTCTTCACTACTCTGGGACCTTGCCAGCTTATCTGAAACAGAAGGTTTGGAATTTTTGAGCTGGCGCAGAAAAGAGCGGTAGCGAATACCGCCGGACCGCATTGCACGACCGATTGCAAGTTGAAGGAGACAAAACATGAGCATCGTAAAGAGCGAGGTTTTGGTTGTCGGTAGCGGATTTGGAGGTTCGATATCTGCGTCCCGATTAGTAAATGCGGGGTTTGAGGTCACACTGCTGGAGAGAGGCCCGTGGCGGGATACGGTTCCAGTGAGATCAATGGGAATATCTAACCGGGCGCCGTTACCACAAGGTGCGCGTCTCATTACACATGGGATTAGATCAGTTCGCATGCCCTTGTTCAGAAAGAAGCCTCTATTAATAAATAATAAAGGTTTCTTCGAAGCGATCTTTGGTGACGGGCTTTGGGTGTTCTGTACTTCAAACGTCGGCGGAGGGAGCCACGCATATTCCGGATTACATGGTCGTCCTGATAATCCGTACTACTGGAACGGCCACTGTGCGGGGATCAGCAGCGCGCAAATGGATGCATATTACGATGAAATCATGGACCAACTGGGATCCTGTCGTAGCAAGCCCGAAGACAGGATTCCATGTCACACGATGTTCCTTCGAGATGATGAGCCGCTGACCTCCAGCGGCGTGCCAGACTATCGCGTAGGAATTCTGCATCCTCGTGAGTGTGGCAAACCTCGAAAGATCGTGGATAGCAATGGAACCATCAGATGGGAGTCCTCCTTATCCAATGACAGTTTCTTGGGGTCTGAGTCTGGCGCGAAAACCACTCTCGATTTTGCGCTCCTAGGTCCAGCCATGAAGAAGGGGTTGGTAGTAAAGGACATGTGCGAAGTGCTATCGATCAGAAAACTGGTGATACCACAATCAGATGGAATGCGGTATGAGGTGGAATATAAAAATTACAGCACCGGTTCTTTCGAGACCCATGCCGCCAAGCATCTAATTCTCGCAGCGGGTGGAGCAAATACGGCAAGACTCCTGCTACACAGCAGAGATGTCACCAAAGGGTTAGACGGAATGCCTCAGCTCGGGAAATGGTTTGGAGGAAATGGTGATTTTTTTGCTTTCTGGGCAGAGAATAATCCAGAAGACCTAACCAAGAGCCTTCCTATCGCTGGCCTATTTAAGGTCCGCGGTAGTGAAAACAAAGCCAACATCATGCGAGCCGGGTGGCAGGGGGTCGAACGCTTCCCATTGCCGCAATTTCTCAAGAGAAAACTCAGGCATCAATCGATCATCGTCGGCATGGGTGCAGACGTGGGGAATGGGCATCTTCACATGAAAGGGAAAGACTTTCATTTGAAGTATGAAAAACACAATAATCCGATCTATCGCGAAATCGATTCGGCCTTCAAAGATATCGAGAGGGTGACCGATTCGAGAATTTACTCGCTCAACACGCCCATTACAGTTCATCCCATCGGGGGTGCCAGATTGGGGGCATCCATTGAGAACGGGGTTGTCGGCGCGAACGGAGAAGTCTTCGATCATCCAGGACTGTACGTTGCCGATGCCGCCGCCCTTCCTGCAGCGCCGGGGGGGCCACCGTCAATGACGATCTCTGTGTGGGCTGCCAATGTTGCTGACCGGTTAATTCAACGTAAAAAAGGGGAGGAGACCAAAATACAAAACTGATTTTCCCCAGTACACCTAGCAATTTTCAAACAACACTTTATCAAGCAGGAGCAAAACCATGTACGTCACTCATGTCACATTTAACCTCAGCGGAATGGATGAGAACGCCTACAGTGAGGCTGTGAAGTCTCTCGCCCCAGGCTATGCGCAAGTACCAGGATTGGTATCCAAGGTCTGGATCAAAAACAGCAATATTGGCGCGTACGGTGGTATTTATTATTGGGCGTCAAAGGAGGATTATGAAAATTACGAAAAATCAGATTTGTATAAAGCGGTTAGTACTCATCCAAATTTGGTGAATTTTAATACTGTTTGTTATGAAAACATGCTCGAAGGCACGTCAGTAACAGCAGGTGTTTGCCGCTTCTAACTAGGGCAATTCGCCATACTAAGTCCACGCTTCGAATCACCGGAGCGTGGATAAATCAACACATTTCTGAAAGTACTCTATGCCATGTGTAAACGTAGAACTGATTGAAGGGGTTTTCTCGCAAAGTCAAAAGCAGAAAATTATCACTACCCATCACCGATGCGATAATGTCTATTGAAGGTGAAGCAATGCGCGCTGTAACTTGGCTCGTTGTCTAAGGGGGCAAGAGTGGCGACTAGGGTATTGAAGGACAGTACCTCACAACTGAAAAAGTCAAAGAGATCGCCTCGGTTAAATAAGTTTCGGCGTTTTCGTCGCCTATTCGCTTCCATCACCTATTGCGCAGCCCTGAGAAGCTGCGCAACTAGGCTAAAGATCGCTGTTTGAGCCGCCGTTATCAACCGCTTCATCTACCTCGGCATCCCGAGAAATGAATGCCTGTTTCATTTTTCACCAGCGAACAAAATAGATCAGGAATTATTCAGTTGCCATATATGTAATTTCAACATGCTGATGCATATGCATTTTTACTAACAAAAATCCGCAATACCGAGTTTGACACGAGACTTGCGTTTATTGGATCACAAGTGCCAGCCGATGCCATCAGGATTGACCTGCCTTAAAGTCAGCTACCCGCAAATCCAACAAAAATTTCAGGAGACAAACATGATTTATGCAGCCCCTGGCACCGCTGGTGCCAAGATCGTCTACAAGGCCCAGTACAATAACTTCATCGGCGGCAAGTGGGTTGCCCCGACCAAGGGTGAATATTTCGACGTGATCACCCCGACGACCGGCAAGGTTTACACCAAGGCCGCTCGCTCCACAGCCGAAGACGTCGAACTGGCGCTCGACGCCGCTCACGCTGCGGCCGATGCATGGGGCAAGACCGGCCCAGCCGAGCGCGCCAACCTGCTGCTCAAGATCGCCGACCGTCTCGAAGCGAACCTAGAGATCTTGGCTTACGCCGAAACAGTCGATAACGGCAAGGCCATCCGCGAAAACCTGGCCGCCGACATCCCGCTCACCGTTGACCACTTCCGTTACTTCGCCGGCTGTCTGCGCGCTCAGGAAGGCTCTCTCTCCGATATCGACGAAAACACCGTTGCTTACCACTACCAGGAGCCGCTCGGCGTCGTTGCCCAAATCATCCCCTGGAACTTCCCGATTCTGATGGCGGCCTGGAAGCTGGCCCCGGCCATCGGCGCCGGCAACTGCGTGGTGCTTAAACCGGCTGAATCGACCCCGATCTCCATCCTGATTCTGGCCGAACTTATCGCCGACTTGCTGCCGCCGGGCGTCCTCAACATCGTCAATGGTTTCGGCCGCGAAGCCGGCATGCCGCTCGCTACCAGCAAGCGCATCGCCAAGATCGCCTTCACCGGCTCGACCTCCACCGGCCGCGTTATCGCCCAGGCTGCCGCCAACAATCTGATTCCGGCAACACTGGAACTGGGCGGCAAGTCGCCGAACATCTTCTTCGCCGACGTCATGGACAAGGATGATGGCTTCCTCGACAAGGCTATCGAAGGCATGGTGCTATTCGCCTTCAACCAGGGCGAAGTCTGTACCTGCCCGAGCCGTGCGCTGATCCAGGAATCGATCTACGACAAGTTCATGGAGCGCGTGCTGAAGCGTGTCGCCGCCATCAAGCAGGGCAACCCGCTTGACACCGACTGCATGATGGGCGCCCAGGCGTCCCAAGAGCAGATGACCAAGATCATGTCCTATCTCGACGTGGGTAAGCAGGAAGGCGCTGAATGCCTGATCGGGGGCGCTCGCGCTGTCCTCGAAGGCAACCTGGCCGGCGGTTACTACATCCAGCCGACCCTGTTCAAGGGCCACAACAAGATGCGAATCTTCCAGGAAGAAATCTTCGGGCCGGTTTTGGCCGTGACCACCTTCAAGGATGAAGCTGAAGCCCTGGCCATCGCCAACGACACTCTGTACGGCCTCGGTGCCGGCGTCTGGAGCCGCAACGGCAACGTCGCCTACAGAATGGGGCGTGCCATCAAGGCCGGTCGCGTCTGGACCAACTGCTACCACGCTTACCCGGCACACGCGGCGTTCGGCGGCTACAAGGAATCCGGCATTGGCCGCGAAAACCACAAGGTCATGTTGGACCACTATCAACAGACGAAGAACCTGCTGGTGTCCTACAGCGAAAGTAAGCTGGGCTTCTTCTAAACCGGGCGTCTCCTGGCCGTATAGATTTGCGGGCAACTCTTGGTGGCGGGCAACCGCCACCTTTTTTAGGAGAAAAACATGGTCGACCGTGTCATTTGTACGCCGGCAACGCTTGAGCTCATTGCGCTCCTGAAACAGAAATACGGCCCGGAGCTCATGTTTCACCAGTCCGGCGGCTGTTGCGACAACAGCGCTGCCAACTGCTATCTGGCCACCGACCTCACCATTGGCCCCTACGACGTCCATCTCGGCGACATCGGCGGCGTGCCCTTCTACATCAGCGCCTCGCAATACGAGTACTGGAAGCACACGCAACTGATCATCGACGTCATCGACGGATCGGGCGGCACCTTTTCGCTCGAAGGCAATACTGGAAAGGCTTTCCACACCCGTTCGCGGCTGTTTACCGATGCCGAATGGGCCGAACTGCAGGCGGCCAGCAGCTGCTTGGGTAAATTTTCCACCGGTTGAACATCTTAACGCTGGCAAGCTCGCGAACCTTGTTGCGATAGGTGCGCAACTCCCACCAGCGGCCTCAATGTCATAGCCGACCTTATGCAATTCGCCCAACAGCTTTTCGCATGGCGTTTCGTCGCCGCGAATATCTCGCAGGTCATGCAGGGTTACATCAAGCCAGGCCCGGTCGCTATTACGGATGGTCATCATGCTTGCGCGTCGGGCTACCAAGGTTCCGATGGGGTAGCTCAGATTCGGCTGGTGCTTTGGTTCCTGGCCAAGCCATTCGCCTAGCTCAGGTCGTGATGACCACACTGGTGTGCTCGTATAGCTTGGACAGCAGGTGAAATAACAGGACACCACCGCTCTGGCTGAAGGGCAAATACCTCAGCTCTTCGAGTATCACCAGGTCTGTTCGTAGCAGCCCTTGAGCGATTCGACCAGCCTTATTCTTGTATTTTTCGTGCTCCAGCAAATTGACCGGATCCACCGTGGAGTAGAAGCCGTTTGTAATGCGTCGTGATCTCGGATACGGCCAAGGCGATGGCCAGGGGTGTTTTGCCTAGGCCCGCCGATGAACACGACATTCTGCGCGGTATAGGTGAACTCCAGCACGACAGCGTTGGCCGAGCCAGGTATTCAGTTCTTCGAGGGTGTGGAGCATGCAGTTTTGAGCGTCAAGCCAGATGCGCCGTCGGCTGTTCCGGACGTTCTTTTCAATGATGCCTTTTTCCCAGCCGGAGGCCACATTGCAGAAGTCTGGGTCGAACAGGTAGTGAGCGCACATCACGGCAAACCGGGCATTAACTGTCCGGCCCTTACCCTTATTGACCTTGTCGACAGCCGTCTTCATGATGCCTTGGCTGGGATATGCAACCAACCAAAATTCGCGACCTGGATCCGTCGGAACAGACCGCCGATCAGCAGGCCTTCTTCGCTCCAGTTGAACTGAAAGGCACTCGAACGTCAGCGGTACAAAGGTCCGTAAGGATTTGCCATGCTCACCGCGCCACGAACGTATGAAGGCGGTGAGCTGGATATAGTCGCCGTCGTAACCCTCGGCCTTGATCTGCTCGAAGAATGCTTTGGCGCTCCTGCGATTGTGCTTTGCCCGAAACGAATCGGCCTTGAGCGCCAGCTCCAGCGAATACGGTGTCCGAATCCTTTTTGTTGGGAAGAGGCGAAGTTTTTCGCAACCGCTGCCTCCCCGGCAGAGCCGGGAGGTTCCTTGATGGCTAGAGTTTACGAATGCCGCGCTGCGTCGCGGCCCAGCTCAGCGCGATTGGCGACCGTAAGCCGCGTTAGTTGCCGCAGCTCACCTGGGTACACGATTTTTGGCAACGATCAAGATCGCCTTTGTCGATAATTAGCGCGAGCGCGTTCTGATGTCAGAAGCTCCACGTCAAGCCTGCACCTAGTTGCCAAGCTTTCGCTTCCACGTTGCTTGCGCCGATCTGCTCGCTCCTGTTCAGGGCGAGTCCCAAGTGACTGTCTACGCGCAGATTCTTGTTGATCTCATAGCCAGCACCCAGTGTTACTTGATCAAGCCAGATCACTGCCGCGTCAACAGCCTGGAGGTATTGGACAATCGGTGGGCTAAGAGGAACCGAAACTCCATTCAGGCCGAAGGAGTCGTTCCCCGCAATGCTACTGCCCACATCCTTCTTGATAGGGCTATTGACGTGGCTATAACCGATACGCCACTTGGCAGCGCCGGTAGTCAGTTCGGCGCCCGTAGCAATCACAGTCTGGCTCTTGTAGATATCCTTGTAAAATTCAGCGCTGCTCCAGTCTTTGTAGAGAACATCGAGGGCAATCAAGAGCCTGCCACCCATCAAAGCCCGATTTGCGATACCAATAGCAAATTCCTGCGGTTGCTCGATAGTGGTATCACTGAACTTGCTGGGGCCGTTGTTGAACAGGTTCTGGTACCTCATAGACATGGGGCTGCGATAGTAGGCGCCAACGGTGGTGGCACCAAGGTCATAGTTTATGCCCAGCGTTGCACGCACACCGAAAGCATGAACACTGGAAGTGTCGGAATTCAGCGGCATCTGTGCGTAGCCTTGAGCCAAGGTGATCGCCACCCCGCCGGATAGAGCGTCACTGAAACGGTGGCCGTATCCAACGTTGGCGCCGAAAACAAGCATCTCAGCATTCGGATCCAGGCTGGCTGAAGTGCAGAAAACGCCGCCCCCCGCAGAGCACCCGCCGGGATGTGGTCCGCCGGCACCCTTGAAGTCGGACCCAACCCCGGACACTACGGTAAGACCAAAGCCCAATACGTCGTCCTCGCCCAGCGGCTGGGTGACCGCAATCGCCGGTGCGACATAAGGCGAGGCCTTGGAATCATCTGCCCAAGCGGCACCGGTCACTGATCCGTCGTGTTCGACATTAAGGCTCGGGTCAAAGTATGTAGCCCCGAGCGAAAAGCGGGTTGCGTCGTTAAACTGGGTCAAAGCCGCTGGATTGCCATAAAGAGCCGCCGCAGGCTCCAGTGGGCGAGCGACGCCCACCCCGGCCATTCCACCGGAAGCGGGCAACATCGTCAGATTGAAATCCGTTCCGTAATTCGCGGCCTGAGCGGTTGCGCTCACTATTGCACCCATTGCCAGCGCTATGAAAGGTTGTTTCATCGTTGGTTTCCTTTATTGTTATTAATAAACCATCTGATACTTCCCCCGTATTTGTGACCGACTACTCCGGTCCGACAAATACAGATCCAGCACCGCACACATTTTTCAACGCATCAGGGTTACGCATCAGGCGAGCAAGGCATCGATTCGGCCTGTGCACCCTGAAATCTATATAAGCTGTTTGCTTGTTGTAACTCGGACGATGGCCGGCAAGAGACGTGTGTCTTACGGACCGAGCAGAGGTTTCGTCTGGGAGATACTGGAGAAACTACTAAGGAAACGCTGATTCATTCCCAGTCCATTTTGTGCCGAGAATGGAAACAGGCGAGCCTGGGTGAAAGAACCGAATCTTTAAATATGCAGCGCAGGCTTTTAGAGGCTGGAATATGCGTAATAGAAGACACTGACCCAGGGCTGTCGCAGCTGAAAATATAATTCTGAAAAAATCCGTCTTTCGGTTTAGCGAGACAAATGATCAGCGTTCCCTAGTAGATTTACCAGCTAATGCCGGGGTTCCCACTGATTCCTCATACCCGCGGACTCTGACAATATTCAGCCTCGTCACTTAACTATGGATGCGTATACGACATGAGCGATGAAACTAGAGAGAAGTCCCTGCGGTGGGCCCTGCTGGTTTTTGGCCTGTTTCTCCTGATTGGTCTGTATCCCTTGATGAACTGGTTCTGGATCGATGGATGGACATGGGAGCCGAGGCAGGTCAAATATGAACAGATGATTCAAGGGGTCTACGCTACTCTGGGAATATTTATGCTAATCGCTTCCCGCCGACCAAGCGAGCACCGCAGTCTGATCCAGTTCGCGATCTGGTCCAGCATCGTGCATGCCGGAATCATGGCGATGCAGGCCGGGGTTGATACTCACGAGCACGCCAACCTTCTGGGTGATGTACCCGCCCTGTTCATCATGGCGGGCGTGCTTTGGTTTTTGTTGCCCCGTGCCAGGCTGGTCAAGGCGGCCGTTTGAAGCCGGTTTCATCTTCATGACAAGCCTGAGAGACTGAGCCCAGAACCAGTGCGACACCGTTTGGCACAAGTGACCTTTCGGGTGATGGTCAATTTCTTTCTACAACATCCCAACGACGCAAACTATGTTTCTTGAATCCATGAGCCAAAGTGAAGTCGGGATCGACCGAGTGAGCGCGCGATGTTGACATTGATAGTCGGCGGATTAGTGTTTGTCGCGATGACCGGCATTGCTTTGTACTTGGCAAAGCGGCTAGGCGATGCCGAAAGCCGGTTGGGAGCCGAGGGATCCGCGCGTGTTCTGGCGGAGCGCGCGCTCTCGGATTTAGAGCAACGCCTGCAAACTATTTTTGAATCGCAACTGGAGTGCGTAAAACTCCACGACGCCGATGGCACTGTCCTGACCATGAATAGGGCAGGGATAGCGTGCCTAGGTGCCAATTGTGCCGCGCAGGTGGTGGGCACCTCTGTTTATAGCTTTATCTCCGCGGAATATCACGAGCGATACAAAGCCCTCTCTGCAGCTGTCTTTGAGGGGCGATCCGAGTCGATGGAGTTTCGAGTCTTGTGTGCGATGGGTCAGCACCGTTTGTTCGAGACGAATGTCGTGCCAATGCGCGAGTCGGGCGGCACAATCGTCGCGGCGCTCGCGCTGACCCGCGACATCACCGACCGGCGCAACGCTGAAGAGCGGGCACAGCGCCACCTCTCCGACCTGGCCAGGGTCGCCCGAATCACATCCATGGGAGAGATGGCGTCGGGTCTTGCGCATGAGCTGAATCAACCCCTCGCCGCCATCGTGAACCACGCGTCGGCGTGTCTTCGCCGACTTCGAACTGCGCCGGACAAGATTGAAAACGTGGTCGAGTCACTGGAAGCAATTAACGAACAAGGCCAGCGGGCGGGGCAGATCATTCGCACTGTCAGGGAGCTGGTTAGCCGAACGGAACCAACTAAAACGCTGGTGGATATCAACGAGATCGTACGCATGATGGTGATGCTTATAACACCCGAGGCCACGCGACACGACGTCAGGATTGCGATGAAGCTCGCGCCGGATACTGGGTCCATCTACGCAAGTAAGATTGAGTTGGAGCAGGTCGTCTTCAATCTGATTCGAAATGCGGTCGAATCAATGGGAGATCCTGGCGCTGCCGCACAGGCGTTCGTCAGTGTGTCAACGATGCGCGGCCAAGACGGAGGAATCGAGGTGGCGGTGCAGGATTGCGGATGCGGTATTGATGCGGATGATATCGACAAGGTGTTCGATCCCTTCTTTACGACGAAAATTGACGGCATCGGCATGGGTCTCTCGATCAGTCGATCGGTCATCGAAGCGCACGGTGGTCGCATTTCGGTTCATCCCAACGCAGACAAGGGCGTCAAGTTCGCATTCACAGTTCCTCCTGCCCTGGAGCGGAGTGAGTACCGCCACCTTTCCTGATGGCATTGGCGGCCCCCCTGTGTGCCAAGCCCTGCTACTCACCCCAAGTTTTCCGTTTACCGCTACGCAATGCTGAGGAGCCGCCTGCTCAAGTGCGTGCGGGCCGATAGGAGTGTGCGGGGCTCTTCACCGAGCAGGGCCGCTGCGCCCGCAGAGGATGCGCACAGTCCACGTCTCCTAGGGGTTGTAGCCTTCACTCCCACCCGCAACGCCCTCGGCGCCGCTTCACCGGGGGACCTTTTGAGTACCGAACTCGATCCGCTTCAGCGGGATCGCGAGGCGCGCCTGCGCTACTCGATCATCGGCCCCTTGCTCCCCGCACCGGCGGCCCCCGAAGAGCTATCTGGCTGCTCGACTTCCATCACGCCGTGCGCAAGGTCCTGACGCGCAGCGGCGCCTGGGTCGAGCCGATGCTGCGTGGTGACCGCTCACGTCTGCTGTGCCACCTGCAGGAGTATCTAGAGGAGACCGCCGAAAGACTCGTTCATGGCCTCACGCAGGCGTTCATGAAGCGCGGCCTGCCGCTCTCCCTCTCGTGCGCGGGATGCCGGGCGCAGGTGGTCAACTGCGGCCTGCGACAGTGGCAAGATCTACCGCATCGGCGACTGTACCCCGATGGCGCGGCGTGGCTCGCTCCTGGTCCAACGAGTGACATGTGTGTCCGGACTCGGTATTGCCCTAGGTTCAGCCTCGGGAGGCGCCTAGGCGCGCCGCTGAGTCAGCCTAGTTGTTCCGCATGTGATCGAAGGCTGACACTTTTCGTGCTTCTTGAACGTCAGTCGCATGTTCAGGATCAGCTCCGAAAATGACCTATCGAGGATCCCATGACAACTTCAACAATAAGCAAAAAAATTCATGAGATGGTTACCCACCTCCAGAAAAACTCCGCCGCTCCGGCGCCCGCGATGTTCAAGGCGCAGGTGCGGCTAGACGGCGGCACGCAATGCAGCGCGTACGTTCGCAAGTTCCCCGCCTTGCTCATCGATGAGCCGCCAGATATGGGAGGCAACGACGCTGGAATGAATCCCGTCGAATTGCTACTGACTTCCCTGGGAGCATGCCAAGGGATTTTGTACTCGCTTTATGCACACATGACAGGGATCAAACTCGATTCGGTCATCGTGGATCTCAAGGGGCAGCTCGATGTCCGGGGAGTGTTTGGCGTAGATCCCTCGGTTCCGCCTGGCTACCAGACAATTAAGTTCGAAACGCGCATCACGAGTCAGGAGGACCCCGCGACCATCGCGGAATTCGTACGCATGGTTGAAGCGCGCTGCCCAACGCTCGACACACTGAAGCGGCCGGTGAATGTCACCGGCAAAGTGTTCTTGAACGGTGAGGCGCTCATGCCGCTTTAGCCGATCAGTCCTTTTAGCCAGGTTGTCGCCTCGAAAATAAAACCACTGAGTGGCGTAACTCACTATCGGCAGCGCTCGCTACGAACTCAAGCAAAGGAGAGACACCATGACAAGACAGACAAAATGGATGGAACTTTGCTCACCCATCGAGATGAGAGGAATAACGTTCAAGAACCGGATGATGCGCTCGGGCATGTATGAGGGAATGGCGACGGAACGGGGTGAGGTGACGCCCGAACTGGAGTCCTGGATTGCACGGCAGGCCGCTGGCGGTGCTGGTTGTATCTTCCCCGGCTACACCAACGTTTGCCTGCCCCGCTGCATGCCATTCCAGACCGGCTCATACGACGATAGCCACATTCCCGGTCTGAAAAAGCTGGCGGATACAATCCATTCGTATGGTGCGGTGGCGGGTCTGCAACTGGCGGCCGCCGGACGGCAGGCGAATCCCAACCTGTTCTTCTCAGGCGCAGAGGCAGTGATGGGCCCGTCGGCGATGGGGCCGAGTCCGATGTACCAGGCTGCATGTCGGGAGATGACCGAGGCTGAGATCTGGAAGGCGGTCGAAGACCAGGCGGCGGCTGCCGTAAGAGCGAAGAAGGCCGGATTCGATATCGTGCTGCCCAACGCCGCCCACGGTTACATGCTGGCGCAGTTCCTTTCTCCACATACCAACAAGCGAACCGACGCGTGGGGAGGTACGCCCGAGAAGAGGTTCAAGTTCTTTGAAGAGACCTTCCGGGCTGTAAGGGAGGCAGTCGGGCCAGAGATGCTGGTCTGGACCAAAATTTCCGTCGATGAACCCTGGAGCGATGGAATCAACCTGGACGAAGCGAAGATATTCATCCCGGAAGTGGCCAAACTCGTCGACGCCATTGAGATCAGCGGCGGCACGATCGTTGACAACGTTTTCATGATGACACGGGGAGAAATTCCGATCGGAACCTTGAAGAAGGGTGTCGGCGGAATTGTCGAGGGGATCACTTCTGAACTCATCAATGGCCTGTATGGAATCAGGGACTCAGTCAAGTTCGAAGAAACATATTGGTATAACCATGCAGTCGCCCTTAAGCCGCTCTGTGGCGATACCCCGCTGATTCTCACGGGCGGTCACAAGTATCCGGCGACCATGAATCAGATCATCAAAGAAGGGACCGCGGATATGTTGTCTTTAGCGAGGGTCCTTGCTGCGGAACCTGACTTCCCTAATGACGTTCTCGATGGAAGAGAGGATCCGGGGAAGTGTTCCAACTGCAACAAGTGTCTGGTTGAAGTTGTTCTGGGGAACAAGCTGAGATGTTACCTGGCGGACGACGGATACAGTTACACCTGACATTTGAGACTTGCTGTCAATCATCGCGTCCAGTGAATGCGGGGACTGACCTTGCCCCGGAAGAACGTCACCCTCTGTTGAGCATTTCAATAAAAGTAAGGAGGACGGAAATGACAAAGACAGTGCGGGTGGCGGCTACAAGCGCTCCGGCATTGGCCGCGAAACCCACAAGATCGCCTTAGCTAACTACCAGCAGACCAAGTGCGTGCTAGAGAGCTATAGCGCCAACAAATTGGGTTTTGTTGAAAACCGGGTACCGGCAGATCAAATAGTGGCCTGCTGTGCCTTTCATCCTTTACCCCCCCCCGCGTTGGGTCGGTTAAGTGCAACGCTCCCAGCCTTCGTAAGGAGGCTGCAACGAACATTGGGGCTAGTCCGCGATGTTTGGGCATCAGCAGAGGCTGACCTTGCGCATTTTCTTGTGTTATCCAAAAAGGAAAACGTTATGCCGCTCGTGACGATTAAAGGTATTGAGGGTGTGTTCACCGCCGAGGAAAAGCAGAAGGCAATTCGCGCTGTCCACGACGCCATGGTGTCAGTCGAAGGCAAGAATATGGAAGGTGTGACCTGGGTGATCTTCGAGGAGGTGAAGAGCGGCGACTGGTCCATCGGTGGGCATTGCCTTACCGCTGCCGACGTGAAGAAGCTCCAGGCTGGCGATTGACCTCCGCGTAGCGACCGGCTGTCCTGATGGGTGGTCGGAGCTTTCAAAGGGGCTTTCGGGCCCCTTACTCCGCGTCGCGGCATAACGGCGCGCGGCCATGGGCGTCGGCTCCATCCGGCAACAGCGCTACATGGTTGGTTTCGATTCAACGTTGACAACTGCCAGAGAGATCGCAATGACCGCAGAACAAATTGACGCCTTTGACCAAATGCATGCCCGCTCTATCGCAGATCCAGACCGGTTCTGGGGCGAAGCTGCTCAGGGCATCAGCTGGTACAAACCCTGGAGCAAGGTGCTGGACGACAGCACGGCTCCGTTCTATCGCTGGTTCGTAGGCTCTGAACTCAACACGTGCTACAACGCAGTGGACCGGCACGTCGAGGCGGGCTGTGGTGACCAGGCTGCCATCATCTACGACAGCCCGCTCACCGGGACTGTCCAGACCATCACCTACAGCGAGCTTCAGGCGTCCGTTGCCCGTTTCGCAGGAGCGTTGCGTTTGCGTGGCGTGGCCAAGGGCGATCGGGTACTCGTCTACATGCCCATGATCCCGCAGACCGTCATTGCCATGCTGGCCTGTGCGAGGCTGGGGGCTGTTCATTCTGTGGTGTTCGGAGGCTTTGCGCCCAACGAGCTCGCGACTCGTATCGATGACGCCAAGCCGAAGGTCATCGTTTCTGCCTCATGCGGAATCGAGCCAAACCGCATCGTCAGGTACAAACCGATGCTCGATTGCGCCATCGAGCAGGCCAAGCACAAGCCGGACAGCGTTATCGTTTACCAGCGCTCGCAGGAGCGCGCATCGCTTGTCGAGGACCGGGATGTCGATTGGGAGCAGGCCGTGGCCAGCGCGCAGCCCGCGGCCTGCGTACCGGTAAAGGGGACCGATCCACTATACATCCTCTACACATCCGGAACGACCGGGGAGCCCAAGGGCGTGGTTCGGGACAACGCCGGCCACGCGGTCGCTCTTCGTTGGACCATGGAGCATTTCTACGATGTGCAACCCGGCGAAGTCTTCTGGGCGGCTTCGGATGTCGGATGGGTCGTGGGTCACTCCTACATCGTGTACGGGCCGTTGCTCGCCGGCTGCACCACTGTCGTGTTCGAAGGTAAACCAGTAGGAACTCCCGACGCCGGTACATTCTGGAGGATCGTCGAACAGCACAAAGTGACGACCTTATTTACCGCGCCGACGGCCTTCCGTGCCATCAAACGCGAGGATCCTCAGGGCCAGCATATCGGCAAGTACGACCTGTCTCATCTCAGGGCGCTGTTCCTGGCTGGGGAGCGTTCAGATCCGGACACCCTGCAGTGGGCAGAACAGAAACTGCAGGTTCCGGTCATCGACCATTGGTGGCAAACGGAAACAGGTTGGGTCGTCGCGGGCAACCCCCTCGGCACGCATCTGTTTCCCGTCAAGTACGGCTCGGCCACGCGTCCGATGCCGGGCTGGGATGTCCAGGTGCTCGACAGCGAGCAGGATGTGGTGGCCCGAGGCAAGATCGGTGTCCTGTGCATTAAGCTGCCGCTGCCCCCAGGTGCGCTGGTTACACTGTGGAACGCGGATCTACGCTTCCAGAACTCCTATTTGCGTGCTTATCCGGGGTACTACGAGAGCGGGGATGCGGGGTTCATTGATGAGGAGGGCTACGTTCATGTAATGACCAGGACCGACGACATCATCAATGTCGCCGGCCACCGACTATCGACAGGGGCGATCGAAGAAGTATTGGCCAGTCATTGCGATGTCGCCGAGTGTGCAGTGATTGGAGTCGCCGACCAGATTAAGGGGCAAGTGCCGCTGGGGCTGTTATGCCTGAAGGCCGGCGTCAATCGCTCGCACGAGGAAATCATCAAGGAAATTGTGCAGCTCGTTCGCGAAAACATCGGCCCGGTTGCTGATTTTAAGCGTGCGGTAGTGGTCAATCGGCTACCTAAGACGCGCTCGGGAAAGATCCTGCGCGGGACCATGCAGAAGATCGCCGACGGTCAGGAATGGAAAATGCCCGCCACAATCGACGATCCGGGCTCACTGCCGGAGATCGGCGCTGCGCTGCGAACTGCAGGGTACGCGCTGAATACCACTTTCGTGACGTCCTCTGAATAGCGGTGCACCAAGTGGGATCCGTTTCGGCGGCGCGACCTGATTCCGTAGACTGTAAGGATTGGCGGCAGAGTGTTTTGGCAACCGGCGGCTTGGGCCGCCGCGCTTTTACTTCTCGCGGCGCCGACTCTCTCGGCCGGAGGCTTGCTCCCGGGCAGGAGTGACAGCGAACGACCTCAGCAATGTCAGAACAGAAAGCCATGTCTGCGACACTCCGCCAGCGCCGGGTGGCGCGGCGGCGATGTTTCGAAACCGGCTCGGAATGCTTTGTACCGTCAGGACGGACGGGCAGCGTCTTGCGCAGAAAGCACCATATGGATCAGTTCCGCGGTGGTATGAACATTCGTCTTGAGCAGGACATTGGCGCGATGAAACTCGATGGTCTTGCACGATAGATTAAAGATATTGGCTATCATCTTGCTGGACTTGCCAGCGACTATCAGATCCATGACCTCGCGCTCGCGCGTCGTCAGGGCCTCCAGACGCTCACGCACTGACTCACGCCCAACTGCCGAATGGCGCCTTTCCTGCTCTAGCGTAAGCGCGAGATGCACCTGATCGAGCAGATCCTGATCGTGGAAAGGTTTTTCCAGGAAATCCAAAGCGCCCGCCTTAACCGCTCGCACGGCCATAGGCACATCCCCGTGCCCCGTGATGAAGATCACGGGTATCGTTATTTTTCTCGCCTTGAGGTATTCCTGAAGCTGCAGGCCACTCATACCAGGCATACGCACATCGAGAACCAGACAGCCCTGTTTGGAGCAATCGTCATCATCGATAAACGCCTGCGCGCTAGGATAAGTTTTTACCGGAAGATCGACGGACATGAGCAGTGCGCGCAGGGATTCGGCCACTGCTTGATCATCGTCCACAACAAAAACGGTCCCCGAACTGCCCATTTAGTTAACCTCTCTTATTGTATTGGGAGCGTCAAACGGAATATTGCAACGCAAAGCGCATTTGAATCCAGCAAGAACCGGCCATGATGCACTTGCACGATTGAGTGACTGATGGACAGCCCCGGCCCGTGCCGTCAGTTCTGGCGGTGAAAAAAGATCGAAAATCTGCGCTCGGACAATAACCGAAAAGCTAGCACTGAATCTCGTACGGTCACCTCCACATCGATCGAGCTCTCCACCAGATTTGGCAGAATCTGTTCGATCTCGATCTTTTCAGCTTGAACCGACGGAAGTTCTGCAGCAAGTCGTGGGCGCACGGTCAACTTGGCGCTGTCCCGCCTTCGGTTCGAGGAAGTTCAGAACTGTAATCACCACTCGGTCGACTGGTCCCACTTTGAACTCTCCCTTGGCTACCAACTCGCGGATCTGTCGAATGATCTGTCCGCCACGCTTGCCCTCTCCGACTATCCTCTCGAATTTCTCGAGTACTTCGACACGCATCGGCACTTGGCTTGATGCGCAGGATACTAGCGCTGGCGAAGTTGGCAATCGTCATGAGCGGTTGGTTTCGTTCATTGCGATGTTCGTCGCCATCTCACCCATGGTGCACACACGTGACACGTGGGCAACTCAGCCAAATGCCGGTGCGACTGTTCTTCCGGCAGTCTGCGCTCGCTGAAATTCCGCGTCAATCCGACCACGGAGGTATATTTTCACGTACGACGCGCAGCGAAACCATATGCTTTCGAGCGCGTGTACGCTGCTTTTGAGGCTGATCATGCGCGACGCCATCGACGCCGTTTGCCCAGAAACGCCTGTTCCTTTAGTCGTCAATACGGCTTCCAGAATTCGGGCGCGATGTAGCGATACACCGGTTGACACCCAATCACCTTCTTGGGGACTCCGCTACCAGTGTTTACAGATGCCGGATTCATCTGCCGCGGTAGAAACATAGAATGACTGTTTTTGACCGATTCTGTTGAAAAAGTCGGATTTTCAGCTGGCTCGAACCCAGGCAGGATCACCATCGGAGAACCCTACTCACCACATTGAGTGGTTTCTCGGCCCTTCGGTGACCTTTGCTGCTCGGTTATTGGGTTTGGTTGAGGTTTTTTGTTTAGTGCAGACGCACCTATCCCGTGACCGGTGGCCCTTGAGAGGTAAATTTGGCCAGCCGTCGTAGGGTCTGAACCGCACAGCGGCCAGCGTAAACTCATCGGTCGCGCCACTCATGCCACGTAGCCGCAGGCGATCCAATTTCACGATGCGCTTGGGGGGGCAAACATCATTTCGACCTTTTTACGCTCGTGGCGGGAGCGCACGTACGCAGGTGTTGCTACCATTCGCCGAGCCACATCGCGCGCGGCTTCATAGACGCTGCGAGCGATCTTGCGGAACGCAGTATTCGCGCAGCACTTGGCTTTCATCGGGCAGGCAACGCAGTCGGTCTGCCAGGATCGGAAGATGATGGTGTTGGCTTTGGTGACGTGCGAACGCTCGTTTTTGAAGGCTCGCCATTCGCTACGTAACGCATTGCCGGCCGGACAGCGGTATTCCTCAGCCTCTTCATTCCAGTGGAAATCGTTGCTCGAAAAACTGTCGTTCTTGCGCTCGGTTTTGTCCCACACCGGCACATGCGGCTCGATGTCCTATTCCTCTACCATCCAGGCCAGCAACGGTGCGGTTCCATACCTGCAGCACCACGGCAGTGTCCATGATGTCCTGCGTGGTGGCCTCCAGTGGACGCAACGACCGGCTTCACCACAGATTATCGACAGTTGTTGCACCAGCGGCAGAATCGGGTAATCGACATTTTCAGCCACGTACTGATGAGCGCCATATCGAGTGAGGCGGAAGTCGCTAGGGCAGCGATTTGCTCGGCGGCCTCGCTTGATATCACGTCGTAGCGTGCCTCGGCCTGGGCAAGGGCCACTTCCACTTCAATTTAGCGTTCGATCAGGGCTTTGTCGGAAAAAGCGCCGCGCATCTCGGTAATGCCGAACATGTCGCGAAAGAGGGCGGAGCCGAAGAGCGGTCATGATCTCTACTTTCGTTCCGGAGCTTCATGCAGAAGCTGCTTCTAAACCGGCTCTTAAGGGCTGGAGGTGCAGGCAAGAGACGTTTCGAAAATTAGCCGCTGGAAAGCAATACTTCATCCAGGGTGTGGGCTGGAGTGTGGGTTGGCAGGTTTTTCCAAACCCCAGAAACGACAAAGCCCTGAATAATAAGGCCTTTGTCGTATAAAGATGGCGGAGGCGATGACACCTTCTATCGTGTCTTAATTCCCTACAAACCATCCTGGCCGATCATGATCTCAGTGAGCTTTTCGCTCAGCAGGTTCCAAGCTTCTTTTTTCTCTTCGGCATAATCATGATGTAAGTAGTGACGGCGGACCCGGGAACCTGCCAGCACGTGGTTCTGGCACCGATCTATCACGTCAAGGCTTATGCCCCAGGCTTGCATCATGGTTGCTCCTGTTCGTCTCAAGTCGTGGGGTGTCCACTCCCCATTCGCACCACCGGACAGCACCAGGGTGTCATCATGTCGGCGACGGGAAAGCGGTCTGCGATTTTTGAAGCGTGATTGGCGGTCTCCCACCTGTTTGCTGACGACCTTGAGATCGACATGACCATCATGATGCTTTGCGGGGAAGCACCATTGAGAGTGTCCCGTGAGCAGCCGAAGCTTGCTGAAATAGTGGATCACAAACGCAGATAGGAACACGTGGTGGTCCTGCTTCTTTCCCCGGCTGCCTTTGACGTTTGCCACGGGAATAAACCAGACGCCATTTTCCAAATCGACGTTTTTCCATTCAGCCTGAAGTAGTTCACCGATCCGGCATAACGTTCCTAAACAGATCCAAAGCGCAAGCTGGGACTCTGGTTTGAGTGGGCGAATACCATCGTACTTTTCGCCGGCAGGTAGTGCTGCGTAGTCCGCAGTCATTGTTTGAAAACGGTGGTGTAGTTCTTGAAGTTCGCTAGAGGAGAGGATCCGAGTTCGCTCCTCCTGGTAGTCACTGGGTACAAGCTTGTTGATTTCGACCAAGTCTGCTGGGTTTCCGTCAATCAGCAGCGTTCGCCATGGCTGGCGCTTCTGGGCCCACCCGAACATCTGAACGGTATCCGAAAAAAGACTGATGGCTTGACGAGTAGCGCCACGAGCCATTACGGACCGCACCAAGTTCCGCAGGTCATGCTCACTGATTGAACTGATGACTTTAGAGCCAAGAGTAGGGTAAAGATCTTTCGCGAACTTTCTCCGTAGCTCGGCATTACCATCCTTGCGTGCCACACCATCGCGAAGCCATTCTTCCGCCAGGTCCAGCAGCGTTAGCTCCTTAGACTTTTGCCGATCGGCCTCCGCGAGTTGTGCAGCCAGTTCCGCTTTTTGCCTGACCTTCCCGGCGCGCTTGTTTTCATTAGGATTGATCCCTTTGGCTACAAGGTCTCGCGCTTCGTTGCGCTCCTTGCGGATTTCGGTCAACGACTTGTTTGGCCAGGTGCCGCAGGAAAAGCGGGTGTAAATACCTTCCCAACGAAACTGGAAGTAAAAGGGGATGGCGACACCTTTTTTGCGGAGTGAGACCCTGCCTGAGAGGCTGCCTTCGTCGCGTATGACGGTGCCGACATCTTGCTCGGTCAGTGCTTCTAGTTCTTTGGCGGTGAGCTTGGCCATAATCAATCTCCTGAGAAATTTACTCCCACATTTACTCCCACAGATTTGTCAGCTAAGGGTAGGTCACGATAGCGGTCGTTGGAAGAGTGAATCGCTAAAAGTCCATATTTTAATGGGCTTTAGGATTCTATAGAGGTGCAGTACGAACCATGGATGTCTAGTGCGTAACTGTATGGGGTGCAAGGGGTCGAGTGTTCGAATCACTCCGTCCCGACCATATATTCAGTGAATAAGGCCATTTCCGAAAGGGATGGCCTTTTTCATGTGCGTGATTTTTATGTAGATTCTTAGGTTTCTACGTTTTCTGAAATAGCCAACCTACCTCTGCGCCGCAGTCAATCACTCTCTTTTGGAAAATGCCGACTTTGCAATTAGTTGCTTTTTGAGTGTGGCTAGGGCGCAGCGAATTATTTTAGCCGCATAGGTCTTTTCGTAAGGGCAAGCTTCGATAAATCGGCAAGCGTTATCGAAAATAGCACCGTTACAAGTAAGGGCGTGAAGGCGAGCCGACTTGATCGGGATGAAATACGGAGTGGTATGAGTTATGGCATCAAATGATGCCCTAAAGTGCCATAGTAATTTCAGGAGTAAAGCAATTCGGTTTTTTTAATTTTCGCTGCTAACTCTAGATTCTTCCTCTCTCCATTTGCGCCTGAGTGAATTTCTCGATGGCAATTCGGGCATATCGCTGCGACAAACTGAGGATGGTCCAAGCCACCATCTGAAACTCGATTAATATGATGCGGTTCCAGATAAGGTTGCCCATCAACTTTTAGAAAGGGGGCCGTAGTACTACAGCTCTCACATACACCTTTCGAACGCATAATCACGTAGTGGGCCACCACGCGGCTTCGTTGGTAAATGTTTCTTTTACTTACACTTGGGTTTATTCTCGGTGCGCGTTGAGTCACTGAGAGGGCGGCATTTCGTGCTGCGATTAGATCGGACTCTAAAGGAAATTCATTATGTTCTGATGGTAATCGGTTCAGCGCGTCGTCAGTTATCGCTTCAATTCGGCTCAACCGGAAAACAATAGTGCTGCGCAAATCGCCGTCCTTGTCGGCTTGTTCGCTTTGGAAAAATCCCTCACAGACGAATTCGCCGTCAAAGCGATGACCTTTACCTTTTGCTAATGACTGAAATAGATAGAGCGATTTCCCAGTCTTAACATGCTCGGCAATGGCCAGGTTTCCTTTTGTTAAGGTCATAGGCCCTTTCTGGCCTTCACCGGTATAGAGAAAGGTATTGTCATCCAGCCAGTCGTCCAGGTAACCATGCTGCTCACCCGCTTCACCGGTGAAAATAAAAATCGCAGGATGAGTTGAAGACGGAGCAATCCCTGACTGGTGACTCCCACCAAATGGTCCATGGATTTCGGTTTTTCGGTCATACACCGCACCTCGTTCGAAGTGAAGGTCCAGGATCGAAGCTGGTGGGTGGAGGATGGCTTCAGTCTGAAATCCAGCTTTACGTAAATAGCGTGTCGTTTCAAATGCGCCTGAGAAAGACTGCTCATCCTTTGCTGAGGCCAAGGCCACAATTTTTTTTGCAGGATAGCGCTTGCCCGCAACCGTTATGGCGGAGTGATAGCGACGATTGGTTTCCCAGCCTATCCAGTTGGACTGATGCCTCAGATTTTGATCGAATTCATTGATTGCCCACTGGACCCGTTCCTTCGGCGTTGCTTTCGTCACTGTCAGACCTTTCCTGCGAAAATGTAGGAAAAGCATGGTGCTGCAATATCTTGATTAATTTCAAGTGGCCATCACGAAACGTCTGTCAGTATGTAAATCTGTCGCCCCTTTTAGCTCCATCGATTTGCTAGTTTTCCGGCCCTTCTTTACGCGCTGTAGTCCATTTCCCAATCGTGTTTTTGCCGCTTCCAGCCGTTGCGTTCCTCTCCATCGCTCTCTAATCTTTCTGCGCTGTTGTAAGTCCGGCAGCTCTACGTGGGGCACATTTGTGTGCGCCGGGTTCGTTGCTTACTCGGTCTGTCAACCTGCGTATAGCTGCCACCTGGTCGTTTGATCGCTACGCTTGAACGGCGTGACGCAGCAAGTAATTCCGGACTTCCCAGCAAATGCCGAGCTCGGCATTTGTGAGTAGCACTTCTCCTCCAGGCGATACTCCGCCAGAATGCGCGCACATTTCGATTTTGATGATCGGTCCAACGCATGGAGCGACTAGGTGCGTCATTTACTAGCGGCAATTGTGCTCGGTTTTTCCTGCTCTCTGCCCGCCTTGGCGGGGGATGGCCGCGCCGTGGAACCCACGTTCCTCGGAGTAATCGTTACCTCGTCTCTGGCCGTGACGCTGTTTCCCGTGACCCTTACCGAGGACGCGGAAGCCAGCAGCCGAAATAGCAGCAAAAACCAGGATAGAAAAATCGTAGACGCCCGCAATGACGCGGCGGCCTACGTGGCAAGCGACGGCGCCATTCTGGGCGTGGAGCTGCAAGCTGCCTTGTCAGCGCTGCGGCCCGCAAGCACGGTAATTACTGAGGACGAGATGCAACTGGCGAGGGCGATCCTGGCCTATCAACCAGCGAACTAAAGTCCTGGCTAAAGCGCATTTCTCACAACGAATTTGCAATCCGTTACATCCAAACCTCAGCCTTTCCCTATTCCCTGTAGGCTCTTTCCCAATCATACTCCCGCCGCACGCCAGCCATTGCGCCGGCCCAGTCAGCGCTCTAGTCTCCTCCGCGTCGTTGCTCATCAACGACCGGCTTTGACAGGCCGTCCCTGACTCTTGGCGCACGTGCACCCTTTATGGCGGCTGTACGTGGGGCACACTCGTGTGCGCCGAGTTCTAGAGTCCTCGGTCTGTCAACCCGCGTACCGCTGCCACCTTCTTGTTTGACAGCAGGTCTGTAGCAGCCTCATCGACTCTAGAGGTTCATCATGCTCAAAATCGTCCCAGACCCACCCCACCACACCCCCCAAACCCTCGAAGATATCCTCATTCAACTCTCCGAATACCTGCTCTGCGCACAGACCGTATCGCAGCACGCGGTGCTACTTCATTCCCAAGCCCCCCAGCAGATGCTCAGCCTGGCGGCCGTGCATGAGATAGAACACGCGCGGGAGTTGGTGGAGGTGGCGTTGAGTCGGGTTCAGGCTGTTCACTGATGGGGTAGGAGGGGGCTTGGGTGCTATGCGACCGCGTAGCGGTCGTTCGCGGGTCAAGCCCGCTCCTACAGGGTTTTGTGGTGTGCATTCGGCTACGGCGGTGTCTGCATTCGCTGGCAAGGCCAGCTCCTACAGGGTTATGCGGCGCCTGTAGAGCCCCCACACCTCCTGAAATTGGCAACGCTGCAGGAGCATTTTGGATGGACAAGGATTCGATTGCACCCGCCACAAACGCGATCAAAACCATCGGCGTCGGCACCTTCGGCGAAGGCGAAGCAGCCTCCAACGCCGACCGGCTGTTCCGCGTGCAACCCGGTCACAATGCGCAGTTCGCGCTGGAGCAAGCCGCCGCGCTGATGAGCTGCGTGTACAAGCTCACCCTGCAAGCCGGCACCCAGCAGGACGCCTCGCTGATCTGGGCCGCGCACTGCCTCAGCGGCATGTCAAAAGCCCTGGTCGAGGACGTGGCTCACGCCATGCTCACCGACTAGTCACCCCGCACAGCAGCGGGCGAAGGGCGCCGATGCTGCCCCTCGGCCGCGGCAAGGCCGTCACCGATCACCCGCACCCGCGCCATCACCACCTGCGGCTGCTGCATCACCGCAAAGTGCCCGCCCCCGATCATGCGCAAGCTGAAACCACCCTCGGTCACGCGCTGCCAACAACCCAGCGATTCAAAGCGCACCTGCTCGTCACCCATACCGCCAAACGCATCCACCGGGATGTCCAGGCCGCGCACATGCGTGTGGCGATACCCCAGAATCAACTCCAGGTCGGCCTGCAGTATCGGCACCGCCAGGTCCATCATCGCCTGGTTCGCCAGCACCTCCCGTGGCGTGCCGGCAAGGTTCGCCAGGTAATCGCGCAAGGCCTGGTCATTGAGTGCTGGCAGGCCAGCGCACACGGGCAGCCAGTCCGGGCTCTGGCGAGAAGACACCAGCAGGTGCACGGGCTTGCGCACCCCCTGCGCCAGCAACACCCGCGCAGTCTCGTAGGCGAGCAGGGCGCCCAGGCTGTGCCCGAACAGCACCAGCGGCTTGTCGGGCAACGCCTGGCACTGCTCGGCGAACGCCGCGGCCACCTCCGTTACCGAGCGGGCGAACGGCTCGCGCAAGCGCCGGCTGCGCCCCGGCAGCTCCACGGCGTACAACTCGCATACCCCAGCCGCCGCCTGCTTCCACGCAAAGAAGCTCTGCGCGCTGCCGCCTGCGCAGTGAAAGCAGACCAGGCTGACCGGCGCTTCGGCGTCTGCCAGCCACTGCACCAGCGGCTCAGCGGGTTTCATCGAACAGGTCCAGCTCGCTCGCCAGGTACAGCTGGCGCATCTTCGCGCGCTGGATCTTGCCGCTGGTGGTCTTGTGCATGCTGGTGGGCTGCACGAACACGATGCGGTTGAGGGTGATGCCGTGCTGGTCCACCACCGCGCTGCGTACCACCGCCTTGAGCTGACGCGGGTTGTCCTGCAGCCAGCGCTTGATCTCGCGGTTCAGTTCGATGGCCGCCACCAGGGTCTGGCGCTGCTGCTCGTTGTCGTGGCTGAACACCGCGCAACTCTGCGGGCGCACCTCGTCCAGGGCTTCGATCACGGTGTACTCGATGTCTTCGGGGTGCAGGTTGCGGCCCTCGCAGATGATCAGGTCCTTGAGCCGGCCACACACGTACAGCTGGCGGTCGTCGGGGCCGACAAAACCCAGGTCGCCGGTGCGCAGGTAATCCAGGGGGCTGCCATCGTCGATCCGCGCTTTGAAACCCGCCTCGGTCGCCGCCGGGTTCTGCCAGTAGCCCTGTGCAATGTTCGGCCCGCGTAGCCAGATTTCGCCGATGTGCCCAGGCGTGCAGCGCTGTCGGCTGGCCGGGTCGACGATCGCGATTTCCACCTCCCACGATGGCTCGCCACACCCCACCAGCTCCTGCGGTGCCCCCGCATCCACGGGCACCACCACCGAGCATACCGGCCGCCCCTGCGGCCCGCCGCTCACGAACAGCGTTGCCTCCGCCAGCCCATAGCACGGCACAAACGCGCTGGCCCTGAAGCCATGCCCCGCATACTGCTGCGCAAAGCGCGCAAGGCTTGCCGGGCGAACCACGTCGGCGCCGTTGAGGGCGTGGGTCCAGTGGGACAGGTCCAGGCCCTGCAGGCGTTCGGCGTCGTAACGCTCCACCGCCAGGTTGTAGGCAAAGTTCGGCCCCCCGGCCAACCGCACCTTGTACCGCGCAATGGCCTGCAGCCAGATCAGCGGCTGACGCACGAAGGTCGCCGGCGCCATGATCACCGTGTGGTTGCCCAACACGATGGGCAGCAGCTGCCCGAGTATCAGGCCCATGTCATGGTGGTGCGGCTGCCAGGTGACGAAGTCGCTGGTGTGGTCCAGCGCCCAGCTGTCGCGCATCATGCGCAGGTTGGCAGTGATGTTGGCGTGGCTCACCCTCACGCCCTTGGGCGCCGAGGTGGAGCCGGAGGTGTACTGCAAGAAGGCGACGCGCTGTGGGTCACGCTCCGCAGGCCGGGCGAACGTCAACGGTGCGTCGCAATCGTCAGTAGGGCTCAGCATCGCCAGCGCCGCCGCCGGGGTGCCGGCAAATGCCTGCTGCAGCATTGCCTGTTCGCTTGCGGCCACCAGCAGCAGGCAGCTGCCGCTGTCATGCAGAATGCTCAGGCAACGCTCCACCCGGCGCCGGTTCGGCAGGTTGACGGGGACGGCGATGCGGTCGGCGATCAGGCAGGCCAGAAAGCTTGCGATAAAGTCCAGGCCCTGCGGGAAGAACAGCGCCACGCGATCACCCGGCTCACTCACGGCCTGCAACTGGCGGGCGATGGCGTTGGCCCGCCCCAGCAACTGCTGGTAGCTGACCTGCTGCTGTTCTTCCCCCTGGTCGTCGAGCAGGGTGAACAGCACCTTGTGCGGGTGCACCCAGGCGCGCAGCGCCAGGCTATCGTGCACCGCCAGCAGGCCGGTGGCACTGGCCAGTTCCTGTGGGCTCAGGCAGCTTTTGTCAAACATGCGCGGCCTCCCCACGGGCGGCAATCGCCGCGATGGCGAGGGCCAATTCGGCGATGGTCGGGTGCTCGAACACCAGGGTCGGCGACAGGCGCAAGCCAAACTGCTGCTCCAGGCTGCCGATCAGTTTCATGCCCGCCAGCGAGCCGAGCCCGAACGCACCCAGGGGCGTATCCAGGTCGATGTCCTCGGGTGGCAGGTCCATTTCACAGCAGATGAATTCGCTGATGCGCGTTTGCAGCGTCTCGACCAGGGTCATGGCGTTGTCCTTGAAGGGCAGAGGGGAGGGCAGAGCAGGTTGAGCAATTGCTCCGTGGGCATGGGAATGGGCAGCTCGGGCCGGCAGCGCTGGCGCCAGTGATTGAACAGCCACAGCGAGGCATCGCCCGGCTGTTGCCATTGGTTGAGGCCGGCGAGCATGTGGGCCTGCAGTGCGCGGCGTGCGCAGGTGGCTTGGGTCGCGGGGTTGGCAGCGTCGCCAAGGCGGTCGCGCAGGGCGGCCTGATCGCCGCCGCTGTCGCTGAGGTAGAAGGCCTGCATCGCCTCGGCCTGTTCGTTGCGCAACCTGTCGAGCACATAGCCGGGCGTGCGGCTGGCGAACTCGGGGTAGCGCCAGTCCGTCAACGGGCGATGCTCGGCCTGTGTCATGCCGGCAAGCTGCTGCTGACGCTCGACGGGCAGGCCGGCCTCGCTGCCCAGCAGAAACACGCTGCCGCACACCACGAAATCCACCCCCATATCGAACATCGCCTGGGCGCTGGCAGGGCTGCCGATCAGGCCGCTGGCGCCGATCTTCGGCCCGCAAGGCTTACGCCGGGCCAGCGCTGCCAGCAGCAGGGGCAGGTGTGTATCGGCAGCAATCACCAGCGCATCGGCGTCAGCCTCCAGCTCATCGATGCACTCGACCCGCACCTGCCAACGCACCCCAGGGCAGCGCTCACGCAGGGGCTGCCAGTGGGCCGGCACCTCGATGCAGGCCAGTGTCTGGCCCGCCAGCCAATCAATCAGTGCTGAATCTGCGCGGCCATGCAGGCGGATACCGAAACGGCCGCCCACCTGCGGCTCGGCATTCAGGCGCAGCACACGGGCCTTCAACTGTTTTTGGTCCAGGCCGTGACTGTCGATCAGCCCCATGGCCCCGTGGCGTGCCAGTTCGCTCAGCAGCGCGGGGGCGTCAGGCGCAATCACCAGCACAGGGCGCGCAGGGGCATTCGACCGCTCAACGGCAGGCTGCTCACGAATAGCCTTGAGCATCCCACCCAGAATCGCAGGCTGGCCGATCTCGACAAAATCCTCGACGCCCTCGGCCAGCATCCGCTCGATCACCTGCTGCCATTGCACCGGGTGGGTCAGGTGTGTGGACAGTGCCTCCACCAGCCCGTCGCGGGTATGCGGGCGCGCGTGCACGTTGGCGATCACCGGGAATGCCGGTTCGCGAAACGCTCCGCTCATGCGTTGCAGAAAGTCCCGAAACGGTTGCTCCACAGCGGCCATGTGCGCGGTATGGAAGGGCCCGCTCACCTTCAGCGCAATGGCCCGAATCCCCCGCGCTGTGCAGTGCTCCAGCAACTGTTCAAGGGCTGCCAGCGTGCCCCCTACGATGATCTGTGTGGGGCTGTTGATATTGGCGATGGCCAGGCCTGCATCCGGCCGTTCGTCCAGCAGTGCCTGCACCCGCTGTCGATCGTGGCCCAGCACCGCCACCAGCCCGCCGCCCTGCACCTGGGCCATCAACCGCGCCCGCTCGATGACGATGCGCAGGCCCAGGCTGAAGTCCAGCGCGCCGGCAGCGGTCAGCGCCGCGTACTCACCCACGCTGTGCCCGGCCGCAACGCTGGCAACGGCGCCATCCTCACGTGCCGCCAGGTAGCCAAGCCACGACACCACATAGATGGCCGGCTGGGTGAAGGTGGTGAGGTTCAACTGCTGCTCGGGGTCTTCCAGGCACAGACGCTCGATCGAGTAACCCAGCACCGCATCGGCTTCGGCCACCAGCGCCGGAAAACGCGCGAACAACGCCGCGCCCATGCCCTTGCGCTGGCTGCCCTGGCCCTGAAACAGCCACGCCTTCATGCGCTCACCTGCTGGCGCACAAGGTCGAAGGCGCGCATCTGCATGCCCGCCAGGCGCAGTGCGCAGCGGCCATCGGCCGTGCACAGGGCCACATCGAAGGTCATGCCCTGGCGCTCGACAATCAGCTGCCGCGCGTCTCGCAACGCCTGGGGATCAAGCGCCAGCGTGCGAATGCGATAGGGCAGGCTGGTGCCCGCCGCCGTGCTCAGGTGGGTCAACAGCGCAGCCCACAGCCGGTAGCCGTCCAGGCCCTGAGGCAGTGTCGCCTGCACACCCTCTGCCGTGACGGGCAACGCCTGCAATACCGGCGCGGCAGCAACCGCAGCCGCGGTCTCGACCTGCAGCAGCACCTGCCCGTTCACACTCACCTGCCAATGCCGTGGGGCGCGGGTAAAGTGCAGTGTGTCGCTTGCCGCAAGGGCAACCGGCGGGCCAAAGCACACATCGTTCCAGTGCAGCACGCTGCTTGGCTGGGCCACATGGTCCACCAGGGCGGCCAGCGCCATGCATGAACCCGGCAGCGCCGCGCCAGGCGCCCAGCAGTCGAGCCACGCCTGTGCCGGCGTGGCCGGCGCAGGTGCTGCGACGGCTGCGCTGTACCACACCCGCTCCAGCCGCCAAGGGTAGGCCGGCAAGGGATACTTGTGTGGCCGCGGTTCGTCGCCATACAGCGTGGCCCAGCCCGGGCTCGGCACTTTGCCGGCCACCCAATGCGCAGCCCATTGCTCGAGCAGTGCACGGTCGGCCCGGCCACTGCCTGCCTCCGGCGCCGGTTTGCCGGTCAGCCCATCAGCGCTGTGCCACCGGGTATCCGAGGGGCAATCAGACGACCCCAGATACGCCCGCAGCTGTTCGAACAACGCCTCGCGGCTATCGACCACCACCGCCAGCCGCCGCACCATCGCATCGCGCCCCTCCTGCAGGCTGCGGGCGATGGCCGCAAGGCTGGCCGACAGGTCGCCCGGCAACGCATTCAAGCTCTCCAGCCGTGCCGCCTCTTCAGGCTGCACCGCCGCTTCGCCCACCAGCCGCTCCACCACCTCTTCAAGGCTTACCGCACCGCGCCATGCATCGATGGGTACGTCCAGTTGCAGGGCGTCCAGCGCCTGCTCCAGGCAACCTACAAAATCCTCGGCGTCCACCTTCAGCTCGGCAAGCCGGGTGGCCACACCGTTGCCTGGCATCAGCCCCAGCAGGTCGCGCAGACGTTCGTCCAGCGCCTGGCGCAGCGCGCCGCCGGCATCGGGCAAGGGCTCGCCAAAGGCCGCCAGCAACTGCCGCGCACGGGCGCGCAGGCCGTCTTCATCCTTGGCCGACAGCAGCACCAGATACGGCTGGCCGTCGGGCACGCCAGGGCTGTCGCTCCCCCTGTCGGCAGCCTTGAGCACCACATGCGCATTCACCCCGCCAAACCCGAACGCACTCACCCCGGCCAGCAGCGGTGCATCTTGTTCGCCCATGGAATGCGTGGCATCGGGCAGATAGAACGGGCTGCCCGCCAGCTCGATCTGCGGGTTGAGCGCGTCATGGTGCAGGTTGCCCACCACCTGGCGATGCTGCAGGCACAGCAGGCTCTTGATCACCGAGGCAATCCCGGCCGCGGCTTCCAGGTGGCCGATCTGGCTCTTGAGCGCGCCCAGTGCGATGGGCGTGCCGGCCTCGGTCATGGGCAGGGCGTTCTTCAGCGCGTTGATTTCAATCGGGTCACCCAGCGGCGTGCCGGTGCCGTGGGTCTCGATCATCCGCGCCTGGCTGGGGCAATGGCCGCTCTGCTGCCAGGCCCGGGTGATCACCTCGGTCTGCGCCTTGGGGTTGGGCGCGGTAAAACTGTGGGCACGGCCGCCGTGGTTCTGCGCGCTGGCGCACACCTGGCCGTAGATGAAGTCGCCGTTGGCCTGGGCTGCCGCCAGCGGCGCAAGCACCAGCGCGGCCACCCCTTCGCCGCGCACATAGCCGTCGGCACTGGCGGCGAAGGTCTGGCAATGTCCGGCATGGCTGAGCATGCCGGCCTTGCCGAAGGCGATGAACAGCTCCGGCCCCAGCAGCAGGTTGACCCCGCCCACGATCGCCAGCTCGCATTCACCGTCCTGCAGTGCCTGCCGGGCACGGTGCAGTGCCACCAGCGAGCTGGAGCAGGCGGTGTCGATGGCCTCGCTGGGGCCGTGCAGGTCCAGGCAGTACGACACCCGGTTGGCGATGGCCGTCAGCGCAATGCCGGTGCCGCGCCAGGCATCACTGGGCACGCCGTCGCGGCGCATCAGCGTGGGGTAGTCGGCATGGCCCACGCCCACGAACACCCCCACCCGCCGTTTGGCCAACTGGCCTGGCGCGTAGCCGGCATCTTCCAGCGCCGCCCAGGCCGCCTGCAAGAACAGCCGTTGCTGCGGGTCCATGCCTTGCGCTTCGCGAGGCAGAATGCCGAAGAAGCGCCCGTCGAAGCGGTCGACCCAGGGCATGAAGCCGCCGCGCTGGCAGTAGGTGGTCTCTTCCCCGGGGTTCAGCGTGCTGTCGTGGTCGCGCCAGTTCCAGCGCTCGGCCGGCACCTGGCCGACCGCATCGCGGCCTTCGCGCAACAGCTGCCAGAACGCGCGCAGGTCTGGCGCCCCCGGCAGGCGAGCGCTCATGCCGACCACGGCGACCGGCGTCACGACGGGCATGAGACCGGCTCCCGCTCTTGGACGTGGTGTGCGGCGCTGCTGGCATCATAGGTGTGGGCGATGCTCAGCAACGGGCTCTGGCGATTGCCGGCCTGGGCCCGCTCGCGACCCTGGCGCAGCTCCTTGGCCAGGTAGTGCAGGTAGGTGGGGCCGTGCATCTCGTAGTTGTTGCGTGGGGTGGCCAGGAACTCGCGCTCGATCACCTTGCGCTCGGCGGCAATATGCGCACGCTCGGCCTCGGCACCGGGGCGCTGGTACGCTCCGGCAAAGTAGTCGGCGGCCACCTCGGCCTGGCGCTCCATCATGTCCAGAAAGCCCCAGGTCACGGCCTGGAACACGCCGATGAAGGCAAGGTTCGGCACCTCGGGCAAAAAGATCCGCTGGTACAGCGGAATGCGGTTTTCCTCGATCTGCAACAGGCTCTGGGGCAAGAACGGGAAGTCGGTGTGATAGCCCGTGGCGTAGATCACCGCGTCCACTTCCTGGCTGCTGCCATCCACGAAGTGCACGGTGTTGCCGTCGATGCGCTGCACCTGCGGCACCACCTTGAGCTTGCCGTCGCCCACGCGGTTGGCGAAGTTCTCCGACAGCGTCGGCAGGCTCGACATCATCAGGTGGTCGGGCTTGGGCATGCCCAGTTGCTTGCGCTTGGCGATCAGCAGCTTGTACAGGCCGGTGAACATCAGCCCGGTCAGCGGGTAGGGCAGAAGCTTCTTCACCCACCAGTCGTTGAGTGGGCCCATCACCTTGTCCACCCGAATGCCGAACAGGTAGTGCGGCAGCACGTACACCCCACGGCGCAGCGACAGGTAGGTCATGCGTGCATCGTGGCTCACGTCCACGGCAATCTGCGCGCCGCTGTTGCCCACGCCCACCACCATCACGGTCTTGTCCTGGTAGGGGTGGCGATAGCGGTAGTGCTTGGAGTGGATGCTGTCGATCCGGGCAGTGGCTGCGTAGTCCGGCAGGTTGGGCGTGTTGTGGTGCCCGTTGGCGACCACCAGCGCGTCGTAGTGGCGTACTTCGCCCGAGCCCAGGGTCACCCGCCAGGTGCCGTCGGCCAGGCGCTCGGTGTGCTGCACCGGGCACTCCAGGTGAATGCTGTCGCGCAGCGCGAAGTGCTCGACGAAGCTGTCCAGGTACGCATGCACCTGGCGGTGCGAGGGGAAGTCCGGGTAATGCGACGGCATGGGGAAGTCGCTGAACTGGTACAGGCCCTTGGGCGTGTTCATGTTCATGCTGTGCCACACCGAGGTGTGCTCGCCCGTGTGGTCGAAGGCCCAGATACCGCCGATGCGGTCGCGCTTGTCGAAGCAGTCGAAGGCCATGTGCTTGCGCTTGAGCGCGCGGGCCATCGACAGGCCGCCGACCCCGGCGCCGACGATGCACACCCTGGGGCCTGGCCCGGTCAGCGGGCGAATGGCGGCCACACCCGGTGCGGCGTGGCTTGGCGAGTTGACGCGAGTGTGCTCAGTCACAGGTTGGGTCCTTTTTTTTTAGGGTGGGTGAGGCTCGACAGAAACTGCGCAGTGCGCGTATCGCCCAGGTGCCGGTTGTGTTCGGCGCAGTCCTGCAACACGCCGTCCACGCCCCGGGCCAGGGCCCGGCGCAGGTTGGCGACCATCAGGTCGATGCTGTCGCGGTCGATGTTCAGCGGCGGCAGGTAGCGCAGGCAGTGGTTGTGGATCGGGCACACGGCTGCCGCCACCCCGCCTTCGGGGTCGCGCAGCAGGCTGCCCCACAGCAGGTAGCCGAAGCTGCGCTCGACAAACGCCGGGGTGCCGGCCAGCTCCAGCTCCACCGTCAGCAGCAGGCCCTCGGCGCGCACTGCGCGAATCAGCGGGAACGCCCGTTGCAGCTCCAGCAGGCGCTGGTGGAAGTACTCCCCCTGCGTTCGCGCATGGGCCAGCGCACCCTCGCGCTCCAGTGCCTGCAGGCAGTTCAGCGCCAGGTGTGCGCTCAGCTGGCTGATGCCGCGCCCCTGCAGGTCGGCCACGCGCTGCGGTTGTCGCTGGGCGCCAGCCTGGGTCACGGCCTCGCTGCACAGCACCACGCCCATCGGCAGCAGGCTGTCGCACAGCGCGCTGCCCAGTGCCACGATATCCGGCTGCGGCACCTGTGCCTGGCTGTGCAGAAAGCGCCCGGTCATCAGGTTGGTCTGGGTTTCGTCGATGCCCACCAGGTAGCCGCCGGCGTCGCGATGGCGCTCGATCATCGCGATCAGGTGGGGCGGCACCGGGCGCGAGGCATTGGCATCGACCTGGATCGTCTCGAACCACACCAGGGCGATTTCGCCGCTCAGCAGGTGGCCCTGCAACTGCGCCTCGGCGTCTTCGGCCAGCGGGTCGATGAACACTGTATGCGCATGCAGTGGCTCGAACGGCGCGCGGAAGATATCGAAGCCCAGCGTGTGCGAGGCCGCGGCGCTGAGCATCGAGAACCCCAGCCCGCCGCTCAAGCACAGCAGTTTGTGACGTTCGCCCCTGGCCGCCAGCAGGCCGAGGGTCAGCGCGGCCTCCACGGCGGTGACGTTGCTGGAGGCCGGCAGCGCCATCGGCAGGCCGGTGTTGTGCTGCAGCAGGCCTTGCAGCTCGCCCCAGTAGTCGCGCCGGGTGTCGTGCTGGCGCGCGACCTGCTCGATCACATCCAGCGGGTTGAGGCCGCGCGGGCAGGTGCCCACGTTGACAAAGCAGTCGATGATTTCCCGCGAGGGTTCGCCATCGTGCATCAGCCGTGAGCGCACCCCGCGAGCCTCGTGGAAGCGCCCATCGAAGCCGTGCATGCGGGCGATCTTCGCGTAACCGCGGTTGCCGTAGCACAGGTGCGCCTGGTAGGTCGCTTCGCTGCTGCTGGCGATACGGCGCAGTTCGCGTTGTTCATCCACGCTCAGCCCGGCGGCGAACTGCGCCATCAGGTGTTCGAAGGCCAGCTTGAACGGCAGGCCGAAGTTGCTCATCACATGGCGCACATAGCTTTCGTTGGGCGTCATCAGCCACGGGTTCTTCACCCGTTCATGTACCAGGCAGGCGCCCAGCGGCGCCTGGAACCCGCTCAGGCCCTCGCCCAGCACGATCAGGTCGGGGCTTTCGCACAACGCCAGCAACGGCCAGTGCCCGGCCTGCCGGGCAGGCTCCACCACCAGGCTGAGAATGCCGCTGCCGGCCAGCTCGCGCAGCCAGGCATCGCAGGCCTCGGCGTTGGCGTCGGCGGCCTGGATGCAGGCCACCGCCGCCAGTTGCTCGGGCCCATGCTGGCGCTGGTAGGCCAGCGCCTGGGCAAGGCTCGCCACCACCCGGATGCCGGGTACCAGCGCACTGGCATCGGCGCGCTGCAGCGGGTTGAAGTAGCGCGCCCAGTAGCCGCTGTCGTCGATCAGCAGCAGTTCGCCCTGGCCGTCGGGGGTGCGGTTGCGTGCATGGTGGCGGGCCAGGCGCAGGGCCGCATCCAGGGCTTCCTCCAGCGAAGTCATGAAGTAGCTGCGGTAATCGGCAGGCTCGCGCTTGCCGCGCTTGGCCAGGTGATTGAGCAGCAGGGCGGTCTGCGCGGCGGGCGCCGACAGGATCGCGCAGTGGCCCTGTTCGCCCTGGCGCACGTAGTCTTCCAGCGTCTGCAGGGTGTGCGCGGTGGCCGGCTGAAACACCGGGGGCACGGGGCGCCGGGCCGGGCCTTCGGGAGTTGGCAGGTTGTGCAGGAACTCCAGCAGCAACTGGTTGTAGCGTTGGTGATGGGTAAAGCCCAGCAGGTGCCCGGCGCCCTGCACCTCGATCAGTTCGGCATGCGGCACGGCGTTGGCGATCAGCGCCGAATAGGCCGGCGGCTGATAGGCATCGTCGCTGGCGCAGATGATCCTGCACGGGCAGTGCAGGTTGCCCAACTGCGGGCGCAGGTCGAAGTCGCCGATCACCTGCTGGTAGGCCGGCAGCGCTGCCATGTTCCAGCCGCGGTTGAGGGTCATGAAGCGCGGGCTTTTCTGCAGCTCGCCCATCAGTACCGGGAAGTTCGACGCGCCTTCGCTGAACGGCGAACTGACGCTGATGCACAGCCCTGCGCAGCGGTGCGGGTGGGCCAGGGCAAAGGCCTGGGCCAGCACGCCGCCGAACGAATAGCCGATCACCGGCAGCGGCTGGTCGATACCCAGCTGATCCAGCAGCACCACGATATCGGCCACCAGGTGCGCAATGTCGAACGCAGGCGGCAGCTCGGCCTCGCCGCAGCCGGGCAGGTGCAGCATGATCAACCGGTGACCGCGCCCCAGCGCCTGCAGTTGCAGGCGCCACATCACGTCGTACTGCATCACCAGCCCGCCCAGCATCAACACCGGCGTGCCGCTGCCATAGGTCGCGCATTCCAGGCGCGGCGCGCCGGGTCGGTGGATCTGCACCCGCGTGGCCTGCTGGCACAGGCTGAACTGTTCGTCGAGCAGGGCCTGGCTGGGCTCGTACTCGTTGCTCGCTTGCGTGCCCTGGACCACCGCCGGGGCAGCGGGGGCGAGGTGCTCATAGCGTTGCCACAGCGCCTCGATGCTCAAGGGGCCTTGCGTAGCGGGTGTGGCCACTGCGCCGGCAGCCACGGGCGCAACCACCTGCGCCATCGGTGGCGCCGCAGCCACAACCGGTGCGGGGGCGGGCAAGGGCGCACTGTCGCCGTAATGCTCGAGCAACTGCCCGTGATGGTTGGCCAGCAGGTAGCCGCAGAAACTCTGCAGGTTCTGGAATTCGAAGAACACCGTCGGTGGCACGCTGATGCCGAAGCGCTGGGTGAACAGCGTGCCGATTTCGGTGGAGGCGATGGAGTCCAGGCCGTAGTCCATCAATGCACGCGTGGGCGAAAAGTCCGCCGGGTCGATCTTCAGCACGCCCAGCAGCAGATCGCGCAGGTCCTCCAGCAGGCGCTGCTCCAGCGGCGGCGCGGCGCCGGCATCCAGGCTGTCGAGCAGCAGCAGCGCCTGGCGCGCACTCAGCGCGCCGGCATCCGGGTCGCCCGTCAGGGGCAGGTGGGTCGGTTGGTTCATGGTCGGTTCCCCGGCGTGTCGTCGATGGTCAGGCGCTACGCGCCAAGGGTGGCGAGGGCTGCAGCCGCGCGGTCAGAAAGTTCACGGCCCGGATGAACTTCCACAGGTCCACTTCGTGGGCGTGGCGCTGGGTCTGCATGAAGCGCTGCTGGCCCAGGTCGAGCAGCTGCGGCTGACGCTTGATCTGCTGCACGGTGTGCCAGGCCGGGCTGCGCAAGGCACGGGCCTGCAGGTAGGCGGCCACGAAGCGCCCGGTCATGTTGGCCAGGTTGCCGATGCCCGACGGCGTGTTGAGGTAGCCGACGAACACCAGGTCGTCGTGCTCGGCCGGCAGCATGCGCAAAAACAGCGAGTCGAAATCGCGCTGCCAGTCGAAGGTCTGCAGCGGCAGAAACGGCAGGTCGATGCCGTAGCCGGTGGCCCATACGATCAGGTCGATGGTGGCTACGCTGGCGTCGCAAAAGTGCACCTGCTGGCCGTCGAAATGGCTGATGTCGGGCTTGGCCTGCACATCGCCATGGCCGATGTAGTAGAGAATCTGCGAGTTGAGAATGGGGTGGCATTCGCGAATGCCGTGGTCCGGTGCGGGCAGGCCATAGTCGCGCCCGTCGTAGCCGGCGAACTTGAAGCTGCGCTCCACGTGCGCCCAGTATTCGTCCTCGTCGGCAAATTTCGGCGCCTGGTCCATCAGCCATTCCTGGGTCGGCTGGCCATCGATGAACTTGGGCATGTAGTGGTAGCCGCGCCGGGTCGAGTGCAGCGCCAGGCTGGCGGTTTGCGCGGCGTCCACGGCAATGTCGCAACCGGAGTTGCCGCCACCCACCACCAGCACGCGCTTGCCGCGAAACTGTGCCGAGCTGCGGTACGCGCTGGCATGCAGGGCCTGCCCGCTGAAGGTGCCGGGGTACTGCGGCACCTTGGGCGTGCCGAGCAGGCCGTTGCATACCACCACCGCCTCGTAGCGGGCCTGGCGCCCGTCGTCGAAGCTCAGCAGCCAGCCGTCGGCGGTCTTGTCCATGTGGGTGACGCGGGTGTTGAAGCGGGTGTGCTGCTGCAGCTGGCAATGCTCGGCCAGTTGCGTCAGGTAGTCGAACACCTGGGTGTGCCGCGGGTAGTCCGGGTAGTGCTCGGGCATCGGGAAGTCGGCGAACTGGGTGTTGCGCTTGGAGCTGATCAGGTGCACCGCTTCATACATTTTCGAGGCCGGGCCGTCGGGCTGCCAGTTGCCGCCGAAACGCGCGGTGGCCTCGATGATCTCGAAGGCCAGGCCCACTTCGCCGAGGGCCTTTGCCACGCCCAGGCCACTGGCCCCGGCGCCGATGATGGCGATAGTCGGCTGCTGCATTGCATCACTCCCTTGAAGGTGGAAACAGGCGAATTCAGAGCATCGAACGCAGCAGGTCGCGGGCCTGTTGCTGGCTGATTTCCCGGCGGGCCAGGCGGTCGAGAATGTCTTGTGGCGTCACCGCGGGCGCAGCGTGCGGTGGCGCCGGCAGCGGTGGGCTGCTCACCGTGGGCGGCGTACTGATCCAGTAGCGACGACGCAAGAACTCATAGCCGGGCAGCGGCACCTTTCGCCACGCCTGGGTCGCCGCTGGCGGCGTCGCGGGCAGGTGCGCATCGAGCCAGGTGCGGGCCAGCGCCGCACACTCGGGCGCAGGGGCCGGGCCACTGAGCAGCACCCGTGCGTCGTCGCCCGGCGGGTTCATCAACCATTCGCTCAACTGCCGGCGAAGCGCGTCGAAGTCGTCGGCCACCACGGCCAACCGTGCTTGCTCGAACGCCTGGCGCCCGTGCAGCAGGGTGCTGGCGACGTCCCGCGTGGTGAAGCAGCGCAGGCCCAGGTAGTGCTCGGGGTGCTGCGGTGCCAGGGCGTGTTCATGCTCCAGGCAGTCGACAAAGCGCTGCAGGTAGCTGCGCAGTTGCCCGGCGCTGTGCGCGCTGAATACAAAGGCCTGGGGGCCGGTGGGTGCGGGTGGCGCTTGCAGCGGGGCGTCCTCGATCAGCACATGGGCATTGGCGCCGCCGGCCCCGAACGAACTGATGGCGGCCACCCGGGGCAGGCCATCCGCAGGGTCCGGCCAGTCGGCCAGGCGCTGCTGCACCACGAAGGGCGTGTTGCTGAAATCGATGTTCGGGTTCAGCGGCTGGGCATGGATGGACGGCGCCAGTTGCCGGTGCTTGAACTGCAGCAGCACCTTGGTCAACGCGGCCATGCCGGCGGCCGATTCCAGGTGGCCGATATTGGCCTTGATCGAGCCGATGGGGCAGCGCCACTCGCTGGGTACCTGGGCGGCCAGGGCCTTGCCCAGGCCACGGATCTCGATCGGGTCGCCCAGGCTGGTGCCGGTGCCGTGGGCCTCGATATAGCCCAGCCTGGCGGCGGGCAGGCCCGAGCGCTGCAGGGCGCGGCCGATCACCTGGGCCTGCGCTTCGGCGTTGGGCACGGTATAGCCCGAGGTGCGCCCGCCATGGTTGAGCTCGCTGCCACGGATCACCCCGTACACGTGGTCGCCGTCGCGCAGGGCCTGGGCCAGCGGCTTGAGCAGCACCACGCCCACGCCTTCACCTGGCACATAGCCGTCGCCGCCGGCACCGAAGCTGCGGCACTGGCCCTGGGTGGAGGCGAAGTTCAGCTCGCACAGCATGCGGTACTTGTACGGGTGCAGCGACAGGTTCACCCCGCCGGCCAGGGCCAGCTCGCAACTGCCGCTGCGAATCAGGTCGCAGGCCAGGTGCAGGCTGGTGAGCGACGACGAACACATGCTGTCGACGGCGAACGAGGGGCCTTCAAGGTCCAGGCAGAACGACACGCGGTTGGCGATCGAGGCATACGAGGAGTTGGTCAGGGTCGCCGGCCGCGCGGGCCAGCTCGACGCACCATAGAACTGGTACTCGCCGTACATCACCCCCGCGACCACCCCCACGCGGCGTCGCTCCACGCCCGGCTGGCGCGGCCCGCACAGGCTCTGCGGGGTGTAGCCGGCGTCTTCCACGGCATGCCAGGCGGTTTGCAGAAACAGGCGCTCCTGCGGGTCCATGCGCTCGGCGTCGCGCGGCGAGATGCCGAAGAACAGCGGGTCGAAGCAGTCGAAATCATCCACCAGGCCGCCCCAGCGTGCATACAGCTGGTCGTCGCCGCCCGGTTGCTCCCAGCGCGAGGTCACTTCGCTGATCAGGTCATCGCCGGCCGCCAGGTGCTGCCACAGCGCCTGGGCATCGCGTGCGCCGGGGTAGCGCCCGGCCAGGCCGATGATCGCGATGTCCTGGCGTTGGGTGTCGGCAGTGCCCTGCGTGACCACCGACAGCGCGGGTGCTGGCGGCTCGACCACCACGGGGCCCGGTGCCAGCCGGGCGACTTCGGCCGGGTGCTCGTTGCCGAGCAGGGCGGCCAGCTCGCGCAGGCTGCGCACTTCGAACAGCACGGTCTTCGACAGGGTGGGGAAGTGCTGTTCAAGCCGGCCGTTGAGTTCCATCACCAGGATCGAGTCCAGGCCGAATACCTCCAGCGAGGTGTCGGGGTCGACCTTGTCCAGCGGTGTGGCCGTCACCTCGGCCAGTTGACGGGTGAGGTAGTCGAGCAGGCAGGGCGCGTCGCTGGCCGCCTGCGGCGCGACCTGCACAGGCGTCGCAGGCGGCGCCTCGATGCCGAACAACCGCGCAACCGCGTCGCGCTTGCCGCACACCGGGATCAACACCGCTTGCGCCAAGGCGAGGCAGCGCAGGAACGTGGCCACCCCCTGATCGCTCGGCAACAGGGCCAGGCCATGGCGAGCCAGCCATTGGCGCACCGGCGCCGGGGCCTGCATGCCGTTGTCGGTCTGCCACAGTGGCCAGGCAATCGACAGCGAGCGGCCCTGGCGCTGGCCGCTGGCACAGCGCTGCTGGCGGGCCTGCACGAAGCGGTCGAGCCAGGCGTTGGCCAGCGCGTAGGCGCTCTGCCCGACATTGCCGTACACCCCGGCCAGCGACGAGCACACCATGAACAGTTTCAGCGGGTCATCGGCGGTGGCTGCATCCAGATGGCGGGCGGCCAGGGTCTTGCCCTGGAGTACGCTGGCGCGCTCCTGGGCAGGTTGCCGCAGGAAGAACCCGTCCTGCAGAACCCCGGCACAGTGAATCACCCCGTGGCAGGCGCCATAGCGCTGGCGAATGCTGGCCAGGGCAGCGTGCAACGAGTCGGCATCGGCGCAGTCGGCCTGCCAGTAGGCGGCATCGTCGGCGCCCAGGTGCGTGAGGCGCTCCAGCCATCGGGCAGCGTCTGCATCGAGGGCGCGACGGCCCAGCACGGCCAGGCGCAGGCCGCCGAGGCTCGCCAGCGCTTCACCCAGTGCACGGCCGACGGCCCCCAGCCCGCCGCTGATCACCAGCACATCGCCGGCGCTCAGTTGCGTCGGCGCTGTGCCGGCACCCGGGGTGACAAAGCGCAGGCTCGCCACGCGGCGTTGCCCTTCGCACAGCGATACCCGGTTGACACCGGGCTGCGCAGCCGCAAGCAGTTCGTGCGCCAGCGCTTCACGCTCTGCGCTGCCGGGCTGGTGGCTGGTTTCGATCAGGTTGGCGCTCAGGCTGGGGATCTCCTGCACCACCGAGCGCAGCAGCCCTTCAAGGGCACTGACAGGGCCGGGGTGCAGTACGATCCGGGTATGCAGCGCGGGGGTGCTCTGGCCCTGGCACAGGTGGCGCAGCAGGTCTGCGGTGGCCAGGGCGGCGTCCAGCCCTTCGCCCAGGCCGGCGTCCTGGCTGTCGGTGCTGCGCAGGTCGATCAGCAGGCGTGCGGGTACCTGCTGCTGGCTGGTCAGCAGGCGCAGCAACAGGTCGATGTGGCGCGCATCGCCCAGGTCGGCCTCGACGGTGCGTGGTGAGGTGTAGTGGAACTGCTGCGCGGGTACCAGTCGCCAGGCGGCGTCACGCAGTTGCGAGGGTAACTGGGCGAAGGCTTGCGGGTCGTCGCACAGCAGCAGTGTGGTGGGCATCGGCCCGGGCGCGGCCGGGGCGGCGGGCTGGTGCTGCCAGTAGGGTTCGAGCAGATGCACGGCATGCTCGGGGTCGACGCGGTACTCGCGAAAGGCAAAGGCCTCGATGTCCATCAGCACCTGGCCGTCTGCATCGAACACCCGGAAGTCGTACAGGCGCATCTGGCTGCCCTGGGCAGCACGCGGGCGCACGTGCACGAAGCAGCGCTCGGTCAAGGGCCGGTAGCCGTGCAGGGCCTGGCAGGCGTAGGGCACGAAGGTGGTGTCGATCTGTGCATTGCCCTGGGCGGCGGTGACGAAGGCGCTTTGCAGCACCGCATCGAGCAACGCCGGGTCCAGCGTGCTCAGCGGTTCGCCCGGGCGCTGCTCGGGGCGCCAGTGCAGTTCGGTAAGCGCCTGTTGCTCGCCCAGCCACGCGCCGGCAATGCAGCGCAGGGTGGGGCCGTAGGCGATGCCCAGGCGCTCGAGGGTGGGGTACAGCGCGTCGAGGGCCAGCGGCCGGGTGCACTCGCTGCGCACCTGCGCCAGGCTTGGCAGGCTGTCGGCGGGCACCTGCACGGCGCGGCACTCGCCACGAAAACTGGGGGTGGGGTCACTGGCCGGCAGCGGCTGGAACGCCAGGCGCACACCGTCGTGGGTGCGTTCGCTGCGGCATTCGATGCTGCGCTGCTGGCCGGGCTCGACGCGGATCGGGCTGGCCCAGGTCAGCTTGTGCAGGGTCAGCGGCAGGCCCAGGCCGTGGCGGCGCGCCTGGTTGCAGCACAAGTCGATGTAGGCGGCGGCGGGCAGCACCGGCTGGCCCTGTACCACATGGTCGCGCAGAAAGAACTGGCCGGCATCCAGGTGCAGCTGGGTGCTGGCGTGGGGCGCGGCCGACGCCACACGCGGCACCCAGTAGCGGTCCCTGGCAAAGGGGTAGAGCGGCGCGGCCAGTGGGCCGGGCGGCTGCGGCCAGAAGCGGCCCCAGCGGGCGAGCGTGCCGTCTACCCAGGCCGCTGCCAGTTCATTGGGGGCGCTGGCGCTCAGCTCGCGCGTTGGTGTGCCGGGCAGCAGCCGGCCCTGATAGCCCCCCGGCATCGATTGCACGAAGCGCTCCAGGCCAGCCTGCAACTGCGTCAAGTCGGCAGCTACCAGCGCGAAGCGATGGTCGAACGCCGGGCGGCAGCATTGCAGGGTGTAGGCGAGCTGGTTGGCCGATGCGTCGGGGTGGCGTTGCAACCAGGCCAGCAGGGCGGCGGCCTGTTCGCGCACTTGCGCTTGGCTGCGCGCCGACAGCGGGTACACCGCCGGGCCCGTGCTGGCGCTCGACGGAGTGGGTTCGGGGGCCTGTTCGACAATCACATGGGCATTGGCGCCGCCAGCGCCGAACGAGCTGATGCCGGCGCGGCGCGGGCCGTTGTCGCTGGTCCAATCGCGCGTGTCACGCACGATCTGCAGGTGGCTGTGCTCGAGCCCGGCGTCGGGGTTCAGCACCCTGGCATGCAGCGACGGCGCCAGGCGCCGGTGCTGCAACTGGAGCACCACCTTGCTCAGCCCGGCCATGCCGGCGGCCGCTTCCAGGTGGCCGAAATTGGCCTTGATCGAGCCGACATGGCAGGTCGCCGAGTGTTGCCCGCCCAGTGCCTGCCTGAGCCCTTGCAACTCGATGGGGTCGCCCAGGCGCGTGCCGGTGCCGTGGGCTTCGACGTAGCTGATGCTGGCGGCCGGTACCCTGGCATCGGCCAGCGCCCGCTCGATCAGCGCGGCCTGGGCACCGGCGCTGGGCACGGTGTAGCCGTTGGTGCGCCCGCTGTGGTTGATCGCACTGCCCTTGATCACTGCCAGTATCCGGTCGCCGTCGCGCCGGGCCACCTCGAGCGGCTTGAGCACCACGGCCGCAACCCCTTCACCGGGCACGAAGCCGTCCGCCTCGCTGCCGAACGCATGGCAACGTCCGGTGGGCGAGAGCATGTGCTGCTGGCACAACTGCACGTACTTGGCGGGGTGGGTGTAGAGGTTGACCGCACCTACCAGCGCTGCCCGGCACTCGCCCTTGCGCAGGCTGTCGATGGCGCTGTGCAATGCCGTGAGCGATGACGAGCAGGCGGTGTCGATGGCCAGGCTCGGCCCGCACAAGTCCAGGGCGAACGACACCCGGTTGGCCACCGACCACGGCAGGCCACTGGGGATCGCCGGTTGCCCGGCCTGCCACAGGGCAGGGCCGAGCAGGGGGTAGGTGTTGCTGGTGATCCCGACGAACACGCCGACATCCAGCGCACCCTGGGCGCCGCGCAGCAACTGGCCGCGCTCGCCCAGGTGGCCGCTGTCTTCCAGGGCATGCCAGGCGCATTCGAGAAACAGCCGCTCCTGCGGGTCGAGGCAGGCGGCTTCACGCGGGGCGATGGCGAAGAACTGCGCATCGAACCGATCGATATCGGGTAGAAAACCGCCCCATTTGGCATAGCTCAGGCCGCTGCTGCGGGCGTCGGTGCCCGCGGCGAAAAAACCGTCCAGCGGCCAGCGCTCGGCGGGTATCTCGCTCACCGAGTCGACACCCGCCAGCAGGTTGCGCCACAGCGCATCCAGGTCGTCGGCACCGGGGAAGCGGCCATGCAGGCCGACAATGGCGATATCGCCAGCGGGCTCCTCGTTGCACGGCGCCAGGGGGGCAATCGAGGGCCAGGCCTCGACGCCTGCGGCCGGTGGGGGCGGGCTGGGCGGGCGGCCCTGCAGGTAGCTGGCGCTGGCCTGCGGATGCTCGCGCAGCAGGTGCGTGGCAACGTCGCGGATGCAGCGGCAGTCGAACAGCAGGGTCTTGTTCAGGTCGGCGAAGAGGGGCTGGATCAGCTCGTTGAAATTCAGGATGGCCAGCGACGTGAGGCCGATCTCGTGGAAGGGCGCATCGTTGTACAGGGTGTGGGCCTCGACACCGGTCGCCTGCTCCAGCAGTTGACGCACCAGATCCATCAAGGCGGCGTGCGAACGGGCTTCCTCGGTATCGAGCATCTTCAATTCCTGAATAAAAGTTGACAGGCGACGGGCAGGCACACAGAGGCCGACGCCGCGGTGGCGTCAGCCTTCAAGTGGCTGGGTCAGGTATTAAAGGGTAATGCTGGTGGTGGGGTAGAACAGCATGTTCAATACGAACAGAATCATCCAGAAGCCGATTTCCAGTGTTTCGGTAATAGGCTGAATACGTTTTATCGCGCCATAGACATGCACCACAAACATCAGGGTGAATACCACGAAGAGTATGTCGAAGGCATAACTGAAACTGGTGCCGGTGGTGGCCGAGCGCAACATGGCCACTTCAACCACCAGAATGAACGCGCCCAGGCAGCGGCCGAAATAGATGGCCAGGTGGGTATGTTCCGGGATGGTCCATTGCATCAGGCGCGCCCAGGTGAGTGGCGCAATGAAGATCGGCAGGGCGAAGAACAGCGTGGTCACGATCATCAGGGTGGTGATGTACACACTACTGTATTGCGCATAGTAGCCAAGCATCGGCGAACTCCTTGTTCAATTGTTATTGTTGTTATTCATCGTGGGGTTTTGCTGGGGGCAAGCATTGCGAGGGCGGTACTTGTGTGTCAAGCAAGCCGCGGTGGGGGAATACCAAAGAAGGGGAGCCGGGTCGAGAGTCGTACTACTTAGGGCGCGAGACTTAAAACGTTATCAACCGCTTCACGGCAGGTGAAGTTATCAAGTAATAACCGGGTGAATAAAGTTTTATTTATCCGATAGTTGCGAGCCCTGCCGGCACATGACCGTCAGGGCCCACTCGCTCGCCGCCTACCACAAACCCGCTGCAGCCCCTCAGGAAAAAAATGCAGGATGTTGTGCGCAGAAATCGCTTGAGGTAGCCGGCCTTGCCGTCCAAGGTGCCACCCTGATAGCCATTGCCTGAAAAAGGCTGAAGCGTGCGGCGCAGGCACATGACGATGCCTGCGTGAGGAGCGGCCTTCTGCAAGCGTGACGCGTCATCTCGCTGCAGAACGTTGCCGTCTTCTCCCAATAATAAGAGAGGTAAAGGAAATGCAATCCAACAGTCTCAAGCAGAGCCTGAAGCAACGTCACATCACCATGATCGCGCTGGGGGGCGTGATCGGGGCTGGGCTTTTCATGGGCTCCGGCTCGCTGATCGCGTCGGCCGGCCCCGCCGCGATCCTGTCGTACTTCATCGGCGGCATCGTGGTCACCCTGGTGATGTTCATGCTTGGCGAGATGGCCTGCCGCACCCCCGATGCGGGGTCGTTCTCCACCTACGCCAACATGTACCTGGGCGAGTGGGCCGGCTTTACCGTCGGCTGGCTGTACTGGTTCAAGTCGATGATGACGATCACCCTGGAGGCCGTGCTGCTGGGCGCCATCCTGCATGACTTTCTGCCCTGGCTGCCGATCTGGGCGGGTGCGTTCATCATGCTGGTGACCCTGATGGCGAGCAACGCCTACTCGGTGAAGTCGTTCGCCGAAGTGGAGTACTGGCTGGCCGCGCTGAAGGTCGCCACCATCCTCATCTTCATGCTGCTGGGCGTGTCGATACTGCTCGGCCTGCACAGCGACATCCCGTCCCCTGGCCTGGTGAACCTGACCGCGCACGACGGCTTCATGCCCAATGGCCTGTCGCCGGTGATGGCGGGGGTGATCGTGGTGATCTTCTCGCTGGGCGGCAGTGAAATCGCCGCCGTGGCGGCTGGCGAGTCCGAGAACCCGCGCCGCAACGTGATCCGCGCGATCAAGAGCGTGATCCTGCGCGTGATGCTGTTCTACGTGGGCTCGGTGTCGATCCTGATCCTGTGCCTGCCGTGGACCGACAAGGCCAACCTGGCGTCGCCCTATGTGTCGCTGTTCACCCTGGCCGGGTTCGGCGGCGCGGCGGTGGCGATGAAGATCGTGCTGTTCGTCTCGTTCATGTCGGTGATGAACTCGTTCATGTTCTCCAACTCGCGCATGCTGTTCTCCTTGAGCCAGCGTGGGCATGCGCCCAAGCTGTTCTCGCACACCACGGCCAAGGGCGTGCCGCTCAATGCCTTGCTGCTCAGCCTGTGCATCTGCCTGACGATTCTGACCGTGCACTTTCTCAGCGGCGGCGACCTGTTCATGACCCTGGCCAAGAGCAGCGGCACCTTCGTGATGATCGTGTGGATCTTCATCATCATTGCCCACCTGGCCATGCGCCTGAAAACCCGTCACGAACCGGTCGACCCCAAGGCCTTCCGCGCCTGGTTCTTCCCTTATGCCAACGTCGTGGCACTGCTTGCGCTGCTCGCCGTGATCGGCAGCCAGGCCATCGACCCGGCATCACGCCTGCAACTGTGGTTCATCGCGGCCACCACGGTGCTGGTGGTGGTGGCCTATTTCGTGAAGCGCAATCGGGTGGCCGACAAACCGGCGGCTTACGTGCAAGCCGAGTAAGCCGTGGCAAGGGTGTAGGAGCCAGCCTTGCTGGCGATGCCCGGCCATGCCGGGCCAGGGGTGCTATACGCACCATCGCCGGCAAGGCCGGCTCCTGCAGGCCGCTTTACCAGAACCCTGCCGGCGCCTGCAGCGCAGCCCTGAACACCTCGATTGCCCGCTCCACATCCGCCATCTCGGTGTACCGCCCCACGCTCACCCGCACACTGCTCAGCGCCTGGCCGGCATCCAGCCCCAGTGCCAGCAGCACATGCGAAGGGGCCTGGGTGGCCGAGCTGCACGCGGAGGTCGACGACAGCGCCAGGCTGCCGGCCACCTGCGCGCTGTTGAACCCGCTGCGGCTGATGCACAGGTTCAAGGTGTGCGGGATGCGCTGCTGCGCGCACCCATTCAGGGTCACGCCCGGCAGGGCCAGCAAGCCTTCACGCAGGCGCTGGCTCAGTTGCTCGATGCGCATGCTTTGCGCATCACCTTGCACGCCCGCCAGCTCGAACGCCGCGCCCATGCCCACAATCTGATGCGTGGCCAGCGTACCCGAGCGCATACCGCCCTCGTGCCCGCCGCCATGCATCTGCGCCTGCAGCACGGGGCGCGCACGCGGGCCGACGTAGAGCGCACCGATGCCTTTGGGCCCATAGACCTTGTGCGCCGAAAACGACATCAGGTCGACCGCCAGCGTGCCCAGGTCGATGGCCACCTTGCCCACCGCCTGCGCCGCGTCCACGTGCAGCAGTGCGCCGTGTTCGCGCACGATGTCGCCGATGCGGGCAATGTCGGTGAGGGTGCCGAGTTCGTTGTTCACCCACATCAACGACACCAGTGCGGTGTCCTCGCGCAAGGCCGCCTGCACGGCCTCGGGCTGGATCAGCCCCTGTGCATCGGGCTTGAGCCAGGTGACCGTGTGGCCCTGGCGCTCCAGTTCATGGGCGGTGTCGATCACCGCCTTGTGCTCCAGGCAACTGGTGATCAGGTGACGGCGCCCAGGCTGGCCCTGGGCAATGCCTTTGAGGGCCAGGTTGTTGGACTCGGTGGCGCCCGAGGTCCATACAAGGGCGTCTGCGGTAGCGCCAACCCGGTCGGCCACTTGCTGGCGCGCGTGGTCCACGGCCTGTCGGGCGGCCTGGCCATAGCCGTGGCCAGTGGAGGCGGGGTTGCCGAAATTGCCCTGGCGGCCGAGGCAGGCCAGCATGGCTTCGATCACCCGGTCATCGACCGGAGTAGTAGCGGCGTAGTCGAGGTACAGCGGTAGTTCTGGCATGGTCATCGTCTTTTTGTGCACGTGAAGGGCAGGTAGGTAGCCTACCGACGATGACGGAGAAAATTTTTGACTGTTGTTCGGTTTGTTTGGTGTTTGTAGAAAAAATCTTCTATTTGAATCCAAAGAGTTAGTATTTTTTTCGTTATGGCGCGCCGCCGACCGTATTCATGCCTAAACCGTTGCGCCTCGCCAACCGCATCACACCCTGAACATCGCCATCAGCCCCTGCTGATGATTGGCCAGACGGTTGAGTGTCTGGCTGATCTGCGCCGATTCCTCGGCTTGCCCGGACAACGATTCGGTCACGTCGCGAATGCTCGCCACGTTGCGGTTCACTTCTTCGGCCACGGCACTCTGCTCCTCCGCCGCCGAAGCGATCTGCAGGTTCATGTCGGTGATCACCGCCACCGCATCGCCAATGCGCTGCAGGGCCGGCAATGCCTGCTCCACACGCGCCGCGCTGTCCTGCGCCTGGCGGTGGCTGTTGTGCATGGCCTCCACCACCTCGCGGGTGCCTTGCTGCAGCCCTTCTATATCGACGCGAATCTCGTCCACCGAGTCCTGGGTGCGCTTGGCCAGGTTGCGCACTTCATCGGCCACCACCGCAAAGCCACGCCCGGCTTCCCCCGCCCGCGCTGCCTCGATGGCGGCATTCAACGCCAGCAGGTTGGTCTGCCCGGCAATCGAACGGATCACGTCCAGCACCGAGCCGATCTGCTCGCTGCGCGTGGCCAGGTGTTCCACCTCCTGCATGCTGGTGGTCATCTCGCCGGCCAGTTGTTCGATGGCGCGGGTGGTGTCGCCAATAAGCTCCAGGCCTTCGCGGCTGGCATGGTCGGCGCCGCGCGCAGCCTCGGCGGCCTGTGCGGCGTTGCGCGCCACATCCTGCGCAGTCGCGCTCATCTCGTGCGACGCCGTCGCCACCTGGTCCACCTCGCGGTACTGCTGATGCATACCGGCGCTGGTCTGGCTGGCCAGTGCCGCCGACTGGTCGGCGGTGCCGCGTGCGTCGTGCACCGAGGCCTTCACGTCGGCAATCACCGGCTGCAGCTTGTCGAGAAACCGGTTGAACCAGCCCGCCAGCTCACCCAGCTCGTCCTTGCCCGCATACTCCAGGCGCCGGGTCAGGTCGCCCTCGCCACTGGCGATGTCCTTGAGCATCGCCGCCACGTCCAGTATCGGGCGGGTCACGCCGCGCGCGGTCAGCCAGATCACCAGTAACCCCACCAGCGCGGCCACCAGTGCCATCAACAGGCTGCTGAGGTTGGCGCTGGCATTGTAGGTGTCCAGGCGATTGTTGAGTGCCACGGCCGGCGCACGCAGCACCTGCTCGGGCACCTCCAGCAGCACGCTCCACGGCTGGGCACCGGGCACCGGGGCGAACGACTGGCTCACCTGCAGCAGGCCGTTGTCGTTGAATTCGGCCGCCTTGCCGGCACGCATCTGTTCGGCCAGGGCCCTGGAGTCGGTGCCGAACACCTGCTCGAAGTGCTTGCTCAACTGGCCGCTGTCCTCGCTGTGCCCGGCCAGCAGGCCGGTCGCGCTGACGATGCTCACCTGCCCGTTGCCGTCGAACAGGTCCTTGCGCCCCTCCAGGCTCAGCAGCTGCAGGTTGTCCAGGCTGATGTCCACACCCAGCACGCCGATCAGCTTGCCGTTGTGCTTGAGAGGGATGGAGATGCTGGTGGTCAGCGGGGTGCGGTCGCCCACGGTGTCGAAGTAGGGCTCCACCATGCAGGTGTCACCGCTCTCCAGGGTGCAGGTCAGCCAGCGATTGGAGACCGAGCCATTGGCCGAGACGCTGGTGTCGGCGAGCATCGATTCAGGCATCGCCTCGCGCTCCAGGGTGCCGGGGCTGGGCTGCGACCAGTACAACGAGAACCGTCCGGCCTCGTTGCTGCCCGCGCCGGCCTGGTTGACGAAGGCCGCGTCCTTGCCGTCCAGCGCATCGGGCAGGAACACCAGGTACAGCCCGAGCAGTTCGGGGTTGTTGCCCAGCGCCCGTTCGGTTTCGCGGGTCAGGGCCTGGCGCAGGTCGCCATTGCCCTGGGCGCGCAGGTACATCACCAGGTCTGCAAAACCGTTGCCGTACAGGTAGGCGCTCTGGAAGTAGCGCTGGATCTGCGCCGCCTGCAGCTGCGCGTAGGTGTGCAGGCGCAGGCGCGCGTTCTGGTCGAGCATCTGGGTGCTGGCGCTGCTCACCAGCGTGGCGCTGCGCGAGGACTGCACCCGTGTCGCCACCATCAGCACCACCACGACGGCCAGCAGGCACAGGCCCGCCAGCAAGGTGATCTTCCATTGAATTCGCAGGCGACGCAGCAACATGATCAGGTCCTTGATTTCACGGTGTCGAGCAGCAACGGCCCGCTCTGGATCGCGGGTGGGCATCGTTGGGCGGTGCTCGGCAGGGGTGGCGCAGTGATGGCATACAGGAGGCACGGACCATAAGAAAATTGACAGACAAGTGTCAATTAATATTTCCACTTTGATGCGGGGTGCTCGCAGATAAAACGCAAAATTGCCGATGTTTCCGTTTTTTCGTGGGTGATGAGTGATGGTTTGTTTATTAAATTAGACAGATTGGTTATCAGCCCAGGCGGAACCATATGTAAATTTCGTAAATAAGATTTAAACCCATTTGAGAATCATTATATTTGGCGTCTCTTTGTGGCAGCCCTGCCGTGCAGGCTGCCCTTGTGCTTGATGTGACGGAGACGTGAAATGCAGTCCAGAAGTACCCCCAACAGCCTGGCCTGGGCCTTTGTCGCGCTGTCATCGCCGGCCCTGATTGCCACCTCGGCCCAGGCCGATGACGAGCAGAACGGCGAGAACACCCTGGTGATCCAGAACACCATGGTCACCGCCGAGCAGGAAGCCAAGCAGGCACTGGGCTCTTCGATCATCACCGCCGAGGACATCAAGCGTCACCCGCCCGCCAACGACCTGTCCGACATCATCCGTCGCGAACCGGGGGTCAACCTCACCGGCAACAGCGCCAGCGGCGCGCGCGGCAACAACCGCCAGATCGACCTGCGCGGCATGGGCCCGGAAAACACCCTGATCCTGATCGACGGCAAGCCCTCCAGCGCCCGCAACGCAGTGCGCTACGGCTGGAACGGCGACCGCGACACCCGTGGCGAAACCAACTGGGTACCGGCCGAGGCGGTGGAGCGCATCGAGTTCCTGCGCGGCCCGGCTGCTGCACGCTATGGCTCCGGCGCAATGGGCGGGGTGGTCAACATCATCACCAAGCGCCCCACCCAGGAGCTGCAGGGCAACGTCAGCCTGTTCACCACGCTGCCCGAAGACCACGCCGAAGGCGCCAGCAAGCGCACCAACTTCAGCCTCAGCGGCGGCCTCACCGACGACCTGGCGTTCCGTGTGTATGGCGGCCTGGCCAAGACCGACGCCGATGACCTGGACATCAACGCCAAGAGCGCCAACAGCGCGCTGGTGGCCGGCCGCGAAGGCGTGCGCAACAAGGACATCAACGGCCTGCTCAGCTGGCGCCTGAACGATGAGCACCGCCTGGAGCTGGGCAGCGGCTACAGCCGCCAGGGCAACATCTACGCCGGCGACACCATGAACAGCAACGGCGGCGGTGACGTGGAGCGCATCTCCAGCCTGTACGGCCACGAAACCAACGTAATGCAGCGCAGCACCTACGACCTCACGCACCTGGGCGACTTCCAGTGGGGCTCGACCAAGTCGTCGCTGTCGTATGAATACGTGCGCAACTGGCGCCTCAACGAAGGCCTGGCCGGTGGCCCGGAAGGCTCGATCAACGACACCGGTGCCGACATGTCGCGCCTGCGCAACACGCGCCTGTCCAGCGAAGTGAACCTGCCGTTCAGCTTCGACAGCAGCGAACATGTGCTGACCCTGGGTGGCGAGTACCTGTACGAAGTGCTCAACGACAAGGGCTCGCTGCGCCCGCAAAGCTTCGACCCCAGCGGTGGTGCCGGCAATGAAATCGCAGGCTTCGATCGCAGCGACTCGAAGATGTCGGCCAAGAGCTTCGCCCTGTTCGCCGAAGACAACATCGTGATCGGCGACACCACCATCACCCCGGGCCTGCGCCTGGATCACCACGAAGAGTTCGGCGACAACTACAGCCCGAGCCTGAACGTGGCGCACAAGCTCACCGACGACCTCACCGTCAAGGGCGGTATCGCACGGGCCTACAAGACCCCGAACCTGTACCAGGCCAACCCCAACTACCTGCTCTACAGCCGGGGCAACGGTTGCAGCACCCAGCAGACCAACAACGGCGGCTGCTACCTGCAGGGCAACCCCAACCTCGACCCCGAAACCAGCGTCAACAAGGAAATCGGCCTGCTCTACGACCGTGGCACCTGGCGCACCAGCGCGACGTACTTTCGCAACGACTACAAGAACAAGATCATCGGTGGCACCGACGTGATCTACGACATCAACAGCGGTCGCCGCGTGACCCAGTGGGAAAACGCCGGCAAGGCACTGGTGGAAGGGGTAGAAGGCAACTTCTTCGTCGAGCTGACCCCGTCGCTGGACTGGAACACCAACCTCACCCTGATGCTCAACAACGACAACCGCGACACCGGCGAGCCGCTGAGCGTGATTCCCAAGTACACGGTCAACAGCACCCTGGACTGGCGTGCCACCGACAAGCTGTCGTTCCAGGTCGCCGGTACCTATTTCGGCAAGCAGAAGTCGCCGACCTACAACTACCGCACCCAGCAGAACTACGACCTGGATGCCCAGCAGGACGTCGAAGCCTACGGCCTGGTCGATGTGAGCACCGGCTACAAGATCACCAAGAACTACGACGTGCGCTTTGGCGTGAACAACGTGTTCGACAAGCAGATCCACCGGGGTGGCAACGCCAGCAGTTCGGGCGCCAACACCTACAACCAGCCGGGCCGGGCGCTGTTCGCGGCACTGAACATCTCGTTCTGAGCCGCCATTGCCTACAGGCTGCCCCGGGTCGATCGCGCATCGATCGGCCCGGGGCGGCTTTTTGTGTTTTCAGGCCCTCTACACCCGTACTACCCAAGGTGAAGCGTGAGTTATCTATCAGCACAACCTGCCACGAAGATTCTGGCCGTCGAGGACGATCCGCTGCTGGCGGCCCATCTGGAACAGCACCTGCGTCGCCGCGGTTTCGATGTGAGCGTCTGTCATGGCGTGGACGACAGCACCGACCTGCAGGTCTGGACGGCCTTCGACCTGATCCTCATGGACATCCTCCTGCCCGGTCGCGACGGCCTGCAACTGCTGGGTGAACTGCGCGAGCGGTTCATGGTGCCGGTGATCCTGATGTCGGCACTGGGTGCCGAGCAGGACCGCATCGTCGGCTTCAGCCAGGGCGCCGACGACTACCTGCCCAAGCCGTTCAGCATGAACGAGATGGACGTGCGCATCGATGCGGTGCTGCGCCGGGTTGCCTATGAGCGGGCCGCGCCGGAAGGCGCGCAGGGCGAGCCGGCGGCGCTGCGCAAGGACATGCGCCAGGACATGCAGCTGGGCACTGCGGTGGCCAGCTTCACCCCCATCGAGTACCGCCTGATGCAAGTGCTGCTGGCGCACCCCGAGGAAGTGCTGAGCAAGCCGTTCCTCTACCAGCAGGTGCTGCACAGGCCGTTCTCCCAGCAGGACCGCGTGCTGGACATGCACGTCAGCCACGTGCGCCGCAAGCTGGCCGCCATCGGCTATGCCGGCCGCCTGGCCACGGTATGGGGCAAGGGCTACGTGCTGACACAGGTGCCGGCATGAGCTTGCCCGGACGGCACTCGCTGCTGTGGAAACTGTGCGCGCTGCTGGTGGTGCTGTGCCTGTCGATCATCTGGTTCAGCCGCTCGGGCGGTGCGCACCTGGAGCGCAGGAGCTATCACCTGAGCGAGGAGGCGCGCCAGGTGCTCAAGGGCTACGCCGTGGAGGCCCACGCGGCGTGGCGCAGCGGCGGTACGCCAGGCGTCGACCGGTGGCTGGCCGACCTGAAGATCCGCGAGCCGGGCTGGGCGCTGGTGCTGGGCAGCGACCTGCGCTCGTTGAGCAGCCAGACGCTGACCGATGAGCAGCAGAAGTACGTGACGTTCATGCGCGAGCTCGACTGGCCCATGAGCAAGCGCTCCACCGAGCTGCCGGCGATCAGCGTGCCGTTCCCCGAGGCGCCCCAGGCCGGCAGGCTGGTGATCCAGTTGCCCGAGCGCTTCATGCCGTCGATGCGTCCGCTGCTGGTGCAACTGCTGATCCACGGGCTACTGCCGGCGCTGTTGGCACTGCTGGCGGGTTTTCTGCTGTATCGCGTGCTGATCGGCCCGCTGGCGCACCTGCGCGCCCAGGCCAATGCCCTGCGTGCCGACCGCCTGGACACCCGGGTCGACCCGGCGATTTCCCGGCGTAGCGACGAACTGGGCGATCTGGGGCGGGCCTTCGACCACATGGCCGAGCGCCTCGAAAAGACCGTGTCGCTGCAGCAGCGCCTGCTCGCCGACCTGTCCCACGAGTTGCGCACGCCGTTGACGCGCCTGCACATGGCCGCCGAAAACGAGCCCGACGATGACGTGTTGCGCGAGCGCCTGACCCGCGAGGTGCAGTGCATGCGCCAGCTGGTCGACGACACCCTGGAGCTGGTGTGGCTCGGCACCGAGCGCCCGCAACTGGCGCTGGACACGGTCGAGGTGCAGACCCTGTGGGAGGTGGTACGCGAGAACGCCTGTTTCGAGTCCGGCTGGCGTGAGGGGCAACTGCCCATGGCGCTCACCGAAGACTGCCTGGTGCGCGGCCACCTCAACGGCCTGGCCCAGGCGATGGAAAACATCGTGCGCAATGCCATCCGCCATTCGCCTGCCAACGGGCAGGTGCGCCTGGGCGGCCGGCGCGATGGCGATTGCTGGCACCTGTGGATCGACGACCAGGGCCCCGGCGTGGCCGAGGCTGCGCTGGAGACCATCTTCCAACCCTTCACCCGACTCGACGCCGCACGCCCGGGCGGCGACGGCTTCGGCCTTGGCCTGACGATCGCCCGTTGCCGGGTGCAGTTGCAGGGCGGCCAGGTATGGGCACAGAACCTCAAGCCGGGCCTGCGCGTGAACCTGCGCCTGCCAGCGGCAGCACAAGGAGAAACCTGATGAGCAACACCCGACCGGTCTGGTTGTTGATTGTGTCGCGCGCGGCAGCCGCCTTGCTGGGCGGCTATGCATTCAGCTATGCGGCCACGGCTTTTCTGGCCCGTGTGCTGCCAATGCCTGCGGTGGATGCGGTGATCGTGGCCAGCCTGCCGTCCTTTGCGTTCTACACCTGCGCGTTCCTGTGGGCCTTCGCCAGTCGCGATGCCCTGCGTGCGTGGTGGCCGGCGGCGCTGGCGGTGCCGTTGGCGGCGGTCGGCTTCTGGCCGCAGTTGTGGAGCCTGTGAGATGAAAAATACCTTCACCCAATCCATGGCGTGGCTGCACACCTGGGCCGGCCTGATCTTCGGCTGGCTGCTGTTCGCGATATTCGCCACCGGTACGCTGGCGGTGTTCGACAGCGAAATCGACAACTGGATGCGCCCCGAGGTGCGCAGCCACGACCTCACCCAGTTGCAGGCCGCGCAACGCGGGCTGGCCTACCTGACCCAGCATGCACCGGGCGCCAGCAACTGGAACATCAGCCTGCCGGATGCGCGTTCGCCCGGTTTGCAGGTAGCGTCCGGCGAGCGTCGACGCGGTGGCGGCACCGCGCTCGACCCGCATACCGGCGAGCCGATCGAGGTGCGCGAAACGGCCGGTGGCAGCTTCTTCTTCCGCTTTCACTTCACCCTGAACCTGCCGCGCAACTGGGGCATCTTCGTGGTCGGCGCCCTGGCAATCGTGATGCTGGTGGGGCTGGTCAGCGGCATCGTGATCCACAAGAAGATCTTCAAGGAGTTCTTCACCTTCCGCCCCGGCAAGGGCCAGCGCTCGTGGCTGGATTTTCACAACGCCAGCGCGGTGCTGCTGTTGCCGTTTCACCTGATGATCACCTACACCGGGCTGGTGATCTTTTTGCTGATCTACATGCCGGCGGCGGTGGATGCGCTGTTCGAGGGTGACAACCAGGCGTACTACAAGGCCCAGGGCGAGCAGCGTCTGCCCACGCCGCGCGCGGCGCTCAAGCAGCCAGCCGCGCTGGTCGACCTGGCCCCGGTACTGGCCAGCGCGCAAGAGCGGCTGGGCGCCATCAGCAGCATCGGTATCTCCAACCCCGGTACGGCGGCCGCGCGGATCGAGGTGCGCCCGACCCTGGGCTATCGCATCGCCCTGAGCAAGGGGCAGGCCATGGTGTTCGACGGCGTCAGCGGCGAGCTGCTGCGCGATGTGCCCGACATGCGGCCTGCCGTGCTCACCCAGCGGGTGATGGCGGGGCTGCACTTCGCGCAGTTCGGCGGCTATCCGATGCGCTGGCTGTACTTCGTGTGTGCGTTGGTCAGCACCGCGATGATCGGCACCGGGCTGGTGCTGTTCTGCGTCAAGCGCCGGCGCAAGTACGCCAGTGCCTCGGTGTCGGCGCAGCGTTGGTACAAGGTGGCCGAGAGCTTCAACGTGGCGTTCGTCGCCGGCCTGATGCTGGCCTGCGCAGGCTTGCTGTGGGCCAACCGCCTGCTGCCGGTGGAGCTGGCGCAGCGGGCCAACTGGGAGGTCAAGGCGTTCTTCACGGTGTGGTTGCTGTCGCTGCTGCATGCCGGTTTGCGTCCGGCGCAGCGCGCCTGGGCCGAGCAGCTGGGGCTGACCGCGGTACTGTGCATCGGCCTGCCGGTGCTGGGCGCGTTGACCGCGCAGCACGACCCGGCGCACCGCGTGCTGGAGGCCACCAGCGTGGTGCTGGGTGGGTTGCTGGCGTATGCGGCATGGCGCTGCGTGGCGCCGCGTGAAGAAAAACCTGCGCGCAAGCGTGCGACGGTAGCGGTGGAGGGGCAATGACATGCTGATGATCGGCGTGGTGGTGTTTGCCTATGTGGGCATGTTGGCGTTGTGCCTGGGGCTGGAGCGGCACTACAAGCAGGTGTGGGGCAGGGCACCTGCACCCTGGATGCGGGTGGCCCTGCGGTCGGCGGGCTGGTCGGCGCTGGCCATCAGCCTGTGGGTCAGTGGCGTGGCCTGGGGCTGGGCGATGGGGCCGGTAGCCTGGTTTGGCGGTATTTCACTGGCGGGGTTCGGGGTGGCGATGCTGTTGCCGTACTGGCCGCGTCTGGCGGTGTGGTTGCTGGGCGTTTTACCGATATGGGGGGTAGGGGTAGTGTTGGTTTGACGGTTTTTTGTGGCGAACTTATACCTGCAAACAGTGTCGGGAAGTGTGCAATTTAAATAATTGGGAAGTTTTAATTGCGGCCAATCATTGCGCGTGTTTCGTACTAACCTCATACGGGCGTGTACGTTCTGTATAGAACGGATAATAACTTTCTTATGATGGAATTGTATGAAAACCGAAAGGACTCGCTTACCCTTTGAAACCTCACTGTCACGACGACTTGCCAGCCGCCTGAAAATGAAACACCTGCTGGTGCTTCAGGCCATTCAGGCGCATGGCTCGCTGACCCAGGTTGCGCTGCGGCTGTCCACCAGCCAACCGGCGATCACTCAGATCCTCGCCGACCTCGAAAGCCTGTTCAGCGCCCCCCTTTTTGTACGCTCACCGCGCGGCATGCTGCCCACTGAACTGGGCAACCTGATCGTCGCCCGCTCCAGGGGGATGCTGGCCGACCTCGATCACTGGGCGATGGACATCGAAGCCATGACCCAGGGTCGCGCAGCACACTTGAACGTGGGCGTCATACCGTTTCTACCCGGGCGCCTGCTGGCCACCGCCATCAACCAGACCCGCTCCTGCGGCAAGCGCATATCGGTGACCTTGCACGAGGGCTCCAGCGCCCACCTGCTGGAGCGCCTGCAGGCCCACGAACTCGACTGCGTGATCGGCCGCACGTCCGCGCTGCCGGACGTGCCCGATCTGCAACACGAGGTGCTGTATCACCAGGAACCCCGGCTGATTGCCCACGAACGCCTGGCGATGCACCTCAACCAGCGGCCACTCGACCTGCAGGCACTGGCTCGCCTGGACTGGGTACTCGGCCCACGCCAGACGCCGATCCGCGAGCAACTCATCGACTTCTTCCTCAATGCCGGCATCACCCCCCCTTCACCCATGGTCGAGAGCTTGTCGTCCAGGTTCATCGGTGAGCTGGTGGCAACCAACGAGCAGGCCGTGGCCATCGTGCCGGCAGATGTTGCCGAAGAGCTCGTGCGCCTGTGCAATGTCGGCAGGGTGCGCCATCGCCTTGGCTGGCGGCTGTCACCCATGAGCCTGTTTCAGCGTATCAATGGTGCCAATGCGGTCGAACAAGCGCTCTTTGCACGGGCACTCAAACGCGCCGCAAAAGTTGCTGTTTTATCGACGTCACCGGTCAATGAACAGTGGCTGGTCACGACAGATTGAAGTGTCGCAATAACATTGTTTTATAGGCTGATACAGGATTCAAATTTCCAACTTTACAGACCCGGTACCATACTTCCCGCCAGGCGCACCATGAGGGTGCGCCAGGGAAAGGGGGATATCAGGTGCTTACGGTTTATTTGATTGTAACGGTCGGAGCAGTGGTGGCCGGCTTTGTTCAGGGGCTCTCGGGTTTTGCATTCGGCCTGGTGGCCATGTCGTTCTGGGCCTGGGTACTCGACCCGAAGCTGGCTGCCACACTGGCGGTGTTCGGGGCGCTGACCGGCCAGGTGGTGGCGGCCATTTCGGTACGCCGGGGCTTCAACATGCAGCGCCTGCTGCCCTTCGTGCTTGGCGGCCTGGCCGGCATCCCACTCGGCGTCGCGCTGCTGCCCAGCTTGGACATGAACTGGTTCAAGGCCATTCTGGGCACCCTGCTGGTGAGTTGGTGCCCAGCCATGCTGTTTGCCAAGAACCTGCCGAAAATCACTGCCGAGGGCAAGATCGCCGACGGTGTGATCGGCATGGCCGGCGGCATCATGGGCGGGCTGGGCGGTTTCACCGGCACTGTGCCGACCCTGTGGTGCACCCTCAAGGGGTACGACCGCGACGTGCAGCGCTCGATTATCCAGAACTTCAACCTGTCCATGCTGCTGGTCACCATGGGCACCTACCTCAGTACCGGCATTGCCACGCGCGAGATGCTGCCCTACTTCGCCATTGTCGCGCCGGCGATGCTGATACCGACGTTCCTCGGCACACGCCTGTATATCGGCATCAGCGACGTGCAGTTTCGCCGCGTCGTGCTGAGCCTGCTCACGGTCTCCGGCATTTCGCTGCTGATTTCCTCGGTACCCAACCTCATCGGCTGAATAGCACTGCTGATGCACTTACTCTTTAAGGAAGAATGAGTCATGTCGCATACCCCGCTGGACAGTGATCACCTCGACCCCTCTGCAAGCCCTGGCGACGACAGGCTGACCGCACGCGAGCGCGAGGCCTTGAAGCACTATGCCGCCGGCAAGAACTGCAAGGAGGTGGCGCTGGCGCTGAGCATTTCGGTCAACACCGTCAAGTTCCACACCAAGAATGCGGTGGCCAAGCTCGGCGGCAAGAACCGCACGGCAGCAGTGGCCCGCGCGTTCGCGCTGGGCCTGCTGTCGTGAGCAGATGCCTATTGCTGCAGGCTCGACAACGAAGGTTGCACGCGGCTGTTGTTGGTCATCAGGTGAGTGACCAGGTTGCGCGCATGCACCGCCAGGCGTTCGATCGCTGACACATAGAACAGCGAGCCCTGGGTCAATGGCCCGATCGCATACACCCCCCGCTGCCCATCGATCAGGTGGGTGGTAGGGTTGATCGCGATGCCGCCGTGGCTGTTCTGCCGGATCAGGCCGCGGTCGAGCAGGTTTTCTATCAGCGGTGAGTCCAGCCGCGCCAGGTTGCCGGCAAAACCGGTGGCGTCGATGGCGTAGTCGACGCTCAGGGTCTGCCCGCTGAGGTCGATCAGGATGTTGCCTTGCGCATCCGCGCGGGTGGCTTTGTAGCCTCGGTGAATGGATACCCGGCCTGCCTTGATCAGCGCTTCGAGCTTGAGTGCATTGTCCAGCGGCATGGGGTGGCGATAGGACATCCACAGGCCCTGGTACTTGCGCTGGAAGCGACGCTTCTGCACGTTGTCCAGCCGTGTCCAGAACTCGTCGATCCAGGTCTTGGTGGCGTCCAGCCAGATCTGCCAGTCACGCACATGGGCCGCCGCCTGGATCTCCCGCTGCAGGCGTTCCAGCGGTTCCAGCGGTGCAAACAGGCCCTTGTACTCGGCGCTGAAGCTGCGCATGCGGCGAAAGCTGTTCAGGAAGCCACTGATCGAGACGCGCTCTGGCAAGCGTCGCTGCGTGCCCACCGGGTTGTCGAGCACGGCCCCGCGCACCAGCGGGATACGCCCCGAATTGGAGTAGATCGCGACATGTCCGGCGCCCAGCCCGCTGAGCATGAGGGCCATGTCCACTGCGGTCAGCTTGGTGCCCAGGATGCCGACGGTGGCCCCCGGCCTGACCTGCGTCTTCAGGCGCTCCAGATCGTGATAGGGGTTGGCGTAGTAGTGCGCCAGGTCGGGGTAGGGCGTCTGCTTCTTCAAGTGCCCGACCGCCAGCACAACGTTGTCGAAGCGTTCATCGCCCTGTGCAGTGGTCACGGTGTAACCGGGGTGCTCGGCCTTCACGTCGATGACGGTTTGCGCGAGGGTTCGCAATCGGATGTTGAACCGGGCCAGGGTGTGACGGGCAAGCTCCAGCTCCTTGGCCAGGTACTGGCCCATCTGCCGGCGGCTGACATAGTCGTTCAGGTCGGTGGTTTCGCAACCAGGCTGGGCCTTGAGCCATTTCAGGAACCCATAGGCATGTTCGACGTCCGTGCCCAGGGTGGAAGTGGCCATGTTCAGAATGAACTCCGGTGTCGTGGTGGCCTGGCCGTAGGGTAGCCCCGGGCCGAAGTGGCCGGTGGTTTCGTACACGGTGATTTCCGACACCGCTGCGTCATGCCCCTGGCGTGCCAGTTCCTTGCAGAGCAGAACGGCGCTGCATCCAGCGCCCACAATTGCGATTTTCATTCAGGCATCCCTTCAGTGACGGGTGGTCTGTTGAGTGGCGTAGAACTCGCGCATGAGCATGTCGGCGCGGATGTTCAACGGCGCCTCGAGGAACAGGTTCAACAGGTCGTGCAAGGTGGCCGGTGCACCCTCCAGATAACGTCGGATCGAGTGACCGTCATGGGCCCGTACCGGGTCGTGGCGCAGCACCACATCCTTGAGGCGCAGCAATTTGCGTCCCTTGCCTTCCTTGTAGAACGCCCAGCTGGCCTGATCGTAGCGGTGCTGTGCAGCCACGCCGCCGTGAAGCTGCGCGATGGTCGCGGTGTTGGCGCAGGCCTTGGCCGGGATGTAGTCGTGCGTGGTGGTACCGGCCAGGCTGCGTATATCGTTGTAGGCGGTGATATCGATGACCGGCGTGCCTTGCAGGGTGGTGTCGATGTCGGTGGCGGAGCCGAACGAAATGGCCACCGCACGGTTGAATATTTCCTCCTGTTCCAGAACGGAGTAGCCCAGGCGCTGCATGTCCTCGCGCATGGCATTGTCCAGTTGCTGCAATGTGGCGGCGCCAGAGCTGTGGGCACAGAAGTGCAGGCGCTGAAGGTCTTCGATGCCCTGGAAGGAAAGCCGGGTGGCGGGGCGTCCGGCGTGGTCCAGTGGCAACCCGTTGTCATCGCGGGCCACCAAGCCATCGGGGCAGAACCTGAGGGCGTTGGGTTGCGCAATGATGCGGGGCAGTATCACCTGCTCATAGATCAGGCGTGCCGAGTGGCTGACGACCTGGCTGTGCCACTGCGTGCCGAGGATGAACCGGTTGTGCAGCATGGCCGATTCGATGATCGGGTTGTCCTGGGCATCAAGGCCCGAATGCACAATGCCCAGCAGCGCCACCGACGATTGCCCGATGCCTTGCAGGAAACTCGAGAAGGTCGAAGCCAGGCCCTTGCCCAAGGCAATGCCTTGCGGGTAATTGGTGGTGGGTGTGCTGGGCAGTACGGCCCATTGGTAGTGGCGTATAGGGTTGGGCAGGGCAGTTGCGTGCACATCCTGCACGTCCTGCGCCTGCACGTGGTAAAGCCGCGTGCCGTGTGCCTTGCGTTCGGCAGACGAATCGCCGCGCAGGCGCGAGGTCAGTTGGTGAATGCCTTCGAACAGCAGGGCCATGGTCATGCTGTAGTCGGGGTCGGTGCGCAGTACAGTGTTGACCACCAGGGTTCTGCTGCTGTTGTAGCGACACGGTAGCGACGCCAGGTATTCAAGAAAGCGCAGGTCCTGGCCCTTGTACTGGTGCGGTACGATTCGATAGCTGTCGCGGGGCAGTTGGTCCTGCGTCGCCAGGGTGTCCAGAGCCTGGTCCCAGGCAAGGTTCGTCACGCCGTGTTCGTCGTTCAATTCACGAATGAAGTTGAGCGCCTGCACGGCATACAGGCGCTTGCCGAACTGGTTCAGCGGCAGGCGGTAACGGTCACGCTCTTCGATGAAGTAGCGCACGTACAGGCCGCTGTCGAAAATGGTCTCGATCGCCACCTCGGCCAGGCGTTCTGCGCTGACGGGTGCCTGCCCGGCCAGGGTTTCGGCGAGGCGTGCCGATACATGTCCGATGAACGCCGCCTCACGTTCCAGGTAGCGCTGCTGCAGGGGTTGGAGCGCATCGAGCAGTGCCCGGGCGATGGGGCGTGGCGCCGTGGGGGGGCCTTCCAGTTCCAGGCTTTTCAGCGTTGCCGCTGCCTCGCGAAACAGTCTCACCTGGTCCAGCGGCATGTTCAGCCGGTCGCGGGTCTGCTCGGCGTCTTGCAGGCTCACGCCCAGTGCTTCGAGCCGCTTGCGCACGTAGCGCACCTGATCGGCGGTGGTGGCCTTGCGCGAGCCGCCGGGCGCCAGCGTATCCGGTACATGCAACGCATCTTCCAGGCCGACTCGTACACCGTCCAGGCGCAGGCTCAGCGCCACCTCCGCCAGTATCCTCAGCATCGGCCCGGGTGCCAGGATTGAAATGACCGCGTCGGGCACTTCACGGCGGATGCGTTGCACAAACGGCTGCAAGCGCGACGACGCCAGTTCGATGGCGTGCGCCAGAGACGCCGGGGTGTCCTGCTTGATCAGCCCATAGACTGCTTCCCGGTCGGCTACCGGAATCAGCGAATCGTCGCTGACACTGCCGTCTTCGGCTCGGCGGAACTGATCCACGCCGGCGACCAGCATGAACAGTATCGGGTTGCCTGCCTGGGACAGCCCGCGCAGGTTCGGGCCGAGTGCATTATCAAGTATCGAACTGTTGAACACTTCAACTTCCGGGCGAATGGCGCAGGTGTTCAAGTGTTCAAGTTGCTGTTCAAGAAACTGGGGTGAGTTTTCATAACCGCCGCCGGCCTGGAATATAACCGGGCCGGGGCTGAATGAACTTACATCTGGCCCGCGTTTATTCAGGCCATAGTGATGCAAGTGCGCCCGGCGTATCGGACTTTCGAAGTTGCGACCGCCGCGTACACTGGTCGAGAGGTTGATGATGGCCGAAGGAATACGTTGATGCAGTGCCGGTACTATCTGGTTGTACTGGTCGACATCGATATGGTTTTGCTGGGCCCCCAGGTTGATGGTCTGCGTGTTGCCGGGGATCGACAGGGTGTGGCTGTCGGACAGGTCGCGGGTGTGCAGGTGAAGGATCGCCGCGCCTTCGGCGGCGGCGTGCACGCTGGCTTCGATAATGGCGTCCGGGGTAATGGGAAGGTACGGTGACGCGGCCCGCATGGGGTTCCAGTAACCGGCTGCGCAGACCTCCCAGCCCTGTGAAATCAAGGTTTCATAGGCTGCGGGGGAGTCGCTGCGCAGCGCTTCGACCAGGCTTGGCGGCAGGTAGCCCTGGTGCAGGGGATCATCCTGCACCAGCGCGCCGTCGTTATCCAGCTGCCAGCCGCTGCCGGTCAGAGTGAACACGATGTCCTGCTGGGTCTTCCTTGATTCGAGCCATTCGAGGGTTGTTGCACTGACAGCCACAAGCGCCCGGGTACCGGCGCCGGGGTTGACGCGGGTGCGCAGGCCGCCCGCCGCAACGCGTTTCCAACCTGCATTCAACAATACACTTTCAAGTGAGTCGTCCTGGGCGGCGAGTTCCGAGTTATCGAGAAACTTCGGCTCTTTCGGTGAGACGAAACGAGACACTGCACCCACCGGTGCGGCGGTGATAAACATGCGGGTCGACATAAACACTCCGTGTTCAACAGGTTCAATGTGCGTTGGGCCCTCCACGCACATGAATTAGATCCCACTGGCGCGCACTGCGTAACTACCTGATCGGGTAGTAATCGGTTTAACGTTTGGACGTATTTAAACTATTCAATCAACAGTTGGTTCTATCGACGATAGACGGCCACTTCGCCGACAGGGCCGGTGCCTGCGGGTTCATGTCACTGGTTGCCGCGCCGGGGGGCGCATGGTAGAACCCTTGCACCATTCATGAATCGAATCTACGCATGACCCTCAGTCTGAAACCGAATAGGTCTCTGTTCGACCTCGACCTGCTGCGCGCCATCGTGGTGGTGGCCGACTGCGGCAGTTTCACCACGGCGGCCACGCGCCTGCATTCCACCCAGTCGACCATCAGCCAGAAGGTCCGGCGCCTCGAGGAGATGGTCGGTCACCGCTTGCTCGAGCGCGGCAATCGCGAGGTGCTGCCCACCGACGCCGGCCAGACCCTGCTCGGCTATGCCCGCCACATGCTCGCCCTCAACGACCAGATGCTCGAAGCCCTGGCCGGCGCCACGGTCGGCGTGACCCTGCGCCTGGGCGTACCCGAAGACTTCGTTGGCGGGCGCACCACCAACGCGCTGTCGGCGTTCAACCGCAAGCACCCGCAGGTCAAGCTCGAAGTCACCAGCGGCCTGTGCCGCGACCTCAGCCAGAGCTACGACAACGGCGAGCTCGACCTGGTGCTGCTCAAGCAGCGGCGCAACGGTCGCGAAGGGGTGGCCAGCTGGCCGGAGCAATTGCGCTGGATCGACAGCGCGAACAACCCGGCCCTGGCGCTGGACCCGATCCCGCTGGTGACCTTTCCGCCACGCGGGCTGTACCGCGACGAAATCATCAGCGCAGTAGAGAGCCTGGGCCGGCGCTGGCGCATCGCGTTCACCAGCTCCAGCCTCAGCGGCATTCAGGCCGCCGTGGCCGACGGCATGGGCATCAGCCTGCTGCCGCCACGCGCCGTCACCGCCGAGCACCGGGTGCTCGGCGAGGCGGATGGCCTGCCGGTGATCGACAGCTACGAGATTCTGATTCTGCATCGCCAGACGGCCGACCCGATGGTACGAGCGCTGGCGGGCGTGTTGACCGGCCTGCTCGAAGCACAGGCGGTGTGAGCCTGCGGGTCACTTCCCCACAAAAAAGCCCGCCAGTCACGGCGGGCTTTCTGCATCGCTACCTGCTTAACGCTTTGGGTTCAGCGTCAGGTTCACGTTGCGGTTCACATCCTTGTACAGCAGGTAGCGGAACGGGCCAGGGCCACCCGAGTAGCAGGCCTGCGGGCAGAAGGCGCGCAGCCACATGAAGTCGCCGGCTTCCACTTCGACCCAGTCCTGGTTCAGGCGGTACACCGCCTTGCCTTCCAGCACGTACAGGCCGTGCTCCATCACGTGGGTTTCCGCGAACGGGATGGTGCCGCCCGGCTGGAAGGTCACGATGTTGACGTGCATGTCGTGGCGCATGTCGGCCATGTCGACGAAGCGGGTGGTGACCCAGGCGCCATCGGTGCCCGGCATCGGGATCGGGGTAACGTCCTGTTCGTTGGTGACGAACGCTTCCGGGTGCGCCAGGCCTTCGACTTCCTGGTAGTGCTTGCGGATCCAGTGGAAGGTCACGTTGGCCGCGCTGTTGTTGCGCAGGCTCCAGTCGGCGCCCGGCGGAATGAACGCGTAGCCGCCTGGCTTGAGGGTGTACGGCTTGCCTTGCAGGGTGATGTCGACTTCACCTTCGACCACGAACAGAACCGCCTCGGCGTTCTTGTCCTGCTCCGGGCGCTCGCTGCCGCCTTCAGGGGCAACTTCGACGATGTACTGCGAGAAGGTCTCGGCGAAACCCGACAGCGGGCGGGCGATGACCCACATGCGCATCTTGTCCCAGAAGGGCAGGTGGCTGGTGACGATGTCACGCATCACGCCCTTGGGGATCACCGCGTAGGCTTCGGTGAACATGGCACGGTCTGTCAGCAGCTCGGTCTGAGCCGGGTGCCCGCCGTGGGGGGCGAAGTAAGTGGTTCTGGACATGGACAGTCTCGATGTTTGTTGTTGTGTCCCCCGGGCCAGCCTGCGGCGGGCGGCCCCGTTCAGGGATTGCACCGCTACGTTATGACCATCTTTAGCTATCCACAAATTAAATGTTGAAATCCCTGCCATTCGATTTGTGAATGCGGCGTGCGCCGGGCCAGCACTGCGCTACAGGTGTGCGTCCTGTGTAGCGGGTGATGCAACACCTGTAGCGTTGATTGCAGCGCGGGCGGCATCGGTGCGGCGCGCGCAAAGCCGCGTGCCAGAGCGGTTTTGGCGGTTCATGTCACAGCTGGCATGGCGGTTGCGATGAGCTGATGGCGCAGCGCGAAGACTGCGCCACTAATAAGAACAGGACACTCCCATGAGACAGACTGGCCTCGCCTCGCTTCCCCTCAAATCCCTTGCCGTTGCCGTGCTGCTGAGCCTGGCGGGTACACCGGCGCTGGCTGCGGACATCCCGGCCAACGTCGATGGCGCGCGCATCATCGCCGCCGACAAGGAGCCCGGTAACTGGATGAGCACCGGGCGCACCTACGACGAACAGCGCTACAGCCCGCTCAAGCAGATCAGCGACCAGAACGTCGGCCAGCTGGGCCTGGCCTGGAGCTACAAGCTGGACCTGGACCGTGGCGTGGAAGCCACCCCCATCGTGGTCGACGGGGTGATGTACACCACCGGGCCGTTCTCGGTGGTGTACGCGCTGGATGCGCGCGACGGCAGGCTGATCTGGAAGTACGACCCGCAATCGGACCGCCACCGCGCCGGCGAAGCCTGTTGCGACGCGGTCAACCGTGGCGTGGCGGTGTGGAAGGGCAAGGTCTACGTGGGCGTGCTCGACGGGCGCCTGGAGGCCATCGACGCCAAGACCGGCCAGCGCGCCTGGTCGGTCGACACCCGCGCCGACCACAAGCGCAGCTACACCATCACCGGCGCCCCTCGGGTGGTCAACGGCAAGGTGGTGATCGGCAACGGCGGCGCCGAGTTCGGCGTGCGGGGCTATGTCACCGCCTACGACGCCGAAACCGGCAAGGAGGCGTGGCGCTTCTACACCGTGCCGGGCGACCCCAAGCTGCCGCCCGAGGGCAAGGGCATGGAGATCGCCGCCAAGACCTGGTTCGGCGATGCCTATGTGGAGCAGGGCGGTGGCGGCACCGCCTGGGACTCGTTCGCCTACGACCCGGAGCTGAACCTGCTGTACATCGGCGTGGGCAACGGCTCGCTGTGGGACCCCAAATGGCGTAGCCAGGCCAAGGGCGACAACCTGTTCCTGTCGTCCATCGTGGCGGTCAATGCCGACACCGGCGAATACGTGTGGCACTACCAGACCACCCCGGGCGATGCCTGGGACTACACCGCCACCCAGCACATGATCCTGGCCGAGCTGCCCATCGACGGCAAGCCGCGCAAGGTGCTGATGCAGGCGCCGAAAAACGGCTTCTTCTATGTGATCGACCGCGCCACCGGCGAGCTGCTGTCGGCCAAGGGCATCGTGCCGCAGAGCTGGACCAAGGGCATGGACATGAAGACCGGGCGGCCGATCCTGGACGAAGAGAACGCCGCCTACTGGAAGAACGGCAAGCGCAACCTGGTGACCCCGGCGTTCTGGGGCGCGCATGACTGGCAGCCGATGTCGTACAACCCCGACACCGGGCTGGTGTACATCCCGGCGCACATCATGTCGGCCTACTACGAGCACATCCCCGAGGCGCCCAAGCGCAACCCGTTCAAGAGCATGTACCAGCTGGGCCTGCGCACCGGGATGATGCCCGAAGGCGCCGAAGGCCTGCTGGAGATGGCCAAGAGCTGGTCGGGCAAGCTGATCGCCTGGGACCCGGTCAAGCAGCAGGCCGCCTGGGAAGTGCCCTACGTGACCATCTTCAACGGCGGCACCTTGAGTACTGCGGGCAACCTGGTGTTCGAGGGCAGCGCCGACGGGCGGGTGATCGCCTATGCCGCCGACACCGGCGAAAAACTCTGGGAGCAACCGGCTGCCAGCGGCGTGATGGCCGCGCCCGTCACCTATAGCGTGGATGGCGAGCAGTACGTGACCTTCATGGCCGGCTGGGGCGGCGCGTTCTCCACCTTTGCCGGGGCCCTGTCGCTGCGGGCCGGCGTGCAGCCGTACGCCCAGGTGCTGACCTACAAGCTGGGCGGCACCGCCAAGCTGCAAGAGCCGGCGCCACGCCCGGACACCCCCAAACCACCCGCGTTGAGCAACGACACCGCTTCGATCGAGGCGGGCGCCAAGCTGTACGACGGTTACTGCTCGCAGTGCCACGGTATCCACGCGGTCAGCGGCGGCGTGCTGCCCGACCTGCGCAAGCTCACCCCGGAAAAGCACCAGATGTTCCTCGGCATCCTCTTCGGTGGCCGCGTGCCGGATGGCATGCCGTCGTTCGCCGACGCCTTCACCCCCGAGCAGGTCGACCAGATCCACCAGTACCTGATCAAGCGCGCCCACGACCTTCATCAGGAAGGCGATACCTGGAAGCAGTTCAGCGCCAAGTCATCCCATTGAAAAGGAGCCATTGACCCATGAGTGACGTCATCTACCAGAACTACATCGCCAATGCGTTCGTCGACAGCGACGCGCAGATCGAGGTGCACAACCCGGCCAATGGACAACTGCTGGGGCGCGTGCCCCAGGCCAGTGACGCGCAGGTGGAGCAGGCCATTGCCGCCGCGCGCAAGGCCCAGAAGAGCTGGGCCACGCGCCCGGCCATCGAGCGCGCCGGCTACCTGCGCAAGATCGCCAGCAAGGTGCGCGACAACGCCGAGCGCCTGGCGCGCATCATCACCGCCGAGCAGGGCAAGGTGCTCGGCCTGGCCCTGGTCGAAGTCAACTTCACCGCCGACTACCTGGACTACATGGCCGAGTGGGCGCGACGCCTGGAAGGCGAGGTGCTCACCAGCGACCGCGCCGGTGAAAGCATCTTTCTGCTGCGCAAGCCGCTGGGTGTGGTGGCCGGGATTCTGCCGTGGAACTTCCCGTTCTTTCTGATCGCCCGCAAGATGGCGCCGGCCCTGCTCACGGGCAACACCATCGTGATCAAGCCCAGCGAAGAAACACCGATCAACTGCTTCGAGTTCGCCCGCCTGGTGGCCGAGACCGACCTGCCCAGCGGCGTGTTCAACGTGGTGTGCGGTACCGGGGCGACCGTGGGCCAGCGCCTGACCAGCCACGCCGGCATCGACCTGATCAGCTTCACCGGCAGCGTGGGCACCGGCTCGCGGATCATGGCCGCGGCGGCGCCGAACATCACCAAGCTCAACCTGGAGCTGGGCGGCAAGGCGCCGGCCATCGTGCTGGCTGATGCGGACCTGGAGCTGGCGGTCAAGTCGATCACCGCGTCGCGGGTGATCAACACCGGGCAGGTGTGCAACTGCGCCGAGCGGGTGTACGTGCAGCGCGAGGTGGCGGATGAGTTCACCGACAAACTGGCCAGCGCCATGGCCGCCACCCGTTATGGTGACCCGCTGGCCGAGGCGGACCTGGACATGGGCCCGCTGATCAACCAGGCCGCCCTGGACAAGGTCGGGCAGATGGTGCGCACCGCCACCGGGCAGGGCGCGCAGCTGGTGACCGGGGGCGCGGTGGCCGATCGCGGGCAGGGCTTCCACTACCAGCCGACGGTGCTGGCCGGCTGCTCGGCCGACATGGAGATCATGCGCAAGGAGATCTTCGGGCCGGTGTTGCCGATCCAGATCGTGGAGAGCCTGGACGAGGCGATTGCGCTGGCCAACGACAGTGAATACGGGCTGACTTCATCGCTGTACACGCGCAGCCTGAGTGCAGCGATGCATGCCAGCAACGCGCTGGATTTCGGCGAGACCTACATCAACCGCGAGAACTTCGAGGCCATGCAGGGCTTCCATGCCGGCACGCGCAAGTCGGGGATCGGTGGGGCCGATGGCAAGCATGGGTTGTATGAGTACACGCATACCCATGTGGTCTACATCCAGATCTGAGGCCCAGGTAGCCTGTTAGGGCCTCATCGCGGGTCAAGCCCGCTCCCACAGCCTGTGGGAGCGGGCTCGACCCGCGATGGGTTGCACAGCAACCCCTGCCATCACAACCGATCATTGGGCTGCACCACCCCGTACTTCTTCATCTGCCGATACAGCGTCGAGCGCGCCACCCCCAGTTCAGCCGCCACCGCACTGATGTTCCAGCGATGGCGCCGCAACCTTTGCAGCAACTCGCTGGCCGGGTCCTGGCTGTCGATGCGCAGCGGCTCGCCGCGCACCACCTGCACCACTTCCGCCGGCAGGCAATCCACGTCGATCACCCCGTCCTCGGCCAACGCCACCGCGTAGCGCAACGCATTGAGCAACTGACGAATGTTGCCCGGCCACGCATGGGCATGCAGGCACTGGCGGGCCTGTTCGGTCAGCCGCACGCCGCTGCTCTGCACCGCCAGTAACTGCTCGATCAACGCGCCCCGGTCACTGCGTTCGCGCAAGGCCGGCAACGCCAGGCTCATGCCGCCCAGGCGGTAGTAGAGGTCCTCGCGAAAGCGCTTGTCGCCAATCATCCCGTGCAGGTCCTGGTGGGTCGCCGACACCACCTGCACGTCCAGCGCCACCGGCGCCTGGGCGCCGATCGGGAAGATCTCGCGCTCGGCCAGCACCCGCAGCAAACGGGTTTGCAGGTGCGCCGGCATGTCGCCGATCTCGTCCAGAAACAGCGTGCCGCCGGCGGCCAGTTCCAGCTTGCCCTTCATGCCCTTCTTGTCGGCCCCGGTGAAGCTGCCGCCGCGGTAGCCGAACAGCTCGCTCTCGATCAGCGTCTCGGGAATCGCCGCGCAATTGAGCGCGATGAACGGCCCGGCGCGCCGCGCACTGGCCTGGTGGATGGCGCGGGCGAATGCCTCCTTGCCGGTGCCGGTCTCGCCGGTGATCAGTATCGGCAGGTCCTTGTCGAGCACCTTGCGCACCCGCTGCACCGCCTGTTGCAGGCGCGCATCGCCGCCGGCCAGCTGCTGCAGGTCGGGGTGGCTGCTGCGCACCGGCGGTCTGGCCGGGGCAGGGCGGTGGCGCTGCGACGGTATGCGCAGGCCCACATCCAGCAAGGCGTCGTCCTGCTGCCCGCGCAGGCGCACGCCGCGTGCACCGCCCTGGGTCAGGTGCAGCAGTTCATCCACCGAGGTTGGCAGCAGGCTGTCGATGCGCGCACCCAGCAGCGGCGCCGCATCGCGCTGGTGGGCAACGAAGGTGGCGCGGTTGGCGCCGATGATGCGGCCGTTGTCGTCCAGCGCCAGCAACTGCTCGTTGGCCAGGTCGGCTATGTCGTCGATGGGCTTGAGCGACAGGGTGAGGCGGTCGCGGTAGCACTCGCGAAAGTGCGCGTTCTCGATCAGCCGCGCATACAGGATCACCAGTTGCAGGGTCAGGTACTGCGCCTCCTTGGGCCCGTTGCTGTTCAGGCAGGTGGCGTTCAGGCAGCCGCGCAGCAGGCCCTGGGCGTCGAAGATCGGCGCCACCGAGCAGCTCAGGCGAAAGTTGGAGGCCAGAAAGTGCTCTTCGCGGTGGATGATCAGCGGCTGCGCGGCGGCCAGGGTGGTGCCGATGCCGTTGGTGCCGGCAATCGACTCGTCCCAGCGCGCGCCCACCACCAGCCCGGCCTGGGTATAGATGTGGCTGGCTTCGGGCAGGCGGGTGTCGAGGGTGATGCCGTGTTCGTCGCTGAGCAGCACCGCGAACCCGGCCGGCACCACGCGCCTGGCCAGGCCGCTGACGCCCTGGCTGGCGATGGCCAGGTATTGCTGGTGCTGCTGTTGATGCTGGCGGATGGCGTCGGCGCCCAGCACGTGGGTACGCCCGGCGGCGCCGGGGTCGAGGCGATGCTCGACCACGCTGCGGTACCAGGACTGCGCAATGACAGGGTCGGGGCGGATGCCGCGCTCGGGGAAGTGATCGTCGACGAAGGCCGCAAGATCGCTCGGGCTGGTCTGGGTATGCTGCATGCTGGGCTCCCATCGACCGTGGCGCGCGCAGGGGCGGCTCACCGTCATCTTGTTGTCTCGGGCCAGGGGCGGGCACCGATCTGTGCCTACCTTAGTCGCTGTGTCGGGAATTTTCAGCTATTGATGCAGCCCTGGCCTAGAAAAGCATCCCCAGCAGAATCGCCTTCACCGTCGCCTCGGCCTTGTTGCTGGCCTGCAGCTTGCGCATGGCGTTGACCAGGTGGAACTTCACCGTGCGGCTGTCGATGGTGAGGATGATGCTGATCTCGCTGTAGGTCTTGCCCACGGCGGTCCATTTGAGCACTTCTTTCTCCCGTGCGGTCAGGGCCTTCTGGGCCTCGGGCAGGTGGGTCTGGGCAAAGAAGCCGGTCATGGCACTGTGCGCCAGTTGCGACAGCCAGATGAGCTTGGCTTCCTTGGCGTCCAGTTCCAGTGTGGAGATCGGGTCATCCGGGCGGGACAGGGACAGCAGGCCGATGGTGCCGTAGTCGCCCTGCACCGACAGGCACCAGCCGTGGTCCAGGCTGTAGTGCCGCGCCTCTTCCCAGAATGCCTGCTGGTGCTGCTGTTGCGCGGCGGCCCACTGCAGGGGCGTGGTGCGGGTCAGCCCGTGGGCCACCGTCGGGTCGCAGGAAAAATAGTCCTCGGCCACGTACCTGGCTTCCCAGGCGCTGGGGTAGTTGGAGCGCAGGATGAACTGCGGGGCGGCGATCGGCAGCGGATTCTTCAGCCCATAGGAACAGAACTCGAAGTCCAGCTCGCGGGTAAGTCGGGTCAGCTCGCTGAACAGCTCGCCTTCGTTGCGGCACCCCGTCACCACGGCAATGAAGTGCTCGCGCCAGTCATTCACGCAATGTGCCTTTCATGGGTGGAATGTGCTCGGCCAATGGAGAGTGCAAACAGGCCGGAATTATACCGTACGGTACAGTTTTCGCGGAAAACTTCTGTAGCAAATGGCCATCAGTGCGCTGGCATTTCAGGTTTTTCCTACGAATAAACCTGCCCTTTCGGGCAGCTATATAGGCTCCGGAGGGTTTGTTGTACTCCCAGCTCTTTGAGTTGGGGCGTTTTCATGTTCACTGCTGTAACCGGGACCATCAAAGACTTTCCGCGCACCATGGCGAGCGCACTGGCCGAGTACCGCTACCAGGTGTTTGTAAGGGAGCTGGGCTGGCCATTGCAGTGTCCCGAGGGTCAGGAGTGGGATGAGTTCGACCGCCCCGATACGCTGTATGTGCTGGCATGCGACAAGCAACAGAGTATTTTCGGTTGTGCCCGCCTGATCCCCACCCATCGCCCGTACTTGCTGGCAGAAGTGTTTCCGCACCTGGTTGGCGATGCGCCGCTCCCCTATCAGCAGGACATATGGGAGCTCTCGCGCTTCGCCATGAGTTCGCCCAAAGGCCAATACCTGTCGGCTGAACAGGCTTGGCAGAATACCGTGGCGATGGTCGGCAAGGTGATCGATGTGGCCCGTGCCCAGGGGGCGCGCAGGCTGATTGCCTTTACTGCAATGGGTAACGAGCGGTTGCTCAAGCGCATGGGCGTGACCACGCGAAGAATCGCGCGTCCGCAGATGATTGACGACAAGCCGGTGCTGGCCTTCTGGATCGAAATCGATGACCAGACGACCCGCGCACTGCAACTGGCAGCGTGACGGGTGAACATGTCGAGGGAAGGTGGTAAAGCAATGATTGCGTGTGTGCGTTGGCTGTTGGTCGTGCTGTTCGTGGTGGTGACGTTTCCGTTCCTGTGCCTGGTGCTGTTGCTCAACCCGCGCAAGCAGGACAACCTCTACCTGGCCTGCAAGGTCTACAGGGCCATCAACTGGATCTTTGGCGTGCGTGTCGAGGTCGGTGGTTTCGACGCCATCGCGCCCGACCGCTCCTACATCTATGTGGCCAACCACCAGAGCAACCACGATGCATTTGTCGTGGCCCAGGCGCTGCGCCCAGGCACGGTGATCGTGGGCAAGCAGTCGTTGCGCTGGCTGCCGTTGGCCGGGCAGCTGTACTGGCTGACCGGCAGCCTGTTCATCGACCGCAGCAACCCGCGCGCGTCGATCACCAGCCTGCGGCGCATCGCCACCCGCGTGGCCGACAGCAAGACATCGCTCTGGATCTTCCCCGAGGGCACGCGCAACACCGGGCAGGGCGTGCTGCCGTTCAAGACCGGTGCATTTCGCATCGCCAAGGAAATGGGCATCGGCATCATCCCCGTGACCATCAGCCCGGCGGTGCGCCGGATTCGCCACAACGCCCTGGGCTGCACCGATGTGAGTATCGTGGCGCACCGGCCCATCGAGGCCGACCTGGTGGCCAGCATGGATGCCAAGCAGCTGGCGTCGTATACGCGGGAAGTGGTCAACAATGGGTTGCCCATCGTGTAGTTGCCGGGGCCTTCGCCCGCAAGGCTGGTTCCTGCAGGAGCCAGCCTTGCGGGCGAAGAGGCCCGTCAGTTCGCCGCCTTGAACCTCAAGCGCCACGCATGCAGCAGCGGCTCGGTATACCCGCTCGGCTGCTCACGCCCCTTGAACACCAGGTCGCTGGCGGCCTGGAACGCCATCGAGGTGGCGAAGTCCGGCGCCATCGGGCGGTATGCCGCATCCCCGGCATTCTGCCGGTCGACCACCACCGCCATGCGTTCGAGCACCTCGCGTACCTTGGCCTCGCTCACCGTGCCATGCAGCAGCCAGTTGGCAATGTGCTGGCTGGATATACGCAAGGTCGCACGGTCTTCCATCAGGCCGACGTTGTGGATGTCCGGCACCTTGGAGCACCCGACCCCTTGCTCCACCCAGCGCACCACGTAGCCGAGAATGCCCTGGCAGTTGTTCTCCAGCTCCTGCAGTTTTTCTGCATCGCTCCAGTTCGGACGCGGCGACACCGGAATGGTCAGCAGGTCGTTGAGCAGGCTGTCACGCTCGCCGGCCAGGTCGATGCGCTGCAATTCGCTCTGCACCCCCTGCACGTCCACCTGGTGGTAGTGCAGCGCATGCAGCGTGGCGGCCGTGGGCGAGGGCACCCATGCGGTGGTGGCACCGGCCTTGGGGTGGCCGATCTTCTGCACCAGCATGTCGGCCATCAGGTCGGGCATGGCCCACATGCCCTTGCCGATCTGCGCGCGCCCCTTGAGCCCGCAGGCCAGCCCCACCAGCACGTTGTTGCGCTCGTAGGCGGTGATCCACGGCGTGGACTTCATGTCGCCCTTGCGCAGCATCGGGCCGGCTTCCATGGCGCTGTGCATCTCGTCGCCGGTACGGTCGAGAAAGCCCGTGTTGATGAACACCACCCGCTCGTGCGCTGCGCCGATGCACGCCTTGAGGTTCACCGAGGTGCGCCGCTCCTCGTCCATGATGCCCATCTTCAGGGTGTTGCGCGGCAGCGCCAGCAGGTCTTCGACACGCCCGAACAGTTCGGCGGCAAACGCCACTTCGGCAGGGCCGTGCATCTTCGGCTTGACGATGTACACGCTGCCGCTGCGCGAGTTGCCGCGCCGCTGCAGGTCGTGGATGGCGATCAGGCCGGTGAGCACCGCGTCCATGATGCCCTCGGGAATCTCGGCGCCATCGCCATCGAGAATCGCCGGGTTGGTCATCAGGTGGCCGACGTTGCGCACGAACAGCAGCGAACGGCCATGCAGGGTCAGTGTTGCGCCATCGGCTGCGGTGTAGACGCGGTCCGGGTTGAGGCGGCGCACGCGGGTCTTGCCGCCCTTGCTGATCGCTTCGCTCAGGTCGCCTTTCATCAGGCCCAGCAGGTTGCGGTAGATCAGGGTCTTGTCTTCGGCATCCACCGCGGCCACCGAGTCCTCGCAGTCGAGGATGGTGCTCAGGGCGGCTTCGACCAGCACGTCCTTGACCCCGGCCGCATCGGTCTGGCCGATGGCGCTGGTGGGGTCGATCTGGATCTCCAGGTGCAGGCCGTTGTTCTTCAGCAGCACCGCGTTCGGCTGGGCGGCATCGCCCTGGAAACCGACGAACTTGGCGGGGTCTTTGAGTGTGGTGGTCATGCCGCTGATGAGCTCGACGCGCAGTTGCCCGTCCTCGATGCGGTAGGCCTTGGCCTCGGCGTGCGAGCCGCCGGCCAGCGGTGCAGCCTGGTCCAGGGCCTTGCGCGCGAAGGCGATGACCTTCTGGCCACGGCGCGGGTTGTAGCCCTCGCCAGCCTCGGCGCCGTCGGCGTCGCTGATCGCATCGGTGCCATACAGCGCGTCATACAGCGAGCCCCAGCGTGCGTTTGCGGCGTTGAGCGCATAGCGCGCGTTCATCACCGGCACCACCAGCTGCGGGCCGGCCTGTTCGCACAGCTCGCTGTCGACGTTGGAGGTGCTCACCGCCACCTGTTCAGGCACCGGCACCAGGTAGCCGATCTCGCTCAGGAAGGCGCGGTAGGCCGGCATGTCGGCCACCGGGCCCGGGTGGGCGCGGTGCCAGGTGTCCAGCGCGGCCTGCAGGCGGTCGCGTTCGGCGAGCAGGGCGCGGTTCTTCGGCGCCAGGTCGTGCACCAGGGCGTCGAAGCCTTGCCAGAAGTTGGCCTCCGGCACACCGGTGCCGGGCAGGGCCTCGGTTTCGATGAAGTGCTGCAGGGCGCTCGCGACCTGCAGGCGTTGACGCTGAATACGGTCGTTCATGTTCGGTTGCTCCTGATCAGTCTTTAACGGCGGCAACGCCGGCCTTGGCCACCTGGGCGTCCTGTTCGGACTTGACCCCCGACACACCCACCGCGCCGACCACCTGGCCGTCGACGATCACCGGCACGCCGCCTTCGAGCGTGCCGCTGATCACCGGCACCGACAGGAACGCCGTGCGCCCGCCATTGATCATGTCTTCGTACAGCTTGGTTTCACGTCGGCCCAGCGCCGCGCTGCGGGCCTTTTCGGTGGCGATGTAGGCACTCACCGGCGCGCAGCCGTCCAGGCGCTCGAAGCCCAGCGGGTGGCCGCCGTCGTCGACCACGGCAATGCTCACGGCCCACTGGTTGGCCTGGGCCTCGGCACGGGCGGCGGCGAGAATCTGCTGCACGTCGCTCAGGGTCATTACGGGTTTGCTTTGCATGAAATCAGGCTCCTGGGTTGAGGGCTTGGTCAACGAGTTCGATCCAGTGCCGCACGGGGGTTCGCCCGGCACCGTCGAGGTGGGTCTGGCAGCCGATGTTGGCCGTGGCGATCACGTCGGGGTGGCCACTTTCCAGCGCATCGAGCTTGTTGTCGCGCAGTTGCCTGGACAGCACCGGCTGGGTCAGCGAATAGGTGCCGGCCGAACCGCAGCACAGGTGGCTGTCGGGTACCTCGGTAAGGTTGAAGCCCAGGCGTTTGAGTACGGCTTCAACTGCGCCGCCAAGTTTTTGTGCGTGCTGCAGGGTACACGGGCAGTGGAAGGCCAGGGTCTGGTCGCAGCACGCCTCGAAGCGCTCCAGCGGTTCGGCGCGGATCACTTCGACGATGTCCCGCGCCAGGGCGCTGATGCGTTCGGCCTTGGCCGCGTAGGCCGGGTCGTCGCGCAGCAGGTAGGCGTATTCCTTGACGAAGGCGCCGCAGCCGCTGGCGGTCTGCACGATGGCTTCGGCGCCGGCTTCCACGGCTGGCCACCAGGCATCGATGTTGCGCCGCGCACGTTCAAGCCCGGTGTCCTGCGCGTTGAGGTGATAGTCCACCGCGCCGCAGCAGCCGGCCTGGGCAATCGGCGTGATGCTGATGCCCAGGCGGTCGAGCACGCGCGCGGTGGCGGCGTTGGTGTTGGGCGACAGGCTGCGCTGCACGCAGCCTTCGAGCATCAGCACGCGCCGTGCATGGGTGGCCTGGGGGCGTTGCCGGGCCGGTGCCACGCTGCGTGGCAGGTGGGTCCTGAATGCCACGGGCAGCACTGGGCGCAGCAGCTCGCCGGTACTCACCAGCGCCTGGAACAGGGCCGGGCGCGGCACCACGGCGCGCAGGCCGCTGCGCAGCAGGCGGGGCACACGGGCCTCGATGGCGTCGCGACCGATGTCCAGCAGCTTGTGGTACTCCACCCCCGACGGGCAGGTGGTTTCGCAGTTGCGGCAGGTCAGGCAGCGGTCCAGGTGCTGCTGGGTCTTCTCGCTGACGGTGTCCTGCTCGAGGAATTGCTTGATCAGGTAGATGCGTCCGCGCGGGCCGTCCAGCTCGTCGCCCAGTTCCTGGTAGGTGGGGCAGGTGGCATTGCAGAAGCCGCAGTGCACGCAACTGCGCAGGATGCGTTCGGCTTCGTCGGCGTGGGGCAGGCGCTTGGCCGCTTCGCTCAGGTTGGTCTGCATGGTGGCTCCTGGGTCAGACGTCGGCGTACTGGCGGCCGGGGTTGAAGATGCCCTGAGGGTCCAGGTTGCGCTTGAGCGTCTGGTGAAACCGCAGAATCGGTGCGGCCAGCGGCTGGAACGGGCTGTCCACCACGCCCGGGGTGAAGCAGGTAGCGTGCCCGTTGGCGGCGGCGGCGAGCTGGCGGATGCTGTCGGCATCGGCGCTGCTCTTGAGCCAGCGTTGCGCGCCGCCCCAGTCGACGAGTTGCTCGCCCTCGATCGCCAGCGGCGCCGTCAGTGCCGGCACCGACAGGCGCCACAGCGGGCGCGGGTCGTCGAAGAACGCCAGGCGCTGTTCGCGCAGGTCGTCCCAGTAGCTGTCATCCAGCGCATCGCCGCCCAGGCGTTCAGCGGCGGCGCGTACCGAACCCTCGTTGCCTTCCAGGCGCAGGTACAGGGTGCTGCCGTCATGGCTGGCGGCGGTCAGCGGGATCGGCTGCTGGCCCCATTCGCCGAGCTTGTCCAGGGCCATCTGCAGCGGCATGGCCTGACGCAGGCTGACCCGGCAGCGGTACTTGGGCAGCACCTTGAACGAGGCTTCGGTGATCACCCCCAGGCAGCCCAGGCTGCCGGCCAGCAGGCGCGACAGGTCGTAGCCGGCGACGTTCTTCATCACCTCGCCGCCAAAGCGCAGGTGCGTGCCCAGGCCGCTGATCATGCGCGTGCCCAGTACGAAGTCGCGTACCGAACCCGCCCATGGGCGACGCGGGCCCGACAGGCCTGCAGCGAGTATGCCGCCGACCGTGGCGTTGTCGCCAAAGCACGGCACTTCGCAGGCAAGCATCTGCCCGCCACGCTCCAGCGCGGCCTGCAGCTCGCGCAGGGGCGTGCCGGCGCGGGCGGTGATCACCAGTTCGGTGGGGTCGTAGGAGACGATGCCGGTGTGCCCGGCGAGGTCCAGTGGCTGGGCGTCGACGGGGCGCCCGTAGAAGGTCTTGCTGGCACCGCCGCGGATGAACAGCGGGGTGCGCTCGGCGATGGCCTGCTGCACGCGGGCCAGCAGGTCGGCGCTGCGGTCGCTGCCGTGGGCCGGGTCGAACAGTACGGTGCTCATCAGAAGCGCTCCAGGTCCGGGAAGGGCAGTTGGCCGTGGTGCACGTGCATGGCGCCGAATTCGGCGCAGCGGTGCAGGGTGGGGATGTTCTTGCCCGGGTTGAGCAGGCCCAGCGGGTCGAACGCAGCCTTTACCGCATGGAACAGGCTCAGCTCGTCGCTGTTGAACTGGGCGCACATCTGGTTGATCTTCTCGCGGCCCACGCCGTGCTCGCCGGTGATGCTGCCGCCGACCTTCACGCACAGCTCGAGGATCTTGCCGCCGAACGCCTCGGCGCGTTCCAGCTCGCCGGGGGTGTTGGCATCGAACAGGATCAGCGGGTGCATGTTGCCGTCGCCGGCATGGAACACGTTGGCCACGCGCAGGTTGTACTCGGCCGAGAGGTCGGCGATGGCCCCCAGCACGTGGGGCAGTTCGCGCCGGGGTATGGTGCCGTCCATGCAGTAGTAGTCGGGCGACAGCCTGCCCACGGCGGGGAAGGCGTTCTTGCGCCCGGCCCAGAAGCGCACGCGCTCGGCTTCGTCGCGGGCCAGGCGCACTTCGGTGGCACCGGCCTGTTCGAGCAGCACGCGCACGCGCTCGCAGTCGTCGTGCACGTCGGCCTCGACGCCGTCCAGTTCACACAGCAGGATGGCCTCGGCCTCTACCGGGTAACCGGCGTGGATGAAGTCTTCGGCGGCGCGAATCGCCAGGTTGTCCATCATCTCCAGGCCGCCGGGGATGATACCGGCGGCGATGATGTCGCCCACGGCGCGGCCGGCCTTTTCCACCGAATCGAAGGCGGCCAGCAGCACCTTGGCCACCTGCGGCTTGGGCAGCAGCTTGACGGTGACTTCGGTGATGATGCCGAGCATGCCCTCGGAACCTGTGAACAGCGCCAGCAGGTCAAAGCCGGGGGCGTCCAGGGCATCGCTGCCCAGGGTCATGCGTTCGCCCTCGACGCTGAGCATCTCGACCTTGAGCACGTTGTGCACGGTCAGGCCGTACTTGAGGCAGTGCACGCCGCCGGCGTTCTCGGCGACGTTGCCGCCGATCGAGCAGGCGATCTGCGAGGAGGGGTCGGGTGCGTAGTACAGCCCATGCGGCGCGGCAGCCTGGGAAATCGCCAGGTTGCGTACGCCGGGCTGCACGCGGGCAAAGCGCCCGGCCGGGTCGATTTCAAGAATCTTGTTGAAGCGCGCCATTACCAGCAGCACGCCCTTTTCCAGCGGCAGCGCGCCGCCGGACAAACCGGTGCCGGCGCCACGTGCCACCACCGGCACCTTGCGCTCGTGGCACAGGCGCAACACGCTCTGCACCTCTTCCAGATGGCGCGGCAGCACCACCAGCATCGGCGTGGTGCGGTAGGCCGAGAGGCCGTCGCACTCGTAGGGCTTGAGGTCTTCGGCGGCGTGCAGGATATCCAGGTCGGGCAGGCGGCTCTGCAGGGTGTGCAGGAACTCGGCCCGGTCGACGCTGTGCAGCGCACCATCGACGCGTTCGTCGTAGAGAATGTTCATGGGCAGGCTAACGACCCTTGTCTTGTTGTTATGGAAGCTCGATGGAACACGGCTCACTTGCATCATTGGCCGGCGACGGCTTAGTGTCTATCGCTCAAATCACTGGTCGAACCAGTTTGTTGCTGCGGTTTTTCCGGCTTTTTCATAAATATTCAATAAATACAGTTAGTTATGTATTGATCTGGCAAGGGTCCTAAAGCCCATGGTGTCTGGTCATACCAGTTGGAGGGACGATGGGCGAAGCGCTTTCAATGCAGGTGGCAGACGTGGTGTGCGAGCGCATCGAGCGGCTGATCGTCGATGGCGTGCTCAAGGTCGGCCAGGCGCTGCCGTCGGAGCGGCGCCTGACCGAAAAGCTCGGCGTGTCGCGCACGGCCCTGCGCGAAGGGCTCAAGCTGCTGCGCGCCAAAGGCATCATCGAGACTGCGCATGGCAAGGGTTCATATGTCGCGCAGTTGTCGGGGCAGGGCAGCACCTCGGCATTGATGCACCTGTTCAGTTCGCAGCCGCGCACCCTGTACGACCTGTTCGAGGTGCGCAGCCTGCTGGAAGGGGAGTCGGCACGCCTGGCGGCGCTGCGCGGCACCGAGGCGGACTTCGTGCTCATACGGCGCAGCTACGAGGCGTTGCTGGCGGCCCATGAGCAGCCACTGACGGCCTCGGAGCATGCGCACCTGGACCATGCGTTTCACCTGGCGATCTGCGAGGCCTCGCACAACCCGGTGCTGGTGCAGACGCTGCGCTCGCTGACCGACCTGCTGTTGAACTCGGTGTTCGCCTCGGTGAACAACCTGTACCACCGCGATGAGCAGAAGCGCCAGATCGACCGCCAGCATGCGCGGCTGTACAACGCCGTGACCGGGCGAATGCCGGAACAGGCGCGCAAGGCGGCGATTGCGCATATCCAGGGCATCTGCGCGAACCTCAAGGAGATCGAAGAGGAGGAGCAGCGGCTGGTGCGCGCGACGTTGCGGCTGGAGGGGTGGGTTTGAGGGCGTGTGGGCCGGGGTAGGCGCGCCGTGCGGCGGAGCTCTGCGACATCTGCCCGCTGGTCGCAGCAAAAAATGCGAACGATTGCAGTCAAACCCACTCACACCTTGAGGGCACGACCCCACGCCCCCCGTCGAAGGAGCAAGCGTATGACCCAGCGAGGCCAGGACACCATCGAATGGCTGCAAGGCCAGTCCATGCTGCAAGCCGCCCGCGACCGCGCCCGGCTGTATGCAGGGCAGGCGCGCATGTGGCTGCACCCTTACGCCGAGGCCCGCGCCCGCGACGCCAGTGCCATCGCCTCGGTGTGGCTGACGGTGTACCCGGCCTCGATCATCGTCGAGGAGGGCGGTTCGGTGTTGCAGGCGCTGGCCCATGAGCAGCTGTGGCAGGCGCTGTCGGAGCTGGGCATCCAGGGCGTGCACACCGGGCCGTTGAAGCGCTCGGGCGGCATCACCCAGCGCGAGTTCACCCCCAGCGTGGACGGCAACTTCGACCGCATCAGCTTCGACATCGACCCGCGCTACGGCAGCGAGGCCGAGCTGGTGCACCTGAGCAAGGTGGCCTCGGCGCACAACGCGGTGACCATCGACGACTCGATCCCGGCGCACACCGGCAAGGGCGCCGATTTTCGCCTGGCCGAGATGGCCTACGGCGACTATCCCGGGCTGTACCACATGATCGAGATCCGCGAAGCCGACTGGGGCCTGCTGCCCGAGGTGCCGGCCGGGCGCGATGCGGCCAACCTCACGCCGGCCATGTGCGACGAGCTCAAGGCTCGCCACTACATCGTTGGCCAGTTGCAGCGGGTGATCTTCTTCGAGCCCGGCATCAAGGAAACCGACTGGAGCGCCACGCCGCCGGTACTCGGGGTCGACGGCAAGCTGCGACGCTGGGTGTACCTGCACTACTTCAAGGAGGGCCAGCCATCGCTGAACTGGCTGGACCCAAGCTTTGCCGCGCAGCAGCTGATCATCGGCGACGCCCTGCACGCCATCGACGTGCTCGGCGCCCGTGGCCTGCGTCTGGATGCCAATGGCTTTCTCGGCGTGGAGCGGCGCGCCGAAGGGCCGGCCTGGTCGGAGAGCCACCCGCTGTCGGTCACCGGCAACCAGTTGCTGGGCGGCATGATCCGCAAGGCCGGTGGTTTCAGCTTCCAGGAACTGAACCTGACCCTGGACGACATCGCCAACATGTCCCACGGCGGCGCCGACCTGTCCTACGACTTCGTCACGCGCCCGGCCTACCAGCACGCGCTGCTGACCGGCGACACCGAGTTCCTGCGCCTGATGCTGCACCAGATGCATGCGTTCAAGATCGACCCCGCCTCGTTGATCCATGCCCTGCAGAACCACGATGAACTGACCCTGGAGCTGGTGCACTTCTGGACCCTGCACGCCACCGACAGCTACCTGTACAAGGGCCAGACCTTCCCCGGCAACATCCTGCGCGAGCATATCCGCAGCGAGATGTACGAGGGCCTGGCGGGCGAGCACGCGCCGTACAACCTCAAGTTCGTGACCAATGGCGTGTCGTGCACCACGGTCAGCATCATCACTGCCGCGCTGGGCATTCGCGACCTGGGCAGCATCGACGCCGAGCAGCTGGCGCTGATCCAGAAGGTGCACCTGCTGCTGGCCATGTACAACGCCATGCAGCCGGGGGTGTTTGCGCTGTCGGGCTGGGACCTGGTCGGCGCCTTGCCGCTGGAGCCCGAGCAGGTTGAGGGGCTGATGGGTGACGGCGACACCCGCTGGATTCATCGCGGCGCCTATGACCTGGCCGACCTGGACGTGGAGGCGCAGCTCTCGGCCGAAGGCCTGCCGCGTGCGCGTTCGCTGTATGGCAGCCTGGCCAGCCAGTTGCAGCAGCCCGACAGTTTTGCCAGCAGCCTGAAACGCATGCTCGCTGTGCGCCAGGCCTATGCGATTGCGGCGAGCCGGCAAATCCTGATCCCCGAGGTGGCCAACCCGGCCTTGCTGCTGATGGTGCACGAGCTGCCGGCAGGCAAGGGCATCCAGATCACCGCACTCAACTTCGGTGCCGAGCCACTGAGCGAAACCCTGCATCTGCCGGATGTAAGCCCCGGCGCGGTGGTGGACATGATCAACGAACGGCTGGAGGGCGAGCTGAGCGAAGCGGGGGAGATGACCATCAATCTGGATGGCTATGAGGGCCTTTCGCTGCGCATCGTGAGCAGTGTGGCGACGCTGTAGGCGTTTGCATGCGGTAACGTTTTTACAGGCCCGGGGTTTCGTGTCTGACGGTTCCCCGGCCCCTTCGCTGGCAAGGCCAGCTCCTGCAAGGGGCCGCCACCGTCACCGCACTGCTGCCTGCCCCGTGACACACCCCGCCCACCTGATGGAAAATGCCCGACGCCTCTCCCCACCAAAAGGCTTCTGCATGGACAAGCTGGACCGGGCAATACTCGACCTTCTGCAAACCGACTGCACCCGCGCGGTGGGCGATATCGCCGAGCAGATCGGCCTGGGCACCACCGCCTGCTGGCGGCGCATCCAGAAGCTCGAAGAGGCCGGCATCATCCGCGGCCGCGTGGCCCTGCTCGACGGCAAGAAGCTCAATGTCGGCGTGGTGGTGTTCGTCTCGATCAAGACCACCCAGCACAACGCCGACTGGCTGGCCGGCTTTCATGCCGCCGTGGCCGGTATCGACGAAGTGCTGGAGGTGTACCGCATGGCCGGCGACACCGACTACCTGCTGCGCGTGGTGGTGCCGGACGTGGCCGCCTACGACGCGGTGTACAAGCAGTTGATCCGCATTCCGGGCCTGTCCGACATCAGCTCCAGCTTCTCCATGGAGCAGATCAAGTACTCCACCCGCCTGCCGCTGCGCTATGCGCCCTGAGCCGATCACGCTGCACCAGGCCGGCGCCGACGACAGGCAGGCTGCCGTAGCATTCGTGATGCAGGCCCGCGCCGCGCTGTTCCCCAAGCTCGCCGCCACCGGGATGCCGGCAGACCTGCAGCAGTTCGAACAGGTCTACCTGCACGGCGCGGGGCGTTTCCTGCTGGCCCGCTGCAATGGCCAGATCGTCGCGGCCATCGGCTACCTGCCTTACGACCACCGCTTCCGCCAGCTCGACTACCGTGGACAGAAGGTGGTGGAAGTGGTGCGCCTGTTCGTGTTGCCGGCCTATCGCCGCAGCGGGCTGGCCGGCGAGTTGTACCGCGCGTTGCGTGAGCTGGCGCTGCAGGACCAGGTGCAGGTGCTGTACCTGCACACCCATCCGTTTCTGCCAGGCGCCATTGGTTTCTGGCAAAAACATGGCTTCGAGATCATCGATGTGGAAGCCGACCCGGTGTGGCAGACCACCCACATGCAATGTCGCCTGCCCGCCGGCTGAACCTCAGAAGCGCCCGTTGAGCGGGTATTCCACCGCCAAACGGATCTGGTCGGCATCCAGCTCGGCCTGGGCAGTGTTGCCCCGGTGCACGTTGTGCCGCAGCGACACGGTGGTGCCCTTGGCCACGCCGCCCTGCACCACGTAGCGCGCCTCCAGGTCGCGCTCCCAGTGCTTGCCGCCTTCGCCGTAGCCCAGGTACGCATAGCCGCCACGCGGGTCGACGTGGCTGCCATCGATGCGGCTGCCGCGCACATACGCCGCACTCAGCACCAGCCCGGGCAGGCCCCACGGGGTCATCGCCAGGTCGTAGCGGGCCTGCCACGACTGCTCGTTGGGGGCGTTGAAGTCCGACAATTGCACGGCGTTGCTGATGAAGATCGCGCCACGGGTCACATAGTCGAACGGCGTGTCGCCATCGACCTTCTGGTAGCCCAGGCTGAAGCTGTGCGGGCCCTGGGCGTAGGTCGAGAGCAGGCTCCAGGTGGTGTTGTCGATCTGCCCGGACAACGCCTTGCCGGTGTCGGTGGTGCGGTACAGGTTGAGGTTGAAGGTGAGCGAGCGGTTGGCGTCCAGTGCATGGCTGAAGGTGCCGCCCAGGTAGTGCTGGTTCCAGGTATTTTCGTAGCGCGAGGTGTACAGGCTGGCGCTGAGGCTCGGGCTTGCACTGTAGACCACCCCGGCCAGGTCGAAGGCATCGCCCTTTGCTGCGTTGGAGTAGTTCACCACGAACCCCTGGTCATGGCTGCTGGCGTTGCGGTCGGTGCTCTCGGTGAAGTGCCCGCCTACCAGTTTCACCCCATCGAATTCGGTGCTGGTGACCAGCACCCCGGTGGCAGTTTCGGGCAGCAGGCGGCTGTCGGACGAGCTGAACACCGGGGTCTTGACCCGCTGTTCGCCATACGACAGCACGGTGGAGGAGGCCCGAAGCTTGACCGCCGCGCCGCCGCGGCTGAACTCGTTCTTGGGGTGACCGTGGTTGTCCAGCCCCAGCAGGCGCGCCTTGCCGGCGCGTCCGCCGCCGCTGTCCAGTTGCACGCCAAGGTAGGCATGGGCATCCACGCCCACGCCGATCAGGCCCTGGGTGAAGCCCGACTGCAACGTGCCCATCAGGCCATAGGCCCATTCCTCGGCATAACCGTTGCGCTCGGCACGGGGCTTGTAGGCATTGCGTGCGCCGCTGTTGCGCGCGCCGTGGCGGTATTCGCGGTTGTCGTACACGCTGCGGTTGAGCAGGCTCCAGGTGCTGTCTTCGATAAGGCCGTTGGCCTGCTCCTGAGCCGATTCGGCCAGCACCAGGGGCGCCGGCCCGGCCAATGCCAGCAGCAGGGCCGAACGGGTGCGCAGTGCGATCATTGTGCGGCCTCGCGTTGCAGCAGGGCGGCAAGACGATCTGCTGCACGCCTGGGCAAGGTGCTCGGCAGGCTTGGTGGCGTGGCGGCGGGCTCACCGACCTGGATCAGCATCACCATGCCCATCGACAGGTGCGGGATGCACTGGATGCCGTACAGGCCCGGCACGTTGAAGGTCTGCTCGATTTGCTGGTTGATCCTGCCCTTGAACGCCTCGGCGCCTTCGGGCAGCAGGCCGGGCAGCGAGGCGGCATTGTGCCCGCTCTGGGTGGCGATGAACTTCACCGAATCGCCGGGGGCGATGCGCAGGTAGTCCGGCTCGTACACCATGCTGCCGGTCGCACCACGGTTGAGCATTTTCACTTCGTGCACCTCGGCCGATACCGAAGGGGCGAGCAGGGCGCTGGCGAGCAGCAGGGGCAAGGCGGCAAGGCGCATGGGCGGGCTATCCATTTCAGGTCAAGGGGAACGAACGCGCAGGATCTGCGCGCCGTCGAAGGGGTCGGTCAGGTAGTGCGCCTGCACCCCGAAGGTGGCCTGCAGGCGTTGCGGGGTCAGCACCTGCAACGGCGGGCCGACATCCACCAGGCGGCCGCGCTCGAGCACGGCCAGGCGATCGCAGGTGAGGGCCTGGTTGAGGTCGTGCAGGGCGATCAGGGTGGTCACCGGCAGCGCCTGAACCAGGCGCAGAATGCCCAGCTGGTGCTGGATGTCGAGGTGGTTGGTCGGCTCGTCGAGCAACAGCAGTTGCGGGCGTTGCGCCAGGGCCCGGGCGATGTGCACGCGCTGGCGCTCGCCACCGGAGAGGCTGCGCCAGCTGCGTGTTGCCAGGTGGGTGGCATCCACGTCGGCCAGGGCCTGCTGCACGATGGCGTGATCGTCTGCCGACCAGGGGCGCAACGCCGACAACCACGGCGTGCGGCCCAGGGCCACGGCATCGAACACGTTGATCGCATCGCTGGTGTCGGCCTGTTGCTCGACCACTGCCAACCGCCGCGCCACCTCGCGGCGTGGCAGCTGCCTGAGCGCGTTGCTGCCCAGCTGCACCTCGCCGCAGGTGGGCGTGCGCAGCCCGGCCAGCAGCTTGAGCAGGGTGGACTTGCCCGAGCCGTTGGGGCCGACGATACCCAGGGTCTCGCCACGGCGCACCTCAAGGTCGACCGCGTCCAGCAGCACGGCATCGCGCACCTTCAAACCCAGGCCGGTGCAGCGCAGTGCAGCTTCATCCAGCGGGTGGGTGACAGCGTTCATCGGGCGCTCCTGCGGCCAATCAGTATCAATGCGAACACCGGTGCGCCGACCAGCGCCGTGATCACCCCCACCGGAATCACCTGGCCCTTGATCAGGGTGCGCGAGAGCACGTCGGCGGCAATCAGGAACAGCGCGCCACCCAGCGCGCTGGCCGGCAGCAGGCGCGCATGGGGGGTACCGAACAGCAGCCGCATCGCATGCGGAATCACCAGCCCGACAAAGCCGATGGCGCCCACGATCGACACCATCACTGCCGTCACCAGCGCCGCGCAGCTGATCAGCAGCACCTGCACGCGGCGTACCGGGATGCCCAGCGAGGCGGCCGAGTCGCTGCCGAAGGTGAAGGCGTCCAGCGCCCTCCGATGCCACACGCACACCGCAAGGCCGGCCAGCGCCACCGGCACTGCCAGCCACACCGATGGCCAGCGCACGCCACTGAGGTTGCCCAGCAGCCAGAACAGGATGCCGCGCGCCTGCTCGGCACTGGCCGACCGAGTGATCAGAAAGGCGGTGAGCGCGTTGAACAGCTGCGAGCCGGCGATCCCGGCGAGGATGATCTGCCCCGTGCTGTTGGACGGCCCGCTGGCACGGGCCAGCAGCGCCACCAGCGCGAAGGCCGCGATGGCCCCGACGAAGGCGCCCAGCGACAGCGTGATCGCCCCCGCGCCCAGCCCCAGCAGCGCCACCAGCACCGCGCCGGTGGAGGCGCCGGCCGAGATGCCGAGCAGGTACGGGTCGGCCAGCGGGTTGCGCAGCAGCGACTGCAGTACCACCCCGCAGGTGGCCAGCCCCGCGCCGCAGGCGGCGGCCACCAGCGCACGTGTCAGGCGGTAGTTCCACACGATGCCTTCATCGATCGGGTCCAGCAGGTGCCCGGCGGCCCACAGCTTGTTGGCCAGCACCTGCAGCACCACCGAGGGGGCGATCGGCGTTTCGCCAATCGCCACCCCTGCCAGTATCGCCAGCAGCAGGGCCAGGCACGCGAGCAGGCCGCGCACAACGCTGCCTGTCATGGCGCCAGGTCGAAGCCGTTGATGGCCGAGGCCAGGGTCTCCATGCCGCTGAACAGGCGCGTGCTGGCCTGCATGGCGTGCGCATCGAGAATCACGATGCGGTTGTGTCTGACCGCGTCCATGTTGCGCGTGACCGGGTCGCTGCGCAGGAATTCGAGTTTCTTCTGGTAGTCATCGGCCGGGAAGCGACGACGGTCCATGCGCGCGATCACCAGGAAGGTGGGGTTGGCCTTGGCGATGGTTTCCCAGCCCACGGTCGGCCATTCCTCATCGGACTGCACCACGTTGCGCACGCCCAGGGTCTGCAGCATGTAGTCGGGGATACCCTTGCGCCCGGCCACGTACGGGTCGATGTCCAGGTCTGCGCTGGAGAACCAGAACAGGGCGCTGGTGTCCTTCAGATCCTTGCCCTTCACGGTGGCGGCAGCCTTGGCCAGGCGTGCCTTGAGCTCGCTGTTCAACCGCTCGCCACGCGCCTGCACGTCGAAGATCTCGGCCAGCTGGCTGATGCTGTTGTAGATGCTGTCGATGCGAAACGGCTCCAGGCGGGTGCCGTCGGCGCCGACCAGGTTGTCCTTGCCCTCGCAGTCGGACGGCATCAGGTAGGTGGGGATGTTCAGCTCATGGAACTGCTCGCGGGTGCCGACCACGCCCTGCGGGCCGACCATCCACTCCAGCTGCACCGCCACCAGTTGCGGGCGCTTGCCGATCACCGCCTCGAAGCTGGGGTCGTTGTCGGCCAGGCGCTCGACCTTGTCGTTCTGCACCTTGTACTGCGCCAGCACATCGTTGAACCACAGCGAGGTGCCGACCAGCCTGTCGCCCAGGCCCAGTGCGTAGAACATCTCGGTGCCGGCCTGGCCGATGGTCACGGCGCTGTCGGGCGCGTGCTGGAAGGTCAGCGGCATGCCGCAGTTCTGCAGCGTGAGCGGGTAGTGGGTCGGGGCGGCCTGGGCCAGGGTCGACAGACCCAGGACCGCGAGCAGGGTGACAAGGCGGGGCAACTGCATGATGCGATCTCCATTCGAACCGTACACGGGCAGGGGTGTACAACCTGGAAACACATCGACAGGCGCTGCCGCGAGGGCAGGGCAAGGCCGTTCGGCGCGCGGGGCGCTCGCGGCACAGATGTACTCCCCGGACACCCCGCCGGTTAGTGATTGTTGCTGTGCCGGCAGGTCTCCTGACTGGTGCGTCGTCACCTGGCTCCGGCCTTCCCGGGGGTCACCCAGTGGCATTTCAGGAGCAGGCTCGGCACTTACAGTTGCGGGGGCAGTTCCGTTTGACGCCATGCAGTGGCGTCTCGGATTCCCTATTGATTCCGTGTGGAAACCGGCGGGCGGCATGGTAGTCGATCACGCCGCCCGCAGGGAAACAAAACCCCGCCAGCCTCAGAGGTACTTGAGCCAGGCAATGTCGCGACGGCGGGCCTTGAACGCGGCAAACCAGCGCACCGGCGGGAACAGCGCCACGGCCAGCAGCACGGCGGTCAGCCACACCGCCCAGATACCATCGAAGCCGAAGTAATTGCCCTGGTTCAGGCCCAGCAGTGCAACGCAGGCCAGGTACGCCACTTTCAGCACATACAGGTGCAGCAGGTAGAAGAACATCGGTGCGGCGCCGAACACCGCCAGGGTGCTGATCCACCGGCGCTGCCCGGCGCGCTCCAGGCCCAGCAGCAACAGCAGGCCAGCCCCCAGGGTCAGGGCCAGGAACAGCAGCGAGGGCGGGTACTTGGTGATGTTGAAGAAGCTCATCAGGGTGTGCGCGGTATCGGCCTGAACCGTCCATGGCGCCTCGCCGTAGCCGTTGAGCAGGCGCAGGGCGACAAAGCCGATCAGGGTTGCCAGGCCTGCCAGCAGCAGACGGCGCTGGCGCGTGGCGGCCGGCATCGAGTGGGCGAACCAGGGGCCCAGGCCGTAGCCCAGCGCGATCACGCCGACCCACGGCAGCACCGGGTACGAGGTACGCAGGCACAGGCTGTCGGAGAACTCGAGCCAGCCGCGGTCATGCAGGATCGCCCACGGCACGTGCAGCGCAGAGCCCTGCGCAAAGTGCAGGCCGTCGAGCAGGTTGTGACCGGCCACGATCGCGGCGCCCAGCACCAGCAACAGCGGGCGCGGCAACCACACCAGGGCCGCCAGGGCGATCATGCTGATGCCGATGGCCCAGATCACCTGCAGGTAGATCACGCTGGGTGGCAGCTGGAAGGTCCAGGCGATGTTCACCAAGGTGAACTCCAGCACCACCAGAAACAGCCCGCGCTTGAACAGAAAGGCCGACACATCGCCCCGGCCCTGGTGCTTCTGGCCATACAGCCAGGCCGACAGACCGGTCAGCAGCACGAACACCGGGGCGCACAGGTGGGCCAGCGTACGGCTGACGAACAGCGCAGGTTCGGTGCTGTCGATGGCCATCGGATCGCTGACCTGGCGGTGCAGGAAGAAGGTTTCGCGCACGTGGTCCAGCAGCATGAACAGGATCACCAGGCCCCTGAGGGCATCGATGGACAGCAGGCGTTGGCTTGGTTTGCTGGCGGCGGGGAGGGCAGTAGCGCTAGTCATGGAAAGGTCGCAGGCAGAGGGGGCGAATTGAATGGTTACTGTATAACATTTCTATTTGCTCGGTAAATCTTCCTTACAATCTTGACTGCCATGCTGCGACATCAGACCGCACCCATCTGGCGCTGCGCGCTGGAACCCGTCGACCCTGCGTGACAAAATGCCGCCTCGCAAAACCCTTGCACAAGGCTCCCGCTCTCGGGGCCGGCACCTTCCCAAAAGGATGGTTACATGAACGATTTACTGACCCGGCGCACGGTGATCGCCGGGCTCGGCCTGCTCGGCCTCGGTGCCCTGGCAGGTTGCAACAACTCCGGCGCGCTGGACTTCAAATACGGCAAGGACCTGAGCAACAAGATCCTCGGCCGCACCTTCAAGCTCAAGGACCCGCAAGGCAACGTGATGACCCTGTCGAGCTTCCAGGGCTCGATGCCGATGGTGTTCTTCGGCTTCACCCAATGCCCGGCGGTGTGCCCCACCACCCTGGCCCGCGCGGTGCAGATCAAGAAGCTGATGGGCCGCGACGCCGACTTCCTGCAGGTGGTGTTCATCAGCCTGGACCCCGAACGCGACACCCCCGAAGTGCTGGACGCCTACGTCAAGGCCTTCGATCCCTCGTTCGTGGCGCTGTCCGGTACCCTGGAAGAGACGGCCGCAGTGGCCAAGGAATTCGGCGTGTTCTACGAGAAGGTGCCGGCCGGCGACACCTATACCATTTCCCACAGCTCGACCAGCTACGTGTTCGACTCGCGTGGCGTGCTGCGCCTTGGCCTCTCGCACTCCCTCAATGCCAGGGAATGCACCGAAGACCTGCTTACCGTAATGGAGGTTTGTTAATGCGTTCTCCCGTGAAACACGCGCTTGGCGCGATGGCGTTGCTGTCCCTGTTCGGTGCGGCGCTGCCCGCCGTTGCCCAGACCACCGTGGGCGAGCCCTGGGTGCGCGCCAGCGTGCCGCAGCAGCAGTCGACCGGTGCGTTCATGACCCTCACTGCCAGCACCGACAGCAAGCTGGTGGGTGTCGAGTCGCCGGTGGCCAAGACCGTGCAGGTGCACCAGATGCAGATGCACAACGACGTGATGAGCATGAGTGAAGTCAAGGCGCTGGACCTGCCCGCCGGCAAGCCGGTGGTGCTCGACACCAATGGCTACCACGTGATGCTGATGGGCCTGGTCAAGCAGGTGAAGGAAGGCGACACGGTGCCGTTGACCCTGATCGTCGAAGACGCCAAGGGCCAGAAGGAGTCGATCAAGGTCGACGCCCCGGTGCGTTCGCTGACCGCCACCGACGGTCACGGCGAGCACTCGATGCACGACCACAGCCACATGTAAGTACCCGCCGCGCCGGCCCTTGCGCCGGCGCAATCCGTTCCTGCCGGGTGGTTCGCCACCCAACGGGTTCAACTGGCCTGCGCCAGATAGTCCCGCAGCCGATCCTGCAGATACCACACACCTTCAGCGTGTTTCAGGTAATCGCTGATCGGCATCATCTGCCAGTACTGGCCTTCGTCGCCAAATTCGATGGCATCGATTTCCCCCTGCGTGATGTGCCCCACCAGAAACCAGGACTCCCAGCCAGGTCTGGCCAGGCTGGGGTAGTTGCGGCGCCATTCGATGCGTTCGGGGGGCAGGCGCAGGGCGAACTCTTCGTCCAGCTCGCGCAGCGCGCATTCCACCGGGGTCTCATCACCTTCGCGCCCCCCGCCGGCAAAGTCCCAGCAGCCGGGGAAGGGGATGGTGCTTTTCACGTCGCGCCTGTAGGTGAGCAGGTGGTCGTGGAACAGCAGGGCGAGTTTGGCACCGCAGAAGGGTTTGAGGGGCATGGATACTGGCCTCTGGCAGGACGGGGCGTTAGGCACCGGGCCGATATTTATACGACGGTTCTGCAGGTTGCGCGGCGTTTTTTGTGGTGTGGGCTGCCGGGCAGCTGCTGGTCACACAGGCATGCGCCGCCGACGGGTATAACTGAACCCGGGAATAAGGATATGCTGTTTCGAAATATTACAAATTGGTGAGGGCAGAATGCCGTTAAAGGACCTGTTGCTGGCGCTGGTGGTGATCGTCGCCTGGGGCCTGAATTTCGTGGTGATCAAGGTCGGCCTCGACGGCCTGCCGCCCATGCTGCTGGGTGGCCTGCGCTTCGTGCTGGTGCTGTTTCCGGCGATCTTCTTCATCAAGCGCCCGCAACTGCCGTGGCGCTGGTTGCTGGCCTACGGCACCACCATCTCGCTGGGCCAGTTCGCCTTTCTGTTCGAGGCCATGGGCAACGGCATGCCGCCGGGCCTGGCGTCGCTGGTGCTGCAGTCGCAGGCCTTCTTCACGCTGTTCTTTGCCGCGATGTTTCTCGGTGAGCGGCTGCGCGCCGCCAGCCTGCTGGGGCTGCTGGTGGCCGCCGGGGGCCTGGCGCTGATCGGCAGCGAGAACGGCAGCCACGTGCCATTTTTGGCGCTGTTACTGACCCTGTGCGCCGCCGCATGCTGGGCCATGGGCAACATCATCACGCGCCGCTTCGGCAACATCGACCTGGTGGCGCTGGTGATCTGGGGCGCGCTGATTCCGCCGTTGCCATTCTTCGCCCTGTCGTGGTGGCTCGAAGGGCCGGCGCTGATCGAAAGCTCGCTGCGCGGCATCGGCCTGAACTCGATCCTGGCCCTGGCGTACCTGGCCTTCATCGCCACCATGCTCGGCTACAGCCTGTGGAGCGGCCTGCTGTCGCGCTACCCGGCGGGCAAGGTCGCACCGTTTTCGCTGCTGGTGCCAGTGGTGGGGCTGAGCTCCTCGGCGTTGCTGCTGGGTGAGCGCCTGAGTACCCTGCAATGCTGGGGTGGGGTGCTGGTGATGGTGGGGTTGCTGATCAACGTGTTCGGCTCGCGCCTGCGTCAACGTCTGCGGGCCGCGCTGAGCTGAGGCCCCAGGGCGGCGGTGGAACGATCCGCCGCGCACGCCGCTCCAATTCCAGACCCTCGCCGACCAAGGTCCGACCATGAATTCACCTCGATCCACCACGCCCCATGCCGGCCCGGCCGGCATGGTCAAGGTGCGCGGCGCGCGCGAACACAACCTGAAGAACGTGGATGTGGACATCCCCCGCGATGCGCTGGTGGTGTTCACCGGCGTGTCCGGCTCGGGCAAGTCGTCGCTGGCGTTCTCGACCCTGTATGCCGAGGCCCAGCGCCGCTATTTCGAGTCGGTGGCGCCCTATGCGCGACGCCTGATCGACCAGGTCGGGGTGCCGGATGTGGACGCCATCGAAGGCCTGCCGCCGGCGGTGGCCCTGCAACAGCAGCGCGGCACCCCCAGCGCGCGCTCCTCGGTGGGCAGCGTGACCACGCTGTCGAGCCTGATCCGCATGCTCTATTCGCGCGCCGGCAGTTACCCGGACGGCCAGCCGATGCTGTATGCCGAGGACTTCTCGCCCAATACGCCCCAGGGCGCATGCCCCGAGTGCCACGGCCTGGGCCGGGTCTACGAGGTGGACGAGGCCTCGATGGTGCCCGACCCGTCGCTGACCATCCGCGAGCGTGCGGTGGCCTCGTGGCCGCTGGCGTGGCAGGGCCAGAACCAGCGCGACATCCTCGTGACCCTGGGCTATGACGTCGACATTCCGTGGCGCGACCTGCCCCAGGAGCAGCGCGACTGGATCCTGTTCACCGAAGAGACCCCCACCGTGCCGGTGTATGCCGGCATGACCCCGGCCCAGACCCGCGACGCCCTCAAGCGCAAGCTCGAACCCAGCTATCAAGGCACCTTCAGCGGCGCGCGGCGCTATGTGCTGCACACCTTCACCCATTCGCAGAGCGCGCTGATGCGCAAGCGCGTCAGCCAGTTCATGCGGGCCAGCGCCTGCCCGTTGTGCGCGGGCAAGCGGCTCAAGCGCGAGGCCCTGACCGTGACCTTCGCCGGGCTGGACATTGCCGAGCTGGCGCAGTTGCCCTTGCTGCAGCTGGCCGAGGTGCTCAAGCCGGTGGCCAGCGCCACCTATGTCGAGCATGGCGACGAGCAGGGTGCGGTGCTGACCCACGCGCAAACCCGTGACGCCCGCCAGCAGCGCGCGGCCAGGGGCGACAACGCCCATGCCGGCGGCGCGGACGTGCGCCACACGCCCAACCTCTCGCTGGAAAAACGCCTGGCCGCGCAGCGCATCGCCCAGGACCTGCTCGAACGGGTGGCCACCCTGATCGACCTGGGCCTGGGTTACCTGGCCCTGGAGCGCAGCACGCCGACCCTGTCCTCGGGCGAGCTGCAGCGCCTGCGCCTGGCCACCCAGCTCAACTCGCAGCTGTTCGGGGTGATCTATGTACTGGACGAACCCTCGGCCGGCCTGCACCCGGCCGATGGCGAGGCGCTGTACGAGGCCCTGCTGCGCCTCAAGGCCGCGGGCAATTCGGTGTTCGTGGTCGAGCACGACCTGGACACCATGCGCCGCGCCGACTGGCTGGTGGACGTGGGCCCGGCGGCGGGCGAGCAGGGCGGCCAGGTGCTGTACAGCGGGCCCCCGGCCGGGTTGGCCGAGGTCGAGGCCTCGCAGACCCGCAACTACCTGTTCGGCGCCCAGGCCGCCGTGCCGCGCACCCCGCGTGAACCCGGCGGCTGGCTGCGCCTGGAGGGCGTGACGCGCAACAACCTGCACAACCTCGATGCGGCCTTCCCCCTTGGGTGCTTCACGGCCGTCACCGGGATTTCCGGCTCGGGCAAGTCCAGCCTGGTCAGCCAGGCCCTGCTGGAGCTGGTGGGCGCGCACCTGGGCCAGGCCACTGCGCCCAGCGAGCCCCAGGAGCAGGGCCTGGAGGATGACGTGGCGCAGGGCAGCGGCGGCCAGGTCACGGCGGGCCTGGAGCACATCCGCCGGCTGGTGCAGGTGGACCAGAAGCCCATCGGCCGTACCCCACGCTCGAACCTTGCGACCTACACCGGCCTGTTCGACCACGTGCGCAAACTGTTCGCCGCCACCGATGCGGCCCGCGAGCAGGGCTTCGACGCCGGGCGCTTCTCGTTCAACGTGGCCAAGGGCCGTTGCGACACCTGCGAAGGCGAAGGTTTTGTCAGCGTCGAGCTGCTGTTCATGCCCAGCGTCTACGCACCATGCCCCACCTGCCATGGCGCCCGCTACAACCCGCAGACCCTGGCAGTCACCTGGCAGGGCCTGAACATCGCCCAGGTGCTGCAACTGACGGTGACCCAGGCACTGGCGGTGTTCGAGCAGCAGCCGGCGGTGCAGCGTGCCCTGGCGGTGCTGCACGAAATCGGGCTGGGCTACCTGCGCCTGGGCCAGCCGGCCACCGAGCTGTCGGGCGGTGAGGCGCAGCGCATCAAGCTGGCCACCGAACTGCAGCGCATGGCCCGCGGGGCCACCCTGTATGTGCTCGACGAACCCACCAACGGCCTGCATCCGCAGGATATCGACCGGCTGATGCTGCAGCTGGGGCGCCTGGTGGATGCCGGGCATACGGTGATCGTGGTGGAGCACGACATGCGCGTGGTGGCCCAGAGCGACTGGGTGATCGACATCGGCCCGGGGGCGGGGGACCAGGGCGGCACGCTGGTGGCCTGTGGCACGCCGCAGCAGGTGGCGGCCAGTGCCCACAGCCGTACCGCGCCGTTTCTGGCCCGGGCCCTGGGCTGAGGCGGCTCAGGCGTCGAGGCTGCGCCGAACCTTGTCCAGCAGTTCGTGGATCTGGAACGGCTTGGTGACGATGTCCATGCGCTCACCGAGAAAATGCTGCCGGTCGATGGCGTTCTCGGCGTAGCCGGTCATGAACAGCACCGGCAGGCTCGGGCGCAGCATGCGCGCGACATTGGCCAGCTCGCGCCCGTTCATGTGCGGCAGGCCCACGTCGCTGAGCAGCAGGGCGATGCTCGGGTCGGCATGCAGTTTCTGCAGGGCGCTTTCGACGTCCGGCGCCGGGGTGCAGCGGTAACCGGCATCGGTCAGCACCTCGCAGACGAAACTGCGCACCACCGACATGTCCTCCACCACCAGCACATGCTCGCCGGCGGTACTGATCACGGTGTCGGGTGTGGGTTCGGTGATGCTCAACAGCGGGCTCTGGCTGGCCGGCAGCAGCAGCGTCACTTCGGTACCGCGCCCGCCGGTGCTGCGGATCTGTACGTCGCCGGCCGACTGGCGGGCGAAGCCGTAGATGGTCGACAGCCCCAGCCCGGTGCCCTGGCCGATGGGCTTGGTGGTGAAGAACGGGTCGAAGACCTTGCCGATCACCTCGGGGGCGATGCCGCTGCCGTCGTCGCGCACCGACAATGCCACGTAGGCGCCATCGGCCAGCTTGAGGTCGTCCTGGGTGTGCGCCGCGTAGGTGCTGATCCAGATGTTGCCACCCTGGGGCAGCGCGTCGCGCGCGTTGATCACCAGGTTGAGCACGGCGTTCTCCAGCTGGATCGGGTCTACCAGGGCCACGCTGAGGTGCTCGCTCAGGTTCAGGTGAAGGCTGATGTGTTCGCCGATGGTGCGTCGCAGCAGTTCCTCCAGCGAGCGGATGTGCTGGTTGATGTCGGCCGGGCGGGGGTCCAGCGGTTGCTGGCGGGCAAAGGCGAGCAGGCGGTGGGTCAGGGTGGCGGCCCCCATGGCGGCGCCCAGTGCAGCGTCGGCGTAGGACTGCACCTTGTCGACGCGGCCCTGCTCGATGCGTTTCTTGATCAGCTCCAGGCTGGTGATGATGCCGGTGAGCATGTTGTTGAAGTCATGGGCGATGCCGCCGGTAAGCTTGCCCAGTGCGTCCATCTTCTGCACCTGCAGCAACTGCGCCTCGGTACGGGCGCGCTCGGCCACTTCCTGGGCCAGCAGGGTGGTCGCGCTGTCCAGTTCGGCGCGCTGGGTGCGTTCGCGGTGGCGCTGTTCGGTCACGTCCTCGACGAAGATCAGGCTCGACTCGCCGCTGCGGTAGGGCGACACCTGCCACTGGGTCTCGCGCAGCTGGCCGTTGACGCGCATGTGCAGCAGGCCCTTCCAGCGGTCCCGGGTGCCGAGCCTGCGCAGCAGCTCGTCGATCACCGGCTGCTGGTCGTCGGCAAAGCACTCGACCAGGGTGTCGGGGCTCAGGTTGTCCTGGATCAGCTGGGCGAACGCCTGGTTGCATTCGTGCACCTTGAGCCCGGTGCCCAGCAGCGCGATGGGCGCGGCGGTGCTGACGAAGATCTCGCGAAAGCGCGCCTCGCTCTCGCGCAGCGCCTGCTCGGTGTCGCGTACCCGCAGCAGCGTGCGCAGGGTGGCCAGCAACACCTCGGGGTCGACCGGGTGGATCAGGTAGGCGTCGGCCCCGGCGTCCAGCCCGGTGATGATGTCGCCGGTACCGATGGCGGCCGCCGATACGTGGATCACCGGCAGCAACGCGGTGGCCGGGGTGGCGCGCAGGATGCGCACGATATCGAAGCCGCTCATGTCCGGCAGGTGTACATCCAGGATCAGCGCGTCGTAGGTCTGGCTGGCAATCAGCTCCAGGCCCTCGCCACCGGTGCCGGCCTCGTCGATGCGGTAGCCATGGCATTCCAGGCGCCGGCGCAGGGCATAGCGGGTGACGATGTTGTCGTCGACGATCAGCAGGCGGATGTCAGGCTTCATCACCAGGCTCCTGGGCCAGCGCCAAGGGGATCACTACGTAGAAGGTCGAACCGACCCCGGGCGTACTCTCGACCCCGACCCGGCCACCCAGCAGCGCCGCGAAGCGCTTGCACAGCGACAGGCCCAGGCCGGTGCCACGCAGGCGCTTCTGCAGCGGCGAGTCGATCTGTGCGAAGTCCTCGAACAGCGTGTCGTGCAGCTCGCCCGGAATGCCGATGCCGGTGTCGTGCACCGCAAAGCGGATCTGGCCGTCGTCTTCCAGTTGCGACGATACCCGCACTTCGCCACGGGCGGTGAATTTCAGCGCGTTGGAAATGAAGTTGCGCAGGATCTGCGCCAGCTTCTTGTCGTCGCTGTACAGGCGCGGCAGGCCCTGGGGCTCTTCGAAGATCAGGTCGACCGCCGAGGCATCGACGATCGGCCGGAACATGCCGCGCAGGGCCGCGAACAGGTCGAGCATGTCGAACCAGGCCGGCGAGATGGTGATGCGCCCGGCCTCGATCTTGGCCAGGTCGAGCAGGTCGTCGACCATGTCGCTCAGTTCGCGCGCCGAATTGCTGACGAAGGTCACCTGCTTGTGCTGCTCGGGGCTCAGCGGGCCGTCCAGCTCGTCGCTGAGCAGGCGGGCGATGCTCAGGATCGAACCCAGCGGCGTGCGAAACTCGTGGCTCATGTACGACAGGAAGCGGCTCTTGAGGTCCGAGGCCTGGCGCAGTTGCTCGGCCTGGATATCCAGCTCGGCATACAGGGCCAGCACGCCCTGGTTGGTTTCTTCGAGTTCGGCTCGCAGGGCGTCGCCCTCTTCACGCAGCCGCGCGATCAGCGCCTGCGCCTCGGTGTCGGCAAGGGTAGGGGAATCAGCCACTTAGGGTCTCCAGGGCAACAACCAGCACGGTGACATCATCGCGGCCTCGGCAGAAGTCGCGATGCAGCACGGCGGCGATCAGTGCCGGGTGCTGATGCATGAGGCCAGGATACTGCTGCAGGTCCCAGCGCGATTGCAGCCCGTCGCTGTAGAGCACCAGCAGGTTGGCATGCACATCAGCATAGTCAAAGGGGCGCACGCGACGGAATTGCCCGCCGACGATACCCGGGTGCGAGGCCAGGCCACGACTGCTACCGGGTGCGAGCAGGTGCGCGCCGATGTTGCCGACGCCGCTGAAACGCAGCGCGCCGTTGTCGTACTGGGCGAAGGCCGCAGCGCCGCCACGGGTGCCCTGCATGTTGACGTGCATCGCCTCGAGCACCTGCGCGGGGTCGGCGAACGGGGCCTGGGCAAAGGCCTGGGTGCCGGCGTGGGCGGCCCGTTCGGCGAGCTCGCCGTGGCCCAGCCCGTCGACCACCAGGGCACTGATGCGCTGGCCGTCGTAGGCCAGGTACCAGGCATCGCCACAGGCCGGGTCGTGATGCAGGCTGTGCTGGCTGGCGCCCCAGCGCAGGTCGCAGGCCGCGCTGCTGCGTGGGTACAGGCGCGCCAGCACGGCGGCGCCACGGCTGTCGGCGTACACATCGAACACATCGGCCAGGCGCTTGATCGCGCCCAGGCCGATGCCCTGGGTACCGCCGGTGGAGAACCCGTCGGCCAGGCAGTGGTGCAGGTCGAAGCCTGCGCCACGGTCGATGGCGATCAGTTCCAGCCCGCTGTAGCCGCTGTTGGGCAGCACCCGCAGGTGCAGTTCACCGCGCCCGGCATGCTTGAGCAGGTTGCTCGCAAGCTCGGTGGCCAGCAGCGCGGCGCGCCCGGCGTCGGTGGCATCGAAACCCTGCTGTTCGGCCAGGCGTTGCACGCAGCGCCGGGCATGACCGACCTGGCTCTCGTCTTCTATCGGCAGCACCTGGGTCAGGCTGCCCAGGATACTCAGGCCCATCGCAGAATCGTCACGCGCGTGCCGGCCCCGGGGGCGGTATCCAGTTCGAACTCGTCCACCAGGCGCTTTGCCCCGGTCAGGCCCAGGCCCAGGCCGCCGCCGCTGGTCCAGCCATCGGTCATGGCCAGCTTGATGTCGGGGATGCCCGGCCCTTCGTCGCGAAAGGTCAGGCGCAGGCCCTTGCGATGGTCCTTCTCGACCACCTGCCAGTCCATGTGGCCACCGCCGCCATACACCACGGCGTTGCGGGCCAGCTCGCTGACCGCCGTGACCAGCTTGGTCAGGTTGATCAGGCTCATGCCGCAGCCCTGGGCCAGGGTGCGCGCCAGTTGCCGTGCACGTACCACATCCTGCTCCAGCAGGATGGGCTGGGTGCCGCTTTGCTCGGCGCTCATTGCGGTGCAGCCGAGTTGTTGAGCAGGCGCATGCCGCGCTCGGCGTTGAGCGCGGTACGCACGCCGGGCAGGGTCAGGCCCAGTTCGACCAGGGTGATCGCCACGGCCGGCTGCATGCCCACCAGCACGGTCTGCGTGTCCATGATGCGCGACACCCCGGAGATGGTGCCGATCATGCGGCCAATGAAGGAGTCGACCATGTCCAGCGCCGAGATGTCGATCAGCACGCCCTTGGCCGAGGTCGCGCTGATGCGCTCGGACAGGTCGTCCTGCAGGGTCATGGCCAGCTGGTCATGCATGTCGACCTGGATGGTCACCAGCAGGAATTCGCCGATTTGCAGAATCGGGATGCGCTCCATGGCTTCAGCCCGCCTTGGCGACGGACAGGCCCAGGCGATGCAGGGCCAGCTTCAGGGCGTCGGCCAGGTTGGCCTTGGTCACCACGCCCTGCAGGTCCAGGCCCAGGTGCACGATGGTCTGGGCGATCTGCGGGCGTACACCGCTGATGATGCAGTCGGCGCCCATCAGGCGGATGGCGGTCACGGTCTTGAGCAGGTGCTGGGCCACCAGGGTATCGACGGTGGGCACACCGGTGATGTCGATGATGGCGATTTCAGAGCCGGTGTCGACGATGCGCTGCAGCAGCGATTCCATCACCACCTGGGTACGTTGCGAGTCCAGAGTGCCGATCATCGGCAGTGCCAGTACGCCGTCCCACAGCTTGACCACCGGGGTGGACAGCTCCAGCAGTTCTTCCTGCTGGCGCTTGATCACCGCCTCGCGGGATTTCTGGAAGGTGCGGATGGTGTGCAGGCCCAGGGCATCGAGCAGTTCGGACACCTGCAGCAGCTGGTTGGCCAGTTGCGCCGGCTGCTCGCTGTACTCGCGCTGCAGCAGGGCGAACAGCGGGCCCTTGAGGGAGAAGATGAAGGTGGCAGTCTGCTGCGAGTCCTGGCCGAGCAGGGCGCGGCTATGGGAGAGCTTTTCCAGGAACAGGCGCACCTCGTCCCAGGCACCGGCGTTGAGGTTGCTGGCATCGCCGTTCTGCAGGCCGGCGTGCAGCAGGTCGAGAAACTCTTCGGTCTGGCGCTTGAGGTCGTCGGCCTTAAGGTTGCGCGTGGCACCCGATGCGTCCAGCCCGGCCAGCCATTCGGCTACCAGGGAGGCCTGGTGGGTGCGGATGGCGGTGAGGGTGACAGGTTGCAGTGCAGCCATTTGGACAAGCTCCTGAGCAGGGTAGGTAAGGCACATGCGCATCTGAGTGTGCAGGCCTGATTCTAGTTCGATATTGCCTTCATCAAATTTTTTGCAGGCCCTCAGCTCCCGCTGGCGGGGCGCGGTTGCAGCATCGGGTCGTAGGGGTTGAGCTGGCGCAGCGACTCGAGCAGGGCATTGGCTGTGTCCACCTGCCGGGCCTGTTGCAGATAATGCATCAAGGCCAGCCGAACATCACGGTTAAACGGTTGTTGTTGCATTGCCGGCTCGCGCTGCCCCTGATCGTGCAGGGCCACCGCCAGCACATACCCGTAGCCGGCGTTCTGCGGGGCCAGCTGCACGGTTGCGCTTCTGACAGGAGCCAGCCTTGCCAGCGAGGCAGGGCGGCGAAAGTGCGGGTTTGTTACCATCGTGTTCTTTTGGGTCGGGGCATGCCCCGACAACGCTCAGGAGTACGCAATGATCCTCACCACCACTGGCACTGTCGAAGGGCGCGAAGTCGCGGCCTACCTGGATGTAGTCAGCGCCGAATCGGTGCAGGGCATCAACGTGGTACGCGACATCTTCACCAGCTTTCGCGACTTTTTCGGCGGCCGTTCGCAAACCCTGGAAAGCGCCCTGAAAGAAGCGCGCATCCAGGCCACCGACGAAATCCGCCAGCGCGCCCGCAGCCTGCAGGCCGATGCAGTGATCGGCCTGGATTACGAAATCAGCATGCCGTCGGCCCGTGGCGGCATGGTGGTGGTATTCGTCACCGGCACCGCGGTCAAACTCAGGTAGCCATAGGCCACTGGTCGGGTGCGACAATAAGTGACCAGGCAGTCTTCAAATGTCCGGCTAGTCTCTGAAAGCAACAGGTCACTATTTCCTAGGCATTCATCTGCGTGCCGGTAGTGATCCACAGCAGGGGAGCCGGGTATGAAGGAATCGTATTTCGAAGACGATGGTGACGAGTTTCCCATCAACAGCCAGGTGCGTTGCGGGCAAGCAGCGTTCCAGCTGGGGTTTGCCAACATGACCCTGGAAGACGCGCCGGTACGTGTGCGCTCCACGGTGCCACCGCGCAGCGAGCGCCGCCGGTTTCTGCCGGGCCTGCGCAAGAAGTAGCCACGACGCCGAAGAGGCCCCGCCATCCAGCCTGTGCTGCGGTGTGTGGGGCTTTTTCATGTGGGTTGTAGGCTATTTCGCAAACAGACGACCGGTACGCTGAATCTGCCGTTTTATGCGGCTTTCTTGACCTCGCTCAATGGGGCGACGGCTGTCGCTAGCCCCCTTGGCGGTTGTATGCCTTACTGTCGGTTCGAACGAACAAGGAGCAGTGCGATGCGCATCAGGGAAGAGACTTATTGGGCGTGGGCCGACTCTCAGCTGCACAGCCGCAGCCATGACGAAGAACTCAGCGATGGCACCAGCATCGACGTGCAGGTGCGGTTGTCGCGCACCGGGGCCACGCAGATGTTCCTGGGGGTGTACGGGCGCCGGGGCAAGGCGCTGTTCGAGGAGTACTACCCCTCGTGCCCGGGTGAAACCATGAGCCGTGCGCTGGTGCGCGGCGTGGACCGGGCCCGGGCGTTGGCCACCGACGCCGTGCCGATGGAGCACCCGCGGTTTCGTCGTCAGGCCTGATGCCTGCGGTTACGCCCTGTCGTGGCGCACAGGGAATGTGCGCAGACGGTGGGGCGAGCCAGAGCCGCGATGAGGCGATAAGGCACGCATAAAAAAGGCGACCCGAAGGTCGCCTTTTTCAATTCGCCTGGCTCAGCACAGCCGGTCGATCACCTTCACGTCCTGGCGCTCGCGGATGGCGGGCCATTCCTGTTGCAGGGTCTCCAGCACCTTGGCGACAAACGCGGTGTCTGCCGCTGCCTTCTTGCCGACGTAGCCCTTGCCACGGCGGAACATCCTGAAACGGGCGCGCATTTCACGCTTCGCATCGATCGCCTCTTCGACAGTGTGCGGCGGCATCTTGTCGATGTGCACGTCACCTGTGGCACTGACCCACAGCAGGTGGTCATCGAGGCTGTCCTTGCGGGCAGCGAACAGCTGAGCCAATTGGTCGATGGTGGGTTGGTTGTTCAAGTTGATCATAAAGCCCCCTATTACCTATTCGTCGTTGGTGAGTTCAAACCTGCGCTACTTCATGTAGCGATCTACCAAGGCTGCTACAGCAGCGTCGCAACAGGGGCTTTCTTCACTCTGCCTTTTGGACAGTCCCTCTCCACGGACAGCCCGAAACCGCTCGAACTGTCTGGAACACCCTTTGCCAGCGCTCCCGATCAGGGAGACGGCCTCATCATGCAAGGGGCAACGAATGCCGTCAATAGGTTTTGTAGTGATTTTTTTTATTCACTACAAATGACCGGTCAGTCTTTTTCGAGCTTATGGGTCGCCGCGCCACCGGCTGTTGGAATGTCCTACAAAGCGCTCTGGTCAGGGCGTCTTGGCCATGTATTGACCCGGGTCAGCGCGTACCGGCCAGGCGCTGGGGATGATAGGGGCCTGTTTTGTTGCCAAAGAAGTCCTGCCCATGAGTACCCCCGCCAATCCTCCCGCAGCGCCTGGCGCTCAACCCCTGTTGCCCGTGGGCCTGCTGCTGGGCATCGTCGCGCTGGTCGGCGTGCTGCTGTTGCCGCTGCCGGCCGACCTGCCGGTGGCCGGTCACCGTGTGCTGGCGATCCTGGCCTTTGCGGTGGTGATCTGGATCACCGAGGCGGTGTCGTACGAAGCCAGTGCGATCATGATCACCTCGCTGCTGGCATTTTTGCTGGGCACCGCACCGACCCTTGCCGACCCGTCGGTGATCTACGGCTCGTCGGCAGCCGTGAGCATGGCCCTGACGGGCTTTGCCAACCCGGCATTGGCGCTGGTGGTGGGGGCCCTGTTCATCGCAGCGGCGATGACCCACACCGGGCTGGACCGGCGCATCGCGCTGGTCACGCTCAACCGTGTGGGCGTGAGCACCCGACGCATTCTGCTGGGGGCGATGGTGGTGATCATCCTGCTCAGCCTGGTGGTGCCCAGTGCCACGGCGCGCAGTGCCTGCGTGGTGCCGATCATGATGGGCGTGATCGCCGCGTTCGGCGTGAACAAGCGCTCCAACATCGCCGCCGGCATCATGATCATCGTGGCCCAGGGCACCAGCATCTGGAACATCGGCATCCAGACCGCAGCCGCGCAGAACCTGCTGACGGTCGGCTTCATGGACAAGATGCTCGGTGCACGGGTGTCATGGATCGACTGGCTGATCGCCGGGGCGCCGTGGGCGTTGATCATGTCGGTGGTGCTGATCGTGCTGGTGCTCAGGATGCTGCCCCCCGAGAGCGACAGCATTCCCGGCGGCAAGGCGGCGGTGGCCGAGCAGTTGCAGGCGCTGGGGCCGATGAGCGGGGCGCAGAAGCGTCTGCTGGGGGTGTCGCTGCTGTTGCTGCTGGCCTGGGCCACCGAGGGCAAGCTGCATCACTTCGACACCACCTCGACCACCTACGCCGGGTTGGTGCTGCTGTTGCTGCCGCGCTTCGGGGTGATGACCTGGAAGGATGTGCAGGCGCGTATTCCGTGGGGCACAGTGATCGTGTTCGGCGTCGGCATCAGCCTGGGCACCACCCTGTTGACCACCCAGGCCGGGCAATGGCTGGGCGGGCAGGTGGTGGCCAATACCGGGCTGGATCAATTGGGCACGCTGGGGGTGTTCTCGATTCTGGCGGCGTTTCTGATCGTGATCCACCTGGGCTTTGCCAGTGCCACGGCGCTGACCTCGGCGCTGCTGCCGATACTGATCGCGGTGCTGCAGACCTTGCCGGGGGATTTCAGCCGCCTGGGCATGACCATGGTGCTGGGGTTTGTGGTCAGCTACGGGTTCATCCTGCCGATCAACGCACCGCAGAACATGGTGTGCCTGGGTACCGAAACCTTCAACGCGCGGCAGTTTGCCAAGGTCGGGATCGTGGTGACGCTGGTGGGGTACGGGTTGATGCTGGTGTTCGCCGCAACCTGGTGGCACTGGCTGGGCTGGATGTAGAAGGGCCGTTGCAAGCGGCAAGCGGCAAGCGAGGCCGAGCCAGCTTGCCGCTTGCAGCGATGCTCATCAGAAGTTCGCCGGGGTGTTGGCGCTGATGATCTCGGCTTCGTCCTGGCCGATGTTCTTGAAGCTGTGGGGCAGGGTGGTGGGGAAGTAGTAGCCGTCGCCGGAGTTCAGCACGCTGACCTGGCCGTCTACCCGCAACTCGATGGTGCCACGGGTCACCAGGCCGCATTCCTCGCCCTCGGTGTGCACGATCGGCTCTTCGCCGGAGTCGGCGCCCGGCGCATACAGCTCGCGCAGCATGCGCATCTGCCGACCTTCGACACTGGCGCCGACCAGCAGCATGCGCAAGCCACCACTGCCCAGGTCGGGCTGCTCGTTGGCGCGGAACACGAAGCGTTCTTCGCGCGGCGGTTCGTCGAAACTGAAGAACTCCGCCAACGACATCGGGATGCCTTCCAGCAGCTTTTTCAACGAGCTCACCGATGGGCTGACGCGGTTCTGCTCGATCTGTGAAATCGTCGAGTTGGTCAGGCCGCTGCGCCTGGCCAGCTCCCGTTGCGAGAGCTTGGTGCGTTCACGTACCAGTTTGAGTCGTGTCCCCGTGTCCATAGCCGCCTTGATGTCAAAAATAATGGGCGACGCATTAAAACACATTCCGTCGCCGAACCCGCCTACTGGCGTGCAGGCACCGGCCACAAGGCGATCAACAGCAGCAGCAAGGCGGCCATCAGGTACGGCAGGCGCGGGTCCAGGGCGTAGATCAGGGTGCCGGCCAGCGGCCCGATCACCGTGCCCAGGGCCTGTGCCGCGCCCACAGAGCCTGCGGTCGCGCCCTGTTCACCGGCATCCACCGCGTTCGCCGCCAGCGCCTGGAACGCCGGGAACACCCAGCCCATGCCGGCCGCAGCGACGAAGTAGCACGCCCACAGCATGCCCACGCTGTCGGCCAGGGCGCCGCTGGCAAAACCCAGCGCACTGATGCAGCCGCCCACGCGGATCATGCGCAGCGGCGGCCATTGCAGCTTGCTCACCAGCACCTGCGAGAAGATCAGCGCCGCACCCACCATGGTCAGGGCAATGCCCGCCGCCTGGGCGGCATCGGCAGGCGCCAGGCCCAGGCGGTCAAGGGCAAAGAAGCCTACGGTGATCTGCGCCAGCGACACGCACAGCATCGCCACGAAGGCCACCGTGAGCGGGCGAAGCAGGCGCGGGTCGGTCAGGCTGACGGGGCGGGGCGGTTGCCTCAGGTGCAGCTCCTGACCCTTGAGCTTGAACTGCAGTACCAGCAATGCCAGCAGTGGCAGCACCGACATCGCATAGAACGGCAGGCTCAGGCTGTGGCGCGCCAGCAGCGCGGCCAGTGCCGGGCCCATCACCAGGCCCACGGCGTTCGCCGCACCCAGCGAGGCCATGGCGCGGGCGCGCTGTTGCGGTTGCATGTTGTCGGCAATCAGCGCGGCGCAGCCGACCGGCAGGGCGGCATAGAACGCACCGATCAGGCCGCGGCCGATCACCAGTGCGGCAAAGGCCAGGGAGGTGGCCGGCAGGTAGCGCAGCGCGCCATCGATGAACAGGCACAGGGCCCAATAGGCCAGGGTGAACCCCGCGGTGCCCACCAGCAGCACCCGGCGTCGACCGAAGCGGTCGCTGGCCCGGCCCCAGGGGCGCGCCAGCAGCATCCACACCACCCCGGCTACCGTGACCGCCGCGCCCGCCTGCCAGGCTGCCAGGCCCAGCACGCGGGCGATGGGGCCGATCAGGGCGACGAAGGCCATCATCGCCATGGTGCAGGCCATGTTGACCACCATCAGCGGACGCAGGTCGAAGGCGGGGGTTTTGAGCAGCGGGGGTTGCTGGACGGTGTTCATGGCTATCCAAGGCAGAGGAGCAGGGCGGCCATTGTGCCGCAGCTGTCCCCAAGGCTAAAGCCTGTAAACGATAGTAATAATCATTTAATTGACTTCAGCCTTGTTGCTGTGGGTTAGAAGTCGCCTTGCAGGGTCACCATCAGATTGCGCGGCTCGCCATAGAAGTTGCCCCAGCCAGCGGCGCCGACGCTGCTGTAGTAGTGCTTGTCGAACAGGTTGTTGCCGTTGAGGGCCAGGCTCCAGTTGTCATCCAGGCGATAGCCGATGCGGGCGCTCCACAGGGCGTAGCCGGGCTGCACCATCTTGGTGTTGCGGTCCACGAAGTGGTTGGCACTCTGCGCGCTGACCCCGCCGCCCACGCTCCAGCGCTGCAGGGCGCCGTCCAGGTCGTAGTTGGTCCATACACGCGCCATGTGCCTGGGCACGTAGCTGGCGGTGAAGGTGGCGTCCTGGCGGGTGTCGTCGATGCGCTTGAGGTATTCGACCTGGGTGTAGGTGTAGCCGGCCAGCACCTGCAGGCGCTCGATCAGTTCACCGCTCAGCTCGGCTTCGAAGCCCTGGGCGCGCACCTTGCCGCTGTCGGTGTAGCAGTAACCGTCGGACGACCTATCGCATACCGTGCTGTAGTCAGCCTCGGCGCGACCCTGCTCGGTGTTGCGGAACAGGTTGAAGGCGCCATTGAGGCGACCCTGGTACCACTCGGCCTTGACCCCCACCTCATAGCTGGCACCGGTCTTGGGCTTGAGCGAGCTGCCGTCGGCCTTGGCGTAGGTGCTTTGCGGCTGGAAGATGTCGGCGTAGCTGGCGTAAACGGACCAGGTGTCGTCCAGGTCGTAGATCAACGCGGCGAACGGCGTCACCTGGCCGTTTTCCTGGCTGCGGTTGGGCTGCCAGTAGTTCCAGTATCGGGTGTAGCTGTCGCTGCTGTTGCGGTACCAGCTGACGCGGCTGCCGAGTACGGCGGTGAGGGGCTCGGCCAGCTTCAGGCGCAGGGTGGCGTAGGTGCCGAACTGACGGGTGTCGGAGGTCACCGGAATCGGCCCGCCGCGGTAGGACTCCTTCTCGTAGACCGAGTCACCCGGCTTGGGGATGTGCGGGTTGGGGTTGAACGGGTTCTGGGTAACGCCGTACAGCTCGGTCAGGTTGATCAGTTCGTAGCGGTCGCGGCCCTTGGAGCGGCTGGCGTTGGCGCCGACGATGATCTCGTGCTCCAGGCCCCAGGCCTGGAAATGGCCGTCCAGGTTGGCGTCGAAGCCGTAGTCGTCCTGGTCGTAGTCGAACAGCCCGGAGTACAGCTTCGAGGCGCTCTGGGTACTGCCCACCGGCACGGTGCCTTCGCCCATGGCGTATTGCATGTTCTGGTCGTTGTGGGTGTACATCGAGGCGACCTTGAGCGCCCAGTCTGCGTTGAAACGGTGGGTAAGGTCGGCGAACAGGCTGGTTCGCTCGCTGTCCCAGTGGTTCCACGACGCGCCCAGGCAGGTGGAGCGCGACAGCTTCAGGTCGCTGCCGTCGCTGTAGCGCGGCAGGCCCTGCCAGCAGGGCTTGGCGTCGAGCTTTTCGTAGGCCAGGCCCAGGCCCAGGGTGGTGTCTTCGTTCAGGTCGTAGTCCAGTGCGCCGTACACCACCTGGTCTTCGCGCTCGCCGATGTCGTAGAAGTACTTGCGGTCCTGCTGGGCGACCACGGCGCGCCCGCGCAGGGTGCCGGCGTCGTTGAGTGGGCCGCCGGTGTCGACCTGGGCGCGGTAGTTGTCCCAGGTGCCGGCCGACAGCGTTACGTGGGTGGCGGCCTTGTCCTGGCCGCGCTTGCGAATGAAGTTGACCCCGCCGGCCGAGCTGCCGGCGCCTTTCATCATGCCGGCGGCGCCGCGCATGATCTCGACGCGGTCGTAATAGGCCATGTCGCTGGAGAAGCTGTTGGCCTGCACGTAGTTGCCGCCCACATCCAGCGGTACGCCGTCGTACTGGTACTGGCCGGCGATCATGAAGCCGCGCGAGTAGAAGTACTTGCCGCCCATGGGCGAGTCGTGAACGGTGATGCCGGGGGTTTTCTCCATCACCTGTTCGAGGCTGGTGAGGTTCTGTTCGTCCATCATCTTGCGCGTGATGACCGTGACCGACTGCGGGGTTTCGCGCAGCGAATGCTGACCCTTGCCGATGCTGACGCTGCGCACGGTGTAGCTGTCGGTGCTGTCGCCGGTGCTGCTGGTGCGGGTGCCGTCGACGTTGGTGGCGCCCAGTTCCAGGGCGCCGTTGCTGCTGGGGGCCGGGCGCAACGAGTAGCTGCCGTCGCCTTGTGGGAAGGCTTGCAGCCCGCTGCCGGCCAGGATGCGGCTGAGGCCGTCGAGGGTGGCGTACTGGCCTTGCAGGCCGGGGCTCTGCTTGCCGCGGGTAAGGGCGGCGTCGTAGGACAGATTGAGGCTGCTGGCGGCGGCGAAGGCACCGAGCACGCTGGCCAGCGAACCGGCCGGAATGTTGTAGGCCGTGCGGCTGCTGCTGACTTCATCGGCCATCGCCGAGGGGGCTGGCAGCATGCTGGCGGCCATGGCGGCGGCCAGCAGGTGGGCGGGGAGCAGGCGGGGGGAACGGGGTGACATGGGGGCCTCGTCGGATGCAGAAGGGATGCGCGAAAGGGGGTGTTTCAGACAAGGCGGATGAGAATGAGAAAAGGTACCGCGGGATGAGGAATTTTTTTTGCTGCATCAAACACTGCGCTGTGCAGGTCAAGAGCCGGCCAGACAAGGCCGGCGCCTACATCACCCGCACCCAGTACCGACCATGCCGCTCGATTCGCAAATCGAACGAGCGCGCCAGCGCCGACAGCGCCGCATCACTGTCGGTCAACGAGAAGTTGCCCGACACACGCTGCTCTGCCAGCTGCGGCGCATAGGTCAGCAACCCCGGCCGGTACCGCCCCAGCTCGTCGAGCAGATCACCCAGCCGCCAGTTCTCCACCACCAGTTGCCCCAGGCTCCACGCCGCCTGGGCCGCCGACGCCAGCTGCGGGCTATCCACCCGCTGATCACTGAACCCGCACGCCTGCCCGCTCTCCAGGCGCTGCGCCTCCCCCAGCAAGGGGCTGACCCGCACCGCATGCTCGAACACCTCGACCTCGCTGCGCCCGGCCTGCTGCGCCACGCTGAAGCGCGTGCCCAACGCCTGCACCACGCCCTGCGCGGTCTGCACCCGCAACGGCCGCTGCTGCACATCCTTGCCACTGGTAAGCAGGATGCGCCCGCGCACCAGCTGAATCAGCCGTTGCCCGCTGTCGAAGCGGATGTTCACCGCCGACGCCGTATCGAGCACCAACTGGCTACCGTCGGCCAGGGTGACGCTGCGAATTTCACCCGTGCCACTGTGCACGTCCGCCAGCAACGCCTGCGCCGGAGTACTGCGGTAGCTGGCCCAGCCACCCAGCCCCAGCCCGGTCGCCAGCAGCAGCCCCTTGACCACGCCGCGGCGGGTCAGGCCATGGGCTTCGGCACGCTTGAAGGCATCGAACGCCAGCCCACCCGGCACACTGGCCAGTTGCCCATGCAACTGCTCCACCCGGGCCCAGGCCCAGCCGTTCTGCGGTGCACTGTCCAACCATGCCCGCCAGGCCCGTTCCAGGCCGGGGCTGGCATCGCCGGCCATGCGCTGCACATGCCAGCGGGCGGCTTCCTTGAGCGCCTGGCGCTGCGCTTCGCGGTCGTTGCTCATGGCTGCTCGTCGAAGGCGAGCAGCAGGCAGCGCTCGGTGGTCTTGTACATGTACTTCTTCACCGAACTGAGCGAAACGCCCAGCGCCGTGGCGATTTCGCCATAGGTCATGCCCAGCCAGTTGGCCATCAGGAACGCCTGGCGCGCCTTGGCGCCGCACCCGGCCAGCAGGCGGTCGACTTCGCGCAGGGTCTCGAGAATCAGCAGGCGCTCTTCCAGCGAGATCTCCTCGTACACCGGCTGGGCGGCCAGGGCTTGGAGGTAGGCCTGTTCGAGCTTCTGGCGCCGGAAGTGGTCGATCATCACCCGCCGCGCCACGGTCGCCAGGTAGCTGCGCGGCTCGCGCAGCAGGCGCACCAGCTCCAGCGACTCGGACGAGGCGAGGATGCGCACGAAGGTGTCCTGCATCAGGTCGGCGGCGCGCTGCGGGCAGCTCAGGCGCCGGCGCAGCCAGTGCTGCAACCACAGGTGATGGTGCTGGTAGAGCTGGCCGACTTCGGCGTTGGCGGGTGAGGTGGGGGCGCTCATCCTGGCGACTTCCGGGGAAAAAGGATGCAGATGATAAGCATTCCCAAGAATGTTAGGAAGAGGGCAGGTGAAATAGCGCTGGGCGCATCGCGGGTCAAGCCCGCTCCCACGGGGTCTGCACCGTCCTGCAAGGCAGCGGTTTGCCTGTGGGAGCGGGCTTGACCCGCGAAAGGGCCGCCACGCGGCCCCTCGGCGATTACCACAACGCCAGCGTATACCCCACGATCAAGCGGTTCTCGTCGATATCGCTGGTCAACCCGCCACTGGAACGGAACGTCGCATTGCGCAATCGCACGCTCACGTTCTTCAGCGGCCCGCTCTGCACCACATAGGCGATGTCGGTGTCGCGCTCCCATTCCTTGCCGCCGCTCACCGTCGCGGTCTGGATATGGTTGCCATTCACATAGCGGGTCATGAAGCTCAGCCCCGGCAGCCCCAGCGCGGCGAAGTTGTAGTCGTAGCGCGCCTGCCACGCATCGGTTTCGGCCTTGGTGAAGACATTCACCGTCACCAGGTTGACCGAGTACGGGTCCAGCCCCGGGTAGGCGAAGTCGCCGTCCCCCGAGAGGTTCTGGTAGCCCAGGCCGAATTTGTGCGCGCCCACGCCCAGGGTCAGCATGCCGTTGAAGAAGCGGTTGTCGATGCGCCCGCCGTCCACCCGCGCAGCGGAACGCAGGTTGGCGCTGCCTTGTTCGCGGGTGTCGAAGTAGCGCAGGTCGCTGCGCAGGCTCACGCCTTCGGCCAGCGGCATGTCATGCACCAGCCCGGCGTAGTGCTGGCGGTAGAGGTCGTGCATCTGTGCGTAGTAGTAGCTCAGCGCCAGGTTGGGGCGCAGCGCGTAGGTGCCGCCTGCCAGGTCCAGGTGGCTGCTCTGGACACCGGCATAGCTCATCTGGTCGTTGCTCGAGGAGTCGCGCAGGTTCTGTTTTTCCAGGCGGCCCACGTTCAGGGTCAGGCCGTCGATGTCCTGCGAGGTCAGCAGGCTGCCGTTGTAGGTCGAGGGCAGCAGGCGCACGTCGTTGATCGAGGCAACCGGCAAGGTGGGCTGCAAGGTGCCGAGCTTGAGCACGCTCTTGCCCAGGCGCAGCTTGGCGGTCAGGCCCAGTTCGCTGTAGTCGTGCGCCGGCTCCTGGCTGGCGCCGAACGGCAGCAGGCCGGTGCCCCGGTGCGCCTTGCTGGAGTCGAGCTTCAGGCCCAGCTCGCCCAGCGCATCCAGGCCAACGCCCAGGGTGCCTTCGGTGTAACCCGATTCCATGCGCAGGATGAAGCCCTGGGCCCACTCCCGCGCCTGGCTCTGGGGCGCGGCGTGCTGGCGAAAGTCGCGGCTGAAATAGAAGTTGCGGGCCTCCAGGCTGGCCTTGCTGTCCTGGATGAAATCGGCCTGCACAAGCAACGGCGCAAGCGCGGCGCACAGGCCGGCGCTGGCCGTCAGGGGACGGCGGGAAAACGACATGCAATCTACCTTTTGTTGTTGTTCTGGCGGCAGCCGCTGCTGCGGTGCGGGCATATAATTAACATATTATCTTTTTGCCCCGAAAGCCTTTGCAGGCTTGCGGGCGAAAAAACTTAACGTGTTAACGTTATGCCCGTTGCCAGGTAGGTTGCCTGTTGCTGCGCCGGCGCGCTCAGCGCCCCGGCCACATGCTGCGCAATACGCCATCGCGGCGGACAAAACCGTGCACCAGTGCGGCGGCGATATGCACCAGCACCGTGGCAAACAGCAGGTACGCCAGCCAGCCGTGCAGGGCGCGCAGCAGGGCGTACAGGCGCAGGTCGTGGGGCGCGATGGCCGGCAGTTGCCACGGCAGCGGGTAGCCACCGGCCGATTGCATGCCCCAGCCGATCAGCGGCATGCCCAGCATCAACCCGTACAGCAGCAGGTGCGAAGCCTTGGCGGCCCACTGCTGCAGGCGTGGCAGGTCGCTGGGCAGGGGCGGGGTGGCGTAACGCAGGCGTGTGGCGATGCGCAGCACCACCAGCACCAGCAGGGCCAGGCCGATGGCCTTGTGCAGGCTGACCAGCCAGGGGTGGCGGGGCGAGAGGTCGGCGACCATGCTCACGCCGACAAACAGCATCGTCAGGATCAACACGGCCATCAGCCAGTGCAGCAGGCGCGCCAGCGGGTGGAAGCGGGTGGACGGGTGCAGGTTCATGGGTGGGCCCCCAGGGCGGTTTCGCGGCTGCGCCGGTTGAAGGATTCGGCATAGGCGGCCGAGCGGGCGGCCAGGATCGGGTCGGCCGAGGCCTGGATGCCGTCGGGCAGTATCAGCGGGTCGAAGTTCAGGTCACGGCATTCGCCCTGCTCGGGCGCATCGACGTGGTCGATCACCAGGGTGCCGGCATCGACCTGCTGGCGGGTGACGGGCCAGGGGCGCGCGGGGTCGTCCACCGGGTCGTCGGCGCCGGCCAGGGTCAGGCGCAGGGTCCAGCGCAGCGGGCCCTTGGCCAGGCGTTGCTGCAGGTCGTGCTGAAGGAAGTTCCTGTCGTCGACCTGGGCTGCCAACGGGGCGAAGTCGCTGTGCGGCTGCAGGCTCCAGCGCACGTACTGCACCTTGCCCGCCGCATCCACCAGGCGAAACGCGTTGATGCTGTTGAAGGCCGAGCTGGCAAAGCTGTCGGAGGGCTTGTAGTCCCTGGCCCACTGGCGGAAGGCGGCGCTTTCGGGATGCCTGGCGAAAAACGCCTGCAGGGCCGCCGGGTCCGGCTTGCCGGTGGCCGGGTCGGGCGTCGAGGCCAGCACCTGTTCGTAGAACCCTGCGGCATCGCTGACGGCCAGCACTGGCGGGGTGTTCATGCCGGTACGCCAGCGCTGACCGTCGTCGCTGCTGAACTGCAGCGCCAGGCTGCGGGTGGCGACACTGGCGTCGGCGCTGAACGGGTTGGCGCCGCCGATGGCGAAACGTCCGATCACCGGCACTCTGGATTGGCTGAACACCCGGGCCCGCGACCAGCTGGCAGCCTGGCCGCTGCTGTCGAAATAGCCGCTCACGCACAGGCCCTTGGCGTGGTTCTTTCGATAGCCGGGGTAGTGCCCGGCCTGGGCCTCGAAGGTGTCGATGATACGTTGCGGGGTCAGGCGCTGCGGGCCGATCCAGCCGGCAGCGTAGGCAAAGCTTGCGCCCAGGGCGGCGATACCCAGGCCGATGACGGCCAGGCGCAGGGTGCGGGCGCGACCGTTTAACGGAGTGCTCATGGCGGCGATCCGGTCAGTGAATGAGCCGATACGACGCACCGCACCAGGTTTTATTCCACGCCGGCGGGAATAAATTTCGGCGGCGAGCGTCTGCCTCGTACACTGACTGCCAGCCGCCCAGAACCCCGACCATGAACGATCTTGATGACGACCAGTTGCGCGACATGCTCCAGCGCCTGCGCCGCTTTGCCTTGTGGCTGACCCGCGAGGCCAGCAGCGCCGACGACCTGGTGCAGGCCACGGTGGAGCGCGCCCTGAGCCGGCGCGGCCAGCAGCGTGGCGATGACAGCCTGCGCGCCTGGCTGTTCGCGATCCTGTACCGGCTGTTCATCGACGCCAAGCGCCGCGAGCGCCGGCATGCACGCTGGCTGGCGTGGTTCGGGCGCGACGAGGCGGTGGGCAGCAGCACCGAGGATATCGTGCTCGCCGAGTCGGGCCTGGCCGCATTCGCGCGCCTGCCCACCGAGCAACGGGCGCTGTTGCTGCTGGTGAGTGTCGAGGGCCTGAGCTACAAGGAGGCCGCCCAGGCCCTGGACGTGCCCATCGGCACGGTGATGTCGCGCCTGTCGCGGGCGCGTGCGGCAATGCGAGAACTGGCCGAGGGCAATACGCCGCCCCCGGCATTGCGGAGGTTGAAATGAGCCGGCTGATCCCGTCCGAAGACGAGTTGCACGCCTATGTCGACGAACGCCTCGAGGCGGCGCGCCGCCGCGAGGTGGAACTGTACCTGGCAGCCCACCCCGAGCAGGCGGCGCGGGTCGAGGGCTGGCGCGCCGATGCACGCCTGCTGCGCACCGCCCTGGCCGGGCTGGCCGAGCAGCCCGCGAACCCGCGGCTCGACCCGGCAGCCGTGCGCCGCGCCGTGCGCCAGCGCCATCGCCGCCAATGGGCCAGCGCGGCGATGTTGCTGGTGGCACTGGGCATCGGTGGCCTGGGCGGCTGGCAGGCGCGCGAGTCGAGCCTGCAGGCGGGCCTCGCACCGATGGCCGATGCCGTGCAGGCGCACCGCCTGTTTGCCCAGTCGGGCACATTGGACCTGAACGTGCAGCGGCCGGGGCAATTGCAGGCCTGGCTGGGCGAGCACTTTGCCCAGGCAGGGCAGTTGCCGGACCTCTCGGCCTATGGCTTCACGCCGGTGGGCGCGCGGTTGCTCAGCAACGAGCAGGGGCCGGCGGCGCTGCTGCTGTTTCAGGATGCCAGCGGCGAGCGGGTCAGCCTGTTCCTGCGTTCGCCCGGCGAGCACTATGCGCGCATGCCCAGTGGCGAGCGGGTGGACGGCGAGTTGCAGGCCCGCTACTGGTCGCAGGGCGCCTACAACTACGCGCTGGTCAGCCCGGCAGCAGAGCCGCGTGCCGCGCAGTTGCGCCAGGCACTGGGGATTGCCCTGTAGCCGGTGCGAACAGGTCCATGAAGTGGCTTGCCTGCGGGGTGCTCTGCTCCCCCGGGCACACCATGTACAGGCCCAGCGGCGGGGTGTCGTGCAGGGCACAGAAGTGCACGCCGTCCTGACGGTTGGCCCGCGCCGCCGCCTGCGGCACCAGGGCCACGCCGAACCCGCAGCCCACCAGGCTGACCAGTGTCTGCATCTGCGCCGCCTGCTGGCTGATGCGCGGGGTGAAGCCGGCGCGTTCGCACAGGCTCAGCATCTGCTGGTGAAAGCCGCTGCCCAGGGCCGGCGGGGTGAACACGAAGTCTTCGTCTGCGGCCTCGCCCAGGTGCACCGGGCCACCGTGGGCCAGTCGGTGCCCGGCAGGCACCGCCAGCAGCAGCGGCTCGTCGAGGATCAGCCGGCTGTGCAGGCGCTCGCTCAGCCCCGGCAACTGGCGCATGAAGGCCACGTCCAGTTCACCACCCAGCACGCCCTCGGCCAGTTGCGCCGAGGGTTGCTGCTGCAGGCTCAGGCGCACCTTGGGCCACTGCGCGCGAAACCGGCGCAGGGCCTCGAGCAGGGGCGGGTAGCCGGCCAGTGCCAGGCTGCCGATGCGCAGGTGCCCGCTGACCCCGTCGGCCACCTCGCGGGCGTGTTCGGCGCCCTGGTCCAGCAGGCTCAGGGTGGCGCGCGCGGTCTCGACGAAGGCCTGGCCGGCGCCGGTCAGGCACACCCCGCGCGAGTGACGGACCAGCAGTGTGCAACCGAGCTTCTGTTCCAGCCGCGCAATCGCCTGGCTCAGCGGCGGCTGGGCCATGTGCAGGCGTTCGGCGGCGCGGTGGATGTGCAGTTCTTCGGCAACGACGATGAACTGGCGTAACAGGCGGGTCTCGATCATGGCGGCGTCCCTGGCGCGGTGCGATATCTGACGGGTATCGGAACCGGCCTTCGATAATATTCAACTTTGCGCGGCGCGCTCGATAGGCTCGACGACTTTACAGGAGAGCGCCCATGAACTTCACCCATCGCACCTTTCTCGTCACCGGCGCCGCCCGCGGCCTGGGGCTTGCCTACGCCAGGGCCCTGGCCGAACGCGGCGCGCGGGTGGTCATTACCGACCGCGGCGCCGACCGCGCCGGCTGCGGCACCGACCCCGGCCCGGTCGAACGGGCGGCCCAGGCCCTGCAGGCGGCGGGGCACCAGGTACTCGGGCACTGCGCCGAGCTGGCCGATGAAGCGGCCTGTGAGGCGCTGGTGGCACGCACTGTGGAGCAGTTCGGCGGCCTCGACGGGGTGATCCACAACGCCGGCTGGGTGGGGTACCAGCCGATCGAGCAGGTGGATGCAGGCTTTGTCGAGCGCGCCCTGGCGATCAACGTGCAGGCGCCCTTGTGGCTGTGCAAGCACGCCTGGCCGCACCTGAAGGCCAGCGCCGCGCCGCGTGTGGTGCTGACGACCTCCGACCGGGCGATGTATGCGTGCTACGCGCAGACCGGGCTGGCGGCCTATGCCGCCGGCAAGATGGCGCAGCTGGGCATCATGAATGCCTTGAGCGAAGAGGGCGCCGCACACGGCATCCTGGTCAACGCGGTTTCGCCGGTGGCGCGCACGCGCATGTGGGGCGAGGAGGGCGAGCCGGATGACCTCAAGCCCGAGTGGGTGGTGCCGGGGGTGGTGTACCTGGTGTCGGACGCGTGCCAGGTGACGGGGCAGGTGCTGCGCGCCAGCAACGGGCAGTTCGTGGCCACGCGCTTCGAGGAGCAGGCGGGGGTCACCTACCCGAGGGATCTGCGCGGGGTCGAGGCGCAGCAGCCCGAGCAGGTGGCGCAGTGCTGGGCGGCGCACGGAATCTGAGGCATCGCCGGGGGATCGCGCCTACTCTTTCAGGCAGACCGTTTGCCATTGCGACCGGCCACCTGATAAAACCTGTATGCAGCATTGCGTCAGGCGTTAATACCCCGATGCCACAGCCGTTCGCTGGCGTCGTACATATGGAATCCAGAATGACCCCAAGACACGTAATCAACGCATCTGTCAGCCCCAAAGGCAGCCTGGAGACACTCTCCCAACGTGAAGTGCAGCAACTGAGCGAAGCCGGTTCCGGCAGCATCTACACCCTGTTCCGCCAGTGCGCCCTGGCCATCCTCAATACCGGCGCCCACGTCGACAACGCCAAGACCATTCTCGACGCCTACAAGGACTTCGAAGTCCGTATCCACCAGCAGGACCGCGGCGTGCGCCTTGAGCTGCTGAACGCGCCAGCCGATGCCTTCGTCGATGGCGAAATGATCGCCAGCACCCGCGAAATGCTGTTCAGCGCCCTGCGCGACATCGTCTACACCGAAAGCGAACTGGACCGCATGGGCATCGACCTGGAAAGCTCCCAGGGCATCACCGACTACGTCTTCCAGCTGCTGCGCAACGCGCGCACCCTGCGCCCGGGCGTGGAGCCGAAGATGGTGGTGTGCTGGGGCGGCCACTCGATCAGCACCGAGGAATACCAGTACACCAAGAAGGTCGGCCACGAGCTGGGCCTGCGCAAGCTGGACATCTGCACCGGCTGCGGCCCGGGCGTGATGAAGGGGCCGATGAAGGGCGCCACCATCGCCCACGCCAAGCAGCGCATGAGCATCGGTCGCTACCTGGGCCTGACCGAGCCGGGCATCATCGCCGCCGAGGCGCCGAACCCGATCGTCAACGAGCTGGTGATTCTGCCGGACATCGAAAAGCGCCTGGAAGCCTTCGTGCGCGTGGGCCACGGCATCATCATCTTCCCTGGTGGCGCAGGCACGGCCGAGGAGTTCCTGTACCTGCTGGGCATCCTGATGCACCCGGAAAACCGCGACCTGCCGTTCCCGGTGATCCTCACCGGCCCGCGCAGCGCCGAGGCGTACCTGCAGCAGCTGCATGATTTTGTCGGCGCCACCCTGGGCGAGGCGGCCCATGCGCTGTACGAGATCATCATCGATGACCCGGCCCAGGTGGCGCGGCAGATGACCGAGGGGCTCAGGCAGGTCAAGCAGTTCCGCCGCGAGCGCAACGATGCGTTCCACTTCAACTGGATGCTGAAGATCGAAGAGGGCTTCCAGCGCCCGTTCGACCCGACCCACGCCAACATGGCCAGCCTGCAGCTGAGCCGCGACTTGCCGGCACACGAGCTGGCGGCGAACCTGCGCCGGGCGTTCTCCGGGATCGTGGCGGGCAACGTGAAGGACAAGGGCATTCGCCTGATCGAGGAGCATGGGCCGTACGAGATCCATGGCGATACCGCGATCATGCAGCCACTGGACAAGCTGTTGCAGGCGTTCGTGGAGCAGCATCGGATGAAGCTGCCGGGTGGGGCGGCGTATGAGCCGTGCTACCGCGTGGTGAGTTGAAGCTTCGCCGGCAAGGCCGGCTCCTACAGACGGTGCACGACCTGTAGGAGCCGGCCTTGCCGGCGAATGGGCCAAAACGATCAGCCCTGCTGCAAGCGCCTGAGCACCAACCCGGTCAGCTCATCGATCATCGGCCGGAACGCTTCGGCCGTGCAGTGCTGCCCGAGCATCACGGTGCGTGTGGTGAGGTGCGAGAACAGCGCATCGAACAGCACGTGCGGCAGTTCCGACAGCGATGCATCCGCGGCCACTGCCCCTTGCCCGCGCTGGCCTTCGAGCAAGCGCAGAATCAGCGAATGCCACACCTGCGGGCCATGCTCGTACCAGGTCTGGCCCACTTCGGGCACATGCGCCGTGCCATTGACCACCAGGCGGTAGAACGCCACGTGCCGCGGGCTGGTGACCACCGCCACCAACTGGTCGAGGATCAGCCGCAGCCCCTCGGCCAGCCCCACGGTGCTGGTGTCCAGCTGGCGCAGGTCGATGATGAAGTCGTCGCACAGGTACTCCACCACCGCCACCAGCAGCTCGTTCTTGCTGCCGAAGTAGCGGTAGATGGTGGCCTTGGAACCGCCTGCCGCGGCGACGATGGCGTCCATGCTGACGCCATCGTAGCCGTGCTCCAGAAACAGCTCGCTGGCGGTCACCAGCAGGTTGCGCCTGCGCTCCACACTTCGGCTCGTAGGGGAAGTCGGGGCACGGTGCAACGGGGTCATGGGCGCTACTCTTTGTCAGGGAGCGCGTACGCTATCACGTAATCCCCGCGATCTGGAGACTGGCGCGCACCGCCGGCCACCACCACCACGTACTGACGGCCCGAGCGCGGCGACACGTAGCTCATCGGTGTGGCCTGGCCGCCGACCGGCAGGCGACCCTTCCACACTTCCTCGCCCGTGGCGATGTCCAGTGCCCGCAGGTAGTAGTCCTGGGTACCGGCATAGAACACCAGCCCGGCACCGGTGCTCACGCCGCCGCCCAGGGTGGGCATGCCCAGCGGGATCGGCAGGTTGGCACGCACGCCATTGATCACCGCGTCCTGCACCGTACCGGCCGGACGTTCCCAGACCTGCTTGCGGGTTTTCAGGTCGATGGCGGCGAACACGCCCCATGGCGGGCTCTGGCAGGGGATGCCCAGTGGCGAGTTGAAGGCCTTGTGGTCGATCACGAACGGCGTGCCGTCCATCGGGTAGGTACTGCCCACGCCGTGCCCGGACTTGAGGTGCGACAGGTCGACGTTTTCACGCTTGACCAGCTTGACCACCTGCGGGATGCGGATGTCGTTGAGGAACAGGTAGCCGTTGCGCTCGTCGATGGCCGCGCCGCCCCAGTTGAAGCCACCGTAGTAGCCCGGGTAGATCAGGGTGTCGCGGGTGCTCGGTGCGGTGAACTCACCCTCGTAGTTGAGTTCGCGGAAGTTGATGCGGCACATCAGCTGGTCGAAGAAGGTCGCGCCCCACATGTCCTGTTCGGTCAGCGGTTCGGCGCCCAGCGCCGGCATGCCTACCGAGTAGGGTTGGGTCTTGGCTACCCAGTCGCCTTCGGCATGGGCCTGGGGCACGGGTTTTTCGACCACGTCGGCAATCGGCTTGCCGGTGCGACGGTCGAGCAGGAAGATCTGCCCGCGCTTGGTCAGCTGGATCAGCGCGGGGATCTTGCCGCCCTTGCCGTCCGGCACGTCGTACAGCGCCGGCTGGGCAGCCACGTCGTAGTCCCAGATGTCGTGGTGCACGGTCTGGAAGGTCCAGCGCTCGCGGCCGGTGGCCATGTCCAGGGCAACCACGGCAGACGAGTATTTCTCGGTCAGCGCCGGGCGATCGCCACCCCAGAAATCGGGCTGCTGGTTGCCGGTAGGCAGGTAGACCAGGCCCAGTTCGTCATCGAACGCCGGGGTAGACCACATGTTCGGCGTGCTGCGGGTATAGGTTTCGCCCTCCGGTGGCAGCTTGGTGATGGCCGGGTTGCCCAGGTCCCACGCCCACACCAGTTCGCCGGTGTCGGCGCTGAAGGCACGCACCACGCCTGACGGTTCGTCGGTGGAGCGGCCATCGAAGACCCAGCCGCCGAGGATGATCAGGTTGCGTGCCACGGTGGGCGCGGAGGTGTAGGCGTAGTACGGCACGCCTTCATCCACCAGGCCCAGGCCCTGGGTCAGGTCGACCGAGCCCTTGTCGCCGAAGTCTTCGCACGGCTTGCCGGTGTCGGCGTCGATCTCGATCAGCCGTGCATCCATGGTGACCTGCACGATGCGCTTGGCGCACACACCACCCGTGGCGCGTGGGGCGGGTGCCAGGTCAGCGAACTGGAACGGCTTCTGGACCTTGGCCGGCTCGTAGTAGCCAAGGCCGCGGCAGCGGTTCCAGGTCTTGTCGTTGGCGGGCTTGGAGTCGAAGGTCCAGCGCTCCTTGCCGGTGTCGGCATCCAGCGCGATGACCTTGCTCAACGGGGTGCAGGTGTACACCGTTTCGGCGATCTGGATCGGCGTGTTCTGCGACTCGGAGGCGCCTTCGGCGATCTCGCCGGTGCGGTAGGTCCAGGCCACCTGGAGCTTGTCGATGTTGCCCTTGTTGATCTGGTCCAGCGGCGTGAAGCGCGTGCCCTGCGGGCCGTTGCTGTAGTGCTGCCAGTCCTGGGGGGCGCCGGCCGTGGTGGCCGGGGTGTCGAGCACCGGTTCGGTGGTGGCGTGCATGACCCCGTGCGGCACGAAGGTCGAGGCGCCGCCGGCCACCAGGGCCAGCCCGAACAGGGCGGCGCAGGCATGGCTGAGGCCACGCTGACGGCCGCCGGCCAGGTACGGATGCAACACCGCCGCCACCAGGCCGATCACCAGGAACGGCGCCAGGCGCGGCACCAGTGGCCAGAAGCGCAGGCCGACTTCCCACAGCGACCAGATGACGGTGGCGCCGAACACCAGCGCCATCAGGCCGGCGCCCAGCGGCTTGCGCCGGGCATAGAGCACACCGGCCAGCAGCATGCCCAGGCCGGCCAGCAGGTAGTACCACGAGCCGCCGAGGGTGGCCAGGCGCACACCGCCGACCGCCAGGGCCAGGCCACTGAGGCCGAGCAGGGTACCGAAGATATAAAAGGCAAGGCGAGTTGAAGCAGGGGCAGGGGCCCCCGGGTTATCTGTGTTTTTCATTCCTGTTTGTCCATGACACGACCCCAGCTGCGCGGGCATGGGGGCGTGGATTCATGTTTAGTACTGTACGGTACAGTTTTATTTTGAACCTGTTCAGGCGGCAATGAAAGACAAAATGTCGCACCGGTGAAATTTTTTGTGACAATCATCGGGATCAGGATGAACAGCAAGGGGAGTGCAGACATGGTGTTGCAGGTGGTGGCGAGTACGCCCAGGACGGTGGTGGTGATGCCGGATGCGGTGTTGGCGCCGTGGGTGAACCAGGCGTTGATCGACAGCTTTGTGCTGCACCAGCCGTTTTTGCCGTGGGCCAAGGCCGCACCGGCGTTGCAGGACACGCGCAACAACCTGCGCCAGGCGTTGCTGGACCACGCGCGGGTGGCGGCCGAGAAACGTTACTTCATTCTCACGGCCGATCAGACCGCGGTGATTGGCTGTGCGGGACTGCACCCGGACCCTGCGGGCGAGCATGCGCATGTGCTGGGGTACTGGGCCAACGTCGGGTACAGCGGGCAGGGGTTGATGAGCGAAGGCATCGGCGCGCTGCTGGCGGCGCAGGATTTCGGCACCCTGCGCCTGACCGCGGCGTCGGTGAACGGCGCCAGCCATGGGCTGGCCAGGGCGCTGGGGTTCGAGGTGGTGCGGGTGGTGGAGGGTGTGCGCGATACACCGTGGCATGGGGTGCATGACACCTGGATATTCGAGCGCAGGGTTGAGGGATGATTGAGGCGGGGCTGCCTTGCAGCCCATCGCGGGTCAAGCCCGCTCCCACAGGTATTGCGATGTTCCTGGGGCCGGCGCAGTACTTGTGGGAGCGGGCTTGACCCGCGATGCGGTCAGAAGGTGGCGCGCACGCTCAGGCGCAGGTTGCGCGGCTCGCCGTACCAGCCCTGGCTGTAGAAGCCGATCTGCTCGTAGTAACGCTTGTCGAACAGGTTGTCGACATGCGCACTGACACTCAGGTGGTCGTTGAGGGCGTAACGGCTCATCAGGCTGACCAGCGTGTAGCCGCCTTGCTCCAGGTCGGTGAAACCGCCCGGCATCGCCACGTCGCTGCGTGACACGCCACTGCGCCACGTTGCGCCTCCGCCCACGGTCAGTTTGTCCAGCACACCGCCCAGGCGGTAGGTGGTGAACAGCTTGGCCTGGGTGCGCGGGTGGTTGGTGTTGATCGCCTTGTCGTCAGCATTGCGGGCAATGAAGTGGGTGTAGCTGGCCGACAGGTTCCACTGCTCGGTGAGCTGTCCGGCCAGCTCCAGGTCGAAGCCGTCGACCCGCGCCCCGGTGCCGGCCTTGTACGCCTGCTCATTGGGGCGCCCCTCCACGTTCACCCCCGGGATCGCTTCGGCCAGGCCCTCCTGCTGTGTGCGGTACACCGCCAGCGCTGCGTTCAGGCGACCGTCCAGGTAGCCGGCCTTGATGCCGGCCTCGTAGCTGTCACCGGTCACCGGGTCGAGGATGCTGCCGTCCGGCCCGCGCGCGTTCTGCTGGTTGAAGATGCTGGTGTAGCTGGTGTACAGGCTGTAGGTCGAGTTCAGGTCATACACCAGCCCCGCGTAGGGCGTCACTTCGTTGCGGTAGCGGTACTGGCGCAGGCTGCCGTAGTAGTCCTGGTCGATTTCCCAGTTGCTGACCCGTGCGCCGAGTATCAGGTGCAGCGGGTCGGCCAGCGACAGGCGCGTTACCGCGTAGCCGCCGTTCTGGCGGGTGTGGGTGGCATCGCCCGAGGCACGCACGTTGGCCCAGGCGGGCTCGGCAATGTGGTTGCTGTTCCAGTCCATGAAGTTGCCGGTATCCGGCACCGTGCCCAGCGGCCTGAACTGGTCGATGGTCAGGTCGTCGTCGATGCTCATCGCACCGAACGCCAGTTCGTGGCTGCGGCCCAGCAGCTGGAACGGCCCGCTGGCGGTCAGGTGCCAGTCGTCACGGGTGCGTTCGCCCTCGTACTTGAGGAAGCTGGCCGACATGCCGCGCCCGGTTTCGCGGTCCGGGTAGCCGCCGCGGTACAGGTAGCGCATGCGGTAGTTGCCTTCGAAGCGGCTGTAGGCGGCGCGCAGCTTCCAGTCGTTTTCCAACTGGTGCTCGAGGTCGACGAAGGCGGTGGTGGACTCGGTGCCGAAGTAGCCCCACTTGGTGTTGTTGGCCGCCGATCGGCCGAAATCGGTACGCCCGCCGTCCTTGTAGAACAGCGGAAAGCCGCTGCCCATGCCGTCGGTTTCGTTCTTCTGGTACTCCAGGCTGGTGGTCAGCCGGGTGCGCGGGCCCAGTTCGCTGCTGACCACGCCGTACAAGGTGCGCGAGCCGTAGTCCAGGTAGCTGACGTGGCTGTCCTTCTGCGAATAGGCGGCCACCACCCGCGCGGCGATGCGCCCGTCCTCGGTCAGCGGGGCCGACACGTCCACATCACCCCGTCGCTCGTCCCAGCGCCCGATGCCCGCCGAGCCGCTGGCGGCGAACTCGGGCAGCGGGCGCTTGCGCACGAAGTTGACCGCCGCCGACGGGCTGCCGGCGCCGGTCAGCAGGCCGGTGGAGCCGCGCACGATCTCGACGCGATCATAGATGGCCGAGTCCATCTCGGTGGCGCCGAAGTTCCAGAAGCCGTTGATCGGCGAGGCCAGGCCGTCGAACTGGAAGTTGTCGATGGTGAAACCACGCGCCGAGAACGACAGGCGATTGCTGTCGTTGCGCACATGGGAAATGCCCGGCGCGCTGTCGAGAATCTGCGCGGTGTTGCTCAGGCCCTCGTCCTCGATCTGCTGGCGGGTCACCACGCTGACCGACTGCGGGGTTTCGCGGATCGACATCGGCAAGCCGATGGCGGTGGACATCGCGCCGGTGGTGTAGCTGGCGCTGCCTTCGGTGGTCTGCGGCCGGTACGCCTCGCCCTGTACGTCGGTGGCCTGCAGTGTCAGCACCGGCTTTTCGGCGGACTCCTCGGCACTGGCCATCAGGGAGACAAAGGCCCCGCCCAGCAGGGCGATACGCACGCTGCTGATCGGTCGGGTAGAGGGGGCAAGGCGGCGCTGCATGGGAATCGTTCTCCGCAGAGTATCGTTATCGTCTGCGTATTATTCACAGTTGCTTGCGGGGCCACGTTTGGCAGATGCCAGACTGCTTATGGGCGCTGCCAAAGCGTGCGTCGGGAGGGGAACTTCAGGCGGTCTCGCGGGGGGCGTGGCCAAAGCGCTGGCGAAACGCGGTGGCGAAATTGCTGGCGTGGCGGTAGCCGACATGGTGGGCGGCCTGCTGGATCTGCCAGCCCTGTTCGAGCAACTGGCGGGCCTGGTCGAGGCGCCGGTTGCGCAGGTAGCCGAACACCGTTTCGCCGTACAGCGCGCGGAACTTGCTGCGTAGCGAGCTGCTGCTCATGCAGGCCAGGCGCGCCAGTTCGGTGAGGTCGTGCTCGTCGCCGGGCTGTTGGTGCAGGTGCTCGCGCACCCGTTCGAGCATCAGCCGGTCGCGTGGGCACAGGCCCGGCGAAGGGCCCGGCAGGCTGTCGAAACTGGCCAGGCCGTGGCTGAGCAGTTGCAGGCTCAGGCCCTGGCACAACAGGTGCTGCAGGGTGCCTTGCCAGCGACCGGACAACATGTCTTCGATGCCCGCCAGCAAGTGCGCGGGCAGGGTCCAGCAACTCAGGGCCGAGCCGTGGCCGCGCAGGCGAGCCTCGATCAGCTCGGCCAAGGCCTCTTCGCCCACATCCTGCGGGCGGCGCAGCGACAGGTTGAGCCCGCGCAGGTGCGCGCCACCGCGGTGCAGTGCCGACATCGGCCGGCCATCGCCGCACAGCGCGGTGATGCAGGCGCCTGGTTGCAGGGGCTGGGTGCGGGTGTAGGTGATCGAGGCCTGACCCTGGAGTACCAGCGCGAGGGTCAGGTCAGGCATGTCCAGCGAATCGGCGCGGTAGGTGTGGAAGGCCTGCACGTCGGAGTTCACCAGGCTGAAGCCGGGGGCCAGGCGATGTTCGCTGATATGGCCCTGCATCAGGCACGGATCGTCCTCGCCGCCGTCGCCTTCGGGCAGGCTATAGTGCACGTCGTAGCGCTGGCCCAGGGCATGGAAGTCGCTCAGCAGGTAGCGGGTGGGCGCGGACAAGACAGGGCTCGGGTGTCGAAAAAAGGAAGGCGATAATAGCATTCATTCTCAAATGCAGGGTGGCTGGAGTGGGGCGGTGATGAGCGAAACATGTCAGGTGCGCCAAGCACTGGAAACGGATGCGCCGGCGATCAGCCGGGTGATTGTCGAGGCCTTGCGCACGAGCAACAGCCAGGATTATTCGCCGGCGGTGATTGCGCGGGTGGAGCAGAGTTTTTCCTCCGAGGCGCTGCTGGGGTTGATGGCGCGTCGGCAGGTGGTGGTGGCGCAGTTGGGCGGGCAGGTGGTGGGTACCGCGAGCCTGGAGGGGGACGTGGTGCGCACGGTGTTCGTGGCGCCGGACCGGCAGGGGCTGGGCATCGGTCGGGCCTTGATGCTGCATGTTGAAGAGCTGGCCGGTGCGTCGGGGGTGCAGGCGCTGCGGGTACCGTCCTCGCTGACGGCGCAGGCGTTCTATGCGCGGTTGGGGTATGCGGTGGTACGCGAGGTGGTGGAGGGGGAAGAACGCACCATCGTGATGGCCAGGGCGCTGGGCAGGTGACACCGCGTCGGGGCATTCGCCGGCAAGGCCGGCTCCTACAGGCTGTGCAGGAGCCGGCCTTGCCGGCGAAGCAGGCGCGTCAGAACTGCGGCGTGTACTTGACGCTGAACATCATGTTGCGCGGCTCGCCGTAGTTGTTGTTGCCGCCGAGCTGGTTGTAGCCCGAGGCAATGTAGTGTTTGTCGAACAGGTTGTTGGCGTTGACTGCCACACTCACCTCAGGCGTCAGCTGATAGGCCAGGCGTGCATTCCACACCGTGTAACCGGGCACATCAAACGTACTCTCGTAACCCAGTGTGTGGCTCTGGCTGCTGAAGCCCAGGCCCGCGCTTACGCGGCTCCAGTCGCCCGGCAAACGGTAGTCGCTCCATACCCGCAGCATGTGCTTGGGGGTCCACTGGTTGAAGACCTTGCCTTCGTTCTCCGGGTCCTTGATGTACGTGGTGGTGGTGTAGGTGTACCCGGCGAACAGCTGCAGGTCGGGCATCACTTCGCCACTGATTTCGGCTTCGAAACCCTGGCTGCGCACCTTGCCGGACGCTTTCGAGCAATCGCCGGAGCCACATTGCGCAGAAGCGTCGGTGATCGCTCGGTTGTTCTGGTCGTAGCGGAACACGGCGAACGAGGTGTTGACCCGGCCATCCATCAGTTCGCCCTTGAGGCCCACTTCGTAGTTGCTGCCGACAATCGGCTTCAGTACCGATTGTGCGGCATCGAGTTCGCTCTGCGGCTGGAACACGTCGGTGTAGCTGGCGTAGGCCGCCCATTCCTGGGTCAGGTCATAGATGATGCCGGCATAGGGGGTAACCACACCGGTTTCGGTCATGACGCTTGGGTCAGCGACCGTCACCGTGTTGCCCTGTGTGATGACTGAGGAGTAGCGGAAGTCGTACCAGCTCACGCGCGAGCCAAGCACTACGGTCAACGGCTCGGCCAGCTTGACCCGCCAACTGCCGTACAGGCCTTTCTGGCGCACGTCATATTCGCTTGCGGTGGCTCGGCCGCCGTCACGCATCAGGCTGTCGTAGCTGGGTTTGGGGCGGTCGTGGTCGATATCGAAGATATTGCCGCCGTTGATGAAGGTGCGCGCGAACACATCGTCGGTCTTGAGCTGGGAATAGTTGCCACCCAGGATGAGTTCCTGTTGCAGCCCCAGCGTTTCGAAATGGCCGTTGACGTAGGCGTCCAGACCCACTTTGGTCGAGTCGAAGTCGGTGTACCAGTTGGCATACTGGACACCGCTGCCGTCAGGATTCAGCCCTTGGCCGGTGGTTTGCACCCGCTGGTGCAGCGAGTCGTTGCTCTCGCTCATGTACACGGCGGCGGCATGCACCTTCCAGTCGTCGTTGAAGCGGTGGTCGAGGTCGGCAAACACCGTGGTCACGTCGATTTCGGAGTGGTTCCAGCGCGCGCCGGTATAGGTCGAGCGCGGCACGTCCACAGGGCGTCCGTCGGCATAGCGCGGCAGGCCACGCAGCATGGGCCGTGAGGTGTTGTCCGAGTAGCTCACGCCCACACCCACGGTGGTGTCCGGGCTCAGGTCGAAATCCAGCGCGCCGTACAGCGAGTGGGTCTTGCTCCACTCGTAGTCGATGAACGACTGGCTCTGGTCTTCGTCGGCGACGAAGCGCCCGCGGATCGTGCCCTGCTGGTTCAGCGGGCCGCCAGCGTCCAGCTGCAGGCCGTAGTGGTCCCAGGAGCCGGCCTTGCCGGTGACGGTCACGGTGGGTTTGTCCTGCCCGCGCTTGCGCACCAGGTTGATCGCGCCGCCCGGGCTGCCGGTGCCCTGCAGCAGGCCCGAGGCACCGCGCAGGAACTCGATGCGGTCGAAGAAGATCAGGTCCTGGGTCGCCCAGTTGCCCAGCGAGTAGGTGTTGCGCGGAATCGGCACGCCGTCGTACTGCCAGTCGTCGATCTGAAAACCGCGCGACATCAGGATCATGCCCTTGCCCACGCCTTGCTGGCCGACCAGGCCGGTGGTCTGGTTGGCGGCGTCCTTGAGGTTGGTCAGGCCCTGGTCGTCCATCTGCTTGCGGGTCATGACGCTGACCGACTGGGGGATTTCCTTGAGCGTGTGTTCGCCCTTGCCGATGGTGGTGACCCGCGCTGCGTAGGAGTTCGAGCCTTCGGTGGTGGCCAGGTTGCGCACCTCGGTGATGCTGGTGGCGCCCAGCTCCAGTGCGCCGTCGACACTCACACCTTGCACCACGCTGAAGTGGCCGCTGCCGGTCACCAGCAGTTGCAGCCCGCTGCCGGCCAGTGCGGCCTGCAGGGCCTGCTCGGCGCTCATCTGCCCACGGACGGCCGGGGCCTGTCTGCCCTGCACCAGGGCCGGGTCGAGGGAGATGATCTGGCCGCTCTGGCTGGCGATGGCATTGAGCGTGGCGGCGAGCGGGCCGGCCGGCAGGTTGAACGCAAGTGCCTGCTGCTGGGCAGACACGGCGCAGCTCAGGGTGGCCAGGGCAACGGCGACGGGGAGGGCGCGGGACCAAGGGTTGAGCACGGAATTCTCCTGATTGTGTGTGCAGTCAGGAGATAGGTGGGATGAGAAATGAAAACCGGACACAAATGCGATTGTTTTTCATAAAAACTTTTCAGAGGGTTCTCGGGCTCAGCTTTTCGGGCCGATCAGGGTCAACCACGGGCCGTAGTGTCGCACCTCGATCGGCAGTGTTTCGGCCAGCGCACCGAAGCTGCGCTGCGGATCGTTGAGCGGGAACACCCCTTGCACGCGCAGGTTGCGCACCTGCGGCGCGACACGCACGAAGCCGCGGGTGTAGGGGCGCAGCGCGTCGACCACTGCATCCAGCGGGTCATCCAGTACATTCAGGTGCCCGTTCAGCCAGTCGGCGCGGTGACGCTCGTCACGGCCCAGACGCTCGATGCGCTGGGCGTGCAGCAGGGCGGCCTGGCCTTCCTGCAGGTCCAGTTCGTTACCATCGTGCAGGCGTGCGCGCACCGCATGCTGCAGCACCACCACGCGGGTGGCGTCGGGCTGCTGGCTGACCAGAAAGCGCGTGCCCAGCGCGCGGATTTCGCCCTGGGCGGTGCGCACGCGCAGGGGGCGCTGCGGGTCGGGTGCCACTTCAATCACCAGTTCGCCCTGGCGCAGCAGCACCAGGCGCTGGTGGGCATCGAATTTAAGGTCGACGGCAGTGCTAGCGTTCAGGCTCAGCTGGCTGCCGTCTTCCAGTTCCAGGGTGCGCCGCTCGCCGGTACCGGTGTGCAGGTCGGCCATCAGCGTGGTGCCGACCTCGCTGCGCGCCGCCAGCCACAGCCCGCCGCCCAGCAGGCCCAGCCCGCCGATGGCGCGCAGCACATCGCGCCGGGAGGTGCCGGGCTGCATCAGCACGCGCCGGGCTTCGCCGGCCTGGCCGGGCAGGCGCTGGTCCAGCGCCCGCACGGTGCCGAACGCGCCACCCAGGCGCTCCTGCAGCCGGCCCCAGGCCTGGGCATGGGCCGGGTCGCTGTTGAGCCAGGTATCGAAACGGGCGTGCAGGCGGGTGTCGTTGCGGTCGGCGCTCAGGCGCACCATCCAGTCGATGGCCTGCTCCGCGGCCGGGTCGAGGCGGGCCTTGCTCATGGTGCCATCTCGGCCAGGTAGCACTGGCGCAGGGCCTGTTTCATGTAGCGGCTGACGGTGCGTTCCGACAGCGCGAGCTTGCGCCCGATCTCCACATAGCTCAGGCCATCGAGCTGGCTGTAGAGGAAGGCTGCCTTGACCACCGCGGGCAGGCCGGTGAGCGCTCGGTCGATGGCCACCAGCGCTTCGACCAGCAGCAGTTGTTCCTCCGGGGAGGGCGCTACCTGCTCGGGCAGGCTCGACAGGCGTTCCAGGTAGGCATTTTCGAGTTGGCGGCGGCGGTGGCGGTCGAAGATCAGCCGGCGCGCGATGGTCGACAGAAAGGCCCGCGGTTGCTGGATGCTGTCCGGATCAACCCGCGCCACCAGCAATTGGCAGAACGCCTCGGCAGCCGTGTCTTCGGCGTCGGCGCGGTTGCGCAGGCGCTTCTGGATGTGTTGCAGCAGCCAGCGGTGGTGGTCGCTGAAGAAGAAGCCGAGCTTGGAGGAAGGCGTGTGCACCGGGAACGACTCGACAGTGAATGTGAATAGTTCTCAATACTACAGTGTCGCAATGCCTGTGTGTAGCCTGGGCGGGGGTGCAATCGCGCGCGGGTTGCGCCTGGGGCGCGTTGGCGGCTCTGCCGGCAACGCGCCCCAGGCATGGCCGTCAGGCGGCGGCCTGGGCTTGCAGCACCAGTTGCCCGTCGACCTCGACAACCAGCCCGCTGGCGACGAACAGTGGCACCAGGCGTTTGTGCAGCTGTGGCTCGACGAAGGCCTTGATGGCGTCCAGGTCCAGGTTGCCGCTGACATCCAGTTCGGCCTTGGTGTAGGACAGCCAGGCTTTTTTCAGGACCATCAGCACATCGCTGGCGGTGGTGGTGGCGAAGCGGCGATGGGTGACCTGGCCCTGGAAGTCGAAGGTATGGGCGAAGGCGTAGCCGCTCTCGTCGCTCTTGTTTTCCAGGCAGCGGCTGCATGCGCAGGCGCCGTCGGCGAATGCGGCGCGCAGGTAGGTGTTGAAGTCCACCACGGGTTTGAGGCCCAGGCGCTTGTCGACTTCGAACAGGTCCCCGGTCATGTTCGCATCAGCGTTCAACGTCATTTCCTCACAGTCATCCAGTTGGGTTTGCAGGGCGGCACAATACCAGCCTGGGCTGCCAGTGGGTACTTGCGCGGGGATGTCGCGGGTTCAGCTAAGCACTACGACGCCTGGCCCACTCATCCACCACATCCCCCATCGTCCGCGCCGTACCATCGACTATCCATGCCATCAACGGCCGGTCGAACCTGAAATCCTCGCCACACTGCTCACGCATGAACCGCCGCACGTTCTGCGTGTTGCGGTAATCCTCGCCCACCGGTGTCTCCCGGGTAATCACCCCGCCATGCCAGTCAAAAGCCATACCGCGTCTCCTTGCGTCGTTTGAGGGTTTCACTGGGCAACTCCTTGAACAGCGCCTGATAACTGCTGGAAAACCGCCCCAGGTGCCAGAACGACCAGCGCATCGCCACTTCCGCCACGGTGTGGCCGCGCGCGGTCAGCAGCTCGCGGTGTGCGCCATTGAGGCGGCGCAGGCGCAGCCAGTGGCTGGGCGTGATGCCGGTGTACGCCTTGAACGCATGCTGCAACTGACGCACCGAACTGCCGGCCACCTGCGCCAGTTGCAGCAGGTTCAATGACTCCTCCGGCGAATCCGCCGCCCATTCGCTGACCTTGCGCATGATGGTGCGCTCCTCGGTGCGCCGCCACAGCTCGCCGCGGTCCAGGCACACCGAGGCGGTGTCGAGAATGTACAGACAATCGTCCAGCAACTGCCTGGCCAGCACCTGCTGGCACGGCGCGTCCTCGCTCTGCGAGAGGCGCGTCAGGGTACTGCTCAGCCAGCCGCTGAACAAGGCATTGCGCTGGGAATTGAGCGGTGCCATGAACAGACCTTCGAGCGCCGCAACGTCCACGCCGTGCTCACGCACGAACGCAGGGCCGAACACGACGGCCACTTCCTGGTAGTTCTCGGGGGTGATCCAGATGTTGCGGCTTTCGCCATTGAGCACGTACAGGCTGTTGTCACTGCGGTCGAAGCAGAACGACAGCGAACCGCCGGGGGCGCTGAAGCTCTGCTCCACCCGGGTGTTCATGCGCTCTTCGTACACCTCCACGCCCTGCAGGTCGAGGCAGCGCACCATGCCGGCAAAGTGCCCGGGTGACATCTGCTGGTAGTGCTGTGCCCAGCCTGGCGTGGCGCGTACCTGTTCGGCCACATCGGCACTGGTGAAGGCCTGTACCCGCAAGGGCGACGGGGTTGTCATGAGAACCTCTGAATGCACTGCTTTGGTGCATTTTCTTCTGCTCAAAGTGGATAGATGCAGCCGCAGCTGCGGCACCAAGATAGACCTCAACGCGGCGCAGGGGAAGCCAGGCCTTGCCCGCCCGCGCCACACACACCCTTGCGCATGCCCTGCATCACGACAACGAGGTTCTCATGAATACCCCCTTCGATCAGCTGTCCACCTGGCTGAAAGAACACAAGATCACTGAAGTGGAATGCGTGGTCACCGACCTGACCGGTATCGCCCGCGGCAAGATCGCCCCCACCAACAAGTTCCTGCATGAGCGAGGCATGCGCCTGCCGGAAAGTGTGCTGCTGCAGACCGTGACCGGCGACTTCGTCGAGGACGAGATCTACTACGGCCTGCTCGACCCGGCCGACATCGACATGCTCTGCCGCCCCGACTCGACGGCCATCTACCCGGTACCCTGGGCGCTGGAGCCCACCGCGATCGTGATCCACGACACCTTCGACAAGCAGGGCAACCCCATCGAGCTGTCGCCGCGCAACGTGCTCAAGAAAGTCCTCAAGCTGTACGCCGACAAGGGCTGGCAACCGATCGTGGCACCGGAGATGGAGTTCTACCTGACCCAGCGCTGCGAAGACCCGGACCTGCCGTTGCAGGCGCCACTGGGCCGTTCGGGCCGCGCCGAAAGTGGCCGCCAGTCGTTCTCCATCGATGCCGCCAACGAGTTCGACCCGCTGTTCGAGGACGTCTACGACTGGTGCGAGGCCCAGGGCCTGGACCTGGACACGCTGATTCACGAAGACGGCCCGGCGCAGATGGAAATCAACTTCCGCCACGGCGACGCCCTGGACCTGGCCGACCAGATCACCGTGTTCAAACGCACCATGCGCGAGGCCGCACTCAAGCACAACGTCACCGCCACCTTCATGGCCAAGCCGGTGGGCGACGAGCCGGGCAGCGCCATGCACCTGCACCAGAGCGTGGTCGACAGCGCCACCGGCAAGCCGATCTTCGTCAATGACGACGGCAGCATGAGCGAGCTGTTTCTGCAGCATATCGGCGGCCTGCAGAAGTACATCCCCAAGGTGTTGCCGATGTTCGCGCCCAACGTCAACTCGTTCCGCCGCTTTCTGCCCGACACCTCGGCGCCGGTAAACGTGGAGTGGGGCGAAGAGAACCGCACCGTGGGCCTGCGCGTGCCCACCTCCAGCCCCGAGTCGATGCGCGTTGAGAACCGCCTGCCCGGCGCCGATGCCAACCCGTACCTGGCGATTGCCGCCAGCCTGCTGTGCGGCTACCTGGGCATGGTCGAGGGCATCGCGCCCAGCGCCCCGGTGCAGGGGCGTGCGTATGAGCGGCGCAACCTGCGCCTGCCGATCACCATCGAGGACGCGCTGGCGCACATGGAAGACTGCCCGACCATCGAACGCTACCTGGGCAGCAAGTTCGTGCGTGGCTACGTGGCGGTCAAGCGCGCCGAGCACGAGAACTTCAAGCGCGTGATCAGTTCGTGGGAGCGCGAGTTCCTGCTGCTGAGCGTGTGATGCGCTGACCTGCCGATCATCGATAAAACAATCAGAAGAGGTGTCGATATGCGTCTGTTGAAATCCGTGTTGCCGGTGGCTCTGGGGTTGCTGTGGGGGGCCGCCGCACAGGCCCAGCCGAGCGTCAGCGTGTACAACTGGACCGATTACATCGGCCCTACCACCCTGGCCGACTTTCAGGGGGCGACCGGGATCAAGGTGATCTACGACGTGTTCGACTCCAACGAAACCCTGGAGGGCAAGCTGCTGGCGGGGCGCACCGGCTACGACGTGGTGGTGCCGTCCAACCACTTCCTGGCGCGCCAGATCAAGGCCGGGGCGTTTCTGGAGCTGGACCGCTCGCAACTGCCCAACTGGAAGAACCTCGACCCGGTGCTGCTCAGGAAACTGGAGGACAACGACCCCGGCAACCGCCACTCGGTGCCCTACCTGTGGGGCACCAATGGCATCGGCTACAACGTCGACAAGGTCAAGCAGGTGCTGGGCATCGACCATATCGATTCGTGGGCGGTGCTGTTCGAGCCCGAGAACCTGAAAAAGCTCAGCCAGTGCGGCGTGTCGTTCATGGATTCGGCCGACGAGCTGTTCCCGGCAGTGCTCAACTACATGGGCCTGGACCCGCGCAGCGAAAACCCGCAGGACTACAAGAAGGCCGAGGCCAAGCTGCTGGCGCTGCGCCCGTACATCACCTACTTCCATTCCTCCAAGTACGTCACGGACCTGGCCAACGGCGACATCTGCATCGCCTTCGGTTACTCCGGCGACGTGTTCCAGGCGGCCAACCGCGCCAGGGAAGCCCATAACGGCGTGAACATCGCCTATTCGATTCCCAAGGAGGGCAGCAACCTGTGGTTCGACCTGCTGGCGATCCCGGCCGACGCCACCAACCCCAAGGAGGCGCACGCCTTCATCAACTACCTGATGGACCCGCAGGTGATCGCCAAGGTCAGCACCCTGGTGGGCTACGCCAACCCGACGCCGGCTTCGCGCCAGTACATGGCCGCCGACCTGGTCGACAACCCCGAGGTGTATCCGCCCCAGGCGGTGCTCGACAAACTGTATATCTCAAGCACCCCCACGCCGGCCATCATGCGTTTGATGACCCGCTCGTGGAGCAAAGTGAAATCGAACAAATGAACAACGTGAATGGCAATGCGCAACACGCCCGTTCGTACTACGCAGCGACGGCCAGACGCCAGGCCGACTACCCGACGCTGGAGCAGGACCTGATCGCCGATGTGTGCGTGATCGGCGGTGGCTTCACGGGGGTCAACACCGCCATCGAACTGGCTCGCCGCGGGCTTTCGGTGGTGTTGCTGGAGGGGCGGCGCATCGGCTGGGGTGCCAGCGGGCGCAACGGCGGGCAACTGATTCGCGGCATCGGCCACGAGGTGTCGGGGTTTGCCCGCTACGTGGGGCAGGAAGGGGTGGCCTACCTGCAACGCGCCGGCATCGAGTCGGTGGAGGTGGTGGGCCGCCGGGTGCAGGAGGACGGCATCGACTGCGACCTGCGCTGGGGCTTCTGCGAGCTGGCCAATACCCCGGCGCAGTACGCAGCGTTCCAGGCTGAACAGCAGAGCCTGGAGGCGTTGGGCTATCGGCACCAGACCCGACTCTACGGGCCGCAGCAGATGCACGAGGTGGTGGCCTCGAAGGTGTATGCCGGCGGGCTGCTGGACATGGGCTCCGGCCACCTGCACCCGCTCGACCTGGTGCAGGGCGAGGCGCGCCTGGCGGCGTCGCTGGGGGTGCAGGTGTTCGAGCACAGCACGGTGCTCGAACTGGTGCATGGCCCCACCGTGCAGGTGCGCTGCGCGCGCGGCAGCGTGCGGGCTGGCAGCCTGGTGCTGGCGTGCAATGCGCACCTGGACGACCTGGAGCCACGCCTGAGCGGCAAGGTGCTGCCGGCCGGCAGCTACATCATCACCACCGAGCCGCTGTCGGCACCGCGCGCCGCCGGGCTGATCCCGCAGAACCTGGCGCTGTGCGACCAGAAGGTCGGCCTGGACTACTACCGCCTTACTGCCGACCGGCGCCTGCTGTTCGGCGGGGCCTGCCATTATTCCGGGCGCGACCCGGCGGATATCGCCGGCTACATGCTGCCCAAGCTGCTCAAGGTGTTCCCGCAGCTGGCGGATGTGCGCATCGACTTTCAGTGGGGCGGCAAGATCGGCATTACCGCCAATCGCTTCCCGCAGGTGGGACGCCTGCAGCAGCACCCCAACGTGTTCTACGCCCAGGGCTATTCGGGGCACGGGGTGAACGTCACCCACTGGACGGCGAAGTTGCTGGCCGAGGCGATCCACGCCGGGCATAGCCAGGGCCTGGATATCTTCAGCAAGGTGCCGCACATGACCTTCCCCGGCGGCCCGGCCCTGCGCTCGCCACTGCTGGCGCTGGGCATGTTGTGGTACCGCCTGCGCGAGCTGCTGGGGTAGGGCGGCGCAAATCGCCGGTTGCAGCTACTGTGCATCTATCAGAGGCTCACAAGAAGGCTCGGTCATGCGCTCATTCGCTGCAGTTTGCTGTCTTGCCGTGTGGTTGATCGCTGTTCTGCCGGGCTCTGCCGCCGCGGCGCCGCCTGCGGCGGTAGCCGAAGACAAGGCCCAGGTGCTGGAGCAGAAGGCTGCCGAACAGGGGCGCGAGGCCAGCGTACCCAGCGACCAGGCCATCACCCGCAGCGAAGTGCAGGCGGTCGACCCCAAGGGCGAGGCCGCGCTGGATGACGCGATCACCTGCCTGGCGCGCACCCTCTACTGGGAGGCCAAGGGCGGTGAGGCGGCGGACATGCAGGGTGTGGCCAGCGTGGTGATGAACCGGCTGGGGCACGAAGGGTTTCCGGGCACCGTGTGCGAGGTGGTCAAGCAGGGCATCAAGGAGCGTACATGCCAGTTCTCGTGGTGGTGCGACGGGCGCTCGGACGATGTGGAAGAGCCGGTGCAGTACACCGTGGCCAAGGAAATCGCGCGCAAGGCGCTGAATCAGCAACTGACCGACAGCACCGATGGCGCGATGTACTTTCATGACCGCCATGTGCATCCCGCGTGGGCCAGGACGTACTTGAAGACCGCCGAAACTCCCAGGTTCCTGTTCTACAAGCCGCGTGCGGGGGAGGCGCGGTGATTGGCAGGTAAGCAGGGCGCAGCCTGTTTTCAGCAGTATGTAACCTGATAACTTTGCCAGTGTCGGTTGATTAGGCGCTGTTGTATGGTGATGCCTGACTTCGCGGTTAGTTGGCGTGGTACGCGATTGAATCGGAAGAGGATGATGGCCATGTCAAGCACTGGTGTGTTAGTGACGGATGAGTGTCGAAATGCTTACAATTCGCTCAAATTAAGTAAAGCGTTTAGGTATATTGTTTTCAAGATCTCAGATGATTACAAGGAGGTTGTTGTTGAATCAACAGGCGATAGGTCCGCAACCTACGAGGATTTTCTGAGCGCGCTGACCCCGAATGAAGTGCGATATGCTGTCGTCGACTTTGAGTTTGAAACCGTTGAGGGGAGACGAAATGCAATTTTGTTTACTCTATACGCAGATGACTCGGCCCCCATAAGAAAAAGGATGGACTATGCCTCCAGTAAGGATGCACTTAGACGTGCTTTAACTGGTATTGCTTTAGACATTCAGGCATCTGAAAAGAAAGATCTTGAATACGACTTGGTTCTGGCTAAGTTTAGTAATGGCCTTGCAATTCGGTAAATATCCATTCGGGCTTACTCTGTACAGCCTGGATAAAGAGTGCATTCACGACCGTCCATCTCGAAAGTCGAAAATGTCGGGTCACGATAACTGCAGGAGGCTTCGCCAACCCACTTCCATTGTGAAGCGCAGGGCTTCATGCCATCGCCGACCGGTGACCAGTTCTCGGGGTAAAGCGGCCACTCCTTGTCGATGAGGCGGTACACGAAGCGCAGGTCGGTCTTGTTCAGCTGGGTGTAGGCGACGTTGGCGACCGGGCCGGGGTGCCTGGAGGTCCGCTCCAGCGGTTGCCACTGGCTGTCGGCGGCGAGGCAGTCGATGTCCCTGGCCAGCACGTGGCGCTCATGCCCGGGCACGATGTGGTAGGCCGTGCCGCACAGGCGGCGCACAACCAGCTCGGGGTCTGCGTCGCGCACCGGCCCAGTGCCGTCGGGCAGTGCCGGCAATACCTTGACCCCCGCCAGGCTGTACCGCCCGCTGGGGGACTTGATGCTCACTGTGATGTTGTCCAGTTGCTGGGTGCAACTGCCGATGGTGTAGGTCAGCGGGATCCTGAACGTGACGGTGCGCGCGTCGGGGTGCGCATCGGCCTGGTCGGTGCGGTACTGGTTGGGGCGCGAGCGCATGCCGCCGGTGGCGGGGGAGGCCACGGTGCAGCGGTACGGGTCGAGCGGGGCGTAGCTGGCGTTGTAGGTGACGCCGTGGTTGGGCGGGAGTTCGGCGATCAGCGTGGTGCTGCTCAAGCCGTAGTGGCTGGTGGCGCCCACGACGCTTTCCTTGGCGACGAAACCGATCAGGCTGCAGGCGGGCAGCAGGGGCAGGGCCAGTAGCAGGTACAGCGGTTTCATCCGGGGCCATCCGTGGGCAAGTGCGGGAGGGGATGGTGCGCGATTGTGCGGGTGTGGGCAAGGGGCTGCACCGACCCAATCGCGGGTTAGGCCCGCTCCCACAGGATCACCGCAGTCATGTGGGAGCGGGCTTGACCCGCGATGGGGCGTTGACCGTCATGCCAGCCCCTCAGAACGACCGCACGATCCGCCCCAGCGTCTCCATCGCCTGCTCCGACTGCTCGGTCCAGGGGCTGCCGTAATTGAGGCGGATGCAGTTGCGAAACCGGCGCGTCGGCGAAAAGATCGGCCCCGGCGCAATGCTGATGCCCTGGGCCAATGCCATCTGGAACAGCTTCAGCGAGTCCATCTGCTCCGGCAGCTCCAGCCACAGGAAGTACCCGCCGCTGGGGTGGCTGACCCGCGTCTGCGCCGGGAAGTGCCGGGCAATCGCCGCCAGCATGGCGTTCTGCTGCTCTTCCAGCGCATAGCGCAGGCGCCGCAGGTGGCGGTCGTAGCCACCGTGCTGCAGGTAGTCGGCAATCGCCGCCTGCGCCGGCATCGATGCACACAGCGAGGTCATCAGCTTGAGCCGCTCGATCTTCTGCGCATAGCGCCCGGCCGCCACCCAGCCGATCCGGTAGCCCGGCGCCAGGCTCTTGGAGAACGAGCCGCAATGCATCACCAGCCCTTCGGTGTCGAATGCCTTGGCCGGCTTGGGCGCCTGCTGCGCGTAGTACAGCTCGGCATACACGTCGTCTTCGATCAGCGGCACCTGGTGCACGCTCAGCAGCTCGACCAGCTGCTTCTTCTTGTCTTCCGGCATGCTCGCGCCCACCGGGTTCTGGAAGTTGGTCATGCACCACACGGCCTTGACCGGATGCCGCTCCAGCGTCTGCGCCAGCACCCCCAGGTCGATGCCTTCGCGCGGGTGCACCGGAATCTCCACCGCCTTGAGCTTGAGCCGCTCCAGAATCTGCAGGCAGGCATAGAACGCCGGTGCCTCGATGGCCACCAGGTCACCCGGCTCGGTTACCGCCTGCAGGCACAGGTTCAATGCCTCCAGCGCACCGTTGGTGATCAGCAGTTCTTCCATCGGCAGCATCAAGCCGCCGACCATGTAGCGCAGGGCGATCTGGCGGCGCAGTTGCGGGTTGCCCGGCGACAGGTCGGTGACCACCATGCGCGGGTCCATCTCGCGGCTGGCGCTGGCCAGCGAGCGCGCCAGGCGCGGCAGCGGGAACAGGTTGGGGCTGGGGAACGCCGAACCGAAGGCCACCGTCTGCGGGTCCTTGATCGAGTCGAGGATCGAGAACACCAGCTCGCTGACGTCCACTTCGGTCGATTCGCTGGCCTGCTCGATGATCTGCGGCTCGTTGAACTGGCGCGGGGCGTGGGTGTTGACGAAGTAGCCCGAGCGCGGCCGGGCCCGGATCAGCCCGCGACGCTCCAGCAGGTAGTAGGCCTGGAACACCGTGGACGGGCTGACCCCGTGGGTCTGGCTGGCGTAACGCACCGACGGCACGCGCTGGCCGGGGCCGAGTACCCCGGAGCGAATCAGTTCGGCAATGTCGTCGGCGAATTTCTCGTAGCGTTTCATCATGGCTCTGGGCGGTCTGACTCAGCGGAGTGTATGTGATCAGCGGTTCAAAGGCGCGACAAAACGGCTGCGCGCAAGGCTGCGCACGTTCGGCTGGTCGGTGTCGATGAGTTCGAAGCTGATCTCCTGGGAGCTGCTGGGCGCACGGTCGGCCAGCATCGCCACCGAGACCGGTATATCGCTCATCTCGCTGGCCGCCAGGGTGAACTCGGTCTTGCCATGCAGTTCGAAGCCTTCGGCGTCCACCAGGCGCAGGCGGTAGGTCTGCGGCTGCTGGGTCTTGTTGATGACCTTGAGGGTGTAGATGTTCTCGATCTGCCCCAGGGCGTTCTCGCGGAACAGGCCGCGGTCCTTGATCACGTCCATCGACACCATCGGGCGTTGCTGCAGGGCGATCACCAGGGCGCCGATCATCACCACCAGCACGGTCACGTAGCCCAGCAGGCGCGGACGCATCCACTGGGTGGTGCCGCCTTGCAGGGTGTGCTCGGACTTGTAGCCGATCAGCCCGCGTGGGTAGCTCATCTTGTCCATGATGCTGTCGCAGGCGTCGATGCAGGCGGCGCAGCCGATGCACTCCATCTGCAGGCCGTCGCGGATGTCGATGCCGGTGGGGCATACCTGCACGCACATGTGGCAGTCGATGCAGTCGCCCAGGCCCTGGGCCTTGTGGTTGGCGTCCTTCTTGCGCGGCCCGCGCGACTCGCCGCGCTGCGGGTCATAGGCGATGGTGAGGGTGTCCCTGTCGAACATCACGCTCTGGAACCGGGCATACGGGCACATGTGCATGCACACCGCCTCGCGCAGCCAGCCTGCGTTGATGTAGGTGGCACCGGTGAAGAACAGGATCCAGAACAGGCTGACGCCACCCAGCTGCAGGGTGAACAGCTCCTGGGTCAGTGGCCGGATGGGGGTGAAGTAGCCGACGAAGGTCAGTGCGGTCAGCAGGCTGACGCCCAGCCACAGGGTGTGCTTGGCTGCGCGGCGCGCCAGCTTGTTGGGGCCCCAGGGCGCCGCATCGAGCTTGATGCGCTGGTTGCGTTCGCCCTCGGTGACCTTTTCGCACCACATGAACACCCAGGTCCAGGTGCTTTGCGGGCAGGTGTAGCCGCACCAGACGCGCCCGGCGAACACGGTGATGGCGAACAGGCCGAAGGCGCAGATGATCAGCAGCGCCGACAGCAGGATGAAGTCCTGCGGCCAGAAGGTGGCGCCGAAGATGTGGAACTTGCTGTCGGCCAGGTCCCAGAGGACCGCCTGGCGCCCGTCCCAGTTCAGCCAGACGGTGCCGAAAAACAGCAGAAACAGAAAACCCGCGCCACCCAGGCGCAGGTTTCGGAAAAAGCCGGTGAAGCTACGGGTGTGGATGTGTCTGTCGCTGCTGGCGGCCTTCTTCTTGAACGTGGAGGGCTCGGCAATTTCAACGATCTGGACGGGAATTCGTTCGCTCATGGTTCGTCGCTCATCAGGCCTCGATCAGGCCAGAGCACTATGGCGTCCCATCTGTTTGCATAACAGGTGCAGATATCTGGATAAAAACCGTATCAGATTATCCCTTGAAACCCTGCAGCCCTTATATGATCGAGCCCTCCTCGGAGGTCTTCAAATGCCTGCGACTATCCACCGCACCTGCCACGGTGAGCGCGTCAGCCTCTGCCTCGGTGATCGGCACCCGTTGCCCGGCCAGGGTCGCGATCGACATGCGCAGGTCGGCATCGGTGATGATCTGCACCTCTGCCGCTTCACCTTCGATGTTCAGGTCATCGGCTATCAGGGTGCAGCGCTTGGTGGTTTCGTTGATTTCAATGGGCATGGCGGTGTCCTCGAACGGGGGGCTTACAGCTGTGACTCCGTTGCCGGCCGGGTTGCTGAGCGTGGCCGATCAGCGGTCGACAGCACTCGCGCGCCAGGCTGTTGTCCATCCAGTATCCCCTTGCTGATGGACGCTGCTCATGGACGCCTGGTGGCACCAAGTCTGGTCGACACTGATTGCCGAATTCGCCGATATCACCGATGCCAAGCAACTGACGCAGGTGACGGTGCGCCTGCTGATGGCTGCGCTGCTGGGGGCGGTGCTGGGCTTCGAGCGCGAGCTCAAGGGCAAGGCGGCGGGAGTGCGCACGCACATGCTGGTGGCCATCGGTGCGGCGCTGTTCGTGCTGGTGCCGCGCATGGCCGGGGCGGACGACGCAGCGTTGAGTCGGGTGGTGCAGGGGATCGTCGCCGGCATCGGCTTTCTGGGGGCGGGCACCATACTCAAGGGCAAGGAGGACGATGCGGGCCATGTGAAGGGCCTGACCACTGCTGCGGGCCTGTGGATGACCGCCGCCATCGGCGTGGCCGCAGGCATGGGGCGCGAAGCCACTGCGCTGGTGAGCACGGTGCTGGCGTTGCTGGTGCTGGGGGTGATGCCGTGGGTGGTCGACCGCCTGGAGAAGCGCAAGCCAGAGGATGACCAGCAGAACGAGTAGGGCAGCAAGCACTGAGGGGAGCCTGGGCTCCCCTCAAATTTTGTTGCGTGTGCTCTTTTTATTATTGGAGGGTGGTCTATTGTTGTTTTTGGCGACCCTTGCCTCTTGTTGCGTTGCGATCCCCATCCGGGATCAAGAGCAAACGTATTTTTTTGAGCGCTGATCGACCTTTATCATTGCTGATCCAACCGAGACGGGCGCTACCTTGGGGTAGTTTTATTGTTCTCTGTCAGGTCGCGGGGCACGCCCCCGAAAAGCCATCCACTTCAAAAAAATCTGTTAGCTGCGCCTCTGCCGTGTTGTTCTTGTTATGTCAGAGCCGGTACGTCTTATTTTTATTGGGTTGTCGCATTTTTTATTGTTGTTGTACGAAAGATATAGCAGGTGCCGTGCCAACTTTTTAAAACCCAATAAAATCAATGGTTTGCTGGTTTGATGGAAAAATCGCCACGGGAAATTGTGCTGATTTGTTTCCGTGTTACCCGGATTTCCCCTGTCGGGTGTGGCGGCGGTAACACTCACCCCCCATTGGCCCTGTTGCTGCGCACCGTTACCGGGCAGCGCGTGCCCTGGCCACACGCGAACCGCTGGCGCGGCCCAGCACGGCACTGATGCGCTGGCCGGCGTCGATCAGCTTGTCCAGGTCGATGCCGGTCTCGATACCCAGGCCCTGCAGCAGGTACAGCAGGTCTTCACTGGCCACGTTGCCACTGGCGCCCTTGGCATACGGGCAGCCGCCCAGGCCGGCGACCGAACTGTCGAACACGTTGATTCCCTCCAGCAGGCTGGCGTACACGTTGGCCAGCGCCTGGCCGTAGGTATCGTGGAAGTGCCCGGCCAGCTCGGCACGCGGCACCTGCGCGCCGACCACTTCGAACAGGCGGCGGGTGGCGCCCGGGGTGCCGGTGCCGATGGTGTCGCCCAGCGACACTTCATAGCAGCCCATGTCGCGCAGCTCGCGGGCGATGGGGGCGACCTGCTCGGCATCTACCTGGCCTTCATAGGGGCAGCCCAGCACGCACGAGATATAGCCGCGTACCTTCACCCCGTGTTCGCGCGCCGCCTGCATGATGGGCGCGAAGCGCTGCAGGCTTTCGCTGATCGAGCAGTTGATGTTGCGCTGCGAAAACGCCTCGGACGCGGCGGCGAACACGGCCACCTCCTTGACGCCTGCGGCCAGTGCGTCTTCGAAACCGCGCAGGTTGGGGGCCAGCGCCGCATAGGTGATGCCGGGCTGCTGGCGGATGCTGGCGAACACGTCGGCCGAACCGGCCATCTGCGGTACCCACTTGGGCGAGACGAAGCTGCCCACCTCGATATAGGACACGCCGGCGTCGGTCAGGTCATCCACCAGGCGGACCTTGTCCGCTACGCTGATGGGTTGGGCTTCGTTCTGCAGGCCGTCGCGGGGGCCGACTTCGACCAGACGCACATGGGTAGGCAATGACATGGCTAGGGTTCCTGTGGGCCTCAATGGCCGTTTTTCTGATTGTTCAGGGTGGTGGCCAGCGCCTGCTGGCAGCGCTCCTCGGCGGTGTCGAGCTCCAGCTGCATCTGCTGGATGTCGAGCAGTTGCTGTTCGAGCTGGGCGCGGCGCTCGGCGATCTTCGCCAGCATGCTGTGCAGCTGTTTCTGATTGCCGCTGGTGGGGTCGTAGAGTTCGATCAGCTCGCGGCACTCGGCCAGCGAGAAACCGATGCGCTTGCCGCGCAGGATGAGCTTGAGGCTGACCTTGTCGCGGGCCGAATACACACGCTCCAGGCCACGACGTTCGGGGCTGAGCAAGCCCTGCTCCTCATAGAAGCGGATGGCCCGGGTGGTGATGTCGAGTTCGCGGGAAAGGTCGGAGATGCTGTAGGTCTGGCTGCTCATTGCATGGCTCGGGGAAGGGGGCATGCGGCTAAGCTACTGGCTGCTTGACGTATACGTCAAGCAGGCATTCGGGATGCCTGTCGCGGGTCACGCCCGCTCCCACAGCTTCAGCGCAGGTCGGGTGGGAGCGGGCTCGACCCGCGATGGCTTCAACGCAGCCCGCAGCTTATGCGCGTGCCTCCCGCTCGTCCTGCGCCACCACCGCCTGGCACAACTCGATCATCTGCTCGCGCATCCAGCGGTTGGCCGGGTCCTGGTCGGTGCTTTCATGCCAGTACAGGTGGGTTTCCAAAGGCGGCACGTCGCCCACCGGCAGGCTCACGTAGCTCAGTTGATGGCGCCGCGCGAAGCGCTCCGGCACGGTCATCACCATGTCGGTCTGCTGCAGCACCTGCGAGGCCATCAGGTAATGCTGCGAGCGCAGCGCGATCTTGCGCTTGAGCCCCTGCTTGCCGAGCGCCAGGTCCACATACCCCAGGCCGTTGCGCCGGCTGGAGATCTGGATGTGGGTCAGGCTCAGGTAATCCTCCAGGCTGATGCTGTCCCTGGCCAGCGGGTGGCCCTGGCGCATCGCGCACACGAACGGGTCCTGCATCAGCTTGACGTGACGCACCTGCGGGTCGGTGTTCAGCGGTGCATCCACGGCAAAGTCCAGGCGTCCGGCGGCCAGTTCCTTGGTGGTCTCGCGGCGCTTGCACAGAAAGCTCTCGATCACCACGTTCGGCGCCAGCCGGCGCAGGCGCTGGAACAGCGATGGCAGCACCACCGCCTCGGTAAGGTCGGTCATGCTGATGCGGAAGGTCTTGTTGGCCTGCAAGGGGTTGAAGATGCGGCTCTCCTGCACCGACACCCGCAGCAGCGACAAGGCATTGCGCACCGGGCCGATGATGTTCTGGGCCATGGGCGTGGGCACCATGCCCTGGGCCGTGCGCACGAACAGCGGGTCGTTGAAGGTCTCGCGCAGCCGCGCCAGCGCGTTGGACACCGCAGGCTGGGTGATGCCGACGATCTGCCCGGCACGGGTCAGGTTGGCTTCGGTGTAGATCGCATCGAAGACGATGAACAGGTTCAGATCGACCTTGCTGAGGTTCATGGATGCCGCTCTTGTTGGAGTTATGGCCCGATCATATATCGGTTATGAATGTTTATACACGCCGAGAATAGGCTAGGTGGATTTTGCCCGGTGATCTAGCATCCAAGCCAGATCTCTTAAATCACTCGCCTTTCCCAGCAGGTACCGCTCATGGATTTCGCCTATTCACCCAAGGTCCAGGCACTGCGCGAACGCGTCACCGCGTTCATGGACGCCTATGTATATCCCGCCGAGGCGGTGTTCGAACGCCAGGTTGCCGAAGGTGATCGCTGGCAGCCGACCGCGATCATGGAAGAACTCAAGGACAAGGCCAAGGCCGAGGGCCTGTGGAACCTGTTCCTGCCCGAGTCGCAGCTGGGCGCCGGCCTGACCAACCTGGAGTACGCGCCGCTGGCCGAAATCATGGGCCGCTCGCTGCTGGGGCCGGAACCGTTCAACTGCTCGGCCCCGGACACCGGCAACATGGAGGTCCTGGTGCGCTACGGCAGCGAGGCGCAGAAACGCCAGTGGCTGGAGCCGCTGCTGCGCGGTGAGATCCGTTCGGCGTTCGCCATGACCGAGCCCGACGTGGCCTCGTCCGATGCCACCAACATGGCCGCACGGGCGGTGCGCGACGGTGACGAGTGGGTGATCAACGGCCGCAAGTGGTGGACCTCCGGCGCTTGCGACCCGCGTTGCAAGATCATGATCTTCATGGGCCTGAGCAACCCGGACGGGCCGCGTCACCAGCAGCACTCGATGATCCTGGTGCCTACCGATGCACCGGGGGTGAAGATCGTTCGCCCGTTGCCGGTGTTCGGCTACGACGATGCGCCCCACGGCCACGCCGAGGTGCTGTTCGAGAACGTGCGCGTACCGTATGACAACGTGCTGCTGGGCGAAGGGCGCGGCTTCGAGATCGCCCAGGGCCGTCTCGGGCCGGGGCGCATCCATCACTGCATGCGTTCGATCGGCATGGCCGAGCGTGCCCTTGAGCTGATGTGCAAGCGTTCGGCCGAGCGCACCGCATTCGGCAAGCCGCTGGCGCGCCTGGGTGGCAACATCGACAAGATCGCCGACTCGCGCATGGAGATCGACATGGCCCGGCTGCTGACCCTCAAGGCGGCCTACATGATGGACACCGTCGGCAACAAGGTGGCCCGCAGCGAGATCGCGCAGATCAAGGTGGTGGCACCGAACGTGGCGCTGAAGGTGATCGACCGGGCCATCCAGATTCACGGCGGGGCAGGGGTCAGCGCCGACTTCCCGCTGGCCTACATGTACGCGATGCAACGCACCCTGCGCCTGGCCGACGGGCCGGATGAAGTGCACCGCGCGGCGATCGGCAAGTACGAGATCGGCAAGTACGTGCCCCGGGAGATGCTGCGCAGCGGGCACTGAGCCCGCGTCGATGCCCTCGCGGATCGCCTGCTGACCGGGTGGGGCGGGCATGATCCGCGAGGGTATCTACACGCTGCCCGAGGCTACTCCACCCGTTTCACCTCCTCGGCCGCCGTTCGTGTCTTGAACAGCGACAGCAGCACGCCACCGGCCAGCAGCCCGAACGTCACGCACAGCGACAGCAGCGGCGGCACCTTGCCGATCAGGCCGTGGGCGAAGATCTTGCCGCCGATGAATATCAGCACCAGCGCCAGGGCGTACTTGAGGTAAACGAAGCGGTGCACCAGCGCCGCCAGGGCGAAGTACAGCGCACGCAGGCCCAGGATGGCGAAGATGTTGGAGGTGTACACGATGAAGGGGTCCTGGGTGATCGCCAGGATGGCCGGCACGCTGTCTACCGCGAACACCAGGTCGGCCAGCTCGATCAGCACCAGGGCCAGGAACAGCGGCGTGGCGTACAGCAGTGCCCTGGGCTGGCCAGCCGGCTTGAGGCGCACGAAGAAGCGCGCCCCATGCAGGTCATCGGTCACGCGCATGTGCCGGCGCACGAACCTGATCACCGGGTTGTGTGCCAGGTCCGGGTGCGTTTCGTGGCGGGTGAACAGCATCTTGAGGCCGGTAAACAGCAAGAATGCGCCGAACAGGTACAGTATCCAGTCGAATTCCTGCACCAGCGCACTGCCCAGGCCGATCATCAGGGCGCGCAGCACCACCACGCCCAGAATGCCCCAGAACAGCACGCGCTGCTGGTAGCGGCGCGGGATGCCGAAAAAGCCGAAGATCATCGCCATGACGAACACGTTGTCCATCGACAGCGACTGCTCCACCAGCAGCCCGGTGTAGAACTCCAGCGCGCTCTGCGCACCCAGCTCCAGCCACACCCAGCCACCGAACAGCAGCCCCACGCTGAAGTAGGCCGAGTACAGCAGCAGGCTTTCGCGCATTTCGATGTCGTGCGGGCGACGGTGCAGCACGCCAAGGTCCAGGACCAGCAGAGCCACCACCAGGGTGATGAACACCAGCCACAGCCACACGGCCGTGCCCAGGAAATCGTCGAAGAGAAATAACGGCAGAGCGCTCATGAGCCCCTCCTTGTCGTCGTAGTTGTATGAAAACAACTGTGACTCCGACATGGCGGCGATCAGCCGTCAGAGGGGCCCGGTGTCACTGAGCCAAAGCCTAGCTCGCCTCTGGAAAGGGTGAGGGGGGAGGCTGTTACAAATGGTTTCCCGGGTGGGTGAGTCAGTAGACCCAGACTTCCACGCGGCGATTGCGGATTCGGCCTTCTTCGGCGGCATTGGTCGCCACTGGCATCTGACCGCCCAGGCCCGTCACTTCGCGCAGGTTCACCCCTTCGCGCACCAGTTCGCGGCGTACCGCCATGGCCCGCAGCCGCGAGAGCAGGGCGGCGCGGTCGGGGTCGTCCTTGGCGTCGCCAAACCCCACCAGCACCACGCTGTGCTGCAGCTTCTGGTGTTCGCGCAGGTACGCCAGCACGCGCTGCACATCGCGCAGCGCCTTGTTGTCGAGGCTGGCGCTGCCTTCCTGGAAGCGGAAATTGACATTCAGGCGCCTGGCGTTGGCGATCAACTGGCGGTACTGCGCCGGCATGCCCGGCAAGGCCTGTACCTGGACCGGCCGCACCTGCTGTGCGACGAACCCGCTGCTGGCCACGATGGCCTGGCCCGCTGCGCTCTGGGCGAACTCCACCAGGGCACTGGCCAGCGGGTTGCGCTGGGCGGGCGGCAGGTACAGGTACAGTCGCCGCGACAGCGGGTAGTCTTCGCTGGCCACCAGGGCGGGGGTCGGCAGCATGGCCTGGGAGGTGCCGTCGACGATGGCCAGCACCTTGGCCCCGTGCACCGACGCCAGGCTGCTGAAGCCGATGGCCTGGCGGTCGACACTGACCTCGTCGGCCAACTGCTCGCCGGACTCGAAACGCCTGGCGTGGCTGGCCAGCGAATACTGCTGGGCGTCCAGCACCAGGGCCTTGAAGGTGTCGAAGGTGCCCGAGCGGTCATCGCGGGCGTAGAGGTGGATCGGCCCGCTGCCGGCGCCCAGTTCATCCCAGGTGGTGATGCGGCCGGCGAAGATCTGCGCCAGTTGCGTGGTGCTCAGCTGGGGCAGCGGGTTGTCCGGGTGCACGATGACGGCCACGCCATCGAGGGCGATGACCTGTTCGGCGTCGGCACTTTTCAGGTCGCCCAGCGCGTGCAGCGCCTGCTGCTCGCTGTCGTTGATCGGGCGTGAGGTGGCCGCCAGGTCGGCGTCGCCGCTTTTGAGCGCGGCAAAGCCGGTGCTCGAGCCATGGGCGGCAATGCTCACGCGCAGTGTCTGGCCCTGTGGCGAAACCCCCTGCACCCACACCTCGTTGGGTCGTGCGCCGGGCAGGGTCTGGATCGACCGGGCGCCCTGGGCCTGCAGCAGGCCGCGTACCAGCGCGGGGCCGAGCACGCTGCCCACGGTATTGGAGCCTTGCAGGCGCAGGCTGGCCGGCTCGGCGCAGCACAGCGCCGGCAGCAGGCCAAGCAGCAGACAGAAAGATCGCAACATTGCCGGGGGTGCTCTGCACTCAAGATGGTGAGCGCAGATTAAGACAGATCGATGACAGTCCAATGACTGCCATCGAGCGCATGGCTCAGTTCAGTTCCAGCCAGATCGGCGCATGGTCGGAGGGTTTCTCCATGGCGCGCAACTCGTAGTCGACCCCGGCGGCCTTGATGCGCGGCAGCAGTGCCTGGGAGGTCAGGATCAGGTCGATGCGCAGCCCGCGCTTGGGCTCGTCCTCGAAGCCGCGGCTGCGGTAGTCGAACCAGCTGAAGCGGTCGGCCACTTCCGGGTGCAGATGGCGGAAGCTGTCGGTCAGGCCCCAGTTCTTCAGGCGCGCCATCCACTCGCGCTCTTCGGGCAGGAAGCTGCACTTGCCGGTCTTCAGCCAGCGCTTGGCATTGTCTGGGCCGATGCCGATGTCGCAGTCCTCGGGCGAGATGTTCACATCGCCCATCACCACCAGTGGCTGGTCGTTCTGGAATCGGGATTCGAGCAGGGCCTGCAGGTCTTCGTAGAAGCGCTGCTTGGCCGGGAACTTGGTGGGGTGGTCGCGGCTTTCGCCCTGGGGGAAGTAGCCGTTCATGATGGTGATGGGGTTGCCGTGCTCGTCGGCGAAGGTGCCCCAGATGAAACGCCGCTGCGCGTCCTCTTCATCGGTGCTGAAGCCCTTGACCAGGCTCAGCGGCGCCTGGCGCGACAGCAGGGCGACACCGTAGTGGCCCTTCTGCCCGTGAAAGTGCACGTGGTAGCCCAGCGCCTGCACCTCGGCCAGCGGGAACTGCTCGTCGGACACCTTGGTTTCCTGCAGGCCGATCACGTCCGGCTGGTGCTTTTCGATCAGCGCGGCCAGTTGATGGGGGCGGGCGCGCAGGCCATTGATGTTGAACGAGACGATCTTCATGGGGGGGCGCAATCCTGAGCAAATCGGGAATGCTAGCCGATGGCGCCCGGCGTGTCAGCACGCGTGGCGTCCTGGCCTATAGTCAAAGGGAACGTTGGCCAGCGCGCACTACTCAGAAAGAGGCATTGAAGCCCACCAGGAGAGTCACCATGTCCGATACCCCTGCCGTACCGGCCGAAGTTCGTCAGCTCGACAGCGGCTACAGCCGTGAGGCGCGCTCGCTGCTGTACCAGGCCTACCGGCATGAGCCGACCTTTCGCTACCTGTTCGAGGCCGATCGCCCCGGCTACGACCATCGCGTGCGCGCCACGGTACGCGAGCTGGTGCGTCAGCATTTCTTCCAGGACCTGCCGGCCCTGGGCCTGCTGGTGCAGGACCGGCTGATCGGCATCGCCCTGATCGCCCCGCCGCAGCGGCGCCTGGGCATCACCGAGAGCTGGGCGTGGCGCCTGCGCATGCTGCTGAGCGCCGGCCTGCGCTGTACCCGGCGCTACCTGGACTACCAGGCCGCGGTCATGGCCTGTGTGCCGGGCGACGCGGTGCATGTGCTGCCGCTACTGGGCATTCACCCGCAGTTCCAGGGCCATCACTATGGCGAACAGTTGCTGCTGGCGCTGCATGACTGGTGCGCCGAGGACGAACAGTCCGAAGGCGTGGTACTGAATACCGGCAATGACCACTACCTCGAGTTCTACAAGCGACAGGGCTACCTGGAAATCGGTGAAATTGCTGTAGGACCAATCCGCGAGCATGTGTTTTTTCATCCCAATCCCCAGCGTTTGCGCCAGGCACAGGCCTGAAGGGGTGGTGTATCAGACCGTCGGCGAGCTGCGGGCAACCGCCAAGCTCTGGTAGCATCCGCGCCTATGACGTATTCAGGACGATTCACCTGCGGGTTGATTTTATGGGTTGCCAGCTGCGCGGTGTACGCACAGAGCGAGCTGGTAGTACGCATCAAGCCCGTCAACAACGAGCTCAAGGCCAACGTCGAAGGCTATATCGGCAGCCTTGGCACCCGCGATGAAGAAGCGCTGCTGCGCTTCAGCCGCGGCGCCGTGGAGCAGGCCAGAAAAGCCGCTCAGGCGCTGGGCTACTACCAGGCGCAGATCGACAGCCAGGTCAAACCTTCGCCCAAGGCCGACAAGGGCCCGCAACTGGTGCTCAGCATCGAGCCGGGCGAGCCGGTGCGCCTGCGCGAGGTGACTGTGCGCGTCGAGGGCCCGGCCAGCGAGATGACGGCCTTCCGGGTTCCTTCGAGCAAGGCGCTGCGGCCTGGGGCTGTGCTCAACCATGGCAACTACGAGGACGCCAAGCGGCTGATCCAGAACCAGGCCTCGCGCTACGGTTTCTTCAGCGGGCATTTCCTGCGCCAGCGCCTGGCGGTCGACCCGGCGGCGGGTGTGGCAGATATCGAACTGGTGTACGACAGCGGCCCGCGTTACCAGCTGGGCAAGGTCCGCTTCGAAGGCGACGCGCCGTTCGACGAGAGCCTGCTGCAACGCATGGTGCCCTTCAAGCAAGGCACCCCCTACGACTCCGAACTGATCGCCGAACTGAACAACGCGCTGCAATCGAGCGGCTACTTCGAAGGCGTGCGGGGCGACGCTGCGCCCACTGCCGCCGTGGCGCAGAGCATCCCGGTAGAGGTGCAACTGCAAACCCGCAAGCCCCGCACCATGGGCCTGGGCCTGGGCTTTTCGACCGACGTCGGGCCGCGCGGCAAGGCCAACTGGACCCGTCACTGGGTCAACCCGCAAGGCCACAGCTATGGCCTGGAAACCGAGCTTTCGGCGCCGCGCCAGAACGTCGGCCTGTGGTACGACATACCGCTCGACCCGCCGCTGACCGACAAGCTGCGCTTTGCCGGCGGCTACCAGAACGAAGAGATCGCCGGTACCGACAGCCTCAGCAAACTGCTCACCGTAGGCCCGGAATGGCACAGCAAGCTGCCCAGCGGCTGGCAGCGCGTGGTATCGCTCAAGTGGCAGCGCGAAGAGTACCGTCTGGGTGACGATTCGGGTTTGAGCACTCTGCTGATGCCGGGTGTGAGCTACAGCTACCTGCGCAGCGACAACCGCATCGACCCGCACAACGGCTACCGCTTGCAGTTCGACGCGCAGGTGGCCAAGGAAGGGCTGCTGTCCGACACCAACCTGCTGCATGGCAACGTGCTGCTCAAGGGCCTGACCACCGTGGCGCAGAACCACCGCTTCCTGGGCCGGGTGCAGTTCGGCGGCAGCGCCACCAACGGCTACAAGTCGGTGCCCCCCTCGCTGCGCTTCTTTGCCGGTGGCGACCAGAGCGTGCGTGGCTACGACTACCAGACCCTTTCACCCAAGAACGCCGATGGCGACCGTATCGGCGGGCGCTACCTGGTGGCCGCCAGTGCCGAGTACCAGTACTCGATCGCCGAGAAGTGGCGCCTGGCGACCTTCGTCGACCAGGGCAACTCGTTCAACAGCCTGGAGCTTCCCAGCCTCAAGACCGGCGTCGGCTTCGGTGTACGCTGGGTGTCGCCGGTCGGCCCGCTGCGGCTCGACCTGGCCAAGGCGCTGGACGATGACGGCGGCATACGTTTGCACTTTTCCATGGGGCCCGAGTTGTGAGCAAGGTGTTGAAACGCGGCGGGCTGGCCCTGCTGGCGCTGCTGGTCGTGCTGGTGCTGGCCGTGGGTATCCTGCTGGGTACCCAGGCCGGCAGCCGCTGGGCCTTGAGCCTGGTGCCGGGCTTGCAACTGGACAATTTTCAGGGCCGCCTTGGCGGGCAATGGCAGGCCGATCGGCTGATCTGGCAGCAGGGCGAGGACCGGGTCGAAGTGCTTGCACCGGTGTTTGCCTGGTCGCCCGGCTGCCTGTTGCGCATGACCTTGTGCATCGACCAGCTGCGCGCCGGGCAGGTCAACCTGGACTTCGCCCCCAGCGAGGCAGCGCCCGACAGCGGCCCGCTGCAGTTGCCCAGCCTCCAGTTGCCAGTGGCGATCGAACTGGGCGAAGTACAGGTCGGCCAGTTGCATCTGGACGGCAGCGAGCAGTTGAGCCAGTTGCAACTGGCTGCGCACTGGACCGCCCAGGGCCTGCAGATCGACAGCCTGAACCTGCAACGCGAAGACCTCAGCCTGAACCTCAGCGGCCTGCTGCAACCGGTGGGTGACTGGCCGTTGCAGCTGCAGGGTCAGGTGCAACTGCCGGCCATCGACGACCAGCCCTGGCAACTGGCGGTGCATATAAAAGGCGAGCTGCAGAAAAGCCTCGACCTGCAGGCCGACAGCAGCGGCTACCTGCAAGGGCGCCTGGCGGGTCAATTGCAGCCCCTGGCCGAGCACCTGCCGGCCCAGGTACGCCTGAGCGCCACCGGCTTCAAGCCATCGGCCGGATTGCCGGACACCCTGCAGTTCGAACAGCTGGAACTCAGTGCCTATGGCGACCTGGCAAAAGGTTACCAACTGGTGGGCGCCGGTCGCCTGCCGGCCGAGCAGGGGCCGATCAGCCTGAGCCTGCGTGGCCGGGTGGATGCCAAGGGCGCCCAGATCGCTGCCCTGGACCTGAGCGCCGCCGCGCAACAGCGTGTCACGCTCAGCGCCACTGCCGACTGGCAGAGCGGTCTGGTTGCCGATGCCAGCATCGACTGGCTGGACTTCCCGTGGCTGCGCCTGTACCCGCTGGACGAGGCTCCGCAGGTCACGCTGCGGCGCCTGAACGTCAAGGTCAACTACCGCGACGGCAACTACCAGGGCGATTTCAGTGGCGACCTGGACGGGCCGGCAGGTGCCTTCAAGGTCAGCAGCCCGTTCAAGGGCGACCTGGGCCAGGTCAGCCTGCCACAGCTGGCCCTTGAAGCCGGCCAGGGCAAGGTGGCCGGCAGCGTCGCCGTGCAGTTTGCCGAGGGCGTGGCGTGGGACGCGGCACTGGAATTGTCGGCGCTCAACCCGGCGTACTGGCTGGCCGAGCTGCCGGGCACCCTGGCGGGCCCGCTGCGCAGCAAGGGCGAACTCAAGGGCGACACGCTGCGCCTGAATGCCGACCTGGACCTCAAGGGGCGATTGCGCGGCCAGCCCGCCGTGCTGCAGGCCAAGGCCGACGGTGCAGGCGAGAACTGGACCCTGGGCACCTTGCTGATCCAGCTGGGGGACAACAAGATCAACGGCAGCGCCAGTGTGCAGCAACGCCTGGCCGGTCAGCTTGACCTCAACCTGCCGCGCCTGGGCCAGCTGTGGCCGCAACTGCAAGGCCAGCTCAAGGGTCGGCTTGATGTGGCCGGTACGCTCAAGGCGCCGCAGGGGCAACTGACCTTGCAGGGCCAGCAACTGGGCCAGGCCGAAAACCGCGTGCAACGCCTTGACCTGGACGCCCGGCTGGACAGCGCCCAGCGTGCCCTGATCGACCTGCAGGCCGGGTCGATCCGCCTGGGCGAAACCAACCTGGGCACCCTGACCGCCAAAGGCCAGGGCGACATTGGCAAGCAGCAATTGCAACTGGCCCTCGATGGGCCGCAGCTCAAGCTCGACCTGGGCCTGGACGGTCAGCTCGACAAGGGCAACTGGCGCGGACGCCTGGCCAGCGGCCAGGTGCAGGCGGGCGGGCAGGACTGGCAGTTGCAGGCACCGGCCAGGTTGCAGCGCCTGGCCAATGGGCAGGTGGATTTCGGCGCCCATTGCTGGCGCTCCGGGCAGGCCAGCCTGTGTGGTGAAGACCAGCGCCTGATGCCCGACCCGCGCCTGCGCTACCACCTCAAGCAGTTCCCGCTGCAAAGCCTGGCGCAGTGGTTGCCCAAGGACTTCGCCTGGCAGGGCATGCTCAATGCCGACATCAACCTCGACCTGCCGGCCAGCGGGCCCAAGGGGTCGATCGTGGTAGACGCCAGTGGCGGCACCTTGCGGGTGCGGGAAAAGGATCGATGGCTGGACTTCCCGTACCAGGCGCTGCGCCTGAACAGCACCCTGGGCCCGCGCCGCGTGGACACGCGCCTGGAGTTCGTGGGCGGGCGCCTGGGCGAGCTGACCCTGTCGGCGCGTATCGACCCACTGGCGCGCAACAAGCCGCTGAGCGGAGACTTCCGCCTGAGCGGGCTGGACCTGTCGGTGGGCCGGCCGTTCGCGCCGATGGTCGAGCGCCTGGCTGGCCAGCTCAACGGCAGCGGACAGATCACCGGTACGCTGCTGGCGCCCCAGGTCAACGGCAACCTGACGCTGAGCAATGGCGAAGTGTCGGGTGCCGAGTTGCCCATCAGCCTCAGCGACCTCAGCCTGCGGGCACAGATCGCAGGCGAGCAGGTGCAACTGGGCGGCGAGTGGAAGAGCGGCCCGGTCGGCCAGGGCCGCCTGAGTGGCCAGATCGGCTGGGCCCAGGGCCTGGCGGTGGAGTTGCAACTGCAGGGGCAGCGCCTGCCGGTCACCGTCGAACCCTACGCCAACCTGGAGGTGGCGCCGGACCTGAAGATCCACATCATCGGCGAAAAGCTCGCGGTCACCGGCAAGGTGCTGGTGCCCAAGGGCAAGATCACCGTGCGCGAACTGCCGCCTTCGACCGTCAAGGTGTCGGATGACACGGTCATCGTCGGCCACCAGACCGAGCAGGGCAAGGCGCCGATGGCCGTGGCCATGGACATCGACGTGGAGGTGGGGCAGGACAAGCTGGCATTCAGCGGCTTCGGCCTGACCGCCAACCTGCTGGGGCGCGTGCACATTGGCGACAACCTCGATACCCGTGGCGAGCTCAGCCTGGCCGATGGGCGCTACCGGGCCTATGGCCAGCGCCTGACCATCCGCCGTGCGCGGCTGCTGTTTGCCGGGCCGATCGACCAGCCCTACCTGGACATCGAGGCCATTCGCCAGACCGACGACGTGATTGCCGGCATCCGCCTCAGCGGCAGCGCCGAACAGCCCACCACCCAGGTGTTTTCCGAGCCGGCGATGAGCCAGGAGCAGGCCTTGTCGTACCTGGTGCTGGGGCGTCCGCTGGGCAATACCGGCGAAGACAACAACATGCTGGCGGAGGCGGCCCTGGGCCTGGGCCTGGCGGGCAGCGCGGGGATTACCGGCAGCCTGGCATCGAGCCTGGGCATCGAGGACTTCCAGCTCGACACCCAGGGCAGCGGCGACAACACCAGCGTGGTGGCCAGCGGCAAGCTGACCGAGCGCCTGAGCCTGCGCTACGGCGTAGGGGTGTTCGAGCCGGCCAACACCATCGCCTTGCGCTACCTGCTCAGCAAGAAGGTCTACCTGGAGGCTGCCAGCGGTATCGCCAGCTCGCTGGATATCTTCTACAAGCGCGACTTCTGATACGGCCCGTCAAGGGCTGCGCACACAACAACGCCAGGCGCGACCGCTCGCGCCTGGCGTTGTTGTGTGCAGGGTGTGTCTAGCGCGTGTGCGCTTCCTGGCGCCGGATGTTGCCGATCTGGCGCAGGCTCAACCCGTACTTGTCGGCCAGCACGCTGCGTGACTGGCCATTGGAGCTTTCCTGCTGGATCTGCTGGTTGCGCAGCTGGCGATTGAAGTGGTCGGCCTTGGGAATCTCCAGCGCCATGCCGGCGTAGCGCTTGATCAATGCATCCAGCGCTTCGGTTGGCAGGATCTCGGCCAGCGTGGTGCGCTCGCGGTGCTTGGGAATGTACTTGGGGCGGCCGCCGTAGATGGTGGTCAGGCGGTAGGCATGCTCCAGCCCGATGCATTCGATGAGCATCTGCAGTGACTGGGGCAGTTGTTCGATGTCGATCTTGTTCAGGTCACACAGTTCCATGATGACTTCCTTGTTGGCGGTATGAGCGAAGGGGCCACTTCATCGGGTGCCGTCCGTGCCTGAGCATCCTTGCCAGGTGCGGCGCGCCCCACGTCGACAGCGTTGAACTGCCAAGTGGCCTGAAGGAATTCTCGGTCAACCGCCAAGGGGAGATCTAGGCAGCAAGCGGGTCAGGGGAGGTAGTCTTTCCGTACACATTGCGTGAGGAAGTCGGTGGTCTGTTGTAGGAACCAGCGGCGCCAGGGAGGGCGTGGCCGCGTGTCTGCGGCGAGCCTGCTCCAGTGCTGTGGTTCAGGTTGCTCAACCCTGAACGCAGGGCACGGGCACACCTGGCGGATGATTTCAGGTTGTCGCGTCGGGAAAAACCGGGAAACATCCTCCTGCGTGACGTGGCGTTGTATCATGGCCGCCGGCCGCAGTAGGGCCCTCAAACCCGTTGTCGTAAGGATTTTTCAATGACTCAAGCTCAACGCCTGAAATACTCGATCCTGGTTGCCCTGGTGGTGCTGGCAATCATGCTGGGCGGCTCGTACCTGCAGAACGCCGGCGTGATCAGCGAAAAGGTGTTCCAGTACATTGCCATCGGCGTAGCCGTATTGGCCGTGATCGTGAACGGCATCATGCGGCGCAAGGTCAAGTTCTGACCGCTTGCGAGGCTGCGGCCGGCGTCACCCGGCCGTTGGCCTAGCGTGAAACCGGCTGTTCCAGCACCGCGCGAGCCTCGGGGTTGAGGCTGTAGCACTTGTCGCTGCCCAGGCTGATCACACCTTCGACGCACAGGCGCTTGAGCACTTCGCGAACGCTCAGGAACGACAGCGGAATATCCAGCTGCTCGAGCTGGCTGTGCACCCCGCGCACCCCGATACTGCGCCCCTCTCTGGCGGCCGCGTGCAGCGCATCGATGACCTTCAGCCGGATCAGGCTGGTGCGCAGGCCGAATGCCTTGAGCAGTTCGCGGATATGTTCGTTGCCGGCGCGGTCCGGTTCAGCCGCTTCGGGCTTTTCCGGCAGCGGCGCGTGGGCTTTGCGTCTGAAACGCAGCGGTGTGATTGGCTGTTGCTGGTTGTACATGTGAAAACTCCCTTTCCCGAGCCTGTCCAGTTTGCGTGTGGTGCTCTCACTCTATAAGACGAACGAGCGCGGCAAATCTGCATCGGCAAGGCAAAAAATATTGCCTTTATGTAGAGAGAGACGAACGAGCGGCGCAAAAGCGGTAAATTTTCATGATGAAATTCGTCTAGTCAGGATGTTCGTTCACCCTGATGCTGCCGGAGTCCGCGTGTCTGCCAATCGCTCGATCCCCTCGTTCTGCCTGACGGCCCTGCTGGTTGCTCTGAGTTGTTCAGCCCACGCCCGCGAGGCGCCGCCGGGCGAGGCCCGGGCCGAGATCCGCCGCACCAGCTTCGGTGTGCCGCACATCGTGGCCCGCGATGAGCGTGGCCTGGGCTATGGCATCGGGTATGCCTACGCGCAGGACAACCTGTGCCTGCTGGCCAACGAAGTGGTGACCGTCAACGGTGAGCGCTCGCGGTTCTTCGGGCCGCAGGCGCTGACCCTGGAGCAGCGTGAAAACCTGGCCAGCGACGTGTTTTTCACCTGGCTGAACACGCCGGCGGCGGTGTCTGCGTACTGGCAGGCGCAACCGGCGCCGATCCGTTCATTGCTCGAAGGCTACGCGCTGGGCTACAACCGCGCGCTGGCCGAGCGCACTGCCCAGGGCTTGCCAGCCCAGTGTCAGCAGGCCGAGTGGCTGCGCCCCATCACCGCCCTGGACCTGGTCAAGCTGACCCGGCGCCTGCTGGTCGAGGGTGGGGCCGGGCAGTTCGTCGAAGCCGTGGCCGGTGCCGCGCCCCCCGGTGCAGCGGCGGGGTTGCCGGCTGCGGCCTTCAGTATGGCCCAGGCGCGTCAGGCCAACTTTGCGCTTGAGCGCGGCAGCAACGCGGTGGCGATAGGGCACGAGCGTTCGGCCAATGGCCGTGGCCTGTTGCTGGCCAACCCGCATTTCCCGTGGGTGGGTGGCATGCGCTTCTACCAGATGCAGTTGAGCATCCCCGGCAAGCTGAACGTGATGGGCGCCGCGTTGCCCGGCCTGCCGCTGATCAATATCGGTTTCAACCGGCATCTGGCCTGGACGCACACCGTCGACACCTCCCGGCACTTCACCTTGCACCGCTTGCAACTGGACCCGAAAGATTCGACCCGCTACCTGCTCGACGGCGTGTCCACCCCCATGACCCGCCAGCCGGTGAGCGTGTCGGTCAAGGCTGAGGACGGCCAGCAGCAGGTGGTCACCCGCGAGCTGTACGGCACGATCTACGGCCCGCTGGTGCAGTGGCCCGGGCGGCTGGACTGGACCGGGCAGGTTGCCTTCAGCCTGCGTGATGCCAACCTGGGCAACACCCGCGTGCTGCAGCAGTGGTACAGCATGAACCAGGCCGACAGCCTGCAGGCCCTGCAGCAGTCGGTGCAGCGCCTGCAGGGCATACCCTGGGTCAACACCCTGGCGGTGGATGCCAGGGGGCAGGCGTTGTACCTGAACCAGTCGGTGGTGCCCTATGTGGATGCGCCGCTGCTGGCGCAGTGCAGCGACCCGGCGGCGGGCCTGGAACTGATCGTGCTCGACGGTTCGCGCAGCGCCTGCAACTGGAAGGTCGATGCGCGAGCGGCGCAGCCCGGTATCTTCCCCGCGCAACTGCAGCCAAGCCTGCTGCGTGGCGACTTCGTACAGCACTCCAACGATTCGGCCTGGATGGTCAACCCGGCGCAGCCGCTGCGCGGCTACTCGCCGATCATCAGCCGCGAAGACGTGCCCCTGGGCCCGCGCAGCCGCTTTGCCCTGCAGCGGTTGAACCGCCCCGGCAAGATCAGCGCGCAGGACCTGCACCACATGGTCATGGACGACAAGGTGTACCTGGCCGAGCTGGCGCTGCCCGACCTGTTGCAGTGGTGCAAGGGCGCGACGGCCGATCCGCAGCTCAAGGCCGTTTGCGACAGCCTGGCGGCGTGGGATGGCAAGGCCGGCCTGGCCAGTGGCATCGGCCTGGTGCACTTCCAGAACATCCTGCAGGCGTTGCAGGAGCACGGTGAGTTCTGGCGCGTGGCATTCGATCCGGCCGACCCCCAGCACACCCCACGCGGCCTTGCGCTGGAGTGTGCCGAGGTGGCCAGGGCCGTGCGTGCGGCGGCATTGGCGTCGCAGGCGCAGGTGGCCGAGGCCGGGCTGAGTGCGAATGTGCAGTGGGGGCAGATCCAGCAGGCGGGCGACGGCACGCCGATGCATGGCGGGCCGTCGAGCCTTGGGGTGTACAACGCCATGCAGAGCGTGCCGGGCGAGGGGGGCAAGCGCACCGTGATCAGCGGCACCAGTTACCTGCAGGTGGTCAGTTTCGATGACAAGGGGCCGCACGCGCAGGGGCTGCTGGCGTTTTCCCAGTCCAGCGAGGCGGGGTCGGTGCATGCCAGTGACCAGACCCGTGCGTTCTCGGCCGGGCACTGGCACACCATTCCATTCACCGAGGCGCAGATCAAGGCGGACCCGCAGTATCAGGTGCAGGTGATACGTGAGACGGATACTGCAGCTGTAGCCAGCAGCCCACGTTGAGCGTCGGCTGCATCGCGGGTCAAGCCCGCTCCCACCAGGATTGCGCACTACCTGTGGGAGCGGGCTTGACCCGCGATAGCGTGGCTACGTATTCAGATCCCGCAACAACAGCCCGTAGCCCAGCTCCACCTGTTCGGGAATCGGCAGGTACACCGTGTGCCCATCCCCCGGCGCCACCTCCAGCGGATTGCCCGCGCGATCCCGCAGCTGGTGCAGGTCGAAATGGTAGTTGCCCCGCGGCGTCATCAGCTCCAGGTGATCGCCCAGCCCGAAACGGTTCTTGACCTTGACCTCGGCCAGCCCGTCGACCCGTTCCCCGGTCAGCTCGCCCACGAATTGCTGGCGCTCGGACACCGAGTTGCCCCGCTCGTAGTTCTGGTACTCGTCGTGCACGTGGCGGCGCAAGAAGCCTTCGGTGTAGCCGCGTTGCGCCAATGACTCCAGGTCGAGCATCAGCGAACGGTCGAATTCACGCCCCGCCAGCGCATCGTCGATGGCCTGCCGGTACGCCTGGGTGGTGCGGGCACAGTAGAAGTGCGACTTGGTACGCCCCTCGATCTTCAGCGAGTGTACCCCCATGCGGGTCAGGCGCCCGACGTGCTGCACGGCACGCAGGTCCTTGGCGTTCATGATGTAGGTGCCGTGCTCGTCCTCGAATGCCGGCATGTCTTCGCCGGGCCGGTTGGCTTCCTGCAGCACGAACACCTGGTTGGTGGGGGCGCCGACGCCCAGGGTCGGCTGGACTTCGCGCACGATGTCACCCACCTCGTTTTCCTGGGCCGGGGTGGCGCTGTACTGCCAGCGGCAGGCGTTGGTGCAGCTGCCCTGGTTGGCATCGCGCCGGTTCAGGTAGCCCGACAGCAGGCAGCGCCCCGAATACGCCATGCACAGGGCGCCGTGCACGAACACTTCCAGCTCCATCGCCGGCACCTGCTGGCGGATCTCTTCGATTTCTTCCAGCGACAGCTCCCGGGACAGGATCACCCGGCTCAGGCCCTGGGATTGCCAGAACGCGACACTGGCCCAGTTCACCGTATTGGCCTGTACTGACAGGTGGATCGGCATGGCCGGGAAGTGCTGGCGCACCAGCATGATCAGCCCAGGGTCGGACATGATCAGCGCGTCCGGGCCCATGGCGATCACAGGTTCCAGGTCCTTGAGGAAGGTCTTGAGCTTGGCATTGTGCGGGGCGATGTTGACCACCACGTAGAACCGCTTGCCCTGGGCCTGGGCTTCCTGGATGCCCAGCGCCAGGTTGGCATGGTCGAATTCGTTGTTGCGCACACGCAGGCTGTAGCGCGGCTGGCCGGCGTAGACCGCATCGGCGCCATAGGCGAAGGCATAGCGCATGTTCTTCAGGGTGCCGGCAGGGGCGAGCAGTTCGGGTCGGGCGAGGTGGGTCATGGCAAGGTCGCGACAAAAGCGCGGATGCTACGCGCCTGCACCACCGATTTTATTGATCCACGGCAACGGCACTTTCTGCAGTGCGCCGCGCACTAATCATCAGAGCGCAAAGGAGCGGACATGAACGAATCGGTATTGCAGCAAAAAGCCCTGATGTGGTTGCTGGTCCTGGTGACCCTGGCCTTCATCTGGATTCTATTGCCCTACTACGGCGCGGTGTTCTGGGCGGTGATCCTGGGCATCGTGTTTGCGCCGTTGCAGCGCCGGTTGCTGTTGCGCCTGGGCTGGCGGCGCAACCTGGCAGCGGGCATCACGCTGCTGGTGTGCCTGCTGATCGCGATTCTGCCGGTGATCGTCATCAGCACGCTGCTGGTTCAGGAAGGCGCCACGCTGTACAAGAACATCGAGAGCGGCCAACTGGATATCGCCGGCTACATCGAGCGCTTCAAGGACATGCTGCCCGCTGTGGCCCAGCATGGCCTGGAACGCCTGGGTATGGGGGATCTGGAGGGCTTGCGCGACAAGATCGCCAAGGGCGCGATGCAGGGCAGCCAGTTCTTCGCCACCCAGGCGTTCAGCTTCGGGCAGGGCACGTTCGAGTTCCTGGTGAGCTTCGGCATCATGCTGTACCTGCTGTACTTCTTCCTGCGCGATGGCGCCGAGCTGGTGCGCAAGATCCGCACGGCGGTGCCCCTGGCCGAACACCAGAAGCGTCGCCTGCAACTGAAGTTCAATCGCGTGGTGCGTGCCACGGTCAAGGGCAACCTGCTGGTGGCGGTGACCCAGGGCGCGCTCGGCGGGTTCATCTTCTGGGTGCTGGATATCCCCAGTGCGCTGGTGTGGGCGGTGCTGATGGCGTTTCTGTCGCTGCTGCCGGCGGTGGGTGCCGGCATCGTGTGGGGCCCGGTGGCCGCGTACTTCCTGCTCAGTGGTTCGATCTGGCAGGGTGTGGTGCTTGCCGCCTTCGGGGTGTTCGTGATCGGCCTGGTGGACAACGTGCTGCGCCCGATCCTGGTGGGCAAGGACACCCGCATGCCCGACTACCTGATCCTGATCTCGACCCTGGGCGGGCTGGCGGTGTTCGGCCTCAACGGCTTCGTCATCGGGCCGTTGATCGCGGCGCTGTTCATGTCCAGCTGGGGGATTTTCGTGGCGACCAAGCCTCAGGTGCAACTGCCCTGAGGCGCCGCTGGCGAGCGTCACTTCCAGCTATAGGACATGCCCACGTAGGCTGCGAAGCCTTCGCCGGGGGTGGAGCGTGCGGCATCGAGATCCTTGTCGTCGTAGCCGGGCGTCACGGTTGCGGCATAGCGCTTGTTGGTGAGGTTGCGCAGGTCGAGCCAGGTGGTCCAGTCCTGTCGGGGGGAGGCGTAGCCGAAGGTTGCGCCCAGCAGGGCATACGCATCGGCCTGGTAGGAGTTGGCGTAGTCGACCTGCACCTTTGAGGCCATCTGCGTGTTGAGCCCGGCATAGAAGCCGCTGGGATGGTCCAGGCGCACCTGCGCCTGGTAGTAGTGCATCGGCATGCCGGGCAGGCGGTTGTCGCCGAACTCCGCGTCATCGCGGTAGTGGAAGTCGCTGAAGGTGTAGGCCTGGCGCAGCGACACCCGGCCAACTCCGCTGTGTTCCCACAGCAGGCTGTCGAGGCTGGCTTCCACCCCCTGGTGCACGGTAGGGCTGGCATTCACCTCGCCGACGATGGCGTTGGTGGTGCTACTGGCGGCCACGGTTTCCACTGTCAGCAGTTCGTGGCGCACGGCCGAGTAGTACCAGGCCAGGTCCCAGCGCCCCAGCCGCGAGTCGCCGCGGGCGCCGAGCTCCAGGGTGGTGGCGGTCTGGTTGCGCAGCTCGATGGGTTGGGTCTGCAGGCCTTTGATCGCTGGCGAGCTCCAGATCAGTGCCCAGGGGTGCGCAGGCTCCACCGAGCGGCTCAGGTTGCCGTACAGCTGCAGCGCGGGGCTGAAGTCGTAGCGCAGCCCCAGGCGCGGGGCGTAGTCCCAGTCATGCTGGCTGACCTTGCCGCCGCTGGCCGGATAGGTGACGGCGCTTTCGCGGCGTGTATAGATCATCGCCAGGCCGCTGGTCAGCCACAGGTCTGGCACCAGTTCCAGTTCGTTGCTGAAGTGGAGGACGCTGTCCGAGCCCTGGTAGGTGAAGTCGCGGGTCTTGGTGCCTATGGGCTGAGTGGGGTCGGTCTCGACCCGCACGAACTCCGAGGCCCCGGTGTTGGGCAGGTGCTTGGTGGTGCGCCAGCCCAGGGTGGTCTTGCTCTCGCGGCCGAACAGGGTGTCGCGGCGCAGGTAGTTGAGCGTGCCGCTGACGTCGGTGTACGCCACCTTGAGGCGCTTGGTGCCTTCACGCAGGTCCATCGGGTAGTCGTGGTAGACCAGGCCGGCTTCCAGTTGCGAGTCGTCATCGAGGTAGAAGGTGGTCTTGTTGCCCAGCCAGGTGCTGCCCGGTTGCGGGCGGCTGGCGTCGCGGCTCAGGTACAGCGGGTTGGCAGCGCGCGGGTGGTGCTTGATCTGGTCCTTGGTCAGGCGCCCGGCCAGTTCGTTTTCGGTTTCGCGGTAACGCAGGTAGAAGCGGGTTTCCAGGTTGGGGTTGAAGCGGTAGCCGACGTTGGCGGCGATGCCCTTGCTGCTGCCGCTGCTGTGGTCCTGGTAGCCGTCGTATTCCGAGTCGGTGAGGGCGACGTAGTAGTCCAGGTCACCCAGTACCTGGCCGGAGCTGACCTGGCGTTTGCCGTAGCCACGGCTGCCGGCCTCGACCCGTACCTGCAGGGGCGCGGCGTCGTAGCCGGTGTGGGTCACGTAATTGATGGCGCCGCCCAGGGCCAGGGCGCCGCGGTCGAAGCCGTTGGCGCCGCGCAGTACCTCGGCGCGGCTTAGCCACAGGGGCTCGAACAGTTCATAGGGCGTGCCGCCGGGGCCGGTCAGTGGCAGGCCGTCGAACAGGGTGTATACGCCGGAGCCGTGGGCGCCGGGGGCACGGTTCAGGCCCGAGCCGCGAATCGACAGTTTGATGCCGTCGTTGCCGGCGGATTGGGCGAACACGCCGGGCTGGTAGGCGAGCACGTCCTGGTTGCTGGCGACGCGGCCTTGTTCGACCTGTTGCATGTCGATCAGGTTGGTGGCCCCGGGGATTTGCTGCAGGCGCTCGCGGGCGTCCTGAAGTTCGTTGTGTTCCTGGTCCTGGATCAGTACCTGGCCGAGTTCGATGCCTGGGTTGGCTTGGGCGGTGGCGGTGCAGGCGATCAATACGGCGAGGGACGAGCGGGGCAGGGTGGGGTGCATCGAAGGGGTTCCGGGACGGTTGGGCGGCTATCTGACGTTGCAAGTATCAGACGAAGCACAGTGGGTGATCTGTAGTGCAGTCATGTTTTTGATCTGCTCTGGATATGTTCACGGTCGTCGATTTTACCGAGTGGTGTGTTTATCCGGCATGCATAGCGCTGCGAACGGCGCCTTCCGCTCTTACAGCGGGTCACTTTTGCAAGGACGCAAAAGTAACCAAAAGGTCCCCGGCCAAACATACGGCCCTACGCTTCGCTCCGGGTTCCCTCCCTCCGGCGCCGTCCAGGGGGCACGCGACCCGAGTTGCTGCGCAACTCTAACAGTCGCTCGCTTCGGCTAACGCCGAAGGGGCTGCGCCCCGCCCCCTGCACGACACCTCCACTCGGCCTCCTGACAGGCCGGACAATCAAGATCAAGGTCAAGATCAAGATCAAGATCAAGATCAAGAACAACGGCGGTGCTGGGGATGGGTTGTTCAATCGCCAAAAACAAAACACCCCGCCGAAGCGGGGTGTCCTGTCAATGCATCAGCACTCAACCAAGCAACTGCAAACCTGCATGCTGCACCAGGTCCAGCAACGGCTGCGGATAAACACCCAGCACGAACGCCAGAATCGCAATCGCCAGCAGCATCACACCACCGGTACGCTGCTCCCAGTTCAACGGCGCATCGTGACGACGCAGGTTCGGCTCGATCAGGTACAGGGTGACCATCACGCGCAGGTAGTAGAACACCCCGATCGCACTACCGATCACCAACGCACCCACCAGCCACCACAGCTGCGACTCGACGCCGGTAGCAATGATGTAGAACTTGCCGATGAAGCCCGCGGTCAGCGGAATACCCGCCAGCGACAGCATCATCACGGTCAGTACCGCCGTCAGGTACGGACGACGCCAGAACAGGCCGCGGTACTCGTACAGGGCATCGGCATCACGGCCCTTGTAAGGCGAGGACATCAGGGTGATGACGCCAAACGCGCCCAGGCTGGTGATCACGTAGGTCACCAGGTACACGCCAATGGCTTCCACCGCCATGCCCTTGCTCGCCACCAGGGCAATCAGCAGGTAACCGAAGTGGGCGATCGAGGAATAACCCAGCAGACGCTTGAGGTTGCTCTGGGTCAGCGCCAGCAGGTTGCCGACCAGAATCGAGGCCACTGCAATCACCGACAGCACGGTGGTCAGCACGCCGCTGCTGGCAGCAGGGGAGAGCATGAACAGGCGTACCACAACGGCGAATACAGCCACCTTGCTCGCGGTGGCCAGGAACGCGGCAACCGGCGCCGGAGCACCTTCGTATACGTCCGGGGTCCACAGGTGGAACGGTACCAGCGACAGCTTGAACGCCAGGCCGACCAGCATCATGCCCAGGCCCAGCTGGGCAATCAGGCTTGGCAGGCTGGTGGTGGCCAGGGCCTTGCCGATGCCGTCGAAGCTCAGGCTGCCGGCGTCGGCATACAGCAGCGCCATGCCGAACAGCAGGAACGCGGAACCGGCTGCCGACAGCACCATGTACTTGATGCCGGCTTCCAGCGAACGCTTGTTGAAGAACGCATACGCCACCAGGCCATACACCGGTACCGAGAGCAGCTCCAGGCCGATGAACAGGCCGGCCAGGTGTTGCGCGCAGACCAGCACCAGGCCGCCCAGGGCCGCCATCAGGATCAGCAGGTAGAGCTCTTCGCGGTTGCCCGGGTAGCCCTTGCCGCCGTCACCCAGGTAGGCATGCGCCAGGGTCACGCAGGCCAGGGTGGCGACCAGGATCAACGCCATGTACAGGCACGCGAAGCTGTCGACGGTCAGCAATGGGGTGACCGCCAGCGGGGCCACCTTGAGGGTCGGGATGATCGACAGCAGGGCCAGGTTCAGCCCCACGGTCGACAGCAGGAAGGTTTGCGAGTGATTGCGGCGCCAGGCGATGGCCAGCATCACCACGACGATGGTGATACTGGTGATCAGCAGTGGCGCAAGCGCAATAAAGTGTTGAATCGTCAGGTCCATAGCGCTCTTACCGGGCCGAAGCGAGTTGAGTGAAAGCGGAGCCGAGCCACTGCTGCACACCACTCATGGTGGCGGCGGAGGTATCCAGGAACGGCTGCGGGTAAACGCCCAGCACAATCAGCAGTACCGCCAGGCCCAGCACCATGATCAGTTCGCGGTTGTCCATGCCGGCCAGTACTTCGTCGGACTTGGCCGGGCCGAAGTAGGCGCGGTGGATCATGATCAGCGAGTACACCGAGCCGAACACCAGGCCGGAGGTGGCAATCGCGGTGACCCACGGGGCACTGACGAAGCTGCCGATCAGGATCAGGAACTCGCCGACGAAGTTGCCGGTACCCGGCAAGCCCAGCGAGGCCGCGGCGAAGAACAGGCTGATGGCCGGCAGGTAGGCGATGCGCGACCACAGGCCACCCATCTGACGCATGTCACGGGTGTGCAGACGCTCGTACAGCTGGCCGCTGAGGATGAACAGTGCCGCTGCCGACAGGCCGTGGGCCAGCATCTGGATCACCGCGCCCTGCAGGGCCTGCTGGCTGCCGGAGTAGATGCCGATCAGCACGAAGCCCATGTGCGAGACGCTGGAGAACGCGATCAGGCGCTTGATGTCGGTTTGCGCGAAGGCCAGGAATGCACCGTAGAAGATCCCGATCAGACCCAGGGTCATGGCGATCGGCGCGAACTCGGCCGAGGCATTCGGGAACAGCGGCAGGGCAAAACGCAGCAGGCCGTAGGCCGCGGTCTTCAGCAGGATACCGGCCAGGTCGACGGAACCGGCAGTCGGCGCCTGGGCGTGGGCATCAGGCAGCCAGGAGTGGAACGGTACCACCGGCAGCTTGACCGCGAAGGCGATGAAGAAGCCCAGCATCAGCAGGTATTCGGTACCCGCCGGCAGGTCGGCCTTGAGCAACTGGGTGTAGTCGAAGGTGATCACACCGGTGTTGCCGTAGTTGACCAGTACCAGGCCCAGGATCGCCACCAGCATGATCAGGCCGCTGGCCTGGGTGAAGATGAAGAACTTGGTGGCTGCGTAGATCCGGGTCTTCTTGCCGTCCGAGGAGCTGTGACCCCAGAGCGCGATGAGGAAATACATCGGCACCAGCATCATTTCCCAGAAGAAGAAGAACAGGAACAGGTCCAGGGCCAGGAACACACCGACCACGCCGCCCAGGATCCACATCAGGTTGAGGTGGAAGAAGCCGACGTGGCGCTGGATCTCTTTCCAGGAACACAGTACCGAGAGCACACCGAGCAGGCCGGTGAGCAGGATCATCAGCAGCGACAGGCCGTCCAGGGCCAGGTGCAGGCTGATGCCGAAGCGCTCGATCCACAGCACTTTGAACTCGTAGGCCCACTGTGGCGCGGCACCCGGCGCAGGCGCCAGGGTGTAGTCGCCGTTGGCCCACAGCCAGAGGCCGATACCAAGCAGCAGGGACATGGTCAGCAGCGCGATGTAGCGCGGCAGGGTGGCGCCGAAGCGCTCACCCAGCCAGCACAGCAGGCCGCCGATAAAGGGGATCAGGATCAGCCAAGGCAAAATCATGACGGGCTCAATTCCTTTCGCAAAGTCGCAAGGTTCATATCAGACCGCAGCCACAACAACGGCACCGAGCACAAGCACGGCACCAATGGCGATCGAGGCGGTGTACCAGCGCAGCTGACCGGTTTCGGTTTTGCTCATGGCGGCATGACCGCCCTTGGCCAAACGCGGAATCAGGCCGATGCTGCGGTCAACCGGATCCTTGCGCAGGATGTGGCTGATCAGCAGGTAAGGTTTGACGAACAGCTTGTCGTAGATCCAGTCGAAGCCCCAGGCGGCGAACCACCAGGCCGACAGCACACGACCGATACCGCTGTTGGCGATCGCGGTAACCAGGCGACGCTTGCCCAGGAACAGCATGGCGGCCAGCAGGATACCGGCGATGGCGATGGCACCCGAGGCGATTTCCAGGCTGTGCTTGGCTTCGCCACCGGCATGCCCGACGCTCTGCGGCAGCACGCCGGCCAGCGGTGGGTGGATCCAGGCGCCGACGAAGGTCGACAGCACGATCAGCACGCCCAGCGGCAGCCAGTGCGAGATGCCGTGGCCAGCGTGGGCTTCGGTCTTGGCTTCGCCATGGAAGGCGATGAAGATCAGGCGGAAGGTGTACAGCGAGGTCATGAACGCACCCACCAGGCCGGCGTACAGCAAGCCGCTGTTGCCGCTGGCGAAGGCTTCCCAGAGGATCTCGTCCTTGGAGTAGAAGCCGGCGGTCAGCAGCGGCAGGGCAGCCAGGGCGGCACCACCGACGATGAAGCTGGCGTAGGCCAGTGGCAGTTTCTTCCACAGGCCGCCCATCTTGAAGATGTTCTGCTCGTGGTGGCAGGCAACGATCACCGCACCGGAGGCAAGGAACAGCAGGGCCTTGAAGAAGGCGTGGGTCATCAGGTGGAAGATCGCGCCGTCGAAGGCGCCCACGCCCAGAGCCAGGAACATGTAGCCGATCTGGCTCATGGTCGAGTAGGCCAGGATACGCTTGATGTCGGTCTGTACCAGCGCGGCAAAGCCGGCCAGCACCAGGGTCACGCCGCCGACCACACCCACCAGGTGCAGCACGTCGGGCGCCAGGGCGAACAGGCCGTGGGTACGCGCGATCAGGTAGACACCGGCGGTCACCATGGTGGCGGCGTGGATCAGTGCCGATACCGGGGTAGGGCCGGCCATCGCGTCTGCAAGCCAGGTCTGCAGCGGCAGCTGGGCCGATTTGCCCACGGCGCCGCCCAGCAGCATCAGGGTTGCCAGCACGATCCAGAAATCACCGGCCTGGAACTTCTGCGGCGCCAGCACCAGCAGTTGCTGGATGTTCAGGGTGCCCAGTTGCTGGAACAGGATGAACAGGCCGATGGCCATGAACACGTCGCCGATACGGGTGACGATGAAGGCCTTGAGCGCTGCGTTGCCGTTGTTGCGGTTGCTGTAGTAGAAACCGATCAACAGGTACGAGCACAGGCCCACGCCTTCCCAACCGAAGTAGATGAACAGCAGGTCGTCGCCCAGGATCAGGAACAGCATGCTGGCAATGAACAGGTTGGTGTAGGCGAAGAAGCGCGAGTAGCCGGCTTCACCACGCATGTACCACGAGGCGAACAGGTGGATCAGGAAGCCCACGCCGACCACCACGCCGAGCATGGTCACCGACAGGCCGTCCAGGTACAGGGTGAAGTTGGGCTTGAAGTCGCCCACCTGCATCCACTGCCACAGCAGCTGGCTGTACGCGCCGCCTTCAGGCGGGGCGACGTTGAACTGCCAGATCACGTAGGCGGCCACGATGGCCGAGAGGCCGATCGAACCGACACCGATCAGCGCCGACAGGTTCTCCGAGAACCGCCCGCGCGAGAACGACAGCAGCACAAAGCCGATCAGGGGGAAGACGAAGGTCAGAAAGAGTAGGTTCATCCGCGCATCTCACTGGCAGCATCGATATCGAGAGTGTGGAAGCGGCGATACAGCTGCAGCAGGATCGCCAGGCCGATACTGGCCTCGGCGGCGGCCAGGCTGATCACCAGGATGAACATGATCTGCCCGTCCGGTTGCGCCCAGCGGCTGCCCGCCACGATGAATGCCAGTGCCGAGGCGTTCATCATGATTTCCAGGCTCATCAGTACGAACAGAATGTTGCGGCGCACCATCAGCCCGACCAGGCCGAGGCAGAACAGGATGCCGGCGACGGCCAGGCCGTGTTCGAGAGGAATTGCTGACATGATTTACTCCTTCGCCTCGTTGCGGCCGAGGTGGAACGCCGTCACTGCTGCAGCCAGCAGCAGCATCGAGGCCAGTTCCACCACCAGCAGGTAAGGGCCGAACAGGCTGATGCCCACGGCCTTGGCGTCAACGGTGGTATGACCGATGGCGGCGCCGCTCGGCTGCACGAACAGCACGTACAGCAGTTCGGCCAGCAGCAGGACGGCGAGGAACACCGGCCCGCCCCAGATGCCGGGCTTGAGCCAGCCGCGCTCCTGGGCGACCGAGGCCGGCCCCAGGTTGAGCATCATCACCACGAACACGAACAGCACCATGATGGCGCCAGCGTAGGCGATCACTTCGAGCACGCCGGCAAACGGCGCGCCGAGGGCGAAGAAGGTCATCGCCACGGAGATCAGCGAAATGATCAGGTAGAGCAGGGCATGCACCGGGTTGGTGTTGGTGATCACCCGCAGGGTGGACACCACGGCGACACCGGATGCGAAATAGAAAGCGAATTCCATCTTTCTTCCTTAAGGGAGCAAGCTCTTCACGTTGATCGGCTCGGCTTCGTTCTGCGCGGCGCCCTTCGGCTTGCCGGCAACGGCCATACCTGCAACACGGTAGAAGTTGTAATCAGGGTTCTTGCCGGGGCCGGAGATCAGCAGATCTTCTTTCTCGTACACCAGGTCCTGACGTTTGAACTCGGCCATTTCGAAATCCGGGGTGAGCTGGATCGCGGTGGTCGGGCAGGCTTCCTCGCAGAGGCCGCAGAAAATGCAGCGCGAGAAGTTGATGCGGAAGAACTCGGGGTACCAGCGACCGTCTTCGGTCTCGGCCTTCTGCAGCGAGATGCAACCCACCGGGCAGGCCACGGCGCACAGGTTGCAGGCCACGCAGCGCTCCTCGCCGTCGGGGTCGCGGGTCAGCACGATGCGGCCGCGGTAGCGCGGCGGCAGGTAGACCGGCTCTTCGGGGTATTGCAGGGTGTCGCGTTTGCGGAACCCGTGGGAGAACACCATCACCAGGCTGCGCAGCTGGGTGCCAGTGCCCTTAACGATGTCGCCAATATACTTGAACATGGGTCAAATCCTCACTGGGCCGCAACAGCTGGCGTGTTGAGCAACACGAGCGCAGCGGTCACCAGCAAATTGATCAGGGTCAGCGGCAGGCAGAACTTCCAGCTGAAGTCCATCACCTGGTCATAGCGCGGGCGCGGGATCGAGGCGCGCAGCAGGATGAACAGCATGATGAAGAACGCGGTCTTCAGGGCGAACCACACGAACGACAGTTGCGGCAGGATGCCGAACGGCCCGTGCCAGCCACCGAAGAACAGGGTTACCAGCAGCGCCGAGATCAGGATGATGCCGATGTACTCGCCCACGAAGAACATGCCCCATTTCATGCCGGCATATTCGATGTGGTAGCCGTCGGCCAGTTCCTGTTCCGCTTCCGGCTGGTCGAAGGGGTGACGGTGAGTCACGGCCACGCCAGCGATGAAGAAGGTACAGAAGCCGAAGAACTGCGGAATGATGAACCACAGGTTCTGCGCCTGGTATTCGACGATGTCGCGCATGTTGAACGAGCCGACCTGGGCCACGATGCCCATCAGCGCCAGGCCCATGAACACTTCGTACGACACGGTCTGGGCCGAGGCCCGCAGGCTGCCGAGCAGGGCGTACTTGTTGTTCGACGACCAGCCGGCGAACAGGACGGCGTACACCGACAGGCCGGCCATGGCGAAGAAGAACAGCAGGCCGATGTTCAGGTCCGCGACACCCCAGGTCGGGGTGATCGGGATGATCGCGAAGGCGATCAGCAAGGCGCTCATGGCCACCACCGGCGCCAGGGTGAAGATCACCTTGTCGACGAAGGGCGGGTTCCAGTCTTCCTTGAAGAACATCTTCAGCATGTCGGCGGCAATCTGGAACATGCCGAACGGGCCGACGCGGTTAGGACCGTAACGGTCCTGCCACCAGCCCAGCAGGCGACGCTCGACGAAGCTGAGCAGCGCACCGCAGACCACCACCGCCAGCAACACCACGATGGCCTTGATGACAGTGAGGATCACATCGATCACTTCAGGGGTGAACCAGGTCATTGTGCTGCCTCCTGCAAGCCTTCGACGGATGCACCGAAGATGGCAGGCGGGATGCCGGCCAGGCCTTTGGGCAATGCAACCAGGCCTGCGCCCAGTTCCTCATTGATGCGCAGCGGCAGACGCAGGGTCTGGCCGGCCACGTTCAGGCTCAGCAGTGCGCCGTCGTTGACGCCCAGGCGGTCGGCTTCGGACTTGGCCAGTGCCACGTAGGCCTGCGGGATGCGCTCCTGCACCGGGGCGGCGCGCGAAGAGTTCTCTTCACTGCCGAACAGGTGGTAGAACGGCACGGCCTGCCAGGTGCCACGGGCCGGCGAGAACGCCGCCGGAACGCTGGCGAACCAGTTCAGCCTGTCGCCCTGGGTCTCGATCAGGCGGGTGCCCGGGTCGCCTGCACGCAGGTGACCACCGACCTCGTCCTGGAACTTGTTCCAGGCCTGCGGCGAGTTCCAGCCCGGCGACCAGGCGAACGGCACCTGCTGGCGCGGTTCGGCGGAGCCCGAGTAGCCTTCCATGGAGAAGGCGAACGCGGTGTCCGGGTCTTGCGGGGTACGTGGCTCGTGCACGCTGATGTTGGCGCGCATGGCGGTACGGCCCGAGTAGCGCAGCGGCTCGCGGGCCAGTTTCATGCCCTTGATGCGGAACGCGGCCGATGGCGCGGCGTTGACGATGCCGGCCAGTTGCGGCACCACGCCAGCCACGGCGTGGGTCACGTGGTCCAGCTGGGTCCAGTCGACCGGCTTGTTGAGCAGGGTGGCACGCAGTGCATGCATCCAGCGCCAGCCTTCGTGCACCAGGATGCTGCTGTCCAGGTACTGCGGGTCGAACACCTGGAAGAAGCGCTGGGCGCGGCCTTCCTGGCTGACCAGGGTACCGTCGCCCTCGGCGAAGGTGGCGGCCGGCAGCACCAGGTGCGCGCGGTCGGTGGTCGGGGTTTTCTGGTGGTCGGCAACGATCACCACCTTGGCCGCGGCCAGGGCAGCGTCGACCTTGGCAGCCGGTACGCGGCTGTACAGGTCGTTTTCCAGCACCACGATGGCATCGGCCTTGCCGGCGATCACGGCGTCCAGCGCCGCATCGATCGACTCGCCACCGAGCATGGCCAGGCCCAGGCTGTTGGCCTCGGGCACCACCAGGCTCAGCGAGCCGTTCTTCTCGCGCAGCTTGAGTGCCTTGGCGATGTTGGCGGCAGCTTCGATCAGAGCCCTGGAGGCCAGCGAAGTACCGGCAACCACCAGTGGGCGGTTGGCCGCGACCAGGGCGTCGGCGATGCGCTTGGCCAGGTCCAGGGCTTCGGCGTCCAGGCCTTCGACGGCTGGGGCGCTCGGGTCGATGGCGTGGGCCACGGCGAAACCGATGCGGGCCAGGTCGTCCGGCGCGGCGTGCACGCACTCTTGCGCCACGTCGTCGAGCTTGGTCTCGCTCAGGCTGGCAATGAACAGCGGGTACATGGCGTGCTGGCCGATGTTCTTCACCGCGGCATCGAGCCACGGCTGAACGCGCATGGCATCGGCCATCGCCTCGGCCTTGCCCTTGACCGACTGACGCAGGGCCAGGGCCACGCGGGCAGCGGTCTGGGTCAGGTCTTCGCCAAGCACGAACACCGCGTCATGGTCTTCCATGTCGCGCAGGGTCGGCACCGGCAGCGGGCTGTCGTTGAGCACCTGCAAAGCCAGGCGCACGCGCTCCAGCTCACCGGCTTCCATGCCTGCATAGAAATGTTCGGCACCCACCAGCTCGCGCAGGCCGTAGTTGCTCTCCAGGCTTGCACGGGGCGAACCGATACCCACGATGTTGCGCCCGCGCAGCATGTCGGCGGCCTTGTCCAGCGCGGCGTCCAGGCCCAGTTTCTGGCCGTCCTGGAGCAGTGGCTGGCGTGGGCGGTCGGTACGGTTGACGTAGCCGTAGCCGAAGCGGCCACGGTCGCACAGGAAGTACTGGTTCACCGAGCCGTTGAAACGGTTCTCGATGCGGCGCAGTTCACCGTAGCGCTCGCCCGGGCTGATGTTGCAGCCGCTGGAGCAGCCATGGCAGATGCTCGGGGCGAACTGCATGTCCCACTTGCGGTTGTAGCGCTCGGAGTGGGTCTTGTCGGTGAACACACCGGTCGGGCAGACCTCGGTCAGGTTGCCGGAGAACTCGCTCTCCAGGGCACCGTCCTCGACACGGCCGAAATACACGTTGTCGTGCGCACCGAACACGCCCAGGTCGGTACCGCCGGCGTAGTCCTTGTAGTAGCGCACGCAGCGGTAGCAGGCGATGCAGCGGTTCATCTCGTGGGAGATGAACGGGCCGAGCTCCTGGTTCTGGTGGGTACGCTTGGTGAAACGGTAGCGGCGCTCGTTGTGGCCGGTCATCACCGTCATGTCTTGCAGGTGGCAGTGACCGCCTTCCTCGCACACCGGGCAGTCGTGCGGGTGGTTGGTCATCAGCCATTCGACGACGCTGGCGCGGAACACGCGGGCTTCTTCGTCTTCGATGGAAATCCAGCTGCCATCGGTGGCAGGGGTCATGCAGGACATGACGATGCGACCACGGGTGTCGTTCTCGTCGGTGTACTGCTTGACCGCACACTGGCGGCAGGCACCGACGCTACCGAGCGCCGGGTGCCAGCAGAAATAGGGGATGTCGAGGCCTAGCGACAGACACGCCTGTAACAGGTTGTCTGCACCGTTGACTTCGAGCTCTTTGCCGTCTACGTGGATAGTGGCCATGGTTCAAAGTTCTTCGTTGGCCCGCGTCTGCGGGCGTGGCTAATGGAAAGCTGTATGCCTGCGGTTCGCCGTCATCCGGGCGAGCATCGCGGGCAACGGGCGGCACGGACCGCCCGTCTTCTTGTTCGTTATGCGCCAACCACAACGGGTTTGGCCAAGTCCGGGCGCGGTGCAGCAGTGGCTGCGATGCCGGCTTCGAACTCGGGGCGGAAGTATTTGATGGCACTGCCCAGCGGCTCGACCGCACCGGGTGCGTGAGCGCAGAAGGTCTTGCCTGGGCCGAGGAAACCGACCAGCCCCAGCAGCGTCTCGATGTCGCCTGGCTGACCCTGGCCTTTCTCGATGGCGCGCAGCAGCTTGACGCTCCACGGCAGGCCGTCGCGGCACGGGGTGCAGAAGCCGCACGATTCGCGGGCAAAGAACTCTTCCATGTTGCGCAGCAGCGAGACCATGTTGACGCTGTCGTCAACGGCCATGGCCAGGCCCGTACCCATCCGGGTACCGACCTTGGCGATGCCGCCGGCGTACATCTGGGCGTCGAGGTGCTCGGGCAGCAAAAAGCCGGTACCGGCGCCGCCTGGCTGCCAGCACTTGAGCTTGAAGCCGTCGCGCATGCCGCCGGCGTAGTCTTCGAACAGCTCGCGGGCGGTGACGCCGAAGGGCAGTTCCCACAGGCCAGGGTTCTTCACCTTGCCGGAGAAGCCCATCAGCTTGGTGCCGTGGTCTTCGCTGCCTTCGCGGGCCAGCGACTTGTACCAGTCGATGCCGTTGCCGACGATGGCCGGCACGTTGCACAGGGTCTCGACGTTGTTCACGCAGGTCGGCTTGCCCCACACGCCCACGGCGGCAGGGAAGGGCGGCTTGGAACGCGGGTTGGCGCGGCGGCCTTCGAGGGAGTTGATCAGTGCGGTTTCTTCACCGCAGATGTAACGCCCGGCGCCGGTGTGCACGAACAGCTCGAAATCGAAACCGCTGCCCAGGATGTTCTTGCCCAGCAGGCCGGCAGCCTTGGCTTCCTCGACCGCACGGGTGAGGTTGCGCGCGGCGGTGGTGTATTCGCCACGCAGGAAGATGTAGCCGCGGTAGGCCTTGAGCGCGCGGGCACTGATCAGCATGCCTTCGATCAGCAGATGGGGCTGTTGCTCCATCAGCATGCGGTCCTTCCAGGTGTTGGGCTCCATTTCGTCCGCGTTGCACAGCAGGTAGCGGATGTTCATGGATTCGTCTTTGGGCATCAGGCCCCATTTGACGCCCGTCGGGAAGCCCGCACCGCCACGGCCCTTGAGGCCGGAGTCCTTGACGGTCTGCACGATGTCGTCCTGCGACATCTGCGCCAGTGCCTTGCGGGCAGCGGTGTAGCCGTCCTTGGCCTGGTACTCGTCGAGCCACAGTGGCTCGCCGTCGTCGCGCAGGCGCCAGGTCAGCGGATGGGTTTCGGCGGCGCGCGCGATGCGGTTGGCCGGGCCGAAGGAAGTGATGGTCATACGTAACCCTCCAGCAGTTTGGAAACGCCGGCAGGTTGCACGTCGCCAAAGGTGTCGTCGTCGATCATCAGGGCCGGGGCCTTGTCGCAGTTGCCCAGGCAGCACACCGGCAGCAGGGTGAAACGCCCGTCTGCGGTGGTCTGGCCCAGGCCGATGCCCAGCTCGCTCTGGATCTGGCTGACCACCGACTCGTGGCCGCCGATGTAGCAGACCATGCTGTCGCACACACGGATGATGTGGCGGCCGACCGGCTGGCGGAAGATCTGGCTGTAGAAGGTGGCCACGCCTTCGACGTCGCTGGCAGGGATGCCCAGCACTTCGCCGATGGCGTACACGGCGCCGTCCGGCACCCAGCCGCGTTCCTTCTGAACGATCTTCAGGGCTTCGATGGACGCCGCGCGCGGGTCCTCGTAGTGGTGCATCTCGTGCTCGATGGCCGAGCGCTCGGTTTCGCTCAGGGCGAAACGGTCGGTTTGGATAAGCGTGTTATTCATGCTTAGCGGTCCACGTCAGCCATAACGAAGTCGATACTGCCCAGGTACGCAATCAGGTCCGCGACCATGCTGCCGCGGATCACCGAAGGGATCTGCTGCAGGTGCGGGTAGCTCGGAGTGCGGATCCGGGTGCGGTAGCTCATGGTGCCGCCGTCGCTCGTCAGGTAGTAACTGTTGATGCCCTTGGTCGCTTCGATCATCTGGAAGGACTCGTTGGCCGGCATGACCGGGCCCCACGAAACCTGCAGGAAGTGCGTGATCAGGGTCTCGATGTGCTGCAGGGTGCGCTCTTTTGGCGGCGGCGTGGTCAGCGGGTGATCCGCCTTGTACGGGCCTTCCGGCATGTTGCGCATGCACTGGTCGATGATCTTGATGCTCTGGCGCATTTCTTCCACGCGCACCATGCAGCGGTCATAGGCATCGCCATTGCTGGCCAGCGGCACTTCGAACTCGAAGTTCTCGTAGCCCGAGTACGGGCGTGCCTTGCGCAGGTCGAAGTCGCAACCGGTCGAACGCAGGCCGGCACCGGTGACGCCCCATTCCAGGGCTTCCTTGGTGTTGTAGGCAGCCACGCCGATGGTACGGCCCTTGAGGATGCTGTTCTGCAGGGCGGCCTTGGTGTACTCGTCGAGGCGCTTGGGCAGCCAGTCGACGAAGTCCTTGACCAGTTTTTCCCAGCCGCGCGGCAGGTCGTGGGCCACGCCACCGATACGGTACCAGGCCGGGTGCAGACGGAAACCGGTGATGGCTTCGATCACGGTGTAGGCGCGCTGACGGTCGGTGAAGGTGAAGAACACCGGGGTCATGGCGCCGACGTCCTGGATGTAGGTACCCAGGAACAGCAGGTGGCTGGTGATGCGGAAGAACTCGGCCATCATGATGCGGATGGTGTCGACCTTCTGCGGCACCTTGATGCCGGCCAGCTTCTCGACCGCGAGCACGTAGGGCAGGTTGTTCATCACCCCGCCCAGGTAGTCGATGCGGTCGGTGTAGGGGATGAAGCTGTGCCAGGACTGGCGCTCGGCCATCTTCTCGGCACCACGGTGGTGGTAGCCGATGTCCGGGACGCAGTCGACGATCTCTTCACCGTCCAGCTGCAGCACGATACGGAACGCACCGTGAGCCGAAGGGTGGTTGGGGCCAAGGTTGAGGAACATGTAGTCCTCGTTGGCACCGGAACGCTTCATGCCCCAGGCTTCGGGGTTGAAGCGTGCGGCTTCTTCCTCGAGCTGCTGCTTGGCCAGGTTCAGGCTGTAGGGGTCGAACTCGGTGGCGCGCGCCGGGAAGTCCTTGCGCAGCGGATGGCCTTCCCAGGTGGGCGGCATCATGATGCGGGTCAGGTGCGGGTGGCCGGCAAAGTCGATGCCGAACATGTCCCAGACTTCGCGCTCGTACCAGTTGGCGTTGGGCCAGATACCGGTGACGGTGGGCAGGTTCAGGTCACCTTCGTTCAGTGCCACCTTGATCATCACGTCGCTGTTACGCTCGACGGACAGCAGGTGGTAGAACACGGTGAAGTCGGCGCCCGGCAGGCCGCGACGCTGGGTGCGCAGGCGCTCGTCCACGCCGTGCAGGTCGTACAGCATGCTGTACGGCTTGGCCACGTTGCGCAGGAAGGTCAGCACTTCGATCAGCTTGGCGCGGGCAACCCAAAGCACCGGCATGCCGGTGCGGGTGTCCTGGGCGGTGAACGCCTCGGGGCCAAAACGATTGTTCAATTCGACGACCACATCCTGGTCGTCAGCCTTGTAAGGCGGGATGTAAATAGCGGTGTCCGCTGTCATGGTCTCGATCGCTTTCGGTCAACGTAGAGAATGAAGCCAGGCCGCCTGCTCGAATGAACAGGCGGCAGGTCGCTGGATCAGACTTCGTCGGGGCTGCGCAGGTGGGTAACCTGGATACGCTGTTCACGACGCTGCTCTTTCTGCGACGGCATCTCGGCGCGGTACACGCCTTGATCGCCGACGACCCACGAAAGAGGGCGCCGCTCCTTGCCGATCGATTCCTGCAGCAGCATCAGGCCTTGCAGGAACGCTTCGGGGCGAGGCGGGCAGCCAGGCACGTAGACATCCACGGGGAGGAACTTGTCGACCCCCTGAACGACCGAGTAGATGTCGTACATGCCACCGGAGTTGGCGCACGAACCCATGGAGATGACCCACTTGGGTTCGAGCATCTGCTCGTACAGGCGCTGGATGATCGGCGCCATCTTGATGAAGCAGGTGCCGGCGATGACCATGAAGTCGGCCTGACGCGGCGATGCCCGGATGACCTCGGCGCCGAAGCGGGCGATGTCGTGGGGTGCCGTGAAGGCCGTGGTCATTTCCACGTAGCAGCAGGAGAGGCCGAAGTTGTACGGCCACAGGGAATTCTTGCGCCCCCAGTTGACGGCTCCACTGAGTACATCTTCGAGCTTGCCCATGAAGATGTTCTTGTGGACCTGGTCCTCTAGCAGCGAATCGGAGACGGTTTCCCGTTCACCGATTGGATACTGCTCGTTGGGCGCATCGGGGTCGATCCTGGTGAGATTGTATTGCATTGCCAAAGCCTCATTGTTTCAGCTTCGCTTGCCGCTTGCGACGACCTTCGGGAGCCCAATCGAGGGCCCCGACGCGCCATAGGTAGACAAGACCTGCCAACAGAATTGCTATGAAAACGAGTGCTTCGACGAATCCGGTCCAGCCGCTTTCGCGGACGGACACAGACCATGCAAAGAGAAAGAGGGCTTCGATATCGAAGATCACGAACAGCATCGCGACCAGATAGAATTTGGCGGAAAGACGCAGGCGGGCACCGCCTGTTGGCAGCATGCCGGACTCGAACGGTTCGTTCTTGCTGCGGCCCCAGGCCTTGCTGCCCAGCAGGGCGGACAGGCCGAGCATGAAGGCACACAGGCCGACGACACCCAAAAGGAAGATGGCAAAGCCCCAGTTGTGGGCGATGAGTCCTGTCGAATCGGGCATGCTGAAAATCCTTAACAGAGCGCTTGGTCTCTGAGCTTGAAAAGAAGTAGAGCAGTGACGATATGTCGCAGCGAAATCTATCGCGCTGATTTTATGGGTAAACCCGTAGCAAGTAAAATTTCTGCAGCAAATTTATTCGTAGCATTAAGAACAAAAATCTTTCGTAACTCGCTGCAGGCCACGTATTCCGTGGATTGCGCGTGCTTTTGTTAATTATGTTTCTTGTATGGCGTAACGAAATGCAAGTTTCGAAATGATAATTAATATCATTTGAAGAGCTCTTGTTATTCCTACCTCCTGCGTCAACTAAAAGTTGTTGTTCAAGGGTGTGGCCGGCAAGTTTGTGCGCCCCTGTTTCGGGCAGTGTCTGCGTGCTGGCGCTGGGCTCTGGCTCAGGGTTGTGCGCGGGGGTGGCGCGTCGGTATCTGCGCTGCCAAGGCCGTCCGCTGACGCCGGTGTGCACTAGCATAGCCAATCGGGGGTAATAAGGAAGCCTTGTGCCGGGCGGCTGGCCTTTTCGCCGGCAAGGCTGGCGCCTGCGCGGGGTATGAATGGCACAAGACCCGGAGCCCCATCACAGGCCCCGGGTCTTGCGTGTTACCCGAATGTCACCAATCGATCAGCCGATCAGTGGAACTGCTCTTCTTCGGTCGAGCCGGTCAGGGCGGTAACCGAAGACTTGCCACCCTGGATCACGGTGGTCATGTCGTCGAAGTAGCCAGTGCCCACTTCCTGCTGGTGCGCCACGAAGGTGTAGCCTTTGGACGCGTCGGCGAATTCCTGCTCCTGCAGCTTCACGTAGGCAGTCATGTCGTTGCGGGCGTAGTCGTGCGCCAGGTTGAACATGCCGTGCCACATGTTGTGGATGCCAGCCAGGGTGATGAACTGGTGCTTGTAGCCCATGGCCGACAGCTCGCGCTGGAACTTGGCGATGGTCGCGTCGTCCAGGTTCTTCTTCCAGTTGAAGGAAGGCGAGCAGTTGTAGGACAGAATCTGGTCCGGGTATTCCTTCTTGATGGCTTCGGCAAAGCGGCGTGCTTCGTCCAGGTCCGGCTTGGCGGTTTCGCACCAGATCAGGTCGGCATACGGTGCGTAGGCCAGGCCGCGGGCAATCGCCTGGTCCAGACCGGCACGTACCTTGTAGAAACCTTCCTGGGTACGCTCACCCACCACGAATGGCTGGTCGTACGGGTCGCAGTCGCTGGTCAGCAGGTCGGCGGCGTTGGCGTCGGTACGGGCCAGGATGATGGTCGGTACACCGGCAACGTCGGCCGCCAGGCGGGCAGCGCTGAGCTTCTGTACGGCTTCCTGGGTCGGAACCAGTACCTTGCCGCCCATGTGGCCGCATTTTTTAACCGAGGCCAGCTGGTCTTCGAAGTGAACGCCGGCGGCGCCTGCCTCGATCATGTTCTTCATCAGCTCGTAGGCGTTGAGTACGCCGCCGAAACCGGCTTCAGCGTCAGCCACGATCGGTGCGAAGTAGTCGATGTAGCCGTCGTCGCCCGGGTTCTTGCCGGCTTTCCACTGGATCTGGTCGGCGCGACGGAACGAGTTGTTGATGCGCTTGACCACGGTTGGCACGGAGTCCACCGGGTACAGCGACTGGTCGGGGTACATGGACTCGGCCGAGTTGTTGTCGGCAGCCACTTGCCAGCCGGACAGGTAGATAGCCTGGATACCGGCCTTGACCTGTTGAACAGCCTGGCCGCCGGTCAGGGCGCCCATGCAGTTGACGAAATCTTTTTCAGGGCGGAACGAAGGATGGGCGCCTTTGGTTACCAGGTTCCACAGCTTCTCGGCACCCATGCGGGCCAGGGTGTGCTCAGGTTGAACCGAGCCACGCAGACGAACGACATCAGCGGCAGAGTAGGTACGGGTCACGCCTTTCCAGCGTGGGTTCTCGGCCCAATCTTTTTCGAGGGCTGCAATTTGCTGTTCGCGTGTCAGTGCCATGAAAGTAAACCTCGTCGCATAGGTCGGTAAAAAATGTTCGCTCTGTCGGCTGCGCTGTGCGTACAGGGGCAGCTCCGATTGCTCGCTGGTCAGAAGCACTGGCAGCCAGTGGTGTGGGCGAAATGGCGACGTTGAACGATGGGGCTCGAAGGGGGGAAGTGAGCAGGTCCTTGGCGTGGCTGTCGGGCAGGTTGGCTCGTGGTTGCCGTGCTGCGTCGATCAGGGTGTGCCGTCTACCGTTTGATGCGCTTCCGTCCCTCGGGACAACTTCGTTCCAGTCGCAATCTCGTCAAACCGCCTTGTGGGCTGTACAGACACGAATCGGCTCAGGTCGGGTAGGTCAGAGCGCAACTCGAAGGCCCTTGCCAGGGCCTCTGATTAGCGGGAGCGGGGCCATCATGCCTCTGCGATTCGGGGGCGTCAAATGTTTTGTAGTGCTTTTTTTCATCCACTACATCTTTGGTCTAATACGACTCGTCAGTCAGTTTCGAGGCCTTTGGTCGAGGCCTTGAACGGCGCGGGGTCAGTCCAGTGCCTCGACTTTTACCCGCAAAGTCATGTTCTCACCGCGCTGGGTGGAGTAACTGAGGGTCGAAGCGCTGCGATCGGCCTGACTTTGAGCGTTGACACCTGCCAGGCTGATCCACTCGCCAAGCTTGCCGGTGACCTTCGTGTCGGTGCTTTGCACCTTCACTACATCGGGACGTTCCTGGCTCATCCGGTCATTGTTGGTGCTGATGGCAAGGTGCACGGTTTCGCCGGTGACGCTGGCGGTGACGTAGAAACCCTGGGTGACGTTGCGGTACTCGGTGTTGCTCTGCACGCGTCCGTAGCTGTCGGTCTGGGTGCTGGTGATGGGAATGCTCTGGCCAACCTGGATCAGCGCCGGAGTTCCCTCGCTGGCCTGCACCTGTTGCAGCCCACCCTCGCGGTTGGCGGTGCCGTAGCGGATCACGCGGGCGTTGCCGCGGTTGTCCTGGACGTTGCTGTCGGTGTTGTCGACGCTGATCAGCAGGCGCTTGGGGGCGGTGTCCAGTTGTTGCAGCAGGGTGCGAAGTTCGTCGATCTTGCCGGGCTCGGCATTGACGATCAGCTTGTTTTCGAAGGTGCTGACACTGCCGTCCTTGCCGATGAAGGCTTGCGCGGCGGGGAGCAGTTCGGCGCTGGTGCGGTGGTTCAGCGGCAGGACTTCGGTGGCGGCCAGCGCACTGAGGCTGAACGACAGAAGCAGGGTGGCGAGCAGGGGGCGTAGCGGCATGTCAATGGTCTCCGCGGGTGGAGTGGACATGATGGCAAATTTGTAGCGGTTGTGCTGGCCTGTTCGCCGGCAAGGCCGGCTCCCGCGGGAATGGGAGCTGGTCTTGCCGGCGACAGGGTTGGCGCTTACTGCGAGTCGCGCACCATGTCCACGTGCGGCAGGCCGGCCTCGAGGAACTCCTCGCTGACGACCTTGAAGCCCAGGCGCTCGTAGAATGCGGTGGCATGCACTTGTGCGGTGAGCTTCTGCTGGCGCAGATCGCGGTTCTGCGCCTCGGCGATGGCGGCCTGCATCAGTGCGTCACCCACCTTGAGCCCGCGCCAGTCCTTGAGCACCGACACGCGCCCGATCTGGCCATCCTGCAACAGGCGGGCGGTGCCGATGGCGTAGTCACCCTCAAAGGCCAGGAAGTGCACGGCGATGTTGTCGTCGGCATCCCACTCCAGCTCTGGCGGCACGTTCTGCTCGGCAATGAACACCGATTCGCGGATACGGCGGATGTCGGCGTTGTCTTTCTGCCAATCGGCCAGGCGTACTTCGATCTTATTCATTGGCAAATCCCAGGCTTCCTTGCTTGACCAGTTCGCAGATCAGGGTAAGGCCATTTTCGTCGCCAAGCCATGGCGCGAGGTTTTCCACGTGCAGGGCGTCGGCGGCGCAGATCAGCTTGAGCAGGTCGCGCAGTTCGCCCGGCAGCAGGCGGCTCTGGCCGCTGGCGAACAGCAGCACGTTGTCGTCGACTTCCGACCAGGCCAGGCGCGCGCTCGGGTTGCGGATCAGGATCGCACCCTGTTCCAGGCTGTCGATCAGGTCTTCTTCGCTCAGTGCCTCGCCAGCCACCAGTTCCGGGTAGCGTGGTTCGGTCATGAACTGGCCGAACCAGGTCAGCAGCAGGCGCTCGTCGCTCATGTGCTCGGCCAGCAGGCCCTTGAGGCGGTCCAGGGCGTCGCGCTGGATCTGGTGCGGGTCGCTCACTGGCTGGGCGTCGGCGTCGGTGTAGCGCTCTTCGTCAGGCAGGAACTGGCTGAGGAAGTCGGTGAAGTGGGTCAGCACTTCGGCGGCGCTCGGCGCGCGGAAGCCGACCGAATAGGTCAGGCAGTCGTCTTCGGCCACACCGTAGTGGGCCAGGCGCGGTGGCAGGTAGAGCATGTCGCCCGGTTCCAGGGTCCACTCATCGGTCTGCTCGAAGTCGGCCAGGATGCGCAGGTCGGCGTGCTCGATCAGCGGGCTGTCGCTGTCGCACATCTGGCCGATCTTCCAGTTGCGCTTGCCCTGGCCTTGCAGCAGGAACACGTCGTAGTTGTCGAAGTGCGGGCCCACGCTGCCACCCGGGGCGGCGAAGCTGATCATCACGTCGTCGATGCGCCAGCTTGGCAGAAAGCGAAAGCTCTCCAGCAGCTCGCCCACTTCCGGCACGAACTGGTCGACGGCTTGTACCAGCAGGGTCCAGTCGCGCTCAGGCAGGGTGCTGAAGGTATCGTCGTCGAACGGGCCGCGGCGCAGTTCCCACGGGCGCTCGCCATGTTCGATGACCAGGCGCGATTCGACTTCCTCTTCCAGTGCCAGGCCGGCCAGTTCATCGGCATCGATCGGGCTTTCGAAATCAGGGAAGGCCTGGCGAACCAGCAGGGGCTTCTTCTGCCAGTAGTCGCGCAGGAATTCGCGGGCAGTCAGGCCGCCCAGCAGCTGAAGTGGGGTATCAGGATTCATGTGTAACCTATTGAAAAAAAGTAATTTTCTTTCAGCAATAAAAACGCCCGGCCAAGCCGGGCGTCAAAACGCGGGGGCAATCAGATGCGTTTGGCTTGTGCCGCGGCATTACCGATGTAGTTGGCCGGGGTCAGCTTCTTCAGCTCGGCGCGGGCTTCGGCCGGCATGTCCAGGCCATCGATGAAGGTTAACAGCGCTTCAGGGCTGATACCTTTGCCGCGGGTCAGCTCTTTGAGCTTCTCGTACGGGTTTTCGATGTCGTAGCGGCGCATCACGGTCTGGATCGGCTCGGCCAGGACTTCCCAGCAGGCGTCCAGGTCTTCGGCAATGCGGGCTTCGTTGATTTCCAGCTTGCTGATGCCCTTGAGGCTGGCCTCGTAGGCGATCACGCTGTGGGCGAAACCGACGCCCAGGTTGCGCAGCACGGTGGAGTCGGTCAGGTCGCGCTGCCAGCGCGAGATCGGCAGCTTGCTGGCCAGGTGCTGGAACAGCGCGTTGGCGATGCCCAGGTTGCCTTCGGAGTTCTCGAAGTCGATCGGGTTGACCTTGTGCGGCATGGTCGAGGAACCGATTTCGCCGGCAATGGTGCGCTGCTTGAAGTAGCCCAGCGAGATGTAGCCCCAGATATCGCGATCGAAGTCGATCAGGATGGTGTTGAAGCGGGCGATTGCGTCGAACAGCTCGGCAATGTAGTCGTGCGGTTCGATCTGGGTGGTGTAGGGGTTGAACACCAGGCCCAGCTCGTCTTCGATGAAGGCGCGGGCGTTGGCTTCCCAGTCGATCTGCGGGTAGGCCGACAGGTGGGCGTTGTAGTTGCCCACGGCGCCGTTGATCTTGCCCAGCAGCGGCACGGCGGCAACCTGGGCGATCTGGCGCTCCAGGCGGTACACCACGTTGGCCAGCTCTTTGCCCAGGGTAGTCGGCGAAGCCGGCTGGCCGTGGGTGCGCGACAGCATCGGTACGTCGGCGAAGCGGTGGGCCAGTTCGCGGATCGACTCGGCGATCTGGCGCATCAGCGGCAGCAGCACGCTGTCGCGGCCTTCGCGCAGCATCAGGCCGTGGGACAGGTTGTTGATGTCCTCGCTGGTGCAGGCGAAGTGGATGAACTCGCTGACCTTGGCCAGTTCCGGCAGCTGGGCGGCCTGCTCCTTGAGCAGGTACTCGATGGCCTTGACGTCGTGGTTGGTGGTGCGCTCGATCTCTTTGACGCGCTCGGCGTGCTCGAGGGCGAAGTCGTCGGCCAGGGCGTTGAGCACGGCGTTGGCTTCGGCGGAAAACGCTGGTACTTCAGCGATTTGCGGGTGGGCGGCCAGGCGCTGGAGCCAGCGGACCTCGACCAGGGCGCGGAAACGGATCAGGCCGTATTCGCTGAAGATGGGGCGCAGGGCCTGGGTTTTGCCGGCGTAGCGGCCGTCAACAGGGGAAACCGCAGTGAGCGAGGAAAGCTGCATGGGGTGTTCTCGGACAGTCGGGCAACGAAAAGGGCGCATATCATACATGAAAAACGCGCCCGGGTTTTGAGGGTGACAAAAGGTCTTTCGGGCCTTTTCGCTGGCAAGCCAGCGAAGGCCGCGACGTGGCCAGGGTCAGCCGCGCAGCATCGGGTACAGCTCCTTGAGCAGCTTGCGCCGGCTGATCACCAGCTGCCAGCGGTGCCCGCCCAGCTGGCGCCACAGGCGCGCAGCACGGATGCCGGCCAGCAGCAGGGCGCGGATCTTCGAGGCATTGTTGGGCTGCTGCAGGTTGCGCATGTCGCCATGCACCTGGATACGCTGGCGCAGGGTGCTCAGGGTGTCCTGATAGAGGGCGCCGCACGAAGCGATCACGTTTTCATGCACCAGGCCGAAATGATCGGCCTGGGACTGGATCTGCGGCAGACGCTTGCCGATGGTGTCGAGCATGTCGCCACGCTTGGCCAGCTGGCGCTCCAGGCCCAGCATCGACAAGGCGTAGCGCAGCGGCTCGCGCTGCAGGCTGGCAGGGTCGCGCTCCAGCGCGCTGGCCAGGGCGCGGTAGCCATCCTTGAGGTTCAGGTCGTCACCGCCGAACACCTCCAGGGTGTCCTTGGGGTCGCGTACCAGCAGGCTGCCGAGCATGCAGCCCAGGTCGGCCTCGCTGGCCTGGCCTGTGCGGGCGATTCGGTCGACCAGCACGGCGGCCTGGAATACCCCGCCCAGGGCCACCAGTTGCTCTTGCATCTGGTTCATCAGCGGCTGCTCCAGGGCTCGGCCACTTCGATCACACCGCCCCCCAGGCATACCTCACCGTCATAGAACACCACCGACTGGCCCGGCGTCACGGCGCGCTGCGGCTCGTCGAAAACGGCGCGGTAGCCGCTTGCGGTGCGTTCCAGGGTGCACGCCTGGTCGCTCTGGCGGTAGCGCACCTTGGCCGTCAGCTGGCGCGGGCTGGAGAGGTCGACGGGGTTGACCCAGAAGATCTCCGAGGCGAGCAGGGCGCGGGAGAACAGCCACGGGTGCTCGTTGCCCTGGCCGACCACCAGCACGTTGCGGCTGAGGTCTTTCTCCAGCACGTACCACGGCTCGTCGCTGGCATCCTTGAGGCCGCCGATGCCCAGGCCCTGACGCTGGCCGATGGTGTGGTACATCAGGCCGTGGTGCTGGCCGATGACTTCACCCTCGGTGGTCTGGATTTCACCGGGCTGCGCCGGCAGGTACTGCTTGAGAAAATCGCTGAAACGGCGCTCGCCGATAAAGCAGATACCGGTGGAGTCCTTCTTCTTGGCCGTGGCCAGGCCGTGTTTTTCGGCGATGGCGCGCACCTCGGGCTTTTCCAGTTCGCCCACCGGGAACAGCGTGCGGGCGATCTGCTCGCCGCCGACGGCGTGCAGGAAGTAGCTCTGGTCCTTGTTCGGGTCCAGGCCCTTGAGCAGCTCGGTACGCCCGTCGATGTCGCGGCGGCGCACATAGTGGCCGGTGGCGATCAGGTCGGCACCGAGCATCAGGGCGTAGTCGAGGAACGCCTTGAACTTGATTTCGCGGTTGCACAGGATGTCCGGGTTCGGCGTGCGCCCGGCCTTGTACTCTTCCAGGAAGTGCTCGAACACGTGGTCCCAGTACTCGGCGGCAAAGTTGGCGGTGTGCAGCTTGATGCCGATGCGGTCGCACACGGCCTGGGCATCGGCCAGGTCTTCGCGGGCGGTGCAGTATTCGGTGCCGTCGTCCTCTTCCCAGTTCTTCATGAACAGGCCTTCCACCTGGTAGCCCTGCTCGATCAGCAGGAGGGCGGAGACGGAAGAGTCCACGCCGCCGGACATGCCGACGATGACGCGTGTCTTTTCGGGTTCGTAGAGTGCTGGACTGGTCATAGGTACCGGCTGTGTATCTGGAAAAAGACGTCGATTCTATCAGGCTGCGCCGCGCAAGGCGAAAGCCGCGGCTTCAATTGCGGATCAGGCTCAGGCTGTGCAGCGGGCCGGCCAGGTAGTCGTCGATGCATTGCGGCACCAGCTCGCTGCGCCAGCGCTCGGGGTCGGCCAGCAGTTCGTCGCGGGTGAGCCAGGTGGCGCGCACGATGTCGGTGTCCAGGGCGCGTTCGGGGTGGTGGCGAAGCGGGCGGGCAGCGAAGCAGATGCGCTGGTAGGTCACGCCGTTGCTGGGGGCGGTATAGAGGTAGATGCCGACGATGCCGGTAAGCTCGACGTCCCAGGCGGTTTCTTCGAGGGTCTCGCGCAGGGCGGCTTCGAGCAGGGTTTCGTTGGCTTCGAGGTGGCCGGCGGGCTGGTTGAAGACGTGCCGGCCGGCCTTGAATTCCTCGACCAGCAGGAAGCGGCCGTTGTCTTCGACGATGGTGGCGACGGTGATGTGGGGTTGCCAGGTCATGCGGGTGCCTTCGTAGTGGGGTGGCGTGCCTCTTCGCCGGCAAGGCCGGCTCCTACAAAGGGCTGTAGGAGCCGGCCTTGCCGGCGAAGAGGGCGCCGCCGATGTCCAGAAAGCACAAACCCCGGTGCGTGGCCGGGGTCTGTGTGTCAGCTCAAGCCAACCTTACAGCGCGGCAACCGCGTTGTTGAAGGTCTGGCTCGGGCGCATTGCCTTGGCGGTCAGCTCGGCATCGGGGTAGTAGTAACCCCCGATTTCAACCGGCTTGCCCTGGACTGCGTTGAGCTCGGCGACGATGGTCGCTTCGTTCTCGGTCAGTGCCTTGGCCAGCGGTGCGAAGCGTGCTTGCAGCGCCGCGTCATCGGTCTGTGCAGCCAGTGCCTGGGCCCAGTACAGGGTCAGGTAGAAGTGGCTGCCACGGTTGTCGATGCTGCCAACCTTGCGCGCAGGGGACTTGTTGTTGTCCAGGAACTGGCCGGTGGCCTGGTCCAGGGTCGCAGCCAGTACCTTGGCCTTGGGGTTGGCGTAGGCGGTGCTCAGGTGCTCGAGCGAAGCTGCCAGGGCCAGGAACTCGCCCAGCGAATCCCAGCGCAGGAAGTTTTCTTCCACCAGCTGTTGCACGTGCTTGGGTGCCGAACCGCCGGCGCCGGTTTCGAACAGGCCGCCGTTGTTCATCAGCGGCACGATCGACAGCATCTTGGCGCTGGTGCCCAGCTCCATGATCGGGAACAGGTCGGTCAGGTAGTCACGCAGCACGTTGCCGGTGACCGAGATGGTGTCTTTGCCGGCACGGATGCGCTGCAGCGAAACCTTCATGGCCTCGACAGGCGACAGGACACGGATGTCCAGGCCGGTGGTGTCGTGGTCTTTCAGGTACTTCTGGACCTTCTCGATCAGCACGCCGTCGTGGGCGCGTTGCGGGTCGAGCCAGAAGATCGCCGGGGTGGCGCTGGCACGGGCACGGTTGACGGCCAGCTTGACCCAGTCCTGAATCGGCGCGTCCTTGGTCTGGCACATGCGGAAGATGTCGCCGGCTTCGACGTCCTGGGACAGCAGCAGGTTGCCCTTGCCGTCGACGACGCGGATCACGCCATCAGCCTTGGCCTGGAAGGTCTTGTCGTGGGAGCCGTACTCTTCGGCCTTCTGTGCCATCAGGCCGACGTTCGGCACGCTGCCCATGGTGGTAGGGTCGAAGGCGCCGTGTTGCTTGCAGTCTTCGATCACCGCCTGGTAGATGGTGGCGTAGCAGCGATCCGGGATCACTGCCTTGGTGTCCTGCAGTTGGCCTTCGGTGTTCCACATCTTGCCCGAGTCGCGGATCATCGCCGGCATCGAGGCGTCGACGATGACGTCGCTCGGCACGTGCAGGTTGGTGATGCCCTTGTCGGAGTTGACCATGGCCAGCGCCGGGCGCACGGCATACACGGCCTGCACGTCGGCTTCGATCTGGGCCTGCTGCTCGGCTGGCAGGTCCTTGATGCGGGCGTACAGGTCGCCGATGCCGTTGTTCAGGTTGAAGCCGACCTGCTCCAGTACGGCGGCGTGCTTGGTCAGCGCGTCCTTGTAGTACTCGGCGACGATCTGGCCGAACATGATCGGGTCGGAGACCTTCATCATGGTGGCTTTCAGGTGAACCGACAGCAGTACGCCCTGGGCCTTGGCTTCTTCGATCTGGGCAGCGATGAAGCTGCGCAGGGCCTTGGTGCTGAGCACGGCGCAGTCGACGATTTCGCCGGCCTTGACCGCGGTCTTTTCTTTCAGGACGGTGGTCGAACCGTCCTTGGCCAGCAGTTCGATGCGCAGGCTGTCATCGGCTTCGATCAGCGCGGCTTTTTCGCTGCCGTAGAAGTCGCCGTTGTCCATGTGCGCGACGTGCGACTTGGAGTCGGCTGCCCAGGCGCCCATCTTGTGCGGGTGCTTGCGGGCGTAGTTCTTGACCGACAGCGGTGCGCGGCGGTCGGAGTTGCCTTCGCGCAGTACCGGGTTCACGGCGCTGCCCTTGATGCGGTCGTAGCGGGCGCGGGCTTCTTTTTCCGCGTCGGTGCTGACGGTGTCCGGGTAGTCCGGGATGTTGAAGCCCTTGGCTTGCAGTTCCTTGATCGCGGCCTTCAGCTGCGGTACCGAGGCGCTGATGTTCGGCAGCTTGATGATGTTGGCTTCAGGTGTGGTTGCCAGTTGGCCCAGTTCTGCCAGGTGGTCGGCCACTTGCTTGTCGGCGCCGAGCTGTTCAGGGAAGGCAGAGAGGATACGGCCAGCGAGCGAGATGTCACGGGTTTCGACGGCGATGTCGGCAGTGGCGGTGAACGCTTCGACGATGGGCAGCAGTGAGTAGGTGGCGAGGGCGGGGGCTTCGTCGGTGAAGGTGTAGATGATCTTGGATCGGGTGGGCATATTCGGGTTAACTCTCTGTTTTGCTGAGCGTGCGCGGAATCTCGAGGGGTGCGCAGGATAGGCGCTTCGCTCAAGCGGATCCATGAGCAGAAAGTCGAGGATTCCGGGCTGTGATGGTGGGTTGCATCAGTCGAGTGTCAAACGGCTGAACTGCGGTAACAGCCCAGTCTTGTCGGGGCCGGACGTCTCTATTCGGACCGGTCGCCCCCAGTGACCCTTTGGTCACCGGCGGAGTATATCAAACCCTTGGTCGTAATCATCAAGGTCAACATGTCGGATGGCCACTTTTAGACCAAAGACGTAGAGCGTTTTACGCTGGTATGACGGTTTTTTCGGCGAGGTTTGCGTCTGCGTTCAACTGGGTTAGGCTCTGGGGATTGCATGAAGTCCTATCAACCAGAAAAAAGCGGAGTGCAGCATGGGATACCAGAAAATCAAGGTTCCGGCAGTCGGTGACAAAATCACCGTCAACGCAGACCATTCTCTCAATGTTCCCGACAATCCGATCATCCCCTTCATTGAAGGTGACGGTATTGGCGTCGATGTCAGCCCGGTGATGATCAAGGTGGTCGATGCTGCAGTCGAAAAGGCTTATGGCGGCAAGCGCAAGATCTCCTGGATGGAGGTGTACGCCGGCGAGAAGGCCACCCAGGTCTACGACCAGGACACCTGGCTGCCCCAGGAAACCCTGGATGCGGTGAAAGACTACGTGGTATCGATCAAGGGCCCGCTGACCACCCCGGTCGGCGGCGGCATCCGTTCGCTGAACGTCGCCCTGCGCCAGCAACTGGACCTGTACGTGTGCCTGCGTCCGGTGGTGTGGTTCGAGGGTGTGCCCAGCCCGGTGAAAAAACCTGGCGACGTCGACATGGTGATCTTTCGCGAGAACTCCGAGGACATCTATGCCGGCATCGAGTGGAAGGCCGGCTCGCCCGAGGCGAACAAGGTCATCAAGTTCCTCAAAGAGGAAATGGGTGTCACCAAGATCCGCTTCGACCAGGATTGCGGCATCGGCATCAAGCCGGTTTCCAAGGAAGGCACCCAGCGCCTGGTGCGCAAGGCCCTGCAGTATGTGGTGGATAACGACCGCGAGTCGCTGACCATCGTGCACAAGGGCAACATCATGAAGTTCACCGAGGGGGCCTTCAAGGACTGGGGCTACGAGGTGGCCAAGAACGAATTCGGCGCCGAGCTGCTCGATGGCGGCCCGTGGATGAAATTCAAGAACCCCAAGACCGGGCGTGAAGTGATCGTCAAGGACGCCATTGCCGACGCCATGCTCCAGCAGATCCTGCTGCGTCCGGCCGAGTACGACGTGATCGCCACCCTCAACCTGAACGGTGACTACCTGTCCGACGCCCTGGCAGCGGAAGTGGGCGGTATCGGTATCGCGCCGGGTGCCAACCTGTCGGACACCGTGGCCATGTTCGAGGCCACCCACGGCACGGCGCCCAAGTATGCCGGCAAGGATCAGGTCAACCCTGGTTCGGTGATCCTGTCGGCCGAGATGATGCTGCGTCACCTGGGCTGGACAGAGGCGGCGGACCTGATCATCAAGGGCACCAACGGGGCTATCAAGGCCAAGACCGTGACCTACGACTTCGAACGCCTGATGGAAGGCGCGACGCTGGTGTCGAGCTCGGGCTTCGGTGAGGCGCTGATCAAGCACATGTAAGCGGGCAGCAAAAGGCCGGCCTGTCCGAGAGGGCAGGCCGGCCCTGGTGTTCCTGGGGTGTTCAGGCGTCGATCGTGGTCGCGCTGCTGGCGGGTTCGCTCTGGGCGCTGGTGACGACGGGTCTTATGTTCTGCGCATGAAACCCCTTGGGTGCCTGAATGATATCGAATGTGACGACTTGTCCGGCCTTCAGGGTCTTGTAACCTTCCATGTTAATGGCAGAGAAGTGGGCAAACAGGTCCTCATCCTTGCCATCCTCGTTGATGAATCCGAATCCCTTGGCATTGTTGAACCACTTGACTTTGCCGGTTGCCATCCTCATATCCCTCTGCAAAGGACTCCATCACTGGAGTATCATCCACTCCATCCGCCTATGAACCTGCGAAAATTCTGGTTGACTGCGCGGATCTTTATCGACCACGGTGGGCTCTTATTGGTTGTAACACCGATTTGCCGATAGTCAAGGTCAGGCGACGGCCGTTCCGGCGTGTGGCCAGGCGGTCCACATTCAACCTTAACCTGTCGAAATGATGAATTTCTTTCCATGCATGCACATAGCCAGATTCGACTAACATTCAATCAGGATCGCCCGCAGCAGGATGAGGACGATGGCTCTGGTCTGGCGGTACAGGAAGCCAAGCCCGCGCTGCAGGCACCACCGATGTACAAGGTGGTTTTGTTCAACGATGACTACACACCGATGGATTTCGTCGTCGAAGTGCTCGAGGTGTTTTTTAACCTGAATCGCGAGCTGGCGACCAAGGTCATGCTGGCCGTCCATACAGAAGGGCGGGCAGTGTGCGGATTGTTTACCCGCGACATCGCCGAGACCAAGGCCATGCAGGTCAACCAATACGCCCGGGAAAGCCAGCATCCGCTACTCTGTGAAATCGAGAAGGACGGTTAATCGCCGACCACTTGGGTATGAGGTGAAGCTATGTTAAACCGCGAGCTCGAAGTCACCCTCAATCTGGCCTTCAAGGAGGCCCGTTCGAAGCGTCATGAGTTCATGACCGTCGAACACCTTCTGCTGGCGCTTTTGGATAATGAGGCCGCCGCAACCGTTTTGCGTGCCTGTGGAGCCAACCTCGACAAGCTCAAGCACGACCTGCAGGAGTTCATCGACTCCACCACGCCACTGATCCCCGTGCATGATGAAGACCGGGAGACCCAGCCAACCCTGGGCTTCCAGCGGGTGCTTCAGCGTGCCGTGTTCCATGTACAGAGCTCGGGTAAACGTGAAGTCACCGGCGCCAATGTGCTGGTGGCGATCTTCAGCGAGCAGGAAAGCCAGGCGGTGTTCCTGCTCAAACAGCAAAGTGTCGCGCGAATCGACGTGGTCAACTACATCGCTCACGGTATCTCCAAGGTGCCGGGCCATGGCGAACACCAGGACGGCGAGCAGGACATGCAGGACGAAGACGGCGGCGAAGCCTCGTCCTCGAGCAATCCGCTGGATGCTTATGCCAGCAACCTCAACGAACTGGCACGCCAGGGGCGTATCGACCCGCTGGTGGGGCGCGAGACCGAGGTCGAGCGCGTGGCGCAGATCCTTGCGCGTCGGCGCAAGAACAACCCGCTGCTGGTGGGCGAGGCCGGGGTGGGCAAGACCGCCATCGCCGAAGGCCTGGCCAAGCGTATCGTCGACGGTCAGGTGCCTGACCTGCTGGCCCAGAGCGTGGTCTATTCGCTGGACCTGGGCGCCTTGCTGGCCGGTACCAAGTACCGTGGCGACTTCGAGAAGCGCTTCAAGGCGCTGCTCGGCGAACTGCGCAAGCGTCCGCAGGCGATCCTGTTCATCGACGAAATCCACACCATCATCGGCGCCGGTGCGGCATCGGGCGGGGTGATGGATGCGTCCAACCTGCTCAAGCCGCTGCTGTCTTCGGGTGATATCCGTTGCATCGGCTCGACTACGTTCCAGGAGTTCCGCGGCATCTTCGAGAAGGACCGGGCCCTGGCGCGGCGCTTCCAGAAGGTGGATGTCAGCGAGCCGTCGGTGGAAGACACCATCGGCATCCTGCGCGGCCTCAAGGGGCGTTTCGAGTCCCATCACAGCATCGAGTACAGCGATGAGTCGCTGCGTGCCGCAGCGGAGCTTGCAGCGCGCTACATCAATGACCGTCACATGCCAGACAAGGCCATCGACGTGATCGACGAGGCGGGGGCGTACCAGCGCCTGCAGCCGGTAGAGAAGCGCGTCAAGCGCATCGATGTGCAGCAGGTGGAAGACATCGTCGCCAAGATTGCGCGCATTCCGCCAAAGCACGTCACCAGTTCCGACAAGGAGCTGCTGCGCAACCTGGAGCGCGACCTGAAGCTGACCGTGTTTGGCCAGGATGCCGCGATCGATTCGCTGGCCACCGCCATCAAGCTGTCGCGTGCGGGCCTGAAGGCGCCGGACAAGCCGGTGGGCTCGTTCCTGTTTGCAGGCCCTACCGGGGTCGGCAAGACCGAGGCGGCGCGTCAGCTGGCCAAGGCGCTGGGGGTCGAGCTGGTGCGTTTCGACATGTCCGAGTACATGGAGCGTCACACCGTGTCGCGCCTGATCGGTGCGCCTCCGGGCTATGTCGGTTTCGACCAGGGCGGCCTGTTGACCGAAGCCATCACCAAGCAGCCACATTGCGTGCTGCTGCTCGATGAAATCGAGAAGGCTCACCCGGAAGTCTTCAACCTGCTGCTGCAGGTGATGGACCACGGTACCCTGACCGACAACAACGGGCGCAAGGCGGACTTTCGCAACGTCATCGTGATCATGACCACCAACGCCGGCGCCGAGACTGCGGCACGGGCCTCGATCGGGTTTACCCATCAGGACCACTCGTCCGACGCGATGGAAGTGATCAAGAAGAGCTTCACGCCGGAGTTCCGCAACCGCCTGGACACCATCATCCAGTTTGGTCGCCTGAGCCACGAAGTGATCAAGAGCGTGGTCGACAAGTTCCTCACCGAACTGCAGGCCCAGCTGGAAGACAAGCGCGTACTGCTGGAGGTGTCGGATGCTGCTCGCAGCTACCTGGCAGCCGGTGGCTACGATGCGCAGATGGGTGCGCGGCCCATGGCGCGGCTTATCCAGGACAAGATCAAGCGGCCGCTGGCCGAAGAGATCCTGTTTGGCGAGCTGGCCGAGCATGGCGGCGTGGTGCACATCGACCTGCGCGATGGCGAGCTGGTGTTCGACTTCGAGACCACGGCCGAGATGGCCTGATCGCGTTCGCCGGCACGGCCGGCTCCTGCGGGGTGATGCTGCCCTGGTAGGAGTCGGCCTTGCCGGCGAGGCTTTTCAGGCAGGCACGCAAAAACGCCCGGCACTGGCCGGGCGTTCTTGTGTGTAGCGTTTAGCGGGCGCGGTAGGTGATGCGCCCTTTGCTCAGGTCATAAGGCGTCAGTTCGACGCGGACCTTGTCGCCGGTGAGAATACGGATGTAGTTCTTGCGCATCTTGCCGGAGATATGCGCGGTAACGACGTGCCCATTTTCCAACTCCACGCGGAACATGGTGTTGGGCAGGGTGTCGACGACAGTGCCTTCCATTTCGAAGCTGTCTTCTTTCGACATGCAGTAAAGCCCTCGGTGTCCAGTTGCCGGCCCGGTGCAACTGCGCCAGGCTAAAAAGTGGCGTGCATTGTGCCCGAAAAATGGGGTTCAAGCCAAGGGTTTCAGTTAAGCGTGACCCATCGTTGATTGATCAGCAGCTCGATGGGGCGGTACTGGGTCTTGTAATTCATCTTTTTGCAGTTCTTGATCCAGTACCCGAGATAGACCGCTTCAAGCCCCAGGCGCAGGGTTTCGCTGATCTGCCAGAGGATCGCGAAACGTCCCAGGCTGCGCCGTTCTTCCTGGGGTTCGTAGAAGGTGTACACCGCCGATACGCCGTTGGGCAGCAGGTCGGTGACCGCCACCGCCAGCAGCTTGCCGTCTAGGCGAAACTCGTAGAAGCGTGAAAACGGCAGGTCGCGGACCAGGAAGGTGGAGAACTGGTCGCGGCTGGGTGGGTACATGTCGCCGTCGGCATGGCGCTGCTCGATGTAGCGGCGGTACAGCTCGAAGTATTCTTCGTTGAACCGAGGGCGTGCGGGGGTCACCACCAGGTCGGCGTTGCGCTTGATGATGCGCTTCTGCTGGCGATTGGGCGTAAAGCGAGCCGCCGGAATGCGCGCAGGTACGCACGCATTGCAGTTCTGGCAATGCGGGCGGTACAGGTGGTCGCCGCTGCGACGAAAGCCCATTTCCGACAGGTCTGCGTAGACGTTGGCGTCCATTGGCTGGCTCGGGTCGAGAAACAGCGTGGTGGCTTGCTCGTCTGGCAGGTAGCTGCAGGCATGGGGTTGAGTGGCATAAAACTTCAACCGCGCCAGCTCTGTCATGATCAACCCCTCGGGAGGTGCGTTTGGATTAAGTGTAAGCCAGCTGTGAAAACTCGCCTAGCAAACGCCAGGACGTCAGGCCCAACTGACGTTGGCCGGCTGGTCGAGGTAGTTGCGCAGGTACTCGGCAAAGGTGCTGCGAGCGATGGCGCGGGCGCCGAGGCTGTGCAGGTGGTTGGTGGGCATCTGGCAGTCGATGAGCACGAAGCCGGCCGCCTTGAGGTGTTCGACCAGGTGCACGAAGCCCACCTTGGAGGCGTTGTCGGCGCGGCTGAACATCGATTCGCCAAAGAACAGGCGGCCCATGGCCAGGCCGTAGAGCCCGCCCACCAGCTCGCCGTTTTCGCGCACTTCCACCGAGTGGGCGAAGCCCTGCTGGTGCAGCGTGAGGTAGGCAGCCTGCATGGGGTCGGTGATCCAGGTGCCGTCGGCATAGTCGCGAGGCGCCGCACAGGCACTGATCACGCTGGCAAAGTCCTGGTCGAAGCTGACCTGATAGCGGCCCTGGCGGATGACCTTGCGCAGCGAGCGCGACACGTGCAGCTCGTCCGGGAACAACACGGTGCGCGGGTCGGGCGACCACCACAGGATCGGCTGGCCGTCCTGGTACCAGGGGAAGCAGCCATGGCGATAGGCCTGCACCAGGCGCTCGGCACTCAGGTCGCCGCCGGCGGCGAGCAGGCCGTTGGGTTCGTGCAGGGCCTTTTCCAGGGGCGGGAAGTCCAGGTTGTTGCGGCTCAGCCAGGTCAGCATGGAGGTGGGTCGCCGTGCGGTGGAGGAGGGGAGGGGAAGGATCGCCGCAAAAGGCTTCGTCGGCAAGGCCGGCGCCTGCCGTTGCCCCGCCGGCGTTGGCGGGCGGCGCAACTTAACCTGCACTATGCTGTCCCAACTACGCAAAAACCCCGCATAAGCCTTTGTCACAAAAGAGAATGCGTGCTCAAATTGCCGTATAGGAAATTGGCCCCCGTTTACGCCTCGTTCCGGCGTGCCGTCATGGCGGCAGGCGGGCAGTAATGTTAAAAGTAGTGGTTTGTTGACCCGGTCGCCCGGTCGACCCCTGTTGGACGCGCATTGAGCGCAGGAATAGACGCGTTTTGAAGAAATCCACCGCAACACCCAACCCCGAGCCGATCTGGCGCCAGCAGCTGCACTACCGGCTCAAGGAAGGTGCGCTGATCGCCATGGGCGCGCTGTGCCTGTACCTGTGGATGGCCCTGCTCACCTACGACCAGGCCGACCCGGGCTTCAGCCATACCAGCAATGTCGAGCAGGTGCAGAACGCCGCCGGTCGCGCCGGGGCGTTCTTTGCCGACGTGTTGTTCATGGTGCTGGGCTATTTCGCCTATATCTTCCCGTTGCTGCTGGCGATCAAGACCTGGCAGATCTTCCGCGAACGTCATCAGCCCTGGCAGTGGAGCGGCTGGCTGTTCTCCTGGCGTTTGATCGGCCTGGTGTTCCTGGTGCTGTCGGGCGCCGCGCTGGCGCATATCCATTTCCATTCGGCCCCGAGCCTGCCGGCCTCGGCGGGCGGCGCGCTGGGCGAAAGCCTGGGTGACCTGGCCAAGAACGCGCTGAACGTGCAGGGCAGCACCCTGATGTTCATCGCGCTGTTCCTGTTCGGCCTGACCGTGTTCACCGACCTGTCGTGGTTCAAGGTGATGGACATCACCGGCAAGATCACCCTCGACCTGTTCGAACTGTTCCAGGGTGCGGCCAACCGCTGGTGGGACGGGCGCAACGAGCGCAAGCGCCTGGTTGCCCAACTGCGTGAAGTCGACGAGCAGGTGCACGACGTGGTGGCGCCTGTGGTGCCCGACCGCCGCGAGCAGCTCAAGGCCAAGGAACGCATCATCGAGCGCGATACCGCGCTGAGCAAGCATGTGGCCGAGCGCGAGCAGCATGTGCCACCGGTGATCATGCCGGCGCCGGCCAAGGCGCCAGAGCCGAGCAAGCGCGTGCAGAAGGAAAAGCAGGCGCCGTTGTTCGTCGACAGCGCCATCGAAGGCACGCTGCCACCGATTTCGATTCTCGACCCGGCCGAGAAGAAGAAGGTCAACTATTCGCCAGAGTCCCTGGCGGGCGTGGGCCATCTGCTGGAAATCAAGCTCAAGGAGTTCGGCGTTGAAGTGTCGGTGGACTCGATCCACCCCGGCCCGGTGATCACCCGCTACGAAATCCAGCCGGCCGCCGGGGTCAAGGTCAGCCGCATCGCCAACCTGGCCAAGGACCTGGCGCGCTCGCTGGCGGTAACCAGCGTGCGCGTGGTCGAAGTGATCCCGGGCAAGACCACGGTGGGTATCGAGATCCCCAACGAAGACCGCCAGATCGTGCGCTTCTCCGAGGTGCTGTCGTCGCCGCAGTATGACGAGGCCAAGTCGCCTGTGACCATGGCCCTGGGTCATGATATCGGCGGCAAGCCGGTGATCACCGACCTGGCCAAGATGCCGCACCTGCTGGTGGCCGGTACCACAGGTTCCGGTAAATCGGTGGGCGTGAACGCGATGATCCTGTCGATCCTGTTCAAGTCCGGCCCCGAAGACGCCAAATTGATCATGATCGACCCGAAGATGCTCGAGCTGTCGATCTACGAAGGCATCCCGCACCTGCTGTGCCCGGTGGTCACCGACATGAAGGACGCCGCCAATGCCCTGCGCTGGAGCGTGGCCGAGATGGAGCGCCGCTACAAGCTGATGGCGGCCATGGGCGTGCGCAACCTGGCCGGCTTCAACCGCAAGATCAAGGACGCCGAAGAAGCGGGCGAGCCGATCTACGACCCAATGTTCAAGCGCGAAAGCATGGATGACGTGCCGCCGCTGCTCAAGACCCTGCCGACCATCGTGGTGGTGGTGGACGAATTCGCCGACATGATGATGATCGTCGGCAAGAAGGTCGAAGAACTGATCGCCCGTATCGCGCAGAAGGCGCGGGCTGCCGGTATCCACCTGATCCTGGCCACCCAGCGTCCGTCGGTGGACGTGATCACCGGCCTGATCAAGGCCAACATCCCGACGCGCATGGCGTTCCAGGTATCGAGCAAGATCGACTCGCGTACCATCATCGACCAGGGCGGCGCGGAACAACTGCTGGGCCATGGCGACATGCTGTACATGCCGCCGGGCACCAGCCTGCCGATTCGCGTGCACGGCGCCTTCGTGTCCGACGAAGAGGTTCACCGCGTGGTCGAGGCCTGGAAGCTGCGCGGCGCCCCGGACTACAACGACGACATCCTCAGCGGTGTCGAAGAGGCCGGCAGCGGCTTCGATGGGGGCGGTGGTGGTGGCGGTGACGATGACGCCGAAACCGACGCGCTGTACGACGAGGCCGTGCAGTTCGTGCTCGAAAGCCGTCGTGCCTCCATTTCCGCGGTACAGCGCAAGCTCAAGATCGGCTACAACCGCGCCGCCCGCATGATCGAGGCGATGGAAATGGCCGGTGTGGTCACTGCCATGAACACCAACGGTTCGCGTGAAGTGATTGCGCCCGGACCGATGCGCGACTGATGATTCCTTATCTGCCGGCGGCCATTGACGGCCGCCGGCCCACCCCTACTGCAACGAGGATTTCCATGCGCCTGATTCGCATGCTGTTGGTTTCCGCCATGGCCCTGTCCAGCGCTTCGGTTTTCGCCGCAGAGGCGGACGTCAAAAGCCTGACCCAATTGCTGGAGACGTCCAAGACCATTTCTGCCGGTTTCTCGCAACTGACCCTCGATGGCAGCGGCACCCAGTTGCAGGAAACCACCGGTCAGATGGCGGTACAGCGCCCTGGCCTGTTCTACTGGCACACCGATGCGCCTGCCGAGCAGGTGGTGGTGTCGGACGGCAAGAAGGTGACCCTGTGGGACCCGGACCTGGAGCAGGCGACCATCAAGAAGCTCGACGAGCGTCTGACCGAAACGCCGGCCTTGCTGTTGTCGGGTGATATCTCGAAAATCAGCCAGAGCTTCGATATCACCTCCAAGCAACAGGGTGACGTGATCGATTTCACGCTCAAGCCCAAAACCAAGGACACCCTGTTCGACTCGCTGCGCCTGTCCTTCCGCAAGGGGCTGGTGAACGATATGCAACTGATCGACAGCGTCGGCCAGCGCACCAATATCCTGTTCAGCGGGGTCAAGGCCAATGAGCCGATCCCAGCGAGCAAATTCAAGTTCGTCGTGCCTGAAGGCGCCGACGTGATTCAAGAGTAAAGAGGTCAAGCCCGCGTCCATGGACCTGTTTCGAAGTGACCCTGTTGCCCAGCCCTTGGCCGCGCGCCTGCGCCCGGCCAACCTGGACGAATACGTCGGCCAGCAGCACCTGCTGGCGCGCGGCAAGCCGCTGCGCGAGGCACTGGAGCAGGGCGCGCTGCACTCGATGATCTTCTGGGGCCCGCCCGGGGTGGGCAAGACCACCCTGGCGCGTTTGCTGGCACAGTTCTGCGAGGCGCACTTCGAGACCGTCTCGGCCGTACTGGCCGGGGTCAAGGAGATCCGCCAGGCGGTGGAGATCGCCAAGCAGCAGGCCGCCCAGTACGGGCGGCGCACCATCCTGTTCGTCGACGAAGTGCACCGCTTCAACAAGTCGCAGCAGGACGCCTTTCTGCCGTATGTGGAAGACGGCACGCTGATCTTCATCGGCGCCACCACCGAAAACCCCTCGTTCGAACTCAACAACGCCCTGCTGTCGCGGGCGCGCGTATATGTGCTCAAGAGCCTGGACGAAGCCGCGTTGCACCGCCTGGTGGAGCGCGCACTGACCGAGGAGCGCGGCCTGGGCAAGCGCAACCTGAGCCTGGGCGACGAAGCCTTCAAGATGCTGCTGGCTGCCGCCGATGGCGATGGCCGGCGCCTGCTCAACCTGCTGGAGAATGCCTCGGACCTGGCCGAAGATGGCAGCGAGATCGGGGTGGAACTGCTGCAAAGCCTGCTTGGCGATACCCGTCGACGTTTCGACAAGGGCGGCGAGGCCTTCTACGACCAGATTTCCGCATTGCACAAGTCGGTGCGTGGCTCCAACCCCGATGGGGCGCTGTACTGGTTCGCACGCATGCTCGATGGCGGCTGCGACCCGTTGTACCTGGCGCGGCGCGTGGTGCGCATGGCCAGCGAAGACATCGGCAACGCCGACCCGCGTGCGCTGAGCCTGTGTCTGGCTGCGTGGGACGTGCAGGAGCGTCTGGGCAGCCCCGAGGGCGAGCTGGCGGTGGCCCAGGCCATTACGTACCTGGCCTGTGCGCCCAAGAGCAACGCGGTGTACATGGGCTTCAAGACCGCCCTGCGCGAAGCCGCCGAGCATGGTTCGCTGGAAGTGCCGCTGCACCTGCGCAACGCACCCACCAAGCTGATGAAGCAACTGGGCTACGGCGACGAGTACCGTTATGCCCACGACGAGCCCGATGCCTATGCGGCGGGCGAAGACTACTTTCCCGATGACCTCGCGCCGCGCCAGTACTACCAGCCGGTGCCTCGCGGCCTGGAACTGAAGATCGGCGAGAAGCTGCGCCACCTGGCCGAACTCGATCGCCTGAGCCCGCGCCAGCGGAGAAAGCCATGATTGCCCTGGTGGCCGCAGTCAGCGCCGGGGGCATTGCCGGCACGCTGCTGCGCTTTGCCGCGGGAAATTGGGTCAATGCCCACTGGCCACGCCACTTCTATCTCGGTACGCTGGCGGTCAACCTGATTGGCTGCCTGCTGATCGGCTTGCTCTACGGGCTGTTTCTGCATCGCCCGCTGGTGCCGGTCGAGCTGCGCGCAGGCCTGATCGTCGGCTTCCTTGGCGGCCTGACGACCTTTTCATCCTTTTCCATGGACACCGTACGCCTGCTCGAAAGCGGGCAGGCGCCCCTGGCGTTCGGCTATGCCAGCCTCAGTGTAGTGGGTGGCCTGCTCGCCACCTGGGCCGGTTTGTCCTTGACCAAATTCTGAACCAGCGAGAAAACGATATGCTCGATTCCCAACTGTTACGCGGCCAACTTCAGGAAGTGGCGGATCGCCTGGCTTCCCGTGGCTTCAGCCTGGATGTCGCGCGCATCGAAGCACTTGAAGAGCGCCGCAAGTCTGTGCAGACCCGCACCGAACAGCTGCAGGCCGAGCGTAACGCCCGTTCCAAATCCATCGGCCAGGCCAAGGCCAAGGGTGAGGACATTGCCCCGCTGATGGCCGACGTCGAGCGCATGGCCAACGAACTGGCTGCCGGTAAGGTGGAGCTGGAAGGTATCCGCGAAGAGCTGGACGCTATCCTGCTGACCATCCCCAACCTGCCGGACGCCAGCGTACCAGTGGGCGCCGATGAAGACGACAACGTCGAAGTGCGCCGCTGGGGCACCCCGCGCAGCTTCGATTTTGCGATCCAGGACCACGTCGCCCTGGGCGAGCGCAACGGCTACCTCGACTTCGAGACCGCAGCCAAGCTGTCGGGCGCGCGGTTTGCCCTGCTGCGCGGCCCGATCGCCCGTCTGCACCGTGCCCTGGCGCAGTTCATGATCAACCTGCACACCGCCGAGCATGGCTACGAGGAAGCCTACACCCCGTACCTGGTACAGGCCCCGGCGCTGCAAGGCACCGGCCAGCTGCCCAAGTTCGAGGAAGACCTGTTCAAGATCAGCCGCGAAGGCGAGGCCGACTTCTACCTGATCCCGACGGCCGAAGTGTCGCTGACCAACATCGTGGCCGGCGAAATCGTCGATGCCAAGCAACTGCCGATCAAGTTCGTCGCCCACACCCCGTGCTTTCGTAGCGAAGCCGGTGCGTCGGGTCGCGATACCCGCGGCATGATCCGCCAGCACCAGTTCGACAAGGTCGAGATGGTCCAGGTGGTCGAGCCGGGCAAGTCGATGGAAGCCCTCGAAGGCCTGACTGCCAACGCCGAGCGCGTGCTGCAACTGCTGGAGCTGCCTTACCGCGTACTGTCGCTGTGCACCGGCGACATGGGCTTCAGTGCCGTGAAGACCTACGACCTGGAAGTGTGGGTGCCGAGCCAGGACAAGTACCGCGAAATTTCCTCGTGCTCCAACTGCGGCGACTTCCAGGCGCGCCGCATGCAGGCCCGCTGGCGCAACCCGGAGACCGGCAAGCCGGAGCTGGTGCACACCCTCAACGGCTCGGGCCTGGCTGTAGGCCGTACACTGGTGGCAGTGCTGGAGAACTACCAGCAGGCTGATGGCAGCATCCGTGTACCGGACGTGCTCAAGCCTTACATGGGTGGCCTGGAGATCATCGGTTAAATGGAGTTCCTGCCGCTGTTCCACAACCTGCGGGGCAGCCAGGTGCTGGTCGTGGGTGGAGGCGAGATTGCCCTGCGCAAGTCTCGCCTGCTGGCCGATGCAGGTGCCGTGCTGCGGGTGGTTGCCCCTGAAATCGAGGGGCAACTGGCCGAACTGGCACGCTCCAGTGGCGGCCAGACCCTGGCCCGCGGCTATCACGAAAGCGACCTCGACGGTTGCCAGCTGATCATCGCCGCCACCGACGACCAGGCGCTCAACGCCCAGGTATCGGCCGATGCGCGCCAGCGCTGTGTGCCGGTCAACGTGGTGGATGCGCCGGCCTTGTGCACGGTGATCTTCCCGGCGATCGTCGACCGTTCGCCACTGGTGGTAGCGGTGTCCAGCGGCGGCGATGCGCCGGTGCTGGCACGCCTGATCCGCGCCAAGCTGGAAACCTGGATTCCTGCCGCCTATGGCGAACTGGCCGGCCTGGCCGCGCGCTTTCGCCATCGGGTCAAGGAGCTGTACCCCGACGTGAACCAGCGTCGTGGGTTCTGGGAAGACGTGTTCCAGGGCCCGATTGCCGAGCGCCAGCTGGCCGGGCAGGGCGCCGAAGCCGAACGCCTGCTGCAGGCCAAGGTGGACGGCGCGCTGCCGCAGACCTCGGGCGAGGTGTACCTGGTGGGGGCGGGGCCGGGTGATCCGGACTTGCTGACCTTCCGTGCGCTGCGCCTGATGCAGCAGGCCGATGTGGTGTTGTACGACCGCCTGGTGGCGCCCGCCATCATCGAGTTGTGCCGGCGCGACGCCGAGCGCATCTACGTGGGCAAGCGCCGTGCCGATCACAGTGTGCCGCAGGACCAGATCAACCAGCTGCTGGTGACCCTGGCCAAGCAAGGCAAGCGCGTGCTGCGCCTCAAGGGCGGCGATCCGTTCATCTTCGGCCGGGGTGGCGAGGAGATCGAAGAGCTGGCCGAGCATGGCATACCCTTCCAGGTGGTGCCGGGCATCACCGCGGCCAGCGGCTGTTCGGCGTATGCCGGCATCCCGCTGACCCATCGCGATTATGCCCAGTCGGTGCGCTTTGTAACCGGCCACCTCAAGGACGGTACCAGCAACCTGCCGTGGAATGACCTGGTGGCGCCTGCGCAGACCCTGGTGTTCTACATGGGGCTGGTGGGCTTGCCGACCATCTGTGCCGAGCTGATTCGTCACGGTCGTGCGGCTAGTACGCCGGCGGCGCTGGTGCAGCAGGGCACTACCACCAACCAGCGGGTGTTTACCGGCACCCTGGCCGACCTGCCGCAACTGGTGGCGGAGCATGAAGTGCATGCGCCGACGCTGGTGATCGTGGGCGAGGTGGTGCAGCTTCGCGAGAAGCTGGCGTGGTTCGAAGGGGCTCAGTAACAACAGCTTCGCCAGCAAGGCTGGCTCCTGCAGGTTCACGCGATCCACTGCAGGAGCCAGCCTTGCTGGCGAAGGGGCCCTTCAACCCCTGATCAAAAACTGGTCTTGTCCCAAATCCCCCGGCCCACCAGCCGCTCCCGATCATGTCGCGCCGCAAAGTCCTGCAATGGCCCCTTGGGCACGATCCCGTTCGGGTTGATGGTCTTGTGGCTCATGTAATAGTGATGCTGGATATGCTCCATGTTCACCGTCTCGGCCACCCCCGGCCACTGGTACAGCTCCCTCAGCCAGTTCGACAGGTTCGGATAATCGGCGATGCGCCGCAGGTTGCACTTGAAGTGCCCGTGATACACCGCATCGAACCGAATCAGCGTGGTGAACAGCCGCCAGTCAGCTTCGGTCAGGTATTCGCCGGCCAGGTAGCGCTGGTCGTTCAGTAGCTTTTCCAGTGCATCCAGCTCGGCAAACAGCTCGTCGAACGCCTGCTCGTAGGCTTTTTGCGTAGTCGCAAAGCCTGCGCGGTACACGCCGTTGTTCACGGCAGGGTAGATCCGCTCGTTCAGTGCATCGATGCTTGCGCGCAGCGGCTCGGGGTAAAGGTCCAGGCGATTGCTGGTCAGCCCGTCGAAGGCGGTGTTGAAGATACGGATGATCTCGGCCGACTCGTTGTTGACGATGCGTTGTTCCTGCTTGTCCCACAGCACCGGCACCGTGACCCGGCCGGTGTAATGCGGGTCGTCGCGGGTGTAGCGCTGATGCAGGAATTCCAGCTGGTCGAGCTTGTCGCCCGTCGAACCCAGGGCTGTGTCGAAGGTCCAGCCGTTCTCGCCCATCAGCCAGCTGACCACCGACACGTCGATCAGCTTGTCCAGGCCCTTGAGCGTGCGAAAGATCAGCGTGCGGTGCGCCCAGGGGCAGGCCAGCGACACATACAGGTGATAGCGCCCGGCGTCGGCTGCGGGCAGCTGATTGCGCCGCTGCGCGTTCTCGCGCTGGAAGGTGCCGTCTTTGCTGCTTTCATACCACTGGTCATGCCAGCGGCCATCGATCAACAGGCCCATGGTGGTCTCCTTGGCGATTCGTTCAACTTGGAGCCCAGTGTACGGGTTCAAGTTCGAACCAATGGCGCAAAGCATCGGCCTGTTTGATCGAAAACCCCGATCAGTCGCCTAGCTCAGGCGTTGATCCCACCAGTGCTGCGCCTGCGTGAAGGCGTCCTCTCGGGTTTGCCCCAAGCCGCGTAGCGCCAGCGCCATGCTCGATACAAGAGCCAGTTCACCGTAGCTGTTGCGGGCCTCGCCGCGCCATACTGCCAGCAGGTGCTGCAGGTCGAGGCTGGCCGGCTTCACATGGCGCTGGGCCGACAGCTGCGGCCATTCTTCATCCCAGTCTTGGCCATGGGCAGTGCCGTACAGGTGGCTGGTGGCATCCGGATTGATCTCGATCTCACCGCCGTCACCCTTGACCACAATCGCCGTATCGCCCAGCAGCCGACTGGCTTCGCGGTGTACGGCCTGGTAGCCGGGGTGGAAGATGCTCTGCAGGCCGCACCGCGCCCCCAGCGGGTTGAGCACCCGTGCCAGCGAGTGAATGGGCGAGCGCAGCCCCAGGGTGTTGCGCAGGTCGATCATGTGCTGCAGGCGCGGCGCCCAGTCCTGCAGGGGGATGAACGCGATGCAGTGCTCGTCCAGGGCACTGGCGACGCTGGCCCAGTCGCGGCACAGCGGGATCTGCACCTGTTCCAGCACCTGTTCGGTATACAGGCGCCCGGCGGTGTGAGCGCCGCCGCCGTGCAGCAGGATGCGCACACCGTTTTTCGCAAGGCACTTGGCCGCCAGCAGAAACCACGGCAGGTGGCGCTTCTTGCCCGCATAGCTCGGCCAGTCCAGGTCGACCGCGATGGGCGGTGCCTGTACACGCTGGCGCACGGCTTCGGTGAAGCCGGCCAGCTCCTCGGGGCTCTCCTCCTTGTGACGCAGCAGCATCAGGAAGGCGCCCAGCTGCGTCTGCTCGACCTTGCCGTCCAGCAGCATGCCCATGGCCTCGCGGGCTTCTTCCCGGGTCAGGCCGCGGGCGCCGCGTTTGCCTTTGCCCAAAATGCGCACGAACTGGGCGAAGGGGTGTTCGGCGGGCGTTTCGAGGGTGAGCGGGGTAGGGGCAGTCATATGCAGTTGGTCGGCTTTGGCAGGCCCGCGAGCTTCGCGGCAAGTTTGGCGGGGGTGCCGTTGAACAGGCGGTTCAGGTGCAGGCTGTTGCCTTTGTCCGGGCCCAGCTTCAAGGCGGTGTACTTGATCAGCGGGCGCGTGGCCGGCGACAGCTCGAACTCCTGGTAGAACTGGCGCAGCAGCTCCAGTACCTCCCAGTGTTCGGGAGTCAGTTCCAGGCCTTCGCGCTCGGCCAGGGCTTGTGCCACGGGCTTTGACCAGTCCTTCAGGTCGACCAGGAAGCCGTCCTTGTCCAGGGCAATGTCGCGGTTGTCGAGGCTCAGGGTGCTCATAGCCAGCTGTTGACCTTGTCGTGGTCCAGCGACAGCTGCACGAACGCCGGGTAGTCGATGGCCCGGGCCGCGTCGCTGGAGATGCCGCGGGCTTGCAGGTCTTCTTCCAGCGCAAACAGCCTTGCGCCCAGGTTGGCGTGCTCCAGCGCCTTCAGCGGCTCGCTGCCGGGCTGCAGCGCGTACACCGCGTCGCCGCACAGCAGCAGGCCGTCGTTGCTGCCCAGCAGGCGCAGGCAGCTGCTCAGGCGGTTATCGCCGAACGGCGAGTGGGAAATGACGTGCAGGGTGCTCATCAGAGGGTTACCACCTGGTCAAAACGGTCGATCAGGGCTGCCAGTGCAGCGTCGTCGAGTACCTCGACGTCCAGTGTCAGGTGTTCAGCGTCCAGGCCGCGCTCGAGCAGGCTGCGGGCGTCGGCGAACAGGGCCTCCACGCCGAACATCGGCAGCGCCTGGAGGTTGGCCGCCAGGTTCTTCTGTTGCAGCTGTGCCGGTTGCTGCGCAGGTGCCAGCTGAAACACGCCATCATCCAGAAACAGCATGCCCAGCGGCAAGTCGAAGGCGCCGCCGGCCAGGGCGATATCCAGTGCCTCGCGGGCCGACGGGCCGGCCCAGGGGGCCTGGCGGCTGATGATCAGCAATGACTTGGCCATTTCAGTCGCCTCCAAAGCAGACCAGGCGGTCGGCGGTTTGTGCAGCTTCGTGCAACTGGCCCAGGCCCGACAGCTCCCACGGCGCGGGCAGGTTCACGGCGGGGCGTTCATAACGCTGGGCCTCTTCGGCGTTCAACACGCCACGGCGCAGGGCGGCGGCAATGCACACCACCGCATCGAGCTGGTGCTCGGTGACGAAGGCACGCCATTGCGCCGGCACGTCCAGCTCATCCTGCGGCGCGACCACGTTGGCCGAGGCGCTGTGCACGCCATCCTGATAGAAAAACAGCCGCACGATCTCGTGCCCGCTGGCCAGGGCAGCCTGGGCGAACAGCAGTGCACGGCGCGAGGAGGGCGCATGGCCGGGGGAAAATACCGCGAGGGCGAACTTCATGGCAGGCTCTGTCAGCAAAACTGCGCCCATGATAAAGCAAAAAGCCCGCGCCTTGTGGGCGCGGGCCAGGTTGGGGCAGCTTGGCAAGCGGCCTCAGTTCTGAGCTTTGAACTCGGGCAGGAACCAGTTCAGCACCAGCGCACAGATGCCGCCGGTTGCCACGCCAGACTCCAGCACATTGCGCAGTGCCGATGGCATGTGCGCCAGGAATTCCGGCACCTGCGCCACGCCCAGGCCCAACGCCAGGGACACCGCGATGATCAGCAGGGCGCGACGGTCCAGGCTGATGCTGGCCAGAATATTGATACCCGAGGCCGCTACGGCACCGAACATCACCATCGCAGCACCACCCAGCACCGGCTCCGGCACCGCCTGGATCACCCCGGCCACGCTTGGGAACAGCCCCAGAATCACCAGCATTGCGGCAATCCAGATACCGATATGGCGGCTGGCAATACCGGTCAGCTGGATCACGCCGTTGTTCTGCGCGAACACCGAGCTCGGGAAAGTATTGAATACACCGGCCAGCAGCGAGTTGGCGCCGTTGACCAGCACGCCGCCCTTGATGCGTTGCATCCACAGCGGGCCTTCGACCGGCTGGCGCGATACCTTGCTGGTGGCGGTAACGTCGCCGATGGCTTCCAGCGAAGTCACGAGGTAGATCACCAGCATCGGAATGAACAGCGCCCAGGAGAAACTCAGGCCGAAGTGCAATGGCACCGGCACCTGGAATACGGCGGCTTCATGCATGCCGGTGAAGTCCAGGCGGCCCAGGTAGCCGGCCAGTGCGTAGCCGACGGCCAGCGCGATCACGATCGCGCAACTGCGCATCCACACCACCGGGATGCGGTTGAGTACCACGATGATGGCCAGCACCACGCCGGACAGCAGCAGGTTTTCGCCGTTGGCGAAGGTACCGTTGGCCATGGCGCCGAAGCCGCCGCCCATGCTGATCAGGCCCACCTTGATCAGCGTGAGGCCGATCATCAGCACTACTATGCCGGTGACCAGGGGGGTGATCAGGCGTTTCACGAACGGCAGAATGCGCGAAATGCCCATCTCAACGAACGAGCCGGCAATCACCACACCAAAGATCGCCGCCATTACGCCTTCTACGGGCGTACCTTGCTTGACCATCAGCGCGCCGCCGGCGATCAGCGGGCCAACGAAGTTGAAGCTGGTGCCTTGCACGATCAACAGCCCGGCGCCGAAGGGCCCGAAGCGTCGGCATTGCACGAAGGTAGCGATCCCGGAGATCACCAGCGACATCGACACGATCAGGTTGGTATCGCGGGCCGATACGCCGAGTGCCTGGCAGATCAGCAGGCCGGGGGTAACGATGGGCACGATGATCGCTAGCAGGTGCTGCAGGGCAGCGAGCAGGGCGATCAGCGGCCGGGGCCGGTCTTCCAGGCCTAGAACCAGTTCATTGGCCTGTTCGGGCGCTTGTTCGAGTGAGCTCATGGGTGTTGCTGCCCCGGGCAGAAAAAAAGGAGCGCATTCTACGGCGCGCGCGGGGATTGGGGTAGTCCAGTTTGCCAGCATTATCTGGCGCTACAGCCCGCAGGGCGTAGGGGTCGGCCTTGCCAGTGAACGAGCGCGAAGCCAGCGCCCCTCAAACGCCACCCACAAAAAAGCCCGCCGAAGCGGGCTTTTTCAACACTCAACCAACCAAGCTCGGATCAGTCATCCCGACCCATCAGCCCGAACAGTTGCAGCAGGCTGACGAACAGGTTGTAGATCGATACATACAGGCTGATGGTCGCCATGATGTAGTTACGCTCACCGCCGTGGATGATTGCGCTGGTCTGGAACAGGATGCACACCGACGAGAACAGCACGAAACCTGCGCTGATCGCCAGTTGCAGGCCGCTGATCTGGAAGAAGAAGCTTGCCAGCACAGCGCCCAGCAGCACGAAGAAGCCTGCGGTGATGAAGCCGCCCAGGAAGCTCATGTCCTTGCGGGTGATCAGCACGTAGGCCGACAGACCACCGAATACCAGTGCGGTCATGGCGAATGCCGAGCTGACCACTTCAGCGCCGCCGGCCATGCCCAGGTAGCGGTTGAGGATAGGGCCGAGCAGGAAGCCCATGAAACCGGTCAGTGCGAAGGTGGACACCAGGCCCCATACCGAATCACGCAGCTTGTTGGTGAGGAAGAACAGGCCGTAGAAGCCGATCAGCACCACGAAAATGTTCGGGTAGCCGACGCGCATCTGTTGGGCTACATAGGCCATGACACCACTGAAAGCGAGGGTGATGGCCAGCAGGCCATAGGTGTTGCGCAGGACGCGGCTGACCTCTTGCTGTTCGACCTGCAGGCCGTGGTTGACGGCGTAATCCTGTTCGCGCATGGCGACACTCCTGTGGGTTTGAAACGTTCAGATGCAAAGATCATAACAGAGGCGCGCAGACCAGCCACCTAGAGAGTTTGACAGCTTGTTTCATTTCGGTATTATGGCGCCCGCAATACGAGGAAGCGTGGCCGAGTGGTTTAAGGCAACGGTCTTGAAAACCGTCGATGGGCAACTATCCTAGAGTTCTTATCTAAGGCCCCTTCTAGTTGCATCTTATAGCGCTGTTGTCCAGTCGCGCTACGAACATCCCGGGAAATTGGCAGAGTGGTTGAATGCACCGGTCTTGAAAACCGGCGAACGTGAGAGCGTTCCCAGGGTTCGAATCCCTGGTTTCCCGCCAAACATCAATGAATTAAGGGCCTAGAGCAATCTAGGCCCTTTTTTTTCGTCTCGATTTTCTTAACCCCAACCTCACCAGGCCCACAAGAAAACTAAAATGTGCAACGTTTTGGTTGCGTGTTGTTGCGTCTTGTTGCAGTATCGCCACCCGTTGCAACTGGTAGTTGCACCTTAGGGGTTTGCCCATTCCAGCAAACCTACATCCGAGACGGGGGCTTAATGGCTGCAGTGGTAGATGTGTCGGTCAGCATCATGGAAACGTTTCGCGCCGGAAGGCCAACGTACCGCATGCTTTCTGCTGACGTGGTGACCAGCGAGTTCTTTGACACCTGGATCTTCGAGCTCTCGAAGCGTCAGGCCTGGAACACAGTGAAAGCCTATGGCCCAGCAGTGCTGCTGTTCATCCAATACATCCAGGTGGTTGCCGATCTGAATGGGGGCCTCACGCCTTTGCTTCTGACTGAAGCGATCGAGGGGTACGAGAATTTCCTGGCTTATGGCTCGGGCAGCAGTGTCGAGCTGAGCCGATCCGTCGCGAGGATTTTGGGTGACCGGAAAATGGGGGGTAGCTCGATCCGGAAGCACCTTACTGCCGTCAATAACTTCATCGATGCGAGTGAGACTTTCAGAAAGGCAATCCTTCAGCTCCAGGAGACCGGCTACGTAGGCAAAGATCTCGTTTCAGCGCTGCCGGCAATCACCTCTCAGTACGTAGCTGCACCTACGAAGATCAGCATTGCAATTGGCAACAGTAGCTGGTTGGCAGGATGCATAGCGGGTGGGGCAAAACGGATACGACAGGTGGGGCTGGTCGCCACCTCCAAGCCGTCAACCATGGCACATACTGATAGCTATGGTGGCGATGAAAAAGTCTTTCCGATTGACCTGTGTGTGAAGCTTATCGAGAGCGCGACGTGCCTCAGGGACAAGACGCTATGGTCACTGCTAGCGGCCTGCGGTTGCCGTATCTCAGAAGCGCTGACGATGTTTACGTCTGATGTATGTATCTATCCTGGGAAGCCATTTGACAACTACGTTCAGATCATCGATCCGAACACTCGAATCAAAGAGCTGTCCCGCTTCATGACAGATGTGGCTATCAGCAAGCTGAGCCACAAAGGGCGTTTGCACCCCGAAACCTTCTTGATAGAGCCGTTCGCTTCTCATTTTTGGGTGAATCTGGATCTTTACATCGCCGAGCAGCGTGCTCTGGAAATGAAGCGCCACAGGCCTGTGTCGCATCATTTTCTGTTTAGGAACCTCATCAACGGAGAGGGCATGCCATCCTCCTATCAAGCCGTATGGGAGCGCTTCAACGCAGCCGCTAAAGCGTTGACGGGCGAGAGCTATGGGTTTCATGCTCTTCGCCATATGTATGCGTACTACTTGCACAATCACTGCCCAAATCCTTTCAAACCTGGTGCCTTTGGCTTCGAGCTTGGCGTTGTCCAGAAATTACTTGGGCACTCCTCCGCTACTGCAGTCCAGCGATATGCGCGCAAAGATAGCCACATGCTTCGAGCGTCCATGGCTGCGATGAACCTTATGAGAATGCGAGATGGTACCTTCAATGTAGCTAAGGTACAGATTGAGCATTTGAGGCAGCAAATTGCTCATCTTGAAAAATTTGTAACCAGCGAAGCCTGATCTACCTTTTGGTGCTATTTGGCCCCTGTAAATAACGTCTAGTCAAAAAACGCGCGGAGTATCCGGGCGCACTTAATTAGAAAGTGCGTCCTGTGGGCTTCTCTTGTCCAAAATTCGCTATTTCGTTCTGCTTAAAGAGTAAAGATGGTATGAAGATTTTATACAAAAACTCCATGATGTGGTTGATTCCTGGTTCGGAGATCGCCTCTGCGATTCAAGGCGCTTGCAAAGAGGTCAGAGCTTTCTATCAGGAGCACTCTTCAGGGGTAACTCCCGATGCAACTTATCAGGTTGATAGTTATTTTCAGGGGGCGATGATTAACTTCTCGTTGTGGGAGAAAAGTCATTATCGTGCGCTGGTGAATTGCTGCACTGATGATCCTGATGCGAAATTCGCGGATGTTCATCCCCAGCTGACTTCGTGCACTCCACGGCAAGAACAGGCCCTCGCAAATTTCTTCAAGCTAGTCTTTATTCTCATGTGGTCGAGGAGGCAGGTCATCCTGCCTCTTTCGATGAGGGCCGTAAGCCATCTGGATAGCGTCCTTGAAAAAGTGATCGCATTGGGTGGAGCGCCTGCGCTCCAACAGATACGAAAGAATATGAATCATGACAAGTTATACGCCAGCAAGCACGATCGTCATTTTGACAAGAGCGCTTATACACGTTGGACTAAGCTGTTGCTAAGTGGTCAGGTTTACTGTTCGGATGATTTGACTCGGGAGTACTGTGTTGCGGTTTATAAAGATAGTATTGGGCGAAAAAAGTCTCTTGGACAATACCGTGTGTTGCAGTTCCTGTATTTTTTGGCCGGGGATAACGTTGCAGCTCGGGGAATGGTAGAAGAGGTAGTCGCGGAAGTCAGGAGGGAAATCGACGACATCAATAGAATTGCTCGGGAAAATAGAAAGAAACCTGCAAAAAAGACGGCTGCAGACATCGCGTTTGACGAGGGCGTCGAGTATGGGAATGGCGTTAAGCCCGTAGATCTTGATGCTCTTTTCACTCGTTGCGTCAAGTCGTACATGCTTAAACCTGTATTTGATATGCAAGAGGGTGGTGCGAAGTTTTATGCTAGGTTGCCTGAGAAGGTCAGGGTCTTCTGTGCTGGAGTGGATGCCACCTTCCGATCATTTGTAAAATCGAAGCGGTTGCAAAGCGAAAAAACTCAGATTTTTCTGCTGAATTTGCAGTTGGCATACTTGTCGACTTATCTGCCTAATTTCTTCCTGGCTCGCGATGGAGATCTGCGAGATTACCCGGCTACTTTCAATGATTACGATTGCGTGTTGTATTTTACTCGTGAGGCTAACTTTGTAGATGGGGTTCTTGTGTATGAGAAAGAACCTCCCATGACATTTCTGAAATTTCTTGAGTGCTACGCTAGGTTTAACGATTGGGGGAATGAGTCGTGGTATTCGCGCGTCCTTTGTGCAGACGAGTTTTGTGATTGGGTGCAAGAGCACCGGTTCACCATCCCAAATGCTGATCGTTTTACGAACAATTTTTCGTCAGCCTGCTATCCACCGGTGAGGCGGCGGAGCGGTACAGTCAAACGGCCAATTCCCCGAGCGTACTTTGGTGCCTTTGTGAGTATGCTTTATTCCATGGAATACTTGGTTATGCATCTGAATATGATGGCTGACGGTCAAATGCCAGGGGTCATTCAGGGGGCGCTGTATCAACCTAGTCTAGCCGAACTGCAAGAATCTTCTGAATGGGAGTCGATGTGGGGTAGGGGGGAGGCTCGGGTCACGGTTATTGATCAGAGCAAATTGAACTATTGTCCTATTTTCTACTGCGATGGAAAAATCCATAAGTTTGAATTTCTTCCCCGTTTCTATCGTACGATCGATTATGAGATTGGGGGCGAAGTTGTGCCGAGGATCGTGCCTAATCACGTTCGCCTGACGCAGCTTATGTGTGAGACTGGCCTTCGTCAGAAGCATCTCATCTGGCTTGATAAAGATCGATACGATTGCATGCTGGATCGCAGTAGTGGTAGCCAGCTGTCGCCGCTGTTTGTTAGTAGTGATAAGTCGCATGGCGAATGGACTGCGATTGTTGCTCGTCCGGTGATGGCCATCCTTGATAGGCAAAGGAAATGGTACGGACAGTGCAGTGCGCAAAACTACAGCGAGCCTTTATGGTACGGAAATAAGGAGAGCTCTAAATTTGGCAAATTCAAGCCATTGTTCAGAATGCCACTGGAAGGGCAAAATAGTTGGGCGAGCTATAGATATTATCCTGTGATGCTGTCGATTTTGCAGTGCTTTATCCATAATCAACTCAAAGATCTGAAAGTCCCTGACCTGGTCTTCGTAAGAAGGAGAAATGGTGGGGCTGAGATCCCTATTGTTTACACCGACGAGTTCTTTGCGGGGATCACTGTTGATTCTATGGTCAGTGATTATACGCCTCACGGGCTGCGCGCTGGCTTCGTCTCGGAAGCAGTCAGGTTCCTCCCTGCATGGGTTGTCGGTCAATATATGACAGGTCAGTCCGAGCCGCATGTGTGGTATTACTCTGTATTTGAAGAGGATGACCTTCCGAATCATCAGAAACTACTAGCGAATTATTTGCTGAAAAACACAGAGAAACTCAACGATGCAGAGGCTCCGGAGCTGGCTGCTGCGGTCATCAAGCTCAATGCACGATTAGCTGCTGACATCAAAACTGATCCCGCTCAAGCTATTAAAACGCATGGGCTGATCAGCTTGATTGGAGTGAAGGAAGATCAAAGCGGAATTGAGATTCTAAGGGCTCGTAAGGATACGGTATTTGCCTACAACCCAACTCACATCTGTCCATTCAACAATCGGTGCCCCAAAGAGATTTTGGAGCTGCTGGGGGCTGGCAGGCCCTGTGATATGTGTCATTACGCCATTCGCGGAGTTTGTCACCTACCGGCAATCAGTGCCGAAAAGGACAAATGCAAAGAGTTAATGGCAGAGGTGCTCCGCAAGCTGAAACATTATCGGAGTCTCAAACGCACCGCAGCTGATCGGCAGGTGATCGAGACGCTGAGTGAGGATCACGATAGGTATGCTCGTGAAGCCTTTGCGTACGAGGCTGTCGAGCAGCAGCTGTACCAAATGGCACTCAATGGGCAGGCGAATAAGCTGTTCGTTCCCAGGAAGGATGATCTGTTGACCCACTTCAAGCGGGTGGAGCTCACCGGGGGGGAGCATTTGGTCAAACGGCTCATCGACGTCCAGAATTTTCCGGACGCATCTAGCGCCGATCTGGATACTAAATTCGCCTATCTTCGAGCAATGTTGCTAATGAAGCAGGGGGATCTAGATAGCGTCCTCAATATCAGCGAGCATCCACCAGGCGTGGCGTTAGCTTCGCAAATTGGCAGTATGGTAAATTCACAGGCACTAGACGTTATGGACGTCTTCAAGATCAGTCAGGCGGCAGCCAAACCGCCAGTGCCCGTGAAACCCGATTTGCTAATAACCAATAGGATCGGGCACAGCCAAGTGGAGAAACACGATGCTGAACCCGAAAAAGGACACGTTCGATGAGTATAGGGAAAATCATAGACAACAGCGTATAGAGTTTATTAGAAAGGCACTGATTGTTCTTTCTAATGCTAAGTATAATAATGTTACCAGGTTAGCCAAGGATGTGGCTAAGCTGGTAACGGAGTTTGAGTTAAAAGCGTTCTTCGCTCAGACGGGTTCAGAGCGTGAGGAGCTTTGTAAGCCTGTGAGCCACGTTACGCTGCTCAGGAATACAAGTTACCGTAAGCTACTTGAAGACTTCCTGGGGGCGGAGGCTTCCGTGGAGGCAGTTTCAGGTAGTGTCATAACCGATATAGAAGCTTTGAGGATACGCAATGCGAGCCTTGAGTCGCAGAATTTATTGCTTAAAGAAAAGATTAGAAGCATTGATTTAGTGGCTTTGCCAACGCAGGGAAAGATAGATCAAGCTGTGGTGGATGAGTCTGAGACTTTAAGGCATGCGTTGGTTACATTCTTAAAGATGATTGATGGCATGGTAGAGCAAGCGGCAGATATATATAAAACAGTTCTAGAAGGGGAGGAGTCCGAAAACTTCCCAGAGCCAGGATTTTATGGGCCTTGGGCTAAAATATCGACATTGGATGAGCTTAGAGAGCTAGATAGAATTAGGAAGCGATTGAGTTAAAGAGCATCCAAATTTTTCCCTTTTTTGATTTTGTTCGGAATTTTCCGGGTTTTAGTGTGTCCGCAATAAATCAATGGAGTCAAAGTCAGTTTCCGTTGCTTTATATTTTGTGCTATTAGATATCAAGTGGTTTTCAGAAGATTTAGATGGCGTGGGTGACGGGGCTGCGTAGGTGGAGTGTTTGACTTAATAACATCGCTCCGCTGGATGGTCGCCTTGCCGGTGGTTCTACTGAGTTACATAGTCATTCATAAATAGCGCATTGTTAGAGCGAATTAGGCGTTCGAGGTTAGTCCTTGGTTAAAGCATGATCACTTCACTCACTATCTAATTCTTCATGCTATCCGTCGATTTTCCCAAGCCTTGGCTCGCTTGCTAGATGTCATTGGTGTCAATGATATTTATTAATAATTTCTCTAACTAATTTCTGTTGAGATGCAACATTCTCTAATAGCTCACTCGTTCATCCATTCCGGATCATGTGAATTAGCAGAGTTTCGTCCATTGAGAAACCCAACGCAGAAACTTGTAGCGTTTTGGTACAAATGTACTCTTTATGGAGGAGCCAGGCGGTTGTGAGGATTTCTGGCAGCAAAAGCTGATCGGCTTGGCGACTGTGGGATGGCCTTACGCTGCTTAAGTTGGCTAATGCACCCACAGCGCTGTTGTACTGGCTGCTGGCCATTCTTTCCGGATATGCTCCGGCCACAGCATTACATCCTAGCCCTCCGCGAAAGTGGCCATCGGCCCTGCAGGCTGCAATTGATGCTTAATTGTCGCCTGGGCGCATGCCGAGGCGGGTGGTTCCTCTTCCTGCTCAGGAGGGGGGCAGATTCCATGGAGATGGCATGAGCTTTTTTTCGGACGAAGAGATTGATTCACTCAAGATCACACGGATGATCTTGCATGTCGTGGGTACCAAGGACTTCGCGGCCATGCCAGAGCGGGCTCTGGAGGAGGAAGCGTTCTTCATCGGCAAGATCGTGGACATGGCCACCGCGCCGGTCTTCATGTTCAAAGCGGTATCGGTGACCCGTAACGAGGTCGAGGCGATCGCAAGTGCGGACACGTCCTTCGTGGCCGGCGCTCAGGCCCTAGCCGCCAGTTTCAACCGTGCGCACGTGGGCGGCAGTGCTGATGGCGTTCTGTTGATGTTCGAGCTGTCTGTCGCAGACCCGGATGTGAAGATCTACAGCCTGATCAAGTACGACTACAAGCTTGCGTTGGAGCAGAATGACGGTGCTCCAGGAAAGAAGCTGCGGCGTATCGTGAATGCTTTGGTAGACGAGAAGAAGGCCATTCAGAAAACGGCACTGATTCGGGTGATCAGCGGGGTTGCCGACCAGAACATTTCGGCTACCGATCGCACCAAGCAAGGGGTGGATCTTGCCGACTACTTCGCCGATTTCTTGGCTGTGAGTAGAGCAGTCTCGGACACTGAGCTGAGCGAGATAACCCGCAAAGTCCTAAAGGCTGCGCTGCAGACCTGCATTGAGCACCTGCCCGGTCAGGATATAGCCAAGGCGCTGCAGCGGGCCCAAGCCAACCTGGGCACTCGTCGACGCATTGATGAAGAGGCGATCGTTGAGGCAGTGATGATGGCAGCGGGACATCCTGAGGATGAGAAAATAGCCAACCGCCTGGAGCGTGAGACTCGGAGTCGTGTCAGGAAGAGCAAGCTGCACGAGCTGAGCTTCAAGCCCGATCGCCGGATCCTCCGTCAGCCCTACATGCGCAAGATCGTCACGGCTGAGGGCGTCACCATTCTCTTCCCCGATCGGAAGGAAAACCCCAACGTCCAGGTGATACAGCTCGACGGAGATAAGAAACAAATCATCGTCGATACAGATCGAGTCAAGGAGGACAGCGTTGTCACACCAAAGCCTGGCCAGCCTGCTTAACGAGCTATCGCGCAAGCGTCAGGCGCTAATCACAGAGGGCAACCTTACCCTCATCGTTTCCGACCTATCAGCGGAAACTGCTCGGTCGATCAAGAAAGCCGCTGTCGCTGCTGCCTGGTCATTCACGATCTACGACTGCGCGAGCAGCGAAACTGACGTCGATGACGAGGATGAAGATTTCGGGCCGTTCCGCGTTGAGCTGGAGAAGCCACTTCCGGAAGATCATGTCCAGGAACAGGCCCTCTATGTGGCGACGGAAGTAGGCTTCAAGGCGTTCCTGGTCAATGGACACGCTGCTGCACGTTGGCACCTGCTTGGCCTCACTCAGCCTTTCAATACCAGAGCGAGGGCATATTGTGGTTGGGGTGAAGGGGGCGACTACACCGAATCACAGGCGACCAAGTCACCTCGACTCCTGGTGAAAGAATCAGCGACCCTCCGCAAAGTACCGGAGGATGTGCGCCATTGGTTGCTCGCAGAAGGACACCATCTCGATGAGGCTGATCCTTTACACATGCTCTGGGCAGCGCAGGCGTTCGGTGCCCTCAGCTGTTGCTTTGCGAATGAAATCGACACCAGTGGTAGCAAGCTCACCTTCAAAGGGCCGCCCAAGCTCAACCTGACAATCCCAGCGGCGGTCGAGGGGACTCCATCCATCTCGCTTAAAGACTTCGAGGTTGTCCAGGAAGCAGCGGCATGGGTGTTCGATAACGCGCGGGAAGCAGAGGTGAAGCACATCCTGTTGTCCGCCGAAATCGCGCGCTCCGGTCGGGCGGACGGGGAGGTACAGGAGTACTTCAGGGAGAACCTGGCCGCTGCCTTGGATTGCGCGAGAATCGCTTATCAGATGGCGGTCTCGGAAATCACCAAAGACACACTGAAATCCCTTACAGATCTTCGTAAGGCCGTGACGGAGGAAACGTCGAAGGCCACAGACGCGACTCGCCAATCAATTGCCGCGATCTCCACGGCGCTGACTGTTGGCCTGGGCTTGATTGCCGCGAGGCTCACGTTGCAGATCAACCCGTACCTGATCTCGATCGTAATGGCGGTCGCATTTGGCTACACGGTACTGAACGTGATGTCGGGCCGAAAGTTCATCAGCATCCAGCGAAAGCTGCGTAAGGACTGGCAGCCAAAGCTGTATCGCTTTCTGTCTGAAGCTGAATTCAAGAAAATGGTTGGGGAGCCCATTGAGCAAGCTGAGGGGCTCTTCTACAGGGTCAGTTGCCGAGGTACTGCGATGCTTGGGCTCGCGGCGCTGGGTATTTCTATTTACGCCTTTACCTATAGCGCCCCTGCACCCTCAGCGGCTACGCTCGCCGTTCCATCGCCTCAAGCTCCAGCAACCCCGCATCCGTCTGTCGACGACCCAGCTACGACTCGGCCTGAGATAAAGCCACAACCGAACCCGGAGCAGAAAGAACACGTCCCGTCGAAACCGTTGGAAAAGAGGGAGACCCCCGCAAGGTTTGATCAGGGGATTTTCGCTGCGCGGTCGATTATGCAGAGCTCAGAGAGGGTTACGTGAAAGCCGAACAGTTCTGGGCAGCCGACCGGGCACAAAAACGAAAAAAGCCCCGCTAGGAGCTATCTCAATACGTCACAAACATCCTGTTTGTAGCGCAACTCTACCCAGGCACATTGCAAAGCTGTGTTGCTCGCTAGTTGAAGAGGGAACCGTGGGTTGACGAGCTAGCTGTATGTGCATACAGTGTTAGTGTCAACCACTTTTTCAGTAAGCTCTTCATGGAATGTTCTCCACCCTGCTAGTGGAAAGCGCAGCATTTGCTTGGAAACTTTCCCGAACAAAGCAAATCAGGGCAAGAGTGCAATCAAAACTCTGAAGGCCTCACCAAAACCAGCGACCCCTCATCCTGCTCATACACCTCAGGTATGGCTTCTTCGCCTGGAAACTCCATCGCGACCAAGGCTTTGGCTTGGTGAAAGGCTCTCTGGACGGAATGGCCGAAACCGATCGCTGAGTAGAACTGTGCGGCAAAGAATCGAGCGGGGAGATCTCCCACGTCGCGGTTCATGCCAATCGCTGCCGGTATGTGGCGTATGCATGCTTCGGCCTGGTTGAACGAGTGGCACGTATTGAAGAAGACCAGCTTCAGGTTTTCAGAGCCAATAGCCATAGCGCTTACGATGCCTTCCAAAGGAACATGTTTCGGGTTTCCCTGATCGTCCTGAAGCACCAGCGTGTCGGCACTCGTGCCATGACCACTGAAGTGGACGATGGTTGGCTTGAGCTCGTTCATTGCCTGGAAAACGTCCATGGGCCGCACTGCCCATCGGGTGTGGAACTCAAGCACATCCCTGTGCTCGGATGCCCTGATCTTCTCGCCAATCAAACGAGCTTCCTCATCCAGCAGAAGCCTGTTGCTCTTATCGCTACCGGGGTCTGCGGCAAAGAACACGACCGTGATTTTCTCGGGCAAGGCCTTCAGCTTTTCGATCTCCTTGGCGGTTTGATCGTGGAGTTCTTCATGGCGGGATAGCCCGTCATTGATCTGCCGCATGCGTTGCTCATGTGCTGCGTCAGAGCGTCGCTGTTCACGCTTGAGCACCTCGGTAAGCCGCTGCTCGCTCTGGGTGAGCCGTTTCTGGGCTTCGAAGATTTTTTTCTCCAGTTGGCTGACTTCCGATAGCGCTTTGGTCTGTTCGCTGTCGTAGCGCATTGCATCACGCAGCTTCGATTTCATCGTTGAGACCGATGAGGTTTTGGCCGCAGCTGCGCTGGCGTCGGCGCTTTTCTTGCCCGCGTTTGCTGCTGCCTTGACCTTCTTTACTTTTTCGCCTTGAAGTCTGGCGATGGTGCGCTGATGCTGCGCTATCTGGGTGCGATAGAGGCTGGTACTCATCGGTCAGATCCCTTCTGTTGGCCTTTGGTGCCCGCTGGGGCATTAAAACGCTATCATAGCGGCCTCCCATACGTGCAGATGTCACAGCCTAATGTCACATCCAGTACGCAAGCATGCCAGCAACTTCTGGATGGTCTAATGGACGAAACCATTTCCTACCTGAAAGACAGGTTCAAGGATGAGCAGGAACGCTTCAATCACGTAGAGAACAAGAGCGCTCGTTTTTTCACTGCGGTCTCGATTCTCATCGCAGGCCTCAGCGCAATAGCAGGCCTAAAGAACGGAGTCATCTTTCAGCTCGGGTCTCCCCTGGCCATACTGATTTTCATTGCTTTCGCCGTGGCAGCGTTCGCAATCGCCTGTGCATGGGGGCACGCGCTGAGCGCACTGCGAATCAAGGACTATCCAAACCTGCCGTCCTCCCGACCGACTGGCGAGTACCTGATTGCCGTAGATGAAGAGGCGCAGAAGAAGCACATCTACAACTGCTACATCGATACCTTGGAGTCGCTGAAGGTCACGGTAGCTGAGAAGACCAAACCACTCGATCTGGCATACCAGGAAATCATAATCGGAGCAGGGGCTCTTGCGGCACTTGCTGTTCTAGTCACCTTAAGGGAGCTAATTGCGTGACCGACAACCAGAAACCAAGCAATAACGAACAAACGCGCGTTCCGCCACCTCCGCCCACCACTGAGTATCAACGACGCTCGGAGGAGCCTCCGGTCAATCGCCAAGGCCCTGCAGATCGACGCCGCTGAGGAAGCTCTGCAGCCAAGCAAGCACTGTATGTCGATGCATTGATTGCTCTCCGAGTAGAAGGGAGCGATCTTTTATCTATGAACCAAGGTTTGTCAGACTGCGGCTGTGATTCACCAAAGCAGCGCAGCGGACGGTGCTGACGGTACGAAGCCTAGCTCTAGGGATTCTCCGATCAAGTCCCCAAATGTGCTGAAATACGCCTGACCTCCTGATCCGAGCCACCCATGAGCCAGATGAGCTTTTCCGACTTCGAATATGCCGGCAAGCGCAAGCAGACACGCCGCGAACGCTTCCTCGCCGAGATGGATCAGGTCGTGCCCTGGACTGGGCTGCTGGGGCTGATCGAGCCGTTCTATCCCAAGGCCGGCGGCGGTAGAAAACCCTACCCGCTGGAAACCATGCTGCGCATCCATCTGTTGCAGAACTGGTTCTCCCTGAGCGATCCGGCCATGGAAGAAGCGCTCTACGAAATCACGCCTATGCGCCAGTTCGCACGCCTGACGCTGAGCGCGCCGATTCCCCGAAGACACCACGATCATGAACTTCCGGCACTTGCTGGAGAAGCATCAACTCGCACCTGCGATCCTTGCGGTCATCAACGGTTACTTGCAGGAGAAAGGCCTGTCGTTGCGCCAGGGCACCATCGTTGATGCCACCATTATTCATGCCCCAAGTTCGACCAAGAACGAAGAAGGCAAGCGCGATCCCGAGATGCATCAGACCAAGAAAGGCAATCAGTATTTTTTCGGGATGAAGGCTCATATCGGCGTCGATGCTGAGTCCGGCCTGGTTCATCACGTCCATGGCACCGCAGCCAATGTGGCCGATGTCACACAGGTCGCCGAGCTGTTGCATGGCGAAGAAAACGCGGTGTATGCAGACGCCGGGTACACCGGTGTCGAGAAGCGCGAAGAGCATGAAAATCGTGAGGTGATCTGGCAAGTCGCCGCGCGCCGCAGCACGTATTCCAAGCTGAACAAACGCAGCCTGCTTTACAAAGCCAAGCGCAAAATTGAGTACTGCAAAGCTCAGACACGGGCCAAGGTTGAGCATCCGTTTCGGGTGATCAAACGGCAATTTGGTTACGTGAAAGTGCGCTTTCGAGGGCTGATGAAGAACACGGCTCAGTTGACCACGCTGTTCGCTCTGTCGAACCTATGGATGGCTCGAAAGCAGCTGATGGGTATGGGCGAGTTACGCGCGTAACACGGAAGACCGGGCGACAAAGCCCTCAAAACGCTGTGCATGGGACTTTCTTTCGGCAAACAGCGGTACGCGCCGGAGAATGTTTGGCCTGCCGCCGCTTTTCGGCAAGTTGATCGGAGCATCCCTAGGGAAACTCCGATCAAGTCAGCACAGGCAGCCTGACCAGTGCTGAAATAGTGCTCCGTTCATCCACGCCAACAAGCCTTGCCCATGAGACAGATGAGCTTCTCCGATTTCGAATACGCCGGTAAGCGCAAGTAAACCCCTCGTGAGCGTTTCCTGGCGGAGATGGAACAGGTCGTGCCGTGGAGCAGGCTGGTCGCGTTGATCGAGCCGCATTACCCGAAGGCAGGTGGCGGTCGCAAACCCTACGCATTACCTCGGTGAAAGGGTAATTCTTGAAAGCAGAGGTTTTGGGGGCGCGTGACGGGCTGTAGAACAATCAGCTGCACCTCCCATGATGAGGGTTTGCCATCGCTCAGGATGTTGGATAGCGGTTACCGTCCGAGCGCTTAGTTGGAGTGATCTCCGAACAGAGGCCTTGCTGAAACGGAATCAGGCTGCAAACCCATGCTCGATCCTGTCCAGTGTTTCCTTTACGCGAAGATACGTAGGCTCGTCTCGGGCATACTCCAGCGCGCTTAGCCCATCGAACGCAGCACGTGGCTGACTGAGCCACACCGCTGATTTGACTTTGTCCCCAAAGACTCGCTCAGTTTGGTCGCGCAGGAGCTCTGAATACGCCATCGTGATTTCCTCCGGGCCTAAATGGTGTGTGCCAAGCGTAGCTGCTGTTCAGTGCGAATACAGCTACGGTCAAGGCATCACAACGGTTAGGCTTTGCCGATCGCGGCGCGACCGTAGCACCACGTACGTTCAAGTTCACTGTCGTCCTCTGCACAAAGGTTCTAGAATGCCCCGAACCCCGTCAAACCTGATTGCGTTACGTGAGCGTCTAGGCGAGATCCTGGGCGAGCAGAAGAATCACTACACCGGTACTCAAATTCCAGGCGTCCTCGCGTCGATAGGGCTGAACGACTACTTGGGCGCACCTTCGAAGCGCGATCACTTTCGTGGCGCTGTGTACGAAGCTTCAGACGAGCAGTTGGTCTTCGCTGCCGGCGCGGCCTTGGCACAACTTGATTTACCGGTCGTGCATCGCGATGAGCTTCAAGAGCTCTACTGGGACGAGGGCTCTCGCCCGGCCATCCCCGCACGGTACCGGCGGGATTTATCCCGGCGACTTGATCAAGAAGCACTGTTTCTCCATGGGGAAGGGTTTCTCACGACCCTTGCGAACTTCTGGCGTATCGATGAGCGAAGCTTGCTGGCAGATTTTTCGCTGGCCCCCAGCCTGCGTGACCATATTGAGCGTCACTGCATCGCCAACGATGATTGGAGCGCCACGACACTCTTTGAAAAGGTGGGCGCCTTCAAATCCACCGATGCCCGTTTCGTGCGATTCATCGAAGCACTGGCTTCTTCCTCGGTGCGCCCCGACGAGGCCGCTCAGCGGGCGTTCATGGATGCAGTGGATGAAGTGTTGAAGCCCTACGGCGTCCATTTCATCGTCACGATTGGGGCTGACGCCTACCTGGAGGGTCAGCTCACGTATCTTGGCGGCAATGCTAAGGCTTCGCCTAAGAACCTTATCTTTGCATCCAAAGCCAAGCCCGACCTGCGCTTCAGTAATGCACTGGACAACGACATTGAAGTGGTCAGCAATGCTGACAAGGTCTTGATGTACGACCGAGCGATAGGGCCGGCGGGGCTGCTTTGGCGTGATCTGCAATCCTGGTTCGAGCACACCCGGGGATTGGCAGCGGGGGAGGGCAAGAAGGCGTTGTATCAACGATTGGGTAACTGTTTACCCAAGTCATCGCCTCCGCAGATTTTGGCCTTTACAAGCTTCTACAAGGCCTTTGATAAAGCTCGAATTCCTGAGCTCCCAGTCCTCTTGCCGGAGGTCTGGTTTTTCTGGGATCCGCAGACGGTCTCTCAACGAGGCAAGGACGCGCTGCTCCGTTCTCGAATGGATTTTCTGCTGTTGCTACCTGGAGGAGTCCGGGTAGTCATTGAGGTCGATGGTGATCATCACTACGCGACTGATGATGGACGAGCCAGCCCCCGCCGCTACTCAGCGATGATGTCGGCAGACAGGGCTCTGAGGCTCGCAGGGTATGAGGTGTATCGATTTGGTGGTTACGAACTCTCCCTGCCGGATGCAGAGGAGCAGATGATCTCCTTCTATCGATCGCTATTCAGGCGGTACGATCTTCTGCCTGTTTCGCAATAGTAAAAGCGTGCTCAACCGATACGGATCATCGTATTGAATGTCGGTGACTCTGGGCGCGCAGGAACTGCTCGACTCAGCAGCGGCCACATAGCGCATAGGCATAGGCTTGAAGGTTGAGCGAGGGTTAGGCAGGGCCGGTTTTAAAACTTTAGAGATCGCCTATCCGGTGCCCTCGCGCAGCCAATACATCTTCGTCTGGTGCATCTCGGGATCGCGCTTGCCGTCCTTGTTTTTTGTCGAACTGGGGGCGTGAATCAAAGTGGCATCGACGATAGTGCCCTGATGCAGCGACAGGCCGTGATCGCCCAGATAGCTATTGATCACACCGAGAATTCCAGTTGCCAGGTCGTGCTTTTCCGGCAGGCGCCGGAGATTGAGAGTGGTGGTTTCGTACGAGATTCGCACAAGGCTCAGGCCAGAAAACTGGCGCAGAATGGTCGTCTCATACAACGCCTCTTCCATCGCCGGGCCGCTGTAGCCGAACCAGCTCTGCATCAGATGTATCCGCAGCATCGCCATCAATGGGTAGGCCGGACGACCACCTTCACCCTTTGGATAATGCGGCTCGATCAGAGTAATCAAACCCTTGCAGGGCACCACCTGATCCCTCTCGATCAGGAATAATTTTTGCGGGTCTACTTGCGCTTGCTGGCGTACTCGGTGTCGGCGAAGGACATCTGTTTCATGATCGAAAGGCTCAGAAACTGGTATTCGGAAATTTTGCCAAATCAGGAGGTCTTTTTCAGAGTTTACCTAGTCGTTTTTCCTGTTGGTCTGAGCTAAAAATGCTGGGTTTTCATAAAAACAATCCAGAAGGTAGTCGTTCAGGTTATTGTGATAATCGACGTGATCGATAGCTAGGTTAGGATAGGGGGTGTACGATACCGACCTGATGGATGAGAGGTTAATCGTTCGGGCTATCGAAATTCAGATCGCTTGGCGCGACTTTATAGGCGAGCACAGTAGGTACTGTTAATGAATTATCTAGCGCATTTGCACTTAGGCGGCCAGGATCCTGACCAACTGCTTGGCAGCTTGTATGGTGACTTTGTAAAAGGGCCGCTGACAGGGCAATTTTCTTTCCAGACAGAGGAAGCTATAAAGTTACATCGAAAAATCGATGTTTTTACTGATGCCCATTCCGTGGTGAGGCGCGCACTTGGACGTTTCCCTAGCCAAAGGCGTCGTTATGCGGGGATCGTGATCGATATGTTTTTTGATCACTGTCTGGCGCGAGACTGGGATCAATATTCAGATGTTGCGCTCGATACCTTTTCACATAAAGTTTACAAAATTTTGGAGGATGAGCCGGTTTTACCTGAGCGTTTGAAGCCTATAGCCCCTCTAATCATTTCCGAGGATTGGCTTGGCGCTTACAGAAATATTTCCAAGATTGGTGAGGGATTACATGTCATTTCCCAGCGATTGTCTCAACCCACGCACTTAATTGGTGCTTACGAAGAAATGATGGATAATTATGACTCCCTGAGCGTGGACTTTAAGGAATTTTATCCCTTGCTCTGGCACTACGCTCGATCCGCCTTATCCAAAAAAGCAGTGTGAGAATTCCCGATGTTTTGGTCTGGACTAAATAGCCTCAAGGTGCTGTTGCATTTTAGCGTACTAATTAATTAATTTTTTGATTGGATCTGTACATGCCGGGCGAGCAGCCAAACCATCTAGTGCAAGCTTTGTGGAAGCTACTAGTTCCGCGAAAGTTCAATCTATCTGCGATTGAAGTAAGCGTAGCATCAGAGGTGCGTAAAAGTTCACACGCTATTTCACGCCGGCACTCATCAAGTAAGTCTTTGAAGCATGTCCGTTCCTCATTGAGTCGAGCTTGAAGGGTGCGAGAGCTAAAATTTAGCTCACGTGCCGCTTTATTCAAAGACATCAATCGGCTTGAATTTAGGTCTGTGAAAATCAGATTTTTGACGATAGAAGTGATCTTGCTTTGTCGCTTAGAGAGTAATTCGTTGATCTGGCTCAAATGATATATTTTGAGCTGTGGGTTAGCAGTATCTAGGGGTTTCATTAAGTCACGAGCGGAGTAGGAAATAGTATTCAACTCGCTGGAGAATGTTAAATTATTTCCGAAGATGCGTTTCAGCTTGCTTTGGTCGGCTGGGGCCTGGTAGCTAAATGTCGCGGACAGCGGAATAGGTGGCTCCCAAGGAAGCAGCCAGTGGGTTAGCCCCACCATCGTGGATAGGCAGCAATCAATGTACTGTCGAGTGACATTCATCGATTCAACTCTTAGGAATTTTAGCGTCAACCCATCTTCATTCTGAGTGTATGAAATCGGCGTGCCATCGGCTAGTAATATTGAATACTTAACTGCGACTCTAAGTGCTTCGCCCAGGTTGTCACTCGACATGATTGCGTAGAGTTGGGCATTGAGCTGCCCAGGCCTGAATAGGTCATATGCCATTAGTCCAATATCAATATCTCCTGAGACGAGTGCAATCGCTTGTACCAGGCTTGCCGCCTCAATGATATCTACCCTAGCGTCTGCTCTGACTTTTGAGTCCACACTTGAGTATAGGTGTTGAAGCGGTACCGGAGGCTCAGGCACGTATTCGGCCAAGCGTAAAATCACTTGGGCGCAAGAGGGCGCTAGTGTGGGCATGATAGAACTCAATGGGTTAGGTAGCCAATGAGCATGCCAAATATGAGAAAGCATGCCAAGTCTCTAGCGTTCAAAAAGCGGCTATGGCGCCAATACTTTTTAGTGCAGAAAGGCCTTCAAGATGGCTACAGTTTTCTTTCTTCGATTTGCGCCTGTGGACGTGAAAATTTGCGTCTCAGGAAGCAACATAAAACAAAAAAGTATGTTGAAATATCGGCAAAATTTTTAGTGGTATTTAAGCCTTCTCCTTGGTAGTCTTTTTAGGTTATCGTGTTCTTCTAGATATAAGTATCAATCATGGAGGTCTAGGCGATTTTTTAATTGGGTTCTGTTGACCTGGGAAAGGCTGGCGTCGCCTAATGAGCTGTACCATTCCTCTGCTCATCCGTACGACTTAACCGCGTTCCCCGATGAGGTTGAGAGGAGGCGTACGCTTGATGTGGTGATTTCTATCATACCGAGACGGTCAGCCTGAGAATTATGAGTTACGAGAAATCTTTAGCACACTTCCGATATGACGAGTTGGACGAGCTTGTATCCTTATCTATCCGCGATCTAATTGCTGCAGCCATTGCGGGTGACTGTGCAGCCGAGCCCGTCGCGGCATTTCTCATGGCGTGGCATGACCCAGAAAGCTATGGCGGCTTCAATTTGTCGGATCTCTGGGTGATGAATGAAAAGTCGCGGCAAGCAGCAGTGGTTTTATTTGTGTGGCTTAGCAAAAATCACGTAACGCCTCGTGAACTAGGTCTCCAAATTGTATTTAATGCTATAGCTGCTCGTTGGGCTTACTAAAGAAATTTAGGCTGTGGGGTCGAAGCTGTCAACGAATTTATTATTAATTTCGAGGGTGCCAAAATTTAACTAAAGTGCACGGTTTAAGCTAGATCTACTTCTCGCCTTAGGTCATCGTTTTTTTTTTGCGAGTTCTATAGCTATGGCCGTTATTTAAAACCTGGAGGGCGTTCCATGATGTTGAGGCGACTTAATATAGCGCCCCGGGCGTTCTCGGGATTTTCGTTTATTGCTGGGCTAGTTATTTTACTTGAATTATTTGCTCAGGGGCGCATGTCTGTGATCCGTGACGCAACGGTAAATATGGAAACTAACCTTCTGCCTAGTGTAGGTTTTCTTGGGGGATGACTGAAAATACATTGCGGTTACGTATTACCATTTTTCGCATCTTGGTCAATCGTGAGCCTGCTGCGCTCCAGGAAACTGAACGTCGCGTAAAAGAGTTAATTGAGCTCCTCCAAAAGTCAAAAGACAGCTATGCAATCCTGCCGTCGGGTGCCAATGAGCGAGCGCTCTACACTCAATTCGACATTACCTTAAAGACATATTTGTCAGAGCAAGCTCGGGCGCTAGAGTTGTCACAGCAAGGACAGACTGAAGCTGTCCGCCAACTTGTAAATGGTCAGATGAAGGATTTGGCCGACTTGATGGGTGTTCAGCTCAGTAAGTTAATAGCTATAAATAAAGTCAACGCGAGTGATGCCTCGGATTTGGCAGGTGAACAATACAGCAACGCAAAATTGGCTATTATCATCGTTTCGGTGGCTGCCACTCTGCTGACAGTGCTACTCGCTTGGTTGCTAACGCGAAGCATAGTAACCCCATTAAGCGAAGCTGTGAGTGCCGCGCAGGACATTGCCGAAGGTAAGTTGACTGGACATATCGAGGTTGGAGGTAGTGATGAGCCTGCGCGGTTGCTAGGAGCATTGTCCATCATGCAGCAGAATCTGCGTACAACGATCGCGATGATTTCTGGATCGGCCACGCAACTTGCCTCTTCAGCGGAGGAGTTAAGCGCCGTTACCGAGGAGTCTTCGCGGGGGCTGATGCAACAAAATAATGAACTTGAGCAGGCTGCAACAGCGGTCAACCAAATGACGGCTGCGGTCGAAGAAGTAGCCCGCAATGCGGTGTCTACCTCTCAAGCATCCCAGGCGTCTAACGACACTGCGCGCCAGGGGCGCGATAAGGTGGTAGAAACGGTGAAGGCCATTCAGGCTATGACTCAAGATGTACAAACTACCTCTTCTCAGGTCGAAGGTCTTGCTGAGCAAGGACGCGAGATTGGTAAAGTCCTGGATGTTATTCGTACTATTGCCGAGCAGACCAATTTGCTGGCATTGAATGCAGCCATTGAGGCCGCGCGTGCAGGAGAGGCGGGCCGAGGGTTTGCAGTCGTGGCTGATGAGGTTCGCGCCTTGGCCCACAGGACGGCTCAATCTACCCAAGAAATAGAGCAGATGGTAGCGGGCATCCAAACTGGTACTGGCGATGCTGTTCAGTCGATGTCTCTTAATACCAATCGCACGCAAAGCACGCTGGAACTCGCACGCTCAGCAGGCGATGCATTGGAACAAATCGCTGCCTCCATTTCTCAGATCAATGAACGCAACTTGGTAATCGCTAGTGCATCCGAAGAACAGGCGCAGGTTTCTCGCGAGGTAGACCGGAACCTTGTGAATATTCGCGACCTGGCGACTCAATCCGCCGCTGGAGCTAATCAGACCAGTGCCGCTAGCCATGAGTTGTCTAGGCTAGCCGTGGAACTCAATGGCATGGTCGCCCGTTTCGTTATCTAAATGACTCAGGGCACTCTTCGTGCTCGTAACGGTGACGATAGTGCTTTTGACTAACCTGTTCGAATCTTTGGAAATCAAGGCTTGCAGCGACGTCGGGGTCTTGAAGTGGCTTGAGTGGCGTTTGCCCTTCCTTCCGTAAATTCTTCTGCGCGACCGAACCGCTGTTCTCATGACCGTTTGTCTCAACGTAGGGGCGCGAGGGGTGCAAGCGTCCTGTCAATTTGCCCTCCGAACTCTAGCGTTAACGGCAATGGTGTCTGCATATTTTCATGCGGACGCTGTCACCGTTATCGCTATAATTGCCGATACCCGCAGTCACTAACTGAACTGCATGTCTGAGAGGAGCCGTTTCCTATCTCAGTTGATTTGTGCTTTCAGGTCTTCAGTGTCGCCTCAGCGGTTAATGAGTGAAGTCAACGTTTGGGTGCCACTCCTCCTAGTGGCAACAGGCATCCGATCCTTGATCACCTCCGCTCGCAAATAGGCCAAACAATCAGTGTAGAGAGGAGCGCACTGTGCGAACCTTAGAAGGCATGGCCAAGGCTGGCGAGCCGCTGCTGCGCGAAGCCCTTGAAGCGATGCGGGCGCATCAAAAAGCTCAGGATCAAGAGGCATCTCTGGAAGAGGTAGAGCGCCGTCGATTGCGAGCGGAGTCCCTTTATCACGAGGTAGTGGATTTCCAGTTGCTGGCAACCTGTAGTCTGCCTGACCTGATTCACTAATCGGAGCATTTATGCCAAAACTGTCCGATCTCCTGCCGCCCGACCATCCAGCCTACTCTGAGGCAGTTGAGGCGATGCGCCGTTACCATCAAGCTCAGGGCACTGGCGCGCCCGCAATCGAAGTGGAAAGGCTACGCTTGATTGCCGAGGCTCTGTTCCAGTCTGTAACAGACTATCAAATGAGGGCATTCGGCAGTGGCGGCGGGACTACTCACTGATGGGCGTCTGGATAGTCGGCTCCATGCTTTGCAGAGACCGATAGAAGAATGCAAAAAACGGCCACTCAGCTTCTCTGAAGAGCAAGAAATAGAGTACGTAAAATTATAAGTAGGTAGCCTGCAAGTAATTTACAAAAGTAACGATAACTCAACCGTCCGGCTGCTCGTCGGTCTCTTGCAGGCTTTAATGACAAAAGCTACCGTTACAGTAGCTCTGTCTGTAACAAGCTATTTCTTTGAAGATTTGCTCGGCTTCAAGTCAGGGTTGTTACCTTGCGTGTCTTTATTGTCACGGCGACGTTTATCTACTTCGCCGGTTGACTTGGCAATCGGCTTTGGGCCTGGTTTAAGCGCCATAAAATCTTCCTTGTGTTGATGTGGATGTTGGTGGTGCATGAAGATCTTATTGCTGTTGATGGGCGCTTTCAAGAGGGATGCGAAACTTTATTCGCGGTATGTGGAAAGGTAACTAGCTTTGTTACTAGCTGTCGGTGGCTTTCCGGCAGGCAAGTTGTTGATATGCCTCAAATAGTGTGTCCCTACGGCTCCCATCTAACTTTCGTTCAGCATCGTTTGATCACGATGCACACAACCCTCCAGCTCCCATGTTCGCTAGTGGCTTAAAACAGCTTGGTCAAGAAATCTGGTTCTGGCGGTCTCAACTGTCCTCCGTTATATATGGCAGCATCGGCAGAAGGTGGTCAGCTCTAGGCGGTTTGCTGTTGAGCTAAGAAGTCTGCGTTCTCCAGCTTGGAGGTGGCGATCGCCGATCAGCCTAGCCGCTTGCTTGGCCATCACAAGCAACCGTAGCAAAATTGGAAGCTTTCGCTGCGCGCTGTTCCGGTGCTCCGACCAGCAGCCTCTCCGAAACACGCTTGGCAAGGCGAAGCGAGCCTATGGCAGCGGCGCACTCCAGCGCTGCGTCGTCGAAGTCCTCGCCCCTGCGTGCGAACACCTTCACCAGTCGTCGAGGATGAATTTCAGCTAGCTTTTACAGGTGCGGGGAGGCTCAGTGACTTGGCTTTGAAGACCCGGATTAACAAACTTAGTGCCAATGCCGTTGGACTGTCGTCCTAGGTAGCTCCAGTTCTTTGGCCACCTCGACCTGCTTTAGCCCCTGCCTCTTGAGCTCCTGGACTTTGGCGCGAACAGCGGCTGCTCGAAGACTAGTCGGATGGGTTCCATCCAGGGCATCCGCTGAAGCAGGAGGCACCTGGTCAATCAATCCGAGCGATTCCAGATCTTTGATGGCCTGCAGAAGCACGGCCCTTGGAGTGGCCCCCGAATCACAAGCCATGGCAACAGCGAGTAATGCTGAGGGTGAGAGATCCAGAGCCTGGGCCAGGTCACCAGCCACCTTGACCGTTGGATAGGTTTTGCCGCTTTCGAGCTGGCTGACGTGCGATCCTGTAACTGTGCCGCTTAAATCCTTCTGATTCAGCCCTTTGGTCATTCGAATCAGCCGCAGCGCTGCGGCGAAACCTTCCTGAATCGACATGGCGGCACCCCAAAAACAGACGGTATGCCGCGTTTGCCTGAATCCATACAAATCTATATATTGAAACGTATGGGCTTTTCGCCATCATTATCCGAGGTGAGTTGCGCACAGGCCAGTTGAAGCCTTACCCACCGGTGGCGCATGAGCCTGGTGGTGGCTTTCATACAGTCGCCTTCAGGCACCAAGGCTGATCGAAAAATTGTCGACGGAACAGGCATTAAGGAACGCTAGGATGTCGGAGCTGAAGAAAGTAACAGCTACTGTAAAAAATTATGAATTTCATTCGTCTCAAGACTGTGCGCGCCTCTACAAAAAGGTTCGCTTGTTGGATGAGTCAGGCAAAATTTTCTACTATAAAAACCTAATTATTCCTAAATACCTTGAGAGCAGAGGTGCGCTTGCATCTGATGTGCCAAGGACGTGGTATGTTAAAAATATTCATAAGTCCGCCGTTGTGCTGGTCGCGTTTGAAACCAAAAACGGCACGGTCGAATATGACTTGGACGAAGTTCGTCAGTTGTCACGATCCGGTTTTTGGGCTGGCGTTCTGATTGGCGTTGCTTCGATCCCTGCGGGTATAGTCATTGCTACTGCAACCTTCGGGGCGGGACTTTTGCTGATCCCCTTTGGCCTCTATCAGGCTTACAAGCAGATTTTCAAGATCCCTGCAATTTTGAGTCGCAAGCGTCTTCTGCAAGATTTTTCGCAGCTTGGTATTAATGTGGGGGAGGGTTGGTCGAGATAAATGTCTTTGGGGCGGTGGGTGTTTACATGCAGCCAGGGCTACGAAACACGCGCTCGCTATCCTCTGACTTTATTTCCTCAGGTCTTTCTGATCGCCGGGAATTCTCAGATCTGCTTAGTGCCTGGCCTACAGGCCGACCTCTCGCTTCCATAATTCATGCACGGTCTGCTTGGAGATACCCAATTTCTGAGCAGTTGCTGACTGAGTAAGCCCCTCAGCCTTGCAACGCAAAACGCTGTTCAAGCGATCCTGATCCACGGGCCGACCTGGGCGTCGAGAAGCTACCGCCCCTTGGCTGAACTGGTGCTGCAGCGCTTGTACTCCACCAGCTTTTTCGAATTCGTCCAGTTCACCTTGGGCGGTTTTCAGAAGTGTTTGCGCCGACTCCTCGCCGGTGACGGAGAGCGTGAGGGCGATGAAGGTGAGCGGGCTCATGCCCAAGGCAGTGCTGATCGCCTGAAGTTTTTCAAGTGAGATACTGGACTTGGCTTGCTCAAGCTGGGTCAAGTACTGGCGGCTGGTGGCATCGTTGACGCTTTCAATCGTCAGGCGCTGCCCGCTTCGCAGCGTTCGAAGCACTGCAGCAACGCCGAGCTTAAGCGTCATGGGGCATCCTCAAAAATCGAGGATAAGGCCATGTTGCTCAGTCTGGTTCCACCATATATAGTTGTCATTATCGGACTTTGTTTTCGCGTGATCGTCTCCTTGAAGGGAGGTTCGCCCTGTATCAGTTGCTCCCTCCAGGCCTGTGAATACCGGGGAGAGTAGGGCTCCTAGTCAGGCTTCACGGAACTTCAATATAGCGATAAACCGTCAAATGGAAGGCCATGCAGAACCGCCCTCAGCAGGCTCTGCGGTCGGCCAGGCATGCCACCCCGGCTCAGGCAAGGGTTCCTGAATGAAGATTTTGATTTACTCGGATTTGCACAACGAATTCGACTGCTTCAGCCCTCCGAGCGTCGATGCAGATCTTGTCATTTTGGCAGGGGATATTGATCTCTTGAACCGAGGTGTGAAGTGGGCCAATGAGTCGTTCAGCAGTGATGTGATTTATTGCAGCGGCAACCACGAATTTTACAAAGGCCATCTCACCCGTACTCGCGAAAAAATGGAAGCCGTAGCCGCCTCGCATGTCCACGTCCTGGATAACCAGGTCTGGACGTCGAACAACGTTCGATTTCTAGTCGCGACGTGTTGGACAGATTTCAGTGGCACCGGGGATGTGATGGCAGCCTCCAGTGCGTGTTTGGGGGGAATGAACGATTTTCGGATGATCCGTACGGGCAGTGAGTACCGACGTATCCGGCCTGCAGATCTCATCGAATTAAATCGCGCGTCGTACGAGTTTCTCCGCGAAAAGCTCGCGACTCCCTACGCCGGCCAGACCGTCGTCGTAACCCATCACTGTCCTATCCCAGAGGCCTCTGGGTCAGAGCATTCTGGGCATTTGAGCGCTGCCTATTTCAATCGATGGCACCAGCTAGTTGACCAGGCAGACGTCTGGATTTTTGGGCATACCCACCATTCGATCGATCGACCATTCGGGCGGTGCCGGCTGATCTCGAATCCACGTGGATACCCCCAAGAAGAAACCGGTTTTAACCCGTTTAAAATTTTGGAGATTTGAAGTGTCGACAGTAGCAAGGTGCTCGGTGAGCGACGAGCACCCCATTCCTCTGAAAGTCTTAGCAGCGAAGCGTATCAAGTGGGGCGTGATCATCGATGCCTACCTTACTAATGTCGCCAAGGTAGGTGCGCGTTACTCGGCTATTGCTTTCGCGGATCGCTCGGGCCTCATCGGTGATGGCGAGACCGTCGCCACTCCCCCGGCTATGGCTGTCGCTGAGCAGCAGGGCTTCGTGTTGCTCCAGAGCCTTTGTGGGCGTGATCATTACGTCGTCGTGAGTTGGCTCGAAGCCGATGAGGCTAGCACTCATCCCTGCCCCTGAAATGATCCGGATCATCGACCAGAGGAGGGGGTGCCCGGGGCCAGTGTGCTCTTGGATGAGGCAATCGCTTTCGCGCGGAGTCGGGCTCGTATGACAGCCAGTGGACTGTCGATTCCTAGTTCTGGATTGTGTAAACCGGTTTTTTGATGTGTAAACCTACTTAGTTTACAGGTCAAAAAAATGGTTTACAGTCCAATTCTGGCGGGCTAAGTCCTGAGGAAAACGGGTGGCGGAACAGGCTCGGGCTCAGTTTCGTCTTACTACTACTTGATCTGAACAATGGCTTTTGAATAAGGCTGGACAGGAAGAAGGGCACATGATTTCAGCAGTCGTTTTCGATGCATACGGTACCGTTGTTCGCATCGGTCAACGCACCAACCCTTACGGCGCTTTGCTTAAAGAAGGCCGCCGACAGGGTTTGGCGCTAACATCCGACAGCACCCATTTCGTGATGACAGCGAACCTCAGTTTTGACCAGGTAGCTGATCATCTGGGGATCGAGCTTTCTTCTTCGGAGCGAGCGGAGATGAACGATGCGTTGGGCGAGGAACTGGCATCAATCGAGCCATACCCTGATGCCCTTGAGGTGATTGACCGACTGCAGGAAGCGGGGCTGCTCATTGGCATCTGTTCGAACCTAGCCCAGCCCTACGGCCCTGTTATCAGGAAAGCCTTCCCGCACGTGCAATGTCACGCTTTCAGTTACGAGCTTGGGGTCATGAAGCCTGACCCCAGAATCTACCTGCACATTTGCCGAGAGATGGGGGTGGACGCCCGCCATGCGGAGATTCAAAGAGCCCGAGAGAAAGCCCGAGTGGTGATGATTGGCGATTCCAGAAAATGCGACAGGGATGGCCCTAGAGCTGTGGGAATCGTGGGGCATCACTTGGATCGGTCAGGCCAGGGGCATATCAGCGACCTTGTGCAATTCGCCAACCTGGTCACCGACCACAATCGCGCCGGTTGAGCAGTAACCACTGAATGATCAGAGCCAACCAGAGGTCAGCCCAGAACGCTCTCTGATCATCACCCACGCAGCCGGCCCAGCTCTCTAGCTGAGCCACCCTGATCAGCCCTGTGAATGGACGCTGAGCCAGATCGGCACGAGCCTGCTGCCCCTGACACTTCCCCGATTCACACTAGCGACACGAATAGTTGTTTTCTAGCGCGTGCTGGCCCTATGAAATCGCACGGTTTCTGCCTATCTTTGAGCTGGATCTGCCTCTGCCAGGGACTGTGCCATGCTCGAAAAAATCCTTCTCCGCAATGTTTCCAGCTACTCGCCTGACGCTGCCGTGTCCATTGCTCCGCTCAAGCGCGTGAGCCTGTTCTATGGCCAGAACGGTACAGGCAAAACCACCATTGGCAACTATCTCCAAGCCCCAGGCGAGGCCTGTTATAGCGTCTGCGGGGTGGAGCCGATCAAGGTCGGTCGCGAGGTGCTGGTCTACAACCATCATTTCATGGAGAAGAACTTCCAGGAAGCGACTTCTCAGCCAGGGGTATTCACGCTCAATGAGGGAAACATTGAGGCCAAAGAGGCACTGGCGACGGCAGAGGCATCCATTGCTGAGCTTACGATCGCCCATGACGCTGAAATGGAGAAGGGAGTTAACAGCAAGAAGGTTAATGACGCCGCGTACGAGGTACTGTTGGAGAATGTGTGGAAGCCCAAGCGCGAGTTTGATGGTACTGCACTGGCCTATTGCTTCAAGTTGCTCAACACAAAGGAGCGATTGCTAGAGCACGTACGCAGTGTACCGCTGGAGGCCTCCTCCGAAACTGCCCAAGTGCTGTTGGCTGAGGCCGCTGCGCTAAAGGAGTTCAGCGATCAGGAACTGCCAGGTATCCCGCAGCTCGCGTTTCAAGCGCAAAGCCTTGAGGGGGATCCGATTCTGCAAGAGGTCATCACCGGGTCAGGTAACTCCTACCTTTCTGCGTTTATTCAGCAGCTGGGAAACTCGGACTGGGTCAAGCATGCCCTGCGTTACGAGACAGAAGCACACGACAAATGCCCGCTTTGCCAGCAAAACCTGCCACCGGATTTTTACGCTGAGGTTCGTAAAGTCTTCGACAAGACCTACGAGGAACGCCTGGATGTGCTGCGACAACTCGAAGGCCGGTACCGGAGCGGAGTCGAGCAGTTTCTACGTCGGTGCGAGGCTCCGGAGTATCAGCATCAAGCAATCAAGCTGCATGTCTCCAAGCTGCAAGCTGTGCTCCAAAATAACCTCCAAGCCTTGGCCGGGAAAATCGCCAGTCCTTCGCTAGTAACGACGTTGGAGTCCACCGTTCCTTTAACAGCTCAATTGAATTCTGTGATCGACGCGGAGCAGCAGAAGATCGACGAGGTCAACGGGAAGATAAAAAACCGTAAGCAGCATGAAGAGAGCATTAAGCAACGCTTCTGGAAATGGTACAGAGGTGCGTGCAACGCCTTTTTCGTGACATTCGACAAAGTTGAAAAGGCCCAAGGCCGCGTACGCCAAGCGGCCAAGGATGAAGTGCAGGCCCTCAGAAATCGTATTCAAGAGCAGCAGGGCATCGTCAGCACGTCCAGAGCGTCCATCACAAACATCGACCAAGCGGTCGAGAACATCAAATACTGGTTGCGGATGCTCGGACTGAAGGGTTTTACGCTGATCAGGGAGGAGGGGGCAGTACCCCAATACCGGCTAGAGCGTCCAGGTCAGACTGAGGGGGTGTTCAAGACCCTGAGTGAGGGCGAGAAAACACTGATCTCATTCCTCTACTTCCTTGAAGTCTGCAATGGCGAAATGGGTGCTGGAGGTGGGAGGCTCAAGAGTGACCGGATCATCGTCATCGACGATCCGATTTCGAGCCTTTCCCATAACTACGTGTACGACATAGCTTCCTTGATCAGGCGCCAGGTGTTGATGCCGAAGGAGCGCTTCAAGCAGGTGATTATACTCACGCACAACCTCTTCTTCTTCCATGAAATGGTGAAGCTGTTGAAAGAGGATGGGGAGAAGGCGTTTGCGCTGTTCCGTATTACCAAGTCTGAATACAGCTCGGTAGTGGCGATGGAGGAGAGGGAAATTCAGAATGACTACCAGGCGTGCTGGCAGACGATCAAGGACGCCTTGCAAGGCAGGACGTCCCCCAACGTGATGCCGAACATGATGCGTAACATTTTGGAGTACTACTTCAGCTTCGTGCACCAGGCACCCACGCTGCGCCAGGCGCTAATGAAGCTCAGCGAGGACAAGCCGGAATTCACGGCCTTTTTTCGTTACATCAACCGCGAGTCCCATACTGATGCGGTCAACATCACAGACTTTGGAGAGATCGATCCTGCCACCTTCATCGATCGTTTCAAGGACGTGTTCGTCGAAACGAATTTCGAAGCTCATTTCGACAAGATGATGGCATGAGGTTGCCTGGAGGCGATGGTTTTTCGAAGCCGGTATGGGGAAAGGTGGGAAGGCCACCAAAGTAAATGCGAGTCTTCTCAGGCTGGCCCTCCACTGATAGCATTACGCCTGCAGCTACCACCAAAGGACTCTCCTTCCTGCCTGGCACTCATCTGCTCGCTTTGCACGTGGCGTGTAAAGGCTATCAGCGGCCCGCTGAGATCAGATGGAGAATACGCCATGACCGATCATGGAAAAGTTGTCTTGGTTCGCCAGTACAACCGTTTCCGGCTGGGGCAATGGGAGATCGTGTGCACGCACATGCGCTCCCTTCCGCGCCGTTAATTGAACGTACCGAGGTGGTAGCTGCACCCCCTCCCTCAGGCCCTTCCTTATTGCCAGACCTGGCCGCCGATCGCGTAACCAGATGACGTACCAGCCTCCTAACTTGGCGCCCGTCAGGCCTTTGATGCGTTGCTGATGAACCCCAAATTGGGGAAAGCTACTACCATCGTAACAATCGTCAAAATGTCACATTCCAAGGACAGCGTTGGACAACCTTGTTCAATTGCGACATCTCTTATCAATTTGCGACGTTTTCGCCACCCCCCCCCTCTTGAAATTTTTAAAGCGAGACGGAGTTCTATATTTGAGAGCAAAAAGATTTTCTACCGTGTCGGCGCCACCGATGATGCTTGGATAAGACACGGTGTGATGGCCGATCTTTTCGCTTTTGATCTGAGCGCTTTTCAGGCCTCAATTGCCTTGCCGATAGGCGAGGCGAGGGCCGGTAGGGGAGATCGTCTTTTTGGCCGTAAGGCCGCTGCTTTTGCTTTTGACTTCAAATAACAAGCTGAACCCAATTTTTTGAGTGGAGTAGCTCCGTCTCAAAATGCACCCATGTCAGACAACCTACGGCGACGCTGGAGTTGCGCCGCCTTATTTTCCCTAGTGCATACGGGTGTCCTTGCCTCTGGTTATCAGCATATTGATCTGCATAATGATGTCCTCGGATTACCGAGTAGCATTTGCCTCCACCAAGGCCTGCTCCAACGCCTCCAGCGCATCCTGCAGGCGTTGATTCTCACGAGGATCACTGCTTGTTGGTCTGTAGGCCTGGCAGTGGCGCAAGAGGGCTTCCAGGTCGTTCTGATTCAGGTCAAATTCGATGTGCATGCTCAGGCTCAATTCCAGGGCTGTTAAATGTCGTGCCGTGTTCTAGTGGGCACGGTGTAGTTGTGCTGTAGCAGCGAGGTTTGTGCTTGGACAGTGATGTGGAAAAGCTGGTGTGGGAAAGGGCGTGGCAGGTCTACGCGGATTCGCTTAGCTTGATTCTGAGTGAGGCACTGGTCGGCTACAAGCGCACCGCTGGCTTCGACGATTTGACCCGGCTCTACGAGGACACACTCGGCGGCGAGACACTGATGAGTTTGAGACACGCCTTGAAGCTTCGCTGGCCTGATAGCGATGTGGGGCATGCAGAACCTTATGTTCAGCTCCGATCCCGTCTTCGGTCATACCTCGCGCAGTATTTACTGCGTAAGCTCGTCTTTGAGCATGAGGGCACGCCTGCTCTGAGAGATGCCTTTTTTGCGGGAGATCTTGGTGTATGAATAACGGCGTCGATCAGAATCAATCTGATGCTGACCGGGCCCCGTTTTGAATGAACTACGTCCAGCCACTGTTGGACGAGGTCAGCATTCCATCGAGCCAACCTAGCCGCCCGCGTAAGCGCCGTAAATGGTTGCTTACCTACAAGGGCTACAACGTCGAAGCGCTACGCCGCTAATGCGACCAATAGCGAATGCAGCCCGCCATCTCCCTGCGCTCGAAGAAATGCAAGCCCAAGCCTAGATTACCCAGAGTGTTCGATCAGCCCAAGTATCGACAGCGCAACATCACCAAGCGCATGTTTGGCTGGCTGAAGAGAACCTCCGGGCTTCGATAAGCTTGCCAGAGGCTATGCCGCCATAGTCTCACTGGCTTGTTCCATGCGGTACAGAGCCTATTGCCGGCGCACCCTCGCAGGGCTCAGCCCAGAGCCTATTCAGTGCCTTCAACCCTGATAAGGCCAGGCTTGACTCTGACCGAGCCTCAACCACATTTCGCGAATATGGATCGCTCCACTTGAGCCTTTGCACTGCCTACGCTCATTCGAATCTTCTTTTTGAAGATGGCTACCTATAGGTAGGTGCGCAGTCATGGCCAGGCGCCTTCGACCAAAATATCATTGGCCACGTATCGATACTGTCACCTCGATCCTGCGTAATGACGTGAATTTAGCATGAGGCGTTGCAAGCCTACCAACTAGATGGTAGCGTATGCTCATAGTCGAAACCAACCCGTGAACCTGCCGGGCGTTAACGCCCACGTGAGAGCCTCATGCAAGATTGGAAGCAAACCCGCAAAGACATCAACACTCGCCTCGTTGAGCTCAATGGCCTGTCCCCTGAAACCATGAAAGGCATGGCTGCGCTAGGCGCCGCTGGCGGCAAGACGAACCATCTGGACGCCAAAACCCGCGAGCTGATTTCTTTGGCTGTAGCTGTGACCACTCGCTGCGACGGATGCATCGCTTTCCACGCAGCTGAGGCCAAGAAGCTCGGCGTTACCAGTGAAGAAGTAGCTGAAGCCCTGGGTGTAGCCATCAACATGAACGCCGGTGCTGCGCTGGTCTACAGCACCCACGTGCTCGACGCGTTTGATAAGTCCTGAATCAGACGCTGACTTTCAACCTTCCAACGACGTCGAGATTAATCATGAATAAGCTGTTCACTCCGTACGACCTGTCCGGTATTGCGCTCAAAAACCGCGTCGTCATGGCCCCCATGACTCGCACCCGAACCTTGAACAACATTCCAAATGAATCCAACGCGCTGTACTACGCGCAACGTGCTTCTGCCGGCTTGCTGATCACCGAAGGCCTGCCTATCTCCGACGAGGCTCGGGGGTATCTGTACACCCCCGGCATTTACGAAGATGAGCACCTGCCAGGCTGGCGCAATGTCACTGACGCTGTGCATGCCAAAGGCGGGAAGATTTTTGCGCAGCTCTGGCACGTAGGGCGTATGTCCCATGTCTCGGTGCATGGTTTGGTACCGGTCTCCTCGGGCAAAGTGCCTGCCGTAGACACCACGGTGTATGCCTGGATCGAACCGGGCAAATCTGGGCCTGTTCAACCAAGCGAACCTCGCGCCCTGGAAACTGAAGAAGTGAAACGGGTCATTGCGGATTTCGTTAAATCCGCGCGGATGGCGATGGACGCAGGTTTTGACGGTATCGAAATCATGGCAGCCAACGGCTTCCTGTTCGATCAATTCCTGAGCAGCGCCCTGAACACTCGCACTGATCAGTACGGTGGCTCTATTGCCAACCGTCAGCGCTTCCTGCTGGAAACAATTGACGCGATTGCTGCTGAAATTGGTGGTTCGAAGATTGGCGTTCGCTTCTCGCCGTTTGGTCGCCTGTACGACTTCGGGGTGTACGAAGGCGAAGAAGAAACCTGGATGAGCATGGCGGCTGCCCTCAACGAACGAGAGCTGGCATTTGTTCACCTGAACTACCAACCGACCATCTTGGCCGCGCAAACGCCCCCAGGCTTCGGTGCTGCGTTCCGCGACGCTTACAAAGGCACCTTGATGGCTGCTGGCGGCTTCACCAAAGAGATCGCAGAGTCTGAGCTGGCCAAAGGCGAACTCGATCTGATCGCTTTCGGCACCGCCTACATCGCCAACCCGGATCTGGTCGAGCGCATGCAGAACGATTGGCCGCTGGCCGAGGGTGATCGCGCTACCTACTACGGCGTAAGCGATTCGATTGATAAGGGTTACACGGACTACCCTGAATACACAGCAGCAAAAGCCTGAAATTCCATCCCAAACATTTAGGAGAACACCATGCCACTCGTAACTATTAAAGGTATTGAAGGGGTTTTTTCTGACGAGCAAAAAGCCGAGGTCATTCGCAAAGTGACTGACGCCATGGTGTCGGTGGAAGGCGAAAACATGCGTGCCTTGACCTGGGTCATTTTCGAAGAGGTTAAGAGCGGTGACTGGGGCATCGCTGGCAATCCAGTCACTGCACAGGACGTGCTGAAGCTGCAAGCAGGCCAATAAGGCTTCATCGCCAAACCATTAGCTCCCTGATCGCTGAGTGTATTTACGCTCAACGATCAGGGGGCTTTTTCCGTTCTTGAAGAACGCCAGGTTTGTGGGGAATCACGTCATGATTCTGATCATTTACGCCCATCCTTACCCTGAGAAATCCAACGTAAACACGTTGATGCTCAGGTTCGCAGCTAACAAATCCGATGTTGTAGTCCGTTCCCTGTACGACCTATACCCCGATTTCAACATCAACGTTGAAGCTGAACAGAAGGCCGTGGAGCAAGCAGACCTGCTGGTTCTGCAGCATCCTTTGTATTGGTATAGCTACCCCCCACTTTTGAAGCTGTGGATCGATAAGGTCTTCACGCAGGGCTGGGCCTACGGGGCGGGTGCTACTGCTTTGAAAAATAAAAATCTCCTGTGGGCCGTGACCACGGGCGGAGAGCATGATCATTTTGAAGGCGGTGACCATCCGGGTTTCGCGGTGCTGTCCCAGCCTCTTCAAGCAACCGCGAATTACTGTGGAATGCGTTGGTTAAGCCCAGTCGCAGTTCATGGTGCATATAGAGCAGACCAAGACGGACTGCTCAAGCAGATCCGCCATTACGGCGAGCGCCTGGCCTCGTGGAAGGAAGATTGAATGGACACTCATAGCCTGATTGAAATGCTCATTTACTTGGGCTCAGCTGCCTTGATAGTCCCAATTGCCGTTCGGTTAGGTTTAGGCCCGGTTCTGGGGTATCTGATAGCCGGCTGCTTAATCGGCCCGTGGGGCTTGAAGCTTGTGACCGACGTCGAGTCCATACTGCACTTCGCTGAAATTGGCGTGGTGTTGATGCTGTTCATCATTGGTCTCGAACTCGACCCCAGGCGTCTTTGGGCTATGCGCCGGATGGTGTTCGGTGGTGGTGCGATGCAGATGCTGGCATGTGGTGCAGCCATCGCAATATTTTGCGCTGCACTAGGCTTGAACTGGACAGCTGCGCTGCTGGTAGGGCTAACGCTGAGCCTCTCGTCGACAGCTATCGCGATGCAGGCCATGAATGAGCGGAACATGACCTCGACCGCCGTGGGTCGAAGCAGCTTTGCCGTGTTGCTTTTCCAAGACATCGCGGCGATTCCCCTGGTGGCTATGATTCCACTGCTGGCCGCAAACGGTGGCACGCCCTCGGGTGCGGAACTGGCCCTGTCTATCGCGAAAATCGTAGGTGCAGTTGTCGCAGTTGTTCTTTTGGGTCAGTACGTATCCAGACCCGTCCTTCGCTTTGTAGCGCGCTCTGGCCTGAGAGAGATCTTTAGTGCTGTCGCGCTGTTCCTGGTATTCGGATTCGGCCTCTTATTGGAAAAGGCAGGCTTATCGATGGCCATGGGTGCTTTCTTAGCGGGCGTTCTATTGGCTAGCTCGGAATATCGTCATGCCCTAGAGAGCGATATCGAGCCTTTCAAGGGATTATTGCTGGGTCTGTTCTTCATCGGCGTAGGCATGTCGATTGACTTCGGAACGCTGATCGACGCCCCTTTGAAAGTCATCACTCTGACGTTGGGCTTTATCCTGATCAAGCTGCTCGTGATAAAGCTTCTGGGGCGTTTCTTGAGTGTCCCAAGTGATCAGCGCTCGTGGCAGGCGGTGTTCCTCGGCCAAGGCAGTGAGTTTGCCTTTGTGGTATTTGGCGCAGCGACTGTCGCCGGCATCCTGATCGACCCTTGGGGTAAAAGCCTGACGTTGGCGGTGGCGCTGTCCATGTGTATAACGCCTCTGCTGATCCTCTTGCTCAATCACTTGGACTCGTCGGGCAAACAGGGTAGCAAGGAATCGGACATCATTGATCAGAGCAATCCTCGGGTCATCATTGCTGGCTTCGGTCGGTTCGGTCAAATCGCTGGGCGTCTACTGATGTCCTGTGGCTTTGAGGTAGTGGTCTTGGATCATGATCCCGACCACATCGAGACACTGCGAAAATTCGGAGTGAAGGTGTTTTATGGGGATGCCACACGTCTCGATTTACTTCACGCTGCGGGTGCCGCGAAAGCCGTGGTGCTGATCAACGCCATCGACAACCAGGACGATAACCTGGCACTGACCGAGCTGGCTCAAGAGCATTTTCCATCCCTGAAACTGGTGGTGCGTGCTCGTGATATGGGGCATAGCATTACCCTGCGCCAGATGGGCATAGAGGCCGTCGAGCGGGAAACTTTTGAAAGCGCGTTATCCCTTGGGCGTAGAGCCTTGGAGCAACTGGGTGTAGGGCGCTACGAGGCTCGTGAGCGTGCGGATCGGTTCCGTCGCCTGAATTTGGAAATGCTGGAAGAAATGGCCGCTCAGCCCGCTGATGACACCGAATTCAAGTACGACGCTTACAAACGAGCCAACGCTTTACTGACGGAAATATTCAACGAAGATCGTGCTCATCCAATTGACGCAGGCCCAGGAAAAAATGAGTCTTCAGCACCGAGAGGTGAATAGCCGGCCAGACTGCGAGTTATGGAGAACGCTCCGTTAGCTAGCGTCTTCCAGCTCAGTGATAATTGCTTTCTTCAAGGCTGAAACTGACTTAGACCCAGCGAAGACTTTCAATAAGCGGCCTTCGTGAAACACCGCCAAGGACGGCACAGAGCGGATGCCATACATCGGCGCAATTGTCGGAGACACCGCAATATCAATCTTTCCAAAGACCGCTAGAGAATGGAGTTTTCCCTCCAGTTCCAAGAAGATCGGCTTCATCTCTTTACAAGGTTTGCACCAGGAGGCTGAGAACATTACGACACTGCTCCCTTTGGCTACGAAGCGAGCAAATTGGGGAGCGCTCAACTCAACGATACGACTCATCTGGATTTCTCGTTCTGTATTGAGGAAAGGCGGCACCTTGAGAATGCCGCCATCCATTGCCAGTCAAATTTTGCAGCCATCGATCCCGCAGACTTGGCCCATTGATGAGCTATCCAGGGATTTCGCCTCAGCTGCCATCTGATTCAACGCCTGAAGAAAGGATGCGTCTGTCTGTGCGCCTGATACCGAGAACGCATTATTGAAGACGAAGAGCGGTACGCCGGAACCCAATTGGGCGGCAAACTGTTCATCCGCCTTCATCTCAGCGCGCAACTCTGCAGATGACCAAGCCAGCTGGATGGACTCGTCCGACACACCTGCGCCTTTAGCAATCGCCGCCAAGCTGGCGCGATCAAAAAGGGACTTACCGTGGCTTGTACTCTGCTCGTACAGCGCTTCCACAAGACGCTTCTTTACCTCCGAGTCTTCAACAGCTTTTACCAGCACATGAGCATCCGCAGTATCGCCAAACATCATGGTGTCAAAGCGGTAATCAAGCCCGTCGACCTCGCCATATTTACTGACGGTACTCATCATCGATAAAGCGGAGTTTGCGTTACCAAGCTTACGCTTCAAGGCAGGAATCATCGGCTCCGGAGCATGGTTGGCAGCCAGCCGATAGGCCCGAACGTTGACCTGTACGTCGTCCTTCTCTGGGAAGCATTCAAGTGCTTTCTCAAAGCGGCGCTTGGCAATCCAGCACCAAGGACACACATAATCAGACCAGATATCGACAACGTATTTTTTCGAAGGAGTTTTCATAATCTATCCTGCACGAAGAAATGAAGACCGAATTGCCGCCATTTCAAGCAAATGGTTAAAACCAGCCAAAGGGTCGGTTGATCGACCGAGTGTCCAATCAATGAGGCTTGCTCCCTCCAACATACTCAACAGCATGAAGGCGAAGTTTTCAGCCGTTGTTCCCAGCGACCAGTTGTGCTGGCGGACTGCGTCATTCAGGGTGCTTTGGAGCCAGGCGAGCTGAGAGTTGAAGAAGTCCCGCGTGAGCCCTTGGAGCGACAACGGCAACGCAGCCATTTCCGCAGCCAAGGCGCCGCATAAAGGCAGCAGCCCATCATTCGCGCTGATCACGAAAAGTCGAGAAAAGGCCTGCAGACGCTGCAGTGGCTCGGGATACATGGCTTCGATTGAGGCCAGCGTTTCATTGAACCGGGAGATGTAATCGTTGATCAGCTCTGCGCCCAAGCACTCCTTCGTAGGAAAATGATGGTGAATGCTGGCTTTTCTGATACCGATCTTCGCAGCGAGATCAGCGTAACTGAATGCTGAGTAACCCTTTGAACGCATCTGGGTTTCCGCGTAACTCATGAGCGCAGCTTTTGTCGTGATAGGCATTTGGAACTCCTACAGCCAGCACCTTTTTCCACCGGAGGCAGTGCACTGGGAAAGCGCCTCACTGAGAGGCGCTATATGCAGCGCTTGCTACGGTATTAGGCCCGTACTGCCATCACCCCTGCATCAACGTCCCAGATAGCACCTGTCACCCAGGAAGTTTTATCCGAGAGCAGGAAGAGGATGGTGTTGGCGACGTCCTCGGGAACACCGACACGCCCCAGCGGGTGGAAATCGTTGAGCGACTTCATCGCATCCGGAATCGCGTCCTTGTCCATGAAACCTTCATAGATCGAGGTGTGAACGATGCCAGGAGACACGGCATTAACTCGGATACCGGAGTGCGCCAGCTCAATTGCCAGGTTTCGGGTGACTGCGTGCAGACCCGCCTTAGCCATCGAATAAGCAGTCGCTGGAGAGCCTGCCAGTGCAGCTTGGGCGCCAATCGAACCGACGTTGACAATGGAACCTTCGCGCTTGGCGGCGAGCATATTCTTGACCACGGCCTGCGTGATAAAGAACGTGGCGCGGTTCAAATCCAGATACATGTCGTAATCAGCCTCATCGTGCTCGATGAAAGGCTTCGGAATGAATATGCCTGCGGAGTTCACCATGAAGCCAATGTCACTGTGATTGGCATTGATTTCGTTGCGTACGAAATTCATCCCTTCTTCGGTCATGAGGTTGGCAACGATCACCGATACGTTCCCCAACGAACTCAGCTCAGCGCGAACAGCGTCGGCTTTATCCTGTTTACTGCCGGTGAGAACCACGCTGCCACCAGCCTTCAAAAACAGGCGTGCTGTTTCCAGGCCCATGCCGCTTGTGCCGCCCACGACCAACAGTTTTTTGCCTTTAAAAAAATCGTTCATTACAGACTCCAGTACCAGATAACCGAAAGGTCGCTGGCCGCCAGGTGCCGTACACACCTGCGGCCATGACAGTTAGCCTTCGATGACTTCGAGCTTAGGGAGCATGCGGATGGCTTTAGAGAAGTTTGCGTAGTTGACCGAAGTCTTAAGCACCACCTTGTGCAGCTCTTCCACGCGCTCACGGGAGGCGTCGGTGTGCAGGCGGATTACGACGCTTACCTCGTCGTAGCCTGGGTTAACGCTTTCATCGATACCCAGGAAGCCACGCAGGTCGAGAGTGCCGTCGGTCTCAATTTCCAGGCTGTGGATCTTGATGCCCATCATCGCGGCATTGGCGGCATAGCCGACCGACATGCAGGCGTTGAGAGCAGCCATCAGCAGTTCCTGAGGGTTAGGCGCAGTGTTTTCGCCCAGCAGTTCATTGGGTTCATCGGCGGCGATTTCGAAATCACGCGAGTAGGTTTCACCGGCCAGGCTATAACGGCTGACTTTGGCTACAGAGCGGGTCTGGCCTTTCCACGCGGTCTTAACGTTGAAACTGGCGTGGCGCTTGCTCGCATCCTCAGCAACGGCTTGGGCAAATTGTTGCAGGGCAGCTACGTCAATACCGTTCAGATTGGTAGTCATTTGATAGATCCTCGGTGCACGCATTTACGGGGGTAGGTTGTTCGCTGAGAAACAACTCTACCAACTGGTAGGTTGGCGCGCAAGAAATTCTTTTCCCGTGAAGTGTGCGCACGCATGCGGCGACGTTTCGATCCGAAGAGGCTCGTATCTTAAGCTTGGTGAAATACCTGCTATTTCAGCAGGTTAGGCGACTGAAATGCCAGGCTCTCGGAGGTTTTAGATTTACACAGAGGGGAAGAGGCCAGCTCCGTTAAGAACTGGCAGCGGACAGTGCGGAGCTCCACTGCGAAGAGGTGGTAGCGGCTCAGAGTGAAATACTCCAAGACGTTGTTTTTAATATAATTAATGAAAACATAAACCAGACAAGAGGGGTTTTAGGCTGGCAGCAGTTGTCTTCGGCTGATGCACCTTAGGGGCACGTTTTTCATGCATGTTTTTGGTCGAACAGGGAGGGTGGCGATGATGGCATCGACCATCGACCACTTGCGCAATGAGAGACCTTTGTCGAGAAGAAGTCGTCGATGATCTCCAGAATGCCCCTCGCAAGCAGATGCTCTTCCAGCAGATGCCGGTAACTCACCATCGTGGTGCCCTCAGGGGTCGGGGCGCTGAGTGTCAGCTGTGCAGACTGGCGCATCGAGGTGATCTCTTACAGCGCTTCTTCCATGGCTGGATCGCTAGTGAGACCAGTATTGCAGAGGTGGATGCGCAGCATGGTTTCCAGTGGATAGGGCTTCCTACCGCTGTCAGCTTTTGGATTATGCGGTTCGCAATGCAACCAGTGCATGCCACGGCACGACCTGTTTCATCTCAGCCAGGAAACGCTTGTGGCGTGTTTGCAGAGCACGGCGAGACTGATCAAGTTGTTTGCGCTCTCAAATCTGTGGCTGGTGCGCCTACATTAGTTGGGGGACGTGCGTCCGTGAAGAATGTAACCAGGGCGTTGCCCTGGTTTCTCAATAATCAGCGCATGAAGAACAAGCTTTTCTGAGCCCCAAAACGCCTAATTAATGGTAAGGGGCCGGCGAACACACCTTCCCGATGCAAACGCCGGAGGCCATGGTATCCACCTAATTTAAGTGGGCGCCATTTCTGACCCATCAGGCGGACTCTTCATGCGCCTTCAGCGCCGTACCTACAGCAAATCCTTCAAAGCCCAGGTCATTCAAGAGTGTTCAGAGCCCGGCGCCTCCATCGCCAACATCGGATTGGGCCCCAGCCTCAACGCCAACCTCGTGCATAAATGGATACGCCTGCACACGCAGAAATCCACCGCGTTGCAGCCAGCGTTCATCCCTCTGCATACCCAGATGCTCCCGACCAGATCACAAGGCCAACCCGCCTACATTTGCCTTGAAATCCAATATCCGCGCACGCTCATCAAAATGAGTTGGCCCGTCGACAGTGCCGCCGCCTGCGCAGCCTTAGCTTGAAGGCCAAGCGGGACGAGGCTGGCCTGCATCATTTTCGCCCTATCTCCCGAGCGTCTCCGCCACCAGGTGCAGGCCAATTCAGCATGCGTGAGCGCTTCAGATCCTCACGACGAATCACGTAATGGCCAGCGTCAAAAAAAAGTTCGAAATTTTTGGGGCGCGCTGCAAGCCAAGCGGTATGCAGCTTGGGCTGTACGCCCAACAGGATATGCACACATTATCCACAGGGCATATGTGTCTTCAACGCTTGATAACTAAGCGGAAATCGCTCATCTTGTGGTTGCTGCGACAAAGACACCCTAGATATGGTGTTTGCAGTGCCGTGTCCCTAGACGGGAGGCGAGTTCAGCGAGCGGTCACGTTAGGTCGCCAAACGTTCCGTGATCCACTCGCTCTCAAAGCCATACGGTTGGACAACCTGACTTGAGTGAACGCATTACATCGAATTGCGCACTGCCGCGTCAAATGAAAGGTGACGCGTGGTTCGATGCGCTAGCGCTCGGTCGGGGCACTTAATCTCTGATCAAAAGGTAAGACTATGAGCTTTAATGCGAAACAAACCAGCAGTTCGATCGCCAGCCTGGCCTCGGCTGTACTGCTTGACTCTAAATCCTCCGCTTTGGCCAAGGAGCTAGCTGGCTCGGCGCTTTCTCAGGCCTCATCTACCAAGCAAACCAGTGCTCGGATGGAGGAGCTAGCCAGCAAAATTCTGGGTGAGTTGGGCCACAGCCAGACGGTGTTGAGCCTGGCCGGCTCCGTGCTTTCGCAGGCGAACAAAGAGCGCTGAGTTCGGTGCTGGTAACCACGCCCCGCCCAGGCGGGGCGTTTCTATTTCTGTTGCGGAGCCCGACGGTTCATCTCCTACCTGTGACACCCCGCCATGAGGTAGTTTTTGCGAGGTGGAGCTTGGCTCCGGCTGCCCGTTGAGGCGAGTACCGTAGCGGGATTTCTTGATTGTGGGCCAGCAATGGATAACCCCCGTCTGCTTTAGATTGAGCTTCGAGTTGTTCCTGTGCATTGATGGCCTATTGCCCTGGCGATGCCTTTTCGGTCTTTGAGCGTTAGAGCGAGTGGAATGGAAAGCATAATCGTCAGTGACGTCTGGGGCGCGCCTCGGGTTGCTATGGCGAGGGCGTCGCGAACGCCCTCAGCGAATTGCTGGACGGATACAGGCGTATGCTAGGGAAAGATGACCCTGTTCGAGTCACGTAAGAGGTCGAAGAACGCACCTTCAAAACCCCAGTATTGAGGGCGATGGTGTCCACTCGATTAGGTGGACACCATGGCTTGCAGCGGGTGGGGCGGGAAGATGTGTTGGCCGGACGGTTACTATCAATGTTTAGTTTCAGAATTCAAAAGCCCAGCCAGAATCAAATCAAACCCAGAAGACTTCTGGTAATCATCGTTCATGGCCCAAGACACAAAGCTGGCACCCTCCAGGGCATTCAATATAAATCTTGAAACCTTCGTAACGTCTAGGTCGGCCTTAAGCTCACCCAGAACCTGGCCATGCTTGATGTTATCTTGAAGCCAAGTGAGATGGATTTCGAAAAAATCCTTTGTTATCGCCTTGAGGCTTTCAGGTAAGGCCAGCAGCTCTGCAGCCAACGCCCCGCAGAGTGGAAGCATTCCATTTTCACTACTGTGCGCGAACATAAGAGCAAAGGCGTTCAACCGGTCAACAACGCCAATATTTTCATCATTGATGGCATTCAACTGCTTCTTGAAACGAAACAGATAGCTTTCGACGATGGCAATTGCCATGCCTTCCTTGGTCGGGAAATGATGATGAATACTCGCCTTCTTGATGCCAATTTCCTCTGCCAAGTCGGCATAGCTGAAGGCTGCGTAGCCCTTCGTGCGCAACAGAATTTCAGCGCTGGTCAAAAGGTCTGAACGTGTACTCATGATGCGGCATCCAAATTTGTCATCCAGACATCATAAATTAGTCACCCCTCATAAGACAGCGCTCGCCATGCGCGCACTGGGCTTCCTAACCCTTAGCGCCCATCTCGAATAGGCTCCATGCGGGATTGGCGAGCCTAGGAGCCTGCTTAGGACTACCGATCCACCAGGCGGCGGCTGATCTGAGGCCATTTCGAAATGAGCCAGAAACGCTAAGACGCAAACTGGTTCGGGATCAACGAATTTTGTTGGGATTGGTTGCGAATGCGCAGATCAAAATCCATACGTGAGCAATGAGGCTTCCCAGCCAGGCTATCTATTTTTTGGAGGGCAGGGCGGGAAAAAGCTTACCAAGAGCGGGAGTACGGGGTCATGCCGTTTGCCGCCTTGCTTGATCACTGAGTTTTCTGGGGTGATTCTGCGTCTGACACCCGCTTGCCTAATTCGACGACGTCATCATTGAGGTCGGGCACGCAAAAAATGCATTCGTTTGGATCGATTTGCGTTCCTTCAATGTAACGCATTCGCTTATTAGCCGACGATCGATTGATGCCGAACCGAAAGGTAGCTCGGGTGGGTGGTTTATCGTTTGTGTCCACGTGTAAATTCCTCCGACTTGTGAAGTCAGGATACCATCCAGTAGGTAGGCTTGCAATGGGTGGTGCCATCTGGCATCACTTATGTCGCGGGGCAGTACTAAGGAATTTGGATTCAGAGGTACACGGAATGGGGCACTGCTGCATCCTTGTGAGCTGGAGTGTGGCTGTGCCAGTCCTGCTGGTGCGCGGCTGGCTGGCTGGCTGGTGTATAATGACGCACGAGAAATGGTACGATTTCATTACAATTTGGCGAGCCAGATAGTTGTTTAGGTTATCGTCACATTTTCAATGTGGTTGGCTGGAAATTATTCCATGATCGATTGCATATTTTACTAGCGCTGCAGGTTTGTCGATTTTTAATTTTCGTCGAATGCTCAGGCGGTGCGTCTCTACTGTTCTGACGCTTATATTAAGTTCACGGGCCATTTCTTTGTTGTTCAGTCCTTGAGCCATTTTATAAAGAACTTGGCTCTCCCTGGGCGTTAGTTCGCTGGACTCGCCGTCTTCAAGGAGAAGTTTTTGTGCTATTTCGGCACTGTAAAAAGTACCTCCAGTTGCGATCGCTTCAATCGCCGCAACTATTTCTCTCGAAGGGGAGTTTTTTAACACGTAGCCGCTCGCGCCTGCACGCAGTGATTCGCTGACGTATTCTTTACTGTCGTGCATGCTGAGCACCAGAACCCGCAATGAAGGATGCTTTTCGCGTATTTTTCGTGTGAGTACAAGACCGTTTATGTCTGGTAGATTGATGTCTACTAGAAGTAGGTCTGGCTTGCACTGTTCAACCATTTCCATGGCGCGTGCGCCGTTTTCGGCCTCACCAACAACAGTCACGTTGTGTACTACTGAAAGCAGTGCCTTGATTCCATCGCGAACGAGCGAGTGGTCATCGACTAAGGCTAAACGAATTTTTGTTGATAGGCTCATTGGGGGTGTCCATCGTTATCGAAATAAGTGATTCAAACTTTTCTACAGGGGATGCTCATTGGGATCTCAATGTCGACCTCACTCCGGCCAGGTGAAGATGCCAGATGAAATCGACCACCCAAGTGTTCGACGCGTTCGCGTATGTTTCTGAGCCCGATCCCGGCATGGCGACGCTCAACTTCATCGACGTTAAAGCCAATTCCATCGTCGATGACTCTTAAACGAACAGATTGCTCGGTTCCAAACAAAGTAATGGCTACATCCTGAGCTTGAGCGTGTCGCTCGATGTTGGATAACGCTTCCTGAACAATTCGAAAAAGCGAGACGGGCACCCCGTCGTCCAGCAGGCACTCAAACTCATTAGTCTCAAACGTTACCCGCAGCCCACTGCGCTGCTCGAACTCCTCAGATAATTGTCCAATCGCGGCAGGAAGCCCCAGGGTGTCCAATAGCGAAGAGCGAAGGTCGTGTGAGATGCTGCGAACCTCCCCAATTGCCTCCCCAAGCCGCTCGGTAGCCTCTTTTAAGATGACTGCACCTCGGCTTTCTTCGTTTTCGAGCAGAAAGCCTGCTAGCTCAAGTTTGTATTTTATGGATACGAGAACTTGGCTAATGCCATCGTGAAGCTCGCGAGAAACGCGCGAACGCTCCTCTTCCTGAAGGCTGACAATTCGCTGGTTCAAGCGTTGCAGCTTGGTGTCGGCTAGCCGATGCTCACTCAGGTTCAGCGTCATTCCGCTTGCAAATACGAACAAGACCGCCACAAGTGCGACGACGGCAATTGAAACCATCGTCTTGCGGATACCCTGGGCCACTTCATCACGAGCTTGCTGAGTGGCTTTCTCAACGTCTTCGAGGTAGATGCCCGTACCGATCATCCACCCCCATTGTTCTAACATTACGACGTACGCTAGCTTTTCGGTCACTCTTCCGGATGAAGGTTTGTTCCACGCATAGCGTTGAAAACCCTCTCCAGACCGGGCACTTTGCAGCAACGCTTGAATTACTAGCAGACCGTGTGGATCTCTCATATCCATGAGGTCTTTGCCGACAAGCTCCGTCTGCCGTGCATGCATCAGACTGCGGCCTTGGCGGTCGTAGACGAAAAAATAACCATTTATACCAAAGCTTAGCTTCCTCAGCTCGTCTAGGACTTTTTGCTTGGCCTGGTCGTCACCATGGCCATCGTTATAGAGGGGGGCGATCAAGCTCCTCGCCATCGCTACGTAGTTCTCCAGCTCTGCGCGCTTACTGACCAAAATACTGTCTTCGATCAGTTGTGCTTGCTGGTCACCTAGCTGGTTGTTCAGGGAGATGACAAGCGCGCAGATAGCGGCAATAGCCAGTACAAGTGGCAAGATCCCCAGGGCGACAATTTTGTGTTTGAGCTGCATTCCTACTCCTGTCCAGACCTTGTACTCGACCAGCGGTCTTGGGCTCTGCGGTTAGAGACCACCGAGGCACCAGCATCTTATGTCAATCCCCGATGCACCGAGTAGCCGAAAGCGGCTAGCGGTCGAAAGGCCCGATTGCATAGCCGGCAGCTCAGTAGAACTACGTAGCCTTGTGGGCGTAGTTCTGCGGATTTATTTGTGGTGGGTATACGCGGATATTGGCCGCTGCCGCGAAGCGGACACAAATATAAAAATCACGGTCGACGACCTACAGGCTGTCGACAGGAGACACGTAATGACCCATATGGCTAAACACATTGCCTGGTTTGCCGTGGCTGTTCTGGGAGCATTCGCGCTGAGCGTCGTGGCCTTGCGCCGTGGCGAAGCTATCAATGCTCTCTGGATCGTAGTCGCAGCAGTCGCCATCTATCTCGTTGCATACCGATACTACAGTCTGTTCATCGCCGAGAAAGTGATGCAGCTAGACCCTCGTCGAGCCACTCCCGCCGTAGTCAACAACGACGGCCTGGATTATGTGCCGACCAACAAACACGTGCTCTTCGGGCATCACTTCGCTGCCATCGCTGGTGCGGGGCCTTTGGTTGGGCCGGTACTCGCTGCCCAGATGGGCTATTTGCCTGGAACGCTTTGGCTGATAGCCGGCGTGGTGCTTGCCGGCGCGGTACAAGACTTCATGGTGCTATTCCTGTCTACCCGCCGCAACGGTCGCTCTTTGGGAGACATAGTGCGAGAGGAGATGGGCAGAGTTCCAGGAACGATCGCGCTGTTCGGCTGCTTCCTGATCATGATCATCATCCTTGCCGTATTAGCGCTGATTGTGGTCAAGGCGCTGGCCGAGAGCCCTTGGGGTATCTTCACCGTCATGGCCACCATTCCGATCGCCATGTTTATGGGCGTCTACATGCGCTATGTTCGTCCCGGGCGCATCGGAGAGATCTCGGTAATTGGGGTGCTGCTGCTGTTGGGCTCAATTTGGTTGGGAGGGCAGATTGCTGCTGATCCAGTTTGGGCCAAGGCTTTTACCTTCACCGGTATTCAAATCACCTGGATGCTGATTGGCTACGGCTTCGTCGCTGCGGTGCTGCCCGTCTGGCTGATCTTGGCACCGCGTGACTACCTGTCCACATTCCTCAAAATTGGCACGATTCTCGCACTTGCCGTCGGGATTCTCGTCACTATGCCCGAGCTGAAAATGCCGGCGTTGACTCAGTTCACCGATGGCACGGGGCCGGTGTGGAAAGGCGGCTTGTTCCCGTTCCTCTTTATTACCATTGCATGCGGTGCCGTGTCGGGGTTCCACGCGCTGATAGCCTCTGGCACAACACCTAAATTGCTCGCAAGCGAAGGCCACGCCCGCTACATCGGCTACGGTGGCATGTTGATGGAGTCCTTCGTAGCGATCATGGCTATGGTGGCTGCGTCGGTAATTGAGCCTGGTGTGTACTTCGCCATGAACAGCCCTGCGGCTATCGTTGGTGGTGATGCAGTGTCCGTAGCGCAGACGGTTAGCAGTTGGGGGTTCACAATTTCACCTGATCAGCTTGAGGCTGTTGCCCGAGATATCGGTGAAACCACAATTCTTGCCCGGGCAGGAGGTGCACCGACGTTAGCTGTAGGTATTGCCCAAATCCTGCACCACCTCTTGCCGGGTGAAAATACCATGGCGTTCTGGTACCACTTTGCAATCCTCTTCGAAGCGCTGTTTATCTTGACCGCAGTCGATGCTGGCACCAGGGCAGGACGCTTCATGCTGCAGGATTTGTTAGGTTCGTTTGTTCCTTCCCTACGCCGCACAGAGTCCTGGACGGCGAACCTTATTGCCACCGCTGGCTGTGTGGCACTGTGGGGCTACCTGCTCTACCAGGGCGTGATCGATCCGTTGGGTGGTATCAATACGCTTTGGCCGCTGTTCGGCATTTCCAACCAGATGTTGGCAGGTATCGCTCTGATGCTAAGTACCGTCGTGCTTATCAAAATGAAGCGTCATCGGTATGTTTGGGTGACCCTGCTACCAGCGATTTGGCTGCTGATTTGCACTACAACTGCAGGATTCATCAAACTGTTCGATGCTAACCCTGCTATGGGCTTCCTGGCGTTGGCCCGTAAGTACAGTGATGCGCAGGCCAATGGTCAGATTTTGGCGCCGGCGAAGGACATTTCGCAGATGCAGCATGTGATCTTCAACGCCTATACGAACGCTACGCTCACAGCCCTGTTCTTGCTTGTTATGTTTAGCATTTTGTTCTACGCGCTTAAGGTTGGGATTGCGGCGTGGGGTAGCAAGGAGCGGACGGATAAAGAGTCGCCTTACCAAGCACTGCCTGATGCATAAAGGAGGGTGGTAGCGTGTTCAATGACCTGAGCCGCCTCGGTAAATACCTGGGTCAGGCAGCGCGTCTGATGGTGGGCATGCCTGACTACGACACCTACGTCGAGCACATGCAGAACAAGCACCCTGACAAACCTCTGATGTCATATGAGGAATTCTTTCGGGAGAGACAGGAAGCTCGATATGGCGGTGGCAACGGTCAGCCACGTTGCTGTTAGCACCTTGAGGTATTTATCTGCGTAGTCAATCGCGCCCGATGCAATGCATCGGGCGCTTTGCGTCTTGGTCTGCGAAAACGGTGTCAGTCATCTAAATGGTTGGTAACGCCATGGTTGAGTTGCTTTCCGAGTGCTCCCGAAAATTCCAACGCAAATGCTAGTCCCCGTCTGACATCCGGATCAGAGGTCATCCGAAGCAAACGGATTAAAGAGGGGGGTTCCGAAAGCTTGCTCACTTGCGCGCTTGCGACGCGAGCTGCGTTACCCGCTAACCATGCAGCAGACGTGCCTTCTTCGAAGACATTTGCTAGCTTTTCGACCATGTAAGAATCGCTCATGTCGACGATGTCGGTCGCAACTGACATTAGGTCGACCAGCCTTGAGAGTCGATCTCCGGCCAAGAGTGGCTCAAGCTTTACGACAAGCAGCCTGAGCCCTTCGAGCGCCGCCTCGCTAAGTTCCAACGATTCCAAAATCGAGGGCGCTCCCGGTTGATTTTCCGAGGCGCTTCCTTGTTCAGAGAGTAAGCTCATCTGAGGTGTCCTGTAAAATTATTGATCGTGTTACACCAGGCCGCGCGCGACCGCCCAATATATGCCTCTATTGAAGCTTTTCCTCATAAGTCCGCCAACCTTAGTGGGGGGCGTAGGCTTTACATCACTTTCATAGTCGTACCAGAGCGGCATTCCTGCCTCCAGTCCCATCTGAGCAATTGCAGCAACCTTGCCCTCGTAACTGTCGCAAGTCCGCCCGAAACGAAGCTCGGAGGCTATGTTATTTACTACAACGGGGGACTGGCTATGGCATGCGCCTCCGGCCTTGCTCACGGGGAGATCAACGGTATCGCCCAAAACATAGACGTTTTCTAAGCCATAGACTTTCATGGTTTGATAATTTGTAGGGAGCCACCCTTCATCGTCTGCAGCTTGCGATAGTCCGGAGTTTCTGACCGCCTCTACGGCGCGGATAGGTGGGGTTGCCATAAGGATATCGAAATCTTCAGCCCCACCCTCTTCTGAAAAGGCGATATTGCTTTCTGGATCAACTCTGTTGAGAGTAAAGCTTCTTTGATGCTTGATGCCCCTTTGCTCAAATATGCTTGGTAGTACTTCGCAGGTGTCCTTTTGCAAAAAAAGACAGTTTCTTAACAGTTGAGCTACGGTGGGGTACGTGTAGACAATTTCCACCTTGTTTCTAACGCCGCGTTTACGTAGCAGGTCGTCAAGCATTAGTGTAGTTTCAATGGGCGCAATACCACATTGATGAGGTACATTGGGCGTCTTGGGGAATGTTACCGTGACTAGGATGCGACCTTTTTCGATCGACTTTAACTTATCTGCAAGCTGCCGCGCAGGCTCATGCTGATAGAAGTGATCACCGCCTTCTTTTAGGCCGTCGATTCGTTCAGGGCTTGGTATGCACCCTGTGGAGATAATGAGTTGGTCGTATCCGTATGCTTTTCCGCTCTTACATTTCACGCGGTTTATATTGAATTGGAATTCCTCGACCTCTTCAATAAGAAAGTCAATCTCAGGGCGGAGTAGGCTGCGCTGAGGCCGCCTGAGTTCATTCTTGAAGAAGCTGTCAAAGGCGATGTACATGAAGGCTGGTTTGTAGTAGTGCCAGGGGGAGTTTGACAACATCAAGATTTCTACTTTACCACTGCGTATTTCAGGGTAGAGTTTGGTGGCAAGGTGATTGGCAGTCATTGTGCCGCCAATACCGCCGCCGACAATAATTATCCGATGGGGCATGTGTTCTCCTTAGCTTTGTCTAAATGAAGGCCAGTCTTGCTCTGAGCGAGACTGGCCACAATGAGGCGCTAGCGGATTAGACCGAGGGGATGCCTGTATTCACTGCACCTTCTGTAGACATATTGAGTTTTGAGTGTTTTTTGGCGTATAGGAAGTAAATTGCGGCACCAATGAGCAGCCATGCTCCGAATGCAATCCATGTGTGCAGTTTCAGATACGACATCAGCGTAATGCAGGAAATAATTGCGAGTGCTGGTACGAGCGGCACGAGCGGGCACTTGAAGGCGCGTGGCAGTTCGGGACGCTTCTTCCTAAGCACGATTACTGCAAACGAAACTAGGCAGAATGCGGCTAGCGTGCCGATGTTCATAAGTTCGGCAAGTACATTCAGTGGTACTACTGCTGCGATAAGACCAAAAATGATGCCGATCGCCCAAGTAGTGAAGAATGGTGTGCCATATTTAGGATGAACTTCGGAAAACTTTGAGGGTACCAGTCCATCGCGAGACATAGCGAAGATAATTCTGGATTGCCCATAGAGCATTACAAGAACACCCGTGGTCATCCCCAAAATAGCACCCAGGTCGACAAAGCCCGCTACCCAGTTCTCACCTGCATACTGGAGGGCGAGCGAGACGGGATGGTCGACGCCGAGGAACTCACCGAATGGAACGATACCTGTCATGATCATGGATACCACGACGTACAATATCGCGCATATACCAAGTGAACCAATAATCCCGATTGGCAGATCACGCTCAGGTCTTTTGACTTCCTCAGCTGCAGAAGATACTGCGTCAAAACCAATGAACGCGAAGAAGACCAATGCTGCTGCGCTCATTATTCCATTGAATCCAAAAGGCGCGAAGGGCTGCCAGTTCTCGGGCTTTACGTGTCGGGCGCCGACGAGAATGAACAAAAGTACTACTGCAATTTTGAGTGCCACCATGATATTGTTGATTTTTATAGATTCACGTATTCCAATAGAAAGCAGCCAAGTGATTACCATCATGATGACAAACGCAGGCAGATTGAAGAACGTACTAACGCCTGGCAGCGCCCCAGGTGCTGCCGTCAACGCAGTGGGTAACGATAATCCGAATCCGCTTAGCAGGGATTGAAAGTAACCAGACCAACCAACAGAAACTGCTGCGCTAGCCAGGCCGTATTCGAGCATAAGATCCCAGCCGATCATCCATGCAACAATCTCCCCAAGGGTGAAATAGCTGTAGGTATAGACGGAGCCTGCTACTGGAATGCTTGATGCAAACTCTGAATAGCAGAGTGCTGCGAGCCCACATGCTAAAGCAGCGATGATGAACGAAATTGTTAATGCGGGGCCGGCTGTTAGAGCCCCTGTGCCCGTTAACACAAAAATACCTGTTCCTACAATGGCGCCCACACCGATAAAAATCATATCGACTGGCCCTAGCACTTTTTTCAGAGATGCGTTCGAGTTCTGTAATTTGCTTATTTCGTCTAAGCTTTTTGTTCTAAAAATGCTCACAATTGCCTCCGGTTTTATTATTCGCGGCAGTACGTGAAGAAGGGGGGTAACCTACCGGCTCCCCCTGTTTTAGCGTGCGCAAGGCTTTATTTATCTTCTCGGTTAATTAACGCTAGACCAATGTTAAGCCTGATGGCAAATCAGATCGAATCTATCAAAGCCTAGTTTGAGGTCGGCGATCAGGTCTTCTGCATTTTCCAAGCCGATATGAAGTCTAATCAGGTGACCTTCTTCCTCCCAAGTGGTTGTGGTACGCATTTTTCGTGGATCAACTGTCATCGCTAGGCTTTCAAAGCCACCCCAGGAATAGCCGAGTCCGAAAAGACTTAGATCATCAAGAAGAGCTTTGACTGCTTCAATGGGGGCGGACTTGGTAACAAACGATAGGAGGCCTGTTGCGCCGGTAAAGTCCCGGCGCCATAGGGAGTGATTTTTGTGGGATGGTAGCCCAGGGTAAATGACACGAGAAACTTGGTCTTGCTCTTCCAACCATTTTGCCACGCACAGGGCGCTGCGTTGATGTCGCTCCAGACGAACGTCTAATGTCCGAAGTCCTCGCAGTGCCAGATTCGCGTCGTCCGGGCTCACATATGTGCCCGATTGGAAATGGTAGGCTTTCAGTTGCGGCCATGCGCGTGATGATGCGGCGATGGTGCCGATAAGGGCATCAGAGTGACCAACGATATACTTGGTGGCAGCCATAATCGAGAGATCAACGCCATGATCGATCGCTTTGAAGTAAAGCGGCGTCGCCCAGGTGTTATCGAGCAGAACCAGTGCGCCATGGGCGTGTGCGGCCTTGGCGATTGCCGGGATGTCTTGAATTTCAAAGGTGTGAGAGCCTGGGGACTCAGTAAACACCGCCTCAGTATTAGATTGGAAAAGTTCGGAGATGCCCGCTCCAATTTGAGGGTCGTAGTAGGTTGTCTGAATACCCAGCCGTTTTCCTGCAGTATCCAAAAAATGGCGTGTCGGGGCATAAACACTGTCCGGTACCAGAATATGGTCGCCTGAGCCTACAACGGACAATATCGCGGTAACGCACGCGGATAGGCCGGAAGGGCACAGAACGGCCCCAGTGGCGCCTTCCAGCGTTGATATAGCTTCGCACAGGGCCTCGGTCGATGGATTGTTCCATCGACCGTACTGATAGCGCTGGTCGCCATTCTGCATACAGTCGACGCTTGGGAAAACGACTGTCGAACCTCGGTAGATAGGAGGGTTGACGAAACCGTAGTGGTCTTCGGGATGGCTACCTGCGTGAGCAATCACCGTCGCGCTTGAGGTGGTTAACTTATTGTTATTCAAGGCTTTTCTCTCTGATCGATGCGTGGCTAGACCAGTTAATTATATTTATTTCCTAGAGAAATTTTCTTTCGTATATTTCTTGCATGGCGGTTATCTAGTTAATATTATTAGGGCTGTCTAGGAAAATTCCGTATCCGATTAATTTAGATTTTTCTGCCATTGCCCGAGATGCGCCCATGATTGAGCTGGATAAGGTGGATCGAATGATCCTTGAGATCGTTCAGTTGAACGGTCGTCTCACCAACGCTGAGATTGCAGCTCGCGTCTCGCTTTCGGCCCCTGCAAGCTGGAAGCGATTGAAGCGGCTTGAAGAAGAGGTGATCGAGGGGTATCACGCTTCCCTTAACCGAAAAGCTATTGGTTTGAATGTTTTTGCTTTCATCAGTATTACGTTGGATACGCATTCTGAGGAGGCGATGGACAACTTTGAGAAGGGAATCAATTCACTTCCAAGTGTGATTTCCTGTCATAACATATCTGGGAAGTATGACTATTTACTTCAGGTGGTGGTTAAAGACATGGACGATTTCCATCAGCTGGGTATGTATAAGATCCGCCGCTTGGGAAATATTAAGGAGATGTATACGGGCTTTTCTCTCAAAGAGATCAAAAGGTGCCCGACTCTTCCTTTGTGAGTGCCAAGGTTACGCGCGATGTGGAACTTGCCTCAGCGATTGATGCAGTGCGTGCAGCCTAAGATCGACTGTGCTGCACGTGTCGATGCTTTTCAGTCTCTCGGCTTTAATGAAGCTGTTTGCTTAGCTGACAGTACCAGGGCAATGCCACCTAGTACTGTGAGGGAGCTTAGGCCAAGTCGAGTAGTAAAGGTTTCCCCTAGCAGTAGAACTCCGGCGATAGAGGCAATCACTGGCACGGTCAGCTGTACCGTAGCTGCGCGAAAAGATGAGAGATTTCGAACCGCCGCGTACCAGATAGCGTATCCCGCGCCTGATGCGATTGTGCCTGATACGACGGCAGAGGTAATACCGACAACGTCTGCATGGAAAGAGGATATGAAGGGCAGGGAGGTAAGCATGATTAGCGGCACAGACATCATGAAGTTGCCAGCTGTAGCCGCCAACGGATCAGTTAAGCTTTTACCGAGGATTGAGTAGACCCCCCATGCCACCCCTGATGTTAGCATTATTACTACGCTTGTCAGCGGCGGAGCGCTGGATCCAGGAAGAAGCAGCACGACAAGGCCAGTAACCGCCAACACTAGGCCTAGCAGTGCCAAGACGCCCATACGCTCTCCCTGCAGAACTCCGTACCCGAGCATGGTTAGCTGCACTGCGCCGAACAGAACAAGTGCGCCGGTACCGGTGTCTAGTTTCAGGTACGCGTAGGAAAACGCAAAGGCATAAACATAGAGTGATACAGCTCCCCCCCAGGAGCCTGTCGCCTTTTTTACTGGCCGCTGAAACTTAAGAATCACCCATAGGATCAGTGCACCACTCACCAAACGTATGACACTGAAGCTGATCGGATCGATAGCGCTGTGGCGCAGTGCGACGCGGCACAGCACTGAGTTCGCAGCAAAGGCGGTCAAAGCGATAGCGGTGAGAATGACAACGCGTTGTGTTTTTTTTGTGGTGAGAGCGGCAGATAGACGTGTATTCAAAAGAAGTCCTCCACTGGGTAGGGTCAGATTTCCAACCGAGAATCTGTTATAGAGTGTCAACCTTAAAGGTCGCTTCAGTCCATGTATTTGAGTTCAATTTCCAGAGCTTTCTGCAACTCCCTGTATGAATTCGCACCCATGATCAACTTAGAGAGAATCCCCTCTCTAAATACTGCGATTGAAGGAACGCCGTGAATATTTGATGCTTTCGCAACCGTGGGGGATAGGGCGACATCAACGTGTCTGAATGACGCGAGCTGAGAGTAGGCGTCAGCGAGCTTTTGGAAGACTGGCTTCATTCCGGTGCACGGGCCGCACCAAGGAGCAGAGAAGTAGACCACAAAAAGTCTATGGGGTACGCTAAGTTCTCTATACAGCCCGTCTGCATCTAAGTCATGAACGTCACTCATAGAAACATATCCAAGCTTGTTCTTAAAGTGCTGCGTAGGGCCGCCAGGTAGTACTTTGGCGTCCCTTCAGCGATGATGCTGCCAGATATTATATGATCTCTAGTTTAGGTGATACTTTGATTTCTCTCGCCATATTATGGAAGTTTGGCGAGGTTTTAATGACGTGTGCATGAAGCTCCTCGATTTGATGCTGAGGCGCGTCTGCGCAAATTTTTACTTTGTAGTTAATTTCATTTATGCCAGGGTTGAGGCTTTCATCAAGACCCAAGAATCCACGTAGATCTAGATTAGTGTCCGTTTCAATTTCAAGACTCTTGATTTTGATGCCCCTCGCCGCAGCGCCTGTTGCGTAACCCACCGACATACAAGCATTCAGGGCGGCAAGCAGCAGCTCCATTGGGCCGGGAGCTGTATTCTCACCCAGCAGCTCAACAGGCTCGTCCGAGACGATCTGGAAGTCTCGCGCTATTTGCCGACCGGCAAGCCTGCATTGAGTAACATTCGTAACGCTTTTGGTTTGGCCCATCCACTTAGTGTGGACATTGAAGCGGACTTCAGCTTTTGTGTCATCCGCCGCTACTTCGCGAGCGAAGTTCTCTAGATTAGTAACGTCGATACCATTCACAATGTTGTTCATGCTGACGGCCTACAGAAATTAATATTTATCGTTAATGTGCGAGCACGTTCATCAGCTGTCACATCCGTTTAGGCCGCAGGTCTGCCCTTGAAAAGATTCATCTTCGGTGGCATCCGAATGCATTCGTTGTAGCGCCAGTTTGAATGCGTCAACGGTTTGGGCTCCCGAAATGTAGAAGCCGTTGTTGAAGACAAACAGAGGAACGCCGTTTGCGACCTCACGAGCCTCTTTCTCATCCTTGGCGACTAGGTAAGGCAGCGTCTCATCATTCCAGGCATGCTGGACGAAACTTTCTGAAAGGCCGACTTCTCCCGCAATTTCCGCTAATGAGTTCACTTCGAAGATCGAGCGTCCATCTGTGGTGCAGGCCTTATAAAGGCGTTCGCTGAGAGCCTTTTTGATGTCGTTATCGTCGACTGCTTTGACGAGAGCATGTGCTTTTGTGGTGTCTCCAAAAAGCATAGTGTCAAAGTTGTAAACGAGGCCTGTTTCTGTGGCGTTCGCAACAACAGCCTGGATCATCCCCTTGGCAGACTGCTCGTTGCCAAACTTCTGCGCAAGAACCTGTTTTATCGGTGCAGCTTTTTGGCCAGCAGCGAGTCGAAATGCCTTGTAGTTAACTTGAACCAAGTCCTTGTGCTCGAAATCGGCGAGGGCAATCTCGAACCGACGCTTTGCAATCCAGCACCAAGGGCAGACGAAGTCCGACCAAACGTCAATCGTGATCAATTTGGATTCTGCGCTCATTTTGTATCACCTGAAAGATTCAGCAGCCCAGTTATTAGTCTGGGCGCGGACGGGAAAAGGATGGCTGCTCATTAGGAAAACAGCCCCTTTAGGTCATTCTTTGTCGAAGGCGTCTAGCACATGGGTGCTATAAACCAGAGCTGCGCCTGCGTTCATGTTGATTGCGACTCCCAGAGCTTCTGAGACCTCCTCAACCGTAACACCAAGCTTCTTAGCTTCGGCTACATGGAATGCAATGCAGCCGTCGCAGCGAGTGGTCACCGCTACCGCAAGAGAAATCAGCTCGCGGGTTTTCGCGTCTAGGTGATTGGTTTTTGCGCCAGCCCCACCTAGTGCCATTACGCCTTTAATGGTTTCTGGCGAAAGCGAGCCAAGCTGCATAACGCGGGCGTTGATGTCTTGTCGGGCCTGTTCCAATCTTGCATGTGATCCTCTCAGCTACGGCAAGGCGTAGAACTGAAACATTTAGTATGGTTACGTGAAAGCAAAACAAGCCTACCACCTAGTAGGTAGGAATAGCAATCCTGTTTCATTTATTAGGATTTCCCAGCCAACAGGCGCAATCACTTGCGCCGAGCCTCTGTGTCTGGTCGGCTGGACTTGGCTTGATATCTGGCTTTCAGAAGCTTCCGGCGGTCACGGAGCGCTGTGGATGCTGAGCTACCTGTGCTTTCCTCACCCCTGCCGCTTAGCCGTTTCCCGCAGTGGATATGAGTGAGCCGATGCTGTACGTGATCGACTCGACTGGCGGAATTGGTCTGAAGGGGAGCTACGGCCATTCGTTAGGTGTCTAGGATGGCTTCACGATTGAGCTCGTCATTGGTGGCGGCAACAACACAGCCTTGCGACCGCTGAAGAGTAGGGTGCCAGCCCTATGCAGAATTCTCGCACCTACGCTAACGCTGGGATTAGGACGATTGCATTAGAGCTAACGCAAAAAACGCCACTAATATGATGAGAAATATCATAGACCAGGAACTGCTACTGGCACTCTCTTTCCCTTGTCGCTGTGCCGATTCACTATCGCAGCAGAGGGGAGTTTCTTTCCCTTGTTCCCTAGCCTTCTTTAGGGCCAAAATTGAGCAGTATCGCATAAGACAATTCCTTTAGATCGAGGCAGTAACACTGTTATAGATATCTAGAGCTCCAGGCGGCAATGCATGAGGCAACATACTCCGCATCTCGACTGTTAGTTAATAGATGGTCGGCGGAATCCAGTGAAATGAAGCTTTTAGGGTGTTTAGCTGCTTGGTAAATCTTCTGCGCTTGTTCTATCGATACGATGTTGTCCGTGGGGGAGTGAAAGACAAGAAGCGCACGTTTCAAGTTCGCAGCACTGTTATCCTGCTGGTGGCTCTCAATGTCGTCAAGAAACTGCTTTTTTATTGTGAATTGTCTATCTGCAAGCGTTACGCTGTACTCACCAATGTCTCTGATGGTTTCCACCTGACCTTTGAACTGTTTCATGACATGGGACGCATCGGCGGGAGCGCCGATTGTAACTACCCCCTTTGCCTCTGGAATGTGCTTGGCCGCTGCTATAACTGCGGCGCCGCCTAAACTGTGTCCAATCAAAAGGGATGGTGCCTGGTGGAAATTACGCAAATATTCTGTTGCAGCTACTAAGTCGGCAACATTAGAAGAGAAATTACTGTTGGAGAAATCTCCATCACTGCCACCAAGACCTGTGAAGTCAAATCGAAGCACAGCGATATTATTGTCTACCAACGCTTTGGCAATTCGGGCGGCTGCTTTTATATCTTTTCCACACGTGAAACAGTGCGCGAACAATGCGTAAGCTTTAGCTGACTGAGGCGCCTCAAGCAGACCTGAAAGGTTCATGCCCTGGGAATTTGGAAACGTAATTTTCTGTTTGGTCATGTTTAGCTCCGTAGGAAGCATTGGTCTTGGAGTAGGCTTGCTGAGAGTTTTGCGTGTGTGAATTGTCGCAAAGGTGGTAGGGAATTGAGGGTCGAACTCGAATGGATCGAAGCCTACCATCTAGTAGGTGTGCTTGCAATCGTGATTGACAGCCTCGATTTTTAGAGGGGGGCGAACTGGCACAGGGCTGCACGGTGCTAAGCACTGAGGGGGGGGACTGATCACCAGAGCGTGTTTTATACGTTACTATTGGAGCGCCCGGTTAAATGCCGAACTTCACGGACAGCGTCAGACCAATCTTGTCATTCGCGACGCTTTTTGTCAGTTAACGACTTTTCCGTCTGGTTGGACAAACCTATTGGTTGGAGGCATGCCGAGCATTCGCAATGCCTTGGCCGGTCTGGCCAAGGGGTTGTTGCCAAAGAAATTGACTGCCACATGGTGGCCTACACCCTTCACACGGCAGCTTCGGCCATCGTACTATTCGTGCAGTCTCACCAGGCTCTGCCTGAGGCTCAAAACGAGCCTAACCAATAATCTAAAAGGAACCGATATGTCTAGGCTCGCTGAATTCCGCGCCCTTGAACAACAGCTCGCTGCACAGTTGGCTGAGCTGGAAAGCTTGAAAAACGATGATGGTCTCAAACGCGAGATCGAATTTGAGAAAAAGCTTCGCAACTTATTGGGCGAGTACAATTATAGCTTGCGTAACGTTGTTGCCATCCTCGATCCTCAAGCCGCTTCTCGCCGGGCAGCTCCTATCGCAGTTGCTGAAAAAGGCAATCGCAAGCCGCGCCAGGTCAAGCAGTACAAAAACCCGCACACTGGTGAAGTCATCGAAACTAAAGGCGGCAATCACAAGCAGCTCAAAGAGTGGAAGGCTGAACACGGTGCCGAAGAGGTCGAATCCTGGTTGGCTAAGTAACACTGTTTGAGTACAAATCAGGGCCCTGCGGGGCCCTTTTTTATGGGATAGTGAAATCCAGAGAAACCCAATCGGCGTCCCTCAGAAGCTGATTTTTTGTAAGGTTTCCAACCATCTACGGAAAGGAATCCTGTGATGGCAAAGCGTTGCGAACTCTCGGATGAGGCTTGGGCTGTGATTGGTGATCTCTTCACCGAAACCCATGGCCGGGGGCGGCCCCGTCTGAGCGACCGCCTGATGCTAGATGGCGTGCTCTGGGTGCTCTGCTCAGGTGCTGCGTGGCGAGATATGCCGGAGCGCTTTGGCCCGTGGTCAACGGTGTATCAACGGTTTCGGGTTTGGCGAAACCAAGGCACGTTCGATCAGATGCTCATACGCTTGCACCTGAGGTTCAATGAGCAAGGTTTGATTGATCTACAGACCTGGATGATCGACTCAACTGCTGTACGCGCAACCCGAGCCTCATCAGGCGCCGGGAAAAAAGGGGGCCTGACGAGCCTGCCGATCACGCTCTAGACCGCAGTCGCGGTGGCTTGACAACCGACGCCAACGGGACACCGTTGCACTTCCTCCTCTCTGGCGGTCAGGCCAGTGACATCAGCTACGCCCAACCCCTGTTGGACGAGGTCAGCATTCTATTGAGCCAACGTGACCGCCCGCGTAAACGCTGTAAATGGTTACTTGCCGACAAGGGCTACGACGCCGAAGCGCTACGCCGTTATTGCGACAGATATCGAATGCAACCCGTCATCCCGCTGCGCTCGATGAAGCGCAACCCCAAGCCTGGCTTACCAAGGCTGTTTGATCGGCCCAAGTACCGACAGCGCAACATCATCGAGCGCATGTTTGGCTGGCTGAAAGAGAACCGACGCATCGTGACGCGCTTCGACAAGCTCGCGAAAAGCTATGCCGCTATGGTCTCGCTGGCTTGTTCCATGCGGTGTTTGCGACATCTCTTTTCGTACAGAACCTAGTGTTAAACTTGTCTACGCAGAATGTTCATTACGCTACATTTCCATTTGTTTCGCTTTCTGGTAATTCGATGTTCGCACTGAATGATCAGCAGGCCATTATTAGTTATCCAGTTGGTCAGTGAAATGATGATGTGAGGCCTGGTTGGAATCTAGGCCTCACATGAATGAGTGCTAGCTTTTAAGTTGGGCTGGTACATAAAGCGTAGCAAGATTGAATTATGTCAATTTTGCCTAGCGAGTAGCAGACAAGCATTCCTAATAGCAGGGCAAGTGCGACCCATCCTGTCAAAGGTATTTTGTCTCGCCAGAAGCTAAATTTCTTCTGCTCTTCTACCCAGTCGATTTGATACTGCCAGAAAAATTTGTAATGAGCGTACCAGTCGCTGAAAAGGATTTGCTTGCTAATCGAGTTGGAATAGTATTCGTTTTCGATTTCCATTAGCTGATTGTAATGTTCTTCGTTCTTCGAGTCGTCTTGGCTGTTTTGAGCGGTGCGATAAAGGTCGCGAAGCGAGTTGAAGTTTCTAGTAATCGATTTGGCTGCCTTTTCGTAGTCGCTCTTTTTAGAGTCGTAGAAAGATATGTACAGTCCTATTACGCCAAGCACAACTAGAGCTGCAGATATGTCTTTAGCCGAGAGGGAGTCATATACCAGGGCAAAAACACCCATGGCAGTCGAGAAGAAGCCGATGAATCCTGGCACCTTGTCGACTATGTCGTAGGTCGCCCAATGCTTCCTTCCGCCGAAACCTACGTTGTAGCCGGTTTCGGCGATGCATTTCAACAGCGCGTCTTTTTTCATACGGTCTCGCTGATAGGGACAAGGACTTGGTCGCGAGCTACAACGACACCGTTTTTGAGAACGTAGCATTCAACGAGATGGTCGCCTTTGAAAGTCGTTGACTCACTGACCTCATGCCTGCCGTAGTCATTGAAAATCTGCCCGCGAACGCAGTCACGCTTTTCGGCTTCCTCGCCAATATTAAGAACTTTCCACTTAATATCATACGGCTCTGGAACACTGTTCTTCGTGATGTGAAATTTCAAGTTCTTGCGAGCCCTGAGCGGCATTCCCATCGCGATAAGCTCGCTGAGCAGGCGCTCACGGAAGCCGTTTTGGATCACTTCGCAGTCGATGGTCAGTGGGTAGCGGATATCAACTGGAACTTGATCTTCAATCTGCTGCTCGGTGTCGCGGAAGCTGCGAGTATTGGTGATTAGGCTCTCCATGCCGGCTTTGGCCAAAAATACCCTCGTGCTCGGAAACTCAGGGCCAAAGACCTTTTTCCAGCGATCGCCCTCGTATTCCTTACCAGTTGCTTCAATGGCCTTCACGCACAAGTCATGGGCTTTTCCCGCAGATTTCTGAAACTTCTGTTTTACCTTCACGTGCTGACGGCTTCCCAGCGCAGCCCAGCGATCCTGATTGGGCAGTTTAGACGCATACCCGAAGAAGTCTCGAATCATGCAGTCGTGCCAAGAGAAGCTCTTGTCGGCATACAATGTAGTCGACTTCAGGAAATTATGCGCTAGGGTGTCGATTAGAAGTCCACCAATCCCGATCCCGTGCTTGTTCTTCCAGGCGCGGATCATTTTGCAGAGATAGCGAAGATTGCGGTTGTTCTCATCGTTGGTTGTTTTCGTAGCCTCGATTTCTTCTCGCGGCTTGGTGATCTTCCATGATCCACCATTGTAGGTGTCCGGGTACTTGAAGCTTCCGTCGGCCTGCTCGAAAACAGGTTGTACTTCCACGTGGAAGCTGGCGAACGTAACGCATACCACTAACCGATCAACGTAGATGTTTGTGTTAGGGTACCGTTTCAGTAGCGAATTTTTGACATCTGTCAAAAGGCTGAATTGACCTCCAGATTTATTGTATGTTTGCCAAGCAGATCCTGGCATGATGTACAGCATGTCGAGATCTGAGATGCCTTTGATAGCTGTCCACCGACCATAAGACCCAACCTGTAGGTTGTATCGTGTGCGAGATTCGAGATCGCGGAATCGCTTGTTCAGTGAAAGCGTAATTTCCTCGTACCTGGTCTCAATGGTCTCATGGTTGGTGATTTTGATATTGTCGAAGAACGTTTTGAAATTGGTAGCAGTCGACATCGTGGTCTCGGTTTTAATTGTCCATAACATAAAGGCCGGGCGCAATCGATTAGGCAGCCCTAAGCTGCTTTAAATAAAAATCCACAACGCAAATCGATAGCCGTCCTTCATACGAATCAAGAGAAGAACAAACTGCATTTAAAAGGGGGCAGCATCTTGGCGTGCCCCTGGAACTGTTTAGAAGTCGAAAGATAGCTGCCCTGGATGGCACCGGAAATGGGATGTCACATTCTCCCAGCGTCCAAACCGAAACCGGTGATAGGCATGCACGAATACTGTCTTACTACGAGGTCGGTTGCGGGGGCGGCGGCGGAGAAGGCTGAGCGAGCTCATTGGCCACCTCCCTTCCGACGCTTCACCCTTAACCGCCAAGCTTTCAGGCCGAAGGCGTCCAGCAGACGCTTGCCACTGCACCTGAAGCGGCAGTAGATGGACTCGAAATTTTCGTCGTTCGACTTCTCGTTCTGTGTATCCATACCGCACTCCTAATGAGTCGGTAGGCAGTAAGAAGCTCGGATAATTTTTATGACACAGCCCTTGACCGCTCAGCCCTTTCAGGCTTAAAACGATTGTGCCACTGCGGGCTGGTACGTATACTCCCGCGCCACCTCCTGTCCTAACCGACTTGGGCAAAAGCGATCTTCAGAGCCTAGTTTTCCAGACAAAATCTCTGTTGACCGCATCGAGACCTCTCTCACGTTGGCGCGTGGGAGGGTTTTTTTTTCGCCTGTACATCTGTACAGACGCCTTCATGTTACCACTTTTTCGTATGAGGGAAGTGCAACCGAACATGGCAAGAATTTTGTTCAAATCCGCTTCGCTCTAGACCGAACACAAGATATGCCAACTCCTGGGTAAAGTGCAAGGCGAGCACCTGTGGATAACTTGTGTTTTTTTTGGAGCGCCTGTGGGCTATTTCCGTTACGCGTAACGGCGAGTATGGGCTTTCCCCTTAAAGTGGACAAAAAATGATCGCTGTACGTTTTTTGTACAATCTAGCGCGTTAGAAATTTCTAGACTACTACATGTTGTGTTTCCAGCGGTGGCTTGAGCATATTTGCACAGCGCATTTCTGTGGATAAGTCGGTTTATAACCTGGCCGCCCTGTGCAGAAGTATGCTCTGAATACCTCTGGTTCTAGATGCCATTTCTGCCAAAAGGGACGGTTATTGAGTAGCTAATGACAGGAAAAATTATTCAGAATCCGTAGCTTTCCCTTCTGGTCGGGAAGAGGTCTTTGATTTAGGTTCTGTACGAAAAGAGATGTCGCAAACACCGCATGGAACAAGCCAGCGAGACCATAGCGGCATAGCTTTTCGCGAGCTTGTCGAAGTGCGTCACGATGCGTCGGTTCTCTTTCAGCCAGTCAAACATGCGCTCGATGATGTTGCGCTGTCGGTACTTGGGCCGATCAAACAGCCTTGGTAAGCCAGGCTTGGGTTTGCGCTTCATCGAGCGCAGCGGGATGACGGGTTGCATTCGATATCGGTCGCAATAACGGCGTAGCGCTTCGGCATCGTAGCCCTTGTCGGCAAGCAACCATTTACAGCGTTTACGCGGGCGGCCACGTTGGCTCAATGGAATGCTGACCTCGTCCAACAGGGGTTGGGCGTAGCTGATGTCACTGGCTTGACCGCCAGAGAGGAGGAAGCACAACGGTGTCCCGTTGGCGTCGCAGAGCATGTGGATTTTGGTTGTCAGGCCACCGCGACTGCGGCCTAGAGCGTGATCGGCAGGCTCGTCAGGCCCCCTTTTTTTTTCCGGCGCCTGATGAGGCTCGGGTTGCGCGTACAGCAGTTGAGTCGATCATCCAGGTCTGTAGATCAATCAAACCTTGCTCATTGAACCTCAGGTGCAAGCGTATGAGCATCTGATCGAACGTGCCTTGTTTTCGCCAAACCCGAAACCGTTGATACACCGTTGACCACGGGCCAAAGCGCTCCGGCATATCTCGCCACGCAGCACCTGAGCGGAGCACCCAGAGCACGCCATCGAGCATCAGGCGGTCGCTCAGGCGGGGCCGCCCCCGGCCATGGGTTTCGGTGAAGAGATCAGCAACCACAGCCCAAGCCTCATCCGAAAGTTCGTAACGCTTTGCCATCACAGGATTCCTTTCCGTAGATGGTTGGAAACCTTACAAAAAATCAGCTTCCGAGGGACGCCGATTAGGTTTCTCGGGATTTCGTACAGAGCCTAGCTTGATTTCAGCCCATGGCAGCCCCAATGAGTGCCCTGAGAGTGGGATCCTCGGCTGAGGAGGGGAGGATCTATAAGAAAGCCGTGACAAGACATCTCTCCCTGTTGTCTGGGGTGGGGGAGGGGTAGCCGGGTTGGTGGTTTAACCCCGATGGAGTCCACACTTAATGGATCGCGGCCTCAACCAACTGGGTGTAGCAGCCGAGAGCAGTACGTCTTATCGCGATGGAACGCTACTGAGAATAGATTAGGAGCGTTTCCTTTGAGAGGTGCGCGATTGGGCTGGCAACGAGGTGATGACCTGATGGGCAGATGTCCAGATGTCCAGCCAAGACCATCATCTCGCGCTCCGTTAATGCCGAGGGGCGCAGTCAAGCGTTTAGCCGTTCGGTAAGATGCAACACCCTAAGCTGCAACTAGTTGCGTCTTTCTGGGCGAGAAAATGAAAAAGCTTGAAAGGCCCGGTTTTATTGGGTTAAGCTTGTTTTCAAGGTGAGCAGTGAAAAGAGCGAACCACCCGTATAAGGGGGCTCTCCTTAGAGAAGGGTTCGAATCTCTACGCTTCCGCCACTTCTAAAGCCCTGATTATTCAGGGCTTTTTGCGTTTCTGAGGGTAGGGAAAAAGGCCTTGGAAACACACTTGGGAATTCTTTTCTTTCGCATTGTCCCCCCTATTGTTCATTCTGAGCCAGGATGATGCTGATCATGGCCACTAAACTGCGCTCTACTCCGTCAACCTCAAGCAGGGCCCGCAGCTTTTTGTGTGTCTTCTGCTGCTTCACGCCCAGGGCAACGCCCTCGATGTAGTTCCTCCTCAGCACCCGCACGTCCGCAGGACGCTGTCCTGTCAGATACGCCAAATCCATGGACAGCATGGCTTGAAGCGTTATACCCAGTTTCATTCGGGCGTACTGGCTGCCAACCAATAGTCATCTGCCGCAGCGTTCGGTGAAGTGCCAATGGAGCTCTTCAAGCTAGCCGCGCTGGTAGCTACTGGCCTTCTAGCCGGTCAGCTCAGACAGCTCGTTGTCAGTATTTCGATTTACGTGGGATAAGCCCCACGCCGCAAATGGTGGCGGAGGCGGGGGAGGAAGTAGTCGCAGCTGGAGCTCGAACCGCCATCACTTGAGCTGGATGAGGTGCAGTTGGCGCTGGAGTAACCGCTGTGTGTGCGTATGATCTCGTAGCTGCCGACCTGGTTTCTATCTTGAGTCCACCTTGTATCCGAAATGTGATACTTGCATGAATCGGCTTGGGCAGTTATGTTCAAAAGTCTTCATTGAATTAATCTTGCATCGAGATTCTCCCGAAATGAATAATTAATGCGTATTTGCTTTTTGCGGATTTGCCAAAAGTCAAAGCACGTAATTGTTTGAGTTGATATGGCCTGTTACCTTGAATTTATCGATGGTGACGGCTAATAAAGCCTTCTTGCTTTACTGTTTGGCGTTGTTCTCTTCTGTAGGGATAAGTAACAATGACTGCCCGATTCTCCTCAAAAGATGTTTATGATCATAATCAGAATGTCTGGAACCGACTTGCTCGCGAAGGTTGTGATTGGTCGAAGCCAGTTTCTGCCGAAGTTATTCAGGCTGCTCGAAGAGGGGAGTGGAAAATACAACTTATCCCCGCAGAGCTCCCGACAGCGTGGCTTAACGATGTGCAAGGGAAGCGCATTTTGTGCCTAGCTGCTTCCGGAGGGCAGCAAGCCCCCGTGTTGGCGGCTGCGGGGGCTGAAGTGGTTGTGATGGATGCCTCTCGCGATCAGCTGGCATTGGATGATATGGTTGCAAAGCGAGACGATCTTTCTCTACGCACGGTCTTGGGAGATATGCAGGACTTGTCTGAATTTGATGATGAGTCATTTGACCTGATTTTTCATCCGATCTCGAATCTGTATGTGCCCGATATTCGTAAAGTATGGGCTGAATGTTATCGCGTACTCGGTAAGGGAGGAAAGCTGCTCAGCAGCTTTTACAATCCGGTAGTATTCATTTTCGACCGCTCTACTGACCTGGCTAAAAGCGGTTTGATGAAACCGCGCTTCACACTGCCTTACGCAGACATAACCGATCTGAATGCTGACGAAATTGAGGGTAAGATAGCGAGAGGTGAGGCATTCGTATTTGGTCACACGTTAGCGGAGCAAATAAGCGGGCAGCTGGAGGCGGGCTTGCTGCTAACAGGCTTCGAAGAAGCTTTTCAGCCGGTGCCCCGATTTCTGATCGACAACTACATGCCAACATTCATCGCAACGTGTTCCGTCAAGCCGGGGTAGCTTTTGTCTGGCCCCGCTAAAAGTGCGGAGCCAGCAACATCCGATCTTTGCAATGACATTCGATACGTTCAAATCTCTCTGGCCACGCCCTTGGCCCTGATACCGAGGTCGTGGCACCTGCCTGTCTTCCGCAAGCTCCATGAGCTGCTCAGCGCACAGCGGTGCGTCGAGCATCTGGCGCGAGGCGGAATCATTGAATAGGGGTGATATGCTTTGCCGCTGACCAGACAGGGAGCGTGGCAATGGGGTGGAGAAGCAAGCTGGTAGCGCTCAGGCAGAGGTTCACGCGTCGGCAGCGGTTAGTTGTTGGTGGCGGGGTGTTTGTGGTCGCCCAAGTGGGCTCTTTCTCGTACCCGAGCCAATACTGGCTGTACCTGGTGATCTTCGGGGTTATCGTCCTGAGCAGCGCCTGGTCACCCGAACTGCACCGGAAGCGTTGATGCTCTGACGGGCAGCGTCGTCATTGAAGCACTCGCCAGCTCTTGGTAGGCCCGCTAATTGGTCTGGCTACGAGTGCCAGCCCGCCCGCACCGAACATCGCTGTCGAGGATGCTGGCCTCACTGTAAGCGATGACCCGGCGCACAACCAGTAGTGCTGCCTGGTAGATAGGCACTATTTTTCTCTCTAAAAAAAGTTAGCCGCGCAAAATAATCGGGCTGTTTCGTGCACTATTTTTTTTTCAAGGCGCTCAGGTGCGTGACGAGTGAACGACGATTGGCGGGTGGGCTGATCAGGGCCTAAAAAGAAAAACTTGCGAGCAGGCCATGGCGGCCTGCTGCAATAACAGTCAGGAGTAGCGAGTGCAGTAGTGTTTTTTACTTTACAGCTTTTCTGGAGGGCTACTCTTTTTGCGGTGCTGTCTGGTTTTTAAGATGCACTCCGGCAGCTTTCGCAGCGCCATCCCTTGTAACTTTCTGCTTTTTCAAGCGCTGCAACCAAATCACGACCGGCTATCGTGTTTTGGCAGTTGTTGTGTTTTTCGTTTGGTTTTCTCATCCCCTCGCATTGTTTTTTCAGGAAGGGGCTCACCACCGCCTGCTGCCTTGACGTAAGCGCTCTGAAACCCTTGTCTACGGCTAGCTGGGCGTAGCTTTGTACGCTCGGCTTTTCACCTTGAAATGCGTTCTGCGCGATAAGGGCCGAGAAAATCTCTCGCTCGATAGTCATTCGTTAATCCTTTATTCAACCAACAAGTTTGCTCATGTTTTTTATTATTCTGAGCAATGCGAAAGCATACGTTACCATCGGGTGAGGTTTTATTGAACTGGGTTTCCATCCAGCTATAAAAACGCACGGCTTCACATTTTTTGGTCAATAAAGGTTGGGTTCCTGGTATTTAAAATATTTCAACAGGTCATTGTTACAATTTATTTCTTTTTCAAAAAAGTTTCGCTCTCACTTTAATGGGGTCGTGCACCGTGTAAGTTTCCTGCCTTTCCCGCTAAGTTTACGGTGACAACACGCCTTATGAGTTTTTATGAAGTTCCGCGATTTCCTGTGCCGGGCTGCCACTGAGTGCGCAGCTCGTGGGGAGCACTCGCCCTGTCGATTTCAGCTGCAGGTCGTGCAGGTCCTTCGTCAGCCCCTGGTTCATCGCCACAAGCTTGGCAATGTTCCTGCGCGCCTTGCCCAGCTCTCGGGTCAGGTATTCGGCCTCATTCGTAATGAGCACCACCTGGTGCTTCCACATCTCCAGCTCAGTGGGCGCTCCGAAGCCGTCAAGGTCTTCAATGTCTTGGGTCATTTCCGCCACCATATGGGTACTGTTTGCATATACAGTAATCCAGTCGGGCGAGCACGGCGAGCCGAGGCGACGAATTGCACGGGGAGGGGGATTTTTTCGGTCGGCAGGACGCCGGAACAGGGGTGAGAATCGGTTTCAGAACGCCAGCGGCGCCACTTGCAGCATGCGGCCTGTCGCATGCCGAGTTATCGCCAGCACCACGCCCCTTCAGTCATGCTCCATCTGAACATACTCCAGCATCTTCTGGCTCCCATCCAGAATGTCACTGCAGATCGCCAGGCGAGCCGCCGCACCATCGCGCTGCTTCAACGCCTCCAGCACATCCCAGTGATGATCAATCGCCATGCGCTCGTTGAACCCGCCGTAGGCCCGGGCAATCAGCGGCCCGGTACGCATCCACAACCCATCCAGCAGGCTGACCAGCACCGGCATATCGGCGATTTCCGCCAACCTGAAGTGAAACTCGTGGTTGAAGGTCAGCGCGGACCTCAAGTCATTGTCCTTGATCGCCACCAGGTTGTTCTGAATGCAGGTTTGCAGCCGCGCCACTTGCTCCTCGGTCGCCAGCGATGCAGCTGTTTCGGCCGCCAACCCCTCGAGCGAGAGCCGGATGCTCCTGATCTCCAGGTACTGCTTGGAAGTCAGTACCGGCACACGAATGTCCCGCGGTGTCTTCAGAACCAGCGCCTGCTCCTTTGCCAGTTGAAGAATCGCGTCCCGCACTGGTGTGACACTCGTACCCAGCTGTTCGGCAAGGTCGCGTATGCGCAGCCGGTCGTTAGGCTGGAAGCGCCCTGTAATCAGGGCTTCGCGCAGCAGGCCATAGATACCGCTGCCAAGGTAGGAGTGTTTCAGGTGCTCAATCGGATAATTCATCGCGTACTCGTGTGCGGCGCAGGCCCGGCGGGAGAGGGGAGGCTACCGGCAGCGATTATCGAGTAACTCAAACATGTTGCCCACCGTTTACATGGATTTCTGCGCCATTGACGTACGAAGCGCCCTGCGTGCAGAGAAAATGCACCAACGCCGCGACCTCCTCGGGTTTGCCCATGCGTTTCATCGGGATCGATCGCTCCACGATCAGCTCGGTGCCAGCGGACAGGATGGAGGTGTCGATCTCCCCCGGGGCGATCGCGTTCACCCGAACCCCATAGGGCCCGAAGTCGTGCGCCATCTCGCGAGTCAGCGCCGACAGCGCCGCTTTGGAGCAGGCATAGGCCACCCCTGCGAACGGGTGCACCCGCGAACCGGCAATGGAGGTGACGTTGATCACCGAGCCTTTCGCCGCCTTGAGCTCCTCGAACAACCCCCGTGCCAGCAGGGCCGTCGAGAAGATGTTCACGTTGAACACGTTCAGCCAGGTCGAGTAGTCGGACTCCAGCACCCCCAGTCGCTCCCCATCCGGGCCTTTGGGTGAAACGCCGGCGTTGTTGACCAACGCATCCAGCCGCCCCCCGAGTTTTTCCCGGATTTCCGGAAGCCTGCGCTGTATGTCCTCCACGCTCCCCAGGTCGAGGTGAATGTGGTTGGCGATGCCTTCGGCCCAGGGGCAGCCTTCGCCCAGGTCCTGCCTCGAGGCGGTAAACACGCGCCAACCCGCAGCACTGAAATGTTTCACGGTGGCGTGGCCGATGCCCCGGCTGGCACCGGTGAGAAGCAGCGTACGTTGATCGGTCATGGCGGGTTCCCTGTTCATTGGTGAGGGCAAGAGTAGCGTAAAATATGATGCATCATATTTATTATGTGTTTTAATGCGTCCCGTCCCCACCGGGGAAGCGTCACGTTCGATCGATTGCTGCCACTACAAGAAAACTGCCATCCCTTTAAAGCTGCCCACGACCCGTAGCTGACCTGGAGAGACGCATGAATAAGAAAATCGCAGCTGTACTTTTGCTCGCAACCATCGCAAGCCCGCTGTATGCCGCTGAAAAGCTGACCGTGGTGTCCTTCGGCGGCAACAACCGCCAGGCGCAGGAGAAGGCGTTCTACAAACCCTTCACCGCCCAGACCGGCGTGGCCATCACCGCCGACGACTACAACGGCGAAATGGCCAAGATCAAGGTGATGGCCGACACCGGCAAAACCAGCTGGGATGTGGTGGAGGTCGAATCGCCCGAGCTCATCCGTGGTTGCAGCGAAGGGGTGTTCGAACCGCTGGACTGGAGCCGGATAGGCAACAAGGAAGACTTCATTCCTGCGGCCGTCAGCGACTGTGGTGTCGGCATCTTCATCTGGTCCACCGTGCTGACCTACGACCCCAACAAACTCGCCTCCAGCCCGCAAGGCTGGGCCGACTTCTGGGACCTGAAGAAGTACCCCGGCAAGCGCGGCCTGCGCCGCGGCGCGAAGTTCACGCTGGAGTTCGCGCTGCTCGCCGATGGGGTAGACAACAAGGACCTCTACACGCTGCTGGGTACTGAAGAGGGTGTCAAACGTGCGTTCAAGAAGCTCGATGAAATCAAGTCCAGCATCCAGTGGTGGGACTCCGGCGCGCAGCCGCTGCAATGGCTGATCGCCGGTGACGTGGTCATGACCTCCGCCTACAACGGCCGTGTCACCTCTGCCCAGGAGGAAGGCCAGTCGTTTGCGATGCAATGGAATGGCAGCCTCTACGATCTCGATCACTGGGCCATCGTGAAAGGGGCGCCGAAAAAGGAACTGGCCGAGCGCTTCATCGCGTTCGCCAGCGAGCCCATGCAACAGAAGAACTTCGTCGAGGCCATCCCCTACGGGCCCAGCAACACCGGCGCGATGGACCTGCTGGACAAGCGCGTGGGCGAAAAACTGCCCACCGCCCCGCAAAACCTGAAAAACGCCCGTGCCACCGACGCCGAGTTCTGGATCGACCACGGTGAGGATCTGGAGGAACGCTTCAACGCCTGGGTCAACAAGTGATGCATGGCGCCCCTGAAACCGGGGGCGCCATTCAAAGGCCGTATAAGGATGCCAGTCATGCCCCTTGAAAATCTGGCTGTCGATGACAGCCTGCTCGAAGCTGCTCCGGCACGGGTCACCGATGCGCAGGCGTGTGCAGTGCTGCGCCAGCAATTCGGTTTGAGCGGCACGCTCGAAAAACTGGGCGGCGAGCGCGACCTCAATTTCCGCGTGATGCTCGAAGACGGCTCATCCCGGTTGTTCAAGCTCTCCCACCCGCTTGAAAACCCCGATGTGGTCGACTTCCACAACCAGGCGATGCGAAGAATCGAGCTTCGCGATCCCGGGCTTGCGGTTCAGCGCGTGCACCCCTCGCTTGAGGGCCAGTACGCCACCTTCGTCGAGATCGACGGGCAGCGCATGCTGGCGCGGCTGCTGTCCTTCGAAGATGGCATGCCCCTTCACTGCGTGAGTCACCCCACACCGACGTTTCGCCGGGTCATCGGGCAGTCCATCGCCCGGCTTGACGTGGCGCTGCAAGGGTTTGCCCACCCCGCCGCCGGGCATGCGCTGCTGTGGGACATGCAGCACGCCGCGCACCTTCGACCGCTGCTGGTGCACATCGAACCCGGCCCCGGACGAAGCCTGGTGCAGCGCAGCCTCGAACAGTATGCGTCGGTGGTGGTGCCCAGCATCCCCGGGCTGCGCAAGCAGGTCATTCACAATGACACCAACCCGCACAACATCATCGTGGATGCCCACAACCCCGATGTGCTGCGCAGCATCCTCGATTTCGGTGACATGGTGCATGCGCCCCTGGTCAACGAGGTCGCGGTTGCCGCTTCCTACCACCTTGGGCAGGTAGGCGATGTACTGGAGCCGGCCCTGGATGTGATTGTCGGCTACCACCAGTGCAACCCCCTGAACCAGCAGGAGCTGGCGCTGCTGCCCGAGCTGCTGGCCACGCGCCTGGCGTTGGCCCTGTGCATCAACTCCTGGCGCGCCGAACTGCATCCGGACAATCGCCAGTACATCCTTCGAAACACCCAGCGTGCCTGGGCAAACCTGAAGGCACTGTCGGCGCTGCCTCGCGCTGAAACAGAAGACCGAATTGCTTCGGCCTGCCTGCGAGCAAATCGAGCATGAGCATGATCAACGGCTTCACGTCAGCCGACGCCACCCGGCTTTCGGCATCGCAGCGACGCCTGATCGAGCGCCGCGAGCGGCTACTGGGCCCGGCATACCGCCTGTTCTACGAGCGACCGCTGCACACTGTTCGAGGGGAGGGCGTATGGCTCTTCGACGAGCAGGGCCGTCGCTACCTGGACGCCTACAACAACGTTGCCTCCATCGGTCACTGCCATCCCCGGGTGGTCGAGGCGATGCATCGGCAGTCGCAGGTGCTGAACACGCACACCCGTTACCTGCAGGAGGGCATTCTCGACTATGCCGAGCAGTTGCTCGGTACCTTCACCGATGACCTGGATCGCGTCATGTTCACCTGCTCCGGGAGCGAGGCGAATGATCTGGCGCTGCGTATCGCCAGGCACTGCACCGGAGGCACCGGCGTCATCATCACCCGGTTCGCCTACCACGGCGTCACCGCAGACATCGCCGAGCTTTCACCATCGCTTGGCAGCGCCATGGTGCTCCCGGCGCATGTGCGCACCGTTCGCGCACCTGACGCTTACCGTCTGGGGGCCGAAAACGTGGCGCCGATGTTCGCCGCAGACGTGCGCGCCGCAATCGACGACCTCAAGGCGCACGGCATCCGCCCGGCGGCAATCCTGCTGGATGGCATCTTCTCCAGCGACGGCGTGCTGCCCGGGCCGGCGGGCTGTATCGCCGAGGGTGTGGCGCTGGCCCAGGCCGAAGGCCTGCTGTACATCGCCGATGAGGTACAACCGGGTTTTGCGCGTACCGGCCTTAACATGTGGGGGTTTACCAGGCACAACGTGCGCCCGGACCTCGTCACCCTCGGCAAGCCCATGGGCAATGGCCAGCCCATTGCCGGCATCGTCGGGCGCTCCCAGGTGGTCGATCACTTCGGCAGGAGCATGCGCTACTTCAATACCTTTGGCGGCAACCCGGTCTCGTGTGCGGCAGGTCAGGCGGTGCTGGACGTCATCCGCGAAGAACACCTGCAGCAGAGGGCCCATCACATTGGCAGCTACCTGCTGGACGGCCTGACACGGCTTGCCCAGCGCCATCAAATGATCGGCGACGTCAGGGGGGCCGGCATGTTCCTTGGGGTTGAGCTGGTCACCGACCGCGCAACCAGGGCACCCGCAGCCAGGCAGGCCCGCCAGGTGGTCAACGCGATGCGCGAGCAGGGCGTGCTGATCAGCGCCGCCGGTCCGCACCAGAACGTGCTCAAAATCCGTCCGCTGCTGGCGTTTACCCAGGCGCATGCGCAGATGCTTGTGGAAGCGGTCGATACCGCGATGCAAGGGGCTTGTTGAGAAGGCCAAGCCCCTGGTTCCTCAGCCTGCGCCGTGGGCGGCGAGGTTGCAGTATTGCCCCTTGAAGTACAGCAAGGGCTGTGTGGCGGCAGTTTGCTGCAGGTTCAGCGCCTTCACTTCGCCAATCACGATCAGGTGATCACCGGCGACGTGTTCGGCGTGGATCTCGCAATCGAGCCAGTGCAGGCTGCCGGCAATGATCGGGTTGCCCAGTGGCGATGCCTGCCATTGCACGCCCTGCCACTTGTCGGTACCTCGTCGGGCGAACTGGTTGGAGATCCCGACCTGTTCACCGGACAGGATGTTGACTGCGAAGCGGCCTGCCTGGCGGATCCTGGGGTAGCTCGCCGAACCGGCCATCACGCTGAACGACACCAGCGGCGGGCTCATCGACACGCTATAGAACGACTGGCAGGTAAAGCCGACCGGCTCCTCCTCGATCTGCGACGTGATCACGGTGATACCCGATGCGTAGTGCCCGAGCGCTTCGCGAAAGCGCAATGGCTCGATGGCAGTACTGGAACGTGACATGGTAGGTCCTGGCTGAAAGGGCGGGTCCAAAGGCGGCGGGGAGGGGGCAAGTCGCTCGATCAGCGCTGCAACCCCTCCTGCACCCTTATCGGTTCAAGAGCTCTCTGCGCACGATGTCCGCGCCGGCGCTCAAGGCGTTCAGCTTGCCGCGCGCCACCTCGCGGGGCAGAGGGGCCATGCCGCAGTTGGTGCACGGGTAGAGCTTGTCGGCGTCCACGAACTGCAGCGCTTTGCGCAGGGTGTTGGCCACTTCCTCGGGGGTTTCGATGGCGTGGTTCGCCACATCGATGGCCCCCACCATCACTTTCTTGCCGCGAATCAGCTCGATCAGGTCCATCGGGACATGGGAGTTGTGGCACTCCAGCGAGATGATATCGATGCCGGATTTCTGCAGCTTGGGGAAGGCTTCCTCATATTGGCGCCACTCCGAGCCCAGCGTCTTTTTCCAGTCGGTATTGGCCTTGATGCCGTAGCCGTAGCAAATATGCACGGCCGTTTCACATTTGAGCCCTTCGATCGCCCGTTCCAGTGTGGCCACGCCCCAGTCATTCACCTCGTCGAAGAACACGTTGAAGGCAGGCTCGTCGAACTGGATGATGTCCACGCCCGCCGCCTCCAGCTCTCGGGCTTCCTGATTGAGGATCTTGGCAAATTCCCAAGCCAGCTTTTCCCGGCTTTTGTAGTGGCTGTCATACAGCGTGTCGATCATGGTCATGGGGCCAGGCAGGGCCCATTTGATGGGCTGGCTGGTCTGCTGGCGCAGAAACCTGGCATCTTCGACAAACACCGGTTTTTGCCTGGCAACAGCACCCACAACGGTCGGCACGCTTGCGTCATAGCGGTCACGAATTCTGACGGTTTCGCGCTTCTCGAAATCCACTCCGCTCAGGTGCTCGATAAAGGTGGTAACGAAGTGCTGGCGGGTCTGTTCGCCGTCGCTGACGATGTCAATGCCTGCGTGTTGCTGTTCCTGCAGGGCCAGGCGCAAGGCATCCTGCTTGCCTTCGAGCAGTTCCTCGCCGTGCAGCTTCCAGGGCGACCAGAGCGTCTCGGGTTGTGCAAGCCAGGACGGTTTGGGCAGGCTGCCAGCAGTGGAGGTGGGTAGCAGTTTTTTCACGATAGATGACCTTGTATGTTCTGAATGATCAAAGCGCGTATTGGGCGGACCACTGCTCAAGCACGGTCTGGTAGGGCTTGATGAAGTGCTCTTCGACAAACCTGCCCTGTTCGATGGCCAACTGACTGCGCTCTTCTCGATCGTAGACAATGCGGGTCAACGAGTAATCCTGGTGATTCAAGCTCGGCTGATAGGATCGACCTGCTGCTGAATTCGCGTTGTAGATTTCAGGGCGATAGATCTTCTGGAAGGTATCCATCGTGCTGATGGTGCTGATCAGTTCAAGGTTGGTGTAATCCCCAAGCAGGTCCCCAGCAAAGTAGAACGCCAGCGGTGCCACGCTGTTGGCAGGCATGAAGTAGCGAACCTTCAGGCCCATCTTCCGGAAGGCGGCGGGGAGGGGGCAAGTCGCTCGATCAGCGCTGCAACCCCTCCTGCACCCTTATCGGTTCAAGAGCTCTCTGCGCACGATGTCCGCGCCGGCGCTCAAGGCGTTCAGCTTGCCGCGCGCCACCTCGCGGGGCAGAGGGGCCATGCCGCAGTTGGTGCACGGGTAGAGCTTGTCGGCGTCCACGAACTGCAGCGCTTTGCGCAGGGTGTTGGCCACTTCCTCGGGGGTTTCGATGGCGTGGTTCGCCACATCGATGGCCCCCACCATCACTTTCTTGCCGCGAATCAGCTCGATCAGGTCCATCGGGACATGGGAGTTGTGGCACTCCAGCGAGATGATATCGATGCCGGATTTCTGCAGCTTGGGGAAGGCTTCCTCATATTGGCGCCACTCCGAGCCCAGCGTCTTTTTCCAGTCGGTATTGGCCTTGATGCCGTAGCCGTAGCAAATATGCACGGCCGTTTCACATTTGAGCCCTTCGATCGCCCGTTCCAGTGTGGCCACGCCCCAGTCATTCACCTCGTCGAAGAACACGTTGAAGGCAGGCTCGTCGAACTGGATGATGTCCACGCCCGCCGCCTCCAGCTCTCGGGCTTCCTGATTGAGGATCTTGGCAAATTCCCAAGCCAGCTTTTCCCGGCTTTTGTAGTGGCTGTCATACAGCGTGTCGATCATGGTCATGGGGCCAGGCAGGGCCCATTTGATGGGCTGGCTGGTCTGCTGGCGCAGAAACCTGGCATCTTCGACAAACACCGGTTTTTGCCTGGCAACAGCACCCACAACGGTCGGCACGCTTGCGTCATAGCGGTCACGAATTCTGACGGTTTCGCGCTTCTCGAAATCCACTCCGCTCAGGTGCTCGATAAAGGTGGTAACGAAGTGCTGGCGGGTCTGTTCGCCGTCGCTGACGATGTCAATGCCTGCGTGTTGCTGTTCCTGCAGGGCCAGGCGCAAGGCATCCTGCTTGCCTTCGAGCAGTTCCTCGCCGTGCAGCTTCCAGGGCGACCAGAGCGTCTCGGGTTGTGCAAGCCAGGACGGTTTGGGCAGGCTGCCAGCAGTGGAGGTGGGTAGCAGTTTTTTCACGATAGATGACCTTGTATGTTCTGAATGATCAAAGCGCGTATTGGGCGGACCACTGCTCAAGCACGGTCTGGTAGGGCTTGATGAAGTGCTCTTCGACAAACCTGCCCTGTTCGATGGCCAACTGACTGCGCTCTTCTCGATCGTAGACAATGCGGGTCAACGAGTAATCCTGGTGATTCAAGCTCGGCTGATAGGATCGACCTGCTGCTGAATTCGCGTTGTAGATTTCAGGGCGATAGATCTTCTGGAAGGTATCCATCGTGCTGATGGTGCTGATCAGTTCAAGGTTGGTGTAATCCCCAAGCAGGTCCCCAGCAAAGTAGAACGCCAGCGGTGCCACGCTGTTGGCAGGCATGAAGTAGCGAACCTTCAGGCCCATCTTCCGGAAGTACTCATCGGTCAGGGAATATTCGTCCTGCTGGTATTCGGTGCCCAATACCGGGTGCTGGTTTTCGGTGCGCTGATAAGTCTTGCTGCTGGAAACACTCAGGCAGATGACCGGTGGTTTTTTGAAGTGTTCTTTATAAGTGCTCGAGTTTACGAAATGCTTGAACAGCTTGCCGTGCAGCTCGCCGAAATCATCCGGCGTGCTGAACCCCTGCTGGTTCTTGTTGTGCCCCAGCAACAGCACGCTGAAGTCATAATCGCGCACGTACGAGGAGAAGTTGTTGCCTACGATACCCTCGATGCGTTCGCTTGTTTTGCGATCCACAATGGTGGTCTGCAATATTTCAATCAGCGGCAGGGCGGTGTCCCTGTGCTCGGCATCCATGTTCATTTCCACGGAAATGATTTCAAGTTCGACGTTGTAGCGGTCGCCTTTCGGGTTGTCCCAGTGCGCCAGGGCATTGAAACGATTGTCGATCATCGTCAGGGTGTTGCGCAGGTTTTCCTGGCGACGCTGCCCCCTCGCCAGGTTTGCGAAGTTGGTGGTCGTGCGGGTGTTTTCAGCGGGGCGATAATGTTCGTCGAAACGAATACGCTTGATCGAGAATGTAAATGCTGTGCTCATTTTAATCGGGTGCCCTGATGGTCCGAGATAAAAACCGAATCTACATTTGCCCTCTTCGGCAAGTTTGATTCGTTGCAGGTTTTTTTGCTCGGGCGTCTTGAAGTGTTCCTTAATTGGGGCGTATTTTATGTCCGGGCATCGAACGAGTTAAATTGAATTGATTTCATGGGAACGTTAGCCACCCTCATGATGCTCATCTGCAGGGCTTGTGATTATTATTTTCCGCCTTGGCCAATAAGCGGCAGGTTCGCTTTTTCAAGATGCGCGCAGGCCATGGTGACCATTGAGGCCTCAAGGCGCTGGAGGCCATGGCGTCACTTGTTGCGGATATATAAATGAAACCACTGATCACGGCCCTTGCGCTGTTCATCCTCGCCGGCTGTACCTCCAGCGGCGCTCCCACGGCTGAGCAGCAAACCCGGGAATGCATGAACTATCACGCCATGATGACCGCGCCCATGGCGCCCGATGCCATGCAGCGCCTCAAGGCTGCATGCGAACAGTCCAGGCTTCGATAACGGCCTAGGCTCTGTACGAAAAGCCTTGATACTCGATGATGCTGCGTTGAAAACAGCCTGACCTTCGTCTCAAGACTTTTCATACAGACCCTAGTCCCAGGCCATCACCACGCCTTCCAGCCGGCGAAATTCATCCAGTGTGTGGTGGAATTCGGCGCGTTCGAAGGTGGCGGTGCACGCGGCCTCGAACCAGCTGACGCGGGGCTGCTCCAGGGTGATCACCTCGTGCAGCAGGCCGAAGCGCCGCCAGTGGATGTGGTCCTCATGGGCGTGTTGCTCCACGACGATGACCGTGCAGCTCAGGTCCAGGTCATCGGAGCACACCAGCAGCGGCACCAGGGTGGTCCACCCAGGGGCAGTGGAGTAGCTGCGGTCCCACACCAGTTCATTATCGTCTTCGCCGTAGAGGCCGGCATGCGCTGCCACCAGATGAAGCTGCGCAGCGGGGTCTCGTATTGGCAGCCAGACTTCCAGCGGCACGCCATCGATGGCGAAGGTCGAGTAGAAGCCCTGGCTGTACTTCGATTTGAAGCTGGCGATTGAAAGCTGGTTCACGTTGGTTTCTTTCCTTTGGCAAAACCTGGCAGGCCCTCAGTGCCCGCCCTTCATGCGCCGCGCCACCAGGTAGATCCCCAACCCCACCAGCGCAGTCGCCGCGCCAATGTAGCCGGTACTGGTCCAGCCGAACCCCGCGGTAATCGCCATGCCGCCAAACCATGGCCCCAGTGCATTGGCCAGGTTGAACGCCGCATGGTTCGATGCCGCCGCCAGGCTCGGCGCTTCATGTGCAATGTCCATCAGGCGAATCTGCAAGGGGGCGGCCAGTGCGATCATGGTGCCGACCAGCCCGCAGCCCAGCAGCACGCCCCACGGCGAACTGGCCGCGAAGGGGAACAGGCTCAGCACGAGAATCGACCATACCAGCACCAACCCTACCGCGCGAAACTGCACGCGGTCGAACAGCTTGCCGCCCGCGATGTTGCCGATGATGCCGCCCACCCCGAACGCCGCCAGCCCGAATGGAATCCACTGTGGCGACACCTTGGTCACCTGCAGCATGGTCGGCGCCAGGTAACTGAACACGCAGAACATGCCGGCAAAACCGATCGAGGCGATGGCCAGCGCCATCCACACCTGCGGCAGGCGAAACGCCTGGAGCTCCTTGCGCGGGTCGCTGCGTACTTCATCGTGACGCTGCGGCACGTAGCGCCACACCAGCCCGATGGTGCACAGCGCAATCGCGCCCACCAGCACGAACGCCGCACGCCAGCCGAAGAACTGCCCCAGGAAGGTCGCCACCGGGTTGCCCAGCAGCATCGCCAGGGTAAGCCCCATCATCACCCGTGCCACCGCGCCCGCGCGCTGGTCGGTGGCCACCATGCTCGAGGCCACCACCGCCGCGATGCCGAAGTAGGCGCCGTGGGGCAGGCCGCTGATAAAGCGAAACGCCACCAGCCCGGCGAAGGAGGGCGCGAAGGCCGTGGCCAGGTTGCCGATCGCATACAGCGCCATCAGCCACAGCAGCATGTGCTTGCGCAGCAGCTTGGCGCCCAGAATCGCCAGGGCCGGCGCACCCACCATCACGCCCAGGGCATAAGCGCTGATGGCATGGCCCACCTGGGGCTCGCTCAGGTGCAGGTTGCTGGCGATGTCGGGCATCAGCCCCATGATCGCGAACTCGCCGGTACCGATGGCAAAACTCCCCAGGGCCATGGCGGCTTCCATCTTGCCGACGGTGGCTCTGGAATAGGCGAGTGGCGGCGCTTGCTGAATTGTCATCTGAATCCTTGAAACAAACTGAAACGTTAAAGCGGGAAGCTTAATCAATCTGCACCCTACGCGTCGAGAATCAGGGCACGCGCATTGGATTCGCCGCACAAGGCGCGGTGAGTACCGGGCCTGCTCGCGTCAATCACGCTACCATTGCCCGCGTTCCCCAAACGCTCAATGGAGTTGGTCTTGACCGGTTACCCAACCACCCGCAAACACCTGATCCACGCCCTCGGCTTCTCGATGGCAGCGTTGCTGCTCGGCGCCTGTACCAGCGCAACCCCGCCTGCGCCATCCAGCACCGCCTTGCCCGCCGCCCCGGAAATCGCCTCGGGCTACCGCACAGGCATGGCCCCGGTACAGGCACAGCACCACATGGCCGCGGCAGCCAACCCCCTGGCAAGCGCCGCCGGCCAGGCGATGCTGCGCAAGGGCGGGTCTGCGATCGATGCCGCCATTGCCATGCAGGCGGTGTTGACCCTGGTGGAGCCGCAGTCCAGCGGCATCGGCGGCGGCGCCTTCATCCTGTACTGGGATGGCAAGCAGGTGCAGGCGTTCGATGGGCGGGAGACGGCGCCCCAAGGGGCCGACAGCCGCCTGTTCCTCAAGCCGGACGGCACGCCGATGGGATTCAAGGACGCCCAGATCGGCGGTCGCTCGGTGGGCGTGCCCGGTGTGCTCAGGGCCCTGGAGATGGCGCACCAGCAACACGGCAAGCTGCCCTGGCGCGCGCTGTTCCAGCCGGCCATCGACCTGGCCCGCGACGGTTTCCCCGTGTCTGCGCGGCTGCATGCCTTGATTGCCGCCTCCACCTCGATACCGCAGTCGCCTGCACTGGCCCGCTACCTGCTCACGCCCCAGGGCCAGCCCATGCCCGTGGGCACGCTGCTGAAGAACCCCGAGCTGGCGCAAACCCTGGAGGCCATCGCCAACCAGGGCCCGGACGCCTTCTACCACGGGCCCATCGCCGAGGCGATGGTGCAGCAGGTCAATACCCACAGTAACCCCGGCACGTTGTCGCTGGGCGACATTGCAGGCTATCGGGCCAAGGTGCGCGAGCCGGTATGCGGGCCGTACAAGCAGTGGACGGTCTGCGGCATGCCGCCACCGTCGTCCGGTGGCGTCGCGGTACTGCAGACGCTGGGCATCCTGGAGGCGCTGCAGCGCCAGAAACCGGCACTGGACCTGGCCGCAATGGCGCCCGAAAAAGCTCGCCCCGGGGGCGTCATGCAACCCTCCGCCCAGGCCGTGCACCTGATTGCCGAAGCCGAGCGCCTGGCCTATGCCGACCGCGCCCTGTACCTGGCCGACAGCGACCAGGTGCCGGTCAATGTGCCAGGGCTCACCAGCAAGGCGTACCTGGCCCAACGCGCCACGCTGATCGGTGACCGGAGCATGGGCGTCGCCACTGCCGGTGTGCCGCCCGGCATGCCCCTGGCATGGGCGCCTGACCGCTCGCCGTTGCGCATTTCCACCTCGCAGATCGTCGCGGTGGACGATCAGGGCGGCGCGCTGTCGATGACCACCTCGGTCGAGGCGGCGTTCGGCTCTCATGTGCTGGTCAAGGGCTTTCTGCTCAACAACCAGATGACCGACTTTTCGTTCATCCCCGAGGAGAACGGCAAGCCGGTGGCCAACCGCATCGCACCGGGCAAGCGGCCGCGCTCCTCGATGGCGCCGACCCTGGTGTTCGACCAGGCCAGCGGCCAGTTGGTGGCTGCCCTCGGCTCGCCCGGCGGCTCGCAGATCATCGAGTACGTGAACAAGGCGCTGATCGGCTTGCTGGACTGGAAGCTCGACCCGCAGCAGGCCGTCGACCTGCCCAACTTCGGCAGCCGCAACGTCGGCACCGAAGTGGAGGCCGGGCTGATCGGCCCCGCCCTGATCGAGCAGCTCAAGGCCCGCGGGCATGCGGTATCGCCCATCGAGATGACCAGCGGCACGCAGGTCATCGTGCGTGATGGGCAGGGCTGGTCGGCCGGTGCCGACCCACGTCGCGAGGGCGTCGCGTTGGGCGACTGAGTTTTTTGCCTGCCCAAGCTGGTAGGGTACGCAACGGTATCCCGCCAGGGCTGTTTTTTCAGAGGATCAAGCGAAGATGAGTCTGCAGTCAGTCAAAGCGTTTTTCTCCCACCATTCACCCGACCTGCAGGTGCTGGAACTGGCGTCCAGCACCGCCACCGTCGCCCTGGCCGCCGAGGCGCTGGCGGTCGAGCCGGGGCAGATCGCCAAATCGCTCTCGCTGCGCGTGGGGGAGGAGGTGATCGTGCTGGTGGTACGCGGCGATGCGCGCCTGTGCAACCGCAAGTACAAGCAGCAGTTCGGCGTCAAGGCACGCATGCTCGAGGCCGAGCAGGTCGAGCAGCACACCGGCCACCCCATCGGCGGCGTGTGCCCCTTCGGCCTGAGCCAGCCGTTGCGGGTGTACTGCGACGAGTCGCTGAAGGACTTCGAGGTGGTCTTCCCCGCCGGCGGCGCGGTCAATGCGGCGGTGCGCATCGAGCCCGAGCGCCTGGCCACCCTGGTCAACGCGCAGTGGGTCGACGTGATCCAGCCACTGGCCTGAAGTCGCCAGGCGCGCAAGCGGTGGTGGCGCGGGGTTATGAAAACCGCTCGATTATCCGTTGCAGGGCAAGGGCGGGCAGGCCGACTTGCCACAGCAAGCCGGCCTGCCCGGGGGTCACACGCAGATCTGCTTGCGCGCACCGCGTGGCAGGCGCCAACGGTCGGCCTGGCTGCTCAGGCGGGCCTGCCAGCTGGCCTTGACGCTGAACGCGGGCACCGGCGCCGGCGCGGCCTGTTGCTGGCGCTGCTTGCGCAGTTCGGCCAGCGAAGGGGTCTTGGCCTTGGCGGCCACGGCTGCCGAGTCGGGGGCAGCCAGCGAGCGCAGGCAGGACTTGCACGACACCTGATCCGCTGCCTGAGTGCTGTTGAGGGTCTGACTTGTACGCCCGCAGGCGGCATTGGCGCCGTTCGCCGAATAGTGTGTAACCAAACCGTACATCTCCAACCTGTTGATAACAAAGGCGCTATTTTCGCACAGCCGCGCCGCTGGGTGGGCACCGGCTTCAGTTCACCAAGGAGAAGACACATGCAATACCGCGTGATTAAAGCGCACCGCAGCGAATTCCCTCAGCCCATCACCTTTGCCAAGGGGGCCGTGCTGGAGGTGGGGGAGGTGTACCAGGGCGATGACGGATGGGACAACTGGTACTTCTGCACCACGCCCGGCCAGCAGGGTGGCTGGGTGCCGGCGCAGGTGATCGAAAGGCTGGGCGAGCAGGCAGGCCGCGCGCGCGAGGACTACACCGCCAGGGAGCTGGACGTGGACATTGGCGATGAAGTGCTCTGCGTGAGGTCGCTCAACGGCTGGTCCTGGTGCACAAGGCCGCGCGACGCGCAGGCCGGCTGGGTGCCTTCAAGCCATCTGCGCCACATCGAACAGGCGCCGGCGGCACCGACCCGCTGAAGGGCTGCACGCGGGTTCAACGGTGCGAGCGCTGATGCTCGCTGCACCTGTCGCGTATTGACGCCCGCCCGTGACGCCCACTAGGCTCGCTGCCGGTCCCTTTCATGGAGTGCTGCAATGGTTACCTGCTACCTGCGCTACATCGTCGATGCCTACAAGCTGCAAGAGTTCGAAGCCTACGGGCGCATGTGGATACCGCTGGTGGAGAAATTCGGCGGCCAGCACCATGGCTACTTCCTGCCCAGCGAAGGCGCCAACAACGTCGCCCTGGCGATGTTCTCGTTCCCCAGCCTGGCAGCGTACGAACGTTACCGCGAACAGTCGAAAACCGACGCCGAGTGCATCGCCGCGTTCAAGTACGCCGAAGACACCCGGTGCATCATCAGCTACGAGCGCAGTTTCTTCCGCCCTGTACTGGGCTGACCCCATCGCGGCGCAAGCCCCCTCCAGTGGGAGCGGGCTTGACCCGCGATCGGGCCGCAGAGCGGCCCCAACTGCGGCCTACAGCTTCATCACCACCGACTTCAGCTCGGTGTAATGCTCGATGGCTGCCGCGCCCATCTCGCGCCCTACGCCCGACAGCTTGTAGCCGCCAAACGGCAGCGCCGGGTCCAGCGCACTGTGACAGTTGACCCACACCGAGCCCGACTTGATGCGCGGCACCATGCGGTGCACCTGCGCCAGGTCGTTGGACCAGATGCTCGCGCCCAGGCCATAGGCACTGTCGTTGGCCAGGCGAATCGCCTCGTCCATGTCGTCGAACGGAATCGCCACCAGCACCGGCCCGAAAATCTCCTCCTGCACCAGCGGGCACTGCTGGTCGACGTCGGCAATCACCGTCGGCTGCACGAAATACCCCGGCCCGTAATACTCGCCGCCACACGCCACCTTGGCGCCCAGCTCGCGGCCCATGTCGATGTAGCGGCCCACCCGTGCCTGCTGCTTGGCCGAGATCAACGGGCCCATGTCGATGCTCGGGTCCAGGCCATTGCCCAGCTTCATGCCGTTGGCGATGCCGGCAATATCGGCCACCACGCGGTCGAAATGCTTGCGGTGCACATACAGGCGAGACCCCGCGCAGCACACCTGCCCCTGGTTGAAGAAGATCGCGCTGGCGGCACCGGCAGCGGCCACCTCAAGGTCGGCGTCGGCCAGGATGATGGTCGGCGATTTGCCGCCCAGCTCCAGCGTCACCCGCGTCATCGAATCCATCGCCGCCTTGCCGATCAGCTTGCCCACCTCGGTCGAGCCGGTGAAGGTCACCTTGTCCAGCAGCGGGTGCGCCGACAGCGCCGCACCGGCCACCGCGCCCACGCCGGTGACCACGTTGAACACGCCCGCCGGGTAGCCGGCCTCCAGTACCAGTTCGGCCAGCTTGAGCGCGCTCAGCGGGGTCTCGTCCGCCGGCTTGAGCACCACGCTGCACCCGGTGGCCAGCGCCGGGCCCAGCTTCCAGCAGGCCAGCAGCAGGGGGAAGTTCCACGCCACGATGGCACCCACCACACCCACTGCCTCGCGGCGCACATAGGCATGGAACTCGCCGTCGAACAGCGGCAGCGACGGGTCGACCGTGGTGCCTTCGATCTTGGTTGCCCAGCCGGCCATGTAGCGCAGCGAGTCGATGGCCATCTGCACGTCCATCACCCGCGCCACCTGCGCGCTCTTGCCGTTGTTCAGGCATTCGAGCTCGGCGAACACCTGGGCATCGCGCTCGATCAGGTCGGCCAGCTTCCACAGCAGGTTCTGGCGCTCGCGTGGGCGCATGCGGCTCCAGGGCGAGTCATCGAACGCCTGGCGCGCGGCACGTACCGCCTGGTCGACATCCTCGACCGTGGCGGCAGGCACCTGGGCCAGCGCCTGGCCGTTGGCCGGGTTGAGCAGTTGCAGCGTGGCGCCATCGCTGGCGCCGCGCCAGTCGGCACCGATCAGCATGCGGTGCTGACGCTGCACGAACGCCTGGGTATCACTGTGAACCGGGAAGGCATGGGTCATGGGTGTGGCTCTCTTGTTATTGAAAGGAACCCGAGGCATTCAGCAACCCTTGTGCCAGCTTTTTTCTACTACCAAAGTACTTGTTTTTCAGGGGTTTGGAGGGCTTGAGCCGGTTCTGTGCGTATTAGGTCGAGACAAACGGTGAGACACATGAGACGCCCCTGAGAAACCCCGCAAAGCCTTGCAAACCGGGCCTGCAACGCGGCAGGTGGCAGCCGGGCACTTCACCGCAGGTTGACGTCCTCAAAGCGCAACCAATTGATATCAATGGATTAATTTCGTTGGCACGAAGCCTGCTACGGCCTGTGTGCCGCCCATTGGGTGGCTCATCCGACAAAAACAATAAACAGGTGACTCGATGAGCAAGACCGTACTGTCAAGCGTGCCGGCACACCGCCGTCGTACTGCATTGGGCTGGGCACAGGCCTGGACGCTGGGCCTCGCCGGCTGCCTGGGCAGCCAGGCGCACGCCGTGGATGTGGACGCCGGGGACTACACCGCGTTGCCCGAAGGCACCAACCTGGGCATGGTCTACTACCAGCATGCCGAACGTCGCTCGCTGTACTCCGGTGGCCACAAGCAGCCGGTGCGTGCCGGGCTGAACTCCGACATCGGCATTCTCAGGGGCGTGCACTTCATGAAGCTGGGCGGGTTCACCATCGACCCGCAGTTCCTGCTGCCCTTCGGCCAGCTCGAAGGCAAGCGCGACACCTCGGGCCTGGGCAAGAGCGATGGCGGCATCGGCGACCTGATCCTGGCCTCCACCGTGTGGCTGGTGGAGCGCCCGGAAGAAAAGACCTATTTCGGCATCACCCCGTTCCTCTACGTGCCCACCGGCCGCTACGACCGCGACGACGCGCTCAACATCGGCGAGAACCGCTGGAAGTTCGCGCTGCAGGCCGGCTATATCCAGGGCCTGGGCGACAAGTGGTGGCTGGACCTGATCGGCGACGTCACCTGGTTCGGCAAGAACGACGACGCCACCTCCGCCGGCCTGACCCTGCGCCAGTCCGCGCTGTACCAGGGCCAGGCGTTCCTGCGCTACCAGCTCACCCCGAGCCTGGACCTGCGCGTGGGCTACTCCAGGTTGTGGGGCGGCGAAACCCGCCTGGACGGCGTCGACCAGCACGACAAACCCGACACCGCCAAGTTTCTGGTGGGCGCAGGCTGGTTCGTCACGCCCAAGACCCAGCTGCTGTTCAACTATGGCCGTGACCAGTCGGTGGAAAACGGTTTCAAGGAAGGCGACCGCTTCAACGTACGCCTGATGCAGGTGTTCTGACCCGCACCTGCAGCCATCACCGAGGACACCGAACATGAAAAAACCATTGCGTACTTCATTGCTGATGCTGTGCCTGGCCACCCCGCTGACAGCCCTTGCCGCCGGGGTGGACGAGGCCGCCATCCGCGCCACCGAACAGGCCGGCGGCGAGTGGCTCAGCCACGGCCGCACCTATGCCGAACAACGCTTCAGCCCGCTCAAACAGATCGACGCCAGCAACGTCAAGTCGCTGGGCCTGGCCTGGTACATGGACCTGGACAACACCCGCGGCCTGGAGGCGACGCCGCTGTTCCACGACGGGGTGATCTACACCTCGATGTCCTGGAGCCGGGTGATCGCGGTCGACGCCGCCAGCGGCAAGGAGCTGTGGCGCTACGACCCCGAGGTGGCCAAGGTCAAGGCCCGTACCTCGTGCTGCGACGCGGTCAACCGCGGCGTGGCACTGTGGGGCGACAAGGTCTACGTCGGCACCCTGGACGGGCGTCTGATCGCCCTCGACGCCAAGACCGGCAAGGCCATCTGGAGCCAGCAGACCACCGACCCGGCCAAGCCCTACAGCATCACCGGCGCGCCACGGGTGGTCAAAGGCAAGGTCATCATCGGCAACGGCGGCGCCGAATACGGCGTGCGCGGCTTCGTCTCGGCCTATGACGCCGACACCGGCAAACTGGCCTGGCGCTTCTACACTGTACCGGGCGACCCGGCGCTGCCCTACGAGCACCCCGAACTGCGCGAAGCGGCCAAGACCTGGCAGGGCGACCAGTACTGGAAGCTCGGCGGTGGCGGCACGGTGTGGGACAGCATGGCCTACGACCCCGAGCTGGACCTGCTCTACGTCGGCACCGGCAACGGCTCGCCGTGGAACCGCGAGGTGCGCAGCCCGGGCGGTGGCGACAACCTGTACCTGTCGTCGATCCTCGCCATCCGCCCCGACACCGGCAAGCTGGCCTGGCACTACCAGGTCACCCCGGGCGACAGCTGGGACTTCACCGCCACCCAGCAGATCACCCTGGCCGAGCTGAACATCGACGGCAAACCGCGCAAGGTCCTGATGCAGGCGCCTAAAAACGGCTTCTTCTACGTGCTCGACCGCACCAACGGCAAGCTGATCTCGGCCGAGAAGTTCGGCAAGGTCACCTGGGCCGAGAAGGTCGACCTCGCCACCGGCCGGCCGGTCGAGGCCCCTGGGGTGCGCTACGAAAAAGAGCCCATCGTGATGTGGCCCAGCCCCTTCGGCGCGCACAACTGGCATTCGATGTCGTTCAACCCCGGCACCGGCCTGGTGTACATCCCCTACCAGGAAGTGCCCGGTGTGTACCGCAACGAAGGCAAGGACTTCGTCACCCGCAAGGCATTCAACACCGCCGCCGGCTTTGCCGACGCCACCGACGTGCCGGCCGCCGTGGTCAGCGGCGCCTTGCTGGCCTGGGACCCGGTCAAGCAGAAGGCCGCCTGGAAGGTGCCATACCCCACGCACTGGAACGGCGGCACCCTGAGCACCGCCGGCAACCTGGTGTTCCAGGGCACTGCGGCGGGGCAGATGCATGCCTATTCCGCCGACAAGGGCGAGGCGCTGTGGCAGTTCGAGGCGCAAAGCGGCATCGTTGCCGCGCCCATGACCTTCGAACTGGCCGGGCGTCAGTACGTGGCGATCATGGCCGGCTGGGGCGGCGTGGCCACCCTGACCGGCGGCGAGTCGATGAACCTGCCGGGCATGAAGAACCGCAGCCGCCTGCTGGTGTTCGCCCTCGATGGCAAGGCGCAGTTGCCGCCACCGGCCCCGGCGCCCGCCAAGGTCGAGCGCGTGCCCCAGCCGGTCACCGCAGCACCCGAGCAGGTGCAGGCCGGCAAGCAGCTGTATGGCCAGTTCTGCAGCGTGTGCCACGGCATGGGCACCATCAGCGGCGGTTTGATCCCCGACCTGCGCCAGTCCAGCGACGCCACCCGCGAGCACTTCCAGCAGATCGTCCTGCAGGGCGCGCTCAAGCCACTGGGCATGCCGTCGTTCGACGACTCGCTCAAGCCCGAGGAGGTCGAGCAGATCAAGCTCTACGTGATGTCGCGCGAGTACGAGGACTACATGGCGCGCCACAAAGCCGCACCTTGAATCGCACCGGCGGCCTGTGTACGTCACAGGCCGCCGGTCGGGTGCGTATTGGTGCTCCGGGTCGATCTGGTCTTTTCTGAAAGTAGTCACATCGCTGGCAGTCTTTGTGACTTCAACGCAAGAGCCCGATTGCCCCTGGAGCCACTGCCATGTCCGCCATCCCTTCGCGCAGCCCCCGCAGGACGCCACTTGCCCGCAACAAGGACGTGACCGCGCTGGTCCCGGACTTCCCGTTCCACTACGCCGACTACCTCGCCGCCGCCCGTGCCGCCGGCCAGCCGCTGTGCCGCGTGCCGCCCGAGTGCTGGGGCCGCAAGGTGCTGGTGGTCGGCGCCGGTATCGCCGGCCTGGTGGCGGCCTACGAACTGCTGAAGATGGGCCTGCACCCGGTGGTGCTGGAGGCCGGCGAGCGCATCGGCGGGCGGCTGTATTCCAGGGTCATGGGCGACCCCGGCGCCGAGGTGATCTGCGAGCTGGGCGCCATGCGCTTTCCGGTATCCGGCAAGGCGCTGTTCCACTACTTCGACAAGGTGGGCATGACCGCGCAGTCGGCGGACTTTCCCAACCCCGGCACAGCGGCCGCAGTCAGCACCGTGGTCGACTACCAGGGCCGCGTGAAGTACTACGAGCACGACAGCCCGGTGTTTCCCGTGCCACCGGAGTACCTGCAGCTCGAAGAGCAGTTCTTCGACACCTTTCTGGCGGGCGCGCCGTTCCACTTCCATGAACTGGAAACCGCCATGACCGAAGGCAGCATCGACCAGAAAGCCATCAAGCGCCTGTGGAATGCCATCGTCCACTGCGGCGCCGGCCGCAGCTGGGACGACGTCAGCTTCTACCAGGCCCTGCTGCAGGAGTCGGGGTGGAGCCGCGAGCAGATCAACCTGTTCGGCCAGATCGGCTTCGGTACCGGTGGCTGGAACACCGACTACCCCAACAGCATTCTCGAAGTGCTGCGGGTGCTGTACACCGGGCTGGATGCCAGCCACCGGCTCATGTACCAGGGCGCCGATGCACTGCCCAGGGCGCTGTGGACGCAATCGCCCACTGCGTTGGGCGACCCCTGCGCCAACGGCCAGGGCGACAGCAGCGTCGAGTCGATGACCCGCCAGGTATTCGCCGAGCCGTTCAACCAGGAGGTCCGGCATATCAGCCCGCTGGCGAACGGTGAGTTCTCGGTACTGGTCCACGACCTCAAGCGCGATACCAGCGCCTGGCTGACCATCGGCCACGTGGTCTACACCCCGCACCTGCGGGTGCTCGACAAGCTGCGCGCCAGCGGCACCGTGCAGCAACTGAAGGCCATGGACGCGCTGCTGCCCAGCGCGACCTGGGAGGCCGTCAAATACACCCACTACATGCAGTCGGCAAAGATCTTCGCGGCCACCCGGCGGCCCTTCTGGCACGAACGACCGGGGCCGATGCAGGAACGCACGCTGAGCGTGACGCTGTCCGATGGCCTCACCCGTGGCACCTACCTGGTCGATTACGCGCAGGCGCCAAGCGGCTACCGCGGCAGCGGCATCTTCCTGTCGTACACCTGGAACGACGATGCGCTGAAGTTCCTGGGCGACCGCGCCAGGCCGGCGCCGCAGCATGCCCAGTTGTGCACCACGTTGCTGCAGGCCATCTACCCCAACGTGGACCTCGCCGCGCACTACAGTGCCAGCAACACCTTCGTCGAGTTCAACTGGGAGGACCAGCCGCACTACCTGGGCGCCTTCAAGATGAACCTGCCCGGGCAGTACGCCTACCAGCGCAGGCTCTTCGCGCAGTTCATGACCGGGGTGGGCGATGCCACGCCCTACGGCTTCGTGCTGGCCGGCGACGACGTGTCCTGGACCGGTGGCTGGGCCGAGGGCGCGGTCACCAGCGCACTCAATGCCGTGAACAAGATTGCCGTGTGCCTGGGCGGCGCGAGCGACCCGCGCAACCCCGGCCCGGTGGAATCCTGGGCCGACCTGCAACCGGTCGAACTGCGCTGAAGCTATCCACAAAAAAAGTGGGTAGCTCTGTGGATAAAGCGCTACACGCTACGTACCACAAGGGCTGCGTCAGTTTGATTACAAACTGAACAGCTTCCCTGGGTGTGCGTGGGGGGCTGTTGGCCACTGTGCCAAGTTCGTCATGCCCGTGGTCCGAATCGATCAAGCCCGGCCCCGGTCGATGGGGCACGATGGACGGTCTGTCCAAGGAGCTGACCATGATTCGACTGACCCTTACCCAAGCCCATGAACTGGCAGAGTCGATCCTGCTGCACAACGGTTTCAACGCGGCGCACGCCGCAGCCGTGACGGCCACGGTGGTCGCCGGGGAGCGCGATGGCTGCGCCTCCCATGGGCTGTACCGGGTGATCGGCTGTGTGAACTCGCTCAAGGCCGGCAAGGTGTCGGCGGCGGCCGAGCCGCAGGTGATCGACCAGGCGCCCTCGATCGTGCGTGTGGATGCTGCTGGCGGCTTCTCGCAGCTGGCGTTCCAGGCCGGCTTGCCGATGCTGCAGGCCAAGGCCCGCAGCAACGGCATCGCGGCCCTGGCCATCAACCATTGCGTGCACTTTTCGGCGTTGTGGGTCGAGATCGAACAACTGACCGAGGCCGGCCTGGTGGTGCTGGCGTGCAACCCCAGCCATGCCTGGGTGGCGCCGGCCGGGGGCAGCCAGCCGGTGTTCGGCACCAACCCCATCGCGTTCGGCTGGCCGCGTGCGGGCGCCAACCCGTTCGTGTTCGACTTTGCCACCAGCGCGATTGCGCGCGGCGACATCGAGCTGCATCGGCGCGCCGGCAAGGCCATCCCCGAAGGCTGGGGCGTGGATGCCCAGGGGCAGCCGAGCACCGACCCGAACGTGGTGCTCGACAGTGGCGCGATGCTCACCTTTGGCGGGCACAAGGGTTCGGCGCTGGCGGCGATGGTCGAGCTGATTGCCGGGCCGCTGATCGGCGACCTGACCAGTGCCGAGTCGCTGGCCTATGACGCGGGCAGCAAGTCCTCGCCGTACCATGGCGAGCTGATCCTCGCGCTGGACCCGCAGCGGTTTCTGGGGGCGGGCGCCGAGGCGCACCTGGCGCGGGCGGAGGCGGTGTTTGCGGGCATCGAGGGGCAGGGTGCGCGGCTGCCGTCACAGCGCCGCTTCGAGGCGCGCAAGCGCAGCCTGGAGGAGGGCGTGCAGATCCCCGAGGCGCTGTACAACGACCTCAAGGCATTGCTGAACTGAAACCCCATCGCGGGCCAAGCCCGCTCCCACAGGGTCTCCACTGACCATGAACACAGTGGTGTACCTGTGGGAGCGGGCTTGGCCCGCGATGGGCTGCAAAGCAGCCCCAAATCAGTCAGAGCGGTTCGCGACTGCTACAACCCTCCACCAACCGCACAATCCCCAGCGGGTTGCCATCCTGCAACGCCGCCGGCAGCAGATCATCCGGGCAGTTCTGGTAACACACCGGCCGCAGGAACCGATCGATCGCCAGGCTCCCCACCGACGTCCCCCGCGCATCCGAGGTGGCCGGGTAGGGCCCGCCATGCACCATCGCATCGCACACTTCAACACCGGTCGGGTAGCCGTTGAACAGCACCCGCCCAACCTTCTGCTCCAGCAGCGGCAGCACCTGGGCAAACTGCGCCAGGTCGTCGGCTTCTGCAATCAGGGTGGCGGTCAACTGCCCATGCAGGCTCGCCAGCGCGCTATGCAACTGATCCGCATCGGCCACTTCCACCACCACCGTGGTCGGCCCGAACACCTCCTCCTGCAACAGCGCATCACCGTCGAGCAGCAAGCTCACATCTGCCTTGAACAGCTGCGGCTGCGCCTGGTTGCCCTGTTGTTCACGGCCCGCCAGGTGGCTCACCCCAGGGTGCGCCTGCAACGCCTGTACGCCCTTGGCATAACTGCGCAGGGTGCCGGCATTGAGCATGGTCTGCGCCGGCTGCTCGCCCAGCGTCGCCGTCAAGTGCGCAACAAACGCCGAAAACTGCGGCGAGCGCAGCCCGATCACCAGCCCGGGGTTGGTACAGAACTGCCCGCAGCCCATCACCACCGACGCCGCCAGCTCCGTGGCGATTTTCTCGCTGCGCACCTGCAGCGCCTGCGGCAGCACCAGCACCGGGTTGATGCTGCTCATTTCGGCAAACACCGGGATCGGCTGCGCCCGCGCCGCCGCCATGTCGCACAGCGCGCGCCCGCCCTTGAGCGAGCCGGTAAAGCCCACGGCCTGGATCGCCGGGTGCTTGACCAGCGCCTCGCCCACCCCGGCGCCATAGATCATGTTGAACACGCCCTCGGGCATGCCGGTGCGCTCGGCGGCGCGAATGATCGCGTTGGCCACGTGCTCGGCCGTGGCCATGTGCCCGCTGTGGGCCTTGAACACCACCGGGCAGCCGGCCGCCAGCGCCGCTGCGGTATCGCCCCCGGCGGTGGAGAACGCCAGCGGAAAGTTGCTGGCGCCGAACACCGCCACCGGCCCCACGCCGATACGGTACTGGCGCAGGTCCACCCGTGGCAGCGGCTGGCGCTCGGGCAATGCGCGGTCGATGCGTGCACCGTAGAAGTCGCCCCGGCGCAGCACCTGGGCAAACAGGCGCATCTGCCCGCTGGTGCGGCCGCGCTCGCCCTTGATCCGTGCCGTGGGCAAGGCCGTTTCGCGGGTTACCAGCGCGACGAAGTCATCGTCCAGCGCCTCCAGCTGCTCGGCTATGGCCCCCAGAAACTCCGCCCGGCGCCCGGCCGGCAGGTTGCGAAACGTCGGGTAGGCCGCCGCTGCGGCACGGGCGGCAGCGTCCACTTCCTCGGCGGTGGCCTGGGTGAAACGGTACGGCAGGGCGTCGCCGGTGGTGGCGTCATGGCTGTGCAGGGTGATGCTGCCGGCGGCGCTGCGCGCACCGCCGATGTAGTTGTGGCCGATGATCTCGGTCATGCAGACCTCCTGTTGAAAGGGTTTGGGCTCAGGCCAGCGAGTTGCCGCGAGCGCTGGCGGTGTCGGTGCTGGCGGCAACCCGCTCGGCCGACTCGGCGTCGACCAGGTGCAGCGACTTGCCACGGGTTTCACGGGTCAGGCCGACGGCGACGATGGAGATCGCCGCGGCGCCCACCAGGTACCAGGCAATCGGCGTCGAGCTGTTGTACTTGTTGAGCAGGGTGATGGCGATCAGCGGTGCCAGGGAGCCGGCGAAAATCGGCGCCACCTGATAGCACAGCGACAAGGCGGTGTAGCGCACATGGGTGGGGAACATCTCGGCCATCAGCGCCGAGTAGGGCGCATAGGTCATCGACTCGATGGCAAGGCCCAGGGTGATCGCCGCCATGATCAGCCAGTTGTTGCCGGTGTCCATCATCGGGAAGCCGACGAAGCCCCAGAACGCGGTCAGCACCGCACCGGTCAGGTACACCGGCTTGCGTCCCACCAGGTCGGACAGGTAGCCCATCAGCGGGATCAGGAAGAAGTGCAGCAGGTGCGCGCCGAACATCAGCAGCAGAATCTGCGAGGTGTCCTTGTGCACCACCAGCTTGAGGTAGGTGATCGAGAAGGTCACCACGGTGTAGTACAGGATGTTCTCGGCAAACCGGGCGCCGATGCCCACCAGTACCGAACGCCAGTGATGGCGCAGCACTTCCACCACACCCAGCTGCTGCACCTTGTGCTGCGCCTGGCGGGCCTGGGCCTGCTTGAAGATCGGGGCATCATCCACGCTGGTGCGGATCCAGTAGCCGATCAGCACCACCAGTGCCGACAGCCAGAACGCCACGCGCCAGCCCCAGGCCAGGAACTGCTCCTCGCTCAGGGTGCTCGACAGCGCCAGCAGCGCCACCGTGGCCAGCAGGTTGCCGGCCGGTACGCCGGCCTGCGGCCAGCTGGCCCAGAAGCCGCGTCGGTTGTCCGGGCAGTGCTCGGACACCAGCAAAATCGCGCCGCCCCATTCGCCGCCAAAGGCGAACCCCTGGATCAGGCGCAGCAGCACCAGCAGGATGGGCGCGGCGTAGCCGATGCTGTCGAAACCGGGCAGGCAGCCCATCAGAAAGGTGGTGATGCCGACCACCACCAGGCTCAGTTGCAGCAGGCGCTTGCGCCCGAACTTGTCGCCATAGTGGCCGAACACCAGGCCGCCCAGCGGGCGGGCCAGAAAACCTACGGCGTAAAGGGCGAAGGCGGCGATGATGCCGTCGATGGGGCTGTCGGTCTGGCGAAAGAACAACTGGCCGAACACCAGTGCCGAGGCCGTACCGTAGAGAAAGAATTCATACCATTCGGCGACGGTACCGGCCATGGCGGCCGCTACCACACGCTTGAGGCCCGCCGGGGCGGTGGATGCGCGGGGAGAGGGGTGTGCAGTGCTCATGCTGGCGTTTCCTGTGCAGGCGCAAGACAGAAAAACAGGCGCGCCGGGTGGGCCCCGCAGAGAGGCCCGCCCGGCACTCACTCAGAGGCCGACATCCGGCAGTTCGGGGCGATTGGCCAGGGCCTTGGCCATGATCTGCTCGACGAACTCGCGGTCGTCCTTTGGCAGGGCCAGGCGCGGTGGACGGGTCAGCGCGCTGCCGCGACCGGCAATGGCTTCACACAGCTTGATGCACTGCACCAGGTCGGCGCGGGCATCCAGGTGCAGGATCGGCATCAGCCACTCGTAGATCGGCATGGCCTCGGCAAAGCGTCCGGCCTTGGCCAGGCGGAAGATCGTCTCGCCCTCCTTGGGGAACACGTTGGACATGCCCGACACCCAGCCCTCGGCGCCCACCGCGATGCTTTCGAGCACCACGTCGTCGAGGCCGGCGAACAGCACGAAGCGGTCACCCACCTCGTTGCGCACGTCGATGAAGCGGCGGGTGTCGCCGGAGGAATCCTTGAAGCACACCACGTTGTCGCAGTCGGCCAGGGAAATCAGGATGTCCGGGGTCACGTCGTTTTTGTAGATCGGCGGGTTGTTGTAGACCATCAGCGGCACGTCGGCATGCTTGGCCACGTAACGGTAGTGCTCGGCGGTCTCGAACGGCTTGGAGCCGTACACCAGCGCCGGCATCAGCATCACCCCGTCCACGCCCACCTTGCGCACCGCGTTGGCCACCTTGGCGGCCTGCACGCTGGTGAACTCGGCCACGCCGCAGATCACCGGCACACGCCCACGCGAGGCATCCACCGCCACTTCGGTCACGGCAATCTTTTCTTCGGCCGTCAGCGAGGTGTTCTCGCCCACCGAGCCGCACACCACCAGGCCCGACACGCCGTCGCGGATCACGTTGGAAATCACCTGGTGGGTTTTTTCCAGGTTGATGGAGAAGTCGTCGTTGAATTGGGTGGTGACCGCAGGGAACACGCCACTCCAGTTGATGCGCTTGCTCATTGGTTGTCTCCGGTGGTTGTTAGTATTTCGTATACGATATTTTATGTGTGTGAAGCAGACCAGCGTTATTTCGGGGTTTTTGCTGGTCTTTTTGCTTAGGGTTTGTGAATCAAGGGCTTAGCGATCAGGCGCCGGGCCAGGTGTCCGACAGTCGGTAGCCTTGTGGCCACGGGTCTGCGGGGTCGAGCAGCAACTGATGGGTACCGGTGATCCAGGCGCGCCCCGAAATGCACGGGTAGATGGCGGCGCGCCCGGCCACTTCGGTCAGCGAATCGATGCGACAGTGGAACTCCGAGCCCAGGATCGAACGGCCGATGAAGCGTTCGCCCACCTGCATCAGGCCCTTGGCCTGCAACACTGCCATGCGCGCCGAACAGCCGGTGCCGGTGGGGGAGCGGTCGATCTTGCCGGGCTGGATCACCACCGCGTTGGCACCGGTGGCCACGCCATTCTCCATCACGATGGGCGCGGCGATCTGGCAGAACGAGATATGCGACCAGCCGGGGTTGAGCGGGTGCACAAAACCCAGTTGTTCGTTGGCGGCGCGGGTGATCTTCAGGCCCACCTCCACCAGGTCGGCGGCCTCGTCGGGGCGAATGGCGAAGCCCAGGCGCTGGGCATCGACAATCGCGAAACTGTCGCCGCCATAGGCGGTGTCGACCTGCAGCGAGCCCACGCCCTCGACCTCGATCCAGGCGTCCAGGCGGTCGGCGAAGGAGGGCACGTTCCTGACCTCCACGCGCTGCACCTTGCCGTCCCGGCATTCGGCCACGGCCTCGATCAGGCCGCCGGGGGCTTCGAGCACCAAACGGGTCTGCGGCTCGGTCATCGGCAGGATGCCGCTGTCGAGCAACACCGTGGCCACGCACAGCGAGTTGGAGCCGGACATCGGCGGGGTGTCGGCCGGCTCCATGATGATCCAGCCCATCTGCGCGGCCGGGTTCTTGGGCGGCACCAGCAGGTTGACGTGGCGGAACACGCCGCCACGCGGTTCGTTGAGCACGAAATTGCGCAGGGTGTCGTCCTGCGCGATCCAGCGTGACTGTTCCCACAGGGTGTCGCCCGGTGGCGGCGCGACGCCACCGACAATCACATCGCCGACCTCGCCTTCGGCGTGGCAGCTGACTACATGAATCACCTTTGATGAACGCATTGCCTGGCTCCTGATTGATTGGGGCTGCTGCGCAGCCTATCGCGGGTCGCGCCCGCTCCCACAGGGTATGGGCTGATCTGTGTGGGAGCGGGCTTGACCCGCGATGAGGCCCCTGGTTACTTCACTGACTTGAGAAACGCCGCCGTCTCCGGCTGCTGCGGATTGCCGATCACCTGGTCCGGCGAGCCGATCTCGTGCACCAGCCCGTTGCGAAAGAACGCCACCCGGTCCGACACATCCCGCGCAAAGCGGATCTCGTGGGTCACCAGCACCATGGTCATGCCGTCCTCGGCAAGCATGCGCATGGTGTCCAGCACTTCGCCCACCAGTTGCGGATCGAGCGCCGAGGTGGCCTCGTCGAACAGCATGTAGTCCGGCGACATCGCCAGCGCCCGGGCAATCGCCATGCGCTGCTGCTGACCACCGGACAACTTGCCGGGGAAGGTCTTGAACTTGTCGCCCAGCCCCACGTGGGTCAGCTGCTGGATCGCCAGTGCCTCGGCTTCCTCGCGGCTCTTGCCCAGTACCTTGCGCGGCGCCAGCATCACGTTCTCCAGCACCGTCAGGTGCGGGAAGGCATTCCACTGCTGGAACACGATGCCGATCTTCTGGCGCAGGCGGTTGAGGTCGGTGGCGCGGTTGTGCACCTCGATGCCGTCCACGCGAATGCTGCCCTTCTGGATCGGCTCCAGGCCGTTGATGCACATCAGCAGGGTCGACTTGCCCGAGCCCGAACCGCCGATGATCGACACCACCTCGCCCTTGTTCACCGTCAGGCTCACGCCCTTGACCACTTCCAGGTCGCCGAAGGATTTGTGTACGTTGTCGATCTCAATCATTTTCTTGCCACCTTCTTTCCAGTCGGGCGCCCAGGCGTGCGACCACCAGGCTCATGACGTAATAGATGAGGCCCGCGATGCACAGCACCAGCAGGGGTTCCTGAATCCGTGTGACGATGGTCTGGGAGGCGCGCAGCAATTCGACGATGCCGATCCACATCACCAGCGCGGTGTCCTTCATCACGCTCAGCACCAGGTTCAGCCAGCCCGGAAAGGCCACCCGCGAGGCCATCGGCAGCACGATCCAGCGCAGGTCCTGCAGGTAGCTCAGGCCCAGCGACCGGCTGGCCCGGCGCACGCTGGGCGGTACCGCCAGCACACCGCTGCGCACGATCTCGGTGAAGTACGCCGCGGCGTACACCCCCAGCACGATGCAGCCCACGCTGAAGGCGCTGATGTTCAGGCCCACGATGCTCTTGAACGAGTTGAACAGCACGAACTGGATCAGCAGCGGCACGCTGCGAAACACATCCAGCACCCAGGCCAGCGGCAGGCTGGCGCGTGGCAGCAGCGCACGCAGCAGGCCGAACACCAGCCCGGCCACCGAGCCCAGCATGATCGACCAGAAGGTCAGCTGCAGGGTGACCCAGGCCCCGTCGAGCAGGAACAGCATGTCGTTCCAGGTAAAGCTTGTAGAAAACATGGACAGCTCCTCAGTAACGGAACAGCCGCCAGGCCATCAGCCGGGCCACCGCGACGATCAGCTTGGCGATCAGGTAATACAGCACCGCTGCAATGGCGAAGTACTCGAAGGTGCGGAAGGTCTTGACGTTGTAGTCCTGGGTCACGCCGGTGAGGTCGTTGTTGAGCCCCACGATCACCCCCAGCGAGGTCATCAGCACCGCCCACACCATCTGGTTGCTCAAGGGGTAGAACACCACCCGCAGCAGCTGCGGCACGATGATCATGCGGTAGGCCTGGAACGCGCTCATGCCCAGCGAGCGTGCCGCGCGCATCTGCGTGGTCGGCACTGCCTTGAGCCCGCCGCGAAAGTTCTCCGCCAGGTACCCGGCGTTGTTGAAGGTGATGCCGGCCAGCAGTGCGAACCACGAACTCACGTGCAGCCCCAGCGAGCCAAGCCCGAAGTACAGGATGTAGATCTGGAACAGCGAAGGGGTGTTGCGCGCAATCGATACCCAGGCATTGCCGATGCCGCGCAACACCGGCTGCTGCGCTTCACGCATCACGGTCAAGGCCAGGGCGATCAGCACGCCGAAGATCATCGACAGCGCGGCGGTCTCGAAGGTGACCCAGGCACCGGCCAGCATGTCGGGCAGGGCGCGCAGGGCCGAGCGCCATTGGAAGGTGTAGTCAAACATGCGCGGGGCTCTCCTGTGGGGCGGCCGGCTGCAGCCAGGCCGGCAGGCGACCGCTGGCGCTGCCGGTGCAGGCGGCCTCGACGCACTCGCCAAGGCTGGCGAAATGCACCGCCCGGCCCGCCAGCCCGGGGGCGTAGTGGGCGTATTTGCCCGAGTTGGTCATCAGTGTGCGGGCGGCGGGCGGGATCACCGGCTCGCCGAGCATGCACCAGCAGGTGTCGGTCACCAGCACCGCGCCGAAGGCTTCGATCGGGGCAAGGTGGCCGGCGTCACGGGCCTGCTCCAGCACCGCACGGCCGCAGGTGATCACCAGGCTGACCGCCGGGTTGCGTGTGCGCCCGCGGCACAGCTGTGCCAGGTGCGCGAACTCGCCCAGGGAGAAGTGCGGGTTGCCCAGCGACACCAGGTCCACCTGGCTGTCACGGGCACTGTTCAGCTCGCGCCAGCTCACCAGCAGGTCGGCCAGGGCAATACGCTTTACCGGCAGCACCTCGCCCGCGCTGACTGCCTGGGCCGGGTCTAGCGCTTCGGGGGTGACCCCGGCGATATGGAACAGCGGCGCCGCCGAGGTGGTTGCGAACGCGGCGCCGAAGGCCTTGAGGTCGTCGTGGGTCGGGGCAAAACGCTCCAGCCCTGTCACCAGCGGGATCCGGCTGCCGACCATGGCGCCGATGTGATAGCCCAGCAGCGGGTAGAACGCATCGTCCAGGTGGGTCAGCGCCGGCAGGTCGATCTGCACCCGCGCCTTGCGCTGGGCCTCCAGGTGGCAGCCGATCAGCGGCGCGCGGCCGGTCAGGGCGATGCAGATATCCAGGTAGTCGGGGTACTTCAGGGTACGCGCGCCGAGCACGCTGTTGGCGTACACCACGGCGTTGGACTCGGCCCACACGATCTGCTCGCCGAGCTTCGGCGCGCTGTCGAGCAGGTAGGGGGCGCAGGTAAAACTCATCTGCGCGCCCATCGCCATGTAGGCATCGCCCAGCGCACTGGCAGGTTCGCCCAGCGCCGCGTCGATACCCAGTTCGCGCCAGCGGCGCTGGTCCACGGAAATCGAATTGAGGGTGGTCGGCACCCGCACCCTGGCGCCCCACTGCACCAGCTGCTGCGCAAAGCGCAGGCTGGCGGGGCCGGTGTAGATGCAGCCGTCGATATGCGCCTGGCTGATGTCCACCAGGCTGTGTGCGCCCTGCAGCTCGGCCATGCGCAGCACGATCTGCATCGCCACCTGCGCGGCCTTGCCCAGGTCGCCCGCGAGCAAGGCCTGGTCGTGGTCGGTAAGGGTGAGGGTGGTCGGGCGCGTCGCCGCCGGCGGGCTGGCGGGGGCTGCCGGCAGCGCCTCGGCGGGGGCCTGGTCGAACAGCACCAGGCGCTCGCCCTGCACCTGCGCAAAGGCCTTGCCGCGCAGGGCGGCAAAGGCCTGCTGGCCGATGCACAGCACCGGCAGCGAGCGCCCGAACAGCAACTGCGCCACCAGCACGCCCAGGGTCAGGATCTCATCCGGCTCGGCCAGCACCAGTGCCGCCGGTGCATGGCCGTTGCTGATCAGTTCCATCATCACACTGCTGCCGGTACACGAGCCGCGCCCGCTGGGAATGGCCAGCACGCGGCCGGCCAGGTGTGCGCCGCTGAGCGGGTGATGGCGGTCGATGACCTCGCCGCTGAAGGCGTCGACACCGCCCCAGAAACTCAGGCCGATGTCGGCGAACAGCAACTCGCCACTGGCCGCGCCATCGACCAGGCTACGCCCGTTCAGGGCAGTGGAAGGGCTGGGCATGCCGGGCACCTCAGTAGTAGACCTTCGGCACGGTCAGGTCGGTCGGCGGGATATCGGTGCCTACCCATTTGACGAACAGCTCGTTGTAGCGGCCGCTACGTACCTGCTGGTTGACGAACAGGTTGAGGTAGTTGAGCAGGCCGTACTCGTTGCGCTTGGCCCCCAGCGACACGTAGTCGATCACGTAGGGTGCGTTGCCGGCGATCTTCAGGTTCTTGTACTTGCCCGACTTGAGCGTGGCGGCGGCCACGGTGTTGGTCACCACGGTGGCATCGATGTGCCCCTGGGCCACGGCCAGGATGGTGTCGTTCTGCGACTGGTAGGCGCGGAAACTGCCGCTGCCCCACTGTTTCACGTCCTTCTCCAGTGCGATGGCTTCATAGGTGCCGCTGGTGTTGCCCAGGGCCTTGCCCTTGATGTCGTCGAAGCTGTTGATGCCGGTGTTGTCGCGGGTCAGCACGACCATCTGGAAGGCAAAGTAGGGCACCGTGAGGCCGACCGTCTTGGCTCGCTCCAGGGTGTCGGAGGTGGACGCCACGATCACGTCGGCCCGCCCCGAGACCAGCGCCGGGATACGGTCCGGGAACGGCGTCTCGACGATCTCGGCATCTACCCCGAGGACCTTCGCCAGGTCGTTGCAGTAGTCGACGTCGAAGCCGGCCGGCTTGTTGGCGTCGTCGCGAAAGCCCATGGGCGGGAAGTCCAGGGTCACGGCGCAGCGCAGCTTGCCGGAGCCGATGATGTCATCGAGCTTGTCGGCCTGGGCGGTGGCGATGAAGGAGGTACTGAGCACAGCGCTGAGAGCTACAACAAAAGCGGGGTTTTTCATGGAAGCCTCGTTTGTCGGAAGGTGCTGGTAGCGGGCGTATTGTGAATTTCGTATACGATATTTTTATAGCAATGCCCGTGCCTGTTTTTGCCCGCGCGATGCAATTGCTGTGCGGCCCTTGAGCCAGAGGACTTGCGTTGAATCCGGCAGGGCAGGCGGGCGGTGCGCAGGAAACGCTGCCCGGTGCCGGCGGTGTTACATATGGGAGCAGTGGGCGCGGCGGCGCACCCTAAAGGAACACACCGCGTCTAGCGGCGGGTATCGCGGTACTGGCTTGGCGACAGGCTGGTGAGGGCGCGGAACTGGCGGCTGAACGCGCTGTGGTCGGTGTAGCCGCAGCGCAGGGCGATCTCGGTGATCGGCAGGTCGCTGTGGTGCAGCAGCCGCGAGGCTTCTTCAAGGCGCACCTTGTGGATCATCTGGCGCGGGGTGAGCTGGAACACACGCTTGCAGTTGCGCTCCAGCTGCGCGGCAGACAACCCGGCAATCGCGGTCAGCTCGGCCAGGCTCACGGGCCGTGCGAAGTGCTCGCGAATGTGCGCATCCACCGCCGCCAGGCGATCGAAGCCGGGGTGGCTGGCCTGGGGCGCCTGCAGGTCGCGGGAGATGCCGGCCAGGCCGACGATCTGGCCCTGGGTGTCGAACAGTGCCAGCTTGTGGGTCAGGCACCACACCGGCTGGTTGCCGAAGTACAGGTGCAGTTCGAGCTGGTCGGCCAGCTCGCGGCCGCTGTCGAGCACGCGGCGGTCCTGCGCGGTGTACAGCGGGCCGAAGCGCTCGGGGAACACGCTGTCGGCGGTCAGCCCCAGCAGCTCGTGGCTGTGCCTGAAGCCGCAGCGCCGCGCCAGGGTGTGGTTGACGAAGGCGTAGCGGGCCTGGGTGTCCTTGATGAAGAACACCACGTCGCTCAGCGTATCGAGCAGCGGCGCGATCGGCTGCAGGCTGCTCAGCAGGCTGGGCAGGTCGCAGGGCTGGAAGCTGTTGAGCGATACGTACATGGCGCTGACGGTCTGGTGGGCACCTTCGGGATCATAGAGATCCGGCGCCCGCCTCGAAAGCCCCGGGGTGCGTTTCATGCGGGCGGGGTGTCGTCCAGGCACAGCAGGGTCTCGATGCGCGCCGGGCTGAACGGCGGGCGCGGCGCCGAGGGCTGCCAGCCGAACAGGTGCTGCGCTGCGGCGCCGCACACCCGGCCCTGGCAGGCGCCCATGCCGCAGCGACTGCTCAGCTTGGCCTCGCGCCAGTCACGCTGGCCGGCTAGCTTGCTGTAGGGCACGTCCTCGCAGCGGCATACCAGGGTGTCGGGGCGGGCCAGTTGCTTGAGCTGCGGGGCGAGGGCGAAGGCGTGGTTGAGCGCCTTGGCGAAGCCCTGCCAGCGCGCTCGCTGCGGCCAGTGGCGGGCGGCGCCCTGGCGGTCGCCCACGGCCGCCAGCCCGGCAATGGTGCCCTCCACCAGCGCCAGTTCGCTGCCACCAAAACCAGTGCATTCCCCGGCCGCGAACAGGCCCGGCTCACTGGTGGCCTGCCACGCATCCACGGCCAGCGCCTGGCCATGGAGTGTGCAGCCCAGGGCCTGGCCGAGCTGGCTGTTGGGAATCAGGCCGAAGCCGCAGGCCAGGCGCTCGCAGGCCAGCTCGATCAGCTTGCCGTGCTGGCGCAGGCGCACGCCTTCGAGGCGCTCGGTGCCGAGTGCCTCCACCACATGGCTGTCGGTGCGGTAGTGGCGGTCGAACAGGCCGAACGCTTGCAGCAGCTTGTTTGGCCAGCGCGGCAGTTGTGCGGCAAAACCCGCCACCGCGCCGCGGGTTGCCTGTTCGGCAACGCCTACCACCTGCGCGCCGTTGTGCCGCGCCGTGGCAGCGCTGGCCAGCAGCAGCGGGCCACTGCCGGCGATCACCACGCGCTGGTCGCGCACCGGCAGGCCGCCCTTGATCAGTGCCTGCAGGCCACCGGCACCGGTCACGCCGGGCAGGGTCCAGCCGGGGAAGGGCAGCAGCAGTTCGCGTGCGCCGGTGCACAGGATCAGCGTGTCGTAGTCGATCACCCAGCCGCGCTCGGCGTCTTCCACCAGCAACTGGCGCGGGCCGGTGGCGGCGATCACGCGGGTCTGCGGGTGGTGCTGCACATTGTTCAAGGCGCCCACGTGCTCGCGCAGGCGCTGTGCCTGCGTCGGCACGCTGGCCTGCGGGCCGTCGCGCCAGATCTGCCCGCCGGGCCAGGGGTTGTCGTCCAGCAGCACGATGCGTGCACCGCTGGGGGCAGCGGCCAGTGCGGCATTGAGGCCGGCCGGGCCGGCGCCGATGATCAGTACGTCGGCACGGGCGCTCATGCGCGGGTCTCCACCTGCATGCCGTCGCGGCACAGGGTCTGGCAGGCCAGGCGGCGCCGGCCGTCGATGCTCACCCGGCATTCCTGGCAGATGCCCATGCCGCACAGCGGTGCGCGGCGCTGGCCGCTCACCGAGGTACGCGTGCAGCCGTCGCCAGCCAGGGCCAGTGCAGCGGCCACGCTGGTGCCTTCGGCCACGCGCAGGGCACGTCCGTCCAGGGTCAGTTCAGGCATGGGTCGGTTCTCCGAGAAAACGCTGTGGCAGGTAGGCCTGTGCGGCCAGGGGCGGGTGTTCGTCGAACAGTTGCGCCACCAGCAGGTCGGCGGTGGCCGGGGCCGTGGTCACGCCCAGCCCTTCATGCCCCACCGCCAGCCACAGGCCGGGGCGTTGTGGGTGCTGGCCCACCAGCGGCAGGCCGTCGGGGCTGGCGGCGCGAAAGCCGGTCCAGGCGCGAATCGCATTGAGCTGGGCCAGCGCCGGCACGTATTCGGTGGCGCGCTTGAGCATCCTGGCAAGCATCCAGCCTTCCACCTGCGGGTCGGTGGTGCCGAACTGGCGTGAGGCACCGATGAACAGCTGGCCGGTAGGTCGCGGCTGGATATTGCACGCGGCCGACGGGCCGCTGGCGTTGTGCGCACTGGTCACGTAGCCCAGTTCCACCAGGGTGTGGGTGACCTGGCCGGGGTAACGGTCGGTGATCAGCAGGTGGCCCTTCTTGGGTTGTATCGGCAGTTCGGGGCACAGTTCGGTGGCCTGGATACCGTTGGCCAGCACCACGGCCGTGGCGGCCAGCCACTGGCCGTCGTCCAGGCGCACGCGGGCGCCATCCACCTCGGCGACCCGTGCCTGGCGCTGGCGAATGCGCGGCTGGTCGAGCATCCAGCGTGCGGTGGCCGGGGCATACAGAATGCCGTCGTCCTCGATCAGCAGGCCGCCCTCCAGCCCTTCGCGCAGCAGCGGTTCGCGTTCGCGCAATCGAGGTGCGCCAACCAGCTGGCAGATCACCCCATGGGCGCGCAGGTTGGCATGCTTGTGCTCGGCCACGGCCATTTCTTCAGCGTTGGCGGCCAGCCACAGGGTGCCGTTGCTGCGGTAGGCGCAGCCTTCGGGCAGGTTGCGCGCAATGTCGCGCCAGCGTTGCAGCGAGTATTGGCTCAGGGCCAGTTCGGCGGGGTTGTCGTCCAGCACCAGCAGGTGGCCCATGCCGGCGGCGGTGGCGCCGGGCAGTCCGGCATCCAGCACCAGCACGTCGAGGCCGCGCCGGGCCAGGGCCTGGGCGCAGGCCGCGCCGATGATGCCGGCGCCCACCACGATCACATCGGCGGCCAGGCCCTGGGTCACAGGCGGATGCCCCAGGCGAACGGGTCGTCCTGCTCGATGATCAGCGTGGCTTCGGCGCTGATATGCGCGCGGCCGCGAATGGTCGGCACGATGCGATCGCCTGCGGTTTCGAACGAGCCTTCGAACTGGCTGCCGATCACGCTGGCCTGGCGCCAGATCTGGCCCGGTTGCAGCTTGCCGTCGGCGGCCAGGCACGCCAGCTTGGCGCTGGTGCCGGTGCCGCAGGGCGAGCGGTCATAGGCCTTGCCGGGGCACAGCACGAAGTTGCGGCTGTCGGCGTCGGGGTCGTCGGCGAACAGCTCGACGTGATCGATCAGGCCGCCGTCCTCGCCGCGCAGGCCCTGATCTTCCAGGGCCTGCTGCACGGCCACGGTGTAGGCAGTGAGCGCGTCGAGGTTGTCGCCGCTGATACGCAGGCCGTGCTCGGCCACCAGGAAGAACCAGTTGCCGCCCCAGGCGATATCGCCGGTCACTTCGCCGATGCCGGGCACCTGCACGCTGACGGCGTGGCGATAGCGGTAGGCGGGTACATTGCGCACGCTGACCGAGTGGTCGTCGTGCAGGGTGGCTTGCACGTTGCCCACGGGGGTTTCGAGGGTGTGGGTGCCGGGGCCGATCCTGCCCAGGTGGGCCAGCGAGATCACCAGGCCGATGGTGCCGTGGCCGCACATGCCCAGGTAGCCGGTGTTGTTGAAGAAGATCACCCCGGCGCAGGCGCTGGGGTCGACCGGTTCGCAGAGCAGTGCGCCCACCAGCACATCATTGCCGCGGGGTTCGAGCATGCAGGCGGCGCGCCACTGATCGTGGTGTTCGGCCAGCTGTTGCCTGCGTTCGGCCATGTTGCCGTGGCCCAGGTCGGGGAAGCCTGCGGTGACCAGGCGCGTGGGTTCGCCGCCGGTGTGGGAGTCGATCACGGTGATGCGTTTCATGGGGCGCGTCCGTTGGGGGTATGGACGCAAGGGTGGCGGTTGGTGGGGGGTGGCGTCTTGATGGAATTGCGCGGTGTGGATGACGAAATCGGCATAGGGCCATGACATGTCCGAACTGTTGCAACGCGCCATGGCCTGGGGGTTTTGAGAGATCAGCCTTGTTGGCCCGGCTCCAGACTGGGGTGGGGCTTGGCCATCGGCAAGTGCTCCAGCAAGGTCTCGCACACCCCCGCAATATGCTCATCCAGCAAGCCCACCGCGCGCTCCACATCACCCGCCCGGCATGCATCGAGGATCTCGCGGTGTTCGTGGTCGGCACGCTCCTTGCCCGCCGACAGGCTCATCTGCATGCGCAGGTACCGCTCCAGCTTGTCGTTCACCGAACGGATCATGCTCACCAGAAACGGTCGCTGCGCCGGCTCGTACAGGCACGCATGCAACTCCCAGTTCAACTGCGCCCAGCGCCCCACATCGTTCTCGCCAATGAACTCCTGGCAGATGCGCTCGGCCTGTTCGAACGTGGCCTCGGTCATGTTCGGGATGGCCAGGCGCAACACCTTGTCCTCCAGCAACATGCGCACCTCGAACATCTGCGCCAGCTCGAAATCCGACAAGCGCGTGACCATCGCCCCCCGGTTGCGCTGAAACATCACCAACCCCTCGGCCTCAAGCCGTTTGAGCGCCTCGCGCACCGGGATCTTGCTGACGTTGAACTGACGCGCGATGTCGTCCTGGCGAATCGGCTCGTCTTCGTCGAAGTGCCCGGCCACGATGGCATCGCGCAGGTGCCGGGTGATGATCTCGGACGTGGAGGGCGTGTTGCCCAGGTCCGGCGCGTTGAGTTTGGGTAGGTTCACGGTGGCAATCATTCGAGGGGATTTAGGGATATGGTATACGAATTATCTGGAAACGTTCGCCCGGGAGCGCGACGCGTTGCCACACGATGACGGCGACGGCGGCTCGAAACCGTCCCCCGACAGGCACTGGCGCAGGTGCGTCAGCAGCGTCGCGACCTTGGGCTGCGCCTGCCGGCTCTTGAGCCACGCCAGGTGAATCGGCAGGCCGTCGGTGGCCAGCGGCGCCAGCACCTGTACCAGGCTGCCGTCTTCCAGCTGACGGCGAATCAGCCAGGTCGGCAGCTGTGCGATGCCATGCCCGGCCAGCACTGCGGCCACCTGGCCCTCGGCATCGCCCACCGCCATGCGTGCCGGCATGATCCGACGCTCGGTATGCCCGGGCCGGGCGGTAGGGAAGTGCCACGGGCCGACCATGCCGTCATTGAGCCCGTACACGATGCAGCTGTGGCGTTCCAGTTCGAGTTCGTTGCCGGGCTCGCCATGACGCTCCAGGTACGCGGGGGCGGCGCAGAACACCACGCGCTGCGAGCCCAGGTAATGGTGCCCCACCGCCGCCGGCCAACTTTGCGGCCCGCCGATGCGCACGAACAGGTCGATGCCGGCCTCGACCGGGTCCACGAAGCGGTCGGAGAAGGTCACGTGCGGCATCAGCAGCGCATGCTCGCGCACGCAGGCCAGAATCGCCGGCAGCCCGTGCAGGCGTCCGAAGGCCGCCGGCAGGTCGATGCGTACCCGGCCGCGCGGCTCGGCGTCTTGGGTGCTCAGCGCCAGCTCTGCCTCTTCCAGCTCGGCCAGCACGCCGGTGCAGGTGCGATAGAACGCCGCCCCGGCTTCGGTCAGCGCCACGCGCCGTGTTGTGCGTGCCAACAGGCGCGTGTGCAGCCGCGCCTCGAGCCGCGCGACGCTCTTGCTGACCGCCGAGCCGGTCAGGTTAAGGCGCTCGGCCGCGGCCTTGAAGCTGCCCAGGTCGGCCACGCAGACGAACACGTCGATGCCCTTGAGGCGTTCCGAAGAATACATGTGCCCACCCCATTGATGAATTGCAGTCACTTTACCCGGTAAAACATATCGCCAATACGCCGTTTGTTCCCGAGTAGCCTGGTTCGACCTCTACTGCACAACAGGTTGCGACCATGCACGACACCAAGCCCACCGTCCTCATCACCGGCGCCACCGGCCAGATCGGCGGCGACACCCTGCGCTTTCTGCAAGGCGACGACACCATCGAACTGGTGGCCGCCGTGCGTTCGCCGGCCAAGGCGCAGCCCTTCCAGGCCCGTGGCATCCGCACGGTGATCATGGACTTCGACCACGAGCACACCCTGGCGCCGGCCCTGCAGGGCGTCGACCGGGTGCTGCTGGTGACCGGCTACAGCGTCGACATGCTGCGCCAGAGCAAGGCCTTTCTCGACCGCGCACGCCACGCCGGGGTGCAGCACGTGGTGCACCTGGGGGCCTGTGGCGACGACGACGCCACCATCGGCCACTGGGCCTGGCACCAGTTCGTGGAGCGCTATGTGCAATGGTGCGGCTTCAGCTTCACCCACCTGCGCCCGGAGTGCTTCATGCAGAACCTGCTCAGCTACGACGGCACCCAGGCCGTGCGCAACGGCGTGATCGAACAGTACACCGGCCACACGCGGTTCAGCTGGGTCGACGGCGAAGACGTGGCGCGGGTGGCGGCGCAGGCCCTGCTACACCCGCAGCGCCATGCCGGGCAGACCTACCGCCTGGGCTACGACGTGAAGTCCTACGACGAGGTGGCACAGGTGATGAGCGAGGTACTCGGCCAGCCGTTTCGCTATGACGCGCAATCACCCGACGTGTTTCTCGAAAACATGCGCGCCGCCGGCGCCGAGATGGCCTACATGAGCTGCGTGCACGACAACTTCACGCGCATGGCCGCCGGCACCATCCCCGGGGTCGACCAGGTGTTCGACAATTTCCAGGCCATCACCGGCCGCGAGCCGGTGCGCTGGGTGGATTTCGTGCGCAAGCACCGGGCTGCATTCGCCTACTGATAGAATACATTTCTGAATCTTTTTGTAAGAGGTAAATGCCATATTAGAAGCTGGTCAATCTTCATTTTAAAATACAATAGTGTATGTTTGTGCGCGGTGCGCCTTGCGCCGTCGTGCATAACAATAAAATGAGGTATTGCCCCCTATGATCGGGTTGAGACATCTGCGTATCAGCACCCGCATCACCGTGCTGGTGATCGGTATCACCCTGTTTGTCGTGTTGCTCAGTGGCTGGCTGGGGCTGACCCTGCAACGCAGCCTGCTGCAGGAGAAGATGGCCGGTGTCGGCACTGCGCTGGACACCGCATCCACCCTGCTGGCGCATTATGAGAAGCAGGCCGAGGAAGGCCACCTGAGCCGCGCCGAGGCGCAGCGCCAGGCGGCAGAAATGGTCAGCCGCATTCGCTACCTGGGCGACAACTACCTGCTGATCCTCGACCTGCAGCACCGCATGCTCATGCACCCCAAGGCACCCGCCCTGGTGGGCAAGTCGCAGGCCGATTTCAAGGACGTCAACGGCAAGCCGTTCGCCCGTGAAATGATCGACCGGGCCGTGGCCCAGGGGCGCGGCACGGTCGAGTACTGGTTCCCGCGGGCAGCCGGGCAGGCGCCGGAATTCAAGGTGTCCGAGGTGGTGCTGTTCAAGCCCTGGGGCTGGGTGCTGGCCAGCGGCATCCACCCGCAGGACGTGCGCCACGAAGTGAACACGGTGCTGCGCATGCCGGCGTTGCTGGTGCTGGTGGCGTTGCTCGGCATGGCGCTGTGCGCCTGGCTGCTGATTCGCAGCATCACCCGGCCGCTCAACCACACCGTGCAGGCGCTGGCCCGCGCCACCGATGGCCACACCGACCTGACCTTGCGCCTGCCCACCGACGGCTTCGACGAGCTGACCCAGGTGGCGCACAGCTTCAACCGCCTGGTGGAGGCTGCGCACCGCGTCACCCGCAGCATGGCCAAGGCCAGCCAGCGCATCTCCAGCACCAGCGACAGCCTGGGGCAGATCACCGAGGCGGCGCAGCGCAGCATGCAGGCCCAGCAACTGGAGACCGACAGCGTGGTCACGGCCATGAGCGAGATGGTCAGCACCGTGCAGGACGTGGCGCACAACGCCAGCGTCGCCGCCAGCGCCACCCGCGATGCCGAGCAACAGGCCACGGCCGGCAGCGCCACGGTGCGCGATGCCGGTGAGGCGATTGGTGCGCTGGCCGAGGCGCTGGAGCACAGCCGCAGCGTGGTGGACCAACTGGCCGCCGACTCGGGCAGTGTCGGGCGCGTACTGGACGTGATCACCGCGATTGCCGAGCAGACCAACCTGCTGGCGTTGAATGCTGCCATCGAGGCGGCGCGTGCAGGTGAGCACGGGCGTGGCTTTGCGGTGGTGGCGGACGAGGTGCGCACGTTGGCGCGGCGTACGCAGCAGTCGACGCTGGAGATCCAGCAGATCATCAACCGCGTGCAGGCCGGTGCCAGCCAGGCGGCGGCGCAGATCGGCGCCAACGTCGAGTCGGCGCAGCAGCCGGTGGCGGCCTCGGCGCGGGCGGGGCAGGCGCTGGCGTTGATCGATGCGTCGGCGTCCACGGTGAGCCAGATGACCTTGCAGATTGCCAGTGCGGCGGAGCAGCAGGCGGCCACGGCAGACGGTATCAACCGCAGCGTCACGCGCATCCACGACGCCTCGACGGTGAGCGCGCGCACCATCGAGCAGACGCGCCAGTCGTGTGATGAGCTGAGGGCGTTGGCGCAGCAGCTGGAGGAGCAGGTGGGGCAGGTGGTTACGGGGTAAATTGTGAGGGCCCCTTCGCGGGTCAAGCCCGCTCCCACAGGATCTCACCCGCCACGCCAGCATTTTGGACGCACCGCAAGACCCTGTGGGAGCGGGCTTGACCCGCGAGAGGCCTGACCAGGCACTGCAAGACAATCGGACTGTCATGGTCACCCTGGAATGCAAAACGCCCCGGCAAGCCGGGGCGTTTGTTCATCTACACACGATGCCAGCGCGTTACCAAAGCGCCACGGTGTAATCCACGTTCACCCGCAGCTCGTTGTCATCCCTGAACGCCGCAGTCGAGGCAAAGTCATTGCGGTACCACGCATGGCGCAACCGCAATGCAACGTTCTTGAACGTGCCGCTCTGCACCACGTACGACAACTCGATGTCCTTCTCGCTCTCGCTGCGCCCGCTGCCGCCCAGCGCATTCGGCAATTCGATGCGGCTGCCGTCCAGGTAACGCAGCATGCCCTTGAGCCCCGGTACGCCCAGGGCGACGAAGTCGTAGTCATAGCGCACCTGCCAGGTACGCTCCTTGGGGTTGAGGAACTCGCTGCTCAATGCGCCCTCGCTCACCACCATCGGCTCGGACCCGGCGATGTACGGCATCGCCGTATCGCCGCTCAATTGCATGTAGCCCAGCCCCAGGCTGTGTGCGCCCAGGCTGTAGGTGCTCATCACGCCGAAGGTACGGTTGTCGACCTTGCCGGCCCTGGCCGGGCCGTCCTCGCCGCTGATGTGGTAACGCACATCGGTCTTCAGGCGCCCGTTCGCCACCGCACGGTTGTCGACGAAGCCGACGTAGTCCTGGCGATAGATGTCCTCCAGCTGCGCATGGTAGTACTTGAGCACCAGCTGCTCGGACCACTGATAGTCGCCGCCGCCATAGGTGAAGCTGTCCGACTCGGCTGCACCATTGAAGCGCCGGTTGGGCGCGGCGACGGTGATCTTCTGGTAGTTGGTGGAATCGCGCTGGTTCATGCGGTCCAGGCGCCCGCCGCTGAGGGTCAGGTTGTCGATGTCCTGGGACTTGAACTGCACCCCGCGAAAGGTCTGCGGCAGCAGGCGCGTGGGGCTGGCGAACAGGATCGGCGAAAACGGTGCCAGGGTGCCGGCCTGCAGTTCGGTCATGGAGACCTTGACCTTGCCGGTCAGGCCCAGCTCCGAATAATCGTCGCGCGGGTCGCGGTCCCTGGGGTCGAACGGCAGCAGCCCGGTGCCGGTGCGCGAGGGGCTGGAGTCCAGTTTCAGGCCCAGCATGGCCTGGGCATCCAGGCCGAAGCCGACGGTGCCCGGGGTGTAGCCGGAAGTGAAGCGCAGGATGAAGCCCTGGGCCCATTCGCGCGTCGCCGACTGCGCCGATTCGCCCTTGTAGTCACGGTCGAAGTAGTAGTTGCGCGCGGTCAGGGTGGCCTTGCTGTCTTCAATGAAACCCTGGGCCAGCAGTGCCGGGCTGAGCCCGCACAGGGTGCCGAGGGCGAGGGTGGTGTTGACCCGTTTCAGAGTGCTCATGGATCTGCCTTTTTTATTATTGTTGTGGGGGTTTATTCAGGGGCATGCAGCAGGACCCATTGCTGGTCCTGCACGCTTACCAGTGCACGCGCGCGCTGGTCATGGCCGAAATGGTCGGTGGCGCTGAGGTTGTACACGCCATGGGTGCCGACCACGTCGCGGGTCTGCTCCAGCTGGTCGCGCAGCTGCTGGCGAAATTGCGCGGTGCCGGGCTCGGCACCCTTGAGCGCCGCCGGGGTGGCCGCCTGCACCAGCAGCATGGCGTCGTACAGGTAGGCGCCGAACGGCGACAGGCTGTTGTCGCCGTACTTGGCCTGGTAGTCCTGCGCGTACTGGCTGGCGATGGCCTTGGAGGGGTGGCTGGCGGGCAGCTTGTCCCACACCACCACCGGGCCCACCGGCAGTATCGCACCGTTGAGCGCCTTGTCGCCGATGCGCAGGAACGCGCTGTTGGCCGCGCCGTGGGTGTGGTACACGGTGCCCTTGTAGCCCAGCCGGCGCAGCTCGGTATGCGGCAGTGCCGCCGGGGTGCCGGTGGCGCCGATCAGCACCGCGTCGGGCTTGCTGCTCATCACCTTCAGCGCCTGGCCGCTGACCGACGAGTCGGTGCGGTTGAAGCGCTCGTCGCGCACCAGCGTGATGCCTGCCGCCGGCGCCATTTCGCTGAGCACCTTGTGCCAGTCTTCGCCCCACACATCGTTGTAGCCGATGTAGGCGAGGGTCTTCACACCGTTCTGCTGCATGTGCTCGATCAGCGCCTGGGCCATCAGGGTGTTGGTCTGGGCGATGGTGAAGATCCAGCTCTGCTCGCCGCTGGCGGGGCTGAACGGCGCCAGGGCGATCTGCGCGGTCTGGCTCTCCTTGGCGATCTGCGCGACTGCTGCCGAGGTGGGCACGGTGGTCGAGCCGATCAGCAGGTCGACCTTGTGCTCGCTGACCAGCTTGCGCGCGTTCTTGGCCGCGGCGGTACTGTCGCTGGCATCGTCCAGTACCACGTATTTCACGGCCTGCCCGGCAATCTCCCTGGGCAGCAGCGCCACGGTATTGCGCTCGGGGATGCCCAGCGAGGCCCCCGGGCCGGTGGTGGAGAGAATCACGCCGACGGTCATGTCGGCCTGTGCAGCGGTCGACAGCGTGGCCAGCAACAGCAAGGGAAGAATAGGTTTCATGCAAGCTCCTGATATTGTTTTTATGGGTGTGGCAAGTGCTGCGGGGCGCTACGTGCCGGTAGCGCTGATCACCTCCGTGGTGGCGGTGGGCGCGGGTGCGCGGCCCAGGTAGCTTTCGACCACCCGGGGGTTGCTGGCCAACGCCTGGGCGTCGCCTTCAAGCACGATCTCGCCGACCTCCAGCACGTAGCCGTAGTCGGAAATCTTCAGCGCAGCGCGGGCGTTCTGCTCCACCAGCAGGATCGACACGCCGCTCTGGCGCAGGGTGTCGAAGATGGTGAAGATCTCGCCGATCACCCGCGGCGCCAGGCCCAGGCTCGGTTCGTCGAGCATCAGCAGGCGCGGTTTGGCCATCAGCGCGCGGCCGATGGCGAGCATCTGGCGCTCGCCGCCCGACAGCGTGCAGGCGGCCTGCTGGCGCCGTTCGAGCAGGCGCGGGAACAGCCCGAACACCTCGTCGAGGGTCTGCTGATGGTCGCGAAAACCGCGCCGGTGGCGGCTGAAGGCGCCCAGGCGCAGGTTGTCCTCCACGCTCATCAGGCCGAACAGCTCGCGGCTCTCGGGCACCAGCACCATGCCCTGGTCGATGCGCTGGGCCACATCGTGGTGGCCCAGCAACGCCTGGCCGGCGTAGGTCACCTGGCCCTGGCAGGGCAGCAGGCCGATCAGCGCCGCCATCAGGGTGGTCTTGCCGGCGCCATTGGGGCCGATCAGGCTGACGATCTGGCCTTCCTCCAGGTGCAGGTCGAGGTTGCGTACCGCCTCGACCTTGCCGTGGTTGATCGACAGGTTGCGCACATCCAGCAGGCGACTCATTCGACACCTCCGAGGTAGGCGGCCAGCACCGCAGGGTTCTGCTGGATCTGCAGCGGGGTGCCGCTGGCCAGGGGCTGGCCGAATTCCATCACCACGATGTGGTCGGCCAGGCCCATCACGAACTCCATGTCGTGCTCCACCAGCAGCACGCCCAGGCCCTCGCCACGCAACTGCTCGAGCAGTTGCGCCAGCGCCTGTTTCTCGCCATGGCGCAGGCCGGCGGCGGGTTCGTCGAGCAGCAACAGCAACGGGTCGCTGCACAGCGCGCGGGCGATCTCGACGATGCGCTGCTGGCCCAGCGGCAGGCTGCCGGCCGGGGTGTGCAGGTATTCGCCCAGGCCCACCCGCTGGATCTGGCGCGTGGCCTCGGCGAGCAGGGCGGCTTCTTCCTTGCGTTCCAGATGCAGCATCGAGCGCAGCAACCCGGCCTTGCCCCGGGCATGGGCGCCAAGGGCGACGTTCTCCAGCACGCTCATCTCGCCCAGCAGGCGCACGTGCTGGAAGGTGCGGCTCACGCCCAGGTGGGCAATGGCGCGCGGCGACAGGCCTTCGATGCGCTGGCCGTTGAAGATGATCTGCCCGGCATTGGGCGTCAGCACCCCCGACAGCAGGTTGAATAGGGTCGACTTGCCGGCGCCGTTGGGGCCGATCAGCGCGGTCACCTCGGCGGCATTCACCGACAGGCCCATGTTCTTGTTGGCCACCAGCCCGCCGAACTGCTTGAGCAGCCCCTGGGCCACCATCAGCGGCTTGCCGGCCGCCGGCATGCTGCGCCGGGGCAGGGCCGGCGCGTCATCCAGCGCCAGGGTGCGCGGGCGGCTGGCCGGCAGCACGCTGCGCAGCACCGGCAGCAGGCCGCCGCGGGCGTACTGCAGCACCAGGATCACCAGCACGCCGAAGAAGATCATCTCGACGTTGTCGGCGTGCCCGAACAGCTGCGGCAGCACGTCCTGCAGCACCTGCTTGATCAGGGTCAGCAACGCTGCGCCCAGCAGCGCGCCCCACAGGCTGGCGACGCCGCCCAACACGATCATGAACAGGTACTCGATGCCCATCACCACCGAGAACGGCGTGGGGTTGACCACCCGCTGCAGGTGCGCGTACAGCCAGCCCGACAGGGCCGCCAGCAGGGCGGCGATGATGAACACCTGCAGGCGGCTGCGTGCGGTATCGATGCCCATCGCCTCGGCCATCCCGGCCGATTCCTTGAGGGTGCGGATGGCACGGCCCTGGCGGCTGTGCAGCAGGTTGTCGAGCAGCCACAGGCTGGCCGCCAGCAACAACCCGATCAGCACCGCGAAATCGGCCGAGCCGCTGATCTGCCAGCCCAGCAGCTCGATGTTCGGCAGGTTCTGCAGGCCGCCGAAGCCGCCCAGGCCCGGCAGGTTGCCGAACAGGTAGAACAGCGCCAGGCCCCAGGCCAGGGTGCCGATGGGCAGGTAGTGCCCGGCCAGGCGCAGGGTCAGCAGGCCCAGGCTGGTGGCCACCACCAGGGTGATCGCCAGCCCCGCCAGCAGGCCCAGCCACGGCGACAGGCCGTACTGGGTGGTGAGCACCGCGCTGGCGTAGGCGCCAATGCCCACGAACGCAGCCTGGCCGAACGAGGTCATGCCGCCGATGCCGGTCAGCAGCACCAGGCCCAGGGCCACCAGGCTGTACAGGCCGATGTAGTTGAGCAGGGTCACGTGAAACGCGGGCAGCACCAGCGGCGCCAGGCCCGCCACCAGCAGCAGGGCCAACAGGGGGATCAGTCGCAGGGCCATCAGTGTTGCTCCTCCAGGTGCGGGTTTTTCAGCGACAGCCACAGCAGCACCGGGATCACCACGGTGAACACGATGACCTCCTTGTAGGCCGAGGCGCCGAAGTTGGCGAAGCTCTCCAGCACGCCGACGAAGAACGCACTGGCCGCGGCTATCGGGTAACTGGCCAGGCCGCCGAAGATCGCCGCCACAAAGCCCTTGAGGCTGATCAGAAAGCCCGAGTCGTAATACAGCGTGGTCAGCGGGCCGATCAGTACCCCGGAGATCGCGCCGATCAGCGCGGCCAGGCCGAACGCGGCCTTGCCGGCCAACTGGGTGGGGATGCCCACCAGCTGTGCACCGGTACGGTTGAGCGCAGTGGCACGCAGCGCCTTGCCGTACAGGCTGTGGCCGAAGAAGGCATACAGCAGGCCGATCAGCAGCAGCGCGCTGCCGATCACCAGCAGGCTCTGCAGGCCCACCGGCAGCTCGCCGAGCATGAACACCGACTCGGCCAGGGCCTCGGTGCGCACGCCCTCGGCGCCGAACATCAGCAGGCTCACGCCCACCAGCGCGATATGCACCGCCACCGACACGATCAACAGCAACAGCACCGAGGTCTCGGCCACCCGCTGGTACACCAGGCGGTACAGCAACGGCCCCAGCGGCGTGACCAGGGCCAGGGTCAGCAGAATCTGCAGCAGCGCCGGCAGGCTCGCCAGGTCGAGGTTGCCCAGCACCGCCCACAACAGCAGCGGCAGGCTCAGGTAGCGCGCCAGCAGGCCCGGCAGCCGGCGCCATTGACGGCGCCGTGCGGCGTCGGTGCAGTCCAGTGCGCAGGCGGCCAGCGAGCAGCCCAGCAGCAGCCACACGGTGCCGGGCATCAGGCCCAGCTGCAGGGTGGCCAGGGTCAGGGCGCTGTAGGTGACGAAGTCGCCCTGGCACACCAGGATGGTGCGCGTCACCGAGAACACCAGCACCAGGGCCAGCGCCACCAGTGCGTAGATCGCGCCCGTGGTCAGGCCGTCCTGGGCAAGAAACGCCAGTATCGAGAAATCCATGGGCAGGCCTCAGCGAGCAGTGGGCAAGGGGGAGGTGGGATGCCGGTCGCAGAGGGCGGTCGGCGTCGGTGCGGCGGTGCCGTACCGGGGGCGTGACGGGTCGGGCGCGCAGGGCGGGACCCGGCGAGAGCGTGCAGGCGCGTGCATAGTGAAGTACTCGTTTTCTATTCTTATTGTGGTGCGCCCCTGCCCGGGGCAGGGCAACATGCAAGGCGTTTAAATACACATGTGCATGTGTATGTATAGACTACGCGGGAAGGTGGGCGGCTTGTCAACAGGCGCCGCAGCGGCGCGCCTGCATTCGCCGATTTATTCGATTATCTATTTGAATTTATTGAATAAATATTTTTCAAGACGAGCGTGCCAATACCCGCTGGATGGCGGGTATTGGATATACAAAGATACATTTGTGTATTTGCAATGTGCCGAGCGGGTCGGCACAGGCGCTCAGGCCGGGGCGTGGCTGCACGCGGGGAGGAGGATGCCGGCCATGCGCTGGCTGCGCGCCAGGCGTTGTTGCGGGGTGTCTTCGCTGTGCAGCAGCGACAGGCTGATCTGGTAGGCGTAGATCAGGTAGGCGCGGTCCTGGGCTTCGTCGCTGGGCACGCCGGCCTGAATCAGCAGCCCCTCGATGTAGTTCAGGCGATGGCTGTCCACCTCGTCGATGGCCTGGCGCGCCTGCTTGTCGCGCCGCGCCCAGCCGCGGATGCCCAGTTCGATCGAGGCGGCGTCCTTGGCGGTCTGGCCGTGGGAAGGCAGCTCCAGCAGGCGCTGCAACTGCTGCAGCGGCGAGCTGTGGGCCGTGCGCAGGTTGAGGATCACATCCTCGGTGGCGCGTGCGCGCCAGTTGCCCAGGATGCCTTCGAGCAGTTCGCCGCGGCTTTTGAAGTGGTAGTAGAAACTGCCACGGGTGATCTTCAGTTCCTTGGCCAGGGTGTCGACGCGCACGGCGTCGACGCCGCTGGTGACAAGCACTTCCTGTGCCGCATGAATCCAATCTTCCCGCGTGAGGTTGGTGCGTGATGACATTGTGTAGGGCCTTGTCCAACAAGCTGGATAAGCGCCAGGGCAGCGCAGGGTTCGACGCTTGGCCTTGGCAGCAAACCGTCATTCTAACGCCCGCCGCAACGGCGAAGCTATTGCCGGCATTGGCCACAAGGCCAGTGCCGGGTGTCCGCATCCTGCCATACATGACAGTACATAGGTGTAGGTACGGCTGCTCATTATTTGAAAATAGTCATGTTTTTTCATTGACTCAGGTCAAAACGGTAAATAGCATGCAGATACACAACTGTATGTTAAGAATAAAAACCGGAGGCCGACATGAGCGCAACTGCAAAGACTCTGCTCGCAGCAGGGCACCACACCCACTACCACGAGGCCGGCCAGGGCGAGCCGCTGTTCCTGCTGCACGGCTCGGGCCCGGGTGTTTCGGGTTGGGCCAACTGGGCCGCCAGTGTGCCGGTGTTCGCCGACCGCTGGCGGGTGATCGTGCCGGACATCGCCGGCTTCGGTTTCACCGAGTTCAAGGATGACGCCCGGTACGACATCAAGCTGTGGGTCAGCCACCTGATCGGCATCATGGATGCCCTGGATATCCAGAAGGCCTCCTTCATCGGCAACTCGTTCGGCGGCGCCCTGGCCATCGGCCTGGCGGTGTTCGCCCCCGAGCGCGTCAACAAGCTGGTGCTGCTCGGCACCCCGGCCGGCGAGTTCGTGCAGACCCCCGGCCTGCGCGGTGCCTGGGAGTACGAGCCGTCGCTGGCCAACATGCGCCAGCTGATGGAGCTGTTCCCCTACGACAAGGCGCTGATCACCGACGCCATGGTGCAGGCCCGCTACGAGGCCAGTGCCCGGCCCGGTGCCCAGGCCGCCTTGCGCAAGCTGATCCCGCAACCCGCCGCCGAAGGCCAGACGATGGTCAAGGGCTTCCCCGCCGCCGCGCTGGCCAAGATCGTGGCGCCGACGCTGGTGGTACACGGCCGCGAAGACCGTGTGGTGCCGCCGGAGTGCGGGCTGCTGATCGCCAACAGCATTGCCGACGCCGACCTGCACCTGTTCGGGCGCTGCGGTCACTGGGTCCAGAGCGAACAGCCACGGCGCTTTGCCGCGCTGGTTCGCGACTTTCTCGGCGAGTAGTCCGGCATGAGCAGAAACGTGATGGAGCGGGTGCTGTGGCAGCTGTGCGTGGAGCGCGCGGCCAAGCAGCGCTTTCGTGAAGACGCCGCAGGCTTCGTGCAGCGCTTTGCCCTGGCCCCCGACGAGGCGCAGATGATCCTCGACTTCGACGTGGCCGGCCTGCAGGCGGCCGGGGTCAACCCGATGCTGACCATGGGCTTCTGGCAGGAGCTTTCGCCGCAACGCAGCATGCGCGTCTACAAGCAGCGCCTGGGCTGTACCGATGAACAAGGCGCGGGGTTTTCCGCCGCGCTCAAGGGGTGAACCGATGGGCAAGATAGTGGGCGGCTTCTGGATGCCGCATGACCCGGTGATGTTCGTGGCGCCCGATGCGCCACCGGCCGCACAACGCGATGCCGTATGGGGCGCCTATGCCCAATGCGCCGAGCGCCTGGCTGCCTTGCAGCCCACGGCGGTGATCATCGTCGGCTGCGATCACTACATCCTGTTCGGCCCCCATTGCCTGCCGCGCTACGTGATCGGCACCGGCGACGTGGACGGCCCCATCGACCGCCTGCCGGGCCTGGACCGGGGCGTGGTGCGCAACCACCAGGCGCTGGCCGAGCACATCGTCCATCACGGTGAAGGGCAGGGCGTGGACTGGACCGTGGCGCGCAGCTTCACCGTCGACCATTCGTTCTCGATCCCGCACCAGCTGGTGGTCAAGCCGGCCGAGGCCCTGCTGGGCCGTGAGCTGCCGAGCATCCCGGTGTACCTGGCGTGCGGCGTCGACCCGTACATCTCGCTGGAGCGCTCGGCCGACCTGGGCCGGCAACTGCGCGCGGCAGTCGAGGCATTCGACGCCGACGAGCGCGTGGTGATCATCGGCAGCGGCGGCATCAGCCACTGGGTAGGCACCGTCGAGATGGGCCAGGTGGCCGAGGACTTCGACCGCGAAATCCTTGCCCACGCGGTAAACGGCGACCTGCAGGCACTGTGTGCCTACCGCGACGAAGACATCCTGCGTCGGGCCGGCAACGGCGCGATGGAAATCCGCAACTTCGCCTGCGCCATGGCCGCCCTGGAGCGTCCGCGCGGTGAAGTGATCGCCTATGAAGCCGTGCCCGCCTGGGTCACCGGCCTGGGCTTTGTGCAACTCAACAACGAGGAGCCGGCATGAGCCGCGTACTGCTTTGCCAGCGTGACGAGCTGGCGCCGGGCGAACTGAAGAAGGTCGCCAACGGCGATGGCGATGCCCTGTGCGTCTACAACCTGGGCGGCACCTTCTACGCCACCACCGACATGTGCACCCACGCCACCGCCTCGCTGGCCGAAGGCGACATGGAAGACGACCTGATCACCTGCCCGGTGCACTGGGGCCAGTTCCATATCCCCAGCGGCAAGGCCGTGACCTTCCCCTGCGAACGGCACCTGCGCACCTACAAGGTCATTGTCACCGACCGCGAGGTGTATGCCGACACGGCCCTGGAAGCCGACGAGGCGCTGGCCGACGCCGACAGCCCGGTCTGACCGGGCGCCGTCCAACCGCATACCTGTGAGTCTGAACCATGGATAACAACAAGCACATACCGCTCAGAACCCTCGAAAGCACGCCCGCCCTGGGCAACCTCGACCGCCTCTGTGACATGCAGGAGGGGCGCCTGTCGGGCAAGGTGTTCTGGGACGAGGCGATCTACGAGCAGGAGCTGGAGAAGATCTTCGCGCGCTGCTGGCTGTTCGTCGCCCACGAATCCCAGCTGCCCAGGTCCGGCGACTACCTGACCACCTCGATGGGTGAAGACGAAGTGCTGGTGGTACGCCAGAAGGACGCCTCGATCAAGGTGTTCCTCAATGCCTGCCCGCACCGCGGCAACAAGGTGTGCTTTGCCGAGGCCGGCAACGCCCGCGGTTTCATCTGCAACTACCACGGCTGGTCGTTCGGCGCCGATGGCGGGCGCCTGATGGGCATGCACGAATCCAAGTGCTACGAAGAAAGCCAGTTCGACAAGTCCAGGCATGGCCTGCGCGAAGCCCGCGTGGCCAGCTACAAGGGCCTGGTGTTCGCCACCTTTGCCAGCGATGCGCCGACCCTGGAGGAGTACCTCGGGCCGATGACCTGGTACATGGACGTGATGCTCGACATGGACGAGGGCGGCAGCGAGTTTCTGGGCGGCTGCATCCGCTCCACCATCGAGTGCAACTGGAAGATCGCCGCCGAAAACTTCGTCGGCGACATCCTGCACGGCGGCTGGACCCACGACTCGGCGGCCAAGGCCATGCTCGGCGGCCCGGTGGCCAATGTCGGCGAACTGCCCGAATCCTACTCGGTGAACTGGAACGGCCACGGCTACGAGTTCGCCACCGACGTGGTCGGCAACGCCGCCACCCTGGGCGAAAAGGACATCAACAAGTACCTGCATGTGCTGCGCCCCAAGGTCGCCGAGCGCCTGGGCGAGTTCCGCTCGAAGCTGATCGGCGCGATCTCCTCGTTCACCGTGTTCCCCAACTTCTCGTTCCTTCCGGGGCAGAACACCGTGCGCATCTGGCAGCCGCGTGGCCCGCACAAGATCGAGCTGTTCACCTGGGTCATCGTCAACAAGAACGCCCCGCAGGACATCAAGGACAAATGGCGCCGTGGCGCGATGATGACCTTCTCGCCCACCGGCGTGTTCGAGATGGACGACGGCGAGAACTGGGAATACTGCACCAAGACCAGCCGGGGCGTGGTCACGCGCTACCAGGACCTGTACGTGGGCCTGGGCATGCACACCCGCCTGGACGACAGCGAGCTGCCGGGCAACGTGTTCAAGGGCCAGCTCAACGAATGCAACGCGCGGGCGTTCTACCAGCGCTGGAAAGACCTGCTGCAGGCACCGACCTGGGCCGACGTACCAGACCGCAACGGCACGCTGCGCTGAGGGGGGCGAGATGACACACCAACTGCAGGACACCCCGGTGTCCATCGACGAGGCCCGCCGGGTCGAACAGTTTCTGCTGCGCGAGGCGCGCCTGCTCGACAACGAGTGCTGGGACCAATGGCTGCTGAGCCTGAGCGAAGCCATCCACTACTGGATGCCCGGCATCGAGAACCGTCGCCGCGAAGACAAGTCCGGGCCCTACCGCCTGGAGCACATGGCCTTCTTCGATGACGGCATGCGCGAGCTCAAGCGCCGCGTGGCGCGCTTCAAGCAGCCCTCGGCTTGGGCCGAGAACCCGCCCACGCGCAACGTGCACCTGGTCAGCAACATCGAGGTGTACGCCGGCGCCGAGCCGGGCGAGTACCTGGCGTACTCGTGCTTCGTCAACGTGCGCAGCCGCGGCCTGGACGAACACGCCCAGCTGGCCGGGCGGCGCGAGGACGTGCTGCGCCTGGAGGCCGAGGGCCTCAAGCTGCTCAAGCGCAAGATTCTGATCCCCAACGCGATGTTGCTGTGCAAGAACATCAACACGTTCCTATGAGGGCCTGCACATGGCTTGGTTGAAAGGGCAGGTGGCACTGGTCACCGGCGGTACCGGCGGCATTGGCAGCGCCATCGTGCGCCGCTACGTGGCCGAAGGCGCCAGGGTCGCGGTAATGGGCCGCGACGCGGCGCAACTGGCGGCGCTGGCTGCCGAGCTGGGCGATGCGGTGATCACCGTGCAGGGCGACGTGGCGCGCTATCAGGATAACCAGCGCGCCGTGGCCGCCACCCTGGAGGCGTTCGGCAGGCTCGACACCTTCGTCGGCAACGCTGCGGTGTTCGACTATTTCACCCGCCTGGACCGCATCGCCCCGCAGGATTTCGAGGGTGCGTTCCAGAAACTCTTCGCCACCAACGTGCAGGGCTACCTGCTCGGCGCGCAGGCGTCGATCGAGGCGCTGCGCCAAACCCGTGGCAGCATGATCTTTACCTTGTCCAACAGTGCCTTTTATGCCGGCGGTGGTGGCATTCTGTACGTCACCGCCAAGCATGCGCTGGTGGGCATGATCCGCCAGCTGGCCTACGAGCTGGCGCCGGACATCCGGGTCAACGGCGTGGCGCCGGGGGCGACCAACACGCCGATGAAAAGCCTGGATGGCCTGAACAGCCGCAGCGTACCGCTCAACCAGATCCCCGGGTTCGAGGCCGGTGCCGCGCAGGCTGTGCCCCTGCAACGGATTGCCGAGCCCGAGGACCACACCGGGCACTACGTGCTGCTGGCCTCGCGCGAGAATGCCGGGTTGACCACCGCCAACATCATCCACAGCGATGGCGGCTGGGAGATTCGCAGCGCCGGCCCCACGCGGTCGCGCAAGGCCTGAGCCTTGATAACCAGAACAAGAGAGATGCGTGATGACAACAACAAGCCTGAGTGCACCGCAACAGCAACTCCTGAACCTGTTCGCCGGGCTCGACCTGCCGGTGCTGGCCGCGCCGATGTTCCTGGTGTCGGGCCCGCGCCTGCTCGCCGCCAGCTGCCAGGCCGGCATCGTCGGCAGCCTGCCGGCGCCCAATGCGCGCACCGTCGAGCAACTGCAGCAATGGCTGGAACAGATCGTCGGCGAGCGTGACGCCGCGCAGCAGCGTGGCGAGCAGTGGGCGCCGTGGATGCTCAACATGATCGTGCACAGCACCTACGACCGCTTCGAGGCCGAGCTTGAACTGGTGCGCCGTTACCAGCCGCCGATCGTTTCCACCGCCCTGGGCAGCCCCAAGCGCGTGCTCGACACCGTGCACGCCTATGGCGGGGTGGTGATCGCCGACGTGATCAGCCCGGCCCTGGCACGCAAGGCCGTGGCCGCCGGCGTCGATGGCCTGGTGCTGGTGTGCAACGGCGCCGGCGGGCATACAGGCAACTACAACCCGTTCGCCTTCGTCGCCGAAGTGCGCGAGTTCTGGGACGGCCCGCTGGGCCTGGCCGGGGCGATCTCCAACGGGCGCGACATCCATGCCGCGCAGGTGCTGGGCTGCGACTTCTCGCTGGTGGGCACGCGCCTGATCGCCACCCACGAAAGCCTGGTCGAGGACGCCTACCGCGACATGCTGGTGGAGTGCTCGCTGGACCAGGTGACCACCACCAAGGCGGTCAGCGGTGTGCTGGCCAACTGGATGCAGCCGTCGCTGGACAAGGCCGGCATCGACCCGCGCAGCGAAACCCGCCCCAGCATCGACTTCTCCGGCGACATCGCCACCGCCAACAAGGCGTGGAAGCACGTGTGGTCGGCGGGGCAGGGCGTGGGCCAGATCACCCGCACCTGCAGCGTGGCCGAGCTGGTCGACGAACTGCACCAGGGCTATCGCCAGAGTCGCGCGCGCGCGTTGTAAGCCAACCGGACCCGTTCAGGAGCAACCCCATGACCCACCCCAACCTTCAGGCCGCCGCCGCAGCGCTGGCCCAGGCCCGCTCGACCCGCACCCCGTGCGGGCGCATTTCCGAGCGTTTCGACATCCAGTCGCTGCACGACGCCTACGCCGTGCAGGAACTCGCCACCCAGGCCGCGCTGGCCGCCGGCCGGCGCCTGAGCGGGCGCAAGGTCGGCCTCACCTCGCTGGCGGTGCAGCAGCAACTGGGCGTCGACCAGCCCGACTTCGGCATGCTGTTCGCCGACATGGAATGCCACGATGGCCAGGCCATCGACAGCACGCGGCTGATCCAGCCCAAGGCCGAGGGCGAGATCGCCTTCTTGCTGGGGCGCGACCTGCCCGACCCCGACACCACCCTGGGCGAGCTGCTGCGCGCGGTCGACCATGTGCTGCCGGCGCTGGAAATCGTCGACTCGGCCATCGAGGACTGGAAGATCACCCTGGTCGACACCGTGGCCGACAACGCCTCCTCGGGCCTCTACGTGCTGGGCAAGACCCCGATCAGCCTGCACGGCCTGGACCTGGCCCTGGAAGGCATGCTGCTGGAGAAGAACGGTGCCCAGGCCGCCATCGGCGTGGGCGCCGCGTGCATGGGCAACCCGCTGGATGCCTGCCTGTGGCTGGCGCGCACCATGGCCCTGGCCGGGCGCCCGCTGCAGGCCGGGGACGTGCTGCTGTCCGGCGCGCTGGGGCCGATGGTGCCGGTGGTGGCGGGCGACAGCCTGCGCCTGCGCCTGACCCGCCTGGGCGAAGTGAGCTGTCGCTTCACCTGAGCCGTGCCGGCTTGAACCCGGCGGCCTGACCGACCGCCGGTACCTACAACAATAAAACCAGTGAGCAGCGGGCCGACGGCCTGCCGCGCTCACGAGGGCGTGCAATGTACGACTTCTTCAACGACCCCACCCAGCTGGCCCCCGCCCAGGTGCTGTACGAACCGCGTGCCGACGGCAGCTTCGTGCTCAGCTCGCCCGAGCCGCTGCAACCCTATGCGCGCTGCATCGGCCAGTGGCTGGAACACTGGGCCGTGCAGGCGCCGCAGCGTGCCTACCTGGCCGAGCGGCGCGGCGCGGGCTGGTTCAGCCTGACCTACGAGCAGGTGCGCCAGCGCGTCGGCGCCCTGGCCCAGGGCCTGCTGGAACTGGACATCGCAGCCGGCCGGCCGCTGCTGATGCTCTCGGAAAACGACCTGGACCAGGCGCTGCTGACCCTGGCGGCGATGCACGTGGGCATCCCGGTGTCGACCATCTCGGTGGCCTACTCGCGCAATACCGGCAGCGGCTGCGCCAAGCTCAAGGCGATTGTCGAGGTGCTCAAGCCGGGGCTGATCTTCGTCAACGACGGCGATGCCTATGGCCGCGCCATCGCCCTGGTCGACCCGGACTGCCCGGTGGTGGCGGCGCGCAACGCCCAGGAAATCCCCGGTGCGCTGGCCCTGCCGCACCTGTACAAGGGCGAGACCCCGGCGGTGATGGCCGCCTTCGCGCGCCTGGATGGCGACACCCCGGCGCGCTACCTGATGACCTCCGGCTCCACCGGTGCGCCCAAGGCCGTGGTCAACACCCACGGCATGCTCTGCGCCAACCAGCAGGCGATTGCCCAGTGCTGGCGCTTTCTGGAGCAGGGCGAACTGATCGTGCTCGACTGGCTGCCCTGGAGCCACGTGTTCGGCGCCAACCACAACTTCAACCTGGTACTGCGCAACGGCGGCACCCTGTACATCGACGACGGCCTGCCGGTGCCGGGGCAGATCGACCGCACGCTGGAGAACATCCGCTCGGTCAGGCCCACGCTGTTCTTCAACGTGCCGCGCGGCTACGAGATGCTGCTGCCGCACCTGGAGCGCGACCCGGCGCTGGCCCAGGCCCTGTTCGGGCGCCTGCGCATGCTGTTCTATGCCGCTGCCGCCCTGCCGCAAAGCAGCTGGAGCCGGCTGGTGGCGTGTGCCGGGAAGGTGCGCGACACGCCGCTGTTCTTCGCCACCGAATGGGGCTCCACCGAAACCTCGCCGGTGGTCACCAGCGTGCACTTTGCCGCCGACAAGGCCGGCATCATCGGCCTGCCGGTACCGGGCACCGAGCTCAAGTTCGTGCCGGCCGGCGACAAGCTGGAGATGCGCGTGCGCGGCCCCTCGGTGTTCCCGCGCTACCTGGGCGACCCGGCCAGCACCCTGGCGGCGTTCGATGAAGAGGGCTTCTACCGCATCGGCGACGCCGGGCGCCTGGTCGACCCGGCGCGCCCCGAGCTGGGCGTGCAGTTCGACGGCCGTGTGACCGAGGACTTCAAGCTCAGCAGCGGCACCTGGGTGTCGGTGGGCACGCTGCGCCCACGCCTGGTCAGCGCGCTGGCGCCGTATGCCAGCGACTGCGTGATCGGCGGGCATGACCGCGACATGATCGGCGCGCTGGTCTACCCGTCCCAGGCCCTGCGCGACCTGCTCGGCGCCGAGGGCCAGCACATGAGCGGTGCACAGCTGGCGCTGCAGCCCGAGGTGCGCCTGGCGCTGTGCGCGGGCCTGCAGGCACTGGCCCGGGAATACCCGGCCTCGTCCCAGCATGCCGTGCGCCTGGTGATCCTCGATTCGCCGCCCAGCCTCAACGACGGCGAGATCACCGACAAGGGCTACATCAACCAGCGCACCGCCTTGAGCCTGCGCGCCGAGGCCGTGCAGCGCCTGTACGCCGACAGCCTCGACCCGAGCGTCATCCTCCTCGCCGAAGTCTACGGAGAAGCCGTATGAACCCTGCAAAATTCAATGTCGCCATCATCGGCTCCGGCAACATCGGCACCGACCTGATGATCAAGCTGCTGCGCCACGGCAAGCACCTGAAAATGGCCGTGATGGTCGGCATCGACCCGGCCTCCGACGGCCTGGAACGCGCCCGCCGCCTGGGCGTGGCCACCACCCACGAAGGGGTCGAGGGCCTGGCGCGCATGCCCGAGTTCGCCGATATCGACTTCGTGTTCGATGCCACCTCGGCCGGCGCCCATGTACGCAACGACGCCTACCTGCGCGCACGCAAGCCCGGCATCCGCCTGATCGACCTGACCCCGGCAGCCATCGGCCCGTACTGCGTGCCGGTGGTGAACCTGGAGCAGAACCTGGCGCAGTTGAACGTCAACATGGTCACCTGCGGCGGCCAGGCGACCATCCCGATGGTGGCCGCGGTGTCGCGGGTGGCCAAGGTGCACTACGCCGAAATCGTCGCCTCGATTGCCAGCAAGTCCGCCGGCCCCGGCACCCGCGCCAACATCGACGAGTTCACCGAAACCACCTCCAAGGCCATCGAAGCCATCGGCGGTGCAGCCAGGGGCAAGGCGATCATCGTGATGAACCCGGCCGAGCCGCCGCTGATCATGCGCGACACCGTGTTCGTGCTCTCCGAAGCCTGCGAGCAGGCCCGCGTGCAGGCCTCCATCCACGAGATGGCCCAGGCGGTGCAGGCCTACGTGCCCGGCTACCGGCTCAAGCAGCAGGTGCAGTTCGAGGTGATCGAACCCCAGGCGCCGCTGCTGATCCCGGGCCTGGGCCGCTTCAGCGGGCTCAAGACCTCGGTGTTTCTCGAAGTTGAAGGCGCCGCCCACTACCTGCCGGCCTACGCCGGCAATCTCGACATCATGACGTCCGCCGCGATGGCGACCGCCGAGCGCATGGCCCAGGCCATGGCGCACAACTGAGGATGCCCGCATGACGTTCAATCCCGCCAAGAAGCTCTACATCAGCGACGTGACCCTGCGCGACGGCAGCCACGCGGTGCGCCACCAGTACTCGCTGCAGAACGTGCAGGACATCGCCCGTGCGCTGGACAAGGCCAGGGTCGATTCCATCGAAGTGGCCCACGGCGATGGCCTGCATGGCTCCAGCTTCAACTACGGGTTTGCCGCCCACACCGACCTGGAGTGGATCGAGGCCGTGGCCGACGTGATCAGTCACGCCAGGATCACCACCCTGCTGCTGCCCGGCATCGGCACGGTGCATGACCTCAAGGCCGCGTATGACGCCGGCGCCCGCGTGGTGCGCGTGGCCACCCACTGCACCGAGGCCGACGTGGCCCGCCAGCACATCGAATACGCGCGCGCGCTGGGCATGGACACCGTGGGCTTTCTGATGATGAGCCACATGATCCCGGCCGAGCAGCTGGCCGCCCAGGCCAAGCTGATGGAAAGCTATGGCGCCACCTGCGTGTACATGGCCGACTCCGGTGGGGCGATGAACATGCAGGACGTGCGTGATCGCTTTCGCGCGTTCAAGGCCGTGCTCAAGCCCGAGACCGAAACCGGCATGCATGCCCACCACAACCTCAGCCTCGGGGTCGCCAACTCGATCACCGCTGTGGAGGAGGGGTGCGATCGCATCGATGCGAGCCTGGCCGGTATGGGCGCGGGCGCCGGCAACGCGCCCCTGGAAGTGTTCATCGCCGCCGCCGAGCGCCTGGGCTGGAACCACGGCACCGACCTCTACACGCTGATGGATGCAGCCGACGACATCGTGCGCCCGTTGCAGGACCGCCCTGTGCGGGTCGACCGCGAATCGCTGGCGCTGGGCTATGCCGGGGTCTACTCCAGCTTCCTGCGTCACGCCGAAATCGCCGCGGCGCGCTATGGCCTGAAAACCGTCGACATCCTGGTCGAGCTGGGCAAGCGGCGCATGGTCGGCGGCCAGGAGGACATGATCGTCGACGTGGCGCTGGACCTGCTGGCCGCCGCCGGACGCGCGCAGTGACGGAGGGTACGCACATGAGCTTCACCCTGCAGATCCAGCCGGTCGGCCTGAGCTGCCCGGTCAACGCCGGGCAGAGCGTGCTCGACGCTGCCCTGGCCGATGGCCTGATGCTCAAGCACAGCTGCCGCACCGGCACCTGTGGCAGTTGCAAGGGCCAGGTGCTCAGCGGCGAGGTGGACCACGCCGACAGCCCGCTGGCAGTGCTCAGCGAAGCCGAGCGGGCCCAGGGCCTGGCGCTGTTCTGCTGCGCCAGGGCACGTTCCGACCTGGTCATCGACGCGCCGGAAGTCACTGAGCTACGCGGCATCGGCATCCAGCAGATGGGCGTGCGCGTGGCCAGCCTAGACAAGGTCAGCCACGACGTGGCGGTGCTGCGCCTGATGCTCGCGCCGGGCGCCGCATTCGCCTACCTGCCGGGGCAGTACGTGCAGGTGCTGCTCAAGGACGGCAGCCGGCGCAGCTACTCGATGGCCACCGCAGCGGCGCGCGACAACCAGCTTGAACTGCACATCCGGCACATGCCGGGCGGGGTGTTCAGCGGGCATGTGTTCAATGCGTTGCAGCCCAGGGCGATCCTGCGCATGGAGGGGCCGTTCGGTTCGTTCTACCTGCGCGACAGCCAACGGCCGATGGTATTGCTGGCCAGCGGCACCGGCTTTGCCCCGGTGCAGGCGCTGCTCGAGCAACTGCGCGAGCGCGGCGACAACCGCCGCCCGGTGTACCTGTACTGGGGCGGGCGGCGCCGTGAGGACCTCTACCGGCATGAACAGCTGCTGGCCTGGGAGGCGCAGTTGCCGTGGCTGCGCTACACCCCGGTGCTGTCCGAGCCGGGCCCGGCCTGCGACTGGCAGGGTGCCACCGGCTTCGTGCACCGCCAGGTGCTGCAGGACTTCCATAGCCTCAAGGACTTCGAGGTCTATGCCTGCGGTGCGCCGATCGTGGTCGACTCGGCGCGACGCGATTTCGTCGAGCAGCGGGGGCTGGAGCCCGCGCATTTTCATGCCGATGCGTTCGTGTAGCTCAGGCCGGGCGAGCCCACGCACAGCGGGTGGGTGATCGCGTCACCGTCCTCGGCCCTCAGGGCCCTGGCCGGTGACGCCCCCATGCAGCCTGGATACAAAAAGTTACCTTGGGAAAACCCATTCAAATCAACCCATTAGGAAATTTACGGGATTCAGATACAAAAAATTTCAAAACTCCCGTGTACAGCTGAGGAAGGCCAAGGGTAATTTCTCCTACAAGCTGCGCGGTCAACTCTGCAATGGAATGCAGCCTGTAGCATCCCGGATCTTCATGCCTCCACCGGGGTTGCACCTACAACAATAGAGGGAGCTATCCGTGAACTGCATTTTCTGTGCAATCGCCAAGAAAGAAGCACCGGCTGCCGTTGTCTACGAAGACGAGCAGTGCCTGGCCTTTCTCTCGATTCAGCCGATCACTCCTGGCCATGTCCTGGTCATTCCCAAGGCCCACGCAAGCGGCCTGGGTGATATCCCTCCTCAAACCTGTGGCCACATGATGCGTGTGGGTCAACGGATGGCGGCCGCCCTGCGTGAAAGCGGCCTGAGCCTCGAAGAACAGCCCTGTGAAGGTATCAACCTGCTGCTGTGCGATGGCGCAGTGGCCGGGCAGACCGTAGGTCACGCGCACCTGCATGTTCTGGCCCGCTTTGTCGGTGACGGTTTCAACCTGGGTCATGCGGACCTCCCGATCGCCACGCCACAGGTGCTGGGCGAGCGCGCCGAGCAGATCCGCCGAGCCTTGGCCTCGCTACCACCGAACTGACTGCACCTCGCTCTGGTTCAACGGCACGCCCGCCACTAGCGGGTGAGTGTCTGGCTGTGCGCAGCCCGTAAATCAACAACCTATGGCTATCTACGCAAGGAGGCGAAGCTATGTATTGTCCTGTGGAAACTTAAGTCGTGCGCTGGGCTGAGTTGAATACTACAGATCACAATAAGAAGGGATTTCTCATGCCGTCACTCGCCAGTAACAAGGCTGACTTGCCTTCGGCAAGTATGCAGTTGGTCAAGGATGATTCCGCCGGTTCGGCCATCTACAGTTTCTATGATTCAGTCCTCCAGGAGTTGTGCCAGTCTGACAAGGTAAAGGTCAGGCAGGTGGTAACGCCTGCGCAATTCATCGAACTTTCTCGTGCCCGTAGCCGGTTGTATGGGCAGCGCAAGATCTATTACAAGACGCTGTTTGGCAACTCGGTCGACAACACCGTGTGCCTGGATGAATACGACCCGCGTTCCTATGTGTTTGCCTTTTATCATGATGGTGAAATCATCGGCACTCAGCGTATTACGCCGTTCCCTCACGAGTCGGGTGAGTTCATCAGCCATGAACAACTGGTGCAGTTCTCCGGGCCCAACTACGAGCACGAATGCGTCGAACTTTCGCGCCTGATCGTCGACAAGCATGCCCCGGTCAAGAACGTGGTCAACGGGCTGGCCATGACCGGTGCCTCGCTGGTGGCCCTGCAAGGCGGCTACAAGACGTTCATCACCTATGTGAAGCCACGGCTGGCGCCGAAGTTCGACAGCTTCGTGTTCGATCAGGACGGCATCTTCTTCCAGATCAAGGCCCGTGGCGATCATTACTACGCCCTGTACAAGGGCGATCTGATGCCGTCGGTGACGCCCTTCTTCGGCCTGCCCAGCTGCCCGGCAGACCTGAAGGACGTCGATGACCTGATTCGCCATACCTTGGCCGCCCGTCACGCGAGGCAGTCACTGGCGGGATAAGCATCACACAATAACGACAACATTGAGGTTGATCCAAGATGGAAGCCAGGAACAAAGAAGTGGTCATCGAGTTTTACGAGCGCATGTTTGGTCAGCGTGAACTGGCGGTTGCCGATACCTTGATTGCCGAGGACTACGTGCAGCACAACAACGTGTTCATTCCCCCGCGCCGCGAAGGCTTCAAGACCTACTTCACGCAGTTCTTCAAGACGTTCCCCGAGTCGGGTACCAGTATCGAGCGGGTCTGCGCCGAAGGCGATTATGTCTTCCTGTATGCCAAGCACTGGGCCAAGCACAGGTTCTTCACGGTGAACTACAAGGTGATCGATATCTACCGTGTTGAAAATGGTGTGCTGATGGAACACTGGGACACTATCGAAGGCCTGGGCTTCTTTTCCAAGTTCATCTACATCATCAAGTCCGTGCTGCGCCTGTAACGCCGTATTCGCCTGACCGTATAACACGTGTCATGAACGATTTATCAACACGCCAAGGAAGAGAGTGAAATGACTGAAGTGACCGCGTTTCGCAAAGAGCTCAAAGCCATCTGTGACGCCGAATGGGAAAAGATCAAGGCCGGCCGTTTCTTCCAGATGATGAAGCGTCCCGAACTGCAGCGTGAGCTGTACATCAAGTCGATTGTCCAGGTGTACCACTACACCAAGAACAACGCGATCAACCAGGCGGTGGCGTGCTGGAACCAGGACCACAAGAAGGTCGGCCTGCTGCGTTTCGCGATGAAGCATGCGCTGGAAGAACTGGGCCATGAAAACATGGCGTACAACGACCTGATCGCCATTGGCGTGGACCCGTCGGAGTTCGAGAAACCGATGCTGCCGGCCACCGAGGCGTTCTACGGCTACCTGGACTTCGTTTCCGTATGCCGCGGCATCATTCCGCGCCTGGGCTACAGCTTCTGGGCCGAGGACTGCTATGAGCACCTCGAACCTTTGATGGACGTGTGCAAGAACCATCTCAAGCTGACCGACCAGCAACTGACCTTCTTCGTCGCCCACGCGATCATCGACGAGAAGCACTCCGAGCAGGTCAACGCCGCCATCGACCGCTGGGTCGTGACCGACGAAGAAAAAGAGGCGGTCAAGCAAGTGGCCCGCACCACGGTCTACCTGATGGGCAAGATCCTCGAGTCGGTCGCCGACGAGTTCTGATTGATCGGCACCAGGCGTCCTCGCGCACCCCGCTGCGCGAGGACTTTTTCACATGGCGTGCACAACAATAAAAACGATTGGCTGGTCATGGCGTTTGTCGAACCGCCTGGCGGCCACGGTCAATCCACCAGGAGGTGCCATGAGTAGTAATAGCGACATGATTACCTGGGGCATGATGCTGCGCAAAATTCCCTCGATCACTCGGGCCATTCCTCGGCTCGTCAGGGGCCTCAAGGTTTCCAAACTCAAGGCCGATCAGCCCTGTGGCCTGGGTTGGGCCTTCGAACAGGCGGTGGCGCGCAACCCTCAAGGGCCGGCGCTGCTCTACAAGGACACACGCTTCAGTTACGAACAGGTCAACCAGTGGGCCAACCGTTTCGCCCACTACCTGCTGGCCCGTGGCCTGAAAAAAGGCGATGTGGTAGGCATCTTCATCGAGAACCGCCCCGAATTGCTGGTCAGCGTACTGGCCGTGAGCAAGATCGGCGGCATCTGCGCCATGCTCAACACCTCGCAGACCAACAACGTGCTGATCCACAGCCTGGGCCTGGTCAACCCGTCGGCGATCATCGTCGGCCAGGAGCTGGTGCCATCGTTCGAGGCGGTGCGCGACGAGGTGGCCATCGACAGGCAGCGCACCTTTTTCCTGGCCGACACCGACACCACGCGCGATGCCGGCACCGCCCCCGAGGGCTACGTCAACCTGACCCTTGCCAGTCAGGGGCACGCTACGGCCAATCCGGCGACTACCCAGCAGGTCTACCTCGACGACGCCTGCTTCTACATCTATACCTCCGGCACCACCGGCCTGCCCAAGGCCGGGGTGTTCAAGCATGGGCGCTGGATGAAGGTCTACGGCAGCTTCGGCATGATCGCCCTGGACATGCGCCCCGATGACATCGTCTATTGCACCTTGCCGCTGTATCACGGCACCGGCCTGTGCGTGAGCTGGGGTTCGGCATTGGCCGGTGCCTCGGGCTTCGCCATCCGCCGCAAGTTCAGCGCCAGCCAGTTCTGGGAAGACACGCGCAAATTCAAGGCCACCACCATCTGCTACGTCGGTGAACTGTGTCGCTACCTGATCGATCAGCCTGCGGCCGGCAACGATGGCGACAACCCGGTGGTGAAGATGATCGGCAACGGCCTGCGTCCGGGCGTGTGGCTCGACTTCAAGAAACGCTTCAACATCGAGCGGGTCTGCGAGTTCTACGCCGCCAGTGACGGCAACATCGGCTTTACCAACATCCTCAATTTCGAGAACACCATCGGCTTTGCCATCAACGCCTGGTCGCTGGTGGAGTACGAACACGACACCGGCGAACCACGGCGCAACGCCGACGGATTCATGCAGAAGGTCGGCAAGGGCGGTCAGGGCCTGTTGCTGGCCAAGATCGACGACGACGCCCCGTTCGATGGCTACACCGACCCGGAGAAGAGCAAGAAGGTGGTGCTCTACGACGTGTTCGAAAAGGGCGACCGCTACTTCAACAGCGGCGACCTGATTCGCGATATCGGCTTTGGCCATGCCCAGTTCGTCGACCGCCTGGGGGACACCTTCCGCTGGAAGGGCGAGAACGTCTCCACCACCGAAGTCGAGAACATCATGGTGCAGCACCCCCACATTGCCGAAGCCGTGGCCTACGGGGTGGAAATCAAGAACACCAACGGTCGCGCCGGGATGGCCGCCATCACCCCGTCGGCGCCGCTGGAGCAACTGGATTTCTGCGACCTGCTGCGCTTCGTCAAGAGCCAGATGCCTCACTACGCGGTGCCGATGTTCCTGCGCGTCAAGACCTGCATGGAAACCACCGGCACCTTCAAGTACCAGAAGACCAAGCTCAGAAGCGAAGCCTTCGACCCCAGCCAGACCGGCGAAGACCCGGTGTATGCCTGGCTGCCGGGCACCGAAACCTACGTGCGGGTGACCGATCAGGTGCTGCAGGACATTCATGGCGGCAAGTTCCGCTACTGAAGGGCAACCGCGCCAGCGGCGCACCGCAAGGCCTGCCTGCATGCATGCGCAAGGCTGCTCACTGGAGCGGGCGGCCTTGCGTCCCACTTTCAGCTTCACTGCCCTGCAACTTCTGCCTGCCGGATCCTGCAGCAGCCCGTCGTGACCCCCACCGCTTGATTGCGCGCCTGATGCTCTGCCCCTTGCGGTACAGGGCATTCCGGAGTACAGCTGATGGCAGGATGCCTTCAGTTGTGGCATCGCAGGAGCGTTTCATGATGTCGACCCCCTTACTGCCGGTGCCGCTGCCGCACAAGCGTGACGTGCGCCTGGCCGTGCTGCTGTTGCTGGTGATCTGCGTATCGCTGGCATCGCTGACGGCCTGGAAGATATGGGCTGCACGTCAGCGCGCGCTGAACGAGGTTCAGGTACACAGCCTCAACCTGACCCAGGCACTGGACACCTATGCCGAGGGCATCATCCGCCAGAGTTCGATGATGCTGCTGGGCCTGAGCGAGCGGCTCGAAGTCGATGGCGGCGGGCCGCAGCAACTGGCGCGCCTGGCCGGGCTGGTGGAGGAGCAGAACGAACTGCTGACGCAACTGCATGGGCTGACCATCTATGGCCCGACGGGCGAATGGCTGATGTCGACCAACGGCCCGATTCCGGACGGTGCGAACAGCGCCGACCGCGAGTTCTTCATCCACCATCGCGACAACCCGTCCCGCGAGGTGTTCATCGGCCCGCCGATCCGCAGCCGCTCCACCCAGGACTGGGTGATCACCGTCAGCCGGCGTTTCGAGCAGCCCGGGGGGCAGTTCGCCGGGGTGATCGCGGTGACCCTGGGGGTGGAGAACTTTCTGCGCCTGTTCGGCAAGATCGACGTGGGCAAGGACGGTGCGATCGCGCTCACCTACACCAGTGGGCGCATCCTGGTGCGCTACCCGTTTCGCGAGCAGGACATGGGCCGCGACTTTTCCCGGTCGCCGATCTACACCCGCTACCTGGTGGAAAACTCGGTGGGCACGGCTTCGTTTGCCTCGAGCCTGGATGGGGTGGAGCGCCTGTATGCGTTTCGCAAGAACGAGCACCTGCCACTGGTGACCACCGTGGCCATCGGCAAGCGCGAGGCCCTGGACGCCTGGCGCATGGAAGCGTGGCTGACGGTGGGGCTGGTGCTGGCGTTGCAGGGGGTGATCGCGGTGATTGGCCGGCTGCTGATCCGTGACATGCGCCATCGTGCCGAGATGGATGCGCAACTGCTGGTGGCGCGCGAAGAACTGCTGGCCACCAACCGGCAGCTGGCGGTGCTGGCCACCCACGACACGCTCACCGGGCTGGCCAACCGCCGGCGTTTCGACGAGGTGCTGGCCAGCGAAGTGCGGCGTGCCCAGCGCGAGGCCCAGCCGCTGGCGCTGCTGCTGATCGATATCGATCATTTCAAACGCTTCAATGACGCCTACGGACACATTGGCGGTGACGAATGCCTCAAGGCGGTGAGCGCCTTGCTGCGCGAGTGCGTGCGCCGCCCGACGGATGTGGTGGCGCGTTATGGCGGGGAAGAGCTGGCGATGGTGCTGCCCAATACCGAGGTGGCGGGCGCGGTGGTGGTGGCCGAGACGGTGCTGGCGCGGTTGGCCGAGCTGAACATCGTGCATGCTGGCAGCCCGTTCGGGCGGGTGTCGGTGAGTATCGGCGTGGCAGGCATGGCGGGGCAGGGCGAAACGCCCCTGACGCTGGTGGCGGCGGCCGATCAGGCGCTGTATGCGGCCAAGGCGGCGGGGCGTAATCGGTGTGTGGTGTTCGAGGGGGGCGGTGCCGCCCATCGCGGGTCAAGCCCGCTCCCACAGGGGTAGCGCAAGCCTCTGTAGGAGCGGGCTTGGCCCGCGATGTGCCTCGAATCTTTGGCGCCTGAACTTCCCCCTTCGCTGGCAAGCCAGCTCCCACTGGTATTGCACGGGCCTAAAGGTCACCGCCGTCCCCTGTAGGAGCGGGCTTGGCCCGCGAAGAGGCCCTCACAGACGACACAAAAGCCTTATTGCCGCAACCACTGCGGCGTATTGAAGTTGCTCAGGCGCCGGTCCTCCTCTGCACACTCCACTGCCTGCAACGGATGCTCCAGCAACGCCCGCAGCAGGCTGCGCTCACCGGCCTGCCATGCCGCCTGCAAGCTCGCCTGCTGGCGCACCGGGATCACGCAGAACATCGGCTGCCACTGCTGGCCCTGGCGCACCATCGCCGCGCAGTTCCCGGTCACCGCCACGCTCAGCAACTGCTCGAGCAACCCGCGCTCGATCAGCGGTGCATCACACGCCAGCACCACCAGCCAGGCATGCCGCGCCACCGCAAGCCCGGCCAGCACCCCGGCCAGCGGCCCGGGAAACCCAGGCTCGGCATCGCCCACCAACTGGTCGGCAAACGCCCGATAGGCGTGCTGGTTGCGATTGCAGGAAAGGATCAGGTCATCGCTCAGGTCACGCACCACGGCGTGCACGTGCGCGATCAGCGGGCGCCCCTGCCAGGACAGCAGGCCCTTGTCCTGCCCGCCCATGCGCTGGCCACGGCCGCCGGCCAGCAAAAGAATGGAGCAGGGGGGAAGTACGGCGGCGGTCATTGCAGGGTTCCAGTCCATAAGCGGGCTAGCACCATCCCATGACCGCCGCGCGGCTGTCCATCAGCTTTGTTCGACCACCGCAGTGTCGGCCTGGGCGTCACGCCGGCGCCAGCCGGTCACGCGCATCACCACCACGAAGAACACCGGCACGAACACGATCGCCAGCGTGGCGCTGAGCATGCCGCCGATCACTCCGGTGCCGATGGCCTGCTGACTCGCCGAGCTGGCGCCGGTGGCAATCGCCAGCGGCACCACGCCCAGGATGAACGCCAGCGAGGTCATCACGATGGGCCGCAGGCGCAGGCGCGCGGCCTGCACGGTGGCCTCGACCAGGTCATGCCCTTCGTCCACCAGGCTCTTGGCGAACTCGATGATCAGGATCGCGTTCTTCGCCGACAGGCCGATCAGGGTGATCAGGCCGACCTTGAAGAACACATCGTTGGGCATGTCGCGCAGGGTCACCGCCAGCACCGCACCGAGCACGCCCAGCGGCACCACCAGCAGCACCGAGGTAGGGATCGACCAGCTTTCGTACAGCGCCGCCAGGCACAAAAACACCACCAGCAGCGACAGCGCCATCAGCATCGGTGCCTGCGCCCCGGACAACTGCTCCTGCAGCGACAGCCCGGTCCATTCCAGGCCAAAGCCCAGCGGCAGGGCATCGACCAGGCGCTGCACCTCGGCCATCGCCGCGCCCGAGCTGTAGCCCGGTGCCGGCTCGCCCGACACGGCAATGGCCGGGTAGCCGTTGTAGCGGGTCAGTTGCACCGGCCCCGATACCCACTGCGCCTGGGCGAAGGCCGACAACGGCACCATCTTGCCGCTGGTGTTGCGCACGTGGATCTTGAGCAGGTCCTCGACCTGGCTGCGCTGGTCGCCCTCGGCCTGCACCACCACCCGCTGCATGCGGCCCTGGTTGGGGAAGTCGTTGACGTAGGTCGAGCCGATGGCCGTGTTGAGCACCGTGCCGATGTCGTCGAACGACACGCCCAGCGCGTTGGCCTGCTTGCGGTCGATCAGCAACTGCACCTGCGGGCTTTCGGCCAGGGCGCTCTCGCGCACGTTGGCCAGCACCGGGCTTTTCGCGGCCTCGGCCAGCAACTGGTCACGCGCCGCCATCAGCCCGGCATGGCCCACGCCGGCACGGTCCTGCAGGCGGAACTCGAAACCGGTCGAGGTGCCCAGGCCATCCACCGAGGGCGGCAGCACCGCATAGGCCACCGCGTTCTTGAACTGGCTGAAGGCGATGTTGGCGCGCTCGGCGATGGCCTCGGCGCTGTCCTTGGCGGTGCGCTCGGACCAGTCCTTGAGCGTGGTGAACACCAGCGCCGCGTTCTGCCCGCTGCCCGAGAAACTGAAGCCCAGGATCACCGTGGTGTTGCCCACGCCAGGTTCGCCTGCGCTGTGCGCCTCGATCTGCTCGGCCACCTGCACGGTACGGTTGCGGCTGGCGCCGGGCGGCAGCTGCACGTCGGTGATGGTGTAGCCCTGGTCTTCGGTGGGCAGGAACGAGGAGGGCAGCTGGCTGAAGGTCCAGCCCAGCGCCACCAGCAGCAGGCCATACACCACCAGGTAGCGGCCGCTGCGCTGGATCGCGTGCATCACCCAGCGCTGGTAGCCGTTGCTCATGCCTTCGAACTTGCGGTTGAACCAGCCGAAGAAACCGCGCTTGACGTGGTGTTCGCCCTTGGCGATCGGCTTGAGCAGGGTGGCGCACAACGCCGGGGTCAGGCTCAGGGCAAGGAACGCCGAGAACAGGATCGATACCGCCATCGACGCCGAGAACTGCTGGTAGATCACCCCCACCGAGCCCTGCATGAACGCCATCGGCACGAACACCGCCACCAGCACCACGGTGATGCCGACGATGGCGCCGCTGATCTGCTGCATGGCCTTGCGCGTGGCTTGCTTGGGCGGCAGGCCTTCCTCGGCCATGATCCGCTCGACGTTCTCCACCACCACGATGGCGTCGTCCACCAGAATGCCGATGGCCAGCACCATGCCGAACAGGGTCAGCACGTTGATCGAGAAGCCCAGCGTCAGCATCACCGCGAAGGTGCCCATCAGTGCCACCGGCACCACCAGGGTCGGGATCAGCGTGTAGCGGATGTTCTGCAGGAACAGGAACATCACCAGGAACACCAGCACCATGGCCTCGATCAGGGTGTTGATCACCTGTTCGATGGACACCTTGACGAACGGCGAAGTGTCATACGGGATGTCGTACACCGCCCCGGGCGGGAAGTAGCGCGACAGCTCGTCCATCTTGGCCTTGACCAGGGTTGCGGTCTGCATGGCGTTGGCACCGGGCGCCAGCTGCACGCTGAAAGCGGTGGACGGCTTGCCGTTCAGGCGCGTGCCGTACTGGTACTCCTGGGCGCCGATCTCGACCCGCGCCACATCACCCACGGTGACCCGCGAGCCATCCGCATTGGCGCGCAGCACGATGTCGGCGAACTCCTGGGGCGTCGACAGCTGGCCCTTGATCAGCACGTTGGCAGTGATTTCCTGGGTCGGGCTGCCGGGCAGGTCGCCGATGCTGCCAGGGGCCACCTGGGCGTTCTGCGCGGCAATCGCAAGGTTCACATCCTCGGGGGTGAGGTTGAAGCCGATCAGCTTCTGCGGGTCGAGCCAGATACGCATGGCGCGTTCCGAGCCATACAGCTGCGCCTTGCCCACGCCCGGTACGCGGCGCACCTCGTTCATCACGTTGCGCGCCAGAAAGTCGCTCAGCGCGGTTTCGTCTAGGCGGTCATCGTCGGCGGTCAGGGTCACCAGCATCAGGAACCCGGTGGAGATCTTCTCCACCTGCAGGCCCTGCTGGGTCACCGCCCGCGGCAGGCGCGACTCGACGATCTTCAGGCGGTTCTGCACATCGACCTGGGCCAGTTCCGGGTTGGTGCCCGGCTGGAAGGTCGCCGTTACCGTGGCGCTGCCCAGGCTGCTGGTGGACTGGAAGTACAGCAGGTGATCGGCGCCGTTGAGCTCCTGCTCGATCAGGCTGACCACGCTCTCGTCCATGGTCTGCGCCGAGGCACCGGGGTATACCGCGTACACCTCGATCTGTGGCGGCGCCACGTTGGGGTACTGGGCCACCGGCAACTGCGGGATGGCCAGCGCACCGCCGAGCAGGATGAACAGCGCGACCACCCAGGCGAACACCGGGCGGTCAATAAAGAACTGCGGCATGGATCAGGGCCTCACTGGGCGGTGGTCTGGGCGATGGGGGCAGCCGTGTCGGTGGCGGGGGTCACGCTCACCTGGTCACCCACCTTCACGTGCTGCAGGCCTTCGGTGACGATGCGATCGCCTGGGGCCAGGCCCTCGGTGACGATCCAGCGGTCCTGCTGCACGCTGCCCAGCACCACGGCGCGCTCGCTCACGCGCTGCTCGGCGTCCACCAGCAGCACCCGCGGCAGGCCCGCGCTGTCACGCAGGATGGCCTGCTGCGGCACGCTGATGCCCTTGGGCTGCACCGCCTGTTCCAGGCGCACGCGGATGAAGCTGCCGGGCAGCAGGTCCAGGTCGGGGTTGGGGAACTCGCTGCGCAGGGTGATCTGGCCGGTGCTCGGGTCCACGCTGATGTCGGAGAACAGCAGCTTGCCCGCCAGCGGGTAAGGCGTGCCGTCATCCTGGATCAGCGTGGCGCGGGCCTGGTCCTGGCCCACCTGCTTGAGCTCGCCGGCACGCAGGGCACGGCGCAGGGCGTTGATCTCGCGGGTCGACTGGGTCAGGTCGGCATGGATCGGGTCGAGCTGCTGAATGATCGCCAGCGGGGTCGATTCGTTCTGCCCCACCAGCGCGCCCTCGGTCACCAGGGCACGGCCCACGCGCCCGGAAATCGGCGCGGTCACGGTGGCATAGCCCAGGTTCAGGCGCGCACGCTCGAGCGCGGCCTTGGCCGCTGCCACTTCGGCGTCGGCCTGCATGGCGGCGGCGCGGGCGTTGTCGTGCTCCTGGCGGCTGATCGCGTCGATCGAAATCAGCTCGGCGTAGCGCTGGTCCTGCAGGCGCGCCTGAAAGCGCGTGGCCTCGGCCTTGGCCAGGTTGGCGCGGGCGCTGTCGTAGTCGGCCTTGAACGGTGCCGGGTCGATGCGAAACAGCACGTCGCCCTGTTTCACGTCGCTGCCCTCACGGTACACCCGCTTGAGCACCACCCCGGCCACCCGCGCGCGCACCTCGGCGATGCGTGGCGCCAGGATGCGCCCCGACAGCTCGGTGCTGATGGCCAGGGGTTGCTCGCGCACGGTTTCGACGCTGACGGCGGGCTTGGGGGCTTGTTCTTCGGCGGGCGGCTTGCTGTCGCAGCCGGCCAGGGCCAGGCTCAGCAGCAACAGGGGCGCCAGGGTACGCAGACGGACGGGGCTTGAACTGGGCATGCGGATCTTCCATAAATGACCCGGCAATGCTAAGGCAGCCGCGCTACAGGCAGTTGTTAAGCTATGTAGGGCGAGTGTGAAAAAGTGTGAAGAATTTCGCGACCTGCGAATAAGCGCTATATCCTGCCTGACTTTCCCGGCCTTTCAAACTACCCATGCCCACTATCCTTCTGGTCGAAGACGACTGCGCCCTGAGCGAACTGATCGCCAGCTACCTGCAACGCAATGGTTTCAGCGTCAGCGTGATTGCGCGGGGGGACCACGTGCTGGAAGAGGCGCGGCGCAGCAAACCCGACCTGGTGATCCTGGACCTGATGCTGCCGGACCTGGACGGCCTGCAGGTGTGCCGGCAGCTGCGCGCCGAATCGCTGCTGCTGCCGATCCTCATGCTCACCGCCCGCGACGACAGTCACGACCAGGTGCTGGGCCTGGAGATGGGCGCCGACGACTACGTCAGCAAGCCGTGCGAGCCGCGCGTGCTGCTGGCGCGGGTGCGAACCCTGCTGCGGCGCAGCAGCATCAACGAGCCGCATCTCGAGAGCGACCTGATCGTGATCGGCGGGCTGCGCATCGACCTGGCCGAACGCACCGTGCTGTGGCGCGACCAGACGGTGGAGTTGTCCAGCGGCGAGTTCAACCTGCTGGTGGTGCTGGCGCGCAATGCCGGCAGCGTGCTCAGCCGCGACTGCATCCTGCAGCAGTTGCGCGGCATCGAGTTCAACGGCACCGACCGCTCGGTGGACGTGGCCATCTCCAAGCTGCGGCGCAAGTTCGACGACAGCGCCGGCGAGGCGCGCAAGATCAAGACGGTGTGGGGCAAGGGCTACCTGTTCAGCCGAGTCGAGTGGGAATTCTGAGGAGCGGCCACGGCCATGCTGAAAATTCTGGTACGCCTGTACCTGGTGACCATCGTCGCGTATGCCGGGTCGATCTTCCTGATCCCCGAACTCATCCTGCATGTGTTCCATGACCGCTACATCGCCTACAACCAGGACCAGGCGCGGGGCGTGCAGCGCCTGATCGTCAACCAGTTCCACCTCAAGCACCGCGACAGCTGGCCCCAGGTGGCCGAGGCGCTGAACACCGATTTCGCCCCCCTCAGCATCGAGCTGCGCCGGCGCGCCGACCTGGACCTGAACGCCGAGGAGCAGGCGCACCTGCAGGCCGGCCAGTACGTGGTGCGCCTGGGGGAGTGGGGCTATTACGAAACCGCCCTGGCGCCGCTGGACAGCGAGTGGATGGTGGTGCTGCGCAACCCGCCGGACCCGGCGGACATCTACCTGCTGTCGTGGGGCATCACCGTGCTGATCGGTGCGGCGCTGCTGGGCTGCCTGCTGTTCTGGGTGCGCCCGCACTGGCGTGACCTGCAGCGGCTCAAGGCCACTGCGCAGCGCCTGGGCGAAGGCAACCTGGCGGAGCGCACGCTGATCTCGCCACGCTCGAACATCGGCGCGTTGGCCAAGGTGTTCGACACCATGGCGGCGGATATCGAATGCCTGCTGACCCAGCAGCGCGAGTTGCTCAATGCGGTGTCGCATGAGCTGCGCACGCCGCTGACCCGCCTGGATTTCGGCCTGGTGCTGCTGTACGACGAAATGCCCCCGGCCAGTCGCAAGCGCCTGCTGGAACTGGTGGGGCACGTGCGCGAGCTGGATGCGCTGGTACTTGAGCTGCTGTCGTACAACCGCTTGCAGAATGGCCAGGGTGGCGAGCGGGTGGAGGTGGCGCTGCCCGAGTTCGTCGACAGCATCCTGGGCAGCTATGCCGAAGAGCTGGATGGGCGCGGGGTGAGCCTGGAGGTGCGTGCCGAGCCGGATCTGCCGCGCTTTGTGCTGGACCCGCGGTTGACGGCGCGGGCGGTGCAGAACCTGATCCGCAACGCCATGCGTTATTGCGGGCAGCGCATCCTGCTGCGCCTGAGCGTGGATGCCAAGGGCGCGTGCGTGCTGACCGTCGAGGATGACGGCATTGGCATTCCGCAGGAGGAGCGCGAGCGCATCTTCCAGCCGTTCTACCGCCTGGATCGCAGTCGGGACCGTGCCACGGGCGGGTTTGGCCTGGGGTTGGCGATCAGCCGTCGGGTGATCGAGGGGCAGGGTGGCACCCTGACGGTGGGGCAGTCGGCGTTGGGGGGGGCACAGTTTCGCATCTGCTTGCCGCGGGGGCGGTAGGGGCCGCTGCGCGGCCCATCGCGGGTCAAGCCCGCTCCCACAGGTTTTGCACAGGCCCGGGGTCCCCACGGTACCTGTGGGAGCGGGCTTGCCCCGCGATGGGCTCACGACGATCTTGCAGATCTTTACGCGGTCCTTGAGTCACCACCTGTGGGAGCTGGCTTGCCAGCGAAGAGGTCAAGCCCCACAGGTTTTGCACAGGCCCCGGGTCCCCACGGTACCTGTGGGAGCGGGCTTGCCCCGCGATGGGCTCACCACGATCTTGCAGATCTTTACGCGGTCCTTGAGTCACCACCTGTGGGAGCTGGCTTGCCAGCGAAGAGGGCGGCACTGACAACCCCCCGCAGTCGAATTCACGGCCCCGGCCGCTGCGGCCGCACCGACACCCCGAACGCATTGCCCATGCGCTGCCCCGTGGCCGACTGGTTGAACAACCCCAGCTGGTTCGGCGCGCGCCGGCTCACATCCACCTCCATCGCCTTGCGGTTGGCCTGCGCCGCGCGCTGCCCGTTGCCGTTCTGCAACTGGCGCGTCAGGCAGTCGTACGCCAGCGCCCGCGCCTGGCCCACCTGCACGTCGATGCAACCCTCGTCCTGACCCGCCTGCACCACGCCACTCGACAGGCCACTCAGCAGACCGGCAACCAGCCACAACCCCGCGATTCGACAGCCCATGTCCATGCCCTCCCTGAAGCGGTTTCCCCCAGTCTAGCCCCAGGCGACTTCCCACATCGTTAAGGTTTTTTGCCTACCGCTGTCACATCAGATTCATACACAGGCCCCACGATGGCGACTTTCGGGGGAGACACCGGTTTGCGCCACTGCCTTGCCAGAATCGCCGTGCTGCTGTTGGCCGTGCTGGCGATGCCGGTGCACGGCGCAGGCCCGATCCGTTTCGACATACCGGCCCAGCCACTGGACGAGGCGCTGCACGCCTTCGGCCAGCAGAGCGGCATGGCGGTACTGGTGGACCGGGAGCTGACCGCACGCCAGCGCTCGATGCCGCTGAGCGGCGCGTTCAGCGCCCGCGACGGCCTGCGCAGGCTGCTCGAAGGCACCGGGCTGATGGCCCGCTACAGCGGCGCCGAGGCCTTCACCGTGCAGCGCGTGGCACTGCCGGCAGCCGCGCCTAACCCGCGTGCCACAGGCGGGGGCGGCGCGGCCGGCAATTATGCGCGCACGCTGCAACGCGCCGTGGAACAGGCGCTGTGTGCCAGCGCGCTGGCACGCCCAGGCCATTACCGGGCCGCCGTGCAGGTATGGATCGACGCCCGCGGGGTGCTGGCCCAGAGCCGCCTGCTGGCCTCCACCGGCGATCACCGGCGTGACAGCGCGCTGGTCGAAAGCCTGCGCGCCCTGCGCCTGGAGCGGCCACCGCCCTCGGCGCTGGCGCAACCGGTGACGCTGCTGCTGTTGCCCGATACACGCATGGACTGCCCTTAATCGCATGGAGGCTAGGCAGTATGAATACACCTCTGGTCACGTTGTTCCTGACCTCTTACGACGAGTTCAAGGTGCGCCTCAAACGCCGCCTGGGTTCGGACGACCTGGCCTGCGACGTGCTCCAGGAAACCTACCTGCGGGTCGACCGCATGCAGGCCACCCACGTGCTGCACAAGCCCAACGCCTACCTCTACCGCATGGCCCTGAACATCGCCGCCGACCGGCGCCAGGCCGACGCCCGGCTGCTCACCGGCGCCGAGGTCGAAGACCTGCTGCAGGTGGCCGAAGACCAGGACCCGGCGCGCATTGTCGGCGGCCAGCAGGAAATCCAGTGCCTGCTCGGCGCACTCTACGAACTGCCGGCACGGCGCCGGCGTATCTTCATTGCCGCGCGCCTGGAGGAAGCCTCGCACCTGGAAATCGCCCAGCGCTTCGGCATCTCCACGCGCATGGTCGAGAAGGAGCTCAAGGCCGCACTGGGTTACTGCGCCACGCGGCTGGAAAGAAAAGTGTTCCAGCGGTTCGGTCCCGGTGCGGGAAAACCGTCTTGAACAATACACAGCGCCATTTTGATGCAGGCCCCTCAGACCATGACACCCCAGACTTCGGCTGAACCCAGCCTGCACAGCCAGGCCCAGGACTGGTTGCTGCTGCTTACCTCCGGGCGCGCCACCGTCGCCGACGCACGCGCCCTGCGCCAGTGGTGCGCACAGAGCCCGGCGCACGCCCAGGCCTTCGAGCAGGCCCGCCAGCTGTGGCAGCAGCTGGAGCCGGCGGCGCGCCAGGCCGAGCGCGTGGTGCCCCTGCGCACCCTGGGGCGCCGCGCGTTCCTGGGCGGCGCGCTGGCGGCCTCGGCAGCCTTCGTGCTGCTGCGCAGCAACCTGGTGGACGGGCTCGGCACGCCAGCGGCAGACTTTCACACCGGCGTTGGCGAGCAGCGGCGCATCGACCTGACCCAGGGCATCGCGCTGGAGCTCAACACCCAGACCCGCATCAACCGCAGCGGCGAAGCGATCGCCCTGCTCGAAGGCGAGGTCGAGGTGCTGGCCCAGGCCCCGGTGCAGGTGCAGGCCGGGCAGGCCTGGGTGTCGGCCCAGGCCGGGCGCTTCAATGTGCGCCACACCGATTCGGCCGTGTGCGTCACCTGCCTGCAGGGCCAGGTGCAGATTCTCTGGCAGGGCCGCAGCTTGCCCGTGCCCGCCGGCCAGCAGCTGCGTTACGACGCCCGCAGCGCCGGCAGCGCGCAGCCGTTCGATGCCGAACAGGTAATGGCCTGGCGCGAGCAGCGGCTGGTGTTCCATGACGCGCCGCTGAGCCAGGTGATCGACGAAATCAACCGCTACCGCCCCGGCATGCTGGTGCTGCTCAACCCCAGCCTGGGGCGACGCAAGGTGCAGGCGCGCTTCAGCCTGGCGCAGCTGCCAGGGGTGGCGCAGCTGATCCGCGACGCCTACGGCGCACGCTGCACCGAACTGCCCGGTGGCGTGGTGCTGCTCAGTTGAGCGGCCCCAGTACCTGGCGGTAACGCTGCGGGCCCTGCGCGCTCTGGCGCAGCAGTTCGATCTCGAGCCCCGGCGGATCGTCCCGGGCCTCGCCGGTCAGGTGCCGCCAGCCCTTGCCCGGCTCCCACACCCGCAGGTTGAATTCAGCCACATCCTCCAGTACCGCCACCCGGCCGGCAGGCGCCGGTAGCGGGAAGCGGTCGCGTGCCGGCGCCGCGGCGCGATACAGCGTGCCACCCTGCAACCACCAGCGCACGCGTATCAGGCCGTCGTCGGCGGCGCTGCTGCGAATCAGCTCCAGGCGCGCCGGGCGCCCGTCGCTGGCCTGCACCCGCACCGCAGGCAGCGGTTTTTCGCTGGGCGGGTCCATGCCCGCCAGCACCGGCTCGGCCAGTTCGCTGCTGGCACGCAGGGCCAGGTCGCGCTCCAGCTGGTTGAACACCCGCAACAGGGCGCGGGCCTGTTCGGTGCTGTCCTTGACGTGGCGGTCGGCGCGGCTGACGCTGTCCAGCCCGCGCCAGGCCACCAGGCTGACGATGGCCATCAACAGGATCGCCACCATCACCTCGATCAGGGTGAACCCGCCTTGCGGGTGGCGCCTCATGGCTGGTGCACCTCGACGCGGCCGGCGGCATCGCGGCGCACTTCGATCTGCTGCTGGCCGCTGACCAGGCGCAGGGTCAGCGGCTCGCCGATCCATTCCGGGTCGATGCGCACGGCCCGCTGCGGGGTGCGCTGCACCGTCACCGGCGCGGCCTGCCAGGGGCGCGGGCGCAGCAGCGGGTCGCCGTCCAGCGCCGCGCCGGCCCGCACAAAACGGTAGCCGTCGCGGTCGGCCTGCCAGAGCAGGGCGCGGCCATCGGCCTGCACCTCGCTCTGGGCCACCAGCAGCAATTGCGCCAGGCGCTCGGCGTCTTCGCGCAGCGCCCTGGCCGGGTCGGGGCGGATGTTCAGGCTGATGGCGGCGCTGGCGATGCCGACGATCACCAGCACCACCATCAGTTCGATCAGGGTAAACCCCTGTTGTGGATGGCTGCGTTGCATGGGGCGATGCCTCCTTGGCTGGTGACAGCGTGCACGGCGAAGATGATCGTCGTGTGAAACAAAAGCGTGAGAATCGGCGCGTATGCTCGGGCCAGGAACCACACGGAGACCGTTCCCCATGGCACTAGCATTCAAACCCGTGGCTGCCCCGCAACTGGTCCAGGGCGCGGCGCTGCTCGCGGCGCTGGCCGGGCTCGCGACCTGGGGCACGTTGCTCTGGACGCCCACCCCCCAACCAGTGCCGGCTGCCATGCAGCAGACCCTATCGGCACCCCCGGCCGCCGCCGGGCAGTGGTTCGCCAACCTGCCGGCGCAGGTCGACATCAGCCTCAGCGGGCTGCTGGCCGGCAGTGCCGGTGCGGTGGCCATCGTCTCGCTCAACGGCGGCGCGCCACAGGCCGTGCGGGTGGGCGAGCAACTGGCGCAGGGGGTGCAACTGGTGGCCATAGAAGCCGATGCGCTGGTGATCGAGCGCGCCGGGGAGCGCAGCCGCATCGGCATCGCGCGACTGCCCGAAGGCCCCGCGCTGCCGCGCCTCATTCGCCCCTAGGCGCCTGGCCCAGCCAGCTCTCCAGGCGCGCCAGCGGCGGGCCTTCACGGTCACGCTCGAACACCTCCAGGCGCACCTGCAGCAGCCCACCGGGGCGGCTGTCGACCTGCTGCTCGCAGCGCAGGCGCAGGCGCCCCTGGTCGCACTCCAAGCGGCGCAGGCCCGGGGTTGCCTGGCCTTCCAGGCGCAGTTCGGCAAGGCGCGCCTGCGCCGAGAGCAGGGCCAGCGACTTGTCGCGCAGCAGGCCATTGCCCTGGGTCATCAGCCCGGCCGCGCGCACTGCAGCGGCCATCGCCACGGCCACGATGGCCAGCGCCACCAGCACTTCGATCAGGGTAAAACCGGCCTGTTGCGGGCGGCGTCTGCGCATGGGCATCTCGGTGTGGGCAAAGCTGCATCCTAGGGGGTCTGTCTGACCGATTGGCGACCGGAACTCCCGAGGATTTTCAATACCACTGACATATGCCCTTGCCACAATCGGCCCCCGAATCCCGCCAAGGAATGCCGAGATGTCGCTTACCTGCCCACGCCGTTCTGCCCCCCGTCGCCAACGCGGCTTCACCCTGATCGAGATCATGGTGGTGGTGGTCATCCTCGGGATCCTGGCAGCGATGGTGGTGCCCAAGGTGCTCGACCGCCCCGACCAGGCGCGTGCCACCGCCGCCCGCCAGGACATCGCCGGGCTGATGCAGGCGCTCAAGCTCTACCGCCTGGACAACGGCAGCTACCCCAGCGCCGCCCAGGGCCTCAAGGTACTGGTGGAAAAACCCGCCTCGGCCAAGCCCGGCACCTGGCGCGCCTACCTGGAGCGCCTGCCCAACGACCCCTGGGGCCGTCCCTACCACTACCTCAACCCCGGTGCCAACGGCGAGATCGACGTGTTCTCGCTGGGCGCCGATGGCGAGCCTGACGGCGACGGCGTGAACGCCGATATCGGCTCCTGGCAGCTGTAGGCGCCGTGATGAGACCGTCCGCGCAGCAACGCGGAATGGCGATCATCAGTGCCTTGCTGATAGCCGCCGTGGTGGCGGTGATAGCAGCGGGCATGATCAGCCGCCAGAGCGTATTCACCCGTGAGCTGGAAAGCCTGCAGCAGCGTGCCCAGGGGCAGGGCGTGCTGCAGGCGGGCCTGGCCTGGAGCCGTGAGGTACTGGCCGAGCAGCGCCGCGTCGACCCGCTGGTACGCCTCGACCAGGGCTGGGCGCGCCCCATCGCCGGCATGCCGGTGGGTGAGCGTGGCGCGGTGTTCCAGGGCCGGCTGGAAGACGAGCAGGGCAAGTTCAACCTGCGCAACCTGGTGGTCGAGGAGCAACCCGACGAGCAGGCCCTGGCCACCTTCGAGCGCCTGTGTGCACTGATCGGCCTGGCCGCGCCGGTGGCGCAGGCGATCGCGGCGCGGGTGATCGACGGCTACCCGCGCCGGCAGGCGCCCGTAGCCGAGGCGGTGCACGGCTTCGACAGTGGTCGCGCAACCTCGCCGGGTGCCGCTTCGCGCCCGGTGCCGGCACGCCGGCCGATGCTGCGCAGCCTCGACCAGCTGGCCGTGCCGGGGCTGGATGCCGAAGGGCTGGCGCGCCTGCGCCGAGTGGCCACGGTGCTGCCGGCCAACACCTGGATCAATGGCAACACCGCGTCGGCCGAGGTGCTGGCGGCGCAGGTGCCGGGCTTGAGCGTAGACAAGGCGCGCCAGCTGATCGCCGAGCGCGACGGCGGGCGCTGGTTCGTCAACCGCGGGGATTTCGTCAACCGTCTGCAGATGCCCCACGTGGTCCTCGAAAGCGTGCCGGTGGGCATTACCAGCGACTGGTTCCGCCTGCACGGCGTGGCCCGTAGCGGCTCGCGCGAGGTGCGCCTGGAGGCGCTGCTGCTGCGCGGGCAGGCGCCCCTGGCACAGGTTGTCTGGGCACGGGTGGGCGCATGAAGGCACAACTGCACATGGCATTGCCGCGGCTGGCGGAGCTTGAGGGCGGGGCGCGGGTCGGCTATCGGCAACTGGACCGCCAGGGCCGGACCGAGGCCGAGGGCGAGGCGGCGCAGGCGCAGCTCAAGAGCCTGGCGCGGGGCCGCGAGGTGCTGGCGTGGCTGCACCCGGACGACAGCCTGTGCACCGAGCTGGTACTGCCGCCGTTGCCGGCGGCGCGCCTGGGGGCGGCGGTGCAGTGCGCTGCGCAGGGCCTGATACTGGGCGATGTGCGCGCCGTGCATATCGCCCACGGGCCACGCGCAGCAGACGGGAAGGTGGCGGTGGCATGGCTGGGGCAGGCGGCATTGCAGGGCCTGGCGCAGTGGCTGTCGAATGCCGGCCTCAAACCCCGGGGCCTGTACCCGACCCCGGCAAGGGCCGGCGCATGCCCGGTGGCGAGCCTGCACAGCGGCCTGCGCGCCCCTGGCGCCGCACAGCACGGCTGGCCACGGGCACTCGCCCTGTGCGCCAGCGCCGCCATGATCTGGACCCTGGGCCTGAACCTCTACGCCGCGCGGCTGGCCGACACCGGCCAGCAACTGCGCCAGCACATGCACCAGCAGGTACGCGCTGCCTACCCGCAGTTGCAGGTGATCCTCAACCCGCTGCAACAGGTACGCCAGCAGCTCGCCGCCGGCGACAATGGCGCGGTCGCACCCTTCAACCACCTGCTGCAGGCCGCCGGCAGCGCCATGCCGTTTCTGGCCGGCGCAGTCGAGCAACTGACCTACCACGACGGCGTGCTCGACCTGCAGCCACTGCCCGGCGCCGCACGGCCCCCGGCCGACAACGCCTGGCAAACCCGGCTGGCGGCGCAGGGCATCGAGGCCAGCAGCAGCGACCACGGCTGGACCCTGCGCCCGGCGACCGCCACGGGCGAGGAGGTGGCCAATGTTGAGTAAGGCACGGCACCCCCTGCGCCGCCTGCGCCCCTGGTGGCACGGCCTGAGTGCGCGCGAGCGCCGCGCCGTGGCCCTGACCGCACTGCTGCTGGGCACCACGCTGTGGTGGCTGGTGCTGGTGCAGCCGGCACTGGCGCGCATCGCCCACTGGGAGGCCGAAACGCCCAGGCTGCGCAGCCAGGCGCAAACCCTCGACGGCCTGCTTGCCCACGCCCCCTCACTGCCGGGCGCCGCGCAACAGGCGCCGGCCCTGCGCCAGAGCCTGGAGCACGCCGGGCTGGGCGGCCATTACCAGCTTCAGGCGGTGGAGGGCGGCTGGCAGCTCGATCTTGCCCAGGCCCCCGCCGAGGCCGCCACCGCCTGGCTGCTGCAGGCCCCCGCACAACTGGGCCTGACGGTGGTGCACAGCCGCCTGCAACGCGACCCGCTGGCCGACCCCTCGGCCACGGCGTCGTTCTCCGGAATCGTTCGCTTGGACCAGGCGCAAGGCGCTAAGGAATCGTCATGATGTGCACCCAACTGCCGCGCCGACTGGCCGGCCTGGCTCCCCTGGTACTGGCACTGGCCCTGGCCGGTTGCAGCCAGCAGCCTGCGCAGCCACTGGCCAGCAGCGAGCTGGGCCGACCGCTGGCCAACGTGCAGCCCGGGCCGACCAGTCTGGAACGCCACGGCCTGCAGGCGCGGGTCGAGCCACAGCGCCCGACCCCGCGTGCCCCCGCCCACCGCGCCAGGCCCCACAGCGATGGCAGCGCCAGTGCCGCACCGGGCAACCCGCTGGGCGACCAGCCGGTGCAGCTGAACTTCGTCGACGCCGACATCCAGGCCGTGGTGCGCGCCCTGTCGCGGGCCACCGGGCGCCAGTTTCTGGTCGACCCGCGGGTCAAGGGCCAGCTGACCCTGGTGTCCGAAGGCGAGGTGCCGGCCACACGTGCCTACGCCATGCTGCTGGCGGCCTTGCGCATGCAGGGCTTCAGCGTGGTCGACGTGGGCGGGGTCAGCCAGGTGGTGCCCGAGGCCGACGCCAAGCTGCTGGGCGGGCCGATCAACAGCAAGGATGCCGGCACCGGCATGCTCACCCGCACCTTCCGCCTGCAATACGAGAACGCGGTCAACGTGATCCCGGTGCTGCGCCCCATCGTGTCGCCCAACAACCCGATCAACGCCTACCCCGGCAACAACACCGTGGTGGTCACCGACTATGCCGAGAACCTCGAGCGTGTGGCCCGGCTGCTCGACAGCATCGACATCCCCAGCGCCATCGACACCGACGTGGTGGCGATCCAGAACGGCATCGCCAGCGACATCGCGGCCATGGTCTCGGAGCTGCTCGAAACCCAGGGCAACGACCCCACCCAGAAGATCAGCGTGATCGGCGACCCGCGCTCCAACAGCGTGGTGATCCGCGCCGGCAGCCCCGAGCGCACGCAACTGGCCCGCGACCTGATCTACAAGCTCGACAACGCACAGAACAACCCCAGCAACCTGCACGTGGTGTACCTGCGCAACGCCCAGGCCGGCAAGCTGGCCCAGGCCCTGCGCGGGCTGCTCACCGGCGAGAGCGACAGCAGCAGCGGTGACGACGCCCGCGCCAGGCTCAGCGGCGGTGGCCTGCTGGCAGGCAAGCAGAACGGCAGCGGCGCGGCGGCGAACACCGCGCAGACCACCAGCGCCACCCCGCCAGCCGCCACCTACGGGGCCAGCCTCGGCCAGGCCGGCAACGTCTATGGCAACGGTTCGCAGGGCAGCGAGCAGAACACCGCGTTTTCCGCCGGCGGGGTGACCATCCAGGCCGACGCCACCACCAACACCCTGCTGATTTCGGCACCCGACCCGCTGTACCGCAACCTGCGCGAGGTGATCGACCTGCTCGACCAGCGCCGCGCCCAGGTGGTGATCGAAAGCCTGATCGTCGAGGTCAGCGAAGACGACGCCAACGAATTCGGCATCCAGTGGCAGGCCGGCAACCTGGGCAAGAACGGCGTGTTCGGCGGCGCCAACCTGGGCGGTGCCGGGTTCAATCGCGGTGCCAGGAACAGCATCGACGCGCTGCCCCCCGGCCTGAGCGTGGGCGTGGTGGACGGCACGGTGAACATCCCCGGCATCGGCGAGGTGCTCGACCTCAAGGTGCTGGCCCGCGCCCTGACCAGCAAGGGCGGCAGCAACGTGCTGTCCACGCCCAACCTGCTGACCCTGGACAACGAGGCGGCGAGCATCTTCGTCGGCCAGACCATCCCCTTTGTCAGCGGCCAGTACGTCACCGATGGCGGCGGCACCAGCAACAACCCGTTCCAGACCATCCAGCGCGAAGAGGTGGGGCTCAAGCTCAACGTGCGCCCGCAGATCTCCGAAGGCGGCACGGTCAAGCTCGACATCTACCAGGAGGTCAGCAGCGTCGACGAACGCGCCTCCAGTGCCGCCGGCACGGTCACCAACAAGCGTGCCATCGACACCAGCATCCTGCTCGACGACGGCCAGATCATGGTGCTCGGCGGCCTGCTGCAGGACGGCTACACCCAGGCCAACGACGGCATTCCGTTTCTTTCCAGCCTGCCGGGGGTGGGCGTGCTGTTTCGCAACGAGCGCCGCGCCACCAGCAAGACCAACCTGATGGTGTTCCTGCGCCCCTACATCATTCGCGATGCCGAGGTGGGGCGCAGCATCACCCTCAACCGCTACGATTTCATCCGCCGTGCCCAGGGCGGGCTCAAGCCGGCCCATTCCTGGGCGCTGCCGGACGCGCAGATGCCGCTGCTGCCCAGCGCCGAGCAGGGCGTACCGCGCGCGGGCGCGGCCATCGGCACCCCGCGTGCGGCGATCCGCGCCGTGCCGCTGGATGAAGTCGGGGTTGCCCGGTGAGCCGCCTGCCGTACGCCTGGGCCAAGGCCCAGCGCGTGGTGCTGCTGGCCGGCGAGCACGCCGCGCCGCTGCGCCTGTGCCCCTCGACCCCGGCCTGGGCGCTGGGCGAGGTGCGCCGCCAGTTCGGCGAGCAGGCCGCCGAGCAGGTCAGCGAAGACGAGCTCGACCGCCTGCTGACCAGCGCCTACAGCGACAACGGCGGCGCCGCAGCGGCGGTCGGCGCGGCCGAGAACGACGTCGACCTCGACCGCCTGATGCAGGACATGCCCGAGATCACCGACCTGCTCGACACCCAGGACGGCGCGCCGGTGATCCGCATGATCAACGCGCTGCTGACCCAGGCTGCCGGCGACGAGGCCAGCGACATCCACATCGAACCCTTCGAGACCCACTCGGTGGTGCGCTACCGGGTCGACGGCACCCTGCGCGACGTGGTCTCGCCGCGCAAGGCGCTGCACGCGGCGCTGGTGTCGCGGATCAAGATCATGGCGCAGCTGGACATCGCCGAAAAGCGCCTGCCCCAGGACGGGCGCATCGCCCTGCGCGTGGCTGGCCGGCCCATCGATATCCGTGTGTCCACCGTGCCCACCGGGCATGGCGAGCGGGTGGTGATGCGCCTGCTGGACAAGCAGGCCGGGCGTCTGCAACTGGAAACCCTGGGCATGGCCCCGGCGCTGCTGGCCCGCCTGGACGTGCTGATTCGCCAGCCCCACGGCATCGTGCTGGTCACCGGGCCCACCGGCAGCGGCAAGACCACCAGCCTGTACGCGGCGCTGGCGCGGCTCGATGCCAGCGTCAGCAACATCCTCACCGTCGAGGACCCGGTGGAATACGACCTGCCGGGCATCAGCCAGATCCAGGTGAATGCGCGCATCGACATGACCTTTGCCGTGGCCCTGCGCGCGATCCTGCGCCAGGACCCGGACATCATCATGATCGGCGAGATCCGCGACCTGGAGACCGCGCAGATCGCGGTGCAGGCCTCGCTCACCGGGCACCTGGTGCTGGCCACGCTGCACACCAACGACGCCGTGTCGGCGGTCAACCGCCTGCTCGACATGGGCGTGGAACCCTTTCTGCTGGCCTCGGCGCTGCTCGGCGTGCTGGCCCAGCGCCTGGTACGGCGGCTGTGCCCGCACTGCCGTCAGCCCGACCCGAATGCCCCCGGCCAGTTTCGCCCCCATGGCTGCGCCAGCTGCAACCACACCGGCTACAGCGGGCGTACCGGGATCCACGAGCTGTTCTGCATCGATGACCCGATTCGCGGCCTGATCCACCAGGGCGCCGACGAACAGGCCCTGCGCGCCGCAGCGCGCCAGGCCGGCATGCTGAGCATGCGCGAGGACGGCCAGCGCTGGGTCGACAGCGGCAGTACCGCCGTGGAAGAAATCCTGCGTGTGACCCGGGACGCCTGATGAGCCGATACCGTTATGAAGCCGCCGATGCCCAGGGGCGCATCAGCCGTGGCCAGCTGGAGGCCGACAGCCCGGCGGCGGTGATCGGGCAATTGCGCGGGCTGGGCCTGAGCGCCTTGCAGGTCGAGCCGGAGCCTGCCGTCAGTGCCGGCGGCGGGTTGTTCGCCAGCAAGCTGTCGGATGCGGACCTGGCCTGGACCACGCGCCAGCTGGCCAGCCTGCTGGCCGCCGGGCTGCCGCTGGAGGGCGCCCTGAGCGCGACCCTGGAGCAGGCCGAACGCAAGCACATCGCCCAGGTGCTGGGCGCGGTGCGCGGCGACGTGCGCAGCGGCATGCGCCTGGCCGACGCACTGGCGGCGCGCCCGCGGGACTTTCCCGAGATCTACCGCGCACTGATCGCGGCGGGGGAGGAGTCCGGCGACCTGGCCCAGGTGATGGAGCGCCTGGCCGACTACATCGAAGACCGCAACACCCTGCGCGGCAAGATCCTCACCGCGTTCATCTACCCCGGCGTGGTCGGGCTGGTGTCGATCGGCATCGTGATCTTTCTGCTCAGCTACGTGGTGCCGCAGGTGGTCAGCGCCTTCACCCAGGCGCGCCAGGACCTGCCGGGGCTGACCCTGGCGATGCTTAACGCCAGCGACTTCATCCGGGCCTGGGGCTGGCTGTGTTTCATCGTGCTGGTGGCCGGGGCATGGGGCTGGCGTGTGTACCTGCGCGGCGCGTCGGCACGCCTGGCCTGGCACAACCGGGTGCTGCGCCTGCCGTTGCTGGGGCGCTTCGTGCTGGGCCTGAACACCGCACGCTTCGCCTCGACCCTGGCGATTCTGGGCAGTGCCGGGGTGCCGTTGCTGCGGGCCCTGGAGGCGGCGCGCCAGACCCTGGCCAACGACCGCCTCGACCAGTGCGTGAGCGAGGCCACGGCGCGGGTGCGCGAAGGCGTGGGGCTGGCGTCGGCGCTGGCGGTGGAGAAGGTGTTCCCGCCCTTGCTGATCCACCTGATCGCCAGCGGCGAGAAGACCGGCAACCTGCCGCCGATGCTCGACCGCGCGGCGCAGAGCCTGGCCAAGGACATCGAGCGCCGAGCGATGGGCATGACCGCATTGCTGGAGCCGCTGATGATCGTGGTGATGGGTGCGGTGGTGCTGCTGATCGTGATGGCGGTGCTGCTGCCGATCATCGAGATCAACCAGCTGGTGCAGTGATTTTTTTTGGGGGGGTGGGCAACACCCGAGTGGGTTGCCGGGGAATCCGGGACCTCGAGGGGCCGCCCCATCGGTGGTGAAGCCATCGCGGGTCAAGCCCGCTCCCACACTGACCTGTGTGGGAGCGGGCTTGACCCGCGATGAGGCCACCCGAAACACCCGAGAAATTACCCGCCAAGCTCCCGATGTTTTTTCCTCTGACTGTCACCGCGCACTGCCAACCTAAGCCTCGTGGATCGGCCAGCAAGCCCTCTGGATCAAGGCGCTGCGCCACGCCACCGTGACATGCAAGCGCGACTCACCTCAACGTACGAACACGACGAAAGGAGCTTCTTCATGTTTAAGCGCACTATGATCGCAGCCTCGCTGGCTGTTGCCGCACTGGCTTCGGCTCAATCGATGGCAGCGGTTGTCGGTGGCGGTGCCACCCTGCCACAAGGCCTGTACACCACCCCAGGCGTACTGGGCGCCGGTTTCGACACCTACACCGGTGTTGGCAGCGGTAAAGGCAAGTCGGCTTTCCTGTTCAACCGTGCCGCCGATATCAACAAGCCCGCCGGTGTGACCGTCGATTTCGCAGGCAGCGACTCGATCCTTTCCGATGCGGAAATCAACACCTACAACCTGGACCACAACAGCGCCGGCAACGACGTCGCCAACAAGTGGGGCCCGCTGATCCAGGTTCCGTCGGCAGCCACCTCGGTCACCATCCCGTACAACCTCAAGCTGGCCAACGGCACTGCCGTCAACGACCTGAACCTGACCAGCGCCCAGCTGTGCGGGATCTTCTCGGGTTCGATCAGCAACTGGAACCAGATCGACGCCAGCTACCCGAACAAGGCCATCAAGGTGTTCTACCGCAGCGGCAGCAGCGGCACCTCCGAGATCTTCACCCGTCACCTGAACAGCCAGTGCCCGACCCAGTTCGGCGTCAGCAGCACCTTCACCACCGCTCAGGTCGGTGCAGAGCCTGCCACGTTCCAGGGTGTTGCCCTGAGCGGCGATATCGTGACCTCGGTGTACGGCACCGAAGACGCCATCGGCTATGTAGGCCCTGAAGACGTGGATGCCACCAACAACGCCAAGGTCGCCCGCGTCAACAACCTGCTGCCAACCGTCGGCAACGTGCAGACTGCACTGGCCAACGCCGCGCCACCGGCCACCGCCGCCGCACGCGCGATTCCGCAGAACTGGGCCCCGGTGCTGGCCAACCCGGCCACCGGCTACTCCATCGTTGCCTACACCAACCTGATCTTCGGTCAGTGCTACAAGGACGCCGCAGACGGCACCGCCGTCGTCGCCTTCCTGAACCGTCATTACGGCGCCACCACCAACAACGATGCGGCCATCATCGCGCAGAAGCTGATCCCGTTGAGCTCAGCCTGGAAAAACGCCGTTCGCCTGCAGTTCGCCAACCAGTCCGGCGCACTGGGCGTGAACAACCTCAGCGTGTGCAACACCCAGGGTCGCCCGGCCTAAGCCGCGCCGACGCCTGTCGCTGTACCCCGTCGGTAACGGCTCGCGCCGTTACCGGCTTTTGCGTTTCAGAACGCCACCGATCACATGAACTTTGCGTGACAAAGGTTCGGTCTGCCGCCCGTGCAACCGCCTATGTCATAGGTCACCGGCCGCACCGGCGTGTGGCACCCCATTACCGCGATGGACCAGAAAAGGATTGATTGCAATGCGCCTTGGCACTGCTGCTTCGCCCTCCCACCGTACCCACCGTCAGGCCGATATGCCCCTGCTGCGGCTCAAGCCGCTGGCCCAGGTGATTGCGCTGCTGGCCCTGGCCGGCAGCGTGCAGGCGGCGCCTGCGGCGTTCAGTTCGGCCTGGTTCGCGGCCAAGGGCAGCGCGCCGCAGGCCGGCGGTACGGGCGGGCAGGGCGGTGCGGTGCAGTTGCCGGGGCTGCCACCGCCGCTGGCCCAGCAGCAGCGTGCCAATGCCCAGTTGCAGCGTTCGCTGCAAAACCTCAACAACACCGTGGCCGCCATCGCCGCGCAACAGGCTGCCCAGGCGGCCGGCCGCGCCGCCGCGCTGGCGGCGCCCTCGAGCATCCACAACGGCCTGGGCGGCAATGGCCTGAACCCGCTGCTCGATGCCAATGGCAAGCCGTTGTTCACCAACGCCGAGGCTCCGGTACAGACGCAGAAGGGCGGCACCACCCAGGTGACCATCAAGCAGACCGCCGACAAGGCGATTCTCAACTGGGAAACCTTCAACGTCGGCCGCGACACCCAGCTGACCTTCCAGCAGGACGCCAACTGGGCACTGCTCAACCGCGTCGGCAACAGCGTCGCGCCCAGCCAGATCCAGGGCACGATCAAGGCCGACGGTACGCTGATGATCGTCAACCGCAACGGCATCGTGTTCAGCGGCAGCAGCCAGATCAACGTGCGCAACCTGACGGCGGCCGCCGCCACCATCAGCGACCAGCAGTTCACCGAGCGCGGCCTGTACGTGGACAGCCTGGGCAGCCAGCCGACCTTCACCGATGCCGCCGGCAAGGTCATGGTCGAGCGCGGCGCGCTGATCCAGACCCACGCCCCGGCCAGCTCCACCCAGGGCGGTGGCTACACCCTGCTGCTGGGCCACGAGGTGGAGAACGCCGGCCAGTTGATCAACGCCAAGGGCCAGGCGACCCTGGCGGCGGGCGATACCTTCTACATCCGCAAGGGCGTCGGCACGGCGGGCAACCCGTACTCCACCACCCGCGGCAACGAGGTGGCCACCACGCTGAAGGCCGGCAGCACGGCCGGCACGGTGCGCAACAGCGGGCTGATCCAGGCCAGCCAGGGCGACATCACCCTGACCGGGCATCAGGTGCGCCAGCAGGGCGTGGCCGTGGCCACCAGCTCGATCGACAACCGCGGCACCATCCACCTGCTCAACGCGGCCAGCGACCGCACCGGCAACGTGACCCTGGCCGCCGGCAGCACCACTGCCATCGTCATCGACGCCAACCCCGGCAGCGCACTGGACAGCCAGCGCGAGGCGGTGCGCAAGGACCTGGGCGGGCAGGTCAACCAGCGCAACGGCGCGTTCGACAACCTCAGCGCGGTGGCCGATGACCGCAGCCTGTCGCGGGTGGAGATCGTCAGTGGCGGCACGGTGGACTTCCAGGGCGGTTCGCTGACCCTGGCCACCGGCGGCCAGGTGGCGGTGAGTGCCGGCCAGCGCAGCCTGCTGCGCGACGGCGCGGTGCTGGACGTGGCGGGCGCGGTCGGGGTCAAGCTGGCCATGGACAGCAACAGCATCAAGGTCAACATCCAGGGCAACGAGCAGCGCGACGCGGCGGGCAACCGCGACAGCGGCGCGCTCAACAGCACCGATGTGTGGGTCGACATCCGCGAGCTGGTGCACGTGGCCGCCGGCACCAACGGCTACGAGGGTGAGCGCTGGTACACCGCCGGCGGCCTGCTGGAAGTGGGCGGCTACCTCGGCACGCGCAGCCACGGTCTGGGCGAGTGGCTGGCCCAGGGCGGCACGGTGAGCTTCACCGGGGGCGACCTGGTGACCCAGGCCGGCTCGCTGGTCAACCTCTCGGGCGGCACGCTGGACGTGGCCACCGGCTACCTCAAGCAGACCTGGCTCAAGGGCGCCGACGGGCGCCTGTACAACCTCTCGCGTGCCCCTGGCGACGTGCTGTACCAGGGCGTGTACAAGGGCTACGAGCAGCACAGCGCACGCTGGGGCCAGACCCGCTACTTCTACAGCCCGCTGATCGCCCCGCGCGAGCGCCTGGAGAACGGCTACACCGTTGGCCGCGATGCCGGGCGGCTGGTGGTCGGCACCGCCAATGCGCAGCTGGGCGGTGACATCCTGGGCGAAACCTTCAAGGGCGACCACCAGCTGCAGGCCCCGCAGGCCGGCCTCGACGGCTACCGGCAAAGCCAGCTGAGCCAGGCCCGCGGCGCACAGCTGATCGTTGGCGACTACCGGCCCACCGCCACGGGCAGCGTGCTCAACGCCGGCGCGGGCAACCTGCACCAGGTGGTGATCGGCTCGCAGGTGCAGGGCGGCTCACTAACCCTCGACGCCCCGGTCGAGGCCGAGCGCGAAGGCGTCCTGCGCCTGGAAGCCGAGCGCCTGCGCGAGCTTGGCGGCCTGCAGGTGGCCGCGTATGAGGGCATCCGCCTGGAGCAGGCGCTGAACCTGGCCGACGGCGCCGGCCTGAGCCTGCTGGCGCCACAGGTGCAGATAAACGCCGACCTGGTCAGCCACGGCGGCGACCTGCTGCTGGGCAACCTGCAACGCGGCTCGGACAGCCTGCGGGTCGGCAATGCCGGCCTGGCCGCGCGTATCGAGGTGGCCGACGGGGTTCGCGTGGAGGCCAGCGGCCGGCGCCAGGACGGCGTCAATGCGCAGCCCGCCGACCTGTCGGCCTGGCTGGACGGCGGTTCGCTGGCCCTGCGTGGCACCGGCGACATTCGCCTGGGCCAGGGCAGTGTGCTGAGTGTGGAAAGCGGCGCGGCGCGCACCCCCGACGGCAACTGGCGCGGGGGTGCCGGTGGCGACCTGAGCCTGGCCAGCCTGACCTCGGGCGGGGCCGGTGGGCAGTTGCTGCTGGGCGGCGAGCTGCGCGGGTACGGCACCACGGGCGCCGGCACGCTGGCCCTGCGCGGCGACACCGTGAGCATCGGCGCCGACACCCCGGCGGCCAGCCTGAACCTGGGCAGCGATTTCTTCGCCAAGGGCTTTGCCCGCTACGAGGTGGTGGGCAACCAGCGCCTGGAGGTGGCGGCCGACAGCCAGGTGCAGGTGACGCGGCCGGTGTATCGCCTGCGTGGCGATGCCCGTTCGGCGGCCGAGGCGCTGGAGCTGTGGACGCCACCGCAGTACCTGGAGAACGCCGCCAAGGGCGTCCTGACCCAGCGCGCCGGTGCCAGCCTGCTGCTGCAGGCGGGCAGCGAGTTGGACCAGTCGGCCCAGCAGGTGGCGTCACGCTGGCTGCAGGTAGCCAGCGGCAGCCGTATCCAGGTCGATGACGGGCAGTCCATCACGTTGCGCAGCCCCGGTGGCCTGCAGGTTGACGGCAGCCTGGTGGCACACGGCGGGCAGATCACCCTGGCTGACACTGTTGTGCAGGAGGCCTTGACCAGTGCGGTGCGGTTCGAGCCGCATCAACGGGCGATCCGGGTCGGCGCCGGGGCGCTGCTCGACGTATCGGCCCGTGCCGTCACCGCCGTGGACGCGCGTGGCGAGCGCTATGGCGAGCTGCGCCAGGGCGGCAGTATCGTCATCGGCAGCACCTTCGACCCCAACCTGGGTGGCGCGCTGGCCCCCGACCTGTTCGTGGTGGTCGAGCGTGGCGCTGTACTGGATGCGTCCGGCAGCCAGATGAGTGTCGATGTACCCGGGGTTGGCGCGACTCGGCTGGCCAGCCAGGGCGGCAGCATCAGCCTGAGTTCGATCAATGGCTTGTACGTGGACGGCGAGTTGCGTGCAGCGGCGGGTGGCGCTGGCGTGGCGGGCGGCAGCCTGACCCTTGCGCTGGAGAGCGGTACCTACCCGATCACCCCGGCCTATGCCGAGGCCATCCGCCAGCGCGAGCTGCGTATCAGCCCGCGCGGGGAAGCCTTCGCCAACCAGGCCGGTAAGCTGGAACATGGCCATGGCCACCTCAGCGTGGCCCAGGTGGCGCAGGGCGGGTTCGATGCACTGACGCTGTTCAGCCGCGGCGTGATCAGCTTTACCGACGACGTGACGCTGCAACCGGCGCGCAGCCTGCACCTGTATGCCGGTGCACTGGGGCTGGCCGAAGGGGCTCGCGCCGATACCCGGGTGCGCCTGTCGGCTGCGCATGTGCGTCTGGCCGGGTACACCAGCCTGCCGCCGGCCGGGCCGGGCCTCACCAACAATCAAATCGGTATCGCGCTTTCGTCGCAAGCCGATCAGGCCATGCTGCAGGTGGATGCGGCGCTGATCGACGTACGCAATACCCTGAAGTTCGGCACGGGGGGGAGTGAAGCGCTGAGCATCGATCGACGCGGCTTCCATCAGGTCAGCCTGAACAGCAGCGGCGATCTGCGCCTGCTCAAGACACTGGGCGGTAACGACACGCGGCTGGTGGCGCCGGGCACGCTGACCCTGAGCGCGGCGCAGATCTACCCTGGCACCAATGCCGTGGCAGTGATCAAGGCCGAGCATGTGAAGATTGCGCGCAGCAGCGCGGCCACGCCTGCCCAGCCCTATTCGCTGTTTGGCGCGCTGTCGATACAGGCCGACACCATCGACCAGCAGGGCGTGCTGCGCGCGCCCCTCGGCGCCCTGGTACTGGGCACCGCCAGCACCCGCGAACTGACCCTGCGCCCTGGCAGCCTGACTTCGGTCAGTGCCGCCGGCCTGGTGATGCCTTATGGCGGCACCGTAGATGGCCTGGTGTACAACTTCGCCGGCCAGTCGCTGAACAGCACGGTGCTGGGCCAGAGCCTGCCCAACGGCTGGCTCAACGTGACCCTGGGCGGTGGCAGCATCGCGGTCCAACCCGGTGCGGTAATCGACCTGTCCGGCGGTGGCGATGTGCGCGGCGCCGGCTTCATCTCCGGGCGCGGCGGCTCCACCGATGCCCGCTATCACCCGCTGGTGCGCAACAACCCCGATGGCAGCTTCAGCCTGCCGGGCCTGGCGAACAACCCGGTGTACGCCATCGTGCCCGGTGTGCAGGCCAGCGTGGCGCCCGAAGCGGTGGCGGGCGAGCCATCGGGTTCGATGCCGTTGGTGGGCCAGCGGATCACCCTGGACGCCGGGGTACCGGGCCTGCCCGCCGGCACCTACACCTTGCTGCCGGCCAGTTATGCGCTGTTGCCGGGGGCCTACCGTGTCGAGGTCAACGGCCAGGCCAGCGTCGGCGCGCCGCAGGCAGGTGCCACGGCGCTGCGCAATGGCTCGTGGGGCCTGACCGGCAAGCGCTCGATCGCCGGCAGCGGGCTGGGCGATGCCCTGTCGCAGCACCTGATACTGACCGGTGCCGACACCTTGCGTCGGTACTCGCAGTACAACGAGACCAGTTTCAGCCAGTTCCTGCTCGACGATGCCGCACGCCTGGGTATCCCGCGTGCCGCGCTGCCCATCGATGCCAAGGGCCTGACCCTGGACCTGGGCCATAACGACACCACGCGGCCCGGCTTCAGCATGCAGGGCGTGCTGTTGAACAAACCGGCGGACAAGGGCCACGGCAGCATCGCCACGGTGCTGTTCGGCGACACCCTGGTGATCCACGGCGACAACGCGCCCGCCACACCGGGTGCCGGCGAAACCGCCATTGCCGCGTCGCAGCTCAACGCCCTGGGTGCCAGCAGCCTGCGCATCGGCCATGCCGGGCAGCGGGTGTACGGGCAGGGTGGCAACCAGCTGCTGTTCGGTGATGCCAGGGGCACCAGCATCGTGCTCAAGGGTGGCGCGCACCTGAAGGCCGCCGAAGTGCTGATGGTTACCGGGCGCATCGCCGGCGCCATCAACATAGAGCAAGGCGCGAGCATCGATACGCTCGGGCAGGGCGCACCCGCCTACGACAGCCGCGACGGCTACCTCTACAACCCGCACAACAGCAGCCTGCTGATCGTGTCCAATGGCTGGGTCGACGTGCTGGCGCCGCAAGCGCCCAGCGGGACGATCACCGGGCCGGGCAGCATCCTGATCGGCGGCTGCCTGACGCGGTGCAGCGGCCAGACCGAGCTGTATTCCGAAGGCACCATTGCCGCCGCCACCAACAACCGCTTCAGCCTCGACGACCAGGTGCGCTTCGGCACCCGCAACCTGACCCTGGCGGTGGGCGCGATCAACGTCGGCAGTGCGCAAAGCCTGGCCGCTGCCGCTGCGGCGGGCTACCTGCCCAGCGGCCTGACCCTCAACCAGCAGGTGCTCGACCGCCTGCTGCAGGGCGATACCCGCCGTGGCGCGCCGGCCCTGGAAACCTTGACGCTGACCGTGCAGGACAGCCTCAACTTCTTCGGCACCACCGCGCTCGACACCCTCGACCCGGCGACCGGCAAGTCGCGCCTGAGCAACCTGGTGCTGGGCACCCCGGCGATCTACGGGCATGGCGCGGCCACTGACGTGGCCAGCATTCGTACCGGCAACCTGATCTGGAGTGGCGCCACCCAGGCCGCGCCGGCCCTGCTCGGCAACGGTGCCGGCACCGGCAGCGGACGGCTGCAGATCGAAGCCCGGCGCATCGAACTGGGGTATGGCCCGCAGGCGCAGAGCAGCAGCCAGCCGGCGTTCGAGCGCCTGGCGCTGGGCTTCAGCGACGTGGCGCTGCTGGCCAGCGAACGCCTGACTGCCAACCACCGTGGCAGCCTGTCGGTGTATCAGTCACGCGGCGAGTATGTGACCGGCGAAGGCTACCGCTACAGCGGCGGCAACCTGCTGGTGCGCACCCCGCTGGTGACCGGTGAAGCCGGCTCGGTCAACCAGGTGCGCGTCGGCGGTGCCCTGCAGATGCTCGCGGGGGCGGCGCCGAGCACCGCCGACGCGCAGCTCAAGGCCGGGGCGCTGGGCGCCGAATGGTCGTTCAGCGCGCAGCGCATCGACCTCGACACTCGCGTGGCACTGCCCAGCGGCAAGCTGACCCTCGACAGCCAGGGCGACCTGCGCCTGGGCCAGGCGGCGCAACTGGACCTGGCCGGGCGCAAGGTCAGCCTCAACGACCTGGACAAGTACAGCTGGGGCGGTGACGTGATCCTGCGCAGCCAGCACGGCAACATCCACCAGGCGGCCGGGTCGATCATCGACCTGCACGCCGAACACAACCAGGCCGGCAGCCTGGAGGTGGTGGCGCTGGACGCCAGTGCCGGCCAGGTCGACCTGCAAGGCCGCCTCCTGGGCGCAAGCTCCGGCCACTACGATGCCGGGGGCACCCAGGTGCCCTACGCGGGTGCGGGTTTCACCCTGCGTGCCCAGGGGCTGGCCGGTGACCTGAGCAGTGCCTTCGCCACGCTCAACCAGCGCCTGAACGACGGCGGCGTGCATGGCAGCCGGCGCTTCCAGTTCAAGCAGGGCGACCTGCAGATCGGCAACGGGGTGCGCGCCAACCAGGTGCAGGTGTCGCTGGACAACGGCCATCTGCGTGTCAACGGCCTGATCGATGCCAGCGGCGAGCGTGTCGGCAGCATTCGCCTGGCCGCCGGCAATGGCCTGACCCTGGCCCAGGGCGCGGTGCTCGATGCACATGGCAGCGTGCTGCGCGTGGACAGCTACGGCAAGATCATCGACAGCCCCAACCGGGCCACGGTGGAGCTGAATGCCGGTGCCGGGCAGCTGACCCTGGCGCGTGGCGTGCGTATCGACCTGCGCCATGGCACCGACGCACCACTGGGCGGCGGCGCCGGCCAGCACGATGGCCGCGAGCGCGGCACCCTGGCGCTGTATGCGCCGCGGCTGCGGGCCGACGACCCGACCCATGGCGACATCGCCATCGACGCCTCGCAGGCGCTGTCGATTCTTGGTGCGCAGCGCATCGACCTGTTCGCCATGGCGCGCGATCATGCGGCCCCGCAGGGCGTCGACCCGCATGTCAGCGGCAAGCCCTATGTCCAGATCGACCAGGCCTACCTCGACGCACGCCACGCGCAAAGCGTGCAGTTCATCGACAGCGCCCTGGCCAACACGGCGCTGGTCAACGGCAAGCTCGCCGGCCTGGTCAAGGGTTACGCTCAGCAGTTCCACCTGCGCCCGGGGCTTGAAGTGATCACCGACGGCGACCTGGTGGTCAGCGGCGACCTCGACCTGTCGCGCTACCGCTATGCCAGCCTCAACCCCAACGTGCACAAGACCGGCGCGGTGTACGGCTCGGGCGAGGCCGGCAGCCTGAGCCTGCGTGCCGGTGGCGACGTGGAGGTGCTGGGCAGCATCAACGACGGCTTCGCGCCGCCACCCGAGACCCAGGACGACGGCGGCTGGGTGCTGCTGGAAGGGCGCCTGGCCTATGGCGCCCAGGTGGTGGTGCCCAACGGCGGGGTCGAGCTGCACGAGGGCACCGGTTTTCTGGCCGGCCAGGTGCTCAACTACGACCTGCCGATACAGGCGCGCGTGCTGGCCTCGGGCGCTGTGCTGCCAGTGCGTGCAACCCTTTCGGCCGCGATCGAGCTGCCGGCTGGCACCGTGCTCTCGGCGGCGCTCTACAACGCCGACGGCAGCCAGGCACTGGCGGCGGGCACCCGCCTGGAGGCCCCGCTGCGCCTGGAGGCCGGCATGCAACTGGGCGCCGGCACGCGGCTGGTGGTCAACACGCCCGTCACGGCCATGACCTGGCCAAAAGGCGTGGCACTGCCGTCCGATCCGGGCCACCTGCTGAACGGTGGCGCCGATGACCTGGTGCTGCTGGCGGGCAACCTGGTGCTGCAACGCGGCGCGATCATTCCGCCGCGCACCGATATCAAGCTGGGGGGCGTGGGCTCGGTGGCGCTGCGCAGCGAGGGCAAGGGCACCAACTGGGCGGTCGCCAGCATGCTGCCGGCCGGTTCGCAGTCGTGGAACCTGCGCGTGGTAGCCGGTGCCGATACCACGGCGGCCGACCCGCGCCTGACCGACCCGAACGCCAGCGGGCGCCTGCGCCTGGCCGACCACCACCTGGGCATGCTGGCGGTAGGCGCCAGTGCCGGCTGGGTGTGGACCCAGGAAGGCATCGACGGGTTTGGTGTGGACGCCAAGCCCGGCGACCCGATCGACTTCGATGCCATCGGCTACCCCACGCTGTGCGACGAGTTCCCCACCTGGTGCGCCCGGGCACCGGCTGCCGGCGGCGGCCTGGTGTGGACCCAGGAAGGCATCGACGGCTTTGGCGTGGACGCCAGGCCCGGTGACCTGATCGATTTCGACGCCATCGGCTACCCCACGCTGTGCGACGAGTTCCCCACCTGGTGCGCCAGGGCACCGGCCGCCGGCGGTGGCCTGGCCTGGACCCAGGAAGGCATCGACGGGTTTGGCGCAGATGCCAGGCCGGGCGATCTGATCGACTTCGATGCAATTGGCTACCCCACCCTGTGCGATGAGTTCCCCACCTGGTGCGTGATGACCGCGCCAGGCAACACCGAGCACGACACGGTGCCCGGCGGCGCCTCGCGTTACAGCGTGCTGCGTACCGGTACCGGTGACCTGGACCTGATCGCCGCCGGCAACCTGGACATGACCACGCTGTTCGGCGTGTACACCGCCGGTACGGCGACCCCGGTGCCCGCCGCCTATCAACTGGCACGCGGGCAGGCCAATGACGGGCAGGTGCTGCCGGAGTTTCTCGGCGGCTACGAGGCGTTGGTCGATGGCGGCGCGCAGAGCCTGTACCAGGCCTGGTACCCGGAGCAGGGCGGCAACCTGCTGTTGATGGTGGGGGGCAACCTGACGGGCAACTCCCTCAGCCGCGAATATGGCAGCCTGACCCGCCTGGCCTACCAGTTGCCCACCGCACAGGTCGGCAACTGGCTGTGGCGCCAGGGCAGTGGCAACGCGCTGGCGGCAGACGAGCAGATACCCACGGCCTGGTGGATCAACTTCGGCACCTATGTGCGCTACCAGCGCAACAGTGTGGTGGCCGGCTTCACCGGCTTCGGCACCCTGGGCGGGGGCAACCTCGATGTCACGGTGGGCGGGCAGGCCGGCACCCTCGATGTGATCGGCAATACCGCTGACCAGTACCGCACGCAGTGGGACGACAGCGCACGTACCCAGGCCCTGCAGCTGGCGGTGGGCAGCACCGGCCGCGTGGGCCGCGATGGCAGCCTGACGCTGGGCGGTGGCGGCGACCTGAACCTGAAGGTCGGCGGCGCCGTCAACCCGACCCAGGCGGCCCTGGGGCGTGGCGACAACGCCGATGTACTGGGCGTGGCCGCCCATGACCTGCAGGGTACCCTGGTCAACCTGCGCGGCAACCTGCAGGTGTCGGCAGCGGCCGTGGGCGGTATCGACCGTGCCTACGGCGCGCTCGGGATACAGCAGGACAGCCACGAAACCCGCGCCTACGACCCGTTCCAGGCCACCCTGGCCAGCGCCAAAGGCGGCCTGGTGGTGGTGCCCGGCGACGCCACGGTGCAACTGAGCACCCGGGGCGACCTGGTGCTGGGGGCGGCGGCCGACCCGGGCCGTGTGCCCACGCTCAACACCACGCCGTTCGGCACGGCGGCGGGGGGCGGCAACAGCTGGTTCAGCCTGTGGACGGCCAACACCGCCATCGACCTGTTCTCGGCGGGCGGTGACCTGACCCCCAGCACCCAGCTGATCGAATTGACCCAGCCGGTCAGCGGTGATGCGCTGTCCGGCCTGGATACCTCGCCCACCGACGGGCGCTTTGTCTACCCGTCGATCCTGCGTGCGGTGGCGGCCTCCGGCAACCTGTACTACGGGAACTCCGCGCAGTACCGGGAGAAGAACCGGCTGCAGGGCGCGAGTGGCTACTCGTTGCTGCTGGCACCTTCGGCCAATGCCCAGTTGCAGCTGGTGGCGCAGGGTTCGATCTACGCCGGTGGCTATGCGATCAACCAGTCCGGCGCCGCACCGTCGGCCCTGGCCACGCCGTTCAACCCGGGTTTCATCGGCAGCTACAACGGCCACAGCGTCAGCAACCAGAGGCCAGACGGGATTGCGGCAGACCTGGAAGCGGGTCGCTTCCCGCTGTTCGCCTTTGGCAGCACCAGCACCGCCAATGCCTACGGGCAATTGCAGCCGGCGCGCATCTACGCCGTGAGCGGCGACCTGGTGGGGGTGCGCTCGGGCGAGGTCCTGAACTTCGGCAATGCGCGCAATGGGGCCGTCTGGTACGAGGGCGCCGCACCGGTGTGGATGATGGCGGGGCGCGACATCGTGTACAGCGGTACCGGCCTTGGCGAGACCACCTACGTGCCGGCGATGATGTCGGACATCGTCGGTGCGCTGGCGCTGTCCAGCGGCAACCTGTTCGTGCACAACCACGCCACCGATCACTCGCAGGTGGTGGCTGGGCGCGACATCCTGTTCAGTGGCCTGAACGTGGCAGGCCCCGGCACGCTCACCGTCAGTGCCGGGCGTGACCTGCGCCAGGAGGACCGTGCAGCCATCACCAGCCTGGGCGCCATCGTCACCGGCGACAACCGCCCCGGCGCAAGCCTGGTGTTGCAGGCCGGTGTGGGCGCCCAGGGGCCAGGGTATGCGCGCTTTGCCGAGCTGTACCTGAACCCGGCCAACCTTGCCGACAGCAACCAGAGCCTGGCGGCGCAGCCGGGCAAGGTGGCCAAGACCTACGCCGAGGAGTTGCGTCAATGGCTGGCCGAGCGCTACGCCTTCGAGGGCGATGCGGCCCAGGCGCGGGCGCGGTTCGCCAGCCTGCCGGCGACCGAGCAGGCGGTGTTTGCGCGCCAGGTGTACTTTGCCGAGCTGCGTGCCGGCGGCCTGGAGTACAACACCGTGGGTGGGCCGCGCCAGGGCAGCTACCTGCGCGGGCGCAATGCGATCGCGGCGCTGTTCCCCGAGCAGGACGTGGCCGGCAACCCGATCCGCTACGACGGCGACATCCTGATGTTCGGCGGGGCCGGGGTACGTACCCAGGTGGGGGGCGCGATCCAGATGCTCACCCCCGGTGGCCAGCAGGTGTTCGGCGTGGAGGGCGAGGCGCCGCCGGCCGGTGCCGGGGTGATCACCCAGGGCAACGGCGATATCCAGCTGTACGCGCGTGGCAGCATCCTGCTGGGGCAGAGCCGCATCATGACCACCTTTGGCGGGTCGATTCTGGGCTGGTCGGCCGAGGGCGACATCAACGCCGGGCGTGGTTCCAAGACCACGGTGGTCTACACCCCGCCGCGCCGGCTGTACGACACCTGGGGCAACAGCAGCCTGTCGCCCACGGTGCCGAGTACCGGTGCGGGTATCGCCACCCTGGCGCCGGTGGTGGAAGTGCCGCCGGGAGACATCGACCTGATTGCGCCGCTGGGCACCATCGATGCGGGGGAGGCGGGCATCCGGGTGTCGGGCAACGTCAACATTGCCGCGTTGCAGGTGGTGAACGCGGCCAACATCCAGGTGCAGGGTGATGCCAAGGGCATGCCGGTGGTGGCGGCGGTGAACACCGGCGCGATCTCGTCGGCGAGTGCGGCGGCGTCGTCGGCGACCCAGGCCGCCGAAGATGCGGTGCGCCAGCAGCAGGCCGCGGCCCGCCAGCGTCAGCCGTCGGTGATCACCGTGCAGGTGCTGGGGTTTGGTACCGAGCGCCTGGTGCCGGGCAAGGAGGGCGCGAGCCTGGGGCCGCAGTACAACCCGCAGAGCCCGGTGCAGGTGCTGGGGGCCGGGGCGCTGGATGAGCAGGCGCGGGGGCGGTTGACGGAGGAGGAGCGCGGGAATCTGGTGCTGTAGGGTTGCCAGGTTCGGTTCGGGGCGGGTGGGCCGGTCGTTGCTACCCGCTTACCGCCCCAGGTGCCCCAGCGGCAGCGCCCCCTGCGGCTTGATCGTCTTGATTGCGAAGTTGCTGCGGATATCCCGGATCCCCGGCAGCTTGAGCAGCGTGTCGGTCAGGAACCGCTCATAGCCGCGCAGATCCGGCACCACCACATGCAACAGGAAATCCGACTCGCCCGACACCAGAAAGGCGCTGACCACCTCGGGCAGGGCCAGCACGGCCAGGCGGAAGTTTTCCGCTTCGACCTCATGGTGCCGCTCGACCTTCACCCCCACGAACACCGTCAACCCCAGGCCGACTGCCTCGGCTTCGAGGCTGGCATGGTAGCCGCGGATCACCCCGGCTTCTTCCAGCAGCCTCACCCGTCGCAGGCACGGCGAAGCCGACAGCCCGATCTCTTCGGCCAGTTGCACGTTGGTGAGGCGCCCGTCGCGCTGCAGTGCGCCAAGGATGCGTTGGTCGTAACCGTCCAGCTTGGGGTATGTTGGGTCGTGGTTTGGCATAAGTGGCCTGTGGCTAGGTATCGAATTGGTACATCCTGCCAATAATAGCCCCGTTGCGGGCGCATAACGCAAGCACCTGCCTCGACCTTCCGGCATAGAATTTTCACTCTGTTGCCCCAGCCTGAGGTCGTTGAAATGGACGAAAAACTGCTCTACCTGACTGCCCTGACGATGATCTACCTGATGCCGGGCCCGGACATGATCCTGCTGCTGCAGACCGGTGCGCGCCAGGGGCGGCGGGCGGCGCTGGCGACCGTGCTGGGGCTGGCGGTTGCCCGGGCGTGCCACGTGACCCTGGCCGCCGTCGGGCTGGCGACGCTGTTCAAGGTACTGCCCTGGACGTTCGAGGTGGTCAAGTACACCGGGGCGGCCTACCTGCTGTGGCTGGGGGTGAAGATGTTCAGGCCCGTGGCGGGTGCAGTGCAGGGCCCGGGGGGTGCAGCGGTACGTGGCACGTGGAGGGCGGCGATAGCGCAGGGCTTTCTGACCAACCTGCTCAACCCCAAGGCCTTGCTGTTCTGCTCGGTGCTGTTGCCGCAGTTCATCCACCCCGCACAGGGGGCGGTGGGTGAGCAGTTCGCGCTGCTGGGGCTGGTGCTGGTGGTGATGGGGATGATGTTCGATGGCGTGTATGCACTGGCCGGCGGGTGGGTCGGGCGCCAACTGGAGCAGCGCGCGCTGGCGCAGAAGGTTCAGCAGTGGGTGTTTGGTGGGCTGCTGGTGGGGTTTGCGGTTCGGTTGGTCTGGGTGCAGCAGGGGTGAGGGGCGGGCGGTTGGGGCGGGCCCGGCAGGCGCCAGTCGATGAAGTAGTTGTGGCGCTCTTCAAACCGAGCGCCGCGCAGGCGGCGCACGACCCTGAGGGCGCTGGATAGCCCAGGCCCTGCATCTCTCTTCATGAAGCTTTGGTGACAAAAGTTCGGTAGCAAAGCGCCACCCCCGTCATGGGTATGTGCAGTCACTGCGCAGCCGCACAGGGACGAAGGGAGTGGAGCGATGGGAACCATGGAACGCTACGCAAAAGTCGGAATGCAGGAACTCGATCAACGCCTGGCGAAGATCGTCGAAGCCGCGCGCAAGCAACCGGTGTCGGTGTACCGCTACGGCGCACCCTGGGTGTGGATCGTGTCCCAGGACGACTGGCAAAGCGCGCTCAAGGAAGTCTCCAGCTGCATCCCGCCAGGCCATTCGCTGGTGATGCTCAAGCCCAGGGTCGAGGAACTGCTGGCCGCCCACGCGCAGGAGCTGGCCGACCTGGCCCGGCGCAACGCGATGAGCATCGCCCCGCACACCCTGATGCACCTGCTGCTGTTGCAGCTGCTGTATTCGGTCCCCAGCGAAAAACAACTCTACGAACAGCTCAACTACAACCTGCTGTTCCGCTGGTTCGTGGGCCTGGAACTCAAGTCGCGGGTGTGGAGCTTCAACCTGTTCAGCCACGACCTCAACGCACTGCTGGCCTGCCAGCAGGCCACGCGCCTGCTGCAGTCGATCGTCAACGAGGTATGCAACGCGGGCCTGGCGCAGATGCCCGAGTTCAGCCTCAACCTGGCCCAGCTGCACAGCTGGCTGGCCCGCCACGCCGGTCACGGCGGCGCAGACAACCATTCATAAGACACGGCCCTGGGCCAGACGGATTTCCTTGAACGAGGGGGCGGTGTGGAGCATTTGTTTTTCAACGGGTGGCGAGCCGGCGCAGTGATGCTGCTGGCCCTGGGAACCCACCACGCAAGCGCCGAACAGGCCGAGCGTCGCGTCGATATCAACGAGTACGTGGTGCGCGGCAACACGGTGCTCGATGCCCGCGCCATCGAGGAGGCGGTGTACCCCTACCTCGGCCCGCAGAAGACCCTGGTGGATCTGGAAGGCGCCCGCGAGGCCCTGCAGAAACGCTATCAGGCGCTGGGCTATCAGTCGGTGTTCGTCGAGCTGCCCGAGCAGCAGGTCGAAGGCGGCGTGGTGTACCTGCAGGTCAGCGAAACCAGGGTCGGCCGGGTACGAGTGGTCGGCGCCAGGCATTACTCGCCCGTGGAGATCCGCGAGCAGGTGCCGGCCCTGAGCGAGGGCCAGGTGCCGGACTTTGCCAAGGTCCAGGGCGAACTGGCCGCACTCAACCGCGGCCCCGGGCGCCAGGTGATGCCACTGGTGCGCGAAGGCCAGCGCCCCGGCACCCTGGACGTCGACCTGCAGGTCGAAGACAAGCAGCCCTGGCACGCCAGCATCGGCCTGAACAACGACTACAGCGCCGACACCAGAAAGCTGCGCAGTGTGGCCACCGTGGGCTACAACAACCTCTGGCAACTGGGTCACAGCGTGTCGCTGACCTGGTTCACCGCCCCCCAGGACACCGACAACGCGCAGGTGTGGTCCGGTTCATACAGCGCGCCCCTGAACCCGCGCTGGACCCTGCAGGCCAGCGGCTACAAGTCCGACAGCAGTGTGGCCACCGTGGGCGGCAGCAACGTGCTGGGCAAGGGCCATTCCTACGGGCTGTCGGCGATCTACTCACTGGTGCCGGACGGCAACTGGGCCAACTCGTTTTCCGTGGGCATCGACTTCAAGGACTTCGACGAGCAGGTCGAACTTGGCGGCGAGCGCGATACCGTGCCGCTCAAGTACGCACCGATCACCCTGGCCTACAACGGCTTTCGCTACACCGAAGCCTCGCAGCTGGGGCTGGGCCTGAGCCTGGTGGCCGGCACACGCCGGCTGTTCGGCTACGGCAGCGACGACGAGGCCTTCGACTACAAGCGCTACCGCGCCGACTCCAGTTTCGCCGCGCTCAAGGGCGATGCGAACTACACCTTCACGTTTGCCGGCGACTGGCAGAGCGCAACCAAGCTGGGCTTTCAACTGGCCTCCGGGGCCCTGGTGTCCAACGAACAGTTCGCTGCCGGCGGCGCCACCTCGGTGCGCGGCTACCTGGCCGCCGAACGCACCGGCGACGACGGCCTGCTGTTCTCCCAGGAACTGCGCACGCCCTCGCTGGGCCGCTACGTGGGCAGCTACATCAGCGACTGGCGCTTCTATGTGTTCGCCGAAGGCGCGCAGCTGTCGCTGCAGGACCCGCTGCCCGAGCAGGACGACCACTTCAGCCTGGCCAGCGTCGGCCTGGGCACCCGCGCCACCCTCAACGACTGGCTGTCCGGCAGCCTGGACTGGGGCCTGCCGCTCAAGGACGGCGCGAACACCGAGAAAAACCACTCGCGTCTGCACTTCAGCGTACAGGCAACCTTCTGACCCCATCGGCATCGACCCTGGAGACATTCCATGCAACGCCTCATCTTGACCCTGCTCATTTGCCTGGGCTTTGCCCTGCCGGGCAGCGCCAGTGCCTGGTGGCAGGACGACTGGCAGTTCCGCAAGCAGATTTCCGTCGACACCACGCCCCAGGGCGCGGCGCTGACCCAGTCGCTGGGCCGCACGGCACTGCTGGTACGCCTGCACACCGGCAATTTCAGCTTTGACGGGGTCAATGAAAACGGCGCGGACATCCGCTTCGTGGCCAGCGACGACAAGACCGTGCTCAACCACCAGATCGAAAGCTTCGACCCGCTGATGGGCATGGCGCTGATCTGGGTCGACGTGCCGGACGTGCAGGGCGGCCAGCGCCAGGACCTGTGGATGTACTACGGCAACCCCAAGGCGCAGCCGGCCAATGCGCAACCGGCCTTCGATGCCGACTACACCCTGCTGATGCACTTCGACGGCGCCGCACCGCGTGACGCCAGCCCCTACGGCAACCAGGCCCAGGGCAGTGCGGCGAGCATCGAGGGCATCATCGGTCGCGCCATCCAGTTCAACGGCCAGCCGCTGCTGCTGGCACCCAGCCCGTCGCTGCAACTGCCGGCTGGCGCCGCCTTCACCTTCAGCGCCTGGGTACGCCAGGACCAGCTGCTGGGCGATCAGTTGCTGCTGGCCCGCCATGAAGGCGAAAACCGCCTGCTGCTGGGTGTGAGCCAGGGCCTGCCGTTCGTCGAGGTCAACGGCCTGCGTAGCGCTGCCGGCCAGGTGCTCGATGCCGGCCAGTGGCAACACCTGGCGCTGGTGGGCGAGGGCGGTACGCTCAGCCTGCTGGTGGACGGGCGCCAGGTTGCCAGCCTGACCGCGGCGGTGCCGGCGTTCAATTCGACCCTGGCCATCGGCGCCGACCTGCCGCCGGCCGAGGGTCAGCCGGCCGGCGCCTATGTGCCGTTCGTGGGGGCGATGGACGAGCTGCGCCTGTCGCGCATCGCCCGCGCCGTGCCGGTGCTGCAGGCCGACGCGCTGGCCCAGGGCGCCGAGTCGCGCCTGGTGGTGTACGGGGTGGATGAAGAGCAGTCCGGTTTCGGTTTCGGCAGCCTGGGCTTTCTGCTCAAGGCGGTGCCGCTGGACGCCTGGATCATCATCGCGGTGCTGGTGCTGATGATGGTGCAGTCATGGGTGATCATGCTGCGCAAGAACCGCACCCTCAACCACGTCAGCCAGGCCAACCGGCTGTTTCGCGAGCAGTTCGCCAATATCGGCACGCGCCTTGAGATGTTCGCCGACGACACCGCCCTGGGCGAGCGCCTGACGCATTCGTCGCTGTGGCGCCTGTACCTGGTGGCGGTCAAGGAGATCCGTACCCGCCGCGCCCAGGGCTTCGACACCTCGGCGGTGTCGGCGGCCACCATCGAGGCCATTCGCTGCTCCATGGACGGGGTGCGCACCCGCGAGAACCAGGCGCTGGGCTCGAAGCTGTCGAGCCTGTCCAACGCGATTGCCGGCGGCCCTTACATCGGCCTGCTGGGCACCGTGCTGGGGATCATGGTGGTGTTCCTGGGCACCGCGATGGCCGGTGACGTGAACATCAACGCCATCGCCCCCGGCATGGCCGCGGCGTTGCTGGCCACCGCCATGGGCCTGTTCGTCGCGATCCCCGCGCTGTTTGGCTACAACCGCCTGATCACCCGCAACAAGGAGGTCAGCGCCGACATGCGCGTGTTCGTCGACGAGTTCATCACGCGCCTGGCCGAGCTGCATGGCGAAGGCCAGGCCGGCGAGGCCAGCCACCGGCGTGCTGCCCACGCTGCCCACCCGTCCGTACCGGCCTGAGGAGGGCGCCATGGCAGCCATGAATGCTTCCCACGACGATGACGACGACGCGGCCGTCGACAGCATCAACGTCACCCCGCTGGTGGATGTGCTGATGGTGGTGCTGGTGATGTTCATCCTCACCGCCACCGCGCAGGTGTCGGGCATCCAGATCCAGCTGCCCAAGGCCAGTGCCTCGGTGTCGCTGTCCCAGCCCAAGACCAAGGCGATCTCGGTCAACGATGCCGGGCAGGTGTTTCTCGACGCCTACCCGGTGACCCTGGCCGAACTGGAAGAGCGCCTGCGCAGCGAGAAGGCGCGCAGCCCGGACTTCCCGATCATCGTGCGCGGCGACGCGGCGGTGCAGTACCAGAAGGTGGTCGAGGTGCTCGACCTGTTGCGTCGGCTGGAGCTGGCCCAGGTCGGGCTGGTGACCGGCAAGCCGAACCAGGGTTGAGGATGCCCATGAACCAGAAGTTCGATAGCCGGCGCCTGCTCAAGTGGGGCGCCGTGGCACTGGTGGGCGCGGGCCTGGCCTGGTTGCTGTGGCAGTGGGCCAACGACATGAGCGGGGTGCGCCGCGAGGCACCGAAGATCCCCGCGATCATTCCGCTGCCGCCCCCCCCACCGCCGCCGCCCCCCGAGCCCCCCAAGGAACCGGAGCCGCCCGTGGAAGAGAAGATTGTCGAGCCGCAGCCGGTGCCCGAGGCCGAGGAGGTCAAGCCGGCCGAGGAGGCGCCGCCGAGCCCGGCCGATGACATGGCCAACCCGATGCAGATCGACGGCGATGCACAGGCCGGCGGGGACGCTTTCAACATCGGTGCCGGCAAGGGCGGCGGCATGGCCGGCGGCGGTGGCGGGCTGGGTAGCGGCAGCTACGGCCAGTTCCTGGCGTATGCCTTCCAGCGCCTGCTGCGCGACAACCCCGAGCTGCGCAACCTGACCTTCAACCTGCAGGGCGATGTTTGGCTCAGCGAAACCGGCGAGGTGACCCGCGTCGAGCTGGTGCGCTCCAGCGGCGATGCCGCGGTGGACGCCCAGGTGCTGGCCGCGTTGCGCGCCGCCCCGGCCATGACCCAGCGCCCGCCGGCGAGCCTGACCCTGCCGGTGCGCATCGCCTTGCAGGGGCGCCGCGGATGAACCCGGCGCCCGATCCCTACGACGCACGACTTACCAACAGGAGCGGTAAATCCATGATGTGCTCAGTGAACCGATTGACCCTGGCAGTCGGCCTGGTGGTCGCCGCGGCGGTCGGTCCGGCCGTGGCGCAGACCCCGGCGCCGTCGCAGAACGCGACGATCAACCTGATCCGCCTGCTGGTGCAGCAGGGTGTGCTCAAGCAGGACCAGGCCCAGGCCCTGATCGACCAGGCCGAAAGCGAGGCGGTGCAGGCCCGCGCCAGCGTGGCGGCGGTGCCGGCGGCCAATGGCGAGGTGCGCGTGCAGTATGTGCCGGCCATCGTGCGCGACCAGATCCGCGACGAGGTCAAGGCCGAGGTGATGGCCCAGGCCAGGCAGGAGAACTGGGCCGCGCCCAACACCTTCCCCGACTGGGCCTCGCGCATCAGCTTCGATGGCGACGTGCGCCTGCGCGACGAGTCGCGCTACTTCTCGGGCAACAACAGCAACCAGATCATCGATTTCGCCAAGCTCAACGCCGACGGGCCCTACGACGTCAACCCCAACAACGGGCGCAACCTGCCGCCGCTGCTCAATACCCGCGAAGACCGCGAGAACCTGCTGCGCCTGCGCGCGCGCCTGGGCCTGAAGGCGGTGCTGTCGCCGAGCTGGACGGCGGGTATCCGCATCGGCACCGGCAGCGACAACGGCCCGGTGTCCACCACCCAGACCCTGGGCGGCGGCTTCGGCAAGAAGGACCTGTGGCTCGACCAGGGCTACCTGAGCTGGGTGGCGAGCGAGCGCGTGACCCTGACCGGCGGGCGTATCGCCAACCCGTTCATGTCCACCGATATGCTGTATTCCAACGACCTCAACTTCGACGGCGTGGCGGCCCTGTTCAACCAGCCGCTGAGCGACAGCCTGAGCCTGTTCGGGACCCTCGGCGCGTTCCCGGTGGAGTACAGCGCCGACACCGCCAGCAGCAACGGGCTGGACAAGGAGAGCAGCGACAACAAGTGGCTGTACGGCGCGCAGCTGGGCGCCAACTGGCAGATCAACGACAGCAACCGGCTCAAGGGCGCGCTGGCCTACTACCGCTTCGACGACATTGCCGGCGAGCGCTCCGGGGCATGCGAGCCGTGGAACGGCGACCCCGGCTGCGACAGTGACGGCAGCCGCCCGACCTTCATGCAAAAGGGCAACACGCTGTTCCTGCTGCGCGACATCACGCCCAACCCGGCCAACCCGGCCGCCACCCCGCAGCCGCAGTTCGTGGGGCTGGCATCGGAGTTCAACCTGCTGGACCTGAACGCGGTATGGGACACCGAGCTGCCGCACGACTTCAAGCTGCGCAGCCAGGCCAACTACATCCACAACCTGGCCTACGACGAAGGCGAGATGCGCAAGCGTTCGGCCGGCCAGTTGGCCAACAACCTCGACAGCGACGGCAACATCAAGAGCGGTGCCAATGCGTGGATGGTGCAGTTCACCCTGGGCAACGCGCTGGAGCTGAAAAAGCAGGGCGACTGGAACCTGTTCGCCGGCTACAAGCACATCCAGCCCGATGCCTTGCCCGACGGCTTCAACGATTCCTCGTTCCACCTGGGCGGCACCAACGCCAAGGGCTACATCCTCGGTGCCAACTACGGCCTGGACCAGAACGTGTACGCCACGGCGCGCTGGATGAGTACCGAGGCGGTCTACGGCGCGCCGTTCGATATCGATGTGCTACAACTTGAAGTCAACACGCGCTTCTAGCAGGCGCGCACAGGGAGAAAGAGCATGAACAAGCGAGCCTATCGGGCCTGTTGTTCGTACCTGCTGGTGGCGTTGGGCGTGAGCTGGGCGGGGGTGGCTGCGGCCGAAGGCATGGAAGAGCGCCTGCGCACCCAGCTGCGCAGTACCACCCAGCAGTTGCAGGCGCTGCAGAGCGAACAGGCGCAGGCTTCGGCGGCGCGCCAGAGCGCCGAGCAGCAACGCGATGCGGCCCAGGCCCAGGTGCAGCAACTGACCGCGCAACTGGCCCAGGCCCGTGGCCAGGCCGAGCAGCTGCTGGGCCAGCAGCAGGCCCTGCACGGCCAGGCGCAGGCGCTGGTGGCCAGCAGCAACGCGCAACTGGGCAAGTACAAGCAGGCCTACGACGAGCTGCTGGGCATGGCCAAGGCCAAGGAAGCCGAGCGTGCGCGCCTGGCCGCCAGCCTGGCCGAGCGCGAGCAGCAGGTGCTGGCGTGTTCGGCAAAGAATCAGCAGATGTACGGGGTCGCCAAGGGGATTCTTGCGGCCTACGAAAAGATCGATGTGGCGGATGTGATGAAGATGCGCCAACCCTTTGCCGGGGGCGCCCGGGTGAAGTTCGAGGAACTTGCCCAGGCCTACGGCGATCAGCTGTACCAGACCCAGTTCGATGCCGCGCAGGGCGGCAGCAAACCGCAAGTCAATTGACACAAGGAAGCGAAGCCATGAGCGACAACCAACTGATCGAAACCGTCAGCGCCGACTCTCTGACCACCCTGTTGCAGGATGCAGGTTGCCGAGTCAATCGCAGCGAGCAGAATGCCGTGGTGCAACTGCTCAGTGCCAGCCAGGGCGTGGGCTATGCGGTGCGCTTTGGCAACCGTGCCGAGCGCGAGGGCGAGTTCCTCGACTTCACCTACAGCTGCGCCCTGCGCATCCAGGGTGAGCTGCCGGCCGGGCTGGCCGAACGCTGGAACGTATCGCGCCGCTTCGCGCGGCTGTCGGTGCAGGGCGAGTTCCTGGTGATGGAGATGGACGTGATGGTGGCCGACGGCGTCAGCCACAAGCACCTGCTGGGCAGCCTGGTGCTGTGGGACCGCCTGCTGCAGGAGTTCATCGTGTACCTGCGCGACTACAGCCGCAACGTGGCCCAGATGCAGGACGAGGCGGTGGCCGGGGCTGAAGCGGTGAGCGCTTCGTGACTCGACGTACGCTGTGGGCCGGCGCGGGCGCGCTGGCCGTTCTGGGCGTGGCAGTGGTGTTGGCACTGCGCACGGGGGATGACCCGGTGGCAGCCAGCGCGAAAGCGCCGGCGGTTGCCGCTGTGGCGAGCGATGCGGGGCCGGCGCTGGCGCGCCTGGGCGACCAGCAGGTCAGCGTCGAGGAGCTCAAGGCGCTGTTCGCCAAGCTGCCGGCGCCGGCGCGCGAGGAACTGAGCGGCAATCGTCAGGCCCTGGAGGGCTGGATTCGCTCGCGCCTGGCGGAAAAGGCGCTGTACCAGCAGGCCCAGGCCCAGGGCTGGTCGGAGCGTCCCGATGTGCAGGCGCAGACCCATGCGGTGGTGGAGCAGATCGTGCTGCGCGACTACCTGAACTCGGTCAGCCAGGTACCGGCCGACTACCCCAGCGAGGCTGAACTGCAGGCGGCCTACGAGAACGGCAAGGCCAGCCTGCAGCTGCCCACGCGCTATCACCTGAGCCAGATCTTCCTGGCGGTGCCGGACGAGCAGTCGGTGGCACGCGTGCGCAAGCAGGCGCTGGCCCTGAGCAAGCAGGCCCAGGCTGCCAATGCCGACTTTGCCGCGCTGGCCAGGGCCAACTCGCAGGACCGCGAGAGTGCGCAGCGTGGCGGCGACAGTGGTTTGCAGCCGCTGAGCCAGTTGCTGCCGCAGGTGCGCGATGCGGTGCCGCAGCTCAAGGAAGGGGCGGTGAGCGAGCCGTTGCAGAGTGCGGCGGGCTTTCACATCGTCAAGCTCATCGAGGTGCAGCCGCCGCGTGTGGCCAGCCTGGACGAGGTGCGCGACAGCCTGCGTGACCTGTTGCGGGCCCAGCGCCAGGAACAGGTGGCCCGGGCCTACGTGGACGGCATGTTCAACAGCGCGACGCTGAGTATCGATGGCGCTGCGCTCAATCAGGTCATGGACGCCAGCCGCTAGGCGGCGCCGATCAAGGAAGAGCGGGCCCTGGCCGGGGCCCGGCAGGAGGCGAGGATGCCGATGTTCGATATGCCGCACTACGTGCCCGATTATCCGCCGGCCGAGCCGCTGGCCAAGGTGCGGGCCGGGCTGGGCTGGGTGCAGGACGAGCAGATGCTCAGCTGTTTTCTGGCCAGTGCGCGGTGCGGCTGCTTCATGCAGGCTGCGCGCAGCCTCAACCTCAAGTCCACCCTGTTGCGCAAGAAGCTGGCGCAGCTGGAAGCGCGGGTGGGGTATCCATTGTTCGTCAACCGCGGCCATGCCCTGGTGCTCAGCCGCGAGGGGCGCCAGTTGCAGGCGTTGCTGCAGTCGAGCCTGAGCAGCAAGCCACAGGCCATGACCGCGCTGGATGCGCCGGTGCTGGTGCGCCTGGCGGTGGCCGAACCGATCATGCAGGACATTCTGGCGCGCAACCTGGTGGCCTTCGTGCGCCAGAACGCCGGGATCCGCCTGGACGTCAGCGGCCTGGATGCACAGGGATTGGCGCAGGCCGATGTAGTGCTGTGGCTCGATGACGAGGCGGGCAGCGTGCCGCTGCCGGGGTTTGCCGGCGAGGCGCCGACGCGCCTGGCGCAGCTGGAGTATCACCCGCACATTGCCAAGCGCTATTCGCGCGAGAGCAACCGGCCGGTGTGCCGGGACGACCTGCGCGACTACATGCTGGTGCAGTGGCAGGGCGAGGCCCAGGTGGCGGCGCTGGCGCCGTGGAACCGCCTGTTGAACGAGCGCGAGGCGGGGGTGACGCGGGTGCCGGGCTACGACCTGTTCAGCCAGTTGATCAAGTGCAGCGCGTGCATCGGCTTGCTGCCGCATTATGCGGCGCAGCTGGACCGTGGCCTGCTGGCATTGCCGGGGTTGCTGGAGGCGCCGATGCGCCGCACGGTGTGGCTGGCGGTGCATGAGCGTGCGGCGCAGGCGGCGTTGGTGCAGGTGCTGGTGACCATGATCCGGGCCGCGTTCGAGGAGCGTCGGGAGTGGTTCTGAAGGGGCGCGGTGCCCTGTAGGCGCCGGCTTTGCCGGCGAACCGGCGCCGCACCTCAGACGATAAAACGCGTGACCAGCGTGGTCAGTTGCGTGGCCAGCTGCGACAGCGCATTGCTGGCGACGCGGGTCTGCTCGGCGCCCGCCGCCGAGCGGCCCGACAATTCACGAATGTTCAGCAGGTTGCGATCCACCTCGCGGGCCACCTGGGCCTGCTCCTCTGCCGCGCTGGCTATCACCAGGTTGCGCTCGTTGATCTGGCCGATGGCCGTGTAGATGCCCTCCAGCACCTGGCCTGACGCCTGGGTGATGCCCAGCGTGGACTGCGCGCGGCCGGTACTGGCCTGCATCGAGTCCACCGCCGCCTGGGTGCCCTGTTGCACGCTGTTGATCATCTGCTCGATTTCCTGGGTCGATTGCTGCGTGCGGTAGGCCAGGGTCCTGACCTCATCGGCCACCACCGCAAACCCGCGCCCGGCCTCGCCGGCACGCGCCGCCTCGATGGCGGCATTGAGCGCCAGCAGGTTGGTCTGCTCCGACACCGAACGGATCACCTCCAGCACCGTGCCTATCTCGCGAATCTGCACCGCCAGCTGTTGCAGGCGCTCGCCGCTGATCGCCACTTCGCGAGCCATGGCCTGGGTGCCGTCGATGTTGTCGGCCACCTGCTGGCGGCTCTGTTCGGCCAAGGCATTGGAGGCACTGGCCGCCTGGGAGGTGGACACCGCATTGCGCGCCACTTCCTCGACCGCCGTGGTCATCTCGGTAACCGCCGTGGCGGCCTGTTCCAGCTCCTGGTCCTGCTGGCGCAGGCTCTGGGTGCTCTGCTCGGTCACGCTGTCCAGGGCCTGGGCGGCGCTGGACAGCTGCGTGGCGCAGGCGGTGATCTGCCCCAGGGTATCGCGCTGGCTGTGTTGCATGCGCTCCAGTTCGGCGAACAGCTGGCCGATCTCGTTGTGGCTGCGTACCGTCACCGGCACGCTCAGGTCGCCCCCGGCAATGCGCTGAAAATGCACGCCGGCCTCGCGCAGCGGGCGCAGCACACGGGCGACGATAAAGGCCCAGCACACGGCGGCCAGCACCAGGGTCAACAGCCCCAGCAGCACGCTCAGCCACTGGGCCGTGGCCAGGCGCTGGTCGGACTCGGCCATGATCTGCCGGCTGCGCTCGGCCAGGGCTGCCACCAGTTGCTGGCGCAGCGCCTGCAGGCCACGCATGGCGTTGCCGGCATCCACGTTGACGGTGAAGTAGTCGTCCAGCGAGCCCTTGAGCGTGGCGGCGCGCTGCCCGGCCACGGCGTTGGCGTAGTCGGCGAAGGTGCGCTGCAGGTCCTGGGCCAGGGCCTTTTGCGCCGGCTCATGGGTGTTGGTGACGAAGGCGTCGACCAGCGCCTGGCTGTCGCCCAGCAGCTTTTGCGACATGGCCAGGCGCGCCTTGGCACTGTCGAGGTGGCCGCCTTGCTGCTCGATAAAGCCCGACGACACGTTGGCACTGGCGCGAATCGCCATCAGCAGCGCGTTGTTGAGGCGGTCGGACTGCTGGGCGGTCTGGTCCAGCTCGTTGATCTGCGCGTCGCTGCCCACCGCCGCCCGCCAGGCGCTGACGGTGGAAAACAGCAGGGTGGCGCTGAACAGCAGCAGCACCCAGAACATTCCGGTGCGGATCTTGAGGTCGGCAAGCATGCGGGCATTACTCCTGGCAGTAAAAAATACCCCCACTCTGTGCGGTGGGTAGGCTGCTATCGGAGGCGTGGCGCATGACTTTAGGGGGCGACGACGGGTTCTGTTCGATTACCGCACAGCCTTTGTTTCAGCGGCCCTCGTGCTGGCGGCGGTAGGCGCCGGGCTGCACGCCGATGGCCTTGCCGAACGCCCGGGTGAAGGCGGCGATGGACTGGTAGCCCACCGCTGCGCAGACCTGCTCGACGGTGTTGTTGGCCTTGAGCAACTGGCAGGCGTGACGCATGCGCAGCGCCAGCAGCACCTGGCCCGGCGACTGGCCGGCCAGCTCGTTGAAACGCTTGAAGAAGGCCGAGCGCGACAGCCCTGTGCAGGCGGCCATGCTCTCCAGCGACCAGGGCTGTTCGGGGTGTTCGATCAACTGCTCCAGCAGCGGGGCGAACGCGGGGTGACGGGCCAGGGCGACCAGGCCGCCAAGGTCCTGGTTGTCGCTCACCTGCTGGCGCAGCACGTACAAGAACAGCAACTGGCTCAGGCGCTCCAGCAGGGTGGAGGAGGGCGCGGGGGTACGCTGGCATTCCTCCAGGATCAGCTCGAACAGCGCCCGCGCCGCCTGCAGCGACGGGTCGCCGGTGCGCAGGATGATCCAGTCGGCCAGCGACTCGGCCATCAGCGACGACAGCCCCGGCTGGAAGTGAAAGAACCCGCACACCAGCCCCACGCCATCCGCCGCCTGGCTGTCGAGCGCCTGCATCGGGATGCGCGGCTGGCAGCGCGCGGTGTCGCTGTCGGCGCTGTCGGACAGGCGATAGGGCAGGTCGCGCAGCAGGAACACCGCCTCGCCGGCCTCCAGCCGCTGCGGCTCGGGCTGGCCGTCGATGTGCAGCCAGCAGTGGCCCTGCACCACCACGTGAAAGCTGGCCCGGGCCAGGCCCTGGGTGCTGGCGTGCCAGCCACCGCAGTAGCGCCCCACATGGAACAGGCTGGCGTCCAGTTCCAGACGCTCTAATAACCAATCGACCAAAACGCTGGAAGAAATCATCTAATGGAAACACTCTGGAGCAAGTAATCGCGACTGTAGAATATGGATCGGTTTTCTTATAACCAACAGACTTGGCGAACACCTTCAGTATGCAGGAGACCACGCCATGTCACGCATCACTCTACACACCGTGCAAAGCGCCCCGGAAGCCGCGCGCCCGTTCCTGGAGAACGCGCAGAAGAATTCCGGCTTCATTCCCAACCTGCTGGGCGTGCTGGCCAACGCGCCGGCCGCGCTGGAAACCTATGTGACGGTTTCGGCGCTCAATGGCAAGGCCGAGCTGAGCCTGGCCGAGCGCGAAGTGGTGCAGCTGATTGCCGCCACCCAGCACGGCTGCGACTTTTGCGTGGCCGGCCATACGGCGGTGGCGTTGAACAAGGCCAAGCTGCCCGAAGAAGTGGTGCAGGCCCTGCGTGCGCGCGGCGAGTTACCATCGCCCAGGCTCGAAACCCTGGCGAAGTTTGCCCGCGAAGTGATTGCCACCCGTGGCAATGTGAGCGATGCCACCTACGCTGAGTTTCGCGAGGCCGGTTACACCGAAGGCCATGCCCTGGAAGTTATCCTGGGGGTGAGCCTGGCCACGTTGTGCAATTTCGCCAACGTGTTTGCGCGCACGCCGCTCAATGACGAGCTGGCCAAGTACCGCTGGCAGGCCGACGCTCAGTGAGCCCCGTGGCGCCAGTGTGTGGCTGGCGCCCTGTTCTAAGGAGGAAAGAACATGCTTGATCCCGTATTGCAGCACTGGCTGGAGGCCAATGCCGAGGCGCTCGACCAGGGCCGGTGCGACCCGCAGCAGGTGCTGGGGCAACTGGCCGCAGCCAAGGTGCTGGGTGTGGGTGTGGACCCGCGTCAGGGCGGCAGCGGCGCCAGTGTGGCCGACGCCGTGGAAACCGTGGCCAGCGTTGCCAGCTATTCGCTGGCCGCCGCCTTCGTGTTCTGGGGCCAGCGGGCCTTTATCGAATACCTGCTGCACAGCCCCAACAGCGCCCTGCGCGAGCGCCTGCTGCCGTCGTTGCTCAGCGGTGAGCTGGCCGGTGCCACCGGGCTCTCCAACGCAATGAAGTTTCTGTCCGGCATCGAGTCGCTGCAGGTCAGCGCCACGGCGCGCGGCGAGCAGGGCTGGGCGCTCAACGGGCGCCTGCACTGGGTCACCAACCTGCGCAAGGGCGGCTTCGTGGTGGCCGCCGCCATCGACCGCGCCGAAGGCGGTGCACCGTTCGTGGTGGCGATCCCCGACGGCATCGCGGGGGTGCAGCGCTCCCCCGACCTGCAACTGATGGGCCTGCAGTCGAGCAATACCGCCGCGCTGGATTTCGATCAGGTGGCCCTGGGCCGTGACTGGCTGCTGCATGAGGATGCCCGGCAGTTCCTGCCGGCGGTGCGCCCGGCGTTCCTGGGCCTGCAGTGCGGCATGGCCATCGGCCTGGCGCGGCGCGCCTTGCAGGAAGCGCAGGGGCACCTGCAGGGGGTGCGTTCGGTGCTGGCGCAAACCCTCGAGGCGCAGCGCGAGCTGCTGGCCGATGTGGTGAGCGAGCTCAAGGCCGGCCTGCTCGACGGGCGCTTCCTGGGCAACCCGGCGTCGCTGTTCAAGGTGCGCATCAGCCTGGCCGAGATCGTTGGCGAGGCGCTGCAACTGGAGCTGCAGGCCAGCGGCGGCAAGGCCTACCTGAGCGAGTACGGCGCAGGCTTTGCGCGGCGCTGGCGCGAGTCGGCGTTCGTGCCGATCGTGACCCCGAGCCTGGTGCAACTGCGCGCCGAGCTGCAACGCCAGGCACGCGCAGCATGAGCAAGGTGGTACTGCAGGCCCGCGGTATCAGCCTGGGCTACGCCCGCGAACAGGGCTGGCAAACCCTGCTCGAAGGCTTCGACCTGGACCTGGCGCCGGGCGAAGTGGTGTCGATCCTGGGCCCCAGCGGGGTGGGCAAGTCCAGCCTGCTGCGGGTACTGGCCGGCTTGCAGGCGGCGCGCGATGGTCGCGTGAGCCTGCTCGGCGAGCCGCTGGACGGCCCGCATCCACGGGTGGCGGTGGCGTTCCAGGACCCCAGCCTGCTGCCCTGGCTGAGCCTGGAAAGCAACGTTGCCTTCGGCCTGGATTTCGCTCGCCAGCCGCGATTGGCCAAGGCCGAGCGCGAGGCGCGCATCGACCATGCGATCGCCGCCGTGGGCCTGCAGCATGCACGCCAGCATTACCCGGCGCAGTTGTCCGGCGGCATGGCCCAGCGCACCGCGCTGGCGCGCTGCCTGGCGCGCCAGCCCCATGTACTGCTGCTGGACGAGCCCTTTGGCGCGCTGGACGAAGTGACCCGCGCCGACATGCAGCAACTGCTGCTGAGCGTGATCGCCGAACACGGCACCGCTGCGGTGCTGATCACCCACGATATCGACGAGGCCCTGCTGTTGTCCGACCGCATCCTGCTACTGGGCGACCACCCGGCGCGGACCCTCGGCCAATGGCCCATCGACCTGGCGCACCCGCGTGAGCAGCAGGTCGAGGCACTGGGCGCGTTGCGCATCGAGATTCTCAAGACCCTTCGGCGGGCGAGCCGCACCCACACTTACCCAACCGATTCTTTGCCTACGCCGTCGGAGACTGCCCATGTGCCTGGACGACTTCACCCACACTCGTCGTGATTTTCTCAAACTCAGCGCGGTGCTCAGTGCCGCCGGTGCGATGCCGCTGCTGAGCAGCCTGCAGGCGCGTGCCGCCGCCGAGCCGGATGCGCCGGTGCGCATCGGCTACCTGCCGATCACCGACGCCACGCCGCTGCTGGTGGCGCACAACAACGGCCTGTTCGAGGCCGAGGGCATCAAGGCCGAGCGCCCGGTGCTGCTGCGCAGCTGGGCGCAGGTGATCGAGGCGTTCATTTCCGGGCAGGTCAACGTGATCCACCTGCTGTCGCCGATGACCGTATGGGCGCGTTACGGCAGCAAGGTGCCGGCCAAGGTGGTGGCCTGGAACCACGTGGGCGGCTCGGGGCTGACCGTGGCCCCGGACATCACCGAGGTGAAGCAGCTGGGCGGCAAGACGGTGGCGATCCCGTTCTGGTACTCCATTCACAACGTGGTGGTGCAGCAACTGTTCCGTGATAACGGCTTGCAGCCGGTGTCGCAGGCGGCGACGGCTGCGGTGGCGGCCAACGAGGTCAACCTGGTGGTACTGCCGCCTTCGGACATGCCGCCGGCGTTGGCCAGCAAGCGCATTGCCGGCTACATCGTCGCCGAGCCGTTCAATGCCCTGGCCGAGGAACTCAAGGTCGGGCGCGTGCAGCGCTTTACCGGGGACGTGTGGCGCAACCATGCGTGCTGCGTGGTGTTCATGCACGAGCACGACCTGAACAACCGCCCCGAGTGGTCGCAGAAGGTGGTCAACGCCATCGTCAAGGCCCAGCTGTGGACCCGAGACCACCGCGCCGAGGCGGCGCAGATTCTGTCCAAGAGCGGTGCCAACCGCTACACCCCGCATGCCCCCGAGGTGCTGGGCCGGGTGCTCACGCCGGCTGCCGACAGCCGCGAACAGTATGTGCAGAGCGGGGCGATCCGGCATGCGCAGTGGGACGAGCAGCGCATCGACTTCCAGCCGTACCCGTTCCCCAGCTACACCGAGGAACTGGTGCGCCGCCTCAAGGACACCCTGATCGAAGGCGACAAGGGCTTCCTGGCCGCACTGGACCCGCAACAGACCGCCCGCGACCTGGTGGATGACCGCTTCGTGCGCAACGCCATCGGTGCCGTCGGCGGGCTCAAGGCCTTCGGCTTGCCCGACAGCTTCGAGCGCAGCGAGGAGTTCGCGGTCTGATGGTTAAGCCAGTCAAACACGCGGCCCTGGGTATCGCCGGGCTGCTGGTGCTGTTGTTGCTGTGGTGGGGTGGGATCGTGCTGTTCGGCGGTGACGGGCTGGCCTTGCGGTTTGCGCCGCAGGCCACCTTTGCCAGCCTGCTGGAGCTTTTGGGGCATGCCGAGCTGTACGAGCATGTGGCGGTGAGCCTCAAGCGCATTCTGGTGGGGTTGGTGCTGGCGTTGCTGGTGGGCGTGCCGCTGGGTTTGCTGGTGGGCAGCTACCGGCGCCTGGACGCGGCGACCACCCCGGCGTTCCAGTTCCTGCGCATGATCTCGCCGCTGTCGTGGATGCCGGTGGTGGTGATGCTGATGGGGGTGGGTGATGCGCCGATCTACTTCCTGCTGGCGTTTGCCGCGTTGTGGCCGATCTTGCTCAACACGGCGGCGGGTGTGCGTCAGCTCGACCCGCGCTGGTTGCAGTTGAGCCGCAGCCTGAGCGCCACGCGCTGGGAGACCTTGCGCAAGGTGATCCTGCCGGGGGTGGTGGGGCATGTTCTGACCGGCGTGCGGCTGGCCATCGGCATAGTGTGGATCGTGCTGGTGCCGTGCGAGATGCTCGGGGTGAGTGCGGGGCTGGGGTATTTCATTCTGGATACCCGCGACCGGCTGGCGTACTCGGAGCTGATGGCGATGGTGCTGGTGATCGGGGTGCTGGGCTTCATGCTGGATGCACTGGCGCGAGGGCTGCATCGGCGCTGGGTGCATGGGTGAGGGGCTGACCCCTTCGCCGGCAAGGCCGGCTCCTGCATTGGCTCCAGGTCGTGGGGGCAGCCCGGCACCTCACACCGAACACGCCCGCCGATACTCCCCCGGCGTCACGCCGTACGCCTGCTTGAATTGCCGGTTCAGATGACTCTGGTCCGAATACCCCAGCGCAAACGCAACGTTGAACGGCAGGCAATCAGCCTTGAGCAATTCCCGTGCACGGCTCAGCCGGCGCTGCTTGAGCCAGGCATGCGGCGGCAGGCCGGTAGCCTGGCGAAACACCCGGGCAAAATGAAACGGCGACAACCCCACCGCAAGCGCCAACTCCTCCAGCGACGGCGGGTAGGCCAGCCGGCTTTCCATCAGCTCCTTGGCCCTGGCCACCGACTGCGGCTCCTGCCCCGGTGCACGCGCCTCGCGCGCCCCGGCATGACGCTGCACCAGCAGCAACACCGCCTCGCGCCACGCGGTCTGCTGCTCCAGCGCACTGGCGCCATGCTCGGCCAGGCTGTGCAAGCCACTGAAGGCACGCGCCAGCTGCGGGTCGTGCAGCACGCTGGCCTTGAAGATGGGCAGGCCGCCGCGCTTGAGCTCCAGCTCGTCCAGCACCGAGGTGATGCGCTCCTGCTCGGGGTAGTAGCCACGGTAGCGCCAGCCATGGGCATGCGCCTTGGCACCGGTGTGCAGCTCGTCCGGGTTGATCAGCACCATGCTGCCCTCGGGCGCCAGGTGCTCGCTGCCACGGTGCCAGAAGCGCTGTGCACCGGACTCGATGATGGTGATCACGTAGCCTTCGTGCACATGCGGGGCGAAGCGCTGCTGCACGTAGCGCGCATGCAGCATCTCGATGTCGCCCAGTGCCTGGGCCTGCCACAGGCGGGTCTGTTCACGCAGCACGGTTTTCATGGGGCGCCGTTCAACCACCAGCGCAGCACGAAGAACAACCCCATGCTCAGCAACATGCTCAGCAGCACGCTGCGGGTCCACAGCACCAGCACGACGGCCACGACCGCGCCCAGCAGGTAGGGGTTGGCCAGGCTCAGGTCGAGCTGGTGGTCAGGCATGAACACGATCGGCCCGCAGATGGCTGTGAGCATGCCCGGCACGGCAAACCCCAGGAACTGCCGCGCATTGGAACTCAGGCGCAACGGCAGGCGGGGTTCGAGAAAGGCGTAGCGGTTGAGAAACACCAGCAGGCCCATGGCAACGATCAGCAGCATGATCATGTGCGTGCTCCGGTCAGTTTCTGGCAGATGAAGCCTGCGCTCATGCCCAGCAGCCCGGCCAGCACCAGCGCGGTTTCCCAGTGCCAGTAGCTGAACAGCACCGAGCTGAACAGGGCCACCGCCACGCACACCACGGTGGCCAGGTTGCGTACCAGCGGCGCGATCAGCGCCACGAAGGTGGCGACGATGGAGAAGTCCAGGCCCAGCTGGTCCAGGTGCGGGATGTTGCGCCCCAGCACGATGCCGGCCAGGGTGAACAGGTTCCAGGCAATGTAGAAGGTCAGGCCCACGCCCAGCGCGTACCAGCGGTTGAACTGCTGGCGGTCGTACTGGCTGGTGAGGGCGAAGAATTCGTCGGTCAGCAGAAAGCCCAGGCCCAGCCGCCAGCGCAGCGGCAGGTCGGCGATCACCGGGCGCATCGACAGGCCGTACAGCAGGTGCTGGGAGGTCAGCAGCAGGGTGGTGAGCAGGATCGAGAACAGGTTGGCGCCGCCCTTGAGCATGCCGATGGCCACCAGTTGCGCGGCGCCGGCGAACACGATGGCCGACAGGCCCTGGCCTTCGAGCGGGGTGAGGTTGGCCTCGATGGCCATGGAACCGGCCAGCAGCCCCCAGGGGGCCACCGCCAGCGACAGCGGCAGGCAGGCGATCGAGCCTTGGATGTAGGCAGTGCGGGCAACGGCAGAACGGGACATGACAACACACGCTTGGGGTCGGTTGCACAGGATGCCAGAGCCGTGGGCGCTTGCCTTGTACGATCTTGCGGTGCCCGCGTACTTCAGCGCTGGCTGGTGAGGCGTCGCTGCGCCGGCAGGCAGCCATTGATGTCGACGGCCTTCTGGTAGTAGGTAAGGCGCTGGCCCGGGTCGATGGTGCCCAGCAGGCGGTAGACCTCGGCCTGGAAGTCACGCTGGCGCCCCCACTGCATGTTCAGCCCCTGGGGCTGCTGGCGATTGCATTCCAGGCGCACCGCCGGCTGCGGGTAATAGGGGGCGTACAGGGTGTTGTTCAGCGGTATGCGTTCCAGCGCCTGGCGGTAGTCGGCGCTGTCGCTGAAGGCCGGGCACCAGGTGGTGATGCCCAGGGCGGCCGGGGCGAAGCCCTGGCGAATGCTGGCTTCGAGCAGCGGGCAGGCGGACCTGGCGATGTCGTTCTGCGGCAGGTAGGTGATGTAGAACAGCGCCAGGCGGTACTGCGCCACCGGGTGGTCGAGTTCGGCCGCCTTGCGCAGCAGCGCCACCGCCGGTTCCAGGATGCGCCCCAGCGCCTCGACCTCGCCGATCAGCTCCTGGTCGCCGGGCTCGGGGGTCAGTGGCAGGGCACGGCTGCGTGCATCGGCCTGCTCCAGAAACGGCAGGGCCTGGCGGTACAGCAGGTCGGCGTGGGGGTCGATGCGCACCTCATCGGCCAGGGCCAGGGCGGGCAGCAGACAGAGCAGGCTGATGTAGCGACAGGCAGAAAACACGTTAACGTTCCATCCGCGAAAAAAGGGCAGCGCTGGTCATGTCGGTATCCGGCTATCCATGGTTGGGTGGGGCTCCTGGGTCGGCATTCTAGCGGTTGGCGGCACCGGGGCAAACAGCCGTTGCTCCATGAAGTCGATGAATACCCGCAGCTTGGGCGACATCTGTCGCCCCGATGGCCACAACAGGTACAGACAACCGCCGTGGTCCAGGTGTTCATCCAGTACCGTCACCAGTTCGCCGCGTTCCAGTTGCTGGGTGATGGTGAAGTCCGGCAGGCAGGCGATACCGTGGCCGCGCATGGCAAAGCAGATGCGTGTTTCCAGGTGGTTGCACACCATCGACACCGGCACCTCGTGGTCGGCGCCGTTGTCGGCGCGGCGCAGTGGCCAGCGCTGGAGTTTGCCGGTGGTCAGGAAGCGGTAGTGCAGCCCGGCGTGACGGGCCAGATCGCGGGGATGGCGCGGTGTGCCGTGCTCGGCGAAGTAGGCCGGCGAGCCCACCAGCACATGCCGGAAGTCGCCCAGGCGGCGGGCATTGAGACGCGAATCGGAGGGTTCGCCGGCCCGCAGTACCACGTCGAAACCTTCGCCGACGATATCCACCATGCGGTCGCTGAAGTCCAGGTCCAGTTCGATCTGCGGGTACTGCCCGATGAAGTCGCTGAGCAGCGGCACGATCATGCTGCTGACCTGGGGCAGGCTCACCCGCAGCTTGCCGCGCGGGGCCTGGCTGGCCTGGGACAGCTCGGCTTCGGTGGCTTCGATTTCGGCCAGGATGCGCCGGCTGCGCTCCAGAAACAGCGCGCCCTCGGCAGTGAGGGTGATGCTGCGGGTGCTGCGGTGGAACAGACGTACCGCCAGCCGGCTCTCCAGCCGCGCCACGCGCTTGCCCACCGCCGAGGCGCTGACCCCCAGGGCCTTGCCGGCGGCCACGAAACTGCGGGTTTCGGCCACTTTCACAAACACCACGAAGCCGCTGAGGCTGTCCATGGTCGTTCTCCGATTGCGGACAGGTGTGTCCGGATTGTGCGGAATTCTACCCGTCTTTTTCCGCAGTGGCGGGAAGGATTACCGTGCAGTCACTTTTTTATTTCAGGAGTTTGCACCATGTCCCAGAGCAGTTGCCCGGCCCAGGCCGCAGCAGGGGTGGAGGCCGAACCGGCGTTCCCGTTGTCCGGCCTGCTGGCGTTGTCGATGGCCGGCTTCATCGCGATTCTCACCGAGACCCTGCCGGCCGGCCTGCTGGGGCACATCGCCAGCGGCCTGCAGGTCAGCGAGGCGATGGCCGGGCAACTGGTCACGGCCTATGCGCTGGGCTCGCTGCTGGCGGCGATCCCGCTGGTGACCCTGACCCAGGGCTGGCGCCGACGCAGGGTGCTGATGCTGGCGGTGCTCGGCTTCGGGGTGTTCAACACGGTGACGGCGGTGTCCGAGCACTACAGCCTGACCCTGGCGGCGCGCTTCATGTGCGGGGTGGCGGCCGGCCTGGCGTGGGGCGTGATCGCCGGGTACGCACGGCGCATGGTCAGCGTGAGCCAGCAGGGTCGGGCGATGGCGGTGGCCATGATCGGCGCGCCCCTGGCGCTGTCGCTGGGGGTGCCGGCGGGCACCTGGCTGGGCGACCTGCTGGGCTGGCGCAGCACCTTCGTGCTGGTATCGCTGGCGACCCTGGTGCTGATGGGCTGGGTGCTGCTCAGCGTGCCGGACTTCGACGGCCAGCCGGCCGGCAGGCGTGCCGCCATCGGCCAGGTGCTGGCCACCCCCGGGGTGAGCGCGGTGCTGGCGGTGATCTTCACCTGGGTGCTGGCGCACAACGTGCTGTACACCTACATCGTGCCGTTTCTGCAGGCCGGCGGCATGGCCGGCAGCACCGGCCCGGTACTGCTGCTGTTCGGCTGCGCCGCGCTGGTGGGGATTGGCGTGGTGGGCGTGCTGATCGACCGCCACCTGCGCCGGCTGGTGCTGGGCAGCCTGGTCGGTTTCGGCGTGGCGTCGGTGCTGCTGGGCCTGGCTACCGGTGCGCCGCTGCTGGTGTACTTCAGTGTGGCGCTGTGGGGCCTGAGCTTCGGCGGCGCCGGCACCCTGCTGCAGACCGCCAGTGCCGATGCGGCGGGCGAGGGCGCGGACGTGGCGCAGTCGATGATCGTCACCGTGTGGAACCTGGCCATCGCCGTGGCCGGGCTGGTGGGCGGCGTGCTGCTGAGCCACTGGGGCGTGCAGAGTTTCCCGTGGCTGCTGCTGGCGCTGGTGGGGCTGGCGTTGACCCTGACCCTGCGTTCGCACCGGCACGGTTTTCCGCTGGGGCGGCGCAATGCCGGGTAAGCCCGGCACTATCAGGTAGAATCGGCGCATTGACAGGGGTACGAGGTTGCAGCGGTGGAGGTTCAACAGGGCTTTGTCCTGACCCGGCACTGGCGGGATACGCCAGAGGGCACATGCGTGGAGTTCTGGCTGGCGACCGACCAGGGCCCGCGCCAGTTGCGCCTGCCCGTGCAGACGTCGGTGGCGTTCGTCGCCGCCACCCAGCGTGCCCATGTCGAGGCGGTGCTGCGCACCGAACGCGACGTCGAGCTGCGCGAGCTGGCGCTGTGCGACTTCCGCCACCGACCGGTGCTGGGCCTGTACTGCCGCCAGCATCGCCAGCTGATGCAGCTGGAAAAACGCCTGCGCGCCGCGGGCGTCGACCTGCTGGAAGCCGACATCCGCCCGCCCGAGCGCTACCTGATGGAGCGCTTCATCACTGCCCCGGTGACGTTCAGCGGCCGCCCCGATGCCGACGGCCTGCTGCTCGACGCCCAGCTCAAGCCGGCCCCGGACTACCGGCCGAACCTGCGCCTGGTGTCGCTGGACATCGAGACCACCGAGCGCGGCGAGCTGTACTCGATTGCCCTGGAAGGTTGTGGCCAGCGCCAGGTGTACATGCTCGGCCCGGCCAACGGCGACGCCAGTGGCGTGGACTTCGACCTGGAGTACTGCGCCAGCCGTGCCCAGCTGCTGGAGCGCCTGAACGACTGGATGGCCCGGCACGACCCCGACGCGATCATCGGCTGGAACCTGGTGCAGTTCGACCTGCGCGTGCTGCACGCCCATGCCCAGCAGTTGCAGGTGCCGCTGCGCCTGGGGCGCGGCGGCGAGGTGATGGAATGGCGCGAGCACGGCAGCCGCACGCACTTTTTTGCCGCCGCTGCCGGGCGCCTGATCATCGACGGCATCGAGGCGCTGCGGTCGGCGACCTGGAGCTTCCCCTCGTTCAGCCTGGAGAACGTCGCCCAGACCCTGCTCGGCGAAGGCAAGGCCATCGATACGCCGTACCAGCGCATGGACGAAATCAACCGCATGTTCGCCGAGGACAAGCCGGCCCTGGCGCGCTACAACCTCAAGGACTGCGAGCTGGTCACGCGCATCTTCGCCAGGACCGAGCTGCTGACCTTTCTGCTCGAACGCGCCACGGTCACCGGCCTGCCGGCCGACCGCAGCGGCGGTTCGGTGGCGGCGTTCTGTCACCTGTACATACCGCTGATGCACCGCCAGGGCTTCGTCGCCCCAAGCCTGGGCGGGCGCCCGGACGAGGCCAGCCCCGGCGGCTTCGTGATGGATTCGCGCCCCGGCCTGTACGAGTCGGTGCTGGTGCTGGACTACAAGAGCCTGTACCCGTCGATCATCCGCACCTTCCTGATCGACCCCATCGGCCTGGTCGAGGGCCTGCGCGAGCCGGATGACGAACACTCGGTGCCGGGTTTTCGCGGCGCACGCTTCTCGCGCACCCGGCATTGCCTGCCGGCCATCGTCGAGCGCGTGTGGCAGGGCCGCGAGCAGGCCAAGCGCGAACACAATGCGCCGCTGTCGCAGGCGCTGAAGATCATCATGAACGCCTTCTACGGGGTGCTTGGTTCCAGTGGCTGCCGCTTTTTCGACCCGCGCCTGGCGTCGTCGATCACAATGCGCGGGCACGCGATCATGCGCCGCACCCGCGAGCTGATCGAGGCCCAGGGCTACACGGTGATCTACGGCGATACCGACTCGACCTTCGTGTGGCTCAAGCGGGCCCATGACGAGGCGCAGGCCGGGGAGATCGGGCGTGCCCTGGTGCAGCAGGTCAACCAGTGGTGGCGCGAGCACCTGCGCGATGAGTACGGCCTGGACAGTGCGCTGGAGCTGCAGTACGAAACCCACTACAAGCGCTTTCTGATGCCCACCATCCGCGGTGCCGAGGAGGGCAGCAAGAAGCGCTATGCGGGCCTGGTACACCGCGAGGGCGGGCCCGACGAGATGGTCTACAAGGGCCTGGAGGCCGTGCGCACCGACTGGTCGCCGCTGGCCCAGCACTTTCAGCAGGAGCTGTACCAGCGCATTTTCGAGCGCAGGCCGCACCAGGCCTATGTGAAGGACTACGTGCAGCGCACCCTGGCCGGCGAGCTGGACGATCAGCTGGTCTACCGCAAGCGCCTGCGCCGGCCCCTGGACGACTACCAGCGCAACGTGCCGCCGCATGTGCGGGCGGCACGCATGGCCGACGAGTTCAACGACAGCCAGGGGCGGCCACGCCAGTACCAGAATGGCGGGTGGATCAGCTACGTGATGACCCTGGCCGGGCCCGAGCCTTTGGAAAACCGGCGCAACGGCATCGACTACGAGCATTACCTGACCCGGCAACTGCAGCCGGTGGCCGATGCGATACTGCCGTTTGTGGGGGATGACTTCAGCACCCTGATCGATCGGCAGATGGGGTTGTTCTGATGGGGCTGTTGCGCCCCTGCACACCACCATTGAGCGAACCTGCAGGAACCGGCCTGGCCGGCGAAGGGGCGAGTGGCCCGACACATCCCTGACCTTCAGCTATCCTCTGCACATGCACAGCTACCCTTGAAACCGAAAGTTACTTTTGTAAACGTCCACACACGCGGGCAGTCGTTTAGGCTCGCTCGGATCTTTCGCTTTGATCTGTAGTCTTTGGTGCATGGAAACAAGAAGGAGATGCACATGCTTGTTCGGTCACTGACCTTCGCCACCCTGCTGGCAGTCGCCAGCCCGCTGCTCGCCGACGACGCGCCCCTGGCCGTTGACCTGGGCAAGTCCAGACCCCTGATCGTGATTGCCCCCAGCACCGCCGACCCGACCTTGCGCACCCTGAACGAGGCCCTCAAGGACCCGGCGACCAAGAGCAAGTTCGAGGAGCGCAACCTGGTGCTCTACAGCGTGGCGGGCATGGTCGGCAAGCGTGACGACAAGAACCTCGAGCAGCAGACCACCATGGCGCTGATTCGCGAACTCAGCCTGGGCGCGCGCAAGGGCACCCAGGTGGTACTGGTGGGCAAGGACGGCGAGAAGCACATCATCGAGCATGACGGCACGGTGGAGCCGGAGCAGATCTTCGCGGCGGTCGACCAGTTGCCGGCCAGCGAAAAGGCCATTGTGGCGCCGACGGTCGCAGCGCCCGCCGCCGAGCCTGCGCCAGAGGGCAAGCCGGGCAAGCATGCCAAACCGGCCAAGCCCGCCAAGCCGGCTGCGCCGCCCAAGCCGCTGGAAGACTGAGACACCCCTTCGCCGGCAAGGCCGGCGCCTACAGGTTCAGCGCTACGCCTGTAGGCGTCGGCCTTGCCGGCCAGGCACTTCAGTCGCCCAGCCGCTTCTCCATGAACACCCGCCGAAACCCCGCCTGCACGGCCCTGTGGGTTTCGCGATAACCCAGCCGCTCATACAGCCCCAGGTTTTCGCTCATCGCTTCATTGGTGTACAGCCGCACCACCTCCAGCCCCAGCTGCCGGGCCCGCGCTTCGGCATGCGCCATCAGTTGTCGCCCCAGCCCGCGGCCCTGAGCGGCCGGGCTTACCGCGACATTGTCGAGCAACAGGCCATCGGCCTGGGCGATCAGCACCAGCACACCGAGCACCTGACCCTGCTCTTCGAACACCTCGACCCGACCCTGGGCGATCAGCGCGGCGTAATCCTCCAGCATCGGCCCCGGCCTGGCACCGATGCGTGGAATGTACAGCGCATAGGCAGCCTCGATCAGTGCCTGTACAGGTGCAACGTCGTGGGCGGTGGCGGGGCGGATCATCGGCAGGCTCCTGGTGGGTGGCAGCAAGCGCCTACCTTAAATCAAGGCGTTGTCGCAGGGCAGCATTTTGCCGGTGAACAGGCCCTGATGCCTGGCACACAACCCACTGCTGCCTCACTGTTGCCTGGCCAGCAGTACGCTCGCTGTTTATCCATAAAACACATATAAATCAAGTACATGTCTCATTGGCACGCCGCTTGCGATAGTCCGCTTACCCTGACTCATCGGAACCCCCGCCATGCCTGCCCCTACCGCCTATCTACCCCTTGCCCTGGCCATTGCCGCCACGTTGCACGGCGCTGCCGCCCTGGCCGCCGCACCGCCCGCCGACGCCTTGCCCACCGTCACCGTGACCGCGCAGAAGCGCGAAGAATCGGTACAGGACGTACCCTCGGCGATCTCGGTGGTCAGTGATCGCCAGATCGACCGCAGCGGCGGCGGCTTCAGTGCCGGCAAGGCCCTGCAGAACGTGCCCAACGCCATCGCCCCCGAGTTCGCCGGGCACCAGCGCCCGCGCTGGTACATCCGCGGCATGGGCTCGGGCGACATGGCCTCGACTACCGTGTACCCGGTGGGCATCTATACCGATGACGTGTACATCGACCCGCACGTGGCCACCGGCTTCCCGCTCTACGACATGGAGCGCGTCGAGGTGCTGCGCGGCCCGCAAGGCACGCTGTGGGGCAAGAACACCACCGGTGGCGCGATCAACTTCGTGTCGCGCAAGCCAAGCTTCGAAGACGGCGCCAACGGCTACTTCAAGCTCGACCTGGGCAACTACAATTCGCGCCTGTACGAAGGTGCCTACGGCGATACCCTGGTCAAGGACCGCCTGGCCGCGCGGGTGGCGTTCATCGACCAGAGCAGCGACGGCCAGCTCAAGAACGAGGTCGATGGCCACACTGCCGGCGACATCCACGACCAGGCCCTGCGCCTGCAACTGCTGGCCCAGATCAACGACGACCTGCAGGCCACCCTGCAGCTGCACGCCCGTGACTACAAGGGGCAAGGTATCGTGGCCCGCGCCTGGGGTGCCGGGCCGGGCGGCAGCACGCTGTTCGGGCCTGCGCCCAAGCCTGCCTCCGACAAGGTCGCCTTCACCGGCAAGGCCGATGACCGCATCGAGCACAACGGCCTGCAACTGGCGCTCAAGTGGGACCTTGGCGAGCTGCAGCTGGACTCGATCACCGCCTTCGACGACGTGCACGAAAAGGCCCAGAGCCCGAACATGAGCATCTACGAGTTCGGCCGTGGCTATAACGACGACCGCTGGAAGCAGGTGTCGCAGGAGCTGCGCCTGTCGTCGGCGAAGAACCAGCCGGTGAGCTGGATCGTCGGCACCCACCTGTTCCACGAACAGCTCGACAGCCACAACAGCAACGCACTGTTCCCCGAAGCCTACAACCAGGCCTTCGGCGTGGCCGACTTCGGGCGTACCGACATCGACCAGAAGACCGACAGCTTCGCGCTGTTCGGCAGCAGCACCTGGCAGGCCACCGACGACCTGAGCTTCACCGCCGGCCTGCGCTGGACCCGCGAAACCAAGGACATCGACCTGCGCCGGGTGGCCGCGCCGGATGCTGCCAGTGTCGACTTCAGCAACCGCAACGACTGGTGGAAGCATTACAGCGGGCCGCTGGCGACCACGGTGGTGCAGGACGAGAAACGCACCTGGAACAAGCTGACCTACGACTTCACCCCCGAGTACCAGCTCAACGACAACGCGCGGGTGTACTTTCGTTATGCCAAGGGCTTTCGTTCCGGCGGCTTCAGCGGCGGGGCGCAGGTGCAGGCCGAGGCCTCGGTGGTGGCGCCGGAGAACGTCGACGCCTACGAACTGGGGGTCAAGAGCGAGTGGTTCGACGAGCGCCTGATCGCCAATGCCAACGTGTTCTACTACGACTATTCGGACATCCAGGTGAACGCGGTGTCGGTGCGCAACGGGCAGGTGGTGTCGTTGCTGACCAACAGCGGCCAGGGCGTGATACGCGGTGCCGAGTTCGAGTTGCAGGCGCTGCCCTTGGCCAACCTGGAACTGCATGGCTCGCTGGGGCTGCTGCATACCGAGTTGCAGGACTTCGAGTCGGGGGGTGTGGACTACTCGGGCAACCGCATTGCACGTTCGCCGTCGCGCACGCTGGCGGTGGGGGGCAGTTATCGCATTGCGCTGGAGAATGGCGACGACATCACCCTGGGTACCGACTGGCGCTACCAGAGCCGGATCTTCTTTCTGCCCACCGCGCAGGCCGACCACAGCGTGTCGCAGGGTGGCTACACACTGGGCAATGCCAGCGCCACGTACCATGTGGGCGGGCAATATGACCTGGACTTCACCGCCTACGTGAACAACCTCACCGACAAGCAGTACAAGACCGACAGCGTGCCGCTGCCGTTCGATGTGGCGTGGGATGCGCGGGGGGATCGCAGGACGTTCGGGGTGAGTGCCACGACGCGGTTCTGAGGTCGCTCTTGCGGGCCTCTTCGCCGGCAAGGCCGGCTCCTACAAGGTTGCGCCGTCTGTAGGAGCCGGCCTTGCCGGCGAAGAGGCCAGCAGGTACACCCGCAATCGCTCGATGCTCTCGCGCCACGCACTGCCCACCGGCCACACCAGGTAGTAGGCATCCCCCGTTGCCATCGCCTGTTCGAACTGAGGTCGGGCTTGAGGGCCTCATCGCGGGTCAAGCCCGCTCCCACAGGTACAGCGCCGTTCTCGAAACCAGCGCCGTACCTGTGGGAGCGGGCTTGACCCGCGAAGTTTCTCAGGCCGGCAACTGCCCCAGCAGGTACACCCGTAGCCGCTCGATGCTCTCGCGTCACGCACTGCCCACCGGCCACACCAGGTAGTAGGCATCCCCCGTTGCCACCGCCTGTTCGAACTGAGGTCGGGCTTGAGGGCCTCATCGCGGGTCAAGCCCGCTCCCACAGGTACAGCGCCGTTCTCGAAACCAGCGCCGTACCTGTGGGAGCGGGCTTGCCCCGCGAAGTTCTTCAGGCCGGCAACTGCCCCAGCAGGTACACCCGTAGCCGCTCGATGCTCTCGCGCCACGCACTGCCCACCGGCCACACCAGGTAGTAGGCATCTCCCGTTGCCACCGCCTGTTCGAACGGCAACGCCAGCCGCCCGGCGCGGACATCGTCGCTCACCAGCGCCAGATCGCCGATCGACACGCCATGCCCGGCCATGGCCGCCGCAATCCCTTGCTCCAGCGTATCGAACAGCGTGCCGCGCTGCAGGTCGACCTGCTCGAGCAGGCCCGCCCCGCGCAGCCAGCGCTGCCAGTCCCGCCGGTCATTGGACGGGTGCAGCAACGCCACCCCGGCCAGCCGCTGCGCATCCCACACGCCATCCCCCAGCAACCCCGGCGCACAGATCGGGATCAATCGCTCATCGAACAGCTTGCACACCTCGACCTGCCCACCGAACTGCCCATTGCCCAGCAGCACCGCGCAGTCGTAGGGCTCGCTGGCAAAATCCACGCTGTCGACGTCCATCCACACGCTTGCCAGCTGCACGGTGTCGGCCTGGGGGTAACGCTGGATGCAGCCCAGCAGCCAGCGCATGGTCAGGGTGGATGGCGCCTTCAGGCGCAGGTGGCGCGAAGCGCTGCGAAACGGCTGGCAGGCCTGTTCGATCAGGGCAAAGCCGGCCCCCAGTTGCTCGGCCAGGCGCCGCCCGGCATCGGTGAGGCGCAGGCGCGGGCCGTGGCGCTCGAACAGGCGGCAACCGAACTGGGCCTCCAGGGTGCGGATATGGCGGCTGATGGCGCTCTGGGTCAGCGCCAGCTCTTCCCCGGCGCGGGTGAACGAACAGGTGCGCGCCGCCACTTCAAAGGCGCGCAGTGCATACAACGGGGGCAGACGTTCAACCATGCCAGGGGCAGTCCATGATGAGTATTTGTCGTAGTAGGGCAGAGCATTTTGCGTTTTTCAAGGGCGATGCAGCTGCGCACACTCTGCACTTGACCTGCATTGACGACAAAGGAGCCTCTTTTGAACACCACGCTGCTGTTGGCCTACCTGGGCACTGTACTCATTCTGATCGCCACCCCTGGGCCGGTGGTGGCGCTGGTGGTCGGCACCAGCGGGCGTTCGGGCACCGGGGCGGCCATACGCACGGCGCTGGGGGCCAATGCCGCCTCCCTGGTGCTGGTGGCCGCCGCTGCGCTGATCCTGGCCGGCAGCCTGGCACTCAGCCCGGTGGTTCTCAATGCGGTGGCGCTGGTGGGGTGCGTGTTCATGGCCTGGCTGGGGCTGGGGGCGCTGCGTGCGCCAGCCGTGGAGGATGCGCCGCCGCCCAGGGCAAGTGGCTGGTGGCACGGCTTTGCGGTGGGTATCGCCAACCCCAAGGACATTCTGTTCTTCGTGGCGTTCTTCCCGCAGTTCATCCACGTCACGGCCTCGTTCGGCACCAGCATCGGGGTGCTGGCGGCGTTGTGGCTGGTGGTCGACCTGGGGGTGCTGGCGCTGTACATCGCGCTGATGCGCGGCGCCCTGGCGCAGCGGCACCGGGCGCTGGTGGCCCGGCTGTCGGGGCTGGTGCTGTTGCTGGTGGCGGTGGCCGGCGCTGTGTATTCGGCGCGGGCGCTGCTGGCCGCCTAGAGAGTGACCACGGCCTTGTCGCTGCCCTGGGCCTGTTGCAACAGCAGGCTCAGCTGCGCCACCTGACGCTGCAACTGGTCGCGTTCTTCCTTGAGGCGGCGCAGTTCGTCGCGGCGCACGCTCACGTAAAGGGTCTGGGGTGGGCTCGCTGACATCAAGGTTCCCATTGCACACCTCGCAATTGGTTTGGTACATGGTTTGAGCGTAGACGCTCGATCGGCCGCGATTCTGAATTCTTTTTCCTGTCATGGGAACTTTTTTGTTTATCGCTGTCGTGCCGTTGGTCGATGAAACCAACCCGGGCCTGCCTGGACTAACCTTGAAGGCCTGAGCAGGCTTTCTACACTTTACGGAGCATCGGCACATGCAACTGGGAATCGTGGGGCTGGGCCGCATGGGCGGCAATATTGCAAGGCGCCTGATGCGCGAGGGGCACCACACCGTGGTGCATGACCGCAACGCGCCCGCCATCGATACGCTGGTGGCCGAGGGCGCCACAGGCGCCGCCGACCTGGCCGCACTGGTGCAGCAACTGGACGCGCCGCGCGCGGTCTGGGTGATGCTGCCGGCGGGCGAGGCCACCGAGCAGACCATCGCGCAACTGGCCGACCTGCTGGAAGCGGACGATGTGATCATCGACGGCGGCAATACCTTCTACAAGGACGACATCCGCCGCGCCCAGCACCTGGCCGAGCGCCAGTTGCACTACGTGGACGTCGGCACCTCCGGTGGCGTGTGGGGCCTTGAGCGCGGCTACTGCATGATGATCGGCGGCGAGCAGGCGATTTTCGAACGCCTCGAGCCGCTGTTCGCCACCCTGGCACCGGGTGAGGGCGACATTCCACGTACCCGTGGCCGTACCGGCCCCAGCGAGCGCGCCGAAAAGGGCTATATCCATGCCGGGCCACCCGGCGCCGGGCATTTCGTCAAGATGATCCACAACGGCATCGAGTACGGCCTGATGCAGGCCTATGCCGAGGGCTTCGACATTCTCAAGACCAAGGCCAGCGAAAGCCTGCCGGCCGACCAGCGCTTCGACCTCAACCTGCCCGAAATCGCCGAGGTGTGGCGCCGCGGCAGCGTGGTCACCTCGTGGCTGCTGGACCTGACCGCCGATGCACTGGTGGCCGACCCGCAGCTGGGCAGCTACAGCGGCTCGGTGTCCGACAGCGGAGAAGGGCGCTGGACCATCGATGCGGCGGTGGAGCAGGCGGTGCCGGTACCGGTGTTGTCCAGCGCACTGTTCGCGCGCTTTCGTTCACGCCAGCAGCAGGGCACCTACGGTGACAAGCTGCTGTCGGCGATGCGCTTCGGTTTTGGTGGCCATGTCGAGAAGCCCGAATGAGTGAACACGATGTCGAAGCGGCACCAGCCTGTACCCTGTTCCTGTTTGGCGCCAATGGCGACCTGGTCAAACGCCTGCTGATGCCGGCGCTGTACAACCTGCACCGCGACGGCCTGCTCGACAAAGGCATGCGCATCGTCGGGGTCGACCACAACCCGGCCACCGACGGCGAATTCGCCGAGCGCCTGGAAACCTTCATGCGTGAACGCGACCAGGGCGAGGGCGCCACCCGGTGCCTGGACGACAAGCTGTGGAAGCGCCTGGCCAAGGGCATCGGCTACCTCACCGGCGACTTCATGGAGCCCTCCACCTACCAGGCCATCGCCGAGCGCATCGACAAGGGGCGCACCGGCAACGCGATCTTCTACCTGGCCACCTCGCCGCGTTTTTTCAGCGGCGTGGTGCAGCAACTGGGGGCGGCCGGGCTGCTGGACGAGGCCAACGGCTTTCGTCGGGTGGTGGTGGAGAAGCCCTTCGGTTCGGACCTGGCCAGCGCCGAGGCGCTGAACGCCTGCCTGCTCAAGGTGATGAGCGAAAAGCAGATCTACCGCATCGATCACTACCTGGGCAAGGAGACGGTACAGAACATCCTGGTCAGCCGTTTTTCCAACGGCCTGTTCGAGGCGTTCTGGAACAACCACTACATCGATCACGTGCAGATCACCGCTGCCGAGACGGTGGGCGTGGAAACCCGTGGCGCCTTCTACGACACCACCGGGGCACTGCGCGACATGGTGCCCAACCACCTGTTCCAGCTGCTGGCGATGGTGGCGATGGAGCCGCCCGCCGCCTTTGGCGCGGACGCGGTGCGCAGTGAAAAGGCCAAGGTGATCGGCGCGATTCGCCCGTGGTCCAAGGCCATGGCCCTGAAGAACTCGGTGCGCGGGCAGTACACCGCCGGCAAGCAGGGGCGCAAGAAGCTGGCCGGCTACCGCGAAGAGCCACGGGTCGACCCCGACAGCCAGACCGAAACCTACGTGGCGCTCAAGGTGATGATCGACAACTGGCGCTGGGTGGGCGTGCCGTTCTACCTGCGCACTGGCAAGCGCATGAGCGTGCGTGACACCGAGATTGCCATCTGCTTCAAGCCGGCGCCCTATGCGCAGTTTCGCGACAGCGACGCCGAGCGGCCCAAGCCCAACTACCTGAAGATCCAGATCCAGCCCAACGAGGGCATGTGGTTCGACCTGCAGGCCAAGCGGCCGGGGCCGACCCTGGCCATGGAGAACGTCGAGCTGGGTTTTGCCTACAAGGACTTCTTCAAGATGCAGCCCTCCACGGGCTACGAGACCCTGATCTACGACTGCCTGACGGGCGACCAGACGCTGTACCAGCGTGCCGACAACATCGAGAACGGCTGGCGTGCGGTGCAGCCGTTCCTGGACGCCTGGGCGCAGGGCGGCGAGGTGCAGCCGTATGCGGCCGGGGAAGACGGCCCGCAGGCGGCCGACGAACTGCTGGCCCGCGATCGGCGGGTCTGGCACAGCATTGGTTGACGGGAGGTTCATGACGGGCGCCATCGAAGACTACGCACTACTGGGCAATTGCCGCAGCGCAGCACTGGTGGGCCGTGAAGGCTCGCTGGACTGGCTGTGCTTTCCACGCTTCGACTCGCCGGCCTGCTTTGCCGCGCTGCTGGGCGACGAAGAAAACGGGCGCTGGCAGATCGCGCCGCGCGAAGCGCCGCTGGAGGTAACCCGCGAGTACCAGCAGGACACCCTGATCCTGCACACCACCTTCGTCACTGCCAGCGGCCGTGCGCGGCTGATCGACTGCATGCCGCTGGACGACGCGCACCACAGCGTGCTGCGCATCGTCGAGGGGCTGGAGGGCGAGGTGGCCTTCGACATGGACCTGGTGATGCGCTTCGACTATGGCAGCAGCGTGCCCTGGGTCGAGAAGCTCGACCCGCTGACCCTGACGGCGGTGGCAGGGCCGGACCGCCTGACCCTGCGCAGCACGGTAAGCACCCACGCACGCGATCACCATACCGGCAGCCGCTTCAGCGTGAAGGCCGGGCAGCGCCACACCTTCAGCCTGAGCCACCAGCCATCGCACCTGCCGTTGCAGCCGGCCTTCGAGCCGGAGCAGGCGCTGCTGGACACCGCGCACAAGTGGCGCGAGTTTGCTGCGCGCTGCCCGCAGGTGGGCGAGCACACGGCGCGGGTCAAGCGCTCGCTGATCACCCTCAAGGCGCTGACCTATGCACCCACCGGCGGCATCGTGGCCGCGGCCACCACCTCGCTGCCGGAGCACCTGGGTGGCGAGCGCAACTGGGATTACCGCTACTGCTGGCTGCGCGATGCCACCATGACCTTGCTGGCGTTCATGAACCTGGGCTACTTCGAGGAGGCCCAGGCCTGGCGCGAATGGCTGCTGCGCTCGGTGGCGGGCAACCCCGAGCAGATGCAGATCATGTACGGCCTGGCCGGCGAGCGCCGGCTGCCGGAGTACGAGCTGCCCTGGCTGGCCGGCTATGCCGGTTCGCAGCCGGTGCGGGTGGGCAATGCCGCGGCGGTGCAGCACCAGCTGGACATCTATGGCGAGGTGGCCGATGCGCTGTGTCAGGCCATGCGCGGCGGCCTGCCGCGCTTGCCGCGCAGTGCGGCGATCGGGCGGGTGATCATGCCGTACCTGGAGACCATCTGGCGCCAGCCCGACGAGGGCATCTGGGAGGTGCGCGGGCCGCAGCAGCATTTCACCCACTCCAAGGTGATGGCCTGGGTGGCGTTCGATCGGGCGGCCAGCCTGAGCGAGCCGACCGAGGAGGGCAAGGCCCAGGCTGCGCACTACCGCGAGGTGGCCGCGCAGATCCATCGCCAGGTGTGCGAGCAGGGCGTCGATGCGCAGTTGGGCTGTTTTGTGCAGGCCTATGGCTCGCAGGAGATGGACGCGAGCCTGCTGCAGATTGCCCTGACCGGTTTTCTGCCAGCCGACGACCCGAGGTTTCTGGCAACCCTGGCGCAGATCGAGAAGCGCCTGCTGCATGACGGGCTGGTGCGCCGCTACGACAGCGACAGCGGCTGCGATGGGCTGGCGCCGGGGGAGGGTACGTTTCTGGTGTGCTCGTTCTGGCTGGCGGACGTGTACGTGCTGCTGGGGCGTCAGCAAGAGGCCCAGGCGTTGTTCGAGCGCCTGTGCGGGCTGTGCAACGATGTGGGGCTGCTGGCCGAGCAGTACGACCCGCAAGGTGGCCGCATGCTGGGCAATTTCCCGCAGGCCTTCAGCCATATCGGCATCATCAACACGGCGCTGAACCTGCACCGGGCGCAGTGTCCGGTGCGCGACAGGGCCCGCTGCGGGTGACTGCGGCGGCCGCTTCGCCGGCAAGGCCGGCTCCTGCAGTGCAGGAGCAACAGCCCAGCCTTTGGCACAAGCGCCGCCTACGGTCTGCGATATAGTCCAGCCACCTCATCCCGCGTCAGCCCAAGGAGTGCCACGTGACCGACTACACCGCGTTCAAGGTCGAACTGTCGAACAGCATCGCCCACGTCCAGATCAACCGCCCGGAAAAGATCAACGCCATGAATGCCGCGTTCTGGAGCGAGATCGTCGAGATCTTCCAGTGGATCGACGAGACCGACGCGGTGCGCGTGGTGGTGATCAGCGGCGCCGGCAAGCATTTTTCTTCCGGCATCGACCTGATGCTGCTGGCCTCGGTGGCCAACGAAATGGGCAAGGACGTAGGCCGCAACGCGCGCCTGCTGCGGCGCAAGATCCTGCAGATGCAGGCCTCGTTCAATGCCGTGGATACCTGCCGCAAGCCGGTGCTGGCAGCCATCCAGGGCTACTGCCTGGGCGGCGCGATCGACCTGATCGCCGCCTGCGACATGCGCTACGCGGCTGCCGATGCGCAGTTCTCGATCAAGGAAATCGACATGGGCATGGCCGCCGACGTCGGCACCCTGCAGCGCCTGCCACGCATCATCGGCGACGGCATGCTGCGCGAGCTGGCCTACACCGGGCGCACTGTCGGCGCCGACGAGGCGCGCCAGATCGGCCTGGTCAACCGCACCTTCGACGATCAGGCCAGCCTGCTGGACGGGGTCTTTGCGATTGCCGCCGAGATCGCGGGCAAATCCCCGATTGCCGTGGCCGGCACCAAGGAGATGCTCAGCTACATGCGCGATCACCGCATCGACGACGGGCTGGAATACATTGCCACCTGGAATGCTGCCATGTTGCAATCCACCGACCTGCGGGTGGCGATGGCCGCCAGCATGAGCAAACAGAAACCGCAGTTCGACGACTGAGCCCGGTCGCGAACCCTCAAGGAACGCAACATGTCAGCGCGCTGGACCACTGCAGTACTGGACCCCAACACCCCCGGCGGCCTGGCCGTCGCCCACTGTGCCGAGGGCTTTCTGGTGGACGCCAACGGCGCGCTGTTCCCGCGGGACTGGCTCAGGCGCCAGGACCTGGACGTGGTGTGCGAGCACGGCATCGGCCACTTCGACGGCCAGCCGGTGTTTCTGCTCGAACTGCGCTCGGCACAGGCGCCGCAGGGCTGCAGCTGGCGCGGCCTGCGCCAGTTCATGCTGGAAGGCGATTCCGATACCTATACCCTCCTCGGTTACGCCGCGCAGATCGCCACCTGGGCCCGCGAGCACCGCTTTTGCGGCAGTTGCGGGCAGGCGATGGTGCAGATCCAGTGGGAGCGCGCGATGTACTGCGCCGGCTGCGAGCTGCGCAGCTACCCGCGCATTTCGCCGAGCATGATCGTGCTGATCACCCGTGGCGACGAGATACTGCTGGCGCGCTCGCCACGCTTCGTGACCGGCGTGTACAGCACCCTGGCCGGGTTTGCCGAGCCGGGCGAGTCGGCCGAGGACTGCCTGGTGCGCGAGGTGCGTGAAGAGGTGGCGCTGGAGGTGAAGAACCTCCAGTACGTGGGCAGCCAGTGCTGGCCGTTCCCGCATTCGATGATGCTGGGCTTTCATGCCGAATACGCCGGCGGCGAGATCGTGATGCAGGCCGACGAGATCGAGGATGCCCAGTGGTTCAGCGTGCATGCGCTGCCGCCGTTGCCGGCGGGCCGCTCGATTGCGCGTTACCTGATCGACCTGTACGTGGCGCGCCGCCTAGGCCTGGCCGAACCAGTGCTGCCACGCTAGGCGTACGGTCAGGGCCAGCACCACGGTGATGAACACCGGGCGGATGAACTTGCTGCCGCCGCTGATGGCGGTGCGTGCGCCGAAGAACGCGCCGACCATCAGCGACGAGCCCATGGCCAGGCCCACCGCCCAGTCTACCTGGCCGGAGAAGATGAACACCGACAGTGCTGCGGCGTTGCTCACGAAGTTCATGCTGCGCGCCACGCCGCTGGCCTTGACCAGGTCGATGGGGTAGAGCAGCAGGGTGCTGACGGTCCAGAATGCGCCGGTGCCCGGGCCGGCCACGCCGTCATAGAAACCCAGGGTCAGGCCCTGGGGCAGTTGCCACTTCTTCTTGATCGGCGCATCGGCGTCCAGCGGCGCCTTGGGCGTGCCGCCGAACAGCAGGTAAACGCCGCAGGCGAACACCACCACCGGGAGCATCTTGTTCAGCCATTCGGCGGGCAGGTAATGGGCAACGATGGCGCCGATGAAGGCCCCTACCAGGGTACCGACCAGGGCATGTCGCCACTGTGCGGGGTGGAACAGCTTGCGCCGGTAGTAGGTGAAGCCGGCGGTGGCCGAGCCGAAGGTGGAGCTGAGCTTGTTGGTGCCCAGCACCAGGTGCGGCGGCATGCCGGCGGTGAGCAGGGCGGGGGTGGTGAGCAGGCCGCCGCCGCCGGCGATGGCGTCGATGAACCCGGCCACGAAGGCCACGGCGGCAAGAATGGCTAGGGTGGTGAGATCTACGCTGAGTTCGAAGGGCATGGTGTTGGGCTTATTCGACTGGGGCGCAGAACGGTAAAGCTGCGCCTGAGGGGCGCTATGGTAAAGGAGATGGTGCGTGCCTGTCAGGGCCCTATCGCGGGTCAAGCCCGCTCCCACAGAAATAGCGGTGATCCTTGTGGGAGCGGGCTTGACCCGCTTTGCGGTATCAGGACAGGAACCCCCCATCCACATTCAACGCCGTACCGGTGGTGTAGCTGGACGCATCGCTGGCCAGGTACAGCACCGCGCCCGCCATCTCCTTCGGATCGGCCACGCGCTTGAGCGGGATCTGCTGCAGCGCCGTGTTCAGGATCGCTTCGTTCTTGACCAGCGCCGAGGCGAACCTGGTGTCGGTCAGCCCCGGCAGCAGCGCATTGCAGCGGATGCCAAAGGGGGCGCATTCCTTGGCGAACACCTTGGTCATGTTGATCACCGCCGCCTTGGTCACCGAGTAGATCCCCTGGAACACCCCCGGCGATACGCCATTGATCGACGCCACGTTGATGATGCTGCCGCCGCCGTTTTCGCGCATCAGCTTGCCGGCCTCGACCGACATGAAGAAGTAGCCGCGGATGTTCACGTCGACGGTCTTCTGGAAGGCGCTCAGGTCGGTGTCCAGCACGTTGCAGAACTGCGGGTTGGTGGCGGCGTTGTTGACCAGGATGTCCAGGCGCCCGAACTGCTCGCGAATGCCGGCGAACACCGCGCCGATCTGTTCCATCTCGCCAATGTGGCAGGCCACCGCCGTGGCCTTGCCGCCGGCGGCGATGATCGCGTCGGCCACGTGCTGGCAGCCATCGAGCTTGCGGCTGGACACGATCACGTGGGCACCCTGCTGGGCCAGCAGGTGGGCAATCGCCTCGCCGATGCCGCGGCTGGCGCCGGACACGAAGGCGATCTTGCCGTCGAGGTCGAACAACTGGGTCTTGGACATGGGGCGGGTTCCTTGTAGTTGTAGGGCGTCAGAGCGTGGATTTGCCGATGACCTGCAGGCTCATATGCTCCAGCAGCTTGTTCATGTGCACGAACTGGGCGAAGCGCTTGTCCTGGGTCTGGCCATGGAAGAAGCGGTAGTAGATCTGCTGCACGATGCCGGCCAGGCGGAACAGGCCGTAGGTGTAGTAGAAGTCGAAGTTGTCGATCTGCAGCCCGGCACGTTCGGCGTAGTAGTCGACGAACTGGCGCCGGGTGAGCATGCCCGGTGCGTTGCTCGGCTGGCGACGCATCAGCTGCACGGGCGCAGGGTCGCCGGCTTCGATCCAGTAGGCCAGGGTATTGCCAAGGTCCATCAGCGGGTCGCCGAGGGTGGTCATTTCCCAGTCCAGCACGCCGATGATGCGCATGGGGTTGTCGGCGTCGAGGATCACGTTGTCGAAGCGGTAGTCGTTGTGCACGATGGCGGGGCGTGGGTGGTCGGCCGGCATCTTCTCGCGCAGCCAGGCGATCACCGCTTCCCAGCGCGGTGCATCCGGGGTCAGGGCCTTTTCATAACGTGCGCTCCAGCCTTCGATCTGGCGCTGCACATAGCCTTCGGGCTTGCCCAGGTCGGCCAGGCCGCAGGCGGTGTAGTCCACCTGGTGCAGCTCGACCAGGCGGTCGATGAAGCTCTTGCACAGGGCTTCGGTGCGCTGGCTGTCCAGGCCCAGCTCGGGGGGCAGGTCCGAGCGCAGGATGATGCCCTTGACCCGGTCCATCACGTAGAACTCGCCGCCGATCAGCGATTCGTCGGTGCAGTGCACGTAGGCCTTGGGGCAATAGGGGAAGCCGCTGTTGAGCTGGTTGAGGATGCGAAACTCGCGGCCCATGTCGTGGGCCGACTTGGCCTTTTGCCCGAACGGCGGGCGGCGCAGCACGAACTCGCGGTCCGGGTAGCTGAGCAGGTAGGTGAGGTTGGACGCGCCACCGGGGAACTGGCTGATCACCGGCGTGCCGCTCAGGCCCGGAATGCTGGCCTTGAGATAAGGGTCGATGAGGGCGGCATCGAGTTCTTCGCCGGGGCGAACCTGGGTCGACTGGTCGGTGAGCGTCATGCTTTTCCCTTATTCTGAAAGTCGCTGATTATTGTTTAATCTAATTCTCGTGGATAAACCGAACAAGTGTTTGACTGTGTTATAGGCCAGCGTGTTGCACCACGATCACCACCCCTGATGCCGGGCGAAAAAAAACCGAAGCACAAGGCTTCGGTTCTGGTCGGCATCAGCGCAAGGCTCAGGCCGGGAACAGCTCGCTGAGTTTCATCGACAGCATCATGTCGCCTTCGACGCGCAGCTTGCCGCCCATGAAGGCCTGCATGCCGTCGGTTTCGCCGCTGACGATGCCCTTGAGGGTTTCGCTGTCCAGCACCAGGGTGCAGTTGGCGTCAGGGTTTTCGCCTTCCTGCAGGTCGCAGGTGCCGTCCTTGACGATCAGCGAGAAGTGCTTGTCTTCGTCGGTGATGTTGAAGCCGAACACCAGGTCCAGGCCGGCAGCGGCGGCAGGGTTGAACTTCTCTTGCATGGCTTGAACGGCTTTAGCTACGTCGGTCATGGTGTATTCCTTATTAAGTGATGTAAGCGACCCTGGGGCCGCAACAGGCCGGTGCTCATCGGTAGGTGATGAGCGCCGGCACCCTCAGCAACTGCACGTGGGCCTGGTTGTTGAAGGAAGCCAGCGCCACCTCGCGGCCACGAAACTTCAGCTGGCTGAGCGAGGTGTTGACGATCTGCCAGTTCAGCGCGAACGCCTGGCTGGGGGTGATGCCGGTGATCAGGTGGAGCAGGGCGGTGATGGTGCCGCCGGAGGTGAAGATGGCAATGTTGTCGCCTTGCCCGGCCTCGCGCAGCAGGCGTTGCAGGCCGTCGTGCACCTGCGCGACGAAGCCCTGCCAGCTTTGCAGGCCGTCGACATCGTGCTCGCCGCCGTGCCAGCGCTGCACCAGCAGGGCGAACAGGCGCTGGAACTCGCTGCGGTTGTCGCGGGCATTGCGCAGGATGTGCAGCGCCTCGGGCTCGTCCGGCAGCAGGCCGGGCAGCAGCGCGCGGATGACGGCGTCGGCGTCGAATTCGTTGAAGGCAGGGTCGGTTTCCAGGCTGGGTACCGCGCTGCCGGCAGCCTGCAGGCGGGCCAGGGCCAGGCGTGCGGTGTGCTGCTGGCGGCGCAGGTCGCCGGCCATGCAGCGATCCAGGCGCAGGCCCAGCTGGGCGAGGTGATCGCCCAGTGCTTCGCTCTGGGCAATGCCGGTCGGCGACAACACGTCGTAGTCGTCGGCACCAAAGGAGGCCTGGCCATGTCGAATGAGGTAGATGCTGCCCACGTCGTATGCCTGGAGTGAAGGTTCTGGCGAGGGTAGGTGGCCGATGGCGGCCTGTCAACGAAAAAACATACAAGCGTTTGAAAAGGTCGTTTGAACTGCGTTTCGGGGCGTTGCCCACGCTGGTGGAGGCGTGGCCGCGCCGGTATGCTTGGGCCACGTTTGGCGCCGTACGGGCGCAGACATGTTAAGGAGCTACTGTGGATTTTCTTGCTGAATACGCCAGCTTTCTGGCCAAGACCGCGACCCTGGTGATCGCGCTCCTGGTGGTGTTGTCGGCCATTGCCGGGTTGCGCGGCAAGGGCCGGCGCAAGGCCGGGGGGCAGTTGCACGTGACTCGCCTCAACGATTTCTACAAGGACCTGCGCGAGCGCCTGGAGTCGGGTCTGCTCGACAAGGCCCAGCTCAAGGCCCTGCGCAAGCAGCAGGCCAAGCGCGACAAGCAGCAGAAGAAAAAGCCCGAGGACAAGCCGCGGGTGTTCGTGCTGGATTTCGACGGCGACATCAAGGCCTCGGCCACCGAGAGCCTGCGCAATGAAATCACCGCGCTGCTGACCCTCGCCACGCCCAAGGACGAAGTGGTACTGCGCCTTGAAAGCGGTGGCGGCATGGTGCACAGCTACGGCCTGGCCTCCTCGCAGCTGGCGCGTATCCGCCAGGCCGGCGTGCCGCTGACGGTGTGCATCGACAAGGTGGCGGCCAGCGGCGGCTACATGATGGCCTGCATCGGTGACAGGATCGTCAGTGCGCCCTTCGCCATTCTGGGCTCCATCGGGGTGGTGGCGCAGTTGCCCAACGTCAACCGCCTGCTGAAAAAGCACGATGTCGACTTCGAGGTGTTCACGGCGGGTGAGTACAAGCGCACCGTGACCGTGTTTGGCGAAAACACCGAGAAGGGCCGTGAGAAGTTCCAGGAAGACCTGGACGTGACCCATCAGCTGTTCAAGGATTTCGTCTCGCGTTACCGCCCGCAGTTGCACATCGATGAGGTGGCCACCGGCGAGGTCTGGCTGGGGGTGGCGGCATTGAACAAGCAACTGGTGGACGAGCTGCGCACCAGTGACGAATACCTGAGCGAACGCGCTCTCGATTCGAACCTGTATCACCTGCATTTTGCCGAACGCAAGAGCCTGCAGGAGCGCGTTGGCCTGGCTGCCAGCGCCTCCATCGAGAACACCCTGGTGGGCTTGTGGAGCCGTCTGGGCCGCTGGCGCTGAGCAATATGTAGCACTTCACCTGCGTCATGATGGGGTCTGCTTGGGGTTCAATCTACCCCGAGGACCATCATGACCACTCCCACCGATTCCACCGACACCTATGTCACCCCGGGGCCGCATGGCCCCTTCATCCATCAGCGCATGCCTGACTGGCTCAAGCACTCCACCCCTGCAAGTTTCGCGGCCCTGAGCCGGCCCTGGGGCGCCGAACAGCACCAGGGCGCAGGGGATGCGCCGGCGCCCTGGTTCAGCAATGCCCGCGAGGACCAGCGCCAGGCACTGCTCGCCTGCCAGCAGCGCGCCCGCGCCTGCGCCGACGCGTTGGCGCGTACCCTGCGCCCCCTCAAAGGCATCGTCGAGTTCGCCGAGCCGCTGCTCAAGGCCAGGCTCAAGCGCGACTTGCAGCGCGACGACGACGTCAACACCCACGAATTCGTGCACGTCACCCACGACACCGAACTGCTGGGCGCGCTGGTACGCGTGGTGCCCAGGCGCCAGAGCCTGCTGCAGGCGGCGCTGCAGAACTTTGCCCGGGATGCCGAATTCGACGACGGTACGGCCCTGGCGGCCAAGGGCGCATTTTCCATGGCGCTGGTACCTGGCAGCGAGCACGCGCCGCGCTATCGCTACGTTTACAGCAGCAAGCTGGCGGTGGCCCCGCGCGACTTTGCCCGCGTGTGCCATGAGCTGGACCTGGGCAAGCAGTACCAGGAGCACCTGGCTGCGGTGTACGAGGCGCCGGCCACCCATGATCGGGTTCGCCGGCAGTCCATCGAGGCCTACAAGGCGCGCCTGCGCGTGCGCACCTGGATTGCGGCGATGAAGGGCGAGATTGGCGAGGCTGCCCGCAGCGCCTTGCTCGGCTGGCTCGATGGCACCGGTGCCGCCCAGTACAACGGCAAGCCCCTGGTGTTCAGCACCCTGGAAATGTTCGGCATTGGCTTGTCCGGTATCTGGGTGGCCAGTGCCGACCGCCTGCTCAGCGAGCAGACCGAGCCTGTGCTGGTGTATGTGCCTGGCGCGCCCCTGTACCCGCTCAAGGAATATCCGAGCATCGAGGCGTTCAAGCGCGACCTGCGCATCAACCTGATTTCGCCCGCCTATCAGCAGGCCATGCGCGGTTGTGTGGCACGGGCCGATGAAGAGCGCTTCTTCGGGCTGCTGGAAAGCAATCTGTTTCACCTGGTCGATGGCCAGCACGGGCTGCTGGAGCGCCAGCCCAACCTGGAGGCGGACCTGTACCTGCGTGAACACCGTGTGGAAGAAGACCTGTTCGAGTTGCAGCATCGACGCCTGATCGAGAAGGCCAAGGCTGATGCGCGGCACCTGGCCGTGCCCAGTGCCGACGCGGACGAAGCGGCCCGCGAGGCGCGCCTGGCGTACTGGGAAAGCATCGGTCTGAACGTGCTCAACAGCGCCGCCTTCTTCGTACCCGGGCTGGGGGAGGTGATGGCGGTGGTGGCGGCCGGCCAGTTGATCGGGGAGGTGGTCGAGGGCATCGAGGACTGGGAGGTGGGTGATCGCGAGCTGGCCATGGCGCATCTGCAGTCGGTGGCACTGAATATTGCATTCGCCGTGGGCCTGGGGCTTGCCCTCAAGCCGTTGGCCGTCGGGCCGGGCAGCGAGTTGCTGGAAGGCACGATCCAGATCAGGCTGGCCAACGGGCAGTACCGGCTGTGGAAGCCGCAGCTGGAGCCCTATGCCGCGGATGTCGATCTGTCGGGGGTCGTGCCGGACCTTCAGGGGCGCTACAGCGTGGGCGACAAGACCTACATTCGTGTGCAGGGCCGCGCCTACGAGGTGGTCGGCACCGAAGCGGGCCAGTACCAGGTCCGCCATCCTCGCGATGACGCCTACCAGCCGCCGGTGGTGCACAACGGCGCCGGGGCCTGGCGCCTCGAGGCCGAAGACCCGCAGCAGTGGGAAGGCCTGATGTTGTGGCGGCGCCTGGGCCATCTGGTGGACGGCATGGGTGACGAGGACCTGCTGAACATGGCCGCCATCACCGGCATCGACGAGGCACGCCTGCGCCGCCTGCACAGCAACAACGAGCCTTTGCCGGCGTTGCTCGGCGACAGCCTGGTGCGCTGGCAGATGAGCCGCAGGGTGGCGGATGTGATTGCGGCCATGCGCGACGGGCAACCACTGGCCACCGAGCTCGATGCCTTGCCCCTGGCCTTGCTCACACGCATGCCGGGTTGGCCGGCCGGCGTGCTGGTGCGGGTGATGGAGGACGGGCAGCTGGTCAAGGAGTACGGTACGCCGCTGAGCGCCGACAACCGGACCCTGTCGATCACGCGCCAGGAACTGGTCGACGGTCGCTTCCTGACAACGCTGCTGCAGGGCTTGACCGAACAGGAAGAGAAGGCCCTGTTCGGCCCCTACCTGGCCAGGACCGAGGCTGGTCGCCTGACGCAATTGCGTGAAGCCTATGCCCGTTACGCCAGCGTCAACCGCAGCCAGGTGTTCGACAGCCTCTACCGCGCCGACCCGGTGCAGGAGGTGGCGGGCATGGCGGTGGTACGCAAGCAGTTTGCCGGGCTGGCGTGGCGGCAGGCCAGAGAGCTGGTCGAGAGTGCCAGCGTCAGCGAGCGAGCGCAGCTCACCGCCAACCCGCCGCGGGTGCCGTTGCGCCTGGCCGAACAGGCCCGCTGGCTGGTGGAGCAGGCGCGCGTGGTGCGTGCCCGTGAGGGCCTCTACCTGGGCTACACCGATCGCCTGGACTGCCTGAAGGTTGCCATGGACCAGTTGCAGGCCTTGCCGGGTTGGTCTGGCGATGTGCTGTTGCAGGTGCGTGAGGGCAGCCCGTGGGGCGATGAGCTCAAGGCGGTCGGGAGCAGCACGGCCACCGGCACCAAGCGTATTCTCGCGCGGCTGGACGAAGGCTATCAGGCTTATGACAGCGAGCATAACGCGCTGGGCGGGGTGGAGCCGTTGTGCGCCGCCATGCTGCATGCGCTGCCCGACAGCGAGCGCGTGCTGCTGGGCCTGAACATCAACCAGGCCGACGCGTTGCGCCTGATGTTGGCCGAGAATGCCGCCAAGGATACGGCTGCGGTGCGTAGCAGCATCGGCGTGCGTCCGCGCACGCGCTGGTTCAAGCCGCCAATGCGCATGCTCGATGGCCAGATCGGTTATCCGCTCAGTGGCCGGCGCCCGTTCGGCAGGCCGCAGACGCCGATGCAGAGGGTCCGGGCGCTGTACCCCGACCTGGCGGTGGACGAGGTGCAGGCCTTTTTGCAGGAGCTAGGCGAGGGGCTCAGTGAGGAGGAGCTGCTGGTCAAGCTTGAGGGGCGTCGCCAGGAACTGTTCAAGCTGATCGATGAGCTGACCGCCTGGCGCAACGATCAGTCCGTGAGTTTCGCCACCCGTCGCCACCGGGAGGTGGCGGCCGATCGCATCGAGCGTTGCTGGCGGCGCCAGACCAGCCCGGTGGTAACCTTTGAAGGGCGAACCGTCGGCTACACCCTCAACCTGTCGGAGACGCGCCTTGAAGGTCTGCCGATTCTGAGTGCCGATTTCAGCCATGTGGCGTCGCTGTTCATGCGCGACATGCAGTTGAGCGAATTGCCCGAAGCCTTTGTCGAGCAGTTTGCCAATACGCGCTGGCTCAACCTTTCCAACAACCTGTTCAGCACCCTGCCTGCCGCGCTGGAAGCCATACCGCGCATCACCCGGCTGACGTTCAGCTACAACAGCCTGGTCATGGATGCTGCTGCCAATGCGGTGCTGGCCAAACTGGTTCGCCTGAGAATCCTCAACCTGGACCATAACCCGTTGATAACCGCGCCCGATGTTTCGACCCTGGTCGACCTGCGCGGGCTCAGGCTGCAGCACACGGGCATCAGTACCTGGCCGACCGGCCTGATGGACCTTGACATGCTCGAAGAGGTCGACCTGCGCGCCAACAACATTCAGGTGGTGCCGCAGGACGTGCTGGCGCCCTCAGCCGAGCGTGTCGATCGGGTGTTGAGGATCAATCGGGTCACCAGCCTGCACGGCAACCCGATCGATGCCGACAGCCAGGTCAGGCTGACGGTCTATCGTCAGCGCACGCGTATCAGCTTTGGCGTGACGCCGAACCTGCGCGTCCATTTTGCGCCCGAGCCGATGGCTGCTGGTGCCACGGCCTGGCTTGCCGGTGCAGATGCGGTGCAGGCGGCCGAACTGCAGGCGATGTGGGATGCGCTCAAGGCCGAACCGGGCACCGGCGAACTGTTCCGGCTGTTCGATGACCTGGGGGAGACGTCCGATTTTCGCGAGACCTACGACGACCTCAAGCAGCGGGTGTGGGCGCTGATCAAGGCAGTGAGCGCCAACACGGCGCTGCGCGAGGAGGTACTGCAGACCCTGGACAGCGTGCGCAATTGTGGCGATGCGGTGATCCTGGTGTTCAGCCAGCTTGAGGTGCAGGTGCTGATCAACCACGCCCTGGCGCTGGGTAGCCAGCTGGGTGCCGAGTGGTCACTGATGAAGCTGGCGCGTGGGCTGTATCGTCTGGAGCAGGTCGAGCTGATTGCCCAACGGGTCATCGATGCACGTGTGCGTGCTGGCACGGTGGTGGACGAGGTCGAAGTGCGGCTGGCTTACCGTACCGCGCTGACCGAGCCGCTCGAGCTGCCGGGGCAGCCCAACACCATGCGCTACCGAGCCACTGCCCAGGTCAGCGATGCCGATATCAAGGCTGCGCAGAAGGAGATCGAAGAGGGCGAGACGCCGGCAGTGCTCAAGGCTTCGATTGCCCAGCGCGACTTCTGGGTCAGTTATCTGAAGGTGCAGTATGCCGAGCGCTACCAGCGCATCGCCAAGCCGCTGCATGCCCGCATGGAGGCCTTGCAGGCAGATGCCGATGCCGGGCACATCACCGAAGCGGCGTACCTGCGCCAGAGCCACGTACTGCAAGCCAACCTGGCCAAGGAGGAGAAAAAGTTGCTGGAGACGCTGACGGCAGAAATCTGGAACAGCGTGCCTGACCAGGTCACCCGGTTGTAAATTCGACGCCACAAAAAAAGGCCCCGCAAGGGGCCTTTTTCATGGGGCGGTGTTCAGCGTCGACGGAACAGCGGCTGCGGCTCGTCGGTGGCGGCCTGGTAGGTCACCGAGAAGTCCTGCAGGCTCTGCAGCGCTTCGACCGGGTCCTTGTCGGCCCGCAGGGCGAAGGCGTCGAAACCGCAACGCTTCATGTAGAACAGCTGGTCGCGCAGCACGTCGCCGATGGCACGCAGCTCGCCGGTGAACTTGTAGCGGTCACGCAGCAGGCGCGCATTGGAGTAGTTGCGCCCGTCGGTGAAGGCCGGGAAGTTCAACGCGATGACCTGGAAGCTGGCCACGTCATCGCCGATTTCCTCGGCTTCCTCGTCGGCATCCAGCCACACGCCCAGGCCGCCGTCGCGGGCCTTGAGGGCATGGGCGTGCTCGCGCCACAGGTGCAGCGGCACGATGTAGTCGTCGCAGTTGGTCAGTTCGTCCAGGGTGACGTCCTTGGGCAGCAGGTGCCAGGTTTCGTCGACGATCTGGTTGCCCTTAATGATTCGCTGCATAGACGCGCTCCTTGAAAGGGTCGATGCCAATACGTTGGTAGGTGTCGATGAAGCGCTCGTCTTCAGTACGTTTCTCGACGTACACATCGATCAGCTTCTCGATCACGTCCGGCATGTCGTCCTGAGCGAACGAGGGGCCGAGGATCTTGCCCAGGCTGGCGTCGCGGCTGGCGCTGCCACCCAGGGACACCTGGTAGAACTCCTCGCCCTTCTTGTCCACCCCGAGAATGCCGATATGGCCGACGTGGTGGTGGCCGCAGGCGTTCATGCAGCCGGAGATGTTCAGGTCCAGTTCGCCGATGTCGAACAGATAGTCCAGGTCGTCGAAGCGGCGCTGGATGGATTCGGCGATCGGGATCGACTTGGCGTTGGCCAGCGAGCAGAAGTCGCCACCCGGGCAGCAGATGATGTCGGTCAGCAGGCCGATGTTCGGCGTGGCGAAGCCGTTTTCACGCAGCTCCAGCCACAGCGCGTGCAGCTGGCGCTGCTCGACGTCGGCCAGGATGATGTTCTGCTCGTGGGAGGTGCGCAACTGGCCGAAGCTGTAGCGTTCGGCAAGGTCGGCCACCGCGTCCAGCTGCTTGTCGGTCAGGTCGCCCGGCGCCACGCCGGTCGGCTTGAGCGACAGGGTAACGGCCACATAGCCCGGCTTCTTGTGCGCCAGGGTATTGCGCGTGCGCCAGCGGGCGAAGCCCGGGTGCTGCTGGTCGAGCTCGGCCAGCTGGCTGTCGAGGTTGTCCAGCGCCAGGTAGTCGGGGTCGACGAAGTGCTTGGCCACGCGATGCACTTCGGCATCGGTCAGGGTGGTGCTGCCGCCGCGCAGGTGCTCCATTTCGGCGTCGACCTTCTGGGCGAACACCTCCGGCGTGAGGGCCTTGACCAGGATCTTGATGCGCGCCTTGTACTTGTTGTCACGGCGACCGTAACGGTTGTACACGCGCAGGATCGCGTCCAGGTAGCTGAGCAGGTCCTGCCAGGGCAGAAATTCGTTGATGAAGGCGCCCACCACCGGGGTACGGCCCAGGCCGCCGCCGACCAGCACGCGAAAGCCCAGTTCACCGGCCGCGTTGTGCACCGGCTCCAGGCCGATGTCGTGCACTTCGATGGCCGCACGGTCGCTGGCCGAGCCATTGATGGCGATCTTGAACTTGCGCGGCAGGTACGCGAACTCGGGGTGGAAGGTGGTCCACTGACGCACGATTTCACACCATGGGCGCGGGTCGATCACTTCGTCGGCGGCAACGCCGGCGAACTGGTCGGTGGTGACGTTGCGCAGGCAGTTGCCGCTGGTCTGGATCGCGTGCATCTGCACCGTGGCCAGCTCGGCGAGGATCTCGGGGATGTCCTCCAGGGCAGGCCAGTTGTACTGCACGTTCTGCCGGGTACTGATGTGCGCGTAGCCTTTGTCGTAGTCGCGAGCGATTTTGGCCAGCATCCGGGTCTGGCGCGACGTCAGCTGGCCGTAGGGCACGGCTACCCGCAACATCGGGGCAAAACGTTGAATATAGAGGCCATTTTGCAGGCGCAGGGGGCGGAACTCTTCTTCGCTCAGCTCACCGGCCAGGTAGCGTCGGGTCTGGTCTCGGAACTGCTTGACGCGGTCCTCGATGATCCGCTGATCGTACTCGTCGTATACGTACATAGGGGTCCTGTTCTCAGGCTGCTTGCAGCTAATCGCGCGCACGGCCGCGCACTCCGGGGCGGAGCCGAGGCAAGATAGCAGTTTGCGTTTATGCGCAAAAGTGATGTTTTTGCATATGAAAAGAACTATATGGACTAAGTGAGACTGGCTAGCGTTTGGCTGTCACCTGAGCGTTGCCCGTGCCGTCGCGGTTATACTCGGCGCTTTGCGTTGCAGGAGCGTACTCGAATGCTCAAGGCCTTGTGCCTGTCGGTGTGGCTGGGCCTGTCGCTGGTGAGTGGCGCCCAGGCGGCCTCGGTGGTGTTTCTCAATCCGGGCAATGCCGACGAGACCTTCTGGGTCAGTTACTCGCGTTTCATGCAAGGCGCCGCGCAGAACCTGGGCATGTCCCTGCGTGTCGAGTACAGCGGGCGTGATCGCCAGCGTGTGCTGCATCAGGCGCGACAGGCGCTCCAGGGGCCGCAGCGGCCGGACTACCTGGTGCTGGTCAACGAGCAGTACGTGGCGCCGGAGATCATCCGCCTGTCGCGCGGCAGCGGGGTCAGGCTGTTTCTGGTCAACAACGGCCTGACGGTCGACCAGGCGCGCCAGGTGCACGAGTATCCGGACCGTTATCCGCCGGTCCTCGGCACCCTGACCGGCAACGACGAGGAGGCCGGCTACCGCATGCTCAAGACGCTGGTCGAGCAGTTGCCGCCCGCTGCCCTAGAGCAGGGCGTGGACCTGCTGGCGTTCTCTGGGTTGAAGCACACCCCGGCAGCGCAGTTGCGTGAGCAGGGCATGCACCGGGCGTTGGCCGAGTTGCCCGGCGTGCACCTGCGCCAGCTGGTGTATGGGGAATGGAGTCGCCAGCGCGCCTATGAGCAGGCGCAGTTGCTGGGTGCGCGTTATCCGCGTACGCAGCTGGTGTGGTCGGCCAATGACGAGATGGCGTTCGGCGCGATGCAGGCATTCGAGGAGGCCGGGCGGGTGCCGGGCCGGGATGTGATGTTCAGTGCGGTGAACAGTTCGCCGCAGGCCCTGCAGGCGCGAATCGAGGGTCGATTGAGCGTGTTGATGGGCGGGCACTTTTCTCTGGGCGGGTGGGCCATGGTGCTGCTGCACGATGATGCGCAGGGCGTGCCGATCGGTCAGTTGCTCGCCCGGCCGCGGCCGGTGCCGGTGCTTCAGCTGATCGATGCGGTCAAGGCGCGGCGCTGGCTCACGCTTGAACAGCAGGGCGACTATGGGCTGGATTTCAAGGGGTTCAGCGCCGTTGGCAAGGCGCCAGGGTATCGATACCCGTTCCTGAAGGACGCGATGGACTACTAACCGACGAGCTGTACAAAAACCCTGCTTGAGCAAAGGGCATTGCTGGACTTAACTGCATCAGGTGCAGTGCATTCCCATAACCACAACAAGAGGCAATGCAATGGGAAATCCAAGCAAGGCAAGCAAGCCGGACAGCAGTGTCGATGCGTGGGCGATACTCTGCCTGATTGTACTGGTGGTCGTGACGGCGGTTTACTGGGTCAGTCACCAATAGGCCAAGCCGCAAGAGCGAATCAACCCGCTCTTGCGGACATGCCGGTACAGCACCACCCTCAAGCCTTCAGCAAAGCCTCCGGTGCCTCGGCAGGCACCGGTCGCCCGATGGCCTGCTCGACCCGGCGCGCCACCACCGGGTCATCGGCAAAGGGTATGAGGCTTGCCTGGTCATCCACCTGGTCGCTATGGCGCCTCAGGCAGGCGCTGGTGATAAGGTAGAAGAACACCAGTCCGGTCACGCAATACAACCCATATGCCCAGCCGTTCATTCGCTGCCCCTTACGCCATCTGCGCGTTGTCCAGTGCCAGTTTCGGGTCTGCCACGCGTACCGTGCGCCAGGTGTTCCAGGCCATCAGCAGCATCCCGCTCAGGAAGCACACGCCACCGACGAAGCGCACGATGAAGCCCGGGTGGCTGGCCACCAGTGCCTCCACGAACGAGTAGGTGAGGGTGCCGTCGTCGTTGATGGCGCGCCACATCAGGCCCTGGGTGATGCCGTTGACCCACATCGAGGCGATGTACAGCACGGTACCGATGGTGGCCAGCCAGAAGTGCAGGTTGATCAGCCCGGTGCTGTACATCTTCTCGCGGCCGAACACCTTGGGAATCATGTGGTACAGCGCGCCGAAGGTGATCATCGCCACCCAGCCCAGCGCACCCGCATGCACGTGGCCGATGGTCCAGTCGGTGTAGTGCGACAGGGCGTTGACGGTCTTGATCGCCATCATCGGCCCTTCGAAGGTCGACATGCCGTAGAACGCCAGCGACAGCACTAGGAAACGCAGGATCGGGTCGCTGCGCAGCTTATGCCAGGCGCCCGAGAGGGTCATCATGCCGTTGATCATGCCGCCCCAGCTCGGGGCCAGCAGGATGATCGACATCGCCATGCCCAGCGACTGCGCCCAGTCGGGCAGGGCGGTGTAGTGCAGGTGGTGCGGGCCTGCCCAGATGTACAGGGTGATCAGCGCCCAGAAGTGCACGATCGACAGGCGGTAGGAATACACCGGCTTGCCGACCTGCTTGGGCACGAAGTAGTACATCATCCCCAGGAAGCCGGTGGTCAGGAAGAAGCCCACCGCGTTGTGGCCGTACCACCACTGCACCATCGCATCGGTGGCCCCCGCGTACACCGGGTAGGACTTGAACCAGCTGACCGGAATCGACAGGTGGTTGACCACGTGCAGCATCGCGATGACCACGATGAAGGCCCCGAAGAACCAGTTGCCGACATAGATGTGCGTGCCCTTGCGGCGCAGCAGGGTGCCGAAGAACACCACGCCATAGGCCACCCACACGATTGCCATCCACACCGCGCCGGTGAATTCGATCTCGGCGTATTCCTTGGTGGTGGTAAGGCCCAGGGGCAGGCTCAGCAGCATGATCACGATGGTCGCCTGCCAGCCCCAGAAGGTGAAGGCGGTCAGCCAGTCGCTGTAAAGGCGTACCTGGCAGGTGCGCTGCACCGCGTAGTAGCTGGCGGCAAATTGCGCGCTGCCGGCGAAACCGAAGATCACCAGGCTGGTGTGCAGGGGGCGCAGGCGGCCGAAGGTGGTCCAGGGCAGGTCCAGGTTGAGCTCCGGCCAGACCAGTTGCGAGGCGATCCATACGCCCATGGCCATGCCGACGATGCCCCACACCACCGTCATGACCACGAACTGCCGGACCACCTTGTAGTTGTAGGCCTGTGCCTGTTGATGAGTACTCATGGCTGTTTATCCGCGTTTCCTTCCTAGCCCACCCCCCGACGGGACGAGCACAGGCGCTGACTCTAGAAAGCCTGCCGCAGACAAAACAGACTCAGAAACAGGCCTTATATACGGATCAGATAAAAGCCCTGTATTCATTGGGCAAAAGCGCTACTGATCTGTAACAGGTGCGACATTTGAACGCTGTTATGCGGCCTAAATCGCCGTCAACGGGGTGACCATCGGCCGCAGCCAGGGTCCATTGGAATTATCTTGACATCACCGCGAAACGCAGTAGAGAATTTCACAAACTTTGCGCGCAAAGTTTTGCAGGCAGGGGCTTTCTGTCGTTGTTGCAGGCGTTGCGCGATCCGATACGACACTTAACGCGCCAGGGCTAACGGGACGACGCAGGTGCGCATCCCGCGCACGCATTCGGCACCGGAAAATATAATAACGAAGGGAGCAACAGATGAAGCTTTCCAAAGAATTGGTCCTCCAGGCAAAGGCGACATTCGGTACGCCTACCTACCTGTATGACGAGGCGGTGCTGCGCAGCAGTTTCAATGAACTGCGCGACGCCTTGCCCGACTGCGTGGATATCTTCTACGCGCTCAAGGTCAATCCGAATCTGTCGCTGGTGAAGCTGATCCGTTCGTACGGCGGCAACACCGAGGTCTGTTCGCTGGGCGAGCTGGAAATCGCCCTGAAGGCGGGCGTTGCACCCCAGGACATCATTTTCCTGGGCCCCTACAAGAAGCCCGAGGAACACCGCCGGGCGCTGGAAGTGGGGGTGTACGCCATCGTCGTCGAATCCGAAACCGAACTGCGCGCGCTTTCTGCCCTGGCCGGCTCGCTGGGCTGTACCGCGCCGGTGGCCATTCGCATCAATCCCAATTTCTCGGCCTCGGGCTCGCCCTGGAAGATGGGCGGGCGCCCGACCCACTTCGGTATCGAGGAAGACACCGCAGTGGCCAATTTCGGCCAGTACCTGGCGCTGCCCAACCTGCATATCAAGGGCATTCACGTCTACAACGGCACCAAGATCCTCGACGCCCAGTCGGTGTATGACAATGCCAGCTACATCCTCGACCTGTACCGCAACCTCACCCTTCGCTACGACCTGGACCTGAGCATGGTCGACGTCGGCGGCGGCCTGGGCATCAAGTACTACGAGAACGAAAAGGAACTCGACACCCGTCAGCTCAAGCAGCTGCTGGCCCCGCTGTTCGACAGTTTCCATCGCCAGTTCCCGCGTACCCGCATCATCGTCGAGTCCGGCCGTTTCGTGGCCGGCAAATGCGGCGCGCTGCTGGTCACCGTCGACAACATCAAGCACAACCACGGCAAGACCTTCGCCGTGACCGACGGCGGCACCAACTGCCACGGTGCCGCGGCGGGCAGCGGCCAGGTGCTCAAGCGCAATTTTCGCATCGTGCACGCCACCGGCAGCAATGGCGCACCGCTGCGCGAGTACCATATCTCCGGCCCGCTGTGCAGCCCCGACGACCTGCTGGGGCGTGACGTGCGCATCGAGACCCTGAGCGAAGGCGACCTGCTGGCGGTGACGGCCTCCGGTGCCTATGGCCCCACGGCCTCGCCCACCCTGTTCCACAGCCATGGTCACCCGGCCGAGGTGATCGTCAGCCACGGCCGCCTGTTCCTGGCCAGGGCCCGTCAGACCGCGCTGGAGATCCGCGACAGCCACGCCGACGTGGCGCTGGACGACATGCTCGCCGCCCCGGCCAGCGCACCTGTCGCCAGCAGCGCACCCGGCGTGACGGCCAGCGGCGCCACGCAGGCGCAACTGATCGAGATCCTGCGGGTGGTGCTCAAGCTGCCAGCCAGTACCGAGGTGCGTGCCGACTCGCACCTGCGTGACCACCTGGGGCTCGACTCGCTCACCTCGATGGAGCTGCTGGTCAGCCTGGAGGACGAGATCGAAGGCTTCTTCGTCAACCCCGACACCATTGCCCCCGGGCACTTCAATACCGTGACGACGCTGGCGCAGTACATCGACGCCAACCGCCAGAACGCCCCCGAAACCGCCTCGCAAGGCCAGCCAGAGGTACAGTATGAGCCGGTCTAGCGTGCTCCTGCAGCAGGTACTGGAGGCCAGCAACGGCCTGTACCCGCGCAAGGCGGCAGTCATCTATGCCGATGAAACCTACACCTATGCCGACCTCGACGATTCCAGTTCGCGGCTGGCCTCGGGCTTGCAGGCCTGTGGCCTGCAGCGTCAGGAGCGGGTGGTGCTGTGCCTGGGCAACCGGGTAGAAACCATCTGTGCCTTCTGGGGTGTGCTCAAGGCCGGTGGCGTGGTGGTCAATGTCGGCCTGGAGACCCACGCCGACGGCCTTGACTACATCGTGCGGGACGCCGAGGCCTCGGTGCTGATCACCACCTCGGAGAAGTTCGCCAGCCTGTCGGTGGACACCCCGAGCCTGCCGTACCTGCGCACCATCGTGCTGCTGGACGGCGAGGCCGACTCGGCGCTGACACGCACCTTCGAGGGTGTGCTGGTGCAGGGCAACGGAGCTCCGGTGCCCTGCGGCACGCTGGACCTGGACCTGGCCGCGATCATCTATACCTCCGGGTCCACCGGCGAGCCCAAGGGCGTGATGCTGACCCATCGCAACATGCTCGCGGCGCTGTCGTCGCTGCACACCTACCTGGGCTACAACGACAGCGACCACGTGCTCTGCTCGTTGCCGCTGTCGTTCGACTATGGCCTGTACCAGATGATCATGGCGCTGAGCGCGGGCGCCACCCTGGTACTGGAAAAGGAATTCACCTGGCCGATCTTCCTGATCAAGAAGATCCGCCAGTACCAGATCACGGTCATCCCGTTCGTGCCCACCATGCTCATGCTGCTGCATGAGTACGCGAGCAAGCGCAACGCCAGTTTCGAGCACGTGCGCATGGTCACCAATACCGGCGCGGCGCTCAAGCCGCCGCACATTGCGCAGATGAAGGCGCTGTTTCCGCAGGCGCAGATCTTCTCCATGTACGGCCTGACCGAGTGCAAGCGCTGCACCTACCTGCCGCCAGAGGACATCGACAGCAAGCCGGGCAGCGTCGGCATCGCCATTCCCAACACCGAGTTGTGGCTGATCGACGAGCACGGCCAGCGCATCGACCAGGCCCACCAGGTGGGCCAGTTGGTGATTCGCGGCGCCACGGTCATGGCCGGCTACTGGCGCAACCCGCAGGCCACGGCGAAAAAGCTCAAGCCCGGCCCCTATCCCGGGGAGAGCGTGCTGCATACCGGCGACTACTGCCACCTGGACGAAGACGGCTACCTGTATTTCGAAGGCCGGATGGACCACGTGATCAAGTCCCGCGGCATGAAGGTCAGCCCGGCGGAAGTGGAAGACTTCTTCTATGCCATGGCAGGCATCGACGCGGCAGCGGTGGTCGGTGTCGAGGATGCTGCGGCCGGCGAAGGGCTGTGGGCTTTCGTGACCTTGAGCCAGGGCGTCACGCTCAGCGCCGAGCAGTTGCTCGAACGCTGCCGCGCCGGGCTCGAGCCGCACAAGGTGCCACTGGCAATCAGTATCGAGCTCACCTTGCCGCGCACCGCCAACGGCAAGTTCGACCTCAAGCAGTTGCAACACACGGCACGCTCGGCGCAGCTGGCGGCCGCCGGCTGACAGGCGCTGCGGGTGTTGCCCGTTACCTCGAAACAGTGCTTACGCAGGGAGTATCTACATGCGTCTTGGCAATAAAGGCAGGGACCAGACCCTGGACGTCAACGGGCAGACGTTTGCCCTGCGGGTCTGGGGCGAGGAGGGGGCTCATCCGGTATTGGCCGTGCATGGCTGGCTGGACAACGCCGCCTCGTTCGAACAGGTGGCGCCGTACCTGAAGGATTGCTTCGTGGTGGCACCGGACCTCGCCGGGCATGGACGCTCGGACCATCGGCGTGCCGACAGTGGCTACTATCTGTGGGAACATGCCGACGACATGAATACCCTGGTCGAGTGCATGGGCTGGAAGCGCTTTTCGGTGATCGGCCATTCCATGGGCAGCGGTATCGCGTCGATCCTGGGGGCGATGAACAAGTCCATCGACAGCATGATCTTCCTCGATGGCATGGGCGCTCCGTTCACCATCGCCGAAGAAGACACCGTGGAGCACCTGAAGAAGGCCCATCGCCTGATGCGCCTGGCCCTGCGCACCCGCCTGCATGGGTTCTCGGCCCCCGACAGCGTGCAGTTCAGCAGCGTCGAGGCGGCGGTCAACGAGCGGCGCAACAGTATCGACGGCCTGCTCTCGCCGGCCTCGGCACGCCTGCTGGCCATGCGCGACCTGCTCAGCGTGGGGGATGGCTACCGCTGGCGTCACGACCCGCGGCTGGTGCTGCCCGAACCGATGCAGCTGACCGAGCGTCAGGCCTGCGACTTCCTGCGCCAGATCAGTTGCCCGCTGCATGTGATGCTCGGGCGCCAGGGCCTGTTTGCCGGCCCGGAATTCGACAAGCGCAAAAAAGCGTTGCCCTGGGCCAGCCGTGTGCACTGGCATGATGGCGGGCACCATTTTCATCTCGAAGCGGCAAGTGACAGCCTGATCGCACAGATCAACACCGCCCTTGCGCAAAACGAGCAGGGCCCGGTGCGACGAATAGCCAATGAGTAACGGAGTAGGCGTGTGAAAGAGTTCTGGATTGCCCCGTCGATGCTGGCGGCCGATTTTGCCCGGTTGGGCGAGGAAGCCGAGCGGGTTCTGGCTGCCGGTGCCGACGTCATCCACATCGACGTGATGGACAACCACTACGTACCCAACCTGACCATGGGGCCGCAGTTCTGCAAGGCGCTGCGCAGCTACGGCATCACCGCGCCGCTGGATGTGCACCTGATGGTCACCCCCGTGGACCCGATGATCCAGGCATTTGCCGAGGCGGGTGCCGACTACATCTCGATTCACCCCGAGGCCACCGTTCACCTGGACCGCTCCCTGCAACTGATCAAGGATCTGGGGTGCAAGGCGGGCCTGGCCTTCAATCCGGCAACAGGGCTGGAGGAATGCAAGTATGTGTTCGACAAGCTCGACCTGTTGTTGCTGATGTCGGTCAACCCCGGCTTCGGCGGGCAGTCGTTCATCCCGGCGGTCTTGCCCAAGATCGAAGCAGCGCGCAAGCTGATCGATGCCAGTGGCCGTGACATCCGCCTGGAAGTGGATGGCGGGGTCAACCTTCACACCATCGGCCAGGTCGCTGCGGCCGGTGCCGACATGTTCGTGGCCGGTACGGCGATCTTTTCCCAGCCCGATTACCGCGCCACGCTCCACGCCTTGCGCAGCACGATTGCCGATGCCGCCCCGCGGCGCCAGTCATGAGCTGTGCAGTGAATTTCGCGAACCAGCATGAGTTACCCGTCCTTGCACAATAATACGTTTATCAAGGCCTTGCTGCGCCAACCCACGGCGCATACGCCTGTCTGGCTGATGCGCCAGGCCGGCCGCTACCTGCCCGAGCATCGTGCCCTGCGTGCCAGGGCCGGCTCGTACCTGGACCTGGTGAAGAGCCCGGACCTGGCCACCGAGGCCAGCCTGCAACCGCTGCGCCGTTTCAGCCTGGACGCCGCCGTGGTGTTCGCCGACATGCTCAGCCTGCCCGACGCCATGGGGCTGGGCCTGTACTGCGTGAACGGCGATGGCCCTCGCTTTCGTCACCCCTTGCGTGACGAGGCGGCCATCGAGCGCCTGCGCGTACCCGAACCCGAGGCGCTGGAGCACACCTACCAGACCCTCGCCCAGGTGCGTCACGAACTGGAGGGCAAGGTGCCGGTGGTGGGCTTTGCCGCAAGCCCCTGGACCCTGGCCTGCTACATGGTCGAGGGTGGCCCGCCGGGCGACTGCCAGTTGATCAAGAAGATGCTCTACCGTCGCCCGGAACTGCTGCACCGGTTGCTCAAGGTGCTCGGTCACGCGGTGGCTGCCGACCTCAATGCACAGATCGAGTCCGGCGCCCAGGCGGTGATGCTGGTGGACAGCTTCGGCGGTGTGCTGGCCGACGCTGCCTATCGGCGTTTCTCCCTGTATTACCTGCGTGAAGTGCTGGCGCGCCTGCACAAGACCCAGCATGGGGTGCGCATTCCCTCCATCGTGCATACCCGTGGTGGCGCCCAGTGGCTCAGCCCGCTGGCCGACAGCGGCGCCGATGCGCTGGGCCTGGACTGGACGTGTGACCTGGCGCTGGCACGCCAGCTGGTGGGCAACTGCGTGGCGCTGCAGGGCAACCTCGACCCGGCCGTGCTGCTGGCAGACGAGGCGAGCATTCGCCGCGAGGTGCGACGCACCCTGCAGACGTTCGGACCACCAGCGGCCGGTTTCGGCCATGTGTTCAACCTGGGGCAGGGCATTTCGCCGGCCACTTCGCCAGAGGCGGTTGCAGTACTGGTCGACGCGGTGCATCACTACAGCCGCGTCGCGGGAGGTGTGCATGCTTGACCCGACGTTCGACTTCGACAAGATGCTGTGTTTCTCGCTGTATTCGACAGCCAACGCCATGGTTCGGGACTATGCCGAACCGCTCAAGCGACGTGGCGTCACCTACCCGCAACTGCTGGTGATGGCCGGGTTGTGGGGCAAGGATGATGTGTCGATCAGCGCCTTGAGCGAGCTCACCCTGTTCGACCTGGGCACGTTGACGCCAATCGTCAAGCGCCTGGCGGATGCGGGGTTCATCACCGTGTACCTGGACCCCAGCGACCGACGCCGACGCAACCTGCTGCTGACCGACAAGGGCCGTGAGCTCAAGGCCGAGGCGGCGCAGGTGTTCAGCAACATGGCGTGCAAGATCGACCTGGGCGAGGGCGAGGTGGAGCAGGTGCTCAACGTGTGCCACCGGATCCGTACCCGCCTGCGCTGACCCGCACCCATTCGCCAGCAAGGCCTGCTCCTGTAGGAGCCAGCCTTGCTGGCGAACAGCCACACCACCCACCACATTGGCACACCCGCCAACCTCCCTGGCAGCCAGCGAAACACCCCACCTTCAGCAGCGCCATACACTCTCCTGGGATGTTCCCAACCATAACAAAAGGAGTGTTCATGACTGCCGGCACCGTACCCCTGCTAGCCAGTGTCCAGCGTTTTCTCGGACGCCAACACGGCCTGTACATCAATGGCGGCTGGCGGCCGTCCACCTCCAGCCAGACCCTTACCGTCTTCAACCCGGCCAACGGCCAACCCATTGCCGTGACCCCCGATGCCAGCGCCGAGGATGTCGACCAGGCCGTGCAATCGGCGCATCGGGCATTCGTCAGTGGCGTGTGGGCGCGCCGCGCCCCGGCCGAGCGCGAGCGTATCCTGCTGCGCTACGCCGATTTGCTCGAACAGCACGGTGAAGAGCTGGCCCAGCTCGAAACCCTGGAACAAGGCAAGTCGATCAACATCGCCCGCGCCTTCGAAGTCGGCAGCACCCTGAACTGGATGCGCTACACCGCCGGCCTCACCACCAAGATCTGCGGGCGCACCCTGGATGTGTCGATCCCGGTGCCTGAAGGCGCCCGCTACACCGCCTATACGCGCAAGGAGCCGGTCGGCGTGGTGGCTGGCATCGTGCCGTGGAACTTCCCGCTGATGATCGGCATGTGGAAGGTGATGCCCGCCCTGGCGGCCGGCTGCTCGATCGTCATCAAGCCCTCCGAGATCACCCCGTTGACCCTGATGCGCATGGCCGAGCTGGCCACCGAGGCCGGCATTCCGGACGGCGTGTTCAACCTGATCACCGGCAGCGGCAGCGTATGCGGCAGCGCCCTCACCAGCCACCCGCGGGTGGCGAAGATCAGCTTTACCGGCTCTACCGCCACCGGCAAGCACATTGCCCGTTCGGCGGTCGACCGCCTGACGCGCCTGTCACTGGAACTGGGTGGCAAGAACCCGGCCATCGTGCTGGCCGACGCCGACCCGCAGCAGGTGATCGAAGGCCTGATGATGGGCAGCTTCCTCAACCAGGGGCAGGTGTGCGCCGCCAGTTCGCGTATCTATGTCGAGGCGCCGCTGTTCGACCGCCTGGCAGCGGATTTCGAGCAGGCGATCAAGGGGCTGAGCGTAGGCCCGGGCCTGGACCCCAGCGCGCAGATCAACGCCCTGGCTTCCGGCGCGCACCAGCAGTCGGTGCAGGCCTACCTGGCCGATGCCCGCGAGCAGGGCGCGCAGATCATCAGCGGTGCCAGCGCGCCGGATGCCAATGGCTACTACGTCAGCCCGTCATTGATCCTCAACCCCGACGACAACCTGCGCCTGACCCGCAGCGAAGTGTTCGGCCCGGTGCTGAGCCTGACCCGCGTGGCCGATGTGGAAGAAGCGCTGGCCCGCGCCAACGACAGCGACTATGGCCTGACCGCCAGCCTGTGGACCACCAGCCTCAAGTCGGCCATGGACCTCACCCCGCGCATCGAGGCCGGCACCGTGTGGGTCAACAGCCACACCCTGATCGATGCCAACATGCCGTTTGGCGGCTTCAAGCAATCCGGTACCGGGCGTGATTTCGGCGTCGACTGGCTGGACGCCTTCACCGAGACCAAGTCGGTGTGCATCCGCCACTGAGGCGGCTGGCAGGCCGCAGGCGCTCAGCTGTAGCGCTTGCGGTACTCGCCGGGCGATACGCCGAAGCGCTGCTTGAACGCGGTGGTGAAGTAGCTGCTGTTGGAGAAGCCCCAGGTGTACCCCAGCGCCGACAGCTTGAGGGTCGACTGCGGGTTGCGCAGGGTTTCGGCGCAGATGTCCAGGCGCCGGTTCTTGATGTACTGCGCGATCACCAGGCCCTTCTTGGCGAACACCCGGTACAGCCCGCGCATCGACACGCCGATGTCGCGCGCGATCATCTCCGGGCACAGCGCCTCGTCGGCAATGTGCGTCTCGATCAGCGCCAGGCTTTTGCGAAAGATGCGTTCATGCGGGTCGGGGTTGCTGTCGCTGCCGCACAGTGCCGGGCGCATCAGGCTGATCAGCGCATCGATCACCGCTTCGCTTTCGGCCAGGCTCACCTCGTCCAGCTGGGTCGAGGACAACAGCATCTGCTGGGCGAGCAGGGCGACCGGCGAGCCGGCCGGGATCTTGCGCCCGATCTCCACCGGGGTGAAGCGCAGCAGCTGGTCGACCCGGTCGTGGGGCAGTATCAGCGAGATCTGCTGGGAGGCATCGCCAAAGGTGAAGTCGCTGGGGCGTGCACTGTCGATCAGCAGGATGTCCCCCGGCATCAGCACTTCGCGGGCGTCGTCCTGGGCCATGTTGGCCATGCCCTTGAGCTGGAACACCGCAAAGTACTTGTGTTCGCTGCTGCGCTGCACCTCGCGCGGCGTGCGCAGCAGCCGCGCGTGAGAGCTGCTCACGTGACTGAAGCGCAGGGCGCCCAGCTGGCGGGGGCGAATCTCACCGCTGAACGCATCCCCCAGCGCGGCACCGTCGAACTCGCCGCAGGCATGGTTGATGTCGGCCAGCCATTGCTGGAAGTGCTGCTGGGCAGTAGCGGTATTCATGGGTCACACCTCACACCTGGCATTGTTGTTAGGGTGCATGTGATGGCTGGGGGCACGCGCTGCAGGTTAGCGCAGCCCGCCGAAGCGCCGGTAGAAGTTTTCGCTGGCATCGGGCAGCGGGCCGTCTGCGGTTTCCATCGCACTGCTCAGCCACTGTTCGGCCGGGGCACAGGTCAGTCGGTACAGGTTGCGGCACAGCTGGCGTGCGGCGCGGCCTTCCCAGTCGCCCGGCAGCAGTTCGTCGGGCAGGTGCGGGTCGCGCAGCAGCAGCTTGCGGTACTCGTGAATCAGCAACAGGCGCACCATGAAGCAGTCCATCGGCTGCAGGCTGTCCTGCTCGCGCAGCGCCTGCCACACCGGGCGAAACAGCTGGATGAACTCGCTGTACTGCGCCCCCAGTTCCTCGATACGCCAGCTTTCGCGCACCTGGGCACGCAAGGCGCGGGAGGCCATCACGTCCTGGCCGGTGGTCTCGAACAGGATGGTGTCTTCCAGCGCGTCCAGGTCCAGCAGGGTGGCGTTGATGTCGGTGCGGTCGGCCCGCGGGCTGGCCAGCACCACCGGCGAGATGGCGCCAAAGCCCTGCCATTCGAGCTCTTCGCGTACCTGCTTGCGCTTGTCGGCAGACAGCTGGGTGAGCATCGCCAGGTGCCAGGAGCCATCCCACTGCGGCACCACCGAGCTGTACACCCGCTTGAAGGCCTTGTCGAAACGCCGCCGCCCGGCACCGGTGAGGCTGTAGTAGCTGCGCCGGCCGACCTTTTCGGCGGTCAGCCAGCCTTCCTTGGTCAGGCGGAACATCGAGGTGCGGATCAGCCGCTCGTTGATGCCGAAGGGCTCGAGCAACTGGATCAGGCTGCCCAGCCACACGGTGCCGCCGTGGGGTTCGATGGCATCGCCATACAGGGTGACGATCAGCGAACTGGCACGGATCGGGATCTGTTCCTGGAAACGGGTGACGAGCTGATTGAGGGGCGCGAGCGACGACATGGAGGATCCGCTGGGTGAAACCCCGGAATATAACTGCCGTTTGTCCTTCAAGGCCAGCGTTGCCGCCGGCACTTCAGGCCGTGTGGTTTTTCGGGCGGAACGTACTGTCGCTGACACGTCTGCGGTCCTGTTCGGGTTGGCTCAAGGGGCTGCATTCCACCATCTGCTCCAGGCAGCGCCGGGTCAGTGCGTGGTACTCGCCCGTGCCGCCCTGCTTCCAGTGCACTTCAGCGTCGCTCAGGCTGCGTTTGACCTGGGCCGGCGAGCCCACCACCAGCGAGCGGGGCGGGCAGTCGAAGCCGGCCTTGACGAAGGCGGTGGCACCGACGATCGAGCAGGCACCGATCACGGCGCCGTCCATGACCACCGCATTCATGCCCACCAGCGCATCGGCACCGATGCGGCAGCCGTGCAGCACGGCGCCGTGGCCCACGTGCCCGTTGCGCTCGATCACCGTGTCGCTGTCGGGGAAGCCGTGCATCACGCAGGTGTCCTGCAGGTTGGCGCCCTGTTCGAGAATGATGCGTCCGAAATCGCCGCGCAGGCTGGCCAGCGGGCCTACATAGCAGTCGGGGCCGACGATCACGTCGCCAATCAGCACCGCCGAAGGGTGCACGTAGGCGCTGGGGTCGATGACCGGGGTGATTCCGCCAAGGCTGTAGCAGGTCATGTCGGTTTCCTGTGGACGGGGATGACAGCGAATATAACGTATTGTTACTTGTTTGCAATGCTTCTATGTATCGCTTCTTGGCGCTGTTCTCGCGATAAACACAGTATTTACAAGTTTTGTTTGGCACGGATGGAAAACAAACAGACACAGACAAGTCACAGCAATGTTGATTTTGTGTATCGTATTGTGGCTATACTCTGCCGCAATCGGCCTCGACCCAACAATAACAGCCAGCCTCGACTGGCCCGTGCGGTGACCGTCATGCCTGACACCCTGTTGCTTGATAACTCCCACGCCGGCATCTGCCTGGTGACGCTGCACCGCCCCGAGGTGCTCAATGCCCTCAACACCCGCCTGCTCGGCGAGCTGGCAGCCGAACTCGAGCGCCTGGAGCGTGACGACAGCTGCCGCGCCGTGGTGCTCACCGGCAGCCGCAAGGCGTTTGCCGCCGGCGCCGACATCAACGAGATGGCCGAGCGCGATGCGGTGGGCATCCTCAACGACCCGCGTGTTGCCTGTTGGCAGCAGATCAGCCGCTTCAGCAAGCCCCTGGTGGCGGCCGTCAACGGCTTTGCCCTGGGCGGTGGCTGCGAGCTGGCGATGCACGCCGATATCATCGTGGCGGGCGTGGATGCGCGCTTCGGCCAGCCGGAAATCAACCTGGGCATCATGCCTGGCGCCGGCGGCACCCAGCGTCTGCTGCGCGCGGTGGGCAAGTCCATGGCCATGCAGATGGTGCTCACCGGCGAGCCCATCGATGCGCGCACCGCGCAACAGGTCGGCCTGGTCAGCGAAATCACCCAACCCGAATTCACCGTCGAGCGCGCCGTGCAGATCGCCCAGGCCATCGCGCGCAAGGCCCCGCTGGCCGTGCGCCTGGCCAAGGAATCGCTGCTCAAGGCCATGGACACCGACCTTGCCAGCGGCCTGCGTTTCGAGCGCCACGCCTTCACCGTGCTGGCCGCCACCGATGACCGGCGCGAGGGCATCAGTGCCTTTCGCGAAAAACGCGCCCCGGTGTTCACCGGCCGCTGAGTGCGCCGGCCCCTTTTACTTCAACCTTGCGAGCGGTACTGGTCATGACCTTCGAGCACATTCTTTTCGACATAGACGACGGCGTGGCCTTTCTGCGCCTGAACCGTCCCGAGCAACTCAACAGCTTCAACGCGCAGATGCACGCCGAAGTGAAGGAGGCGCTCAAGCAGGTACGCGCCAATGCCCAGGTGCGTGTGCTGCTGCTTACCGGTGAAGGGCGCGGCTTCTGTGCCGGGCAGGACCTGTCCGACCGCAACGTCGCGCCCGGTGCGCAGATGCCCGACCTGGGCGAGTCCATCGAAAAATTCTACAACCCGCTGATTCGCGCCCTGCGCGATTTGCCGCTGCCGGTGATCTGCGCGGTCAACGGCGTGGCCGCCGGCGCCGGGGCGAACATCCCGCTGGCCTGCGACCTGGTGCTGGCGGCGCGTTCGGCCAGCTTCATCCAGGCGTTCTGCAAACTCGGCCTGGTGCCCGACTCGGGCGGTACCTGGTTCCTGCCGCGGCTGGTCGGCGTGGCGCGGGCCAAGGCCCTGGCGCTGCTGGGCAACAAGCTGTCGGCCGAGCAGGCCGAGCAGTGGGGGCTGATCTACCGCTGCGTCGACGACGAGGCCCTGCGCGACGAGGCCCTGGGCCTGGCGCGACAGCTGGCGACACAGCCCACCTCGGGCCTGGCACTGATCAAGCGCGGGCTCAATGCCAGCCTGGACAACAGCCTTGACCAGCAACTGGACCTGGAGCGCGACCTGCAGCGCCTGGCCGGGCGCAGCGAGGACTACCGCGAGGGCGTGGCCGCCTTCATGGCCAAGCGCGCCCCCGTGTTCAAGGGGTGCTGAGCATGAGCGCACTGGACACAAGCGTTGTGGTGGCGGTGATCGGTGCCGGGGCCATGGGCGCCGGCATTGCCCAGGTGGCGGCGCAGGCCGGGCATCCGGTGCTGCTGCACGACAGCCGCCCGGGGGCGGCGAGCGCGGCCATCGAGGGGCTGGGTGTGCAACTGGGCAAGCGGGTGGAGAAGGGCAAGCTCGACCCCGCGCAGCGCGAGGCCACCCTGGCGCGCCTGCACGCGGTGCAGGCGCTCGACGAGCTGGCGGATGCGGGGCTGGTGATCGAGGCCATCGTCGAGAACCTCGACGCCAAGCGCGAGCTGTTTGCTCGCCTGGAAGCAATCTGCACGGCCGACTGCGTGCTGGCCAGCAACACCTCGTCGCTGTCGATCACCCGCATCGCGGCCGGCCTGGCGCGGCCCGAGCGGTTCGTGGGCGTGCACTTCTTCAACCCTGCGCCGGTCATGGCGCTGGTCGAGATCGTCTCGGGGCTGGCCACGGCACCGCAGGTAGCGGCCAGCCTGTATGCAACGGCCAGGGCCTGGGGCAAGGCGCCGGTGCATGCCAGCTCCAGCCCGGGCTTCATCGTCAACCGCGTGGCGCGTCCGTTCTATGCCGAAAGCCTGCGCCTGTTGCAGGAGGGTGCGGCCGAGTGCGCCACGCTGGATGCGCTGATGCGCGAGGCCGGCGGCTTTCGCATGGGTGCGTTCGAGCTGACCGACCTGATCGGGCATGACGTCAACTACGCGGTCACCTGTTCGGTGTTCGATGCCTATTACGGCGACATGCGCTTCCAGCCGTCGCTGATCCAGGCGGCGCTGGTGGATGCCGGCCGGCTGGGACGCAAGAGCGGGCAGGGGTTCTATGACTATGGGCCCTCGGCCGCGCGCCCGGTGGTCAGCGAGCTGCGCAGTGGTTTGCGCATCGAGGCCTGTGAAGTCGAAGGCGACCTGGGCATTGCGCAGGGCTTGCTGGCGCGTATCGAGGCGCACGGCATAAAGGTGTCGCGGGCCCCGTCGCGGGTCGAGCCCGCGCCCACCGGTCGTTGTGGGAGCGGGCTTGACCCGCGATGCGGGCACGCAGTCATACGCGTGGGCGACGCCGTGCTGGCCCTGACCGACGGTCGCCTGGCCAGCCAGCGTGCCCGCGACGAAGGCTTGCACAACCTCGTGCTGTTCGACCTGGCGCTGGACTACGCCACCGCTGGGCGCATCGGCATCAGCTGGTCCGCCGACACCACCCCCGCTGCCCGCGACCAGGCTGTGGCCTTGCTGCAGGCCGCGGGCCTGGTGGTCAGCCCGCTGGCCGACGTGCCGGGGCTGCTGGTGATGCGCACCGTGGCCATGCTTGCCAACGAAGCCGCCGACGCGGTGCTGCAGGGCGTGGCCACGGCGGCGGATGTCGACCTGGCCATGCGCAAGGGCGTGAACTACCCCCAAGGCCCGCTGGCCTGGGCCGACGCCATCGGCCCGACGCAGGTGCTGGCGGTACTCGACAATCTGCAGGCCGCCTACGGCGAAAGCCGCTACCGGCCATCACTGCTGCTGCGGCGCACGGTCGCCGAGGGGAGGGCATTGCATGACTGACCTGAACGCCACCGAGCTTGCCAGCCAATGTGCCCAGGCCATGCTCGCCCGTGACCGCGCCAGCCTCGCGCTGGGCATGCAACTGCTGAGCGTCGCGCCGGGCAGGGCGCGCCTGAGCATGCCGGTGCGCGCCGACATGATCCAGGGCCATGGCACCTGCCATGGCGGCTACATCTTCACCCTGGCCGACTCGGCGTTTGCCGTGGCCTGCAACACCTACAACCAGGTCACCATCGGCCTGGGCTGCAGCATCGACTACATCGCCCCGGCACTGATGGGCGACACGCTCAATGCAAGTTGCGTCGAGCAGAGCCGTGGTGGACGCACCGGCAACTACGACGTGCGTGTGGAAAACCAGAACGGGCAGCTGATCGCGCTGTTCCATGGCAAATCTTACAAGGTGCAAGGCACAGTGCTTGCCCAGGAGACCGCAGATGAATGACGCCCTTATCATCGACGCCGTGCGCACCCCCATCGGGCGCTATGCCGGCGCGCTGAGCACGGTACGTGCCGACGACCTGGGCGCGGTGCCGCTGCGTGCGCTGATGGCGCGCCACCCGCAGGTGGACTGGTCACAGGTGGACGACGTGCTGTTCGGCTGCGCCAACCAGGCCGGCGAAGACAATCGCAACGTGGCGCGCATGTCGGCGCTGCTGGCCGGCCTGCCGATAGAAGTGCCGGGCACCACGGTCAACCGCCTGTGCGGCTCGGGCATGGACGCCATCGGCCTGGGCGCACGCTCGATCCGCAGTGGCGAAGCCGGCCTGCTGCTGGTGGGCGGGGTGGAGTCGATGTCGCGCGCACCGCTGGTGATGGGCAAGGCCGAACAGGCCTTCTCGCGCCAGGCGCAACTGTACGACACCACCATTGGCTGGCGCTTCGTCAACGCCGCGATGGAAAAGGCGTATGGTATCGACTCGATGCCGGAGACTGCCGAAAACGTCGCCGCACAGTTCGGCATTTCCCGTGCCGACCAGGACGCCTTCGCCCTGCGCAGCCAGCAACGTGCGGCGGCTGCCCAGGCCAGCGGGCGCCTGGCGCAGGAGATCGTGCCGGTGTCGATTGCCCAGCGCAAGGGCGAGCCCAGGCGCGTCGAGCACGACGAACACCCGCGTGGCGACACCACGCTGCAGATGCTGCAACGCCTGGGTACGCCGTTTCGCGAGGGCGGCAGTGTCACGGCGGGCAATGCCTCGGGGGTCAACGACGGTGCCTGTGCGCTGCTGCTGGCAAGCCCGGCGCAGGCTGCGCGCTTCGGGCTCAAGGCCCGTGGGCGGGTGGTGGCGATGGCCACGGCCGGCGTCGAGCCGCGCATCATGGGCATCGGCCCGGTGCCGGCCACGCGCAAGGTACTGGAACTGGCCAACCTGAACCTGGCCGACATGGATGTCATCGAGCTGAACGAAGCCTTCGCTGCGCAGGGCCTGGCGGTGCTGCGCGAGCTCGGGCTGGCTGACGACGACCCGCGGGTCAACCCCAATGGCGGCGCCATCGCCCTGGGGCATCCGCTGGGCATGAGCGGCGCTCGCCTGGTGACCACCGCACTGGTGGAACTGGAGCAGCGCGGCGGGCGGTACGCGCTGTGCACGATGTGCATCGGCGTGGGGCAGGGTATCGCGATGATCATCGAGCGAACCTGAGCCGGCAATACAGCGGGAGCCGTGCAGCTCCCACACTCGGGCCCGTCAGGGGCTGAACCATAAAAAGAATCAGAGTGAACACATGAACATGGCCGCCTTGAACACTGCTGTACTCGACCCGCTGGAGACCGCCAGCATCGACGAACTGCGCCAGCACCAGCTTGACCGCCTGCGCTGGAGCCTGTCCCACGCCTACCAGAACGTGCCGCTGTACCGCCAGCGCTTCGACCAGTTGGGGGTGCACCCCGACGAGGTGCGTTCGCTGGACGACCTGGCCCGATTCCCGTTCACCACCAAGACCGACCTGCGCGACAACTACCCCTACGGCATGTTCGCCGTGCCCATGCATGACGTGGTGCGGGTGCACGCCTCCAGCGGCACCACCGGCAAGCCGACGGTGGTGGGCTACACGCAGAACGATATCGACACCTGGGCCAACGTGGTGGCGCGCTCGATCCGCGCCGCGGGCGGGCGCAAGGGCGACAAGGTGCATGTGTCGTATGGCTACGGGCTGTTCACCGGCGGGCTGGGCGCGCATTACGGCGCCGAACGCCTGGGCTGCACGGTGATCCCGATGTCGGGCGGGCAGACCGAGAAGCAGGTGCAGCTGATCAACGACTTTCAGCCGGACATCATCATGGTCACGCCCTCGTACATGCTCAACCTGGCCGACGAAATCGAGCGTCAGGGGCTGGACCCGCACAAGCTGGCGCTGCGCCTGGGGATCTTCGGTGCCGAGCCGTGGACCGACGAGCTGCGCCGCTCCATCGAGCAGCGCATGGGCATCACCGCGCTGGATATCTACGGGCTGTCGGAAATCATGGGCCCGGGCGTGGCCATGGAGTGCGCCGAGACCAAGGACGGGCCGACCCTCTGGGAAGACCACTTCTACCCCGAAATCATCGACCCGGTGACCGGTGTGGTGCTGCCTGACGGACAGATGGGCGAGCTGGTGTTCACCTCGCTGAGCAAGGAGGCGCTGCCGATGATCCGCTACCGCACCCGCGACCTGACGCGCCTGTTGCCCGGCACCGCGCGGCCAATGCGGCGCATCGACAAGATCACCGGGCGCAGCGACGACATGCTCATCGTGCGTGGGGTCAACGTGTTCCCGACCCAGGTCGAGGAACAGGTTCTGAAAATAAAACAGTTTTCAGAGTGCTATGAGATTTATCTGTATCGTGATGGAAATCTCGACACGGTGGATGTGCACGTGGAGCTGCGTGCCGAATGCCAGCACTACGACGAGGCCCAGCGCAGGCTGCTGACCGCCGAGCTGGGCAAGCAGATCAAGACCTACATCGGCATCAGCACGCGCATCGTGCTGCAGCCGTTGGGCACGCTGAAACGTTCGGAAGGCAAGGCCTGTCATGTGTATGACAAGCGTCTGGCCAGCTGATAGCTGATGGCTGCCGAAGCCCCGACCTGGTCGGGGCTTTTTTTTGTTCTTGGATAAAGCGTGTTCCTGTGGGAGCGGGCTTGACCCGCGATGGAGCGCGTAGCGGTCCGCTTTCAGTGCAAAGCGATACAAAAAAACATTAGATACACTAAAAAGCTGTTTGATATTGAATTGTGTATCGCTTATAAATACTCCCATGCCCAACCAGCCTTGAGGCGGGAGCCCGAACATGTACGCACAGCTTGTCGAAACCGGCGTCAAACGCATCAAGTCCCTGGACGAGATGTCGCCCCAGGAACGTGCCTTCCAGGAAAAGATCGACGCCGAAATCAAGATCGAAGCCAAGAACTGGATGCCCGACGCCTATCGTCAGACCCTCATCCGCCAGATTTCCCAGCACGCCCACTCCGAGATCGTCGGCATGCTGCCCGAGGGCAACTGGGTCACCCGTGCCCCGACCCTCAAGCGCAAGCTGCAGCTGATGGCCAAGATCCAGGACGAAGCCGGCCACGGCCTGTACCTGTACAGCGCCATGGAAACCCTGGGCGCCGATCGCGACGAAGAGATCGCCAAGCTGCACAGCGGCAAGGCCAAGTACTCCAGCATCTTCAACTACCCGACCCTCAACTGGGCCGACATGGGCGCAGTGGGCTGGCTGGTGGATGGCGCGGCCATCGTCAACCAGGTGGTGCTGCAGCGCACCTCCTACGGCCCCTACGCACGGGCCATGGTGCGCATCTGCAAGGAAGAGAGCTTTCACCAGCGCCAGGGCTACGAGATTCTGCTGACCATGATGCGCCACGGCACCCAGGCCCAGAAGGACATGGTGCAGGACGCGATCAACCGCCTGTGGTGGCCGGCGCTGATGATGTTCGGCCCCAGCGACGACAACTCGCCCAACAGCGCGCAGTCGATGGCCTGGAAGATCAAACGCCAGAGCAACGACGAATTGCGCCAGCGCTTCGTCGACCAGACCATCCCGCAGCTCGAACTGCTGGGCTGCACCGCCCCCGACCCCGACCTGAAGTGGAACGCCGAGCGCGGCCACTACGATTTCGGCGCCATCCAGTGGCAGGAATTCTTCGACGTGCTCAAGGGCAACGGCCCGTGCAACCAGGAACGCCTGGCCACCCGGCGCAATGCCATCGAAAGCGGCGCCTGGGTGCGTGAAGCCGCCGTCGCCTACGCCCGCAAACAACAGAACAAGAACGCCGCCTGAACCGGCGACTGATGGGAGATACACGATGTCTGTCTGGACCCTCTACGAAGTGTTCGTGCGCAGCAAGCACGGCCTGAACCACAAGCATGTGGGCAGCGTGCATGCCGCCGACGACGCCATGGCCATCGAGAACGCCCGCGAGCTGTACACCCGCCGCAGCGAAGGCGTAAGCCTGTGGGTGGTGCCCTCGGCGCTGATCGTGGCCTCCTCGCCGGACGAGAAGGACCCGCTGTTCGACCCGGCCGACGACAAGGTCTACCGGCACGCCAGCTTCTACGAGCTGCCCGACGAAGTCGGACACATGTGAGGTCGACCATGAACAGCACCCAAGACGATCTGATCCATTACCTGCTGCTGCTGGGCGACAGCGCCCTGATCCAGGGCCAGCGCCTGTGCGAGTGGTGCGGCAAGGCGCCGGCCATCGAGGAAGAGCTGGCGCTGATGAACGTCGGCCTGGACCTGGTGGGCCAGGCGCGCAACTGGCTGGACTACGCCGCCGAGCTGCTGGCCGACGGCCGCGATGCCGACGACCTGGCGTTTCGCCGCGACGAGCGCGCCTACCGCAACCTGCTGCTGGTGGAGCAGCCCAACGGCGATTTCGCCGTGACCATGGCCAAGCAGTTCCTGTTCGACGCCTGGCACCTGCAGGTGCTCAAGGGCCTGTGCGACTCCACCGACCTGCGCATCGCCGGCATCGCCGCCAAGGCGCTCAAGGAGGTCACCTACCACCTGCGTCGCTCCAGTGAATGGGTGCAGCGCCTGGGTGGCGGCACCGACGAAAGTCGCCGGCGCATGCTCGCGGCCATCACGCAGGTGTGGCGCTTCACCGTGGAGCTGGCCAGCGGCAGCGAGGCTGAAACCCGCCTGGCCGCAGCGGGCATCGGCGCCGACCCGGCGCAGGTCGGCGCGGCATGGCTGCACCAGGTCGAGGTCACCTTCGCCTCGGTCGAACTGTCGCTGCCGCCTGCGGCCAGCCACTTCTACCTCAGCGGGCGTACCGGCATGCACACCGAGCACCTGGGCATCCTGCTGGCCGAAATGCAGTTTTTGCCACGGGCCTACCCCGATGCAACCTGGTGAGCTGATCGCCAGCGACCACGGTGCGCGGGCACTGCGGGCCGATGACCTGAGCCACGCCTGGACGGTGCTGGAGCAGGTGATGGACCCGGAAGTGCCGGTGGTCAGCGTGGTCGACCTCGGGATAGTGCGCGACCTGCACTGGCAGGCCGGCCACCTGCACCTTGTGGTCACGCCGACCTATTCGGGCTGCCCGGCCACCGAGGTGATCGAGGGCGATATCCGCCAGGCGCTGGAGCAGGCCGGGTTCGCCGCGCCGTGCCTGGAGCGGCGCCTGACGCCGGCCTGGAGCACCGACTGGATCACCGAGCAGGGGCGCGAGCGCCTGCGTGCCTATGGCATCGCGCCGCCCGTGGGCAGTGCCAGCAAGCGCAGCCTGCTGGGCGAAAGCCCGCAGGTGCTGTGCCCGGTGTGCGCCAGCAGCCACACCGAGCTGCTCAGCCAGTTCGGCTCCACGGCCTGCAAGGCCCTGTACCGGTGCCGCGAGTGCCTGGAACCTTTCGACTATTTCAAATGCATCTGAGCGCGCTGGCGCCGTGCAGCGGGAGAACAGCATGAGTCAATTTCACAGCCTGACCATCAAGGATGTGCGCGCCGAGACCCGCGATGCGGTGTCGATTGCCTTCGAGGTGCCGGCGCACCTGCAGGACGATTTCCGTTTCACCCAGGGCCAGTACCTGGTGATGCGCACGCAACTGGACGACGAGGAAGTGCGCCGTTCGTACTCGATCTGCAGCGGCGTGGAAGACGGCGAGCTGCGCGTGGCGATCAAGCGCGTGGCCGGCGGGCGCTTCTCGGCGTTTGCCAACGAGGTGCTCAAGGTCGGCCACAGCCTCGAAGTGATGCCGCCTTCGGGCAGCTTCCATGTGCCACTGGACCCGACCCGTCGCGGCAACTACCTGGCGGTGGCGGCGGGCAGCGGCATCACGCCGATCCTGTCGATCATCAAGACCACCCTGGAGCGCGAACCCGACAGCCGCTTCACCTTGCTCTACGGCAACCGCTCAAGCTCCGGCGCGCTGTTTCGCGACAAGCTCGAAGACCTGAAGAACCGCTACCTGCAACGCCTGAACCTGATCTTCGTGTTCAGCCGCGAGCAGCAGGACGTGGACCTGTACAACGGGCGCATCGACGCCGACAAGTGCGGTCAGCTGTTCTCGCGCTGGCTCGACCCAAGGGCGCTGGACGCCGCCTTCATCTGCGGCCCGCAGGCGATGACCGAGACCGTGCGCGACAGCCTCAAGGCCAATGGCATGGCGGGGGAGAAGATCCATTTCGAGCTGTTCGCAGCGGCGGGCGACGAACGCAAGCGTGAAGCCCGCGAGGCGGCACGCCAGCTGGACGCCGCCGTCAGCCAGATCACCGTGATCAGCGACGGTCGGGCGCTGGCCTTCGACCTGCCGCGCAACACCGTCAGCGTGCTGGATGCCGGCAATGCCATCGGCGCCGAGCTGCCGTACTCGTGCAAGGCCGGGGTGTGCTCGACCTGCAAGTGCAAGGTCATCGAAGGGGAGGTGGAGATGGACAGCAACCACGCCCTGGAGGACTACGAAGTGGCGGCGGGGTATGTGCTGTCGTGCCAGACGTACCCGGTCAGCGACAGGGTGGTGCTGGACTTCGATCAGGTCTGATACCGCGTCGGTCCCATCGCCGGCAAGGCCGGCTCCTACACGGCGATGAGGCCCGCCTGAACACCGCAACACCTGTGTGCCCTGAAAACTAAAACAACAACACCAAGAGAGCGCCCCAATGACCCCCGAAGACATCGACAGCATCTGCAAGCACCCCGACTTCAAGCAACTGGTACGGCGCAAGCAGCGCCTGAACTGGTCGCTGACCCTGGCCATGCTGGTCATCTACTACGGCTTCGTGCTGCTGGTGGCGTTCTCCCCCAGCACCCTGGGGCAATCGCTCAGCGGCGGCGTGACCACCGTCGGCATGCTGGTCGGCGTGCTGGTGGTGCTGGTGTCCTTCGGCCTCACCGGGATCTACGTGTACCGCGCCAACAACGTGCTCGACCCGCTCAACGACAAGGTCCGCCAGGAGTGCGCGAAATGAACTGGACAGCCATCAGCATGTTCCTGCTGTTCGTCGTGTTCACCCTGGGTATCACCCGCTGGGCCGCACAGCGCACCCGTTCGGCCAGTGACTTCTACACCGCAGGCGGCGGCCTCACCGGCTTTCAGAACGGCCTGGCCATCGCCGGCGACATGATCAGCGCCGCCTCGTTCCTAGGCATCTCCGCGATGATGTTCCTCAACGGCTATGACGGCCTGCTGTACGCCCTGGGCGTGCTGGCCGGCTGGCCGATCATCCTGTTCCTGATTGCCGAGCGCCTGCGCAACCTGGGCAAGTACACCTTCGCCGACGTGGTGTCGTACCGCCTGGACCAGACCCCGGTGCGCCTGACCTCGGCCCTGGGCACCCTGACCGTGGCACTGATGTACCTGGTGGCGCAGATGGTCGGCGCCGGCAAGCTGATCGAGCTGCTGTTCGGCATCAGCTACCTGTATGCGGTGATGCTGGTGGGCGTGCTGATGGTGTTCTACGTGACCTTCGGCGGCATGCTCGCCACCACCTGGGTACAGATCATCAAGGCCGTGCTGCTGCTCTCGGGCACCAGCTTCATGGCGTTCATGGTGCTCAAGCACTTTGGTTTCAGCACCGAGGCGATGTTCAGCGCCGCCACCGAGGTGCACGCCAAGGGCACCGCGATCATGGCCCCGGGCGGGCTGCTGTCCAACCCCATCGACGCGATTTCCCTGGGCCTGGGCATGATGTTCGGCACCGCCGGGCTGCCGCATATCCTGATGCGCTTCTTCACCGTGAGTGACGCCAAGCAAGCGCGCAAGAGCGTGTTCTACGCCACCGGCTTCATTGGCTACTTCTACCTGCTACTGATCATGGTGGGCTTCGGCGCCATCGTGATGGTCGGCACCGACGCAAGCTACCGCGACGTCAACGGCGCGATCATCGGCGGCGGCAACATGATCGCCGTGCACCTGGCGCAGGCCGTGGGCGGCAACCTGTTCCTGGGCTTCATCTCGGCCGTGGCCTTCGCCACCATCCTGGCAGTGGTGGCCGGGCTGGCGTTGTCCGGCGCCTCGGCGGTGTCCCACGACCTGTACGCCTGCGTGATCCGCAAGGGCCAGGCCACCGAGAAGGAAGAGATGCGCGTGTCGCGCATCGCCACCCTGGCCATCGGCGTGCTGGCGATCATCCTGGGCCTGATGTTCGAGTCGCAGAACATCGCGTTCCTGTCCGGGCTGGTGCTGGCGATTGCCGCCTCGGTGAATTTCCCGGTGCTGTTCCTCTCGATGTACTGGAAGGGCCTGACCACCCGTGGCGCGGTGATCGGCAGCATGAGCGGGCTGGTCTCGGCCATCGTGCTGCTGGTGCTCAGCCCGGCGGTGTGGGTCAACGTGCTGCACAACGAAACGGCGCTGTTCCCCTACAGCAACCCGGCGCTGTTCTCCATGAGCCTGGCGTTCCTGGGCGCCTGGGTGTTCTCGGTCACCGACACCTCGGAGCGGGCAGCGCAGGAACGCGGCCGCTACCTGGCGCAGTTCATCCGCTCGATGACCGGCATCGGTGCCGCAGGCGCAAGCAAACACTAATAAACCAAAACGATTGTCGGGTATAAAAATAATGAACCACATTCGCTTCATGCCGGCTTCGCTGCTGGCCGGCTTTGCCTTGCCCCTGGTCGCCGCGCCGGCCCTGGCCGACTTCATCGACGACAGCCATGCCAAGGTCGAGTTGCGCAACCACTACATCAACCGCGATTTTCGCCAGAGCAACGCGCCGCAATCCAAGGCCGAGGAGTGGGCCCAGGGCTTTACCGTGAAGTTCGAGTCCGGCTTCACCGATGGCCCGATCGGGGTAGGCGTCGACGCCATGGGGCAACTGGGCATCAAGCTCGACTCCAGCCGTGATCGGCGCGGCACCGGGCTGCTGCCGTTCGGGCCAGACAGCCTGGAACCGGCCGACGACTACAGCGAGCTGGGCCTGACCGCCAAGCTGCGCGCCTCAAAGAGCGTGCTGCGCCTGGGTACCTTGCAGCCGATCCTGCCGGTGGTGGTGTACAACGACACCCGCCTGCTGGCCGCCAGCTTTCAGGGCGGCCTGCTGACCAGCCAGGAGATCGACGGCCTGACGTTCAACGCCGGGCGGCTGACCAAGGCCAACCTGCGCGATTCCTCCAGCCGCGACGACATCGGCTATGGCGCGGCCAGCAGCGACCGCTTCGATTTTGGTGGCGGCACCTATGCCTTCACCCCGCAACTGAACCTGACGTACTACTACGCCAAGCTCGACCAGATCTACCGTCAGCAGTTCGTCGGCCTGGTGCACACCCAGCCGCTGGGCGAGGGCCTGAGCCTGCGCAGCGACCTGCGCTATTTCGACAGCCGTGGCGACGGCGCCGAGCGGGCAGGGCGCATCGACAACCGCAACTTCAACGGCATGTTCACCCTGGCCAGTGGCGCGCACAAGGTCAGTGCCACCTTCCAGCAGATGTCGGGCGACAGCGCCTTCCCGTTCCTCAACGGCGGCGACCCGTACACCGTCAACCTGGTGACCTACAACACCTACACCCGCGCCGGGCTCGACTCCTGGCAACTGCGCTACGACTACGACTTCGTCGCCCTGGGCATCCCGGGCCTGAGCTTCATGACCCGCTACACCGACGGGCGTCATGCCAGGACCGCGACCGTGGACAACGGCCGCGAGCGCGAACGCGACACCGACATCACCTACGTGGTGCAGAGCGGCCCGTTGAAGAACGTCAGCCTGCGCTGGCGCAACGTCACCTTCCGCTCAGGCAACGGCTTGACCAACAGCCTGGACGAGAACCGCCTGATCATCGGCTACACCCTGGCGCTGTGGTAAGCGCGCCCCTTAAAAGAACCGGAGGACACCTCATGTCTGTTGCCCCAACCTTGCAAAGCTTCATCGCCGGCCGCTGGCTCGGCCAGCATGGCGCGCAGCCGCTGCGCAGCGCCCTGGACGGGCACGTATTGGCGTACAGCCATGAAGAGCGGCCCGACTTTGCCGAAGCCATCGAGCATGCGCGCCGTGAGGGCCTGCGCAGCCTGATGGCGATGGACTTCCAGCAGCGTGCCGCGCGGCTCAAGGCCCTGGCGCTGTACCTGGCCGAGCGCAAGGAACAGCTCTACGCACTGTCCCACCACAGCGGTGCTACCCGCGCCGACAGCTGGATCGACATCGAGGGCGGCAACGCCACGCTGTTCGCCTATGCCGGCATCGGCAGCCGCGAACTGCCCTCGGGCAACCTGCTGCACGAAGGCCCGGCCATCCCGCTGGGCAAGCAGGGCACCTTCGCCGGCAGCCACATCCTGGTGCCGCGTGCGGGGCTTGCGGTGCACATCAACGCGTTCAACTTCCCGATCTGGGGCATGCTTGAAAAGTTCGCGCCGACCTTTCTGGCCGGCATGCCGTGCATCGTCAAGCCGGCCACCTCCACCAGCTACCTGACCGAAGCGGTGGTGCGCCTGATGGATGAGTCCGGCCTGCTGCCGGCCGGCAGCCTGCAACTGGTGGTGGGCAGCACCGGCGACCTGCTCGACCGCCTGCAAGGCCAGGACGTGGTGACCTTCACCGGTTCTGCCGACACCGCGGCCAAGCTGCGGGTGACCCCGAACCTGATCCGCCACTCGGTGCCGTTCACCGCCGAGGCCGACTCGCTCAACTGCGCGATCCTGGGCCCGGACGTGAAGCCGGACGATGCCGAGTTCGACCTGTACATCAAGGAAGTGGTGCGCGAGATGACCACCAAGGCGGGGCAGAAGTGCACCGCCATCCGCCGCGCCATCGTGCCGGCCAAGCACCTGGACGCCGTGGCCACGCGCCTGCGCGAGCGCCTGAGCAAGGTAGTGGTGGGCGACCCGTCGGTGGAGGGCGTGCGCATGGGCGCGCTGGCTTCCCATGACCAGCAGCGCGACGTGGGCGAGCGGGTGCGCAGCCTGCTGCAGAGCTGCGACCAGCTGTTCGGCGCCAGCGATGGTTTCGAACCACGGGGCGAGGGCGTGGGCGAAGGGGCGTTCTTTGCGCCGACCCTGCTGCAGGCACGCGACCCGCACGCCGATGGCGGTGCCCACGACATCGAGGCCTTCGGCCCGGTGAGCACGCTGATGGCCTACCACGACCTGGACGAAGCGCTGGCGCTGGCCGCGCGCGGCAAAGGCAGCCTGGTGGCCAGCCTGGTGACCGCCGACCGCGAGGTGGCAGCCAAGGCCATTCCGGTGGCTGCGGCCTGGCACGGTCGGTTGCTGATCCTCGACAGCGAGGCGGCGGCGGAGTCCACCGGGCACGGTTCGCCCTTGCCGCAGCTCAAGCACGGCGGCCCTGGGCGTGCCGGTGGCGGTGAAGAGCTGGGCGGGCTGCGGGCGGTCAAGCACTACCTGCAGCGTGCGGCAGTGCAGGGTTCGCCGAGCATGCTGATGGCGGTGACCGGCGAGTATGTGCGCGGTGCCCAGGTGTACGAGAGCGAGGTGCACCCGTTCCGTCGTCACTTCGAAGAGCTGCGCATCGGCGAGTCGCTGCTGACCCATCGACGTACCGTGACCGAAGCGGACCTGGTGAACTTCGGCTGCCTGTCGGGGGATCATTTCTACATGCACTTCGACGACATTGCGGCCAGGCAATCGCAGTTCGGCAAGCGCATTGCGCATGGCTACTTCGTGTTGTCGGCGGCGGCGGGGCTGTTCGTCTCGCCGGGCGAGGGGCCGGTGCTGGCCAACTATGGCCTGGACACCCTGCGTTTCATCAGCCCGGTGGGCATTGGCGACACCATCCAGGCGCGCCTGACCTGCAAGCGCAAGATCGACCAGGGCAAATCCAGCCCGCTGGGCCAGCCGCAAGGGGTGGTGGCGTGGGATGTGGAAGTGACCAACCAGCTGGGTGAGCTGGTGGCCAGCTACGACATCCTGACGCTGGTGCTCAAGCGCCCGGCCTGACCTTGTTCGCCTGTAGGAGCCGGCCTTGCCGGCGAAGGGGCATGACTGGCCAGCGTGCCATGTCCTCTTCGCCGGCAAGGCCGGCTCCTACAGGCCAAGGGGCCGGGCCTGCAAACCAATATGGCACGCACACAAAAATACCTGGCACACACGCAAGCGCTTTACCCCCTCCGACTTTGCTCTAATCCCGTCATGGCCTGCCACGCCACTCATTGATCCACCCAGAACGGGATAACAATAAAAAATGAAACGCTTGATGCCGCTTGCCGTGCTCTACGTGTCAACGCTCGCCCACGCCGGCACGCCCGGCAACATCGACGCCAACCGACTGCTCAACGCCAACCAGGACGCCGCCAACTGGCTCGCCCACGGGCGTACCTACGACGAACAACGCTTCAGCCCGCTGACCCGCATCAACGACCAGAACGTCGCCGGGCTTGGCCTGGCCTGGACGCAGAAGCTCGACATCGATCGCGGTACCGAAGCCACCCCCATCGTGGTCGACGGCGTGATGTACACCACCGGTGCCTTCAGCATCGTGTATGCCTTCGACGCCGCCAGCGGCAAGCCGCTGTGGAAGTACGACCCCAAGATCCCCATGGAAAAACTCAGCCAGGGCTGCTGCGACGTGGTCAACCGCGGTGTGGCCGTGTGGCAGGGCAAGGTCTACGTGGGCAGCTTCGATGGGCGCCTGATCGCCCTCGATGCGGCCACCGGCAAGGAGGTGTGGAGCGTCGACACCGTTCTGGACCCCAACAAGAGCTACACCATCACCGGCGCCCCGCGCATCGTCAAAGGCAAGGTGCTGATCGGCAACGGCGGCGCCGAGTTCGGCGTGCGCGGCTATATCACCGCCTACGATGCCGATACCGGCAAGCAGGCCTGGCGCTTCTTCACCGTGCCCGGCGACCCGGCGCTGCCACCGGAAAACGAGGCCATGGCCAAGGCCATGAAAACCTGGAAGGGCAATGGCTGGGTCAAGTGGGGCGGTGGCGGCACCGTTTGGGACTCGATGTCCTACGACCCCGAGCTGGACCTGCTGTACGTGGGCACCGGCAACGGCTCGCCGTGGAACTACCAGTTCCGCAGCCAGGGTGAGGGCGACAACCTGTACCTGTCGTCGATCGTCGCGCTGCGCCCGGAAACCGGCGAATACGTGTGGCACTTCCAGGTGACGCCCGGCGATCGCTGGGACTTCACCGCCACCCAGCAGATCGTGCTGGCCGACATCCAGATCGACGGCAAGACCCGCAAGGTGCTGATGCAGGCACCCAAGAACGGTTTCTTCTACGTGATCGACCGCACCAACGGCGAGTTCATCTCGGGCAACAACTTCGTGCAGGTGAACTGGGCCAGCGGCCTGGACCCCAAGACCGGGCGCCCCATCCTCACCGACCAGGCCGACTACGCCAAGGCGCCGAAGGTGATACAGCCAAGCTTCCTCGGCGGCCACAGCTGGCACCCGATGTCGTACAACCCCAACACCGGCTATGTGTACATCCCGGCCCAGGACACCGTGGCCGAACTCAAGGCCGCCGACAAGCCGCTGTTCCTGCCGACCAAGTCGGTGGTGAACTTCGGCCTGGACGTGCCCGACCTGCCGGAAGACCCGAAAATCCTCAACCAGATCCGCAGCGCCTGGCGCGGCCACCTGATTGCCTGGGACCCGGTCAAACAGCAGGCCGCCTGGACCCACGACTATGTCGAGTCCGGCAACGGCGGCACCCTCAGCACCGCCGGCAACCTGGTGTTCCAGGGCACCTCGGACGGCCGCGTCATGGCCTTCAGCGCCGACAAGGGCAAGCAGCTGTGGGAGCACCGCGCCAACTCCGGCGTGCTCGGCGGGCCGGTCACCTATGAGGTCAAGGGCGAGCAGTACGTGGCGTTCATGGCCGGCTGGGGCGGCATCATGCCGCTGATCGCAGGCGGCCTGACCGACAAGGGCAAGGTGCAACCCGAATCCCGCGTGCTGGTGTTCAAGCTTGGCGCCAAGGGCGAACTGCCGCCGCCGCGCAAGGCGCCGGTGCTGCCACCGCAGGTGCCCGCGCTGACCGCCTCGGCGGATGAAATCGCCCAGGGCCGCACCCTGTTCAACGGCATGTGCGGTGCCTGCCACGGCCTCAACGCCGCCAGCGGCGGGGTGATCCCCGACCTGCGCTACCTGAGCCCGGACAAGCACCAGGCCTTCGTCGGCATCGTCAGCGGTGCGTTCATGAGCAAGGGCATGCCGAGCTTTGCCGGGGTGCTGGACATGCCGCAGATGCAACTGATCCAGCAATACATCATCAAGCGCAGCCTTGACCTGCGCGCCGCCGCCGACGCCACTGCGGCGCAGTAAGCCACCCCTCGACCCCGCTCGCCAGGCGTGCGAGCGGGGCAGCCTCAACCCGTTCCAATAACAATTAACCGGTAGACAGGTGACCCCCATGAAAGCGCTTTTGCACAAAGGCGGCGCATTGCCGTGCTCGCTGTTCCTTGCCCTGTGCGCCAGCCCCGCGCTGGCCGATGTACGCCCCGACTCCGGCGACTATGCCGCGCTGCCACCGGGCACCGACCTGGCCTTGCTGTACCAGCAGAACCCGCGCATCGACCGCTCGTACATGGGCGGCAAGCGCGCCGCCGACAACCTCGACCTGGACCTGACCGTGGGCGTGCTGCGTCTGGTGCACTTCACCGAGTTCTTCAACACCGGCCTGATCTGGGACCCGCAGATCATCATCCCCTACGGCCATCAGGAAATCGGCGCCACCGGCCAGAAGAACAGCGGCCTGGGCGACATCACCTTCGGCGCCACGGTGTGGAGCCTGGCCGACATGGAGCGCAACCGCCACCTGGGCTGGTCGCTGTTCGTCACCGCGCCCACCGGCGCCGACAAGAACCAGGGCTTTGCCCTGAGCGGCAACCGCTGGGCGGCGGACTTCCAGGTGGGCTATGTGCACGGCTTCAACGAGCGCTGGACGTGGGACGTGATCGCCGAGACCGAGTTCTACCAGGAGCAGCGCGACACCGGTGCGCACCGTGACCCGCTGATCCAGCTGCACAACCACCTGCGCTACAACTTCACCCCGGCCACCTCGGTGGCGCTGTCGTACCGGCACAACTGGGGCTCGCGCGAGACGCTGGACGGGCAGACCCTGGAAACCAGCCACAACAACGGCACGGTCGGCCTGTCGGCGACCACCATGCTGGGCAAGCAGTGGCAGGTAATGGGGCAGTACTGGCGGGATGTGGACGTGCGCTCGGGGCCGATGACCGACCATTCGCTGCAGTTCAGGTTGGCGTATATCTACTGAGGCGAGCCTGACGCACACCGGGTGAGGGGCACCCGGTGTGGTCACACGCCATGGCCGGGCTTAGACTGCGTGGCTTGGGCCTGTCAGTCGCCACGCGCCGGGCCGGACACTTGAACTGTGACGTGAACATGAAGCTCAAACTGTGCCTGCTGCTGCTTGTCTGCCCACCGCTGTTGGCCCAGGAGTTCGCCTGCCAACTGGGTGGCAAGATCGTTCCCGTTGCCGAGTATCGGCAGCCGACCCCTGTCTTCACCCGGCTGAAAAATGACGGGCATCCGATGACGGCCTTCGGCTTTTCAATTGCGCACAGTCAGGTGCTGGGGGCCGACAAAGCCGCGCGTGACTATTGCCAGTCGCTGATCGCAACAACGCGCACGGTGCTGTTGTCAGGTCAGTACCCGGCTGATCACTTTCACCCGGGCCAGACCCTGTCGCTCAAGCATGTGCATCGCGACCGCCATGTCTGGCCTTACTGGCCAGACTATTACTGGCTTGCAGATAGCCCCCAGGGCCGCTGACCGACTCTTCGCTGCCGTGTCGCCTGGCGTGTATCGACCAAGGGGAGGGCGGCGCGCAAGGCGCTATCGCGGATCGCGCCGCAGAGCTGAATCATCAGTGGCGTGCCGACCGGTTCAGCACAGCGCCCTCTACCGAAGGTACTCGCACCCGCAGTGCAATCAGCAACGCGGCCAGCAGCATCAGCACGGCCGCCGCCACGAATACGCCTGCGCTGCCACCGAGGCTGAACATTGCCCCACCCGCGGCTGCGCCTGTGGCGATGGCCGACTGTACCGACGCTACCACCATGCCCCCGGCGCTTTCCGCCTGGTCAGGGACCGCGTTGGCTACCCAGTTCGACCACGCCACCGGCACACCGCCAAAGGCCAGGCCCCACACCGCCAGCAGTACGGCCTGCCCTGGCACCGACGCCGGCAACAGGACCAGCGCCAGTGCCGCAACGCCCACCAGCGCGGGCATCGACACCAGGGTGGCCAGCGGGTAACGAGCAAGCATCCACCCGGCCACCAGGGTGCCGACAAAGTTCGCCACACCAAAACCCAGCAGCATCAGCGACAGCCCCTGCGGGCCAATGCCGGTCGTGCCTTCGAGAAATGGCCGAACATACGTGAACATCGCGAAGTGGCCGCTGTGCACCAGCACACAACCGAACATCCCCATGGCAATGCCTGGGCGCAGCAATACTTCAAGCACCGTGCGCAGGCGTGCCGGGCGGCGCGGCGCAAGGCTCGGCAGCGTGATTGACTGGAACGCCAGGGTCACCACCCCCACCGCCGCCGCTGCAAAGAACGCGCTGCGCCAGCCATATAGCCCACCCAGATAACTACCCAGCGGAACCGCAACCACCGTCCCGACGGCGATGCCACTGAAAATGATCGAGAGCGCTCGCGGCAACAGCGCCCCCGGCACCAGACGCATCGCCACCGCCGCCGCCATGCTCCAGAACCCGCCAAGCGCGATGCCCAGCAAGATACGCATCAACAACAGCACCACGAAACTGGAGGAAACGGCGACCAACAGATTGGACGCGATCATCAACGTGGAAAATCCCAGCAACACCCAGCGGCGATCGATACTGCGAGTCAGGCCTGGCACCAACAGGCCGGCGAACAGCGCCACCACGGCTGTCACCGTTACCGCCTGGCCAGCCAGCGCTTCGGATACCCCCAGCTCGGTCGCCATTGGCGTCAACAGGCTGGCCGGAAGGTACTCCGCGGTCAGCAAGCCGAACACGCCCATGGCCAGCGAGAACACGGCCATCCACGCGGGGGTTGCAGGTTCTGCATCCGGCCCGGCGCCGGGACGGCTGTCGGGTACGGCATTGCAAACAAGGTCAGTCATTGCACGGATCTCCCAATCTTCAATTGCGACCCGCAGTCTAGGCGCGAGAAACCGGATGATCTATGATCGAAAAACTCGATTTTTTGACCAGAACACCTGAATCATGCCGACGGACCCCTCTGCCTTCTCTTCCGATCTCATCAACGAGCTGTTGCGCGGCATGCGCCTGCGCGGTGTCGACTACCGGCGTATCCAGGCGGGCCCGGCCTTCGGCTTGGGCTTCGCTGCCAAACCCGGGCATGCCTGGTTCCACTTCCTGGCGGTCGGCAACGCGGTGCTGCGCATGGAAGACGGCACAACCTATGCGCTGTGCGCCGGTAACGCCGTCTTCATCTCCCATGGCGCGGCCCATCAATTGCTCTCGGATACACACGTGCCCGTGCAGCAAATCGACCTTCTGGACGGCGAGCCGCTGGGCGACGCCGTCAGCGCGGTGGACACCGGAACCGATGTCGGCGCCATGCCGACCACGCTTTTGTTCAGTGGCTGCATGGAGTTCGAATTGGGCAGCCTGCATGGCCTTGGCAAGCTGATGCCGGGCCTGATGCTGATCGATGCCGGCGGCCAGCGTTACCCAGGGCTGGTGCCTATTCTCACCACCATGGAGCGCGAGGTCAGCGCCGCACGCATCGGCTTCGCCGGCATCCTCGCGCGATTGGCCGACGTGGTCGCCGCCATGGTCGTTCGAGGTTGGGTCGAGTGCGCCTGCGGTAACGCCTCCGGCCTGGTTGCCGCCCTGCGCGATCCGCGGCTGGCTGGTGCACTGCTGGCGCTGCATCAACAACCGGGCCGCGACTGGACCGTCGAGCAGTTGGCGGAGCAATGCAATACGTCCCGCTCGGTCTTTGCGGAGCGTTTTCAACTGACGATTGGCATGACCCCGCTGCGCTACGTCACCGAAGTGCGAATGCGGCTTGCCAGCCAGTGGCTGACGCTGGAAAGGTTGCCAATTGAAGAGGTCGCGCAGCGTTTGGGCTATACGTCTCAGGCAGCGTTCAGTCGGGCGTTCAAGCGTGTTACGGGTAAGACGCCTGGGTTGAGTCGCAGGTTGAGGCAGTCGGCTGTCGTCTGAAGCTGAGTGGGATGGGCGAGTGGGCCATCTTGGGCGGCCTTGGCACTATTTGAGACAAGGCCGAACGCGGTCGCTCGCACCTCTTTGCTTTCGATAGGCCGCGTGTGCGGCCCGTGTGTTGTGTCATCAACTACTGACCGCTTTGGCCTCCATGCCATCAAGCACCGACTCGATCAACGCATTGCTCAATTCCAGCGAGTGTTGCGAGGCCATCAGCAGGCTTTTGAACTGCTCATCGGCGCGTTCGCAGGCTTGTGCGGTGGTGTCCCTTGCACACTGGATCATGATCGACAGGTAGACCAGCGCATCTTCGAGCTTGATGTCTTCGCGCACGGAAAACAGGGGAGGGTGATCGCCGTGGCAACAGCCGAAGGAGGTGTAGGCGGGTTTGCGCGGGGTGTTGGGGAGTGGGGGATCAGGGACGATTTTTGTCATTGTGCAGCTCCTTGATTGGTGGAGCCGACCAGCATCGTGACCAAACGATGGGTGGCGGCTGTACGCAGGTTGGTCAACCGGGAATCAAGGAACCCGGCGCGCACGAATGCGCCCCACGCACAGCCGCCATAACACGAAACAGCAGACACAAAAAAGCGCCACTGATTCGGATGCGGCGCTTTGTGCGCCTTGATTTATCTCAGGTGACCAAACCTGGACGCTGGATTTACAGCGACTGAGCAAGGTTAACGGGGTTGGGGTGGGGATTCAAGTTTCTGGCAGAGGGAAGGAGGAGGCGTTACCGTCTGAGTGCTGATGCATTCATTTTGACGATCTGGCTTGCTTTTGAATTTCAAAGGTTTGAGGCGCGCAGAGTGGCCTGCGCTTGAGGCTGACCAATACGTTGCAGTCTGTTGCGGCAGCTAGAGATTCTGGCCGTATGCGGTCTTGGGTGAAAGACCGCTAACAACCCATAGTAGCTTCACGAAGGGCCGCAATCGGCCAATGCCGCAGCAGTGGGCGCCGCAGCATGAGTGCGAAGACCTTTAATTACTCGACCTTGTTACCTGGCAATGGGGCCGTATGAATTTCGTCAAACATAGCGGTTGCCACTGAAGCAGCATAAACAATGTATTTCACATCACTTTCTTTGCTCTTGACTTCATAAATTTCACAAAGAAGGCTTTTGTTGTTCTTGGGCAACACTGCAGGCGACCAGGATGAAGGGCTCTTGAAGTTATACTCAGGGCCTTTGTACATTAAGGATTTTATGCCAACAACGGTGCGCTTGTATTTTTGTCTATCAGGCCTTTTGGAGTTTTCATAGTCGCCTATAAATGACCCTAAAGAACCGGAGACAACATCTATGCACTCCTTGTCTAGCGCGGTCTCATAATCAGCAGCCGCGTAGGTTCCAACGCTGCCATGGTTGGAATAGAATTTTTGACGGGGCGTCAATTTCTCTTCGGGCTGCTTGGGTTTATATTCATCACCCTCGAAATAGTATTCGATGTACCCTCGCGAAATATCCACCCTGTTGTATATTTTTCTCTTTTCTATCACGTCTTCAAAAGTGTACCAGCGATGCTCAATTAGTGTGTGCTCGACGTCTAGCCCGCTCGCCATCACTTTTAAAGAAAGCACGGAGCCGAACAGGATATATGCAATGTTGATACTTTTCATGAGCTCGCCCAGGGCATGGTTTTTTTAAGTTTACTTGATTCTAGCTAGTGCACGGTAGAGTTGTAAATTTATCTAATGGCAAAATCAACCTCATCAATTGAATTGCCCCGCTTGTAGACGCGTCGTATGACCGCTTTTGGCCGATAGCTGCCACTCACAAACGACCGCTTTCGGCCAAAAGGAGCCAGTCGAAGGCCTCTAGGCTCTGTACAAAATCCCGAGAACCCAATAGACGCGCCTCATCTGCTGAGGTTTTGTAGAGCCCCCGCCACTCACGGAGACCCTGCCGCCTGCGCCTGCAACCACGCCACCGAAGCGGGCGACGCTTGGCTCAACGCAATCGAGCCCTGGTGCACCGAGCCGTCCCAGCCCTCCATCGTCACCCACAGCAGGGTATCCACCGGTGTCTTCGGGGATATCGGAATCGAGGTGCCCATGCTGTGCGGCGAACCAAAGAAGATCCCGCCCGCCGCGCGTAGGCTGCGGGGTTTGCCCACGCGCAGATAGGTCGCTTTCACTTCGCCGATGCAGGCCTCGCACAAGGCCGCGCTGAAACTCTTGATATACCCCGCCGGCCCTTCGTTGCGCGGCGGCTGGGCGCGAAACTCCGCCAGGCGCAGGCTCCACGGCCCGACCGTAACCTCCCCGATCTCGCGCTCGCCAAGCCCCGCCTCACCCTTGAACAACGCCTGATCAGCGAAGTACCTGGGCAAAAATACCAGGGGCACCACCACCAGCACCACGTTCAGATGAAACCGCCATTTCAGCCAGTAGCGCCGCAGCGGCGAGCCACTCACCTCGATCGCCTTGCCTCGCTTGAGCGCAGCTGCAGTGGCCTGCAGCGTGCGCTTGCTCCAGATCAGCAGGCCGCTGAGCACCATCACGCTCAGTAGCAGGCCGAAGACAAACCACACCAGCTTCAGCCACAGCCCACCAAAGTCACCGGTATGCAGCGGGCGCATGGATTCGGTGATGAACTCCAGCGCGCGCCGATCCGACAGTGTGTAGGAGGTGATGACGCTGCCGTCGTACGGGTTCAGGTTCGCGCTCTGCTGCATCAGCGGATAGGCGCCACGCCCGCGCACCTGCAGGGTGTCATAGGCATTGCCCGGCAGCTTGATGAAGCTCGCGGTGAAGCCGGGCACCTGCGCCGAGAAATTCGCGATGGCCTGTTCCACGCTGATGCGCGCGGGTTGCTCGCCAGGTGCGGCCAGGGGCACCGTCTCCCTCGCGACAAGGCCAATGGCAGGCCGGCTGGAAATGGAGATGTGGTTGTCGGCTAGCACGGCCTGGATCAGAAACCAGAGGCTCGTGACCGAAATGATCGCGATGAACCAGATCGACCACACACCGCTCAGGCGATGGAAGTCGCCCCAGAAAATCCGCGCACCCTGGTTCAAGCGCAGGGTCGGTTTGAAAAAGGCCTTCCAGAAACGCTTGTAGACCACCAGCCCGGTCACCAGCGAGGCCAGCATCGGCAAGGCGAGCAATGACACCAGGTACCAGCCCCAGGGGTAGCCATTACCGAAGGGCACCAGCCACCAGCCGTGCAGCGCACGGGTGAAGCCGCGCACGTCGAACGCCGGGCTCACCCCCTGGATCTTGCCGGTGTACGGGTTCACATAGAGGTTGCGGGTGCTGTGGTCCGGTTGTACCACCTGGACCTGCAGGGCGAACGAGTCCTGGTCGGGACGCAGGATGTACTGCACGTCCAGGTCGGGGCGGTCGCGATGAATGGCCGCGAGGATCTGGTCGTAGTCGAGCCGGCGGGCGTCTTGCGTCGGCGGGTTGGCACGCATTTGCGGCTTTGCCAGCCACACCAGCTCCTGGCTGACGACTGCCAGGGTACCGGTGACGCAGACGAGCAGGGCAAAGCACCAGATCGGCAATGCCAGCCAGCTGTGGATCAGGAACCATAACTTGGAGCGCGATTTCTTGGACATGACTCAGCCGTCGTCAGGGGAGTGCAAGAAGGACGACGGGCCCCTTGCATGAACACCCATGCCAGGGGCCCGAAACCTGCTCAGAACTGCGGTGTGTACTTGACGGTGAACATGACGTTGCGCGGGTCGCCGTAGTAGTTGTTGGAGGCCACTGCGGTATAGGACGGAATGTAGTAGACCTTGTCGAAGAGGTTGTTGAAGTTCACCGCCAGGCCGATCTCATCGCTGACCTTGTAGCCGATGCGTGCATTCCAGATCGTGAACCCTGGCGTCTCGAATTTGCGGTCGTAGGCGACGGCGCTGCTCTGGCTGTTCAAGCCACCGCCGACGCTGAAGCGGTTGAAGTCGCCTGGCAATGTGTAGTCGGACCAGATGCGCACCGTGTGCTTGGGGGTCCAGGTGGAGAAGATCTTGCCTTCGTAGGTGTTGTCCTCGATAAACCTGGTGGTGTTGTAGACATAGCTGGCAGACGCTTGCAGGCCAGGCAGCACTTCACCGTTGATTTCAGCCTCCAGCCCCTGGCTGCGCACCTTGCCGGATGCCTCGGAGCAGTTCGAGCCCCCGCACTGGGACTCGGTGTTGAGCATTGTGACGGCGCGGTTCTGGTGGTCGTAACGGAACAGGGCAAGCGAGGTGTTGAGCCGCCCGTCGTTGAGCTCGCCCTTGAGGCCGACTTCATAGTTGCTGCCGGTAATCGGCTCGATCGTGGAGCCGCCCACCCCGATGGCGCTCTGCGGAATGAACACGTCCGCATAGCTGGCGTAGGCCGACCACTCGGGCGTCAGCGCATAGACCAGCCCGGCGTAGGGCGTGACCACGCCATTGTTGGCCTTGTCACTGTCGCTGGGGTAGCTGAAGGCATTGCGATCGTAGATCTGCGAGTCGTACTCGTAGGAGTACCAGCTGGTGCGCCCGCCCAGGATCAGTGTCAGGGGGTCGGTGAGCTTGACGCGCCAGGTGCCGTAAATGCCTTTTTGCACGATCTTGTACTGGCTGTCGGTGCGCGTGCCGCGCGCCGCCAGGCTGTCGTAGTTTTCGTACGGCAGGTGGTTGTCCAGGTCGAAGATGTTGGCGCCTACGCTGCGTACTACGGCCATGGTGTTGTCGCTGGTGTAGCGCGAGTAGTTGCCCCCGAGCACGACTTCCTGATCGAAACCCAGGCCATTGAAGTCGCCGTCCATGAACAGGTCCAGGCCGCGGCTGTGCGAATTGAAGTCTGTGGCATAGCGCCAGTTGGCGACGCCGCTGCCATCGTTCGCCACACCGGTGGGTGTCACGATGTAGGCATACGTCATTTCGTTGCGTTCGTTGATCGCGACCGCTGCTGTCTTGAACTTCCAGTGGTCGTTGAATCGGTGCTCCAGGTCGACGTAAAGGGCCAACTGTTCGGTCAGCCCGCGGTTCCAGTCGGAGCCGGTGTACGTCGAGCGGGACAGGCCGATGTCACGTCCGTCGCTGTAGCGTGGCAGGCCGGCGACCATGGGCGTGAAGCGGGTCTTGCGATCACTGAGGCCAACGCCCAGGGTGGTGTTTTCCGACAGGTCGAAGTCCAGGGCGCCGTAGACCTTCTGCTCCCATCCGCCAACGTGGTCGATGAACGAGTCGCGGGTGTCGTAGTCGACCACGGCGCGACCGCGCACGGTGCCCGCCTCATTCAACGGGCCGCCGACATCCGCCTGGGTAGCGTAGTGGTCCCAGCTTCCGGCCTGTGCGGTCAGGGTCAGGGTGGGCTTGGCCTGGCCGCGCTTGCGCACCAGATTCACCGCGCCGCCCGGGCTGTTGGCGCCTTGCAGCAGGGCCGCGCCGCCACGCAGCAGTTCCACTCGGTCGTAGAAGGCCGTGGATTCGGTGAGGTAGCTGCCCAGCGCATAGATGCCGCGGGTCATGGGCACGCCGTCGTACTGCAGCGATTCGATCTCGAACCCGCGCGAGGTGATGAAGCCACCCGTACCGGGGCTCTTGGCAAAGGTCATGCCCGGTGCGTTGGCGAACAGCTCAGGCAGGTTGGTGATGTTCTGGTCGTCCATGCGCTGGCGGGTCATGACCGTGACGCTTTGCGGGATGTCCTTGAGCTTGTGCTCACTCTTGCCGATGGTGACGGTGCCCGTGGTGTAGGAGCCGGTACCTTCGGTGGTGCTGCCCAGCGTCTGGCCGCTGACGTTGATCGCGCTCAGTTCGAGCGAGCCGTTGCCGGGGTTGGACGCGATCAGCAGGTACACGCCATTGGCCTGGCGTGCCACCTGCAGGCCGCTGCCCGCCAGCAGGGTGGCGAAGCCGCCTGCGACGCTGTAGTCGCCCTGGAGGGCGGGGGCGCGGCGGCCCTGGGTGCTCGCGGCATCGAACGACAACACCACCCCGGCGGCGCTGGCAAAGCGGCCCAGGCTTTCGGTCAGCGTGCCGGGCGCGATGTCATAGGCACGGGTTTGCTCGCTGGACGCATGCGCGGCCAGGCCGGCGAGCGGCCAGGCGGCAACGCTGCCCAGGGCGAGGTGGGCCGCCAGGGCCAGTGCGGTGTGTGATCGTTGCATGACGCTCATGTTTCCTTCCCCAGAACACTCAGTTGAACTTGTGGGAGGGAAGGCCGGATGAGCGTCGATGAAAGTGCAAGTAAGTGAAAATTATTTTCATTTGTGGTGCCGGCTGGCTCAGGGGCGCGCCACAACCGTCACCCAGTAGCGCGTGCGGCGCTGTACGGTCAGCGGGAATGCGCTTTGCAGCGCCGTCAGGGCCAGTTCGGTATCGGTGATGGGGAACGCGCCGGAAATCTTCATCTGCGCCACCGCCGGGTCACAGTTCAGTACGCCGGGGCGATAGCGCGCGAGTTGCGCCAGCAGGGTCTGCAGCGGGGTATCGACCGCGATCACGCTGCCTTGCTCCCACGCCGCCACAGCGGCGTCGTTGCTGCGCAGGCTGCCGATCCCGGCCGGGCCGAACGCCACCCGCTGACCGGCATGCAGGCGCAGGCGCTCGATCGGCTGCACCGACACCTCCACGGCCTTTTCCAGCACCGCGACTTCGCTGCCATGGTCGTCGACGCTGACGGTGAAGCGGGTGCCCAGGGCCAGGACGCTGCCGTGGCGGGTATCGACCCTGAAAGGCCGGGCGGCATCGTCGCGGGCGGTGGTGATCAGCACCTGGCCGCGGTGCAGTAGCACACGCCGCTGCTGCATATCGAAATCCACGTCCACGGCGCTGTCGGTGTCCAGCAGCATCTGGCTGCCATCCACCAGGCGCACGGCACGGCGTTCGCCGACGCCACTGCGGTAGTCGGCGTACCATTGGCGACGGGTGTCACTGCGCCAGCCCAGCGTCCCGAGGACCCCACCGCCCAGCAGCATGGCCAGGCCGTACAGCACCTGGCGGCGGCTGTTGCCGCTGCCCAGCAAGGTGGAGGCGGCGATGCGCCCCGGCAGCCCGGCAAAGCTGTGGCTGACCGCCTGCATGCGTTGCCAGGCCTGGCGGTGCAGCGGGTCGCTGTCGTGCCAGCGTTGCCACGAGGCCTGATCCTCGGCACTGACGGTGCCGGATGACAGTTGTGCGTACCAGCGCGCGGCCTCACGCACCGCCTCGCGTTGGGCGGCGGAGGGGGAGCGGTTCATTCGACGCTTTCCCACTGCATCAGGCAGACATGTTCCATGGCCTTGGCCATGTGGTTGTTCACCGAGCGCAGGGAAATATCCAGGCGCGTGGCGATCTGCGCGTAGGGCAGGCCCTCGAGCTGGGACAGGATGAACACCTCACGCACCTTGGCGCCCAGGCCGGCGAGCATGCGGTCCAGCTCCACCAGCGTTTCGAACATGATTGCCTGCGCTTCGGCGCTGGGGATGTCGGCAAGCGCAATGCTGGCCAGGGTTTCCATGTAGGCCTGTTCGAGCGAGCGACGGCGGAACAGGTCGATCATCAGGCCTTTGGCCACCGTCGACAGGTACTGGCGGGGTGCACGGATTTCCAGTGATGTGCGGGTCTTGAGGAGCTTGACGAACGTGTCCTGCACCAGGTCCGCCGCATCGCAGTGGCTGCCCATGCGCTTGCGCAGCCAGCCGTGCAGCCATGAGCTGTGCTGCGCATACAGCGCGCCGACAGCAGCAGGTAGGGCAGGTGACTCGACCGGCATGATGGCATCTCAAATGGGAATTGGTTGCATTATTATTCGGATCACGAGGAGGTGGCAATATCGGCAGGTGCCAGTGCGACGTGGCAGCGGGGGCGCTGACTCGCCACGAAAGGGTGCTTGCCAGGCGTTCGCCGAGTCATCCGGGATGGCAGCTGAAGGATTTCGCAGGGCGCGAGCAGGGGCGGGGGTGTACGCAACGGTGTGTCGATCGAAAGGCAGGGCGTGCGTGGCGCACCGCGCACAGACAACAACACGGCGCATCCCTGCGCCACTTCACATCAGAAACTGTACTTGGCCGTGAGCATCATGTTGCGCGGTGTGCCGTAGGTGTCGCTGCCATAGCTGGTCGAGTTGGAGATGGACGAGTAGTACTTGCGGTCGAACACGTTGTTGGCGTTGAGCTGCAGGTCCAGGTTGCGGGTCAGCCGGTAGCCGGCCATCAGGTCGGTGACGGCGTAGCCACCCTGTTCCAGGCGATAGCTGCCACCGTTTGCCAGCGCCACGTCGTTGTACAGGCGGCTCTGCCACGACACGTTGCCACCCACGCGCAGTTTCTCCAGCGGGCCCTGGAAGCGGTAGGTGGTGGTCAGCTTGAACAGGTGCTCGGGCGTGTCGGTGTCAAAGCGCTGGTTGACGTTCTGCGGGTTGGCGGCGTCCTTGAGGGTGTGCACGCGGGCATAGGTGTAGCCACCGCCCACCTGCCAGTTCTCGGTCAGCGCACCCTGCAGCTCGAAGTCGATACCCTGGCTGCGGATCTCGCCCGAGGCCTCGTAGCATTCGGTCTGCGGGCAGTTCGGCACGAACACCTGCACCGCGCGGTTTTCCTGGTCGATGCGAAACAGCGCCAGGCTGGCGTTGAGCGCACCCTCAAAGTACTCGCCCTTGATGCCCACCTCGTAGTTCTTGCCCACGATCGGCTTGACCGGGGTGCCGGAGGTGCCCTTGCTGCTCTGCGGGGTGAAGATGTCGCTGTAGCTGACGTAGACCGAGTGATGCTCGTCCAGGTCGTAGATCAGCCCGGCATAGCGGGTGACGTTGCGGGTGACCTTGTAGTCGCCGTCGCCATCGCGGTTGTCGTAGTCATACCAGTCCAGGCGCCCGCCCAGGATCAGCTTGAGCGGGTCGGCCAGGCTCAGGCGGGTGGTCAGGTACACGCCATCCTGGGTGGTCACTTCGCGGCTGTTGCCGGTGTGGGTGAAGTTCGGCTTGCCGGCATCGATCGGCCAGTTGGGGTCGTAGGGGGCATAGTTGTGGGTGGTCATGTCGTAGATGCGCTTGCTGGCACCCACCACCAGTTCATGGGTGCGCCCCAGCGCCTCGAAGGGCCCGCTGACAAAGGCATCCACGCCGGCCTGGTTTTCATCGTGGGCCGACTGGTACACGGTGCGTGCCAGCGTGTTGTTGACCCAGCGCGACTGGTACGAGCCGGAGAACAGCGCGTTCTGTTCGGAATAGTTGGCGTTGACCTGCAGCTTCCAGTCGTTGGCCAGGCGCTGGCGGATCTCGGCAAAGACGGTGTTGATCTCCTGGTCCTTGTTCTCCCAGGGGGTACCCGGGTTGTACGAGCGCGGCAGGTTCAGGTGATGGCCGTCCAGGCCGATCATCGAGGCGCCCCAGAAGTAGTTGGTCTTGTCCTTCTGGTTGGAGAAGCCGAGGGTCAGGGTGGTGTCGTCGCTCAGGTCCGCCTCGGTGATGGCGTAGAACAGGCCGTGGGTCTCGTCCACGCCATCGACGAAGCTGTTGCTGTCGCGGTAGGACGTCACCACCCGACCGCGCAGGGTGCCGCTGTCGTTGAGCGGGCTGGAGGCATCGACCTCGCCGCGGTAGTCGTCCCAGCTGCCGGCCGCACCGGTGAGGGTGACCTTCTGTTCGGCCAGCGGGCGCTTGCGCACCAGGTTGATGGCAGCCGAAGGGTTGCCCGCACCGGTCACCAGCCCGGTGGCGCCGCGCACCACCTCCACCCGGTCGAACATCGCCAGGTTCGGCTGGGCGCCCACGGTCCAGCCCTGGTAGCCACTGGGGATGCCGTCGTACATCAGGTTGTCGATATCGAAACCGCGCGCCGAGTACGTTTGCCGGCCAGGGCCGCTGGAGAAGTCGAGGAACAGCCCCGGGGTGGCCTTTACCACGTCGTTGATGCTGGTCATGGCCTGGTCGTCCATGCGCTGGCGGGTAATCACGGTAACGGCCTGGGGCGTTTCGCGCAGGGTCAGCGGCAGCTTGGTCGCGGTCGACATGGCGCCGGTGGTGTATGACTGGGTGCCTTCGGTGGTACTGCCCAGTTGAGTGTTGACGATTTCGGTGGCGCCCAGCTCCAGGGTCGCAGCCTTGGCTGGCTGCGGTGTCGCAGAGCTGTCATCGGCCAGGGCGGGGGTCAGGGTGGCCATGCAGATGGCCATGGCCAACAGATTGCGGGGCAGGCCGGAGCAATGCGGGGGGGTAGGGCGCGACATGAAGGGTTTCCAGTGGTAGTGATAAAAATAATACATATGAGAATCGTTACCAAATGGTGTGTCAAGGTGTGTCGCAATAAATAGCGGCGTTCTGGTCGGTGCCGCGTCCTCTGCTAGGTTTCTGATCATCGCCTTTTGTCACCCCACCCTCAGGCATTCGGGCAAGGAAGCAGCCGGTACGAAGAACAGGCCAACCAGCCCTTCGAAAAGGGCTTCCCGACCGAAGCGACGGCGCGCTGTCTCATCGACGAACTGGTGTTCCAGCGCTACGTACAGTCGTATCTGTGGGCGTGAGTGGGCCTGGGACAACGTTACCTAGGGCTCTTCTTCTGAAGAGCCCTAGGTCGATTTCAAATACCGATATAACGTCTGGCGACTGATATCGAAATCACGCGCCAGCCGGGATTTACTTTCTCCCGCGCGGGCGCGCTCAATTAAACTTACAACCTGATTGTCGGACAGTTTCTTCTTTCGACCTCGGTAGGAACCCCGATTTCTTGCAGTTGCAATACCGGCGGCCTGTTTTTCGCGCAGTGCCGCGCGCTCGAACTCTGCAAGCAACTCCATGGCCGCGACGATGGGGCCCGCAACTTCACGGCCGTCATCTCGGAATGTCAGGTTTTCATCCACAAACTTGAGCGTGACCTGTTTTTCGATCAAGCGGCGAATGAAGTTGCACAACTGCTCGGTATTGGCCGAAAGCGAGGCCATGCTGTCCACGATCACGGTATCCCCGCACTGCAGGTAACGCAGCAGCTTTTCAAAGCCTGCGCGGTGGGTGGCCGTGTCTGCAGGGGCATCGTAAAACACCGCGTCGAAGGCATCGGGGCTGGCTGGGCTGGGTACGCTGGCATCGGGTTTCGGTGAGGCGAGCCGGCAATATCTGATGCGATGCAATCTCATGGTGCCTCCTTGGCAATACTTGTACGGCGTCGTTTTATAACTGTACAACCTGTAACTAAATTAAAAATCCTTACACGTAACTGTCACGCTGAACCCACCCAAAATACACAGTTGCAAAGACTTTTACTTGCCTTATCATTTTGAAGCTTGAAAGGATCTTAACAAGCTTCACGCAAGCAGTCGATTTGCGTTTATATAATGCGCGCATGCATTCACCTACCCGTTGTATAGCCCGAACAATTGACGCGGCCGGTTTGTCCTGGCGGGGGATTGTCCGACACAAACAGAGGATGAGGTATGAAAGTCTTGGAGGCAGCAATGGAACTTGAACGCCCCACTACCGATCAGCAAAAGATTGATCATGTTACCCGGCGTATTACCGAACATGGTAATTACCTGCGCCAGCGCTATCCGATCCTGCAACATCAGAATGCGCTGGGCGCAGGTGTCATGGCGGTGTCGCTGATCGGCATGGTGGTGAGTGGGGGCTCTACCTGCAGGGGGCCATTCCTGCCTGGGGCTGCATTCTGATCAACGCGCTGCTGACCTCGTTCATTCATGAAATAGAACACGATCTGATTCATCGTCTTTATTTCAGAAAACAGCCGCTGGCGCACAATGCCATGATGTTTTTATGCTGGTTGGCTCGGCCGGGAATGCCCAGCCCCTGGTTAAGGCGAAGTTTGCACTTTCATCACCATAAAGAGTCAGGCACCGAGACGGATGTGGAAGCCTGGATCACCACCAGTGGCAGCCCCTGGGGTGTACTGCGGTTGTTGAAACTGGTGGACGGGTTCATCTTCGGTTTTCTCAATGCGGTATTTGCCCCAGGCTGGCGGGAAAAAGTCCGCTTGCTGGTCAAGATCGTCCGGCTCAATACACCCTTCGGGCTGTTGTACTGGGGTTGCTGGTATGTGTTTCTCGGCTACCACCTGTATGCCTGGCTTGGGGCGGTCAGCGGGCACGAGGTGCACAGTTCCGCGACCACACTGGCGGTGATGGATGTGGTCAACAGTGTGGTCGTGATTCTGGTCGCGCCCAACCTGATCCGGCAGTTCTGCCTGTTTTTCATCAGTTCGAACATGCACTATTACGGTGATGTGGCACCGCGCAATGCGCTGCAGCAAACTCAGGTCATGAACGCCTGGTGGCTATGGCCGTTTCAATTGTTCTGCTTCAACTTCGGCAGCACCCACAGTATTCACCACTTCGTTGTCAGGGACCCGTTTTACCTGCGCCAGATGACCGCGCCTTATGCGCATCAAATCATGGCCGAGGCCGGTGTTCGGTTCAATGACTTCGGCACCTATAAACGCGCGAATCGTTATTCCCTGGCGCACACGCACACGCGCTCGCGTGGATGAACGTTCCATCAACCTGTGTGTTTGAGGGGGCGCCCCAGGGGGCGCAGTCGATAGTCAGGTTCACGAGCCAACAGTAATGCGTTCGGGTCTGTCAGGCGCCGAGACAATCATTGTCGCCTGGCAGGTCTGCTACGCAGCAACGTCGCTCGGTTACAGGGCAACATTTCAACGACGAGGAAGACGAGGCATGAAAGCGCAAGGGATATGTGCCCAGCCCTTCGAGGCGGTCCGGCAGGCCTTCGAAGCGATGTTCGATGATCCGCAGGAGCGGGGTGCCGGGCTCTGTGTGCAGGTGGACGGGGAGCGGGTCGTCGACCTGTGGGCCGGTGTGGCGGACCAGGAGGGCGGCAGGCCCTGGACGCACGACACGCTGGCCAACACCTTCTGTGTTGTAAAACCCTATGTGGCAGTGGCCATCCTGATGCTGGTCGAGGCGGGCCGGCTGGAACTGGATGCGACGGTGGCCCGCTACTGGCCCGAGTTCGCCCGCAACGGCAAGGCCAGGGTCAGTGTGCGTCAGGTGATGAACCACACCGCTGGCCTGCCGGCGCTGCGGGGCCCCGACCATAACCCGATGATGTATGACTGGGAGCACATGGTGCGGGTGCTGGAAGACGAGCCGCTGTGGTGGGAACCGGGCACCGACCTGGGCTACGGCACCACCACCTTTGGCTGGATTCTGGGCGAGCTGATTCGTCGGGTGGACGGGCGCGACCCCTGCGCCTTCATCCATGAACAGATGCTGGACCCCCACGGCCTGGACGTGCACCTTGGCGTGGACGAGACGCAGTTTCACCGTATCGCTCGCTTCGACAGTGCCTCCGGGCGCGTTGGCGACCCCTACTCGCAAGCGCTGCGCACGGTGGTGAAGAGCGAGCCCTCGCATATCGCCACATTCGCCTTCACCAACCCCGGCTTGGTGCCCCGGCGCACCAGTGACCCGCGCTGGTGGGCCTATCGGCAACCCGGGGTGTGTGGCCATGCCACCGCTCACGGCCTGGCCGGTTTCTACAGTGCGCTGCTGGCGGGCCACTTCATCGGCCCTGAACTGCTCGACGAATTCACCCGAGAGCACAGTCATGGCATGGATCGGGTATGGATGCGGCCAATGCGCTACGGGCTGGGCTGCATGCTGGAGCAGCAAATCGACCCGGCGGCTACCCACGCCATGGGCCCGGACACCTTCGGCCATATCGGGCTTGGCGGCCCGATCAGCTTTGCCGACCCCGAGCGGCGCGTGAGTTTCGGTTTCGTCACCACGACCTCGGGCGGCCACAGCATGATCGATCCGCGCCCCGGCCGGCTGTCAGCCCTTGTCTATGCGGCGCTTTGAGCGCGGCGCCAGCGTGCAGCGGCAGTTGCCCGCGGGTGGCGTCGCTCACCTCGAGCCAGCAGGGATGTCCCGCGGCTGATCCACATCCCTGATGACACCCGCATCCTCCACCGGCACCTGGACGCAGGCGTCGTGCGCGCCGCGCACGATGTCCTTTCCGCCCTGATCGCCCTGCAGGCATGCCAGGGCCGGCCAGAACTGTCGACCGAAGATCACCGGATGCCCACGCACCCCGTGATGCAGCGGCAGCACGATCTGCCGGGCGTTGCACAGGGCCTTCAACTGCTTGAGCGTCTGCCCCTGCACCCAGGGCATATCGCCCAGCAACACCGCCACGGCCGGGGCCGGTGACTGTTCCAGCGCACGCACCCCGGCTGCCAGGCTGCTGCCCATGCCCTGGTCGGCCTGCTCGGCCCACAGAACCCGTACCCGCCCGTCAATTGCCAGGTTCGCGGGATCGTCCCCGGGCCTGAGTACCACCCGGACGTCGTCGAACGCCTCCAGTGCCCGTGCCAGCGTGGCTGCCAGCAGCGTTTGCCCCGACGCCAGCCGTGCCAGGCGCTTGTCGCTGCCAAAGCGCCTGGCACGGCCTGCAGCCAGCACCAGGGCGATGCAGTCACCCTGGGTGCGCACAACACGACGCCTGAGTCAGTGGCGGGTGCTCCACCCGGGGCTGGGTCGGCCCCGCGCCGACAGCGCCGGGCAGGGGTACGCCGTTCTTCACCGCCAGCACCTCGGCCATCACGCTCACCGCAATCTCCCCTGGGGTCTTGCTGGCGATGTAGAGCCCGATGGGCCCATGCAGGCACCGCAGCGATTCCGGCGTCTGGCCAAAATGCCCGATCAAGCGCTGGCGGCGGCTCTCGCTGTTGCGCCGCGAGCCAATCGCCCCGATGTACATCGCCGGCCCGCGCAGCGCTTCGATCAGCGCCAGGTCATCCAGCCTGGGGTCATGGCTCAGGGCAATCACGCAGGTGCGAGCATCCACCGCAAACGCGCGCACCACGTCGTCCGGCATGCCCATCAGCTTCTCTACCCCGGCGACCATCCACACGTCCATGTGCTCGGGCCGCGGATCACACACCGACACCTTGAACCCGTTGAACAGCGCCATCACCGCCACGTACTCGGCCAGCACACCGGCGCCGATCAGCAGCATCCGGTAAGCCGGCCCCAGCGGGTTGCTCAGCCGCTGCCCATCGAAGCTGAACGGTGCATGGGGCTGGTCGGCCTGCACCGTCACCTCGCCCGAGGCCAGGTCAAGCTCGCGGCGCATCAGTACTCCCTCATCGAGCAGCGCCAGCAAACGGCCCAGCGCCTGCGCGCAGGGTGCGAACTCCAGCACCAGTTCCAGGGTGCCGCCACATGGCAGGCCGAACCGGTGCGCCTCGTCCGCACTCACGCCGTAGCGCACCACCTGTGGCGCGCCGCCGGGTATCCCCGGCCCGCCATGGAGGCTGCTGTACCGGTCAATCAGGTCGTCCTCGATGCACCCGCCCGACACACTGCCCACCGCGCGCCCGTCCTGCCTGAGCACCATCATCGAGCCCACCGGTCGCGGCGACGAGCCCCAGGTGCGCACCACGGTGGCCAGCAGGCAGCGCTCGCCGCCGGCAAGCCACTCCCGGGCAGTTCGCAGCACCAGCAGGTCAATGCTTTCCATGGGGTGTCCTCGACAGGCGTTGCAATGGCATGGGGGCTTCCTGGTTGTGATGCTCAACGCATCTGCAAGATGATCGGGTTGCTGCTGGCCGGCCCGGTGTGCTCGCGCAGCTTGCCCACCGCCTTGGCCTCTACCGCGCCACCATGATTGCCCCAGGTGCTGCGCACAAAACTCAGCACCTCGGCGATCTCCCGGTCCGACAGCTGTTCGCGAAATGCCGGCATGCGGTAGGCGTCCGGCACGCCCGCGGCGACGATGCGCTGCGAGCCGTTCAAGGTGATGTTGATGGCCGATGCGTCCTCCCTGGCCAGCGCCGAGGTGGCGCCGGCCAGGGGTGGCATCCACTCGGCCTGGCCGCGCCCGTCCAGGCCATGGCAGGTCGCGCAGCGGCTCACGTAGGTGTGGGCGCCGGGGGCCGTGGATGTGGCCGACAGCTCGCTCGCCTGGTACTGCCATGCCGGCCCGTCGCGGCTGGGGTCGCCGGGCAGCGACTTGAGGTAGTGCGCGATCGCGCCCAGGTCTTCGTCGCTCATGAACTGCGTGGAATTGTTGAACGCCTCGGTCATCGAGCCGTACACCACCGCGTGCCGGTTGCGCCCGTGCTTGAGGAAGCTGACGATATCCGCCTCGTTCCAGCGCCCAAGCCCGGTGTTGGGGTCGTTGCGCAGGCTCGGCGCATACCAGCCATCCAGCAGCCCGCCGGCCAGGTACGTCTTGCTGGCCTCGTTCAGGCCCTTCTCGTTGAAGGCCAGGCCGCGCGGCGTATGGCAACTGCCGCAGTGGCCCGGCCCCTGCACGATGTAGGCGCCGCGGTTCCACTGCGCGTCCTGGTCCGGCTTGGCCGGGTAGGGCGCGGGGTCGGTGAACAGGCCGTTCCACAGCGCAATCGGCCAGCGCAGGTTCAGTGGCCAGGGGATTTCGCTGGGCTTGTTGGCCTGCGCCGCCGGGCTCACCCCGTGCATGAAGAAGGCATACAGCGCGCGGATATCGTCGTCACTGAGCTTGGCGTACGAGGGGTAGGGCATGGCCGGGTACAGCCGGCGACCGTCCGGGGTCACCCCATGGCGCACGGCGCGGTCGAAGTCGGCCAGGCTGTAGGCGCCGATGCCGGTGGCGCGGTCGGCGGTGATGTTGGTGGCGTAGATCGCGCCCAGCGGGGTGGACATCTTCAGCCCGCCGGTAAACGGCGCCGCCTCTGGCAGGCTGTGGCAGGCCACGCAGTCGCCCAGCCGCGCCACGTACTCGCCGCGTTGCACCAGGGCCGGGTCTGGCGGTGCGGCACTGGCCTGGGCTGCAAACGGCGAGGCCGGTGTGCGGGTCACGTACCAGGCCAGCACGGCTGCGATGACGAGGCACAGCAGCGCGAAACAGCCCAGCGTTGTTGCGAGTCGACTCTTGGTCATGTGCGCGATATCCCTGATCGAGGCCTAGCTGAAGGTGTAGCGCGACAGCGGCATGCTGCGGATGCGCTGGCCGGTCAGGTGCGCCACCGCATTGGCCACCGCCGGGGCCACCGCCGGCAATGGCGGCTCGCCGATACCGCCCATCTTCGCGCCGCTCTCGACGATGCGTACATGCACCCGCGCCATGCGCTGCGCCGACAGGATCGGGTACAGGTCATAGTTGCGCGCGCGCGGCTGGCCGTTCACGTACACCGCTTCCTCCACCAGTGCCTGCGACAGCCCAAGCGACACCGCGCCATTGACCTGCGCCTCGATGATCGCCGGGTTGACGATGCTGCCGGGGTCGATGGCCTCCCAGATATCGTGCACTTTCACCTGGCCCTGCTCGATGGACACCTCGGCGATCACCGCCGCCTCCGAGCCGAACGGCGAGGCCATGGCCACACCCCGAGCGCGCCGCGAGCCGTCCTCGGCGGTGAACGGGCCGCGCTTCCAGCCACCGGACAGATCGCCCACCGACTGCAGCAGGTTGGTCAGGCGCTGGTTGTCGCGCAGCAGGTGCAGGCGCAGTTCGAACGGGTCCTGCTTGCCCTTGTCGGCCAGCTCATCGAGGAACGCCTCATAGAAGAAGTCATTCAGCGAGTTGCCCACCGAACGCCAGTAACCGAGCATCGCCGGGCCTTTCACGTAGACCTGGGCGATACGTTTGCTGGGGATGGCGTAGGCCTTGCCCGACAGCCCTTCGAGTGCGGTGGGGTCGATTTTCTCGCCCTGCTTGCCGGCGATGGCTTCGGTGGGGCCTTCGGTGGCGCTGACTGCCTCGATGGCCACCGGCAGGCCCTGGGCGTCGAGTGCGGCGCGGAACTTGACCACGGCCATGGGGCGCAGCACGTCACGCAGAAACTCCTCTTCGCGGCTCCAGATCAGCTTGACCGGGCGCCCGACTGCCTTGGCCAGCAGGATCGCCTGCGGGTAGGGGTTGGCGCTGTCGTACAGGAAGTGGCGGCCGAAAAAGCCGCCCAGCAGCGGCGAATGCAGGGTGATCTGCGCCGGGTCCAGGCCGGTGCGCTTGGCCATGTCGGCGCGGAACATGTCGGGCGCCTGGTTGGGCAGCCACACCTCCAGCGTGCCGTCGGGGTTGAAGCGCGCCAGGGCCGAAGGCGGCTCCAGCTGTGCATGGTTGAGGAACTGGTTGTGGTAGGTGGCCTCCACCTGGGTGGCGGCGTCGGCAAAGGCTTTGCCGAAGTCGCCTTCATTCTCTTCGTCGCGGGCCGGGCCGGTGGCCGCGGCCAACTGGTCGCGAAAGGCGTCACTGGAAAAGTCCGCAGGCATCTGGCGCACCTTCGCGTCGGCCGATGCCTCCAGCCACTGCACCTGTACGGCCTCCACCGCGCGCTTGGCGTGCCACCAGCGCTCGGCCACCACGGCCACCGCACCGGGCAGCCGATGCACCGAATGCACGCCCTTCATGGCTTTCACCTGCGCCTCGTTGCGCAGCTCGCCCACGCGCATGCCCAGGCGCGGTGCATGCTGCACCGCGGCATGCAGCATGCCGTCGACCTTCACGTCGATGCTGTACACGGCCTTGCCGGTGGACTTGTCATAGGCGTCCACCCGTTGCACCGGCTTGCCGATCCAGCGGAACTGGCTGGGGTCGCGCAGCGTCACGCTGGCAGGGTCTGGCACGGGCAGGTCCATGGCCTGGGCTGCCAGTTCGCCATAGCCCAGCGTGCGCCCCGACGCGGCGTGTATCACCCGGCCGGGCTCGGTGCTCAGGTCGCCCACCGGCACGCCCAGGCGCTCGGCAGCGGCCTGCAGCAGCATGGCGCGGGCCAGGGCGCCGAGGCGGCGCATGGTCGGGTAGCTGGTGCGCACCGACATGCTGCCGCCGGTGATACGCATGCCGTTGTCCATCACCACGTACTGCTCGCCGGGCGGTGCGCTGTCGATCAAAAAGGTGGCGGGGTCGGCATCGAGCTCTTCGCCCACGATCTGCGCCATGGCCGTGAAGATGCCCTGGCCGCCCTCCATGAACGGGCTGAGCAGGCGGATGCGGCCGTCCGGGCGGATCTCCAGGAAGGCCGGCACCTGAGTGCCGGGCGCCGCTGCGTTGCCCGTGGCGGCCTGCACACGGCTCAGGCCCAGGGGCAGGCCGAAGCCCAGCACCAGTGCGCCCACTGCCGTGCCGGCGCTTGCCAGCAGAAAGCTGCGGCGCGAGATATTGACCGGCTCGCCCACAGGGAAGGGCTGGGCCACGCCGGTAACGCGCAGGCTGTCGTTCATCAGGCGTTCTCCTGCGCGGCGGCCACGTCGTGCACGGCGGCATGGATGGCGTTGTAGGTGCCGCAACGGCACAGGTTGACCATTGCGGCAGCAATCTGGGCATCGCTCGGGTGCGGGGTGTGCTTGAGCAGGGCAGTGGCCGCCATCACCTGGCCCGACTGGCAGTAACCGCACTGGGCCACCTGGTGCCTGACCCAGGCGCTGACCACGCGCTTGCCCACGGCGTCGGCCTCCACGGCTTCGATGGTGGTGATTTCGCGCCCCACCACGCCGGCCACCGGGGTCACGCAGGCACGCACCACGGCGCCGTCCACCAGCACCGAGCAGGCGCCGCACTGGGCCAGGCCGCAGCCGTACTTGGTACCGGTCAGGCCCAGGTCATCGCGGATCACCCACAGCAGGGGCGTGTCCGCGTCAGCATCGACCTCGTAGGTCGTCTGGTTGATTCGCAGTTGCATGGCTCACCCGTCATCAGTCGGTCAGGTTGATTTCTTATGGGCGTGGCCGTGCGCAAGGCGCAGGCCACCCATAGACGCTAGCACACGGGGCGGCGGGGGCCGTTGAAGGGGCGGGTCAGGTGACGATCAGCAGGGGCTGGCCAGGTCCAGCTTGGCCACGATGGCGCCGGTGAAGAAGTCCACCACCTCGCCACGATGGCTCAGCACGTGGTCGCCAAACCAGTCAGCGGCCAGTCGCGCCTTGGGCATGATGGTGGTCTCGGTATGGCCGGTGGCGGTTGCGATAATGAGATCGCCGGCGAGCGTGGAGCTGTCGGTGGGCGAGGTCGGCAGGCACAGGTGGCTGCCGGATTCGTTGAACAGGATCCGGCCCGAGCCGACATGGCCATACGCACTGACGTCCTTGGTCCATACCGTTGCGCCCTCGCGGTCGCAGCACAACAGCCGGTTGTTTTCCCCGGTCACGAACAGGTACTGCCCGTCGCGGGAAAAGCGCAGGCTGCGCACCTTTGCCTCCAGCGGCACGCTGACCCTGCCGACTTCGCCGCTGGCGCAATCGACCGTCAGCACGCCATTGCGGGCACGCTCGTCGGGGGCCCAGAGCCTGCCCAGCAGCGGGTCGATGCTGCCGAACCTGGCGTCCACGTCACGCTCCACAGGGTCGCTGTGTTCACCGCTGTCCAGGTCGATGATCACCGGGCGTTTCTTGCCATTGGCCACGCTGACCAGCGCGTAGCGGGCGCTGGGGTCGAAGCGTGCCCAGTACGACAGCAGGTTCTGGGTTGCATGCAGCGGCGCGCCGTCGTGCACAAGGTTCAGCCGCGAGCGGCTGGCCCCGCGCACCACCAGCCACTTGACCCCGCTCAGCGCGATGCGGCGTTGGTCGCGCGCGATGTCCCACACGCTGTCGTCGGGCTGGGCGAAAGTCGGCCGGCTCAGGGTGCCGGTGTCGGGATGGTACTGCACGAGGCAGGGCGGGCGAACGGTGTCGTCCTTGTCGAAGAACACCAGGCGGCGCGGTACATCGATGTACATTGGAACTCCCAGGGCCAGCGTGCGAAACGATGCAGGATAAAGCCTGATTGCGCTGGGCAAAAGCACTTGCTCATGACAGTTCTGCCAGGCAGCGCTCCAGGATATCCAGCCCACGCTCCAGCACGTCTGCCTCGGCGGTCAATGGCGCCAGCAACCTGATGATGTGCCGCGCCTTGCCCGCCGGCATCAGCAGCAGCCCGGCCGCGCGTGCCTTCTCCAGCACCTCGGCCAGCTGCGCGGTGGCCGGCTTGCCTTGTGGCGTGACCAGCTCGATGCCGCGCATGGCGCCCACACCGGTCAGGCGCCCGAGGTACGGCGTCAACCCGCGGGCCTTCCACGCTTCATACCGCCCGACGATGGCGCGCTCCTGCAACTCGCCCCAGGTCGCCAGGTTGGCATCGCTCATCAGTTCCAGGGTCGCCAACCCTGCCGCACAGGCCAGCGGGTTGCCCGAATAGGTGCCGCCCAGGCCACCCTTGGGCAGGCTGGCCATCAGCTCGCGCCGGCCTACCACCGCTCCCAGCGGCACGCCGCCGGCAATGCTCTTGCCCAACAGCAGCAGGTCCGGCTCGATGCCCAGCCGCGGGAAGCCGAAGCGCTGGCCGGTGCGGCCAAAGCCCGACTGGATCTCGTCGATGATGATCAGGATGCCGTGTGCATCGCAGAACGTGCGCAGGGCCTGGGCAAAGGTGGGGTCCATTGCCAGGAAGCCGGCTTCGCCCTGCACCGGCTCGAAGATGAAGCAGGCCACTTCGTTGACGTCGATCTCGACGCTGAACAGGCGCTCCAGCGCCTGCATCGCCTGCTCGCCGGTCACGCCGTTGTCGGCGCTGGGGTAGGGCAGGTGGAACACCGGGCCGGGCAGCACGCCGACCTTCTGCTTGTAGGGTGCCACCTTGCCATTGAGGTTGAGCGTGGCCAGGGTACGTCCGTGGAAGCCGCCATCGAAGGCCACCACCGCCGTGCGCCCGGTGGCGGCGCGGGCCACTTTCAAGGCGTTCTCCGCCGCCTCGGCGCCACTGTTGGTGAGCATGCCTGCCATCGGGTAGCTCAGTGGCACGAACGCTTCCAGGCGTTGCATGAACTGCACATAGGGCCCGTGCGGGACGGCGTTGAACGCCGCATGGGTCAGTTGCGTGGCCTGGTGCTGGATGGCGCTGACGATCGCCGGGTTGCAATGCCCCAGGTTGAGTACGCCGATACCGCCCACGAAGTCGATGTAGTGCTTGCCATCGGTATCCCACACCTGGGCATTGCGCCCGTGTGAAAGTGTAATGGGATGCACAATGGAAAGAGATCGGCTGATTGTTTCGTGCGTCATGGGCAAGTACCTGGGTGACGGAAGTTTTTATATATCTAAGCCAACATCCGGCAAACGCCACAAGCGAAATAAAGTCGAGCAATCATTCCGTCAAATCGTGATCCTGCCCTGTATCCACTCGACGAACGCCTTCACCTTCGGCACCTGCGCCGCATGCTCGGCATGGGCGATGAAGTGCGCGCCCTCGCTGGGCATGGTGTGCGCCCAGGCCACCACCAGCTTGCCCTCGGCCAGTTCTTCGGCCACCAGGTAGCGTGGCACCAGGGCGATGCCGCAGCCGGCCTGGGCCGCGCGGATGCACAGGTAGAAGGTGTCGAAGCGCGGCCCGTGGTAGCTGTGCTGGGACTGCAGGTCCTGCTGCAGGAACCACTCGTGCCAGGCCTCCGGGCGCGAGGTGCATTGCAGCAAGGGGTGGCGGGCGAGGTCTTCGGCGCTGCGTGGCAGCGCTGCCGCGATCAGCTCGGGGTGACACACCGGCACCACCTCTTCATGGAACAGCTCGATGCAGGTGGCCCCCGGCCAGGTGCCCTGGCCGAAGAAAAACGCGATGTCGGCCTTGTTGTTGAGCAGGTCGAAGGGTTCCAGCTCGCTCTTGATGTCCAGATGGATGTTCGGGTGCTGCCGGCTGAAACCGTGCAGGTTGGGCACCAGCCAGCGTGCGCCGAAGGTGGGCTGGGTGGCCACGGTCAGCACCTGGGTCTCGCCGCCGTAGGTCAGGATGTAGCGGCTGGAGATGTCCAGCTGGGTGAGGATCTTGTTCACCTCGGCCAGGTACAGCGAGCCTGCAGGGGTCAGGTGCAGGCGCCGGCGCACGCGCTGGAACAGGTTGTGGCAGAGCATCTCCTCGAGTTGCGCCACCTGCTTGCTCACCGCGCTCTGGGTCAGGTGCAGCTCCTGCGCGGCGCGGGTGAAGCTCAGGTGGCGGGCCGCCGCTTCGAAGCATTGCAGGGTGGTGGTGGAGGGCATCAAACGCTTGGACATCGAGGGCACCGGGCAGATGAAAAGGACTGAGTTCATTCCATGGAGGAATCATGTGGTGATAAAAGGTCGTTTGTAAGCAGCCTGTTCGCAGATTAATACTGACCTGCGTCAATCATTTCAACTGCTAGTTTCGATGCCCCGAGGGACCGGGAAAAGTGCGTCCGAAACTTATCGAAAAGAGGCCGATCAGTACCCGTTACATTACGTTCGATGCCCAAAAAACAATAACGGCTCCTTACATTTCTGCTGCCGCACACTTTCCATGAAGACCTTGGCCTGACCTGCGCGGTCATCGCGCAACCAGGTGCAGCAGGCATTGGCCAGAGAGGCAACCATGTCGTCCCTACAAGAAAAACCGCAACGCTCGCTCAAGCACGGCCTGACCTCGCGTCAGGTCTCGATGATCTCCATCGCCGGCATCATCGGCGCCGGGTTGTTCATCGGTTCGTCCAACGCCATCGCCAAGGCCGGTCCGGCCATCCTCATCTCCTACATGATTACCGGCCTGCTGGTGCTGCTGGTGATGCGCATGCTCGGCGAAATGGCCATCGCCGACCCCAACAGCGGCTCGTTCTCCACCTACGCCGGGCGGGCCATCGGGCCATGGGCAGGCTTCACCATCGGCTGGCTGTACTGGTGGTTCTGGGTACTGATCATTCCGGTCGAGGCAATCGCCGGTGCCGACATCCTGCACGCCTGGTACCCCGACGTGCCGTCCTGGGCCTTTGCCTTCCTGATCATGATCGTGCTGTCGTGCAGCAACCTGATCAGCGTGAAGAACTTCGGCAAGTTCGAGTACTGGTTCGCCCTGGTCAAGGTGGTGGCGATCATCGGCTTTTTGGTGGTGTGCCTGATGGGGGTGAGCGGTGTATGGCCGCTGGCGCAGACCTCGGGCGTCGAGAACCTGTGGTCCAATGGCGGCTTCATGCCCAACGGCTTCGGCGCCGTGCTGGCCGGCGTGCTGGTGACCATCTTCTCGTTCTTCGGTGCCGAGATCGTCACCATTGCCGCCGACGAAACCGCCAACCCGAAAGACAAGATCCGCCGCGCCACCAACCTGGTGGTGTACCGCATCGCGATCTTCTACGTGTTCTCGATCTTCTTCATCGTCGCGCTGGTGCCGTGGAATGACCCGCGCCTGCTGCAGGTGGGTTCGTTCCAGCGCGCGCTGGAAATCCTCAACGTGCCGGGCGCCAAGTTCCTGATCGATGTGGTGGTGCTGGTGGCGGTCACCAGCTGCATGAACTCGGGGCTGTATACCGCTTCGCGCATGCTCTATTCGCTGGGCGCGCGCGGTGAGGCGCACCCGCTGACCAAGCGTATTTCCGGCAGTGGCGTGCCCACCGTGGCGGTGCTGCTGTCGACCCTGGCCGGGTTTGTCGGTTGCTTCGTGAACTTCGCCTTCCCGGGCAAGGTGTTCGGCTTCCTGCTGTCGACCACCGGGGCCATCGCGCTGCTGGTGTACCTGGTGATTGCCGTGTCGCAACTGCGCATGCGTGCCATCGTCGAGCGCGAGGGCACCGAGCTGGCGTTCAAGATGTGGCTGTTCCCGTGGCTGACCTGGCTGGTGATCGTGGTGATTTCGCTGGTGCTGGGCTACATGCTGTTCAGCCCCGACTACCGCTACGAGACCTTGATGACGGCGACGGTGACGGCGTTGATCCTGGGCATCGCGTTCTACCGCAAGCGGGCGCGTATCGAGCATCAGCCGCAGGCGATGACCGAGCAGGGTTAGCGAGCGCTGCGCACTCGATCGCCGGCAAGGCCGGCTCCTGCAGGATCATCGTGACTCCTGCAGGCGCCGGCGAAGACGTCGCTACAGGCCTCAGCCGAAAATGTCGCGCACGCTGCTGCGATAGAACTCGAACGCCGCCAGCGCCCCATCCACCGCCTGGCGCTCCTGTTCCTCACTCAGCACCAGTGCATCGATCAACCCCACGAACTGGCGCCACTGCAGCGCACGCCCGTCCGGGTGCGGCGCCAGATGCCGGGCGCCACGCTGCGCGCCCAGCCCCAGTTGCTGGGTCTGCCTGAACAGAAACGCCGCCCCCAGGTTCGAGCCCTCGCTGCAGTACAGCCAGCCCAGTGCTTCAGCTGGCGCAGACAGCTGCACAGGTGCCGGTACACCGGGCACCGGCAGGCCAAGGTCGCGCAGGTCGGCCTGCACTGCCTCGAACCGCGACAGCGCCGCCAGCCCGGGCAATGTGCGGTTCAGCTGCACATCGCCATACAAGGCTTGAAGGCTGCCATGAAAGCGGTGCTGCACTTGCAGAAACAATGCATAGCGCTCGCGGCTCTCGAACGGTCGAACGCCCAGCACCAGCGTATCGACACTGTCGTGCTCGCGGCGGCTGGCGGCCTTGAGGCGTTGGCAGCGGCCGGGTTCGGGCGCAGGGGAGGCGGGGGCATTCATGGTCGGGGTCTCATGTCGGCAGTGAGCAGGCATTGGTAATGCCAATGCCTAGACTCTCTCGCGCCATTGTCGTTCCGTGCAGCACCCGGCCTGCCAGGCGAGCGTCTTCAATGCGTGGATCTGCAATGGAATCTTCATCCCGGGGCATTCGTCTCTGAACTGCATTCGTGGGCGTCATGGCCGGCGGATGCTTGCATGCGCTCCAGGTACGGTCAAGCGCCGCGCAGGGCGGGTAGATGCGGGGTTGAGCAGGGATGTCGAGCAGGCCCCTGCACCCGCAGCGCGGGCGCAGGGGCTGCCAGGTTCATGCCGATGCGGCGGCTGTCTTGACTGCCCGCGGCTTGCGCAGCTGTTCCAGGCGTGAACCGCTGTAGGTGGTCTCGCGGAAGAACTTCCAGCGCCCGAACAGGCAGTACACGTGCGCCACGCGCCCCTGTTCGTGATAACCCATGCGCAGGTGCAGCTTCATGGCCGGTACGTTGTGCGTCTCGACCACGTCCACCACCTTGTTGCAGCCCTGGGCCTGCATGGCCGCCCACAGGTTGACCTGGGCATCCACCGACAGCCTGGTGCCGAAGTACGACGGGGTCATCTCGCCGCCGAACTCGAAGAACTCGCCCTCCTTGACCGGGAAGGTGCAGCCGTAATAGTGACGGTCCAGGTAGTCGCGCTTGCTGCCCCAGATGAATGCCACCGCATTGTCGGCATCGTCCAGGTACATGTGCCCGGTGTGGCCTTCGCGGGCAAGCTCGGCCATGGTTTGCACACGGTCGCCGAAGTGGCGGGCAAAGGCGACGGCGTTGTCCTCGGTGATGGTCACCAGGCGCACCGGCTTGTGCGGTCGCAGGTTGTGCGGCGGTACCGCACTGACCAGGTCGCGCTCCATCCACAGCAGTTCCCAGTGATAGAACACATGGCGTTCCCAGAGGGTTCTGGCGACGCGGCGCAGGCCTTTTCTTCTGATCTTGTCGCGCACGTTCTGCAAAGCACCCATGGTGCCTCCTTGCCGGATAGGGCGGATGAAACGGTGGGTTTGATGAAATCTTTTTCATGGTATAGCCCAGCGTTTTGACGGCGTGTCAAAAAGCCATCGCGGCGGTTGTTTCAAAATATGTGTAACAAGGGTGAACCGCTCTACACCGGAGGTTACCGGCATAGAGCAGTTGATCGGAAAGGTCTGACGCTTTTTTGACGATTTAATGGCGCCTGAATCAAGGCGCGGTTCTGCTCAGGCGATGAAGGTGTCAGGGGCCCGTGGCCGGGCCCGCGGCGCCAGGTGAGCGAGGCGCTTGCCGCTGTAGTGGGTGGTGCGCGAGAACCGCCAGCAACCGAACACTCTGTAGGCGTGGGTGATGCGACCCTGTTCCTGATAATCCAGCTGCAGGTGCATCTTCACTGCCTGCACGTTGTCCAGCGCCACCACATTGACGATGCGCGTACACCCCTTGGCCAGCATGGTGGACCACAGGTCGAGCTGGGCCTGGGTCGACAGGCCTGTACCGAAGTAGGCGCGGTCGACTTCCCCGGCAAACTGGAAGTATTCGCCCGGCTGCACCGGGAAGGTGCAGCCGTAGTAATGGCGGTCGTGGTAATCGCGGGTGCTGGCCCACACCATCGCCACCGCGTTGCCGTGGCTGTCCACGTACATGTGGCCGGTGTGGCCCTGTTCGGCGAGGTCGGTCATGGCCTGCACCTGGCCAGGGAAGTAACGGCTGAAGGCCTCGGTATTGTGGGGTGTTATCGCTACCAGGTGCACTGGCGGGCAGGTGCGCCTGCGTTGCGCGGCGACGGGCGCAAGGGGGCTGCGCTGCAACCACACCAGTTGCCAGTGCGAGAAGATGTAGCGGCGCCACAGCGGGCGAAGCGCACGCAGCAAGCCTTTTTGTCTGATGCGCTGGTGGGCGATTTCGATCAATTGCATGAGAACTCCGACAGGTTTTATTCCAGGAGCTCCGATTAGGCGTCCACCGGCAGTTGCATGCCATCGGCCTTCTCTACAGCCCCGGTAAGCTGAAGGTCATGCGCGCTGCATGACCTTGCAACCCGGGGCGTAGGCGCTCAGGCGTCGGTGTCGTGCAGCTGCGGCGCCGGCTCGCTGTCGGCCTTGCGTCTGGCCCGCGGGGCCAGGTGGGCCAGGCGCGAGCCGCTGTAGTGGGTCACGCGGGAGAAGTACCAGCGCCCGAAGAACCTGTACGCGTGGGTGATGCGACCCTGTTCGTGGTAGTCCAGGTGCAGGTGCATCTTGACTGCCTGTGCGTTGTCCAGCGCCACCACCACCACGATGCGCGTGCAGCCTTTGGCGAGCATGGCCTCCCACAGCTCGGTCTGCACCCGCGTGGACAGGCCGGTGCCGAAGTAGGCGCGCTCGACTTCGCCGGCGAACTGGAAGTATTCGCCGGGCTGTACCGGGAAGGTGCAGCCGTAGTAGTGCCGGTCGTGATAGTCACGGGTGCTGGCCCACACCATCGCCACCGCGTCACCGGCTTCGTCCAGGTACATGTGGCCGGTGTGGCCTTCGCGTGCAAGGTCGTTCATGGCCTGCAACTGGCCGGGGAAATGGCGCGCGAACGCGTCGGTGTTGCTCGGGGTGATCTGGACGAGCCGCACGGGAGGGCAGGGGCGGGTGCGTTGTCGAGGCACCCTGGCCAACGGGTCGCGGTCCAGCCACACCAGTTGCCAGTGCTGGAACACGTGGCGTTGCCATAGCGGGCGCAAGGCGCGACGCAGGCCTTTTTGTCTGAGACGTTGGAGCAGTTGCGAAACTAGGCGCATACGGCCTCCTGGCAGATCCGGTACTCAAGGGACCCCGATTAGGCGTGTGTCGGTAAACCCTGACCATCGGACAATGCTGCAGCCCTTGTCAGGCTTTGCACTACTACGGGCTCATGACAAAGACACTGCATGTCCGTGGCAAGTTTCATCGGTGGGGCCGGCGCGGCGCGGCGAGCGTTATTGTCGCCCCCCCGATGCATGACGTACCATCGGGCCTGCGACCCGCACCTACCTACAATAACCTTCTGCAGCGCAACACCCAGGCCGCCGGCCAAGGGGTGGCTTTTGCCTGCGCGCCTTTTGCTGCGCAGGTTTCATTGAACCCAGGGTCGCGTCTGACGCGCCCGCCCCGGAGCCTTGCCCCGTCCGATGAACAACCCCGCAGATACCCGTAATGGCAGCTGGCTCAGCGTTTTCGCGCTGGCCCTGGCTGCATTCATCTTCAACACCACCGAGTTCGTGCCGGTGGCCCTGCTCAGCGATATCGGCCGCAGCTTCGACATGCCCACCGCCCAGGTCGGGCTGATGCTGACCATCTATGCCTGGGTGGTGTCGCTGGCCTCGCTGCCGATGATGCTGATGACCCGCAACATCGAGCGGCGCAAGCTGCTGGCGTTCCTGTTCGTGCTGTTCATTGCCAGCCATGTGCTGTCGAGCATGGCCACCAGCTTCGGCATGCTGCTGTTCAGCCGCATCGGTATCGCACTGGCCCACGCGGTGTTCTGGGCCATCACCGCGTCGCTGGCGGTGCGGGTGGCGCCGCCGGGCAAGCAGGCCAAGGCCCTCGGGGTGCTGGCCACCGGCACCACCCTGGCCATGGTGCTGGGCATTCCGCTGGGGCGAGTGGTGGGCGAGGCGCTGGGCTGGCGCACCACCTTCATGGGCATCGCCGGGGTCTCGGTACTGACGTTGCTGTGGCTGATGCGCTCGCTGCCGCGCCTGCCCAGCCAGAACTCCGGTTCGCTGCGCAGCCTGCCGATGCTGCTCAAGCGGCCGGCGCTGCTCTCGGTGTATGCGTTGGTGGTGCTGGGCATCACCGCGCAGTTCACCGCCTACAGCTACATCGAGCCGTTCAGCCAGCAGGTCGCGGCGATGAGCGGCGAGATGACCACCATCCTGCTGTTGCTGTATGGCGGGGCGGGCATCTTCGGCTCGATCCTGTTCAGTCGCTACAGCGAGCGTTTCCCGCGGGGGTTCGCGATTGGCGCCATCGGCGCCATCGCCCTGAGCCTGTTGCTGCTGGCCCCGCTGGCAGTCAACCCGACCCTGCTCTGCGCGCTGAGCATGGTGTGGGGCATGGCGATCATGTGTTTCAGCCTGGCCCTGCAATCGAAGGTACTGGTGCTGGCTTCGGATGCCACCGACGTGGCCATGGCCATGTTCTCGGGGCTGTACAACGTGGGCATCGGTGGCGGGGCATTGCTGGGCAGCCTGGTCAGTACCCACATGGGCCTTGGCGACATCGGCCTGGTGGGCGGCGCGGTCGCGGTCAGCGGCCTGGTGCTGTGTTGCGTGACAACCTACCGCTATGCCGGGGTGCTGGGCGCCGACAAACCGGCGTAAGCACCTCACCAGGGGCGCAGGCCCCGCTCGCTGAAGTAGCGCTCCACGGCGGCGGTGGAGGCCGAGGGTTCGGCCAGCGCCACGTAGCTGTCGGGGCGCAGCAGGTACAGCGCGTTGCGTGCCAGGCCGGCGGCCGTGCAGGCGGCCGACCAGGGGTAAACCTGCAGTGGCAGCTGGCGTGCGGCGCACCAGGCACTCAGTTCCTTGCTGGCCAGGCCGTACACGTGCACCTGCCAGCCCAGGTGCGACAGCGCGCCGAAATTGTCGTGTTCCTGCGTGACCACCCAGGGCAGGCGGTCGCCGCCCTGCACATGGCCGGCGCTGCCGAAGCTCAGCGGCATCAGGCGGTAGTTCAGGCCCAGCTGCGAGACCGTGCGAAACAGCAGGCTGCGCGCCTTGGCGAATGCCGCCATGCGCGGTATCAGCACCGGTGCCAGGCGCGTACGCAACAGGTTGGCGATGCTGCCATCGGCGGTAGCGAAGGTGAACACCTGGTCGGTGGTGGCCACCAGGCGCCGGGCGAAGGCCATGCGCTCGACCGGGTAGCTGTCGAGCAGGTCATCGTGGGCCTTGCCCTTGAGTACGCTGCACAGCTTCCAGGCCAGGTTGATTGCATCGCCGATGCCGGTGTTCATGCCCTGGCCGCCGGCCGGGCTGTGCACGTGCGCGGCGTCGCCGAGCAGGAAGGCGCGCTGCTGGCGGAAATGCCCGGCCACGCGATGGTGTACGCGGTAGGTGGAAAACCAGTTGACCTTGAGCACCTGCAGTTGCAGGTGCTCGATGGCACGTTGGCTGACATCCTCGAAACGCAGTTGCTCGGGGTGTTCGGCGCGTGCGTCGCGCACCGTGCCGATCAACCGCGCGCGGCCTGTGCCGGCCAGCGGGAACACCGCCAGAAAGTCCGCCTCGTCCAGGTCCACGTGCAGCTCGCCGTTCATGGGCGGGCCGCTGGCATCCACGTCGGCCACGTAGAACAGCTGCTGGTAGGTGCCGCCGGGGAAGTCGACATGCAGGCCGTTGCGCACGGTCGAATGGGCGCCGTCGCAGCCGGCCAGGTAATGCGCCTCGCAGTCTTGCTCGCTGCCGTCGGGCAGGCGCAGGCGTACGCTGACGGTGGTGTCGTGCTGGGTGAAACCGAGCAGTTCGGTGCTGCGTTCGACCTCCACGCCAAGGCCGCGCAGGCGCTCGATCAGCAGGTTCTCGTGCTGGTCCTGCGGGTAGATTTCGAGAAAGGGGTAGGGCGTGAGGTTGGCGCCGATGCTGTCCAAAGGCAGGCGTGCGGCGGGCTCGGCCTTGACCCAGAGGTTGGCGGCGGGCACCTGGTGGCCGCCGCCAACGACCGCGTCGGCCAGGTCCAGCTGGCGGTACAGCTCCAGGGTGCGGGCTTGCACGGCGAGCGCGCGGGAGGTGGTGCCGGCGGCGCTGGTCCTGTCGAGGATGCGTACCGAGATGCCCAGCTTGCTCAGCCACAGGGCCAGGACCAGGCCGGTGGGCCCGGCGCCGATGATCAGGACGTCAGAGTGGGGCATGGCGCGGTCCTCCGGGAAGGTGCGGTGGCACTGACAAGTGTAGATGCAGGTGGCCACACCCCTCATCCAATTCGGTGTACCTTTGCATCCCCCCAACGCCCAGAGCACACCCATGATCGACTGGCTCAGCAACCACCCACACCACAGCGATACCCTGGCCCGCTGGCTGCACGAGCAGTTCGCCTACGAATACGCCGATGTACCGCTGGCCCAATGGCAACAGGAGTTCGCCCATGGCCAGACTGACGGCAGCCTGTACAGCCTGCTGGCGCTGGATGACGGCAATCTGCTGGGCAGCGCTTCACTGGCCCGCGACGACCTGCCCCTGCGGCCCGACCTGAGCCCCTGGCTGGCCTGCGTGTTCGTCAGCCCGCAAGCCCGCGGCCAAGGCCTGGCCGAAACGCTGATCGAGGGCATCTGCACCAAGGCCAGGGCCCTGGGGCACACGCACCTCTACCTGCACACCCACGACCGCGCCGAGTACTACCACAAGCGGGGGTGGCAGTACCTCGAGCAGTTCCAGGCCTGGGGCAAATCACACTGGCTGATGCATTACCCGCTCTAGCCCGGGAACAGAAACGGGTTCACGCCGCTGCGATCGAACCCCTGGCGCTCCACCTCGGCATCCAGCGCGATCGAGGCCAGGTCATCGGCCACCAGCTCAAGGTCGCGCTCGTGCTCGGGGTAGAACACCTTCAGGTAGCTGTGGCAGTCGTCGCAGCTCTCGGCCTTGATCGCGGTTTCATGGGTATCCAGCGACCAGTAGTCCAGGCTGCCGGTCTCTTCGCAGTTGCTGCACTTGAGCCGCACCATGTGCCAGCGGCTCTCGCACAACCCGCAGTGCAGGTAGCGCAGCCCGGCCTGGGCACCGGTCATGATCACGCTGGCCACCGGCGCCCCGGTGCACACCGGGCAATGCTGGCGCTGCTCGCCCACGCCGGCATTGCCGATGGCGGGCAGGTGCGCCGCCAGCTGGGTGAAGTACAGCGACAGGGCGGCCCACAGGAACAGCGCCTGACCGCTGTCGATCTCGCTGAAGCGGCCTGCCAGCAACGCATCGGCCGCCACGTCCAGGGCGGCCTCGCCCTGCGCGCACAGGCCCTGCAGGGTGGCGTGCTCGATGTGCTCGCCAAGCCCGCGCAACAGTTGCTGCCAGTAGGCATCGCGCGGCAGGCTGGCCCAGGCCAGCGGCGCCTTGCCGGCGGCTACCCGCCCGGCCAGGCTGCTCACCAGCGTTGCCGGTAGCGGCAGGCGTTCGAGCAATTGCTGCTGGGCATCGGCCACCTGTGCCACGAACCGCAGGTAGTCGGCCATCGGGTGCCCCTCGGCCAGCTGACGCAGGCGGGTGGCGCGCTGGCGGTAGCGCTCGCCCAGGGTCGGCAGCAGCACGGCAGGTATTTCGCCAACGCCGGCGCTACGCTGCTCGGCAGGGGTCATCTGGATGCTGTTCATTGCTGCTTGCCACTCCCGCTCTGCTTGTTGCTGATCTGTCGGTACCAGCGATCATGGTGGGTCTTGGCCCAGCTGCGGCTCACATACCCGGTGACCATGCCACGAATCGAACCCTTGACCCAGAACGCCAGGTACGCATGGCCGATGATCAGCAGGATCAGGCAGATGCCGGCAATGGCGTGTACCAGCAGGCCGATGCGAATCGACGGGATGCTGAACCACGGCGCGAAGTACGGCCGCCAGATCACCACGCCACTGACCAGCAGCACGCTGATCAGGCCCATGATTCCCCAGAACAGGATTTTCTGCCCGGCGTTGTACTTGCCGATCTGCAGCGCCGGCTCGTGCTCGCCGGCCAGCACCTGGCGCACGTTCCTGAACCACGCGAGGTCTTCACGCTCGGGCAGGTTGTACTTGACGAAGCGCACGAACAGGAACGCCAGCAGCAGGAACACCACCACCCCGAAGAACGGGTGCAGGATGCGCGCCAGCTGCGGGGTGCCGAACACGGCGTTGAGCCCGTTGAGCGACGGGAAGAACCACGACAGCCCCGACAGGGCCACGGCAAGGAAGCACAGCACCATTACCCAGTGGCTGGCACGCTCGATGAAGCGGGTGCGCAGGATCAGTTTGTCCTTGTTCATGCGTGGGTGTCCTCCTCGTGTTTCTCGTCGGCTTCCTCGACCTCGTTCGGCCCCACGCCCACATAGTGGAACAGGGTGCCGGCCAGGGTGGCGAAGAAGGCCACGGCCGCCACCGGCTTGAGCCAGCCCTTCCAGCCATGGATGGCGCTGCTGATGCGCGGGTCGGTGGGCAGCTTGTGGTACAGGTGCGGCTTGTCGGCGTGCTGCAGCACGTACACCACGTGGGTGCCGCCCACGCCCTGCGGGTCGTAGATGCCGGCGCCGGCAAAGCCGCGGCCCTGCAGCTCGGTCACGCGCTCGCTGGCCTGGTGCAGCATGTCCTGCTTGCTGCCGAAGTTGATCGCCCCGGTGGGGCAGGTCTTGACGCAGGCCGGCTCCTGGCCGACCGACACGCGGTCCACGCACAGGGTGCACTTGTAGGCCTTGTTGTCCTTCTTGCTGATGCGCGGCACATCGAACGGGCAGCCGGCGATGCAGTAGCCGCAGCCGATGCAGTGGTCGGACTGGAAGTCGACGATGCCGTTGGCGTACTGGATGATCGCCCCCGGTTGCGGGCAGGCCTTCAGGCAGCCCGGGTCGGCGCAGTGCATGCAGCCGTCCTTGCGGATCAGCCATTCGAGCTTGCCGCTTTCATCTTCGACTTCATCGAAGCGCATCAGCGTCCAGGTTTCGGCCGACAGGTCGGCCGGGTTGTCGTACACGCCGACGTTGTGGCCGACCTCGTCGCGCAGGTCGTTCCACTCGTTGCAGGCCACCTGGCAGGCCTTGCAGCCGATGCAGATGCTCACGTCGATCAGCTTGGCCACTTCGGCCTGGTGGTCGCGCGCACGCGGCGCCGGGGTCAGCACGTTGGTGGCCGAGCGCTTGATGATGTCTTGGGATTGCATGGACATGAAGTTCGCTCCCTCAGGCCTTTTCGATGTTCACGAGAAACGCCTTGTATTCCGGCGTGTGGGTATTGGAATCGCCCACCCCCGGGGTCAGGGTATTGGCCAGAAAGCCCTTGCGCGTGGTGCCTTCATAGCCCCAGTGGCAGGGGATGCCGATGGTGTCGACGTCCTGCCCGTCGATGGCCAGGCGGCGGATGCGCTTGGTCACCACGGCCTTGGCCTTGATGTAGCCACGCTGGGTGCTGACGCGCACCAGGTCGCCCTGCACGATGCCCTTGTCGGCGGCCAGCTTCTCGCCGATCTCGATGAACTGCTCGGGCTGCACGATGGCGTTGAGCCGCGCATGCTTGGTCCAGTGGCGGAACAGCTCGGTGATCGAGTAGGTGGTGGCCACATACGGGAACTGCTCGCGGCTGCCCATGCGCTTGCGATCGCTTTCGTACACCCGCGCGGTGGGGCTGTAGGTCACGTTCGGGTGCAGCGGGTTGTTCGCCAGCGGGCTTTCGGTGGGCTCGTAGTGTTCGGGGAACGGCCCGTCGTTCATCGCGCCCACCGAGAACAGCCGGCCCAGGCCTTCAGGCAGCATGATGAACGGGTTGGTGTTGCTGCCCGGTGCAGCGGTGACGGCGAAGTCCGGCACGTCCACGCCGCTCCAGCGCGCCCCGTCCCAGCCGATCAGCTTGCGCTTGGGGTCCCACGGCTTGCCCTGGGGGTCGGCCGAGGCGCGGTTGTAGAGAATGCGCCGGTTCTGCGGCCACGCCCAGGCCCAGCCCGGGGTGCAGCCCAGGCCGCTGTCGGCGTTGTCGCGCCGTGCCATCTGGTTGCCCTTTTCGGTCCAGGAGCCGGCGAAGATCCAGTTGAAGCTGGCAGTGGTGCCGTCGTCGCGCAGCTGCGAGAAGTCGTCGAGCAACTGGCCCTTGCGCAGAATCAGGTTGCCCTGTTCGTCGTGCAGGTCGGCCAGGGCGCGGCCGTTGGATTCCTTGGCCACTTCCTCGGGCTTGGGGTCGAACGGGTCGGCGTAGTCCCAGGCCATGTTGAGGATCGGCGCGGGGTTGGCACCGCCTTCCTTCTCGTACAGCTCGCGGATCTTCAGGAACAGGTGGCCGAGGATCTTGCCGTCGTGCCAGGCCTCGCCCGGCGGCGCAGCGCCGGCCCAGTGCCATTGCAGCCAGCGCCCGGAGTTGACGATCGAGCCGTCTTCCTCGGCAAAGCACGAGGAGGGCAGGCGGAACACTTCGGTCTGGATCGCCGCGGTGTCCACGTCGTGCTCCTCGCCGTGGTTCTGCCAGAAGCTCGAGGTCTCGGTGGCCAGCGGGTCGATGATCACCAGGAACTTGAGTTTCTCCAGCGCGGCCTGGGCCTTGTTCTTGTCCGGGAACGCCGCCACCGGGTTGAAGCCCTGGGCGATGTAGCCGTTGACCTTGCCCTCGTACATGCGGTTGCTGTAGTTGAGCACGTCGTAGCTGTCGTCCCACTTGGGCAGCCAGTCGAAGCCCCAGTCGTTGTCCTTGGTGGCCTTGTCGCCCCACAGGCTCTTCATCAGGCTGACGAAGAACTTGGGGGTGTGCTTGTAGTAGTTGACCTGGTCGGGCAGCACCGCGCTGGGCGTGGTCTGCTTGAGGTAGGTGGCCAGGTCGGTCTGCGCATCCGATGGCAGGTTCATGTAGCCGGGCAGGCGCAGCGAGAGCAGGCCCAGGTCGGTGTAGCCCTGGATGTTGGAGTGGCCGCGCAGGGCGTTGACCCCGCCACCGGCCATGCCGATGTTGCCCAGCAGCAGCTGGATCATGCCCGAGCCTCGGATCATCTGCGCGCCGTTGGTGTGGTGGGTCCAGCCCAGGGCGTAGAGGAAGGTGGCGGTCTTGTCCGGGGCACTGGTGGTGCCGAGGATTTCGCAGATCTGCAGGAAGTCGGCCTTGGGCGTGCCGCAGACGTTGGTGACCATGTCCGGGGTGTAGCGGCTGACGTGGGCCTTGAGCAGGTTCCACACGCAGCGCGGGTGGCTCAGGGTCATGTCGCGCCTGGCGAAGCCGTCGGCGCCCAGCTCGTAGGTCCAGGAGCTGCGGTCGTAGCTGCGCTTGGCCGGGTCGTAGCCGCTGAACAGGCCGTCGTCGAAGCTGTAGTCCTCGCGCACGATCAGGCTGGCGTTGGTGTAGGCGCGCACGTAGTCGTGCTGGATCTTGTCGTGGGTGATCAGGTAGTTGACCACGCCCATCAGGAAGGTCACGTCGGAGCCGGCGCGGATCGGCGAGTAGATGTCGGCCACGGCGGCGCTGCGGTTGAAGCGCGGGTCCACCACGATGACCTTGGCGCCATTGCGGATCTTGGCCTCGATCACCCACTTGAAGCCCACCGGGTGCGCCTCGGCGGGGTTGCCGCCCATGATCAGCACCACGTTGGCGTTCTTGATGTCGACCCAGTTGTTGGTCATGGCGCCGCGCCCGAAGGTCGGCGCCAGCGCCGAGACGGTAGGGGCGTGGCACACGCGGGCCTGGCTGTCGGTGCCCAGGATGCCCAGGGCGCGGGTGAAGCGCTGGTCCAGCGAGCCGGTTTCGCTGCTGGCGGCCGAGCTGCACAGCATGCCGGTGCTCAGCCAGCGGTTGACCGTGGTGCCCTTGTCGTTCTTCTCGATGAAGTTGGCGTCACGGTCGTCCTTCATCAGGCGTGCGATGCGCTCGATGGCGTGATCCCAGCTGATGCGCTGCCATTTGTCCGAGCCAGGGGCGCGGTATTCGGGGTAGAGCAGGCGTTGTTCGCTGTGGATGTAGTCCACCAGGCCCGCGCCCTTGGGGCACAGCGAGCCGCGGCTGACCGGGTGATCGGGGTCGCCTTCGATGTGGAAGATACGCGCCTTGGCGTTCTTGGCGCCGTCGCCAAGGCTGTACATCAGCACGCCGCAACCCACCGAGCAGTAGGTGCAGTTGTTGCGGGTTTCCTTGGCGCGCAGCAGCTTGTACTGGCGTGATTGGGTGGCCTGGGCCATGCCCGGGGCGAAGCCCAGGCTGGCCGCAGTGGCGGTGGCAGCGCCGACGGTGCACAGCTTGAAGAACTGTCTTCTGCCCAGTCCCATGGTTATCTCCTTGTACAAACGAGCTCCAGAATCGGCCGCGCACGCGCAGGCCCGCCGAGATCAGCGTCAGGATCGGTAAGTGGTATGCAGGCTAGTCACAGAGGGTGCGCGCCAAGACCCTTTCTATCGTGGGTGAATTGCGCGCATTCGGGGGCAGTTTATGCCCTTACTTAATTTGTGACTAATCGACCTTGTCGATGAACCTATAGAGGGATTCGATTGTTTGGCACTCAGCGCGAGAGGTCGGCGGGGATCATCGCGGTATCGATCACGATATCCACGGGCGCGGTGACGATAAACGCCAACGGGCACACGATCAGCGGCCAGCAGAACTGCGCCGAGGTGGCGCTGAACAGGAACGAGAAGTTGTTGCGCACGCCCCGGTACATGCCTGGGGATGCACATTCGGCGCAGTACCCACCGCGCATCATGGTGCCGCAGCTGGTGAGGGCGAGGGTAGAGACGATGAGGGCGAGCGAGAGGATTCGGATGGTGCTGTTCCTTGGCACAGGGGGGGAGGGTCCGTTTTTCTGCGCGGCATTCTCTCACCGGGGGCCGGGGCAATGCTACAGTCGCTCCTTTTTCAATCAGCAGGCCAGGGCTCTTCGCTGGCAAGGCCAGCTTCTGCAGGGCCAGCGAAGAGCCCGGTGCTGCCGACACACAACCAACGGGAGAGACAACCATGCGCGCAGCAATGCTATTGGGTACGGCACTGGTGCTGGCCGGATGCGCCTCGTCGACGATGAACCAGGCTCGCCTGGGCGCACCGCACAAGACCTTCACCTCGGCCAAGGCCGAGCCGCTGGTGGCCGAGTGCATCCAGTTCGGTTGGCAGGACGAAGCCGTCTTCGGCGTGGATGCCAGCGGCTACCTCGACGCCGGCCCCAACGGTGGGGCCACGGTGTCGACACGCGATGCCGAATACTTCGCCGATGTGCGCGCCGAAGCCGGCGGCACGGTGGTCAAGTTCTACACCCTCAAGGACGATGCATTGGCCCAGCGGCGCATGGCGGCGTTGGCCACCTGCCTCTAGCCACGCCCCTCGAAACGCCCGGTGATGCGCTCGCGCCAGCTCAGCGGGCGCGCAACGTGTTCATGCGCGCCGATCTCAACCAGGGTGAAGGCGCAGCGCACGATATCGCTCACTTCCTGATCGGCCAACCGTGCGCAGGCTTCGCGGTGCGCCTGTGCCTGATCGCGACCTGCCAGGCTGTGCACCTCGAAGCCAAGGTTGCGTTTGGTGATATGCCAGTGGTGAAACACAGCGACAAAGCGGCTCATGTGTGCCCCGCAGTCAGATCAGGGATGGGGTCATGCATGCAGCTTGCCCGTGATGCGCTCCAGCCAGCTCAGGCGCCGGGGCGCCTGGGCAGTGCTGGCAATCTCGATCACGGTGAAGTCGCAGGTCTGATCGTCCTGGTAGCCCTGTTCATTGCGTATGTCGCCCGCTTCAAGGTGCGCATCGGCATGATTGTCGCTGTGTAGCGCGTGCACCTTGAAGCCCCTGTCCACGGCATGCCGGCTTCGCAGGTGAAACACCCCCACGAAGCGGCTCATGCCTGCGAAGCCCCGCGCTGTGCTTCAAGCGCCTCGATACGTGCCTGCAGGCGTTCGCGTTCCTGGCGTTCGGCGCCTATGTCCTCGAACACGCTGATCAGATGCTGCGGCTGGCCGTCCTGGCGGCGCTGCAGGGCGGTACGTGCACGTACCCAGATGTAGTGGCCCTGCTTGTGGCGCACGCGCTTTTCCACTTCGTAGCGCTCGATCTCGCCGGCCAGCAGGCGCTGCAGCAACTGCAGGTTGGCGGCCAGGTCGTCGGGGTGGGTCAGTTGCTGGAAGGTCATGCCGTACAGCGTTTCGGCGCTGTAGCCCAGCAGCTCGCAGAAGCTGCCGTTGACCCGCTGCCAGGTGCCGTCCGGGTCGATGTAGGCCAGCGCGCCCCAGGCCAGTTCGAAGATGGCGCGAAAACGTTCCTCGCTGTTGCGCAGTTGCTCTTCGGCGACCTTGCGCTCGGTGTTGTCCATGCTGATGCCGACCATCTTCACCGCGCGCCCGGCGCTGTCGCGCACCACCGTGGCGCGGGAGGCGATCCAGCGCATCTCGCCGTCGGGGCGATAGATGCGAAAGTCGCACTCGCAGCCTTCGCCTTCGAGCAGGGTCTTGCTGTACAGCGCCTGCAGCATCTCGACGTCTTCGGGGGGCAGGTGCACCCAGAAGTCTTCGTTGCGGATCACCTGCCAGCCGTACACGGCCTCGACGTTGGGCGAGTAGGTGAGTTCGTCGCTGATCAGGTTCCATTCCCAGGTCACGATGCGGGCGCCTTCCTGGGCCAGCTTCATGCGGGTTTCGCTCTCCATGATCTCGGCGGTGTAGCGCCGGCGCAGGTCGGTCATCGGCAGCTCCACCACCTGGGTCTGCTGCACGTCCTGCAGGGCTTCTTCGCCGTAGCGCAGCCAGATCCAGTTGACCTTGAGAAAGTCGGCCAGCTTGCGCAGGTTGGCATAGTCGATCTCGCCGCCGCGGGTCCATTTGTGCACGGCGGTGCGCGAGATCCCCAGGGCCGTGCCTACCGCCTGCAGCGTCAGCTTGTGGTGTTCGAGCAGTTCCTTGAGGCGAAAGGCGAAGCTGTTTTCGGTCATGCGCTGGGGTGTCCTTGGCGAGGGCATGGCCGGCCAGTATACATAAGCTGTCAACCTCAGGTTGACGGGGGTATGCGTGTCGCATCGCGGGCCTGACCCGCGATGCATTCAGCGCCGCTCACCAGCGCACACGCACCCCCAGGTTGCCGATCAACCCGTTCAAGTCGTTGTCGTCCACGTCGCTGCTGTAATCGGCACTGACAAACAGCGCCACCTTGGGCGTCACCCGTGCCACCAGGCCCAGGCCCACCTCCACGGTGGTGGCGTTGCGTCCGCTGCTGATCTTGTCGACCTTGTCCAGGCTCACCGTGTCGGCGTTCGAGAAGTCGTACCACACGTTGGTGCGCACATAGGGTTCGATGGGCATGCCGCGCACCTCGTAGCGGGCCGACAGCTTCGCGCCCACCCGGCCGGTCCAGCTCGGCTGGCTGTCATAGGCCTGCAGGGTCTGGGCCTGGGCGTCGTTGCCGGGGTAGTACTGCTGGTTGATCAACTGCGCCTGGGGCTCGATCACCCAGTGCTTGCCCAGGCCGATGGGGAAGCCGCCCTCCACCGAGAAGGTCAGCGCGTGCCCGTTGCCATCGAGCCGTTCGCCGTCGCTGCCGCGCCCGCTGGCGTCGAAACGGGTGCCCATGGCCACCGCATCCACATGCCAGCCCTGGTCATGCTGCAGGCTCCAGTACATGCCCAGGCTTTGCCCTTCCAGGCGCACGGCGTTCTGCTTGTCACCCAGCTGTGGCCGGCGATTGTCCAGGCCGCCCTGCAGGTTGCTGTGGCCCATGAAGATCCCGGCGCGGTGGGTGTTGCCGCCGGCGGTTTCCCGCACGAACAGGTCGGGGGCGATCTGCAGGTTCTGGTTGGTGGCATCCAGGCGTTGCGGGGCAGTCCTGACCGGGGTGGGAAAGAACTGCGCCCACTGGCTGGCAATGCCTTCGTCGCCGAACACCGCCGTGCGCTCTGCCAGGCGTTCGGAAAACGCCCCCAGCGTGCCCAGGCTCAGCCCCGACACGCTGGCCGGGACCAGCGACGGCAGCGCCAGGCCGTGTGCCGGGTTGAACATCGGGTCGTCGTCTTCCAGCCCCGCCGCCAGGCTTTCCAGCGGGGTTGCCAGCAGCAGCGACGTCGACAGTGCGTAGAAAACATACTCGAGCCCCGAAGGGCAGGGTGCGCTTTTCATGGCCGATCTCCTCTGTGTGTTACAGCCAAAGGTCTGGCCTGATGTCACGGGCTGTAAGGCAGGAACAGAGAGCGACCCAAACCAGCAAACCTGCCCCATGGCGCGCGCAAAGCCGCGTGCCAGAGGCCCGGAATGAAGTTGAACACGGTGGTTCTAGGTGTAGCTAAGGAGAGTCGCAGGCAGGCGTCAAGATAGTGTGATTATTTTGTGATGGCCGTGTTGGAGGGGGTAAGCGGTTGAAAAATAGCGGTTACTGATTGGGCATAGCCGCGTTGCGAATGACAACGCGGCTGGCTATTTCGAATGATTGCTAAAGCGTCAGGCGTCCTCGTCCCGTTGCAGTTCCAACAGCAGCAACGAGCGTCCGGTGACGTTGAACACGCTGCCGAATTCCAGGCGCTGGGCCTTGCGCAGCTGCGGCCGGTCGGTGTCGATCAGGCAGTTCCAGTACTCGCCCTCGGGCACGTCGGGCAGGGTGAAGTCCACGCCGTCGTGGTGCGCGTTGACGATCAGCAGCAAGGTGGCGTCTGCCCCCGGGCGCAGGATGCCGCTGACCTGCGCGCGCCCGTCCATGAGCATGCCCAGGCAACGCCCTTGCGGGTCTTCCCACTGTTCCACGCTCATCTCGCTGGCGTCCGGCGCCAGCCAGGTCACGTCCTTGACCCCGATCGCCTCGTTGTAGTCGCCCACCAGGAAGCGGCTGCGGCGCAGGATCGGGTAGGCCAGGCGCAGCTTGGTCAGGCGCTTGACGAACTTGAGCAGGGCGCTGCCTTGCTCGTCCAGGTCCCAGTTGATCCAGCCGATCTCGCTGTCCTGGCAGTAGGCGTTGTTGTTGCCGTGCTGGGTGCGGCTGAACTCGTCGCCGGCCACGATCATCGGCGTGCCCTGGGCCAGCAGCAGGGTGGCGAAGAAGTTGCGCATCTGGCGCTGGCGCAGGCTGTTGATCTCGGGGTCGTCGGTGGGCCCCTCGACCCCGTGGTTCCAGGAGATGTTGTTGTTGCTGCCGTCCTGGTTGTTCTCGTCGTTGTCCTCGTTGTGCTTGTCGTTGTACGACACCAGGTCGCGCAGGGTGAAGCCGTCGTGGGCGGTGATGAAGTTGACCGAGGCATAGGGGCGCCGGCCGCGGCGGTTGAACAGCTCGCCGGAGGCGGTCATGCGCGCGGCAAAGTCGGCCAGCTGGCCTTCGTCGCCTTTCCAGAAGGCGCGCACGGTGTCGCGAAAGCGGTCGTTCCATTCGGCCCAGCCCGGCGCGAAGTTGCCCACCTGGTAGCCACCGGGGCCGCAGTCCCAGGGTTCGGCAATCAGCTTGACCTGGCTCAGCAGCGGGTCCTGGCGACAGGCCACCAGAAAGCTGTGCCGCTCGTCGAAGCCTTCGTGGTAGCGGCCCAGGATGGTCGCCAGGTCGAAGCGAAAGCCATCAACGTGCATCTCGCCTGCCCAGTAGCGCAGCGAGTCGGTGACCAGTTGCAGTACGCAGGGATGGCTCAGGTCCAGGGTGTTGCCGGTGCCCGAGTCGTTGATGTAGTAGCGCTTGTCGTCGGGCATCAGGCGGTAGTACGAGGCGTTGTCGATACCGCGCATCGACAGTGTGGGGCCCTGCTCGTTGCCTTCGGCGGTGTGGTTGTAGACCACGTCCAGAATCACCTCCAGGCCGGCGTCGTGCAGGTGCGCGACCATCTCCTTGAACTCGGCGATCTTGCCGTTGGCCAGGTAGCGCGGGTGGGGCGCGAAGAAGGCGATGCTGTTGTAGCCCCAGTAGTTGTTCAGGCCCTTTTGCAGCAGGTGCTGGTCGTTGACGAAGGCGTGGATCGGCAGCAGCTCGATGGAGCTGACGCCCAGGCCCTTGATGTGCCCCAGCAGCTCGTCGTTCATCAGCCCGGCGAAGGTACCGCGCGCCGCTTCCGGCACCGCCGGGTGACGCATGCTGATGCCGCGCACGTGCGCTTCGTAGAACACGGTACGGTCCCACGGCACGCCCACGCGCTGGTCGCGGCCCCAGGTGTAGGCCGGGTCGATGACCTTGCACTTGGGCACGAACGGCGCACTGTCGCGCTCGTCGAAACTGAGGTCGCCATCGGGGTGGCCGATGGTGTAGCCGAACAAGGCCTCGGACCAGCGCAGCTCGCCGACCAACTGCTTGGCATACGGGTCGATCAGCAGCTTGTTGGGGTTGAAACGGTGCCCGTTCTGCGGCTCGTAGGGGCCGTACACGCGGTAGCCGTAGATCTGCCCCGGGTGCGCGTCGGGCAGGTAGCCGTGGTAGATCTCGTCGGTGTATTCGGGCAGTTCGATGCGCTCGAGCTCATGTTCGCCGCTGGCGTCGAACAGGCACAGTTCGACCTTGGTGGCGTTGGCCGAGAACAGTGCGAAGTTCACACCCAGGCCGTCCCAGGTGGCGCCCAGGGGGAAGGGCAGGCCCTCGCGGATGCGCGAAGGTTCAACGGCGTCGGGCTGGGTGTTGTGTTTGGACTTGGGCTGGGTCATGGCAATCCTTGTAGCGATCCTTGGGGGGCGAAAGGCGACGCACTGGGCGCCGGGGCAGCGTTGCGCTGCCCCGGGGCGGTAGTGACGCAAGGTACGGCGGCGTCAGGGCGTGGCGGGCTTCTTCGCGGTACGCGGCTTCTTTGCCGGGTCGGGCTTGGCCGCAGGGGCCGGCGGCTTGGCCTTGGACGCGGCGGCGCCGGGCTTTGGCTTGGCGCCAGGGGCTACCGGCGGTGCGCCTGGCGGGGTGGTACGGGGCTTGCGCGGGGCGGCCTTGGGCGCAATGGCCTCGGCTTCGGCCAACTTGCGTGCCATCTCCCAGTGACGCTCCTCCTGGCCTTCGGGTTTACCTTCCGACTCCCAGATCTGGTAGGCGAATTCGCGGATACGTTTTTCCTCAGCACTCATCTCGACGCTCCTGATGACTCAGTCTGTTCTATGAAGAGATTGACGGGGAAGGCTTTGAGCGCAGTGCTCAGCCACAGCTCGTTAGAGGGTGTGACTGCGCCCTGGGCGAAAAGTCCCGTGCAATTGGCAGCGCACAAGGCGAACGGTAAAAGCACACGGGTATCGTCCCAGTTCTGTGCCGGGATCAAGGGTTGCGTGGCGTTGCCCAGCAGGCCCGAGGCCAGCCGCGGCACCACCACCACCGCACGTTGCGCCTCGCCGATACGGGCAAAGGCGAGCACCCGCTCGGCGTGTTTGCCGCGTACCTCCAGAGGTTGGTAGCGGCCGTGGCGAAACAGCTCGGGGTAGGCCCGGCGCTGCTCCAGCACCTGGGCGATCAGGGCCTGCTTGACCCGCCCGTCCTGCCAGTGCCCGAGCAGTTCGGCGGGGGGCAGGCTGTCGTCCAGGGCCTGGCGGCGCGCGGCGTAGTCCACCGCGCGGCGGTTGTCCGGGTCGACCAGGCTCAGGTCCCAGCATTCGTTGCCCTGGTACAGGTCGGGCACCCCCGGCACGGTCATGCGCAGCAGGCTCTGCACCAGGCTGTTGAGCGCGCCCGGGCAGGCCAGGGCCTGCGCCGCCTCGGCCACCGACTGGCGCAGCTGCTGGCATTGCGGCTCCAGCAGCAGGGCGTCGATGAAGCGTGCGCAGGCCTGCTCGTAGACCTCGTTGGGGGCGCTCCAGCTGCTGCGCAGCTTGGCCTCGCGCAGGGCTTTGCGCTGCCATTGGCGCAGGCGTTCGGCGTAGCCGCGCAAGGCGTGGGTGTCATCGCAGCGCAGCGTCATCGGCCAACTGCCGAGCAGGGTCTGGTACAGCAGCAGTTCATCACCGGCACTCGGTGCCACGCCATCGGCCAGTTGTGTGCGCAGGGGCGAGGCCAGTTCACGCCACAGCTCCACGCGCTGGCAGAACCAGTGGCTGCGTTCGCTGATCACCGCCAGGCGTGCGCGGCAGTCTTCGCCACGCTTGTGGTCATGGGTGGCGGTGGCCAGCAGGTTGTCGGGGAAGTGCGCCAGGCGTTGCTGGCAACTGGCATGGAAGGCCTCGGCCGGCGCGCTGAAGCGCTCGGCGTCGAAGCCCACGTCGTTGCGCGACAACAGCACCGCCGAGCGATAGAAGGCGGTGTCTTCGACGGCCTTGGCGGCGGTGGGCGAGGTCAGCTGCTGGAAGCGCACGCAGGCGTGGCGCAACTGCTTGCGCGCCCGCCCCGGGCCCAGCTCGCGCCAGGGCTGGCCGCCCAGCCAGCGCTGCAGGTAGTCCAGCAGCGGCCAGTCGGCTTCGCCCAGGCTCGAACGCGCATCGGCCAGGGCCTGCTGGAAGAACCCCTCGTCCATCGCCGGGCGCCCGCAGGCATTGATGTAGGTGCGGTACACCGGGTAGTGCTCCACCAGCGCCTGCAACGCGCGGCGGATGGCGCCCAGGGTCAGGTCGCGGCTCATGATGTCGTTGCGCGCCACCTGCAGCAGGGCCTGGGCCACCGATTCGAAGTCGCCGGCCAGGCTGGCATTGAGCACCAGCTGGCGGGCCAGGCGCAGTTCCTCGACGAACGCCGGGCGCTCGCTCAGGTCGTGCCACAGCGCGGTCAGTTCGGCTTCGCCCTGCGGGTCATGCTGCAGCAGCGAGACCTGGTTCATGAATTCGTAGCCGGTGCTGCCGTCCACCCGCCAGTCGTCGTGCAGGCGCTCGCCGGGGCCGAGGATCTTCTCCACGTAGATCGGAAAGTGCTCGAGCGCAGCGCTCAGCGGCCGGCGTGGGAGCAGGCCGTCGACGCGTCGGCGCAGCTTGCGGCAGTAACCGCGTGGGTCGGCCAGGCCGTCGATGTGGTCGATGCGCAGGCCGTCGACCAGGCCGCGCTCGATCAGCTCGAACACCTTGGCATGGGTGGCCTCGAACACCGCCGGGCGCTCCACGCGCAGGCCGCCCAGCTCGTTGACGTCGAAAAAGCGCCGCCAGTTGATGTCGTCACCGGCGGTGCGCCAGCTGGCCAGGCGGTAGTGCTGCTGTTCGAGCAGTTGATGCAGGTGCTCGAAACCGCTGGGGGTGCGCCCGTCGAAGGCGGCCAGCACCTGTTCGATGGCCTGGCCGATGCGCGGCTCGCGGGCCAGTTCGGCCAGGGCCTGGTGCACCGCCTCGACGTTGGCCGGGGCGTGGCGCTGGCCCTCGAAGGCGGCAAAGCGTGCCCCCAGCTCGCTCAGCTCGGGGTGGCCGCTGACGCACAGGATGCGCGCATAGTCCGGCGGGCTGATCGGGAAGCGGTGTTCGTGGTGCTCGATGTGAAAGCGCCCGTGGCGGGCGTCGAAACGCAGCGGGATTTCCCCGGCCTGCAGCACCGCGCCATAGTCGCTGGCCAGGAACGGCAACAGCAACTGGCCTTTGAGCAACGGGTCGGGCGAATGCCACTGGATGTCGAAGAACTCGGCGTAGGGGCTGCGCCGGCCCCAGGCCAGCAGGTCCTGCCACCAGGGGTTGTGTGCGCCGCCCACGGCCATGTGGTTGGACACGATGTCCAGGATCAGGCCCATGCCGTGCTGGCGCAGCGCGGCCACCAGGCGTTCCAGCGCCGCCTCGCCACCCAGTTCGGGGCTCACCCGGGTCGGGTCGACCACGTCGTAGCCGTGGCGCGAACCGGGCCGCGCCTGCAACAGGGGCGAGGCGTACAGGTGGCTGATGCCCAGCCGGGCGAAGTAGGGCACCAGCGGCACCGCATCGTCGAGGCTGAAGTCGGCATGAAATTGCAGGCGCAGTGTGGCGGTGAGGCTGTTCATCGGTCACGCTCGAAGGCTTGTTCACGGGCCTGGGCCAGCAGCTCGAGGCGTCGCGCCGCATCGCTGTCGTCCAGCAGCTGTGCGGCGGGCAACGCGAAGCGGCGGCGCCAGTTGGGGTGGGTGTCGACGGTGCCGGGCAGGTTGGGTTGTTCGTCCACGCCCAGCAGGTCTTCCAGCGGTACCAGCACCAGCGGCGCGCGGGTATGCCCGAGCAGGCGCAGGCTGGCGTCGATCAGGGTGTCGGCTTCGCTGCTGGTGTCGCCGTAGCTGCTGTGCAGCAGGCGACGCAGGCCCTGGATTTCATGCTGGCGGCTGTCGCGCCAGTCGCGCTCGGTGATCGCGTCGATCGCCCCCAGGCGCTGGCCCCAGTCGATGTCGCGAGCCTGCAGCCAGCCTGCCAGCGGGGGCAGGTCGTGGGTGCTGGTGGTGGCCAGGGCGTTGTCGGGCCAGTCGAGGATGGGGGTGAACTGCCCGGGCGGGTCCTGCTCGAACAGCAGCACACGCATGCCCAGGATCGCGCGGGCCGCGAGCTTTTCGCGCAGGCCTTCGGGCACCGTGCCCAGGTCTTCGCCGAGCACGATGGCCTTGTGGCGCACCGACTCCAGGGCCAGCAGGCGCAGCAGGTCGTCCAGTGGGTAGTGCAGGTAGGCGCCTTCGCTGGGGGCGGCGCCCTGGGGGATCAGCCACAGGCGCTGCAGGCCCATTACATGGTCGATGCGCAGGCCCCCGGCGTGGGCGAAGTTGGCCCGCAGCATCTCGATGAAGGCGCGGTAGCCGTTGCGGCGCAGGCCCTCGGGGGAGAACGCGCAGATGCCCCAGCTTTGCCCCGATCGGTTGAGGATGTCGGGCGGGGCGCCGACGTGCAGCTCGGCCAGCAGCTCGTCCTGGCGGCTCCAGGCCTGGCTGCCGGTACCGTCGGCCCCCACTGCCAGGTCGGCGATCAGGCCCACCGCCATGCCGCTGCCGCGCGCCGCTTCCTGGGCACGCTCCAGGCTGCGCGCGATCAGCCACTGGCAGAAGGCATAGAAGCCGATCTGCTCGACGTGGTCGGCGGCAAACGCGGCAATCTCGGCGCTGCGCGGGTCGAGCCAGGCGGCCGGCCACTGGCGCCAGTCCTGGCTTTCGCCGCGTTCGGCGGCGGCATCGAGCAGCGCTTCGAAGCGGCAGTGGTCTTCCAGCGCCTGGCCGCCGGCGTGGCGAAAGCTGTCGAAGTCGGCGCGCTGCGGTTGCTCGCCCTTGATAAAGCCCTGGTACAGCGCCTGCAATATCTGCTGGCGTGCCCCGGCCGCCCGTGGCCAGTCGATCAATGGCAGGCCTTCGAGCTGTTCGAGCTGGGCCTCAAGGCCCAGGGCCTGGACCGTGATGCGCACCGTGCGCTCGTCGATCACCGCCTGGGGGCTGGCATACAGGCTGTTCAGAAACAGCCGGCTGGACGGCGAATACGGGCTGTAGCTGGGGTGGTTGCGGGTGAACATGGCGTGCACCGGGCTGATGGCCAGGGCCGTGGCGCCACGCTCGGCGGCGCTGCGTGCCAGGCCCTCCAGTGCCAGGCAGTCGCCCAGCCCGCCGTCGCCCGGGCGGCGCAGGCTGTACAGCTGGGCACTCAGGCCCCAGCACCGTGGGTGCGGGGTGCCCAGCGCATCGGCCAGGCTGTAGCACTGCGCCGGGGCCACGGCCAGGGTGAAGGTGGTGGCGTCGATATGCAGCTGGTGATACCCCAGTGGCAGCCCTGGCGGCAGCAGGGCCTGGGCATCCAGCTGCAGCTGCTGGCGGGTGCCGTCCTCGTGCTGCACCTCGCAGCGGCTGTTGGCCGCGAAGTAGCGCGACAGGTCCAGCGGCTGGTGCTGGTCGACCGTCAGCAGTGGCGGCAGGTGACGGGAATCGTGGGCTTTTTCCAGGGCCTTGAGGCTGTTGGCGATGGCGATGTCGTCGGCGGCCGGGTGGCCAAGGGCGGCCAGGATGCGCCGCAGGACCGGTTCGCTGACACGCTGGGCGCGCCCGTTGGCGTCGATCCAGTCCACCGCCAGGCCAGCGCGTTCGGCCAGTTGCAGCAAGGGTAGGTCAGGCATGCACAGGCTCCGTGGGGCAGGAAGGGGTCAGGCTCACCACGCAGCTCAACGGCGGCAGGCAGGGTGGGCCCGGGGGCAGTTCGCAACTTTCGAACAGGTGCCGCTCGCGGGCGGGCAGGTCCAGGGCCAGTGGCTGCTGGCCGAGGTTGAGGTCGATGCGCAGCTCGCTGCCATCGCCCAGTTGCCAGCGGGCGCTCACGCCCTGGCCGTCGACCACCTGGGCGCCCAGGGCGCGGGTGCCCGGCAGGCGCGGGATGATGTGCTGGTGGCGCAGGTACAGCAGGCGACGGTACAGCGCCACCCACTGCTCGCTGTCCTCGCCCCATTGCGGTTGCGAGTCGAGGAAGGTCTGGGCGGCGTTCGGGTCGGGGATGCGCGCCCGTTGCTCGGGGTCGGCGAAGGCCTTGAACCCCTTGAACTCGGCGCGTCGGCCTTCGCGCACGGCGGTGGCAAGGTCGTCGTGGTGATCGGTGAAGAACAGGAAGGGCTGGCGGCACCCCCAGTCATCGCCCATGAACAGCAGCGGGATCATCGGTGCCAGCAACAGCAGCCCGGTGGCGGCGCGCAGGGCCTGGGGCGGGCACAGGCGCTCGAGCCGCTCGCCCAGCGCGCGGTTGCCGATCTGGTCATGGTTCTGCAGAAACAGCACGAAGGCACTGGGCGGCAGATGGCCGCTGGCTTCGCCACGCGGTTCGCCGTTGCGGTCCGGCTGGCCCTGGAACACGAACCCCTGGCTCAGGCAACGCGCCAGCTTGTTCAGCGGCGCCTCGCGGTAATCGACGTAGTAGCCTTCCTGCTCGCCGGTCAGCAGCACGTGCAGGGCGTTGTGGCCATCGTCGTTCCACTGGGCGTCGTAGCCCTCCTGGAGCAGGTGCGCCTGGTTGCGCTCGTTCTCGAGGGTGAGCCACACCTGCCGGCCCGGTGCGGTGCTGGCGCGCACGCGGCGGGCCAGCTCATGCAGAAAGTCAGGGTCGTCGATGGCGTGCACCGCATCCAGGCGCAGGCCGTCGAAGCGGTAGTCGTGCAGCCACATCAGGGCGTTCTCGATGAAGAAGTCGCGCACCTGGCGGCGGCGAAAATCGATGGCCGCGCCCCAGGGCGTATGCCGGTCTTCGCGAAAGAAACCCTGGGCATAACGGTGCAGGTAATTGCCGTCGGGGCCGAAGTGGTTGTACACCACATCCAGCAGCACCATCAGCCCCAGCGCGTGGGCCTGGTCGATCAGCGCCTTGAGTTGCTGCGCGGTGCCATAGCTCGCTTGCGGGGCGAACGGCAGCACACCGTCATAGCCCCAGTTGCGCTGGCCGGGAAACTGCCCGATGGGCATCAGCTCGATGGCGGTCACGCCCAGTGCGGCCAGGCGCGGCAGGTGCCTGGCCACGCCGGCGTAACCGCCCAGCAGGCCCACGTGCACTTCATAGATGACTGCCTCGTGCCACGGGCGGCCCTGCCAGTCGGGGTGTTGCCAGGCATATTCGGTGCCCAGCACCTGGCTGGGGCCGTGCACGCCGTCGGGCTGGGCACGGCTGGCCGGGTCGGCGACCGACAGGTCGCCGTCGATACGGTAGCGATAGCGCGTACCGGCCGGGCAGGGCAGGCGCAGCACGAACCAGCCGTCGTCACTGCGCTGCATGGGTTGCGGGGCGGCGTTTTCACATTCCACCTCCACCTGCCGGGCATCGGGCGCCCAGAGGGCGAAGCGGGTGGTGTGGCTGTCCAGCATCACGGCCCCGTGGGTCGCGTGTTCCTGTGACCTGAAGGGCATACGGCAGTTCTCCTCAGCCTGCGTTGAGCGTGGCGCGCGTCACCAGTTCCTCGTACAGGTGGGCATAGGGTTCCACGGCCTGACACCAGTTGAATGGCTGGGTCATGGCCAGGCAGCGCATGGCATTGAGCAGGTGTTTCTTGCCGTATACGTAGAAGGCCCGCGAGAGTGCTTCGCGGTAGCTCTCCACGCTCGGTTCGTCGAACAGAAAGCCGGTGACGCCATTCTCGATGGTGTCGGCCAGGCCGCCGGTGTTGCGCGCCACCGGCAGCGAGCCGAAGCGCTGCGCGTACATCTGGCTCAGGCCGCAGGGCTCGTAGCGCGAGGGCATCAGCAGAAAGTCGCTGCCGGCGAACATGCGCCGTGCGTCGGTCTCGTTGAAGCCGATGCGCACCCCCACGCGGCCCGGGAAGCGGCTGGCCAGCTCGCGCATGGCTTGTTCTTCCTCCGGTTCGCCGCGGCCGATGATGGCGATCTGGCCGCCCTGTTCGACGATGTACTCGGCCACCCCCAGGGTCAGGTCCAGGCCCTTCTGGTACACCAGGCGCGAGACCACGGCGAACAGCGGGCCGGTGGAGGGCTCCAGCTCGAACAGCTCGCGCACCTGGCTGCTGTTGGCCGCCTTGCCTTCCCAGTCGTTGATGCTGAAGCGGTGGGTCAGGTGGGTGTCGGTGGCCGAATCCCAGCTTTCGTCGATGCCGTTGGGGATGCCGCTGAGCAGGCCCTGCTGCGCCTTGCTGCCAAGAAAACCGTCGAGCCCGCAGCCGAAGGCCGGGGTGGTGATTTCCCGGGCATAGGTGGCGCTGACCGTGGTGATGTGGCTGGAGTAGGCCAGGCCGGCCTTGAGAAACGACAGCTTGCCGTAGAACTCCATGCCTTCCTGTTGCAGGGCGTGTTCGGGAATCGCCAGTTCCGGGCAGCAGCCGCGGCTGACCACCCCCTGGTAGGCCAGGTTGTGGATGGTGAACAGGGTGGGGGTGTTCAGGCCGCGCCAGTGCATGTAGGCCGGGGCCAGGCCGGCAGGCCAGTCGTGGGCGTGCACCAGATCGGGCTTCCAGTGCACCATGCCCTCGCCCGCGGCGATTTCGGCGGCGGCCAGGCCCAGGCGGGCGAAGCGGATATGGTTGTCGGGCCAGTCACGGCCATTGTTGGCGCCGTAGGGGGTGCCTTCGCGCTGGTACAGCTCGGGGCAGATCAGTACATAGATGACCAGGCCGTCGGCCAGGTCCATGCGCCCGATCTTGCACGGGGGCAGTGCGGCATGGCCGCCCAGCTCGCCCACCAGGTGGATCGGGTTGTCGCTTTCGAGTACCTGCGGGTAGCCGGGGATCAGCACGCGTACATCGTGCAGGTGGCGCATGGCGCGGGGCAGGGCGGCGGAGACGTCGCCCAGGCCGCCGGTCTTGACCAGGTCGGCGATTTCCGAGGTCACGAACAGCACCTTGCGCTTGTTCGGGTTGCGCCGGGTATCGAGGGCAGGGGCCTTGGCTGTCGTGACGATCTGGGCAGCACGCACCTGCGCGCTGGTATCCGGGTTGAAATGCTCTGCATGAGGTTCGACAGCGGCGCTGATCATACTTGTCTCCGTCCCTTGTTCTGCGGGCGTATCCCACCCGCTGCATGTCTGTACTGTTGTTCTCGCTATGTCATGTGATGCGGTGAAACGCCCCGGACACACGTGCAAGCGCTACGCCAGCCGGCGCTCCTGCCGATGGCGTGCTGACGAGTGGGGGGTGGGCTGCGCCTGGGTAACCAGAGTCGTTGGCCTACTTAGTTGCTGACCTACCGGGTTTGCAGAAGTTTCGACTATTTTCGATCGAGTTTTCCGGACGGTATCAGGTCGATTGAACAGTGTAGGAGAGGGGCGGGATAAATGTGACCCGTTGGTCATGTTTTGTGAATTGGCCGGCTCAGGGGTGCACCGACAGCGAGCGTGCACCGCTCGAAGGTGACCCCCGATGGTGCACGTGCCAGCCTGGCTGGCGAAACCGGCGCGGTGGGTGGCTTCAGCCGCTCATCTGCGCAATCAGTTGCCACAGGCGCTCATCGTCGAAGTTCCTCACCACCAGCTGCGCACCGGCCTCCAGCAGCACCTGCGGCGCCTGGCTGGTCGACAGGCCCACGGTAAGGATCCCCGCGCGGCTCGCTGCCGTCACGCCCGGCACCGAATCCTCGAACGCCAGCGCATGGTCTGCCCTGGCCCCCAGGCGTTCCAGGCCGGTGAGGTAGGGCAGGGGATCGGGCTTGGCCCGTGCCAGTTCCTCGGCCACCAGCACATGCTCGAAGCGCTCGGCCAGGCCCATGGCTGCCAGCATGTGCTGCGCATTGGCCCGTGGCGCATTGGTGACCACGGCCATGCCGATGCCGTGGCGCTCGGCATGCGCCAGCAGGCGTTCGAGGCCGGCAGTGGGCTGCAAGGTTGGCGACAGCGCACGAAAGCGCGCCTCCTTGCGGTCGGCGAACGCCTCATGCTCGGCCACCGGGCGCCCGGGGAACAGGTAGCGGCACATGTCGGCGTTGGCCCGGCCACTGACGTGGGCGTCGAACTCGGCCTCGCTCAGTTCGCGACCCTGCTCATGCAGCAACTGCTGCAGTGCCTGCAAATGCAGGGTATCGGTGTCGGTCAGGGTGCCATCGAGGTCGAACAGCAGGGCTTCAAGCATGGGGCGCGGTTTCCATTGCACGGCGGGCCATCATAACCATTTTGCCGTGGCGATCAGCGGGGCTGGTCAGATAAACCCGAAAAGAGTACAAATGTGCTCCATGAACAGACTATCGCCCAAACGTGCCGCCATCCTGACCTTCATCCGCGACCGCATCGCGCAGCAAGGGCAGCCCCCGAGCCTGGCCGACATCGCCCAGGCCTTCGGTTTTGCCTCGCGCAGCGTGGCGCGCAAGCACATCCAGGCGCTGTGCGAGGCCGGCTTCATCGAAGTCACCCCCAACCAGGCGCGCAGCATCCGCCTGGCCGGTGCGCTGCGCCGCCCCGAGGTGCTGGAGATCCCGGTACTGGGCCAGGTGGCCGCCGGCCGCCCGATCGGGCCCGACGTGGACATCCACGAACAGCTGATGCTCGATGCGCACTTGTTCAGCCGTACCCCCACCTACCTGCTGAAGGTGCGCGGCGACTCGATGATCGACGACGGTATCTTCGACGGCGACCTGGTGGGCATTCACCAGCAGCCCGATGCCCGCGACGGGCAGATCGTGGTGGCCCGGCTCGATGGCGAGGTCACCATCAAGCGCTTCCAGCGCGCAGGCACGCACTACCGCCTGCTGCCGCGCAACCCGGCCTATGCACCGATAGACGTGGGGCCAGAACGCGACTTCGTGATCGAAGGAGTGTTCTGCGGCCTGTTGAGGCGCGACTGATGGGCGCGGTGGTCAGCCTCGACGGGCTGCTCGACGAGCGTCGGGTCTGGAAGGGGCGCCCGCTGGCCCAGCCCCGGGGCCTGCAACCCACCGGGCATGCCGCGCTGGACGCGGTGCTGCCCGGCGGCGGCTGGCCACCGGGTGCGCTCAGCGAACTGCTGCTGGCTGCCGAGGGCGCCGGCGAGTTGCACCTGCTCTGGCCGAGCCTGGCGCGCCTGACTGCCAGCGGCGAACGGGTGGTGCTGGTGGCGCCGCCGTTCATTCCGTACCCGCCCGCCTGGCTGGCAGCCGGTGTCGACCTGCGCTGGCTGTCGCTGATCCAGGCCTCCCGCGTCGAGGCCCTGTGGGCCGCCGAGCAGTGCCTGCGCTCGGGCAGTTGCGGCGCGGTGCTGTGCTGGCCGCAGCAGGTCGACGACCGCGCCTTGCGCCGCCTGCAGGTGGCTGCCGAAACCGGCCAGACCCTGGCCTTTGCCTGCCGCCCGCAGCAGGCGGCACTCAACCCGTCGCCGGCCGCGCTGCGCATTGCCGTCGACCTGCACCCGGCGCAGTGGCGGGTGCTCAAGTGCCGTGGCGGGCTGGCCCCGGCCACCCCGATCGCCATGGCCGGGCGAGGGTGATGGGCGATGCTGTGGGCCTGCATCCTGCTGCCGCAACTGGCACTCGACAGCGTGCTGCGCGGTCGCGACGACCCCCAGGCGCCGCTGGTGCTGCTCAGCGGCCCGGCGCAGCGGCGCGTGTTGCAGGCGGTCAACCCGGCGGCCCGGGCCCTGGGGCTGCGCGCCGGGCAGAGCCTGAGCACCGCGCAGGCGCTGGCCAGCAGTTTTACCTGCGTCGAGCATGACCCGGCGGCGGTCGAGCAGTTGCAGCAATTGCTGGCCGCCTGGGCCTACCAGTTCAGTTCGCAGGTCAGCCTGCATTACCCACGCACCGTGTTGCTCGAAGTCGAATCCAGCCTGGGCCTGTTCGGGCCCTGGCCGCTGTTCGAGGCCCGCCTGCGCAAGGAGCTGGGCGAGCTGGGGCTGCGTCATCGCATCGTGCTGGCCAGCAACCCGGTGGCGGCGCGCATGCTGGCCAACGCCCATGACGGGCTGGCACTGAACGACGCCCAGGCCACCCGCGCCGCCCTTGCGCAGATGCCCGTGGACCGCATCGGCCTGCCGGTGGAGGCCGCCACGGCCTTGTCGCGCATGGGCCTGCGCGACCTTGGGCAGGTGCTGGGGTTGCCGCGCGACACCCTGGCCAGGCGTTTTGCCGCCAGCGTGCAGGTGCACCTGGATCGCCTGCTGGGCCTGCGCCCCATGGCGCTGGCGTGCTACCGGCCGCCGGACCGGTTCGAGGCGCGGCTGGAACTCAACTTCGATGTGGAATCGCACCAGGCGCTGTTGTTTCCGTTGCGCCGGCTGATTGCCGACCTGGCGGCGTTCCTGGCCAGCCGTGACGGCGGCGTGCAGCGTTTTACCCTGCACCTGGAACATGCCCGGGGCGTCGCCACGCCGGTGGTGGTCGGCCTGCTGGCCGCCGAACGCGAGGCGGGCATGCTGTTCGAGCTGGCACGCGGGCGCCTGGAGCAGTTGAGCCTGCCCGCACCGGTGCGCAGCGTGCGCCTGGTGGCCGACGACCTGCCGGCGTTCGTGCCGCAACCGGGCGAGCTGTTCAATGCGCGGCCCCAGCAGCAACAGGGCTGGGAGCAACTGCGCGAGCGTTTGCGTGCACGCCTGGGCGATGAGAGCGTGCGGGCTGTGCAGGCTTTTGCCGACCACCGCCCCGAGTGCGCCTGGCAGGCGGCAGGCGGCGCCCCGCCGCTGGCCCGTGCGCCGGGTGGGCCGCCGCGCCCGGGCTGGCTGCTGGCCGAGCCGCAGGCCTTGGCGCCCGAGGGCCTGCGCCTGCTGGCCGGGCCCGAGCGGATCGAATCTGGCTGGTGGGATGGCGGCGATGTACGGCGTGACTACTACCTGGTCGAAACCCCGGCTGGCCAGCGCGGCTGGGCCTACCGGCCATTGGGCGAAGGCGGGCCGTTGTGGCTGCAGGGCTGGTTCGCATGAGCGTGGGCTATGCCGAGCTGCACTGCCTGTCGAACTTCACCTTCCAGCGCGGGGCCTCGAGTGCCCGCGAGCTGTTCGAGCGGGCGCACCAGCAGGGCTACCAGGCCCTGGCGATCACCGACGAATGCACCCTGGCCGGTATCGTGCGCGCCTGGCAGGCGGCCAGGGAGACGGGCCTCAAGCTGATCGTCGGCAGCGAGGTGCGGGTGCACGACGGCCCCAGGCTGGTGCTGCTGGTCGAAAACCTGAGCGGCTACCAGCACCTGTGCCGGCTCATCACCCTGGCGCGGCGCCGGGCGAAAAAGGGCGAATACCAGCTGCTGCGCGAAGACTTCGCCGGCCCGCTGCACGGCCTGCTGGCGCTGTGGGTGCCGGACGAGCCGTTGCAGGCCGGCCCCGGCCTGTGGCTGCGCGAGGTGTTCGGCGAGCGCCTGTGGCTGGCGGTGCAACTGCATCGCGGTGCCGACGATCATCAGCGCCTGCAACAACTGCAGGGGTTGGCCGCGAGCCTGAACCTGCGCGCCGTGGCCTGTGGCGACGTGCACATGCATGCGCGTGGGCGGCGCGCGCTGCAGGACTGCATGAGCGCGCTGCGCCATCACAGCACCGTGGCCGGTGCCGGGCAGCACCTGTTCGCCAATGGCGAGCGGCACCTGCGGCCCCTGGCGCAGCTGGCCGAGCTGTACCCGGCCCACCTGCTTGAGGCCACCCTGGAGATTGCCCGGCGCTGCACCTTCGACCTCGGCCAGTTGCGCTACCAGTACCCGCGCGAAGTGGTGCCCGAGGGGTACACGCCGACCGGCTGGCTGCGCACGCTGTGCGAACGCCAGGTGCCGTGGCGCTGGCCGGGGGGAATCGAGCCGGCCGTGCGCCAGACCCTCGAACACGAACTGGCACTGATCGCCGAGCTGGGTTACGAGAGCTACTTCCTGACCGTCTACGACATCGTTCATTTTGCCCGTGGCCAGGGCATCCTGTGCCAGGGCCGGGGCTCGGCAGCCAACTCGGTGGTGTGCTTCGTGCTGGGCATCACCGAGCTGGACCCGACCCGCACGCACCTGCTGTTCGAGCGCTTTTTATCGCGTGAACGCGACGAGCCGCCGGACATCGACGTGGACTTCGAGCACGAACGGCGCGAAGAGGTGCTGCAATACGTGTTCAACCGCTATGGCCGCCACCGCGCCGCCCTGACGGCCGTGGCCAGCACCTACCATGCCGCCGGGGCGGTGCGCGACATTGCCCGGGTGCTGGGGCTGCCGCCCGACCAGATCAACGCCCTGGCCGATTGCTGCGGGCGCTGGACCGATCGCATCCCGCCGCCGGAGCGGTTGCGCGAAGCCGGTTTCGACCCCGACAGCCCGCTGCTGCACCGGGTGCTGACCTTGACCGGCGAGCTGATCGGCTTCCCCCGGCACCTGTCGCAGCACCCTGGTGGCTTCGTGATTTCCGAGCAGCCACTGGACACCCTGGTGCCGGTGGAAAACGCCGCCATGGACGAACGCACGGTGATCCAGTGGGACAAGGACGACCTGGACATGGTCGGCCTGCTCAAGGTCGATATCCTGGCCCTGGGCATGCTCAGCGCCTTGCGCCGCTGCTTCGACCTGGTGCGCTACCACCGCGGGCGCGAGCTGACCATCGCTACCCTGCCGCCGGACGATGTCCCCACCTACGACATGATCGGCCGTGCCGATACCGTGGGGGTGTTCCAGATCGAGTCACGGGCGCAGATGGCCATGCTGCCGCGGCTCAAGCCACGCGAGTTCTACGACCTGGTGATCGAGGTGGCCATCGTGCGCCCCGGGCCGATCCAGGGCGACATGGTGCACCCGTACCTGCGCCGGCGTAACAAGCAGGAGCAGGTGACCTACCCGTCGGATGCGCTGAAGAAGGTCTTCGAGCGCACCCTGGGTGTGCCGCTGTTTCAGGAACAGGTGATGGAGCTGGCCATGGTGGCCGCCGACTATACGGCAGGCGAGGCCGACCAGTTGCGCCGTTCGATGGCCGCCTGGAAACGTCACGGCGGGCTGGAGCCACACCGCGAGCGGCTGACCCGGGGCATGCTGAACAACGGCTACAGCGTCGAGTTCGCCGAGCGCATCTTCGAGCAGATCAAGGGCTTTGGCAGCTACGGCTTCCCCGAGTCCCACGCGGCCAGCTTTGCCTTGCTGACCTACGCCAGTTGCTGGCTCAAGTGCCACGAGCCGGCGATCTTCGCCTGTGCGCTGATCAACAGCTGGCCGATGGGCTTCTACAGCCCGGACCAGATCCTGCAGGACGCGCGCCGCCACCGCATCCAGATTCGCCCGGTGGATGTGCAGCACAGCCAGTGGGACTGCAGCCTGGAGCCGGTGGGCGGCGATGAACTGGCGCTGCGCCTTGGCCTGCGCCAGGTGCGCGGCTTTCGCCAGGACGATGCCCTGCGCCTGGCACAGGCCAGGGCGCAGCGGGCGTTCGGCGATGTGGCCGACCTGTGCCTGCGTGCCGGCCTGGATGCGCGGGCGCGGGCGCTGCTGGCCGATGCCGGGGCCCTGGGCGCCCTGGCCGGGCACCGTTATCAGGCGCGTTGGGAAGTGGCGGCGGTGCAGGCGCAACTGCCGCTGTTCGCCGGGGTGGAGCCGCCCCGTGAAGTGCCGGTGAACCTGCCGGTGCCCAGTGTGGGCGAGGACCTGTTTGCCGACTATGCCAGCGTCGGCACCACATTGGGCCCGCACCCGCTGAGCCTGCTGCGCCGACGCCTGAATGGCCTGGGCTGTCGCAGTTCGCAGGCCCTGGAGGGGGCCGAACACGGCGATGCGGTGAGCGTGGCGGGGCTGGTCACCGGGCGCCAGCGGCCAGGCACTGCCAGCGGCGTGACCTTCGTGACCCTGGAGGATGAGTTCGGCATGGTCAACGTGGTGGTGTGGCGCGAGCTGGCCGAGCGTCAGCGCCGGGTGCTGGTGGGCTCGCAGCTGCTGCGGGTGATGGGTACGCTCGAATGCGCCGACGGCGTGCGCCACCTGATCGCGAAGCGCCTGGAAGACCTCAGCCCGCTGTTGCACGGGCTGGATGTGCGCAGCCGCGACTTTCGCTGATCACACCATCGCCAGGCGCTGCTTGCGGGTGGGCGGCGGGAAGGCGCGGTCGATGGCGCGCAGGTCTTCGCTGCTCAAGGTCAGGCTGGCCGCGGCGGCATTGAGCTGCACATGGCGCTTGTCCACCGCCTTGGGGATCGCGATCACGCCGTCTTCTCGGGTTACCCAGGCCAGTGCCACCTGGGCCGCGGTGGCGCCATGGCGTTCGGCGATCTGGTTGAGGGTCGCGTTTTTGAGCAGGCGTCCGGCCTGGGCCAGCGGGCAGTAGGCCATGGTTGGCAAGTGGCGCTTGTGGCTGTAGGGCAGCAGGTCGAACTCGATGCCGCGCTGCTCGGGGTTGTACAGCACCTGGTTGGTGGCGCAGGCCAGGTTGTCCAGCTCGCGCAGGTCATCGGTATCGAAGTTGGACACGCCCCAGCGCCGGATCTTGCCGGCCTCGCGCAGGCGCTCGAAGGCTTCGACGGTTTCCTCCAGCGGGTACTGGCCGCGCCAGTGCAGCAGGTACAGGTCGATATGGTCGGTGCCCAGGCGCTGCAGGCTGCGCTCGCAGGCGGCGGGGATGCCGCTGCGGCTGGCGTTGTGCGGGTACACCTTGCTGACCACGCAGACCTGCTCGCGACGCCCCTGGATGGCCTGGCCCACCACCCGCTCGGCGCCGCCCTCGGCATACATTTCGGCGGTGTCGATCAACGTCAGGCCCAGGTCGATGCCGTGCTGCAGGGCGGCGACCTCGGCTTTCTGCTGGTCGGGGTCTTCGCCCATGTACCAGGTGCCCTGGCCGATGACGGGTACGGTGGAGTCGCCGAGTTCGAGCGTACGCATGGAAGGCTCCTGCAAAGTGGGGAGGGTGGTCTACTGTCCTTTAGGGTTTTGTGGCGGGTCAAGCCTACCCGCGTCGACATTGATTTGAATAACCAATCAATCCATCAAAAAAACAAAATTAACAAATGAGTGGCCAAGGGCGAAGATGGCCCCAGACGCTCTCCGACGACCCTCGTCGGTTCTACAACTACAAAAGGCGAATCAGCATGGCCGGACTGGACAAGCGCGTAGCGACCTATGAAGAGGCCCTCGAAGGCCTTGCCGACAACATGACCGTACTGGCAGGCGGCTTCGGCCTGTGCGGCATCCCTGAAAACCTCATTGCCGAGATCAAGCGCCGTGGCGTGCGCGGCCTGACCGTGGTGTCCAACAACTGCGGCGTCGACGGCTTCGGCCTGGGCGTGCTGCTCGAAGACCACCAGATCCGCAAGATGGTCGCCTCGTATGTGGGCGAAAACGCCGAGTTCGAGCGTCAGCTGCTCAGCGGCGAACTGGAAGTGGAACTTACCCCGCAAGGCACCCTGGCCGAGAAGATGCGCGCCGGCGGCGCCGGCATCCCGGCCTTCTTCACCGCCACCGGCTACGGCACCCCGGTGGCCGAAGGCAAGGAAGTGCGCGAATTCAACGGGCGCAAGTACATCCTCGAAGAAGCCATCACCGGTGACTTCGCCATCGTCAAGGGCTGGAAGGCCGACCACTACGGCAACGTGGTGTACCGCAACACCGCGCAGAACTTCAACCCGCTGGCCGCCACCGCCGGCAAGATCACCGTGGTGGAGGTCGAGGAGATCGTCGAGCCAGGCGTGCTGCTGCCTACCGAGATCCATACCCCGGGCATCTACGTCGACCGGGTCATCGTCGGCACGTTCGAGAAGCGTATCGAAAAACGCACCGTCAAAGCCTGACCCGACCCCGCGCAGAACAACAAAGAGAACCTGAGCATGGCACTTACCCGCGAACAAATGGCACAACGTGTAGCCCGTGAACTCAAGGACGGCTACTACGTCAACCTTGGCATCGGCATCCCGACCCTGGTGGCCAACTACGTCCCGGCGGATATGGACGTGATGCTGCAATCGGAGAACGGCCTGCTGGGCATGGGGGAATTCCCCACCGAAGCGCAGCTGGACGCCGACATGATCAACGCCGGCAAGCAGACCGTGACCGCCCGCACCGGCGCGTCGATCTTCAACTCGGCCGAGTCCTTCGCGATGATCCGTGGCGGCCATGTCGACCTCACCGTGCTGGGGGCATTCGAGGTGGACGTGGAGGGCAACATCGCCTCCTGGATGATCCCGGGCAAACTGGTCAAGGGCATGGGCGGGGCGATGGACCTGGTGGCCGGTGCCGAGAACATCATCGTCACCATGACCCATGCCTCCAAGGACGGCGAGTCCAAGCTGCTGTCGCATTGCAGCCTGCCGCTGACCGGTGCCGGCTGCATCCGCAAGGTGCTGACCGACCTGGCCTATCTTGAGATCGAGAATGGTGCGTTCATCCTGCGCGAGACAGCGCCGGGGGTGAGCGTGGAAGAGATCGTCGCCAAGACCGCCGGCAAGCTGATCGTGGCCGATGATGTGAAAGAGATGACGTTCTAGGCTGATAACCGCCTTGCCTGTGCCGGCGAAGGGGCCTTCAGCCGTTCAAAAAAAATCAATAAGAAGGAAAATCCCGTGGCCGCCGAACTCCAAGACAGCCGCTCCGCCCGCTTTGCCCTGCGTTGCTCCAACTGGGCCGAACGCTGGTTCCCCGACTCCTGGGTGTTCGCCGCCCTGGCCGTGGTGCTGGTGTCACTGGCCGCCCTGGCCATGGGCGCCAAACCCCTCGATACCGCCACCGCCTTCGGTGACGGGTTCTGGAGCCTGATCCCCTTCACCATGCAGATGGCCTTCGTGGTCATCGGCGGCTATGTGGTGGCCAGCTCGCCGCCGGCGGTGAAACTCATCGACCGCCTGGCGCGCATTCCGAAGAACGGCCGTTCGGCCGTGTGCTGGGTGGCGCTGATCTCGATGGTCGCCTCGTTGCTCAACTGGGGCCTGTCGCTGGTGTTCGGCGGCCTGCTGGTACGCGCCCTGGCGCGCCGTACCGACCTGAAGATGGACTACCGCGCCGCCGGTGCCGCCGCCTACCTGGGCCTGGGCGCCGTATGGGCCCTGGGCCTGTCCTCGTCGGCTGCGCAGCTGCAAGCCAACCCGGCCAGCCTGCCGCCGTCGATCCTGGCGATCACCGGGGTGATCCCGTTCACCGAAACCATCTTCCTCTGGCAGTCGGGCGTGATGCTGGCGGCGCTGGTCATCGTGTCGCTGATCGTGGCCTACGCCACTGCACCCGGCCCGCAGAGTGCCCGCGATGCCCAGGCCTGTGGCATCGACCCCAGCTTCAGCGCACCACCACCGGCGCAGCGCACGCGCCCGGGTGAATGGCTGGAATACAGCCCGGTGCTGACCCTGCTGCTGGTGGCCCTGGCGGCTGGCTGGCTGTACCACGAGTTCTCGACCAAGCCGGCCATCACCGCGATCTCGGGGCTCAATACCTACAACTTTCTGTTCATCATGCTCGGCGCCTTGCTGCACTGGCGCCCGCGCAGCTTCCTGGATGCGGTGAGCCGTGCGGTGCCGACCACCACCGGGGTACTGATCCAGTTCCCGCTGTACGGCTCGATCGCGGCCATCCTCACCCAGGTCAAGGGCGTGGACGCGCAAACCCTGGCGCACCATATCTCCACCTTCTTCGTGCAGATCGCCTCGCATGACACCTACGCCTTGCTGATGGGCGTGTACTCCGCGGTGCTGGGCTTCTTCATTCCCTCCGGTGGCGGCAAGTGGATCATCGAGGCGCCCTACGTGATGCTGGTGGCCAACGACCTGCAGTACCACCTGGGCTGGGCGGTGCAGATCTACAACGCCGCCGAGGCGCTGCCCAACCTGATCAACCCGTTCTACATGCTGCCGCTGCTGGGCGTGCTGGGGCTCAAGGCGCGCGACCTGATCGGCTTCTCGTTCGTGCAGTTGCTGGTGCACGTGCCGCTGGTGCTGTTCTTGCTCTGGGCGCTGGGCACCACGTTGCAGTACACGCCACCTGTGATGCCGTAGCGCATCCGGCGGGTAAAAAAGGCGATCTTCGGATCGCCTTTTTCATGTCTAAATTAAATCGATAAGCATTCGTATTAAGGGTGATCCGATGATGTCCCGCTGTGTACTTCTAAACGGAATTTCCCGTCGTAAAACAAGGAGAAGGCCGCGATGTTCGCGCCGATTACCCGTTCCATGACGTTGACACTGGGCCTGTGCGGCACCGCCTGCAGCGCCGTCGCACTGGCTGACAACGAACCCCTGCCCGACGCCGCCCCCCAGGCGCTGGAGCTGGGTTCGACCAACGTGAGTGCCCAGGGCCTGGGCAGCACCACCGAAAACACCGGGTCCTACACCACCGGCAGCATGAGCACCGCCACCCGCCTGAACCTGTCGATCAAGGACACCCCGCAGTCGATGTCGGTGCTGACCCGCCAGCAGCTGGACGACTTCCAGCTCGACAACCTCTCCGAAGCCATGGGCCAGGTGACGGGCGTGGTGGTGCAGCGCAACGACTCCGAGCGCCCCACCTACAACTCGCGCGGCTATGCCATCGACAACTTCCAGATCGACGGCATGCTCAACACCTTCGCGGGGCTCAAGTCCGACTCGGACACCATCATCTACGACCGCATCGAAGTGGTGCGTGGCGCCACCGGGCTGACCACCGGCGCCGGCGACCCGTCGGGCACCATCAACATGATGCGCAAGCGCCCCACCCATGAACTGGCGGTGAAAACCGGCCTGCGTGGCGGCAGCTACGACAACTACTACAGCTATGTCGACGTGGGCGGGCCGCTGGCCTTCGACGGTCGTCTGCGCGGGCGCAGCGTGCTGGCCTACCGCGACGCCCATTCGTTTCGCGACCGCTACCAGACCCAGCGCGAGGTGGCCTACGGCATTCTCGAGGGTGACCTGAGCGACGACACCGTGCTGGCGGTGGGGTACGACTACCAGAACAAGCATGTACAGGGTGCCTCGTGGGGCACCGTGCCGTACTGGAACGCCTCCGGTGGCAAGGCCAAGCTGCCGCGTTCGAACAACATCTCGGCGCCGTGGAGTTCGTGGCCGCTCAAGGACGAGACCGTGTTCGCCACCCTCGACCAGCGCCTGGGCGGCGACTGGCACCTCAAGGCGGCCTACACCTACCGCCAGAGCGAAACCGACGGCAAGGTGTACTTCGGTGGCCAGGGCTTCCCCGAGGCCGACCGCAGCGGCATGAATGCCTGGGTCAGCCACTTCATCGGCGACGAGAAAATGAGAGCCGCCGACCTCAACCTGGGCGGGCCCTTTGCGCTGCTGGGGCGCGAGCACGAATTCATGATCGGCTATGGCGAGTCGCAGCGGCGCAACAGCGCGCCGCTCAAGCGGCCCCTGGACCTGCCGCCCGGCTACACGACCATCCCCGACTGGAAGTACCTGGGCGGGGTAGACAAGTTCGCCGATACCGTGACCAACCTGGATGGTTCGCGCGATACCACGCAGCAGAATGCCGGCTATGTCGCCACCCGGCTGAACGTGACCGATGCACTGCACCTGGTGCTGGGCAGCCGCTACGGCAGCTGGAAGGTCACGGGGCGCTCATGGGCATTCGATGCGGCGGGGCAGGTGGTGGAGAACCCGCGCTCCAGCCGCACCCACAATGACGTGTGGACACCCTATGCGGGCGTTCTGTACGACATCACCGACCAATACACCGTGTACGCCAGCTACACCGACATCTTCAAGCCGCAGAACTACAAGGATGTCGACGACAAGTACCTGGAACCGGTGGTGGGCAGCAACTACGAGGTGGGCCTGAAGGGCAGCCTGCTGGACGAGCGCCTGAACCTGTCGACGGCGGTGTTTCGCAGCAAGCAGGACAACGTGGCCGAGGTGGACGATTCCATTCCGGTAGGGCCCAACGGCGAGCAGTATTACAAGTCCGGCGGCAAGGGCAATACCGTGGAGGGCTTCGAGGCAGAGGTCGCTGGCGAGGTGATGGCGGGGTGGAACATGACCCTGGGCTACAGCTACACCCACTCGCTGGATGCCGAGCACAAGCGGCGCAACACCACCCAGCCGTTGAACATGGTGCGCTGGAACAGCTCCTACAGGGTGATGGACAGGTTGACCGTGGGTGGGTCGGTGGATTGGCAGAGCGACATCTACCGCAGCGGCAATCGTCCGGTGGGGCGAGGCAGCGATGGCCGGATCATCACGGCGCCGGCTGACATTCGCCAGCGGTCCTACACGGTGGTGGGGTTGATGTCCCGTTACGAGTTCGACGAACACCTGTCGGCGTCCTTGAACGTGAAGAACCTGCTGGATACCAGGTACTACAACAACGTGGGGTTCTACAACGGGGTGTACTGGGGGGATCCGCGCACGCTGACGGTGAGCCTGGATTGGCGGTTGTAGCGCCCTGAAGCCGAGCCAACAGGGCTGGCGATGCATGCCCTGTTGGCCGTGGCAATCCCGTGCGCTGAGGCAGTGAGAAGGCCTTACCCCATCTGTTCGAGCAACCCGCGCAACCGCTCACGCCCGGCGTCATCCAGCCCGAATACCGGCCTGCGCGGCTCGCCCACCTCCAGCCCGGTCAACGCCAACCCTGCCTTCACCGTCGCCGGCAAGCCGCCCTTGAGGATGAACTCCAGCAATGGCAACTGCCGGTAGAACAGCGCTCGCGCCGCCTCAAGGTCGTTACCCAGCACGGCCTGGTACAGCTGCTGGTTGAGCGCCGGAATCAGGTTGGCTGCCGCCGTGCACCAGCCCGTGGCACCGGCCACGAACGCTTCCAGGGCCAACGGGTTGCAGCCGTTGTAGAACGGCACCTGGCCTTCGCCCAACTGCTGCAGCTTGTGCATGCGCTGGATGTCGCCGGTACTCTCCTTGACCATGGTCACGTTCTCGACCTGGCGCACGATGCGCATGATCAGCTCCACCGACAGGTCGGTGCCGCTGGTGGCCGGGTTGTTGTAGAGCATGATCGGCACGCCGATGCAGTCGCCGATGCTCTGGTAGTGCTGCAGGATCTCGGCCTCGCTCAGCTTCCAGTAGGCCGCCGGCAATACCATCACCGCATCTGCCCCATGGGCCTCGGCAAAGCGCGCACGGCGCATGGCGCTGGCGGTGGTCAGGTCCGAGACGCTGACAATGGTCGGTACCCGCCCGCCAATGTGCGCCAGGCTGAACTCGGCCACCTGGTCCCACTCGCGGTCGCTCAGGTAGGCGCCTTCGCCCGTGCTGCCCAGGGGCGCGATGGCCTGTACGCCACCTTCGATCAGCCGATCGATGGAGCGGCCCAGGGCCGCCAGGTCGAGTTGGGTGCCGTCGGCGCTGAACGGGGTGATGGTGTAGCCGATGATGCCGTGAAAAGTCGTGGACATGAAAAACACTCCGCAGAAAACAGGTTCAGTTCAGGCAATCGGCATGCTGACGCAGGCACTGCCGGGCATAGTAGGCGAACGCCGCGCCGTGGCGCTTGGGGCGGGCGATCCAGTCGTGCGCTTCGCGTCCCAGCACCGGCTCGATGGGCTTGATCTGGCCGGCTGACATCGCCAGCAACTGCAGGCGCGCCGCGCGCTCGATCAACTGCGCGATCACACAGGCTTCCTCGATGCTGGCGCCGGTCGACAGCTGGCCGTGGTGCGAGAGCAGGATGGCGCGCTTGTCGCCCAGCGCCGCGCTGATCAGCTCGCCTTCCTCGTTGCCCACCGGCACCCCGGGCCAGCCTTCGAGAAACGCGCAGTCCTCGTACAGCGGGCAGAGGTCCATGTGCGACACCTGCAACGGTACCTCGAGCATCGACAACGCGGCGATGTGGGTCGGGTGGGTGTGGATGATGCAGTTCACATCCGGGCGTGCGCGGTACACCCAGCTGTGAAAGCGATTGGCCGGGTTGGGCATGCCGCTGCCTTCGAGCACCTCCAGGTCCTCGTTGACCAATAGCAGGTTGCTGGCGGTGATTTCATCGAAGCCCAGCCCCAGTTGCTGGGTGTAGAAGGTGCCCGGTTGCGGGCCGCGGGCACTGATCTGCCCGGCCAGGCCGGAGTCGTGGCCGTTGTCGAACAGGATTCGGCAGGTCAGCGCCAGCTTTTCACGCACAGTCCACGTATTATCGGCAAGCGAGCCCTGCATCTGTTCCAGGGCCTGCTTGACCAGTTGGTCCTTGGGGAGTGCTAATGTCTTGGCCATTGGGGTTTCCTCGGTGGCGGATCGGACGTCAGGGCTGGCCCGCCCCGGTTGCTTGGAAGGTGAGCGGGGCGGTCAACCTGATGACACAAACAAGGCTATATGACACAAAGTGTCATTGGCAAGGGAAAGGTTGCCCATTGCACCGGGAATAGCGGCGTTAAATGTCTATCCGATTGAAAGTATTAAGAAAAAAACTTGGGCTGACGCTTGAGACGCTGGCCGAGAAAACGGCCATGACCAAGAGCTACCTGTCCAAGGTGGAGCGGGGTCTGAACACGCCTTCGATTGCGGCGGCGCTGAAACTGGCGCGGGCGTTGAACGTGAACGTGGAAGAACTGTTCGCCGAAGACCAGCCTGCGCAGGCGCGCTACAGCCTGGTACGCCGGGGTGAACGCCAGGCGTTGTCCGGCAGCGCCGAAGGGCCGGGCTACGCGGTGCTGGCCCAGCATATCGGCCAGCGCAGCCTGCTGCCGTTCATCATCTGCCCGCCGGCGGACTTCAGCGACTCGACGTTCAAGGAGCACCTTGGCGAAGAGTTCCTGTTCGTGCACGAAGGGCAGGTGGAAGTGGACTTCATGCACGAGCGGGTGTTGCTCGAGCGCGGCGATGCGCTGCACTTCAATGCCCAGACACCGCACCGGCTACGCTCGGTCGGGGCGGTGCAGGCGCAGTTGCTGGTGGTGGTGCACGACGCCGATTCGCCGGTTTAACCGGGCTGTCGAATGAACGCCACCGGCACGTGGGCCGTCAGCCATACGCCATTGTCGGCCTGGAAGAACGTCAGGCCCTGGGCGTGCATTGCCGCTGCATCGATGTGCAGCAGTACCGGTGAGCCGTAACGCTGGCCGACCGCAATGGCCGTGGCAGGGTCGTGGGACAGGTGCACGTGGTGACGGTTGCCGGCGATCAGGCCCTGTTGGGCAATCGAGTCGAGAAAGCGCGTTGCCGTACCGTGGTACAGCTCGGCAGGCGGCGCCTTGGGCGCGTACTGGAGCTCGACCGTCGCTGTCGAGTGCCCCTGTACGGCGCGAATCCTGCGGCCATCGTCCGACAGGCCGAAGCGTTTCTTGTCGCTGCTGGCCACCACTGCCTGCAGGTGCGCCAGGTCCAGCGCGCGGCCCTGGCGAGCGGCGCCGGCAATCAGTGCATCGACATCGCCCCAGCCTTCGCTGTCCAGTTGCAGATCGATGGATTCGGGGGCGTGACGCAGCACGTAGCTGAGAAATTTGCTGGTTTCGGTGAAGCGCTTGCTGCTCATGCGGGTCTTCCTTGAACGGTCTGCGCGGCAGCTTATCAGGGCGCGCAAGCGGCGACGAGCGGTGCGCAAGGGGCAGTGGCACGCCCTGAAGCCTGATAGAGTGCGCGTTGTTCCACTGCCCACAGGCCCGCACGCGATGACCACCACCTCGTATTTCTGGCGTGACCCGGCGTTGCCCTTCATCGAGGCGCGCGGGGTCGCAGACGGTCGCAAGGTCTGCTATGCGCGCCATTCCCATGCCGGGTTCTCCATCGGTGCGATCACTGCCGGGCGCAGCTCCTACCTCAGCGGGCACACCTGGCGCGAGGTCGAGACCGGCACGGTGGTGATGATGAACCCCGGTGTGGTGCATGCCTGCAACCCGATCGCCGACCAGCCGTGGTCGTACCTGATGCTGTACGTGGACATGCCGTGGCTGACCCGCCTTGGCTTCGCACCGGTCGCTGCCACCCTGAGTACCGCCCCGGCCCTGTTCGAGGCCCTGGTGCAGCTGTACGACATGCTTATCGACAACCAGCGTGGCGCGGCGTGCAAGGCGGCGGCTGCCGAAGCGTTCTTCGGCGACCTGCGCCAGCAGCTGGAGGCAGCGCCACCGCCGCTGGCCAGGCCGGATGCGCGGCTGGAGCGGGCGGCGGCATTCATTCGCGCGCATTGCACCGAACCGCTCAAGCTCGAAGACATCAGCCAGGCCGCCGGCTTGTCCACCTCGTATCTGATCCGCACCTTCAAGCAGCATTACGGCCTGACCCCGCACGGCTTTGTGCTGGACTGCCGCGTGCAGTACGCCCGCGCCCAGTTGCGCCAGGGCCGGCTGATCGCCGAGGTGGCGCTGGAGGCCGGGTTTGCCGACCAGGCGCATCTGCAACGGGCATTCAAGCAGCACCTGGCTGCGACGCCCGGGCATTACCGCTCAGCCTAGGCGCTGTACGAAAAGCCTTGATACTCGGTGATGCTGGGTTGAAAACAGCCTGACCTTCGTCTTTTTCATACAGACCCCTGCATCAGGTACAGCGCACTCAGCACCAGCAGGGCGGCCAGGCTGCGATTGAACAGGCGCAGGCGCCGCGGGTTGTCGAGGTAGCTGCGGATCAGGCTGCCGGCCAGCGCCCAGCAGCCCAGCGAGAGGTAGCAGATCACCAGGTAGATCAGGCTGAACTGGCCCAGCAGGGCGGTTTCGCCCTGGCCCACGAAGGCGCCGATGCCCGCCACGCAGGCCAGCCAGGCCTTGGGGTTGAGCCATTGCATGGCAGCGCCGCGCAGCAGGCTGGGTGCGTGGGTATCACGCCCTTCACCGAGCGCGCCGTCGTCGCGGGCCAGCTTCCACGCCATGTACAGCAGAAACAGCACCCCGGCCCAGTGCAGGGCAACGGCAAGGCCTGGCCAGTGGCGCAGCACCTCGTGCAGGCCCAGGCCGATCAGTACCAGCAGCAGGATGAACCCCAGGGTGGCGCCGGTAACGTGGCGCATGGCCGGGCGCAAGCCATGCCGTGCGCCGGCGCCCAGGGCAACGATGTTGACCGGGCCAGGGGAAATGGAGGCGGCCAGGGCGAAGGCGGCCATGGAAAGGCTGAGGCTCATGCGGCAGATCCTTGAGGGGGAGGGTGCAGCGAGGGTAGGCGGGAAGGTCGGTGGGGTATTGAAGGAAATTGCCCTGTGCCGCAGCGGGTGTTTTGCCACAGATTGAAATAATTTCACGCTGTGAGAAAAGTCAGCTGAAATTGTAGGATCACCGTCCCTAATTGACCCAAGGTTGATATGACTTCGTTCTCGGAGCCTCCCAGTACCCGGCCGTCCTGGCCATCCTCCCTTTCCCGTCCCCGTGACGTTTCCCGCCTGAGTACCTGCCCATGGAATGGCTAGCCGACCCCACGGCCTGGCTGGGCCTTGCCACGCTGATCGTGCTCGAGCTGGTACTGGGTATCGACAACCTGGTGTTCATCGCGATTCTCGCCGACAAGCTGCCGCCCCATCAGCGCGACCGCGCGCGGGTGATCGGCCTGTCGCTGGCGCTGATCATGCGCCTGGGCCTGCTGGCCAGCATCTCGTGGATGGTGACGCTGACCGCGCCGCTGTTCGAGGTGTTCGACAAGAGCTTCTCGGGCCGTGACCTGATCATGCTGTTCGGCGGTGTGTTCCTGCTGTTCAAGGCCACCATGGAGTTGCACGAGCGTCTCGAAGGGCATGTCGCCCACCATCAGGGCCCGGCGCGCCATTCGGCGTTCTGGCCGATCGTGGCGCAGATCGTGGTACTCGATGCAGTGTTCTCGCTGGACGCGGTGATTACCGCCGTGGGCATGGTCGAGCACCTGTCGATCATGATGATCGCGGTGATCTTCTCCATCGGCATCATGATCGTCGCGAGCAAGCCGCTGACCCGCTTCGTCAACGCCCACCCCACGGTGATCATGCTGTGCCTGGGCTTTCTGATGATGATCGGCTTCAGCCTCACCGCCGAGGGCCTGGGCTTTCATATACCCAAGGGGTACCTGTACGCGGCAATCGGCTTCTCGATCCTGATCGAGCTGTTCAACCAGCTGGCCCGCGCCCGGCGCAAGCGCAGCCTGCAACAGCACCGGCCATTGCGCGAGCGCACCGCCCACGCGGTGATGCGCATGCTGGGTGGGCGCCGGTTGCAGGCCGACGAGGTGGGTGAGGACATCGCCGACCTGGTCGAGGATGGCGATGAACAGGTGCTGTTCGACCGCCGCGAACGGGTGATGATCAGCGGCGTGCTGAACCTGGCCGAACGCCCCATCAGAACGCTGATGACGGTGCGCGCCAAAGTCGACTTCATCGACCTGGCGCAACCGCCGGAGGCGATCCGTACCGCGCTGATGCATTCGTCCTACTCGCGCCTGCCGCTGATTCGCCAGGGGCGGGTGGAGGAGCCGCTGGGCTTCGTGCACAAGAAGGAGCTGCTCAGGGAGCTGCTGGCCGGTCACGAGCCGGACCTGGAGCGCCTGGCGCGCACGCCGCTGAACCTGCTGGAGAGTTTCAGCATCCTCAACGCGCTGGAGCAGATGCGCAGCCAGTCGACCCACATCGCCTTCGTGGTCAACGAATTCGGCGACTTCACCGGCGTGCTGACCATGACCGACATCCTCGAGTCCATCGCCGGCGAGCTGCCCGATGCCAGTGAAGTCGAAGGGCCGGGCATCGTGCAGGCGCCGGACGGCTACCTGGTCAACGGCGCGCTGAACCTGCGCCAGATCCAGGCGCAGATCGGCTTTGCGGCCAAGCCCACCGAGGACTACCAGACCCTCGCCGGCCTGGTCATGAGCCTGCTCGACCGCCTGCCGCGGGTGGGCGATCAACTGACCTGGGGCGACTGGCTGATGACCGTCGAGGCCGTGCAGGAGCGCCGGGTGCGGCAGGTACGGCTTACACCGAACGCCGCCGCTGACGCAGCAGGTGCCTGACCCCCTCGAGCACCAGCACCACCACTGCCAGCCAGATCGGCAGGTAGGTCAGCCACTGATCCGGGGCGATGCTCTCGCCCAGGATCAGGGCCACCGCCACCAGCAGCACCGGTTCCACATAGCTGAGCAGGCCGAACAGGCTGAACGCCAGCAGACGGCTGGCCATCACGTAGGTGACCAGCGCCAGGGCGCTGATCACGCCCAGGATCGGGATCAGCACATAGAGCTGCGGGTGGGCCAGCAGGTCGGCTGCGCTCAGCGGGCCCTGCACGATGAAGTACACCGAGGGCGGCATCATCAGGCACATGTCGGCCCACAGCCCGCCCAGGTGATCGGTGCGCAACTTGCGCCGCAAGATGAAGTAGAACGGGTAGCCGCCGGCCACCAGCAGGGTTTCCCAGGCGAACGAGCCATGGCGTATCAGTTCATGCCCCACCCCCACCACGGCGCAGGCCACGGCGACCTTCTGCAGGCGTGACAGGCGCTCGCCATACACCACCCGCCCGGTCAGCACCATGGTCAGCGGCAGCAGGAAGTACCCCAGCGACACCTCCATGCTGCGCCCGTGCAGCGGTGCCCACAGGAACACCCACAGCTGCAGCCCCATCAATGTCGAGGTACCCACCAGCCCCAGCAACAGCAGCGGGTTGCGCCGGATGCGCTGCAGTACGCCGATTGCCAGTGGCCAGTCCTTGGACAGCAGCATGAACAGCGTGATGCACGGCAGGGTCAGCAGCATGCGCCAACCGAAGATTTCCTCGCCGTCGAGGGGGGTGAGCAAGGAGGTGTAGTAGTACATCAGGGCGAACAGACACGACGCCATGACCGATGAAACGATGCCTCTGGACAAGGGGGCCTCGGGAGCACGAAGGGGTAGGGAAGTGGTGAGCGCGCATGATCTCAGGGGCGCGTCACCTGGGCAACCGGCTGTGTGCCCAATGCAGCCACGAACTCGGCCAACGGCATCGGCCGGGCGAACAGGTAGCCCTGCTGGAAGTCCACCCGGTGCCGGGCCAGGTAGTCGCGCTGGGCGATGGTCTCCACGCCCTCGGCGACGATGCCCAGGCCCAGCTTGCCCGACAGCTCGATGATGCTGTCGAGGATATGCAGCGACAGGGCATCGACGCCGATCATGGCCACGAAGCTCTGGTCGATCTTCAGGTAGTCGACCTTGAACTGGCGCAGGTAGCCCAGGCTCGACTGGCCGGTGCCGAAGTCATCGATGGCAATCATCACCCCCAGGGCCTGCAGCCTTGCGAACAGCTGCTCGGTGGTGTCGCTGGGTACCACCAGCTTGCGCTCGGTCAGCTCCAGGGTCAGGATCACCCGGCCAGGCGGGAAGGCGGCGAGAAAATCGCGGCAGTCGTCATACAGGGCCATGTCCTGGCAGTGATCGGCAGTGATGTTGATGCCCACATGAAAGCCGTCGCCAAAGCTCTCGGCGTGGGGCGCCAGGCCTTCGGCCACGCGCTGCATCAGGCGCCGGGTCATGGGCACGATCTGGCCGCTGTGCTCGGCATAGGGAATGAACAGGTCTGGGCGCACCATGCCTTCGCGCGGGTGCTGCCAGCGCATCAGCACCTCGGCGCCGGCCCAGCGGTAGTCTCCCTCGCGCACCACCGGTTGGAAGTACGGGATGAACTCGTCGGCCTCCAGTGCCCGTTGCAGCTCCACCCGTGGCGAACTGGCCCTGCGCAGCTGCCAGCGGCAGGCCGCGCCGGCCATCACGCCCAGCAGGGTCACCAGGCCGAACAGCCCCGGGTACTCGGCGCGCATCAGGCGCCAGGGCTCGCCAGCGGCATAACCGCTGTGCACCGAAAAACGATAGCGCTGCGAGGCCTGCTGCGTCGGCGCCACGGCAAACACCGGGGGCGGGCCCTGGTGCACCACGCCGTCTTCGCCCATCCAGTTGGGGCCTACCTGCAGCACCAGGGTGGTGCCCTGGTCGAGCAGCTCCAGGGCGCTGCTCAGGTGGTCGCCATCGACGGTGGTGATGGCGCCGTCGTTGCCCTTGCTGAGCCGGTAGGCCAGCAGTGCATGGCCGGGCGTCACCGAGTTGCCGTTCATCAGCCACAGGCTGCCATCGACATAGTCCTTGGCATCCACCGGCTCGCTGAAGTTGCCAAAAAGCGAACTGCAGTACAGGTCATTGTCACGAAACAGGTTGCTGGAGCGCACGAACGAGCCGCGTGTCACCTGTTCGCGCAGGGCCAGCGTGGCCTCTGCGCAGGGTTGGCGGGTCAGGGGCAGCAGGGCCTGGGCGGCGCCGGCGATGTTGTCGAGGATGCGTTCGAAGTGCCCGGTGACCAGGGCGGCCGTGTTCACGGCCCTGGCCTCGAGCTCACGCTGGGCCTGCCAGTGCATGATCAGCACGCCGGACACCACCGGTATCGCCCCCACCAGCCATGGCAGCAGGGCTCGCAGGGTCCAGCGACCGGGGCGTTTTTTCGTGAGGGGCATGGTGTCTACCTGTGCGGGATGAGCGCGGATGATTTCAAGGGCAGGGTTTCCCTGGTACCCCTGAGCGCACAGCATAGCCGTTCATCGGCCCGTATACAGCTGAGGCGTCAGCCTGATGTACTGCAGGGGAGGCTGCCGCTGTCGGCAGGCCCGGGCACTAAAGTACTTACAATTTTTCTTACGCCCTGTAGAATCGCGTTACGCATACAATAATAAGGTCCTTCGCCACTGGAGGATCAGACGGCCGAGAATAGGTCCCATATGAAGTGTCATGGGTTCAAACTGATTTATGGTGACTACCTCGCCCGCAGTGTGAGGGGCATCTCCTGCGCGCCGCCACGTTCGCTCCACATCGACAGCAAGCTACCCCTGTGATTTGAACGCTTTGATGATGAGGAAACGAACATGGCAGATATCTTCGAAAACCCGATGGGCCTGATGGGCTTCGAGTTCATTGAACTGGCCGCACCTGTCCCGGGTACCCTGGAGCCGATCTTCCAGATCATGGGCTTCACCAAGGTCGCCAGCCACCGCTCCAAGGACGTGCACCTGTACCGTCAGGGCGGCATCAACCTGATCCTGAACAACGAACCCAAGAGCGTGGCGTCCTACTTTGCCGCCGAGCATGGTCCGTCGGTGTGCGGCATGGCCTTCCGTGTGCGCAATGCCCATGAAGCCTATGCCCGTGCCCTGGAGCTGGGTGCCCAGCCGGTCGAGATCGAGACCGGGCCGATGGAACTGCGCCTGCCGGCGATCAAGGGTATCGGCGGCGCGCCGCTGTACCTGATCGACCGCTTCGAGGAAGGCAGCTCGATCTACGACATCGACTTCAAGTGGATCGAAGGCGTGGACCGCAACCCGGTCGGCGCCGGCCTCAAGATCATCGACCACCTGACCCACAACGTGTATCGCGGGCGCATGGCCTACTGGGCCGGCTTCTACGAGAAGCTGTTCAACTTCCGCGAGATCCGCTACTTCGACATCAAGGGTGAGTACACCGGCCTGACCTCCAAGGCCATGACCGCCCCCGACGCGATGATCCGTATCCCGCTGAACGAGGAGTCCTCCAAGGGCGCCGGTCAGATCGAAGAGTTCCTGATGCAGTTCAACGGCGAGGGCATCCAGCACGTCGCCTTCCTCACCGACGACCTGATCAAGAGCTGGGACGCGCTGAAAAAGCTCGGCATGCGTTTCATGACCGCACCGCCGGACACCTACTACGAAATGCTCGAAGGCCGTCTGCCGAACCACGGCGAGCCGGTGGGCGAGCTGCAGTCGCGGGGCATTCTGCTGGACGGCTCGTCCGAGGCGGGCGACAAGCGCCTGCTGCTGCAGATCTTCTCCGAAACCCTGATGGGCCCGGTGTTCTTCGAGTTCATCCAGCGCAAGGGTGACGACGGCTTCGGCGAGGGCAACTTCAAGGCCCTGTTCGAATCCATCGAGCGCGACCAGGTTCGCCGCGGTGTACTGACCGCCGAATAAACGCGGCGCGTAAGCAAAAAGGCCATCGAGCATGCCTCGATGGCCTTTTTTTGTTTCACGATGACTCCAGTACCGCAATTCGCTGGACTACGCCAAGGCTCGATACAGCAGGTTTATCAATCACTTAGGCGAGTTCAGCATATGCCGGTGCTTTCCGAAACTTGACCCGGCTTCCCCTCGCGTGGCTCCCATGCGGCTCTTGGAAATCGGGCTTTCCGAGGAGTCATCATGGCGAAGATCAAGCTCACCAAGTCCGCAGTCGATGCGGCGCAACCTCAAGACAAGGCCATCGAACTGCGGGATACCGTGGTGCCCGGCTTCCTGTGCAAGATCACCCCAGCGGGCCGCAAGGTGTTCATGCTCCAGTACCGCACCAACGCCGGCGAGCGCCGCAAGCCCGCCCTGGGGCAGTACGGGGAACTGACGGTCGATCAGGCGCGCACGATGGCGCAGGAGTGGCTGGCCGAGGTGCGCAAAGGCGGCGACCCCAGCGCGGCCAAGAACGCCGCCCGCAAGGCACCGACGATGAAGGAGTTTTGCCACACCTTCATGGAGGACTACTCCAAGCAGCGCAATAAACCCAGCACGCAACGCGGCTATCAGGGCGTCATCGATCGTTGCATCATCCCGATCATGGGCCGGATGAAGGTGCAGGACGTGAAGCGCCCCGACGTGGCTGCGCTGATGAAGAAGCTGGCCTACAAGCAGGCCGAAGCGAATCGCACCTTTGGCGTGCTGCGCAAGATGTTCAACCTGGCCGAAGTATGGGGGCTGCGCCCTGACGGCACGAATCCGTGCCGCCACGTCCCGATGTACCCGCCCGGCAAGGAAACCCGGCTCATTGTGGATGACGAGCTGGTGAGGATATTCCGTCACCTGGAGCATCTGGAATCTGAGGGACTGGAGAACTACGTCATTCCGCTGGCGATCCGCCTGCAATTCGAGTTTGCCGCCCGCCGCTCTGAAATCTGCCCGCTGGAGTGGGGCTGGGTTGATCTGGAGAAGCGCCGGGTGGTCTGGCCCGACAGCAAGACCGGCGGCATTTCCAAGCCCATGAGCGAGGAAGCCTATCGGCTGCTTTCGACGGCGCCGCGCCGGGACGGCTGCCCCTACGTCCTGCCGTCGCCCAACAACCCGGCCCGGCATCTGACGCACGGAGAGCACTATGGCGGCTGGAAGCGCGCGCTCAAGGCCGCCGGCGTGCCCCACGTCGGCACGCACGGCATCCGCCACCGGGCCACGACCGACATTGCCAATTCGGGCGTGCCGACCAAGGTGGGCATGAAGCTGACGGGCCACAAGACCGTGGCGATGTTCATGCACTACGTTCACACCGAGGACAAGCCTGTTCGCGATGCGGCCGAACTGGTGGCAAGCCGGCGGCAGGCCATCACGGGCGCGCGGCGTCCTGTTGAGGCGACGGCATGAGCAAGAAGACGCTTCCGGCGGCGGGGGACACCCCCGCCGCCCTGCCGGCCGGCTATGTCGGCATCCACAGCGGCATCGTGGAAGTGCTCGATGCCGCTCGCCATGCGGTGGCACGCAGCGTCAATGCGCTGATGACCGCCAGCTATTGGGAGATCGGCCGCCGTATCGTGGAAGCCGAGCAGAAAGGCAGGCGACGGGCCGGTTACGGGGAGCAGTTGATGGAGCGATTGTCCGCCGACCTGACGGCGCGATTTGGTCGCGGCTTTGGCGTCAACAACCTGGAGAGCATGCGGCGTTTCTTCCTCGCATACTCCCAGCCCGAGATTTCCCAGACAGTGTCTGGGAAATTGGGAAATGAGTCGCCTGCCGAGAAATCCCAGACAGTGTCTCGGAAATTCGACCTCTCCGAACTGGCCCAGATCTTCACCCTGCCGTGGTCGGCCTATGTCCGGCTGCTGTCGGTCAAGGATGACCATGCCCGCCAGTTCTACGAGGCTGAAGCCCTGCGCGGCGGCTGGAGCGTGCGCCAGCTCGACCGGCAGATTGGCAGCCAGTTCTACGAGCGCACGGCCTTGTCCAAGGACAAAGCGGCAATGCTGGTCAAGGGCTCGGTTGCCAAGCCCGAGGACACTGTCACACCCAACGACGCGATCAAAGACCCGTATGTGCTGGAGTTCCTCGACCTCAAGGACGAGTATTCGGAGTCCGACCTGGAAGCGGCCTTGATCCAGCGGCTGGAAGATTTCCTGCTGGAGTTGGGTGAAGGCTTCACCTTCGCTGGGCGGCAGCGCCGGTTGCGCATCGACCAGACCTGGTATCGGGTCGATCTGCTGTTCTTCCATCGCAAGCTGCGCTGCCTGGTCATCATCGACCTGAAGCTGGGCAGCTTGACCCATGCTGATGTGGGGCAGATGCATATGTACTGCAACTATGCCAAGGAGCATTGGGCCTACCCGGATGAGAACCCGCCGGTGGGCCTGATCCTGTGCGCAGACAAGGGCCATGCCCTGGCGCGGTATGCGTTGGATGGCTTGCCAACCAAGGTGATGGCGGCCAACTACCGGACGGTGTTGCCGGATGCCGAGTTGCTGCAAAAGGAACTGGAGAACACGCGGCGGCTGCTCGAATCTCGCGGAACGCTGCCTCTCAGGGACGACAAGCAATAGTCGTGCGTCCCGGCGTTTCACCGTCGGGATCGCGGGCTGCGCCCCGTGCCTCGTGCCGAATCACAGCCATTCGGCGCTGATCCCTGACGCCTCCGGCCTGGATCGTTGATCCGGGCCTGCGCGTGCTGCGCACTTGCCAACGGCGGGTGTGTGCCTGAGTGGGGGTGTAGGCGGTCTTGCTGTTCCCTTCACCGTATCACGGCGTTCTCGCCGTCAATGACTGCGCGTGCTTGCACGCTTGCGGCCTGTCGGCCGTCTTCGATCCCTGACTGCTTGCGCTGCGCCGTGCTGGCCACGGTTCCGGGCAATTCCGCCCGAGCAACCGGAGCACGATCATGTCGCAACTATCCTTTTCCTCGTTCGATGACGCTTTGTTGGTGCGTGACGCCCAAGGGCGCTACCTGCCTGCATCGGTGGATCAAATTCTTGACGCTGCTCGCCAGGCCATCGAGCTGAAGATGCAGCGTGGTGCTGAGCTCACTTCCCCAGCGCTGGTCAAGGAGTACCTGCGCAATAAGCTGGCAGGTTTCGAGCATGAAGTCTTTGCGGTGCTGTTTCTGGATACGCGCCACCGGCTGATCGAGTACCGGGAGATGTTCCACGGCACCATTGATAGTGCCTCGGTGTATCCGCGCGAAGTGGTGAAAGAGGCGTTGCGGCTCAATGCGGCAGCGGTGATCGTCAGCCACAACCATCCGAGCGGGAACCCGGAGCCAAGCGCTGCCGACCGGGCGCTGACCCAACGGCTCAAGGAGGCGCTGGGGCTGGTCGATGTGCGGGTGCTCGATCACGTCATCGTCGCGGGCAGCGCAACGGAGTCATTTGCCGAGCGAGGCTTGATCTGACTCTGGGGCTTCGGCCCCTTTTTGCTTCGACAAATGGAGGTGAAGGAAGGGGCCCCACTGAGTGTGTGGATGCAAAAGTCACCGAAGCGACTTGTGCACCGCTCAAGCACCGCCCCGTACTTCCTGCCATTGCTGACCATACGCATGAGTCGATGCTGAATGGCGCCCTTGCGAGAACCGGCTTCAGCCACTGGTGAACCAGTGGAAGATGAGGGGACACCCTTCCTTCGAGGAGAAGTGTAACCTAATACGCCTGCTTCAGCTCCTTCTTCTCTAAAGAATTGAGGAGATCAATATCCTTCCAATCCACTTGCGCATGGCTTGTACTAATACCTGCCAAAAATACCTGCAAATCCGCTTTGCTGGGCTGGGTAAATTGAAGGATTTTAAAGAGGCTTTTTATCCAAGCGGTCTTTTGCTTATCAGGCACGTAGGGGCACGAAAGGAGATCGAGTAGGAGGTGGGCCTTTTCGCTATTCATCAAAATATCAGAAAGATCGGATAGTTTTTCCACTGCCGCATCCAAAAGCTTCTTTCGCAAACCTTGGTATATGCTGGAATCTCGCACATAGAACAGAGATGCAACAATGGTAAAGTATGTCAATTTTCCCGCACTAACAAAAAGCTCATCAATAATCTCTGATGGCAACAGGTGATTATCCCCCAGTTCCCGCGTTGCTAGCGCGATATTAAAGGATTCAAGATGTACAAATCCCTCAATATCGCTGGCATGTTTCATGCCGCATTGATCATGCAGTAATGAGCAGGTTAGATCGAAAATCTTTTGGTGTACGGTTGGATATCCGGCGGATAGATGTTTCTTGCTGAATCGTGCGGCCAAAATCAAGGATGTACTAAGTTTGTACGACGCACCAACAGAGGGAGCAACACTGTAGAGGAAGAACAACACATCGAGCAGCACAACAAACGCATCAACATATCCACTATCTTGGATGGCATCAGAGGGATCGTCATGATTCACGAGCCTCTTGACTCGCTCAGTAATCACTGAAATCAAGAACGAGGCAATCTCATCGTAGGTCGCGTCATTTGAATGACATAGAGCCTTCACTGAGTCAATGTAGCTTTTGGTTAACTTCCACGTGTTATGAATTTCTCTGGGGCTGAGCACCCCCATCCCAGTTTTATCCAGAAATTTGTCAAAAAATGAGTTGGCTTGTTGCCCTGCATCATAGACAAGCCTTGCCTTGGATGAGGAGAACGGCCTCCCTATGCATATTGACTTTGCTGTATTTGTATGAAGATTGAAATCAATTAGAACGTCTGCATACTTGTCATGAATTCTATTCGCAATGGACTCATTTCGAGCAAATATAAAGACGTCATCTACGTAGCGTCGAAATTCATAGTCCTGCTTGAACTTTAAATCCGATAGCGATTGAATTACCCTTCGATCAATTTCCTGAAATAGTATCTCAGCAAATACCCGGCTCACCTCAGGGCCTATTGGTATTCCATTGGTTTCATTATGATTCCCGTGACGGATGACCCCATCAAACTCTTGGGCAAAGGTCGAGGAGACAGAGACATGCGATTTTGTGAAGGGCTTATCCTTAACTGCCCAGGAAAGGCAGTGTGTATAGATGCTGTCAAAACATTTTGTGACGTCAAGCGTCTTTAAAAAAGAAAACTTCTTCTCCAGTGCAAGATAATCTCTCGAGTTGAAGAATTTATACAGACGGTCATATCCTCGATACGAGAAAAAAGAGGGCGCATGCTTGGCATACCTATCGAGACCATCGAGAGCGATGGAGCCGGTTTTGTATTTATTAATATTTTCCCAGGAGCTTTTTGAATAAAAGCTGCTTGCAACCGTTTTGGGTGCGCGGATGGATGCCGGACTTATTGAGCAATAATGAATTATTAGTTGCTCATATTTTTCATAGAAGACCCTAGCTTTCCATTGAGAAGCTGGATGCAATAGAGCAAGACGCCGAAAGCTCTTTGAGTCCTTCTTGATTTTATATGTATATGGTATGGTCGAGTTTGGTGGCTTGCTGACACCCTCATACAAAACCAGAGATTTGATGACAGCACGTTGCACGTGTCCGACGCCATCTAGGGCGGCAATCTGATCATAGAGACCATCATTTGAAAAAACGATTGGGGTTTCAAATGGGGTAGTCTCGGTAATAAGAACCCTGTTGTAGTCGCTGCGACGAATTTTATTTTTCTTCATTTTTCGCCCTAGTAAATCCAGCAGCTCTGGATCTGAGATATTCTTGTTGCCGAAAAATGGACAAAGCTGCGGCTACTGTGCCCCTTTGTAAAACTTCGCATTAGCAATTGACGTTTCTGATGCGCAGAAAGCATTGCATTCGTTATCGAAAAAACTCGGCCATTTTTCGAGAGCACTGCATTTCTCAGAAATCTATCCAATTCCTTCAGGCCGGCCGCACCTTCTGATACCAACGGATAGCTATGATATATTCCAGCGATTTTCTTCCCGCCAGCTTTTGGGTTGTAAACACTGAAATTTTGCGTCAAAAATGCCACGCGATCACGGAGCAATCCCCAGTCATTCGATTTTGCATAGCTTAGAAATGATCGAACAATTCTTGTTTTCATTCTTTTGATCTTTTTTCTTGCAATATCCACGCGGACTTTTCGATAAAGCTCCCCATCCTTCGTTTTTCCCGCTTCCTGTTTCGTGGGATTTTTGACCAAAAATTGATACCCAAGATAGTCGAACTGAAGTAGGGTTGGCGCGATTGCGGAATTTTCCTTTTCCACCCTGGCCGTCGCTGCGACAATATTTTTCTTATCAGGATTTAATTCAAGTCCGGGAGGAAGCCAAGCGCACAAATCACGCAGAAAATCTGCCTCCTCCTCTCTTGCCGACGAGACAATAATGATGTCATCAACATAGCGAGAGTAGTAAAATGTGTTGCTGTCCCAGCGTACCTTCTGATCGAAATCCCGCATCAGAATTTCCGATAGGACAGCACTAATAGACAGCCCCCTTGGTACGCCAAGGCCTCCAATTGCAGCATGGGCGTTAAGCAGAGACTCGATTAGTTTTCTGCTATGCGGACTCAAATTCTTGATGCTGGTAACAGCATCAAGGACATGATCCTTCTGGAAAGACTCGAAGAATGATCGAATATCCAGACGATAAATCCGATAGGGAACTCCTTCTTCCAAAAGGAGTTTGAGGTTTTTGACGATCTGAGATCGCCCATCCACGGCCAGTGAAGTACACCTCTTTAAGTTCAGTCGAAGTTTTCGCTCCACCAGTTCGTCTTGATGCCTGGCCAAGCGATAAACAGTTTTTCCTTTAAGAGGAAAGCCTGTCAGAGGTGCGGATGGAGGATCAAAATGGGAAATGGCAGATATAAGTGCTTGACTGAGGAGCTGGTCTCGCAAGGCAGCTTGACCAGCAGCAGGAACTCCGAGGAAATCTCTTTTCCATAGCACGCGCTCAAGCGTCTTGATACAAAAAGATTGATCGAATGAAGATGACCTCGACATCTACTCCTCCTCTTACCTCAAATCGTTAATCAAGAATGCAGCCTAGTACGGATGTCCGCGCCTCATAAGACGATGTCACTTCATCGCGAAAATCAATAGTGTGTACAAATAGATGTTAAGCGAAACACATGCTTGCGTCTCCGCTTCACGGACCGCGCTGCTCCAGGTTCGCTATTCGCTCATCCCTGACAGGACTGGCATGCGCCAGCCTTCCACATCCCTGACGCCTCCGGCCCGGCTTCCAGCTTCGGGCCTGGGCTTCGATTGCGTGCGATCGGCACAAAGGGATGGCCGTTGCCTTGTCCAGCCGTCTTCCCTGACTTCATCACCTTGTCCGCGACCGTAGCCCGCGGCCATGTGCCGTCGAGGCGCGCAGGGCCGTGTCCTCGCTTCGCTGCGGGCCGCAGGCCACGACATCGGCGCGGGGTGGAAGAAGACCAGCGAGGCCGGGCGCGATTACCTGTCCTTGACTTTCGACGATCCTTCGTTCCCGGCTTCGGTCTATGCCCACCTGATCAAAGGCCAGGACGGTACGCACGATCTGATCTGGTTGCGCAACAAGCCGCAGGCGGCATGACCGCCTGCGTGCGCCCCGCCCATCGGGGCGGAACTGCTACTGCTTGGTGAAACCGCTACCAAGACATCTTGCTGACGTATCGCTTCAAACTTTCGACAAACAGCTCAAGGAAGCGGCGGCTCTTGTACGCGAATCCCGCGTTCAACAGAGCGGTGATCATCGCCTCCGACTGAAGCTCCTGCAGCAGCGTAGTTGCCGATACTTCATGCCACCCTACACGCCCGACGGGCATCCGGGCGAACAGTCCATGAGGGGTATTTGCGAGCGCCTGTTCCAAGGTGGCTTCGCTATCTTCTTCTAGGTATGCCAATGCGGCCAGCGTCTCAAATCGTTCGTACACCAATTCGAATTCCGCTGACACGCCAGCAAAGCTGGATCGCCATTCGTTCATCACGTCAAACATGTGGTCACTGAAGGCGGTCTTGCGGTTGTTCAAGCCATCCAACTCAGACCAGAGGTCGTTTCGCTCCCCTTTCCAAGCCCCGAGCAGGAGCATGGACACAGTTCTCTTGGCGTCTCGGTACTCTCTTGGCCAAGGAGCAATGAGGAACTCGTGCAGAGTTTGCCAGCGGTGGGAACGTGTCAGTCCGACCCCGTAGGCCGTGAACACTAAGACAGCAGGATAGGAGCGCAGGCCGAGCCATACAGTCAAGCCGTTGCCAACCTTTTCGGCATGGACGTACAGACCTCTGACGATGTCCAACACTGTATTTAGTTCATTGCCATCGCCCCATCGTCCCAACACGCCGGCCATGCGTGTTAAGGGCTCAGCCGCGGCCTTGTATCGCTGGACGCGAGATCGGAATTCCTCCTGACTCCACTGCCCTTGAGGTGCAAATCGTTGGTCATCAAGTTGCACCATCAACCGTTCGGTTTCCTGCGAAAGCAGTTCGTCCAATTGAATGCGGTACTCTGGTTTTGAAAGGTATCGCTTTGCGCTGTTGACGAGCAGTTCGACACTTGCAGGGTTCTGACGCTGGCTCTGTTCAAGGGTTTCGACCCGTTGCTGAAGAGTCTGGAAGAACTCATCAGCACCGGTGATCGGAATGGCCTTTGCGGCCCTGTGCGTCGCCAACTCTTGCGCGCCTGATCCGAGCGATCCACGTGCTGTCCAGTAGACCGGGTAGCGCCGGTTAGGCGTTCGAAGGAAAGCTGAGCGCAGGGCATGATCCCATTCGCCCGACCAACCGCAGATGATCAAGCCATGCTCATCGAAGATACGGTCCAGCAATCGGTTGTAGCTGTCGGGATAAGCGCTCAGTTCCTGATCGGTGTTCAGGATGCGGGCATCCTTGTAGTCGCCGTGTAGTTTGAGCACATAGCAGCGGCTGTGGGTCAGAGGTTCGGCACCCACAAGTGCGTCGGCGGATGCGACAACCGTGGGTTCAACCCCCTGTTCGCGCAGAGCGTTTTCCATGAGCCGGTCGAAATTGGTGGTGACGATCACCCGCACATAGCCGGCCCGGACCAAGTGCGCGATGGCGTGGTGTGCCTTGGTCGGGGTCTTCCGTCTTTCCTCACGGTCCTGTTCATCCGGCTCGATGTAGCGATGCAGGATCGCTCTGCGTTCGTCCGGTGAGGTGGCGATCTCCTCTAGCAGCACGGAATAATTCGGTTCTTGGCCTGTCTTCTCCCGATACCACTTTGCCCAGTCAGATTGTTCCGGAACTCCTTGAGCCAATGCCACCCGGCGTACGAGATCTAGAGTGATTTCCCAACCAGTCGGTATCTCAGCGGAACGAGACAGACCTGACCCCAGCAGAACGGCGAAGACACCTTTGTTCTCGTAGACGGAAAATGCAAGTTGGGTGATGGAGTCGTTCTGAAGCAACGTCATTGATTGTCAGTCTTCGCCAAATTTTCAAGCTCCCGGCGCACCTGCGCCAGCAGTTCGTCGGCCTTGCGCGGGCTGTCGCCCGCGTAGGCCAGCGTCAGCAGCGTGAGCGGGTGGATCTCCATCACCTCGCACAGCTCGGCCAGCTTGTTCAAGGTGGGGCTTTTCAGGTCTCGTTCCAGGGTACTCATATAGGTGCGGCTGGACACATCAGAGAACGCTTCCTGGCTCAAGCCACGCGCTCTCCTGACCGTCTTCAACGCCTTTGCGAATGAGTTCTCAGCCGCCACTTATGGTTTCCCCCAAAAAACCTAGATGACAGTCCATTGCGCCCTATAGGGCTACAATCTATAGTGTTCATTTGGTGTTGTTCTACGCTTCCGTGCCTTTACGGAAATCCGTATCGGCGGGTTCCAGCAGAGTCACGCAAGCGCATCCGTGCATGCCCACGAAGGCGTAAATCCGGTTTCGCGGCTCTGCGCTTCGACGTGAAACCGCGTTCGTGCATCATTGGATTTGTGGGATTGCCGACCATGCCCCAGCCACTCGCCACTGCCCCGGAGCGCGCGCAACTGCTCGCCAACGGCGAGGCCCGCGCCGCAGGCCAAACCATCGATCCGGTGCCCGTGGTGCGGCTGTTCACGCCGGACGCGCATGTGACCTGGCTGCTGGCCGCGCTCGATCCCGCCGATGGCGACACCGCCTGGGGCCTCATCGACCTGGGCATCGGGATGCCGGAGCAGGGCACCGTCAAGCTGTCCGATCTGGCCGGCATCGTCGGGCCGCGCAAGCAGCCCGTGTTGCGCGACCTCTACTTCCGCCCCACGCGCACGCTGTCGGAGTACACCCGGCTGGCCGAGCGAGACGGGGCCATCCCCGACTGAACCCGGCCGACTGTGACTTTCTCAGTCCGGTGTCATACCGGGTAAGTCTCAATCGGGATTCTTGCGGCGTAGCCGCACCAGTCTGATCCAAACGGACATGATGCGTGGCGCGGGCTGCGGCAGGCTGACCGGTATGGCGCTCCACATTGGAGCGCTGCCGCCGCAGCATTGAGACCAATACCGCAACGCATCGGAGCCAATCAGTCTTGACAGACTCGACTATCTTCTTACCCCATGACGTTTCGATGAAGGCGATGTAGCGCGTAGCCCTGCTGTAGCGGCCAGTCCTGTTCGCAGGGAGGTTGCGTCATGGCCGATCGCAGCGCCGAGCCTTGGTATCCGACTGCCGCGTATCTGTACGTACTGCATCTGGACAGCCTTGCGCTTGCCTGGGAGTACCTGCGCCGGCATCCCGACTACCGGCTCGATTGGCTGCACCATCATCGCCGGCCGCAGGCGGCAAATTGCTGGGGCTTACGCCTGCTGGAAGACCCGGCCCTGGATGCGCGTGAGGCGCATCCAGCTTGGCTGCCTGGCCATGCGGCCGTGGCGCAGCTCTATCCCGATGCGGACCCGCCGCAGGATGCCACCGCCTTTGCGTTCTGGCGCATTCCGGGCCACAAGCAACTGCTCCACGACGGCAAGGGGCTGGCGCTAATCGCACGCAGCCCAGGCCATTGCCTGCGCTTCGCGCTGGCGCCCGGCCTGGAGGACGGCATGGCTGTCGCCTATGCCCATCGTGGCGGCGCCGTCGCGCCTGCGCGAGATCACGCACTCAGCGGCGGTCTGGCCGACGCCAAGCCAAGGCCAACACCTGCTGCGCTGCTGGAGTTGCACACCTTGCAGGCGCTCGACGCGACCCTGGCGGGCGCGTCCTTGCGCGATGTAGGCGGAGGTCTGTTCGGTGCCGACGCTGTGGCCGATTGGTACAGCGACGGCGGCCTGCGCTCCAAGGTGCGCCGCCTGGTGCGGCGCGGCGATGCGCTGATGCGTGGCGGCTATCGCCGGTTAGCACAGCTTCCGCCGCTTGAAAAGGGTCGTTTTGATGCGGACGCAAAACGGCCCTGATCGAAAACCCCTCGCTTCTTGAGACTGCCTCCATCCGGTCGCGCTGTGTGGCCGGGCGCTTTCAACCGATGGAGGTCCACACCATGCGTCCCGCTCCCTTGCGGCCTGCTGCCGCTGTCTCGACCGCTGCCGCGCAGCCCCAACGCTATCTCACCAACGACGAAGCCGCCGAGTACCTGCGCCTGTCGCCGCGCACGCTGGAAAAGCAGCGCGTGATCGGCGGCGGGCCGCGCTTTCGCAAGTTCGGCCGCCGCGTCATGTACGCCGTGGCCGACCTCGATGCCTGGGCCGCCGACCGCAGCTTCGACACAACTTCCGATCCCGAATACGCCGAGCATCACTCGGCCGACAGCCGTGCGCGCTGATCGGCGGCGCGCGGCAGGCCATCGCCATGTCCAGCACCGCGCTGCCGTCCCGGCAGCGGCCGTTGCAGGAGCGCGAACAGCTCGACCTGTTCCGCGCGTTGCCCGGCGACATGGCACCGCGCGACAGCCAGGACCTGATGGCCTATCCGTTCTTCTCGCTCGCCAAGTCGAAGCGGGTCAAGCCCATCGACTTCCGCGCGGGCAACGTGACGATTCGCGTGGAAAGCACGCAGGAACATGGCATCGCCACGATCTGGGACGCGGACGTGCTGATATGGGCGGCCTCGCAGATCGTGGAAGCGAAGGACGCGGGCCTGCGGCCGTCGCGGCTGATGCGCGCGACGCCCTACGAGATCCTGCGCTTCATCGGGCGCGGCAAGTCGCTGCGCGACTACCAGCGCCTCAAGGCCGCGCTGGATCGCCTGCAATCGACCACGGTGGCCACGTCCATCCGCGAGACGACCGGGCGGCGCCTGCACCGCTTCTCGTGGATCAACGAATGGAAGGAACTGGCCGATGCCAGCGGCACGCCGCTGGGCATCGAGCTGATCCTGCCGGACTGGTTCTACGCGGGCGTGCTCGACGCCGCCCTGGTGCTGACCATCGACCCGGCGTATTTCCGACTCACGGGCGGCATCGAGCGGTGGCTGTACCGCCTGGTGCGCAAGCACGGCGGCAAGCAGGCATACGGCTGGCAGTTCGACTTTCGCTACCTGCACCAGAAATCGGGCAGCACCGCCAAGCCCTACGACTTCGCCTGCGACCTGCGCGCGCTCGTCGCGCGACAGTCGCTGCCCGGCTACGTCCTGGGCATCGAGCGGATGCCGGACAACGGCATGGAGTTGCTGACGTTCCGGCCCGTGCCGCAGACGGCACGGGGATAACTTCGGGACAGCCTGTGAATGGTGTCGTGCTATCAGGCGTGCGGGGTATCGTGCTATCGGGCGTGGGACTATCGTGCTATCAGGCGTGCCGATCGACCACAAACCCGCGCCAGCATTGGGTTTGCGCGCCCTCTAACTTCCCTAACTTAATTTCTCTAACTTTTGGTAGAGAAACGCCGCTGCGGTGGACAACCACCACGCGGCCACAAGCGCAGCAGCAAAAGCCCGGCTTTCCAACACGGAGGGCCGCGCCATGATCGTCGCTCTGCTCAACCAGAAAGGCGGCGTGGGCAAGACCACGCTCGCCACGCACATCGCCGGCGAGCTGGCGATTCGCGGGCAGCATGTCGTCCTGCTGGACGCCGACCCGCAGGGTTCATCGCTGGACTGGACACAGCGCAGAAGCCAGCAAGGCTTGCCACGGCTGTTCAGCGCCGTGGGCCTAGCACGCGAAACGCTGCACCAAGAGGCGCCAGAACTCGCCAGGCGGGCCGATCACGTCATCATCGACGGCCCGCCACGCATCGCGGCACTGGCGCGCTCCGCGCTGCTGGCGGCCGAGCGCGTGCTGATCCCCGTGCAGCCCAGTCCTTACGACTTGTGGGCCAGCGCCGAGATGGTGGCGCTGATCCGCGAGGCGCAAGTGTTTCGGCCTGCGCTGCGCGCGGCCTTCGTCATCAATCGGCGCGTCAGTACCACCGTGATCGGGCGCGAAGCGCGCCAGGCGCTGGCCGACCAACCGCTTGCTGCGCTGCGCGCGGAAGTGCATCAGCGCATCGTGTTCGCCGACAGCGTGGCCGCTGGCCGGCTTGCACGCGAGACGGCGCCGGACAGCGCCGCCGCGCGCGAAATCACCGCGCTGGTGGACGAGCTGCTGCGGTGGCCGACATGACAGCGAAGCCGCCACCTCGCGCAAAGCGCGTCGGCATCGGCGCGCGTCCACCGGCGAATCCGCACGCCGAGGCGTGGATTCGCCAGGGCGATGCCGATGCGCTTGGCAAGGGCGACCTCTACACGGCTCGCCTGACCCTCGACATCACGCCCGCGATGCGGGCGCGCATCAAGGTATCGGCCTTCACGCAGGGCGTGACCGTGGCCGACCTGCTGCGCGGCCTGCTGGAGCGCGAGTTTCCAGAACACCGCAGGGAGAACACACCATGACTGCATCCGCTTCGCCTGCCACCGTGCCTGTTCACGTCGCGGCCACGGCTGCGCTCACGGCACCTTGCGGCCAGCCTGCCAGCGCGCCGCTGACGCGCGTGGCGCTGGCCTACATCGAACCGCGCTTCAAGCTCTACCTGCGCTTCGGTGAACCCGCGCGCACGCTCCAGCTCGACCGCTGGCGGCGCTGCGCGGTGTTCCTACCGGGCGCCATGTTGTGCCGCATCCGCTGGCAGGCCAACGACTACGGCACCGTGCGCTGGCAGCTCATGGTGATGCAGGCTTGCACGCCGCTCGATGCGGCACAGCGCATCCCCGGCGTGCAGCCGGGCGCACGCCTGCTGCTACACGCCGAGGGCGAGAACACAGTGCGCGCCGTGTTGGAACGTATCGACGCCATCGAGGCGCTGGGCATCGCGCCTGTCGGCGTCTCGCCGGCGTACTGGCGCACGCTCGCCAACCGGCTCGCAGCCCGCCTGCCGCTGCCCGAATACACCGCCGAGCGGCACGCCGCCTGGCTGACTGCGAGGGCACTGCCATGACCGCCGTTTCCACTGCCGGCACCGCGCCGCGCCCTCGCTCGCGCCTGCGCGTTCGCCTCGTGCTGGCGGGCCTGTCCGCCTGCGGCCTGGCTGCGCTGGCCTGGGCGTCCTTTGTGCAGCCGCTGCCGCGCCTGATCTACAACCCGTCCGACAGTGTGACGGTCGGCTGGTATCGCGTCGATCCGTTGGGCCACGGCACCGGCTCGCTGCCACGTCCCTTGTCCGTGGGCAGCATCGTCCTGACCACGTTGCCGCCAGACGCTGCCGCGCTGGCCGCGCAGCGCGGCTACCTGCCGGCACGTGTGCCGCTGCTCAAGCGCGTGGGCGCCGTCTCGCCGCAGGAGGTGTGCATCACTGGCCGCGTTGTCCGCATCGACGGCGTGCCTTCGGCCGCCGTGCTGCCTGCTGACCGCTGGGGCCGGCCGCTGCCATCCTGGCAGCAATGCCGTCGCCTCGCACCCGGCGAACTGTTCCTCTTGAGCATGACCAACCCGACGTCGTTCGACAGCCGCTATTTCGGCCCGGTCAGCGCATCCGCCGTGATCGGCGTCGCGCATCCGGTCTGGCTGGAAACACGCCCATGATGGCCGCCGATTCGCTGCACGTTGCCGTGCCTCTCATCGTGCCATCGGGCATGCTGTTCCGGCCGCTGCCGCCGTGTCGTCGCGCGTGCAGCGCGGTCGCATTCGCGCCGCGCTTCGCGCAACATCCGGCGCAGCCGTCCAACGTGCAGGCGTCTTGCCTCGAACGCGCCCGGCCTGCGGCCATTGACGCGCTCGCCGGCGGGCTTGCTGCAAGCAGCGCAGTGCCGCCGGCCCGCCGACGCCCGGAGCGACAGCGAAGGGCAAAGGCGGAAGGCAAGACAAAAGGATGCGGCACCGGGCCGCATCGAAAGCCAGTCTGCACATGGAGGTGGCGCGGCACGGAGCGGCTTCGCCGCCGTGCCGCGTTCGGCGCGAGGGTCGCGCCAATGCAGGCATGTCCGCGTGCTACACACGACCGGACACGCCACAACTTCAGCCAGAGCTTGCAGGGAGCGCAGCCATGACTGAACCCCGCGACGATGATTTCCGCGTGCGTCCCAACGCCCCGAAGAACCGGGGCAAGGGCCAGGGACAGAGCTTCGTTTCCAAGGTTCTCAAGCAGGCTGGCAAGGCCAGCGGCGGCAAGTCCTCAATGCGCCATTCCGCCACGTCCGGCAGCCAAGGCCAGCGCGCAGGTCAGCGGCCCGGTTCGCGCCTAGGGCGCGGCCATACGGCGGCGCGTTTCGCGGGTGCGAAGCTGACGCCCATGTCGCGGCGTGTGACCATCAAGACGCTGCTGGTCAATCAACGCAACGCCAGCCCGCAATCGCTCGCCAAGCACCTGCGCTACATCGAGCGCGACGGAGCCGGCCGCGATAGCGAACCGGGCCGGGCCTACGGGGCGCAGACGGACGAAGCCGACCTTGATGCCTTCAAGGAACGGGCCGCTGACGACCGGCACCACTTCCGTTTCATCGTCTCCCCGGAGGGCGGGGCCGAGCTGGACGACATGCGCACCTACACCCGGCATCTGGTGAACCGGATGGAAGCCGACCTGGGGACGCGGCTGGATTGGGTGGCGGTGGATCACTGGAACACCGACAACCCGCACACGCACCTGATCGTGCGCGGACGCGACGACACCGGCAAAGACCTCATCATCGCGGGCGACTACATCGCCCACGGCTTCCGCCATCGCGCCGCCGAGCTGGCGACGGAGTGGCTGGGGCCGCGCACCGAACTGGAAATCCAGCAGACCTTGCAGCGCGAGGTGGAACAGGAGCGGTGGACGAGCCTCGACCGCACGTTGCAGCGCGAGGCCGGCGAGGATGGCCGGGTGCAGATCGAACGCTTCAACGAACCCCGGCTGCAACGCCAGCGGCTGCTGCTGATCGGGCGTCTGCAACGCTTGCAGCGCCTGGGCCTGGCCGACGAGGTGCAGCCCGGCACCTGGGCCGTCCATGCGGACGCGGAGAAGACCTTGCGCGCCCTGGGCGAGCGTGGCGACATCATCCGCACCATGCAGCGGGCCATGAGCGGCCAGCCGCGCGAGCTGGCGGTGTTCGAGCCGGGACAGGACGCCGATGAACGCGGCCGCACCATCGTAGGCCGCGTCGCGGCCAAGGGGCTGGCCGACGAACTGCACGACCGCGGCTATCTGGTCATCGACGGCACAGACGGCAAGGCTCACTACGTCGCGCTCAATGCCCGCGACGAACTGGCGAACTATCCCACTGGCGCGGTAGTGGAAGTGAAGGGTTCGGCCGACGTGCGCGCGGCCGACAAGAACATCGCCGCGCTGGCGAGCGGTGGCCTGTACCGCACGCATCATCACCTGGCGATCGAGCAAGGCCGAGCCAAGCCCGGCCGCGACCCGCAGGAAGTCGTCGCGGCCCACGTCCGCCGGCTGGAAGCCCTGCGCCGGGCCGGCATCGTGGTACGCGTGGCAGAGGGGGTATGGAAGGTGCCGGACGACCTGGCCGAGCGTGGCCGCCAGTACGACGCGCAACGGCTGGGCGGCGTGGCTGTGGAGCTGAAATCGCATCTACCGATTGAGCGGCAGGCCCGGGTCATCGGCGCGACCTGGCTGGATCAGCAGTTGATCGGCGGCGGCAAGGGGCTGGGCAACCTGGGCTTTGGTGCCGAGGTCAAAGAAGCCTTGCAGCAGCGTGCGGACTTTCTCGCCGAGCAAGGGCTGGCCGAGTGGCGCGGGCAGCGTGTGATCCTCGCCCGCAACCTGCTGGGCACGCTGCGCAATCGGGAACTGGCGCACGCGGCAAAGGGCATTGCCGCCGAAACTGGCCTAGAGCATCGGCCTGTGGGTGACGGACAGCGCGTGACTGGTATCTACCGACGCTCGATCATGCTTGCCAGTGGACGTTACGCGATGCTCGATGACCGCATGGAATTCAGCCTGGTGCCGTGGCGGCCGGTGATCGAACAGCGGTTAGGCCAGCAGCTTGCCGCGACGTTGCGCGGCGGTGGTGTGTCGTGGGAGATTGGACGGCAGCGTGGGCGTGGGCTTGGATGAGCTTCGCCCGTTATGAATTTGCTGCAAATGTGGAGGGCGGTTGTCCGAACTGCTTACTGAACGCCGTGGTATAGGCGCTGTGACTATCGTAGCCGCTCGCCAGCGCCACCTGCGTAATTGGTATTCCCTGCATCAATGGTGTCAGCGACGACATGAGCCGAAGTTGCTGACGCCATTTGCCGAAGGTCATACCGGTCGATTGTAGAAAACGCCGATGGAAGGTCTTTTCTCCCATGGCCAACCTGTCGGCCCATTCGGAGGCGGTGGACCCATCGCCAGGGTCATCCAGCAGCGTTTGGCAGACGTGCTGCATCTGACTTTCAGCACCGCCCGTCGGCCAAGGCAGATGAAGCGGAAGAACCGGCTGGGCGAGCACCTCTTCGATCAAGAGTGCGCCGAGTAAACGCATGCGTTTGGTCGATTGAGTCTGGTTGCCAGCTCGGGCCAGCGCCATGATCAGCTCTCGCAATAGAGCAGAAACATGTACGACGCAATCGGCCGTTGGAAAGTGGGAGCAAATATCTTCGCGCACGAAGAGACCGTGCGCTTGCAGCCCCACAGGTGCAACCAGCCGGTGCGCTACACCAGACCGCAACCAGACTGCTGCCGTGGGCGGCACCAGCCACTGACCGCTTTCGGCTTCCACACGTAACAGACCGCGATCCGCATGGATCAGATGCCCATACGGATGCTTGTGTTGGGGCACCACATGGCCAGCAGGGTAGCGCACGGCCACACCAAATACCGGTAGATCGCAGGCTTCTCCTGCACACAGGTCAAGTGCATGAACGCCATCTTCGGGAGCGAGAAATCCCATGTAGGTGAAAATTGTCCAAATCAATAAAGAATTTGTCTATTTTTATGTAGATGGACGAACCATGCAAGTCTAACATCGAAACAAACGCAATTACTGAATCTATTCACTCATGTCCACACTTGGTCTTTCGCAACGGCTACTACCGCTGACTCCCGGTCGGGGTCTGCGCGCGACCATCCGTGCCATGACCCATTCTGATTCCCCCTGGCCCCGACCATAGTCAGCTTGTTCCAAGCTAGGGGGGTCGGATTTCAACGATTCTCCTGGAGTGTGCTTCATGCTGACTAATCCTTCCCAGAAATACCCCCCCGTCTCCTCGGTCGATCTCGACGATCGACAATGGCCGTCACGTACCCTGACGAAGGCCCCAATTTGGCTGTCCACCGACTTGCGTGATGGTAATCAGGCGTTATTCGAGCCGATGAACCGCGAGCGCAAGCTGCGCTTGTTTCATGAGTTGGTACGCATTGGTTTTAAGGAGATCGAAGTAGGCTTTCCCGCAGCGTCGCGTACTGATTTCGAGATCGTGCGCCACCTCATTGATGCGGGCCAGATTCCCGAAGACGTCACCCCTATGGTGATGACGCAATTGCGCGATGACCTGATCACAGAAACGGTGCGCAGCGTGGCAGGCGCGCGGCGCGTAATCGTGCATTTTTATAACGCCATTGCGCCTGCCTGGCGGGAGATCGTCTTCGGCATGAGCGTTCCGCAGATCATCGAAATGGTGGAACGCTACATTGCACTTTTCAGGCGGTTGACGGCTGCTCATCCGGAAACAGAATGGATATTGCAATACTCGCCCGAGACGTTTTGCATGGCCGAACTGGAGGTTTCACTGGCTGTTTGCAACGCCGCCATTCGCGCCTGGGATGCCGGGCCGCAACGACCAATGATCATCAATCTGCCAACCACAGTGGAGGTCTCCACCCCCAATGTGTTTGCTGACCAGATCGAATGGATGGATCGACGTTTGGAGCGGCGCGAGCACATCGTGCTGTCCGTGCATCCACACAATGACCGGGGCACGGGCGTGGCCTGCGCTGAACAAGCCATGCTGGCTGGTGCGCAGCGGGTCGAAGGTTGCTTGTTTGGCAACGGCGAGCGCAGTGGCAATGTCGATGTGGTGACGCTGGCGTTGAACCTCTATACGCAGGGCATTGCGCCGAAGCTGGACTTTTCCGACATTGCAGCGGTCGCCCGCGTGGCTGAGGAATGTACCGCACTGCCCATACACCCACGCCATCCGTATGTGGGCGATCTCGTGTTCACGGCGTTCTCTGGCTCGCACCAGGACGCCATCGCTAAGGGCTTTGCCGCGCAAAAGGCTGATGCGCCTTGGCGCGTGCCTTACCTGCCTATTGACCCGAAGGATCTGGGTCGTACTTATGACAGCATCGTGCGCGTCAACAGCCAGTCAGGCAAGGGAGGCATTGCTTTCCTGCTGCAACGAGACCACGGCATTATCATGCCGCGCCGCATGCAGGTTGAGTTCAGCGCTATCGTCCAGGCGCTGGCCGACTCCAGCGAAACGGAACTGAGCAGCGAAGAAATCTGGGCAGTGTTCGAGCGCACCTACCTTGCCCCGGTGCGGGAACAGCCAGGCCTCATCTATCGTAGCCACCGCCTTTTCGAGCACGCCGATGGGCAAGGGATCATGTTGGAATTAGCGGATTCGGACGGCAACGTCAGGATCTTAGAGGGCACAGGGAACGGCCCGATTGCTGCGACGGTTGCGGCGCTGGACCAGCCGCTGCGCATCGACAGCTATGAAGAGCGCAGCCTGGGAACTGGTTCCGATGCGGCGGCACTGGCCATCGTTGAGGCCGCCATACCCGGTGTGCTCGGCTCGCGCTTTGGGGTAGGCCGACATGCAAACATCACTACAGCGTCGGTTCTGTCGGTGCTGAGTGCTGCGGCTCGATTCTCTATGGAGATTACGGCAGTTGGCTGATCACTAATGCAAGACGACCGCATATAGAAAACCACATATGCGGTCTTTAAGTTTTCTAAACATTCATGGTTGGGGAAAAGAGGAGTACTTATGAGTTTGCAGTCAGTCCGCGCTTTCTTGTCAGAACATGCGCCTGACCTCGAAATTCTTGAGAAAGATACGAGCACCGCAACCGTTGCCGAAGCAGCGGTTGCGCATGGCGTAGAGTCGGGGCAAATCGCAAAAACGCTCTCACTATGGCTGAAAGATGAAGTTGTCATCTTGGTAATGGGCGGCAATGCAAAAATCGACAACCAGAAATTCAAGGCCCAATTCAAGACCAAGGCCAAGATGCTCAGCGCTGACGAGGTTGTTATGTGGACGAGCCATCCTGTTGGCGGTGTGTGCCCGTTTGGCTTGCCGCATCCCTTGCGTGTCTTCGCAGATGTGACATTGAAAAAATTTGACGTTGTCTTGCCAGCGGCAGGCGCAAGCAATGCCGCGTTGCGCATTGCTCCCGAGAGGCTGGCTCAGTTAGTTCAGGCGACTTGGGTCGACATCGCGCAAGATCCTTCCTAGGGAATAGATTGGAATGGCATATGCACGATGGTCAAAAGCGGACTGCTCAGCTTTACAGCCCATGACAGGAATGTCGGAATTGCCTCTTTCTACTACTTGCGCAGTCCCCGACAACGCTTTGTAGTGATTCAGGAGGTGCGATGGAGTTGCGACACTTGCGTTGTTTCCTGGCCGTTGCCGAAGAGCTCCACTTCGCTCGTGCAGCCGAGCGGTTGCACATCGAGCAATCGCCGCTGTCGCGCACCATCAAGGAACTGGAAGAAGACCTGGGCGAGCAGTTGTTCATCCGCACCAGCCGAAGCACACGCCTGACGCGGGCGGGCAGGCTGTTCCTTGGGCATGTGCCACGCATCTTCACCGCCTTGCAGCAGGCGCGCGATAGCGTGAAAGCAGCGGCCAATGGCTTTCATGGCCAGTTGCGCATTGCGCTGTCTGACGGCATCACGCCGTCGCGCCTGCCGACCTTGTTGGCGCTGTGCCGCCAAGAGGAACCCGAAGTCGAGCTCCGATTGTTCGAGGTGCCGCTGTCGCAACAGATCAAGGGGTTGCAGGACGATCTGTACGACGTGGGCTTTGCGCAGTCCGACGAAGTGGGCGACGGCCTCGTAGCTAAGATGGTGTGGAGCGATGCGCTGATGGTGGCGGTTCCCGCGCGTCACCCGTTGCTCAGGCACAAGCGTATCCCATTGGAAGAGGTGCTTCGTCATCCTTTGGTGTTATGCGATCCCCAAATCTGCGAGGGCCATGCCCGCCAGGTGGATCGGGTGCTTCGCCGGATAGACATGGAGCCGTTGATTACTGAGCGAGTCGCGTCGTTCGACTTGATGATGGCGCTGGTTGCGGCGGGTTTCGCCTTGGGCCTTGCTGGAGCACCGCATATCGCGGGTAGTCGCGAGCCTGGTGTGGTCGCCCGTCCGCTGGCGGGCCGTTCCCCCATGCTGACCACCTATGTGCTGCACCGCGAAGGTGAATCATCGGACGTGCTGGCGCGCTTCATCGAGCGCGTGCAGACCATCGAATCTCCGGAAGGCCGCAGATCCCCACTACCTGTTGAGCCTGATCTTCAAGAGGAAATCGAACCATGAGCCTGAAGCTGATTGTTCTGTTTTTGTCGGTCGCTGTACTGTCCGCCTGCGGCCCATCAGAGCCATCGAAGCAGGCAGCCAATGTGCCGACCGTGGAAGAACTGGCGGCCAATCCTGAGCAGTTGAAGGAGCTGCGCCGCCGGTGCAAGACCGAGCGCCCCACAATGGGCGACGTGCTTTGCAACCGGGTGGCCGAAGCGACGAACAAGCGTTTCTTTGGCGACGGCAAGGTGGCTTATACGCCATCGGAAACGCCGCCGAAGTTCTGACCGTTGGCGGTTAGCCGCAAATCCTCGCTTTCTTTCTCGACACGCCGCAGCGCGCTCATGCCTGCGGCGTTTTTATTGTTTTTTTCCCTGCATGAAACCATGCTTTTTGCATCACCTTGCTGCCGATAACGGTCTTTGACCGGCACTGAGCCGGCACCGATCCTGACGCTTGCGGCACGCCTTTGTGCCGCGTCTGATTGAGGAATCAGCGCAGGATAAATCGGAGGCCAGGGTATGCAAGCTCAAGGTGTGTTGTTCGGGCAGATCGCCGCCGTGTTCGGCATCGTGATCGCCGGTGTGTGGGGTGCCACGCAATGGACAGCCGCCGCCTTGGGCTACCAGCTACGCCTGGGCTCGCCTTGGTTCGACTTCCACGGCACGCCGGTCTATTACCCGTGGAAGCTGTTCGAGTGGTGGTTCTTCTTCGACGCCTACGCGCCGCAGGTCTTCGACACCGGCGGCATGATCGCGGCAGGCAGCGGCCTGCTGGCCGTGGCGGTCGCCATCGCCATGTCGGTGTGGCGCTCGCGCCAGGCGCGCAAGGTGACGACCTACGGCTCGGCGCGTTGGGCCGATGCCGCCGACATCCGCAAAGCTGGGCTGACGCAGCCCGCCGGTGTCTTTGTCGGCCAACATGACGGCCACTACCTGCGCCACGAAGGGCCGGAACACGTTCTGACCTTTGCGCCTACCCGCTCGGGCAAGGGCGTGGGCCTGGTGGTGCCGACGCTGCTGTCCTGGCCGGCATCCGCCGTCATCCACGACATCAAGGGCGAGAACTGGCAGATCACCGCTGGCTGGCGCGGTCGATTCAGTCACTGCCTGCTGTTCAACCCGACCGATGCCAGTTCGGCGGCCTACAACCCGCTGCTGGAGGTTCGACGCGGCGCGCATGAAGTGCGCGACGTGCAGAACATCGCCGACATCCTGGTCGATCCCGAAGGCGCGCTGGAGAAGCGCAACCATTGGGAGAAGACCAGTCACGCGCTGCTGGTCGGAGCTATCCTGCATGTGCTCTATGCGGGCGAGGACAAGACGCTGCGTGGCGTCGCCAATTTCCTGTCCGACCCGGCCAGCCCGTTCGAGCTGACCTTGCACCGGATGATGACGACGAAGCACCTGGGCGATGCACCGCACCCGGTTGTCGCGTCCGCTGCGCGTGAAGTCCTGAACAAATCGGATAACGAACGCTCCGGCGTGTTGAGCACCGCCATGTCGTTCCTCGGCCTGTACCGCGACCCCACGGTGGCCGAAGTCACTTCGCGCTGCGACTGGCGCATCGCCGACCTGATCGCATCCGAGCATCCGGTGTCGCTGTATCTGGTGGTGCCGCCTTCGGACATTTCGCGCACGAAGCCGCTCATCCGCCTGATCCTCAACCAGATCGGGCGGCGGCTTACCGAATCGCTGGATGGCAGCGACGGCATCGAGCGCCGCCACAAGCTGTTGCTGATGCTCGATGAGTTCCCCGCGCTGGGCCGCCTGGACTTCTTCGAGACGACGCTGGCCTTCATGGCCGGCTACGGCATCCGCAGCTTCCTCATCGCGCAGTCGCTCAACCAGATCGACAAGGCGTATGGGCAAAACCACTCCATTCTCGACAACTGCCATGTGCGCGTGACGTTCGCTACGAACGACGAGCGCACCGCCAAACGGATCTCCGAGACGCTGGGCACAGCTACCGAGCTGCGCGCCCAGCGCAACTACGCTGGCCACCGACTCGCGCCGTGGCTCGGGCACCTGATGGTGTCGCGCCAAGAAACCGCGCGCCCGTTGCTGACGCCGGGCGAAGTCATGCAGCTTCCGCCTGACGAGGCCGTGGTGATGGTGTCCAGCGTGGCACCGATCAAGGCGAAGAAGCTGCGCTACTACGCGGACGCCAATTTCAAGCGTCGCGTGCTGCCACCGCCCACGTTAGCGGACGGGCGGTACGCAGACGCGCCGCCGTCGCGGCCCGACGACTGGAGCGGGCTGGCGATTCCGCCCGTGCCCACCGCACTGGCCGCCGCGTCCGCCGATGCCTTGGAGAACTTGGGTTCGGCCGACGACGGCGGCCCGCGCCGTCAGCCCGAGCTTTCCGAAACCGTTGCCTACGACCCCGAGCTGGTCGCGCCTGCGGCCGACCTCGGGTTGCTCGATGACGACGACCTGCCGCTTCCCCTTCCTCGCCAGTTCGATCCGGCCATGCAGCGCACGGCCCGGCTGGCTTCCCTCGACCCCAACGACGGAATCGAGCTATGAGCCAATACCGCCTGAATCTCTTTATCCAGCCGGAGCACGCCAAGCGCCTGGACGAACTGGCCGCCAAGAAAGGCGTGTCCAAGTCGTCCATCGTCGCGGCGGCGCTCGCATCGTGGCTGTCGCCCGATGCCGCCGACCAGCGCGAGGCGGCCATTGCCAAGCGGTTGGATCGCCTTTCGCGCCAAGCCGAGCGCATGGGGCGCGACCAGAACATCGCCATCGAAACGCTGGCGCTGTTCATCCGCTACTACCTGACCGTGAGCACGCCGGTTCCAGAGGCTCACCAAGACGCGGCACGCGCGCAGGGCAAAGCGCGCTTCGAGCAGTTCACCGAGCAGCTTGGCCGCCACCTGCTGCGGGGCCGCAGCCTGGTGCGCGACGTGGTGGAGGAACTGCATCCCGACCCGATGCGGATGGAAGACGCGGCGGCAACCGCGCAAGCGCAGGAGCGTGCGTCATGAGCGCCCGCATTCCCATTGACGGGCAGTCCATGACCGCCACGTCGCTCCACCGCCGCATCCAGATGCTGCGCACGGCAATGGGGCCACTGATCGCCGCCGCGCTCGAAGACCCGGACGTGGTGGAAGTGATGCTGAATCCTGATCGCACCCTTTGGGTGGATCGGCTTTCCAGCGGGCGCGCGCCGATGGGCGTGGAAATGCCCGAAGCGGACGGCGAACGCATCATCCGGCTCGTCGCGGCCCATGTGGGCGCGGAAGTCCATCGCGGCCAGCCGCTGCTATCCGCCGAACTGCCCGAAACCGGCGAACGCTTCGAGGGCATCTTGCCACCCGCTGCGCCAGGGCCGGCCTTCGCGCTGCGCAAGCGCGCCATCGGCGTGATCCCGCTGGAGCGGTACGTCATCGACCAGATGATGACCGCCGCCCAGGCGGGCTTTCTCGTTCGCGCCGTGCGGGAGCGCCAGAACATCCTGATCGCCGGCGCCACCAGCAGCGGCAAGACGACCTTGGCCAATGCGCTGCTGGCCGAGATTGCCGCCACGGGGGACCGCGTGCTGGTGCTCGAAGACACGGTGGAGCTGCAATGCGCGGCCCACGACCACGTTCCGCTGCGCACCCGCGCAGGCGTGGTGTCGATGACCGAGCTGGTGCGCTCGTCCATGCGTCTGCGGCCTGATCGCGTCGTCGTTGGCGAGGTGCGCGGTGCCGAGGCGCTGGATCTCATCAAGGTGTGGGGCACGGGCCACCCCGGCGGCATCGCCACGATCCATGCCGGCTCCGCGCTCGGCGCACTGCTGCGCCTGGAGCAACTGATTCTCGAAGTGGCGGTGAATCCGCCCCGTGCGCTGATCGCCGAGGCGGTCAACGTGGTGATCCACATCGCCGGACGCGGGCGCAAGCGCCGCATCGAGAGCATCGCCCGCGTCGTCGGCTTCGACGGCGTGGGCTACCAACTGGCGGACGCGCTGGAAACGCCGTTTCCCGAGCTGCCGCCACTTCCCGATGCCGCTCCCGCTGCGGCGACTTCCCCATCCCCTGACTCACTTGGAGAACTGCCATGACGCAGATGATCGTTCCTGTTTTCCGTTTTTCTGCAAATCCGGCTTTGCGTCTTGCGCGGCTGCGCTGCCTGGCCCGCCCTGCGGGGCAAGGGCTGCTGCTGGCCGCGCTGCTGTTGTTCCTGGCCGGAACCGCGCAGGCCGCCGGTTCCTCGATGCCGTGGGAAGGCCCGCTGCAATCCATCCTCGAATCCATCCAGGGGCCGGTGGCGCGCATCGTCGCGGTCATCATCATCATCGCCACGGGCCTCGCGCTCGCGTTCGGCGACACGTCCGGCGGATTCCGCAAGCTGATCCAGATCGTCTTCGGGTTGAGCATCGCCTTTGCGGCGTCCTCGTTCTTCCTGTCGTTCTTCAGTTTCTCCGGCGGGGCCGTCGTATGAGTGCCCCGGACACCTTCGCGGCCGGCTTCGAGGTGCCGCTGCATCGCTCGCTGACCGAGCCGATTCTGCTGGGCGGTGCGCCGCGCACCGTGGCGATCGCCAACGGCACGCTGGCCGCCGCTGTCGGCCTGGGCCTGCAACTGTGGATTCCCGGTGTCGTGCTCTGGATCGTCGGCCATTCGCTGGCGGTGTGGGGTGCGCGCGTCGATCCGCAGTTCATGCAGGTCTTCGCCCGGCACATCAAGCACCGCCCGCTGCTGGACGTGTGAGGGGAGGACGCCGCGATGCTGAACCTCGCCGAATACCGCCAGCGCCCGGCCTTGCTTGCCGACTGGCTGCCCTGGGCCGGGCTGGTCGCACCGGGCGTCGTCTTGAACAAGGACGGCAGTTTCCAGCGCACGGCCCGGTTTCGCGGGCCTGACCTCGACAGCGCGACGCAAGGCGAATTGATCGCCACGTCGGCACGCCTGAACAACGCACTGCGCCGGCTCGGCTCGGGCTGGGCGTTGTTCATCGAGGCCGAGCGCCACGCCGCTGCCGACTATCCGCGTTCGGAGTTTTCCGAGCCGCTGTCGTGGCTGGTGGAAGAAGAACGTCGGGCCGCTTTCGAGGAGTCGCGCAATCACTTCGAGAGCGGCCATCACCTGACGCTGGTGTACCTGCCGCCGGAGGAGTCCCGTGCCCGTGCAGCCAAGATGCTCTACGAGAACACGCCGACGAACGGCGTGGACTGGCGAGAGCGGCTGCAAGCCTTCGTCGCGGAAACGGATCGCGTCTTTGACCTGCTCGACGGCGTGATGCCGGAGATCGCCTGGCTTGATGACAGCCAGACGCTGACCTACCTGCACGCGACCATCTCGACGCGGCGCTATCGCGTGGGCGTGCCCGAAGTGCCGTTCCACATCGACGCGCTGCTGACCGACTCCGCGCTGGTCGGCGGCCTGGCGCCCATGCTGGGCGATCAGCACCTGCGGGTAGTGTCGGTGCGGGGCTTCCCGACCTCGACCTGGCCGGGGATTCTGGACGACCTCAACCGCTTGGGCTTTGCGTACCGCTGGAGCACGCGCTTTCTCTGCCTCGACAAAACCGAGGCGGAAAAAGAACTTTCCCGCCTGCGCCGCCAGTGGTTCGCCAAGCGCAAGAACGTCATCGCGCTGCTGCGCGAAACGATCTTCCAGCAGGAAAGCCCGCTGGTCGATACCGACGCCAACAACAAGGCCGCCGACGCCGACGCCGCCTTGCAGGAACTGGGCAGCGATCAAGTCGCCTTCGGCTATCTGACGGTGACGGTCGCCGTCATGGACGAGGACGCCGCCGTGGCCGACGAGAAGCTGCGCATGGTGGAGCGCGTCATCCAGGGCCGGGGCTTCGTGACCATCCCCGAAACGCTCAACGCGGTGGATGCGTGGCTTTCGTCCATTCCGGGCAACGCCTACGCCAACGTGCGTCAGCCCATCGTCTCGACGCTGAACCTGGCGCACCTGATGCCGTTGTCAGCGGTATGGGCCGGGCCGGAGAAGAACGACCACCTCGACGGCCCCCCGCTGATCGTCACGCGCACCGACGGCGCTACGCCGTTCCGGCTGGTAACGCACATCGGTGACGTAGGCCACACGCTGGTCGCGGGGCCGACCGGCATGGGCAAGTCGGTCTTGCTCGCCACGCTGGCGATGCAGTTCCGCCGCTATCGCGGCTCGCGCATCTTCGCCTTCGACATGGGCCGCTCCATGCGGGCCACGATCCTCGGGTTGGGCGGCGAGCACTACGACCTCGGGATGGATGGCGAAATCGCCTTTCAGCCATTGGCCCGCATCGACCGCGAGAGCTACCGCGCCTGGGCCGCCGAATGGATCGAAGGCCGCTTGCTGCACGAAGGCGTAGCAGTCGGACCCGACGAGAAGGCGGCCATCTGGTCGGCGCTGGGCAGTCTCTCCGGTGCTCCGGTGGAGCAGCGCACGATGACGGGGCTTTCCGTGCTGCTGCAATCGAACACGCTGCGGCAGGCGCTGTCGCCTTATGTGCTGGGTGGCGCCCACGGCAAGCTGCTGGACTCCGACCATGACCGGCTGGGCATGGCCGACGTGCAGTGCTTCGAAATGGAGGAACTGATGCATAGCAAGGCCGCCGTCATGGCCGTGCTGCATTACCTCTTTGCGCGCTTCGATGAACGCTTCGACGGTGCGCCCACGCTGCTGATCCTCGATGAAGCGTGGCTGTTCCTCGATGACCCGGTGTTTGCCGCGCGTATCCGCCAGTGGCTCAAGACACTGCGCAAGAAGAACGTCAGCGTCATCTTCGCCACGCAGAGCCTTGCCGACATCAAGGATTCGAGCATCGCGCCCGCGATCATCGAGAGCTGCGCGAGTCGGATTTTCTTGCCCAACCCGCAGGCCACCGAGCCGCAGATTCGCACGATCTACGAGGGCTTCGGCCTCAACCGGCGGCAGATCGAAATCGTCGCCACCGCGCAGCCCAAGCGCGACTACTACTACCAATCCCGCCTCGGCAACCGCCTGTTCGACCTCGACCTGGGGCAGGCGGCGCTGGCGTTTGCGGGCGCGTCCACGCCGCAGGACCAGCGGGACATAGACCGCGTACTGCTGGACGCCGGCGTGCCCGGCTTCGCGGGCGCCTGGCTGCGTCATTGCGGCCTCGATTGGGCGGCCGACCTGCTGCCCTCGTTCCCCGGCCTTGGGCCGGGTTCCTTCCGTACTGCTGACTACTCACAGGAGAACAAGCTATGAAATCGCATAGTCCCAAGCTCGCCGCGCTGACCGCTGCATGTGTGCTCGCCTTCGGCATCGCACAGCCCGCTCACGCGCTGTTCGGCGTCGGTGACATCGTGCTCGACCCGACCAACCTGGTGCAGAACACGCTGACGGCCGTTCGTACCCTGGAGCAGATCAACAACCAGATCCAGCAGCTCCAAAACGAAGCCCAGATGCTCATCAACCAGGCACGCAACCTAGCCAGCCTGCCGTCCAACGTGGTGGGCCAGTTGCGAGCGAACCTAGCGACCACCCAGCGGCTGATCGCGCAGGCCGAGGGCTTGGCCTACGACGTGACAAGCATCGACCGAGAGTTCGCGCGTCTATATCCCGAGAAGTACGCCACCACGGTGAGCGGCAATCAGATGTACCTCGATGCGCAGGAGCATTGGAGGAACACGCTCAACGGCTTGCAGACCAGCATGCAGATGCAGGCCCAGGTGTCGCAGAACCTGGGCGAAGACGAAAGCGTGCTGGCCGATCTTGTGGGCAAGAGCCAGTCGGCCCAGGGCGCGTTACAGGCGATGCAGGCCATGAACCAGTTGCTGGCCTTGCAGGCCAAGCAGTCGATCCAGTCGCAGCGGCTCCAGATCACGCAAGACCGTGCGGCGTCACTGGAGCTGGCGCGGCAGGCCGCAGCCACGGAGCGCGCCCGCGAAGTTCGGCGGCGTTTCATGGGCGATGGCACGCCGTACACGCCGCAGCGCGTGGATTTCTACGGCAACTGACGGGAGGCCGCCATGCGATGCGTCCTCGTCCTGTGTGCCGCGCTGCTGGCCGCTTGCGGCGAGCAGCCGGCCGACAACCTTGCCGATGCCCTGGCCGCCGATCCCGTGCGGCTGAAGGCATTGCGCGCGCAATGCGCGGCCCATCCACAACAGGTCATGCAGGCCACGGGCGAGGAAGCTTGCCGCGCCGCCGCCGAAGCCTTCCGGCGGCGCTTCTTTTCCGGCGAGGCCGGGCCGGATGAATACCAGACGCTGGCCGACCTACCGCCGATCCCGCCCAGCTTCGAGGAACCGGCCGATGGCATCGCGCCGGCCTTGCCTGCCGCACCGGAGAACACGCCATGAATGACGTGACCATCATCGACCAGTTCCTCAACACCTTCGCCACCTACATCGACTCGGGTTTCGGGCTGCTGCGCGTCGAAGTGGCGTTCCTCACGGCCACGCTGATCGTCATCGACATGACGATCGCCGGGCTGTATTGGGCCATGAGCCACGCGACCGGCCAGGGCGAGGACGTGATCGCCAAGCTGCTGCGCAAGGTGCTCTACGTCGGCGCCTTCGCCTACATCCTCAACAACTTCAACTGGCTGGCCAGCATCGTGTTCCGCTCGTTCGCGGGGCTGGGCATCACCGCCACCGGCTCGGCCATCACGATGGAGAACTTCTTGCAGCCGGGCCGGCTGGCGAAAACCGGCATCGACGCCGGGGCGCCGATTCTGGAGCAGATCGGCGAGATGGCGGGCTTTCCCGAAGTGTTCGTGAACCTCGATCCCATCGTGGTGATGTTCCTCGCGTGGCTGGTCGTGGTCTTGTGCTTCTTCGTGCTGGCGATCCAACTGTTCATCACGCTGATCGAGTTCAAGCTGACCACGCTCGCCGGATTCGTGCTGGTGCCGTTCGCGCTCTGGAACAAGACCGCGTTCCTCGCCGAAAAGGTCTTGGGCAACGTGGTGGCCTCCGGCGTCAAGGTGCTGGTGCTGGCCGTGATCGTCGGTATCGGCTCGGGCTTGTTCGCTCAGTTCCAAGTCCATCCCGCCGAGCCGTCCATCGACCACGCGCTGGTCATCATGCTGGCCTCGCTCACTTTGCTGGCGCTCGGGATCTTCGGCCCCAGCATCGCCACGGGCCTCGTGTCCGGTGCGCCGCAGCTCGGAGCGGGCGCAATGGCTGGTGCTGCTGTCGGCGCTGCCGGCACGGCCGTCGCCGTCGGCGCTGCCGCGACGGGCGTGGGTGGCGCCGTGGCTGCTGGTGCGCGCATGGCCCCGGCTGCCGCCAAGCTGGCCGGTAGCGGTGCGCGCGCCGCCGCCTCGACGGCCAGCAGCGCACGGTCGGCGTTCCAGGCCGGGTCCTCTGCCGCAGGCGGTGGCGCAAAGGGCGCGATGGCGGGCCTGGGCAACGTCGCCAAGACCGGCGCGCAGTCCGCCGGACGCGCGGCTGCATCCCGTGCATCCGCTGCCGGGCAGCGGATGGCCGCTCCGTTCCGTGCTGGCTGGAATGGCTCGACGGCCGGCGCTGGCGCGTCAACCGGCCAAGCCTCCGCAGGAGAAGCCCCCGCAGGCGGCGCCGCTGCACAGAAGCCGGAACAACCCGCCTGGGCCAAGCGGCTGCATCGCCGCCAGCAGCTCACCCACGCCGCGACCACCACCGCGCACACGTTGCGCGGCGGTGACGGTGGCGGCTCGGGACAAGGCCCGAGTCTGCGCGGCTCCGACGACTAAAGCGATCCATAAGGAGAACTGACCATGCGATTCAGAAAACCGCAGGTGCGCTATGCCGACACGCCGCAGCCTGCCACGCCATACCACGCCGCTGGCCAGGTGTGGGACGACCGTATCGGCTCGCCGCGCGTGCAGGCGAAGAACTGGCGCCTGATGGCCTTCGGCTGCCTGACGCTCGCGCTGTTGATTGCCGGCGGCCTGGTGTGGCGCTCGGCGCAGTCCTTCGTGACGCCCTACGTTGTGGAGGTGGACAACGCAGGCCAGGTGCGCGCCGTGGGCGAGGCCGCCACGCCGTACCGGCCCAACGATGCACAGACGGCGCACCACATCGCGCGCTTCGTGACGCTGGTGCGCTCGCTGTCCATCGACCCCATCGTCGTTCGCCAGAACTGGCTCGACGCCTACGACTACACGACCGACAAGGGTGCGGCCGTGCTCAACGACTACGCACGGGTCAACGATCCGTTCGCGCGCATCGGTAAGGAGTCGGTGACGGTGCAGATCACCAGCGTCGTGCGCGCCAGCGACACGTCTTTCAACGTGCGCTGGACGGAGCGCCGCTACGTCAACGGCGCCGCGACGGGCCTGGAGAGGTGGACGGCCGTGGTGTCCATCGTGCTCCAGCCGCCACGCACCGAAGAACGCCTGCGCAAGAACCCCTTGGGCATCTACGTCAACGGCCTGTCGTGGAGCCGCGAACTGGATTCTTCCGAAGGAGCCAAGCCATGAGTGATCTTTTCCGTAAAGCCGCTTTGCCGGTGATCTTGCTTGCATCGACTGTTCTGTCCACGGGCTGCGCCACGCAGGGCAAACCACCGCCAACCATCTCGCTCGATGAGCCGGTGCAGGCCCAGCCGCTGCCAGAGCCGCCGGTGCCGGTGGAGGTGGTGGCCGTGCCCGAGGTGCTGCCGTTGCCGGCGCAGTTGAAGCCGTTGCCCGAAGCCGAGGACGCCAAGCCCACGCCGGAGCCAGCCGACGAGAAGGTGCGCGTCTCACGGGCCAATGCCGATGCGCGCGTCGCACCCACGCGCGAGGGCTACGTCAACGCAATTCAGGTGTGGCCCTTCACCGATGGCGCGCTGTATCAGGTCTATGCGGCCGTGGGCCGCGTGACCGTGGTTTCGCTCCAGCTGGGCGAGGAACTGGTGACGGTCGCCGCCGGCGATACCGTGCGCTGGATCGTGGGCGACACGTCCAGCGGCAGCGGTGCCGAGTTGCGCGTGAACGTGCTCGTTAAGCCGATCCGCTCGGGCCTCAAGACCAATCTTGTCATCACCACCAGCCGCAGGACGTACCTGTTGGAGCTGGCCTCGACGGAAAAGACGTGGATGGCGTCGGTGTCCTGGGAGTATCCGCGCGACCGGATGCTGGCCTTGCAGCGCCAGGCGCAGGCGGCCAGCGCAGCCGCGCCGGTGGATTCCGGCTTGTCGTTGGAAAACCTGCGTTTCCGCTACGCGATCAGCGGCAGCAATCCTTCGTGGAAGCCGCTGCGTGCATTCGACGACGGGCAGAAGGTCTATATCCAATTCCCCGCCGGCATCGCGCAAGGCGAGCTGCCGCCGCTGTTCGTGATCGGGCCGGAAGGCGGCGGGCAACTGGTCAATTACCGCTTCCGCTCGCCGTACTACATCGTGGATCGGCTGTTCGGCGCCGCCGAACTGCGCCTGGGCGGTGACAAGGGCGATGTAGTGCGGATCGAGCGCACGGATGGCTTGGCACGGAGGAACTGACCATGAGCCAGGACGACACCCTTGACCGTGCCACGCCTTCGACGGGCAAGGTCGCGCCCGAGGCGGTGGCACTGCGCGCCCAGCCGCGCCCGGTCACTCGCCTGAACCGGCGCACGCTGGCCATCCTCGTCGGCGGCTTGTCGGTCGCCATGCTCGGAGCCACGATCTGGTCGCTGCAACCGCAGCGGCGGGGGGCCAACGAGCAGACCGAGCTTTACAACGTCGATCGCGTCTCGAAGTCCGAAGGGCTGGATGGCCTGCCGGCCGACTACTCGAAACTGCCGCCGAAGGTGCCCGAGCTGAGGCCGCCACTACCGGGCGATCTTGGCCCGGCCATCGTGAACTCGCAGCAGCCGGTGACGCCGGCCTATACGCCGCCGGGTCACGATCCCGAGGATGCCTTGCGCAAGGAGGCTGATGCGGCGGCGGCTTCGTCGGTGTTCTTCCGCTCGGGCGGCCAGGGCCAGGCCGCCGCCACGGTGGCGCAGGCGGCGCCGGGGGCGCCTGGCGCTGCCAGCGCGCTCGCGGCCTTCGACCCACTCGCTGCCGGGCCGGCCTCGGTGGCTGCGCAGCCAGCCGACCCGACCGCCGTGCAGAACCGGCAAGACCAGAAAGAGGCATTCCTGAAAAGCGGCGCTACGGAAACCCGCAATTCCGGCAACCTGGCGCTGCCGGCATCGCCTTATCAGGTGATGGCGGGCACGGTGATCGCCGGCGCGCTGGTGACAGGTATCAAGTCGGACTTACCCGGCGACGTGATCGCCACGGTGACGGAGCCGGTCTTTGACACGGCCACGGGCAAGTTCCTGCTGATCCCGCAGGGATCGCGCATCCTCGGCCGTTACAACAGCCAGGTCAGCTACGGGCAGAGCCGCGTGCAGGTGGTATGGAACCGGGTCATCCTGCCCGACACGTCCTCGCTGACGCTCGACAACCTCGTGGGCACCGACCCGGCCGGCTACGCCGGCCTGGAAGACGACGTGGACTGGCATTGGGATCGCATCGTCGCGGGCGCTGTGCTGACGACGCTGCTGGGCGTGGGCGCCGAGCTGGCCGCGCCGGAGAACCGCCAGGACGGCAACCGCATCGTCATCGCCGGGCGTGACAGCGCCCAAGACAGCATCAATCAGGTCGGCCAGGAGATCACCCGACGCAACATGAACATCCAGCCGACGCTGACCGAGCGGCCGGGCCTGCCGGTGCGGATCATCGTCAACCGGGATCTGGTGCTGCGGCCGTACCAGCCCTTGTTCTTCAACCGGGGATTCAACCGGGGAGCTTCGCAATGAGCACGACCAAGAAGCTGCGGCTCGGGCCGCTTCCCAAGACCGAGAGCGTCAAGCTGACCTTCACGTGCCCGGCCAGCCTGAAAGCCGACCTCGACCGCTACGCCGCGCTGCACGCGCAGGCATATGGCGAGGCCGTAGATGCAACGACGTTGATCCCGCACATGCTGGAGGCGTTCATGGCGGGGGATCGGGGATTCAGGAAGGGCACGGCGACCCGGAGCGCGCCATCGAAGCCGACATGATCGCTTCGCAATCCAACGGCACCCATTGAACGCGCAGCCCCAGGCTGCGCGTTCTTCATTCTGGATGCCGCCAAGCCCCTTGGGCTATGATGATGCGACAGGCCCGCCGTTACTCGGCAATCCAGCACGACGCAGTGCGATGCGGCTTTCTCCCTCGACGCTCTTATGTGGCTCCTAGCCGACGAAGCCGTGGTTCTGCAACGCGGCCCCGAAAAGAGCTAACCTACTGTCCCATATACGGTTCAAGCCCTACGTGCTTTGCGCGCAAGGCTTGACACCGGCACTTTTTTGTGCCTGCGCCGGCCTCAACCGTAACGACGCACCGATGGCGCGCGGCGGTTGCGAAACAGCGTCCAGTACACCGCTGCCGAGGTCATGACGCCCACCAGCAGCAACGACGGGATGATGGCCTGGGCGTTGGACAGCATCGCCTGCCAGATATGGCCGTCCGGGTAGCCGCCATGGATGGTGTACCCGTAACTGGCGGACAGCACGCGGACATGCTGTTCGGAGTGATCGGGCAGCACGTCGTCGAAGGTGCTGCCCTCGCTCCACAGGTAATCGTCACCGAACTGCAGCACCAGATTGGCGCTGGCCTTTACCCGCTGCATCGTGGCTTGCAGGGTCTTGGCGTCGACCAGGGCCAGCACGCCGAGCGGGTACTCCTGCAGGCGGTAATACAGGATGGCCGAGTCCGGGGTCACATCGTTGCCCGGCTCCAGGCGCAGGCGCTGGTTGAAGAAGCTGCCCGGGTCGACCAGCAGCTGGTATTCGCCGTGCACCGTGCTGCAGTAGGCCCGGTTCTCGCGCACCAGCACCAGCGAGCGCAGCTCGGGGCGCATCACCACTTCGGTACGCAGGCTGGGCAGGGCCCGCGGGCAGGGGAAGTCCGCCAGGTTGAGCACCTTGTTGCTGGCATTGTGCAGCGAGTCGAGGATGCGATCGATGTCCTGCTGGGTGTGCTGGATCGAGACCAGGGTCGACTCGGCCAGCATCTTTTCCACCTGCCAGCTCATGATCAACAGGCCGCACCCCACAGGGGTCAGGCCGATCAACAGGATGACCAGCAGTTCCAGCAGCACACGGCCAGCGCGAAATTTGTGACGGGGCATGATTCACCTATGTTGACAGAGCGGGCCGCAGGGGCGCGCGGGCATCTTGAGCGGATGCCGTTCAGCATAAGTGAGGGGCGTAGTTTGCCCTTGTAAGACGCGACGACATTGGCCGTGCTATTCGTCGACGCTCCGGGGGGCTAGCCTGCCTTCGATGCGGCCAGTACTGCCAGCACCTGGCGTGCGACAGCGGCCGAGGAGGCGGGGTTCTGCCCGGTGATCAGGCGCCCCTCGCGCTGGTCGCGCACCACGTATTCCTGCCAGGGGTCCTCGGCCTTGCTGTACAGGCCACCGCGCGCGGCCAGTTCGTTCTCGGTCAGAAACGGCACCACCTTGTCCAGTTCGACCAGTTGTTCCTCGACGTTGGAGAACCCGGTAACCTCGCGGTCCTTGAGCAGCAGGGTGTTGTCACTGAGCTTGATGTTGAGCAGGCCGACCGCGCCATGGCACACCGAGGCCACCACGCCGCCGGCCTCGAAGATCTGGCGCGCCAGGCCCTGCAATGCCGTGTTGTCGGGGAAGTCCCAGATCACCCCGTGGCCGCCGGTGAAATAGATCGCGTGGTAGTCCTGCGCCTTGACCTGGTCAGGGGCCAGGGTGGCGCCCAGGCGGTTCATGAACGCCTTGTCGTCGTACCACTGCCAATCCAGGTCCGGGGCCATGCTTAGGCTGTGCGGGTCGATCGGCACGTAGCCGCCGGCGGGGCTCACATAGTCCACCTTGTAGCCGGCCTTCTCGATCACCGCAACGAAGTGCACGGCTTCGCCCAGCCACAGCCCGGTGGCGCGCTTGAGGCTCGGATACCTGGCGGTATTGGTCAGCACTACCAGTACTTTCTTGCTCATTGCAGCGTTCCTCTGGTGATCGGGCGCGGGGAGGGGTGGGGCGAAGCAAACCTATAGAGCATAGTCGCGGCCGCAAAACCCGCCATCGCCCAGGGCGTTGTGCTAGTTTCCACCCATACAGCCGCTGTCACAGGAGTCACCGTCATCATGTCCACACACACCGATCCGTTCATGCAGGCCGCCATCGACGAAGCGCGGAAGAGCCTGGCAGAAGGTGGCATTCCCATCGGCTCGGTGATCGTGCACCAGGGCAGGATCATCGGACGCGGCCACAACCGCCGGGTGCAACAGGGCAGCGCGATACTGCATGGTGAAATGAGCGCGCTCGAAGATGCCGGGCGCCAGCCGGCCAGCGTGTACGCCGACGCCACCCTCTATACCACCCTGTCACCCTGCGCCATGTGCAGCGGCGCCATCCTGCTGTACGGCATCAAGCAGGTGGTGATCGGCGAGCACCACACCTTCCTGGGCGAGGAGGCCCTGCTGCAGAGCCGTGGCGTGAACCTGCAGGTGCTGCATGACGCCACCTGCACCGGCCTGATGCGCAGATTCATCGAGGACCACCCCCAGCTCTGGAACGAAGATATCGGCGAGCAGTCCGAGCCTTGAGCCCCAAGGAAGCGCACCCGATCATGCACACCCCCCACTCTGAAGCGGCCCCGAACCTGTCGGGCGGCATGAGCGATGCGGTACGCCAGTTCGACTGGAGCCGCACCGCCCTGGGGCCGGCGCCGCAATGGCAGGCTTCGCTGCGCATCGCCGTGGACATGCTGCTGGCTTCCAAGTTTCCGGGTTGCCTGGTGTGGGGCCCCGAGCTGATCAGCATCCACAACGACGCGTTCGTGCCCTTGCTCGGCGCCAAGCCGGCGCCGCTGGGCAAGCCGCTGAGCGTGATCTGGAGCGACGTGTGGGACGATATCAGCGCCCTGGCGCAGCGGGCCTACGCCGGCGAAGCGGTGTTCATGGAAAACTTCGCGCTCGATACCGACCGCAACGGGGATGTGGAGCGGGCGTACTTCACCTTCTGCTACAGCCCGGTGCGCGACGAGTCCGGCCAGGTGGCGGGCTTTCTGAACACCGTGTTCGAAACCACCGAGACGGTCAGAAACGAGCAAGTGTGGCGCGAACGCGCCGATGCCTTCGAACAGAAGATCATGGAGCAGACCGCAGACCACGAACGCATCTGGGAGCTGTCCAGCGACATCATGATGCTGGTGCGCGAAGACCTGCAGATCTACGCCATCAATGCCTGCGGTCGCGAGCTGCTGGGCTGGGACGATTCGTTCATCGGCAGGCCGGTGCTGGAGCTGTGCCATGTCGACGACCGGCCGGGCATCGAAGCGGTGCACCAGCAACTGCGGGCCGGGCAGACCGTGCAGGGCTTCAAGTGCCGCTACCGTCACCGTGACGGCCATTACCGCTGGTTCAACTGGTCGATCGTGCCCAGCACCGGCATCTATACCGCCATCGGCCACGACATCACCCTGGACCAGGAGCGCGCCGCGGCCCTGGTGCAAGCCGAGGAACTGCTGCGCCAGAGCCAGAAGATGGACGCCGTGGGCCAGTTGACCGCCGGCATGGCGCACGACTTCAACAACCTGCTGACCGGCATCAGCGGCAGCCTGGAAATGATCGAGCGGCGTATCGGCAGTGGCCAGCTGGACGGCCTGGATCGCTACATCGCCGCCGCCAAGGAGGCGTCCCAGCGCGCGGCGGTGCTCACCCACCGCCTGCTGGCATTCGCCCGGCGCCAGCCCCTCGACCCGCGCCCGGCAGACCTCAATGCCCTGGTGCACGGCATGGACGCCCTGATCCGCCAGACCCTGGGCCCGGACATCGCCCTGCAGCTGAAGGTCGAGCCGCAGCTGTGGCGCACCCTGGTGGACGCCAACCAGCTGGAAAACGCCTTGCTCAACCTATGCATCAACGCACGCGATGCGATGCGCGCCGGCGGGCGCCTGACCATCAGTACCGGCAATGAACGCTACGATGCCCGGGTCGCAGGCAGGGACGGCCTGCCCCCTGGCGACTACTGCTCGCTGACGGTCGAGGACGACGGCCAGGGCATGAGCCCCCAGGTGATGGAGCGCGCCTTCGAACCCTTCTTCACCACCAAGCCCGTGGGCCAGGGCACCGGCCTGGGCCTGTCGATGGTGTACGGTTTCGTGCGTCAGTCGGGCGGGCGGGTGTGGATCGAGGCGTCCGATACCGGCGGCACCCGCATCAGGCTGGTGCTACCACGCTACTGTGGCGCCGACAGCCAGTCTGCGGCCAGCGTACCGGTGCCGGCCAAGGCCAGCGTGCCGGGCAAGGGGCGGATCCTGCTGATCGATGACGAACCGACCCTGCGCATGCTGATCAAGGAGGTGCTGCAACAGGAAGGCTACGACGTGATCGAGGCCGTGGATGGCCGTTCAGGCCTGGCGGCGTGCCTGGCCGGCCCCCCGGTCGACCTGCTGATCACCGACATCGGCCTGCCCGGCGGTTTCAGTGGGCGCCAGGTGGCCAGCGAGGTGCGCCGGCACAACCCGCAGCAGAACATACTGTTCATCACCGGCTACACCGACGAAGCCATCGCCCAGCGTGACACCCTCGAGGCGGGGGTGGAACTGCTGACCAAGCCGTTCCCGCTGGACCGCCTGCAGCGCAAGGTCAAGGCCATGCTTCAGCGCGCCGAGTCGCGCGGGCCGGGGGCCGGCACGCCGGCGCCCTGACTGGCCACGCGCTCCAGCAGCAGGTAGACGACGCAGGCCACCAGCAGCGGCAGCAGAAAGTACAGTACGCGGTAGGCAATCAGCGCCGCCAGCAGGGTGCCCTTGGCGTACTGGCCCTGCAGCAGGGTGATGAACACCGTCTCCAGCACCCCCAGGCCTGCCGGAATATGCGTGATCACCCCGGCAATGCTGCTGATCATCAGCACCCCGACGATGCTCGGGTAGCCCGCCTTGTCCGGCAGCAGGGTGTAGATCACCAGCCCCATCAGCAGCCAGTTGCATGCCCCCATGACGGCCTGCAGCAGTGCCAGGCGGATACCCGGCAGCGTGAGCACCTGCCCGCGCACCTGCCAGCTGCGGCGCCTGGCGAACGCGCAGGCGCCCAGGTAGGCCGCAGCGGCCAGCAGCATCAGCACACCGATCACGCGCAGCCCGCCGGTGCCGATCTCCATCCCCGCCGGCAGGCGCGGCAGGCCACAGGCGAACAGGCTGCCGGCCACCAGCAGGTAGCCCAGCCAGTTGGTCACCAGGCCCAGCCCGAGCAGGCGGCTGATGGTCGGTACATCCAGGCCCAGGCGCGAATACAGGCGATAGCGCAGGGCAACCCCGCCCACCCAGGCACTGAGGTTCAGGTTGAACGCGTAGCACACGAAGGCCAGCGGCACGACCTGGCGCGCCGGCAGCTGGTGGCCGGTGTAGCGCCGCCCCAGCAGGTCATAGCAGCTGAACAGCACGAAGCTGCACGCCGCAATCGCCCCGCCCAGCAGCAACACCCCGGGCGGGTAGGACACCAGGGCGTGAAGCACCTCGCCCCAGTCCTGGTTGCGCAGCAACATGAACAGCAATGTCGGTATCAGGATGAAGAACGCCAGGGTCAGGGCCCGGCGCGCCCATTGCCAGTGTGTGCCGGAAAGCTTCATGACAGCGGCTCCTGGAGCGCCGCTGGCGGCTGCAGCGGCTTGAGCCGGGGCTGGTGCGCAGGCAGCCAGCCGACGATGGCCGGGAACAGGCGGGTGAAGTGGAACGCCATGAAGATCAGCGGTGCGCGCCACCAGTAGCCGCGCAGCACCCGTTGCAGGGTCACCGGCTTGCATTGGCTGTGGGCCAGCGCCTGCAGGTGCTCGCCCAGCAGCTGGTTGAAGGCCTGGTCGCGGATCACCAGGTTGGCCTCGAGGTTCAGCGACAGGCTCAGCGGGTCGAGGTTGCTCGACCCCACCGTGGACCACTCGCGGTCCACCACCGCGACCTTGCCGTGCAGCGGGCGCTCGCAGTACTCGTGAATGCGCACGCCGTCGCGCAGCAGGTAGTTGTAGAGCATGCGCGAGCACAGCCGCACCAGCGGCATGTCGGGCATGCCCTGCAGGATCAGGGTGACGTCCACGCCACGCCGGGCCGCATTGCGCAGGGCCCGCAGCATCCGGTAGCCGGGGAAGAAGTACGCATTGGCGATGATGATCCGTTCGCGCGCGGTGACGATGGCGCGCATGTAGTGCTGCTCGATATCGGTGGGGTGCTCGGCGTTGTCGCGGATGCACAGGCACATGCGCGCCTGCACGCTGTCGGCACTGATCGGCGGTGCCCGGCGCCACCAGCCCCGGGGCCGCACAGGGCGGGCGCGCTGGGCGTCGAGCAGGGTCAGGGTGGCCTGCTGCAGGTCGGCCACGATCGGCCCCCGTACCCGCACGGCGTAGTCCTGCTTGGCCATCGGCCCGAAGTCGGCCAGGTGGTCGGCGCTGTAGTTGATGCCGCCGACAAAGGCAGTGTGCCCGTCGATCACCAGGATCTTGCGGTGCAGGCGGCGGAACAGGTTGGTGCGCAGCCCCAGCCGCCGCGGGCTCGGGTCGAACGCCTGCAGGTGCACACCGGCCTGGCTCAGCGCCAGCAGAAAGGCGTTGCTCAGGTCGGCGGTGCCATAACCGTCCACCAGCACCTCCACCTGCACGCCGCGTTGCGCTGCCTCGATCAATACCTGTTGCAGCTGCTTGCCGACCTTGTCTTCGAAAATGATGAAGGTCTCCAGCAGCACCTGCTCCCTGGCATTGGCAATCGCCTCGAAGGCGGCCGGGAAGTACGCCTCGCCATTGATCAGCAATTGCACCTCGTTATCCTCGCGCCAGTCGGCCTTCATAGCAGTACCTCCACGAACAGCGGCAAGTGGTCTGACAGGTGCGACCAGGGTTTGCGCCCCATCACCCGGGGTTGCCGGGCCTGGGCGTTGCGCACATAGATACGGTCCAGGCACAGCAGCGGCCAGCGCGCCGGAAAGCTGCGTGCGGGGCGCCCGTGGGCCTGGGTGAACACCTCCACCAGGCCGCAGCCGGCCAGGTGCTGGTCGGCGCGCTGGCGCCAGTCATTGAAGTCGCCCGCCACGATCACCGGCGCTTCGGCGGGCAGGCTTTCCAGCAGCCGGCACAGCAGGCGCAACTGCTTGACGCGCTGGCGCTCATCCAGCCCCAGGTGCGCGCACACGGTATGCAGCGGGCGCTGGCCGGGTACATCGAGCACGGCGTGGAGCAGGCCGCGGCGCTCGCTGCCGGTCACGCTCACATCGAGGTTTTCGTAATGCCGGATGGCGAACTTGGACAGCAGCGCATTGCCGTGCTCGCCGTCCGGGTACACCGCGTTGCGCCCGTAGGCGTACTGCGGCCACAGGCTGTCGGCCAGGAACTCGTACTGCGGCACGTGGGACCAGTCTGGGTGGCGGCTGGCATGGCCACGGTGGCTGCCCAGCACCTCCTGCAGAAACACCAGGTCGGCGTCCTGGCTGCGCACGGCCTCGCGCAGCTCGGGCAGCACATAACGCCGGTTGAACGCGCTGAAGCCCTTGTGCACATTCACCGTAAGCACCCGCACGGCGTGCTCGGTGACCTGCCGGCCGGCCACCGGCGGGGGCTGGGGCAGGCTCATGGGAGGTTGCCCGGGCCGAGCATCTGCGCCACCTTGCGCGTCAGCTGGGTGAACTTGAATGGCTTGTTGATCATCTGCATGCCCGGGTCGAGAAAGCCCCGGCACGAGGTGGCGTTTTCGGCATAGCCGGTGATGAACAGCACCTTCAGCCCCGGGCGCAGCTTGCGCGCGATCTCCGCCAGCTGACGCCCGTTCATCCCCGGCAGCCCCACATCGCTGATCAGCAGGTCGATCGGCCGGTCGGAGCGCAGAACCGACAGTGCCAGGCTGGCGTCGGCCACCTCGCAGCACTGGTAGCCCTGCTCGGCGAGGGTCTCGTGGACCAGCTGGCGCACCGTGTGGTCGTCCTCCACGATCAGCACGCGGTTGCTGCCATTGGCCTCCGGCGGCGGGCCGGGGGCGGGCGCTGGCGCGCCCTGTACATCCCCCACATGCCGCGGCAGGTAGAGCTCGACCTGGGTGCCATGGCCGATGCTGCTGTACAGCGCCACGTGCCCCTGGGACTGGCGACTGAAGCCATACACCATCGACAGGCCCAGCCCCGTGCCCTGGCCGATGGGCTTGGTGGTGAAGAAGGGGTCGAAGGCGCGGTCCACGCTGCTTTGCGGCATGCCGCAGCCGTTGTCGTGCACGCTCAACAGTACATAGTCGCCGCTGGCCAGCGGATGCCCGCCAGGCAACGGCTTGCCCTGGCGACGGTTGCCGGCGTGGATGCGCAGCTCACCGCCGTTGGGCATGGCATCACGGGCGTTGCTCAGCAGGTTGTCGATGGCTTCGCGCAACTGCTGCGCGTCCACCTCGATGTGCCACAGGTCGGCGTCGAGGCTGACCTGCAGGTCGATCTGCGGGGTCAGCAGGGCGCGCAGCTGGTCGCCGTCCAGCAGGCTGGCCAGGCTGACCGGGCCCGCATCCAGCGGCTGACGGCTGGAGAATGCCAGCAGCCGATGGGTCATGCTGGCGGCGCGCTGCACCGCCCCCAGGCTCATGTCGATAAGCTTGGGCAGGTCTTCCTGGCGGCCCTGGGCAAGGCGCCGGCGGATCAGCTCCACGCTGCCGCCGATGCCGGTAAGCAGGTTGTTGAAGTCGTGGGCCACACCGCCGGCCAACTGGCCGATGGCTTCCATCTTCTGCGTGTGGCGCAGCTGTTGTTCGTCTTCGCGCAGGTGGCGCAGTTGCTCTTCCACCCGCTGCTCCAGGTCCTGCAGGCGGGCCGCGCTGTACTGGGCCTGGTACTGGCGACGGCGGGCGCGCAGCGAAGCGTGGGTCAGGGCCAGCAGGCCGCTGGGCTGGAACGGGCATGCCAGCAGGAACAGGTTGCCCAGCGCCGTGTGCAGGTCGGCGTCCGGCGCCCGGGCCGGGCTGGTCAGCAGCACCACCGGCAGGTCCGACCAGGCGGGCTGGGTACGCAGGTAGTTGTGCACGGGCGACTGCACGAAGCCGCCCAGGGACTCGTCGGCGATGATGGCCAGCCCCGCGCCCTGGCCCAGGGCATCGGCCATCTCGTCCAGGTCGCGGGTGGCCAGCGCTTGTATGCCGGCTTCGTCGAACAGGTTCAGCGCCAGGCGGCTGAGGGTGGGCGGGGCAAGTATCAGTGCGCGTTCGCCGTTTGGCACCGAATTGTTCACGGGCGATCTCCTTTGATAACGCACAGCCAGGCGATTGCCTTTTTATCCATGCACTATCACTGGACACGCCACTTTCGGCGGGGTTCAAAACGCTTGCGGGAGCCCGGACGAGGGGCCTCAGAGGCCTTGCTGCACCAGCGGATCGTCCGGGTTCTGCTGCTCCAGCTGGGCCAGCAGCACCTGCACGTTCTGCAGCTGGCCGGTCTCTTTCCAGTAGCCGATCAGCAGCACCCGCGCCTTGCGGTTGGCCGGCTGGCGGGCGAGCAGGGTTTCGAGCTGCTTCTGCGCCACCTCGACCTGCTCCAGGCTGTGCAGGGTCAACGCCAGGGTATAGCGATACTCGGCGTTGTCCGGGTCCAGCGCCAGGGCCCGGTCGAACGCCAGCAGCGCGTATTCGTGCTGGTCGTGGCGCATCAGCCACAGGCCCAGCTCGTGTTGCAGGAAGGCCGAGTCGGGGTGGCGCTTGAGCGCCTGGGCCAGCAGCTCGCGGGAGGCATCGGCGTGGCCCTGGCTGTCGAGCAGGCGCACCTTGGCCGCCAGTGCCTCGAGGTCGTCGGGGGCCAGCGTCAGCGCTCGCTCCAGTGCCTGCGCCGCCTCGTCGTCATGGCCCTCGTGCACGTACAGCCGGGCCAGGTGCACCTGGGCGGCGGCATCGTCGAGCTGCTTGAGCAAGGCCTGCTGGTACTGCTCCAGTGCCTGCTGCAGCGGGCCGTAGTACAGGCCGACATCGTCCGGGCCCAGCCCCAGCAGCGCATCGACCGCGGCAAAGCGCACGCTCTGCTCGGGGTCTTCGAGCATCGGCCCCAGCAGCACGCTGCGCTGCGGCGCCGGCACCAGCGCGCTGATGCTGGCGATCGCCGCGCGGCGCACCAGCGGGTCGTCGTGGCTCAGGTCCTGGTCGGCCAGCTTCAGCGCCAGCGGCGAAGGGTAGTTGGGCAGCTCGGCATGCAGGCTGGCGCGGCGAATGCCCGACAGGTCGGCGCGCGCCAGTTGCTGGTACAGCACCCGCGCCGCCCCCGGCTGCCCTTCATGGGCCATGGTCAGCGCCTTGGTGTAGCCATGGCTGGGGGCCGGCGCGGGGGCCGGGGCGTCACCCAGCCAGCCGTAGCCCAGCCCGATGACGAGCAGCACGAGCAGGCTGAGCAGGGTATAGAGGCGCGGTTTTGACATGCGGCATCCGGGCAGGCGGGGTGGGGCAAGCTTGGGTCAGCCAGGAAACGGAGTCAATCCGTTTTCCCCCTTCACCTGCCCGCACCCTGCGCCGCAGCCCGTGCCGCGAGCCGTCAGGTGCGAAAATGCACCACCAGGCTCTGCAGGTCGCTGCCCAGGCGCGCCAGTTCGACGCTGGAGCTGGCGATCTCGCTGCTGGCCAGTGCCGACTGGTCGGCGGTTTCGCGCACATGCAGCACGTTGCGGGTGATTTCCTCGACCACCGTGGTCTGTTCTTCGGCGGCGCTGGCGATGCGCAGGCTCATCTGCTGGATGTCCGAGACCTGCCGGGTGATCGCCGCCAGCGCATCGCCGGTGTTGCGCACCCCGGTCACGGTCGACTGGGTCTGCTCCACGCTGGACTGCATGATCTGCGTACTCTCGTTGGCAATGCGCTGCAACTCGCCGATCAGGTGCTCGATCTCCTCGGAAGACTGCTGGGTACGCTGGGCCAGGCTGCGCACCTCGTCGGCCACCACTGCGAAGCCGCGCCCGGCCTCGCCGGCACGTGCCGCCTCGATGGCGGCATTGAGCGCCAGCAGGTTGGTCTGCCCGGCCACGGCCTTGATCACCCCGAGCACGCTGGCGATACGGTCGATTTCCTGGTGCAGGCGGCTCATCGACTCGGCCGACACCCCGACCTCGCCGGCCAGCGCCTCGATCTGCACGATGGCATTGCGCGAGATGCCCGAGGCGCCGCTGGCTTCCTCGTCGGCCTGGCGGGCCGCCTGGGCCGCGTCTTCGGAGTTGCGCGCCACGGCCTGCACCATCGAGGTCATCTGGTTCATGGCGGTGGCGACCCGGTCGGTGTCGCTGCGCTGGCTGTCGGTGCCGGCCTGGGTCTGGGTGGTGATGGTGGCCAGCTGGCTGGCCGATACCGCCAGTTGCGAGGAGCCGTGACCAATGCGCGTGATCACCTCGCGCAGACGCTGGCTCATGTCGCCGATGGCGCGCAGCAGCTGGCCCAGTTCGTCTCGCCGATGGCTGTCCAGCTGCACGGTAAGGTCGCCGTGGGCGATGCGCTCGGCCGCCTCCAGGCTCTGGCGCAGCGGGCGCACGATCTGCCGGCCGATCAGCCAGGCGATCAGGGTGCCCAGCACCAGGGTCGCGACGGTCACGCCCAGCAGAATCGAGACCACCGTGGCCACGCTGGCGGCAGCGCGCTCCTCTTCCTTCTTGTACAGCACGTTGATGCTGCCCTGCAGGTCGGCCAGCAGGGCGTTGGCCTGCACCACCCGGGCGCTGTCGGGCGGGTCCAGGGCCAGGGCGGCCTGGTGGGTGGTGATGTAGCCCTGCAGGCCGTCGGCCAGTTGCTGCACGGTCTGCAGGTCTTCGGCGGGCCAGGCGCCGCGCTGCACGTCCTCGAGCACCGCGTTCAGTGCGCTGTGCAAGGCCTGCTGGTGGGTCTGGTGGGTGTCCAGGTGGGCGGCCTGGGGCGCCAGCGCGTACTGGTAGTTGGCCTCGCGGGCAAACACCGTTTCGTCGAACAGGGTGCTCAGTCGGTTGATCCGCTCGAACGAAGTCTTGTCGTTGTGCAACCCCTTGAGGCCGGTGGCGGCCAACCACACCGCCAGGGCCAGCATCAGCCCGAAGCCCAGTGCCAGTTTGCGGGTGACGGTGAGGTTTTCCAGTGAAAGTACGCGCAGCATGAACGCTCCTTAGAGTGGGGGGAACGTGGTTCCCGCCACACTATAGAAGCGCTGTCGCAGTGGATGAAGGCTAAGTGCCATACATCACGCCAAACGTTGATCCAGCTCAATTTTATTGTCGGACAAAACTCAGAAGTCGTAACTCAGGCTGGTGTAGTAGAACGCGCCCTGGGCGCCCTCGGGCGAGGTGATCGAGTACTTCTGCACCCCGTACAGGGTCTGGCCTTCGAGTTTGTCGGGGTGGCTGTCGAACAGGTTGATCGCACCCACCGAGACCTTCAGCCCCTGGTCGAAGCGGTAGCTCAGGTCCAGGTCGGTGATCCACTGCGCGCTGAAGGTCTGGTCCAGGTCGGGGTTGCTGGCATTGAGGCTCTGCCATTCACCGTAGCGGCGCTGGGTCAGGGTCACGCCCCAGTTCTGGTACAGCCAGTTGGCGCTGAGGGTCAGCTTGGTGTCGGGGGTGCCGTGCTCGATCAGGCCCTGGGTGGCGCGCCCGACGATCTGGTTGCCGGCAATGCCGCCGGCATCGCGCAGTTCGGTGATGCGCGTGCGGGTCTTGGCGAAGCCGGCGTTCAGGTCCAGCCGGCCGTACTGCGCCAGGTCCCACTGGTACTGGCCGGCCAGCTCGATGCCGTCGGTGCGGGTGTCGGCAATGTTGGTATAGAACGCCGCACTCTGGATGTTGGCATACGGCGTACCGGCGAAGATCGGCCCCACCACGTTGGCCGGCAACTGGTCGGACAGGGTGATGCGGTTGTCGATGTCGATGCGGTAGGCGTCCACGGTCACCGAGGCGTTGGCCAGCGGGCGCCACACCAGGCCCAGGGAGTAGTTGGTCGACTCTTCGGGCTTGAGCGCGCGCCCGCCCAGCAGCGCGGCCTCGGGGCTGTCGGCACGCAGGGTGCGCTGCTGCACCTCGACCCAGTTGCCGCTGCCAGGTGGCTGCTCCACCACCTGCACGCTGAACGAGGACAGCCCGCTCTGCACCAGCGAAGGGGCGCGGTAGCCGGTGCTGAGGCTGCCGCGTGCGGCGATCTGCGGGGTGAAGTCGTAGCGCAGCGACAGCTTGCCGTTGGTGGTGTCGCCAAAGTCCGAGTAATGCTCCGAGCGCAGCGCCACGCCGGCCTGGAACTTGTCGGTGAGCTGCCCTTCGAGGTCGACATAGGCGCCGAACACCTTGCGCTCCAGCGACGCGGCATCGACGTTGGTGATGCCCGAGTAGTAACCGGGGATCGGCCGCCCGCTGACCGGGTCCAGGCTGCCGAACAGCGGCCCGTTCTGCCAGCCGGCCGCCTCGCCGGCGCCCAGGTGGTAGTTCTCCTTGCGCCAGGCCAGGCCCGCCGACAGGGTCAGCGGCCTGGCCAGCAGGTCGGTGGGGAAGTCGCGCACCCAGTCCAGGGTCAGGTTGGTCTGTTGGTTCTCGCGCTCGCCGGTGTAGATGCTCGACGGGCTGGCCGTGCCCCAGCTGGGGTTGATGGCGTTGCGGTCGGTGGACTTCAACGTGTCGTTGCCGTAGTTGGCAGCCAGGTCGAACGTGCCCAGGGTTTCGTCCTCCCAGCGCAGGCCGCCGGTCACGGCATAGTCTTGCAGGTTGTAGCGGGTGACCGGCAGGCGCCCGTCCGGGTAGCGGCGCAGCGCATCGCTGCCGTAGTTGCGGGCCAGGGTAGTGGGGGGGTCGAAGAAGCCGTCGGCGTCGGTGTTCTTGTGCGCATAGGTGGCAAAGCCATAGGCGGTCAGCCCTTCGCCCAGGCCGATTTCGCTGTTGGCCACCAGGTTGTACTGGTCCGAGACATTGCCCGAGCCCCAGCGCCAGGTGCGGTAGCGGTTGTTCTGCTCGCGCGGGGTATCGGTGCTGGTGCTGCCGGGGTAGAAGATCCGGTTGTCGGGGTTGGTGTCGCTGGCCGGGTCCTGGCTGCCGGCATCGAAGCTCAGGGTCAGGAAGCCATCGTTGGGCAGGGCCAGGCCCTTCCAGCCGCTGAGCTTGCGCTGCAGGCCGTCGCCCTTGTCGTAGCCGCCGAAGCGATAGCCCACGTTGCCGCCGTCGTCGTTCTCCTTGAGCACGATGTTGATCACCCCGGCGATGGCGTCCGAGCCGTACTGGGCGGCGGCGCCGTCGCGCAGGATCTCCACCCGCGACACCGCGCTGAGCGGGATCAGGCTCAGGTCCACGGCCGCTGCGCCACGCCCGTTGGCCAGGCCCTGGCGGGTCACGTTGGCGCTGGTATGGCGGCGCTTGCCGTTGACCAGCACCAGCACCTGGTCCGACGCCAGGCCGCGCAGCGAGGCGCCCTGGGCGATGGAGCCGGCGAACGCGCCCTGGGGCGACTGCGGGAAGCTGAACGAGGGCGACAGGGCGGTCAACGCACCGGACAGGTCGCTGGCGCCGGTGTCCTGCAGCTTTTCGGCGCTCAGCACATCCACCGGGGCTGCGCTTTGCAGCGCGGTGACGTCGCTGCGGCGGGTGCCGACCACGACCACGGTATCGAGCTTGTCATCCGCGCCGGGTGCGGCCTGGGCAGAGCATTCGGGCACGGCAACGCTGCCGATGACCAGCGCGATGGCGCCGGCCAAGGGGGTGGGACGCAACATGGGGTGTACTCCTTGCAAGGCAGTTGAAGTGCGCCGGCAGCCTGCCGCCGGCGCGTTCGATCAGAATCGGCTGGTGACGCTGAGGCCGACCGTGCGCGGGTCGCCGTAGGTCAGCACGTACTGGCCCTGGGGGCCGTTGGGCCGGCCGTGCACCTGGTAGCGGCGGTCGGTGAGGTTGTTGACGAAGCCGGTCACGCTGAGCTTTTCATCCGCGCTGAACCAGGTCAGGCGGCTGTTGGCCAGGGTGTAGTGGGGCTGGCTGAGGGTCGGCTCGGCGCTGCTCTGGCGGTTGGCCAGAAAGTACTCCTTGTCGCGAAAACTCACGTCGGCGCCGGCCACCAGCTTGCCGCCGATCGCCAGCGGGATGGTGTAGTCGGCGCCCAGCGACACCACGTTGCGCGGCGAGCGCACGAAGCTGTTGCCGCTGTAGTCGGCGGTCACTTCGCCGGTGGTGGGGTTGACGTTCTTGAAGTCGGTGTACTCGGTGTCCAGGAACGACACCGCCGCGCGCAGGTGCAGGTAGTCGGTGGGCTGGCCCTCGATCTCCAGCTCCGCGCCCTTGACCTTGCCCTTGGCACCGTTGGTGAGCGCGGTGGTGAGCACGCCGCTGTTGACCGTCAGCAGGTTGACCTGGATGTCCTGGTAGTCGTAGTAGAACAGGTTGGCGTTGACCGTCAGGCGGTGGTCGAACCACTCCGATTTCAGGCCCAGCTCGTAGGCATCGAGCTGTTCCGGGTCGACCGTGGTCAGCTGCGCCAGGTTGCTCGACAGGCCGGTGTTGAAGCCGCCGGAGCGAAAGCCGTGGGCATAGCGAAAGAACACCCGCAGGTTGTCGTTGATGCGGTACTCGGGCGTCACATCGTAGGTCCAGGCGTCCCAGCGCTTGCTCTCGTCGCGGTTGCCGTTGGCGCCCGCAGCGCCCAGCGGCACCAGCGGGCCGTTGGCGCTGGTGCGGGTGAGCTGGGCCAGGTCCAGGTCGATGCTCTTTTTCTCGGTGGTCCAGCGCAGCCCGCCGGTCACGGTGAAGTTGTCGCTCAGGTCATAGGCCAGGTTGCCGAACAGCGCGTAGCTGTCGGTCTTGTGGGTGTAGTCGAGGCTGCTCAGGTCGACCCCGCCGATCTGGTTGGAGCCGGTGCCGTTGGGCGTCGGGCCCGGGGTCACGAAACGCCGGTCGGTGCTGTCGAGGGTTTCGTGAAAGTAATGGGTGCCGAGCATCCAGCGCAGGGTTTCCTGCTGCGGGGAGGCCAGGCGAAATTCCTGCGAGTACTGGTCGTAGCGGTTGTCGGTGTCGCTCGCGCCGTTGACCTCGTAGGGGGTGTAGTCGGCGTCGGTCAGCGACTGCTGGCGGATAGAGTCGTAGGCGGTGATGGAGGTCAGCCGGTAGTCGCCGATGTCCCAGTTCAGGGTCAGCGAGGTGCCGTCGTGGTCGAGTTTGGAGTGCTCGTCCACGTTCAGCTCGATGCGCCGCCCCTGGGGGCGCTGGTAGCCGACGTTGTAATAGGTGCCCAGCGGCAGCGAACCGCTGCTGCCATCGCCCTTGAACTGGCGCCCGTGGAGCTTCCACAGCGCCTCCAGGTCCGGGTTGAGCCTGGCCAGGAACTGCACGCGCACGGCCTTCTTGTTGACGTCGCCATAGGTCTGGTCGTTGGTCAGGTTGTGGGTGAAGCCGTCGCGCTCCTCGGAATACAGCGACACCCGGCCGGCCAGGCGTTCGTCCACCAGGGTGCCGCCCAGGGCGCCGTTGAGGATGCGTTCGTTCTTGCTACCAAAGCCGATGGTGCCGAAGCCGTCGGTGTCGAAGGTGGGCTTTTTCGAGATCACGTTGACTGCCCCCGCCGTGGTGTTCTTGCCGTACAGGGTGCCCTGAGGGCCGCGCAGCACCTCGATGCGCTCCAGGTCGAACAGCGGGCCGCCGCCGGCGACGGGGGCGTTGAGGTAGACGTCGTCGGCATAGATGCCCACCGGGTAGACCGTGGCGGCGCCGGTGTCGCCGGTGCCCAGGCCGCGGATGTACCAGCGCGGGCGGCCATCGCCATCGGGGTTCTTGGCCGAGGCGTTGGGGATGAAGGTGGTGATGTCGCCCATGGCGCGCACGCCGTCGGCGGTGATACTGGTGCCCTGGACCGCGCTGACCGCCACCGGCACTTCCTGCAGGGTTTCTTCGCGGTGTTGTGCGGTGACGGTGACGGTCTTGAGTGCCGGCGTGGTGCTGTCGTCGGCGTGGGCGGTGCTGGTGCCTGCGAGCAGCAGGCCCAGGCCGATGCCCTTGGCCAGTGGATGAAGCTGATGCATGGTGTGGCTCCCCGAGTGTGGCTGATACGGGGCTAGAGCAGGGTTTGTGCCATGTTTGCAAGCTGTTGATTTACATGGGTTTTATCGGGTGTTTCGGGGTGGGTTGCTAGTGGTGCAGCAGGGGGCTGTGGAATGCCTGCTGCTGCAGCAGCAACCGGTTTGAAAAGCTTCGCCAGCAAGGCTGGCTCCTACAGGGGGCGAGGCCTATGTAGGAGCCAGCCTTGCTGGCGAATGGGGCGACACGATTTTCAGGTGGCCACCCGCGACGTCGACCCGATCACCGCCTCCAGCACACTGAAATCGATCCAGTCGCGCACATCGAAGCGCCGCGCAATGAAATGCCACCGATGCAGAAAATCGGTGAAATCCTGCAGCGCCTCGATCGAGCGACTGTCCAGCGTGGTGCGCAGGCGTCGGTGCGCGTCCTCGCCATACGCCGCCGCCACCCAGTACTCGCTGGTGTTGAGCTCGCGCGCCAGGTAGCGCCGGGTTTCATCGGGGTTGGCCCAGGCCCACTGCTCGGTACGCAGCACCACGTCGACGATGCGCGTGCACGCGCCGAAATGCTGTTGCAGCAGGTTCAGGTCAACAGTCAGGGTGCGCGGGGTGCCGTTGTTGGAACGGATCAGCGGGTCGGGGTGCGAGCCGGTGTCGATCACCACCCGCAGGCCGAACTCGTGGGCCAGTTGCAAGGCCGAGGCCCCCTTGAGGAAAATCGCGTCGATGTCGCCGCGCAGCAGCCCGATCAGTTCGTTGTTGCGCCGGCTCACCCGGTTCATGCCCAGGGTCACCGTGGCGCCATGCACATGGGTGACCTGCTCGTCGCTGTGGGTGCCGCCGTAGGGGTAGTCCACCAGTTCCACATCGGCCACGTCCAGGCCTTCGAGCCTGAGCGCGTTTTCCAGCCCGCGCAGGGCCTGGGCGCGGGTGAAGTCGATCTGCACGTTGGCCCACTTGGGCAGGCCGAAGCGGCGGTTCTTGAGGTCGCGCACGCTTTTCACGCCGCTGTCCTCGGTGGTCAGGATCAACTGCACCTCATCGGCCCAGCTCAGCCCCAGCACGCGGGTCTGCACGCCGCTGGCGTAGGCCCAGATCGCCGGAATGTTGCCGCCGTGGCGCACCGAGTTGGGCAGGTGATGGTCGTAGTGGGCTTCGCGCACTTCGCGCTCGCTGGACTCGCGCAGCGACTGGATCGAGGTGCCCAGCGGCTGGAACGCCTCGGCCAGGCGCCCGGTCTGCACGGCGATGCCAAGGCCGGTCGGCACCGGGCTGTGGGTGTACCAGAGGGTATCGAGAGGGGTGGTCATAGGGGCATCGGGTCCTTGATGGGTTGTCGTTGTTGCACCAGCGGCAGCACTTCCTGGCCGATGCGCAGGGCTTCTTCCAGGTGCGGGTTGCCGGCCAGGATGAAGGTCGAGAAGCCGGCGTCGCGGTACTCGGCCAGGCGTTCGGCGATGTTCTGGTGGCTGCCCACCAGGCCCACGGTGGGGCCGGGCTTGGCCTTGGCGAAACCGGCCCACAGGTTTGGCCCCAGAATCAGGTCGTCGAAGCGCTGGATGTTCTGGTGATAGGCGCTCTGGCGGGCGCCGCCGACCGAGTCGCTGGCAGTGCTGAAGGTGCTGGAGAGGGCGCTGGGCCTGCCGTCGAGCCTGTCGAACTGGCGGCGCAGGTCGCGCCAGGCGGCCTCTTCGGTTTCGCGGGCGAACAGGTCCACGCGCAGGCCGAAGCGCACCGTGCGGCCCTGCCTGTCGGCCAGCTCGCGCACGCGCTCGATATGCGGCCTGAGTTGCTCGATCGGCTCGGCCCAGTTCAGGTACACGTCGGCGTGGCGTGCAGCCACGTCCAGGGCCGGGTCGGAGAAGCCGGAGAAATACACCCCCGGCTTGCGCACATGGGCCAGGTGCTCGGGCAGGGCGCCGTTGTCCAGTTGATAGACCTCGCCCTGGTAGCTGAAGTGCTCGTTGCGCCACAGGCCGTCGATGATGTCGAGAAATTCGCCGGTGCGCCGGTAGCGCTGGTCGTGGTCGAGAAAGTCGCCCTGGGCGCGCTGGCTGGCGGGGTTGCCGCCGGTGATGATGTTCCAGTCCAGGCGGTCGTGACTCAGGTGCTGCAGGATGGCGGCCTGCTGTGCGGCGTAGGCGGGCAGGGTCCAGGCGGCCTGGAAGGCGATCAGAAAGCGCAGGCGGCGGGTTTCGCGGGCCAGTGCGGCGGCCACGATCCAGGGTTCGGGGCCGGTGGGCAGCAGGGCGCCTTCGAAGCCGGCCAGTTCGGCAGCCTTGGCCACCTGGGCGATGTAGTCGATATAGGTGAAGCCGTCGGGGCGGCCGTCTGCCAGCCGGCCGGGTGCGATATGGCCGTGCTGGTGGCTGAAGCTGCCACGGTTGTGCCGGTCGGTGCTCAATTGCGGCCCGTCGGTGCCCAGGGGTAGGCGCCAGAAGAATTCGGTGCTCATGGCTGTTCCTCGGTGAATGTGCCAGAGGTGGTGCAACCGTCATGCCACGCGGTGCGGGCCCGATTTTGCGGGGGGTGGGCTGCTGCACTGCTGCCAGGGCAGCAGTGCAGCAGCAGTGGGTGCGGCGGTTGCAGCACCAGAGCAATGCCCCCCTGTGGGAGCGGGCTTGACCCGCGATTGGCCCTAACCGGCCCGCGCATAGCTGCGATGCAGCGCCGCATACGCCCCACCCCTGGCCAGCAACTGCGCATGCGGCCCTTGCTCCACCAGGCGGCCCTGGCCGATCACCACGATGCGGTCTGCCTCGCGAATGGTCGCCAGCCGATGCGCGATGATGATCGCCGTGCGCCCCTCGCACAGCCGACGCAACGCCCGCTGGATGCGCCGCTCGGTATGCACGTCCACCGCCGAGGTGGCTTCGTCCAGCACCAGCACCGCGGGGTCTGCCAGGTACGCCCGCACCAGGCACACCAGCTGGCGCTGCCCATGGCTCAGGTGCGCGCCCAGCGCTCCCACCTGGGTCGCGTACTGGTGCGGCAGGCGCTCCAGCACTTCATCGGCGCCCAGCTCGCGGGCCGCCGCGATCAGCGTCGCATCGTCCGCCCCCGGTGCTGCCAGGCGCAGGTTGTCGAGGATGCTGCCGGCAAACAGCACGTTGTCCTGCAGCACCACACCCACGTGCCGGCGCAACTGCTGCTGGCTCAACTGGCGAACATCGATGCCATCGAGCTTCACCGCGCCGCCGTCCACGTCATAGAAGCGCGTGAGCAACTGCACCAGCGTGCTCTTGCCATGCCCCGACGGCCCGACCAATGCCAGCACCTCGCCGGCCCGTATGTGCAGGTCCAGCCCGTCGATCACCGGCGTTGGCGCCTGACGCTCATAGGCAAAGCGCACCTGCTCGAAGCGCACCTCGCCACGCGCCCTGGGCAACGCCACGGGCACCTGCGGGTCGAGAATCTGCGGCGCGGTGTCCAGCAGCAGAAAGATCCGCTGCGCCGAAGCCGAACCGGTGGCATAGCGCTCGAACAGGTCGGTCAGCTCCTGCAACGGCCCCAGAAACAGCATCACGTAGAACAGGCTTTCACCCACCTGGCCTACCGTCACCGAACCCTCGGCCAGCCCGTAGCCACCCACCAGCACCAGCACCGCCATGCCCATCGCGGCCAGCAGCGCGGTGAACGGCGCGAACCAGCCCGAGCGCAGGCTGCCCAGAATCAGCGCGCGGTTGAAGTCGTCCAGCAGGCCCTGGTAACGCTGCAGGTTGGTCTGCTGCCGGCCGGTCTGCTGCAGCAGGCGCACGCCGCTGACGCTCTCCACCAGGTGGGCGGTGAAGCGGCTGCGGTTTTCCGCGACCTTCGCCCAGTTGCGCTGGGCGATACGCTTGAAGCCCCAGGTGGCGAGCAGCAGCAACGGCACGCTGCCGATCAGGCTGAAGAAGAACAGCGGCTCTATCAGCCACAGCATCACCGCCGCCAGGCTGCAGCGCAGCAGGGCGCCGAGCAGCTCGGGCGGGCCCTGGATCAGTAGCGGCTCAAGCGCGTCCACGTCGCGGTCGGCCCGCGAAATGATGCGCCCGGCGCGGGTGCGGTCGAAGTAGCCCACGCTCAGCGCCTGCACGTGCGCAAACACCCGCACGCGCAGGTCGTTGAGCACGCTGATCGCGGCGCTGCCGGCGATGTACTGCGACAGCCCCGCCAGCACGAAGCGCCCCAGCCAGCTTGCCGCCAGGCCCGCGCCCAGCCACAGCACCAGCGGCGGGTCCAGCAGCCAGGCGTTGCCGTCATGGATCAGCCCGTGATCGAGCAGCTCGCGCACGAACCACGGGCGCAGGAACACGGTGAACACCAGCACCAGCTCCAGGCCGATCACCCAGCCGATCTGCCGGCGCACCGGGCGCAGCAGGGGCAGCAGGCGCCGGAACATGCTGCGGTCCAGGGCCTTTCTTGCCAGTAATTCTTCTATTTCGATATCGCTCAGGGCAGTGCCCGCTTGCGGCTTAGCCATGCTCGATCCCCAGCAGTTCACGGTAGGTCGGGTTGCGTTGCAGCAGCTGCGCATGGCTGCCGCTGTCGGCAATGCCGGTACTGCTCAGCAGCAGCACGCGGTCGGCCAGTTGCACGGTGCTCAGCTTGCTGGCGATCAGCAGCAGGGTCGGTGCATGCCCATCGCTGCGGCGCTGGCGCAGGGTGTCGAGCACACGCTGTTCACTGATCGCGTCCAGCGCGCTGGTGGCGTCGTCCAGGCACAGGATGTCGGGGGCCGCCAGCAGGGCGCGGGCCAGGCACAGGCGCTGGCGCTGGCCGCCCGAGAGGGTCACGCCACGGTCGCCCAGCGGCGTGTCCAGGCCCTGGGGCAGGCGCGCCAGCACGTCCTCGGCGCTGGCCTGGCGCAGTGCATCGAGCAGTTGCGCGTCGCTGGCCGTGGGCGCACCCAGGCGCAGGTTGGCAGCCAGGCTGTCGGCGAACAGAAAGCTCTCCTGGGGCAGCACATGCACGCGCCGGCGCAGTTCATCCAGCGCCAGGGTGCGCACGTCGTGCCAGCCCCGTGCAGCGCTGCCCAGCAGCACGCGGCCCTGGTCGGCCTCGGTCAGGCGCGGCAGCAGGCTGGCCAGCAGGCTCTTGCCGGTGCCGGTGGCGCCCACCAGCGCGACCACCTCGCCGGGTTCTATCTGCAACGAGCACTGGCTGAGCACCGCCTGCCCACCGCCGGGCGCTGCCACGCCGACAGCCTCCAGCTTCAGGCCCAGCGGCCCCGGGGGCAGCGACTGCTGACCGCTGACGATGTGTACCGGCGCATCGAGCAACTGCCAGATACGCTCGGCCGAGGCGCGCGCGTCGGCGAAGGTCTGCATCACCCGGCCGATGCCTTCGATGCGAAACACCAGGGTGGTGGCGATCAGCAGCGAGGTCACCAGCTCGCCGATGCCGATGCGCCCCTGGGCCACCAGCTGCGCACCGACCACCAGGATCCACACATGCCCCAGCGCCACCACCGCCTGCGGCAGCGGTATGCGCGAGCTGGCGTAGGCCAGCGCCTGGCGTGCATGCCCGGCAAACACCTGCACCTGCGCGGCAAAGCCCTGGATGCGCTGGGCCTGCAGGCCGAACGACTTGATCACCCGTACCGCGCCGATGCCTTCGGCCAGGTCCTGGTTGACCCGGTCGTAGGCGGCGCCCACGGCACGGTCCAGTGCCACCAGGCGCTCGGTCTGGTGCACGAAGATGCCCAGCCCGAGCACGGTCAGCAGCAGCGGCCCCAGGGCCAGCCACGGGTCGTACCAGGCCAGCAGGCCGACGGTGGCCAGCACCACCAATGGGGTTTCCACCAGTTGGCGCCAGAAGCTGATCAGGGCATCGCGCACCTTGTCCGCATCGCGGGTGGTGCGGGTGACCATCTCGCCCATGCCGTGCTGCCAGTGGTAGCCCAGGTGCAGGGCCTGCACCTGGGCCAGCAGGCGCTCGCGCAGGCGCGTGAGCAGCGCCTGGCCGAGCACCAGCGAGCCGATGGCCGCGGCGTACTGCAACACCGCGCGGCCCAGCGCCACCGCGCCTATCAGCCAGAACCAGTGCCAGGCCAGGCGTGCATCCAGGCTGCCATCGGCCAGGCGTACCACGGCGGCGCCGGCACTCACGTCGTTCAGCGCATGGCCGATCAGCCATTGCTGCCAGACCAGCCCCAGGTTGATGAAAACGAACAGCCCGGCGACCAGGGCGAAACGCCAGGGCATTTCGCGGTAGATCGCCAGGCTGCGCAGCAGCGGGTGTCGAGGGCTCATGGAAAACTCGAGGCAAAGGGGAAAACAGGCGCAGGGCAGGCCCCGCGCCCGGTGTTCAGCGGCTGGCGCCCGCGCTCTGCTTGGCGGCGAGAATGGCGGTGTATTCGCCCGGGTCGATGCCGTTGAGGTAGTAGTTGCCCACGTGGTGCAGGCGCCAGCGGATCGGGTCGTGGGTGGTGTGCACCCGCGCATTGCGCCAGAAGCGGTCCAGGTTCCATTTGCTCAGCGAGGCGCTGGCCCCCAGCAGCGAGAAGATGTCGCTGGAGATCTTCAGTGAGGCGGCATCCGAGTGCGCCCGCGCGGTGGCTACCGAGAGAATCAGCTCGTCCTGCAGGGCCTTGTCGTCGGGGGCCAGCTCGTGCGCATCGAAGGTCCGTGCGGCATCGCGCAGCAGCGATTCGGCGGCGCGCAGGGCCACGGCGTATTCACCGATCTGGCGGATGATGTGCGGCTCTTCGCTGGCGCGCTCCACCTCGCTCTCCACCCACGGGCGCGCGTGCTGGTTGAGGTAGTCGATGCCGGCCTGCAGGGCGCCGGCGGCGATGCCGGTGTCGATGGCCGCGTGCAGTATCTGCGGGAAGGTCAGCCCGGTGCGCTTCATCGGGCCCTGGCGGCGCAGCACATAGCGCTCGTCCAGCTCGATGTTGTCGAACTGCACCGTGCCGCTCACCGAGTTGTTCTGGCCGAAGGCGTCCCAGTCGTCGAGCAGGGTCAGGCCCGGCGTGTCGCGGTGCAGCAGCACCCCGGCGCCGCCGTCGTCGCTTGCGGCGGTCAGCGAGATCCATTCGGCCAGGTACGAGCCGGTGGAGTAGAACTTGCTGCCGTTGAGCACCAGCTTGCCGTCTTCGCGGCGCTCGATGCGGGTCTTGAGGGCGAACTTGTTCTTGCCGCCGACCTCGGCCAGGGCGTTGCCCAGGCGCTTGCCGGCCAGCAGGTCGGCGATCAGGCGCTCGCGCACTTCATCCGGGTAGCCGCTGAGCACACCGCGCAGCATCACGTTGTGAATCTGCAGCAGTTGCCCGACACCGCCGTCGGCGGCGGACACGATGCGCACGGTCTCGACGATGGTCTGTACCGAAGCGCCCAGCCCGCCGAACTGCGCGGGCACGCCGATGGCGGTCAGGCCGCTGTCGGACAGCAGCTGGGCCTGGCGACGCGGCAACTGGCGGTTGTTGTGCCGGTCGCGGGCCAGCTCGGCGATCTGGCCGGCGATTTCATGGGCGGCGGCGATGGCCTGGGCGGCGCTTTCCAGGCGGCGGGGCGGGGTACTCATGCGGGGGCTTCCTTGAATGAACAGGTTTCAGGCCCTTGAGCAGGTTCTGTGCCACACACCGCAAAGCCTTGTGCCACAAGGACTGCGGCCAGGTACGGGCGGCGGGGTGCTGCTGGGGCAGCAGCGGGGCGCCGATTGTTGCTCTGGCAGCAGCAGGGCAGCTGCAACACTGCTGCCAGGCCAGCACCCGGTGTTCAACAGGTCTTTAAAAAGCCAACAAAAACAATGAGTTGGTGAGTTGGCACGGGCGCTGCAATGGCATGGCTACCTTCGCTTGATGGAACATGCCCATGTCAATCGCCGCTACCTTGCCGTTGCCTGCCGCACCGGCCCTCGAACAGATCTGGTTCACTCGCTGCCCGGTGCCGACCGCCTCCGGCATCGCCTACACCCTGGGCTGGCTGGGGGAGGAATTCGCCGCCGACGGCCTGCCGGTGGAGACCCTGCAGGAGGCCCGCCAGCTCGGCCATCACCACTACGACCACCAGTTGCCCGGGCTGTTTCGCGAGGGCGGCAACGTGCCGGCCCTGGCCGCCCGCGCCGCCGGTTCGCCCAGCCGCCTGATCGGCCTGACCTGGATCGAGGAATGGCAGACCGTCCTGGTACGCCCCGACTCCGGCATCCGCAGCGCCCGGGACCTCAAGGGCAAGCGCCTGGCGCTGCCGGCCTGGGGCGACAACCGCCCGGGCAGCATCGCCCGCGCCATGAGCCTGCATGGTTACAAGGGCGCGCTGAGCCTGGCCGGCCTGAGCTTCGACGATGTCGAACTGGTGGAAGTGGCGCTGCACAACCAGGACGACGCCCCCACCCCCGAGCAGGGCCTGCAGCGCCTGTGGTCGGGGCTGGACTACCTGGCCCGTGGCGAGGTCGACGCGGTGTACGTCAAGGGCGCCGCCGCTGCCGATGCAGCGCGCCGCCTGGGCCTGGTGGTGGGCATCGACCTGGACCAGATCAGCGACCCGCGTTACCGCATCAACAACGGCACGCCACGGCCGATCACCGTGCACCAGAGCCTGCTGGACAACCACTTCGAGCTGGTGGTGCGCTTCCTGGCGCAGACCCTGCGCGCCGCCGACTGGGCCAGCCACAACCGCGAGGCACTGCTGCGCATCCTGCAGGACGAGACCCGCGCCGGCGCCCAGGGCGTGGACGAAGCCTACCGTGGCGACTTCCACACCACCCTGGCCCCGGACCTCTCGGCCCAGCGCCTGGGCTACCTGGACATCCAGAAGACCTTCCTCAACCTGCATGGCTTTCTCGAAGCCGATTTCAACCTGGCCGACTGGGTCGACCCGCGTCCACTGCAAGCTGCCCATCAACTGCTGGCCCGGCGCGCCCGCGCCTGAACCAAGGAGTCCGCCATGACCGTACTGACCACCGAGCACCTGATCGACGCCGACCTCAAGGCCTTCATCGAGCAGGTGCTGCACGAGGCCGAACAGGCCTTCACCGTGTTCCGCGAAACCAACACCCTCACCGCCGCCGGCACCGTGGGCTTCATCGAGCGCGTACCGGGCCGCGAGCTGCTGGTGTCGGTCAACTACCCAGGCCCGTGGGACTACCGCAAGCCGCTGCAGGCCACGGTCAGCGACTTTGCCGGCAACCTGGTGCATGGCCAGGGCAAGGGCGGGCTGGGCCGCTACACCCGGCTGTTTCGCGAAGACGCCGGCATCACCACGGTGTCCCACGTGCACACCCCGTACCTGGGCGCCTGGGCGCAGACCCAGCGCAGCCTGCCGTTCCATTACGTGCCGGTGCAGCGCTACCAGCTGGCCCGCGAGCTGCCGGTGTACATCGACCGGCGCCAGGACGAGGTCGACTTCATTCTCGAGCGCCTGGCCGAGAATCCCTACACCCCGGCGATTCTCGAAGCCAACGGCGGTGCGACCGTGTGGGGGCGCCAGGGCCTGCGCGCCACCGCCGAATTCATCCTGCTGCTGGAGGAGGGCGCGCAACTGCAACTGCTGGCCGAGTCCATCGGCGGCTCGCGCCCCTACGGCCCCGGCGTGCTCACCCAGCAATGGAACATGAGCAAGCTGATCGACCGCGCCCACGCGCTGGGCCTGGTCCCGGCCATCGACCGTCCACGCGCCTGAGGAACCTGCCATGGCCATCAAGATCCTGTGGTACCTCACCAGCCCCGACGGCCCCTACCCGTGGGAGCCCCAGGGGCGCTGGAAAACCGATTTCGCCCACCTCAGGCAACTGGCGGTGGCCAGTGACCGCCTGGGGTTCTACGGCGCCCTGCTGGGTTCAAGCCCCAACGAGAGCCTGGCGGTGTCGGCGGCACTGATCGATGCCACCGAGCGCCTGCGCTTTCTGGTGGCGCAGCACCCGGGCGAGCTGTCGCCGGCGGTGCTGGCCAAGTGGGCGCTGACCTTCGACGAGTTCTCCAACGGCCGCCTGCTGTTCAACGTGGTCAATGGCAGCGACGCGGGCCTGGCCACCCTGGGTGTGCATTACCCGCACGATGAGCGCTACCAGTTCAGCCTGGAGTACTGGCGCGCCTTCCAGCGCATCTATGCCGGCGACACCGCCGGTTTCGACGGCCAGTACGTGCAGCTCGCGCCACGCCCGGCTGCGGCGGCGCGCCATCCGCTGGGCGGCTGGCACCCGCCGCAGCGCCTGGCGGTACCCCTGTGGGGCGCCGGCACCTCGGACGTGGGCGTGGCGCATTCGGTGCAACTGCTGGACGTGTATCTGAGCTTTGCCGACACCCCGCCCCGGCTGGGCGACAAGTTCCGCCGCGTGGCCGCCGAAGCGGCGAAGATCGGCCGCGAACTGACCTACGGCACGCGCCTGCAGGTCATCGTGCGCGAGACCGAGGCCCAAGCCTGGGCGCATGCCGAGAATCTGCTGCAACAGACCTCCCTGGCCACCGCCCGCGCCGCCATCGAGCGCCGCCTGCCGCCGGGCCAGACCCTGGACACCTTCCACAGCGACAACCCGCAGGTGCAGCGCAACGTGCAGAGCATCCGCGACGGGCGCCTGCCCACTGCGCGCGAGCTTGAGATCTACCCCAACGTGTGGACCGGCCCCAGCCTGTTCGGCTTCGACATCCTCGGCCCGTCGTCCGGCACCTACCTGGTGGGCAGTGCCGAGCAGGTGGCCGAGCGCATTCGCGAGTACCAGCAGCAGGGCACCTCGGCGTTCATTCTCTCGGGCTTTCCGCTGATCGATGAAGCGCACCGGGTGGCCGACCTGCTGTTCCCGCTGCTGGAACTGGACCACGGGTTCGAGATCCCGCGCCTGGGTGCGCGCACCGCTGCCGAGCCGGCCTAAGGAGCTGCCCATGCCTCATGAATTCTCGCGCCGGATCTTCCTCGGCAACAGCCTGGCCGTCGGTGGCGGCCTGTTGCTGGGCTCCAGCCTGCTGGGCGGCTGCGATGCCGGCGGGCCTGCCAGCAGCGCGGCGGCCATTGCACGCCCGGGCAATCCGGTGCACGGCGGGCGCCTGCGCGTCGGCATCATCGACGGCGACCAGGCCGGCAACCTGGATGCACACAAGCCTTCCGGTGGCGGGATCATTCGCGGCTGGGCGCTGTACAGCAAGTTCTGGGAATGGAACGACGACGTCAGCACGCGCCTGGGCCTGGCCGAATTTGCCGAGCCCAATGCCGATGCCAGCGCCTGGACCATTCGCATCAAGCCGGGGCTGGAGTTCCACCACGGCAAAAGCATCGGCGCCGACGACATGCTGTTCTCGATCCTGCGCCTGACCGACCCGAAACTTGCCTCGCCATTTGCCGGGCTGGTGGGCGCCATCGACCGCCAGGCGCTGCGCAAGCTCGACGAGCGCACCATCGAGATCCGCTTCAAGCAGGGCCGCAGCTTCTTCCCGCTGGACGAGACCCTGATTGCCTTCGGCGGCATCGTGCCAACCGACTACGACCCGGTCAGCAACCCGGTGGGCGCCGGCCCGTACCGGCTCAAACGTTTCGTGCCGGGCCAGCGTGCGCTGTTCAGCCGTTTCGAAAACTACTACAAGCCCAACCAGCCGTACGCCGACGAGCTGGAGATCATCGAATTCAAGGACCAGGTATCGCGCGTGGCCGCCCTGCGTGCCGGGCAGATCGACATCGCCAGCGGCGTGCAGGCCGAGCACAGTGCCTTGCTCAAGGCCGACCCGCGCCTGCAACTGGTGGTGTCGCCCACCACCTCGTTCAGTGGCTTCAACCTCAACACCGCCAAGGCGCCGTTCCAGGACGAGCGGGTGCGCCAGGCCTTCCGCCTGCTGGCCGACCGCCAGGAGCTGGTGGGCCGTGGCCTCAACGGTTTCGGGCGCATCGCCAACGACCTGTATTCGCCAACCGACCCCACCTACAACCATGCCATCGCCCAGCGCCCCTTCGATCTGGACCAGGCCCGTTCGCTGCTGCGCCAGGCCGGGCAGACCGACCTGCGCATAGAGCTGACCACCACCGCCAACGAAATCAACGCTGCCCTGGTGTTCGCCCAGCAGGCGAAGAAGGCCGGGGTCCAGGTCAAGGTCACGCCGGTGGACGCCTCGGTATTCAACGGCCCGCAGAAGGAGCAGTGGCTGATGTCGCCCGGCTCGACACCGGCCCGCGGCTTTCTGGCCACCGGCCTGCACAACGATGCACCGCTGGCGATCTACAACCGCAGCAACTTCCGTGACGAGCGCTTCAGTGCGCTGTTCACCCAGGCCCTCGGCCAGCCGGATCTGGCGCAGCGCAAGCAGCTGGTGCACGAGGCGCAGGCCATTCAGCACCAGCGCGGCGGCCTGCTGATCTGGGGCTTCACCGACGTGCTGGACGCCGCCTCGAACAAGGTCGGCGGCCTGCACGGCGAACAGACCACCTTCGCCTCCTGGCGCTTTGACAGCCTGTGGTTGAACCATGCCTGAACCGTGCGCAACCTCTCATCGACTGCCGGCCTGGCTGCCCTGGTTCATCGGGCGCCTGGGCTACGGCCTGCTCACCGCCTGGGTCATCAGCCTGGTGGTGTTCATCGCCACCCAGGCGCTGCCCTCGGACCCGGCGCGGGTGATCCTGGGCCCCGACGCGCCGCTGGAGAGCATCCAGACCCTGCGCGAGCAACTGGGCCTGAACCGGCCGATCCTGCTGCAGTACCTGAGCTGGCTGGGGCAGGTGCTGCACGGCGACCTGGGCATCTCGCTGGATTCGAACCAACCGGTGGCCGGCATCATTCTCGCGCGCTTTGGCAATACCCTGGCGCTGCTGGGCGGCGTGCTGCTGGTGGTGGTGCCGCTGGCGTTGAGCATCGGCGTGAGCCTGGCGCTGCGGCGTGACAGCCGCCTGGACCGCTGGGCGCTGTCGGCGCAGATCTTTCTCAAGGCCACCCCGGGTTTTCTGCTGGCCATCGGGCTGGTGCTGCTGTTTTCCATGCCGCAGTTCAGCCTGCTGCCGGCGGTGTCGATCCTCGACCCGGACAAGCACCTGTGGCAGCAGCTGGAGTTTCTGCTGCTGCCGATCCTGGCCCTGAGCCTGTCGTCGCTGCCGTACCTGGCGCGGCTGGTACGCGCCTCGATGATCGAGGCGCTGGAATCCGACTACGTGAGTGCGGCGCGCCTGCGCGGGGTGCCCGAATGGCGCATCGTGTGGCGCCACACCTTGCCCAACGCGCTGGTGCCGGCGGTGCAGGGCGTGGCCCTGACCTTGCGCACGCTGATCGGCGGCGCGCTGCTGGCCGAGGTGATCTTCAGCTACCCCGGCATCGGCACCCAGCTCAACACCGCGATCCAGATGCGCGACCTGCCGCTGATCCAGGGCGTGGTGCTGGTCATCACCCTGGGCGTGGTGGCGATCAACCTGCTGGCCGACCTGCTCACCGTGCTGCTGACCCCCAGGCTGCGCACCGCGCGGCGGGCCACGCTGATCCAGCGCAACCGTCGCGGCATCCAGAGCTGGTGGCGCCGCCCGGCAGCCAAGGCCCCTTGAGAGGAAGAAAGCATGTTCAGTGCAAGTGTCTGGCGTGAGCCGCAAATTCGTCGGGGTGGGCTGGTGACCCTGGCCATCGTGCTGCTGGCGCTGCTGGGCCCGTGGCTGGCGCCGCATGCGCCCACCGACATGGTTGGCGGGGTGTACGGGCCGCCCAGCGGCGAGGCGCCGTTGGGGCATGATTTTCTGGGCCACGACGTGGTGTCGCGGCTGCTCGGTGGCGGTGTGTCGATCCTGTGGATGTCGCTGGCGGCCGCTGCCATTGCGCTGGTGCTGGGCACGGCGCTGGGGCTGCTGGCCGGGCTGTCGCGCCAGCGCCTGGACCAGGCCATCACCTGGCTGGCGGATGTGTGGCTGGCGTTTCCGGACCTGATCCTGGTGCTGCTGATCGTGTCGATGCTGGGGCGCGCGCCGTGGCTGATCGTGATGACCGTGGCAATTGCCTTTACCCCCGGCGTGATCCGCCTGGCGCGCGGCAGTGCGGTGGCGGTGGCCAGCCAGGAGTTCGTGGAGGCGGCGCAGATGATGGGCTTTTCGCGCACGCGGATTCTGCTGCGCGAGATCCTGCCCAACGTGCTCACGCCGCTGTTGGTGCACTTTGGCAACATGCTGACCTGGGGCGTGGGCATGTTGTCGGGCCTGAGCTTTCTGGGTTACGGCGTGGCGCCGCCGGCGGCGGACTGGGGGCTGATGATCAACGAGAACCAGGCCGGGCTGCTGGTGCAGCCGTGGGCGGTGCTGGCACCGGCGCTGCTGATCGGGGTGTTCGCCTACGGCACCAACATTCTGGCCGAGGGCATTGCCCGGCACAGTGCGGGAGAACGCAAATGAATGCGCATGCCTTGATGGCCTCTTCGCCGGCAACGCCGGCGCCTACAGGTTTTGCACCGTCTGTAGGAGCCGGCGTTGCCGGCGAAGCGTTGCGGGTCGAGAACCTGCGGGTCGAACTCGCCAGCGGCGCCGATATCATCGACCACATCCACTTCAGCCTGGCCCCCGGTGAAATCCTCGGCCTTGTCGGCGAGTCCGGCTCGGGCAAGACCACCCTGGCCACCGCGCTGCTGGCCCATGCCCGGCGCGGTGCGCAGATTGCCGGCGGGCGCATCGACATTGCCGGCGCCTCGCTGCTCGAGCTCAAGGGCGATGCCCTGCGCCGTGCCCGCGGCGGGCTGATCGGCTATGTTGCGCAAGACCCGGCCATGGCCCTCAACCCGGCGCTGCGCATCGGCAACCTGCTGCGCGAAACCCTGCTGGCCCACGAGCCGCAGCTTGCCCGCGCGGCCCAGGCCGACCGCCTGCAGCAGACCCTGGTGGACGTCGGCCTGCCCGGCGATCGCGAGTTTCTCAGGCGCTTCCCCCATCAACTGTCCGGCGGCCAGCAGCAACGGGTGATGCTGGCCCTGGCCTTCGTGCTGCGCCCGCGCCTGATCGTGCTCGACGAACCCACCACCGCCCTCGACGTCGGCACCCAGGCGCACATCCTGCAAACCCTGCGCAGGCTGTGCAAGGAGCAGGGGGTGGCGGCGGTGTACGTGTCCCACGACCTGGCCGTGATCAAGGACCTGGTCGACCGCGTGATGGTGATGTACGCCGGGCGCATCGTCGAGGTGGCGCAGCGCGAACGCCTGTTCGCGCGGCCCGCGCACCCGTACACCCTGGGCCTGCTGGCGGCGATTCCGGACGTGGCCCGCCAGCGCCCGTTGCAGGCGATTGCCGGCCATGCCCCGGCGCCCGGTCAGCGCCCGCAAGGCTGCGCCTTCGCCCCGCGGTGCGCGCGCCGCAGCGCTGTCTGCACCTCGCTGGAACCGTCGCTGAATGCGCTGGACAGCGCGCAGCAGGTCGCCTGCCTGCACCCGCAACTGACCGCCGTGGCCGCGCCGGCGGTGGTGCCGGCAACGGTGCTCAGCTGCGCTGACACGCCGCTGCTGAGCCTGCGCGACCTCAACCTGAGCTACGACCGCCAGGTGCTGTTCGACCTGTCGCTGGACCTGTACAAGGGCGAATGCCTGGCGGTGGTGGGCGAGTCGGGCTCGGGCAAGACCAGCCTGGCGCGCACCCTGGCGGGGCTGGGCGATACCGCCCAGGCCGAGCTGACCTTCGACGGGCAGCCGCTGAGCCTGCTGGCGCGCCAGCGGCCCGCGGCCACGCGCCACCGTATCCAGTACATCTTCCAGAACCCGTACCGCGCCCTGAACCCGCGCCAGACCGTGGCGCAGTGCCTGCAAGCGCCCCTGGAGCACTTCTTCGGCCTCAAGGGCGCGGCCTGCCGGGCGCGTATCGACGCGGCGCTGGCACGGGTCGCGCTGCCCCCGGATGCGGCGCACAAGTACCCGCATCATCTGTCGGGTGGCGAGCGCCAGCGCGTGGCGATTGCCCGCGCGCTGGTGTGCGAGCCTTCGGTGCTGATCTGCGACGAGGTGACCTCGGCCCTGGACGTGTCGGTGCAGGCGGCGATCCTGGCGCTGCTCAAGCAGTTGCAGGGCGAGGGCATGACCCTGCTGTTCGTCACCCACGACCTGGGCGTGGTGCGCGCCATCGCCGACCGCGTGGTGGTGGTCAGGGAAGGGCGGATTGTCGAGCAGGGGCCGGCGCAGGATGTGCTGGACCACCCCCAGGCGGCGTACACCCAGGGCTTGCTGGCGCACTCGCCACGGCTGGGCTGAGCGGGCGGCCGGCGTGCATCAGCGCATGCACCAGCAGGCCGGTCAGCAACCCCCAGAACGCGCCGCCGATACCCAGCAGGGTGACATTGGCGGCGGTGGCCAGAAAGGTGATCAGCGCGGTCTCGCGGGTACGCGCATCGCCCATCGCGCTGGCCAGGCTGCCACCGATGGCGCCCAGCAGGGCCAGCCCGGCGAGGGTGGTGACGAAGGTGCGCGGCAGCACCATGAACAGGCTGGCCAGGGTCACGCCGAAAACCCCCACGGTGACGTAGAACACCCCGCAGGCGATGCCGGCGAGGTAGCGCCTGGCCGGGTCGGGGTGCGCGTCCTTGCCGGTGCAGATGGCCGCAGTGATGGCGGCCACGTTGAACGCATGGGCGCCAAACGGCGCCATCAGCAGCGACCCCAGCCCGGTGACCGTGATGATCGGGTTGGCGCTGGTGGCGTAGCCGTCGTTGCGCAGCACCAGCATGCCCGGCATGTACTGCCCGGTGAGGGTGATGACGAACAGCGGCAGCGCCACGCCGAACAGCGCGCCAAGGCTGAACTGCGGGGTTTCGAACACCGGCAGCGCCATGCTCAGGTGCACGCCGTGCAGGTCCAGGCGCTGCTGGGCCAGCAGTATGGCCAGGCCCGCCACCAGCACCCCGACCACGGCAAAGCGCGAGGTGAAGCGGCGCAGCACGGCGTAGGTGAGCACCAGCACGATCACCAGCAGCGGGTCGGCGCTGGCCCCGCCGAAGGCGTTGACCCCGAACTGCAGCAGGATGCCTGCCAGCAGCCCGGCGGCGATGCCGGCCGGTATCCAGCGCACCAGCCGCTCGAACACTCCCGACAGCCCCAGCAGGATGAAGCCGATGGCGCACAGTACGTAGGCGCCGATCACCTCGCCATAGGGTGTGAACGGCATGACCGTGGCCAGGAACGCCACGCCTGGGGTGGACCAGGCGGTGATGATCGGCGCGCGGTAGCGCCAGCTCAGCCAGGCCCCGGTCAGGCCCACGCCGATGCTCACCGACCACACCCACGAGGCGGTTTGCGCGGCGCTCAGGTTGCCCAGTTGCGCGGCCTGGAATACCAGCACGAAGGTGCCGCCATAGTTGACCATGACGCTGATCAGGGCGGCCAGGGTGGGTGAGACGAGGTCACGCGGGTGCAGGCGCGAAGCGGTTCGGTTCATGGGCAGGTCCTTGTGGGATGGGCTGGGGTGCCGAGCGTATCCGCGCCAGGGGTGGCCCGATCAGTCCACCTCGCTGGCCTGCGCCAGACCGCTGCGCACGCCGGGGCGCAGGGCCTTGGCCAGGCGTGCCACGGCACTGCCGATCTGGTGCGGGGTGAGCGCTGCGAAGCCCAGCAGCCAGCCGCCCTGTGCCGGCGGCGTGGCGTACAGGCGGCTGAGGCCGGGCAGGTGGATGCCCGCCCGCGCGGCCTGGCGGATCGTCTCGGCCTCGCTCCAGCCATGCTCCAGGCGGCACAGCATCTGCAGGCCGCCCGGTGGCAGCTGCGCGCTGGCGATGCCGCCCAGGTGCTGGTGCAGTGCCTCGGCCATGGCCTCGCGGCGCACGGCATACAGCGTGCGCATGGCGCGAATGTGCGCGGCGAAATGGCCGTCTTCGATAAACCGCGCCAGGGTCAACTGGGCCAGCTGCGGGGTGTGCCCGTCGAGCATGCTGCGCGCGTGGCTCATGGGCGCGACCAGGGCCGGCGGCAGCACCATGAAACCCATGCGCAGGCCGGGGTACAGCGACTTGGCGAAGGTGCCCAGGTAGATCGTGCGCTGCGCGCTGTCCAGGCCCTGCACGCAGGCGGTGGGCAGGCCGTCGTAGTGGAACTGGCTGTCGTAGTCGTCCTCGATGATCCAGCCGTTGCGCTCGGCGGCCCAGGCAATCAGGTCCAGGCGCCGTTCCAGGGCCAGGGTGACGCCGGTGGGGTACTGGTGCGACGGGGTGACGTAGACGGTGTTGGCGCCGCTGCGGTCGGCACGCAGCAGGTCGGTGCGCAGGCCGTGCTCATCCACGGCCACGGGCACCACCTGCAGTTGGGCCATCTCGAAGGCCTTGCGCGCGCCAAAGTAACCCGGGTCTTCGAGCAGGATCGGCCCGCCGGGGTCGGCCAGCACCTGCGCGCACAGGTACAGCGCCTGGCGCGCGCTGCTCAGCACCAGCACCTGGTCGGCGTGCACCCTGGCGCCGCGTTCCAGGTTCAGGTAGCGGGCGATGGCCTGGCGCAGTGGCGCGGCACCCAGCGGGTCGCCATGCAGCAGCACCTGGGCGCGGTAGTCCTTCTGGGCCTGGCGTTGCAGGCGGTCCCAGGTGTCGAGGGGGAAGTTGCGCGTCTCGGGCAGGCCGGTGGCGAAGGCCTTGACCTGCTGCTGGTCGCTGACCCCGCCGCTGGCCAGGATCGCCGCGCCACGGGCGCTGAGGCCGACGGTGGCAGGCGCGTGCTGTGGCGCGCCGGTGCGCGGGGGGCGTGCACCCAGCAGACGCGGCCCCAGGTGCTCGGCCACATAGCTGCCCGAGCCTGGGCGGCGGCAGATGCAGCCCTCCAGCTGCAGTTGCACATAGGCCATCTCCACGGTGTCGCGAGACAGTCCCAGGGAACTGGCCAGGGTGCGGGTGGCGGGCAGGCGGCAACCCGGCGGCAGTTCGCCGGCAAGAATGAGTTCGCGCAGGGCGCGCTGTACCCGCACGCGCAGCTCCAGCGGGGCCAGCTCGGCGGCGGCCAGGCGGATCTTCAGGGTGTCGAGTTGAAAACTGTGGGCCATGACGTCTGTGCAGTGAAGAAGGGCAGGCCGGCATGCTGACCTGCCAGGGCCCGGCTGTCCATGCCTGCCCTTGAACGGGGGAAGGTTACAGCGCGATCTGGTAGAGGATCGTGCCGGGGTTGACGGCCACACGGTTGTACAGCTGCTGGGCGCGATGGTTGGTCTGGTGGGTGTGCCAGTACAGGCGTGTGCACTGCTGCTGGTCGGCGGCGGCCTTGACCCAGGCGATCAGGTGCTCGCCGGTACCCTGGCCGCGCATCTGCGGGGCGACGTAGAGGTCTTCGAGGTAGCAGTAGTGGGTGGTCGACCAGGTAGAGCGGTGGATGACCCAGGTGACCATGCCGACCAGCTCGCCGTCGTACTCGGCCACTGCGGCGAACACGGGCTCGTCGGGGTCCAGAAAGCGCTTGAAGGTGGTGGCGTTGACGGCTTCGCCCAGGTCGACCTGGTAGAAGTCCTGATAGGCCAGCCAGAGCGGCAGCCAGGCCTCGAAGTCGGTGGGCTGGATGGGGCGGATGGCGAGTGATGCGGTACTGCTGGTCATCGCTGATGGTCCTCGTTGATGGCAAGGCTGCATGCCTCGCGACCTGCCCAAGCATAGGGGCAGGGCGCGGGCATCAACCGACCACTTGGAGGGCGGCGGGCAGTCCGCGTGCCTCAGGCCGCCAACAGGCCGGCCAGCGCGACCAGCCGCTGTTCGACCGTGTCGCGGGGGCAGTGGCTCTGCAGGTAGCCGGCCTCGACGACAAAGTCGAAGTCCTGCTGCAGGGCATGGGCCAGGGCGTCGCGCCCGAGCAGTTCATCGACATCGTTCTGCAGCAGAAAGCCATGCGGCGTGGAGGTGACATAGAGATGGGTGTGCACCTGCGGGCTGTGCCTGTGCAGCAGGTAGAGGTAGGGTTCGTCGGCACTGCCGGAAACCGGCACGTAGCCTTCGACCGACAGCGGTGCCAGTTGCGCCAGCCGCTGCGGGGTTTGCAGCTGTTGATGCAGGGCGAAGCTGAACAGCTCGGCATGGCTGCCACTCATGCGTTCCCTGGCCAGCAGGTACACCTGGTCGCGTTCGAAGCGCAGTTGGCGCAACGCGCAATACCCGAGGGCCGAGGGGGTCTGGATCAGCACCTGGCGCCACGGCTCCCGCACCCGGGCCTGGTCGATGATGCGTTGCAACTGGGCCGGCAGCGGGCGGGTTTCGTCCAGTCGGTTCCAGAGGCAGAACAGCGTCACGCGCATGCCGTCTTCATTGGCCAGCAGGCGTTTCCAGGTGCCAGGGCCCGTGAGACCGTCGCCAAGGAACGAATGGTTGTAGCCGCGTTTGAGCAGGTAATCACCCTCGCTCAACAGCGCGCGCTCCCAGAGGAAGTCGTCGATTGCGCGTAGGCCGTGGTCGTCGAACATCTGCTCGGCCAGCGCAAGGCTGCTGGCAAAGTGTTCCTGCCAGGTGGCATGCGCGTGGCTTTGCAGCGCCCAGGCGGCGCTGCTGTGGTCGAGCAGAAAATCGATCTGGCCCTGGAAGTAGCCGTGCTGCTCGGCGTGTTCGAGCAGCGGCCGCCATTGGCTGTCGGCGACGATCAGTTTCGCCTTGGTGATTTCCTCGCGCACCTGGGTACCGCGAAAGCCGCTGACGGGCCTGTCGACGCTGGCAAAGTGCGCGAGGATGTCCAGCGCCTGCTCCAGCATTTCGCCGAGCCCGCTGACGCTGCGCTTTACATCGTCCGGCCCGTCGTAGCTGGCATTGACCGACAGGTTGACCACCAGTCGCATCCACTCGCCAAATGCCTGCGGTTGGCTGCTGCCATGGCGGCGCAGGAACATCGCATAGCCGCAGAACTGCACCAGGCGGGTGTAGTTCAGTGGCTGGTCGCTGATGGCGTGGTTGAAGAAGGCGACCTCGTCGAAGTAGTGCGCCGTGGGCAACTGGGTGGCGAAATTGCCGGGCCCCTCGCTCCAGGCCTCGAGCAGCAGCATCAGGGTTTCGGAAAACGCATCATCGAGCCAGCCGTTGTCCTCGTACACCTGGTAGCTCAGGCGCTGCTGGCGGTTGCGCAGCTTGAGCAGGTCGGCTTCGTAGCCCGGCGCCTCGGGCGCGCGGGTGGCCGCGGCGACCATCTGCAACAGGTTCATCACCGCCTGGTCGAACAGGCGCATGGTCGCGGGGGCCGTGGCGTCATTGCGGGCGTTGCTGAAGTTCCAGAAAAAATCCGCCCAGCGCGTGTCCATGCGCCAGGCGAAGAAGGTCGCGGTGCTGACCGGCTTGCCGTGCATCTGCCGGGTGTGACCGTCGAACTGGGTGTGCAGGTGCCGTTCATAGCGCGCCTTGAATGTCTCGAAGGCGGTCAGCGGCATGCCGCGGGCGTTCATCTTGATGTACAGGTCGTCGGCCAGGCCGAAGTCGTCCAGGTCGAGGATCTGGAAGCTGATCACCGGCCGCTGCACATCGATCAGGCGGGCAAAACGGGCGGTGGCGGCGTTGTGAAAGCGCTCGTGCATGGCCTGCAGCATGGTCAGGCATGACTGGATGGTGGGGTCCAGGCGCCAGTGGCGAAAGTACCAGGGCTGGTCGGTGAGGTGCTCGATCAGCGAGTCGTCGGCACCCAGCGCGGGCGAGGGCGCATGCTGGCTGAGGGCGTCGAAGAACTCGCTGCTGCTGGGCCTGACGCTGTAGGCGAATCGGGCGCTGCCGTTGGCGTTGCAGAACAGCTGGGCGAAGGCTGCCAGCTCACCGTCGCGTTGCGCCAGGTACCAGTGCAGCAGAAACAGCGTGGTCAGGCGCTGCTGGCCGTCGAGCGGGACGAACTGGCGCTGGGGGTTCAGCGTGCCGTAGACGAAGTCCAGGTTCAGCGGCAGGCTCGGGTCGTCGGGCGGCAGTGCCAGGGCGCGGGCCAGGGCACCGAGGAATTCGCTGCGCACCTCTTCGGTATCGGCCCTGCCCTGGGCGTAGTCGCGCTGGATCAGCGGGATGCGGGTGCCGGCGTAGCGCTCGAACAGCTGGCCGAAGATGATCTGGCTGTTGGCGCTCATGCGTGCTGCTCCTGTGGGTCGGCGAAGAAGGCTATCAGGGTGTGCAAGAGCGCAAGCGCGTAGCCCTTGCGGTCCTGTTCGCCCCAGAACAGCAGGTGCTTGACGTCAGGGCTGTAGCATTTGAGGAACAGGTTGCGCGTGCACAGCGGCACGAACACGCCGCCCTGGTCCAGGGCCAGCAGGCGCTCGCGCTTGACCGCGAAGATCGCGTTCTTGTAGCTGCGGTTGGTCTTCTGGTCGAGCAGCGTGAGGTTGGCGATGCTGTCGTCGACCTCCTGGTTTTCGCCGAACGCCTCCAGCACTGCCTGGTGGAGCGCGTTGAAAGCCTCATCGTCTGCACCCTTGGGGTCGCCAATGAATGCCTCCAGGGCCTCGCGCAGGGGCCGGGTTTCGGTCTTGTCCGGCAGGTGCGGCAGGCAGCGCTGCAGCCATTGCTGTTTTTCCTCGGCGCCGTTGAAGCGGTGGGCGGTGACCGAGCGCACATGTTCGATGTCCCAGCGCTCCTTCTTGAAGCTGTCGAACTGGAAGCGCACGTTCGATTGCGGGTTCTGCAGCAGGCTGGCGAGGTTGAACAGCAGCAGGGTCGCGCGAATGGCCGATCTGTCCCGCTGTGAGTAGTCCAGGCCGGCGAGGAAGGGCGAGAGCGCATCGGTAATGGCGTCGCGGGTAGCCGGCTGGGGCAGGGGCGAGCCGGTCAGTTGCATGAACACGCGCTGGCGCAGGCGCTGTTCGAACTGGCTCTTGGGCAGGCCTTGCGAGAGGGCGAACAGCTCGGCCACGGCGACACCCTGCTGCACCAGAAAACCGATGATGTGGTAGAGCCGGCGGTCCTCGAACCATTCCTCCAGCAGCATGCAGGTGTTCTTGACCTGCTGCCATAGCGGTTGCGCCGAGGCGTCGGGGGCAGCCAGCCGGCGACTGTAGTGATGGAACACGGAGTAGCGCTGTCGGGCTGGCGCGCTTGCGCCTTCCAGCCGGGCTACCAGCTGGAACAGGAAGCCGATGCGGTTCCGCCCGGTGCTTGGCTGCTCGTTCAGGAAGTACCAGAGCGCGTCGTTCTGCAGTGCCTTTTCGAGTTGATCCCATTCGTGGGCGATGCGCAGTTGCTGGGGCGTTTCGCCCGAGGCGTCGTCGGCGTTGCGCTTGAGAAACAGCGCACGGATCAGCTCGTCGTCGGTCAGGGGGATCTTGCCGATGTTCAGGCGCGTGAAGGCGTCCACCGGGTTCTCGCTGGCGGCCAGCTCGTACCAGATGACCTTGGTGCGGTTGAGCAGGGTGGACTTGAAGTCGTCGACTTCGTTGTCGTGCTGATCGAACCAGTGCTCGATGCTGTGCATGGCCTGGTACAGGTGGAAGAAATCGACATTGCCGCGGGCCTGCTCGGCCGAGGGCTCGAGCAGAAAATCCGGCAGGTGCGGGCGGGTTTCGTAGCTGAGTTCGAACACCGGTGCGCGGTGTCTTTCGGTGAGCCGCTGGTTGAAGAAACGCAGAATCAGCAGCAGCGTGGTGAGGCGCTGCTGGCCGTCGACCACTTCATACTGGCCATTGTCGCGGGCCTTGAGCACCAGTGGCTGCAGGCAGTAGAAGTCGTCGTTCTGCGGGTTCTTGCGGTAGGCGAACTCGAGGATGTCTTCCAGCAGTTGCTGCACCTGCTCGGGTTTCCAGCGGTAGCCGCGCTGGTAGGCGGGGATCCAGAAGCGATTGACCGGGCTTTGCCTGTCCTCCCTGATCAGCTGGTGGACGGGCTTGGGCCGAAAATCGGGTGAGGTCATTGCAATGGTCCTTATTGCCGAGGGTGCGCAACAGCCGAGCGATGGCAGAGTGCCTTGGTGGGGCGAGGTTGGCAACGGAGTGGGCAGAAAAACCGCGTGTGCAGGTTTTGCTGGCGCTGCGCACCAGATCGCGGGGCAAGCCCGCTCCCACGGCCTGGCGGCCCGAAACAGATCATTGAGCCATGCATAATCCGCTTCTGCCCGCAGGGCGTGGGAGCGGGCTTGACCCGCGAATCGAGCGCGAAGCGGTCGCAAGGCCTACATGCACAATGCAGGCTTTTGCTGCGAGGCCACCGCGCCAATCGCCAGGGAAGTGTCCCTCACTCACCCCCCATCATCAGGTCCAGATTCTGCACCGCCGCCCCCGCCGCGCCCTTGCCCAGGTTGTCGAACACCGCCGCCAACAGCACCTGCTCGCCATTCTCGAACACCATCAGGCGCAGGTCGTCGGTGCCGTTCATCACCTGCGGGTCCAGGTACGTCAGCGCCTTGGCCTGCTGCATCGAAAGCACCTCGACGTGCTGCAATTGCGCATAGTGCTCGGCCAGGCACGCATGCAAGCGCTCCCCGGTAACACCCGGCGCCAGCAGCCGCAGTTGCACCGGGATGGTCAGCACGATGCCCTGGCGGAACGCACCATAGGCCGGCATGAACATCGGCCGCTGGCCCAGCCCGCTGTACTGCTGGATCTCCGGCACGTGCTTGTGCGCAAGCCCCAGCCCATACGCCTGGTATGCCGGCGCCCCGGCCGCATCCGGCCCCTCGTACAGCTCGACACCGGCACGCCCGGTGCCCGAGTAGCCCGACACGGCATGCAGGCTGGCAGGGTAGTCCTGCGGCAACAGGCCGGCATCGATCAACGGCTTGAGCAGGCCGATGGCCCCGGTCGGGTAGCACCCGGGGTTGCTCACCCGCTTGGCTGATGCAATGCGCTCGGCCTGCTGCGGGCTCATCTGGGCGAAACCATAGACCCACTCCGGGTGGGTACGGTGCGCGGAACTGGCGTCGATCACCCGCACCGCCGGGTTGCGGATGCTGGCCACCGCCTCGCGCGCGGCATCGTCGGGCAGGCACAGCATGGCGATGTCGCAGGCGTTGATCGCCTCGGCGCGGTGCTGCGGGCTCTTTCTGTGTTCGGCGGGCAGGGTCAGCAACTGCAGGTCGGTTCGGCCCTGCAGGCGCTGGTGGATCTGCAACCCGGTGGTGCCCTGGTCGCCATCGATGAATACAACGGGTGTGGCCATGAGTGTGCTCGCACGTGAAAAAGGTCAGGGCTTATCTTCGATGCGCGGTTAAGATAGGAAAAGTTGAATTTGGCAAAGGTCAGGTTCAGTTTTACTGAAGAGGCAACACCCATGCGTGAAATCAGCCTGGACCGTTTGCGTACCCTGGTGGCGATTGCCGACCTGGGGTCGTTCGCCGAAGCCGCGCGGGTGCTCAACCTGGCGCCGCCCACGGTCAGCCTGCATGTCGCCGAGCTTGAAGCACGGGTGGGCGGCACCCTGCTTTCGCGCACCCGTGGCAACGTGCAGCCCACTGCCATCGGCGAAACCCTGGTGGAGCGCGCCCGCCGCCTGCTGGCCGACGCGCAGCAGGCACTGGACGACGTGCAGCGCCAGGTGCTGGGCCTGGCCGGGCGCGTGCGATTGGGGGCGTCCACCGGGGCGATTGCGCAACTGATGCCCCAGGCGCTGGAAACCCTGGGCCATGCACACCCCGGCATCGATGTGCAGGTGGCGGTGCTGACCTCGCGCGAAACACTCAACAAGCTCGCCGAGGGCTCGCTGGACATCGGCCTGGTGGCCCTGCCGCAAAGCCCGGTGAAGGGGCTGAGCATCGAGCCCTGGCGGCGCGACCCGGTCATGGCGTACCTGCCGGCACGCTGGGACTGCCCGGCGCAGGTCACGCCCGAGTGGCTGGCGACCCAGCCGCTGATTCTCAACGACAGCAGCACCGGGCTGTCACGCCTGACCTCGGAGTGGTTCAACGCGGCCGGCCAGCAGCCGGCGCCGCGCATCCAGCTCAACTACAACGATGCGATCAAGAGCCTGGTGGCTGCCGGCTACGGCGCCACCCTGCTGCCCAACGAGGGCTCCACGCCGCTGGCCGATGCGCGCATCGTGATGCGCCCGTTGCAGCCGCTGCTGTGGCGCCAGCTGGGCATCGCGCACCGCAGCGGCGAGGTGGAGCGTGCCACCGGCCATGTGCTGCAGGTGCTGTGGGGCTTGAGCGCGGGGTAGGGCGGGGCCGCGCAGACCTGTAGAATCCCCGCCAGGACCGCAAGGTCACCCTGTTTCCGGAGCCAGACGCCGCATGCCTGTCATCACCCTGCTGCAAACACCCCCCGACGAACCGATCAAGGGCCAGATCCTGCAGATGGTGGTCGACTACCTGACCGACATCAGCAGTGTGGCCCTGCCGCCGAGCAACCCGCTGTACAGCCTCTACCAGTACGGCATCGGCTATGAGGTGCACCTGTACCTGGAGGCCCTGAGTGGCGCGCGCGGCATCCCGGTGGAGCTGCTGGTGGCCACCGACGAGCAGGACCCCTCGCGGCTGCTGGGGTTCGTGCTGTACCTGCCGGTGCAGGACGACCCCCAGGCCTGTGCGGTGGCGTACATGGCGGTACTGGCCGGGCACCGGCGCCAGGGCATCGCCCGGGCCCTGCTGGGGCAGGTGCGCGAGCGCTACCCGCACGTGGAGCTGGCCTGCGCCGTGGGCAAGGTGGCGTATTTCGAGGCGATGGGCTTTCAGGTGCTGGGGGCACGCGGGCCGCAGGTGTTGATGAACACCCGCGATTACGCCACCGAGGGGCTGCTGGCGGTGCTCGACGTGGCGCCGATCTACCGCACCCTTGAGGTCCAGCAGATTCACGCCTACCTGCTCAAGCAGCACGGCAAGCGGGCCATGGTGGACGCCGAAAAGCAGCGCGACCGTCATCTGGATCAACTCACCCGCCAGGCCAGGGCATTCGTGCAGCAGCGCCTTGGCGACACGGGCGCGCAGGCCGCTGCCAGCCTGCGGCTGGTGTGAGGGTAGGGGCGTCAACCGGTGGATTTGTGCGCAGGGCAAGGAACGCCGGCCGGCACTGCGCATCCAAGCTCGATAGCGGCGCATAAGCAGGTATTGATAATGCGTCGCATCCCGTGGTGCTACGAAAGCAACACAAAATCACGCATCATGGGCGCAGTTTGTTCAAGGGAGAGTTACATGCACGACTTATCATCCAGGCTGCGTCTGGGCGCGTTGGCGCTGGGCATGCTTGTCACCACGCTGGCGGTGGCGAGCGACGAGACGCAACTGGTCGAGTCGATCAATGGCTATCGCAGCCAGTCGCAACGTTGTGCCGAGCAGGTGTCGCTGGAGCTGCCGCCGCTGGCCAGCGACCAGCGCCTGGTGCTCCCGGCCAACGGTGTCGGTGACTTGCAGCAGGCGCTGGTGAAGGCCTCGTACCCGATGGTCAGCGTGCAGGCCATCAGCCTGTCGGGGCCACGCGATGCAGCGGCAGCGATGAAGGCGATTCAGGAGAGCTTCTGCAAGGTGGTGCTCGACCCGCAGTTCGTCGATGTGGGCGTGAGCCGCGAAGGGCGTGACTGGCGCATCGTGCTGGCGCGCCCACTGCTCAGTGCCAAGCTGGCGGAGTCGCAGGTGGAGGGGCAGAAGCTGCTCGATGCGATCAACAGTGCGCGGGCCCAGCCGCGCCAGTGCGGCGCCCAGGCCTATGCGGCCAGCGCGCCGCTGGCCTGGAATACCACCCTGGCAGAGGCCTCACAGGGCCATACGCGGGCCATGGCCAACGGCAATTTCTTCGACCACCGCGACCGTGACGGGCGCATGCCGGGCGACCGCGCCGAGTTGCAGGGCTACAGCTATCAGCTGATCGGGGAAAACATTGCCGCCGGGCAGGACAACGTGCGCAAGGTGGTCGATGGCTGGCTGGCCAGTGCCGGGCATTGCGCCAACCTGATGAACCCGCAGTTCAAGGAGCTGGGCGCGGCTTATGCGGTGGACCCCAAGAGCGATGCGGGGATCTACTGGACGGCGATGTTCGGGACGAAGTGACAGCATCGCGGGTCAAGCCCGCTCCCACAAGGCACACCGCCATCCTTGTGGGAGCGGGCTTGACCCGCGAGAGGCCGGCGCCGACCTATACCAGTACCTTGGTCATGGGCACACACGCCAGGTCGATGCCCCGGGGTGAGTGATAGAGCGCTGTCGCTTCGCCCACATAACCACACTGTCGATAGAAGGCTGCAGCGTTCAGCGTGGCGTCCAGGTTCACCTGCGCCAGCCCCAGGTTGCGCGCCAGCGCTTCAAGAAACGCCAGCATCTGTTTGCCCAGGCCTTGCTGCATGTACCCCGGCAACACGAAGATCGCCCCGATTTCACGGGCATTCACATCCAGCATGCCGGTTGCCACCGGCTCACCTTCGATGCACCCCATGTAGAAGTGACTGGCCATAAGGCTGGCGTAGCCATCCTCGGCCGTGCCCGCCGTCCAGGCCAGCATCTGTTCTGCCGGGTAGGCCCCGATGCAGTGATGACGGACTGCCTCCCGACGTATGTCGTAGGCCACTTGGGCATCGGCGCTGGTAGCGGGTCTGATGGTGAGCATTTCACAGTCCATTGGTTCAGGAGGAGGTTGCGGTGGCACTGGCAGTATCGCTGCGGTGGCAGTTCAGGCACCAGACCACGCCACCGACCAGCAGCGCAATAGCAACCAGCTCCAGCGCACCGGGCAGCCGCTGTTCCCACAAAAAGCCGAACAGCAGCGCCGCCAGGGTTTCCACCACCAGCACCTGGCCGCTGAGCGCCAGCGGCAGCAGCCGGCTGGCCTGGTTCCAGAAGGCGCCGCCGACCACCGACGATAGCAGCGCCACGCCCGCGGCCACCAGCACGAAGTGAACCCAGGTTGCCGCGCCATGGGCCGCCACTTCAGGGCCCAGCACCGGGATCGCCAGCACCAGCGCCTGTGCGCCGGTCATCAGGCCTGTGAGCAAGGCCCAGTCGTGGGAGGACACGCCGCCGACCAGGGCCAGCCGACGGGCGTTGGCCACCGCGTACCAGCTCCAGCTCACCAGCGCGCCCACGGCGCACAGCAGGCCGGCTATCACCTGGCCGCTGCTGGTGCGGGTGTCGGCGCCGCTGTGCAACGCATCGAGGCTGATCAGGGCCACGCCGGCCATCGCCAGGGTCAGCGAGGGGATCAGCCGCCGCACAGGCACCGCGTTGGCGTCATGGCGCCCCGCCAGGGTCACCAGCACCGGGATCAGACCGACGATCAACGAGGTGGTGGCGATGCCGACCAGTTGCACGCCGCTGCCCACCAGCGAGTAGTACACCAGGTTGCCCACCAGGCTCAGCCAGAACAGCGAGACCCAGTCGGCACGGGTGAGCTGCGCGCATACCCGGTGCAGGCGCGGCATCAGCAGCACCAGCGAAAACAGCCCGTAACACAGGAACCGCAGTACCGCGAACTGCACCCCGCTCAACCCTGGGGTGAGTTCGGGGCCCAGGAAGATCACGCCCCAGCACACCCCGGCCGCCACGCCGTAGCCAAGCCCCTTTACCAACGAACGATCAGCGAACATCGCACCACCCCTGCCGTGAAAGGTGCCCAGCATGCGGGTTTTGCCAGTGGTGGTATTGGCGCCGACTGCGGGGTTTTTTACCCAGGCTGTTGCTGGCGCCTGCGGTAGGCGGCGGGAGTGATGCCGCCCACCCGCTGCATGGCGCGGGTAAGGGCGGCCTGGTCGCTGAAGCCGCTGCGCAGGGCGATCTCGGCAATCGGCAGGTGGCTGTCGCCCAGCCAGCGCTGGGCCTGCTCGATCCGTACGCGGGTCAGCCAGCCCTGCGGGGTGCAGTCATGCAGCTCGCGAAAGCGCTGATGCAGCTGGCTGAGGCTCATGCCCGCGACATGGGCCATGCGCTCGTTGCTCCAGGCGGCGGCTGGTCGGGCGTGTACCTGGGCAATCAGGCGGTTGAGGCCGGGGTTCGGCTGCACCGGCAGGGCGGCCAGCGACGCCAGCAGCAAGGGCGCCAGGTGCGTTGCAGTGGCCGCCAGCTGGCCACGGCCGATGAGCTCGGCATATTCGATCAGGCGCCGGGTAGCGGGCGGGATGGCGACGTAGGTGCGTTGCGCCAGCGCCGTGAACGGCTGGCCGTGCAGTGCATCGGGGGCACAGTCGAGCACCAGGAAGCGACTGCCGGGCTGCGCCAGCTGCGCGTGCTGCGAACCGGGTCGCACCAGCGCCGCCAGGGCATTGTCGATGCTGCCGCCACGGCCATCCACGTCGATTTCCATGCGCCCGCAGATGGGCAGCACCAGTTGCGTGAAGTCATGCTGGTGATGAGCGCTTTCAGCCTGATAGCTGCGAATATCGAGGTTCAAGACCAATGGTGCACTCCTGGCGTCAGACGTCGGCATGGCCGCCGTGCGCACAGGCTATCCTCGACCCTCTGAACATTCAATCGCACGTGCGCGCCCCAGCCGACAGCCGGCTGTTCGAGATGATCGCACAGTGCCACAATGCGGCTTACCAGCGCTTCACCATAGCGGGCATAGCCAATGGATCATCCCTTTTCGCACCCTGATGCCACTGTGGCGCAACTGGCCCGTACCGACCGTTTGCAGTTGCTGTTCCGTCAGTCGCTGACCGCGGTATACGGCAGCTTTCTTGGCGCAGTGATGCTGTGCTGGCTGTGCTGGGACTACATCGAGCACAACGTCGCGTTGAGCTGGATCGGCGTGCTGAGCGTGGCGACCCTGTCGCGCATCGTGCTGTTCACCGCTTACTACCGCAGCCCCGAGACCAGCCATACCCCGTCGCGCTGGGAACGCAGATACTGGGTCACCCTGGTGTTCAGTGCCGGCGTGTGGGGCCTGGGGGCGCTGGCGGTGATGCCGCACGACAGCCTGCTGGCCCAGGCGATCGTGCTGTTGTTCGCCGTGGGCATGTCGGGCAGCGCGGTGTCCTGCTATTACGCCTACCGCTCGATGACCCTGGCCGCCATCGGCCTGGTGCTGCTGCCCTGCACGCTGTGGCTGCTGTTTCAGCCCTCGCAGTTGCAGACCGGCATGGCCCTGGCGGTGCTGGTGTTTTCCTCGTTCATGCTGCGTGCCACCGGCAAGCTCTGCGCGGCGCTGGAGAAGGCGTTATGCCTGACCCACGAGATGGAACGCGCGCACCACATCGCCAGCAGCGCGGCGCAAACCGATGAGCTGACCGGCCTGAAGAACCGCCGGGCGTTCTTCGAACATGCCCAGCAGTTGTACTCCCACAGCCAGCGCGAGCAGCGCCCGCTGTGCGCATTGATGCTGGACATCGATCACTTCAAGCGCATCAACGACACCTACGGTCATCAGGTCGGCGACGAGGTGCTGCGCCAGATCGGCGGGGTGATCAAGGCCTCGTTCCGCGACACCGACGTGTACGGTCGGCTGGGCGGGGAGGAGTTCGCGGTGCTGCTGGCCGACACCCCGATGGACACGGCGCTGGGCATCGCCGAACAGTTGGCGCAAGCCATCGCCCAATTGCAGTTCGTGCACCACAGCGATGGTCGCCAGGGCATGACGGCCAGCTTCGGCGTGGCGGTGGCCAGTGCGGCGCACAGCGACCTGCACACCTTGCTCAACAGCGCCGACCAGGCGATGTACCGCGCCAAGGCCCAGGGGCGCAATCAGGTGGTGGCGGCCGACTGACCGCCTGTGCACTGCAACTGAACGTTCGGCCGCGCCCGGCACTCACTAGAGCTGAGTGACCCAGAGGACAATGCCATGTCGGTTGACCGCAATACGCCTGAACTCAAAGCCTGGTATGCCGTGCTGGACGATCAGAGTTACCGGCTGGAGTCGCCGGATGCCTACCACCAGGCCCTGGTCAGCCTGGCCCAGGCGCTGCTGGACGACGGTGCCATCGAATGGGACGACTGGCTGGCGCTCAAGGCCATGGCCGATGAGGCGAACACGCACGCCATCGAAGCGGCCGTGGAGGCCAAGGTCGACGACCCGGATACCTGATCGCCAGGGAGGTGCGGATGAAAACGCTGAAGATCGCCACATTCAACATCAACGGCCTGCGGGCGCGGCTGCCCAACCTGCTGGCCTGGCTGGAGCGGGAACAGCCCGACATCGCCTGCCTGCAGGAGCTCAAGGCGGTAGACAGCGCGTTCCCTGTGGCTGACTTCGAAGCCCTCGGCTATGGCTGCCTGCACCATGGCCAGGCGTCGTGGAACGGTGTGGCGATTCTGGCCCGTGACGCGCAACCGCTGGAGGTGCGCCGCGGCTTGCCGGGAAGCGAGGACGATACGCAAAGCCGGTATCTCGAAGCGGCGGTGCTGGGCATTCAGGTCGGCTGCCTGTACCTGCCCAATGGCAACCCGCAACCGGGGCCCAAGTTCGACTACAAGCTGGCCTGGTTCGAACGCCTGATCGCCCACGCCCAGGGCCTGGTGAACAGCGAGCACCCGGTGCTGCTGGCCGGCGACTTCAATGTGGTGCCCACCGACCTGGATATCTACAACCCGCGCTCCTGGCTCAAGGACGCGCTGCTGCAGCCCGAAAGCCGCGAATGCTACCAGCGCCTGCTGGCCCAGGGCTGGACGGACGCTATCCGCCACCTGTACCCGGACGAGCGGGTGTACACCTTCTGGGACTATTTTCGCCAGCACTGGCAGAAGAACTCGGGGCTGCGCATCGACCACCTGCTGCTCAACCCGCCGCTGGCCAGGCGCCTGAAAAACGCCGGGGTCGACGCCTGGGTGCGCAACGAAGCGCATGCCAGCGACCATGCACCCACCTGGATCGAACTCAAGGCCGCTCGATGAGCCCCTTGTTGCGCATCGGCTGTGCCGGCTGGAGCCTGCCGCGCGCGTACTGGCCGGCGTTCGCCGAGCAGGGCACGCACCTGCAGCGGTATGCGTCGCGCCTGCCGGCCGTGGAAATCAACAGCTCGTTCTACCGCCCGCACCAGCCCGCCACCTATGCGCGCTGGGCTCATGCGGTACCGCCAGGCTTCGCATTCTCGGTCAAGGTGCCCAAGCAGATCACCCATGTGCAACGCCTGCATGACTGCGCCGGGTTGCTGGATGCGTTTGTGCAGCAGTGCACGCAGCTGGGCGAGCGCCTGGGATGCCTGCTGGTGCAGACCCCGCCATCGCTGGCCTGCGAGCCGCAGGTGGCGCAGGCGTTCTTCGGTGCACTGCGTGAGCGCTACGCCGGCGCCGTGGCGTTCGAGCCGCGCCATGCCTCCTGGGCCGACGCCGGGGCGCTGCTCGACCGCTGGCGCATTGCCCAGGTGGGGGCCGACCCCAGCCCCATCGGCGCCGTGCAGCCAGGTGGCTGGGCCGGCTTGCGCTATTGGCGCCTGCACGGCTCGCCACGCCTCTATCACAGCGCCTATGGGCACGAACGCCTGGCACTGCTGGCCCAGGACATACGCCAGGCCCTGCAGACCGGCGTGGAGTGCTGGTGCATCTTCGACAACACCGCCAGCGGCGCTGCGGTAGGCGATGCACTGGGCCTGCTGCAACTGCTGGAGGACACATAAGGCAATTTGCTGGCCCCGACGCCTTTTCATCCTTGGCAAACTCGCCGCCTTTCAACGGGTTAGGATGACTTCATGCGAGGTTTCGTGATGACCGTGGCCGTGTGCGCACTGGCCACCTTCTCGCTGGCGACGCACGCCAAGGCGCTGAACAAGAATGACCGCTTCGTGTGCAGCTGGGGTTCGGAGATTGCCGCCGGTGCGCAGCAGTCCAAGCTGTCCGGGGTCACGCTGTATGCCGCGCGCAAGCGTCTGCAATCGCGTAAGTTCCCCAAGCCGTGGATGCGCATGACGGCCATGGGCATTACCGAACAGACCTACAACAGCCGCTCGCGGCTCAAGCCGCCAGCCATCAAGCAGACCTACTACGAACAGTGCGCGCGCCATGCCATGGCGCAGCGCTAGGCGCCGAGCAGGCGCTCGATCCGGGCCAGTTCCCAGGTGCTGAGCAGGTAGACCGGGTCGGTGCCGTAGCGCAGGCCAGGCTCGTACACCCGGCCATCCGGGCTCTGGCAGCGCTGGCAGTGGTGCAGGTGGCCGTGTTCGACATCCAGGCTCAACTGCCAGCCGTCGATCTGCACCTGCATCACGCCACTGGCCGGTTGCGCCTGCAGGCACTGCAGGCTGGCCAGCCCCAGGGCGGCGTCACGTAGCTGCTGGCACACCTCGCGGGCGGTGAGGGTGTGGTCAGTGGGCGCGTTCATCCATACCTCCCGGAAAAAAGCGTCACTTTATGCGGTGGCGCGGGCGATGTCTTCGCCTGCCTGAGTCGCGCTATAGTCGCCGGCTTGTCGAAGCCCAATGAACGAGGTGTGGTGTGAGAGTGCTGATCGTGCTGTTGCTGGGCCTGATGCCCATCGTTGCCCAGGCGCTTGAGGTGGGCGAGCGCGTGGCCCCGTGGACCCTGCTCGACCAGTTCGAGCAGCCGTATACCCTCAACGACGACACTGCCCTGGTGCTGGTGGCGCGCAGCATGGAGGGTGGCAAGCTGGTCAAGGCGGTGCTGGAGGGGCAGCCCAAGGGCTACCTGGAGGCGCGCAAGGGTGTGTTTGTCGCCGACGTGCAGCGCATGCCGGCGCTGATCGCCAAGCTGTTCGCCATCCCGGCCATGCGCGACTACAGCTACCGCGTGCTGCTGGACCGCGAGGGGCGGGTGGCCTCGCGTTACCCGGGCGCCGAGGGCACGGTGCTGTTGCTGCAACTGGAGCACGGGCGCGTGACGGCCAAGCAGGAATTGGCCGATGCACAGGCACTGCGCGAGGCGCTGGCCGAGGTGAAGGCGCGTTGAAGATCCCCGCTGAGTTCATCGTTCACGAAACCGCACACTGGGCACTCAACCACCATCTGTCTTCGGCGTTGCCGGGTTATCTGATGCTGGGGTCGCGCCAGTCGGTCGATTCACTGGCGGAACTGCCCGACGCGGCGCTGGCCGAGATGGGCGGGCTGATGGCCAGGACGCAGGCGGTGATGGAGCGCCAGTTGCAGCCCAAGTGGCTGTACATCAGCCGGTACGGGCATATGCCGGGGTACCCGATTCACTTTCACTTCATCCCGGTGTACGACTGGGTGGAGGCGCTGTTCTGGAAGGATGAGCGCTATCGGCTGCTGCAGACCTATGCCGGGGCCGGCTGCCAGTCGCTCACCGATGGCGCGGAGCTGACCCTGTTCGTGTGGCGCGAGTTCGGTGAGCGCGAAGACCCGCCAGCGGTGCAGGGGCGCTCGGTAGGTGAAGCCATTGAATGTGTGCGTGAGGCGTTGCGATGAGGGACCTATGGTTGGAAGGGGCACTACCCGTGTGATTTGAGCCATGCGAGCGCTTTGCGCTCGATCGCGGGCCAAGCCCGCTCCCACAGAAGCAGCGCAAACCTGTGGGAGCGGGCTTGACCCGCGATCGGGTGCGCAGCACCAGCAGGCAACTACGCCCCTCACTTCACCGGATGCGCCGCCACCGCCACCTTCAACGCCTCGGTCACCAGCTCGATCAGCACCGGCCTGGCACTGGCCTGCATGGCCTTGCCGATGTCTGGCTGCTTGCTCATCACCTTGTCGGCATACTTGGATTCGCGACCTTCGCTGGCCAGTGACGCCAGCTCCTTCGCCGAGAACGACTGGCTGTAGGCCTCGACCAGGTGCTGGTCCCACTGCGGCTGGTACTTGGGCAGCAACCCCTTGATGGCCGCCGTCACGCTCTTTTCCGCTTGCTGGCTGCCGACCTGCGCAGTCAGCAGGCCGTAGGTGTTGGTGCGCATGGCCGCCGACAGCGCAATCGGCCCCAGGTTGGCCCCGGCCTGGCTCTTGACCACGAACTCGCGCGCCGCCTCTGCGGCCGGTGCCTTGGCATAGGCGGTGCCACCCAGTCCGCTCAACGCCAGCAGGGCAAGCAGGGTATACAGAACTTTCATGATCACTCCGTTCTCGACAATCCGAATCTACTGCGCCAGATGCTCCAGCGCGATGCCCGGCCGCTCCACATGGCGGTAGCCGGTCTGGCCGGCCACCGGCACGGGCACGCCCGGTTGCGGGGCCCTGGCCTGGGTACGATAACCCAGCGGGCTGGTGCCCAGCTCTTTCTGAAACACCCGGCGCATGCGTTCTTCGCGGCCGAAGCCGACGGTTTCGGCAATGCGCTTGATCGGCTCGCGGGTGGTCTCCAGCAGGCGGCACGCCGCTTCAAGGCGCAATGTTTCCACCGCCTGGGCCGGCGTGTCACCCGTGGCCGCCACATAGGCCCGGGCAAAATGCCGCGGGCTCATGCCGAACTGCTCGGCCAGGCGCTCCACCCGCAGGTCGCCATCCAGGTTGGCGGCGATCCAGGCATGCAGCCGGGCCAGGCGCACATCCGGTGCGGTGCGCAGCGCGTTGGACTGTGCCTGCAACGAGGCACTGAGCTGCGGTTGCCCGGCCGAGCGCCACAGAAACACCGTGAAGTAGCGTGCCAGCGCCAGGGCCGCGTGGGGGCCCAGGTCCTGCTCCACCAGTGCCAGCGCCAGGTCGATGCCCGCCGTGGCGCCGCCGCAGGTCCACAGGTTGGCGTCGTTCAGGTACAGCGCGTCGGGCTGGCACTGCACGCTGGGGTAGCGCGCCTGCAACTCGTCATTGAACTTCCAGTGGGTCACCACCCGACGGCCATCGAGCAGGCCCGCAGCCGCCAGCGCGAAGGTGCCGGTGCCCACCGAGCACAGCCGGCGAATCTGCCCATGGCGCCGGCGCAGCCAGTCGCACGCGCGCGGGTCTGCTTCCAGTGCGGCCACCCCAGGGCCGCCGGCCACGATCAGGGTGTCGATGTCGCGCAGCTCCAGGTCCAGCTGCGCCAGTGAACGGGTCATCACCTCGATGCCCGACACCGTGCTGATCAGGCCGCCCTCGGGCGAGGCCAGTACCAGGCGATAGGGCGGGTGCTGTGCGAACGCGCCGGCCAGCAGGCGCGGCACGGCGCCGAACACCTCCAGCGGGCCGGCCGCATTGAGCAGCAACGCATCGTCGAAACCCAGCACCACCACCGTGCGGGGCGCGGGTGGCGTGGCAGCAAAGGAGGGGTGTTTGGCATGGAGTTGCACGGGGGGCCTCGACATACTGGGTTCAACACGAAACAAGGGGACGACAATGCCGTTATTCGCTGCTGCTGCCAAGCACCTGCACGCCCGCCGCACCACCTTGCGCGCCGTGGCGCTGTGCGCCGGCATGGTGCTGGCCCAGGCCGTCAGCGCCGCACCTGCCGCGCTGCGGGTCGGCGACCAGAGCGGGCTGGTACAAACCCTGCTGCAGGCCGCCGGGGAGGCCCAGACTCCTACCTTGCCCCTGAGCTGGCACCCGTTCCCGGCCGGCCCGGCCTTGCTCGAGGCGCTGAGTGCCGGGGCGGTGGATGTGGGGGTGGTGGGCAATGCGCCGCCGGTGTTTGCCCAGGCCGGCGGTTTCGACATCCGTATCATCGGCGTGGCCGACGGCGCCCAGAACAACAATGCGCTGCTGCTGCCACAAGGCTCGACGGTGCAACAGGTGGTCGACCTCAAGGGCCGGCGCGTGGCGGTGGCCAAAGGCTCCAGCGGCCACTACCTGCTGCTGGCCGCGCTGCGCCAGGCCGGGCTGAGCCCCCGGGAGGTGAAGATCGCCTATGCCAGCCCCATCGATGCGCAAAACGCCTTTGCCAGTGGCCACCTGGACGCCTGGGCGGTGTGGTACCCCTTTGTCGGGCAGGCCACCGCCCACGGCGCCCGGGTGCTGGTGGACGGCTCGGCCTGGCCCGAGACCGGCCTTAACTTCACGGTCGCCAGCGGCCAGGCCCTGGCCGACCCGCAGCGTGCTCGACAGCTGGGCGAGCTGATGGTGCGCCTGGCCAGGGCGCAGGCCTGGGCCACCGCCCACCCGGATGCCTGGGCCCAGGCGCTGGCAGGCAGCACGCGCCTGCCCCTTGAGCTGGTGCGCGAGATGCTGGCGCACCAGCACCTGCGCTATGTGCCCATCGACCCTTCGATCATCGCCTTGCAGCAACGCCTGGCCGATGCCTTCGCCGCCGAGCGCCTGATCCCCAAACCGTTGCAGGTTGAACAGGTATTCGATAGCCGTTTCAACAGTTTGCTGCCACAACCTGACTAAACACTTCAACTCGACCTGCCATGCCGACCTGCCGTCGGCAGGGCACCACTCACCCGGAGAAACCTCATGACTGCCCTGCACACCCCGACCCTCAAACGCCACAGGACCGGCCTGGTTGCCGTGGACCACGCCCGCAGCGCCGGGGGTTATACCCTGTTCGCACCGCAGACCGCCGACGGCAACGTGTTCCTGATCGACCTGGACGGCGAAGTGGTACACCGCTGGAAGCTGCCCCAGCGCCCCGGTCGCGACGCGGTGATACTGCCCAACGGCAACCTGGGCTACAACGGCAACCACCCCGACTCCCCCGAGCTGTTCCCCGGCTGGTCGGTATGGCACGGCGGCGCCTTCAGTGAAGTCACCGCGCAAGGCGAGGTGGTGTGGCAGCACACCGATCTGCTGCACCACCACGATGCCCAGTGGCTGGACAACGGCCACCTGCTGTACACCACGGTCGAGCCCCTGAGCCCCGAGCTGGCCAGCCGCGTGGTGGGCGGTATTCCCGGCAGCGAGGCGGCGGGCGGGGTGATCTATGCCGATGTGGTCAAGGAGGTGGATCGCCAGGGCCAGGTGGTGTGGGAGTGGCGCAGCTGGGAGCACCTGCGCCCCGAGGACTACCCGCTGCACGACACCTTCGAGCGCTACCACTGGCCCATGACCAATGCGGTGACCCCGGGTCGCGATGGCAAGGTGATCCTCAGCCTGCGCAGCGTGTCGTCGGTGATCGCCGTGCAGCGCGGCAGCGGCGAGGTGCTGTGGCGTCTGGGCCACGATCTGGTGGCGCAGCAGCATTGCCCGAGCGAGCTGGAGAACGGCCGCATCCTGGTGTTCGACAACGGTATTTCGCGGGCACACGTGTCGATGCCGCACTCGCGCATCCTGGAGATCGACCCGCTGACCCGGCGCATCGAATGGCAGTACGCCGATACCCCCGGCTATGCCTTCTTCACCCCTTTCATGGGCGGTGCACAGCGCCTGTACAACGGCAACACGCTGATCACCGAGGCCAACTTCGGCCGCCTGTTCGAAGTGACGCCGGCCGGCGAGGTGGTGTGGGAGTACATCAACCCGCATTTTTCCGCCTACCCCGATGCGGCCTCGCGCCGCTACCTGCCGGGCGAGAACAACGCGATCTTCCGCGCGCACCGTTACCAGCGCGACGACATTCCCTGGCTGAAAGCCTGAACACAGCGCACCAGCACCCACCCTCACGCTCACGCACACCACGCGCAGCGAGGTACCGCCATACCCCCAAAGGAATCGATGATGAAGCTGCCTTATCCACGCCCCCTGTGCCTGGCCGCACTGGGCCTGCTGTCACTGCCTGCGTCAGCCACTGAACCTACCCCCACCGACGCCCCGACCCTTGCCCCGGTGACGGTCGAGGCGCGCCGGCGCAGCGAAGAGGCGCAGCACGTGCCCACCCCCATGAGCGTGCTGGGCGCCCAGGCCCTGGAGGCCCAGCGCCTGTATCGCCTGCAGGACCTGCAACAGGCCATGCCCAGCGTCAACGTGGCGTTCATGAACCCGCGCCAGTCGAGCCTGTCGATTCGCGGGCTGGGCAACAACCCGGCCAGTGACGGCCTGGAGGGCAGCGCCGGGATCTACCTCGACAACGTCTACCTGGGCCGCCCCGGCATGGCCGTGTTCGACCTGCTGGACATCGAGCAGATCGCCTTGCTGCGCGGCCCGCAAGGCACCCTGTTCGGCAAGAACACCACGGCCGGGGTGCTCAACATCGCCACCCGCCAGCCCACCTTCACCCCGCAGGGCAACGTGTCGACGTCGCTGGGCGAGGACGGCTACCGGCAGGTGCAGGGCGGTGTGTCGGGGCCGTTGACCGACACGCTGGCCGGGCGGGTGGCGGCCTACCGCACCGACGAGAACGGCTACGTGGAGAACCAATTCGACGGCGACACCCTGGGCGGCGGCCGACGCCAGGGCTTTCGCGGGCAGTTGCTGTTCAAGCCGCAGGAAGACTTCAGCCTGCGCTGGATCGGCGACTACAACGAGGAGCACTCCAGCGCCGGCACGCGCTCGCTGTTCAGCACCGGGCCGACCATCAACGGAGTCAACCGCTATGAACAGCGGGCCCAGGCGGTGGGCGCGACGCTGGTCGACGGGCGCAGGGTCAACCTCGATGCCGACCAGCGTGTCACGGTGTTCCAGGGCGGCACCTCGCTGGAGGCGAGCTGGGGGCTGGCCGATGGCTTCACGCTGACGTCGATCAGCGCCTACCGCTGGTGGGACTTCACCCCGCGCAACGACGACGAACTGAACGTGGACGTGATGCACAACGTCGGCCAGTCGGCCCGCGACAAGCAGTATTCGCAAGAGCTGCGCCTGGCCTCGCCGCTGGGTGAGCGGTTCGATTACGTGGTGGGCGGCTATTACTTTCGCCAGCAGATGCAGAACCGCGTGTTCACCGAGTACGGGCCGCTGGCCGACACCTGGAACGGCACCCCGCAGGGCGCATTGAACGATGTGAACAGCGTGGGCCACGGCAGCATCGACACCGACAGTTTCGCCACCTTTGCCCAGGGCACCTGGCACCTGACCCCGCGCCTGGACCTGAGCCTGGGCCTGCGCGGTACCTACGAGCGCAAGCAGGCCAGGGTGACGCGCGATGCCCCGGTGGGCGGCGCGAGCGTGACGGGTGCGGCGGCAGCGGTAAGGCAGGGGCGTGTGGGCGCCTATGATTCGGGCGACCTGAGCCTCTACAGCTTCAGCCCGTCGGCGCTGGCCAGCCTGGCCTGGCGGGTTAACGACCAGGTACTGGCGTATGGCTCGTTGTCCCACGGGGAGAAGTCCGGCGGGGTCAACCTCAGCGTGGCCAGCGCCCCGGTGGCCGGCGCCGACTCGCTGCTGATCGGTAGCGAACGGGCCAACGACGCCGAACTGGGCATCAAGACCACGCTGCTGGATCAGCGCCTGCAACTCAATGCCAACCTGTTCTGGACGATTGTGCACGGCTACCAGACCAACGCCTACGACGACGCCAACCTCACCAGCTACCTGACCAACGCCGGCAGCGTGCGCAGCCGTGGCCTTGAGCTGGACAGTACCTGGCGGGTGAGCCGTGGCCTGACCCTAAGCCTGAACGGCTCGTGGAACGATGTGCGCTACCTGTCCTACGACAACGCCCCATGCCCGGCGGAGGTGGCCTTGCGCCCCGGCGCCCCGGCCGCCTGCGACCTCAGCGGGCATAACGTGGTGGGCGCGGCCAAATGGATTGCCAACACCAGCGCCAGCTACCAGTGGGACCTGGACAACGGCCTGCAACCCTACGTGAACGGCAACTACGCCTGGCGCTCGCAGGCGGTGGGCACGGTGGACGATTCGCGCCTGGCGCAGTTGCCGGGGTATGCGCTGGTCAACCTGTCGGCGGGGGTGCGCGGCGACTGGGGCCAGGGCCAGTGGGACGTGTCGCTGTGGCTGAAGAACGCCTTCGACAAGACCTACTACACCACCCTGTGGAACTCGCCCAACGGCGCCTACACCGGGGTGCTGGGTACGCCGCGCACCCTGGGCATGAGTGCACGCTACGACTTCTGAGGCGTGGGCTTCAGGAGTACGCCTGCACTACCCAGCGTACCTTCGCCAGCGCCGCGCGCAGCGTGTCCAGGTCCACCGAGCCCAGCGCCAGCCTGAGTGCACGCGGCACGTGACTGGTGGTGGCGAACGGCTGCGCGGTGGACACCGCCACCTGTTCGCGCATCAGGGCGGCGGCGATCTGTTCGGCGCGGGCGTCATCGGCCAGCGGTAGCCACAGAAAGTACGAAGTGGGGTGGGTGACGCAAGGCATGCCCGCCAGTACTTCGCGGGCGATGGCCTGCCTGGCCTGGGCATCGGCGCGCTTCTCGGCTTCCAGGCGCTCCACCGTGCCGTCCTCGATCCAGGCGCAGGCAATGGCGGTCATCACCCCGGGGGTGTTCCAGGTGGTGGCGCGAATGGAGCGCTCCAGCGCGGCAACCTGGTGCGGCGGCGCGGCAATGAAGCCCACGCGCAGGCCGGTGGCGATGTTCTTCGACAGGCCTGACACGTACAGCGTGCGCTCCGGTGCCAGCTGGGCCAGGGGCGGCGGCGCGTCGTCGGCCAGGAAGGCGTAGGCGGCGTCCTCGATCAGGTGCAGGTTGTGGGTGCGGGCAATCGACACCAGTTGTTCGCGCTGCTCCAGGCTCATCACCCAGCCCAGCGGGTTGTGCAGCGTGGGCATGCTGTACACCGCGCGTACCGGGCGGCTGCGGCACAGCCGCTGCAGGGCGCCGAGGTCCGGCCCGTGGGGCGTGACCGGAATCGGCAGCATCTCGAGGCGCAACGCCTCGGCCAGCACCTTGAACCCGGAGTAGGTGAGGGCGTCGACCGCGATCACGTCGCCGGGCTGCAGCAGGGCCATCAGCACCACGGCCAACCCGTGCTGGGCGCCGCTGACGATCAGTACCTGCTCTGGATTCACCTCTAGCCCGCAACCGAGCAGGTGCCGGGCGATGCAGGCGCGTTCATGGGCGCGCCCGGCATGGGGCTGGTAGCGCAGCAGCGCCTCCAGGTCGCCGCTCAGTGCCAGCTGGCGCAAGCCGCTGCGCAGCAGGTCGGCCTGGCCGGGCAATGCCGGGTAGTTGAAGTTCAGGTCGGCCATGCCGGCGGCCACCACCTGCTGGTCGACGCCCAGGTCGGGCGGCAGCGAGGTTTCGCGCACGAAGGTGCCGCGCCCGGTCTCGCCGCTCACCAGGCCCATCTGCTCGAGTTCGGCATAAACCCGTGACGCGGTGACCAGGGCCAGGCCATGGGTCGCGGCCAGGTGACGGTGGGTGGGCAGGCGGGTGCCAGGGGCGAGCCTGCCGTCACGAATGTCGGCGGCAAAGGTGTCGACCAGGGCCTTGTAGCGCGAGCGAGGCATGTGCAGATGTATCCATGACGATTTTTTGATTGTGCTGATCGTCGGCCCTAGCATGGTTTTTGGCAAGCGTGCCCTTACCCCTGCAACCTGTCGAGCGTGACTTCAATGGAACAGACTCTCAAACCTCGTACCCTGGACGACGCCACCCGTGGCTGGATCAACGGCCTGATCGGCGTGGTGATTTTCAGTGGCTCCTTGCCGGCCACGCGCCTGGCGGTGCTGGAATTCGACCCGGTGTTCCTCACCGTGGCGCGTGCCGCCATTGCCGGTGTACTGGCGCTGGCCTTGCTGATGCTGCTCAGGCAACCGCGCCCGACCCGGGCTCAGGTAATGCCCTTGATCGTGGTGTCGCTTGGGGTGGTGGTGGGGTTTCCGCTGCTGACCGCGCTGGCCCTGCAGTACGTGACCTCGGCGCATTCGATCGTGTTCATCGGCATGCTGCCGCTGGCCACCGCGGTGTTTGGCGTGCTGCGCGGGGGCGAGCGCCCGCGCCCGGTGTTCTGGCTGTTTTCGGTGCTGGGGTGCTTGATGGTGGTGGGCTTTGCGTTGTCGCAGGGCTTGGCGGCGTCGCCCCAGGGTGACCTGCTGATGCTGCTGGCGGTGGTGGTGTGCGGCCTGGGTTATGCCGAGGGGGCACGGTTGTCGCGGGCGCTGGGCGGTTGGCAGGTGATCTGCTGGGCGCTGCTGGTGTCGTTGCCGGTGATGCTGGTGCTGACCTGGTACCTGGCGCCGTCGACGTTCGCGGGTATCAGCCTGCCGGCGTGGGTGAGCCTGGGGTATGTGTCGCTGTTCAGCATGCTGATCGGTTTCGTGTTCTGGTACCGCGGCCTGGCCCAGGGCGGGATTGCGGCGGTGGGGCAGTTGCAGCTGCTGCAGCCGTTCTTTGGCCTGGCCTTGGCTGCGGGGTTGCTGGGCGAGCAGGTCAGCCCGGGGATGCTGGGGGTGACGGTGGGGGTGATCCTGTGTGTGGCGGGGGCGAGGCGGTGGGCGCGGTAGACGGTTGCGCCCAGCCTGGGCTTTTGAGCCGAACTCATCTGATCCGCTTTTTGCCTCGCTAGCTGCATCTGTTTCCAGATCAGAAGGGGGCAGACAATGTGGCCTTCGACAGCCGCACCCCCCTCAGTTAGGAGCTCCCATGGGCAAGATGGCAATTTTTGTATTCGGCTTTCTGGTATTGGCCTTCGCAATCGGAGCACTGGGTACCATCTCCCCCCTGTAACCCCCGCCACACCCCGCACAGAACCAGGAAGGCGCCGAGACTCCCGCGCCTTCTTTTCTATTCTGCCACCAGGCCCTTGTTCACTCGCCACGCCAGCGGCAGCGTGAGCAGCAGCGTGGCCGCCAGCACCACCACCGCCGTGGGCACCCCGGTAACGTCCCCCAGCCGCCCGAACACCACCGGTGCCAGCGCGCCGCCACCGATGGTGCCGGTGTAGAACAGCGCGAAGGCCTGCTCGTGCTTGCCGGCAGCCGCCAGCTCCGGCACCACGCCATACAGCACCGACGAGGTGCCGTTCAGCGCCAGGCCCAGCAACGGCAGCATCACCAGCGTGGCCGAATACGGCAGCACCACCGCCAGCACGATCAACAGTGCAGTCCCCGCTTCGGTGAGTGAGACGGTTTTCAGCAGGCCGATGCGTGCGCCCAGGTAGCCGCACAGCAGCTTGCCGAAGGCCCCGCCCACGAACAGCAGCGTCAGCGCCAGGCCGATACCGGCGGTGCCGGCGCCCTTGAGCCTGAGCAGAAACGGCAGGAAGGTCAGAAACCCCATGCGCACCGCGCTGTCGAGCATGCCCAGCATCAGCAGGGCACGCAGGCCGCCCGGCGAGCCGTTTCCGGTGGCCAGCTTCGGCGCCTTGCCGCCCGCCGCCAGGGCCTGGGCCCGGGAGGGGATCAGCCACCACAGCAACACCGCCGCAGCCACACCCAGCACGCCCAGCAGCGTTGCACCGGTACGCCAGCTGACGGCCACCAGCAGCACGCCCATCAGGCCCGGAATGACCGCCTTGCCGATATCGCCCGCGAAGTTGTAGTGCGACAGCGCCTGCTTGACCCCGCCGCCCGCCGCGTGGCTGTCGGTGATCATCGAGGAGGCCAGCGGGTGCTGGGTACTGGCGCCCAGCCCGCCCAGCATCAGCGCCACCAGCAGCACACCCAGGCCGGTGGCCTGGCCGGCGACCAGGTAGGCCACGCCGGCCAGCAGCGTGCCGCCTACCAGCAGGCGCTCGCGGCCAAAGCGCCGGGCCGCGCGGCTGGCCAGTAGCTGAAAGCCGGCCATCATCCCGGAATAGGCCCCGCGCAACAGGCCCACCTGGGCCAGGCTGAGGCCGAACTGCGCCTGCCACAGCGGCAGCAGCACGTAGATCACGTCGGTGAGCCCGTCGTGCACCGCGTGGGCGCTGCAGCCGGCCAGCAGCGAGCGGCGGCGCACCGAGGTTTCGGTGGTGACGGTGGCGTTACGGGGTACCGTTTCTTCCATGGATGACAAACCCTTCGCGTTCGGTCAGACGCTCGTAGTATGCCCGAACCGCTGCAAAATCCGGATGCTCCAGCGGGGTTTCGAACCAGCGATTGACCGACAGGCCGATGGCGATGTCCGCCAGTGAAAAGTCCTGGCCACTGACGTAGGCGCCGGTCGATTCGAGCTGGCGGTCGAGGATCTGCAGGTTGGTGGTCCACTGCCTGCATGCCGCCGCCAGTGCCTCGGGGTCCTGATGGTCGGGGGAATGGCGCACCAGCGACAGGAAGGGGTAGGTCCAGGACTTGTTGAGGTCGGTGGCCTGCCAGTCCATCCACTGGTCCACCCGTGCGCGCACCCGGGGCTCGGCGGGGTAGAGGTGCTGCCCGTGGTACTGGTTGGCCAGGTAGCGCAGGATGCTGTTGGACTCCCACAGCACGAAGTCGCCGTCCTTGATCACCGGCACCATGGCGTTGGGGTTGAGGGCCAGGAACTGCGGGCTGAAGGTGGACCTGAAGCCCGAGCCCCAGTCCTCGCGCTCGAAGGCGATACCCAGCTCGGTGCAGGCCCATAGCACCTTGCGTACATTGATGGAGGAAGCTTTGCCGAGTATCTGCAGCATGGGAGGCCCTTGTGGTTCGGTAGGGGAGTGAGGCGCGTCACGCGCCGGTGGTGTCGTCGAGCGAGGCCATGTCGATCACGAAGCGGTAGCGCACATCGGAGCGCTGCATGCGTTCGAACGCCTCGTTGATCTGGTCCATGCGGATCATTTCACACTCCGGCAGAATGTTCTTCTTCGCGCAGAAGTCGAGCATCTCCTGGGTTTGCGCAATCCCGCCAATCGGCGAGCCGGCCAGGCGCCGCCGGCCGAGGATGAACGGCACGGTCAGTTGTTCGTCGATCGGCCCCACCTGGCCGACGATCACCAGGGTGCCGTCCACGTCCAGCAGCGACATGTAGGGCGACACGTCATGGCGCACCGGCACCGTGTCGATGATCAGGTCGAAGCTGGAGCGCGCGGCGGCCATGGCCTTGGCGTCGGACGATACCAGCAGCTTGTCGGCGCCCAGCGCCCGCGCATCATCGAGTTTGTCGGGGGTGCGGCTGAGCACCGTGACGTCGGCACCCAGGCCCGCCGCCAGCTTCACGGCCATGTGCCCCAGCCCGCCCAGGCCGATGACCGCGACGCGGCTGCCGGGCCCGGCATTCCAGGTGCGCAGCGGCGAATAGGTGGTGATGCCGGCGCACAGCAGCGGCGCGGCCTTGGCCAGGTCCAGGCCGTCGGGCACGCGCAGCACGAACTCCTCGCGCACTACAAGGTGCTTGGAATAGCCGCCGTAGGTGGGTTCGTGGGTGATGCGGTCCAGGCTGTTGTAGGTTTGCGTGTTGTTCTCGCGGCACAGCTGTTCCTCGCCCTTGCGGCACTGGTCGCACTGCTGGCAGGAGTCGACCATGCAGCCCACCGCCACGGCGTCACCGACCTTGTAGCGGGTGACCTGGCTGCCCACCTCGGTCACGCGCCCGACGATCTCGTGGCCGGGCACGATCGGGTAGCGGCTGAAACCCCAGTCGTCGCGGGCCTGGTGCAGGTCGGAGTGGCATACGCCGCAGTACAGGATCTGCATCGCCACGTCGTTGGGGCGCAGGGCGCGGCGTTCGAACTTGAAGGGTGCCAGCGCTGCTTCGCTGTGCTGCGCTGCATAGCCAATGGTGTACATGTTCACCTCTCGTCACGCTCGGGAATGGGGACCAGGGTTTCAATATAGCCAGCATGGCGGGCTTCGGTGGGCGGGTAGGGATATTGGCGGGAACTCTTGGCCTGGGGGGCCTATCCTAATGAATGTAGGTTCCCCCCCATCACGGAGGCATCGTCATGCGCCGTTTACTGCTGGTTTCTTCCCTTGTGCTCTGCCTGCCTTTGGGCACGGCCCTGGCCCGTGTGGATGGTCGCGATGTCGCCACCTCCGCCGGGGTTTCCGCCTCGTTGTACTCGACCTTCAAGGACGACAAGCTGGTGATTCCGGCGCGCGATGATGCTTCGACGTTCATCGCCAGCGGCGGCGAAATTCGCGGTGTGTACCTGGAATCGATGCTGCAGCGTATCCGTCAGCAGAACCCGGGGTTGCAGGCCAGTGACGAAGACCTGGCCAAGGCGATACTGACCCAGGATGAGCTGGGGGTGGGGCAGTAAGGCGCCGCAGGCAAGGTGAGCCCATCGCGGGTCAAGCCCGCTCCCACAGGGATCTTCATGGTCTTTGTGGGAGCGGGCTTGACCCGCGATGGGTACGCCGCGATCTATCAGACTGAAGCCGGATCAACCTTGCCAGGGTCGATGCCCAGCGCTTCGATCGCGCCGGCCACCACCTCGCGCTCGATCACCCCGTCCGCCGCCAGCGCATTCAGCGCCGCCAGCACGATGAACTGGCGGTCCACCTCGAAATGCCGGCGCAGCGCCTCGCGTGTGTCCGACTGGCCGAAGCCGTCGGTGCCCAACGCCACGAAACGCCTCCCGGTCACCCACGGCCGGATCTGGTCGGCATGGATCTTCATGTAGTCCGTGGCCACCACCACCGGCCCCGCATGCCCCTGCAGCAGCGTTTCGATGTATGGCGTCTTCGGCGCCTGCAGCGGGTGCAGCAGGTTCCAGCGCTCCACCGCCTGCGCCTCGCGCCGCACCTCGGTCAGGCTGGTGGCGCTCCACACCTCGCTGCTGACGCCGAAATCACGCTGCAGAATATCCGCCGCCGCCAGCACCTCGTTCAGAATCGAACCGCTGCCCATCAACTGCACATGCCGCTCGCCCTGCGGCGGTTTTTCCACCGGCAGGCGGTACAGCCCCTTGAGAATGCCTTGCTCTGCGCCTTCGGGCATGGCGGGGTGGGCGTAGTTCTCGTTGAGCACGGTGATGTAGTAGTACACGTCCTCCTGCTCGGCATACATGCGGCGCATGCCGTCCTGGATGATTACCGCCAGCTCGTAGGCATAGGTGGGGTCGTAGGAGACGCAGCACGGCACGGTGGCCGACATCACGTGGCTGTGCCCGTCGTCATGCTGCAAGCCTTCGCCCATCAACGTGGTACGCCCGCTGGTGGCGCCCAGCAGAAACCCCCGTGCGCGCGCATCGCCCGCCGCCCACAGCAGGTCGCCCACTCGCTGGAAGCCGAACATCGAATAGAAGATGTAGAACGGCAGGGTCATCACGCCATGGTTGGCGTAGGCGGTGCTGGCGGCAATCCACGACGAGGTGGCGCCGGACTCGTTGAGCCCTTCCTGCATGATCTGGCCGTCGGTGCTCTCCTTGTAGTAGCTGAGCGTGCCGGCATCCTGCGGCGTGTACAGCTGGCCCACATGGGAGTGGATGCCGATCTGGCGGAACAGCCCCTCCATGCCGAAGGTGCGTGATTCGTCGGGCACGATCGGTACGACGAGGCGGCCGACCTGCGGGTCCTTGAGCAGGGTGCCGAGAATGCGCACGAACGCCATGGTGGTGGAGATGGCACGGTCACCGGTGCCCTTGAGCTGGCTGTCGAAGGCCTCCAGGGCCGGCACCTGCAACGGCTCGACCCTGGCCTGGCGCGCCGGCACATGCCCGCCCAGGCGATCACGAGCCACCTGCAGGTAGCGCGCATCGGCGCTGTCGGGGGCGGGCTTGAGGTAGGGGATCTCGCCGAGGCGCTCATCACTCAGGTCCAGGCCGAAGCGGTCGCGGAAGGCCTTGACCGCCTCGTCGCCCATCTTCTTCAACTGGTGGTTGATGTTCTGGCCTTCGCCGGCTTCGCCCATGCCGAAGCCCTTGACGGTCTTGGCCAGGATCACCGTAGGCCGCCCCGTGTGACGCACGGCCGCCGCGTAGGCGTTGTACACCTTGACCGGGTCGTGCCCGCCGCGAGCCAGCTTCCAGATGTCGTCATCGCTCAGGTCGCTGACCATCGCCAGCAGTTCCGGGTACTTGCCGAAGAAGTGCTCGCGCACGTAGGCGCCGTTCTGCGACTTGTAGGTCTGATACTCGCCGTCCACGCACTCCATCATGCGCTGGCGCAGGATGCCGCTGCTGTCCCTGGCCAGCAGCGCATCCCAGCCGCTGCCCCACACCACCTTGATCACGTTCCAGCCGGCAGCACGGTACAGGCTCTCGAATTCCTGGATCACCTTGGCGTTGCCACGTACCGGGCCGTCCAGGCGCTGCAGGTTGCAGTTGACCACGAAGATCAGGTTGTCGAGTTTTTCGCGCCCGGCCAGCGAGATGGCCGCCAGCGACTCGGGCTGATCCATTTCGCCGTCACCGAGAAACGCCCACACCTTGCGGCCCTGGCGTGGGGTGAGGTCGCGGTCTTCGAGGTAGCGCATGAAGCGCGCCTTGTAGGCCGCGGTGATCGGCCCCAGGCCCATGGACACGGTGGGAAACTGCCAGAACTCGGGCATCAGCCGCGGGTGCGGGTAGGACGACACGCCATCGCGGTCGGTCTCGCGGCGAAAGTTGTCCAGCTGCGCCTCGCTCAGGCGCCCTTCGAGGTAGGCCCGGCCATAGATACCCGGCGCCGAGTGGCCCTGGATGTACACCATGTCGCCGGCAAACTGCGCGGTGCGCCCGCGAAAGAAATGGTCGAAGCCCACGTCATACAGCACCGCCGCCGAGGCGTAGGTGGCGATATGCCCGCCCACCCCCGAATGCTTGCCGGCGCGCAGCACCATGGCCAGTGCGTTCCAGCGGATATAGGCATTCAGGCGCTGCTCGGTGGCCAGGTCGCCGGGGTAGGGCAGTTCGCGCTCGGGGCCGATGGTGTTGACGTAGGGGGTGTTGACGCGGCCACGAAAGTCGCCGTGCAGCGACACGTCCAGGTCCAGCATCTGGTCGATCAGGAAGTGCGCACGCGAGCGCCCCTCCACCTCGACAACGGTGGCCAGGGACTCAAGCCATTCCTGGGTCTGCTCGGGATCTGGGTCGTTCAACAGAGGGGGCTGCTGTTGCATCGGTAATCCTCCTGCGGGGTTGTGGCGGGCAGTGCCGGCAGGCCTGCCTGGTAGTAGTTGCATTTGCAATTGATTCTAGGCATGCGCCCCGTATGATTGCAAATGCAATAACTTTGACCCGAGGAACCCTCATGGCTGCACCCACTGCTGACCTCTGGTTCAGCTTCATTCGCGCCCACCGCAACCTGATTCGCGAAATCGAACGCCGCCTGGCCGACCAGGGCCTGCCCGTGTACGCCTGGTATGACGCGCTGTGGGGCATCGAGAGCGGCCCCGATGGCTGCCGGCGCATGCACGAGCTGGCCGATGTGATGGCCATCGAGCGTTACAACCTGACCCGACTGGTCGACCGTCTGGAGGCCGAAGGGCATGTGTTGCGCAAGAAGGTCGCGGGCGACGGGCGCGGCGCCCTGGCGTGTATCACCGACAGCGGCAAGGCGCTGCGCAAGCGCATGTGGGCGGTGTACAAGCAGGCAGTGGACGAGCTGTTTCTGAGCCAGTTCACGCCCGAGCAACAGGCGCTGTTCGCCCAGGCGCTGGAACAGTCGAGCTTCAAGGCCCGGGCGTCATTCGCCTAGGCCCAGCCGGGCCTGTGCGGCGGGTAGCGCCTGGGTGTCGAACAGGCCCTGGCCGGCCAGTGCCTGCAACGCGCTGAAGGTTATCCAGCGCCGATCCAGGCAGTTGCCCGGCGCCAGGCTGTCGGCGCCCAGTGCGGTGAAGGGCGCTGTGACATGCGGGGCAAGCTGGTCGGCGATGTGCTGGGCATAGCCAGTCACGGCGATCACCGGCGTGCTGGCCGACATCAGGCAGTACTGCAGGTAGCTCTTGCGTGGCGCGGCCTCGGGGTGCAGGCGGTTCCAGCGTGCGGCATCGTCGCTGTCACGGGCCAGGCGCGTGTAGCTGGGGCAACTCCACAACTGGCTGGCGATGCCCCAGTGCGTGTCGAGCAGCACCGCGGCGGCGCGTACCTCCCGGAGCATGGCGCCGGCGCCCAGCAGGCGTACCTGGGGGCGGGCAGCGCTGGTGGGCTGCAACGGGTACATGCCCAGGAATGCATCGCTGCAATCGTCGTGTGCCGGTTCATCGGCTGCCGGCGGCTGATCGTGCAGGGTCATGTAGTAGAAGCCGTGGCGCCCCTGTACGTACAGCTCGTCCAGCGCCGCCAGCAGGATGGCCTGGGCCTCGGCAGCGCTGGCGGGGTCGTACGGGCGGCACTGGGCGTTGGCCGACAGCCACAACGGCAGCCACGGGTGCGCGCCCTTGGGCCAGCGCGAGGCGGCCGATTCCAGGTCGTTGAACACGATGCCGCGTTGGCCGATCTGCTCGGCCAGCATCGACACGCGGGCCGAGCTCGGCGACTGGGTGAGGTAGATCAGCGGGCGTTCGCGGCTGGGCGCCTGCTGGCGAAACCAGATGCCCCAGGGGCTGACCACCTCGCTCGCGCTGTCGGCGCGATCATTGATCACCCACAGGTTGCCCGCCACGGCCGGGTCGTGCTCGATGCGGTGCACGGTCTGCAAAATCTGCAAAAGTGGCGAGTGCGACGCTGCGCCGGTCGACGGCAGGCCGGCCTCGATGCTGCGAATGCAGGCGTGGGCGGCCAGTCGGGCAGGGGGGATGGCAGGCAGTGAATCCACGGGGCAGCTCCATGATCGGTCCTTGGCAGAAGCGCAAGGGATACTGCAATCTGATTGCAAATGCAATCAGATGCTGTCGACACGATCAGGGCGCTGCGCTTTCAGGTATGGGGCACCGCGGCGGCGGCTGCGTTGCCCGCATACTGGGGCTTGAGGTGGCCTTGTTCGTCCAGCAGGTAGGCGTCCATGATTTCCCGGACCACCGGCCCGGCCACGCGCCCACCGGCCTCGCCGTTCTCGATCATCACCGCGATGGCGATGCTCGGGTGGTCGGCGGGGGCAAAGCCCACGAACAACGCGTTGTCGCGGTGGCGCTCCAGGGTCTTGTCGCGGTTGTAGCGTTCCCCCTGCTTGATCGCCACCACCTGCGCGGTGCCGCTCTTGCCGGCGATGCGGTACTGCGCCCCGGCAGCGGCGGCGCGGGCGATGCCGCGCGGGGCGTGCATGACCATCTGCATGCCCTGGTTGACCTGGTCCCAGGCGTGGCGGTCATGCAGCACGATGTCGGGCATGGGGTTGGGGTCTACCGGCGGCTCGTCGCCGATGCTCATGGCCAGGTGCGGGCGGTGCCACACGCCCTTGCTGGCCAGCAGGCTGGTGGCCTGCGCCAGTTGCAGCGGGGTGACCTGCATGTAGCCCTGGCCGATGCCCAGGATCAGGGTTTCGCCGGGGTACCAGGCCTGGCGCCGGTTGGCGCGCTTCCAGGCGGGCGAGGGCATCAGGCCGGGTGACTCTTCGAACATGTCCAGCGAGACCTTCTGGCCCAGGCCGAATTCGCTCATGTAGTCGTGCAGGCGCTCGACCCCCAGCTTGTGCGCCAGGTCGTAGAAGTAGGTGTCGTTGGAACGCATGATCGCGCTGTACATGTCCACCCAGCCGTCGCCGCTGCGGTTCCAGTTGCGGTACTTGTGGTCGTAGTTGGGCAGCTCGTAGTAGCCGGGGTCGAATACCCGGCTGGCCGGGGTGATCACGCCGCTGTCGAGGCCGGCGATGGCCACCTCGGGCTTGATCGTCGAGCCCGGGGCGTACAGGCCGCGCAGCACGCGGTTGAACAGCGGCCGGTCGATGGAATCGCGCAGCTCGGCGTACTGCCTGAAGCTGATGCCCTTGACGAACAGGTTGGGATCGAAGCTGGGGTTGCTGACCATCGCCAGCACCTCGCCGGTGGCCGGGTCCAGCGCCACCACCGAACCACGGCGATCGCCCAGGGCCTTTTCGGCGGCCAGCTGCAGGTGCGCGTCCAGGCTCAGGGTGATGTTCTTGCCGGGCACCGGGTCGTGGTGGCGCAGCACGCGCATGATGCGGCCCTGGGCGTTGGTCTCGACCTCTTCGTAGCCCACCTGGCCGTGCAGCTGGGCCTCGTAGAAGTGCTCGATGCCGGTCTTGCCGATGGACTGGGTGCCACGGTATTCGGTGGCATCGAGGGTCTTGGCTTCTTTCTCGTTGATGCGCCCCACGTAGCCCACCGAGTGGGCAAAGTGCGCGCCCATGGGGTATTCACGAATGAACTGCGGCTCCACGTCCAGCCCCGGCAGACGGAACTGGTTGACCGCGATCAGGGCGATCTGCTCTTCGCTCAGGCCGAACATCAGCGTCACCGGCTCGAACGGCTTGCGGCCACGGCGCAGGTCCTTCTCGAAGCCCTGGCGGTCCTCCTCGCCCAGGCCCAGGATCTGCACCAGGCTGTCGAGCACCCTGGGCGTGTCGCCAGCACGCTCGCGGGTCATGGTGAGGTTGAAGCTGGGCTTGTTGTCGGCCAGCACCTCGCCGTTGCGGTCGAAGATCAGCCCGCGCTCGGGGGCGATGGGCAGCACGTGCACGCGGTTGTTCTGCGACACGGCGGCATGGTAGTCGTGCTGCACCACCTGTAGCACGTACAGCCGCCCCACCAGCACCGCCACCAGCACCAGTACCAGCAGCGCACACGCGATCAGCCTGCGATTGACCAGGTGCGTTTCTTTCTCGTGGTCCTTGAGGGGGATAGGCTGGGGCATGTGCAGGCTCTTGCGGAAAACGGATACACCACCGGCCTGGGAGCAGGCAGTGAACGGGCGCGATGGCGTGAATGAACGGCGATCCTACGCAAGCTGCTGCGGTGCCTCAAGGCCGGTTGTCCGCAGGCGGGCGAGGGTGCGCCGAGGTTCCCCGGTTAGCGGGGCGCAGCGTTCATGAAGATTTTTTCATGAAGGCCGCAGCGGCCCGGTCGACAGGCTGCGCTTGCATGCGTGGCGATCTGCGAATACTGTATGGATAATCAGTATCGAGGTGGACCCCATGCAGCTCATCGCCAAGCTCGGCATCCTGGCCGATGCCGCCAAGTACGACGCCTCGTGCGCCAGCAGCGGCGCCCCCAAGCGCAGCTCGCGCGGTCGCGACGGCCTGGGCGCCACCGATGGCATGGGCATCTGCCACAGCTACACCCCCGACGGGCGCTGCGTGTCGCTGCTCAAGGTGCTGCTGACCAACTTCTGCCTGTACGACTGCCAGTACTGCGTCAACCGCCGCTCCAGCAACGTGCCGCGGGCACGCTTCACGCCTGAGGAGGTGGTGCGCCTGACCCTGGATTTCTACCGGCGCAACTGCATCAGCGGGCTGTTCCTCAGCTCGGGCATCATCCGCTCCGCCGACTACACCATGGAACAGTTGATTCGCGTGGCGCAGCTGCTGCGCGAAGAGCACAACTTTCGCGGCTACATCCACCTCAAGACCATCCCCGACGCCGACCCGCTGCTGATCGAGCAGGCCGGGCGGCTGGCCGACCGCCTCAGCGTGAACATCGAGCTGCCCACCGAAGCCAGCCTGCAGCGCCTGGCGCCGGAGAAGCAGGTGCGTACCATTCGCCAGGCCATGGGCACTATCCACCACGGCCAGCAGGCAGTGGCTGGTGAAGTCAACGCACCGCGCTTCACCCCTGCCGGGCAGAGCACCCAGATGATCGTGGGCGCCGATGCCACCGACGACCACACCATCCTGGGCAATGCCGAATCGCTGTACCGGGGCTATGGCCTTCGGCGTGTGTACTACTCGGCGTTCAGCCCGATCCCCGACAGCCCCACCAGCGTACCCCTGGCCGCGCCGCCGCTGCTGCGCGAGCACCGCCTGTACCAGGCGGACTTTCTCATGCGCGGCTATGGCTACAAGGCCGGCGAACTGCTGGGCGGCGCGGGCAACCTGGCGCTGGACATCGACCCCAAGCTGGCCTGGGCCCTGGCCAACCGCGAGGTGTTCCCGCTGGATGTGAACCGTGCCGAGCCGGCGTTGCTGGCGCGCATTCCCGGCATCGGGCTGCGCAGCGTGCAACGCCTGGTGGCGCTGCGCCGTGAACGGCGCATTCGCTATGACGACCTGATCCAGCTGCGCTGCGTGCTGGACAAGGCGCGCCCGTTCATCGTCACCAGCGACTATCGCCCGCCCCAGTCGGAAACCCGCAGCGGCCTGCTGCGCGAACGCCTGCGCGAGCCGCAGGCACCGGTGCAGATGGGGTTGTGGGGATGATCGCGCTGGACTGCGACGAGCACTTCGACACCTGGCGCGACCAGGCCCGCGTGCTGCTGGGCCACGGCATCGACCCCACCGAGGTGGTGTGGGCCCACGGCCCGGTGCACGATCTGCTGGCGGTGCCGGCGGTATTGCCGCAGGGCCCCGGGCCGTTTCGCACACGGGTGCCGGCCGCCTTGCTGGATCAACTTGAGCAGGCCGCCCGCTACCGTGGCGAGCAGCGCTGGAACCTGCTGTATGAAGTGCTGTGGCGCGTGGCCCATGGCGACCGCACCGCCATGCTGGCGGGCGACCGGCTGGGCAGCGAGCTGCAGCGGCGCATCAAACAGGTCAGCCGCGAGGCCCATCACCTGCATGCCTTCGTGCGCTTCGTGCCATTGCCGGCGGCACTGGCCGAGCAACTGCAACTGGACCTGGTGGCCTTCCATGAACCGGCCCACGACATTCTGCAAAGCGCCAGCGGCCACTTTGCCGACCGGCTGGGCCGCCAGCGCTGGCTGATCGCCACGCCACGCGATGGCATCCGTTTCGATGGCAGCACCCTGGACTACCGACGGCACTGCCCCGAGCAATGGCGCCAGTGGGCCTGCCACGCCGACGACCCTGGCGCCGAGCTGTGGCGCACCTATTACCGGCACACCTTCAACCCGGCACGGGTCAACCCCGATGCCATGCGCCAGCACATGCCGGGGCGCTTCTGGCGTCATCTGCCCGAAGGCCCGCTGATCGCGCGGCTGGTGGGCCAGGCGCGCCAGGGCAAGCAGCGCGACGGCCAGGCGCAGGAGGTGGGGCAGCAGGGCGGCAAGCGCATCGGGCGCGGGGATTCGCCAACGCGCTGAGGGCCGCCTTTCCATGTGCCACCCTGGCTGTGTATGATCGGCGCGGGCCGATGCTGCCCGCCGCTCGCTCCCGTTGGGAAAGGTGAAAGCATTGCAGTTACCCCTGACGCGATCATTCTCTTGAACGTCGAGGCCTGGCAACGCGAGCCCCACACTGCCTCGTCACCAGGAGCACATGATGATCTCGATCGAACAGGCCAAACAGATGGCCAAGCGTCTGCGTACCGCCCTGCAGGCGCAGAACCCGCCGCTGACCCACTCCGGCGCACTGGAGCTGGTGGCGCAGCAGTTGGGCTACAAGGACTGGAACACCGCCTCGGCCCTGCTTGCCCCCGCCACCCCTGCAAGCGAAGTGAGCTTCGACAAGCCTATCCCCATCCTGCGCATGTTCGACGAAGCCAAGGCGCGCGAGTTCTACCTCGACTTCCTGGGCTTCAGCGTGGAGTTCGAACACCGCTTCGAAGCCGACCTACCGCTGTACCTGGGCATCGTGCGCAATGGGCTGCAACTGCACCTGTCCGAGCACCACGGCGACGCGAGCCCTGGCTCGACGGTGTTCATCCCCATGCACAACATCGAGCAATTGCGCGACGAGCTGCTTGCCAAGCGCTACGGCTATGGCCGCCCGGACATCGTCGAGCAGGGCTGGGGCAAGGTGCTTGAGGTGTACGACCCGTTCGGCAATCGCATTCGCTTCTGCCAGGGCTGACCGGCCTTTCCCCCCAGGCTGAAGATGCGCCGTTTGTTCAAGCGGAGCAGGCTGCGGCTACACGAAACTCCAGGCTCTGACCTGCCTGGAGTTTCACGATGCGAACCCTGTACGCCCCTGTATTTTTCCTTGGATTCGTCGGCTCGGCCGTGTGGCTGCTGGACGAGGGCGCAAGCCTTGGCTGGTTGCCGGTTCTGCTGTTGCTGGCGATTGGCGTGTCGCTGCTGTGCGAGCGGCTGTGGCCCTATCGCGAGCGTTGGAATGTGAGCCAGGGCGATGGCACCCGGGACGTGATTCACGCGGGGGTGAACGAGGCGCTCAACGTGGCCGGCATTGCCGCCATCCCCCTGATTGCCCTGGTGCTGCCCGATACCGGCCTGTGGCCGAGTGACTGGCCGCTGGCGCTGCAACTGTTGCTGGCGTTGCCGGTGGCAGACCTGGGCATCACCCTGGTGCATTACGCCAGCCACCGCCTGCCGTTGCTGTGGCGCCTGCACGCCGTGCATCACAGCGTGACCCGAATGTACGGCTTCAACGGGCTGATGAAGCACCCGCTGCACCAGATGCTCGAAGCGCTGGGCGGCACCTTGCCCTTGCTGCTGTGCGGGTTGCCGCTGGATGTGGCGGCCTTGCTGGCGTTCAGCATATCCATCCAGCTGCTGTTGCAGCACAGCAACGTCGACATGCGCATCGGCTGGCTGCGCCATGTATTTGCCTGGGCGCCGGTGCACCGGCTGCATCACCTCAAGTACGGCACCACGGGGGATGTGAACTTCGCGCTGTTCTTCAGCGTTTGGGACCGCCTGCTGGGTACCGCCTTGCACCTGCCGCACTATCACCTGGCGGACGACGACCTGGGTATCGGCGACTTTCCGGACTACCCGGTGGGCTACGGCGCGCAGTTGCGCCAACCCTTTCGCCGCGACCAGCCCGAGCATCCACCTGCCGTACTGCCCGATGCCCTGAGCCGTGCGCTAGTCCAGCAGCCTTAGGCGCAGGTGGCGCAGGGTACGGTCGGCACGGATGCCGAACTGCTGGCGCACGCTGCGTGACAGGTGGGCCGAGTCGGCAAAGCCTGCGCAGGTGGCTGCCTCGGTCAGGCTGCTACCGCCCAGTGCCAGCTGCAAGGCCACGCGCAGGCGTTGCCACAACACCAGGCGGCGCACCGACAGCCCCAGTTGACCGCTGAACAGGCGCTCCAGCTGGCTGAGCGACAGCGCCGCCTCACTGGCCAGCTGCGCGGCGGGCAGGGTGTTTTCATCCAGTGCACGTACCCGTTGCAAGGCGGTGGCCAGGCGCGGATGCAAAGGGCGCCGGGGCAGGGCGCGCAAGCGTTGGTTCAGGCCTTCCAGGTCTGCGCCGGCGTCTTCGCAGAGCTGGCGCAGCACCGGCAGTTCGAAAGCCAATGGCTCGGCAAACAGCGTGATCGCCGGTTGCTCGCTGAGAATCGCATGCGGCTGGCCGGAGGCAATGAGCAGCAGCGGCCCGCACTCGACCTGGCCCTGGATCGACGCCTGCACCGGGGCAGCGCAGGCGATCAGCACCTGGTGGGCATAGTGGGCGTGGGCCTGGGTTTGCCCGACCTGCCCGGCCACCAGGCAGTAGTCGGTGGCCAGCCACAGGTCGCCTTGCCAGGGTTCGTTGGGTGCGCGGTGGATAGTGGTGCTCCTGAGTGGGGGTGAAGGCGGGCGGCGAGGTTACAACGGCAAGGGCCGGTCCTGCACCACGCGCTTCATCACCAGGGTGGAGGTGAGCCGCTGCACGTTGGGCAGCGACGACAGGCTTTCATCATAGAGCCGCTGGAAGGCCGGCAGGTCCTGGGTGATCACGTGCAGCAGGTAGTCCGGCTCGCCGAACAGGCGCTGCGCATCCACCACCTGTGGCAACGCCACCAGCGCGTTCTCGAACGCCTCGACCGCCGTGCGATCGCCCTCGCGAAGGGTGACGAAGACCATGGCGGAAAAGGTCAGGCCCAGGGCAATGGGGTCCAGTTTCGCCCGATAGCCCAGCAGCACCCCCGATTCTTCCAGGGCACGCACCCGCCGGTGGCAGGGGGAGAGGCTCAACCCCACCCGCTCGGCCAGTTCGGTGATCGAAAGGCGCCCGTCTTTTTGCAGTTCGGCAAGAATGTTCCGGTCGATGCGGTCCATCTGGAAGGATCTTCCCCTATTGGCCTATGTCGCGATTATCTTCGAAAGAAAATTCTAGCAAGATTTCATTATTGTTCCCTGCATCAATTTGCTTGTGGAGCAGCACGATGCAGCCAACCGTGGATCAACCCCTGGCGTGGGTAGCGCCATGACCCTGAGTGTTTTCGTGGCGTTCTGGGCGGTGTCGATGTTGTTCATCATCACGCCGGGTGCGGACTGGGCCTATGCGATATCGGCCGGGCTGAAGGGGCGGGTGGTATTGCCCGCCGTGGCCGGGCTGTTGTCGGGGCATCTGATCGCGACACTGATCGTCGCCGCCGGGGTGGGCACGCTGGTGGCGGGGCATCCGTTTGCGCTGTCGGTGCTGACAGTGGCGGGGGCCGGGTACCTGCTATGGTTGGGCATCGGCATGCTGCGGCACCCGACTGTGCCCCAGGCGGACCAGGTGCAGGTAGCCGGTGCGTGGCAGCGCTGGGCGGTGAAGGGCCTGTGTGTGAGCGGCCTGAACCCCAAGGTGTTCCTGCTGTTTCTGGCATTGCTGCCACAGTTCACCGACGCCACGGCGCCGTGGCCGGTACCGCTGCAGATCGTGGCGCTGGGGCTGGTGCATGCGCTCAGCTGCGGGGTGATCTACCTGCTGGTGGGCTTTGGATCGCAGGCCGTGCTGGGCGCGCGGCCTGCGGCGGCGCTGTGGGTCAGCCGGGTGTCGGGGGCGGCGATGGTCATCATCGCGCTGGTGCTGCTGGGCGGGCAGCTACCCAGGTAGGCAGAATGTACGCGGCAATCGAACAGGGGGAGTGCCATGAAGAGCTTGAGAGCACGGGCCGTACAGGGCCTGGAGGTGGGGGCGCAACTGAGCGTGACCCGGTGCTTCACCGATGAGGACATCCGCTGCTTTGCGCAGCTTTCGCGGGACTACAACCCCGTGCACTACGATGCCGCCTCGGCCGAACTGCGCAGGTTCAGGTCGATCATCTCCCATGGCCTGCTGACGGCCAGCCTGGTGACCGAGATCGGCGGGCAGATCGGCTGGCTGGCGACCAGCATGAGCTTCGAGTTCAAGCGGCCGGTGTATGCCGGCGATGCAATCACCTGCCACTGGCTGATCGTGGACAAGGACGAGCGCGGGCATGCGCGGGCGCAGTTGAGCATCGTCAACGCGCAGGGCGAAACCGTGCTGGAAGGCATGACCACCGGGGTGTTGCCGAACGCAGCGGCGCGTGAACGCATGGCGCAGCTGTTGGCCGAGGGCGACCCCGGCAACCTGGCTGCGGCAGGTGCCTAGGGCGCCGGCACGCGGCAGGGTTCAATTGCGAAAGTACAGCTCGTCCAGCTGGCGCCGACGAATCGCCACGTACTGCTCCCACACCTTGGGGAACTCCGCCTCGCGGATGAACGGGAAGGTGAGGTACACGAATCGCCCCTTCACCTGAATGTACTGGCGTGCACGCTGGAAGGCCGGCTGCTCGGTCAATGCGATGCTCTCGTCGTAGCCGTCGTGGTAGTGACGAATATCCACCCGGTGCGGGGCAAGCATGCCGCGGGCAAAGTCGATCACCCAGCCGGTGCCCACCGAGGTGCTCAGGTAACCGTAGACGCCGTCCTCCGACAGCTGCAGGCACGCCTTGGCCTGCGTGCCGTCGTCATCGTTCACCAGCACGATCTGGTCGTTGAAGTACTGGATGGATTGCCCCTGCGGCCCGTGCAGCACCAGGTTCCAGCCTTCGGCATCCATGCGGAACTCGCCCTGGTTGGCAAACTCGGCGATCCATCCGTTTGACAGCTCGATTCTGTGGTTGGTCATGGGGGTGGGGGTCCTGAGGGATAGGGCAGGCAGTTGCTTCAGCTGTGCTCGATCAGCATGACAGCAACGGTATCGGGCTCCAAGGCTTCGAACACATGGGGCTGGTTGGCCGGGTAGCGCAGGTAGTCGCCGGCATGCAACAGCACCGGTGCACTGGCCGGGCCTGCGCTGGCGGCCCCCTGGCACACGAATACATGCTCGAAAGTGCCCGCCGGGTGCGCCTGGGAATGGTGCGGCTGCCCGGGCTGGGCATGCACGCGGTACAGGTCCCGGCGTATGCCGGGCGGGCAGTCGGCGAGCAGGGTCGCCGCGTAGTCGGCGTCGTCGGCCTTGAGCGCCGCACCTTCGCCTGCGCGAATCACCGTGACCGTCTGCGCCGGCTGCTCGAAGAACCGCGTGACCTGAATGCCCAATGCCGTGGCCAGCGCCCACAGGGTCTCGATGCTGGGGTTGCCAAGGCCGGACTCCAGCTGCGACAGCGTGGATTTGGCCACGCCGGCGCGGCGCGCCAGATCGCTGACGGACATCCCCGACTGCAAGCGCTCGCGCCTGATGGCCTGGGCCAGAATCATGATCGGCGCATCGTTCGATATAATGGTCATTTGTTCGTTATGAGTTGACTGGGAGAGAGGGCGGCGGACATTATGGCACCCACTTGTTCGTTTTGATGGATTTTGTTCGATGACACAGCCTTCTGTTTTTACCTCGACAGGACACCGCGCGCCATGAATGCACGTTCACGCGGCACCCTCGAAATGGTCACCGCCATGTGCATTTCTGGCACTGTCGGCTGGTTCGTGGTGCAGTCGGGCCAGTCACCTTCGTCGATGGTGTTCTGGCGCTGCCTGTTCGGCGCCGCCGTGATGGCCCTGGCGTGCTGGGCGCTGGGGGTGTTTGGCATGCTGCGCCCGACCCGCGCGCAGTGGGGGTGGATGCTGCTGGGTGGCGTTGCGCTGGCCTGCAACTGGCTGCTGCTGTTCAGCGCCTACAGCCAGGCCTCCATCGCGGTGGCCACGGTGGTCTACCACACGCAACCCTTCATGCTGGTGGGGCTGGGCGTGCTGCTGTTCGGCGAGCGGATTTCGGCCAGTGGTGCCGGCTGGTTGGGCCTGGCGTTTGTCGGCATGCTGCTGATTGTGACGGCCAAGACGGGGGCGGCCGGGGAAAACTACCTGATAGGTGTGATGCTCGCGCTGGCGTCGGCCTTGCTGTACGCGATTGCGGCGATCATCGCCAAGCGCCTGCAGGGCGTGCCGCCGCACCTGATCGTGCTGGTGCAACTGCTGGTGGGCGCGGCCATGCTCTGGCCTTGGGCGCAGGTGCCGGACATGACCGCACAGCCCCAGGCCTGGGCCTACCTGCTGACCATTGGCGCGGTGCATACCGGGCTGATGTCGACCCTGCTGTACGGCGCCATCCAGAAACTGCCCACGGCGCTGATCGGCGCCCTGTCGTTTCTGTACCCGGCGGTGGCCATCCTGGTCGACTGGCTGGCCTTCGATCACCCCCTCAGCGCGCTGCAGGCAGCCGGGGCGCTGGCCATATTGCTGGCGGCGGCCGGCATGAACCTGGGCTGGCGCCTGGGCCCAAAGCCGGCCCTGAATACCTGAGTTAGACCACCGCGTGCCCTGGGCCGCACTGGTCGAGCGTGGCCAGGTAAACACTGGGCGGGGCGCCCAATTGGCGGTGGAACATGCTGGAAAAGGCGCTGGGGCTGTCGTAGCCCAGCTCCAGCGCGACCCGTGTGACCGAGGCGCCGGCCGCCAGGCGGGTGACGGCAGCCATCAGGCAGGCCTGCTGGCGCCATGTGCCGAATGAAAGCCCGGTTTGCTGGCGGAACAGGCGGCTGAAGGTTCTTGCACTGCAATGCAGGGCACTTGCCCAGGACTCGGCGCTGGTGTCGATGCGGGGTTGGCGCAGGAAGTTGCGACATAGTTCGGCCAGCCGCGGGTCGTTTGGCAAGGGTGCGAACAGCGCCAGGCTCGGCGCGCTGCGCAGCTCGTGCAGTACCAACTGAATCAGATGCCCGTCGCGACCGTGTGTTTCATACAGTGCGGGTACGTGCGCCGTGGCCAGCAACAGGTGATGGAGCAGGGGCGAGACCACCAGGGCCTGGCACTGCGAGGTATCACGCACCGGCTGCGCCGGCTCTATGTACAGGCTGCGGGTGCTCACCCCGCGCATCAGCACCTGGTGCGGCTTGCCGGCGGGTATCCACACCCCGCTACCGGGCGGAATCACCCAACTGCCGTCCTGGGTTTGGACCTCCATCAGGCCACTCATGCCATACAGAAACTGTGCGCGCCGATGCACATGGGTGGGCAGCAGTGTGTCGGGCGGGTAGTCGGTACCGATGGCGAGCACCGGGCGGGCGACGGCGTCGACGCTGGCGAGCGGAATATTGAGCATGTGAAGCACCTTGGCCGGAACGCGAGGATTATTGGCCAATTCGCGAGGGCTGGCCACATGTCTGGCCGTTAACGTGTGGCTCCCCCCTTGTGTTGGAAGCGATGCATGTTCTGGTTTCTGCTGTGTGCGTTCGGTGTGGTAGCCGGCGTGACGACTGTGCTGTTCGGCTTTGGTGGCGGCTTTGTGGCGGTGCCGCTGCTGTTTACCCTTATCAGTGTGAGCCATGCGCCGGGGGCGGCCATCGGCGAGGCCGCGATGCATATCGCCGTGGCCACCTCCACGGCGGCGATGATCTTCGGCGCAGGCCTTTCGACCTTGCGCCATGCCCGTGCGCGCACCTTGCAGTGGCCTGTGGTGCGGCCGTTGCTGGGTTACGTTGCGCTGGGTGCAGTGCTTGGCGCATGGGCCGCCACGCAGGTGCAAGGGGCGTGGATACGCTGGCTGTTCATCGGCTACCTTGGCCTGACCATTCTTGATGCCGTGTTGCGCCCGGGGTTTACCGTGAGCACAAGCGATGGCATGCGCCCGCTGGGCCGTCGAGCCAGCGCCGTGATCGGTGTCGGCATGGGCGCCGTGGCCGCATTCCTGGGTGTAGGCGGCAGCGTGATGAGCGTGCCGCTGATGCACAGGCGTGGGGCGAGCATGGCCGTGGCGACGGCGTCGGCCAACCCGCTGTCGCTGCCGATGGCGATTGCCGGTACTGCCGCCTACGCCGTGCTTGCGTGGCGCACCGAAGCGCTGGGGCCCTGGTTTGCCGGCTATATCGATGTGCGTGCCCTGGCCGTGCTGGTGCTGGGCTCGTGGTGCGGCATTCGCCTGGCCGCGCCGTGGATCGGGCGCATGCCCGACGCGCTGCATGTGAAGTGCTACCTGGCCCTGCTGGGGGTGGTGCTGGTGGTGATGGTGGTTGCCTGACTAGCCCAGCCAGACGCTCAGCAACCCCGCAGCCAGCGCGACCAGTGCCGTGTTGAGGCACACCAGCGCAAAGCCGAAGCGCACCAGTTCGCCTTCTTCACTGGTGCTGGTTCTGGCCAGGCCCAGGATCAGCATCACGATCGACAGCGAGCCCAGCGCCGCATGCCCCGCCGCGCTGTTCTGCACCGCCGCGAGCAACAGGCGGCCGTATTCGGGCAGCATGGCGATGGCGGGCATGAAGATCGCATTGCCGCCCACGTTCGAGCCGGTCATGTAGCCGGACAACCCGCCCAGCAGGGCGACCAGCAACGAGGCGGTGGACGGTGCCAGGCCGGTCAGCAGCTGCATCAGGCCCGCCAGAAAGCCGGCCTTGACCATCAACTGCGACATGGCGAGAAAAAAGAAGATCGTCAGCAGGGGCCGCTTCGCCCGGGCCAGCAGTGCGGTGCCGATGCGGGTACCCGGCCCCGGCAGGGACGGTGCGCTTCGCGCGTGAAACCCCAGGCCCACCAGCACCAGGATCAGTGCCACGCCCGGCGAGGCAAGCGGCTTCCAGGTGACCTGGGCGCCCTGGACGACCCACAGGTTCTGCCAGCCGGTGATGGCCCACAGCGCCTTGAGCGCGACGATGCTGGTGATCAGCACCAGGTAAGGCCACGCCTGGCGCGGCCATTGTCGCGCCCCGCGTGTGCCGCCGTGGTTGTGCAGGCGCCACAGCCCGCTGGCCAGTACGACGGCTGCGCTCACCAGGCCCGCCGCCACGCCGGCTACCTCCGGCCCCAACCCGCGGCTGCTGCTATAGAGCACCCCCACGAATACCAGCCAGCCAGCGCCCAGCACCATCCATTCGCGCAAGGTGCGAACCTCGGCCAGGTACAGCGCCATCGCCCCGAGCGCGAGAAACACCGGTGCGCTGGTCAGCGCCGAAGTGGCTGCCAGCGCCGCAGCATCCAGCTGGGCCAGGGAAGCGCCGATCACCGATGCCAGGCCCAGCGTGCCCCACGGCATGATCGCCATGCCGGCCAACGCGATACGCAGCGCCACCCGGCGGTCGAACAGGCTGAGCAGCAGCGGCACGGTGGCGATCAACGACACGCCAAAGCCGGTCATGGCTTCGAGCAACGGGGCCAGCCCGAGCACGATGAACACCACCTGGTCGCCGCGCCCGAGCCCGAGCGAGCGTACCCACTGGCTGAATGCCAGGTTCACGCCCATGCGCTCGATGAAGATCACGAAGGCCAGCCCCGGTACGATCACGAACGCGGTGCTGGCAAACAGCACGGCAGTGTCCTGGGCGGCCGCCACCAGGCTGCCCAGGCGCCACGTATCGGCAGCACCGACCAGCCACAGCACCATTACCAGCAGCGTACCGGCGATGGCGGCGTGCACGGGTGGGCGGCGCAGCACCACCAGCATGGCCGTGACCAGCAGCACGGGCGACAGATGAAACAGTGCGAGCATGCGAGCAATATCCTGTGTGAGTCCCGACCAGGGCTGCGGCTGCAGGCTGGGGCTCGATAATATTTCTCGCTGTCAGATAAAGGGGCGCGGATTTCTGGTAGTTTTCGAGAAAATTTCTCGCAGGGTTTCCATGGCCATTCACGATGTAGCGGCTGAGCCGCTGGACAAGTTCGACCGCGCCATTCTTGACCTGGTGCAGCGCGACAACACCGTGCCGCTACGGTTGGTGGCCGAGCAGGTCAACCTGTCCACGGCGGCGGTGCAACGGCGTATCAAGCGCATGGAGGAGCGGGGCGTCATCACCGCCAATGTCGCCGTCGTCGACCCTACTGCGGTGGGTCGGCCGATCACCATCATCGTGGAGGTGATGGCCGAGCGCACCAGCCTCGATGCGCTGGAGGCCATGAAGGCGCACTTTGCGGTGCCTGAAGTGCAGCAGTGCTACTACGTCACTGGCGAGGTGGATTTCGTGCTGGTGCTGACCGTGGCCAGCATGCAGGAGTACCAGGCGTTGGCGCGGCGGTTGTTTGCCGAGAACGCCAATGTCACCTGGTTCAAGACCATTGTGGCGCTGGACCGGGTGAAGGTCGGGTTGCAGGTGCCCAGCCTGTAGGAGCGGGCCTTGCCCCGCGATCTGGCGCGCAGCGCCAGCAGAAACTGCGACGCGATCAGCCTGATACACCGCACACTTTCCAAGGTAACGATGTTGGTGCAGCATAGGCCCGCGTCGACAAAGGGACATGAGACTCGAATGAAGCTGATCGCTGCGCAAATCTCGGCCACCCCGGGGGATGTCGAAAAGAACCTCGCCCAACACATCGACGCTATCCACGCCGCCGCAAGCCAGGGAGCCGATGCGGTGGTCTTCCCCGAACTTTCGCTGACCGGCTACGAACCTGAACTGGCCGGTGGCCTGGCGATGGCGCCCACCGACAGCCGCCTCGATGCGTTCCAGGCCTTGAGCGATCGCTTCACCCTGCTCATCGCCGTGGGTGCGCCAACCCAGGGGAGGGAGGGCACCCAGATCAGCATGATCGCCTTCCAGCCAGGGCTGCCACGTGCGGTGTATTCCAAGCAGCTTCTGCACGCCGACGAACTGCCTTTTTTCACGCCCGGTACCCAGCAGCAGGTGTTCCGCCAGGGCGGGCATGTTCTGGTGCCCGCGATCTGCTATGAATCCTTGCAACCCGCCCATGCATCCCAGGCCGCCGCGGCAGGTGCCCAGGTGTACCTGGCCAGCGTGGCCAAGTCGCAGAAGGGCGTGGACCTGGCCTGCAACCATTACCCGGCAATGGCCCGCAAGCATGGCATGACCGTGATCATGGCCAACTGCGTAGGCCCCGCCGACAACTTCATCGGTGCAGGCCAGTCCGCGGTCTGGAACCCGAATGGCGAGCGCGTTTGCACTGCCGACGCCACCCGGCAAGCCCTGGTCGCATATGACACACGCACGGGAGAAGCGAGCACTGTCAGCCTGGCTTGAATCACCATCGCCACCCCAATTCGTCGACCTTCGGAAGCACTCATGCCCGCCTTGATTCCCCTTGACCCCGCAACACTCCCGGACATCGCCACGCTGCGCCAGCGCGCCAAGGCCCTGGCCATGCTCGATGCCATCGTCTCCCCCGAATGGGAGTACCGCTATTTCAGCTACAACGCGAGCTGGTTCGACGGTGAGGAAATGGCGTCGATGCGCAATGGCTCGGGCGATGAATGGTTTGTGCACTTCGGGCCGTTCGGCGCGGCCATCAAGGGGATTGCGCATGAATCCCCGTTAGCCGGCGACAGCCGTCTCGTCGAGGCCGTACAGCAACAAGTGCCGCCGGCCTTTGCCGCCTTTCTCAACGAAGCGGCCTTCAGCATGGACTGGCTGAGCTACTGCTACTGGAGAAGCCCTGACGACGCGGCCTGGCAGAAGGTGGCAGCGCCGAACGTCACAACGGACCACCTCGACGATGGCTCGGTGGAGTTTCTGGCGCTGCTGATCGAACCGGCCAGTGGCTACGTGGAGTTTGCCCAGTGGTACTACGAGCAGGCCGTGCCATTGGCGGCGGTGCAGCAACTCTACGACCACACCCCGTTGACCGCCGACCTGGTGGCCGCGCTCAACCCGGAACTGGACTTTGCCGAGGCGGTGGCCTCGGCTGTCGAAACGGGCTACCCCTGCGCCAGATAAGTGCTACCACCCCTGGGCCAGCGGCGCAGGCCCTTGCAAGGTGGGGAACAGCGGCAACACTTCTTCGGCCAATTCCTGAATGACCTCGTCAACCGGCCGCCGGGCCATCTGAATACCCAGCGCCGCATGATTGACGCCCGCTGCCTTCCATTCGCCAAGCAACGCGATCAGCCCGTTGCGCCCGGTCTTGAGCACATACCCACCTTGCAACGGAGTGCGCGGGAAGTCGGGGTCTTCGTCCAGGTCGATCCACTCGTTGGTCATGTGCGGGCGAAACCCGCCGTTGGGGATCTGCGAGCGCCACGCCCGAACCTTCTCTGCCAGGCGAAGTGGGCCCTGCGCCGTGTGGGTGGCGTCCGGGTAGGTCAGCCAGCCATCGGCCTGCTCACCCAGCCACTGCAGGGATTGACGCGACGACCCCGTCACGATCAGCGGAATGCGCCCGGTGACCGGTTGTGGCAGCAACTGCGTGCCGCTCATCTGGCCCAGCGGCGAGCGGATGGTCGCAGGGCCCTGCGCCAGCAATTGCCGAAAGTAGTCCACGCTGTGGGCAAAGCGCTCACCGCGCTGGTCATGGGCCAGGCCGTAGGCGGGGAACTCCACGGCCCTGTCCCCCGACGCGATGCCCATCACCAACCGGCCGCCCGACAGGCGATCGAGGCTGGCGGCAGACTTGGCCAGGTCGATGGGGTGGCGCAAGGTGAAGATGGCGCTGCCGGTGACCAGCGCGATGTGCCGAGTATGGGCGGCCAGGTAGCCCAGGTACACGAAGGGGTCGAACACCTGGCCGGCATCGCCGAAGGCCGGGTCGAACAAGGGCACGTCGCGCACCCATACGGCAGCAAAGCCCAGGCGCTCGATCTCGCTCACATGCTGCGCCTGGGCGTGAAGCACCGCCATGTCGCCCTGGTAGAAGCGCAGTGGCAGAAAGATGCCCAGTGTCAGGTGATCGGCGGCGAACATGCGCCGGTAGCCGGGGTGGTGGGCGAAGGCTTCGGCGTTCGCGCCGCAGGTGACGGCGGGTGCAGTGGGGTGGGTCATGGTGTTCATGCCTGTTCCTTGGTGTCGGGGTTCATGGGCCGGTGGCAGGGGCGGGCAGGCGGATGCCGCGTTGTACCGCAGGGCGCTGCTCTACCTGCGCGTACCATTGGCTCAACCAGGGCTGCTGGCTGAAGTCGAAGCCCACCAGCTGCGCGATATGCAGCCAGGCGAAGGTGGCGATGTCTGCAATCGAATAGGTGGCGCCACCCAGCCACGGCTGGTTTGCCAGGTGCTGATCGAGGGTGGCGAAGGTGGCTTCGGTGAGGGTCCTGTAACGCTGGATGGCGGCAGGGTTGGGCACGCTGTCGAAGCATTCGAAGTGCACGCGCTGGCCCAGCAACGGCCCCATGCTGGCGCTGTGAAACATCAGCCAGGTGATGCATGCCCAGCGCTCGGGAGCGTCGTGGCCAAGCAACTGGCCGCTCTTGTCCGCCAGGTACAGCAGGATGGCGGCGGACTCGAACAGGGTGATGCCGGTGGCGCGGTCGATCAGCACCGGAATGCGACCGTGCGGGTTGAGCGCAAGAAACTCGGGCCGCTGGTGCTCGCCCTCATCGATGCGCACATGGCGCAGGCTGTAGGGCAGGCCCATTTCTTCCAGGGCGATGGTGATCTTGAAGCCGTTTGGGGAACTGTCGGTGTAGAGAATCAGGTCAGGATCGGACACAGGGCACATACCTCAGGCAGACTAATGCTTGTTGCGTGGTGTGGGTGCCATGCTAGTGAGTGATTGCCTGGGACTAAAACGATTAGTCCTGCGCTTTGACTTTAGATTTTCTAAACCAAGGAATACGCCATGGGCGCCGTTCTACCCTTGCTGGCGCTGCGCGCCTTTACCGAAGCTGCACGGCTGGGCAGCCTCAAGGCGGCGGCCGAGCACATGGGCGTCACCCCCGGCGCCATCAGCCAGCAGATCCGCCAGCTGGAAGACCGTCTGGGCGTCACGCTGCTGCTACGGGGGCGGCATGGGGTGCAGCTCAGCGATGCCGGCGCACGTCTTTTCCCCGGGTTGTCGCGGGGCTTTGGGCAGATCGAGAACGCGCTGCTCGAACTTGAGTCGTTCACCCACGAGCAAACGCTTACCATCAGCACCGTGCCGTCGTTCGCGTCCACCTGGCTGGTGCCGCGCCTGGGTGACTTCAGTGCCCGGCATCCTGACATCGAAGTGCGGGTGGAGGCGTCGGCAAGGCTGGTGGATTTCCAGCGCGAGCGCATCGACATTGCGCTGCGCCATGGCCTGGGCCAGTACCCGGGGCTGGAGTCGATCCCGCTGATGGCGCCGGTGCTACTACCGGTGGCCAGCCCTCGGCTGCTGGCCGAGGGGCCGCCGATCAACAGCCCGCAGGATTGCCTGAACTACCCATTGCTGCACGACACCGAGCGAGCGGATTGGCCGCTGTGGCTGCAAGCGCATGGCGTGGAGGCTGACAGCCGTAGCCAGCGCGGTGCCAGTTACGATGAAGACCTGTTGCTGCTGCGCGCGGCGGCGAGCGGGCAGGGCATTGCCCTGGTGCAGGACAACCATGCCCAGGAAGATCTGCACAACGGCAGGCTGGTGGTGGCGCTGGACAGGCCGTGGCCGTCGCGATTTGCGTATTACCTGGTAACGCGCAAAGAGGCCTTGAAGCGGGCGCAGGTGCAGGCGTTCATCGAGTGGATAACGCAGCAGGCGGGCGCTGCGTGACAGGTGTGGCTCAGCCTTCGGCGGCGGGGGTCGGGGTTTCGGCGGCTTCGGCAGCCAGCTTCAGTCGGTCGGCCTTGCAGATGTATTTGGGTTTGCTTTTGGGGGCCAGCTTGGCGCTGGCCTTCTTGGCGTTGGCCTTGAGTATCTGCTTGATCTTCTTTTGGCGGTTCATGGTTCTGCTGGGCCTGTAGATGCTTGAAAGCGGTGCGATGGCGGGGAGGTTGCAGGTGTCTGCAGAGCCTTGCCGGTATTGCCGGTGGGGCGAGTTTACTAAAGGTTGCGCTGCAAGCGTGAGCGTTGTGCGTGGGGAGGCTTTGAGGGCGCGTGCACAGGTTTTGCTGGTGCTGCGCACCAGATCGCGGGTCAAGGCCCGCTCCTACGGCCTGGCGGTCAGAGGCGGAGTCTGCCCGCAGGGCGTAGGAGCCGGCGTTGCCGGCGAACGAGCGCGAAGCGGTCGTAAAGCCTGAATGCGCGGTGTGTCAGGCGAACCGCGTGCACAGGTTTTGCTGGCGCTACGCACCAGATCGCGGGGCAAGGCCCGCTCCTACGGCCTGGCGGCCAGAGGCGGAGTCTGCCCGAAGGGCGTAGGAGCCGGCGTTGCCGGCGAACGAGCGCAACGCGGTCGCAACGCCTGAGGGCGCGGTGTATCAGGCAGACCGCATGTGCAGGTTTTGCTGGCGCTACGCACCAGATCGCGGGGCAAGGCCCGCTCCCACGGCCTGGCGGCCCGAAACAGATCATCGAGCCATGCATAATCCGCTTCTGCCCGCAGGGCGTGGGAGCGGGCCTTGACCCGCGAATCGAGCGCAACGTGGTCGCAACGCCTGAGTGCGCGGTGTATCAGGCGAACTGCATGTGCAGGTTTTGCTGGCGCTGCGCGCCAGATCGCGGGTCAAGCCCGCTCCCACGGCCTGGCGGCCAGAGGCGGAGTCTGCCCGCAGGCCGTAGGAGCCGGCGTTGCCGGCGAACGAGCGCGAAGCGGTCGCAACGCCTGAGTGCGCGGTGTATCAGGCAGACCGCGTGTGCAGGTTCTACTGGCGCTACGCACCAGATCGCGGGCAAGGCCCGCTCCCACGGCCTGGCGGCCAGAGGCAGCATCTGCCCGCAGGCGTAGGAGCCGGCGTTGCCGGCGAACGAGCGCGAAGCGGTCGCAAGGCCTGAGTGCGCGATGTATCAGGCAGACCGCATGTGCAGGTTTTGCTGGTGCTGCGCACCAGATCGCGGGTCAAGGCCCGCTCCTACGGCCTGGCGGCCAGAGGCGGAGTCTGCCCGCAGGGTGTAGGAGCCGGCGTTGCCGGCGAACGAGCGCAAAGCGGTCGCAAGGCCTGAGTACGCGGTGTATCAGGCAAACTGCATGTGCAGGTTTTGCTGGCGCTGCGCGCCAGATCGCGGGTCAAGCCCGCTCCCACGGCCTGGCGGCCCGAAACAGATCATCGAGCCATGCATAATCCGCTTCTGCCCGCAGGGCGTGGGAGCGGGCTTGACCCGCGAATCGAGCGCGAAGCGGTCGCAGCGCCTGAATGCACGGTGCATCAGTCAATCTGCATATGCCGGCAATCACGCTGACCCCGGCGCATCATCAGAAGCTGTACTTCGCCGTAACCATCAAGTTGCGCGGGTCGCCAAACACGTCATATGGGCTCCACGTGGAGTTGCTGGCGATGCCCTGGTAGTACTTCTTGTCGAACACGTTGTTGATGTTCAACTGCGTGTCCAGGTGCTTGTTGACCTGGTAACCCGCCATCAACCCGACCAGCGCATACGCCTCCTGCTCGACATGGTAGTTGCCGAACACATTGCTGCCCTTGTTGAAGGTCGCGCTCTGGCTATAGAGGTTGGCCCCCACACGCCACTGCTTCAGATCACCCTGCAACTGGTACGTGGTACTGGCCTTGAACATATGACGCGGCAGGTCGGTGTCGAACAGCCGGCCTTCCTTGGCCTTGTCGGCATCCTTCTCGTACTTGGCCTGGGCGAACGTATAGCCGGCGCCCACTTGCCAGTTGGGCGTCAGCGCACCATTGATCTCGAACTCGATGCCCTGGCTGCGCACCTTGCCGGCCGCTTCATAGCACCCGTAGCTACCCACCGGGATGACCTTGCACAGGCTTGCATCCGCCACCTCGGCCGCGCGGTTGAGCTGGTCGATCTGGAACAGCGAAGCACTGGCATTCAGCGCGCCGCCAAAATACTCACCCTTGATACCCACTTCGTAGTTTTCGCCGGTAATAGGCTCAATGCCTTTGCCTTGGCCGTCCTTCTCGGTCTGCGGCTGAAAGATATCGGTGTAGCTGGCATACACCGAATGGTTGTCGTCCAGGTCATAGATAACCCCGGCATAACGGGTGACGTTGCGCACCACCTTGGTCTTGCCCGAGGTGTAGTACTGGTCGTTGATCTGGTCATAGATGGCCGTGGCGTCGTACCAGTCCAGGCGCGCACCGAGTATCACCTTCAGCGGGTCGGCCAGGTTCCAGCGCGTGGTGAGGTAGAGGCCTTCCTGATCGACCTTGTCGTCGATGGAGTAGATGTCCGGCACGTTCGGTCTGGCCAGCCCACCCGGATTGAAGCGGTTGATGTCCGGCACATCGACGAACACCGTGCCGCCGGTGGCTTCGGTCTTGAGCTGGCGCTTGCTGGCGCCGACCACCAGTTCATGCTCGCGCCCCAGCAGTGTGAACGGGCCTGTGGCGTAGACATCGTAGGTGGACTGATCGAAGTCGCGGTTCTGGTTGAAGATGCGCTGGCGGTAGGTGGCGTCGTTGTTGCGCTCCAGCACGCCGCCCATCATCTTGAATTCGGACCAGTTTTTCGACGCGCCCAGGTGAAGGCGCCAGTCGTTGTCGAAGCGCTGGTCGAGCTCGACGAACACCGTCTTGTTCTCGACGTCCTGGTGCGACCAGCTGTAGCCGAAGGTCTTGGAGCGAGAAAAGCCCATGTGGCTGCCATCGGGGTTCACCGGCAGGCCGCCCCAGTTGATGTTGTTATTGTCGTTCTGGTCGGACGCCCCCACGGTCAGGGTGGTGCTGTCGGTGAGGTCGAACTCGCTGATGCCGTAGAACACCCCGCGCTCGCGCCCGGCGTAATCCTGATAGCTGCCCTTGTCGTTGTACGCGCCGACGATGCGGCCACGCACGCTGGCGCTGTCGTTCAGCGGGCCGGACACATCCAGCTCGCTGCGGTAGTTGTCCCAGCTGCCGGCGCTGCCGGTCACGCTGGCCTGGAACGCCTGGGTAGGGCGCTTGCGCACCATGTTGATGGCGGCCGACGGGTTGCCGGCCCCTTGCATCATGCCGGTGGCGCCGCGCACCACTTCGACGCGGTCATAGGGGGCCAGGTCGGCGGTGGCCACCCAGTCGGCGTTGTAGGTGGTGGGTAGGCCGTCGAACATCAGGTTGGTGATGGGGAAGCCGCGGGCGAAGAACTCGCTGTTGGCCGGGCGCGCGGCCGACAGGCGCAGCCCGGGCGTGGCCTGCACCACGTCGTCGAGGCTGCGCATGCCCTGGTCGTCCATGCGCTGGCGGGTAATCACCGTGACCGACTGCGGTGTTTCGCGCAGCGACAGCGGCAGCTTGGTGGCGGTCTGCATGGCGCCGGTGGTGTACGAACCGCTGTGCTCGGTGGTCGAGCCCATGCCCAGGCCGCTGATGGTGGTGGCGCCCAGTTCCAGGGCATCTGCGCTTTGGCTACGGGCAATCAGCAGGTAATTGCCGCTGGCGGTGCGGGTAACCGTGAGGCCGCTGCCGGCCAGCAGGCGTTCGAGGCCATCCTGCACGGCATAGTCCCCACGCAGTGCCGGGGCGCGCTTGCCCTGCACCAGCGCCGGGTCGAACGGCAGGCTGATGCCGGCCACCTGGGCAAAGCTGTTGAGCGACTCTTCCAGCGGGCCTGCCGCCAGCTCGTAGTGGCGGCTGCTTGCCTCGGCGGCCTGCGCGGCCGCACTGGCCAGCGACACGCTGGTGGCACCGGCCAGCAACATACTGCGCAGGGTCAGTGCCAGCACGCTGCGCTGCAAAGGCCGGGTGGGGATAAAAGCAGAAGACATGGACGGCGTGCTCCTTTCGAATGACGAGGTGTATTGCCTGTCTGTCGAAGAGGGTGGCAAAACCCGTAAAAGTTTTTGAGATTTCTTCTCATCAGCCTTACCGGGCGACGATACGGGTCCATAACGGGGTAAAGCGTTCCACCCGCACCGGCAGCGAATCGCTCAGGGCGCTGAGGGCCTGGTCGATGTCATCGAGCTGGAACACGCCCGACACCTCCAGGTGCGCGATGGCCGGGTCGCAGCGCAGCCAGCCGTGGCGATAGCGCGCCAGTTCTGCGGTCAGCTCGCGCAGTTGCATGCGCTTGGCCACCAGTTGCCCGCGCGCCCAGGCGCTGGCATTGAGGGGGCTGGTTTCGACCCGCTGGCTGCCGTTTGCATCGATCAGGTATTGCTCCCCGGCGGCAACCATCACCGGCTGGCCCTTGCCCTGAATCGCCACCACCCCATCCTCGACCCGCAACCGCGTGCCGCTGGCTTCATCACGCACCGCAAAGGCCGTACCGATGGCCTGCAACTGTGCATGCCGCGTGCTGACCCAGAAGCTGCGACGCCCGCCCGCCGTGGCGGCGTCCTTGCCGGTGTCGATAAAGATTTCGCCGCGCCGCAGCACGATCAACCGGCGCTGGGCGGTGAACTGCACGTCCACTGCACTGGCTGTGTTCAGTTGCAGGCGGGTGCCGTCATCCAGCACGAACTGACGGCGCTCGCCCACCTCGGTGGCGTAGTCCGCGCCCCAGGGCACCAGCGTGCTGTCACGCATCGACCAGCCGGTAACGCCGCTGGCCAGCAGCCCCACGCCCAGCAGCTTGAGCGCCTGGCGTCGGCTGTGACGACCGCCTTGCAGGCGTTGCAGCGTGTCCCGCGCCACCGAGCCGGGCAGTGCGGCCAGGCCCTGGAAGGTGGCATCGCTTTTCTGCAGCGCTTGCCAGGCCACCTCATGCAGCGCGTGCGCCTGACGCCAGCGTTGGCAGGCCTCCAGCAGCTGCGGGTTGACGCCGTCGGACTCGATGCGCACCAGCCAGCCGATGGCCTGGTCCAGCACGTTGTCGGGCAGTTCGGGCAATGGCGGGCGGCTCATCGCTGGGCCAGGTAGCAATGGCGAATGGCGCTGGCCATGTACTTCTCCACCGAACTCAGGCTTACCGCCAGGCGCTCGGCGATCTCCTTGTAGCTCAGGCCCTCCAGGCGCGACAGCAGAAAGGCCATGCGCACCTTGGGCGGCAGGCCGTTGAGCAGGGCGTCCACACGGGCCAGGGTTTCCAGCAGTATCAGCTGCGACTCGGGCGACGGCACCTCGGCTTCGGGCAGGTGTGCGATGGCCTCCAGATACGCCCGCTCGACCCGCTGGCGACGCACGCGTTCCACCAGCAGCCCGTGGGCCACGGTGCTCAACCAGGCACGCGGCTGACGCAACTGCTGCAGCTGCTCCGGCTTGCCGAGGATGTGCACGAAGATGTCATGGGCCAGGTCCGCCGCGTGGTCGCCGTGGCGCATGCGCTTGCGCAACCAGCCCAGCAACCAGGCGTGATGGTTGATGTACAGCGCACGAACATCGGCGTGAGGGGTGGGGGAAGTGGATGGCGACGACACGGAAAACCTCAGCATGATAGCCAGGTGCATTTGAGAATTTGTCGCATCCTAGTGCCAGTGGGCCGTGGACAGCAAGGGGAGAGTGCGTGATGTGGGGGGCAGGCGGGGTTTTGGTGGGCGGGCGAGCTCGGTAGGCCGCGTGTGCGGCCCGTGTGTTGCGTCGTTACTCGGGTGCCGCGTTTGCTTCCATGCCGTCCAGCACGGTGTCGATCAGTACGGTGCTCATTTCCAGCGATTGCTGTGCGGCGATCAGCAGCGTCTTGAACTGCTCGTCGGCGCGTTCGCAGGCTTGGGCGGTGGTGTCCTTGGCGCATTGGATCTGGAGCGACAGGTGAACCAGGGCGTCTTCCAGCTCGATGCCTTCGCAGACGGAAAACAGGGGCGGGTGATTACCGTTGCAACAGCCGAAGGCGGTGTAGATGCGTTTGCGGGGTTGAGTAGTAAGCGGGGGATTGGAGACGGTTTTGACCATTGTGCAGTTCCCTTTTTGAGTGGAACCGCCATCTGATGTTCAGGTGGCGCAGTTGCGCCTTTTGCATTAGCGGGCCGCGACGCCCGGTCGCTGGATTGACAGCGACGTCGCAAGATTAGCGGGGTTGGGGTGGGGATTCAAGGCGTTCTACAGCGGTATGCGCACCCCCCATGAAGCGGGAGCCGGATGCTTGTGCATTATTGCTCAGGCAGCAAGGCTGGATCCGCTCGATGCAACTGGCAAAGTTGACAGTTGTGACAAGCAAAATGACGTAGCAAGCTATCCAGGAGCACATAGCCGAGTGCCTTTCCTGGGAGCATCGATCATGAGTGCAACATCCTTCAGCGTACAACTCCAAAACGAAATGGAAGGTAAGATCAATTATTTCCACTACCAAAAGTTCGGCGACCCCGCCTCGGGTACAAAATCCGCATTAACATCGCCCCAAACTACTTATGACTTCAATCTCTACCCCGGCGGAAAGTTTATAGCGACGACCGCCGAGTCCTACCAAACGCAGCTTGAAGATCCAAAACTTCTTCGATTCAAATTTACAAATAATTCAGGTTTTCCTGTCGGGTTGCTCCGCGTATACGGTGAGCCCCCTTATCCCGACTGGGTAATAGCCGCGCTGGAGGACATTCCGGGGGACGAAAGTGACAAAGACGTTCAATCTCAGCGCGAGTCAATAATCGATAGATACAACCAAATGGTTGGGGAGGTGAATACAGGACCGAAGCAGTTTCCAGGGGGGGTACTACGGCGCTGGATCGACTACGAACCTCGCCGTGGCGACCCCTCTAAATGGTACGCATGGCTGCTACGTCCAGGAAGGTCAACTAGTGTGGCGGTAATCGATGGAAGCGTATGGGCGGTGAGCGTAGCAAAAAGCGAAGACTGACCTTTTCCCCTGGCAGCGCAACGGGGAGCTTGGGTGCTGTACAGAACTCAAATGACCCTAGTTCAGCTCTCGCGTCGTCAGCATTTTTAAGTAGTGCATGCGTCGAACAGAGGAGGGTGATTGCCGTTGCAACACCCTCCCTTTTTGAGTGGAGCTGCCATCTGATGTTCGGGTGGCGCAGTAGCAATGCGCGAGGCCCGTTCGCTGGATTGCCTGCGAGCTCGCAAGGTTCACGGGGGTGGGCTTCAGCACGCTCTACACCCCCATGCGCAACGCCCCTGAAGCGGGGGCCGGATGCTTTGCATTATTGCTAAGGCAGCAAGGCTGGATCGGCTCGATGCAACTGGCAAAGTTGACAGTTGTGACAAGCAAAATGACGTAGCAAGCTATCCAGGAACACAAAGCCGCGTGGCTATCCTGGGAGCATCGATCATGAGTGCAAAAATCTCCAGCGCAACATCCTACAGCGTACAACTCCAAAACGAAATGGAGGGTAAGATCAATTATTTTCACTACCAAAAATTCAACGACCCCACCACGGGTACAAAATCCCCATTGAATTCGCCCCAAACCATTTATGACTTCGTTCTCTACCCCGGCGGAAGGTTTATAGCGACGACCGCCGATTCCTTAACTGCGCCACCTGAAGATCCAAAAAATCTTCTATTCAAATTGACAAATAATTCAGATTTTGACTTCTGTCTGATTGAGCTGAATTCTACCGACGCTTCCATTAAGAAATGGCTCAACTCAGACAATCCTACGGAGCAACCCGCCTACAAGACAAAGTATAGACAGAGGCCAGTGTTGTCCAAACAGTCTGTGACGTTGGACTTCCCCAATGGAGGCCACTGGTATGTGGGCGAGATGCCAGATCGGAAACGCACATAGCCGCGCAATGGGGAGCTTGGCTTTGTAGAAAACTGAAGTGACGATAAATGCAGCGCTCGAGCTGTCAGCACCTGCCACATAAGTTCCAAACATTGGAGGTAGGCAACGCAAGTCAATGGGAAGTAGGTGACGTGCTGGATGGGGCGCTCTAGGCACTGTACGAAAAGTACTGTCTTAACTGTCGCCAGCACGTTCACCCGGGCCCCCGGCGTCAACCTGGGCTACATCGGTGGTCGCGCCGAGCAGGTGGTGTTCGTGCGCGGCTTCGACCGCCTGCCGGTGCCGGTGTATATCCGCGGCATCTACATCTTTATGTGACACATCCCACACAACTCCAGGAAGTTTCTCCATATCTGAGAATTCCTTGCCCTCGTACCCTTTGCCTTCATGGACCACCCAGGGCGCTTCGCCCCTGCCTAGGAAGGCTATTCCCGATGTCTGCTTCCCCCACCGGGTCCACGCCCAGCGAGCGTGAGATCCAGATTGCGATTGCCCCACTCGAAACCCTGCTCAGTGAAGACCTCGGCGCTGCCGCCGTCTCTGTCGACCACTGGCTGCGCGAGGCCACCTACGGCCTGGTGAACCTGCAACTGCTGCGCCAGGCCGGCGAAAATGTGCCGGTGGTCTGTAATGCCCTGGCCGGTGTGGATGTACTGATCGACATTCTCACGCTGCTGGAGAGCCCGTCCCCCGACCCGCTCGACTGGGTCAGCCTGGGCATCAACCTGATCGGCGTAGTGCCGTTTCCCCCAGGCCTGACCAAGGCGCGCATGGTGCTGCGCCCGGTGCTGCAATTGACCCGCCAGACCCTGCGCCGTCGCCCGGGGGCGAACATCGGCGCGGTGATCCTGGAGATCATCGACGGCCACCTGCATGCCAACATCCGCGGCGCCCTGGAACACTACGTACGCGAGGCGCTGGCCCAGTTGCCGGCCATGCTCGGCGAGGCCGCCGACACCGCGCGCCTGTTGTTCACCACGCTGGCCAGGGCCATAGAAGCCGCTGCCCGGGGCCAGCTCGACGCCGCAGCCAGCCACCAGTTGTCACGCACCCAGATGACCCAGGCGGCGCTGTACGACTCGCTGCTGAGCACTGACGCCTGGCGCCTGGCGCTGTCGGCCTTGGCCAATGCCTCCGAGGGCAACCTCAAGGCGGCCTACAACCATGTCGCCAGCCACTTCGGCGAGGCGCTGGAAAGCCTGCTGCGCCCGCTGGTACACACGCTCGACGGGTTGGCCGCGTCGGTGCCGGATCGCCTCGAAGCCCTGGGCGCCCCTGACATGCAAAACAGCATTGCCTGGTTGCTGAGCCGCCTGCTGGAAACCGTGCTGGCACACCCCGCCAGGCGCGGCGTTGCCACCAGCATTCGCCCCGGGGTCACCCAGCAGGCGCGGCACATCCACAGTGAAGGCCCGACCGAGGTGGTCAGCCGCCAGGTCAGGGCCAAAAAGGCCCCCAATACCGACAAGAATGGTATCTGTCCCTGTACCGGCCACAGCATCGGCCATGTGCTCGGCGACGAGACCGTCGTTCATCAGGACTTCGCGTTGTCCGGCCCGTTCCCGGTGGATTGGGCCCGGGTCTACAACTCGCGGCTCGACGCGCTGGATAGCGGCACCATAGGCGCACGCTGGATCACCGAGTTCACCACCTGCATCGATGTGGTCGACAAGGGGCTGGTGCTGCATGACAGCGATGGACGCAGCCACGACTTCCCGTGGCTCGAGGTCGACACCTGGCACCACGACCCCATCGAATACCTGACCCTCAAGCGCACCCGTGCACAGCAGCTGACCCTGGTGCGGGGCCAGGATCGGTTCGAAACCTATGCCCAGGTCGGCGAGCGCTTTTACCTGACCCACATTCGCCTGCGCAGCGGTGCCGGTGCCATGCTGCATTACGAGCATCGCCACAACGGCCAGCCGGTGCTGTCCGATATCAACACCTACCAGGACGACGACCCGAGCAAGGTGCACCTGCAACTGGGCACCCTGCTGAATGAGCAGGGGCATATCCAGGGCGTGTGGCAGGTGGTCGATGGCAAGCCGCTGCGCCAACTGTGCGCCTATCACTACGACGGCGCGGGTGACCTGGTAGCGGCTCAGGATGAAAACGGTGCCGCTTGGCACTATGAGTACCAGCATCATCTGATCACCCGTTACACCGACCGCACCGACCGTGGCCTCAACCTCGAGTGGGATGGCACAGGCCCGCACGCCAAGGCGATTCATGAATGGGCGGATGACGGCAGCTTCGAGACCCGTCTGGCGTGGGACCCGAACATCCGCCTGACCTACGTCACCGACGCCCACGGCCAGGAAACCTGGTACTACTACGACGCCCTTGGCTATACCTACCGCGTCGTACATCCCGATGGCCGCGAGCAATGGCTGTTCCGTGATGCACGCAAGAACATCATCCGCCACGTGCACCCCGACGGTAGCCAGGACCGCTACAGCTTTGATGAGCGTAGCAACCTGCTGCAGCACATCCGTCCCGACCACAGCACGCTGCATTACGCCTACGACGACCATGACCAGCTGATTAAGATCCGCGATGCCGAGGGTGGCCTTTGGCTGCGCGACTACGACGAGCGCGGTAACCTGGTAGAGACGGTCGACCCGCTGGGCAACAAGACCGAATTTGCCTACACCCCAAGCGGCCTGGTAAGTGCGATCAAGGACGCCAACGGCAACCAGAAGGCGCTGGCCTACAACGACGCCGGGCAGTTGCTCGAATACACCGACTGCTCCGGCAAAGCCAGCCAGTGGGCCTACAACGACTTCGGCCAGCTGGTGCAGTTCGCCGACGCAGCGGGCAACAAGACCGCCTATGAGTACAAGGCCGGGCAACTGTCCAGGGTCACCCACCCCGACAACACCGAAGAGCGCTTCGAGCGTGATGCCGAAGGCCGTCTGCTGGCGTACCTCGACGCGCTCGACCGCTGCACCACCTGGACCTATTCCGGCGCCGGGCTTCTGGCCGAGCGCGTCGACGCCAACGAGCACACCCTGCGCTACCGCTGGGACAAACTGGGCCGGCTGATCGGCCTGGAAAACGAAAACACCAGCCAGGCGAGCTTCGTGTACGACCCGGTCGGTCGCCTGTTGCAGGAGACCGGCTTCGATGGCCTGACCACCCGTTATCAATACCACCCGTACAGCGGTCGCCTGGCCTCGACCCAGGTCGGCCAGCGCCGCATCGACCTGCGTTTCGACCCCATGGGGCGGCTGGCCGAGCGTACCGCCAGGCTGGGCGATCAGTCCCAGACCGAGCGCTTTGCCTATGACGGCAACGGCAGGCTGATCCAGGCGATCAACGCGGCAAGCCAGTTGCAGTGGTTCCATGACGAGGCGGGCAATCTGACCCGCGAGCATCAGCATTACCTGGGGTTGCAGCAGCCGGTGGTGGCGGTGTGGACGCACGAGTACGACGTGCTCAACCAGCGCATCGCGACCGTACGCCCCGATGGCCACACGGTCAGTTGGCTGACCTACGGCAGCGGCCACCTGCTGGGCATGAAGCTCGACCAGCACGACATGCTCAGCTACGAGCGCGATGACCTGCACCGTGAAGTGGCGCGCCGTCAGGGCAACAAGCTGATGCAGACCCAGGCCTGGGACCCGGCCGGACGGCTGCAGGAGCAACTGCTAGGCAGCCACGACGGCAAGTCCACGTTGCTCAAGCGTCAGTACCAGTACGATGGCGCCGGGCAACTCACCGACATTCAAGACAGCCGACGTGGTCAGTTGGCCTACCAGTACGACCCTGTCGGTCGCCTGTTGCAGGCCACCAGTCGCCTGGGGGTGGAGACATTCGCCTTCGACCCGGCGGGTAACCTGCTGGACGAGAAGACGCAGCAGCTCAACCGCCCGCTGGACCAGGCCCCGAAACGCAACAGGTTGATGGACAACCTGCTGCGCGAGTACGCCGGCATCCATTACACCTACGACGCGCGCGGCAACCTGGCCGAACGGCTGCACAACGGCGTGCGTGCGCAGTTCAACTGGGACCTGTTCGATCGGCTGCAGAGCTACAGCGACGACAAGCTCAAGGTCGAGTACAGCTATGACGCACTCGGCCGGCGACTGCACAAACACTCGGTTGCGCATTATTCGAACAAGCCGCAGGCCGGCACGGGCTGGAATCAGCTTGAACGGGCCAAGCGCCAGCGTGAGCTGGACTGTGGCTTCACGCTGTTTGGCTGGGACGGCGACACACTGGCGTGGGAAAGCGCCCCGCCGCGTGATGAAGGCGATACGGGCCGCACGGTGCATTACCTGTATGAGCCGGGAAGCTTTGTGCCGGTGGCCCAGGCCCTGCGCAGGGGGCCGGTGCGGCTGCACAAGCAGCCGGACTGGAGCGGCCGCCACTACGACTTCGACCAGGACCCGTTGTGGCAAACGCACATGCAGCCGCAGGGGTTTGATGCGCTTGCGTGGTACCAGTGCGATCACCTGGGCACGCCAATGGAGCTGACCGACCACAATGGCGAGATGGCGTGGGCGGGGCAGTACAAGGCGTGGGGGGAGGTGCGTGAGGAGCGGTCGGCTTGGGCGAGGCAGGTAGGACTGGGTAATCCGATTCGGTTTCAGGGGCAGTATCACGACCGGGAGACTGGGCTGCACTACAACCGGTACCGGTACTATGATCCGGGGGTTGGGCGATTTGTTAGCAAGGACCCGATTAGTTACGCGGGTGGATTGAATCTCTACTTATACGCACCAAACCCTATCGAATGGACGGACCCACTCGGACTGGAGAAAGTTGTTGCCGCTAGAAGCCGTGCGCATGCGTTGAGGCTTGCGCAGCAGCATGCTCAAGTTCCGAGGGTTGGTCGAGGAGGAACGGATATTCTCGTTGCCGAGCTTAATTCTGAAAGCAGGGGGAAAAATTACGCATGTCTGTGCGCTAGAGGAAGTACGCTAGGACGGAAGGAAGAAGGCGCTAAGCCGCTAGTTTTTGATCACCCAGACGGGCACCCTCATATGGTAGGCGAAGGATTTCCTGCTCATCACGACGGGCCGCATGTGCACGCGAAAAACAAGAAAGGCGAAGTCATAGTATTTACTTATCCGGGGTAGCTAGAATGTTCGAAGTTTTGATTTGCAGATCGGAATTTAAGTATCTAAAAAAATACGCGAATGAACGTATATCGTCACTACCGGCAAATGGTAATGATGAGCTTTCTGCTGTAATGGCGCGTGATCCGAATGGTAAGCTGGGGTTCGATGTGAATCAGGTAGCTGAAAGTATTTTAGATGAATTGTTAGGAGGGTGTTACTGCTTACGCGGCTCAGGCAGTGTTGATCATCCAGGAGTATTCCCCAAGGGAGGCATGCCGAATTTTTTCTTCAAAGATAAAGGTGGCGCATTTAGCAGTTTAGTTGCCTCGCATGAGCGTTATGTGCTAGCCATGAAAAAATACAGCATTCTTTCCCGCTATAGGCACACTGAAAAGCCAGAGCCTTCTGAGTTGTCGCACTTCCTGCAAGATGACAGCCGGATTGAAGAACCATTGTATGAAAGTCTGCTATCTTCTTGCGCATATTTTGGGATTTCTCAACGTGCGCAAGAGCATGGCTGGGGGGCATTTTATTTGATCTCCCAAGACATGGATGGTTTCTTGACTAAGTTAGAAAGCTTAGTAGGCGATGAAGGGCGCCTAGTGTTCATCGAAAATATGCGAGAAATGCCCTGTTGGTAGGGTGGCCAGTGTTGTGATGACCCGCGTCTTGACCCCATGGGACGGCTGGCGCGCATACCGCCAGTCAGGGTGACCAGTCGCAGAACGAGCGCTTTGCCTATGCCGACAATGGCAAGCTGAACCAGGCGCTCAATGCGGCGAGCACGCTGCAGTGGTTCCATGACGAGGTGGGCAATCCACCGCGCATTACTGGAACGTGGAAGCAGTACCGTGGGTCGGGAAAAATCACGGAAATATTGCTAGGCCGAACATAAAAGAAGCAACGGAAATACTAGGCCAGACGGTCGTGTATTCATAGATAAATGGCGCGTGCGCCATCCAGTACCTGACGAATATCCCAAAGGTGAATAACTTGGATAGTATTAAATCATTTGACTTCTCTTCTTTTGTGAATGCCAATAAGGATCACGCTGTAACAGGCATTGATTATGTAAGGGCAATTTATGTGAATCACGAGCTGGCATCGGACTTTATTGTTTGCTTTGCAAGATTTTTATGGCCAAGTTTCAATATTTTGAATGATAAGGTTTTTGTTGCTGAGCTGTTCGATCCTGAGATGTTTGAGCGTCACTTGAGTTTGAGCAAAAGTCTAGATGAGACTCAGTTCTGGATGAACCTGCTAGAGATAACGGGGGTTTTTGATGAGCTTCCCACGGAGCAAGCCATGGAAGTTGCCCTAATAATTTCTGAAAGTTGGAACTCTAAAATATTTAAAGAATTTGGTGCGGAGTATGCAGTGGCGCGACGTATATATGATGAAGAGTATGGAGAGGTCTTCGTTACTATCGGCTCTCGATCCTGATTGTTAAGTAGATATTGCCTGTCTTTGGATGGCTTTACTTGCAGTATATGTCATGAGAGCAGAACTCTATATTACTTGCATTCTTTGGGGCACTCGAGACGCGTCCTTGAGGGCGCGACCAGTGTCGATGATTCCCAGCAACTGCTCCTGTAGATTTGCATCTGCAGCTTAGACCAGGACCCGTTGTGGTAAACGCACATGCAGCCGCAGGCGTTTGATGCGATTGCGTGGTACCAGTGCGACCACCTGGGCCCGACGAAGGAACTGACTGACAACAAGGGTGAGGTGGCGTGGGCGGTGCAGTACAAGGCGTGGGGTGAGGTGCATGAAGAGCGCTCGGCTTGGGCGAGGAAGGTAGGGCTGGGTAATGCGCCACGGTTTCGGGGCAGTATCACAACCGTGAGACCAGGCTGCATTACAACCGGTATCGGTACTATGATCCGTGGTAGGGCGATTTAGTGGGCAGAGCCCGATTAGTTGTTCGCGTGGATTGAATATGCAATGCCGCGCCCCGGTGTTTTACATTAAAAATACATATGCTGAGATTCAAATAGATGAAGTTACACGGGTTGTACGCAAAGATAATAAAAAAAGAAGCCTACAATGATCTGCGTTGCCTGGCAGGCGCGTTCGACGATTTTGAAGAATACCCCATCATTTCACGGGACAGCAGATTAAAAAAATTACAAAGGAAACTTGAGAAAAAAGACATCTCGGATTTTCTGTTGGGGCTTGCTGTTTTCGTATTGAATACCGTACGTGCACTCGCCCGCAGCAATCAAAGGCAGTTAGAGCTGACTGCCATCACCTTCACACGCTTCGATGCCAGCGGTGGCTCCACGTTGGTGCCCCAACTCTTCATATACCCAAGTACCGCAGCCAGCGCACTTCGCCAAACGCTTATCAAGAATCAACCTGAAACGGACTCAATGGAAATGACCAAGGTCAAGCAGCTGTTCACGACCTGCGGCTTCGTTGAGAGCTTCGTTTTTCTAGAGAGCAGGTTCTTTGACCACGCCTGCAACGAGGAACTTGTACGTATTTATGCCATCCCTCGACAGACGATGTAGCGCGCCTGGAGGGTAGGGGGTTCGATGCGCTTGCCGGCACTCCGCTGACACCTTGCCATCGAGCGCAAAGCCGCTAGAAGCCCCGCTTCTGGGTTGGTCAATTCGCTATATATTTTTGTGTACAGCGTTGTAACGTCCTGTGAACAACGCTAGCATTCCTGCCGTTTGGCCCTGTGCCATCCCGCTTTCCCCCCTATAGCAACCACCGGCTGATCACCTCCTGGGGAGGTCGTGACCAGAAAAACCGTCGGTCGCTATATAAAATAATACACAACGTCGCCCGAGCGCCGCCTACGTCAAGGCCGACACAGGAGCAGCAATGAAGCCGCTAACACCGCACGCCCTGCTGGTTGCCGTCGCAGCCCTGGGCGCTGAATCCGCCCTCGCGGAGCAGAAAAACACCTTCACCCTCGGCGAAATCCAGATCTCCGCGCCCCAGGACGAAACCCTGTCCACCGGCGGCTCGGTCATCGACCTGAAGGACATCCGCCTGCACGACCGCGAAACCGTCGCCAGCGCGCTCACCCTGGCCCCCGGCGTCAACCTGGGCTATATCGGCGGTCGCGCCGAGCAGGTGGTGTTCGTGCGCGGCTTCGATCGCCTGCAGGTGCCGGTGTATATCGACGGCATCCCCACCTACGTGCCCTACGACGGCAACATCGACCTGGGCCGCTTCACCACCTACGACCTGTCGCGCATTCAGGTGGACAAGGGCTTTGCCTCGCTGCTGTACGGCCCCAACACCCTGGGCGGGGCGATCAACCTGGTTACCCGGCGCCCGGTGCAGGAATTCGAAGGCGAAGTGGGCGGGGGGCTTGAGCTGACCGATCACGGCAACGTGAACGCCTACCGCACCTACGCCAACGTGGGTTCCAACCAGGGCGCGTGGTGGATGCAGGGCGGGGTGTCGTATGTGGATTACGACTACACCCTGCTGCCCGACGACTTCAAACCCACCAACAACCAGCAAGGCACCGGCCGGCGCGAGAACAGCGACCACCGCGACACCAAGTTCAGCTTCAAGCTGGGCTTCACCCCCAACGAAACCGATGAATACGTGCTCGGCTACGTTCAGCAGGAGGGCAGCAAGGGCCAGCCCACCTATGCCGGCAAGCTGCCGCCGACCGGCCAGCGCGCACGCTGGTGGGAGTGGCCGCGCTCGGACAACACCAGTGTGTTCATCGCCACCAAAACCGGCTTTGGCGAGCACTTTCTGAAAACCCGCGTGTACCACGACACCTTCAAGAACTCGCTGGAAAGCTTCGCCTACCGCAACGGCGTGGTGGGTAACCTGCAGAAGGGCTTCCCGAGCAAGTACGACGACGAGAGCACCGGCTTCTCGGTGGAAGGCGACCTGGCCATGACCGAGAACAACCGCCTGGGCATCGCCTACCACTTCAAGGATGACGTGCACCGCTCCCGCGATGGCGACAGCCCGCAAACCCACTTTCGCGACCAGACCCAGTCGATTGCCCTGGAAGACACCCTGCGCCTGAACGAGATTTTCAGCGTGGTGGGCGGCGTTTCCTACAACTACCGCAAGAGCCTGGATGCCGAAAACTACGGCACCACCGCCAGCTCGCCCAAGCAGGCCGTGCTGTACGACGAACCCACCGGCAGCAACGACGCGGTCAACGCGCAGCTCGGCCTGTTCGCCAACACCAACCCGCTGCTGGGCACCGATGACAACGGCCAACTGCGCCTCACCGTGGCGCGCAAAAGCCGCTTTGCGACCATCAAGGACCGCTACTCGACCCGCTTCGGTACGGTCATCCCCAGCCCGGACCTGAAGTCCGAACGCGCCACGCACTACGAGTTCGGCTACAGCGGCCAGGTTGCCCCGCAATGGCAGCTGGACGCGGCGCTGTTCGTGGCCAATATCGAAGACTCCATCCAGAAGGTCACTGTGCCCGCGCAGGACAACTGCGCCGCGCCCTGCGGCCAGTTCCAGAACATCGCCAAGGCGCGCAACCAGGGGGTGGAGCTGGGCATCAACGGCGACCTGGGCGAGTGGGAGCTGGCAGCCAACTACACCTTCCTCGACCGCGAGAACCGCAGCGACCGCGACCTGCACCCCACCGACACCCCGCGCCACAGCCTGTTCGGCTCGGCCTCGTGGAACCTCGACGCCTGGAAGCACACCGCCAGCGTGGAGGCGGCCTCGCGTCGCTACAACACCTCCGACGCCACCCAGATGGCACCGGGCTACGCGGTGTACAACCTCAAGACCGGCTACCGCTTCAGCAACGACGTGCTGATCGAGGGCGGCGTGCGCAACCTGTTCGACCGCCTGTACGAGTACAGCGAGGGCTACCCGGAAATGGGCCGTCAATATTTCGTGCAATTCAATGTGCCGCTGTAACCGCTGGCTGGCGGGCCTGCTGCTGGCGTTCAGCGGCCTGCTGAGCGCGGCCCCGCAAAGCGTGGTGGTGATGACCAGCTACCCCCAGGAGGTGATGACGCGGGTGGAGGATGGCTTTGCCCAGGCCCACCCGGAGTATCGCCTGCAGGTCCTCTGGCGCCAAGGCTTCGATGCCTTGCCGTACCTGCTGCAAGCCAGACAGGGCGGGGTGGATGTGTACTGGGCGCCGTCGCCGGGCAACTTCACCCGGCTGGCGAAGGCGGGCAGTTGGCAGCCGCTGGGTATCAGCCTGGAGGGCCTGCCGGCGCAGATCGGCGGCCTGGCGTTGCGTGATCAAAAAAACCTGTACCAGGCGACCGAGCTGGCAGGTTACGGCTTTGCCATCAACACCGCGTCGCTGGCCGAGCTGGGCGTGCCCACGCCCAAGGACTGGCCCGACCTGCTCGACGCTCGCTTGCGCGGGCGGGTGGCGCTGCCCGACCCGGGCCGGGTCGGGTTTGCCCCGGTGCTGCTGGATATCGTGCTGCGCGCCTATGGCTGGGAGCGCGGCTGGGCCCTGTGGAGCGAACTGGCCGGGCAGGCGCGGCTGGTCACGCGCGGCGGTACGCTGGTGAGTGACGAGGTCACCAGCGGGCGGGCAGCGGTTGGCTTGTCGATCGACTTCTTCGTCGCCTCGGCCAAGGCCAATGGCGAGCCGGTGGACTTCGTGTACCCGGCCCACGGCGGGCTCAACCCGGCATTCATCGCCATTACCGCAAGCACCCAGGCGCCGGCCGGTGCCCGGGCGTTCGCACGGTACGTGTTGTCCGACGCCGGGCAGGCGCTGCTGGCCGATGCCGACATTCGCAAGCTGCCGGTGCGCCCGAGTGTGTATGCGCAGCTGCCCGCGCAGTACCACGACCCGTTCGTTGCCGCGGGGCACGGCGCCTATGACTACGGCAACGGCAGCTCGCGCGAACGCCTGGCGCTGATCAGTTCGCTGTTCACCCAATGGCTGGGCCTGCCCCACGAGGCGCTGAACGAACTCTGGACGCGGCTGCACGCGGCCGAAGCGGCGGGGCATGACGTAGCCGCCATACGTCAGTTGTTGACCGCGCCGCCACTGACTGCCGGGCAAGCCGAGGCCAAGCCGTTGCTGGGCCTGTTCGCGGCACGTCAGGACAAGGGCATGGCCCACGAGCCGGCAACCGACCAGGATGCACTGGGCCGCACCGAGATCACCTGGCAGTTCCAGGCCGCGCTGCAGCGGGCAGAGGCGGCGCGGTTGCTGGAGGGGCTGGGTCAGTGACCGTTGTGCGCATCGCCGGGCTGTCGATCGGTTTGCTGGTGAGCGCGCTCGCCAGCGCCGATGTCACCCACACTGCGGTCAACCGTGAAGCCTATGCCCAGCCCTTCGCCGGGCTGGACGAAGGCCAGTTGGAGCGCTTCTTTCGAGGGCGCAGCCTGTTCCGGCAGGCGTGGGTGGTCGCACCGTCTCGCGATGAAGCGGTGGATGGGCTCGGGCCGTTGTACAACCGGGTGTCGTGCATCGCCTGCCACCCCAAGAACGGTCGTGGCCAGGCGCCGCAGCAGGGGGAGGCGATGCGCAGCCTGTTGCTGCGCCTGTCCGTGCCGGGCCGCGATGCCCACGGCGGGCCGAAGCCTCATCCTGTGTATGGCGACCAGCTCAACGACCAAGGTGTGCCCGGCGTGCCGGGGGAAGGGCGGGCCCATGTGTACTGGCAGGAGCACGCGGTGCAGCTGGGCGATGGCGAAACCGTGATGCTGCGCATGCCGCGTGTCGAACTGCGCGAGCTGGCCTATGGGCCACTGGACGGGGTGTTGACCTCGGCGCGGGTGGGCTCGCCGGTATTCGGTCTCGGTTTGCTGGAGGCCATCGAGGCCAGCACGCTGCAGGCCATGGCGGCTGAAGCCAAGCCCGACGGCGTGACCGGGCGCGTCAATCAGGTGTGGAGTGTGGAGCGACAGCGTGCCGAGGTGGGCCGCTTTGGCCTCAAGGCCAACCAGCCCGACCTGCGCCAACAGATCGCCCACGCCATGCTGGGCGACCTGGGCATCACCTCCACGCTGGCTCCTGAGCAGAACTGCACGCCTGCCCAACAGGCCTGCGCCCAGGCGCCCCACGGCGGCGAGCCGGAGCTGGACGCGATGCAGCTTGGTGACCTGCATTTCTACCTTGCCCACCTGGCCGTGCCTGCGCGCCGGCAGCAGGCCGAGCCTGCGGTTGTGCAGGGTGAAAAACTGTTTGCCGCGATTGGCTGCACGGCCTGTCACCGGCCCGAACTGGTCACGGGCACACACCCGCTGTACCCGGCGCTGAGCCAGCAACGGATCGCGCCGTACACCGATTTGTTGTTGCACGACATGGGCGAGGGGTTGGCCGATGGCCGTGAGGACTTTCTCGCCAACGGCCGCGAGTGGCGCACCCCTGCGCTGTGGGGGCTTGGGTTGGGTGAGCGGATCAACCCCGGCAGTGGCTACCTGCACGACGGCCGAGCGCGCACGCTGGAGGAAGCCATCGTGTGGCATGGCGGTGAAGCGCAAGTGGCCCGGCAGCGCTATGTAACGCTGGGGGCGAAGGAACGGGCGGCGATTCGGGCGTTTCTTGAATCGTTGTAGGGGCCTGTGCCTGCGCAACGAAAGCGATCCTTGAAATCTGCGGGCTGCCCCTTTATGGTCTCGCGAAATAGGGAGAGTTCTGACTGATGGCACGGATAGGTTTGATACTGACACCCGGTTTTGCGGACTGGGAATATGCCTTTATTGCCGGGACCGCATCCCCGTTTTATGGAATAGACACCCGATTTTTCACCCCAGTTGCCGGGCAGCTAAGCTCGCAGGGCGGGCTGGCTGCAAGGGTCGACAGCACGCTGCAGGACTGCCTTGATTGGAAGCCGGACGTTGTAGTCGTTATTGGCGGCACGGCCTGGGAAGGCGAACTGGCACCGGATATTTCGGGCTTTCTTCGGGCAAGCCGTGCAAGTGGGGCGACCATTGCCGGTATCTGCGGGGGAACACTGGCGCTTGCGAGGGCCGGGCTTCTGAACACGGTTGCGCATACCTCGAACAGCGCGGGCTTCCTGCAACAGAACGCCGCAGGGTATGAAGGGCGAGCACACTATAGAAACAGCCCGGTTGCGGTGATTGCAGACCGCATCATTACTGCCCCAGGCCCTGCGCCCGTCAGCTTCACCTGCGCCGTGTTCGAAGGCGCCGGGCTGTCTGCAGAGGCTGTCACTCAGTTCAGGGCAATGCTGGCAGCGGAACACGGTTGACCCGCAGCGTAACTCAGCATGAGAAGGCTAGGGCATGAAGCCCTAGCCAACAGCAGCAGTCACTTTTTCTTTTTCGCAGGTTTATCTGCCTTGTCCGACTTCTTGGCCTTCTCGGGCTTGCTGTCCGATTTTTTTGCAGATTTCTTGGGTTCGGCATCTTTTTTCTTGTCTTTCTTTTCTTTCTTTTCAGAGGCTTTGGAAAGAGCCGATGCCGCAGCTGATTTCTTTGCCGATGATGACTTCTTGTCTTTCAAATCCTTGCTGGCTTTTGAAGACCCGTCTTTGCTTTTCTTCTCGTCCTTAGCCACGTTGACCACCTCTGATAGCGCTTGCCGGTATTGGCACGTTGCCTGTGGGATCATCCACATGCTGATCATTAGGCGAGTTCGCCCAGAGGCGGTTCAAATTATTTGAGGCGCTGGGCAGGGCCTTGGCGGATGTTGCGTCAGGTACCGGGGCTTGGCATGCCCGGCAAGCTGGGCCAAGCTTGCATGGGCCTGCAGCAGTTGCTCTACTACGGGCCTTTCATCGATAGCGCTGATGATTACTATCAAAGGGCCCGCCTGTCGGCGCTGCAACACCCGCTTGTATAATCGCCTTCGATTTTTCCCCGCTTCCCGCGCCTGCTCAAGGCGTCATTTCCCCCATGGAACCCAGCACCATGCCAAGCGCAAGCCAGGCCCCTAGCGGCCTTCCCGAACACAATCAACAGAGCGTCAAACAGCAGTGGCTGGCGATTCTCTCGGTCGCGGTGGGCGCCTTTGCCCTGGTGACCAGCGAATTTCTGCCGGTGGGCGTACTCAACGATGTCGCCAGCGACCTGGGCATCAGTGCCGGTCATGCCGGCCTGATGGTGACGCTGCCCGGCATCATGGCCGCACTCGCCGCGCCCTTGCTGTCGGTGGGCATCGGCGCGATGGACCGGCGCTACCTGCTGATCGGCCTGACCCTGATCATGATCATCGCCAATGCGGTGGTGGCCTACGCCACCGACTTCAGCCTGCTGCTGTTCGGCCGTGTGCTGCTGGGGGTGAGCATCGGCGGGTTCTGGGCCACGGCCATCGCCCTCAGCGGCCGCCTGGCCCCCAAGGGTGTGGGGGTAGCCCAGGCCACCTCGATCATCATGGTGGGTGTGACCCTGGCCACCGTGCTGGGCGTGCCCGTCGGCACCTGGCTCAGCGGCCTGATGGGCTGGCGCATGACCTTCCTGGTGACCGCGCTGGTGGGTGTACCGGTGCTGCTGGCCCAGGTGTTCCTGCTGCCGCGGCTCAACCCCGACAAGGCCATTCGCATCAGTGACCTGCCGGCACTGTTCATCAATCCGCAAGCCCGGGTCGGCCTGATTGCGGTGTTGCTGATCGGCCTGGCGCACTTTGCCGCGTACACCTATGTGGCACCGTTCTTCAAGCAAAGCGCCGGCTTCGATGGGCCGACCATTGGCTCGCTGCTGTTGCTGTATGGCGTGGCCGGGGTGCTGGGGAATGTCTTCGCCGGGTTTGCCGCCAACCGCAGCGTGCGTTACACGCTGATGCTGGTGGCGCTGATGATTGCCGTCAGCACGGCGCTGTTCCCTTACTTCGCCACCGGCATGACCGGTGCGGTGATGCTGATCGCGCTGTGGGGCTTTGCCTTCGGTGCCTTTCCGGCCTGCGCCAGCATCTGGATGTTCGTGGTGGCGCCCAAGGATGTCGAGCGCGGCATGCCGCTGTTCGTGGCTTTGTTTCAGGTGATCATTGCGCTGGGGTCTTTCTTTGGCGGGCGCATCGTCGACCAGATGGGCAGCTCGGTGCTGCTGAGCCTGGCCACGGCACTGGTGGGCTGCGGGTTTGTCACGGTGCTGGTGCTGGGGCGCAAGGTCAGTAACCGAATGGCGGTTCAGCCTTGCTAGCAGCCCGGCGCATGGGCTGACGTCAATCTTGATGGGGCCGCGTGTGCGGCCTTGCAGATCGCTGAGATTCGATAGCCCAAATCAGCACTTCATTGCTGATCTACGGCGCATAGAAACACCCGCCCAGCGGGTCAGTCCACACCAGCTCCCCGGTAGCGGGGCGGCGCATCAGGTTGTCGAGCTTGGCATCCACGTCACATTCATGGCGCTGCGCAAATTCCGCCGCCCTGGCGAGTGTGATCAACACCCCTGCCAGCGCGGGATGCTCACCGGCCAAGGCCAGGCACTGTTCAGCAAGCACGGCGTTGGCCGGCAGATCATCATTGTCGTCGAGCAACCCCGACAGCAGGCTGGCAAGTAACGGCTCGCTGGCCTCATCCACGCTTATCAACCTTTCCACTTCGGCCAGCCAGTAGAACTCGTTTTCGCTTCCCCTGAATGAAGCGTCAGAGGGCCCCACGGCGCCATAGTCGTGAATGACCTCGACGACATTACGGTTGCCCTGGGCCCACTGCCGGGCAAGAAAATTGTGGCCGCAACCTTCGAGCGTGAGGCGATAGAGCCTGGTACCGTGCTCGAACAGCATGCTGCTCGAACCCTGGCAAAGAAACGTCGCCTGGTTCAGCGGCGCGCTTGCCAGAATCGCCTGGAAGTGTTTGCCCGCCAGCACCGGTTGATCAGCCATGCCCATTCCCCCCGCTGAAGTTGCCGACCCCTGATGCTTGAACAGCCGCTTTCGAGAGCAGGCCAAGCCTGCTTCTCGGGTGATCCCTTTCCCCAAGCCAGTTGGGGATCAAGGCGCCTTGCGCCGCAAAGTGCTCGACATGCACCACGGTGATTCTGCCGTCTGTGTAGGCCACGGCGTTGATCATCTTCCATGCGCCGGGGCGGGCATGGCGCAACAGCGCGTAGGCAGACGCGACATAGTTCATCCCCGTGCCCAGGCCGAACATCACGATCAGTCGGGTCTCTTGCGGCAGGTCGCGAAGAAAGGCCGTTGTACAGTTGCTGGCCACCGACTTGCCGAACGGGCTGGCAATGAACTTGTCCAGCATCCCGCCGCCTGATCCTTTCCAGGTACCAGCCTTGCGGTCGTGGCGCTCTACGGTGCAACGGATGAGCGATGCGAAATGAAAGCGCCCGTCGTTGTCCGCAATAAGGCGGTCCACCTGTTGCTTGAGCCTGTCAGGCGGGGCGGCGGGGATAAGGCCCACGTGGGCCAGAATCTTGCCCACATTGAGACGACTGCCCTTGTAGGCGATGTCGTCGTGAGGTGTGCTGGCAAGTGCCCCAGCCTGAGTGGGGCCCTTGGAGAAGCCCAGCACAACCACCTCTGGCGTAGTACTGCCCCATGCCAGCGGGTTTGCCGTAATACGCCACTCGCCCTCGGTGCGAGTGGCTACATCGAATGCTGGCGCACTCTCGGTGTGGCAACGCGAGCAGGAGACTCTGCCGTGACGGGGTAAGCAACTCATCAATCCTCCCAAGGTGCCGACGTTTGAAGTAGCAGGGCGCCACAAGATGGACTCGATCCGGCTATTACGCGGCAACTGCGAGCAGCGTAGTTGACGTTGTTTACTTTGCCATCAGCGTGTCTACCGCCCGTTTGTGCTCGGCCAATAGCCGACATGGCGCCTAGCCGGGCACGGGTGCTTCAGTGAGGCCAAGTCGAAGGAAGCTCAATGCATCCTTGTAGAGTGGGTGCCATGCGTCGGATGGCTCGCTATGGAGTGGATGCCAGAAAAACCTGAACGCGTGCCCTCCGTCATCCTGGGTAAATTGAACCCAGGTGTCGGGAAGCTCGTGGGTGACGTGACACTCATGAAATGCCCACACATGCCCGGTTACCTCAGCGCGCCACACGCCAAGATTTCGTCCCACCGTGCCTTGAATTCCGGCTTCCTCGAACAGTTCTCGTACAGCAGCGTCTTCACTCGGCTCACCTGGCTCCACACTTCCCTTGACCAACTGCAGGCCCGCCAACGGATGCGCGAACGCCAGAACCTCCAACGTTTCACGGCTGCGCAGCACCACCGGGCAAGCTTTATCCACTGCCATGTTGTTCTCCCCTTGGCTCATTGCTGTTGAGTGTTGAGCGCGTCGAAAGCTGAACGATGTCAGCTGCCTTCAACACTGCACGATCTTAAAGCATCCATCCGGCTCTGCCGGGTTTTTGCCTCCCTCCCAAGTTCAGGACAAACCAGGCAGCACACTGATGAACCCTGCCCACATGTTGCAGTTTGTTGCCGCAGCCAGATGCCTGGCCTTGAGGTTGACGCAAATCAAGCTGCTGCCTATGGGGTTCGGGAGACCATGGCGGCACGAAAGGAGCGGATCGACAGCAGGCCAACGCCTCGATCCGCATGCGCCACATTGCATAAGGAGCCCCACATGAGCCCGTTGAAGCACGTACTGGTTGCCACCGATTTGTCCACTTCTGCGCGCAACGCAGCAGAGCGGGCCGCACTCCTGAGCCAGGCGCAGCATGCCGCGCTGGACCTGCTCTACGTTGCCAACCCCGCGCCTTACGAGCGCCTCAAGCAGGTTGTGGTACCCGATGACAACCTGTTGAATCGCGTGCTGGAAAGTGCCGGCGAAAACCTGCGTGCAGTGGCTGCCATGCTGTTCCACCGCTACGCCATCTCCGCTGGCACACAGGTCGCGCCCGGTTCGGTGGCTACCGAAATCACCCGTGTGGTGCAAGACAAACACACCAACCTGCTGGTATGCGGGGCCAAGGGGCAGAACCTGGCGCGCCGCCTGCTGGGTTCCACCGTGCAGCGCATGCTGAGCCGCATGCACTGCCCGATGCTGGTGGTCAAACAGGCCCCGCGCGAGGCGTACCGCCGCGTGCTGGTGCCGGTTGATTTTTCGCCTTCGTCGCTGCGTGCCATCGAGCTGGCAAAAGCCGTGGCCCCGCAAGCCGAAATCATTCTGATGCACGCGTTCGAAGCGCCCTTCGAGGGCAGCATGCGCTTTGCCTACATCGACCAGGACACCCTCACGCACTACCGCAACGCCATCAAGAAGGATGCCGTGGAGCAACTTGCGGCCCTGAGCGAAGCCGCCGGCCTGCCCAATGCTCGGCAGATCATTGCACACGGCGACGCAGCCTGGCGGATCGTGGAAACCGAGCAGGAGCTGGACTGCGACCTGATCGTGGTCGGCAAGCAGGGCGAAAGCGCGCTGGAAGAGCTGCTGGTGGGCAGCGTCACCAAGCACGTGCTGAGCGAATCGCAGTGCGATGTGTTGGTGTCGATCTAGGGTCTGTACGTAGGGCAGGGGGCCGGAAACGCTTGGCACAGCACACGCGATAACGGTTCTGTCGCAAGCGCCGTGCGGCGTTGGTGGCATCCGCAAGGCCCATGTTGCGGATGATGGCGTAATGGTATTGTTGGCTACCGTTACGCCATTCATCAATCGGCACAGAAGAAGTGCTTCATGATCGACACCGCACAGATGGCCCTGATTCTTGATGCGCTGCCCGACCCTGCCTTCATTCTGTCGCGCAGTGGCAAGTACGTTGCGGTGTTTGGTGGCCGCGACGCGCGTTATTACCACGATGGGTCCGGCCTGATCGGCCTGTATATTTCAGACCTGATCAATGCCGACAAGGCGAACTGGTTTCTGGAGCAGATTGCCCGGGCACTGGCCACGGGAAACCTGCTGGTCGCCGAGTACGAGCTGAGCAACAGGGACGTAAAGGGCCTGCCCGATGAGGGCCCCAAGGACCCCATCTGGTTCGAGGGGCGCATCCAGGCCCTGAACTTCAGGGTGGACGAAGAGGAGGTCGTGCTGTGGGTCGCCAGCAATATCTCCGAACGGCACACACTGGAAGTCAGGCTCAGGGAACTGAGCGATACCGACCAGCTCACCGGTCTGTTCAACCGCAGAAAGCTCGAACATGACCTGAAACTGCACCACGAGTCCCTGACACGCTATCGCGTGCCGACGTCGGTGTTCCTGTTCGATCTGGACAACCTCAAGAAAATCAATGATACCCAGGGGCACCACGCCGGCGATCAGATCATCCAGGCGGTGGCCGAGATCTGTCGTTGCGCGCTGCGCGCAACGGATTTCGCCTGCCGCCTGGGTGGCGACGAGTTTGTGGTGGGCCTGCCCAATACCGAGCGAGAGCAGGCGCTGCAGCTTGCCGAGCGTCTGCATGAGCGCTTTCGCAAAGAGCTGAGCCGCTATTGGGCAGGCGACACGGTGGTCACCGTGAGCATTGGCGCAACGGCCATGCTGCCCGAGGACCACGCTTACGAGGACACCTTGAAACGGGCCGATCGTGCCCTGTACGTGGCCAAGAGCATGGGCAAGGACCGGATTGTGTGGCTCTGACGCCAGGGTATGGCCAATGTCAGAAAACCCTTGACCTTCCAGACGTGGCAAGTCGGATAAGTACGCGAACGTTGCTTTGCCCCCGCAAAGCAGGTCGACACTCGTGCGAAAGGCCATGTGATGAACGTCAAACGCGTAACCCTTTTCACTGCGGCGCTAAGCGTCGCGCTCACCAGCGTCGGGTGCAAGGAGACGGCACCCGCGACTGAACCCGCCAAGCCTCCCAGTGTTCCGGTAGCCGAGGTGATCGTGCGCCCGGTAACGCCCCATGCCGAATTCACCGGGTCGCTGACCGCGATCAAGCGGGTCGAACTGCGCCCGCGGGTGGCCGGCTATATTCAGGCGGTGAGCGTGCCCGAGGGCCGCATGGTAGAGAAGGGCAGCCAGCTCTTTGTCATCGATCCGCGGCCCTTCCAGGCCGCGCTCGACGCCGCCACCGCACGCCTGCAGGAGGCCCGGGCGGCGTGGCTGCTGGCCCAGGCAGACCATGCCCGAGCCCGGCAACTGTATGCGCAAAAGGTCGTTGCGCGGGACCGGCTCGACAGCGCGATTGCGGCGCTCGATGCGGGCCAGGCCCAGGTCGATGCCGCAAAGGCCGCGCTGGACGCTGCAAAGCTCGACCTGAGCTTCACACGGGTCACTGCACCGATCAGTGGGCGTGTAGGGCAAACCCTGGTCACCGAAGGCAACTACGTCACCAATGGGGTGACGCCACTGACCACCATCGTCTCTGTCGACCCCCTGCATGTGTACTTCGATGTGGACGAGCGCACGTACCTGCGCTCGCTCGCGTCAAGCCGCCCTGGCGCGGGCGCGCAGGCGGCGAAGGTGAGCGTGGCGCTGGCCACCGACAAGCAGTACGCGCGGCCCGGCCGCGTCGATTTTCTGGCCAACGCCGCCGATCGCAACACCGGCACGCTGCGTGTTCGCGCGGTGGTCGACAACCCCGACGGGCAGCTGACGCCCGGTTTGTTTGCCAAGGTGAAGCTTGAGACCGGCATGCCACAGGCCAGGGTGCTGATCTCGGACCAATCGATTTCGACCGACCAGGGCAGCCGCTACGTACTGGTAGTGGGCAAGGACGACAAGACCCAGTACCGCCCGGTCGAACTCGGCCCGATGGTGGAGGGCTTGCGCGTGATCGAAAAAGGCCTGCAGCCCGGCGAGCGCATCGTGGTCAAGGGCCTGGTGCGCCCAGACATGCAGGTTACGCCGCAGCCCACCTCGATCGAGGGTTCGCCCGTCAAGGCGCAGCAAACCCTGGGGGCGGCGCAATGACATTCCCGCGCTTCTTCATCGATCGTCCCATTTTTGCCATCGTCCTCTCGATACTGATGATGATTGCCGGCATCGTCGCCTTCTTCCAGCTACCGCTGAGCGAGTACCCGGCGGTCACGCCGCCGACCGTGCAGGTGACGGCGTCCTATCCGGGGGCCAACCCCCAGGTAATCGCACAAACCGTGGCCGCGCCACTGGAGCAGGCGATTACCGGGGTCGAGGGCATGCTGTACATGGCGTCGCAGTCTGCCACCGATGGCCGGATGGTACTGACCATCACTTTCGCCCAGGGCACCAATGCCGATATTGCGCAGATCCAGGTGCAGAACCGCGTTTCGCGGGTTCTGCCGCGCCTGCCGGCAGAGGTGCAGCACCAGGGCGTGGTCACCCAGAAGACCTCGCCGGACATGCTGATGGTGGTTCACCTGCTGTCTCCCGACAAACGCTACGACCCGCTCTACATGTCGAACTACGCCTACCTTCAGGTGCGCGATGAACTGTCGCGCCTGCCCGGCATCAGCGATGTGCTGGTGTGGGGCGCCGGGGAGTACAGCATGCGGCTGTGGCTCGACCCGGACCTGATCGCCGCGCGCGGGCTCACCGCAGGCGAGGTGATCGAAGCGGTGCGCGAGCAGAACGTGCAGGTGGCAGCGGGGTCGGTCGGCCAGGCGCCCAACGCCACCGCCGCGTTCCAGGTAACCGTGAACACCCTGGGGCGGCTGACCGATGAACAGCAGTTTGGCGACATCATCATTCGCACCGGCGACGACGGTCAGGTCACGCGCCTGCGCGATGTGGCCCGTATCGAGATGGGCGCCGACTCTTACGCACTACGCAGCCTGCTCGATGGCGAACCGGCAGTTGCGCTGCAGATCATCCAGAGCCCGGGCGCCAATGCCCTGGACGTTGCCAAGGCGGTGCGCGAAACCATGCAGCGGCTGGAGGCGAACTTCCCGGCGGGGCTCACCTCGCGCATTGCCTATGACCCCACGGTGTTCGTGCAGGCCTCGCTGGAGTCGGTGGCCATCACCTTGCTGGAGGCGATCATGCTGGTGGTGATCGTGGTGGTGCTGTTTCTGCACAACTGGCGTGCGTCGCTCATCCCGCTGATGGCGGTGCCGGTGTCGCTGGTGGGCACCTTTGCGGTCATGCACCTGATGGGCTTTTCGCTCAACACCCTGTCGTTGTTCGGCCTGGTGCTGTCGATCGGGATCGTGGTGGACGATGCCATCGTGGTGGTGGAGAACGTCGAGCGTCATATCGAGAACGGCGAGGCGCCGGCCCAGGCCGCCAGGCTTGCCATGGACGAGGTGACCGGGCCCATCATCGCGATCACCTCGGTGCTGGCTGCGGTGTTCATCCCCACGGCGTTCCTCAGCGGCCTGCAGGGCGAGTTCTATCGCCAGTTCGCGCTCACCATTGCCATCTCGACGATTCTGTCGGCGGTCAATTCGCTGACCCTCAGCCCCGCACTCGCCGGGTTGCTGCTGCAGCCACGCCAGCACGGCATTACGCCCGACCCCCGCAGCCTGCGCGGGCGTGCCCGGCGGTTGCTCGGCACCCTTGGCCGGCCGTTCCAGCGTGCACCGCAGGCCTATGGCAACACGGTGCGCAAGGTGGCCCGGCTCAGCGGCCTGGTGCTTGTGGTGTACGTCGGCCTGCTGGGGTTGACCGCGTTCGGCTTCAATGCCGTGCCACCGGGCTTTGTGCCGATGCAGGACAAGTATTACCTGGTGGCTATCGCCCAGTTGCCCAACGCGTCGTCGCTGGACCGCACCGAAGCGGTGGCCAGGCAGATGTCGCAATTGGCCCTGGCCGAGCCGGGCGTCGAAAGCGTGGTGGCGTTCCCGGGGCTTTCGATCAACGGTTTCGTCAACGTGCCCAACGCCGCGGTGATGTTCATCATGCTCGACCCGTTCAAGGAGCGTGCCTCGCCGGACCTGGCTGCAACCGCCATCGCCGGGCGTCTGCAGGCCAGGTTCGCGGGTATTCCCGATGGTTTTCTTGGGGTGTTCCCGCCACCCCCGGTGCCCGGCCTGGGTGCCACCGGCGGCTTCAAGATGCAAGTCGAGGACCGCAGCGGCGCGGGGCTGGAGGCCCTGGTGCAGCACACCCGCATCCTGATGATGAAGGCCACCGAGTCGGGGCAGTTGGCCGGGCTGATGACCAGCCTCGATATCAATGCACCGCAGCTCGACGTGGTCATCGACCGGGCCCAGGTCAAGAGCCAGGGCGTGCGCCTGACCGATGTGTTCGAGGCACTGCAGGTGTACCTGGGTTCGCTGTACGTCAACGACTTCAACCGCTTTGGCCGCACCTACAAGGTCACGGCGCAGGCCGACACGGACCACCGCATGCAGGCCGAAGCCATCGGCCGCCTGCAGGTGCGCAATGCGGCCGGGGCCATGCTGCCGTTGTCGGCGTTTGTCAGCGTTACGCCAAGCTCCGGCCCGGACCGGGTGATTCACTACAACGGCTACCCCTCGGCGGACATTTCGGGGGGCGCAATGCCGGGCGTGAGTTCAGGGCAGGCGGTTGCGCTGATGGAGCGTCTGGCCGGGGCCATGCTGCCTGAAGGCATGACCTTCGAATGGACGGACCTGACCTACCAGCAGAAGCTGGCCGGCGATTCGGCGCTGTTCATCTTCCCGCTGTGCGTGTTGCTGGCCTACCTGATTCTGGCGGCGCAGTACAACAGCTGGCTGCTGCCCCTGGCGGTGCTGCTGATTGTGCCGATGTGCCTGTTGAGCGCGATCATCGGGGTGTGGCTGATGGAGGGCGACAACAACGTGTTCGTGCAGATCGGGCTGATCGTGCTGGTGGGCCTGGCCGCCAAGAATGCGATCCTCATCGTCGAGTTCGCCCGCACCCTGGAAGCGCGGGGGGCGAGTGTGCTGGAGGCGGTTGTGGAGGCATGCCGGTTGCGCCTGCGCCCGATCGTGATGACGTCCCTGGCCTTCGTCGCTGGCGTCGTGCCGCTGGTGCTTGCCAGCGGCGCAGGTGCCGAGATGCGCCAGGCCATGGGGGTGGCGGTGTTTGCCGGCATGCTCGGGGTGACGCTGTTCGGCCTGTTCCTGACCCCGGTTTTCTATGTGGTGATCCGTGGCCTGGCGGCCCGCTTCGAGCGGCACACGCCCACAGCCAAGCCCCTGGAGGAGCGCCGTTCATGAGCCGTTGCTATCGAGCTGTTCTGGCGCCCCTGGCCACCCTCATGCTGCTGGCCGGGTGTGCTGCAGTGGGCCCCGACTACGTTGCGCCGTCGCTGCCGGCAACGCAGCTTCCCGCGCGCTTCGATGAGCTGCCTGCCGGGCTTGGCCCCGGCAGCGTCGAGGCCCGGTGGTGGGGTGCCTTTGACGAGCCCGCGTTGACCGGGCTGGTGCAGCGGGCGCTTGCCGCCAACCATGACATCGCGATTGCTGCCGTGCGGCTCGAAGAAGCCAGGGCGATGTTGCGCGAAAGCCGCCAGGGTTTCCTCCCGCGTGGCGGCCCTGCGCTCAGCTACGAGAACCGCCGCTGGAGCGAAGTGCAGACACCGGCTGGCCAGTCGCGGCAGAACGAAACCTATCGGGGGGCGGTCGATGCGTCCTGGGAAATCGACCTGTTCGGCCGCGTGCGCCGCTCGGTGGAGGCCGCACGCGCCCAGGCCGGTTCGCGCGAGGCGTTGCTGCGCGGGGTGCAGGCGAGTGTGGCGGCCGAGGTGGCGGCCACCTGGTTCGAGCTGCGGGGCATCGAGGCCGAGTTGGCGGTTGCGGCCGATACCCGCCAAAGCCAGCGCGACAGCCTGAGCATGGTCGAACGCCAGGTGAACGCCGGGGCGGCCACCGAGTTCGACCGGCTGCGCGCCGAGGCCCTGTTGCGCTCGGTCGAGGTGAGCGTGCCCGAGCTGGAGCGTCGGCGTGATGCCTCGGTCAACGCCCTGGCGATCCTGCTGGGCGAGCCGCCGCAGCGGTTCACACCACCGGCCGCCGAGCCTGGGGATCAGGCGCTGGCCCTGCGCACGATCGCCGTCGGTGAGCCCACGGCGTTACTCTGGAGACGCTCCGACATTGCCGCCGCAGAACGCGCCCTTGCGGCCGCCACGGCGCAAATCGGGGTCGAGACGGCGGGCCTCTATCCCGAGGTGCAGGTGCAGGGCTCCATCGGTGTGGTCACCGGAAGCCTCGACGGGATGAGTGGCGCGGGCGCGCTGTCGAGCTTTATCGGCCCGATGATTCGCTGGTCGCTGCTGGACACCGGGCATGTGCGTGCCCGCATTGCCGCCAGCGAGGCACGCGCCAGGGAGGCGTTGATCGTGTACGACCAGACGGTATTGCGCGCGTTGCAGGAAACCGATGATGCCTTCAAGGCCCACGGGGCTGCGAGCAATACCCTGAGGCTGCGATTGCTCGAATCGGCGGCCAACGGCGAGGCGGCGCGGCTTGCCCGGGCGCGGTTCTCGGAGGGCGAGGGCGTTTACCTGGATGTGCTTGAGGCCGAGCGCGCCGATTACGCCAGCCGACGCGCCCTGACCGCTGCACGTACCCGACAACGGCTGGCGGTTGTGGGCATCTACAAGGCGCTGGGTGGTGGCTGGGAAGTCTGCGCGCAGGCCCGGCAGCCGTGCGACGGCGCCTCTCTCTAGCGTTCCATCAGGCAAAAATAATCCCCGAAACCGGGGATTATTTTCATACGGCTTCCACCAGCGTGTTACTGCTGTTCAGTACCGTCGGGCAACGCATAGGCAATGATGTAGTCGCCCACATCAGGCGAATGGCTCATGCCGCCCGCCGAGATCACCACATACTGCTTGCCGGTCGCCGGCGACTGGTAGATCAACGGCGCTGCCACTGCACCTACCGGCAGGCGGGCTTTCCACACCTCCTTGCCGGTGGCCGAGTCCAGGGCCCGCAGGTAGTAGTCCTGGGTGCCGGCAAAGAACACCAGCCCCGAGGCGGTCGAGGTAGGGCCGCCCAGCGTCGGCATGCCCAGCGGGATCGGCAGGTGGGTCTTGAGGCCCAGGGGGCCGGTGTCCTGCACGGTGCCCAGCGGTACCTGCCACACCAGTTTCTGGGTGTTCAGGTCGATGGCGCTCATGCTGCCGAACGGCGGGGTGTTGCACGGTACGCCCAGGGGGGATTGCAGAATGTCGATTTTTACCCCGCCATAGATGCCCGCCACTTGTGGGCGAATCGTGCCCATGAAGCCCGGCACCTCATCGGTGGAAACCTTGAACTTGCTGGTGTTTTCCTTGGTGACCAGCGCCATGCGCAGCGGTACGCGCATGTCGTTGACGAACATCATGCCGGTGTTTTCGTCGATGGAGATGCCACCCCAGTTCATGCCACCCAGCAGGCCCGGCCATTCGATGTAGGGCTTTTCGGTCGGCGGGGTGAAGGGGCCCACGTACACCGAGTCCTTGAACATGATGCGGCAGTACAGCTGGTCGAAGGTGCTCACGCCCCACATGGACTTCTCGGTCAGGGGCTCGGCACCAATCACCGGCATGCCCACCGAGTGCGGTTGGGTCGGTGCCAGGTGTTCGCCTTCGGCGGCGGGGGATGTCGGTACGGGCAGCTCCTGAACTTCAGTCACCGGCTGGCCGGTGCGGCGGTCCAGCACGAAGATGTTGCCGGTCTTGGTGGTCTGGATCAGCACCGGGGTCTTTTCGCCCTGGGCGTTCTTGATGTCGTACAGCACCGGTTGCGACGGCAGGTCGTAGTCCCACACGTCGTGGTGCACGGTCTGGTACACCCATTTGGCCTTGCCGGTCGAGGCATCGACGGCCACCACGGCCGAGCCGTACTTTTCCTTGGCCTGGTTGCGGTCGCCACCCCAGTAGTCGGGTGGGCCGTTGCCGGTGGGCAGGTACACCAGGTTCAGTGCCTTGTCGTAGGTGGGCACGGTCCACACGTTGGGGGTTTCCAGGGTGAACTGGTGGTCGCTGGCGGTTGCGTCCTGGCCTTCAGGCGCACCGATGTCCCAGGCCCACACCAGCGCACCGGTCACCACGTCGAAGGCACGCACGGCGCCCGACGGCTCCTTGGCGACGATGTCGCGCACCCAGCCGCCGACCACGGTGAGGTGGCCCATTACCACGGGCAGGGAGGTGGGGTGGTAGCGCTTGCTGTTCTCGGTGGGACCCATGCCTTTTTTCAGGTCGACATAACCGTTGTCGCCAAAGCTCGGGCACAGGGTGCCGGTGTGTGCGTCCAGGGCAAACAGGCGGGCGTCGACCGACGACACCAGGATGCGCTGGCGGCACTGCTGCTCGCCATACGAGGCCTTGACCTCGGCGCTCAGGCTGTCGTCCTTGTCGATGTCGTGGTAGCCCACGCCGCGGCACGTCACGTGCTCGGCGCTGCGCGCGTGCGGGTCGAACTTCCAGATCGGCTTGCCCGTGTCGGCGTCGAGGGCGGTGATCAGGTTTTCTGGCGTGCATGAATACAGCACGTTGCCGATCTGCAGCGGGGTGTTCTCGTCCACGCCGGCACCGGCGCCCGTGGTTCTGCGGCCGGTGCGGTAGATCCAGGCCACTTGCAGGTCCTTGACGTTCGCCGGGGTGATCTGGCTGAACGGCGCAAAGCGCGTGCCCGAGGCGTTGCGGCCGAAGAACTCCCAGTTTTCCGGCGCGGCGGGGGCTTCGGTTGGCGCAGGCTTGGCCGTGGAGGCGAGCGGGGTGGAGATTGCACCGTGCGGGTAGAACGCCGCCACGAAGGTCGCGATCAGCCCCGCGAACACCGCAAAGCCGAAGCGGTTGGCCAGGCGTCGGGTGCTTGCCGAGGTGCCGGGCAAGGCTGCGCCGACCCACAGGCTGAGGGTCAGGATGATTGCCGGTACCACCAGGCGTGGCAGCAGCTCCCAGTAGCTGAACTGGCCGACTTCGTAGAATGCCCACACACAGGTTGCCAGGGCGATGGCTACCGAAAGGGCGATGCTGGCGCTTTTGCGCAGGAACATCAGCGCTGCCAGCAGCAGGTATGCAACGCCTGCGATCAGGTAGTACGGCGAGCCATCGAGTGCTACCAGTTTGAAGCCGCCGTAGATCATCGCCAGCGATACGAGCAGCACCAGCAGGGCAAACAGCACCCTTGCGGTGGTGCCGAGTGCAAACTTCCGAGTTTGCGGTTGATGGTCATCCGTCATTTTTTTCATACGTTCCGTTAGTCAATGGAAAGTGCACGCAGGCTCTGCGCAGGGGTCAAGGCATTCAGTCGGCAGCGGTAAAGATCGAACCCGTGGGGTGTGGCGATCAGCGCGCAAGGGCGTGCGCGATCATTCGATACGGGGGGCGCCGAAGGCTCTGGGAAAGGGTGTTGGCGTTGGGATGGCCTTTGCGGAGTCGGCGCGGTAGGGCTGCCTGAAAACGGTGGCCAGTTTAGGCGGGCGAGGCGGGGCGGATAAATGCTCAAGGTCGAAAAGCATTGTTGGGGAAACAGTAACAATGGGGACGGTCGGTAGGCCGCGTGTGCGGCCCGTGGAACGAAAGGGAGGCAGCTGTACGCGGGTTAGCAGACCAGGGATCAAGGACCCCGGCGCGCATGAATGCGCCCCGCGTACAGTCGCCATAACACCCGACGACAAAGGGTGACGGCCGTAAGCAGGATGGTAGACCGGGACTCCAGGAACCCAGCGCGCACGAATGCGCCCTGCGTACAGCCGTCATAAAACGAAACAGCGGGTGCAAAAAGGTGTCAGCTGAGACGGATGGACGCTTGCACGTCCTAAGGTGCTCGGGCTAGCAAACCCGAAAGGATGCAGCTATAGCTCGGTAGCCCACCTTTGCAACAGGCCGCCACAACCCAAAGCAGGCATATTAGCTTCTGGATCAGTAGGTAGCCCCCGCCAGTCCTAAAATCGAGACGGCGGTTCATTTCCAGCTTTGATCTGTGAAAAGACATGGTCTGGATCTGCCTGGCACCAATATCTGAACAGAAGGCGAGGTTCGGTATCCCCAAAATACTGACTCAGGAGGCTCTCGGCGGGGATTAACAATTTAGTTTCTGGCCATTGCTGAGCTAAAACACCTATGTGTTTGCCAGACGAACAAATAATCCACGTCGCCTTGCCTCCACTGATGTCAGGCAGGTAACCCATACCTTGGATCGCTTCGAACAAAGCGCGCAGTGTTACTGCAGGATCAAGCCTGATTGATGTCCTGTGACTTTCCAGATCATCCCCTGCATGCACGCTATCCCGATCAATTTGAATGACCAACATGAATGTTCCTTTTTAGCGTTGTGAGATTACTAGAATGCCAGCGTAGGAATGCCAGCTATCTGTCTACAGTCCGCTTATGGCCAATTGCTGCCGTTAACCACCGGCAGCCTTGGGTCCGTTAGCGACGGCCGAGACCGTGTTTGCCCAGTAATCTCGAATCGCACTCGCCGCTGCGTTTTCTCCAGCATCACCGTGGCTGCTGATGACCCTCTATGAAGGACGGGCAGTTGTTTGTTCTTCTGCACCTTCAACTGCTGAACAGCCCGACAACCCCTCCAACTGCACATACTCAATGCGGTGCCGTCCGTTGTTTTTAGCCGCATAGAGCTGCTGGTCCACGGCTTTGATGAAGTCTGTAGGCCTGTCCCACTCGCCTGGCGCCATCGAACCCGCGCCTATGCTGACAGTCAGGCGGTGGTCATGTGGCGATAGCGCATGCACGATGGACTGCTTTTGGATCAACCGCTGGCAGCGCTCAGCCACTTTACGCGCCACCTCGGCATCGGCTTCGGGCAGCAGCACGATAAATTCTTCGCCGCCATAGCGAGCCACAAGGTCGCGTGGGCCATCCAACGCCAAACTCAGCGTCTGGGCAATCGCTATCAAACATTTGTCGCCTTGAATATGGCCGTACAAATCGTTGTACTGCTTGAAAAAATCGACGTCCAACAACAGCAGCGACAATGGCCGGCGCTCGCGGCGCGCACGTTCCCACTCCAACTCGAAACAGCTGTCGAAGCGACGGCGGTTGGCGATATTCGTCAGGCCGTCCTTGAACGAGAGCACCTCCAGTTCCTTCTGCAAACTCAGCAACTGGTCTTCGGTCTTCTTGCGTTCGCTGATGTCGAACATGAAGCCGATCAGCGCTTCGACTTCGCCCCTGTCATTGCGCACCACGTGCACAACGTCGCGGATCCACACATAGCCGTTGTCCTTGGTCAGCGCTCGGTAGTCCGCCTCATGGTCCACGCCAGCCTTGGATTGCGTCACGCAGAAGTTCACCACATGCTCGCGATCTTCTGCATGCATGCGCATGGCCCAGTCTTCCACGCTCACCCAACTTTCAGGGCTCCAGCCCAGCAACGCCTCGATCTGAGGGCCGATGTAGGTGAACTTCATCGAGGCCCAGTCAATCTTCCAGGGAATCGCCTTGGTCGACTCCAGAAGGGTTCTGTACACCTCACTGTCATTGACAAGCTCGCTTGCATCGGACATACACGATAGCCCTCGGAACCCTATGGATAAGCCACTTTAGCAGCACTGGCAGGGCAAGTACTGAGTACCGAGCCATGGGTCGGTACATGGCGACATGGAAGAGGTTGCGGGCACGCTGAAAGCCCTTCGTATTCTGCTACTCATCTGTTTTGGTCGTCAGATCACCGGCCACTTCCTTGGCCAGCGCCATAAACGCACGGGCAGCCGCAGATTGATAGACATTCTTGCGCTGCATCAAGACCGCTGTGCGCTCTAGCCGATGCGGCCCCAACTCGACAGACACCAACTCTGGGTGCTCCTGCGCTAGGGCAGCCGGCAGCAACGTCGACAGCGTGGTTCTGCGCACCACCTCAATCAACGCACCAATTACATTGGCCTCCATCACCACGCGCGGGCGAATGCCGTGCTGGTTGCAATAGCGGTCGATCTGTTCGCGGGTGGCGAACGCTTTGCTGAGCAGAATCAGCGACTGCGCATTCAGCGTCTCCAGGCCGACAGCCCGCGCCCCGGCCAGCGGATGTCGGCTACCAACGACCAGGGCAAGCGTTTCAACCAGTAGCGGATAGGCTTCGATGTCTGGCGCATGCACCTCATCAAACGCAATCCCCACATCCAGTTCGTCCCTCAGCAGCAGGTTCTCCATCTGCTCCTGGGCCAGTTCATGCACGTTCAGCGTGATGTTCGGGTAACGGCTGTGAAAGGCTTCCACCAACGGCCCGACCAGGTAGGTCGTGAAGGTTGGCGTCACCGCTATGCGCAGCGTTCCTCGACTGAGATCGCCCACATCATGGATCGCCCGCTTGCCTTCGCGCAGCTCCTGCGCCGCCCGCAATGCATAACGCAGGTACACCTGCCCGGCATCGGTCAGGCGTGTTTTGCGCCCTGAGCGATCGAACAACTGCGCCCCGAGGCTTTCCTCCAGCTGGCGCACTTGCTGCGACAGCGCGGGCTGCGAAACATGCAGTGCCGCCGCGGCACTGGTAAAGCCCTGATGTTCGGCGACCGCAAGAAAATACTGAATATGGCGCGCCAGCATGCCTGTACCTATAAGTTTATCTGATGCAGATAATCATATATGAGACTTTTACCTTATTGCACGGCCTCCGTAACCTTTGCCTCATCGCATCGCGAACCAACGGAGTCAACCATGCAAGACATCATCGACGGTTTCCTTAAATTCCAGCGCAATGCCTTTCCTGAACGTGCCGGCCTGTTCAAAGACCTGGCCAACCAGCAGAGCCCGCGGGCGCTGTTCATCTCCTGCTCCGACAGCCGGCTGGTGCCGGAGCTGGTCACACAGCGTGAGCCGGGCGACCTGTTCGTCATCCGCAATGCGGGCAACATCGTGCCGTCCTACGGCCCTGAGCCAGGCGGTGTGTCCGCCTCGGTGGAGTACGCGGTCGCAGCCTTGAAAGTCAGCGACATCGTGATCTGCGGGCATTCCGACTGCGGCGCCATGACCGCCATCGCCACCTGCAAATGCCTGGACAACATGCCCGCCGTGGCCGGCTGGTTGCGCTACGCCGATTCCGGTCGGGTGGTCAACGAGGCCCGCCAGCATGTCGATCAGCACGCCAAGGTCGCCTCGATGGTGCGCGAAAACGTCATCGCGCAGTTGGCCAATATCCAGACACACCCCTCGGTACGCCTCGCGCTGGAAGAAAAGCGCGTGACGTTGCATGGCTGGGTCTACGACATCGAAAGCGGCTGCATCCAGGCCTTCGACAGCCGCACCGGCAAGTTCGTGTCGCTGGCCGAAAGCCCTACCGCTTGCGTTGCTACCCACTAACCCTAGTTTCTACCCACGGAGATATCCCCATGATCCAATCACAAATCAGCCAAGACACTCGCCTTGCCCTGACCGACGTCATCCTGTTGGCCAAGGCCCGCAAAGACCTGTCGTTCGCTCAGATTGCAGAAGGCACCGGCCTGCACGAAGCTTTTGTCACCGCCGCCTTGCTTGGTCAGCACCCGCTGCCGGCCAACGCAGCCCAGGTGGTTGCCGACACCCTGGGCCTCGACGCCGATGCCGTGCTCCTGCTGCAAAGCATCCCGCTGCGTGGCAGCATCGGCAACGGCATTCCTACCGACCCGACCATCTACCGCTTCTACGAAATGATTCAGGTCTACGGCACCACGCTCAAGGCGCTGGTTCACGAGAAGTTCGGCGACGGCATCATCAGCGCCATCAACTTCAAACTGGACGTCAAGAAGGTCGATGACCCAGACGGCGGCTCCCGCGCGGTGATCACCCTGGATGGCAAGTACCTGCCGACCAAACCGTTCTGATCACCCCACCCATGGGGCCCGGCGCTGCATGGCTGCCGGGCTCCATGTTCTTGAAAATGTGGAGGAGGGCCTCTGAACATGAAGGCGTTACCTGTACTGATAGCGAGTTTTTTCTGTGCTGCGGCGATGGCCGACGAACCGATACCGGTTGAGCAATACAGCTATGCCCAGCACCTGGACATCGCCCGCGTCATTTCCATCAGCGAAGTCGCGCACGTCTGCGCCGTGGTACCTGTGCTCATGACGTATGAAGACTCCAAGGGCCAGAAACACATTCTTGAATACCGAGTGATGGGTAACGGCTGTTCCAACGGTTGAGCTGCCCATGGTTCGTTTTTTACCGATGCGCCTTGGGGCAGCATCATAGAGGGCCAACGTCATGGATCTGATCTTTCGCAATGTGCGCATCGACGATACAAAACCGCTGATGGACGTAGCGGTGCACCACGGCAAGATTGTCGAGATCGCGCCGACAATTTCAGTGCAGGCCGTGCAGGAAATCCAGGGCCACGGCCACGTGCTGATCCCGGGCTTTGTCGAAGGGCACCTGCACCTGGAAAAAGCCAACATCATGCATCGCAAGGCCAATCGCTCCGGCACGTTGAAGGAGGCGATAGCGGTTACCGCCGAGCTCAAACCCACGTTGACTCGCGACGACATTCTCGCGCGCTCCACTCAAGCACTACGTGCGTTGGTGCAGTCCGGCACAACCCACGTACGCGCCCACGCCGAATTCGACCCGGTGCAAGGCTTCACCGGCTTTGATGTGGTGCTGGAACTGCGCGACAAGCTGCGCGACGTCATCGACATCCAGGTGGTGGCCTTTCCGCAGGAGGGAATACTGAAACTACCGGGCATGCAGGCAATGATGGTTGAGGCCATGGAGAAGGGCGCAGATGTAGTGGGCGGCATTCCCTACAACGACGACTCGGCCCATGACCACATCGACTATGTATTCAACCTGGCCAGGCGCTACGGCAAGGACATCGACTTCCATCAGGACTTCGCCGACAACGCCGAACACATGACCATTGAGTACCTGGCGCGCAAGACCATCGAGCAAGGCTATCAAGGGCGCGTATGCGTCGGTCACCTGACCAGCCTGGGTGCCGTGGCGCCGCACAAACAGCGGGAGATCATTGCCTTGATTCGCGAGGCTGGCATCAGCGTCATGTGCCTGCCCGCCACCGACTTGCACCTCGGTGCGCGCGGCGACAGCCATGACGTGCGCCGTACCCTGACGCCGGTGCGGGCCCTGCGTGATGGCGGCGTGAATGTGTGCCTTGCCACCAACAATATTCGCAACGCATTCACCCCGTTTGGCACCGGCGACTTGCTCAACATCGCGCAATTGGCGATTCCGGCCTGTCACCTGGGCGGGGCGGATGACCAGGCCACGGTACTGTCGATGCTCACTACCCATCCGGCGAAAGCGCTGGGGTTGAAGGATTATGGGTTGGTGCCGGGTGCGCCTGCTGACGTGGTGTTGCTGGAGACGCATTCGGTGGGTGACGTGATTCTCGACCTGCCCACACGGTTGATGGTGCTAAAGCGCGGGAAGATCGTGGCGACGTCGGCCTGTCAGCGTTCGGTGGCTTTCTGATCCAGTTCGATGCATGCGGCTGTTCGTGCGGAGCTGTCACTTCGCTCGCCCACCACCCGGCTCACCCCGCACGAACTGCCTGGCCGTTCAACATGAAGATACTGGTGAGCATAGGGTCCGTCCAAGCGGCCGTTACAGCCGCTTGAAATCGCCCTATCGACCACTGCTCACGGCTAGTTCTCGTAGCGCAGCGTGACGGCAAAGTTGCGGGGTTCGCCGTAATAGTTTCCGGTGTCCTGGCTGAAAATCGCGGTGTAGTACTTCTCGTCGAAAACGTTGTTGAGGTTCAACTGAACGCTCAGGTTCTGGTCGATCCGGAAGTTGGCATTCAAGTCCACAAGGTTGTAGGCACTCTGCGAAATACTGTTCAGGTACAGCTTGCTCTGATGGTACACGCTGGTTCCGACTCGCCATTGGTCCAGGCTACCTGGCAACTGGTAGGTGGTGGCGGCCTTGAACAGTCGCTGTGGCGAGTTCTCTGTCCCATAGGTGTCACCCTTCCTGCTACCCGCCACGTATTCTGGATGGCTGTAGGTGTAGCCCATGGAGGCATTCCACCCGGGCATCAACTCGCCCGAGACCTCGGCATCGAACCCGCGGTTTCGTACTTTGGCGCCCTCGGTGTAGCACCGCGAATCGCGCGTGGGCCCACACACGCGCCCAGCCTCGGGCACGACCTGCGCAAGGCCTGTCTGATCCACCTGGAACAGCGCCAGGGAGGTATTGAGCCTGCCATCGAACAGTTCGTTTTTTACGCCCACTTCGTAGTTGCTGCCCGTTGTGGGTTCGAGCAGTTTGTTGTCGACGCTGTAGTTGCTCTGCATCTTGTAGATCTCGGTATAGCTGGCATACACCGAGGTAGTGTCATTGACGTCGTAGACGATGCCGCCGTAGGGGATGATCTTGCGGTTTTCCCTGAAGCGGTCCGTCTCCCACGGGCCCTGGGTGTCGTAGTCGACCCAACTCAAGCGGCTGCCCAGGATCACGTGCAGATCATCGAATGGGTTCAGGCGAGTGGCTGCATAGATCCCCTTGTCCTTGCGCACATGTCGACTGGGCGTCAGGCTGCCGACTATCTGCGGTTTCGGGAATGTGGAGGTATCGAAGTCCAGAATGTCGACGATAGGGTTCACGCTGGACGAGCCTGTGACGTATTGCAGCCTGTCACGCCGCAAGTTGGTACCGATCACCACCTCATGCTTGCGCCCCAGCAGGTTGAACGCACCGTTGAGCGCCGCGTCGAGATTGATCTGTTCATCATCGTAGCGGGCGCTGTTCGGCCAGTACTGCATCGTCGAGTCGGTGTCCTTGGTGTGGTACCCAACCTGAGCGAGAAAATCCGAATTGGACCAAATCAGGTTAGTGGCGACGGTGAGGTTCCAGTCCTCATTGAAGCTGTGCTTGATATCGGCAAAGACGTTGCGGTTGATCTTGTCCAGGTACGCCCACTTTCCAGCGAACGACTTCGACCGCGAGAAGTTGTATGAGCTGCCATCCAGGTGGGTAGGCAAACCGCCCCAATCGTAGCCGCCACTGTTGTCCTGCTGGAAGGACGCCCCCACTGCAACCGTGGTCGAGTCATTCAGGTCGACTTCGCCGATGGCGTAGAACAGTTGGTTGTCCTTGTCAGCGTAGTCCTGGTAGCTGTTTCGACTGTTGTACATCAGGACCGTACGGCCACGCACGGTGCCTTCTGCGTTCAAGGGGCCGCCAACGTCGAGTTGCGTGCGGTAGTTGTCCCACGAGCCAGCACCGATCTCTGCCTTGAGCCGGTATTCACGTGTCGGTCGCTTGCGAACCATGTTGATGGCCGCAGACGGATTACCTGCCCCTTGCATCAGGCCGTTTGCGCCTCGAACAATCTCCACCCGGTCATACATGGCCATGTTGTTCACCGACATGACGTCCATCGAGAAGCTTTCCGTGACGCTGCTCGGCAGGCCATCGAATTGCAGGTCGTCGACCTGGAACCCTCGCGAGTAGTAAAGCGGACGCTCAGTGCCGAACCCCTTGACCGTGCTGATGCCCGTGGCTGCCCTTGCAACGTCTTCCAGGGACTGCATGTTCTGGTCGTCCATCTGCTGACGCGTGACGACGCTGATCGACTGCGGCGTTTCGCGCAGCGAGAGATTCATCCGCGTCGCTGTGGTGGTGTTACCTGTGGTGTACGACCCCGAATCCTCGGTGATGGTGCCCAGCCCCGAGCCTGTCACGTTGGTCGCGTCCAGTTGCAATGAACCCGACGGTGCAACCGGCAGCAGCACATAGCTGTTGTCCCCACCTGCAACCGCCTGCAACCCGGACCCGCTCAGCAACACGGCAAAGCCCTGGTCGATGCTGTAGCGGCCATTGATGCCCCGGCTCTGCTTGCCTTCGGTCAGCCCGTTGTCGAACGACAGCACCACGCCTGCTTCGGTGGCAAAGCTGTTCAGCACAGTGGCCAGCGCCCCGGCTTCAATGGCAAATTCCTGCTGATGCAGCGTACGGGCTGTTACCTGGCCTTCAGCCGCGTGGCCAAGTGCTGGAGTGGCCATCAACAACGATGCGCCAAGTAGGGCAAGGCATAGCGCGCTTGGGGTGTTCAACGTGGCGGTGCAGAAGCCTGGAAGGGGATGCTGCATGCTTACTCCTGATGCGGTTGTTGGCATTTTGTGAGGTGTCTGCAAAAGGAGTCGCGTAGCCGAGAGGAAAGTGACAACGCGTTTCGAAATTTTTTCCTGGCCTGATTTTCACGGCCAGAAGTCGATTGCTCTCAGGCCATCATTTCACTATATTGCGATTAATTCTTATTCACTGTTTGGCCTGGATATGCCGTCTGGCAACCTTATCGCGACCCTCTACAACGACCATCAACCCTGGCTCATCAGTTGGCTGCGCAAGCGCACCGGGTGTTCGCAGGCGGCGGCAGACTTCGCCCAGGACACCTTTGTTCGCGTGCTGCTCGCCGAGCGCCGTGAACCCCGGGCGGCCATGCTCAATGAGCCTCGGCATTTTCTGGTAACCATCGCCAAGCGGGTAATGATCGACAGTTTTCGCCGTCAGTCGGTGGAGCGTGCCTATCTGGAAGTGCTCGCCGCGCAGCCCGAGTCGTTCGAGATTTCTGCCGAAGAACAGCTTTCGTTGCTCCAGACACTTCTGGAGCTGGATCGCATGCTTGACGGCCTGGGCGTGAAGGCCAAAACGGCGTTCCTGATGTCGCAAGTGCAAGGGCTGACCTACCCTCAAATCGCCGAGCACCTGCAGGTGTCCGCCAGCTCGGTAACCAAGTACATGGCCCGGGCCACCGAACGCTGCCTCCTGTACCTGATGGACAATCCGTGGTGACCACCGACGCCCAGCGCCAAGCACTTCGCCATGCGGCGCAGTGGTTCGCGCAGCTGTGCGCGAACCCTGAAGACGCGGCGCTGCGCGCGCAGTGGCAACGCTGGCACTGCCGGAGGGCGGAGCATGAATGGGCATGGCAGCAGTTGACCGAATTGCAGGCGCGCCTGGGCGGCATGCCGCAGCAGTTGGCCTGGAACGTCATGGAAAAGTCCACGCTGCGCGAAAGCGGCCCGAATCGCCGCACGCTACTCAAGGGGCTGTTGCTGGGCGCCGGCGCCAGTTCATTGGCATGGCAGGGATATGACGTTGCACCCAGATGGATGGCCGACCTCAGAACGCGCACCGGAGAACAGCGCCAAGCGGCTCTTGCCGACGGCACCCTGCTGGTGTTGGATACCGATACCGCGCTGGATGTCATGTTCAATGCCAGCACGCGCTTGCTGGTGCTTCGGGCGGGGGAGGTCCATGTAACCACCGGCAAGGACTCACGTCCGTTGCTGGTGCGCAGCGCACAGGGTGATCTGCGCGCATTGGGCACTCGCTTCGCCGTGCGCCAACTCGACGGGCTGACACGCCTCAGCGTCTACCAGCATGCCGTTGCGGTCCGTCCTGAGCAGGCTGAAGGCGAGGTCGTGATCGAGCAAGGGCAATCGGTGACACTTGATCGTCAGCGACTGTTTGCCACGCAGCCGTTGAAAAAAGGCGAAGAGGCCTGGGCTCAGGGGCGGCTGGTAGTGGAGGGCTGGAGGCTGGATACACTCATCAACGAGTTGCAGCGCTATTGCCCCGGCTATCTGGGCTGCGCCTCGGAGGTCAGCCACTTGCGGGTGTCGGGCTCGTACTCGCTTGGCAACATCGAGCTGACATTGAACACTATCGCCCGTTCGTTACCCATCCGAATCCAGCAGATTACCCGTTACTGGACGCGCATCCTGCCGGTTTGATGATTTACGACTTTCGAAGGCCGGTGGCTCAGACATCGGCTCGCACGGTCCGCTTTTGGCACCACTGCCGCTCGGCCAGCAACTCACCCACCGAGCGGCAACCCGTTTCACACGCCAGCTTCGCCTATTTCAACGGAACGTAGATATCCGTCTGCCATTGATCCTGCGGTGTTTCGGGAAACACGCTCAGGTAATGGAAGAACAACGGGTGATCCCGAAGCTCTTCGTTACTGGAGGGTAGCCAGTCGCGGTAAAGCGGGTAGATGGATTCTCCGATGTAGTCAGGCGACCCCGTATGGCGAATCACGGCGCAACGCCCTGCCGGGATGACCCGTTCATGCACGCCGAATTCGTTGGGCAGCACGGCCTCGTCTATCTCGCCGCAAATCGCGAACCTGAAGGCCTCTGCGGGCGTGGTATCGGGATTGTCATAGGGGATGCCAAACGAGCGGCTCACGGCTACTGGCGACTGACCGCTCTGCATGCGCCACTGACGAAAACGACTGACGCTTTGACTGACGAGGCCGGGCGCCCCGCAATGTTGAAGCGCCGCCACGCGGGTTTCGGCGAACGCTACGGTACGTATCTGCATGGTGATACTCCTGGAAAAGTGAGGGACAACGAAGACCGCATTCCAGACCTGCCAGCTCGGTGCCTTGGCGAACGCACTCGGCGCCATGCCAAAGGCGCGCCTGAACGCCCTTGAAAAGGCCTCGGGGCTTTCGAAGCCAGCACCCAGTGCTGTCTCCAGCACGGACTGACCCGGTGAACCGACCAGTTGATGCGCAGCGCGCCGAAGCCTCATCAACTGCACATACTGTGCAACCGGCACGCCTACATACGCCGTGAATTGCCGGTGAAAATGAAACACCGAGAAGTTGGCGACGCGGCTCAGTGCACTCACCGAGAGATCGCCCTCGAGGCAGGTATCGATATAGGCGAGTACGGCGTCGAACCGTTTTGCGTAGGCATGGCTGTTGCTTGAGTCGGTCACCGAACAAAACCTCCTGAAGATGCGGTGAGCAATAGCATCCGCCTTTGCCCCCTCGTCGTGCCTAGCCGGGTTTGCTCTGATAGGGGTTGCTGCCCCTATGCAAGCCGAGCCAGTTCCCGCGCCACCATCGCCGCCTGCTGCGCACTGGCAACATTGGTAAACCCCATTACCAGCCCGTGCCTGGGCGCACCTGCCAGGTACCACTGCGATAGCGGCTCCACCGCCAGCCCGGCGGCCCGCGCGCGCTTGGCCAGTTTTACATCGTCCACGCCGGGCAAACCGGCTACCAGGTGCATGCCGCCTGCCTGGGTATCGATCAGCAAACGCTCGCCCAACTGCTGCTGCAATGCCTCGATCAGCCATTGCCGGCGCCGGGCGTACAGATTGCGCATCTTGTTCAGGTGCCGCGCAAAGTGGCCTTCGTTGATAAACGCCGCCACGGTGGCCTGCAGCAGGTAAGGGCAGTGGTTGTGCAGCCGGTCGGCCTGGCGGGCGAAGGCCTCGCACTGCTGCGCCGGCACCACCAGGTAGGCCAGACGCAAGCCGGGGAACAGCACCTTGCTGAAGGTGCCGGTGTAGAGCACGCGGCCCTGCTGGTCGAGGCTCTTGAGGGCGGGCAGGGGCTTGCCGCGATAACGGTATTCGCTGTCGTAGTCGTCCTCGATGATCCAGCTGCCTTGCCGGTTGGCCCACGCCAGCAGCGCCAGCCGGCGCGGCAGCGACAGCGACACGCCCAGCGGGCTCTGGTGGGTGGGGGTGACCACGGCAAAGCGCGCATCCACCGCGCGGGCGATGCCCTGTTCCACATCCAGGCCCTGGTCGTCCACGCTGACGGGCACCAGCTGCGCGCCGGCTTCCTGCAGGGCGTTGCGGGCCATGAAGTAGCCGGGTTCCTCGAGCCAGCAGCGGTCGCCCGGCTGCATCAGCGTATGGCAAATCAGGTCGAGGCAGGCGCGATAGCCGGCGCACACGAACACCTGCTCGGGGCGGCAGGTGATGCCCCGCGAGATGCCCAGGTAAGTGGCAATCGCCGCCCGTAGCGGTGCGTGGCCGCGTGGGTCCGGGTACACCAGGCTTTCCAGGCCGCCTTGACGCAGTTGCCGGCCGGCCAGCCGCGTCCACAGCTTGCGCGGGAAGGCGTCCAGGGCCGGCAGGCCCATCTGCAAGGGCAGTGGCAGCTCGCCGGAATGGGTGGTCGGGTAGGTGCTGGCGGCCAGGCCATGGCCCAGTTGGGGTGGGGCAACCGGGGTCAGTTGCGGGGTGACCACCGTGCCGGCGGCGCCGCGCGCCATCAGGTAGCCTTCGCCGATCAACAACTGGTAGGCCGCCTCCACGGTGCCCCGCGCCAGGTTCAGCTCGGAGGCCAGGGCGCGAACGGCCGGCACGCGATCACCTGGGCGCAGGCGGCCGTCGGCGATGGATTCGCGAAAGCGCTGGTAGAGCTGACGATAGATCGGCGCCTGCTGGCTGCGGTCCAGTTCGAAGGAAAGCATCTTGGCCTAGTCGTTTATTCATTTTTCGGCCCTGTAGCTTAAGCCATTGCTTGCTTAAAGTGGGCGCTCTTGAAAAGCGGACGACGACCATGGCCTACACCCTTCAACACCTCGAAAGCCACGCAGCCTTTGAAGCCAGCTTTGAACTGATGCGTGTACTGCGCCCGCACCTCAACGACCTGGCCGACTATGTGGCGCAGCTGCAGCGTCAGTCGGCGCAGGGCTACCGCTTGTTGGCGGCGTGGGAGGGTGAGCAGGTGGTGGGCCTGGCGGGCTACCGCCCGCTGGAAAACCTGTTGTACGGGCGCTTCATCTATGTCGATGACCTGGTGGTAAGCCCCGACCTGCAACGCGGCGGCCTGGGCGCGCAGTTGCTGAGCGCCGTGCGTGACGAGGCGCTGCAGCGCGGTTGCGATCACTTCGTGCTGGATACCGGCCTGCACATGCCGCTGGCCCAGCGCTTCTATTTTCGCCAGGGGCTGCTGGCCCGTGGCATGCACTTCACCCAGAGCCTTAAGTCGGGGAGCCCGCAATGAACAACGTACTGCTGCTCAACGCCAGCCCGCAGGGGCCGGTGTCCCATGCCAATCAACTGGCGCTGGAGCTGGTCGCCACCTTGCGCCGGCGCCACCCCGGGCTGCAACTGATCGAGCGTGATCTGGGCGCGAGCCCGCTGCCCCCGCTCGATACCGATTACGCCCGCGCCCTGACCACCCGCACGCCATTCGACGCACCCACTTTCGAGGTGTCCGAGGCGTTGATCCAGGAACTGGAGCGCAGCGATGTGCTGCTGATTGCAACGCCCATGCACAACTTCATGCTGCCGGCCGCGCTCAAGCTGTGGATCGACTACGTGCTGCGCATTCACCGCACCTTCAGTGCCGGCCCGCAGGGCAAGGTCGGTTTGCTGCGCGACCGCCCGGTGTACGTGCTGGTGGGCTCCGGTGGCATTCACCAGGGCGAGGCGGCGCGCCAACCAGACTTTCTCACGCCGTACCTGCGCCATGTACTCAACACCCTCGGGCTGTTCGACCTGCACTTCACCTACCTGCAGGGCCTGGTGGGCAGCGAGCAGGCGGTGCGTAGCGCAATCGACGCCGGCCGCGCGCGCCTGGCGCTGGAGCCCTTGTTCAACCCACAGGTTTGCGCCTGATCCCTTTCACTTCACTGGAGTTTCACCATGAGCCAACTCAGACTGCCGTTCGCTTCCCTGTCGCCTGAGGCCTACCAAGGCCTGCTCGCCACCAACAACGCACTGGCCGCCAGTTCCCTGGGCCTGCCATTGATCGAACTGGTGTACCTGCGCGTTTCGCAGATCAACGGCTGCGCCTTCTGCCTGGGCAAGCATTCGCAAACCCTGCGTGACAGCGAGGTGGCGCAAGCCAAGCTCGATTGCCTGGCCGGCTGGCGCATCAGTGGGCTGTTCAACGAGCGCGAGCGCGCCGCACTGGCCTGGGCCGAGACGCTGACCCACGTCAGCGAAAAGGGCGCCCCCGATGCGTTGTACGAGCCCTTGAAAGCCCATTTTTCCGACGTCGAGATTTCCGACCTGACCTTGGCGGTGGCGTTGATGAATGCGTTCAACCGGCTGGCCATCGGCATGAACCTCTGAGCGCGTTCTACTGTTGTGGGTGCAAGCGCCGGCACGGCATCATGGGGGTTCATCAATCAGGACAACGCCATGGTCACCCCGACGCTTCATCTGATGTGCGGCAAGATCGCCTCCGGCAAGTCGACACTGGCCAAGGCCCTGGCAACCGAACACGCGGCGATCTTGCTGAGCGAGGATCACTGGCTCTCCAGGCTGTACCCGCAGCAGTTCCACTCGGTGGCCGACTACGTGCGCCTTGCCCGCCAGGTGCGGGCGGTGATGGGGCCGCTGGTTACCGACATGCTCAGGGCGGGCACCAGCGTGGTGCTGGACTTTCCGGCCAACACGCCTGCCGATCGCCAATGGCTGCGCGCCCTGGCCGACGCCGCACAGGTGCCGCACTGCGTTCACTACATCGAGGCAAGCGATGAGACTTGCCGGGCCAGGCTGCACCTTCGCAACGGCCGCGCCGAGCATGAGTTCGCCGCGACCGACGCCGAGTTCGATCTGATCACCAGCCACTTTCGGGTGCCCGACCCCGAGGAGGGGATCGAGATCAGCGTTCACCGGCTCTGACCCTCGGCGCGCACAACTCAGTAGAGTTCGATCAACTGCCGGTCGATCGTGGCGCCCGGCATCATCTGCAAAAGCCCGGTGCCCAGTTCGTCAGCCGCGGCTTGCAGTGCCTCCAGGGGCATTGCAGGCAGGCTTTCGAGGATGAACCACATCTGTTCTGCATCGGCGTCCAGGCGCGTTCGGGTTCCCTGGCGCCAGTTCCAGCGCCGACACGTCACACCCAGGTCGTCGCGCCAGATCACTTCACCCTTGTCGGGCGATTCGTTGGCGGCGCTGCCGTCCTTGATGGTGTCGAACAGCTCCGTACCGGTGGCAACGGTCAAACGCGGCACACCTATGTAGGCAGCGAAATTCTCGCCGCCGACCGGCACGGCGAACCTGAGGCTGATGGCGTTGTACAGGTCGACAATGGGGTCGATGCTCGGCAGCACGGCGTCGCGCAGCACGCGCTTGCGCAGTGCCTCGGCCGAGCACGGCGTGCGCTGCGGCTTGGCGCCGAACAGCCGGAAGGTGTGTGCCCATGCCGCAAGGTGCGCCTCTGCCCAGTCCGGGGCGCCGGCCGTGACCGCCTCACAGGCCTGCGTCAGGGCGTTGGTCGCCACCTCGGGCCGGGTGATCGGCGTGGCTTTGACGCAGATGCTCATGGCACGGAACCCAGGTGCTATCTCTGCAATCTGCGGGTCAAGAACAGGCACGACAAACGACATGTATTTCTCCAGAAGGCAGGGGGAGCAGAACAGGTGCGCATTCTTGAACGGTGAGCCTTATCAGATCCAATGATTAGGCCTCATGCCTTATCAGTTCTTCTTATCCTGCAGATGGGGTGGTGCACGCACCTGTGTATTGCACACGCTCGGCGGCTTGTATGATGTCGGCCGGTTTTGGGCTTTGCAGCAAGCCCTGTTCAACGGAGTGGCAGTTGCAATGATTGTGGTAGTCGAAGGTATCAGCGCCAGTGGCAAGACCACCTGGTGCACAAGTCACGCCGAGCAACAGTTGATTGCCGAAAACGGGCGTTTTGAGAACGAGCCCGATCGCGCGACAGATCCGCTCGGGGCGGCTGCGTTCTGGGCCGAACGCAACGTCGATCGCTGGCAGGCGGCGCTGGCCATGGAGCAGCGCCGTTCGCGGGCCGTATGCGACAGCGACCCGCTCAAGCTGCATTACATCTGGAGCCTGTGGCAGATCGGCGAGGCCAGTGAGCGCGACTGGCAGGTGGAACTGGACGCCACCCGGCAGACCTTCGCTCAAGGGCGCATCGGCTTTGCCGACGCCTACCTGGTTGCGCGCATCGACCCGCAGCTGGCACGGGAGCGGGCCCGGGCCGACAGCACGCGTCGGCGCAGCAGGTTCGAGCTGCACGTGCGCCTGCAGGAAGCAGTGCTGAACTGGTACGGCGCCATCGAGCAGGTGCTGCCCGGCAGGGTGCAATTCGGTTTGCCCGCGCAGTTGCCCACGTTGCAGCGCCTGGAAGGGCGCTATGCGCTGGAGGCCTTTGACCAGATGATCGCCTCGCTACCCAGGCCACGGCATGTTTGACGACTATCTCAAGCGCTGGCAACTGACTGTCGATGGCGAGCCGTTCGACTCGCTGAACGGCACCCTGCTGCCGGTGCGTCAGCAGGGCAGGCCAGCGATGCTGAAGATTTCGCACGTTGCCGAAGAACAGGCGGGCAGCCTGCTCATGGCGTGGTGGCAGGGCGAGGGGGCAGCGCCGGTACTGGCTCACGACGGCCAAGCCCTTCTTATGGTGCGCGCGCAAGGTACGGATGCACTGACACAGATGGTCAAGGACGGGCACGACGAGCAGGCCACGCGCATCCTTTGCGCGGTTGCCGCCCGCCTGCACGCACCGCGCGCCACGCCCATGCCCGCCCTGGTGCCACTGGAGCAGTGGTTCGAGGGGTTGTGGCACGGGGCCGACAGGCACGGCGGTGTTCTGCTGCACTGCGCCAGCACCGCCCGCGAACTGCTGGCCGCGCCGCGCGATGTGGGGGTACTGCATGGCGACATCCACCACGGCAACGTGCTCGATTTCGGCGCAGCCGGCTGGCTCGCCATCGACCCCAAGGGGCTGTATGGCGAGCGGGGCTTCGATTACGCGAACATTTTCTGCAATCCCGATGGCGAGCAGGCGCTGGCACCGGGGCGCTTCGCGCACCGGGTCGAGATCGTCGCCAAGGCCAGCGGCATGGAACCTCGACGGTTGTTGCAGTGGGTGCTCGCGTGGTCGGGCCTGTCGGTCAGCTGGCTGCTCGAAGACCATCAACCGCCGGGCGGCACCCTTGAGGTGGCGAAACTGGCCGCAGCGGGGCTTGGTTATATGGAGTGACTGCGCTCCATGCGGGTCGATTGATGGAGCGCTGTCGCTCCGTTTGAAACCACAGGCGTGCAGGTGGGCTGCTGCTGGCCGACGATCGTGCGCGATGCATCAGCCAGATCGCGTTTGCAGGTTTTGCTGGCGCTGCGCGCCAGTTCGCGGGGCAAGGCCCGCTCCTACGCCCTCCGGGCAGAAGCCACAGGGCTGTAGGAGCCAGCATTGCTGGCGAACGAGCGCGAAGCGGTCGTAGAACCTGCGTGCGCGGTGCATCAGCCAGATCGCGTTCGCAGGTTTTGCTGGCGCTGCGCGCCAGTTCGCGGGGCAAGGCCCGCTCCTACGCCCTTCGGGCAGAAGCCACAGGGTTGTAGGAGCCAGCATTGCTGGCGAACGAGCGCGAAGCGGTCGCAAAACCTGCGTGCACGGTGCATCAGCCGGTTCGCGGGGCAAGGCCCGCTCCTACGCCCTCCGGGCAGAAGCCCCAGTGCTGTAGGAGCCAGCATTGCTGGCGAACGAGCGCGAAGCGGTCGCAAAACCTGCGTGTGCGGTGCATCAGCCAGATCGCGTTCGCAGGTTTTGCTGGCGCTGCGCGCCAGTTCGCGGGGCAAGGCCCGCTCCTACGCCCTCCGGGCAGAAGCCCCAGTGCTGTAGGAGCCAGCATTGCTGGCGAACGAGCGCGAAGCGGTCGCAAAACCTGCGTGCGCGGTGCATCAGCCAGATCGCGTTCGCAGGTTTTGCTGGCGCTGCGCGCCAGTTCGCGGGGCAAGGCCCGCTCCTACGCCCTTCGGGCAGAAGCCCCAGCGCTGTAGGAGCCAGCATTGCTGGCGAACGAGCGCGAAGCGGTCGCAAAACCTGCGTGCACGATGCATCAGCCAGACCACCCGCAACTCCTGCGCCTACCCCCCGGCAGCCCCTTCCAGAATCCTCGGCCCCGGTCCATCCTGCCCCAGCGCATCCCCCGGGTTGCGCAACGGGCAATCATCCAGCGACAGGCAGCCACAACCGATGCAGTTGTCCAGGCTGTCCCTCAATGCCTCCAGCGTCCGGATGCGCGCATTCAGGTTCTCGCGCCAGGCCGATGACATCTCACCCCACTGCGCCGCCGTCAATTTGCTGTTGGGCGGGTAGCGGCTCATCGCATGCTTGATCTCTTCCAGCGGAATACCGGTGCGCTGCGCTACCTTGATGATCGCGATGCTGCGCAGCACCAACGCCGGAAACCGCCGCTGGTTGCCGGCATTGCGCGTGCTGGCGATCAACCCCTTGGACTCGTAGAAGTGCAAGGTGGAAATCGGCACGCCACTGCGCCTGGCCACCTCGCCGATGGTGAGCGAGCGCGCACCATCCATCGTCTTTTCTGCCGCCACGTGTGTTGACCTCAAGTTAAGTTGAGGTTTTATAGTCCGGCCCGATCTTTCCTGCAACCGCTTTGCCGTGCCGATGCCAGCCGTCGGCACGGGATGCGCTGTGCAGCGAACACACCACACCGATGAGCGGAGCAAAGATGGGCAAGAGGATGCTGTTGGGAGGGGGCGCCGCTGTTGTGTGCGTGCTGGCCGTCGTCATGCTGCTGACCAGAAAGGACTCGGCGGCGCACGCCACTGCGGCGTGGCCGGTGACCAAGGTCGCGCTGGCCACCGTCACCTCGCGCGAGGCGCCCCGCCAGACCTTCGCCGCCGGCGAGCTGGAAGCCGCCCACCAGGTGCAGGTGGCCGCGGAAACCACCGGGCGCATCACGCGCATCGCCTTCGAGTCGGGGCAAAGGGTCAAGGCCGGGCAACTGCTGGTGCAGCTCAACGATGCCCCCGAGCAGGCCGACCGGGTGCGCCTGAGCGCACAGCTGCGCAATGCCCGCACCCTGCATCAGCGCATCGGCAAGCTGCGCACCGCCAATGTCACTACCCAGGAGCAACTCGACAATGCCACCGCCGCCGTGCAGATGGCCGAGGGCGAACTGCAGCAGGTCGATGCACGGATTGCGCAGAAGGCGATCCGGGCCCCCTTTGCCGGCAAGCTGGGCATCCGCCGCGTGCATCAAGGCCAGTACCTGAATGCCGGTGACGCCGTGGCCAGCCTGGTGGACGCCACGCAACTGCGGGTGAACTTCTCGCTGGCCGAGCATGCCGCCCCGGGCTTGCAGGTGGGGCAGACCGCCGCCCTGGCGGTGGATGCACTGCCGCAAAAGACCTTTGCGGCGCGCATCAACGCCATCGACCCGATGGTGGGCAAGGCGCGCGCAGTATGGGTGCAGGCCACCCTGGCCAACCCGGACGGGCAGTTGCAGGCCGGCATGTACGCCAGCGTGCAGCTCGCGGCGGCGCAGCCGACCCGGGTGATGGCCGTGCCGGAAACCGCCATCACCTACACCGCCTACGGCCAGACCGTGTTCATCGCCACCCACGACCCGGAACGCGGCCTGAGCGTGCACCGCGTGCAGGTGACCACCGGCGAGCGCTGGAAGGGCCAGGTGGAAGTCACCTCCGGGCTCAAGGCGGGCGACCGCGTGGTGGTCTCGGGCCAGCTCAAGCTCAGTGACGGCATGCAGGTGGAGCAGGTGGCCAATGACACGCTGCACAACGCCGACGGGGGCGACGCCTCATGAGGTTCACCGACAGTTTTGTGCGTCGCCCGGTGCTGGCCCTGGTGGTCAGCAGCCTGATCGTGCTGGCCGGCCTGTTCGCCCTGGGCAAGCTGCCCATCCGCCAGTATCCGTTACTGGAAACCGCCACCATTACCGTCAGCACCGAATACCCGGGTGCATCGGCCGAACTGATGCAGGGCTTCGTGACCCAGCCGATCACCCAGGCGGTGTCGTCGGTGGAAGGCATCGACTACCTGTCTTCGTCGTCGGTGCAGGGCCGCAGCCTGGTGACCCTGCGCATGGAGCTGAACCGCGACTCGACCCAGGCGCTGAGCGAGACCATGGCCAAGGTCAACCAGGTGCGCTACCGCCTGCCGGACAAGGCCTACGACCCGGTGGTCGAGCTGTCGGCCGGGGATTCCACCGCCGTGGCCTATGTGGGCTTTGCCAGCGACACGCTGTCGATTCCCGAACTCAGCGACTACCTGTCGCGAGTGGTCGAGCCGCAGCTTTCCGGCATCGACGGCGTGGCCAAGATCCAGACCTTCGGTGGCCAGACCCTGGCCATGCGCCTGTGGCTGGACAGCGAACGCATGGCCGGGCGCGGCGTGACCGCCGCCGAGGTGGCCGATGCCGTGCGCAGCAACAACTACCAGGCCACGCCCGGGCAGGTACGCGGCCAGTTCGTGCTGGCCGACATACGCATCGATACCGACCTGACCAGTGTCGAGGCCTTTCGCGACCTGGTGATTCGCAATGACGGCACGGCGCTGGTGCGCCTGCGCGATGTGGGCACGGTCGAACTGGGCGCCGCGGCCACCCAGACCAGCGCCACCATGGATGGCCGCCCGGCGGTGCACCTGGGCCTGTTCCCGACGCCTGCGGGCAACCCGCTGGTGATCGTCGACGGCATTCGCAAGCTGCTGCCGCAGATCCAGCAGACCCTGCCGCCAGGGGTCAACGTGGCGCTGGCCTACGAGACTGCACGCTTTATCGAGGCCTCGATCCAGGAAGTGCTGCACACGCTGGTCGAGGCGATCGTGATCGTGGTGCTGGTGATCTGGTTGTGCCTGGGCTCGTTGCGCAGCGTAGCCATCCCGGTGCTGGCGATCCCGCTGTCGATGCTCGGCGCGGCCGGGCTGATGCTGGCGTTCGGCTTCAGCCTCAACCTGCTGACCCTGCTGGCGATGGTGCTGGCCATCGGGCTGGTGGTGGACGACGCGATCGTGGTGGTGGAGAACGTGCACCGCCATATCGAGGAGGGCCAGACGCCGGTGGCCGCCGCGCTGGTCGGTGCCCGCGAGATCGCCGGGCCGGTGATCGCCATGACCCTCACGTTGGCCGCCGTGTATGCCCCTATCGGCCTGATCGGCGGGCTCACCGGCACGCTGTTTCGCGAGTTCGCCCTGACCCTGGCCGGGGCGGTGATCGTCTCGGGGGTGGTGGCCCTGACCCTGTCGCCGGTGATGAGCTCGCTGCTGCTCAAGCCCGGCCAGCAGGAGGGGCGCATGGCCAGGCTTGCCGAGAAGGTGTTCGGCGGGCTGGCCAGCGCCTACGGGCGGGCACTGGCGCACTCGCTGTCGCGTCGCTGGGTCAGCGGTGGCGTCGCCTTGCTGGTGTGCCTGAGCCTGCCGTGGCTGTACCTGCAGCCGCAACGCGAGCTGGCGCCACCCGAGGACCAGGCCGCCGTGCTCACCGCCATCAAGTCGCCGCAGTACGCCAGCCTCGACTATGCCGAGCGCTTCGCCAGCAAGCTCGACCAGGTGATGCACAGCCTGCCGGAAACCACCGACACCTGGATCATCAACGGCACCGACGGGCCGGCCAGCAGCTTCGGCGGCATCAACCTCAGCCTGTGGCAGGCCCGCGAGCGCTCGGCCGATCAGGTCCAGGCCGACCTGCAGCAGGCCGTGAGCGAAGTGGAGGGCAGCAGCATCTTTGCCTTCCAGGTGGCCTCGCTGCCAGGCTCCAGCGGTGGCCTGCCGGTGCAGATGGTGCTGCGCAGCGCGCAGGACTACCCGGTGCTGTACCAGACCATGGAAACCCTCAAGCAGCGTGCCCGCGACAGCGGCCTGTTCGCGGTGGTGGACAGCGACCTGGACTACAACAACCCGGTGGTCAAGGTGACGGTCGACCGCGCCAAGGCCGCCAGCCTGGGCATCGGCATGCAGGCCCTCGGCGACTCCCTGGCCGTGCTGGTGGGCGAGCAGTACATCAACCGCTTCGCGCTGTATGGCCGCTCGTATGACGTGATCCCGCAGAGCACCCAGGATCAGCGCCTGACGCCCCAGGCGCTAGAGCGCCAGTATGTGCGCAGCGAAGCGGGGCAACTGGTGCCGTTGTCTGCCGTGGTGCGGCTGCAGATGACGGTCGAGCCCAACCGGCTGCTGCAGTTTGACCAGCAGAATGCGAGCACGCTGCAGGCCATCCCGGCACCGGGGGTTTCCCAGGGGCAGGCGGTGGCGTTTCTGCAGCAACTGGCCAGCGAACTGCCGCCGGAGTTCAGCCATGACTGGCAGTCCGAGTCGCGCCAGTACGTGCAGGAAGGCAATGCGCTGGTGCTGGCGTTTCTCGCCGCGATGGTGGTCATCTACCTGGTGCTCGCGGCCCAGTACGAAAGCCTGGTGGACCCGCTGATCATCCTGGTCACCGTGCCGCTGTCGATCTGCGGCGCACTGTTGCCGCTCGCACTGGGCTGGGCCACCCTCAATATCTACACGCAGATCGGGCTGGTGACCCTGATCGGGCTGATCAGCAAGCACGGCATTCTGATGGTGGAGTTCGCCAACGAGATCCAGCTGCGCGAGAACCTCGACCGTGCCGGGGCGATCATCCGCGCCGCGCAGATTCGCCTGCGCCCGGTACTGATGACCACCGCCGCGATGACCTTCGGCGTGATGCCGCTGCTGTTCGCCAGCGGCGCCGGTGCCAACAGCCGTTTCGGCCTGGGTGTGGTCATTGTCTGCGGCATGTTGATAGGCACGCTGTTCACCTTGTTCGTGCTGCCCACGGTGTATGCCTGGCTGGCCCGTGACCATCGCGTGCACAGCCCGCGCAAGCAGCAATTGGAGGAGGCCGAGCAGGGCCTTGCGCTTGGGCACAGGGAGGCAAGGCCATGAAGGGGTTCAGCCGTTATCCGCTGTTGCTGGGCGCCGTGGCGTTGCAGGCCGCCTGCAGCGTCGGGCCGCAATATCACGCCCCCGAGGTGGCGCCCATTCATGTGGTCAGCCCGCAGGCGCAGGCCTTCGCTGCGACGCCGGTGCAGCCGACGTCAGCCTGGTGGACCTTTTTCGACGACCCGCAGCTGGAACGCCTGATCGCAACCGCCCTGGCCCACAACCACGCCATCGAGCAGGCGCGTGCCAGCCTGCTGCTGGCCCGTGCCCATGTGGATGAACAGGCGCTGGAGCGCCTGCCGACGGTGACCAGCAGCGCGAGCTACCAGCGCAGCCTGGCGCAGCAGGCCAGGCAGGGGCAGCCGCCGGCCCGCAGCCTGTCCGAATCGTGGCGGGCGGGGCTGGACCTGCAGTGGGAGCTTGACCTGTTCGGCCGCCTCGATCACCTGGAGCGCGCCGCCCAATCCCGTGCGCAGGCCTCCGCGGCCGACCTGGAACAGGTGCAGTTGAGCATCGCGGCCCAGGTGGCCCAGGCCTACTTCGAGGCCCAGGGGCTACGCCAGCAAGGGCTGCTGGCCGAAGAAGCGGTGCGCAGCTGGCAGGAGACCGTGCAGTTGACCCAGGCGCAGTTGCACGCCGGCGCCGGCCTGCCCGAAGCGCTGGAGAGCGCGCAGAGCAACCTGCTGCTGGCGCAATCGACTGTGGCGCCACTGCGCAGCCAGTTGCAGCGGCGCCTGTACCGGCTGCAGGTGCTCACAGGCCAGCGCCCCGGCAGCTTCGCCATCGCGCTGGGTGACATGCCGCCGATGCCATTGGCGCGCCAGCTGCCACTGGGGGATGTGGATCAGCTGATCCGCAACCGGCCCGATGTGGTCCAGGCCGAACGGCTGCTGGCTGCCCGTGTGCAGGATGTGGGCGCTGCCACTGCCGACCTGTACCCACGTTTGAACCTGGGTGGGTTCATCGGCTTCTTTGCCTTGCGTGACGGCGACCTGGGCAGTGCGGCGCGGGCGTTCGAGCTGACGCCCGGCCTGACCTGGCCAGCGTTCGACCTGGGCTCGGTGCGGGCGCGCCTGCGCGGTACCCAGGCGCTGGCCCAGGGCGAGGCGGCGCACTTCGAACAGGTGCTGCTGGTGGCGGTGGAAGAGGTGGAGGGCGCAGTCACGCAGTTGGCCGAGCACCAGCGCCACCTGCTCGGCCTGGTGCAGGCGGCGCGGCATGGCGAGGCGGCGTTCGCCATCGCCCAGCAGCGCTATGGCGCAGGTTCGGGCAGCTACCTGGCGGTCAAGGACAGCCAGCGCGACCTGTTGCGTCTGCGCCAGGACATCGCGCGGGCACAGGCCGCCTCCTATGGCAACGCCGTGGACCTGTACAAGGCCCTGGCCTGGCGCGCGCCTGCCGGCAGGACGCTTAGCGCAAACACCCTGAACAACTGATGAGGACCGCTTCGTGGATACTGCAACTTCACTGCTGATGTTTCAGATGGTACTGGCCGCAGGGTTCACCCTGTGGTTGAGCATCGCCCTGGTCAACAACCTGCAGGCTTTTACCAGTTCGGCGGCGGCCGTCGGGGGCACGCTGTCGATGGCGCCCCTGCGCCAGGCCCCGGCGATCGACCTGCCCCTGTGCTCGCGGGCCATTCACTCGCCCGCCGTGCACCGGGCGGCATTGATGGTCGTCGTGCTGCTGCAGGCGGGGGCGGTGCTGGCCGCCTGGGCGGGCTGCTACCACCTGCTGCTGGGCAGCGGCCTGGACGCAGCCCGGCCCTGGTTGAACCTGGCGCTTAGCGCAGCCCTTGGCTTTCTTTTCGCCATGCTGCTCGGGGGGCTGTGGTTCGGCTACTGGATACGCCAGGAGGGCCTGCAGCTCACTCACCTGGCGCTGGTGGTGTGGGTGGTGCTTAACTTCATGGTGTTCAACCTGCAGTGGGGCTAGTGCGCCGCTGTCACCCCAATCGGGCCACCCTCGCGTGGCCTTGATGCCCTATGGTTTGGCCAGCAGCCCGCGCAGCAGCAGTTCCAGTGCGCCGGTGCTGCGCGCCAGTCGCGCATCGCCGTCATCACCCTGGGCGATCCACACCGCAGCCTCGGCCAGGCTGCCGTAGACCAGCGAGGCCAGAGCCTGCGGGTCGGCCTCGGCCACCACGCCTTGCTCGATCAACCGTTCCAGCAGTGCCTGGATCGACGCGATGCAATGGCGTTGCGCGTCCGTCGAGGTGCCCCCCAGCACGGCTGGGGCATCGCGCAGCACGATGCGCTGGTAATCCGGCTCCAGCGCCATTTCCAGATACGCCCGGCACCGCTGGCGAAAGCCTTCCCAGGGCGTCTGCGCAGTGTCGGAGAGCGCCTGCAGGCGTGCATCCAGCTCGGCGTCGATCAACGCCACCACGGCCGCCAGCAACCCCTGCTTGTCGCCAAAGTGGTGATACAACGCGCCGCGGGTCAGCCCGGCCTGGGCGGTCAGGTCATCCATCGAGGTATCGGCATAGCCGCGTTCGCTGAACACGCTGCGGGCGGTGGCAAGCAAGGTGGCGCGGGTTTCTTCCATCTCGGCACGGGTGCGGCGAGCCATGGGCGTGTCTCCTTACATACGGTGCGTATGATTATTTACATTCGGTGCGTATGAATATACGCTTTTTATACATACATGCCGTATGTAAGTTGTCGCGCTGCCGTGTCAGCGGCCAATTCACCGCCCTGGAGCATCAGATGGCCAACCCTTATCGAGACCTTTTTGCCGCGCCGGGCGCCCTGGGCTTTGCCCTGGCCGGGCTGCTGGCGCGTACCGCACTGCCAATGACAGGCATCGGCATCATCACCTTGCTGTCGCAATTGCGTGGCAGCTACGCACTGGCCGGGGCAGTGGCGGCGGCCTTCGTGCTGAGCTATGCGCTGTTGTCGCCACAGGTATCGCGCCTGGTGGATCGCCTCGGGCAACGCCGCGTGTTGCCTGCGGCCACCGCCATCAGCCTGCTCGGCCTGCTGCTGGTGCTGGCCAGCACCTGGCAACGGGCTGGCGACTGGGCGCTGTTCATCGGGGCGGTGCTGGCAGGGTGCATGCCGAGCGTGTCGGCGATGGTGCGTGCGCGCTGGACGGCCCTGTACCGTGGCCAGCCGCAGCTGCAAGCGGCGTATTCGCTGGAGACGGTGTTCGATGAGGTCAGCTTCATTGCCGGGCCGCCGCTGTCGGTGGGCCTGGCGGTGGTGGTACTGCCCCAGGCGGGCCTGCTTGCGGCCGCACTGTTGCTGGTGCTGGGTGTGTTTGCCCTGGTCGTCCAGCGCAGTACCGAGCCGCCGATCCAGCCCCGGGAAGCTGCCGGGGATCGTTCGGGCTCGGTGATCCGCCTGGCCAACGTGCGCCTGCTGACCCTGCTGATGGTGGCGATGGGCATGATCGTCGGCACCGTGGATATCGTCAGCGTGGCCTTTGCCGAGCAACGCGGCCAGCCGGCGGCGGCCAGCCTGGTGCTGTCGGCCTATGCCGTGGGGTCGTGCGTGGCGGGGCTGCTGTTCGGTGCGCTCAAGCTGCAGGTGCCCTTGCCGCGCCTGCTGTTGCTGGGTGGGCTGGCAACCGCTGCCACGACCCTGCCGCTGTTGCTGGTCGCCAGCCTGCCGGGCCTGGGTGTGGCGGTGCTGGTGGCGGGGCTGTTCTTTGCGCCGACCCTGATCGTGGCCATGACCCTGGTCGAGCGGCTGGTGCCCGAACATCGTCTGACCGAGGGCATGACCTGGCTGCTGGCCGGCTTGAACATCGGTGTGGCCGTGGGGGCGGCGGTATCGGGGCAGGTGGTGGATGGCAGCGGTGCCCGGGCCGGCTTCGGTGTGGCGCTGGTGGCCGGTGCCCTGGTGCTGCTGGTGGCTGTGTGGGCCCACCGGCGCCTGGTTGCACGGGCGGCGCCGCAGCCCGCCTGAATCAGCTGGCTACATGGCGCCAGTGCCAGGGCTCATACACGTAGCCTGCGCCATTGTCGGGCGGGTACGACAGCTCGAAGCCATAGGTCGCTGCGTTGCGGGTCAACCATCTGAATGCCGGTGTCGCTTCGAATTCGGGCTCCAGGTCGGTGCAGCCGGGGGTGCCTATGTCGACGGCACGCCCGGTGTGATGCTCGCTGAAGAACGGCGGGGCCGAGACCGCAAGGATCTGCTCGATGCTCTGCCCCTTTTCCAGCTTGCGCTGGATGATGCTCTTCTGCCGTTCGACGCTTCTGAAGGCCGACACCAGGTAAAGCGCCACGCCCTCGGCACCGGCAGCCGCTTTCAACTGGCGCCAGGCCTGAGCGGCCACGGCGATCAGTTCGTGCTTTCGGTTGTCCTGGCCGGTCTCGGCCCACTGCAGCAGGCTGGCTTCGACGAACTCCTGCAGATGGCGCTCGATCACCGCGTTCAACGGTATGCCGAGCTGTTCGAGCATCTGCAATGCGGCGGGGGAGTAGGGCATGGGGCTGACCTGTGCAGTGGGTATCAATCCAGCCTAGCAGTGAAGACGTGGTGCGATGGGGCGTCGTCCGTTCAAACAGGTTCGCCTTGCCGATGCGTTACTGGCCCTTGCACTGGGCCAGTACCACCTGGCAGGTCCTGGGCGTGCCACCGGAGCGGCTGGCGTAGCGCATGCAATTGTCCATGGATTTCTTGCGGGCCTGGCCCAGGGTCGAGCCCCAGGCCAGGCCGCCTTCGCCAGCGCTGGGCACCGCCTTTGCGTAGCAGTTGGAACCCTGGGCGGCATAACGATTGGCGGCCGTCTTGCCGGCGCAGCCGCCGGTCAGCAGCAGGGCGAATGCAAGCAGGCAGGGCAGGCCCCATGACAAGCGGCCAGGCACTGTTTTTGCGTTCATCCCGGTTCCCCTGTGCAACGGTCAAGCGACGTGAAAAAGGGGGGTGTTCCAATGGAATACCCGTGGCTGGCGCGGCTGCCATCGGGTGGTGGGCGGTGCGTTCCTGGCCGGAGAAATCCGGCCGGGAACGGCGCGCCAGAGCCGTTCGAGTCAGTCGACTCGGCGAGCATACCTCACGGGCGCGAGGTTTTCACGGTCAGCACTTCGGTGTACACCACGTCGACCGTCTGGCCGACCTTGAGGTTCTTCATGCGCGCCTGCAGTTCGGGGTCCTCGACCTTCACCACCTTCACCTTGCCCTGGGGCGGCAGCAGGGTCACTTCATGGGCGTCGAGGTCGATGGCGGTGATCTTGGAGGTGACGCGCACCTGGCGGAAAGCTTCGCCGCCCGGGTTGGGGTTGTCCTTGGTGGCGCGCACGGTGCCGGCCTCGTCGGTGACCTTCGGCGCGCCGCCCTCACTGGTGTTGAGCACATAGGCCACGGCACGGGTCACCGTGATGTCGACCTTGTCGCCCACCTTCAGGTTGTGCAGGTCCTTTGCCTGGTCGCTTAGCTGGATAGGCACCTGGCTGTTGTTCGGGCCTTCGATCGTGACCCGGTAGTTGCCCGGGTCCACGGCCAGCACCTGGGTGCTGATGTGGTCTTGCAGTGCTTCGCTGCCCAGCGGCAGTTCGGCGGCGTGGGCCGCAAAGCTGGCAGTGGTCATGAGTGAGGCGAGGGCAACGGCGTGGGCGAGGGAGCGAATCGATTTCATAAGCCTGCATTCCATGTAATGGCTGAATGAGCGGAACAACGCATGACGCAACGTGCGTGGATCACGCGCAAAGCATAGCCACTGATTGCGGATATGCCCGTTAGACGCCGCCCTGCGACGGCACCTGGCCACGCATCGCGGCCTCGATGAATGGCGCCTTGCCGGCCAGGTACTCGCCGATACCGTCACGATTGGTTGCTTCAAGCTCAAGCTTCAACGCCTGGTAGCGCTGGCGAAGGTCGTCATCGCTGCGCAGCAGGTCGCGAAAGCGCAGCATCCAGGCAATCTGTGGGTGGCCCTGGGCACACACGTGCACCTTGTGGGTACGGATACCGTCGACATCACGACGGTAGAAGTGGTGGCCCGGCGACAGGTCGGAGCCGCGCACGTACCCCAGAGCCTGCATGTGGGCGTGGCGTGCTGCGGTTTCCCGATGCGCCTGGACCACCACCAGCACGTCGATCTCCGGCTTGGCGGCAAGGCCGGGTACGCCCGTGCTGCCCACATGATGGATGTCGATCAGTTCACTGCCAAAACCCTGGGCGATGCCTGCCCTGGCGGCCAGGTAGCGCTCGGGCCATTGGTTGTCGTAGGGGCGGATCTGACTGGTCAGCTTCATTGCGGCGTTTCCCTGGGAGTCATATTGGCCAGTCGCTTACCCGCGCGTTCCAGCGCTCACGGTGGCGTTCGCGCCAGCCGCGGCTGCCGGAATCGAGCCAGGCGAGGGTGGCCTGCACACTGTCCTGGCTGATGATGAAGCTGTCGATATGGTTGACGATGGTCTCTTCGGCCACATGCAGCAGGGCCAGGTAGTCGTTGAAGCTTTCGGCCAGCACCACGTATTCGTCGCCTTGCTGGCGGCGGCCGGTCCAGGCGGGCAGGGCGGCGACCATCGCGGCCACCTGCTGGCGCCCCTCGCGCAGGTCCAGCAGCAACAGGCTGGCGCCGCCGTCACGCCCGATCGGCAGCAGGCCGTGGGCAGGGTAGCCAGGGCGCTGGCGTGCGCGTTCCAGCTCGTAGGGGTTCGACTCCCATTCGCCGTCCAGGTCCAGCCCGTACAGCGAGAAGCTCATCAGCTCGCGTTCGCCGCTGGCCAGGGTGACCGCTACGTCGTACTCGAGGTAGGCGCCGTTGCAGGTCGTGAGAAATTCACGGTAGTCAGCCGGCAGGGGCGCGCCAAGGCTGGCCTCCAGCTGTGCAAGCGCAGCGTCGCTGGCGCCTTGCCGGGTGTCTTCGAGCATCAGCCCGCGGTAATCGGTCATCGAGGTGGCTCGCTGTACAGGGGCGGCAGATGATGCCGCGCATGGGCGCCGCAGGCAAACGGCGCGGGTGGGGCCGCACCGTTTGCGGCATTACGCGGCCGGGGTGCCTTGATGAAAGGTCATCTGCCAATGGCCATCGAGCCTGCGCCATACCGAGCTGCGCAGCGACGCGGTGTCGCTGTGGCAGGTATAGGTCACCAGCGCAACGTCCGGCGCCAGGGGGCGTACCTGAAAATCGCTGATCGTGCGCACCCTGAATGTCTGGACGGGCAGGCTGGAGAGCACATCCGCCTTGTGCCAGGCCTTGCCGCTGGCGCCAATCTCCATGAAGTCATCGGCCAGCAGCGTCGACAGCAAGGCCGTGTTGCTGCGTACGTCCTGCTGCAGCAGGCGTTGCTCCAGGTAGTGCAGGGTGGCTTCCAGCTCGCCAGCGGGTTGCGTTGCGGGGCTGGCGTCGCCGCGGCGCTTGCGCCATTCATCCTGCGTCAGCTCCCAGGTTTCCTGGGGCATCGGGCCACTGACGAAATTGCCGGGCTGCACGTGCAGCAGGTGCATGCCCTCGCGCAGCGATATGCGCCGTGACGCCAGGTTGCTCACGGCCTTGGGCACCTGCAGGGTCGGGCGATTCAAGGTGTCGAACCAGAAGCGGTTGATCACCTCGCACACCTCGCGCATGTAGCCCTTGCCTTGCCACTGCGGCGCCAGCCAGAAACCGCGGTGGTTGCCGGGGGTATCGTGCAGCGACACGCTGCCGATGCACTGCAGCGGGTTCTGCACCAGGCGGATCATCCAGTGCCATTCCTCGCCACGCGCCATGGCGGGCAGCGCCAGGTCGCGCACATACGTCAGTGCGCCGTCGTCCGGGTACGGCCAAGGCACGCGGCTGTCGAGATAACGCACCACCTCCCACTGCGGGAATAGTTGCTGGATCGCCGCAGCGTCGCTCAATTGCAGGGGCGTGAGCTGCAGGCGCGCGGTGGTGAAGGTAGGGATGCGGTTCATCTTGGCCTCGAAGCGGTAATGCATGGGGTGGGCGAGGGTGGGCAAGGTGTCGGCACCGAGGGTAAACCAAACCCATGCGCCAAGGCGATTGGATCGCGCAGGCCGGCACGCTGTAGCATGTGCGCCACGTTGGGCGCGACGCGCAAGGGGCGCGCCCTCACCACGCAATGACCATGGGGTGCGCATGAGCGACAACCAACCCTGCCGCGTCTGCGGCAACGTGATCCTGGCAAGCACCGCAGCGCGCACCGGCGGGTTGTGCATGCCCTGCAAGGGCGGCTACCGGGAGAACATCGAGAACGGCAAGCGCTACGCCCAGGAGCGCAAGCAGTACCTGGCCAGCCCGCAGGCGCTGTACTGGTCTGCGCTGGTCGACCGGGTGTTCCGCACGCCCCAGGGCTTTGCCGGGCTGGCACTGGCCGAGCAGCACTATTACGCGGTCAACGTGCTGCAGGGCGAGGTGTACAACGGCGGTTTCGACCAGTACTTCGGCAACTCCTCGGGCGATCACTACGCCAGCGCGTGCGCGGGGCTACGCGAACTCGGCGCGTTGCAGACCCTCGCGCTGCTGGAGGAGGCCAAGGGCCTGTTGTTCGGCGCCCAGGCAGTGCCTGCCGAGCAGGGCGAGCGTCAGTTGCGCATGCCCACCTATGCCGATGAGCCCGACCTGGCCTGCGAGGCCGCGCTGGATGCACTGGACACTCGCTTCTACCTCGACCCCGACCAGCTGGAGGAGCGCCTGGTGGCGTATGCGCGGCAACAGCAGCTGTTTGCTGCCGATTAGGTTTCGGGATCCTGTTCTGCCAGGGGCGCGCGGTGTCAGTCGTTGCGGGCCTGCACGGTATCCAGTACCAGCTCCATGCCCTGGGACATCAGCGCGCTGCCCGCGCGCAGCGGTTCGGGTGGCCCAATCGGCTTGAAGCCCAGCGCGGTGTACAGGTGCATGGCAGGGCTGTCCTGAATCGTGACCCCCAGCCGTACCCGCTGCATGTCGTGGCGGCGGGCCCAGTCCAGCGCTGCCTGCAGCAGTGCCCGTCCGGCGCCGCGCCCGCGGCAGGCCGGGTCGACCCACATCTGGAAGATCTCGGCAACGCCGGGCCCTGCACCGGCCAGCTTGCACCACACCAGCCCACAGGGCGCTTCGCCCTCCAGCGCAACAAACGCACGGCCCTGGCCGGAGCTTGCCGCCGCCTGCAAGCGCGCCGACCAGTCTTCATCGGTGCGCGTGGCCTCCGAGCCGTAGGTGCTGCCGAACGCATCCGGCGAGTCCTGCAGTGACTGCAGGCGCAGGTCGCGGTACAGCGGCCAGTGCGAGGGTTCGAGTGCTGTTGTGGCGATCATGCTGCTGTTCACCTTATCCATTGGTACTGCCTCAAGGCGTGTGCAGGGGTTCGCCAGCGGCTGCGGTGCGGTCCACCACGCGAATACTGTCACGTCCACCGCGCTTGGAGGCGTAGAGCGCGCTGTCGCTTTGTTCGATCAGGGCCGTGAGGCTGCCCGGCGGCTGGTCGAACAGGTTGGCGCCGATGCTCAGGGTCACTGGCGCAGGCGTGGGGAACAGCTGCGCGGCGGCCTGCCGGAACTGCTCGCGCAAGGCACCGCCCAGCGCCAGGATACGTTCGGTGGGGGCGTTGTTGAGCAGAATCACGAACTCATCGCCACCCAGTCGCGCCGCCAGGGCGCCGGTGGGCAGCACCGCGCGGATCATCTCGCTCAGGTCGACCAGCAGGCGATCACCGGCGCTATGCCCGAACAGGTCGTTGACCAGCTTGAAGTTGTCGATATCGATCAGTAGCAACGCTCCGGGCCGCGTGGCCGACACGTCTTCGAGCAGGCGCGGCGCACGGACTTCCAGGGCGCGGCGGTTGTACAGGGCCGTCAGCGGGTCACGGGCGGCCAGGCGGGCGATGCGTTTTTCTCGCCGGTAGCGCTCGGTGCCGGTCATCGACAGCGCAATCAGCATGATTGCCATGGCGCCTTCCACCAGCGAGATCTGGATGATCTGGCCGCGGAACGCCGCCAGGTCGATCAGCGTGCCGGGCACCACCGCCGTGATCGCCTTGGCCACGTAGAACAGGCCGTGCATCAGCAGCACGTAGCGCAGTTGCACCGCCCCCACGCTCAACGACTTGCCATGCGGGCGCAGCAGTGCACTGGCCTTGAGCGCCAGCAGCGCCACCAGCAGCGAGTTGACCAGCAGCATCAGCTTGGACCATTGCGGCTCCTCGGGTACCACCAGCAGCGCGAGCCATACCACGAAGACCAGGTACCAGCCCCGCGACAGCTGGGTTTGCGTGAAACGCCCGACACCCAGCAGGAACAGCCAGTGCGCCGTCACCAGCAGGCCATTGGCGAACCAGATACCGATCAGCAGCAGGCCGCTGCTGCGCAGCAGCGCGAGGGTACAGCCCACGGTGATGGTGGCGAACCCGGCGCTCCAGAACAGCAGCGAGGGTTCACGCACGCTGCGCCACTCGATCGCCAGGTACAGCGCGGCGGCCGCGGCGAGGGCGATCGTGATGGTGAGCATCGTGGGTGGGTCTAGCGCCATGGCGAGCGGGCCTGCGTGAAGTGCACGGAAAGCGGCGATTGTAAGCGTTTGAATCGGTTTTTCGCAGTGCTTGCGCGAAGCGTTTCAGCCGGCTGTCGCAAACCTGGGCCAGCCTGTCGCGGACAGTGCAAAAGACCCTATCGACCCTGTGGCCAATGGTCCTCGATTGCGTACCACGGCGCCTTCGAAGCCACCTCCACATGGCGCTGCCTGTCGAACGTCATGGGTGAGTCCAGGATGCCCAGCGCAATCGAGATCCAGTCGGCATGGTCCCCCTGTGAGCGCGACCAGAACAGCGATGAACCGCAGTCGCCACAGAACTGGCGCGCCACCGACTCGGACGATGCGTACGACTTGAGCCGCTCGCCTCCCTGCAGCAGTTGCAGGTCGTCGCGCCTGACGCTGGCGTAGCTGGCGAACGCCGCCCCGTGGCCCTTGCGGCACTGGCTGCAATGGCAGTGCGAAACCGCCTTGAGGGGCGCGCTGAGCTGATAACGGATGGCGCCGCACAGGCAGCTGCCCTGGTACTGGTGTGTCATGGAAGGTCCAACCCGGTTGCTCGCAATACAGGGCCGACAGTCTAAGCTGATCCCTTGCCCGTCATGTAACACACCCTTTTGCCACCCTGCACCGAGGCCCCGCCCTATGCCGTTGTTTCGCCCTCCCTACGCCAGCGCCCTGGCGCTCTGCCTGTCCTTCGCCTGTACCGGCGCCATCGCTTCCCCCGCCCAGGACCTGCTGGAAAAAGCCAAGGCCGAGCAGTCGAGCTACCTGGATACCCTCAAAACCCTGGTATCGGTGGACACCGGTACCGGCACCCAGCAAGGCCTCACCGACGTCGGTGCACTGCTGGTCAAGCGCCTGGAGGCCCTGGGCGCCACGGTGCAGACCAGCGCCGCCACGCCCTCGGTGGGCAACAACATCGTCGGCACCTTCAAGGGCAGCGGCAGCAAGCGCTTCATGCTGATGGTGCATTACGACACCGTGTTCGGCCCCGGCACCGCCGCCAGGCGCCCGTTTCGCATCGAGGGCGAGCGTGCCTATGGCCCCGGGGTGGCCGACGCGAAGGGCGGGGTGGCGATGATCCTGCATGCGATCAAGCTGCTGCAGGATGTGCGCTTCAACGACTACGCCACCCTGACCGTGCTGTTCAACCCCGATGAAGAAATGGGCTCGCTCGGCTCCCGGCAGATCATTGCCGAGCTTGCGCGCAAGCATGACTACGTCTTCTCCTACGAGCCCCCGAACAAGGACGCGGTGACGGTGGCCACCAACGGCATCAACTAGCTGCTGCTGGAAGTGCGCGGTCGCTCGGCACACGCCGGCTCCGCCCCTGAAGACGGGCGCAACGCCTTGACCGAGCTGGCGCACCAGGTGGTGCAGCTCAAGGACCTGGGCGACCCGGCCAAAGGCACCACGGTCAACTGGACCCTGGCCAAGGCCGGCGAGAAAGCCAACATCATCCCGGCGCTGGCCACCGCCGAAGCCGACATGCGCTATGCCGACCTGTCCGAAAGCGACCGCGTGCTGGCCGACGCGCAACGTATCAGCCAGGCCCGGCTCATCGCCGACACGCAGGTCACGCTGACCCTGCGCAAGGGGCGCCCGCCGCTGGCCAGAAATGAAGGCTCCGCCGCCCTGGCCAGCACTGCCCAGCAGTTGTATGGCCAGATCGATCGCAGCCTGGAGCCCATCGCCATGCGTTTTGGCACCGACGCCGGCTATGCCTATGTGCCCGGCAGCGCCACGCCGGCGGTGCTCGAAACCATGGGCGTGGTCGGGGCCGGGTTGCACGCCGACGATGAATACATCGAACTGTCCAGCATCGCGCCGCGCCTGTACCTGACGGTGGCGATGATCCGGCACCTCTCGCAGTAGGCTGCACCGCGCCCTCCCGGCACCCGGGAGGGCGGGCGGTTTCAGCTGTGGTTGATGTCGCGGTCCTTGGTCTCGGGCAGGAAGAAGGTACCCAGGATGGCGGTCATCACCGCGATCACGATCGGGTACCACAGCCCGTAGTAGATATCCCCCGTGGCCGCGACCATGGCGAACGCCACCGTGGGCAGGAAGCCGCCGAACCAGCCGTTGCCGATATGGTAGGGCAGCGACATCGAGGTGTAGCGGATACGCGCCGGGAACAGCTCCACCAGCCACGCGGCGATCGGCCCGTAGACCATGGTCACGTAGATCACCAGGATGGTCAGCAGCAACAGCACCATGGGGTAGTTGGTCTTGTTCGGGTCGGCCTTTTCCGGGTAGCCGGCGTCCTTCAGGGCCGCGCCCAGGGTGGCGGCGAAAGCATCGTTCTGCGTCTTGAAGTCGGCGGCCGGCAGGCGGCTGCCGTCGAAGCTGGGCACCACCGTGCTGCCGATGCGCACCTGCGCCACGCTGCCGGGCTCGGCCTTTTCGTTCACGTAGGGGATCGCGCGCTTGGCCAGCACGCTCTTGGCCACGTCGCACGAACTGGTGAAGCGCGCCTTGCCCACCGGGTCGAACTGGAACGAACACTGCGCCGGGTCGGCGACCACCGTCACCGGGTTGCGTGCCTGGGCACTGAACACGTCGGGGTTGCCGTACTGGGTCAGCGCATGAAAGATCGGGAAGTAGGTCAGCGCCGCCAGGATGCAGCCGGCCATGATGATGCCCTTGCGCCCGATGCGGTCGGACAGGCTGCCGAAGATGACGAAGAACGGCGTGCCGATCAGCAGCGAACCGGCAATCAGCAGGTTGGCGGTCTGCGGGTCGATCTTGAGCGTCTGCAACAGAAAGAACAGCGCATAGAACTGCCCGGTGTACCACACCACCGCCTGGCCGGCGGTACCGCCGAGCAGCGACATGATCACCACCTTGAGGTTGTCCCAGCGGGCGAACGACTCGGTCAGCGGCGCCCTGGATGCCTTGCCTTCGGCCTTCATCCGGTTGAATACCGGCGACTCGCTCAGTTGCAGGCGGATGTACACCGACACGATCAGCAGCAGAATCGACAGCAGGAATGGTATGCGCCAGCCCCACGCCTCGAACGCCTCGGTGCCCAGCACGGTACGGCACGCCAGGATCACCAGCAGCGACAGAAACAGCCCCAGCGTGGCGGTGGTCTGGATCCACGAGGTGAAAAAGCCGCGCTTGCCGGGCGGTGCGTGCTCGGCCACGTAGGTGGCGGCGCCGCCGTATTCACCGCCCAGCGCCAGGCCTTGCAGCAGGCGCAGGGTGATCAGGATCACCGGGGCCGCCACGCCGATGCTCGAATAGCTGGGCAACAGGCCCACCACCGCGGTGGACACGCCCATGATCACGATGGTGATGAGGAAGGTGTGCTTGCGTCCGATCATGTCGCCCAGGCGGCCGAACACGATGGCGCCGAACGGCCTTACCGCAAACCCGGCGGCGAAGGCGAGCAGGGCGAAGATGAAGGCAGTGGTTTCGTTGACCCCGGCAAAGAAGTGCTTGGCGATGATCGCCGCCAGGGAGCCATACAGATAGAAGTCGTACCACTCGAACACGGTGCCCAGGGACGAGGCAAAGATGACCTTGCGTTCCTCTTTGGTGATCCCGCGCCTGGGCGCACTGCCTGTGGAAGTGCTGTCGATTGTCGCCATGAGTTTTCTCCGGATTGTTGTTGTAGGCCGGAACACCCACTGCCACTTCACCCAAGCCCTGGGGCTGATGTCATCGGACTACGCAATGCGCACAGACACCTCGCAGCGCTGCCCGCTCGTTTGAAGCATAATCAGCTTCGCGCAGATATCCACTCGCCGACGGTTGGCCGGACGGCAGGAGGGGGCTGCAATAACCAGACGTGATGAGAAAGGGACACGCAATGCCGCAAAATGCTGACGACTCGTTCTACGACCGCGCCGACGCCCATATAGAGCTGTCCAACGAGCAGCTCGGGCAGGTCCAGGACCTGGGCAAGGTGAGTGCCTCGATGATGTTCGGCACCACCCGGTTCAATGCCTGGGTGAGTGCGCGCAACTTCAAGTCGGGGGAAGAAATGGCACAGGCACGCGAGGCGATGCTCACGTACTTCTGCGACCAGTACCGGATGATGCTCGAAGACAACCTGGACGACCATATCAACAACTTTGCGACGTACATGCAGGGTTCGGCCAAGTAACGCGTTGCCCGCTTCGCCGGCAACGCCGGCTCCTACAAGGAAGAACCGTTATGGCAGGTGAATACAATCTGGCGCTGGTGATTGCCGCGGCGCTCAGCGCGCTGGCGGCCGTGCTGCACGTGGGTACGATCATCGCGGGGCCGTCCTGGTATCGCCTGTTCGGGGCGGGTGAGCGCTTCATCCGGGCGGCGGAGGCGGGCCGGACCTTTCCGGCGGTGGTCACGGCAGCGATTGCGCTGGTGCTGCTGAGCTGGGCGGCCTTTGCATTGTCGGGGGCGGGCGTGATTGCGCCGCTGCCGTTGCTGCTGCCGGCGTTGTGCGCGATCACGCTGGTGTACCTGCTGCGCGGTATCGCCGGGCCCTTCGTGCTGGCCAATACCGGGCGCAGCCAGCGCTTCATCGTGGTGAGCTCGCTGGTGTGCCTGGGGTTCGGGGTGGTGCACCTGGTGGGGCTGGTGCAGGTCTGGGGCCGCCTGGGCTGATCCGCGAATGGCCGGGCGAGGGCGCCGGGCCGGTGCCGCCACCCGGTCGGCCTCAGGCCTGTGCAGCCACACTGGCCATGAACAACCCCAGTTTTTTCTGGAAGTCGGCCACCTGCTGGTTGCCGGTGTCCTCGTTGCAGCGCAGCTCCCATTTCAGGCGTGATACCTGGCGCTGCACCGCATCGCACTCGGTATCCAGTTGCACCAGCCGGTTCAACTGTTCGCTGCGTTGCCCGGCCTGCTGGCTCAGCTCCACGAACCGCCAGGATTTGCCCGGCTGGATGTGGGTCTTGCGATAGCTGACCTGCAACGTGGGGCGTTCATCGTGCAGGTTGAGGTTGAGGTAGAACTTGATCTGCTTTTTCAGCACGCTCTGCAGGTTGAGATCGTCCACCACCTCGCGACGGCCGCTCAGGTAGTCCTCGATGAACGGCAGGTTGTCGCGGTTCTGCTCACTGAAAGTCGCCGGTTCGATCAGTGCCGGGGTCAGGTTGACGGCAATCTTCTCGAATTCCAGAAAGTAGGTGTGGATGTCGTCGAGCAGCGCCTTGCGCTCGTCGTGAAGCCGCTGCAGGTGCTGTTCGCTGTCGTGCAGTGCCTGGGCCAGCGCCGGCGATGTCTTGTCCGGGCTGTGCTTGCCCTGCAACGAGCGGAAGGCATAGCGGGCGAGGAAGTCGGACAGTGCCTCTTCCCCTCGGGCCGCCAGTGCCACTGCCTGGGCCTGCAGGTCGGCGGCCGCGCCCTCGAGGTCGCAATTGCGGAGCTTGGTCAACAAGGTGGTGAGTGTCGCTTGATCCATATGCAGCCCTCCCTTTGGCTGCCTCGCACAGTACTGCACCTGAGCGCCGGCCTGCCAGTGTCGGTGAAGCAGGTTGTTTCGGCGGCAATCATAAAAATCCACCGCAAGCTAATGAGAAGTATTACCATGCACGACTCCCGTCAGCCTGCGTCCCGGAACCCTGCCGATGCATCCACTTTCCAGCACCCACCATGCGGTGGGCGAACTCTACGTTCAACACCACAGCTGGTTGACGCAGATGCTGCGCCGCAAGCTGGGCAACCGGGAGCAGGCGCTGGACCTGGCGCAGGACACCTTCGTGCGCATCCTGCGCAGCGAGGCACCGCCGGTGTACCGCGAGCCGCGCGCCTACCTCACCACCGTGGCCAGCCGCCTGTGCATCCAGTACTTTCGGCGCCATGCGCTGGAGAAGGCCTACATGGAGTCGCTGGCGCATCTTGAACCGGCGCTGGTGCCGTCCCCGGAAACTCGCCTGCTGGTGCTCGAGGCGCTGGACGCGGTGGGCCAGGTGCTCGATGGGCTGGGCAGCAAGGTGCGCGAGATCTTCCTGCTGTCACAGCTTGACGGTCTGACCTACGCGCAGATCGCCGAACACCAGGGCCTGACGGTGAACGTGGTGCAAAAGGCCATGCTCAAGGCCTACCGACACTGCTATGCGGCGGTCTACGGCGCATGAGCCGCTTCGCCCGGATCGACAACCAGCCGCTGGACCCCGGCGTGGTAGAGCAGGCCATGCTGTGGATGGTCACCCTGCAGTCGGGTGTCAGCAGCCTGGCCGAGCAGCAGGCCTGCCAGCACTGGCGCAATGAAAACCCCCAGCATGAACTGGCCTGGCAGCGTCTTGCCGGGCTCACCCATGACCTGCGCCAGGGCACCAGGACGTTACCGGCCGCCGGCGCGCGCGGATTGCTGCAGGCACGTGGCACTGCGTCGCGGCGCAATGTGCTCAAGGGCTTCGCCGGGCTGGGGGTGGTACTGGCGGCTGGCCTTAGCGTGCGTGAGCGGGTGCTGCTGCCGGAACTGTTCAGTGACTACCGCACCACCACCGGCGAGCGTCATCACGTGGCGTTGTCTGGCGAGGTGGAGCTGACCCTGGATACCCGCACCGGCGTGGATGCTCACGCAGACGTGCTGGCGCTCAACCTGGGGCGGATCATGCTCACCCTGGGGCAAGGTGCTTCGCTGGCGGTGCGCACCGCCAATGGCTGGGTACGCCCCGAGCCCGCCTCGCGGCTGGTGGTCAGCCAGGGCCTGCCCGGGGTGTCGGGTACCCAGGTGCAGGTGCTGGCAGGCAGTGCCTCGATCGCCTGGGCCGGCAGCACCCGCATGACCTTGAGCGCCGGCCAGCAGGTGGCGTTCGGGCAGCAGGTCGGCAGTGTCGAACCCCTCGACGCGGGCGCCCAGGCCTGGGTTGACGGCCTGCTGATTGCCGAGCGCATGCCACTGGGCCGGGTGTTGGCCCAGCTCGACCGCTACCGGCGCGGCGTACTGCGCTGCGATCCGGCGGTGGCGGCCTTGCAGGTGTCGGGTTCGTTCTCCCTCGATCGGCCCGATGCCAGCCTCGACCTGCTGGCCAGTGTGTTGCCGATACGGGTACAGCGTGTGTTCGGCTACTGGGCAAACGTGGTCGTGGCCTGAGAACGATTATTTTTAACAGCGGCGGCAGTTTTTTCCATCTCATGCATCAAGACCAGGGAAGACGCTGAAAAACAGCGCATCGCCAACACCCTCAACCCATGGAATTGTTTATGCACAGCCGCCTCACTCCGCTTGCCGGTGCCTTGCGCACGGCCATCCTCGGGCTTTCCCTCGTGTGCGCCAGCCAGGGCGTACTGGCCGGCGCCGATGCCCACGCCACCCACGCCTTCCATATCGACGCCGGCAACCTCGATCGCGTGCTCGGCGCATTCGGCCAGCAGGCCGGGGTGATGATCGCGGTCGACTCGGCCCTGACCCAAGGCATCCACAGCAGCGGCCTGGACGGCAGCTACGCCATCGCCGAGGGCCTGGAGCGGCTGCTCGCACCCAAGGGCCTGCAGGCGATGCCCGAAGGCGAGGGCTACCGGGTAATGCCAAGGCTGGCCACCGGCAGTGCGCAGCTGGAGCTGCAGGCCACCGAAGTCAGCGCCAACCAGCTGGGCACCATCACCGAAGGCACCGGCTCCTACACGCCGGGCACCATCGCCACCGCCACGCGCATGGTGCTGACCCCGCGGGAAACCCCGCAGTCGATCTCTGTGGTCACGCGCCAGGCCATGGACGATTTCGGCCTGAACGCCATCGACGATGTGATGCGCCACACCCCCGGCATCACCGTGTCGACCTACGACAGTGAACGTACCAACTACTATTCGCGCGGCTTCTCCATCGTCAACTTCCAGTACGACGGCATCCCGACCCTGCGTGACGCGCAGTACTCGGCCGGGCAGACCCTTACCGACATGGCGATCTATGACCGGGTCGAGGTGCTCAAGGGCGCCACCGGCCTGCTCACCGGCGCGGGCGGCCCCGGTGGCACGATCAACCTGATCCGCAAGAAGCCGACGGCCGACTTCAGGGGGCATGTGGACCTGGGCGCCGGCTCCTGGGACAACTACCGCTCGGAGATCGACCTCAGCGGCCCGCTGACCGACAGTGGCAACGTGCGGGGCCGGGCGGTGGCCGCCTATCAGGACAAGCACTCGTTCATGGACCATTACGAGCGCAAGACCAGCGTGTACTACGGCATCCTGGAAGTGGACCTGGACGAAGACACCCTGCTGACCCTGGGCGCCGACTACCAGGACAGCGACCCCAGGGGCTCGGGCTGGTCGGGCAGCCGTCCGGTGTACGACTCCCAGGGCAACCCCATCAGCCTGCCGCGTTCGTTCAACAATGGCGCCAAGTGGAGCAGTTGGGAGCAGTACTCGCGCACGCTGTTCGCCACCCTGGAGCATCGCCTGGCCAATGACTGGGTCATCAAGGGTCAGTACAACCACCAGATCAATGGTTATGACGCGCCACTGGGCTCGGTGTCGCCCGACACCCCGACCGTGTCGTCGATCTATTCGCGCAAGTACACCGGCGAAACCACCAGCGACAGCGGCGACCTCTACGCCACCGGGCCGTTCAGCCTGTTCGGGCGCGAACACCAACTGGTGGTGGGTGGCTCGGTGTCCAGCTCGCACTGGAAGGGCGACAACTACAACAACGTCACCTACTTCGACAACGAATACGATCTGGAGAGCTGGCACGGCCAGGCCATCGAGCCGGACTGGGGCTCGGTGACAAAGCGCAACGACGAAACCACCCGGCAAAGTGGCGGCTACCTGACTGCGCGCTTCAGTGTCACCGATGACCTTTCGCTGCTGCTGGGCAGCCGCCTGGCAAACTTTCAGGTCACCGGCACCAGCGACAGCCAGGAGAGCGGACGGCTGGTGCCCTATGCCGGGGTGGTGTACGACCTCAACAGCAACTTCTCTGCGTATGCCAGCTACACCGATATCTTCCTGCCGCAGACGGCCTACCGTGACAGCCGCAACAGGATGCTCGAGCCCAACGAGGGCCAGAACTACGAGGTGGGCATCAAGGGTGAGTTCTACGACGGTCGCCTGAACACCAGCCTGGCCTACTTCGAAGTGCACGAAGATAACCGCCCGCAGGCCGACACGTTCTACAACGCCAGGCCAACCAACCCCGACATCGACTACGCCTACATGGGCATCAAGTCCAGAACCAAGGGCTACGAGGCAGAGGTGTCCGGGGAGCTGGCGCCCGGCTGGCAGGTGCAGGCCGGCTACACGCACAAGGTCAGCCGCGACCAGGGCGGGGCCAAGGTAGCTACCTGGGAGCCCGAAGATCAGCTCAACCTCTACACCACCTACAAACTTGGCGGGCGCCTCGACAAGCTCACCGTGGGCGGTGGGGCACGCTGGCAGGGCAAGGGCTGGCAGGTCCTCAACAACTACGCCAAGGGCACCAATGACACCTTCACCCAGACCCCGTACTGGCTGGTCGACCTGATGGCGCGCTACCAGTTCACCGAGCACCTGTCGGCGTCGGTCAACGTCTACAACCTGTTCGACAAGTACTACTACACCAACATCGGCTTCTATAACTCCTCGTACTACGGTGACCCGCGCAACGTGATGTTCAGCACTCGCTGGGACTTCTGACGTCCAGGCCCGCTCCCGTGTGGGGGCGGGTTCGACCTGCGATGGGTGCACCCGAAAAATCCGCGTCGGGCAAAAATCACTTCCGAGCTTTCGATTCCCGTGCAGTGAAGGCACAATGCGTGTCCTTTTTTTGGCCGGCCTTGCCGGGGGCCTCGAAATGATCAAGACGCCGTACTACCTCATCGACAAAACCAAGCTGCTGCACAACATGCAGAAGATCGCCTATGTGCGCGAACAGTCCGGGGCCAAGGCCCTGCTGGCGCTCAAGTGCTTCGCCACCTGGTCGGTGTTCGACCTGATGCAGCAGTACATGGACGGCACCACCTCGTCCTCGCTCTACGAGCTCAAGCTCGGCCGCCAGAAGTTCGAAGGCGAGACCCACGCCTACAGCGTGGCCTGGGCCGACGATGAAATCGACGAGATGATCGAGAACTGCGACAAGATCATCTTCAACTCCATCGGCCAGCTGCAGCGCTATGCCCAGGCCACCGAAGGCAAGGTGCGCGGCCTGCGCGTCAACCCGCAGGTGAGCAGCTCGGACTACCTGCTGGCCGACCCGGCGCGCCCGTTCAGCCGCCTGGGCGAATGGGACCCGGTCAAGATCGATGCGGTCATGTCGCAGATCTCCGGCTTCATGTTCCACAACAACTGCGAGAACGGCGATTTCGGCCTGTTCGACCAGATGCTCAACACCATCGAAGAGCGCTTCGGCGAGCTGCTGCACAAGGTCGAGTGGGTGAGCCTGGGCGGCGGTATCCACTTCACCGGCGAAGACTATGCACTGGATGCATTCTGCGCGCGCCTGAAGGCGTTCTCGCAGAAGTACGGCGTGCAGGTGTACCTGGAGCCGGGCGAAGCGGCGATCACCCAGAGCGCTTCGCTGGAAGTGACCGTGCTCGACACCCTGTACAACGGCAAGCACCTGGCCGTGGTCGACAGCTCCATCGAGGCGCACATGCTCGACCTGCTGATCTATCGCCTCAACGCCAAGCTGGCGCCCAGCGAGGGTGAGCACACCTACATGGTATGCGGCAAATCCTGCCTGGCCGGGGATATCTTCGGCGAGTATCAATTCGATCGTCCGCTGGCCATCGGCGATCGGCTGTCGTTCATCGACGCGGCAGGCTACACCATGGTCAAGAAAAACTGGTTCAACGGTTTGAAGATGCCATCCATCGTAGTGAAACAACTTGACGGTACTGTCGAGGTGGTTCGCGAATTTGGTTTTGACGACTACCTGTCCAGCCTCTCGTAAGCTGGCGGAAAGGAGAGATAAAGAAATTGAAGAAAAACGTTCTTATCATTGGTGCAGGAGGTGTCGCCAAGGTGGTGGCCCACAAGTGCGCGCAGCACAACGACGAACTCGGTCGTATTGCCATCGCGTCACGCAACATCTCCAAATGCCAGGCCATCATCGACAGCGTCAAGGCCAAGGGTAGCCTGAAGGTACCCGCCGACATCACGGCCTTTTCGCTCAATGCTCTGGATGTCGAGGCAACCAAGGCGCTGATCCGCGAAACCGAATCGCAGATCGTGATCAACGTCGGTTCCGCCTTCCTCAACATGTCGGTGCTGCGTGCCTGCATCGATACCGGCGTGGCCTACCTGGACACCGCCATTCACGAAGAACCGGGCAAGATCTGCGAGACGCCGCCCTGGTATGGCAACTACGAGTGGAAGCACCTCGAGGAATGCCAGCAGAAGAACATCACCGCCATTCTTGGCGTGGGCTTCGACCCGGGTGTGGTCAATGCCTATGCAGCACTGGCGCAACAACAGTATTTCGACCGCATTGATTCGATCGACATTCTCGACGTCAATGCCGGCTCCCATGGCAAGTATTTCGCCACCAATTTCGACCCGGAAATCAATTTCCGTGAATTCACCGGACAGGTGTGGAGCTGGCAGAACAGCCAGTGGACCAGCAACACCATGTTCGAAGTCAAGCGTACCGACGACCTGCCGGTGGTGGGTTCGCAGAACCTGTACCTGACCGGCCATGACGAAGTGCACTCGCTGTCCAAGAACCTCGACGTGCCGAACGTGCGTTTCTGGATGAGCTTCGGCGAGCACTACATCAATGTGTTCACCGTACTGAAGAACCTGGGCCTGCTGTCCGAGCAACCGGTGAAGACCGCCGAGGGCCTGGAAGTGGTGCCGCTCAAGGTGGTCAAGGCCGTGCTGCCGGATCCGTCTTCGCTGGCGCCGGGCTACACCGGCAAGACCTGCATTGGCGACCTGGTCAAGGGCACCAAGGACGGCCAGCCACGCGAAGTGTTCATCTACAACGTGGCTGATCACGAAGAGGCCTATGCCGAGACCGACAGCCAGGGCATCTCCTACACCGCGGGCGTGCCGCCGGTGGCGGCGGCCCTGCTGGTGGCCCGTGGCGAGTGGGACGTGCAGCGCATGGCCAACGTCGAGGAACTGCCGGCCGAGCCGTTCCTGAAGGCGCTGGACGTGATGGGCCTGCCTACCCGCATCAAGGACGAGAACGGCGATCGTCCCTGGAACTGACGGGTTCAGGCTGACAAAAAAAGGGGGGCGCCGTGATGGCGTCCCCCTTTTTTGTCTGATAGTTCGTGGCGATCGGTCTTGCGAGCGCTGCGCGCTCGATCGCGGGTCAAGCCCGCTCCCACAGGAAATGTGCGCTGGGTTCGGACCCAGTGATGTTCTCTGTGGGAGCGGGCTTGACCCGCGATAGGCACCAACCTCTATCTATTTACGGCGTGCCAGCATTGGGGTTCGCGGCGGTATCAAGCGCTTTGAACCCGTAGCCTCGAACGCCGAGGCCAGGCGCAGCAACGCCGAGTCATCATACGCCCGCCCGGCGAAGGTCAGCCCCACCGGCATGCCGATGTCCGCCATCACCCCCATCGGCACCGTCACCGTCGGCACCCCAAGGTGACGGATCGCCAGGTTGCCGTTGGCCACCCACACCCCGTTGCTCCAGGCAATATCCGCCGAGGCCGGGTTCACATCGGCATCGGCCGGGGCCACATCGGCCACCGTCGGGAACAGCACCGCATCCAGCCCCAGCCTGTCCATCCAGTCTTCCAGGTCGATGCGCCGCGTCTGCTCCAGCCCGCGCAGTCCATCGGGCAGGGTAGCGATCTGGTCCCACGGCGTGATGCCGCGCTCGGCCATGCGCACATACTCGTCCATGCCCGCCGCCAGGTCGCCCTCGCGGTTGGGCAGGGTGCCGGGGTCGTGGGGGAAGATCTTCGGCCCGTCCACGTCCACCAGGCGGTTGAGCTGCGGGTCGCCGTTGGCCTGCAGGAAGTCGTCGAAGGCCCAGGCCGTCAGGTCCCACAGTTCATGGTGCAGGAATGCCTTGGACACCAGGCCCCGATTGAACACGGTGGGGGCACCTGGGCGGTCGCCCTCGCAGTTCGATACCAGCGGGAAATCCACTTCGAGCACCTCGGCGCCGGCCGCTTCCAGTGCCTTGCGCGCCGCCTCCCACAGTGCGATCACCGAAGGCCGCGTGTTGATGCGCTGGCCGGTCGGGCCGCCGATGCCGGGGCTGTCCGAGGTGCCGGCATCCGGGTCCTTGTTGATGTACATGCGCGGGATGCCGAAGCGCTTGCCGGCCAGCGCCGCGCTGTCCGCCGCCAGTTGCGGGTAGGCGGCGGGGCGCACCGAGGCCACGCTGGGGATCGGCACCCAGGGCTGCAGGCGCCACAGGTCGCCACGGGTATCGGGGTCTTCGGCCACCACCACGTCGAGCACTTCGAGCAGGTCGGCCATGGTGCGGGCGAAGGGCACCACCACGTCCATGGTCGGCGTCAGCGGCCAGTTGCCGCGCACCGAGATCACCCCGCGCGAAGGGGTGTAGGCGCACAGGCCATTGTTGGAGGCCGGGCCGCGGCCGCTGGACCAGGTTTCCTCGGCCAGGCCGAACGCGGCGAAGCTGGCCGCCGTGGCCGTGCCCGCGCCGTTGGACGAGCCCGAGGCGAAGGGTGCGGTGAGGTAGGCGGCGTTGTACGGGCTTTCGGCCCGGCCATACACGCCGCGCTGCATGCCGCCGTTGGCCATGGGCGGCATGTTGGTCTTGCCCAGGCAGATCGCCCCGGCCCCGCGCAGGCGCTCGATGGTGAAGGCGTCGCGGTAGGCCACCAGGTTGGCGAAGGCCGGGCTGCCGGAGGCGGCGGTCATGCCCTTGACCAGGTAACTGTCCTTGGCGGTGTAGGGGATGCCGTCGAGCGGGCCGAGGGGCTTGCCCTGGGCACGACGCTCGTCGGATGCCTGGGCTTCGCGCAGGGCTTCGGGGTTGCGTACCACCACCGCATTGAGCGCGGTGGGCGTGTCTGCGCCGTCGTAGGCATCGATGCGGGCGAGGTAGGCCTTCACCAGCTCGACCGAGGTGGTCTGGCCCGATTCGAGGGCGGCGCGCAGCTGCGCAATGGAAACTTCGGTGACTTCGATCATGCGGTGGTTACCAGCGGCCAAAGGGGTCATGAGTGATGGCGGGAATCATAGCGGTTTAAGGTTCAGGTGTCCGCCCGGCGAGGGCCCTGGCAGATGACCTCAGATCACCTGTGCGCTGAAAAACCATCCTTTGTAAAGGCCTGCCTGCGTGCCGCCTAATCGCCTCCGACCGCGCCCTGCGCGGCAATCGCTCACTAAAACAAATAAAGGCGAAGTCATGCACGAAGACGCAGGTTTGTTACTGATATTGATGGCGGCCATCGGCCTGATCGTGGTGCTGGTGGTCAGGTTTCGGGTGCACTCGTTCCTGGCCCTGATGCTGGCCAGTTTTGTGGTGGGCGCCGGGGCCGGCATGCCGCTGCCGGCCATCGCCGATTCGTTCGAGAAGGGCATGGGCGGCACCCTGGGTTTTCTTGCGGCGGTGATCGGCCTGGGCAGCATCCTGGGCAAACTGCTGGAGGTGTCGGGCGGCGCCGAACGCATTGCGCGCTCGCTGCTCGACGCCCTGGGTGAACAGCGCACGGCGTGGGCCATGATGCTGGTGGGCTTCGTGGTGGGCATACCGGTGTTTTTCGAAGTCGGTTTCGTGTTGCTGATACCACTGATCTACGTGGTGGCCCGCCAGACCCGGCTCAACATCCTCTACGTCGGCCTGCCACTGGCCGTATCGCTGATGACCGTGCACTGCATGCTGCCGCCGCACCCGGCGGCAATGGCCATCACCCAGCTGCTGGGGGGCGACGTGGGCAAGGTGATCCTGTACGGGCTGATCGTCGGCCTGCCGACCGCGGTGATTGCCGGCCCGGTATGGGCCACGCTGGTGTGCCCGCGGCACGCTGCGCCCGACGCGCAGGCCGCGCCAGAGCCTGCCGCCACGCCAGCCGCTGGCCAGTCGATGCCGGGCCTGGGCCTGACCCTGCTGGTGATTCTGCTGCCGCTGCTGCTGATGGTGGGCAAGACCCTGGCCAGCATGACCCTGGCGCCCGAGGCCGGGCTGTACCGGCTGATGATGTTCCTCGGCAACCCGCTCACTGCCCTGGCCATCGCGGTGTGCTTCGCCTACTGGGCGCTGGGCCTGCGCCGTGGCCTGGGCATGGCGCGGTTGCAGGCGCTGACTGCCGGCTCCTTCACCCCGCTGGCCAGTATCCTGTTGATCATCGGTGCCGGCGGTGCCTTCAATGGCGTACTGATCGACAGCGGGGTCGGCAAGGTACTGGCCAGCACCCTGTCGCAGTGGGACCTGAACCCGATCCTGCTGGCCTGGTTCGTCGCCGGGCTGATGCACCTGGCGGTCGGCTCGGCCACCGTGGCAATGGTCAGCGCCGCCGGCATGGTGCTGCCGCTGCTGGACGCGATGCCGGGGCAGAACCGCGAGATCGTGATCATTGCCATTGGCGCCGGCGCGATTGGCTGGACTACCGTCACCGACTCGGCGTTCTGGGTGGTCAAGGAATACCTGGGCGTGTCGCTGGGCGAGGCGCTCAAAAAATTCACCGCCGCGACACTGCTGGCTTCGGTCGTGGCCCTGGGCATGACCCTGTTGCTGTCGCACTGGGTATGAGCCTGCCCGTACTACCGTCACTTTTCTGGAGAACCGCATGATTCACGACAAGACCCTGGACCAGTGGCAGCACAGCCACCCCTTGATCGCCGACCTGGTGCGCCTGCAACCGACCACCTGGTTCAACCCGGGCCTGGCCCCGACAGCGCAGGCGCTGGGCGACGTGCCGCTGACCCTGGCCGATGTGGACGACGCCAGCGCGCGGCTGGAGCGTTTTGCCAGCTACATTGCCTCGGCCTTCCCGCAGACGGCGGTGAGCAAGGGCATCATCGAGTCGCCCCTGCTGCCGTTGGCGCAGGTGCAGGCCGCGCTGTGCGCCGAAGCGCAGGTACCCGTGCAGGGCGCGCTGTGGCTCAAGGCCGACAACCTGCTGCCGATCTCCGGCTCGATCAAGGCGCGTGGCGGTATCTACGAGGTGCTCAAGCACGCCGAAGACCTCGCATTGGCGGCGGGCATCCTGCAGCCTGGGGATGACTACGCGAGCCTCGACAGCGACCGCGCGCGGGCATTTTTCGGCCAGTACAGCGTGGCGGTCGGCTCCACCGGCAACCTGGGCCTGTCCATCGGCATCATGAGTGCGCGCCTGGGCTTCAAGGCCAGCGTGCACATGTCGGCCGACGCCCGGCAGTGGAAGAAGGACCGCCTGCGCAGTTGCGGGGTGGAGGTGATCGAGTATGCGTCCGACTACAGCGTGGCGGTGGAGCAGGGGCGCCAGCAGGCCGAGGCCGACCCGCGCTGCCATTTCGTCGATGACGAGAACTCCATCAACCTGTTCCTCGGCTACGCGGTGGCGGCGCGTCGCCTGCAACGCCAGCTTGAAGCGGCGGGCATCAGGGTGGATGCCGAGCACCCGCTGTTCGTCTACCTGCCATGCGGCGTTGGTGGTGGCCCTGGCGGGGTGGCATTCGGTCTGAAGCAGATCTTCGCCGACGCGGTGCACTGCGTGTTCGCCGAGCCGACCCATTCGCCCTGCATGCTGCTGGGGGTGTACACCGGGCTGCACGAGCAGGTCAGCGTGTACGACTTCGGCATCGACAACCGCACCGCCGCCGACGGCCTGGCGGTGGGGCGCCCGTCCGGGTTTGTCGGGCGCTCCATGCAGCGCCTGATCGACGGCTATTACACCGTTCCCGACGAGCAGCTGTATCGGCAACTGGCGCAACTCGAAGCCATCGAGGGCCATCGCCTGGAACCCTCGGCGCTGGCCGGGCTGCCGGGGTTCCTGCGGGTGACCGGGGAACGGCAGGGCTATCGCCAGCGCCTGGGCCTGAGCGCGCAGCGCCTGGCCAATGCCACGCACCTGGTGTGGGGCACCGGCGGCAGCATGGTGCCGGACGATGAAATGCAGGCGTATCTGGCGCAGGGCCGTACACTGCTGGCCGGACACTAGCGGAACCTGCCCCGATGCTGAACCTGCCCCCGCGTTTGAGCGCACGCCTGAACAGCTCGCAATTTGCCAACCTGCACACCTTTCTGGTGGCGGCGCGGCACCTGAGCTTTGCCCAGGCAGCCGAGGAGCTGTGCCTGACCCCCAGTGCGGTGAGCCACCGTATCGCCCGCCTGGAGCAGGCCCTGGCGCTGCGCCTGTTCGAGCGGCTGACCCGGCGCATACGCCTGACAGCCGAGGGCGAGCGGGTGTTCGCGATACTGCAGGGGGTGATGGAGCAGTTGGGCGATGCCCTGGAGCCATCGCCCGAGGCCGAGCTGCGCGGGGCGGTGGCGTTGTATGCGCGCCCGTCCGCAGCGCAATGCTGGCTGGTGCCGCGCCTGGCCGACTTCCACCAGCGCTACCCGAACATCGCGCTGGACGTGCGGGTGGGCAACGATGCGGTCGACTTTCGCACGCACAACATCGACCTGGCGCTGCTGTACGCCAATGGCGAGTTTCCCGGCCTGGTCAGCCATGCGCTGATGAGCGAGACCATCGCCCCGGTGTGCAGCCCGCGCTATGCCGAGCTGCACCAGCTGTTCGACAACCCTGCCAATCTGCGCCAGTGCACCTTGCTGCACGATGCACTGGCCTGGGAGAACGCGGTGTTCGATGCCGAGTGGCAACTGTGGGCTGGCCAGCAGGGGCTGCTGGACGCCTTGCCGCAGCGCGGCCTGACCTTCGATCGGTCGGACCTGTGCGTGACGGCGGCCATCCACCACGCCGGTATCGCCATCGGCCGCCAGCGCCTGGTGCAGGCGCGTATCGACCAGGGCGAGCTGGTGCTGCCGTTCGGCGGGTTTTCCCAGCCGGGGCGCTATGACTACTTTCTGGTTCACCCGCCGCGCGACCCGTTGCCCCGGCGGGTGCAGGTACTGATCGACAGGCTCAAGGGTTGCGCCGCGGGCGACTAGACTGCAGAGGTCTGTCGCTTTTCTGTGGAGAACCACGATGAACAGCAAGAACACGATCTGCCTCTGGTACGACGGCGCGGCGCTGGAGGCTGCCACCTTTTACGCCAGCATCTTTCCCGACAGCGCGGTGGGCGCCGTGCACCGTGCCCCCGGCGACTTCCCTGCCGGCAAGCAGGGCGATGTACTGACCGTGGAGTTCACGGTCATGGGCATCCCGTGCCTGGGCCTCAATGGCGGCTCGGCCTTCCATCACAGCGAGGCGTTCTCGTTCCAGGTGGCCACCGACGACCAGGCCGAGACCGACCGCCTGTGGCAGGCGATCATCGGCAACGGCGGCCAGGCCAGCGTGTGCGGCTGGTGCAAGGACAAGTGGGGGCTGTCGTGGCAGATCACCCCGCGCGCGCTGACCGCCGCGATCACTCACCCCGACCCGGCTGCGGCCAAGCGTGCCTTCGACGCGATGATGCAGATGGACAAGATAGACATCGCCGCCATCGAGGCCGCCTTGCGACCCCAGGCACCGGCGCGAGAGTAAATTCGCCGACAACTGCACAACAGGCTTTGTGACGCGCGTGTGTGCGGGCATAGTAGCGCCCGCACGCCAGCGCGCGCGTGCGTCACTATAAAACGAGCGGTTCGGCATGCGCCCCTTCGGGCCGGTGCATGACAAGATCGCCACACGAAGGAGGCTGTGCCTTGTCAACCGTAGAGAAGCATCTATCCAGGCTTGCGTGGAGCGACGTCTGGGCTGGCTTCAAGCAACTCTTGCCGATTTCCCTGTTCGTCGTGGTGTTCGGTGTGGCCTTCGGCCTCGCTGCAGCCCAGACCGGGCTGGGGGACGCGGCGACCCTGCTGATGAGCGCACTGGTGTTCGCCGGTGCCTCGCAGTTCGCCGCGCTGGAACTGTGGGGCGAGCAGGTACCGCTGGTGCCGCTGATTATCACCGTGTTCGCCATCAATGCCCGTCACCTGCTGATGGGCGCCACGCTGTACCCGTGGCTGCGCGAGCTGCCCACTGCCCGGCGCTACGGCGTGATGCTGGTGGTGTCCGACGCCAACTGGGCGATGGCCATGCAGGCATTGAACGCCGGCAAGCCGGGCCTGGGCCTGGTGCTGGGCGGCGGTATCGCGCTGTGGTCGGCGTGGTGCCTGGGCAGTTGGCTGGGGCTGCATTTCGGCAATGCGATCCACGACCCGGTCAGCCTGGGCCTGGACATGGTGATGGGCTGCTTTCTGCTGGCGATGGTGCTGGGCGGGCACAAGAGCCTGCGCATGCTGATGATCTGGATCGTGGCGGCCGGTTCATCGCTGCTGGCCTACTGGTACCTGCCGGAGAACAGCCACGTGGTGGTGGGCGCGCTGGCGGGCGGCATTCTGGGTGTGGTGTGGATGGAGAACAAGCATGAACGTTGAAACTGCAGGCGCCGGCACGCTGCTGCTGGTGGTGATCATGGGCCTGGTGACCCTGGCCACCCGTTGGGGGGGTGTGTTCGTGATGTCGTTCGTGCCCATCAACTACCGCGTGCAGCAGTTCATCAGCGCGATGTCCGGCTCGGTGCTGGTGGCGGTGCTGACGCCGTTGGCGGTGAACGGCGACAACGGCGCACGCCTGGCGCTGCTGAGCACGGCGGTGGTGATGCTGCTGGTGAAAAAGCCGCTGCCGGCGATTGCGGCAGGCATTGTGGCAGCGGCGCTGGTGCGGGCGCTGTAGGGGGCCGAAGGGCATGTGGCATTGCTGCATCAGGTGCACATATGTTCGGCAATGGCGCTGTATTGTCGTTTACGGGTGCGCTAATTAGCCTTTGCAGACCTTCAACCACTGCAAGAGGCAACATCATGGTGACTTCAATCACGCTCCAGGCGGTAGGCGCCCCCGAGGTGATGCAGCTTCAGGCCGGCGCCGTGCAAGCGCCAGGCCCGGGCCAGGTGTGGCTTGAACAGGCCGCGATCGGCGTCAACCCGCTGGACATCAACCAGCGCAAGGGCGCCGTGCCGATTGCCTTGCCGTCCGCGCTGGGCCTGGAAGGTGCCGGCACCGTGCGGGCGCTGGGGGCGGGCGTGACCGAGGTGGCCGTGGGCGACCGTGTGGCCTATGCCACCGGGCCGCTGGGTGGCTATGCCAGTGCACGCCTGTACCCGGCCGAGCGTCTGGTCAGGCTGCCCGCTGCCGTGTCGTTCGAAGACGCGGCTGCCGTGCTGTTCAAGGGCATCACCGCCCAGTACCTGCTCAAGGCGAGCTACCCGGTAGGCCCCGGCACGCGTGTGCTGATCTACGGTGCGGCGGGGGCGGTAGGGCAGATCATGGTGCCGTGGGCCAGGCACCTGGGCGCCCATGTGATTGGTGTGGTGTCCAGGGCGCAAAGCGTCGAGCGCGCCAAGGCGGCCGGCTGCAATGCGGTGCTGGTGTTCGACGCAGCCACGTTGGCGGCCCAGGTGAGCGAGCTGACCCAGGGCCACAAGGTCGATGTGGTCTACGATTCGGTCGGCCGGGTGAGCTGGGAGGCGTCGCTGGACAGCCTGCGCCCGCGCGGCACGCTGGTGTCGTTCGGCGCCACCAGCGGCGCGCCCCCAGCGGTCGAGGTGGGCACGCTGAACGCCAAGGGCTCGCTGTTCCTCACCCGGCCGTCACTGGCGGCACATACCGCCAGCCCCCAGGAGTACCAGCAGCGCGCGCAGGATGTGCTGGATTCACTGGCGGCGGGTATCATCCAGCCGCACATATGGCAACGCTACCCCCTGGCCGACGTGGCCAGCGCCCATGCTGCCATCGAGCAAGGCCGGTCCCAGGGGGCGGTCGTGCTGATCCCCTGACCGACGCGCACGAGGCCGACCTCACCGATGGACCCTTTCGACAGCCGTCAGGCCGATGAATTTGCCACCTTGCTGGCGCTGCACGAGCACGGCTCGTTCGCTGCCGCCGGCCGGGTGCTGCAACGCCATGCCTCGGTGCTGTCCAAGCGCCTGGCGGCTCTGGAGCAGCGCCTGGGTATCCGCCTGGTGGAGCGAACCACCCGGCAACTGCGCTTCACCGACGAGGGCACGCGGCTGGTGGAGCGCCTGCAGCATGCCGCCAGCCTGATCAGCACGGCCGAACTCGAGGCCTGCAACGGTGCGGCGCAGGTGCGCGGGCGGCTACGCGTGGCGCTGCCGGGGGCGATGGGCCGGCGCTGGCTGAGCCCGCTGGTGGCCGGGTTTTCCCTGGCCTACCCCGAGGTGACCGTCGACGTCGACTATGCCGACCGCTTCGTCGATATCGTGGGCGAAGGCTTCGACGTGGCCGTGCGCGTCGGCGAGCTGGCCGACAACCGGCTGGTGGCGCGCAAGCTGTGCGAGCACACGCGCATCCTGTGCGCTGCGCCGGCCTATCTGCATCGTCACGGCGCACCGCAACGGCCATCCGACCTGGCCGGGCACAATTGCCTGGGTTTCAGCGGCTTGCGTTCGTTCCCCGACTGGCGCCTGAACGGGCAGGGCGGGCAGCAGACGGTGCGGGTGCAGGGCAGCCTGATCAGCAATGACAATGAAGCACTGCTGGTGGCAGCGCGCAGCGGCGTGGGGATTCTGGCCGGTGGCGACTGGATGATGCACCAGGACCTGGCCGAGGGGCGCCTGGTGCGGGTGCTACCCCAGTGGCAGCTGGACTCGGCGTCGGGCATCTACCTGATGCGGCCTTCGGCGCGCTTCACCACGGCCACTACCCTGGCGTTCAAGCACTGGATGGAGGCGGCCTTCGCCAAGGGGGCGCCATGGCAGCGCGCTGGGGCGTCTGCCGCATAGCACTCAGGCCAGCCCCGCCATGCGCGCCGCGCGCAAGGCGAACCACAGCGTGGCCACGTCCTCGGTACTGTCCAGCGAGCGGCCGGTGATCTCTTCGATGCGGCGCATGCGGTACACCAGCGTCTGCTTGTGCACGTGCAGCTGCGCGGCCGCCGCCAGCCACGAGCGGTTGTGTTGCAGAAACACCTGCAGGGTGTGCAGCAGCTGGGTGTTCTGCTGGCTGTCGTAGTCGGCCAGCGGGCCCAGTACGTTGCGGAAGGTACGTTCGGCTTCATCCAGGCTCTGCGCCAGCCACGGTACGCTGGCGCCGGCCTGGGCGTAGGTCACCAGCGGTTGCGCGGCGCTGGTGTGGGCCAGTGCCAGGCGCGCCTCGCGCAGCGCCTCGACACTGCGCCCGGCGTGGCCCAGCGGGTTGCTCACCCCCAGCGGCACCTGCAGTTGCGCCTGCAACTGCGGGATGCACTCGGCGGCGCCGAGCACGATCAGGTCATCGCCCTGAACCCGAATCAGCACGCGACGACCCTGGCGTTGCAGGGCTTCGTCGCAGGCCGCCGGTGACACCCCGGCGGCGCGGCCGAGCAGCAGGCAGGCCTGTTCGGCGCCGATGTCGAAGGCGGCCAGGCGCTGTTGTGCCTGATGCGCCGGCAGACGCTGCTGCAACAGGTCGTCCAGCAGCTCGGAGCCCAGGCGCAGGTTGCGCTCGTTGTCGACCCGCAGGCGCTCCAGCTCGATTCCCAGCACCGCCACCACATGGTGCAACAGGCCGTAGTCGAGCAGCCCGTCACCTTCGGCCACCAGCAGGCAGTCGGCCTGGGACGGCAGCGCCATCACCAGCAGCTCGCCCGATTCCAGCGCGTGGCGCTGCACCACCGGCCGGTTGCCCGAGGTGTCGCGCTGGCGGGCCGCCAGCCATTGGCGCTGGCTTGCCGGCAGGCCGCCCAGTGCGTCGCGCCAGGGCGCCAGCGACGCGGCGTCGAGCAGGGTCAGGCGCGCCTGCACGTCCTTTTCCAGGCGCTTGAGCAGTGCGCCCAGGCCCAGCCCCTGAATGCTCATGCGGGCACTTTCGTAGACCCGGGTGATGGCATTGCGGCGCGCCTGCTCCTCCTGCTGGCCGGCATCGACGATGGCCCGCGTGACGGCGGCGAAGGGCACGCCGTAGTGGGTGAACATCACCGCAAAGTCCAGGGCGTCGGCCCGCTCCATCAAGGCCTCGAGGTTGGCCGGGGCCTGCATGTTCTCGCCGATCATCATGCCCGCCAGGCCAGCGCCCGCGAGGTTTTCCACGTACGCGCGCTGGGCATCGGCATCGGCGGGTATGCCGATGCCGGTGGTCATCAGCAGGTCGGCGTCGCCCAGCCATTCGCTGGGGTCGGCCAGTTCGCACACGTGGGCCCAGCGTACCGGCTTGCCCAGCCCTCCGGCACCGCTGATGACGCGGGTGCGCAGTTCGGGCAGGGCGATGATGTCGCTGACAGACAGGGCCATGGGGCAGCTTCCGGGGCAGGGTGACGGCCAGTGTAACCGGGCATGGCGCGCCTTTGAACGGCTTTGTACGAACGTATGAAGGTACGCGGCTGAATCTTGTTTGCGTCTGATTGTGGCGACCCGGCTGCGGCTCGACACTTGGCCTACTGAGCCATCCCGACCCGGAGAACATAACAATGCACAAGAATCTGGCCTTTTCGCTCACCCTGATCGCTGCCGCTGCGTGCAGCACATCGGCGCTGGCCGACCTCACCGTGGTGTCCCACGGCGGGGCCAACAAGGCCGCACAGGTGGCGGCCTTCTATGACACCTACCAGGCACAGACCGGCACCCGTATCGTGGCCGGCGAGTTCAATGGCGAGATGGCCAAGGTCAAGGTGATGGTCGATACCGGCAGCGTCTCGTGGGACGTGGTCGAGATGGAGATGCCCGAGCTGGCACGCGCCTGTGAAGAAGGCCTGCTCGAAGAGTTCGCCCCCGACCCGGCCGTGGCCGCGCAACTGCTGCCCGGTGCGGTACAGCCGTGCGGCGTGGGCTTTTTCGTGTGGTCGACGGTGATCGCCTACAACGCCGACAAGCTCAAGGTGGCCCCCACCAGCTGGGACGACTTCTGGAACCTGGAGAAATTCCCCGGCAAGCGCGGGCTGCGCAAGGGCGCCATGTACACCCTGGAATTCGCCCTGCTGGCCGACGGCGTGCCGGCGGCCGATGTCTACACCCTGCTGGCCACCCGTGAAGGCCAGGACCGCGCCTTCGCCAAGCTCGACCAGATCAAGTCCAGCATCCAGTGGTGGGAGGCCGGCGCCCAGCCGCCGCAGTACCTGGCCTCGGGCGATGTGGTGATGAGCTCGGCCTACAGCGGCCGGATCAGCGCGGTGCAGGGCCAGACTCCGCTGCGCATCGTGTGGAATGGCGGCATCTATGATATGGACGCCTGGGCCATCCCGCGTGGGGCCAAGAAGCGCGACGAAGCACTGAAGTTCATCAACCACACCCTCAAGGCCGAGCAGCAGAAGGGCTACGCCGAACAGATCGCCTACGGGCCGGTCAACCGCGAGGCCTTGGGCCTGCTGAGCGAGCAGCGGGTCAGCGAGCTGCCCACCGGCAGCCCCAACCTGCAAGGCCAGTTGCCGATGAACGCAAGCTTCTGGGCCGACCACGGCGAACTGCTCGAACAGCGCTTCAACGCCTGGGCGGCACGCTCATGAAACTGACCCCCAGCGCACCGCTCAAACGCAGCTACTGGCTGGAAAGCGCCGAGCCCAGCCTCAAACCCGGCCCGGCGCTGCAGGGCGAGCACGACGCCGATGTGGTGATCGTCGGTGGCGGCTTCGTCGGCCTGTGGACCGCCCTGACCCTCAAGGAACATGAGCCGGATATCCGCGTGATGGTGCTGGAGCAGGACGTGTGCGGCGGGGGCGCCTCGGGGCGCAACGGCGGCTTCGTGATGTCGTGGTGGCCCAAGGTCGGCACCCTGGCGAGCTTCTGCACCCCGGAGCAGGCGCTGTTTCTGGGGCACAGCGCCGAGCGGGCGATCAGCGAGCTGGGCGAGTTCTGCCAGCAGCACCAGATCGACGCGCACTTTCGCCAGAAGGGCTGGTTGTGGACGGCCACCAGCCCCGCGCACATCGACACCTGGAACGCCACGCTGGCCGCCTGTGCCCGCCTTGGGGTGACGCCGTTCGAGCGGGTGCCGGCTGCCGAGGTGGCGCGCCGTTGTGGCTCGAAGGTGCACCTGGCCGGCGTGTTCGAACGCAGCAACGCCACCGTGCAACCCGGCGCCCTGGTGCGCGGCATGCGCCGGGTGGCGCTGGAGGCGGGGGTGGTGATTGCCGAGGGTACTGCGGTCAGCGATATCCAGCCCGGCACACCGGTGCAGGTGGTGACCCCGCAGGCGCGCATCCGTGCCGGCTCGGTGGTGCTGGCCACCAATGCCTGGGCGGCTGCCTTGCCGCAACTGGCGCGCCTGATCACCCCGGTCAACAGTTCCATCGTGCTCACCGAGCCGGTGGCGACCCGCCTGGAACAGATGGGCTGGACCGGCGCCGAGTCGATCACCGATTCGCAACTGATGGTCGACTACTACCGCACCACCGTGGATGGCCGTATCGCCTTCGGCAAGGGCACCGGGGCGATAGCCTACGGCGGCAGGATCGGGCCGGTGTTCAGCCACGACCCGGGCAGCATCGCGCTGACCGAGGCCGACCTGCGCCGTACCTACCCGATGCTCGATGACGTGCGCATCACCCATACCTGGTCGGGGCCCATCGACCGCACCTACGACAGCCTGCCGACCTTCGGCGGCCTGGGCGAGCAGGGCAACATCCACTACGGCATCGGCTGGAGCGGCAACGGCGTGGGCCCCAGCCGCCTGGGCGGGCGCATTCTGGCCAGCCTGGCCCTGGGGCGCAAGGATGCCTGGAGCACCTGTGCGCTGGTGGGGCGCAACTGCAAGGCCTTCCCGCCGGAGCCGCTGCGTTATGTGGGCGGTTCGCTGGTGCGCAACGCCGTGATACGCAAGGAGCGCGCCGAAATGGCCGGCCACACCGCCGGCCGTCTCGACTGCATGCTGGCCCGCCTGGCTCCGGCCGGGCTTGAAGACAAATCCTGAGGACTGCACATGAACCCTGTACTGATTCACCTTGAAGACGACACGGCCTTCGGCCCCAGCGCGGCAGTCGGTGCCCCCCTGGGCGAGCCGGTAGCCATGGCGCGTACCGCGTTGCACCAGGAGCTGGCCGGGCAGGGCGCCAGCACCGGCTTGTGGGAATGCACGCCGGGGCGCTTCCGGCGCCAGGTGGTGCAGGCCGAGTACAGCTACATCATCAGCGGCGAGGGCAGCTTCACCCCCGAGGGTGGCGAACCTATCCCGTTCGGTGCCGGCGATGCGCTGTACTTTGCCGCCAACAGCCAGGGCACCTGGGACGTGCGCCAGACGGTACGCAAGACCTACCTGATCCTGGGGTAATGCTCCGATAGTCATGCCTGATCCTCCGGGATCGGGCGTGCGGTAGTGGCGGTGGGCAGCGAATCTGCGATGATGCGCGTGTCTGATCCTCTGATGCGGTACCCCATGCAGCTCACCTGCCACGCCGATGCCAATGCCACGCTTTGCGCCCTGATCCAACCCCTTGCCACCCGCCCGGGCCCGGTCGACACCCACCTGCCGCAGGTGCAGGTGTTGTCCTGGAGCCACTACGTGGCGAGCAGCCCGCAGATCTACGAACCGAGCCTGATGATCCTGGCCCAGGGCAGCAAACTGGCCCGGCTGGGGCCGCGCACCCTGGAATATGGGGCTGGCCACTACCTGGTGCAGGCACTGTCGGTGCCGTTCATGTGCGAAACCTTCGCCACCGAAGATGAACCCCTGCTGGGCGTGTCGGTGGCGATCGACCGCACGGTGCTGAGCGAGCTGGTGCAGAGCATGGGGCTGGGGGCTGGCCAGGTGGTGGCGGCGCAGACGCCCGAGTCCATGACATCAGCGGCGCTGGATGCGCCGATGCGCGAGAGTGTGGAGCGGCTGCTGCGTTGCCTGCACGACCCGCTGGAAAGCCGGGTGATGGGGGCGGCGCGAGTGCGCGAGGTGTTGTACGTGGCCTTGCGTGGGCCGCAGGCCGGGGTGCTGCGGGCGCTGGTGGAGCAGCAGGGGCATTTTGCGCGCATCGCTGCAGCCCTCAGCCATTTGCGCGAGCATTACGCCGAGCCGTTGAGCGTGGAGGCGTTGGCGGGGCGGGCGAACATGAGTACCTCGACGTTTCATGAGCACTTCAAGCGCTGCACGTTGCTGTCGCCGATCCAGTACCTCAAGCGGTTGCGTTTGCTCAAGGCGCAGCAGATGTTGATAGGCGAGGGGTTGGGTGTGGCGCAGGTGGCGCATCGGGTGGGGTATCAGAGCACGTCGCAGTTCAGCCGCGAGTACAAGCGGCATTTCGAGCGCAGCCCGGGGCGGGAGCAGGCTTATCTCTAGGGAGGCGAGCGCGTGGCGCTCGTTCGCCGGCAAGGCCGGCTCCTACAGGGGGGCGAGCAAGGCTGCGTTGCAACCGATGTAGGAGCCGGCCTTGCCGGCGAAGCGCCGCGCGGGCGGCGCGGGATCTTGAGGGCGACGGTGGGCCACCGCTCATTCGGTGTAGTAGTAGCTCTTCAAGAACCGGAACTCATGCGCCTGCGCCTCGCACCACTGGGCAAACCCCACCGCCCGATCACCCGCCTGATACTGCGCCCAGGCCTCGAGCATTTCACGCAGGCTGCACACTTCACCATCAATGTAACTGCGGGTCGTCTCGGCCTCGATCAACCGCGCCAGCGCACTGGCACGCGCAAGCTTCGTCGCCGCAACGGTAACGTCACCCAGAAACACCGACTCATGCAGGTGATGAACCATGAAATCAACCTCGCCCAGCTCATCCAGCGCCAACTGCCGCAACGCCACCTGATCCTGAGGGTCGTGCGCCAGTGCCGCCTGGAGCCACGCCGACTCGCCCGTCAGCTTGCCCATCCAGCGATAAGGCTCGGCCAACGCCGGGCCCTCGTCGCACCAGGCTCGCAGCACCTGCCTGAGGTAGCGGGTCAAGGCATGCGACAACAACTGGTGCGCACCACTGTTGCTGAAGGCAAGGTCGGCAATCTCGCAGACAATCGCCCGCTGCTGGCCCACCTCCCGCTGACGCGCACCGTCGAGAAACTCGTCCAGCGCCTTGAGCGCCGGCTTTTTCAGGCCCTGTTCGCGCAGCAGGCAATACCGCGAGAAACCGGCAAAGCCTTCACGGGAGGCATAGACCTCGCCAATGCGCCTGAGGCCTTCGAAATTGTCCTTGTTCCAGTAATACATGCTCTTCCTTGCCAGTCAGCGCCGACACCACGGTCGGCAGGGGTTCACGCCAGCGGCCACTGCGCTATCGGCTTGTAGCGGCCGCCACTGGACTCGAACAACACGAAATCGTCGATGTTCAATCTGAACGCCGGTGGCTCCGGCGTCTCCGGTACATCACCCGGGTAGTCGCGCACCAGCGTCAGGTGCGCACGAAACTCACGCACGCTGTCTTCCACGCCCAGCGGCAGCAACGCCTGCTGCAGGGCATACACCCATTGACGCAAGGCCACCGGCGTCTGCGTGGGCTCCAGCACCAGTGCATCAGCGCGGTGCCATGCGACCAGCCGGTCCAGCTCCAGGCGCAGCGGGCCTTCGGGGCGCGGCACCGCCGCCATGGCGTCGCACAGCGCAGGCAGGCGCGAGACGCCGACTTCCCCAAGGAACATCAGCGTCAGGTGAAAATTGGCCGCAGGCACCGGACGACCACGGGTGATCCCCAGTGTGCTGCGCCATTTGCCGATGGCCCGGCATTGCTGCTCGGTACAGGGCAGGGCGATGAACAGGCGCTTGAACGGCTCGCCCGGGGTTCGCAGTTCACCTCGCATGGAAGCTCCCTTGAATGTGTGCAGGTGCCGACAGGGTACCGAGCAGCGCCGACCAAGGCCAGCCGTGGTTCCCGCGCCGCTCGCTATACTCCAGGCAAGCGCTTCACTGCACCGGGGGGCCGACCTTGAACCAGCGCATCCTGCTCGCCCTGTGCACCCTTGCACTGTTGCTGGCCATCGGCGGTTGCGCCCGGTCCCGGCCGACACCAGCGCCGCAACCCCCGGTGGTGCTGTCCCAGGCCGCCTGGCAACGTGTCGACTGGGACATCATCGACGCCTCCGAGGGCGCCAGCCGTTCCGCCCAGGACTATGCGCGACGCTCCATGAAGGTATGGAAAGACGCAGTGCACGCGCGTACCGAGGCGGACTTCATTCCGTGGTTCACCGGCTACTGGACCCAGCAGTGGCTGACCCTCAAGGTGGCCTGGTACAAGGTCAGCAAGAACCAGCAGACCGCGCCCGGCGAGGACCGCCTGGCGCTCTACCTGCAGGAGCAGTACCGCGAACGGGTGCTGGAGCCGGTGGCCAGGGAAATCAACCCGCAGCTGATCCGCGAGCGCGCCACCCAACTGTACGTGCAACTGCTCGGCCAGCAGCTGCAAGGTATCGGCCAGCGCTACCGCGCCGCCCCCGACCAGTTCGCCCTGCACCTGAACCGCATTCCCGCCATCGCCCTCGGCCCGCCGGCCGCACGCGACGCCTCGGTGCATCAGCTGATCACGGCCCAGCCACTGCTGAGCCTGCCGGCCTACCTGGCGTTGAACGAGCAGATCCAGAAGGCTGCGGTGGCGGCAGGCCAGGCGCCGTCCGACACGGGCCTGTCGTCGGTGGCCAAGCGCGCCAGCGCCCAGCTCGAAGCAACGCTGGTGCCGCGCGGCGCGGCCAGCGCGGTGGCGGCTGCGGTGGGCAAGGCGGTGGGGGCGCTGATCTCGGTGGCCTCGGCGGGCATCGGCGCGATGATGCACGAAAGCGAGCGCCCGGCCATGGTCGAGCAGCTGCGGGTAATCCTCAATGTGGCGCTCAACGAGGAATGGCAGGGCCTGATGCAGAACCCCGCCACCGGGGTGATGGCGGGGGTCAATGCGCTGTCGGGGCAGATCCGCGACAGCCTGGTGCTCAGCAGCGGCTTGCCGGCGATGCAGCCCTGATGGCGGTGCTCATGGAGTGATCGCGACTTTCATCACGCCGTCGCGCTGGTGCGCGAACAGTTCGTAGGCCGCCTCGATGTCGTCGAGCTTGTAGCGGTGGGTCACCAGCGGCTTGAGGTCGACGCTGCCGCTGGCCACCACCTCCATCAGGCGGCGCATGCGCTCCTTGCCGCCGGGGCACAGGGTGCTGACGATGCTGTAGTCGCCAAGCCCGGCGCCAAAGGCCGACAGCGGAATGGTCAGGTCGGAGGAATACACCCCCAGGCTCGACAGCGTGCCGCCCGGGCGCAGGATGCGCAGCGCCGACTCGAAGGTCGACTGGGTGCCCAGCGCCTCGATGCTCACGTCTACGCCACGGCCGTGGGTGAGGGCCATGATCTGGTCCACCACGTTGCCCTGCTTGAAGTCCACCACATGGGTGGCGCCCAGCTGGCGGGCTACCGAAAGACGCGCGGGCACGGTGTCGACGCCGATGATGGTGGTGGCGCCCATCAGCTTGGCCCCGGCCACCGCGCACAGGCCGATCGGCCCCAGGGCGAACACTGCCACCGTGTCGCCGATACGCACGCCGCCGCGCTCGGCCCCGGAGAACCCGGTAGACATGATGTCGGGGCACATCAGTACCTGTTCGTCACTCAGCCCGTCCGGGATCGGCGAGAGGTTGGCCATGGCGTCCGGCACCAGCACGTATTCGGCCTGGCAGCCGTCGATGGTGTTGCCGAACTTCCAGCCGCCGGCCGGTTTGAAACCGTGCGGCGTGCCGGGGCCGTCCTGGGACGAACAGCCACACAGGCAGGCATAGCTGTGGCCGCTGGGGGTGATGGCGCCGGCGATGACGCGCTGGCCCTCGGTGAAGCCCTTAACCTGGGCGCCGAGCTTTTCGATGATGCCGACCGGTTCATGGCCGATGGTCAGGCCCTTTTCCACCGGGTACTCGCCGCGCAGGATATGCACGTCGGTGCCGCACAGGGTGGTGGTGGTGATGCGGATCAGGGCGTCCGAGGGGCCGACCTCGGGGATCGGTTTTTCATCGAGCACGATGCGGTTCTTTTCGACAAAGATTGCAGCTTTCATGCGGGCCATGGTCGTTTCTCCTCAAGGGGGTACACGCGCAACTTCATGGGGCAGGGTGCGCCTGCACGGGCGGCGGGCTGTTGATCCGGGTCAAGCTGATGAGCATAGGCCATGGCGGGGCTCATCTGCGTAGAAAACAAATCATCGGGTTCCCAGGCTATTTTCATTATCTTTCGTTTAAAAACAGATAGTTAAGTAAATAATCTAAAGTTGTTTATGAAGTGAACTTAAATTGTAGGACAGGGTCATAGGTTGCTCATGCTGGCAGGTTGATATGAAAGTGCCAGCGTGCAACCCACAAGACAGATACGTGCTAAGGACTCGGTTAATGAAAATCATCAAGACGCTGGTGCTCACCTCGCTGTTCGCCGCCCTGGCCGGCTGCGGCAGCGATGCCATCGAAGGCAAGTTCAACGTGCAGGCCAGCGTGATGGGCTTCAAGAGCAACGTGGGTACCGCAGAGCTGGACGAGGACTACATCACCCTGCTGGGCGACAAGTACGAGATCGACGAGTGGAAGCGTGACGGTGACACCGTCGTCGCCCGCGACAAGAACGGCACCGCGGTGATGAACGCGCGCGTCGAAGACAACGGCAACCGCCTGGTGGTGCTGGACGGCGGTGAGCTGGTCAGCATGACCCTGACCCGCATCAAGTAACTCCCCACGCCACATTCAACTCCAAGGACGTTCTGTGAAAAAAGTACTGGCTGTATCAGGCATTGCCGCGTTGCTGGCTGGCTGCGGGTCGAGTTACCAGTGGGACGAGGTCACCACCTCCAAGGGCAGCAAGGGCAAGCCCACTGCCATCTATGTGGACAAGAAGACCAAGGAGCCGGTGTCCGGCACCATCATCTGGAAGGAAGGCGACACGCTGATCTCCGAGTTCAAGGTCAAGAACGGCAAGGTCCAGGGCGACTGGGTTACCCACAATGCCGACGGCTCGGTGGCCATCGAGGCGCAACTGGATGACGGCCAACTGACCGGCACCACGACCGTGTATTGCAGCGGCGGCGAGAAAAAGCCGCAGCAGCGCATCGTCATCGCCGGCAAGAAGCAGACCGATAGCCAGTTCGACTGCGCCAGCGGCCTGCAGACCCGCGAAGAGGTCACGGTGCACGAAGAGGGCAGCAAGCAGAACGGTCGCACCCTGGCCCAATCGGCCTGGCGCGTGGTCAATGGCGAGCAGGTGCCGGCCGTGGTCGCCAACTATGACAAGGACGGCAGCGGCCAGCTCGATGGCGTGCAGGAAACCTTCTACCCGACCGGCCAGGTGCAGGAGCGCAAGCACTACAACCAGGGCAAGCTGGAGGGCCTGCAGGAGGAGTTCGTGCTGCTCGACGACGGCACCTACCGTCTGCGTAAGGTCACTGCCTACAAGGATGGCCAGCGCGATGGCGATTCGATCCAGTACTTCGCCTCGCCCGACTGGCCGGAAAAGACCGTCGAAAAACGCGAAACCTACGCGGCGGGGCAGGACACCGGCAAGACCGTGATCTACCGCGAGCTGGATGTACAGGTGCTGGTGCCGTACCAGGACGTGCCGCCCAACCACTACAAGCTCAAGGAAGCGCTGGCCGGCAAGTCTACCCGTGACGGCTACGTGGCCGATGTGGAGTCGCTCAAGTACCTGCTGCAGGCCTCTGACATCGACCTGAACAAGCCGCTGGTCGCCGAAGCCGAGCTGCCGGTCCACTATGTGGCCGAGAATGCCTACGACATGCTGGTGAGCCTGGGCGCCGACCCGCTCAAGACCACCGCAGAGGGCAATACCCGGCTGATGATGTGCCTGAAGAACGCGTGGCGCGATTGCTCGGACGCGCACTTCGACCAACTGCTGGCCTTGTCCAATGCCAAGACGGCCAACCTGTTCGGCAACACGCCGCTGCACGAGCTGTGCAAGAGCAACAGCCTGACCAAGGAGCGCCCGGAACTGGGCCAGCGCCTGATCGCCAGCCAGGACATCAACGCGGTGAACTACGCGGGCCAGACTGCCTTGCACTACTGCATCACGCAGCGTGACAAGACCGTGGCCAATGCGCTGATCGCGGCCGGTGCCGATCTAGACAAGGCGGACTATTCGGGCGTTACCCCGGTGCAACTGGTGTTCCTGCGCGACCCGCGCCTGGGCCGTCAGAAGCAGGTGAGCTGGGACGCGGCGCGTATCCAGTACGTGGGCGGGCTGCTGGGCAAGTCCACGTTCAACTTCGAAGCGCCGTTCCCGGGCTTCGACAAGAGCCTGAAGCAGCTGATGATCGAAGCCAGCGATGCGCAGAGCGCAATGCTGGTCGACAGCCTGGCTGCCAACAAGGGTTGACCCCAGTCGCCGGAAAGGCTGGCCCCTGCAGGTGCAGGAGCCGGCCTTGCCGGCGAAGGCGCCCGCATCAGGCGCCGACAGCCTCGCGGCTCATGACGCCATCGACCAGCCGCTGGATTCCCAGCGGATTGGCATTCTGCAACGCTTCGGGCAGCAGTGCATCGGGGTAGTTCTGCAAGCACACCGGGCGCAGGAACCGATCGATCGCCAGTGAACCCACCGAGGTGCCCCGGGCATCGGACGTGGCCGGGTACGGCCCGCCATGCACCATCGCATCGCACACCTCGACCCCCGTCGGATAGCCATTGAGCAGAACCCGCCCGACCTTTTCCACCAGCAACTCACCCAGCCAGCGGTATTCGAGCAACTCGGCCTGCTCGCCGATCAGGGTGGCGGTCAGTTGTCCGCGCAGCCCTTGCAATGCCAGCGCCAGCTGCGCATCGTCTTCTACTTCGATAACGATGGTGGCTGGGCCGAACACTTCTTCCTGAAGCAAATCATCACCTTGCAGCAACAAGTTAACATCGGCCTTGAACAGCTGGGGTTGCGCCTGGCGCCCGTTCTGCGCGGCCCCTGCCAGGTGCGTGAGGCCAGGATGGCGGTGCAGGTGCTCCAGCCCCTTGGCATAACTGGCCAGTGCCCCGGCATTGAGCATGGTCTGTGCAGGCTGTTCGGCCATCTGTGCGACGAAGGCGTGCACAAAGTCACTGAACGCCGGCGAGCGCACGCCGATGATCAGGCCGGGGTTGGTGCAGAACTGCCCGCAGCCCAGGGTCACCGAACCGGTCAGCTCGCGGGCGATGGCCGCCCCACGCACCTGCAGCGCCTGTGGCAGCAGGATGACGGGGTTGATGCTCGACATCTCGGCGAACACCGGGATCGGCTGCGGGCGCTCGGCGGCCATATTGCACAGGGCGTTGCCGCCCTTGAGCGAGCCGGTGAAGCCCACCGCCTGAATCGCCGGGTGGCGCACCAGCCGTTCCCCCACGCCTGCGCCATAGATCATGTTGAATACCCCCGCCGGCATGCCGGTGCGCTGCGCAGCGCGCAGGATCGCATCGGCCACCCATTCGGCGGTGGCCATGTGCCCGCTGTGAGCCTTGAACACCACCGGGCAGCCGGCGGCCAGCGCCGAGGCGGTATCGCCGCCGGCCGTGGAGAAGGCCAGCGGAAAGTTGCTGGCGCCGAACACCGCCACCGGCCCCAGGCCGATGCGGTACTGGCGCAGGTCCGGGCGCGGCAGTGGCTGGCGCTCTGGCAGCGCGCGGTCGATGCGTGCCCCGTGGAAGTCGCCACGGCGCAGCACGTTGGCGAACAGGCGCAGCTGCCCGCTGGTGCGCCCGCGTTCGCCCGAGATGCGTGCAGCGGGCAGGGCGGTTTCGCGGCATACCGTGGCGATGAAGTCATCGCCCAGGCCGTCCAGCTCGTCGGCGATGGCATCAAGAAATTCGGCGCGCCGCGTCGCAGGCAGCGTACGGAACTGCGGGTAGGCGCTGGCGGCAGCCTTGGCGGCGGCGTCCACTTCTTCGGCAGTGGCCTGGATGAAGGTGCACGCCAGCGCTTCGCCGGTGCTCGCATCCAGGCTCTGCAGTACGGTGGTGCCGGCAGCGCTGCGCTGGCCGGCGATGTAGTTGTGGCCGAGAACAGAGGTCATTGCGGGGTCCTTGTCGGTTGAGGGCAGGGGCTCAGGTGATGGCGCCGATCTGCCAGGGCACGAATTCGTTCTGGCCGTAGCCATGTTGTTCGCTCTTGCTGCGCTCGCCCGAGGCAATGCGCAGCATCAGGCGGTAGATGTGTTCGCCGCGTTCCTCGATGGTGGTGCTGGCGTCGGCGATGCCGCCGCAGTTCACGTCCATGTCGTCTTCCTGGGTTTCCCACAGGCGGGTGTTGGTGGCCAGCTTGATCGAGGGCGACGGTGCGCAGCCGTAGGCCGAACCGCGCCCGGTGGTGAAGGCGATCAGGTTGGCGCCGCCGGCGACCTGGCCGGTGGCCGAGATCGGGTCGTAGCCGGGGGTGTCCATGAACACCAGGCCGTGGGCACGCACCGGTTCGGCGTATTCGTAGACGTCCATCAGGTCGCTGGAGCCGGCCTTGGCCACGGCGCCCAGGGATTTTTCGAGAATGGTGGTGAGCCCGCCGGCCTTGTTGCCGGCTGAGGGGTTGTTGTTCAGTTCGGCGCCCATGCGCTCGCAGTAGGCTTCCCACCAGTGGATGCGCGCGATCAGCTTTTCGCCCACTTCGCGGCTGACCGCACGGCGCGTGAGCAGGTGCTCGGCGCCGTAGATTTCCGGGGTTTCGGACAGTATCGCGGTGCCACCGGCCGCTACCAGGCGATCCACCGCATTGCCCAGTGCCGGGTTGGCGGTGATGCCCGAATAGCCGTCGGAGCCGCCACATTGCAGGCCGACGGTCAGGTGCCTGACGCTGACCGGCTCGCGACGCACCTGATCGGCTTCGGCCAGCAGCGACTTGACCTGGGCGATGCCGCTGGCAATGGTGCGCGTGGTGCCGCCGGTGCCCTGGATGGTGAAGGTGCGCAGGGTGTGGCTGCTGTTCAGGCCCTGGGCAGCCAGCAGGTCGGGGATCTGGTTGGTCTCGCAGCCCAGGCCGATCATCAGCACCGAGGCGAAGTTGGCATGCACCGCGTACCCGCCCAGGGTGCGCTGCAGCATCGCCAGTGCCTCGCCGCCAGGGTCGACCGCGCAGCCCACGCCGTGGGTCAGGGCCACCACGCCGTCCACGTTGGGGTAGGGCGCGAGCGCCTCGGGGTGGATGTCGCGGCGAAAATGGTCGGCGATGGCGCGTGCCACGGTGGCCGAGCAGTTCACCGAGGTGAGGATGCCGATGTAGTTGCGCGTAGCCACCCGGCCGTCGGCGCGCACGATGCCCATGAAGGTATCGTCGGTGGTGGCCGGTGTACCCCTGGCGTCCACGCCGAAGGCGTAGTCGCGGGCAAAGTCGCCCATGGCCAGGTTGTGCACGTGCACATGCTCGCCGGCGGCGATGGGCTGGCTGGCAAAGCCGATGATCTGCCCGTAGCGGCGCAGCGGCTGGCCGGGGGCAATGGCGCGCACCGCCACCTTGTGCCCTGCCGGGATGGCCTGCAGCACCTCGATGTGCTCGGCCTGCAGGTGCAGGCCCTTTGGCAGGGGCTGGCGGGCGATCAGCACGTCGTCCAGCGGGTTGAGGCGGATCACGGCATTGGCGGCGCTGTCGCTGCCTGTTGTTGTAATGAGTTGCATCTCAGTCATCTCCAGAGGCGTGGGCCGGGCTTACGCCAGGCCGCGCTCGCGATAGTCGATCAGGCCGGAGAACAGCATCAGGCCGAAGGCCATGACCACGAAGAAGATCAGGGCCAGGAAGTAGGAGCCGGTGAACTGCACGATCAGGCCGATCAGGATCGGCACCAGTACGCCGACCATGTTGCCGCAGAAGTTCATGCTGCCGCCCAGGATGCCGGCCTTGGACTTGCCGCCCAGGATCGCCGGCAGGCACCAGTACATGCCGCACCAGCGGATGAAGAACAGCGCGACGCACAGCAGGGCGATGACCCGCGCGGCATCCGGGGTGTAGGCCACCAGCAGGATGCACAGGGCAGCCACGGCGGCGGAGCCTGCGAACATGCTGCGCATCACGGTGTTGGGCTGGCCGCCGCTGGCTTTCCACTTGTCGGCGATCCAGCCGCCGATCAGCTCGCCGACGAAGCCGCACATGAAGATCAGGAAGGTGGCGCCGCCCATGGCCTTGATGTCCAGGTTGTGGGCCTGGTGCAGATAGCTCGGCATCCAGGTCAGCAGGCCGTAGAACACGCTGTTGTAGCAGGCGTAGCCGGCGAACATGGCCAGTACCGAGCGGCTCTTGAGCAGCTCCTTGAGGATCGCCTTGCGCCCGTTGCCGTCGCTGGCCACCGCGTTGGCCTGGTTGATGTAGTCCAGCTCGGCGGCGTTGACCTTGGGGTGCTCGGAAGGGTGGTTGCGGATGTACCACCAGGCCCAGATGCCGACCACGATGGTGCCCACCCCGGCGATCACGAAGGCGATGCGCCAGGAGTCGAACCAGGTGATCAGGCCGGCGATGATGATCGCGCCGAATGCGGTGCCCAGCGGCGCGCCGCCGTCCACCAGGGTGGCGCCACGCCCACGCTCGTTGGGGGTCAGCCAGGCGCCGTTGAGCTTGGCCCCGGCCGGCATGATCGGCGATTCGGCCACACCCAGGCCGACGCGGGTGATCAGCAGGGTGATCCAGTTGTGCGCGCCGCCGGCCAGTGCCTGGAAGGCCCCCCAGCCGATGGTGGCGGCGCCGATGATGTTGCGCACCTGGAAACGGTCCAGCAGCATGCCGCTGGGGATCTGCATCAGTGCGTACGACCAGAAGAACGCGCTGAGAATCAGGCCTTCCATGGCCGGGGTCAGTTCGAATTCCGCCGAGATCAGCGGCAGCGCCACCGACAGCGAGGCGCGGTCGATGTAGTTGATCGCGGCCAGCAACAGCAGGATCAGGAAGATGCGCCAGCGCACGGTGGTGGGCCGCTGGGCATCGGTGGCAGCCAGGGCAGGTGCCGGGGCGGCCTGCAAGGAGGTGTCTTTCATGCTCATCTCACTCTTATGGTTGTTATGAAATGCCGCGGCGGCGCGCGGGGCGCCGCCTGCGGTTCAGAGCGCTTTCACCTCGCCGGGTGAGATGGCCGAAGGCGTCACGCTGATGCCATTGCGCAGCGGGGCGCCGAACTCGGGCAGGCTGATTTCGAACACGTCGCCGGGCGCGGCCTTGACCTGGTCGGCGAACGACAGGGTCGCGGTGCCGAAGAAGTGCACGTGCACATCGCCCGGACGCAGGAACTGGGTGTACTTGAAGTGGTGGTACTCCAGGTTCTCCAGCGAATGGCACATGTTGTCCTCGCCGCTGAGGAATTCCTTTTCCCACAGCAGGTTATCACCGCGGTGGATGCGGCTGACGCCGCCCAGGTGAGCGGGCAGCTCGCCGACCCGCAACTCGGGGCCGTAGGAGCAGTTGCGCAGCTTGGAGTGGGCCAGGTACAGGTAGTTGCGCCGCTCCATCACATGGTCGGAGAACTCGTTGCCGATGGCGAAGCCTACCCGGTAGGGCTGGCCGTCATCGCCGATCACGTACAGGCCGGCCAGCTCGGGCTCTTCGCCGCTGTCTTCGGCAAAGGCGGGGCTCTGGAACGGCTGGCCGGGGCGTACCACGATCGAGCCGTCGCCCTTGTAGAACCATTCCGGCTGCACACCGGCGGTGCCGGAGGGCGGGCGGCCGCCTTCGATGCCCCACTGGAAGATGCGGGCGGTGTCGGTCAGGGCGGTGCTGTCGTCGATTTTCTGCTGGTGCATCTTGTCGCGGGTCGAGGCGCTGCCCAGGTGGGTCAGGCCGGTGCCGCTGATCAGGCAGTGGGCGGGGTCGTCGTGGTCCAGCGGCGGCAGCACCCGGCAGTCGGCCAGGGCCTGGGCGTAACTGTGGGCGGTGGCGTCCAGGCCGCGGGCGAGCACTTCGTCGCACAGGCTGCGGGTGTTGCGAATCGCGGCCAGGGCCAGTTCACGCATGGTGCGGGTATTGCGTACCACCTGGATCAGGTCGCCTTCGATGACGCCGACGTGACGCGCGGCTGCAGGGGTTTCGAATTGGATCAGACGCATGCTGACTCCTGATTGTTCTTGTGGGGAGGGCTGTTGTCCGACACTTTAAATTTGCGTGGCTTTGCTGCCTAATGACAGCTGTTGACCGAGGGATAACCAAAAGTAATCACCTATGCTGCCACCCCTGACTACCATGGCTTCGCGCCTGCGCATGCGCCAGTTGCGCCTGTTGATCAGCCTCGACGAGCTGGGCTCGATCCACAAGGCCGCCCAGGCCCTGTCGATTACCCAGCCGGGCGCGACCAAGGCCCTCAATGAAATCGAATCGACCCTGGGCGCGGTACTGTTCGAGCGCACCAGCAAGGGGCTGGAGGCCAATGACCTGGGGCGCTGCGTGGTGCGTTATGCGCGCCTGATCAATACCGACCTGGCGCACCTGCGCGAAGAGATGATCGGTATTCTGCAGGGCCACGGCGGGCGGCTGTCGGTGGGGTCGATCATGGGGGCGGTACCGATGCTGGTGGAGGGCCTGGCGCGTCTGCGCGAGAGCCAGCCGGACCTGTCGGTATCGATCGTCGAGGACACCAGCGACCGCCTGCTCAGCTTGCTCGATCAGGGCCGCCTGGATGTGGTGATCTGCCGAACCAGCGTGAGCCCACGACCGGGCGCCTATGTGAGCCGGGCCAGGCATCAGGAGCAGTTGGTGGTGGTGGCCAATCTGCTGCACCCGCTGGTGGGGCATGCCGAGTTGAGGCTCGAGGCGTTGGCCGATTCACGCTGGGTGGTGTTCCCGGTGAACATGCCGATGCGCTTGACGCTGGAGCGAGAATTTCGTGAGGCGGGTTTGAGCTTTCCGCTGTATCCCATTGAAACTTCATCAACTTTTACCACGCTCACGCTGCTGTTGCAGGACCGTGGGCTGGTGGCGGTGATGCCGTGGGACTCGGCCAGGATCGCGCTCGAGCATGGGATGCTGGCGCAACTGCCGCTGGTGTTGAACTCGCGCAGCGAGCCCTATGAGGTGGTCACGCGCAAGGGGGTGGAACTGCCGGTGCCGGCGCAGTTGCTGATCGAGGCGCTGGGGGTGTGAGGTGACAGGCCGGGCCCTTCGCCGGCAAGGCCGGCTCCTGCGGCAGGAGCCGGCCTTGCCGGCGAAACGGTTGGCGCGAATCAGGCCGTAGAGCCGACCTTCTTCGCCGCCTGACCCTTGGCTGCCTGCTGGCGGCAGGCCTGGCCGAAGGCTTCGAACATCTTCACCGAGTCCGGGTTCTGCGCCGCCTGCCATTCCGGGTGCCATTGCACCGCGAACAGGAACGGCGACAGGCTTGGTGCATGGATCGCTTCCACCAGCCCGTCTTCGGCACGTGCCAGTGGCTCGAGGCCTTCACCCAGGGTCTTCAGGCCCTGGCCATGCAGCGAGTTGACGCGGATTTCATCGCTCTGCAGCAGTTCGCGCAGCCAGCTGCCGGCTTCCAGGCGCACGCTGTGAACCTGGCTGTACTGCACATCAACCGGATCATCGGGGTTCTCCCGGTGATCGTTGAAGCCTGGCTCGGCATAGACCTTCTGGTAGATGTCGCCGCCCAGTGCCACGTTGATTTCCTGCATGCCGCGGCAGATACCGAAGATCGGCAGGCCACGGGCGATGGCCAGTTGCACCAGCGGCAGGTCGAACAGGTCGCGGTCGCGGTCCTGGGCCTTGCCCGGGGTTTCGTTCTCCTGGCCATACAGCGCCGGGTCGATGTTGCTGCCGGCACCGGTCAGGTACACGCCGTCGGCCATGTCCAGGTACTGCTCGAGGTCTTCGGTACCGCAGCAGGTCGGAACCAGAACCGGCACGCATCCGGCATGGTCGACCAGGGGTTGGATGTATTTGTGGGTCATTACCTGGTAGGCATGGCCCTTGCGTTCCTGGGCACCCATGGTCATGAGTACGACAGGCTTGCGCAGGGTCTGATTCTTATTGCCAATGTTGCTGTTGGGCATATGTCACCTTGGGACAGGCTCGGCCTGTCATTGTTGTGCAGGCGCATCGGGAACCGCTGACGCTACCTGAGGTTTCGAGCACTGCCGAGAGCGCCTGGAAGGACGACTCCCGGTCGAAACCTGTGACATAGCTTGCCAGAGCCGTTAAATATGTCAAACGGCTTTACCCTGTGGCAGGCTAATTTCATTATGTTGTTTATAGAAATACAACCCAATACCTTGTTTTATAAGGATTAATGTCAATTGTTAGCGTGCTTGGTAGTTCATTATATTTAACGTACGACTTTCGGCGTAGGCAACCAGGCCTCAGCTGGCCGGCTGGCCCTTGCGCCAGCGCCGCATGCCGGTGGTGATTGCATACAGCAGCCAGACAGCCCAGCCGACCAGCACGAACCAGCCGAACACGAAGGGTATGCCGATGACGCCCACCCCCAGCAGCAACAGGCCGATCCAGAACATGCGGATCTGGAAGGTGTAGTGGCTGCGGTCCAGGTCATTTGCGCCAGCGCGGCTCTGGTAGGCGTAGACCAGCCCGGCAGGCGCGGTGACCACCACCAGCAGGCTGATGAGGTACAGCACGTAGACCAGCATCGGGCCGTTGTCGCTGCTGCGGGTGTAGTTGCTCTGGTTCTGCTGCGCCTGGCGGTGGCGCGGCTTGTAGTAGGCCGTGTGGTCGGTGCTGTCGGGCTGCTGCGGTTGGCTTTGCGGCTTGCTTTGCGGCTTTGCGCGGCCATCCGGGTCGGGGCGTTGAATCTTGAAATCCTGCATGCTTGCTGTTCTCCACTGGAGTTGGAAGGCTTAAGCCTGGGCGTCGTGCATGACCTGAATCGCCGACTGGGTGCCGCGGGTCTGCTCGCGGTACTGGTAGGTGACCTTGTCGGTGGCGACCTTGCCGTTGTAGCCGCTCTTGATGGTTCTGACGATGTAGTTGAAGTCGCCCTTGCTGCGGGTGGTGACCACCACATTGGCCTTGCTGCGGGCACCGGACACGTAGCTGCCGACACGGCCCAGGGGCTCCTTGAGGCGCTTGTCGCGCTTGTTGACCAGGGCCTGGGGTACGTTCACCTGCATGGAGTCGACGGCATCGATGCTGGCGGCGCCCACCGCATTGCGCTCGTCGGCCGGCACCGCGACCTGGCGGGTACTGACCTGCACGGCGGCTACGTCGGCAGACTGGCGCTCGATGTCGGCCTGCACCTGCCGGGCCTGCTGCAGGTCTTTCTGGCGGCCGATGTAGTAGCCGCTGGGGGCGCCCAGCGCGGCACCAATGGCGCAGCCCACACCGGGCTTGCCGCCGGTGCCGACCGCAATGATCGCGCCGCCCAGGCAGCCGGCAGCACCGCCCAGTGCGGTGCTGCCCATCTGCGAGTTCTGGCAGCCGCCGAGCAGCACGCTGCCAGCCAGTAGTACAAGGGTAAGGGTGGTCGAGCGGGTCAAGGTGGGGCTCCTTTCAGGCCGTGGCGGGGCGCTGTCATCAGTCGTTGTCGTGGTAGCCGTAACTCAGGCCTTGCAGCAGGTGCAGGCGAATCGCTTCGTTGAGCGGGTAGAACAGCGGCTGCACCTGGGCGGTCCACTGCGCACCGTGGGCGATCACCCAGCCCATGGCGCCCAGGGTGCTGGCGCCTCGCTGCTTGAGGGTGAGAAACAGCGGCTGTTCGGTGACCTTGTTGCTGAACGGCATCGGCAGCGCCAGCACCACCACCGCGTACACCGCCAGCGCACCCCAGTAGGCGCGACGCGGCACCGGGCGCACGGCGCGCAGGGCGAACAGGGTGCACTTGAACAGGTGGGTGAAGGCCCCCAGCAACGAGAACAGCAGGGCGATCATCGGCACGATCAGGGCGCGGTAGCTGTCTCGGCCGATGTCGGCCTTGTCGTTGCGCTCGCCATAGCGGGCCGGCTCGACCAGGCGTTCTTCGAGCAGTTGCTGGGCATCCAGGCGCAGGGTCGGGCGGTAGATCGCCTGTTCATAGGCGTCGAGCGACCAGTCGGGCTTGAGTGACAGGCTGTCGGGCAGGTACAGCGCGCTACGCCAGCGCTGCTGGATCGCCGGGTCGGCGAAGAACCCCTGGCGCGACAGGCCGGGTTTGATCCAGTCGCCCTGGATATGCTTGAACAGCTCGGTGCCGTAGGCGCCGCTGGCATGGCCCTGCACGCGCTTGGCCACGGCCAGGTTGAAGCCGGCGCGGTCGCCGGGTTGCCAGTTGTCACTCACCTGAATGCCCTTGTCATCCAGCATGCGGCGCACCTGCGGCCAGTGCCGGCGCGGCACGTTGCCTGGGGTCAGGCGGCGATTGCGCTGCTTGAGGGTCTGCACGTAATCGTCCCAGGCCTGCTGCTGATGCCGGGCGATGGCGGCCGGGCTGGTGGCGTCCAGGTAGCGCTGGCTGCCCTGGCGGTAGTTGCCGTACAGCTCGTCCAGCTCGGCCAGGGCCTCGCGGTAACGCTGGTAGTTGTCGGCCAGCGGGCCGCGGCGGGTTTCGGCGAACAGTTCGAAGAAGGCCAGGCCCTGCTGGCGCACCCGCTCTTCGAGGCGATCGACCGACTGCAGCAGGATCGGCAGGGTGGCCAGCAGGGTCTTGCCCTCGGGGCGCTTGTAGTCGTCGGTGCCCAGCTCCAGCCCCTTCAGGCCGAACTCGCGATGCACCAACAGGTAGCTGATGGGCACGCCCAGCACGGCGCGGGCACGCTCCTGCGGGGTGGAGGTGGCGACCAGGTGGTTGATCAGGGCCAGCTGCGCATAAAACACCACCAGCAGGCAGCTGCCCACCGTCAGCGCAGACCAGGCCAGCGTGCGGCCCAGGCTCCAGTACTGGCTGCAGGCCTTTTTCAGTACCCAGCCCAGGCCCAGCAGGGCCACGGCGGTGCCGGCGATCAGGCGTCCGTAGACTTCGATCGACTCGACCTGCGCGGGGCTGGCCAGCCCGCCCACCACATCCAGCAGGCGTGCGTTGAAGCCCATCTCGACGAGCAGGTAACACAGCGTCAGCCCCAGCATCAGGCGGGCCACGAAGCGTTGCTGCTGGCGGGGCGTTGACGCACGTGCCACGACAGGCCGGCGCAGCCACCCGCGCCATGGCCGGCCCGTCAGGTCGGGCGACAGGCGGCTGTTCACGGCTAGTGTTCCAGCTCGGAGGTCAGGTCGAGCGTCACCCGGCGCTGGGCCGGCGCCGCGGTTTTGGCGCGGTCGACCACTTCAGTGGCGACCTGGGGCGTGACCTGCGGCGCGGCCGATGGCGCTGCTGCCGGGGCAGGCTTTGGCGGTTTGGCCTCGACCCTGGCCACCGCGGGCGCGGGCCTGGGTTGCGGCGGGGGCGTCGGGGCCACGGCGTGCTGGACGGGTGCAGGGCGTGGCGCTGCGGCCCTGGCAGGGGCTGGCGTCGCCTTGGCCAGGCCCTTGAGCAGGTTCGGCAGGTCGACCCGCAGCGGGCCGCGGAACTGCCGGTCGAGCGACGAGTAGGTCCAGGCCGCCGACTGCGTGCCGTTGAGCTGCATCGCCACCAGGCTTTTGCCGTCTTCGGCGCGCTGCAAGGCCAGCATGTCGGAACAGCCGCCCAGGCGGTAAGGCCCCCACGCCGAGGTGCCGGACAACACCACCAGCGCGCTTTGCGAGTCGCATTGCGGCGTGCGGTAGCTGAGCACCACGGCGGTTTCGCCCTGCAGGTCGTAGGTGCCCTCCACATTGGTTTCGCGCCACTGCGCTGGCAGCTGCAACTGCAGCTTGCGCTGGGGCAGCGTGAGGTAGGCGTGCCCCTGCGGGGTTTCCATGTGGTTGATCGGGCCGGCAGCCGAGGGGTGGGTGCCGATCAACTGGTCGGCCAGCGCGCCGGATGCCTGGAAGGCGAGCCCGGCCATTAGCCAGCAGGCCAGGGCGAGTGCGCTGAAACGTGAGGGGGTGTGGTGTTTCAAAGAGTGCTTCCCTGTACTGATGGCGCGCGTGACCCGCTGCGCGGGATGGTAGCACAGGGCTACATATTGGGCAGTTTCCTACAAGAATTGCTGACAACCGAAACGTGACGCGTAGCGCACGCCAGGGGCGGCGTGGCATTCTGTGGCGTTACGCCAGCAGGCGAAAACAGGACGCGCGCATTGAGACGGAGTAGACGATGACCCAGGCATTCACCCGCACCGTGGAGCAAGCACTGCGCAGCCGCCTGCAGGGGTGCGGCTATGACACCTCCGATCTCGAGCTGACCGTGCAGCATGGCGAGGACAAGGGGCGCGCGGTGAGCGTGAGCCGGCGCTGGAGCCTGGTGACCGAAGTGCGCCGCGAGTCGGCTTCGGTGGGGCTGCGGATCAATTCGGTGAGCGAACACCAGCTCGAGCAGTCGATGGCCGAGCAGCGTCAAGTGCTGCTGGGCAGGGGCGCGGCGCATTACAAGAACCGTGTGCTCAAGGGGCTGGGCAGCAATCCCGCGCATTTTCTACGCAGCCAGCAGGTGAAGCTGTTTGCCCTGGACCCGCTCTACACCAGCCATACCTGCGGCACCTGCAGCGGTTACGGCAAGCAGCGCTGCACCGCGTGCAACGGCAGTTGCAAGCTAAGATGCAGCAGTTGCAGCGGCAAGGGCCGCACGCAGTGCTGGGGCTGTGGCGGCTCCGGCCGCACCGGCAGTGGCAGTTGTGCCTACTGCATGGGCGCAGGCGGCGACAACTGCCCCAGTTGTGTGGGCGGCTCTGTGGCGTGCGGCTGCATGGGGGGGCAGGTGACCTGCGGCGGCTGTTTGGGCGACAAGTTCATCTGCACCCGCTACACCCTGGAGGTGTCGGCCAAGGCAGTCGGCAATTCGGTGCACCTGAAGTCCAACGATACCTGGCTCAAGCCTTACGTCGACGAGTGGGGGGATGAGCCCGAAACCATCGAGCGGGCTGCCGAAGGGTTCGCCGCGCCCTATTACCCGGACAACACACCCGAGAAGGGCGACCTGGTACTGAGCGTGGACGGCACCTGCTATTACAGCCAGGCCCAGGTGCGTGCCGGACGGCGCAGCATCCGTTGCAACATGCTTGGCCGCTACCGGCATGTGGTGTTCGATGACGGGCTGGCCGCCAGCTACTTCGACAGGGTGATCGAGCAGTTGGAAAACCCGGCAGACATCGAACAGGTGGCCCTGGCCAGCGAGCGTGCGGTGGCCCGGCGCATGATCGAGGAGTCTGGACACGTGAATTACGTCAGCCAGCTGTCGGACGTGAAAAACGGCACGGTCAGCCCCGAGCAGGCCAATCGCTTCTTCGCGCTGCGCAAGAACGCCTCGGACCAGCAGACGGCCCTGCGCAGCAAATTGGAGCCCAGGCTGGTGCTGCGCCGTGCGCTGGGTTACTTCTGGCGGCTGAGCCTGCTGATGCTGGTGCTGTTCTTTTTCAGCGCGGGCAAGCTTCTGGAGGTGAAGTTCGGCGGGCCGCAGGTGCTGTTCAGGGCCGATGGCCCGGCCACGGTGTGGGCCATGTTCAAGCATTACCTGGTGCTGCCGTTCACCAGTCCGATCAACGGGGTGATGCTGGTGGGCGTGGGGCTGCTGTGCACCTGGCTGTTCAAGGACATGCTGTGGCACCGCATGAACCGCTTCATGGGCAAGGGCTCGGGCAATCGGCTGCTGGCCGCCGTGGTGCTGGCCTTCTGCCTGATGCCGCTGCTGGCGTTGTTCCCGGACACGCCGATCGCCCTGCTGCGGGACGGGCCACGCCTGCAGCACATGCTGCCCAATGCGCTGGTCGGCATGCTGGGGGCCTTGCCCACGCTGGTGCCGCTGTCGCTGCTGCTGGCCCTGCTGTTCAACCGCGCGCTCAACGCGCCGGCCATCGATGCGCGGCTGCGGCGCATGAACTTCGACGTGTGAGGGGGCAAGGGCAGGGCGTGTACCTGTCCTATACTTCGCGTATCCGCAACAGCTGGCTGTCGTTGATCGGATCGAGACGTCTCGATGCCGCCGGTAGTGCCTGTAGTCGTAGTCGCAGCTGAGCCGTCACTCAATCAGCGCTGCGCAGGGGTATAGCCATGGACATCGTGAGTCTGGTCATTCAGGTCATCAGTGGTGTGGTAGGCGGCAATGCCGCCGGCATGAGCAAGCAGAGCATGGGGCCGTTGCTCAATTCGATCTTCGGCGGGGTGGGCGGGGTGATCGTGGGCCAGATACTGGCCGCGATCACCGGTGAGCCCGGGGCCGCCATGGGGGCTGGCGGGTCGCTGGACATGGCGGCGATCATCAGCAGCATCGTCGGCGGTGGTGCCGGCGGCGCGGTGCTGACGTTCGTGGCCGGGTTCATCAAGTCGAAGATGCAGGCGCGCTAGGCGTAGTACGTGGTGGGCCTTTCGCGGGGCAAACCCGCTCCCACAAGGCCGGCGTGAGCCCCTGTGGGAGCGGGCGTGACCCGCGAAAGGCCAGCGGCTTCAGTGCAGAATCTGCGCCAGGAAGCCCTTGGCCCGATCACTCTGCGGGTTGTTGAAGAACGCCTCGGGCGGGGCATCCTCGATGATCTGCCCGCCGTCCAGAAACAGCACGCGCTCGGCCACCTGTCGCGCAAAGCCCATTTCGTGTGTCACGCACAGCATGGTCATGCCGGTGTCGGCAAGCTTGACCAGCACATCCAGCACTTCGGCGACCATCTCCGGGTCCAGTGCCGAGGTCGGCTCGTCGAACAGCATGATCTTTGGCTTCATGCACAGCGCCCGGGCGATTGCCACGCGCTGCTGCTGCCCGCCCGACAGCTGGCTGGGATACTTGCCCGCCTGGCTCTCGATGCCCACCTTGTTCAGGTAGAACCGTGCCCGCTCCTCGGCCTCCTTGCGCGACAGGCCGCGCACGCTCATCGGCGCCAGGGTGCAGTTGTCGAGCACGCTCATGTGCGGGAACAGGTTGAAGTGCTGGAACACCATGCCGATCTCGCTGCGCACCTCGGCGGCCTGGCGCGTGGTCAGCGCCAGGTCGGTGTCGTTGACCAGCAGGGTGCCTTTTTCGGCGATCTCCAGGCGGTTGATGCAGCGGATCAGCGTCGACTTGCCCGAGCCGGACGGCCCGCACAGCACGATGCGCTCACCTTCACGCACCTTGAGGTCGACGTCGCGCAGTACGTGAAAGTCGCCATAGAACTTGTTCAGCCCGTCGATGCTCACCACGACCTTGCGCGGGTCGGGGTGCGTGTCGGGGCGTGCAGCGGCAAGGCTCAGTGGTGCGGTCATGTTGTTGTTCTCCGCGATCTCAGTGTTCGAAGCGGTCGGCGCCATAGGGCGTCGGGTCGGTAAAGGTGTTCTCGCCGGTAATCATTTCTGCCAGCAGGCGCCCGCATACCGGGCCCAGGGTGAGGCCGTGGTGGGCGTGGCCGAAGTTGAACCACAGGCCCTTGTGCCGCGGCGCCGGGCCGATCACCGGGCGCATGTCCGGCAGGCAGGGGCGTCGGCCCAGCCACGGCGCGTCCTGGGTGCGCTCGCCCAGCGGGAACAGCTGGCGGGCGATGGCTTCGCAGCGCTGCAACTGGACCTCGTTGGCCGCATCGTCGCTGGCGGCGAACTCGATGCCGGTGGTCAGGCGAATGCCCTGGGCCATCGGTGCCAGCACGAAGCCGCCCTGCACGTCGCACAGTGAATGCTTGAGCGCAGCACCGGCCTTGGCATGAAAATGTACGTGATAGCCGCGCTTGACCTCCAGCGGGATGTCGTAGCCCAGCGGGCGGAACAGCTCGCCGGCCTGCGGGCCCAGCGCGATCACCGCCTCCGGTGCAGTGACCGGGCCCTGGCGGGTGTCGACCTGCCATTCGCTGGCCACCTGACGCAGGGTGCGCGCATCGCCCTGGATGAACTGCCCGCCGCGCTTGACGAACAGCGCCGCGTAACCGCGGGTGAGGCCGCCGGGGTTGCTCACGGTCTTGGGGTCGAGCCAGTGGATGCCGCCCACGGCGTTGGCGCTCAGGTCCGGTTCGCGATCGTGCAACTGCTGCTTGTCGAGAATCTCGAACTGCAGGCCGTAGGGCTTGAGCGCCTGGGCATCGGCCACGGCCTGGGCCAGGGCAGGCTGGGTGCGGTACACCTCGATCCAGCCCTTGGCCTGCACCATGGCGCCCAGTTCTGCGGCCTCGATCAGTGCGTCGTGTTCCTCGACGCAGCGCTGCACCAGCGGCAGCATGGCGCGGGTGGCCTCGGCCAGGGGCGCCGGGGCAGAGTTCTTCCAGTACTGCAGCAACCAGGGCGCGGCCTTGGGCAGGTAGCTGAAGCTGTAGCGCACGTCGGGCTGGCGGTTGAGGCCGTAGCGCAGCAGCTTGGACAGCTCGCGCGGGAAGGCATAGGGGATCACGCTGGAGCGCTCGATCAGGCCGGCATTGCCGTGGCTGGTGCCGCTGCCCGGTTCGTCACGGTCGATCAGGATCACCTTGCGCCCGCGTGCTTGCAGGTGCAGGGCCGTGGAAACACCGACGATACCGGCGCCCAGAACGATGGTTTGGCAATGCATGAAAAAATCCTCTACGGCTACGGTTCAGCGCAGGTGGCGGCCCAGTCGGGCTTCTATGTGTTTGAGGCTGCGGCGCACGATCTCCACGATCAGCAGGTAGAGCACCGCGGCCCACAGGTAGATCTGGAAGTCGAAACTGCGCGAGAAGGCCAGCTTGGTCACGCCCATCAGGTCGTAGATGGTCACCAGCGAGGCGATTGCACTGGCCTTGATCATCAGAATCAGCTCGTTGCCCAGCGGACCGATGGCCACGATCAGCGACTGCGGCAGGATCACCTTGAAGAAGGTCGTCGAGCGCTTCAGGCTCAGTGCCCTGGCCGCCTCGTATTGCCCGGGGGCCACGGCCATCAGGCTGCCGCGAAAGATCTCGGCCTGGTAGGCGGCGGTGTTCAGGGTGAAGGCCAGCAGGGTGCAGTACCAGGCTTCGCGGAAGAACCACCACATGCCGACGTCCTGCCAGAAGCTCTTGAGCGAGCCCAGCCCGTAGTACAGCAGAAACAGCTGCGCCAGCAGCGGCGAGCCCCGGAAGAAGTAGATGTAGCCGGCGCTCAGGCGTTGCAGCAGCACGTTGTTAGACAGCCGCGCCAGCGCCAGCAGCAGGCCCAGCAGGGCGCCCAGGGTGAAGGAGATGGCCACCAGTTTGCCGGTGACCAGCAGCCCGTCGATAAAGCGCGGGCCGTAGCGTTCGAGCAGGTCGGGGTCGACGAAGAACGCCAGCAGGGCATCGAGATTCATGTGCGTGCACTCCGCAGGTGACGGCTGGTGTGGCGTTCGATATAGGCGAAGACCCGGCCCGACAGCGCCGAGAACAGCAGGTAGCCCAGGCAGGCCACGGTGTAGAAGAACATCGGCTCCTTGGTCACGCTGACGGCCAGGTTGGTCTGGCGCATCAGGTCGACCAGCGAGATGGTCGACACCAGCGAGGTGTCCTTGAGCAGCGACAGCCAGTTGTTCGACAGGCCCGGCAGGGCGATGCGTACCAGCTGCGGGAACACCACCTTGCGGAAGGTGGTGGTTTTGCTCAGGCCCAGCGCGGCCGAGGCCTCGTACTGGCCCTTGGGAATGGTCTTGAACGCGCCCAGCCAGATTTCACTGGAAAACGCGGCGAACACCAGGCTGAAGGCGATCATGGCGGCGAGGAAGGTATTGATCATTACCTCGCCCTCGTAGCCCATGGCGGTGAGGATCTTCTGCGCGGCGATCTGGCAGCCGTAATAGATGATCAGCAGCGTGAGCAGTTCGGGCAGGCCGCGAAATACCGTGGAGAACACGGTGGCCCAGGCGCGCGGAAAGCGTTTTTTCGAGCGGGCGGCCAGCGCCACGCCCAGGCCCAGCGGCAGGCCGATGGGCAGGCAGGCCAGGGCCAGGGAAATGGTCACCAGGGCGCCGGCCAGCAGGGCCTGGCCCCAGCCGCCGCTGGCGAAGGATAACAGGGACAGTTGTTCGATCATGCGCGAACCCTCGGCAAGACAACAGGGCCTCTTCGCCGGCAAGCCGGCTCCCACAGGGTCGCGGTTGACGCAAAACCCTGTGGGAGCTGGCTTGCCAGCGAATGCGGTCTTACTGGTAGATATCGAAGTCGAAGTATTTGCTGGAGATCTTCTGGTAAGTCCCGTTGGCGACGATCTCGTCCAGGGCCTTGTTCAGGCGCTCGCGCAGCGCCTCGTCTTCCTTGCGCACGGCGATAGAGGCATCGGCGGTGGTGCCCTTGACGTCACCCAGGATCTTGCAGCAGTCCTTGCCTGCCTTGCCCAGCCATTCGAGCAGCGGGAACTTGTCGGCAATCACCCCGTCCAGGCGCCCGGCGGCGAGGTCCGCGTTGGCTTCGTCCAGGGTCGGGTACAGCTTGACGTCGGCACCGGCCTTGCCATACACGTCTTCGGCGTAGATCGCCTGGGTGGAGGAGGACTGCGCGCCCACCGTGTAGCCCTTGAAGTCGGTCTGCGCGTCGGTGATCTCGCTGTCCTTGGGCACTGCGACCGACAGCGGCGTCTTGTAGTAGTGGTTGGTGAAGGCGATTTTCTTGCGGCGCTCTTCGGTGTTGATCATCGAGGCCACCACGGCGTCGTACTTCTTGGCCATCAGCGCCGGGATGATGCCTTCCCAGTCCTGGGCCACCACGGTGCACTCGACTTTCATCTGTTCGCACAGGGCCTTGGCGATGTCCACGTCAAAGCCGTGCAGCTGGTTCTTGGAGTCGACGTAGTTGAACGGCGGGTAGGCGCCTTCGGTGGCGATCTTCAGGGTTTCGGCCTGGGCCGAGGTGATGCCGGCGAACAGCAGCGCGCATGCGCCTGCAAAGCGGAGGACGGGTTTCATAAAACACCTCGTGGTTGATTGCACTCTTGCTATTGTTTGCTCGTTGACGTGTAGCCAACGAATTCGTTGTGTAGAGCGGCAGTTGCTTCCAAGCGTTTTTCAACATCCGGCCCGAGCTTCTTGCAGACCTCGTTGACCATCAGGTGTACCCACGACAGCATCGTCGCGGTGGACTCCCAGAACAGATTGAATTCGGTGGGGATGCGAAACACCTCGTCGGCGTTGGCATCGGCCCAGTCACAGAAGGTGTCGGTAACCAGTGTTACCGGGATGCCCGCTTCGCGTGCCTTGCGACACAGCACCAGGGCGTGGCGCGAGTAGCGGCGCGCCTCGAACACCACCAGCGCGCAGTCGTGCGAGGCGCTGAGCAGCACTTCGCCGAAGTGCCCGGCGCTGCCGTCCACCACCTGCACGCCATCGCGCAGGTATTGCAGCAGGTGGCTCATGCACTGGGCGATACCGCGCTCGGTCTGGAACCCGGCAATGAATACCCGGCGCCGTTCGGCCAGGCGCCGGGCCACGGTGTGCCAGGCCTCGGTGCGGCTGTACTCGTAGACCCGCACCAGGGCGGCGACCTCCAGCTCGAGGCTGCGCGCGCGGTCGATGTCGTCCTTGCCCTGTTGTTGGCGAAATTCTTGCAACCGATCACCGACCAGCCATGGGCCATCGCCCAGGTCGTCCTTGAGATCGTGCTTGAGGGCCTTGAGGTGTTCGTAGCCGAGCGAGCGGCAGAAACGCCCGACACTCGATTCGCTGACGCCGATTTTTGCCGCCAGGCTGGCCGAGGTCTCGAACGGCAGGTCGGTGAAATGGGCGAGCATGTACGTGGCGATCTTGCGACCCGAGGCCGCCGCATGTTGCAGGCTGTTTTCCAGGCGTTGCTTGATCGGTTGGCTCACGGACGATTCTCGACGGCGGTTGCGCTGGGAATAGAAAATGAATGTTTTCTGTCATCAAGTCAACATTTGACAGTTTGCTGTCAATCGGAGGAAAGTCCGCTATCGCTCACTGCTGTCGCCCATACCAATTCCAACAAGGGAGCTTCAGATGTCCGCAGCTGTTCACCACTTGCCCCAGGCCGACCTCGAGCGCCTGTTGCAGCAGATTTTCGTGCGCCACGGCACCAGCGAATCGGTTGCCCGCACGCTGGCCGCCAACTGCGCCAGCGCCCAGCGCGACGGCGCCCATAGCCACGGGGTATTCCGGATTCCCGCCTATGTGTCGACCCTGGCCAGTGGCTGGGTCAACGGCACGGCGGTGCCCCAGGTGCAGGACGTGGCCAGCGGCTACGTACGGGTCGATGCCGGGGGCGGTTTTGCCCAGCCGGCGCTTGAGGCGGCGCGGGCGCTGCTGGTGGAAAAGGCCCGCAGTGCCGGCATTGCGGTGCTGGCGATACACAACTCGCATCACTTCGCGGCCCTGTGGCCGGATGTCGAGCCCTTTGCCGAAGAAAGCCTGGTGGCCCTGAGCGTGGTCAACAGCATGACCTGCGTGGTGCCGCACGGCGCGCGCAAGCCACTGTTCGGTACCAACCCCATCGCGTTCGCCGCACCCTGTGCCGGGCATGCGCCGATCGTGTTCGACATGGCCACCAGCGCCATCGCCCATGGTGACGTGCAGATTGCCGCGCGCAAGGGCGAGCAGTTGCCCGAAGGCATGGGCGTGGACCGCGACGGGCAGCCGACCTGCGATCCGCAGGCGATTCTCGACGGCGGTGCCTTGCTGCCCTTTGGCGGGCACAAGGGCTCGGCGCTGTCGATGATGGTCGAGTTGCTGGCCGCGGCGCTGACCGGCGGCAACTTCTCGTTCGAGTTCGACTGGTCGCAGCACCCGGGCGCCAAGACCCCGTGGACCGGGCAACTGGTGATCGTGATCGACCCGACCAAGGCCGAAGGCAGCCGTTTTGCCGAGCGCAGCCGTGAACTGGTGGAACAGATGCAGGCGGTAGGCCTGACCCGCATGCCCGGCGAGCGGCGCTTGCGTGAGCGCGAGGCGTCGGCGCGGGACGGGGTGAGCGTGACGGCGCAGGAGTTCGAGCAGTTGCAGGTGTTGGCCAAGGGGTGACCCGCGGCCTTTTCGCCGGCGGATGCATGCGCAGCTGCACTGATCAGTTGCATCCAGGGTCATGTCACAAATCGGCGGCTACAGGTATCCTCGGCAGCGTCTTTCACGATTTGCCCAGACCCAAGGAGCTGCACGCTGTGTTCAAACATGTCGATGCCTATGCCGGCGATCCGATTCTCTCCCTGATGGAGACCTTCAAGGCCGATCCGCGTGCCAACAAGGTCAACCTGAGCATCGGCCTGTATTACGACGCCGCCGGTGTGGTGCCACAGCTGGCGGCAGTGGGCGAGGCGGAAAAACGCCTGGCCGACCAGCCCCACGAAGCCTCGCTGTACCTGCCGATGGAAGGCCTGGGCAGCTACCGCCAGGCGATCCAGGCGCTGCTGTTCGGCGCCGATCACCCGGCCGTGGGTGGCGCACGTGTGGCCACCGTGCAGACCGTGGGCGGCTCGGGTGCGCTGAAGGTCGGTGCCGACTTCCTCAAGCGCTATTTCGCCGACTCGCAGGTATGGGTCAGCGACCCGACCTGGGACAACCACCGCGCGATCTTCGAAGGCGCCGGGTTCAAGGTCAACACCTACCCGTACTTCGACCCGGCCACCCGTGGCCTGGACTTCGACGGCATGCTCGCCACCCTGCAGACCCTGCCGGCCAACAGCATCGTGCTGCTGCACCCGTGCTGCCACAACCCGACCGGGGTCGACCTGAACCAGGCGCAATGGCAGCAGGTGATCGAGGTGGTCAAGGCGCGCGAGCTGATTCCGTTCCTCGATATCGCCTACCAGGGCTTCGGTGAAGGCCTGGACGCCGACGCCTACGCCATTCGCGAGTTTGCCCGCGCCGGCGTGCCGTGCCTGGTCAGCAACTCGTTCTCCAAGATCTTCTCGCTGTATGGCGAGCGGGTTGGCGGCCTGTCGGTGGTCTGTGACGACAGCGCCACCGCGCAGAGCGTGCTGGGCCAGCTCAAGGCGACCGTGCGCCGCAACTACTCCAGCCCGCCCAACTTCGGTGCGCAACTGGTTGCGACGGTGCTTGGCGATGCCGGCCTGAATGCCCAGTGGCAGGCTGAAGTGGAGGGGATGCGCCTGCGTATCCTGGACATGCGCCAGGCGCTGGTGGATGCACTGGCGGTGCTGCTGCCGGGTCAGAACTTCGACTTCTTCCTGAGCCAGCGCGGCATGTTCAGCTACACCGGCTTCAGCGTGGAGCAGGTACGCCGGCTGCGTGACGAGTTCGGCGTGTACCTGATCGACAGCGGCCGGGTGTGCATGTCGGGCGTGCGCCCGGACAACCTGCAGCAGGTGGCCGAGGCGTTCGCGGCGGTGCACAAGACCGCATAACGGCCAGTTGCGGCTCAAGCCCGCTCCCACACGTACAGTGATGGCCTTGTGGGGGCGGGCTTGACCGGCGCTGCGCTGCCGGCAGGTGCAACCACTCCTCGGCAAGGGCTTTGCAAGTGCAACCAAAGCGCGCACAATCGCGCCCCTCTTTTACAGCTGGGGTGCGCCGATGCGTCTGTTTGGCCACTCCCAGCGATGTTGCAGTCTTGCGAGCGGAGTTGCACCCGGATGAATGAGCAGGCCCCGAGCGTTGATCAACGCTTCGAATCGACCCCCGCCGCCCTAGGTAGCTGGGCCCGGCAGGACACCACCTGGATGCTGGGCCTGTTCGGTACCGCCATCGGTGCCGGCACGCTGTTCCTGCCAATCAACGCCGGCCTCGGCGGCTTCTGGCCGCTGCTGATCCTCGCGCTGCTGGCCTTCCCGATGACCTACTACGCACACCGTGGCCTGACCCGCTTCGTGCTCTCGGGGCGTGACGGTGCCGACATCACCGAAGTGGTGGAGGAGCATTTCGGCCTCAGCGCCGGCGCCTGCATCACCTTGCTGTACTTCCTGGCCATCTTCCCCATCCTGCTGATCTACAGCGTGGCCCTGACCAACACGGTCAGCAGCTTCATGGAGCATCAACTGCACATGGCGCCGCCGCCGCGGGTGCTGCTGTCGTTCGTGCTGATCCTGGGCCTGCTGGTCATCGTGCGCTGCGGCGAGCAGGCCACCGTCAAGGTCATGAGCCTGCTGGTGTACCCCTTCATCGTGGCCCTGGCATTGCTGGCGGTGTTCCTGATACCGCACTGGAACGGCGGCATCCTCACGACCGCCACCGAGCTGCCATCGGGGTCGGCATTCGTGCACACCCTGTGGCTGGCGATTCCGGTGATGGTGTTCTCGTTCAACCACTCGCCGATCATTTCGGCCTTTGCCGTGGACCAGAAACGCCGCTACGGCGAGCACGCCGACGAGCGCAGCGGGCAGATCCTGCGGCGCGCGCACCTGTTGATGGTGGCGATGGTGATGTTCTTCGTGTTCAGCTGCGTGCTCACCCTGAACCCGGCGCAACTGGCCGAGGCCAAGGCGCAGAACCTGTCGATCCTGTCGTACCTGGCCAACCACTTCAGCAACCCGACCATCGAGTTCGCTGCACCGCTGATTGCCTTCATCGCCATCGCCAAGTCGTTCCTGGGCCACTACATCGGTGCCAGCGAAGGCCTCAAGGGCCTGGTGCTCAAGACGGGCAAGCGGCCGGGTGCCAAGGCCCTGGACCGGTTCACCGCAGCCTTCATGCTGGTGATCTGCTGGGTGGTGGCCACGCTCAACCCCAGCATCCTGAGCATGATCGAGTCGTTCGGCGGCCCGGTGATCGCGGCGATCCTGTTCCTGATGCCGATGTACGCCATCCGCCGCGTGCCGGCGATGCGCAAGTACAGTGGCGCGCTGTCCAACGTGTTCGTGGTCGTGGTGGGCCTGGTGGCCATCAGCGCCATCGTCTACTCGCTGGTCGGCTGAGGCCGGGGGCGGGCAGGGGTGCACACCCTTGCTCGCTCTTTGTCCACAAAAACTCTCTGGATATTCAACAATTTATCGCTGCCCCATAGGTGTCGGGGCACTTTCATGCTTAACTCTGGTCCTTTACTCACCCCCGCATAAGGACTTCTTTCATGGCTCAAGTGACTCTCAAAGGCAACCCGGTTCAGGTCAACGGCGAACTGCCGAAAGTCGGTGCCCAGGCACCTGCGTTTTCCCTGGTGGCGGGCGACCTGTCCGACGTGACCCTGGCTTCCTTCGCCGGCAAGCGTAAAGTGCTGAACATCTTCCCGAGCGTCGACACCCCGACCTGCGCCACCTCGGTGCGCCAGTTCAACGCCAAGGCCAACGAACTGGCCAACACCGTGGTACTGTGCATCTCGGCCGACCTGCCGTTCGCCCAGGCACGCTTCTGCGGCGCCGAAGGCCTGGAGAATGTCAAGAACCTGTCCACCCTGCGTGGTGCCGAATTCATCCAGAACTACGGCGTGGCCATCGCCGACGGCCCGCTCAAGGGCCTGACTGCCCGTGCAGTCGTGGTACTGGACGAAAACGACAAGGTGCTGCACGCCGAACTGGTCAAGGAAATCGCCGAAGAGCCGAACTACGACGCGGCGCTGGCGGTACTGAAGTAACGCATTCAGGCACCGCGAGTTTTCATGCACCGCATGGATGCCTTCGCTGGCAAGCCAGCTCCCACAGGGGGGCGGTGCTGAAATAGAAAGGTTATTTGAAAAAAGTTGTAACGGCCTGGCCTTAGCCCAGGCCGTTTTTATTTATAGTTCAGCACTTTGCCAACGTCAGCTCTAGGTAAATAGCCGGTAAAGGCGCTTTGCTAAAACCGCTCTACTGCTTATCGTTCAGCCTCCTCAAGAGAAGTCTTTCCGCACAATGGCCGATCAACCGATGCAAACCGCCCGTCCTCGTCACTCCCGTCGCTGGCTGCTGAGCCTGCTGGTCCTGCTGCTGATTGCCGGCCTGTGCTGGGTATTCTGGCCTTCATCGCCGGCGACCAAGGCCCCGGGCGCAGGCAAGCCGGGGGGCGGGCGGCCAGGTTTCGGCGCGTTCGGCGGGCCGGTACCGGTGCGTGTGGCGCCGGCCACCGTGGGCGACTTCCCGCTGTACTACAAGGCCCTGGGCACCGTGACCGCGACCAACACGGTCAACGTGCGCAGCCGCGTGGGCGGCGAGCTGGTCAAGATCAACTTCAAGGAAGGCCAGCGGGTCAAGGCCGGCGACCTGCTGGCAGAGATCGACCCGCGCAGCTACCAGATCGCCCTGCAGCAGGCCGAAGGCACCCTGGCACAGAACCAGGCGCAGCTGAAAAACGCCCAGATCGACCTTGAGCGCTACAAGGGCCTGTTCGCCGAAGACAGCATCGCCAAGCAGACCCTCGATACCCAGGCCGCGCTGGTAGCCCAGTACCAGGGCACCATCAAGACCAACCAGGCGGCGGTGGGCGATGCCAGGCTCAACCTCGACTTCACCAGGATTCGTGCCCCCATCAGCGGGCGCCTGGGCCTGCGCCAGCTGGACGTCGGCAACCTGGTGGCGGCCAACGACACCACGGCACTGGTGGTGATCACCCAGACCCAGCCGATCACCGTGGTCTTCACCCTGCCGGAAACCGAGCTGAGCACCGTGCTGTCGCGCTACCGCAGCGGAGCCCAGCTGCCGGTGCAGGCGTGGGACCGCGGCGACACCCAGCAGCTCTCGGTGGGCGTGCTGAGCAGCCTGGACAACCAGATCGACACCACCACCGGCACCCTGAAGTTCAAGGCCGGGTTCGAAAACCAGGATGAAATGCTGTTCCCCAACCAGTTCGTCAACGTGCGCCTGCTGGCCGATACCTTGAAGGATGTGGTGCTGGCGCCATCGGCCGCGATGCAGTTCGGCACCAACGGCACCTTCGCCTACGTGATGGACGGCGACAACAAGGTGACCATCCGCAGCCTCAAGCTCGGCGCCAGCGACGGCGACCTCACGGTGGTCAAGGAAGGCCTGGCCAAAGGCGAGCGCGTGGTGCTCGAAGGCACCGACCGCCTGCGTGACGGCAGCGAGGTAGAAGTGGTCAACGACAGCAGCGACGTGCCCGCCACCCCAGGCCAGCACCTGCAGGGCCAGGACAAGAAAGACCTCTCGGCCACGCCGGGCGAGCAGGGCAAGGCTGGCGCATGAACCTTTCGCGGCTGTTCATCCTGCGCCCGGTCGCCACCACGCTGAGCATGCTTGCCATCGTGCTGGCCGGCCTGATCGCCTACACGTTGCTGCCCGTGGCGGCCTTGCCCCAGGTCGATTACCCGACCATCCGGGTCATTACCCTGTACCCCGGTGCCAGCCCGCAGGTGATGACCAGCGCGGTCACCGCGCCGCTGGAGCGCCAGTTCGGGCAGATGCCCGGGCTTACCCAGATGGCCTCGACCAGTTCGGGCGGTGCCTCGGTACTGACCCTGCGCTTCAGCCTCGAAATGAACATGGACGTCGCCGAGCAGCAGGTGCAGGCGGCGATCAACGCGGCCAGCAACCTGTTGCCCAGCGACCTGCCGGCGCCGCCGGTGTACAACAAGGTCAACCCGGCCGATACCCCGGTACTGACCCTGGCCATCACCAGCAAGACCATGCTGCTGCCCAAGCTCAACGACCTGGTCGACACGCGCATGGCGCAGAAGATCGCACAGATCAGCGGTGTGGGCATGGTCAGCATCGCCGGTGGCCAGCGCCAGGCGGTACGCATCAAGGTCAACCCTGACGCGCTGGCCTCGGCCGGGCTGAACCTGGCCGACGTGCGCACCCTGATCGGCGCCTCCAACGTCAACCAGCCCAAGGGCAACTTCGACGGCCCCACGCGGGTCTCGATGCTCGACGCCAACGACCAGCTGCGCTCCCCCGAGGAATACGCCAACCTGATCCTGGCCTACAAGAACGGTGCGCCGCTGCGCCTGAAGGACGTTGCCGAGATAGTCGACGGCGCCGAGAACGAGCGCCTGGCGGCCTGGGCCAACCAGAGCCAGGCAGTGCTGCTGAACATCCAGCGCCAGCCTGGGGCCAACGTCATCGAGGTGGTCGACCGGATCAAGGCGCTGCTGCCGTCGATCACCGACAACCTGCCGGCAGGGCTGGACGTGGTGGTGCTCACCGACCGCACCCAGACCATCCGTGCTTCGGTCAAGGATGTGCAGCACGAGCTGCTGATCGCCATCGTGCTGGTGGTGCTGGTGACCTTCCTGTTCCTGCGCCGGGCCAGCGCCACCCTCATCCCGTCGATCGCCGTGCCACTGTCGCTGATCGGCACCTTCGGCGTGATGTACCTGGCCGGGTTCTCGATCAACAACCTCACGCTGATGGCCCTGACCATCGCCACCGGCTTCGTGGTGGACGATGCCATCGTGATGCTGGAGAACATCTCGCGGCATATCGAGGAGGGCGAGACGCCGATGCAGGCCGCGCTAAAGGGCGCCCGGCAGATCGGCTTCACCCTGATCTCGCTGACCTTCTCGCTGATCGCGGTACTGATCCCGCTGCTGTTCATGGCCGACGTGGTGGGGCGGTTGTTCCGCGAGTTCGCCATCACCCTGGCGGTGGCGATCCTGATCTCACTGGTGGTGTCGCTGACCCTCACGCCGATGATGTGCGCGCGCCTGCTCAAGCGCGAGCCCAGGGAAGAGGAACAGGGGCGCTTCTACCGCGCCAGCGGTGCCTGGATCGACTGGATGATCGCCCACTATGGTCGCGGCCTGCAGTGGGTGCTGCGCCACCAGCCGCTGACCCTGCTGGTGGCGGTGGCGACCCTGGGCCTGACCGTGCTGCTGTACCTGGCGGTGCCCAAGGGCTTTTTCCCGGTACAGGACACCGGGGTGATCCAGGGTATTTCCGAAGCCCCGCAGTCGATCTCGTTCGCCGCCATGAGCCAGCGCCAGCAGGAGCTGAGCGCGGTGATCCTGCAGGACCCGGCCGTGCAGAGCCTGTCGTCGTACATCGGCGTCGACGGCGACAACGCCACGCTCAACAGCGGCCGGTTGCTGATCAACCTCAAGCCCCACGGCGAGCGCGACATCACTGCCTCGCAGGTCATCACCCGTTTGCAACCGCAACTGGACAAGCTGGTGGGCATTCGCCTGTTCATGCAGCCGGTGCAGGACCTGAGCATCGAAGACCGCGTCAGCCGCACCCAGTACCAGTTCAGCCTGTCGTCGCCGGATGCCGACCTGCTCGCGCAGTGGAGCGGCAAGCTGGTGGATGCGTTGCATGATCGCCCCGAGCTGACCGATGTGGCCAGCGACCTGCAGGACAAGGGCCTGCAGGTGTTTCTGGTGATCGACCGCGACGCCGCCAGCCGTCTGGGCATCAACGTGTCGGAAATCACCAACGCGCTGTACGACGCCTTCGGCCAGCGCCAGATCTCCACCATCTATACCCAGGCCAGCCAGTACCGCGTGGTGCTGCAGGCCGCTGCGGCGGCCGACCTTGGGCCCAGGGTGCTCGACCAGATCTACGTCAAGACCACCGATGGCGCGCAGGTGCGCCTGTCGAGCCTGGCCCATGTGGAGCAGCGCCAGGCGCAACTGGCCATTGCCCACATCGGCCAGTTCCCGGCGGTGATGATGTCGTTCAACCTGGCCGAAGGCGTGTCGCTGGGCGAGGGCGTCAAGGTCATCGAACAGGTGCAGCAGCAGATCGGCATGCCGCTGGGCGTGCAGACCCGCTTCCAGGGCGCGGCCGAAGCCTTCCAGGCGTCGCTGTCGAGCACCCTGCTGCTGATTCTGGCGGCGGTGGTGACCATGTACATCGTGCTCGGCGTGCTCTACGAGAGCTACATCCACCCGGTGACCATCCTTTCGACCCTGCCCTCGGCTGCAGTGGGCGCGCTGCTGGCCTTGATGATCAGTGGCAACGACCTGGGCATGATCGCGATCATCGGCATCATCCTGCTGATCGGTATCGTCAAGAAGAACGCGATCATGATGATCGACTTTGCCCTGGAGGCCGAACGCAACCAGGGCATGGACCCGCAGACGGCGATCTACCAGGCGGCGCTGCTGCGCTTCCGGCCGATCCTGATGACCACCCTGGCGGCGCTGTTCGGGGCCATCCCGCTGATGCTCGCCACCGGCTCGGGCGCCGAGCTGCGCCAGCCGCTGGGGCTGGTGATGGTGGGCGGGCTGCTGGTGAGCCAGGTGCTGACGCTGTTCACCACGCCGGTGATCTACCTGTACTTCGACCGCCTGGCGCGTCGCTGGCGCCGTCAGCCTGACCCGCAACAGGCCGACGCATGAACCTCTCCGGCCCGTTTATCCGTCGCCCGGTGGCGACCATGCTGCTGAGCCTGGCCATCATGCTGCTGGGCGGGGTCAGCTTCGGCCTGCTGCCGGTGGCGCCGCTGCCGCAGATGGACTTCCCGGTGATAGTAGTGTCGGCCAGCCTGCCCGGGGCCAGCCCCGAGGTGATGGCCTCCACCGTGGCAACCCCGCTGGAACGCTCGCTGGGCAGCATCGCCGGGGTCAACACCCTGACCAGCCGCTCCAGCCAGGGCTCCACGCGGGTGATCCTGGGCTTCGACATGGGGCGCGACATCGATGGCGCCGCACGCGAGGTGCAGGCGGCCATCAATGCCACGCGCAACCTGCTGCCCAGCGGCATGAAGAGCATGCCCACCTACAACAAGTTCAACCCGGCCCAGGCACCGATCATGGTGCTGTCGCTGACCTCCGATGTGCTGCAGAAGGGCCAGCTCTACGACCTGGCCTCCACCATCCTGTCCCAGAGCCTGTCCCAGGTGCCGGGTGTGGGCGAGGTGCAGATCGGCGGCAGCTCGCTGCCGGCGGTGCGCATCGAGCTGGAGCCGCAACTGCTCAACCAGTACGGCGTGAGCCTGGACGATGTGCGCCAGACCATCGCCAACGCCAACGTGCGCCGGCCCAAGGGCTTCATCGAGGACACCCAGCGCAGCTGGCAGGTACAGGCCAACGATCAACTGGAGAAAGCCAAGGACTACGGCCCGCTGGTGATTCGCTACCAGGACGGCTCGGTGCTGCGCCTGAGCCACGTGGCCAAGGTCACCGATGGCGTGGAGAACCGCTACAACAGCGGCTTCTTCAACGACAAGGACGCGGTGCTGCTGGTGATCAACCGCCAGACCGGCGCCAACATCATCAAGACCATCGAGAGCATCAAGGAGCAGTTGCCGGCGTTGCAGGACCTGATGCCGGCCAGCGTGCAACTGAACGTGGCCATGGACCGCTCGCCGGTGATCAAGGCCACCCTCAAGGAGGCCGAACACACGCTGCTGATCGCGGTGGCGCTGGTGATCCTGGTGGTGTTCCTGTTCCTGGGCAACCTGCGCGCCTCGCTGATCCCGACCCTGGCGGTGCCGGTGTCGCTGGTGGGCACCTTCGCGGTGATGTACCTGTGCGGGTTCTCGCTCAACAACCTGTCGCTGATGGCGCTGATTCTCGCCACCGGGCTGGTGGTGGACGACGCCATCGTGGTGCTGGAGAACATCTCGCGGCATATCGACGAAGGCGTCGCGCCGCTGGCCGCGGCCTTCCTCGGTGCCAAGGAGGTGGGCTTCACGCTGCTGGCGATGAACGCCTCGCTGGTGGCGGTGTTCGTCTCGATCCTGTTCATGGGCGGCATCGTCGAGTCGTTGTTCCGCGAGTTCTCCATCACCCTGGCGGCGGCCATCCTGGTGTCGCTGGTGGTGTCGCTGACGCTCACGCCGATGCTCTGCGCGCGCTGGCTCAAACCTCACGCCCCCGGCGAGCAGACCCGCCTGCAGCGCTGGAGCGAGCGTCTCAACCAGCGCATGATGGCCGGCTACGACCGCAGCCTGGGCTGGGCGCTGCGCCATCGCCGCCTGACCCTGCTGAGCCTGCTGGTGACCATCGTGGTCAACGTGGCGCTGTACGTGGTGGTGCCCAAGACCCTGATGCCGCAGCAGGACACCGGCCAGCTGATGGGCTTTGTGCGGGGTGACGACGGGCTGTCGTTCGCGGTGATGCAGCCGAAGATGGAAATCTACCGGCGCGCCTTGCTCAAGGACCCGGCCGTGCAGAGCGTGGCCGGTTTCATCGGCGGCAACAGCGGCATCAACAACGCCATGGTGCTGGTGCGCCTCAAGCCGATCAAGGAGCGCAAGGAGTCGGCGCAGAAGATCATCGAGCGCCTGCGCAAGGAGATGCCCAAGGTACCCGGCGGGCGGCTGTTCCTGATGGCCGACCAGGACCTGCAGTTTGGCGGTGGCCGCGAGCAGAGCAGCTCGCAGTTTCTCTACACCCTGCAAAGTGGCGAGCTGACGGCGTTGCGCGAGTGGTACCCGAAGGTGGTAGCGGCGTTCAAGGCGCTGCCGGAGCTGACGGCCATCGACGCCCGCGAAGGCAGCGGCACCCAGCAGGTGACCCTGGTGGTCGATCGCGAGCAGGCCAAGCGCCTGGGCATCGACATGAACATGGTCACCGCCGTGCTCAACAACGCCTACAGCCAGCGCCAGATCTCGACCATCTACGACAGCCTCAACCAGTACCAGGTGGTGATGGAGGTCAACCCCAAGTATGCGCAGGACCCGCGCACCCTGGAGCAGGTACAGGTGATCACCGCCGACGGCGCGCGCGTGCCGCTGTCGACCTTTGCCCATTACGAGAACAGCCTGGCCGAGGACCGTGTCAGCCACGAGGGGCAGTTCGCCTCCGAGGACATCTCGTTCGACCTCGCAGAAGGCGTCAGCCAGGACGTGGCGCTGGCCGCGGTGGAGCGCGCGGTGGCCAAGGTCGGCCTGCCCGAGGACGTGATCGCCAAGCTTGGCGGTACCGGCGATGCCTTCACCAAGAGCCAGGAGGGCCAGCCCTGGATGATCCTCGGCGCCTTGCTGGCGGTGTACCTGGTGCTGGGGATTCTGTATGAAAGCTACATTCACCCGCTGACCATCCTCTCGACCCTGCCATCGGCCGGGGTAGGGGCGCTGCTGACGCTGTACGTGGTCGGCAGCGAGTTCAGTCTGATCTCGCTGCTGGGGCTGTTCCTGCTGATCGGGGTGGTGAAGAAGAACGCGATTCTGATGATCGACCTGGCCCTGCAGCTGGAGCGCCATGAAGGGCTCAGCCCGCAGGAGTCGATTCGTCGGGCCTGCCTGCTGCGTCTGCGGCCGATCCTGATGACCACCCTGGCGGCGATCCTGGGCGCCTTGCCGTTGCTGCTGAGCACCGCCGAGGGCGCCGAGATGCGCCAGCCGCTGGGCCTGACCATCATTGGCGGGCTGGTGTTCAGCCAGATCCTCACGCTTTACACCACCCCGGTGGTCTACCTCTATCTGGACCGCTCGCGCCATCGCTTCAATCACTGGCGCGGCGTGCGTACCGACGCTGCTTTGGAAACCCCGCTATGACCCGACCTGCCGATGTTTGTCCACCTTCCCTGCAGCGCGTGCTGGCGGCCCGTGGTTCGCGCCTGCTGACCTCGGCCCTGTGCCTGGCGATGCTCAGCGCCTGTACCCTGAGCCCCGACTACCACCGGCCGCAGGCGCCGGAGCCGGTGGCGTTCAAGTACGCTGAGGGCTGGACACAGGCCAACCCGTCCGACGCCCTGGCGCGCGGGGCCTGGTGGGAGCTGTACGGCGATGCGCAGCTCAACGGTCTGGTCGAGCAGCTCAATGCCAACAACCAGACGGTGGCCCAGTACGAGGCGCAATACCGCCAGGCCCAGACCCTGGTGCGCAGCGCCCGGGCTTCGCTGTTTCCCAGCCTCGACCTGAGCGCCGGCAAGACCCGCTCCAGCCAGGGCACCGGCAGCAGCAGTTCGAGCCTGAGCAACAACAGCAGCGGTATCCGCGACACGTACAGCGCCCAGCTGGGCGTGAGCTGGGAAGCCGACCTGTGGGGCAAGCTGCGTGAGGGCCTGAACGCCAACGAGGCAAGTGCCGAGGCGAGCCTGGCGGACCTGGCGGCGATACGCCTGAGCCTGCAGTCGGAGCTGGTGCAGAACTACCTGCAGCTGCGTGTGATCGACGAGCAGAAGCGCCTGCTCGAGGCCACGCTGGCGGCCTATCAGCGTTCGCTGACCATGACCCAGAACCAGTACCGCGCCGGGGTTTCGGGCAAGGACGCGGTGGCCCAGGCACAGACCCAGCTCAAGAGCACCCAGGCCGACCTGATCGACCTGATCTGGCAGCGGGCGCAGTTCGAGAATGCGATTGCCGTGCTGATGGGCAAGGCGCCGGCCGAATTTGCCCTGGCGCCGAGCACCACCATACCGGCCTTGCCGCAGATCCCGCTGGCGCTGCCGTCGCAGCTGCTGGAGCGCCGCCCCGACATTGCCTCGGCCGAGCGCAAGGTGATGGCGGCCAACGCCAATATCGGCGTGGCGCGGGCGGCGTACTTCCCGGACCTGACCCTGAGCATGAGCGGTGGCTACAGCAGTAGCAGCTTCAGCGACTGGATCAGCTTGCCGAACCGATTCTGGTCGGTGGGGCCGCAGTTGGCCGTGACCCTGTTCGATGCCGGCAAGCGCTCGGCCGAGGTCGACCGTACCAAGGCCGTGTACGACCAGACTGTGGCGCAGTACCGTCAGAGCGTGCTGGATGGCTTCCAAGAGGTGGAAAACTACCTGGTGCAGCTGAAGGTGTATGCCGATGAGGCGCAGGTGCGCGATGAGGCGCTGGCGTCGGCGCGCGAGTCGCTGCGCCTGACCGAGAACCAGTACAAGGCGGGCCTGATCGGGTATCTGGACGTGGTGAACGTGCAGACCACCGCGTTGAGCAATGAACGCAGCGTGCTGAACCTGCTGCAGGGCAGGCTGGTGGCCAGCGTGCAGTTGATTGCGGCGTTGGGGGGCGGCTGGGAGGCAGCCAGCCTTGCTGCTGAAGAGCGTACCGCGACCGACAGGTAGTGTGCGTCGAGGCGTTCGCCGGCAAGGCCGGCGCCTACAGGCCGCGGTGTGATTGTAGGGGCCAGCCTTGCTGGCGAAGGCCGCGACGCGGTTCCAAAGCCTGATGGCCATTCGCCAAAAACATCCCGCCATCCCTCGGAAACTCCGTGCGTTTCGCTAAAGGTTGAGTACAATCATCGGTTTTTCACCGGGCCGGGACAGCGCCCGTCAACCGGGCCTTGGAACCTTCATGCTCAACGGTAGTTATTCCTCCTCGCTGGTCCTGATTTCGCTGTGCGTGGCGATTCTGGCGTCCTACACGGCGCTGGACCTGACCGGGCGCATCGCCACCGCCAAGGGCCGTGCCGCGTACCTGTGGATGGTCGGCGGTGCTCTGGCCCTGGGCACCGGGATCTGGTCGATGCACTTCATCGGCATGCTTGCCTTCAGCCTGCCCATCGAGCTGGGCTACGACCTGAGCCTCACCGCGCTGTCGCTGGTGATCTCGGTGCTTTCGTCGGGCTTCGCACTGTGGCTGGTGAGCCAGCCGAGCCTGCCGGGCCGCGTGCTGGCGCTGGGGGCGCTGATCATGGGTGCGGGCATCAGCAGCATGCATTACACCGGCATGGCCGCCATGCAGATGCAACCGGGCATCGACTACGACCCGCTGCTGTTCGCCGCCTCGCTGTTGATTGCAGTAGGCGCGTCGGTGGCCGCACTGTGGATCGCCTTCCGCCTGCGCCGCAATACCCCGTATGTACGCCAGATTCGCGGCGGCGCCGCCGTGGTGATGGGCATTGCCATCGTCGGCATGCACTACACCGGCATGGCAGCGGCCAATTTTGCCGACGGCAGCTTCTGTGGCGCGCTGGACGGTGGGCTCAGCGGCAGTGGCCTGGACTACCTGGTGCTGATCACCACCCTGGCGGTGCTGGCGGTGGCGCTGCTGACCTCGGTGCTGGATGCACGCCTGGAGGCGCGCACTGCGGAGCTGGCGCAATCGCTGACCCTGGCCAACCAGGAGCTGACCCAGCTGGCGCTGCACGACACCCTCACCGGGCTGCCCAACCGCAGCCTGCTGACCGACCGTATCGAGCAGGCCATCGCCAAGGTGGCAGAGCAGGGCGGCTGCTTTGCGCTGATGTTCATCGACCTGGACGGGTTCAAGCCGGTCAACGACGCGTTCGGCCATCACACCGGCGACCAGTTGCTCAAGGAGGTGGCGATGCGCCTGCGTGGCCACCTGCACAGCCAGGACACCCTGGCGCGCATCGGCGGTGACGAATTCGTGCTGCTGGTGGAGCTGGACGAGCCTGAAGACGCGGTGGGGGTGGCCGCCAAGCAGGTCAACCTGGTGTCGCGCCCGTTCCGGGTGGCCGAGCAGAGCCTGCAGATCTCCGCCAGCGTCGGCATCGTGTTGTACCCCGGCAACGGCGCCGACCAGATGGAGCTGCTGCGCAATGCCGACGCGGCCATGTACCACGCCAAGAGCGCCGGCAAGAACGCCTACAGCTTTTTCGATGTGTCGATGAACAGCAACGCGCGCCTGCAGCTGCAGTTGCTGCAGGACCTGCGCATGGCGCTGGAGCAGCGCCAGTTGCGCCTGTTCTACCAGCCCAAGTTCGATGCGGTGGGGCGCCAGCCTATCGGTGCCGAGGCCCTGCTGCGCTGGGAGCACCCGCAGCACGGCATGTTGCTGCCCGATCGCTTCATCCAGCTGGCGGAAAAAACCGGGTTGATCATCCCCATCGGCGAGTGGGTGCTGGACGAGGCCTGCCGCCAGATGCGCAGCTGGATGGACCAGGGCTATGAAAACTGGCGGGTTGCAGTGAACCTTTCGGCCATCCAGTTCTGCCATGCCGGGCTGGTTGACAGCGTGGCGTCGGCCTTGCAGCGTCATCGCCTGCCGGCCAACAGCCTGACCCTGGAGATCACCGAAACCACCGCCATGCACGACGCCGATGCGAGCCTGATGGTGTTGCAGCGCCTGTCGGACATGGGCGTGGACCTGTCCATCGACGATTTCGGTACCGGCTACTCAAGCCTGATGTACTTGAAGCGCCTGCCGGCCAACGAGCTGAAGATCGACCGTGGCTTCGTGCGCGACCTGGAGCAGGACAGCGACGATGCCGCGATCGTGTCGGCCATCGTGGCGCTGGGGCAGGCACTGGGGTTGAGGATTGTTGCCGAAGGGGTGGAAACCGACCGCCAGCAGGACTTCCTGACCCGTCTGGGGTGTGATTCGTTGCAAGGGTACCTGCTCGGTCAGCCGCTGCCGGCCGAGCGTTTCATGGCTGATATCGAGAGACTGGCGGTGGGGCAGGCCTGAGCGCCAGCGTCAGGCCGAGCGCAGCGCACACGAGGGCTGGAACGCTTCAAGCTCGTCTTCCACCGCTTCGATGATGCGCTCCACATCCGACGCCGCCATCAGTGTGGCGCACGGAATGCCGGCAATCGCCAGCAGGGTTTCGCCGGTGGCGCGGTCGAACACGCGCGCCACCATGCTGCGCGGTGCATCCATGCTGGCTTCAAAGCCCAGGGGATGGAAGTGCCAGCGCATCATCTGGCAGGCGTTGGGAAACGTGAGCTTGTTCATGCCGGCCTCCTTTTACAGCTGACCCCGATTCGCTGAGCATGCCTGTACCCGGGACACGCTGCCCAGGGAAGGCCAAGACCCTAACCATAGCACCGATGCGGCCGCTGTCCGCCGCTTGTTTGCGCCCCGTTGCAGGATGTTTGACCTGCGTCACAATGGCTTTTTGCTATGTGTGGGTTGCGCAAGCGTTTGCGTGGTCCGCATTGCGGCGGGTGAGGCTGTCATGGCCGCTGAAGCGGGCAGGGTGGGGCCACGGGTATTTCAGACCAGCGGCGGGCTCAGCTGAGCAGGCCGGCGGCGATGTTGATGGTGAAACCCAGAATCGCGGTGTTGAACACGAAACCGATCACCGAGTGGGCCAGCACCACGCGGCGCAGTTCACGCCCGGCGACGCCCACATCGGAGGTTTGCACTGCGACGCTGAGGGTGAACGAGAAGTAGTGGAAGTCCCAGTAATCGGGGTTGCGCTCCTCGTCTGGAAAGCGCAGCAGCGGCTGCTTGGCGGTGCTGGTGTAGAACAGGCGCGCATAGTGCAGGCTGAAGATGGTGCCGATCAGCAGCCACGAGCCGGCCACGGTGAGGCCGGTGTACAGGTAGTGCAGGGCCTGGGTGCTGCCGGTCAGGCCCTTGCTGCTGGCCAGTTGCAGGGTGACTGCGGCAAGGCTGGCGATGGCCGCGATACTCACGGTAAACAGCACCAGCCCGGCATTTTCGTCCTCGATGCAGGCCACCTTGCGCACCTGGCCCGGTTTTGCCCGCAGGGTCAGCCAGAACACCAGCAGCAGGTACAGCCAGACCCCGAGGTTCCAGCCCGCCAGGATGTGTTGCACCAGGTTGTCTGCCGGGATGAACACGCCGCCCAGGCAGCCGACCAGTGCGGCGGCGCTCAGGCGCGGGTGGGTATGGGCCAGTTTGTGGAATGCCATGTTGCCTCACGTCGATGGATGCACCGCCAACTGTAGCCTATACCTAGGAAGCCTTTCTTCAGGCGCCACTGGAGCGACCGCATGAAACACGCATTGATCATCGGCACCCTGTGCCTGGCCGGGCTGGGCCTGGCCGGTTGTTCGAGCAGCACCGTGCAGCCCGACGAGTACTCCGGGTTCCTCAAGGACTACAGCCGTCTCAAGCAGACCACCTCGCCCTCCGGTGCCACGGTGATGCGCTGGATCGACCCGAACCTCAAGCTCGACCGCTACACCAGCGTATACATCGAGCCCAGCCAGCTGTATCCCAAGCCGCAACCTACCGCGCGGATTCCGCAGAGCACCCTGCAAGGCATCACCCACTACTACGACCAGGCGCTCAAGCGCGAGCTGGGCAAGTCGTTGCCGCTGGCCACCGGCCCTGGCCCGGGAGTGATCGTGGTACGCCCGGCGATCACGGCCGTCAGCAGCAAGACCGAGGGCCTGAAGGCATACGAAGTGATTCCGGTGGCGCTGGTGGCGGCAGCGGTGAGCACGGCCTCGGGCATCCGCGACCAGGAAACCGATATCGCCACCGAGGCGCAGTTTCTGGATGGCGGCAACAACAAGGTGCTCGCCCAGGTGGTGCGCAAGGGCAGTGGCAAGCCGCTGGAAAACGACAGCCAGGTGATGAAGGCCGACGATGTGAAGGCAGTGCTCGATGGCTGGGCGTCCGACCTGCACCAGTCCTACCTCAAGCTCAAGGGCCATTGAGCCCTGTGCCAGGCCATTCGGGGAGCCCCGCAATGGCCTGGCAGCGTGTTGGCCGGTCTGCCGGCCCCTGCGGCCGACGACAGTTGACCGCTTCACCATTGAAACCCGGCTTCAATCAGCCTAGCCTGCGCGGCATACCGTTGAAAGGAGCCCGTCATGCAAGGCGTTACCCGCAAGATCACCCAGGCCATTCTGTACGAAGTCATCGCGGTGGCCTGTGTCGCACCGGCCCTGGCGTTGGCCTTCGATGAGGGCATGGCCCATTCCACCGTGCTGTCGGTGATCATGTCGGGCATGGCCCTGGGCTGGAACATGCTCTACAACTACCTGTTCGAGTTCTGGGAGGCACGTCAGGCCCGACGCAGCCGCACCTTCGTACGGCGCCTGCTGCATGCCATCGGCTTCGAGGGCGGGCTGGTGCTGATCCTGCTGCCGGTGGTGGCCTGGTGGCTGGACATCAGCCTGTGGGCGGCACTGGGCACCAACCTTGCGCTGTTTGTGTTCTTCTTCGTGTACGCCTTCGTGTTCCAGTGGGGCTTCGACCGGGTGTTCGGCGTGCCCGAATCGGCGCACGAACGCGGCGTGCAAGCCTGCACGAGCGCAAAATGAATGATTGACTTGAAAAAGGCCCTGGGCTAGTTTCGCTGCGATGACCTTATTCGCAGCGTTGCCTTCGCACAGCATTATTACCGCCATTATCAGATTGGCGGGCTAGCGAGCACCTTGCACCTAACCCGCCCTGGAGGCGGGTTTTTCCTTTCTGACTCCTGGGCACTTCAAAAAAAACCAGGAGTCACCGATGACCAGCCTTACCGTCTGCCCCAGCACCTCGACCAGCGCCACCAGCCTGCTGTCGGACTATGTGCGAAGGATTCTTGCCGCACCGGTATATGACCTGGCCATCGAGACGCCCCTGCAGCCCGCCCGGGCGCTGTCCGAGGCCCTGGGCAACAACGTGCTGCTCAAGCGCGAAGACCTGCAGCCGACCTTTTCCTTCAAGATCCGCGGGGCCTACACCCGCCTCAGTCGCCTGAGCACCGAGCAGCGCGAGCGCGGGGTGATCACCGCGTCCGCCGGCAACCATGCCCAGGGCGTGGCGCTGGCCGCCCGTGAACTGGGCATGCGCGCCACCATCGTGATGCCCACCACCACTCCGGCGCTGAAGATCGAAGGGGTGCGCTCGCGTGGCGGCAATGTGGTGCTGCACGGTGACAGCTTCCCGCGGGCGCTGGCCCATGCGCTGCAACTGGCCCAGAGCGAAGGCGCCACGTTCGTGCCACCGTTCGACGACCCGGACGTGATTGCAGGGCAGGGCACCGTGGCCATGGAGATCCTGCGTCAGCAACCGGGCGAGCTGGACGCGATCTTCGTGCCGGTGGGCGGCGGCGGCCTGATCGCCGGCATCGCCGCCTACGTCAAGTACCTGCGCCCGCAGGTAAAGGTGATCGGCGTCGAGCCGCATGACTCTAACTGCCTGCAGGCCGCGCTGGCCGCTGGCGAGCGGGTGGTGCTGCCCCAGGTCGGCACCTTCGCCGACGGCGTGGCGGTGGCGCAGATCGGCGCGCATTGCTTCGAGGTGTGCCGGCATTACGTGGACGAAGTGGTCACGGTCAGCAGCGACGAGCTGTGCGCGGCCATCAAGGACATCTACGACGACACCCGCTCGATCACCGAGCCTTCCGGTGCGCTGGCGGTGGCCGGGATCAAGAAGTACGTGGCCAGCCGCGGCGTGACGGGCCAGACCCTGGTGGCAATCGACTCCGGTGCCAACGTCAACTTCGACCGCCTGCGCCATGTGGCCGAACGCGCCGAACTGGGCGAGCAGCGCGAGGCGGTCATCGCGGTGACCATCCCCGAGCAGCCGGGCAGCTTCCGCGCCTTCTGCCAGGCCCTGGGCCAGCGCCAGATCACCGAGTTCAACTACCGCTACCAGCCCGGCAAGGAGGCCCGCCTGTTCGTCGGCGTGCAGACCCACCCGCACACCGACCCGCGCGCGCAGTTGCTGGCCAGCCTGGCCGGGCAGGGCTACGAGGTGCTGGACCTGACCGAGAACGAGCTGGCCAAGTTGCATATCCGCCACACCGTGGGCGGCCACTCGGCCCCCTCGCTCGACGAGCGGGTGCTGCGCTTCGAGTTCCCGGAGCGTCCTGGCGCCTTGCTGGGCTTTCTGGAGCGCCTGGGCAAGCGCTGGAACATCAGCCTGTTCCACTACCGCAACCACGGGGCTGCCGAGGCGCGGGTATTCGTGGCGCTGCAGGTGCCGGACGATGAGCTAGCGCAGTTGCCAGGCACCCTCGACGGCATGGGCTATCGCTACTGGGACGAGACCGACAACCCGGCCTATCGGCTGTTTCTTGGCTGACTTTGCGCTGGATCAACATGCCCTGCGGCCCACGGGCGGATCCTTGAGGCAGAGATATAAAGCCTGAGGAATACCGCCATGAGCAGCACGTTTTTCATCCCAGCCGTCAACATCATGGGCATCGACTGCCTGGACGAAGCCATGACCGCCATTGTCGGCTATGGCTTTGCCAAGGCGTTGATCGTCACCGATACCGGGTTGGCCAAGGCCGGCGTGGCACAGCGAATCGCCGAGCAGCTGGCGATGCGTGACATCGACTCGGTGGTGTTCGACGGCGCCAAGCCCAACCCGAGCATCGCCAACGTGGAGCAGGGCCTGGCGATGCTCAAGCGCGAGCACTGCGACTGCGTGATTTCGCTGGGCGGCGGTTCACCCCACGACTGCGCCAAGGGCATTGCCCTGTGTGCCACCAATGGCGGGCACATCGGCGACTACGAAGGGGTCGACCGCTCCGCCAAGCCGCAATTGCCGCTGATCGCGATCAATACCACGGCCGGTACGGCCAGCGAGATGACGCGCTTCTGCATCATCACCGACGAGGCGCGCCACGTGAAAATGGCCATCGTCGACCGCAACGTCACCCCGTTGCTGTCGGTGAACGACCCGGCGCTGATGGTCGGCATGCCCAGGTCGCTAACGGCGGCCACCGGTATGGATGCACTGACCCACGCCATCGAGGCCTATGTATCCACGGCGGCCACGCCGATCACCGACGCCTGCGCACTCAAGGCCATCGAGCTGATCAGCCGCAACCTGCGCCAGGCGGTGATCGACGGGCAGGACCTGACCGCGCGGGAGAACATGGCCTATGCGCAGTTCCTCGCCGGCATGGCGTTCAACAATGCTTCGCTGGGGTTCGTGCATGCGATGGCGCATCAGCTCGGTGGCTTCTACGACCTGCCGCACGGGGTGTGCAACGCGGTGCTGCTGCCCCATGTGCAGCGGTTCAATGCGGCGGTGAGCGCGGCGCGCCTGCGTGATGTGGCACAGGCGATGGGCGTGGCGGTGGAGGGGCTGAACGCGGCGCAGGGTGCCGATGCGGCGATCCAGGCCATCGTGCAACTGAGCGACGATATCGAGATCCCGCCGGGGCTGGAGGTGCTGGGTGCGCGGGTGGCGGATGTGCCGACCCTGGCGGCCAACGCGCTCAAGGATGCCTGCGGCCTGACCAACCCGCGGCGGGCCAGCCAGGCCGAGATCGAGGCGATCTTCAAGGCAGCCTTCTAGCGCATCTTCGCTGGCAAGCCAGCTTCCACAGGGTTCTGCCGTACAGCCAGAACCTGTGGGCTGGCTTTGCGGCGATGCCGTCAGACCACCAGCGACAACAGCATGATGAAGATGATGCCCACCACCGACAGGATGGTTTCCATCATGCTCCAGGTCTTGAAGGTTTCGGCCACGGTCATGTTGAAGTACTGCTTGACCAGCCAGAAGCCCGCATCGTTGACATGCGACAGGATCAGCGAGCCGGCCCCCGTGGCCAGCACCAACAGCTCGCGGTTCACGCCCGGTATCATGCCGATCACCGGGGCCACGATACCCGCACCGGTAATGGTCGCCACCGTCGCCGAGCCCGTGGCGATGCGAATCACCGCCGCCACCAGCCAGGCCAGCATGATCGGCGAGATCTGCGCCTGTACCGCCATCTGACCGATCACGTTGCCCACACCGGTATCCACCAGCATCTGCTTGAAGCCGCCCCCAGCGCCCACGATCAGCACGATTGCCGCCGTAGGCGCCAGGCTCTGGTCGAGCATCTTCATGATCTGCTGGCGGCTGAAGCCCTGGGCCGAGCCGAAGGTGTAGAAGGCCAGCAGCAGGGCTGCCAGCAGCGCCGTGATCGGGTGCCCGATCAGGTCCATCCACTGGCGAAAGATGTGCTCGGCCGGCAGTACCACGTCGGCGAAGGTCTTGAGCAGCATCAGGAACACCGGCAGCAGGATGGTCACCAGCGTGATGGCGAAGCTGGGCAGTTGCGTGCGCTCGGCTTCGCGGGCGATCTGGTCCATCAGCTCCTGGGACGGCGAGCCGGGGATGTACCGCGAAATGAACGTGCCGTACAGCGGACCGGCGATGATCGCCGTGGGCAGCGCCACGATCAGCCCGTAGAAGATGGTCTTGCCGATGTCGGCGCCGAACACGCCGATGGCCAGCAGCGGGCCCGGGTGCGGCGGCACCAGCCCGTGCACCACCGACAGCCCGGCCAGCAGCGGAATGCCGATCTTGATCAGCGATACCCCGGTGCGCCGGGCCACGATGAACACCAGGGGTATCAGCAGCACGAAGCCGATTTCGAAGAACAGCGGGATGCCCACCAGGAAGGCGGCGAACATCATGGCCCAGTGCACCTTCTGCTTGCCGAAGGCGCGAATCAGAGTTTGCGCGATCTGGTCGGCGCCGCCGGAATCGGCCATCAGCTTGCCGAGCATGGTGCCCAGTGCCAGCACGATCCCGACAAAGCCGAGTACGCCCCCGAAACCGTCCTGGAACGACTTCATCACTTTGGCTACCGGCATGCCGGAGGTCAGGCCCAGAAAGCCCGCGGCCAGGGTCAGCGCCACGAAAGGGTGCACCTTGAAGTGGGTGATCAGCAGCACCAGGCCGATGATGGTCACCAGTGCATCGAGCAAGAGGTAGGTATCAGTTGCCAGACCGAACATGGTTCAGTGCCTCGTATTGTCATTGTTGTGGGCGGAACTTTTACAGCGTGCAGCAGTCGAGACAGCGCTATCTTTGGTGAGCCGGAAAACTGCCGGAAAATCAGGCAGTTCGCGCCAGTGCCGACTCACCGCAGGGCTTTAGCCAGGTGTCTACCTGACGGGCCAGCTGGGCGATGGGTTGGGTGGCGTCCAGGGTCAGGGTCAGGGTTTCGCCGCGCGGCGACTCCAGGGCGGCGAACTGGCTGTCGATCAGGCTTGCCGGCATGAAGTGGCCGGGGCGTGCCAGCACGCGGCGTTCGGCTTCCTGGGGCGTCAGTTCGAGGAACACGAAGCCCAGGTCGGGTACGGCGTGGCGCAGGGCGTCGCGGTAGCGCTTTTTCAGCGCCGAGCAGGTGAGGATCGGCCGTTCGCCGGCCTTGAGGGTGGCCTGCAGCTCTTCGCCCAGGCGGATCAGCCAGCCAGCGCGGTCGTCATCGTCAAGGGGAATGCCGGCGCTCATCTTCTGGATGTTGGCGGCAGGGTGAAAGGCATCGCCTTCGATCAGGCGGCCGCCGCTGCAATCGGCGATGGCAGAACCGACGCAGCTCTTGCCGCAGCCAGCCACGCCCATCACCACAATAGCGGACAGGGGAGAGTTCATCGGTACCTCCTGCGGGGCGAGATAGCGCTATCTTTGGCCGAGGCTGACAACGCCTCGGCGGCTTCCCACCCGGATGTTATTGGTTTTGTAAAAGCAGTCTGGGCGCTCATCGCCGTGCACCTGCAGTTATGCATTGCCTGACGTCTGAGACAGCGCTACCTTAGTGCCCGTTCCCTTCTCTTTGCAAGCCGAAAAATAAAAGCACCCATGACCCGCATTGGCTCCCGTACTACCGGTCGTCCCACCCTGGCTGAAGTGGCCAGGCTTTCCGGGGTTTCCCCGATCACCGCCTCGCGCGCCCTGCGCGGCATCAGCACGGTTGCCCCGGAACTGGTGCAGAAGGTCAAGGATGCTGCCGCAGCGCTGGGCTATGTCGCCAACCCGGCAGCCCGCGCGTTGGCGTCGGCACAGAGCCAGTCGGTGGTGGTGCTGATTCCGTCGCTGTCCAACCAGCTGTTCATCGAAACCCTCGAAGCCATCCACGACGTGATGCGCCCGCGCGGCCTTGAAGTGCTGATCGGCAACTTCCACTACGACGTGGCCGAAGAGGAGAACCTGATTCGCAACTACCTGGCCTACCAGCCGTGCGGCATGCTGCTCACCGGTTTTGACCGCACCGAGGCGTCGCAGCAGATGCTGGCCGCCAGTGGTGTGCCCTGCGTGCACATGATGGAGCTGGGTGGGCCGGACACGGCCACTTCGGTCGGGTTTTCCCAGCAGCAGGCCGGGCGCGCGGCTGCCCGGCACCTGATCGAACGCGGGCGGCGGCGCCTGGGCTTCATTGCCGCGCAGCTCGATCCTCGGGTGATGCAACGCGCCGACGGGTTCCGCCAGGCGCTGGACGATGCAGGGCTTTATGACCCGGCACTGGAAATGCTCGCACCGCAGCCGTCATCCATCGGCCTGGGCGGCGAGCTGTTCAGCCAGTTGCTCGAGCGTCACCCGGAGGTGGACGGGCTGTTCTTCTGCAACGACGACCTGGCCCAGGGCGCGATTCTGCAGGCCTTGCGCCAGGGCATCGAGGTGCCGGGGCAGGTGGCGATGGTGGGCTTCAACGACCTGCCGGCATCGGCTCACCTGGTTCCGCGCCTGACCTCCATTCGCACCCCGCGCGCTGCCGTGGGGCGGCAGGCTGCGCAGGCGCTGCTGGCGTTGCTCGACGGCAAGGGCGGGCAGCCGCGCACCCAGGACCTGGGCTTCGAACTGATGGTGCGCGAAAGCAGTTGACGTGGGGTGATAAACGGTGATGGCAGTTGGCTTGCAGGGTACAGAAGTGCATCTATGCTGAGCAAAAACCGCCAATGGAGTGGTAACCAATGTTTAACGCCCATCGCAAGTCTGACCTGGCTGAAATCGAGCGTTGCACCCAAGCGTTACACCACTCCAATGCCAAGCTTGCGGCCATAGGTCGCTCGATGGCCATGATCGAGTTCAGCCCCGACGGGGTGATTCTCGAAGCCAACGAGCGTTTCTGCTCCACCCTGGGCTATGCCGCCGAGGAAATCATCGGCAAGCACCACCGCATTTTCTGCGAGCCCGACTACGTCAAGAGCGATGCGTACCGCACCCTGTGGCGCGACCTGGCGCGGGGCGAGGCCCACAGCGGTACCTTTCTGCGGCGCGACAAGGCCGGGCACGATGTGTGGCTGGAGGCCAGCTACATGCCGGTGTTCGGCGCCAACCAGCAGGTCACCAGCGTGATCAAGGTCGCCTCCGACATCACCCGGCGGGTGGTCGAGGAGCATGAGAGCGACAGCCTGATCAATGCCATCAGCCGTTCCATGGCGATGGTCGAGTTCACCCCCGAAGGCAATGTGATCCGCGCCAACGAGAACTTCCTCAAGACCATGCATTACCGGGCCGAGGAAGTCATTGGCCAGCACCACAGCCTGTTCTGCCACCGCAGCGAGAGCGAGTCGAGCGCCTACAAGGCATTCTGGGCCGCGCTCAATCGCGGCGAGTACCATTCCCATCGTTTCGAGCGCAAGAACAAACTCGGGCAGATGGTGTACCTGGAAGCTTCCTACAACCCGATCTTCGATACCCGTGGCCGCCTGTACAAGGTGGTCAAGTTTGCCAGCGACATCACCCACCAGGTGTGTACCCAGCAGACGGCGGCCGAAGCGGCCCACGCCACCTCGGTGCAGAACGATGCCTGCGCGCGCAAGGGCTCGGAAGTGGTGCAGCATACGGTGCAGGTGATCGAGGAGATCTCCCGCGAGCTCAATGCCGCAGCTCGCAGCATCGATGCGGTGAGCAAGCAGTCGGAACTGATCGGGCAGATCGTGCAGACCATCCGCAGCATTGCCGACCAGACCAACCTGCTGGCCCTGAACGCCGCCATCGAGGCGGCGCGGGCAGGTGAGCACGGCCGCGGCTTTGCCGTGGTGGCCGACGAGGTGCGCAGCCTGGCGGCACGCACCAGCAAGGCGACCCTGGAGATCGTCGATGTGGTGCGCCAGAACCACGACCTTTCACTCAATGCGGTGGCCAGCATGCAGTCGAGCCTCAGCCGCACCGGGCTGGGGGTGGAACTGGCCAATGAGGCGGGGGAAGTGATCCTGGAAATCCAGCAGGGTTCGCAGCACGTGGTGGACGCCATCAGCCAGATCAACTCGACCCTGCAACTGCACTGAGCCGCATCTCAACCGGCGGCGATGGATCGCTGCAGGTGTTCATGCAGATCCTTCAGGCTCTGTTCCAGCGCCGCCAGCAACGCCTCGATGGCCTTGTCTGGGGCCTTGCCGGTACAGGCCTGCTCCAGCGCATCGCAGTGCCCCACCAGGCCATGGGCCTTGAGCATCTTGGCGCCGCCCTTGATGCGGTGCGACAGGCTGCGCAGTTGCTGTCGACTCGCGCCTGAGCCCAGGGCACGCAACGCCTCGAGGTCTTCGGCGCTGCTGCGCTCCAGCTCCGTCAGCAGACGCTTGATCAGCCGTGGGTCACCCAGGGTCAGGTGCTTGAGGTTGTCGATGTTGAAACCGCTGTTGTCCTCGGCGCGGGGCTCGGGTGGCGCCTGCGGCTCGGGGGTATCCACCCCCGACAGGTGACGGCTCAAGGCGCCCAGGCCGATCGGCTTGAACAGGCAGTCATCCATGCCCGACGCCAGGCAGCGCTCGCGTTCGTCGGCCTGGGCGTTGGCGGTCAGGCCCAGTATCAGGCAGGGCGGGCGATTCGCCTGGGCTTCCTGGGCACGAATCTCGCGCGCCAGCTGGTGGCCGTCCATACCGGGCATGTTGCAGTCGGTGATCACGGCGTCGAAGCGCCCGGCCTGCCAGGCCTGCAGGCCGCCCGCGCCGTCGCTGGCCTGGGTCACCCGATGGCCCAGCACGCTCAGCTGCTTTTCCAGCAGCATGAGGTTGGCGGGGTAGTCGTCGACCACCAGGATGTTCAGCCGCTGGCTGGCCTGCGCCGTTGGCTCCTGGGCCGGTTCCTCGGGTTGACTGGCAGTGCTGGCCAGCATCAGCGGCAGGCTGACCGTGACCTGGGTGCCATGGCCCGGGGTACTGTGCAGCTCCAGGCTGCCCTGCATCAGTTCGCACAGGGTCCGGCTGATCACCAGGCCCAGGCCGGTGCCCTGGCGAGCCGGCTGGCTGCCGGCCTGGATGAAGGGGTGGAACAGGCGCTGCTGGTCCGGCTGGCTGATGCCGATGCCGCTGTCCTCGACGGCCAGGTGCATGTGCACCTGCTTGCCGCACGGCGTGGGCTGGCACTGCAGGCGCACGCTGACGCCGCCGCGCTCGGTGAACTTGATGGCATTGCCCAGCAGGTTGGACAGGATCTGGCGAAAACGCAGCGGGTCGATCTCCACCAGGGCGGCGGGGGGCTGCAGGTCCTGGGTCAGGCTGATGTCCTTGAGACGGGCGCTGCTTTCGAACACCTGCACGGTGCTGCGTACCAGCGCACCCAGGTCGGTGGGTTGTGGCGCCAGGCTCATGTGTCCGGATTCGATGCGGGCGATGTCCAGCACGTCGCCGATCAGCTCCAGCAGGCTGCTGGCCGAATCGAATGCCACCTGCAGGGAGTGCTCGTCGGTGCGGCCCTGTGCGGCATCCTTCAGGGCAAGCTCGAGCAGGCCGATCACCGCGTTCATGGGGGTGCGGATCTCGTGGCTCATGGTGGTCAGGAAGGTGCTCTTGGCGTGGTTGGCGCTGTCGGCCTGTTCCTTGGCCACATGCAGCTCTTCGAGCAGGTGTTCGCTGATGCGCAGCTGCAGTTGCAGGGCCTGCTCGGCCTCGGCGCGTTGCTGCATCAGCTTGCGCAGGTAACGGTTCCACAACGCTATGGCAAGCACCAGCGCCACCGCGATGCCCAGAATCTGCAGCACCAGCGAGCGGTAGTTGCGCCAGGGCGTGTCGCTGATCAGGGCGTTGATGCGCCAGCGATTGACCAGCTGGGTCATCTGCTCGGGCGGGATGCTGAGCAGGGATTTTTCCAATATCGCATGCAGTGGCGAAGAACGTTCGGTGGCGAAGGCGGCGAGGGCCGGGGTGTCGTCCAGCAGGGTGGCGATGCGCAGGCGGTCCTTGAACATGCGGCTGATGAAGTAGGCGGCGTTGATCTGCGAACTGAGCGCCGCGTCCGCGCGGCCCTGGGCCACGTACTCCATCAGTGCCAGCGGGTCGTCGACTTCGATCAGGCTGATGGCGGGATAGCGCTGGCGCAGTTCGGCGCTCACCGGTGTACCGCGAATGATCGCCAGGCGCTTGCCGTCGAGCTGGTCGGGGTGGCGGATCGACGTATCGCGCACGCTGGTCACCAGCACCCGCGGGTTGGCCAGGTAGGGGCGGGTGAAGGCCAGGGTTCTGGCGCGCTGCTCACCATAATTGAGCGCGCCGACGACCTCGGCTTCGCCCTGTTCGACCATGCTGATCATGGTGGGCACCGAGTCGGTCTCGATGATCTGGAACTTCAGGCCGCTGCGCAGGCTGATCTGCGCCAGCACATCGGCGGTGATGCCGCGAAAGTGCTGGTTTTCGTCGAAGAAGCTCAGGGGCGCGAAGTATTTGTTGATGACCACGCGCACGCTGGGATGCTGCGCGATCCAGTGTCGCTCTTCGTCGGTCAGCGCGATGTCCGCCCGGTTGAGCAGGATGCTGCTCACGCCGCTGGTCCAGCGGCGCATCACGTTCAGCCGGTCGCTGTCGGTGATGCTGCCCAATGCCTTGTTCACCAGGTCCAGCAACGCGGTGTTCTCGCGCACCAGGGCAAAGCCGAATGAAGAGCGCTGGGGTTTGACGTAGTGGGAGATCTGCAGGCTTTCGCGGTAGTTCTTGCCGATCAGGTAGTCGGAACTGATCGCGTCGCCGATGAATGCATCGGCCTGGCCCAGGGCCACCGCCGACAGGGCCGACATGGTCGAGGCGTACAGTTGCAGGTTTGCCCGGGGGTAGAGCTGGCGGACCAGCGGCGGTGGCAGGTAGTGTTCGACCATCGACAGCGTCAGCCCGTCGAGCGGGTCGTCAGGGTCATGGTTCACGCCGACGGGGGTCGCGATGATCGGCTGGTCGTCGGCGTAGGGTTGGCTCATCACCAGTGCGCTGTCGGCGGCTTCGTAGCCGTTGGCGCTGCCCAGCAAGTCGATCTGGCCACTGTGCAGGGCGGCGATGGCCTGGATACGGTTCGGGAACTGCAGCACCTGCACCGGGATCTTCAACTGCTCGCCGATCAGGCCGGCGAAGTCGGCGCTGACCCCTTCATAGTCGTGCTGGCTCACATTGATGTCGAAGGGCGGGTAGTCCGGCGCCGAGGTGCCCAGGCGCAGCACCTGCTTGTGCTTGAGCCACCGACGTTCGGCGAGGGTCAGCGGGGGTGGCGCGCTGCTGCTGACCGAGCGCCCGAGCAGTTGGCGGGCAACCCCCGGCTCCTGTGCCATGGCGCTTATCGCCAGCCACTGCACCAGGCAGGCGAGCAGCAGGGCAGGCAGGCAACGCTTGGTCATGGGCGGCTCAGGTCAGTGCGTTGCGGTTGGCCACATCGATCAACTCAACCAGCGATACCACCCCGAGCTTTTCCATGATGCGGGTCTTGTAGGTGCTGATGGTCTTGGCGCTGAGGATCATCGCCGTAGCGATTTCGCCGTTGCTGGCGCCCTTGGCCAACTGGCGCAGCACCTCGAACTCACGGTTGGACAGCTTGTCCAGGCGCTGGAGTTCCGAGCTTGACCGGTCATTGAAGCGTGACGCATCGGGCAGGTAGGAGTAACCGTTGAGCACGGCCTTGAGGGCGGCGCTCAGGATATCGAGGTCTTCGTCCTTGCGCACGAATGCCGAGGCACCGGACTCGATGCAACGGCGGGCGAACAGCCGGGGTGGGCGGCCGGTCAGTACCAGGATACGTGGCGGGTTGGTCAACTGGCTGAGTCGCTCCAGCACGCTCAGGCCATCCAGGCGTGGCAGCCCCAGATCGAGGATCACCACGTCAGGCTGCAGCTTGCGCGCCAGTTCGACAGCACTGGCGCCGTCTCGGGCTTCACCGACGATGTTGTAGCCATCGCGCTCCAGCAGGGTGCGGATGGCGAAGAGGATGGTGGTGTGGTCATCAACGATCAAGACTTTGGGCATCGCGCAACTCCTTGTCAGAGAGGTGATCCAGGCCCCGAACCGTTCGGGGCGACGCCTGCCCAGGCTCTGGCAAGGCGGCCAAGATACGTGGAAACGCTCAGCAGGAGTACGTCCAGTATAGAAGTGAGGAAGAAATCAGTTCGATTAGAGGATTTTTCTTACAAGGCGCTCGAAAGTTCTGTAGCCGATTTCCTATCGCCTGGGCCAGTTGTCGCTTGCAGAGGCTGTTGAATTGGCAGGCGGGCCCATGGGAACGCGCCGGGCATCGGGCCGGGAGGGCCGCCTTCAATGGCCGTCAAGGTCGGTACAGGTGCGCATGCCCGGCGCGGTAGAGCGCCGACTCGCTGAAGGTATCGCTGCCCAATACCCGGCCCACCAGGATCAGTGCGGTGCGTCGAAAGCCCTTGGCCTGCACCCGTTGCACGATGTCGTCCAGGCTGCCCAGCACCCAGTCCTGATCTGGCCAGGTGGCGCGGTGCACCACGGCGATCGGGCAGTCGCTGCCGTAATGCGGGCGCAGTTCCTCGACGATTCTGGCCAGGTGCTTGACCCCCAGGTGAATGGCCAGGGTTGCCTGGTGGCTGGCCAGGCTCCCCAGCGATTCGCCCGGCGGCATCGGCGAGGTATCGCCGTAGCGCGTCAGGATCACGCTCTGGGCGATGTCCGGCAGGGTCAGCTCGCATTCGAGCAGGGCGGCACTGGCAGCCACGGCGGTCACGCCAGGGATGATCTGGAACGGGATACCCAGTTCACGCAGGTGGCGGATCTGTTCGCCGATCGCACCGTACAGCCCAGGGTCGCCGCTGTGTACGCGGGCCACATCCTGGCCGTTGGCGTGGGCCGTGCGCATCAGCTCGATGATCTGCCCCAGGTGCAGTTCGGCGCTGTTGATCACGGTTTCGGCGCGGTGGCCTTCGAGCACGGCGGCGGGCACCAGCGAGCCGGCATAGATGATCACCGGGCAGCTGTGGATCAGGCGCTGGCCCTTGACGGTGATCAGCTCGGGGTCGCCCGGGCCGGCACCGATGAAATAGACGGTCATGATGAATCCTTGGAAAGATTGCGCGGCATTATCCGTCAAACGGCGGGGCCCAGGCCAATGCCAGGGTGGCGGCGCCTTGCACGGTGCGTGGCAGGCGCAGTGCGGCATTGGCGCCGCCGCGTTGCTCGGCCAGGGCCAGCGCGGCGCTTTCGGCCACCCCATGGCAGCCGCTGAGGGCGAACGCCGTGGGCGAACGGTGGCTCAGGCGGCTTTCGAAGGGGGCCAGTTGCGCGGCCGAAAAGAACACCAGCGGCAACCCCAGTTGCCTGGCCAGTTCATGCAGGCCGGGTTCGCCGGCCTTGAGGTCGATGCTGGCCAGCCCGGCGAGGGCAGAGGCGGGCAGGTGATGGGCGAACAGGGTCTGCTGGAGCAGGGCGGCCAGTTCGCGGGCCGGGCAGCCGCGACGACAGCCCAGCCCGGCATACAACTGCATCAGGCTGGCTGGCGACGGTACAGCCAGGCACTGAGCAGGCCCAGGGCCAGCCAGAACGCGGCATTGGTCAACAGCGACGCTACCTTGAACTGCGCCTCCAGTGCTTGCGGCGCCAGGCTCTCGTGCACCTCCGGCTGCGGCGCACCGATCACGTGCGGAACAACCAGCAATGCCACACCCAGCGCCTTGAGCAGCCAGTTGTGCGCAAACACGATCAGGGCCAGGCCGGCAGCGGTGGCAGCCGCGGCGCCCACCCACCACAGTTGACGCTGCGCCAGGTCGGCGGCGGCAGTGCCCGGCAGCTCTGGCGGCAGCCCGAGGGTGGGCGCCAGGCAGAATACCGCGAACCCGGCAAGCCCCCAGGCTGCGCCGGTGGCGGTACGGCCCGGCGCACGCAGGGTGTACAGCGCAGCCAGGATCAGGGCAAAGCCGACCGCCACCACCAGGTTGCCACCGGTGGTCGACAGCACGCGCTGCCAGCCGTCTTCAGGCGACCAGGCCTCGGCATCGTGGTGGTGGCCTTCACCCGCGGCGTCGGCATGCTCATGGGTTTGGGCGGCCGGTGCCGGGTTCTCGTAGGTTTCGGCCTGCAGAATCAGCGGTGCGACCCAGAAGCTTTGCAGCAGGGTCAGCAGCAGGGCGGCGAGCAGGCCGGTAAAGCCTGCGGTGCGGGCAATGCGCTTGATCATCGGGGCAGGTCTCAGTGGCAAGGGAACGCGGCGCTGTGGCGGGTATCGTGGGCAGCGTTGTGCACCGCCTCGATGTGCGAGAAGCCGGCGAAGTAGACCAGGCAAAGGCCCAGCAGCGAGGCACCGATGGCGACGGCCAGGCGCTGGCTGAGGGTAGTGGGGGTGACGAGGGGCTGGCTGGCGGTACTGATGGGCATGGCGCGTTCCTTTTGCTGTTGTCGTGTCGTCGGGGCTATCGGCAACAGGCAAGCGCGGCCAACCCCTGCGCGAGGCTCGCCCAGGGGTTCAACAGCGCCCGCCCACCGCGGGTTTGTCATGACTGTATCGGGCCGGTCTCCGGGCTTGCGAGGGCTGGCAGCATGCTCAGCCTGAGGGCGTCACCTTCCCATGCCGCACAGCTGGCACAGTGGTAAAGACGCTTTCCTCGCTTACCGTTGCGGGGGCAGCACCGGATTTGTCGCTGCTTCTTTGCAGAAGCGGCTGACGCACCGGTTTCCCGTTTCACCTTGTAAAAAGGCACCCGAACGAATGCGGCTAGCAAATCATGCGCGCCGGCATCCGTCAATACAGCGGTTGACCTGCCCCGGACCACTGCGTAGCCTAGCCGCTTCGAGGTTCTGCGGCCCTGGCTGCAGCTAAGACGGGAATACGGTTCAAGCCGTGGCTGCCCCCGCAACTGTAAGCGTTGAACGGCATCGGCCGTGCCACTGCCCCGGGCGGGAAGGCGTCGATGCTGCCGGCAGGCGTGCCGGCACAGCGCGAGCCAGGAGACCTGCCTCGAACAGTTTCCGACTTTCAACCGGGCGGGGTGATCCGGTGGCGAATGCGCTCAGGCAGCAAGGCTCCTGCGGCTCTCGTCCTGCATGCCCGCCATCCTGCCAAGGGCACCCCCATGAAAACACTGGCCAAACTCCCCGTCACCATCGTTACCGGCTTCCTCGGCTCGGGCAAGACCACCCTGCTGCGGCACATGCTCGACAACGCCCAGGGCCGCCGCATCGCGGTGATCGTCAACGAGTTCGGCGAGCTGGGCATCGATGGCGAGATCCTCAAGCAGTGCAGCATCGGCTGCACCGAGGAAGAAGCCAACGGGCGCGTCTACGAGCTGGCCAACGGCTGCCTGTGCTGCACCGTTCAGGAAGAGTTCTTCCCGGTGATGCGCGAGCTGGTGGCGCGCCGTGGCGACCTGGACCATATCCTCATCGAAACCAGCGGCCTGGCGCTGCCCAAGCCACTGGTGCAAGCCTTCCAGTGGCCGGAAATCCGCAACGCCTGCACGGTCGATGCGGTGATCACCGTGGTCGACAGCCCGGCCGTGGCCGCCGGCACCTTCGCTGCCTACCCCGACCAGGTGGACGCCCAGCGCAAGCTCGACCCGAACCTGGACCACGAGTCCCCACTGCACGAACTGTTTGCCGACCAGCTGGCCAGCGCCGACCTGGTGGTGCTGAACAAGGCTGACCTGATCGCTGCCGACGACCTGGCCAGGGTGCGCGCCGAGGTGGCCGAGGAACTGCCGCCTGCGGTCAAGGTGGTGGAGGCCAGCAGCGGCCGCCTGCCGTTGGACGTATTGCTGGGCCTGGGCGCCGAGTCCGAGCAGCACATCGACGCGCGTCGTACCCACCACGATTCGCACCATGACGGCGATGACGACCACGACGATCACGACCATGATGCCTTCGACTCCATTTCCATCGAGTTGCCCCAGGCCGACGAAAGCCTGCTGCTCGATGCCCTGACCCAACTGGTGGTGCAGCACGGCATCCTGCGCGTGAAGGGCTTCGCGGCCATTCCGGGCAAGCCGATGCGTCTGCTGGTGCAGGGCGTGGGTACGCGCTTCGACAAGCACTTCGACCGCGCCTGGCGCAGCGACGAGCCACGTACCACGCGCCTGGTGCTGATCGGCCAGGACCTTGACGCCGTGCAACTCGAAGCCAGCCTGCGCGCCGCACTGGGCGCCTGACCCATGCACCTGCTGCGGACCCAGCCCGGCGGCTTTGTGCCGGACGACAGCATCGCCGACCTCGGCCAGACCCCCGCCGACCTGGTGATTCTCTGCAGCGGTGATTCGCACCTGGCACTGCTGGCCGAAACCGCCCAGCAGTTGCCGGACGACTACCCCAGCCTGCGCCTGGCCAACCCGATGCAGGTGCAGAACCATGCTTCGGTCGACCTGTATGTGGACGAAGTGCTGCGCCATGCCAAGGTCATCCTGGTGTCGCTGCACGGCGGCATCGGTTACTGGCGCTATGGCGTGGAGCAACTGGTGGCGCTGGCGGGGCGGGGCGTGCAACTGATCCTGGTGCCGGGCGACGACCGCCCGGACCCTGAGCTGACCAGCCTGAGCACGGTGCCCGCTGCCCAGGCCGAACGGTTGTGGCACTACCTGCGCCAGGGCGGCAAGGCCAATGCGCTGAACCTGTTCCAGTGCCTGGCCAGCCAATGGCTGGGCCGCGACTACCGTTGGGACGAGCCGCAGCAGTTGCCGCGCACCAGTGTCTATCACCCGCAACACCCCCAGGCGAGCGTGGACAGCTGGCGTGCCCTGTGGCAGCCCGGCCAGCCCGTGACGCCGATCATCTTCTACCGCTCGCACCTGCAGGCCGCCAACACGGGGTTCATCGATGCGTTTTGCGAGCGTCTGCAAGGCGCGGGGCTCAACCCGCTGCCGATTGCCGTGGCCAGCCTCAAGGAGGCAGCCTGCCTGGACCAGGTCGAGCAATGGCTGGACCAGGTCGACGCGGCCCTGATCATCAATACCACAGGCTTTGCCCAGTCCAGCCCGCAGCAGCCGCATTTGCGCCCGTTCCGGCGCGACATCCCGGTGCTGCAGGCCATCTGCGCACAGGACAACCAGCCGGCCTGGGAGGCCAGCGAACAGGGCCTGGGGGCCCGCGACCTGGCCATGCACATTGCCCTGCCGGAACTGGACGGGCGCATCATCAGCCGACCGATCAGCTTCAAGGACCTGGCCTGGCGCAGCGAACGCAGCCAGTCGGACGTGGTGTGCTACAAGCCGCACCTGGAACGCATGGATTTTGTTGCGGAACTGGCCCGGCGCTGGTGCGAGCTGGCGCGCCTGGACAACCCGCAAAAACGCGTGGCGCTGATTCTGGCCAACTACCCGACCCGCGACGGGCGCATCGGCAACGGTGTGGGGCTGGACACCCCGGCGGCGGCGCTCAACATCCTGCGCGCCATGCAGGCCCAGGGCTACCCGGTGGGGCCGTTGCCAGACAGTGGCACGGCGCTGATCCAGGCCCTGCTCGGCGGGGTCAGCAACGACCTCGACACGCTCGACCAGCGCCCCTGTGCGCAGAGCATGGCGCTGGACGATTACCGCGCCGCCTTCGCCCTGTTGCCCCAGGCCAACCAGCAGGCGGTGCGCGAGCGCTGGGGGGAGCCGGAGCAGGACCCGATGTTTCGCAGCGGGCGCATGATGGTCGCCGGCCTGCGCCTTGGCCTGACCTTCGTCGGTATCCAGCCGGCGCGCGGTTATCAGGTCGACCCCAGTGCGGTGTACCACGACCCCGACCTGGTGCCGCCGCATGGCTACCTGGCGTTCTACTTCTGGCTGCGCCACGCCTATGCCGCCGATGCGCTGATCCACGTGGGCAAGCACGGCAACCTGGAGTGGCTGCCGGGCAAGGGCGTCGGCCTGTCAGCCGGGTGCTGGCCGGACGCGTTGCTGGGGCCGCTGCCGAACATCTACCCGTTCATCGTCAACGACCCGGGCGAGGGCGCCCAGGCCAAGCGCCGCACCCAGGCGGTGATCATCGACCACTTGATGCCGCCGTTGACCCGCGCCGAAACCTACGGGCCGTTGCGCGACCTGGAACTGCTGGCCGACGAGTACTACGAGGCGCAACTGCTGGACCCGCGCCGGGCCCGTGAACTGCAGCGCGACATCCTCAACCTGGTGCGCGACAACCACATCGACCGCGAGCTGCAGCTGGAAGGCGCGCTGGACGATGCGGCGGTGTGGCTGCCGCGCCTGGACACCTACCTGTGCGACCTCAAGGAGTCGCAGATTCGCGACGGCCTGCATGTGTTCGGCCAATCGCCGGACGGACGCCTGCGGATCGACACGCTGCTGGCCCTGCTGCGGGTGGAACGTGGTGATGGGCGCGGCCCCAATGCCAGCCTGCTGCGCGCCCTGGCCCGCGGCCTGGGGCTGGGCTTCGACCCGCTGGACTGCGACCTGGGCCTTGCCTGGGAAGGGCCACGGCCGCCCAGCCTGGCACAGGTGAGCAGCGAGGCCTGGCGGACCAACGGCGACACCCGCGAGCGGCTTGAACTGTATGCCGCCCGCCTGATCGAGCAGACCCTCGACGGGGCGCCGGCCAGCCACCAGCACAGCGCCGACGTCGAGGCCGTGCTGCAGGCGCTGCGGGCCCAGGTGGCGCCGCAGCTGGATGCCTGCGGCCCGGCCGAAATGCAGGGCCTGCTGGCGGCGCTGGACGGGCGTTTCGTGCCGGCGGGGCCGAGCGGGGCGCCCAGCCGCGGGCGCCTGGACGTGCTGCCCACCGGCCGCAACTTCTACACCGTGGATGTGCGCAACCTGCCCACCGCCACGGCATGGCGCATCGGTTTCGCCTCGGCCAACCTGATTCTGGAACGCCACCTGCAGGACCACGGCGACCACCTGCGCCAGCTCGGCCTGTCGGTATGGGGCACGGCCACCATGCGCACCGGCGGCGACGACATCGCCCAGGCCATGGCCCTGCTCGGCGTACGCCCGGTATGGGCCAGCGGCAGCCAGCGGGTGGACGACTTCGAGATCCTGCCGGTGAGCCTGCTGGATCGCCCCCGGGTAGACGTGACCCTGCGCGTTTCGGGGTTCTTCCGCGATGCGTTCGGCAACCTGATCAAGCTGTTCGACGCGGCGGTGCAGGCCGTGGCGGCACTGGATGAGCCGAATGACCTCAACCCCCTGGCGGCCAAGGTGCGCAGCGAGCGTGCCGAACTGCTGGCCGCTGGCCTGAGCCCCGAGCAGGCCGAGCGCCAGGCCGGCTGGCGGGTGTTCGGCTCCAAGCCCGGCGCCTACGGCGCCGGGGTGCAGAACGCCATTGACGGCCGTCTGTGGCACAGCCGTGAAGACCTTGCCGAGGTCTACCTCAACCATGGCGCGTATGCCTATGGCGCCTCGGACGACGGCACCGCCGCGCGCGAACCCTTTGCCCGGCGCCTGAGCCAGGTGCAGGCGGTGCTGCAGAACCAGGACAACCATGAGCACGACCTGCTCGATTCCAATGACTATTACCAGTTCCAGGGCGGCATGCTCGCGGCGGCAGAAAGCCTGGCCGGTGCCGGCGTTGCCAGTTACCACGGCGATCACAGCCAGCCGGATCGCCCGCGCATTCGCACCCTCAAGGAAGAACTGAACCGGGTGATCCGTGCGCGTGCGCTCAACCCCAAGTGGATCGACGGGGTCAAGCGCCATGGCTACAAGGGCGCGTTCGAGATGGCCGCGACGGTCGACAACCTGTTCGCCTTCGATGCCACCACGCACCTGATCGACGATCATCATTACCAGTCGCTGGCCGAGGCCTATGTGCTCGATGCCGCGACCCGCGAGTTTATCCGCCAGCACAACCCCGAGGCCCTGCGCGACATCACCGAACGTTTGCTGGAGGCCCAGCAGCGCGGGCTGTGGCAGGCTCCGGGCGAGTATCGACAGGCCCTGGAAGAGCAACTGCTGGACGCAGAGGAATAAGCCAGACATGAGCGAACCCGTACATTTTCCGCTGGCCGCCGTGGTCGGCGCCCACGACCTGAAGCTGGCGCTGTGCCTGACGGCCATCGACCCCAGGATCGGCGGCGTGCTGATCGAAGGCCCGCGCGGCATGGCCAAGAGCACCCTGGCCCGGGGCCTGGCCGACCTGCTGGGCGAGGGGCCCTTCGTGACCTTGCCGCTGGGCGCCACCGAGGAGCGCCTGGTCGGCACCCTGGACCTGGATGCTGCGCTTGGGCAGGGCCGCGCCCAGTTCTCGCCGGGTGTGCTGGCCAAGGCTGATGGCGGCGTGCTGTACGTCGACGAGGTCAACCTGCTGCCCGATCACCTGGTCGACCTGCTGCTGGATGTGGCTGCCAGCGGCACCAACCGGGTAGAGCGCGATGGCATTTCCCATCGGCACAGTGCGCGCTTCGTGCTGATCGGCACCATGAACCCGGAGGAGGGCGAGCTGCGTCCGCAGTTGCTCGACCGGTTCGGCCTGAATGTGGCCCTGCAGGGCCAGCCGCTGCCCGAGGCGCGCGGCCAGATCATCCGCCGCCGGCTGGACTTCGACAGCGACCCGCAGGCGTTCTGCGCGCAGTGGGCCGATGCCCAGGCCGAGCTGCGCCAGCGCTGCCAGCAGGCACGCGAACGCCTGGAACAGATTGCCCTGGATGACCAGGCCCTGGCGCAGATCACCCAGCGCTGCTTCGAGGCCGGGGTCGACGGCCTGCGCGCCGACCTGGTCTGGTTGCGTGCCGCCCGTGCCCATGCGGCCTGGCGCAGTGCACCGGGCATCGAGGCCGAGGATATCGAGGCGGTGGCAGAGTTTGCCTTGCGCCATCGGCGCCATGACCGGCCCGCCGAGCAACCGCCTCGCCCCGACGCTCAGCCCCAGGGGCAATCGAGCCCGTCGAGCGAGCCCCTGGGCAGTGGCCAGTGGGGTGAGCTGCCAGGCCAGCCGGTGGCTGTGGGCGCTCGGCGCGAGGTACCGCGCTGGCCAAAAAAGCCTTGAGCATCCGCCCGCGCTCGCACCCAGCGGCGGATGCCAGGCCCCGTGCAGGCAAGCTCGACCGGGGCCCGCGCGGGCGTGCCCGGGCAGCCGGGCAGGGCAGCGTGGCCTGGCCTGCCACCCTGCTCAAGGGCCGCCCGCGCCAGCGCGACGAGCTGTGCTGGGCGCAGCGCACCGCCGCGCCGACGCAGCTCTGGCTGGTGATTGTGGATGCGTCGGCGTCTACCCGGCGTTACCAGGCACTGAGCAAGGCCAAGGGTTTGCTGGCCGAACTGTTCGACCAGGCGTACCGGGCCCGCGCCAGGCTCGCCCTGCTCACGGCCAGCGGCCGCGAACCGCGCTGGCAGCGCCACGGCCTGAAGGCCTCTGCTGCGCTGCAGCCCTGGCTGGCGGAGCTCGGCGCCGGCGGAGGCACGCCACTGCTCGAGGCACTGCAGCAGGCCCGGCAATGGCTGACCCAACGCCAGCGGCGCTACCCCAATGAGGTGCAGCACTGCCTGATCCTAACCGATGGCCGGCTCAAGGCCTGGCCGGCGCTGGAGGCACTGCCGTGCAGCAGCCTGCTGGTGGACATGGAAAGCGCACCGGTTCGCCTGGGCCGCGCCAGGCAAATGGCGCTGGAACTGGGTGCGCAATACCAACACCTGGAACAGTTCAACTTGCGTTGAAACAAGTACTTGGGCCGTAAACTGCGGCCAACTGCCGCAGCCGCCGGCGCACACTTCACAAACAAAAAAAGTGCACCCGGTGGGTGCACTTTTGCATGAACGGGGCAGGCCAGAAAGTTACTTCGGCATGCTCCACGGCTGCAAGTCATAACCTTTCTGGCTCAACTCGGCGCGCACTTCCTCGATCAGGTGTGCCAATTGCTGCGGGTCGGAATAGGTGCTGCTTGGAACTTGCTTGCTGCCGATACGGGTGCTGGTCCGGTCGATTACCGCCAGGCTGAGTTCGCCAGTGCCGTTAGGCACATCCCAGGCGACGCACTGGAAAGGTTCGAAGGCGTGGTCGGCAATCAGCAGTGCTTCGTTGACACGGAGCGGGGCGTTCATGGGTTCGGTCTCTCTGTGGTCCCAAACATTGAAAAAGTTGCGGCAAGGTGTGTTCCCTGCGGCAGGTTACTTGTACTGATGCACGCAGTAGTGGGTCAGGTCACACTGCAAGTAATGTTTTTTTAATCGGTGCTGACAATCTGCATTCATTGGCAACATCTGGGACGTTGAATTAACAGGAAAATTCTACCGAGCCGAAAGCAAGGCCGTATTTGCAGACGGACGGTAGTGGGCATTCTGACGTTGGTTGCTACTGTTACAGACGGGCCATACAACATGCTGTTTCTACTAACATTTCCAATAATTGGCGCCAAGGAAAGGTCATGCTGGAACCGGTACCGAACCGCCGCTTGCTGATCGTTGACCCTTGTGACGATTGCCACCGCTTGTTGCCAGGCCTGCGCAGCGTAGGTTGGGACGTGCGCACCTGCACCCTTGCCACTGCCCTGGAGCACCCTTGCGATGTGGGGCTGCTGCGCCTGCACGCCAGCCACCTGCAGCACCCCGATGCGGTCAAGGACCTGATCAGCCGCAGCGGTACCGAGTGGATCGCGGTGCTCAGCGCCGAGGAGCTGCGCGCGCAGAACGTGGGTGATTTTGTGTGCGAGTGGTTTTTTGACTTCCATACGTTGCCATTCGATGTCTCCCGCGTGCAGGTGACCCTGGGTCGCGCATTCGGCATGGCACGCCTGCGCGGCAAGGGCAACCTGCATGTGGATGAGCCCGAGCACGAACTGCTGGGTGACAGCCGCCCGATCCGCGAACTGCGCAAGTTGCTGAGCAAGCTGGCGCCCACCGAGTCACCGGTGCTGATTCGAGGCGAGAGCGGTACCGGCAAGGAACTGGTGGCGCGCACCCTGCACCGGCAGTCGCAGCGCCACGACAAACCGTTCGTGGCGATCAACTGCGGGGCGATTCCCGAACACCTGATCCAGTCCGAGCTGTTCGGCCACGAAAAGGGCGCCTTCACCGGCGCGCACCAGCGCAAGGTCGGGCGCATCGAGGCTGCCAACGGCGGCACGCTGTTTCTCGACGAGATCGGCGACCTGCCGCTGGAACTGCAGGCCAACCTGCTGCGCTTTCTGCAGGAAAAGCATATCGAACGGGTGGGCGGCAGCCAGCCGATTGCGGTGGACGTGCGCGTGCTGGCTGCGACCCATGTCGACCTGGAGAGCGCGATCACCAGCGGGCGTTTTCGCGAAGACCTGTATTACCGGCTCAACGTGCTGCAGGTGGTGACGGCACCGCTGCGTGACCGGCATGGCGACCTGTCGATGCTGGCCAGCCACTTTTCGCGTTTCTACAGCCAGGAAACCGGCCGGCGCCCGCGCACCTTCAGCGAAGACGCGCTGATGGCGATGGGCAAGCATGATTGGCCGGGCAATGTGCGCGAACTGGCCAACCGCGTGCGTCGCGGCCTGGTGCTGGCCGAAGGGCGGCAGATCGAGGCCCAGGACCTCGGGTTGCAGGGCGCGCAGGTCGAGATGACGCCGATGGGTACCCTGGAAGACTACAAGCACCGCGCCGAGCGCCAGGCGCTGTGTGACGTGCTCAATCGTCACAGTGACAACCTCAGCATTGCGGCCAAGGTGCTTGGGGTGTCGCGGCCTACGTTCTACCGGTTGCTGCACAAGCATCAGATTCGCTGAAGATCCCACGCTACGTCCATTCGCCAGCAAGGCTGGCTCCTACCCGAAGGTAGGAGCCAGCCTTGCTGGCGAATGGCGTCGGCGCAGATCAGAAGTAGTAAGGGAATTTGAGGCTGAAGGTGAAGTCCGGCGCATCGTCGGTCAGGCCGATCGACAGGTTGGGCACTATGGTCAGGTTGTCGGTGGCGGCCAGGGTCATGCCCACGTTGAAATAGGCGGCGTTGGCATCACTGCTGGGTACCGAGGTCCAGCTGTCGCCGGTTTCGGCCGACTTGATCTTGGATTTGCGCGCGATCAGGTCGGACACCGAGAACGACATGCTCATCTTCTCGTTCAGCGCAAAGGCGATACCGGCGCCGATCTGGAAGCTGTCGCCCAGCTTGACCTTGCCCGGCACCTTGACCCCGGACGTGGAGCTGACGTCACTGAACGACTCTTCCAGGGTATGGGTATAGGACAGGCTGCCGAACAGTACTGCCGGGTCGAACGTCTTGACCAGCGAGATGCCCGGGCTGATGGACCATACGCCGTTGCCGGTGGGCAGGTCTTCGGGGTAGGCGAGGCTGTCGTTGTTCGGGTCCTGGATCAGCTTGATGCCGAACGGGTCCTTGCCGGTGGGCGCCTTGACCCGCAGGGTGAGCACCGCATCGGGGCTGTTTTCCGATTCGTCGAGGAACTTGTAGGCCACCCCGAAGTTGACATCCCCCAGGGTCGGGTCGCGGGTGACGGTCTGTTCGGTCACGCCCTGGGCGTTGTTGCCGGCGCCCCCGGACTGGTAGGTGGACTCGCGGTAGACGATGGGGGCGTTGATATCGAACTGCCAACGCTGGTCGAGGTTGTATCGGGCAGTCAGGTCCAGGGTCCAGTTGTCGGCCTTGATGCGGTCCAGGTTGATGTTGCCCAGGAAAATCGAGTCCAGCGCGAGGAAACCGTTGAGGATCAGTTGGCGGGTGTCGTAGCGGGCGTAGGTGATGCCGGTCTCGACGCTGAACTTGCCGCCACCGAAGAAGCCGCTGGCCTCGTCGTACAGGTTGGACACGCTCTGCGCAGGTTCCGAATCGCCCTTGAGCGCTTCGCCGTAGGAACTGCCGGTGCCGGGGGCCGCCCCGGATGCAGTAGCCACCTGGCCTGACCGGGTGGAGGCCGCTGGCGAGCGGGTCAGGCGCTGAGGGGGTGCCGCGGGTTGCTCTTCAACCTGGCGGACCCGCTGCTCGAGCACCATCAGTGCCTGCTGCTGGGATTCATAACGTTGCTTGAGTGCCTGCAACTCCTGTTTCAGGGCCTCAACTTGCGGATCTGGCGCCGCTTGCAGCAGCGCTGAAGACGCCAGAGTGCTCACACAGACCACTGCCTTCAACGAAAACGATCGATGCATGGGTTAGCCGTCCCTTCCAACTGCGGTGAATTGAGACAGAGCGTAGATCAATATCCGGAAATACGAAGGCCCTTGAGTTGATCCAGGTTGCAGTTCAAGGCCCCGGCAGTAGGCAGGTTGTTGCGCAGTACCACATTGAGCTGGGTGATGTTGTTGACGGCGTTGTTGCCGCCCAGGAGCGTGGTGGCCTGCAGCAGCCCGCCCTGGGCCAGGCGCTGCACCGTATTGCCCTGGTTGTTGTTGGCCTGGATACCCAGCTGGATGCCCTTGCCGGTGGCGGAAACGCTCAGCGTGCCGGCGCCATTGCTGCCGGTGATGGTCTGCCCGCTACCCAGCAACTGACCCTGTGGTTTGCCCGCCGCCGGGGCGCTGTTGGCTTCCTTCACGTTGATCGAGACATTGTTGTAGGCCGTGTTGTAGTCGCCCGCTGCGCGTACCGACTGGGTAACGCCCTGGGTCGTGCCAAGGCCGGCCCCGCCGGTGACGGTACCGTTGCCCTGGGTTACCGGGGCGCCGTTGCCATCGCGCGTGTCGAGCGAGACATAGAACTGAGGCTTGAACGAGGACTGCTGCACTTGCATGCTGGCGGTGGCGCCGATGCTGTCGCCGCGGGCGTTCTGCCAGGTGCTGCTCATCACCACGCCAAAGCTGATGATGCGCCCTGGCATCACATAGCGTCCGCGCAGTTCGGACAGTTCCTGGTCCTTGATCTCGATGGGCTTGAACTGCGCATGGGCAGGCAAGCTGGCGGCCAGGCAGGCGGCAACCAGCCAGGTTGAAGTCTTCATCGGGTGCTCCCCGGAGCTTCATGCCCCTTCTGATTAGAAGAAATCACTTTGTATGAAACCAAAATCCATCAACTGCGCATCGTCTACCGGGCTGAACCCGTTGATCTTGTTTTTTGCAGTCAAGGGTTGTGGCGGGTCGAGCAATGCGTTGGCCTTGTCATAGCCAGGGCCGATGACGGCAAAGATGATGCCGTTCCAGCCTTTGACGAAATCATCGAACTTGTAGCGTTTGTGGCCCAGAACCGGGTCACCGATGTACACCCAGTCCTTTTCGGTGCGTTGCAGCACCACGAAGTGCTTGTAGCCGCGAATGTCCATCAGCACCACCACTGGAATGGTGACGCTTTGCAGGCTCTCGGGCGGGATCCGATAGCCCCGGGCACGCATGCCGATGCTTTCCACGTATTTCTTCATGTCCAGCATGGAGAAGCCCTGGGTCTTGACCACTTGCTGGTCGGCGTGGGCGAGCATGCCGTCGATGATGTGTTCTTCGTCGACGTCCAGCCAGTAGGCCTGCTTGAGGACGGTGGCCAGGGCGGCGGCGCCGCAACTGAAATCGGTTTTCTGTTGTACAAGGTCGGCGAAGCGTCGTTCGCGAATGCTCTGGATGGGCTTGTAAATGACATTGCCGCCCGGCAGGGCAGCGATGGGCATCTGTGCGGCCTCGGCCAGGCTGGCCAGAAACAGCAATGCGGCAAGCAGGGCAATGCGCATGGTCTTCGCACCGTGTAGATGGCAGGAAAGGGGCCCCTGGGGGCCCCGTCCTTTTTCAGCTTACAGGCAGGCGCGGCAGCCTGCTGCGATGGACAGCGAGTTGCTCTGCTGGTTGCCCGAGCCGGCCGACACGTTGGCGCCCACGTTGCCCGACACGCCATTGAGCGAGTTGCTCATGTTGGCGTTGTTGACCACAGGGTTGGCCCAGCCGGTAGGTTTGAGCACCTGGTAGGTGTAGACGCCACCGAGTACGAAGCTGCCTTCTTCGGTGAAGGTAAGCTTGTCTTTCTGTGGTTTGTTGCCGCCACGATCATCCCAGCCACCGTTGTGCCCGGGTTTGTCGTCTTTGCGTTCCACGTAGCCGTGGCCTTCGCCTTCGTACTGGCCATAGGCGGCAAAGGCGCCACCGAGGGTTTCCTTGGTGTAGGTACGGTCGGCCTTGTTGTTGACGCTCAGGCCGGAGGTGGACTGGTTGGCGGCTGCGCTGGCCACGGCCACACGGCCGCCGGACACGGCGATTGCCAGGTTGTTTTTCTGTTGGTTGAAGTCGCCGGCGGTCACGTTGACACCGATGTTGCCGGAGCTGTTGTTCGCCGAATTGGTGAGATTGGCGTTGTTCTGGGTAGAGAAGTTGTTGACGATGTTGCTGGTGTTGGTCTGGGTGGCGCTGGAAACAGCAACCGCACTGCCGAAGATGAAGCGTTCGTCGGCGGTGGCGATGGCGGCAACGTTGTCTTGCTGGTTGCCGTCACCGGCTGCCACGTTGGCGCCCAGGTTGCCTTGAGAGCCGTTTGCCGAGTTGTCCATGGTGCCGTTGTTGCGGGTGTTCTCGTTGAGCACACCGTTACCACCATTGCCCTGGGTATCGATCACGGTGGCGCCAGCGCCGGCGTTTACCAGCAGGGCGAGCAGCGCGCTGGAATTGTTGTTGCCGCCGTTATTGCCGCCATTGTGTCCGCCGTTGTGACCACCGTTGTTTCCGCCCGCTTGTGCAGCAACTGCCATGACCGCTGCGAGTGCGAATACCAGAGGCTTGAGTGCCATTGTGGGTTTCATGGTGTTTCTCCGCATTGTTTTTAGTTGTTAAGTGTTGTGTTGTGCTGCGTTGTGAACTGCTCGGGTCAATCTGCGACCCGTACGCTCAGGGTGTTGGCCATTCGGTTCCCGACCCCGGCGCTCTGGTTCAACTGGATCACCCCACGGCTGCCGGTGAAGGCCTGATCGCTGGTAGCGACCTGGCGACTGCCGGGGGTTTGACCTGTCGAGCCTGAGCCGTTTGACAGCGCCACGTTCTGCTGGTCGAGGACGCTGTCGTCGATGCTCTGCGCGGTGGCACTGATGCTTACCCGCACGGCATTGACTTGTTGTGTGTTGGCACCGGCCGACTGGTTGATCCCAATCATCCCGTTACCGTTGGTGAAGGCGTTGCCACCGATGCTGGCGCGGGCATTGATCGCGCTGCTGGCAGGGGTGTCGATGCGCTGGCGCACCTGGGTGGTGGCGGTGGCATCGGGGTTGATGGCAATGGCGCGGCTGTTGTTCTGTTGCTGCTGGTCGCCAGCCGCCTGGTTGATGGTCATGTTGCCCTTGTAGCCCTGGCCGCTGGCGTTGATGGTGGCGTTGTCATTGACCGGTTGGGCGGCCAGGGCCGACGCGCTGCAGGCCAGCGCCAGAAACAGCAGTGAGTGGTTCATCTCAACGGCCCCCGGTCAGGATCTGCAGCGGCGCAAGGCCACGCTGCACGTTCTGGTTGACCGAATTGGAGATGCTGTTGGCGCCCCCTGCGCCAGGCCCGGCGCCGCCACGCAGGCCCGGCAGGCTGGTGGGCACGGCCCCCATGCCGCGGATGTTGCCGGACGCGTCGGGCATCAACACCCGGTTTACACTGGCACCGCTGGCCACACCGGCAAAGTCGCCATCGCTGAGCTCGTTGGTCTGGCTCAGGATGCGTGGCGACTGATTGGCATTGACGGTCATGGGGCGGGGGTCGGGGGTGCCGGTCGGGCGAACGGCCGAACGGGGCTGAACCTGGCGCTGGATGATGATGGTGCCGTCGCCGGCGGCCAGTATCGGCAGGCTCAGGGTGCTGGCGCCCAGCGCACAGCCCATGACGAAAAGACTCAGCAGCTTGTTGGTGTGATTCCCCACGGCAGCGATTCCTTCTTCGGTGCGCTGGCCCTATCAGCGTTGCGAGAAGGAGAGCAGAAGCTGTGCCGCTTTTGCTTTGTGCCAGCGAATCAAGGGCATAACGCACGGGGCAGGGGCCGGTCGGACAATCTGTATCACCGGTGATACAACCGCTGGTCCTTTTTACAGGCCTTGCAGCAGCGCAGATGCCCGGCGTGCCCCGAGGGTGGGTGTATCACCGGCTTAACACGTCACCGCGTGTTGGGCGCAAGTGCTCTGGATCGGCGGTTGAGGTGGCCGGGTGTGTAACGCCGGGTTAACACTCGGTGGCGCAGGCCGGGGGCTTGCCTTCCAGCAGCGCCTGTACGGCCGCCAGTACCGTCGATTGGCGGTATGCCCAGTCGCCCTCGATGACGTGCATGGGTTGGCCATGCCGTTGCAGCCATTGGCGGCTGGCTTCGAAGAACGCCTGGCGTTCCTCCAGCCGTGGCTGACAGCGCTGGCCGTCGCCGACCCAGGGCACGCCTGCGGGGCTGAGCAACAGGTGCAGGTCGTAGCGCCGTGCCAGCAGCGCCTGTTCCAGCCACGCCGGGCAGTCGTTGAACAGTACGCGGCTCCACAGCATGTTGCTCAGCAGGTGCGTATCGAGTATCAGCAGCTCGGGCTGGCGCGCGCGGGCCGCATCCTCCCACACCAGCTGCCCGCGGGCGATGGGGTCGATGTCGGCGTAGCAGGTGTCGCGTCGCTGCTCGTCGATGAAGTGGCGCACGTACTCGCCTACCAGTTCGCCACCGAAATGCGCCTGGATTTCGCCGCCCAGCCAGCTCTTGCCACTGGATTCCGGGCCCGCCAGTACCAGGACCTTCATGGGCTGGCCAAGGCCGGGTCACGTCGCCAGCTACGCCAGCCCTGCAGGGCGATCAGGGTGAACAGCGCATACAGCGCGGCGGTGATGTACATGCCTTTGTAGAGGAACAGGCCGACGAAGATCACGTCCAGCACGATCCACAACGGCCAGCATTGCACGCGCTTTTGCGCCATCCAGAACTGCGCCACCAGGCTGAAGGCGGTGAGGGTGGCGTCCAGCCAGGGCTCTGCAGCATCGGTCCAGGTGGCCATGGCCGCACCGAGGGCCAGGCTGGCCAGCAGGCCCACGCCCAGGCCCGACAGCAGCGGCGCGGTACCCAGGTAGGTCACCTGCCGGATCGGGCGATCCTCGCCGGGGCGTGTCCACTGCCACCACCCATAGAGCTGGAACACGGCAAACGCCAGTTGCAGCAGCATGTTCGAATACAGCTTGAAGTCGAAGAAGATCCAGCTGTAGAGCAGCACCACCAGCAGGCCGATGGGCCAGCACCAGGGGTTCTGGCGGGTCGTGAGCCATACAGCGATGACGCCCAGCACGGCAGCGTACAGTTCCAGGCCGGACATCGGCGTTCCTTGAAGGGGGGCAGGGCGGCGATTGTACCTTGTGGCACGTCAGGTGCCAGCCTTGGGTGAGCACTTCGCCGCCAAGGCCGGCTCCTGCTGAGGCAATGTCGAGCCTTGCAGAAGTCGGCCGCCGGCGAGGTGCAGGCTGCGGTCAGACCCGGAACTGCCTCAGCAACTGCCCCAGCTGTTCGCTCAACTGGTTCAATGCGGCCCCGGCACTGCTCGACTGGTGCGCCGCCACGGCCGTCTGACGCGACAGCTCGGCCGTCTGGGTGACGTTGTGGTTGATCTCTTCGACCACATGCGACTGCTGCAGCGTGGCACTGGCAATCGAGGCATTCAGCGCGCTGAGGTTGTGCAGTGCCTGGCTGATGGCATCCAGGCTGGCACCGGCCTCGCTGGCCTGTTCGACCGTCTCGCGCGAGGCCAGGCTGCTGGCATCGATCGCCTTGACCGCAGCCTCGGACTGGCCCTGAAGGTGCTCGATCATCTGCTGTATCTCGGCCGTCGACTGCTGGGTGCGTTGCGCCAGCAGGCGCACTTCGTCGGCCACCACGGCGAACCCGCGACCCTGTTCACCCGCCCGCGCGGCCTCGATGGCGGCGTTGAGTGCCAGCAGGTTGGTCTGCTCGGCAATCGAACGGATCACCTCCAGCACGCTGCCGATACGCGTGCTCTGGCCCGCCAGGGCCTGGATCACCTGCACCGCCTGGTCGATGGTGCCCGACAGCTCGTCGATTTTCAGCAGGCTGCCATGAATGCTTTGCCGGCCCTGTTCGGCCCGCTGCTGGGCGTCCTGCATCTCGCTGGAGGCGTGCTCGGCGTTCCTGGCTACGTCCTGCACCGCATAACTGACCTCGTTGATTGCGGTGGCCACCTGTTCCATCTGCTGCGACTGTTGTTCGCTGCGCTGGTGCGCCTGGCCGGCGTTGCTGCCTACGTCCCCGGCCGAATGGCCCAGGGCCTGGGCGGCGCCCTGCAACTGGGTCACCACCTGCTGCAGCTTGGCGGTGAAGGTGTTGAAGTGCAGGCCCAGCTGGGTGACTTCATCCTGCCCATGGGTGTCGAGGCGACGGGTCAGGTCGCTTTCGCCGCTGGCGATGTTGCCCATGGCATCCACGGCTTCCTGCAAGGGGCGGGTGATACTGCGGGCGATCAGCATGACCACCAGTGCCATTATCAGCGCGATGACCACCCCCAGCAGCGATGCGTCGCGAAGCTGGCGCACGAACTCGGCGTGCATGTCGTCGATGTACACGCCAGAGCCGATCACCCAGCCCCAGGGTTTGAACAGCTGGATGTACGAGGTTTTTTCCACCGGCTCGCTGGCACCGGGCTTGGGCCAGCGGTAGTCGATGCTGCCGGCGCCCTGGGCCTTGGCCAACGCGACCATTTCGTTGAACAGCGCATAGCCGTCCGGGTCGCGAATGCCGGAGAGGTCCTGGCCTTCGAGCTTGAGGTTCATGGGGTGCATGATCATCTTCGGGCCCAGGTCGTTGATCCAGAAGTAGTCGTCCTGGTCATAACGCAACCCGCGCACCGCACTCAGCGCCTGTTGCTGGGCGGCCTCGCGGGTAAGGGTACCGCTGGCTTCCAGCCCCTGGTAATAGGCCAGCACGCCGGCTGCGGTTTCGACCACGTGCCGGGTCTTTTCGGCCTTTGCCTGGTACAGGTCACCGTGGATCTGACGCAGCATCAGCAGCCCCAGGGTCACCAGCATCAGTACCGCCACCACCAGGATGAGCCACAGCCGACGGCTGATCGACATACTGCGTAAAGTCTTCATGAAGGTCACCCTATGTTCTTGTTATTGTCCGCATCCAACCACGCTTTACCGAAACAACCTACTCGACCAAGGGCTAAGTGATTGATTAGTAGAGCGCTGTCGCGTCGAGCGGCAGCGTTTGCACGAGCGCTCTGTTAGGATTTCGGCCTTCACGGGGCAGTTCTGAAGGCCGGGGTAGCATTTCCTTCGGTTTTGCGACGGAGTGTCGCCGTAATATGCCCGGTTTCGGGCAATCAAATAACGAATGATGAGACCTGCCAGCGGCAATGTCTTACGGGGGAATGATGGATTTTTGGACCGCCATGCAGGCTGTGATTCTCGGCATCGTCGAGGGTCTGACGGAATTTTTGCCCATTTCGAGTACCGGTCACCAGATCGTGGTCGCCGACCTGATCGACTTTGGCGGCGAACGCGCGATGGCGTTCAACATCATCATCCAGCTGGGCGCGATCCTGGCGGTGGTGTGGGAATTTCGCCGCAAGATCCTGGACGTGGTGGTGGGCCTGCCCCGCCAGGCCCGGGCCCAGCGATTTACCCTCAACCTGCTGATCGCCTTCATGCCCGCCGTGGTGCTGGGCGTGCTGTTCGCCGACCTGATCCATGAGTACCTGTTCAACCCGATCACGGTGGCGGTGGCCCTGGTGGTGGGCGGGGTGATCATGCTGTGGGCCGAGCGCCGCCAGCACGTGGTGCGTGCCGAGGAGGTCGATGACATGCGCTGGACCGATGCGCTGAAGATCGGCTGCACGCAGTGCCTGGCAATGATTCCGGGGACTTCGCGGTCGGGCTCGACGATCATCGGCGGGCTGTTGTTCGGCCTGTCGCGCAAGGCCGCCACCGAGTTCTCGTTCTTTCTGGCGATGCCGACCATGGTCGGGGCGGCGGTGTTCTCGGGCTACAAGTACCGTGACCTGTTCCAGCCGGATGACTTCCCGGTGTTCGCCATCGGCTTTGTGGTGTCGTTCATCTTCGCGATGATTGCGGTGCGCGGCTTGCTCAAGTTCATCGCCAGCCACAGCTACGCGGTGTTTGCCTGGTACCGTATCGCATTTGGCCTGGTGATCCTGGCGACCTGGCAGTTCGGCTGGGTCGACTGGGCCGTGGCGCACGGCTGAGATGGCCCGCATCGAAACGCGCCCGCCCATGCGCCACCTGCGCCTCAAGTTGCTGGCATTCGTGGCCCTGTGCCTGCTGCCGGTGCTGGGCGCACTGAAGCTGGGTGTGGGCACAGGCAACTGGTTGTGGCTGGCGGCCTATGGGCTGGCGAGCCTTGGCTGTTTCGGGCTGTATGGCTACGACAAGCGTCAGGCGCGCGGCCAGGGGCAGCGTACCCCCGAGAAGGTGCTGCATGCCTGCGAACTGGTCGGTGGCTGGCCAGGCGCGCTGCTGGCGCAGCAGGTGTTCCGGCACAAGACACGCAAGTTGTCCTATCAGCTGGTGTTCTGGGTGATCGTGCTGGGGCATCAGGTGTTCTGGGCCGACTACCTGTTTCTTGCCGGGCGATTGTTCGGGTTCTAGAGCGCTTTCGCCGGCAAGGTCGGCGCCTTCAGGGGCCGGCCTTGCCGGCGAAAGCCATCGGCCTCAGAGCAGCAACCCGACCTGTACGCGCTTGGGCAATCGCCGCACCACCAGTTGATGCGAGCGGCGCAGCAACTCTTCCAGTTCCCCACGCCCCATCGCATAAGGCTGCGCCACACTGATCCAGTGTGCCCGCGCCAGGTACGGCGCCGGTCGCACCCCGGGGCGGTCCACGTAGCCCAGGAACAGCTCGGTGTCGACCTTGAACGACAAGCCTGCACCCGCCAGGTCCATCACCGCGAACATCTTATTGCCGGCCACCGAGAACACGCGCACGCCACCCCATTTGTAGTCTTCCTGCACACCGGGCAGGCCCAGGCAGAATGCCGCCACCTGTGCCTCGGTCATTTTTCGCTCAGACATAACGCTCTCCGCATTCCTCGAACGAGGCTACCAGGTGATCGATCCACGCCCTGACCGCCGGCAGCACGCCGCGCCGGTGCGGGTACACCGCCTGCAGGTAACCGCCCGGCAGTGACCAGCCCGGCAGCAGGCGTACCAGTTCGCCGCGCTGCAGTTCGGCCTCGCAGTGCATGATAGGCAGCGTGGTGAAGCCCAGGCCCGCCAGGGTGGCGGCCTTGCGCACCACGAAGTCGTCGATGGCCAGGCGCGCTTCCAGGGTCAGGTCCTGCTTGTGGCCCTGCTCGTCGAGCAGGCGCAGGTGCACCAGGCGGTCGGCCTCGACCGCGCCCAGTACCGGCACCCTGGCCAGGTCGGCAGGGGAGCTGACAGGGTGCCGGGCGGCAAACTCAGGTGCGGCCACCAGCAGCATCTGCGCCTGGCGCAGGCGGCGGGTGACCAGTGCCGGGTCTTCGTCGCCCAGGTCGCGCACACGCAGGGCCACGTCGATGCCCTCGGTGATCAGGTCGACCCGGCGGTTGAGCAGCACCATGTCCAGCTGTACCTGCGGGTACTGTTGCAAAAATGCGCTGATCACGCCGGGCAGGAACTCATGGGCCAGGCCCACCGGGCACGACACCCGCAAGCGCCCGCGCGGTTCGCTGGTCATGCTGGCCACCGCTTCGTCGGCCATCTCGGCCTCCAGCAGCATGGCCTGGCAATGGCGCAGGTAGCGCTCGCCCACGGCGGTGAGCTTGAGTTGCCGGGTGGTGCGCTGCAGCAGACGCGTGCCCAGGCGCTCCTCCAGTTCGGCAATGCGCCGCGACAACCTGGATTTGGGCACACCGAGCAGACGCCCGGCCGCCGCGAAGCCGCCGGCCTCCACCACGCGGGCGAAATAGAACAGATCGTTGAGGTCTTGCATGCCGGTCATGGGCATTGTCCTGCCAGTGGGACGAAGAAGTGCGAATTTGCGATCTTATCAGCTATTGGCTATCCCGGTAGCATCCTCCCCATCGTGATCGCCAGCCGATCCTCATTCAGGAGAGCCCCATGAAACTGTTGCACATCGATTCCAGCATCCTCGGCGACAACTCCGCTTCTCGCCAGCTCAGTCAGCGTGTAGTCGCCGCCTGGCAAGCGGCAGAACCTTCGGCGCAGGTGGTCTACCGGGACCTGGCCGCCGATGCCATCAGCCATTTCTCGGCCGCGACCCTGGTTGCCGCCGGCACGCCTGACGAGCTGCGCGATGCGGCGCAGCAACATGAAGCCAGGCTCAGCAGTGAAACCCTGCAGGAGTTTCTGGCGGCCGATGCGGTGGTGATCGCGGCGCCCATGTACAACTTCACCGTGCCGACCCAGCTCAAGGCCTGGATCGACCGCATTGCCGTCGCCGGCCAGACCTTCCGCTACACCGAAGCCGGGCCTGAAGGCCTGTGCGGCAACAAGAAGGTGATCGTGGTGTCGACCTCCGGCGGCCTGCACGTCGGCCAGCCGACCGGTGTGGCCCACGAGGAATTCCTCAAGGTGTTCCTGGGCTTTATCGGCATCACCGACGTCGAGTTCGTGCGCGCCCATGGCCTGGCCTACGGCGACGAGCACCGCAGCAATGCCATGCAGGCCGCCCAGGCGCAGATCGACAGCGAACTGTTCGCGGCTGCCTGAGCCCCTGTCGAAAAGCCGACTTGCGGTCACCCCGCAAGTCGGCTTTTTCATGCACCTTTCATCCAGCCCGGCCTGGCCCGCTCTATGCTTGTCAGTACCGGTCACAGGTGCGGGCCGGGCAGGGTGAGCAACGATGCGGTGGGTTCGAACATTTTTGATGCTGGTGCTGTGGAGCTGCTGCCTGCTGGTGCAGGCCGAGCCCGCGCAGCACTGGAGTGTCGGCTTGCATCGCATGGCTGTGACCGACCCGGTGGACGGCCAGCCGATGCAGGCGCTGGCGTTCTACCCATCCAGCGACATCGCCCGGTGGCATCAGGTCGACGGCTATCGGGTCCACGTGGCCGAAGAAGGCGCGGTGGTAATGGGCCGCTTCCCGTTGCTGATGTTGTCCCATGGCAACACCGGCACGCCACTGGCGCTTCATGACCTGGCCAGCGCCCTGGCACGCCGGGGCTTCGTGGTGGTGGCGGTGGTGCACCCGGGAGACAACGCCAGCGATCACAGCCGGCTTGGCACCCTGAGCAACCTCTATGGCCGGCCCCTGCAGATCAGTGCCGCCTTGACCGCGACCCTTGCCGATCCGTTGCTTGCACCTTACGTCAGCGACGGGCAGGTGGGCATGATCGGTTACTCGGCCGGTGGCGAGACGGCGTTGATCCTGTCCGGTGCCCGACCAGACCTGCAACGCCTGCGCCGCTACTGCCAGCAGAACCCGCTGGACGCCGATGCCTGCAAGGCCCACGGGGTGCTGGTGGCAGACCGTGACGACCTGCTGCCCCATGCCGACCCCAGGGTGCGTTCATTGCTGCTGATGGCGCCGTTGAGCCTGATGTTCGGACGCCACGCGCTGGCCGATGTGAAGGTGCCCGCGCTGATCTACAGCGGCGACCGCGACCAGTTGCTGGCCATCGACAAGAATGCCCAGGCACTGGCGCGCAAACTGCCGATCACCCCCAACTACCGCCTGCTGGCGGGTGCCGGGCACTTCGTGTTCATGGCCCCGTGCGACGCATCCCAACTGCAGCACATGGCCACGCTGTGCACCGATGCCGAAGGGGTGGACCGCGCCGGCATCCACCTGTCGTTGCAGGCCGAAGCCACGCGCTTCTTCACCCGCACCCTGGGGGGCGTCGAGCGTGTCGGCCTGAGTGCGGTCGATCACTGAGCCGTGGCGCGGCGCAACAGCACCAGTGTCAGGCCCACGCCGGCCAGTGACAGCAGCGCCGCCACACAGAAGATCGAGGCGTAGCCCAGGTGCGCAGCGATGGCGCCCATCACCGGGCCGGCAATCGCCAGGGCCAGGTCGAAGAACACTGCGTAGGCCCCCAGCCCGGCGCCGCGGCTGGAACTGGGCACCTGCTTGATCGCCTCGACCCCCAGTGCCGGGTACACCAGTGACAGGCCGAAGCCGCTCAGCCCCGCGCCGACCAACGCCAGCAGCGGTGACGGCGCCAGCCACAACAATGCCAGCCCCAGGGCCTCGACGCCCATGCAGGCAATTGCCACGCGGTAGCCGCCCCACTGGTTGACCGCGTTCACGAACAGCAGCCGCGACAGGATGAAGCACACGCCGAAGGCGCTCAGGCACAGGGCGGCGCCGCTCCAGCCGCGTTCTATATAGAAGAGCGTGACGAAGGTGGTCAGCGTGCCATAGCCGATGGAGGCCAGGGTAAGGCCCACGCCGCACGGTGCCACCCGTGCGAAGGCGGCCCAGAACGGCAGGCGCACGCCACGCACCACCGGCACCGAGGGCTTGTTGCGTATCACCAGTAGCGCCGCTGCTGCCAGCGCGGTCAGGCTCAGGCCCAGGGTGGCGAAGTTCAGTTCGCTGGCCAAGATCACCCCCAGCGGTGCTCCGATGGCGATGGCGCCATAGGAGGCGATACCGTTCCAGGAAATCACCCGCGCGGTGTGTTCGGCGCCCACCTGGCCGATGCCCCAGCTCAGGGTGCCCACGCCAATCAGGCCCTGCGCGATGCCCAGGGCCACCCGTGCAGCCAGCAGCACCGCCAGGCTCATCACTGGCAGGTGCACGGCCAGTGCCGATGCCCAGGTCAGCACGCCGCTCAGCGCGATGCCCAGCAGCCCGTAGATGATCGCGCGCTTGGTCCCCAGGCTGTCGGCCAGGCGTCCGGCCATGGGGCGGCTGAGCAGGGTGGACAGGTATTGCAGGCCGATGGTGATGCCGGCGATGACCGCGCTGAACCCCAGGGTGTCATGCACGTGGCTGGGCAGCACCGCGATCGGCAGGCCGATGCAGAGGAAGGCGATGAAGGTGTAGAAGACGATCGACAGTATCTGTCGGGTAACCGACTCGTTACTGAGTGCAGCAGAAGAGGGCGGGGCAGACATGGGGCTCGTTCGCAGGCAAGCGGTTGGAGGCGACCATGATGGCGGGAGCGGGCAGGAAAAGAAAGCAGGCTAACGAACAAGCTGTGGCCAGCAAGGCCGGCCCCCACCCGGGTCGCGAAAACCACGCACCCTGCAGGAGCCGGCCTTGCCGGCGAAGCTTGTGTACGACGTTTAGATCAACACACCCTGGCTGCGCAGGTAGTCGTCATAGGTACCGCTGAAGTCGATCACGCCGCTGGGGCTCAGCTCGATGATGCGGGTGGCCAGCGAGGACACGAACTCGCGGTCGTGGCTGACGAACAGCAGCGTGCCCGGGTAGTTTTCCAGCGCCAGGTTGAGCGCCTCGATCGATTCCATGTCCAGGTGGTTGGTCGGTTCGTCCATCACCAGTACGTTGGGCTTTTGCAGAATCAGCTTGCCGAACAGCATGCGGCCTTGCTCGCCACCGGAGATCACCTTCACCGACTTGAGGATCTCGTCGTTGGAGAACAGCATGCGCCCCAGGGTGCCGCGGATGATCTGCTCGCCCTGCGTCCACTGGCCCATCCAGTCGAACAGGCTCAGGTCCTCTTCGAAATCGTGGGCGTGGTCCTGGGCGTAGTAGCCCACTTCGGCGCTTTCGGTCCATTTCACCTCGCCGGCATCCGGGGTCAGCTCGCCGACCAGGGTGCGCAGCAGGGTGGTCTTGCCGATACCGTTGGGGCCGATGATCGCCACGCGCTCGCCGGCTTCGACGGTGAAGCTGAAGTTCTTGAACAGGGTCTTGCCGTCGAAGCCCTTGGACATCTTCTCGATGGTCACGGCCTGGCGGTGCAGCTTCTTGGTCTGCTCGAAGCGGATGAACGGGCTGACGCGGCTCGATGGCTTGACCTCTGCCAGCTGGATCTTGTCGATCTGCTTGGCACGCGAGGTGGCCTGCTTGGCCTTGGAGGCGTTGGCCGAGAAGCGGCTGACGAAGGTCTGCAGCTCGGCGATCTGGGCCTTCTTCTTGGCGTTGTCCGACAGCAGTTGCTCGCGCGACTGGGTGGCGGCGGTCATGTACTCGTCGTAGTTGCCCGGGAACAGACGCAGCTCACCGTAGTCCAGGTCAGCCATGTGGGTGCACACGCTGTTGAGGAAGTGACGGTCGTGGGAAATGATGATCATGGTGCTGTTACGCGCCGTGAGGATGCTTTCCAGCCAGCGGATGGTGTTGATGTCCAGGTGGTTGGTCGGCTCGTCGAGCAGCAGCACTTCAGGGTCGGAGAACAGTGCCTGGGCCAGCAGCACACGCAGTTTCCAGCCTGGGGCGACTTCGGTCATGGGGCCGAAATGCTGTTCGAGGGGGATACCCAGGCCCAGCAGCAGTTCACCGGCGCGGGATTCGGCGGTGTAGCCGTCCATCTCGGCGAATTCGGTTTCCAGCTCGGCGACGGCCATGCCGTCGTCTTCGGTCATTTCCGGCAGCGAGTAGATGCGATCGCGCTCGGCCTTGACCCGCCACAGTTCCTCGTGGCCCATGATCACGGTATCGATCACGGTGAATTCTTCGTAGGCGAACTGGTCCTGGCGCAGCTTGCCCAGGCGCACGTTCGGCTCGAGCATCACCTGACCGGCCGACGGCTCCAGGTCGCCGCCAAGGATTTTCATGAAGGTCGACTTGCCACAGCCGTTGGCGCCGATCAGGCCGTAGCGGTTGCCATTGTTGAACTTGACCGAGACGTTCTCGAACAAGGGCTTGGCGCCAAACTGCATGGTGATGTTAGCGGTAGAAATCAAGTGCTTATCCTGCGGGGTGTCCAGAGGTGTGTTTAGGTGCCGCCGACCTTTTGGGGCCGATTTTGGGCCCGTCAGATACGGGACGGCAGCTTCTCCAGCTCCTTCCAATCCGAGGAGGAGCTGATCCATTTTGCGTAGGTAGAGAGCAACATCTCGACGCTGTGGCCGAGTTGGTTCGCGATGAACGCGGGGTTCATCCCAGCCATTAGGCACATGGTTGCGTAGGTGTGGCGCGTGTCGTACTGCCGACGTTCACGGATGCCCAGCGCCTTGAGCGCGAGCTTGAAGTGCCTGATTGTAACACCTGCCTGCCTGATCTACATCCCGCCTTTACCCGGCTGGAACACAAAAGGACTGGTGGGAGTGGCTGATTTCGATGCCATTTTGCGCAAACCCGGTACCACGGCCTGTTGCTCCCCAGCGTGCTCATCCCCGGGTTTCTTCCTTTTTGCCCGCATGCTTGTCTGCGGGCCGCTACTGCCGTCGTGCTTGCGCGCCGCCACAGCGGCCCGGCCAGTTCTTCGTTTGCCACGGCAACAGCTCTCCAGGCCCGCGCCTTTCGGCGGACTGATGTGTTATAAAAAAGTATGTCAAACAGGAGGTTAGATATGGCCAATAAAGCCAAACCGTTCTACTACGCTGCGGCGCCACTGATTGCGATCGGCGCTGCGTTCGCCGCAGTCGGCGCCTCTGGGCAAGCTGCTTTTGGCTACACCGCGGTCGGCTTTCTGGTGCCTGGTGTAGTGCTGCTCATTACCGGATATCGCCAGCGGGCTTGACGTGTGCGGTGGGGTCAAGCTGCAGGCACAGGCATACACATAGGTGCCTGAGTGAAAATACTCAACGCGGACTATCGAGCGAGCCTTGAATAGGGAGGCCCTGCCTGAAGCGAAAACTCTTGTTCCAGGCATCTACCCCAGACAATAGGGGGGCGTGATTCCAAGAGAGCCCTTACGGAACTGCCTCGCAATGCCTGTCTCGGCCAAGTTGTTAATTTTTTTCGCGTAATACTGGCTTAATTTTTAAAAGGCTTGATTGCCTGCTTTGGAGGTTGACGACATTTTTTTGATGATCAGTGCCCAATTGTAAGAGCCATTTTCAGCGAATACACTCCAGACCATGAAACGCTACCTGCGGTTTTGTCTCATCTTCTTGATCAGCCTGGCGCTTCCCCTCAGTGGGATGGCGGGGGTTCAGGCACCGACAGAACCTTGCCCGATGAAGACCATGGGTATGGCTATGATGGACGACATGGGCATGGATTGTTGCAACGACATGAAAAGCCCTGTCGAACACGGCAAACCTTGCAAGCCGGGCCAGGAGTGCAAGTCGGGCGGTATGTTGCAAGTCTCAATCTTCAAGCCTCCTGTGACCGTGTTCAGCCCCGTAGTGCTTTCCCTCATCAGCGATTCTCTGCCTGTACAGACCCCGTCCGGGGTATGGCGACCGCCACGCGTTTGATTCCTTTCCAACATTGAGCCTCATTCCGCATTAGCGGGATGGACTAGCTGCGCGCGTTCCATTTTTTCGCGTGCAGTGGATGATCACAGGAATCGTAAACATGAACTCCAAGTGCAATTGCACAGGCTGGTCTCTTATGGCCGGCTTGGCGGCAAGCGTGCTGGCATTGCCGAGCTTCGCTGCGCCATTGACGCTCGATGAAGCTCTGCGTCTGGCCGAAAACAATGCGCCGTCGCTGACCGCACAAGATGCCAAAATTCAAGCTGCCAGCAGTGCAGCTATTCCAGCCGGTGAATTACCTGATCCCAAGCTGCTGATGGGCGTGCAGAACTACCCCATTGGGGGCCCGGATCGCTGGAGCATCGACCAAGACTTCATGACCATGCAAATGGTCGGGGTCAGACAGGAGATGCCCAACAGCGACAAGCGCAAAGCGCGGATTGAGGTCGCCGATGCAGCTATTGATCGCGCCTCTGCGGAGCGTCGAGTCGAACGTCTGAAGGTACGCCAGTCCACGGCATTGGCCTGGATCAGTAGTTACTCGGTTGAGCGCAAAGTTGCACTGTTTCAGGACTTTTACAAAGAAAATCTCCTGCTAGCCGATACTGTACGGGCTCAGATTGCCGGTGGCCGCGCTCAACCTGCTGACGCGGTGACACCCAAACAAGAAGCAGCCAAACTGGCAGAACAACAGGACGATCTGACTCTCCAAAGAGCGCAAGCACAAGCGGCTCTCAAACGCTGGATTGGTTCTGCCGCTAACGACAAGCCTGTGGGTAGTTTTCCTGAATGGCCGGTCGACACCTCAGGCTACTCCCATAGGCTGCAACACCATCCCGAGTTGGCTGCGTTTGCACCGATGACCCGCGAAGCGCAGGCCAAGGTTCGGGAAGCCGTATCAGAGAAGCAGTCGGACTGGAGCTGGGAAGTGGATTACCAGCATCGTGGCCGTGAGTTCGGCGATATGGTCAGCGTGCAATTTTCTTGGGATTTACCTCTGTTTCCTGACTCGCGCCAAACCCCCAAAATCGCTGCCAAGCAGGCTGAACTCAGCCAGCTCGAGGCCGAGCGCGAAGCCCTGTCACGCGAGCACACTCAGCAATTGGAGAGCGAACTGGCCGACTATGAGCGCCTGAATCGTGCGGTGCGTCGAAATCAGGAAAGCCTGTTGCCTCTGGCCAAGGAAAAGGTCGAACTCAGTATGGCGAGTTATCGGTCGGGCAAAGGCGATTTGAGCGCCGTGGTTGCCGCCCGACGTGAACTCGTCGAAGCGCGCCTCAAACAGATCGACGTGGAGGAGCAACGAGCGCTGACCAGTGCGCGCCTGTATTTCGCTTATGGGGAGACCAGCCAATGAGCCTAAAAAAATGGAGTGGGTCATTGGTGATAGGCATCTCGTTGGCATTGGGTGTAGCCGGTGGGTACTGGTTCGCTCATCTGCGCATGAGCGAAGTGCCAAGTACCGTTCCAGAGCAGAGCCTCAATTCTCCAAACGAGCGGAAAGCCCTGTATTGGTACGATCCCATGTACCCGCAACAAAAATTCGACAAGCCGGGTAAATCCCCCTTCATGGACATGCAGTTGGTTCCCCAGTACGCCAGCGGTGCAGGGGATCGGGCAACTGTGAGTATTGATCCGAGCTTGACTCAAAATCTCGGGCTGCGTTTTGCGACCGTCACCCGTGGTGTCCTGGATTCCAGCCTCAATGTGACAGGCATCCTGGCGTTCAACGAGCGTGATGTCGCGGTGATTCAGGCTCGCACCAGTGGTTTTGTGGAGCGGGTCTACGCCCATGCTCCCGGTGACGTGCTCAAGGCCAACGCGGCATTGGCGGATATCCTAGTGCCAGAGTGGGCAGCCGCCCAGACGGAGTTCCTTGCCCTGAAACGCAGCGGGGATGCTGAGCTACTGGCTGCGGCCCGCCAACGATTACTGCTCACGGGAATGCCAGCGGCACTGATCACTCAGGTCGGGCGTAGTGGCAAGGTTCAGCCTTACTTGACGCTCACCAGCCCTATAGGTGGTGTGCTGCAAGAATTGAATGTTCGTGCAGGCATGACCGTGGCGATTGGCGATACTCTGGCACGTGTGAACGGCTTGAGCAGTATCTGGCTGGCCGTGGCCATTCCAGAATCGGAAGCCGGAACTCTCACCGTAGGACAGACCGTCGAAGCGCGCCTGCCTGCCTTTCCGGGAACAACACTCAATGGCAAGGTCAGCGCGATTTTGCCCGAGACCAACTCGGACAGTCGCACAATTCGTGTGCGGGTGGAGCTGCCCAATCCTGACGGTCACCTGAGACCAGGTCTGTCGGCGGAGGTACGTCTGAACCGCTCGACCGAGCAGAGTGTCCTGTGGGTGCCAAGCGAGGCCGTCATTCGCACTGGTCGACGTGCTCTGGTGATGCTCGCCGCAGGCGCGGGTCGCTACCGTCCTGTGGAGATCCAACTTGGGCAGGAAAGCGATGGTAGAACGGCGATCCTGAAGGGCTTGGAAGAAGGTCAGAAGGTGGTTACGTCTGGCCAATTCCTGCTCGACTCGGAGGCCAGCCTTAAGGGCGTTGTCATAGGGGCGGAGGACGAGTCACCACCAGGTGCAGCAGGCTCCAGCTTACATGAAGCGGATGGGCAGATTGTTGAGATCAACGACAAAGAGGTCACTCTTGCCCATGGCCCTTTCAAGACGTTGGGCATGCCTGGTATGACGATGACTTTCCCGCTTGCCAAACCGGCACTGATGCAGGAACTTGAAACGGGTGACAAGGTTCGTATCGGAGTTACTCAAACCGATGATGGTTTGCGTGTGGATCGCTTGGATAAATCGGGGAGCCAGCCATGATCGCGGCCCTGATTCGTTGGTCAGTGGCCAACCGTATCCTAGTGCTACTGGCGACACTGTTCGTTACGGCTTGGGGCATTTGGTCGGTGCAGAGCACCCCTATAGACGCGCTGCCCGATCTCTCTGATGTACAGGTAATCATCCGTACACCTTACGCAGGCCAGGCGCCGCAGATTGTCGAGAACCAGGTCACCTATCCGTTAGCCACCACCATGCTCTCGGTGCCGGGTGCCAAGACGGTACGTGGTTACTCCTTCTTTGGTGATAGCTTCGTTTACGTGTTGTTCGAAGACGGCACTGACTTGTATTGGGCCCGTTCGCGGGTGCTGGAATACCTGAGCCAAATACAAAGTCGATTGCCTGCCAGTGCCAAGCCGGCGTTGGGGCCGGATGCGACAGGGGTGGGGTGGATCTATCAATATGCACTGGTAGATCGCAGTGGCGGACACGACCTGGCACAGCTTCGCGCTCTTCAGGACTGGTTCCTCAAGTTCGAACTCAAGACTTTGCCCAACGTTGCGGAAGTGGCTACCGTGGGAGGCATGGTAAAGCAGTACCAGGTGCAGCTCGATCCGCTCAAACTGGCCAGCCTCGGCATCACGCAAGTCGAGGTGAGCGAGGCTATCGGCAAAGCTAACCAGGAAACCGGTGGTGCCGTGTTGGAGATGGCAGAGACCGAGTTCATCGTGCGGGCGTCGGGCTACTTAAAGACACTTAATGACTTTCGAGCGATCCCGCTTAAGTTGGGTTCAGGCGGTGTGCCGGTGACCCTGGGTGATGTCGCCACGATTCAGTTAGGGCCGGAAATGCGCAGGGGCATCTCCGAACTCGACGGCGAAGGTGAGACCGTCGGTGGTGTGGTGATTTTGCGTAGCGGCAAGAATGCTCGCGAAACCATTGCAGCGGTCAAGACCAAGCTCGATGAACTGAAAAGCAGTCTGCCGGCTGGTGTGGAAATCGTCACCACCTACGACCGCAGCAAGCTGATCGACCGCGCTGTCGATAATCTCAGTCACAAGCTGATCGAGGAGTTCATCGTCGTCGCCTTGGTGTGCGGGATCTTCCTCTGGCACCTGCGCTCATCCCTGGTGGCGATTATCTCCTTACCGGTTGGTGTATTGATTGCCTTCATCGTCATGCGTTACCAGGGTATCAACGCCAACATCATGTCCTTGGGCGGAATAGCCATCGCCATTGGTGCCATGGTCGATGCTGCCGTAGTGATGATCGAAAACGCCCACAAGAAAATCGAGGCCTGGCACGCAGCCAATCCGGATGAGGAGCTAACGGGGGAGCGTCATTGGCATGTGATGACTGAAGCAGCGGCAGAGGTAGGCCCGGCACTTTTCTTCTGCCTATTGATCATCACCTTGTCGTTCATTCCGGTATTCACCCTTGAGGCTCAGGAAGGACGGCTGTTTGGCCCATTGGCGTTCACCAAGACCTACGCCATGGCCGCAGCGGCGGGATTGTCTGTGACTCTGGTGCCCGTGCTGATGGGCTACTGGATTCGAGGGCGAATACCCAATGAGCAGCAGAACCCGTTAAACCGTTGGCTGATCCGAATCTATCAGCCGGCTTTGGATATGGTCTTGCGTCGACCTAAGATCACATTGCTGTTGGCGCTACTGATTTTTGTCAGTGCGCTATGGCCAATGTCGCGCTTGGGTGGTGAGTTTCTTCCGCCGCTGGACGAGGGTGATCTGCTCTATATGCCTTCGGCTTTGCCGGGCTTGTCGGCACAGAAAGCAGCGCAATTGCTGCAACAGACCGACCGCCTGATCAAAACCGTGCCCGAAGTCGAACATGTCTTCGGTAAAGCGGGACGCGCGGAAACTGCCACCGACCCCGCGCCGCTAGAGATGTTCGAAACCACCATTCAATTCAAACCGCACGAGCTATGGCGTGCAGGCATGACCCAGGAAAAACTGGTGGAAGAACTGGATCGAGTGGTGCGAGTCCCTGGACTGACGAATATCTGGATACCACCGATTCGCAACCGTATCGACATGCTGGCCACTGGGATCAAGAGTCCCATCGGGGTGAAAGTTGCCGGCACCAACCTGACGGAGATCGACGCCGCTACTCAGGCGGTAGAGCGCGTTGCCAAGGGTGTGCCTGGTGTCAGTTCAGCTCTGGCTGAGCGCCTGACCGGTGGCCGTTACATCGACGTGGATATCGACCGCAAAGCCGCCGCGCGCTACGGGCTGAATATTGCCGATGTGCAGTCCATCGTGGCCGGTGCTATCGGTGGTGAAAATGTCGGGGAGACCATTGAAGGGCTCGCCCGTTTTCCGATCAGCGTGCGCTACCCACGGGAGTGGCGTGATTCGGTCGGCGCCTTGGAGCAATTGCCGATCTATACCCCGCTAGGGAGCCAGATCACCCTCGGCATAGTGGCGAAGGTCAAGGTCACGGATGGCCCACCGATGCTCAAGAGCGAAAACGCACGACCTTCGGGTTGGGTATACATCGATGTGCGTGGTCGAGACATTGCCTCGGTGGTCGCCGATCTGCGCCGAATCGTCAGTGAGCAGGTCAAGTTGCAGCCCGGAATGAGCCTGAGCTATTCAGGACAGTTTGAATTTCTCGAAAGGGCCAACGCACGACTCAAGCTGGTGGTGCCTGCCACGCTGCTGATCATCTTCGTGCTGCTCTATCTGACGTTCGCCCGCTTCGATGAGGCTTTGCTGATCATGGCCACGCTGCCATTCGCACTTACGGGCGGAGCATGGTTCCTCTATCTGCTGGGATTCAACCTATCGGTCGCCACCGGGGTCGGCTTTATCGCCTTGGCCGGTGTGTCCGCCGAGTTTGGTGTGATCATGCTGCTCTACCTGAAGAATGCCTGGGCCGAACGGGAAGACCTCGGCGACAGCACTGAGCGCGGGCTGGTGGCAGCGATTCGTGAAGGCGCTGTGCAGCGCGTTCGACCCAAGGCCATGACCGTGGCGGTCATTATTGCCGGTTTGCTGCCGATCCTGTTGGGCAGTGGCACTGGTAGCGAAGTGATGAGCCGCATTGCCGCGCCCATGGTCGGCGGCATGGTCACGGCCCCCTTGCTTTCCCTGTTTGTCATTCCGGCAGCCTATCGCCTGATGCGTCGCCGGCACCTCATCGTTGAACCGATCAAACCACAAGGAAAATTCGTATGAAACTGACCCTGATCGCAGCTGCCAGTACCGCGTTTATGTTTTCACTTTCTGCCTACTCGCAGGACATGCCGGGTATGAAAATGGATGGTATGGAGGGCATGAAGATGGAGCAGGAAACAAAACAGGCTCCAGTTGCTGACGCTGAGGGAACCATCAAGGCTATGGATACTTCGAAGCATACGGTGACCATCTCCCACGGAGCTGTGCCAGCGGTGCAATGGCCCCCAATGACTATGGCCTTTTCAGTGACGGAGGATCAGCTGGCAGGTCTGAAGGTCGGAGACCATGTATCGTTTTCCTTTAGGGTAAAGGATGGCAAAGCCGCAATCGTTTCCATTAAAAAATAAGGCTGTAGCGATGAGAACTACCGGCACGCTCTGTCGTGCCGGTTTGGAAAGGCTGCCCTTGCTAAAATCCGCCATCTGTTCGTCGCCACAATTCGCGTATTTACCATGGACACCACGTGATCCATTTCTGTGAAAATGCGTGTGGTCTATGGACGCCGGAAACTTGCTCTAAACCCCGCCAACTGTTCATTCAAACTGATCTCCATGGGTTGACATCTTTCCTTTATATCGACGAAGCCTTCGCCGATCTGACGGGTATGACCGACCTGGACCAGCTCGGCCGGCGCATCCGCGCCCCGTGCAACCACAAAATGGAAAAACACCGAATCGACCCAAGTGGGGTAAGCCAAGGCTGCGGTACTTGTAAGCGAACGCTGTTTGTCCCCTCAAATCTTGATTTCTGATATGTCCGTGCTTTATTGGCTGATGTTTGTCGTCATTGACGATCAGACACTATTTGTCATTACCGAGCCAGGTGCTTGCACGTTCGCTTGAAGGCCTGGGCTCGCGCGTGTTGATAATCAGTTTGGTCAAGGAAATCAAAGGAATGAAACTTTCACCCGCAGCAAAAGGAATTGCACTGGCCCTGGTCGGTTTCTGTTCATCGATACCCGTGGTGCACGCCTGCACGCGGCTGGTTTTTCTTGGAGATAACCAACAGATCATAACGGCACGCTCAATGGACTGGGCGAAGGATGTGGAAACCAACCTGTGGGTGTTCCCCCAGGGCATGAAGCGCCACGGTGAGGCAGGCCCCAATTCGGTTACCTGGACGTCGAAGTACGGCAGTGTCATTGCGTCCGGCTACGATATTTCCACCACCGACGGCATCAACGAAGCCGGGTTGTCTGCAAACCTGCTGTGGCTGGTGGAATCAGAATATCCAGCACTCGAACAGGGCAAGCCAGGGCTCAGTATCTCGGCATGGGCTCAGTACGTATTGGATAACTTCAAGACCGTGGCTGAAGCGGTCGAGGCGCTCAAGGCCGAACCGTTTCATGTGGTGACATCCAAGGTTCCGAAGGAAACCCGCCTGGCAACGCTCCACCTTTCAATGTCCGATGCGTCGGGTGATAGCGCAATCGTTGAATATATCGATGGCAAGCAAGTCATTCACCACGACAGAAAATATCAAGTGATGACGAACTCGCCGAAGTTCGACGAGCAGTTGGAAATGTATGCTTATTGGCAAGGCATTGACGGAACACAGATGTTGCCTGGCACCAACCGCTCGCCTGATCGCTTTGCGCGTGCGTCCTTCTACGTAAATGCCGTGCCCAAGCATGAGGATGCGCGGCTGTCACTGGCCAGTGTGTTCAGTGTGATTCGCAACGTCTCGGTGCCGTACGGCATTACAACGCCAGATCAGCCCAATATCTCATCCACGCGCTGGCGCACCGTGGCGGACCATAAACACAAGCAGTATTTTTTCGAGTCCGCAGTCACGCCCAATACGTTCTGGGTTGACCTGAAGAAGCTGGACCTCAGCCAGAAAACCGGCAAGGTGAAGAAGCTGGACCTGGGGCCGAACCAGGCAAACGTGTATGCCGGCGAAGTGTCCGCCCGCTTCGAAGAGTCCGCACCGTTCAAATTCGAGGGGATTTGAATTGCACCAGCGACTTGATCCCTGACATTTACACTCAGGACGCAACAGCGCTCGCCTCGGCAATCATGAGGTCGAGCGCTTTTGTGTGCGTTGAACAAAAGGCGGCTCGGTCATCAGCCTGCCTGTGACAACCCAAATCCCAGACAAAGAAAAGCCCGCGATGGGGGGGAGCGGGCTTAAAGGTTTCTACTAGGAGCTGGGTCAACCATAAGCCTTCGAATGTGAAAGGCTTGTGAAAATTACGGGATTGGTCTGAATGATTGCTATTTCACCGTGCAGGTCCAGCGGTGATTGTGCCGGTAGGGCGCGCGCATGAAGGTGATGTCCGAGACGCGGGTCAGGCCGCGTTTGCGCAGGGCGTCGGTCAGTTGTACGAGTGTCTCTGCTTCGATAGTCATTGCTGTTACCTCGTCAGATTTACTGCGTTCATAGGTCTGGACCGGGCGGGTGTCGGGCTAATTCAATTTTTTTGCCCGTGTATCGACGGCCGCAAACAGGCCAGGCAAAAAAGATGAACCACCCACGCCGCCACGCGCTCACATGAACAGCGGTACCTCAAACGCAGTTCCCGAAAAACAGAACGAGGATTTCATGATGAATACCCTGTTGCGAAGCAGTGCTTTTGCGCTGGCGTTTACCCTGGCAGGCGCGGTACACGCGGCCCAGGACGCCGACGATTTCGTGGAAGACGCCTCGGCCAAAGGCATCGCCGAAGTGGAAGCCGGCAAGCTGGCCCAGGAGAAGGGCAGCGCCAGCGACGTGAAGGCCTTTGCCGACATGATGGTCAAGGACCATACCGCCGCCAACGAGAAGCTCAAGGCCATCGCTGCCAGCAAAAAGCTGGAAGTCTCGGATGATGCCATGCTGATGGACAAGGCCAAGGCGATGATTCTGGAGCTGCGTAGCGCCAAGTCGTTCGACCAGGCCTATGCCAACAACCAGGTCAAGGCGCACGAGGCCACCATCGAGCTGTTCGAGAACTATGTGAAGGACGGCACCGATGCCGAGCTCAAGGCGTTCGCCGAGAAAACCCTGCCCACGCTGAAAGAGCATCTGACCAAGGCCAGGGCACTTGCCAGCGCACATGGCGGTGATGCAGCCCAACCCTGAGTGAATGCCCGCTGGCCAGTGCGCACGCGCTGGCCATTGGCAATGCAGTACGCACCGTTCCAGTCGTAGAGGAGAGGTGACGATGAACGACACGGACAAAAGGCAGGCGTTGCAGAACTGGCGACAGGCGTTGGTCCACGAGCATGCGTCACTGGACGCCGAGCAGCGTTACGACAAGGCGTTGATGGCCGCCGATGCACTCGAGGTGGCGGGCATCATCAGCAGTCGCGAGTGGCGCGAGCTGGTGAAGGAAGCCAATGCCTTTATCTTCCACTGAGGGGCGTTGCCAATGCCGGCAGTGCCTGGAGGTTAACGTCATGAAACTGACAGCGTTGGCGTTGCTGGTAGCCAGCCTGTCGATGCTGCAAGGGTGCTTCAACGAGCCCGAGCATGTCGACAAGGATACCGATCGCAGCAAGTCTTCCCTGCAGATGCAAAAGCCCGACACGCCCCCTGCGGAGCCGGCGCCTCGGCAACCCCCCAACAACTAGCTTGAGCGAACGTGCGCCCCAGTCAGCCGAGGCTTGGGGCGCAGGGCTCAGAAGGTGGGCGGGGTGATCACCCAGATCACCACCGCATCCACTTCACCCGGGTTGCCGTATTTGTGCGGCTCCTGGCTGGAGAAACTGAAGCTATCGCCTTCGCCGAGTTCGAAATGGCGATCCCCCACCCACAGCTCGAAGCGGCCGGACAGCACGTACCCGGCTTCTTCGCCCTCATGGCTGTAGCTCTGCTGGCTGTAGGTGCCTGGCGGAAAACGCGAGTGGAGCATCTCCAGTTCGCGGTTGGGTTGCGGGGTGAGCAACTGGTCGACGATGCCGTCTTCGTAATGCACGCTCAGTCGGCTCTGCCGGCGCACCACGTAGCCGCTGTCCTCGGGGGCGGTGACCGCCTCGCTGGCGAAGAACCACTGGATGGTCACGCCCAGGCTGCGGGCGATATTGAACAGTGCCGGTATCGAGGGGTACGACAGGTTGCGTTCCAGCTGGCTGATATAGCCGGCGGTCAGCTCGCTCTGTTGCGCAAGCTCGGTCAGGGTCATGCCGCGACGCTTGCGAAGCCCGCGAATGCGCGTGCCCAGAAAGTGCGGCGCGGCGCTGCCGTCCTCGGCGGTGGGCGGCAGCTTGCTGTTGTTGCTCATGGCGTTATCCGATCAGCCCTGCAAAGGCCCGGAGTATAAACAGCCTCACAGGCTCGCGGCGACTTTAAGACCCTCATAGATGGCTTCCTCGGCGGTACGCGCCGCCAGGCAATCGCCAATGCGGTGTACTGCGGCCAGGTCCTGGATCTCGCCGGCCAGGGTGTCGACCGGGTGATGGCCGTGGCACAGCACCAGGGTGTCGATGCCTTCGAAGATCATCGCCTCGCCGCTGGCGGTGTGCTGCAGGTAGACGCTGCTGTCGTCGCAGCCATACAGCCGCGCATAGGGCGTGATCGGGATGCCCAGCTTGTGCAGCTCGCCGGCCATCTGGTCACGCACATACAACGGCAGGCTCTCGCCGCAGTGGGTACCGTTGACCGCCAGTTGCACCTGATGCCCGGCGCGGGTCAGGCGTTCGGCGATGCCCGGCCCGATCCAGTCGCAGCGCCAGTCCATCACCATCACCGAGCGACCGACCTGTACCTGCTCGCGCAGCACCTGCCAGGCGTCGACCACCTGCAACTCGCCGCCGCGCTCGAAAGCCGGCCAGTAGGGCGCGGCACCGGTGGCGACGATCACGGCATCCGGCTGCTCGCGCGCGACCAGCGCGCGGTCGACCCGGGTATTGCGCACCACCTCCACGCCGGCCAACTGCATCTCGCGTTGCAGGTTGGTGCTGGCACCGCCGAATTCGCTGCGCCGTGGCAGCAGTTGCGCCAGCAGCACCTGGCCACCCAGTTGGGCGGCCGCCTCATACAGGGTGACCTGATGACCACGGGCCGCCGCTACCGCGGCAGCCTTCATGCCGGCCGGGCCGCCGCCCACCACCATCACCTTCTTGCGCAGTGTGGCAGGCTGCAGTTGGCCGAACTGCCGCTCGCGCCCGGTCTCCGGATGCTGGATGCACGAAATCGGCAGGCCCTTGTGGAAGTGCCCGATACAGGCCTGGTTGCAGGCGATGCAGGCACGCACGTCTTCGGCCCGGCCGCTGTCGGTCTTGTTCGGCATCTGCGGGTCGCAGATCAGCGCGCGGGTCATGCCACACACGTCGGCCTGGCCGCGGGCAAGTATCAGCTCGGCCTCCTGGGGCTGGTTGATGCGCCCGGTAACGAACAGCGGAATGTCCAGGCTGGCCTTGAAGGTGCCCGCCTCGCGGGCCAGATAGGCGGCCTCGATGGCCATCGGCGGCACGATATGCACCGCGCCGCCCAGGGACGCCGAGGTGCCGGCCACAATATGCACATAGTCCAGTTGCCCTTGCAGGGCCTTCACCGCGCCGAGCGATTCATCTTCGCTCAGGCCCTCGGCGTCGCGTTCATCGGCGCTGATGCGCAGGCCGATGATGAAGTGTTCGTCGGTGCTGGCACGCACCGCGGCGATGACCTCGCGCACAAAGCGCAAACGATGTTCAAGGTCGCCGTTGTAGCCGTCGCTACGCCGGTTGACCCGTGGGTTGATGAACTGGGCGGGCAGGTACCCGTGGCTGGCCACCACCTCCACGCCGTCCACGCCCGCCTGATGCAGGCGCCGCGCCGCCGCGGCATAGCCGGCCACTATCTCGTCGATCATGCCTTGGTCAAGCTCGCGCGGCATCACCCGGAATCGTTCGTTGGGCACCGCCGAGGCCGAGTAGGCCACCGCCAGCAAGCCGTCGCTGGACTCCATGATCTCGCGCCCCGGGTGAAAGATCTGCGACAGCACCACGGTGCCGTGGGCATGGCAGGTCTCGGCCAGCCGGCGATACCCCTCGATGCAGGCGTCATCGGTGGCCATCAGCACGTGGGAGGTGTAGCGGGCGCTGTCGTGTACGCCGGCCACCTGCAGCACGATCAGCCCCACACCACCTTCGGCCCGGGCCTGGTGATAGGCAATCAGCTGTTCGTTGACCAGGTTGTCGGTGGGCATCGAGGTGTCGTGGCCGCTGGACATGATGCGGTTCTTGAGGCGCTTGCCACGGATCTGCAACGGGGTGAACAGGTGCGCGAAGGCGGTCGACATGGTGGTCAGGCTCCAGCGGGGGTGTTGTTATTATTTTTCTATGAAAGTGTACCGACAGTAAAAAATCAACTTGTTTTTTTACTTGGGTTTGATTAGCGTCGAGACACCCCAGTGCAGGGGCTTACCTCACAAAAACAAGAAAGTGGACCACGCCGGCGCCAGGCCGAGTGGTACCCGCAGGAGGATCCATCGATGAAAGCGTTCCCGCGTAAACCAGGCCTGTATGCAGTGCTGCTTGCCCTGGGCCTGGGCAGTGCCCAGGCAGCTCCACAGATGGTCGTGGTGGGTTATGGCGGTGCCGGGCAGAAGGCCCAGGACGTGGCGTTCTTCCAGCCGTTCAGTGCCCAGGACAAGAGCAAGCTGATCCAGAGCGAGTACAACGGTGAAATGGCCCGCATCAAGGTCATGGTCGACACTGGCAATGTGGACTGGGATGTGGTGCAGATCGAAGGGCCTGACTTGATGCGCGGGTGCGACGAAGGCATGTACGAACCCCTCGACTGGAAGCAGCTGGGGCATGCCGACGAGCTGATCCCGGACGCTGCCCAGGCGTGCGGCTCGGCGGCGCTGGTGTGGAGCGTGGCGATCGCCTATGACCGCGACAAACTGGCCCAGGCGCCCACCTCCTGGGCCGACTTCTGGGACGTGAACAAATACCCGGGCAAGCGCGGCCTGAGGAAGCGTGCGGTGTACAACCTGGAGTTCGCACTGCTGGCCGACGGCGTCAAGGTCGAGGACGTCTACAAGGTACTGGCCACCCCCGAGGGCGTGGACCGCGCCTTTGCCAAGCTGAGCGAGCTCAAGCCCAACATCCAGTGGTGGGAGGCAGGCGCGCAGCCGGCGCAGTGGCTGACGGCGGGTGACGTGGTGATGACCTCCACCTACAGCGGGCGCATCGCCAGCGCCGCGCAGGCCGGTGCGCCGTTGGCGGTGGTATGGCCCGGCAGCCTGTACGGCATGGACTACTGGGCCATCATCAAGGGCTCCAAACATGTCGACCAGGCCAAGCGGCTGATCGCCTACACCAACGACCCGGCAGCGCAGGTGCGCTATGTGCAGCAGATTCCCTACGGCCCGACCAACACCCAGGCCGCGGCAAAGCTGGACCCGTCGCTGGCCAGCTGGGTGCCGACCTCGCCGCAGAACCTTCAAGGAGCGCTGTCGATGAATGTCGAGTTCTGGGTCGATCATGGTGACGAACTGGAGGAGCGGTTCAACGCCTGGGCTACCAAGTAGCCGTTGCAGCCCGTCTCCTGCGCCGTTCTGCAGGAGCGGGCTCAGCTGTGAAGGGGCGCGCGGCGCCCCTTCAAATTCTGGTTAAATACGCGCTTACCAGAACCGCCGGCGAGCCCGTTCCATGCACGATGACGACGATATCCACGAACCCGAGCACGACCACCTGCTCGACCACGAATTTCACGATCAATACATTGCCCCCGAGCCAGAGGCGGGCGGTATGGATGAGGATGACGAGGACGATGATGCCTGGGGTCTGCTCGACGATGACGATGACCAGCCCGAAGACCCGTAGCCCTGCCGGCTTCACCATTCGTCGCGTGTGCTGCACCCTGGCCCCGGCCTGACCTCCAACTGACAGGGCCCGGATGTTCCGGGCCTTTGCTGGCGAGGTGTTCCATGACTGACCAAGTGACTGCCCAAGCCCAAGACCCCACCCAACCGACGACGGCTCCCGAAGACGTCGATCCGCTGGCACGCCCACCGGTGTTCACGCCAGATCGTCCCGAGGACTGGAAAGACCCGGCCAGCGGTGATGGCGTGCCCGATGACGAAGACATGCCGCTGCCCAATGATTGAGCGCAGAGGCGTCTGCCAGGGGGCTGGAGGAATCGCTGGCAGACACCCGGATGCCTGGCCCCATTCGACGACGTGGAGGTATTGATGACCGGTAATCAGCACAAACCAGAAGGACCGCATTCATCCGAGCACGCCTCTGAACGGGACACGCTGGACTTTGATCCCGATTCGCCAGACCTGGATGACCCGCAGGTGGATCCGGTAGGCCCGGCCAAGGCGCCCAAGGGCGGGCCAGAACCACGCAAGCCACCGCTTCTTGGCGAGTAGCCGCAAACAAGGGCCCGGCGCAATGCCGGGCCTTTTTGCAATCAGCCGTGCAATCAGCCGCCGGCTGCCTTGGCCGCGGTCACACCCGCCGCACTGAGCTTGATCGGGTAACGCACTGACGGTTCATCGTCGGCCCCAACGGTGACCGCACCGTCCTGGATCAACCCCTTGTCCTGCAGTTGCTTGAGCGTCTCGGCCACCGCCTTTTCGCCTTCGAAGTTGTCCAGCACTTCCTTGCCCAACCCGTTCGGGTGGGCGTGGTACAGCCGGGTGAGTACTTCGTTTTGCAGTGTTTGATTGGTCATTGCCTGCCTCGCAGTGTTCATGGGTATGAAGGGCGTTGCACAGCTTCCGACAGGCCAGGGCGGCAGGGATTCCACCGGATGTCGCGAGGGGGCGACCGGTTGCGTTACAGCAGGTTGCGGGGAGGGGGGCGGGCAGCAGGGCCCTGAAACAGAACTGCCCCGGGCAACGCCGCGGGGCAGTGGGTCAAGCGCTACGCCGGGGCGTCAGGGCTTGTTGTTGAGCTTGCGCAGTTCTTCGTAGGTGGCCGACTGGACGAACCAGAAGCCGGAAACGATGCACCAGGTCAGCGTACCGACAATCAATGTGCCCAGGCCAGCCAGGAAGCTCTGGCTGAACATGAACAGGCCGGAAATCCAGATGACGGCCAGTGCCACGTACAGCACCACGTTGTTGACGCTGATAACAAAATCTTTCACGAGTAATCCTTCCCGAGTCATTGTCCACTGTCGCACGAACGGCGTGCGACAGGCCGCTATCATATTGATATTGCGACAACAATTCCATCGGAACGGGCGATGCGCCTGCCTGTCAGCGGCTAGCGAAAGCGCGGCAGCGGTCGGTCCAGGGTGAGGGAGGTCAGGGTCTTCTTCACCAGCACCTCGTCGGCTTCGACGGCCTTGAGAGTGTCGCGGATCTTGCCCGCCACCGGTACATCGCCCTGGCGGTCGATCCAGTCGGCGATCTCCTTGCAGGCCACGGCCAGGCGGTCCTGACGGTGGTTGATCAGGGTCAGCAGGGTGGTGATCTCTTTGTCGGACATGGCGCATTCCTCCCTTCGGCGAATTAAGTGTAGCAGTGCGCCGGCAGTTGGCCCCCCCAGCCTCAATCGGGTTTGCCGCGCACTATGCGCCCGTCCTTGACCTCGTCGGCATAGGCCTTGAGCTTGTCCGAGTCCCGGTACAGGCGGTTCATCAGGTGCAGCACCGCCACCACGTCGACGTCCTTGATGCGCTCGGCCAGCTTGCTGATTTCACCGGCGGTACGCTCAAGGTCGGTGGCGACCAGCTTCAGGTCACGTTTGAGTTCTGCGGAGGACTTCTTGATACCCATGGATACCTCGGATGGGCTGATTGCGTTCAAATGGGTGCATTCTAGCAGGCGACACCATCGGCAACAGAAGAGGGGAGGCACAGCATGAGCGCCAGGGTGCAGGTACGGGCCAACCGTCGTGGCCGCGATATCGCGGTGGGCGATGTCCATGGGCACTTCCAGCGCCTGCAGCAGGCACTGGATGCCGTCGGGTTCGATCCGGCCATCGATCGGCTTTTCAGCGTGGGCGACCTGGTCGACCGTGGGCCCGACAGCGAACAGGCGCTGGCATGGCTCGATCAACCCTGGTTTCACGCGGTGCAAGGCAATCATGAAGCGTTGGCCATTGCCCACGTGCGGGGCCACTGGCTGGACCAGGCGATGTACCGCGCCAGTGGTGGCGGCTGGTTTCTCGACCTGGATGCGCAGGCCCAGGCCCGCTTTGTGGCCGCCTTCGAACAGATGCCCCTGGCGCTGGAGCTGCAAACCCCTGAAGGCCTGGTTGGCCTGCTGCACGCCGACTGCCCGTTCGCGCATTGGCAGACACTGTGCGAGCACCTGGCAGGCGAACCTTCAGCCGATGTTCAGGAAGTGTGCCAATGGTCGCGGCGACGCTTGCAGCAGGGCGACACTGGCGAGGTTCAGGGCTTGCGTGCGCTGATCGTCGGGCACACCACGCTGCGCGAGGTGAAGGTGCTGGGCAATGTCTGGCACCTCGATACCGGCGGCTGGGCAAGCGGACACTTCAGCCTGCTTGATCTTGCCAGCCTTGAGTTACTGCAGACGCCTAGATGAACCACCACGGGTCACCGTTGGGCTTGGTGGGGGTTCGCCTGAGCTGGCGTATCGATACCCATGACAACGCGATGCCAACCAGCAGCATCAGGCCACTGAACACCATCTTGAACAGGATCGCGGCATGAAACGCGTCGGGGTTGTCACGCAGCGTATGGGTCACGTGGTGGACTGGCCGGATACGGTTGCTGACCATACTGGTCACGCTGCCCGCCTGCAGGTCTTGCAGGTTCAGCAGGGCCATCGCCAGGGCACCCAGAATCAACAGGAAGCCAGCCATCAGCAAGACCATCATATTGCCGCTGCCTACCCTGTTCGGGCGCATGGTCGCCTCCTGGCAGATTTCGAGAAGCGCGCGATCATACATGACTTGACGCTGGCCGGCAGGGCATTTGAAACTCGTTGCCCCAGCCACCGGAGCCCCTCATGGACCTGACCACCCTCGCGTTATTCATCCCGGCCTGTTTCGCCCTGAACATGGCCCCTGGCCCCAACAACCTGCTGTCGCTGAACAACGCCAGCCGCTACGGCCTGCGCACGGCCTGCCTGGCTGGCGCCGGCCGCCTGCTGGCGTTTGCCGGGATGATCGTACTGGCCGCCATGGGCCTGGCGGTGGTGCTGCATACCAGTGAATACCTGTTCCTACTGGTCAAGGTGCTGGGCGCCGGCTACCTGTTCTACATCGCCTGGCAGTTGTGGCGCGCACCGGTCGGCGAGGCCGCGCAGGTCGGTGCACGCGGCGTGGGTACCCTGCGCCTGGCGCGTCAGGAGTTCCTGGTGGCGGCGGGCAACCCCAAGGCCATCCTGATCTTCACCGCGTTCCTGCCCCAGTTCGTCAGTGTGACAAGCGCCACGCCGGTGGCCGAGCAGTTCGCCGTGCTGGGGGCGATGTTCCTGGTACTGGAGTGGCTGGCCATCGCCATCTACGGCTGGCTGGGGGCGTACATGCAGCGCTGGTTCAACCAGCCTGCACCGCGTCGGCTGTTCAACCGGGTCAGCGCATCGTTGCTGGGCCTGGCGGGGTTCGGCCTTCTCGCCGCACGCCGGGCCTGAGCCCTACCAGCGGATGCGCAGCCCCAGGGTGCCGCCAATCGATTCCTGCTGGCGGCTATCAAGGTTGGCGCTGTAGATCATTGCGCCGTACACCGCCACGGCGGGGCTCAGCCGGGCGCTCAGGCCGGCGCCCACGTCCATCCAGGTGGCGGCCTGATCAGTCCTGATCGGCTCGCCCCCGTCGAACCGCAGGGTGTCGCGCCCGCCACTGCTGCGCCATACATTGCTGCGCAGGTAGGGCTCCAGCGGCACGCTGCCGGCCAGGTAGCTGCCCTTGATTCGTGCGCCAACGCGACCGGTCCAGTTGGTCTGGCTGTCCTGGGTGACCGTTGAAATGCCATCGCTGCGCGTATCGAAGTCGACCTTGCGGGCGATCACCTGCACCTGGGGCTCGACCACCCAGCGCGCGCTCAATGCCAGCGGATAGCCGGCCTCCACCGAGGCCGCCAGGGCATGCCCATCCAGATCGAGCTTCACGCCGCGATCGGAACGGGCGCGGCCGTCCAGATCGGTGTACTGCAGCACTGTGTCCACGTACCACTGCCCGGGACCGATCAGCGTCCAGTAGGCGCCGACACTGTCGCCATCGAGGCGGACATCGCCCACCGCATTGTCTTCGAAACCCAGCGCGAAGCCTTTGACATCGCCATCGAGCCGGCTATGGCTGACATACACCCCGGCGTGCTGGCGATAACCGCCGTCGGTGTGCGTCGCATACAGGTCATGGCCCACCTCGAAACCGCTCAGGTTGCCGTCCAGGCTTGGCGACACCGTGCCGGACCACTGCTGGCGCAGGTGCTCGCCAAAGGTGCGGGCCCACCCGGCGGCCACCGGGCCTTGTTCGTCGAGCAGGCGTTGCTCGCCCTGGCGCTGGTGGAAGGTGCCCAGGGTCGACAGGCTGATGATGGCCGCGGCGCGGCTGGCCACCGCGTACACCGGCACTTCGGCGCGGTACAGCACGATGGCCTGTCCGGCGACCGGGGTGGGCAGTGGCGGGGTACCCGGGGCGGCCACGGGCGCCGGCACCACCGGTGGCGGTGGCTGGCCGGGCAGGGGCGGCGCCGATACCGGGGGCGCGACCACGCTCGAGCGCAGGTACCAGCTGTTCTCGCTGCCAGCGCTGACCCCGCCCTTGAACAGGTAGTACTGGTAGGCCCCGGCCGACAAGGGCTGGCCAAGGCTGAACGCCGTGCTGGTGCTGGTGGTGCCAGGGCCGGCCTCGACCACCTGGATGCCATCGGCCGCTGTCAGCGCGCCGCTGCCGCCCAGGTTGTTCACCTGAAGGGCAGTGCTGCCGGCCAGCGAGCCCTGGTTGACCACCAGCCGGTCGGAGGCGGCGCCGTCGCCTTCGAGCACGCTGTCGACCTTGAGCACGCCGTTGCTGCCTGCGTAGTTGCCGTCGAGGGTCAGGCGGCCCAGTGCATTGGCGCCGCTGCTGAGGTCGATGAGCCCGGCGTTGTTCACGCTCACCGATGTGCCGCCGGCAAACGCCGTCACCTGGCCGGTGCGCGCCACCAGCTGGCTGGTGGCATCGATCAGCAAGGTGCCGGTACCCGTGCCCTGGTCTCCAAGAACCAGGTGGTCATCCAGGTTGAAGACCGAGGCGTTGGTCAGGGCCATGCGCTCCCAACCGGTATAGCGCGCGCCCAGGCTGCTGCGGGTATGGTCCAGTACCAGGCTGTCGCTGCCCAGGCCGCCGTCCACCTGGCGCACCAGCCCCAGGCGGCTTTCGTCGAGGTTGGCCAGCAGCGCCTGGTCGCTGCCGTCGCCCATCAGCACCGCACCGCGCACGATGCCGTCGTCGCGCCAGGTGAAGCTGTCGTCGCCGAAGCTGAGCAGTACATTGCCCACCACCTCGCCACCGCTGATGGTCACGCTGTCGTCGCCGCCGCTGACGCTGATGTTGCCGCCGATGCGTCCGCCACTGACGATGACCGTGTCGCGGTCAAAGCCTGTGACCAGGTTGGCGTCGATGATGCCGCCGGACATGTCGAACAGGTTGCGGTCCAGCTTCATGTCGACGCGCCCGATGCGCCCTCCGCTCATGTAGGCCACATCGCCATCTTCGAAGGCGCCGATGATGCGTCCGCCGCTCATCTGGAACAGGTCGCGGCCGTTGCCCTGTTGCAAGGCCTGCAACTGCCCGCCGGTCATGATGAAGGTGTCGATGCCCGCGCCCTGATCGAGCACGCCAGTGATGATGCCCGACGCCATCTCGACGCGGTCGGCGCCGGGGCCGAAGGTCACGCTGCCGGCGAGGGTGCCGCTGCCCCCGGCCGGCAGTATCAGCGTGTTGTCACCGCCAGGGTCGACAAGGGAGGTGCCAATGCCGCTGTCGCAGACATAACGATCGTTGCCGCCGGTAGGGGCGAAGGTGCAGTCCGCCTGACTTGTCAGGGCCCACGGGCCCAGCAACGGCAGGCACGCCAGGGCAACGCGGCTGGGCGGGCTCATTTCGTCCTCCTTGGGCTAGCGATCGGCCCAAGCGATACAGGGCTGCGACGGCGGTCGCAACTGGCAGAAATGATAGGTGGTCATCGGAAATGTGCACATTGGCGCAAAAACGCCTGACCGATGGCACGCCTGTCGATCAGGGCAGAGGGCTCAATCGCGGTAGAACACCTGCACCAGGTGGTAGCCGAATTTGCTCTTGATCGGGCCGTGTACCACCCGCAACGGCTTCTTGAAAATCACCTGGTCGATGGCGCCCACCATCTGTCCCGGGCGTACTTCGCCCAGGTCGCCGCCGCGTTTGCCCGACGGGCAGGTGGAGTACTTTTTCGCCAGCACATCGAAGGCTTCGCCCTTGGCGATGCGCTGCTTGAGCTGTTCGGCCTCTTCGGCGGTCTTGACCAGGATGTGACGGGCCTGTGCTTTCATGTTGCCTCTGTTACGGGTAAAACCGGCGATTATGCCTGATTCGGGGCAGGGCGGCTTGGCGCGCCGTGCCCCGAACCCACGCCTTGGCGGGTTACTCCACCGTGGCGCGTTTCACGTCGCTGGAAGCCGACCAGATGCGATAGCGCACTTCCACGTCCTTGGGGGTGTAGACCACCACCGGCAACTTGCTGTTGTAGCGCAGCAGGAAACCATCGCCGACCACCGGCACGAAGGCGTCGATCTTCTTGTTGTCGGGGCAGCCCATCAGGGTAGAGACAGGGCCCATCACCTTGTCCAGCCGGTAGTAACTATAGCCCCAGCCTTCGAGGGTCTTTTCTTCGAGGTTGCCACCCAGGCGCTGCAGGTTGCAGTCCACCTTGAGGGTCTTGCCGGCCAGTACCTCAACCTTGAATGCCGACTCGTCTTTCTGCTCGGGCAGGTGGATCACCTGGCGCACAAAACCGTTTTCGGCTTCGGGATAAGGGGCCACATCCTTGAGGCTGGCTGCGAGAACAGGGGCGCTGAAAGCCAGGGGCAGCATGACCAGGGCGGTCAGGGAAAGCGGTCGCATAAAAGCTCCTTGCGGTTTGAAAATGACAGTCGTAGCCGGCCAGCGGTACCTGCGCCCCAGGCCGATGGCTACTGGGCCAGCCAGCCGCCATCGATGTTCCAGGCGGCGCCGCGTACCTGGCTGCCGGCTTCGCTACACAGAAACAATACCAGCTCGCCCAGGTGTTGCGGTGTGACGAAGGCGTGCGAGGGCTGCTTTTCGGCCAGCAGGTCCTGCTGGGCCTGCTGCGGGTCGACCCCGCTGGCGATGCGATCGTCGATCTGCTTCTGTACCAGCGGGGTGAGCACCCAGCCGGGGCAGATGGCGTTGCAGGTCACGTTGCTGGTGGCGGTCTCCAGGCCCACCACCTTGGTCAGCCCGACCACCCCGTGCTTGGCCGCCACATAGGCGGCCTTGCCTACCGAGCCGACCTGCCCGTGCACCGAGGCGATGTTGATCACCCGCCCCCAGTTGCGCTGGCGCATGCCGGGCAGTGCCAGGCGGGTGCTGTGAAACACCGCCGAAAGGTTGAGCGCGATGATCGCGTCCCAGCGTTCCATCGGGAACGCCTCCACCGGGGCGACATGCTGGATGCCGGCATTGTTGACCAGGATATCGACCCCGCCGAACTCGCGTTCGGCATAGGCAAACAGGTCGTTCAGTTGCTCCACGCTGCCAAGGTCTGCCGCGTGGTGCCCCACCCGGGTGCCATGCCGGCCCACCTCGGCAAGCGCTGCACTGGCGTCGCCGAAGCCGTTGAGAATCACATCGGCGCCAGCGCCGGCCAATGCCTGGGCGATACCCAGGCCGATGCCACTGGTGGAACCGGTAACCAGTGCGACTTTTCCTGCAAGGCTCATGGAAGTCTCCTTAGACAATGCCTGTAGCGTAGAAGGTAGCGATCACCACGAAGACTGCCAGGGTCTTGATCAGGGTGATGCCGAAGATGTCCTTGTAGGCTTCGCGGTGGGTCAGGCCGGTCACCGCCAGCAGGGTGATCACCGCGCCGTTGTGCGGCAGGGTGTCCATGCCGCCGCTGGCCATCGCGGCCACTCGGTGCAGCACCTCCAGCGGAATGTTCGCCGCGTGCGCCGCACTGATGAAACTGTCGGCCATGGCTGCCAGCGCAATGCTCATGCCGCCGGATGCAGAACCGGTGATGCCGGCCAGCAGGGTCACGGTGATGGCTTCGTTGACCAGCGGGTTGGGAATGTTGCGCAGCGCATCGGCCAATACCAGAAAGCCTGGCAGCGACGCGATCACGGCGCCGAAACCGTATTCCGACGCCGTGTTCATCGCCGCCAGCAGGGCACCATTGACCGCGCTCTTGCTGCCCTCTGCCAGGCGTGTGCGGATGGCGCCGAAGGCGCTGACCAGCACCAGCAGGATGCCCAGCAGCAGGGCGGCCTCGACCGCCCAGATGGCCGTCAGCTTGGCGATCTCGGTCTGTACCGGGGCGCTCATGCCGGGCAGGCTCAGGCTGTGGGTCTTGCCGTACCACGCCGGGATCCAGTGGGTGAACAGCAGGTTCATCACCCCCACCAGCAGCAGTGGCGACAACGCCAGCAGCGGGTGCGGCAGGGTCAGGTCGGCGGCGGTTTCGGGCTCGTTGCGCAAGTCGCTGCCGTAGCCTTCACCGGCGCGCTGCGCCTTGTTGCGCTGGCGCTGCAGGTACAGCATGCCGGTGCAGAACACGAACAGCGTACCGATCACGCCAAGCCAAGGCGCGGCCCAGGCGGTGGTGTTGAAGAAGGTGCTGGGGATGATGTTCTGGATCTGCGGGGTGCCCGGCAGGGCGTCCATGGTGAACGAGAACGCACCCAGGGCAATGGTGGCTGGTATCAGACGTTTGGGGATATCGCTCTGGCGAAACATCTCGGCGGCGAACGGGTACACCGCGAACACCACCACGAACAGCGACACGCCGCCATAGGTGAGCAGCGCGCACACCAGCACGATCACCAGCATGGCCTGGCGTGTGCCTAGCAGGCGAATGGCGGCAGCCACGATCGAGCGCGAGAAACCCGAGAGCTCGATCAGCTTGCCGAACACGGCGCCGAGCAAAAATACCGGGAAATAGAGCTTGATGAACCCGACCATCTTTTCCATGAAAACCCCGGTGAAGGCGGGCGCGACGGCGGAAGGGTCGGTAAGCAGCACCGCACCGAGGGCGGCGATGGGGGCAAAAAGAATCACGCTGTAGCCACGGTAGGCCGCCAGCATCAGCAGCGCCAGGGCTGCCAGGGCAATGATCACACTCATCGAGTGTCTCCTTGGGTGCATCTTGTTTTTGTTGGGATGCAGCCCTTAGCGAAGACCGTGCCATGTTAATAAACTATTGATTTGTAAGGATAAATATTAATTCCAGTGGAATTTATCGAATGATTGTCTCTGGTTTGAGACTGGCGGTGGCGTACGTGCGCTTGCAGCGCATGGGGATCTGCACACGGGGTCTGCATGACACCCCGTGCACTCTGGTTCTACGACCGCTTCGCGCTCGTTCGCCGGCAAGGCCGGCTCCTACGCCTCGGGCCGGCAGGCCGTAGGAGCGGGCCTTGCCCGCGATCTGGTGCGCAGCGCCAGTAAAACCTGTACATGCGGTCCGCCTGATACATCGCGCAGTCAGGGTCTACGACCGCTTCGCGCCCGTTCGCCGGCAAGGCCGGCTCCTACGCCTCTGGCCGGCAGGCCGTAGGAGCGGGCCTTGCCCGCGATCTGGTGCGCAGCGCCAGTAAAACCTGCATATGCGATCTGCCTGATACATCGCGCAGTCAGGGTCTACGACCGCTTCGCGCTCGTTCGCCGGCAACGCCGGCTCCTACGCCTCTGGCCGGCAGGCCGTAGGAGCGGGCCTTGCCCCGCGATCTGGTGCGCAGCGCCAGCAAAACCTGCATATGCGGACTGCCTGACACACCGCGCAAACAGGTCTATGACCGCGTTGTGCCGATTCATCAGCAAGGCCGTCTCCAGGTTGAGATGCCAGTCTCTCTATTGAGACTTTATCCCCAGAGCCGCCAGCTTCTTGTACAGCGTCGAACGCCCCAACCCCAGCTCACGCGCGGCCTGCGGCACATTCCCGGCGCAGCGAGCGAGGGCGTTTTCCAGCAACTGGCGCTCGAATGCTTCGCACGCCTGCCTGTAGTCGGTTATGGGGTCGGTGTCGACTGTAAGGGGCGTCAACGGGCCCAATGCCGATTGCACCTGGGCGGCAGTCAGTTGCTGCTGGTCAGCCATCAGCGTGGCCCGCTCCAACACGTTGCGCAGCTCGCGAATGTTGCCCGGCCAGGCATGTCGGGCCAGCAGCGCCTGTGCCGGTGCCTGCAGCTCATGGCGGCTGCCCAGCTCCTCCAGAATCGCCTCGCTCAACGCCGGCAGGTCATCGAGCCGGGCACGCAATGGCGGCACCTCGATCGGCAGCACGTTCAGGCGGTAATACAGGTCGGCGCGAAACTCCCCGCGGGCCATCGCTGCCGAAAGGTCGCGCGAAGTGGCAGCAATCACCCGCACATCGCTCTGCAGCATCTGGTTGGAACCCACCGGCTCGTATTCCTTTTCCTGCAGCACGCGCAGCAGTTTGCTTTGCAGCGCCAGCGGCATGTCGCCGATCTCATCGAGAAACAGCGTGCCGCCTTCGGCCACCTGCAGCTTGCCCGGCCGGCCCTTGCGGTCGGCGCCGGTGAACGCACCCGGCGCGGTGCCGAAGAATTCGGCCTCCAGCAGATCGTGCGGGATGGCGGCGCTGTTGATGCTGACAAACGGCTTGTGGGCGCGGGGCGAGGCGGCGTGGATGGCATGGGCGAGCAACTCCTTGCCCGTGCCGGTCTCACCCAGCAGCAGCACCGGCGAATCGCTGCTGGCCCCACGCCGCGCGCGGCGTTTGACCTCAAGGCTTGCGGCGCTGGTACCGATGAACTGCGCAAAGCTGTACTTGGCCTGGCGCGCTCGCAGCAGCGAGCGGGTCGAGGCCAGTTCCTGCTGCATGCTGGCATAGCGCTTGAGCAGCGGCGAAAGGCTGTGCAGCTCATCGAACAGCGCAAAGCCGATGGCGCCCATCACCGCGCCCTCGGCATCGTGGATCGGCAGGCGCATCACCACCAGCGGCTCCTTGGGCGTGTCGAGCATGTCCAGCAGAATCGGCCGGCCCTGGGTGATCACGTCGCGCATCTGGCTGCCGGGGATCACGCTTTCACACGGCTGACCAATCGCGGCACTGGCGTCCTCCAGGCCAAAGCGCCGTGCGTAGCGCTGGTTCATCCACACGATTCGTGCATCGCGATCGACGATGATCGTTCCCTCGCTGGATTGCTCGATGATCTCGAACAGCGAGCGGATCGCCAGTTGGCGCACGCGCTGGTAGTCCTTGAGGCTGTCACTGTCTTGCATGGGCCGCTCCGCCGTAATGAGGCTGCGATTATGCCCGTGGATCGAACGCCTCGCGCAATGCGTCGCCGATGAACACCAGCAGCGAAAGGATCAACGCCAGGGTGAAGAATGCGGTAAACCCCAGCCATGGCGCCTGCAGGTTCTGTTTGCCCTGGTTCACCAGCTCGCCCAGGGAGGCGCTGCCGGCGGGCATGCCGAAACCGAGAAAATCCAGTGCAGTGAGGGTCGAGATGGCCCCGGTGAGAATGAACGGAAGGTAGGTGAGCGTGGCGTTCATCGCATTGGGCAGAATGTGCCGCACGATCACCAGCCGGTCGGGCAGGCCCAGCGCCCTGGCGGCCTGCACGTATTCCAGGTTGCGCCCGCGCAGGAACTCCGCGCGCACCACGTCCACCAGTGCCAGCCATGAAAACAGCGCCATGATTCCCAGCAGCCACCAGAAGCCGGGTTCCACAAAACCACTGAGAATGATCAGCAGGTACAGCACCGGCAGCCCCGACCACACTTCCAGCAGGCGCTGGCCGATCAGGTCCACCCAGCCGCCGTGGTAGCCCTGCAGGGCGCCGGCGGCCACGCCGATCACGGTGCTGATGGCGGTCAGCAGCAGGGCGAACAGTATCGACACACGGGTGCCGTACAGCACCCGCGCCAGCACGTCGCGCGCCTGGTCGTCGGTGCCCAGCCAGTTGGTGGCGGTGGGTGGGCTGGGGGTGGGTACCTGCAGGTCGTAGTTGGGGGTGTCGGCGCTGAAGGGGATCGGGGCAAACAGCATCCAGCCACCCTGGCCCTCGATCAGCTGGCGCACGTACTGGCTGCGGTAGTCGGGCTGGAACGGCAACTGGCCGCCGAACTGCTGTTCGGTGTAACGCTTGAAGACGGGGAAGTACAGGCTGCCCTGGTAGCCCAGCAGCAGCGGCTTGTCGTTGGCCACCAGCTCCGCCCCCAGGCTGAGCAGCAACAGCAGCCCGAACGCCCACAGCGAGAACCAGCCGCGGCGATTGCGCCGAAAATTCGCCAGCCGGCGCCTGGACAACGGCGACAGGCGCCGCATCAGTGTTGCCTCGTGGCAAAGTCGATACGCGGGTCGACCAGGGTGTAGCACAGGTCGCCCAGCAGGCGGATCAACAGGCCGAACAGGGTGAAGATGAACAGCGAACCGAACACCACCGGGTAATCCCGCGACACCGCCGCCTCGTAGCTCATGCGGCCCAGGCCGTCGAGCGAGAAGATCACTTCGATCAGCAGCGAGCCTGCGAAGAACACCGTGATCAGCGCCTGGGGAATGCCCGCCACCACCAGCAGCATCGCGTTGCGAAACACATGCCCGTACAGCACCCGACGCTCGCTCAGGCCCTTGGCCCGCGCGGTGACCACGTACTGGCGGGTGATCTCGTTGAGGAAGGCGTTCTTGGTCAGCAGGGTGAGGGTGGCGAAACCGCCGATCACCAGCGAGCCCACCGGCAGCACCAGGTGCCAGAAATAGTCGGCCAGCTTGCCGGCCAGGCTCAGCTCGGCAAAGTTTTCCGACACCAGCCCGCGCACCGGAAACCAGTTGAGCGAGGTCCCACCGGCAAACAGCACGATCAGCAACAGTGCGAACAGAAACGCTGGCAGCGCGTAGCCGATCACGATCAGCGCACTGCTCCAGGCATCGAAAGCGCTGCCGTGGCGTATGGCCTTGCGAATGCCCAGCGGGATCGACACCAGGTAGGTGATCAGGGTGGCCCATAGGCCCAGTGAGAGGGTGACCGGCAACTTGTCCAGGATCAGGTCGGTGACCTTGGCACCGCGAAAGAAGCTGCTGCCGAAATCCAGCTGGGCGTAGCGAGTGAGCATCAGCCACAGCCGCTCGTGGGCCGGCTTGTCGAAGCCGTACTGGCGTCTGATGGTCTCCAGCAGTTTGGGGTCCAGCCCGCGGCTGGCCCGCGAGTCGCTGTGCAGCGTGTCGCTGCCGGCCCCCGGCGCACCGCCGCCGATACCCTGCAGGCGCGCCACGGCCTGTTCTACCGGGCCGCCCGGTGCCGCCTGGATGATCACGAAGTTCACCAGCACAATGATCAGCAGGGTGGGCAGTATCAGCAGCAGCCGGCGCAGGATGTACGCAGTCATGGCGCAGCCTCCAGGCGCTCGGCCATCTGCGCCGTGGTCAGCGGGGTGGGGCTGACCTCCCACCAGGTGTCCAGCGCCGGGTCATTGCTGGCTTGCACCCTGGGGATGCCGAAGCGGTTCCACCACACCGTGGAGGCGCCGGGCGGGTAGTAATTGGGGATCCAGTAGTAGTTCCATTGCAGCACCCGGTCCAGCGCATGGGCATGGCGCAGCATGTCGGCCGGGCTCGCGGCCTTGACCAGGCCGTCGATCAGGCTGTCCACCGCCGGGTCCTGCAGGGCCATGTAGTTGTTCGAGCCAGGGTCGGTAGCCGCCGCCGAGCCGAAGTAGCTGTAAAGCTCCGGCCCGGGCGAGGGCGACACCGGGTAGCCAGTGACGATCATGTCGTAGTCACGGGCCATCAGCCGGTTGACGTACTGGGCCGCGTCGATGCGGCGTATGTCCAGGGTGATGCCGATCTGCGCCAGGTTGCGTTTCCACGGCAGCAGCAGGCGCTCCAGGCCCGACTGGCCATTGAGGAAGGTAAAGCTCAGCGGTTCGCCCCGGGCATTGATCAGCTGATCGCCCTGCGGGCGCCAGCCGGCCTGCTGCAGCAGAGCGAGGGCTTGCAGCTGCTTGTCACGGATCAGCCCCGAGCCGTCGGTGCGCGGCGCCTCGAACACCCGGTCGAATACCTCGGCCGGCACCTGGGCACGCAGGGGTTCGAGCAGGGCGAGCTCTGCGCGGTCGGGCAGGGCGCGGGCGGCCAGCGCACTGTTGGCGAAAAAGCTCTGCTGGCGGATGTACAGGTTGCGCATCATCTGCCGGTTGCTCCATTCGAAATCCCACAGCAGGCCCAGCGCCTGGCGCACGCGCCGGTCCTGGAACATCGGGCGCTGCAGGTTGAACACATAACCCTGGGCGTTCTGCGGCGCCCCTCGGGCCAGGTGCGCACGTTGCAGGCGCCCGTCGTCCAGGGCCGGGCCGTTGTAGCCGATCGAATACCCGGTGGCGGAGAACTCGCGGTTGTAATCGTAACCGCCACCGCGCAGCACCTGGCGCGCCACGTCGGTGTCGCCGAAATACTCGATCTTCAGCTGGTCGAAGTTGTAGCGCCCACGATTGACCGGCAGGTCCCGTGCCCACCAGTCGCGGTTGCGCTCGAAGGTGATGCTGCGCCCGTTGTCGACCCGTGCGATGCGGTACGGGCCGCTACCCACCAGCGCCTGGAAGCCGCCGCCGTTGGTGAATGCATCCTGGTCGAGCGCGTGCTCGGGCAATACCGGCAGCGACGCCAGGTCCAGGGCCAGGGTACGGTTCTGATTGTTCTTGAAGTCGAAGCGTACCTGCAGGGGCGTCTCGACCACCACAGCAGCCACGTCGGCAAACTGCGTGCGGTACTTGAGATTGCCTTCACGCAGCAGCAGTTGGTAGGTGAAGCGCACATCCTCGGCACGCACTGGCCGGCCATCGGCAAAACGCGCACGCGGGTCGATGTAGAAGCGCAGCCACAGCCCATCGGCGCTGCGCTCGAGCTTTTGCGCGATCAGGCCGTACACGGTATAGGGCTCGTCCAGTGACCGAATGGCCAGCGGTGAATACAGCCAGCCGTCCACCTCGCTGACCCCGGTGCCCTCGTCGATGTAGGGCAGCACATGGTCGAAGCCGCCGATTTCCAGCGCCGAGCGACGCAGGCTTCCACCTTTCGGGGCTTGCGGGTTGACGTAGTCGAAATGGCTGAACGAGGCGCGGTAGCGGGGGGCTTCACCATAAACGGTGAGGGCGTGGCTGGGGGCGGCGATCAGGGTTTGCCAGGGAGGCAGCAGAAACAGCAGCGGGGCAAGGGCGAACAGCACAATGCGGGTCAAGCCCGCTCTCACAGGAGCGGGCCGACCCTCGACACGGCCGGCAGATGCGGCCAAGGCCGATCAGTCCTGGCGGCTGGTCACTTCCAGCAGGTGATAGCCGAACTGGGTCTTCACCGGGCCTTGAACAGTGTTCACCGGTGCGCTGAACACCACGGTGTCGAACTCCTTGACCATCTGGCCGGGGCCGAACGAGCCCAGGTCACCGCCCTGGCGGCTGGAGGGGCAGGTGGAGTTGGCCTTGGCGATTTCGGCGAAGTCGGCGCCGGCTTCGATCTGTGCCTTGAGTTCGTTGCACTTGTCTTCGCTGGCGACAAGGATGTGACGGGCGGTGGCTTTTGCCATGGAGAATGCTCCTGGTGAGTAAAGGTGCAGCCTAGCGCAATCGGCGCGCGATTTCCTCCCCCTGTGCGCACGTGCCTTGGCCGGGCACCTGGTATTTGTGTCAGTTGTGCGCCTCGTACATTTTGCCTTTGAATCATTTCCAGCCCATTCCCCCGTTCATACCTTTCGGGCTTCCTGGATTGGAGAAAACTTCATGACGAACAACTTGATTGTCCCCGGGACCCAATCGGGCTTGCAAACGATGATCGACCTGTTCAATGCCATAGTGGGAGGGCCGCCGGCATTCGGAGGATTTGCAGCCGGCACCCTGGCCCTGCGACGCATCTACATTCCAGGTTACATCACCCCGGTATACACCGAAGGCGCCCAGGTTGGCGTGAACAAGGGGATGGTCAATTCGGTGCGCGGAATGCAGGTATTCGTGCAGCCGTATCCGAACATGCTGGCGGGGGATCTGATCGAGGTGTTCTATGGCACCAGCAACATCGCGGCGGTGAAGGTCAGTGTCCGCGAGGAGCAGCTCGGCCAGAACATCGAAACCTACATCCCGGCCAAAAAGGTGCTGGAGGGCGTGCACGACCTCTACTACGTGATCACGCGTGCAGGCTCCACCAACAAGGAGTCTTCGCTGGTGCTCAAGGTACTGGCACGCCTCAAGTACCCCGGCGGAAACGACCCTGAACCCGATCGCGCCGGGCACTACAAGTTGCTGCCACCGTTTCTGACCAGCCCTCCAATCGGTGGCGTGGTGGGTGAAGAAGACATCAAGGACTTCCTTGATGGCGAGCTGTATGGCGTGGAAGTCACCGTACCGGCGTACCCGAACATGCGCGAGTACGACACCATTCGCCTGAGTTGGGGCGGCTCGATCGTCGAGTACATCGTGCAACCTGACGAGGTGGGCAACGACCTCGTCATCGAGGTGGATGCCGAGCTCATCTACGAGGCCGGCGACAGCGAAAAGCTGGTGCTTGTGTACTGGATCTGGGACGAAGTGTTCAATCCCGCAAGCGACTGGTCATTGCGCGGTTACATCGAGGTATCGATCGACCCCAACAAACTGTTGCCGCCCATCATCGTCAACCCAGACTCGCAAGCCGTGGAGGGCGACCCGATCGATGTGGCGCTGGTGGCGCAAGATGGCCTGGAAGTACAAGTGGCGGCGCTGTCGGTGTTCGGCTTCAAGGCAAGGGATGAGATTACCCTGTACTGGGTAGGCACCACGGCGCAAGGCCAGATCATTGCCCTGAAGTACTCGCAAACGTTGAGCAGCCCCCGGATATTGGTATTCAAGATTCCCTATGCCCACGTGCAGATGCTGGCGCGGGGTTTTGGCAGAACCTGGTTCACCCGAAAGCCTGTCAATGGCAAGGAACAGACCTCCCGGCGTGTGGGTGCAAACTTTATCGGCGCCGCCGTCAAGCTGCCAAGCCCGCAAGTGACCGAAGCGGTCGACGGCGTGCTGGAGGCCACACTGGCAACGGCGACCGTGGTGGTACCGGCAGCGGCCCAGCTGGAGAAGGACGACTTCATCGAGATCACCTGGCGAGGCACCGGTTCCGATGGCAGCACGTTGCTCTACAAGGACGCCAAAACGGTCACCAGCGCCAGCGCAGGAAAAGACATCTCGTTTGCCGTGAACGGGCCGCAGAACATTCAGCCGCTCAGCGGCGGTTCGCTCGAAGTCAGCTACACCGTAAGCCGGCAGGGCCTGGGGCGCCCTCTGGAATCACAGGCTCTCACGCTGCAAGTGGGCGTGGCGCAGTTGGAACTGCCGGCACCCCGTTGCCCGCAGGCACAAGACGGTGAACTGGATCCTGATGTCCTCGCCAGCGTCGATGTGATCATCGAGCCGTACACCGGAATGAAACTCGACCAGACCATCAGGGTGGTGTGGTCCGACGCGGGCGGTACCTTCTTCGACGATCTGATGAAGGTGACCAAGAACAATCTCGACAAGCAAGTGACGTTCACCTTCGAGCACGCCAAATGGAGCAACTACCTGACAGTGGCAGCCGATGTGTACTACCAGGTCATCGAAGACCGCCAGCCGACTCGCGTGTCTGCCATGCTTTCGTTGCGTCGCAAAGAGCGCCAGTTCCTGCTGCCCGACCCGGTGGTGGAGGGCGCGGTCAATGGCACGCTGCGCCCTGTGGGCGATGCAGTGGTCACGATCCCAGCCGAGGCCCAGCTCAAACTTGGCGATGAAGTGGAACTGCTCTGGGATGGCGATGCCCCCCAAGGCTCGACGAGCGTCACCCTGTACATACTGGAAGATCAGACACGTGAGCTTAAGCAGTCTATCGATGCACGGTTCGTACTGGCCAACATCGATGCCAATGTACGGGTCAAGTACGTGGTGTACCGCTTCGATGGCCGCGAGCAGACGTCCGGCACCGTCACGCTGCGGGTACAGCGTGCGGCGCTGCCGCTGCCGATATTCGTGCAGGCGACCGCCAACAACCAGCTGAACCCGGACGATGTACGCAATGGTGCAACGTATCGGATCGACACCGTGGCCAGATTGCTGCGCGGTGACAGGGTGACCGTACGGGTGTACAGCGAGCTGCCGGCAGGCAACTTCAACCGCACGATCGTGGTAACGGCGGGCGACGAGGGCAAGGCCCTCGACGTGTCGGTACCCTATGCCACGATCAACGCCAGCAATCGCACCACGATCAAGCTCGAATACACGCTGCAGCGTAGCAGCGGCGGCCCGGAGGAACGCTCGCCGTCCAACAGCTATTTCGTAAACCGTGTGATAGGCAGCGGCAACCTGCGTATTTTCGGCGCCCGCTACGGCGCGAGCACTTACCGCGCCTCCAGTACCTCGCGAATTCTGAGCGCATTCAATGCGCAAAGCCTGCAGCCGATCCTCGCCGAATGGCGTTACCTGGACGAGCCCACCTGGACCGCAGGCACTACCTGGATGGACAAGCAGCCCTGGAAGGCGCTGCGCGTGCGCACGCAAACCGATGAGGTGCAGCTCAACCCGGCCAACATCATCGGCAACGGAATCGACGCCGCGGTCAATGGCAGTGCAGCGTTTGTCGCCCTGCGCAACGAACGCTCAGGGGGGGAGCGCGATATCGTCGGCTGGGGCAGTATTGCCTACGGGGCAGCTATTCCGCCGACATTGCAGACCCGCGACGACATCGCTGAAGTCAGTTGCACGCGCAGCGCGTATGCCGCACGCATGACCAATGGCACTGTGCAGTGCTGGGGCCAGGCGGGCGAGGGCGGTTCCATGCCTAAAGGTGAAACCGGAAATTTCGTCGAAGTGCGCAGCAATGCCAGGGCGTTTGTCGGACGCAAAGCCGACGGCCGCCTCATTGCCTGGGGTGTGGGGCCCGAGGGCGCGACCATTCCGCCGGGGATCCTCAACCTGACGGATTTCACCGCTGTCTACGGTGCCGGCAGCGCTTTTGCAGCGCAGCGTGCCGACGGTTCGCTGGTAGCCTGGGGCAGTGCCGCCAACGGCGGCAGCTTGCCCAACGATATCGCCGACCTCAAGGACATCTACTACGTCAAGGGCAACTTTGCCGCCTTTGCCGCACGGCGCACCAACAATCGTGTCGTTGCCTGGGGCAATGCCGGATATGGCGGCACGGTACCGGATGCAATCGCCCAGTTGACCGATATCGTCACCCTTGAGGGGGCTACGGCCCAGGCATTCAGCGCCTTGCGTGCCACCGGCCAGGTAGTGGCCTGGGGGGCTGGCAGCCATGGCGGCTCGGTGCCGCAAGAAATTGCAGGTCTGACTGACATCGTGGAGGTCACCAGCACCTGGCATGCCTTCTGTGCCCGGCGCAGGAACGGTTCGGTGGTGGCCTGGGGCAACGCGAACAACGGCGGCAACGTGCCACAGCCTGTGGCCAACCTGCGCAATGTCATTCAGGTCACCGGCAGCGCATGGGCGTTCGCCGCCCTGTGCAGCGACGGCACCGTGGCGGTCTGGGGGCGTTCTGAAGCCGGCGGCGATATCAGCCGGGTGTCCGACCAACTGAAACATGTGCGTGCGGTGTACGCCAACTCCAACGGCTTCGCCGCATTGACGTCAGACGGGCGCGTGGTGACGTGGGGCCAACCGCAGGGCGGTGGCGACAGTGCGGCGGTGCAGGCGGCGCTGCGCAACAAGGTGACCACCGGCCACCGGGTAGATGTCAATGCCGAGGCCGACGGCGAATGGGCTGGCGCGCCAGGCGCCTGAGGCCTTTGAGCGATATGACCCTGCAATCGGCGCTGCCTGGCGCCGGTTGCCTACCTGCGGGAGTTTGACGACATGACCGACTACACCGTGCCAAAGATGAACGACGTCAGCGAAGGGGCACTCGACCTCGGTACAGTGGGTGAATTCACCCGTGCAGAGGTACAAAGAAGTGCCAGCTGGCACAACAAAGTGCTGAAGCTGTTTGTGCTCGACGAGCAGAACAAGGTGCTCTACGACGAGGTAAGGCCCACCCCGAACAACGACCGACTGGCGGTGTGGGAAAATATTGCGAAAAGCATATTGCTTGGCCGTGAGGGCCAACAACTGCGCGTGTATTACGAGGTCGACGGGGTGAAGTCGCAGGTACTGACACTCACCATCAAGGCGAACTTCGCTGCGCCCCTGACAGTCGACCTCAGCGGCCGCAACTACATCGTGTTCCGCACCGCCGCCGAGGTGCCCAGCCCGCCGCCAGAAGTGCCTGACTACGCACAGTTCACCCGCACCAACGCACAGGCCGTCAACTACGAAAGCAGCGACATCAACGTTGCCCGTGTCGACAGCAGCGGCAAGGTCAGCCTGCTGGGCAATGCAGAGGATCCGCCGGTCACCATTACCGCACTGGACGCTGCCGGTGCCTCGATCGGCAGCTACACACTGACGGTCCGAGGGGTCAGGGGGTTGTACCTGTTGAGCTACGACCACGAGCTGCAGGCCCCAGGCGCCGCACTAGCCGCCACCAGCTATGGCCTGGACGTGCCTACAGCCGACGACTTCAGTCGCTTCAGCGCTGTGTACGCGGCGGCAAAAGACGACCTCGCGGGCTATCTGAAGGCGCAGAACCTGGGCCTGCCGAACATGACGGAAAAAGGCTTTCTGGGTGCTACTGATACGAACGGCTCGCCCACCTACCTGGACCTGGCAACGCTGCAGGTAAGCAGTGCCAGCCCAAGCCAGAAAGGCTACGCGATGGGCATCAGCCAGCCCCACTGACTCCACGGCAGGAGCAACCGTTGATGGACGCAATCAGACGTACCTATGCGGCACTGGTGTTATGCGTTTGCGCGAGCATGTTCAATGCGCATGCAGACACTACCCAACCTCCGGACCCCACCCTTCGCCTGCCCGAAGTGGCAGCCTTGCAGGGCGCCGAGCTGGACCCTGAAAAGGTACCGGCCACGGGGCTGAACATCACCGTCCAGGGGGTTGATAACAATAACGCGGTAGTACTGGCGTTCCAGACCACCTTGACGATCTACCTTGCCGATGCGCAAGGCCAGGCGATCACCACGATCAGTTGGCCGATCGCGGCGCGCAATGCCGGCAAACCCGTCACCTTGCCGATCGAAAAGCGCTATGTCGACGCCAATGTCGGCAAGACCCTGCAGGTCTACTACACCGCGCAGGCGCCGCGCTCGGCGCCGCGCAGATCGGGCGTGGTCACCCTGCTGATCAAGGAAGGCTTCACTGCTGCACAGGCACTCAACCTGGCCAGCCGACGCTATGTCGTGTTCTTCGACGAGCACAACCTGGCCAGGACGCCACCGACCATCCCCGACTATGCCCGCTACACCCGTGCACAGCCAGGGGCCACCGGCTATAGCGTGGACAACACGGGCATTGCCAGGGTCGATCCCGATGGACAGGTCTCGGTATGGGGCAATGGCGACATCACCGTCACTGCGCAGAACGCGGCAGGGGCCAGTTCCAGCTACGTGCTCAGTGTGCGCGGCGTGCGTGAGCTGCGCCTGCTCAGCTCGGCGTATCGATCCACCTGGGCACAGGCGCAGGCCAAGGCCCGCGACGAGGGCTACACCCTGCCGAGCAACGAGGATTTCGAGGCGCTGGCACGGCTCTACCCATCGCCGGCCAACAGCCTCGCCGAGGCACTGAACCTGGCTCCGTACCGGGTGTGGGGCATAGGGTTGGGCGCACAGACGGCCGTGTACCTGGACCTCTACGACAACCTGGTCAGTTCCGAAGTCACGACAGAGTATGAGCTGGGCTACCCGGCCGGCATTCGTTGAACAGCGGCGCGCCATGGGAGGCGACCTGTATGAACGTTGCGAGCAAACTGATTTGTGGCATCGCATTGTGCGTTTTGCTGGGCAGCGCCCATGCCGTCGGGAGCCCGCAGGTAGCGATGCAGTTGAATGCGCGCTACAGCAGCACACCGGCACAGTGCGTAGGACGCGCACCGGCCTTTGCCTGCAGCGGCGTGTTGCTGCGCGCAGTGCCAGCCAGCGACGTCGAAACGTTCTGGAAGAAAGACGATGCCGCGCAACTGGTTTTTCTGCGCAAGGACCGCGCCCTTGACGGGCTGGCAGCACCTTCGGGGTTCGTGCTGTTCGACCGGCTGACGGCCGTGGGCCTGGGCAGGCCGTATCAGGCCGACAGCAGTGCCGGTGGCGTGGTGGTCAGTACCTGGAATGCCCAGGTGCCCGCGCAATTGCCCATCCAGGCCATCTTCTACGACGTCACCCGGGCCGGTGCCCTGGCGGCAGCCCAACGCAGCCAGCGCGCCTACTTCGACGCCACGGCCCAGTGGTTGCCGGTGGTGCGCCTGCACCTGGGCGATGGCAATGGTCTGGTGTTCGGTTTCAGCCAGCAGGACCAACTGGACAATGGCTACAGGGTCACCCGGCGCCTCAACCAGCGTTACGCCGACACCCGGCCTGGCTGTATCAGCGGCCGCTCCGGGTTCGATTGCAACGGGGTGCTGTTGCGCTCGACAGGCACGGGCAACTTCAAGGCCTGGAATCCGGCCCCCCGTGCGCTGAAGAACGGCGGCGTGTCCTTCAGCTACCTGCGCAGTGACATGGCCATCAACGTGGTGGTGTGGCCGCAAGGCTATCTGATTCGCGAAACCGCCGCCCCTGTAGTACACACCCTGCCTGCCGCATGCCTGTACGTCGCCGACGGCGCCACGCACGATGCGGTATCAACCAACACCTGCACCTTTCGTGGCTGGTGCGACGAAAAACAACCGCCGGTGAACAGCGTCGCCACCTGGTCCGCCTCCACTGCTGGGAATCGGTTCAGAAGCTGTGCGTTCCGCGCCGACGCCACGGCCTTGCAACTGATGGTCGAGATTCGCCAGAAAGTCCCGGGGCTAACCGGTTGGAATGAAATCATGGTCCCTACCTGGCCGCAGGACATTGCAGCGCAATTGCCGATCGAAGCGTTCTTCTTCAGCGCCACTGCGCATTACCTGGGGCAGGTGGGGGGTACCAACGGCCTGGCCGGGGGGCAGTCGTTCCAGCAGGACTACTTCAAGGAGACCAGCCGCTGGCTACCGCTGGTCAAACTGGACGTGCAGGCCGCCAATCGGCAGCCCTTCACCTATGACCCCGCTGTGCAGCAGCTCAAATGAGGCGCGCACACATGGGCATCTTGAGACTGTGCGGTGTGCTGGCACTGTGCGCCTGCCTTGCGCCGGTGCACGCGCAGGAAGGCACCCGCACGGCGCAGTGGCTCAATGCACGCTTCACCAGCACGCCCGAACAGTGCGTGGGCAGAAGTCCTGCCTTCGCCTGCAGCGGCGTACTGGTGCGCAGCGTACCGCAGAGTGCGAACGCAGATTTCTGGGCGCTCAAGGACGTTGCCGGCAGCGACCTGCGCTTTGTCTTCCTGCGCAACGACCGCAGCATGGCGGGCCTGGCGCTCGGGTGCGGCTACCTGCTGTTCGATGGTCTGAGCGCAGCAGCGCTTGGCAAGGCTTTTCAGGCTGTGCAAGACACGGTATCGCCCGGGGCGGTCCTGGTGTCTGGCTGGCAGGCACAGGCGCCGGCGCAGCTTGCCATCCAGGCACTGTTCCATGACAGCGCGCAGGCCGGGGGCCTGCGCTGCGCTCAGCGCAATCAGTTGGCCTATTACCAGGCCACCGGCCTCTGGGTGCCGATCCTGCGGATTGCGCCTGGCGATCCGCAGGCACAGGTGTTCGGCTTCGCGCAGCAAGAGCAGCTCTACAATGGCAGGCGCGTGGCCGAGCGCCTTGAGCACCGCTATCGGGATGCCTTGAGCGAATGCCGCGACGGGCAGGCAGCCGCCTACTGTCGCGGGGTGCTGATCCGTGCAGTGAATGGCGCCTCCGGTTTTCACGCATGGAACCCCAGCAGCAACTCCGTGACACGCAACGGCGTGTCGTTCTCCTACATACGTAGCGATGTCGGTACGCAGCGCCTGGCCGGTACCGAAGGGCTCATCTACCGCGAGCTTGCAGCACCCGCACGCCATACACTGGTAATGCGCTGTGCCTACCCGGCCAATGCCAGTAGCAGTGTCATCCCCAACAGCTGCCGGGCCAGCTGCGCCTCGCAGAACATCAACAGTGTCAGCGCCTGGCGCAGCCGCTATGGCGCCAACCCCTTCAGCAGTTGCGCCTTCGACCCCAGTGCTGCGGCCTTCGAGTTGAGTATCGAAGTGCGTGCCCATGGCGGCGCCTGGAACGAAATCATCATCGCGTCCTGGCCGCAGAACATCGGCCCGCAGCTCACACTCGAGGCTGCATTCCTTATCCGTGGCAGTGGCGGGCTGAACGGTGCCCGGTACATCCAGCGCGATTACTACCAACAGGCCGGCAAGGTCATTCCTGTGCTACGGGTCGATCTGACGGCGGCCAACGGCCAGGTGTTCACCTTCGACCCCCTGGACCAGAACCTGTGACAACGCAAGGCATAGGGCATGGAGGTAACCAGGGGGCTTCACTGCGACCGACAAGCGCCGCAGCACGGTGAGCTACGGAGTGAAGGTGAGCAATCGTACCTGAAACCCTCTGCTGGCACTGCCTTCTCGGGGCGGGCGAGTACGAACCAGGCTATCCAAGCCGGTATCCACTGATCGCAGCCACGCTGCCAAGGAGTCGACGATGAGGAACCTGATGCGTTCACTGTGCCTGGGCTGCACCTTGTGCCTTGTACAGAGTGCAGCGTACGCCCTTGGGGGTGCACAAACCGCTGCGCTGCTGAATGCGCGCTACGCCAGTACCGCGTCCCAGTGCGTGGGGCGCGCACCTGCCTTTGCCTGCAGCGGCATCGTGCTGCGCACGCTGATGCCCAACCAGGCCGAGAAGTTCTGGGTGCCTGACGCCGCCGAAGGCACCGACATGCGCTTCATCTTTGTGCGCAAAGACCATGTGCCGACGACATTGGGCTCGGGCGCGGGGTTCTTGCTGTTTGATCGCTTTACGGCGCTGGCCCACGGCAAGCCGTACCAGGCCACCCAGCCAGCGGCCAACCTGGGCGAGGTGGTGGTGAACGGCTGGAATGCGCAGGCGCCGGGGCAACTCGCGATCCAGGGCGTGTTCTATGACCCCGGGCAAGCCGGCAGTCTGTTGCGCGCCCAGAGCAGCCAACGCGATTACTTCCAGGCCACCGGTACATGGCTGCCGCTACTGCGCTTGCAGCTTGGCGAACCGCAGGGGCAGGTCTTCGGTTTCAGTCAGCAAGACCAACTGGACAATGGCTACCGGGTGGCGGCACGGCTCAACACACGCTACCTCGACACCGGCAATGGCGACGACACCTGCCGGGGCAATCGGGGCGCCTTCTACTGCCGTGGTGTACTGCTGCGCACGACCGATGTCGGCAACTTCCGTGCGTGGAACCCGAGCTCCAATTCGGTACGCGGCAATGGCGTGTCCTTCAGTTATTTTCGCGCCGACAGCAAGGTGCTGCGTACCTACAAGGCGCAGGGGCTGGTGATACGTGAAGAAGCGGCACCGGCGACCAGACCCTTGTCTCTACGGTGCGTGTACCCCTTCGATGGTAGCACTGGCGGGCGGGCCGATATGTGCGACTTCCGGCTTTCTTGCGCCTCAGCGGGGATCGATTCGGCAGCGGCATGGTTGGCGCGCTTCCGTGGCAGCCCATACTCAGGTTGTTGGTTCTCCCCGGCGGCGCAACAATTTCGGGTGGCCAACGAGATCCGCCAACAGCTCAACGATGGCCTTGGCTGGAATGAAATGGTTGTAGCGGCCTGGCCCGCCGGTGCGCCGCTTGGATTGCCGCTTGAGGCGCTGCTCTACAGCAGGGCCAGTTACTTTGCGGGCGATGGCCTGGCAGGTGGCAAGCGGTTCCAGACCGACTACTTCGCCGATACGGGCCGTACCTTGCCGTTGCTTCAGTTGCGCCCGATGCCCACAGATGGACGCCTATTCATCTACGACCCGAACGATCAGGCCCTTCGGTAATCGACGCGACAGCGGCCAACCCACTGCCCCTGGGCAAGCTGGAACGGCAGGACCAGAACGTCTGACCTGCCTGCCCCTTAACATTCTGCCTATGTGAGGGGCGCCGAGGCGCCCTCGTCGGGGCGACAGGTGTCTACCCGCGTTGGCTAGTGGCCGCTTCGCTCAACAAGGCTTCTGTGGCCCCCCAGCCCAGGCAGCCATCGGTGATCGATACACCGTAGCGCAGGGGGGCCTTGCCCAGTGCCTGGCAACCCTCGAACAAATGGCTTTCGAGCATCATGCCGATGATCGAGCGGTCACCCTGCAAGCGTTGCTGCAGCACCTGATTGAACACTTGAGGTTGGCGCAGTGGGTCCTTGCCGCTGTTGGCATGGCTGCAGTCCACCATCAGACGTGGGCGGATGCCGGCCTTGTGCAGGCCCTGGCGTGCCTGCTCCAGGCTGGCGGCATCGTAGTTGGGGCCCTGGTGGCCGCCGCGCAGCACCAGGTGGGTATCAGGATTGCCAAGGGTCTCGACGATCGCTGGATGCCCCTGGGCATCCAGCCCGAAGTGGCGGTGGGCATGCGCGGCACTGCGGATGGCGTCGCAGGCGATACCCACGCCGCCGTCGGTGCCATTCTTGAATCCGACCGGCAGCCCCAGGCCGCTGACCATCTCGCGGTGAATCTGCGATTCGGTGGTGCGTGCACCGATGGCCGCCCAGCTCAGCAGGTCATCGAAGTAGCCTGCTGCCATCGGCTGCAGCAGTTCGGTGGCCACCGGCAGGCCCCGTTCGAGCATGCCCAGCATCAGCTGGCGAGACAGCGCAAGGCCACCCTGCATGTCATCGCTGCCATCCAGGTGCGGGTCGTATGCCAGGCCTTTCCAGCCCACCGTGGTGCGAGGCTTTTCGACATAGGCACGCATCACCAGCAACAACTGGTCATCAACCTGGCGGGAGAGGGCAGCCAGGCGTTCGGCGTATTCGAGGGCAGCGTGGGGGTCGTGCAGCGAGCAGGGGCCGACAATCACCAGCAGGCGATCATCCTCGCCGTCGAGAATCGCCTTCACCGCCTGGCGGTGGCGCTCGACCTGGCCGCCAAGGGCGCTGGACAAGGGCAGTTGCTGCTTGAGCTGAAACGGGCTGGGCAGGCGCAGGTTGAGGCTACTGTTGGCTGCGACAGCCTGGGGTTGGGACAGGTTCAGGGCTTGGGTGGACGCTTGCATGGTCGGGTTTCCTTGGGCGGAAGGCGGGTTCGGTCCCGCGCCTTCGGCCCTAGCGAGATGTTCGATTTCGTGTCGGTGTTTGCGTGCCACCTGTACTGGACCGGTCGGAGGCGGCTGGCTGGCCCGAACGGCAGTGGCTAAATCGCCAGGCAAGGCTTTGGTAACGGTAATAGGTGCTGTGGTTCATGCTGCAATCCTCATCGATGTCGGTGGTGTACGGCGCCCAAAACAAAACCCCCGGTGGGCAGGGCCGACCGGGGGTTGAGTATTCTCGTGTTCGGCGGCCCTAGGAGTGGGCGCCGGTGTGGGTATCAGCGGCGCCTGTGGCTAAACCAATACCCAAAATAAAAGCCGCTGGCAGGCAGTGCCGCGCACGCAGGCACAGCCGCCAGGTGCGATACGCGACCTGTGTGCAGTGCTTGAGTGAGGGAAATAGACGACATGCTGTGCTCCAGTTGATTGCCCGAGCTTACTTCAGGCGCGCAACTGGATGCAACCGGCAAATGGCGTTAGGCTTGCGCCCGATTGCTGGCACCGGAGCGTTGTCAGCGCACGCCGCACAGACGTGCATACCACCACATGGAGTCTCCCGATGCATGTGAACGACTACACATCGGCCATTACCACCCGCACCACCGGTGCAAGCCCCCTCCCTACCAGCCTTGGCATCAACCATGGCAACAGCAGCAGCGCCAGGGCCCTGAATGCCTACGCCGGGCAGGATACCAGCAGTGTCTCCAACCTGGCCCGTCAACTGGCCGCAAGTGCCACCCGTGCCAGCGAGCGCGATACCGGCCTGAGCCATTCGGCACTCGGTGCGTTGGCCAGGTCGCTGCTCGACAAGATTACCGGCGCTGCGTATTCGGCCAACAAGGCCGCCCACGACAAGGAAGTACCGGCCACCGATGACCCCGAGCTGCTGGCCCGGGCCGAACAGGCCACTGCGTTCGTGAACGCGACGCTGACCGTGGGCAGCAAGACCGTTGAAAACCCGTTCGCCGGCCTGTCGCGCGAGCAGCTGGCGCTGATCACCTACGATGACAGCGGCACCTTCACGGTCAACGAACGGCGCGCCGCGTTCGAGGAGTCCACCCGCCAGGAGCAGGCATGGCGTCGCGAGGTCAGCGACAAGGCGCAACAGGAATACAACACCACCGGCCGCATGACGGACTTCTTCAAGCAAGTGCAGGCTCACTACAACAGCCTGCCGGCAATCGAGAAGGCTCAATATCCGGCCGACTATGCGGCGCAGGTGCAACAGCACATCGATGCCGACATCAACTACAAGGCGCAGAACGCCAAGGACATGATCGTTCCCATGACCCTGGCCGAAACCCTGTTGTCGATGGGGCCGGTGGGCAGCGGCAAGACCCTTGCGCTACCCGGCGCCGGCTGATCAGCGCCGCAGATAGGCGGTAAAGTCGATATCGCCGGCACTGAGAATCGCCTGCACCCGGTTGTGCACGTTGAGCTTGCGCAGAATCGCCGAGACATGGGCCTTGACCGTGGTCTCGGCGATATCCAGGTTGTAGGCGATCTGCTTGTTCGACTCCCCCTTGGTCATGCGCTCGAGCACCAGCAACTGCTTGCGGGTGAGCGCCTGCAGCAGCTCCGGGGCAAAGCCTGCATGCTCGCTCTGGTTGCGCCGGCCGGTGCTTTTTTGCGTGCGGATGATGTCGGGCGGCAGGTACACGTTGCCGTTGAGGATCTGCTCGATGGCATCGGTCATCTGCGAGCGCGGCGACGACTTGGTGATGAACCCCACCGCGCCATAGGTGATTGCCTGCAGCACCACCTGTTTGTCCTGCTCGGCCGAGACGATCACCACCGGAATCGTCGGCGCCTCGTTGCGCAGGTTGATCAGCCCGCCAAGGCCATGCATGCCGGGCATGTTCAGGTCCAGCAGGATCAGGTCCAGGTCATCATGCTGGCCGGTCAGGCTAAGGGCGCTGTCCAGGTCGGCGGTTTCCATGACCTCGCTGCCAGGGAAGCCGTCAGTGATGACGTTGTGGATCGCTTCGCGAAACAGCGGGTGGTCGTCGGCGATCAGAATCTTGTACATGGCTTTGCACCTTATTGTTGTGGTTGACCGCTAGGCAGACAGTAGTCAGGGGAACGCTTCGGGTGTCGCGGGGTGTACCGGCAGCCCGGCATTCTCCCAGGCATCCAGGCCATCACGGTACCAGTACAGCCGCGTGTAGCCCAGTGCATCGGCGCGCTTGACCGCATTCCAGCTCAGCCAGCAATCGGAGCGACAGTAGAAGACGATGGCGCGCTGCTTGTCGCCATGGCTCAGGCGTTGCAAGTGGCGGCTGAAATAGCGGGCCCAGGCGTCGTCCAGCTGGCCATCGCCGGTGTTGGCCAGCCAGTGGCTGTGGGGGAGGTTGGCATGCGGCTCGCTGTCGATGAACCGGCCATGCAGCCAGGGGCGCTTGTACACGTCGATCAGCAACGGCGGTGGCTGCTGTTGCAGCAGGGCCTGCAGCTGCGCGGTGTCGAGGGTCTGCGCCGGCGGCGCCTGATGGGGGGTAGGGCTGCGGTACAGGGTGGCGCGGTAGCCGTCGGCAGTGAACAGCGCCGTGTCGGCGCTGGCGGGCAGCGCCAGGGTCAGGCAGGCAGAAGCGAACAAGGCACGCAGCAGCATGGTCGGCAGTCTCGTTTTTGTTATGCCTGGTATTACAGGCCAGTACTGGCGCTTTGTGAATGCGACCATCGACAGCGCGGGCAGTACCAAAGTAGTAGCGGCCGTGCTCGCCAGCGGCTCTAGCATGGGGTATAGCCACTACAGGAGTACTGCGCGATGGGCATCTTGCTGGTCGACGACCACCCGATGATCCGCCTGGGCCTGGCCCACTTTCTGGGCGAAGGGCTCAATGGCCTGCCAGTTCGCGAGGCCGGCAGCGGCGAGGAGGCCCTGCAGCAGGTGCAGGAGGAACTGCCCGGCCTGGTGATCATGGACTTCGACCTGCCCGGCATCAGCGGCCTGGAAACCACCCGGCGCCTGCGTCAGCGCCTGCCGCAACTGCGTGTGCTGTTTTTCAGCGAACACACCGAGCTGGGCCTGGTTCGCCAGGCACTGGACGCGGGGGCCTGCGGGTTTCTGTCCAAGGCGGCAGCGCCGGCGGTGGTGCTTGAAGCCGTGCGCCGGGTACTGGCGGGGCATGCCTACATCGAGCAACCGCTGGCCACCCAGCTGGCCTGCCAGCCGCACCCGGGGCAGGGTGGCGGCAATGCTCGGCTGCAGGGGCTGACCCAGCGCGAGATCGAAATCTTCCTGATGCTGGCCAAGGGCACGCCGACCCGGTTGATAGCCCAGCAGCTGTGCATCAGCGCCAAGACCGTCTCCAACTACCTGACCTTGCTCAAGAGCAAGCTGCAGGTCAGCTCCCATGCCGAACTGGTGCACCTGGCAATCGAAGCCGGCCTGCTGCGTATAGCGGCGTAGGCTGTGTACGCAGGCACCTAGTCCCAGGTGCTCGGGCAACCCTGGCAGCCTTCCATGTTGCTGTCCTGGAAGTTGGCGTAGTGCTGGCGAGTGCCGCGCAGGTCGGCTTTCTCCAGGTTGCTTTCACCGAACTTGGCTTCCTGCAGGTTGGCATCGGCCAGGTTCGCCCCCACAAGGTCGGCCCTGCTCAGCCAGGTCATTTCCAGGTCGGCGGCTTGCAGGTTGGTATTGTGCAGCTTGGCGCCGGACAGGCGGGCAAACTCCAGGTAGGCGGCGCTGAGGTTGGCACCATTGAAGTTGGCGCCCTGGGCGTACATGCCCCAGGCCTGGACCGCGATCAGCGTGGCATCGGTGAAGTTGGCCACGCGCAGGTTGGTTTGCTGCAGGCTGGCACGGGTGAGGTTGGCGCCTTGCAGGTTGGCTTTCTCCAGGTTGGCCAGGTCGAGCTTGGCGTGACGCAGGTTGGCGCCACGCAGGTCGGCACCGGCCAGGTTCATCTTGCGCATGTCCTGGTTGTTCAGGTCGGCGTTCTGCAGGTTGGCGCCGGGGCACTGGCTTTCAGGCTGGATGATGCAGCCGTTGATCTTCAGCGGCTGTGGTTCCAGTTCGTCGTCGGCAGCAAAAGCCGGGGACAGGGCGACGGCGAGCACTAGGGGCAGATACTTCATGGGAATCTCCTTGGCAGTTTGAAAGCAGACGCGGGTCAAGCCCGCTCCCACAGGTTTGGTGATCCCTTGTGGTGGCGAACTTGACCCGCGAAAACGCTCAGATCAACGCTTGGCGGTCTTGGTATCCCAGGCCGGGATCTTGAACACCCAGAACGATCCACCCTGTGCCACCGGCTTGGTCAGCTCGGCCATGTCGCCACCCCACAGCGGTACTGCACCGCCGTAGCCGACGGTCACGCCGATGTACTGCTCGCCATCCTGTTCCCAGGTGATCGGTGGCGAAACGATGCCGCTGCCGGTCTGGAATTTCCACAGCTCTTCGCCGGTCTTGGCGTTGAAGGCCTTGAAGTAGCCGTCGCCGGTACCGGTGAACACCAGGTTGCCCTTGGTGGCCAGCACGCCGGCCCACAGCGGCAGGCGCTCGTTGTGCTCCCACACCACCTTGCCGGTGGTCGGGTCCATCGCACGCAGCGAACCTACGTGGTCCTCGTACATGCGCTTGATGCGGAAGCCCATGCCCAGGTAGGCCGACCCTTTCTTGTAGTTGACCTCTTCGGTCCAGTATTCCTCTTTCCAGTGGTTGGCCGGTACGTAGAACAGGCCGGTGTCCTGGCTGTAGGCCATCGGGTTCCAGTTCTTGCCGCCCAGGAACGGTGGCGAGACTTCCACCGGCTTGCCCTTGGTTTCGCCTGGCAATGGCTTGGCCGGGCGCTGGCCTTCGTTTTCGACCGGGCGACCGGTCTTGAGATCGATGTGGCTGGCCCAGGTGATGTTGTCCACGAACGGGAAGGCGTTTTTCAGCTTGCCGTTGGTGCGGTCCACCACATAGAAGAAGCCGTTGCGGTCAGCGTGCGCGGTGGCCTTGTACTGCTTGCCGTCCTTGTCCTTGTAGTCGAACAGCACCAGTTCGTTGTTGCCCGAGAAGTCCCAGGCATCGTTCGGGGTGTGCTGGTAGAACCACTTGACCTCACCGGTGGTCGGGTCGACGCCGACCTGGCCCGAGGTGTACAGGCTGTCGAAGTCGTGCGGGTTGCCGTCCTTGGAGGTACGTGCCCAGGTGTTCCACGGGCCAGGGTTGCCGGCGCCGACGATGATGGTGTTGGTTTCGGGGTCGAAGCTTGCGCTTTGCCATGGGGCGCCGCCACCGTGGCTCCAGGATTCGACCTTGCCGGTCTCGGTGGTCGGATCGTCCGGCCAGGACGGCGCCTTGACGTCGCCGGTAGGGGTGCTGTCCTTGCCGTTCAGGCGGCCCATGTGGCCTTCGACGAACGGACGCATCCACACTTCTTCACCGGTTTCCGGGTCGCGTGCATACAGCTGGCCGACCACGCCGAATTCGTCACCGGAGCTGCCGTGAATCAGCAGCACCTTGCCGCTCTTCTGATCCTTGATCAGGGTCGGGGCGCCGGTCATGGTGTAGCCGGCGCTGTGATCGCCGAATTTCTTGTTCCATACCACCTTGCCGGTGTCTTTGTTCAGCGCGATCACGCGGGCATCGAGGGTACCGAAGTAGATCTTGTCGCCGAAGATGGCAGCGCCACGGTTGACCACGTCACAGCACGGACGAATGTTGTCCGGCAGGCGATGGTTGTAGGTCCACAGACGCTTGCCGGTCTTGGCGTCCAGGGCGAACACCCGCGAATAGGAGCCGGTGACGTAGATCACGCCGTCGTTGATGATCGCCTGGGATTCCTGGCCGCGTTGCTTTTCGTCACCGAAGGAGTACGACCAGGCCGGGGTCAGCTTGAACACGTTCTTGTCGTTGACCATGGCCAGCGGGCTCCAGCGCTGGGCATTGGTGCCCATGCCGTACTGCAGCACGTTCTGGGTGTTGAGGTGGTCGTTGGCGATGTCTTCCCAGGTCACCGGCTTGGCGTTGGCCGCCGGTGCCAGGGCCAGGCTCGAGACCAGCAGGACGGCCTGCACAGCCATGGACAGTGGGGAAAGCGCGGCGGGTAACGATCTTATTGTCATAGTGGGTGTTCCCAATGGAGGTTTTGTGCCTGCCTAGACTGGATCGTCGCCGCCTGCGCAGATACGGAAAAACTCCCGCCCTGAGCGGGAAAATGTCCCAGTCGGCGCATGATTTGGCACTGCCCCACAAGCCCTACTACCAAGGGAGTAGCACGCGACCACCAAAGCAGCATGGGGGCGCTGGAGTGCGCTTTCTAAGATGCCCGGCAGCACCCCGGTATCGCGAGGTGCCTGCGTGCAAACCGTACAGACAAAGCAGTCGAGGGCAGAACAATGACAACAGTGAAAAACGCCTGGATGAGCGCCGTGCTGATGGCCGGCCTGATGAGTACCGGGGCGGTGTTCGCCCATGGCAACGTGACCCCGTCGGCGGTCAACACCGGCACCCTGGAAAAACTCGGTGACGAGTGGCGTGAAACCAACCCCTACCGCAACGGCCCCAACCATGACGAGGCAGTGTCCATCGGCGCCTCGGCCTACAACCAGAACTGCGCGGCCTGCCACGGCCTGGAAGCCAAGTCCGGCGGCATCGCCCCCGACCTGCGCCTGCTGGACGAGGGCGAGGCGGGCGATGAATGGTTCGTGGAGCGGGTACGCAACGGCGCGGTGCGTGACGGGCGCGTGTACATGCCCAAGATGGCCGACTACCTGAGCCAGGAAGCGTTGTGGGCGGTGCGTACCTACCTTGACAGCGTGCACATCGAGGAATAGGCCATGCGCCGGGTACCGTTGCTGTTGGCCGCGTTGCTGCTGGCCGGCCCGGCCTGTGCAATACAGCCGGGTGCCGATCCGGTGCCGTCGGTGATGTGGGAGTTCTATCGCAAACAGTGGCTCCAGGATGAGCCCTACGTCTTTGATGAGCGCGTGCGGGTGATTGCCCCGCCATTCGCCGAGGACGCCCGACAGGTGCCGTTGCAGGTCGATGCCCGGGCGTTGCCGGGCAAGGTGCAGCGCATACTCGTGTGGGCCGAACTCAACCCGATACCGCGGGTCGTCGATTTCCATCCCGGCCCGCAGGTTCTGCCGTGGCTGGCTGTGCGCATACGCATCGAGCAGGCCACCCCGCTGCGGGCGGCCGTGCTGACCGATGACGGTACCTGGCACATCGGTTCGAGCCTGATCGATGCCGCCGGCGGTGGCTGCACGGCGCCCAGCGTGGTACGCAGCCAGCCCGGCTGGGAAGAGCGCCTGGGCCAGGTACTGGGTGCACGCTACCCGCGCGAAGCCTTCAGCCGCGTGCGCCTGGACGTGTCGCACCCGATGGATAACGGCCTGACTGGCGGCATCCCCGAATTCTTCATCGAACACGCCGAGCTGTTCGATGCCCAGGGCCAGTCGCTGGCCACCCTCGAACTGTTTCCTGCCGTGAGCGAGAACCCCAGCCTGGGCTTCGACCTGCTCAACCAGGGGGCTACCCGCCTGGTGCTGCGTGACAACAACGGCAACCAGTTCGACGCTGCCATCGAGTGAGGACCGTGATGCGAGTACTGTTGCTGTTGCTGGCGTGTGTCAGCCTGCCGAGCCTGGCCGACCTGGACTATCGCCTGGCGCCGCGCCAGATCGCGGCCGGCACCTATGTGCTGGAGGGCAGCACCGAGCACTTCTCCCGTACCAACGGCGGCAACATCGTCAATACCGGTTTCATCGTCACCGAGGCTGGCGTGGTGGTGATCGACAGCGGTCCGTCGCTGCGCTATGGGCAGGCCTTGCGCAAAGCCATCGAAAGCGTCACCGACCAGCCGGTGGTGCAGGTGCTGCTGACCCATCACCACCCCGATCACGCGCTGGGCAGCCAGGCCTTTGCCGGTGTGCCTGTCGGTGCACTGCCTGGTACCACGCAGTTGCTGGAGGAGCAGGGGGATGGCCTGGCCGAGAACATGTACCGCATGGTAGGTGACTGGATGCGTGGCACCCAGGTGCGCCTGCCCGACCAACAGGTGGCGGCGGGTGAGCGTGCGTTTGGTTCGCACCGGTTGCGGCTGCTGGCCTTGACCGGTCACAGCGGTGCCGACCTGGCGGTGTTCGATGAAAAGACCGGAGTGTTGTTTGCCGGCGATCTGTTGTTCTACCAGCGTGCGCTGACCACGCCCAACACCCCTGGCCTGGCGGTGTGGCTACAGGATCTGCAGCGGCTCGAGGCGCTGCCGTGGAAGGTGCTGGTGCCGGGGCACGGCCCGCTGGCCACGGACCGTGCGCCGTTTGCGCAGATGGTTGATTACCTGGGGTGGCTGGACAAGGTGATGCGTGAGAGTGCGGCGCAGGGGCTGGACATGACCGAGGTGATTGCCACGCCGATACCCCAGCGGTTTGCGGGCATAGCGTTGAGTCAGTACGAGCTGATTCGCAGCGTGAGCCATCTGTACCCGCAGTATGAGCGGCAGGTGCTCAAACGGGTGGATCGCTAGAAGGTCTGGGGCCGGGCCAACAAGGCTGACAGGCCATGGTGGCCCGGCATCACATCAAACCGCGCATTTACAACGGATAGTGCTTCAACTCCCGCGCAATCAGCATGCGCTGAATCTCGCTCGAGCCCTCATAGATCTGCGTGATCCGCACATCGCGGTAGTATCGCTCCACGGGGTAGTCTTCCAGGTAACCATACCCACCATGCACCTGGATGGCCTTGGAACACACCCGTTCGGCCATCTCCGAAGCAAACAGCTTGGCCTGCGAAGCCTCGCTCAAACACGGCTTGCCCGCACTGCGCAAACGCGCCGCATGCAGTATCAACAACCGCGCCGCATTGAGTTGCACCTGCATGTCGGCCAGCAGGTTGGCCACACTCTGGTGCTCGTTGATCGGCTTGCCGAACTGGATGCGGTCACGCGAATACACCAGCGCCGCCTCGAACGCCGCACGCGCAATGCCCAGCGCCTGAGCCGCAATCCCGATACGCCCACCCTCAAGGTTGGACAGCGCGATCGCCAGGCCCTTGCCACGCTCGCCCAGCAGGTTGGCTGCCGGCACACGGCAGTTGTTCAAGGTCACCGCACAGGTGTCGGAGGCGCGAATGCCCATCTTATGTTCGCTGCGATCGACCACGAAACCTTCGTTGTCGGTCGGCACCAGAAACGCCGACAGCCCTTTCTTGCCCAGCTCCGGGTCGGTCACCGCAAACACGATCGCCAGGCCCGCGCGCCGCGCATTGCTGACGAACTGCTTGGACCCGTTGATCACCCACTCATCACCCACGCGCTCGGCACGGGTGCGCAGGTTGTGCGCCTCGGAGCCGGCCTGGGGTTCGGTAAGGCAGAAGCAGCCGATCACCTGGCCGGTGGCCAGACGCTCCAGCCAGGTCTGCTGCTGCAGGTCGCTGCCATAGGCGAGCAGGGGGCCGCAGCCAACCGAGTTGTGGATGCTCATCAACGCCCCGGTGGCGCCATCGCCGGCGGCAATCTCTTCCACCGCCAGTGCATAGGCCACGTAGTCGGTGTAGCTGCCGCCCCATTGCTCGGGCACCACCATGCCCAGCAAGCCCAGCTCACCCATCCTGGCCACCACGCCATCGTCGATCCAGCCGGCCTTTTCCCAGGCCTGAGCATGCGGGGCGATCTCGTTACGGGCGAAGTCGCGCGCCATGTCGCGGATCATGATCTGTTCTTCAGTCAGTTCCAGGTCTTGCATGTGCGTACTCCGGCCCTCACAGGCCTTCGAAGAATTGATCCACCCGCGAGCGTGAAAGCTCGGCGACGGTGGCGGGGTTCCAGCGAGGCTGCTTGTCCTTGTCGATGATCAGCGCGCGTACACCTTCGATCAGGTCGCCGTGCTCGAACCATTGCCGGTCCAGGTGCAGCTCCATCGCAAAGCAGTCCTCCAGGCTCAGGTGGCGCCCGCGACGCAGCATCTCCAGGGTCACCGCCATCGCCAGGGGCGAGCGCGTGGCCAGCAGGTCGGCGGTCTTGAGTGCCCATTCGTGGCTGTCGCCGACGGTCACGGCACGCAGTTGCTCGATGATGCTGGCCACATCGGGCAACGCGAAGAAGTGGTCGATGGCCGGGCGCAGCGCAGCCAGGGGAGGGTTGTCCAGGGCCTGGGTGCCCAGCCTGGCCAGCACGCCCTGCAGGTCCTTGAGCGGGTGCTCGCTCCACTTGAGCGTGTTCAGGCGTTCATCCAGGGTGCTCAGCCTGGCGCTGTCGACATGCCAGTCGGCCAGCCCGCAGTACAGCGCGTCGGCCGCCTGGATCTGCACGCCGCTCACCCCCAGGTAGGTGCCCAGTTCACCGGGGATGCGCGACAGGAAATAGCTGCCGCCCACGTCCGGAAAGTAGCCGATGCCGGTTTCGGGCATGGCCAGGCGGCTGCGCTCGGTGACCACACGCAGCTCCGCGCCCTGGGCCAGGCCCATGCCGCCGCCCAGGGTAAAGCCGTCCATCAGGGCAACGATGGGCTTGCGGTAGTGATGAATGCACAGGTCCAGCGCGTACTCCTCCACGAAGAAGTCGCGGTGCAGGCTATCGCCTGCCTTGAAGCTGTCATGCAGCGAACGGATGTCGCCGCCGGCGCAGAAACCCTTGGGGCCTTCGCCACGCAGTACCACTGCGTGAACCTGCGGGTCGACGGCCCAGGCGTCGAGCTGCTGCTGCAGCTGACGCACCATCGGCAAGGTCAGGGCGTTGAGGCCGGCGGGGCGGTTGAGGGTCAGATGGCCTACATGGTTGCGTACGGTAGCCAGTACGTTGGTATCGACCGGGGAATGCGCTTGCGCGGTCATCGCTGTCTCCCTGCTTTGTTATTGATTTTCCACATGATTTGTCGCGCCGTGGAGATGAATTCAAGGATCGTCGGATCGTAACAGTGCAATTTTGCCCATTACAATCGACAAAACTGCAGTGCCTGTCTGCATTTTTGCATGGTGGTCTCGGCCATCCGGAGCGGGTGCTGGCACTTTAGCCTTGTGACACTGGCGGACACAGGATTAGTTCCCCGGTGCCTGGCACCTCGCGCCTCGCCAAAGCAGCAGCGCCTTGCCCCCAAGGCAGCGTAGGGCGCGCGGCGCCGCTTTTCGATAATCGCCTCCGACAACCGTCCACCCGTTTGCGGAGAGCGTCATGCACAACAATAAGAATGCCCATACACGTTTCCTGCCCTTGGTGGCGAGCCTTGCCGCGCTGGGCCTGACCCCGCTGGCCCAGGCCGAGATCATGCTGTACGACAAGGACGACACGACCTTTTCCACCGACGGCTACATCAACGCCTTCTACGTCAACAGCAAGGTCGACCGTGACGGCGAGCAGTTCGACCGTCGCCAGTCCCGGGTCAAGATGGGCTTTCTGCCCAACTACCTGGGTTTCAACATGACCCGTCAGATCGACGACCTCAAGCTGGGCGGGCGCGCTTCGTTCTGGGTCACCATCAACGACAGTGAAACCAACGGCACCGACACGGCCATCGATGTGCGTCAGTTCTACGGCACCGTGACCAATTCGGAGTGGGGCGAAGTACTGATCGGCAAGGACTTCGGCCTGTTCGCCCGTTCCAACATCCTGCTCGACGAGTTGCTGGCCGGCTATGGCCAGGTCAGTGACACCCTCGGCCTGGTGGACGGTGGCGGCGTATCGTTCGGCAACATCGGCACCGGCTACCCGTACCCGTTCCCCACTGCGCAGATCACCTATCGCACCCCGGTGATGGATGGCCTGCGCATCGCCGTGGGCATCATGGACCCGGTCGATACCAACGATGACAGCGCGGTGGGCAAGGCCTACCAGAAGAATCCGCGCACCGAGAGCGAGATCACCTACCAGTTCGACCTGGGGGGCGCCAAGATCTACAGCTGGATCAACGGTGGCTACCAGACCTCGGACAACACCGACCACAACGTCGACTCGGTGACCTCCAAGGGCCTGGGTTATGGCGTACAGGCCAAGATGGGCGCCTTCTCGCTGACCGGTTCCGGCTTCACCGCCAAGGGCATCAACCCGTTCTTCACCAACAACGCCGGGGAAGCCACCTTGCGCGAGGTCGACAGCAAGGGCTACCTGATGCAGGGCTCGTACAAGTTCGGCAAGAACCGCCTGGCGTTGTCGTACGGCAAGACCAAGGACGACGGCAACGGCGCGGTCAACACCGGCGCCGACTACGAGACCCGCGGCATCGCGCTGTTCCGCGACATCAATGCCAACCTCACCCTGGTAGCCGAATACAACCAGTTCGAAATCCGCGGGCATGAGGGCAGCAGCCAGAACGAAGACACCGATACGCTGGCCCTGGGTGCCGTGCTGACCTGGTAAACCGCGTCGCCCCCTTCGCGGGCAAGCCGGCGCCCACAGCGATGCCACTGTTCTTAACGTCAGTGGCAAACCTGTGGGCGCCGGCGTTCCAGCGAAAGGGCACCCCCCTTGCAAACCTACAACCAATGCCACCCCCACCCACTACCCAAGTAGCATTCGACCCCCTCCAGCCCCTTCGTACACTGGGCCCATCCGTTAAAGCCCCCGCCGGAGGCCGTCATGCACCAACCCCCCGCCGAGGGCATTGTCAGTGCCGTCTCGCGCGCCAGTGTCGCCGAAGAGGCCGCACAGGACCTGGCCCGTCAGCTGCTGCACCCGCACCTGGGCTTCGTGCTGTTCTTCTGCTCCGCCGAATACGACCTGCCAGCCCTGGCCCACTCGCTGCAACAGAGCCTGGGCGGCATCCGCCTGGCAGGCTGCACCAGCGCCGGCGAAATCACCCCCGAAGGCTACGGCCGCGGCTGCATCACCGCGCTGGGCTTCGATTACCGGATGTTCTCGATTGCCGCCGAACTCATCGCCCCCATGCAGTACTTCAGCCTGATCGACGCGCAGCAGATGGTCGAGCGCCTGGTGGGCGACTGTCGCAGCAACACCCTGGCCCCGATCAAGGGCCACAGCTTCGCCCTGACCCTGCTCGACGGGCTGTCCAGCCGTGAGGAAACCGTGCTTGCCGCCCTCAGTGCCGCCCTGGGCGACATCCCGCATTTCGGCGGCTCGGCCGGCGACGACAACTACCTGCACCACACCCATGTGTACTTCGACGGCGCCTTCCACAGCAGCGCTGCCGTGGTGCTGCTGGTCAATACCAGCCTGGATTTCGAGGTATTCACCACCCATCACATCCAGCCGCGCCAGGAAAAGCTCGTGGTCACCCGCGCCGACAGTACCCTGCGCCGGGTCTACGAGCTCAATGCCGAACCCGCCGCGCAGGAGTACGCCGCGCTGATCGGCGTGCCCCCCGAACAGCTCGACCACCGCACCTTCGCCGCCCACCCGCTGGCGGTGCGCATCAACGAGCGCTACTACGTGCGGGCCATCCAGCAGGTGCACGACGACGGCAGCCTGAGTTTCTACTGCGCGGTGGAGAACGGCATCGTGCTCACCGCCATGCGCCCCGGGCCCCTGCTGCCCAACCTGAGCGCGTTGTTCGACGGCTTGCGCGAACGCCTCGGGCCGTTGCTGCTGACCATCGGCTGCGACTGCTTCCTGCGCCGCCTGGAGCTGGAAGGCAGCGCCGAGTTCGAAGCCGTCGGCGCCTTTTTGCAGCAGCAGCCTGTGGTGGGGTTCAACTCCTATGGAGAACAGTTCAATGGCATGCACATCAACCAGACGTTCACCGGCGTCGCCATTGGCCAGCCCCGTGCACGCCGTGGACATTGACCAGGCCGCGCTGATCGCCCGCTTGCAGCATGAAAACCGCAAGCTCAGCCGTATCAACGCCGCCCTGATCGAACGCCAGGAATCGGGCGCCGCGCGCCCGGACGACTCGTATGCGGCGTTCCAGCACTCGGTGGTGCTGGCCGAGCAGGTGCGCGAGCGCACCGATGCGCTGAACCAGGCCATGGCCGAACTCAAGGCCAGCAACCACCTGCTCAGCGATGCGCGGCTGCGCGCCGAAACCGCGCACCAGTACCTGGTGGACGCCATCGAAAGCATTTCCGACGCCTTCGTGCTGTTCGACCCGCAGCAGCGCATCGTGCTGTTCAACCAGCGCTTCAAGGCGTTCTGGGCCAACAGCCGCATCCGCATCATCGGCGGCATGCGTCTGGCCGAGATCAAGCGGCTGATGCAGAGCACCGGGCTGTTCTGCGAAGAACAACGCGGCCCCAGCGCCGAGCACATGGTGTACCGCCTGCAGGGCGGGCGCTGGCTGCAGGTCAGCGAGCGGCCGACCCAGGGCGGCGGCTGCGTGATGCTGTTCACCGACATCACCCAGATCAAGCTCAGCGAAACCCAGCGCCGCGAACAGGCCGTGGCGCAGAAGTCGCACCTGCTGCAGCGTGCGGTCGACAACCTGTCCCAGGGCGTGGCCATGGTCAATGCCGACGGCGTGCTGGAGTTGTGGAACCGGCGCTTTCTGGAACTCAGCGGGCTGGCCCCGATTGCCGCCCATCGCGACTTTGCCGAGGTGATCGCCGACAGCGAGCTGGCCTTGCTCACCCCGGCCAGCACCGATGCCAACGGGCGCAGCATCCATGAACTGGAGCAGCGCCTGTTCGACGGGCGCATGCTCGAAATCCGTACCCATCCGCTGCCGGCCGGCGGTTTCGTCAACACCTTCACCGACATCACCGAGCGCTATCAGCATGCCGAGGCGCTGAGCGAGAGCGAGCGCTGGATCCGCCTGATCACCGACCACGTGCCGGCGCTGATCGCCTACCTCAACGCCGACCTGGTCTACGAGTTCACCAACAAGGTGTACGAGCAGTGGTACTGCTGGCCGCGCGGGGTAATGCTCGGCCAGAGCCTGCGCGAGGTGCACAGCTCCGAGCATTACCAGCGCCTGGAGAGCTACGTGGAGCGGGCACTGTCGGGCGAGAGCGTGACGTTCGAGTTCGCCGAAACCAACGCCCACGGCCAGGAGCGCTACATGCTGCGCTCCTATGTGCCCAACCAGCTGGCCAGCGGCGAGGTGGTGGGGATCTTCGTGCTGATCCGCGACATCACCGAACGCCGGCGTACCGCCGAAGCCCTGCACCAGGCCTACCAGAACCTGGAGTTGCGGGTGCGCGAGCGCACCGCCGAACTCACCCAGCTCAACCAGCAACTGCTGCGCGAAATCGAAGAGCGGCGCCGCGCCGAAGCGCGCCTGCGCGAGGCCAAGCAGGAGGCCGACCAGGCCAACCTGTCCAAGACCAAGTTCCTTGCCGCGGTCAGCCACGACCTGCTGCAACCGCTCAACGCCGCGCGCCTGTTCACCAGCGCGCTGCAGGAGCAGAACTGTGCAAGCCCGGCGCTGGTGCGCAACGTCAGCAATTCGCTGGATGACGTCGAAAGCCTGCTGGGCACCCTGGTCGACATCTCCAAGCTCGATGCCGGGGTGATCAAGGCCGATGTCGCGACCTTCGCGGTCAGCGACCTGCTCGACAACCTGGCCGCCGAGTACGCCCATGCCGCCGCCAGCGAAGGCTTGCGCATGAGCTACGTGCGCAGCAGCCTGCGGGTGCGCAGCGACATCCAGCTGCTGGCACGCATCCTGCGCAACCTGCTCAGCAATGCCATCCGCTACACCCCGCAGGGGCGCCTGATGCTCGGGTGCCGGCGGCGTGGGCAGCGGGTGTTCATCGAGGTATGGGACACCGGCATCGGCATCGCCCCCGACAAGTGCGCCGAGGTGTTCCAGGAGTTCAAGCGCGGCGACCTGCAGCGTCCCGACCAGGATCGCGGCCTGGGCCTGGGCCTGGCCATCGTCGACAAGATCGCCGGCATTCTTGGCCACCGCGTGCACCTGCGCTCCACGCCGGGCAAGGGCTCGGTGTTCTCCATCGAGGTACCGCGCAGCAAGCGTGCGCCCCGGCGCGAGCCGCAACCGTCACAGGTCGAGCCGCTGACCGAACGCCTGGACGGCGCACGTATCTGGGTGGTGGACAACGATGCGGCGATCTGCGCGGGCATGCGCAGTTTGCTGGAGCAGTGGGGCTGCTCGGTGGTCACCGCCCTGAGCGAACAGGACCTGGCCCGCCAGGTGGCACTGGACAGCGAGTGGGCCGACCTGCTGATCGTCGACTATCACCTGGACAACGACCGCAATGGCCTGGAGGCGGTCGGGTCGATCAATACGCAGCGGCACACGCCGTTGCCGGCCCTGATGATCACTGCCAACTACAGCGTGGAGCTCAAGCAGCAGGTGCGCGACCTGGGCCACAGCCTGCTGCACAAACCGGTGCGGCCGATGAAGCTCAAGGCCGCCATCAGCCACCTGATCGGTTGCGAACTCAGCGTGGCTGGCGCCCGCTGACGAAGTGCGCTGCGTCGTTGTAGCCGTGGGTGGAGGCATGCCCGGGGGTAACCAGCGAATCGATGAAGGCTTCGTCTTCGGCGGTGATCTTCACCTGCAGCGCACCGCCATAGGTGTCCCACTGCGCTTCGGTGCGCGGGCCGACGATGGCGGAGCTGACGTGCTGGTTGTTGAGCACCCAGGCAATGGCGAACTCGACCATGCCCACGCCCTTGGCCTGGGTATAGGCGTGGATCTTCTGCGCGATGGCCAGTGACTCGCTGCGCCATTCGGTCTCGAGGATGCGCTTGTCCTGGCGCCCGGCGCGGCTGTTGGCGTCGGGGGTGGCGTCGGGGGCGTACTTGCCGCTGAGCACCCCACGCGCCAGCGGGCTGTAGGGCACCACGCCCAGGCCGTGAAAGGCTGCAGCGGTGAACTGCTCGGTTTCGGCCTGGCGGTTGACGATGTTGTACAGCGGCTGGCTGATCACGGGCTTGGGGATACCCAGGCGTTCGGCCAGGTTGCACACCTCGGCGATGCGCCAGCCGCGAAAGTTCGACACGCCCCAGTGACGGATCTTGCCCTGGAGTAGCAGGTCGCCGATGGCTGCCACGCTGACCTCCAGCGGGGTGGCGTGGTCTTCGCGGTGCAGGTAGTAGATGTCCAGGTAATCGGTGCCCAGGCGCGTGAGGCTGGTGTCGATGGCATTGAAGATATGCTTGCGGCTCAGGCCGCTGCGGTTGGGCAGGCCGTCGACCGGGCCGAAGCCGACCTTGGAGGCCAGCACCCAGTCGTGACGGTGGCGGGCGATGGCTTCGCCGACGATTTCTTCGGAGCGGCCGGCGTTGTACACGTCGGCGGTATCGATGAAATTGATGCCCTGGTCCCAGGCCTTGTCGATGATACGCAGCGAGTCTTCGGTGCTGGTCTGCTCGCCGAACATCATGCTGCCCAGGGTGAGGGCGGAAACCTGCAGGCCACTGCGGCCCAGGGGACGGTAGATCATGCTCGAGCATCCTTTTGCGGGAGGGGGTCGAGCTGTTTTACAGGGTTGAAAGCTTCGTCGGCAAGGCCGGCTCCCGCACAATCGTGTGAACGGCCCTCAGGCCCGTAGGAGCCGGCCTTGCCGGCGAAGCGGTCGTCAGCTGGAACGCGACACCCGCAGCGCCACCAGGCTGCCCACCACGATCAACCCCGCCAGCGAATACAACGCCACGTCGGTCGAGCCGGTCTGGTCCTTGATCCAGCCCACCAGGTACGGGCTGAGGAACCCGGCCATCTGGCCCACCGAGTTGATGATCGCCAGGCCCGCCACCGCAGTGCCCGCAGTGAGCAGGGCAGTGGGCATCGGCCAGAACATCGGCAGGCCGGTGAGCGCGCCCATGGTCGCGATGCTCAGGCCCAGAATCGCGATCACCGGGCTGTGGGCGAAGTTGACCGCCATCAGCAGCCCCACCGCGCCCATCAGCATCGGCACCACAAGGTGCCAGCGCCGCTCGTTGCGCAGGTCTGCCGAACGCCCCACCAGCAGCATGAACAGCCCGGCCAGCAGGTACGGGATGGCGCTCAGCCAGCCGATCAGCAGGGCATCGTCGAAACCCATGTTCTTGATGATCGATGGCAGCCAGAAGTTGATCGCATACACGCCGCTCTGGATGCAGAAGTAGATGAAGCCGAAGGTCCAGATCAACGGGTTGGCCAGCACCGACAGCAGGCTGTCGCTGGCGGTTTTCGGCTTGGCCGCCGCGTCAGCGTTCAGGTCGGCCTCAACCGCCTGGCGCTGCGCCGGGGTCAGCCAGCCGGCCTTGGCGTAGCCATCGCTGAGCAGCACGATCGCCAGACAGCCGAGCACCACGGTAGGCACGCCCTGGATCAGGAACATCCATTGCCAGCCGGCCAGGCCGCCCTGGCCGGCGGCGAAGTGGTTGAGAATCCACCCCGAGAACGGCCCGCCCAGCAGCCCCGACACCGGGATCGCCGACATGAACAGCGCCATGATGCGCCCGCGCCGCTGCGCCGGGAACCAACGCGAGAGGTACAGCACGATACCCGGGAAGAACCCCGCTTCGGCGGCGCCGGTGAACAGGCGCAGCACGTAGAACTCCATGGGGGTGGTGACGAACAGCAGGCAGGTCGACAGCGTGCCCCAGGCGATCATCATCAGCGCGATCCAGCGCCGTGGCCCGAAGCGGTTGAGCGCCAGGTTGCTGGGCAGGCCGCACAGCACGTAGCCGATGAAGAAGATGCCGGCACCCAGGCCGTAGATGGTTTCGCTGAACTTCAGCGCGTCGAGCATCTGCAACTTGGCGAAGCCGACGTTGACGCGGTCCAGGTAGTTGAACAGGTAGCAGATGAAGATGAACGGGATCAGCCGCAGGGTGATGCGCCGGTACAGCGCGTTGCGGTCGATGTCGTGGCCTTGGTCAGGGGCAGGGCGGTATGACATGATTCTCTCTCTGTTTTTATGTTTATCGCCGCAACTGCGTCGAGGCAGTTGTCATGACGAGTCTGTTTGAGCCAGAGGACGCTGTCTTTGTGCTTTTGCACAGCCTTTGCGCTGCACCGCTGTGCCCTCGACCAACCATTGCGACCACAAGGATCCGCCCATGTTCGAGCTCGACCACGACCTGGCACAGGATATCGTCGACCGTGCGATGGCCATTCTGCCCTACAACGTCAATGTCATGGACAGCCAGGGGCTGATCCTGGGCAGTGGCGAGGCGCAGCGTATCAACACCCGCCACGAAGGCGCGCAACTGGTGCTGGCCAACGCGCGCATCGTCGAGCTCGACGAAGAGGCCGCCAGGTGCCTCAAGGGCGTGCAGCCGGGTGTGAACCTGCCGCTGCTGCTGGACGGGCGCCTGATCGGCGTGCTCGGCATCACCGGCGACCCGCAGCAGGTGCGCACGTACGCCGAACTGGTGCGCATGACCGCCGAGATGCTGCTGGCCCAACGGCACCTGCAAGTGCAGCAGCAATGGCGCAAGCAGCGCTGCGACGACCTGCTGGCCTTGCTGCTGGGCGGCAACAGCGACGCCACCCGGCTGGTGGACGAGGCTCGGCAACTGGGGCTCAAACCCCAGCTCACGCGTATCCCGTGCCTGTTCGAGCTGGAGGAGGGCCCGGCGGCCGAGCCGCTGGCGGCCTGGCTGATGCTGCGCTACCCCGACAGCTGGTGCGTGAGCCCGGCACGTCAGTCGTTGCTGTGGTGCCGCCCGGCGACGGTGGCGCTGGACGAACAGCGCCTGCTGGACAAGATGCAGGCCCAGGGCTGGACCGTGCAGCGCCTGGCAGTGGCTGGCCCGGCCGAAGGGCTGGACAACCTGCGCCGCGGTTATCGTCGGGTGCGCGACCTGCTTGCCTACGGGCGCGAGGTACTGCCCCGCCAGCGCCTGCTGACCCTGGCGCGCTATCGGCTGCCGGCGCTGTTGTGGCGTCATCGCAACGACGATGCACTGGACGAACTGCTGCAACCGCTGCAACGGCTGCGTGCCAAGGACAGCAACGGGCAGCTGCTGGCCACCCTGCGGGCCTGGTGCGCCCACGACGGGCAGAGCCAGGCGTGCGCCGAGGCGCTGGGCATTCACCGCAACAGCTTGCGTTACCGACTGGAACGGGTGGCCGAGTTGAGCGGGGTGGACCCGATGCGGCTGGAAGGGATGCTGAGCCTGTACCTGGGGTTGCAGTTGTTGCCCGTGAACAGTTGATTGCCTGTGCGGGCCGCTTGGTCGGTGCATTGTCCAACTGAACAAATAACCCTGCGCCCGCCTGTGCATCCGACCGACGCCCGCCGCCGGCGCAACTGTCAGCATGCAGCTCATCTGGATAAGGAGCACACCGCATGAAAATCGTCATCGCCCCCGACTCGTTCAAGGACAGCCTGAGCGCCGAAGACGTGGCCGCTGCCATCGCTCGGGGGCTGGCCGATGCCTTGCCACAGGCCGAGCTGGTCAGTTGCCCGATGGCCGATGGCGGCGAGGGCACCCTGCAGGCCCTGGTGGCGACCTGCAGCGGCGAACAGCGCAGCCTGCAGGTGCAGGGCCCGCTCGGCACACCGGTACTGGCCCACTGGGGCTGGTTGGCCGACAGCCACACCGCCATCATCGAAATGGCCCAGGCCAGCGGCCTGCAACTGCTCGGCCTCGCCCAGCGCGATGCATGCCGCAGCAGCACCTATGGCACCGGGCAGCTGATCGGCGCGGCGCTGGATGCCGGGGCACAGCGCATCATCCTGGCCATCGGCGGCAGTGCCACCAACGATGCCGGCAGTGGCATGCTGCGAGCGCTGGGGCTGCGGCTGTTCGATGCCCAGGGCGCTGAACTGGCACCGGGCGGCCTGGCCCTGGCGCACCTGGCCCGGCTGGACAGCAGCGGGCTGGACCCGCGCCTGCTCGACGTGCAGGTGGAAGTGGCCGCAGACGTCGACAACCCGCTGTGCGGGGCCAATGGTGCCTCGGCGATCTTCGGCCCGCAAAAGGGGGCGAGCCCCGCCCAGGTCGCCTTGCTCGACCATGCACTGGGGCACTTTGCCGACCATTGCGCCGGCCTGCTGGAGGAAGACGTTCGGGCGTTTCCGGGCTGTGGCGCAGCGGGCGGCATGGGCTTTGCGGCCAAGGCCTTCATGGGCGCGCAGTTTCGTGCTGGGGTCGAAGTGGTGGCCGAGCTGGCCGGGCTGGAGGCGGCGGTACGCGGTGCCGACCTGGTGATCACCGGAGAGGGGCGCTTCGATGCGCAGACCCTGCGCGGCAAGACCCCGTTCGGTGTGGCGCGCATAGCCAGGCGTCACGGCGTGCCGGTGGTGGTGATTGCCGGCACCCTGGGCGAGGGCTACCAGGCGCTGTATGAGCATGGCATCGATGCGGCATTTGCGTTGACCAGCGGGCCGATGAGCCTGCAGCAGGCGTGCGAGCAGGCGGCGCCTTTGCTACGCGACAGGGCGCGGGACATCGCTCGGCTGTGGGCCTTGCACCAGGGTCTGTAACAAGCCCACTGCTGCTTCGCCGGCAAGGCCGGCGCCTACAGATAGCGGCCAACCTGTAGGCGCCGGCCTTGCCGGTTATATACATAGATCAGCAACTGGCAACTGTTCGCCTGGCAACACCCTCCCGACACTAGCCCTCGAATACAACACCCGATTACTTGCCGCTTTATAACTAAACCCCTTTAAACAAGGCACTTCGCCAGTTGGCACGCTCGCTGCAATAGTCCCTGTGAGATTGACTATACCAATAGAAACTCGCCTAATTTTAATCAGGTGGGGAGCAAGACCTTGAAACGCGTGCATTGGGCAACTTCGGCAGTATTGCGACATTCATCCCTGTTCGCTGTAAGCAGCGCAATATTAACCTTCATCCCGTTGGCCTCGGCCGCCGACACCGACACCAGCGGCGACAAGCGCCTGGGTACGGTCACCGTGCAGGCCGCCAAACAGAGCCCTGTGCAGGCGGCGCAGAGCAAACTCGACGAGGTCGCCGGCGGTACCAGCCTGGTCACCCAGGCTGAAGTCGAAAAGGGCCGCTCGGCCACCCTGGAAGACACCCTGGCGTACCAGCCCGGCGTCTACGCACAAGCTGCCGGTGGCAACGACGCCATCAAGATTTCCATTCGCGGCTCCGGCGCCAATACCTCGCCCGGCTATTTCCGCGAAGGCACCAAGTTTCTCTTCGACGGCCTTGCACTGACCGGCGCCGGTGGCACGCCCTATGAACTTCTGGATACCCAGGGCCTGAACTACACCGAAGTACTGCGCGGTGCCAACGCCTTCGAATACGGCGCACTTTCACTGGGGGGCGCGATCAACTTCGTGACCAACTCCGGGCTGACCGCACCGGGCAACCGCATCAAGCTCGAAGGCGGCAGTTTCGGCTGGCAGAAGCAGACCCTGAGCACCGGCGGCGTGGCCGGCAATGCCGACTACTACGTCAGCGTCGACAACGCTCGCCGCGATGGCTACCAGGACTTCACCTTCACCAAGGCCAAGGGGGTGGTCAGCAACTTCGGCTACCGCTTCAACCCCAAGCTCGAAACCCGTCTGTACATCCGCTACCGCGAGGAATACCACGAGAACTCGGGCACCCTGACCCTGGCGCAGCTCAAAAAGAACTCCAAACAGACCAACGCCGCCACCTACGCCACCCGTGGCGACTCCACCAAGCGCGGCTCGACCTGGGTCGGCAGCAAGACCACCTACACCTTCGATGACGATGCCACCCTCGAAGCCGGGCTGGTGTACCACAACTACCCGCAGTTCCTCAGCCGCAAGAGCACCGTCAACCCCAACTACTGGGACTGGCGCGACATCAACTACTCGCTCAAGTACAGTCGCACCGACCAGCTGTTCGGCCTGCCCAGCACCACCACCGCGGGCTGGAGCAGCACCCAGCACATCCGTTCCGGCGCACGCACCTACAAGGGCGACAAGGACCTGGGCATTCTGCAGAAGCAGGTCGAGTACGACGGCTCGTTCGACCATGTGTTCACCCTGGGCAACGACCTGGGCCTGACCGACAACCTGTACCTGGCCACCGGCGTGTCGGCGATCGAGATCAAGCGTGACATCAACGTCACCTACAGCGACCGCCCCAACACCAGCGGCCTGCCCAGCCACTACAAGTACGACGAGTGGAAGCTGGCCCCGCGTATCGGCCTGCGCTACTACATCGCCCCGGACGTGCAGCTGTTCGCCAACGCCAGCCGCACCATCGACCCGCCAAGCTCCTGGTCCAGCTCCGGCTCGGGGGTCACCAGCAACTACGCCAAGCCACTGGTGCCGCAAGCGGCCAACACCGTGGAGTTCGGTATCAAGGGCAAGTCGGGGATCTTCGACGGCAGCCTGGCGTTCTACAAATCCTGGGTCAAGAACGAGCTGCTCAACGTCGAAGTGCTGCCGGCCACCGCCACCTCTGCCGCGGTGGTGTCCACCTCCAATGCCACGCCCACCATCCACCAGGGCATCGAGGCCGGCCTTAGCACCCGCCTGTGGGAAGGCGCCAACGGTGACAGCCTGACCTGGCGCCAGGCCTACACCCTCAACGACTTCCACTACGAGAACGACCCGCTGTTCAAGAAGAACGAACTGCCGGGCCTGCCCAAGCACGTGTATCAGGGCGAGCTGCAGTACCAGTGGGCCAGCGGTTTCTACGCCGGGGTCAACGTGCGCACCGCCTCCAAGACGTCGGTGGACTACGCCAACAGCTTCTACGCGCCGTCCTACACGCTGTGGGGCGCGCGCCTGGGTTACGACGACCCGGGCAAGACCTGGCAGGTGTACCTGGACCTGAAGAACATCACCGACCAGGACTACGTGACCGCCGTGCTGCCGACCTACAACTCCCAGGGCAGGGACGTCGCGTCGCTGTACCCGGGCGACGGCTTCGGCGCCTTCACCGGCGTGACCTACAACTTCTAAGCCAGCGCGGCCAGCGCCGACGTGCACCTGCACGCGGTGCTGGCGGAGGAAGCACATGACCCTGATCACAAGGCTCGCACGCCTGGCCGTACTCGCCAGCGTGGTGGCGCTGGGCGCCTGCAAACCGGCCAGCGAAGCGCCGCGCAACAGCGTATCGAGCGCCGACGGCGTGCTGCGCGACGGCAGCCTGAGCTACGCCGCCGAGGACTACCGCGAAGCCGCGCCAGGCAAGCCGGGCGGCACGCTGCGCATTTCCACGGCGTCCGACACCACCACCCTGGACGTGCATTCGATTTCCCACGGCAACGTGCAGTGGCTGGGGCGCATCCTGTTCGACTGCCTGCTGTACCAGGACGAGCAGGGCAACATCTCGCCGTGGCTGGCCAAGTCGTGGGACATCTCGCCGGACGGCAAGACCTACACCTTCCACCTGCGCGATGACGTGACCTTCAGCGACGGCGAGAAATTCAACGCCCGCGCCGTGCAGATCAACCTGGAGCACATGCGCGACCCGGCCACCAAGTCGCCGCTGGCCGCCGCGTACATCGCGCCCTACGTGGACGGGCGCATCGTCGACGAGTACACCTTCGAGGCGCACCTGCGCGAACCCTATTCGCCGTTCCTGGACGTGCTGGCGCAGTCCTGGCTGAGCATGATCTCGCCGCGCCAGATCCTCGAGGCGCCCAAGTCCATCGCCGAGCATGCCATCGGTTCGGGGCCCTTCGTGCTGGAAAGCTACACCCGCGACCAGGGCGCCACCTTTGTCAAACGCAAGGGCTACAACTGGGCGCCCCCGGTGACCCGGCACAACGGCGAGGCCTACCTGGACCGCCTGGAACTGAGCATCGTGCCCGAGCCGATGATCCGCTTCAGCGCGCTCGAGTCCGGCCAGTCGGACTTCACCGTGGACGCGCCGGCGCAGAACGCCAGGGCCATTCGCAGCAACCCCGACCTGCAGATGAGCAGCCGCATCCGCAAGGCCAACCCGTTTCGCAGCCTGACCTTCAACGTCGAGCAGTTCCCGTTCCAGGACGTGCAGGTGCGCCGTGCCGTGGCCAAGGCCATCGATCGCGACGGCCTGGCCTGGATCACCGGCTTTGGCGAGTACCAGCCCAAGGGCGATTTCCTGGCCGCCAACACCCGCTACTACGACCCCGCGTTCAAGGATGTGCTGGCTTATGACGTGGCCGAGGCCAACCGCATTCTCGACCAGGCCGGCTGGAGCGAACGTGACGCCAGGGGCTACCGGGTCAAGGACGGCCAGCGCCTGTCGGCGCGCCTGCTGATGTACGAGACCGGCGCCTTCCCCGGTAGCGTGGCAGTGGCCATCCAGGCCGACCTCAAGAAGGTCGGTTTCGAGCTGGCCATCGATCTGCTGCCCCTGGCCCAGGTCACCGAGCGCCGTTATGCCAGCAACTTTCAGGCAATCGCCGGCGGCTACTGGCACACCAACACCCCCGACGGGCTGTACATCCTCTACCACAGCAATGCGATCAGCACGCCCAAGCTCATCGGCCAGAACGCCGGGCGCTTTCGCGATGACGCCCTCGATGCGGCGCTGTCGGCGGCGCGCCGTTCCACCGACCCGGTGGAGCTGGCCGCGCTGTACCGCACCGCGCAGCAACGCCTGGTGGAAACCGTGCCGGCCGTACCGGTGTACGAGAGCCATGTGCTGGTGGCCTACCGCAAGGCGGTCAAGGGCGTGATCTTCGATACCTCGCACAACACCCCGTTCTTCACCAGCGTATGGCTCGACCAGGAGGCCCGATGAACACCCTGCGCCTGATACTCCGTCGGCTGCTGGCCGGCATCGGCGTGCTCTGGGGCGCGGCGACCCTGACCTTCCTGGCCTTGAACCTGAGCGCCGGCGACCCGGCACTGGCCATCCTCGGCGGGCCGGAGGCGATGCCCAGTGCCGAGCTGATCGCCCAGGTGCGCGCCGAATACGGCCTGGATCAGCCGTTGATCGTGCAGTACGGCCATTACCTGGGGCGCCTGGCCCAGGGCGACCTGGGCGAGTCGTACCGCCTGCGCATCCCGGTGGGGCAGATCATCGCCGGGCAACTGGGCGCCACCGTGCAACTGTCGCTGGCCGCGGCGGTACTGGCGGTGCTGCTGGCCGTGCTGGTCGCGGTGCTCACCGCCAACCGCGCGCCGTGGCTGCGCTCGCTGGTGTCGGGCACGGAGCTGGTGCTGTCGTCGGCGCCCTCGTTCGTGATCGGCCTGGGCCTGCTGCTGGTGTTCGCATTCGGCTGGCACCTGCTGCCGCCGTCCGGCTCCAGCGGCTGGCAGGCGCTGATACTGCCGAGCGTGGCGCTGGCCTTGCCGGTGGCGGCGGTGCTCAGCCAGGTACTGCGCCAGGAACTGGAAGACATTCTCGAACAACCCTTCATCGCCATGGCACGCGCCCGCGGCATGTCCGAAACCGGCGTGCGCCTCAAACACGCGCTGCGCCATGCGCTGGTGTCGCTGGTGACCCTGTCCGGCTTCGTGTTCGCCAGCCTGCTCGGCGGTGCGGTGGTGATCGAGCTGCTGTTCTCGCGCCAGGGCATCGGCCGGCTGATGCTCGACGCCGCAACATCCAAGGACGTGCCGCTGCTGCTGGGCATCACCCTGCTGGCGGCGGCGATCTACGTGGTCGTGAACTTTCTCGTCGACCTGATCAATCACTGGGTGGACCCGCGTGCCAAGGCCGTGTGATGCCACCCCCAAGCAAGGACCTGTCATGACCCAATCCAATTCCTACACTGCGCTGCAGGCGCGCTTCAAGCCGCTGTTCGCACAGATCGGCGAGGGTGCGGTGGCGCGAGAACAGCAGCGCGAACTGGCCTTCGAGGCCGTGGCGTTGCTGCGCGATGCCGGCTTCACGGCGCTGCGCGTGCCCCAGGCGCATGGGGGGGGCGGCATCAGCCTGCCGGTGCTGTTTGGCCTGCTGATCGACCTGGCCGAGGCCGACTCCAACCTGCCGCAGATCGTGCGCGCGCACTTCGGCTTCGTCGAAGGGCGGCTGTCGGCCCGCGAACCGGCGTCCCAGGACTACTGGTTCGCCAAGGTGGTGGCCGGGCAGCTGTGGGGCGCGGCAATGGCCGAGCGCAGCGACAGCAGCACCAACTCGGTCAGCCTGGAGGCCGCCGAGGAGGGCTGGCGCCTGAACGGCGAGAAGTACTACTGCACCGGCACTATCTACGCCGACTGGGTGGCGGCCGTGGCCATGCACGACAAGGATTTCGTCAGCGTGGTGGTGGCAGTGGACGCCCCCGGCGTGACCCGTGAAGACGACTGGGACGGTTTCGGCCAGCGCCTGAGCGGCAGCGGCACCACACGCTTCGAGCAGGTGGCGGTGCCCGAGCAGCATGTGCTGCGCCGCTTCAAGCCCGGCGAGCTGCGCGCCGAGTCGTACATCTCGGCGTTCTATCAGCTGTTCCACCTCGCCACCCTGGCCGGCATCGCCCGCGCCGCGCTGCGCGATGCCACCGCCTTCGTCCAGGGCCGCACCCGCGCCTTCGGCGTGCCGGGCCAGTCCAGCCCCAAGGACGACCCGCTGGTGCAGCGGGTGATCGGACGCCTGTCGAGCCTGGCCTATGCCAGCGAAACCCTGGTGCTGGCTGCCGCCGAGGTACTCGAGCGGGTACACCAGGCCGAGCTGAACGACAGCGCCCAGGAAGCCGACTACGTCGAGGCCGATATCCGCACCTTCCAGGCCCAGCAGATCGTGCTGGAGCAGGTGCTGGAAGTCACCACCCTGCTGTTCGAGGTGGGCGGCGCGTCGGCCACCAGCCAGGCCCGGCGCCTGGACCGGCACTGGCGCAATGCGCGCACCCTGGCCTCGCACAACCCGGCGATCTACCGCGAGCGCGCGCTGGGCAACTACTACCTCAACGGCGTCAGCCCCGGTGCTGCCTGGCGTGCGCTGCATGCCCAGGACGGCACCACCGTGCGCGACGAAGCCAGCGCGGTGTAACCGCCTTCATTCAGGAGCAGCAGCCATGAGCCAGACCGCAAGACAGATGAGCATCGGCATGAACATCCTCGGCTTCGGCGCGCATGCCAGCGCCTGGCGCAAGGCCGAAGTACCGGCCAACGCCTACCTCGACGTCGAGTACTACCGCAACATCGCGCGCATTTCCGAGCGGGGGTGCCTGGACGCGATCTTCCTCGCCGACGGCCCGGCGCTGGCGGGCGACATCGCCCAGCACCCGGCCGGGCGCCTGGAACCGACCGTGCTGCTGACGGCCGTGGCCCTGGCCACCCGGCACATCGGGGTGATCGCCACCGCGTCCAGCAGCTACAACGACCCGTTCAACCTGGCGCGGCGCTTCAGCTCGCTGGACCACATCAGCGGCGGCCGGGCGGCCTGGAACGTGGTGACCAACGCCGGCGACGCCGCCGCGCAGAACTTCGGCCTGGCCGGTGCGCCGCGCCATGTGGACCGCTATGCGCGGGCCGACGAGTTCATCGACGTGACCCTCAAGCTGTGGGACAGCTGGGAGGACGACGCGATCATCGGCAACGCCGCCAGCGGCCAGTTCGCCGACCCGCACAAGGTGCACAGCATCGATTTCGTGGGCGAGCATTTTTCGGTCAAGGGGCCGCTCAACCTGCCGCGCTCGCCGCAAGGCCGGCCGGTGCTGGTACAGGCCGGCTCGTCCGAGGGCGGCAAGGCCCTGGGCTCGCGCTATGCCGACGCGATCTTCACCACCCAGACCACCTTGCCCGACGGCCAGGCGTTCTATCAGGAGATGAAACAGCGCGCACGCCAGTGGGGCCGCAACCCCGATCACCTGAAGATCATGCCGGGGCTGTCCACCGTGATCGCCAGCACCGAGGCCGAAGCCCGTGCGCGCTTCGATGAACTGAACGCCTACAGCGGCGAGGCGGGGCTGGTGCAGCAACTGGCGTTTCGCATCGGCCTGCCCCCCGACGAGCTGGACCTGGACGCGCCGCTGCCGTGGGAGCGTATTGGCCCGGTCAGCGAATTCGAGCGCGGCTCGCACGGTTTTCTCGAAGCCCAGTTGAACCTGGCACGGCGCGAGAACCTGACCATCCGCGAACTGTCGCGGCGCATCCTGGTGGGCCACCGCCTGCTGGTGGGCACCCCGGAACAGGTCGCCGACACCCTGGAGCACTGGTTCCGCGCCGGCGCCGCCGATGGCTTCAACATCATGCCCGACATGTTCCCCTCGGGGGTCGAGGTGTTCGTCGACCAGGTGGTGCCGCTGCTGCAGCAGCGCGGGGTGTTCCGCCGTGAATACACCGGCAGCACCCTGCGCGACCACCTGGGCCTGCCGTACCCGGCCAGCCAGTACCAACGTGCGGCAGAGGCCGTCTGAACCGATTAGCGAGGCACACCCCATGAACTACCGCACACTGGGCAACAGCGACATCAAGGTCAGCGTCATCGGCCTGGGCACCATGACCTGGGGCCACCAGAACAGCGAGCAGGACGCCCACCAGCAGCTGGACCTGGCGCTGGACCACGGTGTCAACCTGGTCGACACCGCCGAGATGTACCCGACCCCGACCCATGCCGACACCTGGGGCAGCACCGAGCGCTTCATCGGCACCTGGCTGGCCCGGACCGGCCGGCGCAGCGATATCGTGCTGGCCAGCAAGATCGTCGGCCCCTCGCGCAACCCCGGCAGCGGCACACATATCCGCGATGGCCTCAGCCGCCACGACCGCGCCAACATCGTCGCCGCGCTGGACGGCAGCCTCAAGCGCCTGCAGACCGACCACCTGGACCTGTACCAGCTGCACTGGCCCGACCGCAGCACCAACTTCTTCGGCCAGCGCGAGTACCCGTATGTCGACGACCCGCAGGCCATTGCCATCGGCGAAACCCTGCAGGTGCTGGCCGAGCAGGTGCAGGCGGGCAAGGTCCGCCATATCGGCGTGTCCAACGAAACCCCGTGGGGGGTAGGGCAGTTCCTGCGCCAGGCCGAGGTGCTGGGGCTACCGCGCATCGTCAGCATCCAGAACCCCTACAGCCTGCTCAACCGCCTGTACGAAGGCGGCCTGTCGGAATTCAGCCACCGCGAAGGGGTGGGCCTGCTGGCCTATTCGCCGCTGGCCTTCGGCGCACTCACCGGCAAGTACCTGGGCGGTGCACGGCCCGAAGGTTCGCGCCTGTCATCGGTGTACCGCACCTTCAACCGCTACGACAGCGCGTCGGCGCAGCAGGCCATTGCCGCCTACGTGGCACTGGCCCGCGAGCTGGACGTGAGCCCCGCGCAACTGGCCCTGGCTGCGGTGATCGGCAAGCCGTTCGTCAGCAGCGCCCTGACCGGGCAGACGAGCCTGGCGCAACTGCGCGAGAACATCGGCGCGCTTGAGCTGCAACTGAGCGGCGAGACCCTGGCGCGCATCGAGCAGATCCACGCGCACACCCCGAACCCGGCGCCCTGAGCCGCAACCCCTAGCCTGTGGAGGTGCCCATGGCGCCCATCAATCAAAGCGCGAGCGTCGGCCTGATTGCCGCCGAGCCGCTGTTCGTGGCCCGGCGGCGCAAGGTGCGGCGCTGGGCCATCCGACCGGGCCTGGTGCTGGCCGGGCTGTTCGTGCTGCTGCTGGTGATTGCGGCCATCCAGCCGCACTGGCTGGTGGCGGGCGACCCGCTGGAGGCCAGTGCACGCCAGGCGTTTCGTGCCCCCGACAGCCTGTACTGGCTGGGCACAGACGAAAACGGCCGCGACATCCTCACCCGGCTGGTGTACGCGGTGCGCCCGTCGCTGGTGCTGGGCCTGTCGGCCACCGCCATCGGCCTGCTGCTGGGCACCCTGTTCGGCCTGGCGGCGGGGCTCGGCCCGCGCTGGCTGGACGGTGCGGTGATGCGCGGGGTGGATGTGCTGCTGGCATTCCCCGACCTGCTGCTGGCCCTGGTGATCATCACCTTCTTCGGCCAGGGCCAGTTGAACACCATCATTGCCGTGGGCATCGCCAGCGTACCGCGCTATGCACGCCTGGTGCGCGCACAGGCCCTGGTGGTGCGCGGTGCCGGCTATGTCGAGGCCGCCACCACCCTGGGCCTGGGCCGGCACGCGGTGATCCTGCGCCATGTACTGCCCAATGCGATCAAGCCGATCCTGATCCTGGCCACCATCGGCATCGGCGGCAACATCGTCTCGGGCGCGGCCCTGAGCTTTCTGGGCTTTGGCGCGCCGCCGCCGGAGCCGGAGTGGGGCGGCATGCTCGCCGTGGGCCGCAACTACCTGGCCAACGCCTGGTGGCTGGTGGCCTGGCCCGCCCTGGCAATCACATTGACCGTGGTCTCGATCAGTACGATCGGCCGCGAACTGCTGCGCCGCAGCGAAGGTAAACGCCCATGAGTCGCGCACCGCTTATCGATGTACAGGACCTGCACGTGCGCTTTGGCGCCCAGGCCGTGCCCACCCTCAAGGGCATCAGCTTCCAGCTGCACCAGGGCGAGTGCCTGGCGCTGGTGGGCGAGTCGGGGTCGGGCAAGAGTGTCACCTCACGCACGCTGGCCGGGCTGACCGGCGCCCATGCCCAGGTGCAGGCCAGCCGCCTGGACTTTGCCGGGCACGACCTGCGCGAGTTCGACGAGCGCACCTGGCGCCAGGTGCGCGGCGCGCAGATCGGCTTCGTGATGCAGGATGCCCTGGGCGCGCTGGACCCCTTGCGCCCGGTGGGCAAGGAGATCGCCGAGCCGCTGCAGCTGCATACCGGGCTCGACCGCGCGCAGCGCCAGGCCAGGGTGATCGAGCTGCTGCGCGCCGTCGGCGTGCCGCAGCCGGAACTGCGCGCCCGCCAGTACCCGTATCAACTGTCCGGCGGGCTGCGCCAACGGGCGCTGATCGCCTCGGCCATCGCCTGCAACCCGCGCCTGTTGATTGCCGACGAGCCGACCACCGCGCTGGACGCCACGGTACAGGCGCAGGTGCTGAGCCTGCTCGAATCGCTGCGCGGCGAGAACACCGCGATGCTGATCGTGAGCCACGACCTGGCGGTGGTGTCGCGCCTGGCCAACCGCGTGGCGGTGATGCACAACGGCGTGATCGTCGAGCAGGGCAGCGTCGAGGCGGTGCTGCACGACCCGCAGCACCCCTACACGCAGTTTCTGCTGCGTGCCGGCCGGGCGGTGCACTTTCGGCGCACGCCGGGGGCAGCACGAACGCCGTTGGCCATCGTGGCGCCGACCCAGGAGCCACCGCTGTTGCAGGTGCGCCAGCTGAGCAAGGCGTTCAAGGGCCCGGACGGGCAGATGCGCACCGTGGTCAACCAGGTGTCGCTGCAACTGCGCCGCGGCAAGACCCTGGGCATCGTCGGCGAGTCGGGCTCGGGCAAGACCACCCTCACTCGCATGATCCTGGGCCTGGAAACCCCCGACAGCGGCGATATCCAGATCAAGGGCCAGCCCTGGCTGAAGCTTTCCGAGGCGCACAAGCGTCAGTTGCGGCGCAGCATCCAGGTGGTGTTCCAGGACCCGCTGAGCTCCTTCGACCCACGCTACAACGTGCAGCGCGTGCTGTTCGAGGCGCTGGAGGTGGCCGGGCACAAGCGCGCCGACTGGCGCAGGCGGGCCGAGGAACTGCTGGGCCTGGTACGCCTGGACGCGGCGCTGCTCGACCGGCGCCCCATCGAGCTGTCGGGCGGGCAGCGCCAGCGCATCGCGATTGCCCGCGCGCTGGCCGCCGGGCCGCAGATTCTGGTGTGCGACGAGCCGGTGTCGGCGCTGGACGTGTCGGTACAGGCGCAGATCCTCGAACTGCTCGACGACCTCAAGCAGCGCCTGGGCCTGGCGTGCCTGTTCATCTCCCACGACCTGGGGGTGATCAACCAGGTCAGCGACGAGGTGCTGGTGATGAAGGACGGCGTGGCGGTGGAGAGCGGGGCGGTACGCGACGTGTTCGACCACCCGCAGCATCCCTACACCCTGGCCTTGCTGGAGGCCATTCCGCACCTGGAAAGCGGCCGTCGTACCTCGTTCGAATTCCTCAAGTTGGCGATCTGAACCATGAGCCTGCATTTCTCGACCCGCCACACGCCGCGACGACGGCTGCACCACTGGAAGATCGACCACCTGCCGGACACGCCGCTGGCCTTCGTGCGCCTGTGCATCGGCAATTACAAGGTCTGGTACTCAAGCATCCTGCTGTTGCAGTGCATCGCCGTGGTCAGCGCGGTGCTGATCCCCTGGGCGCTGGGCCTGATCACCCGGCAGGTGACCGAGGCCGCCTCGGTGCATGCCGCGCTGCCGGGGCTGGTGGCGCCCCTGAGCCTGTTCGGCACGCTGCTGGTGCTGGAACTGCTGAGCGCCCGCAGCGCCGCCGCCTGCCACATCAAGGTGCTGCCGCTGCAGCGGCGAACCGTGACCCATGCCTTGTTCGCCTACCTGCAACGCCATTCCCAGCGCTTTGTCAGCAGCGAGTTCGCCGGGGCGCTGGCGCACCGCATCGCCGAGGTGGCGCTGGGGGTCAACCAGACCCTGGGCATCCTGCTGTTCGATATGCTCGGCCTGGCGCTGACCCTGAGCCTGGCCACCGCCTTGCTGTGGAGCGCCTCGGGCCTGCTGGCCGCGTTCATGCTCGGCTGGTCGCTGCTGTTCATTGGCGTTTGCTATGTTCTGGCGCGGCGCAGCCACCCGCTGGCGCAGCAGTATTCGGCGGCGCGCAGCACCAGCAACGGCAAGGTGGTGGACGCGGTGAGCAACCTCACCAACATCCGCCTGTTCGCCCGCCAGCCTTTCGAGCACGGCTACCTGGGGCACTACCTTGACCGCGAGGTGGACGCGGCCTACCGCTCGTTCTGGTACATGGAGAAGATCCGCTGGTTCCAGTCGGCCGGCGGCGTGGCCCTCAAGCTGGGCATGCTGGGGCTTGCGCTGCAGCAGTGGTACGTGGGGCGCATCGACATCGCCACCTTCGTCATGGCCACCAGCCTGTCGCTGCTGATCATCAATGACGTGAGCAACCTGTCGCGGCGCTTTCTGGAGTTCTTCGAGGCCACCGGCAACATCGCCAACGGCGTGCGCACCCTGGTGCGGCCCCACGAGGTGGTGGACCTTCCCGGCGCACGGGCGCTTCCGCCGGTGCGCGGCGACATCGAGTTTCGCGATGTGAGCTTCGGCTATGCGCCCGACAAGCCGATCTTCCAGCACCTGAACCTGGTGATCCCGGCGGGGCAGACCGTGGGCCTGGTGGGCACCTCGGGCTCGGGCAAGTCGAGCCTGCTCAACCTGCTGCTGCGCCTGTACGACGTCAACAGCGGCCAGGTGCTGGTGGATGGACGCGATGTGCGCGAAGTGACCCAGCATTCACTGCACCAGCAGATCGGCCTGATCCCCCAGGAACCTGGCCTGTTCCACCGCAGCATCGGCGAGAACATCCACTACGGGCGCCTGGAGGCCAGCTTCGAGGACGTGGTGCATGCCAGCCGCCGCGCCGGCGCCGACGACTTCATCGACAGCATGGAACACGGCTACGACTCGCTGGTGGGCGAGCGCGGGGTCAAGTTGTCGGGTGGCCAGCGCCAGCGCATCGCGATTGCCCGGGTGCTGCTCAAGAACGCCCCGATCCTGGTGATGGACGAAGCCACCTCCAGCCTGGACTCGCTCACCGAGCGTTTCATCCAGGAAAAACTCGACGAAATCATGCACGGCAAGACCGTGCTGGTGGTCGCGCACCGTTTGTCCACGGTGGCGCACCTGGACCGCATCCTGGTGTTCGACAAGGGCCGCCTGATCGAGGACGGCAGCCATGCACAGCTGCTGCGCCAGCGCGGCCAGTACCACCGGTTGTGGAGTCGCCAGGCCGCTGGCCAGTTCGACGAAACACCCGCTACCGAATCTGCCTGAGAGTTTTCAAACGCCCAAGGAGGCGCCCATGCCGCATTTGTCCGAAGTCCCCAAACACGCCCCCCAACACGCACTGACCAGCGTTGCGCACCTGCATCAACGCCTGGATGCCTTGCTTCCCGAGATTGCGGCCGGTGCAGCCGAGCGTGAACGTGAGCGCCAGCTGCCGTATGACGCCATACGCCAGCTGGCCGCCGCAGGGCTCTATACCGTGCGCATCCCGCTCGCCTACGGTGGCCCCGGCGGCTCGGTGAGCGACGTGATCGGCCTGCTGCTGCGGGTGGCCTCGGTGGACTCCAATGTGGCCCAGGCCCTGCGCCCGGGCTTTGCCTTCGTCGAAGGGCTGCTGGCCGCCGACCATAGCGGTGCAGAGCAGGAACGCCAGCGCTGGTTCGCGCGCTACCTGGACGGTGCCGTGCTGGGCAACGCAGGCTGGGAGGTGGGCGGCGCCAATGGCGCGATCAGCGCGCGCATCGTGCCCGATGGCGAGCACTTTCGCGTCAGCGGCAGCAAGTACTACAGCACGGGCGCGCTGTACGCCGACTGGGTCAGCGCCGTGGCGCTGGACGAACAGGACAGACCGGTGTCGTTCGTGCTGCCGCGCGATCGCCTGGGCCTGGAGCTGGTGGACGACTTCGACGCTATGGGCCAGCGCCTGACCGCCAGTGGCACCACGCGCCTGAACGATGTGCAGGTGCTGGCCAGCGAGATCCGTCCGCGCACCGTGGAAGAGGGCAAGCGCACAATCGTCACCCCGTTTCTGCAGTTGTTCCTCGCCACCGTGGAGGCCGGCATCGCGCGCAATGCCCAGGAGGATGCAGTGCGCTTTGCCCGCGAGCATGCGCGACCGATCAAGCACAGCAGCGCCAGCCAGTCGGTGGACGACCCCTATGTGCAACTGAGCGTGGGCGAAGTGGCCGCGCGCGCCTTCACCGCCGAAGCGGTGGTGCTCAAGGCTGCAGCGGTGATCGACCGCGCCTGGGCCCTGCAACTGGACCCGCAGGCGGTGGATCAGGCCGCCATCGACGTGGCGCAGGCCCAGTACATTGCCGCCGAATCGGCGCTGCGGGCCGCTGAGCTGCTGTTCGATGTGGGCGGTGCGTCCACCACCGGGCGCAGCCACAACCTCGACCGGCACTGGCGCAACGCGCGTACGGTGGCCAACCACAACCCGCGCCACTGGAAGGCCTCGGCGGTCGGCACCTGGTACCTCAAGGGCACGCCGCCGCCGACCTCGGGGCTGTTCTGAGTGACCATGGCCGAACCCCTGCCGGCCTTGCGGCCGGTTTCGCGCAAGGTGCCGATGATCATCGGCTGCGCGCTGTGCATGGAACTGATCGACTCCACCGTGGTGATGACGGCCTTGCCGCAGATGGCCAGCGACTTCGGCGCGCCGAGCGTGCGCATGAACCTGGTGGTGTCGCTGTACATGCTGGCCGCCGCGCTGTGCGTGCCGGTCAGTGGCTGGGCCGCCGACCGCTTCGGCCCACGACGGCTGTTCGTGGTGGCGATCGTGCTGTTCATCGTGTCGTCGCTGGCCTGCGCGGCCTCCACCTCGCTGCTGCAGCTGTGCCTGGCGCGCATGCTGCAAGGCGCGGCGGGGGCGATGATGGTGCCGGTGGGGCAGGTGATCCTGCTGCGCTGGTCGCCGCGCGAAGACCTGATGCGCAACCTGTCGTACCTGACCATTCCGGCGCTGATCGGGCCGATGATCGGGCCGCCGCTGGGCGGGCTGATGGTGACGTTCGTGTCGTGGCACTGGATCTTCCTGATCAACCTGCCCATCGGCCTGGTGGGCATCGTGCTGGTGCTACGCCATGTACCGCATTATCCCGGGGTTCGTGCGCGGGCACTGGATGTGCGCGGGCTGCTGCTCAGCGGCACCGCGCTGGGGGCGCTGGTGTTCGGTTTCGAGGCGCTGGGCCACGGCCTGCTGCCACGAGCGTGGGTGGCAGTAATGATCGGGGCGGGGCTGCTGTGCGGCGCGTGGTACATCCGCCATGCACGGCGCTGCGCCGAACCGCTGCTGGACTTGTCGCTGCTGCGCATTCCCAGCTACCGCATCAGCTTCTGGGGCGGCAACCTGCTGCGCCTGGGTACCTCGTCGGGCCCGTTCCTGCTGGTGCTGATGTTTCAGCTGTGCTTTGGCCTGAGCCCGCTGCATGCGGGGCTGCTGACCCTGGCGGGCGGCGCAGGGGCGTTTCTGATGAAGCTGTTGGCAGTGCGCGTGGTGCGCCGCTTCGGCATCCGTCGCACGCTCACCGGCAATGCGCTGCTCACCGGGCTGACCCTGGGGGCCTGTGCCAGCTTTACCAGCGATACTCCGTACTGGGTGATCGTGCTGATGCTGTTCGCCAGCGCAGTGATTCGTTCGCTGCAGTTCAGCACCCTGGGCGCGCTGACCTATGCGGATGTACCGGCGGCGCTGAGCAGCCGGGCCAGCAGCCTGTCGGCGATGACGGTGCAGTTGAGCATGAGCCTGTCGGTGGGGCTGGCCGCCTCGCTGCTGGGGGTGCTGATGAACCTGCGCGGGCACACCACCCCCGTCACCAGCGACGTGGCCTGGGTGATGCTGCTGTGCGGGCTGGCGTGCATGGCCTCGGCACTGGTGTTCCGGCGCCTGGCAGCGGACGCCGGCAATGCGGTGTATGCCGCGCGTGGCTGATCAGATCGACAGGTTGAGCACCCGCTCGCCCTGGGTGGCGCCGGTGGGCCGGCGGCGATTGACCGCCAGTTCGCCGATCTTGATCAGGCGGGTACGCGTGACATTGCGGGTCAGGCCCAGCAGGTTGGCGGTGTGCACCTGGTTGTAGTGGCTGAAGCGGTAGGCCGCGCGCAACAGCGCGTCCTCGACCTGTTCGTGCAACGCGCCGGCCTGTTCCTCGAAGAGTTTCTGGAAGGCCCGCTCGAGCAGCGCCTGGGCCGAGTCGTCCTGGCTGGGGCTGTCGTCCTGGCGTTCGATGCGCATGTTCGACAGGCGCAGGTCGTCGTGCTCGATCAGGCCGTCGCGGCAGATCAGCAGGGTGTGGTGGATGACGTTTTCCAGCTCGCGGATGTTGCCTGGCCAGCCGTAGGTGCGCAGCTTGTGCTCGGCCTGGGCGCTCAGGCGCACCTGGCCGTAGCCCAGGCGCTGGCTGTAGGCATCGATGAAGTGGCGGGTCAGCGGCAGGATGTCGCCGGGGCGTTCGCGCAGCGGCACCAGCTCCAGGCTGACCACGTCCAGACGGTAATAGAGGTCTTCGCGAAAGTGCCCGGCATTGATTGCCTTTTCCAGCTGCACGTTGGTGGCGGCCAGTACCCGCACATCGATGGGAATGCTCTTGCGCGAGCCCAGGCGCACCACTTCGCGCTCCTGCAGCACGCGCAGCAGCTTGACCTGGATCGGCATCGGCAGGTCGCCGATCTCGTCGAGGAACAGGGTGCCGCCGTTGGCTTCTTCGAACCAGCCGGCCTTGGCCGCCAGGGCGCCGGTGAAGGCGCCTTTCTCGTGGCCGAACAGCTCGGCCTCGACCAGCGATTCGGAAAACGCGCCGCAGTTGACGGCCACGAACGGCTTGTCACGTCGCCCGCTCAGGTTGTGAATGTGGCGCGCCACCAGCTCTTTGCCGGTACCGGTCTCGCCGATGATCAGCACGCTGGCTTCGCTGGGCGCCACCTGTTGCAGGTGCGCCAGCAGCGCACGTGACTTGGGGTCTTCGAACACCTGCGCGGTGGCGCGGATCGAGGTGGCCAACGCGGGCGAGGGCGGTAGGGTCAACAATTGCATGGCAATCACACTATGAATAGAACGTCGGAATCGGCAGGCGCTGGTTCAAGGCCCAGTCGCCCAGTTCGTGGAGTTTGTAATCCAGCGGGTCGTGCAGGCTCTGGGTGCGCAGGTTGCGCCAGTGCCGGTCGAGCCCCACCGAGGCCTGCGTGGCGCGGGCGCCGGTGACCTCGAAGACCTTGCTGCACAGCTCCAGGCCGTCGCGGCTGGCCGCCACCTTGGCGGTGGCGATGGCCACCGCCACGCGGCCGCGCTGGTCTGCGCCGAGCGCGGCGCCCTTGGCCCAGGCCCGGTCGAGTTCGCCGGCGGCGTTGTCGAGCAAAAGCCGGGCGCCTTGCAGGCGTACCCAGAAGTCGCCGAAGTGGCCCAGTACATAAGGATCGTCGCGGCTATCAAGGGCTGTGGACTTGAACCAGGGCCGGGTCTCGTTGAGGGTGTACTGGCGCGCTTCTTCGAACGCGCCTTCGGCGATGCCCAGGCAGATGTTGGCGAAATGCAGCTGGGCGATCAGCGGCCGCAGGCAGGCGAACGGCGTGCTCAGCGGGCCGGGGTCGAGCAGCAGGTCGCCTTCCTCCACGCGTACCCGTTCGAAGGTGGCGCTGCCGCTGTCGGTCTGGCGCTGGCCCATGTTGTGCCAGTCGTCGTGCAGGGTGATGCCGGTGCGACCGCTGGGTATCGCGGCAATCAGCAGCTTGCCCCCGGCAGCCTCGTCGACGGCCGAGGCAATCAGCATTTGTGAATCGCTGGCGCCCGAGCAGAAGCTCTTCTTGCCGGAGAATTCACGCCAGCTGCCGTGGTGCTTGACGATGGTGCGGGTGTCGAGGGGGTTGAGGGCATTGCCCCAGAACCAGTTCTTGCGCGCCGTCAGCTCGTACCAGGGCTGCCATTGCGAAGGTGCGCCGAACAGACGCACGGTGGCCAGCATCAGGTGGTGAAAGCCGAACACATGGGCAATCGAGCTGTCGACCCGGGCGAATTCGCGCACCACATCGAAGGTCTGGCTCCAGGTGGCGTTCAGCCCGCCGAACTCGCGGGGGATGCTCAGGGCCAGCAGGCCGCTGGCACGCAGGGCATCGCGTTCGGCCTTGGGCGTGCCGCCCTTGCGGTCGCGCTCTACCACGCTGCGGCTGAATGTCTGGGCCAGGTCGCGGGCAATCTGCAGCGGGGTCGATCGAGGGGTATGCAACGTGGCGCTCACGCGGGTTACCTGTGCAAAAAGGTTCGGGCCTCAAGGCCGGGCCCTGTCGATGCTAAATGATCTAAAAAACCTTAAATAAATAACTTTTAGGAATTTTGATATACAGCTTTTCATATTCCAAACGGATCTATATTTGTCGTTATTTATTCTTTTTGATTTTTATCTTTGCGGTGCACTCTGCATTCACGCACTGCAACGACGGTGCTCCCAACTGCTAAGGAGCCACACCATGACCATCAAGGCGATCAACGTACGTAACCAGTTCAAGGGCACCATCAAGGAGATCATCGAGGGGCCGGTGGTCTCGGAAATCGACGTGCAGACCCAGGCCGGCATCGTCACCTCGGTGATCACCACGCGGTCGGTGCATGAGCTGGAACTGAGGATTGGCAGCGAGGTGATCGCGTTCGTGAAATCGACCGAGGTGTCGATCGCGAAGCTGTGAGAGGGGTGTGACGGTGAGCGCCGGGTGGCCTCACCGCAATGCTCAGTCGGCTGTCAGCACGTCCCTTCTGGCCGGCAACACTTCCAGCTCCCCGAACGACACCGACGCATCCACGTAGCGCAGCGCCGATTTCACGTCGCGCCAACCCACGTGGGCCATCAGCGCTTTCATGTCCCAGCCATTGCCACTGGCCCAGGTGGCAAAGCCACGACGCAGCGAGTGGCTGCTGTAGAGGCTGGCGGGTAGCCCGGCATCTGCAAAAATCCGCCTCAGCAGCACGATCAGGCTGCCACTGTTGAGCGCCTGCTCGCCCAGGTTGCCCCAGCGATCGAGCTTGCGAAACACCGGCCCGCGGGCGATGCCCGCCACGCTGATCCAGTCGATGTAGGCCTGTACCGGGCACAGGCTCTTCAGGGCAGGGGTGCGATGACTGACCCCGCGGCCCTGCCGGTCCCCTTTGCTTTGCGCCAGGTACAGCTGCATGCCCACGCCCGCCTGGGCCTGAATGTGTTCCACGCGCAGGCGCGCCAGTTCATCGCCCCTGAACCCTCGCCAGAACCCGATCAGCAGCAGGGCGACATCGCGCCGTGCGCGCAGCAGCTCGGGCAGGCAGTGCGCCTGTTGCGCCTGTGCGGCCTTGGTGTGCAGTGCGTCGACCGTGCGCTGCAGGTGTTCCAGGGTCAGGGCGGCTGCCTGGCGCTCCTGCGCCGGGTGCACCGCGCGTATGCCCTTGAGCATCTGGCGCACCAGCGGCGCCTTGGTGGGGTCGGGAAAGCCCTGGCTGGTATGCCACTGGCCCAGCGCGGCCAGGCGCTGGCGCAAGGTGTTGATCGAGTGCTGCTCGGCGTAATCGACCAGGTAGCGCGCGATGCTGTCGGCCGTGGCCGGTAGAAAGCCACCCCAGCTCACCTCGAAATGCTCCACGGCCGCGCGGTAGCTGCGCCGCGTGTTGTCCCTTACGGCTGCGTCCAGGTAGCGATCGAGCTTGTTCATCGGCAGGTTCTCCATCGGTGTACGGCTGAGCGACTGCAACCGGGCGTTTTTTGCCTATCACATGTGATAAGCCGTGATTATTTCATCTTTTATTCTGATTTCTATAGGCATTTTTTCAATTTCATTTAGTATGTATATACATAGTACGCACCACATTACGAAATAGTAGGAGCACCCATGGCCCGTGGCGGTATCAACAAGGCAATCGTGCAGAAGGCGCGTCAGGCGCTATTGGCCCGTGGCGAACACCCCAGTATCGATGCCGTACGCATCGAGCTGGGCAACACAGGGTCCAAGACCACGATTCACCGCTACCTCAAGGAGCTGGACGCGCAGCAACCGACACTGGCGGCGGACAAGCCGGGCATGAGCGAAGCCCTGGCCAACCTGGTCAGTCAGTTGGCCCAGCAACTGGTGGAGGAGGGCGACGCACGTATCGAAGCGGCGCAGAACGTGTTCGACCATGAAAAGGCGGCCTTGCAGGGCGAACTGCAGGCGATCCAGCAGGCGCTGGCGACCCTGCAGCAGCAACACCAGATTCAGGCCGAGGCGCTGGCGGGTGAGTCGGCGCAGCTGGCCACGACCCGCAGTACCCTGCAGACCGAGCAGACGCGCAATGCCACCTTGAATCAGGCGGTAGGTGAGTTGAACCTGCGCCTGAACGACAAGGACGAGCAGATCCAGTCGCTGGAAGACAAGCACCAGCATGCCCGCGATGCGCTGGAGCATTACCGCACCGCCACCCGTGAGCAGCGCGAGCAGGATCAGCGCCGGCATGAGGCGCAGGTACAGCAGTTGCAGGTCGAGGTGCGTCAGTTGCAGCAGAGCCTGATCGTCAAGCAGGACGAACTGACGCGGCTCAACCGCGACAACGAGCGCTTGCTGGTGGAGGCGCGGCAGGTGCAGCGTGAGCGGCAGGCGCTGCAGGACCAGCAGGCGCAACAGGCACAGGAGATCAAGACCTTGATGGCCAGCCTGGCGCAGTCGTTGGGTGCGCGGGAGGAGCTGCTGCGGCAGAACCAGGTGCTGGGGCAGCAGGTGGAGCAGGGGGCGGGTGAACAACGCCAGCAACAGCAGGTGATCGAGCAATTGCAGGCGCAGGTCGAGCAGCGCGATGCAGAGCTGGAGGCCTTGAAGGCAAAGGAGCAAGCCTCAGACCAAGCTGAAGCCGAGCAGACAGGGCTGCCGACTCACCCCTGACAGGGCAGGGTGCGTTGCAGCGAATCTAGGAGCCGGCCTTGCCGGCGTCTTGGGGCGCCAGCTAGTCGCGCAATGACAAGCGCATCGCACACCGCCCCTGCAACCCTCGCGAAGCCTCGTACGCCATCTGCCGGCGCAACATACCGCTTAACGACGCCTCTTCCAGTCTCTCGAAACCCAACCGTGCATAAAACGGTGCATTCCACGGCACCGCCACAAAGGTGGTGAGGGTCAGGGCCGCGAAGCCCTGGGCCTCGGCATGCGCGCGCACGGCCGCAATCAATCGCCGACCCAGGCCCTGGCCTTGCTGCGCATGATCCACCGCCAGCTCTTCTATGTGCAGCGACTCATCGAACGCGCTGGCACACACGAACCCAATTGGGCGGTCCCGCCCATCCACCACCACCCACTCGAGCCCGGCAGCCACGAACTCCAGGTGCTCGACGCTGCTGAGCACCGTGTGCTCGGCAATCCACGCCAGTGCCGGCACTTGCACAAAGGCCTGGGCCGCAGAGCGCTCTATGTCAGGCAGCAGGGGAGCATCGGTAGGGGTGGCCAGGCGAATGGAAAAGGACATCGGGCACGCTCTGCAATGGGAACCCACGCAGTCTGTGCAAAGCACCAGGGTTGTGCAAGCGCCCCCGGCATGGGCAATACGGGGGCACGCTTTTTCCTTGCCAGTGGCGACATAAATCATAATTTCGCTAATACCCGGCGGCGCACAGAATGCGGGCAACCCCCTCATGCAGAAGCGCACAGCCATGACCGTTGAAAAAACCCGAATTGATACGCTTGTAGTAGGCGCCGGTCAGGCCGGCGTGGCCATGAGTGAGCACCTGGGCCGCCTCGGGGTGCAGCACCTGGTGCTGGAACGCAACCGCATCGCCGAAGCCTGGCGCACCGGTCGCTGGGACTCGCTGGTGGCCAACGGCCCGGCCTGGCACGACCGCTTCCCGGGCCTGGAATTCGAAGGCCTGGATGCCGACGCCTTCGCCGGCAAGGATCAGGTGGCGGCCTACTTCGAGACCTATGCCAAGAAGATCGACGCGCCCATTCGTACCGGTGTCGAAGTGCTCAAGGTCGAACGCAACGAAGGTCGCTCGGGCTTTACGGTGCAGACCTCCATGGGCCTGATCGAGGCCAACCAGGTGGTGGTGGCCACCGGGCCGTTCCAGCGCCCGGTGATCCCGCCCATCGCTCCGCAGCTTCCCGGCATTACCCAGCTGCATTCGGCCGACTACCACAACCCCCGGCAATTGCCCGAAGGCGCGGTGCTGGTGGTGGGCGCGGGCTCCTCGGGTGTGCAGATCGCCGATGAACTGCAGCGCGCCGGCAAGCAGGTGTACCTGTCGGTGGGCGCGCACGATCGCCCGCCACGCGCCTACCGCAATCGCGACTTCTGCTGGTGGCTGGGGGTGCTCGGCCTGTGGGACGCCGAAGGCGTGCAGCCCGGCAAGGAGCACGTGACCATCGCGGTCAGCGGTGCCCGTGGCGGACATACCGTGGACTTTCGCAAGCTGGCCCACCAGGGCATCACGCTGGTGGGCCTGACCCGCGCATTCGATCAAGGTGTGGTCAGCTTCGAGGCCAACCTGGCCGAGAACATCGCCCGCGGCGACGAGAACTACCTGGCGCTGCTGGATGCCGCCGACGACTACATTGCACGCAACGGCCTGGACCTGCCCGAAGAACCCGAAGCACGCCACATGCTGCCAGACCCGCAGTGCCTGACCCAGCCGATTCTTGAGCTGGACCTGGCCAAGGCCGGTGTCACCTCGATCATCTGGGCCACCGGCTACTCGACCGACTACAGCTGGCTGAAGGTCGATGCCTTCAAGCCCGACGGCAAGCCACAGCATCAGCGCGGTGTGTCCCGCGAACCGGGGATCTATTTCGTCGGCCTGCCGTGGCTGTCGCGCCGTGGCTCCGCCTTTATCTGGGGCGTGTGGCACGACGCCCGGCACATCGCCGAGCACATCGTGAAACAGCGCACCTATTTCGACTACCGCGACGCCGCGCAACGCGAGGCTGCCGCCCACTGTGATTCCAACGTCCAGAAACTGGGAGTACGTTGATGCCTACCCATACCCGCATCCGCATGTTCAACACCAAGGATACCTACCCCAACCAGACCCTGGACAACGACCTGTGCCAGGCCGTGCGTGCCGGCAACACGGTCTACGTGCGTGGCCAGGTGGGCACCGATTTCGACGGTCAACTGGTCGGCCTTGGCGACCCGCGGGCCCAGGCCGAGCAGGCCATGCGCAACGTCAAGCAACTGCTCGAAGAAGCCGGCAGCGACCTGAGCCACATCGTCAAGACCACCACCTACCTGATCGACCCGCGCTACCGCGAGCCGGTGTACCAGGAGGTCGGCAAATGGCTCAAGGGCGTGTTTCCGATTTCCACCGGGCTGGTGGTCAGTGCCCTGGGCCAACCGCAATGGCTGATGGAAATCGACGTGATCGCGGTGATCCCCGAATAAGGAGCGGCACATGACTTTTTCTATCGTCGGACGCTGCGCCGAAACCGGTCAGCTGGGTATCGCCATCAGCTCGTCGAGCATCGCCGTGGGCGCGCGTTGCCCCTGGCTGCGCGCCGGCGTGGGCGCGGTGTCGAGCCAGAACATCACGTTGCCGGCGCTGGGCCCGCAGATTCTCGATGGCCTGGCCGACGGGCTGGCACCTGCCACGGCCTTGGACCAGGCGCTGTCGAGCAATGGCTATGGCCAGTACCGTCAGGTAGCGGTGGTGGATGCCCAGGGGCGCACCGCACTCTTCAGTGGCAGCCACGCACTGGGCACCCACAATGCAGTGGCAGGCGATCAATGCGTGGCCGCCGGCAACCTGCTGGCCAGCAGCGCGGTGATCGAACGCATGGTCGAGGCCTTCGAGCGCAGCGAGGGCTGCCTGGCCGCCCGGTTGCTCACGGCATTGCAGGCGGGGCAGGCCGCAGGCGGCGAGGCCGGGGCGGTGCACTCGGCGGCACTGTCGGTGGTCGGCGACCTGACCTGGCCGATCGTCGACCTGCGGGTGGACTGGGCCGACGAGAATCCCATCGGCGAACTGCACAAACTGTGGACCGCCTATGAACCCCAGTTGCAGGACTACCTGACCCGCGCCCTGGACCCGACGCAGGCGCCCAGCTACGGAGTGCCCGGCGATGAGTGAATGGCGCAGCCGCACCCTGCTGGCGCAGCTGGTCGGCTTCGCCACGGTGAGCCGGGATTCGAACCTGGCGCTGATCGAGTTCGTGCGCGATTACCTGGACGATCTGGGGGTGGACTGCGAGCTGATCTACAACGCCGAACGCACCAAGGCCAACTTGCTGGCCAGCATCGGCCCGGGTGTGGAGGGCGGCGTGGTGCTGTCCGGACACACCGATGTGGTGCCGGTGGACGGCCAGGCCTGGACGGTGCCGCCGTTCGACCTGAGCGAGCAGGACGGCAAGCTGTACGGCCGGGGCACTGCCGACATGAAAGGCTACCTGGCCTCGGTGCTGGCGGCGGTGCCGCTGTTTCTGGCAAGCCCGTTGCGCCGCCCGGTGCACCTGGCGTTTTCGTATGACGAAGAGGTGGGTTGTCTGGGGGTACGCAGCCTGCTCGAGGTGCTGCCACGGCGTATCCCGATGCCGGCGCTGTGCCTGATCGGCGAACCCACCGAACTCAAGCCGGTGCTCGGGCACAAGGGCAAGCTGGCCATGCGCTGCCATGTGCACGGCGCGGCCTGTCATTCGGCCTACGCGCCCTATGGCGTCAACGCCATCGAGCAGGCGGCGCGGCTGATCGGCCAGCTGGGCGCAATCGGTACGCGCCTGGCGGCGCCGGAGCTTCACGACGAACGATTTGACCCGGCATTTTCGACCGTGCAGGTGGGCACGATCCAGGGCGGCACGGCGCTGAACATCGTGCCGGCCGATTGCCGTTTCGATTTCGAGGTGCGGGCGCTGCCGGCGTTCGCCCCGCAAGCGGTGGCCGATGAATTGCAGGCGTTTGCCGCGCGCGAAGTAGTGCCGGCGATGCAGGCGGTGAATGCCGACAGCGGCATTCGTTTCGAAGCACTGTCGAGCTACCCGGGGCTTGCCACGCCACCGGACAGCGCGGCGGCGCAGCTGATTGCCCGGCTGTGCGGCAGCGATGCCTTCAGCACGGTGGCCTTTGGCACCGAAGGCGGGCTGTTCGACCAGGCCGGGATACCGGCGGTGGTCTGCGGGCCGGGCAGCATGGACCAGGGACACAAGCCGGACGAATACGTCAGCGTCGAACAGCTGGCTGGTTGTGACCGGTTGATGGAGCGTCTGGCGGCGTTTTTGAGCGAGACATAACACACAGATCGGCATACGAGCCGGCCAACGTTGCACCTTTTACTGCCGTAGAGCAGGACGACCGTACCCGCGGTCGCCTAACAAAACCCCGCCGGCGCGCACGAGCGTGCCGGCCTAGTCGAGGAAGTGAGCCATGACCCGATCCTTGCGTTGCAGCGTTCCGTTTGCCCTGGCCCTGTTGAGCAGTGCCGTGTTTGCCGCCCCGCAGAACCTGACCGTCATCTCGTTTGGCGGCGCCACCAAGCAGGCACAGGAAAAGGCCTACTTCCAGCCATTCAATGCCAGCGGTGCGGGCACCGTGGTGGCAGGCGAGTACAACGGCGAGCTGTCGAAAATCAAGGCCATGGTCGACGTCGGCCACACCAGCTGGGATGTGGTCGAGGTCGAAAGCCCCGAGCTGTTGCGCGGCTGTGATGAAGGCCTGTTCGAGAAACTCGACCCGCAACGTTTCGGTGACCAGGCCAATTTTGTGCCCGGCACCTTCACCGAGTGCGGCGTGGCCACCTATGTATGGTCGATGGTGATGGCCTACGACCATGCCAAGCTGGCCAAGGGGCCGACCTCATGGGCGGACTTCTGGAACGTGAAGGACTTCCCCGGCAAGCGCGGCCTGCGCAAGGGCGCCAAGTACACCCTGGAGATCGCCTTGCTCGCCGACGGCGTCAAGCCCGATGAGTTGTACAAGGTGCTCGGCACCCCTGAAGGGGTGAGCCGCGCGTTCGCCAAGCTGGACCAGATCAAGTCCAACATCCAGTGGTGGGAAGCCGGGGCGCAACCTGCGCAGTGGTTGATTGCCGGCGATGTGGTGATGAGCGCGGCGTACAACGGGCGCATCGCGGCTGCGCAGAAGGAGGGCATGAAGCTGAGCATCGTATGGCCGCAGAGCCTGTTCGACCCTGAATACTGGGCGGTGGTGAAGGGTACGCCGAACAAGAAACTGGCCGAGGATTTCATTGCGTTCGCCAGCCAGCCACAGGCGCAGAAGGTGTTCTCGGAAAACATTCCGTATGGCCCGGTAAACAAGCAGACCCTGGGTTTGCTGCCAGCCGAAGTACAGAAGCAGTTGCCCACTGCCGAAGCCAACCTGGCCCAGGCGCGAGCAGTGGATGCGGCGTTCTGGGTTGACCATGGCGAGGAGCTGGAACAACGCTTCAATGCCTGGGCGGCGCGCTGATTCGAGCCAATATCCCACCCTGGCCTTAGCCCCCGCTACTGATACTTCTGTCAGTAGCGGGCTGGTGTTGCTCACCGTTACTGTTTGCCTTGCCGTTGGGCAGACAGTGGGAGAGCGACATGAACACCTTGCGACATACGCTGGCCCGGCCTGTCCGTACCGAACAAGCCCCCCTGGAACATCGAGACGCGCCGCCCGTATGCGCGTCACCAGCCCGCAATGGCAGCCAATGGCAACCCCTGAAGTGTGATCGACATGGGCAATCCTGCCAAAGGAGCCGGTGATGCCTATCCCTCTTGCCACCAGAGCTTGTTGTTTGCTGGCAGCAGTATTGCTGACTGGCTGCATCCATCCGAGCCAGCAGTCGACGCCTCATGCGCCAGGCACCCAGGCGTCGAGCAGCGAGCTTTCCTCCGTCGACGCTTCGCCTGGCGAAGCCGCTGCGCGCGCACGTTGCACGCGCTACTTCGAGTCGGGGCAGTGGAGCTACCGCTACGACCCAGGCATCCGCAAGAACGCCTGGACCCTGGAGCTCACGCCTACCTATTGCGGACGACGCATCCGCCAGGACGAAACCAACGCCGCCTACACGGAGCTGTACAAGCGCTACGGCAGTGACTGGCGCTGGCGCCTCGACAACGGGGGCGGCATGCGTCGTCAGTTGGTGTGCCACCTGGCCACCGCCCGCTACAAGAAAACCTGGAACCTGGAGCCTTTTCGACCCGATGTGTCTCATCGCGTATCGGTGGCTGCCGGTTGCAATCCGACGCCACGTTGACAGGCAGTTTCAGCACTGCAGCACAAGGAGTGGACCATGAACAGGTTAAAGATGTTGATGTTTCTGGGGTGCGTAGCAGCCAGTGCGCCGGGGTTGGCACAGTGGGCGCCTGGCTCACCACGCAGCTCGCTGGAGGACGGCAACGCCACCGTAGCCGACCTCAGGTACAACTACAGCGCAGGCAACTCGCATTGCGGTGATTCAGGCAAACCGCCGTTTCTATGCAGCGGTGTCCTGATGCGCGTCACCCAGCGGCCGCAGAACCCCGGGGCATTTCGCATCTGGGACCCTAGCCCGACCTCGGCGAGAAGTGGCGGAACGTCGTTCTCCTACATACGTTACGACGCAAGGTTCAGATCAGTGGCGTGGGGATTCAACGACGGTCTGATCATGTATCCCCAGGACCGCAGGCCAGCGGGCAAGGACCTGCTGATGGTGCAGTGCGCCTACAGCATGGATGGCTGGAACTGGTTCAGGAACACACCCTGCGGCACCATGGTCTACGAGGGAGTTGTTTACCCACACAGCCGGCCATGCCAGAGCCAGGGCGTTACCACGCCACAACAATGGCTCGGGATCTGGTACCAGCCCGCCAAGTACCGCCCGCTGAATCAATGCGGCTTCGACATGCGCAGGGGCGTTGCCAACAGTGCCGGTTACTTCATGCTCATGCTGCAGATGAAAAACATACTGGCCGCAGAAGGGTTCAGCGAGCAGAACGAACTTGTTGTTACGACATGGCCGGCGGGTCGTGCCAGAACCCTGCCCATCCAGGCATTCTTCTATATGCCAGTGGGTGTGCCTGCCCACTGGCCGGCAGGGGTACCGAACGGGCTGGCCGCTGCCAGGCTCAACCAGAAGGAGTTTCGGGCCGACACCGGCATCATCGTGCCCATTGTGCGGCTGACGCCACCTGCCAACATCAATGATCACTTTCGCTTCGACTTTATCGTTGCCGATCAAGCCGAAACAGGTTCGACCGGGGTCGTGCCTCCGAAACCGGTGCCAGGCCGCTGCCCGCGCTACATAGACTCGGTGAAATGGGGCGCGATCAATGGCAACCAGTGGAGCCTGGAAATCAAGCCTTCCGCCTGTACCCGCACTATTGCCGCAGACCAAACCGACCTGGCGTTCCAGGAGCTGCTCAACAAGGCCGGCAGTGACCGGCAGTGGAGCAACACCAACAGCATGCGTCGCCAGTTCGTCTGCCTGCTGACCACGTACCGAACCAAAGCATCCTGGTTCATCGAGCCGCATCGCCCTTATGTGTCCCACGAGGCGGCGGTCAAGGCCAACTGCAACCCCTAGGTTGTTGCAGGCCCGCACTTTATTGCGGCCGAGCACAGGTCGTGAGTTGTCGCTTTATTGATACCTGCTGAAACTAAGCACTTGGCAGGCAGACGCAGTTACAGCGTGCAGTGATCGGCCCGCTTTCACGCCAGCCACAGCCTGAACTGCTCCTTGCAGTAATCCACGAACAACTGCGCAGGCTTGGTCAGCTGCGCACGTTTGAGCCAGGCGGCCACCAGTGCCGAACCGGTCACGTCTTCGGCGATATCCACGCACACCAGTGGCTGGCCGTCATAGCTGATGGTGGAACGTGGCCGCGTCACCAGCAGTGCGAAACCGAAACCCTGGCCGACCATGCCGCGCACCATCTCGATAGAGGGCGAGCCGAACACGATGTTCGGGTTCAGGCCCAGTTCCTCGAAAATGCTCACGAAATAGGTACGGCTGGGTTGCACGTCCAGCAGGATCATCGGCTCAAGTACCAGGTCGCGCAGCGAGACCTGGGCTTGACCGGCGAAGCGATGGCCAGCAGGCAGCAGGGCGTAGGGCCTTTGCGGCGCGGTCAGCGGCTCGGTTTCGATGGTGCTGTCCAGGTCATGCTGGTAGAAGATCGCCAGGTCGAAGCGGCCGGCCGTCAGCCCCTGTACCAGCTCTTGCTGCTCGCCATCGCGCAGGCGAATTTCCACGCCCGGAAAGCGCTGGCGAAACCCGGCGATCAGCCGCGGCAGATAGAGTGGGGCGACGGTTTCGAAACAGCCGATGTCGATCTGCCCACTCACCACGTCGTTGTCCGCCAGGGCGTTCTGCTCGAACTCATGGGCCATGCGCAGCAGTTCCTGAGCCTTGCGGTAGAACCGCGCACCGCCCGGGGTCAGTGAAACCCCCTGGGCATGATGCCGAATCAGCAACTGTACGCCGAACCCGTCTTCGAGCCCCTTGATGGCCGTGGATATCGATGGCTGTGCGATGTACAGCTTGCGCGAGGCTTCGGCCACGCTGCCGCATTCGACCGTGGTGACGAAATATCTAAGCTGACGCAGGGTATAGGACGCCACGCAAACACCTCAGGTTGTAGTTTTTGCCTACCTTACCGCGTGCTGGCCTTGCGTGCCCCGCAGGTTGCAGCGGATTTTGCGGGGCACAGAGCATATTTTTCCTTCGCTGGCGAGTACGCGGCCCCTGACCATTGATCGGCTGGCTGGCACCTACCACGTCCAGGGGCCTCGAAAAACTGCAGGGCCCGCATTTGTCGGACCACGACCTGAGGTGACCGCCATGGCTATCGATCCACGCCCGCAGGATGACCCCCTGTGGAAGGACCCGCTCAACGACCCGCGACGCGAACACGACCCGGTGACTGACCCGAACGTGCGTGGCGACGACGATCGCCGCGAACACCCTAACGACGTCGAGGGCATTCCCGACACCAACCCGTCAGTGCCCGAACCTGACGAGCCGACGCCACTGTCGGATGAACGACGCTGAACCTGTACTGGAGGACGCCAAGCATGATTCATGACCCGCGCAACCGCGAGCCCGTTGCTGAAGACCAGCCACAACCGCTGCCGCAAACCTGGAAACGCCCGGACGATGGCAAGAGCCTGCCTGAACGCGATGTGGAGGTGCCGTTGCAGGATGCCGGACGCCCGGACGAAGGAGGGCAGGAGCAGAGCAATACACCCGAACCTCACAAGGAAAACCCCTACAGCCCTGACTTCAAGCCACAACGTGAGCGCAAGCCGCGCACTGATGCCGATATCGATACCGATGGTGGCTAGCACGCGATTTTGTGCTGCGATGATTTTAACGAACCGTTGAAAATTAAACTTTATGTTGATATTTTCTCGGTTCGTTTTTTCTTGTGGTGCGCTCGATGGCCCTCGATACAACCCCTGAACGCCAGCTGGTGCTGGGCGTACTGCACGCAACGGTGCAGATGCTTGGCACTGTGCTGGGACGCACCACCGAGGTGGTCCTGCACGACCTGACCCGGCCGGAACATTCGGTGATTGCCATTGCCAACGGGCATGTCAGTGGGCGTCAGATCGGCAGCCCGGTACTGGCCGGGCCTCGTGAAGACCAGGGGTTCAATGCGGTGCTGCAGGCCCTGCGCGACAAGGGCAGCCATACCCCGGTGGTGGTGGGCAACTACCCGAGCCTGGGCCGCGACGGCAAGACCCTGCGCAGTGCCACTGCGGTGTTCCGCGACGCCTTGGGCGAGCCCTATGCCAGCCTGTGCGTGAACACCGACTTCAGTGGCATCGCCGCCGCCCAGGCGTGCCTGGAACAGCTGCTGCCCGGCACCGGGGCAGCCCCCGGCGAGCCCACCGAGAACCAACCCGACCTCGAGCAGTTGATGGCGCAGATCATTGATGCGGCCCTGCACGACGCACGCAGCCAGGGCCGGCGTATCGCCAAGGCGCAGAAGCTCGAGGCGGTGCGCCAGATGCACGATGGCGGACTGTTCATCGTCAAGGGCGCCGTCGAGAAAGCTGCCGCCGCACTCGGGGTGACACGCTACACCATCTACAACTACCTCGATGAAATCCGCAACCGCTGAGCAAGCGTTGAAATTCAATCGATCGTCGAACTGGCCTGACCTGGAGCCTGGTATGTCCCTGCATCTCGAAACCCCTTTGGTACCTTCGCGCCCGCTCAGCCTGGCCAGCGGCCAGGACGTGTGGCTCAAGCTCGACGCCCTGCAGCCCTGTGGCTCGTTCAAGCTGCGTGGCGTGGGCCTGGCTTGCCAGGCCTATGCCAGGCAAGGCAAGCGCCGCTTCGTGTCCTCGTCGGGGGGCAACGCCGGTATTGCGGTGGCCTATGCGGGCCGCTGCCTGGGCTTGCCGGTGACCGTGGTGGTGCCGCAAACCACCACCGAACGCGCCAGGCAGCTGATTCGCCAAGAGGACGCCGAGGTCATCGTGCACGGCAGCGCCTGGCACGAGGCCAATGCCTATGCGCAATCGCTGCTCACCGACGACGCGGCCTTCATCCACCCCTTCGACGATCCGCTGCTATGGCAAGGCCATGCCAGCCTGATCGACGAGGTGGTCATCAGTGGGTTCAAGCCCGATGCGATCGTGCTCTCGGTGGGCGGGGGCGGCCTGTTGGCCGGGGTGTGCGAGGGGTTGGCACGTAACGACTGGGCTGACGTGCCGGTATTTGCCGTGGAGACCGACGGCGCCGCCTCGCTGGCTGCCGCGATGGCCAGCAAGGCCCCGACGGCCCTGCCCGCAGTGACCAGCGTGGCGACCTCGCTGGGGGCCAAGCAGGTATGCCAGCAGGCCTTCGAACTCAGCCAGCAACGGCCGATTCACAGCCATGTGGTGACTGACGCTCAGGCGCTGGATGCCTGCGAACGTTTTCTGCTCGACCACCGTATCCTGGTGGAGCCGGCCTGTGGTGCAGCGCTGGCGCTGGCCTATGCACCGAGTGAGGCACTCAAGGCATATCAGTCGGTGCTGGTGGTGGTGTGCGGCGGGGTGACGGCCACCCACGAACAGATCCGCGAGTGGCGCGCCAGTTGCTGAAGCGGGTCAGTCCGACGCCAGCTCGAATACCTGCCAGCGTACCGAACTGACGCCTTTCTCAAGGCTCACCCGGCTGGCCAGGTGCTCGAGCTGCGAGGGCGCCTGCGGGTCGCCCATCAACTCGGCCCGCACCTCCAGCTTGGCCGGGTTGGGCAGGTCTTCACTGTGCAGTGATTGCAGGCGCAGGCCGCTGCTACCAAAGCTGTGCAGCATCAGGCTGCGTACCTGGATCTCGTCTTCGGCGCGGCATACGATGCGCACCTCGTAACGCTGCTCGGCCTCGCTGGCCGGTAACACATCCTGCTGGTTCAGCCGCTGGGCGATGTCACGCAGCAGGATGTTGGCGCATAGAACCATCAGGCTGCCCAGGCTCGCCTCAAGCAGTAGCCCCAGGCTGCACAGCACACCGACGGCGGCGGTACACCACAGCGTGGCAGCGGTGTTCAGGCCGCGCACGTTCATGCCGTCGCGCATGATTACGCCGCCGCCCAGAAAACCGATGCCCGACACCACATAGGCCGCCACCCGCGAAGCGTCGGCCGGGAGCATGCCCGGTACGGCCTGGGTCACCAGCACGAACAGGCAGGCGCCGGTGCTCACCAGCGCATTGGTGCGCAGCCCGGTGAGGCGCTGACGCAGTTGACGTTCAGCGCCGATCAGCGCCCCCAGTACCAGCGCGACAGCCACGCGCAGCAAGAATACTTTCCAATCCATGAACCACCTCAAGGCACCGGCAGACAGCCGGCGTCAGCGCACTTGTGCGCGTAAAGATTTCGGGGATGGCAACGGGTACGAGCAGCCGACACACCTCGTCACGATGAGGGGCGTCAAGCGGGGAGGGGAAATGAAGATGCGTCATCCCGCCAGGGATGCGGATCGCCACTGACCACCGTGTTCGGCGAGCAGTGGCAGAAGGGTCTGCTGGACTAGCTCGCCGGCTGTACCTGTCGCAATCGACTAGGGCAACTGTCCAATGCAGGACTCCTGTGCAGGCTTGCAAAAATGCGGGCGAGAACGTAACGCCATGGTGCGAGCCGGTCAAGGCTTTTGTTGCAAGTGAATGAGTGTGCCAGCCTGGGCAGAGGGTTCAGCACGCGTAACTTTCCCCGATGGCGTCAACTGGGCCAGCAATGGCATCCGCAGATCAACCTTGATCGATAGAGAAACCATGTGATTCTCGGCTTTTGCTTTGGAATAAATGATCAGGCATTGAGGTTCTACAAGAACCTGGCACCGGTAACGAGTTACGTACCGTAGGGTATTGGGTATGGAAAACTAGGTACGTAACGGCAAGTAGGGCAACAGGCGTTGGGTTTCACTGCGCACCACCGCATAGCATTCACAACTCAGTCGTTCCAGCTGCGGCCGATCGAGCACCTTGATGTGCCCGCGGCTGTACTCGATCACCCCCAGGCGCTGCAGCTTGCCGGCCGCATCGGTGACGCCTTCGCGGCGCACGCCCAGCATGTTGGCGATCAGCTCCTGGGTCATGTTCAGCTCGTTACCGGTCAGGCGGTCCAGCGACAGCAGCAGCCAGCGGCACAACTGCTGATCGATCGAGTGGTGGCGATTGCACACGGCGGTCTGTGCCATCTGGGTGATCAGCGACTGGGTGTAGCGCAACATCAGCAGCAACAGCTCGCCATGGCGGTCGAACTCGTCCTTGAGCCGCTGGCCCGGCAAGCGCCAGGCAAGCCCGGCACTTTGCACCACGGCACGGTTGGAGGTGCTTTCGCCGCCCATGAACACCGCAATGCCCACCAGCCCCTCATTGCCCACCACGCAGATCTCCGCCGAGGCGCCGTTTTCCATGACATACAGCAGCGAAACGATGGCATCGGTGGGAAAGTACACATGCGTCAGCCTGTCGCCCGGCTCGTAGATCACCTTGCCCAGCGGCAAGGCAACCTGCTCAAGGTGCGGCAGCAGCCGCTCGCGTACCGGGTCGGGCAGGGCGGCGAGCAGATGGTTCTGCCCGCTGGCTGGATCATGGGACATGGGGCCGGCATCCATAGGGTAAGGCCCTAGGGTACTCCCTTTAGCAAGGGTAACGTCGCGGTTGCCGATGCAGCGCACAGCAAGGTGACCTGATGCTCGGCGCCATCATCGACCAGCGACAGGCTTGTGCCGTCGATCACCCCGCCATCCAGGCTCAGCACCTGTACGGCCTGTGTGCCGTGGTGCACATCGATGTGATAAACGCTGGCGCCATACCGGTACTGCAGGCTGAAGCCCGACCATTCGGGCGGCAGCAGCGGTTGCAGCAGCAGGGTGTTGCCCTGGCGCTCCACCCCCAGCAGCGATTCGACGATCAGCCGGTACATCCATCCGGCCGCACCGGTGTACCAGCTCCAGCCGCCGCGCCCGGCATGGGGCGCCACACCGTAGACATCCGCCGCCATCACGTAGGGCTCCACCTTGTAGGTGTCGATGCGGGTGGCATGGCCCTGGCTCTGGGGGCTGATCATGCGCATCAGTTCCCAGGCGCGGGCGCCGTCGCCCAGGCGGGCGAACGCCATGCTCGCCCACACGGCGGCGTGGGTGTACTGGCCACCGTTTTCACGAACCCCCGGTACATAGCCCTTGATGTAGCCGGGGTCGAGCGTGCCCTTGTCGAACGGCGGGTCCAGCAGCAGCACGATGCCGATATCACGCCGCACCAGGTGGCGGTCCAGCGACGCCATGGCACTGCGGCAGTGATCCAGGGGCGCGGCGCCCGACAGTACCGACCAGCTCTGGGCGATGGAATCGATGCGGCACTCCTGGTTGCTGGCCGACCCCAGGGGCTGGCCATTATCGAAATACGCACGCCGGTACCAGGCGCCGTCCCAGGCATGGGCCTGCAGGTTGCTGCGCAGCCGCCGCGCCTGCTCGCCGCAGCGCTGGGCAAAGCGGGCATCGCCATGCAACTGCGCCGTTTCGGCGAACCGACGCAGCACCTCGTGGGCGAAAAAGCCCAGCCATACGCTTTCGCCTATGCCGTGCTCGCCCACCTTGTTCATGCCGTCGTTCCAGTCGCCGCTGCCCATCAACGGCAAGCCGTGGGCCCCGATGGAAAGGCCGTGCTCCAGCGCGCGCTGGCAATGCTGGTAGAGGGGCTCTTGCAGGGGCGAATGACCGGGCAGGTCGTAGTAGGACTCCTCGCCGTTGTTGAGTGCGCGACCGTCCAGATAGCCGACGGGCTCGTTCAGCACCGCAGTGTCGCCAGTGATCTGCACATAGCGGCTGGTGGCCAGGGCCAGCCAGAGCATGTCGTCGCTGCAACGGGTTCGCACGCCGCGATCCATCGGCGGGTGCCACCAGTGCTGCACGTCGCCCTGCACGTACTGGTGGCGGGCACACAGCAGCAGGTGGGCGCGGCTGCTGGCAGGGTCGGCGTGCACCATGGCCATGCTGTCCTGCAACTGGTCCCTGAAGCCAAATGCACCGCCGGACTGGTAATAGCCGCTGCGGGCATGGAAGCGACAGGCAATCACCTGGTACATCAGCCAGCCGTTGACCAGCACGTCCAGCGCAGGCTCCGGGGTGTGGATGCGCAGGCTGCCCAGGGTGGTGCGCCAGTGCTGCGTGACCCGCGCCAGTTCGACGTTGGCGGCGCGTACGCCGCGGTACTGCTGCACCCGCCGGGTGGCGGCCTTGGCGTCCTGCTCGGCGCCCAGGCGGAACACCACTTCGCGGCTTTCACCAGGCGCCAGCTCGACGCTTACCTGCAACGCACCACAGGGGTCCATGCCGCCGCCGAGGCGCCCCGAAAGGCGCGCCCGGCGCAGGGCTGCCGGGTCGGCCAGGGTACCGTTGCGCCCCAGAAACTCGACCCGGTCGCCACTGAGGCCGGCCTGGGGCCAGTCGCAGTCCAGAAACCCCACGCGACCCGAGAATTCGATGGAGTAGGCGTTGCGCGCAAACAGTGCGCCACTGAACGGGTCGGCTTCGGTGACGACGTGCATGGCCGACTTGCTGCGCAAGTCCCCCAGCACCCATTCCACGTAGCAGGTCGCTGACAGGCGTCGCGCACGATCGCCGGTGTTGCGCAGCACCAGGCGCGAGAATTTGACCGGCGCATCCAGCGCCACGAACACCCACAGCTCACTGTGTATGGCGTCCTGCACATGCTCGAACACGCTGTAGCCAAAGCCGTGGCGGGTTCGGTAGGCGCCGCTGCCCGGGCAGGGCGCCGGGGTCGGCGACCAGACCTGCCCGGAATCTTCGTCGCGCAGGTACAGCACTTCGCGGTACAGCACTTCGCCGCCAGGGTCGCTGACCGGGTCATTGTGCCAGGGGCTCAAACGGTACTCGTGGGCGTTTTCGTACCAGCTGTAGGCACCGCCGGTTTCCGAGACGATGCTGCCGAACCCGGGGTTGGCCAGCACGTTGACCCAGGGCGCCGGGGTCGGCTGGCCTGGGCGATGATTGATGATGTATTCACTGCCGTCGGCGCTGAAGCCGCCGTAGGCGTTGCCCAGCGTGGGCGCCATGGCCAGCGGCTGCAGCGTGTAGCCGGCACTCTGCGGCCCTTGCAGCAGGCTGGGGGTGAACGGCGCCAGGGCCGGCTCGATGCGCCGCCGGTGGACCTGCTCGGCCAGGCTGCCATGGCTGTCGTTGAGTATCAGGCGTGCCACCGAGCGCATCAGCGTGCGGTCTTCGCTGGACAGCTGCTGCGCAGGACGCACGAAGATGCCGCCCGGGCGGTCCAGCAGGGCCGCTTCGACCCCGGAGGTCACCAGGCCCATGATCAGGTCCTGCAGTTGCTGGCGGTAGCCGGCCTGGTCTTCGTTCCAGATCACCAGGTCCACCACCAGGCCTTTCTGGCGCCAGTAGGCATGGGCCTGGACCATCTGCTGCACCAGCTCGATGTTGGCCGGGTCGGCGATCTGCACCAGCACGATGGGCAGGTCCCCGGAGATCGCCTGGCCCCACAGCCCCGACTGGCTGCGCCGATTGCTGGCCAGCACGGCGCTTTCGGCGCGCAATGCAGAGTTGGCATACAGCACCGAGGCCGCCATCTGCTCGAACAGCCTGGCATCGGCCATCGAGGTGTTGAGCTGGCGCAACAGCACCTGGCTGTGGGTCCAGGCCAGGTCGAACACCCGGTCGGCCAGGTGCCGGTCGCGGTATTTGTCGATCAGGTGCAGGCAGGCCTCGCGGCTGTCGGCCACCCCGGTGACCAGGTCGATGGTGGCGCTCTGGCCAGGCTCCAGGCTGATACGGCAGCGGATGGCCACGACCGGGTCGAGCACCGCGCCGGCAGTGCCGGACAGCTGCTCGCAGGTATCCGTCAGCGCGGCCGGCGCCTGCAGGGTGCGGCCGCGGCCGATGAAGCGGGCACGGTCGGTTTCGTAGGAGATCTGCTCGATGTCCGCCCCGTGGGCTGCCAGCAGGTGGCACATCCACGGCACGGCTTCGTCACTGGCACGCGGACGCCGGCTGCACAGGATCGCCTGCAGCGGTCGCACCAGCTCGGTTTGCACGAACAGCTTGCTGAACGCCGGGTGCAGCGCGTCGCTGATGGCCGAGGCCAGCACCACTTCGGCGTAGCTGGTCAGCTCCAGGGTGCGCCGGGTACGGGCGCGGTTGGTCAGGTGCAGGCGACGCAGCTCGATATCGTCCTCGGGGGACACCACGATCTCGGTGTGGCAGTCGAAGTTGAACTCGCGCACGCGAAACTCGGCGCGGGCATCGGTGAATACGGTTTCCTGGCTGTGCGCGCGATGCTGGGTGGGCTGGTAGGTCGTGGACCAGAAATGCCCGCTGGCCACGTCGCGCAGGTAACAGAAGGTGCCAAGGCTGTCGCTGGCGATGTCTTCGCGCCAGCGCGTTACCGCCATGTCGTTGCAGCGGCTGTAGCCGCCACCGGCATTGCTGACCATGACGTGGTAGCGCCCGTTGGACAGCAGTTGCACGGCCGGCCGACGACGGTCCGGGTCGGTGAACACGCGCAGCTTGGTTTCATTGCCCTGGCTGGCATCGTCGACGGTAGGCGCCTGGGCTGCATGCAGGTATTGCGTGGCGCGTTTGGGCACGCGCTCCTGCAGCAGCAGGGCACAGGCCTGGAAGGCCGGCTCGGCGGCAAAGCGCCGCTGCATGGGCTGACCCAGCAGCAGCGAGGTCAGGGCCAGCAGGCTCATGCCCTGGTGGTGTGCCATGAACGAGCGCACCACGGCGGCATCGGAGCCAGGGGGCAGGCGTGCCGGGGTGTAGTCGACCGCCTCGTACAGCCCGAACCGCCCGGCCACCCCCTGCCTGGCCAGGCGCCGCAGGTTGTGGCAGGCGGCCGCGGGCGCGACCATCAGTGCCAGGGCACTGGCGTAGGGCGCGACCACGTTGTCCTCGCCCAGGCCACGCTTGAGGCCCAGCCCCGGCACGCCGAAGGCGCGGTACTGGTAGTTCAAGTGCGCATCGACGGTGTTGTAGCCGGACTCCGAAACGCCCCAGGGCGTGCCCAGCTGGCTGGCATGCTCGATCTGGCGGGTGACGGCCGCCTGGCAGGTCTGGTCGAGCAGGGTGCCTTCGTAGCTGGGCATCACCAGCATCGGCATCAGGTACTCGAACATCGAGCCGGACCACGACAGCAGCACCGGCACCCCGGCATTGCTGGTCAGCAGGCGCCCCAGGGCAAACCAGCTTTCCTGCGGCACCTGGCCCTGGGCGACGACCACGAAACTGGTCAGGCGAACTTCGGACGCCAGCAGGTCGTAGAAGGCGCTGTCCAGGCGTCGCTCATCGACGTTGTAGCCGATCACGAACAACTCGCGGCGGGCATCGTAGAGAAAGCCGAAGTCCATGTCGGCCATGGCCTCGAGGCGCTGGGCAAGCTGCGCCGCCTGCTGCATGCGCTGGCGGGCCAGGGCCTGTACCTGCAGCACCTGCGGGCGATCGGCAGCGCACCACTGCTCGGCGTCCAGCCGCGCCAGGTCGCGCCAGCAACCGGTCGGCGGCCGCGTGCCCGGTTCGTTGGTGGCAGGCAGGGCAAAACGCAGCAGTTCGTCGCGCTGCTCGGTGCACTGACGTTGCAGGCTGTCGAACCAGAAGCGCGCGTCCGGATCGTCGGCGGGCGCCGGCAGGTCGAGTGCGTCCTGCAGCAGCTGCGCCAGATCGTGTGGCTGAGGTGCCTGCAGACGCCGGCATAACGCCTGTACCTCGGTGGCGGGCAGGCCGGCACTGGTCAAGGCCTGGCCGAAGACTTCCAAGGTATCGAGCAACCCCTGGGCCTGGCGCGGGTCATCCAGCGGTGTGTCGGCCAGGCCCAGCAGGCCGGGCTTCAAGGTCAGCAGCAGACCGGCGAGATTGCCGCTGTCCACCGTGGAGACGTACAGCGGTGGCAGGGGTTTCAGGGTGAGGGTGTCGTACCAGTTGTAGAAGTGGCGCTGGTGACGCTCCAGCCCGTCCATGCTGTCGAGCATGGACTGCAGGCGCTCGAGCAGCCGCCCGCCGCCCAGGTAACCGAAATCGTGGGCGGCCAGGTGGGCCAGCAAGGCCATGCCCATGTTAGTGGGCGAGGTGCGGTGGGCAATGCGGGCAACCGGCATTTCCTGCACGTTGTCGGGGGGCAGCCAGTGGTCGTCGGGGCCGACGTATTGCTCGAAAAACGCCCAGGTCTGGCGTGCAAGGTTGCGCAGAAAGCGCAGGTCTTCGGCTGTGGGGTCGAAGTGCGCGCGCGGGGAGGGGCGGCTGATCCACCAGGCCAGTGCCGGGCTGGCCAGCCACGCCAGCAGCAAGGGCGCAGCCAGGGTCATGGGGCTTGGCAGCAGGCACAGGCCCACGACCAGGGCCAGTATCGGGGCGCTGCACATGCTGCGGTACAAGGCCCCCAGGCGATTGACACTGGTGCGTTCGACTTCCCGTGACGGGCTCCATTGCAACAGGCGCTGCTTGCTGACCAGCATGCGCCACAGCGTACGCACGATGGCGTCAAGGCTGTAGTAGGCCTCGTACGGCAGCCAGGCCAGGTGCAGGCCGGCGCGCGCAAAGTGCAGGGCGCAGCCGCGCAGCGCCGCCCACAGGTGCTGCGCAAGGGGTACGTCGACAGGCTTGCGCAGCATCTCCAGCAGGGTGCCGAGCACCGCGTGGGTCAATACCAGCAACAGCGCGGCAAGGGTCCACAGCCCGGGCCGGCCCGAGGCCAGCCAGCCCCACAGCAACAGGCACAGCAATGCACCGGGCTCCAGGCTGCGGCGCAGGTTGTCGAACAGCTTCCAGCGGGCCAGGGCGTCCAGCCGGTTGCGCGCATAGGTGCCGCCAGCGGTGGGCGCCCAGGGCAACACCCACGGCAGCAGTTGCCAGTCCCCGCGAATCCAGCGGTGGCGGCGCTTGACGTCGGCGCTGTAGCGGGCCGGGTACTCTTCGAACACCTGAACATCGCTGAGCAACCCGCTGCGGGCGTAGCAGCCCTCGATCAGGTCGTGGCTGAGGATGCGGTTGTCCGGCAGGCAGCCTTGCAGCGCCTGCTCGAACGCATCCACGTCGTAGATACCCTTGCCGATGAACGAGCCTTGTTCGAACAGGTCCTGGTACACGTCCGACACTGCGCGGGTGTACGGGTCGACGCCGGCGTCGCTGCCGAACAGTCGCGCATACAGCGAGCGCGCCGCGCTGGGCAGGCTGATGCCGACCCGCGGTTGCAGGATGGCGTAGCCGCTGCCGGCCTGGGCGCGGTTGAGCGGGTGCTGCATGGCCCCGACGAACTGGCGGGCCGCATTGCGCGGCAGCTGGGTGTCGGTGTCCAGGGTGATGACGTAACGTACCGCCTCCAGCACCTGGACATCCCCCACCTGCAACATGAAGCGCCCCTCACCGTGCCCGCGCAGCAGTGCATTGAGATCGGCCAGCTTGCCACGCTTGCGTTCCACGCCCATCCATACCTGCTCGGCGGGGTTCCAGCGCCGCGGACGGTGCAGCAGCACGAAGCGCGCATCGTTCGGGTACTTGTGGTTCAGGCCCTCGATCAGGCTGGCGGCCAGGGCCATCAGCGCGGCGTCTTCAGGCAGGGTTTCGCTGGGCGCATCGAGAAAATCGGTCAGCAGGACAAAGTGCAGGTACTCGTCACGATTGGCCAGAAAGCGCACTTCCAGCCCCTCTGCCAACTCCTCGATATCGGCGGCATTGGCCATCAGCGTGGGCACCACCACCAAAGTACGCGCCTCAGCGGCCAGGCCCTCGCTGAAATCCAGGCGCGGCAGCAGGCGGGGCGTCACGCTCAGGGTCACCAGCCAGTTGACCAGGTCGATGGCCAGGCGGCTGGTCATCACCAGCGTGGGCAGGGCCAGCGCAAGCAGCACTGCCAGTGGCCAGCCATCGCGCAGCGTGGTGTACAGCAGCGGTGCGCTCAGGCCCAGCGTGAGCAGCGCCACCGGGCCGAGGAAGAACGTGAGTGGCGCGCGATGCAGCAGGCGCCGCCAACGCTCGCCCAGCGCCACGCCGGCGTGCACGCGGCGCTCGAGCTGCGCTCGCCCGGCGCCGACCAGGTAGAACCCCACATGGGTGGTGGCGCTGGCGTGTGGCAGCGGGCTGGGTGCACCGGCGGCCAGTTCGACGGCGGCGCGGGCGATTGCCGCCTGCGACTGTGCGCTGTGCCGGGACAGGCGTTCGATGACATGCCGGTAATGATCGCGGCTGGCGAAGTCCATGGCTGGGTAGATGCCGGCAGGATCGCTGCGCAGCACCCGTTCGACGTGGCTCATGTGCTCGACGAATTCGCGCCAGTCGCTGGTGGCGAGCAGCCGCAGGCTGGCAATGCTGTTGCTGACCGAGACCTGGTCGGCTGCCTGCTGCTGGGCATCGAGCTGCACCTGACGCTCGATGCTCAGGCCGGATTCGGCGAGCATCTGCTCCACCCAGGTCAGCGGCTGGATCAGCGCGGCGCTCTGGCCTTGCAGGCGGCGTGCGAGCTCGGCGACGAAGGCGGCGGTCATCGGCGGCTGCGAGCGCGCCATGTCGGCCAGTACCAGCACCACGCTCTTGGCGTCGCGCCCGGCGGTCTCGCGCAGGCGGTCGGCCCAGTCGTTGGCCAGGTTGCGGTCGGCCCAGCTGGCCATGACCCGCGAGGCGACCCGGCGCAGGTTTTCGATCAGCGCCAGGCGCAGCATGATCGGAATGGCCCACAGCTCGCCCAGCGCCAGGGAGGTGACGCTCTGGTAGGCCTCGACGAAGTGGCTCAGGCTGTCCACGTCGACGCGCCCATCGCCATGGGCGATGGTTTCCAGGGCGATGTCATACACCCGCGGCAGCCCGCTGGACACGCCGTTGGCCAGGCGTGGCAGCTCCCGGCTGTAGCCTTTGGGCAGGTGGGTCTTGGCGATGCGGATGTGTTCTTCGACCAGGTAGTAGTTGTCCAGCAGCCATTCGGCCGCCGGCGTGACCCGTCGCGCGGTGGGCTGTTCGGCGATCAGCACCGCGCAGCTGCTGGCCAGGGTCCGTTCGTTGTCGGCCAGCCGTGCCAGCAGGGTGTCCTTGCCGCTGCGGGGGCTGAGGGCGTGATGCTGGGCCAGAAAGGTGCCGTGGGCGGCCATCTGCTCGGCGCTGAACAGTTCGGAGCGCAGGATGGCTTCGTATTCGAACTTGCGGGGTGTGGTGCGCCAAAGGCCTGCGTTGCGCAGGCTGGCGCGTGCACGGCTCCAGTAATTATCCATAAAGGCCTGTAGGTGCTCGCGTCGCGGGGTCTGGCCCCCAGTGTGGCGACGCATGGCGCAGGCGTCTGTTCGCTAGCGAACACAGTGGGCTTTGTGCCCGGCAACCGGTAGGCGCTGGCCTGCCAGCGAAGAGGGCAGCGCGCACCTTGTGGCAACGGCGTCAGTGCCTTCGCCGGCAAGGCCGGCTCCTACATGGCGCCGGTAACGCCGCTCAGCTGTCGGGAAACTCGACCGACAGCAGCCACTGGGTGAACGCCTGCAGCGCTGGCAACTGCTGATAGCGCGTGGCGTAGGTGAGGTAGTAGCCACGCCCGCTGTCCACCGGCTCGAACAAGGCCACCAGCTCACCGCTGGCGATCTCGTCCTGCACCAGGATGCGTGGCACCAGCCCGATGCCGATACCGGCCACCGCCGCCTGGATCAGGTGGGCAGTCAGCTCGAAGCCCGGCCCCATGCGCATGGCCCGGTGCTGCAGGCCGTTCTGTTCGAACCAGTCGGCCCAGGCATGGGGGCGTGACACCACGCTTAGCAGAGCCTGCTGCGAGATGTCCGCCGGCGTCAGGCTGGCGTAGCCGGGCAGGGCGCCAGGGCTGGCCACCACCACCAGCGTCTCGGACAGCAGCCGATGCGCCACATGACCGGGCCAATGCCCGGTGCCGACACTGATGAAGGCGTGCATCTGATCCTTGTCCTGCTCGGCCGGGGCAATGCGCGAATGCATGTGCACCAGCACGCCGGGGTGGCGGCGGTAGAAGTCATTCATGCGCGGCAGCAGCCACTTGGAGCCGAACGTGGGCAGCACCGCCAGGTGCAGCGGCCCGTCGCCGGCCTTGTGGGCGATGGTCTGCAGCGTCGCGTTGCGAATGCGGGCCAGGGCCGCGGCCAGCTCGTGGTGATACAGGGCGCCGGCGGCGGTGAGCTCGATATGCCGGCCCACGCGGCTGAACAACGCCACCTCCAGTTGCGCCTCCAGCGCCTGCACCTGGCGACTGACCGCACTCTGGGTCAGCGCCAGTTCTTCGGCCGCCTTGGTGAAGCTGCCATGGCGCGCCGAGGCCTCAAACGCGATAAGCACCGACATGGAAGGGGTGAGTCGTCTTGGATTCATTCATAAAGCTCATGCAAAAGTCACACGAAATTCAGTTGTAGGCCCGCGCCGCACACGGGAACATAGCCCCATAAAGCATGCGGCAGACCTTGCCTGGCTGCCAAGCATACGTGTTTTGAATGTGACGCTGCGTCATATATCGCCTCAGGATCCCTTGTCATGATTGCTCTGCTTGCCCCCGACCGTGTCCCCGCCAGCCATTACCAGCGTTTTCTCGATGCACTGCAGAGCGAGGGCTTCAGGGGCGAGGTCGCGCGCGACATGGGCCTGCGTACCGTGCTGGCCACCGACAACTCCATCTACCAGCGCCTGCCCCAGGCGGCCGTGTTCCCCCGTGACGCGCAGGATGTCGAGTTGCTGGCACGCCTGGTCGCCCAGCCGCAGCATCGCTCGGTGGTGCTCACGCCGCGTGGCGGCGGTACCGGTACCAATGGCCAGTCGTTGACCGACGGGATCATCGTCGACCTGTCGCGGCACATGAACAACATCCTCGAGATCAACGTCGAGCAGCGCTGGGTGCGGGTGCAGAGCGGGGTGGTCAAGGACCAGCTGAACGCCGCACTCAAGCCCCACGGCCTGTTCTTCGCGCCGGAACTGTCCACCTCCAACCGTGCCACCGTGGGCGGCATGATCAACACCGATGCCAGCGGGCAGGGCAGTTGCACCTATGGCAAGACCCGCGACCACGTGCTCGAACTGAGCACCGTGCTGCTGGGTGGCGCTCGCCTGGACACCGCACCGATCGACAACCCGCAGTTGCAGGCCTGTACCGCCCGTACCGACAAGGTCGGCGAAGTCTATCGCTGCGCCCAGGCTATTGCCGACGGCAAGGCGGCGCTGATCGAGGCGATCTTCCCCAAGCTCAACCGCTGCCTGACCGGCTACGACCTGGCGCACCTGCGCGAAACCCCGGACAGCTTCAACCTCAACAGCGTGCTGTGCGGTTCGGAAGGCTCGCTGGGCTTCATCGTCGAGGCCAGGCTCAATGTGCTGCCCATCCCCAAACACTCGATCCTGGTCAACGTGCAGTACGCCGCGTTCATGGATGCACTGCGCGACGCCAAGGCGCTGATGGCGCACAGCCCGCTGTCGATCGAGACGGTGGACTCCAAGGTATTGATGCTGGCGATGAAGGACATCGTGTGGCACGGCGTGGCCCAGTATTTCCCGCCGCACCCCGACACCCAGACCCTGGGCATCAACCTGATCGAGTTCAGCGGCGACGACCTGGATGCCCTTGAACAGACCGTCGACGCCTTCATCCAGCACCTGCAGCGCGACACCTCGGTGGTGCGCCTGGGCCATACCCTGGCGGTGGGTGCCCAGGCGGTGAACCAGGTGTACACCATGCGCAAGCGCTCGGTCGGTCTGCTGGGCAACGTGCAGGGCGAGGCACGCCCGCAGCCCTTTGTGGAAGACACCGCTGTGCCGCCGGAGAACCTTGCCGACTACATCTTCGAGTTTCGCGCCTTGCTCGACAGCCACGGCCTGCAGTACGGCATGTTCGGCCATGTGGATGCCGGCGTGCTGCACGTGCGGCCGATCCTGGACATGAAGGACCCGGCCCAGGCCCAGCTGATCCGGCCGATTTCCGACGCGGTCGCGGCGCTTACGCACAAGTACGGGGGCCTGCTGTGGGGCGAGCACGGCAAGGGCCTGCGCTCGCAGTACGTGCCGGACTTCTTCGGTGAGCTGTACCCGGCGCTGCAGGACCTCAAGGCCGCGTTCGACCCGTTCAACCAGCTCAACCCTGGCAAGATCGCCACCCCGTCGAGCGTGCCGGCGGCGCGCCTGACCGAGGTGGACGCGGTAACCCTGCGCGGCGACCTGGACCGCACCATCGACGAGCGCGTGTGGCAACACTATGAAAGCGCCGTGCACTGCAACGGCAACGGCGCGTGCTACAACTTCGACCCCAACGACGCCATGTGCCCGTCGTGGAAGGCCACGCGCAACCGCATCCACTCGCCCAAGGGCCGTGCCTCGCTGATTCGCGAATGGCTGCGCCGCCAGGGAGAGGCGGGGGTGGACGTGCTGAACCTGGCGGGAGCGGGCAGGGTAACCGGTGTAGCGCAGCGCACCTGGAACTCCCTGGCGCGCCTGGTTGGGCGCAAGGACTTCTCCCATGAGGTGTACGAGGCGATGTCCGGTTGCCTGGCGTGCAAGTCGTGCGCGGGGCAATGCCCTATCAAGGTCAACGTACCGGAGTTTCGCTCGCGCTTTCTGGAGCTGTACCACAGTCGTTACCTGCGCCCGATGAAGGACTACCTGATCGGCTCGCTGGAGTTCAGCATCCCGCACCTGGCGCGCTTGCCGCGACTGTACAACGCGATCATGGCCGCCACACCGGTGCGCTACGCGCTGCAGCACATGGCCGGCATGGTCGACAGCCCGCTGCTGAGCACCCATGACTTCGAAGCCGAGTGCAAGCGCTGGAACGTCAAGCAGGCAAGTGTGGGCGCCCTGGCCGCGTTGTCCGACGAACAGCGCAAGCGCAGCGTGATCCTGGTGCAGGACGCGTTCACCCGTTTCTTCGAAACGCCTCTGGCAGCCCAGTGGCTGGAGCTGATCAGCCGCCTCGGCTATCAGGTGTACCTGGCACCGTTTGCACCCAATGGCAAGCCGTTGCAGGTGCAGGGCTTTCTGGGGGCGTTCGCCAAGGCTGCGCAGTTCAACGCCAAGTCGCTGCTGCTGTTGCAGGCCTCGGGCGTACCCCTGGTGGGCCTGGACCCGGCGATGACCCTGGTATATCGCCAGGAATACCGCAAGACCCTGGGCAACGACGGTGCCCCGACCGTGGCCTTGCCACAGGAGTGGCTGGCGTCGGTGCTGCCCGAATCGGCAGCGGTGGTCGACGAAGAGGTCTACCAGTTCCTGCCGCACTGCACCGAAAAGACCAACGAGCCGGCGGCGATCGCGCTGTGGCAGAAGGTGTTCGAACGCATGGGGCTCAAGCTTCAAGTGCTTGCGAGCGGTTGCTGCGGGATGTCCGGTACCTATGGTCACGAGACCCGCAACGTGGCCACCTCCGCGATCATCTACCAGCAGTCCTGGCAACCGATCGTGGCCCGGCATGGGCAGGGTGGCCGGCTGCTGGCCGATGGTTATTCGTGCCGCAGCCAGGTCAAGCGCCAGCAGGGGCAGGGGTTGCAGCACCCGCTTGAGGTGTTGCTGGCGCGGGTAGCCCGGCAAGTGTGATGATGGCCTGGCCTTCCATTGACCCAAACGAGGAGCCATGACTGTAGCGACACGGCGCGATATCCCGCTGGACCTGATCAAGTGGCTGGCCATGCTGACCATGCTGTTGGATCATCTGCGCCTGTTGTGGCCCGACGCCCACGCCCTGTTCATACCCGGACGGCTGGCGTTCCCGCTGTTCTGCCTGGCGATCGCCGCCAACGTCGCGCGTTCGCGCCCTGGCCAGTTGCTCAGCCAAAGCAACACGCGCTACCTGGGCTGGATGCTGGTGTTCAGCGTGATATCCGAAGGGGTTTACCGCCCCATCAGTGCGCTGGGCGCCCTCAATGTGATGTTCACCCTGACCCTAGGGCTGCTGATTGCCTGGGGCTTTCAGCATCGCAACACGCTCAGTGCCGCCTTGGCCGTGGGCGCCGCTGTCGCGGCCGCCTGGCTGGACGAGCGGCTGATGTACGGATTTCTCGGCTGCCTGCTGCCGGCGGCCCTGTTGTTGGCCATCAAGCGGCCGGGGCCGGTATGGCTGGTGCCGGCCTTGCTCAGCGTGGCGGTCAATACCCGCAGCAGTTTGTGGGCGAGGGCGATGGAAGTGGACGCCTACTCACTGGCGGTACTCGGCACCGCGTTCCTTGCACCGCTGTTCGGCCTGTGGCTGTTACGCATGACTCTCACCACCGGCATCTGGCCGGTACGCCATTGGGCGTACTGGTTCTACCCGGTGCATCTTGGCGCGCTGCAGGTCATACGCAAACTTATGTGAGTGCCGGGCCTTGCGAGCACTACGCAAGGCTAGGCATCATTCGCGCCTTCTTTTTAATCGGTGACAAGGACCGTTCGCATGCCCATCTACCTCGCAGCAGAGCAGGAACTCATCGTAGGCCAAGCCACTGTAATCGAGGCGCCCGCACAGGAGGGGGCCTTTGTTGTGGTGTTCGAGGACGACGAGGAGACCGGCTACTTCTATGCACTTGACACCACGGCTACCGAGAACCCGATCCAGGATGCGTTGCACATCTACAACGTGGACGAGGTAACTGATCGGCAAAAGCCTTCGACAGTGAAGGTCGGCTGGTCCATGGACCATAGCAAGGCGGTATTGCTGATCAACGATCGCCCTCATGCCGTGTTTGATTTCACGGGCAAGCAGGGCTATTGCCATACGGCATTTCCACCACCTGTGGGTAACGGCTGGTCGGAGCAGGGCCATGAGTGGAATGATGATGCGCTGAAATTGTTTGCCTGATGAGGCAGCAAATTGACCAGAAGGGGGCAGGGTACAGGTAGGCGTGACCAGCTGCTTTCCACATTTCAATATAACTCAACTAAATAGCCAGAGATAGGATCTGCAAAGTGCACTAAGGCACCAAGACCTAGCAATCACGGGCGCTCCAGCCGAGAAGGATGGTTAGTATGTGTACTAACCATCTGTACTATGCCTACTCGCTGAAATCAGTCAAGTGTTTCCGTTTCTTTCAGTATTTTCCTGATCGCAGGCACGTATCCGTGCTTGTAAATTTCCCCTGACTCCCCTTTGACCTGCCCCGCGCTCGTAACCTTCCAGCCTTGCGTATCAAAAAAATCGTCTGAAATCGCTGCACTGAGAGCTGAAATTTCCATCTCACTCAGGACACCTTTGAGTGAAGGCAGCAATTGAACTGATGCTCTGTCTGAAGATATCTGTACCGTATTAGGGCGGCGGTCGATAACAATCGTCTGTTGGGATTTGAGCAAGTTGAGCTCAGCCAGATATCGCCGACGCTCTGCCAGAACTTGCGTGAACACAGCTCGCAGCGCTGGGTCATTGATAAGTCGAACTAGTTCATTGTCGCTTGGTGTGCCCTCTTGCTTCGACTGCCCAGGAAATTTCCTATCCGTGCCCACACTTGCAGCCCAAGCCTCGATTAACTGCCTGAATCGGAAGCCGCCTGTGTTCCGAATCGTTGAGACTGATGGCCCTCCCGCTTCAACAGAGAGCCTGGCGATCGTGGCAATCGAGAAATTGCGGCTCCCCGTTTTTTCGTGTGACTTCAGCACAGCATGAAGAACCGCCAGTGATTTTGCTTGCTGTTTAGTAGCCTGAGCTGAGAGCTCTTCAAATATCAGTTGCGGATCTATCACGGATGGCCTCCCGTAATTGCTTGGACGTAGTTGTTATAAGGTCCCCGAGCTTCGTAACCGACTGCTTTGTAATACGCTCTAATTGCTCCATGGCAGCAGGGAGCAGCCTCAAAGCCTCTCCGGTTTCAAGTAGGTCAGAGACCTCTCGAAAACCTTCCAATTGGTCTCTTGGGGACACGGCCAATGCCATAGACCTCATCATCGCATTTCCTGCTATGAGCTGGAGGCGGTCATCCATTCCCATCAAGACAGGTGCATAGCCGCCTTGCATAAGCAGTCGATTCAGGGCACGTGAGCGCTTTTCGATGGCAGGCGTGGTCCTCAACTCATCAGTCATATCAGCATAGATCTCAGCGTTGTCACAAAGCAGGGATAACTGCCACAGCTCGCTGCTGGTTTCGATGAAGGAAATCGGCTGGTGGATGTCCTCCATGGAACCAACAGCTACTAGCTTGGTGGCCGAATCGTCTGTGTCCCGGCCCTCCTCAATAGTGACAATCCTGCTGATGACCTGGAAGCATGAAACCAGATCTTTCGCATACTCATCAGCTTCTTTGATCTGTTTCTCAAAGCGCCTATCGGCTTGTTGCAGCTCCCTTTGCATGAGGAAAGGTCGTTTCTCCTGCTCAGCGAAGTACCTCTCATCGAGCAAGGCATCGCGCTCCTGTTCAATCTCGACAGCAAGCGATGAAACTAGAGATGCCCGATAACTCAACATGTTTAGGTGAGCCACGAGCGCAGGTAAATAGCGTGCATCCGTGATGAACCACCGACAGCGGACACAATTTTCTAGACCGTGTGGAACGGGACCATAAATACCGCCTTTGCCGCTCGGACCGATAAATTCTCCGCCGTTCCAACATCCACCGATGCTATTCATTTCGTTTGATCGAGCGCTATTTCCGCCAACAAGGCATAAACCTATGTGCCGCTGCTCCCAGCCAAGGGCGTTTCTGTTCACTAACGCGATTTCAATAGCGCCAATATCGTGGAAGGCCGTTTTAGACTGGATTAGACGCATATCTGCATCTTGAAGAAAGACTTTCAGTCCTTCATCCTGTACATCATTTATGCGCTCACTTGCATTGTTCATGACCTTTGAGATCATTGCTGGGCTCGGTTTGGTGTAGTACAGGGTCATGATGATCCTGGAATGACCAGCAATTAGTTTTGAAAGTACTTGGATTGGAACAAGGCCTTCCATGGCGTAGCACGTCAAAAGCGAAACGCGCAGGCTGTGTAGAGGAAAATAAGTCTTGGTCGGAAGTGTATTTGCTCGTGTGTCGATAGGCTGCACTAGAACCAATCTTGAACCATTTGCCAAGGTCTGGCCTCGTGCGGCAATACGACCCTCCAACTCAGAAAGCAATCGATACCAAGGAGAGGCTAGTGAGTAACTTGTAATCGGCTTATCGCGCTCTCCTGGCGTTGCCGTGGGATCCCGAAAGAGGAAGCAAACTGCGCCCATGTCCTTCTTTTGCTCGGCAGTTTTTACAGCTCCTGTGTGCTTTTCCTGTAAATTAGAGCAAGGCGTAGGACCCTCAATAGGATTATATTTTTCTTGCCAATTCCTCAGCCGTTCTAACCAGTATAGAACGTCTTCGTTCTGCCAGGGAATCGTGTAGCCACGCTCACGAGCCTCTTTGTTTTGGTCCGCCGTTTTGTTTGTATTGATATAGAGGCCCGTCATTACCTCGCCTATATCCTGGCTGTGGATACGGCAAAAGACTCCTCGGTTCCATGGATTTTTTTCAAGACCCATTGAGAAACTATGGTGTTGATTAAGAACCCAATTGCCTCGCTCGTACCTCCAAGTGTCTGCTTCTCCAGAATCCAAAAAGCGTACCTGATAAGTTCGGAGCGGCAGGTGAAGCTTTATGAGCAATGCAACGGCTCTAACGGGAGACCAAATTTCGTATCTTTTATTTTTATAGCGCCAGGCACAATCGACATCGGCCCTATCGACGATCGACTCATCGACAGGAAACCAGTCTCCGAAATCGGAGCGTAATTGGCCAGACTGGCATTGAGCCCATTCCCAGTCTCGAAATGTCGACCTAGGTAGAGGACACAATATTTCGCGCAGTTCCCTGATGTAAGAATACGGCAAGGGATTGTGAACGGTCTCCGTGATCAGCGCCTTATGCTTGCGTTTGGCCAGTGGGTTCTTTACTAAGGCAATAGGGACACCATGATCATTAGGCTCGGTATAGCTATCCGTGATGACCCAATCGAGAAACTCAACGATCCAGTTCTGATTCTTCACCGCGACGGTAGGTGTCATGGATGCCTCCAGGAGTGGCCCCAACTCCGGTAGAAGGCTGTTATCGGCGGTCTGAAAGAACAGGTCAGGACTGGCCCCGCCTTGCACTATTGGTAGGTATTGAGCCAGGAACCAATTCATTGCATTTATTTTCACACTTACGGAGCCAGCCTGTGTGACTATCCATCTGGACAAGAGTTGACGCCAGCTTTCCCACGTTTCACCTCGTTCCTGAACAACCCAGCTAAAATTAAGGTCTGACGAACGACCGTCTCTGGAGCCTCGCCGTTTTTTATTTGTCATACTTTCTCCCTCTATACCTTTCGCGTGGCGATTCGATACCCGCTAATAGCGCTGATAAAGTTTCATCCAAAACGTTGACTAAGGGAGCACGTTTTTCTTCATCGGCGCACGCGTTAAGCCTCTCCTCGGCGGACTTGAGTCCAGAAGAGATTTCAGAAATGCTTGGTGTGGTATATACTTTCTGCGATTCTAAAGAGGTATGATGCATCGCCTTTCGGATAATCTCAGGAGAAATTTCGGCCCTGCTCAAGCGCCGTCCATAAGCGTGTCGGTGCCCATGGGTAGATCGACCTTCAGACTTGGAAGCTATTTCGCCGATTCGCGCTAGCGCCCGCTTGTAGTTGCCGTTAAACGCTTGAAGAGTGTAAGGGGCGCCGATGGCGGACTTTTCGTAAGAGACGAAAGCATATGGGTGGTCGCGTTCTACGCGGGCCAAATAACGGATATGAACTTGCCATAGCGCCATGAAAAGGACACTAAAACGTGTGGGAAACCAGTGCAACTGAATGTAATTATCACAGTGGTCGACCAACCTGGTCTTCCATCCAACACGTCTAGTGCCTTGGAGAAGGTTTCGGGCTGTTAGCGCATAATTCTCTCTTAGATATGCTCCACGAGTGGTTGTGCCTCGGCGCCCTCTCCATTTGTTTGGCGCTGCCCCATCTTCTGGGTGGTAGATGCGGACCATGGCCCCACCTTCGATTAGGGGGTGGTCTCCAACATCCATTATCCATAAATGTAGAGTGTCGCTTTCGCGTAGACCTGCACCGTGCATCATGATCAGTATCAGTTGATCCCGTACTGCGCATCTAGGATCAGAAGCCGAGCCGAAACCTTCCATATACATTCTCTGGAACAACCTCTCAGGGAACGCGACCGCATCATTATCGATTTTTCTGAGCGTGGTCCGTCCTCGCACATTGCGAGCCTTCATGACAATATCAGGAAGGGCTTTGCTTTCAATGTGACCTAAAAAGTTATTTATGTTACGGCGGTACCACGCTGCGTAGTTCAGCCGTTGATCGTAGGTGCTCGCCGTGGTCAGAGGGTTCATATTTGGCGTGTTGTATCTGATAGCGACGTAGTCGGTTAAGCCCTCAAGTGCAGAGATGAAACGATTGGATGTTTCCCGGCTAGTTGGAATCCACCCTAGGCCAGAGTCGTCTAGCCCATTGTCGTCTATGGTGCCTGTATAGAGATGGGTAGCAAAAGCTTGAAATAGTTCATGCGGTTCGGAGAAGTAGTGATGATTAGCCTCCATATATTCCAGTAGCAGTTTTGTCGCCTGCGTCACCAATCGCTGCCAAACTGGACTGAGGTGCTGATTGGCTAGCAGGTAGTCAATTAATACCGTAACCGGCCCATTCTCGGTTATAAGTATTGTCATTTCACTCTGAAGCCCGGAGTCGTCGACAACAATCTTGGCGATGGATTGTACAATAGTCATTATTTGACCTCGCAGCCGTCAGGCACAATGATCGACGACGCTAAAGAACAACATCTGTGGGCGCTACAGCTTAAGCCGTAAACTTTGTGTCCTAGTCAAGTTGCGCGAGTGGTGGCGCCTGCCGGCGCCGCACATCAAATAGCGAGGCCGATTATCGTGGGGCACTGGGTGAGTGACGCCAAAATTATCCACCGCCATATATTCTATCTGCACGCTAAAATCATCAGCCTCAAATAAGCGATACAGATGCCTGCTCCAAGTTCGGTCTCTATTAAAATTAAGTGAGGATCGGTGAGCTGGAAAATAGCAGCGAGTGCCAAAGGAGGCAAGAGAATTTTTCTAGCCTAGGGGGCACTATTATGTACAGTATCATTATACTTAGTTGCCGTATTTGTGCGGAACTCTACGGCAGGATATGCGCCAGTGCCGACTGCTTCAAACGCCGCTCCAGCGGGAGCCTTACGAGAGTCGGTTACATTTCTGCTAGCTCCAGAGTTAAATTTTTAGAGTGAACCGCCGCGCCAGGAATAATTCTCGTTTATCAGAATGGCGCGGGCCCATCTTCTATGCCGTTAAAGGTGAGCTCCTGAGGCTGATTCTCGTGTTGCCAGCCAAATAGATAGTGGACCCACCGGTGCTCGCCCTCTTGTCTATCAGCGACTAGAAGCAACGTCCAGCCAGCAGCTAGGAGCTGATTGGCATTGACCTCGCTCTGGGTACTGAACAATCGTGTCGTCTTAGCAATACTCAAGCAATCATCCTCATTCTGTGATCAACCTACGGACGTAGAGATGGGTTGAATCGGATGTAGCTGTTCATACAGGTTGATCGATTGGTGATCAAGACCTCGCGACCTCTGGGGTTACCGTCCATGAGTGGTACCACCTGCTCCAAGAGAGCCGACGCGCTGATCCAGGAGCCGACGAAGCACTATCGCGAGCTGCTCCACCAGGCGTAGGGGCGGCGTGACGCTCATGCCGTCGATGGAGGGACATTGGCAGAGATGCTTGAGCTGGCCGACGACGTATGCCCATGAATCGGCATCTGCCGAGCACTGTATGGGTCGACAGCGGCCACTCACGACCGGCAGCTAACGACCCATTGCGGCCCTTGAACAACCCCATGACGAAGCAGTAACGTTACCGGCAAGGTTGACGAGTAATACTCAGGCAAAAATGTCTTTCAATTCGCATAAGAAAAAGCTGCTGGATGATACTGAGCCACTCTCGCACCGTGCGTCACATGCGCGCTCATGTGCCCTGCTGGTGGCTCAAAAATCAGGATTGACTCGTGATGCTGTAATTGAACTGGTGGCGCGTCAAACTGGCGTCGATCTCCATAGGCCACAGTCTGTTGCCGAACTGCTGACTGCATTAGCATACCTGGAGAAAATACGCCTGGGTCAATAGTGGCCATCCCACTCTGCAGCTCTGCATGCTTAGTCTGAAGCTGTCAGTCGTGAACGGCAGCAGTCGACCCATAGCTGCCGTTCACCCTAACCGCTACCGGCCAGGAGCTAACATCAAGAGGCTACGAATTTAGGGGCGATTCAAACGACCCGAAGCAGATTCCATACCTTGCAATTTGTGGATCTTGGGTCTGCCGGCAGGAAAGCAGTTCTAACTTCCAAGCCGTGAGTCCAACGCCCTGCGCGCTTGCTCAGACTCATCCAATGCTTTGGTTAAGGCATTCATCAAGACAGAAGTAAAAGTCGTTTTGGATGGAGCACTGGGATCGGTGCGCAACTTGTTCATCACCAGGTTGCTCACGATCTGATCAGGGCATGCCCCATACGCATCAGTTCAGTGCCCCGGTGATCCCCAGCTACTCTGGAAGCTTGGCCCATCCGATATGGGAGGTTGGGTTGGTCGACTGATTTGAATCGTAACCGGGATCGGGAAATCCACACCCACCATCGCTACCTCGCCTTGCTTGAGGTTCGGCAGAAATGCTGCAGCGGAGCGATCAATCTCACCGCAGGCTCGTTCAACGACTTCACGGTCACGGTCGTTCGTGAGCCGGTGGACGAGCAGGGTACCCATCTGACTGAGCACGCCTTCGGTTATGTCGCGCGGTCGCTGGGTCGCCAGGCAAATGTTCAGCCCGTATTTTCGACCCTCCTTCGCGATCAGTTCAAAAGCATCCAGATTCTGTAGGTCATCCTCGTTTCCGACGGTTTTGCCCAGAAAGTTATGGGCCTCGTCTAGGATGGTGATTAGCGGCCTTTTCCTGAAGACCTCACCCCGGGCTCGCTGCAGTAGAAGTCTGCCGATAACGTTGGCCACAACCTCACGGGCGTTGAACTCGTATCCAATTGAACTCAAGCAGACCCTGAACAGTTTCTTGTCGCTGTTAATGAAGTTGTCCAGTTGATCTACGAAACTGGGAAGGCCGGCAGCGGGACTGAAGACGCATCCCAGCGACGGCGATTCCATCACGCCGAGGATGCGGGTCATCAGGGATGAGCAGTGTGAGATCTCGTTACTTGCCCCCCCAAAACGCTCTGAGTCGTTGAAAGCGGTCGGGTAGCAACACTCCTGCACCAACTGAGGTACCAGCTTGCGAGGGTTAAATGGCGTTGTTGGATTTCCTACAAGGCTTGCATTGTTGCCTCTGTTCATGGCCTCGCGATAGACCTCTTTCGATTGGTCTACCTTCCAGACGATGTGCTTCGGGAACAGATCAGGTGCGAGATGTACGAGTCGGAGGCTTTTGATCGCCTCCCTCAGCTTAGGGCCTTGGGTTTTGCCCGATGGCTGGAAGAGGGCTATGAAGTCGGACTCGGTGAAGCTCGTCGGCGGAATCGCGACTTCTACAGAGCCTCCAGCCAGGTGGAGAGGGCTGCCAAGGTGGCAATGAACCGTGTCATCGCCAACGAGCGATCGGTATTCGCCCGTGGCATCGATCAGCACGACTTTGGCTGAGAAGCGGCGACACTCCTCGATCAGCTTGGATGTCGTCCAGCTCTTGCCTCCGCCTGTGGAGCCCAGGATTGCGCAGTGCCGTCCGAATATTTTTTCGGGAGTGATGGCAATAGGAAATCCGCCATCCCCGGCAACATGACCAAGACTCAACGCTACCTCAGGTGGCGCACCGTCTACCCCCGTTGAGGTCAACAAAGGGATCTGGGAAATAAATTCTCCGGGGGCGGAGTAGACCCGATCGCCAAGACGTGCGTATGAGCTAACTCCTGCTGTGACTCGCAATGAATGCGGGTTTACGGAGCCCAGAAGGCGTATGAAGCCGATTGCATCGATTTGGCGGCTACCGGCAAAGTCCTGTGAAATCTCCGAGCGATCCCTGTCAGGCAGCGTCACCTCGGTTATGCGCCCTAGCAGCACTGCTTGCTGGCCTTCAACGAGCACAAGCTCGCCGACCTCACCTTTGCCGTAACGGTTGTGGCCCAAGTATTGGCCGCTCACATTCCCGGCATGCGCCAGGTTTGTCTTTACCAGGTGGGCACTCACACTCGAAACCACGCCAATTTTGAGATTGCTGGCCAGAATCCCGTCGAGAGCACTCATGCGTTTTGGCTCCCCAGGCGCCTGACGGCATTCGCCAACTGCTCTGCTGGTGAAGCTGTTCTCAGGTGCGGAATGTGGCTGACCAGATCGCTGAACGAACCACTGACGAAGTGGATGTCCAGGCCACGCTTGGCGAGGTCATGGAATCTGCCCCAATAGTCGCTTGAGCCATGGTGTCCCCGGTTATGCAGGTGCGTGATGCACTGGAAATCGCAGAGTATGAGTTTCAGGCTCGGGTTAGATTGGATGGCTGAGAAGATTGGCTCGGAGAGGTGATCATCGTTGAAGCCAAAGCCCGCCACGATGAGGCAACTGTTGGGCTGACGCAGAAACTCCAGGTAGCGTGACAGAAGCTCTAGGTGAGGCTGCAGGAATGCCTGCTGGTACTTGCCTTTGGCTGGGTAGATGAGGCACGCGTTCGCAGGTGTAGGCGCTGCGTCCTCATAGATGTCTTTTCCCTCTCTGCTCCAACTTACCGATCCATGCAACTTCAGTAGCTGGAACACACCTTCGGCGAACTCATGACCTTCCACCTCTCGCCTGACGATGTCGTAGCTGAAATGCTTTCCATCGAACCGCCGCCTACGCGTATAGGAAAATCCATCAATGGCCATCATCCCGAGGTCAGAGGCTGCTGTCTCGAAGCACATGTCATAGTTTGTGGTAAAGACCTTCAGGCGAGGATCTCGTACTCGTCGTCTCGCCAGCTTCTGCAGCAACTGCCTGTATGCAGAAATTTCGGCGTTCGGGGCCCGCAGGAATGCCGAGCATGCATCCAGGATGACTGCTTTGACCTCGCTGACGAACCCTTCAACGGTCACGTCTTTGTTGAAGGCGAGATAGGCGTCGCACTGAGAAAGGAAGTGCTCGATGTTTGGATTGATTATTTCTTTGTACCGCACCACATCCATCACGCGCGCTGCCGCTTCAGTGGGATCCCCTGAGCCGGGTGTGCACATGGAGCGCTTCCATAGATCCCACATGCTTGGCCCGCCTGGTGCACCAAGCGAAGTCCCACTTCCTGCCAAAAAGCCAAGATTGGGAACTTGCAGTGCCGCAGCGAGCATGTCCGACAGCGCTGTGCGGTTGGAAACGATCCGTGCAGGGTCAGGTGGTGGTGCGCCCTTGAGGACGATATAGGCTTCTTCATTCAAAGGCGCCCAGTCAGATGCCCCTGGTGCCAAGTAGGCCTGAAGGCCCTTGCGGTTGGCATCAAGCTCCACAGGTTTGTCAGCAGGTGGCGGGGGGGCTACGGCATCTTCAGAAGAGGTTGCGGCTGGTGGGGCGCTTTCGTTGGACATCAACACGATCCTTGAAGGTGTGGCGTATCACGATGGCATGCTATGGGCCAGTCGAGTGCGCGTGATGAAACCTGTGGGCAACGCAGTGTTGGCATAATGACATCGGTGCTACGACGCCGGAAGGGCATTATGTCTCGCCTTTATCAAATGCTTTGTGAGCTTGGCTGGCGTGATCCCGCCAAAACGCTGCTCATCCACCGGTTCCCGGTCGGCGCCTATGTCCAGCGCAACCGCGGCACTGAGGCCAAGCTGCTATCCGCGTGATGAGCGTCACCTTCATCGAGTTCGTGCGCGGTGTTCCCCTGATCACCTTACTGTTTACCGCTTCGCTGCTACTCAACTACTTCCTGCCACCCGGTACGTCGTTCGACCTGATCCTGCGGGTCATCATCATGGTGACCATTTTCTCCACCGCCTACATGGCGGAGGTGATCAGAGGCGGGCTGGCAGCGCTGCCACAGGGCCAGACGGAGGCCGCACAGGCGCTTGGCCTGGACTACTGGAAGGCGCAGCGCCTGGTGATCATGCCGCAGGCGTTGAAGATCTCGATCCCGATGATCGTCAGCACGTTCATCGGCTTGTTCAAGGACACAACGCTGGTGGTGTTCATCGGCCTACTCGATCCCATCGCCCTGTCGACGGCCATTCGCGCCAGCACTCAGTGGCAGGGCGTGTACTGGGAGCTGTTCCTGTTCATTGGCGGCATGTTCTTCCTGTTCTGCTTCAGCATGTCGCGTTACTCGATTCACCTTGAGCGCAGGCTCAAGACCGATCACCGTTGAGGAGCCATAACAATGAAAACCGCGCCACTCGACGCCCAGCAGGCGTCCCCCCCAGGAAATCGCTATTCAGATCAGCGGCATGAACAAGTGGTATGGCAACTACCACGCCTTGGCGCGCATGTTTGGCCCGATGGGCGCTTTGCCAACGGCAGAATTCATCAAGGACTGGGCTGCGGATCCGTTCACGGCGGTGGAGGCTGATTGGGCCGGTAACTCACAGCATGCTTCGGCCCCGTCAAATGCCGCAGCATCCGGCCCTTGGGCCGATCATCTGATCGGCGTGGGTAGCGAATGGTCGCTCGAATTTTCGGGCTACCTGGCAGGTGCCATTGATGCAGTAGAGCGCGGGATTGCGTCGTTGGGCGTGTGATATCAACGCTGTATGTTCTCGCGGGTGCTCTCTACGTCGCGTATCAAACAATGGAACACTGAAGAACATCGGTCGCGACACCAGGCCAACTGCCAAACCTACCGTATCGTAAAATCCCTCCTTGCAATAAGACTTGCGGAGGAGGGTGCACCAATTTGGCAGGCGACAAGGCGCCTCGTCAGATAGCCAATGCGATCCGACACTGTTGCTCACGGCTGGATAACCTGCCAGCACGTTCGGGTGGTGACGCGTTTGCCCTCGGACGTCCCAGTACCTCGCCGGAAGGCGCGCGGTTGGTTGCAGAAAAGTTACGCCAGAGCATAATAGTCTTGAAATCGCCCACACCACGCATTATGCAAGCTCGCATCTACACTCCAGCATTGGTTTGGCAATACATACTCCAATCGTCGGCAGCTGATGCCGCCTCCTGGTAGCGCTGCGGACAAAGCATTTTATGAGGCCAATAGAAGTGGACGTAATCAAGTCAGCATATTTTTCGTAGGCTGCTTGCACAGGCGAAGGCCGCTAATCGAGCAGGAGGCCCGATGAGCAACAATGAAGTACTGCTAGATGATCTTGGACAGATAGCCAAGCCCTTACTGGACTCGGCGAAAGCTGCAGGCGCGACCTTGATTGAGGCTGAAGTAGTCAGCGTTACCGACGGGTGCTTTGTGATACTGGATACGCCGGCAATGGCCGCGGCGATTTCGACATATAGACCCTCCCTAATTTTCTACTCCCGGCAGATCTTCGATGCTTGAGTGATAATCGGCAATCAGATCCTGGACTCCGGCGGGAGGGAGAGTTTGCTAGAACGTCAGAATGCTCTTGCGCCAACCATCGCTGAATGCCTTGAAGCACTCCCTAAGGAGTTTAAGGGAAGAGAGGGGCAGGTCCACCGCCTGAGGTACACGTATGCAAGTCAAGGCCTGACCAGGTTCTGTGCATTTAATGCCGACTGGTACGATGATCTGGTCGACTTTCTTGTCGATTTCATTGAAAGGCACGAAGACCGATATCAAATAATAGCAGCGGCCGAAAACGCGAAGCTTGAGTCGCTGTTCAAAACACTGGCTGCCGAGATTGCCAGCGATGAACGCTTCATCAAGACGCGCGGCCTCCGAAAAAGAGGATTGCTAGTGGAATCGGTGTGGGGCTCCCGAATTCCGAAGGATGATCTATCTCGGCTTTCCAAGCTGGCGCAGGGTGAGACCCCCCAAGATTGGAATTTCGTACATGTTGTCCGGCAAGCCAGCGACATTGTGGAGATGCGCCAGCTCACCCAGAGCGACTAGCGCCGCTCCGCCGACGACCTTATGTACGTGTCTGCCCTGATCCTCTGACCGAGGAGGGTGATCTTGTCCTAGATCCTTGGGGGAGCTCGATGACGGCCATGGTCGTAGAGATGCTGAACCGCACTTGGATTGGTGGAGAAAAAGCCCTCGAGTACATCCGCGGCTGATCTGAGCTTCTCGGGGGCGGCCGGGGTTTACCTTAACCCGCAAATCGAGGCTGCATTCGCGCAGAGAACTTGGCCGGAGAGATTAATGGCAATTGTAGTAACGGATCTACCCAAGTACCTCTCATCCTATTCTTGGGGGAGTTCGAACCATGGGCTTTACGGCTACCCGGCAGACGCACCGCCAGACTTCAGGTGGATACGCTCTCTAGAGGAGCGTGGAGCCTGGATTGCTGCAGAGCGAAGAATTGACCTGCCGCCGACCGAATTCCTCCGTGAGGTTATCGCCTGGGGCGGCGGTGGGAGTGTCCGCGCGCGCTTCGAGGCCGAGCTGGGGCAAGTCAACTTGCTCGAGCGCTTCAACGTGGTCCTTCAGAATCTCGACGAGCCCAGCAGGGCAATCGAGGCTGCGCTCGACTTGCCCGGGCTTGGTTTGACCTACGGGACCAAAGTCCTGAGATTCTTGCGGCCGGACATTCATGGCAGCCTGGACGAGCAGATACGCAAGCATCTTGCTGAGTCAGGTGATCTGATGGCGATCCACCACTACTCATGGAAGCGAGGCTATGTGACATTCCAGGCTCGGTGCACAGCCATAGTCGCTGAACTGGATCAACGAGGCATCGAGCGACCCGAATGCGGACTCGCAAGGGGAGCGAGTAGAACCGGCTGGCGGGTCGCTGACGTCGAGATGGCGCTGTTCGCGTGCGCGTTGGAAGCAAACAAGACCAAGCGCACTCGGAAGAAGTCGTGAAGCCACACCCCTGGGCTTTTAAGGCCTGCATTTGGCTCGCGGAGGCAAGCTCAGGGGCTCAGGATTAGCTGAGCAGCACTGCACGCCTAGTGCGGTGCAAAGTACCTGGTTTCTTGTTTAAGTGGTGGGTGGCGCGTGGCGGCAGATGTAGATCAGAACTGGAGGCAGTTCCTACCCTTGAGCTGGTACCGAGCGGATGAGGTTACGCCAGGACTGAGGTAACATCACTATGCCGATTTTTTGAAGGATCAAACGCATGGCCTATAAGATTTCTCGCGAAGCACTACAGGGGCTCTGCAAAATCCTCAACGAGGACCGCCGAGAGAATGCGATCAACAGGACCTCTGCAATTGAGCGTAAGCTCGCCGAGAATGGCTACATCTCCCTCACCGAGCTAGCGGACAAGCTGGGTATGGAAGAGCGGCGCGGAGGCTGCGCAATTGAGTACATCCTGCAAGATCTGATTTCAGCTCTTGACATCCCCACTCTGACCCTGTGCTACCGACCAGAACAGATAGGAGATGAACCATTTCCTTTTGAAGGGTTTAGCGAAATCGGCGTTGCAGACCTGCTAATCCATCTAGAGCACCTTGGACTACAAGTCGACCCAAGCAACCTGGTGCGGAAACTAGTAGGCCAATTAAGCAGTCGTCGTATTCTGACTGAAAGTGAGTTGGCAGTGGTTGAGTATGAGCATCGGCGTTCGAGTAGGAGGATAGTTCTGCAGGTTGAAGGACATTCAGCTGCAGTTGAAATGGAGGCTACCACTCATGCCGACTCTCAGGGGATGCATTTCACAGTAATTTCCTCAGGCGATGGTCCGGTACGCCTCGAGATCCAGGGCTCTAAGTATGAGGCCCCGTTAGAAACGCCCATTGTGGAATGTAGTATCTGTCGGCTCAGCTACGTACAGAATGATCCTGCCGATGAGCGTCGGCACTCCTCTATACATCAAGACCGGATGAGTACGATCAACCCGCAACCAGATCCCCGCGTCATTGCGCTAATGCCCGTGAAGGATGGAAGTCTTCTCGTGGGGCCAGATAGTCCACTATGGATGCACGATGAGGTACTGAAGCGGGCCCGGGCATTTCGCCTTGAATTTGGGTACGACCGAGTGCAGTGGGACGGGAGCGCGGATAACCCAGCATCTCCAGAGTGGCGTGGCCACTTGTTCGTAAGCGATGAGGGCGCTATCGCAGGCGCCTGTGGATTCTATGCGGAGGCCGCAAGCCCCCGGGAGCTGCATTGGATCTGGTTGGCTCCACCATATCGACGAAAGGGACTCTTGAAAGCGGCCTGGCCGTCGCTGACCAAGACCTACGGTGAGTTCGACCTAGAGTGGCCAATCCAAGATGCGATGCTGGAGTTTATCGCTAGACATGGCACGCCGCGGCAGATCGAGCGGCATCGCGCCCCCCGTTCATCCTAATACGGGGCCAAGGATCCGGGTATTTGAGGACTTCACTTTGGCTTGCTCGGATAGCTCTATTCGGCTAAGCAATAGTTGCATTGCAGTCTGTTCGGAGACATCATCTGGCCATCATTAGGCACGGGATGCGGAGATGTTGGAGCGCTTCAAAAATGATCAGGCTGAGCTGATTGAGCAGCTCATGGTGCAGCCGCTCGTCAAACAGGACGCGACGCGTGCTACCTACCTGGCAGAGCATGGTGAACTGAAGGAATTTCAAAGCTCTCAGGAGCTCATCACCCTTGGTGAGCAAACGACAGACGTCTTTTTCTTGTTGACCGGATCGGTGAGAATCAGTATCGGCAAGCACGTGCTGGTCGACTCATTTGAATCAGGGAACTACGTAGGAGAGATCGCCGCCGTACACCCGACGTCTCGCACGAGTACGGTAACGGCTCGCGAAGAGGTTGTGGCAGTGCAACTCTCACGTGAGCATTTCAAAGCTTTCCTTCAGGAGTTCCCAGCAGCATCGCAGGCCTTCGCCTTGGATTTGGCAAAACGGATCGCCATCCGAAATGCCAATGTAGCGAAGCCGCGTGAGAAGCACCGCATTTTCGCTATTTCTTCTGCTGAGGCGCTTCCCGTTGTCGACAGCGGCATACAGCACTTCGAGCATGAGGCTCTCCTGGAATACGCGCCATGGAGCATGCCTCAAATTTTTCATCTCTCCAGTTACCCCATGGATGACCTTGAAGAAGAAATGAGTCGTGCGGATTTCGCTGTGGCCATTGCCAACGATGATGACTTCGTGACGTCTCGTAAGCTGGAGCAGTCCATGCCGCGAGACAATGTTTTGTTCGAGCTTGGGCTTTTCGTAGGGCGCTTTGGTCGCAAACGTACAGTGCTTATGGCGCCGCAAGGAGCTGACGTAAAACTCCCCAGCGACCTCAAAGGCCTAAGCATCATCTACTACCCGAAGAACATGACAGACGCTAAAGAGAAGCAGGTCTGGGACAAAGTTAAACGGCATTTCAGGAAGCTGGTGTGATGGATAACAACCAAAGAGTTCTTGTCCGCAAAGCTGCTGTGGAGGGCCTTGACGAAGCAATCCGCACGTGGCGCAAAGTCGGAATGGTCTTGGAGAGCGCAACCAGATCGTTCGAGGTGTACGCGGGGACTGAGAGCAATATCCCTGGCCATCCATTTGTGCAGAGCGGGGAACCGGAGGTGACGGAGTTCGTTGCCCTCGTTGTTGACATGCGTAACTCCACTGATCGCCTACAGAATCTTCAGAAATTTCCTCCTATCGAGAGTGGGTTCCAGAGGGTCTTCTACGAGACTTCAGCGCTGCTGCCTGCTTTGGCCACCACCGTGCAGTTCAAAGATGGACATGTCACCGAGTACCTTGGTGATGGTGCTCTCATTCTGTTCAAGGTGGATACGAACGATCGGGCTCAAACAGTTCGCGACGCCTATCTGGCCGCTAATGAGTGCGTCACAGAGACCAGGCAGATTGTTAATGAGCTCTTGGCTGAGCGATTCCAGCTACCGAGCCTCTCCATTGGCGCCGGCCTCTCCATCAGTCACGCAATCGTTACCCTTGTAGGCACTTCAGCTTTCAGGCAGCCAAAAGCAATCGGCCAATGCGTCTGGGAAGCTTCCAAGCTGAGCTCTGGCGTGAACACGGTGCGTGTCTCCGACAATCTCAAGGAAGCGTGGCCGAGCTCGCCTGGAGGCGTCCTACGGTTTGAAAGGCTCAACAATTTACCTAAGAAGCTTGTAGGGTTCGAAGTGCGAAAGGGCTAAGCTACGTTGGCAGCTCCTTCACGTGCAGGCCATCCTTCAGATGCCCTGTCTCGGAGCTGTAAAGATGCTTCTCCCATTTTGTGACCTTGATGCAACTCATACCCTCAGCCGGTTTTCAATGAAGTGTCTGGCCAGAGGCAGAATGTCACCTGGCCGATCACGCTGGGGGTGCAGTTGCAGGCTTACCACGTTCAGCCTGTAATACAGGTCTTTACGGAAGTGACAGGCGTTGATTGCTTTCTCCAGCTGCACATTGGTTGATGGCGACACTGGACACGGTTGCGCCAGCTTGCAGGCATTACTGAGCGACCTGGGCCTTGAATAGTTTCGTGTAAGAGCTTCATAGGCGCATGGAAATCCTGGCGATAAGGGTGATCGCGTCCGCTTAAAAATACGCGGACACCATCCCCCTTAATGCTGGAGTTCGGAAGGTGAGTTCGCCGGACGCTTACAATTCAGTTGGCGCTGGGCATTGTCCAGACCCGATGCAGGCGCTACAACGGGGCGTTATCAGCAGATGAGGCTATAGTCTTGGGCCGAGTGAATCAGGCGCCACAGCAGCGCTTGAACTTTACGCCTGACCCACAGTAGCAGCGCTCATTGCGGCCAGATTTAGGTGCACTAAAAGACATTGGCATTAGAGCAGTGTCCCGTCCTGAATAAGGTTTACACCTCCCATCCCGAATTTCCGGAGAGTCAGATGGAGCAAGGTGTAAAGCGCACACAGCGTGATTACTCACTGTCTTTTAAATTGGCGGTGGTTGATCAGATTGAAAAAGGCGAACTGACCTACAAGCAGGTCCAGGTGCGGTATGGCATCCAGGGACGGTCGACGGTTCTGGTATGGTTGCGTAAGCACGGTCGGCAGGATTGGAGCCAGGGGGCCTCGATCCGCGACGAGAGGAGCTGCGCGATGTCTGACCCCAAAACGCTCACTCCAGAGCAGCGGATCAAAGAGCTTGAGCAGCAGCTTGAGCTGATGAGCCAGAAGGCCCAGTTCTTTGAAACGGTCGTTGATGTTCTGAAAAATGACTATGGTGTCTCGGTCGTAAAAAAGCGATCCGGCAAGTCCTCTCGCAAGGTCAAGTCGCAGGACTGAGCATTGCCAGGGCTTGTCAGTTTCTAGGCATCAGTCGACAGGCTTACTACAAGCGCAACCGAGCTGCTGATGGCAAAGAGCGCCAGGCAGATCGGGTGGTTCAGTTTGTTCAGCAAGTCCGGCTGCGCCAGCCCCGTCTGGGTACCCGTAAGCTGCACTATTTGCTGCATTGCCAACCTGACAAACGATTCCAGGTCGGCCGAGATAGACTGTTTCAGGTCTTGGGAGAGCGCCGTTTGCTGGTACTGCCCAAGCGGGCATACCACAAGACAACACAGAGCTTTCATCGCTTCTACCGCCATCCCAACTTAATCAAGCCCGGTCCAAGCCAAGTCGTTCCGACAAGGCCGGAGCACGTCTGGGTTGCCGACATTACTTATCTGCCCGCACGCAACGGCCCGCTGTACCTGAGCCTGGTAACGGACGCGTACTCCAGGAAAATTGTTGGTCACCACGTCCATGAAAGCCTGCATGCCGAGTCAGTAGCGCAAGCCTTCAAGCAGGCCTTACGAAAGCGACGTCGTCGCCAGCCATTAGTCCACCATTCGGATCGAGGCATCCAATATTGCTCGGCGCTATACCAGTCACTGCACCAACGGCACGGCGTTCAGTGCTCCATGACTGATGGGTATGACTGCTACCAGAACGCGCTGGCTGAGCGAATCAACGGAATCCTCAAGATGGAGCTGCTGTTGAGTAGCCCTGAAGATCTGGAGCAAGCGAGGCAGATGGTTGATGAGGCAGTACAGATCTACAACACAGAAAGGCCCCATATGGCCCTGAAAAACAAAACGCCCGATGCGGTGCATCGGGCGTTTTGAGGCCTATCGGCCTACCTGAACAGGTGTAAACCTATTTCAGGACTAGACACAGCCATCTGCACGACTTCAGGAATTCTCACCTTCTTGCGAGTGGGGAGGCAGGCCTCACGCAGGAGGTACTGTGTCCCGGCCTCAGCATCGCTCTGCCCCAAGGTAACGAGCGTCTCCACAACCTGCATCCACCGAGTCTCCCGATCAGCAACTGGCACACAGTCTTGGTCGAAAAAAAGCGAGCAGAACACGTCACTGCATTTCATGTTAGGAGCAGTACCGTGCTTATTGATGTGTTCACGCAAAGCACCCACAACGTCTTTGCAAGCCTCTAAACACAACTCCTTTAGGTCATCTTGACCTCCCTCCTTTACGACCATCTCATAGCACGCCTGAAGATGCTCGGCTGCGCGTATGAGGTCATCTAGAGAATGCTCTCGTTCGTAGATCATCTGCGCAGCCAATACAGCCGCGCGCGCCCTGAACTTATCGAACTGCATTGCTTTTTCAAACTCTGCCTCGGCCTCGGCTGGAGCACGTCCAGGCACATGTCCTTCCATGATGTAGCATGCGAAGTCGTAGACCGCCTCAGGGAACTCCTGCGCAGCCGACTCTTGAAGCCATTTAATGGCCTCGCTCTCGCTTTTCAGTCCATTGGTCCCGTTCGCATAGAGTACTGAGAGATTGTACTGAGCCTGAGGATCGCCAGCATAGGCCGCCTTCAAGGTGTACTGCGCGGCCTTCTGAGGGCACACCTCGCAACCGCGGCCAGACGCGTACATTGCACCCACTTGGGAGACTGCCTTGAGACTCCCCAACTCCGCTGCCCGCTCGAAGAGCTCCAGGGCGTGTACCTCATCGATCGTGAAACTGCCCAGGCCTTCAAGTGCGCTTTGAGCTAGGTACAAAACAGCCTCTGGATGATCGGCATCCGCGGCCTTCGTGATGTACCATTCGCCCCTAATCTCCTGATTGCGCTCTACGTTCAAATGCCGGATCAGGTAGTAGCCGTACCTGTAGGCACAATTGGGGTGGTCGTTATCTGCACCTTGCTTGAACCAGAACATCGAGTGTTCAATGTCGGCACCGGCGTCAATGTGATACCTATCCGGTCTTGTGAGCCCGAATTTTGGAAACTGCTCGGCCCTCTCCAGAAAGTACTCACCTGCCTGACTCATTGCTTCAGGGTCTCGATCGAGCATGGCACGTGCGCACATTTCCTTTAGCGAGCCCGACTCTACAATTGCTAAATCGTAAGCGGGCACATCTTTATGGGCTGCAGTGTACAAGCACTCTACGAGGCCTCTTGCAGCCTCCAGCGCCTCTGCGGCCAGCTGTGGAAAGTCTAGATCGACGAAGTCATAGCCTTCTGGGTGAGCAGCTTTGTTACCATTGACTTGCAAAATGCGAAGCTGCTGCTTGGCCGTCCCGTTCAGCATCCCGCGCTGGGCCAAACTATGGATCTTTTCGGCCAGGGCAACATTTCCAAGGTTCCGATCCAGGCGATCGCAGAAAGCTACAGCGAGGCCTCGAAGGAACGATAAGGCCAGAATCGGCGTATCAACGCTGAAAGTTTGCCTTCCTTGTAAAGTCGTCCGACTTCGGCAGATGCCCCAAATGCGAGTTCTATGTCGTCCATTGATCATCTCATGCAGGTTTGGTCTTGTCGGCGAGGACACGCTCCGGATTAGATCCAGCCGCATGCTGTCACGGACGGAGTGAAGATGAGCGCCATCTCGGCTGACGAAAGTAGGATTATGGTACCCCAGCCCGGTGAATAATTGCTGGCCACCACCACATCTCGGCACGCCCCGGTCACTATGGGGGGCCGGCTTAGTCCAGCCTTCTTGTATCATGCTGGATCCAAGAACGCCTGGCCCGCCCTGACATGACCATTGCCCCACTTGACCGTTTCATCACAACCGGCCGCAATCCCGATGAGCCGAAGGACAAGCAACCTCTGAGCAGCCTCAAAAATGAGCAGTTTATTGTTCTACTCGGCGCCCCTGGCATGGGTAAGTCAGAGGCGCTTAAACAGCTTGCGTCCCTAGAGGGTGAGGTTAGTCATCCCGCATATGCCGTGGTGGACCAGCCTATCTCACCCGGCTCGACGGTCTACATCGATGCGCTTGACGAGATACCGGTAGAAGAAGCCAGGGGCATCGCAAGGGCATTGCAGCGTACTCCTGACGTCAGGTGGCGGGTAAGTTGTCGAGCAGAGAGCTGGCATGACGGCGGGCGCCTAAGTCTGGCTTATGGCGATAAGGGTGCTTCAAGAGGTATGAATCCTGTTGTTGCACAGCTGCTTCCCTTAGAGGAAGACGAGTCTATGCAAGTGCTCCAGGTGCTCGGTTGCGATGAGCCACGCAAGTTCCTCTCCAGCCTGGAGGCGATACGCTCAACAGCTTTCGCTATGACCCCATTGGGCCTGAAGTTCCTCACGAAAACCAATTTAGACTCACTCGTTGACTTAACGCGGTTCAAACTGTACCAAAACGGCGTAGAGCATTTAGCTTTTGAGCACAACGATACAAAACAGGAGGATGCCCACCGAGGTGCTTTGACCCTGGAGAGTCGGTTGGATATTGCCGGTCGAGTCAGTCTTACACTGCTGCTGTCAGGCAAGCATCGCGTCAAGCCCTCCGCGCTCGGTCATGGTTCAGCTATCACGTCAGACGACTTACAGCTAGAACGGGTCAAATTGGGTGTTGTGTTGGATACCGCTCTGTTCATCAAGAATGGTGACGTGTTCGAGCCGTTGCATCGCAGCATTCAGGAGTTTTTGGCGGGCCGCTTTCTGGCAAGGCTTGTGACTGATGGCCTTGGCAATCCAAAGCTCCATCCCGAGCGCGCGCTGGCGTTAATCGTCTCACCAGACGGCCTAGCGGCCGACGCAGTTCGCCCGTTGTATGCGTGGTATGCAGGGCATCTGGTTAGCCAGGGGGCGCTGGATGAAGCGAAGCGGCTTGTCCAGCGAGACCCCGAGACACTACTGCTCCACGGCGACACGGCACAGTTACCTGTCGGCTCGAGACTGATTGTCCTCAGGGAGGTTGGGGCGCGCGACCCATTCTTCCGCTGGGCCCCACAGCGATGGAGTCCAGCAGAAATAACAACAGTTGGGTTGATCACTCCTGACATCGTCGACCAAGCCCTTCAGATGCTGAGCCTGGAAACCTCAGGCTACCGAGTAAACATGCTCCTTGAAGCATTATCTGTAGGTCGGCCACATGCAGTTGCAGCTGACGCATGTTGGGGCATGGTGCTGAGCCAGGCCGGTGTGGAATGGTGCCGGCGTGTAGCAGTTTCAGCATGGCTCCATTGTGCTGGCCCATCAGTTGAGGAGATTTGGTCACGAATTGAGCGCTTGAGCGGGGCGGTGGAGCACGAAGCTGGAAACCTACGTTCGATGGCGCAGCTCTTTTGCGCTATCCCGCCGTCGCAACTGGTTGGGGCTGACATAAACCGACTGCTTGAGACTATGAAGCCTGTGTATGAGGCGCTCAGCCAGTGGCCCAAGAGCAATACTCCAAGCACCGGGTCCCTAACCTACGCGGTGCGTGATGTCGCGTGGCATGCATCCGAAAATCTGTGGCCGGCCTTAATCATGGACGACCCGAAGCGCTGGCACCCAAAGGCAGGCAAGGGCTCAACGGAGCATGCATTTGCATCGGTGTTCGGCATTGCCGTGCTTTCGAAGTTTGACATCACGCCCAGGGAGTTAGCATGTCTGTTGGTGGCGACTGGAGTGATTGTTGGCAATGACTCAGTCTTCAAGAGAGCCGCGCAGGAATGGATCGCGAAGCATGAAGATCTGGACATTCTAATCGCAGACATAGTCGATCTTACCGACCAAGATGTTGCGGATTGCGGATCGATTGCGATAGGTATGCGCGCCCTCGGGATTGCACCAAATGAACAGAGGGTGCGCCTCGTTGTGAACTCACGCGAGCTGCTCGCAAGGGTCGGGGGTGTGTATGTAGGTCGGCAGGTTTCGAATTGGGTTCTGCAACAAGGTGATCGAGCCCCTGATTGGCTCATTCAATTGCTACGGGATGACCTAGATCCTGAAGTGGTCTCCACTGTAACGGCCTGCCTAAAAATGCACGAAGCGGAAGTCAAAACTCTCGAGGCTCATGCGTCAGGAAGCGTTGAGAATGTGCTACTTCTCTTCATAAAGGAGTGCCAGACCGCCCAAGCTCTTACCGACCAGCAGCTGCAGACGCTCATGTATTGGGGCGCCGAAATCTACTGCGGCAACTATCCACTCGCTCTGAATAAACGAAGCGGCATACCAGCAATCAATGAGGCGCTAGGTGAGGCCCTTGCAGGTGTTGCAATTGATGGGCTGGTTAGTGGGGGCCATTTGCCACGTACCGTTTGTTACGCTGCTTCGGCTTCCCTGCGCTTGGATCGGGGCCTGGACCTTGCCGAATTGCCGATCTCAGAAGTAATCACGGCATTGAGATCCAGCAACAACCTGAGAGACCCTCATCTTAGAGACCGTCTGGAAATTCGTTGTGCCAGTGAGCTGGAGCGCGCATTCCCCACTGCCCGGGACTCATTTGAACAGCTGATGCATTCCGATGACGGATCATGGAGTGATCTGTTGCAGATTCTTGCAGAAAGACGGATAGATGGGGACCTGCAGTCCTGGGCTGTGAGAGCGCAATTGCAACATCCCAATCAACTGAAAGGAATACGGTTACAGTCCGTCCTTAGACTCGCGCGGGCGAACATTCACGACGAGGAGTTAATCCAAATTACCCACGAATACCTTGAGGATTTCAATGGCCGGAGCGGGCCGCAGGGCCAGACGAGCCTTCCGTGGAATTTTATCGAAGATCGACTGAGATGGGCATTCTTCGGAGTGTGTGTGCATCCGATGACGTTCAGCGATGCATTCACGGAGGCATTAGAGGCCTCAGATGATCAGGCTATCCATCGCCTGGTAGTCGACGATTATCCACAGAGAGGGTTTTTTGCGGATCCTGCTACGACGGTCACCGTCAGCAAGTTGTTGATTGAGTTTTTCATCCGCCGATCCCCAGCAATAGAGGGGCATTACGATCGGATGTGGGTCGATACCACCAAAGTGATCAAGTCACTCAGATTAGCAAATGACTCAGGAGTGGAGTGCACCTTCATATCGCTGATAGCTGCTGCCCAAGGTACGGCTTGGGAACTGGTGCTCAAGCATGATCTCGAGGTCTATCGCCGTGATGCCAGGTCTCAGGCACGCCCATTGATTGAACCTGTGGACTTGGCGAAGGTGATCCAGAACAAAGGCCCCATCAATGTCCAGAATCTCCGCGCATTGACCCTGATGGTGCTGCGCGAAATCGCTGAAGAAGTCCAATCCTCGCCGCTGAACCTCTGGAGCCTCTACTGGAATGCAGGTCGGCCGAAGATAGAGAACGATTGTCGCGACGTGCTTGCCGATAAGCTTCGTGATCGCTTGAGGTTTTACGGTAACTTCGACGTGTACCCTGAAGCTGCTTCTTCAGGGGGAACACGAGCCGACATGATGGTAACGGATGGAACTCTATATCTCCCGCTTGAAGCAAAGCACACATACCACAGCCACCTTTGGTACGGCCATAGTGGGCAGCTTCAGACTTATGCACGGGCGCCTAACACTGAAGGGCAGGGGATCTATGTGGTCTTTTGGTTCGGGGGCGTGCATAAGATCCAGCCATCGCCAGAGGGTGTGAAGCATCAGACACCTGAAGCACTCAAGATCGCGCTTGAAGCTCAGTTGCCGGCAGATTTGAGGGGCAAGACGTCTGTAGTTGTTCTGGACCTTACTGATGCTGGCACAGCAGCTAAAGCACGCAAAGAGTCTGGCTATGAGCAAGGCAAAGCGGAAAAGCGCGAGAGGCGAGCTACCGCGAAAGAAAAAAAAATCGGAAAATGAAGCGTCAGCGCTCCATGAGCCCGCAAGAGTGGAGCGCCATGGCTCTACTCTTGTTTGATATGGCAGATAGCTGCGAATATTCTTTCGACACCGCCAATTATCCGAGTAGTCTCGCATCTTTGCCGTGGTATCTCGTAGCAACGTAGTGAACGACACGCTCACGGCGGGAGGGGCCTGGTGCGCCGCGGTGCGCCTGAGGATGCCGACTAGCCAGCCGCTACTGCATATTGCTGTAACACGCGCGAGACATGAAGGTCGGCTAACCGGTAAACTTCCGCCAGTTCGAGGTTGTAAGCCCGGCTTACGTCTTCGAACGATGGCGACGTTCCGGCGTCAAGCGTCGAGCGGCTCAGGCGACTTTTGACCCGGTCATAAATTTTGCTCAACACCCGATCAGCGTCGATATAGTTCATCAAGCCGGTCAGCTTGTGAGGATCGGAGAACGCTCCGGCCACCTCGATCATCGAGCGGTATTTAGACATGTCCACTGTGAAGGCAGGTTCGGTATAGAAGTAGTGGATGCATGCTTCCCGAACGCGTTCATGCTGCGCGTAGGATTGATCTTGAGCAGACAGACGCTCATGCTCGGCTTCATTCTGCAGCGCGAGCACGCGTTCGACTTGCATTTCTACCTTGGAGGCCAACGCTAAAAGTTCCAGGTCATCGTGCTCGAACGCGACATGTTTGACGAACGACGCTACGCCCAGCAGCTTGTAATCGAGGAAAAAGTCTTCATCGTCCAGGTCTGACTCAGGGTCGGATTGACGTTCGAACTGACGGGCCCATGCCTGCAACTGCGTCATGATGGTGGTGCGCATCTGGTTATCCTTAGTAGGCCGGTTGGCTGGCTGACCTGCACCAGGCGCGAGTTTGATAACGAGCGCGCCCCATGCAGTGAGCAATGGTAGCTTTTAGCTATGCATATTCGAAAGACTGGAGTCGGTCTACACTCTATTCGACCGTTACAGACGCTCCGAAGCGCATAGAGTGAAGCCTCGAGGGCGCCGGTAGGCGAGGGCACGCGGCACCGTTCCCGCATCCCTGAGCTTTCCGCCTACCTAGTTGGTCCAATTGCTGAAGAAGGTCGGTGAGCGCTTTTTTTCTGACGTGATCATCTCGATGCCTCAATGCCCCAGCAGCTCCTCGGAAACCGGGTTCGGACGATCGCCCTCAGCGTAAGAAACTTACCGATGCTGAGTCGACCTAGTACATCACGTTCACGGAACTGCCGCGAACCTAGCTGACGTGACGGAGGTCGTTCAGCTATTGCATGGCGAAGAGAATGTAGAGCGTGCGGATGCGGGCTATATACGCGTGACGCGTCCAGAACATGAGGGACGGCAGATGATCCGGGAGGTCGCTGCCCGTCAAGTTTCGCTGCTTCGCTACGCGGGACGGATGTTTGTCTTAGCTCGTTTCCGAAGCGAAAAAGCGATGAGTCGAAATCCACCTAGGCGAGCGACCGCTGGATCTGAAAGGACTCAACGCTCCTTCATGGGCAAGCGCTTTACTGAGTACGCCCGTTTCTCGTCTTCAGAGTTGTAATAGACATTCTGTGTTGTACTTAGGCTGTTGTGGCGAAGATCAACCTGTAGGTCCTTCATATCTCGATATGGTGCGTCGAACGTCGCCGAGGTATGCCGCAACCAGTGCAGTGAAGCGGCACGCAAGCGGCCAACGTCTTCGTCCGGCCAGCCTTCAGTCTGCATGCGTACCAGTGCGCGATCGAACACTACTTGAAGCAGCAATCGAACATGCCGATCAGAAAGCCCGGCGCGCCCACGCTGGGTGGAAATCAACGGCGTAGTTTCGCGGAAACCGGGCAGGGGAGATAGCCCTTGGTGCAGCCTCCATCGCTTAAGATAATTTTCGACGTAGTCGTCACGAACGCTGATTTTTCCTGCCTTGTTGCCTTTGCCCACCACGTGATACCACCAGTTGCCCGCGCTATCCTTGCGCATATCGCCCATTGTCGGCTGCCAGTTATCGCGCCCAACAAGGTCAGAAACCCGCAAATACATAGCAAATATAGTTGCCACGATGAACAACGTACGCTCATGCCGAGGGTCTGCGGCAGCCAGATTTTCGGAGGTTTCTAGCACGAAGTCCCACTGCAACGTAGTCAGGATCCGAGTGTCGTTGTTGTCAGTGTTACGTTGTTTGTATTTGCTCTTCTGCTTAACTGCCCGAAACGGGTTTTGCTCGCAGTACCCTTCGTCTATCGCGTGCTGGAAGAAACTGCCACACACCGCGAAGATTTGCGCAATAGAGCCTTGAGAAAGTTTGTAGGTGCCGGATGGAATAGGGCGGTTGTGCTCCTTAGCGCGCTTACGTTCCTCCTTGGAAATAGTGTGGCTGAATGGCCGCCAATCGGGGTTCACCACGTACGTATCCGTCGCGTTTATTTTGCGCGCACCATGGCGGTTGAAGCGGGATTTGACCACCGGCCCGATCCAAGCAATATCCGGTGCAAGGCAGAATTCCATGAAACTTTCAGCATGGGTGCGTCGCATTTCAAGCAGAGGTATTCGCGCCTTGATTAGAGTCCACAGCAGCAATCGCTCTACGTGAGTACGATAAGAATTGAACGTGGCCTCGTTGCCGGCATAAGACCTGAGGAAACTGCGCACGGCATGGTAGCCTTCAAGCGCTTGGACCTGTTCAGAAAACTGCTCAAGGTACTAAATGACAGAACGATTTTCTTTTCTCAGAGAGCTAAAGTTGAGCTCACCAAATCGTGTATAGGTTTCAAACAACGGATGTGGCATAGCAGGTACGGACATGGGAATCGCTTGGGCAGGCAACTGAGGGTGCCGACATGATCCTACTGATTACCTCAATATGCAATATCCGGGTCTGACAGTTATCGGATATTACATATTCCCGAAAGCCCCCTCTCGAGGGCAATCACCATCACATATGCAAATCTCGACGGACCCTCGTGAACAAAGCCTCAAGATCAGGCTCCTCTCCGGTCAATAGGAAGATCTCTGTAAGGAGGCTGAGAGGATGGACATCCATGCGAACTGAGAGCTCGACAAGCTTCTCGAGCGTGGGACTTTTGAGGCCTCGTTCAAGGGTGCTCACATAGGTCCGGCTACTGACATCTCCCAGGTCCTCCTGGGTTAGCCCTCGGCTCGTTCTGATCTTACGCAGCGCTTGGGCGAGGGCTTGCTTGAGCTCCATTTGCGTTTCTAATCCACAAAAGGAATGATGAAGCCCTGTTGAGCCCTATAGAGCTACAATCTATAGTGTTCATTTTAGCGGGAGGTACGCTATGGTGGGGCTACGGGCAACCCTCAATACATTCTCCGAGGTCCTGAGTGGCGATGGACGATCACCATTTTTGATCGCTTGCATGCTAGATCTTCATGCGCATGATGAGGTGATAGAGATTCAGGCCTTCAGCAAGGGACAAAGCGTTCTTGATTTGTTCTATGAGCTTGATAAGCCTTCTGCAATTCAAGCAATTATTGGTCTGCAGCTAGCTGTCCCACCAGCGATGACAAATACAGAGCGATGGCAGGTAGAGGCTGTACTAGACCTGCAAGCAGCCACAATTTACCGGCAAGATATCGAACTAGATGGCTATGCCTATAGAACCCTTTCTGGGCGTCTTTTTTCGGATGATTTCGAACTTAGCCCCATGCAAATAAAGAGCTCCAGGAGCATATATGCGAGTTCAAACTCTAGCACAAACGACGCCGAGCTGGAGCAATTTCAAAAATGGTTATCTGTAGTTCTGGAAAATCTTATTAACGAAGCCTCTGTCGGACTCCCGAAAAGGAGCGTGACTGATGGAGCGTGACGACCTTACGCTGGCAACTGCCGCCCTAAAGAGATGGGGTGCTGATAAATGGCTGATACATAAAATTCTTGCTTCCAATAGTTTCAAATCAGAGGAAAAACTCTTTCGGGCCAGTCTTCTGATTAGTATAAACAGCGACTTGGAAAAAATTTTCAGCAATTCACGTAATCGACAAGACTTCATGACCATGAAGAACGACAACGATTATTTCAAGGGGCGATCTCCTCTTGAGATCATCTCAGATGGTTCGCTCTCCTCCCTAGAGGAATGTGCGAAGCGCATTAAGTTTCTAAGCATGCTTTGATTTGCTAGCTGGAAATTTGGGGGATACTCCTTGCATTAAAACCACTTTCGTGGTGTTTTTGTGCGTGCGGAAATCAGAGACTTGTCACCCGCAAGGCATAAAACTGAAATCAATGAGATACAGTAGGCGAGGGCTGGCGTAAGCCATCCATAGGAGCGGCTAGCGCTGCCCGTTTCACCATCAGGCCCCCTAGCATGGGGGCTTAGTATATTTTTTGATGGTACCAATAATAGTCCTTTAGTTGAGTTATAAGAAAAGGCTAGTTTAGCGGGGAGCAGGGGCATCCTTGATCCGCTGCGAATCCAACCTCACCAACGCAACTAGAAGAGCCGCATTTTTGCAGCAACTTCGACGGTTTTACTGAGGTTGTAGCCGACAACGCGCCACTGTTCGTTTTCTTCAGCCAGCAGCACAGCCTCGGTGACGGTGAGGTTCGAAAAGGCCGATTGGGTCTGAACTGCAGCGTAATGCCCAGGCGGCGCATCAGGCAGCTGTTTGGTGAAGGTGATCTGTGCTCGATCACGTTGCTTCAGCTCGCCCAGGCCCATGCGCAACGTCCCGATTCCTTTTACCCAGTTCGACTCGGTCGTGGTTGCCTTGAGCGCGGAGCCCGCTGTGGCCCAGGTCATGTCGGTTCTTCCGGCATCGAGCAACATCAGGAACTGCACAGCGGTATCGACCACCAGGCGTTGCTGTTGCGCAGAGCCTGGATCGGATACTACGACTGCGGACGCCTGTGTACCGTTGGCGTTTGTGTTGAATGAAACATCGCAACCGGCAATCAGTAACAGGCTGCTTAGAACGGCGAAACATTGCTTCATGCAAAAACCTCGAAGGTTGAGGGGTCCAACGGACGAATGTGGCGTCCAGACGTTTAAAGGTGGCTCTTGTAGCTCATCAGGTATTCGGCATGGCCAGTCTGCGGATCGATCTGCTCCTTGATCACTGTAAAACCCTGGGACTGGTAAAAAGCGATGCTGCGTGAATTCTCCTTGTAAACCGCCAGGCTCAATTCGGTGCGCAACGATTTGACGTGTTCGAGCAATTGACGACCCAGCCCACGGCCTTGCTGGTCAGGGTCCACGAACAGTGCCGCCAGTTGGTTGTCCAGCAACGAGCAAAATCCCTGAACCGCCGATTTGTCTTCGATGACAATTGTCTGTGATGCAGGGATGTAGAGTTCGCGCATTGCCACGACATTGGATTGCCAATACGACGCGTCGATAAAGTCATGGGCCTTGATCGAAGCGCGCAACCAGATGTCGAGGACGCGTTCCATGTCTTGCGGTTCAAATGTTCTTACCATGTCGTCCCTTGAAGTGCGTGCAAGCGGTGCAAAGCTTGTGAGTATGCCGCAAAGCGATTCGTGGTGGGAAAGCACGGGGGGCTCAGGGTTGAAATCTGGCCTGGCGTAGTCTTGAGCGGATGATACGATAGTACGCATAATGTATATTATGTTAAATCAGATGTCATGTTAGAAATGTTCATGATGTCACCAGCCCCCGAAAACCTGACTTTGCCTGAATTGACCATACACCCCTCGAATCAATCCGTTACGTTCCATCTCTCCAGCACTCAGCTTCACCAGCCCCGCCATCCCTGATTGCCCGGTTTGAAAACCATAATCCAGCAGCTAGAGACCCATCCTAAATTCTATCGTCTAGTTCAGCCAACGCTCTCGATCTACGGAAGATGTTTGGCCGGACATTGGAATCCGAAAGCATATGCCGGCGTCCCAGTGGCAGCGTAAGCATGCAGGTGGGCCGTCGCTCTGACTGTGACCGTGCGCTACCGGTGGCGTCACTCGCAGTACACCGGGCTGGGCACGGCTGTCGTGAACCAAGCCCCGACTGAGTCGGGGTCTTGGCCCTGCGGGCTTCCATCCTCGTACCTATGGCTAAAGGCCTGCGCGCTTCGCTTGCAACTGCCCTCCCCGGCATTAATGGCAGCTTCGGGCATCGCGTTTCGTTGGCGGCGACCGGATTAATAGCTCACGCGGCTATCAGCAAAATTTCCCGCGCCTCGGTCGCATGCTGAAGCAGCCCAGGATGTTTCACTTCAAGCTCAATGAGATCAGCTTGGTATGTCAGAGACGGCGTCATCTGGGTTCCGTCCTGCAGGAAACGAGTCAGACCAGCAAATTGCTCATGAGTGATCGTTGACGCAACACTGCGATCGTTGGACAAAGCCTTTACCCGAGAAGCGTTGAGGTTGGCGATGTCGGTAGCAAGCTCCGTCAGGCTTTGTCGGGCGTACTTGTGAGAACCAGCCTTCAACTGAACGTGGGACATCATCAAACCAAGGTTTACTAATCGGTTTTGCAGCAGTGAAACCTGGTCAAAAAATGCAACGTTGCTGGTAGCCATCCGCGAATGCCGTTCCAGGAGAAGCCTGGTGAACTCATACTGCTCATTGAACGATCCAATCAATATCCTGAGCTGCTGAGCATCGCCTTCTTCGCAGAACTGTATTGCGGTGCTTAGTAGGCCTCGAAAGCGAGCTTCATCAGCGAGTAGGTACCGTTCGTGAGCCTCGCTCACCAGCTGCCAGGTCTCTGCGATCGTTTTTGATTGTTTCTCCATTTCCCGGCTAATTTTGTCGAGTTTTTTGCACACAATGACAAAGCCCACGGTAGTCACCGCGAGGTTGAGCCCACTCATTACGAGATTGGCCGACTGTAGTCCCTGGAGCACATTCATGCTCTGCTGCACTTGATCCATGCCAGTTTGAAGCGACCCCAGGCCACTGGATAGAGTGGATTGCAGGTTCTTTAGGCTCTCTTGGACATACCCTGAGTCGCCCGGAAAAAGGAGGTGCCCGACGATCTGGCCAGCCTTCTGGGTTCCCTTTGAGTGTCGGACTACGCCACCCCAAAGCGTGTAATCTCCGCTATGCAGTTTGGCCAGGACATCTGGGATATCAGGCAAGGAGCGTACAAGCGCGTCAACGTTTACAAACATGCTTTCAGTTTCTCCGTGTAGGCCTCGAAGTCTTGGTCGTAACGTGCGCGCCGTAGCTTAGCGATCTGCAGCACGGCAGGAATGGTGATCCGGAACGCAGGCGACGAAGCCTGGTAAATCGCGAGTCCTGCGGCTCCGATAGCAAGTGGAGCTGCAACCATTGAGAGCACCCGGCCTCCTAATGCGCTGGCGAAGCCCGCCCCGCCACCAGTGGCAGCCATACCGCCCAGGCTACCGGCAGACAACATCAGCGTTTTCACCATTTCATTGATGTAGCCAGCGAGATTGCCGCCGCTCAGATAGTCCTTGAGCGCTTCGTCTCCCATGTATTTGTCCATGGCCTGGCGGATGATGATTTCCTCAATGGCGAAGATGTCATCTTGTGCGGAGGGTTTTCCGTCCAGCTTTTTGGCGACATCCGTCGCGACCTCGAGGTAGTCGATGCTCTTCGATTTGATTGCGGAAACAATGGTGTTGCTTCCGAACGCACAAATTTCCTTTTCAAGCAGGCTCGAAATAGATTGCAAGCGGCCCTGCACCTTCCGGGTTATGATGGTTGCCTTCACGTCGCTGTCGAGGGCAATCCTGCCCTTGCCATTGTCGGTGATCAGGTCGGCCAAGACTTCCAGATCCGCTGATGCGGCACGTGATAAGAGATCGGATATCGACCGGTCTCTCGGAACAACTGACTCCATGTATCCCCCTGTAAGCATTCCTAAAGTGGCCGATCATCAAAGCAATGATTGCCTATGGCCAGTACGGGCGTGCTGATTTTAGCCACAAGACACACGCGTGTCTTCCCGCTGGAGAGTCAGGCTGGAGCTCACTGATTGAGGAATGCAGAGCAGACGCCATGCAACGCATTGCAGCGACGCTTGCTCCATGGGTGTAGTGGCCTAATGATTCCGGACACCCTTTAGGCGAGAATGCTCGCCATAGAGAGGTGTCTGATGACCAAGCAACGTCGTACCTTTACGCCCGAGCTCAAACGCGAAGCTGCCAGCCTGGTGCTCGACCAAGGCTACAGCCACATCGAAGCAGCCCGTTCGCTCGGCTTGGTGGAGTCGGCCCTGCGTCGATGGGTCAACCAGCTCCAGCAGAGCGAGGCGGTGTCACTCCGACCAGCAAGGCGCTGACGCCCGAGTAGCAAAAAATCCAGGAATTAGAAGCCCGAATCGTGATGGTGATTTTAGAACTTTGCTTTCGATAATTGGCCACTTTGCGGAACACATTCTCGGCCAGAGCTTTCTCTACAATAGAAAGCCTTCCCTCGCACTCTCCACACAAGAGATACTCTTTAGGGCCATCCTGGCGTCGAACGTTAACGTCTAAGCTGTACCTAATATATTGTGTGGGAGATGTTCTTTTAAGCCAATCGTAAGCAAATTTCGGAATGCTGTGAGACTCTTTAAGGATCACATTTTTTTCGCCGCAAAGAGCGCAGTCTCCCAAAGAACCACCGGGTTCATTGGTCATTTGCTGAGTAGAAGCACTTAACATCGTCATGAATCGTTCCCGCACGACGCGATAGGAGGTTATGACGCCCTTCGGACGGAGAGCGTCAGATGCCTGATACGTCGTCAGTCCTTGGGAAAAGTGAGTGTGTGCTGGGTTACGCAGCAGAGTCTTTTTCCACCGCCAAGAATGGAGTCTGATCCAGTGCGGTGAATGATGCCTCATTGTTGAGCAACCTGATGAAATTCCGCTTCTGCTCTTTCGTGGACAAGTTGACCATCCCGCCTGCGAGGTCAATCGTCCGAGCAAATATAGGGAAGTTGGCCATCACACCCTGGATTTGAGCGACGTTCAAGCCTTGTCGGACAATGTTGCCCTTCGAGACCATAGCCAGGCGCCGCATGAAAGCACGATCACGATACATATCCTTGAAAATATCACCTGGAGCAGCCACACCTGCAATGTTGAGAATCCCCAGCGCCAGAATCAGCGGCGTCGCTGAGTGAGCAAGGTTATTGATGATCTGTTCCAGCCCGTAGAAGCGTTCCAAAAGCGACAGATTCAGCGTGTAGAATTTGCCGCCATAGTAGAAGACGTCAATCGTATCGTTGATATCGATTGCATCATAATTGACCTTACCAAGCGTGCGGCCATTGAAGCTACAGAATGAGCTTTTGGTTTTTTTGTGCAGTGACACGGGGTATTTGTGCTGGTACAGGACGACACTATTCCCTTGGCCATCGCTAAGCAAATACACCACCCCTTTCACCTGCGACAGACTCTGCTGGTTAAAGTCGAATCTCGGAGCCGGCGCATTGATGCCAAAGGCTAAAACGCGGCTGATCTCGTTGAATTCCGCAGGCAAATGCCCGATCGCGACATCGTCATACTCCATGACCAGTTTGTCGCGCTCCAACGCGGTGGAGACCAGAGGGACGGCAGCTTTGCCGTCATTTGGCTCTACCACTGCTTTCTGCAAGCGATAAGCGAATGCACGCGTCAGCTCCGTTTCAACTGCGGGCTCCAGCTGAACGGAGCTAACCGCAAGACCATTCGCAGATTCAGTAAGGAAGAAGGCCTCGCCTGAGACATGAGGAGATCGGGTGATAGCGTCAATGCCAGTGAACATATTTACTTATCCAGTTTAGCCAAACAGGTGTTGTTATCTATACGAATGTAACGAATTACACTCTTATCGGTCAGTTGCCCTCGACAAATGACTACAAACTGCTTTTCGCCTCTGTCGTGGATCGTTGCTTTGAAAATTTTGAAACCCAGAATCGCAAGAGTGGGGTTGGAATAGAATTTATTGGTTTTTACGTAGATCGCCCCAATCGCTACAATCATCAAGGCTAGGTTCAACACTGTACGTTTGCTTTCAACATCCGTGAAAACAAGTGGCATGACATAGGTCGCCAAAAATTCAAGGTGCTCGTGATTTTCGTCGCTTACATCTGAAACGCGGCACGTGATCGACCACCCTCCTCGATAGCTGTTTGCGAGCAGCCAGAGGATAAGTCCACCCACCAGAATGAAGAGTGTACTGACGACAAACACCAGGTTTTTAACGTTGAAATCATCGCACAATGCTTTGAGATCACGTTGTTTCACGGCCTCCGCCACGTTGGTCAGTAACGTAGCATCATAGGACATGATCAACAGTGAAACGAAGAGCAACCACAATGAAAGGACATAAAGCATTACTTTGATCAGCCAATCATCCTTCATGATTGTTCTCCGTTGAGGATGTCCTATGAACTGATCATCAGATCGAATGGGTCAAGCAGAAACGGCCTGAAGATAGCAGTTGGCCACCTTTCAGGCTAGTCGTTTAGAGGGGGATAGACTGGTTCTGTAGAGGAATGCTCGGGATCAGCAACGCTAGACCCCAGGCAGTGCGGGCTTATCGGGCGCCATGCTCTTCTTCCCAAGCCCTGATCGCATCGTCGGCCATGCGGAATGCTGCCAGGGCCAGTGGCACGCCAGCGTAGATGCCCGCCTGCATCAGGACAGCGCGGATTTCGTCCTTGGTTACGCCGTTGGTAAGTGCGCCTTTGACATGAACGCTCAGCTCATGGTGCTGGCTCATCGCGGTCAGCATGCCAATGTTCAGCAGGCTGAAGGTCTTGAAGGGAAGCGTGTCATCGCCCCAAATCGCGCCCCAGCAATACCCAGTTACGAGCGCCTGCAGCCTTCGCGCAGCAGCGATTCGTGAATGCTCTACGAGACTTCAACCGGGAATACCCCGGCATCGAGATTGTCCTTGGGGTGACTGACAGGACAGTCGATCTGGTCGCAGAGGGTGTAGATTGTGCACTGCGCTTGGGCGACCTCCCCGACTCGACGCTCATTGCGCGCCCGATCGGTATGGCGGGCATGATCACCTGCGCATCTCCAAGTTACCTGAGCGAGAGAGGTGAACCGAAAACCGTGGAAGAATTGTCAGGCCACCACGGTGTGGTTTCCTGTCAGGCCGAGCAATCGCCCACTTGCCTGGCAATTCATCGTGGACGGGAAAGAAAGAAAATACGGCCCTCGATCATTGGTGACCGTGAATGAGTCTGGAAGCTACGTACAATGCGCTCTCTCGGGCTTCGGGATAGTTCAAGCTCCAGGTGTCATTCTCGATGCACACTTGGCCAGTGGTGCACTGGTGGAAATTCTCCGGCCATTTAGGCCTAGGCCAAGGCGCGTCACGATCCTCTACCCCAGTCAGTCCCACCTCTCTCCAGTAGTTGATATTTTCGTGGAGTGGCTTAAGGCCCGGTTCCCAGAACTTCTTCCGACTTGGTTCGAGCCGATCAGCCGTGTGAACGTATAATCCACGCTGCTGCTTGCCTCTGAACGTGATCCCTAGCACAGAGGCCGAAAATAGAAGTGGTGGCGGGAAGATCCGTTAACTCCGCGTTGCTGCGCCCACTACTGGCCAGGCAGATTCAGTGAGTGAAAGCGATCAGATTCCAATCTCATGAGCCAAGAAGTCTTCTGCCAAACGCTCGCTAGCATGGCCCTGGACAACCAGCTGCCGCTGGAGTCCTCTGACAAGGTGAAGCCACAGTCCAGAACGAAGTTCGATATGCCAGTCGTGGTCGTAGACCCTCACGTCCTTACGAGACTTCGCGCACAACGCGTCGAGAAATGCGCGATAGGAGACTTCCCCAATCAATACAGGCGTGACTCGAAGCAGTTCATCCTTCCCGGGCTTACGCTCATAGGATTCAAGCATGATGCTGACTTCATCCGCCAGACACCCACCGAACACGACTTCCGCCCTACCCCAGATCTCCCGTTCCACCACCTGCTCCATCGAAACTCTCACCCTACAAGAGGTCAATACTGTAGTGGTTAACTCATCCCGGACACTGCGTTAAGTTTTTCCTCAGCAACAGCGGGCGCTAGCCCGCTGTTGAACTGATGCGGTCGCTGCCAGTTGTAGCGTTGCATCAAAAAGTGACCGATATCCTGCTGTGCCAGCGAAGCGCTCATTGAATCGCCACGGATGCTGCAGACACCTTCTTTACCTGCGTGGCCGCCCCCGGTAGCCCACGAGCGAAGGAATGTCGCGCCCGCAACGCACCTGCAGCGAGGCAAAAAAAGATCGTGGCCATTTGCTATATCGCCGAGTGCCTACTACTTTTCCAAGCGCCACCGTCGCGTCACCAGGAAGGTGGCCACCTCCCCCCCAGTCCATGCAGCAAGGAGCTCTCAGAATGGGTATCAGTGCCAAAGTAAATGCTGAGTTTTTGATCGACAACAAGACCTACAAAGCTTCGCTCAACATCCCCAACTCCGCACCGACTGCCGATAAGCCGTTCATCTTCACTGTCACCTCCAAAGGCGAAGCCGCAGACGCGGTACTGCAGACACTTCTCGAAGTCGCTGTCGGCGCCACCGACCAGGTATACGTTGCAGTTGCACCCCCCATGGACCTGATCTCCGACGCCATTGGTGGTGACGCCAAGGTCGTCCAGGCGCTCAACGTTGAAGTCTCCGAAGGCAAATACAAAGACGGGAAATTCGAAGCCTAGGCCTGACTCCTCCACGGTGGGGCATGTCACTATGCCCCACCGCATTGATGTACCTGCCTGCGGGAGGGCCCCTCGCCCATGGATATCCGCGTTACGGCGCACTTTGCCTGGTCGGAGATTTTTGGTCGCAAGATCGCCGCCCGAAGCAAGTGCCAGCTGGACCTGTCACGCCAGTACAGCCTGATCTATGCAGACCTGGGAACAGAGGATGCACAGGGGTGGAATGTTCTCGCTGAACTCAACAAAGCCTTCGATATCGAGCTTCCGGCCGAATATCTGAGGGTGATGGATGCCGGGTTCTTCACATTCAGTCATTTCGGCAACGGGGCGGTCCCCCCGAACACCTCTTTGGACAAGATTTTCCCGCAATCGCCGGTTCCACTCAGTGTCTCCAGGGCCACCGAGCCGATGACCAATACAGCGGGGTTTTGGCTGACGGTAAGCCTCGACGATATCAAGCTGTTCGGCAGCCTGATTGAAATAGGGTACGCCTCGCCCTCTGGCGACGGTGACAAACTTTCACTCTCCGCGGTGCTGGCTAGAGGGACTGTCGCCGGCAAGGCGGTGAGTGACGCGATCTACTTGGCCAGCTTGCCGAACATCCGCTTGTTCAAGCTGTTCGGCTTTGAAGAGGTCGAGGTTCGATATCGCTTCAAGGAAGCCAGACAGCTCAATGTCAAAGGCAAGCTGCGTGTGTCCCTTTTTGATGAGAAGCAGTATCTGTTCGAAGGGGTACTGAACTCGGACGAGGTCAACAGAACCTTCTCAGCCTGCTTGAAAAGTGCCGAACCCGATCAAAGCGTTACCAGGCTCTTCGGCGACCAGATGCGTGGCATTACCTTCCAGCGCCTGGTGTTCGGGATATTCGCTCGCTATGGCGACAACGATGATCAACGAACATTCCAGGTCCAGGGTACGGTCAGAGTCGGCTCAGCCCAGCTGACCGGGTACATCTACCTGCACAACGGCAAACCCCAGGTGGCCAGCATAAAAGTCGACAAGGCACTGTCGATCGGTGATGTGTTCAACCAATGCATCCCGGGGGCCCCGTGGCCGACCTCGCTCATCGACATCACCTTCAAGGCAGGCAGCGAGCTGTATTACCGCTCGGCCGCTGGAAGCCAACTCGCAAGACTGGAGACATTCTCATGCCCTGCCGAGGGGGACCTGCCCGATCGTCAACTTAGCGCCAGCATCGACTACCAGAATGGGTTCAACATAAGGGCGCTGTTCGACCTGACACTCGTCAAGACCCTGGAAGTGGTCGGCACGATCCAGATTGCCGAGGATGGCGTCACTGCCGATATCAGCCTGGGCAAGCCCATCGACCTCTTCATCGTGACCATCGCGGCATCACGCGCCTCACAGCCCATCGGCGGGCCTGCGTTCGAGCTGTCTACCGTCGAGAAGAAATCCTCTATGGGTTTCGTTGGCAGCCTATGGTTCATGCAGGAACAATTTGGCGTCGACGTCCGCGTGAAAGCCACCAGAAACGCGAAGGGAAACACCCAGGTCGACGGTACGCTCACGGCGCTATCGAACTACCCACCGTTCCTGCCCGCTGGCACATCCCTGGGGCTTCGGTACAGCAAGGACGGTGGCTTCCAGGTGACGAACTGGCCAAGTTTCGAGTATCTGACCAACGCCATCGATTTCATCAAGACACTGCAGAAACTCTCCGACCAGGGCAGCGCCGGGTGCGGCAAACTCGTCGGGTTCGCCTTCGAGAAGCTTCTACAGTCGAAATTCCGCGTGAATGTCTCGTTTGGTACCCAGGAAAATGATGAGGGGGTAACGCTGGTCCTCGATGGGTCCTATACGCTCTGCGTCGCGCAGACCTCCCTCACCGCGGTAGCGATTCCATTTCCAGGGTTGGTGTCGATCCCCCTACCCAACTCGATCAGCTTTTCCGAGTTGGGCAACTACATCGAACGTGCTCTGGCTGCAGCAGCTGAATCATTTGTCAAAGCCCTGGTGAAAAACCGAGAGGCCATTGCTGCCGTCATTGGTCTCACCGCGGGAAAAGCCGCGGCCTCCTATGCCGCTACTCTTGCCTGCCAGGCCTTGATCGACGGTGTAGCAGCAGATGCTGTTGTTGCGACAGCTGCAGAGACCCTTGCCGCAGCCACGGCCGCAGAGGCGGGGGCCGGCGCTGCTGGGGCCCTGGTCGCCGGGGCCGTAGTCGCGGTTGCAGATTTCTTTTCTGGCACAGGCACAGGGACTGGCACTGGCACTGGCACTGGCACTGGCGGCACAGGAACAGGAACAGGAACAGGAACCGCGACACAGAGCCCGCCTGTTGATCCGCGAGTCACCATCACCAACCGTGTGGTCACTCTGACCTGGGGGGGTGGCCAGGGCAATGCGCGCTATCACGCGCAATTGCTCGACAGTGCCGCGACCATCCTGCTGAACAACCCGGACCTGGCGGGTGCGGCCCGGCAGACCCAGTTCGAGTTTGGCCCAGAGTGGCCTTCAGGCCCTTACACGGCCCAGGTCCAGGGTGTTCATGAACAATCGGCCACCCGCTGGGCGGCGGCTCCCTTCAACCGGCTGACAGCGCCGGCCCAACCCAGCGCTCAAGCAGACACCACGGTCCCGGCGCCAGCATATGGAGTGCAGCTGAGTTGGCCACCGATTGCCGGGGCCTCCTCGTACGAGCTCTCTACCCGCCTGCCCGGGAGTGCGACCGATAGGGTCCAGATCGAGCCCGGCGCAGATCAGTCGCTCCCACCTGCGACATACGCATTCATTTTCGAAGAGGCTTCCCCAGCGGGGGATTATCGCTTCAGCGTAACGGCCAAGGGTGGGCATGCATCCGTAGCGAGTCCAGACAGCGAGCCGCTGACGCTTGTACGTCCAGGCCAGCCCCAGGACTTCCAGGCCAGCAGTATCGGCAGCAATGTTGCGTTGCGCTGGCGTTCGGTTGCTGGTGCATTGCGCTACCAGGCATTGGCGCAGAAGAAAGGGGCTGCCCCTCTGGTTATTGAGCTGCACGCCCGGGAGGAAAGCGGCGTCGAGCATGCAGACTTCGCTCTACCCTGCCCTTCGCATTCGCCTTCCGTTTACCAGGTGCAGGTCTGGGCGCTGCCTGGCGCTGACCAGGTGAACTACGTAGCGGGCGTGCCGTCGGCCGTCGTCGAGGTGACGATTACGCCCTATGCAACCGCATCAGAAATGGCCACCGCGCTGCATGCCCTCACTATCGAGGGGAGCGCGTGCGGTACACAGTTGATAGCGGCATTCCCGAACCTGACACCGGACACTTTGGCCATCGCCATGGCGCAAGGCGGCTACCCGGCCATTGAGACCAGCAATGGCCTGCTTGCTGTGTGGCCTGATACCCCACCCCTTGAGCTGGCGACCGTACTCGCCCTGGCGTATCCCGATCCGTTGCAGTTTGCCGCCTCCCAGCGTGGCCAGGGCGTGCCTGGAGAGCTGTGCGCAGTCAATCTGTTGAAGGCATTCCCACAGCTTGACGTATCAGAGATGGCGCGCGCCATGGCAAAGGCAGGTTACCCCGTAACGGACACCGCGACAGGCCTCAAGGTGGCGTACCCCGCCATCTCGCCTGTGGAGCTATCAACTGCGCTGGTGCTCGCTTATCAGTGACGCCGCCATGCCGAGCAAGAAGATCCACCGTTCAACTGCGTCATTCACCCCATTACAAACAGCGACTACGAGAGGTAAACAGCATGAGCACCGAAACCCTGATCAGCATCCTGCAGTCTCTTAAGCAACAAGGGCTGAGCCCCCTTGAGGCGGTCAAAGAGGCACTGGCCCAGCTCCAGTCACGTGCCCGAGGGGCTACCACCGACAACACCGCAGTGGCCGAAGCCGTGATCGAGGTTTTCTCGCCCCTGACCGCGACCCAACTCGCAATCATCCTGCACACCACCTACCCGGACCTGACCGCGCTTGACGTCGGGAAAACCATTCTCAACCCGAAAGTGCTGCCAGCCACACCGGCCACCGAGATGAATGAAGCCCTTGGCAAAGCGGGTTTCGACGCCTCCAGCGTCAGTGATGCAGTGAACATCCTGTATCCGGTTACCGTGACCATTCAGGCCAATCAAGCCTGGCAGCAAAGCGGCCTGACAGTGACTGGCCGCCAGGTCACCCTGATTGCAGCGCAAGGCTCCTGGACTTCCAACCCGGCAACAGGGAAAACAGGCCCGGCCGGCAACACGAACTATCGCGCCAAGCAAGGCTATACCCTGCCCGGCCAGTTCGAGGGGGCCCTGATCGGCCGCATTGGCGACAACGCACCGTTTCTGGTTGGGCCTCAGGTCAAGGTGCCGGCAGGACAGTCGGGGGGCTTGCAACTGTGCATCAACGATGACCTCAACGGGATTTATGGTGCGGGCCTGACGGACAACGTCGGTAGCATGCAGGTAGACATCCGCACGCAAGGCGAATAGCCGATGCTGCCAGCCCGGTGGCTACCTCACCGGGCTGGCAGTCTCATTGCCTTGGCGCGCTGCCACGCTCCCCGAAGAGCAGCGTCACATTGACCCGTTGATTGAGATAGCCCGGCCGGAAAGCCAGTGGCGCGGTGGCATGGAACAGATCTGAGTTGAAAATCACAGCGCGATTACACCTGTAAGGGATGACTGTGCGCCGGGCTCCAGCCTCCTTCAGAAAGGCGGCAATTCGATCACCTTGGCGATTGTAGGTTTCGAAATCCCAGTCAAAGGGCGCCTCGACGTCGTAGACCACAAGCCCTCCCGAGTCGCGGTCAAGGTTTGCCTCGTCCGGCGTGATCCAGAAGTTCACGTTCACAGCGGCAAAGTCTGCATGGGGGTGTGTCGCAGGCTGGTCATGCTGGTACTTGAACCCCCACATCTGAAGCAATGGGTGATGCTTGCCGATAAGCTGGGGGAAGCAACGCCGAATCTCATCGGCAACCTGCAGCAGAAGCGGGCAATTGAAACCCTCCCTGAAGAACGCGCCGAGCCGACCATGAGCATATCGGTCGGTATGCCAGATGGTGGACTGCAAACAGAACGCCTGCACAAGCGCCAGTGCATCAGCAGACAGGAAGTCGTCGATCACGACCAGGCCCAGGGGGCTCTCCAGGTAATCGCGTTCAGCTCGCAGCAGCGCCTGGCTCATCTTCAAGGCCCCTTCTTGCAGTCGCGGAGCCTGCAACTGGTGCACATTACGCCCGTAGCTCGGGGGCAGCGCAGCGACGTTGGCCGGGGGTGTTGCCAAACTGTTGGGCTGTTCGAATGGTTGGAGAGCTGCCTGATAGCTAGCAATTTCCGCCTCAAGACGCGGACCAATCAGCTGGTGGTCTCGCAAATAGCGTAACTGCTCCAGGTCGTGGGCCAGCTTCGCCCGCGAAGCCCTCGATACAGCACCACGCCCTTCGCAGGCACCGGGTTGAGACAGGCTGCGCTCGTCACCACGAACTACAGAGGCATAGTGCGCAGCCCACAGGCCCGCAGCGTCAAGGTCGTGAGTACGCAATGAAGTGCTGACGAGTTGCTCCAGGATCTCTGGATCGCGCGGGTACAGTTCGCCGAGGACCTCCCACATGCCACGGGCCGAATCGTGCTGGCCCATGTGGCCATACAGCGTGGCCAGCAAAAAGGCCAGGTTGGCCCTGGCCAGGTCGAAGGCAGGCTGCAGGCTGATCGCAGCCTTGTAGCTCGAAATTGCGTCCTCGTTGCGCCCCGATTGCTGCAAGGCCCAACCCAGGTTGTTATGGCCAACAGCCCAGTCAGGACACTGCTGCACAACGGCACGAAAGCATGCCTGTGCGGCATCGAACTCGCCCTGATCGCACAGGGTACAGCCTTCCTCCAGCAGCACCGATACGGTCTGCTGCGCGCAGCCATTGCCTGCAGCTTCTGGCGTGGTGCGCAGGGCACCATATTTCGCCATCCAGACTTGCGCACTCACGCAAAGCCTCTGAACGGGTCAAGGGCAGCCTTCTTCTTCATGGCGCGACCGAAAGCGTCCTTGTCGGTACTTTCAGCAGCCTCATTCCCGTCATCGTCAATCGCGGCGCTCGCACCGCCAGTGTCATTCAACGCAGCCCAGGCTGGCTCGGTCTCAAGAGACCTTGCGCCGTAGGCTCGAATCACACCGGTTATGTTTGTGCCATCCCTTTCAGCGTGCATGGTCCGTCCTTGGAATCGAGCATCAGGTGGCTCGTGGAGCCGGGTTGCGAAACGCCAAGCATAGCCACTGTATAGCCACCATCCACTAAAAGTGCAGCTACAGGTGGAAATGCCCCGCAGCCTCGGGCTGATAGAGCACTTTCCGGATCTCGATCCGGCGGGTTCGATCAGCGATTCGCCAGTCGATGGCGTCCCCCTCCTGATAGCCCAGGATCGCGGCGCCGATGTCGGAACACACCGAATGCTTGCCGGTGCTGCTGTCCGCGTCTTCGGGGTAGACCAACGCCACTTCGATCTCCTCGTCGTCCAGCTGCAACAAGGCCCTGGAGTTCATCGTGACGACATTGCGCGCCACCTGCTGCGGCTTGACGACGATGGCCCGCTCGAGCTCATGCTCGAGTTCCACCACGGTCGGGCCTTCCTCTAGCGCGATCAGGCCCTCGAGCCTGGCCTTGTCGATTTCTGTGATGTAGATCCCGGTGGAGTCGCCCACGGCACCTTCGCGCAAGAACGTGAGGTAGCGCCCCATCGTCATGGCAAATGACTTCAATGTCGGGGTTTCGCTCTCCAGCACAAAGCCGCTGCGTACAAAGGCTTTCAGCGAGCGCGTGTTGTCCGGGTGGATCTTGGCGATGAGCTTCTTGGCCCGCATGTCGAGGAAGGCCAGTTTCATGCCTTCGCGAATCGTACGGGCGCCAAGGTTTCGGCCCCACTTGTCGCTGTCTCCGATGACCAGGACGATCTCGCAGTTGGAGCCAGTCTTGACGAGGCGGACAAAGCCGACGGGGGCGTCATGCCGGTCATAGGCCATGAAGAATCGGCCGCCCCGATTGAATAGATGGGTCAGGATCGGCAATTGAGTCCGATCGATGGCTTGTTCGATGGAGCGAGAAACATCACGCGAATCACTCAGATAGCAGGTAACACGTTCGTCTTCCAACCAGTCCATCAACGTCAGCGCATGTGCCCGGGTAATTTCAGGGCACAGCGAAATGAAAGGCCTGTTCATCTTCACCACACTTGATATGCAAAGGATGAAAGCCCTTCATGGCGATAGCCATGACGGTTCTTTCGGCAACCGGCCATCTTAAGACATAACGCCAGAATGGCGAACAGTTTGCGCACTTTCCTCCCCCCTCACCGCCTGCGTCCCAACGTCGCAGCAAAGTGACTTGGCAAATGCCGCGCAATGCTTAAAATCTCGCCTCCTTTTCTACAGTCTGCAGGGGGCATCGCTCTGCCCTGGCTGGCCCTTTCCTGCCGTTCGATACATCGCGCGTACTGCCCGAAGGCGCCGTGCAGCAGGTCACTCGAGGTTTTTATGTCTCCGCGTTTGCTGGCCATGGCGCTGGCGCCCCTGCTGGGCCTGTTCATCATCGCCCTGGGCAATGGTGCCTTGTCGTCCTTGACCACGTTGCGCCTGGGCGAAGCCGGGGAATCGGCCACGATGATCGGTATCGTCGCCTCGGCCTACTTCATCGGCCTTACGCTAGGCGCCCTGTTCAACGACCGGCTGATCCTGCGGATCGGCCATATCCGTGCCTACAGCAGCTTCGCCTCGCTGATTGGCGTCACCATCCTGCTGCAGGGCATGTTCTATGACACCTGGGGCTGGTTCGTGCTGCGCCTGATCAACGGCTGGGCCACCGTCGGCGTGTTTCTGGTCATTGAAAGCTGGCTGCTGCTGGCCGGTGACGCAAAGATCCGCGGGCGCCTGCTAGCGCTCTACATGATCGCCCTGTACGGCGCTGGCGTGCTGGGCCAGGCAACCCTGGGCGAGATCACCGGTTGGGGCGACACGGCGCCATTCATGGTCGCCGGCATGCTCGCGTCCTTGTCGGTGCTGCCGATCGTGATCCTGCCGCGGGTGTCGCCGCTGCTCGACCAGGTCGAGCCGCTCAAACCACGACAGCTGCTGGGGGTGACGCCTACCGGCTTGGTGGGTTGCTTTGGCTCAGGGGTGGCCATTGCCGCCGTGTATTCGTTGCTTCCGCTGTACCTGCAGCGTATCGGCCACGATATCGGCGAAGTCGGCAGCCTGATGGCCTGGACGATTCTCGGGGCAATGCTGCTGCAGTATCCCGTAGGGCGCTGGTCCGACCGCAGGGACCGCCTGGAAGTGCTGACCGTGCTGGCGGGGGTATGCAGCGTGCTGTCGCTGGCCGTGGTACTGCTGCCGCTGTCCGCGACGCTGCTGGCCGCACTGCTGTTCCTGCTGGGCGGCGGCGTGTTCGCGCTCTACCCGGTAGCGGTCAGCCATGCAGCAGACCGCGCGTCGCCCGAGGCGCTGGTACCCATGATTCAGGGCCTGCTGCTGATCAACTCGCTGGGCTCTGCCATGAGCCCGCTGATGATCTCGCCGGTCATGACATCGCTGGGCGAAAACGGGCTGTTCTGGGCCTTCGCGGTGGTCAACCTGAGCATGGTGACGTTTTTCGTCTGGCGTCGCGGCAAGCGCCCGGTACCGGTCAATCCTGCGCCGTTCACGGCCTCGGCAACCTTTTCGCCTACCGGTGCCGAGTTGCGCCTGACAGAAGACCTGATGCAGGCTGTGCAGGATCACCCGCCGATGCCCGATGCGGTCAACGGCCAGGCCGCCCCCAAGCCCGCGCCACACTGCGAGCCTGGTTGAAAGAGGCTACAGTGGAGCGTCCCGAGACCCCGAACGCGTTGATCGAGCGTTCACCTTGGGTCGAGAGGCACTGCTTCAGCAGTCGACAGCCTCTTGGGCAACTCGCAATCTGCTCGAAACTGCCGGAGGACGCATGAACCGTTTCAATCCACGAAAGCTTGGGCTGTCAAAGTGGACCGCCTGCCAGCCGGTCAACCGTGAAAAGCACTTCCTGGTCACCGAGTTGATTTGCGATGAGCACGGCACACCCCTGCAGATCGAACTGCAGGCCGTGCACAGCGGGCGAAAACAACTGCTCGACTGGCAGGAACTCAGGGATAGCCAGCGCTGGAAAATCGGATGGTGCTGAACGGCACATTCTGGGTATGGGACGATCAACCGATCGCCTTGTGAATCCTTTGACTGGCAGCATGGATCTCGCAAACCAGTTGCCTCACCGCCTCCTCAACCGTGCCTTCATTACGGCACAGCACCCACCCGTTATCCGCAACCGCCTGCTCGAATGCCTGCGTGGCAGCAACCTGCTCCTCCAGGCTGAACATCACGGTACTGCCCAGCCCTCGGGTTCTGGCCGCCGCCCTCGCCCACGAAATCTGCGGGCTGGTAACCACCCCTACGTGCAGGTCCGGCACACTCACCTCGCGCTCGAGGTTCAACCGCAGAATCTCGGCAAACGGCACTATCCGGCGAAACGCCGCATCCGATGGATACCAGCGGTCGATCAGGATGATGCTGTTGGGCGGCTGCCTGGTCAGCACCTGGCGGGAAATCCAGGCCCGGCTCTCGGCAAGGCGTTCGCAAACCGCCCACTCCAGCGACCGGCTGGGGTTTCTGACCAGTGCGTTGACGAGCGCCATCGTCTCGCCCCGGCCGGGGTCGCTGTTTTTCTCGGACAGCCGTACCACCTTTCTGCCGTCAGCCCGCAGTGCCTGGGTCACGGCTTCCAGCAGCGTGGTCTTGCCGGTTCCCTTGGGGCCATCCAGCGAAACGAAAAGCGGACGGTTCATTGTTGTTGCGCCTCTGGTTGTGTCCATCAGTCATGAGCCGGCATTCTTGCACACCCGCTCCCCAGCAGACACCGAGGCACCTCCGTCAATGGACCCGACACTCACCCAGGCCCTTGCGCAACTGCGCAGCGCCCTGCCCATCGGCCTGCGCCACGCCCGGGCCCTGCTGCAACGCTGCGCCGGCAACCCGCAGCAGGCCGCCGAGCTGTACAAGGCCGAACTGCTGCAGGTGCTGATGGAAAAATCCGGTCTGCCACACCACCAGGCCCGCCAGTACCTGCACAGTGCGGGCTACGACCTGAGCCGCGCCTTGACCGCCCTGGACGAAGCGCGTTTCACCCTGACCCAGCGCATTCTGCGCCACCATCACCAGGACAAGCCACGCGCCCTGGACCTGATCGCCCAGGCCATCGAAACCGCCGAACAGCTGCCCCGCCAGTACTGGCTGGATTTCGAGCGCCTGGATCAACTGCCCCCGGCGCTGCGCTGCTTCATGGTGATCCACGAATGGCTGGCCTTCGAGCAATGGGAAGGCTTTGACAGTGCCCTGCACTTTCACCTGCCCCAGGCCATCGCCCAACTCAGGCACCTGCAGCTCGATGCCCTGGCGCACACACTGGAGCAGGCCGATCAGCGCCAGCAGCACCTGCGCCAGGCCCATGCCGATGAAAGCCACGTCGAGCTGGCCATACGGATCCAGCAGGACCTGCTCTTCGACGCCTGCCAAACCCGCTTCAACCAGCAGCGCACGCAGCTCGACGAGCAGCTGTACGCGTGGGTGGAGCGGCACATGGCGCAGTTTCCCACCTGAGCCGCGCCCCTGCAGCGCGCAAGCCGGTAGACTGCCGCCCTCCCCGACGGACCTCGGATTCCCCCTCATGGAACTGCACTACCGCATCACCCCCGACCACCTCCAGTCCTGGATCGCCGAACCGCTGAAGCAGGAACTGCTCAAGCAGGACGCGCAACAGGCCCGCGCCCTGGCCACCTTCGCCAGGTGGCAGAGCCGCCTGATCGGCCCGCTGATGTTCGCCCTGTGCCTGATCGGCGCCCTGTTGGCGGTGTATCTCCCGGAGCGACGCATCACCCCGGAGAAAGCCATCGCCCTGCTGCTGTTCACACTGGTGTTCATCCCGCTGTGGTGGCGCTTTTCCGGGCGCTGGCTCGGCCACCTGCAAGCGCGGATCGCCGCCAACCACGCCAAGCCCCGGGCACCGGTACGCGGGCTCAACCAGCGCCTGATCGAGGCCAGGCTTCGGGCACCCCTGAAATCGGCCCAGGACACGTACAAGCTGAGCTTCGATGATCAGGGCTTCACGCTGGACAAGGCCCGGGGCGGCAAGACGGTCCTGGCCTGGGAGCAAGTCGTACACCTGCTGGAAACGCCGGATTTCTACCACGTGGCGAGCGCAGACATGCGCGCCAAGGGCATGGCCTGCCTGATTGCCAGGCACAGCGAGCTGATGCCGGCGGACGACTATCAGCAAGGTCTGCAGGCGTTTCTGAGCCACTGCCCGGTCACGGCTAGCGCCCCGGCCACGTCTTGCCCATCACCCCCGAAGTAGCCCTCGCCCGGCCTGGGCGCAGGTGGTAATTCGGCCAAAGCACAGGGAAGCAATGCCATGGCAACGCGCCGGTGCTGCATGCAGCCATGGCGAACGTATAAGGTAGGCCGCACAACAATCCAACTGCCAAGGAGACAGCCATGACCCTGTTCTGCCGGCTTAGCCTGCTGTTGCTGATCGTGGGAATGCTGCTGGGCGAGATCGTGATCGCCAGCGTGGGGCTGGTGGGCGTGTGCGGTGCGGCGCTGTACATCAGCATCCGCGAGGACACCCCGCAGGCGCCCCCCGCCGAGCCGGAGTTTCTCGCCTAGCCGTTCAAGGCTGCAGCGGTTCGGCGCCCTTGACGAACATCTGCGCCGTGACAATGCAGCACTTCTCGGCCTTCTTCGAACTGAAGGCCTTGTGGTCGAGCGCCCATTCCAGCCAGAAGCCGTCGATCAGCGCGGTGATGGTCAACGCCGCGCTTTTGGCGTCTATCTGCGTGCCCTGTGCCTTGCCGATGGCCTTGAACACCGACTCCAGTTCCTTGCGATAGTCGGCATAGAGCTTCTTGTTCAAGGCGCGCAGCTGCTCCGACGATACCGCCGCCCCCCAGAACCCCAGCCAGGTGGTGAGGATGAACTCGTTGAAGATCTGCCCGCGAAACGAGGAGCGGATGATCGCCAGCAGACGGTCCTCGGGGGTGCCGCCCTGCACCGCCAGGTACTTGCGGGTTTCTTCGCGCAGCTGGTCGGTGAGTTCCTGGTAGGTCGACAGCATCAGCTCTTCCTTGCTGGAAAAGTGATGGCCGATCAGCCCGATGGACACCCCGGCCTGCGCGCAGATGCGCTCCAGGGTACTGCCACTGTGGCCATAGCGGGTGATGCACTGCATCGTCGCCTCGATGATGGCCTTGCGGCGCGTCTCGGGGTCGATGCGGGTTCGACGCTTCCTGGGTTGGGTTACTTCGGGCTCACTGCTCATACGTCAACAACCTGTGCACTGCGGGGCATGGCCCCGGTCTCCGGACAGCGGCTACATCTCAGTCGCCAAGCGAGGCGACAATTTAGCAACTTTTGCCCGGGCAAGTGACAGGAAATGGCGATTGCCCCGGCGTGCGTTGCGCACGCCGGGGCAATCGTCGACAGGCTCAGTTGGCGCTCAGGCCGCGCTCCAGGTCCTTGTCCAGTTCATCGATGCGCGACAGCTCCGCCGCGATGTCCTGGGTGCGGCACAGCCACCCGTAGACCAGCGCCGACACCACCAGGCCCACCAGCATGCTGATGTCGGCGCCATCGAGCAGCGTGGTCACGTAGCCGGTATACAGCCCGGTGCTGGAGAACGGCAGCATGGCCACGAAGCCTGCCACGTAGGCGCCGATGCCGCGCCAGTTCCAGCGCCCGTAGATCCCGTTGGGCTTGAAGATCTCGGTAATCGAGAACTTGCCGTGGCGTACCTTGTAGAAGTCCACCAGGTTGATCGCCGTCCACGGGGTGAACAGGTACAGCAGGATGGCCAGGAAGTCGCCGAAGTCCTTCACGAAGTTGTCCGAGGCGGTCATCGCGATGGCGATCGCGGTCCCGCCCACCAGCAACATCGAAACGATGCGCTTGAACAAGGTGGAGGTCTGGGTCTTCACCGTGTCGGCGATACTCAGCAAGGTGATCGAGGCGCCGTAGAAGTTCTGCGCCGCGCTGGTCACCAGGCTCAGCACCGCCAGGATCAGCAGGCATTCGCCGAAGCCGCCGAACAGTGTGTTGCCCAGCATCACCAGGCCCTTGGCCAGGTTCTGCCCCGGGCTCAGTGCCGCGGCCAGGGCGCCGATCAGCATCATCCACACCCCGCCGATCATCGCGCCCATGTAGGTCCACCAGAACGACGAGCGCACGCTGACGTTGGCCGGCAGGTAGCGCGAGTAGTCCGACACGTAGATCGCCCAGCTCAGTTGATACGCGGCGGCCACGAAGAACTGCGCCAGGAACGGCGTTGCCTTGAAGTCCGAGACGCTCAGCTGATCGGCTGGCAGCTTGACGAAGAAGAACAGCCCCACGGTGAACACCAGCATCACCGCGATCAGCACGAACGCCAGCAGCCGCTGCACCTTGTGGAAGGTGTTGTAGCCGGCAATCGCCATGACGATCGCCAGCAGCGAGAAGGCGATGGCCGAGCCGTTTTCAGGAACGTCGAACAGTTCGTGCAGCGTCTGGCCCACCAGCAACTGGTTGAAGGCGTTGTAGCCCACGTAGGTGGCGATGGCCACCACATACACCAGCAACGCGCCCAGGTAGCCGAATTGCGGGCGCGACTGGATCAGTTGCGGCAGGCCCATCTGCGGGCCCTGGGTGGAATGGCCGGCCATGAACAGCGTGCCGAAGGCGCAGCCCAGGAAGATCGCCACCGCCGACCAGAACAGGTTGGCGCCCATGCCGACCCCGATGATGCCCACCGCCAGGGTGGTCAGGTGCGCTTCCCCGCAGAACCAGATGGGCCACAGGTGCCACGCCTTGCCGTGGCGCTCTGCGAGCGGGACGTAATCGATGGAGCGTGTTTCAAGGTTCAGGCGTCCCTTGGACGCCGAGTGGGAGGCAGACATGGCAGTTGCACCTTTTTTTATTGGTCTGGTTGCACGGCTAAGCGGAAAACAGCGGGTTCATCAATCGCGGGCGTGGTTGATCGCCTGGGTCAACAGCGCCTCCAGTTGCGCCTGGGTGCTGTCGCGCGGGTTGGTCAGCCGCGCCGGGTCGCCCATGGCCTTGCGTGCCACGGCGCCGACATCGGCCTGGCGGACCCCGAGCTCGGCCAGCGACCTGGGAATCTCCAGGCGGTCGAGCAAGGCGCACACGGCGTTGTAGAAGGTCTCGAACTCGGCGTCCGGCAAGCCCAGGGCCTGCGCCACCGGCATCAGGCGCGGGGTGATCTGCGCCTGGTTGTAGCGCAGCACCACCGGCAGGATGACCGCGTTGGTCAACCCATGGTGGGTGTTGTAGGTGGCGCCCACCATATGGCTCAGTGCGTGCACCAGCCCCAGGCCCTTGAGAAACGCCACGCCGGCCAGGCACGAGCCGATCAGCATGTTGCCCCGCGCCTCCAGGTCGTGACCGCGTTCGACGGCGGTGTCGATCGAGCCCCACAGCAGCGTCAATGCCTGCAACGCGGCGCCATCGCTGAGCGGGTTGAAGCTGGGCACGAAGTAGGCTTCCAGGGCATGGATGATCGCATCGCACCCGGTCCATGCGGTCAGGTTGGCCGGCAGGCTCTGGGTCAGCTCCGGGTCCAGGATCACCGCCGCCGGGCGCGCCCGTGGGTGCCACACGCAGCCCTTGATGCCGCGCCCGGTGTCGGTGAGCATCGCGGTGCTCTCGGTTTCGGCGCCGGTGCCGGCGGTGGTGGGAATCGCGATCACCGGCGCAAAGTCCGCCGCACTGAAACCTGCCGGCACCGGCTTGTCGAAGTCGAAGGCCCACAGCTCGCTGCGCTGCTGACGGGCGACCAGGGCCACCGCCTTGCCGCCGTCCAGGCCACTGCCGCCCCCCAGCGCGATGATGCCGTCGGCGCCCCAGGCCCGATAGGCTGCGGCACCGGCCAGTACCGACTGGTCGGTGGGGTTGGGCTCGATGCCGCCGTACAGGCCGCAGGCAAGCCCCGCCTCGGTCAGGCTGCGCTGCAGTTCATCCACGAAGGGCAGGCGCAGCGAGCCCTGGTCGGTGATGATGATCGGTCGGCTGATGTTGAAGTCCCGGCACAGCCTGGCCAGGTGATGACGCGCACCCGGGCCGTACTCGATGGGCAGTGGCACGGTCCATTGTTGCGGGTTCAAGGCTGAAAGCGTGTTTTGCATGGGGTTGACCTCAACGGCAGCGCAGGATGGTGGATTTCAATTCGGTGTACTTGCCCAGCGCATGGGCCGAATTGTCCCGGCCATTGCCGGACTCCTTGAACCCGCCAAACGGGAAGTTCATGTCCACCAGTTCGTCATAGCAGTTGACCCACACCGTGCCGGCCCTGAGCTGGCGGGTGGCGCGGTGAATGGTTCCAAGGTCGGATGACCACACCGCCGCCGCCAGGCCGAACTCGGTCTGGTTGGCGATGGCGATGGCCTCATCGAGGGTGTCGAAGGGAATCACCACCAGCACCGGGCCGAAGATTTCCTCGTTGGCGATACGCGCGGTTGCGTCCGGGGCAAGGAAGATCGTCGGCTCCAGGTAGGCGCCTGCCCCCACCGGCGAGAGCGCCTGGCCGCCCTTGAGCAACTGCGCCTCGTGCCGGCCTGTTTCGATGTAGCGCTGGACGCGCTCGAACTGCACCGCGTCGATGATCGCACCCGTGACGCTGGCCGGGTCCAGGGGGTGCCCCGGGTAATAGCTGTCGGTGGCCACGAGCAGTTCGCGCAGCAGCGGCTCGATCACCGAGCGCTGCACCAGCAGACGCGACCCGGCGCTGCATACCTGGCCCATGTTGGCGAAGATCGCCGCTGCTGCCGACTGCGCGGCCTGGGTGATATCCGCGCAATCGGCCATGACGATATTGGCCGACTTGCCGCCCAGCTCCAGCCATACACGCTTGAGATTGGAGGCGGCGGCGTTCTGGGCGATCTGCCGCCCCACCGCGCCGGAGCCGGTGAAGGCGATACAGTCGACGTCGCCATGCAGGCTCAGCTCGCGCCCTACCGCGCCATCACCGGGGAGCACGTTGAACACCCCAGCCGGAACACCCGCTTCCATCGCCAGGGCGGCGATGCGCAAGGCGCTCAACGGGGTTTTCTCCGACGGCTTGAGCAGCACGCTGTTGCCGGCTGCCAGGGCCGGGGCGAACTTCCAGGCGGCCATCAGCAGCGGGTAGTTCCAGGGCACCACCGCCGCCACCACGCCCAGCGGCTGCTGGGTCACGGTGCCGAAGAACTGCGGGTCGGTGGCCGGCACCTCACCGTGCACCTTGTCGATCAGTTCGGCAAACCAGCGCAGGCAGTAGATCGTGCCCGGCAGGTCGGCACCAATGGTATCGGCAATCGGCTTGCCGCTGTCCAGGGTCTCCAGCAGCGCCAGCTCGTCGGTATGCGCCTCGAGCAGTGCGGCCCACTTCAGCAGCACCGCCTTGCGCTCGCGGGCCGCCAGCTCGCTCCACACGCCGGCCTCGAAGCTGCGCCGCGCAGCAGCCACGGCCAGGTCCACATCGGCCTTCGCGCACTGGGCCACCGCCGCGAGCACGGCGTCGTCAACCGGGCTGCGGGTGCAGAAGGTCGCCCCGTCTTGCGCGTCCACATAGCGCCCGTCGATGAATGCCCTGCCCTCCAGCGGCAACGTTGCTGCCTTGTCGAGCCAATAGGCCCTGTCTTTGAGTCGTGTCACTGCAATACCCCGTCTTGTTCTTGTCAGGCTGGGGCAATCCTAGGCGATACTGAAAATATCTTCAATAAAGATCAAGGCCGTTACTGAATTTATTTTCAATAAAAAATGCCCGCATGAGCGGGCATTGTTCCAGGCGATGCATGGGCAGCAGCGTGCAGTCAGTCAGTCCAGGTCAGCGAGGGCGCCCCCCGCCGGCGCATCACCCAGGCAATCAGCAGGCCGCCGAGCATCCAGGCGGCGCCCAGCACCTTGGCGTGCACGTTGGTGCTCCACAGCGCATAGCTCAACAGCAGCACGCCCAGCACCGGGGACACCCCATGGCTGAACAGCTGCGCCTGGCCGATCTTCCTGAAGTAGATCATCACCGACACGTGCAACAGGATGTAGGCGGTCAGCGCGCCGAACGTGACCAGGGTCACCATCACATCCAGATAGCCGGCCCCGGCGAACGCCACCACGAACGAAACCAGCGCAACCGTGACGATGGCGTTGGCAGGCACGTTGGTGCGGGCACTGATACGGCTCAGGTACGCGGGCAGGCGCTTGTCCCGCGACATGCTGAACAGCACCCGCGCCGTGGTCGCCTGGGACACCAGGGTGTTGGCCATCAGCGCGATGATGCCGCTGGTCAGGGTGATCACCGGCAGAAACCAGGCCCCGACGATCTCGGCACTGAGGGTATAGAACGCGGTGTCGGCAGCGGCGCCCTGGTACACCGTGCCCAGCGGCACGAACACTGCCGCCAGGTACACCTGCCCCACGAACAGCACCGTGACCAGCATCAGCAGCATCATCGTGGCTCTGGAGACCGTCTCCCCGCCCCCCTTGGCCTCTTCGTTCAGGGTCGACACCGCGTCGAATCCGATGTAGCTGAGGGCTGCAATCGGTACGGCGGCGAACACCATGGCCATGGAGAAGTCGGAGCGGTTGTAGAATGGCGCGATGAAGTGCTCCAGGGTCGGCTTGAGTTCGATGATGCGAGAGGTGGCGAAGGCGGCGAACAGAAACAGCACCACCAGCTAGATCAGCAGCAGCACCTTGCTCAACCTGGCATTCATCTCGATGCCCATCAGGTTGACCGCCGTGGGCACCGCAACGAAGGTGACCAGCCACACCGTGGTCGGCACCTGCGGGAACTGCGCCGACAGCGCCGCCGCCCCCAGCACCGCCAGCAGTGCCGGCAGCAGCAGGTAATCGAGCAGAATCGCCCAGCCGGCCACGAAGCCCAGGCTGCTGTTGGTGCCGTGGGTGACATAGGAATAGACCGAGCCGGCCAGGGGGATCTTCCTGGCCATCTGGCTGTAGCTGATGGCGCTGAAGATCATCGCGACGGCGGCCACCAGGTACACCAGCGCCACCATGCCGGCGGAGGTGTTGTAGATAAGCCCGAACACGCTGACCGGGGCGATGGGCACGAAATACAGCAGGCCATAGGCGAGCACATCGGAAAAGCTCAGTACCCGTTTGAGCCCTGCCTGCTCCGGGTCTTGTGTACTGGGGGTATCTGACGCATTGGCAATCGACATGGGCAATCTCCGAAGCAATAGATCGTCGAGGCGCAACCCCCTGCTTCGCCAGGGGCCTGGGTCGACTTGTTTTTTATAGTTTTATCCATGACTTCAAGGGTCGGTACAGCGCGCGCGGGGCTGCGTGCGCTGTACCGGGGCTGCTTCCTGCAAGGGGCAAGTATCAAAGTGGGCCACCAGGCGAACAAGCGACCATTGCGCATGCAATCAGTCGTCGGCGGAATGATCCCCAGCGGTGCCGCCCTGGCTGTGCATCGACCCGACGGCATTCAGGTGCGCGGGGTCGCCTTGGCAATGAAGGCGCGCAGGTGCCTGAAGAAGGGTTCGGGGTTTTCGATATGCGGCATGTGGGAGGCCTCGGGTATGCAGCAGAACTCGGCGCCCCTGACCATCGCCGCGAAGGCCCGGCCCGATTCGGGGGTGCCTTCGTCGTGGGCCCCGCACATGAACAGCGTGGGCACCTCGATCGACGCCAGCTTCGGGGTCAGGTCCAGGTCCGCCAGTGTGCCGGTGCCGAAGAACTCGGTGGGGCCCCACATGTAGCCGTACAGTTCGGTCGCGCAATTGTCCATCGTGTCGACCACGATCTGCGGCCAGGGCTGCACGCGGCACAGGTGACGCACATAGAACGCGTTGACCGCCTCCAGGTACTCGGGGCTGGTGAAGTCGCGCTGCGCCTCGCACCGGCGCATCACCGCCTGCAGGTGGTCGGGCAACTGCGCCTTCAATCGCTCGCAGTCCGCCATCCAGCGCTTGGCATCGACCAACGGCCCCGACAGCGCCAGCGAGCACAGCCCGGCCGGCTGCCGGGCCGCATAGTTGATGGCGATGCTGCAGCCCCACGAGCTGGCAAACAGATGCACCTGTCCCAGGCCCAGGTGCTCGCGAACGGCATCTATCTCGTCGGTAAAACGCTCCAGCGTCCATTTGCGTGTGTCGCCCACCCGCTGCGAGCGTCCGCAATCGAGCTGGTCGTACAGCACCACGCTGCGGTCAGGCACCAGTTCGAGCAGCGGCAGCAGGTAGTCATGGGAGTTGCCGGGGCCGCCATGCAGCACGATCAGCGGTACGGCACCGCTGTTGGCCGAGCGGTTGAGCCGGTACCAGACCTTCCCACCCGGCACATCGATATGGCCGCTTTCATCTGGCACAGCAGCGTAGTCACTCACGAGCACCTCCAACCTTGTGATTTTTATTCTGTTGGCGCACGCCCCCGAACCCGCAAGCCCGGTACTGACGCGGGAACAGGCGGTCGTCGCCCTGCTCGAGTCTTAGGGCACGAAGGGGCTGGCACAAGCGAAAAAAAATGGGCTGGTCCTGAATTATTTTCCTGACCTACCGTGGCGCTGCGGCACGCTCAGGGCGGCGGCGCGAACAGCACGGGCCGCGCTGCATCGGCGCCCAGTACACAGGCCACGTCATGCGCGCAACCTGGCACGATGACCATGCGCCTGGGCGTGCGCGGCTTGAGCACGGCCTGTTCATAGGCGGCATACGCCAGCCCTCGCTGCAATCGGAAAGGCCCCTGCAACATGGCCGCGCAGGATTTGTCGAGAATCGGGTAGAACGTACCCTTGTCGGCACTGCTGTCGAGGGCACCTTCCAGGTAATCGACCTGGGCCGCCGCATAGTGTGCGCGGGCCTGCGCGCCGGTACGCGGCAGATAGCCAGGCAGCGACTGGGTGCCGTACTTCCAGTGGTCATAGGCACAGGCCGGGGACGTCGCCGGCACGTCGAAGCGCCAGGTGCAGCCCCCCGTACCACAGGCCTCCCACGGCACCGTTCGCTCGCCCCGCAGGGGCACGGGGCGAACCGGGTCGAAGTACAGCCAGCTGCCCGGGTCGGCGATCACATAGCGCAGCGCCACACCCGCCGGCGGGTCGGCGGCAAAACCGATGCTGTGCTGGAGCATCTGCGCACCGGCCGAAAATCCCACCAGGGTCACACTGCGCAGGCTCGGCCACTGCCGGGCCAGTTCGCCCAGCAAGGCGTCCAGTGCCGCAAAGGCGCCAAGCGGATGGGCGCCCAGCGAGGGAGCCCCCGCCAGCCAGCCGGCACAGCTCCACAGCGCGTCGCCCGGTTGAGCGCCGGGCGTGTCCGGCATGCTGCAACGCCCGGCCTGCGCCGGCGCCACCTGATACAGCGGCGCCACCACCAGGGTACGCGGCAACCGGCCCGCAGCACGTGCCGCTTGCAAGCCGGCCTCGAAGCTGCGCCCGACATCGCGCGGATGCCCGTGCAGTATCAGCAGTGCCGTCTGCGGGCCGTGGGGGTCGCCGGGCCTTGGCGCGCGCGATGCGTAGTAATGCATCTGGCCTGCACCTGCCGGCAACGCGAAGCTGTGCAGGCACTGCGGGCCGGCCTGGCGCCCGCAGTGGCCGCGCTCGGCGGCGAGCGCGCCACTGGCCGTCAGCCACAGCACTGTCAACCACATAACGCTGCGCCAGAGGCGCCTTGGCGTGTGCATCGTCGCCTCCATCAGGCTTGGCCTGTCACTCCGGCGAGGTCAGTTCCCCGTACGCCACCACCCGGTTCCGGCCGCCCTGCTTGGCCTGGTACATGGCCTGGTCGGCCTGTCGCAGCAGGTGCTGGTAGTCGGGGTGGCCGTTGTAGGTGGCCATGCCGATGCTCACGGTGACCTGGTGCCTGCGGCCTTCGGTCAGTTGCAGCTTTTCCGCTTCGACCTTGCGCCGCAACTTCTGCGCCACCTTCATGGCGTTGGCGCTGTCGATGTCCACCAGGATCATCAGGAACTCCTCGCCCCCCATGCGGAACACGTAGTCCCCCGCGCGGCTGTGGCTGCTGAGGATCTCGGCGATCTGCTGCAGAATCGCGTCGCCGGCTTCGTGACCGAAGTTGTCGTTGATCGACTTGAAGTTGTCGATATCCACCGAGAACACCGAAAACGTCTGCCCGGTCTTCTGCGCGATGGCGATCTCGTTGCCGATCACCACCGGCAGGAACTTGCGGTTGAGCATGCGTGTGAGCACGTCGCGGCCGCTTTCCAGCTCGTTGGCAGTGTTGAACAGGTTGTCGAGGTTGAACATCAGGCTCTTGGTCTGGTCGCGAATGTCGCGCAGCAGGCGCATGCGCGTCTCCTGCTCGTGCATCGAGGCAAGAAACATGGGCAGCAACACGTCATCCATGTGACGGATGATCTTCAGGATCTGATCGCTTTCGCTTGTGTTCTGGAAGGCGTAGGCGCCCTTGTGACGGAACCACAGGCCGAAATCAGAGGCCGCGAGCCTGGGCAGGTTCACGCCGTTGGAGCCCATGGCCAGGTCGAACATCAGGCTGTTTTCCCAGTCCAGCAAGGCGCCGCGCTGACGCTCGCGCTCGGTGCTGATGTTCTGCAGCACCGAGAACAGCCGGTAGCCTTCCTCGTTGCGCGAGTTGCGGTCATGGGACCGCGAATAGGCGTGGCTCATGATTTCCATGGCCAGGTCCATGGTTTCGCTGGCCAGGCGCAATGCCTGCGCCTCGCTGGCCCACTGCTGTTCGAGAATCAGCTGGAACAGCAACTTCTTCAGGTGCCGCGCACCACTGAGCACCAGGTGCAGCGGCACGTCGATGCGCGCATGCACTTCCCCCACCTGCTTCTGCAGGGCAACCAGCGGCATGCAGTCATCGGTGGGCGACACCGAATAGACCCGCACCAGCCAGGCCTGCATCGAACTGCCCAGGCGGCTCTTGACCTCGTCGTGGGACAGGATCAGCGAAGCATTGGGGTCGGCCAGCATGTGTTCATAGAACCGCGCGGCCAGCATGACCTTGTTGCGCTCGACAAGGCCCTGCAACGATTGGGTCAGCGTGCATGGGTACTGGGAAACCATGCTGTGCCATTCTTTGGCTTGTACTTCCGGGGAAACGCTTGGCATGTGTGGCCTATTTTCAATTCAGCAAGAAGCCTGATGCCTACACGAATCACAAGAGGCTTCGGCACTGGACGAACCAACCGGGTTCGCCCGCCGGGTATTCTATTGCACGCTGCGCGGGAAGTCTTTGAACGCGAGCGCTGCGTACCCGGCTCAATACTTGCGCGGCCCTGCCGATAGCCTGCGCAAGGCATTTTTTCAGAGGAAGCAAGCGTCGATGAACCATAAAGGCATGGCCTTGGCCAGCAAATACTGTCAGGGCCGCGGCCTGGAGATCGGTGCCGCCGCGCATAATGCGTTCTACCTGCCGGACTGCATCAACCTGGCCCCCTGCGATGGCGAGGCATTCCTGTACCCGCAGGACCTGGAAGACTACACGCACTACAAGCAGGAACAGGCCAACTACCACGTCGAGCCCGCCAGGGTCGACGCGCTGGGCGACTTCCTGGATATCCCCTTTGCCGACCAGACCTTCGACTACCTGATCACTTCCCACGTCATCGAGCATGTGCCCAACCTGCTGGCGGCCTACGTGGAGTCATCCCGGGTGGTGAAGGACGGTGGCGTGTTCTTCTGCATCTTCCCCAACCGCAACGCCGAGCCCACCGACCGCATCCGCGCGCTGACCACCCTGGAACAGATGATCGACGCCTACGAAAAGCGCGTCGACATGAGCACGATCGACGCGCACCTGTGGCGTGGCCATCACCTGGTGTTCTCCCTGCAGAGCATGCTGCGGGCCGTCAACCTGATCAACAACGTCGGGCTGGGGCACTGGCTGGTCGAAAGCGTCGAGCAGACCGACTCCAAGGTCGGCAACGGCCATACGGTTGTACTGCGCAAGCAGGTCGGCCTGGCGAACCTGATGATCAAGGATGGCGCCCAGTTGAATCACGAGATCGGCACGCGCCTGCGGGCCCAGGACCTGACCGGCGCCCTGCACCTGGTGAAGGTGGCGCTGTCGTTCGACTTCTTCAACGCCTATCACCTGTACCTGGCCTTTGCCCTCAGCTGCCAACTGGACAACGCTCGCGAGGGGCTGGAGTTCCTGCGTCAGGCACTGATCATCGACCCGGAAAACGAAGAGTACCGCCAGCTGTTCGTGCAGTTCACCGGCGGCCCGTTCATCAACCCTGTGCCCTGACCCCGCCGAGCCGGCCGCACGCAGGCCGGTTCAGGCGTGCCAGCAACGGTACCAGCCATCCTGTTCGCTGATGCGCAGCTGCGTCTGGTACAGCTGCGACAGTGCCGCGCTGGTCAGCACCTCGGCCTTGGGCCCGTCGGCCACGATGCGCCCCTGGCTAAGCAGCACCACACGCTCGATCTCCGGGATGATCTCGTCGATATGGTGGGTGGTGATGATCATGGCGTGCTCCTCGGCGCAGAAGCTGCGCAGCAACCTCAGCATGCCCAGGCTCGCCCCCATGTCCAGGCCGTTGGCCGGCTCGTCGAGAATCAGCGCACTGGGCCGGTGAACCAGCGCGCGGGCCAGCAGCAGGCGGCGCTTCTGCCCGGTGGACAGGCGCTGGAACATGGTGCTTTCGTACCCGGCCATTTCCACCTCGGCCAGCAGCGCACGCGCCTGCGCCAGTTGCTCGTCATCGGGCTGCAGATGGCCATGGGCACCGATGGCGCCGAAAAAGCCCGACGCCACCACATCCAGCGCCTGGGTGTGCGGGGTGTAGTCTTCCTGCAGGTCCTGGGACACGAACCCCAGGCGACTGCGCAGTGCCCACAGGTTGACGGTGTCGCTGCCGAACAGCTTCAGGTGGCTGCCTTCGCGCTCCACCGGGTACAGCTCGCGGGTGATCAGCTTGAGCAGGGTGCTTTTGCCGGCCCCGTTGGGGCCCAGGATGGCGACCTTCTCGCCGGCACCGATGTGTAGGGAGAAACCGTCCAGCACACGGTTGTGCTGCTGGTAGGCGGTGACATTGTGGAAATCGATCATGGCTTGCTCGTCAGTGCGGCACGGAAAAGAACCCGGATCTTTCCACAGCACGCAGCCACTGGCTACAGGGCACGGCCAGGTGCCCATGAATGCCGGGCGCGACGTGTGTCTGGCGCCAGATTACCGACAGCCGCCCCGCGTCAAACAATCGTTTGAAAAAAATCGTCGAAATACCCATTTTCAGTGATGGCAATGCGTCACTACCTCGCCTAGCATCAACCCACCTCCCGAGGGCCGCTTCGCCGGACCCTCTGCCTGTTATCGCAACCATGGAAGGAACGCTCATGAAGAAGCGCAGATGGAAGCTGGAACGGCCACAAGCCGTGATCGATAACCGCCTTACCTAGCTAGTCAGCTCTGCCGTGATTGTCACTCACTTGCCTGCAAGTGGGTTTTTTTTGGTGCCTGAGAAACATGATGGAGGTTTGTTCATATGGAACCTTTCGTGGGTGAAATCCGCCTGTTCCCGTACAACTTCGTGCCCAAGGGTTGGCTGCCGTGCGACGGACGCCTGTTATCCACCCAAACCAACGCTGCACTGTTTTCCTTGCTCGGCACCCAGTTCGGCAGCTCCGGCAACAACCTGTTTGCCCTGCCTGACCTGCGCGGGCGCACCGCGCTGGCCCGGAACAGCACCGGCACCCCTGACCCCGGCCTGAGCAATCATACCCAGGGCCAGTCAGCCGGCACCGAGAAAGAAACACTGCCCGCCGCCGCACTCGCCCAGCATACCCATGAGGTCTATGTATCCGATGCCCTGGGCAACAGCGGGCCGGCCGGTGCGTTCCCGGCCACCAGTGCCAACCTGGCAACCCCACCGGTCGCTTCGCGCAGCACCTACGTCAAGTTCGACAGTAGCAAGCAGCAAGCGCTCAACCCGGCAACGATTCAGCCCACGCCACCCCAACAGCCCCTGGACAACATGCAGCCTTCGCTGGTGCTGCAGTACTGCATCGCCAGTGTTGGCGTTTACCCACCGCGCCCGTGAACACGCTCCTTCACATCAAGGAATGAACCATGTCTGAAGCCTTTATCGGGGAAATCCGTCTGTTCGCAGGCAACTACGAGCCACAGGACTGGGCACTGTGCAATGGCCAGCTGTTGTCGATCCAGCAGAACCAGGTGTTGTTCACGCTGTTGGGCACCACCTATGGCGGTGATGGGGTCAACACCTTCGCCCTGCCCGACCTGCGCGGCCGGGTACCGGTAGGCGCCGGCGCAGGCCCCGGCCTCACGCAGCGCAACCTGGGCCAGGCAATGGGCAGTGCACAGACCTCCATTGGCGTGCAACACATGCCCGCTCACTCGCATACCTTTTACGCCAGCACGCAGTTGGCCGATGCCGCCTCGCCGGTCGACACCCAGGCACCGGCCTCGCGCACGCTCGGGGTCTTCACCGCGCAAAGCTCGACCAAGGGGCTGTACAGCAACGGCGGCACCAACCCCAACGTCACACTGAATTCCGCGGCAGTGTCGGTGGCGCCAGGCGGCGGGCAACCACATGCCAACCTGATGGGCAGCATGGCGCTCAACTACATCATCGCGCTGGCCGGGATCTACCCGTCGCAGCAGTAAGCCCACCCCTCTCTGAATCAAGGAAAGAGCATTCCATGGACGCTTTCTATGGTGAAATCAGGCTTCTGCCCTACAGTTTCGTGCCGCAGAATTTTCTTCCCTGCGACGGGCGTTCGTTGTTGATCCAGCAGTACAGCGTGCTGTTTTCGGTGATCGGCAACCGATTCGGCGGCGATGGCAAGACCACGTTCATGCTGCCCAATCTCAATGGTCGTGTGGTGATGGGAGCCGGCCAGGGTACCGGGTTGCCAAACGCAGCCTTCGCCAGTACCGCTGGCGCCGACAAGGTAGCGCTCAATTCCTTGAACTACCCGCCACACAACCATGGGTTCACCGCGCGCGATGGTACCGAGCCGGACCAGAGGGTCGACATCCCGAGCACCACCACTTACCTCGCCCAGCCACGCAACATCAACCTGTACAACACTGTGGGCACCACGCAGACGCTGGCCGAAGGCAGCATGACTGACGCCGGCACTGGCAACGGCAACATCGAGCGCAACCTGATGCAACCCTACCTGGCGCTGGCGTACTGCATCTGCGTCGAAGGGGAGTACCCGATCCGCAATGACTAGCCTCGAGCGCCTGGCCCGCCTGTTGCCATCGTCGTTCGTTCCCGGCCTGCGCCTGCAGGCCGAGGCGGATGACGGGTTTCTGCGCGCGCTGTTCGTGACGCGCCGCTGGGAAGAGGTGCGTGCCGCACCAGGGTGGACCGACGCGCAGCGGGTCGCGTTTCTGCACGCCCAAGCCGAGCTGCAGCAACGCCACTACGCCCTGCACTATCGCTCGGCCGAATTCCTGTTGCTGGAGCACCAGGGGCAACCGATCGGCAGGTTGTGCCTGCAGGTGGACGCCAGCGAAGTGCGGGTGGTCGATATCGCCTTGCTGCCTGCCTGGCAGGGCAAGGGGCTGGGCAGCACCCTTCTGGCTGCGGTGCTCGCGCTGGCCGACGGCCAGCACACGCGCTGTGCCCTGAGTGTGGAGCCGTTCAACCCGGCGCGCCGGCTGTATGCGCGCCTGGGCTTCGAGGTAGTTAGCGAGCAGGGCTTGTACCTGCAGATGCAACGGCCACTGACGCAGACCTGTGCCGAGGGTGCCCCCATGGAACCCTGACCACGCCGCCGTTACCTCCACGCTGCAAAACCCGCACTGCCAGTCACGGCATACGGGTTGTTCCGATGACTCTTGACCCGCGCCGCAAGCGAGTAATACCGCTACCTGGCAGGAAGCCCCATGAACAGATCCCTGATTGACCTTCGTCACCGCATGGCCCGCAGCATTGCATTGCTGGGCCTGATGCTCGTCTCGCTGCTGCTGTGCGGCCAGGCCAGTGCCGCCCCGACCCTTTCCCCCGCCAGTGGCACCGCCCTGCCGGATGTGGCGGTCAACACACCGATAGACACTTTCACTATCACCGCCACCGGCGGCGCCATGCCGATCTTCGAGTGGTACGAATGTGACCAGGATGACACCAGCATGCCGACCAACTGCCTGCCGCCCGGTCTGGTTCTGGAAACGTCGCCTGGAAGTGCGACCACCACCCTGCATGGCACCCCCACAGCCATCGGCAACTACGATTTCTGGATTTCGGCCCTTGACAGCAACGACGTCGTGGGCAAGGCCCGTTACACCCTCAAGGTCACAGGCGCAACACCGCCCCTGACCCTGACCGCCGTATCGCCCGGCAGCGGCCCCGCCATCGGCGGCACCTCTGTGACCCTGACCGGCACCAATTTTGTCGGTGTCACCGACGTGACATTCGCTGGTGTGCCCGCTACCAACATCATCGTCGTTTCCCCGACCTCGATAACCGCCACCGTCCCCGCCTACACGGCAGGCCCGGTCAACGTGACGGTCACAACGGCAAGCGGTACGAGCACGCTGACCAATGGTTTCACCTACCTCGCCGTACCGACCCTGACCATCGCTACGCCCAATTCCGGCGCCACCACCGGCGGCAATCAAGTGTTTATCTCAGGCACAGGCCTGACCGGCACCACCAGCCTCACCTTTGGCGGCACACCGGCAAGCAGCTTCACCGTCAACAGTTCGACATCGATCACCGCCATTGCGCCCGCGCATGCCGCCGGGCCCGTCAATGTCGTGGCCACCACGCCGGGGGGCAGTGCCACTTCGGTCAATGCCTATACCTACCTCGCCGTGCCGACCCTGAACACCGTCACCCCCAACTCAGGCCCCATCGGCGGTGGCACCAGCGTGACCCTCACGGGCACCGGCCTGACCGGCGCCAGCAGCGTCACCTTTGGTGGGGTATCGGCAACCGGCTGGACCATCAACAGCCCCACCCAGATCACCGCCACAATCCCGGCCGGCAACGCCGGCGTGGTCAACGTGAGTGTCACCACTGCCGCCGGCTCGGCGTCGTTGACCAATGCCTTCACCTACATTGCACCGCCGGTTGCCGGCCCGGTCAGCGCCTCTGTCGGCCACAACAGCAGCGCGAACCCTGTCACACTCAGCCTCTCGGGGGGCGTCGCCAGCAGCGTGGCCATCAGTACCTCAGCAAGCCACGGCACAGTAACGGCCAGCGGCACCAGCGTCACCTACACACCCACGGTCGGTTATGCAGGCACGGACAGCTTCACCTATACCGCCACCAACAGTGCAGGCACCTCTGCCCCGGCGACCGTGACCGTTACCGTCGGTTCCCCGACCATCAGCATCGCCCCTGCATCACTGCCTGCGGGTACTGCCGGTATCGCCTACAGCACCACCTCGCTGGCTGCCAGCGGGGGTAACGCGCCCTACGCCTTTTCGCTTGCATCTGGAGCCTTGCCCAGCGGCCTGACCCTGGCATCCAACGGCACGCTCAGCGGCACGCCGACCAGCAGCGGCAACTTCAGCTTCACGGCCAGGGCCACCGACGCGTTCAGCTACACCGGCACGCGCAGCTATACACTGACCATCGTTGCCGGCAGCATGGCCATCACCCCGGCGACATTGCCAGCCCCCATTTACAGCAGCAGCTACAGCCAACAGCTCACCGTCAGTGGGGGTGTCGCGCCCTACACCTTCAGCATCAACGGTGGCAGCCTACCGACCGGAATCGCCCTTTCCAGTACCGGTACCCTGACCGGAAGCCCCTCCAGCCCCGGTACTTACACCTTCAGCGTCACTGCGGTCGACAGCTCCAGCAACCTCACCAGCGTCAGTCAGTCCTATACCCTCACCATTGCCACGCCCTTCATAGACATCACGCCGATTACCTTGCCCGCAGCTACGGTGGGCACGGGGTACAGCACGTCGATCAGCGCCAGCGGTGGGGTTGCACCCTTCGACTACGGTATCGCCTTCGGCGCGCTGCCTGCAGGAATGAGCCTTACCAGCACAGGCACCCTGAGTGGCACACCAACCACCGCCGGTACGTTCACTTTCGGGGTGCGGGCCAGTGATACCAACAGATTCACCGGAGTGCGTCCCTATTCCTTCGTGGTTGGCCAGCAAGCGCCGGTAGCCGCCAATATCAACCAAACCCTCGCAGCCAACAGCGGCGCCAGCACGATCAGCGCAAGCCTCAGCGGGGGGCCGACCACCAGCCTGGCCGTGGTGACACCCCCTGCACATGGCACCGTCAGCATCACCGGGGCCACGGGTTTCACCTATACCCCGACCCCAGGCTATGCCGGCATCGACAGCTTTACCTATACCGCCACCGGCCCGGGGGGGACTTCGGCGCCTGCAACCGTCAACCTCGCCATCACGCCACCCACCGTGGTTATCGGCACGACCACACTGGCCAACGCCACCCAGAACGTGCCCTACACGGCCAGCATCAGTGCCAGTGGCGGCACCGCGCCGTACAGCTACACCATCGTTTCGGGCGCCCTGCCGTCCGGCATGGCCCTGGCCCCGACCGGCAGCCTGACCGGTACGCCAACCGCACCCGGCACCACCAGCTTCACCGTCAGGGTGACTGACAGCCAGAGTTTCCAGGCAAGCCAGGCGCTGAGCCTGACAGTCGTGGCGCAGGCGCCCGTGGTCGGCAACGTGTCGGCCAGTGTGGCCGCCAACACCAGCAACAACCCGCTGACCCTGAACCTGGGCAGTGCCCCGGTCACCAGCGTGGCCGTGGCCAGCAACCCACAGCACGGTACTGCGCAGGTCAGTGGCACCAGCATCACCTACACCCCGACTGCCGGTTACTCGGGCATTGACAGCTTCACCTACACCGCCACCGGCCCGGGCGGCACCTCGGCACCTGCCACGGTGAACGTTACCGTTACCCCGCCAACCCTGGTGCTAAGCCCAGCGTCAGGCTCGCTGCCGCCAGGCACCGTGGGCACCGCCTACAGCTTCGGCCTGGGTGCCAGCGGCGGGATGGCGCCGTACAGCTATGCCATCGGCGGCAGTCTGCCCAATGGGTTGACACTCAACACCTCGACCGGGGTGATCAGCGGCACGCCGACCGAGGCCGCCAACGCCACGCTGACCGTTACCGCCACCGATGCCAACGGTGCCACCGGCAGCCGTACGCTGAGCCTGACAGTCGTGGCACAGGCGCCCGTGGTCGGCAACGTGTCGGCCGGTGTGGCCGCCAACAGCCGCAACAACCCGCTGACCCTGAGCCTGGGCAGTGCCCCGGTCACAAGCGTGGCCGTGGCCAGCAACCCACAGCACGGTACTGCGCAGGTCAGTGGCACCCGCATCAGCTACACCCCGACTGCCGGTTACTCGGGCATTGACAGCTTCACCTACACCGCCACCGGCCCGGGCGGCACCTCGGCAGCCGCCACGGTGAGCCTCACCATCACCCCACCGACGCTGGTAATGAGCCCGGCCTCCGGCCCACTGCCGCCAGGCACCGTGGGCAGCGCCTACAGCTTCGGCCTGGGTGCCAGCGGCGGGATGGCGCCGTACAGCTACGCCATCGGCGCCGGCAGCCTGCCCAATGGCCTGCAGCTCGACCCGGCGACCGGGGTGATCAGCGGCACGCCGACCGAGGCCGCCAACGCCACGCTGACCGTTACCGCCACCGATGCCAACGGCGCCACCGGCAGCCGCAGCATTACCCTGGCGATCGCCGCCCAGGTGGTCACCGTGGTGTCATCCAGCGAGGCGCTCAGCCCCGGTGCTGTCGCCAGCGTCGACCTTACCCGTGGGGCCACCGGAGGGCCGTTCCTGCGCGCCCGCGTGCTGTCGTTGAGCCCAGCGTCAGCCGGGCATGCCAGCCTGACATCGATGGCCCCTGCGCGAGCAGCGCGTGCCGCCCTGTCCGGTTTCAACCTGCGCTTCGTGCCTGCCGCTGCCTTTGCCGGCACAGCAGTGGTCACCTTCAGCCTGGAGAGCACCAGCGGTGCCAGCGCGACCGGCACCGTGACCTTCAGCGTGCAGGCACGTCCCGACCCCAGCAAGGACGCCGAAGTGATCGGCCTGCTCAACGCGCAATCGCGCGCAGCGGATCGTTTTGCCAGCACCCAGATGGACAACTTCAACCGGCGCCTGGAGCAACTGCACCGCCCTACCTGTGACCGCAACTCGTTCAACGCCAACGTTCAACATGGCCGCGACAACCTCGGCCTGGGCAGCCTGGGCAAGGCGCTGCGCGACGAGCTCGAAGGCAACGGCAAGGGCAATGACGACGAGGACGCGGACGACACCCGTCGCAAGCAGCGCGACACCGCCCGCGCCACCTCAGGCGAGTGCGTCGAAGAGGCCGTGGCCTACTGGACCGATGGCTTCATCAACACCGGTTCCAACCACGCACGCGGCGCCAAGGACAACAGCTTCGTCACCTACGGACTGAGCGCCGGCGTCGACTATCGCCTGTCGCCAAGGGCCGTGGTGGGCATCGGTTTTGGCTACGGCAACGACCGCGCCGACATCGGCGAGCGGGACACCCGCAGCGAGGCCGACGCCCTGGGCCTGGCGGCGTACCTGAGCGTCAACCCGCTGTCGGAGATCTACATCGATGCACTGCTGGGCTACAACCGCATCCGCTTCGACTCGCGCCGCTACGTCACTGCCGACCCGTCCAACGGCTATGCCCATGGCTCGCGCGACGCCGACCAGCTGTTCGCCTCGCTGACCGCCAGCTACGAGTACCGCGAAGGCGCCCTGTCGCTGGCGCCGTACACACGGCTGAATGCCAGCTTCACCAAGCTGGACGACTTCAGCGAACGGGGCGGCGGTATCTACGGGCTGTCGTACGAACAACAGCGCCAGCGGTCCTTCACCTCGTTCCTGGGCGTGCGCAGCGGCTACGACATCCAGACCGGCGCCGGCGTGCTCACGCCGCGGGTCGGGCTGGCGTGGGGTCACAACTTCAGCCACAGCGACGACTACCGCATGCGCTACACCGACCAGACCAACGACGGCGTGCTGTATCGCCTGTCACCCGACCCGATGGACAGCAACTTCGTCGACCTGGACCTGGGCCTGGACTTCAGCCTCAGCCAGAGCTGGCGCCTGGGCTTCTCGTACAAGACCGCGCTGGCCACCGACGAGCGCAACGAGATGTTCCGCATCGGCCTGGACGGGCGCTTCTGACCCCTGCCCTGGCGCCCCTTTGCCGGCCTCACCGGCGAAGGGGGCTGGTCAATCTGCATGACGCCTGTCGGCAAAGGTGCCGACAGCGCGTTGCGCGGCTACAATGCGCGGCTACCGTGACCAGCCAGACTAAAAAGACATGTCCCTACCCAAGCATCACCTGGAATTGCTCAGCCCCGCCCGCGACGTGGCGATTGCCCGCGAGGCGATCCTGCATGGCGCCGATGCGGTGTACCTGGGTGGCCCGAGCTTCGGTGCCCGCCACAACGCCTGCAACGAGGTGAGCGATATCGCCGGGCTGGTGGAGTTTGCCCACCGCTACCACGCGCGGGTGTTCACCACCATCAACACCATCCTGCACGACAACGAGCTGGAGCCGGCGCGCAAGCTGATCCACCAGCTGTACGACGCCGGCGTCGACGCGCTGATCGTGCAGGACCTTGGGGTGATGGAGCTGGACATTCCGCCCATCGAGCTGCACGCCAGCACCCAGACCGACATCCGCACCCTGGCACGGGCCAAATTCCTCGACCAGGCCGGCTTCTCGCAGCTGGTGCTGGCCCGCGAGCTGAACCTGCAGGAAATCCGCGCCATCGCCGACGAAACCGACGCGGCCATCGAGTTCTTCATTCATGGCGCGCTGTGCGTGGCGTTCTCCGGGCAGTGCAACATCTCTCACGCCCAGACCGGACGCAGCGCCAACCGTGGCGACTGTTCCCAGGCCTGTCGCCTGCCCTACACCCTCAAGGACGAAAAAGGCGGCGTGATCGCCTACGAGAAGCACCTGCTGTCGATGAAGGACAACAACCAGAGCGCCAACATCCGCGCCCTGGTAGAGGCTGGCGTGCGTTCGTTCAAGATCGAGGGCCGCTACAAGGACATGGGCTACGTGAAGAACATCACCGCCTACTACCGCCAGCGCCTGGACGAAGTGCTCGAAGACCGCACCGACCTGGCCCGCGCCTCCAGCGGCCATACCGCGCACTTCTTCGTGCCCGACCCGGACAAGACCTTCCACCGCGGCAGCACCGACTACTTCGTGAGCGAGCGCAAGATCGACATCGGCGCGTTCGATTCGCCCACCTTCACCGGCCTGCCGGTGGGTGTGGTGGAAAAGGTCGGCAAGCGCGACCTGCAGGTGGTCACCCATGCACCGCTGTCCAACGGCGACGGCCTGAACGTGCTGGTCAAGCGTGAGGTGGTCGGCTTTCGTGCCAACATCGCCGAGGCCAGGGGCGAGTTCGACGAAGACGGCGAAAAGCGCTACCGCTACCGCGTAGAGCCCAACGAGATGCCCAAGGGCCTGCACCAGCTGCGCCCCAACCATCCGCTGAGCCGCAACCTGGACCACAACTGGCAGCAGGCGCTGCAGAAGACGTCGGCCGAACGCCGTATCGGCCTGGGCTGGGTCGCGCAGTTGCGTGAACACGGCCTTGAGCTGACCGCCACCAGCGAGGAAGGCATCAGCGCCAGTGCCACCCTGCCCGGCCCGTTCGGCCCGGCCAACAAGCCGGAGCAGGCGCTGGAGCAACTGCACGACCTGCTCGGCCAGCTGGGCACCACCCAGTACCACGCCACCGGCATTCGCCTGGATGCGCCGCAGGCGTACTTCATTCCCAACTCCCAGCTCAAGGCGCTGCGCCGCGACGTGATCGAGAGCCTCACCGCCGCCCGCGTTGCCGCGCACCCGCGCGGCGGCCGCAAGGCCGAGACGGTGCCGGCGCCGGTATACCCCGAGTCGCACCTGTCGTTCCTGGCCAACGTGTACAACCAGAAGGCCCGCGACTTCTACCACCGCCACGGGGTCAAGCTGATCGATGCGGCCTACGAGGCCCACGAAGAGCCCGGCGAAGTGCCGGTGATGATCACCAAGCACTGCCTGCGCTTCTCGTTCAACCTGTGCCCCAAACAGGCCAAGGGCGTCACCGGCGTGCGCACCAAGGTTGCGCCCATGCAGCTGATTCACGGTGACGAGGTACTGACCCTGAAGTTCGACTGCAAGCCGTGCGAGATGCACGTGATCGGCAAGATGAAGGGGCACATCCTCGACCTGCCGCAGCCGGGCAGCGTGAAGCACATCGTGGGCCATATCAGCCCCGAGGACCTGCTCAAGACCGTGCCGCGCGGCACGCACTGAGTGCCGCCCGGGCGGTCATGCGCCCTGCATGACCGCCCGCACCCGGCGGCGCAGGCCTACCCCCTGGCCGCCAGCTGGCCTTGCCTGGCCAGGGTCAGTTCCTCGATGCTGATCTCGCGCATGCGAAACTTCTGCACCTTGCCGGTGACCGTCATGGGGAACTCGTCCACCAGGCGAAAGTGCCGCGGCACCTTGAAGTGGGCGATCTGCGCCCTGGCCCATTCGCGCAGTTCGTCTTCGCTGGCACTGTGTCCGGGGTGGAACTTGACCCAGGCCACGATCTCCTCGCCATAACGGCTGCACGGAATGCCGATCACCTGTACGTCGGCGATGGCCGGGTGGGTGAAGAAGAACTCCTCCAGCTCCCGCGGGTAGATGTTCTCGCCCCCGCGAATGATCATGTCCTTGCTGCGCCCGACGATGCGCACATAGCCCTGCTCGTCCATCACCGCCAGGTCGCCGGTGTGCATCCAGCCCTCGTGGTCGATGCTCGCGGTGGTGGCCTCGGGGTTTTCCCAGTAGCCGAGCATGACACTGTAGCCACGGGTGCACAGCTCGCCGATCTGCCCGCGGGGTACCGTGAGCCCGTCGCTGTCCACCAGCTTGCTCTCCAGGCACGGCTGGGTACGCCCCACGGAGGTGACGCGCAGCTCCAGGTCGTCCTCGGCAGCGGTCTGCAGCGACACCGGGCTGGTCTCGGTCATGCCATAGGCGATCTGCACCTCGCTCATGTGCATCTCGTCGATCACCCGGCGCATCACCTCGATCGGGCAGGTGGCGCCGGCCATGATCCCGGTGCGCAGGCTCGACAGGTCGAATTCATGCCGCTGCGGGTGGTCCAGTTCGGCGATGAACATGGTCGGCACACCGTAGAGCGCGGTGGCGCGCTCCTCGGCAACGGCGCGCAGGGTGCTCAGCGGGTCGAAGGCATCCCCGGGGTAGATCATGGTCGAGCCATGGGTCAGGCAGCCCAGGTTGCCCATGACCATGCCGAAGCAGTGGTACAGCGGCACCGGGATCACCAGCCGGTCGTGCTCGGTCAGGCCCAGGCTCTCGCCGACCATGTAGCCGTTGTTGAGGATGTTGTGGTGGCTGAGGGTTGCCCCCTTGGGGAAACCCGTGGTGCCGGAGGTGTACTGGATATTGATGGGGTCGTGCCAGTGCAGGCCGGCCTGGCGCTCGGCCAGGGCCTGCACGGTCACCGCCTCGGCCATGCCTTGCAGGCCCGCCCAGGGCAGAAAGCCTGTGGGCGGTTGCTCGGCCAGGCTCACCACGCCGCGCAGGGCCGGCAGGCGCTGGCAGTTCAGGCTGCCGGGGGCGACGCTGGCCAGCTCCGGCACCAGGCCGAGGAGCATCGCGTGGTAGTCGCTGGTCTTGAACGCGTCGGCGCAGATCACCCAGTTGCAGCCGGACTGCTTGAGCGCGTATTCCAGCTCGCTGCTGCGATAGGCCGGGTTGATGTTGACCAGGATCACGCCGACCTTGGCGCTGGCGAACTGGGTGATGCACCACTGCGCGCAGTTGGGCGCCCAGATGCCCAGGCGATCGCCGCGCTGCAGCCCCAGGGCCAGCAGGGCCCGGGCGTGGCGCTCGACCTCCTCGGCCAGTTGCTGCCAGCTGTAGCGCAGGCCCTGGTGGCGCACCACCAGCGCTTCACGCGCGGCGAACCTGGCCGCGGTGGCGTCGAACGCCGCGCCGATGGTCATGGCGAGCAGGTCCTTGTCCTGACGCCCCTGGGTATAGCTCGGTTGATTCATGGTTGCCCCTTGTGATTGTTATGGGCCGGCGCAGGTGGTTGCCCGCCTGCGTTGAGTCAGCGGGTGAATACCTGTGCGGTACCGGTGGCCATGTCGCCGCCTGGCAGCTTGATGTTCGCCACCAGCTCCAGGCTGTCCGGGTCGTACACCGCCACGTCGTTGAAGGTGCCGGTCAGGTACAGCTTGCTGCCGGCCTTGTCGAAGCTGATGCAGTAGTACGAATGCGCCAGGTTCGCGGCCTTGATCAGCTTCTGCTGCTTGATGTCGTACTTGGCCAGGCGGTTGAGCACGCCGAACATCTGGTTGGGGTCCTTGGGCGAGCGCATGCCGGTGAAGTACACCTCGGTGACCGGGGCAAAGTCCTGAACCTGGGTCTTGCCGGTGGTCAGGTCGACGCTGACGTAGCCGTAGACGAAGTCGGCGGTGTCAGCGTCCTGTTTCTCGTCCTTGTACTTGGCGGCGGTGTAGAGCAACGAGAAATCACGCCGGGCGGTCTGGTGAGACCAGATGTAGAGCAGGTCCGGCGGGCTGTACAGCGGGCGCTTCCAGCTGCCGGTGGGCAAGGCCACGCTGTACTGGCCGGTCTTCACGTCCAGCTTGTAGATGTCGCGCCCGGCCATGTACAGGCTACCGTCGTCCGCGGCCTGCATGATCGAGATCTGCCTCGGCACCTCGAAGGTGCGCAGCGGCTGGGCGTTCAACCCGGCGTCGGTGGCGTACACCTGCAGGCGCGGCGCCTGCACCGCATAGTGGTCGTTGAGAATCTGCGTGGGGTTGGCCACGCTGTACAGTTCCTTGCCGTCCGGGCTGACGGCGAGCGACAGCATCGACTTGGCCTGCTCGCCCGGCTTGAACGCCAGGCGCGCATGGAACACCGTCTTGCAGGTGTCCAGCTCGATGCCGTAGATATCGCCGTAGTGGTTGTTGAGCACGTAGGCGACCTTCTTGTCCGGCGCCACCTGCGCCGCGCCCGGGCCGAAGGCATCGGGCATCTGGCAGGTCTTGTACAGCGTGTCGCTGGCCACGTCGATCAGGTGCAGGTTGTTGGGGTAGTTGGTGGCCAGCAGGTATTCCTTGCCCGGCTTGAGCGCAGGCCCCGACGCGTTGGCGGGTACGTCGCTGGCCGCGAAGGCCAGGCCGACACCGGCAGCGGTGCAGATGGCAAACAGACCCAAGCTCGTCGCGGCCATGCGGCCGATGAACTGAAGCTTCATAGCGGTATCCTTTTTTATTCTTGTCGTCAGGTCACTTGTCGTTCGGGAACACGGTGGTGAGGTTGCGCCAGCCCTCGTCGGAGCTTTGCGCGTCCTTGTTCCAGTCGGGGAAGGTGCTCATCATGTCCGGCACCTGGGCCGGCCACCAGCACGGGTCGGAGCAGCCATAGAGGTCTGCCTCCATCGGCTGGCACAGCGACGCCCCCCCCCCGAACACGTCCACTTCCCAGCCCGGGTCGGTGGTGGCGGTGCACCCGGCCACGCTGCTCATTGCCACCACTTCCTCGAGACGGTCTTCGGCAGCGGCCTGTTCCAGAATCAGTGCCTTGTTGTTCAGCGGCTTCAGATGTTTCATGTCAGTGCGCCTTCCGCGGGGTGATGTAACTGCTGATGAAGGCCGGGTTGGCGGCCATGATGCGGCTGTAGACCTCGATGCCGAAGTCCACCCAGTCGCGCATCAGTTCGCAGTAGTGGTAGGTGGGATGGGTCGGGTCGCCATAGCGGGCGTAGCTTTCGTGGTAGCAGCCGCCGGAACACAGGTTGCGAATGTGGCAGGTGTCGCAGCCGGTACCGCTGCGGTCCAGGCGCTGGGACAGGAAGTCGTTGAGCTCGGCCTGCTTGACCTCGCCGTGCACGTTGCCGAAGGTCGGCAGGCTGGAGCCGGTGAAACGGTGGCACAGGTTGAGCTCGCCCTTGTGGTCGACCGCCAGCATTTTCAGCCCGGCCCCACAGGGCAGCGCCTTCTTGTGGCCTTCGTGGATGTCGGTGATCAGCTGGTGCAGGTTGGAAAAACCGATGTTGCGGTGCTCCAGCGCCGCCTCCAGGTAGCGCCGGCCCAGGGCCTTCATGTTGGCGAACACCTCCACCAGTTCGTCGCCGGTGAGGTTGAAGTCGGACATGTCGCCCGAGGTGACCGGCGCAAAGCCGACCTCGGCAAAGCCCAGCTCGTTGAACAGGTGGTTCCAGATGGTCTCCACGTCGGTGATGCCACGGGTCAGCGTCACCCGCGCGCCCACCGGGCGGCTGCGGTAGCGCGACAGCAGCAGGTCGACCTTGCGCCGCACCACGTCGTAGGTGCCCTGCCCGCCCACCGTGATGCGGTTGCGGTCGTGCACGGTCTTGGGCCCGTCGATGCTCACCGACAGCCCGAAGCGATGGGCATTGAGGTAGTCGACGATCTCTTCGGTGAGCAGCGTGGCGTTGGTGGTCATGATGAATTCCACCTGCTTGCCGGCCTCGGCAAAGCGGCGCTCGCAGTAGTTGACCATGTGCTCGATCAGCGGGCGGTTGGACAACGGCTCGCCGCCGAAGAACACCACGCTGTAGCGCTCCTCGTCGGGCGACTCGCGCAGCAGCATCTCCACCGAGGCCTCGGCGGTGTCGGCGCCCATCTTCTTGCCGGCCGAGGGTTTGTCCAGGTCTTCCTTGTAGCAGTAGGTGCAACTGAGGTTGCAGCCGGTGTTGACGTTCAGCACCACGGTGTTGAGCGCTGTGCGCTCGACCCGGCTGATGCCCAGCTCCGGGGTCAGCGGCGAGCCGTCGTTGACCACTTCCAGCGCAATCAGCTCGCGCAGGGTCTCGTTGACGTCCTGCCCGGCGAAGCGTCCGGCCAGACGCAGCACCAGGTCTTCGCTGGTGCAGCTCTGCACGCGCAGGGCGTCGATGATGCCGCCGGTAACGTCATCGGTGGCGAACAGCGAGCTGCTGGGGATGTGGAACAGCATGCGGTCGTCGTCCACCCGCACTTCGTGCAGGTTACGTTCGACCAGATTCAATAATGCACCCATGGTGACCTCCGCAAATGTGACGATTCGTCGTGGCAAAGCCGGGCGAGACGCGCTCGCCCACCGCCTTCGCGGTCAGGGCAGCGGCGGGCTGTTCCAGCGCTGCACCGTGACGATCAGTTGCCCTTCGCCTTGCAGGCCACCCTCCTCCAGCTGGGCGATCACCTTCAGGTTGCCGACGTTGTTGGCCATCATCCTGCGCTGCGGGTTCGGCCCGGCGCCGGCAGGCAGGAACACCCCGTCGCGCTGCATGGTGCCGGCGAACTTCACGTCCTCGTCGTCCCTGGCCTGCTCGTTGAACGGCTCCACCGTCCATTTGGCCGGCAGGTAGCCGATGCGGTAAGGCTGGCCATCGGCGCCCTTGCCCCACGCCTCGGCCTCGAAGCGGCCCTGCACCTTGGGCGTGGTGCCGCCGTTCTCGCCGATGCGCGCCACCGAATACGCCGGCACCACCTTGACCTCGGCGACCTCGGTGTACACCGCAAGGTCCAGGCCCTTGAGCGCACCCAGGGCCACGTTGCGCAGCCCCGGCGCGGCATCGGCTGCCGCCTTGACCTTGACCCGCAACAGCTGCGGGGTGCTTTCCAGCACCTTGACCACCTCAACGCCTGCGCCCAGGTCCGGGGTGCCGGACAGGCCGCTGCCCACCAGGGTCAGCTCGGCCTCGTTGCCGGCGCGGATGAACGCCGGCTGTACCGCCAGCAGGCGGGGGCTGTCCTGCCTGGCCGCGCTGAAGTCCAGGCCGCGCTCGTCGTGCTCGGTCTCGAACATGCGCCCTTTCATCTCGCCGTTCAGGGCCGCGAATACCTGATGCATGCGCACATCGCCGATCTTCAGGTTGCCGCGCCATTCGTAGCCGTTGTATACGATGGCCGAGCCGCTGCCATTGAACGGCGTGCCGTCGGCATACTGACCCTTGACCTCGATGTTGAAGGTGTCGCCGCTGTCGTGGGTCACGCTCATCACGCCGCGCACATCGCCCCTGGTCATCATGTGGCCGCTGAAGCTCCACTGCCCCGGCAGTGCGTCGGCGCCCGGCTTGCTCTTCTGCCAGTCGCTCCAGGCCTGACTCTCAAGCGGGTAGTCCTTGGCCAGCTGGGGCGCCACTTCGTTGCGCGCCAGCCCCAGCCAGTCGCGGTCGCGGGACATCATCTGGTATTCCAGCGACGGCCAGCGCCCCAGGTGGAACTCCACCAGGCGTTCCCATTCCTGCAGCGGCCGACGCTGCAGCGCCACCCGCGCGCCGGAGTGACAGCGGGCACACATCTGGTTGAGGGGTTCGTCGAACTTCTCCACGGTGTTCAGGCGCCGCTCCATCGCGTAGCGCATGCCATCGGTCTCGCTGGGTGCCAGCCCCTGCCTGTCGGCCAGGTACTTGACCACCGAGCGACGGTCTTCATCGCTGATCTTCACGCCGTACATCAACTGCATGCGCGCAATGCTCATCAGCCAGCCTTCGGGGGTCTTGCGCTGGTGGCTGATGCGGCTCAGGGCGTCGTTGCCCTCGGGGGTATGGCAGGCCATGCACTTGGCATTGAGAATCGCCTTGCCATCTTCGGCCACGGCGGGGGGCAGAACAGCACAGGCCAGCATGGCCAGGGTGCCGGCACTCAGGTAATGCCGGAGTCGTGTTGTCTTCAAGGTCAGGCCTCCACGGTATTGTTTTTATAAATCGTCCGCGCCCGGCGAGGGGCTGTACTGCACATCTGACTCACACAAAGCAGAGTGCATGCCAACAAAATCAATTCCTTGTTTAACAAATAGTTACTGGATACTCCTGATAAACAACATTGATTAAAGCGCTGCCCGGGCGTGCAATTTCGCGATGACTGTCTAACTCTGAGACAGCTGAGACCACTGCCTGGCCGGGTGAGCCTGGCCCGGCAGCACCAGCATACCCAGCACCATCGCCAGCAACCCCAGCCACACCAGCGACACGAACGGATAGCGCCGTACCACGATCACCCCCTGGATCGCGTCGCCACCGTCCAGCGTGCCGGCGGCCGTCATCAGGCGTGGCGAGGCCGGTACCCATACCTGCAGGTCCTGGGCCCAGCCGCGCACGATGAAGGGGTGCAGCACATAGCCCGGGTCGCCCACATGGCGTGCATAACGGTAGTCGAGGATTTCGCACAGCTGTCGCACCGGGCCCTGATAGGCCGGCGGCAATGCGCGCCGGTCCTGGAACAGCGCGTGCCCGGCGATGACCTGGTCGTCGCTGCGCAACTGCACCTGCGCCACCGCCTGGTAGCCCGAGAAGTTCTGCTGGCTGCTTACCGGCAGCACGCGCACCTGCAACTGATCGGCCACCCGGTGCCACGCCTGCGGTGATGAAGCCGGGGCAATATTGATGGGCATGTAGGTATTGAGTGCCGTGGCCAGCAGGCCACCGGCCAGCGCCACCATCGCCCCACCGTGAATCAGCGCCAACGGCGCCGTATGACGCAGGGTGCCGAGCCGGCGGCTGCGCCACAGTACCCGCAAGCCCCAGGCCAGGCACGCCAGCAGCAGGAACATTCCGGCCAGCAGGGCCGCGTCCAGCCACGGCAGCACCTGCACGATGCGCTGGGACAGCACCCCTTCGCCGGTGTAGCGCGAGGTCAGCCAGGCACCGCGCCAGGCCGTCAGCGCCACCCACAGCGCCATGCCCAGGGTAATCAGGCCGGCGTAGCGCGCCGGCAGGCTGCGCCGCAGGAACACCCACCCGCCGAGCAGCCCGAGCAAGCCGATGACGGGCATCAGCCACTTGCCCAGGGCATGGCCGTCCACGTCCCAGTGATCGAAGGCCCGGCGCAGACCGGCCAGCTCCTCGGCACTGGCCCACACGGCCAGGGTCTCGAAGAACGGCTTGAGCTCCGAGGCCTTCTCCAGCGCCAGCCACTGACCGACATGAGCGCCGAGCAGTTGGCCCACCGCCAGCAACGCGGCCACGGCGAACAGCCACATCGACAGGTCCAGCCCCCAGTCCGAAGCCGACCGGCGCACTGGGCGGGCCTGCGCCGCCGGCCGCCTCAACGCTCGCCAGGCAAACCACAGCATCAGGCCGAGGATGCCCCCCGCCAGCGCCAGGTGCCCCAGCCATGAAGTGGTACCGATATAGCGGTGTGAACTGGCCAGCACCTCGCTGCGCGTCACCGACATGGCGATGCAGGCCAGCGCGGCAGTCAGCAGGCTGAACAGCGGCAGCGCGCGCCAGTGGCGGCCCTGCGGCCGCCAGCGCCGTGCCCCGTGCAATAACGCGCCGAGCATCGCCCATACCGCGAAGGCGGCTGTCTGCACCGGGTCCCAGTGCCATAGCTGGCCGAAGGTGAAGTCTTCGAGCGCCCACACCATGCCCATGCCGATGCCGGCGGTCAGTACCAGCCAGGCGCGCCTGCCGTAGGTACATGCCAGCGCACCGTAGGCGTCGCCGGTACGTGCCAGTGCATCCAGCGCAGCACCGGCCGGGGCGATGGCCCAGGCATAGGCGGCGATAATCAGCGGCGCGTGAAACGCCATCCAGATCGTCTGCAGGTGTGCGTTCATGCCCTGGCTCGCCTGGGCCGCCAGCCAGTCGGCCGGCGTTGCCGTGAACGGCCCCAACCCTGCGGCAGTGAGGGTGTACCAGGCCGCCACCAGCGCATTGGCGCGCCCGGCCCAGCCCGGCAGCGCGGCATTGCGCACGCCGATGCCCATGCACAGGGTAGCCAGCAGCAGCACGGTGCCTTCATCGCCGCCCCACAGGTTGGCGACCTTGAGGTAGGCCGGCAGCGTGGCGCTGCTGTACAGCCAGATGTAGCGCAGCTGGAAATGGTCGGCCAGCAGGTGCATCACCAGGCTCAGGCACGCCGCACACAGCCCCACCAGCGCCAGCCGCCAGAGTATCTGGCGCAGCCGGGCGCGCACGGCGCCCAGTACCACCAGCCCGGCAATCAGCACCAGCAGCAGGTTGCCCACCTGGGGCAGCCACCACAGCAGCGCGCAGCACAGCAGCAGCCCCAGGGCCGGTGGCCAGCACGTATCCCATCGCAGATCGCTCACGACGCCTACTCCTTCTTGTTGTTGTGCAAGCGGCCATACAAGTACTGCGCCAGGCCAGGTTTCACCTGCCAGAACAGCAGCTTGGCCGGTTTCAAGGCATCCTGGGAGTGCGTGCGTGTGTGCCGTTCTGAGACAGTCGATGGGCGGCTGAGACAGTACGGCCCGCCTCGATCTCGCCGGGCTGGGAGACAAATCGCCGACATTTCATCGGGTTGAACGCGTCGTGCAGGCATGGCGCAGTAGTTGCTTGGGCCGGTGCAGCTCGCTGCACACCTTCGATAACAACAAGAAAGGAGCACACCGATGATTCGAGCCGCCCGCACGCCCTTGGCGCTGACGCTTGCCCTCATGGCCTGCAGCGCCCAGGCCCACGAGCTGTACAACAACGAGGGCCGCGTGCTGAACGCCGACCTCGAGGCCCTGTTCGGCGTATTTCACAGTGACGAAAGCTACGCGGTGGGCGGCAACCGTCAGCCCGGCAGCAGTGCCTGGCGCGAGGGCTACGTCAAGTATGGGCTGAGCGCGAGCCAGGCACTGGGCGCTGCGGGCACGGCCTACGGCGCGTTCAACCTGGTCAGCTCCGGTACCTGGGGCGACGGCGACGCCGCCGGCCTGACCCTGGGCAGCGAACGGCGCACCGGCGTCGAGGATGCCTACCTGGGCTGGCGCTCCGGCGACCTGTTCCCGGCGCTGGGCAAGGACGGCGTGGACGTTTCCGCCGGCCGCCAGACGCTGACCCTGGGCGACGGCTTTCTGATCCAGGGTGATCCGGTCAACCTTGGCAAGGTCGACCTGGGCGCGAACTTCAACCGCGGCGGCGCCTATTACCTGGCCGCGCGCAAGGCCTTCGACCGCACGGCCGTACTGCGCCTGGGCGGCAGCGAGGGCCTGCGCGGCGACCTGATGTGGCTGAAGTCGGACAACCATTACCAGGCCGATACCGAGCTTGCCATCGCCAACCTCGAACAGGTGGGCGAAGCCGGCACCCTGGGCATTTCATGGATTCGCGGCCTGGATGTCGACCGGCGCTATGCGTCGATCCTGGGCCTGCAGGAGCGCGATGGCATGGATACTGTCAGCCTGCGCGGGCGCGGCAGCCTGGGGGTCAAGGACCTGGAGGTGGCCGCCGAATACGTGACCCAGGACAAACGCAGCGGGCGCGAGAACGCCTGGTACCTGGAAGGCGCCTGGACCTTCTCCGAGGTGCCCTGGAGCCCGACCGCCACCTACCGCTACAGCCGCTTCTCGAATGCCTTCGACCCGCTGTTCTACGGGGCCAGCCGCGGCTACGGCACCTGGTTCCAGGGCGAGGTCGCGGCCAACTATGCCGGCCCGTTCAACAGCAACAGCCAGGTGCATCACGTGGGCCTCAAGGCCACGCCACGGGAGAACCTGACCCTTGGCGCGCTGTACTTCGACTTCGATACCCTGGACAAGGCGCGTGGCAACCTGGGTGGCCGCGAGCTGGACCTGTACGTGGAGTGGATGGTCAACGAGCACCTGCTGATCAGCCCGCTGCTGGGTTTCTACAAGCCTGATCGCAGTGCCGACAACGGCGGCCTGCAGCTGGGCAGCAGCGACACCAGCACCTACCTGCAACTGCTGGTGGGCACCTTTTTCTGAGGTGTCACACCGGGTACCCCTGCGCGGCCAGCCAGCCGCGCAGCCTGGCCTGTTCCGGCGCCGGCCTGCCGTGCAGCAGCCACTGCAATGGCTGACCGGCCTGAACCCCACGTACCAACGGGGCCAGCGGCACGCCGTCGAGGTGCCAGATACCCAGCGGCTGGTCGGGCCCCACCACCACCTCGGCCTGTTCGATGAAGCCGTGGCTCACCACCGGGCGCTGCTGCACCTGCCATTGGCGGAAGTCCCCGGCCAGGTGCAGTGGTTGCGCATCCGGCCACACCTGGCGCGGGCCCCAGAACGCTTGCCCGGCCTTGTCTGCCTCCTGGGCATAGAAATCCCGGCCGATGCGGGCGAAGCGCAGGAACAGCTGCTCGATACGTTCCTGATGAAAGCGCAGGGCCAGCGCCTGCTGCCCGGGGCGGCGCAGCAGGGTGTTGATCACTGCGGGCGCCTGCAGGGCCGAGGAAAGCGACTGGAAGATGCCGTTGCCCGACAGCGGGTCCACCGCCATGGCGGCGTCGCCGATGCGCAGCCAGTTGTGCCCCGCGCATGCGCCTGCCAGGATCGCCGTGCTGCTGCGCGCATGCACCGGCACCGCCTGCCCGGCCGCCGCGCCGAATACCTCGGCCACCAGTGCCGATTCGCCCCGACGCCGGGCACAGTACTCAGGCAGGTGCGCCTTGCCCGGCAGACCGCCGGCGCTGCTGTCCAGGCTGATCTGCCAATAGCAGCGGCCATCGGCCAGGCGCGCCATCCAGGCCCAGCCGTCGGCCAGGCTCTGCACCGCCGACACCGGCTCGGCCGGCGCGCCCTGCCACACACTGAGCAGGCTGACGCTTTCGGGGCCGCGCAGGCGGCTCGCCGTCAACGGGGCCTGGCGCCCGCGTGCCTCCACCAGAAAATCGGCATGCAGCACCCGGCCATCGTTAAGCTGCACCTGGTGCGCGTGCGCCGTGCTGTGCAGTTTGCTCACCCGTGCTTCGATCAAGCCCACGCCGGCCCGGCGCAGGTCATCGCGCAGGGCGGCATCGAAGCGGCGGCGGTCCAGCAGGCATTCCTGGTTCAGCCATTGCTGCTGGCCGTTCCAGTGCACCTGGCGGCGCGCGGGCATGGCTGCCTGTTCCAGTGCGCTGCCAAGGCCGGCATGGCGCAGGCCGTCGAGCACCCGTTGGGACACGCCCTCCACCGCCTCGAACCGGCGCCAGTCACACACCAGCTCGACCGTGTAGCCCAGGCGCTGCAACCCCATGGCGCACGCCGCGCCTGCGGGCCCGGCGCCCAGTATCAGGATGCGCGGCTCAGCCATGCACGCCCCCACGGCGTTCTGCACCAATGAAGGCGGCCTGTTGGCGCAGATGCTCCAGTACCTGTTCGCGACCCGCGTTCGGCTGCGCCGTCAACAGTGCGCGCACCTGGCCGCACAGCGCCGCACTGGCCAGGCTCGCCCCCGCCACGCCGCTGGCCGGATCGACCGCAGCGCCGAAATCGGCCTGGGGCGTGTCGAGCCACGACCATTGGCCCAGCGCGCAGAGGGCATCGCCGGTTACCCGAATCACCCCCGGATAACGCGCCGGGTACACCGGCGCACCGCGCGCCGGGCTCGATGCGCACAGCAGCACCCCGGCCTCGACGGCCACGGCGCAGGCCGCACGCAGTACATTGCGGTCCTGCTGCAGGCCCAGGCTCAGGTTGACCAGCATCGCGCCCTGCTCCACCAGCCACAGCAGCGCCGCCGCCACCTGCAATGCCGAGGTCTGCCAGTGGCGGTCGAACACCTGCGCCACCAGCACCTCGCCGGCACCGCCCTGGGCCAGCAGGCAGTCGAGTACCCGGCTGCCATGCCCCAGGACATCGGCCTGCACCTGCCCCTCGCGCAACTCGCCGTGCTCCAGCCAGAAACGCCGGCCACCGGCGATAGGCCCGGCCTGATGCGCCGAGCACCCGCTGTCGATCACCCCGACACGCAGGCTAGTGCCCATGCCGCACGGGCTGCGGCTGTACACAGCGCAATTGCCCGTCCTCGAGGTGCAGGTGAAGGTCCGCGCCGTCCAGGGTGGACGGCCGATGGCTGATCAGGATGCGCGTGCGCCCGGCGAACAGCTGGTCGATGGCCGCGATCACCTCGCGCTCGGTGGCCTCGTCGACCGCCGAGGTGGCTTCGTCGAGCACCAGGATCGATGGCTGCTGCAACAGGGCGCGGGCAATCGCGATGCGTTGTTTCTGCCCACCGGACAACTGCTGCCCACGTTCACCCAGCGGCCCGTCCAGGCCCAGGGGCAGGCTGTGCACCAGGCTGTCCAGGCGCGCCAGGCCCACCACCTGTTCCAGTTCTGCACGGCTCGCGTCGGGCCGGCAGTAGGCCAGGTTCTGCGCCAGGGTGCCGCGAAACAGCACGATGTCCTGGCTGACCACCGCAATGCGCCGGCGCAGTGCCAGCAGATCGAGGTCGCGCAGGTCCTGGCCGTCGAGCAGGATGCGCCCCTGGTCCGGGTCGTAGAAGCGTTGCAGCAGGTCGATCAGGGTCGACTTGCCAACCCCCGAAGCGCCGCTGATGGCAACCTTGAGCCCGGCGCCGATGCACACCCGGGCATCCTGCAGCACCGCGCCACGACGCTGCTCATGGGCAAAGCACACTCCTTCAAGGCGCAGCTCGCCGCCGCCGTCACGCATCGGCTGCGGCGCGGCCGGCTGGGTCACGCTGACCGGCTCCTGCTGCAACTCCATCACCCGGCCCAGGCTCACGGCCATGCGCTGGACCGCCACGTACAGGCCCAACAGGCTCTGCACCGGCCCCACCGCCATGCCCAGATAAGTGGAAAAGGCAATCAGCGCGCCCAGTTGCCAGGTGCCCTGGATCACCCAGTAGCCGCCCACCAGAAACGCCGCGGCGCGGCACAGCGAGGTCAGGGTGCCCGGCACCGCCTGGGTCAGGAACTCGGTCACCTGCACCTTGAGCAGTTGCCCCATGTAGCCCTGGCCCAGTCGCCCCAGGCGCCCGGCTTCGCGCTGCTGCTGGCCCGCAGCCTGGATGAACTTCATCGCCGGCAGGGTCTCGACCAGAAACGACGAGACATCGGCCGAGCGTTCGCGCAGCTGGCGCACCTCGCGCTCGACCTTGCGCCGCATCCAGCGCAGCCACAGCACCTCGATGGGAATCAGCACCGCCAGCAGCAGGGTCAGCTGCCACGACAGCATCAGCATCAGGCTCACCGCGCCCACCAGGCCGATCAGGCTGGAAACCGCCGAAAACAGCGAATCCACCGCAAAACGCTGGATTTCCGCGACGTCGCCATCGAGCCGCGAAAGGATGTCGCCCAGCCGCTTGCGCCCGTAGAAGCTGGGCGACAGCTGCTGCAGGTGGCCATACAGGTCGTCGCGCAGGGCGAACAGGATGCGCCCCGACAGGCGCGTGTGCAGGTAGCGGTTGACCCCCGACAGCACGGTGCTCGCCAGCCCCACGCCAACCATGATCGCCGCCATGTGCCACAGCACCTCGAAGTCCTTGGCCAGCAGGCCCTCGTCGATCAGGGTCTTGACCAGCCAGGGCTGGGCCAGCACCAGCAGCGAGGCGCCCAGCGACAACCCCAGCAGCACGCCGATCGCCCGCCCGTGGGGCCGCACGAAGCCGTACAGCCAGGCCAGCGCCCGGCGCATCAGCTGCGGGTCGTCGGTATTGACCAGGCGCAGCAGCACTCGACCCAGGCGGTTCAACTGCGCAGCTGCTTGATCTTGCGGTACAGCGTGGCGCGGCTGATGCCCAGGGCATCGGCTGCCGCGGTGATGTTGCCGTGATGACGCGCCAGGGCGCCACGGATCAGCTCCTCCTCGTTTTCGCGGATGCTGCCGGGCTGCTGGGTACTGCCCCTGAGGTCTTCGAGCAGGCAGTCGGTCAGGTGTTCCAGGCCCAGCAGTGGCTCGCCCGGCTCGCGCATGGCCACCGCCGAGCGCAGCACCATCTCCAGCTGGCGGATGTTGCCGGGCCAGTCGTAGTTGTTCAGCAACGCGGCCAGCTCCTTGCTCAGGCGCACGCCGTGGGCGCCGAACTTGTGCAGCAGGCTGTCGATCAGGGTGCCCAGGTCGTCGCGCTCGCGCAGTGCCGGCAGGCGCAGGCTCACGCCGTTGATTCGGTAGTAGAGGTCTTCGCGAAACTGCTGCTCAAGCACGTGGCGCTTGAGGTCGCGGTGGGTGGCGCAGATCACCGCCACGTCGATGTCCTGCTCTTCGCCGGCGCCCAGCGGCGCCACCCGGCGCTCCTGCAATACCCGCAGCAGGCGTGCCTGCAGGGCCAGCGGCATGTCACCCACCTCGTCGAGAAACAGGGTGCCGCCGTGGGCCTGCATCAGGCGCCCGACCATGCCGCCACGGCGCGAGCCGGTGAAGGCCCCTTCGCGGTAGCCGAACAGTTCGGACTCGATCAGCCCCTCGGGTATGGCCGCACAGTTGACCGCCACGAACGGCTTGCCGGCACGCGGGCTGGCCTGGTGCAGGGCGCGCGCCACCACTTCCTTGCCGGTGCCGGTTTCGCCCAGCAGCAGCACCGGCAGTTCGTTCTTCAGGCCCTGCAGGGCCATGCGCAAGGTGCGCGCAAGGCTGCTGTCGCGCCCGGCCAGGGCCTCGAGGTCGACGCTCTTCTGCGCGGCCACCGGGGCAGCGGGTGCAGGTGTCGCGGCAATCACGGGCTGGCGCGGCAGGTGCTGGGAGCGGAAGTAGAACTCGCCCTTGGCGGTCTGCACGCTGCTGATGCCGCCCTGCCATACCCGGCTGATGAAGGCGCTGGAGCGTTCGCCGATCAGGTCGCTGCAGCTGCGCCCCACCAGGGCGGCGCGCGATACCTGCAGCAAGGCGCAGGCCTGGTCGTTGGCCGCCAGCACCTCGCCGTCCAGGCTCAGGGCAAGCAGGCCGTGCCAGGCGCTGCCCAGGTACTGCGGGCGGTTGTGGAAGGCCACCACCAGTTGCTCGGGGTAGCACAGGCCGAACATGCGGCTTTCGATGTTGCCGGCAGCCAGCAGCAGGGTCGAGAGGTTGTCCTGGGGCTGGGCCATGACGCCTTCGCGGGTCAGGTCGAGCACCCCGATGATCTCGCCGCGCGGGTCGCGCAGCGGTACCGAGGTGCAGGAGAACGGGCTCAGGCGGTCCAGGTAGTGTTCGCCGCAGTTGATCAGCGTGGGGCGCCCTTCCACCACGGCGGTGCCGATGGCATTGGTGCCGCGCACCGACTCGCTCCAGCAACTGCCCGGGTGCAGGTCGCGCAACCCGGTCTGGCGCAGTGGCTCGGTGTTGCCCTCGATGGCCAGCACGTTGGCCTGGGCGTCGCCGAGGATGATGATGCCGCCCTTGCCCTGGCGCGACACCAGGTACTCCAGCTCCGGCGTGGCGGCGTCGATCAGCAGCCGGTTGCTTTCCAGCAGGCGCTTGAGTTCACCGCGCTGCGGGGCGGCCAGCTCGTGCCGCTCGCCTTCGAGGCAACTCAGGCCATGGCCGAGGCTGCGCCGCCACGAGGCATCGATCTCGTCGCGCAACATGCCCAGCGGCAACTCCCCGTCATGGACCAGTTTCATGCGTGCCTGGCGTGACTCCTGCAAAGGGTCAGCGGCGTTTTTTATTAGAATGGTGCGTGCCATCGCTTACTCCAGCGCCCGTCGAACGTTGTGCACTTAAGGCAATGTAACTCAAGGGAGTGTGCTTGAGATTTGCAGGGCCGTCACCCGCAGGCGCCGACAACCTGATCGGCAGAGTGGCACAAGGTTACGTTTACGTAAAGGTGATGAATCGCGACGTGTCGTCCTTCTTTCAGGCGCGCCGATTGCGCGCCAGCACCCACAGCAGGTACACCCCGCCCAGCAGGCCGGTGGTCAGCCCGATGGGCAGGTTGAGGTTGGCCACAAAACGCTGGCTGAGCAGGTCGGCGGCCAACAGCAGTACCGCCCCCATCAGCGCTGCGCTCACCAGCGGCACCTGCGCCGAGGTGGTCAGGCGCCGTGCCAGCTGCGGCGCGGCCAGGGCGATGAAACTGATCGGGCCGGCCGCCGCGGTGGCGATCGCGGTCAGGCCCACCGCCGCCATCACCATCAGCAAGCGGGTACGCTCCACCGCCACACCCAGCTGGGCGGCGCTGTCGTCACCCAGTTCGAGGATGTTCAGGCGCCGTGCGTGGTACACCGCCACCGGCACCACCAGCAGCAGGCCCAGCGCCGCCGGCAGCACATGCGACCAGGTGCGGGTGTTGAGCGAGCCGGCCAGCCAGATCTGCGCCGACATGGCCTGGTCGAGGTTGCCCATCACCAGCAGCACGGTGTTGAGCCCCGAGAGCATCGCGCCCACCCCGATGCCCACCAGCACCAGGCGATAGCCGCCGGTGGTGCGGCCCTTCATCGACAGCACGAATACCAGCGCAGCGGTGCCCACGCCGGCGATCACCGCCGCCAGCGACGCCCCCAGCGGGCCGGCATCGAACAGGATGATCTGCACGATCGCCCCGCTCGCCGCCCCGGTGGTGAAACCGATGATGTCGGGCGAACCCAGCGCGTTGCGCGAGATGGACTGGAAGATCGAGCCGGCCATGCCCAATGCAGCGCCCACGCACAACGCGGTGAGCACCCGGGGCAGGCGCACGCGCAGCACGATGCGCTCGGTGGTCGGGCTCGGCCCTGCCCCCAGCAGGCTGGCCAGCACCTGGCCCGGCGTCAACGGCAAGGTGCCGATGCCCAGCAGCAGCACCCCCAGCCCCAGGGCCAGCAGCACCAGCACGGCACACACCAGCAACCCCCGTGGCTGCCAGCGAAACGACAGGGCGGCCAGGCGGACGACCCGTGTAGCGGTAGTGTTCATAGCTTGCTCAACCGGAATGTGCGCACCAGCGCGATAAAGAACGGCCCGCCGATCAGCAGCGCGACGATACCCGCCGCCACTTCCGCCGGCGCCGCCACGACCCGGCCCAGCACATCGGCCCCCAACAGCAGCACGCCGGCAAACAGTGCCGAGTACGGCAGGATCCAGCGGTAGTCCGGGCCCACCAGCAGGCGCGCCAGGTGCGGCGCCACCAGCCCCACAAAGCCGATCGGCCCGGCGGCGGCGGTGGCAGCGCCGGCCAGCAGCATCACCGCCAGGCAGGCCAGCAGCCAGGTGAGGCGCACGTTCACCCCCAGCGCCAGGCCCAGGTCCTTGCCCAGGGCCATGGCATTGAGGCTGCCGGCCAGCGCCAGCACCGTGACAGCGCCCGGCACCACGGCCATCGCCAGCACGCCCACCGCCTCGAAGCCGCTCTTTTCCAGCGACCCCGATGCCCAGTGGCGAAACTGGTCGAACACCTGCGCCGGCGCATTGAGGATGATGATGCCGGTGACCGAGGCCAGCATCACCGACAGACCGGCGCCGGCCAGCACCAGGCGCACCGGGTTGGTGCCGGTCTCCTGGGCACGGCCCAGCATGAACACGGCCACCCCGGCCAGCCCGGCGCCGACGAAGGCGCACCACACGTAGCCGCTCATGCTGCTCAGGCCCAGCACGGCCACACCGACGATCACCCCTACCCCGGCCCCGGCGTTGATGCCCAGCAGGCCCGGTTCGGCCAGCGGATTGCGGGTGACCGCCTGCATGATCGCACCGGCCAGGCCCAGCGCCAGCCCGGCCAGTATCGCCACCAGCGTGCGCGGCACCCGCAGTTCGCGCACGATCAGGTGCTGGTCATCGAGCCGGTCGTAGGCCGACAGCGCCTCGAACACCTGGGCCACGCCGATGCTGCGCGACCCCACCACCAGGCTCGCCAGCACCGCCACGACCAGCAACAGCAGCCCCAGCAGCAGGCCCTGACAACGTCTTGATCGCACCATGGCTCAGCGGTACGCCCGCGCCACGGCGTCGATCATCTCGCGCCCGGAGTAGTAGTCGATGCGAAACGAACTGGGCCCCAGTGCATACACCCGCTTGTGCACCACCGCCGGCAGGTTGGCCAGCACCGGGTCGGCGAGAAACGCCTGCACGTCGGCGTCGCTGCCGCCCAGCAGGAACACCGTGTCGCCGGTGATGGCCGCCGAGAGGTTTTCACGGGAGATGAAGTCCACGTCGGAGCTGCGCTTGACCTGCCCTTGCAACCCTTGCGGCAAGCCGGCCACCGCGAACCCGAGAGCTGCCAGCAGCTGCGCATGGGGGCTGTCCAGGCGCGCTACCGAATAGCTGCCACCCAGGTTGTAACCCACCACGCTGACCGCGCCGGCAGGTGGCGTGATGCGCGCTGCAGCCTGCGCGGCGTAGGCGTCGAAGCGCTCGATGGCCGCCTCGGCCTGCGCCTGCAGGCCGCTGGCCTGCCCCAGTTGGCGCGCCAGCTCCTGCCAGCTGTGGTTAGCGTAGTTGACCACCACCGTGTCGATGCCCTGGGCCTGCAGCTCGGCCTGGTGGGGCAGCACACTGTCGGCGCCGGTGGCCGACACCACCAGCAGGTCGGGCGCCTGCCCGACCACCGCTTCGAGGTCGAACACCAGGTTCTTGTACAGCACCTGCACGCCGCGCTGGTCGGCCACCTCGGCCCACTGGGTGAAGAAGCCCTTGGCATCAGAGATGCGGCTGGGCGTGGTCGCGGCACTGGCCACCAACGGCGCGTCCATGGCCAGCAGGATGCCGGTCACGCTCGGCGAGGTGGACACGATGCGCTTGGGCGAGGCCTGCGCCGACGCCGTCGGCGCCTCGTCCGCAAGCTCGGCGGGCTGCCGGGCCAGCCACAGGGAGGCGCTGGCCACAGCGACGATGGCCAGCACGGCCACCACAATCTTTTTCATCGTCTAGCCCTGCTCGTCAAGGTGGTGGGCGAAGGTCGAGCCGCTGTAGCCCTCGCGGAACAGGCCGGCCTGCACCAGGCGTGGCATCAACTGGTCGAGAAACAGGTTCAGCGACTCGACCGAGCCACCGGGCGCGGCTATGAAGCCATCGATGGCGCCACTGGCAGCCCAGTCCGCGATCTGCTCGAAGGCATCGTCGACGGTGCCGACCACCTGCCAGTGCGCCGCCGAGATCACCTCGGGGCGCAGCAGCAGCTGGTCGATGCTCAGCGACTCGCGCTCGATCAGCCGGCGCAGCAGGCTGCTGTGGGTACGGCTGGAGGCGTCCGGCGCAACCACCGGCAGGTCGGCACGGGTCACCGGGCGGTCGAGGGGCCAGTCGGCCAGGTCCAGCCCGGTCATTTCCTTGATCGAGGCCAGCTTGCGCGCGCGGTTCATGCGCCCGTGGGTTTGCATGAACACCGCCCGGGCCTGCTCGCGGGTGTCGGCCAGGTACAGGCTCAGGCCCGGCAGCAGGCGGATCGCCTGCGCCGAGCGGCCGTGGCGTTCGGCGCGCCGGCCCAGGTCACGGCGCAGTTCAAGCGCCGCTTCCTTGTCGGGCGTGGGTGCGAACACCAGGTCGGCCACCGAGGCGGCGAAATCCCGCCCCGACTCCGAGGCACCGGCCTGGATCAGCGGAATGCGCGTGCCGGGGAAGGCTGGCAGGTTCAGCGGGCCCTTGACCTTGAGGTAGGTGCCCTCATGGTTGACCGGGCGCACCTGGGTGGTGTCGGCATAGCAGCCATTGGCACGGTCGATGGTCAGCGCCTCGAACGGGAAGCTGCCCCACAGCTGGTGCACCAGCTCGGTGAACTCGGCCGCCCGCGCATAGCGCTCGTCGGCGTCGGGCATCTGCTCAAGGCCGAAGTTCTCGTGCCCCTGCAAGGCGGTGACGATGTTCCAGCCCACGCGCCCGTTGCTGATCCAGTTCAGCGATTGCAGCTGGCGCGCCACCACATACGGCGGATAGAAGGTGGTCGACACCGTCGACACCAGGCCGATGTGCGAGGTCTGCTGGGCCACGGCGGCCAGCAGGATGGTGGGGTCGAGGCTGGTGAAGCCAGGGCCGCTTTCGAGCATTTCCACCGGCAGGCAACTGACGTCGGGGCGGAACACGAAGTCCAGGTGCGCGGCTTCGGCGCGCTGCGCCAGATCGATGGCGAAGGCACTGGTGAACAGGCCCTCGACGTTGCTGTCGGCGCGCCGCCAGGCGTCGCCGCTGAGCCAGGTGGGGGCCAGTGAAAGGCCGATATGGAGTCGCTTGGGCGAGGTCATCAAAGCTCCGGGTGCAAGTGATCGAGTACGGCGGCCCCAGGGCCGCCGTTGACAGTGGGTTGATTCAGAACGAGCCCTTGACGCCCACGCCGAACATGCGTGGCGTGGTCATGCTCGCCTCGGTGCCGCCAATGCCGCGGTTCTGCTGCAGGTAGGTGGCCGAGCGGTCGTCGAACACGTTCTTGACGTAGCCGTACAGTTCCACCGCCGGGGTGAACTGGTAGCTGGCGCGGGCATCGGTCAGGGTGTAGGAGTCGACCGAATAGGACGAGTTGTTGGCCGTGTCGGAGTAGTAGCCGTCGATATGCCGCACCTGGGCCGACAGGTTGAGCTTGTCGGTCACGTCCCAACTGGGCCCGAAGCTCAGGGTGTAGCCGGGCGACTTGGCAAACTCGTTGGCCTGGTAGCTGTCGTTGCTGGTGATGCGGTCGATGCGCGTGCGCAGGGTGCCGGCGCTGGCCTTGAGGGTCAGGCTGTCGAGCAGCTGGTAGTCGGCGCTCAGTTCCATGCCGTAGGCGTGAGCCTTCTCGGCATTGATGGTGTAGGACTGGCTGATCCCGGTGGAGATCACCACCGGAATGTTGTACTGCGAATCCTTCATGTCCATGTAGAACAGGTTGCCGCTCAGGCGCAGGCGGTCATCGAGCAGGCTGGCGCGGGTGAACAGCTCGTAGTTCCACACCGACTCTTCCTTGAAGTACTGCCACTGGCGCGTCGACAGGTTGAGCGAGACACCGCCCGGGTTGTAGCCGCGGCTGACCATCGCGCCCACGGTCCAGTCCGGGGTCGCGGCGTAGGCCAGCGATACCTTGGGCAGCACGGCGGTGAAGGTCTTCTGGTAGTCCAGCGCAGTGGGCGCCAGCACCGAGTTGCCGTCGCGCTCGATACGGTCCTGCTGGAAGCGCAGGCCCGTGCTCAGGGTCCACAGGTCGCTCAGGCGGTAGTTCAGCTCGCCGAAGAGGCCGAGGTTTTCCTTGGTGTCGTCGAACGCCGACAGCCCGGCCAGGTTGAGGGTTTCGTCGGTCCTGGTGCGCGCCACGTAGAGGCCGGTGGCGCCGCTGAGCACGCTGTGCTGGTCACCGAACACCAGGCGGGTTTCGTTGGACAGGTTCTTCTGCTTGATGTCGGCGTCGCCCTGCCCCGGGATGCCGGTGTAGCGCTGCACGCTGGACAACGAATACTGCGCCTGGTTGATCAGCTTGAGGCCGTTGTCGAAGTCGTAGCTCACGTCCAGCACGCTGGTGTTGGTGCTCTGCTCCCAGCTGGGCATGGTCGTGGTGGTGTGATCGAGCTTGTGGTACGGCGCCGAGGCGGCTTCCTGGGTGGGGCGGTTGCTCTCGTTGTGCGAGAAGGTGAACTTGGCCTCCAGCCCCTGGATGTCGGTGGGCAGCCATAGCAGCTTGGCGCGGGTGGTGAGCGCGCTGAAGTCGTGGTCGGTCTTGCCCTTCTGGAAGTTGGGGTTGGTGTAGTCGATGAAGGTATCGCGCGCCGAGTAGTCCACCGCCAGGCGCCCGGCCAGGTCGGTACCCATCAGCGGCCCGGACAGCGCGATGGAGGTGCGCTTGGCGTTGTAGTTGCCGATCTCGGCCTGGTAGGCGGCCTCGGGGGTGAAGGTCGGGTCCTTGGTGTTGACGATGATCGCGCCGGCGATGGCGTTGGCGCCTTGCGAGGTGGTCTGCGGGCCGCGGAACACCTCGATGCTGTCCACGTCCCACACCGAGGTGGCGCCGAAGAACATCTCGTTGTAGTTCAGGTAGTGGCCGTCCAGGTTGATGGTGGCCCGTGGCACGGTGCCGCCCCAGAACTGGTTCTGCCCGTTGTTCGGGCCCTGGGTGTCCTGGCCGCGGATGATCGGCGCGCCTACCGAGTCGGTGTAGATCACGTTGGGCACGTCATTGAGCACTTCATGCACGCTGGCGTTGCCGGTGTTCTGGCGCTCGATGTCGCGGGCAGTCTTGACCGACACCGAGGAGGCGGTGTTCTTCAGGTCACGTTCGAGCTTTTCCCCGGTGATCATGATCGGTTCGAAAGTGACTGCACCTTTGCCCGGGGCAGCAACGGCATCATCGGCCATCGCAGGCGCCATGCCGAGCACGGTCGCCAGGGTCAGCACGCTGAAACCGCAGGTGAGTTCAAGGGGTGAATAGGCCTTCAAGATACGCTCCAAATGATAATCATAATCGTTTGTGCGAAAGGTATCATGTGGCCACTTAATTCCTCAATAGAGAATTCATTCTGCAATGTGGTAAATCCAGGGGCCCGGCCAGCGCTCGGAAAAGTCGGTATCATGCGCACCGACGCCGCGCACAAGCGGCGCGCACTTGATGCCTGATGAGGACCAGCCGCCAGCCGGCGATGAGGAGAGGCCCGTTGAAAAAAACCATTCCAGCTGCGGATGACGCCCCGCACGCGCCGGGCGAAAAACGTTCGGGCACCATTCAGTCCGTCGCCATCGCCGCCCGCTTTCTCAACGTACTGGCCAGCGCCGAGCACGAACTGGCCCTGGGGGAAGTGGCGCGGCGCACCCAGACCGGCGCGTCCACCGCGCACCGCTATCTGCAGAGTCTGGTCAAGGAGGGCCTGGCCAGGCAGGACCCGGCCAGCAGCCTGTACGACCTGGGCCCGGCGGCGCTGAGCATCGGTATCGGTGCGCTCAAGCGGGTGGATGCAGTGGAGATCGCCGCGCAGCACATGAAGGCGCTGGCCCACCAGCATGCGGCCAGCGGCGGCGTGGCGATCTGGACCGACCGTGGCCCGACGCTGGTGCGCTGGTACCGCAGCGCGTTCTTCTCGATCAACCCGCTGGCCCTGGGCGACGTGCTGCCCATCGACAACACCGCCTGCGGGCTGGTGTTCCAGGCCTTCCTGCCCAAGGCCACCATCGATGCGGCGCGCAAGCTGCAACCGGCGCACTTTCGCGGCACGGCGCCGGCCAAGGCTGTGCTGGACGAGGTGCGCAGCAGCCGCTGGGCCGAGAAGACCAGCCACCTGCTGTCGAATGTAACCGGGCAGGCCGCGCCGGTGTTCGACGCCCAGGGCGAGATCGTGTGTGTGGTGACCACGGTGACCGACCTGGGTCAGCTCAAGACGCCCGAAGACCGCGATGCGCTGTTCCGGGCGGCCAGCCGGGTCAACCAGTCAACCGGCGGCCTGCCGTGGCAAGGCGCCTGACACCACCGCCCGCTCGCGCGACAAGGGCACCAGCAGCGGCGTGCCGCTGACCGGGTCGGCGATGATCATCGAGGCCACGCCGAACACCTCCTGCACCAGGGCCTCGGTGAAGATGCGCGCCGGGTCGCCCTGGGCGACGATGGCGCCGGCCTTCATGGCGATCAGGTGCGAGGCATAGCGGCACGCCTGGTTGAGGTCATGCAGCACCGCGACGATGGTGCGGCCCTGGCGATTGAGCTCGGCCAGCAGCTCCAGCAGTTCGATCTGGTGCGCGATATCGAGGTAGGTGGTGGGCTCGTCGAGCAGCAGTACCGGCGTCTGCTGCGCCAGCACCATGGCGATCCATACCCGCTGGCGCTGGCCGCCGGACAACTCCTGCAGCAGGCGCTCGGACAGCTCGCTGACCTGCGCCGCCTGCATGGCTGCGGTCACGGCCTGTTCGTCGGCCTGCGACCATTGGCGCAGGAACGACTGGTGCGGGTAGCGCCCGCGGGCCACCAGGTCGGCCACGGTGATGCCGTCGGGCGCAACCGCGCTCTGGGGCAGCAGGCCGAGCCGCCGGGCCACGTCCTTGGCCGCGAGCGTGTGAATATCGACCTGATCGAGCAGCACCGTGCCGCTCGAAGGCACCAGTAGGCGCGACAAGGCCCGCAGCAAGGTGGATTTGCCACAGGCATTGGGGCCGACGATGACGGTAAAGGACCCTTCGGTGATAGCCACCGAAAGGTCCGTGGAGATCGTGCGCTGGTCGTAGCGAAGCGTCACGGCGTCAGCCTGCAGGCGATACGTCATGGAGAGGGTGTTCCAGTGAAGGGATTCGGCGCCAGTATTGCAGATGAGGAATTTATTCCGCAATCCGGAACGCCGGCGCCCTGCCCTCAGCCCGCGGCCATCAACGGCTGGCACTGCGCGTAGTGCCGCGCCAGGCCCTTGAGCGAATGCCCCAGGGTGATACGGGTGTGCCGGTCGTACTGGTGCAGCAGGTCCAGACGGCCCTGCTGCAACCTGGCCAGGATGGCGCGGGCAGCCAGGTCGGTGGCACCCAGCGCGTGGGTCAGCCCCTGGGACGACACCGGGTCGAAGGCGATGGCCGCCTCGCCCACTGCCAGCCAGTGCGCCGATGCACAGCGCTGCAGTGCACTGCAGCCGGCATCCAGTACCTGAACCTGCGCTGCGGCCAGTTCGTCGGCACCTGCATAGCGCTGCATCAGGCGCGTGCGCTGCAGTTGCTCGGCCAACTGCGGCGCGGTGCGCTGACCGTCACCGCCGGGAAAGAAGCGCACCAGGTGACGCTGGCCGCTGGCGGTGGTGGCCCCGGACCACCAGCCCTGGGCATCCGCCTCGATCAGCAGCCACTCGGTGTCGGCCAGTTCCGAGCCACCTCGGGGCAGGCGCGCCGCGACGGCCACCTGACGACTCAGGCGCTGGCGCCGTGCCCCGCCGAGCCGGGCGATGCAACTGGCCTTGCCGGTGGCATCCACCACGAAACGTGCCTGCCCGCGCCAGGGGTGTTCACCTCGCCGACCGCCCAGGGTGATGCCGTCATCGGCAAAATCGGCATGGGTCACCCGCACGTCGTCTTCACGGGTGATCCCAAGCGCCGCCGCCCTTTCCCGCAGCCGGGCGTCGAACACCCGTCGTTCCAGGAACGCGCCATGGGCGGCGCGCTCGCAGAAGTAGTCGCGAAATACCGGCTCGCTGGTCAGCCAGATCGACTGCACGCCGCAGCAGCGTCGCGCCACGGTGCTGTCGTCGAGCAGGTCGGCGTGCCCCAGTGCGGCAAGTGCAGGCAACGCCTCGGGAGACAGGCACTCGCCGGGGCGCAGCGCCGCCTCGGGTTCACGCTCCACCAGCCCCACCTGCAACCCGGCCTGCGCCAGGCGGATGGCCAGCGCCGTGCCGGCCGGCCCGGCGCCCACCACCAGCACGTCGTGCACGGGGTTCAAATCTCGTCCCTGCGCAGCCGACGACGTGGCGGTACCTTCTGCCTGGGCGGCTCCAGTTCGGTCTCGCCCAGCAACGGTGGCGGCGAATCCAGGGCCTCGATCACCGCCAGCAGGTCGAGCTTGGCATTGGAGCCGGTGACCCGCTCGGGCCGCCCGCTTTCGATCCAGGCCCGCGCCGGCAACCCCAGTGCGGTCGCCTCGGGGGTGGCGTCATGGGCCAGCAGAATGCCCAACTCCCACCAGTGGCTCACCATCAGGTTGATGCGCGTGAAGTAGCTGCCCTTCAGGTCGCGCAGCCAGTCCTCGCGGTAGGAAAAATGCTTGAGCTGCTGCGCTGGCGTGGTACGTCTTGCGCCCACACGCTCCCACGCCTCGCTGCTCAGTACCTGGTTGGGCACGCGGGCCCCCCAGTAGCTGGGGAACGACAGGTAGGTACTGGGCTCGTACTCGGCATCCGACAGGCACGAGGCCTCGTCGGTCTGCCACGGCACGCCCAGCGCGCGGGTCAGCGAACCCGGGCCCACGCCGTCCAGCGGGCCCTGGGGTGCCAGGCACACCTGTGGCGTGAGTTCGTCACCGAAATCCTGGCGCACCGCCTGCCCCTGGGGCAGTACCGCCAGGCGATAAGGGCTGCGCCACACGCTGGGCACACGCATGAACCAGGTCAGTTCGATGCCCGGGTGGAACGGGCCGCCCAGGCATTCATGCAGGCCGGCGCGGTCCAGCGCCTGGGCCTGGGCGCGCGGTTCGAGCGTGTCGAAGTCTGCCGGCACCGGCGCGCCCTGCCAGTCGGCGACGAATTCGCCTTGCACCCACTGGCTCAAGGCCTGGTACATCAGCGGGGTGACCGCGAGCCCGACCGCGGATGGCGGCTGGGGGTCGAGGTCGTAGTCGCCGTAATAGTCGCCGTACAGGGGCAACAGCGCCGGGGCGAACTCGGCGGTGCTGGCGGGGTCGCGAAACAGCGCGAAGACCTTGCGCCGAAAGTCCGCACTGGCCTCACCGGGGTCGGCCAGCCGGGCCACCACGTCGGGGTTCTGGGTATCGAGTGGCGAACCGTGGCCGCTGAGCATGAACAGGCCCTGGTTGGTCCACTGCATGTGGGTCATGCGCTCGAAGATCGGCCAGATATCGCGGGTGAACGAACAGCCCGGCTCGGCCGGCAGCTGACCCTGGCGCACGAACAGGTCGCGCACCACCTCTTCCATGGTGACCACGCCGAACAGCCCTGGCGCGTAGTTGGGGGGCGTCACCACCAGGTAGCCGGGCTCGGCATCCAGGCTCTGGCCATTGTTGAACGTCACCCGTGCGTACACCGGGCCGTCCGACACGTCGTCGTGCCAGTCGTCGTTGTTGGCGAAGGTTGTCGGTGGGGTCTTGTCCACCCGCGGTGCGCTGTGGCCGTGCCCGCCGAGAGCGATCAGGCGCCCGGCCTCGTCGGTGCGCAGTTCGCCCAGGTACACGGGTTTGCCGTGGAAGGTGCCGGTGTCGAAATGGAAGGGCTTGCCTTGCTGGCGGCGGCCGCTGATGGTCCTGGGGCCGGGGCGGATGTCCAGGGCCTGGCGCTGCGTGCCGGTCACGTGCGGGTTGCGCCGTTTTTCGGCGATGGCGTACTGGCCGGGCAGGTCCATGGCGTTTTCGAAGGCGTACCAGCCGGCCTTGAGGTTGGCGACTTCCACGGTCCATTCGATCTGCACGCCGTCGTCCAGGCTCAGCTCCTGTACGGTGCCATCGTGCAGTTCGGCATAGAGGCGAAAGCGCACGGCCTGGCGCCGCACCTGGCCCCTGGCATCGCGAAATTGCCCGTCGGCGCTGCTGGCCAGTGCCCCTGGCACCTGCGCGGCGAGTACGTACTCCTCATCGCCATCGGCGTTGCCGACACGGGCAACGCCGAGCCCTGGGTGCACACGAATGGATTTGATCGATGCCGGGCTGATCATGGCCGTCTAGCCTCCTTGCCAGTGGGGTCTGCGCGAATGCGCAATTTCGCGCTCAACGCTAGATGGCGAATGGAGGGGTGTCAAATGGCCATGTCAGCCAGCAATCCGAAGCTCAATTTGCGCCGTTGAGTCAGCCGTTGCGAGAGGCCGCGTTGTTGTTGATCGCCTTGGGCCCCGCCACGCCCCACACGATCAGGCCGACCAGCGGCACGAATACCACCAGCACGATCCACAACATCTTGCGGTCGGCCTTGCTCTTGCTGCCGATGATGCTCTTGATGGCCCACAGTTCCACCAGGGCCAGGATTACCGCCAATGTGATCCAGATATAACCGTTGTTTTGCATGCGTCATCTCCCGAATGGTATTGCGTTAGGTCAGGCGACGCCGCGATGGTTCAGTGAATCTGCGCCCAAAGGCGCCAGGCAGACACCTCACTGCACCGGCAGAAAGTTCATCAGCAACAGGCTCTGCGCATAGTTCAGGCCGATGCGCCGGTAGCGCTCGTCGAGCATCTGGGTCAGCAGGTCCAGGCGCGCGACGATCTTGCCGAACTCCACGGCAAAGCTCAGGTTGCTGCCCGCCTCGGAGATTTCGTTGGAGAACAGCAACAGCACGCCATTGGCATCCTGGCGCTGGCTCAGCAGCCAGGTGGCCTTCTCGATGTTGCGCGCTGCGTTGCTGACGAACTGCGGGTCGATGGTGTCGGTGATGAAGAATTCGGTACGCCCGCCATGGGCGGTCACCAGCATGCTGCCGATGGCGTAGATGAACGCGCCAACGCGGTCGCCCCTGAACTCCGGGCTCAGGGCATAGCTCAGTGCCGCCAGGTCGCGGCGCTCGCCCAGCTGCGGCAAGGCCTGGCGCTGCTCGATGGCCTGGCGGATCTGCCGCTCGGCACTGGCAGCATCGAGAAAGCCCGATTCGCGCCACTGGTTGGGGTTGCGCAGGTACAGCTTGCTCATCAACAGGTACAGGCTCTGCAGGTTGTCCTGCATCGACAGCGTGGCCATGCGATCGACGCTGGTCTGGAACAGTTCCTGGGGCCGGCCGTTGCCCAGCTGGGTGGCGATATCGCGCCCCTGCTGCTGGGTACAGCCAGCGGCGCAGGCCATCAGCGTGCCCGCCAGCAACAGCCGGCGCAGCACGCGCTGGGGTGGAACGCAAAGCGGATAAACCATCGGCACCGGGGTCTGAATTCACGGGCCGCGTCGGGGATCGACGCGGCCTGGCGATGAATAGAGCCAAAAAAACGCAAAAAGTGCGATAACCGCCAGACCGCAGTGGCGCCACGCCGCACTATTGGAGCACCGCGCCCCGCTCCTCCAGCAGTTTCACGAACATCGCCAGGCTGCGCGATACCGTGCCGCTGCGCCATACCAGCCAGGTGCGCAGGTAGCGAAAACGTTGCGACATCGGCCACACGCTGACCGTGGCGCACCCCGGCATGCTCTCGAGCATGCTGCGTGGCATCAGCGCCAGCCCCGCCCCTGCGCTCACGCAGGCGAGCATGCCGTGGTAGCTCTCCAGTTCGAAGATCTTGCCCGGCACGGCGGCATCCTGGGTGAACCAGCGCTCGAAATGATGGCGGTACGAACAGTTGGCCCGGAACGCATAGATGCTCTGCCCGTTGACGTCCTGGCCACGGTGAATCGGCGCATGGTTGAGCGGCGCGATGATGACCATCTCCTCCTCGAACACCGGCACGCCCTCCAGCGAGGGGTGCAGCACCGGGCCGTCGACGAAGGCCGCCGCCAGGCGTCCCGACAGCACGCCCTCGATCATGGTGCCCGACGGCCCGGTGGAGAGGTCCAGCTCTACCTTGGCGTACTGCTGGTTGTAGGCCGCCAGCAACGCGGGGATGCGCACCGCTGCGGTACTTTCCAGCGAGCCCAGCGAGAACGCCCCCTGGGGTTCCTCCCCCGCCACGGTCAGGCGGGCCTCCTCCACCAAGGCCAGGATGCGCTTGGCGTACTCCAGGAAGGTCCAGCCGGCCGGCGAGAGGCGCAGGCGCAGCTTTTCACGAATGAACAGCTCCACCCCCAGGTCGGCTTCCAGCTGCTTGATCCGCGTGGTCAGGTTCGACGGCACGCGGTGGATGTGCTGGGCGGCTGCGCTGATGCTGCCGTGCTCGGCCACGGCGGTGAAGATCTCAAGCTGTACCAGGTCCAAAAACATTCTCCAAACGTGAAAGAAACCGTTTTTATTATTCAGTTTTCGAAAGATTAGCACGGCATTACGCTGGGCCCCTGTTTCCCTTCTGACAGGAACGCCCGCCATGACCGACATAACCAGCCACACCCATGCCCTCTCGATCAACCCGGCCACCGGTGAACGCATCGGCCACTACGCCTATGAAACCGACGCACTGATGGACGCCGCCCTGGGCCGCGCCGCTGCCGGGTTTGCCGGCTGGCGGCGTACCCCGCTGGCCACCCGCTCGGCCCTGCTGGTGAAACTCGCCGGCGTGCTGCGCGACAACGCCCAGGCCATGGCGCGGATGATTACCCTGGAAATGGGCAAGCCTGCGGCCCAGGCCCGCGGCGAAGTGGAAAAGTGCGCCCAGCTGTGCGAGTGGTACGCCGAGAACGGGCCGGCCATGCTGGCCCCCGAGCCGACCCAGGTACCCGACGCCAAGGCCCACATCGAATACCGCCCACTGGGCCCGATCCTGGCGGTGATGCCGTGGAACTTCCCGCTGTGGCAAGTGCTGCGCGGTGCGGTACCCGCGCTGATCGCCGGCAACACCTACGTGCTCAAGCACGCGCCCAATGTCATGGGCTCGGCCTACCTGCTGCGCGATGCGTTCCAGCAGGCCGAATTCCCCGAAGGCGTGTTCGAGGTGCTCAACGTGACGCCTGAGGGCGTATCCAGGGCCATCGTCGACCCGCGCATCGTCGCCGTGACCCTTACCGGCAGCGTGCGTGCCGGTGCCGCCATCGGTGCCCAGGCCGGTGCCGCGCTGAAAAAATGCGTACTGGAACTGGGCGGCTCCGACCCGTTCATCGTGTTGAACGATGCCGACCTGGATGCCGCCGTGCAGGCTGCCGTGATCGGCCGCTACCAGAACACCGGCCAGGTGTGCGCGGCAGCCAAGCGGCTGATCGTCGAAGCCGGCGTGGTCGAGGCATTCACCCGCAAGTTCGTCGAGAAAACCCGCGCGCTGGTGATGGGCGACCCGTTGCTGGCCGACACCTACCTGGGGCCGATGGCGCGTCATGACCTGCGCGACGAGCTCGACCAGCAGGTCCAGGCCACCCTGGCCGAAGGCGCCACGCTGCTGCTGGGCGGGCACAAGGTCGAAGGCCCGGGCAACTACTACGCGCCCACGGTACTGGCCGACGTCACCGACCAGATGACCTCGTTCCGCCAGGAGCTGTTCGGCCCGGTGGCCTCGATCATCACTGCCCGGGATGCGCGCCACGCCCTGCAGCTGGCCAACGACAGCGAATTCGGCCTGACCTCGACCGTGTACACCCGCGATGCGGCACTGGCCCGACAACTGGCCGACGAACTGGAGTGCGGCGGCGTGTTCATCAACGGCTACAGCGCCAGTGATCCTCGCGTGACCTTCGGAGGGGTGAAGAAGAGCGGCTTTGGCCGCGAACTCTCGCACTTCGGCGTTCGCGAGTTCTGCAACGCGCAGACCGTATGGTTCGATCGCCACTAAAGTACAAAGCACCTTCCTATAAAGCGCAGGATAAAAAAATAGGCTTATCCTGCGTTTAATAGATACCCATGGCAGCGCTTATCCATTAGCCTCAACTCACTCTCAAACACAGCAGGCACCTTGCCACTATAAAAATCAGCACCTTTCATCTATTTTGCGCCCGCTTGCAACTGCCAAACATAACTCGAAATAACAGTCTTGATTGGAGCGTTCGAATGTCGAAAAAACTCTTCACCCTCACCGTGCTCGGTGGCCTGATGCTGGCCAACAGTGCCTTTGCCGACAAGCTCACGGTGATCTCCTATGGTGGCGCGAGCAAGGCCGCGCAGGTCACCGCGTTCTACAAGCCCTACGAAGAAAAGACCAAGACCCAGGTGATCGCTGGCGAGTGGAACGGTGAAATCTCCAAGCTCATCGCCATGAACGACACCAAGACCGTGACCTGGGACGTGCTCGATACCGAAGACACCGACCGTGCCCGTGGCTGTGAAGAAGGTCTGTTCGAAAAACTCGACTACGAACGCCTCGGCACGCCGGGCGACTGGATCGAAGGCACCAAGAGTGACGACGGCTGTGGCGTCGGTATCTTCGTGTGGTCCAACGTGCTGGCCTACAACGCCGACAAACTGAAGGTCGCCCCTACCGGCTGGGCCGACTTCTGGGACGTGAAGAAATTCCCGGGCAAGCGCAGCCTGCGCAAGTCTGCCCGTGGCTCGCTGGAATTCGCCCTGATGGCCGACGGCGTGCCGCCTGCCGAAGTCTACAAGCTGCTCAGCACCAAAGAAGGTGTGGACCGCGCCTTCAAGAAACTGGACGAGATCAAGCCGTACATCCAGTGGTGGGAAGCCGGTGCACAGCCGCCGCAGTACCTGGTGGCTGGCGATGTGGTGATGGCGTCCTCGTACAACGGCCGCATCCACGCTGCACAGCAGAGCGGCAGCAACCTGAAGATCGTCTGGAACCAGAACCTGTACCAGTTCGACGAGTGGGCCATCCCGCGCGGCACCAAGAACCTGGACAAGGCCTACGACTTCATCAAGTTCGCCATGCAGCCTGAGCAGCAGAAGCTCTACACCGAGCAGATGGCCTACGGCCCGTCCAACACCAAGGCCGCCGAAATGCTCGACAAGTCGCTGGCTGACGACCTGCCCACCGCGGCAGAGAACCAGAAGAATGCACTGCGGGTAAACGTCGAGTTCTGGCTCGAGAACGCAGAAACGCTTGAACAGAAGTTCAACGCCTGGGCTAGCAAGTCCTGATTTCCCCTCCCTGTGCGCCTCATGGATGATCAGCGCACAGGTTCTATTCTCCTGTCCAGGGCCCTCCCCGCAGCCATGTCCAGTCCGCTAGACTGCGATCCTCTATCGTGTCTGGATCGTGGATTGCACATGAAACTCGCCACAGCCCTGGAACAGACCTCCCTCAGCCAGGCCACCGTGGTCGCGGGCAGGCAATGCCTGGACCGCGACCTGGCGTGGGTGCATATCGTCGATCACCCCGACATCTTCAACTGGCTGAAAAAGGGCGACCTGCTGCTGACCACCGGCTACAACTGGCCGCAAGACCCGCAAAAATGCCGTGACATGGTTCGCCGGCTGGCCGAGCTGGGCCTGGCCGGGGTCGTGATGGCAGTCCCGCACTTTCACGAACACTTCCCCCAGGCGGCCATCGAAGAGGCCGACCGCTGCTGTTTCCCTTTGCTGGAACTGCCCTGGGAAGTCGCCTTCAGCGACATCACCCAGCAGGTTCTCGAACAGATCATCAACTTCCAGACCCGCATCATCCGTCGCTCCGACCTTATCCACCGCATGCTCACCCGCGCTGCCATCGAGGCCGACAACCTGCAGAGCCTGGCCAGCGCCCTCACCAGCGCCCTGGAACTGCCGGCGCTGATCGTGGCCAGCTCCGGCAGTGTGCTGGGGGCCAGCGAGCCGGCCAATGACGCCGTGGAGCTTGCCGTGATGCGCCACCTGAACGAGCAGGCCAACCTGCTGCAGGGGGTCGAGCCGCAGGTGCTGGAGCTGGACGCCGATGCCGGCGCGTTTCGCTTGGGCTGCCCCATCCGCCTGCAGGGCGAGCGGGTCGGGGTGGTGTGGCTCAAGGGCCAGCGGGACAGCTTCGAGGAGCTGCACTGCCGCGCAGTGGAACATGCTGCGCTGATCGCCGCCCTGCAGCTGTCCCATCAACGCGAATTGCTGGACCAGGAAAACCGCCTGGGCCATGCCCTGGTGGCAGGGCTGCTGGAAGGCAAGTTCCCCGAAACGCCGCGCGCCATCGAACGTGCGCTGGTGTCCGGCTGGTGTCATACCCGCGACTACCGCGTGTGCCTGGTGTTGCTGGACGAGCCGATTCCCCTCAGCCGCGAGGGCTTCCAGCGGCGCAAGGAGCAGGCCGAGCGCATCACCGAGATCATGCAGGGGCTGGGAATCGCGCCCCTGCTGTCGGTGTCGCTGAACCAGATCAGCCTGATCGTGCCGGCCGATGTGGTGCCCGAGTCGATCTGGAAGCATATTCGACTGGACGGCGGCGCCATGGCCGCCAGCCGCGTGCACCGGGGCGTGGCAGGCATGGCCCAGGGCGCCGGAGATGTGGCCACCCTGCTGCCGCTGCTGCGCCCGGGCAAGCTGCATGGGTTTGACGAAGTGCTGTTTCCGCGGGCGCTGATGGGCGACGACGATGCACGGCGCATGCTGCTGGAGCGCCTGGTGACCCCGCTGACCCGGCACAAGAACGGCGCCATGCTCATGGAAACCCTGTGCACCCTGGCCAGCGAAGGCTTTCAGCTGGCCAGCAGCGCCCGCTGCCTGGACATCCACATCAGCACATTACGCTACCGCGTGGAGCGCATCGAAGAGCTGCTGCAGCTGTCGATGGAGAACCCGCAGGCGCGCTTTCAGCTGCAGGTGGCGACCGAGATGTACCGCCTGCAGAACGACGCCTGACAAACAATCTGCTGCCTGTACCGCCCTGTGGCGAGGCCAGGCCCGCTCCAGCAGGCCGTCAGTGGCCTTGCGGGAGCGGGCTTGACCGGCGCTGGAGACACCTCGAACACCCCCCGCAGCATAGTGTGCTGCCAACCCCCTCAATACGGCATTTATGCCTGGCCCAAGCGGCCATCTCGGCATCGGTCACTGCGTGCCTGTTCTTACAATCGTGCCATTCACCGGACCCGTAGAAGGCACCCTCTCCATGTTGAAAAGCACACTGCGTGACCCCTCGCTGCTTGTCGAACGCGCTTACGTCAATGGCAGCTGGATCGATGCCGACAACGGCGAAACGATTGCCGTGATCAACCCCGCCGACGGCAGCGAAATCGCCCGGGTCCCGGCCCTCGGCGCCGCCGAGACGCGACGCGCCATCGAGGCCGCCCAGGCCCGTTTCGAAAGCTGGCGCGAAGTCCCCGCCGCCACCCGCGCACGTCACCTGGAAGCCTGGTACAGCCTGATCCTGGAAAACCAGGAAGACCTGGCGCTGATCATGACCGCCGAACAAGGCAAGCCCCTGAGCGAGTCGCGCGGCGAAATCGGCTACGGCGCCAGCTTCGTCAAATGGTTTGCCGAAGAGGCCCGTCGCATCTACGGCGACACCATCCCCGCGCCCACCAACGACCGCCGCATCCTGGTGCTCAAGCAGCCGATCGGCGTGGTGGCGGCCATCACCCCGTGGAACTTCCCCAACGCGATGATCACGCGCAAATGCGCGCCGGCTCTGGCCGCCGGCTGCACCGTGCTGGTCAAGCCGTCCGAGATGACCCCGCTGTCGGCCCTGGCCCTGGCGGTACTGGCAGATCGTGCTGGCATCCCGGCCGGGGTGTTCAACGTGCTCACCGGCCTGCCTGCCGGCATCGGCAGCGAAGTGACCGCCAACCAGGCCGTGCGCAAGTTGTCGTTCACCGGCTCCACGCGCATCGGCAAGCTGCTGATGAGCCAGTGCGCCGACACCCTCAAGCGCCTGAGCCTGGAGCTGGGTGGCAACGCGCCGTTCATCGTGTTCGACGACGCCGACCTCGACCTGGCGATTGCCGGGGTGATGCTGAGCAAGTTCCGCAACGCCGGGCAGACCTGCGTGTGCGCCAACCGCATTCTGGTGCAGGACGGCATCTACGACCGCTTCGCCGAGCGCCTGCGGGCTGCGGTGGCCGAGCTGAAGGTGGGTGATGGCCTGGGCGAGAACGTGACCATAGGCCCGCTGATCAACGCCGCCGCCGTCGCAAAAGTAGCCAGCCACATCGGCGATGCGGTGGAAAAAGGCGCCAGCATCTCGATTGGCGGCATGCCCGACGACACCGGCCTGTTCGTGCAGCCGACCGTGCTGCTGGACGCCACCACCGACATGCTGCTGGCCACCGAAGAGACCTTCGGCCCGGTTGCCCCGCTGTTCCGTTTCAAGGACGAAGCCGAGGCCCTGGCCATCGCCAACGCTACCCCGTTCGGCCTGGGCGCCTACTACTTCACCCAGGACATGCGCCGCGCCTGGCGTGTGGGCGAGCGCCTGGAGTTCGGCATGGTCGGCCTGAACACCGGGATCATCTCCATGGAAGTGGCCCCGTTCGGCGGCATGAAACAGTCCGGTACCGGCCGTGAAGGCTCCAAGTACGGCCTGGACGAGTTCCTCGAAATCAAGGCCTGGCACATGGGCGGCCTCGACTGAATACCTGCGTTCCCGAACCCCTGACACCATCGTTAGTTAATGGAGCTGCACCATGAATTCTGCACTGACTGAAAATCAACGCCTGCTGGCCCTGCGCGAGCAGCACGTACCCCGCGGCATCGCCACCGCCCACCCGATCGTGGTCAGCCACGCCCAGGGTTCGGAGCTGTGGGACGTGGACGGCAAGCGCTACCTGGACTTCGTCGGCGGCATCGGCGTGCTCAACGTCGGCCACAACCACCCGCGTGTGGTCGAGGCCGTGCGCCGCCAGGTGGGCGAGATCTCCCATGCCAGCTTCCAGGTGGTGGCCTATGCGTCGTACATCGACGTGGCAGCGCGCCTGAACGCCATGGTCGGTGGCGGCGAAGCCTACAAGAGCGTGCTGTTCACCTCCGGCGCCGAAGCGGTGGAGAACGCCATCAAGATCGCCCGTGGCTACACCAACCGCCCGGCGGTGATCTCGTTCCGCGGCGGCTTCCACGGGCGCACCCTGCTGGGCGTCACCCTGACCGGCATGAGCCAGCCGTACAAGCAGAACTTCGGCCCGTTCCCGGCCGAGATCTACCACGCCACCTACCCCAACGAATACCGCGGCGTGAGCAGTGACGACGCCCTGGCCGAACTCGACCACCTGTTCGCCACCGACGTGGCCCCCGACCGCGTGGCGGCCATCCTGATCGAGCCGGTGCAAGGCGATGGCGGCTTCCTGCGTGCCCCCGATGCCTTCCTGCGTGCCCTGCGCGAACGCTGCACGCGCCACGGCATCGTGCTGATCCTGGACGAGATCCAGGCAGGCTTCGGGCGTACCGGCAAGCCGTTCGGCTTCCAGCACTCGGGCATCCAGCCTGACCTGGTGACCGTGGCCAAGAGCCTGGCCGGCGGCATGCCGCTGTCGGGTGTGGTGGGGCGTGCCGAGATCATGGACGCGCCGACCCCGGGCGGCCTGGGCGGCACCTACGGCGGCAACGCCGTGGCCTGCGCGGCTGCACTGGCGGTGATGGACCTGTTCGAGGAAGAAGACCTGCTGGCCCAGGGCGAGCAGCGTGCGGTGCAACTGCGTGAAGGCCTGCTGGCCCTGCAGAACCGCTACCCGTGCATCGGCGACGTGCGTGGCCTGGGCTTCATGCAGGCCATCGAGATCGTGGCCGACGACGCCGCGCAGACCCCGGACGCGAACCTGGCCCAGGCCATCATCGACCAGGCCCGTGAAGCCGGCCTGCTGGTGATCAAGTGCGGCGTGTACCGCAACGTGGTGCGCTTCCTGGCACCGCTGGTGACCACCGAGGCGCAGATTTCCGAAGCGCTGCGCATGCTCGACCAGGCGTTGACCCGCGCTACGGCGTAATCCGCCCCTCTGCGGCGCCACCTTCGCTGGCAATGCCGGCTCCCGCCGGGAGCGGCCTTGCCAGCGAAGGCCCCGTGGGTGAAAGTGTGTTTTTTTGTCATCCCGCATTTCAGGAGTCAGGAATGGAAGCGGCAACCAAGCTCGATCGGATCGATATCAACATCCTGGTCCAGTTGCAGAAAGACGGCCGCATGACCAACGTCAGCCTCGCCGAAGCCGTGGGGCTGTCGCCCAGCCCGTGCCTGCAACGGGTCAAGCGACTCGAGGCGGCAGGCTATATCAGCGGCTACGAAGCCCACCTGAACCTGGCCAAGTTCGCCAACTCGGTAACCATCTTCACCGAAGTCACACTGAGCGACCACAAACGCTCCGACTTTCAGAAATTCGAATCGAGCATCCGCAACATCGACGAGGTGCTCGAATGCCACCTGATCAGCGGTGGCTATGACTACCTGGTGCGCTTTCTGACCAGCAGCATCCAGCATTACCAGGAGCTGATGGAAACCATCCTCGACCAGAACATCGGCATCGAGAAGTACTTCAGCTACATCGTGATCAAGTCGCCGGTGATGAAGAACAAGGTGCCCCTGCGCAGCCTGCTCGCCGCCGTCTAGCGCCTGGCCTCGGCCTGCTGTTCATGCAGGCTGTCGAACAACGCCTGGGCCGCAGCCGACAGTTCGTGGCCCGGCTTGCTCAGCACCCCGATGGCACGTTCCACCGGGTCGCGCAGGGTGATGCAGCGCGCGCCCAGCTCGTGCATCTGGCCGGCGCACAGGGCCGGCACCGCGCTGACCCCAAGCCCGCTGGCCACCATGCGACCCACTGTCACCAGTTGATGGCTCTCGAACTCCACCGCCAGCTTCATGCCGCGCGCCTTGAGGTGCTCTTCGAGCATCACGCGCACGTTCGAGGGCCGTTGCAAGGTAATGAACGGCTGCTGCAGCAAGGTCTGCCAGTCGATTTCATCCAGCGCGGCCAGGGGCGAATCCAGCGGCACCACGGCAGTGAACCGGTCGACGTACAGGGGCGAGAACACCAGCGACGAGCCTTCGAACGGTTCGAACGCCACCCCCAGCTCCACCTGGCGGTCACGCACCATCTCCAGCACCTGTTCGTTGATCACGTCGTTCACCGTGACCCCGATGTTCGAGTAGCGGGTGCGAAAGTTCTTCAGGATGGGCGGCAGCAGGTTGCCGGCGAACGACGGCATCGCCGCAATGGTCACGCGCCCGCGCTGCAGGGTGAAGCGCTGGCGGATCTCGTCCTCGGCGTTGTCCCAGTCGGCAAGCAGGCGGCGCGCCAGGGGCAGCAGCGATTCGCCTTCCGGGGTCAGCGTGACGTTGCGCGTGGTGCGCGTGAACAGCCGCCCGCCCAGGCCCTCCTCCAGCGACTTGATGGTCAGGCTCAGTGCCGACTGCGACAGGTGCAGACGCTCGCAGGCCACCGCAAAACTCAGGCTCTGGGCCACTGCCCAGAAGGCACGCAGCTGCTTGACGGTCATGCTGACTCCGGCAAAAGGGGGAATTGTTGAGGTTTATCGATCAATCCATCTCAAAAATCAACTTAACAAATATATGTAATGGCGCAACACTCACGCCACTGGACCACTAACAAGGAGAATATTCCATGCAAGACGTCGTCATTGTCGCGGCCACTCGTACCGCCATCGGCAGTTTCCAGGGTTCGCTGGCCGCCATCCCGGCCCCGGAGCTGGGCGCAGCGGTGATCCGCCGCCTGCTGGAGCAGACCGGGCTGGCCGGCAGCGAAGTGGATGAGGTGATTCTGGGCCAGGTGCTCACCGCCGGCAGCGGCCAGAACCCGGCGCGCCAGGCCGCGATCAAGGCCGGCCTGCCCCATGCGGTACCGGCCCTGACCCTGAACAAGGTCTGCGGCTCGGGCCTCAAGGCCCTGCACCTGGGCGCCCAGGCGATCCGCTGTGGCGACGCCGACGTGATCATCGCTGGCGGCATGGAGAACATGAGCCTGGCCCCCTACGTGCTGCCTGCCGCGCGCACCGGCCTGCGCATGGGCCATGCCAGCATGATCGACAGCATGATTAGCGACGGCCTGTGGGATGCCTTCAACGACTACCACATGGGCATCACCGCCGAGAACCTGGTGGACAAGTACGCCATCACCCGTGAGGCCCAGGACGCCTTTGCCGCCGCCTCGCAGCAAAAGGCCTGCGCGGCCATCGAGGCCGGCCGCTTTGCCGACGAGATCACCCCGATCCAGATCCCGCAGCGCAAGGGTGAGCCGCTGGTGTTCGCCACCGACGAACAGCCCCGCGCCGGCACCACCGCCGAGTCGCTGGCCAAGCTCAAGCCGGCGTTCAAGAAGGACGGCAGCGTGACGGCGGGCAACGCCTCGAGCCTCAACGACGGCGCAGCGGCGGTGCTGCTGATGAGCGCGGCCAAGGCCAAGGCCCTGGGCCTGCCGGTACTGGCGCGCATTGCGGCCTATGCCAATGCGGGCGTGGACCCGGCGATCATGGGTATCGGCCCGGTCAGCGCGACCCGTCGCTGCCTGCAGAAGGCCGACTGGTCGCTGGATCAGCTGGACCTGATCGAAGCCAACGAAGCCTTCGCGGCCCAGGCGTTGTCGGTGGGCCAGGAGCTGGGCTGGGACGCGAGCAAGGTCAACGTCAACGGCGGCGCGATTGCCCTGGGCCACCCGATCGGTGCCTCGGGTTGCCGGGTGCTGGTGTCGTTGCTGCACGAGATGATCAAGCGTGATGCGAAGAAGGGCCTGGCAACCCTGTGCATCGGTGGTGGGCAGGGTGTGGCGTTGGCCATCGAGCGCGCCTGACCCTCGATCTGCAGCGCCTCGTCGCGGGTCAAGCCCGCTCCCACAGGGGCCCCGGCAATCCTGTGGGAGCGGGCTTGACCCGCGATGGCGTCGACACCTTGCATCGCCTGGCTACTGCACCTGCACCATCAGTTCCACCTGCACCTTGGCCAGCATGTGCTCCATCCCCCCGCCCCGGCGCATTCCGCGCACCGGGCACGCATCCAGGTAATCCAGCCCCACCGCCAGCTTCAGGTGGCGCTCGGGCCTGGCCAGCCGATTGGTGATATCGAAACTGTACCAGCCCTCCCCCAGCCAGGCTTCGGCCCAGGCATGGCTGGCCAGGTGCGTGGCGTCCTCGGTGCACAGGTAGCCCGACACATAGCGCGCCGGGATACCCAGGCTGCGCACACAGGCCAGAAACGCATGGGTATGGTCCTGGCACACCCCCGCCTGCCTGGCGAACGACTCGGCTGCGGTAGTGCCCACCTCGGTCGTGCCGGGGCTGTAGGGCATGTGCTCGGCCAGCGCATTCATCAGCTCGATCAGCGCCGCCCTGTCGCGCCGCTCGCCGCAATGCTGTGCGGCAAACGCCAGCAGCGCATCGTCGGCGGCGGTCAGCGGGCTGCTGCGCAGAAACGGCAGCGGTGACTGCAGGTCCGGCTCCACCTCGCGGGTGGGGTCGATCTCCACCTGGCCGTGGGCGCACAGCACGATCTCGCCGTGGGGCTCGTCCAGGGTCAGTACATGCAGCACGTTGCCATAGGGGTCGAGCTGGCTGCGCACCTTGCGCGGCATGTCCACCTGCCAGTCGATGACCCGCTGGCGCTCGCTGTCCTGGGGCGTGAGGCGCAGGAACTGGATGCTGGTGCACACCTCGTTGGCATAGCTGTAGGTGGTGTCGTGGCGAATGGACAGTTTCATACCACCTCCAGGTAGGCGTCGTGAATGGCCTGGCCCAGGTCGCGGACCTGATCGATGAACTCGATCAGCCAGGCGTGCAGGCCTGCATCGAGGATCTCGTCGATGCCGGTGTAGCGCAGGCGAGCGTTGAGGCCGGCGGCCAGGCGCTGCGCCGGGCGGCCGTTGATGCCGGGCAGGTTGGACAGCTCAAGGTCCAGCTCCTGGATGCAGGCATGCAGCGAGCGCGGCACCTCGGCGCGCAACAGCAGCATTTCCGAAACCTGCTCGGCGTTCGGTGCGTTGCGGTAGATCTCGTTGAACGCCTCGAACGACGACAGGGCGCGCAGCAAGGCGCTCCACTGGTAGTAGCCACGGGCCGACTTGTCGCTGACCTCCTCCGACTCCTCGCCAAACATCTCGTAGCGCGCATCCAGCAGACGCAAGGTGTTGTCGGCGCGCTCTATGAAGGTGCCTAGGCGAATGAAGCCATAGGCCTCGTTGCGCATGATGGTGCCCGAGGTGGCCCCGCGAAACAGGTGCGAACGCTCCCGCACCCATTCGCAGAACTGGCTGATGCCGTAGCGGCCCAGGCCGTTGCCGGCAATGGCGCGCATCTCCAGCCAGGTGGCATTGATGTTCTCCCACATGTCGGCGGTGATGCGCCCGCGCACGGCGTGGGCATTGCTGCGCGCCGCACGCAAACAGCAGTAGATGCTGCCGGGGTTGGCCTCGTCCAGGGCAAAGAAGTGCAGCATGTGCTCGGTGTCGAGCGCGCCGTGGCGGGCCTTGTAGTCTTCCAGCGTGCCGGCCGCCAGCAGCGACATGGCCAGCTCCGCGTGGCCGTCGCTGCGCCCGGCCTGGGGCATCAGCGACAGCGAATAGCTCACTTCGAGCATGCGCGCGAGGTTTTCCGCGCGCTCCAGGTAACGCGACATCCAGTAGAGGTCTGCAGCGGTTCTTGAAAGCATGGTTCAGTCCTCCACCACCCAGGTGTCCTTGGTACCGCCGCCCTGCGACGAGTTGACCACCAGCGAGCCTTCGCGCAGCGCCACCCGCGTGAGGCCGCCGGGCACCAGGCGAGTCTGGCTGCCCGACAGCACGAACGGGCGCAGGTCGATATGGCGCGGGGCAATGCCGCTTTCGACAAAGGTCGGGCAGGTGGACAGGCACAAGGTGGGCTGGGCGATGTAGTCCTGCGGGCGGGCCTTGAGGCGCAGGCGGAATGCTTCGATCTGCGCTGCCGTCGACGCCGGCCCCACCAGCATGCCGTAGCCGCCCGAACCCTGGGTTTCCTTGACCACCAGGTGCTCCAGGTTGGCCAGCACATGGGACAGCTCGGCCGGCTTGCGGCACTGCCAGGTGGGCACGTTCTTCAGGATCGGCGCTTCGTCCAGGTAGAAGCGGATCATCTCGCCCACGTAGGGGTAGATCGACTTGTCGTCCGCCACCCCGGTGCCGACCGCATTGGCCAGCACCACGTTGCCCAGGCGGTAGGCGGCAATCAGGCCGGGCACCCCGAGCATCGACTCGGGGTTGAAGGTCAGCGGGTCGAGGAAGGCGTCATCCAGCCGGCGGTAGATCACGTCCACCGGCTGCGGGCCGCAGGTGGTGCGCATGAACACGCGGTCGTCACGCACGAACAGGTCGGCGCCTTCCACCAGTTCCACCCCCATTTCGCGGGCCAGGAACGCATGCTCGAAGTACGCACTGTTGAAGCGCCCCGGGGTCAGCACCACCACCGTGGGGTTGTCCAGCGGGCTGGCGCTCCTGAGCGTGTCGAGCAGCAGGTTGGGGTAATGGTCGATGGGCGCGATGCGCTGGGCGGCGAACAGCTCGGGGAACAGGCGCATCATCATCTTGCGGTCTTCGAGCATGTAGCTCACGCCGCTGGGGGTGCGCAGGTTGTCCTCGAGCACGTAGTAGCTGCCGTCGCCATCGCGCACCAGGTCCACCCCCGCGATATGCGCATAGAGGCCCCTGTGCAGCCCCAGGCCGCGCATGGCCACCTGGTAGCCCTCGTTGGCCAGCACCTGCTCGGCCGGGATGATGCCGGCCTTGAGGATGCGCTGTTCATGGTAGATATCGGCCAGGAACATGTTCAGTGCCTGCACCCGCTGGATGCAGCCACGCTCGATTACCTGCCATTCGCTGGCCTTGATGCTGCGCGGAATGATGTCGAACGGGATCAGGCGTTCGGTGCCCTGCTCGTCACCGTAGAGCGTGAAGGTGATGCCTGCGCGGTGGAACAGCAGGTCGGCTTCGCGGCGGCGTTGCGCCAGCAGTTCCAGCGGCGTGTCCGCCAGCCAGCGGGCAAACTCGCGGTAATGCGGGCGACACTGGCCCCCTGCGGCATACATTTCGTCAAAAAAAGCTCCGGACATACCCCACTCCTCGCCGTGTTCGTAACGGCTTCTTCTAATTGGCTGCTGTCTTCCAGTACCCGGGCCTTTCAACAGACTTTAGCAAGGGCTGTGCCCAACGCCCGGGAATCGCTCTGCCACGCCCCTTGAGCGCGGCGGGCGACCCGAGCGGTGCATGCATTTGCCCCATAACGGTGCGCGCAACCTGCCCGGTGCCCGCTGCGCACCTTTTCGTAAAGACTTGTATCTACGGGGCCTCCCCAGCAGCACATGGCGATCTGGTGGCCTAGAATGCCGACACCTCTTTTCTGCGAGTTGCTGCCATGACCGCTTCGCCATTGCTGACCGCCTTCCTGCCCGTTGCGCTGGGCATCATCATGTTCGGCCTGGGGCTTTCGCTGACCCTGGCCGACTTCGCCCGGGTGGTGAAATACCCCAAGCCGGTGGTCATCGGCCTGGTGTGCCAGATCCTGCTGCTGCCCTTCATCTGCTTTCTGATTGCCAACGGTTTTGGCCTGGCACCGGCCCTGGCGGTCGGCCTGATGCTGCTGGCGGCCTCGCCCGGCGGCACCACCGCCAACCTGTTCAGCCACCTGGCGCACGGTGACGTGGCGCTCAACATCACGCTGACGGCGGTGAACTCGCTGATCGCGATCCTGACCATGCCGCTGCTGGTCAACCTGTCGCTGAGCTACTTCATGAGCGCCGACCAGGCCATCCCGCTGCAGTTCGCCAAGGTGCTGCAGGTGTTTGCCATCGTGCTGGTGCCGGTGGCGCTGGGCATGCTGGTGCGGCGCCTGACCCCGGCCTTCGCGGCGCGCATGGAGAAACCGATGAAGCTGGTGGCGGCGCTGTTCCTGGCCGGCACGGTGATGCTGGCGCTGATGAAAGACTGGGCCACGGTGGTCGAGTACGCGCCCCTGGTAGGCGCAGCCGCGCTGTTGTTCAACCTGGTGAGCCTGGGGCTGGGCTACTATGTGCCGCGGATGCTGAAGATTCCGAAGCGCCAGGCCATCGCCATCGGCATGGAGATCGGCATCCACAACGGTACGCTGGCGATTGCACTGGCGCTGAGCCCGACCCTGCTCAACAACTCGACCATGGCCATTCCGGCGGCGCTGTACAGCCTGATCATGTTCTTTACCGCCGCCGGGTTTGGCTGGTGGGTGAGCCGCAACCCGGAACCGGTGGCAGTGCTCGACTGACTGCACGGCAAGGCCGGCTGCTACGGGGTTCTGTGAACGGCGCAACCCCCTGTAGGCGCCGGCCTTGCCGGCGAAGCAAGCCAACACCGTTCAATTGCGTTGCTCCAATCGCCGCTGCCGTCTGCCCAGCCAGCCCCCGGTAGCCGCCCACCCCAGCGCAATCCCCGCCCCGATCAGCATCGCCAGTTGCGGGTGCTCACCCAGCACATCCAGCCCGCGCTTGACCCAGCCACTGAGCGCATCGCCACCGCGATAGACCACCGTGTCGATGAAGTTCTTGGCGCGGTACTTCTGCTCGGCCGGCAGCACGGTGTACAGCATCTCGCGCCCCGGCCGTACCAGCGCATACTCCCCCGCACGGCGCACCACCATCACTACCACGAACACCGCAAACACCGGGGCCAGGGCCAGCCACAGGAAGCCGGCCACCATCACCAGCGGCACCGCCACCAGCAACACGCCCACCCCCATGCGCCGCGCGATGCGCCCTGTGAAAAACAACTGGGTGAGGATCGCCAGCGCCTGCACCACGGTGTCGATCAGGCCGAACACCTGGGTCTGGCGGGTGCGATCGGTAAAGGTCTGTGCCACCAGCCGCGCCTGCTCGAAGTACAGGAAGGTACTGATGCTGGCCAGCAGCACCACGAACAGCGCCAGCATCAAGAGGTAGGGCGAGCGCAGCACCTCGCCGGCCCCGGCGAACGGGTTGCCGCCCAGCGGCCGGGAGCGCGGGTGTTCGGCCTCCGCCGGCAAGGGCGCACGGTCGCGCCAGCGCTGCAGGTAGGTTGCCGCGCCGATGCTGCCCAGCAGAAACAGCGTGGCCAGCAACACCAGCCCGGCATGCCCGACCACGCCCACCAGCAGGGTACCCAGTATCGGCCCCACCAGCCCGCCCAGGCTCGCACCGGCTGCCAGCAACCCGAACAGGCGCTTGGCCTGCTCGTTGCTGAACAGGTCGGCCAGTACGCTCCAGGCCAGCGAGATGCTCAGCAGGTTGAACACCGACAGCCAGATGTAGAACGCCCGGGCCACCCACAGGTTGTCGGGCTGCACCGCGAACACCAGGGCGAAGGCCAGCAGGTTGCTTGCCAGAAAGCCGTAGGTCCAGGGCAGGATCCTGCGCCGCCGGGCCCGCGCCACCACCCAGCCGAACAGCGGCAATGCCAGCAAGGTGACGATGAAGGTGCCGGTGAACAGCCATTGAAGGTTGTCGATGCCGCCGGCCACCCCCATGGTCTCGCGTACCGGTCGCAGCATGAAATAGCCGGCGAACAGCAGGAAGAACAGCGCAAGGCCGCCCACCACCGCCGGGGTTTCGTCGTCGTGAAAGGTGAACAGCCGGCCCAGCAGGCGCATCAGCCGAACATCTTGATCAGCGCCTGCTGCCGGGCCGTGTCGAGCAACGCGCCACTGCCGGCCTTGAGCTGGTCGCGTTGACGGTCCGGGCGGCTGGTGGCCGGGATCACGGTCGTCACTGCCGGGTGACTGAGGGCAAATTTGAGAAACAGCTGCGCCCAGCTGCCGATGCCGGCTTCGCTGGCCCAGCCCGGCAACGGCTGGCCCTTGACCCTGGCAAACAGCCTGCCATCGTCGAAGGCGCGGTTGATCAGTACCGCCACGCCCTTGTCCTGCGCCAGCGGCAGCACCGTGCGCGCGGCGCCAGGCGCATTCACCGAATAGTGGATCTGGATGAAGTCCAGCGGCTCGCGGCGCAGGATGCGCTCCAGTTCGTCCAGCCCGCCATCGGTGTAATGGGTAACGCCCACGTAACGGGTCTTGCCCTGGGCCTTGAGTTCACGGGCGTAGGGCAGTTGGCGCTGCCAGTCGCGCAGGTTGTGCACCTGCAGCAGATCGACCTTGTCGGTGCGCAGGCTGCGCAGCGTCTGGGCCCATTGCGCCTGCGCCGCAGCCTGGCTGTCGGCGGCGATCTTGGTGGCCAGGAAGGTGCGCTCGCGCCAACCGCCCTCCTCCAGCAACTGGCCCAGTATCGCGTCGGCGCCGCCATAGTTGGGCGAGGTATCGATGACCCGGCCGCCACCGTCGAAGAACACCTGCAGCACCGCTTTGAGCTGCTGGTACTCGGGGGAACCCGCCGTCACCTCGAAACTGCCCGAGGTGCCGGCGCCGATCACCGGCAAGGCCTCGCCGGTGGACGGCACCTTGCGCTCGAGCAGCGCCGTGTGGGGCTGCGCCAGGGCGTGCGGGCGGCTCAGCAGCAGCCCCAGGCCAGCGGCCAGGGCAGCACTGGTGGCGAGAAAACGGCGACGCGTAGGCATGCGCAGGCCTCCTGCAAAGCGGCGTTGGAAGGGGTCAAAGGGTCAAGCATAGACCATGGCCCAACGGCGCCGATTTGCTCAATTGCCATGCGCTTCTATATTGAGCTAGTCCCTGTTGCGAGTGCCAAGCGTGGCCAGCACCGATCGGTTGATCATCTGCGAACACTGCGACTGCGTGTATGAACGGGTCGAGCTCGCCAAACACCAGAAAGCGCTATGCCTGCGTTGCGGCGCCGTGCTGCAGCGCCATAACGGCCTGGATGTACAGCAGCGCCTGGCGCTGAGCCTCACTGCAGCGATCCTGTGGATGTTCGCCAACTTCTACCCGGTGATGAGCATCAGCCTGCAAGGCCTGCACAACAGCGCCACGTTATGGGACTCGGTGCGCGCCCTGGCCACCGGGCCGATCACCTTCATCGCCCTGGTGGCCGCCATCGCGATCATCATCGCGCCGATGTTCCAGCTGTTGCTGCTGCTGTGGGTGCTGGTGCATGCCCTGGGCCGACGCCGCTCGCCGGCCTTCAGCCTGTGCATGCGCTGGCTGGAAACCCTGCGCCCGTGGAGCATGCTGGAGGTGTGCCTGCTGGGGTCGATGGTGGCGGTGTTCAAGCTGGCCGGGCTGCTCGATGTGCTGCCAGGCCTGGGGTTGATCGCCCTGGCCGCCCTGAGCCTGCTGATGATCCGCCTGGCCGGGCGCGATATCCGCGACCTGTGGGTGTACCTGTCTTGAACGCGCCGCCGCTGGCCAGCGAGCTGGGCCTGGTGCTGTGCCATGCCTGCGGGCTGGCCTGCGACAACCGCGACCACCCCACCCAGTGCCCTCGCTGCGCAGCGCCGCTGCATGAGCGCAAGCCCGAGTCGCTGACCCGAACCTGGGCGTACCTGATCGCCGCCCTGGTGTTCTACATCCCGGCCAACCTGCTGCCGGTGATGAACACCAAGCTGTTCGGTGCCGGCGACGACAGCACCATCATGAGTGGCGTGCTCGAGTTCTGGGCCCATGGCTCATGGGACATCGCACTGATCATCTTCATCGCCAGCATCGCGGTGCCGGCCACCAAGTTCGTGGCCCTGGGCCTGCTGCTGGTGACGGTGCAGCGCGGCAGTACCTGGGCCCAGCGCCAGCGTTCGAAGCTGTTCCGCTTCGTCGAGCTGATCGGCTACTGGTCGATGCTCGATGTGATCGTGGTGGCGCTGGTTGCCGCGCTGGTCAAGTTCCAGGCCCTGGGCGACATCGAGCCGCGCCTGGGCATTCTGTTTTTCGGCATGGTGGTGGTGTTCACCATGCTCGCGGCCATGAGCTTCGACCCCCGCCTGATCTGGCAACCGCCCAACGGCAAGGAACCCGCGCATGAGTGAAGACAGCAACCACAGCGCGGCACAACCGGCTCGCCCGGCGGTGCAGACCCGGCGCTTCAGCGTGTCGCTGGTGTGGATCGTGCCGATCGTGGCAGTGCTGGTGGGCATCTCGCTGGTGGTGCACAACTGGCTGCAGGAAGGCCCCAGTATCCAGGTCACCTTCAAGACCGGCCAGGGGCTGGAGGCCAACAAGACAGCAGTGAAGTACCGCAACGTGGTGATCGGCCAGGTCAGCGAAGTGGAGCTCAGCCAGGACCAGAAGAGCGTCACCGCCACCATCAAGCTGGTCAAGCAGGCCGAGAACTTCACCCGCCAGGACTCGCTGTTCTGGGTGGTGCGCCCGCGCATCGGTGCGGGCGGCGTAACGGGTATCGACACGCTGTTCTCCGGTGACTTCATCGGCGCCGATGCCGGGCAGTCGGACACCCGCGCCAAGACCTTCACCGGCCTGGAGACACCTCCGCCAATCACCTACGGCGAACCCGGCAAGCGCTTCAACCTGCATGCCTCCGACCTCGGCTCGCTGGGCGTCGGCTCGCCGGTGTACTACCGCAAGATCCAGGTCGGCCAGGTGGTGTCGTACGCGCTGGACGCCAACGGCAAAGGGGTCAATGTCGAAGTGTTCGTGCACGCCCCCAACGATGCCTTCGTCACCGACAACACGCGGTTCTGGAACGCCAGCGGCGTGGATGTCGAGGTGGGTGCCAACGGCTTTGCCCTGCGCACCGAGTCGCTGTCGTCGCTGATGGTCGGCGGCGTGGCCTTCAGGGCCCCGGACTACAGCCCCGACGACCAGCCGGCAGCCGAGGACAAGACCTTCGAGCTTTTCGACGACCGCCCCGCCGCCCTCGCCCCGCCGGCGGGCAAGGCGCAGTACCTGGCGCTGCGCTTCGACCAGTCGCTGCGCGGGCTCAAGGTGGGCGCACCGGTGGAGTTCCTGGGCATGGAATTCGGCCGGGTCGTCGCCATCAACCTCGACTTCGACGCCAAGACCCGCACTTTTCCGGTGAATGTGGGCATCGTGATCTACCCGCAACGCCTGGGCCAGGCGCATACCAAGATGCTCAAGGTGCTCAATCACAACCCTGACGATGAACAGGCCGGCGTCCGCCTGATGGGCACCTTCATCGACAACGGCCTGCGCGCCCAGGCCCGCAGCGGCAACCTGTTGACCGGGCAGTTGTACATCGCCCTGGATTTCTACCCCAAGGCGCCCAAGGTGACCTTCGACCCGAGCGCGCGCCCCATCACCATCCCGACCATCCCCAGCAGCCTGGAACAACTGCAGGAGCAGTTCCAGGCCATGGTCGAGAAGATCAACAAGCTGCCCATCGAACGCATCGCCGGCAACCTGGACGCCAACCTGGTGGAACTGCGCAAGGCGCTCAAGCAGTTCAACGGCAAGACCCTGCCCGGCATCGAGGGCACGCTGCAGGACATGAGCACCACGCTCAAGAGTGCCAATGCGACCCTGGCCGACGACTCGCCACAGCGTGAGCAGCTGTCGCAGACCCTGGACGACCTGGGCCGCATGACCCGCTCGATGCGCGAGCTGGCCGACTACCTCAAGCGCAACCCCGAGTCGCTGCTGCGCGGGCGGCCCGACAATGCCCCTGCCGATGCCTTGCAACCTTCCTCGCGCCAATGAGCACTGGAGCCCGCCCCATGACCTATCTGCTCAAACCTTCGCTGCTTGGCATCGCGCTGTTGCTGGCGGCCTGTCGCAGCGAGCCGGTGCACTACCACACCCTGGTGCCTGCGCAGCTGCAGGCCGGGGCGACCCGTGCGGTAAACGTGCGCATAGAGTCCATCAGCGTGCCGCCCCAGGTCGACCGCGAGCAGATCGTCGTGCGTCAGGGCGACAGCGGCCTGGCGGTGCTCGACAGTGAATGGTGGGGCGCCAGCCTGGTGGATGAACTGCGCAGCGCCTTGAGCGGCCAGCTCAACAGCAATGCACCGCGCACCCTGGGCCTGCGCCTGGAGGTGCAGCGCTTCGACTCGGTACCCGGGCAATACGCCCTGCTGGAGGCGCGCTGGCGCCTGCGTACCCTGGGCGGCGATGCCAACCGCCCCGCCCTGCGCTGCCACAGCCTGGTACGCAGTGCGGCGGGCACCGGGATTGCCGAGCTGGTAGCAGCCCAGCAACGCAACGTGGCGCGTCTTGCAGGGCTGATAGCCCAGGCGGCCGATGACACCCGGGCCGGGTGCCCGGCCTCCGGTTCCTGAGGCATCGGCCCGGTCAGCTCACTGGGCCGTGCCCACCGGCATGCCCTGCGGCCCCGGTGTGACCACCACGTCCAGGTCGATATGCTTGAACTCGGGCTTGGCACCAAGGCGTGCATTGAAGCGGTAGTTGAAACTGAACGGATCGTTGGTCGGCACGTTGAGCGCGTGTCCGTAGATCGGCTCGACCGCCGCGGCGTCATACCCCAGCAACTGCAGCAGCGTGGGGAAGATGTTGTAGTGGCTTGAGCGGTCCTTGTTGGTCGCCAGTTGCGCCTGCCAGTCCAGGGTCTTCAGGCCCTGGCCCTGGATCACCACCAGCGGCACCAGGCCCTCTTCCTCAACCGGGTTCTCGCCACAATGGGTGTTGAGCCCCGGGTTGCCGCGTTCATGCAGGTCCTGGCCATGGTCGGAGGTGTAGATGATCACCGCCTGGCTCAGGTCGGCCTGGGCAAACAGGCGCTTGAAGAATTCGCCCACGCTCCACAGCACGCTGTTCTTGTACGAGTTGCGGTACAGCACCCAGTCCTGCGGGGTACCACTGAACCCGTCGCGCTGACCGGTATCGGCGATGTCGGCATAGTGGCCCCGCGGCAACGCCGGCGTGTAGGTCATGAACGCATCCGGGTACTTGTCGTGCACCGGAAAATGCACCCCCACCTTGTTGATCACGATCAGTTGCGGCTTGCCGTCGCCCAGCAGCTCCACGAGCTTTTGCAGTGCGGCCATGTCGCGGTCGCGCACCGGGGTGGTATCGAACTGGATGAACTGGTCGATGTCGCGCTTTTCGGTGGCATCCATCAGGTTCTGCAGGTTGCCGCCGGTGCGCTGGCTGTCGATGTAGACGGTGCCAAGCCCGGCCTGTTTGGCGTACTGCCAGATCGACGGCAGGGTCGAGTTGATGCGCAGGTAATCGCTGCGGGTGCCGCCGTAGCGCAGCGTGACGTTGGTGTCGGCGCTGCAATTGGCGATGGAGGCGGCATAGCCGTAGTTGAAGATGCTGGCACCCGGCTGGGGGTGGGTGAGGTTGCTGGTGACCCCGTTGGGGGTATTGAGGTCCAGGTAGTTGCCCGAAACGCTCTCGTCGATGATCAGCACGATATCGCGCGCCAATGGCGGGCCGCTGCGCGCCAGCGTCACTGGCTGGCGCGGGCCCACGCTGTCGTGCAGCGATTCGTAGAGGAACAGGTTCAGGTAGGCCAGCGGCGTGTACATCACCGGCAGGCCGCGTGCGCCCTCGCCGGCACGCACGAACAGGATGCCGGTCAACAGCGCCAGGCCCAGCAGCGGTGCGGCCCACGCCAGGGTGCCGGGCAGCCGCTGCACCGGGTCCGGGCGCAGGCCCAGCCCCAGCAGCAACAGCAGCCCCTTGGCCGCGACCCCCAGGATCACGCTGTGGTACTGCTCAAGCGCCTCGCCGATGAACCCACCCGAATACACCATCGAAACGAAGGCGCTGTAGGTGAGGTATTCGGCGGTTATGCGCGTATAGGCGTCGAAAAACACCGCGCTGGCACAGAACCCCACTGCAAACAGCCAGCGCACCAGGCCCTGGCGTATGTTCGCGCACAGCCACAGGGCAGCCACCAGCAGCACGAATACACCGGCATACAACACCAGTGCCACCCCCAGCCCGATCGCCTCGAGACGCTCGAGGTAGTACGCATGGAAACTCAGAAGGTAGACCAGCAGCAACAGTCCCTTGATGTAAACGCGCATGACTTCCCCGCCAGAAATGTTTCCCCCCAGCCCACTGAGGTTTCCCACACGGTAGCAGGATGCCGACAAAGCGCAAACCACAGTTTGTCAAAAAAATGACGAAATGCAGGGCGCCGATTATGACGTTTTTCAAGCGGGAATCTGATGCATTCGCGAAACAACCCACATTCCACGAGCCACGTTTTACGCGGGCTACGACCGTTCATCGCATTGACAACCGGCCAAGTGCCAGCCCATTTCGACGCTAAGGTACGGATTGGAAAAGGGTTGATGGCAAAACAGTGGAACTCCTACCACCTGTAACTCTACAGATACATGCCATAGGTTTGACACAAACCGGCTCAGCTGGTCTATACCGAATTCACACCCGCTGTTTCACTTTCATTACTCCATACGAGGCACGCCAGCATGGATGTGAGCGTATTTGGCACCGGTTATGTCGGACTTGTGCAAGCTGCCGCTTTGGCTGACGTAGGTCACCGGGTACTTTGTGTCGATGTAGACGCCCATAAAATCAGTCAGTTGCGACAAGGTGTTCCACCTATTCATGAGCCTGGCCTGTCGGGCATGCTCGAGGAAAACATCAAGGAAGGTCGGCTGTCGTTCAGTACCCAGGCCAGCGATGCCGTCGCCCACGCCGAGCTGATCTTCATTGCAGTCGGCACCCCACCGGACGAAGACGGCTCGGCCGACCTTTCCCACGTGCTGGGCGTCACCCGGCAGATCGCCGGCCTGATGGCGGCGCACCGCACCCTGATCATCAAGTCCACCGTGCCGGTGGGCACCGCCGACAAGGTGGCCGCGCTCGCCCGCGAGGAACTCGACCGGCTGGGCAAGCATCAACTGCAGGTGCGGGTGGTCTCCAACCCCGAGTTTCTCAAGGAAGGCAGCGCCCTGGCCGACTGCATGCGCCCGGATCGGATCATCGTCGGTACCGCCGATGACCAGGCCCAGCAGCAGTTGTCCGAGCTGTACGCGCCGTTCTGCCGCAATCATGAAAAGCTCATGTTCATGGACAACCGCAGCGCCGAGCTGACCAAGTACGCGGCCAACGCCATGCTCGCCACGCGCATCAGCTTTATGAACGAACTGGCCAACCTCAGCGAGTTCCTCGGTGCCGACATTGAATCGGTGCGCAAGGGCATCGGCTCGGACCCACGCATCGGCTACCACTTCATCTACCCGGGCTGTGGCTTTGGCGGGTCGTGCTTCCCCAAGGACCTGCGTGCGCTGCTGCATACCGCCGAACACAGCGGCATGCCGCTGCGCCTGCTGCAGAGCGTGAGCGAAATCAACGACAGCCAGCGCCAGATCCTGTTCAGCAAGCTCAAGCGCAGCTTCCCCGGCAGCCTGAAGGGCAAATCCATCGCCCTGTGGGGCCTGGCCTTCAAACCCAATACCGACGACATGCGCGAAGCCCCCAGCCGCTACCTGATGGAGGCGCTGTGGGCCGAGGGCGCCACGGTGCGCGCCTTCGACCCCGAAGCCATGGCCGAATGCCGGCGCCTGTATGGCTACCGCGACGACCTGCAACTGTGCGCCACCCGTGACGACACCCTGGAAGATGCCGATGCGCTGGTGATCTGCACCGAGTGGAAAACCTTCCGCGTGGTGGATTTCAACCTGCTGGCGCAAAAGCTGCGTCAACGCCTGATCATCGACGGACGCAACCTCTACAGCCCCGAACAGGTGGCAACCTTCGGCCTGACCTACAGCGGCATCGGCCTGCGCCAGGTACAACCGCAGGTATCGGCGCCATGAGAATACTGGTCACCGGTGCGGCCGGCTTCGTCGGCGCACACTGCACACTGCGCCTGTTGCGCGACGGCCATCAGGTCGTGGGCCTGGACAACTTCAACGACTACTACGACCCCGCGCTCAAGCAAGACCGCGTGCGCTGGGTCCAGGCCCAGGCCGGCGATTTCGACCTGCGCCGCCTGGACCTGGCCGACGGCCCAGGCATCGAGGCGCTGTTCGCCGAGGTCGCCCCCGAGGTGGTGATCCACCTGGCCGCCCAGGCCGGGGTGCGCTATTCGCTGGACAACCCGCGCGCCTACGTGGACAGCAACCTGGTGGGTTTCCTCAACATGCTTGAGGCCTGCCGCCGCCATCCGGTGCAGCACCTGCTGTATGCCTCCTCAAGCTCGGTGTACGGCAGCAACCAGCGCACACCCTATGCCGTGCAGGACGCAGTGGACCATCCGCTGTCGCTGTACGCCGCGAGCAAGAAGGCCAACGAACTGATGGCCCATAGCTACAGCCACCTGTTCGGCATCCCCACCACCGGGCTGCGCTTTTTCACGGTGTACGGCCCGTGGGGGCGCCCGGACATGTCGCCCATCCAGTTCGCCCAGGCCATCAGCCAGGGCCACCCGCTCAAGCTGTTCAACTACGGCCAGCACCAGCGCGACTTCACCTACATCGACGACATCGTCGAAAGCCTGGTGCGCCTGATCCCGCTGGCCCCGGTCAGCGACCCGGCCTGGGACCGCCTGGCCAGCGACCCGGCCAGCAGCCACGCGCCCTGGCGCATCTACAACATCGGCGGGCAACGGCCGGTGGCGCTGACCGACTACGTGGCGCTGCTGGAAAAACACCTGCAGCGCACCGCCCAGGTCGAGTTGCTGCCCCTGCAGCCAGGTGACGTGCTGGACACCTGCGCCGATGCCAGTGCCCTAGCCCAGGCCACCGGCTTCACCCCGTGCATCTCGCTAGACGAAGGGCTGCGCCGCTTCGTCGCCTGGTTCGTCGATTATTACGCGCACACGCCCGACGACGCTGTGCGGTCCATCGGGCAAACGCCGGTTGCCGCGCCCGAGCATCAACGGAGGGTGGTATGACAGGCCAACAGAAAAGTGCTGAAACCCAGGCCCTGCGCCAGGACAAACGCATGGACCCCAATCACCGCATGCGCATCGATGCGGCGATTCACATGCAGGGCCGTGGCTGGATGACCGGGCGCGCCGGCGGGCGGCCTTGGACGCTGTCGCGCACCAACCGCGTACTGTCGTTCATCGGTGCGCTGATGATCGTGCTGTTGATTTCACCGCTGCTGCTGGTGCTGGCCGTGCTGGTCAAGCTGAGCAGCCCCGGCCCGGTGTTCTTCGTGCAGCAGCGCACCGGCTACCGCGGGCGCAGCTTCGGCATGTACAAGTTCCGCACCATGGTCGCCAACGCCGAGGACCTCAAGGAGTCGGTGCGCCACCTGAACAAGCACGGCGCCGACGCCATCGACTTCAAGATCGACAAGGACCCGCGCGTAACCCGCATCGGCAGCTTCCTGCGGCGCAGCAGCCTGGACGAGCTGCCCAACCTGTTCAACGTGATCCGCGGCGAAATGCGCCTGGTGGGCCCTCGCCCGACCTCCTTCAACGCCTATCGCTACAAGGACAGCCACCTGGCGCGCCTGAGCATCTACCCCGGCATGACCGGCCTGTGGCAGATCTCGGGGCGCAGCAACATCGACTTCGACCAGCGGGTCGAGCTTGACCTGAGCTACATCGCCGAACAGAGCTTGAGCCTGGACCTGAAGATCCTGCTCAAGACCCCCTTCAAAGTCTTCAGCGGCCACGGAGCAAGTTGAATGGACGGTTCTACTTCGAGAAGTCTGACCATCGCCACCCCCAGCGAAACCAACCTGACGTCCACCGTGCTGGACCAGGAGCAGCGCGTGCTGTTGCTGACCGCGGCCAATACCGGCAGCGGTACCAGCACCAGTGCGCTGGCCTTCGCCAAGCAGCTGACGCTGATGAGCGGCGGACCGGTACTGCTGGTGGACAGCAGCCCTACCAGCAACAGCCTGACCCAGCAGATGGGCCTGCAGAAGCTGCCCGGCTTTCGCGACCTGCTGTTCGAGCAGGACACCCCGCCCGTGCTGCAGGACTGCCTGGTGCGGGTGTCCGACCAGCCTTTCGACATGCTGCCGTGCGGCCAGTACCGGCGTGGCAACGAACGCCTCAACCCGGACCGCCTGCGTGCCCTGCTGAGCCAGCTCAGCGCGCACTACCGCTTCGTGGTCATCGACGGCGAGGCGGTGTACTCCAGCGTCGACAGCCTGGTGATCGGCACCCTGGTCGATGGCGTGATCCTTGTGGTCACCGCCGAGGACACCCGCTGGGAGGTCGCCCAGGCCGCCGCCCAGCGCCTGACCCAGGCCGGCGCCAAGCTGATCGGCAGCGTGTTCAACCGACGCCGCTACTACATGCCCAAATGGCTTTACAACAATCTCTGAGCAGCCAGGCTAAGGATGACGCTATGAATGTGAAACTGTTCGCCCTGCTGGCGCTGCTGCCTCTGGCAGCCTGCACCAGCCAGGAGCCACGCCAGATGCCGGTGCAGATCATGACTGCCAACGCGGCCAACGCCCAGGACACCGAGCTGCCACGCGGCGAGCAGGCGCTGCGCCCGGGGGACGTGCTCGATGTGATCTTCCATATCAGCACCAGCGGCTCGCAGGCCTATCGCATCCAGCCCGGTGACACCGTCGGCCTGGGCTTCCTTGCGGCCAGCTCGCTCAACGGCAACCAGCTGGTGCTGCCCGATGGCACCATCGAACTGCCACGGGCCAACACCTCGGTGAACGTCGCCGGGATGACCCCGGACGAAGCGCGCCAGGCCATCCAGCAGGCCTACCGCAACAAGCGCCTGTTCCAGCCCAACCGCGACCAGATGACCGTGCAGGTGATCAGCCCGCTGACCAACGAACAGAACCTCAAGAGCGCCCTCAACCACCCCGCCACCGGCATGAGCCGCGAGATCACCGTGGGCACCGACGGCCAGGCCAGCTTTCCGGAGGTGGGCGCGGTGCCGCTGCAGGGCATGACCGTCACCCAACTGCAGACCTTCCTCAACAAGCGCTACGCCGACCTGCCCGGGCGCATGACGGTGGACGTGATGCTCAAGTCCACTGCGGTCAACGAGATCTATGTGCTCGGTGAGGTGGCCCAGCCCGGCGCCTATCCGATCCGGCGCCCGGTATCGGTGCTCGAAGCCCTGACCCTGGCCCGCGGGCCCAGCCTCAAGGCCCGGCTCGACTCGGTGGTGATCATGCGGCGCAACGGCAACCAGGTGCAGGCCGTGCCCTACAACGTCGACAAGGCCCTGGACGCCAGCGCCGCGCAGGTGGCCTACCTGCAGCCCGACGACATGCTCTACGTGCCCAAGACCAAGCTGGCCAGCGCCGGCGAACTGGCCCGGCAACTGGCCGACGTGGTGCTGTTCCAGGGGGTGGGCTTCAGCTTCTCCTACCGCGTCGACAACAAAGACAGCGATAACTAAACCCAGGCAGGTGCACGCGCATGACTACCAAAGAAAACTACCTGCATGAATTCTTCAGGATCCTCTTCGCCAACCGTCAGTTGGTGAAGCGGGTATTCCTGGTGTTCGCAGTGATTGCCCTGTTGCTGCCGCTGGTGCTCAAGCAGAGCTTCGACATCACGGCCGAAGTGATCGTGCAGTCGAAAAAGCTCTCCCAGAGCGATACCAACACCGCCCTGGCCCAGGAGACCGACAAGTTCATTCCGCCTTCGCTGGCCGACATGGAGACCGAGAGCAACATCCTGCGTTCACCCACGCTGATCCGCCAGACCATCACCCAGCTGCGCGACGAGGGCCTGTATGACGTGCCCCCCGGCCTGCTGCAGCGCCTGGTGTTCGGGCCGATCCGCAGCCTGATCGTCAACCCGCTGCGCGAGTATGTGGTCAACCCGGTGCGCAGCCTGTTCGGGCTGGAGGTCGACCCGGTACGCGATACCCAGCTCGACACCCTGACCGACGACGCGATAAAGGACCTGAAGATCGAGACCCTGCCCGGCTCCAACGTGGTGTCCATCACCTACAGCTTCCCCGACCCCAAGGTCGGTACGCTGTTTGTCAGCCGTCTGCTCGACAACTACCTGCGCAACCGCCAGAACCTGCAGTCCAACGAACTGCCGCAGGAGTTCTACGAGCAGAAGAAGATGCAGTACCAGGTGCGCATGGATGACCTGGAAAGCAAGCGCTTGGGCATGCTCGAAGGCATCGGCTCGTCCGACCCCAAGGAAGAGATCACCTTCCGCCTCAATGCCATCAACACCGAGGAACAGGCACTCAACCAGTACCGCGATCGCCTGCTGCAGAGCCAGCAGTGGCTGGAATACCTCAAGACCAGCCTGGCTGCGGCCAGCAACGCCAACATGCGCGACTTCGCCTTCCCCTTCACCTTCACCCAGACCGTCGACAACGTGGCCTTCGAGGACCGCGAGATCAAGCAACTGGGCGAGCAGCTGACCACCCAGGTACTGACCTACGTCAGCGACCTGGCAGTGTTCCAGCCCGGCAGCGAGCAGATGCTGCTGCAGCGCGAGCAGATCGCCAAGACCCGCCAGCAGTTTCTCAAGATCGTCGCCAACCGTATCCAGGAGCGCGAGAAGGACCTGGCCGTGGTGCAGAACGTGATCGCGCAGAAAACCCAGCGCATCGCCGACTACAAGAGCCGCGTGCACCAGTTGCAGGAAACCCAGAGCAAGGCGCGTCAGCTGGACACCGAGATCGATGCCCTGCACAAGGCGTTCTTCACCTACACCCAGCGCTACGAGGAAGCCCGTGGCGAGCGCCTGCTGTCGGGTGACGTGTCCAACGCACGGATTCTCAGTGCGCCCTATGAGCCCGCCGAGCCGGCCTTTCCCAAGCCGATGCTGATCATTCCGTTCGGCATGCTGACCGGCCTGCTGCTGGGCATCGCCCTGGTGTACGTGCGCGAGTTCTTCGACCATCGCTTCAAGCACCCGGCGCAGATCACCCAGCAGCTGGGCTTGCCGGTACTGCTGGTGATCAACGACCAGACCCCGGAAACGCACAACCCGCACAAGGGCTGGTCGCTGCCACGGCTGGTGCACTGGGTGCGCAATTGAACGCAGCCATGAGCCCGCAGCGGCCGATCATCCACCTGCTGGGCAGTGGCGGCTTCTATGGCGCCGAACGGATGTTGCTGGACCACTGCCAGGCCACCCCGGGACAGCACGTGGTGCTGTTTCTGGGCGCGCCGCAGACGCTGGTGGCGCGCTTTGCCGCCGCCGGCGTGGACTGTCGCACCTGCAACGGACTGCGCGAGGTGCTGCGGGCGCTGGACCAGTACCGCAGCCAGCAGCCGCTGATCAACAGCCACAACTTCAAGGGCCTGCTGTTCGGCTGGGTGGGCGCCACCCTGTGGCGCCTGCCGATGGTCGCCACCCAGCACGGCTTCACCCCCAGCAGCCGCAAGCAGCGGCTGTACACCTGGCTGAGCCTGCAACTGTGCCGCACCGCCACCATCGGCAAGGTGGTGTGCGTGGCCGAGAGCATCCGCCGGATCCACCTGCGTGCCGGCGTGGCGCAGCGCAAGCTCGATGTCATCCCCAACGGCCTGCCGGATGCTGGCGCCCTGCCCGCCCATGCCCACGGCCACGAACGCTGGCTGGCCGGCTACGTGGGGCGCCTGAGCAGCGAAAAGGGCCCTGACCTGTTCCTCGATACGCTGATCCCGCTGTGCCAGCGCCACCCGCACCTGGACGCGGTGATGCTCGGCGACGGCCCGGAACGCGAAGCCCTGCAGGCCCGCGTCGATGCCGCCGGGCTGCACGAGCGCATCCGCCTGCCAGGCTTTCAGGAAGACATGCGCCAATGGATGGCGCGCCTGGATGCGCTGGTGATCAGCTCGCGCACCGAAGGCACCCCGATGATCCTGCTCGAAGCCATGCAGGATGGCGTGCCGGTGGTGGCCTTTGGTGTCGGCGGCATCCCCGACGTGATCGAGCACGGGCGCAGCGGGCTGCTGGCACCGCCCCTGGCGGTGGACGAACTGGCCGCCCAGCTCGAAGCGCTGATGCTCGACCCGGCCCAGGCCGGCGAGCTGATCGCCCAGGCACGACGCACCCAACGTGAACGTTATCACCTGCCGACGCTGGCGCAACGCTGGGCCCAGGTCTATCGCGGCACGGCAGGTGCGGCCAAGGAGACCTGCGCATGATCATTCCCCTGTCCCTGATCGGCCTGCTGGCGATCGTCAGCGTGGTACTGCTGGCTAGCCCCTACCCGTTCCTGGCCCCCGGCGCGGTGATCGGCCTGGCCGGCGTGCTGGTGCTGTACCGCCGCCCGGCGTGGGGCCTGCTGGCCATCATCACCCTGGTGCCGCTTGAGGGCCTGTTCAAGGACAGCGAGCTGACCGCCTCGAAATTCATCGGCGCCGCGCTGGCCATGGTGCTGCTGCTGCAACTGGCCGTGGGGCAGCTGCCGGGCGAACGCCTGCGCAGCTCCATGTGGCGCCTGCTGCTGGCCTTTATGGCGCTGTACCTGCTGAGCTTTCTGGCCAGTGAAAGCAGCGAGATGTCCATGGGGCACTTTCGCGAACTGGCGGTGGGCCTGGTGCTGTTCGTGCTCACCCTGCTGATCGGGCGCGAACTCAACCTGCCGATGATGTACCGCCTGGTGACCCTGAGCGTGGGCGTCACCTGTGCCATGGCGATGTTCTCGGCCAAGTACCAGGACGAAGGCCGCGCCTCGGGCCTGCTCGAAGACCCCAACGTGTTCGCCATGCTCATCGCCATCGCGGTGCCCATGGCCCTGTGGCTGGTGTTCAGCAGCCCCAACCGCCTGCAGCGGCTGTTCTGGCTGGCCTGCGTGGTGCTGTTGCTGGCCGGCATGACCAAGACCAACTCACGCTCCGGGCTGGTGGTGCTGGCCATCAGCCTGGTGATCGGCCTGGTGCACTACCGCGAAAAACTCACGCACCTGCGCCCGCGCCACCTGGGCTTCGCCATGCTCGGCCTGGCCATCGTGCTGCCTGTGGCGGTCGCGGTGATGCCGGCCAGCTACATCGAGCGTATCCAGTCGCTGGCCTTGCTCAAGTCCGGGGTCAATGCCTACAAGGACGACTCCCTGGGCCGGCGTTCGTCCTACATCGTGGTGGGCAGCAAGATGATCCGCGAACATCCGCTGCTGGGCACCGGCCCCGGCACCTTCCCGCTGGAATACGCCACCACCGGCTACGCCAAGGCGTTCTCGGCCAACCGCAAGGTCGGCGACCTGTACCGCCGTGCCCACAACACCTACCTGGAAATCTTCAGCGAAGTCGGCGTACCGGCGGGCCTGGCATTTGTCGGCATGGTCATGCTGGCCCTGTACAACCTCTGGCATGCACGGCGCCTGTGGCTGCAAAAGGGTGATCAGGGGCAGGCCGACATGCTCACGCACCTGTCCACCAGCATGCTTGCCATCGGCCTGTTCCTGATGTTCCTCAGTGCGCCGAACCACAAGTACCTGTGGATTCTGCTGGCGCTTTCCAGCGTGCTGCGCCTCAAGGCCGAACAGGCGCGCCCCGTGCAGGTGGCCGGATGAAGATCAGTATCGTGATGCCGATGTTCAACGAGGCACGCCATATTGCCCGCACCCTTCACTCGGCGCGTCGGGCCGCCGACCTTGCCGGCCTGGACTGCGAGCTGATCGTGGTGGACAACGGCTCCTCCGACGATGGCCCGCAGATTGCCCGTAACCTCAGCGCCAAGGTGCTCGACCTGCCGGGGCTGACCATCGGCGCCTTGCGCAACCGGGGCGTGCAGGCCAGCTCCGGGGAATGGGTGGCGTTTCTGGATGCCGACATCGAGGTGCCGGAGCAGTGGCTGAGCCTGCTGCTGGACCTGCACGCCCAGGGCCGTGGCGATGTATTCGCGCTGGACTGCGACACCCCGCGCCAGGCGCCCTGGTTCGCCCGCGCCTGGCAGCGACGCACACTGCGCGCCGGCCGGCCGGCGCTGCACAGCATGCAATGGCTGCCCACCCCCAACCTGCTGATGCGCCGCGACTGGTTCGACCGGGTGGGCGGTTTCAACGAAACCCTGCGCACCGGCGAAGACAAGGACTTCACCTGGCGCCTGGCCCAGGCCGGTGCCCGCCTGCTGGCCCTGCGCGCACCGGTGGTGCTGCACTGGGGCTACGAGGGCAGCTGGAGCGAATGGCTGGGCAAGGAGCTGTGGCGCCAGGGCAGCAACCTGCAACTGCTGCGCAGCAATGGCGCGAGCCTGCGCCTGCTGCGCTTCCCGTTGCTGTCCCTCGGGGCCTGGGTGCTCGATGCGCTGGCATTGTCCGCGCTGCTCGACGGCTTTCCGCATCTGGCAATGCTGCTGCTGTTCTTCACCAGCCTGCCGGCGCTGGCGCTGAGCCTGCGCCAGAGTCTCAAACACCGCGACCCGGTGTTCACCCTGCAACTGTGGGGCCTGCACTGGGTTCGCCTGCACCTGGCTGGAGCGGCCTTCGTGCTCAGCCTGTTCAACTGGAACGCAAGGAGGCCCGCACGTGGCTGAGTTCATTTTCTGGCTTTGCCTGCTGTTGCCTTTCTATGCCTGGCTGGGCTACCCGCTGCTGCTCACACTGGTGGGGCCGTTGTTCCCGCGGCACACCCCGCCGCCGCTGCCGCCGCAACGGGTCAGCGTGGTGGTTGCGGCGCACAACGAGGCGCGCAACATCGAGAACAAGCTGCGCAACCTGCTGGAGCAGGACTGTCCGCTCGCCAGCCTGCAGATCGTGGTGGCCAGCGACGGCTCCAGTGACCAGACCGTGGCCCTGGCGCGCACCTTCGACGACCCGCGCATCCTGGTGCTGGACCTGCCACGGATGGGCAAGAACCGCGTGCTCAATGCCGCCGTCGAGCACTGCAGCGGCGACATCCTGGTGTTCACCGATGCCGACGTGCACTGGGTGGAGGGCACCTTCGCCGCACTGCTCGCGCCCTTCGCCGACCCCGAGGTGGGCGGCACCGTGGGCAACATGACCATCCCGGTGGCGGGCAAGGGCCTGAGCCTGGGCGAGAGCCTGTACCGCCACTACGAAGCCTGGCTGCGCCGGGTAGAGAGCCGCACCGGCTGCACGGTGTCGGCCGACGGTGCGCTGCAGGCCCTGCGCCGCGAGCTGTACCAGCCGATCCCGGACCGGGTCAACGACGACTTCTTCATCAATACCTGCGCCCCGGTGGCACACAAGCGCGTGGTCTACGTCGACCAGGCCAGGGTGCTGGACTACGGCGTGGACGAGGCCGAGCGCCAGTTCAGTCGCCGCCAGCGCGTCACCGTCGGCGGGCTGATCAGCCTGGCGGCCCGGCGCGAACTGCTCAACCCGCTGCGCCACGGGCTCTACGCCATCGCCCTGATCAGCCACAAGCTGGTACGCCGCCTGGCCCCCGTGCTGCTGGTGCCCCTGCTGCTGGCCAACCTTTGGCTGCTCGACGGCCACGGTTTCTATCGCCTGACCCTGGCCGCCCAGCTGCTGGGTTATGCCATCGCCGTGGTCGGCCTGCTGGACAAGGGCCACCGCCTGCCCAAGCCGTTTCGCCTGGCCGCCTTCGTGCTGGTGACCCTGGCCGGCATGAGCGTGGGCCTGTGGCAGTTCCTGCGCGGGCACAGCTACAACCAATGGAACCCCGACCAGACCCGATGAGTGCCTTCATGCCGATCAAGACCAGTCTCAAGCGCGCCAGCGGTTGGTTGTACCTGCACTCCCCGAAGGGCCGCAGCCAGCTGCGCGGCGCCGGGGTCATCCTGATGCTGCACCGGGTGCTGGCCGACGACGCCAGCGCGGCCCTGCCCCATCGCAACGAACTGTGCGTGGGCCCGCAGGCCTTCGAGCGCCTGCTGCGCTGGCTACGCCAGCACTTCGATTGCGTGCACCTGATGGACTTGCTCAAGGACCATCAGCAGCCCAGGGGCGACAGCCGCCCCAAGGTTGCCCTGACCTTCGACGACGGCTGGCGCGACAACGCGCTCAATGCGTTCCCGTTGCTGCAGCAGTACCAGGTACCGGCCAGCATCTTCCTGTCCACCGACTACATCGGCAGCCGCCAGCGCTTCTGGTGGGAGAGCCTGGGCGAAACCCTGTGGGGCAGCCATGGCGAAGGCCCGCGCCACACCCTGATCGAGGCGTTGCGCAAGATCGGCCGGCCGCTGCCGGCTGCCTACTTCATGAACCAGCGGCCCAACGCCCGCAGCCAGGCGCTGGCCGGCTACCTGCAAAGCCTCAAGACCCTGAGCCCGGCCGCCCTGCATCAACTGACAGACGCCTGCCCGGCCGAATCCCTGCCCCAGGCCCTGGACTGGCAGCAGGTGCGCGAACTGGAAGGCTCCGGGCTGATCAGCTTCGGCCCGCACGGGGCCAGTCACGCGCTGCTGCCGGGGCTGGACAACCAGCGCCTGGATGAAGAACTCAGCCGCAGCCACCACGCCTTGCAGCAAGGCTGCCAGCAGCCGCTGCCGGTGTACTGCTACCCCAACGGCGACCATGACGCCCGGGTACGCGCGCGCCTGGCCGCCCATCGCTACCCCTTCGCCCTGAGCACCCGCGCCGGGATCTGCCAGGGTCATGACGACCCACTGGCGTTGCCGCGCATCGGCGTGAGCCAGCGCAACGCCAGCCGCCCCTCGCTGCTGGCCTGGCGCATCAGCCGCGGAGGCCGCTCATGAGTCGAGGCAACTACCTGCGCCACCTGCTGCTGAGCATGGGCACACGCCTGGCGATGATCGCCCTGCGCCTGGCGCGCAACGTGCTGCTGGCGCGCATCCTGGGGCCCAGCGAGCGCGGCCTGTTCGCCCTGCTCAGCACCCTGCCCGACCTGATCAGTGCCGCCACCAGCGGCGGGCTGAACACCGCGGTGGGCTATCAGGCGGCGCAGCAACGCTCGATGGGCCTGCTGCTGAGCCAGGTGCTGATCTACGGGTGCCTGCTGGCCGGGGTGCTGACCCTGATCTGCGTGGCGCTGATGCGCGAGTTCGGCACTGAACTGGAAGTGACCCTGCAACTGGGCCTGCTGGCCTGGCTATTGCTGCTGGCGGTGCCGCTGACGGTGCTCAAGAGCGGCCTGCTCACCCTGCACAACGCCACCGGCGGGGTGGGCGCATTCAACGCACTGCGCCTGACCGAATCGCTGGTGCCGCTGCTGCTGTTCGTGGGCATGTTCTGGATGTGGCAGCACGCCGCGCTGGAGGCCGCGCTGATCAGCTGGCTGCTGGGCCTGGGGCTGGTCGCGCTGCTGGGCCTGGTGTGGCTGGGCCGCCAGCACGACATCACGCTGTGCTGGAACCGCGGGGGGCAGCGCGAGCTGCTGGCCTACAGTGCGCGCAGCCACCCGGACGTGCTGTTCCAGCAGGTCATCCTGCGCTCGGACTACCTGTTCATCAGTGCCTTCCTGGGCAGCGCCGCCCTGGGGCACTACGCCATGGCCAGCGCCGCCGCCGAACTGCTGCTGATCATCCCCGAGGCCGTTACCACCCCGCTGATGAAGCGCCTGCTGCAGCAGGATGCCGGCATGGACAAGCTCACCCCGCTGGCCCTGCGCCTGACTGCCACCGTGATGCTGGGGGCCTGCCTGAGCATGGCCCTGGTGGGCGAATGGCTGATCGTCACCCTGTTCGGCGCGGCCTACCAACCGGCCTACCCGGCCCTGCTGGCACTGCTTCCCGGCTTGTTCGGCCTGTGCTACGCAAGCATCCTGCGCCTGGACCTGCTGGGCAAGAATCGCCCCGGCGCGGTCTCGCTGATGATGGGGGTGGGCGCGGCGGCAAACCTGATTCTCAACGTGGTCCTGATTCCCCGTTTTGGCATCGCGGGTGCAGCCCTGGCGTCCTCCATCGCCTACCTTGGGGTGACGGTGGCCATGCTCGTGCTGTACTGCAGGCTGAGCGGCGTACCGTTGCTGCGGACCTTGTTTGTGTTGCCTAGCGATCTGTTGCCTTTGCGCCAGATGCTGCAACGGAGAACGGTATGAAACGTACATGGATGTTGTTACCCGGCCTGCTGCTGGCCGCCACTGCCCACGCCGCCACCCTGCGCTGGCCGGACATTCGCGACGGCAGCCTGTACCTGGCGCCGCAGCGCAGCGCCCCGCTGCAACTGAGCTGGGTGCCGGCATGGCAGGCCGATGCCAACCAGGAACAGGTGTACCTGCTCGACGCCACCGGCAAACTCGATACACAACGCATCATTGCCCCCCATGAAGGCCGCGGCCAGCTGAGCTGGCCACTTACCGCCGGCACCGGCACCTACCAGGTGGCCATCCCCGGCTACAGTTTCAGGCGCTACCGCCTCGAATACGACGACACCACCGGCGCCCAGTTCGCCCCCGCCAAGGTGCACTTCAGCCTCGAACTAGACCGCGCCACCACCCTGTACTTTCGCGTGAAAGCCGGTGAAACGGCGGTGCTTGCCGGCAAGTATCACGACGGCGTGCGCAACCTGACCCTGGAGCGCGTGGACGATGGCAAGCGCCTCAGGCTGGCGCTGCTCGAACACCGGGCCTATTGGCAGTTCGATCAGGTGAATCTGCCCGCAAGCGCCCAGGACCAGACATGGCGCCTGAACTTCGAAGGCACCGGCAAGGTGGCCTTCTGGCTGGACGGCAGCGCCAACCTGTTCGCCCTGCGCCCCCAGGACCTCGCCCCACTGGTGCACCGCGACGGCCAGGTAAGCCTGCGCAGCAGTGCCAAGGTACTGGGCCCCACGCCCAGGCTAGGCAACAACCTGCCCTACGTGATGCCGCCACCGTCCAGCCATGCGGTGATCGATGCGCTGCAACTGCAGGCCGCCGGCTACTACACCTTTGCCGACGTGCTGGCACGCAAGCCGCGCTACGAACTGCCGTTTCGCCAGCTGTACCAGGAGCGCTTCGGCATTCACCACGACATCACCCTGATGGCCGCCACCGGGCGCAAGTCCGACCTGATGCGCAGCCGCGCCAACGATGGCGCGCTGGACGACTGGCTGGCCACCAGCGTCGCCCTGGGCGGCAAGGGCCTGCATTACATCGCCTTTGCCGACGAGCCCAACCTCAACTACGCCGACTACGCCACCTACCGCACCTTCTTCGCGGCCATGGCCCAGCGTGTGCGCGCCTACCCCGGCGCCCATGAAGCCGGCGTGCGCATCGCCATGCCGGCCAGCTCGCGGCTGGTCAACGGCCCGTTGCGCGGCGATGCGGCGCAGCGCGTCGGCCTGGACTGGGCACGGCGCCTGCTCAAGGAATTCGAACCGCAGATCGACGCCATGGCCTGGCACGAGTGGATGGTCCGCGACCTGCTCGCCACCCGCACCTACCGCGACTCGGTACGCCGCGCCGCCGAACTGGTGGGGCTGGACGCCAACGGTCGCCCGCGCAAGGCGCTGCTGCTCGACCAGACCAACCTGTCCAGTGGCTCGACCCTGAGCCTGTACGAGCAGAACACCCACTATGCCGGCGTATGGTGGGCCTCGGTGGTCATCAATGCCTCCCAGGACGGCCTGCTGGACATGCTCAACTGGTTCCACATCGCCGACGAGCCCGAGTGGCCCAAGGGCATGGTCAAGGTGCTGGGCAACAACCGCTTCGAGCTCAAGCCGGTGGGCCTGGCCCAGCAGTTCATCGCCCAGCACTGGCTCGACCAGGTGCTGCACCTGGACAACGACGCCTTCGAGGTCGATGCACTGGCCATGGCACGCGGCGCACAGCGCAGCCTGCTGGGCGTCAACAAGGGCGAACGCCTGCAACACGTCAGCTTCGCCACCCCGGCCAGCCGATGCCCGCAGGCCGCTGCCACGCTCACCCTGTTCGGGCCAGACAACCAGCCACGCGCCGCGGCACTGGATTGCCAGCACGGCCAGGTACGTTTCGAACTGCCCGGGCAGACCCTGTTTGCCCTGCGATGGAGCGCCTCATGAACACAGTGCCGAAGATCTCTTCCCCTGCCGGATACGGGAGCCACCATGAATATCGTCAGCAAGTTCAGCCAGCGCGTACACCAGAAAGGCCTGCGCGCCACCCTTCGCAGCGCGTACAAGCGCTACGTGTTCTTTCACTGGGAGCTGCTGTGGATGGAGCGCGACCTGGTCAGCCCGGTGCCGCCGCATACCCTCAAGCCCTATGCGCCGCTACGCGTAGAGCGCATCACGGTGCACAACGTGCAAGGCTTTGCCAAGCACTTCGGCGACCGTGTCGAAACCATGCGTGAACTGGCCGCCGAAGGGCATACCGGGCTGATGTTCCTGGACGAAGACAGCCACGTGGTGGCGTTCATCTGGGGCAGCCCGCGTCACTACCACGACCGTCATTACTATGGCTGCTGGTTCCCGGTCGAGCCGGGCGAGTTCTTCGAGTTCGGCGGTGAACTGGCGCGCCAGTACTGGGGTACGTCGCTGTCGGTCGACCTGCAACTGGCCCTGTGGCGCGCCATGGCCGAACAGGGCTGCGACAAGGTGGTCGACGTGTGCGAGACCCATAACATTCCGGCGCTCAAGCTGCACCTGCGCATGGGCTACGTCGAGCAGGGCCGTGTGATGCACGTGTACTGCCTGTTCGGTCGCTGGAAATTCTTCCGCGAAACGCGCTACAGCGGCTCGCGCCTGGATGCCTTGCGCAAACCGGCGCCGCGCAGCACTACTGCCACGGTGTCCTGAACCGATGACCCTGACCTTTACCTGGCACGCCTCGTTGCGTGCCGACGACTTCCCCGCCGACGCCTACGAGCAGTTGCGCGAGCGGCTGCCCGATGCCACCCCCTTCAACAGCCTGGCCTGGCTGCGCGCCGCCGAGGCTGCCTTGCCGGCCAGCCAGCACCTGCAGGTACTGCTGGGACACGCACAAGGACGCCTGGTGCTGTGCCTGCCGTTGATCCGCACCCTTGAGCGCCACGGGCCGCTGGACTTTGCCGTGGTGCACCACCTGGGCTACCCCATGAGCGACCGCATCGGCCTGCTCATCGACCTGCCGACCAGTGCCGCCGGCCAGGTACTGGCGGCCATTCGCACGCGCCTGCCCCATGCCCTGCTACAACTCAACGAGGTAACGGGCGATTCGCCCTGGCTGCAGCAGTGGGCACGCCGCAGTTCCACCCACGAACAGCGCACCGCCTGCCGTGCGCCGGTGCACCAGATAAGCGAGGCCGACCGCCAGGAAGTCAGTGGCGACCCGCGCTACAAGTTGCGCCGCGCGCGCAAGCGCATCGCCGCCTGCGGGGCACAGGTGCGCCGAGTAACCCCCGATGCCGCCAACGCAGCTTCCTGGCTGGAAGCCGTCAGCGCGGTCGAGGCCGTGAGCTGGAAAGGCGACGACGGGGTCGGCATCTTCTCGGTGCCCGCGCAGCGCCAATGGATGTTCCAGGCCTTCACCGCGCTGGCGGCCGATGGCCGTCTGCGCCTGGTGGTGCTGGAACTGGACGGGCGCTGCATCAGCTACCGCCTGGGCCTGCTCGAACGGGGCCGCCTGTACGACTACAACCTCGCCTTCGTGCCGCAGTATGCCGACCTTGGCAGCGGCCGGGTGCTGCTGCAGGAATGGATCGACTGGGGGCTGGACGAAGGCTGGACGTGGATCGACGCTTCAAGGGTGAGCCTGGAGAACTCCAGCCACCAGCTGCATGAGCGCATGACCGGCCAGGTCGAGCACCTGCGCCACAGTTTCTACAGCTGGCGCCCGTCGGGCCTGTGCCTGGGCATGGCGCTGCGCCTGTGGCAACGCATCAAGCCCTGGATCAAACGCCGCCAACAGCAGCCCGTGCCGGCACCTGCCACTTCCCCCACTGCCACACCGACAGCACAGGAGCGCCCGGATGCCGTCCCAAGTCATAGTCAACGCTGACGATTTTGGCCTCAACGAACACACCAACGCGGTGATCCTGCGCGCGTTCCAGTGCGGCCTGATCAGCTCGGCCACCGCCATGGCCAGCATGCCGGCATTCAAGGCCGCCTGCGCGCTGGCCCAGCAACCGGCCCTGCGCGGGCGCGTGGGCCTGCATTTCAACCTGACCTACGGGCGCCCGCTTAGCGAGCCGATCCGCGCGCTGGCGCAGTTCTGCAATGCCGAGGGCGAGTTCGACCTGGGCCTGTCGCGCAAGCGCCTGTGGCTGGGGCGCGCGGCCCGCCAGGCGGTGCACGAGGAACTGGCCGCGCAATGGCAGCGCTGCCTGGACCATGGGCTGACCCCCAGCCACCTGGACTCCCACCAGCACGTGCACAACCTGTGGCCCATCGGCGAAATCGTCGCCCGCTTCGCCGCCCGCGAAGGGGTGCCGATACGCCTGGCCCGCAACGTGGGGCACAACATCGGCCCGGCAAAACGCCTGTTCAAGACGTTGCTCAACCGGCGCCTGCGCCAGTTGGCCAGGCTGACCGCCGACCATGTGTGTACCCCGGTCGACCTGCGTGACGGCCTGGCCCCACGCCATGGCGTGCTCGAAGTGGTGGCGCACCCCAGTGCCCTGGGCAGCCACGACTTCGGCGATGCCTACCTGGGCAGTGGCGAGTCCTTGCAGGCCTTGCTCGACCAGCGCCTGGCGGGCGTGCCCAGGGTCGGCTACGCGTCGCTGCGCGAGGCGCGCCAGAGCACCCTGGACACTGCCTCCAACAGATAACTACCACCGCTTCGCCCGGCTGATCGGTTGTGCTGTCGGTCCACCGACTGGAGCACAACCATGCCTACCTCCCCTTCACGCATTCCCCACTCAACGTTCATCGTCCAGCGCCTGCCCACCTGGCTGGGTGATCGGCTCAGCGCTGGACCTGGCCAACAACCGCCTGGTCTGGGACGAGGCACTGGCCATGAACCATGAACAGGAACCGGTCTACCCTGCATGGGAGCACCACTTGCGCGCTTGCGTCAGGTGTACGAACAACGCCTCGTCGACCTGCGCAGAACCCTGACCGAGGGAGTGGCGCGAGGCACCATCGACTGACAGGCGGGCGCCGGCCCGGAGCGCACCCGGGCCAGGCTGGCTTTTGTGCCGGGGCCGGCGTTATGCTCGGCTGAACCGTTTCATTCACCATGGAAAAGAGGTATTGCGTCATGGATCGTCTGGACTCGCTGTTTCCCGCTGCCACGGATATCCCCGAGGCCTATCGCCTGGGCGACCCGCTCGAGCAGCGCGACTACCTGGCGGATGGGCAGCTGCACCGCTGGGAAGGCCCGCTGGCCACGGTGCGCAGCCCGGTGTGGCTCAAGACCGACGACGGTGAGCAGCAGGTGATACTCGGCAGCGCCCCGCTGCTGGACGCCGATACCGCCCTCACCGCCCTGGACGCCGCCGTGCGTGCCTACGACAAGGGCCGCGGCGTGTGGCCGAACATGCGCGTGGCCGAGCGCATCCAGCATGTCGAGGCGTTCCTGGCCCGCATGCGCGAGCAGCGCGCGGTGGTGGTCAAGTGGCTGATGTGGGAGATCGGCAAGAACCTCAAGGACTCCGAGAAGGAGTTCGACCGCACCTGCGACTACATCGTCGAGACCATCGGCGCCCTCAAGGAACTCGACCGGCGCTCCAGTCGCTTCGAACTGGAGCAGGACACCCTCGGCCAGATCCGTCGCGCGCCCCTGGGCGTGGCGCTGTGCATGGGCCCCTACAACTACCCGCTCAACGAGACCTTCACCACCTTGATCCCGGCGCTGATCATGGGCAACACCGTGGTGTTCAAGCCGGCCAAGTTCGGCGTGCTGCTGATTCGCCCGTTGCTGGAGGCGTTTCGCGACAGCTTCCCGGCCGGGGTGATCAATGTCATCTACGGGCGTGGCCGCGAGACCGTCAGCGCGCTGATGGCCAGCGGCAAGGTCGACGTGTTCGCCTTCATCGGCACCAACAAGGCCGCCAGCGACCTGAAGAAGCTTCACCCGCGCCCGCACCGCCTGCGCGCCGCGCTGGGGCTGGACGCCAAGAACCCGGGCATCGTGCTGCCCGAGGTCGACCTGGACAACGCGGTCAACGAGGCGGTCACCGGCGCCCTCTCGTTCAACGGCCAGCGCTGCACGGCGCTGAAGATCCTGTTCGTGCACGAGCAGGTGGTGGACGCCTTTCTCGACAAGTTCCAGCGCAAGCTGGCCGACCTCAAGCCCGGCATGCCATGGGACCCGGGCGTCAGCCTGACCCCGTTGCCCGAAGCAGGCAAGGTCGACTACCTGGACGGCCTGGTAACCGATGCAGTAGCCCACGGTGCCAAGGTGATCAACCAGGGCGGCGGCCAGAGCCGCGGTTCGTTCTTCTACCCGGCGCTGCTGTACCCGGTGAACCCACAGATGCGCGTGTACCACGAAGAGCAGTTCGGGCCGGTGATCCCGGTGGTGCCCTACCGCGACCTGCAGACAGTGATCGACTACGTGCTGGATTCGGATTTCGGTCAGCAGTTGAGCATTTTCGGCACCGATTCGGCCACCGTGGGCCGGCTGGTCGACACCTTCGCCAACCAGGTCGGGCGCATCAACCTCAACGCCCAGTGCCAGCGCGGGCCGGACACCTACCCCTTCAACGGGCGCAAGAACTCGGCCGAAGGCACCTTGTCGGTGCATGACGCATTGCGCGTGTTCTCGATCCGCACCCTGGTGGCCACCAAGTTCCAGGAGGCCAACAAGCAGTTGATCAGCCAGATCATCCGCAACCGCGAGTCGAGTTTCCTGACGACTGACTACATCTTCTGATTGCGTGGTGGGCAAAACGGTACAAGCATAGGCTTGGATCGCGGCGCACCTATCGCGGGTCAAGCCCGCTCCCACAAAGGCAGTGATGAACACGTGGGAGCGGGCTTGACCCGCGATAGGGCCCGTGTAGGCAACACACTTTTTGCGTACCAATGGAGGAAAAAATGGCCACCCAACCCATCCCCGACGGTCAGCACAGCATCACCCCCTACCTGGGCATCAAGGACGCTGCCAGGGCCATCGACTTCTACAAGGCCGCCTTTGGCGCCACCGAAATGTTCCGCCTCGACGCCCCCGATGGCCGTATCGGCCATGCCGAGCTGAAAATCGGCGATTCCTCGCTGATGCTGGCCGACCCCTGCGACCAGGCCGGCGGGCTCACCAGCAGCCAATCCCTGCAGGGCAGCGCCATCGGCCTGCACCTGTACGTCGAAGATGTCGACGCTACCTTCGCCCAGGCGCTGAAGGCCGGCGCCACCCAGGTCAACGCCGTGCAGAACCAGTTCTACGGCGACCGCAGCGGCACCCTCAAGGACCCGTTCGGCAACCTCTGGTTCGTCGCCACCCACGTCGAAGACGTGTCGGTCGAGGAAATCCGCGCCCGCGCGGCAAAAATGTTCAGCCCGCAATGAACGCCACCTGCACGCGGCGATGGTCGCGTGCAGGGCTTTGAATTAAGGTGGCAGGCACAGGAAGGCTGGCCAGGATCGTCCATGCGAATCATCGAGAAAAACGCCGCGCTGGTGCGCACCCTTACCCCCGCCGAAGAGGAACTGCTGCGCGGGTTCGTGCTGGGCGCCCTGGAGGGCCCGCGGCTGCTGCAGGCCAACCAGTTGCTGATGAAGGTACGCGCCGCCGGGCAGTGGCTGGCCTGCGACTGCCAGCCCAAAAGCATGCCGGTACTCAACGTCAACCTCAACGGCAGCACCGGCACGCTGTTTCTCAAGAACAACCCCGGCACCGCCGAACATGCGCCGGGCTGTGCCTTCACCAAGGACGAACGCGACACCGACGCCAGCCACAACGAGGCCGACACCCCGCCGGCGGCCTGGCTGGCACCGGACGCGCCGTTGCGCCTGATCGGCGATTTCCAGCGTGCCGCTGCCGGCAGCGGCGAAGGCAACGGCAGCGGCGACAGGCGCGAACAGCATCGCCTGCTCTCGCTGCTGCTGACCCTGATCGAAGCCAGCGGCCTGAACGTCTACGCCACCCACCTCAAAAAGGACCTGACTGCCCAGTTCGCCGAACTGCGCAGCGTCGCCACCCGCTACCCGCTGATCGACCGCGTGCCCGCCAGCAACTACCTGGAAACCCGCCTGGACATGAAGCACATGATGATGCTCAAGGCACGTCTGCGCGACGCCACGGTGTTCGGCACACATCGGCGCCATGGCCTGCTGCTGGACTGCGTCAGCCAGATCAAGGCGCGCAAGGTGCTCACCGAGCGCAGCGAAGACGGGTTCGACTTCCAGGGCCACCACCTGCTGTGGGGCGGTAGCCGCACCCCCGGCCCGCTGCTGGCGCTGGCCATCTATTCCCCCGCCACCGCCGGCAGCCACTTCTACGAGCTGATCCATGTGGCCAGCGTGCCGGTGCTGTCGCGCGCTCACCTGTTCCCGGTGTACCGCGACGAAGAGCGCGAACCGCTGAAGATGCTCGTCTCGCTGATCGACTGGATGGCCGGCAAGGGTGTGAAGGTGGTGATGCGCCGGCCGGTGATCGGCGGTCGAGTGATGGACGAACTGGTGCTCAGCTCCGACCAGGACCGGGTGCTGTCCGTGTCGCTGACCGAACAGCCGCTGGGCCCGGAGCCCGAAACGGAAAACTTCAGGCGCTTTGCCGATTTCAAAGGCCTGGACACCTTCCGCAAGTACGTGGCGGGCTTCTTCATGCGGGGTCGCGACTAGACCGTCCGTCGCTCACGCCGCACCCTCGGCGCATGACGACGGACCAATGTCAGGTAGCCCACATGAAAGGAGTTCGACCATGACCCGCACCCCGATCACCGCTCTGCTGTTCGCCGCGCTGCTGGGCGCCCAGGCCACCGTGGCCCTGGCCGCAGGTACCGGCCCGACCAACCCTGCCCCCGGCAACGGCGTGCCCAACTCCACCCTTCCTGGGGCCGGGGTGGATGTACCGGCCCCGTCCAACGAGCCGTCGATGCCCAACGGCACCGACCCACGTACCCAGGGCAACGACGACGGCCGCCAGGGCGGCATGAACACCGATGACACCCGTGGGCAGATGCCCGAGGGCACCGGTTCCGAGAGAAACGGCCACGAAGGCTCCGAAAGCAACAACAGCGGCGGTGTCAGCGGCCCGGCTGGCAGTTGACCGCTGCGCCCGCAAGCTGGCTCCTACCGGCGATACACACCCTGTAGGAGCCGGCCTTGCCGGCAAAGGCCCAAGCACTGCAACCGCTTGAGTGCCGCCCCTGCTGCCCCTATCATCCCCAGCCTCTTCCACCTGGGGCTCCCCGTGTCTGACCCTCGCCTGAAACGCCTTGGCGCTTGCCTGCTGGCAATCCTTGGCAGCGCCTACCTGGCGCAGAACATCGTGCCGTGGCGCCAATTGATGGCCGATGAACGCACCGGGCCGGCCCAGACACGCCTGCTGCAATTGAGCGATGGCAGCCAGCTTGCGCTCAACCACGCCACCCATGTGGACATCCGCTTCACCGCGCAGCAGCGACGCCTGGTGCTGCACGATGGCGAAGTGCTGGTGCAGGCCAGCAGCGACCCGCGCCCGCTGATCGTCGAAACCCCGAGCGGTGAAGTCCGCGCACAGTCCGGGACGTTCAGTGTCGATCATCTGCACAGGGGCTCCCAGGTCAACGCCTACGCGGCTGACGTACAGGTCCTGCCACGGCTGGGCACCCCCAGCCTGCTGCCCAGCGGCAGCGGGCTATGGTTGCGCCGTGCCGGCAGCAGCTGGCAATGGCCAGCCCGGCCCAGCCGAATCAACACCCGGGCCTGGCCCGCCGGCAGCTAGCAGTCGAAGCGGTCCACCGCGCGGCGCCGCTCGTTGTCGTCGCGCATGTCGTAGTTGGCCGTGGTCTGGATGTTGCTGTGATGCGCCAGCTTCTGCGCGATCGACAGGTCGTGCTCCTCGATCACCCGGGTGATGAACGAACGGCGAAAATCGTGGGGCATGATCTTTACGCCCACCTGGGTACCGCGTTGGCGGGCGATGTAGTAGATCGCGTGCTTGGTGATGCGCTCGCGGGTGATATGGCTGCCGCGGCGGATGCGGTTGAACAGGAAGGTATCGTCGGCCTGGCCCTCGGGCAGCTGCGAGCGGCGAAACTCCAGCCAGGCATTGAGCTTGTCGAAGGCCCACACCGGGGCGTACTTGATCAGCTGCTTGTTGCCCTTGCCCAGCACCTGCAGGCTGCGCTCGGCAAAGTCGATCTGCTTGAGGTCGAGGTTGACCGACTCGCTCTTGCGCATGCCGGTGCCGTACAGCAAGGCGATCACCGCCGCGTCGCGCAGCCCCTGCGGGCGCGGGTCGGCAGCGCAGGCCTCCATCAGTTCGCGGATCAGCGTGCGCTTGAGGTTGCGCCCCACCGGCAGGCGCGTGCCCTGGGCGGCCTTGACCGTGCGCATGCGCAGCAGCTGGTCCTGGCTGATCAGGCCCAGGCGCCAGGCTTCGTTCATCACCCCGCGAATCGCGTTGACGTACAGCGACGTGGTGTTGGGCGCATAGCCGTCGGCGCGCAACGCCGCCACCAGCGCAGTGACATGCCCCGGTTCGAGCAAGTGCCAGGGCACCTCCTTGATGTCGATGTCCTCGAAGTCCAGACGGTCGGCGGCGTCCTGCAGGATGTACTTCATGGTCAACTGGCTCGACGGGGCCAGTCGGGCGAGGTATTGCAGCAGGGGGTTGTGGAGCGATGCGTGCAGTGAATCAGGCAAACCGTGGGGTTCCTCTAGCGCAGTAGGGCAAATTCAGCCGGGGATGATACCCCTAGTCCACCAGGTAAAGCTTGATGGTTTCCCGGGTCAGCGAGATCACCTCGTGGGTGTAGCCCTCGGCATCGCTGGTGCCGTATTCCAGATACCCGTCCTTGCGCTGGATCACGTAGGCCACGCGTGGCAGCGGCCTGCCGGTTTCGCTGTCGGTGATGGGCAGGCGTGCACTGTAGAGCGGCGCCTCGACCTGCCTGGCGAAGGGTGCCAGCGGCGTGGCGTCGTCCAGCGTCGGCGCGGCCCACACAAAAGGTGGTATGTACGGGCTGTAGTCGTGCTTGTTCACTTCGGCCAGCAGCACCGAAACCGGGATGCGCATCACCAGTGAAAAGTACGCGTGATACGGGAACGCGGTGATGTACAGCTTGCACGGGATTGTGGTTCTGTTCTCGAGCAGGCGCTGGATGGTTTCGCGGGTCAGTTCAGTGCTGCTGGAGCGGCTCGGCAGGGTCTTGTCGAAGCTCATCTGCGCCAGGTAGTTGAAACTGCCATCGGGCGCGCGGCTTTCGAACTCGGGCGAGCCGGACAGGTTGTAGGTGATCACGTGCTCGAGGTCGAAGTTCTCGTCGCCGTCCAGCGCGCACACCAGCCGCTCGCTGATCTGGCCATTGCCGGTGTGGCGTTCGAACAGGCTGAGCAGGTCTTCGTCGGCCTGAAAACGCAGGTCGTAGCGGTACGGGTTGTCGCTGAACGACACAAAGCGCAGGGGCAACGGGTCGATGCCGTGGTCCTTGACGCAGCCACTGCTCAACAGTGCACCGGCGGCCAGCGTGAAGCCGAGGGCGAAGCGGTGAAACACAGGCATGCACCCTTCTTCCATGAGTGTGGCGGGCGCGCAGGATGCCCTAGCAGGCACTCTGCGGCAAGTGTCACGGCGCTTTGTGCGATGCCTCGTGAACCGCTGGCGCAGCGTGACCAACTGGTGTATCAAGGCGCCCTCCCGCCCCCATGGATGACACATGCGCCTGCTTCCACTGATCGTACTTGGCCTGCTGGCTGCCCAGCTCAGTGCCTGTTCACTGTTCATCCCGCGCGCCAAGGCCACGGTCGAACCGATTTCCCTGCAAAAGCAGCTCGACAGCAACCACAGTGTGTACACCCTGACCTTCGCGGCAGATGTGGATGTGCTCGACGCCTTCCGGGGCAAGACCAGCCAGTTGGGCACGCGCATCGAATGCTCGATCACCGAGGATGAGAACCTCGCCTATGACCACCGCATGACGTATTCGCTGATCGGTGAGATCGAACGCGATGACCGGCCGCCCCGTGATGACCTGTTCACCTCGAAACTGAGCTTTCAGAAAAAAGACCAGTACCGCGACCTGAGCGACGCAGCGGCCCTCGACATGCTGGCAAGAAAGCCGGTACTGCCATGCACCATGAAGGCGTCCGGCTTCTTTGTGGGCTACTACTATTCGAAGCCGTTCACCTTGCAGGCCAGCGACCTGATCCGACTGATCAAGGGGCCGGTGCCTTCGCAGCGCCTATTTCTCAAACACTACTGAAGAACGTGCGGCGCCCTTGAAAACAGGTGCTTGACCTCAACCTAACTTGAGGTTTTACCCTTGCGCCTCCCTTGAGTGGAGTCGCCCCATGAGCACCAGCCAACCCGCCGTATTTGTGTTGTCCAACCCCGAAGGTCTGTACGACCCCAGCGCCAATGCCTATTCACACGTGGCCGAGGTCAGCACCGCCGCCAAGCTGCTGTACATCGCCGGCCAGGGGGGTGAAGACCCTGCCGGTACGCTGTCGCCCGACTTTGCCGAACAGGCGCGCCAGGCGCTGCTCAACCTGCGCACCGCGCTGGAATCAAGAGGTGCGAGCCTGGCCGATGTATTCAAGCTGACCCTGCTGATCGTGGACCATAGCGAAGCCAGGCTGGCGCTGTGGGTGGCGGCTGCGAACGCCGCCTGGGGCCAGCTCAGCAAACCGACCTGCACCCTGATACCCGTGCCGCGCCTGGCACTGGACGGCATGCAGATCGAAGTCGATGCCGTGGCGGCCCTGCCCGCCACGAGCTGATGGCCCCTAGCGCAGCGTGCACTGCGTCTGCACGATCGAGCGGTTGATGCGGTCCAGCTCGCTCTCGGCAACGACCCTGTTGTGGACGTTGAAGGCCATTTCATAGGCCTGGTTGGCAAACGCGGTGCAGTTGGGCCGTTCGAGAATCACCGCATCCATGCGCAACGCGTAGATGACCAGGGCGTCCGCCGACTGACCGGCGCGTTCGCGGTAGGCATAGCGTTGCTGGCGGGCCTGCTCGAAGTTGGCCTGCACTGCCTTTTCATAGTTGGCCTTTTGCGTGCGCTGCACAGTGGCCACCGGCACAGTGAGCAATTGATACACCGCCTGCTCGTAGGTCTTGGGGAAGCGGACTTCGTTGGTTTCGTGCAGCAACGTCTGGTTCATCACGTACAAGGTGGTGGTCGGACAATAGTCGAAGCGCCCGCAGGCCTTGCTTGCCTTGGCTTGCAGGGCATCTGGCTGAAATCGCTGCGCCGACCAGCCCAGGGCCAGGTTGTACTGCTTGAGCGCCGTGTAATCGGCCTTCAACGCCTTGTTGAACGCCGCGAAGCACGCCGTGGTCTGCGCCGTCTGCGCATCGCCACAGCCTTTCACGCCAGAGATGTCGTTCAGCGAGTCGCCGCTGTAGTCGAGGGTCAGCGCTGGCCGTGCAGGCGTTGTCGACACCGCCACACCCTGGGTCTTGAGTGCACTGTAGCGGGCCGTCATTGCTTGCAACCTGGCACTGTCGGCTTTCTGCACGGCGGCGATTTCCAGCAGTTGCTTGACCGCGTCGAGGTCCTGGGGCTTGAGGTCCTTGTTGCCGGTCAGTGCCTCCAGCAGGTCCAGCGTGGCATTGGCATCACCGGCCTCGGAGTCCATGCGCAGCGCGCTCAAGGTCGACGCATAGCGGCTCTGTGGCACGAACTCGCCAAGGTTCATTTCTTCAAGGCTTGCGTACTTGAGCGGCTGTGCAATCTGCTGGCTCATGTCCTGGGCACACGCCAGCGAGGCGTACAGCAGGGTGATGGCAAGGGTAAGGCTGGTCTTCATGGACGTCCTGACAAGGCAACGCCACCGCAATGGTCGCGGTGGCCCACACCTGCATCGGCACGGCTGGCACTTCCTTTAACTCAGTACACGGCCCCCACCGGGTACACGAATGCATTCACGTCATAGAAGGGCGTGCGCTGGTAAAACCAGTGCAGGCGCGCACTCGGGCTGTCGGCGAACGCCTTGTCGTCCTTGAGGCGGGCCTCGAACTCGGCCTTGAGTGCCGGGCTCGCGGCCAGCATCTTGCGCGCCATCGGCTCCATCACGTATTCCTCTGGCTCCTCCGCCGCCACCAGGGTCGCGTTGAAGAAACCCCAGGCCCAGAACGAGTCGGGGCTTTGCGGGTGCAACAGGTTGATCGCCAGCACGCCCAGCGGCTGGTCGACGTCGATCAGCACCGAACCCGCCGCAAAGGTCTGCATACGCTCCAGCGGGTTGGCCACGCCACTGACCAGCAGATGCCCTTCATAGCCCGGAATCTCGTTGGCTGCCGCACGGTCCGGCTCGAAGCCACCGGCCACCTTCACCTCATCCATGCGGTACAGCGTCACCGCCATCGCCGTGGGCTGCTCGAGGGTGCGCATGCGGATGCCATGCGCCTTGAGCCGCGCGATCACCTCGGCCCACTGCGCCGGCACCACGTACTGGCGTGGGCGCTTGACCACCAGGTCGGGCTCGGTGTTGCCAGTGACCGGCACCGTCAGCGGCTTGGGCACGTTGCTCCACACGATCGTCCTGGCACCGGTGATCGGCGACTGTTCGTAGCGGTAGTCGCCCACCTTGAAATCCACCTGCTCCTCCTTGCCCGGCTTCCAGGTCAGCACCACCTCGCGCTGGGCCGCGAGCCGGGCACGGTCACTGGCAATGGCCTGCTGCAGCGAAGCGGCCTGCTCGCCGATCACCTGGAACATCGTCTTGAGCATCACGTAGTTGCCCAGCACCTGGGTCTGGTACGGGTGCAGTGCATGCTGCTCGATCAGAATCGACGGCACGTTGCGGATATCGCCGTACTGGTTGGAGAAGCGCGCCAGGTCGGTGCGGTACGGGTAGTAGCCCTGGGTCGGGTCCTGGTTGTCGTTCATGCTGATGCATTCGTGCACCACATGCCCCTCGCCCTCCAGCGCCTGGTACACCGGCGCACGCATCACCGTGTCCATCCACGCGCTGCTGGCCGGCGACCAGCCATTGCCGTTATGGCAATACGAGCTGTCGTAGGGGTACATCGCGCCATCGGTGGAGTGGGTGTCGGCGAAGAAGCTCAGCTCGTAGGTGTTGAACACCCAGGCCACGTTGCGGATCTCGGCGCTGTCGAGCTTGGTGAAATCGCGGTTCAGGTTGAGGTTGCGCCCGTTCACGCGCCAGCCACTCTGGCGGGGGCCGTTCTGGTTGATTCGGCCATAGGCGCTGCGGCGGATATCGCCGTCCACGTTGACACTGGGGATGAACAGGATGTTGACCTTCTGCAGCAGGCCGGCCAGCGGCTTGCTGCCGGTGGTCATGTCGCGCAGCAGCATGAACATCGCGTCCTTGCCGTTGGACTCGCCGGGGTGGATACCGGCCTCGATAAAGAGCGTCGGCTTGCCCGAACGCTTGAGCGCGGCGGGTGACTTGTCGGCCTCCAGCGAGGCCACCACCAGCAGCATCGGGTGGCCCTCGGCGCTTTTCTCCGGCAGCTCGCTGAGCACGATGGCGCCATTGGCGGCGGATGCCAGTTGCTGAAGGTAATCGCGGGTTTGCGCGTAGGTGCTGGTGTCGGCAAAGCCGGTGGCTTCGGCCACGGTGGTCAGGGGATTGCCGGCGGGCGCGATATAGCGGGTGCTGGTGAGGGTCTGCTCGAACATTGCCGGCAGAATGCGTTGCTTGGCGGCCTCGGGGTAGCCGCTGTCATCGATATAGGCCGGGGCGCCGGGCAAGGCCGCAAGGGCGGGCAGGCTGCCGAGCAGCAGCAAGGTGGCCAGCAGGGGCTGCGGGTGCAGGTCGTTCATGATGGGTCCTTATCATGCGTAAGCAGGCAACCTTAGCTGATAAGGGGCAATGTCACCGCGATGGGATGCCGGCGAAGCGCCGCGCGAGCGGCGCTCGGTGCCAGGAGCGCCGTTGCGCCACGCCGTTCTACCGCGCCGCCAACCCCATCTGCCAGAAATCCGCCTCCAGCCGCGACGCCTGGGCAAAGATCGCCACCAGCTCGGTGAAGCGCTGCTCGGTCATGCTGCGCGCCGCCAGCTCGTCCAGGTGCAGGCGCGCTGCAGCAGCCACGCCCTGATACCCCTCCCCGGCATACTCGCCAATCCACTCGCGGTACGGATGATCACCCAGCGCCGCCACCCCGTCGGGGCTCAGCGCCCGGCCGATCTCGGCGTAGCCGATCACACAGGGCGACAGCGCCACATGCAGGTCCAGCAAGTCGCCCGCCGCGCCGCAATCGAGCACGAAGCGCGTATAGGCCACGGTGGCCTGGTGCTCCAGCGCGGCCTCGATGTCAGCCTTGGACAAGCCCCAGCGCGCGCACAGGCGTACATGCAGGTCGGTCTCGTCCAGAATCGCCGCAAGCCCCGCCTGGGCGGCACGGATGTCCGAAGGCCGGCGGCTCTTGTACGCGGCCAGCGCCCAGGCCCGCGCGAACTGGATCAGGAACAGGTAATCCTGCACCAGGTAGGTACGAAACGCCGTTTCGGGCAAGCTGCCCTGGCCCATCTGGCGCACGAAGCTGTGGTCCACGTAACTGGCCCACTCGGTCGGTGCAGCAGCTTTCAAACGGTCGAAAATATCCATCGTTCACTCCCCCTGTGGGTACACGGCATCGAAAAACTCAAGCTCCAGCGCCACGGCACGCAAGAAGAAATCGGTGCTCAGCGCCTCTTCCTGGGGGCCCACACGGTCGAGTTCGGCGCCCAGGAACGCAACGAAGTCGGCGAAGGCCGGGTTGTCGTGCAAGGTGATCCACTCGGCGTGCACGAAGTTTTCCGGCAGCGGCCTGGGCGCCTTGAGCGCCCAGTCCAGGTACAGGCCCTCGGCCACGTTGAGCACCGCCAGCACCGCCGCATAGGATCGGGTGGCCGCCGCCTGGCGCATGATCGCCTTGAAGCCGGCCGTGGGCTGTGTGTCGGCCGGCGCGGTACGTTGCGCCTCGCTCACGCCCAGTGCCTCAAAGGCGCGCAGGAAATAGGTGTTTTCATCGCTGGCGATCATGCCGGCGAAACGCGCCAGGCGCAGGCGCGCATCGAAGGTGTCGGCGGTGGCAATGGCCGCGCCGAGCAGGGTCAGGAAGCTGTCGATGAAGCGATGGTCCTGCACCAGGTAACGCACCATCACCGGGTCCGGCAGGCTGCCGTCGCACAGCTGGGTGACGAAACGGTGGCCGACGGCGGCCGACCAGGTGGGTTCGCTTTGTTTGCGCAGGTGTTCGGTGAAACGTGGGGCAGTCATGGAGCGGCCTCGCAGTGAGACCGGCAAAGAAGGCAGGCGCTAGATCCCATCCCTTCGCCGGCATGATCCGGATCAGGTTCGAAGGGTCACCGCGCTGCAGATGCCAGCGGTTTCTCAGCCCGTTGCCGGGGCTCCCCTTGGTGCGCACACTGTATACAGCGATGTGGGCAATGTGCAATGCGCAGGCACCGCATCGATGCCATCGCGGGTCAAGCCCGCTCCCACAGGAGCTGGCGCCGTCCTTGTGGGAGCGGGCTTGACCCGCGATAGGCATTCACACCGAAACCGGTTTCAACATCCCCCGCTCGACAATGAACCCGATCACCGCCTGCAAACCCTGCCCCGTCTTCAGGTTGCTGAACGTCCACGGCCGCTCGGGCCGCATGCGCCGGGTGTCCTTTTCCATGACCTCCAGCGACGCACCCACATAGGGCGCCAGGTCGATCTTGTTGATCACCAGAAAATCCGACTTGGTGATCCCCGGCCCGCCCTTGCGCGGGATCTTCTCGCCCTCGGCCACGTCGATCACGTAGATCGTCAGGTCGGCCAGCTCCGGGCTGAAGGTGGCACTCAGGTTGTCACCGCCACTCTCGACGAAGATCACTTCCAGGTTGCCGAACTTGCGCGCCAGATCCTCCACCGCCGCCAGGTTCATCGAGGCATCTTCACGGATCGCGGTATGCGGGCAGCCGCCGGTCTCCACGCCGACGATGCGCTCGGGTTCGAGCGCGCCGGCTTCGGTAAGGATGCGCTGGTCTTCCTTGGTGTAGATGTCGTTGGTGACCACGGCAATCTGGTAGTCATCGCGCATGGCCTTGCACAGCGCTTCGAGCAGCGCGGTCTTGCCGGAGCCGACCGGGCCGCCGACACCGACGCGCAGGGGTTGCTGGTAGCTTTGCATGGCAGTTTCCTCAGGATCGGAACAATCGGGTGTATTGGGTTTCATGGCGGGCAGAGGCAATCGCCAGCAACGGCAGGCCGCCGCCCAGGTGTTCATCAGGTACGTCCAGCGCCCACTCCAGTACCGCAGGCAGCTCCTCGCACAACTCGCGCAGCAGGGTCTGGGCCGCCTGCTGACCGAACGGCACCAGCTTGACCCCGGCCATCACCGCCCCTTCCAGCCAGGCAAAGCCATGCCCCAGGGCCAGCTCACGCAGCGGGATCTGCCAGTGCACGGCCAGCCAGGCCATGCCGCCCAGCTGGCTCAGCTCGACGCTGCTGCGCCAGGCCGGCGCCTGACACAGCTGCCAGCCATCGAGCAGGCGCGCCAGGGCCTTGCCGCGCTGGCGTTCCTCCAGGCGCAGCTCGGCGGTTTCGCGGTTGGCCAGCAAAAAGCTGCTCCAGTGGGCGAACGCATCGGCATCTTGCGCGCGGCACGCGCTGTACAGCCGTTGCAGCAGCGGCCAGTCGAGGTGGCCGAGGGTGTCGTGCAACTGCTCGCGCTGCCAGGCGCCAAAGCCGTCGGCCCCCGTCACCCAGCCCGCCTCCACCGCCCACTCCAACCCCTGGGAATAGGTGAAGCCCCCCACCGGCAGGTTGGCGCTGACCAGTTGCAGCAGGCGCAGCAACTGCAGGTTGGCGCTCATCAGCCGGCCAGCACCAGGGCGGCACCGGCCAGCAGGCCGCCGCCACAGGCCTTCTGCAGCCCAGGGTGACGGCGCAACAGGCGCCCGGCGCCATAGCCTGCCAGCAGCAACAGGCCGCTGACCGCGACAAAGCCTGCGCTGAACACCCAGAACGCGCCCGGGCTGGCTTCGACGCCGTGGGCCCAGCCGTGAAACAGCGCGAACACCGGCATGACCAGCGCCAGCAGCACCTGGCGGCTGGGCAGCAGCAGCGCCGCGGCGGCCACCAGCAGCGAGCCGATGATCATGCTCTCCATGCCGATCACGCCCCCGAACAGATGGCCCATCAGCGCGCCGCCGAACATCGCCGCCAGCGTGGCCAGCGGCAGCGCCAGGGTGCGCCCGGTCAGGGCGGCCAGCACCCCGGTGCCCAGCAGCATCAGCAGGTGGTCAAGCCCGGTGAGCGGGTGCAGCAACCCGTCCTGCAGGGGGTTGCTGTCGTGGCCGGGGTGGGCGAACGCAGGGACGGCGATCAGCAGCAAGGCAAACGCGAGGGTCTTTTTCATCGTGCAACTCCATGTCGAAATCAGTGGGCGTGGCCAGGCACGCGAACAAAGGGGTGATCGTTATGGCTGTGGCTGTGCGGCGCGCTCTGGTAGGCGCCGGCCTCGGGCTCGAACGGCGCCTGCTCCACCGCCACCTCAAGGCCGAAGCCACGCACCATGTCGTCCAGCACATGGTCGTGCTGGTACCGAACGAAATCGCGCTCGATCTGCAACGGCACATGCCGATTGCCCAGGTGATAGGCGGCGCGGGCCAGCGCCAGCGGGTCGGCGCAGCGCACCGTCGAGACCTGCTCCGGCGCCGCCAGCACGCGAATCACCTCACGCCCCTGGGCGTCGGCCAGCAGCTCGCCGCCGCGAATCAGCTGGCCGCGTTCGAGCATCAGCCCGGCCTCGCGCCCGTCATCCAGGGTGATGCGCACGCGGCTCTTGATGCGCGTATCCAGGCTCAGGGTGGCAGTGGCGCCGATGTGTGCGGCCTGGTTCAGGCGTTGCGTCAACAGGATCATGCTCGCTCCTCAAAACAGAAAATAACGCTGCGCCATCGGCAGCACGCTGGCCGGCTCGCACACCAGCAGCTCGCCGTCGGCGCGTACCTCATAGGTTTGTGAATCCACTTCGATGGTGGGCATCAGCCCGTTGTGCAGCATGTCGGCCTTGCGCACCGTGCGACAGCCCCGGGCCACGCCGATCAGGCTGCGCAGGCGCAGTTCATGGTGAACGCCACGCTCCACCGCGGCCTGGGACAGGAACGTCATGCGCGTGGCGTTGCGCGCCTGGCCCAGGGCGCCGAACATCGGCCGGTAGTGCACCGGCTGCGGCGTGGGGATCGAGCCGTTGATGTCGCCCATCGGCGCCATCACGATCATCCCGCCCTTGAGCACCAGTGCGGGCTTGACCCCGAAGAACGCCGGCGACCACAGCACCAGGTCGGCCAGCTTGCCGGCCTCCAGCGAACCGACTTCATGGGCAATGCCATGGGTCAGCGCCGGGTTGATGGTGTACTTGGCGATGTAGCGCTTGACCCGGAAGTTGTCGCTGCGCGCGGTGTCAGGCGCCAACGGGCCGCGGCGCAGTTTCATCTGGTGCGCCACCTGCCAGGTGCGCAGCACCACCTCGCCCACCCGGCCCATGGCCTGGGAGTCTGACGAGGTCATCGAGAACGCGCCGATGTCGTGCAGGATGTCTTCGGCGGCAATCGTCTCGCGGCGGATGCGCGACTCGGCGAAGGCCACGTCCTCGGGGATGCTGGTGTCCAGGTGGTGGCACACCATCAGCATGTCCAGGTGCTCGTCCACGGTGTTGACGGTGTACGGCAGGGTCGGGTTGGTGGAGGACGGCAGCACGTTGGCGTAGCCCGCCGCACGGATGATGTCCGGCGCATGCCCGCCGCCCGCGCCCTCGGTATGGAAGGTGTGGATGGTGCGGTCGCCGATGGCGGCCAGGGTGTCTTCGATGCAGCCGCTTTCGTTGAGGGTGTCGCTGTGCAGCGCCACCTGCACGTCCATCGCCTCGGCCACGCCCAGGCAACAGTCGATGGCCGCCGGGGTCGAGCCCCAGTCTTCGTGCAGTTTGAGCCCCACCGCCCCGGCCTCGATCTGCTCGCGCAGGGCCTGGGGTTGCGAGGCATTGCCCTTGCCCAGCAGGCCGATGTTGATCGGCAGTTCGTCGGCGGCCTGGAGCATGCGCGCCAGGTACCAGGTGCCCGAAGTACAGGTGGTGGCGTTGGTGCCGGTGGCCGGCCCGGTGCCGCCGCCGATGAAGGTGGTGATGCCCGACACCAGCGCCTCGTCGACCTGCTGTGGGCAGATGAAATGAATGTGCGAGTCGATGCCGCCGGCGGTGACGATCTTGCCCTCGGCGGCGATCACCTCGGTGCCCGGCCCCACCGCCAGGGTCACGCCGGGCTGCACGTCGGGGTTGCCGGCCTTGCCGATGCCGAAGATGCGCCCGTTCTTCACGCCGATATCGGCCTTGACGATGCCCCAGTGGTCGATGATCAGGGCGTTGGTCAGCACCAGGTCCATGGCCTCGGCGGCCAGCATCTGGCCCTGGCCCATGCCGTCGCGGATCACCTTGCCGCCGCCGAACTTGACCTCTTCACCGTAGACCGTGAAGTCCTGCTCGACCTCCACCCACAGCTCGGTGTCGGCCAGGCGCACGCGGTCACCCACGGTGGGGCCGAACATGTCGGCATAGGCACGCCGGGAAATACGGCTCATGCCACGGCCTCCAGCTTGCCCATCACCCGGCCCTGGAAGCCATACACCTCGCGCTTGCCGGCATAGGCCACCAGGTTGACGGTGCGCGCCTGGCCGGGTTCGAAGCGCACGGCAGTGCCGGCGGCGATGTCCAGGCGAAAGCCGCGGGTGGCCTCGCGCTCGAACACCAGAAAGGCGTTGACCTCGTAGAAGTGATAGTGCGAGCCGACCTGGATCGGCCGATCGCCATGGTTGGCCACGCTGACGCTGATCGTGGCGCGACCGGCGTTGAGTTCGATGTCGCCGTCGGCGACCTGGATTTCTCCGGGAATCATGGGCTGCTCCTGGGCAGGTCAGACGATAGGGTCGTGGACGGTGACCAGCTTGGTCCCGTCGGGAAAGGTCGCTTCCACCTGCACGTCGTGGATCATCTCGCTGACACCTTCCATCACCTGGTCACGCCCCAGCACTTCGCGGCCCAGGCTCATCAGCTCGGCCACCGTGCGCCCGTCGCGGGCACCTTCCATCACGCTGGCACTGATCAGCGCCACCGCCTCGGGGTAGTTGAGCTTCAGCCCACGGGCCAGGCGGCGCTCGGCGAGCAACGCGGCGGTGAACAGCAGCAGTTTGTCTTTCTCTCTCGGGGTCAGCTCCATGGTGCGGTCTCTCAAGTGGCCCAGATGCGCGGCGGGCATGGCGGCAAGCCGACGACGGTCGGTCGCAGGGCGCGCCACAGCCGCTGCAGGGTGGATTGCAGGCGTTGGTTGTCGTGGTCGAGCAGGCGCACCACCAGCAGCTGGCCAAGCAGCGTGGCGCCGGCGGGCACCGGCAGCGGGTGGATCAGTTCGCGCACCTGTTCAAGCAGTTGCTCGTTGGCCGGGGCGGCGCAGAAGGTGGCCAGCAGCGGGTGGCCGCCCAGCTTGTGCAGGTGCCCACCCTGCAGGCGCAGGCGCTCGTGCAGGCCGGGGTCGTCGGGCATGTCCACCTGCAGCCGGCTGTCCACGGCGCCATGGCTGAAGGCCTCGCCCATTACCGGGCGGCCCAGGCACAGGGTTTCCCAGGCCAGCAGGCGCGCGCCGGGGGCCAGGCTGAAATGGCTGTGCAGCGATACCCGCGCGCCGGGGAAGCAGATGCTGTCCTGGGGCAGCCACTCCAGGGTGCTGCCCTCGGCCAGGTGAAAGCGCTGGCGCAGCACCGAGGTGGGCCCGGCGCTGCGGTAGAACTTGGTGGCACCAGGCATGGTCAGCAGCGCATGGCTGCCCGGCTCCAGGTGCAGGTTCAGGGCCAGGCGATCCCCCCCCACCACCCCGCCCGGGGGGTGCAGCACATACACATGGCAGGGGTCGCCTTCGGGGTAGAACGGGCGCTGCACCAGAAGTGGGCCGAAATGCTGGCGTGCACCAATTCGGGTCCGCCCCTGACCTGCGACGAAGCGCAGGTTCAGTTCGGCGTTCCAGCCGGCCGGATCAACCGGCGCGGGGATAAATCGTTGAGCTAGCGTCATGCACGGCGGCCCTGGGCAATGGAGTGGCGACACGGCAAGGCCGGTGTCTGACCAATCGATCAGCTATCGATGCCTGGGGCAATGCAGGTTGCGAGCCAATGTTGTGCATTGGCGTGGTCACGGCGTAGGAAACGCCCTGCGATGGTTACTGCTGGCCAAACAGGTCATGGGCGTCGAGCAGCCGGTAGGCGATCTCGGGACGTTTTTCGAGGGCGCGGCGGATGGCCGCCGGTATGCTCTGGCGGGTCTTGCGGCACAACCCTGGCGGGCCTTCGACCTCGATACGGATACCGCGCATGGTGCGCACTTCATTGGGGCCGGGGGCGATGTGCACCTGGATGCCAAGCTGATCGAACAGGCGGCGCTGCAGGTGTTCGAGGTCGGGCAGGCTCTGCAGGTTTTCCAGGCGTTGGAGCAGGCGGTTTTCTTCCTGGCGGGTCAGGCGCAGAATGCGCAGGTCGGCGCCCGGCGTTTCGAGCAGGCGTTCGCGCTCGCAGATGCAGGCACCGGGTGGGCAGGGTTGGCGCAGCGGTATGATGGGCTCCATGAGGCCCAAGCATAGTCACCGGCCCCTGCGCCGGCAACGCCGGCTCCTGCCCGGTTTGCGTCGCCTGCAGGCGCCGGCGTTGCCGGCGAAGGCGTCACTGGAGATCCTTGCATGAAACAACCCGAACTCGACCTGTTCGGCCCACCCGCCCTCGGCGCCCCCGAATGGATCGGCAAGCAGACGCTGCTGCTGCCAGGCTTTGCCCTGGACCTCGTCGAGCCCCTGCTGCCGGCCCTGCGCACGGTGCTGCGCGCCGCACCGTTTCGCAACCAGCTCACCCCCGGCGGGCGCACCATCGAAGTGGCGGTCACCAATTGCGGGCCGCTGGGCTGGGTCAGCGACCGCCTGGGCTACCGCTACAGCCCCTTCGACCCGCTCACCGGCAAGCCCTGGCCTGCCCTGCCCACGCTGCTCGCCGAGCTGGCCGCTGCCGCCGCAGAGGCAGCCGGCTTCGCCCATTTCAGGCCCGACGCCTGCCTGATCAACCACTACCAGCCCGGCAACCGCCTGACCCTGCACCAGGACCGCAACGAACGCGACTTCAGCCAGCCCATCGTGTCGATCTCGCTGGGCCTGCCGGCGGTGTTCCTGTTCGGCGGGCACACCCGCAGCGAGCCCACCCGCAAGGTCGGCCTGCAGCACGGCGACGTGATGGTCTGGGGCGGCGAGGATCGCCTGCGCTTTCACGGGGTCAACCCGCTCAAGGACGGCGAGCACCCACTGCTGGGCGCCCGCCGCATCAACCTGACCCTGCGCAAGGCCGGTCAACCCGATTGAACTCCCGCCGGTCTGCGCCTCTCCCACTTCATAGGGTTTGTATGAACGATGGAGCACGGCAATGGCCAAGCCACTGCAGGAATACCAGCGCAAGCGCAACTTCGACGCCACCCCGGAGCCGGCCGGCAAGGCCCGCCGCGGTGCGCGCGCGCAGGCATTGCAGTTCTGCATCCAGAAGCACGACGCCAGCCACCTGCATTACGACTTTCGCCTGGAGCTGAACGGCACCCTCAAGAGCTGGGCCATCCCCAAGGGCCCGTCACTGGACCCGAAGGTCAAGCGCCTGGCCGTCCACGTCGAAGACCACCCGCTGGACTACGCCAGCTTCGAGGGCAGCATCCCCGCAGGCCATTACGGTGCGGGCGAAGTGATCGTGTGGGACCGCGGCGTGTGGCTGCCCGAGGGCGACCCGGCCCAGGCCTATGCCAGCGGCAAGCTGCGCTTTCGCCTGCAGGGCGAAAAGCTGAACGGCACCTGGCATCTGTTTCGCACCCGCCTTGGCGGCAAGAAGGAACAGTGGATGCTGGTCAAGTCCGACGACGAGGCTGCCCGCGCCGAGGCCGACTACGACGTGCTGCAGGCCCAACCCGACAGCGTGCTCAGCGAGCGCAGCCTGATCCCCCGCACCAAGGGCAAGGGCAAAGACAAGGACAAGCCCAAGGCCGCACCCCCGCCTCGCCGCCCAGCCAGGGCCGGCACACTGAGTGCGGCCAGGAAGGCCACCCTGCCCGCCGCCCTCACGCCGCAACTGGCCACCCTGGTGGAAACCCCGCCACAAGGCGACTGGCGCTACGAGGTCAAGTTCGACGGCTACCGCATCCTGGCGCGCATCGACGGCGACGACGTGCGCCTGTTCACCCGCAACGGCCACGACTGGACCACGCGCATGCCGCTGCAGGCCAAGGCCCTGGCCGGCCTGGGGCTGAGCTCGGCCTGGCTCGATGGCGAAGTGGTGGTGGCCAACGCCGAGGGTATCGCCGACTTCCAGGCCCTGCAGAACGCCTTCGACAGCGACACCGATGCCAACATCGTCTACTACCTGTTCGACCTGCCCTACCTCAATGGCATGGACCTGCGCCAATGCCCGTTGCAGGAGCGGCGCGCCGCCCTGGCGGCCGTGCTTGAACCGGCCGACGAACAACGCCTGCGTTTGAGTGCCGACTTCGACGAAGCCCCCGAGTCCCTGCTGGCCAGCTCCTGCCAGATGCAGATGGAGGGCCTGATCGGCAAACGTGCCGACAGCCTCTATGTATCGCGGCGCAGTCACAACTGGATCAAGCTCAAGTGCAAGCAGCGCCAGGAATTCGTGATCGTCGGCTTCACCGAACCCAAGGGCAGCCGCGCCGCGTTCGGCGCCCTGCTGCTGGGGGTGCACGACGCCGACAGCGGCCAGCTGCGCTACGCCGGCAAGGTCGGCACCGGCTTCAATACCGCCACCCTGCAGAGCCTGCTCCAGCGCCTCACCCCGCTCGAGGTGAAAAAGCCCGCGGTCGCCAACCCACCCACCGGCGCCGAAGCCCGCGGCGTGCACTGGCTCAGGCCACAGCTGCTGGCCGAGGTGGCCTACGCCCAGATGACCCGCGAAGGGGTGGTACGCCATTCGGTGTTCCATGGCCTGCGCGAAGACAAGCCGGCCCGCGCCATCGGCCTGGAGAAACCCGTGAAAGCGCCTACCCGCAAAGCCTCCGACAACACCCTGCGCATCACCCACCCCGACCGGGTGATCGATGCCAGCAGCGGCACCGACAAACGCCAGGTGGCCGAGTACTACGCCCAGGTCGCCGAATGGATCCTGCCGCACCTCAAGCGTCGCCCCGTGGCGCTGGTGCGCGCACCGGAGGGCCTGAGCGGCGAGCTGTTCTTCCAGAAGAACGCCGCCCAGCTGAACATCCCGGGCCTGGAGAGTCACGACAAGGCCGAGGCCGGCCAGGCAGTGATGATCATCGACCGCGCCGACACCCTGCTGGGCGCGGTACAGATGAACACCCTGGAACTGCACACCTGGAACGCCACCGCCAGGGACTTCGACAAACCCGACCGTTTCGTGCTCGACCTCGACCCCGACCCGGCATTGCCCTGGAAGGCCATGGTCGAAGCGACCCAGCTGACCCTGGCACTGCTCGACGAACTGGGCCTGCAGGCGTTTCTGAAAACCAGTGGCGGCAAGGGCATGCACGTGGTGGTGCCGCTGACCCGGCGTGCCGGCTGGGACGAGGTCAAGGCGTTCAGCCATGCCATCGTCACGCACATGGCCGGGTTGTTCCCCGACCGGCTGTCCGCCGTTTCGGGGCCGAAGAACCGCGTGGGGCGCATCTTCATCGACTACCTGCGCAACGCCCGTGGCGCCACCACCGTGTGCGCCTATTCGCTGCGCGCCCGCGAAGGGCTGCCGGTGTCGGTACCGATCCGCCGCGAAGAGCTCACCGAACTCAAGGGCGCCAACCAGTGGAACCTGCACAACCTGGGCGAGCGCCTGGCCAATGGCGACGACCCCTGGGCCGACTACGACAAGACCCGCCAGTCGCTCACCGTGGCGCTGCGCAAGCGCATGGGCGTGGCATGAAGGGCCTGGACTGGATCGACCTGCTGCAGTGGCCGGCCATGCTGCTCACCCTGGTGGCAGCCTGGTGGATCGGCTCGCGTCAGCCGCGTCGGCGGCGCATCGGCTTCTGCTGCTTCATGGCCAGCAACCTGCTGTGGGTGGTGTGGGGCTGGCAGACCGAGGCCTGGGCATTGATCGTGCTGCAGTTCTGCCTGTGCGCCATGAACCTGCGCGGCCTGAAAAAGAATACCTCGACCCACGCTGCGTGCCCCAAGGAGTCCGCCTCATGAGCATTGTTCAAACCTTCGACCTGGGCCGCCTGGACACCCTGCTGCGCCAGTTCGCCGAGCGCCCGCAACCGCTGAACCTGGACAGCCAGCTGCTCGAACTGATGCAGGCCCTGCAGGCAGCCGGCCTGGAACGCCTGCCGTTGCCCGGCCAGGGCCAGACGCTGCAGCGCTGGCAGACCCTGGCACGGGTGGCTGGCGCCGACCTGGCCCTGGCCAAGCTGTATGAAGGGCATACCGATGCCCTGGCGATACTCGCCGAATGCGCCGGGGCGCACCTGGCCGGCAACGGGATCTGGGGCGTATGGGCGGCCGAGCCGCCCAGCGCACGGGTGCGCATCGTGGCTCGCGACAACCAGCGGGTGTACCTGCAGGGGCGCAAGGCCTGGTGCTCCGGCGCGCTGCAGATCGACCACGGCCTGCTCACCGCCTGGGACGAAGACGAACAGCCGCAACTGGTGGCGCTGGACCTTGCCGAGACGGGTCTGCACCGGGTGGCAGACGGCTGGCAGGCGGTGGGCATGGGCATTACCGCCAGCGTCGAGCTGGAACTGGAACATACCCCGGCGCACCTGGTGGGTGGCCCTGGCCAGTACCTTAGTCGCCCCGGCTTCTGGCACGGCGGCGCCGGCATCGCCGCCTGCTGGTACGGCGCCGCCGAGGCCCTGGCCGACTACTTGCGCGAACACTGCCGCCAGCCACGCCCCGACCCCCACGCCGACGCCCACCTGGGCGCGGTGGACGCTGCCCTGTGCGGCGCCGCTGCAGCCCTGCGCGAGTGCGCCGCACAGATCGACGCACAGCCCCAGGCCGATGCCCAGTTCGCCGTACGCCGGGTGCGCGCCCAGGTCGAATACGCCGCCACCCTGGTGCTGACCCACGTGGGCCGCGCCCTGGGTGCCACCTCGTTCTGCCGCAACAGCCACTTCGCCCGGCTCAGCGCCGACCTGCCGGTGTTCCTGCGCCAGAGCCACGCCGAGCGCGACCTGGCCGAACTGGGCCGGCAACTGGCCGGGCGTGAAGCCGGCGGGTGGCAGCTATGAGCGTCGACAACCCGATCAAGGCAGCCGGCAGTGGCACGCCATTGTCGCTGTGGCAGGCGTCCAGCGCCCTGGCCCAGGTCGCCACGGTGCAGGCCGATGAGCTGCTGCCCCCCGGTGCGCGCCTGGTGGTGGTGGCGCCCCACCCGGATGACGAGGTGCTCGGTTGCGGTGGCCTGCTGTCGACCTTCTGCGGCCGTGAGCAGGCGTTGCTGCTGGTGTCGGTGACCGATGGCGAAGGCAGCCACCCCGGCTCGCTCGCCTGGCCAGGCGAGCGCCTGCGCGTGCAGCGCCCCCTGGAAAGCCGCGCAGCCCTGGCCGCGCTGGGGCTGGACGTCGACCGGGTGGCCTGGCAGCGCCTGCACCTGGCCGACAGTGGCGTGGCCGCGCACGAAGCGCAACTGGCCCATGCGCTGGTGCGTTGCCTGCGCCCCGACGACCGGGTGCTGAGCACCTGGCGCCTGGACGGCCACTGCGACCACGAGGCCGTGGGCCGTGCCAGCGCACAGGCGGCGCAGACCGTGGGCGCGCAACTGATCGAGGTGCCGATCTGGGCCTGGCACTGGGCCCGGCCGGACGACCCGCGCCTGCCGTGGCGCCGTGCGCGCAAGCTGGCGCTCAGCCCGCAGCAACTTGCGCGCAAGCGCGCCGCCATCGCCGCGCATGCCAGCCAGCTCCATGCCGATGGCGAGCAGCCACCGGTGTTGAGCCAGACCACCCTGCAACGCCTTCTGCAACCTTTCGAACTGCTGTTTCTATGACGGGTGTTTCCATGAGCGTATCGCCGCAGTATTTCGAACAGCTGTTCGAGCACGATGAAGACCCCTGGGCCTTTCGGACCCGCTGGTACGAGAAGCGCAAGCGCGACCTGACCCTGGCCTGCCTGCCGCGCCAGTACTACACGCGCATCTTCGAGCCCGCCTGCGCCAACGGCGAGCTCAGTGCAGCGCTGGCCGAGCGCACCGAGGCCCTGCTGTGCCAGGACCTCAATGCCACTGCCGTGGAGCTTGCGCGCCGGCGCCTGGCAGCCTGCCCCCAGGCCAGTGTGAGCCAGGGCCACCTGCCCGGCGACTGGCCGGGGGGCGAGTTCGACCTGATCGTGCTCAGCGAGATCGGCTACTACCTCGACCCCGCGCAGTGGCTGCAGGTGATCGAACAGGCCGTGGCCAGCCTGAGCCCTGGCGGTGCGCTGCTGGCCTGCCACTGGCTGCACCCCATCGACGGCTGCCCGCAGGATGGCCGCCAGGTACACGCCCTGCTCGATCAGCGCCTGCCGCTGTACCGCGCCGTGCGCCACGAAGAAGCCGACTTCCTGCTCGAATACTGGTGTTGCCAGCCGTGTGCCATTGACCTGCAGGAGCCTTGCCTATGATCGGCGTGATCGTCCCCGCGCATAACGAAGAACAGTACCTGCCGGCCTGCCTGCGCGCCCTCGGGCAGGCGGCGGCGCAGGCCGAGGCCCTTGGCGAGCGCGTAGAGATCGTGGTGGTGCTCGACCAGTGCAGCGATGCCAGCCAAGCCATTGCCCTGGCGCACGGCGTGCACACCCTGCAGGTCACTGCGCGCAACGTGGGCTACGCCCGGCGTGCCGGCGCCAGCTGGATGCTCGAGCGCGGCGCGCGCTGGCTGGCCTGCACCGACGCCGACAGCTGCGTGCCGGCCGACTGGCTGGTGTGCCAGCTGGACTGCGCCGCCGACGCCGTGTGCGGCACGGTGCACGTGGAGCAATGGCAGGCGCACCAGGATGCGGCGTTGCAGGCGCGTTACCTGGCCCACTACCAGGCCCGCGAGGACCACCGGCACATCCATGGCGCCAACCTGGGCATCTGCGCCAGGGCCTACCAGCGGGTCGGCGGGTTCCGGCCCGTGCCGCTGGACGAAGACGTGCAACTGATCAGCGACCTTGAGCTGAGCGGCGCGCGCATCGTGTGGACGGCACGCAACAGCGTGTCCACCAGCAGCCGTGGCGACTGCCGGGCGCGGGGCGGCTTCGGCGACTTCCTCACCACCCTGGCGGCTACCCCGTGAGCCGTGGCGCGGCGCAGGTGCATATCGGCATCTCGGGCTGGCGCTATGTGCCGTGGCGGGGCGACTTCTACCCCGAGGGCCTGCGCCAGAAGGACGAGCTGCACTTCGCCTCGCGGGCGGTCAACAGCATCGAGATCAACGGCACCTTCTATGCGCTGCAACGTCCCGAGCGTTTCGCCGGCTGGGCGGCCGAAACGCCGCCAGGCTTCGTGTTCAGCGTCAAGGCGCCGCGCTTCATCACCCACGTGAAGCGCCTGCGCGAGATCGACGAACCGCTGGCCAACTTCTATGCCTCCGGGCCCCTGTCGCTGGGCAGCAAGCTGGGGCCGACCTTGTGGCAGTTCCCACCGAACATGCGTTTTGACGAGGGGTTGTTCGATGCGTTTCTGGCGCGCCTGCCGCACACCGGCAAGCAGGCCAAGGCCCTGGCCGCGCAGTGTGCCGAGCGGATGCAGCGTGCGGGTTACCTAGAGGGCGCCGACCGGCAGGTGGTGCGCCATGCAGTGGAGGTGCGTCACGAGAGCTTTCTGGACCCGGCGTTCGTGGCGTTGCTGCGCAAGTACCGGGTAGCGCTGGTGGTGGCCGACACGGCGAAGAAGTGGCCGCATGTGGAGGACCTGACCAGCGACTTCGTGTACATGCGCCTGCATGGGGATGTGGCGCTGTACAGCAGCGGGTATTCGCAGGCGGCCCTGCGCGGCTGGCAAAAGCGTATCCAGGCGTGGAAACGCGGGGCGCAGCCTGGGGATGCGCGGTTGATCGATGCGGCGAGTGCGGCGCCGAAGGCGGCGCATCGCGATGTGTACTGCTACTTCGACAACGACATCAAGGTGCGCGCGCCCTATGACGCCAGACGGTTGCTGGAGCTGCTGAAGCTGGACAAGGGCCTGGAAGCGACACCGGGTGCTGCGCTGTAGGAGCCAGCCAGGCTGGCGAACCGGACACCGCGAAACACCGGCCAACGCAACGCGCCCCTTCGCCGGCAACGCCGGCGCCTACATGCCGTTCACATACCCCTTGAGAAAATCGATCCAGGCCCGCACCTTGCGCGGCACGTGGTTGCTGGCCGGGTACAGTGCATACACGCTCTGCTCGACAAAGCGATACCCCGGCAATGCATCCAGCAGACGCCCGGTACGCAGGTCGTCCTCGATCAACCAGGCCGGCAGCAGCGCCACGCCCAGCCCCTGCAAGGCGAACGAACGCAGGATCGAGGCATTGTCTGCCACCATCACCGCCCGGCCCGAAGGCTCGTACACCGCCGCCTCCCCCCTCTGATCGAGCAACGCCCAACCGGCCTGGCGCTCGAAACGCCCATGCACCAGCCTGGGCAAGGCGTTCACCTGGGCAAGCGTCGCCCCCGGCACGCCCACGCCCGGCGCCATCACCAGGTGCACTGCATAGGTCTCCAGGCACACCCCGCGGTAGCCTGAGTCCTGCGCCTGACCCAACCGGATGGCCACGTCGAAGCGCTCCTGCACCAGGTCCGCATGGCTGGTGTGGGTTTCCAGCCGCACGTTGAGCAACGGGTGCTCACGCATGAACAGCTGCAAGGCCGGCGCCACCACGCGCAAACCGTACTCCACCGTGGAGGTGACCCGCAGGCTGCCCTGCAACCCGCCATGCTCGGCACGCGCCTGCTCGATGGCCAGCCGCGCCTGCTCCAGCACCAGCAGGCACTGACGGTAGAAGCCCTCGCCGGCATCGGTCAACGCCACCCGGCGCGTGGTGCGGATCAGCAGGGTCACGCCCAACTGCGCCTCCAGCTGCTTGATACCGAAGCTGACCGCGGCGCGGGTCTGGCACAGGCGTGTGGCCGCCGCCGTGAACGACCCCGCCTCCACCACGGCGCAAAACAGCTCGAAACGGTCCAGGCTGACCATGCAAAGGCCCCTTGATTGTCAAAATAATTCGACCAATCTGGCAGTATTGCGGGGCTTATTCAATCATCAGCACCGCCCTACACTGCGCCCATCGTTCTCCAGCGGCGCCCGTCATGCCTTTTCGCAGCAAAGTCAGCCTGATCTTCCTGATGGGTTTTGCCCTCGACCTGCTCAACCTGTTCGTGCTCAACAGCGCCTACCCCGCCCTGCAGCGCCAGCTCGGCGCCTCGGTCACGCAGCTGGGCTGGGTCGGCAACGCCTACATGCTCGGCCTGACCCTGATCATCCCGCTGGGTAACGGGCTGGCGCAGCGCATCGGCGAGCGCGCCACTCTGCTGCTGTCGCTGGCCCTGTTCGGCCTGGGCTGTGCCCTGGCAGGCTCGGCCCGGAGCATCGAGGCACTGATCGGCTGGCGCCTGCTGCAGGGCCTGGGTGGCGGCTTGCTGATCCCGGTGGGCCAGGCGCTGGCCTACCGCGCCTGCCCCGCCAGCGAGCGCGCCGGCCTCACCTCGCGGGTGATGATGGTGGCCCTGCTGGTGCCGGCGCTGTCGCCGGCGCTGGGCGGGCTGATGGCCGACCAGGGCGACTGGCGCTGGGTGTTCTTCGCCCTGCTTGCGCCCACCCTGGCGTGCGCCGCGCTGGTGCTGGCCTGGCTGCCCGGCGGTCGGCCCCAGCCCAGCGCACGGCCGGCCCTGGACCTGCGCCTGTTGCGCCAGCCACTGCTGCACACCGCCATGCTCATCTACCTGTGCGTACCGGGCGTGTTCATGGGGATCAACCTGGTGGCGGCGCTGTACCTGCAAGGCACGCTTGGCCTGAGCGCCACTGCCACCGGCGGACTGATGCTGCCGTGGGCCGCCGGTGCGCTGGCGGCGATCGCCCTGAGCCGGTGGCGCTTCAACGCACTGGGCCCACGCCCGCTGCTGCTGGCCGGCATGGGCATTCAAAGCCTGGCGGTGCTGGCGTTGGCCAGCCCCTGGCTGGTCGCCCACCCCGGTTGGCTGGTGCTGCTGTATGCGTTGCTGGGCCTGGGCAGCAGCCTGTGCAGCAGCACCGCGCAGACGGCGGCGTTCGTGGCGATCCCCGAGGCGGCCATGGGCGCGGCCAGTGCGTTGTGGAGCCTGAACCGGCAGTTGAGTTTCTTTTTCGGGGTGGCGTTGCTCGGCGCAGTGCTCGACTGGCGATTGCCGGAGCCTACAGCCTACGCGCAAGCGCTGGCGCTGGGCGCCGCGCTGACTTTGCTGCCCTTGCCCTGGGTGCTGCGCCTGCCGGGCGCCGGGGCCCTGTTTGTTCAACCTGTGGAGTGAGTGCAATGCCAGAGCGTAATGCGGGGTTTGAAGAGGTGCTGGAGGCGCATGTGCAGATCCGCCAGTGGCTGGCCGGCGAGGCACGGCCGCCGTTGCTGGAGCGCTTTGCCGAGGGGTTCTCGATGTTCACGCTCAAGGGCACGGTGCTCGACAAGGCGCAGCTGGAGAGTTTTTTTGCCCAGGCCTATGGCTCACGGCCTGGCCTGCGCATCGAGATCGATGAGATGCACGACGTTGCGCCGGGGGTGGTGACCTATCGCGAGCATCAGCAGGATGACAGCGGCCAGACCACGCTGCGCTGGTCGACGGTGGTGTTCGACGCGCAGGGCAAGTGGCTGCATTTGCAGGAGACCGCGGTAACGCCGCAGCCTGTGTAGGAGCCAGCCTTGCTGGCGAAGCGAACACCGCAAAAGCCCGACAGACCGCAGTGTGGCCTTCGCCGGCAACGCCGGCTCCTACCGCGAAGGCGCTGCCTTCCTGGCCGGCGCCTTCTTGCCCCCACCCAAGCTGCGCTTGAGCAGCTCGGTGAGGTCGATGATGTCCGCCCCCTTGCCTGCTGCCTGGTCTTCGGGCGCCTCCACGGTGGCGATCTTGCCCTGACTGGCCTTCTCCTCCACCAGCGCCATGATGGTGTCCTTGAAGTCGTTGTGGTACTCCTGCGGCGTCCAGTGCCCGGCCATGTCCTCCACCAGACGCTTGGCCATCTGCAGCTCCTTCTTGTCCACCGTGGCCGCGCTCACGCTCTTGTCCAGCTCCAGCCCTTCGAGCCCGCGGACCTCATCGGGCCAGCGCAGGGTGATCATCACCAGGGCGTCCTCCAGCGGGCGCAGCAGCGCCAGGTGCTGCTGGGTGTGCAGCACCACCTTGGCCAGCGCCACCTTGCCGGTGCTCTCCAGGGTCTGGCGCAGCAGCGCATAGACCTTGCCACCGCGCTTGTCCGGCGCCAGGTAGTACGGCGTGTCGAAGTGCTGCAGCGGGATCTCGTCACTGCCCACGAACGAGAAGATATCGATGGTCTGGGTGGCCTCAGGCCGCGCCTTGCGGATCTCGTCCTCGCTGATCACCACATAGCGGCCCTTCTCGAACGCCACGCCCTTGACGATATGCTCCTTGTCGATCTCCTTGCCGGTGACCTTGTTCACCCGCTTGTAGCCCACCGGGTCCATGCTGCGCTTGTCGAGCCAGTCGAAATCGACACGGTCGCTGCTGACCGCCGTGGTCAGCGACACCGGGATATGCACCAGCCCGAAACTGATCGCGCCCTTCCAGATCGCCCTGCTGGCCATGCTCGTCTCCTCGCCTAAGGCAATGGGTTGCCACCGGTCACGCCAAACACTTCACCGGTGATGTAACTGGATTCCTGCGACGCCAGCAGCACGTACAACGGCGCACACTCGGCCGGCTGGCCGGGGCGCTTCATCGGCGTGTGCCCGCCGAAGTCGGGGATCTTCTCCGGCGGCTGCCCGCCGCTGGGCTGCAGCACCGTCCAGATCGGCCCCGGTGCCACCGCGTTGACACGGATGCCGCGCTCGATCACCTGCTTGGCCAGGGCCTTGGTAAAGGCCACGATCGCCGCCTTGGTGGTGGCGTAGTCGAGCAGGGTCGCCGACGGCTGGTACGACTGGATCGATGCGGTGTTGATGATGGTGGCCCCGGCCGGCATCAGCGGCACGGCCGCCTGGCACAGCCAGAACAGCGCGTACACGTTGGTCTTCATGGTGGCGTCGAACTGTTCGCTGCTGACCTGGCCCACCTGCTTGCGCGCCACCTGCTTGCCTGCCACGTTGACCAGGATGTCCAGCCCGCCCAACTGGTCGTGGGCCTGGCTGACCAGTTCGCGGCAAAAGGCCTCGTCCTTGAGGTCGCCCGGCAAGGCGATGGCACGCCGGCCCTCGGCCTCGATCAACTGGATGACTTCCTTGGCATCGCTGTGCTCGATGGGCAGGTAGTTGAGCACGATGTCCGCACCCTCGCGGGCAAAGGCGATGGCCACCGCACGGCCGATCCCGGAGTCGGCGCCCGTGATCAGCGCCTTGCGCCCCTGGAGCCGGCCAAAGCCCTGGTAGCTGTGCTCACCGTGGTCCGGCTTGGGTTGCATGCCGCTGTCCAGCCCCGGCGCCGATTGGCCCTGGGCCGGAAACGGCGGTTGCGGGTACTGGGTCAGCGGGTTGCGCATGCTGTACTGGTTGCTGGGTTTTGGCGTCGACATCGGGATCCTCCGGTACGGTTCAGTGCCTCAGTGCGTGGGGGCCTGCCTGGCGCAGCCGCAACCACTGGCAGAACAGGGTTTGCCGGCCGGGTGATGATCGGCGCAGGCCTGACAGCAATAAGACTTGCCTTCGCGTTGCACGGGGTTGTCGCCAACCTTGCAGTTGCAGTCCGGGCAGGCACAGGTCTGTTGGTCCATGGTCTTGACTCCTGAAGGTGATGGTCGTCATCGGTGGCGCCGTTTGGCGCCCCTGCAAGAAGTGACCGGCCCGCGCGCGCAATGGTTCAAGGCAGTTGGTCCGCTTGCGGCAAAGCCGATGAAACCCTGGCCGCTTTGTGACCTCCACAGAACACGAGGGGCCCTTTCGCCCCGGTACCGGAGACCGCCATGACAAGCCACCTGGTCAAGCTGTTCACCCAACCCAACTCGGCGTGGGCCGATATTCGCCACGACGAGGAAGCCCACCCGCGTCACTACCTGTCACACCTGCTGTTGCTGGCACTGATCCCCACCGTATGCCTGTTCATCGGGATCACCTCGGTGGGCTGGAGCCTGGCCGAAAACGAGAACGTGCGCCTGAGTGCCAGCAGCGCGTTGCAGCTGTGCATCCTGCTGTTTCTGGCGATCATGGCGGGCACGGTGCTGATGGGGGCATTCATCCGCTGGATGTCGCGTACCTTCGATGCACGCCCCACCCTCAACCAGTGCATCGGCTTTGCCGCCTACACCGCCACACCGTATTTCGTAGCCGGGCTGGCCGGGCTGTACCCGAGCCGTTGGCTGGCGGTCACGATACTGGGCGCGGCCACGGTGTACGCGACCTTTCTGCTGTTCACCGGTCTGCCGACCTTCATGCGCATCCGCAAGGAAGACGGCCTGCTGTACTCGGCCAGCGTGTGGGGGGTGGGGTTGCTGGTGCAGGTGACCATCCTGGTGTCGATGATCCTGTTCTGGTTCAACACCCTGCAACCGGAATACCTGCGCCCGGCCGGCCTGGGCTAGCCGGGCGCATGGGGGTCAGGCGCGGTACAGCCTGCGCGGCTGCAGGCCCATGGTGCGGCGCTCTTCGCGGATCTGACCCACCAGGTCCGCGATGGCCCGTACGTCGGGCAAGGCGCTCAGCTGGATACCCGTGACCGTAAGCTCGGCATACTCGGCATCGGCCGGCAGGTGGATGGTCAGCGCCAATCCGTCGCTGCACGCCACTTCACAGCGCCATGGCAGAAAGGCGCCTTCTATCAGGCGACGCAGTTCCAGATCACACACTCCGTTCATTGGCATGATGCAACCCTCGATGTCTCAGGTGTAACCACTAGTAAGGGCCCCCCGGGCCCGACATTCAAATCGAAAACTCCAATACAGCCCCCGGCATCTGATTGACCGGGGCAATGAAACCGCACCGGCATGTTCAGCCGTTGCGCGTCACCGTCAGCCCCACCGCTGCAATGCGCTCGACCTGCTCGTAGCCAGGTTCGAGCAGTTGCTCGCCAAACACGTCAGGGTCCAGCTCCTGGTAGTGCCACGACCATTGCGGGGCGGTGAGCTGGGCACGGATGGCGGCCAGGAACGGGTCGTGCCCGTCGACCATCGCCACCCCGGTGTACAGCAGCAGCGTGCCGCCCTGGCTCAGGCGCCCGATTGCCTCGTTGACGATGCGCAGCGACAGGTCGGCGCCCAGGCTGCCGCCACCGTGCCGATAGGCGCGGCGGCCGGCATCGAGCATGTACGGCGGGTTGGCGACGATCAGGTCGAAGTTGCCGGTAATGCCCTGCAGTACATCGCTGTGCGCCACCGACACATTGGCCAGCCCGGCCAGGGCCACGTTGATCGCGCTCAGGCGCAGGGCGTCGGGGTTGATGTCCAGCGCGGTGACCTGGGCGTGCCGGCGTGCACGGCCGATCAGTATCGCCCCTACCCCGGCCCCGCAGCCGATATCCACCGCGTGGTTGATTTCGCTGAAGCGGCCCTGCAAGTGGCTGGCAATGAAGTGTGCGAAACGGTAGCTGTCGGGCCCGAAGAACACCGCATCGGCCTGCGTGGTGGGAAAGCCCGAATGCACGAACAGCAGGTCCTCCAGGCTCGACCAGCGCACCCGGCTGCGCCAGCAGTCGCCGTCTTCGTCGAGAATCTGTGCCACGCGCATCTGCGCCAGTTCGTCGGCCGACAGCAGCGAAGCGGTGAACGGACGGTTCCAGCCAAAAATGTCGCGCAGGGTGCGCGCCCGCGCCGCGCTCTGGCGCTCGTTGTTGCGCTGCTGGGTCAGCGGGGTGACGCAGGTGAAGCGGTAGCCGTCGGCCTGCAGGCGCCGGCCCAGTTGCAGCAGGGCCTTGTCCGCTTCAGGCTGGCAGGTGTTCAGCAGCATGGTGCACTCCTTCAGTTTAGGCCGGTGAGCTGGCGGTACATCCGCGTGGCCTGCAGGCCGCGCGGCAGTGCATGGCGGTTGCCGGCCATGGCGTCGATCAGGCGTTCGATACGGCACTGTGCGGGCAGCGCCTGCAGCTCGATGTCGAGCGCGGTGTCGTCCGAAGGCATCGAGGGTTGCAGGGCGCTGCCCTGGGTACGCTCGGGGTTGCCGGCCGGCTGCCAGTCGCCGGTAATCCAGTCATGCAGCAGCTGCTTCTCATACACGCTGAACACTCCGAACATCGCCGCGCCCGGCCCCTCGATCACCTGCCAGAAGCGGCTGAGCTGTGGGTCCTGCCCGCGTTTGATCCAGCCCTTCTGTTCCAGCACGCCAAGAAAGCCCGGCATGCTGCCCGGCTCGGCCAGCCATTGATTGACGGTGCGCCCCTGGAAGCGGCAGTAATCCGAATGCATGTGCTGGCCGAAGGCGCGTTTGCGTTCGAGCAGCGCTACCACCTCGGCCTCCAGGTCAAAGCCTGCGATGATCGCCGCCGAGCCCTGGCCCAGGTCGTTGAGCCGGTAGCCGGCGGCCACGCGCTGGTAGAAACGCCCGTCGTCCTGCTCCGGGCTCAACTGCTGCAGGGCCTGCACGGCCTTGCGTGCATGGCCGCTGCTGGCGTTGTCGATGGTGACGTGCAGGCGAAAGTACTGGGCATCCAGGCCCAGTTCGTCGAGCTCGTAGGCGCTGATCAGCAGGTGCAACGGCAGTTGCTCATAGCCCAGGTTGTAGCCGATCACCTCGGGCAGGAACATGTCGCTGTTGGCCCCCAGCGCCAGTTGCAGGCAGCCTTGCAGGTAACGCTCGTCGGGCAGCGGCACCGGCTCGTGGCAACCGGCCTCGGCCAGCAGGCGGCGATAGATCAGCACATGGTTGCAGGCCGGGTCGCCATCGCCCAGCTCTTCGAGGTAGATACGGATCAGCCCGTGATAGCGCGGGTCGGCCCAGTGTCGCAGCAGCCCGTGCAGCCAGGCGCCGTCCACCGCCTTGGTGGGGGCCACATGGTGCAGAAAGTACAGCGCGTGGGCGCGAGTGCTGAAATAGCGCCGGGGCGCGCCGGCCTTGCGCCCGGCCAGGTACTCGGCGTATTCGCCGGCAACTGCGGCGGTGCGCCGGTCGGTCCACGCGTCCAGTTCGCCCGGGGTTGCCGGCAGGTCGTCCTGCAGTCCCTGGGTGCGCAGCAGTTGCTCGGCCAGCCAGGCGGCACTGCCCACCAGGTCACCGCGCAGCAGCGCCTGGTAGCGGTTGAGCAGGTCGCCGGCCTGAACCTGCGCCAGGTCGGCAGTCGGGCGGGTTGCGTTCATCACGGTCATGGCCGTTGTCCTCTTGGCTGCCCCTTGCAGTCGATATGCAAGGGAATGGGCGCTGCGCTGCAAAGTTCCACAGCCCCGCCAAGCGGATGAAAAAGTCGTGCGGGCTTACCGTTCGTCTCATGCACGCAAAGATTTTAAAACTTTGCCCCGTGGCCTATCTCCACACCTATGTGAGGTCCACAAGGCTTCGCATCCCAATGACATGAGGATCAGCATCATGGACAAGAAAGAAAACTCGGGAAACTTTGCCAACGACAAGAACAAGGCGTCGGAAGCCGGCAAAAAAGGTGGGCAGGCCTCCGGAGGCGGCGCTGGCAGCCAGGGCAACAAGAAGCCTGACGCCACCAAGTCTGACACCCGCAAACCAAGTGGTGGTGGTCGTAGCTGACGCTCGAGCGACCGGCGCACCGAGGGTGCGTCGGTCTTGAGGACTCTTGATCTTGAGGACTCTTGATGAAGCAGTACGTCATCCACTTTCACTGCCCGATCGATCAGGGCACCACCGAGCGCTTTCGCGACCGTTGCCTGCAGGCGATCGACGAAGGGGCCAGCGCCCTGCTGCTCAACCTGTCGACCATCGGCGGCAGCACCCACCTGGGGTTCTCGATCTACAGCTTCCTCAAGTCGCTGCCGGTGCCGGTCAGCGCGGTGAATGCGGGCAACATCGAATCCATGGGCATCGTGATGTACCTGGCCGCCAGCGAACGCCTGGCCGTGCCCCACTCGCGGTTTCTGATCCACCCCATGACCTGGCACTTCAGCCAGAGCGCGGTGGACCACTCGCGCCTGCGTGAATACCTGTCGAGCCTGAACAACGACCTGGAGCGCTATGCGCGGATCTTCGAACTGGAGACCGCCCATGCCGAGCGCAAACTGGACATCATCCACTGCCTGTCGGCCGAGGAACGGGTGATCCCTGCCTACGATTCGCTGGCCTGCGGCATGGCCCACCGGCTGGAACAGGTAGTGTTCGACACCGATGCCCGCCACCTCACCGTCAGCGCCGAACACTGATGTCGAACAATCAGACTGAATTATTTGGTGGCTGGAAGGTACTTAGTTAGGCGGTATGAGTGAACACGCATCGGTCACCACGTTGAAAGGATTTTCAGGGAACCATGAACAACGCAAAACTCTTCGTCATCGACTATCAATTGCACGGCAAACAGAAGTCCTTCGTGATTCGTGCCGAGGCGATGGACAACGCCGAAGCCTGGCACTGGGCCAGCTGTGACGCCGGGGTGGGGCATATTCCGCGCTATGGGCGCGAGAAGGTAAAGAAGGTCAGCAAGCCACTGGCCGAGCGGTACGGAATCACCGAGGTGACGTGGCGCCAGAGCCACTGAGACGGCGCTGCGTTCAGCGCGGGCCAGGCCCGCGCTGAACGCAGCACAACCCGGTCAACCCGGAATCAGCAAGCCACGCTGCACCGCCGGCCGCGCCAGAAACGCCTCCAGCACGCGGCGAACCTGTACGAACTCTTCGATCCGCACCAGATCCCCCGCTTCGTAGAAACCGATCAGGTTGCGCACCCACGGCAGCGTGGCGATGTCCGCGATGCCGTACTCGCCCATGATCCAGTCGCGCCCGTGCAGGCGCCGGTCCAGCACGCCCAGCAGGCGCCGCGCCTCGTCCACGTAGCGCTGCAGCGGGCGCTTGTCTTCATAGGCCTTGCCGGCGAACTTGTTGAAGAAGCCCACCTGGCCGAACATCGGGCCGATGCCGCCCATCTGGAACATCAGCCACTGGATCGTCTCGTAGCGCGCAGCCGGGTCTTCAGGCAGCAGTTGGCCGGTCTTCTCGGCCAGGTACAGCAGGATCGCCCCCGACTCGAACAGCCCCAGCGGCTTGCCCCCCGGCCCGTGCGGGTCGAGGATCGCGGGGATCTTGTTGTTGGCACTGAGCGAGATGAACTCGGCGCTCAGTTGATCCTCGGTGGCAAAGTCCACCTTGTGCGCCTCGTAGGCCAGGCCCGTCTCTTCGAGCATGATCGACACCTTCACCCCGTTGGGCGTGGGCAGCGAATACAGTTGCAGGCGCTCGGGGTGGCGGGCAGGCCATTTGCGGGTGATGGGGTAGGCAGAAAGATCAGTCATCGGCAGCCTCTGGTTCGGCAGTGGCGCAGGCGCGCACCATCACCCAGTCACGGTGACGTTCCGGCCCGCAGACAAAAATGGCCTCGCCCACCTGGCGGAAGCCATTGCGTTGGTAAAAGCGGATCGCCCGGCTGTTGTGTTCGTTGACCGTCAGGCGGATCGCCCCGCCCACCTGGGCCAGGGTGTCCTCAAGCAGGCGCTGGGCCGCGCCCTGGCCATGGTGCTCGGGCAGTACGTAGCAGCGGCTCAGTTCCGGCAGGCCGTCGGCCGCCTCGATACCCAGCGCCTGCGCCGCCTTGTCGATCAGGGTGTAGCCCACCACCACGCCGTCATGCTCCAGCACGCGCAATTGCTTGGCGCGGCTGATCAGGTGCAGGCAGAAGTGTTCGGGCTGAAGATGGCCTCGGATATAGGCGGCAAGCGCCTTGGCCGACGAATCGGCGGGGCTTGCCAGGGCGAAGGTCTGGCTGGCGATGTCGCTGAGGGCTTCAGCATCGGCCGGCCGGGCAGTACGGGTACTGAAAAGCATGCTGCAACATCCTGTCCAACGGGCGAACCTGCATGGTAGCCCGTTCCATCACCGGCGCGACAGCACCCTACGCACTCAACGTCGCCGAAACAGCGGCCTGGGCTCGATCACCGAACGCCCGTAGAGCACGCTCATGCCCTGCAGGCCCTTGAGCGCGTCGGCTGCCGACTTGTCCTCGCGCACGGCAAAACTGTCGAAACCGCACTGGCGCATGTGGCTCAGCTGGTCGCGCAGCACATCGCCGACAGCACGCAATTCGCCCTGCCAGCCCAGCCGCGTGCGCAGCAGGTAGGCCTGGCTGTAGCCACGGCCATCGCGAAACGAGGGGAAGTCGATGGCGATCAGCGGCAGCACGCCCAGCCACAGCTGCAGCGACTCGACATCGTCATCCGGCCCCAGCCACAGCCCGTGATAACCACTGGGCTGCGCCAGCCAGCGGTGCAGCGGCAAAATCAGCGCGCCCGTCGGCAGCGGCGCCTCCTGCTCGCGCAGCAACTGCCAGCTGTCGCCCTCCACAAGCTGCGCCTGCCCTTGGCGTATCGCGATCACATTGCGCATGTGGACACCTCCGGCTGCCTGGCATAGACGCGCTCCTTGAACGGCTCCAGCCCCACCCGCGCCACGGTGTCGACGAAGGGCTCGTCGAGTTCGCGGTAGGCGCAGTAGGTGGCCACGATCTGCTCGATCACGCGGGGGATCTCGGCGGCGCTGAACGACGGGCCGATCACCTTGCCCAGTGCGCTGGCCTTGCCCTGCGCCCCGCCCAGGGTCACCTGGTACCACTCGCTGCCGTTCTTGTCGACGCCCAGGATGCCGATGTTGCCGATGTGGTGGTGGCCACAGGCGTTGATGCAGCCCGAGATGTTCAGGCTCAGCTCGCCCAGGTCGTGCAGGTAGTCGAGGTCGTCGAAGCGGCTCTGGATGGCCTGGGCGATGGGGATCGACTTGGCGTTGGCCAGCGCGCAGAAGTCGCCGCCCGGGCAGGCGATGATATCGGTCAGCAGGCCGATGTTGGCGGTGCCCAGGCCCTGCTCGCAGGCCAGACGCCACAGCGGGTACAGGTCGGCCTTGCGGACATCGGGCAGGATCAGGTTCTGCTCGTGGGCGATGCGGATTTCACCGAAACCGAAGTGCTCCGACCAGTCGGCCACGTTGTCCATCTGCTCGGCGGTGAGGTCGCCGGGGGGCGCCGCCGGGCCGGGCTTGGTCGACAGCACCACGCTGGCATAGCCGGCCACCTTGTGCGGCTGCACGTTGCGCGAGACCCAGCGGGCGAAGGAGCGGTCCATGGCCAGGTGGGTGCCGTAGTCCAGGTCGCCGTCGGGCTGCGCGGCGTAGCGTGGCGGCGCGAAGCCTTCGGCTACCCGCTGGAACTCGGCTTCGGTGAGCTGCGCCGGGCCGTCCTTGATGTGTTGCCATTCCTGTTCGACTTCACGGGCAAAGGCCTCGATGCCCAGTGCCTTGACCAGGATCTTGATGCGCGCCTTGTACTTGTTGTCGCGCCGGCCATGGCGGTTGTACACCCGCAGGATGGCCTCGACGTAGGACAGCAGGTGCTCCCACGGCAGGCCCTCGCGGATCTGCAGGCCCAGGATCGGCGTGCGCCCCAGGCCGCCGCCGACCATCACCCGCAGGCGCATCTGCTGGCGCCCGTCGCGGTAAAGGTACAGGCCGATGTCGTGCATCATGATCGCTGCGCGGTCCTGGCGGGCCGAGCAGATGGCGATCTTGAACTTGCGCGGCAGGAACAGGAACTCGGGGTTGATGGTCGACCACTGGCGCAGGATCTCGGCCAGCGGGCGCGGGTCGATGATCTCGTCGGCGGCGACGCCGGCGAAGGCCTCGGTGGTGATGTTGCGCACGCAGTTGCCGGAGGTCTGGATCGCATGCATGTCGACCTCGGCCAGGCGCTGCAGGATATCCGGCACTTGGGCCAGCTCGACCCAGTTGAACTGGATGTTCTGGCGCGTGGTGAAGTGGCCGTAGCCGCGGTCGTAGTCGCGCGCGATGCTGGCCAGGGTGCGCATCTGGCGGGCGCCGAGGGTGCCGTAGGGGATGGCCACGCGCAGCATGTAGGCATGCTTTTGCAGGTACAGGCCATTTTGCAGGCGCAGTGGCAGGAATTCTTCTTCGCTCAGTTCACCGGCAGTGAAGCGCTGCACCTGGTCGCGGAACTGGGCTACGCGCTCGAACACCAGTGCACGATCGTATTCGTCGTAGTGATACATGGTCGGACCTCATCAGGGAGGCCGCTACTATGGCTTCGAGGTGTACTGGGTTACAGATTCAGGTTGGGGGGATTAATGCGGATCAGTTGACCCGGTGGCGCCTGTATCGCGGGTCAAGCCCGCTCCCACAGAACGATCACAGCCCCTCAAGTCGGTGCACAACCTGTGGGAGCGGGCTTGACCCGCGAAGGGCCCTTACAGGCCGACAGTATCGCTACGCTTGAGCTCGCCGATCTTCTCCAGCCGCGCCCGCACGATGTTGCGGCTGATGTTGAGCAGGCGCCCGGTCTGCAGCTGGTTGCCGTGGCAGTAGCGGTACGCGGTGCGAAACACCGTCTCTTCGATATGCTCGTACAAATCCTCGACGTTCTGCTCGAACAGCGCCGTCAGCGCCGCCTCCAGGCTCGGCGCCTCGGGCGTCTGCAGGCGCAGCGGCTGGGCGCTCTCCTCCTGGCGGATACCCACCGAGCGCATGTCCACCAGGTGCAGGTCGGCCGGCTGCACCACCTGCTGGCGGCACACCAGCAAGGCATGGTGAATGGCATTCTCCAGCTCGCGGATGTTGCCTGGCCAGCTGTGCCCCAACAGCTTGCGCTCGCTCTCCAGGCTCAGGCTGGCGCGGCTGTAGCCCAGGCGCTGGCAATGCTCCTCGAGAAAGAATTCGGCCAGCGGCAGGATGTCGCCGGGGCGCTCGCGCAGCGGCGGCAGGCGGATGGTCGCCACGTGCAGGCGGTAGAACAGGTCTTCGCGAAAGTGCCCCGCCACCACCGCATCGGCCAGGTTGACGTTGGTGGCCGCCACCAGGCGCACGTTGATCGGGATCGGCGTGCGCGACCCCAGCCGCACCACTTCGCGTTCCTGCAGCACACGCAGCAGCTTGACCTGCATGTTCAACGGCAGGTCGCCGATCTCGTCGAGAAACAGCGTGCCGCCATTGGCTGCCTCGAACCAGCCCGCCTTGCTGTTGGTGGCCCCGGTGAATGCGCCCTTTTCATGGCCGAACAACTCGCTCTCCACCAGGGTTTCGGCAAAGGCGCCGCAGTTCACCGCCACGAACGGTTCGCGACCGCGCCGGCTCAACTGGTGGATATGCCGCGCCACCAGTTCCTTGCCGGTGCCGGTCTCGCCGATGATCAGGGTGTTGGCCTCGCTCGGCGCCAGGCGCTCGATACGGGCCAGCAGTTCCTGGGAGCGAGGGTCCTTGAACACCAGCACGGTGGCACGAACGGATTTGGTCAGTTCCCGGGCATGGGGATGGGTAATCAGCGACATGGTGCATTCCTGGCATTGATAGCGCCGGCCCATAGTGCACGAAACAAATTAGAACAAATAATTATTAATTCATCTTTGTATATTCCAATTTCACCTATCAGAAGCCACCTGCTGAGGCACTGCTGCCACAGCAGCAATCCGGCCCCGGCGGTTGCTTGCGAATCAGCAGCGCGGTGCTGGGCAGCGACTGGATAAAACCAGTAAAACCCTTTTTATTCAGCAGGTTGCGTGAACATTTCAGCATCTGGCACGGCTTTCGCTCTGCACCCGGCATCGTTGTTTCGCCCAAGGAAGCCCCTGATGAAATTCCCGCACTCCGTGGCCTTCGGCCTGAGCCTGCTCGCCCTCTCCTGCGCCGCCATGGCCGCCGACACCTACGCCCCCACGCCCGACCCGCTGCAGGGCGACGGGCGCGTTTCGGCGTTCTACCACTGGGAACAGGCGATCCCGGCCACCCCCGGCAGGTTGCTGCGCAGCGAGCCGCTGGAGCAGACCCTCAGCCTGCCCGGTGCGGCCAGCCAGCTGCGCATTCTCTACAGCTCCACCGACGGCATCGACGGCAAGACCCCGATCGCGGTCTCCGGCGCGCTGTTCATTCCCCAGGGCAAGGCCCCGGCAGGCGGCTGGCCGGTGGTCACCTGGGGGCATGGCACCGTCGGCGTGGCCGACATCTGCGCGCCGTCCTGGTCGGGCCGCTCGTACCGCGACGTGCAGTACCTGGCGCGCTGGCTGAACGAGGGCTATGCCATCGTAGCCACCGACTACCAGGGCCTGGGCGTGCCCGGCGGCCACCCGCTGCTGAACAACCGCATGGCCGCCTACGGCATCCTCGACGCGGCCCGCGCCGTGGTCAGCGGGGTGCCGGGCCTGGCCAACAAGGTGCTGGTGGTCGGCCAGTCCCAGGGCGGCGCCGGGGCCTTCGCCTCTGCCGCCTATGCCCCCACCTACGCTCCGGACCTGGGCCTGAAGGGCAGCGTCGGTACCGGGGTGATCTACACCGTGGGCGCCAGCAACGTGGGTGAGCAGGACCCGAACAAGGTCGACGCGTCACTGGCCTACGGTTTCTACACCCTGCTGGCCGCGCAGCAATACGACCCGAGCATCGACCCGCGCGACTTCTACACCGACAAGGCCCTGCCACTGTTCGAACAGGCTCGCACCACCTGCCTGGCGTCGCTCACCGCCGATGTGATCGGCACCGGGCTGACCCCGGCCAACACGCGCAAGGCCAACGACGGCGCACAACTCAAGCCGTGGCTGGCGCAGGTCTCCTACCCGACGCTCAAGCTTGCGCAGCCGATCTTCATCGGCACCGGCGCCGAGGACAAGACCCCCGCTGCCGTCACCCAGGTCAGCCTGATGAAGGACGCGTGCGCTGCCGGCTCGGTGGTCGAGGGCCACCTGTACAAGGGCCTGGGCCACAGCGAGACGGTCAATGCCTCGCTCAAGGACTCGCTGCCCTTCGCGCGCAAGGTGTTCAGCGACCAGCCCGTCACCCCTATCTGCAACCCCAGCGTGCAATAAGCCAGGAGCCTGCCCATGAGCATCGAATTCTTTACCCGCCTGCCGCTGCACGGTGAAACCCAGTTCCTGCCCGGCGACCCGCGCAACCGCGGCGACTGGCATGCCGGCGGCGCCAGCACCGGCGCGGTGTCGGGGTTTGCGGTCGGTGACCACTTCACCTACATCGACTACCTGGGGCAGATTGCCCGGGCCGCCGAAATCAACGGCTTCGGCGGTGCGCTGATGGTCAATGCGCCGTCCGGCGAAGAGCCCTGGACGGTGTGCTCGCTGCTGGCCCGCGAAACCCGCACGCTGAAGTTCGTCACCGCGTTCCAGCCCTACCACTACACCCCGTGGGTGGCGGTGCAGCAGGCCGCCACCTACCAGCGCGCCAGCGGCAACCGGCTGGTGTGGAACATCATCAACGGCGGCTCGGACGCCCTCCAGCGCCAGGTCGGCGACCTGGCCGAGCACGACGAGCGCTACGCCCGCGCCACCGAGTTCATGGATGTGGTCAAGGGCTACTGGCACTCGGAGCACTTCCACTACGACGGGCGCTTCTACAAGGCCGAATGCGGCGGCCTGCGCGGGCCGCAGAAAAAGGCTGAGCTGCCGCTGATCTGCACCGCCGGCTCGTCGATTGCCGCCCGCGAGTTCGCTGCAAAGCATGCCGACTTCTACCTGATGCGCGCCGAACACCCCGACGAGATCGCCGCGCTGATCGCCGACATCCGCCAGCGTGCACTCACGTTCGGCCGCAGCGACATCCGCTTCGGCCTGTCGATCGACGTGATCGCCCGCGAGACCGAGGCACTGGCGCTGGCCGAAGCCAAGCGCTTTTTCGACGAGGGCGTGGCCAGGGGGGCCGCCAAGGCCAAGGCGGCCCACGAAGGGCTGCGTACCGCGCGCAAGCTCAGCTACGAGGAGGACTACCGGCCCGAGCACGACGAGCGTGCCTTCGACGATTTCTTCATCTACCCCAACGTGTGGTCGGGCTTCAGCCACATCGGCATCCCGCCGGGCCTGGCGCTGGTGGGCAGCTACGCCAACGTGGTGGCGCGCATTCGCGAGTACAACGCGCTGGGCATCGACCTGTTCTTCCTGGCCGGCTACCCGCACCTGGAAGAAGCCTACCGCCTGGGCGAGCACGTCCTGCCGCACTTTCGCGGTGAACGGCAGGCGCTGAGCCGGCCCGTGCAGGCCACCGCGCAGTTGCGCGCGACAGGAGCCTGAGCCATGAACCCCAACCACTACAGCCGGCGCCAGTTCATCGGCCAGGGCCTGGCCATGGGCGGCGGCCTGCTGCTGGGCACCAGCCTGCTCAGCGGCTGCGGCCCGGATGACGCCCCCGCCCCCGCCGCCGGGGTGGCCCAGCCGCGGCACGGCGGGCGCCTGCGCCTGGGCATCCTGGACGGCGGCCAGACCGGCAACCTCGACGCCCACAAGCCCATCGGCAGCGGCATCGTGCGCGGCTTTGCGCTGTACAGCAAACTGTGGGAATGGGACGAGCAGATGCAGCCGCGCCTGGCCCTGGCCGAGTTCGCCGAGGCCAGCAGCGACGCGCGCAGCTGGACCCTGCGCCTGCGCCAGGGCCTGGAATTCCACAACGCCAAGACCATCGATGCCGACGACCTGATCTTCTCGATCCGCCGCCTCACCGACCCGCAGCTGGCTTCGCCCTACGCCGCCTTGCTGCACTGGGTGGACCGCGACAACCTGGTCAAGCTCGACAACCGCACGGTGCGCCTGAGTTTCAAGGACGGCCGCAGCTTCCTGCCACTGCCGGAAACCTGGGTGAATTTCGGCGGCATCGTGCCGGTGGACTATCACCCGGTCACCAACCCGGTCGGCGCCGGGCCCTACCGGTTCAAGAGTTTCACCCCCGGCCAGCGTTCGGTGTTCAGCCGCTTCGAGAACTACTACAAGGCCGGCAGGCCGTATGCCGATGAACTGGAGATCATCGACTTCAAGGACCAGGTCTCGCGCCTGGCCGCGCTGCGTGCCGGGCAGATCGACATGGCCAACGGCATGCCCAGCGAGCAGTTGCAGGTGCTCGAGCGCGACCCGCGGCTGAACCTGGTGACGTCGATCAGCGGCAACTGGCTGTCGTTCGAAATGAACACCAGCAAGCCGCCATTCAACGACCCGCGGGTGCGCGAGGCACTGCGCCTGCTGGCCGACCGCGACGAGCTGGTGCGCCGCGCCCTCAACGGCCAGGGCCGCGTGGCCAACGACCTGTACGCCCCGTTCGACCCTACCTTCAACCACGCCCTGCCCCCGCGTGCCCATGACCCGCAGCGCGCCGCGCAACTGCTGCGCGAGGCTGGCCAGGAACACCTGCGGGTGGAACTGGTGACCACCGCCGGGCCGGCGCTGGCCTCGGCGCTGGTGCTGGCCGAGCAGGCCAGGCGCATCGGCGTGACCCTCGATGTGCGCCAGGTCGACAGCGCCACCTTCAACGGCCCGCAGCAGGACCAATGGCTGCTGAGCACCGGCGGCACCATCGGCGCGCCGTTCCTGGCCAGCGCCATGCACACCGACGCGCCGTTCGCGGTGGCCAACAAGACCCACTTCGACGACCCGCAGTTCACCCAGCTGTTTCTGCAGGCCATGGCCCAGCCGGACCTGGCCAGGCGCACCGAACTGGTCCACCAGGCGCAGCAGATCCAGTACGACAAGGGCGGCCTGCTGATCTGGGGCTACGCCAACCTGCTCGATGCGTTTTCACGCAAGGTCGGCGGCGCGGCGCCGGAGCAGACGTTGTTCAGCACCTGGCGTTTTGAAAACCTGTGGTTGAACAACGCCGCCTGAGCGCTCTGAAAAGTACAAGCGCACCCCTGTAAAAGGCATTTTTCCGTTACACCGCTACCGCCATCATGGCGGCAGCGGCGCTTGCCGCGCCTAACAACAAAAACGGAAAAATGCCATGTCAGCGCACGCCCGCCTGCCGTTGGCGGTACTCGCCCGGCGTCACCTGCGCATAGCGCAGGAAAAACCGGCTGAAGTACGCCGGGTCCTTGAAGCCCAGGCTGTAACAGATCTCGTTGGCCGAACTGCCGGTGAACAGCAGCAGGCGCTTGGCTTCCTGCATCAGGCGCTCCAGGATCAGGCGCTTGGACGGCAGGTCGGCGATACGCCGGCACACGTCATTGAGCCGCGCCTCGGTCACCCCCACCCCCAGCGCATAGCGCGACAGCGGCCAGTGCTCCAGGTAATGCGCCTCGATCAGCTCGTTGAAGCGGTGGAACACCTGCAGGTCCTCATGCCGGGTCTGGCGCGCCGGCAGCGAGCGCGCGCACAGGCGCAGCAGGCTGAGCATGATCAGCCGGGTCAGGCTGTCCAGCGCCGGGCCACGGCCCACCTGCGCGGCATTGATCTCGCGGTGCAGCTCGTCGAACAGCAGCACCAGGCGCCGCGCCTCGTCGGCAAACCGTCCCTCCAGCCCGCTCAGCGCCACGCACGCCGGCGCCACCTGCGGCCCAGGCGCCAGCGCAGGGTCGGCTTCGAGCAGTTGCCATACCAGTTGCTGGCGCACGGTCAGCACGTGGCCATCGGCGTCGGGCTCGGTGACGAACGAGTGCGGGATGGTCGGCGGGGTAAGGAAGAACATCGGCCCCGACTCCACGTACTGCTGGTCGTCCAGGTACACCCGCACCGTGCCGCTCTTGACGTAATGCACCTGAAAGTAGCGGTCGTGGCGGTGCACCGGCATGTTGCGGCCGAAAAAGCCGGCCAGGTTGCCGAGCTTGTCGTAATGCACCTCGGCATCGCTGTACCGCTGGTCGTAGACCTGCCCGATGTTGATGTTGGGAATCGGCGTGCGTTCGTTCATGACGGGGTTTCCTGCTGTGTTCTTGTTCTGCCGGCAGCTTAACGCCTGACACGCGCCGCTTGCCTTTCGTTAACATCTTAATTATAACGTTAACACATTAACGATTTGTCCCGCAGGGTGCTTGCCGCCCTGCCCTTGCCAGGAGAAGAGCATGAGCCGTGCCCTGCACGACGTTGCCACCGGCACCCTGTTCGGCGTTGCGCTGAACTACCAGGGGTTGCTGAACCAGCGTCTCGCCGAATTCGAACAGGCGCCGTACCAGAAGCCCCCGGTCAAGCCGGTGCTGTTCATCAAGACCCCCAACACGCGCAACCGCCATGCCGCCCCGGTGGTGTACCCGCAAGGTGTCGAACGCCTGCAGCCGGGCCCGGCGCTGGGCGTGGTGATCGGCAAGCGCGCCAGCCGCGTGAGCGTCGAACAGGCCCTGGAGCACGTGGCCGGCTACACCATCGTCAACGAGTTCAGCCTGCCCGAAGACAGCTACTACCGCCCGGCGGTCAAGGCCAAGTGCCGCGATGGTTTCTGCGTACTCGGCCCTGAGCTGGTGCCGACCGCGCAGGTGGCCGACCCGCATCAGCTGGCCATCGAGCTGTTCGTCAATGGCGAACTGCGCCAGCACAACAGCACCGCCAACCTGGTGCGCAACATCCCGCAGCTGATCGCCGAGATCAGCGAGTTCATGACCCTGCACGCAGGCGACGTGCTGATTACCGGCACCCCCGAAGGCCGCGTGGACGTGCTGCCAGGCGATCAGGTCGAGGTCCGGATCAGCGGCCTGGGCCGCCTGGCCAACCCGATCGTGGCCGAACAGGAGCAACGCTGATGAAACACGCCCGTATCCGTTACCAGGGCCAGGACCACGCCGTGACCGTGGAAGATGGCAACAACGTGCGCCTGGCCGATGGCCGCCTGCTCGCCGAGCACGAGGTGCAGTGGTTGCCGCCGGCCACCGGCAGCATGTTCGCGCTGGGCCTGAACTACGCCGACCACGCCGCCGAACTGGCCTTTGCCGCACCCACCGAGCCGCTGGCCTTCGTCAAGTCGCCCGGTACCTACACCGGCCACAACCAGGTCACCTGGCGCCCGGACAACGTCAAGTACATGCACTACGAGTGCGAGCTGGTGGCGGTGATCGGCAAGCCGGCGCGCAACGTCAGGCGCGAGGACGCGCTGCAGTACCTGGCCGGCTACACGGTGTGCAACGACTACGCGATCCGCGACTACCTGGAGAACTACTACCGCCCCAACCTGCGGGTGAAGAACCGCGACGCCACCACCCCGGTGGGCCCGTGGATGGTCGATGTGGCCGATGTGCCGGATGCGTCCAACCTCACCCTGCGCACCTGGATCAACGGTGAGCTCAAGCAGCAGGGCAGCACCCGCGACATGATCTTCGACATCCCCTACCTGATCGAATACCTGTCCAGCTTCATGACCCTGCAACCGGGCGACATGATCGCCACCGGCACCCCTGAAGGCCTGGCCGACGTGGTGCCGGGTGATGAAGTGGTGGTGGAAGTGGAAGGTGTCGGCCGCCTGGTCAACCGCATTGTCAGCGAAGCCGAGTTCTTCGCCCTGAACCCGCAAGAGGCATGAACCCGATGATCAAGCACTGGATCAATGGCCGTGAGGTCGAAAGCAAGGACGTCTTCGTCAACTACAACCCGGCCACCGGCGAGGCCATCGGCGAAGTCGCCAGCGGCGGCGCCGAAGAAGTCGCCCAGGCAGTTGCAGCGGCCCGGGAGGCGTTCCCCAAATGGGCCGGCACCCCGGCCAGGGAGCGGGCGCGGCTGATGCGCAGGCTGGGCGAGCTGATCGAGCAGAACGTGCCCCGGCTGGCCGAGCTGGAAACCCTGGATACCGGCCTGCCGATTCACCAGACCAAGAACGTGCTGATCCCGCGGGCCTCGCACAACTTCGACTTCTTCGCCGAAGTGTGCACGCGCATGGATGGCCACACCTACCCGGTCGACGACCAGATGCTCAACTACACCCTGTACCAGCCGGTCGGCGTGTGTGCGCTGGTGTCGCCGTGGAACGTGCCGTTCATGACCGCCACCTGGAAGACCGCGCCCTGCCTGGCCCTGGGCAACACGGCGGTGCTGAAGATGAGCGAACTGTCGCCGCTGACCGCCAACGAACTGGGCCGCCTGGCGGTCGAGGCCGGCATCCCCAATGGCGTGCTCAACGTGATCCAGGGCTACGGCGCCACCGCAGGCGATGCCCTGGTGCGTCACCCGGACGTACGCGCCATCTCGTTCACCGGCGGCACCGCCACCGGCAAGAAGATCATGCAGACCGCGGGCCTTAAGAAGTACTCGATGGAACTGGGCGGCAAGTCGCCGGTGCTGATCTTCGAGGACGCCGACCTCGAGCGCGCGCTGGACGCGGCGCTGTTCACCATCTTCTCGCTCAACGGCGAGCGCTGCACCGCCGGCAGCCGCATCTTCATTCAAGAGAGCGTGTACCCGCAGTTCGTGGCCGAGTTCGCGGCGCGGGCCAGGCGCCTGATCGTGGGCGACCCGCAAGACCCCAAGACCCAGGTCGGCTCGATGATCACCCAGGCCCACTACGACAAGGTGACCGGCTACATCCGTATCGGTATCGAGGAAGGCGCCACCCTGCTGGCCGGTGGCCTGGAGCGCCCGGCCAACCTGCCGGCGCACCTGGCGCGCGGGCAGTTCATCCAGCCCACGGTGTTTGCCGACGTCAGCAACAGCATGCGCATCGCCCAGGAGGAGATCTTCGGCCCGGTGGTGTGCCTGATCCCGTTCAAGGACGAGGCCGAGGCACTGAAGCTAGCCAACGACACCGAGTACGGGCTGGCCTCGTACATCTGGACCCAGGACATCGGCAAGGCGCATCGCCTGGCCCATGGCATCGAGGCCGGCATGGTGTTCATCAACAGCCAGAACGTGCGTGACCTGCGCCAGCCGTTCGGCGGGGTGAAGGGCTCCGGTACCGGCCGCGAAGGTGGCCAGTACAGCTTCGAGGTGTTTGCCGAGATCAAGAACGTGTGCGTGTCGATGGGCAGCCACGCCATTCCGCGCTGGGGCCTCTAAGCGCATCGCCGGCAAGGCCGGCTCCTACAGACGGCACAACCCCTGTAGGAGCCGGCCTTGCCGGCGAAAGCACCCGCCCTGACCCACCACAAGAACAACAGATCCAGGAGTACCCCACCATGGGCGAAGTCGTCCTCGCAGCCAAAGTCTGCCACGTCCCCTCGATGTACCTGTCCGAACTGCCCGGCAAGCACCACGGTTGCCGCGAGGCCGCCATCGCCGGCCACAAGGAGATCGGCCGCCGCGCCCGCGAACTGGGCGCCGACACCGCCGTGGTGTTCGATGTGCACTGGCTGGTCAACAGCGGCTACCACATCAACTGCGGCGAGCACTTCAAGGGCACCTACACCAGCAACGAACTGCCGCACTTCATCAAGAACATGGACTTCGAGTACCCCGGCCTGCCGGCACTGGGCGAGTTGATCGCACAGGAGGCCAATGCCGCCGACGTGCGCACCCTGGCCCACAACATCCCGAGCCTGGAGCTGGAATACGGCACCCTGGTACCGATGCGCTACATGCACATGGACGTGCCCGCCGCCGACAGACTCAAGGTGGTGTCCATCGCCGCCTGGTGCGCCTGGCACCGCCTGGAAGACAGCTTCACGTTCGGCGCCGCCGTGCGCCGGGCCATCGAGAAGAGCGACCGCAAGGTGCTGGTGCTGGCCTCCGGCTCGCTCTCGCACCGCTTCTCGGACGACCGCAACGCCGAGGCCAACATCCACAACTGGACCCGCGAATTCGACAAGCAGATGGACCTGCGCGTGGTGGAACTGTGGAAGCAGGGCCGCTTCAGGGAGTTCTGCGCGATGCTGCCCGACTACGCCAGCCACTGCTACGGCGAAGGTGGCATGCACGACACCGCGATGCTGCTGGGCCTGCTTGGCGGCGCCGACTACGACAGGCCGGTGGAGGTGCTGACCGAGCCGTTCGGCAGCTCCGGCACCGGCCAGATCAACGCCATCTTCCCCGTCTGACCCCGCCAAGGAGCCCAGGATGCCCCACTTCATCGCCGAGTACACCGACAACCTCCAAGCCCAGGCCGACCTGCCCGGCCTGTTCGAAAAGGTCCACCACTGCCTGGGCGCCACGGGCGTGTTCCCGCTGGGCGGCATCCGCAGCCGGGCGGTGCGCCTGGACACCTGGCGCATGGCCGACGGGCAGCACGACTACGCCTTCGTGCACATGACCCTCAAGGTCGGCCACGGGCGCGACCTGGCCACCCGCGAACAGGTGGCCAAGGCCCTGTTCGCGGTGATCACCGAGCACTTTGCCGACCTGCAGAGCCAGCGCCTGCTGGCCCTGTCGTTCGAAATGATCGAGCTGCACCCGCAACTGAACTTCAAGCAGAACAACGTGCACGCGTTTCTGAACCAGCAGCAGCCGGGCTGAACCCGGCCCTGCGCTCCCCCATCGGCCCTCTGACCAAAAAGAACAAGATCATGAGCACAGCCAATACCGCCGCATCGGCCAGCCTTGCCCAGCACGACTCCACCCACGGCACCGTCACCTGGCGGCTGATGCCGCTGCTGCTGGTCTGCTACCTGTTTGCCCACCTGGACCGCATCAACATCGGCTTCGCCAAGATGCAGATGAGCAGCGACCTGCACTTCAGCGACACGGTGTACGGCTTCGGTGCCGGCCTGTTCTTCATCGCCTACGCGCTGTTCGGCGTACCCAGCAACATGGCCCTGGACCGGGTCGGCCCGCGGCGCTGGATCGCCACCCTGATGATCGTGTGGGGCGCGCTGTCCACCGGCATGCTGTGGGTCGAGTCGGCCTCGGGCTTCTACGTGCTGCGCTTTCTGCTGGGCGTGGCCGAGGCCGGGTTCTTCCCCGGCATCCTGGTGTACCTCAACCGCTGGTACCCGGCCCGGCGCCGTGGCCAGATCACCGCGCTGTTCGCGATTGCCGTGCCGATGGCCGGGGTGATCGGCGGGCCGCTTTCGGGCGGCATCCTGGAACTGTTTCACGACGCCGCCGGCCTGCGCGGCTGGCAGTGGATGTTCCTGATCGAAGGGGCCCCGGTGATGCTGCTGGGCCTGGTGGTGCTCAAGCGCCTGCCCGACAGCTTCGAGCACGTCAGCTGGCTGGACGCCGGCCAGAAGCAGCACCTGCGCGAGCAGTTGGCCAGCGAAGAGCAACGCAAGTCGATCACCTCGTTCGGCGGCATCCTGCGCAACCGTCAGGTATGGCTGCTGGTGGCGGTGTACTTCGCGGTGATGCTGGCGGTCAACACCCTGGCCTTCTGGATGCCGACCCTGATCCACGGCGCCGGTATCGGTAGCGACGGCCGCGTGGGCCTGCTCAGCGCCATCCCCTACCTGGCCGGCTGCCTGTTCATGATCGCCTGCGGGCGCTCGTCAGACCGCCAGCGCGAGCGGCGCTGGCACCTGTGCGTGCCGCTGCTGATGTCGGCACTCGGCATCGCCGTGGCCGGGCTGGCCCCGGGCAACCCGCTGATGGTGCTGGGCGGCCTGATCGTCGCCGGCATGGGCGCCAGCGCCGCCCTGCCGATGTTCTGGCAGCTGCCGCCGGCGTTTCTGTCCAACACCACGCAGGCGGCCGGTATCGCGCTGATCAGCTCGTTCGGCAGCATCGCCTCGTTCCTTGCGCCCTACCTGATCGGCTGGATGCGCGACACCACCTACAGCGCCAGCCTTGCGCTGTACGTGCTGGCCCTGTTCATCGCCCTGGGTGGCCTGCTGGTGCTGCGCACCCGGGCTGCCATCGTCAACCCCCAGTAAGAGATGCCGAACATGCTCGACCCTAGCCAGATCCTTCAAGCCGCCGCCCAGCTCGACCGCGCCGAGCGCAGCCGCGAGCAGGTGCGCCAGTTTTCCCTCGACCACCCGGCCATCGGCATCGAGGACGCCTACGCCATCCAGCGCGCCTGGGTGGCGCAGAAGATCAAGGACGGGCGCAAGCTGGTCGGGCACAAGATCGGCCTGACCTCGCGCGCCATGCAGGTGTCGTCCAACATCACCGAGCCGGACTTCGGCGCGCTGCTCGACGACATGTTTTTCGACGAAGGCAGCGACATCCCCTTCGAACGCTTCATCGTGCCGCGGGTGGAGGTGGAGCTGGCGTTCATCCTCGGCAAACCCCTCAAGGGGCCCAATGTGACCCTGTTCGATGTACTGGATGCCACCGAATGGGTGATCCCGGCGCTGGAGATCATCGATGCGCGCATCCAGCAGGTGGACCCGCACAGTGGCGCCACGCGCAAGGTGTTCGACACCATCTCCGACAACGCCGCCAATGCCGGGGTGGTGATGGGTGGGCGCGCGGTGCGCCCGGGCGACATCGACCTGCGCAAGGTGCCGGCGGTGCTGTACCGCAACGGCGTGATCGAGGAATCCGGGGTGTCGGCGGCGGTGCTCAACCACCCGGCCAAGGGCGTGGCGTGGCTGGCCAACAAGCTGGCGCCGTATGACGTGGCGCTGGAGGCCGGCCAGGTGATCCTGGGCGGTTCGTTCACCCGGCCGGTGGCCGCCAACCCCGGCGACACCTTCCATGTCGACTACGACATGCTCGGTTCCATCGCCTGCCGTTTTGTCTGACCTTCGGAGACTGCCATGCACCTGCCTGTGAACCGTTTCAAACAACGCCTGGCCAGTGGCGAGCCGCAGATCGGCCTGTGGCTGGGGCTGGCCAGCGCGTATTGCGCGGAGCTGGCGGCCAATGCCGGCTTCGACTGGCTGCTGATCGATGGCGAGCATGCGCCCAACGACCTGCGCGGCATGCTCGCGCAGCTGCAGGCGGTGGCGCCCTACCCTGGCGAGGCGATCATCCGCCCGGTGATCGGCGACACCGCGCTGATCAAGCAGGTGCTGGACATCGGTGTGCAGACGCTGCTGGTGCCGATGGTGGAAAGCGCGGCCCAGGCCGGCGAGCTGGTGCGCGCCATGCGCTACCCGCCGCTGGGCGTGCGCGGGGTGGGCAGTGCACTGGCGCGGGCGTCGCGCTGGAACAGCATCCCCGGCTACCTGGACCAGGCCGATGCGCAGATGTGCCTGCTGGTGCAGATCGAGAGCGCCGAGGGGCTGGCGCAGCTGGACCGGATTGCGGCCGTGGAGGGGGTGGACGGGGTGTTCATCGGCCCGGCCGACCTGAGTGCGTCGATGGGGCACCGGGGCAATCCGGGGCACCCTGACGTGCAGGCGGCAATCGAAGACGCGATCGTGCGGATTCAGCGTGCGGGCAAGGCGGCCGGGATTCTCAGCGCCGATGAAGCGCTGGCGCGCCGCTACATCGAACTGGGCGCGGCGTTCGTGGCGGTGGGGGTGGATACCACGGTGCTGATGCGCGGGTTGCAGGGGTTGGTGGGCAAGTTCAAGGGTGAGGCGGCACCTGTCGACCAGGCTGGCGGGGTGTATTGATCTGACGGGCCTCTTCGCCGGCAAGGCCGGCTCCTACACAGGCTGCGGTGTCTGCAGGAGCCGGCCTTGCCGGCGAATGAGTTAGCGCCGTACTTGCTTCAGTTCTTCCAGCAACCCCAGCAACTGCTGCAGCTTCTGTTCACCGAACTGGTCCTGCAGCTGCTGGTAGTTGGCCTCCATGCTCTGGCTCATGGAGTCGAAACACGCCACGCCCTTGTCCGCCAGCTTGACCAGCACCCGCCGCTGGTCCTGCTCGGCCTTGCGCCGGCACACCAGCCCCGCCGCCTCCATGCGCACCAGCACACCGGTCATGCTCGGCTTGAGGATGCACGCCTGTTCGGCCAGCCGGTAGATCTCCAGCTCGCCCTGCTGGCTGAGGATACGAATGACCCGCCACTGCTGCTCGGTCAGGCCATGCTGGTTGAGCGAGGGGCGGAAGAAGCTCATTGCCGCCTCGCGGGCTTGCAACAAGGTAAGAGTCAGCGAAACACGAGGTTTGGACATGGAAGGCTACGGTCATCAGGTTATTTGTTAACACTTTAACAAAGAAGCCGGCGGCCACCTACCCGCCTGCGCAGCGCTGGCACCCGCGGTCAAGGCACGCGGCACGCAGGGTCAAGACACACCACCCCGCCAAGCCCCCTAATAGGCCTCGAAAGCTCCTCCACTTTTCAGGCTGCGCCATGATCACGATCGAAACGCCGACCTACTACACGGCAACCAAGAAATACAACCTGAGCTTCCCGACCCTGGAACACGATGAAGACGCGGACGTGGTCATCATCGGCGGCGGGTTTTCCGGCATCAACACGGCGCTGGAGCTGGCCGAAAAGGGCATCACCAACATCGTCGTGCTCGAGGCCCGCTACCTGGGCTTTGGCGGCACCGGGCGCAACGGCGGGCAGATCATGGCCGGCATCGGCCACGACCTTGAAAAGATCAAATCAGCCGTGGGCGAAGATGGCCTGCGCCAGATCTTCGAGATCAGCGACCTGGGCGCCGACATCATCAAGCAGCGCATCGCCCGGTACGCCATCGATGCCGACTTCTGCCACGGCTATGGCTACATGGGCTTCAATGCCCGCCAGGAGAAAACCCTGCGCGCCTGGGAGAAAGACTTCAAGTCGGTGAATTCCCAGCACGAGATCCGCTTTCTGGGCGGCAGCGAGGTCAGCCAGATCATCGGCTCCAACGCCTACGGCAGCGCCCTGCTGCACATGGGCGGCGGGCATGTACACTCGCTCAACCTGCTGCTGGGCGAGGCCAAGGCCGTGGCCGGGCATGGCGTGCGCATCTTCGAGAACAGCCCGGCGCTGCAGGTGCAGTACGGCGAGCGCATCACCGTGCGCACCGGCCGCGGCTCGGTACGCGCCAGCAAGCTGCTGTGGGCCTGCGACAGCTTTCTGAACAGGCTTGAACCCGAACTGCACCGCTCCACCATCAACACCTACGCCTTCCAGATGATGACCGAGCCGCTGCCAGAGGAGCTGATCCGGCGCATCAGCCCGATTCGCGGCGCCTACAGCGACATTCGCCCGGTGATCGACTACTACCGCGTGACCAACGAGAACCGTCTGCTGTTCGGCGCCGCGACGCCGCTGGTGGAGCATATCCCCCGCGACCTCAAGGCCTGGAACCGGGCTTTGATGTTGAAGATCTTCCCGTACCTGAAGGACGTGAAGATCGACCTGGCCTGGGGTGGCCCGATGGCCTGCAGCCCCAACCTGTTCCCGCAGGTCGGCACCCTGCCCGGGCGCAGCAATGCGTTCTACGTGCAGGGCTACTCCGGGTTCGGCGTGACGCCCAGCCACATCATCTGCAAGGTGCTGGCCGAGGGCATGAGCGAAGGCTCGGCCCGCTATGACCTGGTCAGTTCAATCCCGCGCCCGACGATTGTCGGCAAGGACCATATCCGCCCGCTGCTGCTCACGGCCGGCAAATCCTGGCACCAGCTGTCGGGGTACTGGAATGGCCGGCGCTGACCCCCCCTTTTTTTCCACTGTTCAAGGAACACTGCCATGACCCTGACTGCACTCAAGCACAACATCCAGCTCGGCGAACTCGACGCCTGGGGCACCGTTGCCGACCTGGGCTCGGAGATTCTCGAAGGCGAGGTGCGTGCCTTCGGCAAGATGACCTTCGGCGCGCCGACCGACGCGCTCAGCAGCGCCTACTTCGGTACCACCCAGGGCAGGTTCCGCATGGTCTATCCGTTCAACGAGCAGGCCACGGTGATGACCGGCCAAGTGCGCCTGACCGATGAAAGCACCGGGCAGAGCACGCTGTACAAGGTGGGCGACAGCTGGTTCGTGACCAAGGGCACACCGGTGCTGTGGGAGGTGCTGAGCGAGAGCTTCGTGAAGCATTACCTGGCGGTGGCCTGACGGGCCTCTTCGCCGGCAAGGCCGGCTCCTACGGGATGACGCGGTGCCTGTAGGAGCCGGCCTTGCCGGCGAAGGCATCACCTCGGTGCCGCGCCCAGCGCATCCCCGAACACCACCCACATCGCCCGCAACCGCCGCGCGTACGCCTGCGGCCCGGCATAGATCAGCTCTACATTCAGGCTGTCCACCACCCCCAGGTACGCGTCCACATACACCCCCCGCCGCGCCACCGGCACCTGCGGCAGGCACGTGCCCAGCGCCTGCTCGAACACCTCGCCCAGCCGCGCCAGGTACCCCTCGAAGCCTGCCGAGATGATCGGCCGCAGCGCCGCCGGCGGAAAGAACGCGGTGCGCAGCAGAAACCGCAGGTGCGCCGACTGTTGATAGCGCTCACCCAGGCAATGGGCATAGCCGGCCCCCGGCAACGCGTCGTCGCACTGCGCAAAGCACTGCTCCACATACAGCCGCTCGGCCTCCACCGCACGCTCGAACACCGCCTCGAACAGGTCGTCCTTGCTGCTGAAGTGCGCATACAGCGACGGCTTGCGCATGCCGGCCGCCGCCGCGATGTCGTTGAGCGAGGCGGCATCGTAGCCATGCTCGGCAAACTGCTCGACCGCGATCGCGCAGACCTTCTGCGCCGAAGGCGTGAGGGTTCTCATGCAGGGTTCTCCCGTATCAATGCCCGGCCAGGCTGCTCGCCTCGACCGGCGCGTGCCGGGTGCAGGCGCGCACCAGCAGCGCCACGACAACACCCGAAATCACCAGCAGCGACGCCCAGTGCGCCGCGCCCAAAGGCGCCATGATGCCCGACAACGGCGTGGCGAACGACGAAATGATCAACTGGAAGGCGCCCAGCAACGCTGCCGTGGAGCCCAGCGCGCGGCTTTGCGAAGACATCACCAGCGACATCAGCGTGGCCTCGAGAATGCCCAGGCCGAACATCGCCAGCGCCATGCCGGCAACGATGCCGGCCAGCCCCGCCGCGCTCAGGGCCCCTGCCAGTACCACCAGGGAACCGATCAGCAGGCACCCCGCACCGGCCTTGGCCAGGCGCAGCAGGCCCTTGCGCGCCACCAGCCGACCCGCCGCGATGGCGCCGAGCAGAATTGCCACCCCGGTGGCGCCGAACAGCGTGCCGAAGGCTTGCACCGACAGGCCGAAGTGGGTCTGGTAGACGAACGCCGCACCGCCGATGTAGGCAAACAGAAAGAAGAACACCGCCGCCAGCGCCAGCGCCGGGCGCAGGAACTGGCCATCGCTGCCGATGCGCAGGTAGGTGCGCAGGATGTCCCGCGGCTGCCAGGGCTGGCGCTTGTCGGCGGCCAGGGTTTCCTTGAGCACCCAGGCCGAGTTCAACAGTACCAGCACGCCGAGCCCGGCCAGGGTGAGCATGATCGCGCGCCAGCCAAGGTGCGCCCCCACAAAACCGCCCACCGCCGGTGCGAGCACCGGCGCCAGGCCCTCGACGGTCATCAGCAGGGCGAAGATCTGCGCGGCGCGCGCCCCTTCGGCCACATCGCGGACCATGCTCATGATCACCACCAGGGTCAGCGCACTGCCCAGGCCCTGGACAAAGCGCGCCGCCAGCAGGGTTTCGAGGCTGGGCGCCTGGGCCGCGGCCAGCGAACTGAGCACAAACACCAGCAGCCCGGCCAGCAGCGGCCGGCGCCGGCCCAGGGTGTCGACCAGCGGGCCGAACAGCAATTGGCCGGCGCCCATGGCCAGCAGAAACACCGTCAGCGTCAGTTGCACCCCGGCATAGGTCGCGCCGTACTCGGCGGCGATGCTCGGCATGCTGGCCAGGTACATGTCGATGGCCGACGGCCCCAGGGCGCCGATCAGCGCCAGGGACACGGCAAATTTCACATGGGGGGACTGCGGGGTGTGCATAGCTCGAATCCACAAAAAGGTCACAGGTCTGGCTGCCGAATGCCTAACCTACCGACCGGTAGGTAGCCAGAGCGTGCGAGCCTATACACTGTGCCCCGCAGGGTCAAGCCAGTGGTTTATCAGGCCGGGCCGGCCAGGCTATGGGAGCGGTAGTCCTTGGGCGAGCGTTCGAACTGTTTCTTGAACGAGCGGCTGAAGTGCGCCGAATCGGTGAAGCCCCATTTGTAGGCGATGGTGGTGATCGACTCGGTCTTGAGGATCGGGTTGGCCAGGTCGTCGGCGCTGCGTTGCAGGCGCGTGCGCTGGATGTAGCGACACACGCTGTCGCCCTGCTCTTCGAACAGGCGGTAGAGGTGGCGCACCGAAATGTTCAGGCGGTTGGCCAGGTTCACCGGCGACAGGCCGGGCTGGCCCAGGGACTCGTCGATCACCTTCTGCACATAGCTGCGCAGGTTGGCGCCGTGCAGCGCCGCGCCCGGCTGCACCTGGTCATCGCCGCCCTCCAGGGCCGACCCCAGCAGCGACAGAAATGCACTGTGCAGGGCCTGGCCCTCGGCCAGCTCGCCCTCCCCCGGAGCGCTTTCCTTGCACAGCTGATCCATCAGCACATGCAGCATGCGCCCGCAGGCCTTGGTCTGGGAGATCTTGCCGAAGGTACGCGCATCGCCCCCCAGCTGCCGGCACACCGCCTCGCGCGAGAGCGACAGCGAGGCGTGTTCGATCAGGCCGAACGGCATGATTTCACAGGCCCCGACCGCGTCCATCAGCAGCATCTCGCCCGGTGCCAGCTGCACGCTGACGCCGTTCTGGGTGACCTGGGAGAAACCGGTGCGCTGGCTGACCAGAAAGCAGTGCTGGTCGTTGTCGCGGTCGGGCTTGATGCCGTCGCGGCGGATCAGCCCGGCGTTGGTGCGCAGGTTGGCCAGGGCCAGGCCGCCGCGTGACCAGGTGGAAATCTCGCCGATGAACAGCGAGCGGTTGAATGCAAGTTCGGTCTCGAAATGCCCGCAAATGTGCTGCATGTCGGCATTCCAGCGGTCCAGCGCAGTGCCGGCGAGCTGATGAGTACTCATGGGTACCTCCACGATGGCATCTTGTTTTTGTTGGGCAATAGTTAACATGTTAGCTATATGCGCGCAACACGTTCGTCGTCGCCAGGGTGGAAGCAGTTTTGGTGCCAGTCTGCGGGTTCAGAGGTCTTCGACAAGCCGCGCCAGACCTTTCAATGCGGCCAGCAGCAGGTCACGCTGTGCGGGGTTCAGGCTGATGTAGCGACGAAACGCCGGCATGCGGTTGACCACCTCGCTGCCGCCCATGTGCTCCAGGGTCAGGGTCCAGCAGCCGCCTGCCAGGTCCAGGTGCAGGCGCTTGAATTCCAGCGGCATCAGCGCCTGTTGCAGGGCCGGGTCGTGGGCCAGGGCCTGTTCCAGCCGCGCCTGCCAGGACTGCTCGCCACGCAGCCGGCGCCAGCGCAGGCCGCTGCGCCGCAGTGCACCGGTATGCTGCAACGCCAGCCGCGCCGTGCCCTGTTGCGGGCCGGGCACCTGCAGGCGGAACTCGCACAGCACCAGGTGCATCAGCAACTGCGACTCGGTGCGCTCGCGCACCTCGAACGTCAGGCTGCCATCGGCCAGGGCGTAGCGTGCACTGCCCGGCCCCAGCACCTCGCAACCGGCCAGGCCGAGGTTGCGCTGCAGGTGCGCCAGCGTCACCCCGGGGCGGTAGCCCGAGGGCGCGCGGTCAAACAGCCTTTGCCACAGTGTGGGCAGGGTATGCGCCATGCTCGACTCCCGGTTGGTGGGCAAATTCGCGCGCCAGCACCTCTTCGACCGAGGCCGGCTTGAACGGGTTGACCTTCTGCACCACCAGGGTCCAGAACAGCGCGTACACCGCCGTGGCGCCGAGCATCCAGGCGAATGGCACGTAAACCTGGGCCGGGTTCATGCCCGGCGGGGTGATGAACCACATGCCCAGGCCGATGCCGACGCTCGACAGCAATTGCGGCAGCGGGAACAGCGGCGAGCGGTAGGCCCGTGGCAGGTCGGGCCGGCGAATGCGCAGGATCACCACCGACAGCGTCACCAGCAGGTAGGCGGTGCTCCAGGCACACACCGCCGCCAGTACCAGGTGCAGGATGGTGTCGGTGTTGCCGCCCAGCCACCAGGCGTGCAGGCACGGGATCAGCATCGCCACCAGAATGCATACGATAGGGGTCTTGAAGCGTGGGTGCAGGTAGGTGAACACCCGGGGCAATGCGCCATCCACCGCCATGCCATAGAGGATGCGCGGCACCCCGGCCATCAGGGTGTTGATGGTGGCGGCGCCGGCGAACAGAAAGCCGATGCCCAGCCACAACGGGCCGATATCGCCCATCACCTGTTGGGCAAAATGCGGAATGGCCATGGGCGTGTCCAGCAGGTGCGTACCGCTGGCGGCGTCGAGCAGCACGTTGTCGACCTGGCGCTTCATCGCCGCGCCATAGATGAACATGCACGAGGCCACGCCGAACAGCCCCAGCGCCATGGCCCTGGGCAGGGTGCGCGCCGACTGGCGCAGGTCGGGTGCCAGCGGGGTGACGAACTCGCAGCCGACGAACATGAACATCGCCATGCCCACCAGCGACAGCACGGTGATCAGGTCGGTGCCCACCAGCGACGCGCCGAACCAGCCGTCCAGTTGCACCGCCGGGGCGGCGATCAGGCCGAGCACGCCGAACACCATCAGCGTGGTCCACATGCCGAAGGTGAGGATGATCTCGGCCTTGCTGAACACACTGATGCCGAACGCATTGAGGATGCCGAACACCACCACGAAGCCCACCCCCAGCAGCCACGAGCCACCGGAGGATTCGGCCAGGGTGTTGAGGTGTTCGAAGTTCACCAGCGCCATCACCCCGGCCAGGATGGTTTCGGCGGTGCCGGCGAACACGTGCACGATCAGGTAGGCCGACAGCGTGCCGGTGATGGCGAAGAAGCGCCCCATGCCGCAGTTGATGTAGTCGTACACCGAGCCGGTGGTGGGCAGGATGGCGGCGGCTTCGGCGAAGGTGGTCGACTGGGCGAGCATCATCAGCATGGCGATCAGCATGGCCACGGCGAACGCACCGCCGCCGATGCCGAAACCGGTGGTGGCGGTGAGGATCACCGGGCTGGCCATGATCAGGCCGATGGTGCTGGCCAGCGCGGTGGGGAACCCGACCGTGCCGCGGTTCAGGTGCACGCTGAGGGTGTGGTTGAGCGACATGATGAGCGACCTCGAATGCCGTTGTTGTGGTTATGCGCCACTGTGCGCTGGCGGTTGACTGGCGTCTTGCCCGTGGCTGCCTGGGGTTTTGTTGCAGGCTGCCAGGGCACTTCTGGCCGTAGCCGGTTTGCCTGGCGGACCGTGCACTCAGGTTTTACGACCGCTTCGCGCTCGATCGTCGGCCAAGCCAACTCCCACGCCCTGCGGGCAGAAGCCGACCTCACAGCCCCTAACAACCTGCTTCTGGCCGCAAGGCCGTGGGAGCGGGCTTGCCCCGCGATCTGGCGCGTAGCGGCAGCAAAACGAGCGCGCACGGTTTGCCTGACACACCCTGCACTCAGGTTTTACGACCGCTTCGCGCTCGATCGTCGGCCAAGCCAACTCCCACGCCCTGCGGGCAGAAGCCGACCTCACAGCCCCAAACAACCTGCTTCTGGCCGCAAGGCCGTGGGAGCGGGCTTGCCCCGCGATCTGGCGCAAAGCGGCAGCAAAACCTGCGCGCACGGTTTGCCTGACACACCCTGCACTCAGGTTTTACGACCGCTTCGCGCTCGATCGTCGGCCAAGCCAACTCCCACGCCCTGCGGGCAGAAGCCAACCTCACAGCCCCTAACAACCTGCTTCTGGCCGCAAGGCCGTGGGAGCGGGCTTGCCCCGCGATCTGGCGCGAAGCGGCAGCAAAACCTGCGCGCACGGTTTGCCTGACACACCCTGCGGGCAGAAGCCGACCTCACAGCCCCAAGCAACCTGCTTCTGGCAAGCACCCCGGCACCTACCCGCCTGGCGCACACAATCAATCCATGTGGCAGCCAGATCAAAGACAGCCCCCACCGTCCCCGCCCTAAATGGCCACCACTCACGCCAACCCGGGGACCCCACCACCATGAACCTGCACCCTCACCTGCTTGCCGCCCTCAGCCTGGCTGCGCTGCTGGCCCAGCCATCAGCCCAGGCCATCGAGCTCTACGCCGATGACGAGTCCCACCTGAATGCCGACATCCTGGCGGTGTACGGCCTGTTCAACAGCCGCAAGAACTACGACGCCACGCCCGGCGGCTCGACCTGGCGCGAGGGCTTCATCAAGTATGGAATCAGCGGCGACCAGCGCCTGGCCGGCAACGGCAGTGCCTACGGCGCACTCAGCTGGGTCAGTTCCGCCACCTGGGGCGATGGCGACGCAGCCGGCAACACCGACGGCACCGAGCGCACCACCAAGCTGGAGGACGCCTACCTCGGCTGGCGCTCCGGCGAGCTGTTCCCGTTGCTGGGCAAGGATGGCGTGGATGCCTCGCTCGGCCGTCAGGTGGTCAAGCTGGGCCGCGGCTTTCTGATCAACGACGATGGCCCCAACCTCGGCAAGGGCCCCGCCGACGGCGCGCTGGACCGTGGCGGCGCCTATTACCTGGCGGCGCGCCACGCCTTCGACCGCACCGCCGTGCTGCGCCTGGGCGGCGAGCGTGGCGTGCACGCCAGCGTGCTGTGGCTCAAGTCCGACAACCGCGCCCAGGCCGAGACCGAACTGGCCGCCGGCACCCTGGATTACACCACCGCGGCCGGCACCCTGGGACTGACCTGGGTTCACGGCCTGGGCGTGACCGAGCAATGGGCCAGCGAATTCCAGCGCCAACGCGACGGCATGGACACCTACAGCCTGCGCGGCGAAGGCAACGCCGGTATCGACAACGCCAGCTTCGCCTTCGAATACGCCTGGCAGGACAAGCAGGCCGGCCCGGAAAAGGCCTGGTACGCCGAGGCCGGTTACACCTTCGCCGAGCTGCCCTGGGCACCGAGCCTGACCTACCGCTACACCCGCTATTCCGAAGGCTGGGATGCCTTGTTCACCGGGCTGAGCACCGGCTACGGCACCTGGTTCCAGGGTGAGGTGGCGGCCAACTACGCGGGGCCGTTCAACAGCAATACCGGGGTGCATCACCTGGGCCTGGTGGCCAAGCCACTGGAGAACCTGACCCTGGGCGCGCTGTATTTCGACTTCGATACCCTGCACACACGCAACGCGCTGAACCTCGGTGCCCGCGAGCTGGACCTGTACGTGGAATGGGCAGTCAGCCCGCACCTGATCGTCAGCCCGCTGGTGGGGCTGTACCAGCCGAAAAAGGACGAGAACACGGGGGGCAATCAGGTGGGCGGCAATGGCACCAACCTGTACAGCCAGGTGACGCTGGCGATGCCGTTCTGAGTTGGCTGGGGCGACGGCCAGGGACATGTCCAAGGCCATCGCCCCCGGGGTTACACGGTCGCGTGGGCCTGTTGCTTGAGGCGTTCGGTGTCGACGCGCACGAACACCGAGTCGGCCGTCACGGTGAGTACGTCGCCGGCCCAGACTTCGCAGATGACCCGGCTCTTGCGCCCCACCTCACCCTCGACCCACGCCTTGAGCACCAGCTCCACGCCCATCGGGGTGGGTTTGAGGTAGGTCAGCGAAAGCTTGCCGGTGACGCAGTCGATGCGCGGCAGGCTGCCCGGCTCGCGGCCTTCGGCGCGGTAGTGCCAGGCCATGGCGGTCCAGTTCGAATGGCAGTCCACCAGCATCGCCAGCAACCCGCCGTACACCAGCCCCGGCCAGCCGGTGAAGGTGGCATCGGGTTCGTGCCGGCACAGCACGTGGCTGCCGTCCTCGGCCCAGTGGCTTTTCAGGTGCAGGCCGCTGGGGTGCGAGGTACCGCAGCCGTAGCACACGCCCTCTGGCGCGGCGAGGTCTTGCAGGGGTAAGGCTTGGGCGTTCATAGGCTTCCTGATTGTTTTTATGGAAAGTCAGACCGTCGATGGTAACGCTGCCAGGCCCGCGCGCGAAAGCGCCAGGGGCCGCCGCAGAGGCTCAGGCCTCCACCGGCAGCCCTGCCGCCTGCCAGTCCGGCAGGCCGCTGTCGAGCCGGCGCACCTTGAAGCCGTGCTCGCGCAAGGCCGCGGTGGCGGTACTCGACAGCACGCACCAGGGGCCACGGCAGTAGGCAACGATCTCCTGGTCCTGCGGCAGTTCGGCCAGGCGCTGCTGCAGCTCGTCCAATGGCATGCTGATCGCCCCCGGCAAGTGCCCCAGGGCGTATTCCTCGTGGGAGCGCACATCCAACAGGGTGATGCTCTGCTCGTGCAGGCGCTGCACCAGCTCGTCGCGCGACATCGCCTCCAGGCGCTCCTGCGCACTCATGCTGTCGGCCAGCAGCTCGCGCACCGCCAGGCGGTTGTGCTCGGCGAACTGCCCCAGTGCCGCCAGCACCTCCAGGATCGGCCCACCACCCAGGCGGTACAGCACGCGCTTGCCGTCGCGGCGGGTCTGTACCACGCCGGCGCGACGCAGGTGCTGCAGGTGCTGGGAGGTGTTGGCCACGGACAACCCGCACAGTTCGGCCAGGCGCTCGACCGCACGCTCGCCCTGGGCGATGTGTTCGAGCAGGTGCAGCCGATGCGCATGGCCCAGGGTGCGGGCCAGCTCGGCGATATCGATGAAGTGTTGCTGAGGAAGGTCGGTCATTGACAGGAAGCTATCATTCGCCAATCATTCAATCAATTCATTGAATGTTTTATTCAGGAGCAACGCCATGTCCCCTCTGCTTCACTTCATCGCCAGTGCCAGCCTGATCGGGCTGCTGGGCACGGCGCTGGCCGACCTGTGGGCCGAAACACAGAAGCGGCTGCTGAAGGTGCCCACGCCCAGCTGGCCGATGGTCGGGCGCTGGGTGGCGCACCTGCGCCATGGTCAGTTCACTCATGACAGCATCGCCAAGGCGCCGCCCGTACCGGGCGAAGCCCTGCTGGGCTGGGCGACGCACTATGTGATCGGGGTGCTGTACGCCGGGCTGCTGCTGGCGATCTTCGGCATCGGCTGGGCCCACAGCCCTACCCTGCTGCCGGCGCTGGCGATCGGTATCGGCACGCTGGTGGCGCCGTTCTTCATTCTGCAGCCGGGCATGGGCGCAGGCGTACTGGCCCGTCGCACCCCCAACCCCAAGGTGGCACGCCTGCGCAGCCTGGCGGCGCACACGGCGTTCGGGGTCAGCCTGTTTGTCGCGGCGCTGCTGCTCAATGGCCTGGGCCTGATGCCCCGGGGCTGAGCTCAGGCCTCACGCTGGCACCAGGCGTCTATCAGTACGTCCAGCAATGCCTGCGCATCCGTGGTGTTGGCGTCGACCAGGGCAATGGCCCAGCCACAGCCGGCCAGCTCGAAGTGTTCGCGCCAGTTGGGCCACGCCACAAGCCCGGCCAGGTCGAAGGAAAACATGCCGCCCCGCTCGCCATGGCCGCCGTGAATCGACTCGCCCAGGCCGAATGGCTGCGGGTCGAAGGGCTTGAGGCTCACGTAGTACACGTGGTGGGTGTCGTGCTCCGGGGTGGGCGCGCGGTTGCACTGGGAGAAGTCCACCGACTGCCAGCCCAGCTCGCGCTCGTTCATCGGCTGTGCCTGCGCGAGCAGGTAGTCGAGCCCCAGCGTACGCCCACCCGGCCAACCGAGCTGGGTGGCACTGAAGGTTCGCTGGCGCGCCTTGCGTGGGTTGGCAAGCTCGCTCCAGCCCAGCTCGCGGGTCAGCACCAGGCCCTTGAGCAAGCGGTGCTCGCCATTGTTCAGCTCCAGCACGAACTGGCCGTAATCGGTGGGTATCACCCGCACCAGGTGCGTCGGTGCCCCGTGGTCCTGCCCCATGTCTTCTTCCCCTGATGTTACAAAGAATTTCGGCAACGCCGCAGGGTCTACCCAGTAGATCCCCACACAAGAGTCTGCCATGAAATTCGAACGCTTCGCCCAGGGCCTGGCCAAACAGGCCGGTCGCTCGCGCACCTTCCTCATCGCACTGGTACTGATCGTGGTCTGGGCCGTCACCGGGCCGTGGTTCGACTACAACGACACCTGGCAGCTGATCATCAACACCTCGACCACCATCGTCACCTTCCTGATGGTGTTCGTCATCCAGAACACCCAGAACCGCGACAACGACGTGCTGCACATCAAGCTCGACGAACTGCTGCGCTCGACCAAGGCGGCGCACAACGCGCTGATGAACCTCGACCAGCTGGACAACAGCCAGCTCAAGCAGTTGCTCAAGGAGTACCGGGAGATCGGCGAAGACCGCGCCACCGACCTGCCCGCCGATGAAACCGGGGGCAGGCGCGGCGACGCGCAGTGAGGCGGGCTACTGGTTGGCGCCGGTGAGGGTGTTGTAGCTGGTGATCAGGTTGCGGTAGTCGGGGATGTGGCTGGAGAACAGCGCGCCCAACCCCTCGACATCGTTGCGCCAGTCGCGGTGCAGTTCGCAGGCTGCGCCGAACCAGGTCATCAGTTGCGCACCGGCCGACGACATGCGGTCCCAGGCCGCGTCGCGGGTGATCGGGTTGAAGGTGCCGGAGGCGTCGGTGATCACGAACACCTCGAAGCCTTCGGCAATCGCCGACAGCGCCGGGAACGCCACGCACACCTCGGTGACCACACCGGCGATGATCAGCTGCTTCTTGCCGGTGGCCTTGACCGCCTTGACGAAGTCCTCGTTGTCCCAGGCGTTGATCTGGCCGGGGCGCGCGATGTACGGCGCGTCAGGGAACTGCGCCTTGAGCTCGGGCACCAGCGGGCCGTTGGGGCCGCTTTCGAAGCTGGTGGTGAGGATGGTGGGCAACTTGAAGTACTCGGCCAGGTCGGCCAGCGCCAGCACGTTGTTCTTGAACTTGTCCGGCTCGATGTCACGCACCAGCGAGAGCAGCCCGGCCTGATGGTCGACCAGCAGCACGGCGGCGTTGTTCTTGTCCAGACGGGTGTAGGGAACACTCATGGTCATACTCCTTGCAGGGGTGGTCCGGCGCCGTGGCGCCGGAGTTGGGACAAACGTGAGTTGCATACAGACCCTAGTCGGCGCGTGTGACAGTGCCGCCGCCATTGGTCATCTGGCCGAAGCGCCCGGCGCGAAAATCGGCGAACGCCGCCTCGATCTCGGCATCGCTGTTCATCACGAACGGGCCGTAGCCGACGATGGGTTCATCCAGCGGCTCGCCGCTGAGCCACAGCACCGCCGCCTCGCTGTCGGCCTGCAGCAGCACTTCGTCGCCGGCACGCTCCAGCAGCACCAGTTGGGCCGGGCCCACCGAACGCTCGCCATTGACCGTGACCTGGCCGCGCAGCACCACCAGGGCGCTGCTGTGACCGGCCTGGGCAGGCAACCGCACGGGCTTGCCGGACTTGAGCTGCATGTCCCACACCTGCATCGGCGTGAAGGTGCGCGCCGGGCCGCGATGGCCGTGGTAGTCACCGGCGATCACCCGCAGGCTGCCGGCACCGCCGGGCAGCGCCACGCTGGGGATGTCGGCGGCCAGCAGGGTCTGGTAGCCGGCAGGGGCAGACTTGTGCCGGGCCGGCAGGTTGACCCACAACTGCACCATCTCCAGGGTGCCGCCACTGCGGGCGAACGACGGCGCATGGAACTCTTCATGCAGGATGCCGCCTGCGGCCGTCATCCACTGCACATCGCCCGGGCCGATCAGGCCGCCGGCACCGGTGGAGTCGCGGTGCTCCAGTTCGCCCTGGTAGACGATGGTCACCGTTTCGAAACCGCGGTGCGGGTGCTGGCCGACGCCGCGACGGGCGCTGGTGGGGGTGAAGGCATGGGGCCCGGCGTAGTCGAGCAGCAGGAACGGGCTGATGTGCTGGGCCAGGTTGTCGTAGGTGAACAGGCTGCGTACCGGGAAGCCGTCACCCACCCAATGCGGGTGCGGGCTGCTGTAGACGCCTTGGATCTTTTTCATGAGCTACCTCCTCTCGTGCATGAAGCCAACGATAAGGGCGCAACGCTGAAGGCGGTAGATAGCGTAAAGTGCCCTCAGCGTTCCATTTGGAGAACAGTGGTGGAAGACCTCAACGACCTGTACTACTTCGCCCAGGTGGTCGAGCACGGTGGCTTTGCCGCCGCCGGCCGTGCCCTGGACATGCCCAAGTCCAAACTCAGCCGGCGGGTGGCCGGGCTCGAGGAGCGCCTCGGGGTGCGCCTGATCCAGCGTTCCACCCGGCATTTTTCGGTAACCGACATCGGGCAGGCCTACCACCGCCATTGCGTGGCCATGCTGGTGGAGGCCGAGGGTGCGGCCGAGCTGATCGAGCGCCACCGTGCCGAGCCCCAGGGCATCGTGCGCCTGAGCTGCCCCACGGCGCTGCTGGATTTCTGGGTGGGGCCGATGCTGTCGCGCTTCATGGTGCAGTGCCCGCTGGTGCAGCTGCATATCGAGAGCACCAACCGCCATGTGGACCTGATCCAGGAAGGCATCGACATTGCGCTGCGGGTGCGGGTGCCGCCGCTGGAGAGCAGCGACCTGGTGATGAAGGTGCTGGCCAACAGCACGCAGTTGCTGGTGGCCGCGCCCGGCTTGCTGGCGTCGTTGCCCAGGCCCATCGTGCCCGCCGACCTGGCCGCCTTGCCGAGCCTGCACTGGGGCAACCCGCAGCGCGATTATCAATGGCAGCTCAATGGCCCGGACGGCGCCACGGCCAGCTTGCGGCACACGCCGCGGCTGGTGACCGACGACCTGGTGGTATTGCGCCAGGCGGCGCTGGCGGGCGTGGGGGTGGTGCACCTGCCACTGGTGGTGATCCGCGACGAGCTTGCCCGTGGCGAGCTGGTGCAGCCCACCCCGCACTGGGCACCGCAATGCGGGCTGGTGCACGCGGTGTTTGCCTCACGGCGCGGGCTGCTGCCTTCGGTGCGGCACCTGCTGGATTTTCTGGCCCAGGAGTTTGCCCAGAGCGGGATCGATTGATGTGCCAGGGTTTGCTGGCGCTATGCGCCAGATCGCGGGTCAAGCCCGCTCCCACGGGGATTGCGGCACTCTTTGAATAGGCGCTGTACCTGTGGGAGCGGGCTTGCCCCGCGATCGAATGCACAGCATTCGCTGATCCTGCACCCACCGATCATCAGGCATACTGCCCCCCCACCCTCAATCCCAACGCACCGCCATGCAGCCGATTGTCCCCCTGGCAGAAAACTACCCCCACGGCGAGCGCATCGCCCCGCACTGCCACAACCGCGCCCAGCTGATCCATGCCCTGAGCGGGGTGATCACGGTCAACTCCAGCCAGGGCTGCTGGGTGGTTCCGCCAGGGCGCGGCGTATGGGTGCCCGCCGCCGTCGAACACGACCTGAAGATGGCCGGCCAGGTCCGCATGCGCACCCTGTTCGTCGCCTCCGACGCGCGCCCCGACCTGCCGCTGACCTGCCGCGTGGTGGACATCCCGCCGCTGCTGCGTCAACTGATCATTAGCGCCATGCTCATCCCCGCCGACTACCCGCCCGGCGGGCGTGACGAGCGGGTGATGCAGTTGATTCTGGACGAGATCCGCGTGCTGCCGATTCTGGCCCTGCACGTGCCGCTGCCGGTCGACCCGCAACTGGCCGCGCTGTGCCAGGCCCTGCGCGACGACCCGGCCAGCCCCTGGAGCCTGCAGCGCGCCGCCGCCCACAGCGGCCTGAACGCACGCACCCTGACCCGCGCCTTCCAGCGCGAAACCGGCCTGAGCTTCATCCAGTGGCTGCGCCGCCTGCGCCTGCTGGCCAGCCTCGACGCGCTGGCCGCCGGGCACTCGATCCTGAACGTGGCGCTGGACCTGGGCTACGACAGCCCCAGCGCCTTCAGCGCCATGTTCCGCCGCACCCTGGGGGTCTCGCCCAGTGCCTACTTCGGCAAGACCCCAGCCTACGGCCAGCCCGACGCCGACTAGTCAGCGTGCATGCTGGCGCAGCAGCAGCGACGCCAGCGCACACACCGTCAACGCCACGCACGACACATAGAACGCATCCGAATACGCCATCAGGTAGGCCTGCTGATGCACCGTCTGGTCCAGCTGCGCCAGCACCTGCAGGTGCGCCGGGGCCTGTGCATCGAGCACCCCGCCGGGCAGACGCTGCTGCACGGGTGCATCGAACAGCGTCAGGCTCTCATTGATACGCTGCCCGTGAAACCGTTCGCGCAACGACACCAGCTGCGTCAGCAGCGCCGTGCCCACCGCACCGCCCAGGTTGCGCAGCATCGATATCAGCGCCGAGGCGGAGCCGGCCTGGGCCTTGTCCAGCCCTTTCACCGCCAGCACCGACAGCGCCACCATGATCAGCGGCTGGCCCAGCCCGCGCACCACCGTGGAGGGGATGATCACGTTCTTCGCCGCGTCCGCCGACAGGTGCGCCCCCAGCCAGCAGCCCAGCGCCATGATCGCGAAGCCGCTGGCCACCAGCACCTTGGCGTTGAGCCAGCGCATCAGGCGCGGCAGCAGCGGCGCCAGCAGCAACTGCACCATGCCGTAGGCGATCAGGCTGATGCCGATTTCGCGGGCGTTGTAGCCCTGCACCTGGGACAGGTAGTTGGGCACCAGAAACACCAGCCCGAAGGTCGCCGCCCCGAACACCGCCATGGCCAGGCTGGCCACGCCGAAGTTGTAGCTGGCCAGCAGGCGCAGGTTGATGAAGGGCCGCGCGCCCCACAGCTGGCGCTGCACGAACAGCGCCAGCGCCACCACGGCAATCACGCTGAAGGTGACGATGAACGCCGAATCGAACCAGTCCTCGCGCCCGCCCTCCTCCAGCACGATCTGCAGCGCGCCCAGCCCCAGCGCCATGGCCGCGATGCCCAGCCAGTCGGCGCCGCGCAACTGGGCGCGGTCGCCGGCCTGCGCCGGGATCGACCACGCCACCGCCGCCAGCAGCGCCACCCCGGGCAGCAGTTGCAGCAGGAAGATCCAGCGCCATGAATAGGCGTCGGTCAGCCAGCCGCCGATCGACGGCCCGGCGGCCTGGGCCACGCTGTTGGAGAGGCTGAACAAGGCCATGCCCAGGGCGATCTTGCTCGGCGGCAGCTCGGTGATGATCAATTGCATCGACAGCGGGATCAGCACCGCCCCCGAAGCGCCCTGGATCACGCGGATGGCGATCATCGCCTGCAGGTTCGGCGCCAGCGCGCAACTGACCGAGCTGATCAGGAACACCAGCGAGCCCACCAGCATCACCCGGCGCAGCGAGAACACCTGCACCAGCCAGGCGGTGAGCGGAATCATGGTGATTTCCGCCACCAGGTAGGCGGTGGAGATCCACGAGCCTTCCTCGAACGTCGCCCCCAGCGCGCCTTCGATTTCCGGCAGCGCGGCACTGGTGACGTGCACGTTCATGCCCGCCATGAAGCAGCCGAACAAGCCTCCGATCACCGCCACCCACGCGCGCAGCGATACCTTGTCTTCAGTGCTCATCGCGCACCTGCGCCGTGCGCGTATCGATGGTGGCGATCACCGACATGCCCGGCAGCAGCCGCGGCGTGCCGGGTTCCACCGGGTCGAGGTGAATACGCACGGCAAAGCGCTGCACGATCTTGGTGAAGTTGCCGGTGGCGTTGTCGGGCGGCAACAGCGCGAACACCGCCCCCGAGCCGGGCGAGACGCTGTCGACCGTGCCCTGCCAGTGCCGGCCGAAGGTGTCCACCTCCAGGGTCGCGCGCTGCCCCGGGCGCATGTGTTCGAGCTGGGTTTCCTTGAAGTTGGCCACCACGTAGGCCTGCTCCACCGGTACCACTGCCAGCAGTGGCAGGCCGGGGCTGACGTACTGCTGCACACGCACCTTGCGCTGCCCCACCACGCCGTCGAAGGGCGCCCGTACCTGGGTGTCGGCCAGGGCGTTCTCGGCCAGGGCCAGGGCCGCCTCGGCCTGTTCCAGCTCGGCCTCGCGGCGCACCAGTTCGGCTCGGGCCTCGCGCTGCTGGCTGGCCAGCACCTGGTGCCGGGCCCGCTGCATCGCCCAGCCGGCGTCCGCGCCCTTGAGCGTGGCCTGCGCCTGGGTGCGTGTGGTGCTGGCGCGTTCGGCACGCTGGGCACTCACCGCGTTCATGCCGATCAACTGGCGGTAACGCTGCCAGTCGAGTTCGGCGCGCCGCGCCTCGGCACCGCCCGCCTCGCGCTCGGCGGCGGCACGGGCAATCGCCTGCCCTTGCCCCTCCAGCTGCGCCGCCAGGGTCACCAGCACGGCCTGCTGCGCCTGCACCGAAGCGGTACTGGCGGCCAGCGCCGCACGGGCCTGGCGCACCTGCTGGCGATAGTCGCGGTCGTCCAGCTGCACCAGCAGGTCGCCGGCCTTGACCACGGCATTGTCGGCCACGCTGACCTGGGCCACATAGCCGCCCACCCGCGCACTGATCGGCGCCCAGTCGGCGCGCACGTAGGCATCGTCGGTCTGTTCGTTGAAGCGCCCGCTGTGCCACACATACAAGGCAACCCCTAGTACCGCCAGCGTGCCGGCTGCGCCCAGGGCGCGGCGCAGCGTCATCACGCGCACGCGCTCGGTGGCTTGGGTAACCGGTGGTTCGGGGCTGACCGCCTGGTTCATGTTCGTGCTCCCTGTTGTTGTTCAAGGATGCACTCTAAGGGGGTCAGCGGTTGGCGTTCGCTAGCGTACAGACCAGTATTCGTCGCGAAATGGACAACCTGCCATCAGCCCAGCAGGTAGGTTTGCACCTCGTTCGCACAGGCCTGCGGATCTTCCTGCATGAAGCAGTGCCCGCCGGGCACCTCGCGCAGCTCGACCCTTGGGTTCAGACGGGCCCAGCGCGCCAGCGACACGGGTACGAAGGGATAGGTGGTGATGCCATGCAGCACCCGTGCGGGTGTCTGCACCTGGGCCAGGGCAGCCCACAGCCCGCGAGGGAACGAACTGAACACGTCCACTTCGCGCGCAGGCCGGCACTTGAGCACTACCCCTTCGCCGCAGTCGCCGATGGCGTGGTCCACATAGGCCTGCAGCGCCTCGTCGTGCCAGCCCTTGAAAATGCCGCGCCCGTGCAGCGCGGCGTAGGCCGCCTCGCGGTCGGGCCAGTGGCTGCGCCGGGTGGCGGCCTTGCGTGCCAGGCCGTGGCGACGGTGCATGCCGAACAGCGTGGCCACGCTCATCACCCCCAGCATCGAGCGGCTGAACACCACAGGGTCAAGCAATACCGCCCGCTGAAACAGGCCCGGTTCCAGCGCCAGCATCAAGCCGGTCAGCACCCCGCCGAAACTGTGGCCCATGGCAAAGCACGCCACCTGCCCGTATTCGCCGCGGCCTGCCTGGAAGGCCTCGATCGCCAGCGCGGCGCTGCGGTTCCAGCCCACGAAGGCGCCGCCATGATCGCTGTCGCCATGGCCCTGCACATCGCACAGCCACAGGTCGAAATGCTCGGCCAGGCGCTCCAGCAACGGCTGGTAGGCCAGGCAGCAGAACCCGGTGCCGTGGATGAAATGCAGCAGCGGCTTGCCGCTGGCGGGTGAGCGCCAGCCGCGCAGGGTGAAGTGTTCGGCGCAGTCATGCGACCAGGGGATCAGTTCCATCGGGACTCGCTGTGGGGGTTACACAAAACCGGATTCTACAAACAGCAGTGGATACAGCGATAGCACCAGCAGCGCGGCCATCAGCCAATTGAACAGCTTGAGCCAGCGTGGGTCCTGCAGCACGGTGCGCAGCGCGCTGCCGAACATCACCCACACGCACACGCTGGGCAGGTTGACCACGGCGAACACCGCGGCGATCACGATCACGTTGGTCAGGTAGCCCTGGCTGGGTGCATAGGTGGTGATGGCGCCCACGGCCATGACCCAGGCCTTGGGGTTGACCCACTGGAAGGCTGCCGCGCCCCAGAAACCCAGGGGCTTGCGCGTGCCGGGCTCGGCGCTGGTCAGCGGGCCGGAATTGGCGATCTTCCAGGCCAGGTACAGCAGGTAGCTGGCGCCCACGTAGCGCAGCACGCCGTAGGCCAGCGGATAGGCCTTGAACAGCTCGCCCAGGCCAAGGCCCACCGCCAGTACCAGCACCATGAAGCCGATACTGATGCCCAGCGCGTGGGGAATGGTGCGACGCACACCGAAGTTCACGCCGGAGGCCAGCAACATGGTGTTGTTGGGGCCGGGGGTGATCGAGGAGACGAAGGCGAACAGCACGAAGGCCATCAGCAGGTTGAGCGAGGTGAGCATGGCGGGTGTCCGGCAGTGTGTTGTTGTGAAGTGACACTAACCAAGTCGGTGCGCAGCGCTGCGATACAGTTGGGGGCAATTGTGGCACTACACTTGGCGAGCCCTCACCACCCTCCAGGCTTCCCGTGCCCTCGACGGGCAATTGCCTTAGGATAACCCTCCTCGATTTCCGGAACAGAAGCCCCGCCATGCCCGTACATATCCGCCCCGCGCGCGTCGAAGACGCCAGCCAGATTCTCACCTTCATCACCGAGCTTGCCGAGTACGAGCGTGCCCGCCACGAGGTGATCGCCACGGTCGCCGATATCGAGCGCACGCTGTTCGGCGAAGGCAGCAGCACCCAGGCGCTGATCTGCGAGCGTGACGGCCAGGCCATCGGCTTTGCGGTGTACTTCTTCAGTTATTCGACCTGGCTCGGCACCCAGGGCATCTACCTCGAAGACCTGTACGTCACGCCCCAGGCCCGCGGCACGGGTGCGGGCAAGGCATTGCTGCGCCACCTGGCGCAGGAGGCCTGTGCCAAGGGCTGCGGACGCCTGGAGTGGAGCGTGCTGGACTGGAACGAACCGGCCATCCAGTTCTACAAGTCCATCGGCGCGCAGCCGCAGGACGAGTGGGTGCGTTATCGCATGGAAGGTGAAACGCTGCGCAGCTTCGCCCAGGGTTGAGACCACGCCATGTTCTTTCGATTGGCCGCCGACGGGCTGGTACTGTTTCATCTGACGTTCATCGTGTTCGTGATGCTGGGCGGGTTGCTGGTGCTCAGGTGGCCGCGGCTGTGCTGTCTGCACCTGCCGGCCGTGACCTGGGGCGTGCTGGTGGAGGTGCTGCACCTGCCCTGCCCGCTGACCGAATGGGAAAACCGCCTGCGTGCAGCGGCGGGTGACACCGGCTACCCCGACAGTTTTGTGGAGCATTACCTGATACCGCTGATCTACCCGGCCAAGCTGACGGCAGGCATCCAGCTGTGGCTGGGGGCATTGGTGTTCGTGGTGAATGCGGGGGTCTATGCGTGGTTGTGCTACTCGCGCAGGCGCCGTGCCTTGCGGTGAGTGCTCAGGCCGCTTCGCCGGCAAGGCCGGCTCCTACGGGAGCCTGCCTTGCCGGCGAAGTGGTCACCACAGCACCTGAATCAGGCGCTCACCTCCTCCCGCGCCGCATAGCGCTGGGCCAGCACCGCACACACCATCAGCTGGATCTGGTGGAACAGCATCAGCGGCAAAATCATCGCGCCAATCGCCCCCCCGGCAAACAGCACCTGGGCCATCGGCACACCGGTGGCCATGCTTTTCTTGGAGCCGGCAAACAGGATGGTGATGCGGTCTTCCACGTTGAACCCCAGCCGCTTGCCCAGCAACTGCGTGCACCACAGCACCACCGCCAGCAACACGCAGCACACCAGCGCCAGCCCCAGCAGCCGCACCAGCGGCACCGACTGCCACAACCCGCTGATCACCGCGTCGCTGAACGCGGTATACACCACCAGCAGGATCGAGCCCTGGTCGACGGTCTTCAGCCAGCGTGCATTGCGCGCCACCCAGGCGCCGATCCAGCGCCGCGCCAGTTGCCCGGCCACGAACGGCACCAGCAGTTGCAGCACGATCTTCAACACCGCATCGAGGTTGGACCCGGTATCGCCCTGCACGCCCATCAGCACCATCACCAGCAGCGGCGTCAGCACGATGCCCAGCAGGCTGGAGGCCGCCGCGCTGCAGATCGCCGCCGGGATGTTGCCCCGCGCCAGCGAGGTGAAGGCAATCGCCGACTGCACGGTGGCCGGCAATGCGCACAGGTACAGCACGCCCAAGTACAGCTCGTCGCCCACCAGCGGCAGGAACAGCGGCTTGAACAGCATGCCCAGCAGCGGAAACATCACGAAGGTGCAGCCAAAAACCAGCAGGTGCAGGCGCCAGTGCCCTGCCCCGGCCGCCACCGCCTCGCGCGACAGCTTGGCGCCGTGCAGAAAGAACAGCAGCCCGATGGCCAGGTTGGTCAGCCAGCCAAACACCACCGCGCCCTGGCCCTCGCAGGGCAGCAAGGTGGCCAGTGCAATCACGCCGAGCAGGGCCAGGGTGAAATTGTCGAACAGCAACCGCAGGTGTTTCATGTCACGTCCTGTCTTGTTATTGGGATGGCGCAGACGGTAAGGTTTCTTTTCTTTTCCGACTAACGACAGAACCCCAAGAGTGTCGCCCAAAGGACAATCCCACGCCCCGCGCATCCCGCCCCTGAGCGAGCTCAAGGTACTGCCGCGCCCGCTGTACGGGCAGGCGCAGTCGCTGGCCAACATCGCCCTGGGCTTTCGCCACAAGCATGCCTGGGGGCAACTGTCGTATGCGGCCCAGGGCGTGCTGCATGTGCACACCGGCGCCGGACGCTACGTGGTGCCGCCGCAGCGCGCGGTGTGGATCCCGGCGCATACCCCCCATCAGGTCAGCTGCGCCGACGACACCTGCATCCGCAGCCTGTACATCGAGCACAGCGTGTGGCCGGGTACCCAGTGCCGGGTGATCGGCGTGAATGCCTTGCTGCGCGAGCTGATCCGCACCTTCAGCGGCCTGCCGGTGGCCTACGACACCGAGGGCGCAGACGGGCGCCTGGTCGCCGTGCTGCTCGACCAGCTGGCCAGCGCCCCGCAGGAAGACCTGATTCTGCCGCTGCCCCAGGACACCCGCCTGCGTGCACTGTGCCGGCGTCTGCAGGCACACCCCGAGGACAGCACCGGGCTGGCAGCCTGGAGCCTGAAGTACGGCGTTTCGGAAAAGACCCTGAGCCGGTTGTTTCTGCGTGACACCGGCATGACCTTTCGCACCTGGCGCCAGCGCATGCGCCTGCTCAGTGCGCTGCCAGCACTCAGCCGCGGCGAGCGCGTCACCGACGTGGCCCTGGCCTGCGGCTACGAATCGCTGTCGGCCTTTATCGCCGCCTTTGGCAAACAGTTCGGCCTGTCACCGGGCGAATTCCTCCAGACCCACCGGAAACCCATTACGTGAACCTGTTCAAACCGCACCACCTGCTGAGCGCCCTGCTGCTGGCCAGCCCTGCCGCCTGGGCCGCCACCGTGCCTGACAACCTCGACAACCTGGTAGAGGCCGCCAGCCAGGCCGTGATGCAGGAGCACGCGATACCCGGCATGGCCGTGGCCCTGACAGTCAATGGCCAGCACCACTACTACGACTTCGGTGTGGCCTCGCGCGACAGCGGCCAGGCCGTCGACCGCGACACCCTGTTCGAACTGGGCTCGATCAGCAAGACCTTCAACGTCACCCTGGCGGCCTATGCACAGGCCACCGGCAAGCTGAAGCTGACCGACAGCCCGGCCAGCTACCTGCCCGAACTGCGCGGCCGGGCCCTGGAAAACACCACCCTGCTGAACCTGGCGACCCACACCGCCGGCGGCTTCCCGCTGCAGTTGCCAGACAGCGTGCACGACAACGGGCAACTGATGCGCTACTTCAAGCACTGGACCCCGAGCTACCCGGCAGGCACCCGGCGTACCTATGCCAACCCGAGCATCGGCCTGCTCGGGGTGATCAGCGCCCGCCAACTGGACATGAGCTACCGGTCCGCCCTGCAGGACCTGCTGTTTCCGGCGCTGGGCCTGAACAACACCCATCTGCAGGTACCTGCCAACTGGCAGCGTATGTACGCCCAGGGCTATACCCGCGACAACGTGCCCGCCCGGCTGAGCCCTGCGGTGCTGGCCGACGAAGCCTACGGGGTGAAGTCCAGCAGTGACGACATGCTGCGCTTCGTCGAGGCGAACATGGGCCTGGAGAAACTCGATACGCCCCTCAAGCAGGCCATTGCCGCCACCCATACCGGCTACTACCAGGTGGGCCCCATGACCCAGGACCTGATCTGGGAACAGTACCCCTACCCGGTCGCATTGCAGACCCTGCTCGACGGCAATGCCAGCCGCATGGCCCTTGAAACCCTCGACGTCACGCCGCTGCAACCCCCGCTGGCCCCGCAGCAGGCGGTGTGGATCAACAAGACCGGCTCCACCAACGGCTTTGGCAGCTACGTGGCGTTCGTGCCCTCGCAGCGGATCGGCATCGTGATCCTGGCCAACAAGAACTACCCCAACGAAGCGCGGGTGAAGCTGGCCTACCAGATCCTCGGCGCCTTGAACGAAGGTAGCCACTGACCGTGAGCAAACCGGTACGCGACACCCTCAAGCTGCTGTTGCTGCTGGCCGGGCTGTGGGGCTTCGCGCGCCTGCCGCCGAGCCTCGGCGCGAACCTGATACTGGTCGGCGGGCTGGCGGCCGGCGGCATCTATGCGCTGCTGAACCTGTCGCGCCTCTTCGCCTTTCTCAGCTACTGGCCAGGGTCGTTGCTGTACAGCGTGGTCGTGGTGTACCTGTGCAAGCTGTCTGCGCAACGGATGCTCAATGCGCGCTTTGGCATCGAGGTGGACTACCTGGACAACGCGGCGGTGGTATATGGGGCGCTCTATTCCATCCCGTTCTCGCTGATGCTGCTGGGGGTCTACCTGCTGTTGCCCCAGTGGCTGCGCAGGGCGGCTGGCAGACTACGCCCCGGCGCCGCGCCGGCCCCGGCGCAGAAAGTGCCGACGTTCGAACCCTTCTTTGCCGCGGCCCTGGTCTGTTGTGCGGGGTTTGCCCTGCAGCAGCTTGACGAGGGCCTGGAGTACGCCCTGATCGTAGATGCCATGCCCGCCTCCAACTGCGGCCCGGTCGACGCGGGCACTGCGTGGCTGCGCAAGAACCACAGCCAGTGCTACAGGCTGCAGGGCAACCCGTTCACCGGCACCTTCAGCCTGCAGCAGGTCGACAGCCCGGCGCCCTGATGCTGCGTGCAGTGAACCTCTGCCGCACCGCGCCCCTCGAATGCTCAGGGGCCAGCGCTGGCCCGACCCCATGCGACGGTGCCTTCGATGAGTTTTACCCTGTGGATCGCCGTGTTCGGCGCCGTGTTGCTGATCCTGGCCCTGACCTCCTCGTACCTGCGCTGGATGCCGGTGACCACCTCCGCCGTGTGCCTGCTGCTGGGCATCGGCATCGGCCCGCTGGGGCTGGGCCTGTTGCACCTGGACCTGGACCACGCCGCCGGCTGGCTCAAGCACCTGACCGAAGTCGCGTTGCTGTTCTCGCTGTTCATCAGTGGCCTGAAGCTGCGCCTGCCGCTGCGCAGCCGTGTCTGGCGGGTGGCATTCGGCCTGGCCGGCCCGGTGATGCTGCTGAGCATCGGTGGCTTCAGCGTGGTGCTGCACTACCTGGGTGACATGGCGTGGGCGCCGGCCCTGCTGATCGGCGCCATCCTTGCGCCCACCGACCCGGTGCTGGCAGCGCTGGTGCAGGTCAACGATGCGCAGGACCACGACCCGCTGCGCTTCGGCCTGTCGGGCGAGGCCGGGCTCAACGACGGCGTGGCCTTTCCCTTCGTGCTGCTGGGCTTGCTGCTGGTGCAGGGCCAGGCCGTCGACGGCTCGGCGCTGTTCACCTGGTTGTGGCGCGACCTGCTGTGGGCGATGCCGGTGGGGTTGCTGGTGGGCTACTGGATGGGCAAGTTGCTGGGGCGCCTGACCCTGACCCTGCGCATCAGCCATGCCGACAGCACGCTCACCCCCAACGACTACCTGGCACTGGCGCTGATTGCACTGGCGTATGTGGTGGCCGACACCCTGCACGCCTATGGGTTTCTGGCGGTGTTTGCCGCCGGGCTGGGGCTGCGCCAGGCCGAGGTGAGCTTCACCGGCGGTTCGCAGACCCCGTCCGAGCACCTGGCGCAACCGGTGGCCGGGCACCTGGAAGCCGCGCCGGAGAATGCGGTGCATGGCGACCTGGACAACCTCGAAGACACCCAGGTGGCGGCCGGGGTGATGATGGGCGACATGCTTGCCTTCGGCAGCCTGGTGGAGCGGGTGATGGAAGTGTTTCTGGTGACCGTGCTCGGCGTGGCGCTGGCCAGCCACTGGGACTGGCGCGCACTGGGCTTTGGCCTGGCGTTGTTCTGCGTGGTGCGCCCGTTGAGCGTGTTGCTGATGCCTTGGGGCAGCCTGCTCGACTTGCGCCAGCGGCTGATGGTCGGCTGGTTCGGCATTCGTGGCATCGGCAGCCTGTTCTACCTGTTCTACGCCCTGAGCCACGGCCTGGGCGGCACGCTTTCGGCGCAGTGCCTGAACATCACGCTGTCGGTGGTGGCGTTGAGCATCGTGGTGCATGGCCTGAGCACGCAACCGATGCTGAACTACTACGGGCGGCGCGGCTGACCGCCCCTGCTGGCGAAATACCCTTCGCACTTGACCTGCTGCCCCCCTGAACTAGAGTCAAAGGCTGCCCATCAAGGACAGATGGCTGCAGATAGGCGACGTTATCTGCGCGTTCAAGGATGCCAACTAATGGAGTAGTGGCAATGAGCAAACCTGCATCGACCCCTTTCATCCATACCCTTATCAACGACCTCGGCGCTGCCGCGATGTTGCCCAACATCATGCTCGGCGAAGAACTGGGCCTGTACCGGGCCATGGCCGACGGCCAGCCGGTGACCGCCCAGACCCTGGCCACACGCACTGGCTGCAATGCCCGCCTACTTCGCGAATGGCTCAACGCCCATGCCGCCTCTGGCTACATGCAGCACAACGACGAACATTTCAGCCTTGACGAGCAGCAGGCCCAGGCCCTGGCCCATGAGGACTCCGCCACCTACATTGCTGGCGGCACCCAGGCCATCGCCTCGATGGTGCTCGACAAGGACAAGCTGGTGGCGGCGATGCGCGGCGACGGTGGCCTGGCATGGGGCGACCATCATGCGTGCATGTTCGGTGGCGTCGAGCGCCTGTTCCGGCCTGGCTACCGCAACCATCTGGTGGGCAGCTGGCTGCCGGCACTGGAGGGTGTGGTGGACAAGTTGCACGCCGGGGCCCTGGTGGCAGACATCGGGTGTGGTCTTGGCACCTCGACGCTGCTCATGGCCGAGGCCTTTGCGGCTTCGCATTTCGACGGCATCGACTACCACGCGCCCTCGGTGGCCACTGCCGTCCAACGGGCCAGGGACAGCGGCCTGACCGAACGGGTGCGCTTCACCCAGGCCAGCGCCAAGGACTACCCTGGCCGCGATTATGACCTGGTGTGCTTCTTCGACTGCCTGCATGACCTGGGCGACCCGGTGGGTGCGGCCAGGCATGCCTGGCAGGCACTCAAGCCGGGGGGCACGCTGTTGCTGGTGGAGCCGTTTTCGAATGATCGGCTGGACGACAACCTCAACCCGGTGGGGCGTTTGTTCTATGCGGTATCGACGTTTCTGTGCACGCCCAATTCACTGTCGCAGGAGGTGGGTTTGGGGCTTGGCGCGCAGGCGGGTGAGGCGCGCATTCGGGGTGTGCTTGAAGCGGCGGGGTTCAGCCACATGCGCCGGGCGTGCGAGACGCCGTTCAACCTGATACTGGAGGCGCGCAAGTAGAGGCGACGCGGCAATCGGGTGTCGAGCCACCAGGGCTGACAACTGCGATCCTGCAGGCCAGGGTGCGTTGCAACCAATGTGGGAGCCGGCAAGGCCGGCTCCCACATTTTTAAAACCACCCTGGGCTGCAGGATCGCCATGGCACAACCCGATGTACCCACCTGCCCCAACCTGGCCTACCCTTCACCCATGCTCATCGTCGAAAACCTGCACAAGACCTTCACCACCGCCCAAGGCACCCTGCCGGTGCTGCGCGGTGTCGATCTGCACCTGCCCGCCGCCACCAGCCTGGCGCTGATGGGCGAGTCCGGCAGCGGCAAGAGCACGCTGCTGCACCTGATAGCCGGCCTCGAACGCCCCGACAGCGGGCGCATTCTGTTCGACGGCCAACCGCTACACACCCGCACCGAAGCCGGGCTCGCCCACTGGCGCCGACAAGGCATCGGCCTGGTGTTCCAGCAATACAACCTGATCAGCAGCCTGGACGTGGCCGCCAACCTGGCCTTCCAGGCGCGCCTGGCCGACCGTCATGACCCGGCCTGGGTCACCCACCTGGCCGAGCGCCTGGGCCTGGCGCCGCTGCTGCAACGCTACCCCGAGCAACTCTCCGGCGGGCAGCAGCAACGCCTGGCAATCGGCCGCGCACTGGCCTCGCGCCCCGCGCTGGTGCTGGCCGACGAACCCACCGGCAGCCTCGACGAAGCCAGCAGCGAAAACGTGCTCGACCTGCTGCTGGAGCTGGTCGGGGCAAGCAACAGCAGCCTGTTGATGGTCACCCACAGCGCCCACCTGGCCACCCGCCTGCACCAGCGCCTGACCCTGCACCTGGGCCGGGTACGCGCATGATCGGCCTGTGCCTGCAGGCGCTGCTCAGCCACTGGCGGCGCCACCCCCTGCAATGCGCCAGCATCCTCACCGGGCTGTGGCTGGCTACCACCCTGTGGGCCGGGGTCCAGGCGCTCAACCAGCAGGCCCGCGCCGACTACGCGCGGGCCAACGCGCTGCTGACCGGCGCAGCGCAGGCGCAGGTAAGCCCACGCCACGGCGAACGCTTCGACCAGCACGCCTACATTCAACTGCGCCGGGCCGGCTGGCCGGTGTCGCCGGTGCTCGAAGGCCGCCTGCGCTTTGCCGGCGCCGAACCGGTCAGCGTGAAGCTGCTGGGCATCGAGCCGCTGAGCCTGCCACCCGGCAGCGCCATCGCCGGCCAGGCCGCCCAACGCATCGACCCCGCCGCCTTCATCGGCCCACCGGGCCAGGCATGGATCGCACCCGACACCCTGCAGCGCCTTGGCCTGGCGCCCGGTGCCGAACCGCTGAGCGGCGACGGCCAGCGTCTGCCGCCGTTGCAGGTACAGGCGCAGCTGGCCCCGGGGGTAATGGTGGTCGACATCGGCCAGGCCCAACGCCTGCTGCAGGCACCGCAACAGCTCTCGCGACTGCTGATACCCGCCGGCTACACCCCGCCCGCGCTGCCCGAGGGCCTGAACGAGCTACTGGTGGTGCAGGCCGCCAGCGACACCGACGACCTGCAACGGCTGACCGAAAGCTTCCACCTCAACCTCACTGCGCTGGGCCTGCTGGCCTTCCTGGTGGGGCTGTTCATCGTGCATGCGGCCATCGGCCTGGCCCTGGAGCAGCGCCGCAGCCTGTTGCGCACCCTGCGTGCCTGCGGCGTGAGTGTGCGTGCGCTGGTGACTGCGCTGGCCATCGAACTGGGGCTGTTCGCGCTGCTGGCCGGGCTGGCCGGGGTGGCCTGCGGTTACCTGCTGGCCAGCCTGCTGCTGGGTGACGTGGCCGCCAGCCTGCGCGGCCTGTATGGCGCCCAGGTGGCCGGGCACCTGAGCCTGCCGCTGCACTGGTGGCTGAGCGGGCTGGCCATCAGCCTGCTCGGGGCAGCACTGGCCGGTGCCGGCAGCCTGCTGCGCGCCGCGCGCCTGCCGCTGCTGGCGCTGGCACAGCCCCAGGCCTGGCGCCAGGCGCAGGTGCGCTGGCTGCGACGCCAGGCACTGCTGGCGCTACTGCTGCTGGCCGTGGCCCTGGGGTGCTGGCGCTGGGGCGCGAGCCTGCCGGCGGCCTTCACCCTGCTGGCCGCCTTGCTGCTGGGCGCCGCGCTGATGCTGCCACTGCTGCTCGATGGCGCCCTGGCGCTGTTGCAGCGGCTGTGCCACCGGCCGCTGGCGCAGTGGTTCGTGGCCGACAGCCGCCAGCAACTGCCGGCCCTGGCACTGGCGCTGATGGCGTTGCTGCTGGCGCTGGCCGCCAGCGTCGGGGTGGGCAGCATGACGTCCGGGTTCCGCCAGACCTTTCTGGGCTGGCTCGATCAACGGCTGTCGGCCGAGCTCTACGTGACCCCGCATGACACCGCCCAGGGCCTGGCCATCGCGGCCTGGCTACCCACCCAGCCAGGGGTGCGCGCCGTGCTCGCGCAGTGGCGCACCGAAGTGCGCGTAGGCGGCGCCCCGGTGCAAGTGCAGGGGGTGATCGACCACCCGGCCTACGCGCAGCACTGGCCGCTGCTCGAACAGCGCAGCGAGGCGTGGCGCCAGTTGGCCAGCGGCGCCGGGGCGATGCTCAGCGAACAATTGGCGCGGCGCCTGGCGCTGGGCCTGGGCGATCGCCTGAGCTTGCCCGGCGCTGCACCCCTTGACGTGGTGGCCGTATACGCCGACTACGGCAACCCGCGCGGGCAGGTGCTGGTGAACGCCGACTGGCTGCGGCGCACCTGGCCCGAGGCCACGCTCAACACCCTCAACCTGCGCGTGGCGGGCGAGCAGGTGGCGACGCTCAAGGCCGCGCTGCAGCAACGCTATGCGCTGGACGGCACCCGGCTGGTGGACCAGCGCACCCTCAGGCGCTGGTCGGTGGAGGTGTTCGAGCGCACCTTCGCCGCCACCGCCGCACTCAACAGCCTGACCCTGGGCGTGGCCGGCGTGGCCCTGTTGATCAGCCTTTTGACCCTGGGCCAGAGCCGGCTCGGCCAGTTGGCGCCGCTATGGGCACTGGGCGTCAGGCGCCAGCACCTGGCCTGGCTGTCGCTGGGGCAGACGCTGCTGCTGGCCAGCCTGACCGTGCTGCTGGCAATTCCCCTGGGCCTGCTGCTGGCCTGGTGCCTGGTGGCGGTGGTCAACGTGCAGGCGTTCGGCTGGCGCCTGCCGTTGCAGGTGTTCCCTGGCCAGCTGCTGCAACTGGCGCTGCTGGGCCTGTTCACCGCCCTGCTCGCCGCCGCCGGGCCCCTGTGGCAACTGGCCCGCCGCCAGCCCGCCGAACTGCTGAGGCACTATGCCGATGGAACCTAGACACTGGGGCGTCCTGCTGCTGTGCCTGCTGCTGGGCGCCTGCGACCCCTCGCCACCGCCACCCGCCGGTTTTGCCGGCCTGGGCCAGGACGCCGCAGCATTTGCCCCGGTGGTGCGCGGCCGACCGTTGCAGTTCCCGCGTGACCACGGCGCCCATGCGGGGTATCGCATCGAATGGTGGTACGTGACCGCCAACCTGCGCGATGCACAGGACCGCGACTGGGGTGCGCAATGGACGCTGTTCCGTTCGGCGCTGCGCCCCGGCGCCGAACAGCCGGGCTGGGCCAGCCCCGCCGTATGGCTGGGGCACGCGGCGTTGAGCGGGCCGTTTGGCCATCAGTTCAGTGAAACGATGGCGCGTGGCGGTGTCGGCCAGGCGGACGTACAGGCGCAACCGTTCAAGGCCTGGATCGACGACTGGTCGCTGCAGGCGGTGGGCGGCCAAGGCATCGAGCAGTTGCAGATGCGCGCAGGCGGCAAGGGCTTCAGCTACGACCTGCAACTGAGCAGCCAGCAGCCCCTGGTGCTGCAGGGCGATCAGGGCTACAGCGAGAAGTCCGGCCAGGGCCAGGCGTCGTATTACTACAGCCAGCCGTTCTATACAGTGCGCGGTGAAGTACAGCACGAGGGCCGGCGCGTCGAGGTGACCGGCAACGCCTGGCTCGACCGCGAATGGAGCAGCCAGCCGCTGGCCCCCGACCAGCATGGTTGGGACTGGTTTTCGCTGCACCTGGACAACGGCACGCGGCTGATGCTGTTCCAGGTCCGTCAGGCCGATGCACAACCGTACCGGGCAGGCACCTGGATTGCCGCCGACGGCAGCAGCACCGCGCTCAACGGTGCGCAGATCGTGCTTGAGCCGCTGGCCCGCACCCAACTGGTCGACGGCCCGCAGGTGCCCACGCGCTGGCGGGTGCAGGTGCCCGACCGGCAGCTGGACATCGAGGTCGACGCCCTGGTGCCGCAGGCCTGGATGGGCACCCGCTTTCCCTACTGGGAAGGGCCGGTGAAGGTACAGGGCAGCACGGCCGGGCGTGGCTACCTGGAAATGACCGGCTATTCGCGCTGAGCGCCACCGACGCAGCGGCTATTCTTGCCTGAACGCCCCCTTGCCTGGAGTTGCACCATGCCTGGCCTGTCTACTTCCGCCCCCCGTGGCTGGACGCAGTGGTGCAAACCGCTGGCGTTCCTGCTGGTGGCCGCCATCGGCCTGTACTACGTGAAATGGTCGCCCTACTACGCCAAGTCGTTTGTTGCCGCCGACAGCCACAGCATCGGCGCCTCGATCCTGGACGATCACCAGTACGCACCGCTGACGGCAGCGCTGGCGTATGCCCAGGTGTATTTCCTGGCCATCTGGAAGGCGGCGCTGCTGGCGGTGATCCTCGGCTCGCTGGTTCAGGTGCTGATACCGCGGGACTGGCTGCTGCGCCTGTTCGGCAAGGCCGGGCTGGGCTCGACCCTGCGTGGCGGCCTGTTCGCCCTGCCGGGCATGATGTGCAGTTGCTGCGCGGCACCGGTGGCTGCCGGGCTGCGTCGGCAGAATGTGTCGGTAGGCGCGGCGCTGGCGTTCTGGATCGCCAACCCGGTGCTCAACCCGGCCACGCTGGTGTTCATGGGCTTCGTGCTGGGCTGGGAGTTCAGTGCCCTGCGCCTGGTGGCGGGTGTGGTACTGGTGGTGGGGGTGTCGCTGTTCGCCCAGCGCATCTCGCGCCCGGACGTACTGCCCGAACCCGCGGTGGACGCGGCCAATGTGGCCAGTACCCCGGTGCCCGGCAGCCTGCTGGCACGCTGGATGAAAACCCTGTGGCAGCTGTTCTGGACCACCATCCCGATCTATGTGCTGGCCGTGCTGGTACTGGGCGCGGCGCGGGTATGGCTGTTTCCGCATGTCGAGGGCGGCATGGGTTCAGGGCTGGTGTGGCTGGTACCGCTGGCGGTGGTCGGCACGCTGTTCGTGATCCCGACGGCGGCGGAAATCCCGATCGTGCAGACGCTGATGGCCCTGGGGCTGGGCACCGCGCCGGCGGTGGCATTGCTGATGACCTTGCCCAGCGTGAGCCTGCCGTCACTGCTGATGCTGCGCACCTCCTTCGATACGCGGGTACTGGTGTGGGTTGCGCTGCTGACGATGCTGGTGGGGGTGCTCAGCGGGCTGGTTGCGCTGCTGGTGCTCTAGGGCCGGCGTGCACCGCCCCCACAGCACCGGCAAAGATGCCTACAGCCGCCTTTCGCGCAGGTAGGCCAGCACCGCGGCCCGATCGCCGGCGAACTCGATCCGCGCCGCCTTGGCATCGCGCTGGTAGGCGTACATCGGGTCGTAGTACTCGCTCAGCAGGCCCTCGATCCACGCACGGTGCAGCTCCACGGCGCCGCTCGCACGCTGCACCTGCAACGCCGCGTCCATCGCCGCCGCCAGGCGCTGGTAACGCTCGCCACCCAGGCGCCGGACAATGCCCGACAGGCTCTCGCGCAGCCGCCCGGCAAAGTGTTCGAAGCCCTGCTCCGGCCCGTGGGCCAGCACGAACTCGGCGCACAGGTCGATCACATAGTCCTGCAGGATTCGTTGCACGCGGCATTCCAGGCTGTCTTCGAGCCACACCAGCGGCGCCTGCTGCATGCGCCGGTACAGGCCCAGCGGCACCGCGCGGCTGCCGATCATGCGCCCCTCGTCCTCGAGCACGAACTGCTCGATGCCGGCGTTGCGCTTTTTCAGCAGGTCCACCGCCAGGGTGTTTTCAAAACCGATCTGCGCCGGCTGCGCAGTGGCATGCCGGCCGAAGCTGGAGCCACGGTGGTTGGCGTGCCGCTCCAGGTCCAGCGCATTGTCCAGCTGCGCCAGCGCCTCGGTCTTGCCGGTGCCGGTCATGCCGCCCAGCAGCACGAAATCGCACTGCGCCACGGCCTGGTCGCCAACCTCCAACAGAAACGTGCGCAAGGCCTTGTAGCCCCCGCCTACGCGCCGGTAGCGGATACCGGCCTCATCGCGCAGCCACTGCTGGGTGATCTGCGAACGCAGGCCACCGCGAAAGCAGTACAGCAGGCCATCGGGGTTGGCTCGGGCGAACTGCGCCCAGGCCTGGATACGGGCCTGGCGCAGCGCCCCGGACACCAGCTGGTGCCCGAGCACCATTGCCGCCTGCTGGCCATGCTGCTTGTAGCAGGTGCCCACCTGCTGGCGCTCGTCGTCGTTCATCAACGGCAGATTGCTGGCGTGGGTGAACGCGCCCTTGTCGAACTCGACCGGTGCGCGCACATCCATCAGGGGCACATCGTCGAGAAAGATCGAACGGTAGTCGGTGCAGTCGTCGTGCATCAACACACCTCGACCGCATGGGTGCCGCGCGCCACCAACGTGCCGATCGGCGTCAGCGCCAGGCCCTGTGCCTGCGTCAGCTCGATAAACGCCACCTGCCCTTCGGGCGCCACCGCCACCAGCAGCCCGCCACTGGTCTGCGGGTCGCACAACAACAGCTTGTGCGCCTCGCTCAACGGGCCGATGCGCTCGCCATAGCTGTCGAAGTTGCGCAGCGTGCCACCGGGTACGCAACCCTGCTCGATGTAGTGCTCGACACTGGCCAGGCGCGGTACCTGCGCCGCTTCCAGGCGCGCGGTCACGCCGCTGCCATCGGCCATTTCCACCAGGTGCCCGAGCAGGCCGAAGCCGGTGACGTCGGTCATGGCCTTGACCCCCTCCAGGCGCGCAATCTGGCTGCCGATACGGTTGAGGGTGCACATCTGGTCACGCGCCAGGCCCACGTCTTCGGCGCGCAGCAGGCCCTTCTTCTCCGCCGTGGTGAGCACGCCGATGCCCAGCGGCTTGGTCAGGTACAGCTGGCAGCCGACGGTGGCGGTGTCGTTGCGCTTGATGTGGCGCTTGTCGACGATGCCGGTGACCGCCAGGCCGAAGATCGGCTCGGGGGCGTCGATCGAATGCCCGCCGGCCAGGGGAATGCCGGCCGCATCGCACACCGCGCGCCCGCCGCGGATCACCTCGCGGGCGATCTCCGGGGCCAGCACGTTGACCGGCCAGCCCAGGATGGCGATGGCCATCAGCGGGTCGCCGCCCATGGCGTAGATGTCGCTGATGGCGTTGGTGGCCGCAATGCGGCCGAAATCGAAGGGGTCGTCGACGATGGGCATGAAGAAGTCGGTGGTCGAGACCACGCCGCGCTCGTCATCGATGGCATACACCGCCGCATCGTCGCGCGAGGCGTTGCCCACCCACAGGCGCGGGTCGAGGTTCTGCGCGCCGCTGCCGGCGAGGATCACCTCGAGCACCTTGGGTGAAATCTTGCAGCCACAGCCGGCGCCGTGGCTGTACTGGGTAAGGCGTACTGGTTCGTTCATCGGTTGTCCCCCGGGTTCAAGCCCCTGAGTCTAAGGCAGGGGACCCGGGGGCGCTACGTGATGGTGGCTACTGCTAGACCTTGAACTGGGTCACCAGCAGGTTGAGGTCGACCGCAAGGCCTGCCAGCGCCTGGCTGGCGGCATTGCTCTGGCGTGCACCGGCCGCGGTCTGGATCGACAGGTCACGGATGTTGACCAGGTTGCGGTCCACCTCGCGGGCCACCTGGGCCTGCTCCTCACTGGCGCTGGCGATCACCAGGTTGCGCTCGTTGATGCCGGTGATGGCCTGGGTGATCTCGTCCAGGGCGTGACCGCACAGCTGCGCCACTTCCAGGGTAGCGTGGGCGCGCTGGTTGCTGTTGCGCATTGCCGTGACCGCCGTGCCGGTGCCCTGCTCGATGGTCCCGATCATGGTCTCGATCTCCTGGGTGGACTGCTGGGTGCGGTGCGCCAGCGCCCGAACCTCGTCGGCCACCACGGCGAAGCCCCGCCCGGCATCCCCGGCCCGGGCCGCCTCGATGGCGGCGTTGAGGGCCAGCAGGTTGGTCTGTTCGGCAATCGCGCGGATCACTTCCAGCACCTGGCCGATGTTGCGTACATCGCCCGCCAGGTGCTCGACCTGCTCGCAGGTGTGGGTCACGTCGTCGGTAAGCTGGCCGATGGAGTCGACGGTGCGCTGCACCTGCTCGCGGCCGTGGTGGGCGGTCTCGTCGGTCTGGCGCGAAGCCTCGGAGGTGCTCACGGCGTTGCGGGCCACCTCCTCCACGGCCGCCGTCATCTCGTTCACCGCCGTGGCCGCCTGCTCCACTTCGTCGTTCTGCTGCTGCAGCGCGCGATTGGAGTCGTCGGTGGCAGCCTGCAGCTCTTCGGCGGCCGAGGCCAGCTGGCTGGAGGAACTGGCGATTTTCTGCAGCGTGCCGCGCAGGCTGCCCTGCATGTCGCGCAGCGCCAGCAGCAGACGCGCCGGCTCATCCTTGCCGCTGATGCTGATCTCGTCGCACAGGTCGCCACCGGCGATGGTCTGGGCAATGCCCACGGCTTCGCCCAGCGGGCGCACGATGCTGCGCGTGAGCAGCACTGCCAGCGCCACGGTCAAAGCCAGCACCACGGCCAGAATCGCCAGCACCAGGCTGATGGCGCCATGGAATACCTCGGTGCTGCGTTGGGCCGCCTGCTCCCCGCCCTTGTCGTTGAGCGCAATGATTTCGAGCAGGTCGGTGAGCATGCCGTCGGCATTGGTCAGGTACGGGCCGGCGTCCACCAGCGCGATGGCGTCGTCCTTGCGCCCCTGCTGCAGTAATTGGACGACCTTGTGCTGATCGGCAAGGTAGCGCGTCTTGGCCTGCTGGTAGCGGGCGAACGCGGCCTGTTCCTGCGCCAGGGTGATCAGCCCGGCATAGGTCGCCTCCTGGGTGTCCAGCTGCGCTTCGAGCTGGTGCAGACGCGTGATCAGGTCCTGCAGGTCGTCGCCGTCGCGCAGTACCAGCAGGCGCAGGGTCAGGGTGCGGATCTGGGTGCTGGTCAGCGCTACGCCGTTGGCCGCGACAATCGAGGGCAGCCAGTTCTGGTCGACCTGGTTGGACTGTTCGTTCATTCGACGCATTTCCAGCAGCGACAGGCCGCCAAGGGCCATCGCCAGCAGGGCAATCAGCGCGAAGCTGAGGCCGGCACGCAGGGAAATGTTGAGGGAGCGCAGAAGCATGGGGTGTTCCTTGTGGCTGCAAAAGTACAACCCGCGACGGGACAGGCGGCGCGGTCAGGTTCTGCAGGCAAGGCGGTGAAGCGGGAGGGCAGTGTTCTTTATGAGTGCTTGCTCCACTGCCGGCGGGATCACTCGGCGGCAGTGAAGCCATGATATCACATTGACATTAATTGTAACGTTGTCGGTGGTCAGGACTTGAAGCGGCCCACCAGTGCGTTCAATTCGGCCGACAGCGTGGACAGTCGTCCGGAGTCCTCCTGCGCCGAGCTGGCCAGGCTTTCGACCAGGCGCGCTTCGTCGTAGATCTGCTGGATATGCCGGTTGATCTCCTCGGCCACGCTGTGCTGCTCCTCGGCGGCGGCCGAGATCTGCAGGTTCTGGTCGCGGATCTCGTTGACCGACAGCTGGATGCCCTCGAAGCTGTCGCGCGCGCTTTCGATGGAGGTGACACTGGCCCGGGACAGGTCCTGGCAGCTTTGCATCTTCTGCGATACCTCCTGGGTCTTGCTGGCGAGGGTACCGAGCAACTGGTCGATTTCGCCGGTGGAGTCGGCGGTGCGCTTGGCCAGCGCGCGCACCTCGTCCGCCACCACGGCAAAGCCGCGGCCCTGGTCGCCGGCGCGGGCGGCCTCGATGGCGGCATTGAGCGCCAGCAGGTTGGTCTGCTCGGCGATGGCGCGAATGGTGCCCAGGATCTGGTTGATGCTGCGGCTGCCCTCCTCCAGCTCGACCATGGCCTGGGACGACTCGCTCAGGCGGTTGCCCAGGCGGTTGACGTTCTCGGTGGTCAGCTCGATCTGCTGCTTGCCTTCGGCCACCCGGCGATGCCCGCTTTCGGCGGAATCGGCGGCGTTGCTGCACGAGCGGGCTACCTCGTTGGCGGTGGCGACCATTTCGTTGAATGCGGTGGAAACCAGCTCCACCGCTTCACGCTGGCGCCCGGCCGCCTGGTTCATGTTGGTGGCCACCTCGCTGTTGACCTGCGAGGCGTCGTGCAGGTTGGTGGAAGCTGCGCCGATGCGCTGGATCAACTGGCGGATGGCCGCCAGAAACCGGTTGAACCAGCCGGCCAGCTCGGCGGTTTCGTCCTTGCCCTGCACAACCAGGTCGCGGCGCAGGTCGCCCTCGCCCTCGGCGATCGACTGCAGGCCCGTGCTGACCTGGCCGATGGGCTTGACGATCACCCGGGCGAACGCGGCGCCGATCAGCGCGAAGAAGATCGCCAGCACCACCACGATGATCCCGGCCAGGTAGGTCATGCGCGTGGCGGCGCCCATCACTTCGCGCTGCTCGATCAGGCCCACGAAGCGCCAGCCCAGGCCTGGGGAGGTCCATACGTTGGCCATGTAGCGAACCCCGTCGATCTCGACGTCGGCAGCCCCCTGTTCGGTGGCCGCGAGCCTGGCGTAGGGCTCGCCCAGGTCCTTGAGCGGCTTGAAGCTGTGCCCGTCGTCGCGCGGGTCGACCAGCACCACACCGTCCTCGATCAGCATCACGTAGCCGCTTTGACCCAGCTTGATGCTCTTGACCAGTTCGGTGAGGTTCTTCAGCGAGACGCTGACCACGAACACGCCGCGGGGCTTGCCGGCGCCGTCGAGCATGGCCCGGGCGGTGCCCACCAGGGCCACGTCGTCCTTGTCGTAGTAGTAGGCCGGGGTGCGCACGGTCTTGCCGGGGCTGGCCATCGCGGCCTTGTACCAGGGGCGCTGGCGCGGGTCGTAGTTGGCCAGTTGCGGGTCATCCGGCCACTTGGCGTAGGTGCCGTCTTCCAGGCCGATGGACAGGATGGCCGCCGCCGGGTGGGTGGCGCCAAAGCGTGCAAAGGCGTCGATCACCCCCTGGGCCGGCGCTGGCAGGGGCTGGCTGGCAGCGTCGGCAGCGCGGTAGTCCTTGAGCGTCTGCACAGCGCTGTATACAGGATCGGCAGACATCTGATCGACGTTCTGCTGCATCCCGTCGAAGAACTGGCGCATGTTGCCGTCGATCTGGCGTATTTCCCGGGTGCTGCCATCGATGAACTGTTCAACCGCCTGGGTGCGGATATTCATCACGCTGACCACCGCGACCACCGTCACCGGGATGAAAGCCACCAGTACAAACGCAAGGACCAGCTTGTTTTTTATATTCATCGCGCGCTTCACCCTCCCCGGGCATGAGGCGCCAGTCACCCGTGCAGCGTGAGTTCTGGCAATTTGCTATCACCGCTGTTTCGGCTGGGGGGGTAAAAATCTTTAATACAGTTTCGTGTACAAAAAAATGCAGGATTGTTTCTAGTTGGTCGGCCGCATGGGGCGCGGCGCCGGCATGCCAGGCGTGGCGCCCTGCAGCACCAGGCGGGTGATGGTGGCGGCCGCCAGCGCGTAGTCGTCGCCCTGGGGCGCATGCACGCCCGTGAGCTGGGCCATGCGCCAGCCGAAATTGGTGTAGGTGCGGGTGGCCGACCAGATGAACAGCATCAGGTGTTGCGGGTCGACCGGGGCGATCAGGCCGCGTTTGATCCAGCTGTTCAGGCAGTGCACGTTGAGCTGCGCCTCGGCGCGCAGCAGGTCGCGGCACACCCCGGGCAGTTGCTTGGCCCCGTGCAGCAGCTCGCTGCTGAACACGTTGGAGGTGTACGGGTGGTCACGCACGATGCGGATGCGCGCCTGGATGTAGGCCGGCAGCGCCACCTGCGGGTCATCGCTGGCGCGCAACACGGCGGAGGCCGCGAGCAAGGGTTCCAGAAAGGCCATCAGCACCCGGGTGTAGAGGTTTTCCTTGGTCTGGAAGTAGTAGTACAGGTTGGCCTTGGGCACGCCGGCGCGGGCCGCAATGTCGCGGGTCTGGGCGGCGTTGTAGCCCTTGCTGGCGAATTCCTCGCTGGCGGCCTCGAGAATCAGCTGCTGGTTGCGTTGACGAATGCTGGACATGGCGATGGCACTTCGGGGAAGACCTTCGCAATATACAAAAATACATAGCGATGAGGCTATGCATGCCAGGTTGCGGGCGCGCCTTCGCCGGCAAGGCCGGCGGCTGGAGTGGGTGGGGCGCCTCAGGCCTCGGCCAGCAGGTAGGTGCGCAGGTCCCTGGAGACCTCTTCGGCCAGCAGCCCGACGATCACCTCGACACCGGCCTGGCGCAACAGGCGAACCCCGGCCCCGGCATTGCGCGGGTCCGGGTCGAGCATGCCGACGAACACCCGCTCCACCCCCTTGTCGATCAACGCCAGGGCACACGACGGGGTGCGCCCCTGGAACGAACAGGGCTCCAGGGTCACATACGCTGTCACACCCCGGCCCCCTTCCGGCAATTTCGCCAACGCCATCGCCTCGGCATGGGGCTGCCCCGGCGGCTGGGTGTGGCCCTGGCTGATCACCTGGTGATCGCGGACCATCACGCAGCCCACCGGCGGGTTGGGCCGGCACGCCGGCAAGGCACGGCGCCCCTCGATCAGGGCCAGTTGCATGAAATCGCTGTTGGAAGGGAGTATCGGCATAAGGTCCTTGCCCAGTGGGTTCCAGAATGAGCGAAGGCGACAGGGTACTCCTGCTGCACGGCGAGGGCACGATTTCTCCCGCATCGTGCGCTCACGCCGGTTGCCCGTTGTCGCTGCCGGCGGGCTTCGCTATAGTCACGCCCTGGCGTTCTCCGCGCCTGCCGTCCGCGCAAAGGGCCACGCCCCGGTACAGAACAGCCTCATTCGTCGATACGACTCCCGGCCTGCAAGCGGACAAGGCCCGACCCAGGAGATCGTATGCTCGCCGCCCTGCCCCCGCACATCTGCCATGACGGCAGAATCAACCTCGAACACCAGCGCAAACGCGCCAAGACCCTGCTCAGGCACCTGCTGGCCGGCACTGCGCCGGCGCACTTCAAGCCCCTGCCCCACAGCCGCGCCCCACGCCTGGCCGATGCGCAGTGGCTGATCGCGCAGGAGCTGGGCTTTGCCAGCTGGCCAAGGCTCAAGGCGCATGTCGACGCCATCGACTTTGCCGCACGCAACCCCGGCTTCGAAGCCGACGACGAAGCCCGCAGCGTGCATTGGCGGTGTGGCAACGACATCGCCCATACCCTGCGCCTGGCCGGTTTCAAGGGAGCCTTCCATACCTTCATCGACCCGCTGTGCATGGGCCCGGTACCGGCACTGCCGGCGCAACCGTTGCTCGCCCTGCGCAACGACTACATCAGCCGCGTGTTCGGCATGCCAGAAGCCGACGTGGCGCGGCGCAGTGCCGAGGAGTACGCCGCCCTGGCGCAGCTCGACGGGTGCCCGCATGCCGTGCTGTGGTGCGAGGCGGATGCCTATGACCAGTTGTTCCTGATCCGAGTGCTGGCGGGCATCGAGCAGTTGCCCGAGTGCCTGGAACTGATCGAGATCAGCCAGGTGCCGGGTGTGCAGCGTTTCATCGGCATCGGCCAGCTCGCGCCGGACCTGCTGGCCTGGCTGTGGCCCCAGCGTCGGCGCCTGGACGAGGCAGCGCTGGCGCTGGCCCGGCGTGCCTGGGCGGCGTACTGCGCGCCCTCGCCACTGGCCTGGGCGCAGCTGGCCCATGCGCCAAGCCCGGCACTGCCCTTGCTGGCGCCGGCATTGCTGCGCCAGTTGCAGGAACTGCCGGGGCTGGCCGACGGCCTGTCGCTGACCGAGCGCCTGGCCCTGGGCATCGTCGCCGAAGCCGGCAGCCTGGCGTTCGGCCGGGTGTTCGCAGAGCTCATGGGCAGGCGCGAGCCACTGCCGTACCTGGGCGACCAGATGTTCCATGCGCTGATGCGCCCGCTGATCGATGCGCCCACGCCGTTGCTGTTCGAAGCGGACGTTCACCTGCCCTGGCCGCAACGCAGCCTGACCCTAACGGCCCTGGGCCAGCGGGTACTGGCAGGTGACGCCTACTGGCTGGACCAGGCGGCCCCCGAACGCTGGGTAGGCGGTGTACGCCTGCAGGCCGGGCTGGCGCACTGGGCACTGGATGCCCATGGCCAGCCGGTGTGGCGCCATCAACCGTCCTGATGCCTGCCGAACGACCGCCGACCTAGCCAAAGGTCGGCACCCCAAAACGTAACAATATGTACAAAGCACGCGGTTGATTGTTTATGCTGGCCTGCTCATGCCATGGCGCATAGCCACATCGACCTGTTAATCGACCATGAAAATCTTTCTCGTTCTACTGTTTGTCTTCTCCATCGCCTACGTGCACCTGCGCGGGCGCGTGCGGCACAAGCTCACCCGCCAGCTGGGCGATCACTCCAGCTTCCTGGCCCCGATCAACGTGTTCCTCTACCTGTTCTCCCGGCTGCCGGCCAAGCCTTACCTGCCGGTGGAGGCCTTCCCCGAGCTCAAGCCGCTGCAGGACAACTGGCAGGAAATTCGTGCCGAAGCCCAGCAACTGCTGCACGTGGGCGAAATCAAGAGTTCGCAGAGCCATGACGACGTCGGCTTCAACTCGTTCTTCAAGAGCGGCTGGAAGCGCTTCTACCTGAAGTGGTACGGCGAAAGCCACCCGTCGGCCATGAAGCTGTGCCCACGCACCACCGAACTGCTGCAGGGCATCGGCACGGTCAAGGCGGCGATGTTCGCCACCCTGCCGCCGGGCTCCAAACTTGTGCGCCATCGTGACCCGTATGCCGGCTCCTACCGCTACCACCTGGGGCTGGACACGCCCAACGACGAGGCCTGCTATATCTGCGTCGACGGCGAGAACTACCACTGGCGCGACGGCGAGGCGGTGATGTTCGACGAAACCTACATCCACTACGCGGCCAACCACACCGAGCACAATCGCATCATCCTGTTCTGTGATGTGGAGCGACCGCTGAAGTACCGCTGGGCGACGGCGTTCAACCGCTGGTTCAGCCGCAAGGTGATGGCCGCCGCTGCGGCGCCGAACGATGCGGGCGACAAGACCGGCGGGATCAACCGGCTGTTCACGCGCATCTACAAGATCCGCGAGCGCGGCAAGGCGCTGAAGAAGCGCAACCGGCTGCGCTACTACCTGGAGAAGTGGGCAGTGGTGGCGCTGTTGCTGCTGGTGTTCATCTATATCTGAGGTGGCCCTTTCGCCGGCAAGGCCGGCTCCTGCCGGCGGCGCGTGAGCCTGTGGGGGCCGGCCTTGCGGCAAAACGGCCCCTACCAAAGTACGCCCCCACCCCGACCATCGACCAACGGCGCCCCAGTGCCGAAAAAACTAGCTTCACTGTTCATTTTGTCGCAACACAAAAAGGTGAAGACGATGAGCATGATGGACTGGGATGGCTACCGCAAACAGCTGATGGCCGGTATCGGCGACCTCAAGCAACTCTCGCCCGGCACGGTCGACGGCTACATGACCGCCAGCGGCGCCGGGGCCAAGACCAACCACCTGGACGCAAAGACCCGCGAGCTGATCTCCCTGGCCGTGGCGGTGACCACCCGCTGCGACGGCTGCATTGCGGTGCACTCGGCGCAGGCGGTCAAGCAAGGCGCCACCCGTGAGGAAATCGCCGAGGCCCTGGGCGTGGCCGTGGCGATGAACGCCGGCGCCGCCCTGGTGTACTCGGCGCGCGCACTGGATGCGGTGGGCAAGGCCGGGGAGTAACCCGGCCCGGGGCCTGCGCTCAGGGCTGCGCAGGCCGCTCCATCAGCACCACCTCGATCGGGTCGCCGCCCACCCCGTGGGAGAAGAAGTCGCGCCCCTTGGCGACAAACCCGTGACGCTGATAGAAGCCCTCGGCATTGAGCGTGGACTCGACCTTGATCACCTCCACGCCCGGCGCCCGGGCCTTGGCCAGGCCCGCCTCCAGCAGGCGGCTGCCCAGTTGCTGGCCGGCCGCCTGCTGCAGCACGAACAGACGCGTGACTTCGCCAGGTTCAGCGTCGACAAAACCGACCACCGTCTCACCCTGACATGCCACCACCATCGAGCCCTTGGCAATGGAACGCTCGTAATCCTCATGGGTTCGCTGGCCCATCCAGCCGCGCAGCTGCTCATCCGAATAGCGCCCACCCGCCAATTGCGTGATCGACTGGTGCGTCACCGCAAATACCGCTGCCCCATCGCCGGCCCGGGCCGCGCGCAAGGTGATCGACTCCATGGGTTCCCTTCCCCTGTGAATGCATGAGCCGCCACTCTAGCCGGCCTGTACGGTGGCCTCAACCACCCGGGTTGGTGAACTGGATGTACAGGCAGAAGCTGCCCAGCAGCAGCCAGAAGCCGATGAACAGCCAGGGCGTGCGCATGGAGAACAGCAGCGACTTGCAAAAGCCCTTGTGGCTCGATTCCAGCTCGTTGAACAGCGGCGATTCGTCGTAGGCCAGGCCCATGGCCGGCTTGCTGTGCAGCAGGTTGCTCTGCTTGAAGTGCCAGTGATCGATGATCAGGTAGGCCGCGCGTATGCCCGGCCAGGCGTTGAGCGAGCTGACGATGCCAAGCAGCGCCATCAGGCACGGCACCACCAGGGTGAACAGCTTGCCCCATTCGGGGTTGAGGTTGGCCATCGACGAGGCAAAGGCGATCACCAGGAACGACTGCGCCGTGAGGTAGGCGTTGGTCCGGTTGGACAGCAGGCTGGTTTCGTACTGGATCTCGCGCCGGTAGAAGTCCAGGCGCTCCTTGGGCGAGCCGAACAGCAACGGGTCGTCTTCGTCGCTCGATTGCACGGGCAAGGGCTGGGTGATGATTTTCGACATGTCTGGGTATCCGCAACCAGTGGTCGAATTTGGAGCCCACCCCGGCGCCAGCGTTCAGTTGATTGCGCCGGTCGGGGCGCAATCCCTTAGAATGGCGCCCCACCCGCCCCCTTCGCCCGCCAAGGATTCCCATGCTGCAGATCCGCCCGATGACCGCCGCCGATTTCGACCGCTTCTGGCCCACCTTCCAGGCCGTGATCGCAGCGCGGGAGACCTACGCCTACGACCCGAACCTGAGCCTGGAGCAGGCCCGGCACCTGTGGCTTGAGGTGCCGCTGCACACGCTGGTGGTCGAGGACGAGGGCCAGTTGCTGGGCGCGTACTACCTCAAGGCCAATGCCGCAGGCCCCGGCAGCCATGTGAGCAACTGCGGCTACATGGTCGCCGAGGCCGCCCGCGGGCGCGGCGTGGCGCGGCTGATGTGCGAGCACTCCCAGCGCCTGGCACGCAACGAGGGCTTCCTGGCCATGCAGTTCAACTCGGTGGTGGCCAGCAACGAGGTGGCCGTGGCGCTGTGGCACGCGCTGGGCTTCGAGACCGTCGGGCGCCTGCCCAGGGCCTACCAGCATGCCCGCCTGGGCCTGGTCGACTGCCTGGTGATGTACAAGTGGCTGGGTGAAATGACTGCGCCCGAACAGCCAAGGCTGATCGGGCGCAAGAACATCGAGGCGGTGGTGTCGCGCAAGCGCGGGCGCTAGCCCTTAGAACGCAAGGCCGACCTTGATGCCGAACTCGTCACGCTTGAGCTTGATGTTGTCGGCCACTTCCGAGTCTTCGTCCAGCTTGTACTCGGTGCGGGTGTAGTACAGGCCGGCCATCACCGGCATCGAGCCCTTCTGGTTCATCAGCAGGCTGACTTCGGCATAGGGGTTGGTACGGTCCTTGAGGTCGACGGTGTCGTTGCCCACGTCTTCGACATGCAGCTTGGCCTTGCTGTCCAGCGAACGGCGTGCACCGGCTTCCAGGCGCAGGGTCATGTCGTCGAACTGGTGGTTGTAGCCCAGCGCGGCCTTGGCGAAGGGGGTGCGACCGGTCAGCTTCATGTCGTAGCCGTTGGATTCCAGCTCGTAGCGCGACCAGTTGTAGCCGCCGCCCACGATCAGGTCGACCGAGTTGCGCGCATCGATCGCGGCGCGCCAGCCCAGGTCCACGTCGGCCTGGCCTTCCTTGAGCTTGGTGTCGTTGTGGTCGCCGTACTTGAGGTCGACACCGGCCTGGTAGATGAAGCCGGATTCAGCGGTGAGCTTGTTGCCGAAGTTGAAGAACAGGCCGCCTTCACCCATGCGGTCGGTATCGGACTCGCTGCCGCCTTCGAGCTTGAACTTGTTGTAGGCGCCGAGAACACCAAAGGTTGCAATCGGGTCGGTGGGGGCTGCGGCCAGCGCACTCAGGGGGGCGGCCAGTACCGCCAGGGCCGAGGTCTTGAGCAGCAGGTTGCCGAATCGCTTGGACATCACTTTCAGTCTCCATTTATGTGAAAGGCACTCGGGGTCGAATGCGACCTTTCGAACCCCGGGCGTTTCAAAAAGTTCAGACGAAGGCTCTGGGGTGCGGGTTGTGTCACAGAAACCGTGTCGGGCGTTCACAAAACCCTGTGGGAGCTGGCATTGCCAGCGAAGGCAACGCCGCAGATATACAGCCGATGGAATGTTTGCAGCAGCGCGCAGTCCGATTCTTCAAGCCCCAGCCATCAGGAGTACCGCATGACTGCACGCAAACTGTTCACCACCCTTGCCCTGCTCGGCAGTGTCGCGCTGGTCCAGCTCCCGGCCCAGGCCGCCGAGCCCAGCGTGGTCGCGCCCGAGTCCCCGACCCGCGAGCTGAAGGTGCACGACAAGGCCCCCGACCTCTACAAGCGCGACGACATGGCCCTGCGCGGCTGGAAGGAAAAGGGCCTGAGCCAGCCCGACGAAGACAGCCAGTGGGTCAAGATCCAGGACAACTACGTGCTGATCGAAATCACCAACGGCACCATCAAGAAGATCGTGCCCGCCAAGGGCTAGCCCAGCGCCGGCAGGCTGTAGCGCTCGGCGAAGTACTGGCGCAGGAACTCGACCGCCACGCGTACTTTCGCCGAGCTGGCCAGGGGCGAGGTGTACACCGCCCAGATGTCCGCCGCCTGGTGATAGTCCTCCAGCACCGGCACCAGCCGGCCATCGGCCAGGCTGTCGTGCACATCCCAGTACGAACGCAGCAGTATCCCCCGCCCGTCCAGGCACCATTGGTGCGCCACCTCGCCGTGGTTGGTCGACAGCCCGCCGGTCACCCGCACGCTCTGCTCGCCCTGCGGCCCCTGTAGTTGCCAGACGCCGAACGGGTGGTCACGCTCCTTGATCACCAAACAGTCATGGCTGCTCAACTCGGCCAGCTGGCGCGGCGTGCCGCGCCGTTGCAGGTAGCCCGGTGCGGCGCACAGCACGCGCCGGTTGTGGGCCAGCGGCTTGGCGATCAGGTGCGGGGCAATCACGTTGCCCACGCGGATATCCAGGTCTACCCCCTCCTCGATCAGGTCCACCAGGCGGTCGTGCACGTCCAGGCGAATATCCAGCTGCGGGTAGCGCTCGGCCAGCTCCGACAGCGCCGGCGCCACGAAGCGCCGGCCCAGGCCCAGGCTGCTGGCGATACGCAACTGGCCCACCGGCACGCGGTGCTGGGTGCTGATGTCGTCGCCCATGCGCTGCACCGTCTCGAAGATCTGCAAGGCCCACTGGTAGACCCGCTCGCCCTCCTCGCTCAGCGACACCCGCCGCGTGGTGCGGTGCAGCAGGCGCACGCCCATCTGCTGCTCGAGCAGGCGCACACGCTTGCTGATGAACGCGGCCGACATGCCCAGTTGCTCGGCCACCGCGGCAAAGCTGGCGCGCTTGGCCACCTGGACAAAAATGTTGAGGTCTTCGAGGTTGGGCAGACTATTCACGATATGTGCACAAAGAATTCATGTTGGGCGAGATTATCTCTGACCCAATGGCTTATAGCATGCGCTCACCTGTTCCCAAACAACAACGAGTGAGCCGCCATGACCAAGACCTTCAAGATTGCCGCCATTCCCGGCGACGGTATCGGAAACGAAGTGCTGCCCGAGGGCATCCGCGTGGTCGAAGCCGCCGCGCGCAAGCACGGCCTCAACATCCAGTTCGAATTCTTCGAGTGGGCCAGCTGCGACTATTACCTGGCCCACGGCAAGATGATGCCCGATGACTGGTTCGAGCAGCTCAAGGGCTTCGATGCGCTGTACTTCGGTGCGGTAGGCTGGCCCGACAAGGTGCCGGACCACATCTCGCTGTGGGGCTCGCTGCTCAAGTTCCGCCGCGACTTCGACCAGTACGTGAACATCCGTCCGGTGCGCCTGTTCCCCGGCGTACCCTGCCCGCTGGCCGGTCGCGAGCCGGGCGACATCGACTTCGTGGTGATCCGCGAGAATACCGAGGGCGAGTACTCCTCGCTGGGCGGTCGCATGTTCGAAGGCACCGAAAACGAGTTCGTGCTGCAGGAGTCGGTGTTCACCCGCCGCGGCGTCGACCGCATTCTCAAGTATGCCTTCGACGTGGCGCAGACCCGTGAGCGCAAGCACGTGACCTCGGCCACCAAGTCCAACGGCATGGCCGTGAGCATGCCGTACTGGGACGAGCGCACCGCCGCGATGGCCGCCAACTACCCCGAGATCAGCTGGGACAAGCAGCACATCGACATCCTTTGCGCACGCTTCGTGCTGCAGCCGGACCGCTTCGACGTGGTGGTGGCTTCCAACCTGTTCGGCGACATCCTCTCCGACCTGGGCCCGGCCTGCGCCGGCACCATCGGCATCGCACCGTCGGCCAACCTCAACCCCGAGCGCAGGTTCCCGTCGCTGTTCGAACCGGTCCACGGCTCGGCGCCGGATATCTTCGGCCAGAACATCGCCAACCCGATCGCGATGATCTGGTCCGGGGCGCTGATGCTGGAGTTCCTTGGCAATGACGGCGCCGACCCGCGCTACCGCGCCGCCCACGACGACATCCTTGGCGCCATCGAGCGCGTGATCGCCGCCGGCGACACCACCCGCGACATGGGCGGGCAGAAGTCCACCCAACAGGTCGGCCAGGCCATCACCGCGCTGATCGAAGGGTGAAACAACGGGCCGGTTGTCTGAATTGCCAGACAATCCGGCCCGTCACCTCTTGCGAGCCCACAAGATTCTAGGCAGAATCTGTTAACCAAAAGATAGTAGTTAACTTATAGTTAACAGAAGGAGGACGCTTTACCGCACTACCCCCCCGGATTGCCTGCCGGGTACAGATAAGAACGCCAACGTCCAGGAGACGATGATGTCGCACAAGAATAAAAAACAGATAGATGTGTTCCTGATTACCGTGAGCCTGATTGCCGTGCTGCTCACCGTGATCGGCCTCGCCGTGTTTCCCTCCCAGGCCGAACAGGCCGCCAACCAGTTGTTCGAGATTGCCACCCGTACCTTCGGCACCAGTGTCCAGGTGCTGGTATTCGGCAGTTCGCTGGCCGTGCTGTATCTGGCGTTCAGCAAGTACGGCAACATCCGCTTCGGCAGCGGCAAGCCCGAGTACTCCACCCCCACCTGGGTGTTCATGTTCATCTGTGCCGGCATGGGGTCCTCGACCCTGTACTGGGGCGTGATGGAATGGGCCTACTACTACCAGACCCCTGGTCTGAACATTGCCGCGCAATCGAGCCAGGCGCTGGAATACAGCGTCAGCTACTCGTTCTTCCACTGGGGCATCAGCGCCTGGTCGATCTATGCCCTGGCCTCGCTGGCCATGGCCTATCACTTCCACGTGCGCAAGAAGAGCGGCCTGAACCTGGCCTCGATCGTCGAGGCGGTGACCGGCTTCAAGGCCACCGGCCCGATCGGTCGCAGCGTGGACCTGATCTTCCTGCTGACCATGATGGGCGCGCTGACCGTGTCGCTGGCGCTCACCGCCTCGACCCTGACCCGCGGCCTGCATGACCTGGCCGGCACCCCCGACACCTTCACCGTGCAACTGATGGTGATCGGTGCAGTGGCCATCCTGTTCTCGCTCAGTTCCTACATCGGCATCGATGGCGGCCTGCAGCGCCTGAGCAAGATGGTGTGCATCGGCGCGCTGGTGTTCGCCGGCGTGGTGCTGCTGGTGGGCCCGACCCAGTTCACCATCAACAACACCGCCAACTCCATCGGCCTGATGGTGCAGAACTATGTGCGCATGAGCCTGTTCACCGACCCGGCCGGCGACGGCGCGTTCACCCGCAACTGGACGGTGTTCTACTGGCTGTGGTGGGTGTCCTATGCCCCGGGCGTGGCCATGTTCGTGACCCGTGTGTCCCGTGGGCGCCAGCTCAAGGAAGTGGTGTTCGCCCTGCTCGCCGGTGGCAGCGTGGGCTGCTGGTTCTTCTTTGGCGCGCTGGAAAGCTACAGCATGCACCAGTTCATCAACGGCGCCATCGACGTACCGAAGATCCTCAGCGAGCAAGGCGGCGAATCGGCGGTCAGTGCCCTGCTGACAGCACTGCCGATGGGCAAGGTGTTCCTGGGCGTGTACCTGTTCATCATGGCGGTGTTCTGCGCCTCGCACATGGACGCTGCCGCCTATGCCGTGGCGGCCACCAGTACCCGCAACCTGCGCGAAGGCGACGACCCCACCCCCACCCACCGTCTGTTCTGGTGCGTGGTGCTGACCCTGGTACCGCTGGCCATGCTGTTCGCCAAGGCCTCGCTGTCGACCATGAAGACCGCCGTGGTGCTGACCGCGATCCCGTTCATGGTGATTCTGCTGATCAAGATCTACGGCTTCTTCAAGTGGATGCTGCAGGACTACGGCCACGTGCCGGCCCACCGCATCGAGGAAGAGGCCGCGCGCCTGGCCGGCGAGCAGCCCGAACAGCCTGAACCCGTTGAACAACCCGCAGCGGCCCCGGTAACCGCGACGGCCCGCTGAGTCGCTGACTCCGACCCACCTGCACGGATGCAGGCCTGACGGTCCTTTTTTTTGCCTGTTCTGTTAACCAATAGATACACGTAAACCAATAAGTAAAAGCCAATTGAACAACGGTGCGCCGGCCTGGCTGGACGCCCCCGTGAGGAGATAGCAATGAACGACTTCAAACGCCTGCCCGCCGATTTCTGCGCCAGCGCAGACGAGGCCTTCACCATTCCGGCCAAGTTCTACACCCAGCCTGCGGTGTTCGAGCACGAGAAAGAGAACATCTTCGCGCGCAGCTGGATCTGCGTGGGTCATCGCAGCGAAGTGGCCGAGAACAACGCCTACATCACCCGCGAAATCATCGGCGAGAGCATCATCGTGGTGCGTGGTCGCGACAGCGTGCTGCGCGCCTTCTACAACGTGTGCCCGCACCGTGGCCACCAGTTGCTCAGCGGCAGCGGCAAGGCCAAGAACGTGATCACCTGCCCGTACCACGCCTGGACCTTCAAGCTCGACGGCGAACTGGCCCACGCACGCAACTGCGAGAACGTGGTCAACTTCGACAAGCAGAACTCCACCCTGGTGCAGCTGCGCGTGGAAGAGTACGCAGGCTTCATCTTCATCAACATGGACATGGACGCCGGCAGCGTCGAAGACCAGCTGCCCGGCCTGCAGGCACGCATGCGCCAGGCCTGCGCGGTGATCGACGACCTGCACCTGGCAGCACGTTTCGTCAGCGATACCCCGGCCAACTGGAAGTCCATCGTCGACAACTACCTGGAGTGCTACCACTGCGCCCCGGCGCACCCGGGCTTCTCCGACTCGGTGGACGTCGGCCAGTACAGCCACACCACCTACGGCAACTGGACCCTGCAATATGGCCTGGCCAAGCCGTCGGAGCAGTCGTTCAAGTTCGACGAAAGCGTCAAGGACCCCTCCTTCGCCGGCTTCTGGGCATGGCCGTGCACCATGTTCAACGTGCCGCCAGGCGCGAACTTCATGACCGTGATCTACGAGTTCCCGGTCGACGCCGAAACCACCCTGCAGCACTACGACGTGTACTTCCTGAACAAGGACATCACCGAAGAGCAGCAGAAACTCATCGACTGGTACCGCGAGGTGTTCCGCCCCGAGGACCTGCGCCTGGTCGAGAGCGTGCAGAAGGGCCTCAAGTCCCGCGGCTACCGTGGCCAGGGCCGGATCATGGCCGACCGTGAGCGCAGCGGCATGAGCGAGCACGGCATCGCCCACTTCCACAACCTGATCGCCGTCGCCCACCTCAACGACTGACAACGCCCGCCCCCGGTACGCCGGGGGCGGCATGGAGTGCCTTGCGTGAAACTCAACGATCCCACACTGCTGCGCCAACAGGCGTACATCAACGGCCACTGGTGCGATGCCGACGACGGTCGTCAGGTCGAGGTCTGCGACCCGGCCAACGGCGAACGCCTGGGCAGCGTGCCGCTGATGGGCGGCGCCGAGACGGTACGCGCCATCGAAGCCGCCGAGGCCGCGCTGCAAGGCTGGCGCGAGCGCACCGCCAAGGACCGCGCGCAGGTGCTGCGCCGCTGGTTCGAACTGCTGCTGCAGCACGAAGACGACCTGGCCCGGCTGATGACCTTCGAGCAGGGCAAGCCGCTGCACGAAGCACTGGGCGAGATCCGCTACGCGGCCTCGTTCATCGAATGGTTTGCCGAGGAAGGCAAGCGTGTCTACGGCGATGTCATCCCCAGCCCTTCCAACGACAAGCGCCTGCTGGTGATCAAGCAGGGCATCGGCGTGTGCACCGCCATCACCCCGTGGAACTTCCCGGCGGCGATGATCACGCGCAAGGTGGCCCCGGCCCTGGCCGCCGGCTGCACCATCGTGGTCAAGCCGGCCAACGAAACCCCCTTCTGCGCCCTGGCGCTGGTGGAGCTGGCCGAACGTGCGGGCATCCCGGCCGGGGTGTTCAGCGTGGTCACCGGTGATGCGGTGGCCATTGGCGCCCAGTTCACCGGGCACCCGGCCGTGCGCAAGCTGAGCTTTACCGGCTCCACCCCGATCGGCCGGCTGCTGATGGGCCAGTGTGCCCAGAGCATCAAGAAGGTGTCGCTGGAACTGGGCGGCAACGCGCCGTTCATCGTGTTCGACGATGCCGACATCGACGCCGCCGTCGAAGGCGCGCTGGCAGCCAAGTACCGCAACGCCGGCCAGACCTGCGTATGCGTCAACCGTTTCTACGTGCATGACAGCGTGTATGTGCAGTTCACCGAACGCTTCGTGGAGCGCGTGCGCGCCCTGGGCGTGGGCCACGGCACCAGCGCCGCGAGCCAGGTCGGCCCGCTGATCAGCGACAAGGCCGTGGCCAAGGTGCGCAGCCTGATCGACGACGCCGTGGCCAAGGGCGCCGACCTGCTGCTGGGCGGCGAAGCGCATGCGCTGGGCGGCAACTTCTTCGCACCCACGGTGCTGGCCAACATTGCGCCGGGCACCCAGCTGCTGCAGGACGAGATCTTCGGCCCGGTGGCGGCCATCGTGCGCTTTCGCAGCGACGAAGAGGTGATTGCCCAGGCCAACGACACCCTGTACGGCCTGGCGGCGTACTTCTACAGCCGCGACATCGCCCGGGTGTTCAAGGTGGCCGAGGCACTGGAGTACGGCATGGTCGGTATCAATACCGGGCTGATCTCCAATGAAGTGGCGCCGTTTGGCGGCGTCAAGCAGTCGGGCCTGGGCCGCGAAGGCTCGCGCTACGGCATCGAAGACTATCTGCAAATCAAGTACCTGTGCCTGGCCGTGTGAGCCAGTGGCAGTCGAGGTGAATCATGGCCAACAAATACGAGATGTTCAGTGTGCAGGTAACCGCCGTCGAGCAGGCGACGCCGCTGATCAAGCGCTTCACCCTGGCCCGTGAGGACGGCGCGCCGATGCCGGCATTTACCGGTGGCAGCCACGTGATCGTGCAGATGCAGGGCGCCGACGGGCGCCAGTTCAGCAACGCCTACTCGCTGATGAGCGACCCGCGCGACACCCGCAGCTACCAGATCGGCGTGCGCCTTGAAGAGCAGTCCAAGGGTGGCTCGGCGTTCATGCACCAGCAGGTCGAGGTGGGCAGCGTGCTGACCATCTCCAGCCCCAACAACCTGTTCGCACTGGACCCGAGCGCGGGCCGGCACGTACTGATCGCCGGCGGCATCGGCATCACGCCGTTTCTGGCGCAGTTGCATGAACTGGAGGCCGGCAGCACCGCCTACGAGCTGCACTATGCCTTTCGCAGCCCCGAGCATGGCGCGTTCCAGGCCGAACTGAGCAGCGGGCCGCATGCGGCCAACACGCAGTTCTACATCGACAGCCTGGAGCGCAAGCTGGACCTGGCCGCGCTGTTTGGGGGCCTGGATGACGCGGCGCATGTGTATGTGTGCGGCCCCAAGCCGCTGATCGATGCGGTGATCGCCACCGCAGCGTCGCTGGGCATTGCCGAGCAGCGCGTGCACTGGGAGCAGTTTGCCGCGGCGCCGGTGACCGGTGCGGCGTTTACCGTGGTGTTGGCGCGCTCGGGGCAGGAGTTGCAGGTAGAGGAAGGCATGACCATCTTGCAGGCCATCGAGAAATCCAAGGCGGCCAAGGTGGAATGCCTGTGCCGCGAGGGTGTGTGTGGCACCTGCGAGACCATGATTCTGGAGGGTGAGGCCGAGCATTTCGACCAGTACCTGAGCGATGAAGAGAAGGCTTCGCAGCAGAGCATGATGCTGTGCGTGTCGCGGGCGCGCACGGCCCGGCTGGTGCTGGACCTGTAGATCGAATCGCGGGTCAAGCCCGCTCCCACAGGTGCAGTGCAGTTCCTGAAAACACTGCAATCCCTGTGGGAGCGGGCTTGACCCGCGAATGGCCTGCGCAGCAGGCCCAAGGTCTCAAGCCGGGCGCAGCACCAGCACCGCCAGTGGCGGCAGGTTCACCGCCAGCGACAGCGGCTGCCCATGGCTGGGCAAGGCCTCGCTGTTCACCGCCCCGAGGTTGCCGTAGTTGGACCCGGCATACACCTGGGCATCGCTGTTGAGCACCTCCACCCACTGTTCGCCAAACGGCACCCCGATGCGATAACCCTCCCTCGGCACCGGCGTGAAGTTGGCCACCACCAACAACGGCTCGCCCTCGGCGCTCCAGCGCAGCCACGCATACACGCTGTTGCGCGCATCGTCGCCGATCAGCCACTGGAACCCTTGCGGCACGCAGTCCTGCTGATGCAGCGCCTTCTCGTCGCGGTACAGCCGGTTCAGGTCGGCCACCAGCGACTGCACACCCTTGTGCTCGGGGTACTGCAACAGGTACCAGTCCAGTTCCGCGTCATGGTTCCACTCGCGCCACTGGCCGAATTCGCAGCCCATGAACAGCAGCTTCTTGCCCGGATGGCACCACATGAAGGCCAGGTACGCGCGCAGGTTGGCGAACTTCTGCCAGCGGTCGCCCGGCATCTTGTCGATCAGCGAGTGCTTGCCGTGCACCACCTCGTCATGGGAAATCGGCAGGATGAAATGCTCGGAATACGCGTAGATCAGGCCGAAGCTCATCTCGTTGTGATGATGCGCACGGTGGATCGGGTCGTTCTGGATGTAATGCAGGGTGTCGTGCATCCAGCCCATGTTCCACTTGTAGTTGAAACCCAGGCCGCCCTGCTGGGTCGGCTGGCTGACACCCGGCCAGGCGGTGGATTCCTCGGCGATCACCAGCGCCCCCGGCGCCTCCTGGGCCACCACATCGTTGAGGTGGCGCAGAAAATCGATGGCCTCCAGGTTCTCGCGCCCGCCGTGGCGGTTGGGCACCCATTCGCCGGCCTTGCGCGAGTAGTCGCGGTACAGCATCGAGGCCACCGCATCCACCCGCAGCCCGTCGATGTGAAAATGCTTGAGCCAGTGCAATGCCGAAGCCAGCATGAAGCCGTGCACCTCGTTGCGCCCCAGGTTGTAGATCAGCGTGTCCCAGTCCTGGTGGAAGCCCTCCAGCGGGTTGGCGTACTCATACAGTGCGGTGCCGTCGAACTGCGCCAGCCCATGTTCGTCGGTGGGAAAATGCGCCGGCACCCAGTCGAGGATCACGCCGATGTGGGCCTGGTGGCAGGCGTCGATGAACGCGGCGAAATCCTCGGCCGTGCCATAGCGCGCGGTGGGCGCGAACATCGACAACGGCTGGTAGCCCCACGAGCCGCCAAACGGATGCTCCATGATCGGCATCAGCTCGATATGGGTGAAGCCCAGCTCCTGGATGTAGGGCACCAGCCGCTCGGCCAGTTCGCGCCAGTTGTAGTAGCGGGCCACTTCACCGCTTTCATCCAGCTCGCATTGCCAGGAACCGGCGTGCAGTTCGTAGATCGACAGCGGCGCGTTGGTGGCCTGGTGCGCTGCACGCACGCGCATCCAGCCCTGGTCCTGCCACACATGGCCCAGCGCGGCGGCCACCTTCGAGGCGGTGCTGGGCGGCAGCTCGGTGGCCAGTGCCAGCGGGTCGGCCTTGAGCGGCAGGATGCCGTCGGGCCCGAGCAGTTCGTACTTGTACGTCTCGCCGGCCTGCAGGCGCGGGATGAACAGCTCCCACACACCGCTGGGCACGCGCTTGCGCATCGGGTGGCGGCGCCCGTCCCAGTTGTTGAAGTGACCGACCACCGACACCCGCCGCGCATTCGGCGCCCACACCGCAAAGCGCACCCCGTCGATGCCGTCAACCTGCGCGGGCTGCGCGCCGAACACCTTGGCCAGGTCGCGATGATTGCCCTCGGCGAACAGGTACAGGTCCATCTCGCCCAGCAGCAACTGGGTAAAGCTGTAGGGGTCTTCGGTGACCTGCTCGCCCCCTGCCCAGTTGATGTGCAGGTCGTACGCCTGCGGTTGCTGCAACCGCCCGCTGAACAGCCCGGGCACACTGCCCTGCTCCAGCTCCAGCAGCACCTGCCCGCTGTCGCGGGCCACCGCCCGGGCACTCAGGGCATCGGGCAGGTAGGCGCGTATCCACTGCCCGCCCGCGCCATCCGGGTGCGGCCCGAGCACCGCGAACGGGTCGCCGTGCCTGGCATTGACCAGGTCATCGATATCCCTTGTGCCCAACCCAGCCTGTTCCCGCTTGTGCGCGCTCATTCATTCTCCCCACGTACTGACAAGCCCATGGAGGCCATGCAAGGGCACGGCCAACCAGCTCGGGCGATTCTCGGCTTCATACATAATTTCGTAGGCAGCCTTTTCCAGGCTGAACAGGTCCAGCGCCGCGCGTGCCCCGCCGGGCTGTTCCCAGGCGTGCGGCAGGTCGGCGGTGGCCAGATCGTAGGCCTGAACAAAGGCATGCCGGGCCTGGTGCAAGTAGCGCCGCGCCACGCGCTGACGGGCCTGGCGGGCCGGCGGCGAGACGTCCACCCCCGACGCGCTGCGCAACACCATCGCAGCAGCATAGTCGAACGAACGCAGCACGCCGCTGACGTCCTTGTACGGGCTGTGCTTGCCGCGTCGCTCCTCCAGCGGGCGCGCCGGCTCGCCTTCGAAGTCGATCAGATAGGCATCGCCCTGCACCACCAGCACCTGGCCCAGGTGCAGGTCGCCGTGTACCCGTATCAGCACGCCACCGACCGCCTGCATGGCCAGTTCGCTGACCTGTTCGAGCAGGCCCTTGCGCTGCTTGCCCAGGTCGTCGACCAGCGCCTGGCTGTCGGCATCCAGCTCATCGCGGTGCTGCTCCAGCAGGTCGAACGCCTGGTTGAGCTGGGCGCTGACCTGCTTGCCCCAGGCCTTGCCATCGCGCGCGCTACTCACCCGCGGCTTGAACGCCGGGTCCTGGGTGGGCGCGGCCAGCACCTGGTGCATCTGGCCCAGGCGCTGGCCCAGCTGCGCGGCAAAGGCCTGCAGCTCCTGCAAGGCATCGGCATGGGCCTGCGGGGCCTGGGTGCCGGGTTCCATTTCGTCGCGAATCGCGCGTTCCAGGGTGTTCTGGGTCCAGTCCCAGGCGTCGCCCTGGTTGCTCAGGTAGCCCTGGGCGATCATCAGCAGGTGCGGCTGCCCGGTGGCGTCCACCCGGCTCAGCCAGCCCAGCAGCGGTGATATGTTCGGGTAGCCGGCGGCAGTGAGGTAGGCGCTCATCTCGAGCTCGGGGTGGATGCCGCCATTGACCCGGCGGATCAGCTTGAGCACCAGGCTGCCCCCTACTACCACCGAGCTGTTGGACTGCTCGGCCGACAGGTAGCGCACCGCCGGCTCGTCGCCCAGCTCCAGGGCGGCCAGCTGTTCGGTGGCCTGGAACTGCAACTCGCCGTCGCTGCAGCTCAGGCGCGTGCCATCGGCAAAGCCGGCCAGCACCGCGCGAATGAAGCTTTCGAGCACGAAACCATCGGTGATCAGGCCCACCTGGCGCCCCCGGCGTACCCGTGACAGGGCCAGTTGCTGGGGCAATGCGCTGGTCAGCTGGTCTTCGCCGATCAGGCCGAACGGCAACTGATAGCGGCTGGTCTGCCCGCCGCTGTCGACCTCGATTTCACTGAGCAGCACGGGGCTGGTGGCCGCACCGAAGCGCACGCCATAGGCGATGCGCACCTTTTCCACCGCGGCGCCCTTGCCCGCGAACCAGCGGCGCTTGGGCAGGTACTGCGGCAGGATGGCGTCTTGCAGGGTGTCGCGCGACGGCGATTCGAGCAGCTCTTCCATGCGTTTCTTGAGCACCACGGTGGTGAACTCCGGTAGCGGCTGCGCGGGCTGCACATGCCAGCTGGGCATCTGGTCCCTGGGCGCGAGCAGGAACCAGTAGAAGCCATAGGGCGGCAAGGTCAGCAGAAACGGCAGCTGGCCGATCGGCGGGAACGCGCTGCCGCCGAGCATCTCCACCGGCACCTGGTCGACATAGGCCGAGAGGTCCAGCTCTGCCGCCTGGGCGGCGCGGGACACGTTGGCCACGCACAGAATGGTTTCGCCCTTGCCGTCGCTGCCGGTGAATTCGCGGACATACGCCAGGATGCGGCGGTTGCTGGGCGAGAGCATGGTCAGGCTGCCGCGGCCAAAGGCCTTTTGCTGCTTGCGCACCGCCAGCAGGCGACGGTTGAAGTTGAGCAGCGAATGCGGGTCGCTGGCCTGGGCCTCGACGTTCACCGACTGGTAGCCGTACAGCGGGTCCATGATCGGCGGCAGCACCAGGCGTGCCGGGTCGGCGCGGGAGAAGCCGCCGTTGCGGTCGATGGACCATTGCATCGGCGTGCGCACGCCGTCGCGGTCGCCCAGGTAGATGTTGTCGCCCATGCCGATCTCGTCACCGTAATACAGGGTCGGGGTGCCCGGCATCGACAGCAGCAGGCTGGTCAGCAGCTCGACCCGGCGCCGGTCGCGTTGCAGCAACGGTGCCAGGCGCCGGCGGATGCCCAGGTTGATGCGCGCGCGACGATCCTGGGCGTAGTAGTTCCACAGGTAGTCGCGCTCGCGGTCGGTGACCATCTCCAGGGTCAGCTCGTCGTGGTTGCGCAGGAAGATCGCCCATTGGCAGTTGGCCGGGATCTCCGGGGTCTGGCGCAGGATGTCGGTGACCGGAAAGCGGTCTTCCTGGGCCAGCGCCATGTACATGCGCGGCATCAGCGGAAAGTGAAAGGCCATGTGGCACTCGTCGCCCTGCCCTTCGCCGAAGTACAGCTGGGTGTCCTCGGGCCACTGGTTGGCCTCGGCCAGCAGCATGCGGTCGGGGTAGTTGGCGTCGATTTCGGCGCGGATCTTCTTCAGCACCTGGTGGGTTTCGGGCAGGTTCTCGTTGTTGGTGCCATCGCGCTCGATCAGGTACGGGATGGCATCCAGGCGCAAGCCGTCCACGCCCAGGTCGAGCCAGTAGCGCATCACCCCGATCACCGCCTTGAGCACCTGCGGGTTGTCGAAGTTGAGGTCGGGCTGGTGCGAGTAGAAGCGGTGCCAGAAGTACTGGCCGGCAACCGGGTCCCAGGTCCAGTTGGAGTGCTCGGTGTCGAGGAAGATGATGCGCGTGCCGTCGTACCTGGTATCGGTGTCGGACCACACATAAAAGTCCCGCGCCCTGGAGCCGGGCTTGGCGCGCCGGGCCTTCTGGAACCACGGGTGCTGGTCGGAGGTGTGGTTGATGACAAGCTCGGTGATCACCCGCAGGTTGCGCTTGTGCGCCTCGGCGATGAAGCGTCGCACGTCTGCCAGGGTGCCGTAGTCGCTGTGCACGGCCTTGTAGGCGGCGATGTCGTAGCCGTCGTCGCGCCGTGGCGATGGGTAGAACGGCAGCAGCCACAGGGTGTTGACCCCAAGCTCGGCGATGTAGTCGAGCTTGGCGATCAGGCCGGGAAAATCACCGATGCCGTCGCCGTTGGAGTCGAAGAACGACTTGACGTGCACCTGGTAGATGATCGCGTCCTTGTACCACAGCGGGTCGTTGATGAACGTGGCTGGGCGGGCTTTCTTCGCCATGTACGACTCCTTCTGGTTGGCGGGGGGCTAGCGGGCCGGGGTGATGCGCCAGATGCCGAACGGCTGGTGCCAGGGTTCGATGCGCATCCACTGGGTCTTGCCGTACCAGCTCCAGCGATGGCCGCTCATCAGGTCTTCGCCGAAGGTTTCGGCGTCGTCCTCCAGGCCCAGCTCCCACAGCGGCAACTCGAAGTGCGCCTCCTGGGCGTTGTGCGGGTCGAGGCTGACGGCCACCAGGATCAGGCTGCCGCTGGCCGGATCGCCCTTGGCGAAGTACAGGATGTTGTCGTTCCAGGCGTTGTAGAAGCGGATGCCCAGGTGGGTCTGCAGGGCCGGGTGCTGGCGGCGGATGCGGTTGAGCTGGGCGATCTCGGCAATGATGTTGCCGGGCTGGGTGTAGTCGCGCGGGCGGATCTCGTACTTCTCCGAGTCCAGGTATTCCTCCTTGCCCGGTATCGCCGCCGCCTCGCACAGCTCGAACCCCGAATACATGCCCCACAGGCCCGAGCCCATGGTGGCCAGCGCTGCGCGAATCAGAAAGCCCGGGCGGCCGGAGTCGTGCAGGAAGAACGGGTTGATGTCCGGCGTGTTGACGAAGAAGTTGGGGCGGTAGCAGTACGACCACGGCGGCTGGTTGAGTTCGCTGAAGTACTGTTGCAGCTCGGCCTTGGTGTTGCGCCAGGTGAAGTAGGTATAGCTCTGCGAATAGCCGACCTTGCCCAGGCGCGCCATCATCGCCGGCTTGGTGAAGGCCTCGGCGAGGAAGATCACCTGCGGGTGCTGGCTGCGCACGTTGGCGATCAGCCACTCCCAGAACGGCAGCGGCTTGGTGTGCGGGTTGTCCACGCGAAACTGGGTCACGCCCTCCTGCACCCAGCCCAGCACCACGTCGCGCAGGGCCAGCCACAGGGCGGGCACCGCGTCGGCGGCATAGAAGTCGACGTTGACGATGTCCTGGTATTTTTTCGGCGGGTTCTCGGCATAGCGGATGGTGCCGTCGGGGCGCCAACTGAACCAGCCCGGGTGCTCGGTGAGCCAGGGGTGGTCCTGGGAGCACTGGATGGCGAAGTCCAGGGCGATTTCCAGACCATGCTCGGCGGCGGCGGCCACCAGCCGGCGGAAGTCTTCGCGGCTGCCCAGCTGCGGGTGGATGGCCTCGTGCCCGCCGTCGGCGCTGCCGATGGCGTAGGGGCTGCCGGGGTCGTCGGGGCCGGCCTGCAAGGCATTGTTGCGGCCCTTGCGGTGCTGGGTGCCGATGGGGTGGATGGGCGGGAAGTACAGCACGTCAAAGCCCATGTCGCGGATCATCGGCAGGCGCTGATGCACGTCGTTGAAGGTGCCGTGGCGGGCCGGGTCGTCGGTGACCGAACGCGGGAACAGCTCGTACCAGCTGGCAAAGCGTGCGCGCTCGCGCTCCACCTCAAGGGGGAACTCGGCGCTGCGGCTTAGGTAGGCACGGTGGTCGGCGCGGCCCATCAGGGCGCGGGTGTCGTCGTGCAGCAGCAGCTCGACGCCGGCCTGGGCAGGCAGGCTGGACAGTTGCAGGGCCACCGCCTCCAGTTGCGCACGCAGCGGCTCGCTGCTGCGCTCGGCGCTCTGCATCAGATGGCGGCGGCCCTCCTCCAGCTCCAGGCCTACGTCGACGCCGGCGGCGAATTTCTTCTCCAGCTCGTAGCAGTAGCTGGCGTACTGGTCGATCCAGGCCTCGATCATGAACAGGTGGCGGCCCACCTCGCTGACCGTGAAGCGCCCCTCCCAGCTGTCGTTGCCCAGCAGCGTCATGGGCACTTCGTGCCAGTTGGGGTGCTGCAGGCGGCGCCAGCTCAGGCGCACGGCCAGCACGTCGTGGCCGTCGGCGAAGACCTTGCTGGTAACGGTGACCTGTTCGCCCACGGTACCCTTGACCGCGTGCTGGCCGGCGTCGAGCACAGGTTCGGTGTTCTCGATCACTATGCGCGGCAGCAGCAGCGCCCTGGCCAGGGTCAGGGTGTGCTCGCTGGTTTCATCGGTGCTGAAAGGCTCATCGCGGGTCATCGAACATCGCTCCGTTACGCTGTGACGGTAAGGTTCAGAGCAATGGCAGGCGTGGGGGTTCAATAAAAAATGAGCGATGCGGCGCGGCCACGGTCGAAGAATGGGTCAGCCTTTGAACAGCCCTTTATGTGAGGTTCGGCCCATGAATATTCCTATTCCTGCTGAAACGCCCGATCCGAATATCGATGACCCCAATCTGCCACCACCGGTGCCCGAGAAGGAGCCTGAGCCGCCCAAGGAGCAGGAGCCCGTGGGCGACCCGCCCAGTGAAGAGCCGCCGGTGAAGGTGCAAGCGTAGACCGGGATCCGGCAGTTGCACTGCGGTGTGCCCATCGCGGGTCAAGCCCGCTCCCACAGGAGTGCGGTGGTTTACAGAAATGCGCGATACCTGTGGGAGCGGGCTTGACCCGCGATGGCTGAAACGCCGAGCTCAACGGTTGCACAACTCCTCGATGCTGATCTCGCGCATGCGAAACTTCTGGATCTTGCCGGTCACCGTCATCGGAAACTCCTCGACGAAACGAAAATGTCGCGGCGTCTTGAAGTGCGCGATGCGGCTCTTGCACCAGGCCTGCAGCTCCCCATCGGTGGCGCTGTGCCCAGGGTGCAGCTTGATCCACGCCACGATCTCCTCGCCGTAACGCTCATCCGGAATGCCGATCACCTGCACGTCCGCCACCGACGGGTGGGTGAAGAAGAACTCCTCCAGCTCGCGCGGGTAGATGTTCTCGCCACCGCGAATGATCATGTCCTTGTTGCGCCCGGCAATGCACACGTAGCCCTGCTCGTCCATGCTCGCCAGGTCGCCGGTGTGCATCCAGCCCGCCGGGTCGATCGCCTCGCTGGTGGCCGCCGGGTTGCCCCAGTAGCCCAGCATCACGCTGTAGCCGCGGGTGCACAGCTCGCCGATGGTGCCACGCGGCACGATGCAGCCGTGTTCGTCGACGATCTTGCTCTCCAGCTGCGGCTGGGTGCGCCCCACCGTAGTCACGCGCAACTCCAGCTCGTCGTCCGGGCCGGTCTGCAGCGACACCGGGCTGGTCTCGGTCATGCCATAGGCGATCTGCACCTCGCCCATGTGCAACTGGTCGATCACCCGACGCATCACTTCGATCGGGCAGGTAGCACCGGCCATGATGCCGGTGCGCAGGCTGCTCAGGTCGTAGTCGCCGCGCCGCGGCTGGTCGAGCAGCGCGATGAACATGGTCGGCACCCCGTACAGCACGGTGGCGCGCTCGCGGGCCACGCCTTCGAGGGTCAGCAGCGGGTCGAAGGCGTCGTTGGGGTAGATCATGGTGGTGCCGTGGGTGATGCAGCCCAGGTTGCCCATGACCATGCCGAAGCAGTGATACAGCGGCACCGGGATCACCATGCGGTCATGCTCGGTCAGGCCCAGGCTCTCGCCGACCATGTAGCCGTTGTTGAGGATGTTGTAGTGGCTCAGGGTCGCGCCCTTGGGGAAGCCCGTGGTGCCGGAGGTGTACTGGATGTTCACCGGCTGGTCGAACTGCAGGCTCTGCTGGCGCTGCTGGTACTCGGCCGGGGCGACCTGCTCGGCCATGCCGGCCAGCGCCGCCCACGGCAGGAAGCCGCCCGGCGGCGCGTCGTCGAGGCTGATCAGCCCGCGCAGGTCGGGCAGGCGCTCGCCATTGAGCTGGCCTGGCGCCTGGTGCGCCAGCTCCGGCAGCAGTTCGCCGAGCATGGCATGGTAGTCGGAGGTCTTGAAGGTGCCGGCGCAGATCAGCCACTGGCAGGCAGACTGGCGCAGCACGTATTCCAGTTCGCTGGTGCGGTAGGCCGGGTTGATGTTGACCAGGATCACGCCGATTTTGGCGGTGGCGAACTGGGCGATGCACCACTGCGCGCAGTTGGGCGCCCAGATACCCAGGCGGTCGCCGGTCTTCAGGCCCAGCGCCATCAGGGCGCGGGCATGCAGGTCGATGCTGTCGGCCAGTTCGCGCCAGCTGTAGCGCAGTTGCTGGTGGCGTACCACCAGTGCCTCGCGCTCGGCAAAGCGCGCCACGGTGTTGTCCAGGGCCTGGCCGATGGTCATGGCCAGCAGCGGTTTGTCCTGGCGACCCTGGGTGTAGCTCGGTTGATTCATGACGACCCCGTATTGTGATTGTTGTGGGTGCTGATTCACGCGAGACCTAATGTGGCGCAAATTAACGTTAACGTAAAGGTCATGGGGAGATTGACAGTGTTCGGTGCGGGGTTTACGTTAACGTAAAGGTGACAGATCGCAGCGCCTTGATCGCGGGTCAACCACCACGCCACTCAAAGAACAATCGACAAGAAAGGTGCCAGCATGCGTTATCCGACCCTGAACTTCGCCCTGGGCGAAACCATCGACATGCTCCGCGACCAGGTGCAGACGTTCGTCGCAGCCGAGCTGGCCCCGCGTGCGGCGCAGATCGACCAGGACAACCTGTTCCCCGCCGACATGTGGCGCAAGTTCGGCGACATGGGCCTGCTGGGCATCACCGTCAGCGAAGAATACGGCGGCGCGGGCCTGGGCTACCTGGCCCACGTGGTGGCCATGGAAGAAATCAGCCGCGGCTCGGCCTCGGTCGCGCTCTCCTACGGCGCTCACTCCAACCTCTGCGTCAACCAGATCAACCGCAACGGCACCGCCGAACAGAAAGCCAAATACCTGCCCAAGCTGATCAGCGGCGAGCACATCGGCGCCCTGGCCATGAGCGAGCCCAACGCCGGCTCCGACGTGGTGTCGATGAAACTGCGTGCCGAACAGCGCGGCGACCGCTTCGTGCTCAACGGCAGCAAGACCTGGATCACCAACGGCCCCGACGCCAACACCTACGTGATCTACGCCAAGACCGACCTGGAAAAGGGCCCCCACGGCATCACCGCGTTCATCGTCGAGCGCGACTGGGCCGGCTTCAGCCGCAGCAACAAGTTCGACAAGCTGGGCATGCGCGGTTCCAACACCTGCGAGCTGTTCTTCGACAACGTCGAGGTGCCCCAGGAGAACATCCTCGGCCAGCTCAACGGTGGCGTGAAGGTGCTGATGAGCGGCCTGGACTACGAGCGTGTGGTGCTCTCCGGCGGCCCTACCGGGATCATGCAGGCGTGCATGGACCTGGTGGTGCCCTACATCCACGACCGCAAGCAGTTCGGCCAGAGCATCGGCGAGTTCCAGCTGATCCAGGGCAAGATCGCCGACATGTACACCCAGCTCAATGCCAGCCGCGCCTACCTGTATGCCGTGGCCCAGGCCTGCGATCGCGCCGAGACCACCCGCAAGGACGCCGCCGGGGTGATCCTCTACACCGCCGAGCGCGCCACCCAGATGGCCCTCGAGGCAATCCAGATTCTGGGCGGCAACGGCTACATCAACGAGTTCCCCGCAGGCCGCCTGCTGCGCGACGCCAAGCTGTACGAGATCGGCGCCGGCACCAGCGAGATCCGGCGCATGCTGATCGGTCGCGAGCTGTTCAACGAGACGCGCTGAGGCGCTCAGCGGCAACGCCGCCATAACGCAGACCCACTCTTGCAGCTTGGAGCTTGCCGCTTGAAGCTGCGCCAGGAGCCACGATGATTCTGAAGTCTCAGTTGAACCCCCGCGCGCCCGAATTCGCGCTCAACAGCGCGGCCATGCTCGAGCAGGTGCAAGGCCTGCGTGACCTGCTCGCCAGCGTGCACCAGGGCGGCGGGCCCAAGGCCCAGGAGCGCCACACCTCACGCGGCAAGTTGCTGCCGCGCGACCGCATCGACCGCCTGCTCGACCCGGGCTCGCCGTTTCTGGAGATCGGCCAGCTGGCCGCCCACGAGGTGTACGGCGAAGACGTGCCTGCCGCCGGCGTGATCGCCGGCATCGGCCGCATCGAGGGCGTGGAGTGCATGATCGTGGCCAACGACGCCACCGTCAAAGGCGGCTCGTACTACCCGCTGACCGTCAAGAAGCACCTGCGCGCCCAGACCATCGCCCAGCAGAACCGCCTGCCCTGCGTGTACCTGGTGGACTCCGGCGGCGCCAACCTGCCACGCCAGGACGAGGTGTTCCCCGACCGCGAGCACTTCGGCCGCATCTTCTTCAACCAGGCCACCATGAGCGCCCAGGGCATACCGCAGATCGCCGTGGTGATGGGCTCGTGCACCGCCGGCGGTGCCTACGTGCCGGCCATGGCCGACGAGGCGATCATGGTGCGCCAGCAGGCCACCATCTTCCTGGCCGGCCCGCCGCTGGTCAAAGCCGCCACCGGCGAGGTGGTCAGCGCCGAAGACCTGGGCGGTGCCGACGTGCACTGCAAGGTCAGCGGCGTGGCCGACCACTATGCCGACAACGACGAACACGCCCTGGCCATCGCCCGGCGCTGCGTGGCCAACCTCAACTGGCGCAAGCTGGGCCAGCTGCAGGTGCGCACCCCGATCGCCCCGCTGTACGCAGCCGACGAGCTGTACGGCGTGGTGCCGGCCGATGCCAAGCAGCCGTTCGATGTGCGCGAGGTGATCGCGCGCCTGGTGGACGGCTCGCTGTTCGACGAGTTCAAGGCGCTGTTCGGTACCACGCTGGTGTGCGGCTTTGCCCACCTGCACGGCTACCCGGTGGCGATTCTGGCCAACAACGGCATCCTGTTCGCCGAGGCCGCGCAGAAAGGCGCGCACTTCATCGAGCTGGCCTGCCAGCGCGGCATCCCGCTGCTGTTCCTGCAGAACATCACCGGCTTCATGGTGGGCCAGAAGTACGAGGCCGGCGGCATCGCCAAGCATGGCGCCAAGCTGGTGACCGCAGTGGCCTGCGCCCAGGTGCCCAAGTTCACCGTGATCATCGGCGGCAGCTTCGGTGCCGGCAACTATGGCATGTGCGGGCGTGCCTACGACCCGCGCTTTCTGTGGATGTGGCCCAACGCGCGCATCGGCGTGATGGGCGCCGAACAGGCCGCAGGCGTGCTGGCCCAGGTCAAGCGCGAACAAAGCGAGCGCAGCGGCCAGGTTTTCAGCTCGCAGGACGAGGCGCAGCTCAAGCAGCCGATCCTGGACCAGTACGAACACCAGGGCCACCCCTACTATTCCAGCGCAAGGCTGTGGGACGACGGCGTCATCGACCCTGCGCAAACCCGCGAGATTCTCGGCCTGGCCCTCTCGGCAGCCCTCAATGCCCCGATCGAACCGAGCCGTTTCGGCATTTTCCGGATGTGACCGATGAGCGACTTCTCTACCCTTGAACTGATTCGCGACCCGCGCGGCTTCGCCACCCTGTGGCTGAGCCGCGAGGCCAAGAACAACGCCTTCAACGCGCAGATGATCCGCGAACTGATCATCGCCATCGACCAGATCGGCAACGACGCCAGCCTGCGCTTCATGGTGCTGCGCGGGCGCGGCCGGCACTTCAGTGCCGGCGCCGACCTTGCCTGGATGCAGCAGTCGGCGCAGCTGGACTACAACACCAACCTGGACGACGCCCGCGAGCTGGCCGAGCTGATGTACAACCTGGCGCGGCTCAAGGTGCCGACCCTGGCGGTGGTCCAGGGCGCAGCCTTCGGCGGTGCCGTGGGGCTGATCAGTTGCTGCGACATGTCCATCGGTGCCGACGACGCGCAGCTGTGCCTGTCTGAAGTGCGCATCGGCCTGGCGCCGGCGGTGATCAGCCCGTTCGTGGTGCAGGCCATGGGCGAGCGCGCCACCCGCCGCTATGCCCTGACCGCCGAACGCTTCAGCGGCGAGCGGGCCCGCGAACTGGGCCTGCTGGCCGAAACCTGCCCGGCCGCGCACCTGGATGCCGAGGTCGAGCGCTGGGTCGACAACCTGCTGCTCAACAGCCCGCAGGCCATGTGCGCCAGCAAGGAGCTGCTGCGCGAAGTGGGCAATGGTGAGCTCACCCCTGCCCTGCGCCGCTACTGTGAAGGCGCCATTGCGCGTATCCGCGTGAGCGCCGAAGGCCAGGAGGGCCTGCGCGCCTTCCTCGAAAAACGCACGCCAGCCTGGCAAACCCCCGCTTCGGACAAGGAGCCACGCCCATGAGCCGCCCTCTGCTGACCACCCTGCTGGTCGCCAACCGTGGCGAGATCGCCTGCCGCGTGATGCGCACCGCCAAGGCCATGGGCCTGACCACCGTGGCCGTGCACAGCGCCATCGACCGCGATGCGCGGCACAGCCGCGAAGCGGATATCCGGGTTGACCTGGGTGGCGCCAAGGCGGCCGAGAGCTACCTGGACATCCCCAGGCTGATTGCCGCGGCCAAGGCCAGCGGCGCCCAGGCGATACACCCGGGCTACGGCTTTCTGTCTGAGAACGCAGGCTTTGCCCGGGCCATCGAAGAGGCCGGGCTGATCTTCCTCGGTCCGCCGGCCAGTGCCATCGACGCGATGGGCAGCAAGTCGGCGGCCAAGGCGCTGATGGAAGTGGCCGGGGTACCGCTGGTGCCTGGCTACCACGGCGAAGCCCAGGACCTGGAGACCTTCCGCGCGGCCGCCCAGCGCATCGGCTACCCCGTACTGCTCAAGGCCACCGCCGGTGGCGGTGGCAAGGGCATGAAGGTGGTCGAGCAGGAAAGCCAGCTGGGTGAAGCCCTGGCCTCGGCCCAGCGTGAAGCGCTGTCGTCGTTCGGCGACGCACGCATGCTGGTCGAAAAGTACGTGCTCAAGCCGCGTCACGTCGAGATCCAGGTGTTCGCCGACCAGCATGGCAACTGCCTGTACCTGAACGAGCGCGACTGCTCGATCCAGCGTCGTCACCAGAAGGTGGTCGAGGAAGCCCCGGCCCCCGGCCTGAGCCCGGCGCAGCGCCAGGCCATGGGCGAGGCGGCGGTACGTGCGGCCCAGGCCATCGGCTATGTGGGCGCAGGCACGGTCGAGTTCCTGCTCGATGCCCGCGGCGAATTCTTCTTCATGGAAATGAACACCCGCCTGCAGGTGGAGCACCCGGTGACCGAGGCGATCACCGGCCTGGACCTGGTGGCCTGGCAGATCCGCGTGGCGTGCGGCGAGGCGCTGCCGCTGACGCAGGACCAGGTGCCGCTGCACGGGCATGCCATCGAGGTACGCCTGTACGCCGAGGACCCGGCCAACGACTTTCTGCCGGCCACCGGGCACCTGGCGCTGTACCGCGAGTCGGCGCCGGGCGAAGGGCGCCGGGTCGACAGCGGCGTGTGCGAAGGTGACAGCATCTCGCCGTTCTACGACCCGATGCTGGGCAAGCTGATTGCCTGGGGCGAGAACCGGGAGCAGGCACGCCTGCGCCTGCTGGCGATGCTCGACAGCTTCGCCATTGGCGGCCTGAAGACCAACATCGCCTTCCTGCGCCGCATCCTGGCCCACCGCGCCTTCGCCGAGGCCGAACTGGATACCGGGTTCATCCCGCGCTATCAGGATCAACTGCTGCCCGCCCCCGTCGCGTTGCCGACAGCGTTCTGGCAGGCTGCCGGGCAGGCCTTCCAGCAATCGCGCCCCGCCTGCGTGCGCGCTGATGACCGGCACTCGCCGTGGGCAGCCGCCACCGGTTTCAGGCCGGGCGTACCGGCGCAGACCGCCCTGCACCTGCGCTGCAATGGCGAAGACCGGGCACTGAGCCTGAACCCCGGGTCGGTGTCCGCGCGCATGGACGGCGAGCACCTGGTGATCGAGCACGAAGGCGTGCGGCGCAGGCACCTGGCCGTGCGCCGTGGGCAAACGCTGTATCTGGAGTGGGATGGCGAGCTGCACGGGGTAAGCGCTTTCGACCCGATTGCCGAGGCGGACGCCGGCCATGCGCACCAGGGCGGCATGAGTGCGCCCATGAACGGCAGCATCGTGCGGGTACTGGTGGAGGTCGGTCAGGTGGTCGAGGCTGGCACGCAACTGGTGGTGCTGGAGGCCATGAAGATGGAGCACAGCATCCGCGCACCCCAGGCCGGGACGGTCAAGGCGCTGTATTGCCAGGAAGGCGAGATGGTCAGCGAAGGGGCCGCGCTGGTGGAGCTGGAGGTTCAGGAAGGCTGACGGCGCTGCACCTGCACAGGGTTTTGTGGGCGCCACGAAACCCTGTGTGGGCCGGCTTGCCAGCGACGCTTTTCAGCCCAGCCGGATAGACGCCTGCACCACCACACCGAGCACCTCGGTGCCCTCCTCCCACGTCAGTTTGGGCCAGGTGGGATTGAGCGGCTGCAAGTACCGCTGACCACCCTCCTCGACCAGCTGGCGAAACACCGCGACAGGATTGCCGGGCAGGCGCGCGATCACCAGCGCGCCGATCTCGGCGGTTCGACCGCTGTCCACCAGCACCATCATGCCCGCCGGCACGCTCAGGCCCATGGGCGAATTCATCGCGTCACCTTCCACCGTCAGCCAGTAGCACGGGCCATCGGCCAGGTGATCGCTGAGCACGGTCGGCGCGCCTTCGACAGGCTCGGCCAGGTGCTCCCAGTCCGACAGCGGGTAGCGGAATGCACCCAGCGCCGGTGTGGCATAGACCCCGGACGGCTCCGCGACGGCGTCGTCGCAGACCACGCCCATGCGCCCCATGCCCAGTATCCGCAGGATCTCGTCGATGGTGGCCAGCGGTGGATTGTTCCTTCCCCGAATCCAATGGCCAACGCCACCTTGGGTCACCCCGAGGCGTTCGGCCAGTTTCTCCTGCGTGAGGCCCAGCTCGCGCATTCTGGCTTTCGCCAGTTCATTCCATTTTTTCATCGCTGGCACGATACGGACTGACAGCAGCGACTCAATACATACTCTGTAGTATTTAAGCGATGGAATACAATACAACATGTACTTAGGATTGAAGGGTAATCTTTTCCTACTCACTACAAGGAAGGCAGCCCCATGACCCCACCCCCTTTCAACGACCTGGACAGCGAAGCGGCACGCCGCGCACTGGACTATTACCTCAACCCTACCCCATCTACGGTCAGCCACACGGACGACCAGCTGTTCATCGCCCGCCAGGACCTCTCGGCCGAAGCGGCCACCGAACACGCCTCGAGCATGCTGCGCTGCGCCGCGGCCAGCGCTTACGAGTCGGCCGACAACCTCAAGGGCAACTCACGGGACATGGCCTTCTCGGTGATGCACATGATCAACATGGCCAGGGCGCTGCTGGACCGCAGCCTCGCGGAACAGGCCAGGCGGCAGGAGCTTCAATCAAGGGAGGGATGATGGCAACGGGAACGGCGGTGGGGCAGGCCGTGGTTCAACGACCAGGCACAGCGATACGGAATTTTTTGCTGGATAACAGAAAATTCATTTGACTTGAAAATGAGAACGATTATTATTGCAAACAACTGGTCGCGAGACTGGTTGGATAACTGAAAGCCCTTAGGTCGGACTCTCAGATTATCTCCTCATCAGGCTAATCACGGTTTTTGACCCGGCTTTTTGCCGGGTCTTTTTTTTGGCTCTTCAGGCTAATGAAGGCGGGTGGTGCTTGAATGGCAGCGATGATAGCAAATGTATGTCTCGATATGTAACCCCGAGACAAGCCTTTGCCGATTCAGCACTTGAGAATCAATCTCATGTAGATTAAGCTGTCGCAGCGTCAGGGAAGACGCCCCCTTCTCTTCAGTCGTTTCTTTCTGCAAGGAGCTCGTACATGACCCGTCTGTTGCTGCCCCTTGAACACCATCACGATAGCGCCGACCTCGGCGAAGATGCCCTGCTCGTGCGCCTGAAAAAGTTGCCACGCCGGGTACAGCAGGTGTTCCTGCTCAATCGCCTCGATCAACTGTCGTTCGCCGCCATCGCCCAGCGCCTGGACATCGGCGCACCGACCGTGGAACGGCACATGGGCCAGGTACTGCAGGCCGCCCTGCCGGTGCGCAGCGCCTCCAGCACTGCGGCGGCGCAATGGTATGTGCGCCTGCAGAGCCCGGACATCACCGCCAGCGAGCGCATCGACTTTCGCCGCTGGCTGGATGCCGCCCCCGAACACCTGCATGCGTTCCATGCCACCGAACTGCGCTGGCGCAACCTGCTGGCACCGGCCCGGCAACTGGGCGATGGGCACTGGTATCGCCAGGCCTGGGCCGGTGTTTCGCTGGGAGGCTGCTCGGTGGCGCTCGGCCTGGGGTTGGCAGCGGCGCTGGCGATCGGTTTCTGGTCGTGATCCAGGGGTGTAGAGTGGTTGGCACAACAACTCTACCGGAGCCTGGCCATGACCGTGACGCTGTCCCCCGTTAGCATCGATTGCGCATTCGATGCCGGCAACATCCTGCTCGTCGATGCCGGCAACCCGTCCCGGATTCACCTGAACATCCGCCCCGACACCCACAGCGGGCATTTCCAGTGGTTTCACTTCAAGGCCAGCGGGCTGACGCCCGGGCATACCCACGCCTTCAGCCTGGACAACGCCAGCCAGTCGTCCTATAGCGCCGCATGGGAGGGCTACCAGGCGGTAGCGTCCTACGACCAGCAGAACTGGTTTCGCGTGCCGACCCGCTACGACGGCAAGGCCCTGCACTTCAGCCTTGAGCCCCGCGAAACACAGGCCTGGTTCGCCTATTTCGAGCCCTACCCGCGCGCGCGGCACAATCAGCTGATCGAACGCGCCAGCGCCTTGCCGGGCGTCGAACTGCTGGCCACCGGGCGCAGCGTCGAAGGGCGCGATATCCCGTTGCTGCGGGCGGGCGACGGGGGCGCGGGCAAGCGCAAGCTGTGGATCATCGCCCAGCAGCACCCCGGCGAGCACATGGCCGAGTGGTTCATGGAGGGCGTGATTGACCGCATACAGGGTAACGATGCCACCGTGCAGGCCCTGCTGGCGGTCGCCGACCTGTACCTGATCCCCAACATGAACCCGGACGGTGCCGCTGCCGGGCACCTGCGCACCAATGCCAGGGGCAAGGACCTCAACCGCGCCTGGCAGGATGCGAACATCGAACACACCCCTGAGGTGCTGTTCGCCCAGCAGCAGATGAAGCTGTATGGCGTGGACCTGTTCCTGGATGCCCATGGCGATGAGGAAATACCCCATGTGTTCACGGCCGGGTGCGAAGGCAACCCGGGCTACACGGATCGGATCGCGGCACTGGAGGAGCGTTTTCGCAGCACCCTGTGCAGCGTGACCCGGGACTTCCAGACCACCCACGGCTACCCGCGCAGCAAGCCTGGGCAGGCCAACATGACCCTGGCATGCAATGCGGTGGGCCAGGCGCATGACTGCCTGTCGCTGACCCTGGAGATGCCGTTCAAGGACCACGACGACGCGCCCGATGCGGTGACCGGCTGGTCGGGTGAACGCTCCAAGGCGCTGGGCAGCGCAGTGATCGACACCTTGGCGAAGCTGGTCGCAGAGCTGCGCTAGGGCTGACGCACCGCCGCCCCGCAGCGCTCCCCATCGCGGTTCAAGCCCGCCCCCACAAGGCTTGCAGTGCCCTGTGGGAGCGGCCTGACCCGCGATGAGGCAGGTCAGGCCGGCGGCGGCCCCGCCACCCGCACGCAATCATCCGGCCCCAGCACCCGCCCATCCGCCGCTCGCAGCTGCAGCGGGCCCACCGGCGCCCCGCTCTGGCGGTCCACCAGCACCGAATGCGCCTCGCCAGGCTGGTAGAAAAACGCCTCGCCCCACTGGCGCAGCCCCACGATCAAGGGAAACAACCCGCGCCCCTTCTCGGTCAGCACGTACTCCTGGTACGCGCTGCCATCCGACGCCGGCACCAGCTCCAGAATCCGGTGCTCCACCAACTGGCGCAAGCGCGAGGCCAAAATGTTCTTGGCCATGCCCAGGTTGCGCTGGAACTCGCCAAAGCGGCGCAAGCCATCAAACGCATCACGCACGATCAACAGCGACCACCAGTCACCGATCGCGTCCAGTGACCGGGCCACCGGGCATTCGGCATCTTGCAGGCGGGTACGTTGAACCATGATCGCTCTCGGCAGGCTGAAAAAAGTAGTTGCAATATAAAACCGGTCCTCTCAGCATACAACCAGTTTCATTATGCAACCACATAGGATATCGCCATGCCCGCCTCCCCTGCGCCCCGGCTTTCGCCGTGGCTCGCCCTGCTGTTCTCCGTCGCCTGCGCACTGGCGGTGGCCAACGTGTATTACGCCCAGCCACTGCTGGACGCGATGGCCCACGACTTCGCCATCGACCCGGCGCTGGTGGGGCTGGTGGTGACCCTGACCCAGGTCGGCTACGGCCTGGGCCTGATACTGCTGGTGCCTCTGGGCGACCTGTTCGAGCGGCGCCGGCTGATCGTGCTGCAGTCGCTGCTGTCGGTGCTGGCCCTGCTGATGATCGCGCTGGCCACCAGCAGCGCCTGGCTGTTTGTCGGCATGGCCCTGACCGGCCTGTTGGCGGTGGTGGCGCAACTGCTGGTGGCGCATGCCGCCAGCGTATCGGCCGACACCGAACGCGGGCATGTGGTGGGCATGGTCACCAGCGGTATCGTGATCGGCATCCTGCTGGCCCGCACCCTGTCCGGGGCGATGGCCGATCTGGCCGGCTGGCGCTCGATCTACGCCCTGTCGGCAGCGCTGACCCTGCTGATGACCCTGCTGCTGTGGCGCGTGCTGCCCGCACACACGGCTGCGCGCCCCAACACTGGCTACGGCGAGCTGCTGGTGTCGTTGTGGCAACTGGTGCGCGAGCAGCCGGTGCTGCGCCAGCGCGCCCTGCTGGCAATGCTCAGCTTCGCCTCGGCCATGGTGCTGTGGACCCCGCTGGTACTGCCCCTGAGCGCCCCGCCGCTGTCGTTGTCGGCAACCGAGGTGGGCCTGTTCGGCCTGGCCGGCGCAGCCGGGGCGCTGGCCGCCGCGCGTGCCGGCGGGCTGGCCGACCGTGGCCTGGGGCAACGGGTCAGCGGCCTCTCGCTGCTGCTGATGATCGGTTCATGGGGCGCCATCGCCCTCACCCAGCAATCGCTGTGGGCACTGCTGCTGGGGGTGGTGGTGTTCGACCTGGGCCTGCAGGCGCTGCACGTGGCCAGCCAGAGCCTGATCTACCGCCTGCCGGCCGATACCCACAGCCGGCTCACCGCCGCCTACATGCTGTTCTACTCCATCGGCAGTGCACTGGGCTCGCTGGCCTCGACGCTGGCCTACGCCTGGGGCGGCTGGCTGCTGGTATGCGCGCTGGGCGCGGGGTTGAATGTGCTGGCACTGGGGTACTGGTGGCGCACCGTGCGCCAGCCGGCTCAGAACTGCACGTCGAGTATCACGCTGTCCAGGTAGTCGCCGGCCGGCGGCGTGGCCTGGTCGGTGTAGACCCTGGCGTTGTAGTTGAACACCTGGCTGCCGGCCGCGCTGCCACTGCCATTGCCGTTGCCCGGGTTGATGTCGGCGTCGCTGCTGGCGCGCCGCGCACTGCTCAGGCTGCCCCAGCGCACGCCCCCGCCACTCTTGAAGATGTCATAGGCCAGGTAGTTGCCGGCGCTGGATTTCATGCGCCGACGCCCGCCTGCCACGTTCTGCCCGTCATCCAGCCCCACCGTGTAGGCACTGCCCTTGGTACAGGCCAGGTTGACGTTCTGGCTCACCGTGGCGAACCCGCTGACCACCGGCGCGCTGCCGAACACGATGTTGGGCGAGCTGATCTGGCAGTCGTTGGTGACGGTCAGGTTGATGGTCAGGGTGGTAGTGGCGTTGAACACCTGCCGCCCCAGGCAGGCGCTGCCCAGACCCAGCCCCCAGCAATAGTCGATGCTCCAGGCCACGGTGAACGTCTCCTGGTACAGGCCGGCCGCCACGTTGCTGGTCATTTGTGTGCGCAGGTAGATGGGCACGGTCTTGGGCGAGGTGCCGCCGAGCAGGCCCAGGGCATCGATGATGCCGTTGCGCGCAAAATCGTAGGGCTGGCCCCGGGTGATCGGGTAGCTGGTGCTGTTGTTGGCGTACAGCGTGTAGAGGATGACGTCGCCGGTGGGGCCCACCAGCCCGGTGGTGCCGTTGTTGGCGGTGAAGGTGGCCTTGAAGGAGTCATCCGAACGCAGCAGGGTCAGCAGCGAACCGGTGCAGCTCAAGCCGGCACTGGGCGCCGTGGTGGTCTGCACCGTGGTGCGTATCAGGGTGGAGTTGACCAGGCCGAAAGTGGCCGGCGTGGTTGCCAGCACCTGGCACAGCGCCTGGGCGCGCATGCAGGTCAGCAGTGCCAGCAGCGCAAGCAGCCCCGTCAGCCGGCGCTTCACTGGCACACCAGCGGGCCGATCAGCGGCACCTGGTCGGCCTGCGCCTTGAGCTCGAACTGCACCCGGCAACTGCCGCCTCCGGCCAGTTGCACCACCAGGCTGTTGTGTTCGCTCAGGTCCTCCAGGTACACCAGGCCATCCCAGCCCACCACCGCCAGCGCGCCGCTCTGCTCGTGGCGTACCTGGCTGCCCACGGCCAGTTCGTTGTTGCCGGCATCCACCAGCACCACGCTGGCGGCCAGTACCCGGCGCAACGGAAATTCCAGCAGGTAGCCGGCGCCGCGCCTTACCGCCACGCGCTGCTCCACATTCGGCGAGCGCACATCGGGGGGCAGTTCCAGCGGGTCGATCTCGTACTTGCCGCGGTAGTAGCCGCTGCCGTAGGGCACCAGCAGGTGCCCCTGGCTGTCGGTGTGCCCCACCACCTGGTTCTCGTAGCGCACCGGCACATCGGCAAAGCCTTCGGTGCTGACCAGCACGAAGGCGTCGTCGATGCGATTGGCCGCGAACACCCCGGCGTCCATCAGCACCACCGAGCCGCTGGCGTCGGCCCAGCGGGTCATGTTGTCGCTGCTGCCGTACACCCCGGCCTGCAACTGCACCGATTGCAGGCGCCAGGTCAGGTCGGCCTGACGGTAGGTTTCACGGTCGCCGCCGGCATAGCCCAGGTTGAACCCCACGCCGCCCTGGGCGGGTACGGCGCGGCTGTAGTTGACCCGCTGCAGGTTCTCGCCCTGCTGGTTGCGCTCCAGGCTCAGGGCCAGCGTGCCGTGCAGGTCGAAGGGCACCACCACCTGCGCCTGCACCGCCCACTGGCTGTCGTCCAGGTCGCGGTTGGCCGACAGGTACAGGCTGCTGTTGCCCCACAGCGGCTTGCTCCAGCTGAGGTTGAGCAGGCGCGTGCGCGAGTTGTCGGCGGCGCGCACGTCGAAGTAGCCCGCCCCCAGGCTGCCATAGCGTTGCAGGTTGAGGCTCAGGGTGACCTGCTCGCTGCGCTGGCTGAGGCGGATATACGGGCTGTCGACCAGCGACAGGTCGGCGTAGTCGCCATGACGCTCCAGGCGCTGGTAGTTGAAGCCCAGCCAGCGGTTGTTGTACTGGTAGCCCAGGCTCAACTGCTGGCCACTGCGGCCTTCGAAGCGGCTCTGGCTCAGCGCCGTGTTGAGCACGCCGAAGTTGCCCACCCGCAGGTTGCCGCCCAGCCCGCCCAGGCCCAGGGACCCGGCCGCCTCGGCATGGCTTTCCAGCGTGAAGTAGTCGGTCAGGCCATAGCGCAGGCTGCCCGCCGCAACGCCGGGGCCGTAGGCAAAGTCGCGCACGGCATAGTCGCGGCGCAGGGCGCCGGCCGCCACCGAGAAGTCCGCCAGCCCCTGTTGCAGCAGGCTGCTGGTGACGTAGAACGGCAACGTGGTCGAGACCTGCCGGCCAAGGGCGTCGGTGGTCACCACCACCGCCTCGCCGGCACCGTTGATGAACGGCACGTTGGTCAGGGTATAGGGGCCTGGCTGCAGGTCGGCACTGGCGCTCTTGTAGCCATTGATGAACAGGTCCACCGACGAGGGCACCGCGGCTTCACCGGCGAAGGCCGGCAAGGGGTAGGTCACCAGGTCCGGGCGCACGGCAAAGTCCCGCGACAGCTGCACCCCGCCCACCCGCACCGAGCTGGTCCAGGGCAAGGCGCCGGTCAGCACGTCGCCGGCCTCGAAGGTCAGCAGGCGCGCTTCGTCGGTGTAGCGCCAGGTGGTGTCGTACCGCCGAAAACCTTCCTGGGCGCCTTCGTAGCCTGCCCCGCCGAGGCGCTGGCGCCACTGCCCGGTGGTGGAGAAGGTGCCCCAGCTGTCGAACACCCGCAGCTCGTTCCAGGCCGCCAGGTAGGTGCCCCCCTCATCGGTGTCGTTGAAGTAGGCGTCGTAGTTGAGCAAGGCGCCGAAACTGCTCAACGCCTCGCCGGCCGGCCCCAGCGAGCGCTCGCCGATGCGCTGGTTGGGCAGCCACGCCGCCGGCACCTGCACCAGCAGCCGCTGGTTCTGGCTGTCGTACTCGCTGTGCAAGCCATCGATGGCGTCCAGCGCCAGTTCCGGGCCGGGCTGCCCGGGCAGTTGCACGCCCGCCGCCTGCAGGTCGTCGGTGGCCATGTACAGGCGCCCGGCCCGCTGGTGCACCAGCACCACGCTAGCGCTGCTCATCTGGTTGACCACCAGTTCCAGGTACAACGGCGCATCGGCGACAGCCTCCATACTCGCAGGGGGTGGCGGCAGTTCGCCTGCGACCGCGCTGCCCGCCAGCAGCACCGCCAGCGTCACGCTGCGGGTGCAGGCCAGAGAAGTACTCACGCACGCCGTCCCACCATGTCCGGGTCCTCCCTGGCCCCTGCTCCATCTTCATGCGCCCTTGAGGCGCCGGGCTCAGTGGCCCTGGTTGATGGTCTGGGGCGGCTCGGCCCCGTTGACGCGCCCTTTCAGCACACTGGCCGCCGAGGCTGCTGCAGGTGCCGGCCAGCGCATGGTCGCGCCGGGCAGTACATAACCCAGCAAGCCGTCGACCAGCGGCTTGCTCTGGGCGCCCTGCTGCATCACCACATCGGTGAGGCGCGCATGCACCGGCCCCACGTTGCGGATCTCGACGAAGGGCTTGCCCTGCTGCAATACCTGTCGCCAGCTCAGCAACGGCGTGCCCACGCCCGCTGCATCACGCTTGCCCTCGGCGTCCGGCTTGCTCCACAGCCCCTGGCCGTAGACGAACAATGGCACCGAGTAGCGCATCTGGAAGCGGATCTGCGCCTGGGACGTCTGCGCATCGCTGGCCGGCAGGGCGGGTGGGATTTCGTCGATGATGATGCGGTAGGCCTGTTCCTGGCCGGCCGGCGACTGGCCGGTGCGGGTCAGGCGAATCAGCTGTTTCTCGCCCGGCTTGATGGTCGCCACCGGCGGGCTGCCGATGATCTCGCGCTGGGGCTGGAACTGGTCGTCATACCCGTCCTGGCGCCAGGCGAACACCCTGACCTGCAGGTTAGCCGGGGTGGTGCCACGGTTTTCCAACCACAACGCCCCGGCCTTCTGGTCGGCCTCCAGCACCGGGTCGATCGGCCAGATCAACACCGATGTGGCCGCCTGGGTGCCCCCTGCGCCGAGCAAGGCGCCCACCAGCAGCCACTTGCCCATCCCTTGCCATCCACGTGCGTACAGCGCCATGCACCCTCTCCTTTGGCTTGTTCCGATACAACCCCGGGAGCGCACTCACCAGGACAACACCACTTGCACCACGTCGGTGTAGGTGCCCGCCGGCAACACGCCGGGTAACTGGGCTTGCGCATACACCGGCAGCTTGATCGCCGTCGGATCGCTGTAACTGACCGCCACGAGCTGACCGATGCCCAGCACCTGGGACAAGGCCGCGTCGCGGTACAACTGATAGGCCACCAGCGAGGTACCGCTGGTGCGCTTGAGGTTGCGTACCCCGTTGTTGTTCAGGCCACCGTCGACGCTCATCTTCAGGGCCACCCCGGGCGTGCATTGCAGGGTCACCGTGGTGCCTGCCAGCTGGGTGTTCACGCTGGCGGCGCCGAGCGCCGGACGGGTGCCGAAGTCCAGGGTGCCGTAGCTGCTGGCGCCGCCCACCACCAGGCAACCTGCCGCAATCGTTGCGCTGACCTGAAGCGTGCTGGTGAGCGCGGCATCCAGCGGCATGGGCACTGCCCAGGCCAGCACCGCAAGGCCACCGAGCAACCGGCGCATGACCTAGAAGCTCAGCTCGACCGCCACCGTGTCGGTGTACACCCCTGGCGGCAGCGACGGCTTGCCCACGGCGCGGCCGTACAGGTTGACGGTCTGCGCCACCCCGGTGCTGGTGGCGAGGGTGATGGTGCCGTTGATTGCCAGCAGATTGGTGTGCCCGGCATCGGTGTAGAAGTCATAGGGCACGTAGTTGGTGCCCATGGCCAGCGCGCGGCTGCCACCGGTGGTGGCCGCGTCATGCGCGCCTGCGCCCACCTTCACCACCGGCGTGGCACCGGGCGAACACAGCACGCTGATGGCGCCGCCACCACCGGTGCCGATCACCTGGGCGCTGGCCTCGGTGAACAGGGCAATCTGCGAGCCGAAATCCAGGTTACCGAAGTTGACCCCGGTGGTGGCGGTCGAACCGTTCACCTGGCAGGCCGCGGTCAGGGTCAGGGTGGCGTTGATGTTGCCCGTGACCGTGGCCGCCTGGGCCTGGCTGGCAAGGGCCAGGCCAAGCCCGGCGAAGAGTATGCGTGAGACGTTGGGATGCATGAGTCACTCCTTGTTGTTACCAGTCCAGGGTCACCATCAGGGTGTCACGGTAGATGCCGGCCGGCAGCGCCCTGGGGTGTGCCACCACGGCGCCGTAGATCGGTATGGGGATTTGCGCAGCGCTGCTGATCGAGAAGTTGCGCTGCTGGCCGATGCCGTAGCGCACTGCACCGCTTGGGTCGGCCGCCAGCTGGTAGGGGATGAGCTCGCTGCCGTTGCGCAGGCGGCGCACGCCGTTGGCATCGTTGCTGCCGCCATTGATGCTCACCGTGAAGGCCCGCACCGAGGGGTTGCAGCTGACCTGCAGGGTGCCGCTGCCGCCGGTCTGGTCGAGGTTGGCGCTCAGCGGGCGGGCCCAGCTTGGCCCCTGGGTGCCGAAGTCCAGCAGGCCCAGGCCGCCACCGGCCGGGCTGTCGTCCGGCACATTGCTGATCTGGCAGGCTGCGCTGATTACCAGGCGTGCCTGGATATGCCCGCTGAGGGCGGCATTGGCCATCGGACACAACAGCAAGGGCCCGAGGCTGATCAACAGAATCTGCGATGTCTTCATGCTGCCAGTTCCTTTAGCACGCACAGGGTCACCAGGTGACGGTCACCTTGAGCAAGTCCGAGTAATGGCCGACACGGGGCACCTGGGCCAGGGTGTCGATGCGGGCGTACAGCGGCAGTTCCACCGACCCCGAGTCGGGTACGCGTGCATGCTGGGCGATGTTCACCGCCAGCGGAGTGCGCCAGGCCGGGTCCTGGTAGAGGCGGTACGGGATGGGACGGGCCTGTGGCGTGTCGCTGGCCAGGTAGCGCACCTCGCCGACGCCGCCATGCTGGCCGCCATCGACCTTTACCTGGTACAGCGTGTCGGGGTTGCATTCCAGACGTGGGGGGCGTTGTTGCAGCAAGGCGCCGGTCAGCGGGCCTTGCGGATCGTCCAGGCGCGCGGTACGGCCGAAGTCGAGCAGGCCCTGGGCCTGGGCGCCGGCATCGCGGGTCTGGTGCACCAGCTGGCAACCGCGCTGTACATCCACGCGAACTTCCACCAGAAAATCTGCGGCGGCGGCAGCGTCTGCGACAACCAGCCCGAGCAGCGCAGCCAGAGAGCGTCCCTTCACCGTTACCCTCCTTGCAATACAGGATCCATCTGTTCCAGAGGGTAGCAGCCGAAGAAAAACCTGCCAGCAAGCTCGGAAATGTATAGGCCGCGTACAAGAACCTTCCTACATGACCTGCCAGGCACGACATGACTGGCAGCCCAACCCCCTATTCGGTACATTAGCGCCGCCCACTCAGCCGGCCCCTGTGCCCGGTACCCCCAAGGAGCCTGAGATTGACCGCCTTACCGCCGTCCTGGATCCGTTCGCCGCTGCGCGCCCTGCGCCAGCGCCTGGCTGCCCGTGCACACCCGCCGGCCAAGCGCCTGGCGGCTGTTGAAGTCGATGAATTCTTCCGACGAAAGGCCGATGAGCAGGGCTATACCTTGAGCCACGGCCAGCAGCGGGTGATCGCCTGCATGGCCGAGCAGGCCGCGCACCTGGCTGACGGCACGGCGCGCAGCCTGTACCTGTACGGGGCGGTGGGACGGGGCAAGAGCTGGCTGCTGGACGGCTTCTTCCAGTCACTGGAGCATCCGCACAAGCGCCGCCTGCACTTTCACGATTTCTTCGCCCAGTTGCACGAGGGCATGTTCCGCCATCGCCAGCAGGACGATGCGCTGGGCGCGACCCTGGACGAGCTGCTGCAAGGCTGCCAGGTGCTGTGCTTCGACGAGTTCCACGTGCACGACATCGGCGACGCGATGCTCATCACCGGCCTGTTCAAGGCGCTGTTCGAGCGCCGCGTGTTCGTGCTGCTGACCTCCAACTACCCGCCTGCCGGGCTGCTGCCCAACCCGCTCTACCACCAGCGCTTCGAACCGGTGATCCGCCTGATCGAGGCGCACATGCAGGTGCTTGAAGTGGGCGGCGAGCAGGACTACCGCAGCCACCCGGCCTCCGGCAGCCAGCAGCGCTTCACCCAGGGTCACTACCTCTGGCCCGGCAGCCCGGCGCAGCGCCATGCCGCCGGCCTGGATCAGGCCGGCGCGCCGGTAAGGCTGCAGGTGGGCAAGCGCTCGCTGCACGCCCTGTTCAGCCAGGAGCGCGCGGTAGGCTTCAGCTTCGAGGCGATCTGCGAGCAACCCACGGCGGTGATGGACTACCTGGAGCTGGCGCGCCGCTACGACCACTGGGTGATCGAGCACCTGCCGGACCTGGCGCAGTGCTCGATGGCGGCGCAGCAGCGCTTCATCAACCTGGTGGACGTGCTGTATGACCAGGACAAGCACCTGGTGCTGGTCGGCCAGGCCTCGCTGTGCGAAAGCCTGGGCGGCAGCGCCATCGACCTGGCCCGCACCCGCAGCCGGCTGGGCCAGCTCAATGTGCTGGGCCCGGTGGCCTGCCCGGGTTGACCCTCAGCTGGCCCGCGCCAGGCTGGCCAGCACCCCTTCGATCTCGGCCAGCACGGCCGGGTCGTCCAGGGTCGAAGGCGGGGTGTAGGGCTGGTGGTCGGCGATCTTGCGCAGCACCGCCCGCAAAATCTTGCCCGAGCGGGTCTTGGGCAGGCGCTTGACCACCCGCACCTGGTTGAAGCAGGCCAGCGCGCCGATCTGCTCGCGCACGCTGGCCACCAGTTCGGCCTGCAACTGCTGCTCGCTCAGGCTGACCCCGTCCTTGAGCACCACCAGGCCCAACGGCACCTGGCCCTTGATTTCGTCGCGCACCCCCACCACCGCGCACTCGGCAATCGCCGGGTGGCGCGCCACCAGGTCTTCCATCTCGCCGGTGGACAGCCGGTGCCCGGACACGTTGATCACGTCATCGGTGCGCCCCATGATGTAGACGAAACCGTCCTCGTCGAGGTAGCCGCCATCGCCGGTGTGGTAGTAGCCGGGGTGGCTGTGCAGGTAGGCCTGCAGGTAGCGCGCATGGTCGCCCCACAGCGTCTGGCTGCAGCCGGGCGGCAGCGGCAGTGCGATCACGATGGCACCCTGCTCGTTGGGGCCCAGAAGGTGCCCGTCGTCGTCCAGCACGCGCACGTGGTAACCCGGCACGGCGCGGTTGCTCGAACCCGGACGCACTCCGCAACCCTCCAGCCCGACGCAGGGCGCGGTCACCGGCCAGCCGGTTTCGGTCTGCCACCAGTGGTCGTGCACGGCCTTGCCGCTGGCCGCCTCCAGCCATTGATGGGTGCTGGAGTCGAGTTTTTCCCCGGCCAGGAAGATCTGGCGCAGCGAGCTCAGGTCATGGCGCTTGAACAGCTCGCCCTGCGGGTCTTCCTTGCGGATTGCGCGCATGGCCGTGGGTGCGCAGAACAGCCCGTTGACCCGGTACTGCTCCACCACGCGCCAGTAGGCGGCAGCGTCCGGGGTGCGGATCGGCTTGCCCTCGTAGAACACCGTGGTGCAGCCGTTCATCAGCGGCCCGTAGACGATCAGCGAGTGCCCCACCACCCAGCCCACGTCGGAGATGCCCCACCACACATCCCCCGGCTGCATGCCGTAGATATGGCGCAGGGCAAAGCGCAGCGCCACGGCGTTGCCGCCGTTCTCACGCACGATGCCCTTGGGTTTGCCGGTGGTGCCGGAGGTGTACATGATGTACAGCGGGTCGCCTGCGGCCAAGGCCACCGGTGGCACCGGGCTGGCCGCAGCCACTGCCGCCTGCCAGTCCAGATCGCGGCCTTCGCGCAGCTCGGCGCGGGCCTGCGGGCGCTGCAGCACCAGCACCTGGCGCGGCTGGTGGGTGGCCAGTTGCAGGGCCTTGTCCACCAGCGGCTTGTATTCGATGACGCGGTCGAACTCCAGCCCGCAGGAGGCGGTGAGCAGCAGCGCAGGCCGCGCATCGTCGATGCGCAGGGCCAGCTCGTTGGCGGCAAAGCCACCGAACACCACCGAATGCACCGCGCCGATGCGGGCGCAGGCCAGCATTGCCATGGCCGCCTGCGGCACCATCGGCATGTAGATGATCACCCCATCGCCCTGCTTCACCCCCAGCTCGCGCAACAGGCCGGCCAGGCGCGCCACCTCGTCGCGCAGTTGCACGAAGGTGTAGGTCTGGCGGGTGTCGGTGACGGGCGAGTCGTAGATCAGTGCGGTCTGCTCGCCACGGCCCTGCTCGATCTGGTGGTCGAGAGCCAGGTAGCAGCTGTTGAGTTGCCCGTCGGCAAACCACTGGTGGGTGCCGTCGGGGTTGGCCACAAGGGTCTGCGCAGGCTTGCGGTACCAGGCCAGGTGGTCAGCCTGTTCGGCCCAGAACGCGGCGGGGTCGGCAATGGAGCGGTCGTAGCTGTGCTGGTAAGTCATCGATCGGTAACCCTGAACTTTGTTGTTATTAAAAGGGCGAATATCGAGTATGGACGCCAATTGCGCGCCTGCCATGGTACTTAAGTCGGGTATCATCGCCGCCGTCTTCATTGCCCTTGCAGCCCCTTCATGCACACCCTCGACGACCTCAGGCGCGGCCGCCTGGCAGGTGCCACCCGCCTCGACCTGAGCTGCGGGCTCACGCAGTTCCCGGATGAGATCTTCGAACTGGCCGACAGCCTCGAAGTGCTCAACCTGAGCGGCAATGCGTTGAGCAGCCTGCCCCATGACCTGGGCCGGCTGCACCGGCTCAAGGTGCTGTTCTGCTCCCACAACCGGTTCACCGAGGTGCCGGCCAGCGTAGGCCAGTGCCTGCGCCTGGAAATGGTCGGGTTGCGCAACAACCGCATCACGCACCTGCCGGCCGCCGCATTGGGCCCCAACCTGCGGGCACTGGTGCTGACCGAGAATTGCCTTGAACAGTTGCCCGACGCACTGGGCGACTGCCAGCAGCTGCAAAAGCTGATGCTGGCGGGCAACCGCCTGCGCGCCCTGCCGGCCAGCCTTGCGCGGTGCCAGCGGCTCGAACTGCTGCGGGTGTCGGCCAACCGGTTGAGCGAACTGCCCCAGTGGCTGCTGACGATGCCCCGCCTGGCGTGGCTGGCGTATGCCGGCAACCCCTTGCCCCAGGGCCTTGCGGCGCCGCAGGCGCCGGGCCGGTGCGACGCCATCGACTGGCACGCCCTCGAGCTGGGCGAGGTGCTGGGCCAGGGCGCCTCCGGGGTGATTCACCGCGTGCAGGTGGCGGGTCGAAAGGCGGCGCTCAAGCTGTACAAGGGCCAGATGACCAGCGATGGCTCGCCGCTCAACGAAATGCAGGCGTGCGTGGCAGCTGGCGCCCACCCGAACCTGATCCCGCTGCTGGGGCAGGTAGCCAACCACCCGCACCAGGTGCCGGGGTTGCTGATGGCGCTGGTGGGCACCCACCTGTCTGCCCTGGCCGGGCCGCCCAGCCTGCAAACCTGCACCCGAGACGTCTACCCGCCTGACCTGTGCCTTGGCCTGCAAGCCGCAACCCGGCTGGCGACGGCCATCGCGTCGGTCGCGGCGCACCTGCACCAGCGCGGCATCACCCACGGCGACCTGTACGCGCACAACATCCTGTGCGATGCACAGGGCAACGCGGTGCTCGGGGACTTTGGCGCGGCATCGTTCTTTGCGCAGGATGGCAGTGCTGCTGCAGACGCATTGCAGCGTATCGAGGTGCGGGCGTTCGGGGTGTTGCTGGGGGAACTGCTGGCGTGTTGCGGGGAGGCGTCAGAGGAACTGGCGGACTTGCAGGCGAGCTGTGTTCAACCGCAAGTGCTGGCAAGGCCGGATTTTGCGCAGGTTGAACGGGTGCTTCGCCGGCAAGGCCGGCTCCTGCAAGAGGCGTAGGAGCAGGCCTTGCCGACGAAGTGGGTTATCAGCCCGCCAGGCCGACGTACACGTTCTGCACGTCGTCGTTGTCGTCGATGGCTTCCAGGAATGCCTCGACTTCAGCCATGTGCTCGTCGCTGAGCCCGCTGACCGGGTTCTTGGGGGTGTAGCCGATCTTGGCCGAGATCACCTTGAAGCCCTGTTGCGGCAAGGCCTTCTGTACCGCGTCCAGGTCGGTGGTGTCGGTGATGAACAGGGTCGAGCCCTCTTCTTCACCTTCCGCGAAGTCCTGTGCACCGGCTTCGATGGCGGCCATTTCCGGGTCGGCATCAGGGGTTTCAGGGCTGGCTTCGATCAGGCCGACATGGTTGAAGTCCCAGGCCACCGAACCCGAAGCGCCCAGCTGGCCCTTGCGGAACAGCACGCGAATCTGCGCCACGGTGCGGTTGACGTTGTCGGTCAGGCATTCGACGATCAGCGGCACCTGATGCGGGGCGAAGCCTTCGTAGGTAACGTGGTGGTACTGCACCGCGTCGCCATCCAGGCCCGCGCCCTTGCGGATGGCGCGTTCCAGGGTCTCTTTGGTCATCGAGGCCTTCTTGGCCTGTTCCACGGCCAGGCGCAGGCGCGGGTTCATGTCCGGGTCGGCACCGGCCTTGGCCGCGATCTGGATCTCCTTGGACAGCTTGCCCATGATCTTGCCCTTGGCGTTGGCTGCTACTTCTCTATGCTTGGCTTTCCACTGTGCGCCCATCTCGACTCTCTTGTTTCAGCTGCCGGTTCAGGTAGCGACCAGCAAGGTGGCGTGCAGTTTATACAGGCTGCGCCGGGCAATCGACAAAAAAACGCTGGGCTGTTGCCGGGCCTGGTGAACCCTTCGCCGGCAGGGCCGGCTCCTACTGGCGTTGCAGGAGCCGGCCTTGCTGGCGAAGAGGCCAGCATCCACAACCTAGAAACCACTTTAAGTTGTGATTTTTATTTCATATATATCAATCAGATAAGCCAACAAACTCATGTAGTTAAGCAGCTTCACGCTGCGCCACCGCCTGCGCCGCCGCCAGCATCGCCCTGAGCAGCACTGCGCACCCGGCCGCCAGGTCCTTGGGGTCGGCATTCTCGATTTCGTTATGGCTGATGCCGCCCTCGCACGGCACGAAGATCATCCCGGCCGGGCCCAGTTCGGCCAGGAAGATCGCGTCGTGCCCGGCCCCGCTGACGATGTCCATGTGCGACATGCCCAGCCCCTGCGCCGCGCTGCGCACCGCCTCCACGCAGCCCTTGTCGAAGTACAGCGGCGGGAAGTCCGCGGTGGGCGTCAGCGTGTAGGTCAGCCCATGCTGCTGCGCGGTCGCGGCGATCACCTCCTGCACCTGGGCGATCATCGAGTCCAGCCGCGCCGGCTCCAGGTGACGAAAGTCCAGGGTCATGCGCACCTCGCCGGGGATCACGTTGCGCGAGCCCGGGTACGCCTGCAGGCAGCCCACCGTGCCGCACGCATGGGGCTGATGCTCCAGAGCCACGCGGTTGACCGCCGCCACCACCGCACTGGCGCCTACCAGGGCGTCCTTGCGCAGGTGCATCGGGGTCGGCCCGGCGTGGGCCTCGACACCGCGCAGGGTGAGGTCGAACCATTTCTGCCCCAGCGCGCCGAGCACCACGCCGATGGTCTTGCGCTGGTCCTCCAGGATCGGCCCCTGCTCGATATGCGCCTCGAAATAGGCGCCCACCGGGTGCCCACTGACCGCGCGGGTGCCGGCGTAGCCGATCGCATTCAGCGCCTCGCCCACGCTCACGCCCTGGGCATCGCGCTTGGCCAGCGTCTCCTGAAGGGTGAACTTCTCGGCGAACACGCCCGAGCCCATCATGCACGGCGCGAACCGCGAGCCCTCCTCGTTGGTCCACACCACAACCTCAAGTGGCGCCTCAGTTTCTATTTGCAAGTCATTGAGTGTACGAAGAACTTCCAGCCCGGCCAGCACCCCGAAGCAGCCATCGAACTTGCCGCCGGTGGGCTGGGTGTCGATATGGCTGCCGGTCATTACCGGCGGCAGTTGCGGGTTGCGCCCGGGCCGGCGGGCAAAGATGTTGCCCACCCCGTCCACGCTGACGGTGCAGCCGGCAGCCTCGGTCCATTGCACGAACAGGTCGCGGGCCTGGCGGTCCAGGTCGGTCAGGGCCAGGCGGCATACGCCGCCTTTGGCGGTGGCACCCAGTTGCGCCAGCTCCATCAGCGACTGCCACAGGCGCTCGCCATCGATGTGGGCCTGGGTACTTTGCAGAACGTCCTTAGCGGTTTGCATGAGCATCTCCTGCTTGGCCGGCCTCTGCGGGCCGTGGGGTTACACGGTGGGTTTGAGGCTGGTGGCACGCGCGCCCTTCAGGCTACCCAGGGCGTAGTAGATCACCCCGCCCAGCGCCGAGCCGGTGAACCAGCCGAAGTCGTAGAACCAGCTGAACGCCGGGCTGTGCAGCGACAACAGGGTCAGCACCACCGGCACGCCGAAGGCGATGAAGCCGGTCGCGTTCCAGGCCGGGTACACGTCATCGCGGTACAGCCCGGCAAGGTCGAGGGTCTGCTTGCGCAGCAGGAAGTAGTCCACCACCATGATCCCGGCAATCGGCCCCAGCAGGCTGGAATAGCCCAGCAGCCAGTTGGAATACACCGACTCCAGGCTCACGTCCGAGACGATCAGGCCGAGTTTCTTGAGCAGCTCATGGGCCATCAGCAGCAGGCCCACCAGCCCGGTCAGCAGCACGGCGGTGGTACGCCCGATCCACTTGGGCGCCAGGTTCTGGAAGTCGTTGGTGGGCGAAACGATGTTGGCCGCGGTGTTGGTCGACAGTGTGGCGATGATGATCAGCGCCATGGCCAGCGCCACCCACAGCGGGCTCTGGATATGCCCGATCAGGCTCACCGGGTCGGACACCGTCTCGCCCACCAGCGAGGCCGAGGCAGCGGTCAGCACCACCCCCAGCGCGGCAAACAGGAACATGGTCAGCGGCAGGCCGAAGATCTGCCCCAGGATCTGGTCCTTCTGGCTTCGGGCGTAGCGGCTGAAGTCCGGGATGTTCAGCGACAGCGTGGCCCAGAAACCCACCATGGCGGTCAGCCCGGCGAAGAAGTAGCCGGTCACGCTGGAGCCTTCGGGGCGTTTGGGCGGCTGCGCCAGCAGTTCGCTGAACGACACGTTGGGCAGCGCCCACACCAGCAGCCCGGCACCCACCAGCACCAGCAGCGGTGCCGACAGGGTTTCGAGCCACTTGATCGACTCGGCGCCGCGCAGCACCACCCACAGGTTAAGGCACCAGAACAGCATGAAGCCGATGACCTCGCCGGTGCCGCCCAGCGCCTTCCATTCCGGCCAGAACGAGCCCAGGAAGAGGTGGATGGCCAGCCCGCCGAACATCGTCTGGATACCGAACCAGCCGCACGCCACCAGCGCGCGGATCAGGCACGGCACGTTGGAGCCGATGATGCCGAACGAGGAGCGCAGCAGCACCGGGAACGGGATGCCGTACTTGGTGCCGGGGAAGGCATTGAGCGTCAGCGGGATGAGCACGATGGTGTTGGCCAGCAGGATCGCCAGCAGCGCCTCGCCCACCGTCAGGCCGAAATACGCCGTGAGCACCCCGCCCAGGGTGTAGGTGGGCACGCAGATCGACATGCCGACCCACAGTGCGGTGATGTGCCATTTGTTCCAGGTGCGCTGCCCCACCTTGGTCGGGGCGATGTCATGGTTGTAGCGAGGGCTGTCGAGGACGTCGGTGCCGGCGTCGAGCTCGAACAAGCCGTCACGCTCGCTCACTTGCGATCGGGTCTGGTGCATTGGCCGCTCCACTTTTCTGGTTATGTGCACCTCGCGATGAGGCGCCGGAGTCTTGCGCGTGCAGGTAAGGCAATCACGGTCAGGTGATCTGAGAAATCTTGACCATTTACGCATCCTGTCAAGCAAGACAGGACTCGCCAGAAACCTCTCCTAACCCGTAAAAAGAAGTTTTATTCTTATTTTTCAATAAGTTGAAAACAGAATAAGCATATAAAAAATAATCTTGCCCAATCCCGGATCGCCAACTAGATTCAATTCTTGACGGCGATGACAGGATTACTCCGGCGCCGATCACGACAAAAATCTAGAGCCGGTAGCAACCGGTCAAGCCTGCGAGGAGCTTCGTGATGACGCTTTTGATTCGTGGCGCCACCCTGATTACCCATGACGAGAGTTACCCGGCCGACGTGTACTGCGCAGACGGCCTGATCCAGGCCATCGGCCACAACCTCGACGTCCCCGCCGGCTGTACCGTGCTCGATGGCAGCGGGCAGTACCTGATGCCCGGCGGCATCGACCCCCACACCCACATGCAGCTGCCCTTCATGGGCACGGTGGCCAGCGAGGATTTCTACACCGGCACCGCCGCCGGCCTGGCCGGCGGCACCACCTCGATCATCGACTTCGTGATCCCCAACCCGCAGCAATCGCTGCTCGAAGCCTTTCACCAGTGGCGCGGCTGGGCCGAGAAATCGGCGGCCGACTACGGCTTTCACGTGGCCATCACCTGGTGGAGCGAGCAGGTGCGCGAGGAAATGGCCGAGCTGGTCAACCACCACGGGGTGAACAGCTTCAAGCACTTCATGGCCTACAAGAACGCGATCATGGCCGCCGACGACACCCTGGTCGGCAGCTTCGAGCGCTGCCTGGAGCTGGGCGCGGTGCCCACGGTGCATGCCGAGAACGGCGAGCTGGTGTACCACCTGCAGCGCAAGCTGCTGGCCCAGGGCATCACCGGCCCCGAAGCGCACCCGCTGTCGCGCCCTTCGCAGGTGGAAGGCGAAGCGGCCAGCCGTGCCATCCGCATTGCCGAAACCCTCGGCACCCCGCTGTACCTGGTGCACGTGTCCACCCGCGAGGCGCTGGACGAGATCACCTATGCCCGCGCCAAGGGCCAGCCGGTGTACGGCGAAGTGCTGGCCGGGCACCTGTTGCTGGACGACAGCGTGTACCAGCACCCCGACTGGCAGACGGCGGCCGGCTATGTGATGAGCCCGCCGTTTCGTCCGCGCGGGCACCAGGAGGCCCTGTGGCACGGGCTGCAATCGGGCAACCTGCATACCACCGCCACCGACCATTGCTGCTTCTGCGCCGAGCAGAAGGCCGCGGGGCGTGACGATTTCAGCCGTATCCCCAACGGCACGGCGGGCATCGAGGACCGCATGGCGGTGCTGTGGGACGAAGGCGTGAACACCGGCCGGCTGTCGATGCAGGACTTCGTCGCCCTCACCTCCACCAACACCGCCAAGATCTTCAACCTGTACCCACGCAAGGGTGCGCTGCGGGTCGGCGCCGATGCCGACCTGGTGCTGTGGGACCCGCACGGCACGCGCACCATCTCGGCCAAGACCCACCACCAGAATGTCGACTTCAACATCTTCGAAGGCAAGACAGTGCGCGGGGTGCCCAGCCATACCATCAGCCAGGGCAAGCTGGTGTGGGCCGACGGCGACCTGCGCGCCGAGCGCGGCGCCGGGCGCTATGTCGAACGGCCGGCATACCCGGCGGTGTTCGACCTGCTGAGCAAGCGTGCGCAGCAGTGCAGGCCCGGCGCGGTCAAGCGCTGAGCCTTTAAAGCATCGCGGGTCAAGCCCGCTCCCACAGGTGTCGTGCGATCCCGGTGGGAGCGGGCTTGACCCGCGATGGGCGCGCCAGCGCCCCGGTTTCTATAAAAAAACAAAGAGGCCACTACCGTGATCAACGCCTTGAACCATCTCCCGCACCCGCAAGACGACAACGCCACCCTCGCCACGCATTTCAGCGACCTGGCTCCGCCCCTCACCCCGCGCCAGGCCGCCGTGGAAAGCGCGCGCTGCCTGTACTGCTACGACGCCCCCTGCGTCGACGCCTGCCCCAGCGACATCGACATCCCCTCCTTCATCCGCAACATCCAGCAGGACAACGTGCAGGGCGCGGCCATCAAGATTCTCTCGGCCAACATCCTCGGTGGCAGTTGCGCCCGGGTGTGCCCCACCGAGATCCTCTGCCAGCAGGCCTGCGTGCGCAACAACGCCCAGGAATGCGCCCCGGTGCTGATCGGCCTGCTGCAACGCTACGCGGTCGATCATGCCGAGTTCGCCGAGCACCCGTTCCAGCGTGCGCCCAGCACCGGCAAACGCATCGCCGTGGTCGGCGCCGGCCCCGCAGGCCTGGCCTGCGCCCACCGGCTGGCCTGGCACGGGCATGAGGTGGTGATTTTCGAAGCACGGGAAAAGGCCGGCGGCCTCAACGAATACGGCATCGCCAAGTACAAGCTGGTGGACGACTTCGCCCAGCGCGAGCTGGACTTCGTGCTGCAGGTGGGCGGTATCGAGATCCGCCACGGCCAGGTGCTGGGCGACAACCTCAGCCTGGGCGAGCTGCAACAGCAGTTCGACGCGGTGTTCCTCGGCCTGGGCCTGGCCGCCAGCCGCCAGTTGGGCCTGCCCGACGAAGGCGCCCCCGGCCTGCTCAGCGCCACCGAGTACATCCGCGAGCTGCGCCAGGCCGACGACCTGAGCACCCTGCCCCTGGCCGAACGCTGCATCGTGCTCGGCGCCGGCAACACCGCCATCGACATGGCAGTACAGATGGCCCGCCTGGGCGCCCATGACGTCAACCTGGTGTACCGCCGTGGCCTGCAGGACATGGGCGCCACCCAGCATGAACAGGACATCGCCAAGGCCAACCAGGTACGGCTGCTGACCTGGGCCCAGCCCGAGCAGGTGCTGCTCGACGACCAGGGCCGGGTGCGCGGCATGCGCTTTGCCCGCACGCACCTGGTGGACGGGCGTCTGCAAACCACTGGGCAAACCTTCGAACTGGCGGCGGATGCGATCTTCAAGGCCATCGGCCAGGCCTTCGACGGCCAGGCCCTGAGCGACCCGCAGGCCCTGCAACTGGAGCGTGATGGCGAGCGTATCCGCGTGGACGACAACCTGCGCACCAGCCTGCCGGGCGTGTACGCCGGCGGCGACTGCACGCACCTGGGCCAGGACCTCACCGTACAGGCCGTACAGCACGGCAAGCGGGCCGCCGAGGCCATCCATGCCCAACTGACCCTCAACGTGGAGGCCGCATAAATGGCAGACCTGTCGATCGAATTCGCTGGCATCAAGGCGCCCAACCCGTTCTGGCTGGCCTCCGCACCGCCCACCGACAAGGCCTACAACGTGATACGTGCGTTCGAGGCCGGCTGGGGTGGCGTGGTCTGGAAAACCCTGGGCGAAGACCCCGCCGCCGTCAACGTGTCGTCACGCTACTCGGCGCACTTCGGGCCCAACCGCGAGGTGCTGGGCATCAACAACATCGAGCTGATTACCGACCGCTCGCTGGAGATCAACCTGCGCGAGATCACCCAAGTGAAAAAGGCCTGGCCCGACCGCGCGCTGATCGTATCGCTGATGGTGCCGTGCGTGGAGGACGCGTGGAAAACCATCCTGCCGCTGGTGGAGGCCACCGGGGCGGACGGCATCGAGCTGAACTTCGGCTGCCCCCACGGCATGCCCGAGCGCGGCATGGGCGCGGCGGTGGGCCAGGTGCCGGAGTACGTCGAGCAGGTGACACGCTGGTGCAAGACCTACTGCTCGCTGCCGGTGATCGTCAAGCTCACCCCCAACATCACCGACATCCGCCAGTCGGCCCGCGCCGCGCACCGCGGCGGCGCCGACGCAGTGTCGCTGATCAACACCATCAACTCGATCACCAGCGTCGACCTTGAGCGCATGATCGCCCTGCCGATCGTCGGCGAGGCCAGTACCCACGGTGGCTACTGCGGTTCGGCAGTGAAGCCGATCGCGCTGAACATGGTGGCCGAGATCGCCCGCGACCCGGCCACCCACGGGCTGCCCATCAGTGGCATCGGCGGCATCGGCAGCTGGCGGGATGCCGCCGAGTTCATTGCATTGGGTTGCGGCTCGGTGCAAGTGTGCACCGCGGCGATGCTGCATGGCTTTCGCATCGTCGACGAAATGAAGGACGGCCTCTCGCGCTGGATGGACAGTCAGGGCTACCACAGCCTGCAGGACTTTCGCGGGCGCGCGGTGGGCCACACCACCGACTGGAAGTACCTGGACATCAACTACCAGGTGATCGCCAGGATCGACCAGCAGGCCTGCATCGGCTGCGGGCGCTGCCACATTGCCTGCGAAGACACCTCGCACCAGGCCATCGCCAGCCTGGTCAAGGCCGAGGGCGGGCACCGCTACGAGGTGATCGACGCCGAGTGCGTGGGGTGCAACCTGTGCCAGATCACCTGCCCGGTGGAGGGCTGCATCGAGATGGTGCCCCAGGACACCGGCAAGCCGTTCCTGGACTGGCTGCACGACCCACGCAACCCCTACCGCGAGGCGTCCTGAGGCTGCGCCCCGCGCAGGTCTTCGAAGCAGGCCTTGTTCCCGTCCACCTGAACAGACGCCCGGGGCAGGTTAGCCGCCTCCCCGGTCGGCGTCTCCACATGCCAGTAGCAGTGCTTGATCGCGCGGGTGATGGCCACGTAGGCCAGGCGCAGGATCTCGTCCTTCTGGGCGTTGTCGTAGCCTTCGGGGTCGCCCGCGCGGCCCAGCCCGGCCTGGCGGTACACCTGGTTCTTGTACGGCGAGCGCGTCAGGTGCTGGCAGTCACCGAGCATGAACACCGCATCGGCCTGCAGGCCCTTGGCGCTGTGGTAGGTGAGCTGGCGGAACCGCCGCTGCGCCGCCGGCAGGCTGGCCTCGTGGTTGAGCAAGGGCTGCAGGTGCTCGGCAATCACCGACTTGTCGACGCTCTTGCGGTACAGCAGCATCACCGACTCGCCATCGCGGTAGTGGTCCATCAACTGCCGGGCCAGTGTGGCTTCGTCGCGCTCCATCACCATCACCGGCACCGGCTGCTCGGCCGCCGGGCCGCAGGCACGGGCCTTCTTGCCGGCAATTGCCGGGGCCGACTTAACGATATGCTCGGCTGCATCGATGATGTGCTGGTGGCTGCGGTAGTTGTCGGCCAGCATCACGCGGGTGGTGCTGGGGGCGACGAACTGCTTGGCGAACTCCATGAAGTACTTGGGCGAGCTGCCGCGCCAGCCATAGATCGACTGCCAGTCGTCCCCCACGCACAGCAGCGAGGAATGCTGCGCCACCTGCCCCACGTGCATGGCCGGGCCGCGCCGGCGGATCTCGCGCAGGCAGGCGCGCAGCCACGAGACGATCTGCGGCGACACGTCCTGGAACTCGTCGATCATCAGGTGCGACAACGGGCGCAGCATCGGGTCGGGCAGCAGGCGCAGGTTTTCCGGGTTGTTCTCGCCGAACAGCGCGAACATGCGGTTGTAGCTCATGATCGGCGGCGACTGTGCCAGCAGGTGCGCCTCCAGCGCCTTCCAGTACAGGCTCAGGGCCTCGAAGAACAGCGCGTCGGTGTCACCCTGCGGGAAGCTCATGCCGCCCACCGCCACGCTCACATCCAGCCCCAGGTTCTCGATGAACCCGGCAGCGCCGACGAATGCATCCAGCAAGGGCGCCGCGCCCAGCTCGCCTTTTACCTTGTAGTCAAAGCCTGGCCCGGCCACTGCATCACCGGCCAGCGAGGCGGTGAGGCGTTTGGCCGCCGCGTAGTTTTCCAGCCAGATCACCGGCTTGTCGCAGAACGCCTGGAACAGCGTGCGCTTGATCACCCATTCGGCCCACACCGGCAGCTTGGCGCCGGGGCGCTTGTACTGCTGATTCTCCTTGGGGTCGAAACCCAGCACCACCCAGGCGTCAAGCTCGGCGATATGGCCGTGGAAATGAAAGCGGCTGCCGTTGATTTCGACGGTTTCGCGGCTGGGCTCGATACCCTTGATCGGCCAGGCACCTGCCTGGAACCACAGGTCTTCGATCACGTCGCACAGCTCTTCGTCGCGCCCGGACGACAGCTGTGTCACCGCCACGCGCTTCTGCACGTCGGGGTGGTCGCGGTCCAGGGCCTTGAGCTGCAGGGCTTCGCGACGCAGCCCGGCAATCAGCTCGGCGAACCGCGGGCTGGTGTGCAGCAGGTCGCGGTAGCACAGGTTGAGTTGCTGGCGCTGGGCATCGTTGATGCGCAGGTCGAACGGGTTGCTGTCCACGCCCGCCTCGCTGCCCCCGGGCTGCTCGCTGCCCAGGGTCTCGAACGCCCGCACCTGGCTGAAGCCCGGCAGGCTGCGCACCAGCGGCAGGATGCGCGAATGGAAGGTGCGCACCAGCTCACGCGCCTGCACCGGGCTCAGGGCCAGTTGCCACAGGCCGAACACCTGCACCAGGCGGGCAATGAAGTCCTTGCGCGACTCGCGGGTGAAGGTGACCACGGTCATGGCCTCCAGCTCGAAGCCAAGGTAATGGCGCAGCAACAGGATACGCAGCACCAGCGAGGTGGACTTGCCAGCGCCGGCGCCGGCGATCACGCAGGTGGACGGCGTGTCGCTGAAGATCATCTTCCACTGCGCCGCGCTGGGCTGGGCGTGGGCCGGCAGGCGCGCGGCGACATCGGCCTTGAAGCGCTTCTTCAGCTCGGGGGTCAGCGGCAGGCGCCAGTCGTCGAACAGGGCATCGTCCAGCCCCGGCACGCCGTGGGCATCCGGGCGCGTATCGCGGATCACCAGCACCTGGCGCCCGGCCTCGAAACCGTCCACTCGCCCTTCTTCATAGCCTTCACGCAGCCCGTCGGCATGCCCGGTGCGCTGGCCGTTGGCATGGCCCTGGAACCACGAATCGCGGTGCTGTGCCTGCAACCGGCTCAGGCCACGGCCCAGCAGGCGTGCGGCCAGACGTCTGACCCAGGGCAGTTGCGCGGGTGGGGTTAGATCCGTGGGTAGCTTGGGACGCTCGTGTGACACACCGACTCCGGCAATCAATTCAATCAGCGGCCATGTTCGCCTTATCACGACCAAATCACCAGCCGAATGCTTTCAGATCAGTGGATTAGGCGACGAAGCGGCGAAACTACCGCAGGTTATATATCGAATATAACGATCATATTTAGCCGATATTTACGCTTTTTTTCGATGTTTATCGAGAGGATCATCAGCGCCATCCACCTGATTACCGAGGACACGAGCATGCTGCAACTGCGCCCCTTCGACACCCTTGGCCACGCCAACCATGGCTGGCTGGATGCCCACCATCACTTCTCCTTTGCCGAATACCACGATCCGCGCCGCATGAACTGGGGCACGCTGCGGGTATGGAACGACGACCTGATCGCCGCCGGCAGCGGGTTCCCGCCGCACCCGCACCGCGACATGGAGATCATCACCTATGTGCGTGAAGGCGCGATCACCCACCAGGACAGCCTGGGCAACAAGGGCCGTACCGAAGCCGGTGACGTGCAGGTGATGAGCGCCGGTACCGGCATCACCCACAGCGAGTACAACGTGGAGGCCGTGGACACGCGGATCTTCCAGATCTGGATTGTGCCCCAGCGTGTGGGCCAGGCGCCGTCGTGGGGCGTGCGGCCGTTTCCCAAGGGCGAGCGCGGCGAAGGGTTCGTGACCCTGGCCAGCGGGCGCGAGGGGGATGAAGGCAGCCTGGGGATCCGCGCCGATGCGCGGCTGGTGGCGGCGACGCTGAAGGCCGGGGAAAGCGCCGAGTACCGCATCGATGCGGGTCGCCGGGCCTACCTGGTGCCGGCCAAGGGCGTGATCGAGGTCAACGGCCTGCGCGCCGAGGCCCGCGACGGGGTGGCGGTGGAGGATGAGCAGGTGCTCAGGGTGGTGGCGCTGCAAGACAGCGAGATTGTGCTGGTGGATGTGGCGTAGGTACCGACGTCATCGCGGGTCAAGCCCGCTCCCACAGGGTTTGCGAACGCCGCAAAACCTTGTGGGAGCGGGCTTGACCCGCGAAGCTTTTAGGCGATGGCAGCGTCCACCAGCTCCTGCGCCTCACCCACCAGGCGCTGCAGGTGCGCGTCGTCGACGAAGCTCTCCGCATAGATCTTGTAGATGTCTTCGGTGCCCGACGGCCGCGCCGCGAACCAGCCGTTGGCCGTCATCACCTTCAACCCGCCAATCGCCTGGTCGTTGCCCGGCGCATGGCTGAGGATCTGCTCGATCGGCTCGCCTGCCAGCGTGGTCGACTTGACCTGCTGCGGCGACAGCTTGCCCAACTGGGCCTTCTGCTGCGGCGTGGCCTTGGCATCCACCCGGGTGGAGAACGGCCTGCCCAGCGCCTCGGTCAGCGCCTCGTATGCCTGGCTTGGGTCGCGCCCGGTACGGGCGGTCATCTCTGCCGCCAGCAGTGACGGGATCAGGCCGTCCTTGTCGGTGCTCCACACCGTGCCGTCCTTGCGCAGGAACGAGGCGCCGGCGCTCTCCTCCCCACCAAAGCCCAGCGAACCGTCGAACAGGCCATCGGCGAAATACTTGAAGCCCACCGGCACTTCGTACAGGCGACGCCCTAGGCGTGCCGCCACGCGGTCGATCATGCCGCTGCTGACCACGGTCTTGCCCACGGCCGCATCGGCGCGCCATTGCGGGCGGTTCTGGAACAGGTAGTCGATGGACACCGCCAGGTAGTTGTTCGGCGCCAGCAGGCCGCCTGACGGGGTGACGATGCCGTGGCGGTCATGGTCGGGGTCGCAGCCGAACGCCACGTCGAACCGATCGCGCAGGCCGATCAGGCCCTGCATGGCGTAAGGCGAGGACGGGTCCATGCGGATCTGGCCGTCCCAGTCCACGCACATGAAGCGGAACGTGGGGTCGACCTCGGTGTTGACCACGTCCAGGTCGAGCTTGTAGTGCTCGGCAATCGCCGACCAGTAACGCACCCCGGCGCCGCCCAGCGGGTCGACACCCAGGCGCAGGCCCGCACCACGAATCACATCGAAATCAATCACATTGACCAGGTCGCTGACGTAACTGCCCAGGTAGTCGTGACGGTGCGTGGTGCTGGCCTTGAGGGCCTGTGCATGGCCCATGCGCTGCACGCCCTTGAGGCCATCGGCCAGCAGTTGGTTGGCCTTGGCCTCGATCCACTTGGTCACGTCGCTGTCGGCCGGGCCGCCATTGGGCGGGTTGTACTTGAAGCCGCCACTTTGCGGCGGGTTGTGCGACGGGGTGATCACGATGCCGTCGGCCAGGCCACGGCTGCGGCCACGGTTGTAGCAGATGATGGCGTGGGAGATGGCCGGGGTCGGGGTGTACTCGTCATCCTTGGCCAGCATCACCTCGACGCCGTTGGCTGCCAGCACCTCCAGTGCGGTAGCCGCCGCCGGGGTCGACAGCGCATGGGTGTCGATGCCGATGAACAGCGGCCCGTCGATGCCCTGCGCCTTGCGGTACAGGCAGATGGCCTGGCTGATGGCGAGCACGTGCGCTTCGTTGAAGCCCAGGTCCACGGAGCTGCCGCGGTGCCCCGACGTGCCAAAGGCAACGCGCTGGGTGGCGACGCCTGCATCGGGCTGGCCGGTGTAGTACGCGGTCAGCAGCTGGGGGATATCGACCAGCACGGAGGCTGGCGCCGGTTTACCCGCCAAGGGACTGAGCTTCATGCAAAACCTCAAGTAAAGATGTACAGGGTGATGAAAATACGCAGTTTACTGGCACTTCGACCACAACGCGACGGCGGCGATCCCGCCCGCCGCGACTATTTGTACTGCGGTGCCCACCAGCCGGGAAACATCCGCTGCACCCGGGGCTCGGCAAAACGGTCGTCGATCAGCATGACCACACCGCGATCTTCAGTGCCACGTATCACCCGCCCGGCCGCCTGGATCACCTTCTGCACGCCGGGGTACAGGTAGGTGTAGTCGAAGCCCGCGTCGAACAGAGCGCCCATGCGCAGCTTGAGCTGTTCGTTCACCGGGTTGACCTGGGGCAGCCCCAGGGTGGCAACGAAGGCGCCGATCAGCCGGGTGCCCGGCAGGTCGACCCCTTCGCCGAACGCCCCGCCCAGCACGGCGAAGCCCACGCCCTGCCCGTCTTCGACAAAGCGTTCGAGAAAGCCCTTGCGCTGCGCCTCGTCCATGCCGGGCGACTGCGACCATTGCACGATGTGCGGGTAGCGCTCGGCCAGCAGCCGCGCCACCTGCTGCTGGTAGTCGAAGCTGCTGAAGAACGCCAGGTAGTTGCCCGGCTGGAGGCGGTACTGCTCGGCGATCAGTTCCACGATCGGCGCCAGTGACGCCTGCCGGTGCTGGAAACGCGTCGACACACTGCTGATCACGCGCACCTGCAACTGCTCGGCGGCAAACGGCGAGGTCACGTCCAGCCACGCGGTGTCGGCCGGCAGGCCGAGCAGGTCGGCGTAGTAGTGGCGTGGGCTGAGGGTGGCGGAAAACAGCGTGACGCTGCGCGCAGCGGCCATGCGCGGGCCGATCAGCGGCGCCGGCACCACGTTGCGCAGGCACAGGGTGGACAGGCTGCGCCGGCCCGGGCCGTCGCGCTTGCTGATGTCGAACACGAAATGCTCGTCGAACACCTCACACAGGCGCAGGAACTGCGAAGCCTGAAAGAAGAGCTGCAACAGCGGCCCTTCGACGCCGGCAGGCTGCTGGTTCATGCTGTCCTGCACATGGCTGACAAAACGCTGCAGCGCCTTGAGAAAGGCCTCGGGCAACTGGCCGGTGGCGCGGTAGGGAACGTCCTGGTCCTTGTGCACGGCGTTCCAGGCCCGGTCAAGGCGCTGCAAGGCATTGGCCATGCCTGCCGGGGGATCACGCCGCAGGGCCTTCAATTGCCATTGATCGAGGCTCACGCTGTACATCTGGCGTGCACGCTCCACCAGGTTGTGCGCCTCGTCCACCAGCACCGCCACCCGCCACTGGTCGAGCTGGGCCAGGCCGAACAGCAAGGCGCTCTGGTCGAAGTAGTAGTTGTAGTCGCCCACCAGCACATCCACCCAGCGCGCCATCTCCTGCCCCAGGTAGTACGGGCACACCTGGTGCGCCAGGGCTACCTCGCGCAGGCGGGCCTGGTCCAGCACCGGCTGCTGCGCGGCGGCCTGGCGGGCGGCGGGCAAGCGGTCGTAGAAACCCTTGGCCAACGGGCAGGCTTCGCCGTGGCAGGCGGTGCCGGGAAACTCGCAGGCCTTTTCCCGTGCCACCAGTTCCAGGCTACGCAAGGCCAGCTCGGGGCTGGCGTGCATGACCCGCTGCACGGCCTCCAGCGCCAGCGCCCGCCCCGGCGTCTTGGCGGTCAGGAACAGCACCTTGTCCAGTTGCTGCGGCACCATCGCCTTGAGCAACGGGAACAGTGTGCCCAGCGTCTTGCCGATGCCGGTGGTGGCCTGGGCCATCAGGCAGCGGCCGGTGCTTACCGCCTTGTACACGGTTTCGGCCAGCTCGCGCTGCCCGATACGAAAGCTGGCGTGGGGGAACGCGAGCGCCTGCAGGCCGCTGTTGCGCAAGGCCTGGCGTTGCATCTGCTGCTGGGCCCAGCGCAGGAACAGCGTGCACTGGGCGATGAAGAACTGCTCGAGTTCGGCGGCGGTATGGCGGGCCTCCACCAGGGTTTCTCGGTCGCTGTCCACGTCCAGGTACACCAGCGCCAGGTTCACCTCGGCCAGTTCTCGCTGCTGGCACAGCAGCCAGCCATACACCCTGGCCTGTGCCCAGTGCAGCTGGCGGTGGTTGTCGGGCTGGCTGGCCAGGTCGCCGCGGTAGGTCTTGATCTCTTCCAGGCGGTTGAGCGCCGGGTTGTAGCCGTCGGCACGCCCGCGTACCTGCAACTGCTCGAACTGCCCCGCCAACGCCACCTCCGACTCATAGCCCCGGCCCCGGCGCGTGACCACCGTGCGGTGGCCGGTGATGCCCTCCTGGGCCGAGGGCGATGGGGTGAAGCGCAGGTCCAGGTCACCGACCTTGGCGGTGAACTCGCACAGCGCACGCACCGCTACCTTGTAGCTCATGCTGCCGGCTGTGCCCACTGCACGTGGCACACCTCGACGGGCAGGCCGTGCTCGGTGCAGAAGGCGATCCAGCGCAGCTGGTTGTCCTGCAGGCGATCGCCCGGGCCCTTCACTTCGATCATGCGGTAGCGCCGTTGCCCGGGCCAGAACTGGATCAGGTCGGGCATGCCGGCGCGGTTGGCCTGGATATCCTCCAGCAGGCGCTCGAAGCAGCGCTTGAGGTGCGCCGCCGGCAGGCAGTCCAGGGCCTGCTGCAACAGCGTGGCATCCAGCAGTTCCCAGTACACGAAGGGTGATTGCAGGCCGTGCTTGGCCTGGTAGTTGGCCAGGATGGTGTGGCGGTAGCGCTCATCGTCCAGTTGCCCCAGGCAGGCGGCAAAATGCTCGGCGCGGCGCGCCTGGAAGCCGGCATCGTGCAGGTCCAGCGGGCCGCTCTGGAACGGGTGGAAGAACGCGCCGGGCACGGGCGCGAAGATGGCTTCCCAGCACAGCAGCCCGAACAGGCTGTTGAACAGGGTGTTCTCGACGTAGTGCACCGGCCCGTCATCGGCCGCCAGGTGCACCTGCACCGCCTGCTCCACGCCAAGCGTCGACAGATCGACAGGCAGGCACAGGTCCAGCCGGCTGATCGCTGCCGGGGCGCGCCGACGCTGTGGCGGGCCGCCCAGCTTGCGCTGCAGGCGGGGCACGATGCGCGCCAGCGCCTGGACCTCCAGCGCGTTGGCCGGTTTGGCGCCCACTACGCTGGCAAGCTCCAGGGCGGCGGCATGATCGGCGCTGCGCTCCAGCACGCGGATATGCCGGATGCGTGCCTGGGGGTGGTTGCTGCGGGGGTAGATGTTCAGGGCCTGGGCCCAGTCGCCGCTGCGCTCGCAATGCTGGCCAAGCTGGAACAGCAACCTGGCGCGGCGCCGTTCCAGCCACGGGTTGCTCGGCTGCAGGCCGTCCAGCAGTGCCAGCACCTGCTCGACCGGCTGCCCGGCCTCGAGCTGCTCGGCACAGGTGTGCAGGGCCAGGCACAGGTCGATATCGGCGCGCTCGCGCAGCGCCCGGGAATCCTCGCCGAACGCGACCTGCTCGTAGCGCAGCAGGCCAAGGTCGGCGAGCACGAACTCCGACCAGTCCTGGTGCAGGTTGCCGAAAAACAGCAGACGCAGACGATCGCACAGCGCCTGCAGGTGCAGCACGTACACCGGTTCGTCGAACTCGGGCCACCACTGACGCAGGGGCCTGGCCTCGGCATACAGCGCCGACAACTGTTCGAGCAGTTCGCCCTTGGCAGCCCGCGGGCGCTCCAGCACGTCGGCGAAACAGCGGGCGATTTCGTCCTTGCGCAGCAACTGGAACAGGTGGTCCAGGCCCAGGCTCGGTTGGTCGTCGAGCCAGCCCAGCGCCACCAGCGGCGCGGCGGCAGGCTCGATTGCGCCGATTTCCAGGTAGGTCAGCTTGCTGGCGCGAAACATCACACCCTTGCGCATCACCATGCGTACCAGCAGGGCCTGGGAGGCCTGGCCCAGCGTCGCGAACTGTTGAATGAAGGCGTGTTCGTGTTCATCGAGCAGGTCGGCGTAGCGCAGTTGCACCCAGGCCAGTACCTGCTGAAAGTTGCACAGGTAATAGAACGGGTCGGCGACGGAATGGGCGATCACGGAGCGGGTAACCAGCAGAAGGAATCCACTGGTTATACATACAGACAGGCGAGCTTGGCAACCTCAGGGGATCAATGGCGCAACCGGCCCGGATCGCTATCCCGGGCCCGCGCCAGCAGCGAACGTCCACCGGCGGCCGCTTCACTTTCGCGCTGGTAGAGCATCTGCAGCGTGCTCAGGGACAAGCCGCTGATCTCCTCCAGCCATTGCACCATGGGCTGTGGCGAGGGTACGCCCTTGAGTGCCTTGTGCAGGTAGGGCAGCGCCGCCTGCATGCCGGGGTGCCGCACCTGTACGAAGCGCTCCAGGTTGCGCCCGCGGTCGACGAAGGGCGCGAAAAGCAGGCAGGCCAGCTGTTCTTCGTTGAGGTTGTAGCCCTGCAGGGCGAAGTTGTCCGCCAGGCGGCGGCGCTGGCCGTGGCGCTCGCGGTCTTGCCAGGTTTCCATGGCCAGTGCCTGCAGCGCCGCCGGCACCGGTTTGCGCCGCAGCTGGGCCTTGACCTGCTGCAGGTGCTCGGCAATGCCCAGCGCATAGTCCTGCCCCTGCACCCACTGCGCGCGCAGCCCGGCAAGGTGTGCCATCAGCAACGGGTTGGCACAGGCCGACTGGCTGAAACCCAGGGCCAGCTCGTCATAGCGAAACCTGAGAAATTCGAGCAGCAGCACGCTCTGCCCCTGCTGGCTGTCCTGCAGCAGGTCGGCGATGTCGATGAAGCGCGGGATACGGCGGGGGCCCGGGACCTGCCGAAGGGGCTCGGCTGGCAGGCCCAGCACCTCGTTGAGGTAGATGCGGCGCAGTTGGCCAAGGCCCTGCAACAGGGCGCCAGGGTGTGAGTGGGCCGGCCTTGCACTGCTCAACCCGGCCTCGCGCATCATGCGGCGGCCCCACGCCAGGTAGCGTTTGCGCTCGGGCATCGGGTCGGCGTTGATCAATGCGTCCACCCCGCCCTCCCAGCCCATGCCCTGGCGGTAGAGTTCGGCCAGCGCCAGGTAGAAGCGATTGCAGAACATCGGCCGCACCTGGCCGGCGGTCAGGTGCCCGGCAACCAGGGTGTCGAAGCGCTCGACCTGCTGCTGACGCGGCGACAGCGGCTTGAGTGCATCGAAGTGCTGGAGGCCGCCGTCGTCCAGCACCAGCAGCTCGACCCGCAGGTCGTCATGCAGCACCAGCGCCGAATAGCCACGCTCGATGTTCTCGATCACCGCCCTCGACATGCCCACATGGCGGGCGGTGACCACGCGCAGCTCGAAGGTGGCCGGCGCACGCGCCGCAATGCTCAACTGCGCGGCGCGCAGAAACGCCAGGGCGAAGGAGCTGTCCTTGCCGCCGCCATGGGCCAGCATCACCTTGAAGTCGCCTATGCGCTCGATCCCGCCGGCGGCCACCAGCATGCGCTGGATAAGCAATTGCAGCGACGCGCGCTGGCCCTGGGTAAGGCACTCGAGCAGTCGCTGCAGGACCTGCTGGTAAATGTGAGTCATGGCTTGATCGTGGAGGGTACTCATGGTGTATACCTGATTCGATAACGACTGCCGGCAGCCGGAAGTTACCCGATGCGGGTAACAGGACATCGTTGCGTAACAACGGCAAAGTGAATTAAAAAAAGAATGATGGTCTTAGGATGTTTCTTACAACTTCCTACGATTATTCCGACTCAGGTCGAAACAGCATCGCCCGATGACCACCCTTGCCCCGGACAGCGCCCCCCGGCGCGTTGCGTGCGAGGGCCCCACCTCCATGAACAGTACAGCTGGCACACCATATCTCGCTCCTTGAGATGATTGATGGTTGGATGAACAGCGCCGCCTTAGGCACTACAGTGCCCGACGCCCATAGGAAACAGCAGCCCTTCCACGCGAAGATGTAATTTTACGGACACCGGAAAGTCTTTATTCCCACGCCCACAACATAACGCAAGCGCCGTACTTAGTCCGCACAAGTTAAATAGGAAACATCTGAAACTTTAATAAGAAATTTCCACAAAAAAGCCCGAGACTCGGCTCGGGCTTGGCGTGTCGCGCAGCCTGTCAGGCGTCAGGCAGCACCAGTACCACGCGGCCTCCACACGGGCACTCGTCCATGTGGCGGTGTGCGGCGACGACCTCGTCGAACGGGTAGGCCTTGATGATGTGTGGCAATACCTGGCGGTCGGCGGTGAACTGGTTGATATCGCGCAGCGCGCGCTGCAGCGCCACCTGGTCCTGGGTGATGCCCAGCTCCGGCTTGCCGGTGAAGTTGCTCACGCAGTGCACGAAGAACTGGATGTTCTTCTGGAACGCCGCACAGGCCGGGAACGGCGTCTGGTTGCCGCCCTGCAGGCCGTACAGCACCAGGCTGCCGCGTGGCGCCAGCACATCGCCCAGCAATGACATCTGCGGGCCGCCCAGGCCATCGAGCACCATGTCCACGCCACGGTTGTCGGTGTACTTGTTGATCTGCATGAGCAGGTCCTGCTCTTCGGTCACGATGACCTTCTCTGCCCCCAGCTTGAGCAGGTTGTCGCGCTCGGCGCTGTCCTTGGTTGCGGCGATCACCTTCAGGCCCAGGGCCTTGCCCAGTTGCACGAAGGCCGGCCCGGCGCAGTGGCTGGCGTCGGTGACCAGGGCGGTCTGCCCGGCCTTGGCCCGGGCCAGGTCGACATAGGCGAAATAGGCGATCAGCAGCGGCGTGTAGTGCACGCTGGCCTCGATCGGGCTGAGGATATCGGGGTAGCGGGTCAGTGCGTTGCGCGGCAACACGATGACCTCGCCATACACCGGGTGCTCGTTGGGGCTGGTGGCCGGAAAGCTGGCGACCTTGTCGCCGATGGCCAGGTCGTCGACGCCGGCGCCGAGGGCGGTCACCACACCGGCCATTTCGTGGCCGATGCCGGCCGGCAGGCGCGCATGGGACGGCGCCAGGTTCTGCCGCCACAGCACGTCGTACCAGCTGATGCCGATAGCCTGCACCCGCACCTGTACTTCACCGGCAGCCGGTTGCGGCGTGGCCACGTCCTCGCACTTGAGCACCTCGGCCTGGCCGAATTTGTGAAAACGGATCATGCGGGACATCGCAAACCTCGCCTAGTGAACCTCTAATACCCGCAACTCTATCGGGGCTATAGCGGTTAGACCATCAGTGGCCATTAATAGTCAACATGCCTGTCATTGATTGGTGATAGCGCCTGCTGCGCAATTTATGCGGTGCAGGGTACCGTCTTTGCCCTTAAGATTCACCCCTGCCCCGACCAGACCTATGAAGCGAAGCCGATGAACCGTAACGACTTGCGTCGCGTCGACCTGAACCTGCTGATCGTGTTCGAGACCTTGATGCACGAGCGCAGCGTCACCCGCGCCGCGGAAAAACTGTTCCTCGGCCAGCCGGCCATCAGTGCGGCGCTGTCGCGCCTGCGCAGCCTGTTCGACGACCCGCTGTTCGTGCGTACCGGGCGCAGCATGGAGCCCTCGGCGCGGGCGGTGGAGATCTTCGCCCTGCTCTCCCCCGCGCTGGACTCCATCTCCACGGCGGTAAGCCGCGCTGCCGACTTCGACCCGGCCACCAGCACGGCTGTGTTTCGCATCGGCCTCTCCGACGACGCCGAGTTCGCCTTGCTGCCGCAACTGCTCAAACGTGTGCGCGCCGAGGCGCCGGGCATCGTGCTGGTGGTGCGCCGGGTCAACTACCTGCTGATGCCCTCGCTGCTGGCGTCGGGTGAAATCTCGGTGGGTGTGAGCTGGACCAGCGACCTGCCGGCCAACGCCAAGCGCAAGGTGCTGCGTCGCAGCAGGCCCAAGGTGCTGCGTGCCGACAGCAAGCCGGGCAGCCTCAGCCTGGATGAGTTCTGCGCACGCCCGCATGCCCTGGTGTCGTTTGCCGGCGACCTGAGCGGGTTCATGGACGAGATTCTCGAGAAGCTGGGGCGCAAGCGCCATGTGGTGCTGGCCGTGCCGCAGTTCAACGGCCTGGGCAGCCTGCTGACCGGCACCGACATCCTCGCCACGGTGCCGGACTACACCGCCGAGCAGCTGACCGCCGCCGGCGGCCTGCGCGCCGAAGACCCGCCGCTGGAGGTGCAGAGCTTCGAGCTGCATATGGCGTGGCGCGGGTCGCAGGACAATGATCCGGGGGAGCGGTGGTTGCGGTCGCGGATTCAGATGTTTTTTGGGGATCCTGAGAGTCTTTAGGGGCTTAGCGCATGCTTGTTAGCTGATCATTTCTGCCTTTTCCTAGCCTCGAAGAGCCATTTACTTCCAGCTAATTGCTACATTTGGGGCATATTTGAGGGCATGCTTTGGATGGTTCGAAAAGGATGCCCCCAGCCGTCATTGTTGTCCTGTAGAGGCGGCTCGCAAACTGCCAAGCGTCTGGGCAATATCCTGACCAGCACACCATCGCGATGACAGTCTGCATTCATCGCCGCAACGGAGAAAAGCATGGCGCGCTAGCCTGCAAATTCGCCAACACCTTCTCATACTCCAAATCTCCCTCAGCCTCTCGTGCAGGGATCACCTCGCCATGTAACTGAGCACGCAGGTCATCCCAACGCTCCAATAAAACCTGCCAGTTATATTCATCGTAGGTCCCTCGAAAGATCACCGGATGCACATCAATGCGTGGTAGCTCCGCCGCTGGAACATCTCGCTCCAATTCTTCGTCCAGTTGGCGACTCCAGTGACTGCCCACCCGGTCAACCCGGCCTATCTGCTGCTCAACCACACCGGGGTTCCATTCTGGGTGCATGAGGATCACGGTGCGGCAGGCCAGGTGCAGGTTGAGACCTTCGCGACCGACGGCGGACTGGGCCACCAACACCCGAGGGAAGCTGTCGGAACGATTGAAGGCCATCTGCAACAGCCGGCGGGTGGACTGCTCGGTGCCGCCATACATCAAGCGGGCGAAGCCACCCTCTTGATGGGCATATTCATCCTGCAGGCGGGCGAGGAGCGGCTCCCATTGCACGGCCACTTCGTCTTGGGCGACGTCGCTGTCGTCCGCGTACCTGTCGCTGGCGGCCTCCAGCAACTGACGAAAGGCCGCGCAGACTTGCTCGGGGGTCGGTGATCCGGCCGGATCGCCGGTCAGGTCGAGGATCGCCCGGGTGAACAGCGCCACGGGATGCTTCTCGGCCGCGTCAGCCAGGTCCTTGTTGAGTTCGGCGTCCCTGAGGCATCCGAACATAGCCCGGGGCACTTGCTCGTGTTCGCCCAGCCCCGCATCCAGCCACTCCAGCAGGCGTCGGCGTAGTTGCTCGCGGCGCGAGCCCTGGCTGTTGTACTGGCGAGCCAGCAATTCAGGGATCGCGGCAAGGTCCAGGGGCGACTGCAACTGGCGATGGGCAACCTGTACCGCGGCCCACTCGGAATGATCATCGGTGTCATCGGCGCGGATAACGCTCTGCGGCCAGTACACCCCGGCGTCCAGCCTGCGCAGCATTTCCCGGGCGTTGAGCAGGCGTACCAGGACGCGCATGGGCGCGGTGAAACGCCCGAACACCAGGACCTTCTCCTTGCGCTCGTGCACCGCTTCGATGGCGCTGATCGTGGCCAGGATCGCCGGATGCTCGAACAGGTGATGAGGGCTCTGGAACGCTTGGGCAGCGCTCTTCAACCACCATTGCACGCGCTGCTGGCGCTTTTCATCGAGCGGATTGAGCGGCTGGTCCGGCGTCGATGCGGACGGTTCCACAGGTTCATCAATCTGCCCGAGCAGGTCGGCGATCCCGTGACCGTTGGCCAGGGTCAAGCGCAGGCGCTTGGCCGTGGCGTTTTCCTCCAGTCGCGACGCCACCGAGAGCGCCTCGGTCGCGCACACCGCCTGGCGCCAGGGCAGCGCCAGGCGCTGAACATCCACGCTGACCGGCTCGCGGGTATTGCGATGGCTCTCCCCACGGGTGCGTTCGGTGAAGCGCAGGACGTCGGCGTCTTCGCGCTTGTCCCGGCGCAGTAGATAGGGACGGAGCATGGTCTGGAAGGCGCTGGCCGCGGTCTCGTAACGATGCCGTGCGGCGTCACTCGAACGCCAATGGATGCGCAGGTGACGGATGGCCTGGTCAAAGTCGTCGATCACCGGCTGAAGCCGGTCGCACACGGCCTCGTCCAGCCCCAGCCGCTGGAAGGTCTGCCGCCATTGCTGGACGTTCAATTCCACGGGGGTTGCGGTCAGGCACAGGCGTCGGCAATCCGGCGCGCCGCAGAGCATGCCGAGCAAACGGCTGAGGCCACCGCCGCTGCCGCGACCTTTATGGGCTTCGTCGATCACCACCAAGTCGAACGTGCCCAGGCCAATCCCGACGGTCTGCTCCAGCCAGCTTCGATAGAGGCTGCCGTTGCCGTAGTCGGTGTAGACCTCCGGGTGGGGCCAGGGGTGCTGTGCAGTGACATCGCTCAACCAGGCACTGGCAGGTTGGCGGGGATTGTCCCTGAGTGCGTTGACGATACTGGCTGCGGTATTGGTGACCCACTTATCGTATTTACCCGAGTGCAGATAACCGTTCGGATACCGGCTTCCGGTTGCCTTGCGCCACTGCGCAAACACCTCGGGCACCAGCTCCCTGCGCCAACGCTGGGTGCCCTCTCCAAGGCGCCAATTGGCGAAAGCATGGGACAGCAGCACGGTTGGCACCTCGAACCACGGGGTCTGCTCGCTGGCCTCTGCGGCCCCCCAGGCTTCGAAATAACCCAGCAACCCGCGAAGCATGGGGGGCACGCTGACGCCGCCGCGTTTCAACTCGTCCTGCCACTGATAGCCCAGTCCCGGCGGCGCGATGATTGCGGCACGGCCTCCAGCCTCGTTGACCGCACCAATTAGCTCGACGGCGATACGGGTCTTGCCCATGCCCACTTCGTCGGCCAGCACGACACCGTGTTCGCCGATGCGCTCGGCCAGCGCCAGCACGCTGGCGCACTGGCCCTTGTTCAGGTGCGCAGCCGCCTCACCCTTTTCCCACGCCAATTGCTCCTGCTCCGCCACCCGCCTACGCAGGGCCGCCGAAACCTTCGCCCAGCTGAAATCCGTCCGTGTCATATCGCAGCTCCCAGAGGAAATGCACTGCCGAGCTTCCAATGAGCTTCGATGGTGCTTAGTGCCGTCTCGTAGCGCTGGCCTTCCGGCCCATCCGCCGTTTCCGCAAACCCTGGCCTGAATGCCGGTTGGCGCAGCGCGTGGAGAGGATTGAGCTCAAGGGCCAGGAACTGCTGCAACAGCTCGCAGCCGGCAGCCTGGCTGAGGGACTGCTCCAGGCGGGCACACCACAGTGGCCAGTCCCGAGGCTCCAGGGCCGTCTGTTTTGCGGCGATGCTTTCGATCAGTTCCATCATCTGCCGGATCGGATAGCGCGCAGCCTCCCCCGCAGATGCTCGGCTGCCCTGCCGGTCAGGCGAGTCCTGGGAGGGATCGAACGCATTGGGCAGTTCGTCTTCCCCGGGGGTGTGGGGGAATCCGTCGAGCTGCAGCCAAGCATCCTCCAGGCTGATGTCCGGCAAGCCGGTGGCGGCCAAACGGCCGAATCCGTCGAGTACCGGTACCACGGCAGTACGGGTAGCCCCGGCGTCCTGCCATGCCATCCGCACCTGCCGCGGTCGCGACCCGGACCAGACGAAGCCCTGCCCCTCGACCCAGGCACACGACTGCTCCGACGTGTCCAGCAGCGAGCAAGCCGGCTGCGCAAGCTCGTCGGCGCTCAACCAGCCGTGCTCCGGCGTCTCAGCATCCCGCCAGACCAGATAGGCGACAGGGGCCGCGGCGAATACCTCATCGCCCACTTCGAGGTCCTGGCCCTGACGCAGGTTTTCGGGGACACACTCCTGCTCCCGTTGGATCGGTAGTCGATAGCCGATCGCTTGCGGGTCGGCGACAGCCGTCTTCGCCGGATACCAGTTCATCGGTTCAGGAGCGAAGACCACTCCGGCCTCCAGGTTGCCCTTCAAGCGCCCCATCTGCAGGGTGAAGCCCTGTCGGGTCAGGTTGCCCGAGCCAAGGTAAAGCCACGGGCTGGCGGTTTTTCCCGAGTGGCCGACCTCGCTGGCGCTGAAGATGAACTTGGCGTGCAAGGTGCGCTGGGGCTGCTCAGCAAACCAGGCCGGCTGGGCCGCAGGTTTTACGCTGATGCCTGCCGCCTTCAATCCTGGGACGGCATCAGCGATGCCCTGACAACTCGCCTCGTTGACGAAAAGGTCCACGCAACTGCTCGTCGTCAATAGACGGGGCTCGCCCTCTTCACCGCGCAGGCGTCGGACGATGCTCAGCGGGACCGATGACTGCTCGACGGCCAGGGACGATTCATAAAAACCCGAGCCCATGGCCAAATAGTTGCGCGCGCTGCCACGGCCCGAGGCATGCAGTACCTTGGCTGACAACTGGTCGAGTAGGGACTTGTTGCGGTTATCGAAGAAGCGCGGGGTCAGGTTGGCTGCACAGGGCTTGACCAGCTTGAGCAGACACTTGTCCAGTTGCTCTACGACGTCTTTCGTATCCGAATTAGCCTGCAGCGCCCGCCCGTCGTAACGGCTGCGAAGCCAGCCCAGCAGTCCCCAGGCGCTGCTGATGTCCGCACACACCTGCCGAGTGGCGTCGGACGGCGACGACAGGTCATCGCTGTGCAAATCCAGGCACCAGACCAGGTCGAGGCTCTGTTCCAGGGTCTGTCGCGTCCAGTTACCGGTGGACACCAGCAGGCGCAGGCACCAGGCACCGCTGGTGTCCGTGCTGCGAAACGCCAGCAGCGCCACCTTGGCGTGCATCAGGTTGAACGGCAGCTTGCCGTTGGCCCACGGCAAGTGCAGCAGGCCCGGCACCCCGATGGGGTCGATCTGGCCCGCACGCGGGTCCAGCATCAGCGCCAGAAGCGTCTGCCCGGCATAGGCACGCTGATTGGCCTGCTGGTAGGTGAAGCGTTCAAGGGCCTCATTGAGGAAACCCTCGTCTGCGGAAAAGCCGCACAGCCAGCCGAACTGACCGGTGAAACCCTCCGGTACCTCGAAGTGCCGAACGAGAGAAGCAGGTACCTGGTTCATAGATTCACCTCTTCGATGGCTGTGCTCGGGTTCGCTGAAGTGCTGACCTGCGCCAGGCCCTGGAGATCCAGGTCCAGACACCGCAGGCGCTCAACACGGTGGGAGATCCAGGCGGGCAGCGCTGCATGGGCTGGCACCTCGGAAACCTCGTCGGTCACCCGGTCGCCGTCGATTGGCGCGCCCTGGTGCAGGAATGCAGCGCCGGGCACAACCTCCCGGCCGCGCAGACGCAACACCCGGTCGTCGCGGCGGACCAGGTGGGTCAGCAGGCTCGCATCGTCGGGGTCCGCGCATTCGCGGCAGAAGGCCTCGGCCACGGTGATTGTCCGTTGCGCCATTGGGTTTTCAAGGAACAGGCGGGCCAGTTGCCGCAGGTGATCCAGGCGCGTGGCGATACGCTCGGGCAGGACATTGTCCAACCTGAAGCGCAGCGTGCTCAGTACTGCCAGATGCTGCTCCAGCGCGTTGAGCACATCGTAGGCCGCATCCTGGACCTGGAAGAACAACGCGCCGTAGTGCAGGTCGTTCCAGTGCTCGGGGTCGATGGCATCAGGTCGCAGGCGCCAGTCGAACCCCTGCGCCGGCTCGGCGTGACGGGCGGCCAGCCAGCGACGGATAGCGACGCGGCGTTCACCCCCGTCTGCACCGCTGTCGATACGCCGCGACAGCAGCGCACAGGCGGCTGCGGGCAACCCGTGCAGCGGTGAAAGCAGCTTCCGGACACCCGGCTTCAGGTCACCCACCGCGCGGCCTCTCAGCGCCCATTGCACCAGGGTCTCCAGCAGCGCGCCGTCATCCTCGCTGCTGGCATTGATGAACTCACGGCCGAAGTCCGTGCAGGCGAAGGCATTGAAGCGCTCGCCCTGGGCATGCACCAGCCCAAGGGCCAGCAAGGCCTGGCCGGAGCCCATGCGCATCGGCTGGCTGACATAGAAGCCGGGCTTGCACAGGGTCTTGAAGTCGAAACCGGCCTTGCCGCGCAGCTTCTCCGAGCCGCGCACCCGGCTATCACCCTGGCCGTTGTCATGGGTGAGCGCGAAGTAACAGCCCAAGGCTTCGACGGCATTGGCCACGGCGATGTTCGAGTGCGTCATTCCGTGCCGGCGCAGGGCCTGGGCCAGGGCTACACCCAGGGTCGCCAACAGCAATTGCTTGGCGTACCAGACAGCGCCCATGCCGGGCACGGCCCGCTCGTTGTACTCGCGAACCGCCGCGCCGATATCGAGCGTGCGGGTCCGTCGCTCGCTGCCCGTGTGATCCGGGCCACACAGCCCCCAGGTCATGTTCATGACGCCATCCTCTTCATCCGTGAAAGATCGGTATTCGTGCTGGCACAAGGCCGCCGACAATAGCAAAATGCCGCAATCGCAACCAGACCGCAGGGAGGCCCACGTCATGACCGGCTGCAGCCGCTGCGTTCCCCTGCGCTCATCAACGTATTTGATATACGCAAGGATTCGTGTCGACCATGCTGAGCACCCAGCGCACCTACCTCGCCTACCTGAAATCCATCCCGCCACTGCTGGCCGAAACCTCAATCCGAGTCGACGAGGTGACGACGCTGCAGGACGACATCCAGCACACCGAACTGCTGGTACCGGTCATCGGTGCCTACAGCGCGGGTAAAAGCAGCCTGCTCAATGCGTTTCTTGGCGAGAACGTGCTAGGCGTGGGCCTGGCGCCGGAGACCGAGCTGGCCACCGAGTTGCGCTACTCCAGCGCCCCTCATCTGCTGGCGGTCCGCGCCGATGGCAGCAGCGAGCGCCTGGCCGTCGAAGACCTTGCCACGATCAAGACCCGGGCCGGCGAGTTCACCCACCTCCAGTTGTACCTCGACAACCCGCGCCTCAAGGCCCTGCCCTCGCTGGTATTGGTAGACATGCCGGGCTTCGGCTCCTCCCTGGGCAACCACAACAAGGCGATCGCCTATTACCTGCCGCGCGGCGTGCACTTCATCGTGGTGACCAGCGTCGAGGACGGCAACATCACCCAGTCGATGCTGCGGCAGTTGGACGATCTGCAGACCTATGGCCGGGATTTCACCTTCCTGCTGAACAAGGTCAACCTGCGCGCCGACGATGACGTGCAGGACGTCGCCGAGCTTATCGACGAGCAGATCAGCCTCAACTTCGCCGACACCCGCCCCCTGGTACGCATCGGCCTCGACGGCGACAAGCGCCTGGGCGAAGTGCTGGCCGGCCTGCAACCCGAGGAAATCGTCCGCCAGGTCTTCGAGGACCGCCTCAAGGACCTGACCCACGGGCTGCTGAATCAGATCAACCTGGCATTGACCGCACTGAAGAAGAACCAGGCCGAAAACGAACATGCCCTGAGCGAACTGACCCGTGGAGTCCGCCAGATCGAACGCAAGCGCGACGGCATTCTGGAAGATCTGCGCGACCGCCAGCTGGACCGGGCCGTCGCCAATTGCCTCGACGTGGTCGGCCGCGAGCTCGACAACGCCCAGTCGGAACTGGTCAATGCCGGCCTGGCGGGGAATCAGGAGGCATTTTCGCGGATCGTCTCCGAAGTCGTTCGGGGCTCGATGACCCGCACCATCAAGGAACAGATGGACCTGCTCAGCCGCACCGTGGTCAGCGACTTTGCGCAAACCGTCGGCGACCTGGGCAAGAGCATGGGGCAGTTCAGCAACGACCCCAACTGGCTGGAACAACTCACAGGCAGGATCAACCGGTCCCTGCAGAAGACCGGGGAGGCGCTGGGGCACTGGAGCCAGTCCCTGGCGGCGCGCAATGGCAACGAACTGGAAAGGCTGAAGCAGGAAACCGGCTGGAAGGAAGGCAACCCGCTGCCCAGGGTGAGCTACCAGGGCCTGGCCACGGTATTGGCGGTCACCACCTCGGTGGTCAATCCGCTGATCGAGCTGGCCATCATCTTCCTTCCGCAGATCCTGTCGTTCTTCAACGAAGGGCGTCAGCGCGATCAACTGCGCCAGAAAGTGACCAACGAGATCATCCCGTCGGTCAAGCGCGAGTTACGGGACCGGCTGCCGGCACTGCTGGCCGAGCAGATGGACGTTCTGGTGACCCAGGTCGGCGCGGAATTCGGCCACGAGATCGGTGAAAAGCAGAAGCTCATCGACGAGCTGGTCACCACCCGCAACCAGGATGCAGAGGCTGCCGGGCATCAGATTGCGCTGTTGAGCAGCGCCCGTGAGCAACTGCAGCAACTCGCCAAGCAAGCCCTCTACGAGCCGGGCCAATGAACGTACAGCACCTCCTGGACCTGAGCCAGCGCCTCCATGAATGGATGGAGAAATACAACCCGGAACTGGAAAAGGACATCGCCCAGTGGCTGCAAAAGCACGCCATCGACCGTCCCGAAGCCCTGGAAAAGGCCTTCGACCAACTGGCCGAGGAAGATCGCCTGCTGCAGATAGGCGTCGTGGGCCGGGTCAAGGCGGGCAAGTCCTCGCTGCTCAATGCGCTGATCTTCGATGGGCACTCGATCCTGCCCAAGGCGGCGACACCGATGACCGCAGCGCTGACCACCCTGACCTACGATGATGCCTTCGGCGCGCAGGTCCAGTTCTACAGCGCCGCCGACCGGGAAAACATCGAGCAAAGCGCCTTGCGCTACGAGCAGCGCCTGCGCGAAGAAAAGGCCCAGGCGTTCGAAACCCTGAGGCAGCGCCGCCTGCGCAGCGGACGCAGCGTCGATGACGAGCAGTTCCATGCCGACGTCGAGAAAACTGCGCAACGTGCCCTCCAGGGCGAACATGCCCTGGTCGCGGCCCATGACCAGTGGCAGCGCATTCGCGGACTAAACATCGACCTCGCGGCCCTCGACAGCGAAGCCCGCCTGCAGGCTGCCGACGCTCAGGCGCTGGCCAGACAGCTGCTCGATTATGTGGGCGCCGGTGGCGAGTACATGCCACTGACCAAGAGCGTGGACATCTTCCTGCCCCTGGACTCGCTGCGTAACCTGCGCATCATCGACACACCGGGCCTGAACGACCCGGTCCAGTCCCGCGAGGAGCGCACCACCGCCCTGCTCAAGCACTGCGACGTGGTGTTCATCGTCAGCCCTGCCGGCCAGTTCCTCAGCGAGCAGGACATCGAGATGATGAGCCGGATCACCCAGAAGGAAGGCGTGCAGGAGCTGGTCCTGATCGCCAGCCAGGTCGATAACCAACTGTATGGCAGCGACACCCGCCAGCCAATCCTGCAGGGCGCCCTGGACAAGATCACCCGGACCCTCGGCACCCATATGGTCGATACCCTGCAACGCTTGAAGGTCCAGCACCCGGAGATCGGTGCGACCTTCGACAGCCTGATCGAGCGCGGTGCCGGCCGGGTCCTGTATACCTCGGGCATCTGCCGCAGCCTGTCGGTGCGCTTCGAGCAGCAGGACGGTTGGGACAGCGGCGAGTGCAAGGCCTGGGAAAACCTGCGGACCCACTACCCCGACTTTTTCACACCCGAGCATGCCGAGCGCTGCCGGGGCAATCTCGACCTGCTGGCCAATACCGAGGCGTTGCTCGCGGTGCTGGAGGAAGTCCGCGAGCAGAAAGCGCGGATCATCCAGGACCGTCGCGAAGAGCTCGTCCGCGCCAAAGCCTCCGCCCTGGAAGCGTTCCGCGCCGACCTGCTGGACTTCACCCAGGCAAAGTACCAGGAAGTGCGCAGCGCCGACATCGATAGCCTCAAGGCCCAGCGGCGCAAGCTGGACAGCTTGATGGAGGTGGGCATCCATGATCTGGATAACGTCCTGGACGACTGCGCAGAGGAGTTTTGCCAAAACCTGAAGCGGGATCTCACCAAGGAGCTCGACGCCGCCTATCGCTCGACGCTCAAGGAGGTCGGAAACTCGGCTGAAGAAGAGACGAAACACGTCACAAGGGTGCGCGACAGCGCCGCGGCAAAAGTCGCCAACTGGATCTGGGGCGGCGGTACCGAAACCCACCAGTACACCGAGTTCAAGCTGTACTGGCTCCAGGTCCGCGAGGGTCTGGAAGAGTTTGCCAAGGGCCTGGGCGGAACCCTGAAGAGCACGAGCAAAACGCTCGCCAAGAAGTTCCGGGAAGATCTGAACAAGGCTTCTACCGCAGTTGCCAGGCGCCACCTGGGCGACGATCTCGACCCGGCGCTGGTCATCCGCACTACCAAAGCCCTGGCGGCGGGTCTGAAACTACCCGTTTTCGAACTCGACACCCGGCAGTTGAACAAACTCAGGGGCACTGGAAGCGTCCTGATGGACGACGAGGCGCGAACGTTCCTGCGGGACGCAAAGGCTCTTCTGGAAGCACTCAAGGGACAGGCCCGGACACAAATCCGCGAGTTCGCAGATGATGTGCCCGACAGGCTACCGGCTTCCTACGGCACCGCATTCTTCCAGGACATGCGCGAACGCATGGAGCAACTGGAACAACAGGTCGACAACGCCCTCATGACCCTGGACCGCCTGCAACGCATGGCCCGGGAGCTGGAAGCGGCATGAAGACCGAACTCTTTTCGCCGGCGCTGATGGAACAGTTGGACAAGCTCGGCCAGTGGTTCATCCGCCATCGTAAGCGATTGCACAACACCGTGGTCGAGTCCCTGCAGGTGGCGGATGATCGGCACGATGCCCTGAGCCGTGAGCATCAGGACACCGTCGGGCACCTGGCGTCGCTGCAGGCCGACCATGCGAAACTGACCGAGCGCCAGGCCAGCACCCGCGCCGAACTGGACGACACCCGACATACCCTGCACGAGACAAAAGGCTCCCTGAAGGACGCCAATACCCGGCATCTCCAGGCGCAACAGACGGCGAAGCTGCGTTTCGACACGTTGTCGGCGCGGCATGCGCAACTGGTCCAGGAGCGCAACAGCCTCGAACAGGCGCGCCAGGCCGTGGAACTGAGCCTCGAAGAGACCCGGAGTGAACTGCAGGTCGGCGTCGAGGCGCTCGACGCGACGACCAGGCGGCACGAGTTGCTGAATCAGGAGCACCACGACGCCCTGGAGCGGCTCGACACGCTGAGCACCGAACACGAGCGCCTGAGCGTAAGACAGGCCGCTACCGCCGCCGAGCTCGACAACACCCGACTGGCACTCGAAGACACACGGCAGTCGCTGGAACACACCCGCCAGGACCTGCAAAATCGCCTGGAAGCACATGACGCCCTGCAACGGACCCTCGAGGACGAACAGCAGCAGCGCGCCCAGTTGATCGACGAATTTAACGCACTACATCAACGCCATGGCGACACCTGGACGCGCTTTCAGCTCATCTCCAGGCTGCTCGCCGCCCGGCCCAGGGACAATGCCGGGCTGGTGCGCTTCAAGGCGTTGCTGAGCAACGAATACATGGCGTTCGCGGACGGCGAATCATCCCTGGCGACAGAAGCCAAGGCAGTCACGATGCTGCAATCGATACAGCAGGAACTGGCCCTGCTGGTCGGCTTCCCGGAAGTTCACCAGCGCACTATCGTCGGGATCGTCGGCGGCTTCAGCAGCGGCAAGTCGGAGTTCATCAACAGCTTCATCCAGGACCCCGAAGTACGCCTGCCGGTCGGCATGCAGCCGGTGACCGCCATTCCCAGCTACGTGCTGGCGACCCCAGCGCCGATGATCCGCGGCTATTCGGCGAACGGCGGGCATATCCCGCTGGAGGTAGACTTCTACCAAAGCATCTCTCATGCCTTCATCAACTCCTTCAGCTTCGACCTGAAGAGCCTGATGCCCTTCATGTGTGTGGGCGTGCGGATGCATCCCGAGCATTTCAGCCACATCTGCCTCATCGACACCCCTGGCTACAACCCACCGCTGACGGCCGCCGAGCACAGTCATGGCGACAAGCGCACCGCCATCCAGTTCGCCCGGCAGTCCGACGCGATCGTTTGGTTGATCGGCCTGGACGTCAACGGCACGGTGCCGGACTCGGACCTGCATTTCATCCAGGAGATCGGTGTCGAGCAGCGTCCGGTGTACGTGGTGCTGACCAAGGCCGACCTGAAGGCCATGGACCACATCGAGGACGTCATGGACGAGGTCCGCGAGATTCTGGAAGACATGGGCATTGCGGTGGCAGGCATCAGCGCGTACAGCTCCACCCTGCGCGAAGAGTTGATGTATCAAGGCGTTCCGCTGCTGGAGTATTTCAGCGGGATCAACCAGCGCGGCAACGCCCGCAGTCACCTGGACGGCCGGCTGCGAGAGGTGTTCTCGATGTACGACGAGGCCATCCAGGCCGATATCGACACCATCCGCGCGCAGAAAACCGCCATCAACGGCCTGCGGCTCGACAGCCTGCAAATCGCCGGAGAGGAGGTCTACAAGCGCATGCTCGGCCCCATCGACAAGCTCGACAGCAAACTCGACACCGCTCCGCTGGAACGCTGCCTTGAGGAATCACGACAGCTGTATGGGGCGTTCAGCGAGGCGGTTCGGCTAACTGTGGAAGCATCTGAGTCAGAGGTGTGAAGCTGGTTCGGCGAAAACTGCCCCAACACCTTTCTGATCACACAGCTCGTCAAAGTAAAAACCGTAGAGAGCATACCTGGTCAGGCAATGTATGTGATGAAGATCACTCAAACGTTGCTCCAGCGATATCAGCGTGTTGCGCAGCGTGGCAGCACCGCTTGCCATATGAAGGAAAATCACGTGGCCAAGGCAAAGCAAACACTGGAGTAGCGCCTCTCTTTATTTAAGTTCAGGCTGTAGTGGTCTAATGATTCCGGACACCCATTTAGGCGAAAATGCTCGCCATAGAGAGGTGTCTGATGACCAAGCAACGTCGTACCTTTACCCCAGAATTCAAGCGCGAAGCTGCCAGCCTGGTGCTCGACCAAGGCTATAGCCATATCGATGCCGCCCGTTCACTTGGGCTGGTGGAGTCGGCCCTGCGTCGATGGGTCAACCAGCTCCAGAAAGAGCGAGGCGGTGTCACTCCGACCAGCAAGGCGCTGACGCCCGAGCAGCAAAAAATCCAGGAATTAGAAGCCCGAATCAATCGGCTGGAACGGGAAAAATCGATCTTAAAAAAGGCCACCGCGCTCTTGATGGCCGAGGAGCACGAGCGTTCGCGTTAATTGATCAACTTCGTTCTGAAGAGCCTGTTGATCTGTTGTGCTCGGTATTTGAAGTCACCCGGTCTTGCTATTACGCGCACTGCCGCAAGCGCCGATCTCCGGACGTTGAGCGATTGGTTTTACGCAGCCGAGTGAACGAGCTGTTCACTCAAAGCCGCAGCGCGGCGGGCAGCCGAAGCATCATGCTCATGATGCGCGCGGACGGCATAGAGATTGGGCGATTCAAGGTGCGCAAGCTGATGAGCGAAATGAAGTTGATCAGCAAGCAACCTGGCTCACATGCCTATAAAAAGGCGACGGTGGAGCGGCCGGATATCCCGAACGTGTTGGATCGAGAGTTCACCGTGTCGGCGCCGAATGAGGTCTGGTGCGGTGACATCACGTATGTCTGGGCTCAAGGTCGCTGGCACTATTTGGCGGCTGTGATCGATCTGTTCGCCCGTCGCGTGGTGGGCTGGGCGTTTTCATCGAAGCCTGACGCTGACCTGGTTATCAAGGCTTTGGATATGGCCTATGAGCAGCGTGGTCGGCCTCAAAACGTTCTGTTTCACAGCGACCAAGGAAGCCAGTACGGCAGCCGAGGCTTCCGTCAGCGACTGTGGCGCTATCGCTTCAACCAGAGCATGAGTCGACGTGGAAACTGCCACGACAATGCACCGATGGAACGGTTGTTTCGCAGCCTGAAAACGGAATGGATACCGACCGTGGGCTACATGAGCGCTTCGTTAGCACAGCAGGATATCGGCCGGTTTTTGATGCAGCGCTACAACTGGCAACGGCCACATCAATTTAACAGCGGGCTGGCGCCCGCTGTGGCCGAGGAAAAACTTAACGCAGTGTCCGGGATTAGTTGACCACTACAATCCCGTTTTTTAAGAACCTCACCTACCATCTCCCTCTCGGCACAACCACTTCCCAACGCTCACACTTATTCAAATCCCTAAATTGCTCCTCACCATCCTCTGCAAACCGAACCATGACGGCAGCGACCTCGCATTGATCGAAGCCGATCTGTGGTTGGAAAGACTTGGCGGTTCGCCCTACCACGTTGCCTTGCTTGTCGAGCAGTTGATAGCGGCCAGCCTCTTCCTTCAGCGTCAGGGGATCCCCCTCGCGAAGTACCTCAACCGCCTTGTGTATCCGGGCATGCAGTGATTGACGACCGGCAAAGCCAATATCGATCTCCTTCAGCGTCAGTTGCTGAAAGCGCACTTCCAACTCAGGAAGAGGTTGCCCCTGAAAACCATGTTGCTGAACATCCCTCATCAGACTGCGACTGAATGGATTGCCGTCAGCGAACTCGCACAACGTAAGGGTCTGCTCGGCTCGCGTCATCCCCACGTAGTACAAACGTCGCTCATCAGCCAGCGTATCGACCTGAGCACTCCAACCACCATCCAACAGAACGACATGGCGGAACTCCAGCCCTTTCGCCGAGTGCACGGTGCCAAGACATAGGCCTTCCTTCGGCTGTTGGCGCAATTCACGGGCGTAGTCGTACAACCAGTCGATCAAGGCACCACTGCCAAGTTGGCATTCGCCCAACTCTCCTCGCATTTGCTCAAAGGCTGTCTGGAAAAAACTCCGCCACTCGGCTTCCACCAGTTGATTACTACACGACAAACGCTGCCATGCGTTCGCTGCGCACAAAGCGCCTTCGATTTCTCGCAGATAGTCGGTTGCAGCCACAAAACTGCGCTGCCGAGTAATGGGTAATGCCGTTTCCTTGTCTGCTGCCAGGAAATAAGGAATCTCGTGCTGCTCGCACCAGGCCTGAATTGGCCAAAGATAGCGGTGCGTCCGCGCCAGAACCGCACAACCGTTCCAACTCCCTGGCTCGAGCATCACTAACCGCTCCAACTCCATCATGGCCGCCTGAGCCTGCAGATTACCGCGCTCACGGTCACTCGGGTCGATCAGCAATCTCAGTACCCGGCCCTTGCGTTGCTCATCCTGCTCTTCCCATAGCCCGCCGGCCGGCAGCTCCTGCCGAGCCCTGTCGATCCGGATTGGGTCGGCCTCTTTCAGTCGAGCCGAACTCTGGCCAATGAGCTGGTTGGCCGCCTCAATAATGCGCAGGGAAGAACGGTAGTTATCGACCAGGAAGCTGGTCGACGCCTCATAGTCGTCGCGGAAGCGTTCGATATAACGATTGTTGGTATCGCGCCAGGCATAGATGTTCTGGTCATCATCGCCTACCGCCATGATACACAACCGGCCATCCTCTTCCGCGTGCCGCCCAGCTAGAGCACTGACCAGGCGGTACTGCAGATCATCAATGTCTTGATATTCATCGACCAGGATATAACGGTATCCGCGCAGTAGCTGCTCGCGGAGGTCGTCCTCGCCCTCAATATTGCGCCTACCCTCCAGCAACTCGACGGCATCGCTTAACACCTGCTTGAGAGCTCGCTCGTCGACCGTCGCGCCTCGTTCGAAACGGGTTCCGGTCAAACGCATGGCCATGCTGTGATAAGTCAGAACACTGACACCATAGGCGTCGCCCCCGACCAGGGCCAACAGCCGTTTGCGGATCTCGTTCGCTGCATGACGGTTGAAGGTCAACGCCACAATGCTGGTCGCTGGTACTCGCCGCACTCGCAACAGGTAAGCGATGCGATGCACGATCACACGTGTTTTGCCGGAGCCCGGTCCAGCCAGCACTAGCCGATTGATGTCGTCATCGTCAGCGACGATTAGTTTCTGAGTGGTGCTCAGCGACTCGATGATTGATTTCCATGACTCCTCGCTGGTCGCCAGCTTGAGCACGTCCTCCCGCCCATTAAAATGCCGCTTGATGAATGCCTGCTTGGAGTCGGTGAAGTAATTCAGCACCAGGTGCAACGCCTCAGCCATCTCCTTCAGCGCCACTTCCGCATATTCACGCATCACATGAACCTGAATGAGCTTCTCGCGGTAGTGCTCGTCGAGTCGCAAGTAGTCCTCCTTGAGGAAGGTCTTGCGCTTGTCTTCCTTCTTGACCTCGATGGTCATAGCCCGGCGCATGACCGTCATGCCGTGGTTGAGGGTCAAAATGTCCTGCCGATGCAAATAGAGCAGGACATGCTCAATCACCTTGCGGCGCCTGTTAGGCGGAATCAGATGCGGCAGTTCGAGGTCACTTTCGATCACCCGGAGCAATTCGCCAAAACTCGTTTCGACCAGCAGATCCGCGCCACGCAATCCTGCCGGTAGCTTACCGACCAACAGTTCCAGGAACTTGCTCGCCAATACGCGCCGCACGTCACCAAAGCCAACGATCTTCGCCCAGGAATGACCACCCTTGATGCGCAGTTTGAGGTAGTCACGATTGAGTTGCCTGAGCTCAAAGCTACTGCGCTGCTGATCATCCGCATCATGATCCTGTGCCAGGCTGCGCAACAACCGAAGCACGTGCAGCGGGAGCAGTTCCTCCAGCTTTGTCGCTGCCTTAAGTTCAGCGGTCAGTGACGGAAGATTCAGATCCTGCCAACCGCCCTGCTCGGCGTCCGGCGCCTGCTCTGGCAAGCACCGCAGCAATGCCTTTTCCAGCTCCAGGGTGTTCTGAAGGCGCTGACTGGAAGCCCCCGTCACACCATGGCGCACATACAGCGTTACCTGCGAGTCATTGACCAGCAGCCCCATCTCCTCCAACTGCTTGAGTGCGCTGGCAACCTCCTCCGATTCCAGGCTGGTCAACTGCATCAACTGGTCGGTGTTCACCCGCTCATCAGCATCGGCGCCGTAGAGAAAGCGCAGAATAGCCCTGAACTCCTCCAATCGACGTTGCGGCAACTCGGCCTTCAGCAAACGTTTCTCGGCCTCTTCCTCGCTCACATCCAGCCGTGCTGGGAAAATCTGCGTGTGGTTTTCCTCACGTTTAAGGTAATCACCACGCTCCAGCCAAGCAACCGCCGTAACGACCTTGGTTTCGGCATCACGTTCATCCGCGGAGAAACTGGTTTCAACGTTATCGTCTAACAGGATTTCGCCCGCCGTGATGATCAGCTTGCCACTCTTGCGTCGACTGCTCTCGTTACGCAACTTGCGCAGGATCTGCTGGATGTCACGGATGCTGAGCTTCGAGCGCTCGCTCATGCCGAACTGAGTTTCGATGTCTTGTGGGTCGTACAACAGCACACAGCGCGCATCACCCTGATCACGCCCAGCCCTGCCCGCCTCCTGCAAGTAGTTCTCCAGCGAGCCTGGTATGTCGGCATGTACAACGAGACGGATATCTGCCTTGTCCACGCCCATCCCGAAAGCGTTGGTGGCAACGATGATTTTCAGTTGCCCAGCCTTAAAATCGTCCTGAATATCCGTTTTGGTGTTGGGCTCAAGACCGGCATGGAAATGTTTGCAAGACCAGCCTTGGCCAATCAGGAAATCGGACAGTTCCTCAGCACTCTTACGACTGGAAACGAAGACGACTGCACCGCCCTCCTGAGCGTTCAGGTGCTCACGCAGTAACCCATCCGTACGCGACCACTTCTCTGCCTTGGTGCAGGGCAGCACGTCAAAATGCAGATTGGTTCGCTCGTGCCCTCCAGGGAACACCTTGAATTCAATGCCTAGGCTTTCCCTGAAGTGGCTCTGAATATCCGCTAGCACATCGGGCTTGGCCGTCGCGGTAAAACAGCCGATCTGCGCTAGCGGTTGGTCATCGGTGTACTCCCGGATGAAGCGGGACACATAAAGGTAATCTGGCCGAAAGTCGCTGCCCCATTTCGACAGGCAATGCGCCTCATCGAAAATCCAAGCACCAACCTGACGCTGACGGATCGCTCGCCGGAAAGCCTTGTTGCGGAACTGCTCGGGCGACACCAGCAAAATGCCGACGTCGCCCATCTGGATCTTCTCCAGTACCTCTGCGCGCTCCGGCATAGTAAGCAGGCCATTCAGTGCTGCGGCACACTGGACGTTGCGCTCCAGCAGTCCGTCGACCTGATCCTTCATCAGTGACTGCAACGGCGAAACGATGACGGTGAGACTGCCGTTACGATGAAACCGGTTCAATGCCGGCAATTGATAACATAGCGACTTGCCCCCGCCGGTCGCCAGGATGGCCAATACGTGCTGGCCACGCATACCGGCCAGCACGATGTCGTGCTGAAGACTCTCCCCTGGCCTCTCGTAGCGAAAATCAGGGAAGCCGAAGTAGCGATTCAGTTCGTGACGTGGATCATGAGTCGTCTGACAGTACTGACAATCCTCGCGCTCACACGGCACATCACGTAGCTCGGAGATTAACCGTCCAACCTCCGGAAACTGGTGTCGAACCCAAGGCGCTAACACCGAGTTGCCGCCAGATACCCGGAGCCAGGCCAACACATAGGCCAGTGACCAATGCAATTCTTCCCCTTGAAGATCGTCGTCGAGCAGTTGCTCCAGTCGTGCCCGACATACCTTCAAATCCCGCAGTTGAGAAGGATCCGTCTCTTGCAGCAATTGCGGAACCAGCATTTTGAGCTCGGGTACAGATACCGGAGACTGCCCAGTCAAGGATGCGAAGAAAGCTCCCAGGTCTCCCCTCATACTCGGCGTTAGCAACGCCTGATAGCAGAGAAGCTCCATCTGGTTGATCTCGTTCAACTGCGTGAAGGCCTGGCGTTGATCCTGAAAAAGAACCAACGTCGAGCGGCAGTCTGACAACGGCGAGTTCAGGCTGTCACGGACAAGCTTGTAATCCTTGATCAGCCGGTGATATGGGTTTTGTGGAAACGCCAGTGGCGACAGACGCAGAGTATCGATGACCGGCAGAGCATGCAAAGCCATACCAGGCAAATGTTCGCGCAAGATAGGCAGATCGTGATCGATAACATTGTGTCCGAGTACGAAGCTCGCCCCCTCGGACAGTGCATCCAACTGCTGCAAGGCTAGGGACGGGTTTCCAGATACCTTCAGCTCCAACTCCGCCCCCGAGTCAGGCCGAAGGGCACCGACCATCATGATCTGGGCAGGCTCATTGCTCTTGGGCGGCACCACCTCAAGATCGAAAATAAGGCATTTGGGTTGAGGAAGTGACGACATCAAACGGGCATTCCCTGCTCAGCTATTGCGACAATCATCATTCAACGCATGAACGATGGAAGTGATGGGCATCATCATGCCATCAAGCACCAATAAGAGATATCTAGATGCACTCCTACGAGACACTTGGCGCACTGTCCTGACAACCAATTATGCCGACAACCTCCGAGCAAGCAGGGACTGACGTACACTAAAAGCCACCGACAACCATCCTGATCCGCGTCAGAGATCGCCAATCACGATTGGCGCGCGTACCGGTCGGGACTAGGGGCAAAATTGGGGGCACAGGCTAAGAATTTCATACTTAAACCACCGATCTAGAGCCCTGTCCAAATGTTTTTTGGGGATCCTGACAGCCTGCAACAGCCCCCTGCCGGCCTGCCACATCACGACAAGCCACAGACGGACCGCCAATACCAGCTGGCAATCGAGCGACAGGATGCAGCCCCTCAAAGCTGCCGATGCAGTGAATTACCGACGCAACAGCACGCCATCAGCCCCCCAATCAACCAGCACTCACCACATGCTTCAACTCCTGAAACGCTGCCAGCCCCCAGGGGCCGAGCTCGCGCCCGATGCTGCTCTGCTTGTACCCACCCCAGGCGGTCTGCGGGAAGATCACCTGAGGCGCATTGATCCAGACCATGCCGGCCTGCAAGGCATCCGCTACCCGGTTGGCCGCAACGCGGTCGCGGCCGACCACCGTGGCCACCAGGCCAAAATCACCCTGGTTGGCCAGCGCAATGGCCTCGGCTTCGGTGCCGAAACTGCGGATGCAGATCACCGGGCCGAAGATCTCCTCGTTCCACAAGCTGCTGTCCAGCGCCACGTCGGTGAACACCGTCGGCGCAACGTAGAACCCCTGCGCCAAGCCCTGCGGGCGCCCACCGCCGCACTCGAGCCGGGCGCCGGAAGCCAGCCCGCGCGCGATGTGCGCCAGCACACGCTCGTACTGGGCACGGTTGACCAGCGCACCCATCTGCACCCCGTCGACAAAGGGGTCGCCAACGATGATCGCCTGGGCGCGGGCCCTGACCTTTGCCACGAAGGCGTCCGCCAGGTGCTCGGCGACCAGCACCCGGCTGGTGGCCGAGCACATCTGGCCAGCGTTGTAGAAGCCGCCGCCACAGGTCAGCTCGACCGCCAGTTCCAGGTCGGCGTCCTCCAGCACGATGAGCGAGGACTTGCCGCCCAGCTCCAGGCTGACACCCTTCACCGTCTCTGCCGCACGCTGCATCACCTGAACCCCCACCGCGTTGCTGCCGGTGAAAGAGATCTTGGCCACCTGCGAGTGCGCCGACAAGGGTGCGCCCACGGCCAGGCCGGTACCGCACACGATGTTCAACACGCCCGCCGGCAGGCCCGCCTCGAGAATGATCCGCGCCAGTGCAAGCTCCGGCAACGGCGTGACCTCCGATGGCTTGAGCACCACCGTGCACCCCGCAGCCAGGGCCGGCGCCAGTTTCCAGGCCGTGGTGACCATGGGGAAGTTCCACGGCACGATCAGCGCAACCACGCCACACGGCTCGCGGCGCAAGCGCGCGGCATAGTCGCTGACAGGCAGCTCCACATCGCGGTCCTGTGCAGCGTCAAGGCCCTGGGCCAGGTCGGCGTAATAGTCAAAGGTGGCTATCACGTCGTCCACGTCCAGCCCCGCTTCGGCCAATGGCTTGCCGTTGTTGCGCGATTGCAGCGCCATCAGGGTTTGGCGGTTCTGCTGTATGCCCCGGGCAATGCGGCGCAACACCTGGGCACGCAACGCGCCAGTGCTGGTTGACCACTGCGCGAATGCAGCAGCGGCGCTTTGCACGGCAAGCTCGACGGTTTCAGCGTTGCCCCCGCCCACCGTGGCGATTAGCGCCTCGGTGGAGGGGTTGATGACCTCGAGCGGCGGGCCGTCGGCGAGCCATTGCTCGCCGATCAGCACGCCGGCGAGCACTTCGGATGAACATTCAGGAGGGAGCATCGTCATTCCTTCGCAAGCGGCTCAGAGGCCGGCCTGCAGCTTCTCGATGAACTGGCGGATCCGCTGGCAGGCGTCCAGCAGGTCCTTGTCGGCAACGGTGAACGACACCCGCACGAAGCCCGCGCAACTGGCGCCAAAGGCCTGGGCATCGAGCACCGAGACGCCGGTCTCGCGGAACAGCGCCCAGGCAAAATCGACGCCCGACAGGCCCGTGGCACGAATGTCCAGCAGCATGAACATGCCCGCCTCGGGCACCTTGCCCTTGATCAGCGGCACCCCGTCCAGCTCTCGGGCGATCAGGTCACGGCGGCGGGTGTAGAGTTCGCGGGCCGAGGCGACGATCTCATCGTCCAGCTCGATGGCCTTGAGCGCGGCTTCCTGAACAAAGCCCGGTAGACCGTAGAGCATGCACAGCAGCAGGTTGTCCAGGTGCTGGACAAGGCTCGTGGGCGCCACCACCCAGCCGACCCGCCAGCCGGTCATGGCGTGGGATTTGGACAGGCTGTTGAGCACCACCGTGCGCTCGGCCATGCCCTCCAGGCTGGCGATGCTGATGTGCGGCGCGTCGTAGGTCAGCTGGCAGTAGACCTCGTCCGAGATCACCCACAGGTCGTGACGCCGGGCCACCTGCGCCACCGCCTCCAGCTCCTCGCGGGTGTAGACGTTGCCGGTGGGGTTGTTCGGCGTGGCCAGGGCGATGCCACGGGTGTTGGGGGTCAGTGCGGCTTCAAGCGCCTGGGCCGTGAGGCGAAAGTCCTTCTCGGCAGGCTGCTCGATGCACACCAGCCGCGCACCGGATGCCTGCACGCTGGCAGCGTAGGTCAGGTACATCGGCTCGGGCACCAGCACGTCATCGCCGCTTTCGAACAGGCACATGGCTGCGGCGTACAGGCCGTTCTGCGCACCGGCCACCAGCGCGACGTTCTCGGCGGCAACCGGTATGCCCAGCAGCTTGCGCTGCTTGGCCGCGATGGCTTCGCGCAGCTTTTCCCGGCCCACTACCGGGGTGTAGTGGGTATCGCCGGCCTTCAGGGCCTGGATCGCGGCCTCGCAGATCGCATCGTCCGTCGCGAAATCGGGGTCGCCGATGCTGAGGATGATCGCGTTCTCGCCCCGCTCCTGCGCCTGGCAGGCAGCATAGTGAATGTCCCATGCGGCTACGCTCTCGCCGCTGATGCGTTGAACCAGAGATGAATACTTCATTTGAATTCCTTGTGGCGTACAGACCGACGCCAATACGTTAGCCACTAGACTCGACGCTGCGAGGTGGTGCCCATCAACTTGAAGCTCTTTTCGATGATCAGGGCCAGGACGATGTAGGTGATCGCCACCAACAGCAGCGGCTCATAGACCCGCAGGGTCTGCGAACGCACGATGTTGGCGGCGCCGAGCAGGTCGGTAACCGCGACGGTGGAGGCCAGCGCCGTGGATTTGAGCAGCATCACGCTCTCCCCCGCCAGGGTCGGCCTGACCATCTGCAATGCCCGCGGCAACCACACCCTGCGCAGGATCTGCCCGCGGCGCATGCCATAGGCGCGTGCCGCTTCAAGCTCGCCCCTGGGTACGGCGCGCAGGCCACTGCGCAGCACTTCGCCCACATACGCCCCCACGCTCAAGGTCAGTGCAAGGGCCACATACCAGAACCCTTCGCGCAGGTAGGGCCACAACACCCCGCCCCTGATCAGCGGGTAGCTGGCCAGCACGCTGCCGACGCCGTAATACAGGATGTAGATCTGCACCAGCAGCGGCGTGCCGCGAATCACGCTGCTGACAAACCGGCAGGCGTTGGCCAGCACGACGCTGTTGGACAGGCGCCCCAGGGCCATCGCGATGGCCAGTACAAACCCGAAGCCTGCCGAGATGAGCAGCAACTGCACGGTCAGGCCGGCACCGCGCAGCAGTTCACTGGAAAAATCATTCAGCCAAGTCAAATCCATGATCGTCCCCTTATACGTTCCTGGGCATCCAGCGTTCGAAGCCGGCCTCGAACTTGCGGAACACCATGCTGGAAACCAGGGTGATGACGTAATAGAACGCCGCGACCACCAGGTAGAACAGCAGGTAGTGCTTGGTGCTGGCCGCCGCCTGACGCCCGGCGGTCAGCAGTTCGCTGTAGCCCACCACGCTGATCAGCGCACTTTCCTTGACCAGCACCAGCCACAGGTTCGACAGGCCCGCGATGGCGAACGGCAACATGCACGGCAGGATGATCCGGCTCAACAGCTTTGCCCGCGACATGCCGTAGGCCCTGCCGGCCTCCACCAGCCCCGCAGGAATGGCCTCGACGGCGCCGCGAATCACCTCACCCGAGTAGGCGCCCTGGACAATCCCCAGCACCACGACCGCAGCCAGAAACCCGTTGATCTCGACACTGGGCCGGCCCATCGCGGCCATCGCCAGGTTCAGCAGGTCGGTGCCTGCGTAGTACAGCAGCAGGATCAGCAGCAGTTCCGGCACGGCGCGGTACAGCGTGGTGTAGCAGTTGGCACAGGCGACCATCCAGCGTGGCCCCCTGAGCTTGATCAACGCGACGAGCAGGCCGATGCACAGGCCCAGCGCGAAGGCCCCCAGGGAGATACCCAGGGTTTTCACCGCGCCCTGGGCCAGGGTTTGAATCCAGCCCTCGGCGAACAGCAGATTGGACATTTCAGAAATGGTCATACAGGCACCCGATCACCCGCGCAGGTTTCAACCGCCTCATTGGGCGGCTGTGACACTGGATTTGAAGTAGCGCGCACCAATGGCGTCGTAGGTGCCGTCTTCGCGCACGGCCTTGAGCGCCTGGTTCAGCTTCTCGCGCAGGGCATCGTCGCCCTTGCGCACCGCCGCGCCGATGCCCTTGCCGAACAGCGGGTCGGCCGGCGCGATGCCCTTGCCGGCCAGCATCGCGTTGTCGGGCAGTGCCAGCATCGGCGCCACCGAGATCTTGTCGGCCAGCATGATGTCGATGCGGCCGCTGCGCAGGTCGGCCAGCAGGTCGTCCTGGTCGTTGTAGTAGCGGATGGTCGAGCCTTTGCCGAAGTACTCCTTGACGTAGGCCGAATGGCTGGTCGAGCCCTGCACGCCAATGATCTTGCCCTTGAGCCCTTCCGGGGTGGGCGTCAGTTCCAGGGCGGCATCCCCGACCCACAGTGCGGGCGTCTCGATGTACGGGTCGCTGAAGTCCACCACCTGCTCACGTTCGGGGGTGATGGACATCGAGTTCATGATGACGTCCACCTGCTTGGAGCGCAGCGCCGGAATCAGGCCGTCCCAGGCCATTCCCTTGAGCGAGCACTCGGCCTGCATGCGCTTGCACACTTCGCTGATCAGGTCAGGCTCGAAACCGCTCCACGCACCATTGCTGTTTCTGAAGGAAAACGGCGGGTAGGGTTCCTGGGAAATCGCGAACACCACCTTGTCCTGGGCGTGAGCGACATTGATCGCCCCGGCCAGCAGGAGCGAGTGCACGACAGCAACGAGTGTCTTTTTCATTTAACAGTCCTTATGCAGCTATTGTTTGGTTTTTGGCAGCGGACAATGCAGGGGCACGCCCCCGCGGATGAATAGTGTTGTTATGAGCGATTGTTCTGCGCCATCACGAACTGGCGGCACCGCTCGCTGTGCGGGTCGAGCATCACCTGTTGCGGTGGGCCCTGCTCTTCGATCTGGCCCTGGTGCAGGTACACGACCTGGGTGGAGACATCCCGCGCGAACGCCATCTCGTGGGTCACCAGGATCATCGTGCGGCCCTCCTGCGCGATGTCGCGGATCACCTTCAACACGTCGCCCACCAGCTCCGGGTCCAGCGCCGAGGTAGGTTCGTCGAACAGCATCACCTTGGGCCGTACCGCCAGTGCCCGCGCGATGGCGACCCGTTGCTGCTGGCCACCGGACAGAAACGAGGGGTAGTCGTGGCGCTTGTGGGCCAGCCCGACCTTCTCCAGCAACTGCTCGGCATGCGCGATCGCGTCCTGGCGCTTCTCACCCAGTACATGCACCGGGGCCTCGATCACGTTCTCCAGCACGGTGCGATGCGGCCACAGGTTGAAGTTCTGGAACACCATGCTCAGGGTCGCACGCAGCCGCTCGACCTGGCGCAGGTCGGCGATCTCGCGCACCCCGCCACGCCCCTGCCTGAACCTGACTTCCTCGTCGTTCACGCGCAGGCTGCCGGCGTTGGGAATCTCCAGCAGGTTGATGCAGCGCAGCAAGGTGCTCTTGCCCGAGCCGCTGGAACCGATCAGGGACACCACGTCCCCCTCATGGGCACGCAGGGAGATCCCTTTGAGGACGTGATGGTCGCCGTAGCTCTTGTGCAGGTCATCGATGGCGACGACGGGGGTCGACTGCACGCTTGGCAGCCCTTTTTCGTGGATCATGCTTCGATGTCCCATTGTTGTTGATCAACCCGACCGGACAGCCCCGTCAGGCAGGCAGAAAGTCCGAGGCGTTCAGTTCGATGACATGCGGCTCGCCGCTCTCCAGGCCTTGCAGCAGATCGCGCAACCCGTCCAGGCTGCCGGCGGTGTGGTACTGCACATGACAGGAGCGTGCGAACGCCGCGAAGTCCGGCGTGAGGATGTCCACGCCCAGGGGCGCAATGTCGCGCGCCGTCATGTAGTCGCGAATTTCGCCGTAGCACTGGTTGTTCCACAGCACCAGGATGACCCCGATGCCGTGCTCGCGCGCCGCGATCAGTTCGGCGCTCGAGAACTGCAAACCACCATCGCCCACCAGCGCCACCACGGCACGTTCAGGCAGGGCAACCTTGGCACCGATGGCCGCCGGGAGGCCGTAGCCCAGCGTTCCGTACCCGGTACCGGCGTTGAACCAAGTGCACGGGGCCGGTGCGCGGTAGCCCAGCGCGCCCTGGTACACCGGCTGCGTCGAATCGCCAACCAGGATCGGCGCCGGCAGGCTGTCGCGCAGCGTATCCAGCAGCGCCTGCATGGCCTGCTGCCTGCCGGTCCAGCTGCCGCGCTCGGCGGCATTGACCCGCGGCACGTTCAACGCGGCCCAGTCACTGTCTGCGGCCGCCCCGGGCAGCGCTGCGATCAGGGCCTGCAGCCCCAACCGTGCGTCGCCAAGCAGCCCGACGGCTGCGCGTTGCACACCCAGGATCTGCATCGGGTCGATGTCCAGGCGAATCACCGGCACCTGCAGGGCCAGTGGCCCGAGGCCGAAGAAGTCGTAGTCGGTTTCGCCCAGCTCGGTGCCCACCGCCAGCACCACATCGGCCTGGGCGAAAAGTGCACGGCCATGGGCGGACGATTGCACGCCATCGAGCAGCAGCGGGTGCGCAGGCGGCAGGATGCCGCGTGCATTGGTGGTCAGCGCAACGGGTGCCTGGAGACGCTCGGCCAGTGCCCGCAGTGCATCACTGGCACCGCGCGCGCCGCCGCCGGCGAGAATCAGCGGCCGCCGTGCCGCGCCCAGCAGGGCGGCGGCCTGCTGTACAGCCGCCTCGGCAGGCGCGCTGGCCAGCGGCAATGCGCGAGGGCTCAGGTCCAGGCCATCGGCCGGCATTTCCAGCACATCCAGCGGGATCTCGATATGAACCGGGCGCGGCCGGGCGCAACCGAACAGCGCGAAGGCACGGGCAATCACCTCCGGCAGTTCCTGCGGGCGCTGCAGGGTATGGCTGAAGGCACACACGCCGGCCACCATCGCGCGCTGGTCAGGCAGTTCGTGCAGGTAACCGTGCCCCAGCCGCTGATGCTCGCGACGGCTGGTGGTGGAAATCACCAGCATCGGCACCGAGTCGGCGTAGGCCTGGCCCATGGCGGTCAGAATGTTGGTCATGCCGGGGCCTGTGATGATGAAGCACACCCCCGGCTTGCCACTGGCTCGGGCATAGCCGTCCGCCATGAACCCTGCGCCCTGCTCGTGGCGAGGGCTGACATGGCGAAGCCGGCTACCGTGCAATCCGCGATACAACTCAACAGTGTGCACGCCCGGAATACCGAACACGGTGTCCACACCATAACCTTCAAGCAGTTTGACGAGCGCCTGAGCACAACTAGTCATTGGGTCTTCTCCTGTTATTTTTACCAGACCGCCGAGGCATTTTTCAGTAGATGCTGGGCAACCACAATCGAATTAAATTTGGCTGATTGTTGATATCTGCTCACCACTCCTGCCCCCTCCGCACAGGCCAGAAGGCCACTACCACCCACATTGCTGAACCTGCCGGAGGCCGTCGCCAATTCCGCTTCACCCATGATGTGAATAAAGCTTGTCATTTGTGTGGACAACGCACGCCTGGAAGCCGGCCTCGAGCGCCTCGGGGGCCAGGGTGCCGCGCTTGCCGATGCACACGAGCCGGGTGTGGGGCGTTTCATCGCCCCAGACGCGGTCGGGCAGGATCTCGCAGCGGCTGCCGACCAGGTGCATGATGAACCGCTTGCCCGGCACTTCGGCGATGTGCAGCGTGCCCTTGGCCCGATAGATCGACGCCGGCAGCTGCGCCAGTGTCGCGCGCAGCGTGTCGAGCGCCAGCGGTCTGTCGCTGGCGAAACTCCAGGACTCGAACACGCTGGCGTGATCTGCCGCGTGCCCGCCCAGGCTCGGCGCTGAGGCCGCCTTGACCGGCGTGAACGACGCCAGCGGGTTGCCGCGCCCCACGCCCAGCACCAGCTCCAGCGGCACATCGCCATACTGGCATTCGAGCATTCGCGCCCGGGGGTACAGCCAGCGGCTCTTGAGCGCCTCGATCTGGCTGCGTTCGACCCGGTCCACCTTGTTCAGCACGATGATGTCCGCCACGTCCAGCTGGTCCATGGCCAACTGCGCCATCTCGCCCTCGAGCTGCCCGAACTGCTCGGTGTCCACCACCGTGATGATGCTGTCGATCGACAGCGCATCGCGAAACTGCGGGTACTTCAGCGTGCGGGCGATCTTGCCCGGGCTCGACACCCCGCTCGCCTCGATCAGAATGTACTCCGGGCGGTTCTGCCGGTCGCCGAGCAGGCGCCCCAGTTGCTCGATCAGGTCGCTTTCAACCGTGCAGCAGATGCAGCCGTTGGCCAGGCTGAGGGTGGTCTGGGTCTGGCTGACGATCAGCTCGCTGTCGATGTTGATCGCGCCAAAGTCATTGACCATCACCGCCATGCGCAAGCCGTGATCGCTGCCCAGGATCTTGTTGAGCAGGGTGGTCTTGCCGGAGCCGAGAAACCCCGACACCAGCGTCACCGGAATGGGAGACTGCTTGTTCATCAAAACGGCCCGCCTCAGAAGTTGGGGAGTTCACGGCGCCAGGTGGCCGCGTGGGTGCCGGCATCGAACTCGCCGTTGCGGTCCCAGGTGATTTCACCTTCGAGCACGGTGATCTGCACCTGGGTGTTGTGGATGTTGCCCTTGGGCTCCACTTCGAACAGGTTGCGATCGAGCACGATCAGGTCGGCGGACTTGCCCGTCTCGATGGAGCCGGCCTTGTCCTCGATACCCATGCACCACGCCCCGTTGATGGTCATCACGCGCATGGCCTGCTCCAGGCTGATGGGCGAGCCGTAGAAACTGCCCTGCTCCTCGCCGAACGGGTTCTGCCGGGTGACCATGGCCTCGAAGCCGATCCAGGGGTTGATGCTGGACACCGGCCAGTCGGTGCCCATCACCGCGACGCCGCCATGCTCGAACACGCCCTTGAAGTTGTAGGCGCGCTGCATGCGGTCCTCGCCGAACACGGCGCGGGCGTTGGCGAACGATGAAGGGAACCAGCCCACCGGGGAGAACTCGGCGGTGACGTTGAGCGCGGCAAAACGCGGCAGGTTGGCATCCAGCAAAGTGGTGCTGTGCGCGCACTGGTGGCGCACGCCGTCGGGCCCGTTCTTGGCCCGCGCCATGGCCACGGCATCGAGGAACAGGTCGGAGGCGCCGTCACCGGTGCAATGGGCGATGACCCGGATACCCCGGCGGTCCATGTCCACCACCATGTCGGTGATGTGCTCGGGGGTCAGGTTGAGGTGGCCGCGCCAGCGCTCCTCGCCCGGCCATGCGCTGGACAGGTACGACGAGCGCGATTCGTGGGTGCCGTCGAAGTGGAACTTGACCGCATTGGCGTTGAGCCGTGCGCTGCGATAGAAGTGACGCTCACCCGCCAGCAGCTCCCAGCGCCGCTTGACCGGGAAGATGTCGTCCTGCCAGCTGATCGCGGCCTCCACGCGCACCGACAGCTCGCCCGCCTGATCGATGGCCTTGAGCGCATTGAGACGGTGCTCGCACACGTGCACATACTTGGTGCCCACCACCCCATGACCGCTCTGGAACCACACCCCTTCGCGATAGGCACGCTTCAGGGCGTGTTGCGGCGTGGGCGGCATGGCGGCGTGCATCAGTGCATAGGCACCGTCCACCAGGATGCCGGTCGGCTCGCCGGTGACGCTGTCGCGCTCGATGTAGCCGTGGCGCGGGTCGATGGTGTCGGCGTCGATCCCGGCGATCTCGAGCGCCCTGGAGTTGACCATCATGCAGCCCCAGGAGCGATCCAGGATCGCCACCGGACGGTCCGGCAGCACGCTGTCCAGCCATTGCCGCGACGGCACCAGCCCGGCCTGCTTGAAGGTGTAGCGCACGAAGTACTGCCCATACACCCAGCCGTCGCCCGGGTGCTCGGCCGCATAGTCGAGAATGGCCTGGCGCACCTGCTCCGGGGTCGGATCGCTGACGCCGACTTCGAGGTAGCCGGAGTAACCGGGCGCAAGCTTGAGGTCCGGGTGGGTGTGCATGTCGTAGATACCCGGCATCACGAAACGGCCGTCCAGGTCCACCACCTGGGTGCGCGGGCCGACGAACGCCTTCGCCTCGTCGTTGCTGCCCACCGCGACGAAGCTGCCATTGCGAATGGCCACGGCTTCGGCCCAGGGGGCAGACTCATCGACCGTATAGATGCGGCCATTCAGAAACACCAGGTCGGCGGCGCCTTGGGGGCCGGGCACATGGCTGGAGCGGTAATCGGTCATCGCACTCATCGCAGGGAACACCTTTGCATGGCACCGCCGCGCGGCACCAGTCCAAGAAAACCAGGTTTGGGTAAAAGGCGCCGCAGGCGCCGTCGCCGGTCGGCTATTCGTCGTCCCGGGCCGGAATCCACCACTCCTCGCCACGGGCGGTGCGGATGTATTCGGGCCAGCGGAAGTCATGCGGGACCTTGAAGTCCCGGGGCAGCAGCGGCGCCTGCCAGCGTGTGCCGCCAATGCCGCCGCCGGTACGCTCGGTGAATTCCTGGCGGGCGGCGGCCAGCAGCTCGGGCCGCGTGAGCAGGTCGATCAGGGTGGCACCGATGGTCTTGGCCGCCACCTGGATCATCGGGTCGATGGTCTGGCGGATGCCGCCCAGGGCATTGGGCACCCAGTCCGGGTAGGTGTAGCCAGGCGGCGCCGAGAGCATCGGGCGGGCCACCAGCAGGCGCACGGTCGGGCAATGCCAGGTGTATTCGGGGTAGTCGTCCGAGGTCAGGTGCTTTTGCCAGGCGGGCATCTGCTGGCGCAGCAGACGCTCGCACTCCTGTGGGTCGATCAGGGTTTCGGTTTCGGGCAGAAACGGCCGGGCCATGGGTTCGAGCCCCAGGTTGCCCTGGATCTGCTGCGCGATGGCGATGGCCTCGTCGTCCCAGGTGGGGGCGCCGATGGCCTGCAGGTTGTCGTAGGTGGCCTGCGCCAGCACATGGTTGGGCAGCCCGCCACGGGACTTGCACACCCAGGTCTTGTTCCACTGGCAGCCGGTGGCCAGGGCGGCGGCGGCAGCGTTGTTGTCCATCACCTGGGAGATGGCCTCGGCCTGCTCGAGCGAGTCGCAGCGCGACAGGTACTGGATCTGCGCGATGTGCGGCGGCAGGTTGTCGGCCGTGGCCTGGCCGGCGGTGAGGATCGCCTCGTTGTAGCTCCACAGCCCGGTGAACGGCAACGTGGAGCGGCGCATGCTTTCGTTCAGGGTATAGAAGTGCACCAGCGCGTCGTTGGCCCCAGGCGCCCTGGCGGCCAGGTGGTTCTGCGGGATCGGGCTGTACTTGTCCGCTGCGATCCAGTCCTGGGGCGAATCGCAGGTGAAGGTATAGATGTAGGCGTAGGCGATGCCGCAGTGCGTATCCCAGGTAGTGGTGTTGTTCAGCGGCAGCATGTACGTGGGGTGGAAGCTGATGGCCGCGTCCAGGTCATCGTAATAGCCCTTGGCCGCGTGCACCGGCTTGGAGGCGCGCAGCTTTTCCGCCGGCTCGCCGAAGAATTTCAGCGTGCCCGCGATGCCATGTTCGAGCATGGCGGCCTTGGCGGCCAGCAGGCCCCCCAGGGCACTGATGCCCAGCGCCGAATGAGGGTCGGTATGCCCCGGGGCGAAACGCGACAGCCCTTCGCGCGGCTGGCGCCGGGTGGTCGCCGCCTGGTTGTTGCCCGGCACCGCGTCGTACTCCGCGTAGGTCGCCAGCACAGGGCCGTCGCCGTTGCGAAACGTGGCACAGAAAGCGGTAGGCATGCCGCCGCTGCCCTCCTCCACCTCGAACCCTTGCCTGCGCAGCAGCTCGACGTACCAGGCGCAGGACTTGTACTCGCGAAAGGCCGGCTCGGCATAGTGCCAGATCACCTGGTGCCAGTCGGACAGGGTCGTTTGCTGTTGGTCCACCCAGTTCTGGGCAAAGGCCTTGGGCTCGATCATGCAGGGCATTCCTTATTGGTATGTGACCCCGCTGAGCGGCTCGGACCCGCAGGGCCTGTCTAGTATTGTTGAACCAGAAAATACGACAATCGATTTATTTCGCCATTAATGTTTATATTTGCTCAACAATAAGTCAGTGGAGCGCCCCATGCGTCTACCCTCGATGCCCGCGTTACGTGCCCTGGAAGCGGTTGCCCGGTTGGGCAGCGTGACTGCCGCGGCGCTTGAGCTCAACCTCACCCGCAGCGCCATCAGCCATCAGATCACGGGCATGGAGGACACCCTCGGCTTTGCCCTGACCGAGCGCCAGGGCCGGGGTATCTCGCTGACGTTTCGCGGCGAACGCTACGCCCGGGAGATCCAGCGCCTGCTGGCCAACCTGGAGGATGCAGGCCGGCGGGTCGATGACCAGGAGGTGTATGGCAAGTTGACCATCAGTTGCAGCTCGGGGTTTTCCACCTACTGGCTGTGCCATCACATCGGCGGCTTCGTGAAGGAATACCCCCAGGTCCAGTTGCACATGGTCACACCGACCACGGCGGATGACGTGAGCAACCACAACGCCGACCTGTTCATCTCCTACGGTATCGGCGACTGGCCTGGCATGCAGGTGGAACAGATAGCGGCGCTGAACTACTTTCCGGTCTGCAGCCCGCGGCTGATCAACGCCCTGGGCGGGCTCAAGACCCCGCAGGACCTGGCCGCGTTCCCATTGCTGCACATGAGCGACTACAGCGACTGGCGGGTGTGGCAGGCGGCGGCGAACACCCCGGAGCTGAACGTGGCCACCGGCATCCTGTTTTCCGATGCACATTGCGCACAGGCGGCGTGCATCGCGGCCCAGGGCGTTGCCATGGGCGACAACCTGTTGTGTGGCGACTCCATGGCCAAGGGGCTGCTGGTGCGCCCCTTCGATATCGTCATCCACTCGCACCGCGGCTACTACCTGGTCACCGACCTGCAGAAGTGCGAACGGCCCGCCGTGCGGGCCTTTACCAACTGGATCAAGAACCAGCTGCAGGCTTCGAGGCAGTCCTGGACGGCGCTCTAGGCCGTTGGCTCCGGCCTGCTGGCGCCGCCAGCCGCCGCCCTAGAAAATCCGCTCGCTCCTGGCGTAATGGGTTACCACTTCGATCAGCGCCTGGTGCGCAATCGCGTGATCGCACGTCGCCAGGGCCGCCTGCAGGCTGTTCATGTACTCGAGCAGCTGGCGCTGGTTGCGCAGGGCGAAGTCGTGCTCCAGCCCCTGATCCTCGTAGATGAGCACGTAGCTGCGGCAAAAGCCCGCGACCAGAAAGGCCGCGCCGGCCTGGAACGGCTCGTCACGGATGATGGCCTCACAGTCGGCGTTGGCCTGCTTGAACGAGTCGGTGCCCGGCAGCGCGGCGGCGAAGCGTTGCACCATTTCATGAAAATTCATCGTTGTTCGTACCTCTTGTTGCGCCACTAGGCAGGCGTGGCGCGGTTGAAGGAAAGTCGTTGCCCACGGACTGCACTGTTCACCGTGGCGCCGTCCCACACCCGTTCGCCATTGACGAACGTGGCGACGATGCTCGATGAGAACTCGGTACCGGCAAACGGCGTCCAGCCGCATTTGGACAGCACCTGGTCATTGCTCACCCGGTGCGGGCGCTGCGGGTCGACGAGCACCAGGTCGGCGGCGTAGCCCTCGCGCAGGTAGCCCCGGCCACTGACCTGGAACAGCTGCGCCGGTGCGTGGCTGACTACCTCGACCAGGCGCTCCAGGCTCAGCTCCCCGCAGAAGACGCGCTCCAGGGCGGCCTGCAGCGCGTACTGCACCAACGGAATGCCTGACGGCGCCTTGGCGTAAGTGCTGCGCTTTTCTTCGAGCAGGTGCGGGGCATGGTCGGTCGCGAGCACGTCGAGCCGACCTTCGGCCAGCGCCTTGACGATGGCGTCGCGGTCACTGGCCGACTTGATCGCCGGGTTGCACTTGATCAGAAAGCCCAGCCGCTCGTAGTCGTGATCGGTGAAGTGCAGAAAGTGCACGCAGGTTTCGGCGGTGATGCGCTTGCCGCTGAGGGGGCCGGGCTCGAACAGCTGCAACTCTTCTGCCGTGGAGATGTGCAGCACATGCAGGCGCGTGCCGTGCTTGCGCGCCAGGTCGATGGCCAGCCGAGTGGACCTGATGCACGCCTGGCGCGAACGGATCAGCGGGTGCTCGCGGGCCGGAATGTCCTCGCCAAAGCGCGCCCTGGCCTTTTCCAGCTCGGCATTGATCATGGGCGTGTCTTCGCAATGGGTGATGATCGGCACTGGCGAAACCCGGAATATCTCGTTCAATACCTCGGGGTCGTCCACCAGCATGTTGCCGGTCGAGGCCCCCATGAACACCTTCAGCCCTGGCGTGCTGGCCGGGTCGATGGCGCGAATGGCGGCCAGGTTGTCGTTGCTTGCCCCCATGTAGAAGGCGTAGTTGACCGCGCTCGATGCGGCGGCGATGGCGTACTTGGCTTCAAGGCTGGCCCGATCGAGCGCGGGCGGGTTGGTGTTGGGCATCTCCATGAAACTGGTGATGCCGCCCGCTGCACAGGCCCGCGACTCGCTGGCGATGTCCGCCTTGTGGGTCAGGCCGGGCTCCCTGAAGTGCACCTGATCGTCGATCATTCCCGGCAGCAGCCACAGGCCGTGCGCCTCGATCACGCCCTCCCCGGCAAGCGGCTGCAGGGCCTGCCCGATACAGTCGATGCGGCCCTCGCGCAGCCGCACATCGGCCGCCCAGGTGCGGCCTTCGTTGACCAGGGTCGCGTTGCGGATCAGCCAGGCATTGCGGGGTACGCTCATGGTGTCAGCTCCAGTGTCGTGTGATAGAGCACCTCGGTGGCCACCAGAAAGTCGTCCAGGGCCATGGCCTCGTGGGGGTTGTGCGAGCCGTGCTGGTTGCGGATGAACAGCATGGCGCTGGGGATGCCGACGTTGGCGAAAACCGCAGCGTCATGGCCGGCCCCGCTGGGGGTGAGCACGCCCTGCCAGCCTTGTTGGCGGGCCTGGCGCACCAGCGCCTCGACCCAGGGGGCGTGCATGGCCGCCGGGGCCGTATCGATACGCAGGTCGAACTCGAAGCGAACCTGGCGGGCCTGCTCGATGGCCTTTGCCTCGTGCAGCGCAACCGCGTGAAAGGCCTCGAGCGTGGCCATGTCGAGGCTGCGCATCTCGAGGCTGAAGCTGACCTCGCCGGGAATACGCGAGACGGCATGGTGCGCCGCGTTGGTCCCCAGTGTGCCGACGGTAACCACCAGGTCTCGCCCGGCGGCGAGGTACTCACGCCAGCATTGGTCGATGCGGGCCACCAGCTCGCTCACGGCAAACACGGCGTCGTGGCGGTCCTCCCGAGCCACGGCGCCCGAATGGCCATCTTCGCCCAGGCAGCGAACCTGGTTATGGCGCAGGTTGCCGCGGATGCCGGGCACGATCCCCACGGCCTGCCCCATGCGCTCCAGCGACTGCGCCTGCTCGATATGCACTTCCAGATAGCCGGCAAACTGGGTGCGATCGACCAGCCACTGCTGACGGCCAATCGCTGCCAGGTCGGCGCCCACGGCCTGCATGGCCTGGCCCAGGGTGCGCTGGCTGAAGCGGTTGGTCAGCTGCAGGTCGTGCTCGCTCAACCCGCCGACCAGCGCACGCGAACCGATGTACGATTTGCCGTACCAGGCGCTCTCCTCGCCACGCAACCCGATGACCCGCACCGGCTGCGCCGTGGCCACGCCCTCGCGGTCGAGCCGGCACAGGCACAGCAGGCCCGCCACAACGCCGGCCAGGCCGTCGTAGTTGCCGCCCTGGGGCACCGAGTCCAGGTGCGAGCCGTACCACAGTGCGGGCTGGCCATTGTCGCTCTTGCGCGTGAAGATCACGTTGCCCGCACGGTCGGTTGCCACCTCCAGCCCCTGGGTCAAGGCGAAGTCGCTCAGGCAGGCGATGGCGTCACTCTCGCCGGGGCCGTAGCTTTCGCGGGTGATCCCCTCCTGGGCATCGCGTGACAAGGCGGCGATGGTGTCGAACAGTCTGGCGGCCTGTTCAGGCCATTGCGCGATCATGGCAAGGCTCCAAACGGCTCGGCGGGCAAATCGTCGAGGGCGCCGATCAGGGTGCTGATCGAGGCAACGCCCTTGCGCCGGCAGTAGGCCTCCAGTTCAGACACCATGGTGTTCATGGTTTTCGGGTGCAGGAAGGTGGCCGTACCCACTTGCACCGCCGAGGCGCCGGCATAGATGAACTCCAGCGCATCGTCGGCCGTGGCAATGCCACCGCAGCCAATCACCGGAATTTCCAGCGCCTGGGCGCATTGATAGGTCAGGCGCACCATCAGCGGGCGGATGGCGGCGCCGGATATGCCGCCCATGAAGTTGCCCAGCCGCGCGCGGCCTCGCTCGATGTCCACCGACAACCCGAGCAGCGTGTTGCCCACCACGACGGCATCGGCCCCGGCCTCCTGCGCAGCCAGGGCAACCGGCACCACCTCGCCGGCATTGGGGGTCAGCTTGACCCACAGCGGCAACGAGGTGACCTGGCGCATCAGCTCCACCACGTCGCGGGTACTTTCAGCCTGCATGCCGAACGACTGGCCATGCGCTTCCAGGTTGGGGCACGAGATATTGGCCTCGATGCCAGCCACGCCTGGCACATCGCTCAGCCGCGCCGCCAGGTCGGCAAAGCCCTGGGCCGTGGGCGCCGAAATGCTCACGATCAACGGCGCGTCGTAGTCGCGGTAGAACGGCACCACCTTGTCGATGAACAGCTGCGCGCCTTTGCTGGGAATGCCGATGGCATTCATCATCCCGTCATTCAGCTCGCAGACCCGCGGCATCGGGTTGCCGCTGCGCTTTTCGGTGGTGATGGTCTTGGTCACCAGTGCACCCAGCTGGTTGAAGTCCAGCAGGTGGGCAAGCTCTTCGGCAAAGGTGCCCGATGCCGGCATCACCGGGTTCTTCAGGCGCAACCCGCCGACCTGTACGCTCAGATTGATCATCACACCACCTCCGCCAGGTCGAATACAGGGCCTTCGAGGCATACCCGCTTGCCCACCCTGAGCCCGTCCACCTCGAACACCTCGACGCAGCACTGGCACATACCCAGGCCGCACACCATCTGTTGCTCCAGCGCTACCTGGCCCACCAGGCCGAGCTCGGCGCTCAGCTTCTTCAGCAACTGGGTCAGCCGCCTGGAGCCACACGTGAACAGCGCATCGGTGCCTTCACGGGCGATGATCTGGCGCAGCAGCGGTTCGAGCCGTTCGGGCGAGCTGCTGCCATCCTCATCCAGCACCACCCGCACGTCGGCCCCCAGCGAGGCGAAGCGCTCGCGCGAAAGCAGGCTCTTCTCGCTGCGGGCACTCAGCACTGCGGTCAGGCGGATGCCCAGCCGATGCGCCGCTTCGGCCAGCGGCGCCAGGGTGGCCAGCCCCACACCCCGGGCCACGATGATCATGTGCTGCCACCCCGGCTGCAGGTCGAAGCCCTTGCCCAGCGGGCCAAGAATCTCCACGGTCTGCGCCTGGCCAAGCGTCTCCAGGCCATAGGTGCCCTTGCCGGTCACCTTGTACAGAAACTCCACCTGGCCCGTGGCCGGGTCGGCCTTGTAGGTGCTCATGGGGCGACGGAAGTACGGCTTGTGCTCGCCTTCACTCGGGCACAGCAGGTTGAAGAACTGCCCCGGCAACGACTGGCTGGCGGCGCCGTCGGCCTGTAGCACCAGGCGCTTGTATTCATCGTTGACCCATTGGTTGGAAATCACGACCGCCAAGGTGTCGTCTGGGGGAGTCAGGGCACTCGCCTGGCAGCAGCCGGAAATCACGTTCATTGAGGTGGCCTCGCATTTGTCTAAATTTTTATACAGCATGGTCAAAAGTAAATGCCGCCTCAGTGATGAAGCGGCAGATGAAGCGGTGTTTCAGCGATTGCGTAAGTTGACTGTACTGCAGCTCGGTGTTTCTGTCTAATTTTTGATACGAATAAGCCAGGGCAAATTCATAACCATCCCGCCGGGCTAGGCCGGCTGCGGCTTCGGCACGTCGTGGGCCTGGCAGGCAGGAAGCAGCAACACCGTCGCGAGCATCGCCACCCCATACAACGAGGCAAGCAGCATGATGGCCGCCGAGAACGAATAGTGCAGCGCTACGGCGCCCACCACCAGCGGCCCGAAGCCACCGGCGGCCCTACCCACGTTGAACAGCACGTTCTGCGCCGTGGCACGGATCTGCGCGGGGTACAGATCGGAGATCAATGCGCCGTAGCCACCGATCATGCCGTTGACGAAGATGCCCATGATCGCGCCGGCAAACAGCATTACCGTGGGGTTGTCGAGGTTGGCATAGGCGATGACCATGAACGCTGCGCCGGCCTGATACAGCAGGAACATGCGCTTGCGTCCGAAACGGTCGGCCAGGTGCCCGAACAGCCAGATACCGAACGCCATGCCCAGCACCGTCACTGCGGTCCAGGTTCCGGAGGCCATCAGCGAGAAGCCGAACTTGTTCGACAGGTAGCTGGGCATCCAGATCATCAGCCCGTAGTAGCCGAAGTTCTGCACCGAGGTGAGCACCATCACCCCCAGGCTCGCCTTGCTGGTCTGCCGGTCCTTGAACAGGTCGGTGAAGCGCCGCGCGAAAGGCACCGGGTCGGCTGCGGCCTTCACGAACTCTGCCGGCTCGCTCATGGTATGGCGAACCACGAGCGAGACGAACGCCGGCAGCAACCCGACCAGGAACATGCCGCGCCAGCCGATGTAGGGCAGCAGCAATGGCGTGAGCAATGCAGCGGCGAGCACCCCGGCCTGCCACCCCATGCCCACATAGGAAGAAGCACGATTGCGCCGGTTGGCCGGCCAGGTTTCGGCGATCAGTGCCATGCCGATGCCAAACTCCCCGCCCAGGCCGAACCCGGCCAGGGTTCGATAGATCAGCAGGTCCCAGTAGCCCTGGGCGAATGCGCACAGCCCGGTAAATATCGAGAAGGTGAGGATGCACAGGGTCAGCATGCGTACCCGGCCATAGCGGTCGCTCAGTTGGCCGAAGATCAGCCCCCCGGCCACGGCGCCGAGCAACGTCCATGTCACCAGCGAGCCAGCCTCCGAGGAACTCAGACCGAGACCGATGGTGATCGCCGGCAGCATGAACCCGAGAATCAGCAGGTCGAAGCCGTCCATCGCATAGCCGGTCACGCTGGCTATCAGGGCCTTTTTGGGTGACGCGTCCTTCTTCGGACGCTTTTCGGAAGAAGCCATCTTGGTTTACCTCTTGTTTTTGTATGGTTTTTTAGACAGCTGACGCCTGAACCCGCCCAGGATCGCCGCCGGTCCGCCCGTGCAAGGCTTCACAAAGCGTACTGCCAGCCTGCGCGATTGTCTAAATATTTAGATTGCGGGCTCGCAAAAAAAAACGCCGCGCTCAGAAATGCCACTCCAGGTTGATCGACAAGGCGTCCACGTCGATCCCGTCGCCACGGCGGTTGCCGAACTTGTTGCGCCAGTACTCGTATCCGGGCCCGATCCATAGCGTGTTTCTTGCGCCGCCCAGCACAGCCCCTGCATCCAGCATCAGCGAGGTGCGCATCAGCTGTTCATCCGCCGTCGGGTTGCGCCGGTAGTCATCACCCTTCTCGCCGCTGTAGCTGTAGAAGCCCTGGAACTTCATCGGCAGGCTGCCCAGCGCGAACGGTATGCCCCAGGTCAGGTTCAGCTGGTAGAACGGGTCGAACGCCATGCGCGAATGGTTGCCCGGCTGCCGGCAGCTGTCGAGCCCGCAGTGGTTCCATTCCCTGGCATAGAACAGGCTGAGGTCGAGAAACCCTGCCGGCAGCGCGAACTTGAGGGTCGGGCCTATCAAAATCATGCGCTTTCGCGACTGGAACGCGTTGTTCTTGGTGTTCCAGTCCAGGCCCAGGGTCAGCGCGACGTCCTTCACCGGCCCGAACGCCAGCGGCCGATCGAACACCCGTGCATGCTGCAACTGATTGCGGTAGGTCAGGTAGACCTCGGTGGCGCCGCTGCTGCTGTCCTTGCGCGGGTCATCGCGGTCGGACTTGAACACATCCACGTTGGCGAACTGCTGGCCCAGGGCGTAGCTGCTCACATGGGCAAGCTGGACAATGTGCTTGGCTATGTCCTGGCGCTTGCCCGGGTCCGAGAAATGGCTGCTGTAGCGATAGCCGATAAAGGTATCGCTGAAGGCTGGCGGCGGGCCAGCCATCACCATCGGGGTCATGAAAAGCGCGAACGCGGGCGCGCCGATGCGAGTCTTCATCAGGGAAGCTCCTATCAGGTGGGGGGTGGGGTTGTGGTATCAGGTGGCAGCGCAGGCGATGCCGCAGCAGCTGCAGGGTGGTGTGGACATGTGTCGGCCTTTTTTATATTTTTTGGACAAGCAACAGTTCATGTCTAAATATTGATACACTCGCGCCATGGCCTCGTCAAGCCGATCTGGTAGAACATGCCACCACGAAAAACGACAAGGATCCCCCAGTGAACCAGATTGATTACCAGGCAATCGGCGAGCGCCTCCGGGCCTTTCGCATCGGCCGCCAGCTCAACGCCGACCAGGTGGCCGACAAGCTCGGCATCTCGCGGGCTGCGGTGTACCGCCTGGAACTGGGCAAGATCGTCAAACTCGACACACTGGAGCGCCTGGCCGACCTGCTGAAGGTGTCGCTGACCAGCCTGCTGGGTTCCGATACGGAGTACTTCGACAACGCCCTCGGCTACTTCGAGCGCATGCGCCAGCTGGAGGCCCGTTCCAGCAGCGTCATCTCCTACTTCGACCCGTTTTCCTACCTGCTGACCACGCCCGAATACTCGGCGCTGTTTCAGACCATGCTCCACGAGGCTCGACCGCAGGGCTTCAGCCCGGCACAGGAAGCGATGGAGAGCCAGATTCTGAGCATTCTGGACGAGCGCAAATCCACCTTCTTTCGCGAAAAATTCCAGGTCAGGTCGATTGTCAGCCTGCGTCAGATCGAGCGTTACCTGCACATCGGCCTGGTCGGTCGCCTGGACCTGCCCCCCAGCGTGCGAATGGAGCGCGCCCTGCTGGCACGCAAGGAAATCGAGAACCTGATCTCCATCGTCGAGACCAACAGCGATCACCCGGGTATCTACCTGATCGACGAGGCACTGCCCAGCGCCACCTTCCAGATCTTCGAGCAGAAGACCACCAGCTACGTGGCGGTGAGCCCTTACCGGCTAGGGGAGCTGCCCAACCTGCATGTGGGCATTGCCAGCGTCACCTCCTCTGCCCAGGCCGTGGACATGTACAAGAACATGTCCAGCGACCTGCTCAGCCGCGCCTGTTCCGGGCGCGAAGCCACGAAAAAACTGCAGCACCTGCTCGCCAAGCTGTGACTGGCGCTGGCACGCCAAGGCACGCAGGGCCCGGCAGGGCCGCTTTCAGCCCTTCCTTTGCGCCTCGGCCAGGCGCCGCTGGATTTCGCGGGTCTTTTCTTCCTGCTCCTTGATGGACGTCGGCGTGATCACCTTGTCCACTGCCTCGGTATCCGGGTCCGGTTGTTCCAGCACCGGGTCGGGGGATGGCGTGCCCTTCTGCGCCTGGTCCGACGAGAGTGGCCGCGGGACCTTGTCGCCCTGCTTGGTATCGGTGGGTTTCATCGGGTTCTCCTTCGAGTGCGGGGTGTTACTAAGCAGAACCCGTGAGGTAGGAAAAGTTTGAAGTGATTTGGCCGGCCGGCCTCAGATGAAGATGGTGCCGCGCAGGTAGAGCGCCGCGTGACCGCTGATGATGACCCGGTCGTTGTCCAGGACTTCGCAGTGCAGTTGGCCCTTGCGCGCCCCGCCCTGCTCGGCACTCAGGCTGCGCTTGCCCAGGCGTTGGGACCAGTAGGTCGCCAGCGAAGTGTGGGCCGAGCCGGTGACAGGGTCTTCGTTGACCCCCACTCGCGGCCCGAACCAGCGCGAGACGAAGTCCATGTGACGACCCGGCGCGGTCACGGCAACCCCGCGCACCTCGAATGCGGCCAGGGCGGCAAAGTCGGGGTCGAGCCCGGCGACGATGCTTTCATCCTCGACCACTACCAGGTAATCGTCCGTGCGATACAGCGCCTCGGCCTGTTGCAGCCCCAGGGCCTGCAGCAGGCCAGGCGGCAGGGCTACGGCTTCAGGCTGCTTGGCCGGAAAGTCCATGGCCAGGCGACCGCCTTCGCGGCGCACTCGCAATTCACCGCTGCGGGTGGAAAACCGCAGCGTGTCGCGGCATTCACCAAGCTGTTCGAACAGCACCCAGGCGGCGGCCAACGTGGCGTGCCCGCACAGATCGACCTCCACTGCGGGGGTAAACCAGCGCAGCTCGAACACCTCACCGTTGCGTACCCAATAGGCCGTCTCGGACACATTGTTCTCTGCTGCGATCCGTTGCAGCGTTGCATCAGGCAGCCAGGCGTCCAGCGGGCACACAGCCGCCGGGTTGCCGCCGAACGTCTCGGAAGAAAAAGCGTCCACCTGGAAAATATCGAGTTGCATCGGGCACCCAAGTAATGATCGTCGGGCCTAGAAAATATCAACCAGGCGTTGAATTATCAATTTATTGTTGAAATCCTGAAGCGGGAACCCGCGTTGGGTCGATTGCGGCTTTCTCTCAACCAGCGCAGCAAACCACCACCGCCTCTTCACTCCCCACAAATCCCGCAAGCCCGCCGTTCGATGTCAGAATTGCCCCCATTCGATCGTTTTGGAGACCACCATGCTTCGTGCATTTGAACGAAGGCTCGACCCTTTCCCTCCTGACGAGGTGCCCCCGCCGCCCGTGGGCCTGGCACGCTTTCTGTGGGCGTGCACGCGGGGTGCGCGCGGCTACATTCTGGCGTTCGCACTGCTCAGCGCTGCGGTGTCCATCTATGAAGCCTGGCTGTTTTCGTTCCTGGGCCAGGTCGTGGACCTGCTCTCCACCTGGCAGGCCGGGGGCGATGCGGCAGCGCAGGAACGCCGCGTGCTGTGGGGCATCGGTATCGTGATGCTGTGCAGCGTCGGGCTGGTGGCCCTGCGCACCATGGTTCAGCACCAGATACTGGCAATCAACCTGCCCTTGCGCCTGCGCTGGGACTTCCACCGCCTGATGCTGCGCCAGAGCCTGTCGTTCTTTTCCGACGAATTCTCCGGACGAGTCACCACCAAGGTCATGCAGACCGCACTGGCGGTGCGCGACCTGCTGTTCACCCTGATCGAGATCGCCCCCGGCATCGGGGTGTACTTCATCGCGATCATCGCGCTGGCCGGCGGCTTCGCGCTCAAGCTCATGCTGCCCTTCGTTGCCTGGGTGGTGCTGTTCGGCCTGGCCATGCTGTACTTCGTGCCGCGCCTGGGCAAGGTCGGACAGGAGCAGGCCAACGCCCGCTCGATGATGACCGGGCGCATTTCCGACGCCTACACCAACATCACCACGGTGAAGCTGTTCTCCCACTCCAACCGCGAGGCGCACTTCGCCCGTGCGGCGATGGAAGACTTCAAGCAGACCGGCTTTCGCCAGATGCGCCTGGTCAGCCAGTTCGAGATCGTCAACCAGGCACTGGTGGTGGCCCTGATCATGGCCGCCGGCGGCTATGCCCTGTGGCTGTGGCACCAGGGCGAGGTCGGCGCAGGTGCCGTGGCGGCGATCACCGCCATGGCGCTGCGCATCAATGGCATGTCGCACTGGATCATGTGGCAGATGACCTCGCTGTTCGAGAACATCGGCACCGTGCAGGACGGCATGGCCACCCTGACCCGCGGCCCCAAGGTCAAGGATGCCCCGGACGCCAAGGTGCTGCAGACCCGCGGCGGCGCGGTCACCTTCGACAAGGTGAGCTTCAACTACAACGGCGAGCGCCAGGTGCTCGACGGCCTGAGCCTGAGCATTCGCCCGGGTGAAAAGATCGGCCTGGTGGGGCGCTCCGGCGCGGGCAAGTCCACGCTCATCAACCTGCTGCTGCGCTTCTATGACGTCGACAGCGGCCAGATCCGCATCGACGGGCAGGACATCGCCCATGTGACCCAGGATAGCCTGCGCAGCGCCATCGGCATGGTCACCCAGGACACCTCGCTGCTGCACCGTTCCATTCGCGACAACATCGCCTATGGCCGGCCCGACGCCACCGACGAACAGGTCCGCAGCGCAGCCGCCAGTGCCCAGGCCGACGGTTTCATCAGCCAGTTGAGCGACCAGCAAGGCCATAGCGGCTACGACACCCTGGTGGGCGAGCGCGGCATCAAGCTGTCGGGGGGCCAGCGCCAGCGCGTCGCGATCGCCCGAGTAATGCTCAAGAACGCCCCGATCCTGCTGCTGGACGAAGCCACCAGCGCACTGGACTCCGAGGTCGAAGTGGCCATCCAGGAAAGCCTCGACGAGATGATGCAGGGCAAGACCGTGATCGCCATCGCCCACCGTCTGTCCACCATTGCGGCCATGGACCGGCTGGTGGTGATGGATGACGGGCGCATCATCGAGCAGGGTACCCACGCCGAGTTGCTTGCCAGAAATGGCACCTATGCGCAGCTGTGGCACCACCAGAGTGGCGGGTTCCTGGGTGAGGATCAGGGGGTAGCACAGGCCATGCATCAGGACTGAGCCGTACAAGCCTGCGATGGTCCGTGGTCAACGGCTATCGCAGCGTCTGCGCAGGCCGTTCATCCGCTGATCTGCACTTTGTTCACCTGGTCATGATCACAACACGATACTGACCACGCCCTCCACTTCACTCGGGAGCCACGAACATGGGGTATGTCACTACGCGGGACGGTGTCGAGATCTTCTACAAGGACTGGGGCCCACGCGATGCCCCGGTGATCGTCTTTCACCACGGATGGCCACTCAGTGCCGACGACTGGGATGCGCAGATGCTGTTCTTCCTTGATCACGGCTACCGGGTCGTCGCACACGACCGCCGCGGCCACGGGCGCTCCAGCCAGGTGTGGGACGGGCACGACATGGATCACTATGCGGACGACGTTGCGGCCGTGGTCGACCATCTTGGCGTGCAGGGTGCAGCCCACGTGGGGCACTCCACCGGCGGCGGCGAGGTGATCCGCTACATCGTTCGCCATGGCCAGGAGCGTGTGTCGAAGGCTGCCCTCATCAGTGCCGTGCCACCGCTGATGGTCCAGACCCCGAACAATCCGGACGGCTTGCCCAGGTCGGTGTTCGATGACTTGCAGGCGCAGCTCAAGGCCAACCGCGCACAGTTCTACCATGACCTGCCGTCAGGCCCGTTCTATGGCTACAACCGCCCAGGCGCAAACGCCAGCGAGGGCACCATCCTGAACTGGTGGCGCCAGGGCATGATGGGCTGCGCCAAGGCACACCTTGACGGGATCGTGGCCTTCTCCCAGACCGACTTCACCGACGACCTCAAGCGCATCACGATTCCCGTCCTGGTGATGCACGGGGACGATGACCAGATCGTGCCCTATGCAAACTCAGGGCCGCGGTCAGCGAAGCTGTTGCAGAACGGCACCCTGAAAACCTATGCGGGCTTGCCGCATGGCATGCCGACCACCGACGCCGACACGATCAACGCCGATCTGCTCGCGTTCCTGCGAAGCTAGACGACCGGGGCAGGCATCCACCTGCCCCTTCCCTGTCACCACGCCGGGCTGGCAACCCGATGCCGCCCCGGCTTCATCGCCGAGGGTCGACCATGAACACTCGACACACACCTTCAACAGCCTCGCAGGTACTGAGGCTGCAACCCGACGACTGGGTGCCCAACAACACCCGGCTGCCGGTGCTGATCTACCCCCACGCGATTGCGCTGCATGGCAGTGATCCGGCGGCGCAAATCGAACGCACTTTCGAGGCCAATGGCTGGCCGGCGCAATGGCGCGATGGCATCTACGCCTACCACCACTACCACACCGAGGGCCACGAAGCGCTCGGCGTGGTGTGTGGCCAGGCAAGGCTGATACTGGGCGGCCCGCGGGGTCGCGAAGTACAGGTGAGTGCAGGCGATGTGCTGTTGCTGCCCGCCGGCACGGGCCACTGCAAACTCGATTGCAGCCCGGGCTTTCTGGTGGTGGGGGCCTACCCGCCCGGGCAGCACGCAGACATCCGACGCGAAGCGCCAACCCAGGCCCAGCTTGCGTGCATCGCCAACCTGCCCGTTCCCGATCACGGCCCGGTGCAGGACCCGCAAGGGGCCTACCAGCAGCATTGGCTCAACCAGCGTTGATGGGCAGCGTCTGGCTCCAGCAGGCCCAGGCCCTTTGGCTGATGACTGGTAACGAGCTGGCAACGCGGTATATTCGGTCGCCAACCAACCGCCCGTTTTCAAAGGCGTGCCTACAGCAACGAGGAATTCACGTTCAATGACAATCAAGTGCTCCGTATTCGTCGCCGCGAGCATCGATGGCTTCATCGCACGCCCCGACGGCGACATCGAGTGGCTGCACCGCCCCGACTATGAAACCGCTGTACTCAACGGCGTGACCTACGAACAGTTCATCGCCGGCGTCGATGCCCTGGTGATGGGCCGCAAGCCCCTGGACAAGGTGCTGTCCTTCCCCGAATGGCCGTATGCAGGCATCCCGGTCATCGTGCTGTCCAACCGGCCCGTGGACATGTCTGCGCACCCGCAGGCCAACGTCGAGGTGCTGGCAGGCGACGTGACCGACATCGTCGAGCAACTGGCAGCACGAGGGCTCAAGCACCTCTACATCGATGGCGGCCAGACCCTCCAGGCGTTTCTGCAGGTCGGGCTGATCGACGAATTGATCATCACGCGCATTCCGGTACTGCTTGGCCAGGGCATTGCGCTGTTCAGCCACGCAGGCAGCGAACGCCAGCTGCAGCATGTCGCCACCTGCGCGTCGGACAACGGTTTCGTGCAGAGCCACTACCGATTGCTCCCGAACCGCTAGAGACGCTACCCCAGCGCCTCGGCCGCGTTGTTTTAAATGATATTAATTCCTGTTATCTTCCTGCGCTCCCTGACCCCCAGCTCGCAGGTGTTTCGTGTCAAGCGCAGACCTCAAGGCGTTGTACCTTGCCCACCGTGAAGAAATTCAGGACTACCTGAATCGTCAGGTGCGCTGCAAGGACACCGCCGCAGACCTGACTCAGGAAACCTTCATTCGCCTGTCCGAACAGCTGGGGCGCACGCCCATCGACAACTTTCGCGCGTACCTGTTTCTGTGCGCGCGCAACCTGTTCATCGACTACCTGCGTCGCGAGCGCCACCGCAAGGGCGAGGTGGTCGAGCCCACCGAGCTGCAGGCGCTGGAGCAGAAGACCCCGAGCCTGGAACGCACGGTGATCGCCCAGGACCAGCTGGCCACGCTCAACCGCGTGATGCAGCGCATGCCCGAGCCTTGCCGCGAGGTGTTTCTGCTAGCGCGCGGCGAAGGCCTGACCTACGTGGAGATCGGTGAACGCCTGGGCATTTCGCCCAAGACCGCCTACAGCCGCATGGTGCGGGCACTGGAATTGCTCAAGCTGGGCATGTCCGAGTGAGAGTGGACTATCATGCGCCCCTGTACACCTCACCGCCCGCACAGTGACCCGACCCATGGCTGAACCGCCCTTCCCCACGCCGGCCCCGGCCTCGCCCGACGAGCCCCAGGCCGACCCCATCTCGCAGCAGGCCTGCGCCTGGTTCGCGCTGATCTTCGAAGGCTCGGCCAGCCAGGCCGAGCACGAGCAATGGCTTGAGTGGATGCTGGCCGACCCGCGCCATGCCAAGGCCTACCTGGAACTCGAAGCGCTGTGGGCCCTGGCCGCCGAGCTGCCTGCCGTGCAGGCGCCGCCTGCCCCCAAGGCCCGCGGCATCTCGCGGCGGCGCTTCATGCAACTGGCCATGGCGGCGTGCACCGCCGCAGTGGCCACCGGCTCGGCCACGCTGTGGCTCAAGGGCGACGGCCTGTCGTTTGCCGACCTGCACACGCGCGTGGGTGAAACCCGCACCGAGCGCCTGCCCGATGGCAGCGTGATCGAACTGGCCGGCAACACCGCCCTGGACCTCGACTTTTCCGGCACCACGCGGCGCCTGCGCATGCTGCGTGGTCAGGCCTATTTCAAGGTGGCCGCCGATACCCGCCCGCTGCGCATCGACACCGAGGCCGGCACCGTGATCAGCCACCAGGGTGCGTTCTGCCTGTCCTGCGATGCCGGCAGCGCCGACCTGGCCGTCAGTGAGCACAATGCCGGGGTGCAAATCCCCGGCCAGCAGGCACAACTGGGCCAGGGCGAGGCCGTGACCTTCGGCGCCGCCGGGCTCGGCCCGGTGCAGCGCGCCGAACTCGACCAGGTGCTGGCCTGGCGCAACGGCAGCCTGGTGTTCTTCGACACGCCCCTGGCCAAGGTGGTCAATCACCTGCAGCGCTGGCGCGAGGGCCGCATCTTCATCGCCGACGAGCGCCTGGCGGCACGCCCGGTGAGCCTGATCCTCAATCGCCAGCACCCCGAGCAGATGCTCGATGTGCTGGCGCGCACCCTGCCGATCCGCCTGAGCCGCTACACCGACCTGGTGACCATCATCCGCCCTGCCTGACCCGCCGATGGCTGATTGAAAATTATTTGCAGTACCCATCAGACATTTGCACTCCTCGTGCGTCATCACCAGCAGATGAAACCCATTCGCAAACAGGCGAAGTCGTTCTGCCGAGGAGTCAAGGAAATGGCAACACCCCAGACGTTGTTCCCCCAGGGTTCGTGCTGGCGCATGTCGGCGCTGGGCGCCGCGATCAGTTGCGCGCTGCTGGCCCAACCGGCCCAGGCCCAGCTGCCCGCGCCCGGTACAGGGGCGGTCAGCGTGCACACGGCATTCGATATCCCCGCCCAGCAACTGCGCCAGGCATTGCTGGTGTTCAGCCAGCAGACCGGGCAGAACGTGATGCTCGACGGCAACCTGGACGCCGGCCTGCGCAGCGCACCGGTCAAGGGCAGCTACTCCGCCGATCAGGCCCTGGCCCAACTGCTGGCCGGCAGCGGCTTCACCTTCGGGCGCAGTGACGCCTCGACCCTGTACCTGGTACCGCTGCCAGACAGCGCCGGCAACAACATCGAACTGGGCGCCACCACCATCAACAGCGCCTGGAGCCTGGGCAGCACCACCGAGGGCAGCGGCTCCTACACCACCGGGCAGACCAGCACCGCCACGCGCCTGGACATGTCGCTGCGCAAGACCCCGCAGTCGATCAGCGTGATCACCCGCCAGCAGATGGACGACCAGGGCCTGAACAACCTGTCCGAGGTGATGCAGCAAACCCCGGGCATCACCGTCAACCGCGAGAACTCCGAAGGCTTCACCTTCTACTCGCGCGGCTTCGAGATCCAGAACTTCCAGTACGACGGCGTGCCCAGCCTGAGCACCGACGCCGGCAACCTGCGCGACAACTACAGCATCACCAACTCGGTGATCTACGACCGCGTCGAGGTGCTCAAGGGCGCCACCGGGCTGGTCAACGGCATCGGCTACCCGTCGGGGGTGATCAACCTGGTGCGCAAGCGGCCCACTGCCCAGTTTCAGGGCCATGTGTCCGCCGGCGCAGGCTCGTGGGATCACTACCGCACCGAGCTGGACGTGTCCGGACCGCTGCTCGACAGCGGCGCCCTGCGCGGGCGTTTCGTCGCGGCCCGTGAACAGCAGCACACCTTCATCGACTACCAGAAGCAGCAACAGGACATCTTCTACGGCGTGCTCGACGGCGACCTGTCTGACGCCACCGTGCTGAGCGTGGGCTACGAGTACCAGCAGAACGACAACGACGCGTCCTCCACCACCCACCTGCCGGCCTTCTACAAGAACGGCACGCCGGTGCGCTTCTCGCGCTCCACCAACCCGGCGGACAAGTGGGCCTACCGCAACCATCGCACCCAGCGCGCATTCGCCAGCATCGATCACCAGTTCGACAACGAGTGGTCGCTCAAGGCCACCGCCAGCTACCGCAACTATGCCTCGCGCGAGATCATCGCAGGCCTGGCCACCGCCCATGTCGACCCGAACGACAACAGCGTCGCCCACGGCTACTACCCGGGCGGTGCGGCCAAGTTCAACACCGATACCGACGAGAAGTCCTTCGATATCTACGCCAAGGGCCCGTTCTCGCTGCTGGGCAGAAGCCACGACCTGGTGGTGGGCTACACCTATGCCCACACCACCGCGCAATCGGACCGTACCGACGGCAGCACCGACGCCGTGGCACCCGATGCCTTCGACTGGAACAACAACGCCGCCTACCCCACCGACTGGGCCTGGTGGTCGACCTTCGATATCAAGACCACGCAGAAGGTCGGCTACGCTGCGGTCGTGCTCAAGCCCACCGACGCACTCAACCTGGTGCTGGGGGCGCGGGTCACCGACTACGCGTGGAGCCTGGACAGCATCAACGCGCTGCCGCGCAGCAGCCGCACCGCCACCCGCGACACCGGTGAAGTGATCCCCTATGCCGGCATCACCTACGACCTCGACGACCAGCACACCGTGTACGCCAGCTACACCGACATCTTCAAGCCGCAGCCCTACAACCGGGGTGCCGACAACAAGCCGCTGGACCCGCTCACCGGGCAAAGCTACGAAGTGGGAATCAAGGGCGAGTATTTCGACCGTCGCCTGAATGCCAGTCTGGCGCTGTTCGAGCTCAAGCAGGACAACCTGGCGCAGTCGACCGGCACCACCGGGGAGTTCGGCAATGAAGTGATGCGCGCCGTGCAGGGCGCCACCACCCGCGGTGTGGAGCTGGAAATGTCCGGCGAGATCCTGCCCGACTGGAACATCAACGCCGGCTACGTCTATCAGGCCTCCTACGACGCCGATCACCGGCGCGTGGCGACCAACCAGCCCCAGCACCTGCTCAAGGTCGCCACCAGCTACCGCCTGCCGGCCGAGCTGAACAAGCTCACCGTGGGCGGCAACTGGCAGTGGCAGAGCCGCACCTACTTCGTCGACGACACCTTCTACGACGACGTCAACGACGTGGCGCTGCCCAGCCACAAGTTCTTCCAGGACGCCTACGGAGTGGTCGGCCTGATGGCCGCGTATGACGTGAGCAAGCAACTGAAGGTGTCGGCCAACCTCAACAACCTGTTCGACAAGACGTACTACAGCGGCATCGGCAACTACTACTCGGTCTACTACGGCGACCCGCGCAACGTGATGTTCAACGTCAGGTACAGCTTCTGACGCGCAACGCGCACGCCATCAGGCCTGCTGGCGGGTCGCCGCCAGCACGATCTCGCGGATGCACACGCCCTGAGGCTGTTCGTAGGCGTAGCGGATCGCATTGGCCACATCGTCCGCCGACAGCACCACGCCGCCCATGCCGGCCTTCCAGTCCTGGTAGCCGGACTTGATCGCCTCATCGGTGGTGTGGCCGAGCAGCTCGGTTTCCACCGCACCCGGCGCGATGGTGATGACCCGCACGTTGTGCGCCGCCACTTCTTCGCGCAGGTTTTCCGAGATCGCGTGCACGGCAAACTTGGTGCCCACGTAGGCCACATGGTTGGGGAAGGTCTTGCGCCCGGCCACCGAGCCGACGTTGATCACCGTGCCGTGGTTGCGTTCGATCATGCCGCCCAGTACCGCATGGATGCCGTTGAGCAGGCCCTTGACGTTCACATCCAGCATGCGCTCCCACTGCTCGGGGGCCTGGGTGGCGGTATCACCCAGCAGCATCACCCCCGCATTGTTGACGATCGCATCGGCCGGGCCGTACTGCGCCTCGGCCTCCTTCACCGCAGCCAGCAGCGCCTCGCGGTCGGTGACGTCGACACCCTTGCATAGAGTGGCGGGCAAGCCCAGTGCGAGCAGGCGCTCCACGCGCCGGGCCAGCAGCAGCAGGGGGTGGCCCTGGGCAGAGAACAGGCGCGCGACGGCCTCGCCGATGCCCGAGCTGGCGCCGGTCACGATGATCAGGGGTTTGTTCATGAAAGTGCTTCCGTCATTGGTTTATCAGATGACGCAAAGCGTATAGTGCCGGCCACAGCAGATAAAATGCTTAATTCCTCTTGCAGACATCGGCCTTACCTATGGATATCCGGCACCTCAAAGCCTTTGTGGCGGTGTTCGAAGAACGCAACATCACCAGCGCCGCCCAGCGCCTGTGCATCAGCCAGCCGACCTTGTCGGTGACCATCCGCCAGCTCGAAGAAGCCCTGGGCGCCACCCTGTTCAACCGCCAGTCGCGAGGGGTGGAGGTGAGCGAGGCGGCGCGTTCGCTGTACCCGCAGGCCTGCGCGCTGGTCAGCGAGGCCGAGGCCCTGCGCCAGCGCTTTCGCACCAGCGATGCGCGCCAGCACCTGAGCCTGGGCATCGAGCCGGACCTGAGCCCCGCGCAGGTCGCTGCGTTTCTGCGCTTTGCCCACCAGGTGGTGGCGCACCTGTATATCACGCTGCACGAGGGCTGTGCCGGCGATGCGCGCCTCGCGGTGGAAGAACAGTGCTGCGAAGACGAGCTGTTCCTGCCGGTGTGGGACGACCCGTTCGTGCTGGTGAGCGCAGCCGGCAGGCAGCCGGGCACGGTCACCAGCCTGTACCCCTGGGTCATCTGCCCCGAACACCCCTCCCACCAGCGCCTGATGGCGCTGTATGGCAACTCCACCGCGTCGGCGGTGGCCAGCAGCGGCTCGCTGCAGCAGTCGCTGCTGCTGGTGGCGGCCGGGGTCGGCGTGGCGGCGCTGCCGCACTCGCTGGTGAGCGCGGCACAAGGGGTGCAGGTGCATGCGCTCAACAGCCCGCTGCCCAGTCGCCGGGTGGGCCTGTGCTACAGCGGCACTGCGCTGGAGCACCCGGTGCTGCGCCTGCTGCACGCCGCGCTGCGCGACGCCCCGGCCGGTACCTGGCAATGATGCGACAGGCATCGAAAGCCGCGGTCTGAACAGACCGCTGGCTGTTTTCGCGATCTTCAGACTCCGTTAAGAATTGCCTCGGATACTCCTCCCGACACACACCCTGGGAGGCGTGATCGATGCCCGATTCTGACTGGAACATCCCCCTGCCCCTGCACTTCGCAGCCGCAGGCGGTTCGGTGATGAGCCTTGCCAGGGCCTTGCCCGGCGATAGCCTGCGCCCGGCCTACGAGGCCTTCATCCAGCAGCGCTTTCGCAAGGCCCATGGTGCGCATATCGCACAGTTCATGCCGCAGCTGTTCGGCATCAGCAATGCCTCTGGCGCGCTGTGCGCCGTGGCCGGTGTGCGGCTGGCCAGCAGTGAGGCGCTGTTTCTGGAGCGCTACCTGGACGAGCCGATCGACCCCCTGATCAGCGCCACCGAGAACAACCCTGTCGATCGCAGCGCCATCGTCGAGGTCGGCAACCTGGCGGCCGCCGATACCGGCAGCGCGCGCCTGAGCATCATTGCCGTTACCTACCTGCTGGCCATGGGCGGTCTGGAGTGGGTAGCGTTCACCGGCAGCATCGGCCTGGTAAACAGCTTCCACCGCCTTGGGCTCAAGCCAGTGAGGCTGTGCACGGCCGACCCCCTGCGCCTGGGCGAAGAACGCCATAACTGGGGCAGCTACTACCAGAGCCAGCCCCAGGTGCATGTTGGCAACATCCGTGCAGGCTTCATCCATTTGCGCAACATGGGCGTGTTCACACGCCTGGGCCTGCCTACCGCCGCCGGGGAGGCCTGTCATGTCGCCTGAACTGCAGCATTTCGAACAGGTGCTGCGCAGGCACGCCGAACACACGCCCAACGCCATTGCGTTGTGGGGCGACCAGTTGAAGCTCGACTACGCCACGCTGCAGGCCGAGGTGCAGTACCGCCAGCAACGCCTGCGCGATGAGTCGGCCAGGGTCGTGGCACTGGCCCTGGATAACGGTGTGGAAGCCATGCTGTGGGATCTGGCATTGCTGTTTGCAGGCGTGACCTGCGTGCTGCTGCCGCCCTTTTTCAGCCCCGCACAGCGCAGCCATTGCCTGGCGCAGAGCCAGGCCAGCCTGGTGATTGCCGAGCCGGCCCTGGCCCCCGAACTGCTGGCGTGCGGCTATGTCGAAGACGGCGCGTTCTGGCGCAGGCAATGGTCGGGGCCCGACCTGATGCCCGAGGGCACCGCCAAGCTGACCTTCACCTCCGGCACCACCGGAACCCCCAAGGGCGTATGCCTGGGCGCCGAGAGCATGCTGCGCGTTGCCCGGGCGCTGGAGCAGGCCAGCCGAATCACCGCGCCACAGCACCACCTGACCCTGCTGCCGCTGGCGATCCTGCTGGAGAACCTGGGTGGCTACGCCGCGCTGATGGCCGGGGCCACGGTGAGTGTCCCCAGCCTGGCGGCTCTGGGCATCCAGGGCGCAAGTGGCGTCGATGCTGCGCGCCTGCTCGGCACCCTCGCCGACCGTGCGCCCCACAGCCTGATCCTGGTGCCGCAACTGCTGCTGGTGCTGGTCAGCGCCGCTGAACAGCGCGCCTTCGACCCGCGCACGTTGCGCTTTGCCGCGGTGGGCGGGGCCAGGGTCGCCACCGAACTGCTGATCCGCGCGCAGCGCATCGGCCTGCCGGTGTATGAAGGCTACGGCCTGTCGGAATGCGCCTCGGTGGTGTGCCTGAACCGGCCACAGGCCCATCGCCCCGGCAGCGTGGGTCAGCCACTGCCCCACCTGCAGGTCAGGCTGGCCGAAGACGGCGAGGTGCTGATCAAGGGCTCGGCCCTGCTCGGCTACCTGGGCCAACCGCCGCACACCGACGCCTGGTGGCCCAGCGGTGACCTGGGCGAGCTGGACGCCGAAGGGTTCCTGTACATCAAGGGGCGCAAGAAACACCAGTTCGTCACCAGCTTCGGCCGCAACATCAACCCCGAATGGGTCGAAGCCGAACTGACCCAGCGAGGGGTGTTCGCCCAGGCCTTCGTCTATGGCGAAGCCATGGCTCACAACCACGCATTGCTGTGGCCACATCAACCGGGCTGCACCGACACCGAACTGGCAGCGGCCGTGGCCCAGGCCAATCAGGCCCTGCCCGATTACGCCCAGGTGCATCGCTGGACGCGCCTGGAACAACCGTTCACGACCGCCAATGGCCTGCTCACGGCCAATGGCCGCCCGCGCCGCGATGCCATCGTCGAGCGCTACCGCTCCCAACTCACCGACCCCCTTGCCTGCGAGGCTACCCGACCATGAGCTTTTTCGACACGCTGCAAGAAGCAACCCATCAGCAACGCCATGCGCTGTTCAGCCTGCCGGTGATTCGCGATGCCCTCGAAGGCAAGGTCAGCCTCGATAGCTACCAGGCCTTCCTGGCCCAGGCCTACTACCATGTGCGTCACACCGTACCCTTGATGATGGCATGCGGCGCCCGCCTGCCCTCGCGGCTGGAGTGGCTGCGCAAAGCCGTGTGCGAGTACATCGAAGAGGAGTATGGCCACGAGCAATGGATACTCAACGACATTGCTGCCTGCGGCGGTGACAGGGATGCCGTGCGCGAAGGTCGGCCTTCACTGCCGATCGAGCTGATGGTCGCCTACCTCTACGACCTGATCGCGCGGGGCAACCCGGTAGGGCTGTTCGGCATGGTCAATGTGCTGGAAGGTACCAGTATCGCCCTGGCCACCCATGCCGCGCACAGCATCCGCGCGCGCCTGGCGCTGCCGGAGGCCGCCTTCAGCTACCTCAGTTCCCATGGCTCGCTGGACCTCGAGCACATGCAGACCTATCGCCGTTTGATGAACACCCTGCAGGCCCCTGATGACCAGGCCGCGGTGATCGATGCGTCGCGCGTGGTCTACCGCCTGTATGCCGACATGTTTCGCGGCCTGCCGCACGATGGAGCACAGCATGCGCCTGTCTGACGCCCGCGTGGTCCTGACCGGTGCCAGTGGCGGGATCGGCCTGGCCATAGCCGCCGCCCTTTGCGCCAACGGCGCCCGCGTGCTGGCGGTGGCCCGGCATGCCGAACCCCTGCAATCGCTGCTGCAAGAGTACCCCGCGCAAATGACCTGGATGGGCGCCGACCTGACCTTTCTCGTGGACAGGCGCAAGGTACTCAACGCGGCCCAGGCCCTGGGCGGCGCGAACCTGCTGATCAATGCTGCGGGCGTGAACCATTTCGCCATGTTCGAGCAACTGGACGACAGTGACATCAATGCCATGCTGGCAGTGAACATCAGTGCCCCCATGTGTCTGACTAGGCTGTTGTTGCCGCTGCTCAAACAGGCCGACAGCGCCATGGTGGTCAATGTCGGGTCTACCTACGGCTCGATCGGCTACCCCGGCTACGCGGCCTACTGCGCGAGCAAGTTCGCCCTGCGCGGGTTTTCCGAAGCGCTGCGCCGGGAACTGGCCGACACCCGGGTCAACGTCCTGTACGTCGCCCCGCGGGCCACCCGCACCCCCATGAACAGCCCGGCGGCGCAGGCCCTGAACGTTGCCCTCAAGGCCAATGTCGATGATCCGAAAACCGTGGCCAGCGCCGTGATTCACGCCATTGCCGGTGATCGGCGCGACCTTTACCTGGGTTGGCAGGAGCGTTTTTTCGTGCGCCTGAACAACCTGCTGCCGCACCTGGTGGACCGCGGTCTGCGCAAGCAGTTGCCACTGATCCGCCGCCTCAGCCACAAGACCGACCGCGAGCCGCCCAAACCATGAAAAAGATTGCCACCTGCCTGCTGGTCTGGGGCCTGAGCCAAGGCGCCTGGGCCCTGGACAATGCCGACCAGCAACGCCTGAACATGCTTCAGCAAAGCTGGGCACACATCCAATACCAATTGCCGCCAGACCAACGCGCGACAGCCTTCGAGCAATTGTCCAGCCAGGCCTCGGCGTTTACCCGGGAACGTCCGACCACGGCTGAAGCCTGGATCTGGTCGGGCATCGTCACCAGCAGTTGGGCCGGTGCGCAGGGCGGGCTGGGCGCGCTGGGCAAGGCCAAGACGGCCAAGGCCGACCTTGAAAAGGCGCTGACGCTGGACCCCAGGGCGCTGCAGGGCTCCGCCTACACCAGCCTTGCAGCCCTGTATGATCGCGTACCAGGCTGGCCAATCGGCTTTGGTGACGCCGACAAGGCCGAACAGCTGCTCAAGCAGGCCTTGCTGATCAATCCCGATGGCATCGACAGCCTGTACTTCTGGGGCGATCACCTCTACCGTCAAAAGCGTTACCCCGAGGCCAGGGCAGCCTTGCTCAAGGCACTGCAAGCCACCCCGAGGCCAGGGCGTGAAATCGCCGATAGCGGACGTCGCCATGAAATCAACGCGCTGCTGGCGGACATCGACAAGAAACTCGACTGACAGGAGTCACCGTGCGCTTGCTGCTGATAGAAGATGACGTGGCCCTGGGTGAAGGCATTCATCAGGCCCTGGGGCGCGAAGGCTACACCGTCGACTGGCTCCGGGACGGCAGCAGCGCCCTGCATGCGCTGCTCAGTGAAACCTTCGACCTGGCGGTGCTCGACCTGGGGCTGCCGCGTATGGACGGCCTCCAGGTGCTGCGTCGCCTGCGTCATAGCGGCTCCACCCTGCCGGTGCTGATACTCACCGCGCGCGATGCCACCGAAGACCGCATTGCCGGGCTGGATGCAGGTGCCGACGACTACCTGATCAAACCCTTCGACCTGGCGGAGCTCAAGGCGCGCCTGCGGGCCCTGCTGCGCCGCAGCGCCGGGCGGGCCAAGGCAAGAATCGAGCATGCAGGCATCAGCCTGGACCCCGGCACTCAGCAGGTGTCCTTCCATGGGCAGAACGTGCCCCTGACGCCCAAGGAATATCAGCTGCTGCATGAGCTGCTTTCACCGCCGGGGCGTGTCATGACCCGCGAGCGGTTGACCCAGTTGCTTTACGGCTGGAACGAAGAAGCAGAAAGCAACACCCTGGAGGTGCACATCCATCACCTGCGCAGAAAATTCTCCGCCGACCTGATCCGAACCGTACGCGGCGTGGGTTATCTGGTGGAGGAGCGCCGATGATGTCGATCCGACGCCGTACCCTGACCCTGATCATCGGCCTGATGCTTACCGGCCTGATGATTCTCAGCGCCTTCAACCTGCATGACAGCAACCATGAAATAGCCGAGGTGTATGACGCACAACTGGCCCAGAACGCGCGGCTTCTGCAGGGCGTCATGCGCATGCCGCTGGCTGGCGACCAACACACCGAACTGTACCAGGCGTTCAACCAGGCCCTGAGCGAAGCCACACCCAGGCTTGACGGCCACCCTTATGAAAGCAAGATCGCGTTTCAGGTGTGGGATGCGCAGGGCCAGGTGCTGGTACATACCAACAGCGCCCCCGCCTTCACCTCGCCACCGTCGGCACCGGGCTTCAGTGACGTGCATGACCTGCATGGCCGGCAGTGGCGCGCCTTCCTGCTCGAAGACAAAATCAACCAGGTGCGGATCTGGGTGGGCGAGCGCGACGACGTACGCACTGACCTGGTCGACCGCATCGTACGCCACACCCTGTGGCCCAATATGCTCGGCAGCCTGATCCTGGCAGCAATGGTCTGGCTGGCCATTGGCTGGGGGCTCAAACCCCTGGCCAACATGGCAGCCACCCTGCGTGCCCGTCATTCAGGGTCGCTTGAACCTCTGCAACTGATGCCATTGCCTGCAGAACTCGAACCGATGCAGGCCGCGCTGAACCGCATGCTGGCGCAGATCCAGGAAGTGCTGGAACGCGAGCGACGCTTCATTGCCGACGCGGCTCATGAAATGCGCACGCCCCTGGCGGTCCTGCGGGTGCACGCGCAAAACCTGCAGGAGGCCGGGACCGAACAGGAGCACCGTGAATCGCTGGCGCACCTGATACACGGGGTGGACCGCGCCAGCCGTCTGGTCAACCAGCTGCTCACCATGGCACGCCTGGAACCGCAGCCGGGTCATGCCCATGCCCCGCGAATCGACCTTGAACACACTGTGCGCGACAGCCTGGTGCAGATGACCCCATGGCTACTGGACCAGGGCCTTGAACTGGTGTTCGAGGCCGCCCCGGGCAACTACCTTGCCCGAGTGGATGGCGGGGCGATCGATATCGCACTCAACAACCTGGTGACCAATGCCGCGAACTTCTCCCCCGAGGGAGGGATCATCAGCGTTCGCCTGAGCCGCCAGCCGACGCATTTCGTGCTGTCGATACAGGACGAGGGGCCTGGTATCGACGAAGCTGAACGCGAGCGCCTGTTCGAACGCTTCTACAGTCGTGGCAATGCACAGGGCGCCGGCCTTGGCCTGGCCATCGTCCAAGCGGTCGCCATGCGGCTGGGCGGTCAGGTCCGGCTGGAGAACATGGCCACCGGCGGGCTGTGCGCAACCCTGGAGATTGCGCTGGACTGAACCCGCCCCCCCGCTGACAGGTAGCCATCGACGGTCATGGCGCCAGGTCAGGGTCCGAGTCGCTGTGCTTCTGGCCGATCGGGTCGGTGGCCGGCGACTGCTGCGGCGCCTGGGTATCGATGCCCGGTGGCGGCGCAAGCTGCAGTATCTCGCTGGTGTAGGCCCACTCCTGCTGCACCCGGGCCGGGTCGTCGTTCAGGTGGGTGCCGTAGCTGGGCACGATCTGGTGCAGCTTCTGCTGCCAGGCCGGGCTGGCGACCTTGTCCTTGAACACCTTCTGCAGCACTTCGAGCATGATCGGCGCCGCCGTGGATGCGCCGGGCGATGCGCCCAGCAGCCCGGCAATGCTGCCATCGGCCGCGCTCACCACCTCGGTGCCCAGCTTGAGCACCCCGCCCTTTTCCTTGTCGCGCTTGATGATCTGCACCCGTTGCCCGGCCTGCCACAGGCGCCAGTCTTCCTTCTTGGCCTGGGGGAAGTAGGTCTGCAGCGCCTCGAAGCGGTCGTCGTCCGATTGCATCAGCTGGCCTGCCAGGTACTGCACCAGGTCGAACTGGTCGATCCCCACCTTGGTCATGGGCCACAGGTTATGGGTGGTCATGCTGGAGAACAGGTCCAGGTACGAGCCTTCCTTGAGAAACTTGGTGGAGAAGGTCGCGAACGGCCCGAACAGGATCACCCGCTTGCCATCGAGTACCCGGGTATCCAGGTGCGGCACCGACATCGGCGGCGCGCCCGTGGCGGCGATGCCGTAGGCCTTGGCCATGTGCTGCTGGGCGATGGTGGGGTTGTCGGTGACCAGGAACGAGCCGCCCACCGGGAAGCCCGCGTAGTCCTGGGCCTCGGGAATGCCGGACTTCTGCAGCAGCGGCAGCGCCGCGCCGCCGGCACCGATGAACAGGAACTTGGCATCGGCGGTCGACTTCTCGCCGCTCTTGAGGTTCTTGTACTCCACGTGCCAGGAGCCGTCGTCATTGCGACGGATGTCCTCGACCTCGCTGGACAGCTTGAGCGAGAAATTCTCCTGCTGCTGCAGGTGCGCCACGAACTGGCGGGTGATCTCGCCGAAGTTCACGTCGGTGCCGATCGGCGTCCAGGTGGCGGCGATCTTCTGGTTGGGGTCGCGGCCCTCCATCATCAGCGGCACCCACTTGCGGATCTGCGCCGGGTCTTCGGAGTACTGCATCGGCCGGAACAGGGGGCTGGCCTGCAGCGCCTCGTAGCGGCGCTTGAGGAAACTGATGTTGTCGTCACCCCACACGAAGCTCATGTGCGGCGTGGAATTGATGAACGAGCGCGGGTTCTTCAGCACCCCGTTCTTGACCTGCCAGGCCAGGAACTGGCGCGTCACCTGGAACGCCTCGTTGATCTCCACCGCCTTGGTGATGTTGATCTTGCCGTCCTTGTCCTCGGGCGTGTAGTTCAGCTCGGCCAGCGCCGAGTGCCCGGTGCCGGCGTTGTTCCAGCCGTTGGAGCTTTCCTCGGCCACCCCGTCCAGGCGCTCGACCATCTCCATCGACCAGCCCGGCTCCAGCTCGTTGAGCCAGATTGCCAGCGTGGCGCTCATGATGCCGCCCCCCACCAGCAGTACATCGACCTTCTTCGATTCCGCCCCCTGCGCCTGGCCGGCCGCCAGCGACACGGCCAGGCCCAATGTGGCCACGTTCCTTGCGAACTTCATGGCATATCCCCCCAATTGCATTACGAGACGATCCAGTGAGTGTGGCTCATGGATCGCGCATGACAAGCCGTACAAGCGACCCGGTGCAGTCAGTGGGGTTCCCTTGGATCGGGCCGCGGCGGCGCCAGGGCACGGGCAAAACGCTATCAAACTGAACCAATTCATCAGCTAAGGATCAGTTTTAGCATCGTGAAACCACAGGATTTGATACCTTGTCCGCGCTTTCTACACTTGGCCGGGATCGCTTGTGCCCTTCCCCTGCACGGCCTGCCAACACGCCTTCAGGAGGGATCTTGTGACCACCACCCACCCCAGCGACGCTTTCCAGATCGCCCTGGCCAACTGCGCCCGTGAACAGATCCGTACCCCCGGCAGCATTCAGCCCCAGGGGTTCATGGTCGTGGTGCAGGAGCCGGCCATGTTGATCCGCCAGGTCAGCGAGAACCTGCCGGACTGGCTGGGGGTGGAGATCGACGCCTTGCTGGGCGTGCATTTCGATGCGGTGGTGCAGGACGGTTGCAGTTTCGTCGAGCAGCTGGGCGAACTCGACGAAGACCAGTCCCAGCCCTATCACGTGGCCGACGTGCAGTTTCTGATCGGCCAGCAGGCGCAGCGCCTGCCGATGATGCTGCACCGCCACGACCAGGTGCTGATCGCCGAATTCCAGCGCCCGGCCGCCGTGCCGGCGCCAAGCTCGCGGCTGTACCCGCTGGTGCGCTCCTTCGTTGGCGGCGCACCGGACAGCGAGAGCATCGACGAGCTGTGCGAGCGGGCGGTGCGCGTGATCAAGCGCCTGACCGGGTTCGGCCGGGTCAAGTCCTACCGCTTCGACACCGAGGGCAACGGGCTGGTCAACGCCGAGCTGGTCGACGACGACTACCCCAGCTACAAGGGCCTGTGCTTCCCTGCTTCGGACATCCCGGCGCAGGCCCGGGCGCTGTACTGTGCCAACCGCATCCGCGTGATCGAGGATGCCGACTACCAGCCGGCGCGCCTGCTGCCGGCCGCCAACCTGCTCACCGGCCAACCCCTGGACCTGAGCTTCTCGACCCTGCGCAGCGTCTCGCCCGTGCACCTGCAATACATGCGCAACATGCAGACCTGGGCCTCGATGTCGGTTTCCATCGTGGTCGAGGGCCGGTTGTGGGGGCTGGTGTCGTGTCATCACCGTACCCCGCGCAGCGTGAGCTTTCAGGTGCGTACCGCCTGCGAACTGCTGGGCCGGGTGCTGTCGCTGCAGATCGAGACCCGCGAAGCCCACCTGCGCCACGCGCGCATGCTCGAGATCCGCCAGCGCATCGTGCAGCTGCTGGGCGCCATCGCCGACCAGGACAGCGTGCGCCTGGGCCTGCGCGCCCTGCCCGACATCTTCACCGACTTCGTCGGCGCCGCCGGTGCCGCAGTGGTGTCCAGCACCGGCTGCGACACCTACGGGCACACCCCGCCCCAGGCGCGGATCATGGCCCTGGTGGGCTGGCTGACCGCCCGCGGCGACGCCGAGGTGTTCCATACCGACAACGCCGGGCGCGATATCCCGCACCTGGCAGGGCTGGCCGACATGGCCAGCGGCATCCTTGCCGTGTCCATTTCCGAACTGCACCCGCATTACCTGATCTGGTTCAAACCCCAGCAGTCCCAGGTGGTGCACTGGGCCGGCCGCCCGGAAAAAAGCATCGCCCAGAGCGGCTCGCTGAACCCGCGCGAAAGCTTCGAGCAGTGGCAGCAGATCGTCGAAGGCTTCTCGACCCCCTGGGACCCCAGCGAAATCGAGGGCGTGCAGGAGCTGCGCCAGGCCATCCTCGGCATCGTGCTGCGCAAGGCCGAAGAACTGGCGCAACTGTCCGAATCCCTGGAAAAGACCAACAAGGAACTGGAAGCCTTCTCCTACAGCGTTTCCCACGACCTGCGCGCGCCGCTGCGTCATATCGCCGGCTACGCCGAGCTGCTCAGCGATGCCGAAGGCGCCAACATGTCCGAGCGCAGTCTGCGCTTTCTGGGCACCATCGAGAACTCCGCCAAGTTCGCCGGCACCCTGGTGGACAACCTGCTGAGCTTCTCGCAGATGGGCCGGTGCGCCATGCACCTGTCCGACGTCAACCTGTCGGCGATGGTCGCCTCCATCAAGCTGGAGATGCTGCCCGACTACGAGGGCCGCGACATCCGCTGGACCTTCAACGCCCTGCCGATCGTGGTGGCCGACCCGGCCTTCCTGCACCTGGCCCTGCGCAACCTCATCGCCAACGCCATCAAGTACACCCGCGGCCGGCCGGTGGCGCTGATCGAGGTCGACGTGCAGGAACGCGACGACGCCCACGTGATCAGCGTGCGCGACAACGGCGTCGGCTTCGACATGCAGTACGCCAACAAGCTGTTCGGCGTGTTCCAGCGCCTGCACCGCATGGAGGAGTTCGAAGGCACCGGCATCGGCCTGGCCAATGTGCGGCGCATCATCGAGCGCCATGGCGGCACGGTATGGGCCCACGGTGTCCCGGACCAGGGCGCGACGTTCTATTTTTCACTTCCAAAGAAAACCCTCATGCCCACTGCATGACCCACACGAGGGCGCTCCATGCTCAAACCGATACTCCTGGTAGAAGACAACCCCAACGACCTCGAACTGACTCTGCTCGCGCTCGAGCGCAGCCAGCTGGCCAACGAGGTGATCGTGGTACGCGACGGCGCCGAGGCGCTGGACTACCTGTTCCGCAGGAACAGCCATGCCGACCGCCCGCAAGGCAACCCGGCAGTGCTGCTGCTCGACCTCAAGCTGCCCAAGGTCGATGGCCTGGAGGTGCTCGAACAGGTGCGCGACTCGGCCGACCTGCGCAGCATTCCGGTGGTGATGCTGACCTCGTCCCGCGAAGAGCCGGACCTGGACCGCGCCTATCAGCTGGGCGTGAATGCCTACGTGGTCAAACCCGTGGAGTTCAAGGAGTTCGTCGGCGCCATCTCCGACCTGGGGATTTTCTGGGCCGTGCTCAACGAGCCACCGCCCGGTTCCACCCGGGTCGTGCGTCGCCCCAAGTCATGATGACAAGACATGCCTAGACGAGAGCCCGGAGCGCCGACGCCGCTCCCCAGAATAAAGCTGCTGCTGATCGAAGACAGCACCCACGACGTCGAGCTCACGCTGTTGACGCTGGAGCGCTATGGCCTGCAGGTCGACCCGGTGGTGGTGCACGATCACATCGGCGCCTGCGAGGCCATGCAGCAGCACACCTTCGACGTGATCGTGTGCGACTACCTGCTGCCCTCCTCGTCGGGCATCCAGGTGCTCGAGGTGGCCCAGCGGGCGGCCCCGGAAACGCCGTTCATCTTCCTGTCCGGCATTTTCGGCGAACAGCAGGCGGTGGAGACCATGCGCCTGGGCGCGGTCGACTACGTGCTCAAGCAGAACCTCAAGGTGCTGCCCAAGGCCATCCGCCGCGCCGTGCTCGAAGTGCGCGAACGCGAGAAGCGCCGCGCTGCGGAAAACGCCCTTGAAGAAGTCGAGACCCGCGCCCGCCTGGCCATCCAGGCGGCCGAGATGGGCGTGTGGGAACTGAGCGTGCCCAGCGGCTCGGTGCTGTGGGACGAGCGCTGCCGCGCCCTGTACGAAGTCACGCCCAGCTGCAACCTGCACCTTGACCAGGTGCTGGAGCACTGCCACCCCGACGACCGGGCAATGCTGCGGGCCAAGGTCGAGCAGGCCCTGAGCTGCGAATCGGTGTTCCATGCCGAATACCGCGTGCAGTTGTCGGGCGGTCGCCTGCGCTGGATCAACTCCAACGGCCGTTCGCTGTTCAAGGATGGCCGTTGCGTGCGTTTCAGCGGGGTGATGCAGGACATCAGCGAGCGCAAGGTCGCCACCCAGGCCCTGGTGCAGTTGACCGAAACCCTGGGCGAGCGCGTGGAGCAACGCACCCGCGAGCGCGACCGCACCTGGGAGCTGTCGCGTGAACTGCTGGGGGTGCTGCGCTTCGACATGACCCCGATCAACTTCAACCCGGCCTGGGAGGCGGCGCTGGGCTGGTCGCGGGACCAGATCGGCAGCCTGCGCCTGTGGGAGCTGATCCACCCCCTCGATCTGGACGCCACCATCAAGGAAACCCGCAGCATCGCCAGCGGCAACGTATCGACCCGCTTCGTCAACCGCATGCGCCACGCCAACGGCGACTACCGGTGGCTGTCCTGGACCATCGTGCCGGAGAACGGCCTGATGTACGCCGCGGTGCGCGACATCACCGATGAGCGTGCGGTGGTCGAGGAACTGGCCGCCACCAACAAGCGCCTGCGCGAACAGATCGACGAGAAGGAACGCGTGGAAGCCACGCTGCAGCAGATGCAGCGCCTGGAAGTGGTCGGCCAGCTGACGGCTGGAGTGGCCCACGACTTCAACAACCTGCTCACGGTGATCCTCACCAGCGCGACCTTTGCCACGCGCGACATTGCCCGCGGCAACCTGGACAAGGCCCGCACCCGGCTGGAACACATCACCGATGCCGGTGAACGTGGCGCCCGGCTCACGGCCCAGCTGCTGTCGTTCTCGCGCCGCCAGCGCCTGCAACCGCGCCCGGTGGACCTGAACGCCACCGTGCGCGGCATGCAGAGCCTGCTGAACAAGGCGCTGGGGGCGAATATCTGGGTAGAGATGTCGCTGGCCCCGGACCTGTGGACCGCCTCGGCGGACCTGACCCAGACCGAGATGATCATCCTCAACCTCATCATCAACGCCCGCGACGCCATGGCCAACGGGCCCGGCTCGGTGCTGCTGCGTACCCACAACGTCACCGTGGAGGCCGCGCCCCTGCGGCCCGAAGACCCGGAACCCGGCCACTACGTGGTGTTCTCCATCGTCGACTCGGGCAGCGGCATGAACGAGGACACCCTGCTCAGGGCCTTCGAGCCGTTCTTCACCACCAAGCCGGTGGGGCATGGATCGGGGCTGGGGCTGGCCCAGGTGTTCGGTTTCGCCAAGCAGTCCGGTGGTGGGGTGCGCATCGAAACCACCCTGGATGTCGGCACCACGGTCAGCGTGTACCTGCCGCGGATCCAGGGCGATGCCGTGGCCGTGCTGCCCAGCCCTGCGCCGGTGAGTGAACCGCATCAGCCGCTGGGCTCGACCATCCTGCTGGTGGACGATGACAGCACCGTGCGTACCCTCACGGCCACCTTGCTGGAATCGTTTGGCCTGAAGGTGGTGCAGGCGCGCAACGGCCCGGATGCACTGAACATGCTGAGCCCCGAGATCGACCTGCTGCTGACCGACTACGCCATGCCCGGCATGACCGGCGGCGAGCTGGCGGCCCTGGTCAAGCGCTCCTACCCGCAGTTGCCGGTGGTGTTCGTGACTGGCTATGCCAATACCGACGTGCTGGGGCTGAGCCATTCGACGGTGATCCAGAAGCCGTTCAGCGAGCGCGACTTGCGCAGCAAGATCTGGGCAGCGCTGGCGCGTTGAAAAAACCTGTACACGCTTTCTACCTGGCCGAGCAAAAAAGATTATTCTTGAATGACATTTTTCAACGCCAGACTATGTGAGAGCCGAATATGAAGATCGATGACATGGACGCCTTCGTCGCCGTCATCCGCTGCCAGTCGACCAACCTTGCGGCGCAGTCGCTGCAGTTGACGCAGCCGGCCATCACACGACGCGTGCAGAACTTCGAGGAAGACCTGGGCACCAACCTGCTTGACCGCAACACCAAGCCGCTCAAGCCCACGCCCATGGGCTGGCGCGTGTACGAACAGTGCAAGGCCATCCTGCGCGAGATCGACACCCTGCGCGAGCTGGTGGCCAGCCACGGCTCGCCCAGCGGCACCCTGCGCCTGGGCGTACCGCAGACCATCGGCGATGTAGTGCTGCTCGATGCCCTGGCGCAGATTCGCCAGGCCTACCCCGAGCTGCGGACCCAGGTCGCCAGCGGCTGGGGCAGCGCGCTGATCGCCAGGATGGAAAACGGCGAGCTGGATGCGGCCGCCGCGCTGTTCCCCTCCGGCAAGATCTTCCCCGAAGGCATCGCCGGCCGTTCCATCGGCCGCATGCACCTGCGGGTGGTGGCCGCCAAGGGCAGCGCCAGCAAGCGCAGCTACAAGCTCAAGGACTGCTACAGCCAGGGCTGGGTGCTCAACCCCGACGGCTGCGGGTTTCGCGCCGGCTTGCAGCGCGCCTTGAGCGAGCAGGGGCTGTCGCTGCAGATCAACCTGGAAACCTTCGGCACCGAACTGCAACTGGGCCTGGTCGCCAACGGCCAGGGCCTGGGGCTGGTGCCCGAGCCGCTGCTGGCCGCCAGCCGTCATCGCGACCTGCTTGAAGTGGTCAACGTCAGCGACTTCAAGCCCCAGGTCGACCTGTGGCTGTTTCACCCCAGCTACCTGGGCAACCTGCAGGAGCCGGTGGAGCTGTTCGGCAGCGTCACGGCGCAGCGGCTGGCGCTGTAGCAGCCCCGCCCTGCCCCGCATCAGCCAAGGCAGCGGGCCTCACTCCAGCGTGATGTTGCCCGCCCGGATCACCTCGCCCCACCGTGCGCCGTCATCGGCGATCAGCTTGGCAAACCCCGCCGGGGTACTGTGCTCGACGCTGATCCCGTTCTGCGCGAACCGCTTGGCGGTCTGCGGCGCCTGGGCAATCGCGGCAATCGCCGCGCTCAACTGCTCGACCAGCTGCGGCGAAGCGCCCTTGGGCAGCACCAGGCCGAACCAGCCCGATGCCTCGAACCCCGGCAGGCCTGCCTCGCTGGCACTCGGCACCCCTGGCAGCAACGGCGAGCGCTGCGCGCTGCTGAGCACCAGCCCCTTGAGCTTGCCGGCCTGGATCTGCGGGGCCAGCACGGTGAGGGTATCCACCGCCACATCCACCTCGCCGCCCAGCACCGCCGTGACCGCCGGCGCACTGCCCTTGTACGGCACGTGCAGCAGGTCGATGCCCGCCAGGTTCTTCAGCAACTCCCCGGACAGGTGGCACAGGGTGCCGTTGCCGCACGACGAATAGCTCAACGCGCCCGGGCGCGCCTTGGCCTGGTCGATCAGCGCTTGCAGCGTGTCGACCTTGCTGGCAGCCGGTACGGCCACCACGTTGGGCACCGAGGCCAGCACCGCCACGGGCGTGAAGTCCTGCAGCGGGTCGTAGCGCAGGCCCTTCTGCAGGTTGGGCAGTATGGTCAGCTGCCCGGCGGTGGCCAGCGACAGCGTGTAGCCATCGGGTTTGGCCTTGGCCACGGCCTCGGCGGCGATTGCGGTGCCGGCACCGGGCTTGTTGTCGACCACCACCGGCTGGCCCAGCGAGGCCGACAACTGCTCGGCGTAGTAGCGCCCCACGGTATCGGCAGCGCCGCCCGGCGGGAACGGCACCACCAGGGTCACGGCCCGGCTCGGGTAGGTATCGGCCTGGGCCAGTGCGGCAACGCCCAGGGCCAGTGCGGCCAGGGCAAACTTGAGCGGTAGGATGATTTTCATGCAAAGGTCCTGGAACAGTCAGGGTTGAAGCAGCCCTCAGTCTTCACTGAAGGCCACATGGCGCGTGGCGCGCACCCGCGGGATGAGCATCAGCCCCACCGCCAGCACGCACAGAATCAACAGGGTCAGGCTCAATGGCCGGGTGACGAACACCGTGGGGTCGCCCCGCGACAGCAGCATCGCCCGGCGCAGGTTCTCCTCCATCAACGGGCCGAGCAGATAACCCAGAAGCAGTGGCGCCGGCTCGCAGCGCAGCTTGATGAACAGGTAGCCCAGCAACCCGAACGCCACCGTGAGCAGCACGTCGAACAGGCTGTTGTTGACGCTGTACACACCAATGCAGCAGAACAGCAGGATCGACGGGTACAGCAGGCGGTACGGCACCGACAGCAGCCGCACCCAGATCCCCACCAGCGGCAGGTTGAGCACCAGCAGCAACAGGTTGCCGATCCACATGCTCACGATCAGCCCCCAGAACAGCTCGGGGCGCTCGTCGATCACCTGCGGGCCCGGCACGATGCCGTGGATCATCATGGCCCCGGCCATCAGCGCCATCACCGCGTTGGAAGGCAGGCCCAGCACCAGCATCGGGATGAACGAGGTCTGCGCCCCGGCGTTGTTGGCAGACTCCGGCCCGGCCACGCCCTCGATGGCGCCCTGGCCGAAGCGCTCGGGGTGCCTGGCGATACGCTTTTCGACCATGTACGAGGCAAACGCGCCCAGCATCGCCCCGCCCCCCGGCAGCACGCCCAGCACCGCGCCCAGGCCGGTGCCGCGCAGCATCGGCTTCCAGCTGCGCCGGTAGTCTTCGCGGGTCGGCATCAGGCTGCCCACCCGCGCCACCTGGGGCGGCTGGCCGCGGCTGCGCTCCAGGTTGGCGATGATTTCGGCGATGCCGAAGATGCCCATCGAGATCACCACGAAACTGATGCCGTCGCTCAACTGGGGCAGGCCGAAGGTAAAGCGCTCCACCCCGGAATTCACGTCGGTGCCCACCAGGCCCAGCAGCAGGCCCAGCAGGGTCATGGCCACGGCCTTGAGCACGTCGCCCTGGGCCAGCACCACGGCGGCCACCAGGCCCAGCAGCATCAGCGAGAAGTACTCGGCCGGGCCGAACTTCAGCGCCACCTCGGCCAGCGGTGCGGCAGCAGCGGCCAGCAGCAGGATCGACAGGCTGCCGGCGATGAACGAACCGATCGCGGCAATGGCCAGGGCCGCCCCGGCCCGGCCCTTGCGTGCCATGGCATGGCCGTCCAGGCAGGTCACCACCGAGGACGACTCGCCCGGCAGGTTGACCAGGATCGCCGTGGTCGAGCCGCCGTACTGGGCGCCGTAATAGATGCCCGACAGCATGATCAATGCCGCGGCCGGGCTCAGGCCGTAGGTGATCGGCAGCAGCATGGCGATGGTGGCCACCGGCCCCAGGCCGGGCAGCACCCCCACCAGCGTGCCCAGGGTCACACCGATCAGGCAGTACAGCAGGTTGTTCAGGGTGAAGGCGGCTTCAAGGCCGATACCCAGGTGTGCCAACAGCTCCATGGGTCACTCCTCAGACAGGCCAGGCCGGCAGGTTCAGGCCCAGCCCGTAGCCGAACACCTGCACGCTGAACAGCCCCAGCGCGCTGCCCACCGCCAGCAGTTCGCCCAGGTGCGCCTTGTGCCGGCCCAGGCCGCTGAGCAGCGTCATGCACAGGGTCGCCAGCGCCAGGCCAAGGCTGGGCAGCAGCAGCGCGAACGCCACCACGCTGGCACTGATGGCCAGCGCCGGGCGGACGATGAACAACCCGTCCAGCGTGACCTTCTCGCGGCCCAGCCACAGGCCGCGCACCAGCAAGGCCACGCCCAGCCCGCACAGGGCCAGGCTCACCAGCCAGGGAAAGTAGCCTGCGCCCATGCGCATCGCCGTGCCGCTGGCATAGGCGCTGCCCACCAGCAGCCCGGTCAGGCCGAAGCCCAGGAACAGGCAGCCGGCCAGCACTTCGCGGGCATCGAGGTTCAGGGTCAGGGAATGCGGGCGCGCAGTGGCGGCCCGTTGCAGAGCATCTCGCACGCAGGTCTCCAGGTGCCGGTACGGCACAAGGCAAGGCGATCCGCGCGTGCGGTCTCGGGGTGGGGTTGGGGTTGCTGCGCCGTTCAGGCGCTGCGTTGTGCCTGGCGCGCCGCGACCTTGGCGTGGGTCAGCGGGATCAGCTCGCGGCCGTAGTCGGCGGCGTCGTTGATCGGGTCGAACCCGCGAATCAGAAAGGTGGTCACGCCCAGGTCGTAGTACGCCAGCAAGGCATCGGCCACCTGCTCGGGGGTTCCCACCAGCGCGGTGGAGTTGTGCCCACCGCCAACCAGTGCAGCCATACCGGTCCACAGGCGCTCATCCACGCGCTCGCCTTGCGCCACGGTGTCCAGCAGGCGCTGCGCACCGACGCTCTGCGGCTTGTTGGCCACCACCGGGCCGGCGCGCTCCAGGCGCTGGCGAGCGGTATCGAGAATGGCATCGGCCTTGGCCCAGGCCGCAGCTTCGGTATCGGCGATGATCGGCCGGAACGACACGCTGAACTGCACCTGGCGCCCGTGCAAGGCCGCCTGGGCACGTACTGCCTGAATGGTTTCGCGGGTCTGCTCCAGCGACTCGCCCCACAGCGCGAACACATCGGCATGCTTGCCGGCCACTTCCAGGGCCGCCGCCGAAGAACCACCGAAGAACACCGGCACGTGCGGCTTTTGCACAGGCTTGATGGCGGAGAAGGCGTTCTGCGCCTGGTAGAAGGTGCCGTGATGATCGAAGGGGGTGTCTTCGGTCCAGACCTTGCGCACCACCTCCAGAAACTCGTCGCTGCGCGCATAGCGTTGGTCGTGGTCGAGGTAGTCGCCGTCCTTGCGTTGCTCGCCGTCATTGCCGCCACTGATCACGTGCAGCGCCAGGCGTCCGTCGAGCAGGTGATCGAGGGTTGCCAGCTTGCGCGCGGCCAGGGTCGGCGCCACGAAGCCGGGGCGATGCGCCAGCAGAAAGCCGATACGCGGCGCCGCCAGCCCGGCCAGGGCCGTGACCAGAAAGCCGTCGGGCTGATCCGACCAGTAGCCCACCAGAATCCGGTCGAAGCCTGCCTGCTCGTGCACCTGGGCAAAACGGGTGATGTACGCCTTGTCGAAGATCGGGCCAGCCGGATCGAGGGTCTCCGAAGACAGGCGGTGGCCGATCATGCCGATGAATTGAACGCTCATGGGGGGCTCCTTGAAGAGGGCGAAGAAAGCTTATTGGTTATAGAAGGTTCTTTCTTCAAAACGAACGCTTATAAGCTACCGAGCCCGCCACCCCTTGTGAAATTCATTTTAGGCATAACCTAATATAAAAAATGATTTATAACGAAATGACTTTAAAATTCACTTTGCGCATATTAGCTTATGCTCAATTTGAATTTTGAGAATCATCAGGCGGTTGCTAGGGTGATTCGAAACCGTAGCCAGAGCCCCGACCATGACCGACCCCCTTCGCCTGGACCGCTTGCGTCAGTTCATCGACGAACTGGCCAGCCTGCTCGACCGAGAAACCGATGAAGCGGCCCTTCTCGATGATGGCCAGCGCCTGTTGCAGCAACTGGTGGCCCATGACGACTGGCTGCCGCCAGAGCTGGCCCAGCCCAGCCCCGAACGCTATCAGCAGTACCTGCTGCACTGCGATTCGCGCCAGCGCTTCTCCATCGTCAGCTTCGTGTGGGGGCCGGGGCAGACCACGCCGGTCCACGACCACCGGGTATGGGGCCTGATCGGCATGCTGCGCGGCGCCGAATACGCCCAGGGTTTTGCCCGCAGCGAGCACGGCGCGCTGCTGCCGTCCGGCAGCCCGGTGCGCCTCGAGCGCGGCCAGGTCGAGGCGGTGTCGCCGCGCATCGGCGACATCCATCAGGTCAGCAATGCCTTCGACGACCAGGTGTCGATCAGCATCCACGTGTACGGCGCCAACATCGGCGCGGTCAGGCGTGCCGTGTACCTGGCCGACGGCAGCGAGAAACCCTTCATCTCCGGTTATTCCAACACCCAACTGCCCAATCTGTGGGACCTGTCAAAAGAGAACCTTGCGCCATGAGCACCCCGACCACCCGCACCTACGCCCACCTGCGCCAGCACTTGCTGGCCAGGCATGAACTGGCCCTGATCGATGTGCGCGAAGAAGCGCCCTTCGCCGTGGAACATCCGCTGTTCGCGGCCAACATCCCGCTGTCCAGGCTTGAAATCGAAATCTACGCGCGAGTGCCCCGGCGCGATACACCGATCACCGTGTATGACGATGGCGAGGGCCTGGCGCAGATTGCGCTCCAGCGCCTGGGTCAACTTGGCTACAGCGACGTGGCCCTGCTCGAAGGCGGCCTGGCCGGCTGGCGCGAGGCCGGCGGCGAGCTGTTCCAGGATGTGAACGTACCGAGCAAGGCGTTTGGCGAACTGGTGGAAAGCCAGCGCCACACCCCTTCGCTGGCGGCCGAAGAAGTGCACGCGCTGCTGAACGAAAAGGCCGACGTGGTGGTGCTGGATGCGCGTCGCTTCGACGAATACCAGACTATGAGCATTCCGGGCGGCATCAGCGTGCCGGGTGCCGAACTGGTGCTGCGGGTAGCCGAGCTGGCACCGAACCCGGCCACCCGCGTGATCGTCAATTGCGCCGGGCGCACCCGCAGCATCATCGGCACCCAGTCGCTGGTCAACGCCGGCATTCCCAACCCGGTATCGGCTTTGCGCAACGGCACCATTGGCTGGACATTGGCGGGGCAGACCCTGGCCCATGGCCAATCGCGGCGCTTTGGCGACGTGAGCCCGGCCAACCGGCAGCGCGCCGCCGAACAGGCCCGCGCCGTTGCCGACAAGGCCGGCGTCGTGCGTGCGGACAGCCAGACGCTGGCGGCGTGGCGCGCCCAGGCCGATCGCAGCACTTATGTGTTCGATGTGCGCACCCCCGAGGAATTTGCCCGGGGCCACCTGCCAGGCAGCCGCTCGACGCCGGGTGGTCAGCTGGTGCAGGAAACCGACCATGTGGCCAGTGTGCGCGGGGCGCGCATCGTGCTGATCGATGACGATGGCGTGCGTGCCAACATGAGTGCGTCGTGGTTGGCGCAGATGGGCTGGGAGGTGGCGGTGCTCGATGGCTTGGGCGCAGGCGACTTCAGCGAAACGGGTGATTGGCAGCCGCCGTTGCCGGCGTTGCCGCAGCCTTCGACCATCGACCCCGAGCAGTTGGTGCAGTGGCAGGCCGACGCCGACACGGTGCTGCTCGACTTCACCACCAGTGCCAATTACGTGCAGCGGCACATACCGGGTGCGCACTGGGCGATCAGGGCACAGCTGGAGCAGGCACTGGAGCGCTTGCCGGTGGCGGGACGTTACGTGCTGACCTGCGGCAGCAGCTTGCTGGCGCGGTTCGCGGCGCAGGACCTGCAACGCCTGACCCGAGTGCCGGTGTTCGTGCTGGAGGGTGGTACGGGCCGCTGGATTGCCGAGGGGCGGCCGCTGGAGTCGGGCGAGACGCACCTGGCGGTGCCGCGCAGCGACCGTTACCGCCGGCCGTATGAAGGCACCGACAACCCGCGTGAGGCGATGCAGGGGTACCTGGATTGGGAGTTCGGGTTGGTGGCGCAGCTGGGGCGTGATGGCACCCATGGGTTCCGGGTGATCTGAACCTCCTGAGCAGACCGTATCAGGTCTGCCCCTGGCCGACAGGCCGCATACGCAGGTGCGGGCAAGGCCCGCTCCTGCTTGCGTCGGGCACAAGCACAGTAGGCGCCGGCCTTGCCGGCGAATCGAGCGCGAAGCGCTCGTACAACCTGAACCCACCGTGGATCAGGCAGCCCCCACCCGCCGAGCCGCAATCAGCGCCCTGCCACCGGCTCGAACAACGACACCGCCGCCGCATCCACCTTGCGCGGCAACAGGCCCTGGGCAAAGAACACATCGGCAATCTGCTGCTGTTCGGCCAGATGCTCCGGCTTCACCAACTGCACGTCGTAACTGCGCCGCGCATTGGCCTGCTCCACCGTGGCCACATCCAGGTTGCCCCACAACGGCCCCAGCACCTGCGCCGCCTGCGTGGGGTTGGCCTTGGTCCACTGCCCCGCCTTCTGCAACGCACCGAACACGGTTTCAAGCACCTGCGGATGCGCCTTGGCGTAATCGCTGCCCGCCAGGTAGTAACGCTGGTAACTGGCCAGCCCCTGCCCGTCGCTCAGCACCCGCGCATGCTGCTGGCGCTGGGCGCTGGCCACGAACGGGTCCCAGGTGACCCAGGCATCGACCTTGCGGTTCTCGAACGCCGCACGGCCATCGGCCGGGATCAGGTAGGCCGGCTGGATATCGCTGAAGGTCAACCCGGCCCTGGCCAGGGCCTGTATCAACAGGTAATGGCTCCCCGCGGCCTTGGTCACCGCCACCTTCTTGCCCTTGAGGTCCGCCAGGCTGTGCAGCGGCGAATCCGCCGGCACCAGAATGGCCTGGGCCAGCGGCGATGGTGTCTCGCGGGCAAAATAGGTCAGCCGCGCCCCCGCCGCCTGGGCGAACACCGGCACGGTGTCGGCCACATCCGCCGACACATCGACATTGCCCAGGTTCAAGGCCTCCAGCAGCGGCAGGCCGCTGGCGAACTCATGCCAGCTGACCTGTATGCCCTGCTGCGCCAGCTGCTGCTCCAACGTACCCTGGGCCTTGAGCAGAATCAGCAGCGTCGAGGATTTCTGGTAACCGATGCGCAGGGTTTGCCCCGCGCTGGCGCTACCGACCAGGCTGGCGCCAAGCAGCGCGCCGATGGCCAGTTGTCGCAGACGTTTGAACGGTTGCATGGGGTCAGCTCCTGTCAGTGGGCCTGGGTCACGGCGACGCTGGCGGGCAGCACGAAGCCGCCGGCAAAGGTCGGCGCCACGTCCAGACGTTGGGCAATCAGGCCGTGGGCCTGGTAGAAGTCGGCGGTTTCCTGCTGCTCGGCGATGGTGCCGGCGTCCACGACCTGCCAGCGCAACTGGCGACGCTCGAACTGCAGCCGGGCCGCGTCCTGCGGGAAGCCGATGATCTGCGCCAGGGTCTTGGAGTAGCTGTCCAGGTTCTGGTTGGCCCACACCTGGGCCTTGGCCAGGCGCGCCAGGTAGTCCTGCAGGGCCGCGCGTCGGGCCGGGTCGGCCAACGCCTTGTCGGTCGCCGCCAGAAAGCTGTTGCCACTGGACAAGCCGCGACCATTGACCAGCACCCGGCCCTGGCCAGTGGTTTCGGCCAGCGCGGTGTAGGGCTCCCACGTCGCCCAGGCATCCACCGAACCGTTGGCCAGGGCCATCCTGGCATCCACCGGGCCAAGGAAGCGGAACTCGACGTCCTTCTCGCTCAGCCCCGCGCTGGCCAGCGCCTTGAGCGCCACGTAATGGCCAATCGAGCCGCGCCCGGTGGCGATGCGCTTGCCCTTGAGGTCGGCCGCCGCGTGCAGCGCCGACCCGGGGTCCACCAGCACCGCCGTGCCATAGGCGTCGGACTTGTCCACGGCAATCGCCTTGACCTGCGCGCCGGACGCCAGGGCGAACAGCAGCGGCGCATCACCGATGATGCCGGCGTCCACCGCGCCGGCATTGAGCGCCTCGGCCAACGGCGCGGCAGCCGGAAACTCCGCCCACTTGATGTCATACGGCAGGTCGCGCAGCCCGTCGGCGGCCTCCAGCTGGGCACGCATGTTGCCCTTCTGGTCGCCGATGCGCAGTTCGATACGCGGTTCGGCCAGCACCTGCCCGGCCAGCAGCAAGGCGCCAGCGAGGGCGAGAAGTCGTGAAATGGGTGGCATGCAGTGCACTCCTGAAGGCGATTGTAGAGCGACTCTACCGGCTCGTCATAAATCAGTGAAGTGCATTTTATGAATATCCTAATATGCAAATAACGTTTAATTATCGCCATTAGCTTATAACCATAAAGAATTTTACATCAGAAAATTTAACGCATACGGTCATAAGCCCGCCGATCTGCACACACAACTCGGGGCGGGACGACGGCACCCCCGGGTGCTCCCTGGATTTTCTGCGATGAGTGCCTGATGAGCCTGTCTTCTATTGCCGCGCCGTACCGTTCGATCGAGTCGGCCCCTGCCCTGGCCGACCTGGACCCACTGCTGTTTACCCTGACCCGCGAGCTGGCCGCCAGCGCCGCCGAGGTGGACCGCAGCGGTGCCTTCCCCGCCGCCAACTTTGCCCTGCTGCAACGCCATGGCCTGCTCGCGCTCACCGTGCCGCGCGAGCTGGGGGGTGCCGGTGCCGACCTCGCCACCGCGCGCAAGGTGGTGGCCGCCGTGGCCAAGGGCGAGCCCTCCACCGCACTGATTCTGGTCATGCAGTACCTGCAGCACGTGCGCCTGCAGGACGACCAGCGCTGGCCGCTGTCGCTGCGCCAGCGCCTGGCCCGCGAAGCGGTGGAGCACGGCGCGCTGATCAATGCCTTCAGGGTCGAACCCGAGCTGGGCACCCCGGCCCGTGGCGGCCTGCCCGCGACCCTCGCGCGGCGTACCGCCGAAGGCTGGCGCCTGTCCGGCACCAAGCTCTACTCCACCGGCAGCCACGGCCTGAGCTGGTACCTGGTGTGGGCGCGCAGCGACGATGCCGACCCGCTGGTGGGCGGCTTTCTGGTGCACAAGGACAGCCCCGGCATCCGCATCGTCGATGAGTGGGATCACCTGGGCATGCGTGCCACCTGCAGCCACCGCGTCGAGTTCGACGATGTGCTGCTGCCGCTGGAGCACGCCGTGGCCGTCAGCCCGGCCAGCGCACCGCGCGCCGAGCTCGATGGCGAAGCTCAGCTGTGGATGGCGGTGCTGCTGGCCAGCCTCTACGACGGCGTGGCCCAGGCCGCACGCGACTGGCTGGTGAGCTTCCTGCGCGAGCGGGTGCCGTCCAACCTCGGCCAGCCGCTGGCCAGCCTGCCGCGCTTTCAGGAGCGGGTCGGGCGCATCGATACCCTGCTGTTCGCCAACCGCAACCTGCTCGACTCCGCGGCCAGCGGCCAGGTCACCGCGCAGCACGCCGGGCAGCTCAAGCAACTGGTCACGCACAACGCCATCCAGGCCGTGGAGCTGGCCATCGAGGCCAGCGGCAACCCAGGGCTTTCGCGGCACAACCCGCTGGAGCGGCACTACCGCAACGTGCTGTGCAGCCGCATCCACACCCCGCAGGATGACGTGGTGTTCCACAGTGCCGGGCGCTCGGCGCTGAGCCAGGAAGCGCCGTGACCCTCGCCCCCGGCTGACAGCGGCCGACCGGCCACGCACCGCCACCCTCCAAATCGGCCTATGCTCAAACAGGCCTGCCGGCGGAGGTGCACATGTGCGGACGACTGAGCCAGTACCACGGCATCCACGAGTTCGTGGACGCCCTGAGCATGCCCAACCCACTGGTCAACCGCGTGGGCGATGCGCCGCTTGGGCACTACAACGTGGCCCCCACCACCCAGCTGGCGGTACTCGGCCTGCAGCATGACACCCTGCACGCCGACCTGCTGCGCTGGGGCTGGCGGCCACACTGGGCGCAGGACAAGCCGGCACCGATCAATGCCCGCGTCGAGAAGGTGGCCCACGGCCCGTTCTTTCGCGCCATCTGGCCGCACCGGCTGATCGTGCCGGTCGACAACTGGTTCGAATGGGTCGATGAAGGCGGGCCTAAGAAGCAGCCCTACCTGATCCGCCGCCGCGATGGACGCCCTGCCCTGTGCGCGGCCATCGGCCAGCTGGGCGACCCACCCGGCGAACAGGACGGCTGCGTGATCATCACGGCCGACAGCCAGGGCGGCCTGCTGGATGTGCATGACCGGCGCCCGGTGGTGCTGGCTGCAGATGCGGCACGCCACTGGCTGGACCCCGCCACCTCCAAGGCATACGCCGAACAGCTGCTGCTGGACCTCGCCGAGCCCGCCCAGGTGTTCGAGTGGTACCCCGTGGACAGCGCCGTGGGCAACAGTCGCAACCAGGGCCCGGACCTGGTGCAGCGCCGGCACCCCTGAACGGCGCCTACTCGCCCAGATACGCCTTCTGCACCTGCTCGTTGTGCAGCAGGTCGCTGGCCTGGCCTTCCAGCGCGATGCGCCCGCCATCGATCACATAGGCGCGCTGGCAGGTCTGCAAGGCAAGCCTGGCGTTCTGCTCCACCAGCAGCAGGGTCACGCCACCCTTGACCACCTCGACGATGGTTTCGAAGATCTTCTGCACGATGATCGGCGCCAGGCCCATCGACGGCTCGTCGAGCAACAGCAGCTTGGGCCTGCCCATCAATGCCCGGGAAATCGCCAGCATCTGCTGCTCCCCGCCCGACATGGTGCCGGCCAGTTGAAAGGCGCGCTCCTTGAGCCGCGGGAAGATGCCGAACATGCGTTCGATATCGGCCTGGATCGCGTCCTTGCCGTCGGTTCGCGAGAACGCGCCCATCTCCAGGTTCTCGTACACCGTCAGCTTGGGGAAGATTCCGCGGCCTTCCGGCACCAGCGCCAGGCCCTGGCGGATCAGGTCGTAGCTCTTGATCGCCGCATGCGCCTTGCCATCGAAGGTGATCTGCCCGGCCACCGGGCTGAGCAGGCCGGCCAGGGTCTTGAGGGTGGTGGTCTTGCCGGCGCCGTTGGCGCCGATCAGCGCGACCATTTCGCCCTCGCGGATGTGCAGGTCGATGCCCTTGATCGCCTGGATGGCCCCGTAGGACACCTGCAGGTCGCGTACTTCAAGAATGTTCTTCATGTTCAGGCCACCGCCTCCGAACCCAGATAGGCCTCGATTACCCGAGGGTCCCTTTGCACATCGGCCGGCAGGCCATCGGCGATCTTCCTGCCGAATTCCAGCACGGTGACGTGATCGCACAAGCCCATCACCAGCTTCACGTCATGCTCGATCAGCAGCACCGTCTTGCCGTCGGCCTTCATCTTGCACATCAGCTGGCGCAGGCCTTCGGTCTCGGAGGCGTTCATGCCGGCCGCCGGTTCGTCCAGGGCAATCAGCAAGGGTTCGGTGGCCAGCGAGCGGGCAATTTCCAGACGCCGCTGGTCGCCGTAGGACAGGTTCTTGGCCAGCTCCCCGGCCAGGTGCGCGATGCCCACGTAGGCCAGCCAGTGCCGCGCAGCCTGGCGAATCTCGCGCTCTTCGCGCACGCAGGCCGGGGTGCGGAACACGGCCCCGAACACCCCGCAGCGGGTGCGTACATGGCGACCGATCATCACGTTTTCCAGCGCGGTCATGTTGTGGAACAGCCGGATGTTCTGGAAGGTGCGCGAGATACCTGCCTCCACCACCTTGTGCGGCTTGCTGATGTTCAGCGGCTTGCCGTCGAACTCGACCTTGCCCTCTTCGGCCCGGTACAGCCCGGTAAGCACGTTGAACAGGGTGGTCTTGCCCGCGCCGTTGGGGCCCAGCAGGCCGCGGATCTCGCCGCGCCGGATCGACAGGTCGATGCCGTGCAGGGCCTGCAGGCCGCCAAAGAACTTGCTGACCGAACGCAGCTCCAGTAATACGTCGCTCATACCTTGTCCGCCTGTTGGGCCGGGTGATCGAAGGCCGGCGTGCTCGCGGGCACCGTGGTGCTCAGCGCGGTCGCCGCCGGGGTGGGCTCGGGGTCGCCGTCATGCAGCTCGGCGCGGCGCCGGTTGGACGGCCACAGGCCCTCGGGCCGGTAGCGCATCACCAGAATCAGCGCCAGGCCGAACACCAGCATGCGCAGGGTCGAGGCATCCAGCACGTTGCGCAGCACCTCGCGGCTGACGAAGGTCACGTTGTCCATCACGAACGGCTGTATCCAGTTGACCAGGTCGCGGAACACCTCGGGCATCACCGACAGGATCAACGCCCCCAGCACCACGCCGCGAATCGAGCCCATGCCGCCGAGCACCACCATCGCCAGCACCATGATCGACTCCATCAGGGTGAATGACTCGGGGCTGACGAAGCCCTGGTAGCTGGAAAACAGCACCCCGGACACCCCGCCAAAGGTCGCGCCCATGGCAAATGCCAGCAGCTTGAGGTTGCGCTTGTTCAGGCCCATGGCCTCGGCCGCCACCTCGTCCTCGCGCAGGGCCATCCAGGCCCGCCCGATGCGCGAGACTTCGAGGCGCTTGGACAGCACGATGGCGAAGATCACCACCACCAGGAAGAACAGGTAGTAGCTGATCACCGGGGTGACCTTGAGCCCGAACAGGCTCCATGAGGTCTGCAGCGACAGCAGCGCCTCGGGCGCCTGCCCTGCGGCATGCGACCAGGCCCCACCGTCGATGTGCAAGGGTGCGATGTTGCTGATGCCCTGCGGCCCGTTGGTGATGTTCACCGGCTGGTCGAGGTTGTTCATGAAGATGCGGATGATCTCGCCAAAGCCCAGGGTCACGATGGCCAGGTAGTCACCGCGCAGCTTGAGCACCGGGGCGCCGATCAGCACCCCGCAGATGGCTGCGGCAATCGCCGCCAGCGGGATGATCACCCACAGCGGCCAGTTCAGCACGCCGTCCACCAGGCCGGCCATGTTCAGATGCGGCGAGGCCAGCAAGGCGTACAGGTAGGCGCCGATGGCGTAGAAGCCGATGTAGCCCATGTCGAGCAGGCCGGCGTAGCCGATCACGATGTTCAGGCCCAGTGCCAGCAGCACGTAGAGCATGGCAAAGCCGAGGATGCGTACCCAGGTGGGCCCCAGGAACGGAATGCTGTCGACGACGAAGGGCAAGGCCACGAACGCCAGGATCAGCAGCAGGTACTGTGCGGTTTGGTTTTTCATGTGCGTTGCCTCCTAGGCCCGGTCGGCCTGGCGTTCGCCCATCAGGCCGTTGGGTCGGAACAGCAGCACCAGAATGAGCACGGCGAACGCGAAGATGTCCTGGTAGTTGGCGCCCAGGAAGCCCCCGGTGAGGTGGCCGGTGTAGCCGGCGGCCAGCGACTCGATCAGGCCCAGCAGCAGCCCGCCGGCCATGGCCCCGAACAGGTTGCCGATGCCGCCCAGCACCGCCGCCGAGAAGGCCTTGAGCCCCAGCAGCAGGCCCATGTAGGCGTCGGCCTGGCCGTAGTTGACCGCGCGCATCACCCCGGCGATGGCGCCAAGCCCGGCACCGATCAGGAAGGTCGCGGAAATCACCCGGTTGATGTTGATGCCCATCAGCCCGGCCACTTCCTGGTTCTGCGCGGTGGCGCGCATGGCCTTGCCCAGGCGGGTCTTGTCGACCAGCAGCCACAGCCCCAGCATGATCACCACCGAAATGATCATGATGCTCATCTGCACGTTGGTGACGGTGGCGCCGAACACCTCGATCGGGCGGGTTTCGACCACTTCGGGGAAGGTCTTGTAGCCACGCCCCCAGATCATCATCGCCAGGTTCTGCAAGGCGATCGAGATGCCGATCGCGAGGATCAGCGGGGTCAGGCGCGGGGCCTTGCGCAAGGGCCGGTAGGCGAACTTCTCCATGCCCTGGGCCATCAGCATGCACACCGCCGCCGCCACCATGATCGCCAGCAGCAGGGTCAGGATGCCGGGCGCAAAGCCCATGCCCGCGAGCATGCTCAGCACCGAGATGGTCACCATGGCGCCCACCATCACCACCTCGCCGTGGGCGAAGTTGATCAGGCCGATGATGCCGTAGACCATGGTGTAGCCCAGGGCTACCAGGGCATAGATGCTGCCCAGCACCAGGCCGTTGAGGACCTGCTGCAACAAGATATCGAAATTGCCTTCCACGAGCTGAATCCTCAAAACTGCGTTGTCGCTCACCGCGTGCGCTGGCAACAGCGACGCGGCGGCATGCCTGGCAGGTCAGAAATGAACGCTTCTTATTGTTGCGAGCCGGGCGGCCCGCTTGTTATTCGAGGTAGAGCAACGGCTCAGTCGCGCTCGACCGAGAGGGTTTTCCAGCCGCCGTCGGCAAACTGGAACACCGTGGCGGCCGGGCTTTTCAGGTTGCCGAATTCATCGAATGCGATGGTGCCGGTGACGCCCTCGTAGCTTTCGCTCTTGAGTACCGGCAGGTACACGGCAGGGTCGGCCGACTGCGCCTTGACCATGGCGGTGATCGCCGCCCAGGTGGCGTCGTACGCCGCCGGCGAGGACTGCACCACGCCCGTGCCGAACTTGGCCTTGAGCTTCTGCTCGAACGCCGCGCCCTTGGGCATCTCCAGCAACGGGGTGCCGTAGTTCCAGGCGTACACGCCCTCGGCGGCGCTGCCGGCCATCTTCTTGAACTCGTCGTTGGGCAGGTTGCCGATGTTCATGAACCTGGCCTTCAGGCCCAGGTTCTTCATCTGCTTGGCCATGGGGGCGGCCTGGTAGTCGAGGGCGGCGAAGAACACCGCATCGACCTTCTGCGACTTGGCGGTGGTGAGGATGGCATTGAAGTCGGTGGACTTGTCGTTGGTGTATTCGCGTACCACCACGTTGCCACCGGCGGCCTTGACCGCCTTGGTCACTTCGTCGGCCAGGCCCTGGCCGTAGGCGGTGCGGTCGTCGAAGATCGCGATGCGCTGGGCCTGCAGGGTCTTGACCAGGTAGTTGCCGGCATAGCGGCCGAGGGTGGCGTCGTCGTTGACCACGCGAAACACGGTCTTGATGCCCTGGCGGGTCAGCGCCGGGTTGGTCGCCGACGGCGAGATCTGCGGGATGCCGGCATCGGCGTAGATCTTCGAGGCCGGGATGCTGGTGCCCGAGTTGTAGTGCCCGATCACCACCGCCACCTTCGAATCCACCAGGCGTTGCGCCACGGCGGTACCGGTACGCGGGTCGGCCACATCGTCCTCGGACACCAGCTTGAACTGGGCCACCTTGTCGCCCAGCTTCAACTGCTGCTGGTTGGCCTCTTCGATGGCGATGCTCACGCCATGTTCCACATCCAGCCCCTGGTGTGCAGAGGGCCCGGTCAGCGGGCCGGCAAAGCCGATCCGTACCAGCTGGGTGTCCGCCGCGTTCGCCGTGCCAGCCCCTATCAGTGTTGCCATCAGTGCAGCAAGGGCGGTCAAACCCCGGTTGTTCTTATTCATTCTCAGCTCCCAGTAATCATTGGACGAACTGCACACGCCTGGCCAACCTCGCCGGCGCACTTGTAAGATAACAGTCAGCAGGCAACTGTCAATGGGTGTATGCTTGAGGAAAATGAAAATGCTGACAAAAGCCACGCACGCCTTGATCCATGCACCTTAACGAGGCATGGGATTGCAGTAGAATCAGGCGCTTGCACCATAACAAGTCAGTTGTTTGATAACATATGGCTACATTTTCGCCGCTACTTCGGGTTTTTAGCGGGTCGGTTGAAATCGACGCAGATCGCGTTTGACGGATGCGCCAACCTGTTCAACCATTCAATCCATCGTGATGAGCACATCAGTTTCAGGAGCTACACAACTATGAATGCGTCGTTTGGAACGCGCAGGGCCAATCTGGCGGAGACAGTGATCCACGAGCTGTCCAACCGGATCGACAATGGCACATACGGGCCGGGGCAGAAGCTTCCGTCCGAACAGGAGCTGTGCAAGGAATTCGGCGTCAGCCGCCCTGTGATTCGCGAGGCCGTGGCCTCGTTGCGTCTGGGCGGTCGGCTGATCGCCCGCCAGGGTGTAGGCGTGTTCGTGGTCGAGCAGGACGTCAAGCGCCTGGGCTTTGCCCTGAGCACCGCAGTCGATGACGTGCGCGCCGCCGCCCACGTGCTGGAACTGCGCCTGGGCATCGAGACCGAGTCGGTCGCGCGTGCCGCCGAGCGCCGCAGCCCCACCAGCGTGGCGCAGATCACCGAGGCCTTCGACCGCTTCAACGCGCTGGATGGCTCCAACCTCGAGGAAGAGGCCCGTGCCGACTTCGAGTTCCACCTGGCGATTGCCCGCGCCACCAACAACCCGCACTTCCCGCAGCTGCTCGAAGCCCTGGGCCCGGACATCATCTTCGACCTCAACCTCAAGCACGGCCAGTCCACCGGCAAGAACCGCCTGGCGCACATCAAGAAGATCGGCCGCGAACACGGCGCGATTCTCTCGGCCATCAGCATGGGCGACGTCAACGCCGCCCGTTCGGCGGTGCGCAAGCACCTGGAAGAAAGCCTGTCGCGTTACCAGCGCCTGGTCGACAGCGGCGACTGAGCGGCGCTGTCGCCCTGCCCTCGCGGGTCAGCCCAGGCCCAGGCACACGTACTTGATCTCGAGGTAATCCTCGATCCCGTAGCGCGAGCCTTCGCGCCCCAGTCCCGATGACTTCACACCGCCAAACGGTGCGACCTCGGTGGCCAGCACGCCGACATTGACGCCGACCATGCCGTACTCCAGGGCCTCCGAGACCCGCCAGATCCGCCCCACATCCCGTGCATACAGGTAGCAGGCCAGGCCGAACTCGGTGGCATTGGCCTGGGCGATGACCTGTTCTTCGCTGTGAAAGCGAAACAGCGGCGCCACCGGCCCGAAAATCTCCTCGCGGGCCACGCGCATGTCCGGTGTCACCTCGGCCAGCACGGTGGGCTGGTAGAACGCCTCGCCAAGGGGGTGGCGCCGGCCACCGGCGACCAGTCGCGCACCGCCCTCCAGTGCGTCGCTCACCATCGCCTCGACCCCGGCCACGGCCTTGGCATCGATCAGCGGGCCGACGGTGGTGCCGGCCTGGCTGCCCTCGCCCACCACCAGCTCGCCGACCCGCTGGGCAAAACGCTCGACAAAGCGCTCGTAGATGCCGTCCTGGATGTAGAAGCGATTGGCGCACACGCAGGTCTGCCCGCTGTTGCGGAACTTGGCCACCAGTGCGCCCTCCACCGCCGCTTCAAGGTCCGCGTCGTCGAACACGATGAAGGGTGCGTTGCCGCCCAGCTCCAGGGTCACCTTCTTCACCGTGGCCGCGCTTTGCTGCAGCAACTGGATGCCGATGGGCGTGGAGCCGGTGAACGACAGCTTGCGCACCACCGGGTTGGCGGTCAGTTCGCCACCGATGGCGGCCGAGTCGCCGGTCACCACGTTGAGCACGCCACGCGGTATGCCGGCGCGTTCGGCCAGCACGCACAGCGCCAGGGCGCTGAACGGGGTCTGCGAGGCGGGCTTGAGCACCAGCGTGCACCCGGCCGCCAGGGCCGGGGCGGCCTTGCGCGTGATCATCGCCGCCGGGAAGTTCCACGGCGTGATCGCCGCGCACACGCCAATCGGCTCCTTGGTCACCAGCAGGCGCCGGTCGGCCTGCGGCGAGGGGATCACGTCGCCATACAGGCGCTTGCCCTCCTCGGCATAGAACTCCACATAGGCTGCGGCGAAGGCGATCTCGCCACGGGCCTCGGCCAGGGGCTTGCCCTGCTCGGCGGTCATGATGCGCGCCAGGTCTTCCTGGTGCAGGAGAATTTCGCGAAACCACGCCTGCAAGCGGCTGGCGCGTTCCTTCGCGGTGAGGGCGCGCCAGGCCGGCAGCGCCGCCTGGGCGGCGAGCACGGCGCGACGGGTTTCGTCGGCGCCCATGCGCGGCACGCCACCCAGGCGTTGGCCGGTGGCCGGGTTGGTCACGTCAATGCTGCGGGCGCTGTCGGCGCCCACCCAGGTTCCATCGATATAGCAACGTTCACGCAGCAGATCAGGATCGGCAAGGTTCATGCTGATGGGCTCGCAGGGGAATGAAGGAAACGGCGGGAGGCAGACCCTGCCCCCGCCTGGAGGGTCAACGCGACGCCAGGGCCTTTTCGCGGATCTGGCTGAGGGTCATGCGCGGGGTCAGCGCCTCAGGGTCGATCTGCACCTCGATCAGCGCCGGCTTGCCCGACGCCTCGCAACGCTCGAACGCACCCGCGAACTGCTCGGTGGCGCTCACCGTTTCGGCATGCAGGCCATAGGCCCGTGCCAGCGCGGCGAAGTCGGGGTTGTGCAGGTCGGTACCCGACACCCGCCCCGGGTAGCTGCGCTCCTGGTGCATGCGGATGGTGCCGTACATGCCGTTGTTCACCACCACCACGATGACCCGGGCGTCATAGTGCGCGGCAGTGGCCAGCTCCTGGCCGTTCATCAGAAAGCAGCCATCACCGGCGAACGCCACCACGCTGCGCTGCGGCGCGGTGAGCTTGGCCGCAATCGCCGCCGGCACGCCATAGCCCATCGAGCCGTTGGTGGGCCCCAGCAAGGTGCGAAACGCCTGGTGCTGGTAGCCGCGGTGCACCCAGCCGGTGTAGTTGCCGGCACCGCAGGTGATGATGCTGTCGGCGGCCAGGTGCTGGTTGAGCCAGGCGATCACCTCGCTCATCTGCACCGCGCCGGGCGAACGCGGGCATTCGAAGTTGGCCCGGTAGCCGCGGTTCAGGCGCTGTACCCACTCGGCGAATGCCTGCGGCTTGACCGGCGCCAGCGCCGCCAGTTGCGCGGCGATGGTCGGCATGCCGGCGTTGATCGCCAGGGTCGGCTGGTACACCCGGCCCAGTTCCTCGATGCCGGGGTGAATGTGCACCAGCGCCTGCCTGGGCACCGGAATGTCCACCAGGGCATAGCCGCCGGTGCTCATCTCGCCCAGGCGTGCACCGATCACCAGCAGCAGGTCACTGCTTTTCACCGCCTCCACCAGCTCGGAGCCGGCGGCAAGGCCCAGGTCGCCGGCGTACTGGGGCAAGGTGTTGTCGAACAGGTCCTGGCAGCGGAACGAGGCCGCCACAGGCAGGTTCTGGGCCTGGATGAAGCGCCGCGCATCGGCCACCGCCGCGGCGGTCCAGCCGCCACCGCCCAGCACCACCAACGGGCGCTGTGCCTCGCCCAGCAGAGCCTGCAGGCGCTGCAGGTCGGCAGATGCCGCCGCCGCTTCGATCCGCCGGGCCGGGCCGGCATCGGCCACTGCCACCCGATCCGTCAGCATGTCTTCGGGCAGGGCCACCACCACCGGGCCGGGGCGGCCGTTGGTGGCGCGGTGGAACGCCTGGCTGAGAAGCTCGGGCAGGCGCGCGGCATCGTCGACCTCCACCACCCACTTGGCCATCTGGCCGAACATGCGGCGGTAGTCGATCTCCTGGAAGGCTTCGCGCTCCACCTGGTCGCGGGCCACCTGGCCGATGAACAGGATCATCGGCGTGGAGTCCTGGAAGGCGGTGTGCACGCCGACCGAGGCATTGGTCGCCCCCGGGCCGCGGGTGACGAAGCAGATACCCGGCTTGCCGGTGAGCTTGCCGTAGGCTTCGGCCATGTAGGCGGCGCCGCCCTCCTGGCGGCACACGATCAGCTCGATGTCGTCCCTGGCATCGTGCAAGGCATCGAGCACCGCCAGGTAGCTCTCGCCGGGCACGCAGAACGCGCGTTCCACGCCATTGATGCGCAAGGCATCGACCAGCACCTGCCCGCCCGTGCGCAGCCCGTTGTTGTCAGTGTTCATCTTGTTGTTCTCCATCAGGCGGCGCGGTCAGATGACCGAGTCTTCCAGGAAAGGACGGTTCTCGATCACCCGTTGATAACTCAGGGCACTCAGGTCCAGGGTGCGGTAGCCCCCGTAGATGATCAGCTCGCTCAGGCCGCGGCCGATGGCCGGTGCCTGCTGCAGGCCGTGGCCACTGAAACCGTTGCAGAACAGGAAGTTGCGCACCTGGTCATGGGGGCCGACGATGGCGTTGTGGTCGAGCACGCAGAAGTCGTAGTGCCCGGCCCAGGAGTTGACCACCTTGATCGCCTCGAACGCCGGCACACGCTCGGCCAGCACCGGCCACACCTCTTCCTCGAACTCGTCGTGCATCACGTCGAAGTCGCTGAAATCCACCTCCGGGTCGTGGCGTGGGTAGGTGCCGCCCAGGTACAGGTGGCCTTCGGGGCGGAAGAACACCCCGGTGGGGTCGATGGTCAGCGGCACGGTACCGGGCAGCGGCGTATGGCAGTCGAACACGAACAGCGAACGGCGCCGCGCCTCCACCGGTATGTCCAGCCCGGCCAGGCGCGCCACCTGGCGTCCACGGGTGCCGGCGGTGTTGACCAGCTGGCCACAGCCGATCAACTGGCCATCGCCCAGGCGCACACCGGTGATCACATCACCCTCGCGCAGCACCTGGACCACTTCGTTCTCGACATACTCCACGCCCAGGCTGCGGGCCTTTTTGCGAAAGCCGTTCATGATCCCGTAGTTGTCGAACCAGCCCTCGTCCTTCTCGCCATAGGTGCCGCCGGCCAGGCTGTCGGGGTTGACCCACGGGAAGCGGCGGATCAGCGCCTCGGTGTCCAGCAACGTGACGTCGGCACCGTTGTCCAGTTGGGTCTGGTGCAGACGCTTGAGCACGTCGAAGCCTTTCTGGTCGGCCAGGAACAGGTAGCCGTTCTCCTTGAAGGCCAGGTCGGGTCTGTCGCCATTGACCGCCATCAGTTCGGGGAAGTCGCGGATGAACTGCGCGCCAAAGCGCGAGATCTGGATGTTGATCGGGTTGGAGAACTGCACCCGGATCGAGCTGCTGGACAACGCCGTGGCCGATTGGGCATAGGTCCAGTCGCGCTCCACCACCAGCACCGAGCCGGTGAAGTCCGGGTTGCTGGCCAGAAAATACGCGGTGGCGCTGCCATTCACCGCACCGCCGACGATCACCACATCGTAATGCTGCTTTGTTGCTGTCGAAGCCATGGCTGGGGTCTCTTCAAAAGTGCTCGGAAAAGGTCATTTCGGGTCTTCGAAGTGGCCGGCGCCGGCGAAGTTGCCGCCGTGGTAGCGCGCCGCCGGCTCGTTCGGGTCCAGCGGCGGGTGCTCGGCCATGACCTTCTCGCGGTAGTCGTCGGCGCTGTCCCTGGGCACGTAGCCGAGGGAGGACGCCAGGCGGTTGTCCCACAGGGTTTCGCGGTTGTCGGACATGCCGTACACGATCATGTGGCCGACCCGTGGCGCCAGCAGCGAGCGCTCGCACAGCTGCGCGAAGTCGGCGAACGACAGCCAGGTGGCGAGCATGCGCCGGTCCAGCGGCTCGGGGAACGAGGAGCCGATGCGCAGGTTCACCGACTCGATGGCGAACTTGTCCCAGTAGTAGCGGCCCAGGTCCTCGGCAAAGCACTTGCTCACCCCGTACAGGCTGTCGGGGCGGTGCGCTGCGCTGGCGTCGATGGTTTCGGTGCGGTCATAGAAGCCGATGGCGTGGTTGGAACTGGTGTAGATCACGCGCTTGACGCCATGCTGGCGCGCCGCTTCATAGATGTTGTAGGTGCCCACGATGTTGCCGTTGAGGATCGCCGCGAAGGTGTCCTCCACCGGCACGCCGCCGGCATGGATGATGGCATCCACGCCCTCGGCCAGCGGCAGCACATCGGCCAGGTTGCCCAGGTCGCAGCGCACCAGTTCTTCGTGCGGCGCGGCGCTGCCCATGTCGGCGATATCGGTCAGGCGCAGCTCGTCGGCAAAGGCCTGCATGTGCTTGCGCAACACGCTGCCCAGGCGGCCGGCTGCACCGGTGATCAACAAACGTTTGAACGGCTTGCTCATGCTTGAAACCTCGTGAAAGTCGGTTTGTCGTTACTAGGCCAGCGCCGCGAACGCATCGCGCAGCTGCCCCAGGGCCTGCTCCAGCTCCTGGCGTGAGGTGGCGAACGACAGGCGAATGTAGGGTTCGAGGCCAAAGGCCGAGCCCGGCACCGTGGCCACCTTGCCCACCCGCAGCAGGTAGCTGGCAAGGTCGGCGTCGGTTTCGATCACCTGCCCGTCCGGCGTACGCCTGCCGATGAACGCGGCGCACTGCGGGAAGGCATAGAACGCGCCCTCGGGCATCTGCAGGCTCAACCCCTCGATGGCCGCCAGGTCCTCGACCACCAACGCCCCTCGGGCCTGGTACTCGCGATTGGCCTGGCGCACGAAATCCTGCGGGCCGTTGAGCGCCGCAGCAGCCGCCAGTTGCGAAATGGTCGACGGGCAGGTGGTGGTCTGCGACTGGGTCTTGTTCATTGCCACGATCAGCTCGCGTGGCCCGGCCGCATAGCCCAGGCGGTAGCCGGTCATGGCGTAGGCCTTGGACACGCCGTTGATCAGCAGGGTGCGCTCGCGCAGGTGTGGGCAGGCGCTGACGAACGACACGAACGGCTGCCTGCCCAGCACGATGTGCTCGTAGATCTCGTCGGAGATCACCAGCACCCGGGGGTGGCGCTCCAGCACGGCGCCCAGGGCCGCGAACTCTTCACGGCTGTAGATCGCCCCGCAGGGGTTGTTCGGCGAGTTCAGCATCAGCCAGCGGGTACGCGGGGTGATGGCGGCCTCAAGGCGCGCGGCATCCAGCTTGAAGCCGTGTTCGGCGCCGCACGGCACCACCTTCGGCACGCCGCCGTTGAGCATCGCCATGTCGGTGTACGACACCCAGTACGGCGCTGGCGTGAGCACTTCATCGCCCTGCTCCAGGGTGGCGAGAAACGCATTGAACAACAGTTGTTTGGCGCCATTGCCCACGCAGATTTCGTCCAGTGCGTAGCGCAGGCCGTTTTCCCGCTCGAACTTGTCGACGATGGCCTGGCGCAGCACCTCCAGGCCATTGGGCGCGGTGTAGTGGTTGTTGCCCTCGAGCATCGCCTGGTGCGCGGCCTCGATCACGTGGGCCGGGGTGTTGAAGTCCGGTTCGCCCAGGCTCAGGTTGATCACCGGCTCGCCCTTGGCCAGCATCTGCTTGGCCAGCACCGATACCGCCATGCTCGGCGAGCTTTTCACCGCCCGCACACGGGCACTCTGAAAGTCCATGGGTCAGCCCTCCTGGCCGGGTTCGAAGGCGTAGTCGTCGCGTGCCTGGCTGGCACTGATGTAGCCAAAGCGCAGGTCGCGCGCCACCTCGTGGCGTGGCCGCTGGCGCGGGTCGCCGTAACCGCCGCCACCCGGCAGGCGCAGCACCAGGCGCCGATCGGCCGGCACGAACTGCTGGCCCTTGCCGCGCAGCAGGGTGCCGTCGTCCAGGCCCACGTAGCCCTGGGCCCCCTCCTTGCCCCCCTCGAGCCCACGCGCCGGGTACTGGATGCGGTCGAACATGGCGCTGAAGCGGAAGCTGTAGCCTTCGGCGGCCGACACCTCGATTTCCTGGCCCAGGCCGCCGCGCAGCAGGCCGGCACCGCCGGAGCCTTCGCGCAGTTCCTTGCGCCACACCACCACCGGGCCGGCCTGTTCGGTGGCTTCCACCGGCATGGTGTGCACGCCGCTGGGGAACGCGGTGGCGCTCAGGCCGTCCATGCCGGAGCGCGCGCCCATGCCGCCGCTGTTGAACATCAGCATCTCGGCGTTGCGCCCGGTCGGGTTGCTGTCCAGCGGACGCACGCTCAGGTGCAGGTTCCACAGTGCGCTGGCGCCCTCGGCCGGCACCTGGCCGGGCAGGCACTTGTGCAGCGCACCCAGCACCAGGTCGGGCACGAAGTGGCCCAGTACATGGCGTACCGATACCGGCGCCGGGTGCTTGGCATTGAGAATGCAGCCTTCGGGCGCAGTGACCGCAAAAGGCTCCAGCGAGGCGCTGTTGTTGGGGATCTCCGGCGCCACGATGCACTTGAGCCCGTAGCAGGCATAGGCCTTGGCGTAGCCCAGCGGCACGTTGATGCCGAACTGGCTCATGCCCGAGGTGCCGCTGAAGTCGGTGAGAATGCCGTCCGGGCCCACTGTCAGGGTCACCGCCAGCGTCACCGGCACGTCGTAGCCGTCCAGGGTCATGCTGTTGTGGTAGGTGCCATGGGGCAGCGACTTGAAGCATTCCAGGGTGGCGCGGCGGCTGTGCTCCAGGATGAACCCGCCGATGTGCTCCAGGTCGTCCAGGGCAAACTCGTCGAGCATGCTCAGCAGGCGTTTGTGCCCGGTCTCGTTGCAGGCCGACAGTGCGTAGAAGTCGCCGACCACGCGGTCGTTCTCGCGTACGTTGTTGCGCAGGATGTTGATCAGGTCGCGGTTCACCTGGCCGCGCTCGAACAGCTTCATGATCGGGATGAACAGGCCTTCCTCGTAAACCTCGCGGGCATCCGGGCCGAAACCGCGCCCGCCGATGTCCACCACGTGGGCGGTACTGGCGAAGTAGCCGATCAGCCGGCCCTTGTAGAACGAGGGCGAGACGATGGTGATGTCGTGCAGGTGCCCGGTGCCCTTCCACGGGTCGTTGGTGACGTACACGTCGCCTTCGAAGATGTTGTCCGGGCCGATGTCGTTGATGAAGTGCACCACCGCCTCGGCCATGGTGTTGACGTGGCCGGGGGTGCCGGTGACTGCCTGGGCCAGCATGTTGCCGGCGCGGTCGAACACCCCGGCCGAGAGGTCGCCGGCTTCGCGCACGCTGGTGGAGAATGCGGTGCGGATCAGGGTCAGGGCCTGTTCTTCGACCACCGACACCAGGCGGTTCCACATCACCTGCATTTGAATATCGATCATTGTTTCGCTCATGGGTTATCGCCTTCCAAACGAATGCGGCTTAGCGCCGGACGACCAGCAGGCAGCCGTCGGGCTGAACCGTGGCGGTGAACGAGGACGACACGAAGGTCGAGGTTTCGCGCTCGGCGATGATCGCCGGGCCATCGATGCGCGCACCGGCCTGCAGCGCTTCGCGCTGGTAGATGCCGGCATCGACGAAACCGCCGGCGACCACGTCGAACACCTGGCGACGCGCCACTTCGTGGGCGCGGTGCGAGGCCTTGACCTGGCTGGCCAGCGCCACGGGCGGCAAGGGCGAACTGGCCTTGACCGACCAGCTGACGATCTCCACGTCCGGGCCTTCGATCGGGCGGCCGAAGAACACCGTGTAGGCCGCCTCGAACAGCGTCTTGAACTGCGCCGTGTCGCTGTTGCTGAAAGCCTTGAACGGCAGGCTCACGGGGATCTCCCAGCCCTGGCCGACGTAGCGCATGAACGCGGTGCACTCCATCTCCGGCTCGCCCTCGGGCATGCCCTGGCGCAGGAAGCCCAGGGCCTCGGCCTTCATGTCGTCGATCAGTGCATTGACCTGCCCCGCCTCGAACTCGGCCAGGCGCACGAAGGCGCTGCGTACCGCTTCATAGCCGAACGGCGCACGCAGAAAACCGATGGCCGACCCTACCCCGGCGCCGGCCGGCACCAGAAAGCGCGACACACCCATCTTTTCGCACAGACGCGCAGCGTGCAGCGGGCCACCGCCACCAAAGGTGATCATGGTGTAGTCGGCAATGTCCTTGCCGCTCTCCACCGCGTGCACCCGGCCGGCGTTGGCCATGTTCTCGTCGACCACTTCGCAGATGCCGAAGGCGGCGGTGCGCGGGTCCATGCCCAGCGGCTGGCCGATCACCCGGTCCACCGCGCCGGCGGCGTTGTCGACCGACAGGCGCAGCGCGCCGCCGGCGAAATTGTCGGCATCCAGGCGGCCCAGCAGCAGGTTGGCATCGGTGATGGTCGGCTCAAGGCCACCGCGGTCATAGCAGGCCGGGCCCGGCTCGGACGCCGCGCTGTGCGGGCCCACACGAATCTGGCGCATGCTGTCGATGCTGGCGATGGAACCGCCGCCGGCGCCGATCTCGACCATCTCCACCACCGGGATGGAAATCGGCATGCCGCTGCCCTTCTTGAAGCGGTAGGTGCGCGCCACTTCGAAGGTCTTGGCGGTCTTGGGCACCTGGTTCTCGATCAGGCAGATCTTGGCCGTGGTGCCGCCCATGTCGAACGACACCACCGCGTCGAGCGCGTATTTGCGCGCAATGTCGGCGGCGAAGATCGCCCCGCCCGCCGGGCCCGACTCCACCAGGCGCACCGGAAACTCGGCGGCGCTCTGCACCGAGATGATGCCGCCGCCGGAATGGATCATGAACACCGGGCAATCGGCGCCGGCGGCCTTGAGGGTGATCACCAGGCGGTCCAGGTACGACTTGATCAGGGGTTTGACGTAGGCGTTGGCGCACACGGTGTTGAAGCGTTCGAACTCGCGCATCTGCGGCGAGACTTCGCTGGAGATCGAAATCGACAGGTGTGGCAGGCGTGCCTGCAGGGCGTCGCGCAACAGGCGCTCGTGGGCACCATTGATGTAGCTGTGGATCAGGCCGATGGCCACGCTCTGGTAGTCGCCCTCGCCGATGCGCTGCACCAGCGCGTCGATATCGGCCTGTTGCGGGGCGATCAGCACGTTGCCGCGTACGTCCAGGCGCTCGCGCAGCGTGTAGCGGTGCTCGCGCTCGATCAGCGGCGGTGGCAGCGCAATGTTGATGTCGTACTGCTCGAAGCGGTTTTCGGTGCGCATCTCCAGCGTGTCGCGAAAACCTTCGGTGGTGATGAACGCAGTGCGGGCGCCGCGGCGCTCGATCAGGGCATTGGTGGCCAGGGTGGTGCCGTGGATCAGCTGCTCGATATCCGACAGCTTCAGGCCTGCCGCGTCGACGACCGCCTGCACACCCGTGAGGATCGCACGCTCGGGCAATGCGTAGTCCGTCAGAATCTTGGTCGAGTGCAACACCCCGCCGACATCCAGCGCGATATCCGTAAAGGTCCCACCTATGTCCACGCCGACTCGGCATGCTGTAGCAGTCATCGTCGTTCCCCTGAATTCTTGTGCTTGTCACACCCGACTGGTTGGCGGGCTTAATGTAAGTTATATGTTGTCTTACAGGTGGTCAAGCACTAACACCACGCTTTTCCACCCTCGCCCGGGCTGGCGTGCCGATGCGCCGTGCGCACCGGCACCGCCTGCCTCAGCCGAGCGTCTTGACCATCCGCGCGCCGCCCACGGCCTGGGCCGTGGGGAACACCTCCAGACGCGAAACGTCCACCTGCTCGGGCAGGCGCAAGGCCGCCAGCAGCAGCTGGGCGATGTCCTCGGGCATGATCGAGGCGTAGCCGTCATACAGCTCGCTGCCCGCGGCCTGCATGCCCATGGCGGTGCGGTACAGCTGGGTCTGCACGCGACCCGGGGCGATTTCGGTCACCCGCACCCCGCTGCCCAGCAGATCGCAGCGCAGCGCGTCGCAGAACAGGCTGATGCCGGCCTTCGACGAACCATACACCGCCGCCCCGGGGTGCGGCGCACGCCCGGCACTCGAGCCGATGAAGAACAGGTGGCCATGGCCGCGCTGCACCATGCCCGGCAGCACCTGACGGGTCAGGTGCAGGGGCGCCTTGAGGTTGATGTCGAGCATGGTGTCGATCTCGGCCGGGTCCATGTCCTGGAACGCGGCGCGGCTCGACAGCACCCCGGCATTGTTGACCAACACGTCCACCGGGTACTGGCTCAGCACCTGGGCAAAGGCGTCGGCCTGGCGCACGTCGGCCTCCACCGTCACCACGCCCTGCTCCTGGCCCAACGCCTGCAGCGCCTCACGGCTGCGGCCCACGGCAATCACCTGCAGGCCGGCATCGCGCAGGGCCAGCACGATGGCCTTGCCGATGCCGCTGGTGGCACCGGTCACCAGTGCACAGCGGTAGGAGGCCGGTAATGCGGCTGCTTCAGGCATAGATGTAACCCCCGCTGACAATCACGTTCTCACCCGTGGCATAGCTGTTGCGGCTGCTGCCCATCATCACGATCCATTCGGCGATCTCCGCAGGTTCCGCCGCGCGGCCCAGCGGGTTGGCGGCGGCCAGCTCGCCGAGAAAACCCAGCTGGCGGGCGCGCTCGGTGGCAAAGCCGGCCGGCGCCACCGAGTTGACCAGGATCTGGTCCTTGGCACAGGCCTGGGCGAAGGATTTGGTCAGGCTCACCACCGCCGCCTTGGTGGCGGCATAGTGGGCGTTCTGCGGGTGCGCCTTGAAGGCGTCCACCGAGGTCACGTTGACGATGCGCCCGGTCACCTGCGGCGCCGCGACGAAGCCCTGCATGTGGCGCACGGCGGCGACCATCATGTGGTAGGTGCCCTTGATGTTGACCGCGTTTTCCAGGTCCCACTCTTCGTCGGTGATCTCGAAGATGTCCTGGCGCGGGTAGATCGCCGCGCTGTTGACCAGGCAGTGCACCCGCCCCAGTGCCTCGACGACCTGCCCGAAGGCTGCATGGGCGCTGGCCTGGCGCGAAATGTCCGCCGCCGCCGTGGCCACCTCGCAATCCAGGGCGCGCAAGGTGCTTGCCGCCTCGGCCATCAACTGCTCATTGCGATCGATCAAGCCGATTTTTCGTGCCCCACGCTTGACCATCAACCTGGCGGTCTCCAGGCCCAAACCCGAAGCCCCGCCAACGATTACGACCGTCTGACCTTCCATAACCACCTCCGCGCATTAGTCTTTACGTAAGATGCCTGTTGTCTTACATTTGGTCAAACCGAATTTGCCCCGCTCGATGCCCATACAGGACTGCGCCATGCCCGCTGCCGCTAATGCCTGCTCGCCCCGGGACCGCCTGCTCGACGCGGCCACCGAACTGTTCGCCACCCGCGGCTACCAGGCCATCGGCCTGCGCGACCTGGCCAGCCATCTGGGCCTGCGTGCCGGCTCGCTGTACCACCACATCGAGAACAAGCAGTGCCTGTTGTTCGAGCTGATCGAGTCGACCCTGGCCGACCTGGTGTTCGACACAAAACGCTGCATGAAAGGCGCCAGAACCCCCGAAGAACGCCTGCAGCGCTTCGTCCAGGCGTTTGTGCGGTTCAACCTGGCGCACGCCCATCGCGTGCAATTGGTGACTCGCGAGTACGTCAACCTGTCCCACGAACAGCAGTTGCAGATCGACGCGCTCAACCGCAGCCATGCGTCGATCCTGAGCGGCATCATTGCTAGCGAGTGTGCACGCGACGGGCGCCAGGGAGGCGCGATCGGCCTCGTCACCCATGCCGTCATCGGCATGCTGTACGGGCACGCGCAGTGGCGCGGGGTGCAGGTCAGCGAACAGGGCCTGACCCAGGCCCTGATCACCTTCGTCACGGGCATCATCGAAAGCGCCAAGAACAATTCCAACATGGCCTGATCTACATGCACCCACAGCGCAAGACCTTGCACAACGAGCTGCACGCCCGCCCCTCGCTGTACTTCGACGAGCCCGCCCACGTCTACCACCTGGCCTTTCTCAGCGACGACGCACGTTGCGAGGCGCTGCTGCAGCAGTGCTGCCCTGAGCCGGTGAGCCCAGGCGCCGTGCAAGGCATCACCCGACTGCAAGGCCACGCCCTGAAATGGGAACGGCACGCCGAGTTCGTCACCCTCACCCTGGTGGTCACCACCACCGAGCAGACGCCGGCCTGGCAGCCCCTGCCCGCGCTGCAGATGGACAGGGTCGATGCTTTTTTGCCCTACCTGATCAATGCCGTGCAGATCATGGTGCACAACGACGCGGCATTTGCCGGCGAGCTGTCGCGCTACGGTTTCAAGGACCCGTGCGGCTCGTGCATTGGCGGGGGCGATGCGCGGGTATGGAGCGATTTTCGCCTGGGCGAGGACGGCACCAACCGCTTCCTGTTCGTCAACAGGCGCCTCAATGCCTACCGCCAGGGCCGCATGATCCGGCGCCTGCTGGAGATCGAGACCTACCGCATGATGGCCTCGCTGTCGCTGGACACCGCCAAGGCCCTGAGCGTGGAGCTCAATGCCTACGACAGAACCCTGGTGAGCCTGTCCGAGCGCAACGCCGACCCGCAGCCGGGCAACGCCAAGGCACTGCTGGGCGACATTGCCGGGCTGTCGGCGCAGATGGTGCGCAGCGCCGCGAAGACCCGCCACCGCTTCAGCGCCACCCAGGCCTATGCGCAACTGGTGTTCGAGCGCCTGGGCGAGCTGCGCGAAAGCCACCTGGGCGATTGCCAGCGGCTGGGTATCTTCATCGAACGGCGCTTCAAGCCCACGGTGCGCTACTGCGCCGTGACCGAACAGCGCCTGGACCAGCTGGCCAAGAGCGTGGCCAACCTGGGCGACCTGCTGCAGGCACGGGTGCAGGTGGAAATGGAGGAGCAGAACGCGGAGATCCTCAAGAGCCTGAGCACCCGCGCCGACACCCAGATCAAGATCCAGCGCGCAGTGGAAGGGTTGTCGATCATCGCCATCACCTACTACCTGCTCAACCTGTTCAAGCTGATCTATTCAGGCCTGACGGTGATGGGGCTGCAGGTCAGCGCACGGGACGCACTGCTGGGCATGGCGCCGCTGGCCATCGGCGTGCTGGGGTTGATTCTGGTGCGGGTGCGCAAGGTCAAGCACAACGATCACTAGCCCTGCGACCAGCGTTTGAACCTACGTTGTTTAAACCGAGCGCCATGGCCTGCAGCCTTGGCGCCGCTGGCCCGGCAGCGAAACGCAGCACGAACGGAAGCCAACCGCAATCAAGCAGCTTTTGATAGTTGGGGAAGGTTGATACGGGAAAAAATGGCAGGGGCGGCTGGATTCGAACCAACGCATGGCAGGATCAAAACCTGCTGCCTTACCGCTTGGCGACGCCCCTGTGATGCAACTGGAAGCCCATGAAAGGCCTCGGCAGGAATGAGCGGAAATGTACCAACTTTCGCTTCGCCAGGGAAGCCCCCAACGATAAAAAATAACGAAAAAACAGGTGGTTACCGCATGGCTTACGGCATGTCCGGCTTTTGCGGCCCGTTCACGCAGCCAAATCGCGTCTCCTTCGACGGGCCGTACCCATAAAAAGAGGTGTAGCACTTGCTGAAATGGCTGGGCGAAACAAAGCCGCACGCCAGGGCCACATCGATCAACGCCAGGTCCGAGTGCTGCAACAACCGGCGACTCTCGGTAATGCGCAACTCCAGGTAGTAACGGACCGGCGTGGTCCCCAGCTGCGACTGGAACAGCCGCTCGATCTGACGCCGGGACAACCCCACATACTGCGCCAACTGCACCTGGCTCAGCGGCTCTTCAAGGTTGGCCCCCATCAGCTTGATCGCCTCGCGCAGCGGCGCACTCATGTTCTGGTGCACGGTCGGCTGCACCCGGCGAAAGCGCGAGGCCTCGTAGGCCAGGATATCGACCACGGCATCCACCAGGCCACGCCCATGACGCTGGCCGATCCATTCCAGCACCATGTTGAACGCCCCCGCCGGGCTGCCCGCCGTCAGGCGGTCTCGGTCCACCGTGTAGCTCTCCCCTGTCACCTGGCTATGCCTGGCCAGCTCGGCCAGCGCCGCACGGTTCTCCGGGTGCACCGCACACTGGTAGCCATCGAGCAGGCCGGCCTGGGCCAGAAACCAGGCACCATTCCACAGCCCCGCCAACGCCACCCCCACCTGCGCAGCCCGTTGCAGCAACAGCGCCAGCTCCGGCAGCGGGCGCAGCACGGTGCGCAGGCCACCGCACACCACCAGCAGGTCCAGGCCTTCGAGCGTCTTCAAACCCAGCGGCGCATCCGGGCAGATCACCAGCCCCAGGTCGCTGACCACCGAGGCACCGTCAAGGCTGAAGGTGGTGGTGACGAAGGCATCGGCCTGGATAAGGTTGGCGGTGACCAGGGTATCGAGCGCCTGGGTGAAGGCCGGCAACGAAAAATGTTCGAGCAGCACAAAGCCCACCCGCGCCCGGGGCCCGCTGCCGTGACCCTGCCCGCCTACAAAACGCAGGTTCGAGCCCTGCAGGGCACCGCTGAACTGCCGCCGTTGCACCACGTTCTGCCTCTTCTGGTTGTTCTGGTAAAGCGTGCAGAGCACGCCGGGTGGCACGGCAATATGCCTCCAAATGCCCCCGCCGCGATAGTCGTCGCCACGCTCGACAGTTGAAACTTTCTGCGCGCGCGCCCGGTCCAGACCTCTGACTATCACTTGTAAACGTGAGGGATCGAATGACGACGACAGTGGGCGACTTCCTGGTTGAGCGGCTGTATCAATGGGGCGTGCGACGTATCTACGGCTACCCTGGCGATGGCATCAACGGCGTGTTCGGCGCGCTCGACCGGGCCCGGGGCAAGATCGAATTCATCCAGGCGCGGCACGAGGAAATGGCCGCGTTCATGGCCGCAGCCCATGCCAAGTTCACCGGCGAGCTGGGGGTGTGCATCGCCACCTCCGGCCCCGGCGCCTCGCACCTGCTCACCGGCCTCTACGATGCGCGCATGGACCACATGCCGGTGCTCGCCATCGTCGGCCAGCAGGCCCGCACCGCGCTGGGCGGCCATTACCAGCAGGAACTGGACCTGTTGTCGATGTTCAAGGACGTGGCCGGCGCCTTCGTGCAGCAGGCCTCCGAACCCTCCCAGGTACGCCACCTGATCGACCGTGCCGTGCGCACGGCGGTGGGCGAGCGCCGCGTCACGGCGGTGATCCTGCCCAACGACCTGCAGGACCTGCCCTATAAAGAACCCGCCCGCGCCCACGGCACCCTGCATTCGGGCGTCGGCTACAGCAAGCCCAGGGTGGTGCCCTACGAGGCCGACCTGCAGCGCGCCGCCGACATCCTCAATGCGGGCAGGAAGGTCGCCGTGCTGGTTGGTGCGGGCGCGCTGAACGCCACCGACGAGGTCATCGCCGTGGCCGAAAAACTCGGCGCCGGCGTGGCCAAGGCGCTGCTGGGCAAGGCCGCCCTGCCCGACGAACTGCCCTGGGTCACCGGCGCCATCGGCCTGCTCGGCACCGAGCCCAGCTACAAGCTGATGCAGGAATGCGACACCCTGCTGATGATCGGCTCGGGCTTCCCCTACGCCGAGTTTCTGCCCAAGGAGGGCCAGGCCCGCGCGGTGCAGATCGACATCCAGCCCGACATGCTCAGCCTGCGCTACCCGATGGAGGTCAACCTGGTGGGCGATGCGGCCGAAACCCTGAGCGCCCTGCTGCCGCTGCTCGATAGCAAGACCAGCCGCAGCTGGCGCAAGAAGGTCGAAGGCTGGCGCGCCCGCTGGGACAAGACCCTGGAAAAACGCGCCCTGGTCAGCGCCAACCCGATCAACCCGCAGCGGGTGGTGCACGAACTGTCCCCGCGGCTGCCCGACCAGGCCATCATCACCAGCGACTCGGGTTCGTGCGCCAACTGGTACGCCCGCGACCTGAAGATCCGCCGCGGCATGCAGTGCTCGCTGTCCGGCGGCCTGGCCTCGATGGGTGCGGCCGTGCCCTACGCCATCGCGGCCAAGTTCGCCCACCCCGAGCGCCCGGTGATCGCGCTGGTGGGCGACGGCGCCATGCAGATGAACAACATGGCCGAGCTGATCACCGTGGCCAAGTACTGGCGTCAGTGGCAGACCCCGAACTGGATCTGCGCGGTGTTCAACAACGAGGACCTCAACCAGGTCACCTGGGAGCAGCGGGTAATGGAGGGCGACCCCAAGTTCGAGGCGTCGCAGAACATTCCCGACGTGCCCTACCACCTGTTTGCCATCTCCATCGGGCTCAAGGGCATTTTCGTCGAGCGTGAAGAAGACGTTGCCGCCGCCTGGGAGCAGGCCCTGGCCAGCGACTGCCCGGTGCTGATCGAGTTCAAGACCGACCCCAACGTGGCGCCCCTGCCGCCGCACATCACCGTGCAACAGGCGAAGAACTTCGCCACCACCCTGCTCAAGGGCGACCCCGACGAAGCCGGCGTGATCACCCAGACCGCCAAGCAGGTGCTCAGCGCGGTGCTGCCCAAGCGCAAGCGCTGATTGCATGCCCACGCCACTTCGCTGAGGCAGCGTGGGCAGTGTGCCTTCATCCAAACTGCATGATCCGGTGGCCGTTTCGGGCAATTTGCAAGCCTGACGCTGCCCATGCGCTGGCGACGCCGTTGATTCAACGAGGTTTTTCCAGCGGTGCAGGCTGGCATCGTTGATGCAACGACTACCGAGGCGAACACGCCACCGTACCCGCCACCGTACCCGCCACCGGAGATCACCATGAATGCCATTGAACTGCTCGAAGCCGATCACAAGCGCGTAAAGGCCCTGTTGGCAAAACTGAGCGCATCCACCGAGCGCGGCGTCAAGACGCGCACCCAGCTGCTTGCCGAACTGGAGATGGAAATCACCGTGCACACCGAGATCGAGGAGCAGATCCTCTACCCGGCGTTCAAGCAGGCCGGCGGCAAGGAACAGGACGTGATGTACTACGAGGCCAAGGAAGAGCACCGCACCGTCGACTCCCTGGTGCTGCCCGACCTCAAGACCACCGACCCGTCGACCCCGGAGTTCACCGGCCGCGTGAAGGTGGTGAAAGAGCTGCTCGAACACCATATCGAGGAAGAAGAGTCCGAGATGTTCCCGCAGGCTCGCAAGCTGCTGAAAAAAGCCGAACTCGAGGCCCTTGGCGAACAGATGCAGGCGTTCAAGGCCAACTACATGAAGGCCCTCAAGAATACCACCAGCCACTGACCCCTTCCCCAGGCCCGCCGCCGGGCGGGCCCGCCCCACCTTTGGTCGTGCCCTTGGCAGTCACCTGTCACTTGCCTTGAACTCTGCCGCCACGTCCATCGTCATCCGCCTGAGAGTCCGTAAAACAGTGCTTGGCAATCAGCGCAGTGTGCCCGGCGTTTATCCGAACGTAAGGGAGAACCACAATGAACGGGACTGATCAGTCGGCCCACGGCGACGCCTCGCAGTCGCCACAGGGCACCCCGCAGGAACACCTGCACACCCTGGCCGAAGACGCCGGGGCATTGCTCGACGACGCCAGGGAACACGGCGCCAGACAGTACGAGCAGTATCGCGACCTGGCCGCCGAACAGCTCGACTCGCTGGTCGAAGGCGCCCAGTCGGCAGCCTCGGCCCTTGAAGGCAAGGATTCCCTCGGGCTGGCCCAGTACATGGCGCAACTGGCCAGCGGGCTGGGCGATTTTGCCGACCAGGTCCGCGACAACAGCATCGAGGACCTGGTGCACAAGGGCGCGCAACTGGCCCGCGACAACCCCACGCTGTTCCTGGCCGGCAGCGTCGCCATCGGCTTTGGCCTGTCGCGCTTTCTGCGCGCCAGCAGCAGCCACCCGACCGCGTCGGGCACCCCCACGCAGGCCTACGGCGCCAGCGCGCCCTACCAGAGCTCGGTACCGCCGCTGCGCGACAACCCCGTGCCCGCCGACCCGCTGGGCCGCACCCTGGCCGATGGCCCCAACACCCAGGACAGCTTCAAGGGAGGTGTGTGATGGAACGCGACCCACTCGATACCCTGCCCCCCGCGCCACCGGGCGAGCACGACAACACCAGCATCGGCAGCCTGCTGCGCCAGCTCACCCGTGAAGTGCCCGAGCTGTTCACCAAGGAGCTGGCACTGGCCAAGGCCGAACTGCAACGCAGCCTGACCACCCTTAAGGCCGGTACAGCCGCCGTGGCCGGCGGCGCCATGGTGCTGCTGGCGGGCCTGATCATCCTGCTGATGGCGGCGGTGTACGGCCTGGCCTACGTGGTCGCGCCCTGGCTGGCGGCGCTGATCGTGGGCGCGGTGACCCTGGTCATCGGCTTCATGATGCTGCAGGCCGGCAAGAAGCAGTTCGACCCGTCCAACCTCACCCCTGACCGCACCCTGCATGCCCTGCAACAGGACAAGGACGCACTGAAGAGGAAAGTCTCATGAGCACCTCATTCGAAGCCGAATCGCACAAGAGCCCGGAAACCCTGGAGCAGGAGATCGACGCCAAGCGCGCCAGCATCAGCCACCTGGTGGACTCGCTGGAACACCGCCTCCCCCCCGGCCAGTTGATCGACCAGGGCATGGCGTACTTCAAGGGCAACGGCGGCGAGTTCTTCCAGAACCTGGGCACCACCCTGAAGCACAACCCGGTGCCCACCGTGCTCACCGGCGTGGGCCTGGCGTGGCTGGCGCTGAACCAGAACCGCCCCTTCTCACCCGGCTCGCCGACCTTTGGCGGCAGCGGCCTGGCCGACACGCTGGGCGACGCTGCCAGCGGCATCAAGGGCGCCATGGCCCAGGCCGGCGAGCACCTGCACCACGCCTCGGACGTGGCCCACGACAAGGCGCGCGACGCCGGCGACAGCCTGGGCAGCTCGGCCGACAAGGTGCGCCAGGCCGCGCACCACGCCAGCGACCGGGTGCAGGCCCAGGCCGCGCAGCTCAAGGGCCAGTTCGACCACCTGCTCAAGGACCAGCCGCTGGTGCTGGCCGCCATCGGCATCGCCCTCGGCGCGGCCCTGGGCGCGGCATTGCCCGGCACGCGCAAGGAGGACGAACTGATGGGCGAAACCCGCGATGCCCTGGCCGACAAGGTGACCCGCACCGGCAAGGCGCTGTACGCCGACGCCACCCAGGCCGTGCACAACGCCGACGCCAGCGCGCCGGCAGCTGCCGCGCAGGCCCCCCGCGAGGGGCCTGCCGACCTGTCCGACGGCCTGGGCTTCAGGCCCTGAGTGTCGCCCCTCTGTGTTGCACCTACCTACGCGAAGCTGGAGAGACCATGAGAGCACTCACCTACCACGGCGCCCACGACGTCAGGGTCGATACCGTAATCGACCCCATTCTGGAAGAACCCGACGACCTGATCCTGCGGGTGACCGCCACCGCCATCTGCGGCTCGGACCTGCACCTGTACCGCGGCAAGATCCCGGCGGTCGAAGACGGCGATATCTTCGGTCACGAGTTCATGGGCGTGGTCGAGGAAGTCGGCACCGGGGTGACCGCGGTGCAGCCGGGCGATCGCGTGGTGATCCCGTTCGTGATTGCCTGCGGCAGCTGTTTCTTCTGCCAGCAGGACCTGTTCGCCGCGTGCGAGACCACCAATACCGGGCGCGGGGCGATCCTCAACAAGAAGCTCATCCCCTCTGGCGCAGCGCTGTTCGGCTACAGCCACCTGTACGGTGGCGTACCCGGCGGCCAGGCCGAGTACGTGCGCGTACCCAAGGCCAACACCGGTCCGTTCCGCGTGCCGGGCACGCTGAGCGACGAGAAGGTGCTGTTTCTGTCCGACATCCTGCCCACGGCCTTCCAGGCGGTGAAGAACACCGAGATCGGCCAGGGTTCGAGCCTCGCCATCTACGGCGCGGGGCCGGTCGGGCTGCTGTGCGCGGCGGTGGCGCGGATGCTCGGCGCCGAACGCATCTTCATGGTCGACCACCACCCCTACCGGCTGGCCTATGCGCAGCAGGCGTATGGCGTGATCCCGATCAATTTCGACGATGACGACGACCCGGCCGATACCATCATCCGCCAGACCCCGGGCATGCGCGGGGTGGATGGTGTGGTCGATGCGGTGGGCTTCGAGGCCAAGGGCAGCACCACCGAAACCGTGCTGGCCGCGCTCAAGCTCGAGGGCAGCAGCGGCAAGGCCTTGCGCCAGTGCATCGCGGCAGCCCGGCGCGGCGGTGTGGTCAGTGTGCCGGGGGTGTATTCGGGGTTCATCCACGGCTTCCTGTTCGGCGATGCGTTCGACAAGGGCCTGACCTTTCGCATGGGCCAGACCCACGTGCAGCGCTACCTGCCGGAACTGCTGGGCTACATCGAAACCGGCGCGCTCACGCCGGAAACCATCATCACCCACCGCCTGTCGCTGGAGCAGGCGGCCGAGGGCTACAGGATCTTCGACAAGAAGGAGCAGGAGTGCCGCAAGGTCATCCTCACGCCTGGCGACAGCAGCATCGAGTTGCCGATGGCCATCGTCGACGACGGCGTGGTGGCCTGAGCCCGTGACGCTGGCCGGCAGCCTCGCCGGTCAGCGTCGGGCGGGTTCAGTGGTGGGCGTGCAGCGCTTCGATCAGCTGCGCCTTGGTCATGCTCGAGCGCCCCTTGATGTCCTTGCTGCGCGCCTCCTTGAGCAGGCTTTGCTTGGTCTGGCTGGCCAACGAGGTGGTGGAGGTGCGCGCGTGGCCGGCGCGGGTGCTGGCGGCGCGTTTGGCCGAGTCGGAGGCAGCGGCGTGCTTTTCGCCGGCCGGGGTGCTGCGACCTGAGCCGCCCTTTTTCTCGCCCCCGCCAGACTGCTTGTTCACCGTGGCCCAGGCACGCGCCTCGGCCTCGGCTTTGGGCGTGCCTTTTTGCTCGTAGCTTTCTTCGATGTGCTGCGCCTTGCGTTTCTGCTCGGCGGTGTACTTGGCTTTGCTTCCCTGGGGCATGGTGCTCACCCTCGATCCGGTTGAATGCGGGCCCGTGTCACGGGCCATTCAGGGGGTTTGAGGGCGCGCGTGCGCCAGGGTGCGATTGGGTGGATGAATGGCAGAGGAGCGAAGACCACCGGCCTCTTCGCTGGCACGCCAGTGAACGAGCGCGAAGCGCTCGCCACCTGTCCTACTGGGTAGCCCCGGCCATCTGCCCCGCCGGCTCATCCGCCCCGCCGATCGGCGCCTTGAGCAACAGGAAGTACGCCAGCGCCGAGCACAGCGCCACCACCGCACTGATCATGAACGCGGTATTGAACGAGCCCGAATACTGGATGCTGAACCCGGTCACGATCGGCGCCACGGACCCTGCAATGTAGCCGCCAAAGTTCTGGATCGAACCAAACGAGGCCACCCGCGGGCTGTCGACGATGGTGTTGACGATCATCCACGCCGTGGCACTGGCCATGTTGATGCTGAACAGCGCCAGGCACAGCAGTATCACGCACCCGGTCAACCCGCTCACATACGACAGCGGCAAGGTGAACAGCGCCGCCAGCACCAGCCCGGTGATCACGCTGAACTTGCGGCTGGCCAGCACGCTCATGCCACGCCGTACCAGCAGGTCGCAGAACCGCCCCGCCACGATGGTGCCCACCGCGCCGAAACCATAGGCCAGCGATACCACCCACGCGGTGTCGTACAGGTTCAGCCCGTGCTCGCGCTCGAAGTAGCCCGGCAGCCAGGTCAGGTGCAGCCACAGCATGTAGATCACGCCCATGAAGCCCAGCACCGCGCCCCAGGTGCTGCGGTGCTTGAACAGGTCGAGCCAGCCGGCAAAGTACGACGCCTTGGGCGCCTGCACCGCGTCAGCCCGCGGCGCCGGCTGTTCGCTTGGCAGCGCCTGGCCCTGCGCCGCCAGTTCCGCCAGGTACCTGGCCTTGCTCTTGTAGAACGTCAACCAGCACAGCGCCAGCACGATGCCGATCACGCCGGTGATGATGAACATCCCGCGCCAGCCGAAGTTGACCATGAACAGCGTCAGCAACGGTGGCGCCAGGCACGGCCCCAGGCAGGTCGACGACCACACGATGCCGGTCGGCGTGCCCCTCTCGTTGGCGTCGAACCATTCCGACAGCGCCTTGGCCGCCGAGGGGAACATCGGCGCCTCGCCGATCCCCAGCAGCACCCGCAGGCCCATGAAGCCGCCAAAGCTGTTGACCAGCCCGCACAGCGACTGCGCCACCGACCAGGCCAGCAACGATGCGCCCAGGGCGATCTTGCTGCCCAGGCGGTCGATGATCAGGCCCAGTGGCAACTGCGCAAAGGCGTAGGCCACGGAGAAGGCCGACAGCAGGATGCCCATCTGCGAAGGGCTGATGAGCATGTCGCGCTGGATCGAGGTGTTGGCAATCGACAGCGCGCTGCGGTCCAGGTAGTTGACGATGCCGATCAACAGCAGAAACACGACGGTGATGCGTTGGTACTTCTTCAGTGCGTTCATCTGATGGCCTTTATTATTGTTGTTGCAGCGTCAAACGCCGAGGCGATCCTTCATCCACACGTCATCCCTGGAATACGCACGCCCGCTCAGGGCTGGCGTGCAGTCACTGCCACCTCCAGCAAGCCACGACGGCTCAGGCTTTCGATCAGCGCACGCAGGCCGAATGCCCATTGTGGCGCCTGGTCGCTGGTGGTCACGCGGTTGCACAGGCTGCCCAGCAGCGGGTTGCTGATGGTGACCACATCGCCCAGCTTGTGGGTGAAACCGCTGCCGGGCTGGTCACGGTCCTGCTTGGGCGCGAACAGGGTACCCAGAAACAGCACCAGGCCGTCGGGGTACTGGTGGTTCTCGTTGAGGGTCTGCTGCACCAGGTCGACCGGGTCGCGGCTGATCTGGCGCATCGAGCTGCGCCCCTGCAGCACGAAGCCATCCCGGCCTTCGACGCGCAGGTCGACTTCGGCGGCGCGCACGTCCTCCAGGCTGAAGGTCTCGTCGAACAGGCGCAGCAGCGGGCCGAGGGCGGTCGAGGCGTTGTTGTCCTTGGCCTTGGACAGCAGCAGCGCGCTGCGCCCTTCGAAGTCGCGCAGGTTCACGTCGTTGCCCAGCATGGCGCCGTGGATGGTGCCGTTGCTCGACACCGCCAGCACCACCTCGGGCTCGGGGTTGTTCCAGCTGGACTTGGGGTGCAGGCCGATATCGGCGCCGTGGCCGACCGCCGACAACGGCTGGGCCTTGGTGAACACTTCGGCGTCCGGGCCGATGCCCACTTCCAGGTACTGCGACCACATGCCCTGCTCCACCAGCAGCACGCGCAGTTCTTCGGCCTGGGCCGAGCCGGGCACGATACGCGACAGGTCGGCGCCGATGCGGCTGACCAGGGTGTCGCGAATCGCGTCGGCCTTGGCCGGGTCGCCCTTGGCCTGCTCTTCGACCACACGCTCCAGCAGGCTGGCGGCGAAGGTCACGCCGGCGGCCTTGACCGCCTGCAGGTCGATGGGGGCCAGCAACCATGGCAGGCGTGCATCGCGCTGCTGCGGGTCGCTGTTGGCCAGCAGCGCGGGCAGCTTGATCAACGCCTCGCCCAGCGGCAGTGCGCGCAGGTAGGCGGCCGGGTCGGGTTGTTCGAGCAGGGCCGAGACGGTGGCCACATGCGCACTGATGTCATGCACCGCGCCGGCCCTGACCAGCACCACGGCCGGGCCCTGCTCGGGCAGCCACACCCGCCCTACCCAGCTGCCGGTGGCGAACACGGCGAGATCGTTGCTCAGTGCGAGAGGCGCGTGCGCCTGGTTCTGGTTGGTCATGTGTGCACTCTTGTTGTGGTGGTCGGTCATTGCGAAAGCGGCGCAAGTTGCAACTGCGCAGCGGTCTGGTTCAGCGCATCGAGCACCGCCGGCGACAGGCCCAGGCCCTCGCGCAACGCCTGCTCGCGCAGTTTCAGCCCGGCCTGGCCCGGCAGGCGCACCGGGCGCTGCGGGTCGAGCGGACGGCTGGCCAGCACCAACTGGCCAAGGAAGCTGCTCTCGGCGGTAAAGGCCTCAAGCCCGCCGAAGAAGCGCGGGTCGATCACCACTGCGGTGGCCGAGGCGCCCCACTGCTGCGGCGCGTCCTTGCGCCCGTGCCCGGCCAGGCCCGAGGTCAGCGCCTCGACCAGCAGGGCCAGGGCAAAGCCCTTGTGCCCGAAGGCCTGCCCGCCCAATGGCAGCAGGCTGCCCTGGGGCGTGGTGAAGAAGTCGCGCGGGTCGTTGCTCGGCGTGCCGTCGTTACTCATCAGCACGGCGTGAGGCAAGGTGGTGCCGGCATCGCGGCACTGGCCCACCAGGCCCAGGGTGACGCTGGACATGCTCACATCCAGCAGGATCGGCTCGCCCTGGGTCGGAATACCCGCGGCAATCGGGTTGGGGGTGTAGATCGGGTCGATGCCGCCCTGGGCGCACACCAGCCCCACCGACGGGTCGGAGGAATACAGCAGGGCCACCAGGCCACGGTCGGTGTAGGGCTTGAGGTAGGCCGCCAGGCAGCCGATGTGCGAGGCACGGCGCACCACCGAGATGCCGATACCCTGCGCCTGGGCACCCTGCGCGGCGCATGCCAGGGCACGCTCCACGCAGTACGGCCCGAGCACGTAGTGGCCGTCGAACAGCGTGGCGATGCCGCTGCCCTGCAGGTGTTCGAGGTCGGCGGCACGTGCCTTGACCTCACCGCGCTGTACGCCACCGACATAGCGGCTGACCAGGTTCAGGCCGTGGGTGCGGTGCCCCAGCAGCTCGCCCTCGAGCAGCACGCGGGTCACCACCCGGGCCACCTCGGCGTCGGCCCCGGCACCCTCGAACAACTGTTCGACGAACCGGGTCAGCGTGGCCGTGTCGTAGCGCCGGGCTTCAGACATCGCTCAGGCCCTGGCGGCTGTACTGGCCATCGACCAGGCGCTGGATACCCAGCGGGTTGGCGTCCTTCAGGGCGTCCGGCAGCAGCGCGTCGGGCACGTTCTGGTAGCACACCGGGCGCAGGAAGCGGTCGATGGCCAGGGTGCCGACCGAGGTGCCGCGGGCATCGGAGGTGGCCGGGTACGGGCCGCCGTGCACCATCGCGTCACACACCTCCACACCGGTGGGGTAGCCGTTGACCAGCACGCGGCCGACCTTGTCTTCGAGCACGCCGAACAGCTGGGCGAAGGCCGGCAGGTCGTCACCGTCGGCCAGCAGCGTGGCGGTGAGCTGGCCACGCAGGGCGCTGACGGCGCGCAGCAGCTCGGCGTCGTCGGCCACCTGGATCACGATGGTGCAGGGGCCGAACACCTCTTCCTGCAGCAACTCGTCGTGTTCCAGCAGCAGGCTGACATCGGCGCCGAACAGCTGCGGCTGGGCCTGGTTGCCGGCTTGTGCCTGGCCGCTCAGGTGCTGGATGCCGGGGTGCGCCAGCAGTGCCTGCAGGCCCTTGCCATAGCTGGCCAGGGTGCCGGCGTTGAGCATGGTCTGCGGCGCCTGTTCGGCCAGGTGGCCGCCCAGTTGCTCGATGAAGGTGGTGAAGGCCGGCGAGCGGATGCCCAGCACCAGGCCCGGGTTGGTACAGAACTGGCCACAGCCCTGCACCACCGAGGCGGCCAGTTCCCTGGCCATCTGCGCACCACGGCTGGCCAGTGCCTGCGGCAGCGCCAGTACCGGGTTGATGCTCGACATCTCGGCAAACACCGGGATCGGCTGCGGCCGCGCCGCCGCCATGTCGCACAGGGCACGGCCGCCCTTGAGCGAACCGGTGAAGCCCACGGCCTGGATGCCGGGGTGCTTGACCAGCGCCTCGCCCACACCGCCACCGAAGATCATGTTGAACACGCCGGCCGGCATGCCGGTTTTGTCGGCCGCACGCAGCAGCGCCTCAGCCACGCGCTCGGCAGTGGCCATGTGGCCACTGTGGGCCTTGAACACCACCGGGCAACCGGCTGCCAGCGCTGCGGCGGTGTCGCCGCCAGCGGTGGAGAATGCCAGCGGGAAGTTGCTGGCGCCGAACACCGCCACCGGGCCCACGCCGATGCGGTACTGGCGCAGGTCCGGACGTGGCAGCGGCGTGCGCTCGGGCAGCGCCTGGTCGATGCGCGCACCGTAGAAGTCGCCACGGCGCAGCACCTTGGCGAACAGGCGCATCTGGCCGCTGGTGCGACCGCGCTCCCCCTGGATGCGTGCGCTTGGCAGCGCGGTTTCGCGGCAGGTCAGCGCCACGAAGTCCTCGCCCAGGGCGTCGAGTTCATCGGCAATGGCGTCGAGAAATTCGGCCCGGCGCACGGCCGGCAGGCTGCGAAACACCGGGAAGGCCGCGGTGGCACCGGCAACGGCGCTGTCGACTTCGTCCAGGGTGGCCTGGTGGAAACCGCCCGGCAGGCGTTCGCCGGTGTGGGCGTCGACGCTGTAGACCAGGGTGTCGCCCAGGGCGCTGCGCTGGCCTGCGATGAAGTTGTGTCCGGAAAAGCTCATGTGCATTTCGCCTCTGTAAGGGTGCGGAAAGGTCAATCAGGTCACGGCGCCGATCTGCCACGGCACGAACTCGTTCTGCCCGTAGCCGTGTTGCTCGCTCTTGCTGCGCTGGCCCGATGCGATGCGCAGCATCTGTTCGAAGATGTAGGCGCCGCGTTCTTCAATGCTGGTGGAACCGTCGGCAATGCCGCCGCAGTTCACGTCCATGTCTTCTTCCTGGTGCTCGAACACCCGGTTGTTGGTGGCCAGCTTGATCGACGGCGCCGGGGCGCAGCCGTAGGCCGAACCGCGACCGGTGGTGAAGGCGATCAGGTTGGCACCGCCGGCGACCTGGCCGGTGGCCGACACCGGGTCGTAGCCGGGGGTGTCCATGAACACCAGCCCCTTGGCGCGCACGGCCTCGGCGTACTGGTACACGTCCACCAGGTTGCTGGAGCCGGCCTTGGCCACGGCGCCCAGGGATTTTTCGAGAATGGTGGTGAGGCCACCGGCCTTGTTGCCGGCCGAGGGGTTGTTGTTGAGCTCGGCGTTCATGCGCTGGCAGTAGTCTTCCCACCAGTGGATGCGCGCGATCAGCTTCTCGCCCACTTCGCGGCTGACCGCACGGCGCGTCAGCAGGTGCTCGGCGCCGTAGATTTCCGGGGTTTCGGACAGGATCGCGGTGCCGCCCGCAGCCACCAGGCGGTCTACCGCATTGCCCAGCGCGGGGTTGGCGGTGATGCCCGAATAGCCGTCGGAACCGCCGCATTGCAGGCCCACGATCAGGTGCCGGGCGCTGACCGGCTCGCGGCGCACCTGGTTGGCGTCGGCCAGCAGCGCCTTGACCTGCTCGATACCGGCGGCGATGGTCTTGGAGGTGCCGCCAATGCCCTGGATGGTGAACGCGCGCAACTGGGCGCCGGCGGTCAGCCCCTGGGTCTGCATCAGGCTTTCGATCTGGTTGGTCTCGCAGCCCAGGCCGATGATCAGCACGGCGGCGAAGTTGGGGTGCACGGCATAGCCGCCCAGGGTGCGGCGCAGCAGGCCCAGGGCTTCGCCGCTGGGATCGACCGCGCAACCGGCACCGTGGGTCAGGGCCACCACGCCATCGACGTTGGGGTAGTCGGCCAGCGCCTCGGGGTGGATATCGCGGCGAAAATGGTCGGCCACGGCACGGGCAACGGTCGCCGAGCAGTTCACCGAGGTCAGGATGCCCACGTAGTTGCGGGTGGCGACCCGCCCGTCGGCGCGCACGATGCCTTCGAAGAAGGCTTCCCTGGCCGGCACGCTGTGGGCGTCTTCGCCAAAGGCGTAGTCACGGGCGAAGTCGCCCATCTCCACGTTGTGCACATGCACGTGTTCGCCGGCCTCGATGGGCTGCGAGGCAAAGCCGATGATCTGGCCATAGCGGCGCAGCGCCTCGCCCTGCTCCACGCGCTGGCTGGCCACCTTGTGCCCCGAAGGGATCGACTGGCGCACGGTGACCGCCTCGGCGTCCAGGTGCAGGCCCTCGGGCAGCACCTGGCGGGCAATCAGCACGTTGTCCAGCGGGTTGAGGCGGATGACCGCAGGGTCTTCGCTGCTGCGGGTTCTGGCAATCAGGTGCATGGGACCTCTCAGGGCGCTACGGCAAGCTTCTTGTTATGGCATCACGCCCGTCTTGTGCGGGCGAATCTGCACCAACTGTAAGGAGCCGGCCGGCGTATTCCCAATGAGATGATCAGATCAAGCGATAACCCTGGGTTATCGAAGTGCGAATTCTCGTTTCATTTATAGATCGTTTTATGACCCTCGGCCTGACGGCGCTGACGGGCGAAGTCCAGCAGGATATCGGCGAACACCTGCGCCGAGCCGGTCAGCGGCTGGTCCTTGCGGGTGATGATGCCGTACTCCAGCGGTGCCAGGTGCAGCGGGGTCTGCAGCTCGCGAAACTGACCGCTGGCCAGCTGCGCCGCCACCATCGAGCGCGGCAGCATGGCGATCATCGGCCCCGACTGCAGCAGTTGCAGGAACATCGGCATCGAGATGGTATCCACGCTGTCGGCGGGGGTGGCGATGTTGGCAGCGCGAAACGCCCGCTCCAGGCGGTCGCGGATCGGCGTGCCGACCGGGTACAGCACCCACGGCCAGTCGCCCAGGGCCTCCAGCGGCGTGATCTCGAGCTGGTTGAGCGGGTGGCTGCTGTTGACCACCAGGCAGAAGGGCTCGGGCTCCAGTGCCTGGAAGTCGAACAACTGGGCGAAACGCGGTTCGGTGAAGCGCCCGATCATCAGGTCGAGCTTGTTCTGTTCGAGCATCGCCAGCAGGTAGTCGCTGGACTGCTCCACCACTTCTATCGACAGCAGCGGGCTGCGCGCCTTGATCGCGGCAATGGCCTGGGGCAGCACCACCGAGGTGGCGGCGAAGATGCCGCCCACCTTGATGAAGCCGTGCCCACCCTTGCGCAGGCGATTGACCTGGTCGACGAAGGTGTGCGAGTCGGCCAGCGCGTTCTGCGCATAGCGCACCACGTACTCGCCCAGCTCGGTGGGCGGCATGCTGCGCGGCAGGCGTTCGAACAGGGCAAAGCCGAACTGCTCCTCGAGGTCGCGCAGCATCTTGCTCAGGGCCGGCTGGCTGAGGTTCATGCGCGAGGCGGTGGCGTGCATGTTGCGCGTGCGCGCCAGGGTGTCGATCAGCACCAGGTGCTTGAAGCGCACCCAGTTGCAGAAGCTGGAATGGGTAATGTCCGAGGGCATCGGCTCAGTGCCTCCTGAAGGTGGCGGCGCAGGTCATGTCATTGCGCCCGCAGGTAATGCAGCAGGGTGTTCAGCGCCACCGAGCGTGGGCGCGAACGCAGGGTCAGCAGGCCCAGGTTGACCATGCTGATGGGCAGCTCCACCGGCAGGATGGCGACCATGCCATAGCGCGCATAATGCTCGGCCACGTCGTTGGGCACCACCGCGATCATGTCGGAGGCTTCGAGCATGGCGGTGGTGGCCAGGATCGAGGCGGTCTCGACGATGTCCAGCGACTGCACCATGCCGCCGGCCTGCAGCGCGCTTTCCACGCGCCGGCGCATGGGGCTGCCGAGCGGGTGCAGGATCCAGGTGAGGCTGACCAGGTCGGCCAGTTGCAGCGCCGCGGCGCCGGCCAGCGGGTGCCCTGCCCTGGCGATCACGCGCATCTGCTCGCCGATGTCGAACAGCTCGATGTCCAGGTCCTGGCTGTCACCCTGGTCGGGCAGGCGCCCGAGCACCACGTCGAAGTCGCCGCGCAGCAGCGCCGGCAGCAAGGTGTCGCTGGTGCCCACCTCGATGCTGATGCGCACCTTGGGGTGGTCGCGCTTGTAGGCCAGCACCGCGCCGGTCAGCAGGCGCGGCACCGGGCCCATCACCGTGCCCACCCGCACCAGGCCCATGGCACCGCGGGCCAGTTCGGCGATCTGCGCCTGGGCGTGCTCGAACTCGTGCAGCGCGCCCTGGGCATAGCGGATCATCACCTCGCCATACAGGGTGGGCTGCATGCCCCGGGGCAGGCGCTCGAACAGGCGCACGCCCAGGCGCTCCTCCAACTGCTGCAACAGCAGGCTCGCCGCCGGTTGGGTGGTGTGCATGGCCGCTGCGGCACGGCGCAGGTTGCCGAACTCGCCCAGGGCGTTGAGCAAGGTGATCTGGCGGCTGGAAATTTTCAGCGCGCCGAGGCTGCGTGGCAGCAGCGGATCGGCTTCAGGGCTCGCAGACATATCGAATTCGGTATCCCTGGTTAGGAAACCGCGATTATGCACGTATCGCTCGGCAACCTACAGTCGGGACTCCAAGTGGTCACCGAGAACAAGAGCCCGCCATGAGCATTCGAATTACCCACCTGAGCGTTCGCGATATCCGTTTCCCTACCTCGCTGTCGCTCGACGGCTCCGACGCGATGAACAGCGCACCGGACTATTCGGCGTCCTACGTGGTGCTGCACACCGACAGCCCCCTGGAAGGCCACGGCCTGACCTTCACCATCGGCCGCGGCAACGAGATCTGCGTGGCCGCAATCCAGTCGCTGGCACCGATGGTGGTGGGCCTGACCCTGGAAGAGATCACCGCCGACATGGGCGCCTTCTGGCACAACTTCACCGTGGGCGACAGCCAGCTGCGCTGGCTGGGCCCGGAAAAAGGCGTGATCCACCTCGCCACCGCCGCCATCATCAATGCCGTGTGGGACCTGTGGGCCAAGCACGAAGAAAAACCGGTGTGGAAGCTGCTGGCCGACATGAGCCCCGAGCAGCTGGTGCGCTGCCTGGACTTCAGCTACGTCACCGACGTGATCACCCCCGAGGAAGCCATCGCCCTGCTGCGCCGCAATGCGCCGGGCAAGGCCGAGCGCGAGGCGCAGATGCTGCGCGAAGGCTACCCGGGCTACACCACCGCACCGGGCTGGCTGGGCTACAGCGAAGAGAAGATGCGCCAGCTGACCCGCGAGGCCGTGGCCGATGGCTGGACCCACGTGAAGCAGAAGATCGGCGCCAACCTGGAAGACGACATTCGCCGCGCCGGCATCCTGCGTGACGAGCTGGGCTGGGAACGCACCCTGATGATGGACGCCAACCAGGTGTGGGGCGTGGACGAATCGATCGAGAACATGCGCCGCCTGGCCGCCTTCGCACCGCTGTGGATCGAGGAGCCGACCAGCCCCGACGACATCCTCGGCCATGCCACCATTCGCCAGCGCATCGCGCCGATCGGCGTGGCCACCGGCGAGCACTGCCACAACCGGGTGATGTTCAAGCAGATGTTCCAGGCCGGTGCGCTGGACTTCTGCCAGCTCGACGCGGCGCGCCTGGGCGGGCTGAACGAGGTGCTGATCGTGCTGCTGATGGCGGCCAAGTACGACGTGCCGGTGTGCCCGCATGGCGGGGGTGTGGGTTTGTGCGAATACGTGCAGAATATCGCGCTGTTCGACTACATCGGCGTTTCGGCCTCGCTGCACAACCGCATGCTGGAATACGTCGACCACCTGCACGAGCACTTCATCGACCCGGTGGTGATCCGCCGCGGCCGCTACATGCCACCACTGCGCCCCGGCTACAGCATCGAGATGCACGCCGACACCCTGGAGCGCTACCAGTACCCGAACGGCCCGGTGTGGCTGGACATCGCCCGCACCTGATCGACACCCAAGCCCGCCGCCGCGACCTGCGCGTCGGCGGGCCGCACCATCAATACCGGGGTTAACAATAATGACAATCCTCAATACCGCGACAGCGGCGGCCGCGCCCGCCGTGCCTGCCGAACAACGCCTGAACAGCCTGCTGCTGCGCAAACTGCTGCCGCTGCTGGTCATCGTCTACGTGATGAGCTTTCTGGACCGCACCAACATTGCCCTGGCCAAGGCCAGCATGGGCATCGACCTGGGGCTGTCGGCCGCTGCCTACGGCCTGGGCGCCGGGCTGTTCTTTCTGACCTACGCGCTGGCCGAGGTGCCAAGCAACCTGATCATGCACCGGGTGGGCGCACGTTTCTGGATCACCCGCATCATGATCACCTGGGGCCTGCTGTCGGCAGGCATGGCGTTCGTGCAGGGCGAGACCTCGTTCTACATCATGCGCCTGCTGCTGGGCGTGGCCGAGGCCGGGCTGTTCCCGGGGGTGATGCTGTACCTGACCTACTGGTTCGACCGCGAACAGCGGGCACGCGCCACCGGTTACTTTCTGCTGGGCGTGTGCCTGGCCAACATCCTCAGCGGGCCGCTGGGCGGTGCGTTGCTGCAGATGGACGGTCTGCTGGGCTGGCATGGCTGGCAGTGGCTGTTCGTGATCGAAGGCCTGCCGGCAGTGGCGCTGGCGTATGTGGTGTGGAAGAAACTGCCTGACGGGCCGGCCTCGGCCAAATGGCTGTCGGAGGCCGACAAGCGCGATATCGAGCAGCGCCTGAGCGCCGAAAAAGCCGCCGCGCCGCCACAGACCCGCCTGAGCCAGATGTTTCGCGACAAGCAGATCTGGCTGGCGATCGCGGTGTACTTCGTGCACCAGATCACCATCTACACGGTGATCTTCTTTCTGCCGGGCATCATCGGCACCTATGGCAACCTGTCGCCGTTCCAGATCGGCCTGCTGACCTCGGTACCGTGGATTGCCGCCGCCATTGGCGCCGCGACCTTCCCGCGCCTGGCCACCACCCCCACCCGCTGCCGGATGATCATGTTCTTCGGCTTGCTGACCATGGCGGCGGGGCTGGTGATTGCCTCGTTCTCCAACTCGTTCATCGGGCTGGTGGGCTTTTCGCTGACGGCGCTGATGCTGTTCGTGGTGCAGTCGATCATCTTCGTGTTCCCGTCCAGCCGCCTGAGCGGCAGTGCACTGGCGGCGGGGCTGGCGTTCGTGACCATGTGCGGGCTGTTCGGCGGGTTCGTCGGGCCGTCGGTGATGGGGTTGATCGAGCAGACCACCGGCAGCACGCGCAACGGGCTGTGGGTGATCGCCGGCCTGCTGGTGCTGGCGGCGCTGATCAGCACGCGGTTGCGTCAGGGGCAGGAGGAGAAGGCTCAGGCCTGAGCCCATCTCGAATCGGCGCTGCCTGCATCGCGGGTCAAGCCCGCTCCCACAAGGATCATCGCGGTCCCTGTAGGAGCGGGCTTGACCCGCGATGGCGTTCATATCATTCCGAATGATAGTTACCTTCGCCCCATTCGATTCGTTGTTAATAGTTACAAATCGCAGAATCCGCCCACTCTCAATACATTGGCGGATCTATCCATGGAACACTCACTCAAACCCTTGCGCTATCCCCTTGCTGCCCTGGCACTGGTGGTGATGAGTGCCTGTGGCCGTACCCCGGAGGCCCCGCAAGCGCCCGGTGCACCGAAAGTCACGGTGGCCAAGGTGCTGGAGCAGCCCATCAACGAATGGGACGAGTTCACCGGCCGCCTCGAAGCCCCCGAAACCGTCGAAGTACGCCCGCGCGTGTCCGGCCAGATCGACCAGGTAGCCTTCACCGAAGGTGCCCAGGTCAAGAAAGGCGACCTGCTGTTCCAGATCGATCCGCGCCCGTTCCAGGCTCAGGTACGCCAACTTGAAGCCCAACTGCAACAAGCCCGCGCCACCGCCACCCGCAGCCAGACCGAAGCCCAGCGCGGCGAGCGCCTGCGCAGCAGCAACGCGATTTCCGCCGAACTCGCCGAGTCGCGCACCAGTGCCGCCGCCGAAGCCCGCGCCGGGGTGGCCGCGATCCAGGCGCAACTGGACCTGGCCAGGCTGAACCTGAGCTTCACCCGCGTGACCGCGCCCATCAGCGGCCGTGTCAGCCGCGCCGAGTTCACCGCCGGCAACATCGTCACCGCCGATGTCACCGCGCTCACCAGCGTGGTGTCCACCGACAAGGTCTACGCCTACTTCGACGCCGACGAGCGCGTGTACCTCAAGTACACCCAGCTGGCCCGAGACGGCCAGCGCGGCCAGAGCACCCCGGTGTACCTGGGCCTGTCCAACGAAACCGGCAACCCGCACCTGGGCCAGATGAACTTCGTCGACAACCAGGTCAACCCCAAGACCGGCACCATTCGCGGTCGCGCGGTGTTCGACAACAGCGACGGCCAGTTCACCCCCGGGCTGTACGCGCGCCTGAAACTGGTCGGCAGCGCCACCTATTCGGCCGTGCTGATCAACGACGAGGCCGTGGGCACCGACCTGGGCAAGAAGTTCGTGCTGGTGATGGACAAGGACAACAAGGCCGATTACCGCGCCGTGGAGCTGGGCCCCAAACTCGAAGGCCTGCGTATCGTGCGCAGCGGCCTGAGCAAGGAAGACCGCATCGTGGTCAAGGGCCTGCAGCGTGTACGCCCTGGCTCGCCGGTCAGCCCTGAAGAAACCCCGATGGCCAGCGACGCCACCCTCGCCGCCCTCGCCCAGCAACGCCAGGCCCTGGAAGCCAGCACCCCGAGCAAGCCGGTCACGGTCAAGCTCGCCAGTGCCGCGGCACCACGCGGTTAAGGGACCAGACCGATGATTTTTTCCCAGTTCTTCATTACCCGGCCGATCTTCGCCGCCGTGCTGTCGCTGCTGATCCTGATCGCCGGCAGCATCTCGCTGTTCCAGCTGCCGATCAGCGAATACCCCGAGGTGGTACCGCCCACCGTGGTGGTGCGCGCCAACTTCCCCGGTGCCAACCCCAAGGTGATCGGCGAAACCGTGGCCGCGCCGCTCGAGCAGGCCATCACCGGTGTCGAGAACATGCTGTACATGTCCTCGCAGTCCACCGCCGACGGCAAGATCACCCTGACCATCACCTTCGCCCTGGGCACCGACCTGGACAACGCGCAGGTGCAGGTGCAGAACCGTGTGACCCGCACCCAGCCCAAGCTGCCCGAGGAAGTCACGCGTATCGGTATCACCGTCGACAAGGCCTCGCCCGACCTGACCATGGTGGTGCACCTGACCTCGCCGGACAACCGCTACGACATGCTCTACCTGTCCAACTACGCGATCCTCAACATCAAGGACGAGCTGGCTCGCCTGGGTGGCGTGGGTGACGTGCAGCTGTTCGGCATGGGCGACTACTCGCTGCGCGTGTGGCTGGACCCGAACAAGACCGCCTCGCGCAACCTGACTGCCAGCGACGTGGTGGCTGCCATTCGCGAGCAGAACCGCCAGGTGGCCGCCGGCCAGCTCGGTTCGCCGCCCGCCCCCGGGGCCACCAGCTTCCAGCTGTCGGTCAACACCCAGGGCCGCCTGGTGAGCGAAGAGGAATTCGAGAACATCATCATCCGCTCTGGCGCCGACGGTGAAATCACCCGCCTCAAGGACATCGCCCGGGTGGAGCTGGGCTCCAGCCAGTACGCCCTGCGTTCGCTGCTCAACAATCAGCCGGCGGTGGCGATCCCGATCTTCCAGCGCCCTGGCTCCAACGCCATCGAGATCTCCGACGAAGTACGCGCCAAGATGGCCGAGCTGAAGAAGGACTTCCCCGAGGGCATGGACTACAGCATCGTCTATGACCCCACCGTGTTCGTGCGCGGCTCGATCGAAGCGGTGGTGCACACCCTGTTCGAGGCACTGATCCTGGTGGTGCTGGTGGTGATCCTGTTCCTGCAGACCTGGCGCGCCTCGATCATCCCGCTGGTGGCGGTACCGGTCTCGCTGATCGGCACCTTTGCGGTGATGCACCTGTTCGGCTTCTCGCTCAACGCGCTGTCGCTGTTCGGGCTGGTGCTGGCCATCGGTATCGTGGTGGACGACGCAATCGTGGTGGTGGAGAACGTGGAGCGCAACATCGAGCTGGGGCTCAACCCGCTGGAGGCGACCAAGCGCGCCATGAGCGAAGTGACCGGGCCGATCATCGCCACCGCGCTGGTGCTGTGCGCGGTGTTCATCCCGGCGGCGTTCATCTCCGGCCTGACCGGGCAGTTCTACAAGCAGTTCGCCTTGACCATCGCGATTTCCACGGTGATCTCGGCGTTCAACTCGCTGACCCTGTCGCCGGCGCTGGCTGCGGTGTTGCTCAAGGGCCATCACGCCCCCAAGGACCGCTTCTCGAAACTGCTCGACCGCCTGCTCGGCGGCTGGCTGTTCAAGCCGTTCAACCGCTTCTTCGAGCGTGCCAGCCATGGCTACGTGGGCACCGTGGGCCGCGTGATCCGCAGCAGCGGCATCGCCCTGTTCGTGTACGCCGGGCTGATGGTGCTGACCTGGATGGGCTTTGCCGCCACCCCGACCGGTTTCGTGCCCGCCCAGGACAAGCAGTACCTGGTGGCCTTCGCGCAACTGCCGGATGCGGCCAGCCTTGACCGCACCGAATCGGTCATCAAGAAGATGAGCGAGTTCGCCCTCAAGCAACCGGGTGTGGCCGACTCCATCGCCTTCCCGGGCCTGTCGATCAACGGGTTCACCAACAGCCCCAACAGCGGCATCGTGTTCGTCGCACTCAAGTCGTTCGACCAGCGCAAGGACCCCAGCCAGTCGGCCGCGGCGATTGCCGCCACGTTGAACGCGCAGTACGCCGACATCCAGGAAGCCTACATCGCGATCTTCCCGCCACCGCCGGTTCAGGGGCTGGGTACCATCGGCGGTTTCCGCCTGCAGATCGAAGACCGTGGCAACCTGGGCTACGAGGCGCTGTACAAGGAAACCCAGAACATCATCGCCAAGAGCCACAACGTGCCGGAGCTGGCCGGGCTGTTCACCAGCTACCAGGTGAATGTGCCGCAGGTGGATGCCGCCATCGACCGTGAGAAGGCCAAGACCCACGGTGTGGCGATCAACGATATCTTCGACACCCTGCAGATCTACCTGGGCTCGCTGTACGCCAACGACTTCAACCGCTTTGGCCGTACCTACCAGGTCAACGTGCAGGCCGAGCAGCAGTTCCGCCTGGATGCCGAGCAGATCGGCCAGCTCAAGGTGCGCAACAACCAGGGCGAGATGATCCCGCTGGCGACCTTCATCAAGGTCAGCGACACCTCCGGGCCGGACCGCGTGATGCACTACAACGGCTTCATCACCGCCGAGATCAACGGTGGCGCAGCACCCGGCTACAGCTCCGGCCAGGCCGAACAGGCCATGGCAAAACTGCTCAAGGAAGAGCTGCCCAACGGCATGACCTTCGAATGGACCGAGCTGACCTATCAGCAGATCCTGGCCGGCAACACCGCGCTGTTCGTGTTCCCGCTGTGCGTGCTGCTGGCGTTCCTGGTACTGGCTGCCCAGTACGAGAGCTGGAGCCTGCCGCTGGCGGTGATCCTGATCGTACCGATGACCCTGCTGTCGGCCATTACCGGGGTGATCCTGTCCGGTGGCGACAACAACATCTTCACCCAGATCGGCCTGATCGTACTGGTGGGGCTGGCGTGCAAGAACGCGATTCTTATCGTCGAGTTCGCCAAGGACAAGCAGGCCGAAGGGCTCGACCCGCTGGCTGCGGTGCTGGAAGCCTGCCGGCTGCGGCTGCGCCCGATCCTGATGACCTCGTTCGCCTTCATCATGGGTGTGGTGCCGCTGGTGTTCTCCTCCGGGGCCGGCGCCGAAATGCGCCATGCCATGGGCGTGGCGGTGTTCTCCGGGATGATCGGGGTGACGATTTTCGGCCTGTTGCTGACCCCGGTGTTCTTTGTGTTGATCCGTCGTTATGTAGAGCGCAGCGAGGCCCGCAAGGCGGCCCGCCAGCTGCAGCTGGAGAACCAGGCATGAACCACTTGAAACTGTGGGCACCGAGCCTGCTGGTACTGGCCCTGGCCGCCTGTGCGGTCGGCCCGGACTACCAGGCCCCGCACACCGACGCCGCGCACCTGGCAGCGGCCGATGCGCAGGAGGCCAAAGCGGCCTTCGACCGCACCCGCTTCGATGCGATCTGGTGGCGTCAGTTCGACGACCCGGTCCTCAACCAGCTGGTGAGCCAGTCGCTGGCCGACAACCGCGAGCTGCGCGTGGCGTTTGCGCGCCTGAAAGCGGCGCGGGCGATTCGTGACGATGTGAGCAACGATGCGCTGCCCACCGTCACCAGCCGCGCCAGCAGCGACCTGGGCAAGGGTCAGATACCTGGCCAGACCGACCGCCGGGTCAACAGCGAGCGCTACGACCTGGGCCTGGACATGGCCTGGGAGCTTGACCTGTTCGGCCGCATTCAGCGCCAGCTGGAAGCCAGCGAGGCGCAGGAGGCCGCGGCCCAGGCCGACCTGCAACAATTGCAGGTGAGCCTGATTGCCGAGCTGGTTGATGCTTATGGACAACTGCGCGGTGCGCAGTTGCGCGAGAAGATAGCCCTGGCCAACCTCAAGACCCAGCAGGATTCGCGCGGCATTACCGAAACCCTGCGTGATGCAGGGGTTGGCAACGAACTGGACGTGGTGCGCGCCGATGCGCGCCTGGCGGCGGTAGAGGCCAGCGTGCCGCAGCTGCAGGCCGAGCAGGTGCGTGCGCGCAACCGCATCGCCACCTTGCTGGGGCAGCGGCCGGATGCGTTGAGTGTCGACCTGTCGCCGGCGCAGTTGCCGGCGATTGCCAAGGCCCTGCCGATTGGCGACCCGGGCGAACTGCTCAAGCGTCGCCCGGATGTGCGCAGCGCCGAGCGCCAGCTGGCGGCGGCCACGGCGAATGTGGGGGTGGCCACGGCCGACCTGTTCCCGCGGGTGAGCCTGAGCGGCTTCCTGGGCTTTACCGCAGGGCGTGGTTCGCAGTTGGGGTCGAGTGCGGCGCAGGCGTGGGCACTGGGCCCGAGCATCACCTGGGCGGCGTTCGACCTGGGCAGTGTGCGGGCGCGTCTGCGCGGCGCGAATGCCGAGGCCGAGGGTGCGTTGGCGACCTATGAGCAGCAGGTGCTGCTGGCGTTGGAAGAGTCGGAGAATGCGTTCAGCGATTACGCCAAGCGTCAGCAACGGCTGATGGCGCTGCTGCGCCAGAGCGAGGCGAGCCGCAAGGCGGCGGACCTGGCGTCGATTCGTTACCGCGAGGGTACGGTGGATTACCTGGTGCTGCTGGATGCCGAGCGTGAACGGCTCACTGCCGAGGACGCGCAGGCGTTGGGCGAGGTGGACCTGTATCGCGGGATCGTGGCGATCTACAAGGCACTCGGTGGTGGCTGGCAAACCGACAGCGTGGCTGCGGCGAACTGATTCAGAGCTCCTTTGGTTGGTTAGCACCGACCACTTTGCCCCGCCATTGGCGGGGCTTTTTTTTGTGGCCTGAACGCAGTTTGCCTGTCGCCGTACGGCAAATCGCGGGTCAAGCCCGCTCCCACAACGGCTACGGTGATCCTTGTGGGAGCGGGCTTGACCCGCGATTGGGCATAACTGTCAGTAGTAGGCGTTTTCTTTCTGCGAATGGTCGGTCACGTCACGCACGCCCTTGAGCTCCGGAATGCGCTCGAGCAAGGTGCGCTCGATGCCTTCGCGCAAGGTCACGTCGGCCTGGCCGCAACCCTGGCAACCACCGCCGAACTGCAGCACCGCAATGCCGTCCTCGACTACTTCGATCAGGTTGACCTGACCGCCGTGGCTGGCCAGCCCCGGGTTGATCTCGGTTTGCAGGTAGTAGTTGATGCGCTCGTTGATCGGGCTGTCGGCATTGACCATCGGCACCTTGGCGTTCGGCGCCTTGATGGTCAGCTGGCCGCCCATGCGGTCGGTGGCGTAGTCCACCACCGCATCTTCCAGAAACGGGATGCTGACCGCATCCAGGTAGGCGGTGAAGGACTTGAGCCCCACCGCTTCGTCTTCCGGCTTTTCTTCACCTGGCTTGCAGTAGGCAATGCAGGTTTCGGCGTAGTTCGTACCCGGCTGGGTAATGAAAATGCGAATGCCAATGCCTGGGGTATTCTGCTTTTCCAGCAGATCGGCCAGGTAATCGTGCGCGGCGTCGGTAATCGTTATGGCGCTCATGTAAGTTCCTCACAGACTTGTGCGCAGTTTACGCCAACACGGCCGGCGAACAAAGTCCTAGTAATTCTGTCGGGAAAGTGCCACCGGCACCGCCGGGCCCAGACGCGCCTCGAACCAGCCGCTCATGCGCCGGTACAGGCCCTTTTCCAGCCAGCGGTAACTGGCCCACGACGCCCCGCCGATCAGCGGCACGCACAGCGCGAACACCAGGTAGGGGTTGAGCCCCAGACGCTCGCTGGCAAACCAGCCGCCGTACAGCACCAGCACATGGATCAAGTACACCGAATAGGAGCAGTCGCCCAGGGCCTTGAGCACCCGGTTGCCCTTGAAATACGGCTCCAGCGAGATGCACGCCAGCACGATCAGCGCGCTAGGCAGGCCCCAGTGCAGCAGGCGTGACGAGGCATCCAGGCGGTAGATCGCCACCGATGCGGCCGCCAGGGTCAGCAACGGCAGCCACAGCCCCTGGGCAATCCAGCCGCGCCGGTAGAGCACGCCGATGGCTACGCCCAGCAGGAACTCGTAGATGATGTTGTTGCTGTAGAACCGCCCCAGCACGCCCAGGCCGGTGAGCACCTCGCTGACCGCGAACAGCGCCAGCGCCACCAGCCACAGGTGATGGCGCTGGCGCACCAGGAACACCAGCGAGAACAGCAGGTAGAAGAACATCTCGTAGTTCAGCGTCCAGCCCACGTTGAGCGTGGGGTACAGGCCGTAGCCGCCGGGGTTTTCCGCCGGAATGAACAGCAGCGACAGCAGCAGGTGCGACAACTCCAGGGTCTGATGCGGCATCCACTGGCTGGCCACCACCAGCAGCAGCGCCATCAGGCCGGTATAGAACCAGTAGGCCGGCACGATGCGCAGCACCCGGTTGAGCAGAAAGCGCCTGGGCGCCATGGGTTTGTCGCGGGTCGAGAGGTAGATCACCAGCCCGCTGATGACGAAGAAGATGTCCACCCCGACCGCACCGCGATCGGCCAGAAACTGCCCTACCGGGCCGCTGGCCTTGAAGTCGAAGAAGATCTGCATGAAGTGGTGACAGACCACCACCCAGGCGGCGAGCGCCCTCAATGCCTGAAGCGAAAACAGCATGTCGATTCCCGTCTCTCGTTACCCCACCCTGGCCCCGCACAAATCAGGACCGCTTGCGGGTGGGACTACGAAAGGCCGGGAAAGATCAGCCCGATCTGCCCGGCGGTTGCTTCAGAGGTTCTCGTAGCGGTTCATGTCGAGCACGCCGGCCTCCACCGGATCGGTCTGCTGGATGTAGCGGCTCAGGTCATGAAAGTACTGCCAGAACTGCGGGTGGCTGCGGCGCACGCCCCAGCGCATGACGATGCGCTCGAAGCGGGCCGGATCGTCCCGCGCCGCCTCCATGTCCTCGACCCACTCGGGCACGTCGCTGGCCGGAATGTTGAACATGAAGTTGGGGTAGCTGCTCATCACCCCCGGGTAGAGGGTCAGGGTGTCCAGCCCCGGCTGGTAGCGGTAGGCCTCGCCGAGCATGAAGGCCACGTTGCTGTGGGCGCGGTTGCGCAGCAGGCTGTAGACCTTGCGCTGGCCGCCCTGCCCTTCGATGCGCAGCATGGTCGCCTCGGGCAGCTGGCCGATCACCTTGAGCCCGGCCGCCGGGCGCGAGGCCAGCCGGCTCAGGGCCTGCTCCACGTCACGGAACTCCTCGCTGCCGGGCAGCGAGCAGTACGCGCCCTGGCAGCGGTTGATCGGATCGGGCGCGGCGTTCAGGCTGCCGGTGCGCTCCACCAGCTTGAGGCCGAAGTCGCGCTTGGGGTCGCGCGGGTCGAGCTTGAGGGCGGTCGGGGTCTTGCTGTCGATCGCCTCGTAGTCCAGCCACATCTTGACCTTGCCGCTGTTCTGGTACCAGTCGCCGAGGATGTCGCTGCGCTGCTTGGCCGGCATCAGGCGCAGGAAGTTGACCTCGGCCCCGTTGCGGATCAGGTCGAAGTACAGGCGCGTCTGCGCCTGGTGCGAGACGTTGCCGTACACGTCGAAATTCACCGCCAGCTGGTAATAGGTGCGCTCGAACAGCGGGTAGTCGAACAGCCACAGGGTCTTGGGCACATCGCCGATCAGGCCCTTGCTCACCGAGGCGCTGTCGAAGTGGCGGAAGATGGTCAGCAAGGCATTGTCGTTGCCGGCCCACAGGCTCGACCAGCTCGGTGGCGGCAGGTCGGCATAGGCGTCGCGGCGCAGTTTTTCGTACTCGTTGCGCTTGTCGCGGTAGGCGTGCCACAGGGTCAGGATGCTGCCCACGTCGTCGATCTGACCGGGCATCGCCAACAGGGGCGTGGCCTTGCCGCGGTACTCGGCATCGGTGATGTAGCGGTCGTGTGCCGGCTCCTGGAACAGGGTCCAGAAGTTGTCGCGGATCACGTCGGTGGCGATCTGCCCACGGCATACCGGGCCGCGAATGAAGGTGCGCACGAAGTACTCGGCGTTATCGAGCATGAACTGGTAGCGCGCTATCGCCGGGATCGCCTCGAAGGTCTCGAACGGGTTGGCGCGGTGGCGCGGGCCGTAGCCAGGCAAGGCCGTGGCATGCCAGTCGCCGCTGTAGAACAGCTGCTTGACGCGCTTGAGCTTGTTCGGCCCCATCGGGTAGGTGATGTGGGTCTTGTGCACGATCACGCCCTGCACGGGCATCAGGCGGTAGTAGAAGTCGGTGCCGGGCGGATCGTTGGGGCGGCGTGTGGCGATCAGGTCGATCGACTGGCCGCTGGGCGTGCGCGAGCGTACCCACTGGAAGAAGTGGCCCTGCTCGCCGCCGACAAAGTAGATGTGCGCCAGGAACAGGTGCTCGTACAGCCAGCGCCCCACCAGCGCCTCGGTGGACCCGGGGCGGTTGAGCAGCGCCTCCCATTCGGTGATCTGCGCGGCCTCGCTGGCACTTGGCTGGATCGGGTTGTACTCCACCGGCGCACCGGCGGCGAACCAGCGCTGCAGGGTCTGGTACTCGGCATCGGTAAGGCCGGTGACGGCCAGCGGCATGCCCTCCCTGGGGTGGGCGCCGGCGTAGGCGTCGAACTCGCCGGGCAGCGGGCACATGTTGTTGCGGTTGAGCCCCAGCACGATCTCCTCGGGCAGCTTGGCGTTGGGGGTGAGCGGCGTGTTGTGGCCCAGCTCGAGCATGCGCGCCATCAGCGCGGCCTGGCTGCCCTGGCTGTCGAGCACCGAACTGAAGCCCTTGCGCTGCCAGGCCTCGACGCTGTGCGCGTCGTAGAACAGCCGGGTCGGCGCGACCGCCGTACTGCGGTCGCCCTGATACACAGGCACCTTGGAGGCACCGCGCGCGGCGCCCTCGGCACTGCCCAGGTTCAGCTGGCAGGCCGCGTCGTTGCAGGCATGGCAGGCAACGCACTTCTCGGTGAAGATCGGTTGGATGTCCCGGGTATAGGAAATAGCCGGGCTTGTGACGGGGGCTTGTCCGAGCGCCGCGCCGCTGATGAGCAGTGCGAAGGCGCCGGCAAGTAAACGATGCACCATGTGCCGAATGTCCTGGGTATTGATAGCTTCACGATTCTACCGGTGGCGGCAGCGTGCCAACATGAATCAAATTCATGCAAACCGGCAACACGCCTAAAAACCGCGCAGGTTTGTTATTATTCCGCAACTTTTGTATTTGCCCGACCAGGTAGTCCTATGTCTGACCGCAGCGCCCGTTACCAAGCACTTCAGCAAGCCCTCAAAGAGCGCATACTGATCCTCGATGGCGGCATGGGTACTATGATCCAAAGCTACCGCCTGGAGGAACACGACTATCGTGGCACGCGCTTTGCCGACTGGCCTAGCGACGTCAAGGGTAACAACGACCTGCTGCTGCTTTCGCGCCCCGACGTGATCGCGGCCATCGAGAAAGCCTACCTGGATGCCGGCGCCGACATCCTCGAAACCAACACCTTCAACGCCACCCAGGTATCCCAGGCCGACTACGGCATGGAATCGCTGGTGTACGAACTCAACGTGGAAGGTGCGCGCATCGCCCGCCAGGTGGCCGATGCCAAGACCCTCGAAACCCCCGACAAGCCGCGCTTCGTCGCCGGGGTGCTGGGCCCCACCAGCCGGACCTGCTCGATCTCCCCGGATGTCAACGACCCCGGCTACCGCAACGTCACCTTCGACCTGCTGGTGGAAAACTACATCGAGGCCACCCGCGGCCTGATCGAGGGCGGCGCCGACCTGATCCTGATCGAGACCATCTTCGACACCCTCAATGCCAAGGCGGCGATCTTCGCCGTGCAGCAGGTGTTCGAGGACGACGGCATCGAGCTGCCGATCATGATCTCGGGCACCATCACCGACGCCTCGGGCCGTACCCTCTCGGGCCAGACCACCGAGGCGTTCTGGAACTCGGTGCGCCATGCCAACCCGATCTCGGTGGGCCTGAACTGCGCACTGGGCGCCAAGGATCTGCGCCCCTACCTCGAAGAGCTGTCGAACAAGGCCGGCACCCACGTTTCGGCGCACCCCAACGCCGGCCTGCCGAACGCCTTCGGCGAGTACGACGAGACCCCGGCCGAAACCGCCGCGGTGATCGAAGAGTTCGCCGCCAGTGGCTTTCTGAACATCATCGGCGGTTGCTGCGGCACCACCCCGGGGCATATCCAGGCCATCGCCGAGGCAGTGGCCAAGTACCCGCCACGGGCGATCCCCGAGATTCCCAGGGCCTGCCGCCTGTCGGGCCTGGAGCCGTTCACCATCGACCGCAGCTCGCTGTTCGTCAACGTCGGCGAACGCACCAACATCACAGGTTCCGCCCGCTTCGCGCGGCTGATCCGTGAAGAGAACTACACCGAGGCGCTGGAAGTGGCCCTGCAGCAGGTCGAGGCCGGCGCCCAGGTGATCGACATCAACATGGACGAAGGGATGCTCGATTCCCAGGCGGCCATGGTCAAGTTCCTCAACCTGATCGCCGGCGAACCCGACATCTCCCGGGTGCCGATCATGATCGACTCCTCCAAGTGGGAAGTGATCGAGGCCGGCCTCAAGTGCATCCAGGGCAAGGGCATCGTCAACTCGATCTCGATGAAGGAAGGCGTCGAGGCGTTCAAGCACCATGCCCGCCTGTGCAAGCGCTACGGCGCCGCCGTGGTGGTGATGGCCTTCGACGAGGTCGGCCAGGCCGATACCGCCGCCCGCAAGCGCGAGATCTGCAAGCGCAGCTACGACATCCTGGTCGATGAGGTGGGCTTCCCGCCCGAAGACATCATCTTCGACCCGAACATCTTCGCCGTGGCCACCGGCATCGAGGAACACAACAACTACGCGGTGGACTTCATCGAGGCCTGTGCCTACATCCGCGACCACCTGCCGTATGCACTGACCTCCGGCGGGGTATCCAACGTGTCGTTCTCGTTCCGTGGCAACAACCCGGTGCGCGAGGCGATCCACTCGGTGTTCCTCTACCACGCGATCCAGAACGGCCTGACCATGGGCATCGTCAACGCCGGCCAGCTGGAGATCTACGACGAGATCCCGGCGCTGCTGCGCGAGAAGGTCGAGGACGTGGTGCTCAACCGCACCCCCGACGGCACCGATGCGCTGCTGGCGATTGCCGACGACTACAAGGGCGGCGGCGCGGTCAAGGAGGTCGAGAACGAGGAGTGGCGTTCGCTGCCGGTGGACAAGCGCCTCGAGCACGCCCTGGTCAAGGGCATCACCGCGTTCATCGTCGAGGACACCGAGGAGTGCCGCCAGCAGTGCGCGCGCCCCATCGAGGTGATCGAGGGGCCGCTGATGAGCGGCATGAACGTGGTGGGCGACCTGTTCGGCGCAGGCAAGATGTTCCTGCCCCAGGTGGTCAAGTCGGCGCGGGTGATGAAGCAGGCGGTGGCTCACCTGATCCCGTTCATCGAACTGGAAAAAGGCGACAAGCCCGAGGCCAAGGGCAAGATCCTGATGGCCACGGTCAAGGGCGACGTGCACGACATCGGCAAGAACATCGTCGGCGTGGTGCTCGGCTGCAACGGCTACGACATCGTCGACCTGGGCGTGATGGTACCGGCCGAGAAGATCCTGCAGGTGGCGCGCGAGCAGAAGTGCGACATCATCGGCCTGTCGGGGCTGATCACCCCGTCGCTGGACGAAATGGTGCACGTGGCCCGCGAGATGCAGCGCCAGGACTTCCACCTGCCGCTGATGATCGGGGGGGCAACCACCTCCAAGGCGCATACCGCGGTGAAGATCGAGCCCAAGTACAGCAACGACGCGGTGGTCTACGTGACCGACGCCTCGCGTGCGGTGGGCGTGGCCACGCAGTTGCTGTCCAAAGAGCTCAAGCCGGCCTTCGTGCACAAGACCCGCGAGGACTACGTGGAGGTGCGCGAACGCACCGCCAACCGCAGCGCGCGCACCGAGCGCCTGAGCTATGCGCAGTCGATCGAGGCCAAGCCGAAGTACGACTGGTCTGCCTACCAGCCGGTGGCACCGACCTTTACCGGTACCCGCGTGCTGGAGAACATCGACCTCAAGGTGCTGGCCGAGTACATCGACTGGACGCCGTTCTTCATCTCCTGGGACCTGGCTGGCAAGTACCCGCGCATCCTCAACGACGAGGTGGTGGGCGAAGCGGCCACCGCCCTGTTCGCCGATGCACAGGAAATGCTGGCCAAGCTGATCGACGAGAAGCTGATCAGTGCCCGCGCGGTGTTCGGCTTCTGGCCGGCCAACCAGGTGGCGCACGACGACATCGAGGTGTACGGCGATGACGGCCAGCCCCTGGCCCTGCTGCACCACCTGCGCCAGCAGACGATCAAGCCCGACAGCAAGCCCAATTTCTGCCTGGCCGACTTCGTGGCGCCCAAGGACAGCGGCATCACCGACTACGTGGGCGGCTTCATCACCACCGCCGGCATCGGCGCCGAGGAAGTGGCCAAGGCCTACCAGGACAAGGGCGACGACTACAGCTCGATCATGGTCAAGGCCCTGGCCGACCGCCTGGCCGAGGCCTGCGCCGAGTGGCTGCACGAGCAGGTGCGCAAGGAGTACTGGGGCTATGCCAAGGACGAGCACCTGGACAACGAGGCGCTGATCAAGGAGCAGTACGCGGGTATCCGCCCTGCCCCGGGCTACCCGGCGTGCCCGGACCACACCGAGAAGGAAACCCTGTTCCGCCTGCTCGACGGCACGGCGATCGGCGAGACCGGCCCGAGCGGCGTGTTCCTCACCGAGCACTTCGCGATGTTCCCGGCGGCGGCGGTCAGCGGCTGGTACTTTGCCCACCCACAGGCGCAGTACTTTGCCGTGGGCAAGGTCGACAAGGACCAGGTCCAGAGCTACACCGCGCGCAAGGGGCAGGACCTGGCGGTAACCGAGCGCTGGCTGGCGCCTAACCTGGGGTACGACAACTAAGCGCTGGTGAGGTAAGGGTCTACACTGAGCTGAAGCCTTTTACAGGAGCAGATCATGGAAGACCCGGCCGAACACAAACCGCCGACCTTCTGGCAAATGCTGCACAGCGTGCTGGCTGCAGCCTTTGGCGTGCAGACCGGCAAGAACCGCGCCCGCGACTTCACCCACGGCAAGCCCGCGCACTTCATTGCGCTGGGCACGGCCTTCACGCTGGTGTTCATCCTGGTGCTGATAGGGCTGGTTCAGCTGGCGATGCACCTCACCGCCCGCTGAGGCGACCGCGTTGGCGCCTTCGCCGGCAACGCCGGCTCCTACAGGTCATGTGTGGCCCTGTGGGAGCCGGCCTTGCCGGCGAAAAGGCCGGTACAGCCTCAGGGCTCCAGCCCGATCCCGCGCAGTATCACACTGGTCACCGTCTGCAACGCCCGCTCGAACTGCGGTTCGCTCAGCGGCTGGTGCGCGTTGAGCAGGTTCACCTGGTGGCTGAAGTCGGCGTAGTGTTGGGTCGAGGCCCAGATCATGTACAGCAGCCCCGAGGGCTCCACCGGCAGAATCCGCCCGTCCTCGACCCACTGGCGAATCTTGCCCTCCTTGAGCTTGGCCCATCCGTACAGGCTGTCATCCAGCGCCGCCCCCAGGTGCGGCGCACCGTGGATGATCTCGTTCGCCCACACCTTGGAACCGTGCGGGCGGGTCCAGGAATGGTTCATCTTGGCGCGGATATAGGTGCTGAGCACGATGCGCGGGTCATCGTAGAGCTCGAAACACAGGGCGTCCTGCTTCCACACTTCCAGCAAGCCGAACAGCACCGCCTGGTACAGCTCGGCCTTGGTGCTGAAGTAATAGTGCACGTTGCTGCGCGGCAGCGCGGCGGCCTCGGCGATGTCGGCCATGGCCGTGCCGGCAAAGCCCTTCTCGGCAAAGACCTTTTCTGCTGCCAGCAGGATGCTGTCGACATTGCGTTGGCGAATGCTGTGCTTGTGCGCGGCCATGGGCGGGTCCGTTGCGGATGACCCTGCAAGGCTACCACCGCCAGGGCGATTCGTGCCGCACGCTCAAAAAAGTTGTGCCGCGGGCGGTGTTTTTCAGCGCCGTGCGCTGTCCGATACTGCGCCTCACCGCATTACATCCCACACAAGAGGACGCACTCCATGACTATTCCCCTGCTCGGCCTGGGCACCTTCCGGCTCAAGGACCAGGTGGTCATCGACTCGGTCAGCCAGGCCCTCGAACTGGGCTACCGGGCCATCGACACCGCGCAGATCTACGGCAACGAGGCCGACGTCGGGCACGCCATCGCCGCCAGCGGCGTTGCACGCAACGAGCTGTTCCTGACCAGCAAGATCTGGACCGAGAACCTGGGCGCCGACAAGCTGATCCCCAGCCTGAAAGAAAGCCTGCACAAGCTGGGCACCGACTATCTGGACCTGACCCTGATCCATTGGCCGTCGCCCAAGGGCGCCGTGCCGGTGGCCGAGTTCATGGGCGCCCTGCTCGAAGCGAAGCGCCAGGGCCTGACCCGCCAGATCGGCGTGTCCAACTTCACCATCGCCTTGCTGCGTCAGGCCATCGAGGTGGTGGGCGCCGAACAGATCGCCACCAACCAGATCGAGCTGCACCCCTACCTGCAGAACCGCACGCTGGTGGATTTCATGCACGAACAGGGCATCGCGGTGACCTCCTACATGACCCTGGGCTATGGCAAGGTGCTGCACGATCCGCTGATCCAGCAGATCGCCGAACGCCATGGCGCCACCCCGGCGCAGGTGGCCCTGGCCTGGGCTATGCAGCTGGGCTATGCGGTGATCCCCTCCTCGACCCGGCGTGAAAACCTGGCCAGCAACCTGAAGGCAGCGCAGCTGCGCCTGAGCGAACAGGACATGGCGCAGATTGCCGGCCTGGACAAGGGCGAGCGCCTGGTCGACCCCGAGTCGCTTGCACCCGCCTGGGACTGATCAACCGCGGTCGGTGCACACCTTGGCCAGTTTCAGGTACTGCACGGTGTGCTGCCGGCCGGCAGAGTCCACGTAGGTCATGTACGCCTTCACCACGTCGCAGACCTCGGTGGCCGGCTCGTCCAGTTGCACCACGCGCGCCACGTCCAGTGGCATGCCGTACTGATAGACCGTGGTCGTCTGGGCCTGGGCGGCACCGGCCAGCAACAGCGCCAGGGGCAGCAGCGTTCGCAGCGTCATGACAGTTCTCCCGTGAAATGGAAGGCACGCCCGGCACCGGCGCGCGCCGACCCTTTCAGTGTGGTGCCATGCCTGCCCTGGCGTCGCTTTCGCGGATCAACGGCATGCCCATCGCCTGCGCATAGCCGCTGGGGGCGAAGCGCCAGGTCACCAGCAGCATCAGCAGCACCGTCACGCTCAGCAGCAGCCAGGAGGCCTGGAAGTCGCCGCTGACGTCGCGCAACCAGCCGGTGACGTAAGGCACGATGCCGGTGATGATGAAGCCCACGCCCTGCACGAACGCCGCCAGCGCCCCCGCACTGGCGGGGGCCTTGAGGTGTTCGAGGGTCAGCGTGAGGCTGAGGCTGAAGCACGCGCCCAGGCCGAAGCCGATCAGGGCCACCCATAGCCCGGCGATTGCCGGGGCCAGCAGCAGGCCGACAAAGCCTGCCAGTTGCACGGTCAACGCCAGCCACAGGCCGGGGCGCCGATCCACCAGGCGACGCAGCAGCAAGGGCAGCCCGAGGGCGCCGGCCACCTGGAACACGGTCATCAGCCCCACCAGCTCGCCACCGCCCTGGGCACTGCCGCCGACCTGCTGGTAGTAGGCCGGCAGCCACGCCACCATGCTGGTGTAGCCGCCATTGATCAGCCCGAAATAGACCGCCAGCAGCCATGCCCGACGGCTGCCGAACAGGTGCCCGCTGGCACCTGCGCCGCCGACCGCCGCTTCGAGCTGCGGGCGCACCCAGGCCCATACCGCGAACGCCAGCAAGGCCGGCAACAGCCAGATGCCCAGGCCTGCCTGCCAGTGCGAGAACTGCTCGGCCACCCGCGGCCCGAGCACGGCGGCGGCACCGCCGCCGCTCATCAGGGCTGCCGAATACACACCCATGGCCATGGCCAGGCGGTGAGGAAACCAGCGGTTGACCAGCCCCGGCATCAGCGCCTGAATGCAGGCCACCCCAAGCCCGGCCAATGCCGCGCTGGCAATCAGCGCAGCGGCGGAATCGAGGGTCAGGCGCCAGGCGCAGGCCAGCGCGATGGCGGCCAGCCCGGCGAGCATCGCGCCCTGCTCGCTGACCCAGCGGCGCAACCAGGGTTGCAGCAAGGGCACCAGCCCCATGCACAGCACGGGCAAGGCGGTCAGCAGCGCGGCCTGCTGGTAGCCGATGCCGGTGCTCTGGCGGATGGCCTCCAGCAATGGGCCGATGCTGGTGAGGATGGGCCGCAGGTTCAGCGCCATCACCACCACCAGCAACAGCAGCAAGGTACTGCGAGCCTGCTCGCGCATCACCCCTGCACCTGCTGCCAGGCGGCGTACAGGCCCTGCTCGCCGGCTGGCTTCAGGGGTGCCAGGGGCAGCGACTGCTGCTGCGGCGGGCGTGCCATCTGCGCGTACACCGCTGCCGTCGACAGACCATAGGGCTCGCCGTCTTCGTTGCTGTAGGCGAACCAGGCGCGCTCGATACCGCACAGGTGCATGGCAGCCAGGCACATCGGGCAGGGGTGGCCGGTGGCGTAGATTTCGCAGCCCTCCAGGCGCGGGCTGCCGAGTACCTGGCTGGCCAGGCGGATGGCCTGCAGTTCGGCGTGGGCGGTCGGGTCCTGGGTCAGGTGGATCTGGTTGACCGCCTCGGCGATCACCCGGCCCTGGTGCACCAGCACCGCCGCGAACGGGCGGCCGCCGGCCTGGATGTTCGCCCGGGCCAGCCCCAGCGCTTGCTGCATGAAATGTTCGTTGGCCATGGTCAGGCTCCTGTCAGGTTCAATGGGCATCGTGGGCCAGCAGCAACTCGACGTTCCGCTGCTGGCCGCGTTCCCGGGCGTGCTGCAGGGGCGTCACGCCCTGGCGGTCGGCAAGGTTGACGTCGGCACCGGCGTCGATCAGCAGTTGCACGATGGCCTGGTGACGCGGGCCGCCATCGCTGAGCAGGATGGCTTCGAGCAGCCCGGTCCAGCCCAGCGAGTTCACGTGGTCGGGTGCAACGCCGGCGGCCAGCAGGCGGGCGACCACCTCGACATGGCCGCGCTCGCATGCGGGGATCAGCGCCGTGCCGCCATAGCGGTTGGTGCTCTTGAGGTCCGCGCCATGGGCCAGGGTCATCTCCAGAATCTGCAACTGGCCTTCGGCGCCGGCCAGCAGATACGGGCTGTCGTGCATCCAGTTGCTGGCGTTGACGTCAGCGCCGGCGTCGATCAACCGGCCCGCCGCCGCCACATGCCCACCGGCAGTGGCCAGCAGCAGCGGCGTATTGTTGCGCGAGTCGCGCTGATCGACGTCGGCGCCCTGGGCCAGCAAGGCGCCGACGCGGGTGGGGTTGCCGCTGGCGGCGGCTTCGAGCAAGGTGTCGGCCGCCCCGGCGGCCCCGGCGATGCCGAGGCTGGCGCACAGCCCGGCAACCCCGTACATCCAGTGTCTGAGCAATGACATGGCGCCTCCTTTGGTGCAATGAAGCGGGATTATCCGAGGCTTGGGGTGTAGCATGAAATTAATTGATTTCATGCATACCAGTGGGTAATCGAATGCTTGACCCTGTACTGCTGCGCAGCTTCGTGACCGTGGTGGAAACCGGCAATTTCACCCGCGCCGCCGAGCGCCTGCACCTGACCCAGTCGACCATCAGCCAGCAGATCATCCGGCTGGAGCAGCACCTGGGGGTGCGCCTGCTGGATCGCAGCCAGCGCCAGGTGTGGCCGACCGAAGACGGCGAGCGCCTGCTGGGGTATGCCCGGCGCCTGCTGCGCCTGGACGAAGAGGCGCGCCAGGCGTTCAGCCCGGTGCAGGCGCAACGGGCGCTACGTCTGGGGGTGCCGGAAGACCTGGCCGGGGAAGTGCTGACCGAGCCATTGAGCCGGTTCATCGGCGAGCGCCCGCATGTGCGCCTGGAGGTCGAGAGCGGGCTGAGCAGCCCGCTGCTGCGCCTGTACCGTGATGGCGAGCTGGACTTGCTGCTGGTCAAGCAATGGGGTGCGGACCGCGACCGCCATGCCGGCTGGCACGAGCCGTTGTCGTGGGTGTGCAGTGCCGGGCAGACGCAGCTGGCCGACCCGGTGCCGCTGGTGGTGTTTCCGGTGGGGGCGCTGTACCGGCAGGAAATGATCAATGCGCTGGAAGCCCGTGGGCGCAGCTGGCGTATCAGCTATTCGAGCACCAGTCTGGCCAGCCTGGGGGCGGCGGTGAGTGCGGGGTTGGGCGTGAGCCTGATACCGACCCGCAGCGTGTTGCCGACCCATCGGGTGCTGGGTGAGGCGCAGGGGTTTACCCCGGTCCAGGGCCTGGAGCTGGCGTTGTACGGGCGCAAGGGGCTGGATGCCGATGGCCTGGCGCTGCGCGAGCTGCTGCAGACCCTGTGCGAGCAGCGCGCAGGGTGTCGAGGGGGCCAGCCCCCTACTCCCCCGCCACCCGCGCCCGGTAGCTCCCCGGGCTCTCCCCCGTCCATTTCTTGAACGCGCGATGAAACGCGCTGGGCTCCTGGAAGCCGGTCTGCTCGGCAATCTGCGCCACGCTCAACACACCATCGCGCAAGCATTCGAACGCCAGTGCACGGCGCACCTCGTCCTTGATCTGCTGGTACGAACACCCCTCACGCTCCAACTGCCGGCGAAAACTGCTCGGGCTCAGGCCCTCGGCTGCCGCCATGCCCAGCAAGGTTGGCCACTGCCCGTACTGACGCCCGCGCAGATGCCGGTATACCCGCGCCGCCAATCCGTTCTGGTTGCGGTAGCGCACCACCAGCCACTGCGGCGCACTGCGCAGGAAGGTCTTTAGCGCACCCAGGTCCTGCACCACCGGCAAGCGCAGGTAGTGCGCCGAGAACTCGACCTGGGTGCGGCCACTGCCCAACTGCAGGTTCGGCCCCCACAGCAACGCGTCGTCCTCCAGCACCGCACGCCCGTCGCGCAGTTCGGTACGGTCGATGGCGATGCGCCGCCCCCCCAGCCAGCACAGCAGGCTGACCACCAGCACCAGGAAGGTCTCCTCTGCATATACCCGAGTCTGCGCATCGTCGAAATGCGACTCCAGGCTGATCACCGCACGCTGCCCACGCACCACCAGGCGCCCGCGCACGTCACGCAGGAACAGGCCGAAGTTGCTCAGGCACTGGCGCAAGGCCTTTTCCAGCGTCGGCTCCTGGATCAGCCCACGACAGATCAGGGCGAAACTGCCCAGCGGCATGCCGTGGCTGTCGAGGTTGAAGAATTCGTCGCCCAGGTCTTCAATGAGCAGCAGCCACAGCCGTGCGAACGCCCTGGCCGGCACCCGTGCATCGGGTGCGTCCACCACCGCCGGGTCGATGCCCGCCTGCACCAGCAACGCACTGGCGCGCGCCGGCTGTTGGCGCAGTGTGTGCAGCATGATGTGCACGAAGTACACCGCGACCGAATCGTTTTCCCGCATGACTGTTTCCGCTATGCAGCGTAAGAATATGGCAAAAAGTGCCAGCCTCGCTGGGCAGTTATGGCATAGGCCCAGGCGTGACCTTTGCCTAGACTCGAACCCATCCCGAGCGTGGCCCCGGGCGCCATTCTGGCAGAGCCAGGCAGCGCCCCGCCACGCTTTCGCACACTGGAGTCGCGTATGAACACCCCGCAAATCTATGTAGTGAGCGCCGTTCGCTCGGCCATCGGCACCTTCGGCGGCTCGCTCAAGGACCTGCCCCTGGCCGACCTGGCCACCCAGGTGACCCGCGCCGCCATCGAACGCTCCGGCATTGCCCCCGAACAGATCGGCCACATGGTCATGGGCAACGTGATCCCCACCGAGCCGCGTGACGCGTACCTGGGCCGCGTGGCCGCGATGAACGCCGGCGTGCCCAAGGAAACCCCGGCATTCAACGTCAACCGCCTGTGCGGCTCGGGCCTGCAGGCCATCGTCTCGGCCGCGCAGAGCCTGCTGCTGGGCGAGGCCGAGGCGGTGATTGCCGCCGGCGCCGAATCCATGAGCCGCGGCCCGTACCTGCTGCCGCAGGCGCGCTGGGGCGCGCGCATGGGTGACCTGAAGGGTGTCGACTACATGCTGGGCATTCTGCAGGACCCGTTCGAAGGCTTTCACATGGGCATCACCGCCGAGAACGTGGCGGCGAAAAACGGCATCACCCGCCAGATGCAGGACGAGGTGGCCCTGACCAGCCAGCAGCGCGCCGCCCGCGCCATCGCCGAAGGCCGCTTCACCAGCCAGATCGTGCCCATCGAGATCCCGAGCCGCAAAGGTCCGGTACGTTTCGAGGTGGACGAGCATGTGCGTGGCGATGTGAGTGCCGAGCAACTGGCCGGCATGAAGCCTGCCTTCAAGAAGGACGGCACCGTCACCGCCGGCAACGCCAGCGGCCTCAACGACGGCGCCGGCGCCCTGGTGCTGGCCACCGGCGAAATGGTCGAGCGCCTGGGCCTGCGCCCGCTGGCGCGCCTGGTGGCCTATGCACATGCAGGCGTCGAGCCCGAGCTGATGGGCCTGGGCCCGGTGCCGGCCACGCGCAAGGTGCTGGAAAAGGCCGGCCTGAGCGTCGCCGACCTGGACGTGATCGAGTCCAACGAAGCCTTCGCTGCCCAGGCCTGCGCCGTGTCGCGGGAACTGGGCCTGGACCCCGAAAAGGTCAACCCCAACGGCTCGGGCATTTCCCTGGGCCACCCGGTGGGAGCCACCGGGGCCATCATCGCCACCAAGGCGGTCCATGAGCTGCAACGTATCCAGGGCCGCTACGCGCTGGCCACCATGTGCATCGGCGGCGGTCAGGGTATCGCCGTCGTGTTCGAACGTGTTTGAGTCGGAGTTAACCGTGAGTATTGAAAACATCGCCGTGATCGGCGCCGGCACCATGGGCAACGGGATTGCCCAGGTGTGTGCAGTGGCCGGCTACCAGGTCACCCTGATCGACGTGTCCGAGGCCGCGCTGGAGCGTGGCCTGGCCACCCTGCGCAAGAACCTGGAGCGCCAGGTCAGCAAGCAGACCCTGCAGGCCGAACAGGCCGAGGCAGCCCTGACGCGCATCGCCACCAGCACCGACTACGCGCAGCTCAAGGGCGCGCAGCTGGTGATCGAGGCAGCCACCGAGAACCTCGCCCTGAAGGTGAAGATTCTGCAGCAGGTGGCCGCCAGCGTGGCCGACGACTGCGTCATCGCCACCAACACCTCGTCGCTGTCGATCACCCAGCTGGGCGCATCGGTGAGCCAGCCCGAACGTTTCATCGGCGTGCACTTCTTCAACCCGGTGCCGATGATGGCGCTGGTCGAGATCATTCGCGGCCTGCAGACCAGCGATGCCACCTACGCCAGCGCCATGGCCCTGACCGAGCGCGTGGGCAAGACCGCCATCAGTGCCGGCAACCGCCCGGGCTTCGTGGTCAACCGCATCCTGGTGCCGATGATCAACGAGGCGATCATGGTGCTGCAGGAAGGCCTGGCCAGCGCCGAGGACATCGACACCGGCATGCGCCTGGGCTGCAACCAGCCCATCGGCCCGCTGGCCCTGGCCGACCTGATCGGCCTGGACACGCTGCTGGCGATCATCGAGTCGTTCCACGACGGCTTCAACGACAGCAAGTACCGCCCCGCTGCCCTGCTCAAGGAAATGGTCGCCGCCGGCTACCTGGGGCGCAAGAGCGGCCGCGGCTTCTTCACCTACTGAGGTACGGGCATGCCGCAGACCTGCGCCGAACGTTGCGCCAACTTTGAAGAACGTCGGGACAAGGCACTCGAACTCTTTGCGGTCAAGGGGTTCGGCCAGGTCAGCATGCGTGAACTGGCCAGCCACCTGGGGCTGACGGCGGGCTCGCTGTATCACCACTTCCCGAGCAAGCAGCACCTGCTGTTCGACCTGATCGAAGAGCTGTTCGAGGAGTTGCTGGCCACCCTGCAGCCCCGTGGACGCGGCAAGCCCGAGGCCACGGCGTTGAGCCGGGTGATAAAGGCACACTGGGCGCTGCATGCCGAGCGCCCGTTGCAGTTTCGCCTGGCCGAACGTGACCTGTGCTGCCTGAGCGAGGAACAACAGGCACGCATCGCCCAGCTGCGCCGTGAATACGAAACCCGCCTGTTGCAGCTGATCGCCCCTCACGCGGCCCTGCCGCCGCCGGCCCGGGAGGCGACCGGCCATGTCATCGCCACGCTGCTCAACAGCCTGCCCGGCTGGTTGCAGGCCTCACCGCTGGGGCAGCCACAACGCCTGGCGCTGATGGAAAACATGCTGCTAGGGGCGATAGAGCGCACCCTGCAGACCGGTGCGCTGGACGCTGCCGCTTGAACTCACGCCAACGTCAGGCCTATTTCAGGAGTTCCTGAATCTGGTCGCGCAAGCTGTCCAGGTCGAACGGCTTGGCCAGGATCGGTGCCTTGAACGCGATCGGGCTGCCCGACTCGCGGATCTCCGCCGGGTAGCCGCTGATGAAGATCACCTTCAGGTCCGGGCGCAGCTTGACCGCAGGTTCGGCGATCTGTACCCCTGAAATGCCGCCCGGCAGGCGGAAGTCGGTCACGATAAGGTCCAGGTGCGGCTTGCTGGCCAGGATCTTGAATGCCTGCTCGCCATCTTCGGCCACCAGCACGTGATAGCCCTCGCCTTGAAGATAGTCCTTCAGGATCATGCGAATGACCGGTTCGTCTTCGACGACCAGTACTACATCTTGCGCATCTTCACTCATGCCAATGCCTTCAACTCGTATTTGATTCATGGGGGATCGCTATACGACCCCGGCCTCACGCAGAGGTTGCCTGCTGCGCGCCACTTTCTTGCGGGCTGCGTACCAGTGGCAGGCGCACGCTGAATGTCGCGCCCTGGCCCTCGGTACTGCTGACCGTGATGCTGCCGCCATGGGCCAGCACGATCTGTTCGGAAATATACAGGCCCAGCCCCAGGCCGGCACTGCTCTGGTTGGAGCATACCCGCTCGAACTGCTGGAAGATGCGCTGCTGGTTCTCGGCACTGATGCCGATGCCATGGTCGCGCACCTGCACGCAGGCCATGCCCTGCTCCTCGAACACGCGCACCTGCACCGGCGACTTGGCGCCATAGCGCAGGGCGTTGGTGAGCAGGTTGGCGATCACCTGCTCGATACGAAACTCGTCCCAGTAGCCGACCAGTTCGGCGCCGGCCTGCAGGCTGATGCTCGAGTCGACCGCAGCCGCCTGGGCGGCGAAGTTCTCGACCAGGCCGCTGACCAGCTGGCACAGGTCGAACGATGCGGGCCGGATCGACAGCTTGCCGGTACGGATGCGCGACACGTCGAGCATGTCTTCGATCAGCCGGATCAGGCTGTTGATCTGGCGCTCGTCACGCTCGACCATGGCGTGCATCTTGTCCAGGGTGAAGGCATCGGCGTTGTTGCGCGCCAGGTGCAGCTTGCGCAGCTGGGTCTCCAGTATCAGACCGTTGAGCGGTGTGCGCACCTCGTGGGAGACGATCGACATGAAGTCGTCGCGCATGCGTACCGCGTGTTCCAGCTCGCTGCGCGTGACCTGCAGCTGCGCCAGCAGCAGCTCCTGCTCCTGGCGGCTGCGCTCCAGGGCCTCCAACTGCTGGCCGAGGGCCTTGCGCTGGCGGTACAGGTCGATGAACACCGCCACCTTGCTCTTCACCGCCTGGGTGTCCAGCGGCTTGTGCAGGAAGTCCACCGCGCCGCTCTCGTAGCCCTTGAAGGCGTAGTTCATCTCGCGCGCCGCAGCGCTCACGAACACGATGGGAATGTTCTTGGTCTTTTCCGTACCGCGCATCATCTCGGCCAGTTCGAAACCGTTCATTCCGGGCATCTGGACGTCGAGGATGGCCAGCGCGAACTCGTGCTCGAGCAACAGCGACAACGCATGGTCGGCCGATTGCGCCTGGTACACGTTGCGGTCCGGCCCCTTGATCAGCGCCTCGAGCGCCAGCAGGTTTTCCGGCAGGTCGTCGACGATCAGCAGGTTTGCTTGGATATGGCTTAGCATGCACGTGGTTCCAGCTTGGCGAGCAATTGCCCGATGCCATTCAATGGGAGTATGTGGTCGGGCCGGTGCAGCGCCAGCGCCGCCTCGGGCATGACCGCGACTTGCGCCTCATGCGGGTCTTGAATCAGGGTAGTACCGCCGTGCTCCTTGATGCGCGCCAGCCCGCGCGCACCGTCTTCGTTGGCGCCGGTCAGCAACACGCCGACCAGGCCGTCGCCATAGGCATCGGCGGCCGACTCGAAGAGGATGTCGATCGAGGGCCGGGAAAAGTGCACGCGGTCCTCCTGGCTCAGGGACAGGCTGCGGTCACGCTCCACCGACAGGTGATAGCCGGGGCCGGCCACGTAGATCATCCCCGGCACCACGCTTTCCTTGTCGCGGGCCTCCTGCACGGGGCGCTGCAAGCGGCGGCTGAAGACTTCGGCCAGCTGGCTGTGGCGGTCGTCGGGCAGGTGCAGCACGCACAGCAGCGCAATGGCGTAGTCGGCGGGCAAGGCGGCAAACACCGTGAGCAGCGCCGACACGCCCCCGGCTGAAGCCCCCACCACGATCGCATCGGTGCCTTTCATGACTTTCGGTAGATCCGTTCTGGCTTGACCAGCGCGTCGAAGCGGTTGGCGTAAGCGGAAAAATCCAGTGTTTCCTTGCTGCCCAGCACCAGAAAGCCACGGTGGCACAGCGAGTCGTGAAACAGACCGAAGGCCCGGTCCTGCAGGGTCTTGTTGAAGTAGATGAGCACGTTGCGGCACGAGATCAGCTGGGTTTCGGAGAACACGCTGTCGGTGGCCAGGCTGTGGTCGGCGAAGGTCACGTTTTCGCGCAGGCTGCTGTCGATGATCGCGTTGCCATAGGCGGCAGTGTAGTAGTCGCTGAAGGCCCGGCGCCCGCCGGCCTTCTGGTAGTTCTCGGTGTACTCGCGCATGTTCTGCATCGAGTAGATGCCCTGCTTGGCCTTTTCCAGCGAGCTGGGGTTGATGTCGGTGGCGTAGATGATGGTGCGTTCGAGCAGCCCCTCTTCGCGCAGCAGGATGGCCATGGAGTAGACCTCCTCGCCCGTGCTGCAGCCGGCAATCCAGATCTTGATCGAGGGCCAGGTCTTGAGGTGCGGCACCACCTCCTCGCGCAGCGCGAGGAAGTGACCGGGGTCGCGAAACATCTCGCTCACCGGGATGGTGAGGTACTGCAGCAACTGCATGAACACACTCGGGTCGTGCAGCACCCGTTCCTGCAGGGCCGACACCGTGGCACATTCGAACTGGCGCACGGCATGCAGCACCCGGCGCTTGATCGAAGCGCCGGAATAGTCGCGAAAGTCATAGCTGTACTTGAGGTAGATCGCCTCGATCAGCAGCCGGATTTCAATGTCGGTGTTACGTTCGATACTCAAATTCGCTCCAGTTGCGGCAGCCATACCCGAATCAGGGAGAACAGCCGGTCCAGCTCTATCGGCTTGGCCAGGTAGTCGTTGGCGCCGGCCTGCAGGCAGCGCTCCTGGTCATCCTTCATGGCCTTGGCGGTGACGGCGATGATCGGCAGCTTGCGCCAGCGCGGGTCCTTGCGAATGCGCCGGGTGGCTTCATAGCCGTCCATCTCCGGCATCATCACGTCCATCAGCACCAGGTCGATATCGCTGACCTGCTCGAGTTTTTCGATGGCCTCGCGGCCATTGCGACCGATCTCCACGATCGCGCCCTTGTGCTCCAGCGCACTGGTGAGCGCGAAGATGTTGCGCACGTCGTCGTCCACCAGCAGGATCTTGCGCCCCTCGAACACCTTGTCGCGGCTGCGCGCGGTCTTGAGCATGCGCTGACGTTCATGGGACAGCGTCGACTCGACTTTGTGCAGAAACAGCGTGACTTCATCCAGCAACCGCTCGGGTGAACGCGCGCCCTTGATGATGATCGAGCGCGAGTACTTGAGCAGGTCGGCCTCTTCGTCGCGGGTCAGGTTGCGCCCGGTGTAGACGATCACCGGCGGGAACGAGCGGATATCGTCGGCGGTCATGCGCTTGAGCAGCTCGTTGCCGAGCATGTCGGGCAGCTTGAGGTCGATGATCATGCAGTCGTAGATGTTCTCGCGCAGCAGCTCCAGGGCTTCCTGAGCCATGCCCACTGCGGTGATCTTGATGTCTTCGTCGCCGATCAGGCGGGCGATGCTTTCGCGCTGCAGGTCATCGTCTTCCACCAGCAGGATGTGCTTGAGCTTCTGGGTCAGCTTGGCTTCCAGGCGGCCGAACACGGCCTTGAGCTCCTCGCGGCTGGTGGGCTTGACCGCATAGCCGATCGCGCCCATGTGCATGGCCGCCTCGACACGGTCCTCGACCGAGATGATGTGCACCGGTATGTGCCGGGTGGACGCCTGCTCCTTGAGCCGCTGCAGCACGGTTAGGCCGGAATGGTCGGGCAGGCGCATGTCCAGCAGGATGGCGTCGGGGATGTAGCTGGCCGCCAGTTCGAAGCCTTCGTCGGCGGCCTGGGCCACCAGGCAGCTGTAGCCCAGTTCGTGGGCCAGGTCGAAGAGGATGCGGGCAAAGTTGGGCTCGTCCTCGATCACCAGGATGCAGCGGTTGCTGAACGGTGCCAGGTGACGGTCGTCGGCGAAGCTGGCCGTCGGGCGCGGGGCTTCGGCGGCCGGCAGCACGACGGGGGCCGCCACGGGCAACGGCGCGGCGGCGCGGGCCACCAGTGCCAGCGGCTGCGCCTCGACGCTCGGCTCGTACGACTCGGGCAGTATCAGGCTGAACACGCTGCCCTGGCCCAGTTGGCTTTCGACACGGATCTGGCCGCCCAGCAACTGCGCCAGGTCACGGGAAATCGACAGCCCCAGGCCCGTGCCGCCGTAGCGCCGGTTGGTGGTGCCGTCGGCCTGGTGGAAGGCTTCGAAGATGCTCTGCTGCTGGTCGTCTGCAATGCCGATGCCACTGTCGCGCACCGAGAACACGATGCCGGTGCCGGCCTGGTAGCCGATGGTCAGCGCCACCTGGCCGCGCTCGGTGAACTTCAGCGCGTTGGACAGCAGGTTCTTGAGGATCTGCTCCAGGCGCTGTCGATCGGTGAACAGGGTGGCCGGCACCTGCGGCTCTACGGTGACGCTGAAGGCCAACTGCTTCTGCTGCGCCAGCGGCTCGAACAGGCTGCGCAGGCCTTCGGCCATGCGGCTGATGTGGGTGGTTTCGGCGCGTACATCGAGCTTGCCGGCCTCGACCTTGGCGATGTCGAGAATGTCGTTGATCAGGTTGAGCAGGTCGTTGCCGGCCGAATAGATCGACTCGGCGAACTTGACCTGCTCGGCGCTGAGGTTGTCCTGCGGGTTCTCGGCCAGCAGCTTGGCCAGGATCAGCGAGCTGTTGAGCGGGGTGCGCAGCTCGTGGGACATGTTGGCGAGGAATTCGGACTTGTACTTGCTCGAGCGCTGCAGTTCCTCTGCACGCTCCTGCAACTCGACCTGCACCCGGTTCAGCTCGCCGTTCTTGCGGTCCAGCGCATCGCGCTGCTCGGCCAGCGCGTCGGTACGCTCGGCCAGTTGCTCGTTGGTCTGCTCCAGCTCGGCCTGCTGCGTCTCCAGATGGGCCTGGGACTCCTTGAGCACCCGGGACTGTTCCTCGAGCTCTTCGTTGGCGGTCTTGAGCTCTTCCTGCTGCACCTGCAGCTCCTCGTTGAGCTGCTGGGTTTCGGCCAGCACTTCCTGCAGGCGCTGGCGATAGCGCGCACTCTCGATGGAGGTGCCCAGGTTGTCGGCCAACCGCTCGAGGAACTCGATGTCGCGGTCCTCCACTGCGCGCAGAAAGCCCAGCTCGACCACGCCATTGACCTGGCCGTCGTTGATCGCCGGAATCACCAGCACGTTGCGCGGGCAACCCTCGCCCAGCCCGGAGCTGACCTTGAAGTAGTCCTGCGGCACCTCGTCCAGGCGCATCAGGCGACGTTGCGCCACGGCCTGGGCAAGGATGCCCTCCTGGGCGCCGACGACCTGCTCCTGCCCCTGCTGCTCGCGGGAGAAGCCGTAGCTGGCCACGCGGCGCAGGCTGCCATGCTCGTCGCGCACGTACACAGCCGCCACCACGCTGCCCAGGTAATGGGCGAAGAACTGCAGGATGTTGTTGCCCAGCATCGGCAGGGTCAGTTGCCCCAGCACCTGCTCGGCCAGACGCGATTGCCCGGCGCGCTGCCAGGCCTGCTGTTCGAGGCGCTCGGCAGCGCGCTGCTGGGCCTCCAGGTTGGCCGCGTAGTTGCTGGACAGGTTGAGCAGGTCGCGGCGGCCGATATAGGCCAGCAATGCGCTGAGCAGCACCACGAAGGCCAGGTAAAGGGAAATGGACCACTTCGTGGTGTTGCTGACCTGATCGTTGCGGGCAAGACGCAGCTGTTGCTCCATCGCGACGAAATCGTCGAACTCCTTGCGGATCTCGTCGGTCAGGCGCTTGCCCTGACCGAGCTTGATGGGCGTGCGGTAGTCGTCGTTGGCGCGGCGCAGGGCGATCATGTCCTTGCCGAAGTTGTTCCAGGCGGCCTGCAGGGCTTGCAGGCGGCTCAGGCGGTCGACCTGCTGCGGGTTGTCGGCCACCAGTTCCTTGAGCGTCTCGAGTTCGGCCTGTATGCGTGGCTTGGCCACTTCATAGGGGTCGAGGAACTGCTCGTCGCCGGTGAGCAGGAACCCGCGCATGCCGGTTTCCATGTCGATGGACAGCTTGACCGCCTCGTTGGCGTTGTTGATCACCCGGTCGGTGTGGGCGACCCACTGGATGACCGACAGCAGGTAGGCAATCACGGCGACGAAAACCACCGCACTGATCAGACCGACCCCCAGGGGCAGGCCGATGTTGCGGCTCAGCAGCTTGCGAAAGCTCTGCTGATCGGTCGAGGCTGGTTGACTCATTGGAAAGGCCCGAGCAAGTAGACGAACGAAAGAGTGTGACGGATTTTCGAGCAATTGTTCCAGTTTTCCGCCAGTTCAATGCCCGCAGCGTGGCGCCGCGCCCGTGTTGGCCGGGCATCGAGCCCGTATTTGAGCCAGTGCTGCGCCAAACGTTCCCTGTTTGGCCAGAGCCCGCTATGCTCACTGGCTGGTACGTTTGACGATCCAGGGAACTAAGCACCGCGTGCTGTTTACAGATAGTGTGTCACCCATTTTCACAGGATCCTGCCATGCCCGATAATCACCCTCTTCTGGTCGTCGAAGACGACGCCATCGTGCGCATGCTGATGGTGGATGTGCTCGATGAACTGGGTTACCAGGTGGTGGAGGCCAAAGATGCCGAAGAAGCGCTGCAAGTGCTGGGCAACCCGGACAAACCCCTTGCCCTGATGATGACCGATGTCGGCTTGCCCGACATGGACGGCAAGCAACTGGCGGGCAAGGCCCGCGAACTGCGGCCGCTGTTGCCCATCCTGTTCGCCAGTGGCTATGCCGACAGCTTCGATGTGCCCGAGGGCATGCACATGATCGGCAAGCCGTTCAGCATCGACCAGCTGCGCGACAAGGTGACCTCGATTCTGGCCCTCTAGGCGCGCCGGCTCCCGCACCGCTGTACCTGCGGGAGCCGGCCTGCCGCCGAAGCGGCCGAAACGGGTGGCCTGGATTCTGGTTTAATACGCCTTTTTTGCCCAAAGGCCCGCCCTCCCCATGCACCCAACCGCCCTCCACGTCCTGGTCATCGGCTATGTCTGGCCCGAACCCCGCTCCTCGGCCGCCGGCGGGCACATGATGCAGCTGCTGGAGTGTTTTCTGGAGCGCGGCTGGCGCATCACCTTCAGCAGCCCCGCAGCCATCGGCGAACACAAGGCCGACCTCGCGAGCCTGGGCATCGCCGAGCAGGCCATCGAGCTGAACAACGCCAGTTTCGACCGTTTCATCGCCGACCTTGCCCCCGACGTGGTGCTGTTCGATCGCTTCATGATGGAGGAGCAGTTCGGCTGGCGCGTCGAGAAGCATTGCCCAGCGGCCCTGCGCGTGCTCGAGACCTCCGACCTGCAGAGCCTGCGCGATGCCCGTCATCAGTTGCTGCGCCGGCGCCTGGCCGAGGGCCTGGACAGCAACGACTTTCGCGCGCTGTTCAACACCTCGGGCCCCGACCTGTATCGCCAGATGGCCGGTGCCGACCTGGCCCAGCGCGAACTGGCGGCGATCTACCGCAGCGACCTGAGCCTGATGATCTCGGATGTCGAGATAGACCTGCTGGTCAATGGCTTCGGCGTGCCCGAGGCGTTGCTGCACTGGTGCCCGCTGATGCTGGCGCCGCCCACCGAAGCCTTCAGGCCGTTCGCGGAACGCGAGCACTTTCTCAGCATCGGCAACTTCCGCCACGCGCCGAACTGGGATGCGGTGCTGTGGATGAAGCACAGCCTGTGGCCGATGATCCGCCGTCGCCTGCCCAAGGCCCAGTTGCACATCTATGGTGCCTACACGCCGCCCAAGGCCACCGCGCTGCACAATGCTGCCGAAGGGTTTCACGTGATGAACTGGGCTGAGGACGCCCTGCAGGTGATGAGCGGCGCACGGGTGTGCCTGGCCCCGCTGCGCTTTGGCGCCGGCATCAAGGGCAAGCTGACCGATGCAATGCTGTGTGGCACGCCCAGCGTGACCACCCCGATTGGCGCCGAGGCCATGCACGGCGACCTGCCCTGGCCAGGCCTGGTGGCCGACACCGCCGAAGGGTTGGCCGATGCCGCGGCGCGGCTCTACAGCGAGCAACCGCGCTGGGAGCAGGCCCAGCGCGACGGGCGCCAGCTGCTGAGCGCCCGCTACGACAGGCGCTGGCACGGCCAGGCCCTGGTGCAGCGCATCGAACACACGCTGGCGCACCTGGATGAACAGCGCCTGTACAACTTCACCGGGGCCATGCTGCGCCACCATCACCACAAGAGCACCCAGTACATGGCCCAGTGGATCGAGGCCAAGAACCGGCCTAGCGGCGGCGCAGCAGATACGTGTCCATGATCCAGCCCTTGCGCGCGCGGGCCTGCTCGCGCTGCGCCAGGATCTGCGCCTTGACCTGCATCAGCGGCCCCTCGATCAGCAGCTCGTCGGCAGTGCCCAGGTAGGCGCCCCAATAGATGTGCAGGTGCGGATCGTCCAGTTCGGCAAAGGCGCATTGCCCGTCCAGCATCACCACCACGTTGTCGATGCCTGACTCATCAGCCAGGCGTCGGCCCGGCAGGATATGCAGCGGCTCGCCGATACGGTTCAGTGCAATGCGGTGAGCGGCCGCCAGGGCCTGGACGCTGCTGATGCCGGGGATGACTTCAAGGCTGAACGCCGGCTGCGCCACCCGCTCCAGAATGCGCAGGGTGCTGTCGTAAAGCGTCGGCTCGCCCCACAGCAGGAACGCGCCGCATTGCCCCTCGGCAAGCTCGTCGTGCAGCAGGCGCCCATACAGCGCAGCGCGCTGGCGGTGCCAGTCCTCCACGGCACCGACGTAGTCTGCAGCCGCCGCGTCGCGTTGCGGGTCTTCGACCTGCACCAGGCGATAGGGCCGGGTGACGTGGCGCTCCAGCAGCTCCTTGCGCAGGCGCAGCAGGTCGTCCTTGGCGGCGCCCTTGTCCAGCACGAAGAACACGTCGGCGCGGTTCAGGCTGTCGATGGCTTCGAGGGTGATCTGCCGGGGGTTGCCCGGGCCTATTCCAATCAGCAGCAGGTGTTTCATCGCAAGCTCTCCCAGGGGCGCGCGGCCATTGTCGACCGGCCCGCGCCACTTGGCAAAGCCTGCGCCTACAGTACGGAGAAGTTGTAGCTGACGATCACCCGGGTCTCATCCATGTCGCGGGCGAATTTCTCGTAGTTGCTGCGGTAGGTGGAGTTGCGCAGGCGCACGCTGACGTCCTTGAAGGTGCCGCTCTGCACCTGGTACTTGAGTTCGCTGTCGCGCTCCCATTCCTTGCCCTGTGCCGGGCTGCCCGGCACCTTGACGTGATCGCCGCTGATGTAGCGGGTCAGGAAGCTCAGGCCTTCGAGCCCTACTGCCTTGAAGTCGTAGTCGTAGCGCACCTGCCAGGACCGCTCCTGGGCCGCAGCGAAGTCGTTGACCTGGGCGTAGTTGACCAGGTAGGGATTGCTGCCATCGAGGTACGGCATGGCGTTCTCGCCGTACATGCGCTGCCAGCCGGCGCTGAGCTTGTGCCCGCCCAGGCTGTAGCCAAGCATGGCGCTGAAGGCACGGTGGTCGATGTCGCCGGCACGGGCACGACCGATGTCGTCGCTCTTGATCAGGCGCAGGTCGGCCGAGAGGCGGCCCACGCTCAAGGGCTGGCTGGCCACCAGCCCGAGGAAATGCTGGCGATAGATGTTTTCGAGCTTGGCCACCTGGTACTGCGCGCTCAGGTGCTCGTTGAAGCGGTACTCCAGCCCGGCCGTGTCGAAGTGGTCGGCGCGGGTGTCGCAGGCATAGCGCTTGTTCTTGCAGTGCACGCGGATATCTTGCTGGTCGGTCGAATCGCGGGCGGTGTACTTGTCGAGCCGCGCGGCGCTGAAGGTGAGGTTGTCGACCTCTCTGGACGTCAGCATCGCGCCATGGAACATGGTGGGCAACAGGCGCCCGTCGTTGTACTTGAGCAGCGGCATGTCCGGCAGCATGGCACCGTATTTCAATACGGTCTGCGAGTAACGCACCTTGCCGGCCACACCCAGTTTTGCGTACTGATCGGCCGAATGGCGCGGGTTGTGGCCGCTGGAAGGCAGCAGCCCGCTGTTGCTGTCGGCCGGGCTGGAATCGAGTTTGAAACCCAGCATGCCCAGCGCATCGATACCAAAGCCCACGGTGCCCTGGGTATACCCGGACTGCGCGTTGAGTATGAAACCCTGCGCCCACTCTTCACGTTTCGACGCGCCCTGGGAGGAGGCGGTGTGACCGTCACGAAAGTCACGATTGAAATACACATTGCGCGCCTCGATGTTGACACTGCTGTCTTGCAGGAAACCACTGGCCTGGGCCGAAACAGTAACGAAGGACAACAACGCGCCGACCACCGGGCGTTGGGCAATGAAGGGAGTTGGGGCACGCATGAAAAGCAGTATCCAGAACGAAGGGCAAGGTATCCATCAGCCCCGACGGGGCTGGGCAAGGGCCGCTGCACACAACTAGGCAGCGACCGCTTATTGTCTCCAAAGCGCTCTGGCACGGGCCATTGGACCATGGTCTAGAACAGATGCCGATGCGGTAATTAATTCTTTAGTGTGGCGAGCACTGTGCAATAAGAAAGTTCCGTAGTGTGTTGTCGTAAAAGTTTGATGTTTATCGCAGGGCGATTGACTACACTCTTTTTACTGTGTTGTTTGTTTTCTACCCGGTGACGCGGCATCAATAGCGGCCTCAAGCGGTTGCGCCGCGCACGGCCCTTACCGACCAACAGGAGAGATGACAGTGTCCAGACTTGCAGAGTTTCGTGCTGCCGAAAAAGCCCTTCAGGAACAGCTTGCTCAACTGGAGGCACTGAAAAAAGACGCCGGCCTCAAACGGGAAATCGAATTCGAGCAGAAACTTGTCAGCCTGATGAAAACCTATGACAAGGGCTTGCGCGACATCATCAATATTCTCGACCCGGCGGCCACTACGCGCCGGCCTGCCAGCGCGCCGAAACAACGCCGTGCGCGCGTGGTGAAAGTCTATGAAAACCCGCATACCGGCGAGCTGATCGAAACCAAGGGCGGCAATCATCACGGCCTCAAGGCATGGAAGCAGGAGTACGGCGCACAGACAGTCGACAGCTGGTTGCGCAAGTGAAACAGTACTTCACACTTTTTTCACATGTACTGGCTCAGGATGAAGACTGCTAAAGGATTAGCGCCCCATACGCCCGCTTCGGCGGGCTTCTAATTCTTGCGCCCCGTCAGGCCTGGCCGACGGGGCGCAAACCGTTTGCGCAATCGCTTCAGTTCCGTATCATTGCTCCCTGACTGTTTTGCTGGCGCGCCAAGCGCCGGCCCTATCTGCGGAGTGCCCATGAGCCTGCAAAACCTCGACACCCTCCCCGGCGTCACCGCGCAACCGGATGCCGCGACCCACAACTTCGTGTTCAACCACACCATGCTGCGGGTCAAGGACGTCGCCAAGTCCCTGGACTTCTACACTCGCGTTCTGGGCTTCAGCCTCGTGGAAAAACGCGACTTCCCGGAAGCCGAATTCAGCCTGTACTTCCTGGCGCTGGTGGACAAGGCGCAGATTCCGGCCGACCCGGCCAAGCGTACCGAGTGGATGAAGTCGATCCCGGGCATCCTCGAACTGACCCACAACCACGGCACCGAAAACGATCCCGCGTTCGCCTACCACAACGGCAACACCGACCCGCGCGGTTTCGGCCATATCTGCATCGCCGTACCGGACATCCGCGCGGCCTGCGAGCGCTTCGAACAGCTGGGCGTGAACTTCCAGAAGCGCCTGAGCGACGGGCGCATGAAGCACCTGGCCTTCATCAAGGACCCGGACGATTACTGGGTAGAGATCATCCAGCCGACCGAGTTCTGACAGCGGCCCCGGGGGCGCGCTCGTCGGCGCGCCGCCCCCGCGCACCTGGCTGTGGTATACCGGAGCTGATACCGGTTGAAGTCACCACAGCGAGGTAGCGCTCATGCACACCCTTGAATGTGTCCACCGCAACTACACGGTCACGGCAAACGTGGTTCCGCATGCCGGCATTCCCCTGCCGTTCGAAGTCGGATGCCGCATCACCTCCCCAGACAAGCACAGCACCCGGCGATTGTGTGCCCACGCGCCGCTGTTTCTGGCCGACCTGGAAAACGCCCAGCGCGCGTCGATTGCACTGGGCAAGTCGCTGGTCGACCAGCAGTTGGACAAGGGCCGGCCGCTGTTCGAATAGGCCACGCAAAAGCCCTGACAGGCTGACCTGTCAGGGCTTTTGCGTTGTTGCACCGTCACAGGCCGGCAAGGCCGGCGATGCGCCTCAGGCCGGAGCGCTGGTACGGATCAGGTGGTCGAACGCTGCCAGCGACGCCTTGGCACCCTCACCCACCGCGATCACGATCTGTTTGTAGGGCACCGTGGTCACGTCACCGGCGGCAAACACGCCCGGCACGCTGGTCTGGCCACGCGCATCGACAATGATCTCGCCACGGGGCGACAGCTCGAGGGTGCCCTTGAGCCAATCGGTGTTGGGCAGCAGGCCGATCTGGACGAAGATCCCTTCCAGCGCGATGTCATGCTGCACGTCGCTGTTGCGGTCCTTGTAGCGCAGCCCGTTGACCTTCTGGCCGTCGCCCAGCACTTCGGTGGTCAAGGCGCTGGTGATCACGGTCACGTTGGCCAGGCTGTGCAGCTTGCGCTGCAGCACCGCGTCGGCACGCAACTGGCTGTCGAACTCGATCAGCGTGACATGGGCGACGATGCCGGCCAGGTCGATGGCCGCCTCCACGCCGGAGTTGCCACCACCGATCACCGCCACACGCTTGCCCTTGAACAGCGGGCCGTCGCAGTGCGGGCAGTAGGCCACGCCACGGCTGCGGTACTCCTTTTCGCCCGGCACGTTCATCTCGCGCCAGCGTGCGCCGGTGGCCAGGATCACGGTCTTGGCCTTGAGCGTGGCACCGTTAGCCATGCGCACCTGGTGCAGCGCGCCGTCCTGGCCCGGCACCAGCGCATCGGCGCGCTGCAGGTTCATGATGTCGACGTCGTACTGCTTGACGTGCTCTTCCAGCGCCATGGCCAGCTTCGGCCCTTCGGTCTCCTGCACGGAGATGAAGTTCTCGATGGCCATGGTGTCCAGCACCTGCCCGCCGAAGCGCTCGGCAGCCACGCCGGTGCGAATGCCTTTGCGGGCCGCGTAGATCGCTGCTGCCGCGCCTGCCGGCCCACCACCGACCACCAGCACGTCGAAGGCGTCCTTGGCGTTGAGTTTCTCGGCCTGGCGCTCGCTGGTGCCGGTGTCGAGCTTGGCGACGATCTCCTCCAGGCCCATTCGGCCCTGGCCGAACACCTCGCCATTGAGGTAGACGCTGGGCACTGCCATCACCTGGCGTGCCTCGACTTCGGCCTGGAACAGCGCGCCGTCGATGGCCACATGGCGCACGTTGGGGTTGAGTACCGCCATCAGGTTCAGCGCCTGCACCACGTCCGGGCAGTTCTGGCACGACAGCGAGAAGTAGGTTTCGAAGTTGAACTCACCCTTGAGCCCGGCGACCTGTTCGATCAGCTCGGCGCTCGCCTTGGAGGGGTGGCCACCGACTTGCAGCAGCGCCAGCACCAGCGAGGTGAATTCGTGGCCCATGGGGATGCCGGCAAAGCGCAAGCTGATATCGCCCCCCGGGCGATTGAGCGAGAACGACGGGCGACGGGCGTCGGCACCGTCCTCGCGCAAGGTAATCAGATCCGACAGGCTGGCGATTTCCCGCAGCAGGTCGTGCATTTCACGGGACTTCGCGCCGTCGTCGAGGGAGGCAACGATCTCGATCGGCTGGGTGACCCGCTCCAGGTAGGCTTTCAACTGAGTTTTAAGCGTGGCGTCCAACATACGGGCGATTCCTTTTCAAACGGTAGAAAAAACAACGCCCGGGCAGAGTCGCCCGGGCGTTTTGCGGGGCGGGACAGACTTCAGGTGCGGTGGCCCGCCCTCGGCTGGTTCACGGTCTTAGATCTTGCCGACCAGGTCCAGAGATGGCGCCAGGGTAGCTTCGCCTTCTTTCCACTTGGCCGGGCAGACTTCGCCTGGGTGGGCAGCGACGTACTGGGCAGCCTTGACCTTGCGCAGCAGCTCGCTGGCATCACGGCCTACACCGCCGTCGTTGAGTTCGACGATCTTGATCTGGCCTTCAGGGTTGATCACGAAGGTACCGCGGTCGGCCAGGCCGGCTTCTTCGATCAGCACGTCGAAGTTGCGCGAGATGACGTGGGTCGGGTCACCGATCAGCGGGTACTGGATCTTGCCGATGGTTTCCGAGGTGTCGTGCCAGGCTTTGTGGGTGAAGTGGGTGTCGGTCGACACACCGTAGATTTCCACGCCCAGCTTCTTGAATTCAGCGTAGTTGTCGGCCAGGTCGCCCAGTTCGGTCGGGCAGACGAAGGTGAAGTCGGCCGGGTAGAAGAACACCACGGACCACTTGCCCTTCAGGTCGGCTTCGGAAACAGGGACGAATTCGCCGTTGTGGTAGGCAGTAGCGTTGAACGGTTTGACCTGGCTGTTGATGATAGGCATCGGTGACTCTCCTCAGGGTTGAAAAACTTGATGGGAGAATCCTAACCATTCATCGCCGATAGCGCTCATTGGCAAAGCTGATGCTGGTGATTGGTTTTGGCTATAAAGCTCAGTACGGATAGACGATTTATGTTGATGCGATCGCGGGCCAAGCCCGCTCCCACAAAGACCGTTGCAATCGCTGTGGGAGGGGGCTGGATCCGCGCTGGAAGCACCGCTTAGCGCGTAGGCGTACGCAGGGTCACGAACTCCTCCGCGGCTGTCGGGTGCACACCGATGGTTTCGTCGAACTGCTGCTTGGTCGCCCCGGCCTTGAGCGCGATGCCCAGGCCCTGGATGATCTCGCCGGCATCCGGCCCGACCATGTGACAGCCCAGCACGCGGTCGGTGTCGGCATCGACCACCAGTTTCATCAGGGTCTTCTCCTGCACGTCGGTGAGGGTCAGCTTCATTGGCCGGAAGCGGCTTTCGAAGATCTGCACCTTGTGCCCCGCCTCCAGCGCCTGCTCCTCGGTCAGGCCCACGGTGCCGATCGGCGGCTGACTGAACACCGCCGTCGGGATGTTCCGGTAATCCACCGGGCGATACTGCTCCGGCTTGAACAGGCGCCGCGCCACGGCCATGCCTTCGGCCAGGGCCACCGGAGTGAGCTGCACGCGGCCGATCACATCGCCAATGGCCAGAATCGACGGCTCGTCGGTCTGGTACTGGTCATCGACCTGCACGTAGCCGCGCTTGTCCAGTTGCACTTCGGTGTTCTCAAGCCCCAGGTTGTCGAGCATGGGGCGCCGGCCGGTGGCGTAGAACACGCAGTCGGCAATCAGCTCGCGACCATCCTTGAGGGTCGCCTTGAGGCTGCCATCGGGCTGCTGGTCGATACGCTGGATGTCGCTGTTGAACTGCAGGTCGAGACCGCGTTTTTCCAGCTCTTCCTTCAGGTGCATGCGCACTGCGCCATCGAAGCCGCGCAGGAACAGGTCGCCCCGGTAGAGCAAGCTGGTCTTGGCGCCCAGCCCCTGGAAGATTCCGGCGAACTCCACCGCGATGTAACCACCCCCCACCACCAGCACACGCTTGGGCAAGGTCTTGAGGTAGAACGCCTCGTTGGAACTGATGGCCAGCTCGCGCCCGGGGATGTCCGGAATCTGTGGCCAGCCGCCGGTGGCGATCAGGATGTTCTTCGCGCTGTAGCGCGTGCCGTCCACCTCGACCTCATGGGGCCCGGTGAGGCGGCCGTGGCCTTCGAGCAGGGTCACGCTACTGTTGACCAGCAGGTTGCGGTAGATGCCGTTGAGCCGCTCGATTTCACGGTTCTTGTTGGCGATCAGCTGTGCCCAGTCGAACTGTGCATCTTCCAGCGACCAGCCGTAGCCTGCCGCCTGCTCGAAGTCATCGGCAAAGTGCGCGCCGTACACCAGCAGTTTTTTCGGCACGCAGCCGACGTTGACACAAGTGCCGCCCAGGTAGCGGCTTTCGACCACCGCCACTTTTGCGCCGAAACCGGCAGCAAAACGTGCTGCACGCACACCGCCGGAACCGGCGCCAATCACGAACAGATCAAAATCGTAGGCCATATCAGTCTCCTTGGCAGGCCGCCAGCATACCGCCAGCCAGGCCCATAAACAAAAAAGCCACCCGAAGGTGGCTTTGTGACGCAACCGACCGAGTGAACTCAGTAGGCCTTGCCGGTCTTGTAGAAATTTTCGAAGCAGAAGTTGGTCGCGTCGATGTAACCCTCGGCGCCACCGCAGTCGAAACGCTTGCCCTTGAACTTGTAGGCAATCACGCAGCCGTCCTGGGCCTGCTTCATCAGGGCGTCGGTGATCTGGATTTCACCGCCCTTGCCCGGCTCGGTCTCTTCGATCAGCTTGAAGATGTCCGGGGTCATGATGTAGCGGCCGATGATCGCCAGGTTCGACGGGGCGTCTTCCGGCTTTGGCTTCTCGACCATGTTGCGTACACGGTACAGGTCGTCGCCGATCAGGTCGCCGGCGATCACACCGTACTTGCTGGTTTCCTGCGGGTCGACTTCCATGATCGCAACGATGGTGCAGCGGTACTGCTTGTACAGCTTGACCATCTGCTTGAGCACGCCGTCACCGTCGAGGTTGACGCACAGGTCGTCGGCCAGCACCACGGCAAACGGCTCGTCACCGATCAGCGGGCGACCGGTCAGGATCGCGTGGCCCAGGCCTTTCATTTCGGTCTGGCGGGTGTAGGAGAACGAGCACTCGTCGAGCAGGCGACGAATACCGACCAGGTACTTTTCCTTGTCGGTGCCCTTGATCTGGTTTTCCAGCTCGTAGCTGATGTCGAAATGGTCTTCCAGAGCGCGCTTGCCGCGGCCGGTGACAATGGAGATTTCGTTCAACCCAGCGTCCAGCGCTTCTTCAACGCCGTACTGGATCAGTGGCTTGTTCACCACTGGCAGCATTTCCTTTGGCATGGCTTTGGTTGCTGGCAGGAAGCGGGTGCCGTAACCGGCTGCCGGGAACAAGCATTTCTTGATCATAAACGTCCTTAACAAGGGGCTGTGCAGTACGAAATTCGGCGCAGTCTAATCAGGCGGCGATGCGCTTACAATGCCCCCGTGGCCCGGCCGAATGAATGATAGAGAAAAACTCAGTGTAGATAGTTCCCGCAGGTTGCAAATAATCCGCGTATCCAGGCCCGCAGGCAGGCCTGGATACGCGGATGGGCGAGCGTTCTAGCCGCCTGTGCCCTGCCCGATCAGCACCCCGTCGACCTTCTGGCCATAGAGGTTGACGCCGTCATTGGCGTGGAACTTGAGCCGGGTTTTTTCCACCGAGCCTTCGACCAGGCGCGGGTCCTGAGGGCGCTCATGCGCGTTGATGAAGGCCGCCACGTCCCAGGCCTGCTGGTCGGTCAGCGTGCCTGGCTTGCCCAGCGGCATGTTGTGCTTGATGAACGAGGCCGCCGTGTTGATGCGGTGCATGCCGGCACCCCAGTTGTAGGAGTCCTTGCCCCACAGCGGTGGCATCACATAGTCCTTGGCCACCTTCTGGCCCTGGCCGCTGTCGCCGTGGCAGATGGCGCACTGCTGCTGATACACCTGGGCACCGCGCTTGATGTCATAGCCCTGCGCAGGCTTGTCGACCTCCGGGTAGCCACGCCCCGGTGTCTCGACGCCGATCGGTGCCTTGCTCGCCAGCCAGTAGGCATACACCGACAACGCCGTCATCTCGGGGCTGTCGGCCGCCGGCGGCTTGCCGTTCATGCTGAACTGGAAGCAGCCCTGGATACGCTCGGCAAAGGTGTTGACCTTGTCGTTTTTCTTGCGATAGGCAGGGTACATCGGGTAAGCCCCCCACAGCGGCGCCGAATGCGCCAGCCGCCCCTGATCCAGGTGGCAGTTGCTGCAGTTCAGGCCGTTGCCCACATACTCGGGGGCCAGGCGCTTGGTGTCGACGAACAGCGCATAGCCGTCGCGCACCATCTTGCCGAAGGCGTTGTCGGGCAACTCGCTTTCGGCGGGGGGCTTGAAGCTGGCCGGCGTGCTGGCCGGCGCCACCTTCAGTTGCGACTGGTCTTCCATGGCGATCGGGGCCGCCTGAACGCCGCCCATGAACAGGGTCAGGGTAGTGAGTAGCAAGCGATTCATTGAGCGGCCTCCTGGCTGGCGCGGGTGGCAAAGTATTCAGCCAGCGCCTTGACCTCGGTATCGGTCAGGGCTTTGGCGACACCGACCATCAACTGGTTAGGGTCGTTGCTGCGCCGGCCGTCGCGCCATGCGTCAAGTTGCCCGGCCAGGTAGCTGGCAGGCTGGTGGGCCAATGGCGGAAAGTGCTCGCCTACCCCCACACCACCCGGCCCGTGACATTGCACGCACCCGGGGATGCCTCGGCTCCAGTCGCCGTAAAGCGCCAGCGACTCGACCGGGTCGGTTGCCATCTGCTGGCGACGGGTATCAGGGGTGGGCGCCACCGGCATTGCCGCCAGCGTGGCGCTGATGGCGCTGATCTCGGCGTCGCTCAGGGCCTTGGCCAGCGGCTCCATGATCGGCTGCTTGCGGCTGCCGTCACGAAAGTCCTTGAGCTGTTTGCTCACATAGGCGGCCGGCAGGCCAGCCAGGCGTGGGAAGCCGGCGGCGGCCATGCCCAGGCCATCGGGGCCATGGCAGCTCATGCAGGCCATGGCAGAGGGGTTCTCCCCTCCCTGGGTGAATATTTTCTGGCCATCGGCGGCAGTGGCGGCTTGCATTGAAAGCAACAGCAGGCTGCCTATCAGGATTCGATCCAGTGGGATCATCACGGACTCCATTTTTCTTGTTATAAGCTTAGACTTATAAAATATAAGCCTACCGATACTAGGCCTATCCGGCCAGCGCTACAACGCGGGCAGGCACAGAAAAATGCAGGGACAACCACTGAATCGTTTAAACGCGGCTCACGCAATCACTTGGAGATGCACACGCTCACAGCCGCTTTGACATCCCCCGGGCGCAGGGGAAAATTGCTCAACCGCTCATGCAACTTGACCGCGCTGCCACTCGAGCGCTCGCTGATCTCCAGCACTGCAGCCGGGGACTTGTCCGAGAGCTTCTGCGGAACCACCACGCGCAGGCCGCTACCCCGCTCCTCGATGGTCAGCGGGCCACGGCTATCAGCCAGTTTTTGCTGAACGCAGGTGGCAAACTCGCGTGGCGACTTGCCCGAGATCACGCTCATGGTCTCGGGGCTCTGTTCGATTTCGGCTACATTGGCACAACCGGTCAGCGCAACTGCCAGCGCTGGTACAACCCATTTCATCGGTACCCCTCCATAAAAAACCGTTGGACCATGGCCAGGCCGATTTGCTCCCTGGATTGGCAGTTTTATCTCTGGCCTTGGCACTCAGCCCCACAGTGTAACCCGACATCGTGCTATCGTTTTGATTTGCCAAAAGATCCCTTGCGGAGAGCGACATGAAATTCGTACACCAGCGCGAGCACCTCAATGAAGACGACATCGTCGTCATCCACTGCTCCCAGCGCTGCAATATCCGCCTGATGAACGATGCCAACTTCCGCAGCTTCAAGAATGGCGGCCGGCATACCTATCACGGCGGCGCCTTCGTCGACTTCCCGGCGAAGATCACCGTGCCCAGCGACGGCTTCTGGAACATCACCATCGACACCGTTGGCCCCCGTGCCCTGTCGGCGGTAAGCAAGCCGACCTTCACCCACACGATCAAGATCATCCGCCGTTCGTCGTCGAAGCTGAGATAACCCCATGAGCGAAAACATCAAGTACGTCATCAAGTACAACCTCGACGGCGAGCGTCGTTTCGACTTCGCCGTGCTCAGCAGCACGGCGCCACAGCAGGTCGAGGAAGCCTTGCGCAAACTGCACGGCGAAGACTTCAGCAAGATCACCGATATCAAGGTAAGCAAGGCGCTGTAACCCACGCCCACACAAGGAGCCCCGCGATGAGCCAATGGCCGGACCCACGTATCCTCGACCTGCTCGGTATCGAGTTGCCCATCATCCAGGCACCGATGGCGGGCGCCACGGGGTCGGCCATGGCCATCGCGGTCAGTAACGCCGGGGGGCTGGGCTCGCTGCCATGCGCGATGCTCACCCCCGAGCAGATAAGCCAGGAGATCGCGACCTTCAGCCAGGCCAGTCGCGGCCCGCTCAACCTCAATTTCTTCTGCCATCGGCCACCCGCCACCGATGGCGAACGTGCAATCCGCTGGAAGCAGGCACTCAAGCCGTACTACGAAGAAGTGGGTGCCGACTTCGGCGCCACCACCCCGGTCTCCAATCGCGCGCCCTTCGACGAAGCGGGCTGTGCCTTGGTGGAAGACTGCAAGCCTGCAGTGGTGAGCTTTCACTTCGGCCTGCCTGCGCCCGAGCTGCTGGCGCGGGTCAAGGCCAGCGGGGCCAAGGTACTGTCCAGTGCCACCACGGTCGAGGAAGCACGCTGGCTCGAAGCCCATGGCTGCGACGCGATCATCGCCATGGGCTATGAAGCAGGTGGGCACCGCGGCATGTTCCTGAGCGATGACCTCACCACCCAGATCGGCACCCTGGCGCTGGTGCCCCAGGTGGCCGATGCGGTCAAGGTGCCGGTGATCGCGGCTGGCGGCATCGGCGATGCCCGCGGTGTTGTGGCGGCCTTCGCACTGGGCGCCTCGGCCGTTCAGGTGGGCACCGCCTACCTGTTCTGCCCCGAGGCCAAGGTGTCGGCCGCGCATCGCCAGGCACTGCACAGCGCACAGGCCAGCGATACCGCGCTCACCAACCTGTTTACCGGGCGCCCGGCACGCGGCATCAATACCCGCATCATGCGTGAGTTGGGCCCGATGAGCCCCCTGGCCCCTGCCTTCCCCCTGGCCGGCGGCGCCTTGATGCCCCTTCGCGCCATCAGCGAGCCGCAGGGCAACAGCGATTTCAGCAACCTGTGGGCCGGCCAGGCGCTGCGCCTTGGCCAAACCCTGCCGGCAGCCGAACTGACGCGCCAACTGGCAGAAAAGGCGCTGGCATTGATGTCACGGTAAAACAGATCTTTCCGTTTGTCGGGCAATCGCTATATATTCCAATGCATAACGATTACCTCATGCACATGGAGCTGTTTGATGAGAATGCGCGCCCCTCGTTTTGCCCTGACCGCCGTATTCGGCATGCTGACCCTCAACAGCGCCTGGGCCGATGAAGTCCAGGTGGCCGTCGCGGCCAACTTCACCGCGCCCATCCAGGCTATTGCCAAGGATTTCGAAAAGGACACCGGCCACAAGCTGGTCGCCTCCTTCGGCGCTACCGGGCAGTTCTACGCGCAGATCAAGAATGGCGCGCCCTTCGAGGTGTTCCTGTCGGCCGACGACACCACCCCCGAAAAACTCGAGAACGAAGGCGAAACCGTCAAGGGCTCGCGCTTTACCTACGCCATCGGCACCCTCGCGCTGTGGTCGCCCAAAGCGGGCTATGTGGATGACAAGGGCGAAGTCCTGAAGAAAAACGACTACAAGCACCTGTCCATCGCCAACCCCAAGGCCGCGCCCTACGGCCTGGCCGCCACGCAGGTACTGGCCAAGCTGAACCTGGCCGAGGCCACCAAGGGCAAGCTGGTCGAAGGCCAGAACATCACCCAGGCGTTCCAGTTCGTTTCCACCGGCAACGCCGAGCTGGGCTTCGTGGCCCTGTCGCAGATCTACAAGGACGGCAAGGTCAGCAATGGCTCGGCCTGGATCGTGCCGGCCAACCTGCACGACCCGATCAAGCAGGACGCTGTGATTCTCAACAAGGGCAAGGACAACGCCGCCGCCAAGGCGCTGGTCGATTACCTCAAGGGCCCCAAGGCCGCTGAAGTGATCAAGTCGTACGGCTACGAACTCTGATGCCACTGGACGCCAGCGACCTGGGCGCCATCTGGCTGACGTTCAAGCTGGCGTCGCTGACTACCCTGATCCTGCTGCTGATCGGCACCCCGATCGCCTGGTGGCTGGCGCGCACGCGCTCCTGGCTGCGCGGGCCGATCGGGGCGATCGTGGCCTTGCCCCTGGTGTTGCCGCCCACGGTGATCGGCTTCTATCTGCTGATCGCCCTGGGCCCCCACGGCTGGCTTGGCCAGGCCACCCAGGCGCTGGGCCTGGGCACCGTGGTGTTCAGTTTCACAGGCCTGGTGATCGGGTCGGTGGTGTACTCGATGCCGTTCGTGGTGCAACCGCTGCAAAACGCCTTCAGCGCCATTGGCGAACGCCCGCTGGAGGTGGCTGCCACCTTGCGCGCCAGCCCGTGGGACTGCTTTTTCAGCGTGGTGCTGCCCCTGGCCCGCCCTGGCTTCATTACCGCGAGCATCCTGGGCTTTGCCCACACCGTCGGCGAGTTCGGCGTGGTGCTGATGATCGGCGGCAATATTCCCGACAAGACCCGCGTGGTTTCCGTGCAGATCTTCGACCATGTCGAGGCTATGGAGTACATGCAGGCCCACTGGCTGGCCGGCGCCATGCTGGTGTTCTCGTTCCTGGTGCTGCTGGCGCTGTACGCCAGCCGCCGCGGCAAGCCGGCCTGGAGCTGACCGATGAGTGCATTGATCCAGGCCCGGTTGCAGGTGGCCTTCGACGATTTCCGGCTGGATGTCGACCTGCAACTGCCCGGGCGCGGTGTCAGCGCCCTGTTCGGCCATTCGGGCTCGGGCAAGACCACCTGCCTGCGCTGCCTGGCAGGCCTGGAGCGGGCCGACCAGGCCTACATCGAGGTCAATGGCGAGGTCTGGCAGGATTCCGCACGCCAGTACTTCATGCCGCCCCACCAACGCCCCATCGGCTACGTGTTCCAGGAAGCCAGCCTGTTCCCCCACCTGAGCGTGAAGAACAACCTGATCTTCGGCTGGCGACGCATCGCCCAGCACCAGCGCCAGGTCGGCCTGGAGCACGCCTGCGAGCTGCTGGGCATCAGCCACCTGCTCGCGCGCAAGCCGGACACCCTGTCGGGCGGTGAACGACAGCGCGTGGGGATCGCCCGTGCGCTGCTCACCAGCCCCAAGGTGCTGCTGATGGACGAACCCCTGGCAGCCCTGGACGGCCCGCGCAAACGCGAGATCCTGCCGTACCTGGAGCGCCTGCACGACCAGTTGCAGATCCCGCTGATCTACGTCAGCCATGCGCAGGACGAAGTGGCGCGCCTGGCCGATCACCTGGTGCTGCTCGAACAGGGCAAGGTGCAGGCCAGCGGGCCGATCAGCCAGACCCTGGCCCGCCTGGACCTGCCGCTGGCCCTGCAGGAGGACGCCGGGGTGGTCATCGAGGGCGAGGTGGACGCCCACGACGCGGCCTACCAGTTGCTGGACCTGAAACTGCCGGGCAGCGACCTCAGGTTGCGCCTCACCCACGAGGCGCTGGCCCCGGGGGCGCGCCTGCGGGTCAAGGTCCAGGCACGCGACGTGAGCCTGAGCCTGGCCGACGACAGCCGTTCGAGCATTCTCAACCGCCTGCCGGTGCGCGTGTGCGCGTTGCGCGCCGGTGACAACCCGGCGCAGATGCTGGTGAGCCTGGACGCCGATGGCACAGCCCTGCTGGCGCGGGTGACGCGCTACTCGAGCGACCAGCTGGGGCTGCACGAAGGCCAGCAGTTGTGGGCGCAGATAAAATCGGTGGCATTGCTGGGCTAACTTGCGCGAACGGCTGCTGTCCATCGTCAGAGCCCCTACGCGAGCGCCCAGCATGAGTGTCGACCTGCCCCCTTTGCCCAGTGGCCTGCATTACGTGGATGACAGCCGCCCCGGTTTCCATCGGCGCCTGCTGCGCAAGCACTTCGCCTATTTCGACGCCCACGGCCAGCGCATCACCGCACCGGATACCCTGGCCCGCATCAAGGCGCTGGCCATACCGCCGGCCTATACCGATGTATGGATCTGCGCCGACCCGCGCGGCCACCTGCAAGCCACCGGACGCGACGCACGTGGTCGCAAGCAGTACCGCTATCACCCCGACTGGCGCGAACTGCGCGACAGCCACAAGTACGACCGCATGCTGGCCTTCGCCAAACGCCTGCCGCGGCTGCGCAAGCAACTCGACGAGCACCTGGCGCGGCCCGGCCTGGACCGCGAAAAGGTCATGGCACTGGTGGTCAGCCTGCTCGACAACACGCTGATCCGCGTGGGCAACCGTCAGTATGCCCGCGACAACCGCTCCTACGGGCTGACCACGCTGCGCACTCGCCATGTGCAGGTCGAAGGCAGCGCGATACGGTTTCGCTTTCGCGGCAAGAGCGGCATCGAGCACCAGGTGACCCTCAAGGACCGGCGCCTGGCACGCATCGTCAAGCGCTGCCTGGAACTGCCGGGCCAGGACCTGTTCCAGTGGCAGGACGCGCTGGGGCAATGTCACACCGTCGGTTCGGCGGACGTGAACGCCTACCTGCAGCAATTGACCGGTGCCGACTTCACCGCCAAGGACTATCGCACCTGGGCCGGCAGCGCGCTGGCGCTGGAGTTGCTGCGCGAGCTGCAATGGCAACCGGAAACCGAAGCGCGCCGACAGATCGTGGCCATGCTCAAGCAGGTGGCGTCGCGACTGGGCAATACCCCCGCCGTATGCCGGCGCAGCTATGTGCACCCGGCGCTGCTGGAGCGCTTCGTGCTGGGCGAGCTCCACGCGCTGCCACGGCCACGGGCGCGCCAGCGCATGGAGCTGGCCGAGGTGGCCCTGGCACGTTTTCTCATGACATTGAATGCATGCGATACGAATGAAAATCATTAACTAGCACATTAAATAACCCTACTTTTTAAACGCCGCCGTTCCATAGAAAAAAGACATATCCCCCATCAGGCAGAGAAATTTCCCATATGCGTTGAAGCCCCCTATGCTTGCGTCCATGGGCGATACCGGTTGTGCGTAATTGCCCATCTGCCCAATCGGAACCTGTGACTAAAGACCTCAACAGAATCTTGTGCTCGGGGAATTAATTTCCATCGAATGCGTCTTTAATGAAGGGAAAGACGGCTGTGCCACCGCGCACACCCGGCCTGTGCAGCTACCGCCTGCAAGGCATTCAAAGTTACCAAGGAGAAGTACATGCTGATACTCACCCGCAAAGTTGGCGAAAGCATCGTCATCAATGATGACATCAAGGTCACCATTCTAGGGGTCAAGGGGATGCAAGTGAGGATCGGCATCGATGCACCCAAAGATGTCCAGGTGCACCGTGAAGAGATTTACAAGCGCATTCAAGCCGGCAGCCCGGCGCCGGAGAAGGGGGATGATCACCAGTAACCAGGGCTAATCGAGTCGCACGGATGCGCTTGGTCCCGGCAACACGGTTCACTGAAGCTCTGGCGTATCCCGCCCGGCCTCCGCCACACCGATGAATGCCCTGACCCTGGCCACCATGCTGGCAGTATCGAACGGCTTGTCGAACACTGCAGAAAACAGGTCAGGTATGGCTTTGCCGATACTTGCCTGGGCCCCGCTCATGAGAATGACCGGTAGGTCCGCAAACTGCGCATTGCTGCGAATCGCTTTGGCCAACTCCTCGCCATTCATTATCGGCATCATGTAGTCGGTGATGACCAGGTCGATTCGCACCTTCTCCAGCACGTCCAGGGCCGTCTTGCCATTGGGCGCCTTCTCGACCTTGTAGCCGGCGTCCTCCAGGGCATACCCCAGGATATCGGCGATCACATACTCGTCGTCCACGACCAGAATCGTGCTCATGGCTGCCAGCCCAGGGCTTTCATGCCCCTTGCGCCGATGAAGCGGTGCCCGACATCACCGCGCTCGCCTGAACGAACGCCTTGTCGAGCTCGATGCCTGTCGAACGGATGACCAGCTCCAGCAGGGCCGGATCGTATTCACTGTCGCGCACCTTGAGGATCGACAGCAAGCGTTTGAGCTCGGCGTCCAGCTCGACGAAACGCATCAGGAACAGGTTGTCGACGATCGACGACAGCTCCGACGCGGGTGCGTTGATTTCAGAGCCGAACAGGTCGCGCATCTCCCAGGTCGCCAACACCGTCACATCCTCGGCACGCAGCTCGCCCATCAGCGCACGGAAGAACTCGTTGAGCCGCCCCTGGTTGGTGGCCAGCCGGGCAAACGCGCCCAGGCTGTCGATCAGCACCCGTTTGATGCGGTGCTTGCGTACATGGCTGAGCAAACGGGCGCCCACGCCATCGAGCAACCCTTCGGTAGTGGGCTGCCAGGCCAGGTGCACCGCCCCGCTTTTCTCCAGTGCCGGCAGATCGATACCGATGGCCTTGGCCTTGATGCGCAAGCGCTGCGGGGTCTCGTAGAAGCCGAAATGCAGGCCCGGCTCGGCCACTGTGGCACCGGCCAGAAAACTCAGGCCCAGGGAGGTCTTGCCAATGCCCGACGGCCCCATCGCCAGCGAGACCGAAGCGCTGGGAAAGCCCCCGCCCAGCAAGCCATCGAGACTGGCCAGGCCCGTGCCGACGCGGGTCAACACCTCGCTGCCCGGGCTGGAGGGGTGGCTGTAGAGTGCTTCAAGGCGCGGATACACCTTCAGCCCCTGCTCGGTGATCTCGCATTCGTGCACCCCGGACAGCGCCCCGCTGCCGCGGGTCTTGCGCAACTGGATGCGTCGCACTGAACGTGCGCCGTACAGGTCCTCGCCCAGCTCGATGACGCCATCGACCATGGTGTGTTCCGGGCTGCCGTCATCCAGGCGCGAACTGGTAAGCAGCAGCAAGGTGCAGCCGGCAAACGCGGCATGGCCTTGCAGCTCTGAAATGAACTTCTTGGTGTCGAGCACGTTTTCGGCGCGTGAACGTGCATTGAGCAGGCCGTCGACAATCAGCAGGGAGGCGCCCTGGCGGCCGATTTCACCGCGCAGCAGCTTGACCACCGCCTCCAGCCCCTCGCTTTCGAGGGTATCGAAGGCACTGACGAACTGCAGCTGGTTGCCCACCAGCGCAGGGTCGAAAAAGCTCAGGGTGGACAGGTACTGGAACAGACGCTCATGGGACTCGCTCAGCAGCGTCGCCACCAGCACCCGCCCGCCCGTGGCCACATGGTTGAACGCCAACTGGTTGGCCAGGATGGTCTTGCCCGAGCCCGGGCGACCCTGGACGATATAGGACGAGCCGGCCACAAGGCCGCCCTTGAGCAGGTCGTCCAGACCTTCGATGCCTGTAGCAAGACGCTTGAGCTGCTCCACGATAGGTTCACTCGCTTTGAAGGTTGTCGGGCTGGGGTGGCTGCCATGCCGGCAGGCACAGGGTCATGCAGGTGCCGCGACCGCTTTCGCTCTCGACCCTGATACAACCGTTGCTCTGCTTGGCAAAACCGTAGGCCTGGCTCAACCCCAGGCCGGTTCCCTTGCCAAAACTCTTGGTGGTGAAAAACGGTTCGAAGATGCGCGGCAACACCGCAGCATCGATACCACGTCCGGGGTCGCGCACGCTGATGAGCACATGATCGCCAACCAGCCCGTCCCACTCCCCCTGCAGCACCTGGTTGCGTGCAACCAGTTCGATGCGCCCCTCGGCATCCATGGCGTCACGGGCGTTGAAGATCAGGTTGAGCAGCACCATCTGCAACTGGCCGCTGTCCACCTCGATATCCGATACCTCGCCCTGGATATCTACCTGCAATTCGATGCCCTTGGGCAGCGCCTGGGACAGCAACGCCTGGCTCGCCCGGACCAACTGCGCCACATCGACCCGGCTTGTGCTTTGCACCTTGCGCCGGGCAAACCCGAGCAACTGCTGGGTCACCTGGCTGCCGCGTTCGCCGGCATCGACGATATGCTGCAACAGGCGCTCGGTACGCTGCGGGTCGCGAGAGGTCATGGCCAGCTTGGCCGAGCCGATGATGATCGTGAGCAGATTGTTGAAATCGTGGGCCATGCCCCCGGTAAGCTGGCCGAGGGCTTCCAGCTTCTGCGACTGGAACAGCTGCGCACGCATGGCGTCCAACTGTAATGCGGCTTCCCGACGATCGGTGATGTCGCGGGTGATTTTCGCCAGCCCGACCACCTCGCCCTGCTCGTCCCGAATCACATCCAGTGCCGCCAGGGCCCAGAACTGCGTGCCGTCCTTGCGCATGCGCCAGCCTTCGTCCTGTGCCCCACCGGTGCTCAGCGCACGATTGAGCAACCAGCCAGGCCGGCCTTCGGCGCAATCCTGCGGTGTGAAGAACATCGAGAAGTGCCGACCGATGACCTCGTCGGCGTTGTAGCCCTTGATGCGCTGGGCCCCCAGGTTCCACGAAACCACATGGCCCTCGAGGTCGAGCATATAGATGGCGTAGTCCGCAACGGTCTGCACCAACTGCTCATAGCGGCTGGCGTGCATGGTTTGAAGGTCAGAGCGCTGGGAAGAATCCATGGCAAACCCGCAGGCACCGCAGTGAGGACAATGAGAAGGTAGACAACCGGGTGCCTCTGCAATTCCGTAATTTCGAAACAGTCGTATCGACCTGCAGGACGTGAACGATAAATCACTGGCGGAACAGTGGCGCAGTGATTGCCCGGTGTCAACGGGTGCTCAGCTATCCGGGCAGTGCCCGGGGAAATCGTTCCGGGCCGGGGGGCAACTTGTTATAGTCCACAGGTGCAAGCGCAACCGGGGGAAGGACGTTGACCACAGATGCAAGGATGAAAGGCATTCACGATGACCTGGAGCACACCGCCGCCGATCTGGAGCAGATCGCGCGCGAAATGGCCGGGCATGCGCGCTACCTGCAGCACTCGGCCCACCCGCAGGATGCCCTGGAAGTGCAGCGCAGCATCAATGGGCTGCAGGCATCGATCGACCAGTTGCGCAGCGTGGCCGACCGCATCGAACCCTAGCCCCGGAGACGCCCATGCTGCCAGAGCGCCCACAGGGCCAACGCGGGCCGCTGACTACCCTCGTCTACAAGCGCCGGGGCCGCGTCGGGTTGTTTTTCGTCGCCGCCCTGTCGGTGCTGGCGGGCATGACCGACGCCATCGGCTTTCTCGCCACCGGCGATTTCGTTTCTTTCATGAGCGGCAACACCACGCGCATGGCCGTCGCCCTGGGCGATGCGCACTGGGCACTGGTGGCCCGCCTGGCCCTGCTGATCGGCGCCTTCATTGCCGGCAACGCGCTGGGGGTGATCATCGCCCGCCTGAGCGCCAAGCGAGCATGGCCGCTGCTCGCCCTGTCGGCGGCACTGCTGCTGGGGGCAGGCCTGTGGGGCGCGCAGGCGCAGTTGCCGGCGCTGCTGGGCGCGATCATCGCCATGGGCATGCTCAATGCGGCGGTCGAAGAGGTGAACGGGCTGCCCATCGGGCTGACCTATGTAACCGGCGCCCTGTCGCGCTTTGGCCGCGGCCTGGGCCGCTGGCTGATGGGGGAGCGGCGTCCGGGCTGGCGCGTGCAACTGGTGCCGTGGTCCGGCATGTTCGGCGGCGCAGTGCTGGGCGGGCTGCTGGAGCACCGCTACGGCCTGACGGCGCTGATGGCCTGCGGTGGCTTCGCCCTGGCGCTGGCCATCGTGTCACTGCTGATTCCGCGCCGCTGGCTGCGGCGTTACATGGCAAAGTAGCGGGTGCGCGAGTTGACTCGAATATAACGATGAGTTATAAAGCCGCCTTGATCCGGAAGGTAAAGTGTCGCACACACCCTGTGCCTGACCTTGCAGCCGGATGATCCGTGCGAGTGTGGTGGAATTGGTATACACAGCAGACTTAAAATCTGCCGGCGTGAGCCTTGCGGGTTCGAGTCCCGCCACTCGCACCATCTTCTGAAAAGCGCCCCTTGGGGCGCTTTTCTGCTTTCTGCGTCCTGCGTTCTCCCTCGCCTTGCCCCTGCCCCTGCCTCCATTTCCCTGCAGCAAAATCTGCAGGGATGAATTGACTTGTACAAATTTCCCTCTAACCTGCAAATATCTTGTACAAATAACAACACGTGTACAACTAAATGACCACAATGGTCATGGGTGCAGGCAATGTCCGAGTATCTCAAACGCTTTGCAGAGCGATTCTGCGCGATCGACGCGCACAACCTGAGTGTGCTGCGCGAGTTGTACAGCGACGATGTCCAGTTCCGCGACCCGCTACATCAGATCCACGGCATGGCCGCGCTGCAGGATTATTTCGCTCAGCTGTACGCCAACGTCGATCAGGTGCGCTTCGAGTTCCACGGCTATGACCAGGTCGACGACGGGAAGGGCTACCTGCGCTGGACCCTGCACTACCGGCATGCGCGCCTGAACGGTGGGCGCCCGGTTCAGGTACAGGGTTGCTCGCACCTGATGTGGCGCGACAAGGTCTACCTGCACCATGACTACTTCGACGCCGGGGCGCTGCTGTACGAGCACCTGCCGGTGATGGGCAGCGTGATCGGCTGGCTCAAGCGGAGGCTGGCATGAGACGCATCTGGCTGACCGGCGCCAGCAGCGGCATTGGTGCGGCACTGGCCCCCCTGCTGCTGGCCCAGGGGCATCGCCTGGCGGTCAGCGCGCGCAATGCCCAGCCCTTGCAGGCATTGGTGCAGCGCTACCCCGACCAGGTACTGGTGGTACCGGGCGACCTTCGCGAGGGTGACCAGGTGCGCGCGATCGCCCAGCAGATCGCCCAGGCCTGGGGTGGCCTGGACCAGGTGATACTCAACGCCGGCACCTGCGAGTACCTGGACAGCGAAGCCTTCGAAGCCGCCATGGTCGAGCGCGTGGTGGCTTCCAACCTGTTCAGTGCCAGCCACTGCGTGGAGGCTGCCCTGCCCCTGCTGCGCCAGGGCCGACAGCCGCACCTGGTGGCCGTGGCCAGCGCCGTGACCTTTCTGGCGCTGCCCCGCGCCGGTGCCTATGGCGCCTCCAAGGCCGCGGTGCGCTACCTGTTCGAATCGCTGCGCATCGACCTGGCCCGCGAAGGCATTGCCGTGACGCTGGTCAGCCCGGGCTTCGTCGACACCCCGCTGACCCGGCGCAACGACTTCCCCATGCCGCTGTGCTGGCCCGCCGAAAAGGCCGCACGCCATATTGCCCGGCGCCTGCACAAGCGCCCGTACACCATTGCCTTTCCGCTCCTGTTCATCGCTGGCCTGCGCCTGGTCGCGCTGCTGCCGGTGAGCCTGCAACTGGCACTGGGCAAGCACCTGTCACGGCCACTGCGCCAGGAACCCCACCCATGAAGATAGCCATCATCGGCAGCGGTATCGCCGGGCTTACCTGCGCCCACCTGCTGCAGCGCCAGCACGCCATCACGCTGTACGAATCCAGTGACCGGATTGGCGGGCACACCCATACCGTCGACGTGCAGCTTGGCGAGCGACACTACGCGGTGGATACCGGGTTCATCGTGTTCAACGACTGGACCTACCCCAACTTCATCCGCCTGCTCGATCAGCTGGGCATCGCCTCGCGCCCTACCGAAATGAGCTTTTCGGTCCACGACCCGCAGACCGCCCACGAGTACAACGGCAACACCCTCAACAGCCTCTTTGCGCAGCGCCGCAACCTGTTGTCGCCGCCCTTCTGGGGCATGCTCTACGACATCCTGCGCTTCAATCGCCAGGCCCTGAACGACCTGGAGCAGCAGCGAGTCAACGACACCCTTTCGCTGGGCGACTACCTGTACATGAACGGCTACGGCGAGCGTTTCATCGACCACTACATCGTGCCGATGGGAGCCGCCATCTGGTCGATGCCGCTGGCGCAGATGCTGGGCTTCCCGCTGCAGTTTTTCGTGCGCTTCTTCAAGCACCACGGGCTGCTGTCGGTCAACGACCGCCCGCAATGGCGGGTAGTGGAAGGTGGCTCGCGCAGTTACCTGGCCCCGCTGTGCGCACCGTTTGCCGAACGCATTCGCCTCAACTGCCCTGTACTGGGCGTGACCCGCGATGCCGACGGTGTCAGCCTGTTCAGCCGAGCAGGCATGGAGCGTTACGACAAGGTGGTGTTCGCCTGCCACAGCGACCAGGCGCTGCTGATGCTGCATGATCCCAGCCAGGCCGAGCGCGAGATTCTTGGCGCGCTGCGCTATGCCGACAACGACGTGGTCCTGCACACCGACACCCGCCTGCTGCCGCGTCGTCCCCTGGCCTGGGCCAGCTGGAACTACCGCCTGGGCGGCTCGCAGTCCCAGCCGGCCGCCGTCACCTACAACATGAACATTCTGCAGGGCATCGATGCCCCGCAGACCTTCTGCGTGAGCCTCAACCAGACCGGCGCCATCGACCCCGGCAAGGTCCTTGGCCGCTACACCTATGCCCACCCGCAGTTCAGCCTGGCCGGGGTACGGGCCCAGGCGCGTCACGCCGAACTGTGCGGTGCCCGACACAGCTACTACTGCGGCGCGTACTGGGGCAACGGCTTTCATGAAGACGGCGTGGTCAGCGCGCTGCGCGTGGCCGCCGAATTTGGTGAGCAGTTGTGAACAGTGCGCTCTACCAGGGCTGGGTCAGCCACCGCCGCCCCGCCAGGGGGGATTTCGGCTTTGCCTACCGCATCGGCCTGCTGTACCTGGACCTGGACGAGCAGGCGCAGCTGCCAGCGCTGTCGAGGCTGGCCGGCAGGGGCCGGTGGAGCGCCTTTGCCTTCGACGAGCGGGACTATCTGCCAGCCGCCACTCACCAGGGCACGCCCCTCAAGAGCGCCGTGCTGGACCTGCTCGAACAGGTGCTGCACCACCGCCCCCAAGGGCCGGTGTGCGTACTGACCCAACCCCGCAGTTGGGGCCTGGCCTTCAACCCGGTGAGCTTTTTCTACTGTTTTGACGGTGACGGGCGTCTGGCTGCGATTCTCTGCGAGGTCACCAACACGCCCTGGCGCGAACGCTTTCACTACGTGTTGCCCGCCGACGGCCCGGGGCCGTGGAACTTCAGCGTGGCCAAGGCGTTTCATGTGTCGCCGTTCCTGCCCGCCGACCTGGAATACCGCATGCACTTCTGCACACCTGCAGCACGTATCCGTGTGCGCATGGAGGACTGGCAGGCACACACCCGGGTGTTCAGCGCCGTGCTGAACCTGGCGCGCATCGACCTGGACCGACGCAGCCTGCACCGGCACCTGCTGAGCTTCCCGTGGATGACCGCCAAGACCCTGCTGGCCATCCATTGGCAGGCGTTGCGCCTGCTGCTCAAGCGTCATCGCCTGTTCGACCACTTCGCCGCCCGGGGCACCTGGCGGCGAGCCAAACCGATCAATGCACCCGACAGCGCAAAGGACACCCCCCATGAAGAGCCCTGAGGCAATCCCGGCAAAACGCTTCGCGTCCGCCGGCAACGGCATCGGCGTGATGCTGCTGCGGCGCGCTGTGCTGCGCCAGCTCGAACGCCTGCGCCACGGCGCACTGGTGGTCATCGAAGCCAATGTGGTGCACCACTTCGGCGACGCCGGCGCGAGCCTGCAAGGGCATGTCCAGGTAGTGGACGACGCGCTATGGGGCCTGGTGGCCAGCAACGGCTCGATTGGCGCAGGCGAAGCCTACGTCCACGGCTACTGGACCAGCCCGGACCTCACCGCCGTGGTCCGCGTGCTGGTGGCGAACCTGGAGGTACTCGACGGCCTGGAAGGCGGGCTGGCACGCCTGGGGCGCCCGCTGCTGCATGGCCTGCACTGGCTCAACCGCAATACCCGGCGCGGCGCCAGACGCAACATCGCCGCCCATTACGACCTGGGCAACGAACTGTTCGAGCGCCTGCTGGACCCGAGCATGATGTACTCGGCGGCCATGTTTCAGGGGGCCGACGATACCCTGGAACAGGCCCAGCACTACAAGTTGCAGCGCATCTGCCAGAAGCTCGCCCTCACCCGCGACGATCACCTGCTGGAGATCGGCACCGGCTGGGGCGGCCTGGCCATTTACGCGGCACGCCACCACGGCTGCCGGGTAACCACCACCACGGTGTCGGCCGAACAGTTCGCCTATGCCCGTCGACGCATCGACGAAGCCGGCCTGCAAGACCGCATCACCCTGCTGCTGGAGGATTACCGCGACCTGCAGGGCCAGTACGACAAGTTGGTTTCCATCGAGATGATCGAAGCTGTCGGCCATCGCTACCTCAGCAGCTACTTCAGGCAATGCGCGCGGCTGCTCAAGCCCGATGGCCTGATGCTGCTGCAGAGCATCACCATCCGCGAACAGCGCTACGCACAGGCGTGCCGCTCGGTCGACTTCATCCAGCGCTACATCTTTCCGGGCGGCGCCCTGCCTTCGGTGGGGGTGATGCTGCAGGTGATGGGCCGCGACACCGATCTGAACCTGCACCACATGGAAGAATTCGGCCTGCACTATGCGCGCACCCTGCGCTGCTGGCACCAGAACCTGCAGCAGGCGCGCCAGCCGTTGCAGGCGTTGGGTTATGACGACACGTTCTACCGCTTGTGGGAGTTCTACCTGTGCTACTGCGAGGGGGGCTTTCTGGAGCGTGCCATCGGCACCGCCCAGCTGTTGCTGGCCAAGGCCGGCGCACGGCCCGCACCGCTGCTGGGGCAACCAGGCTGAACCGGCGGACAGCGCATTGGGCAGCGGTGCTGAGCAATGCGCTGCTGTTTCAGCTTGGCTGGTTCGCCTGCGTGCTGGGTGCTCGCCACCCCGCCTTGCTGGCAGTGGCAGTGGCCTGCCTGGTGACGCACCTGAGCTGCCTGGCCAGGCCCGGCGAGGTGCGCCTGATCGTCGCCGTCAGCCTGTGCGGGTGGCTGACCGACAGCCTGCTGCTGGCGCTTGGGGTGTTCGAATTTGGCGGTCATCGTTGGCTGCCGCCGTTCTGGCTGCTGTTGCTGTGGCCGGTGTTCGCCTGCACCTTGCGCCACAGCCTGCACTGGACCGCCAACCCCTGGTGGCGGGCCAGCCTGCTGGGCGCGGTGGGCGGCCCGTTGTCCTACTGGGGCGGTGTGCAGCTTGCCGGTGCCGGGCTGCCATTGGGCACCTGGCCGAGCCTGCTGGTGCTTGCCGCCGTGTGGGCCTTGCTGCTGCCGGTACTGCACCGTCTCGGCCGGCCTACTGCACCTGCTTGCGAAAGAACAAGGTGACCTGCCCGACTTCGATGCCGAACTTGGTCATGGAGGAGCGGTTGGCCAGGGTGTTATCGTCCAGCAGGTACATCCAGTCGTCGAAGCGGATGGCCCAGGTCTTGCCGTCCACCGGTACGTCGAGCACGTACTGCCAGCGCAAGGCGAAACCGGCGTTCTGCCCGCGCGCCTCTTCCACCACATCCCCGGCCGTGCCGCGCCAACGTCCCGGGCCGTCCGGGCGAATGGTCCAGGTGCGTTGCTGCCGGGTGCCGTCGCTGTAGGTGAAGTGCTCGTTCAGCACCACGTTATCGCCTTCGCTGCGCCCTTCGATCAGCACGTGAAAACGCTTGATGACCTCGCCGGAACGCTTCTGCACGATGCCCCAGCCGTCGACGCGGCCGTTGAAGTACTGGCGCAGGTCGAACGCCGGTGACTGGTTGCGGTAAGCCTCGACATCGACATTGCCGCAGCCGGCCAACAGCAGGAACACCAACAGGTACCAGGCTTTCATGGGGAAGCTCCAAGGAGTTGCCGACGCAAGTCGGGGTAGCGGCTGCGAGGGTCCAGCCAGATGGCGAAGAACGCACGGGCGAATGCCTGGTCACGCACTTCGTGCTGCAGGCGCTCCCCCACATAGAAGCGACAGCCCAGCCCGGGAACGTACACGCCCGTGATGCGCATACCCGCCTCGACATCCACGAACGCCTGCTGCATCTGCGCCTGCCACTGGTCCCGTTGCGCTGCCGTCAGCGGGGTGGCAGACAGACGCTGGATCTCCTCGAGGCTGACCTTGACCAACCGCTCGCGACTGACCGCGCGCCGGTAGGTGATCTCGAGGACGAAGCCATCGCCCTCGTTCAAGCGTGCACCGGGGGCCCACAATCGCGCCGTATAGATATCCAGGCCCCAGGTCCTGAATTCAGCACTGCCTACCAGAAGCGCATCCGGCAGGTCGGCCCGCCACCCCGCCTGGGCGTAACCGCAGGCCAGCACACCGATCAGCAACAGCAGCCTGCACAGCGCGATGGGTGGTGGTCGCATGCGGTACTCCCTGGCAGCCCCTTGGGCGGGGGTTGCGGCGATACTTGCACATGGAAAATTTTCTGTACAAGTTAATTGCCGTATCTGTACACGCTAGCACAGCCTGCAGAAGTCACTGCTTGACGAACACTACCCACGACGGCGAGGAGTCGATGATCTGCTCCTTGAACTCGATCTGGACCTGTCCTGCCCCGAACAGGCTGATGTCCTTCAGGCCCAGGCCACCCTGAACCACCACCCGTGCATCCTGTGGAAGCCGCGACAAGGCTGCCACCAGCTCGCCAACGGTCTTGTACTGCGCCATATCAACCTCACTGTGCAAAAGCCAATCGGCCATCTTCGCCGAGGCCCGCGAAGCCTCGCAAGGGCGCACCACGTTTTTAAATGGCGCGACGGGAAACCAAACCTTCAGCGCGCGGTCTGAACAGCACCAAAAAATCATCTTGCAGATCAAGTACCTGAGGTTCACATCATGCGTTTCACCCTGCCTACCCTCGCCCTGGGTATCCTGCTGCCCCTGACTGCCGTTGCCGGCGACGGCACCACCGCCATCGGTGGCGGGCTGGGCGGCGCACTGGGCAATGTCGTTGGCCAGCAGATCGGCGGCAGCACCGGCGCCGCCATCGGTGCCGGGCTGGGTGGCGCTGCAGGTAGCGCGGCTGGTGCGCGCAAGGGCAACCGCACCCAGGCCGCCGTGGGCGGCGGCCTGGGGTCGGCTGGCGGCTCACTGATCGGCAATGCGCTGGGCGGCTCCACCGGTTCGACCGTCGGCGCCGGCCTGGGCGGCGCGGCCGGGGGCGCGGTGGGCAATCATCTGGCAGATGACAACAGGCACAGCGCCAGCAAGCACAAGCGCAAGCACCGCCACCGTTAAGTCGCCTGCCACTACGCAAACGTCCGGCCATGTGCCGGACGTTTGCGTTTTGCATTGCAGCACAGTTGCAGTCAAACCACGCTGTACCACAGCACAAATGCCGCCATTGCGATGCCCTGCACGATCAGCAACACCCGAGCACCATCAGGCCGGAACGCCAACAGCCAATAGGCAAACACCAGTGGCAGGCACAGCAGGTTGGTCAGTGCCAGCGCGAAGATCGCCAGCACCGGGCCCAGCGAGGGGAACATGCTGGCCGGGCTCAACAGGCAATACAGGGAAGCACAGAGACCAACCGCCGCAATGATAACTGCACAGACAACGCAGAAACGACGCGCGACGTCGCGCTCATCCAGCTCCCCAACCATGCAGCACTCCCTTTACCCGATCCGATCGCACGGATCCTACCACTTTTGCTCCCTCGCGCCGGTGCCTGCAACTGTCGATCAATCGCCGCGATGGGCGAGCGCCTGCAGCACCTGGTTCACCTTGAGGCTGGCGGTCTCCATGCTGTCCAGCGAGGCCACCACCGCGCTCCAGTCCTTGTGCTGCGCCTGGTGCAGCGCATGGCTGGCCGATTCGTGGCAGATACGGTGGGGGTCGTCGAGCTGGGCGAATGCCCGGTCGTGCTGGTAGATCTGCTGGGTTTCCGGCATCAGGTACCACTTGCCCAGGCGGCAATGCTTGTGGTCCGACAGCTCAAGGTTCGGGTCCTGATTGAACAGGCGCAGGTACACCATCAGCTTGAACAACAGGTGGTCGAGCTTGACCGCCTCGCAGAACGAACTGAGGGCCATGTTCTCGATCAGGGTGGTCATGTGGTCCCCCATCACCACCATTTCGTCCAGGGTCTGCGCCGAGGTCGACACGTCGCCAGCCAGGCGCGTGGCTTCATTGGAGAGGTTGCCGATCGAGTTGCTCGCCGCCGTGGTATCGACATTGATGGCGTCCACCAGCACGCTGATGTCCTGGGTGGCCTGGTGGGTGCGCTGGGCCAGGGCCCGTACCTCGTCGGCCACCACCGCAAACCCGCGCCCCTGCTCACCGGCCCGCGCCGCCTCGATGGCGGCGTTGAGTGCCAGCAGGTTGGTCTGGTCTGAAATGGCCTTGATCAAGCCCACGATGCTGCTGATTTCGCTGACCCGCGCCTGCAGGTGGGTCACGCTCTCGACACTGCTCACGCCTTGACCGGCCATGTGCGTGAGCGAGGTGGAGAACGACGAAAGCAGTTCGGACGTCTCGCTGAACACGCCGCTGTTGGCCTTGAGGTGGTCGACCTCCCCGCGCAGGGTTTCGGCCTGGCTGACCACCCCATCACGGGTCTGCTTCATCGACTCGTCGAACATGCCCATCTTGCTGTGCAGATCACATTGGTAACGGCTGTAGGCATTGAGCTCGGCCTGCTCACCCTGGGTTTGCGCCAGCAAATCGGTCAGTTGCTGGTTTTCCTGCTGGAGCGCCAGATTCTGCTGCTTCAGCTCCTGCAACTCACGCGCCTGTGCGTTGACCTGTTCTCGCCACTTTCTACCAAACATTGCCACAACTCCCCGGCACGCAACGCCTATCGATATGTGCCTCGATTTTAAAGGCGCAGCAGGGAGGCAACATTGACATCAATCAGCCATCATGCATGAATTGGCCCCTTGCGCACTGCCGCAGAGCGTCTGCATCGCATTTTTCGCGCCCTTGAAAATGCCCATGGCCATGGCACAGTGCGTGGGCTGCAGTGTTTTCTCTTCGTTGTCGCAGGTAGCTGTATGGACAAACTCACCACCTTTCGAATGGGCCTCACCCTGGCTGCCGTACTGGGCCTGATGCCCCTGACGCTGCTGTTCATTGCCGGGTGCATCGGTTTTTTCTTCCCGATGTTGGTCATCAGTGAGCAACCGCTGTTCGCGATACCCATAGCCATGGGCCTGATGTCGATTTCGTTGTTCGGCCTCTGGTCGTGCTGGAAGATCTACCTGCTGGCGATGGCTGAAATACCCGTGGTACCCAACCGCCGCCTGCTGATCTGCGGGGTGGCAGTCACACTGATATGGGGCGGCGTGCTGGCCGGCTTCACTCACAAGTTCCCGCAGTTCGTGTACATCTTCACGATGCCCGGCCTGCTATCGGCCGCCCTGTTGTGGCATACACTGCGGCGGGAACGGCAGGCGGGGTGACGCGCCCCTTCATCCCCCCTTGGTCATCGGCTTAGCGCTGGTCAGCCTCCAGCGACCTATCGGGCCTGCGCCGCTCGAGGGCGACCGCAAGCCCCGCCAGCAGAATGGCCAGCGTGTAGGCAAAAAGACCAAGGTTGACGCCCAGGATCATCTTCTCCGAACCGTCGGTGAGTACCATCGAGCCGCCGTAGCCATCGCGCAGCCAGTACGCCATCAGGAACCCGCCGGTGACGAACAGGGTCAGCAGGCTCGCCAGCCTCAGGTTATCGCGCCCCCACACCAGCCAGACGCTGTACGCACCAATGGCGGTATTGGTGAAGAGTTGCCAGGTTTCATGCAGGCGCGCGTGTGGCTCCCAGGCCTGATTGAAGACGTGGGTATCATTGATTTCGAGGATCGGTACCACGACGGCGTAAAACACGATACCAACGGTGACCATCAACTTCGCTATCATCGCAAACTTCCTTGTTCAGACCATGACGGGACTATTCGGCACTGTAGCGCCAAGTTGCGTATATCGCGACTTTTATGGATTCAGTGTCCCTGAAGTACACTTCGCGGCATCAAACCGACAAGGCGAGACCATGAGCTTATCCATCAGGCAGGCCCTGACAGAGGACATCCACCACCTGACAGGCATTGACGCTGTTGCACGCAACGATGAACGCCGCCGCGAGCAGCTTGCGCAGGCCATCCGCGCACGTGAGTGCTGGATTGCCTGCAAAGCGAACGACGCCGCCGCCCCCTTGGGTTATGGTTGCCTGGACCGAAGCTTTTTCGGTGAGTACTTCATTCCCCTGGTGGTCGTTTCAGATGCATCCAGGCGCACCGGTGTCGGCCGCCAGCTGATGACACACCTGGAGCGAGTCGCCTCGGCGCAGAAGGTTTTCACATCCACCAACACCTCCAACCTGCCGATGCGCCAACTCCTGGCACAGCTGGGCTATCAACACAGCGGGACAATCGAAAACCTCGACCCGGGCGACCCGGAACTGGTGTTCGTGAAGTTCATGCGTTGAGCGGGCTTCGACAGAACAGAAAAGGATTTCATCGATGGCATTTTCCCCGACAGAACGTACTGCCCTGCTGGCGCTCAAGGGCGTAGGCCCCACCGTCATCACCCGGCTCGAGCAGATGGGCATCGATTCCCTGGCCGAGCTGGGCAGATCGGATGTCACTGACATCCTTGCCCAGGCATCTGCCGCATTGGGCTCGACCTGCTGGAAGAACAGCCCCCAGGCCAGGGCCGCCATTAGCGCAGCCGTGGACCTGGCCAGAGGGCTGGCCGACGGTGAGCCCGCGCGCTAGCGAACTCCCCATCGATGGCGGAACCGCCCGGCGCAGCACTGGCATCGCCCGGGCGAATCTTTCAAAACGAGACTCAGCGCAGGGTAATGAAAACCCTCACCCTGTAGTCTGCAGCGCTAACGCAACAATGATGCAACTACCAGGACCCGTGACCATGAAGTGCAAGTACCTGTTGCCCCTGGTGCTGCTGGCCGGCTGCACCACCCAGCCCAATCATCAGCCCAATCATCAAGGCATCGACTGGGGCCAGGGCACTTGCCCGGCCCCAGACCCGCAGAGCATCTCGCCCAACCACCAACTGGTGATCGAAGATGGCAAGACGCTCAAGTGCCAACTGCGCCCCTACGTGTCGAACATGGCATGCCAGGGCATCGTCGACAGCCAGAATGAAGGCGTCATCTGCCAGGACAACGTGGGCAACCAGATCATCTTTCTGTTCGACGACAAGGGCGTGCTGAGCCTGCATCGAAGCCTGAGATCACGCTAAGCCACCCGGTGCAATGGAACCGCAAATGACCGTATGGAACGCCCTGGGCGCCGCCCTGCTTGTCCTGGCCAGCAGCCACGCTGCGGCTGCCGAAAACGCCAATCCGTTCGACAAGGCGCTGATGTACACCACGTTCGTGCCGAGCATCCTGGTGGCGGGCACCACCGCGCTGACCTTCAATGCGCCCGATCTGTTCAAGTCGGCCAGAAGCGATGCGCTGGCCTTCGTTGGCTCGGATGGCCAGATACGCGGCGCACAGTTCGAGCAGGCGTCTCGGCATTATCGTGCGACCGCCCGGCCACCTTTGATGACAGATCGGCAGCTGGCTCAGGCGATCACCGCCACCTACTGACCAGGCGAGGGTTCAGGCACCGGACTCAGGATCGCTCGCAGGCACGTCGCGCGTCTCCTTTCTCCCATCGCCCTGCTCGCGCAATGGCGAGCCCGCATGCGGGTGGTCGTCGCGACTGTGGTTTCCTGCCTCGGGATGCTCGCTCAGTACCGAGTTGCCGGCCTCCACATCGGTCATGTCTTCTTCGACCGCCGCTTCGTCGTCAGACGGCAGTGGCACCTCTGGCGCCTCGCGCCTTGGATCGTGACCGGTTTCGTTGTCGGTGGTGCGCGTAACGCCCTGCTGTGACCTGTTGCCAGGTGCGTTCTCGTCGATGTCCATGGTGCTTCTCCAGGCTGCTGCACGGGATGCCCGCGCATAAGCGTGAGAAGCCTCGCAGGGTGTGGGAGTGCCGGGCATTGGACGAACGGTGCGCACAAGCGCAGGGCACCGGCGCCCCCACCGCGCAGTACGGGCTAGAGTTCAGCGCTCGATCGAATGGAGTCAATGAGATGCAGGTACAAGGACGATGTGACGCTGCTTTTGAACCGGTCCGCCAGGCCTTCGCCGCCATCCTGGATGAGCCCCACGAGCGCGGTGGCGGTGTCTGCATACAGGTCGGCGGCAAGACCGTCGTAGACATCTGGGGCGGCGTGAAGGATGCGCACGGCCATGCCCCCTGGCAGCGCGATACCCTGGTCAACGCCTATTGCACCATCAAGCCGATCACCGCTGTGGCGGTACTCATGCTGGTGGAACGGGGCCGACTGGGTCTGGATGATCCCGTGGCCAAACACTGGCCTGAATTCGCTCGACACGGCAAAGAACGAATCACCCTTCGCCAGGTGTTGAGCCATACCAGCGGCTTGCCTGCGCTGCGCCTGCCGGATCGCACGCCCCACATGTACGACTGGAACCACATGGCCCAGGTGACAGCAGACGAACAGCCGTGGTGGTCGCCAGGCACACAGGTGGGGTACGGCGCGACCACCTATGGCTGGATCATCGGTGAGCTGATCCGCCGCGTGGACGGTCGCGACGCCGGGGTTTTCATACACCAGGAGATCCTCGAACCCCATGCGCTGGATGTGTTCCTGGGCGTGCCTGCCGATCAGTTCAAGCGTATCGCTCACTTCGAGCATGCGCCCGGCCGAGTGGGTGACCGGTTCGCACAGGACCTGCGCACCCTCATCCTCAATGAGCCTGCGCATGTGGCGACCCTGGCATTCACCAACCCCAGCCTTTCACCCACCCGTACGGGTAATCCGCGCTGGTGGGGCTACCACCAGCCGGGCGTCTGCAGCCATGGCAACGCCCATGGCCTGGCGGGCTTCTACAGTGCCCTGCTGCAAGGCAAGTTGTTGGGGCCACAACTGTTGAAGGCGTTCGGCACAGAGCAAAGTGCAGGGTTCGACCAGACCCTGCGGCGCCCCATGCGCTATGGCCTGGGTTGCATGATGGAACATGCCGCCGACCCTGACGCGTCCTATTGCATGGGGCCGCAGGCATTCGGTCATGTTGGGCTGGGCGGGCCGGTGGCGTTCGCAGACCCAGACCGGGAGATGAGCTTTGGTTTCGTGACCACCACCATGGGCAGCCATGTGCTGATGGACCCTCGCGCCAGAACGCTTGCGGCACTTGCCTTCGCAGCGGTTGAGTGACGCATCGTGCCAGCGCTTACCGGGCGCTGGCGCTTCAGTCCTGATCGGCCAGTTCGCAGACGCCATTCGCACGATTCTTGCCGGTGTACGACACATCCGGCGAGCCGTCGGGCCTGATGGTGAGCGACACGGTTATCCCGCTGCCCTTGGCTTCGAAATAGTTGTCGTTGAATTTCTTCAACGTGGCCTCTTTGCCATTGATATAGATCGGCCCGCCTTCATCGGCGTGAACCTCGATGTTGCCTGGGCAGGTGGCGTTAAGCAGCGGGATGTCCGCATGGGCAATGCCGGCAGCGCTCACCAGCAAGGCGCCCAACAGTAGCTGTTTCATTGAATTGTCTCCTGAGTCGGCCAGGTGCCGAAACATCAGCAATAGCTCACTTCAACGGTGCACGCCACCCTGGTGCAGGGGCGGATGAATCGAATGCGCTACCACAGCGATGGATTCAAGATGAAAAGAGCCCCTCTCGGTCAACCAGCAAAGTGGCTGCAAGCAAAATGCCACCAAGTGCAAGAATGTTCGGAGCTGTTTTAAAATGCGCACTTTGTCATTTCAAAGGAATGAACTAGTGGTAAGTCACAATGCCGTCGCGTGCCCACACTGTCACGGGCAGAATGTTCAACTGCTGTCCGTTATCCATGCCGCAGGCACCTCCCGCATCAAAACCACTCATCAAGTGCAATCCGGAGTAGGGCCAAGTGTTACGGTCGAGACGACGGGTAAACATCAGACTGACCTGGCCGCCAGCGTCTCTCCCCCACCAGGCAAACGCTTGCTGGGGCCCGTCATACTTACGATCGTGGGCTCCATCATCCTGTATGACGGCCTTAAACTCATGAACACCTGGTGGGGAGTCGATTGGACCAGGTTCTTCATTGGCGTTGCGTTCATTGCAATCGGCGTGATCGGTTTTGTTCGTCATTGGCGGTTCAACGTCGCGCAATACGACAAGTTGGAAGTCTGGCGCCGTAGTTGGCTTTGTCATGCTTGCGGCACCCGATTTGAGCCCTCATAACGTGTGAGGTCACTGTCCCGACGCGTACTTGAGCCCGTCTAGCGCGGGCTTTTTTTGAGCCATTTTTCTGCATGAGCATAATTTAAGGGCCGCCAGCTTCTGGTTGTACTCGTCGAGGCTCATGCCGCAGGCGCTGTCACCGTACTGGTTGGCCAGGTTCAGCTTTTGCTGGTTGATCCGGTCGGCGATGGTGGCGGCATCGGTCTGCTCATCACGCCCCTGGACATTGAAATAATGGTGGGTTGCCGGTATTGGTGAACATCAAGTCATCCGCAAGGCAAATCATGCAGCTAACGTTCCGACATCTCAGCGATGTTTCAACCGATGACATCATGGCGCTTAACAACAATCCAGATGTCTTACGCCAGATGCCCTTGGGCCGCCCCGACTTTGACGAAAAAAAATGCAAGGTATGGGTCGCCCAAAAAGAGGCCCAATGGGTCCTTAACGGATATGGGCCCTGGGCCTTCTTCGTCGAGAATGAATTTGCCGGTTGGGGTGGGCTACAGAAAGAGGGCGACGACGCCGATCTTGCCTTGGTGCTCCATCCACACTACTGGGGATTGGGAAAGGTAATTTTCAATGAAATCGTACGGCGCGCTGTTCAGGAGTTGAGGCTGGAGTCGATTACCCTACTGCTTCCACCAACCAGAGTTCGAATCAAAGGTGTACTGCGCCTAGGGTTTCGCCCTGACGGAGAAGTTGATATCGACGGTACGTACTTCAGGCGCTATCGGCTCCTTGTCGGGCCAAGCGCACAGCACCCGTAACCCTTCAACTCGCATCCAGAGGAGCAGGCGCGCCGCCTGAAAAGCCTGATGCGAGCTTCTAATAGATCGAGCTTAATCCAGCACTCCATTTATCACTTCGTAGATGATGCCAGTGGCAATAGCAACGAGAATCAAGTCTGTGCCAGCTTGTTGCCACTCATAGCCATCGTAGCGCGGTAGATGGCCGATAAGTCTTGCGTCGAGCTTTTTCGCGATGCCAGGAGGGAGCGGTTTTCCTCGTGCCAAGTTCTTCTGGATGCCAGGCGGTAGTGCTGGGCCTGGGGCCCAATAATTGTGGTAACTGTTCAGAACGTTCAGGACGCTGCCACGATCAATATTCGGGCCGTGGTCCCAGTCATTTTGCCCTGAACGCGTTCCCTTCGCCCCGCCCCCCTGGTTGCCGTGGCCTTGAGCATTGTGAGCGTTACCCTTTCCGTTGCCTTGCCCTTTTCCATTACCGGGGTCAGCGCATGCGCCGACCGAGCCTGTAATTAAAACAAGGCTTGTAAGCACTGAGATCAACATTTTCGATTTGAGCATGGCCGTACTCTCAGAAAGGGGATAGCCCCTCCAATGTAGACGACGCTGGATGAAAAGATTCACTCACCCCCATGCCGCATCCGGCCACGGAGGGCCACCAGAGTCACCATCTGCCTGCCAGGTAGAACATGCCTCCTGCAAACACAGTCAAGATGATGCCGTCCAGTACATCGCCAAATGCGGCGTTATCTGAGCACCATGCTTCGAGCTGTGCGGCCAGAAAGAAGATCGCAATGAACAACACGACGCCCGCGATGCGCCGCTGAACCTTGAACCTGGCTTTGTCGGTTCCGAACCACAGCATTCACGCCTCCTTCAGTCATCCATCCATAACCCCACGATAACTTGCGTAGGCGCTCAGGTCACAAAGGGCGGCGCATGCCGCCGCGAAGCATTACGTCTTGCCCCACCTGAATGCGCTCCCGCATTGACCCTGTTCCGACCGGTTGATGTTGATATTTGGGCCTCACTACACGGTGCAGGTGCTCGATGAAGATCGACCCGCGACCTTCGCCGAATTTATCAAGGCCGGGGACTACGGCCTGATGGAAAGCTTCACTGCGCACAAGCGCACCCTGAACCAGTTCAGGCGCTACACCGGTCGAGCAGAGGGTTTGTCGATCAGCTTCGAGCCTCACTTGCTCGGCTCCAAGATTGAGTTCGACCAGGACAGCAGCAGCCTGACTATCCGCAACCTGCCAACGCAGCTTACTGATCAACTGAAGCGCCGCGCGGCCTGCCCCTTCGGCGCCGCCCGCCAGTGCCTCAGCGCTTGTCATGGAGCTCGGGAGGCCAAGCGCTCATGAACCACATCATTCCGGGAATCATCACGTAGATCCAGTGCTTGCCAGGGTAAACGCAGATGCCGACAGTCCAGATGACGAGCAACGTACCGCCCGCTCGCCGACGCCTCCGCGGCGTGAACCATTCCTGAAATGCCTTATGCTTTTCCCGCAGTTTCACTACCACTCTCCCTGTTTGGTAAGCGGCGAAGCATAACACCAGCAGCGCTGCCCGCCAGCGCCTTCCCGCCATACGAAAACGCCGCCTGATGAGGCGGCGCTGACTGTAACGGACGTTACCAGGTCTTTGGCTCTGACTTTTTGTACGAGCCACCAGTCATGCACTTCTCGACCAGGTCTTCGCGAGCCTTGTTGTCTGGAAGCGACTTCAGGTAGTTGGGCTGGCAGTGTTCGGTAGTCGGCTCGTAAGCGGCAGTATCTACGGCGTCTTCTTTGCAGCCAGCCGAAATGGCTGCAGAGGCTGCTACGAGGGAAAGAAAGAAGACGGATTGGCAACTGACCCAGGCGTGCAGCGTAAAGCGCCAAGAACAGTTATCCGGCGGGCAGAAGGCCGCGGCCGGAGGAACAAACAACGATGTGCACCCGGCCTGTCGCCAGTAGCGAGGCCGGGATGGTTTCACCGACTGGCCTTGGCCACAGGGCCAGACGGGAAATCAACAGGAGGGTCGCCATCATGAAGTAGGAAGCGAAGTGCCTCGCCCAGCCATGGGAATTGGCAGCTCCTGGCCGCTACAGAGCCAGGCGCTGGCAGGCCGAGAGAATAGCCTGCCCGGAGCGCGCTGGAGCCACCAGCCCCGATAGCCAGTAGGTCTTCGGACGGTCCTGAATCCGTCGCGGTCGATGGCGACGACGCCGGAAACCTAACCGGCCCAATCACCTGGTACTCCCCAGCACCAGGCTACATTGGTCGTGACGCTCGCCCTCCCCCTGGTCCGGGAGTTTTGCGGCGGCGAGCGTTACGACCAATGCAGCCACCCACCGAGGCAAATCATGGAATCGACAATCGTCAGCGGCCAGTGGAAAGGTCATCTCGGGCGCGACCTGGCCCCGCGCGAGCTTCAGTGCCTGCTCGCTGTTGCCCAGGGCATGACCGCGAAAGAGATCGCCCGCTCGAACAACATTGCACCCGGCACGGTCGCGAAGCGGCTGTCGGCGGCGATGTTCGAGCTTGGCGTACAGCGCCGCGCCGCGATGGTTACCGAGGCAATGAAACGCCAGATCATCAGCCCGATGTGCTTTGTGCTTGTCGCGCTGACCGCCATGCACTCACTTGCTGCCGGCGGCGGTGACCCGATGCGGCGAGACCGCCGGGCCCCTGAACGACCCATTGCCCAAGTTCGAGTGCTGCGCCGCGCCGAGAGCGTGGAGCTTCACTCATAGGCGGCCACTGCCTTCCCAGTGGCGAACAACGGAGGATGCCGCCATGTAACCGCCAGCCCTTGCCGGACCGCCACATGCGGCCTCGGTAGCTCACGTGAGGTGGTACTTACTGAGCCAGCCCGGTACGCCGGGCTTTTTCTTGCCCGTCCCTTGGAGATCCCCATGCACCCATCCATGCAGCAGCGCGTCGACGGCCTGGCCGCGATGCGTGCACGAACCACCCTGCCGCCGGCAAACCTGCATGTCATCCTCGGCCTGACCGCGCCGGCCCAGTCGGTGCGCTACCAGGTCGTCGCCAAGGGCAAGGCCTACCACATCATTGAGTGCGCCACGGGCAAGACCCGGGTGTTCTGCTTCAACTACAAGGTTGCGGTCAACACCGCCCAGGCGCTGGAAGCTGCGGCTGATCGCAAGGCGGGCCGGCAATGAACATCGGCAGCCCTATCCCCGACCCACGGCTGCAGGTGACGGCCGACCTCAGCGCGCAGATCGACCAGTTCTTCGCGGCAGGCCGGCGCCCCGTTGCGATCCCTTCCGGCGTGAGTGGCGAAGGCTGCGGCATGAAGAGCCCGCACCAGCGCAAGCAGCGCGCCGCGCGTGATGCAGCGGCGCCCATGGTGCGCGAGTTGGCAGCCCAGGGCCTGAACGCCCAGGAGATCGGCGAGGCGATGAAGACCAGCCATACACGCATCAGGCTGATCGCCCAAGAGAACAGCATCACCCTCGGCGGGTCGGCATGATCCGCCGGGTACTCAACCGCGCGCGGCATGGCCGGCGCCAGCAGCAGATCACTTTGCCGCCCAGCGGCTTGGGAGGTACCGGCCATGGCCGACAAGAAAACGGGTGCTGCGAAACACTCGGCGGATTACCGCGACAGGAAGAAAGCCGAGGCCGAGCGCCTGGGCATCGAGACGCTGCCTGTGGAGTCGGCGGCCGGGACGAGCGCGGAACTGGCCAAGGCGATGAAGGCTCACGGCTACACCCAGTTGCAGGAGCTGCTGCAGGACCTGCACCGGGCGTTTATCGCCGTAGACCATCGAAAGCAAGCGCGCCGCCTGAAAAAGCCTGACGCGCCAGCTTTTAAGATATCGCCAAAACTAGCGCGAAGGTTTGAAGCGGCCAGTCGGGCTGAGCTGAGGTGCGAGCCCGGCGACGCCAGTTAAGAGACGCTGGTCTCTCTATCTGCTTGAGTGAGCCTCACAGAAGTTGATCCACTCCGAAAAAGCCTCGGCGTACTCACTGCGAAGTCGGTCAAACTCCGCAAGAAGGATCCCATTTGGCTTCTGTACCTCTCGATGAAGCTCGACAGGGCCTGATATTTTTCCCCACTGACGCGAGAAAGTCGAGTGACCTCAGCCAAGTACTCCGCACCGTCCATAGCACCTCCTTCAATCCGGCCCAATGCCGGTAATCCGTAATACCCCAACAGTGTGCAAAATGCCAGCCATTGGCTCGGTATCAACAGCCGCTACCTCGTGGTATTTCTGAAAAGAACGGTAACGACTTCCCGCTTGGACCAATAGGCATTGAATTTTAAAGCCACAATGTCTCATCTTTGTTTCTAACCATACTAAAAGTGCTGAAGGCTGCTCTAACCTTGAACGCCTCGACGTGATAATCGAAACCACGCAATGCGTCACCAACCCTTTTGCGGGTTACTACGCTTCGGCTCCCGACAATTACCTGCCGCAACTTGATGCGATTATCTATTGCCTGAAACATCAGCCCAGCTCTGTTGAGCCTTGAAATATCAACGAACACCCTATACTCTTGTTCATATTTCCAGTGCAAGTACTTAGTAGATGCATATGCTTCCATCCAGCGCTTGAATGCAGCTGGATCCAGAAAATCAGTGGGTGAAAGCTTGAGCCTTGAAGAGCGGTAATTTACTTTCATCAAATCGTCTTCGTTGACATCAAATCCAAGACACAACCCTTGGTGCTTATCGGCGTAGTGGGCCCATTGAACTGGATTACTATATCTCGCACTAAAACAAATCAGCCCGAAATTTTCCGCAGCATCCTTCTTTATTTTCTGGAATGCAGCTCTGACCTCTTTATCGGACTGGTGATTACATGAAAATTCAAATGGATCATTTAGGTCTAGAATGGTAGCAACCTTAAGGCGCTGCTTCTCCAAGTTCTCAAGGCCGTACTTAGCATTGCAGAAGTGGTAAACCCGTTTCACGGTCATCCAGCAATCCCCTCATTACTCGCTTTTCAGCTCCGTAATACCCCATTCAAAACCAAATTGCCACCATGCCGCATCCGGCCACGGAGGGCGGCACATGCATGGAGAAAGCCATGAGCCAGTTCTATCTTCAAGACAGCCGACCGCACGCCTACGTCGGCGACGGCCTGTCGTTCTGGGGAGTCGGCGGATCAGGGTATGTCATGGACCTGGACAGGGCTCAGCTGTTTACCCAGGACGGCGCCCTCGTCCACCGCGACACCGACATCCCATGGCCGAAGGACTACGTCGATGCACAAACCCGCCTGGGCGTCGACCACCAGTGCATCAGCCTGGAGGATGCCTTCGAGCAATACCCGAACTCAGCCGAGTTCTACCTGCAGAAGCCGAAGGCCTGGAACGGCAACAACCTGATCTGGCTGGGAGAGATGGTGAACTTCTCCAGCGACCTGAAGCTTGCCATCAAGGTGCCTGCGGCTGACGTAGCGACGGTTTCCAGGCGCTTCAGCCACCACGGTGCCGTGACCTGGCCCTGCGCCTACATCGACGCGCACAGCCGCCGCCTGGTCGAGCGCGACGACGTCGATATCAAGGAGGCACTGCGCGCCACCGGCATCGTGCTACCCAGGCGACAGAAGCCACGGATGATGATGTTCAACTGCTACGGCTGCGGGCGCTTCATCAGCGATCGCCAGCGCTTCGAGAGCAACTGCCGCAACTGCGGAGCAGACAACCGCCCATAGCCGCCTGCCCCTCCGGCGCTGCCCGCCAGCGCCTAGTCCTTCCTACGCAAATCAAGCGACGCAAGCCACTTGGGGCGCTAGACAGGCTTTTTAGCTTGAAAGCCTACAATAACATCAAGAACTTTAAAATCGAAGGCGTCAAAGCGCAATGTACACAAAAGCAACACAAACCAAAAAAACGCCAAAAACAACCCTACATATATTGGTATCCTGCTTGCGGAAAAATGATGCATTATCATTTTATTTATCAGCCTTCTCTTAAACCAATGAACCCCAAGACTTTTTCTGATCTCATCCTTATTATAATTTTCCTTGAAAAGATGAATTAGCCACTCTCTTCTTTTCAATCTTGACTGAACAACCGGATCAACACTTAGCTCAGATTCAGCTATTTTATTGCTTAGCTTTCCGTGCACCTTAAGCATGTTGACCAATTCAAGCTCAGCGTGCCTAGTGTTTACCTCCCAATGAGCTTGCCAATATTTCGCTCCAGAAGCCATTCCCGCTTGCAATAGAGAAACCACTAAACCTACCGCACACACCACAAAGCTAACTATTGGAATTTGTCCGGCGGACTGGCACACCCCAGCAAATAGCACCCCTTGAAATATCATAAAAAAATTATTTCGCTGCACAAGTTGTGTTATCTCGAAGTTCCTTAGCTCTAAACACAGCTCGTAAATTCTTGTCCATGCCTTTAATTCGTCTGCAGCAAAATTTATCGCCTCGTCAGCAGTATTAACGTTCAGCCCAGCACGCTCTAAATGCTGTAGCTTCTGTAGCTCCGGCCGGTGTGCAAGGGGTTTATCTTCAGCCATTTCTAAGTCCCTTAAGAAAATTAAATTATGTCCACAATTAAGGCAAAAGACATCCCCTTCGCTGGAAATGCACGCATCGTCTGCCAATTCAGTTGCGGCGCCGCTTCGGCGGTGGCCACCAAGCAGGCCCTGACAGAGTACGGCAACACGCACGACGTGCAGATCATCAACGCGTTTCTTGCCAACGAGGAAGCCGACAACCGCCGATTCGCCCAGGACTGCGAGGCATGGTTCGGCCAGCCGATCACCGTCCTGCGCGACGAGAAGTACAGCGCCGACGCTCATGAGGTGTTCCGTCGCGAGCGCTACATGAAAGGCCGTACCGGAGCCCCGTGCACGAAGATCCTGAAACGTCGCCTGCTCGACACGTGGAAACAGCCTGGTGATGTGATGGTGTTCGGCTACACCGCCGAAGAGGCCGACCGCCTGGAGGACTTCCGGGAGCACAACCCGGGCCGGCCAGTGATCGCTCCGCTGATCGACCGCGGCCTAGGAAAGGACGACTGCAAGGCCATCCTGCTGCGCGCTGGCATCGAGCTGCCGCTGATGTACCGAATGGGCTACGAGAACGCCAACTGCATAGGCTGCGTGAAGGGCGGCGAAGGCTACTTCCGGGCCATCCGCCAGGACTTCCCGGAGCAGTTCGAGGCGCTGTGCGCCATTCAGGACGATCTGGGCGAGGGCTCCTACCTGTTCCGAAACCGCACCACCAACGTTCGCTTTTCCTCCGCCAGTTGGGCGATGGCCCGGTGCGCCGCAATGAGACGCTGCAGGCCTGCTCATTTTTCTGTGAAATTGCGGAGGCCGAACTTATGAATTATCCGAAAAGGTGATTCGCATTGAGCTTGTTTCAAATTTCCTGAACGGCTTATCACCAAGACCTGCCGCCCCATGAAGCTCAACTACCAACGCAACAACCGATTGATGGACCGCCTCAACATTTTCCAAAACTAGAAACTTCTGCCATCCCGTGAGAATTTTCGTACGATGTGGCCAAAGTATATCTTCAGAAACCTCGCTGATCTTATGCTTCTTGGTACGTCCGTGAGCCATAGTATTTCTAAACTCAATTACATCTTTTACCAGTGGGTACAGCACCCTGACTTCTGCGCGCTCCAAACCAACGCTAGCCCTAAGTTCTACGTACTTCTTCCAAATTGAGGTGCGATTCGAATTTTCGCCCCACTCTGGAAACCCCTTTATCACTCCCAAGTGATTTACATAGGCTTCAACCACGAAAGACAACATAACGGACGCATTGAGAAGGTTATAAAACTGCCCTTCCTCACTGCTTTTAGCGCCCTCCAAAGAAAACTGTGCAGACTTGTACAAATAGACAAACGTATTAACTTCAGACTGCCCGCTCGCAAATACAGTCATCTCGATCACTCCCTATAGAATTTTTTTAAGTTTACCAGTGCGAGGTATCCCCATGCCCACAGAAAACCGATCCAGCAACACCGAACAGATGTTCAGCGTGCCGCGCAGCCTCCTTGAGGAAGCGTGCAACGGACTTCGAATCACCCAAGATCGAGCGCGGAAGGGACTGCGCGCCCTTCTCGCCCAGCCGCAGGCCCAGCAGCAGGGCAAGCCGGTGGCGGCCTTCAAGAATTGCATTGACGCGCGAGGCTACCTAGCCGATCTGTTCAAGCAACGCCTGCGCCGTCACGACTTCAACCAGTACATCACCGAGCGACTGGCCGGCGACTTCGCCTTTGCGCTCGCAAACTGGCTGATAGCTGCGGGCCACGCCGATCCTGGTGAGGTTGAGCGGCTGCGTAATGAGCTTGCAGGTACCGTTGCCGAATGCCAGCGCCGCCGAAACTCTTGTGCCGATTTGATTGCTGAGTGCGCCACCCTGCGCGAGCGCCTAGAGATCGTGAAGTCTTCCCGCGATGCCTTCGCGCAGAACGCTATCGACTTGCGCGCCCAGCTGGACGAGTGAGAAAAAGACCGTAAGCGTTTGCGTGACAACAATGTGGAGCGAGTCGACGAGGTTGCGGCTCATCAGGCCCAGCGGGTCAACTGGCAGGCCCTTGCGGCCGAGCGCCTGGAAATGCTGGCCGAGCGGGATGCACTGCTGAAACGACAGCCATCATTCATCAACGCGCTTGAGACTTTCGAAGCTGACGACGGCACGTTTGTCCGACTGAGCGACGTGCTGGGCGCCCTATCCGCCAGCGCAGAGCCGAGCGCACGAGAGGACTAGGCCCTGAAAGACGAGAGTCGTTTAGGCATCGAACGCTTGCCAGCAGAGCCGATCACGCCGGATGGGCTGGAGGGAGTCGAAGACCTGGCGCGCCGGATCGTCTCAAGGGTGAAAGCCCGCGCCGCCCTGGAGCGCAAGCCATAGCAGGAGAACATTTGTACTCCACCCGACGAAGCACCATCGACGGGCGCGCAAAGCGGGAACAAAATACTGTTTATTTGAACAGCACTCTTTATGCACTTCCTCATCGTTCCAATGCGCGTGCGCGGCGTGCCCCGCAGCAAGAAAGAGATCAACACCGCTGTGCCGATCCGCGGCGACGTGCACCTGTGCGTCGATGCGTTCTCACCCATGGGCCGGCCTTCCAGCTCTGCGTCGATCCTGAAGATTCACCCGGGCGAGCCGCTTCTGCCGCCGCTGCATGAGGCGGTGATGACCGGCATGTCGAGTATGGGTGCGACGTTCACCGGCATCGAGATCAACGACGGCGTGGCCTACGCGCAAAGCTGGTGGATCCGCGTTCCGTAGCAACACCCCTACCCCTGCAACTCACTCCCGCGCCAGCCGCTGGAACCGCACAAGGTCAGCCACAACGCAACGGTGAGCGCAACCATCACGCAATCGAACCTGCCCTGCAGCGCAATGCTGCGCGCGCCTGTGCAGCCAAGAAATGCAGGCCCAGCAACTCAAGACCATTCCCACAACGCACCCAGAAAGCGGTGCGATTACGCAATTTTTTGACACGTGCTGCCACCGGCGGCGTGGAGACCATCCCATGGAACACACCAGCGAGATCCTCGACGGGGAGGAAGTGGTGCGCCTCACCGGCTACCAAATCCCAAGCAAGCAAATCGCCTGGCTTGCGAACAACGGCTGGCAGTACACGCTCACCCGGGCCCGGCGGCCGATCATCGGCCGAATGTACTTCCGGATGAGAATGGCAGGCGTGAAGCCAAATGCCACGAACACAACAACCGAAATTTGGACTCTGGACTTATCGCGCGTGGGGTAAAGGATGCGCAGCAGGAAGGCAACGAACAAGGATCTGCCGCCACGGATGTTGCGGCGGGTCCGGAAACTGAAAAGCGGAAAACTTTGGGTAGGGTATTACCACGACGGGAGGAATGCAGACGGGAAGCGGCAAGAGGTGCCGCTGGGGACTGACCTCGCTGAGGCCAAGCTGGAATGGGCGCGCCTTGAGCACAAGGCAGCGCCGAAGGTGATGGCGACGATGGGCGAGCTGCTTGACCGCTACGACCGGGACATCATTCCAGGCAAGTCGCCGCGCACTCAGAAAGACAACAAGTACGAACTGGAGCGGTTGCGCAAAGCGTTCGCGGACGCCCCGATTGAGGCAATTACTCCGCCGGTCATTGCCCAATACCGTGATGCCCGCTCAGCAAAGACCCGGGCAAATCGGGAGATCGCGCTGCTCTCCCACGTATTCACGATGGCGATGGAGTAGGGCTTCGCCGAGCGCAACCCATGCTTGGCGGTTCGCCGGAACAAGGAGAAGGTGCGGGACTTCTATGCGGCCGATGAAATATGGGGCGCAGTGTACGCCGAAGCTGACCAAGGGCTGAAAGACGCCATGGACCTTGCATACCTGGCTGGCCAGCGCCCTGCTGACACGCTGATGTTCAGCACGGTCGACCTGGACGAAGACTTCTTGTGGGTGGACCAGAACAAAACCGAGAAGAAGCTTCGCATCAGGCGGCACCTAAATGGCGAGCTGACTGGCCTTGGCCGGTTCATCGATGCACTGCTGGAGCGACGCAAGCTGCAGGGTGTACGCAACTGGCGCCTCATCACCAACGACTCAGGTCTGCGCATGAGCTGGGAGATGCTGAGGAACCGCTTTAGCGAAGCCAGGGACAAAGCGGCGAGGAAGCTCACCGACGACGGCAACACCGATCTGGCGGGGAAAGTTCGTCAGTTCCAGTTCCGCGACATCCGCCCGAAAGCTGCATAGGAGATACAGGACATTGGCCAAGCCAGCAGGCTGCTGGGGCACTCGAAAGTAGAGATCACCAAGCGGGTCTATCGCCGAGTTGGCGAGGTGGTCAGCCCGACCAAGTGAACCGGTGATGCGGAAACGATGGCTGATGATGCGGAAACGATAGGGTTCTCCGACCCACAAAGAAAAACCCCGCAGACGTTAATCTGCGGGGCTTTCAATAATGGAGGCCGAGGTCGGAATCGAACCGGCGTAGACGGATTTGCAATCCGGAGCATAACCACTTTGCTACTCGGCCTCAAATGACTGAACCCTCTGAAGCAGCTCAATCACGTACAAACTGTAGAGATTTGCATCTCATTGAAAACGTTGAGATTTTTATTTCTCGTCGCTTTCGATGGACGCCATTATGTCCGCATTCGGGAGGGCTTGCAACCCCCTGATTTAAAAAAGATTTGGGGTGGGTTTTCGCCAACGGGGTCATGCGGCGGCAGGCTCTCCTGCCCCGCGGCTGACTTCGAACACGCCCACCAGCTTCTGCAGCTTGTTCGCATTCAAGCGCACGGTCTCGGCACTGGTGTGCAGCACTGTCACGGTCTGGCGCATTTCCAGTGACGCCTGATCGACCTCCTTGATGGTGCGCCCGTACTCGAGGCTGCGCTGGTTGAGCTGCTGGATGATGCCGAACATGTTCTCCACGGCCCGGTGCAATTGCACGTTCTCGGACGAGGCCTGCTCGGCCAGGCGCAAGCTGTCATCCACGTCCTGCACGCCGCTCTGCATGAAGCCCACGGCCTGCTGCGTCTCGCTGTGCAAACCGTCGACCATCGTACGGATATCGTCGGCCGCCCGTGCCGTGCGCGCCGCCAGGCTGCGCACCTCGTCGGCCACCACCGCAAAGCCGCGACCATGCTCGCCGGCACGCGCCGCCTCGATGGCGGCATTGAGCGCCAGCAGGTTGGTCTGGCTGGTGATGTCGCTGATCAACCCGGTGATGTTGCCGATCTCGGCCATGCGGCTGTCCAGCAGCCTGACACTGGACGATGAGCGCTGCACCACATCGCGTATCGACTGGGTGCCCGCCTGCACGGTCAGGAACTGCTCCCGCGCCCGGCTGACCACCTCGTCCATGGCCTGCTTCATCTGCTCGGCGCCGGCCGAGGCCTGCTGGATCTCGCCCAGTTGCTCCTCCACGATCACCATCATGCGGTGCACGGCATCGGCCACCTCCTCGGAGGTGAGGCTGGCGGCCTGGCTGCGCCCCAGCATCATCTGGTTGGTGGTGCCCACGCTGTGGCTGGCCTTGATCACCTGCCCCACCACCGCGTCCAGGTGGTCGATGAAGCTGTTGATCCAGCGCCCCATGTCGCCGGTCTCGTCATTGGCCATGCGCGTGGTGTCCAGGCGCTGGCGCAGGTTGCCCTCGCCTTCGGCGATGGCCCTGATCACGCCGGTCATCTCGCTCAGGCGCGCGGCGAGGCGCCGCGGCCCCAGCACGCTGAACACCAGCGCGGCCAGCAGCAGGCTCACGCCCTCGCACGCATCGATCAGGCCCTGGTCGAGGCCGCTGTAGTGCTGCACCAGGTAGTTGCTGACGAACAGGCCGAGCATCGTCGCCAGGTACGGCTTCATCAGGCCGTAGCTCAGCGAGCGCCGCCGGTACACCTCCTCCAGGTCGGCTTCGCACATCATGCCCCAGCGGTCCGGCGAGCCGGGCAACTGAAAGGTCACGCCCTTGCCCACCACGGGAATGTGGCGGTAGTCCGAGTAGCCAGGGTAGCTCACGAACAGGTTGGCGCCGGTGCGGATGGTTTCGCGCACGCCGGGGTGCAATTGCCCGGTGGCCGGGTCGGTGAAGCGCAGCTCAAGCTCGGTGTGGCGCTGCACCTGCACGGTCTTCCACGGGGTGTGCACGCCGCTCTTGAGGTTCTCGCCGTGGCTGAAGGTGCCGTCCTCGAAGCGCGAGCGCGACAAGGCCACCCCCGGCTGCAGGCCGGGGTCGAAACGCGACTGCACCATGAACAGGTAGTTGTCCCCGGACTCGGCAAAGATATGCCCGGCCTCGCGCTGGATCAGGTCGCCCAGTACGTCGTTGGGCACCCGTGCGCACAGGCAGCCCACCACCTGGCGGTCGACCTTGATCGGCTGGTAGAACATCAGCGTCACTTCATCATGAAAGCTGGAGGTCGACGGGCCGATCGCCAGGGTCAGCGGGTCGCTGTAGGGCCCATGCAGAAACGGCGCCTTCAGCCCCTCGGCCAGCGGCCGTGGGTCGATGCGCGGGCGCGTGCCCTGGCCGCGCCAGGTCGAGGCAAGCACCTCGCCCGCCGCATCCACCACGAACAATTCGGAAAAGTCTTCGGCCTGGGCCAGCTTCTGCTGCAATACCTGCCCATCGAGGCTGCGGATGTCGTTGCCGGCACTGGCGGCCAGCTCCGCCAGGTGCTCCCACTGCTCCTGGGCCCAGCCCTGCAGCAACTTGACGCGGGTATGCGCAATGGCTTCGAAGGTCTGCCCGATCACCGGGTACGCCGATCGGTTGAGGCGGCAGGCCCAGCCCATGGCCAGTTTGCCGGTCTTGCCAAACCATGGCAGCCAGCGCTTTTCTGCGGCGGACAGTTGCATGCAATTGTTCGATAGCGACATTTACATCTCCCGATACGACATTCCTTTGTCCATTCGGCAGGCAACTACCAGGCCAACGCAAAAAACCACCTTGAAAACCGACGCGCAAGCCAGCCACATAGCACTCTGCCAGCCCCTTCCATGCCCCCTGCGAACCCACCTTTTCTGCGCCCCGAAACGGCGCATGAACGCGCTTGTGTGCACCGCAGGAGTGCGCAGATGAAATGTCCTACAATCCTTGCCTTTGCTGCTCAAGCGGCCGCTCGCCACGCCGATAACCCGACCAGACGAAACAACAATTAAACGGCGTCAGCGGAGCGGATATGAACATCAAACAGAAACTCACGTGGGGCTTCGCGACCATCGCCTGCGTACCGATACTGGTCGTCGCTACGCTGGTGATACTGAACATCCGCCTGGAGGCGCGGGAGAACTTCGTCGACGGCAGCGACCGCGAAATTCGACAGGTGGCCAATGCCATGCAGTTGTTCTTCGACGGCATCAGCCAGAACATCGAATTTCTCAGCAAGCTGCCCATGCTGCAGAACACCGACGCCAGCCTGAAGAAGTACATTTCGCCCGACGCCCCCACGCTGCCGATGGGGCCGCAGGACAAACCGGTGTTCGACTACTTTGCCCGCCTCGGCGCCAGCCACCCGGCCTATGGCTACATCTCCATCGGCACCACCGAGGGCGGCTACATCTCATGGCCCGAAGACCCCAGCCTGGCCAACTACGATCCGCGCCAGCGCCCCTGGTTCAAGATGGCCCAGGCCAACCCGGGCAAGACCCTGCGTACCGCCGCCTACTACTGGGCCAACGACGACGCGGTGCTGGTCAGCACCGTGCGCAGCCTGCCCAACGCGCTGGGCGCCAACGGCGGCGTGGTGAGCGTGGATGTGTCGCTCAAGCAACTGACCGAGATCATCAAGCAGCTCAAGCTGGGTGAAACCGGCTACGTGATGCTGCTGGAACAGAGCGGCAACATCCTGGTCGACCCCAAGCAGCCGGCGCACAACTTCAAACAGCTCGACAGCCTCGGCCAGGGCTATGCGCAACTGGCCAAGACTACCCAGGGGCTGGTGGAGATCGAGCTCGACGGTGAGCGCTACATGGCCAACGTGTGGCCTTCCGAGCAACTGGGCTGGCGCTTCATCGGCCTGGTCAAGCAGAGTGAAGTGATGGCCTCGGCCACCCGCCTCACCTGGCTGATCGTCGGCATTGCCGCCGCGCTTGGGCTGCTGTTCGCCTTCGTCGGTGCCAGCTTTGCCAAGGTCATCGTGCGCCCGATCAACGACGTGTCCCACGGCCTGGAAGGCATCGCCCAGGGCGAAGGCGACCTGACCCGCAACCTGCACGTGCGCGGCAACGACGAAACGGCCCAGCTCTCGGGCTGGTTCAACCAGTTCCTGGGCGCGATCCGCAGCCTGATCCAGCACATCATGCACGCCGCCGATGGCATCCTGACCAACTCCCACAGCGCCACCAGCGTGTCCAACGAAATGGCCGACGCCGCCAGTCGCCAGCGCGAGGCCGTGGACATGGTGTCGACCGCCTTCCATGAAATGGTCGCCACCGCCAACGAGGTCGCGCGTTCGTGCAGCCAGGCCGCCGAGTCGGCCGACAACGGCCAGCGCCAGGCTTCCGAGGGCCAGCAGCAGATCGACGCCGCCGTGGGCAGCGTCGACCAGCTCAGCCAGGAAATCGCCCAGTCGGCGCAATCCATGCAGCAGCTGGAGCGCGACAGCAACGCCATCCAGTCGATCCTCAGCACCATCCGCTCGATTGCCGAGCAGACCAACCTGCTGGCCCTGAACGCGGCCATCGAGGCGGCGCGGGCCGGCGAGCAGGGTCGCGGCTTTGCCGTGGTGGCCGACGAAGTGCGTGCGCTGGCCAAGCGCACGGCCGACTCCACCGCCGAGATCGACGGCATGCTCGCCAACCTGGCCCGCGGCACCAGCCAGGTCGCCGCACAGATGAACACCAGCCTGAGCCTGTCGCAGGACTCGGTCAGCCGCATCGGCGAGGCACGCACCCGCTTTGGCCAGATCCGCGAGTCGGTGGACATGATCCGCGACATGAACACCCAGATCGCCACCGCCGCCGAAGAGCAGCACCAGGTGGCCGAAAGCATCAACCAGCACATCAGCCAGATCCACGGCGATGCGCAGCGGGTGGCGCAACTGGCCAGTGAAGCCAAGAGCGATGCGTTCAACCTGACCCAGCTGTCCAACGAAATGAACACGCTGGTACGGCGCTTCAAAACCTGAAAAAAAGGCGCTGCACGATTTATTTTGCAGCGCCTCTGTCACTTTTTGTTTCTCGTGCGGCAACAGGGTTACTGAGAACCATTCACATCAGGAACCTGACCCCATGTCCGTTGCCGCCCCTACGCCCCGCCCTCACCTGCTGGCGCTTGCGATTGCCTGCGCCGGTATCGCCACGCCGCTGCTGGCCGCCGATGAACAGGCTGTGCCCCAAGCCCGGCTGAACCTGCCGCAAACCGACGTCAACGCCACCCGCATCGCCGACGGCAGCGCCGAAGCCGGCTACCTCACCGACTCGCTGAAGAACGTCGGCGCCCTGGGCGGCATGGCCCTCAAGGACACGCCCTATTCGATCAGCGTGGTGTCCAGCGAGCTGATCCGCAACACCCAGGCCACCTCCACCGACGACATCTTCAAGCTCAGCCCCTTCACCCAGTTCACCTCGCCCTCGGGCGCCGGCTATGCCAGTTCGGTGGCGATCCGCGGTTTCAACGACCTGGGCAATCTCAACATCGCCAACGACGGCCTGCGTTTCAGCAATGGCTCCGACAGCGGCAACTTCGTCGAGGAGATGGAGCGCCTGGAGATCGTCACCGGCCTCAGCGGCTTCCTGTATGGCCCCGGCAGCCCGGGCGGGCTGGTCAACTACGTGCTCAAGCGCCCCACCTACGAGCGCTACAACAGCGTGACCCTGGGCAACGCCGGCGGCGAGAACGCCTATGTGCACGGCGACTTCGGCGGCCCGATCGACGATCAGGGCGTGCTGGCCTACCGCGTCAACGTGCTGGCCCAGGACGGCGAGACCGCCATCGACCTGCAGAACCGCCGTCGCAAGATGGTCAGCCTGGCGCTGGACTGGAACGTCAGCGACGACCTGCTGGTGCAGTTCGACGCCTCGTACAAGAAAAACCAGACCCACGGCCTGACCAGCTACTGGTACTTCGCCGACCAGCGCCTGCGCCCCGACGCCGATCAGTTGGACAACGACAAGCTCTACAGCCAGCGCTGGGCGTTCTCCGACAGCGAGCACGAGCGTGTCGGCAGCCGCTTCAACTGGCGCCTGAACGAGGTGTTCAGCCTGCGCGGTGCGGTGGCCCACGACCGCAACCGCACCCAGTACGCCTACACCGGCCCCACCGTGACCTCGCCCGGGGTCTACAGCCAACCGCTGTACGCCTTCGCCCCGGTCGAGCGCGAGGAAACCTCGGCCTACCTGTTCGCCGACGCAGCCTTCGACACCGCCAGCATCGGCCACAAGGTCACCTTCGGCTACCAGGGCAACGTGGCGCGGGTACGCGACTACACCGACTACATTCCCTTCCCGGGGCCGCAGTACCAGCCGGTGGGCGGCAACGGCTCGATCCCGCTGGATGAAACCCCGCAGTACGCCAAGCCCGACTACTCCATCGGCCACGGCGACCAGCGCCTGTCGTCGCGCACCCAGGCCGACAACCTGCTGCTGGGCGATGTGATCACCTTCAACGAACAATGGTCGACCATCCTCGGGGTCACCCGCACCCGCATCAAGACCTTCAGCGACAACTTCGTGTGGGCCGAATCGTTCGGCACCCCGAGCCAGATCGACAACTACAACCAGAGCAAGACCTCGCCCAACGTCTCGCTGATCTACAAGCCGCTGCCCTGGCTGACCACCTACGCCACCTACATCGAAGGCCTGCAGGCCGGCGGCATCGCGCCCAATACCGCACTCAACGCCGGCCAGGCCATGGCCCCGGCCATCAGCGAGCAGTACGAGGTGGGGGTCAAGGCCGAAGTGGGCGAAGCCCTGCTGACCCTGGCACTGTTCAACATCGACAAGCCCAATGGCTACACCAACCAGCAGCAGATCTACGTGCAGGACGGACGCCAGGAGAACAACGGCCTGGAGTTCGGCATCACCGGCAAGGTCACCCCGCAGCTGAGCCTGGTCAGCGGCCTGACCCTGCTCGACCCCCAGGTGAAGAAGGCGGCCAATGCCAGCATCGAGGGCAACAAGCCGGTGGGCGTGGCCAGCCAGCTGGCCAAGGTGTACGCCGAATACGACCTGAACGGCGTGCCCGGATTCGCCGTGACCGGCGGCGCCTATTACACCGGCAAGCAGTACGTGGATGAGGCCAACCACTACAGCCTGCCGTCGTTCACCACCTTCGATGCCGGTGCGCGTTATCGCCTGCCGCTGGCGGACAACGCCCTGACCCTGCGCGCCAACGTCAGCAACCTGACCAACAAGGCGTACTGGCTGAGCGACCACTTCCTGGGCGCGCCGCGTACCCTGACGTTCTCGGCACAGCTGGAGTTCTGAGCCCCTTCGCCGGCATTGCCGGCTCCTGCACAGGCGCACGCAGCCTGCAGGAGCCGGCGTTGCTGGCCAAATGCCCACCTCGCGCCGCGCAAATCCCTGAGCGCCGCCAAAATCAGTACCAAAGAACCATTGCCGTTCGCATCCGGCCCTGATATTGAGTGTGCCGCTTTGCGCACCCGCGCCTTTCGTTTCCTCTTGCCCACCCCGCTGGCTTCATCCCCACGCGATCCGAGATGCCGACATGATTGAAAACTCCGATGTAATGTATCGCCTGCTGGTACAGAGCGTGATCGATTACGCGATCTACATGCTGACCCCGGAGGGTGTGGTCAGCAACTGGAACGCCGGGGCGCAGCGGGCCAAGGGGTATACCGGCGAAGAGATCATCGGCGAGCACTTCTCGGTGTTCTACAGCGCCGAGGAGCGCGCCACGCAGTTGCCGCAGAAAAACCTGCAGACCGCCCGCGACCAGGGCCGCTTCGAGGCCGAGGGCTGGCGCCTGCGCAAGGACGGCAGTGCGTTCTGGGCACACGTGGTGATCGACGCGGTGCATGACGACGACGGCCACCTGGTCGGCTTTGCCAAGGTTACCCGCGACTGCACCGAACAGCGCCGCGCCCTGCTCGAACAACGTGAACAGGAGCGTCACTTCCGCCTGCTGGTACAAGGCGTGAACGACTACGCCATCTACATGCTCGACCCGCTGGGCCATGTGATCAACTGGAACGCCGGCGCCGAGCGGGCCAAGGGCTACACCCACGACGAGATCGTCGGCCAGCATTTCTCGGTGTTCTACACCCCGGCGGACCGCGCCGCCGGCCTGCCCGCCCAGAGCCTGGACGCCGCACGCCAGACCGGCCGCTTCGAGGCCCAGGGCCTGCGCCAGCGCAAGGACGGCTCGCACTTCTGGACCAACGTGGTGATCGAAGCCATCCACGACGACGATGGCCAGCTGCTGGGGTTTGCCAAGATCACCCGCGACATCACCGAGCGCCGCCAGTACGAACTCGACCTGCTGGCAGCCAAGGAGCTGGCCGAGGCGCAGAGCGAGAAAATGGCCGCGCTGTCGCAGTTTCTCGACTCGGTGATCAGCAACATCCCGTCCAGCGTGATGGTGCTGGACGTGGCCTCACGCCAGATCCTGCTGGCCAACCCGCAGGCCGAGAAGCTGTTCTCCAGCCAGCAGTGCGCCCTGGTCGGCAGTACCCCGCAGCAGAGCCTGGTGCCGGTGATGGCCGGCTACCTCGAACACCTCACCGAGCATTGCCTGAACCACAACGGCCTGCACCTGACCGAAGACCACCTCGACACCCCGCTGGGCCGACGCACCCTGCGCTCACGCACCCTGCTCAGCCGCAACCCGCAGGTGGGTGCGGGCCACTATGTGCTGCAGATCGCCGACGACGTCACCGACGAGATCGCCGCACACGCGCAGATTCACCACATGGCGCACCACGACGAACTCACCGGCCTGCCCAACCGCACGCTGTTCCACAACTGCCTGGAAGAGGCGCTGGCCGACGGGCAGGCGCGCCAGCACATGACTGCGGCGCTGTGTCTGGACCTGGACAATTTCAAGAACATCAACGATGCCCTGGGGCATGCCTTCGGCGACCGCCTGCTGCGCGCCCTGGGCCAGCGCCTGCGCAGCGTGCTGCGCGACCAGGACACCCTGGCGCGCCTGGGCGGTGACGAGTTCGCCGTGGTGCTGCCGCACCTGGCGCGCCTCGAGGATGCCCAGCGCACCGCCACGCGCCTGATCGAGGCAGTGGCGCCGGCGTTCCTGATCGACGGCCACAGTTTCTCGGTGGGCCTGAGCGTGGGTATCGCCATCGCGCCGGTCGACCACCACAAGGCCGACCAGTTGCTGCGCTACGCCGACATGGCGCTGTACGAGGCCAAGCGCAACGGGCGCAACCGCTACGAGCTGTTCCACCCCGAGCTCGACGAAGCCGCGCGGCGCCGTCGCATCATGGAAACCGACCTGCGCACCGCGCTGCACCTGGGCCAGCTGCACATGCACTACCAGCCGATCATCGGCAACGACGGGCAGATCACCGGCTACGAGGCGCTGATGCGCTGGCAGCACCCGGTCAAGGGGCAGGTCATGCCGATGGACTTCATCCCAATTGCCGAAGAGACCGGGCTGATCCACGAGGTGGGTACGCGGGCGCTGAACCTGGCCTGCCAGGAGGCCGCCAGCTGGGCCACCGAGCAATCGGTGGCGGTCAACCTGTCGCCGGTACAGTTCAAGAACAGCGACCTGGTGGAAGTGGTGCAGCTTGCGCTGACCGACGCCAGGCTCGACCCGTCGCGCCTGGAACTGGAGATCACCGAATCGGTGCTGCTGGAGAACAGCGACGGCAACCTGCGTACCCTGCAGGCGCTCAAGGACATGGGCGTGCGTATTGCCCTGGACGACTTCGGTACCGGCTACTCCTCGCTGGGCTACCTGCGCTCGTTCCCGTTCGACCGGATCAAGATCGACAAGTCGTTCGTGCACGACATGGGCGAAAGCCGTGAGGCGATGTCGATCATCCGCGCCATTACCGGCATGAGCAGCAGCCTGCTGATCAACACCACCGCCGAGGGGGTGGAGACCGAGGCGCAGTTCAAGCAGTTGCAGGCCGAAGGCTGCTCGCATTTTCAGGGGTATCTGTTCGGGCATCCGCAGCCGGCTGACAAGCGCCAGAAGGGAGGCCGGTAGAGCAGCGAGCGCGCAGGCCGTTTCGCCGGCAAGGCCGGCTCCTACACGACAGGTGCGGGAGCCGGCCCTGCCGCCACCTGGTCGTACAGCCGCCGCAGCCGCTGCACCGCCGCCTCGATCTCGCCCACCTTGACCCCGCCGTACCCCAGCACCAGCAGATTGTCGTCATCGGCGTCGGGCTCCACGCTGTAGCCGCCGCGCAGCACCAGCCCATGTGCCGGGGCCTGCGCCAGCATCTTGCGCGCCGTGCCCGGTGCACCGATGCGTACCGCCAGGTGCAACCCCGCCTGCCCCGCCGAGTACCCGATCAGCGCCCCGAAGGCCTCGTCCAGGCACTGCTGCAGGCAACTGCGGCGCTGGGCGTACTCGGCGCGCATCTTGCGGATGTGCCGGGCAAAATGCCCTTCCTGGATGAAGTCGGCCATCGCCGCCTGAATCGACAGGTACCCTGGCCGGTACAGCTGGATCAGGCCCTTGCCGAAGGCCTCGGCCAGCCCCTCGGGCACCACCAGGTAACTCAGGCGCAGCCCCGGGAACATCACCTTGCTGAAGGTGCCCAGATAGATCACCCGCTCTTCGCCACCGAGCCCCTGCAGCGACGGCATCGGCTCGATGTCGTACCGGAACTCGCTGTCGTAGTCATCCTCCACCACCCACAGGTTGTTGGCCTGGGCATACGCCAGCCAGTCACGCCGGCGCTGCAGCGACATGATGTTGCCGGTGGGGTACTGGTGCGACGGCGTGACGAACGCCAGCCGCGGCGCAGCAGCCGGCACTGCCGAGGGCAGGCAGGCGCCCTGCGCATCGATCGCCAGCGGCGCGCAGTGCAGCCCCGCCGCCGAAAACACCACCGGCGCCCCCCAGTGGCAGGGGCTCTCGACCCACACGGTGTCCCCCGGGTCGCCCAGCAGCTTGGCCACCAGGTCCAGCGACTGGTGGGTGCCCTGGGTCACGATCACCTGCGCCGGGCTGCAACGGACTGCGCGGGCCGCATACAGGTAGGCACTGAGCGCCTCGCACAGCGGGCGATAGCCGCCCTGATCCACGTAGCCAGCCAGGTGCGCCTGGCGCTTGCTCAGGTAGCGGTTGTGCAGGCGCTTCCAGATATGAAACGGAAACAGGTCGGCGTCCGACACGCCGCCCACGAAGGCGCCCTCGGCCCGCGCCACCGCGCCGAAACGCGCGTTAATCGCCTTGCCCCGGGCCGACAGCGGCGCCTGGTCGGGCGTATCGGGGGCCGGCACGCCGGTTTTCACCTGGGGCAAGGTGTCGGCCACGAAGGTGCCGCTGCCGGGCCGGGCGTACAGGTAGCCCTCATCGAGCAGACGGTCGTAGGCCAGCGACACGGTCAGGCGCGAGACCAGCAACTGCTCGGCCAGCGCCCGGGTGGAGGGCAACTTGTGGTTGACCGGCAGGCGCCGCTGCAGGATCGCCGCCTGGATCGCCTGGTACAACTGGCGCTGCAGGGTCACGCCGCCGTCGCGGTCCAGCGTGCCGACCAGCAGGTCGTGGAGAAGCGATGCCATCGGGTGCCTCACTGCAGGGGCGGGATCGGAACCGCGAGCATACAAGTGGCCTTAACAACTGATCAACTCTGGATATAACCGATATAGCCAAACAGGCCTATGTTCGAACCAGTGCTGGCCTGACACCCCAGCTTTCCCGGCAATCGACAGAGTGATGTTCAGTGACCCTTCACACACCCCCTGCCTTCGACGCATTGCTGGTCGCAGCTCCGCCCAAGGTTTCGGCCGAACAGGCGCAGGCCGTGGCAGCGCAGTACTTCGGCCTGCACGGCGCGTGCCGCCTGCTCACCGGCGAGCGTGACCTCAACTTCCAGATCACCTGCGCCGACGGCGCCCAGTACCTGCTCAAGGTCTCCAACGCGGCCGAAGACCCGCAGGTGGCCGACTTCCAGAACCAGGCGCTGCTGCACATCCAGCACTGCGACCCGACCCTGGCGGTGCAGCGCATCTACCCCAACACCAGCGGCAGCTACCAGATCCCGCTGATGTTCGATGGCCAGCCGCTGCTGGTGCGGCTGTTCTCGTTCGTCGACGGGATCTGCCTGCACCGCGTCGAACACCCCGACGTGGCGCTGCGCAGCAGCCTGGGCGAGCACCTGGCCCGCCTGGGGCTGGCCCTGCGCGGCTTCTTCCACCCCGGCGCCGGGCACGAGCTGCTGTGGGACCTCAAGCACGCCTCGCGGCTGAACGACAAGATCGGCCTGATCCAGGACCCTGAAGAGCGCCAGCTGGCCCAGCACTTTCTGGACAACTTCGAGCGCCACGCACAACCGCACCTCAAGGGCCTGCGCGCCCAGGTGATCCACAACGACCTGAACCCGCACAACGTGATCGTCGATGCCAGCCAGCCGCACCCGGTGCGCAACATCCTCGATTTCGGCGACATGGTGCATGCCCCGCTGGTCAACGACCTGGCCGTGGGCGCCGCCTATCAACTGGGCAGCCAGGGCGACCCGCTGGAACATGCTGCACCGTTCATCCGCGCCTACCACCGCATCGCGCCGCTGGAGCCGCTGGAACAGGAACTGCTGGTGGACCTGATCGCCACCCGCCTGGTGCTGACCGTGACCATCACCAACTGGCGCGCTGCGCTGTACCCGGAAAACCGCACCTACATCCTGCGCAACGCGCCGTCTGCCTGGCGTGGCCTGAAGGCCCTGGCTGACGTGCCGCGCGAGGTCGCGCAGCAACAGATTCGTCGTATCTGCTCCGAGGAGACGCTGTAAATGACCATGATCAATGGCTTCACCGCCGAAGATGCCGCACGCCTTAGCGAAACCGAACGTGCCCTGATCGAGCGCCGTGCGCGCGTGCTGGGCCCGGCCTACCGCCTGTTCTACGAACACCCGCTGCACCTGGTCAAGGGTGAAGGCGTGTGGCTGTACGACGCCGACGGCAAGCGTTACCTGGATGCCTACAACAACGTGGCCTCCATCGGCCACTGCCACCCCAAGGTGGTCGAGGCGCTGTACGAGCAGGCCAAGGTGCTCAACACCCACACCCGCTACCTGCATGAAGGCATCCTCGACTATGCCGAGAAACTGCTGGCCACCTTCCCGGCCGAGCTGGACCAGGTGATGTTCACCTGCACCGGCAGCGAGGCCAACGACCTGGCCCTGCGCATCGCCCGTCAGTACACCGGCGGTACCGGCCTGATCGTGACCCAGCTGGCCTACCACGGCGTGACCGACCAGATCGCCGCCGCCTCGCCTTCGCTGGGTGCGGGCGTGCCGGTGGGTGACTTCGTGCGTACCGTGCGGGCTCCTGACGCCTACCGCCTGGGCGCCGAGAACGTGGCACAGATCTTCGCCGACGACGTGCGCGCCGCCATCGCCGACCTGCGCCGCTGCGGGATCAAGCCGGCAGCACTGCTGCTCGACGGCATCTTCGCCAGCGATGGCGTGCTGTCCGACCCGGCCGGCTTCCTGCAACAGGCGGTGGCCGTGGCCCGCGAAGAGGGCCTGCTGTACATCGCCGACGAGGTGCAATCGGGCTTTGGCCGTACCGGCTCGCACATGTGGGGCTACCAGCGCCATGGCGTGCAGCCCGACATCGTCACCATGGGCAAACCCATGGGCAACGGCCAGCCGATTGCCGGGGCGGTGTTCCGCGGCGAGGTGCTCGATGCGTTCGGTCGCACCGCCCGCTACTTCAACACCTTCGGCGGCAACCCGGTGTCATGTGCAGCAGCCAACGCGGTGCTCGACGTGATCCAGGGCGAAGGCCTGATGACCAACTGCGCGGCGGTGGGCGAATACTTCAAGGCGGGTCTGCAAGGGCTTGCCGAGCGCTACCCGCTGATTGGCGACGTGCGCGGGGCCGGGCTGTTCGTGGGGGTCGAGCTGGTAACCGATCGTGCCAGCAAGGCGCCGGCCACCGAGGCAACGGCACGGGTGGTGAACGGCATGCGTGAACGTGGCGTGCTGATCAGTTCGGCGGGGCCGGCGGCCAACATCCTGAAGATCAGGCCGCAGCTGATCTTCCAGCGCGAGCATGCTGATCTGTTCGTGCAGACGCTGGAGGCGGTGCTGAAGTCGCTGAACTGACAGCAAGAGGCATTGACGGTTGTGGCCCTTTCGCCAGCAAGGCTGGCTCCTACAACGATTGGTGCAGGAGCCAGCCTTGCTGGCGAAGGGGTTCACTTACTTGGTCTTGGCAACCCAGGCATTGAAGCGCTGCTCGAGGTCTTCGCCGTTGTTGACCCAGAACTCGCTGTCCATCGGAATGGCCTGCGCCAGGTTGTCCGGCGCGGTGTTCAACTGCGCCGCCAGTGCAGGGTCAAGCAGCCCGGCGGTATGCAGGTTGGTCGACCCATAGCCCAGCTTGGTGGTGTGGATCTTCTGGTTTTCCGGGCGCAGCGAAAACGCGATGAAGTCCTCGGCCAGGGCCTTGTTCTTGCTGCCCTTGGGGATCGCCCACGAGTCGATGGCGTAGATGCTGCCATTCCATACCGTGTGCACATTGGCGCCGGCCGCCTGTGCGGCGAACACCCGGCCGTTGAACGCGGTGCTCATCACCACGTCGCCGCTGGCCAGGAACTGCATCGGCTGCGCACCGGCCTCCCACCACTGGATGTCGGGCTTGATCTGGTCCAGCTTGCGGAATGCACGCTCCACCCCTTCCGGCGTCGACAACACCTTGTACACGTCGGCATACGGCACGCCATCGGCCATCAGTGCCGCTTCCAGGGTGTACTTGGCGCCCTTGCGCAGGCTGCGCTTGCCCGGAAACTTCTTGGTGTCCCAGAAATCGCTCCAGCCGGTAGGCGCCTGCTTGAGCTTGTCGCCGTTGTAGGCCAGCGCCATCGACCATACCAGCAGGCCGCCGCCGCAGTCCGACAGGGTGCCGGGCACGAAATCCGCTTCCTTGCCGATACGGTTGAGGTCCAGGTGTTCGAACAGGCCCTCCTCGCAGCCACGGATCAGTTCGGCGCTCTCGACCTGCACCACGTCCCAGTTCACGCTGTTGGTGTCGACCATGACCTTGATCCGGCCCATTTCGCCGTTGTATTCACCCGCTACCACCTTGCTGTGGCTGGCGGCGGCAAAGGGGGCGTAGAAGGCCTCGGTCTGTACATCCTTGCTGGCACCGCCAAACGAAATCACGGTGATTTCGGCAGCAAGGGCGTTGGCGGCAAAAGCACTGAGCAACACGGCGGCAATGGTGGTTTTTTTCATGTCTACCTCTGTAATTTATTGGTTTTGGCAGAGTTGATACACGCTGGGCGTCCTTTCGGGTGGTCGCACTTCAGCTTCGGTAATCCACCTGATCACCACTGATCAGGCGCAAGGCGGCGGTCCAGGCCAACAGGTGAAGTTGCTGATCGAATTCGGCGTCGGACTGCTGCGCGGTCAGTTCGCAGACCGCTTCGTCCGGCAGGCGCAGCGGCGGGTTGCCCGCCAGTGCCTGTACCTGCGCCTGGCAGGCGCGCTCCAGGAAGTAGATCTGGTTGAAGGCTTCGGCAATGCAGCGCCCGGCGGCCAGCAGGCCATGGTTGCGCAGGATCATCGCCATGTGCGGGCCCAGGTCCCTGACCAGGCGCTCGCCTTCGGCCGGGTTCAGCGCAATGCCCTCGTAGTCGTGGTAACCCAGGCGGCGATAGAACTTCAGCGCATGCTGGGTGATCGGCAGCAGCCCCTGCTCCTGGGCCGACACGGCCATGCCGGCAGCGGTATGGGTGTGCACCACACAGGCCAGGTCCGGACGTGCGGCGTGGATCGCCGAATGGATGTTGAAGCCGGCACGGTTGACGCTGCCGGCGTCATAGCCAGGGTCGATGGTGTTGCCGTGGTGGTCGATCTTGATCAGGTCCGAGGCGCGCATTTCGTGAAACAGCACGCCGTAGCGGTTGATCAGGAAATGCCCCGGCTCGCCGGGGACACGGGCCGAGATGTGCGTGTCGATCAGATCGGTCATGCGAAAGTGGGCCAGCAGCCGGTACAGCGCTGCCAGGTCGCAACGGGTCTGCCACTCTTCGGGCGAAACCTGCTGCGCGTCGATCCGTGGGGTGTTGGGGTGCATCGCGCCTCCTTGTTCATGGTATGTTTCGGGCACTTGGCCCGCCGGCATGCAGGGATGTTGCAGCAGCCCCCGGCGGCCCACCATGCACAGAACGCGCTGGTTGTGCCGGCCCTGTTATGGTGTTTTCACCAGTACACCCACCGCCACACCCTCGCCTGACGGATGTTTTCTATGATGTTGTTGGATGCCAGCTCGTCGCAGTCGCTGGTCAACCAGATCGTTGCGGGCATCACCCTCGCGATCAACGAACAGCGCTTGCGCCCGGGCACCAAGCTGCCCTCCATCCGCAAGTTCGCGCAAACCCACAAGGTCAGCCATTTCACCGCCGTCGAGGCCTATGACCGGCTGGTGGCCCTGGGTTACCTGACGGCGGTGCGCAATGCCGGCTTCTATGTACGCAGCGCCCCCGACACCCCCGCCCCGCCGCCGATGCCCAGTGCCAGCGACGATGCCTTCGACTTCGACGCCTACCTGCTGCTGCAGAAGGTGTTCCAGCCGCTGGGCATGGACCTGCGCCCGGGCATCGGCCTGCTGCCCGAGCCCTGGAGCGACGATGACGGGGTGCAACGCAGCCTGCGCGCCCTGAGCCGTCGCGACCCGAGCGAGTTCACCGGCTACGGCCATGCCAAGGGGTGCGCCAACCTGCGCGCCCGGCTGGTGGAGAAACTGCTCGATACCCGGGTCAACGCCCACCCCGAGCAGATTCTGCTGACCAGCGGCGCCAGCCATGCGCTGGACCTGCTGGTGCGCTACCTGGTGCACCGCGGCGACAGCGTGCTGGTGGACGAACCGGGCTACCACAACCTGTTCCTCAACCTGCGCCTGCAGGGGGCCCGTCTGCTGGGGGTGCCACGCACCCGCGACGGCATCGACCTGGACGTGCTCGAGGCGCAGATCCGCGAACACCGGCCCAAGGTGTTCTTCACCAACACGCGCCTGCAATGCCCCACCGGCACCAGCCTGACACTGGCGGTGGCCCACCGTCTGCTGCAACTGGCGGAAAAGTACGACTTCCTGATCGTGGAGAACGACATCTACGCCGACCTCGACCCGTCCGACCAGCAGGCGCTGGCAGGCATGGACCAGCTGGCGCGGGTGATCTACGTGGCCAGCTTCTCCAAGAGCATCGCGCCGTCGCTGCGGGTGGGGTTCGTTGCCGCGCACCGCGACCTGATCGACGAACTGGTGCCACTGAAGATGGCCAGCGGCCTGACCACCTCGGCAATTGCCGAGGAACTGGCACTGGAGGTGCTGCTGCAGGGGCGCCACCGCAAGCACGTCAAGCAGTTGCAGGCCAACCTGGCCCTGGCCCATGAACAGGTGGCGCGCAAGCTCGAGGCGGTGGGCATGGAGATCTTCGTCAAGCCCCATGCGGGGTTGTTCCTGTGGGCCCGTCACCCCCAGGTCGAAGACGCCACGGCACTGGCCATGGACGCGCGCGAACACAAGATTCTGCTCGCGCCCGGGCAACTGTTCATGCCCGATGCACGGGTGGTGCCGTGGCTGCGCTTCAATGTGGCGCACGCGCAGGATGAGCGGATCTACCGGCTGTTGGAGCAGGCCGCGCACTGACCGGATTCGACTCGCCTCTTCGCCAGTAGGCGCCGGCCTTGCCGGCGAAGCGGCCCGCCCGGGCGACACCCCCGCAGGTCCGGAGAATCAGGCATGACACGCAGAGGAATGCCGGTGGGCACGCCCGGTGCCCGCGCGGACAATGCGCCGCCTCTACCGTCATTGCTTTTGCGAGGTTCCCCCATGTACACCGCCATCGGCTACGCCGCCCAGTCGGCCACCACGCCCCTCGCCCCCATGACCTTCCAGCGCCGCAGCCCACGCCCCGACGACGTGGCCATCGAGATTCTCTACTGCGGCGTGTGCCACTCCGATATCCACCAGGCCCGCAACGAATGGGGCATCGCCGTTTACCCGCTGATGCCCGGCCACGAAATCGTGGGCAAGGTCACTGCTGTGGGCGCCAGCGTCAGCCGCTATCAGGTGGGTGACCTGGTGGGTGTGGGCTGCATGGTCGACTCCTGCCGCCACTGCCAGGCCTGCGCCGCCAACCTGGAACAGTACTGCCTCGAAGGCCCGACCATGACCTACGCCACCCCCGACCGGGTCGACGGCAGCAACACCATGGGCGGCTATTCCAGCAGTATCGTGGTCGACCAGCATTTCGTGGTGCGCATCCCGGCCGGCATGGACCTGGCCAGCGCCGCGCCGATCCTCTGCGCCGGCATCACCACCTATTCGCCGCTCAAGCACCACGGGGTCAAGGCCGGGCACAAGGTCGGCATCCTCGGCATGGGCGGCCTGGGTCACATGGGCATCAAGCTGGCCAAGGCCATGGGCGCCGAAGTCACCCTGTTCACCCGTTCGGCCAGCAAGGCCGAGGAAGCCCGCCGCCAGGGCGCCGACCATGTGGTGGTGTCCACCGATGCCGCGCAGATGGCCGCCGTGGCCGGGCACTTCGACTTTCTGCTCGACACCATCCCGGTGCAGCACGACCTCAACCCCTACCTGGAAACCCTGAAGTTCGACGGCGTGCACATTCTGGTGGGCCTGATCGAACCGGTGGAGCCGCCCCTGCACGCCGCCAACCTGGTGCTCAAGCGCCGCGTACTGGCCGGCTCGCTGATCGGCGGCATCGCCGAAACCCAGGAGGTGCTGGACTTCTGCGCCGAGCACGGCATTTGCTGCGACATCGAGATGCTCGACATCCAGCACATCAACGAGGCCTACAGCCGCATGATCGCCGGCGACGTGAAGTACCGCTTCGTGATCGACATGGCCTCGCTCAAGGCCTGAGCCCCCGCCTCACAGGTTGAAACGCCCCAGCAGGTGGTGCTGTTGCCCCACCTGCTCCACCATCACCGCACACTGGCGCACCTGCACCTGGGTGCCTGCGGCCACTTCATGACTGATGTCGCGAATGGTCGTGGTGTTGCGGTTGATCTCTTCGCTGGTGGCGCTCTGCTGCTCGGCCGCGGTGGCGATCTGGGTGTTCATGTCGTTGATGCGGGTGATCGCCTGGCGAATGCGCACGAGCCGGTCGTTGGCCGCGCCCGCCTCCTCGGCGGTCTTGCCGGCGCTGTCGCGGTTGTGCTGCATGCGCGACTCGGCGTGGCGCACCCCGGCCTGCAGCTGGTCGATCATCTGGCGGATCTCCTGGGTCGACTGCTGGGTGCGCGAGGCCAGCGTGCGCACCTCGTCGGCCACCACCGCGAAACCTCGCCCCGTCTCGCCGGCACGTGCAGCCTCGATGGCGGCATTGAGCGCCAGCAGGTTGGTCTGCTCGGCAATGCTGGTAATCACCGCCAGGATCGACTCGATGTTGTCGCTGAGGCGCGACAGGTCATTGATTGCATGGCCGGTGTCGTCCATTTCGCTGGCCAGTTGCCGGATCGCCGCGGTCGAGCGTCGCACCACGTCCTCGCCGCCGTGTGCTTCCTCGTCGGCAATCACTGCGGCCTGGGCCGCTGCCTGGGCGTTGCGCGCGACGTCTTCGGCGGTGGAGGCCATCTCCTGCATGGCCGTGGCCAGTTGGTCCAGCTCCTGCAACTGGCGCTGCAGGCGTTCATCGGTCCAGGTGGCTTCGGCCGACGTCAGGTGGGTGCTCTCGCGCACCTGGTTGGAGGTGCTCATCACCTGATGGATCAGGTTCTGCAGGTTGCCCAGAAAGCCGTTGAACTCGCGCGACACCAGCGCCACCTCGTCATTGCCGCCGTCGGGCAGGCGCCGCGTCAAGTCGCCGTCGCCCTGGTTGACCTCATGGAACGAGCGGTGCAGCAGGTCCAGCGGCTTGAGCAGGCGCCCGAGCAGCAGGCCCAGCACCACGAGGCTCACCAGCACGCCGAGCAGCGTGGCCAGCACTGCACGCCAGGTCAGGCTGTCGGCCTCGGCCATCACGATGCGCTGGTCGAGCACCACGCCGATCAACCAGTCCATGCCCTCCAGGTAGGTCAGCGGGGTGAAGGACACCAGTGAATCGTGATCGCCGGTTCTAACCGTCTGCAGCTGGCTGTCCAGCGCCGGGTGCTGGCCATCGAACAGGCTGCTGTAGGGCTTGCCGTTGTACTGGCTGTCGGGGTGGGAAATGATCGTGCCGTTGCGGCTGAGCAGAAAGGCATGGCCGGCGCCGTTGAAGTCCAGGGTATTGATGGCATCGGCCACGCTCTTGAGGCGGATATCGCCGCCCAGCACGCCGGCGAAGGTAGCGCCATCGTGGAGGCGCGTGACCGCCGAAATCAGCGTTTCGCCAGTGGCCGAGTCGATGTAGGGCTCGGTGAGCACCGCCTTGTCGGCGCCCTTGGCGACGGCATACCAGGGCCGTGTGCGCCCGTCCCAGCTCGCATCGGGGCGCCAGCTGGGCGTGTTGGTGAGGGGTTTGCCGTCGCGTTGCAAGGCGCCGAATATCAGGATGAACTCGTCCTTGAGCATCGGGCTGTCGATGATGCGCTGGGTGTTTTCAGGGCTGTAGCGGCTGTCGATGACCTGCGCCACCAGGCCCATGAGCTTGAGCTTGGCGTTCAGCCAGTTCTCGATCTGCCGGGCCAGGGCACCGCTGGACTCGGCGATGCCGGCAGACACTTGCTTGTGCAGGGCCTCGCGCACCTGGCTGACCTGCGTGACCGACAGCAATCCGGTGGTAATGAACAGCAATGTGGCGGCCGCCAGGCCAGCCTTGTGAACGATCTTCATGCCTGCACTCCGTGCCGAATCGAGCAAACGGGCATGCTAGGCAGGCGTACTGGCACACTGCAATCAACGTTGCGATGATTGCCCGGTGCCGTAATGGGGATTGTTTACCGGCATCACGGCCACTGCTTGTAGGACGAACCCGGCGGGCGGCATCCGCGCCGCGGGCAGGCAAAAAAAAACCAGGGCCGTTTGCGGCCCTGGTCTTTTTCGTCATGGTGCCTGTCAGCCCTTGAGCTGCCTGGCCGCACGCACGTGCATGAACACGCCCATCAGTGCCACGATGGCCGCCGCCGCACCGGTGGAGAACACCAGTACCTGGTAGTCCGGCACAAAGGCCATGGTCACCAGGCACCCGATGATGAACACGATCACGAGGTAGGTCAGCCACGGGAACAGCCACATCTTCAGGCGGATTTCCTTGCCCTCGGCTTCCAGCTTGCGGCGCATCTTCAGTTGCGAGAACGCGATCACCAGGTACACCAGCAAGGCGATCATGCCGGTGGTGTTCATCAGCACGTCCAGCACGTCTTTCGGGCGCAGGGTGTCGCTGAAGTTGATCAGGGCGACGAACACCGCCACCGAGCACGAACCGATGATGGCGAACACCGGCACACCGGTACCGGCGCGGGTGATCTTGAAGAACGACGGTGCATCACCGCGGGTCGACAGCGAGAACAGCATGCGCGAGGCGGTGTAGTGCGCCGAGATCAGGCAGCTGCTCACCGAGGTCAGCACCACGAAGTTCATCACGAACTCAGCGCCCGGAATGCCCAGCAGCTCCAGAGTACGACGGTACGAACCGTAGCCCGACTGGCCCATCAGCGGGTCGTTCCACGGCACCAGGGCCACGATCAGGAAGATCGAACCCACATAGAACAGGCACACACGCCACACCACCGAGTTGGTGGCCTTGACGATCTGCTCGGACGGGTTCTTCGACTCGGCGGCCGCGATGGTCACGATTTCGGCGCCCAGGAAGGCGAACATCACCCCCAGCATGGCCACCACCACTGCCTCCACCCCATTGGGCATGAAGCCCTGGGCCGTGAGGTTGCTGATGCCGTGGACCTCACCGGTGGGCCACAGGTTGGCCACGGCCAGCCCGCACACCACAAGGAAGCATATGATCGCCACCACCTTTATCAGCGCGAACCAGAATTCGAACTCCCCGTAGTGCTTGACGTTGAAGAAGTTGACGCTGATCAGCACCAGGGTAGTGGCCAGCACGAACACGTTGACGCTGATGGAGGGGAACCAGCCGTGCAGGATCTTGCCCGCCACATAGGCTTCCCAGGCCATCAGGATGACCCAGAACCACCAGTACAACCAGCCGATGGTGAAGCCTGCCCAGCGCCCGATGGCGCGCTCGGCGTAGGTGGAGAACGAGCCGGTGTCTGGCGAGGAGGTGGCCATTTCACCCAGCATGCGCATGATCAGCACCACCAGGATGCCGCCGGCCAGGTACGCCAGGATGGCGGCCGGCCCGGCGCTGTGGATCACACTCCCCGAGCCCACGAACAGCGCACCGCCGATCACCCCGGCGATGGACATCATGGTCAGGTGGCGCGATTTGAGCGAAGCGCTAAGCTTGCTCTCGGGCTCCACCTTGGAGGATGTGGAAGTCGATGTAGCGTCCATCAGTTGTCTACCCCTTGTTTTTCTTTTTCCAGCGAACACGCAAGACCGGCGAATGCCGGGCTTCATTGCTCGTCAGTGTCTGATTGTGTACGGGATGGATCGCAAACCCGGCGGGCATCCATGGCCTTGAAGGTCGGCAATCGTGCTGTGCACGCCCGGGGGCTTGCCCCTGGCGGTAGTGATCGGGCCTCTCAACATGCTTTAGCTGGCGAATACAGACCCCTAATGTAAAAATGTACGACACAGAGAGCCATGCACAGCGCCGTGAAATATGCACTGCACTGTACAGGCCGCCAATGCAGTACACCCCCGTTCCCTGCAGGCGCCAGGCGTTACGCACCCTGAAGGCACAGCCCCAACATGCTTGAATTACGACCCGACTCCGCCCCCCCGCTCGTCAACCAGATCATCAACGGGTTGCGTGAGTTGATCGAGAACCAGACCCTCAAACCCGGTGCCAAGGTACCGTCCATCCGCGCCTTCGCCGCCACCTACTCGGTCAGCACCTTCACCGTGGTCGAAGCCTACGATCGGCTGGTGGCCCAGGGCCTGCTGGTCAGCCGCGGCAATGCCGGCTTCTTCGTCAACCGCTCGGTGAACGAGCGCATCGAAAGCCAGGCCAGCGACGCCGAGCCGGGCAAGCCGGAGTTCAACTCCGAGTGGTACCTGCAGAACATCTTCGAAAGCCGCCAACTGGCCTTCAAGCCCGGCTGTGGCTGGCTGCCCAACGAGTGGATGTTCGAGGACGGCCTGCGTCGCGGCCTGCGCCAGGTGGCCGGCAGCGTGATGGAACTGAGCGGTTACGGCGACCCCATGGGCCTGCTCGAGCTGCGCACCCTCACCGCGCAGAACCTGGAACAGGACCAGCGCATCGTGGCCAACCCCAACCAGCTGATGCTCACCCACGGCGCCAGCCAGGCGCTGGACCTGGCGGTGCGCACCCTGGTGCGCCCGGGCGATGTGGTGCTGGTGGACGACCCGGGCTACCCCAACCTGATGAGCATCCTGCGCTTTCAGGGCGCCACCCTGATCGGCGTGCCGCGCACCCCGGCCGGGTATGACCTGGAGCATCTCGAGCGGCTGCTGGCCCACCACCGGCCCACGGTGTTCTTCACCCAGCCGCACCTGCACAGCCCCACCTGCTCGCGCACCCCGCTGGCGCAACTGCACCGCCTGCTGCAACTGTCGGCGCAACACGGCTTTCGCCTGGTGGAGAACAACCTGTACGCCGACATGGTGGCCGAACCGCAACCGTGCCTGAGCAGCCTGGACCACCTGCAGCAGGTGGTGTACGTGGGCAGCTATTCCAAGAGCATCTCGCCGAACGTGCGGGTGGGCTACATGCTGGCCAACCCCGAACTGATCCAGAAGCTGCTGCAACTGAAGATGCGCTCGGGCCTGACCACCTCACAGGTGATGGAGCGCGTGGTGTATGCGGCCATCACCGACGGGCGCTGGCGCAAGCACCTCAAGCGCCTGCGCCAGCGCCTGGCCGAGGCGCAGCAGGAGGTCAGCCGGCGCCTGAACCGCCTGGGCTTCGAGATTTTCGTCGAGTCCGACGAGGGCATGTACCTGTGGACCCGCCACCCGCAGATCGCCAACAGCGCAGCGCTGGTGGACGACGCCCTGGAGCGCGGCATCATGATCGGCCCCGGCCAGTTGTTCATGGTCGACGCCCAGGCCACCGGCTGGATGCGCTTCAACGTGGCGTTCAGCACCGACCCGGCCTTGTGGCAGCAACTGGAAAAGCTGTTCGCCCGTCACGCCGCCTGAACCTGCGCAATTTTGTTCAATACGCCGCCCCCGGCCCCGCCACACACTTCCTGGACCCACATCCATAGAAGTGAAGGTTACATGGAGCAGTTCCTGATCATTGCAGCAGCGCACTTTCTGGCGCTGCTGTCACCGGGGCCGGATTTCTTCCTGGTGGCGCGCACCTCCCTGGCCACCAGCTGGCGCGTGGCCAGCGGAGCCTGCCTGGGCATCGCACTGGCCAACGGGGTGTTCATCGTCGCCGCCTTTACCGGCGTGTCGGTGCTGCAGCCGCACAGCACGCTGTTCATCGTGCTGCAACTGGCCGGTTGCGCCTACCTGCTGTACCTGGGCTGGCTGTTCATCCGCCATGCCGGTGCCAGTACGCTGGAGGTTGCCCCGCAGGGGTCGCCGGTACCGTCGCCCGCGGCCACCACCTGGCTGGGCGCCGCCGGCATGGGGGTGGTGTCCGGCATCCTCAACCCCAAGAACGCGCTGTTCTACGCCAGCCTGGCGGCCATGCTGAGCGGGCCGCAGGCAAGCCCTGGCTGGAAGCTGGCCTACGGCCTGTGGATGTTCGGCGTGGTGCTGGCGTGGGACCTGCTGGTGGCGGTGGTGATCGGCAACCGCCACGTGCGCCGCCGCTTCGCCCGTGCCCTGCCGTGGCTGGAGCGGGCCACGGGGGCGATGCTGGTGCTGCTGGCGCTGGGCGTGATCGCGGTAATGGCGCTGGGCTAGCACCGGGGCGTGGGGTAGGCTATAAGGCTTCATTTACCCGTTTTCAGGGATACCTATTGGCCGCTGCATGGGGCACATTCGCCCCCACCGCGCGCCCGAGACTGCCCATGCCTATCCAGACGACTGTTCCCGAACCCACGCTGCTCGCGCCGGTACTGCTGGTGGAGGACGAGCCGCTGATCCACCGCCGCCTGGAAGCCCTGCTGCTGCAACTGGGCTACCGGCCCGAGGCCCTGCTGTTCGCCAGCTCGCTGGCCGAGGCCCGCGCCTGCCTGGCGGCGCAGCCGGTGGCGCTGGCGCTGGTAGACCTGGGCCTGCCCGACGGCAACGGCATCGAGCTGATCGAAGAGATGCACGCCACCGACCCCGGCCAGGCGATTCTGGTGATCTCGGCATGGAGCACCGAAGACACCCTGCTCGCGGCGCTGCGGGCAGGCGCCACCGGCTATGTGCTCAAGGAACGCGACGACCTGGAGATCCTGTTGTCGCTGCGCAGCGTGCTGCGCGGCGGCGCCCCCATCGACCCGTTCGTGGCCCGGCGCATCATCGAGGAACTGCGCCCGGGGGCCGCCCAGCCGGTCGACACCGCCAATGGCGAACGCCTGACCCCGCGTGAAGACCAGATCCTGCGCCTGGTGGCCGAGGGCCTGGGCAACCGCGAAATCGCCGAACAGCTGAACCTGTCGCGCTACACCGTCGAATGCCACGTCAAACGCATCTATCGCAAGCTGGCGGTGTCTTCGCGCACCCGCGCCATCCATGCGGCACGCACGCGTGGCCTGCTCGATTGAGAGGCCTGATGGCGTGCTGGCTGCTCGTCCTGTGCCTGTCGGGTGCAGCGCAGGCTGCAACGCCGGGCGGTGCAAGCTGCACCGTGCAGGTGCTGTCGGTAGCCGCCGCCCAGGGTGATGACCAGGGCAACCGCCCCGAGGCCGGCCCCTGGCAGGCCGTGACCCTGCCCGACGACTGGAGCCGACGCTGGCCGCAGCACGACGGCACGGTGTGGTACCGCCTCCAGTGGCAGCGCGACTGCGCGGCCGGTCAACGCATGCCGGTGGCACTGACGCTGCGCTCGGTGATCATGGCCGGCGAAGTGTTCGTCAACGACCAGCGCCTGTGGCGTGACAGCCAGCTGAGCGAGCCGCTGTCACGCAGCTGGAACATGCCCCGCTACTGGCACCTGCCCGAAGGCCTGCTGCACGAAGGCGTCAACACGCTGTGGGTACGTGTGGTGGGCCTGGCGGTACAGTCACCCGGGCTGGGGCCGGTGTACCTGGGGGATGAGGCCTCGGCACGCCAGCTGTATGAAGAGTTGCTGTGGACCAACCGCTCGTTGTTCGTGCTCAACCTGACCGTCTCGGCGGTGCTGGGCGGGCTGTTCTTCTGTATCTGGGTGATCCGCCGCGAGCAACGGATCTTTGGCTGGTATGCGGCCATGGCCCTGTGCTGGGTGCTGTTCATCGCCAATATACTGATGACCAGCCCCTGGCCCTTCTCCACCACCCTGATGGCTGCGCGCTTCAACGGCATCGCGCTGGTGATGTACGTCACCTGTTTCTGCGTGTTTGTCTGGCGCTTTGGCGGGCAATCGCTGCCGCGCCTGGAGAAGGCACTCTGGCTGTTGACTGCCGCACTGGTGGCCTTGATGGCACTGGCCCCGGATGCCCGCGTCGGCAACGCGCAACTGGTGGCGGTGCTGAGCACGGCGACGGTGTTTTTCCTCAACTGCCTGCAGTTTCAGTTGCATGCCTTGCGCACCCGGCGGCCCGAGCATGTGTGGCTGGCCGCCAGCCTGCTGATATTCATGCTGGCCGGGGCCCATGACCTGCTGATAATGCTGAAGCTGATCGGCGAAACGCCCGCGTGGACACCGCTCACCAGTGTGGTGACGACCCTGTGCATGTCGGTGGTGCTGGGCTTGCGCCATGCGCGCAGCGTGCGCCGCATCGAGCGCTTCAACCTGGAGCTGGCCGAAGGCATCGAGCGCGCTCGCGGGGAACTGGCCACCACCCTCGAACGCGAACACGCCCTGGCGCTGACCAACTCCCGCCTGCAGGACCGCCTGCAGATCGCCCACGACCTGCATGATGGGCTGGGCGGTTCGCTGGTGCGCATGATGGCCATGGTCGAGCAGGCCAGCACGCCGCTGCAGGGCCCGCAGTTTCTGTCGATGCTCAAATTGCTGCGTGATGACCTGCGCCAGACCATCGACAATGGCTCCAGCGCCGGCATCAAGGTGCCGGCCACGCCGCAGGAATGGATCGCCCCTCTGCGCCATCGCTTCACCCAGCTGTTCGACGAACTGGATGTGGCCTGCACCTGGCACTTCGCCGCGCAGTGGCGCACACCGCCCAGCGCCTTGCAGTGCATGGCGTTGACCCGCCTGGTGGAAGAGTCGCTGACCAATGTGGTTAAGCACAGCCGTGCCCGGCATGTGCAGGTTGAGCTGCAGCAGCCGCAGCCCGACAGCCTGGAGCTGAACATCGAGGATGACGGTATCGGCTTCGACGTGCTGGCGGTACAGCGCGCCGGGGTGAGCGTGGGCATGCGCAGCATGCATGCGCGCATCGCCCGGGTGGGCGGTCAGTTGGAGGTGGTTTCGCTGCCGGGTTGTACGCGGCTTGTTGCACGCCTTGCGCTGCAACGGGAGGTGCCGGCCAGCGTGTGAGCCGGTACATTCGCTTCGCCGGCAAGGCCGGCCCCTGCAGGGGTTGTGCTGCTCTGCAGGGGCCGGCCTTGCCGGCGAACGCGCTACTTCACATCGAAACGGTCCAGGTTCATCACTTTGGCCCAGGCCGCCACGAAGTCGCTGACGAACTGCTGCTGCGCATCTGCACTGGCATACACCTCGGCCACGGCCCGCAATTGCGCGTTCGAGCCGAACACCAGGTCGACCCGGGTTGCGGTCCACTTCACCTGCCCGCTTTTGCGATCACGCCCTTCGAACGCCTGAGCGGCCTCGGACACCGGCTTCCACTCCACGCCCATGTCCAGCAGGTGGGTGAAGAAGTCATTGGTCAGCGCCTGCGGCCGCTGGGTGAACACGCCATGGCTGCTTTGGCCCACATTGGCCCCCAGTACCCGCAGGCCGCCCACCAGCACCGTCATCTCCGGTGCACTGAGCGTCAGCAGTTGCGCCTTGTCGATCAGCAGCGCTTCGGCCGGCACGCGGTAGTGCCCCTTGAGGTAGTTTCGAAAACCATCGGCAATGGGTTCGAGAAAGCCGAACGACTCCACGTCCGTCTGCTCCTGGCTGGCATCGGTGCGCCCCGGCGTGAACGGCACCGTGACCGTATGCCCGGCGTTTTTCGCAGCCTGCTCGACACCGGCGTTGCCCGCCAGCACGATCAAATCGGCCAGGGAGATCTTCTTGCCACCGGCCTGCGCCCCATTGAATTCGTTCTGGATGCCTTCCAGGGTCGCGAGCACGGCGGCCAGCTGTTCGGGCTGGTTGGCCTGCCAGAACTTCTGCGGGGCCAGGCGCAGCCGCCCGCCATTGGCACCGCCGCGCTTGTCCGACCCCCTGAAGGTGGAAGCCGCCGCCCATGCGGTGGACACCAGCTGCGCCACCGACAGGCCCGAGGCCAGTACCTTGGCCTTGAGCGCGGCGATGTCGCCGTCATCGACCAGCGGGTGGTCGACCTTGGGAATCGGGTCTTGCCACAGCAGCTCCTCAGCGGGCAGTTCCGGGCCCAGGTAGCGCGACAGCGGGCCCATGTCACGGTGGATCAGCTTGTACCAGGCGCGGGCAAAGGCATCGCTCAGCTGGTCGGGGTTTTCCAGGTAGCGGCGCGAGATCTTCTCGTAGATCGGGTCGAAGCGCAGCGACAGGTCGGTGGTCAGCATGGTGGGGTTGCGCCGCCTGGACGGGTCGTGGGCGTCGGGGATGATACCGGCGCCGGCGCCGCCCTTGGGCGTCCACTGGTGGGCCCCGGCCGGGCTCTTGGTCAGCTCCCACTCGAAGCCGAACAGGTTCTCCAGGAAGTTGTTGCTCCAGCGGGTCGGGGTGGTGGTCCAGGTCACCTCCAGGCCGCTGGTGATGGTGTCCGGGCCCTTGCCGGTGCCGAAGCTGTTCTTCCAGCCCAGGCCCTGTTCCTCCAGGCCTGCCGCTTCAGGCTCGGGGCCCACGTTGTCGGCCGGGCCGGCGCCGTGGGTCTTGCCGAAGGCGTGGCCGCCGGCGATCAGGGCCACGGTTTCCTCGTCGTTCATGGCCATGCGCCCGAAGGTCTCGCGAATGTCCTTGGCGGCGGCGACCGGGTCGGGGTTGCCTTCCGGGCCTTCCGGGTTCACGTAGATCAGCCCCATCTGCACTGCGGCCAGGGGGTTCTCCAGGTTGCGGCCCTGCTCGGTACGGCTTTCTTCGTTGCCGTGCTGCTCGGGTTCGGCCACCAGGGTGCCCTCGCCCGGCGGCTGCATGGCTTCAGGGTCTTTGCCGTAGCGCGTGTCGCCGCCCAGCCATTTGTTCTCCGAACCCCAATACACGTCCTCGTCCGGCGCCCACACGTCCGGGCGACCGCCGGAAAACCCGAAGGTCTTGAAGCCCATCGACTCCAGCGCCACGTTGCCGGTGAGCACGATCAGGTCGGCCCAGGAAATCGCCCGCCCGTACTTCTGCTTGATCGGCCACAGCAGCCGCCGCGCCTTGTCGAGGCTGACGTTGTCGGGCCAGCTGTTGAGCGGCGCGAAGCGCTGCTGGCCGGAGCCGGCACCGCCGCGCCCGTCGCCAGTACGGTAGGTGCCCGCACTGTGCCAGGCCATGCGCACGAACAGTGGCCCGTAATGGCCGAAGTCGGCCGGCCACCAGTCCTGCGAGTCGGTCATCAGCGCGGTGAGGTCCTGCTTGAGGGCCTGGAAGTCCAGGCTCTTGAACGCCTGGGCATAGTCGAAGCCCTCGCCCAGCGGGTCGGCCTGGGGCGCGTGCTGATGCAGGATCTTCAGGTTGAGCTGGTTGGGCCACCAGTCACGGTTGGTGGTGCCACCGCCGGCGGCATGATTGAACGGGCATTTCGATTCAGTTGCCATGTGAGAGCTACCCTTGGTCGAGTTCATGTCGCCAGGCAGCCCTGCCAGGGCGCCGTGGCAACGTGCGAAATCAGTTACACAGGTTGCATCGTCAACGACTCGAACGGCTGAGCGCCGCGATCTTGTCTCTTCATCAGGATGGGTCGGCCAGCTGGCGCCGGCACCGAACTAAGGCTAGTTCGCCGCCCCCGAGTCGGCAAATAGCCGCAGTATTGGTGGGTGATAGCCATAATCTCTTATACGGAACCTGCCAGGGAGCAGAAGGTAGGACAAACGCTCGCTGAGCCGTGCACCGATAACGCAGGCGTAGTCAGGGCGAGCGACCACCCCACGGGAGGCTCGCCCCATGGACATGCGCCCGCGTTCAACCGCCATCCACGAGGCCGGTCACGCCCTGGCCGTGTGGTGGAACGGCCAGCCCATTGCACGGGTGACCGTGCTGACCCACGCCCAGGCCGCCAGCGGCCCGCTGATCGACCTGAACGGGCGTGCGCACTTTGCCGAGGGGCTGGTGGAGGCGGACTACCTGATCGTGCACCCGGCCTTCGCCGCCCGTGGCATTGCCGAATACCTGCCCTCCCTCGTCGAACCCATCGAGCGCGACCTGCTGCACTGCTTTGCCGGGCCCGTGGCCGAAGCCATCCACCGGCACGCACGCTATGACCGGGTCTTGCGCGGCAGCGGCCGTGGCGACCGCTGCCGCGGGCATGAACTGATCAGCCTGTTGCCCGCGCACAAGCTGCTCGATGCCGAGGCCCTGGCCATTGCCCGGTCCGGCTGCCTGGTACGCCGGTACTGGGCGGGGCTGGTAGCAGTGGCCGACCTCTTGCAGGCACGGGGCGTGGTGGACGGCGAGCGAGTCAGCGCGTTGCTGTGCCAGGTGACTGGTGAATCACCGGCACAAGGGCCCGCAAGCCTGCGCGAGCTTGACCCTGAGGGCAGGCCCGACCAGAGGCAGGCAACCCGGCAAAAGCGTTAGCGCTTTTTGCAATAGCGCAAAAAAGCTGAGCTACAGTCGTAAAAGGCGCATCTGATACGCATTTATCAGGAGAAACTGATCTGTATCCACGGATGTTCACATCATGCAGGGATGAGCAACGATGGATCACTGGACAACGGAGCAACTGCGTCAGCTGGTGTGCTCGAAGGACCTGGACAGCCAGTTGGCGCAATTGGAAAAGCTGCTTCGGTGCCTGGGTTTCGACTGCTACGCCTTCAGTTTCACCACCCCGACCTTTTCGATCACACAAAGCAACTGCCCCAACCCATGGGGCGAGAGCTACCGTCGCCATGAGCCTGCGGTCGTTGAGCCCCTGCTTGCGCACAGCCGGCACTCATCCTTCCCGTTGCTATGGACACCAGAGGCTTTCACCAGCCCCCCCGAGTTGTGGGCAGGCGCGCAGGATCACGGCGTTTGCCTCGGCTGGACCCAACCCTTTCACGATGAGCACGGCAGGTTCAGCAGCTTGAGCGTGGTACGCCAACACCCGCCCGTGACCGTCAATGAGCTTTACAGCAAGGGGGCCGCGGTGCTGTGGCTGGTGCAGGTGCTGCATGCGACGGCGGCCGCTCTGGTGAATGACCCGCAGGGGCCGTCATCATCCGAGTGACCCGCAACGGGGTTCGTCAGCGCCACATGGGATATCCTCGCTACCTGGCCCGTTCAAAGATCGAGTGGAAGACCCATTGAAACTGCTGAAGGAAAACAGAGAAATCCTCCTGTCTGGAGAAGAAGCCATCCACCTTGTCGCCGATATCGAATACATGCTCATTTCCCTGAGAGACATTGCCCGCCATTACTACAGGGATGTTGATGGCGACATCAGCCCAGGCGACAGAGCGCTGTACTGCGAAGAGACGACACGGTTCATCGATGAAAACCAGATCACCCGTCGACTGGCCGCCATGCGAAGAACAATCACTGAAAAGTTCGACCTCGAGCTGGGCTGCGACGACATGGATGACATTGAAAGAGCGGTGGCCGAGATGGACTACTGGAAGCCCAAACAGGCAACGTAGCCAGCTACGTTGCTTGCACCAAGGCAGGCATGAACCCTACTCGACCATCAACCCTCGACGCACCCGCCCCGCCCTTTTGTAGGCCCTGACCACCGTGTTGGTCTCACACGAGATGATCCCCTCCAGGAATCCCATGCGGGCAGTCGAGACGGTCCATAGATCATGGATATCACGGCACAGCACATGCCAGAACAGCTGCGAGCCGCCACTGGTGCCAAACAGGCAACGCGTGTGTTCATCCTTCGCCAGTTCCTGGGCAATGCCCTCCGCCGCACCCGGTCGAGTCTGCAACGACACAATCGCCTCTACCCCATAGCCCACCAGCAACGGCTCGAGCTCCACACGAAATGTCAGGGCATTGCTGTCGACGAGCCCACTCAGCATCCGCTGAACCTTCGGCTCACTGACTCCACATGTCTCGGCAAGCACGCCCAGGCTGGCCCTTCCATCCAGGGTCAGGGCGCCGAGTAACCGCATTTCGTCAGCACTCAGGCTCACAGGCCCGGCCAGCACCGGCTCGCTAGGCACCGAACCATCAATGCGCCAGCGGCTGGCTCGTCGGAACGACCTGAGCACCACCTGCGTCTGAACCTGCCTAACCCCCGGCACCAGCGGCAACTCCCGCACCACCATGTCAGAAAGCGCTTCCACGCTGGGCAGGTTGATCTCGGTGAAGATGTCGAACTCGCCCGTTGTCGCCATCACAACCTGCGTCTGTACCCACTGCGCCAGGTGCTGCGCCACTTCGCTCTGACGACCGTCTGCTACCCGAATCCAGGCATGCAGCACCGGGCCACTCCCCACCACAACCGGGTCGAGCTCGCCGATCACCCGGATATACCCATTGTCCATCAAGCGTTGCAGGCGACGCGAAAGCGTACGCTCCGCCACATCGCAGCCGGCACTCAGATCCCGCCAGGTGCCGCGAGGGTTCGCCTGCAGTGCAATCAGGCAGGCCAGATCCGCGTCATCCAACGCAAAATGTCTTTTTTCATCCGAATCAACGGTTGACGAGACCATATCCTTACAATACCTTCGCTCAAGCGGCCAAATTAATACAAAAAAACGCCGCATATGTCTAAAAACAATTACAACTCAAACCCAAAGGCACAAGCCAATGAATTATGCGACTCAAACGTCCGAAGCGGCAAAGCCGCAGGTATCAACCGCGCGCAAAATTGCTGCTGGCAGCATTGGCAATGCGGTGGAGTGGTTCGATTGGACGATCTATGCGTCGTTCGCGGTGTTCTTTTCCACACAATTCTTTCCAAAAAATGACGAAACGGCGTCCCTGCTGGCGACCTTCGCGATTTTCGCCGTGGGGTTCTTCATGCGCCCGATCGGCGGCTGGGCCCTGGGGATCTACTCTGATCGCTATGGCCGCAAATCGGCACTGGGGGTCACCATCCTGCTGATGGCAGGCGGGTCCCTGATGATCGGCATCACCCCCACCTACGAGAAGATCGGCCTGCTCGCGCCGGTCTTGCTGGTGATAGCACGCCTGATGCAAGGCTTGTCGCTGGGCGGTGAATACGCTTCAGCCTCTACCTACCTTGCCGAGTTGGCGCCGGACCACCGTCGCGGGTTCTTTTCGAGCTTTGTGTTCTTCAGCTCCGCCGCGGGCATTCTGACCGCCTCGGCGATCGGCTGGGCGCTGACCACCCTCCTCACCGAGGAACAGATGAGAGAGTTCGGCTGGCGCATTCCGTTCCTGCTCGGCGCCCTGGGCGGTATCGCAGGCATCTGGCTGCGTATGTCGGTACCTGAAGCAGAAGCCTCCACGCCGCCAACCGCAGACAAGGTAGAGAAGCAACCGCTGCGCACCCTGCTGCGCGATTATCCGCGCGAGACCCTGCGGATCGTGGGCTTTTCGATCCTGAGCACCTTTGCCTTCTACCTGTTCGTCATCTACATCCCGACCTATGCCATCCGTGCGCTGCACGTGGAGTCCTCGACAGCGTTCGCTGCAAACACGGTTGCAATGGTCGCGTTCATGCTCGTGCACCCACTCTTCGGCATGCTCTCTGACAAGTTCGGGCGCAAGCCGCAACTGATCGTGTTCGCCCTGGGCTACCTGGTGTTCTTCTACCCGATCATCACCAGCATGCAGCCGACGTTCTCGTCGATCCTGATGGTGGAGCTGTTCGGCCTTATGCTCTACGCGCTCTATACCTCCATCGCCCCGGCAATCATGTCCGAACAGTTCCCCAGCCGCGTTCGCGCCGTCGGCATTGGTGCTCCCTACAACCTGATGGTGGCGCTGCTGGGCGGTACCACGCCGTATCTGCTGACCTGGCTGCAGAGCAACGGTCAGGAGAGCTGGTTCTTCTACTACGTGCTCGCAGGCGCCGCGCTCACGCTTGTGACCTTCATCAAAATGCCGGAAACAGCCGGAAAGCCACTGAAATAGTCACTGGCTCGAACAACGCCATGCAATCCCCGTCAACGAGTATCGGATACGGGGATTACCGACCCACACCGCTTAGAACCTAGAACCCATGCTCGAACGATCCGAAGCCCTATGTTTCCAGTCTGCCCTGCAGATTGCCCATCTGATCGCTACCCGGCAGATCACCTCGCGTGCCGTCACGCACTACTTTCTGGACCGCATTGCTCGCGGCAGCGAGCTCAATGCCTTTACCGCAGTGTTCGCAGAGCAAGCCCTGGCGGCAGCCGATGCCGCCGACAGTGCGCTCGAGGCAGGCCACCCATTGAGCGCTTTGCATGGCGTACCGGTCGCCATCAAGGACAACATCGAAATAGCCCATACCCCGGCATCGGCAGGCTCGTTGAGCCGCCTGAGCACTGTCAGTGCCGTGACCAGCACCGTCGCGCAACGATTGCAGGCGGCCGGAATGGTTATCCTGGGCAAGACCCAGATGACCGAATTTGCGTTCGGCCTGTCCGGGCAGAACCCGACCCGAGGCACGCCCTGGAACCCGTGGGACACAACGCTGCATCGCGCCCCGGGCGGTTCCTCTTCAGGTGCGGCGGTTGCTGTTGCCGCAGGGCTTGTACCTGTTGCAGTGGGGGGCGATACCGGCGGATCGATCCGAGCCCCCGCATCGCTCAATCATCTGGTCGGCTTCAAACCGTCCAGCGGGGTCATCAGCGTGCACGGTGTGGTTCCGCTTGCGCCCAGCCTCGACGTGCTGGGCCCGATCGCCCGTGATGTCGGCGACGCCCATGCACTCACGGCCATCCTTGCCAGCCCGTCTACCGGCAGTGGGTCGAGCGTTCAGGCCGACCTTGCAGGTGAGCTGGTACCAGCCAAGCCGGGCACGGTGTTCGTACTGGACCAGAGCGCGTTCCCAAGTGCGCTGTCCATGGGCGCTCGCCGGGTATGGGATCAGGCCCTGGTCACCCTGGAAAAGGCCGGCTGGACGCTCCAGAGCTGGGTTCCAGAGGATGAGTTGAACATTGGCCGGCTGTCCGAGTGCAACTCGATGATCATTGCCTATGAGGGGTATCGCGAGTTCGGCCACCTTGCACATGACCCTGCGCAGCCGCTCTGGGAGGTGGTGCGCAATCGCATCCTGGCCGGCGCGACCATCAGCCGGGACGACTATGAACACGCCGTTGCACAGCGTGCCCACGCCGCCGAGGCCTTCAGACGAGCGATCGGCTCATCCGGTGTTCTGCTGATGCCGGTCAGCGGTCACGGGGCCCTGCCTCTTGATGACCAGGACGCTGCTCACGTGAGCATCGGCACGTTCAGCCGCGCCAGTAACTACCTCGGCACCCCGGCAATCGCCCTACCCGCCGGATTCGATGAAGCACAGATGCCGATTGGCGTGCAGCTGCTGTCACCGGTATCTACCGACATGCACTTGCTGAACATGGCGAGCGCCATGGCGCCTGCACTGCTGCTTGACGAGCGCAAGCCCGAGCTGGGGCGGTGGGGGCTTTAAGCCCGGAACAACACTCGCGTAGCACCTGGCGCAACGTCTTCAGTGATGTTGCGCAGGTGTCATCCAGGCAGACCATCGCCGTGCGCTGCGATGGTCAGGCCGTTGCAATGCGAAGACTTTTCTACCCATCTCCGGTACCGGCGAGTGCGAAACGCCATGGCGGCCTGTTGCAGGATCAGCGCGAACAACGGTGAAACACTCGGGTCGGGATTTTTATTGCGACTGAGTTTACGCAGTTGAAACTTCACTACAGCCATGTTCGCCAAGGCCGCCATCGCTTTGTTTTTCCAGGTGATCGGCGGCAATTGCGGGGCATTGTCGTTGCCCGCCAGCCACTGGCGAGGCAGGTGCGGGTCGATAGCAAGGGCGGTTCCGATGCCCACCATGTCCACACCGCTCTGCACGACGCTTTCGGCCACCGGGCGGCGGCGTATACCGCCAGTGACCATCACCGGCATGTTGGCGACGGTTTGGATATCACGGGCGAACTCGACGAAATAGGCTTCGCGAGCCAGGGTGCGACCATCGCGCGCGTCACCCTGCATGGCGGGTACCTCGTAGCTGCCCCCCGATAACTCCACCATGTCCACGCCCAGGTCGTTGAGCAACTCAACCACCTTTTTCGCGTCATCGGCGGTGAATCCTCCGCGCTGGAAATCGGCGGAGTTCAGCTTGACCGCCACTGCGAAATCCGCAGAAACCACAGCCCTGACCGCCTTGACGATTTCGAGCAACAGGCGCGCCCGGTTTTCCAGAGGGCCACCCCACTCGTCCGTGCGCTGGTTGGTCAACGGCGAAAGGAACTGGCTCAACAAATAGCCATGGGCAGCATGAATTTCCACGCCAGTGAATCCGGCCTGTTCGCCGAGGCGTGCGGTATTCGCGAAGCGCTGAACAACCTCTTCGATCACGCCTGGGGTCATCGCATGAGGTGTGGCAAATCGCCTGGACATTTTGCCTAGATCCAGCGGCACGGCTGACGGGGCCCAGGTCTTTTGCCCAAGGTTGGACTGCATCTGGCGACCGGGATGATTGATCTGCAACCAGAACTGCGCACCGCCAGACCGACCTGTACGCGCCCAGTGCTTGAACTTGTGCAATTGCTGATCGTCTTGCAACACCACGCCACCCGGTCCGGTCATGGCGCGGCCGTCGACCATAACGTTGCCGGTAATGATCAGGCCGGCACCACCGTCGGCCCATGCTTGATAGAGACGCAGCAGGTCCTTGGAAGGCGCCTGATCGGCGTCCGCCATGTTCTCCTCCATGGCAGCTTTGGCGATTCGGTTCTTGATGGTTGAACCGTTGGGAAGCATCAGGGTGTCGAACACATTCATGGAGCAGCCCTCAACTGAAGAGGAGGCCACCTTAAGATTAAAGTCAACTTTAAGGTCAATACCCTTTTGCGCAGTGCAGCAATGGAGTTTGACCTTAACGCACCGCACGCTTGCCCGGCGCTTTGCCAATGCCTTCTTCACGCAGGCGATTGATCAGCATTTGCGCATTTTCCGCGCACGCCATGCTTTCGGGCTTATCCTCGATGCCCTTGATGACGAGCAGAAGCTGCGCTTTGTTGTGGGCTAGCCGTTGCTGTAGAACAGCGATTTCCTCAACCTTTTGCTTTAGCCCGCTGAGCAATTCATCGTGCTGCCAACCGCTGGCATTCATCGGCATCAACTGCCGAATTTCTTCCAATGAAAAACCCGCCGCCTGCGCTGCGGTGATGACCTCCAACACCCACTTGGTATCAGGCGCGTAGTCCCTGTAACCATTTGCTTTGCGCTCGACAGATTTGATCAAGCCGCTCGACTCGTAGAACCGGATGCGTGAGGGCGCCAAACCACTGATTTTCGCCAGTTCGCCTATTCGCATAACCCACCCTGAACACTCTGTTGACCTTGAAGTTGACTTTAAACCTAAAGCCATCGGGGCGGCCAACCATCACGCATTGAATTCAGGCTCGACCACTGTCGCTACGCCACTGGCATCACTGCCTTGTCACACCACTGTTGATGCAACAGTTCTGGAACGCCAGCCATACGCCAACACCATCAGCAGCCCCAGAGCACCCATCGACGCTCCGGCCAGGGAAATGGCCGGATAACCCAACCCGGCGTTGATCACCGCTCCGCCCAGCGCTGCGCCAATCGCGTTGCCAAAATTGAAGGCGCCAATGTTCACCGCAGAGGCAAGATTGGGCGCGTCCTTCGCTGCTTCCATCACACGCATCTGCAGTGGCGGCACCAGGGCGAAACTGGCGATACCCCATATCAGGATGGCCAGAGCGGCCGGCACCGCCCAACGCATCAGCAGGGTGAACGCCAGCAAGACAAGAATCAGAACGCTCAGCGAGACGATCAAGGTGCGATCTATCGAGCGGTCGGCGGCCTTGCCGCCCCACAGGTTGCCCAGCGTCAACCCCACCCCGAAAAGAACCAGCATGCCAGTGATGTAGGCGGTGGAACCATTGGTCTCGCTGCTGAGGATCGGCGCGATGTAAGTGAAGACAGTAAACATTGCGCTCGACCCGACTACGGTCAGGGCCAACGCGCCCAGCACCGGACCGCGCCCCAGTACTCGAATTTCGGCCATTACACCGACGCTTTGCGACGTCTTCAGGTTAGGCAGGGCGAACCATAATGCGGCCATGGTCGCCACACCGAGGCCGGTAATACCCCAGAAAGCGGTGCGCCAACCGAACAGTTCACCAAACCAGGTGGCCAGCGGCACACCGCCGATGGTCGCCAAGGTCAGGCCCATGAACATCGCCGCCACCGCCCCGGCACGTTTTTCCGGGGCGACCACGCTGGCGGCGACGATGGAGCCAACGCCAAAAAATGCACCATGGTTCAGTGAGGTCACCACCCTGGCGACCATGAGGCTGTAGTAATCGGTGGCCAGGGCTGACATCAGATTACCCAAGGTGAAAATCCCCATGAGCCCGATCAGCAGATAGCGTCGGGGAATCCTGCCGGTGGTCAGGGTCATCAGCGGTGCGCCGAGCAACACGCCCAGCGCATAGGCACTGACCAGCAAACCGGCAGCCGGAATCGAAACGCCCAGATCCTGAGCGATACCCGGCAACATGCCCATGGGGGCGAATTCTGTTACGCCGATGCCAAAGGCACCGATGGCAAGTGCGACAAGTGGTGGATTGATACGCATGGAAGGCTCCTTATCTATGCCGCCAATGCTACGATGCAGTTTTTTAACGCGGTAGATAGCATTTTTGGCAATCACCTTTGCGCAGGAGGCACAAGTGGACTTCAACGGCAGGTCAGGTGAAATGAGCGTGTTCACCACCGTGGCGCACGAAGGCAGCCTATCGGCCGCGGCGCGTGCACTGGGCGTGACACCCTCGGCAGTCAGTCGGGTCATCGCGCGTACCGAGCAACGCCTTGGCACCCGCCTGCTGTTGCGCACCACCCGAGCGCTCGCCTTCACTGCCGAGGGCGAAGCGTTCCTGCGCGGCGCCCGGCGTATCCTGGCCGATATGGACGAGGTCGAAGCAGCGATCGCTGACCAGGGCGTGCCCAGGGGGCGATTGCGGGTCAGTGCCGCCCTTGGCCACGGGCGGCTGGCCATCGTCCCGCTGGTTGCAGCGTTCAGCGCCCGTTACCCGAACATCGTCGTCGACCTTACCCTCGGCGACGAAGTGGTCGACATTCTCGGCGGGCAGGCCGATGTCGCGATCCGCTTCGGCCATCTGCCCGACAGCCCGCTGACCGCGCGCAGGATCGGCGACACCGGCCAGGTAGTGGTGGCATCGCCCGAGTATCTGCAGCGCGAGGGCATCCCCACGGAGCCGGAAGACTTGTTTCAGCACAATTGCCTGCGCTTCAACTTCCGGCGTGCCGAACCCAACTGGCCGTTCATCCGCGATGGAAAAGAGTTTTCCCTGAAGGTCAGTGGCAACATCGAATGCAGCAGTGGTGAAGCGCTGGCACAACTTGCGCGAGTAGGCGCCGGCATTGCACGTATCGGTGAGTTCAGCGTGCGCGAGGATCTGCAGCGCGGCGCCCTGATTCCGCTGCTGGAAGCCTGGAACCCTGGGGACCAGGAACCGATTCATGCTGTGTTCGTCGGCGGGGCGGCAATGCCGGCGCGGGTGCGATTGTTCGTGGACTTCTTGCTGGAACATCACCGGATGTAAGCGCTTGATCTGAAATTCCGGGTGCTTGTGGTGTTGAAGTCACCAAAATGTCGTTACCTCACCAGCACCAATGCTGAAACGGTAACCCCTCCAGCTTCCCCACAAGCCAGAACCTTGAATACCCACCCCCACCCCGTTAACCTTCGCCTATCGCTTTTTGTGTCTGCTGTTTCGTGTCATGGCAGCTGTGCGTGGGGCGCATTCGTGCGCGCCGGGTTCCTTGATTCCCGGTCTACCAACCTGCGTACAGCGCCACCCTTCGTCTGGTAGCGATAGGTGTCGGCTCCACCAATCAAGGGAGCTGCACAATCACAAGAATCGTCCCCGCTCCCCCGCTTGTTAATTCCCGCAAAACCACCTACACCGCCTTCGGCTGTAGCAACGGAAACCACCCTCCCCTGTTTTCCGTCTGCGAAGGCATCGAGCTCGAAGATGCGTTGGTCCATCTGTCGCTACAGATCCAATGCGCCAAGGACACCACCGCACAAGCTTGCGAACGCGCCGACGCGCAGTTCAAGCACCTGCTGGTGGCAGCGCAGCAGTCGCTGGAGATGAGCACCGTGTTGATCGAAACGGTGCTGGACGGCATGGAGGCGCAAGCGGTAGACGCGTAACGACGTGACACCCGGGCCGCAGACGCGGCCCACTGATAGGGGTGCCTATACGCCAAGTAGGAGCCGGCTTTGCCGGCGAAGCGACGCGCGGGCAGCGCGCGGCCTAGAGCGCGCCATCAGATTCAAGGCATGCCCCCCAAACCCAGATGCAATTTCAAGACAGGTGACTGGGGATGTCTTCAGAAAGGCCACCAAAGGATCGCGGTGAGGTTATCAGGTGCCAGTCAATGCTGTTGTGCCAGTCACAAGATCGAGCGCCGCGAGCGCGGCGCTTCGCCGGCAAAGCCGGTTCCTACATGGGCTGCCACGTGCCAACGCCTGTGAGATTCGAGTTGCCAGCCACCACAACTACACCACCAGAATCGCCTCATGCACATCAATTGTCGGAATCGGCACCACACAACGGCGCGTGTCGAGCCACTGGCGCATCTTGCAGGCGTCGAAAATCTGGCCCTCGTCCATCATCGTCAGGATGAGCTTTTGAGACATGTGGTAACACCCACATTTCAGGCAACGCCGCCCTTCCCACCCGGCTGGGCAGTCGATGGCCTCGGCGTGGCCGGCGCAGATCAGACAGCTCATGCAACCCCCTGATTGTTTTTCTGGGCGGGAAGGAACGTGCTGGTTACACCACAAAAAACAGCGTTCGAAAAAGGCATGAAAATTCCGTGCCAAGGCACGTATCTCGACAGATGGCAGCTGTTTCGGGCAGCCGCCTCACTGGCCCCTGCGAAGGTCGTCGATCAGGGTCTTGTACCCGGCCACCTGCTGCTTGACGTAGGTGCGCAATTGATCACCGGTCAGGGCGAACGGCAGCAGCCTGAAGCCGCTGCGAAGCTGGGCGAACTGTTCCGAGGCCAGTAGCTGGTCGAAGGTGTGCTTCCACCAGGCATAGTCCTCGTCGCTGACCCCGGGCCCCAGATAGAAACCCCTGACCACCGGGCAGACGATGTCGTAGCCCTGTTCCCTGGCGGTGGGTACGTCCTTGAGCTCACCACCCAGGCGTTCTTCCGAGAGTACGGCCAGCAGGCGCATCTCGCCGCGCTGCAGGTGCGTGATGACCTCGAACGCATCGGTACTGCTGACTTCGATGTAACCGCCCAGCAACGCCGTGGCGCTTTCGCCGCCGCTTTCCAGGGCGATGTAGCGCAATTCGCCAATATCGATTCCCGCGGCCTTGGCGAGCAATGCGGCCTGCACCCAGTCCTGCCCGCCGGCAGTGCCGCCGGAGCCAAACAGCACCTTGCGCGGCTGCTGCTTCAGCGCCTTGACCAGGTCGTCGAGGTTCTTGTACGGGGAGTCGCTTCTTACCGCGATGGCGCCATAGCTTTTGCCCAGGGCGGCGACCCAGCGTACCGCGCCCTCGTCGAAGCGCCCGAACTTGCCCTGGGCAAGGTTGAGCAGCGACCCGCTGGACCACGCGATCAGGGTGCCCGGCTCTGCCGGCCGTTGCGCGATGATGGTGTTGTAGGTCACCGCCCCGACCCCACCGGGCATGTAGGTGATCTGCATGGGCTGGTCGAACACCTTGTCCTGGGCCAGGGCTGTCTTTATCAACTGGCACATCAGGTCCCCACCGCCACCCGATGAACCGGGCACGATGCACTCGGGCGAAGACGGCGGCGCCGCCAGCAACGAAGTGGCGAACAGGGAGCAAGCAATCGAGCAGATACTGCGCAGGAAAAACGTCATGGCGGTCGCCTGTTATTGTTTTTGGTATGACTTGGCAGTTGCGCACCGGGCGGGTTGTCGCCAGTGCACAACTGCACGTACCAAATCTTAGGCTGTGTAGCTTTCTCCAACCTTGCAGCAAGGCAGCGTACGCTGCCCGCGCCATGACTGCAAAACCGGCACCACGGCAGTTACGCAGCGCCCGCCTGGCGGCCGACGCTCAGCTGCAACTGGGCAACGCGCCCGATCTGCTCCCAGTCGATCTGCAGGCCCAGGCCCGGTTGCTGCGACACCGTCACCTGCCCTTGCGCGTTGGTGCGGATAGGGTTGGCGGTGGCGAACTCGAACAGCTCGACCTCGCACGCCTGTTCGAAGTAGCTGCACACCGGCTGCCCCAGCATCAGGTGCAGGTTGGCCGCCTGCGCCAGCGAATGCCCCCAGCTCTGCAGTTCGACCTTGAGCCCGCTGGCCGCAGCGTGGTGGATGATCTTCAGCGCGGGGGTGATGCCGCCGCAGGTCATCACATCCACCCGCACACGGCTCCAGCACTGCTGGCTGGCGGCAAACGCCACCAGCTGGCTGTCGGTGATGGCGTTGCCGGCGGCCAGCACCGGCACCTGCAGCCGCGCGCTCAAGTGCCGGTACCCGGCCAGGTCGTAGTCGTCCAGCGGCGCCTCGAACCAGGCGTAGCCCAGTTCGCCCAGCACCCGCCCGACCTTGAGCGCGGCGTCCAGGTCGTATCGCTGCTCCACGTCCAGCATCAGCGCCAGGCCCTTGTCGCCGTGGGCCCGCTGAACCTGCTCGAGCAGTTGCAGGTCGCGCGCCGGGTCGCACCAGCAATGGAACTTGATGGCCGCAAAGCCCGCCTCGACCAGTTGCTGCACGGCGTCCACATAGGCCTGCGGCGTGGCCAGCACCGGCGTGCTGGCGTAGGCGTCGATGCGCTCGCGGTAGCCGCCCAGCAGCCTGAACAGGGGCAGGCCCGCCGCCTGCGCCGCGATGTCCCACAGCGCCACGTCGATCAGCGCCTGGGCCTGGGCCGAGCGCGCATAGGCCCTGGGCTTGAAGTGCATCCACAGCCCTTCGCGCTGCAGTGCCGAGCGCCCGAGCAGGTCGGGGATCATGTCGCGCAGCGTCTCGGCCAGTACCGCGTCGGGGTGGTGCGTGGTGTACGAATCGGTAGCCGCCACGCCGACGATGCCGTCGCAGGTGCTGATGCGGATGAAGGTGTGCGTGGTGCACGGTGCCGGTTGCTCCGGGGTCCAGGTGGAGCCGCGCAGCGGCGGCGCGCACACGAACACCTCGACCCGGTCGATGATCTGGTTGTGCATGGGGGCCTCCCGCCTCTAGGTGCGAACGCGATAACGCTCGATCATCGCCTCGTCCAGTATCACGCCAAGGCCTGGGCTGTCGGGCACGCGCACATGGCCGTCCTCCAGTGCCAGCAGGTTGCTCACCAGGCCACGGAACAACGGGCTGTCGCTTTGCGAGTATTCGATCAACTCGCCAAACTCGCTGGCCGCCAGAAAGTGCACGGTGGCTGCCAGCAGGATGCCGGTGCTGAAGCCGTGGGGCACCAGTTGCGCGCCGTGCAGTTGCGCCAGTTCATAGATGTAGCGCATCTCGCTGATGCCGCCGCAGCGGGTGATGTCGGGCTGGATGATCGCCGGGCGCGAAGCCTCCAGAAAGTGACGGAACTCGTGCCGCGTGGCCAGCCCCTCGCCGCCGGATACGCGCAGCCCGGAGCGCTCGGCCAGGTACGCCAGGCCGCGGGTGTCGTCCGAAGGCAAGGGTTCCTCGATCCAGTTGAGGTTGAACTGGCGCAGTGCATCGCATTGCACCAGCGCGTGGGAGTAGTTGCGCCAGCGCCCCACCAGGTCGATCTGCAGTTGCACGTCGTCGCCGATCTCCTCGCGCACCAGTTGCAGCAATGCCTTGTCCCTGGGCAGGTCTTCGCCAAAACCTGCGCCGCCGAGCTTGATGCTGCGCAGGCCCTGGGCCAGCAGGCCGCGTACCCGCTCGCGGTTGCCGGCCTCGTCGGGCCGCGGGATGAAGGTGCCGTAGGCGGCGATGCGCTCACGGTACTTGCCGCCGAGCAGGGTGTGCACCGGCACGCCGTAGTGCTGGCCGGCGATGTCCCACAGGGCGATGTCGAGCGCGCTGATGGCATGGATGGCCACGCCGCGCCGGCCCATGTATTCGCAGTGGCGGTACATCTTCTTCCACAGCCGGTCGATTTCCAGCGGGTTCTCGCCGACCAGGATGTCGCGCAGCCCCTGGCAGGTTTCATGGGATGCCGGGGTTTCGATCAGGGCCTTGACCACGGCCGGCGAGCTGTCGGTTTCACCGATGCCCAGCAGGCCGCTGTCGGTGTAGATGCGCACGATCAACGCATCCTCACCCCACTCGCAGGGCTGGTCGAGCGCAGGCACGCGCAACCAGATCGCTTCTACATCGACTATTTTCATTGCAGGTTTTCCAGAGTTTTCGGGGCGCCCTGGCGAGCTTGGCGAGGGGCCTGTTCGGTGTCGCATGCAGTGCCCTGGGCCAGGCGGGCGGACTGCGCTTCGATCAGGTGTGCGGGCATTGCCGCGTAGTCTTCGCGCAGCCACTTCAGCAGCCCCCAGATCTTCACCATGAGGATGAAGATGAACGGGATGGCGGTGAGGATCACGGCAGTCTTGAGGGTGTTGAGCGAGGCATTGATGTACAGCATCGCCAGCGGCAGCACGGCCAGCATCAGGCACCAGAACAGGCGCAGGCTCGGCGACGGGTCCTGGCCTTCACGCAGGTTGCGGGTGCTGGTCGCGGCCACGGTGTAGGCCACGGCGTCCAGGTGCGAGGCCAGGAACACCAGCATGAGCAGGAAGTACACCACCGACAGCAGTTTGCCGAACGGCAGGCTGGCGAGCAGCATCGACACCGCCGCTTCGCCGCCGGCACCGCTGAGCATGGCCGGGGCATTGACCACATCGGTGACGAACTGGTGAATGGCAAAGCTCTGCAGGCTGCCGAAGAAGAACCAGCAACCGCCGCAGCCGCCCAGGATCATCGCCAGTACCACCTCGCGAATCGTGCGGCCCTTGGAGACGCGGGTGACGAAAATTGCCACGCCCGGCGTGTAGGTGATCCAGTACAGCCAGTAGAACACGGTCCAGTCACGGGAGAAGCCGCCGTCCCCGGTAGGGTCGGTGAACAGGCTCATGTGGATGAAGTTCTGCAGGGTCAGGCCGATGGCGTTGGCGATGTTGCTGACGCTGAACTGGGTGGGCCCCAGCAGCAGCACGACCAGGGCGAACAGCATGGTCATGCCGCAGGCCAGCTTTGCCAGGCGCTGCATGCCGGAGCTGATGCCGATGTAGGAGCTGAGCGAGAACACCAGTGTCACCAGGATCACCAGCGACGCCTTGAGCATGAAGCCGTCGGCAAGCCCGGTGAGGTCCGACAGCCCCTTGGCCACGGTGGAGGTGGTCAGGGTGGTGGTCAGCACCAGCCCGCCGAAGGTGGCGAACAGGAAGATCAGGTCGATGACCCGCCCGACCGGGCCGTGGGCCTTGTAGCCGGTGATCGACTCGATGATGCCCGCCAGGCTCAAGCCTTTGTTCTTGCGCACATGGAAGTGATACGCCATCGCCAGCGAGGCGATGCCGTAGATGGCCCACGGGGTCACGCCCCAGTGGAAGAACGAGTAGGCGATGCTCATCTCCAGCGCCTGCTTGCTGGCGGCGGTGATGTTCAGGCCCGGGGTGAGGTAGTAGTAGGCCCATTCCATGAACGCCCAGTACATGGTCGCCGAGCCGAGGCCGGCGCAGATGAACATGAAGATCCAGCTGGTGTTCCTGTACTCGGGCTTGCCCTCGCCCAGGCGGATGTTGCCGTACTTGCTCATGCCCAGACCGATCACCAGCACCACGCAGGCAAAGCCCAGTACCTGGACCAGCACACCGAAGGTGGTGGTGGCACGGGTGAAGAGCTGATCGGCCAGTACCTTGGCCTGATCGGGGAACATCATCAAACCGATGACCGTCAGCGATATCACCACGATGCTGGTGAAAATCAGCGTCAGGTCTTTCTGGGTGTTCTGCTGCATAGTGAGTCCCAACTGTTGTAATTATTGGACAGACCCCCGTATTGGCGGGCTCGGCGGCTAATGTAAGCTGGTGCCCAGCGCCGAGAGAATCGCGATTTGGTAATGGACTAATAACGAAGTCTTATGAATAAATTCGCCCTGACCCGCCTGCCGCACATGACCCTGCTGCTGGCCTTCAAGACCGTTGCCGAGCACGGCAGCTTCACCCGTGCCGCCACCGCGCTGCACCTGTCGCAGTCGGCCATCAGCCAGCAGGTGGTCAAGCTGGAGGAGGCATTGGGGGTGACGCTGTTCGTGCGTTCGACCCGTACCGTGGCCCTGACCAGGGCCGGCGCCGCGCTGCTGGACGATATTCGCGCCCCCTTCGACCAGCTGGTGGCCGCCTTCGAGAAATGTGCGCGCAAGGCCGCACCGTCGGTGCTGCACATCGAGGCCGAGCCGGTGATGAGCGCGTTCTGGCTGACCCCGCGCCTGAAGCATTTCACCCAGCGCTTCCCCGCGCTGCGCATCCAGCAACTGCTGAGCACCCAGCGCGTCGAGTTTCCCGACGAGGTGGAGCTGGCGATCAAGTGGGGCACGGCCGACTGGCCGGGTTTCGAGACGCAGTTTCTGATGGGCCTGAACTACGTGCCGATCTGCTCGCCCGCATTGCTCGAAGGGCCCGACGCGCTGCGGGTGCCGGCCGACCTGGCGCGTCACCCGCTGCTGCATGACCGGCATCATCACGACTGGGAAGCCTGGCAGGCGCTGTACCCCACGCCAGGGCTGGAGGTGCGCAGCGGGCACGTGGTCACCGACTCCAATGTGCTCGCGCAGCTGGCGATCGAGGGGCATGGTGTCGCCCTGTGTGCGATCGAGCTGACCGAACGGGCGGTGCGCAGCGGCGAACTGGTGATGCCCTTCCCCGAGCTGGTGATGCCGCATCAGCTGGCGTATTACCTGCTGACCAAGCCGCACAAGCAGATCAGCGATATGGCCCGGCAGTTCATTGCGTGGCTGAAGGAAGAGGCTGGCAACGGGGCGTAGTGCGTGAATGGGTGCCCGATCAGCCCATCAGCTCGACATCCGGAATCGCCGCCACCGTGGTTTCGCGCAGCAGCGCCAGGAACTCGACGACATAGGGTTTCTGGCTGTCTGCCGGCAAGGTGGCAGCCCAGATATCCGAGATAAGCCCCTCGCGGGTGATGGGCCTGGCCGTCACGTACTGACGCTGGAGGTAGGTCTGCACGGCCCAGCGTGGCAGCACCGCAATGCCGCGCCGCGCGGCCACCAGCATCAGGATCGCGACAGTCAGCTCGGCGGTGCGGCGCACAGGCTTGATCCCCGCGGGCCGCAGCAATGAGCGGACAATGTCCAGCGCGTCTTCCTCGATCGGATAGGTCACCAGGGTTTCGTCGATAAAGTCCTCGGCCGTCAAGAACTCGCGCAGGGCCAAGGGGTGGTCGTTGGCAACCAGTGCCACCAGCGGATAGCGAAACAGCCCGTGAAAATCGACCCCTTCCTCGTCCCTTTCGGAGCAGGACACCAGTGCAAGATCGGCGGTGCGCTGATGCAGCAGGCCAACGGGATCGTCGTGATAACCCGATACCAGGTCCACTTCCACCTCAGGCCAGCGTGCTCTAAAGGCATCGACTGCGGGCATGAGCCAGTCAAAACAGGTGTGGCATTCGACAGCGATACGCAAGGTACCGCCGGTGCCTTCGGCCATCTGCAGCAGGTCACGCGTGGTCTGATTAAGAATGGGCACCACTTTGTCGGCGGCTTCCAGCAGCCGCTTGCCAGCCGGCGTAAAGACCACCGGGGAAGACTTGCGAACGAACAATGGGGTGCCGAAAAACTCCTCCAGCGCCTTGATGTGATGGGACAAGGCGCCTTGGGTCAGTCGCATCCAGGACGCGGCGCGGGAGACGCTGCCGCTGTCGCGCAGGGCCACCAGCGTTTGCAGGTGGCGAACATCGATCGGGATTCTGTCCATTAAATTTACTGAGGTTAGGTGACGATATTATTCGTTTGAATAATAGACCTGCGATTTTCATACTTCCAGCCTCGATTTCACCCAGGCAAGACAGAGGCTGCACGCAAGATGAAAAAAACACACATGCACAGGCAGGTCGGCATTCTGGCAAGTGCACAGGCCTTGTTCCAGACGGTTTCGGTTCTGGTGATGACCATCGGCGCACTGGCAGGCGCCCAGTTGACCCACCGCGCCGACATGGCCACATTGCCTATCGCCAGCATGTTCCTGGGCACCGCACTGGCGATGTTTCCGGCCTCGTCATTCATGGCAAACGCCGGGCGCAGGGCCGGCTTTGTACTTGGCGCGGCGCTGGGCGTGACCGGCGGCATGGTCGCTGCCGCCGGTATCTGGTTCGGCTCCCTGGCCCTGCTCGCACTGGGCACCTTCCTGGTCGGCACCTATCAGGCCTTTGCCCAGTTCTACCGTTTTGCCGCAAGCGAGGTCGCGGACGAGAGCTTGCGCCCCAAGGCCATCTCGCTGGTGCTGGCAGGTGGCATAGTCGCTGCACTGCTGGGGCCGGCGTTGGCGCGGTTCGGAGGCCAGTGGATAGGCCCGCAGTACTTCGGGTCATTTGTTCTGCTGACCGTCGTCGCCGTGTTGGGGCTGGGCGTGCTGCTGTTTCTGGACATGCCTGCCACCGAACCACCGGCGGCGGCCCTGGACAAGGGCCGGCCATGGGCCCGGATCGTCCTGCAGCCGACCTACCTGGTAGCCCTGTTCGGCGCGGTGACCGGCTATGGCGTGATGATACTGGCGATGACGGCGACTCCGCTGGCGATGCTCCACCATCACCATCCGCTGGCCACGGCCGCCACCGTCATCCAGTTGCACGTGATGGGCATGTTCCTGCCCTCGTTCTTCACCGGCGCCCTGATTTCCCGGCTGGGTGCGGCGTGGGTGATGCTGCTGGGCGTGATGCTGCTGGCCTTGCACGTTCTGACCACCTGGTCCGGCACGGGCTTCAATGCCTTTGCCAGTGCTCTGGTTCTGCTGGGTGTGGGCTGGAATTTCCTGTTCATCGGCGGCACGGCCTTGCTGACCACAACCTACAGCCCGGCTGAAAAGAGCCGGGCCCAGGCGACCAACGACATGGCGATTTTTGCGGTGGGGTTGACGTGCTCGTTTGGCGCAGGCGGCCTGCTCGACGTGTTTGGCTGGCAGGTGCTGAATGCGCTGCTGCTGCCTTGGCTGGGGCTTGCCGGCCTGATGATCGTATGGCGGCTCGTGGCTGAAAACCGCACCCGAACGCTACCGCAGGGCTAGTGCCGCACGGGGTGTGGCACCCGGGATGATCCGGCAAGCACTCCAGCTCTTGTATAGACTGGGTCTGGACGCGCCTCATCACTGACGGGATTGCACGATGAATCACCGCTACACCCGCCTGGACAGGCTGGCCAGCAGTTCACTGCGCCTGAACATGGGGCTTGCCGTGCTCCTGGGCCTGGCGCTGCTGTTGACTGGCTTGTGCTACTGGGGCGTGAATCGCGTGCTGCAGAAGCAGGAAGACACGGTGAAGTTTCACTTCGCCCGCCTGATGGAAAACATCCGCGAGCAGGAAGCTTTTCTCAGCGCCGTGTCGCGCAAAAGCGCCGAAGGCCAACTGCTGGGCGCCTCCAGTGTGCCGGTGGTGGTGCAACGGTCTTCGTCCGATGCCACCGGTGCGGTCTATGAAGAAATCGAATACGCCTTCTCCCTGCCGTTCAGCGTGAAGATCAACCCGGCCAGGATCGCAGCCTCGCAACACGCCAGCGTCTCTACCCTGGGGGCGAACCTGGCCAACTACTACAGTGCATTCTGGTCGGCTTCGCACTATCAATCGCCCCAGGTGCTGCTGTTCAACCTGCCGGACAACTTCGATATCAGCGTACCGGCCATGGGGCGCCTGCGCGGCACGGGTCGGCCCCGACAAGAGGACTTCGATCGTGTGGTGCGCCAGGTGGGCAAGAGCCTGCACGACCACGCGCCGCAGGACCACCAGGTGCAGTGGGTGCCCTATGACGCAGGCCCCGATGCCCCTGCCACTGTGCTGGGGTATGTCGACATCGACCTGTCGGCAACCCGGCTGCACATTTCAGGGGCCAGCCCCTCGGTGGTGGTGGCGTCCATGTTCACGCTGGATCAGGTCAACAACATCGAACGCATCATGCAGTGGTCGATCTACGATCACTTCAGCCTGATCGCCCCCACCCGCGAGGCATTGGTGGGCGAGTTCAAGCCCGATCGGGTGCTGCATGAAGGCCTGAACCTGAACGCTGACGGGCTGGTGTTCCGTGTGACAAGCCCGGGCGAGCAGCCCTGGACCGGCATCTATGTGATCGGTTTCAAAAGCTTTGTGGACTATGCCTTCTGGCCGCTGCTGGGGCTGGTTGCACTGATGCTGGCCGGATTGGGCGGCGGCTGGGCGTTCAATCGCTGGTATCGCAAGCATGTGGTGTTGCCTGCCCACCGTGCACTTGAAGACATCGCCGAGAGCGAGGCTTTCAGTCGAGCCGTCATCGACACGGCGCCAGCCGGTCTGTGTGTGCTGCGTTGCAGCGACTACGGGGTGCTGCTGGAAAACCAGCACGCCCAGCAGTCCCACGGCAGCGCCACGCTGATCGGCGCCCTGCGTCGACAGCACGACCTGCCCGAGCGGGGCTCAACCGATCTGCAGGTTGAAGGCCGCCATTGGCACGTGAGCCTTGTGCCTACCCGCTACCACGGCGAAAACGCCTGGCTGTGTGCCTTTCATGACGTTACCCGGCTTGTCGAAGATGCCGCCAGCCTTGAACAGGCGCGCTTGGCCGCCGATTCCGCCAATGAAGCCAAGACACGTTTCCTGGCCACCATGAGCCATGAGATCCGCACACCGCTGTACGGCGTACTGGGCACCCTGGAGCTGATGGGGCTGACCGCGCTCGACCCGCGCCAGCAGCACTACCTGCAGACCATCCAGCGATCATCGGCCACCCTGTTCCAGCTGATCAGCGACGTGCTGGATGTGTCGAAGATCGAATCCGGACAGATGACCATCGACGATCTGGACTTCTGCCCTCTGGAGATGATCGAGGCCACACTCGGCACCTACAGTGCATACGCCCAGGCCAAAGGCTTGCAACTGTATGCCTGCATCGATGCCGACCTGCCCGACCGGCTGCGCGGGGATCCGTTGCGCATTCGCCAGATCCTCAACAACCTGCTGAGCAATGCCATCAAGTTCACCGACAGCGGCCGGGTGGTGCTGCGGGCTCGGGTCGTGGAACAGGACAGCGAATACAGCCAGTTGCAGTGGCAGGTCAGCGATTCGGGACTGGGTATTTCCCAGGCCCAGCAGGTGCATCTGTTCGACCCGTTCTATCAGGTGCGCGACGCCAGCAGCGAGGCCGGCGCAGGCCTGGGCCTGTCCATCTGCCGCCGGCTCTGCGAACTGATGGACGGCCAGCTCGACGTGGTCAGTGCAATCGGGCTGGGCAGCAGTTTCACCCTGCAGCTGAAGCTGCCCCGCGCGCCCGGCGCACTCACCGACTGTCCTGAACTCGAGCCATCCACCGCCCCTGTGTACGTGCGCGCACCCGTCCCGGAACTGGCCCGGCACCTTTGCGCCTGGCTCGTTCGGCTGGGGGTCGACGCCCGTCCGCTGGCCAGCGACATGGGTTCGGGCAACGACGCGACACTGTTGGTGGACATGCTCGCGTCCGGTCAAGCGTGGGCTGGCCCCCGGATCAACGCCGTACCGGGCGGGCCCAACCCACCCGACTACGGCGCTGATGGCTGGGAGGTCGATGCCTACGACGTTCGCGCGATCGCCAGGGCGGTGGGCCTGGCGCACGGCGGTCACGACACGCAGCACAGCGCCTGGCCAGCGGGCACCCGCCAGCCACTGGACCTGCGGATTCTGGTAGCCGAAGACAACCCCATCAATCAGGCGATCATCAAGGAGCAACTCGAAGCCCTGGGCTGCGTGGTCACGGTGGCGTTCAACGGTGAGCAGGCACTGGCACTCTGGGCGCCCGGGGCGTACGACCTGGTGCTCACCGACGTCAACATGCCGGTTATCAATGGCTATGAGCTGACCCAGGCATTGCGCCAGCAGGATGCCGACCTGCCCGTGATCGGCATCACAGCCAACGCCATGCGCGATGAAGGCGAGCGCTGCGCGGCCGTGGGCATGAACGCCTGGATGGTCAAGCCCCTGAACCTGCACACCTTGCGCACTCAGCTGTTGCAGCACTGCGAGCTGGTTCTGCCGCAGCCCTTCACCGAGGTCGACGAACCCGCCACCACACCATCGAGCGACGTCGACACCGTCCACGTTCCGCCTGCGATGCGAAAACTGTTCATCACCTCGATGCGCGACGACCTGCACAAGATCCACGTCGCACTGGACAACGCCGATGCCGGCGTCCTGGCGCAGGTACTGCACAGCCTGGGCGGCGCCCTGTGCTCGGTTCAGGCGTTCGCCCTGGCCACCTTGTGCGCCGAACTGGAATGCCAGCTTGCGGGGTCGCACATCACGCCGCAGCTGGCCCGGAAAGTACGCCAGGTGCAATCGCGCCTGGAGACCGTGCTGAACACACAGCAGGCCCTCGACGGTTGAAGCCGTCCTGTCTCACGTACTCGAAGAGGATTGTTGCGCAACGAAAAAAGGGCCACTTTTCAGTGGCCCTTCTTTCTGACGAATTACAGACCTTTCGATCTGTAGCTCCAAATACTGGAGCGGGAAACGAGACTCGAACTCGCGACCCCGACCTTGGCAAGGTCGTGCTCTACCAACTGAGCTATTCCCGCGTCGTGTTGATGGGGGCCATTCTAGCGATTTTAAAAACGCCGTCAACCCCTTGATTCAAAAAAGTTTATTTTATTTCAGAGCCTTCACGCAGGTGCGGCCAGGCTGCACGCAGGTAGTGCACCATCGACCACAGGGTCAGCCCCGCCGCCACCAGCAGCAGCGCATAACCCAGTCCTACCCAGAACCCCCACACCGGCGGATTGCCCAGCAGGATCACCAGCGCCAGCATCTGCGCCGCGGTCTTCCACTTGCCCAGGTTGGACACCGCCACATGGGCACGTGCGCCCATCTCGGCCATCCATTCACGCAGCGCCGACACCACGATCTCGCGACCGATGATGACCGCCGCCGGCAGCGTGAGCCACAGGTTGGCATGCACCTGCACCAGCAGCACCAGGGCCACGGCCACCATCAGCTTGTCCGCGACCGGGTCGAGGAAGGCGCCAAACGGAGTGCTCTGCTGCCACCGACGAGCCAGGTAACCGTCCAGCCAGTCGGTGGCGGCGGCAACGGCAAACACGCTGCTGGCGGCTATGTAGCTCCAGTGATACGGCACATAGAACAGCAGTATGAAGATCGGTATGAGCAGAACGCGTAGTACGGTAAGCAGATTCGGGATATTCATCGGCACAACTGGCTGCGAGGTGAGCGGGCATTCTACTCGCTATGCAGGCTGTCATAAATCGACTCGGCAAGCTTTTTACTGATTCCGGGTGCTTTGGCGATTTCTTCGACGCTGGCACGGCTCAGTTCCTGCAGTCCGCCAAAGTGTTTTAGCAGGTCGCGCCGGCGCTTGGGCCCTACCCCGGCGACGCCTTCCAGGGTCGAGGTGCGCCGCGTCTTGCCGCGCCGCGCGCGGTGACCGGTGATGGCGAAACGGTGCGCTTCGTCGCGGATCTGCTGGATCAGGTGCAGCGCCGGCGAGTCGCCCTTGAGGGTGAACTCGTGGGCCACGTCGTTGAGGTACAAGGTTTCGAAACCGGCCTTGCGCGTGGTGCCCTTGGCCACGCCCAGCAGAATCAGGTCGGGCACGGCCAGTTCCTGCAGCACGTCGCGAGCCATGTTCAGCTGGCCCTTGCCGCCATCCACCAGCAGCACGTCCGGCAGTTTGCCCTCGCCGTCCTTGATCCGCGATAAGCGCCGGGTCAGGGCCTGGTGCATGGCCGCGTAGTCATCGCCGGCGGTCACGCCCTCGATGTTGTAGCGCCGGTAGTCGGACTTGATCGGGCCTTCGGGGCCGAACACCACGCAGGAGGCCACGGTGGCCTCGCCGCTGGAGTGACTGATGTCGTAGCACTCCAGGCGCTGCGGGGTTTCATCCAGGTCCAGCACCTGGGCCAGCGCATCGAAGCGCGCGGCCATGTGCTGGCGATTGGCAAGGCGCGCCATCAGCGCCTGCTCGGCGTTGGTCACGGCCAGTTGCTGCCAGCGCGCGCGGGTGCCGCGCACCCGATGGCTGATGGTCAGCTCGCGACCCCGCAGGGCCTCGACGGCGGCGCACAGGGCTTCGAAGTCTTCGTGCACCACGTTGACGATCAGCTCGGCAGGCAGTTCGCGCTCGGCGTTGCCCACGTAGTACTGGGCCAGGAACGCCGACAGCACCTCGGCCACGTCTTCCTCGATGCCCACCTGCGGAAAGAAGTTCTTGCTGCCCAGCACCCGCCCGCCGCGCACGCTGATAAGGTGCACGCACGCCCCGCCCGGGTTGACGAAGGCGGCCACCACATCCACGTCGCCGCTGCCGCCCTCCATGCTCTGCTGATCCTGCACGCGACGCAGCAAGGCGATCTGGTCGCGCAACTCGGCGGCACGCTCGAACTCCAGGGCCATCGCGGCGCGCTCCATCTCTTCGTTGAGCTCGTTGGTCAACTGGTGGCTGCGCCCCTCCAGGAACATCACCGAGTGGCGCACGTCGGCGGCGTACTCCTGTGGCTCGACCAGGCCGACGCACGGCGCCTTGCAGCGCTTGATCTGGTACTGCAGGCACGGCCGGGTGCGGTTGGCGTAATAGCTGTCTTCGCACTGGCGCACGAAGAAGGTCTTCTGCAGCAGGCTCAGGCTTTCGCGAATGGCACCGGCACTGGGGTAAGGGCCGAAGTACCTGCCCTTGGCCTTCTTGGCCCCGCGATGGATGCCCAGGCGCGGGTAGTCGCCATCACTGAGGAACACATAGGGGTAGGACTTGTCGTCGCGCAACAGGATGTTGTACGGCGGGCGCCATTCCTTGATCAGGGTCTGCTCGAGCAGCAGCGCCTCGGTCTCGTTGGCGGTAATGGTGGTTTCGACCTGGGCGATGCGCGCCACCAGCGCGGCTGTCTTGGGCGCCAGGCCCGCCTTGCGAAAATAGCTCGCCAGGCGCTTCTTGAGGTTTTTGGCCTTGCCGACATACAGCAGGCGCGCGCCTTCATCGAACATCCGGTAGACACCCGGACGTCCGCTGCAGGTCGCCAGAAAGGCACTTGAATCAAACGCTGGGGTCATATCAGAGGTTGGCGTCAACCATACCGTGGCGCACGGCCAGCAACGTCAGTTCCACGTCACTGGTAACGGAAAGTTTCTCGAAGATCCGGTAACGGTACGTATTCACCGTCTTCGGCGACAAGCACAGCTTGTCGGAAATGATCTGCACCTTCTGGCAACCGACGATCATCAGGGCGATCTGGATCTCCCGCTCCGACAGGCTGTCGAACGGCGAGGCATTCTGCGGTTCGAACGACTTGAGTGCCAGCTGCTGGGCTATCTGCGGGCTGATGTAGCGCTGCCCGGCAAACACCAGGCGAATGGCCTGGACCATTTCACCCAGCCCGGCGCCCTTGGTCAGGTAGCCGGCCGCACCGGCCTGCAGCAGGCGGGTGGGAAACGGGTCTTCCTCGCACACGGTCACGGCCACCACCTTGATGTCGGGGTGGCTGCGCAGCAGCTTGCGGGTCGCCTCCAGGCCACCGATGCCGGGCATCTTGACGTCCATCAGGACCACGTCGGGCTTGAGTTCGCGGGTGAGTTTCAGTGCTGCCTCGCCGGAATCGGCTTCCCCTACCACCTGCAGGCCGTCGATGTCGGCCAGCATGCGGGTAATGCCCGTACGCACCAAATCGTGGTCATCGACCACCAGGACCCTGATCAAGCAGACACCTCGCGTTACGGTGTGAATTGTATCCGGCCACCTTAGCAAAAAATCGACCGGATGAGCTAACTGTAAACGCCATCCGGCTGACGTCAATTTCCCAGCCTTCCTACGTGGCTTCCTACGCGGCTCATCGTCACTGCAGCTTGGCTTCTGCCTGGATGAGCAGACCTGCCTGTACAGGCACAGGCCACGCATGAAACTGAAACTATGCCCGGCTCGCCACGCGGAGCACAAGCGGTGGCGAATGCAAAAAAAAGCAACGCCAATAAAACAGGCTGTTCACGCTCGCGATGCACTCATCAACACAACTAACCCGTCGCCCGATTGCAACTTTCAAAACATTAAGCTGAAACGGTTTACCTAATTAAATGAAGGCGATTTGCCACCATTAAAATTTATGTAAAAACCTCGTGGAAGCATTTTTTTGGCGCCATTAAAACACACCAAATACACATATCAATTTTTTGACGTCGAACTTTCTACAAACTATATGTCATTGTTTTTAAACGGTTTTTTAACTTTCACAAAACAAACTATATTTTTTTCTAGTTAATTTGATATGAAGTGTTGCCGTTCCAAAATTAAACGCTATAGGATGAAAAAAAGAGAGATAAGCCGCCGACGAACATCAACGTTCGCCGCGTTTCAGTTTGCGCCTGCCGCCTGAACATTTATCAACTACACAAGGGTTCGCTCAGGCGAACAGTGCTAAAGGGATCTCTATGAACATCAGTATTTTCGGGCTCGGATATGTAGGTGCCGTGTGCGCCGGGTGCCTCTCGGCACGTGGCCACAATGTGGTGGGGGTGGATATCTCCCCGGCCAAGATCGACATGATCAACCAGGGCAAGTCGCCCATCGTCGAGCCGGGGCTCGAGCAGCTGTTGCAACAGGCCGTGCAGCAAGGGCGCCTGTACGGCACCACCGACGTACAACGCGCAGTGCTCGACACCGAACTGTCGCTGCTGTGCGTGGGCACGCCCAGCAAGAAGAACGGCGACCTCGACCTGGTGTACATGGAGGCCGTATGCCGCCAGATCGGCGAAGCCCTGCGCGACAAGGCTGGCCGTCACACCGTGGTGGTGCGCAGCACCGTGCTGCCAGGCACGGTCAACAACGTGGTCATCCCGCTGCTCGAGCAAGCCTCGGGCAAGAAGGCCGGCGTCGATTTCGGCGTGGCGGTCAACCCCGAGTTCCTGCGTGAAAGCACGGCCATCAAGGACTACGACTTCCCGGCCATGACCGTGATCGGCGAACTCGACACCCAGTCGGGCGACATCCTGCAATCGCTGTACGAGGGCCTGGACGCCCCGGTGATCCGCAAGTCGATCGAAGTGGCCGAGATGATCAAGTACACCTGCAACGTGTGGCACGCCACCAAGGTGAGCTTCGCCAACGAGATCGGCAACATCGCCAAGGCCTCCGGGGTGGACGGACGCGAGGTGATGGACGTGGTATGCCAGGACCACAAGCTCAATCTGTCGCGCTACTACCTGCGCCCCGGCTTCGCCTTCGGCGGCTCGTGCCTGCCCAAGGACGTGCGCGCCCTCACCTACCGCGCCGGCCAGCTGGACGTCGAGCACCCGCTGCTGGCCTCGATCATGTCCAGCAACCGCAGCCAGGTGCAGAACGCCTTCGACCTGGTCAGCGGTTTCAACAAGCGCCGTATCGGCCTGCTGGGGCTGAGCTTCAAGGCCGGCAGCGACGACCTGCGCGAAAGCCCGCTGGTGGAGCTGGCCGAAATGCTGATCGGCAAGGGTTACGAGCTGCGCATCTTCGACGCCAACGTCGAGTATGCCCGGGTGTTCGGCGCCAACCGCGACTACATCGAGTCGAAGATCCCGCACGTGTCGTCGCTGCTGTGCAACGACCTCGACCAGGTGATCGACGGCGCCGAGATCATCGTGCTGGGCAACAACGACCCGCGTTTCGCCCAGGCCCTGGAAGGCAATGGCGACAAGCAGATCGTCGACCTGGTCGGTTTCATGCCCAACGCCAGCAACGCCACCCAGGAAGGGATCTGCTGGTAAGGCCACAGGCTCCGTCAAGAGAGCCCAAGGCGTTCGACTCCACGCGTCACCCGACTGTTTACCTGCCTGAGTGCCGCCTCCTTCGGAGCGCCGGCGAACCTCATGTGCGTGAACGGCCGGGTGCGCGCTGCCCGTACCAAGGAGAAACGGCACCATGAAACCACAGCAACAGCGGCCCGAGGGCCGACCCGGCTACCTGCAGGCAGGCGCCAGCTTCTGTGCCTGGGCCTGCCTGTTCGGCCTGGTCGCGCTGGCGTCGCAGATGATCGCGCCGCAGTACCTGGACCCCAGCCACCACACGTTCATCTTCATCATCGGTACCCTGGGCATGTGGCGCTACGGCAACGCCATCGTCCACTACATCCGCGGCATGTACTTCCTGCACTGGAAGTTCCCGCGCATCCGCAAGGCGGTCGAGCGCATGGGCGACGATGCCCTGCCCTCGCACATGTTCATGGTGGTGACCAGCTTTCGCATCCCCACCCACACCACCTTCAAGGTGTACCAGTCGGTATTCCAGGAAGTGCAGCGGCTGAACGTGCCGTGCACGGTGATCGCCTCGATCGTGGAAAAAGGCGACGAGCAGTTCATCAAGACCATCATGCGCAACGAGGTGGTCGATCGCGACGACATCAAGCTGGTGATCGTGCGCGCCCGTGGCACCGGCAAGCGTGACGGCCTGGCCCATGCCTTCCGTGCCCTGTCGCGGCAGATGCCGCTGCAGGACGCGGTGGTCGGCGTGGTCGACGGCGACACCATGATGCTGCCCGGCTGCGTCGAGCGCGCGGTCAAGCTGTTCGCCTACCTGCCCAATGTCGGTGGCCTGACCACCAACGAGTTCTGCGAGGTCGAAGGCAGCCCGCTGATGCGCCAGTGGCACTCGATGCGCTTCGTGCAGCGGCACATCAACATGTGCTCGATGGCCCTGTCGCACCGGGTGCTGACCCTGACCGGCCGGCTGTCGTTCTTTCGCGCCAGCGTGATGACCGACCCCGAATTCATCCGCGACGTGGAAGCCGACTTTCTCGAACACTGGCGCCTGGGCCGCTTCCAGTTTCTCACCGGCGACGACAAGTCCTCGTGGCTGAGCCTGATGCGCGCCGGCTGGGACACCTTCTACGTGCCCGACAGCAACACCCTGACCGTGGAGCATCCACCAGACAACAGCTTCTGGCGCGCCACCCGCCAGCTGATGTTCCGCTGGTACGGCAACTCGTTGCGCCAGAACTTTCGCGCCACCCACCTGCTGGGCCGCGCCCGCCTGGGCCTGTTCACCCTGTACGTGCTGCTCGACCAGCGCGTGTCGATGTGGACCTGCCTGATGGGCCTGACCGCCTCGGTAGTGGCCGGCGTGGTGTTCGGCATCGAGTACCTGCTGGTGTACCTGTTCTGGGTACTGCTCTCGCGCAGCCTGGTGACGGTGCTGTTCCTGTTCGCCGGTCACCCGGTCAGCCCGGTGTACCCGTTCGTTCTCTATTACAACCAGATCGTGGGCTCGCTGATGAAGGTGTACGCACTGTTCCACATGGACCAGCAGAGCTGGACCCGGCAAAAAACCACGCTAAGCAACGGCACTGTCGATTTCGACACGGCCCTGAACCGCTGGTCATCGAAGGCGATGCTGTTTTCATCCATCGCGATTTTCTTCGGTGCCATCTCGGTACTTCTCGAACTCACGCAACGTTAAGGAAAGGCGCCTGCCATGAGTAGCTCGAACATCCCAGCAGCCCCCGGCACCACTGCAGCCAACGTGGTCCACGAGGCCATCGACGAACGCCAGTACGTGCGCACCAAGCTCAATGCCCGGGTCAGGCTCAGCGCCCCCGGCCAGGCGCCCATCGACAGCACCCTGCAGGACATCTCCCTGGGCGGCCTGGGCCTGGTGCACAGCGCCCCGCTGAAGATCGGCAGCCTGTACAACGCCTCGATCCAGCTGCGCCTGAACCAGGTCGACCTGAACATCGACAGCCAGATCAAGATCGTCTCGCAGCGCGGCGCCGAAGTCGGCGCGCAGTTCGTCGACCTCGACGCCCAGAAGCGCGACATCCTGCGCTACATCATCAGCGCCTACCTGTCGGGCGAAATTGCCGACGTCAACGGCCTGTTCAACGTGATGCAGCGCGAGAACTACATCAAGGAGCGCAAGCACAAGTACGCCAGCGCACGCAATGCAGGCGATCGCCTGCGCGCCATCGGCGGCACCCTGCTGTTCACCGCCGCCGGCATCGCCGCGCTGAGCTTCGTGGCCTACAAGAGCTACCTTCTGTTCTTCCGCATTCCGGCCGTGCAGGCCCAGGTCAGTGCCGATGCGCAGATCATCAGCATGCCCGACAACGGCTACGTGAAGTTCCTGCTGCAGCCTGGGCAGAGCGAGGTCAAGGCCGGCGAGCCGCTGGCCAACATCTCCACCCAACTGGCTACCAGCTTCACCAGCCCGGCCGACATGAAGGCGCTGGCCGACCTCGCGCCCGGCGACCTGCAGACCCTGCTGGGGCGCGCCACCATCGAGACCGTGATCAACAGCCCGTGCGACTGCCAGGTGTACTTCCCCAGCACGCCCATGAACGGCTACGGCTACAAGCAGGCGCCGCTGCTGCACCTGCTGCCCAAGGACCAGCCGCTGTACGTCAGCGCCAACGTGCCGTTCGACAAGCTGAGCGACATCAGCCGGGTCAGATCCGTGGACCTGCAGGTGTTCGGCCTGGACGAACGCTTCGGCGGCACCGTGGTGGACTCGCGGGTCGACGCACTGAACAAGAACCTCGCCCTGACCATCCGGCCGGACCGTCCGCTGCCACTGGCGGCCTACCAGAAACCGGTGGCGGTGGACCTGTACCTGGGCCTGCCGGCCTTGCCGTCGCTGTCGCGCTGAAGGGCCCCCAGATGAAACCGATGACGCCCGCCTGGCTGCTGTTCACTGCCCTCGCCTGCACCGGCCCTGCCCTTGCCGGGCAAAGCCTGGAGCAGATCCGCTACGCGCTGTACAAGGACCCGCAAGCCGATGTGAGCGCCGATTTGCGCGTGCTCGCCGAGCGCGGTGACCTGGCGTCCAAGCAGTTGCTGGGCGATGTGCTGGCCAGCAGCGACAGCGCCAACCGCCAGGAGGCGATCCGCCTGTACCAGGAAGCGTTTGCCGAGGGTCGCGGCCTGGTGCCGGCGCTGGCCTCGCTGGCCCGCCTGCTTGACCGCAGCCCCGGCCTGCGCCAGCAGCAGCGCGCCTGGGTGGCCCAGGCGCTGACCCGCTACCCGGCCACCCTGGACCCGCGCAACACCAATGCCACGCTGGAAGTGTTCCTGACCTACCCGGACCTGGTGCCCACCGCCGAGGCCGCGCAGCTGCTGGCGCTGTACGAGCAGTCCTGCCTGCTCGACTGCCACCCCGAGCTGTACCGCGCGGTGGTCGCCGAGCGCCAGGGCGACCGCGCCGCTGCCGAGCACTGGTACCAGCAGGCGGTACGCGTCGACCCGCGTGGCGTCGACCGCTACTACGCCTTCCTCGGCGAGCGCCAGGACACCGCGTTCCCCGCCTTCGCCCGCACCCTGGAGCCCCGGATGGCGCAGTTGCCGGTGGAGATCGTGCACCGTATCGGCTCGTTGCTCGACACCATCAGCACCGTGCAGCGTGCCGACCAGCAGGCCGAGCAGGATGAACAGCTGGGCAACGCCATGGGTGCCCCAAGGCCCGCGCCCACCCCCGAACAGCAGGCCCGTGCAAAGGCCCTGGCCGATGAATGGGCGGCCGCCATGGCCGAGGTCCAGCGCTGGTTCGACAACGCCGCGCAGCGCGGTTTCGTGCCGGCGCTGGTGTCCAAGGCCAACTTCATGATCTCCAACCCCACCGAGCACAACGCCGACCAGGTACAGGCGCTGATTGCCCAGGTGCAGGCCAAGGACCCGACCCGGGCCAAGGCGCTCAATGCCTCGCTGTACATGGTCACCAACTGGCTGACCCTGGACCCGCAAAAGGCCCAGGTGCTGATCGACGAACTGATCGCCAGCAACTTTCGCGACGCGCACCTGCTGCTGGCCGACCTGTACAGCAAGGGCGGCCTCGACCAGCCCGACCAGGAGCGTGCCCTGGCGATCTACCAGGAACAGGCCGAGCGCGGCGCCACTGCCGCCTGGTACCGCATGGCCACCATCTACGCGAGCGGCCGCGCCATCTGCCACGACCCGGTCAAGGCCTACACCTACGCGCGCCTTGCCCTGGACCTGGGCGAGCGCCGCGCCCGCGGGCTGCTCAAGCGCCTGGACAAAACCCTGAAAACGGCTGACATCGAGCGCGCCATGGCGGCACGCAATGACCTGCTCAAGGAGACCACCCTGTGAAAGCGCATCCGTCCCTGTTTGGCGCCCTGCTCATGCTCGCGCCGCTGTACACCGCGTTCGCCGCCGAAGAAATCACCGGCCCCGAGGCCGACAGCAGCGAGCCGGTGCGGGTAGGCGCCGACGCCAGCACGCCGGTGATCACCTCCGAATTCTTCAACAAGCTCACCGTGCAGACCGGCTACGGCCCCGAAGACTCCCAGGTGGGGCGCAGCCGCGAGAGCTTCTATAGCCTGCGCTACGAACCCTCGTTCGCCTGGTACTCGCCGGAAAAACGTTGGGCCAAGTGGATGGTCTACGGTCGCCTGTGGCTCAACTACGACTCCAGCCAGACGGCCAACAGCCAGAACGAAAGCACCAACGCCTTCGACCGCGAGCAGCCCGAAGGCTGGTACGCCGAGCTGCGCGAGCTGTACGTCAAGCGCAACCTGCTGGGCGACGACCCACGCTTCTCGCTGTCGGCCGGACGCCAGCGCTTTGCCGACGACTACGGCATCTGGTGGGACGACAGCATCGAATCGCTGCGTTTCGACTACAAGGACACCTTCGCCAAGGGCTTCTTCGCCGTGGCGCAGAAGTTCTACAACTACAACAGCGACGTCAACCGCCTGGCCGACAGCGAAGAACGCACCACCTACCTGATGGGCGAGTACGCCTACCGCTGGAGCGAGAACAACTGGGCCGGCACGCGCGTGATGTACGAAGACGACCACAGCGGGCACGACCCGCGTGACCGCTACGACTTCACCGGCATGCGCTACGGGCTGTTCTTCAAGGCCGACAACCTGCAGGTCAGCCCGCTGTTCAGCGACTACCACCTGGAACTGGCCGCACTCGACGGCAAGGTCGACAACACCGACGGCAACGGCCTGACCACCACCGGCCACAACGCCAGCGGCTGGGCGGCGCTGGGCGAGATCGGCAAACGCTTCGACGACCTGCCCTGGACCCCGCGCCTGGCCTTGCGCGGCGGGCTGACCGACAAGCCGAGCAACGAGAACGACGGCTTTCGTCTCAACACCATCCAGTCCGACCGCATCACCCGCCAGGGCTCCTACAGCACCCGCCTGGCCAGCTCGTTCGTCAGCCTCGACCTGCGCAACCTGAGCTACTACGGCTTTGCCGTGGAAACCCGGCCCACGCCGCGCAGCGCCCTGGATTTTCGCCTCACCGAACTCAAGCTGCGCGATGCCAGTGGCACCCTGCCGATCCGCGTCGACGGCGACCAGCGCAGCGCGCGCAACCAGGCCATCGCCCAGGGCAGCAACGGCAACGGAAAGCACGTGGGGCAGATGCTCGACCTCAACTACTACTGGAAGATGTTTCCGGTCGCCCTCGACGGCAAGCACCTGGACGTCAACACCCTGGTCAGCGCCAGCTACCTCAATGCCGGCAACGCGCTGGATACCGGTGACGACTACCAGCTGACGGTCGGCGTCGTGATCAGTTACTAAGGGCGGGCCCCGCGATGATTTTCGCCTCAAACGTGTTCCTGTTCCTCTACCTGCCGCTGTTCCTGGCGGTGTACTTCCTGGCGCGTGCGCCGTGGCGCTCCACGGTGATCGTCGCCGCCAGCTACATCTTCTATGCCTGGTGGCGCCCGGACTTCCTGCTGCTGTTCGTCGGCATCACCTACTGGAACTACTGGTTCGGCCTGCGCATCAAGGCGCGCCTGGACGCCGGCGACAAGCGCTGGGCGTTCCGCCTGCTGTGGATCGGCATCATCGGCAACCTGTCGACCCTGGGCTATTTCAAGTACGCCAACTTCGGCGCCGAGGTGCTGGGCGCACTGCTGGCGCCGCTGGGCATCAACACCTTCACCCTGGAGACGATCTTCCTGCCGCTGGGCATCTCGTTCTACGTGTTCCATGCCCTGAGCTATATCGTCGACATCTACCGCAAGGACGCCACGCCCACCAACAACTTCATCGACTTCGCCGCATTCGTCGCGCTGTTCCCGCACCTGGTGGCCGGCCCGATCCTGCGCTACAGCCAACTGGCTCCGCAGCTGCGCCAGCGTACCCACTCGCTGGAGATGTTCTCGCTGGGGGTATGCCGGTTCATGCTCGGTTTCATCATGAAGGTGCTGATCGCCGACCAGCTGGCGCCGATCAACGTGCTGTTCATCAGCGAGGGCAGCCTGCAGCTGAGCGATGCCTGGTTCGGCCTGGTGGTGTCGACCCTGCAGCTGTACTTCGACTTCGCCGGCTACAGCCACATGGCCCTGGGCCTGGCGTTGATGATGGGCTTTCGCTTCCCGGAGAACTTCAACCAGCCCTACGTCTCGCAGAGCATCACCGAGTTCTGGAGCCGCTGGCACATGACCCTGGCGCACTTTCTGCGCGACTACGTGTACATGCCGCTGGTGCGCAAGCGCATCGCCGGGGCCATGCCGGCGCTGGTGTACACCATGCTGCTGTCGGGGCTGTGGCACGGCGCAAGCTTCGCCTTCATCTGCTGGGGGCTGTTCTTCGGCCTGGGCATGGTGATCGAGCGCAAGTTCAACCTGGCCACCAAGGTCACCACGCCCTACCGCCTGGGGCGCAACCTGCGCACCGGGTTGCTGATCATCCTGAGCATGCCGCTGTTCTTCACCAACGACCTGCGCCACAGCCTGGACATCTACCAGGCGCTGTTCGGCTTCAACGGCCTGGGCTCGCTGGAGCTCTACGTGCTGGGCGCCTCGAAGATGGCCATGTCGTTCGTGGCGGTGGCGCTGTGCTGGCTGATCCTGGCCGGCAGCAACAACGTGCGCTACTACGCCGGCAACAAGCAGCACTTCTTCATGGCCCATGTCGGCGGGCTCAAGGCCGTGCTGCTGTGGGCCGGCTTCGCGCTGGCGCTGAGCAGCCTGGCTGCGCACTCGTTCTCCCCCTTCCTCTACTTCCAGTTCTAGGAGACTGTCATGTACCCGGTGATGAACTCGGCAAGCAAGGTCAACGGCATTCTGTTCTGCCTGGTGCTGGCGGGGATGTTCGTCTACTCCCTGCCGCCGGTTTTCAGTTTCGCGAAAAACCAGAGTGACGCCTGGAACCTGTTCGTCGACGGCAAGCTGCTGCGCAAGTTCGAGCAGGCCTACGACAAGCGCTTCTTCCTGCGTGAGCCCTCGGTGCAGCTGTGGGCCGACGCGCAGTACCTGCTGTTCAGGGAGGGCACCAAGGGCGTGGTACTGGGCAAGGACGGCTGGCTCTATACCTCCCAGGAATACCGTGTGCCCAATGACCTGGAGGCCAACCTGCAAGGCCAGCTGGCACAGATCGACGCCGTGCAGGCGCAACTGGCGCAGCACGGCAAGCGCCTGGTGCTGCTGCCGTTGCCGATGAAGCTGGACATCTATGCCGCGCATGCCGAGCACCCGTTCGATCCGCGCGCCATCAGCCTGTACGACCGCTTCGTGGCGCAGCTGCAGGCACGCAACGTCACGGTGACGCCGCTGCGCTCGGCGTTTCTGGACAACCTCGGCGGCCCACCGCTGTTTCTCAAGTCCGACACCCACTGGAGCCCCGATGGCGCACGCCTGGCCGCCTTCGAACTGGCGCGCCAGCACCCGGAGCTGCTGGGCCAGGAGCGCTATGTGTCGCACCAGGTCGCGCAAAAGACCGTCAAGGGCGACCTGATGAACTACATCCAGTTCGACCAGAGCCGGCTGATGCCGGACTTTGGCGCCAACCAGATCGCCGTGTACGAAACCCTGAAGGCCGAACAGAGCAGCGATGAGCTGTTCGCCGACCAGGCCCAAAGCCTGCTGCTGGTAGGTACCAGCTACAGCAAGATCGACGACTGGAACTTCGTCGGTTTTCTCAAGGAAGCCCTCAACCGTGACCTGCTGAGCATTGCCGTGGAGGCCCGCGGGCCGTTCGAGGCAATGAACCAGTTTCTGGCCAGCGATGAGCTGGGCAACCCTGACATCGACACCGTGGTCTGGGAATTCCCGCTGCGCACCCTGCTGGCCCATCGGGTCAGCGGCCAGCGTCAGATGAACCAGACCCAACACTTCTAAGGAGATACACCATGACCCGTTCGCCACGCCAACTGCTCGCCGCCACCGCCCTGCTGCTGGTCAGCACCGCCAGCCTCGCCAACGACGGCAATGCCGACCTCTACGACGCCGTGGCCCCGGCCGACTCGGCCTTCGTGCGCGTGCTCAACCTGAGCGATCGCAGCATCGACGTGACCCTGAGCGGCAAGGTCAACCCACAGAAGGTCGCCCCCGGCCAGCTCAGCGGCTACCGCTTCACCCCTGCCGGCAGCCACAAGATCGCGGTCGACAAGCAGGCCATCGAGCCGCAGCTCAAGGCCAACGCCGCCAGCACCGTGGTGTATGACGGCAAGGGCCTGACCCTGATCGCCGACAAATACGTCAACGAACCGAAAAAGGCCCAGATCGCCTTCTACAACCTGACCCCCGCGCAGGCCGCCCTCAAGACCTCCGACGGCAAGACCTCGGTCATCGACCCGCTGGGCAAGGACCAGACCGGCAGTCGCCTGGTCAACGAAATCAAGATCGGCTTCGCCGCCTATGTCGATCAGCGCAACGTCGCCCAGTTCGACGACCTGTTCCTCAAGAAAGGCCGCTCGTACAGCTACGTGCTGCTGCCCGCCGCCAATGGCTACAAGAGCATCAGCGTGGCCAACAGCATCGACCCCACGCTGTAACCGCAGGCTGGCCTTGAACACAGGATGATGAACCGCGCATGAAGATCCTTACCTCCCTCGGCCTGATGGCCGTACTCGCTGCAGCCAGCCAGGCCGGCCAGGCCGCCGAGGCGCCCAGCCCCGGCTGCACCAGCCTTGAGTGCATGGTCTGCCCGGCCCTGAGCGATCCGCAGAAATACGCCGAAGGGCGGATGAAACTGATGCGCGAGATCGTCCCGGGCAAGGACCGCTGGCTGTTCCGTTCGGCCGTCGACCTGACCAACGACTTCGGCATCCCCGCGCCCATGCGCCCGGAGTTCGCGCGCCTGATGGCCGCGTTCCGCCAGCAGGGTATCCACGTGGCCATGGCCGTGCAGCCCACCCGCGGGCTGATGCACCGCGACAAGCTCTACCCCGGGCAGTTGCACGGGTTCGACTTCGAGCGCGCCAGCAACAACCTGGCCAGCTACCTGCAGCAGCTGCGCAGCGGCGGCGCGGTGGTGCCCGACCTGATGCAACTGGTGCGCACCCCGCCGGCGGGCGAGTACTTCTTTCGCCGCGACCACCACTGGACCCCCAGCGGTGCCGAGGCCACCGCACGCCTGGTGGCCGATGAGGTGCGCCGCCAGCCGTTCTATGCCGACCTGACCAAGAAGCACTACCGCACCGAGCCCGGCGTGATGGTGCCCAAGGACGGCACCATGAACCTGGCGATGAGCAGCATCTGCGGCAACAACTACGGCTTCCAGTATGTGCGCGGCTACCAGACCATCCCGGTGGCCGACGATGCCGACGCACTGTTCGACGAAGCCCCCGACCCGCAGGTGATCCTGGTGGGCGACAGTAACGCCGCAGCCCGTGAGGACGAGAGCAAGCAGTTCAACTTCGACGGCTACCTCAAGCAGTACCTGGATGTCGACATCCTCAACTACGCCCTGCCCGGCGTTGGCCAGGACGGCTCGCTGCTCGAATACCTGCTGTCCGAGAACTACAAGCCCGACGCACCGCCCAGACTGATCATCTGGGAGCTGCCGGCCAACTACCAGCTGGAGTCCGACCAGATGTACCGCCAGCTGATTCCAGCGGTCAAGGGCGGTTGCAGCACCTCCACACCGGTGCTGGGCAACCGCCTGCAGCGCCCTGCGCTGCGCGTCAACGACCGCATCGAACTGCTGAGCAACGCCGGCGAAAGCCGCAAGGCACTGGGCAGCGGCCAGGGCTTTCTGGACATCCGCATCAGCGACAAGAACGTCAAGGACTTCTACGTGATCGTGTATTACGACAACGGTGCCCGCGACAAGGTGTGGTTTCGCCGCGAGGCGGCCGTCAGCGGTGGCCAGTACTACCTGGAGCTGAGCAAGGCCAAGGAGTTCGCCGGGGCCAACCTGCTCTCGGTGTTCCTCGAACCGACCAAGCCGAGCCAGGCCGCCACCCAGGTGGAAACCCGTCTATGCCTCTGAAGCCCTGGCTGGTCGCCACCCTGGGCCTGTGCGCCGGGTTGCAGCTGGGCAGCAGCCTGGCCGCGCAATCGATCTGGCCGGCGCGGGCCACCGCCCAGTCGGCGATGATCGCCGACTACCGCACCCTGCAGTGCAGCAAACAGCCGCCGCCACCGTACACCGCCAGCCTGCGCATGCAGAGCAAGTACGACCAGCGCGATGCCAGCAAGTCGACCCTGCGCAGCCGCCCCGATGCCGACACCGAGGCGGCGAGCAAGCAGGTCAAGCAGTTCATCGCCGGGCTGATCTTCGCCAGCAAGCGCTTCCAGCGCGCCAAGACCCCGCAGCAGGCCAACATGGCCCTGGCCTGCCAGGACCAGTGGCTGGAGCACTGGGCGCAGGCCGGTGCCCTGCTCAACCCGGATGCCAGCAGCACCGGCATGGCGGCGCGCAAGTGGGCGGTGGCGGCCATGGCCTCGACGCTGCTGCTGACCCAGGCCGCCAGCAACGGCCAGGTGCAGCTGTCGCCGGCCCAGACGCGCTGGTTCGAACAGCTCGGCGAACTGATCATCCGCGAGTACCAGCCACGCCAGGCCGCCAGCTTCACCTGGTTCAACAACCACGACTACTGGGCCGCCTGGGCCGTGGCCGCCAGCGGCATGCTGGTGCAGCGCGACGACTTCATCCGCTGGGCCGACGGCAATCTGCGTCGCGGCCTGCAGCAGGCGGTGCGCAGCGGGGACGGCAGCTATGCCTACCTGCCACTGGAAGTGGCGCGTGCCCGGCTTGCCGCCACCTACAGCCAGTACGCGCTGGTGCCGCTGGTGCTGCTGGCCGAGTCGGCGCGGGCCAATGGCCTGCCCTGGAGCGAACACGACCAGCAGACCCTGGAGCTGCTGGGCAACTTCGCCGCACGCACGGTGCTCGACCCCGGCCCGCTGCCCGAACTGATGGGCCAGGCCCAGACCGAGGTAGCCCCCTACAAGCTGGCCTGGCTGATCCCGTTCCTGTACCGCGCGCCCAACAATCGCCTGGCCCGTCAGCTGTACGAAAGCGAGGACGGCAACGTCGACAACTACAGTCAGATCGGCGGCCCGCTCAAGCCCTTCTACCCCCCTTTGCCGTAACCCAAGGACGAATCGCCATGGCCCAGCCTGCCCGCATTTTCCGCTTTACCCGACTGGCCGGCCTGCTGCTGGCCGGCCTCGCCGGCGTGGCCCACGCCGCCACCCAGGGCCTGCCGATGCAGCAGGCACTGCGCGTGGTCAGCCCCAACGACTACCAGGCGCAGGTGCAACAGGTGCAGGCCAGCACCCGCGAAGCAGTGAGCTTCACCCTGCAGGAACGCCCGCGCCCCGGCGGGCGTGCCACTGTCAGCCTGCAACCGATGTTCTCGGCCCAGGGCGGCAGCTGGCCGTTCGAGCCGTTCGTCAACAACGGCCTGTTCCGCGCCGTGGCCGGCTACCAGGCGCACCACCCGCAGGCGGTGCTGATCCAGGGTGGCAGCATCACCCTGGCGCAGTTGGCCGACACCCTGAACAACCCGCAGGTACTCAAGCGCTACAAGGACGGCTACCTGCTCAGCTACCCGCTGATGATCGCCGCCGATGGCGGGCTGGTGCTGGAGGGCACCAGCCTGTACCTCTACAGCTATTCGGGCACGGCCCTGATCAACCAGGGCTGGCTGGGCCTGAACCAGTCGCGCCTGGAAAGCGTGGCCGGCGACAAGGCCGGCAACACCGAGCGCGCCTGGCGCCCGTTCGTGGTGGCCTGGGCCGGCAGCCATACCCAGCTGATCGGCGCCACCCTCAACCGCCTGGGCTACAACGCCAACCTCTCGCGGGGCCTAACCACTGCCCTGAGCAGCCAGCAATCGCCGGCCACCCGGCCGGCCAGCGTGCTGATACGCGACAGCCAGTTCAGCGAGCTGTCGGCGGTGGAGCTGCAGCACAGCCGTGGGGTGATCGAGGGCAGCCGCTTCGAAAGTGCCCAGCAGTATGGCGTGGACGTGCGCGACAGCCAGATGCGCATGGCGCACAACCAGATTCGCGGGGTCGACAACAACAGCGGCATCCGCCTGCGCGGGCAGACCCGCGCCTGGCTCGACGACAACCTGATCCTGGGCACGCACAAGGCCGCCATCGAGGTCAGCGACCAGCAAGGCGCCCTGCTGCTGAGCGGCAACCGCATCGGCGCCAGCCGCGGCAACGGCGTGCTGCTGCGCAACCTCAAGGGCGAGATGCCGGTGCTGATCGAAGGCAACTTCATCGGCAACAGCCAGGGCAGCGCGGTGGACGCCAGCGACGTGGCTGGCGCGGTCATGCTGGAAAACCACATCGGCAACACCCCCGAGTACGCCATCAGCCTGCGCAACACCCAGCCGCTGGCCGGGCCACTGATTCTGGGCGGCAACACCCTGGGCCGGGTGGGCAAGGCGGTGGTTCGGGTGGAAGGCATGGACCAGGTGCTGCTGGGCAGCAACCGTTTCGAGGGCAAGCCATTGCTGCAGAACCTGCTGATCGGCGACCTGCTGCCGGTGCAGGGCCCCTTGCTCGACGCCACCGTGCGCCAGGGCTGCGTGGTGCAGGTAAGCCGGGTGGCCGCCGGTACCCCGCAGCCGGGGCTGACCTGCGTGCAGAGTGCTAGCCGATAACCCGCTGCATGCGCACGAAGCATTCGTCCTCACCCTGCGCGACGAAGCCGTGGCGCAGGTACAGGGCCTGGGCCGGATTGCTCTTGAACACGGTCAGGCGCAGCAGCGGCAGATGGCGCCTGCCGGCCCATTCGGCCAGTTGCTCCAGCACCCAGCCACCGATACCCTTGCCGCGGGCGGCCTCGACCAGGTGCAGTTCGCGGATGTACAGCGCACGGCTGTCCTGGCTGAGGCTGCAGAAGCCCAGGGGCTGTTCGGCGTCGACAATCAGCCATTGCTCGCGCCAGCCCCAGGCCTGGTCGAAGGCTTCCTCCAGCCAGAGCAGATCGAATTCGCGGTAGTACGCCAGCATGGCGCGGCGCGTGAGGTCGCGGGCGAAGGTTCGGTGCAGGTCGGTGGCGGGGGTCAGGGTTGGGGTCATTTGGGTGCCCGTCAGGGGATTTTCGGCGCGGCCATCGCAGGTCAAGCCCGCTGCCACAGGTAAGGCGGGGGCCTTGTGGGAGCGGGCTTGACCCGCGATGGCCGTAACGCAGATTCAGAGAGTCACACTTTAGGCCCCAGCTCATCGGCATAGCAAACCGGCGAACTCCCGGGCCCCTGGCGATCCAGCTCATCCTCCAGCCACTGGGCCAGCACCCGCGCATTGTTGTGCTGTTCATCCTTGAACGCGTACACCAGGGTCAGGGTGCCGCCACGGGCCTTGTCCAGCAGCCCCCACCAATGCTGCGGCCGGTCGGCCAGCTCCTGGCGATACCGCTGGCAGAACCCGTCGTAGTCCACCTCACCGCGGTGAAAGGCCTGGCGCAAGGCCGACGACGGCGCCACCTCCGGTAGCCAGGCACTCAGGTGCAACTGATCCTTGCGCCGGTTGCGCGGCCACATCCGATCCACCAGCACCCGCTCGCCATCCTGCGGCGCAGGCGCCTCATAGGCCCGTTTGCACTGAATCATCGGCACGTTCCTCCCACTGCCTGGGTGTAAGCGTAGCTGGGGAACCCGCGTTTTTGTTGATCGAAGTCACTATGCCATCACTCAGGGTTTTTATCCTTGATGCGCCAGGCACGACTTCCACCCTACCGGACCCGTCTAATGACAACCCCGATCAGCACCACCCTTGACTCCGCGGGTGGCCGCCCCTCCCTTGCACAACTGGCCACCCGCCCCGGCCGCGCCTCCGTCACCCTGTTCGTCTGCCTGTTGCTGGGGGGCCTGGTGTACACCGCCTGGAGCCTGTTCCGCGACATCGATGCCGCCGGTACCGTGGTCACCACCTGGACGCCCTTCCTGCTGCTGGGCCTGGCACTGCTGATTGCCCTGGGTTTCGAATTCGTCAACGGTTTCCACGACACCGCCAACGCCGTGGCCACCGTGATCTACACCAACTCGCTGCCGGCGCAGTTTGCCGTGGTGTGGTCGGGGTGCTGGAATTTCATCGGGGTGCTGCTGTCCAGCGGCGCGGTGGCCTTCGGCATCATTGCCCTGCTGCCGGTGGAGCTGATCCTGCAGGTGGGTTCGGCCACCGGCTTTGCCATGGTCTTCGCCCTGCTGCTGGCCGCGATCATCTGGAACCTGGGCACCTGGTGGCTGGGGCTGCCGGCCTCCTCCTCGCACACCCTGATCGGCTCGATCATCGGCGTGGGCGTGGCCAATGCGCTGATGAACGGGCGCGACGGCACCAGCGGCGTGGACTGGACCCAGGCCAGCAAGGTGGGCTACGCGCTGCTGTTCTCGCCCCTGGTGGGCTTTGCCTGTGCGGCGCTGCTGCTGGTGGGCCTGCGCATGCTGGTCAAGCGCCGCGAGCTGTACCAGGCGCCGGTCGGCGACGCCCCGCCGCCCTGGTGGATTCGCGGCCTGCTGATCGCCACCTGCACCGGGGTGTCGTTCGCCCACGGCTCCAACGACGGGCAGAAGGGCATGGGCCTGATCATGCTGATTCTGGTGGGTACCCTGCCGATGGCCTACGCGCTTAACCGCACCATGCCGGCCGACCAGTCGCTGCAGTTTGCCGCCGTGGCCCAGGCCACCCAGCAGCAGTTGCTCGGCCAGTCGGCGCAGCCTCATGTCGGCGACCCGCGCGCCACCCTCACCCTGTACCTGCGCGAGCGGCAACCGAGCGCCGAGCTGGTACCGGCCCTGGCGGCACTGGCCGGCCTGATCGGCGAGGAAGTCGCAGGCTACGGCTCGCTGACCCACGTACCGGCCGAGGCCATGGCCAACGTGCGCAACGACATGTACCTGACCAGCGAAGCCATCCGCCTGATGCAAAAGCACCAGCACGGCGGGCTCGACGCGGCCGCCACCGCGCAGGTGCAGTTGTTCAAGAGCCGCATCGACGACGCCACCCGGTTCATTCCGTTGTGGGTCAAGGTGGCGGTGGCGATTGCCCTGGGGCTGGGCACGATGGTCGGCTGGCGGCGCATCGTGGTCACGGTGGGCGAAAAGATCGGCAAGACCCACCTCACCTACGCCCAGGGGGCTTCGGCGGAGCTGGTGGCGATGTGCACCATCGGTGCGGCGGACATGTACGGGCTGCCGGTGTCGACCACCCACGTGCTGTCGTCCGGGGTGGCCGGCACCATGGTGGCCAACGGTTCGGGCCTGCAATTGCGCACCATCGCCAACCTGGCGATGGCCTGGGTACTGACCCTGCCCGCAGCGATCATGCTGTCGGGCGGGCTGTACTGGCTGCTGACCCGGCTGCTGTAGGCCTCAGCGCTGGCCGACGGCAGCATTGCCGTGGGAGATGATCACTTCGACGCGGCGGTTGAGCTGACGCGACTGCGCGTCGGCGTTGGAGGCCACCGGGTACTCCTTGCCATAGCCGGCACTGATGATGCGCCCGGCATCCACCCCGTTGCGGCGCAGGGCGTTGGTCACAGCCGCTGCGCGACGCTCTGACAGCTGCTGGTTGAGGCTGTCGCTGCCGGTCGAGTCGGTGAAGCCCTCGACCCGCACCTTGCGCTCCGGGTTGGCACGCAGGTACTCGGCCAGCTGGTCGATGTTGCGCTGGCTGCCAGCCTTGAGCTCGGCACGCCCGGTGTCGAACAGTACATCGCCGAAGGTCACCACGGTGCCACGCTCGGTCTGTTTGGCCTTGAGCTGCTGCAGGGCCTTGAGCTGCGCGGTACGCACGTCCAGGCGGGCCTGGGTGCGCTGCGCCTCGATGCCCTGCAGGCCGGCTTCGGCCTGGCGCAGGGCAATGGTCTGCTCGGCGACGGCGATCTTCTGGTTGGCCAGGTAGGCCAGCTGCTCGATCTGCGGGGCCTTGCGGTCCTTGATCGAAGCCAGCTCGGCCTTGCCCAGGGCATTGAACGCATCCTTGGTTTCCAGTGCCGCCAGGCGGCTGGACTCCGGCTTGCTCTGCAGCACGCTGAAGTGCTCGCGGGCTTGCAGCAGGCCAGGGTTTTCGGCGGTAGTGCTGCAACCGGCGAGCAACAGGCCCATCACGGAAACGGCAGGCAACAGGTATTTGACGGACATGACGGGCATCCTTACGGCGTGATCGTGGGGGTGATGGCGTCGGGCGACTGGAGCATTTCCTGCTTCAGCACTTCAATGCCCTGCTGCGCGCTGCGCAGTTGCTGCTGGGCCTTGGCGGCACGCGCCTTGCGCTCGGCCAGGTTGGCATCGGCCTCGGCCTGCTCGGCCAGGGTGCGGGCCGCGACAAGGTTCCGTTCGCCCAGGGCGCGCTCGACGGCGTACAGCTTGTCCTGGGCGGCCTTCATTTCGGCTGGCGCGTACTGGGTGGCGTCGGCGGTCACGGCGCGGCTGACCGCGTTGCGGGTCAGTTCGACCTGCTCGGTGGGCACGGGCACGCCGGCACAACCGGCCAGCACCATCAGCAGGCTGCTGGCGGCCAGGTAGTTCGTGGTGCGTTTAGCAACCATTGAAAGACTCCATAACATGAGAAAGACAGACCGTTGTTCAAGCCGCGTAAGACTATTCCCGGTCATGCCCCGCCCCTATCAGGGGGCATCCTGCTGTCAGGTAGGAAACTTCTCCGGCATTGCCACGATTCGTGCCTGCCCTTCGTCAGTGCGCAGTGAACCTGACGGGCAAAAAATGGTCTGTGGGTTTCATTTTTTCCGTTTTCAAGAAGATCACCATGCCCCCATCTTTTCAGCTTCGCGCACGGCGCTCTCTTATCCCCGGCCTGCTCGGCAGCCTGGTCATCCTGTGTGGCCCGGCCCACGCCGAGGAAGGCAGCGGCAATGAACGCTGGGTCAGCGACAGCCTCAGCACCTACGTGCGCAGCGGCCCTACCGACGGGCACCGGATCGTCGGCAACCTCAAATCCGGCCAGAAGGTCACCCTGCTGACCAGCCAGGGCAACTACAGCCAGGTACGTGGCGAGTCGGGCGATACCGTGTGGATCAACAGCAGCGACCTGCAGACGGTGCCCGGCCAGGCAGAGCGCGTGCCGCAACTGAGCGAACAGGTGAGCCAGTTGAGCGAGCAGCTCAAGACCATCGACGACAGCTGGAAGACCCGGGTGCAGGGCATGCAGGAGACACTTGATTCACGCAAGGCCCTGATCGACGAACTGGAGGCGCGCAGCACCGCGCTCAATGCCGAGCTTGGCGATGCGCAATCGCAACTGCGCGCTACCCAGGCGCAGCTGGGCGACGAGAACAAGCAGGTGCTGATGCGCTACATGGTGTACGGCGGCGGCATTGCCGGGGCCGGCTTGCTGGCGGGGCTGATCCTGCCGATGCTCAGCCGCGGGCGCAAGCGCAGCGACCGCTGGTTCTGAGGGCCCGGCCTTCGCCCGCAGGGTGCAGGCGCCAGCCTTGCTGGCGAAGGCCGCCCCACTATTGCCCCGCCCTTCCCCCAGCCAGCGCATAGGGCCCCTGCGCCAGTTGCTCACGCAGAAACGCCACGCAACTGCGCACCTTGGCCGAACTTGACGAGCGCACCGCCGTCACCGCCCAGATGTCCGCCGGCTGGTGATACCCCGGCAGCACCTGCACCAGCGCCCCGCTGGTCAGGCTGGCCGCCACGTCCCAGCGCGATGCCATGATGATGCCGTGCCCGTCATGGGCCCACTGGCGCACGATGTCGCTGTGGTTGGAGGCCATCGGCCCGGTCACCTTCACCGTCTCGGCGCCATTGGGCCCCACCAGGCGCCATACCCCGAAACGGTCGTCGCGGCTGCGAAACAGCAGGCAGTCATGCTGCGCCAGGTCGGCCGGCACCCGCGGCTGGCCGCGCCGCGCCAGGTAGTCCGGGGCGGCCGCCAGCACCCGCGAGCTGCTGGCGATGCGGTGCGCGATCAGGTGTTTTTCCTGCACCTCGCCCACCCGCACATCGATATCGAAGTTGTCGGCAATCAGGTCCACGCGCCGGTCCAGCAGCTCCACCCACACCTCCAGCGCCGGGTACTGGCGCCGTAGCAGCGACAGGATCGGCGCCACGTGCTCGCGCCCCAGGCGCAGGCTGGTGCACACGCGCAAGGTGCCTTGCGGCTCGCGCTGCCCGCCGGACAACGCATCGAACATCGCGCCCACGTCCTCGAGGATCTTCTGCGCCCACACGAACGTCGCCTCGCCATCGCTGGTGATGTTGACCCGCCGCGTGGTGCGGTTGAACAGCTTGACCCCGAGCATCGTCTCCAGGGTGGCGATGCGCTTGCTCACATGCGCCGGCGACAGGCCGGTCTCGGTGGCTGCCGCGATGAAGCTGGAGCGCCGCGCCACCTCGCAGAACAACTGAAGGTCACGCAGCAACGGCTCATTATTCGCTATCAGCGCATTCTGATTCTTCATCTGGCCCGATTATCTCCTGGCGCTTTTTTTATTAGCCTCTCACAAACGCGCTTCGACCCAGAACAAGAAAGTGAGAACCATGACTGCATTACGCCTTGCCGTGGCCGGGGCCGGCCTGATCGGCCGCCGCCATATCGAACTGATCCAGGCCAGCGCCGAGTGCCAGCTGGCCGCCATCGTCGACCCCTCGCCCGCCGCCGCCGAACTGGCCAACGCCTGCGGCGTACCGTTGTACCCGGGGCTGGCCGAACTGTTCGGCGCGCAGCGCCCGGACGGGGTGATCCTGGCCACGCCCAACCACCTGCATGTCGACGGCGCACTGGCCTGCGTGGAGCACGGCATACCGGCACTGATCGAAAAGCCGGTGGCGCATACCCTGGAAGACGGCAAGCGCCTGCTGGCCATCGCCGAGCAGCGTGATGCACGCCTGCTGGTGGGCCACCACCGCGCCCACAGTGCGATCCTGCACAAGGCCCGCGAAGTGATTGCCGAAGGGGTACTGGGCAACCTGGTGGCGGTGATGGGCAGCGCGCTGTTCTACAAGCCCGACGACTACTTCGACGCCGCCCCCTGGCGCCGCGAGGCCGGCGGCGGCCCGGTGCTGATCAACCTGATCCACGAGATCGGCAACCTGCGTTCGCTGTGCGGCGAGATCGTCGCGGTGCAGGCCCAGGCGTCCAACGCCACCCGCGACTTTGCCGTGGAAGACAGCATCGCCATCAGCCTGCGCTTTGCCAGCGGCGCGCTGGGCACCTTCATGCTCTCCGACACCGCCGCCAGCGCGCGCAGCTGGGAGCAGACCGCCCGCGAGAACCTCGACTACCCCAGCTACGCCGACGAGGACTGCTACGTACTGGCCGGCACCCAGGGCTCGCTGTCGATACCGACCATGCGCCTCAAGTACTACGCCCGCGACGAGCAGCGCTCGTGGTGGCGGCCGTTCCAGTGCGCCACCGCCAGCCTCGACGAGGCCGACCCGCTGGCCCGCCAGCTGGCGCACTTCTGCCAGGTGATCCGTGGCCAGGCCCGGCCGCTGGTGAGCGTGCGCGACGGCCTGCGCAACCTGCAGGTCATCGACGCCATTGGCCAAGCCGCCCGCTGCGGCCACACGGTAATGATCGACAGCCTCTGAACATCGGTGCCCCGGCCCTGCGCCGGGACGCCTGCGTGCCCCCAATAAAAACAACAAACGGAGAATTGCGATGGCCACACATGACGCCGCGCACAGTGCGCGCCAAACCCGCAAAGCCACCGCCAGCGGTTGGGTGGGCTCTGCGCTGGAGTACTACGACTTCTTCATCTATGCCCAGGCCGCGGCGCTGATCTTCCCGCAGATCTTCTTCCCCAGCACCGACCCCAAGCTGGCCATCTTCGCCTCCCTGGCCACCTATGGCGTGGGCTACCTGGCGCGCCCGGTCGGGGCCTTCGTGCTCGGCCACTGGGGCGACACCCGCGGGCGCAAGAACGTGTTGCTGCTGTGCATGTTTCTGATGGGCATCGCGACCATGGCCGTGGGCCTGCTGCCGACCTTCGAGCAGATCGGCTACTGGGCGCCGGCACTGCTGGTGGTGCTGCGCCTGGTGCAGGGCTTTGCGGTGGCCGGCGAGATCGCCGGGGCCAGCTCGATGATTCTCGAACACGCACCGCCCGGGCGCCGCGGCTTCTTTGCCAGCTTCACCCTGCAGGGCGTACAGGCCGGCCAGGTGATGGCAGCGGCGGTGTTCCTGCCGCTGGCGTACTTCATGCCCAGCGACGCCTTCAACAGCTGGGGCTGGCGCATCCCGTTCCTGCTCAGCGCCGCGGTGCTGATCGCCGCCTACATCATTCGCCGCGAGGTCAAGGAGCCCGAGGCCTTCAAGGTGGCCGCCAAGCAGACCGCGCGCTCGCCGATCCGCGATGCCTTCACCTACAGCTGGCGCGGCATGCTGGTGGTGTTCGGCGTGTCGCTGATGAACGTGATCCCGGTGGTGACCACCATCTTCGGCGCCGCCTACGCGGTGCAGCCGGCCTATGGCGTGGGCTTCGACAAGAGCGTGTACCTGTGGATTCCGGTGGTGGGCAACATCGTCGCGGTGCTGGTGATCCCGTTTGTGGGCAACCTCTCCGACCGCATCGGCCGGCGCCCGCTGATCATCGGCAGCGCATTGGGCTGCGGGCTGATGTCGTTCGTCTACCTGTATGCCATCAGCCTGCACAACCTGCCGCTGGCGTTCGGCGCCTCGCTGCTGATGTGGGGCATGGTCTACCAGGGCTACAACGCGATCTTCCCAAGCTTCTTCCCCGAACAGTTCCAGACTCACTACCGCGTGTCGGCCATGGCCATCGCGCAGAACGTCGGCTACATGATCACCGCCCTGCTTCCGGCGCTGTTCACCGCCGTGGCCCCGCCCGGCTCGAACAACGTGCCGCTGCTGATCGGCGCCATCACCTGCGCGGTCACCGCCATTTCGGCCGTGGCTGCCTGGAGCGCTCCGGAAACCTACCGCACGCCCCTGGACCAGCTCGGCAAGCCGGACGCCGTGGCCCTCGACAAACCCGTGTATGACGCGCTGCGGGCCAAGGCCCTGCGCACCACCCCTGCTACGGAAACCGCCCAATGAAGACCCTGCTCGTGCTCAATGGCCCCAACCTCAACATGCTCGGCCTGCGCCAGCCCGAGGTGTACGGCCGCGAAACCCTGGCCGATGTGCAGGCGCTGTGCCACAGCGCCGGCCAACACCTGGACCTGAACATCGAGTTCCACCAGACCAACCACGAGGGCCAGATGATCGACTGGATTCACCAGGCCCGTGGCCGCGTGGCCGGCATCGTGATCAACCCCGGTGCCTGGACCCATACCTCGGTGGCGATCCACGACGCGCTGATCGCCGCCGAGGTGCCGGTGATCGAGGTGCACATTTCCAACGTGCACAAGCGTGAAGCCTTCCGCCACCACTCCTATGTGTCGCTGGTGGCCCAGGCGGTACTGGCCGGGTTCGGCACCCATGGCTACGTGCTGGCCATCAACCACTTCGCCCACCTGCAGCGCACCGCGCAAGGAGCCGCGCAATGAAAACCGTAGCCAACCCCAGCCAGCGCCTGCGCCTGGGCTTTGTCGGTGGCGGCCTGGAGTCGTCGATCGGCGCCACCCACCGCTACGCCGCGCAACTGGACGGGCACTTCGAACTGGTGGCCGGGGTCTTCGCCCGCGACCCGGCACGCAACCGCGCCGCTGCCCAGGCCTACGGCGTAGCGCCGGAGCGGGTGTACCCGGACTTCCAGCGCATGGCCGTGGCCGAAGCCGCGCGCGCCGATGGCGTGCAGGCGGTGGCGATCATGGCGCCCAACGCGGTGCACGTGCCGGCCAGCCTGGCGTTTCTCGACCAGGGCATCGACGTGATCTGCGACAAGCCGCTGGCCTCGAGCCTGGCCGAGGCGCAGCAACTGCTTGAACGCGCACGCAAGGGCCCGGCGCTGCACCTGCTGACCCACAACTACAGTGGCTACCCATTGGTGCGCGAAGCCCGCGAGCTGATCGCGCGCGGCGCCATCGGCGAGGTGCGCCTGGTGCAGGTGGAACACGCCAGCGCCTTCGGCACCCACCCGCTGGAGCAGCAAGGGGTCAAGGCGCTGGCCTGGCGCACCGACCCGGCCCAGGCCGGGGCCTCATCGGTGCTGGCGGATGTGGGCGTGCATGCCCACCAGTTGCTGCGCTTTGTCACCGGGCAGGAGGTCAGCGAAGTGTCGGCCGAGCTGAGCACCCTGGTGCCGGGGCGCCAGTCGGACGACAACGCACACGTGAAGCTGCGCCTGCAGAATGGCGCGCGCGGCATGCTGTGGGCCAGCTTCGTGGCGGCCGGGCACCGGCATGGCCTGCAGTTGCGCGTGTTCGGCTCCACCGGATCGCTGTACTGGCATCAAGAGGAACCCGACCGGCTGGAGCTGCGTCATCAGGACCAGCCGCACCAGATCCTGCGCCGTGGCGAGGCCTGGCTGAGCGAGTCGGCCAGGTTGTCGACGCGAATCAAGGCGGGCCAGCCGGAGGGGCTGCTGGAGGCGTTCGCCAACATCTACAGCGAGGCGGCCGAGCGGATCATGGCGCGCCGCGAGCACCGTGCGCCGAGCGCGCAGTCGCTGCTGTGCCCGACGGCCGAGGATGGGGTACGCGGCATGCGCTTCATTGATGCCTGCGTGCGCTCGGATGCGGCGGATGGGCGCTGGACGCAGGCCTGAACGCCAGAAGCTGCACTTATGCAGGCCCAGCAGAATTGATTTTGCTGATCAACAATCGGCTGCCAGACTGGCGGCCGATTTCTTTTGCAGGGGCACGATCATGTCGGGTGAAACAAGTCTGGCCGCGCTGTTGCGCAGCATGCGGCCGCAGTTGAATGAAGGCAGCTACGTGTTCTGCACGCTGGCCGACTGGTCGGGGCTGCAGCCTGACGAGGTGATCGGCAGCTTTCGCGAGCAGGAGGGGCTGACGGTGATCGTGTCGCGTGGGCGGGCCGAGGCGCTGAAACTGCCTTTCAGCTACGAGGCCGCGTGGATCACCCTGACGGTGCATTCGTCGCTGGAGGCGGTGGGCCTGACCGCGGCGTTCGCCACGGCGCTGGGCCAGGCCGGCATCAGCTGCAACGTGGTGGCCGCGTTCTACCATGACCATATCTTTGTCGCGCAGGCCGATGCGCAGCGGGCGATGGCGGTGCTGGAAGGGTTGGCGGCGGGGGCCTGATGATAGCGGGGGCCTTGCCGGCGCCAGGGCCATCGGCCACGATGCACCTCCCCCGCCCCACACGGAACGTCAGCATGGCCCAGATCAAGATCTATGGATTGCGCACCACCCTCGACCAGCACTGCCCTGCCCTTGCCGAAGCCATCCATGGCGCGGTGATGAGCGCCCTGCAGTACCCGCCGGAAAAACGCTTCCAGCGCTACCTGGCCCTGGACCCCGCCGACTTCCTCTACCCCGACGACCGCAGCGAACACTACCTGATCATCGAGATCAGCCTGTTCGAAGGCCGCTCCAGCGCCGCAAAGAAAGACCTCATCCGCCAACTGTTCCAGCGCATCGGCGAGCACACCGGCATCGGCGCCCAGGACATCGAGATCACCCTGTTCGAGACCCCCCGCGAAAACTGGGGCATACGCGGCCTGCCCGGCGACGAGCTGGGCCTGAACTACACCGTGGAGGTCTGAACACACGCGCCGACCGGTAGCAGCAGCCGTGCATTCTTCTGCTTAACTGGAAGAACCCGGGCCACAGGCTGCCCGCCTTTTGCACAGGTGAACGACCATGGCGCGCACCACCCCCATCGAGCTGTACCGCAATATCGGCATTGTCGCCCACGTCGACGCGGGCAAGACCACCACCACCGAACGCATCCTGTTCTACACCGGGGTCAACCACAAGATGGGCGAAGTGCACGACGGCGCCGCGACCATGGACTGGATGGCCCAGGAACAGGAACGCGGCATCACCATCACCTCCGCCGCCACCACCGCTTTCTGGCAGGGCTCGACCAAGCAGTTCCCCGAGAAATTCCGCTTCAACATCATCGATACCCCCGGCCACGTCGACTTCACCATCGAGGTGGAGCGCTCGCTGCGCGTGCTCGATGGCGCGGTGGTGGTGTTCAGCGGCGCCGACGGGGTCGAGCCGCAGTCCGAGACGGTGTGGCGCCAGGCCAACAAGTACCATGTGCCGCGCCTGGCCTACGTCAACAAGATGGACCGCCAGGGCGCGGACTTCCTGCGCGTGGTCAAACAGATCGACAAGCGCCTGGGCCACCACCCGGTGCCGATCCAGCTGGCCATCGGCGCCGAGGAACACTTCATCGGCCAGATCGACCTGGTGAAGATGAAGGCCATCTACTGGAACGAGGCCGACAACGGCACCAGCTACCGCGAAGAGGCGATACCGGCCGACATGCTGGAGCTGGCCACCGAGTGGCGTGCACACATGATCGAGGCCGCCGCCGAGGCCAACGACGAGTTCATGGAGCTGTACCTCAACGGCACCGAACTCGACAACGAGCAGATCAAGGCCGGGCTGCGCCAGCGCACCCTCAACAACGAGATCGTGCCGGCCATCTGCGGGTCGTCGTTCAAGAACAAGGGCGTGCCGCTGATGCTCGACGCGGTGATCGACTACCTGCCCGCCCCGTCCGAGATCCCCTCCATCAACGGCACCGACCCGGATCATGAAGACCGGCACCTGGAGCGCCATGCCGACGACAGCGAGCCGTTCTCGGCGCTGGCCTTCAAGATTGCCACCGACCCCTTTGTCGGCACCCTGACCTTCGCCCGGGTGTACTCCGGGGTACTGAACTCGGGCGATGCGGTACTCAACTCGGTCAAGGGCAAGAAGGAGCGCGTGGGCCGCATGGTGCAGATGCACGCCAACCAGCGCGCCGAGATCAAGGCGGTGTGCGCCGGCGACATTGCCGCACTGATCGGCATGAAGGACGTGACCACCGGCGACACCCTGTGCGACATCAACCAGCCGATCATCCTCGAACGCATGGACTTCCCCGACCCGGTGATCTCGGTGGCCGTGGAACCCAGGACCAAGGCCGACCAGGAGAAGATGGGCATCGCCCTGAGCAAGCTGGCCCAGGAAGACCCGTCATTTCGCGTGCGCACCGATGAAGAAACCGCGCAGACGATCATCTCCGGCATGGGCGAGTTGCACCTGGACATCATCGTCGACCGCATGCGCCGCGAATTCGGCGTCGAGGCCAATGTGGGCAAGCCGCAGGTGGCCTACCGCGAGAAAATCCGCAACACCTGCGAGATCGAAGGCAAGTTCGTGCGCCAGTCTGGCGGGCGCGGCCAGTACGGGCACTGCTGGATCCGCTTCGCCCCGGCCGAGGAAGGCAAGGAAGGCCTGGAGTTCGTCAACGAGGTGGTCGGTGGCGTGATACCGCGCGAGTACATCCCGGCGATCCAGAAAGGCATCGAGGAGCAGATGAAGAACGGCGTGCTGGCCGGCTACCCGCTGATCGGCCTGAAGGCCACGGTGTTCGACGGCTCGTACCACGACGTCGACTCCAACGAGATGGCGTTCAAGGTGGCGGCGTCGATGGCCACCAAGCAACTGGCGCAGAAAGGCGGCGCGGTGCTGCTTGAGCCCGTGATGAAGGTCGAGGTGGTGACCCCCGAGGAGTACCAGGGCGACATCCTCGGCGACCTCAGCCGGCGCCGCGGGCTGATCCAGGAAGGCGAAGACACCCCGGCCGGCAAGGTGATCCGCGCCGATGTGCCGCTGGGCGAGATGTTCGGCTATTCGACGCAGATGCGCTCGATGACCCAGGGCCGCGCCAGCTACACCATGGAGTTCACCAAGTATGCCGAGGCGCCGGCGAGCGTGGCCGATGCCATCATCAAAAAGCAGGGCTAGGTCGTCGCGCGATTACTGCACGGTCGACGCCCCGCCGACCCGGTCGCTGGGTGCAGGGATGTGCTGATTGCTGACCACCAGCTGCAGCAGGTGTGCACTTGGCCGGTAAAAGGGGCGCCTGCTCAGTGTGTGGTCAAGCCAGGCATTGAGCTCGTACAGGCGCACCGGTGCTTCACCCGGGTAGTCCGCCAGTACGGCGAGGACCATGTTCCACACCGCAGGGCTGCAACGCAGGCAACGGCTGTCGATGTACTGCCCTATGAACTGGCGAACATCCGCTGTCTCGCTGTGTGAAATGAAGATTGTCCGCACGCTGTCGGGGCAGCGCTGCTCAAGATCGGGCGCCATGATTGCCTCCTGTGGAATGCTGCCGTCGCTTGACGCCATTGAACGATACAGCCGGGCCCCGTGCCATCAGGCAAACCTGAAAACGCGGGCACACCTACTGGAACAGGTTGGCCTCCAGGCAGTACGAGATCAGCTCCTGGTCGCTGCGCACATCCAGCTTGCGCATGGCCGCGATCTTTTGCGTGCTGATGGTCTTGGGGCTGCGATTCTGATTGATCGCGATGTCGCGCAGGCTCATGCCCGCCACGAACAGACGCAGGATCTCCACTTCGCGGGTGGAAAGCGAAGCCATGCGCTCGTCGATCTGGTAGCCGTTGTCGATCACCGAGTTACGGTTCGCCGGCGCCAGCTTGTAGATGCGGTTCTGGCTCAAGGCTTCCAGTGCGCGCAGCAACTCTTCGTTCACCGTGCGCTTGTCGATCACGCCCGCCACGCCCAGATTGTAAAGCCGCGTGAGGATGAGGCTGTTGGACACCATCGTCAGCACCAGCACGCGCAGCGCGGGGAAGTTGCGCGTCAGGTAGGTGATCAGCCGCAGGCCGTCGCCATACTGGGAACTCTCCGGCATGTTGTAGTCGGTGATCAGGATCTGGGGCTGCTTGTCGTGCAGCACGTTGATCAGTTCGGTGGAGCTGCCCGCTTCGCCAACCACCTCGAAGCGCGGGTCGGACTTGATGAGTTCGCGTACGCCAAACAGCACGATCGGGTGGTCATCGGCGATGACTACGGTGATTTTATGCATGATCGCTCCGGTGTGCACAAAGTGTGGCAAGTCTCGGCCCGGGTCATACCGACCTCATCAAGTCGCAGAGCCGGTCGAGCGCCTGGTGAATATCGTCAATCAAGGTGAGCTGCAGGCTGGGCGCGCGCAGGCGGTGCTCAAGCTCACCGAACAGCCTGGCCAGCGCGTGCGCCTGCACCACCGACAGTGCGCCACTGACACCATGCACTTTGTGCAGGACGTCGGTTTGCTCGCCGGCCGCCAGGGCCAGGCGAATGGCGCGGATGTCCTTCTCCATGGTACTCAAAAACAGGTCGCGCATGGCCGGCGACAACACGATGCCCGCTGCCGATGACTCCGCCTCGGCCAACTGCACCGACAGCTCTAGCGACGGCTGGCGCCCGGCCTCCTCGTGCGCCAGCGCCGGGGTGACAGTGAGCAGCAGGTTGCGCAAGGTGGTCAGGCTCAGCGGCTTGACCACCCAGCAGGTCATGCCCGCTGCCTGGCAACGCTCGCCCTCGTCGCGCATGGCATTGGCGGTAACGCCGATGATCGGCGCCTTGGCGTTCTGCAGGCGTATCGCGCGCGCCAGCTCGTAGCCGTTCATGACCGGCATGTTGACATCGGTCAGCAGCACGTCGAAGCGGTACTTGCGCCACTGCTGCAGCGCCTGCTGGCCATCGCTGGCCAGTTCCACGGTGCAGCCCAGGGCTTCGAGTTGTTCCTTGAGAATGGCCTGGTTGATCAGGTTGTCCTCGGCCACCAGCACCTGCAGGCCAAGCTCCGGTAAGGCAGGGGCTGCGCCAGGCGGTGCGGGCTCGGTGACGCCGTTCTTTTCCATCAGCACGGCGCCGGCAATCGCCCGCACATGATTGGCGCTGACGCGCCAGCCTGCCTCCATCGGCTCGGGAACCTGCGGGCCGTCGTAGTCGCACAACAGGCGCCGGCCGTTCCAGTCCGGCAGCCACTTGCCGTTGCCCAGTACCTCGACCAGCAGCGCCCCGCTGTGCACCTCGTGCTGCGCGGCGCTGAGCACCGTAACCGTGGCATGCCAGCGCAGCAGCCAGCTGCCGATGTTCTCGGCCAGCTCCAGCACGGGCGCACGCACGTACACCTGCACGCCACCGAGGTCGATGCCAGGTTCTGCCGGCAACGGCGTGTCCGGCAGCACGAACGGCAGGCGCACCGTGAAACTGCTGCCCAACCCCTGTTCGCTGACCACCTTCACCTCGCCGCCCATCAACGCACTGAAGCGGCTGCAGATCGACAGGCCAAGCCCGGTGCCGCTGACAAGGTTGTTCGCGCGGGCCTGGTAGAACGGCTCGAACAGGTGCAGCTGCTGCTCCGGGGAAATGCCGATGCCGGTGTCGGTGACCTGGAGTTCCAGCATGATGTCTTGCCCTTCGCCCCTGGCCACGCGACAGCGCAGCACAACCCGCCCGATGTCGGTGAACTTGATCGCATTGCCCAGCAGGTTGTTGAGGATCTGCCAGATGCGCACCTCGTCCCCTACCAGCTGGTCGGGTATTTCCGGTGCCACGCAGGCATAGATCTGCAGGCCCTTTGCACGCGCGTTGGCGATGTGCGCGGACATCACGTCCTCGATCAGGCCCAATGGCGAAAAGGCCACCGACTCAAGGGTGAGTTGACCCGACTCGATCCTGGACACGTCCAGCACATCGCTGATCAGTTGCAACAATGTCGAGGACGAGCGCTGGATGATGCTGAGGTAATCCATCTGGCGCTGGTCGAGGCCGGTCAGGCCGAGCAGCTCCAGGGTGCCCAATACGCCGTACAGCGGGGTGCGAATCTCGTGGCTCATGGTCGCCAGGAAGAGGGTCTTGGCTTCACTGGCCTTGTCGGCCATGGACTTGGCCTGGCTCAAGGCCACCGCGCGTTCCAGGTGTTCGGTGACGTCGGTGAACGCGCACAGCAGAACCTGCTGGTCCTGGTAGCGGGTCGAGGAGAAACTGAGCCGGAAACAGCGACCCTGCAGCACCATGCTCGCCTCGCCGCACAGTTCGATGCCGGGTTGGCGCGCCATCTCGACGATGGACTGCGCCACTTCGCGACTGTCCTTGGCACGCTGATTCTCCACCACCACCTGGAGGTCGTGCAGGCGGATGACAATCAGCCCGGCAGGTGCACTTTCGATCACCGCCAGGCTGAACGCCTGGCTGTCGAGCAGCTCGCTCCGGGCCTGGCGAGCCGGCGCGATGACCTGCCGGCGATAGTGGTAGTACAGCCACCCCAGCAGGGCACTGAGCAACGCGAATGCCAGCACGATGCGCAGCAGCGGTAAATTCGCCCCACGGATGAAGCTGACGCAATCGACGCAGTACTGCGCTGCCCATTGCTCGTGGGTCATCGCCAGCAGGAAGATCAGGGCAATGCCAAGCAGCAAGCCGATACCGAGGCGTAGGGAGCTTCTGGCCAACGACGTCACTCTCGCCTCTCTTCACGCTGGCAGTGCTGCAGGCAGGTGAACAGCGCACCGAGGCCGAAGGGTTTGACCAGCAGCTGCTGCATGCCTACCGCCAGGCACCGATCGCCCTCGTCGCGCATGGCATTGGCCGTGGCACCGATGATGGGCACCACGCAGCCTTGACGACGAAGGGCCTTGGCCAGGTCATAGCCATTCATGCGCGGCATGTTGATGTCGGTGAGCACCACGTCGAACACCTCGTTCTGCCACAGCGCCAGGGCCTCATGCCCATCGCGGGCCAGGCCCACGCTGCACCCCAGCTCTTCCAGCTGGTCCTTGACGATCAGCTGGTTGATCACATTGTCTTCGGCGACCAGTACCCTCAGGTCCAGTTGCCGGGTGATCTCGTGCTCGATCCGGCCAGGCGCCGGGGGGGCGATGCCCTGGGCCTGGCTGACGGCCGCCAGCAGCCCGTTCAGGTCGTTGAGCTTGACCCGCCAGTAGCGTTGCTGCGACGGCGGCTCGCACTCCTGCGGGCAAATCACTACACGCGGCCCGCTCCACTCCAGCAGGACGGGGTGCGCGGTGTGCGGGTGGGCCTCCACCAGCAGCACGTCATGCGCGGCCTGGATCTCGGGTGGCAGCCCGATATGGGTCTGCGCGCCCCAGCGCCGCAGCCAGCCACTCACGTACTCGGCCATTTCCAGCACCGGGGAATGCACGTAGATCATCTCGTCGGCCAGGCGCGGCGTATCGCTCGCCGGCATCGGGTACGAGCGCCCCAGCGGAATGCTCAAGGTAAAGCTGCTGCCCAGGCCCACGGCGCTGACCACGCGGATGCTGCCGTTCATCAAGGCGGCCAGGCGCTGGCAGATGGACAGGCCCAGGCCGGTGCCGGGCACCACGTTGGTCTTGGTCGAGGACTGGTAGAACGGCTCGAACAGCAAGGCCTGGTCGTCCGGGGCAATGCCCGGGCCGCTGTCGCTGACCTGCCAGAGGATGTCGGCCCGTTCCTCGGTCATCGAGCCGACCTTGGCACGCAGTACGATCTGCCCGCTCTCGGTGAACTTCACCGCATTGTTGAGCAGGTTGTTCAGCACCTGGCGAATGCGCGTTATGTCGCCACGCAACAGCGCCGGCATGTACGGGTCGACGAAGGCATACAGATACAACCCCTTGCTGCGCGCAGCACCGGCGTAGCTCTGGGTCACGTCGTGGATCAGCTCCAGCGGCGAGAACTCGCTGGCCTCCAGGGCCAACTGACCGGCTTCGATCTTGGCCACATCGAGAACATCGCACACCAGGTTGAGCAGCGCTGCCGAGGAACTCTCGATGGCGTGCAGGTAGTCTTTCTGCGGCCCCCTCAGCTCGGTACGGGCCAGCAGCTCCAGGGTTCCGAGCACGCCATACAACGGCGTGCGTATCTCGTGACTCATGGTCGCCAGGAACAGTGTCTTGGCTTCATTGGCGGCATCGGCCATCTGCTTGGCCATGGTCATCGCGGCCTCGGCCTGCTTGCGCGTACTGATATCGCTGAAGGCGCAGAACAGCACGTCCTCGCCGTTGTAGCGGGTGCGCACGAAACTCAGGTGCAGGTGGCGACCGTCGCCGGCCTGGAACTCGTCGGACTGGACGATTTCGCGGTCGCTGAAGGCTTGTTCGATCCAGCCGTGGCACAGGCGCTCGCGCTCCTTGCACTCGCCCAGCCACTGCTGCGACAAGGTGTTCTCCAGTACCACCTGGCCATCCGCGCGGCGCAGCACGCAAAGCGCCACCGGGGCGGTCTGGATGATCGCGCGGTTGAACGCTTCACTTTCGATCAGTGCATCGATGCGCTGGGTCGCCGGGGTGATCAGGCGCCGTTCGACGCGCGTCACCAGGCGCCCCACCAGCACGCCGATCAGCAGAATCAGGGCGCTGGCAGCCAGCAACGGCCACCACAACACCTTGAGCAAGGCCTCCAGCCCGATGGCATAGAACAGCTTCCAATCCGAGTAGCCCAGCTTCTTGCGCATCACCAGCTGGTCGGGCCAGAAGCCTTCCCCGGAGAAGCCGAAGTCATGACCTGTCTCCAGCTTCGGCAAGGGCAGCGACGGGTACACGCTCGACACGCTGCGCATCATCACATCGCCTCTGGGGTTGAGCATCATGAACTGCCCTGCCGCGTCATCGTGCAGCGTGCTGGCCACGTCGCTGGCATCCATCTCCATGCCGAGCCAGCCCGATCGGGGCTGGTGGAAATCCACCCGCACGAACAGATACAGCCGCGGCGTCGACGCCTGCTGATCGCTGAGCCAGACCGCCTGGTCCGCCTCGGGCAGGGTGGGATCAATACGCTGCAGGCGGCTCAGCACCGCGCCAGGGATCGGCGTATCGAAGCTGACCGTGCGGTTCAGGTACACCACGCGGGCCGCCACCTGATCGGCGACGTACAGCAGGTTGATGCGGTTTGTCGTGAGGAAATCCACCATGCGCCCGGACAACTGCAGGTCCCAGCGGAGATCGTCACCGGGCTGTCGGTGGCCGACCTGCTGCGCCACCGCGAACTGTTGCGCAGGTGGCTTCGCCACCGCCGACAGCGCGAGGCTCTTGAGCAGCGCCTCGCGCTGGGTGAAGAACACCCGTGCATTGGCGATGGCATCGCTCATGAGCCCCTGACGACGGGAGACTTCGTTCCTGAGAATCGAGCTCAGGGAAATGATCGCACCCACCACCATGCCCAGCACCAGCAACTGGGCGAACAATCGCAGCAGCCGGCGCACGGCCTTGGGGGTGGAGAAGAACGAGTCGGTGGGTTGCAGGAAATGCTTCAATTTCATGGCGCCAGCTTAAGTGCCCTTTGCTGCGCAGCACTATCAGGCAAGCCTTAAAAATGCGCCCCGGCACAGCCAGGGCGCTTGGCTCAGCTCGATGTACCGCCGCGAATGCGCATGTCGGCTGGTGCACCGGCGCGGTTTCACGTGGTGAAACGCCGGGTCAGGTCGGCCATGGCAATCGCCAGCCTGGACAGCTCGTTGCTTGCAGTGGCCGTCTGGCTGGCGCCGTCGGAGGTCTGCACCGAGTGATCGCGAATGCTCACCAGGTTGTGGTCCACCGAACGTGCCACCTGCGCCTGCTCTTCGGAAGCGGTTGCAATCAGGAAGTTGCGGTCGTTGATCTCGGTGATCGAACGGGCAATCGCGTCCAGTGCGGCGCCGGCTTCCTGCGCGATCCCCAGGGTGTCCTGGGCATTGACGCGGCTTTGCGACATCGCCGTTACCGCCTGCTCGGCCCCCGCCTGGATGTCGGCGATCATGGTCTCGATTTCCTTGGTGGACTCCTGGGTGCGGTGGGCCAGTGCCCTCACCTCGTCGGCCACCACGGCGAACCCGCGCCCCTGGTCACCGGCCCTGGCAGCCTCGATGGCAGCATTGAGGGCCAACAGGTTGGTCTGCTCGGCAATCGCGCGAATCACGTCCAGCACCTTGCTGATGTTCTGTGCCCTGTTCGCAAGGCCTTCGACTTCCCCGCTGGTGGACTCGACAATCGTTGTCAGGTTCTGGATGGCGACAACCGCCTGGGTCACCCGCTCGGAACCGGTGCGGGTCGAACTGGCGGACTGCTGGGTGACTTCCGACGCGGAGGCTGCGTTGCGCGCCACCTCTTCGACCGCAACCGTCATCTCGTTCACGGCGGTGGCGGCCTGTTCGATTTCATCGCTCTGCTGCTGCAGCCCGCGGCTCGATTCCTCGGCCACCGAATGCATCTGTTCGGCCGCTGCGGCCAACTGGTTCGACGAGTCGCCCATCAGACGAATGGTGTCACGCAGGCTGGCCTGCATGCTCGCGGTCGAGGCCATCAGATCGGTCAGCTCGTCCTTGCCGGACATCGGCACGACACTGCGCAGGTCGCCTTCGGCAATCCGCTGGTTGATCCCCAGCACCGCCAGCAACGGTACGGTGATGCTGCGCGCAAACAGAACCCCCATCAGGATGCTCAACACCACGACCACGCTGATGATCACGATCACGGTCTTCACCGAGCTCTGATAGATGGCCTCGGACTCGATCCCCGATTGGCGGGCACCTTTGCGGTTGATGTCAATCATCTTGCCGATAACGACCTGCAGGCTGTTCGCCAGCGGCCGAGTCGTCTGGTTGAGGTACTCGGTGGCTTCGGCGGCGTGGTCGGCCTGCACCCGTTCCAGAAAGCTGTCCAGCTGCCCTATGTAGTTGGCGATCCCTGTCTTGACATCGTCGTAGGCAGCTTGTTCGTCCGGGCTGGACACCTGGTGACGATAGTCGGTGACCGCCTTGTCGAGCTCGCTGCGTGCACCGGTGATGGTCTCGATGGACATCTTCCTGATCGCTGTGTCATCGGTACTGAGGAGGCGATAGCTTTCAAGCCGCAGGCGCAGCACCAGCGCGTCGATCGCGCCTCCCTGGCGCACACTTTCCATCCAGTTCTTCTCGATTTCCAGGGCAGCGGCACGCACTCGGCCCATTTGCATGATGGAAACCACACCCAGGACAATGACCAGCACGTTCAATACGAAAAACACCAGTATTGCTCGATGGCCCAGCCTGAAATTTCTAAGCAGCATGTTCAATCCCTCATAGAAACAAGCAGAAAATCGGAGGCACCCGACTCCGCGTCGTTGCTGGTGGGGACTTTAATGAGGGCGTTTGAAACAGCCTATCAGGCAAGCCTGAAAACGGGCCTGCACACCGCCCTCCGATGATCGGCGATCGAAGTACGCCCACACTCCGAGCGGCCAGGCGCCCTTGCGTGGCGGTGGCAGCCGCTAGTTGAACAGGCGTTGCAACTCCGTCGGCGGCAAGGGCCGACTGAGCAGGTAACCCTGCGCGTAATGGCAGCCCTGGCCCACGATGAAGTCCAGGTGGTCAGCCTCCTCGACGCCTTCGGCAACCACTTCGAAGCCCAGCTCGCACCCCAGCCCGATGATTGCACGACAGATCGCGTGCAGCTTGCCGCTCTGGGGCTGGCCGCTGACGAAGCTCCTGTCGACCTTGAGGATGCTCAATGGAAAACGCAGCAGGCAACTCAGGGCTGAGTAGCCGGTGCCAAAATCATCCAGCGCCAGCCGCACGCCCAGGCTCACCAGTTCATCGAGGCAGGCCTTGACCTGGGCACTGTCGCTGACCCACTGGCTTTCGGTGATTTCCAGGATCAGGCTCGCCGGCGGCAGCCCGCAGGCCTGCAGAACGCGCCGCACCGAGGCGGCGAAGCCGACCTGCTCCAGCTGCAGGCTGGAGACGTTGACCGAACAGTGCAGCTGCCCCTGCCCGGCCAGTTGCCAGTCGCGGACCTGTCGACAGGCGCGCTGCAGCACCCACTCGCCAACCGGTACGATCTGCCCGGTGGCTTCAAGGGTGGGGATGAACGCCAGCGGCGGCACCAGTTGCCCGGCAGATCGCCAGCGCAGCAGCGCCTCGACACCCGCGATGTAGGGGCGACCCTGATCGACGCGGTAGAGCGGTTGATAATGCAGTTCGAACTGATCCCGCTCCAGGGCCCTTCCGAGGTCCGACTGCAACGACGTACTCGCGACGGGCGTCGAGACCACGTAAAGCGCCGACTGATTCATCACTCACCCCTCCCACGCAGGCGTGCCATAGCCCATCCACCGCTTCGAAAGACTCCTCCAATCAACAGGCTTGCCGTCAGAGAACGTCACTCCCGTGACAGGCCAATGTTCAGGCACATGCCGCAGCGCGGACCATCAGCAGATCCTTAAAAATGCGCGTGGGCTCAGGCGGTGTGCTGCTCCCCCGCACGCCTGAGCAGTTGCTTGCAGCGCTCGGTCAGGTGCACCACGCGCAGGTGCTTGCCGGCCTTGGCATAGCGCTCGCGCAGGGTCTTGATGGCAGCGATCGCCGAGTAGTCGACCACCCGCAGGTGGGCGCAGTCCAGGGTCACCTCGGCCGGGTCGTCGGCCGGGGTGAACTGGTTCAGAAAGGTGGTGACCGACGCAAAGAACAGGGTGCCGTGCACGCGGTACAGCTTGCTGCCGTCGGCGTGCACGTCGCTGTCGGCGTACAGCTCGCGGGCCTGCTGCCAGGCAAAGTTCAGGGCGGCGATGATGATGCCGAACATCACGGCAGCCGCCAGGTCGGTGAACACCGTGACCACGGTGACCGCCACGATGGTCAGCACGTCGTTCACCGGCACCTTGTGCAGCACCCGCAGCGATGCCCAGGCGAAGGTCTGCTGCGCCACCACGAACATCACCCCCACCAGTGCCGCCAGCGGAATGCGTTCGATCAGCGGCGCGAGAAACAGCACGAACATCAGGATCATCACCCCGGCCACGACGCCCGACAGCCGACCGCGCCCGCCGGAGCCGAGGTTGATCACGGTCTGCCCGATCATCGCGCAGCCGCCCATGCCGCCGCACAGGCCCGAGACCATGTTGGCCGCGCCCAGCGCCACACATTCGCGGTCGGGGTGGCCGCGGCTCTCGGTGATTTCGTCGGTGAGGTTGAGGGTGAGCAGGGTTTCGAGCAGGCCGACCATGGCCATCAGTACTGCATATGGCGCGATGATGCGCAGGGTGTCGAGGGTCCATGGCACCTCGGGCAGGGCCAGGCCCGGCAGGCCGCCGGCAATGTGCGCCATGTCGCCCAGGGTGCGGGTGGGCAGGTCGAACAGGTACACCAGCAGGCCCACGCCGAGAATCGCCACCAGCGCCGGCGGCACGGCGCGGGTCAGGCGTGGCAGCACGTAGACGATGGCCATGGTCAGTGCCACCAGGCCGAGCATCAGGTACAGCGCATTGCCGGCAAGCCAGGCCTGGCCGGACTTGAAGTGTTCGAGCTGGGCCAGGGCAATCACGATGGCCAGGCCGTTGACGAAGCCGAGCATCACCGGGTACGGCACCAGGCGCACCAGCTTGCCCAGGCGCAGCAGGCCGAACAGCAGCATCACCAGCCCGCCCAGCAGCACCGTGGCCAGCAGGTATTGCACGCCGTGCTGCACCACCAGCGCGACGATCACCACCGCCATCGAGCCGGCGGCGCCGGAAACCATGCCCGGGCGCCCGCCGAACAGTGCGGTCAGGGTGCAGATGATGAAGGCGCCGTACAGGCCCAACAGCGGGTTCAGGTGCGCAACCAGGGCGAAGGCGATGCACTCGGGCACCAGGGCGAAGGCGGTGGTGAGGCCGGCGAGCACGTCGGCGCGCACGGGGGCGAGTCGGAAGGGTTTGCGTGTGGGCTGCATCGGGGTTCCAATCGGCAGGGCATCGCCTGCGGGGGTGACAGGGTATCGAGGGGGTGCAAAAGGTTGGCTAGCTTACCTCAAACACAAACGGCGTCGCAGCCATCGCGGGGCAAGCCCGCTCCCACAGGACTGTGCAGAGCCTGTGGGAGCGGGCTGGACCCGCGATGAAGGCGACACCCTCATCGCACCCGGTCGCGGCTCTGCACCGCCAGGTCCAGGGCCTTGTGCATGTCCAGCCGCGCCGAGCGGCCGACGTCCTTGTCATTGAGCTGGTAGTTGCGCTCGGACGGCAGGATCGGCGCGGTCAGGTCTTCGGCGTCCATCGGCTCGAAGTCGCCCTCGCCGCCCAGGGTCATGGCGCTGCGGCGCAGCAACAGGCGCAGTTGCTCGGGCTGCAGGCGCGGGTTGATCGAGAGCATGGCCGCCACCACCCCGGCCACCATCGGCGTGGCATAGGAGGTACCGCAGTGCACCTCGCCGCGCTGGTCGGCCTGCGCAGTGGACGCCTGCACGCAGGCGGCGGCGGTGATGTCCACGCGCGCGTCGATGTTGGAGGCGGCGCGCTTGACCACATAGGCCGGATCATCCACCGCCACCGGGCGCTCGCTGCGCTGGTGCCCGCCCACCACCAGCAACTGCTCGGTGACGAACGAGGACGGCAGGCGGTACTCGTCGGTACCCGAGTACGACGCGCCATTGCCCGCCGAGTTGATCACCACCACGTCCGGGTGCTCCTTGCGCAGCCACAGGAAGAACTCCTCCAGCAGCTCTTCATAGCCGCTCATGGCCAGGCCCGAGCGCACCAGCGAGTCGACCTCGTCGCCCTCGACGTTCTTCGCCCCCACCCGGTGGATGCCCCAGCTCCAGTTCAGCACCCGCACGCCGTCCTCCACCAGGTTGACCGAGGCGGCGATGTTGGCGGTGATGCCGGCGTCGGAATTGCGCTCCACGATCACCTCGAAGCCGGGGCTGGCCGGGTCGAGCCCGCGCAGAAAACCGGTATTGCCGCCCTGCTCCCAGCGCGCGGCGAGCACCCCGGCCACCGTGCTGCCATGCCCGTCGGGCTTGTCGGCGTCACGCGCGTACAGGCAGGTGCGTGGTCGCTCGCCGCGGCACGGGCCCAGGTAATCGGCGAAATCGGGGGCGTCGAAATCCACGTCGCGCTCGATCACGCCGATGCGAACCGGGCTGACCGGTACCGCCGCATCGCGGGCAGGGATGCGCCGCTGGTAGAAGTTGACCGCGTCCATGAAACGGTTGGCGGCCCACTCCTCGCCGCCGGGCCGGGCCTGCGCATCTGCGGGTTCGCGCTCCTCGCCCTTTTCCGGCGCGGACTCCTCGATCACCACGGCGTCCACGCTGACCTCGCTGCCCAGGCGCAGCACCATGGCATCGCGCTGCACCAGGTCACTGACCGGCAGGCGCAGCTGGTAGACGTTCAGCGGCGCGATCGCCCCCACCACCTTGGCGCCGTACTTGTCGGCCAGGCGCTGGGCCTCCTGCAGACCGTCGTGGCGCTCTTCGATCAGCAGGCTGACCAGGTCGACATAGGTGGTCAGGCCGTCCATGTTCTTCGCCACCTCGCCCGGCCCGGCGGGCACCACATGGCTGGCCTTGAGCGACAGCCACACCGGGTTGCTGGCCTGGCCGCCCGCGTCCTGCAGCCACAACGGGCCGCTGTCCAACCGCGCCGTATCGAGGTTCAGGCGCAGCGTATCGCCATCGCGGGTGACACGGGCGGCGGGCAGCACGTGCCCGTCCAGATGCACCCCGGGCGTGCCCTGCGCCAGGCCGCGGGTGCTCACGCACCACTGCTGCTGAACCGCGCTCAGCACATCGCCACAGCGCTGCAGGCCGGTGATGCGCAAGGGCTCGGCGGCGATGGCCAGGGTGCTGGCCAGGGCCAGCAGGGCGAAACCGGGTGCAATCAGGTGGGGCAGCATGGGCGACTCCGTTGCAGGGTGGCAGGCAATGACCATCCGACCGGCTGGCGCAGGTCATCGTTCAGCGGGGCAAGGCTTGACCCCGCGTTTGCGCCCCGCGCATGCTTCGGCCTCCACGACTTTCAAGGAACGACTGCATCATGAAGCTGGAAACCTTGGCGATCCATGCGGGCTTCAGCCCCGATCCGACCACCAAAGCGGTTGCGGTGCCGATCTACCAGACCACCTCGTTCGCCTTCGATGACACCCAGCATGGTGCCGACCTGTTCGACCTCAAGGTGGCCGGCAACATCTACAGCCGCATCATGAACCCCACCAACGATGTGCTGGAACAGCGCATGGCCGCGCTGGAAGGCGGCGTGGGCGCACTGGCGGTGGCCTCGGGCATGGCGGCGATCACCTACGCCATCCAGACCGTGGCAGAGGCCGGCGACAACATCGTCTCGGTGGCCAAGCTGTATGGCGGCACCTACAACCTGCTGGCCCATACCCTGCCGCGCTTCGGCATCCAGACCCGCTTCGCCGCCCATGACGACATCGCCGCCCTCGAGGCGCTGATCGACGACAAGACCAAGGCGGTGTTCTGCGAGTCGATCGGCAACCCGGCCGGCAACATCGTCGACCTGCGCGCGCTGGCCGATGCCGCGCACCGCCATGGCGTGCCGCTGATCGTCGACAACACCGTGGCCACGCCGATCCTGTGCCGCCCGTTCGAGCACGGCGCCGACGTGGTGGTGCACTCGCTGACCAAGTACATCGGCGGCCACGGCACCAGCATCGGCGGCATCGTGATCGACTCGGGCAACTTCCCGTGGGCCGACCACAAGCAGCGCTTCGCCCTGCTCAACACCCCCGACCCGTCCTACCACGGCGTGACCTACACCGAGGCCTTCGGCCCGGCGGCGTTCATCGGGCGCTGCCGCGTGGTGCCGCTGCGCAACACCGGCGCGGCGCTGTCGCCGTTCAACGCCTTCCTGATCCTGCAGGGGCTGGAGACCCTGGCCCTGCGCATGGAGCGTCACACCGAGAACGCCCTGAAGGTGGCCCACTACCTGCAGGGTCACGAGCAGGTGGCGTGGGTCAAGTACGCCGGCCTGCCGGACCACCCCGAGCACGCGCTGGCGCTGCGCTACACCGAGGGCAAGCCGGCGTCGATCCTGTCGTTCGGGATCAAGGGCGGCCAGGAGGCCGGTGCACGCTTCATCGACGCACTCAAGCTGGTGGTGCGCCTGGTGAACATCGGCGATGCCAAGTCGCTGGCCTGCCACCCGGCCTCCACCACCCATCGCCAGTTGAACGACGAAGAGCTGGAAAAGGCCGGCGTGCCGCGTGACATGGTGCGCCTGTCGATCGGCATCGAACACAGCGACGACATCCTGGCCGACCTGGCCCAGGCACTGGAAGCGTCGCGCGGCTGAGGCATCGGCGGGCAGGCAAGCGCTACACATTCATCTGTATATCCATACAGATAAACCTTGCCTGCATCGCCAATCCTGCGCATTCTAGGGCCCATCACAGCCCGACCAAGAGCTCACTCGGCCATGCGCCTGTACCTCTGCGAAAAACCCTCCCAGGCCAAGGACATCGCCAAGGTCCTTGGCGCCAGCCGCCGCGGCGACGGTTGCTGGGTCGGCACGGGCGTCACGGTGACCTGGTGCATCGGCCACCTGCTCGAAACCGCCCCGCCCGACGCCTACGATGCCCGCTACAAGCGCTGGTCGCTGGCCGACCTGCCGATCATCCCGGCGCAATGGAAAATGCTGGTAAAACCCAGGACGGCCGCGCAGTTCAAGGCGGTCAAGCGCCTGCTCGGCGAGGCGGCCGAACTGGTGATTGCCACCGACGCCGACCGCGAGGGCGAAATGATCGCCCGCGAGCTGGTGGAGCACTGCCGCTATCGCGGGCCGATCCAGCGCCTGTGGCTGTCGGCGCTGGATGACGCCTCGATCCGCAAGGCCCTGGCCGCCCTCAGGCCCGGCGCCGCCACCTTCAACCTGTACCACTCGGCCCTGGGCCGCTCGCGTGCCGACTGGCTGATCGGCATGAACATGAGCCGGCTGTTCACCCTGCTCGGCCGCCAGTCCGGCTATCAGGGCGTGTTGCCGGTGGGCCGGGTGCAAACCCCGACACTGCGCCTGGTGGTGGACCGCGACCGCAGCATCGCCGATTTCGTGCCGGTGCCGTTCTGGGCCATCGATGTGCAGTTGCGCAGCGCCGGCGAGGTGTTCAATGCCCAGTGGCGTGCGCCCGACGAGCTGTGCGACGACCAGGGCCGCTGCCTGAACCAGGCGTTCGCGCAGCAGGCGGCTGCGGCCATCCAGGCGGCGCCCACGGCGCGCCTTTTGACGCTGACCACCGAGCGCGTGCGCGAGGCAGCGCCGCTGCCCTTCGACCTGGGCACCCTGCAGGAGCTGTGCTCGAAGAAATTCGGCCTGGGCGCCCAGGAAACCCTCGACATCGCCCAGGCGCTGTACGAAACCCACAAGGTCATCACCTACCCGCGCAGCGACTGTGGCTACCTGCCCCTGAGCCAGCACGCCGAGGCGCCGGCGATTCTTGCCGCGCTGGGGCGCGCCGACCCGAGCCTGGCGCCCTTGCAGCCGCACCTGCAGGCGCAACGCCGCTCACGCGCGTGGAACGACGCCAAGGTCAGCGCCCACCACGGCATCATCCCCACCGCCGCCGCGCTCGACCCGGCGCGCCTGCCGCCCAAGCACAAGTCGGTGTACGTGCTGATTCGTGCCCGCTACCTGGCGCAGTTTCTGCCCAACCATGAATACGACCGCACCCAGGCCGACTTCGATTGCGCCGGGCAGGCGCTGCGTGCGGTGGGCAAGCAGATCGTCGAGCCGGGCTGGCGGCGCGCGCTGCCCGAAGCCCTGACCCCGCCCAAGGGCCGCGAGGCGCCGGTGGCGCAAGTGCTGCCGGCATTGCACGAGGGTCAGCTGTGCGAGGTGGCCGGGGTCAACCTCAAGGACCTGTGGACCCAACCGCCCAAGCCCTTCACCGAAGGCGACCTGATCAAGGCGATGAAGAACGTCGCCAAGCTGGTGGACGACCCGCGCCTTAAACAGAAGCTCAAGGACACCACCGGCATCGGCACCGAAGCGACCCGCGCCGGGATCATCCAGGGCCTGCTCGACCGGGGCTACCTGGTCAAGCAGGGCAAGGCGCTGTCGGCCACGCCGGCGGCGTTCAGCCTGATCGACGCGGTGCCAAGGGCGATTGCCGACCCTGGCACCACGGCGATCTGGGAGCAGGCGCTGGACATGGTGCAGAGCGGCGAAATGAGCCTGGAAGCGTTCGTGGCCAAGCAGTCGGCGTGGATGAGCAAGCAGGTGGAGCGCTGCTCGGGCATGAGCCTGCGCATTTCAGGGCCGCCGGTGCCGGCCGGGCGCGGCGGCGCGCCGTGGAAGAAGAAGCGCAAGAGCAGCGCCACGGCCGGCAAGCGACCCCGTGCCACCAAAGCGAAAAAAACCGGGGCTTAGGCCCGTGCCGGCTGCTTCGCCGGCAAGGCCGGCCCCTACAGAAACCACCGACAAGGAATGTGTATGAAACTGGGCTACACCATCGTTTATGTACCCGATGTCGAGGCATCGTTGAGCTTCTTCGAGAATGCCTTCGGCCTGAAGCGTCGTTTTCTGCATGAGTCCGGCGATTACGGCGAGCTGGACACCGGGCCAACCACCCTGGCCTTCGCGTCGCTGGAACTGGGCGAGTCGAATTTCCCGGAAGGTTTCGTTGCCGCCAGCAACAGCCACAAGCCCCTGGGCATGGAGATCGCGCTGGTGACCGAGAAGGTCGCGGCGGCCCACGCCAATGCCCTGGTCAACGGCGCCGAGGAAATCAGGGCGCCGCAGAGCAAGCCCTGGGGCCAGACGGTTTCCTACTTGCGCTGCCCGGCCGGGGTGCTGGTGGAGCTGTGCTCGCCGATGGGTTGAAAGCGCTTGGCCAGCAAGGCTGGCGCCTACAGGGGCCGTCCTTGGCAAAGCCTTTGGCTCACGCGCGAATCACTGCCTTGAGCACCGTCTTGAACGTCTCGATCTGCTCGTCGCTGAACGCGGCAAATACCGTGTCCTGCTGCTCGCGCGCAATCGTCCACAGGGCCTCGGTCTGGTCGATGCCGGCCACGCTCAGGCGCACATGCCCGGCCGCCTCGCTGTCGCACACCAGCCCCTTGCGCTTGAGGTTGGCCACCGCCTCGTCGATCTCTCGCGCCGGCATCGCCACCTCGCGCTGCAGGTCGGCCAGGTTCAACCCCGCATCGTTCTCCAGCACCATCAGCATGCGCGCCTCGCTGGTGCGCAAGCCACTGGACAGCTGGCGCGGCTGGTAACTGGCTTGGTAGGCACGCAGCGCCTGGGTCATCAGGTAGTACAGGTTGTGGCTCAGGCGCCCCTGAAAATGGCTGCTGGGGGCCTGCCCCTCTTCGCGTCGGGTCATGCGGGTGTGCGGCAGCACCATCGAGTACGCACCCTGGTGGTAGAGCAACGGCGAACGCCCGCCATCGTCGAACGCTACCACCTTGCCCAGCATGATCCAGTGGTCACCGCCGTCGAGCAGTTGATGGCGTTCGCACTGGAAGCACGCGGCGCAATCGGCCAGCAGCGGTGCGCCCCCCTCGCCCGCCCGGTGCTCGATGCCGGCAAAGCGGTCCTCCCGTGGCTTGGCGAAGTTGTTCGACAGCTCGATCTGGTCGGCGGCCAGGATGTTCACCGCAAAGTGGCTGGCGGCCTCGAACACCGCGAGGCTGCTGGAGCGCTTGTCCAGGCTCCAGAGGATCAGCGGCGGGTCCAGCGAGACCGAATTGAAGCTGTTGGCCGTGACCCCGACCTTGTTGCCCACGGCATCGGCGGCGGTGACCACGGTGACGCCGGTGGCGAAGTTGCCCAGGGCGCGGCGGAACGCGCGGCTGTCGAAGGCCACGGCAGGTTCAGTAGACATGCAAGACTCCCCGGCTGCCGCCAGGGCAGCCGTACGTTGTTGTTATGGGCAGGGCGCGGTGTTCACACCATGCTCGGGTCGGGCTCCAGGCCCATCAGCTCGCGACCGAGGATCTGCGCGCAGACGTCGTAGTCGGTGTAGGCATGGGCGCCGGTCATGTGCGAGTCGCGCCACAGGCGCTGCATCTCGTTGGCCTCGAACCAGGCGGTGCCGCCCGCGGCTTCGAACAGGCGATCCACGGCCTGGATGCACATCTTCACCGCGTAGCCCTGGTTGGTGCGCCAGAACGCCAGGGTCTCGCGGCTGGGGTACTGGTGGCGGGCGCTGTGGTCGGCGTGCTCCTGCCAGGTTTTTTCGAGAAAGGCCCGCGCGGCGGCCACCTGGTGGGTGGACTCGGCCAGGCGCATCAATGCGGGGGTGGCTGCGCCAACCGCAGCGCCGGTGTAGGCGCGCACGCGGTTGGCGGTCTTCTCGCGGAAGGCCTGGAGCATGCGCTCGGCCACCCCCAGGCTGACCGTGGAAAAGCCACTGGCGAAGTACGGCCGGTACGGCGAATAGAACACCTTGCTGTCCGGGTACAGGCCGAAGCCGGCGGACTTGCCTTCCATCATGTCCTTGGCTTTCTGGATGCGGTACTCGGGCACGAAGGCCTTGTCGATGAGCAGGGTCTTGGTGCCGCTGCCCTTCATGCCCGCAGCGTGCCAGTCGTCGCGGATCACGTAGTCGCTGCGCGGCAGCACGGCGAAGCAGTAGTCCTGGGTGCCTTCGGCGTTGGCGCGGCGGCAGCCGACGATGGCCCATTCGGCATGGTCGCTGCCGCTGCTCCAGCCCATCTCACCGCTGAACAGCAGGCCGCCCTCGACCTCCTCGATACGCCCGAACGGCGCGATGCTGCTGCTGGCAGTGGCGTCGCGGTCGGTGCCCCAGATCTCTTCCTGCAACCGGGCCGGGAACATCGCCAGCTGGTGGCTGTGGGTGCACAGCAGGCTCATGGCCCAGGCGGTACTGGCACAGGCACCGGCCAGCGCGGCGATGCAGTCGGCGAATTCGGGCAGGGAAATTTCCAGGCCGCCATACAGCTTGGGCTGGAAGGCGCGGTGCAGGCCGATGCCCTTGAGCAGCGCGATGTTTTCGGCGGGTACCTGGCGATCCTGCTCGGCACGGGCGGCGTTGGCGGCGATGGTCGGCAACAGTGGCTTGAGGTCTTCAAGCAGCGGGTTTGGCTTTTTCATGGAGGGCCCTGCTTATTATTGGATGTCCGGGCCGGGCTGCGAGGTGGGCAGCTGGCGGCGGATGCAGGGCCAGTATGGGATGGGTGTGACGGGGGGAAAATGCACCTTCCAGAGGCAAGGTTGTACTTTTCATGGGCCTCTTCGCCGGCAAGGCCGGCGCCTACTATCGGTAGGAGCCGGCCTTGCCAGCGAAGGGGCCGCAGGGATCAGCCCTTGACCACCTGCTGCAACCCCTCCCACAGCCTTGCCACATGCTCGCGCTCGGTGGGCAACGCGCCCACCGACACCCGCACCATCCACTGCCCGTTCAACGTCGCCGGGGTCACATACGCCGCGCCCGAGGCATTGAGCCGGTCGGCCCAGGCGCGGGTGTGGCGGTCCAGTGCCTCGCCTTCCAGCCCGCCAGGCTGGTGACGAATGCACAGGGTCTGCAACTGCACCGGCGCCAGCACCTCCCAGCCCGGGGCCGCACCTACCTGCTGTTCAAGCCAGCGAGCATTGCCCAGGTCGCGGCGCAGGCGTTGCTGCAAGCCTTCCACGCCTTCGCTGCGCAACATGAACCACAGCTTCAATGCACGGAACCTGCGCCCCAGCGGGATGCCCCAGTCGCGCAGGTTCTTCACTTCACCATCGACCGCCGACTGCAGGTAGCTGGGGTTGGTGCTCATCACACGGATCAGGTGCTGCGGGTCACGCACGAAATACAGCGAGCAGTCGAACGCCACCCCCAGCCATTTGTGCGCATTGACCACGATGGAGTCGGCCTGCTCGATGCCGGTCCACATCCAGCGGCATTCGGGCAGGATCATCGCCGAACCGGCCATGGCCGAGTCCACATGCAGCCACAGGCCATGGGCGCGGGCGATGCGGCCGATCGGTTCGAGCGGGTCGAGGGCGGTGGTGGCCGTGGTGCCGGTGGTGGCGACCACCGCGCACGGTTGCAGCCCTGCGGCAAGGTCCTGCTCGATGGCCGCTGCCAGCGCTTCAGGGCGCATGGCGAAGGCTTGGTCGACTTCGATGTAGCGGATGTTGTCCTTGCCGAAGCCGGCCAGCAGCGCGGCCTTGTCTACCGAGCTGTGGGCCTGGGCGCTGGTGTAGATCATCAGCGGCCGGGCCTGCGCTTGCAGGCCACCCTTGACCAGCGCGTAGTCGCTGGCGCGCTCGCGGGCGCAGATCAGCGCCACCAGCGTGCTGCTGGAGGCGGTGTCCTGGATCACCCCGCTCCAGGCACCGGACAGGCCGATCATCTGGCGCAGCCAGTCGACCGTGGTCTCCTCCAGCTCGCTCAGCGCCGGGCTCGACTGCCACGACAGGCCGAGCACGCCCAGGCCGGTGCTGAGAAAGTCGCCCAGCACCGAAGACAGCGTGCCGTTGGAGGGGAAGTAGCCGAAGAAGTCCGGGTGCTGCCAGTGCGACAGGCCGGGCATCACCAGCTGGTCCACGTCGGCGAGGATCTGCTCGAAAGGCTCGCCCTGCTGTGGCGCGGCCTGGGGCAAGGCATTCTTCAGGTAGCCCGGCTCGACCTGGGCCATGACCGGCCGGCTGGCGACATTGGCACGGTAATCGGCGATGCGGTCGATCAGTTGGTGACCTTGCTGGCGAAATTCTTCTGGGCTCACGCGCTGGCTCCTGTGGGGGTGATTGCAGTGCCAGCGAGTCTAGGCGCTGGCTGGCCGCTGAAACACGCCGCGCCGCGCATAGCTGCTATGGCGAATCCACATAGCTGCCGGTGACGCCGAACTGCGACTGCTGCCACAGCTCGAACACCTGCGCACGAAACCAGCGGTGCTCGGCCGAAGCCTGCAGGCGCTGGTGCCACACCACCCAGTAGCGCTGGGTATGTTCGACGAACGCCAGCGGGCACCACACCACCGGGTGCAGGCGGCTGAGCTGGCGGGCGATGTGTTCGGGCACGGTGACCAGTGTCTGGCTGGCGCACACCACCTGCACCGCCGCCGAGAAGAACGGCACCTGCAGGGTGATGCGCCGGGCAAGGCCCTGGCCGCGCAGGTGGCGGTCGATGAAGCTGTCCTTGTCGCCGCCGCCACAGATGCGCACGTGCCCCCAGGCCAGGTAGTTATCCTGGCTCAGCTCGGCGTGCCGGGCCAGCGGGTGTTCGCGGTGCATCAGGCACACCGCGCGATCCTCGCCGAGCATGCGCCCGTGCAGGTTGGCCGGGGCGCTGTCGAACAGCGTGGTGGCCAGGTCGATTTCACCGCTGGCCAGGCGTTCGAACTGGTCCGGCGACCAGCTGCGGTAGTCGATCGACACCCCCGGCGCCTGCTCGGCCAGGCGGCTGACCAGCAATGGCAGCATGTGTTCGGCGATGTAGTCGGAGGCGGCCAGGCAGAATCGCCGCTCGCAGCGCTGCGGGCTGAAGGCCTCGGGTTGGCGCAGGGCGTCGAGCTCGCCCAGTACCTGGCGCAGGGGCAGCACCAGCGCCTGGGCCCGTTCGCTGAGTACATAGCCGCGGCCCTGGCGAACCAGCAGCGGGTCGTCGAAGGCTTCGCGCATGTGCGCCAACTGGCGGCTGAGCACCGACTGGCTGCTGCCCAGGCGCTCGGCGGCATGGCTGAGGTTCTTGAGCTGCAACAGCGTGTCGAGGGTACGCAGGTGCGCAAGGCTCAACGAGGCGAAGGTGGGGTTCAAGGCGCGCTCCGGCGGTGTAGTCGCCCTAGGCTAAGGGGTTTTGTGCCTGACGCAAAATCCGTTGCGTGGCCTTCGCCGGCAAGGCCGGCTCCTACAAGGGCACTGAAAGCTCTAGACTGTGCACTGGTAGAACACGAGGCCCCCATGGATATCGACCTGGCGCGTACCTTCATCGAAATCGTGCGCAGCGGCAGCCTGGTGGCCGCCGCAGAGCACCTGCACGTGACCCAGACCGCAATCAGCGCGCGGGTGCAGAAGCTCGAGCAGTTGCTCGGTTGCCAATTGTTCGTGCGCAGCCGCAACGGCGCCAGCCTGACCGCCGACGGCAAGGGCTTCGTGGCCTACGCCAACCAGCTGGTGCACACCTGGGAGGCGGCGCGCCGCGACCTGCCGTTGCCCGCCGGCGGCTACCAGGTGCTGCACATCGGCGGCGAGGTCAGCCTGTGCAACCCGCTGCTGCTGGACTGGGTTCGCGTACTGCATCAGGAGGTGCCCAGCCATGCCATCCGCAGCGAGGTGGGCGACAGCGACACGCTGCTGCGCAAACTGGACATGGGCCTGCTGGATGCCGCGCTGGTGTACCAGCCGGGGTACGGCCCGGGGGTGCAGGTGGAGCAATTGCTGGAAGAGAAGCTGGTGTGCGTGCGCCGTGCCGGCCAGCCCGAGCCGTATATCTACATCGACTGGGGCGAGGCGTTCCGCCGCCAGCATGACGCGGCGCTGCCCGAGCACGCGCGCCCTGCCTTGAGCTTCAACCTCGGCCCGATGGCCTTGCAGTACATCCTCGAACACGGCGGCAGCGGCTACTTTCGCGCCCGCGTGGTGCAGAGCTACCTGGACTGCGGCGTGCTCGAACGGGTGCCGCAGGCGCCGGAATTCACCTACCCGACCTACCTGGTGTACGCCCGCGAGCGCGACTCGGCAGCGCTGCAACAGGCGTTTGGCCTGTTACGCGGCGTGGTCGCGGGGGACAGTGACTGGTCCCAGCGCTGGGACCCGCTGATCTAGACCGGCCTGCTCGCGCTGCAGCAGTTGCTGGTGCAGCGCGCCGATCAGGTCGGTCTGGGTGACCACCCCGACCAGTTGCCCGGCCTCGAGCACCGGCAGGCAATGCAGGCCCTGGTCGCACAGCAGCGGGATCAGGGCCACCGCCGGTTCGTCGCTGTTCACGCTGCGTACCGGATTGGTCATGACCTGTTCCAGGCGCACCGGGCGACGCCGGCCGAACAGCGCGCGCCAGCTGAAACGGCGTGCGGCCATTGCCGAATCGAGCAGGTCGCCGACGCTGACGATACCCACCAGCTGGCGCGCCTCGTCGAGCACGGGGAGGATCTTCAGGCGATGCTCGCCCAGCATCTTGAAGGCTTGCTCAAGCGTGGTGTCCGGGCTGGCGGACTGCACGTCGCGCGACATCACCCGGGCAGCCGTCATGCCGCCCAGGCTGCGCTGCAAGGCATGGCGCTCGGTGGCCAGGATGATGCGCTCCAGATCATCACGGGTCACGTCGACGAACTCGCCCAGTTCATTCAATGCGCGGTCCAGGTCGCCGGCACTCACCCCTACCCGCTCGCTCACGGGCGCATCCTGGGTACGGTGCAGGTCGGGCCGCGGGGCGACGATCTTGGGGTAGCGCACGCCGGTCAGGCGGTTGTACACCACTGCCACCAGCAGCAGGCACAGGGCATTGAGCAGCACCGGCTCGACCACCTGGGCGCCCAGGCTCGCCAGCGACGGGTCGGCCATCGCCAGGCTGACCGCCAGTGCCGCGCCCGGCGGGTGCAGGCAGCGCAGCAGGCACATCAGCAGCACCACCAGCACCAGCGCCATGCACACCACCACCAGGCTCGCGCCCAGCCAGTGGTGCAGCACCAGGCCCACCAGCATCGCGCAGCTGTAGCTGCCCAGCAGCGGCCAGGGCTGCGACAGTGCGCCCGAGGACACCCCGAACAGCAGCACCGCCGACGCAGCCAGCGGGGCCATCAGGTGCAGGGTGACGGCGTTGCCGAACAGCACGCTGCACAGCCCGCCGGCCACCAGCAGGCCGAGCACGGCGCCAAGGCCGGCCCGCAGCCACTCTTTGGGCGGGATATGCAACGCGGCGGGGATGAAGCGATCGAGCCAGTTGTTCAGACGGCGGGTGGGCATGCGACGACCTGGTACCTGTTGAAATAAAAGAAGCCCGCCCAAGACGAGGGGGCTTTGTATCGCGAGGGGGCAATACGCAAAGGGCTCCGTCCCTGGAGATGGAAATCCGGGGGTTCGGATGCGCGCAGTCTGAACAAAAGCGGGGATGGGCTCCAACGCAAAAAAATGCAGCTTGAGTGCAATTATTTTGCTGGATGAGCCGGCGGGAGGGTTATGGCAGGAACGCAAGGCTGCGCTCCTGCCGCTGACCGGGCCTGAACGGCCGAATCAGCCAAGCAGTGCCGGGTCGATGCCATCGCAGTCGAAGGCGATGTAGCCACCCACTTCATCGGCCCTGCCATCGGTGATCTCGCCGTGATAGGACAGGCCGTTGCTCAGGGTGACGCAGATGTGGGTGGGGTCCTGCGGGGCGTCCAGCTTGCCGTTGAACTCGACCGTGAAGCGGGTTTCGCCATCGACCTTCAACCCGATCAACACATTGGCATTGTCCACGGCCTCGGTCTCCTTGCCTGCGTATTCGGCGCTGACGGTCACGGTGGCGGTGTCTTGATACATGCTAGAGCTCCAACGGCAGGAATGCGTGACGCCCACTGGCGCCAACCGGCGGCTAGGGTAAGCCACCAGGCGGGGTGTGGGGAATCCCCGTCGGGCGCAAGGTTGCAATTTGCATGAGGCAAAACGGGCACTCATGCAGGCTGCATGGCCTTAGGACGGTTCGGTTTTACAACTGATTGATTTTGAAAGGATAAATATTTCGTAGCATTTGGCACAGCAACTGCTCTACAGGAGGGGGAAGACCCATTTCATGACTGGAGCACCAACAATGATTACAAGTGCCGATACCTACGCCGTCCCCGCGGGGGACACCTCCAGCCACTCAGGGGTGTCCTGGGCGGCCATCTTCGCCGGTGCCACCGGTGCCGCCGCACTGTCGCTGATCCTTATCGTGCTGGGCTTCGGCCTGGGGTTCTCGGCTGTCTCGCCGTGGCCGGGTGATGGCGCCACGGCCAAGCAACTGGGTATTTCGAGCATCGTGTGGCTGGCGCTGACGCAGATCATTGCCTCGGGCCTGGGCGGCTACATCGCCGGGCGGCTGCGGGTCAAATGGGCCAACCTGCATAGCGATGAAGTGTATTTCCGCGATACCGCCCACGGCTTCCTGGCCTGGGCCTTTGCCACGCTGGTAACTGCGGTGCTGGTGGTGGGTTCGGTGAGCTCGGTGGTGAGCGGCGGCGTCCAGGCCGGCGCGATGGCGGCCTCTGGCGTGGCTGCGGCCGGTGCCGGCGCGGCTGCCAACAGCAGTAAGGCGAGCAATGACGATTCGGCCTACTTCATCGACATGCTGTTCCGTGACGAACGCCCGGTGGCGGTCACCGATGACGCGGCCCACGGCATTGCCGCGCGCATCTTCGTGCGTGGCCTGGCCGACGGCCAGCTGAACGCCGAAGACCGTGCCTACCTGGCCAACGTGATTGCCCAGCGCACCCAGATCAGCCAGGCAGAAGCCGAACAGCGCATCGACACCGTGTTCGCCGAAGCCCGCCAGGCCATCGAAGAGGCCAAGCAACTGGCCGACGCCGCACGCAAGGCCGCTGCCGCCTCTGCGCTGTGGATGTTCGTGGCGCTGCTGTGCGGCGCGTTCTTCGCCAGCCTGTTCGCCATCTGGGGTGGCCGTCGCCGTGATGCCGCCGTGTTCCTGACGGCAGACCCGGTGCGCGTCGACCCCACCACTGCCCGTACCCTCTGACAGGAGATTCACCATGCGCTCGATACTGCTGTTCTTCCTCGGTGTGCCTATCCCGATCATCATTCTGATTGCCTTGTTCATGCATTGATGCACACACAAAGCCCCCGACCCGTCGGGGGCTTTTTTGTGGGCGACTGGCACGGCCGATAAATTCAAAAAGGATATAAAAATAACTATTTGTTCTAACTAAAAGTAATAAAAAAATTGCACTCCGCGGGCGTCAGCCTTTACTTTCAGGCCCTACCAGAAAACACCTGACGAACCCGCCTGCGGAGCCCTCACCATGTCCAACAAACCTCCTTCGACCCTGCGCCGCCTGCTGCTTGGCGGTGCCTTTGCCGCGCTCGCCAGCCTGGTACTGCCTGGCCCGGCCGCCTACGCCGAACCGACCAAGAACCTGCGTATCGGCTACCAGAAGTTCAACAGCGTCAACATTCTCAAGGGCTCCGGCGCCCTGGAAAAAGCCCTGGCACCGCAAGGCATCAAGGTCAGCTGGTACGAGTTCGCCGCCGGCCCGCAGTTGCTCGAGGCCCTGAGCACCGGCGCCATCGACCTGGGGCACGCCGCCGATGCGCCCTCGGTGTTCGCCCAAGCGTCGGGCAAGTCGGTGGTGTACCTGGCCGCCGAACAGCCCTACCCGCGCGGCATCGGCATTGTGGTGCGCGAGCAGGACAAGGTCGCCGATATCGCCGCCCTCAAGGGCCAGCGCGTGGCCACCGGTCGCGGCTGGAATGCCCAGTATCTGCTGGCCGTGGCCCTGCAGGACACCGGCCTGAGCTACAAGGACATCGACCCGGCCTACGTCAACAACGCCGCCGATGCCGTGGCCGCCCTGCAATCGGGCAGCGTCAAGGCCGTGACCCTGTGGGACCCCTTCCTCGCCGCAGCGGAAAAACAACCCGGCCTCAAGACCCTGCGCGACGGTACCGGGCTGACCAACAACCGCACCTTCTACCTGTCTTCGCCAGCCTTTGCCGACGAGAACCGTGGTGTGCTCAAGACCTTCTTCACCGAGCTGGGCAAGGTCAGCAACTGGGCCAACGCAAAACCCAAGGAAGTGGCGGCCCTGCTGGCTCCGCAACTGGGTATCGGCGCCGACGTGCTGGAAGTGGCCAGCGAGCGTCGCAACTACAACGCGGTGGCCATCACCCCCGAGATCACGGCCGAACAGCAGAAGCTGGCGGACACCTTCCAGGGCCTGGGCCTGATTCCCAAGCCGCTCAAGGTCGCCGACGCCGTGTACCCCGTCTCCGTACTGCCTTGACCGCGAGCGATTCGAGCATGTCCAAGCCCATCCGTTTCAACGCCTTCAGCATGAACGCCGCCACGCACCAGTCGCCGGGGCTGTGGCGCCACCCACGCAACACCAGCAGCGATTTCAATCGCCTGAGCTACTGGACCGGGCTGGCCAGGCTGCTGGAGCGCGGACGTTTCGACGCGCTGTTCATCGCGGATGTGCTGGGCGTGTACGACGTGTACCAGGGCAGCCACGACGCAGCCCTGCGCGGCGGCGTGCAGGTACCGGTGAACGATCCGTTGCTGATCGTGCCGGCCATGGCCGGGGTCACCGAGCACCTGGGCTTCGGCATCACCTTCAGCCTCACCTATGAGCACCCGTACCCGTTCGCCCGGCGCATGTCGACCCTCGATCACCTGAGCGACGGGCGGGTGGGCTGGAACATCGTCACCGGCTACCTGGACAGCGCCGCGCGCAACCTGGGGCTGGCCCGACAGCTGGCCCACGACGAGCGTTACGAGCTGGCCGAGGAGTACCTGCAGGTGCTCTACAAGCTGTGGGAGAAGAGCTGGGACGACGATGCGGTGGTCCGCGACCGGGCCCGCGGGGTGTTCGTGGAGCCTGCGCGGGTGCACCCGATCGGGCATGCCGGTGCGCACTTCCAGGTGCCTGGCGTACACCTGAGCGAACCATCGCCACAACGCACCCCGGTGCTGTTCCAGGCCGGCGCCTCGGCACGCGGGCAGCGCTTTGCCGCTACCCACGCCGAATGCGTGTTCATCAGCGGCCCGACCCAGACGGTATTGCGCAGCTATGTGGACGGCATTCGCCAGGCCACGCGCGAGGCCGGGCGCCAGGAAGGCGAGGTGCTGATATACGCGCAGGCGCTGCTGATCGTGGGTGACACGCGCGAAGCGGCCCAGGCCAGGCTGGACGAGTACCGCCAGTACGTGGATATCGAGGCGGCGCTGGCCTTGCTGTCGGGCTGGACCGGGATCGATTTTTCCAACCTGGAGCCGGATGCGCTGATCGAGTACATCGAAAACGATGCCGGGCGCACGGCGCTGGCCGCCTTTACCAGGTCGGACCCGAACCGGCGCTGGACCGTGCGCGAGGCGGCGGAGTTCGTCAGCCTGGGCGGGCGTGGCCCGGTGCTGCTGGGGTCGCCGGTGGAGATTGCCGACCAGCTGGAGCAATGGCTGGATGCCACCGGCATCGACGGCTTCAACCTCACCTACGCGGTGGTGCCGGATGACCTGCAGGCGGTGGTCGACACGGTGGTGCCGGAACTGCAGCGGCGCGGGCGCTATCGCACCGAGTATGAGGCGGGCACCTTGCGCCACAAGCTGTTCGGGCGTGGAGACCGGTTGCCGGCTGAGCATGCGGGGCGGTTGGTGCAGATCTGAAACCGTGCCGTCTGCAATCGCGGGTCAAGCCCGCTCCCACAGGTTCGACGGTTTCTGTGGGAGCGGGCTTGACCCGCGATTGCAGCACCACCGTTACCGCGTGATATATGGCCACTTGCCTCCACGCTATTGACCAGGATCAACAGATCGCAAAATCACACTCCTACACTAGATAGAGGAAATCAGAACGCAAAACAGGCCCACCATGAGCGAAGAATCCACCGTACACCCCCTGCCCCTGCCATCCGCCTCGTCCAACGACAGCAGTTCGCCGGCCACGCCCAAAGCGGCCGTCACTCGTTCGCGCCGCCCACGCGCCCCGCGCAAGCCTGCTCAGGTGATCCCTGCCGAAATCGAAATCAGTGCCATCAGCCACGAGCCTGCCGCGCTGCAGGTCGCCAGTGCGCCGCGTCGCGGCTCCAACGAAGACAGCGTGTCTGCCGCCCTGCCCGCCAATTACCCCTACCGCAACCGCATGCGCCGCGCCGAGTACGAAAAGGCCAAGCATGAATTGCAGATAGAGCTGCTGAAGGTACAGAACTGGGTAAAAGCCACCGGCCAGCGCATCGTGGTGCTGTTCGAAGGCCGCGATGCCGCCGGCAAGGGCGGCACCATCAAGCGCTTCATGGAGCACCTGAACCCGCGTGGCGCACGTATCGTGGCCCTGGAAAAACCTTCCGACCAGGAGAAGGGCCAGTGGTACTTCCAGCGCTATATCCAGCACCTGCCCACCGCCGGTGAAATGGTCTTCTTCGACCGCTCCTGGTACAACCGCGCCGGCGTCGAGCGGGTGATGGACTTCTGCACGCCGATGCAGTACCTGGAGTTCATGCGTCAGACCCCGGAGCTGGAACGCATGCTGTGCAACAGCGGCATCCTGCTGTTCAAGTTCTGGTTCTCGGTGAACCGCGAAGAGCAACTGCGCCGGTTCATCTCGCGCCGTGACGACCCGCTCAAGCACTGGAAGCTCTCGCCCATCGACATCAAGTCGCTGGACAAGTGGGACGAGTACACCGCCGCCAAGGAGGCGATGTACTTCCACACCGATACTGCCGATGCACCGTGGACCGTGATCAAGTCGGACGACAAGAAGCGGGCGCGCCTGAACTGCATCCGCCACTTCCTGCACACGCTGGACTACCCCGACAAGGACCCGAAAGTCGCCCACCAGCCCGACCCGTTGCTGGTCGGCCGCGCCTCGCGCGGGCTGGAGGAAGAGGACCTGGTCAACACCCACTGACCACCGCTGGGGGCGCGTCAGGATGGCGCGCTACCTGCGGCCTAGCGCTTGTTTTTCTTCTTCAGGGCCTTCAGGCGCTTGGCCGCCCGCTCCACCGTGGCCATTTTCTCGGGCCGCTTCATGCGCTTCCACTGCTTGATCTCGTCCTTGCTGCGCCCGCAGCTCACGCACAGCTCGCCGCTGAGCTTGCACGCCGAGATGCACGGGTTGTCGATATCCTTGGCCATGCTGCGCGCTCAGCGCCCACCGCCCAGGTCGATGAAGCTGCCGGTGGTGTAGGAGGCCTTGTCCGACAGCAGCCACAGGATCGCTTCGGCCACTTCGGCCGCCTGCCCGCCACGGCCCATGGGGATGCCCGGTTCCAGCTTGTGGACCCGCTCGGCATCGCCGCTGAGGGCATGGAAGTCGGTGAAGATGTAGCCCGGCCGTACGCCATTGACACGCACGCCCTCGCCCGCCACTTCCTTGGCCAGGCCCAGGGTGAAGGTGTCCAGCGCGCCCTTGGAGGCGGCGTAGTCGACATACTCGTTGGGCGAACCCAACCGCGCGGCCACCGATGACACGTTGACGATGGCACCGCCCGGCCCGCCATGGCGGGTCGACATGCGTTGCAGCGCATGCCTGGCGCACAGCATCGGCCCCACCACGTTGGTTTTCATCAGCTTGAGCAGGCGAAACTCGGACATCTCTTCCACCCGGCTCTGGTGGCCGATGGTGCCGGCGTTGTTGACCAGCGCCGTGACCAGGCCCAGTTCCTTGTCGACACGCTGGAACAGCTGGATGATTTCATCCTCGACGCTGACATCGGCGCGCACCGTGATCGCCTCGGCACCCAGCGCGCGCACCTGCTCCAGCACGCGATGGGCCGAGGCGTCATCGGCAAGGTAGTTGATGCAGATGCGGTAGCCGGCCCGCGCAGCGGCCAGCGCAGTGGCCGCGCCAATGCCGCGACCGGCGCCGGTAATGATGATCACGTTGTCCATGGATACTCCTGGCCCCAATGCCGTTCACCCGGCAAGGCTAACGCAGCATGGGGCAGCGGGCAAAGGGCTATCAGGCCTTGGGCTCGGGCTTTTGCAGCGGGTACAGGTGCTGGCGCACGATGCCTTCGGGCAGGTCCTTGCCGAACACGCCGTAGCGGGTCGGCCATTCCTTGCGCGGCAGCTTGAAGGTGCCGAACAGCATGTCGACCAGGGGCAGGTGGATCGCGTAGTTCTTGTAGATGTAGTCCTTGTGCCGGGCATGGTGCCAGTGGTGGTAGCGCGGCATCACCAGCACGTAGTTCAGCCACCCGCCGTCGATTCGCACGTTGGCATGCGCCAGCACCGCCTGCACGCCCACCAGGATCACGTAGGCATTCATCGCCTGCGGCGAGAAGCCCAGCAGGATCAGCGGTACCAGCACGCCGGTGCGGGTCAGCAGGATTTCGGCGAAATGGATGCGCGAGCCGGCCAGCCAGTCCATCGCGGTGCTGGAATGGTGCACCGCATGGAAGCGCCACATCCACGGCACCACGTGGTACAGGCGGTGCAGCCAGTACTGCCCCAGGTCGGCGACGAACACCGCTAGCACGAACTGCACCACGATCGGCAGGCTCTGCACCTTGGCCTGCAGCGTTTCGGACACCACCCAGCCGGCCAGCCAGGTGGACGAGGCGGTGACGAAGATCAGGATGAACTGCACCAGCATGTGGCTGACGAAGAAGTAGCTCAGGTCGGTGCGCCACTGCGGGCGCAGGATGTTCTGCTGTGGGTCCTTGGCGTAGAGCTTTTCCAGCGGGATGAAGATGATCGCCGAAACCAGCAGCGCCAGCACGAACCAGTCAAGGCCAAGGGAATACGGGGTTTGACCGATGGTTTCGGTCTGAATGTTGGTGCCGCCCAGAAACACGGCCAGGCCCGCCGCGCTGATGCCGGTGAAGCCCAGGCGCTTGCGCCGGTTGAGCAGGATGTTGAGGGTGCCCAGGCTGAAAGCCAGCACCAGCCCGGCCAGCAGCAGGGTGCGGGCGAACTGCTCGCTGTAGACTTTGCGGAACTCGCCAAAGGTCAGCCACTGCGGGAACAGAAAGCACAGCACCGCCAGCAGGCTGAGCAAGCCGAGCATGGCCGACAGGTAGCCGCTGATACGCCCTTCACCGAACCGGAACGGCTCGTGCCCGTGACGCTTGAAGTAGGCCTTGAGTGCCTGCATGGGTCATGTTTCCTTGATTGACTGTGGTACTCCATCACCGATGGTCGCCCTGACCAGGCACGACGCCATCGTTTGGGGTTAGAGGAGCGAGTGCTCCCACAGGTCACGCAGGCAGTGTCCTACCTTACAAATCTGTAATGCAGCGCTCAGTCTGGCGACAGCTTCACCCGGCTATGCTCCAGCCATGAGCCCGGTTACCCTGTTGCACTGACCGACCACCGATCATTCGAGACGCGGGTTGCCCTGACGGCGGCCCCGGAGATCCACGATGCTGAAAAAGAATTTCGTTGCCTTCGGCCTGCTGGCCATGAGTGCGCTGGCCCAGGCCGGCCAGACCATCGATGTGTACCGCGACCCCAACTGCGGTTGCTGCAAGGAATGGATCAGCCACCTGCGCGACAACGGCTTTAGCGTGAATGACCATGTGGAGCCGAACATGAGTGCAGTCAAGCAGCGCCTGGGCGTGGCGCCGCGCCTGGCGTCGTGCCACACCGGGGTGATCGACGGCAAGTTCGTCGAGGGCCATGTGCCGGCCGAGCAGATCCAGCTGCTGGCCAAGCGTCCCGACCTGCGCGGCCTGGCCGTGCCGGGCATGCCGATGGGCTCGCCAGGCATGGAGATGGGCGATCACAAGGATGCCTACCAGGTCATCGGCCTGACCCGCGACGGCACCGACGAAGTGGTCGCCAACTACCCGTGAGCACGGCGCCATGCTGAGCGGCTGGGGGCTGTTCCTCAGCGCCTTTGGCGCCGCCACCCTGCTGCCGTTGCAGTCCGAGGCGGTATTGGTCGGGCTGCTGCTGCACGAACCTGATGCCTGGTTGCTGCTGCTGGCGATTGCCACCGCCGGCAATGTACTGGGCTCGGTGGTCAACTGGCTGCTGGGTCGGGGTATCGAGCACTTGCGCGACAAGCGCTGGTTTCCGTTCAGCCAGGCCCAGCTGGACAAGGCCCAGCAGCGCTACCGGCGCTATGGCCAGTGGTCGCTGCTGTTGAGCTGGATGCCGGTGATCGGCGACCCGCTGACGCTGATCGCCGGGATCATGCGCGAGCCATTCTGGCGTTTCATGCTGCTGGTGACCGTGGCCAAGGCCGGGCGTTACCTGGTGCTGGTGCTGCTGACCCTGGGCTGGGTGCACAGCTGAGCGGCTTCAGCAGAAGCGTTGCAGTTGCATCTCGCGCAGCCGGCTGAGGGTGCGGCGGAACGGGAACTCCAGGTAGCCTTCGGTATACAGCGCCTCGAGTGCCACCTCGGCCTCCACGTACAGCGCCACGCGGCGGTCATAGCATTCATCGACCAGCGCGATGAAGCGCCGCACGCTGTCGTCGTGAATCGACAGCTGCGGCAGTTCGCGATCCCCCGCCACTACCCGCTCGGCGCCGTCCTCGGTGCCGCGGGCGATTCTGCCCGGTCGTTGCCGGGCCCCGAGTGCAGGCACCTCGCCCAGCAGAATGACCTTGAAGCGATCACACAGGGCCATGAAGTCCATGGCGGCCAGGGGCTGCTCGCACAGTTCGTTGTAAGTGCACCACACCGCCGAGGTGCTGCGTCGCACCACCTTGACCGTGCGGTAGCCCAGGCTCAGGTCCTCGCGGGTGACCGGTTCACCCGCGCTCGACTGCTCGAACACCTGGCCCAGCGCGCTGGGCTGGCCCGGCTGGCGCACCCAGTAGCGTTGCAGTTCGGCACCGGGATGCAGGCGATGGTCCTGGCCGCCGTCCACCGCCACCACGTGCATGTGCCGCTCGATGGCGGCAATCGCCGGCACGAAGCGTTCGCGATTGAAACCGTCGGCGTAGAGCTGCGCCGGCGGCTGGTTGGAGGTGGCGACGATGACCACGCCGCTGTCGAACAGCACCTGGAACAGGCGACCGAGAATGATGGCGTCACCGATGTCGTTGACGAACAGTTCGTCGAAGCACAGCACGCGAATCTCTTCGGCCAGGCCGTGGGCAAGGGCCTGCAAGGGGTCGGCGGTGCCGTTGAGCTGGAACAGGCGCTGATGCACCCAGCGCATGAAGTGGTGAAAGTGCTGGCGGCGGGCGGGCACCTGCAGGCAGCGGTGGAACTGGTCCATGAGCCAGGTCTTGCCGCGCCCGACCGGGCCCCACAGGTATACCCCACGCGCCACCTCGCCGCGCTCAAGAGCCTCGAAGCAGGCTTGAAGGCAGTCGACGGCATGCTGCTGCGCAGCGTCGGGGACAAAGCCATTGAGCTCGATGGATTGCTGGTACAACGACAGCGGGGTGAGGCTGGACATGCCGGGGGCCTGTGCGGAAAAAGGCCAAGGGTAGCATCAGTGACGTTTGCGGGGCGTCCTTCGCCTGCAGCAGCCGGCCTTGCCGGCGAAGCACGCGCCGCCGCTTACTGCGTCAGGCCCACCTTCAGCAGCGCACCGTCACTCTCGTCGGTCAGCACATAGAGAAAGCCGTCCGGCCCCACCCGCACATCGCGAATACGCGCATTCAACTGCCCAAGCAGGCGCTCTTCATGCACCACCTTGTCGCCATCCAGTTGCAGGCGGATCAGCTCCTGGGCGGCCAGCGCGCCGATGAACAGGTTGTGGTCCCAGGCCTTGAAACGCGGGTTGTCGTAGAACGCCATGCCGCTGATGGCCGGGGACTTCTCCCACACGTGCAGCGGGTCCACCGCGCCCTCGACGCGCTTGCCCTTGGCCTCGGGTATCGGCAGCAGCGAGTAGTTGATGCCGTGCGTCGCCAGGGGCCAGCCGTAGTTCTTGCCCGGCTTGGGAATGTTGATCTCGTCGCCGCCGCGAGGCCCGTGCTCGTTGGTCCACAGTTCGCCTGTCCACGGGTTCAATGCCGCGCCCTGCTGGTTGCGATGGCCATACGACCAGATCTCGGGGCGCACGTTGCTCTGGCCGACAAAGGGGTTGTCCTTGGGCACCTGGCCGTCGGGCAGGATGCGCACCACCTTGCCCTGCAGCTTGTCCAGGTCCTGGGCGGTGGGCCGCTGGTTGTTCTCGCCCAGGGCGATGAACAGGTAGCCGTCGCGGTCGAACACCAGCCGCGAACCGAAGTGGTTGCCGCTGGACAGCTTGGGCTGCTGACGGAAGATCACGTTGAAGTCGTCCAGGCGCAGGTTGTCGCTCGACAGGCGGCCGCGCCCCACGGTAGTACCGGCCGTGTCGCCATCACCCCCGCCTTCGGCATACGAGAGGTAGACCATGCGGTCCTGCTCGAACTGCGGCGACAGCGCCACGTCGAGCAACCCGCCCTGCCCCTTGGCCCACACCTGCGGCACGCCGCTCAACGGCGAACCGACCTTGCCGTCGGCACTGATGATGCGCAGGTTGCCCTGGCGCTCGGTCACCAGCATGCCCTGCCCGTCGGGCAGGAACGCCAGCGCCCATGGGTTCTTCAGCCCCTCGGCCAGGGTACTGACGGTGAGCTGGCCTTCTTCGCTGGGGAAGGTGCGCTCGGGGGCGGCGGTGGCGGTCAGCGGCAACAGCGCCGCAGCGCAGAGGGAGAGTAGCCAGGTACGTGATGACATGCAGGGTTCCTTGCAGTGGGCCAACGGCGATCAGGGCGTACGCGTCGATTCGCGCGGCGGGCGGGAGGGGTCCAGGCGCGGCGGCACCTGTTCACGGCGCAGGTTCTGGCCGTTGCCGATGCCGCCATTGTCGAGGGTGGGTGGGCGCGGCAGCGGCTGGGTGGAAGGCCCGCGCGGCGGTGGCGTGGAACGCACGGTGCCCTGCTGGGAATTGGGGTTGGCGCGGCGTACCGGGTCGTTGTAGGGATTGCCCGCGTCGGCGGCCTGAACAGGCATGCCCAGTATCAGGCTCAGTGCTGCGCCGGTCAGTGCCGGCAACCATCGGTTCATCGCGTTCATCTCCTGCACAACGTCAGTGGCCCCAGGCGTTGGATAGCCTACGGCGCGAGAGGTTCGCGACGAAACCCGTTGCCGGGCCGGAGATGATTCAGATTGTTACGCTGCTTGCGCCACTTTCAACCGCGCCGGGCATTTGCCACACTGCAGAGACATTTGTCCGGAGCCAAGCCCCATGCCCTGTTTCCTGCGTCATACCCTGCGTGTCGGCCTGGGCCTGCTGCTGGCCCTGAGCCTGAGCGCCTGCGCGTTGCTGCAGGGGCGCGACCCGTTGACCATCAGCGTGATCGGCATCGAGCCGCTGCCCGGCCAGGACCTGGAAATGCGCATGGCGGTGAAACTGCGGGTGCAGAACCCCAATGAAACGCCCATCGACTACAACGGCGTGGCGCTCAACCTGGAGGTCAATGGCCAGCCGCTGGCAACCGGGGTCAGCGATCAGCACGGCAGCATCGGGCGCTATGACGAAGCGGTACTGAGCATTCCGGTGAGCATCACCGCCTTCTCGATGCTGCGCCAGGCCGTGGGCCTGAGCCGGGTGAGCAACCTGGATGGCATGCCCTATGTGCTGCGCGGCAAGCTGGCCGGGGGCGCCTTCGGCACGATGCGCTTCACCGACAGCGGGCGGCTGGCGCTGCCCAAGCCCACCGATACGGCGTGGTAGCGCTGGGGGGTCGGCTACTTGGCAGCCGCCATCAGCTTGTTGACTTCGCTGCGCACCATGTTGGCGAACTCCGGCGGCGACATGCCGTCGAGCTCGGCCCGCACCCACTCGGCCCATTTGCCCTTGCGCCGCGGCTTCTCGCTGATCAGCCGCGCGGCTTCGGCCTTGGCCTTGCCCAGGTTCGATTGCCAGAGTTCGAACAGTCGCGACTTCTCGTCCTCGATCTGTGCCCGCTCGGCGAAGCTCATGTTGGCCAGATTGAAACTCATGGGGATTCCTGCCACTTGAAAATGGGGGCTATCTTACACTGTAGCCACCGAGCGCCGCCAAGGCGCTGCAACTTTCGGCGCGCTCAGGCATCCATTGATACAGTGACCATCATTCAACGAGGAAGCGTACATGGCCAGGAAAAGCACCCTTAAAGCCGATGCCGAACAAATCAAGGACCAGGCCTTCAGCGAACTGCAGGCGCTGATCGAAGAGTCTGACAAGCTGCTCAAGGACAGCTCCACCCTGGTGGGCGAAGAAGCCGAGACCCTGCGCGCACAGGTGGGCCTCAAGCTCAAGCAGGCCCTGGATGCGGTGGGCGGCGTGCGTGAAAAGGCCAAGCCGGCGGTGGATGCCACCGAGGATTACATTGGCGGCCACCCGTGGCAGACCGTGGCGATTTCGGCGGGCTTCGGGCTGGTGGTCGGGCTGTTGCTGGGACGTCGCTCCTGACACCCAATCGCGGGTCAAGCCCGCTCCCACAGGCTTGCACTGTACCTGTGGGAGCGGGCTTGCCCCGCGATGCATTCAACGCAGTTTCAAGGGGTCCACCACCCCACACGCAATCGCCATCCCCACCAGGTCAGGCAGGTGTTCGGCCTGCATGCGCTTCATCACCCGCGAACGGTACAGGTCCACGGTCTTCACGCTGACCTGCAACTGCTCGGCAATCTCCCGATTGGTATAGCCCTGCACCAGGGGCACGAACACGTCGCGCTCACGCGGGGTGAGGCTGTCGATGCGCCCCTGCACTTCATCGCGCTGGCGACTGCTGACCTGAACCCGTGACGAGCGCCCAAGGGCATCCTGCACGCTGTCGAGCAACAACTGGTCGTTGTAGGGCTTCTCGATGAAATCGATGGCCCCGGCCTTGAAGGCGCGTACCACGATCGGCACATCGGCATGCCCGCTGACAAAGATCACCGGCACCTGCACGCCCCGGGCGCGCAAGGCTTCCTGCACGCTCAGCCCACCCATGCCGGGCATGCGCACATCCAGCAGCACGCACGCCGGCAACGCCGCATCGCAGGCCTCCAGAAAAGCCTGGCCACTGGTGAACGGCAGCGCCTGCAGGCCCACCGACTCCAGCAGCCAGACGGTGGAGTCGAGCATGCCCTGGTCGTCGTCGACCACGTAGACCTTCGGTTCCTGCATGGAAATCCCCTTGTTCATGCACTGGCCACCGGCGCCAGCCGACAGCACAAAATCAATCCGCCGGTATCACCCGGGTGCGCCTGCAAGGTACCGCCGAACCCTTCGACGATACTGCGGCTCATGCTCAAGCCCAGCCCCAGCCCTTCGGGCTTGCTGGTGGTAAACGGGGTGAAGATGCCGTCCAGCTGCTCGGCGGCCACCCCGGGGCCCTGGTCGGCCACCTGGATACGCAGCCAACCGGCCTGCTGGTCGGCGCTGATCAGCACGCGCGAAGGCGCCCCGGCATGCTGCTCGCGGTTGGCGTCGATGGCGTTGCGCAACAGGTTGAGCAGGACCTGTTCGAGCAAGACACGGTCGGCGTATACCGGCGGCAGGTTGTACACCATGTGCTGCTCGATGGTCACCTGGGCCTGCGCCGCCTCCCAGGCACACAGGCGCACGGCCTCGCGCGATACATCGGCCACGTTGAGCGCCTGCAAGCGGCGCGGCTCCTTGCGCAGGAACGAGCGCAGGCGCTTGATCACTTCGGCGGCATGGGTGGCCTGCTCGGTGATGCGCTGCAGGCCCTGGGCGACCCGCCCGGCCGCCTGCGGGTCACGCTCCACCGCCAGCAGGTAGCGCTGGCTGGCACTGGCATAGTTGACCACCGCTGCCAGCGGCTGGTTGATCTCGTGGGCAATGCCGGAGGCCAGCTCGCCCAGGGTGACCAGCCGCGCGGTGTGCGCCAGTTCATCCTGGTGTCGGCGCTGCTGGCGTTCACGCAGCTCGCGCTCGGTCATGTCGCGAGCCACCAGCGAGTAGTAGCGCTCGCCACCTGCGGCCCGGTGCGCCAGCAGTACCAGCGACACCGGGAACGGCGCCGAGCCGTTGTAGGGCGCCAGCCGCGCCTCGCATTGCCACACCCCTTCACGCTCGGCGCAGGCCCAGCCCTCTTCGTCGAGGCGTTGCAGGGCTTCTTCGTCCAGCAGCTCGCGCAGGGGCGGCACGGCCTGCACCTCCAGCAGGCCCAGTGCACGCCGGGCGGAACGGTTGAGGTAGGTGAGCTGGCCGGCGGGGTCGGTGAACAGCACCAGGTCGGTGTTGGCCTCGACCACCTCGGCCAGGCGCCGGCGGTTTTCCTGGGCTTCGATGCGCACGGTGATGTCACGTGACACGCTGACGATCTCGACCACCGCACCGGTGTAGGTTTCGCGGATGGCGCGGCTGGCGATCTCGAACCACAGGTCGCGGCCATCGCGATGGCGCACGCGGCAGGTCATGGTCTGGTAGCCGTCCTGCTCCAGCGCCTGGGAGGCCTGCAGCAGCGATTGCTGGCGGTCCTGGGGGTGAAACAGCGACTGCACCGCCACCCCGCGCAACTCTTCCGGCCAGTAGCCCAGCAGGCGATAGGAGGCCGGCGAAGCATCCAGGAAACACCCGTCGGGGGTATGGCGCGAGATCAGGTCGGTGGTGTTTTCGGTGATCAGGCGGTACAACCGACGTGCCTGGCTGGCCTCGCGCTCGGCCAGGCGCTCCACCGTGGCGTCGCGACAGCGGGCCAGCACCTGCAGGCCGCCCTCCAGCGGGACGAAGGTCCACAACAGGATACGCTGTTGCACCAGGGCCTCGACCTCGGCAATCGCCCGCTGCTGGTGCAGGCAGGCGCTCACCAGCGCCTTGTAGTTGGCGGGCAGCAGGCTGCCGACGGGCGGCTTGGGCCAGGTGTCGAACAACGCCTGCACCGCCGGGTTGGCGGCCACCACCTGGGCGGCGGCATCGAGCAGCACGGTGGGTTGCGGGTCCTTGTCGAGCAAGGCCGAGGGAGGAAAGGTCACTTGGGGCTCCGGCTTTTTATAGTACTTATACCATATTGCTATAGTCTATCTTCCAAGTAATATGGAGAACAGCGTAAAAATGAAACACCGAAGTCGGTCTGCGTACCGCCTTCCAGAAACCTGATCAGAGCTAACAATCAGCCATCGGAGGTTTCAGCCAGCGCCTGATCGCGGCTGCCTCCTGCACAGGAACCGTTCATGTCGATCTTCTCCCAGGGCCTGCAGCCCGCCCCCGTCAACCATGTCGCCCTTTCCCCGCTGAGTTTCATCGAACGCACGGCTGCGGTCTATGGCGATTACCCGGCGGTGATCCATGGTGCCATCCGCCGCAACTGGCAGGAAACCTACCAGCGCTCCCGCCGCCTGGCCAGCGCCCTGGCCGGCCGCGGCATCGGGCTGGGCGATACGGTGGCGGTGATGCTGCCCAACATTCCGGCCATGCTCGAGGCGCATTTCGGTGTGCCGATGATCGGTGCGGTGCTCAACGCCCTGAACGTGCGCCTGGATGCCGAGGCCATCGCGTTCATGCTCGAGCACGGTGAAGCCAAGGTGCTGATCACCGACCGCGAATTCCACAAGGTGATCGAAGCAGCGCTGGGCCTGATGGCCCACCCGCCGCTGGTGATCGATGTGGACGACCCGGAGTACGGCGAGGGCCGCGCCGTCAGCGACCTGGATTACGAAGCCTTCCTGGCCGAGGGCGACCCCGAGTTCGTGTGGCACTGGCCCGAGGACGAGTGGCAGGCGATCTCGTTGAGCTACACCTCCGGCACCACCGGCAACCCCAAGGGGGTGGTCTACCACCACCGCGGCGCCTACCTGAACGCACTGGGCAACCAGATGACCTGGGCCATGGGCAACCACCCGGTGTACCTGTGGACCCTGCCGATGTTCCACTGCAATGGCTGGTGCTACCCGTGGACCGTGACGGCCCTGGCCGGCACCCATGTGTTCCTGCGCCGGGTCGACCCGCAGAAGATCCTGACCCTGATTCGCGAGCACCAGGTCACCCACCTGTGCGGCGCACCGATCGTGCTCAATGCGCTGATCAACATGCCCGACTCGGCCAAGGCCGCCATCGACCACCCCGTGAACGCGATGGTGGCCGGGGCGGCGCCACCCGCCAAGGTGATCGGCGCGGTGGAGGAAATGGGCATCAAGGTGACCCACGTCTACGGCCTGACCGAGGTCTACGGCCCGGTGACGGTGTGTGCCTGGCATGCCGAATGGGACGCGCAGCCGCTGGAGGAGCGGGCCCGCATCAAGTCGCGCCAGGGCGTGCGCTACCCTACCCTCGAGGGGCTGATGGTGGCCGACCCGCAAACGCTTGAGCCGGTGGCCCGCGACGGCAACACGCTGGGCGAGATCTTCATGCGCGGCAACACCGTGATGAAGGGCTACCTGAAGAACCCCGAGGCCACCGCCGAAGCCTTCCGAGGCGGCTGGTTCCATACCGGCGACCTGGCAGTGTGGCATGCCGACGGCTATGTGGAGATCAAGGACCGGCTCAAGGACATCATCATTTCCGGAGGCGAGAACATCTCGACCATCGAGGTCGAAGACACGCTGTACCGCCACCCGGCCGTGCTCGAGGCTGCGGTGGTCGCCCGCCCGGATGAAAAATGGGGCGAAACCCCCTGTGCCTACGTCACCCTCAAGGCCGGTTTCGAAGGTACCCGCGAGGCGGACATCATCGCCTTCTGCCGCGAGCATCTGGCCGGCTTCAAGCTGCCCAAGACCGTGGTGTTCAGCGAACTGCCGAAAACCTCCACGGGCAAGATCCAGAAGTACCTGTTGCGCGACTGGGCCAAGGCGCTCTGACCTTTTTTCACCTTTATTCGGAAACCGTTATGCCTGAGTTCAATGCACCGCTGCGCGACATGCGTTTTGTTCTTCACGAAGTGTTCCAGGGCCCGGCCCTGTGGGCACGCCTGCCGGCGCTGGCGGCCAGCGTCGACGGCGATACCGCCGATGCGATACTGGAAGAGGCGGCCAAGATCACCGGCCAGCTGATCGCCCCGCTCAACCGCAGCGGCGATGAGGAAGGCGTGCACTTCGCGCAGGGTCGGGTCACCACTGCGCAGGGGTTCGTGCAGGCCTGGCAGACCTACCGCGAAGGCGGCTGGGTCGGGCTGGCGGGCAACCCCGAGTACGGCGGCCTGGGCATGCCCAAGATGCTCGCGGTGCAGTTCGAGGAAATGCTCTACGCCGCCAACTGCAGCTTCAGCCTGTATTCGGCGCTGAGCGCCGGCTGCTGCCTGGCCATCGACGCGCACGCCAGCGATGCATTGAAGGCCACGTACCTGCCGGCGCTGTACAGCGGGCAGTGGGCCGGCACCATGTGCCTGACCGAACCGCATGCAGGTACCGACCTGGGGATCATCCGCAGCAAGGCCGAACCCCAGGCCGATGGCAGCTACCGGGTCAGCGGCACCAAGATCTTCATCACCGGCGGCGACCAGAACCTGACCGAGAACATCGTGCACCTGGTGCTGGCCAAGCTGCCCGACGCGCCGGCCGGGGCCAAGGGCATCTCGCTGTTTCTGGTGCCCAAGCGCCTGGTGGGCGAGGACGGCAGCCTGGGTGAAACCAACGCGGTGAGCTGTGGATCGATCGAGCACAAGATGGGCATCAAGGCCTCGGCCACCTGCGTGATGAACTTCGATGGCGCCGTGGGCTACCTGGTGGGCGAACCCAACCGCGGTTTGGCGGCGATGTTCACCATGATGAACTACGAGCGCCTGTCCATCGGCATCCAGGGCATCGGCTGCGCCGAGGCGTCGTACCAGAATGCCGCACGCTACGCCCGGGACCGCCTGCAAAGCCGCGCCGCCACCGGGCCGCTGGCCAGCGACAAGGTGGCCGACCCGATCATCGTGCATGCCGATGTACGGCGCATGCTGCTGAGCATGCGCGCCCTGACCGAAGGCGGCCGGGCGTTCGCAACCTATGTCGGCCTGCAGCTGGATATCGCCAAGTACGCCGAGCAGCCGGAGGAGCGCGAGGCCGCGCAGCGCCTGGTGGCCTTGCTGACGCCGGTGGCCAAGGCGTTTTTCACCGACATGGGCCTGGAAAGCTGCGTGCTGGGCCAGCAGGTGTTCGGCGGGCATGGCTACATTCGCGAATGGGGCCAGGAACAGCTGGTGCGCGATGTTCGCATCGCGCAGATCTACGAAGGCACCAACGGCATCCAGGCGCTGGACCTGCTGGGGCGCAAGGTGGTGGCCGATGGCGGACAGTCGCTGGCGCTGTTCGCCAACGAGATCCGCAGCTTCTGTGAAACCCGTCCGCCCTTGTGCGAACCGCTGCTGCATGCCCTGGCGCAGCTGGAAAGCGTGAGCCAGTGGGTACGCGAGCAGGCCACCGGTGATGCCAATGCCGTGGGCGCGGCGTCGGTGGAGTACCTGCACCTGTTCGGCTATGTGGCCTACGCCTACATGTGGTCGCGCATGGCGGCCACTGCCCGCGAACGGCGCGAGCAGGAGCCGGCGTTCTACGAGGCCAAGCTGGCCACGGCTACCTTCTACGTCGAGCGTCTGCTGCCCAGGGTACTGTCGTTGCAGGCCAGCATCCGCGCAGGCAGTGCGCCGCTGTACCAGTTGCCAGCCGAGCTGTTCTGAGCCGCGCAACGCTCCAGGCGGGTGCTTAAACGATAAAAACCACGCATTTGCGTGGTTTTTCGTTCAAATATTTCTTACAACTGATAGTCATTCACGATGAACTCGGTTCTCGTTGGCCACCTGCCAAGGGTAGAATGGCCAAAACCGGGAGTATCAATGAACCAAACCAGCCTCAGCGCAGCCGAACTTGATGCCATCACCGATGCCGCTGCGCACTGGTGCATGCGCCTGCATGCTGAGGACTGCAGTGAACAGGAACGTGCCGCCTGCGCGCAATGGCGCGCAGCCGACCCACTGCACGAGCAGGAATTCCAGGCCATGCAGGAGATCTGGCAGACCGCCGACCACCTGCCCCGCCCTGCTGCCCCGGTAATCACCCTGTCAGCCAGGCCACGCGGGCGCGCCTTGCGTCGGCTGGCCTCGGCTGCGGCCGTGGCGCTGGTGGCGCTGCCGATTGGCGCCTGGGTGGGCTGGGAACAGGGCTGGCTGCCCAACAGCTATGAGCGCGTTGAAAGCGGCAATGCCATCGCCCGCGCGGTGCTGCCGGATGGCAGCGAGGTGGAGTTGAACCTCAACACCACCCTGCGCTACGCCAACTACAAGGACGAACGACGGGTGACGCTGGTCAACGGCGAGGCCTTCTTCAAGGTGCAGCACGATACCCAGCACCCGTTCGTGGTGCGTGCCGGCAAGGGCCAGACCCGGGTGACCGGTACCCAGTTCAACGTGTGGAAGTATCAGGACCAGGTGAAGGTCACCCTGGTGGAAGGTTCGGTGCTGGTCAGCAGCAACAGCAGCGACCCGGACAGCGGCTATCGCCTGGGCCCCGGCATGCAGGCCAGCTACCGTCGCGGCGACTACGAGCCGGCCCTCAGCCAGACCTATGCCCACGACACCAGCCTGGCCTGGCGCGGCGGCAAGCTGATCCTCGACAATCTGCCACTGGACCAGGCCCTGCCGCTGATCAACCGCTACCTGGAAACGCCGTTGCTGCTGGCGGACGCCAGTACCGGCAGCATCCGCATCAGCGGCATCTACAACACCACCGAGGTCAATCGCCTGGTGAGCAACATGCCCAAGGTGCTGCCGGTGTACCTGACGCGCAACAAGAACGGCGATACGGTGCTCAACCGCATCTCGCCGCCCCCGCGAAAAAGCTGAGCCTCGCGCCCAGCTCCTGCGCCCTGGCGCGCTACAGCACCATCGCCGCTACCCAGCCGAACGCCAGCAACGGCAGGTTGTAATGCAGGAAGGTCGGCACCACCGTGTCCCAGATGTGATGGTGCTGGCCATCGACGTTCAGGCCCGAGGTCGGGCCCAGGGTCGAGTCCGACGCCGGTGAGCCGGCATCACCCAATGCGCCGGCAGTACCGACGATGCACACGGTGGCCAGCGGGTCGAAGCCCAGTTGCACGCACAGCGGCACGAAGATCGCCGCCAGGATCGGCACCGTGGAGAACGACGAGCCGATACCCATGGTCACCAGCAGGCCCACCAGCAGCATCAGCAGCGCCCCGACCGCCTTGCTGTGGTCGATCCAGCCGGCCGAGGCCTCCACCAGGGTCTTCACTTCGCCGGTGGCCTTCATGACCTCGGCAAAGCCGGACGCGGCGATCATGATGAAGCCGATCATGGCCATCATCTTCATGCCTTCGGTGAACAGGTCATCGGTGTCCTTCCAGCGCACGATGCCCGACAGCGAGAAGATCAGAAAGCCCGCCATCGCACCGATGATCATCGAGTCCAGCCACAGCTGGATGATGAACGCCGCGGCGATCGCACAGCCGGCCACCATCAGCGTCAGCGGGTTGTAGCTGACCGCCACCTGCTCGACCTGCTCGATCTTTGCCACGTCGTACACGCGCTTTTTGCGGTAGCTGAAGAACACCGCCAGCAGCAACCCGAACAGCATGCCCGCCGCCGGTATCGCCATGGCCTGGGTCACGTTGACGCCGCTGACGTCCACCCCGCTGCGGCTGACGTTGGCCAGCAGGATCTGATTGAGGAAGATGTTGCCGAACCCCACTGGCAGGAACATGTAGGGGGTGATCAGGCCGAAAGTCATCACGCATGCCACCAGGCGCCGATCGATCTGCAGGCGAGTCAGCACGTACAGCAGTGGCGGCACCAGCAGCGGAATGAAGGCGATATGAATGGGCAGGATGTTCTGCGACGAGATCGCCACCACCAGCAACAGGCCGATCAGCAGCCACTTGATCTTGCCGCCTTCGGCATTGCCCTGACCATGGAACATCGACAGGGCGCGATCGGCCAGCGCATGGGCCAGCCCGGACTTGGCGATGGCCACGGCGAATGCGCCCAGCAGCGCATACGACAATGCCACCGTGGCACCGCCACCCAGGCCGCCGTTGAACGCCTTGAGCGTGCCTTCGATACCCAGGCCGCCCACCAGGCCGCCGGCGAGCGCGCCGATGATGAGGGCGATGACCACGTGCACACGGGCCAGGCTCAATATCAGCATGATGCCGACCGCGGCAATTACTGCATTCATTTCATGACCTCTAGAAACCAGACAAAGCTTGCGCTGCGGCGACAGACTGCGAGCGCAGTGGCCGAACGACAGGTGTTTTTATGGGAGGGCACACACTCTGAAGCAGCACCCGCCACTTGTCAAAGTACGGGGCTAGACGGCTGCACGCGGGTCGCATGCATGACTGAAAACGACGCATTTCAATTGAACGTTTGAATAAAGAAAAACTGCGCCTGGCCGTTACAGTCGTCAGCCTCAATCTTTTTTTGGATCAAAGGACTTCGTCATGTCGTCGAGACAACTTTCCATCCAGTGGAAAATCACCCTGCTGGCCGGGCTCTGCCTGGCCAGCATCGTTACGCTGCTGGTGGGCCTTTCGCTGTACCGCATGGAGCACAACTCCGAGCTGGTCAAGGCCAGCAGCATGCAGATGCTGACCGAAGCGGCCCAGTCGCGTATCGAGTCCCAGGGCGAAGTCCAGGCCTTGAGCATCCGCCGCCAGTTCATGGATGCCTACCAGTACGGTGCAGGCTTTGCGCGCCAGGTGCTGTTTTTGCGCGAGCAGGCCGAAAAGCGCTTTCTGGACGCCTTCGACCTGCGCGAGGACATGACCCGCCAGGTGCGCGCCGCGCTGCAGGCCAACCCCGACCTGCTGGGGCTGTCGCTGGTGTTCGAGCCCAACGCCCTGGACAACAAGGATGCCCTGTTCGCCAACCAGGCCGAGCTGGGCAGCAACGAGGCCGGCCGCTTTGCCCTGTACTGGTCGCAGCCCACGCCCGGCAAGCTGACCTCGATGGCGCTGCCCGAAAAGGACATGACCGACACCAGCATCGGCCCCAGCGGCGAGCCGGCCAACACCTGGTCGGTGTGCCCGCGTACCACGCGCAAGACCTGCGTGATCGAACCCTACTTCTATGACATCGCCGGTCAGCGGGTGCTGATGACCAGCATCGTGTTCCCGCTGATCGTGGCCGACAAGGTGGTCGCCACCCTGTCGATCGACATCAACCTGAACAGCCTGCAGGCGCTGAGCCAGCAGGCCAGCCAGAACCTGTACCAGGGCCAGACCCGCATCGGCATCATCAGCCCGGTCGGCCTGCTGGCCGGCTACAGCCCGGATGCGGGCAAGCTGGCGCAACGCTTCGACCAGGTCGACAGCACCAGCGGCAAGGAACTGATAGGCCTGCTGAGCAGCGGCACGCCCCTGCAGAGCCTCCACAAGGACGAGCGCCTGAAGGTGCTGGCAGCGTTTGCACCGATTCCGGGGGGCAAGCCCTGGGGCGTGCTGCTGGATGTGCCGCAAAGCGCCCTGACCGGCCCGGCCGAGACCCTCAAGAACGAGCTCGACCAGCGCAATACCAGTGGCACCCTGATCGAGCTGGGCCTGGGTGTGCTGGCCGCGATCGTGGGGCTGCTGCTGATCTGGGTGATGGCGCGCAGTGTGACCCGCCCCATCCTGGGCGTGGCCGCCATGCTCAAGGACATCGCCAGCGGCGAAGGCGACCTGACCCGCCGCCTGAACTACGACAAGCGCGACGAGCTGGGGGAACTGGCCGGCTGGTTCAACCGCTTCCTCGACAAGCTGCAGCCGATCATCGCCGAGGTCAAACGCTCGGTGCAGGCGGCGCGCGATACCGCCGACCAGTCTTCGGCGATTGCCTCGCAGACCAGCGCCGGCATGGAGCAGCAGTACCGTCAGGTCGACCAGGTGGCCACGGCGTCCCACGAAATGAGCGCCACCGCCCAGGATGTGGCGCGCAGTGCTGCGCAAGCGGCCCAGGCGGCGCGTGACGCCGACCAGGCTACCCGTCAGGGCCTGGCGGTGATCGACCGCACCACCACCAGCATCGATACCCTGGCAGCCGACATGAACACCGCCATGGCCCAGGTCGAAGGCCTTGCCGACAACAGCGAGAAGATCGGTTCGGTACTGGAAGTGATCCGCTCCATCGCCGAGCAGACCAACCTGCTGGCGCTCAATGCCGCCATCGAGGCGGCCCGTGCCGGGGAAGCCGGGCGCGGCTTTGCGGTGGTGGCCGACGAGGTGCGCAACCTGGCCCGACGCACCCAGGAGTCGGTGGAGGAGACCCGTCAGGTGATCGAGCAACTGCAGGCCGGCACCCGCGAGGTGGTGGGCGCCATGGACAGCAGCCACCGCCAGGCCCAGGGTAGCGTCGACCAGGTCGGTCAGGCCGTGACTGCGCTGCGCCAGATCGGCGAGGCCGTTACCGTGATCAGCGACATGAACCTGCAGATTGCCAGTGCCGCCGAAGAGCAGAGCGCGGTGGCCGAGGAAATCAACAACAACGTGGCGACCATTCGCGATGTGACCGAGTCACTCTCGGAGCAGGCCAATGAGTCGGCGCGGGTCAGCCAGTCGCTGAACAGCCTGGCCAACCAGCAGCAGGGGCTGATGGACCAGTTCCGCGTCTGATGGTGTTATCGGGCTGCCCTGCGGGGTAGCTCGATGCTCACCCGCAGCCCGCCCAGTGGGCTTTCCAGCAACCTCATCTGCCCACCCCAGGCTTCGGCGATATCGCGAACGATGCCCAGGCCAAGCCCATGGCCATCGACCTGTTCGTCGAGCCGCGCACCGCGCTCCAGCACACCGGCCCTGGCATTTTCGGGGATGCCCGGGCCATCATCGTCCACCCACAGGCGATACACCCCGCCCTCTTGCTCGATGCTCAGGCAGACCTCGCTGTCGGCCCACTTGCAGGCGTTGTCCAGCAGGTTGCCCAGCAGCTCGAGCAGGTCTTCGCGGTCCCAGGGCAAGGACAGCCCATCGGGCACCTGATGGCGGATGAGCAGGTGATCGCCGTGAATCATGGCCAGGGTCGATAGCAGGCCCGGCAGTTCGGTGGCGCAATCGAAATGCGCCCCCGGCAGTGCATCGCCGGCCAGCCGGGCGCGATTGAGTTCGCGGCTCAGGCGTTGCTGGATCTGCTCAAGCTGAGCCTGCAACTGGGCGCGAACCTCGGGCAGGTCGTTCAGGCGCTCGCTCGACGCCAGGCTCATCAGCACCGCCAGGGGAGTCTTCAGGGCATGCCCCAGGTTGCCCAGCGCGTTGCGTGAACGCCTGAGGCTGTCTTCGGTGTGTGCCAGCAGGTGGTTGATCTGCGCCACCAGGGGCTCGAGTTCGACAGGCACCTCACTGTCTAGCTGCGAGCGCTTGCCCTGCTGCAGTTGGGCGATCTGTTCGCGCGTGCGTTCCAGTGGGCGCAGGGAGCGTGTGACCGTGATGCGTTGCAGCACCAGAATCAACAGCAGCGCCACCAGCCCCAGGCCAAGGCCGAGCTGCTGCATGCGCCGGAAGCCGTCGCGCACGGGGGTATAGTCCTGCGCCACGCTGATCGAGATCGCCTGGCCCAGGCGCCGGTAGTCGGCACGCAGCACCAGCAGTTGCTGGCCAGCCGGGCCCAGCTCCAGGCCCGCGTGCAGGCCGGGAGTTGGCGGACGGGGCATGTCCATGTCCCAGAGCGAGCGGGAACGCCAACTGCCCCCTTCGAAATCGATACGGAAGTAGTAGCCGGAAAACGGCCGCTGGTACGCCGACGACAGGCGTCGCTCGTCCAGTTCGAGGCCGCTGTGGCCGCGCACCAGCGCCACCAGCAGGTTTTCGCTTTCCTTGCGCAGCCCCGTCTCCAGGTAGCGCTGCAACCCGACCTCGAACAGCCACAGGCTGATCTGTGCCAGGGCCAGGCCGACCAACACCAGTACACCGACCAGCCCCAGGCTCAGGCGCGCCTGGATCGACTTCACTCGACCACTCCGCCAAAGCGATAGCCCTGGCCGCGATGGGTTTCGATCACGCTGCGCCCCAGCTTGCGGCGCAGGTGGTTGACGTGTACTTCGAGCACATTCGAGTCGCGCTCGGTTTCGCCGTTGTAGAGGTGCTCGGCCAGGTGGCTTTTGGAAAGGATCTGCTGCGGGTGCAACATGAAGTAGCGCAGCAGGCGAAACTCGGCGGCGGTCAGTTGCACGTCCTGCCCGTCGCGGCTCACGCACTGGCGGCCTTCGTCCAGGTGCAGGCCGGCGGCCTGCAGGGTCGGCTGGTTGGCCAGGCCACGGGCGCGGCGCAGCAGCGACTGGATGCGCAGTTGCAGCTCTTCGGGGTGAAAGGGTTTGCTCAGGTAATCGTCGGCACCGGCCTTGAGGCCCTCGATGCGCTCGGCCCAGGAACCCCGTGCGGTCAGGATCAGCACCGGGGTCGACAGCCCGCCGGCGCGCCATTGGGCCAGCACTTCGAGGCCGGGCAGGCCGGGCAGCCCCAGGTCCAGGATAATCAGGTCATAGGGCTCGCTGCTACCCTGGTACACCGCATCTCGGCCGTCGGCCAGCCAGTCGATGGCGTAGCCCTGGCGCTGCAGGCTCTGGGTGAGTTCATCGGCCAGCGGGACGTTGTCCTCGACCAGTAACAGGCGCATCAGTCATCTTCCTCATCTTTGATCAGCACACCCGTGCGTGCATCGAACTTGATTTCACGCACGACCCCTTGCGGGGTGACCAGCTCGACTTCGTACTCGTAGCGGTTGTGCTTCTCTTCCAGCTCCGCCTCAAGCAACTTCGCCCCGGGGTAACGCCCCAGGGCGGAGTTCAACAGTTGCTCCAGCGGCAGGATGATGCCCTTCTGACGTAGCTCCAGGGCTTCATCCTGATCGAGGTCGCGGGCCAGGGCCGGCGTACAGAAGACCAGCAATGCGAGGAACAGCCACGGTGCCGTTCGCTTGCGTGCAGTCATCAGGTGTCCTTGGCGTCCTTGAGTACTTCACCGGTCTTGGCATCAAGGTCCACGTCCCATTCGACGTTCTGCGCGTCACGCAGTTCGACCTTGTACACATAACGGCCGTACACGTCCTCGAGCTCGGAGTCCTTGATGGTGGCACCCGGATGCTTGGCCAGCGCTTTTGCGTTGAGGTCATCCAGCGACAGGATGGTCTTGGCCTGGACCAGCTTCACGACTTCATTGGTGGGGATGTCTTTAGCCAGCGCAACGTTGGCGCTCAGGGCAAGGGCGGCGGTGGCGAACAGGGCAGTCAATGTTTTCATCGTGTCTCTCCATTTAGGATCAATCTTGCTTACGGGTTCAGAATACCGAACCGAACTTAACTGAAACTGAAAACAACTGGCGCCATGATAGCTCAGGCGCGCCCCTGTTCCGTCCACGCTTCTCTATAATCGTTGATCCAGGACAACGAGGCCCTTATGAGCTCAATCCAGATCAAGTTTCCAGCGCTGACACTCAAGGCCGGCACGCGGGCGTTCGCCCATGTACACGAACGCGGTCTGCAGGCTGCAGACGTGGGGGTGCTACCGGGCGCTGCAGGCGGCCCCAAGGCGCTGGGTATCCAGGGTATCGACCTGGCGCTGTTCGGCCAGTGGCTGCCCACAGCACCGCGCGCGCGCTCGCTGATCGGGGCATCGATCGGCTCCTGGCGCTTCGCCAGTGCCTGCCTGCCCGACCCCGCCCAGGCCCTGCTGCGCCTGGGCCATCTGTATACCGAGCAGGATTTCGCCAAGGGCGTGACCCAGGCCCAGGTCAGCCAGAGCTGTCGTCGCATGCTCGATGACCTGCTGGAGGGCCAGGATGCTCGCATTCTCGACAACCCCCACTATCGGCTCAACATCATGCTGGTCAGAAGCCACGGCCTGCTTCAGCACGATCATCGAGGCCGACTGGGCGTAGGCCTGTCGTCGGTGATTGCCGACAACCTCGTGAGCCGTTCGCGGCTGGCCCGGCACTTCGAACGCGTGATCCTGCATGACGCACGCTGCGCACCGCCGTTGAACCCCCTCACGGACTTCCCTTCGCGCTGCCTGCCGCTGGCGGTCGACAACCTGCGTCATGCCCTGCTCGCTTCAGGCTCCATTCCCATGGTGATGGAAGGCGTGCGGGACATTCCGGGGGTCGGGGCGGGCACCTACCGGGATGGTGGCTTGCTCGACTATCACCTCGACCTGCCCTACAGCGGCGAGGACATCGTGCTTTACCCTCACTTCACCCACAAGGTGGTGCCGGGGTGGTTCGACAAGGCCCTGCCCTGGCGGCGCAGCAATGCGCAGTACCTGCAGAACGTGCTGTTGCTGGCACCCTCGCCGCAGTACCTGGCCCGCCTGCCCTACGGCAAGCTGCCGGATCGCAGCGACTTCAAGCGCTTCATGGGCGATGCCGGTAACCGCCAACGTTACTGGCGTACCGCCATGAGCGAAAGCCAGCGGCTGGGCGACGAGTTTCTGGAACTGGTGGAAACCGGCAAGCTGCACCAGCATCTGCAACCGTTGAAGTAGGCTTGCTGTTAAACTGCCGGTCAGCATTGGTTTTCAGAGTTCTAAGATACCGTGGAAATTTTCAAAGAGTTCACCTTCGAATCGGCCCACCGCTTGCCGAATGTGCCCGCCGGGCACAAATGCGGGCGCCTGCACGGCCACTCCTTCAAGGTTGCCTTGCACCTGACCGGCCAGCTGGATCCGCATACCGGCTGGATTCGCGACTTCTCGGAGATCAAGGCGATTTTCAAGCCGCTGTACGAGCAGCTAGACCACAACTACCTCAATGACATCCCTGGCCTGGAGAACCCGACCAGCGAAGTGATTGCCAAATGGATCTGGGACCAGGTCAAGCCATTGCTGCCAGAACTGAGCAAGGTGCGTATCCATGAGACCTGCACCAGTGGCTGCGAGTATTACGGCGACTGAGCTGACAGTGACATATCTGAAAACCACCTCCCAAGGTGGTTTTTTTATGCCCGCCTTGCAGGAAACTTTCGGCCCACAAAGACAAAACCCCTACCTGCAGATGCAGATAGGGGTTTCGGAATTTAATCTTGACGATGACCTACTCTCACATGGGGAAACCCCACACTACCATCGGCGATGCATCGTTTCACTACTGAGTTCGGGATGGGATCAGGTGGTTCCAATGCTCTATGGTCGTCAAGAAATTCTGTTGCCAGAAGGTCTTGCTCAGACACTCCAGCGAATCGGGTATGTGATGTTCGTGAGTTACAAATCTTCGGCTTACTGTGTCTTCACAACACCGCAATCTGGCCTTTCGACGCAAATTGCTTGGGTGTTATATGGTCAAGCCTCACGGGCAATTAGTATTGGTTAGCTCAACGCCTCACAGCGCTTACACACCCAACCTATCAACGTCGTAGTCTTCGACGGCCCTTCAGGGAGCTCAAGGCTCCAGTGAGATCTCATCTTGAGGCAAGTTTCCCGCTTAGATGCTTTCAGCGGTTATCTCTTCCGAACATAGCTACCCGGCAATGCCACTGGCGTGACAACCGGAACACCAGAGGTTCGTCCACTCCGGTCCTCTCGTACTAGGAGCAGCCCCTCTCAAATCTCAAACGTCCACGGCAGATAGGGACCGAACTGTCTCACGACGTTCTAAACCCAGCTCGCGTACCACTTTAAATGGCGAACAGCCATACCCTTGGGACCGGCTTCAGCCCCAGGATGTGATGAGCCGACATCGAGGTGCCAAACACCGCCGTCGATATGAACTCTTGGGCGGTATCAGCCTGTTATCCCCGGAGTACCTTTTATCCGTTGAGCGATGGCCCTTCCATACAGAACCACCGGATCACTAAGACCTACTTTCGTACCTGCTCGACGTGTCTGTCTCGCAGTCAAGCGCGCTTTTGCCTTTATACTCTACGACCGATTTCCGACCGGTCTGAGCGCACCTTCGTACTCCTCCGTTACTCTTTAGGAGGAGACCGCCCCAGTCAAACTACCCACCATACACTGTCCTCGATCCGGATAACGGACCTGAGTTAGAACCTCAAAGTTGCCAGGGTGGTATTTCAAGGATGGCTCCACGCAGACTGGCGTCCACGCTTCAAAGCCTCCCACCTATCCTACACAAGCAAATTCAAAGTCCAGTGCAAAGCTATAGTAAAGGTTCACGGGGTCTTTCCGTCTAGCCGCGGATACACTGCATCTTCACAGCGATTTCAATTTCACTGAGTCTCGGGTGGAGACAGCGCCGCCATCGTTACGCCATTCGTGCAGGTCGGAACTTACCCGACAAGGAATTTCGCTACCTTAGGACCGTTATAGTTACGGCCGCCGTTTACCGGGGCTTCGATCAAGAGCTTCGCGTTAGCTAACCCCATCAATTAACCTTCCGGCACCGGGCAGGCGTCACACCCTATACGTCCACTTTCGTGTTTGCAGAGTGCTGTGTTTTTAATAAACAGTCGCAGCGGCCTGGTATCTTCGACCGGCATGAGCTTACGGAGCAAGTCCTTCACCCTCACCGGCGCACCTTCTCCCGAAGTTACGGTGCCATTTTGCCTAGTTCCTTCACCCGAGTTCTCTCAAGCGCCTTGGTATTCTCTACCCAACCACCTGTGTCGGTTTGGGGTACGGTTCCTGGTTACCTGAAGCTTAGAAGCTTTTCTTGGAAGCATGGCATCAACCACTTCGTCGCCTAATGGCAACTCGTCATCAGCTCTCGGCCTTAAGATCCCGGATTTACCTAAGATCTCAGCCTACCACCTTAAACTTGGACAACCAACGCCAAGCTGGCCTAGCCTTCTCCGTCCCTCCATCGCAATAACCAGAAGTACAGGAATATTAACCTGTTTTCCATCGACTACGCTTTTCAGCCTCGCCTTAGGGACCGACTAACCCTGCGTCGATTAACGTTGCGCAGGAAACCTTGGTCTTTCGGCGTGGGAGTTTTTCACTCCCATTGTCGTTACTCATGTCAGCATTCGCACTTCTGATACCTCCAGCAAGCTTCTCAACTCACCTTCACAGGCTTACAGAACGCTCCTCTACCGCATCACCTAAGTGATACCCGTAGCTTCGGTGTATGGTTTGAGCCCCGTTACATCTTCCGCGCAGGCC
>NZ_CP074676.1:700000-2215000 GCF_018398475.1 Pseudomonas qingdaonensis | reverse complement strand
CCGGGGATTTCACATCCAACTTAACGAACCACCTACGCGCGCTTTACGCCCAGTAATTCCGATTAACGCTTGCACCCTCTGTATTACCGCGGCTGCTGGCACAGAGTTAGCCGGTGCTTATTCTGTCGGTAACGTCAAAACAGCAAGGTATTCGCTTACTGCCCTTCCTCCCAACTTAAAGTGCTTTACAATCCGAAGACCTTCTTCACACACGCGGCATGGCTGGATCAGGCTTTCGCCCATTGTCCAATATTCCCCACTGCTGCCTCCCGTAGGAGTCTGGACCGTGTCTCAGTTCCAGTGTGACTGATCATCCTCTCAGACCAGTTACGGATCGTAGCCTTGGTGAGCCATTACCTCACCAACTAGCTAATCCGACCTAGGCTCATCTGATAGCGCAAGGCCCTAAGGTCCCCTGCTTTCTCCCGTAGGACGTATGCGGTATTAGCGTTCCTTTCGAAACGTTGTCCCCCACTACCAGGCAGATTCCTAGGTATTACTCACCCGTCCGCCGCTGAATCGAAGAGCAAGCTCTTCTCATCCGCTCGACTTGCATGTGTTAGGCCTGCCGCCAGCGTTCAATCTGAGCCATGATCAAACTCTTCAGTTCAATACTGCTTGGGTTTTGAGAAAACCCTAAACTTGGCTCAGCATTCTCAAATGACTTACTTTCAAATCTTTCGATTTTCGTGCAGTCACTTGTGATGCTGATAATCTTTCTGACTATCAGTCTGAGCTCACAAGCACCCACACGAATTGCTTGATTCAATTGTTAAAGAGCGGTTGGTCAAGAACTTTTCGTCTCAACCGAGGCGCGCATTCTACGCTTTCCTCAGAGTCTGTCAAGCGTTTATTTTGAAGTTTTTCGTTTCACTTCAAACACTTGACTCGCTTCGATCTCTCGTAGCGGGAGGCGAATTATACAGCATTACAACCTGCTGTCAACCACCTTTTTCACCGCTGCCGATCTTTCGATCGAAGCACCTCCAGCCTGACCTGAAACGCCCAACTCGTTGATATTCAAGGAGTTTTTCGTTCCTGCTACGCCGGAAGTGGGGCGAATTATAGAGAGATTAAATCGCGCGTCAAGGGTTAATTGGCGATATTCGATGAACAAAGAAAGTTGCGCACTATATTGCTCATCTTCGCCTCCTTGCGCATCATAGACGCCAGGCCACACGCCTCTCTCTATATAAGGAAGCAACTCCAACAATGAACACCCACCCCCGCAGCCTGGCCTCCAGCCTCTTCCCCATTGGCCTGCTGCTAATTGCAATGGCATCCATCCAGTCCGGCGCCTCGCTGGCAAAAAGCATGTTCCCGCTGGTAGGTGCGCAAGGCACCACAACGCTGCGCCTGATTTTCGCCAGCCTCATCATGCTGGTGCTGCTGCGCCCCTGGCGCGCGCGCTTCACCTCCAGCACCCTCAAGTCGGTCATCATCTATGGGCTGGCATTGGGCGGCATGAACTTTCTCTTTTATATGTCCTTGCGCAGTGTCCCGCTGGGTATCGCCGTTGCCCTGGAGTTCACCGGCCCGCTGGCCGTGGCATTGTACGCATCGCGCAGGGCCATGGATTTCGTATGGATCGGTCTGGCAGTGGTCGGCCTGTTGCTGCTGATACCCATCGGGCAGACCGGGGCGGCCATCGACCTGGTAGGCGCCGGCTACGCACTGGGCGCCGGCGTGTGCTGGGCGCTCTACATTCTATATGGGCAGAAAGCCGGGGCCGAGCACGGCATTCAGACCGCCGCACTTGGCGTCATGGTTGCCGCACTGTTCGTTGCGCCGATCGGCATCGTTCATGCCGGCAGCGCCCTGCTCAACCCTGCCCTGCTACCCGTGGCGATTGGCGTGGCCATTCTGTCGACAGCATTGCCGTACAGCCTGGAAATGGTGGCCCTGACACGCCTGCCCGCCCGAACCTTCGGCACACTGATGAGCATCGAACCGGCATTCGGCGCATTGTCGGGACTACTGTTTCTCAACGAAGTGTTGAGCATGGCGCAATGGCTGGCCATCGCCGCGATCATTACTGCCTCGGTGGGTGCCACACTGTCCATGCGCAGGGAAAGCCCACCACTGGTCCCAGCCGACTGATTTGAGAAATATTTCCATTTGAACCTGTTTTTGTCATTGTGTCGCCATGGCACCCTGTTTAAGCTGTAATTCAATGCACTGCTTGAAGTTTTAACTTAAGACAAGGACGCGAGAGGCATCAGGAAGAGGCGCAGGTAACCGTCTCGGGCTTGCAGACCCGACACTCTTTGTAAGGACAGGAATGAAACGAATTTTGCTCATCCTAGCCATTCTGGCCATTGCTGGCTGTGCGGCGAACGCCAAAACTGAGGTCAAACACGGCAAGAAGGGCATGCACATCAACTGCTCGGGCCTGTCGTCTTCATGGAACAAGTGCTACGCCAAGGCCGCCAGTTCCTGCGGCACCAAAGGCTACAAAGTCGTCGCCAAGTCTGGCGATGGCGAAGACGAGCCAGGGGACTACCCCTTCGGTCTCAACCCCGCCGGCTACACCAGCCGAAGCATGATCGTCATCTGCAAGTAACGAAAAAGGGCAACCCGCAGGTTGCCCTTTTTCATGTGCCCGATCAGACAGCTTCGGTTCTTTGTTCCAGCCAGTGCAGAGCAGCACCTGCCAGCAGTGGCGAAAGCCGTTCACGCACCGTGCGGTGGTAATCATTGAGCCATTCGCGTTCTTCGCTGCCCAGTTGCTCAGGCAACAGGCATCGTGTGTCGATAGGGCACAAGGTCAGCGTTTCGAATTCAAGAAAGTCACCAAAACCACTCTTGCCCGAATCCCGGGTGAACACCAGGTTCTCGATGCGCACGCCCCACTGCCCAGGCCGATAGGTGCCCGGCTCGATGGAAGTGATCATGCCGGCCTGCATGGCTGTGTGCGGTGCAGGCGAGGCCTGATAGGCAATCACCTGGGGCCCTTCGTGCACGTTCATGAAGTAGCCGACGCCGTGGCCGGTGCCATGCCCGTAATCCACATGCTCGGCCCATAACGCTGCTCGGGCAATCGCATCGAGCAAAGGCGAGGCAATGCCCCGCGGAAAACGCGCCCTGGATAGTGCAATCATGCCCTTGAGCACCCGCGTGCAATCCACCTTCTGTTCCAGGCTTGGCGTGCCGATGGGCACCATACGGGTAATGTCGGTGGTCCCTCCCAGGTACTGCCCACCTGAATCGATCAACAACAGCCCATCACCTTCGATGAGCGCATGCGAGGCGTCGGTGGCGCGGTAATGCGGCATGGCCCCATTGCTGTTGAAGGCGGCAATGGTAGCAAAGCTTGGGGACACATGACCGGGACGTCGAGCCCGGGCTGCGCCGAGCAAGGTGTCAACACTGACCTCGGTAAGGGTCGAATGCCCCAGTGCGGCTTCGAAGTCCGCGAAGAACTCGCACAACGCCGCACCGTCCTGTTCCATCACCTGCCTGATATGAACGAGGTCCGCCTCGCTCTTTCTCGACTTGGACAGAACGCTTGGATTGATGCCTTCGAGCAGCTGCACCTGGGCACCGAGGTTGGCCAGCAACCCGCTGGTCACCCGTGCCGAATCTACCAGCAGGACACTGCCCGCCTCGATGCCTGCCAGCGCGCTGCCCACTGCTTCATACTCGCGCAGTTGCACCCCGTCAGACTCAAGTGCCTCGCGCACAGCGCTGTCGACCTTGCTCGATGCCACGAACAGAATGGCCTGATGCTGACCGATCAATGCGAAGGAAACGAATACCGGGTTGTATGAAACGTCGCTGCCACGCAGGTTGAACAGCCAAGCGATGTCATCCAGCGTCGCAATGAAATGCCAATCTGCGCCGCGCTCCTTGAGCGTTGTGCGCAGTTGCGCCAGCTTGTCGGCACGGCTGACGCTCGCGTGCGGCGGCAGGTGCTGGTAAACCGGGCTGCCTGGCAACGCAGGCCGCTCCAGCCACACCTGTGCCAGCAGGTCCCTGTCACTGAGCAGGCGCACATTGCGCACCCTGAGGCGATCCTGCAGCTGCCGCGCCGACGCCAGTTGCATCACCGCACCGTCTACTGCCACCGTGCCGCCTGCGGGCGCCTGCTCTGCCAGCCAGTCAAGGGCCCCCGGCTGACCCGGCATCAGCTTCATCAACGCGATGCCGCTACCCGCCAGCTCCTTTTCGGCCTGCTCCCAGTAACGACTGTCGGCCCACAGCCCGGCAAAATCGGCCGTCAGCACCAGCGTACCCACCGAGCCATGAAACCCGGACAGCCATTGGCGCCCCTGCCAGTAGCCTGGAAGGTATTCGGACAGGTGCGGGTCTGCCGAGGGCACCAGCAGTGCATCGACCCCTTCGCGGTTCATCACTGCACGCATGCGCGCCAGGCGCGCGGTTACTGCTTCCTGCATTCCAGGCTGACTGTTCATTATGTTGTGCCACCACCGCGACCAATGTTCTGGTGGACGATAATGAAGCAGCACTCAACCGTGGGCAACCGCCCAGAAAGGCACATTGTGTAACGCTGCGTGGATGGCACCGGCAGCGGCGTCGATATCCTCTTCGCGGGTATAGCGCCCCAGGCTCAGACGCAACGTCTGCCGTGCCGCACGCTCGTCATGCCCAAGCGCCAGCAGCACATGCGAAGGCGCACTGCTGGCCGAATTGCAGGCCGACGTCGAGGAAAACGCCAGCGTACGGGCCAGCGCCTGCAGATCGATACCGTCACCGCCAAAGGTCAGGCTCAACGTATGAGGGATGCGCTGGACAGGGCTGCCGTTGAGCCCCAGGCCGGGAATATCGGCCAGCTGCTCCAGCAGCCGCTCACGCAACCGGTGCATACGTGCAACTTCCTGCTGCTGCACCTGCCCGGCCAGTGCGAAGGCTGCGCCCATGGCGGCAATCTGGTGAGTGGCCAGGGTGCCCGAGCGCAATCCGTTCTCGTGCCCGCCACCGTGAATCTGTGCCTGCAGCAGCGGCGCGGCGCGCTTGCCGACGTAGAGCGCACCGATCCCTTTGGGCCCATACACCTTGTGCGCCGAAAACGACATCAGGTCCACCGGCCAGCGTGACAGGTCGATAGGCACCTTGCCTGCCCCCTGGGCGGCATCCACATGCAGCAATGCGCCGTGGCGGCGCACCCGCTCGCCGATGGCCTGCACATCGTTCAGGGTGCCCAGTTCATTGTTGACCAACATCAGCGATACCAGAAAGGTGTCGTCACGCAGCGCCGCCGATACCGCCTGTTCAGTGATCAACCCCTGGGCATCGGGGCTCAGCCACGTCACCTCGATGCCTGCCAGCTCGAGCTGTCGGGCAGTATCGAGCACGGCCTTGTGCTCGATGCGGCTGGTGATGACATGCCCACCTGTGCGGCCCTGAGCCAGCCCTTTGAGGGCCAGGTTGTTGGATTCGGTGGCACCCGAAGTCCAGATGATCTCGTCGGCCCGCGCCCCTACCAGGCCGGCGACCTGGGACCGTGCCTGCTCGACCGCCAGGCGTGCCTGCTGACCATACCGATGGGAGCTGGAAGCCGGATTGCCAAAACGCCCGGATACCCCCAGACACTCCACCATTACCTGAATGACTCGCTCGTCGACGGGTGTCGTGGCGGCGTAGTCGAAATACAGCGGGAGTGTGGTCATGGCCAGGCGCTTCCTGAATGCGTGGAGTAGTCGTGCATCTATAGTGCACGAACACGCATAGAACCATTAATTATCAATTTTCATATTTATATAACAAAAATATCATTACGGTGATGACTCAGGCTCCCGCGTCAGACGAGCAGCCAATCCCTTGGCCTGCAACGCCACATCGGTGACGGCAGTACTTTCCCACCACAGGCCACGCAGCGGCGGGCCCATCGCAAACAGGCGCGTACTGACCGCGCCATCGGCATCGATCACTGCGCCCTGCGGGTCGACATCAATTCCAAGGGCCAGCGGCCCTGGCCGGATCAGCCTGCGCTGCAACAACGCTTGCGGTAGCGGGCGTGCCACGCGCCGCCAGTCATATTCGATACCGGTGGAGTTGACCAGTGCGGCACCCTCAACCCGCGTCGCCTGGGCCTCGCCGCGAAACCGCAGGCGCACCCCCACCCCGGCTCCGGTAGCCGGTTCGACCCTCTGCAGGGAGGCCGCATGAATATGCAGGCGCCCCTCCTGGCGCAACCGCTCCAGCAGCGCTGCACCCTGGGGCGGCGAACGGTGATGATGGCTTTCCCACCAGGGCCGCACATGGCGCACGAACTGGCGGCGTTCGCGGTCACTGGCCTGGCTCCACAGCCTGGGGATATGCACCCGCACAGTGTCCAGCGGGGCCTGCCAGTCGATGCCCTGGGCCAACGCCAGCCTGCATTGCCGGCGCAGCGCACGCAGCAACTGGCGCGGGCTGCGCAGCGAAGGGTCCGCCTCGAGAAAATCCTCCCAGGGCGGTGGCTGACGGCGCTCGTGGGGCCACAACCCGTGGCGCGAGAATACCTCGACAGGCCCACGATGCCCGGCCAGTTGCAACGACACCAGGGTGTCGACCATGGTCAGCCCGGAACCGATGATCAACACTGTGCCTTGCGGGTCGATCGTCCGCATGGCGGCCACGTCCCAGGGGTCGATGGCTGCGGCGTTGAGGCTGTTCTCACCCACCTGCGCCGTGCGCGCCGCGGCAAACATGCCGGTAGCCAGCACCGCCTGGCGCGCCTGCACCCGGCGCCCATCCTGCAATTGCGCCTGAACCCTGTCATCGTGCACCTGCAGGTCAACCACCTCGGTACACACATGCTCCAGCGTGGAGCCGGCCTTGGCGCCGACACGCTCGGCCTCTGCCAGACGCTGGCGGGCATAGCGACCGAACAGACCTCGCGGCGGGAACAATTCGGCCACCGGCACGCCCTGCTCGGCGGATTCGGGCCACTGCCCGGCATCGATCTGCTGTTGCAGCCAGTGGGTCAGGTCATCGGGATTGTCCGGATCGACGCTCATGCGCGCCGCATTGCCATTGAGGGTATGACCGTTTTCGGTAGCGCTGTAGGCTTCGCCACGCCCCAGCTCCCCACGCGGCTCGACCACCAGCAGGCGCCGGCGTCCGGGGCGACGCAGCAATTGCGCCGCCAACAAGGCGCCGCTCAGGCCACCCCCGATGATCAGTACATCCGCCATGTCGTCGCAGGCAGGTGCCGGTTGTTGTTCGTGCATCGGTATCTCCTTTCCCGGGAGACCGGATAATAAGCAGCAATCCACCGCAAGGGCAGCGGTGCGGTACCAAAGGAGGATCAGCCCGCAGGCCCGACCACGTGCTTGCGGTACTCGCCTGGCGCAAGCCCTGTGACCTTGTGGAAGACCTTGCGAAACGCACCAGGGTCCTGGTAGCCAACACCCCAGGCGATCTGGTCGATGCTGCGGTTGGTGAACTCGAGCATCCGGCAAGCGCGCCCTACCCTCACCTGCTGACAGTACTCGGTGGGTTTGAGGCCGGTGGCGCTGCGAAAACGCCGCAGGAAGGTGCGCTGCTCGAGCCCTGCGCAGTCGGCCATCAAGGCCAGGTTGACCTCCCGCGCCCCCGTGCTCTGCAGCCAGTGCTGCACCTTGAGCACCGCTTCGTCGCCATGGTCCAGGCGCGGGCTGAACACGCTGCCCGGCCCAGGCATGGCATGCACTGGCGCCACCGCGAGAAATCGCGCCGTCTCAGCCGCCAGGGTCTGCCCCTGGAAGCGCTCGACCAGCTTGAGCCCCAACTCGGTCCAGGCCATCAATCCGGCCGAGGTAATGATGTCGCCATCTTCCAGCAACGGCAGGTTGGCCTCGACCTTGACCAGGGGAAAGCGCTCGGCCAGCGATTGGGCAAAATTCCAGTGAGTAGTGGCGGAGCGACCGTCGAGCAGGCCGCTGGCGGCAATGAAGAACACCCCGACACACACCGACACCAGCAGCGCGCCTTCGCGGTGCCACTGGCGCAGGTCGTTGCAGAAGCGATCGATCAGGTCGGGGCCCGGCTCCTCGGTCAGGCTGGGCGGGATGATCATCACTCGCGGGCGGTGATGCGCCTGCGGGTGACTGTCGAAGCTCACCGCCAGCGGCTGTCCCGGCATCTCGGCCCAGTGGCACACCCGCAGCAGCGGGCTGCGTCGCGCCCCGAGGTCCGCGGCCATGCGGTTGGCCACCGCGAACAGGTCGGTCAGGCCATGCACTGCCGCCATCTGGGCACCTGGGTAAACCAGAATACCGATCTCGACCTGATCGCCGATTGCATCCATTGTCAGTTTTTCCCGCCAATTTGTCGGTCGCGCCAATGCGCAAGCCTGTCGCACAAGCCTATAACTATCAGCACGTCACAACCATTCTCCTGAAGGACTGCACCATGAGCAAACAGGCACTGATCATCGTCGACATCCAGAACGACTACTTCCCCGGCGGCAAATGGACGCTGCACGGCGCCGATGCGGCCGCCGACAACGCCGCACGGATCATCCAGGCTGCCCGCGAAAACGGCGACCTGGTGGTCCATGTACGTCATGAGTTCGAGTCCGCCGATGCACCTTTCTTCACTCCGGGCTCCGAAGGCGCGCAGATTCATCCGAAAGCAGCCGCTCGCGAGGGCGAGCCGGTGGTGCTCAAGCACAACGTCAACAGCTTTCTGGGCACCGACCTCAAGGCCCTGCTCGACCAGCACAAGATTACCGGCCTGACCCTGGTCGGCAGCATGAGCCACATGTGCATCGATGCCGCCGCCCGGGCCGCCTCGGACATGGGCTATGGCACCACGGTGGTGCACGATGCCTGCGCCACCCGCGACCTGGAATTCAACGGCGTGGTCGTACCGGCGGCCCAGGCCCACGCGGCGTACATGGCATCGCTGGCCTTCGCCTACGCGCAGGTGGTCTCCACCCAGGAGTGGCTTGACGCCAATCGGCGCTGACAGGCCTTCAGATCACCACGTTGCGCACGAAGCGCGTCGCCACGTCGCCATCGTTGCGGTAGGCATGCATGCGGTTGCTGGCGAAGCTGTAGAAATCGCCAGCCGCCAGCACATGTTCCTGCGTTTCTATCACCAGGGTAAGGCGCCCCTCGAACACGTAGATCTGTTCGCTCCAGCCGTCGAAATCGGCCTCGGCCGGGTACACCTCGCCCGGCTCCAGGCGCCACTCCCACAACTCCACCTCGCGGCTGGCCCTGGAACTGGCCAGCAACACGGCCTTGCTACCGGGGTGCACACCGGCCCAGGCCAGTTCGTTTATGCGATCAGGGTCACGGCTGTCAGGTGCCTGGATCAGGTCGCTGAACGCCACCGACAAGGCCTCGGCGATCAGGTCGAGGGTGGTCAGGCTGACATTCTTTTCACCCGCTTCTATTGCCACCAGCATGCGTCGGCTGACACCGGATTTTTCTGCAAGGGCGCTCTGGCTCAGCTCTGCCGCATGGCGCAGGCGCCGGATATTCTGGCTCACGTGCTGAAGCACGGAGGCCCGCTGACTGGAATCTTTGTGCACTATATTGCTCACTCACATGACTTGCGCAGTATACTGCCCACCTTCCGACGCATTGTGCGTCGCTCGCCCCACGTGTGCAAGCCCATGACCTCGCCGACCACTGCCCGATCCCTCTTCCTTTCATTGCGCCTGAGCAAGGCCGAACTGGTGCTGGTGTTCATCACCATGCTCTGGGGCGCCACTTTTCTGCTGGTGCATAACGTGATGACCGTCAGCGGCCCGATGTTCTTCGTCGGCCTGCGCTTTGCAGCGGCGGCGCTGTTTGTCGGAGCGTTCAGTGCGCGTGCGCTGTCCGGCCTGACCTGGTTCGAAGTCAAGGCCGGCGTGCTGATCGGCGCCTCGATCATGCTGGGCTACGGCCTGCAGACCGTGGGCCTGCAAACCATCACCAGCAGCCAGTCGGCATTCATCACCGCCTTGTACGTACCTTTTGTACCGCTGCTGCAGTGGCTGGTGCTGGGCCGGCGCCCGGGGCTGATGCCGAGCCTGGGCATTGGCCTGGCGTTCGCCGGACTGATGCTGGTGGCCGGCCCCAGTGGCAGCTCGCTGCAGTTCAGCCCCGGCGAAATCGCCACGCTGATCGGCGCCGTGGCGATCGCAGCCGAGATCATTCTGATCAGCAACTATGCCGGCAAGGTCGACGTGCGCCGCGTGACCGTGGTGCAACTGGCTACCGCGTCGGCGCTGTCGTTCATGATGGTGGTGCCCACCCGGGAAGCCCTGCCGGACTTTTCCTGGCTGCTGCTGGGCAGTGCCGTCGGCCTGGGCGCCATGAGTGCGGTGATCCAGGTGGCAATGAACTGGGCCCAGCAATCAGTCTCGCCCACCCGGGCTACGCTGATCTACGCTGCAGAGCCGGTATGGGCCGGTATCGTCGGCCGCCTGGCGGGCGAGCGTCTGCCGGGCATCGCACTGCTCGGCGGGCTACTGATCGTGATCGCGGTGGTGGTTAGCGAACTGAAGATCAAACGCCGTGGCGAGCCCCTCGGCGCCAGTGATGACGATCAACAGGTGCAACAAACGGACCGGTAATCTGCAATAGCGGCACAATTCTTGTAAAAAACTGTTATAAAAAAACGCGTTGATGAGGCGCAAAAGTAGGATTCTGCGACAGCTTGCGTGTTGGTGATCGACGGGGCGCCACGTATGATCCCTTACAAACCTCTGCAGATTAGAAATCTATGTCCTTGATAGTTCTACTGCTTCTGCCGTTTGTTGGCAGCTGTCTGGCGGCTGTACTGCCGCACAACGCGCGTAACAGCGAATCACTTCTGGCCGGCCTTGTCGCGCTGGTCGGTACCGTGCAGGTCGCACTCCTGTACCCGCAAATTGCCGATGGCGGCGTCATCCGTGAAGAATTTCTGTGGCTGCCGAGCCTGGGCTTCAATCTCGTGCTGCGCATGGACGGGTTCGCCTGGCTGTTCTCGCTGCTGGTGCTGGGCATCGGCACCCTGGTGTCGCTGTATGCGCGCTACTACATGTCACCCCAGGACCCGGTTCCGCGTTTCTTCGCGTTTTTCCTGGCGTTCATGGGTGCCATGCTGGGCCTGGTGATCTCTGGCAACCTGATCCAGATGGTGTTCTTCTGGGAACTGACCAGCCTGTTCTCGTTCCTGCTGATCGGTTACTGGCACCACCGTGCCGATGCACGGCGCGGCGCCTATATGGCGCTGATGGTCACCGGGGCCGGTGGCTTGTGCCTGCTGGCGGGGGTACTGCTGCTCGGCCATGTGGTGGGCAGCTATGACCTGGACAAGGTCCTGGCCGCCGGTGACCTGATTCGCAGTCATGCCCTCTACCCCATTCTGCTTCCCCTTATCCTGCTCGGCGCCCTGACCAAGAGCGCTCAATTCCCCTTCCACTTCTGGCTTCCCCACGCCATGGCCGCGCCCACGCCGGTCTCGGCCTATCTGCACTCGGCCACCATGGTCAAGGCCGGGGTGTTCCTGCTGGCCCGGCTATGGCCGTCGCTGGCCGGCAGCGAAGAATGGTTCTGGATCGTCAGCGGCGCAGGGGCCTGCACCCTGCTGCTGGGCGCCTATGCGGCCATGTTCCAGAACGACCTCAAGGGCCTGCTGGCCTACTCGACCATCAGCCACCTGGGCCTGATCACCCTGCTGCTGGGCCTGAACAGCCCGCTGGCAGCGGTAGCGGCGGTGTTCCACATTCTCAACCATGCCACCTTCAAGGCCTCGCTGTTCATGGCCGCCGGCATCATCGACCATGAAAGCGGCACCCGCGATATCCGCAAGCTCAGCGGGCTGTTCCGGCTGATCCCGTTCACCGCCACCCTGGCCATGGTCGCCAGTGCCTCGATGGCCGGCGTACCCTTGATGAACGGCTTTCTGTCCAAGGAAATGTTCTTCGCCGAAACCGTGTTCATCAGTTCCACGGCCTGGGTCGAAACCACCTTGCCGATCATCGCGACCCTGGCGGGCACCTTCAGCGTCGCCTATGCGCTGCGCTTCACCGTCGACGTGTTTTTCGGCCCGCCGGCCACCGACCTGCCCCATACCCCCCACGAGCCGCCGCGCTGGATGCGCGCGCCGGTCGAGTTGCTGGTGCTGACCTGCCTGGTGGTGGGTATCTTCCCTGCGCAGTCGGTGGGCCCGCTGCTGGCCGCTGCCGCACTGCCGGTGGTGGGTGGCACGCTGCCCGAGTACAGCCTGGCCATCTGGCACGGCTGGAATGCACCACTGATCATGAGCCTGATCGCCATGTGCGGCGGCGTGGTGCTCTACCTGGTGCTGCGCAATCAGCTCAAGCGCGGGCGCTTCCTCTACCCGCCGCTGATCGAGCTGTTCAATGGCAAGCGCCTCTTCGAACACGGCCAGGTACTGCTGATGCGGGTGGCGCGCCGCTTCGAGCGCCTGTTCACCACCCGCCGCCTGCAGAAGCAGCTGTTCATGCTGGTGCTCATCGCCCTGCTCGCCGGCGTGCTGCCCATGCTGCAAACCGGGTTGAGCTGGGGCGACCGGCCCAAGATCCCGGGCTCAGGTGTATTCGTGATGCTCTGGCTGATCGCGATCATCTGCGCCATCGGCGCTGCGTGGCAGGCCAAGTACCACCGGCTGGCGGCCCTGACCATGGTCAGTGTCTGCGGCCTGATGACCTGCATCACCTTCGTCTGGTTCTCGGCGCCGGACCTGGCACTCACCCAACTGGTGGTCGAAGTGGTCACCACGGTGCTGATCCTGCTGGGCCTGCGCTGGCTGCCACGGCGTATCGAAGACATCTCGCCCCTGCCCGGCAGCAAGGAGCGCGCTGTGGCACGCCGCCTGCGCGACCTGCTGCTGGCGGTGCTGGTCGGCGGTGGCATGGCCTTGCTGTCGTACGCAATGCTGACCCGCCCGACACCCAACGTGATTTCTTCCTTCTACCTGAGCCGGGCGCTGCCCGAGGGTGGCGGCACCAACGTGGTCAACGTGATGCTGGTTGACTTCCGCGGCTTCGATACCCTGGGTGAAATCACCGTACTGGTGGCTGTGGCACTGAGCGTGTTTGCCCTGCTGCGCCGCTTCCGCCCGCCCAAGGAGAGCATCCAGCTGCCTGCCCAGCAGCGCCTGCTGGCGCCGGACGTGGTCACCGACCTGGTCAACCCGCGTCAGGCCGCCGATACCGCGCTGGGCTTCATGATGGTGCCCGCCGCCCTGGTGCGATTGCTGCTGCCGATCGCGCTGGTGATCTCGATGTACCTGTTCATGCGCGGCCACAACCAGCCCGGTGGCGGCTTCGTCGCCGGCCTGGTGATGTCGGTGGCTTTCATCCTGCAGTACATGGTGGCCGGCACCCAGTGGGTGGAAGCCCAGATGAGCCTGCGTCCGCTGCGCTGGATGGGCACCGGCCTGCTGCTGGCAACCCTCACCGGGGCCGGGGCGATGCTGCTCGGCTACCCGTTCCTGACCACGCATACCGCGCACCTTGACCTGCCGATACTGGGCGACATCCATGTCGCCAGCGCCCTGTTCTTCGACACGGGCATCTTTACCGTGGTGGTCGGGTCCACGCTGCTGATCCTCACCGCACTGGCCCACCAGTCGGTGCGCAGCCACCGGCCGAGCAGCCAGCCCAAACCCACCGTCAACCCGGGAGCCGCCTGATGGAAGAAGTGATTGCAATTGCCATCGGTGTGCTCGCCGCGTCAGGCGTGTGGCTGATCCTGCGCCCACGGACCTTCCAGGTGGTGATGGGCCTGTGCCTGCTGTCGTACGGCGTCAACCTGTTCATCTTCAGCATGGGCAGCCTGTTCATCGGCAAGGAGCCGATCATCAAGGACGGCGTACCCCAGGACCTGCTCCATTACACCGACCCGTTGCCCCAGGCACTGGTACTGACGGCCATCGTCATCAGCTTCGCCATGACCGCCTTGTTCCTGGTGGTGCTGCTGGCTTCGCGCGGGCTGACCGGCACCGACCACGTGGATGGCCGGGAGCCTAAAGAATGAGTGTGATGAACCAACTGATCGTCGCGCCCATTCTGCTGCCGCTGCTGACCGCCGCACTGATGCTGCTGCTGGGCGAAAAGCGCCGGCCGCTCAAGGCCCGCATCAACCTGATCTCCAGCCTGGCCGGGCTGGGTATTTCGATCTGCCTGCTGCTGTGGGTGCAGGAGCAGGGCCAGGCCAGCTCGATCGGCGTGTACCTGCCGGGCAACTGGCAGGCACCTTTCGGCATCGTGCTGGTACTCGACCGCCTTTCGGCACTGATGCTGGTACTCACCGGCATCGTCGGGGTCAGCGCGCTGGTGTTCGCCACCGCGCGCTGGGACCGTGCAGGCGCCAGCTTCCACGCCCTGTTCCAGATCCAGCTGATGGGCCTGTACGGCGCCTTCCTGACGGCCGACCTGTTCAACCTGTTCGTGTTCTTCGAAGTGCTGCTGGCCGCCTCCTACGGCCTGATCCTGCATGGCTCGGGTCGTGCGCGGGTCAAGGCCGGCCTGCACTACATTGCCATCAACCTGCTCGCTTCCTCGCTGTTCCTGGTGGGGGCTGCGATGCTCTACGGGGTCACCGGTACCCTGAACATGGCTGACCTGGCCCTGAAGATTCCGCTGGTGCCCGAGGCCGACCGCGGCCTGCTGCATGCCGGCGCGGCGATTCTGGCCACGGCCTTTCTGGCCAAGGCGGGTATCTGGCCGCTCAACTTCTGGCTGGTCCCGGCCTACTCGTCGGCCAGCGCCCCGGTTGCCGCACTGTTCGCGATCATGACCAAGGTGGGCACCTATACCGTGCTGCGCCTGTGGACCTTGCTGTTCTCCGGTCAGGCCGGCGCTTCGGCGTTCTTCGGCGGCGAGTGGCTGGTCATCGGTGGCCTGGCCACCCTGGGCTGCGCGGCGCTGTCGATCCTGGCGGCGCAACGCCTGGAGCGCATGGCCAGCCTGAGCATCCTGGTCTCGGCCGGCACCTTGCTGGCCGCCATCGGCTTCGGCCAGGCGGCGCTGACCGCCGCCGCCCTGTTCTACCTGGTGAGCTCCACCCTGGCCTTGTGCGCGCTGTTCCTGCTGGCCGAGCTGATCGAGCGCTCGCGCTCGGCCAACGAGTTCCCGCTGGAAGACGACACCGATGCGCTGCCCTCGCCCCTGGAATCGCTGCAGCCGCCCAAGGGCATCAACCTGGACGATGAACAGAAGGCGGTGATCGGCCAGGTGATTCCCTGGACCATGGCATTCCTGGGCCTGAGCTTCATCGCCTGCGCGCTGCTGATCATCGGCATGCCGCCGCTGTCCGGCTTCATCGGCAAGCTGAGCCTGATCAGCGCCCTGTTCAACCCCAACGGCCTGGGCGTGCCGGTCGACCAGCCGCTGTCTGCAGCCGGCTGGGGCCTGGTGGCCTTGCTGGTGCTCTCGGGCCTGGCATCGCTGATCGCCTTGACCCGTGTCGGCATCCAGCGCTTCTGGACCCCGCAGGAGCGCCCCTCGCCGTTGCTACGGCGCAATGAATGCATTCCCATCGTGCTGCTGCTGGGGCTGTGCGTACTGCTGAGCGTGCGCGCCGAACCACTGCTGCGCTACACCCAGGACACGGCAGCCGGGCTCAAGGACCCTGCCAGCTACGTCAATGCGGTACTCGGCACGCGACCGGTGCCCGGCCCCACCAGCGAGGCGATTGCCGGGCAGGTGCAGCCATGAAGCGCCTGTTTCCCGCGCCACTGCTGTCGCTTTCGCTCTGGGGGTTGTGGTTGCTGCTCAACCTCTCGCTGAGTGCCGGCAACCTGCTGCTTGGCGCACTGCTGGCAATCCTGGCACCCATCCTGATGGCGCCGCTGCGTCCGCTACCGGTGCGCATACGCAAGCCGGGCACCATCGTGCGGCTGATTCTGCGAGTGGGGGGCGATGTGGTGATGTCCAACCTGCAGGTTGCCCGTAGCGTATGGCAGGCCGGTGGCCGGCCGCCACGCTCGCGCTTCATCCGTATCCCGCTGGACCTGCGCGATGCCCATGGCCTGGCGGCGCTGTCGATGATCACCACGGTCATTCCCGGCACCATCTGGTCGGAGCTGGCGCTGGACCGCAGCATCCTGCTGCTGCATGTCTTCGATCTGGACGATGAAACGCAGTTCATCGACCACTTCAAGCACACCTACGAACGTCCGCTGATGGAGATTTTCGAATGACTGGCCTGCTCGCCAACGCCATTCTCGCCAGCCTGTTCATCTTTGCCCTGGCCATGGCCCTGACCCTGGTGCGCCTGTTCAAGGGCCCTTCGGCGCAGGACCGGGTACTGGCGCTGGACTACCTGTACATTCTGGCCATGCTGATGATGCTGGTGCTGGGTATCCGCTACGCCAGCGACACCTACTTCGAAGGTGCGCTGCTGATAGCCCTGTTCGGCTTTGTCGGCTCGTTTGCCCTGGCCAAATTCCTGCTGCGTGGCGAGGTGATCGAATGAACTCGACCGTCGAATTGCCGTTCTGGCTTGAAGTGGTCACGGCTGTGCTGCTGGTCGTCAGCAGCCTGTTCGCCCTGAGCGGCGCGGTAGGCCTGCTGCGCCTGAAGACCTTCTTCCAGCGCATGCACCCGCCCGCCCTGGCGTCGACCTTCGGCACCTGGTGCGTGGCCATGGCTTCGATCCTATACTTTTCGGGCCTCAAGCACTCGCCTGTACTGCACGCCTGGCTGATCCCGATCCTGCTGTCGATCACCGTGCCGGTGACCACCCTGCTGCTGGCGCGGGCCGGGTTGTTTCGCAAGCGCATGGCCGGGGATGACGTGCCCGAAGAGGTCAGCAGTGGCCGCGGGCGCGATACCGGGCACTGACACCTGGCCCTATCGAGCTGCCAACACCTGCAGCTCGCGGCGCACCATCGCCGCATATTCCGGCGGGCTCAGCTGATACAGCTGCCCTGCCACCCAGTTCAACCAGGCGCCCTGCAGCACCGCGCGTTGTGCCAGCCACTCCAGGGCCTGGGCCTGGGCGCGGGCCTGATGCTCGGCGTGGAAGCGCGCACGCCCCGACGCCGCAGCGGTACTGCTCACTCGCTGGCCTTGAAGGTCAGTTCGCCCTTGCGCCATTTGGCGGCCTTGGCCGTGGCAGCCTTCAGGGTCTTGGTCAGGCCTTCCTTGATCTGCTCGTGGGCAGCAAACACCATCACCACGGTCTGCCCTTCGCGGAACACGATGCCATGCCCTTCGGGCACGGTCACGAACGCATAATCGCCCAGTTCGTAGACGGTCAGCTTGATGTCGCGAAAGCGGATCTCCAACTTGCCACCTTCGCGGCTGGGCAATACCGCCGCCCGAAAGTGATCGCCCACTTTCAGTTCGAGCCGCTGTTTGTCATCGACCACCAGGGCCTCTTCGGTATCGATCTCGGCAAGGTAGATACCTTCGGCACTTTGTTCGGTCACGTAGACGAAGCGCGATTGAAACTGTTTGACCAACTTGGCCCGCAGGTCGCCCAACACGAAGAGGGCGTGCATATCCAGATTACTGACTGCCAATGATTAATTCCTCAAAACCAGCATCACCCCGCCACCTCGCAGGCGGCACTGCGCCGCGAAGGTCCCGGTTTTCAATTTGAAGTCTGAAAGACTAGTGGATCAGTGCCAGGGTTGTTCGTACGCACAGACACCAGGCTGCGAAGGAAAACACGTCGTGCCCTGCCAGTTGATAACCGGCGGCTACAAACAGCCATTTCCCAAAGTGCAACCGATTTCTCTGACAGCGTGCTCGCTGAAAAAATGCGATAGCTGAAAGAAAGATCCCAGAACGAAGGACCTCTGGACGAACATGTTCACTGCACAGGGAAGCGAATATGCACGAAAACACCGAAACACGTCGAGTGGGCAATACACTAGAAGTATCAAAAAATATCGGGAGCGCATCCGGCAAAACCCGGCCGCGCTACATTGTAGTGCCGGCTGGCGTAGGTTTTTTCCATATCACGGAGTCTGCCACGGGCCGGGTGAAAGGCTTTCGCCGACATCACGGGGAGGCCTGCGCCCTGGCAAGGACCCTCGAGGCCAGGCCCCGCGCCTACCCGGCCTGACAGGCGTCCAGCCCCTGCCCATCGAACTGTGCCAGCCAGGCGGCGCGACAGGCGTGTGCCTCGTCACGGCTGGCGAACGCGGTGCCTCTGCGCTCACCGTTGACCAGCACCACCCAGCACACGCGCATGCCCACCGAACGCAGCGAAATGGGAACGCCACTGCCGATCATCACCGCCACATCGACCTTGCACTGCATGATTCCCTCCGGAATTTAATTAGCAGCCTAACGATGAGGCGATGATAAACCCCTGCCCCTTGCGGGAAAAAGCTATCCCTGGCATAGCTGTTTTGCATCAAGCGCAATAAATCCGGCTCAGGAAATCACGCTGTGCTGGGGTCGATAGCCCAGGCGCAAGCCGCCCCAGTGGCGCCCCTGTACCTGGATCGGCACCGACAGGTCATGCATCAGCTCGCCCGTGTCACGGGTATAGGTCTGCAGCAGCACCGGTTGCTGATGGCTGCCGCAACGGATACCGGTACGGTCGTCGAACTTGCGCTTGCTGCGGTTGTGCGCGGTATCGGTCGCCTCGTCACCGGTCAGTGGCTGGCTGAAGGCGTTGTTGTGGGTCGGCACATAGCCCTGCTGGGTACAGGCAATGGCGAACACCAGGCCTTCATGCTGGGCCAGCAGCGGCTCCTGGATCGCGGGCAGTACCTGGTCGGTGTAGTCGTCGAAACGCGTGCGGTAACGGGCCGGGCGGGTACCGGGCAGCAGCTGATACTGGCGATCGAACAGAGCATCGACGCTGATGCGCCCCTGGGCGATGTCGGCCTCGAAGCGTTCGGCAATTTTCTGGGCCCCCTGGCGGGCAAGGTCGTATACGCGCTGGTGGTAGTCATCCAGCCCCACCTCGGCCAGACGCTCGCTGATACGCTCGGCCTGACCTTCCATCTGCACGGCTGCCTGGGCCAGGCGCTGGGTCTGCTGATCGCTCACCACCAGGTCGCTGCGCATCTGCGCCACGGCCTGGAACAGGCTGTCGAGCTGAGTACGGTTGGTCTCGGTACCGGCAGCGATCGCATCGATCTGCTGCTCGACGCCAGCGGCGAGCCCGGCGATGGCGTCCAGTTGCTCGCCGGTGTGCTCGACCTGGTCCACCCCCTGGTGCAGGTCATCGGACAACTCACGGATCTGCTCCACCACCTGGGCGGTACGCTGCTGGATATCGGCCACCATCAGGCCGACCTCCTCGGTGGCACTGGCGGTACGTCCGGCCAGGCCACGCACCTCATCGGCCACCACGGCAAAGCCACGACCATGTTCGCCGGCGCGCGCGGCCTCGATGGCCGCGTTCAATGCAAGCAGGTTGGTCTGGCTGGCGATGGTCTGGATCACCAGGGTAACCCGGGCGATGTCTTCGCTGCGCTGGTGCAGCGCCTCGATCAGTTCGCGGCTGTCGTTGGCACGGGCGCTGAGCTGGTGCATGCGCTGGATCGACTCGGCCAGCACCGTTCTGCCGGCAGCACTGCTGTGGTGGGCCTCGCGGGCCGCACCCAGGGCCTGCTGGCTGAGCTGCGAAGTGGCTTTCTCGGTACCGATCATGACTTCGGCACTGCTGACGATCTGCGCCGCCGACACCAGTTGCGATTGCAGCTTGTCGGCCAGTTGCTGCACCGCATGGGCAACGCCAGCGGCAGACAGCGCGTTGTGGCTGGTGGCCTGGGCCAGGTCACGGGTCAGGTCGCCCAGCGGGTCCTGCTCGTTCACCACCTCGGCCGGCCGCTTGCGCATCAACGGCAGCCACAGGGCCAGCAAGGCCAATGGCAGACACAGGTAGAAGGACACATCGGCAAACGCCATGGCACTGAGCAACACCACCAGCACCAGGCTTTGCAGCGCCGTGCCCGACCAGCGCCGGGCGCCAGTGGACGTACCTTGCAGCGGCACCAGCGTGCCAGGCAGAGATCCTTCTCGCATCATAACAATGGTTCCCGCAGTGTCGTTATTGTGCCCCCATTAAACGCCACTACAAGGCCATTATCCATGCTTCGTTGGATGTAAGACCCTCCTGCTTGATGCAAGGCAAAGAAACGCAAAAGCCCCGGGCTGTGAACCCGGGGCTTGCTGGTACGACAGCGGGCGTCAGGCCTGACGCTGGTGCTTGTCGAGCTGCTCGTGGCGCTCTTGCGCCTCGATGCAGTACTTGGTGGTGGGGCTGATCAGCAGGCGCTTGAGGCCGATCGGCTCGCCGCTGTCTTCACACCAGCCGAAGCTGTCGTCCTTGATGCGGCCCAGGGCAATTTCCAGCTGGGGCAGCAGGCGCTGGTCACGGTCGATGGTGTTGACCAGCCAGTGACGCTCTTCTTCGACCGAGGCGGCGTCGGCAGGATCAGCAGGGGTGTCCAGGCTTTCGATGGCTACACGACTTTTCTCGATGCGCTCATGGATCTCCACTTTCATCGACTGCAACAGCTCGGTGAAAAAGGCATGCTGCTCAGCGTTCATGTAGTCATCGGCCGGCATGGCCAGCAACTTTTCCTTTGTCATTGATTTCTCTATAAAAAATACGTGCATTTAGGCGATCGGGTGCTACCGGCGAACAGCTCGCCGGCGGCGCAATTCTTCAAGCACCATCCGGCACTCAATTTACAGGGGGCGGCAGTCTAAGGCCGAGTTTCGCAAGGGGCAATACAAATGAAGGTGGTTTTGTCCGAAATGCCCCTCGAACGAGCGTCAACGCTCCCCTGAGGGCGGCCTTTATAGCAAAAAAACTCGTCCGCGGGGGTAGTCTCGCTGTTTATCGCACGCCCGCCTCGCCCAGCAGCTGGCTCAGCACCGCACGCAGCTTGCCCGGCTTGACCGGCTTGTTGAGCAATGGCGCGCCCAGGCGCTGCATCGCACGGCGGCTCTGGTCGCTGCGATCGGCGGTGATCATCACGGCGGGTATGGTCACCGCGAAATGCTCACGCAGGTCGCGCACCACTTCGCAGCCGGTCACCCCGTGGTCCAGGTGAAAGTCCGCCAGCACCAGTTCCGGCGCGCGCCCCTGCAACACCTGAAATGCCGTCTCGCGGTCGGTCGCGGTCAGCACCTCGCACCCCCACTGGGCCAGCAGGGCGGCCATGCTCTGCAGGATGCTCAGTTCGTTGTCCAGCACCAGCAGGCGGCGCCCCGGCAGCGGGTCGCCGACGCTCGGCAGCGGTGCTGGCGCCAGCACCGGCGGGCAACGACGTTCGGTGGAGAGCGGCACATCGATGCTGAACACCGAACCGCGCCCCGGCCAGGAGCGCACCCGTACCGGGTAATCGAGGATCCGCGCAATGCGCTCGACGATCGCCAGGCCCAGGCCCACCCCCTTGCGATCGGCGGCGCGGCCCACATCGAGCTGGTTGAATTCGAGAAAGATCGATTGCAGGCGCTGCGCAGCAATGCCGCGCCCGGTATCCCAGACCTCCAGGCGCAGGCAGTCGCCACGCCGCCGCGCCCCCAGCAGGATGCGCCCCTGTTCGGTGTAGCGGCAGGCGTTGCTGAGGAAGTTGCGCAGGATCCGCGTCAGCAGCCGCACATCGGTGCGGATCACCTGGCGCCCGCTGCGCAAACGCAGGCCCAGGCCCTCGGCAGCCGCCACCGGCTGGAACTCCGAGGCCAGCGGCGCCAGCACATCGTCCAGCAGGTACAGGTCAAGGTCAGGCTTGATTGCCGCCTGGTCGAGCCGGGAAATATCCAGCAGATCGCTCAACAGGTCTTCGGCACCTTCCAGCGCCTGGTGCGCGCGCTCCACCAGCAATTGCTCGGCCTGCGGCAACTGGCGCTCGCGCAGGGTCGAAATCAACAGGCGTGCAGCGTTGAGCGGTTGCAGCAGGTCGTGGCTGGCGGCGGCCAGGTACTTGTCCTTGCTGCGGTTGGCGGCCTGGGCCGCATCGCGTGCCTCCATCAGCTGGCGGGTACGCTCGGCCACGCGCTGCTCCAGCTCGTCGTTGAGTTGCTGCAGACGCTCCTGCGCCAGCTTGCGCTCGGTGATGTCGGCGACGAACCCCTCGACCACGCCCTCCTCGTCCGGGCGCAGCAACAGGTTCATCAGCACATCGATGCTGCTGCCGTCCTTGCGTCGCAGCTGGGTTTCGTAACCCAGCAGGGCCTGCTCGCGCTGCAGCACCTGGGCAATGTCCTGCAACTCGGCCTGGCCGCCCACGAACAGGTGGCTGGCCAGGTCACGCCGGGAAAACAGCACCGCCTGGGGGTCGGCATACCCCAGCATGCGCGCCAGCGCCGGGTTGGCGGCGCGCAGGCCATCGTCGAGGCTGGCCTGGAAGATGCCGTGCACCGCATGCTCGAACAGCCACGAATAGCGCTTGCGCTCGGTTTCCAGCTCGTCCAGGCGCGCCGCCAGTTCCGGGTAGTGGCTTTTGCGAACAGTGTGGTTGCTCAGCCCCAGCAGCCCGGCCAGCGCATTCGCGCCAGGCTCAGAGGGCCTCGCCATACACCACCTCGACATCACGCTGGCTCGAAGTCCGCGGGTTGGTGAGGATGCACGGGTCGTCCATCGCATGCTGCGACAGGAACGGAATGTCGCTGCTGCCCACCCCATGCAAGGCCAGGGTTTCGTGAAAGCCCACGGCGTGCTTGAGCGCGATCAGGTGCTCGACCAGGCGCTGGCGGACCTGATTGTGGTTCAGCCCGCGGCAATCGATACCCAGGGTCTGCGCGATCAACTTGAAGCGATCGGGGGCGGCGCTGTAGTTGAAGGCCACCACATGCTCGACCAGCACCGCATTGCACAGACCGTGGGGCAGGTCGAGAAACCCGCCCAGGCTGTGGGACATGGCGTGCACCGCCCCGAGGATGGCATTGGAGAAGGCCAGCCCGGCCTGCATGCTGCCGAGCATGATCTTCTCGCGCAGGGCGATGTCCTGCGGGTTGGCGATCATCTGCACCAAGTTGCCGTTGATCAGGCGCATTGCCTCCAGGGCATGGGGGTCGGTCAGCGGCCCATGACCGGTGGACACGAACGCCTCGATGGCATGCACCAGCGCGTCGATGCCGGTACAGGCCGACAGGAACGGGTCCATGCTCAGGGTGGTTTCAGGGTCGATCAGCGACACATCGGGTACCACCGCCTTGCTGACGATGGAGAACTTCATGCGTTCCTGCTGGTTGGAGATGATCACGAACTGCGACACGTCGGCCGAGGTGCCGGCGGTGGTCGGGATCAGGATCAGCGGCGGGCTCGGCACTCGGATGGTGTCGACCCCTTCGAACTCCAGGATGTGCCGGCCGTGGGCCGCCACGATGCCGATGCCCTTGGCGCAGTCCATCGGGCTGCCGCCGCCAACGGCCACGATCACGTCGCACTGTTCGCTGCGATAGCGCTCGGCGCCGGCCATGACCTCTTCGACCCGCGGGTTGGGCGACACGTCGCTGTACAGGCAGTAATCGATGCCCTGTGCCTGCAGGCTGGCCTCGATGTCGCCGACCCAGCCGGCGGCGATCACGCCAGGGTCACTGACCAGCAGTACCTTGCGCGCGCCGAAGGTCCTGGCGTAATTGGCCACATGGTGCCGACAGCCGGCACCGAAGATGATTTCCGGAGAGACGAATTTACGCAACTGGCTCAGGTTCGGGCTCATGCGACGCCTTCTTGTTCTTTTAAGGTAGCGCCAGCCTAAAGCATCAGGAGGGTTTTGCAATCAGACGATAGGGGGGATGCACAAGGCAGCGCCGGTGCCTTGGGGCACCGGCGCAAGAGGGATCAACGGCTGGCGAAGTACATGGTCACTTCAAAGCCGATACGCAGATCAGTGAACGCGGGTTTTTTCCACATAGGTCCATCCTCTTCTGGCACCACAGGATTGCGGTGCGTCTATTAATACACCGTTGCCGACGCAGGTCGAATGCTACTTTGGAACAGGTTTTCCCACAGCCATCGGGCGTCAGAAGAAGCCCAGCGGATTGATGTCGTAGCTCACCAGCAGGTTCTTGGTCTGCTGGTAGTGGTCGAGCATCATCTTGTGGGTTTCACGACCCACGCCGGACTTCTTGTACCCGCCGAACGCGGCGTGCGCCGGGTACAGGTGGTAGCAGTTGGTCCACACGCGCCCGGCCTTGATGCCACGGCCCATGCGGTAGGCACGGTTGATGTCGCGGGTCCACAGCCCGGCGCCCAGGCCGAACTCGGTGTCGTTGGCGATTGCCAGGGCCTCGGCCTCGTCCTTGAAGGTGGTCACGCCCACCACCGGGCCGAAGATCTCTTCCTGGAACACGCGCATCTTGTTGTGGCCCTTGAGCAGGGTCGGCTGGATGTAGTAGCCGCTCGACAGGTCGCCGGCCAGGCGCTCGCTGGCGCCACCGGTCAGTACCTGCGCGCCCTCTTCGCGGGCGATGTCCAGGTACGAGAGGATCTTGTCGTACTGCTGCTCGGACGCCTGGGCACCAACCATGGTTTCGGTGTCCAGCGGGTTGCCACGCTTGATCTGGGCGATCTTCTTCATCACCACGGCCATGAACGGCTCGTAGATCGATTCCTGTATCACCGCACGCGATGGGCAGGTGCACACTTCGCCCTGGTTGAAGAACGCCAGCACCAGACCTTCGGCGGCCTTCTCGATGAAACTCGGCTCGGCCTGCATGATGTCTTCGAAGAAGATGTTCGGCGACTTGCCGCCCAGTTCCACGGTGCTGGGGATGATGTTCTCGGCAGCGCACTTCATGATGTGCGAGCCCACCGGGGTGGAACCGGTGAAGGCGATCTTGGCGATGCGCTTGCTGGTGGCCAGCGCTTCACCGGCCTCGCGCCCGAAGCCCTGCACGATGTTGAGCACGCCCGGCGGCAGCAGGTCGCCCACCAGCTCGGCGAACACGGTGATCGACAGTGGGGTCTGTTCAGCCGGCTTGAGCACCACGCAGTTGCCGGCGGCCAGGGCCGGGGCGAGCTTCCAGGCGGCCATCAGCAGCGGGAAGTTCCATGGAATGATCTGCCCGACCACGCCCAGCGGTTCATGGAAGTGGTAGGCGGCGGTGTTTTCGTTGATCTCGGCGGCGCTGCCTTCCTGGGCACGAATGCAACCGGCGAAGTAACGGAAATGGTCGGCGGCCAGCGGCACGTCGGCATTCAGGGTTTCGCGAATGGCCTTGCCGTTGTCCCAGGTTTCGGCAATGGCCAGCACTTCGAGGTTCTGCTCGATACGGTCGGCAATCTTGAGCAGGATGCGCGAGCGGTCCTGCACGCTGGTACGGCCCCAGGCATCGGCAGCGGCGTGGGCGGCGTCCAGGGCGCGCTCGACGTCTTCGGCGCTGGAACGTGGAAATTCGGCGATGACCTGGGCGTTCACCGGCGAGCTGTTGGTGAAGTACTGGCCGTTCAGCGGGGCAACGAACTCGCCGCCGATGTAGTTGCCGTAACGCGGTTTGAAGTTGACAAGGGCGCCTTCGGTGCCGGGAGCTGCATAGATCATGTTCGGGCCTCTGTTGATCCGGGCCTGTCATGACGACAGGCGGTGTACGGATCTTAGGCAGCCCGGGGCGGCTGACGAATCGCCCTTTGGCAGAGGACAACTCGTCATTTGGTAGTAGGCGCGGGCGCCGCTACAGGTCCAGGAACAGCGCCCGGGCCGAGCGGCTGTCGATCTGGCTGCGGTAGATCTGGATCACGCGCTCATTGTCGGCGTCTGCCGGCAACTGGTACTGCCCCCCCTCGAACCGCTGTGCGGCGGTTTTCAGATGCGCCGCGGTGTACAGCCCAGGCTCTGCGTCCAGGGTCGCGTAATGAAAGTGCGCCACCCACAGCAACTGCCCCGCCTTGTCGTGGATTTCGTACTCCTGAAGGAAATCCTGGGCATGACCCTTGCGTTTTCGCGTGGGCTTGCGCGGCTGGAGCCTGTGCAGGCTGACCTCGCCCTGGGCCTTGAGGTAGGCCACCCGACTGACCGTCGGCAACTGTGCCAGGGTCATCTGCACACGCAGACGCCGCCCTTCATCACGCAGGTGCTTGGCCTGCTCGAGCAGGGCCTTGGCTTGCAGCGCCGCATCCTGGCCGGCAGCCGACCGGTCGGTGTCGTTGCCGGCAGTCAATGCCTGTTCGATCTGCCGGGCCAGCTCGTCAAGCGGGCGCGCCTGGTGCGTCAGGATTTCTTCCATCTCCACCGGAAGCATGGCGGTCCTGGCCTGGGCGACGGCGCGCCTGAGCTGCTGCGCCGAGTCGTTCAGCAACCGCGTGGAGCGCTCCAGCAAGCCCGGCAACTGCGCCTGGGTGGCGCGCGCAGGTGCTGGGCGGGGGCGCTCCACCGGCTGCCAGATACCGGCCTCGGCGGTTTCCTCGTAGCGGGCCAGCTCGCGCTGTTCCACCGGGTCGATCACCACCACCACGTCGCTGTCGGCTCCTGCCAGCCGACGCTGCTGGCCCACCACCACGCCGCGGTTGCGGGTGCGTATCAACGTGCGCGAGCGGCTGCCTGAGGCCGGTGGCGCCGAAGGTTGGCGTGGCAGGTCGCGAATCAGCCCGGCCAGTTGCTTCTGGGCAGCATCATGCAGGGCCTGCAGCACCTGCTGGTACTCCTCCACCTGTGCCGCCCCCTGCAAAACCGCGCTGGAGGCCTTGTACAGCTGGGTGCCCTGCAGTGCACTGGCATAGTGGCGCACACTGCTGTCGAGCATCTGCACCCGTTCCTGATCGGTGAACGCCCCGCCCATCTCGAGCTCCAGCTGCAAGCCCAATCGGGCAGACAACACCGTCTCGTAGATACCCTCGCCTCCGGCGTGCCCGCGGTCTGCCTGCAGCACCAACACCCCCAGCATGTTGATCTGGGACGAACGCCAGGCCTGGACTGCCAGCTCTTCACCGCGCATCGCCTCGATCCTGCTTGCCTGGGCCGGGCCGCCGGGCAGGATCTGGCGCAGCTGCCCGGTCAGGCGATCGAGGGCCTGATAGCAGTCGATGATCTGCTCGGTCAGGGTCTTGGCCCCTTCGAGCAGCACCACCAGTTGCCGATAGGTGGGCGAAGTGCCTTCCAGCACCAGTTCGCGCAGACGGTCCTGACCCTGGCCGCCGCGAAGGTTGTTTATGCCGTCCTTGTTATGCATGAACAGGCTTCGCAAGGCGTACAGCAACTGCACGGTAATGCTGGACTCCTCGAACAGGTAGTTGCCCTGCTGGGCGCGAAAGTTTGCCAGGGTTTTAAGCTGGTTCAGTTGCGCATGGCTTTCCCGCGCCTTGGCCAGCCCCTGCCCGTGCCGTCGCAGATCATCCACATAGCGGCGCAATCGCTCGGCCGAGGGCTGCGGCTCCTGTTTCACCACCTCGTCCAGATCGCGCTTGAGCTGCAAGGCGCTGGCCTGGCGCACCGGCTGGTAGTCGTCCAGTTCCTTCTGCAGAACCTCCACGCGAGCCTGGTTGGCCAGGCGCAACTGCTGGATGCGCCGATTCAGCGGCATGCCGCCACGCAAGCGCAAGCCCAGGTCGAATTGCCAGCTGCCATCGGCGGCGTGCCGCAGCCAGGGCCCGGGAGGCTGTTGCGCGTCGCGGATTCGCAGGCCGGCATCCTCCTCCACCACGGGGTAGACCTGCCCGCTGACACCCACCCACAGACGGTCCTCATGCAGGTACAACCCCTGCCAGGGCCCGTGGCTGATCGGTGCCCCCAGCCCCTCGCGGCCCTGCACGCGCTGCAGGGGCACCAGCCGCGCGCGCTGTTCGCCGCTCAGTCGGTACGCCGCCGCTGCCCAGCTGAAATCCAGGCTGTCCAACGCCTGGCCCGAGGGCGAAGCGAGGGCATGGCCGAACTCGGGCTCCAGCACCTGGGCCAGCGGCGACTCGCCCCTCTGCGCAGGGGTTGAGAGCTTGAGCCGGGTGGTGTCGGTCCTGCTCGCCAGCAACGTCAGCGCCAGGTTGAACAACCATCCCGCCAGCTGCCCGTCACCCTCGCTCTGGTGTTGCTGCAAGGTATCGCGCAGGCCCGCCGTCAGTTGCACCAGCCAGCCGGCCACCGCAACCGGGCCATTGCACAGTGGCAACAGCGTGTTGAACATCAGCCAGCCCAGTTCGGCATAGGCCGCCCAGCGCTGTTCGCTGGATGACTGCGAGCCGGCCCGGGCGCGGGCCACCAGTTCCTGGGCGCAGCTACGGTACAGATGCACCAGCGGGTCGCCGTCGATCAGCGCGTCGCTGAACGACGCCGGGGCCGGCACCTGAAGGGGAGCGAAGTCCGAGCCGGGCAGAAAGCGCACCGTATGCGGCTGCTCCAGCCCGCCACGCGCGTACACCGGCTGTGCCTTGGCAGGCAGCCGCGCCAGCAGATCGTCGTGCAGCGCGCCGGGCTCGCACAACCGCTCGAACAGGGCCTGGCGCGAGCTGAACTCCTGCAGCGGCTCGCGGTGCAGTGGGCGATACAGCAGGCACGGCCCCTGGCGCGGGTCGCGGCCCTCGACCAGGTACGCATTGAGCGCGACATCGGGGTGTGCACCCGCCTCGCGCAACAGGCCCAACGGACGCAGCACCGCGTCGGTTTCCTCGCCACGGCACAGTGCCGTGACCCGCCGGGCACTCAGTGCACTGACCCCTTCGCGTTGACGCAGGCAGTACTCCAGCACCAGCATCGGCAGTTGTTCGCGCAACTGATCGACGAACAGCTGCTGGCGACTGGCCGACTGCACAGGGTCATCCAGCAGGCTGTGCTGCAACAGGTCCGGGTAGGTCTGGCCCACATCCAGGCGGGTGACCTGGGCCTTGATGAATGCAAGATCCAGCCATGTCGGCAGCACTGCGCCGCTGCGGCTGCGCAAGGTGACGCTGCCTGCCCTGAGCAGCCCCAGGTTGCCCACCGCCAGTTGGGCCAGGTTCAGCGTCACCTCGCGAATGCTGCCCGCCGGGGCAAAATCCCCCCCACTGCCGCCGGCGCCGGCAATCACCTGGCGGTTGACCAGCTCGACATCCTCCAGCTCGGCACGGGTAAATCCCGGGTGCCCGGCATGCACCGCCGCCTGCCACTGGGCCCAGGCGTACTCCGGCATGCCGGGCAGGTCATGCAGGAACGACTGCCCGCCACTGCGCTGCTGCGCCCGCGCCAGGCGCACCAGCATCTCGGTGTACTGCAGGCGCGGCGCCTCGTCAGCGTCGCGCAACCACGTCGGCAACAGCCCGCGCAGGCTGGCCAGGGTCTGGCGCTCGCTCACATCGCACACCTGCACCAGCGAGGTGGCTTCGTCCAGGCGCGCGACCAGCGTCTGCACCGGGTCGACCTGCGAATCGAGAGGTGCTGCGGCGATGGCATCGATCAGGCGCAATTGCTGTTCGAACAACAACCGCGCCTGGGCCTGGAAAATCGACAGTTCGGTCTGGTACAGGTTGAGCTTGAAGGTGCCCGAAGCCTGCGCGCCCCAGCCCCTGGCCAATGCCTCCAGCAGTGCCTGGCGCGAATCGAAGCGATACAGCCCACCCGCCAGGGTGTAGAGCACCACGACAGTGCGCAACTGGCCGAGCACCTGGCGCTCGATCAGCACCGCGCTGGCCAGTTCAGGGTCCAGCCCGCCACCGGGTTCGGCATCCAGGCACAGCAGCGACACGCGTACATCCGCGCCGTTGCCGAACTGCGCGCGCTGCGTCGCCCGTGGATAGATGCCGACCATCGTCGCCGTGGCCAGCTCCAGCCCGTCCAGCACGCCAGCCCCTCGGGCCAGTTCGCAGGCGCTGGAAAAACGGCTTTTGAGGTAATCGGCCAGCCAGTCCCAGCGCGCGGTCTGGCCCGGCTCGGCCTGGCCCCAGTAACGGCTGAGCACACGCTTGTATTCATCGAGCAGCAACGGCCCGCATTCATTGAGCAGGGTTTCGACCGCGTGCAGGTCGACATCGGCGGCCTGCGGATACTCGGCGCCGCGCTGCAGGGTGAGGTAGTCCAGCCCGCTGGCCAGGTTGAGGCAGGTGCGTTCGCAATAGCGCCGTATCAGGGCATCGGCCAGCGTATCGAGCCGCGCGCCCTGCCCCGGCCGCCCCCTGACCAGGGTCAAGGCCGATGGCGCCGGGCCCTTGATCCCGCGCACCTGCCATTGCTGCGCGCACACCTGCGCAGCCACGGCGTGCAACGAGGGCCGGGTGACCATCTGGCGGCCGATGGGGCCGCACAGCGAAGCGTGTGTGGCCAACTGCCCGAAAAGCGTATCTGCTGCATCCATGATGCGACTTCCTTGTGAGTAAAGAAGCCGCAGTACAGCGTCACGCCCTGCCGGGCAGGTGGTAGATGTTGCTCAGCGGTCCTTGAACTGGGCCTCGCGCTTGGCGATGAACGCCGCCATGCCTTCCTTCTGGTCTTCGGTGGCAAACGCGGCATGGAACACCCGGCGCTCGAAGCGCACACCTTCGGACAGGCTCACCTCGAAAGCACGGTTGATGCTCTCCTTGACCATCATCGCCACCGGCACCGACTTGCTGGCGATCTGTGCCGCCACCTTGAGGGCCTCCTCGAGCAGCTGCTCCTTGGGCACGATACGCGCCACCACGCCGGCACGCTCGGCCTCCTCGGCCCCCATCATGCGCCCGCTCAGGCACAGCTCCATGGCCTTGGCCTTGCCCACCGCGCGGGTCAGGCGCTGGGTGCCGCCCATGCCCGGCAACACGCCCAGGTTGATTTCAGGCTGGCCGAACTTGGCATTGTCGGCGGCCAGGATGAAGTCGCACATCAGTGCCAGCTCGCAGCCACCGCCCAGGGCGAAGCCGGACACCGCGGCGATGATCGGCTTGCGGCGGTTGGCGATGCGGTCGCTGTCGCTGAACAGGTCGTCGATGTAGATCTGCGGGTAGCTCAGCTCGGCCATTTCCTTGATATCGGCACCGGCGGCGAAGGCTTTCTCCGAACCGGTCAGCACCACGCAGCCGATGTTCGGGTCGGCTTCGAGCTGGTCCAGCGCCTGGTTCAGCTCGCGCACGATCTGCGCGTTGAGGGCGTTGAGCGCCTGGGGCCGGTTGAGGGTGATCAGGCCGACCTTGCCACGGATGTCCAACAGAATGGTTTCGAAACTCATGCAAGCTGCTCCCTTCAAAGATTGCGCGCAATGACCATGCGCTGAATGTCGCTGGTGCCTTCGTAGATCTGGCAAACCCGCACGTCACGGTAGATCCGCTCCAGCGGGAAGTCGCTCAGATAGCCATAACCGCCCAGGGTCTGCAAGGCATCGGAACAGACCTTTTCGGCCATTTCCGAAGCAAACAGCTTGGCCATCGAGGCCTCCACCAGCGCCGGGCGCCCGGCATCACGCAAGGCGGCGGCATGATGCACCATCTGCCGGGCCACGGCGATGCGCGTGGCCATGTCGGCCAGGCGAAACGCCACCGCCTGGTGTTCGATCAGGGGCTTGCCGAAGCTCTCGCGTTCGCGCGCATAGTCACGTGCCACCTCGAACGCGGCCCGCGCCATGCCCACCGATTGCGCGGCAATACCGATGCGCCCGCCTTCCAGGTTGGCCAGGGCGATCCGGTACCCCTCGCCCTCCTCGCCCAGGCGATTGGCCAGCGGCACACGCACGTTCTCGAAGACGATCTGGCAGGTATCGGAGGCATGCTGGCCGAGCTTGTCCTCCACCCGCGCCACCTGGTAGCCAGGCGAGTCGGTGGGCACGATAAAGGCACTGATGCCGCGCTTGCCGGCTGCCGGGTCGGTCACCGCGAACACGATCACCACGCCGGCATTCTGCCCCGAGGTGATGAACTGCTTGCAGCCGTTGAGCACATAGTGATCGCCCTCGAGGCGCGCACGGGTTTTCAGGCTGCTGGCATCGGAGCCCGCCTGGGGCTCGGTCAGGGCAAAGGCACCGAGCATCGCGCCCGTGGCCAGCGGCGTCAGAAACTGCTGCTTCTGCTGCTCGCTGCCGAACTTGAGGATCGGCACGCAGCCCACCGAGTTGTGTACGCTCATGATGGTCGAGCAGGCACCATCGCCGGCGGCGATTTCCTCCAGGGCCATGGCGTAGGCGACATAGCCGGTGTCGCTGCCGCCCCACTGCTCCGGCACCAGCATGCCGAACAGGCCCAGCTCGGCCATCTGCTCGATAGCCTCCCGCGGGAAGCGGTGCTCGCGGTCCCACTGCTCGGCAAACGGCCGCAGGCGCTCCTGGGCAAACTGGCGAACGGCGTCGCTGATCTGCTGTTGTTCATCGTTGACTAGCATGGTGCACCTCAGTCCAGACACTCGACAGCCATGGCCGTGGCTTCGCCACCGCCGATGCAGATGGCCGCGATGCCGCGGCGCAGGCCCTTCTGGCGCAGCGCGGCAAGCAGGGTCACCAGAATACGCGCGCCCGATGCGCCGATGGGGTGGCCCAGGGCGCAGGCGCCGCCGTGGATGTTGACCTTGTCGTGGGGCAGGTCCAGCTGCTTCATCGCCGCCAGGGTGACCACCGCGAACGCCTCGTTGATTTCGAACAGGTCGACCTCGGTCAGGCTCCAGCCGGTGCGCTTGAGCAGCGCATCGATGGCGCCGATCGGCGCGGTGGGGAACAGTGCAGGCTCGTCGGCGAACGCCGCATGCCCGTGGATCACCGCCAGTGGCTTGAGGCCGCGCTGCTCGGCCTGGGACCTGCGCATCAGCACCAGCGCCGCCGCACCGTCGGAAATCGAGCTGGAGTTGGCTGCCGTGACCGTACCGCCTTCGCGAAACGCCGGCCTGAGCTGCGCGATCTTGTCCAGGCGGGCCTTGGGCGGCTGTTCGTCGTGGCTGACCAGGCGGGTCTGCCTGCCCTCGGTCACCTCCACCGGCACGATCTCGGCGGCAAAGCTGCCGTTCTCGATCGCCTGTTGCGCACGGGTCAGCGAGGCAATCGCAAAGTCGTCCTGAGCCTGGCGGCTGAAGCCCTGGGCCTGGGCGCAGTCCTCGGCAAAGGTGCCCATCAGGCGACCCTTGTCGTAGGCATCTTCCAGACCGTCGAAAAACATGTGGTCGATGACCTTGCCGTGCCCCATGCGGTAGCCGCTGCGCGCCTTGTCCAACAGGTACGGGGCGTTGGACATGCTCTCCATGCCGCCGGCCACCACCACCTCGGCAGTACCGGCCAGCAGCAGGTCATGGGCCATGATCGCGGCTTGCATGCCCGAGCCGCACATCTTGTTCAGGGTGGTGCAGGTGGTGCCCTTGTCCAGGCCGGCCCCCAGGGCCGCCTGGCGTGCCGGGGCCTGGCCGAGGCCGGCCGGCAGCACGCAGCCGAACAGCACCTGGTCGACGCTGTCGGCAGCCACGCCCGCACGCTCGACGGCTGCGCGAATGGCGGCAGCGCCCAGTTGCGGTGCAGTCAGGCTTTTGAGATCGCCCTGCAGGCCGCCCATGGGCGTGCGCACGGCGCTGACGATTACGATGGGATCATGGGACATGCTCATGCGGTTCTCCTGAATTACTTGGCAGCCATGCGCAAGGCACCGTCGAGGCGGATCACCTCGCCGTTGAGCATGCTGTTTTCAATGATGTGACGCGCCAGCGCCGCGTACTCCTGCGGGCGGCCCAGACGCGGCGGGAACGGCACGCCGGCCGCCAGCGAGTCGCGTACTTCCTGGGTCATGCCGGCCATCATCGGGGTTTCGAAGATGCCCGGCGCGATGGTCATCACGCGGATACCGAAGCGCGCCAGTTCGCGGGCGGCCGGCAGGGTCAGGCTGGCAATCGCGCCCTTGGAGGCAGCGTAGGCCGCCTGGCCGATCTGCCCGTCATAGGCGGCGATGGAGGCGGTATTGATGATCACCCCGCGCTCGCCGTCGGCGTCGGCACCGCCTTCGGCCATGGCCGCTGCCACCAGGCGCAGCAGGTTGAAGCTGCCGATCAGGTTGACGTTGATCACCCGGCTGAAGCTGTCCAGGCCGTGCGGCCCCTGCCTGCCCAATACCTTCTCGGCGCCGACGATGCCGGCACAGTTGACCAGCCCGTGGAGGCTGCCAAAGGCGCTGACGGCCGCGTCCACGGCGGCCTTGGCCGGGGCCTCCTGACTGATGTCGGCCACGGCGAAACGGGCCTTGTCACCCAGGGCTTGCGCCTTGGCTGCAACGGCCTCGCCGTTAAGGTCCACCAGCATCACCTGGGCACCGGCGCCGATCAGCATCTCGGCGGTGGCGGCGCCCAGCCCGGAGGCGGCGCCGCTGACGATGAAGTTCTTGTTGGCAATTTGCATAAGGGGTCCTCAGGCGCTGGCGACGGGCGCCGGCGCGGTGTGTTGTTTGGCTATTTCCTGATTGCGCAGGATGAAACGCTGCAGCTTGCCGCTCGGGGTCTTGGGCAGCTCGCCGACAAATTCGATTTCGCGCGGGTAGGCATGTGCATAAAGGCGCTGGCGCACATGCTGGCGCAGGTTTTCGGCCAGCTCCGGCGTGCCCTCCACGCCGCTGGCCAGCACCACGAACGCCTTGATCAGTTCGGTGCGCTCCGGGTCCGGCTTGCCGACCACGGCGGCCTCGATCACCGCCGGGTGCTCGATCAGCGCGCTTTCCACATCGAACGGCCCGACCCGGTACCCGGAGGTGGTGATCACGTCGTCGCTGCGCCCGACAAAGCTGATGCTGCCGTCCTGGTTCAGCTCCACCGTGTCGCCGCTGAGGTAGTACTTGCCGACGAAGGCCTTGGTCTGCACCCCGTGGTAGCCACCGAACCAGCACAGCGGTGACTGCTCGCGGTCCACCGCGAGGATGCCGGGCTGGCCGGGCGGCAGTTCGTGCTGCTGCTCATCAAGCACAACGATGCGATGACCCGGGATGGCAAAGCCGGCCGAGCCCAGGTGCACCGGGTGACGCAGGCCGTGGTGGTTGCACAGCACCATGCCCAGTTCGGTCTGGCCATAGTGATCGTGGATGGTCACCTGCAGGTGTTCGGCGAACCAGCGGATCACTTCCGGGTTGAGCGGTTCGCCGGCGCTGCTGACCACCCGCAGGCGGCCCTTGATCGGCTCGGCGAAGGCCTGGCCGGCAGCGATCAGCATGCGATAGGCCGTGGGCGACCCGGCCAGGTTGGTGATGGCGTACTTGTCGATCACCCGGCAGGTACTTTCGACACTGAACGGGCCGTCGAAGAAGGTGGTGGCCTGGCCCAGCGCCAGCGGCCCGGTGACGGCGTAGTACAGGCCGTAGGCCCAGCCGGGGTCGGCCAGGTTCCAGAAGTTGTCTTCGGGGCGCAGGTCGATGGCGTCGCGCATGTAGCCCTGAAACGCCACGATGGCCCGCAACGGCACCTCCAGCGGCTTGGCCGGGCCGGTGGTGCCGGAGGTGAACATCAGCAGGAAGGGGGCCTCCCCGGACAACAGCACAGGCGCGCAGTCGGCGCTGGCAGCGTCCAGGGCAGTGTGAAAATCCAGGTCGCCGCTGCCGGCCTGGGCATCGACGGTAATGATCCGCGCACAGCCCTCGACCTCGTCGAGCTTCGGGCGGTTGGTGCGGTCGGTGACCACCACGCGGGCGCCGGAACTGTGCAGGCGGTGCTCGATGGCCTTGGGCCCGAAGGCAGTGAACAGCGGCTGGTAGACTGCCCCCAGGCGCCAGGTGGCGAGCACCGTGACCAGCAGCTCGACGGTGCGCGGCAGCAGCCCCGCCACCCGGTCGCCCGGCCCCACGCCCTGCGCCTTGAGCACATTGGCCAGGCGTGCGGCGCGCTGCTGCAGGTCGGCAAAGGTGTACTGCGCGCAGGCCCCGTCGTGGCGCTCCCAGTACAAGGCCACGCCGCCCTCGGCGGCGTGCCGGTCGCAACACTCGACGCAGGCGTTGAGCGCACCCAGGTTGCCCGCCAGCACGGCATCGGCAGTGTGCAGGTAATCGAAAGCACGCTGCGCGTCGTGGTAATCACGCATTGCCAGACTCCTCGTTTCTTATTGTTGGAATAGAACGAATGATCTGACGATAGTCGCGCCACCAGCGCGCAGCGACAATGGCCAAAGCTGTCAATCTGGATGACTGGTTTGGCCACTGCCTGCACAGCCCCCGGCGCTAGCCCGCAGGCGGCGCGGCAGCCTCCAGCGCCGCCTGGGTCAGGCGCAATGCCAGCGCCTGCACTGCCGCCTCGCGTTCGCTGCGCAATGCGTTCATTCGCGTCAGGTACACCCCTTCCTGCAGCGTGCCCTGTTGCGCGGCCAGCACCTCGAGTCGATCCCAGAACGGTTGTTCGACCTGCTCGAACTCGCCTTCGTGAGCCTGGCGCAAGTAGGCCAGCCAGAAATCCCGGCCGCTGATGAACGTTGCCAGCTGGTCGGTCTGCTCGGCAGCCAGCACCACCCGCTGGGCCTCGTGTATCTGTGCCGGGGCCACGGCGGCCACTTCGGCGAACTGCATGTTGCGCGGTTGCCCGGGCAGGTCCAGTGCAGCGGCCAGACGGGTGCGATAGGCCAGGCTCACCTCGACCTCGTCCACCCCACGCGCCTCCTGCGTCCTGGCCTGGATGTCGGCACGCGCGAACTGTTCGACCTGTTCAAGACGAAACAGACGCCGCGCAAAGGCGAGCAACGCTTCGCCCTGCTGCTCGTTCGGGCTGTCCGCGCGCACGGTCTGAAACAGCAAATACCGCACTTCGAGCGCACTGTAGGTGGACGACACGCTGTCCACGCACGTGGTCGGGCTGGCCGCCAGTTCGAACAGTTCCTCGCGCAGCGCCGTGTGCTGCGCCATCGCCTCGAGCATGCGCCACACGCGCTGGTCCAGTTCGGCCCGGGTATGCTGGAAATCCGCCGACCCGGTCAGTTCGGTCAGCAACTGGAAGAAGTCTGCGGCGCCAGGCTCTGCAATCAGGCTGTCCCAGTAACGGCTGCGCACATCCAGCTGCGCCTCGTTCGCCAGCTCCAGCCACAGTGCGCGGGCTTGCGCAGTCGTTTCAGCACGTACCATGACACCGGCCGCAGCCTCCACCACGGGCAGCAACTGCTGCAGATCGTTGATACGGTCCCAGGTGGCCTGCGGCAGGGGGTTACGCTGGAGCAGGTAGATGTTCAGCGACTCGGGCACGAAGAACGTCTCCGGCAACTGGGTGATGAGGTTGTCGCGCAAGTCGACCACATCCAGAAACGGACATTCGAGCAACCCGGCCGGGAACAGCTGCAGGCGCGTGCTGCGCAACCACACGTGGCGCAAGTTGTACATGCCGGCCATGTTCGGCAGGATCTCGATGGGATTGTTGTCCAGGTTCAGCACTTCAAGCCGATGCAGGGACGCAAGGGTATTGACCCCGGTGTTGCGCAGGTTGATCTGGTTGAGGTTCAGGTTCACCTCACGCAACCAGTTCATGCCGTTCAAGGCAGGCGGTATGCGCCCGAAGCGGTTGTTGGCCAGGTTGAGCCAGCGCACGCCGACAAAGCGTTGCAGGAAGCTGTTCGACAGCTCGGTCAGCCCCATGCCCACCAGGCTCAGGTCTATCACGTGGGAAAAATCGATACCGGCCCCCAGCGGCGGCAGATGCCCCACCGGCATCGCCACCAGGTTCAGGCGATAGCCGATCAGCGTGCCACCCCCATTGGTCACGCGATCGGTCTGTCGTCGCCAGCACCGGCGCAGCTCATCGGCCACCAGGCGTCGCCACTCGCGGGACTGGCCAAAGACCTCCCGACACCACAGCTGCAGGCTCGCATCGAGGCGCTGGTACTGGTCCAGCAGGCGCATCAGTGCCGTCATCGGTTCAACCGAGCCCCCCTGCAGTTCGGTCAGAAGCACATCGATCTGGAGTTGGTCATAGCCCGGGAACAGTACACGCACCACACTGACCAGGGACCGTCGTGTCGCACTGCCCCGGCCACTGAGCGGATACCCGATGCGACCGTCGGGCAAGCGCTGGGGCGGGCTGAAGCGCCCGGCCGAGCGCGCCTGTCCGATCAGTTGCGCGGCCTCGGAGGGATTGGCCAGGGCCCGCGCAGCCAGGGCCTGGCGCATTTGTGCCGCGCTGTCATGACGCGTCCAGCCCAGGGCGCGACGCTGCTCGCGCGTCAGGCAGCAGGCAATCGCCTCGAACATTCCCTGGGGAGCCGGGATCTCGTCGTCGATCTCGTAGCCTTCAGTGTCGTACACCGAAAACTGCCCGTCGCGACGCACCAGCACGCGGGTCTGGCGGGTATCGCTGAGTGACAACTGGCGCTCGATCACCCGCCCGCTGGACGAACCTTCGCGCAGCTCTAGGTTCAGCCCGTCGGGCCAGGCCGGCATGCGTCGCAGCAAGCCGAAGGCCAGGCCCACGCTGTCGTCACTGTGCACGTTCTGCAGGCACAACCCCTCCAGCGCCCTGCTCAATCGCGCCTCACGCAAGGTGTGGCGTGCCTGCTCGGCGACCGCCAGGGGAATGCGCCGAGTCTGATCCATCATCTGGCGCTGCGTGGCATCGGCCTGCTCTGCCAGCGCCTGGGCATAGCGTCGCGCCAGCCCGGGGAAGTCACGTTGCAACAGGCTCACACGGCTATCGGCAGCGCTCAGCGTGGCCGCCTCAAGGTGCTCGAACAGTTCGAAGCGCAAGCGCGGCATCTGCTCCCAGATGTGATCGAGCTCCGAGTCCTGCCCCGCGTCTTCGACACCCTGCAGATGCTCCCTGCAGAAGGCATGGAGCACAGGGTCCAGGCCCTGGGCATCGGTTTGCCGGTGCAGGCGCTCGAAGAATGTCGAGATGCGCGTATCGATACCGAAGCGGACCAGGGTATCGCGCAGGCGAACCGGCATGCCCCGGTTCTCCACGTGCAGGCCGCGCAGGCGCGCCTCGTCCATACCGGCAATCACCATGACCTGGTCGATCTGCGCATCGCTCAGCCCTTCGGCCAGCGGGCCCAGGCGCCGCATCAGCAGGGCATTGCCCGCCCACTGCAGCGCATGCTCGCCAGGCAGGCGCCAGGCGCCTTCGCCATTGGTTTCCAGGCCGGGCGAGTAGGCTTCGGCACGCTGCGGGTGCACCATAACCCAGCGCCCATCGCGCTGCTGAACCTGATAGGTCTGCCCTTCATGCCTGAGCCACAGCGCGCCTGCATCCTCATACAAGCCATCGCTGCGCGGCACCAGGGTTTCAGGCAAAGGGTGGGCATGACGGTAGCTTGCCAGGTCTTCGTTCCACAGCCTGTATTGGCCCGTGCTGCGCACTATCGGCATGAGGCCGTCGACGAAGGCCGAACGTTTGGCCACCGCCACCAGGCCCGCCACACCCGCCCCTGTTGCAACGCTGGCCAGCACGTTTTCGGCCACGCCGGTCAGATGCGCCAGGGCCTCCTTGCGCTGGCCCTTGCTCCAGTCGACGGCGCCCTCGTAGACCTCGCCCAGCAACTGCCCGACGCTACTGAGCAGCATGATCTGGCCAACCCCGGGGACGAACGAGGCCGATATGCCGAGCAGGGTTTCACCTGCGGCCAGGTAGGCCTCGCGACGTGCTTCGGCCAGCGCATCGTCGACCCTGGCCGTAGGCACGGCAAGCACCGCTGCGTCGGCCTTGAGCCGGGCGATACGCCATTGCGCAAGGCTGGCGAACAACTCCCCGGCCAGCGGGTAATCGAGCAGCTCCAGGTCCGGGCGCGCCGCGTCTCGCTGCGCCTGCCAGGCCGCGCCGAAAGCTGCACGCTCCTGCAGGCTGATCAGGCTCTGGAAGTAGCTCAGGTAATCAGCCGATTTCAAGGCCAGGCCCAGATCGGTTGCACAGGCATACCAGGTCGGATACTGACGCAGCGGGCGCTGCGGATCGCCAGGCAGAAACACCACCACCTGGCGCACCAGGCCGGCCTCGGTCCAGCGTATCGCCCCCTCCAGGGGTTCGCCACGGGCCAGAAAGGCGACCGCGCCCTGTACCTGCTGCCCCAGCACCTCGATGCTGCGCACCCTTACCGGGTGCTCGGCGTAAGTCACCTGGCTCGCCCCGTCGACCACCTGGCGCAGCATGCGGTAGGCCACCTCGTCGATGTCCTTTTTCAGGTAGCCGACCTGGGCGGCCACATCCAGCTGATCGCGCTGTTCGCGGGCCAGCAGCGCATGGCGCTGGCGCTTGAGTGCGTCATCCGGCGGGTCGAGCACACTGTCCAGATGAGCCTGATACTTCTGGCCCAGGTCCAGCGTGCGACACAGGCCGGCAAACCGCTCGGGCGCGACGCCCAGTGCCTGACCCGCAGACACGATCGCCGTGCCGCGAAAGAATCCCCAGTAGCCGCCGGCAGTCTCGCTGAAGTTCTGCAGGGCACGCTGCAACAGCGGGCTCTGGATCTCGATCGCCTCCAGATAAGGCATGGGCGTGGCCGAAAGCCCCGGGCGGTACTGACGCAGGCGCACTTCCTTCCAGTACGCCGCACGCGTGTCCAGTTGCAGCCCCAGGGTGTCGCGCAAGGCCTTGTCCAGCAGGGGCGCAGCGAACACGTCGGGCGACTGCAGGAGCTGGAACAACTCGGTCAACGCTTCAAGCGACGCCTGATGCCGGATCAATGCAGCGCTCACTGCGCGCGCCTGTTCCCTGGATGCCGTGCGCAGCCAACCCGGCAGGCGTTCGGCGATGAATTGATCGAGAATGGTGGGATCGTCTGTGGTGCCGGTGGTTTTGCGGGTGCTCGAGGTCGGGCTCATGGCGCCTGCTCCATCAAGGGGTGGGCACCCAGACTAGGAACAGCCCCGCCGGCAAGGGAGCGGGAAGGCTTGCCTCGCGGCCTCAGCCCGAACCCAGCACGAGGCTGCGGTAATGCCCGGGGTTGCACCCCGACCACTTGCGAAAGGCCTTGTAGAACGAACTGGTGTCGGCAAACCCCAGGCGTTCGGCGATCTCCACGTAGCTGACCTGCGCATCGGCCAGCCAGCCGATGGCCAGCTCGCGGCGCACGCTGTCCTTGAGGGCCTGGTAGGTCTGGCCCTGCTCGGCCAGGCGTCGACGCAGGGTGGAGGCCGACAGGCACAGCTGCTGGGCCAGTGCCTCGGCATCCGGCCACTGGCTGGCGGGCAACTGGCGCAGGTCGTCGCGGATCCGCCGCGCCAGGCTGGTGGGGTCGCGGTACTTCACCAGAATGTTGGCCGGCGCCTCGGCCAGAAAACGCTGCAGCTCTTCAGGTGTGCGCCTGAGCGGCAGGTCCAGGCAATCGGCAGCGAAAATCAGCCGCGTGCGTGGGCGCTCGAACTGCAGGTTCTGTGAAAACATCACGCGGTAGTCATCGCAGTAGTCCGGCTCGGCGCAGCGCAATTCGATGGCCAGAATCGGAATGCGCCGACCCGCCAGCCAGCAGGCCACACCATGCACGATCATCCAGAAGGTGAAATAGGTGAAGGGTCGGCGCGGCGCCTCGGCGGGTTCGCCGATCACGATTTCAGCCAGGCTCTGCTGGCGCACCAGCACCGGGTGCAGGTGCTCGAGCATCAGCGACAGAAACCCCAGCGCGCACTCCAGGCCCGCGCCCAGGGTCGGCTGGGCCATGGACGAGCGGCAGATGAACGCCAGGCTGCCGCTGCGCAGCCCACGCGGGTCCATGCAGAAGAACTCGTCGTTGCAGCGCCGCGCCAGCAGCCGCCACAGCCGGGCATAGGCACTGGCCGGCACGCGGGCCTGGGGCTGCTCCAGTTGCTGCGGGTCGATCCCCACCCGCTGCAGCAACGCCGCAGCCGCCGCGCCGGGTGCGCTGCTTTGCAACAGGGCCTCGCGCACCAGTTGCATGGAGATGGTGTCTTTCTCCTTCATCGACCCTCACTCGTGTTGCAGGTGGTGTGTGCCGGCCATCTTAGGGGGCCGACGGCAAAACGCCAACGCCGTGTCATGCCGGTGACGCCAGGCCGAGAAAGGCCTGGATCAGGCGCAACTCGCGGCGCCGCTCCAGGCAACCGAGCATGTGCTGGTTGACCAGCCCTGGCCCCTCTATGGGCCGGGCCACCACCCGCGGATCGTGGCTGGTCTCCATCGACGAGACGATACCCAGCCCCAGCTGCGCGGCCACCGCCTCGGTCACCGCTTCGCGGCTGTCGAGCTCCAGCAGCACCCGTGGCTGCACCCCGGCCCGGGCACAGGCCTGGTCGAAGGTGCGCCGGGTGATCGAGCCGGGTTCGCGCAGCACCATGATCTGCTGGTCCAGTTCGGCAAGGGGCAACTCGGGGCGGCTGGCCCAGCGATGGCCGGCCGGCAGCAAGGCACAGATACGCGACGGGCCCAGGGCCTGCAGGTGCAGGCCCTTGCGCGGTTCGACCTCGGTCAGCACGGCCACGTCGGCATGCTCGGACAGCAGCGCCGCCAGGGTTTCCTGGGCATTGCCCAGGCGCAGGTTGACCGTGATGCCGGGGTAGCGCACGCGCAGCTGGGCCAGCATCGGCATGACCTGGTGTGGCCCGTCGGCGGCAACTTCCAGGCGCCCGGTAAGCAACTGGCGGTTGGCTTCGAGCATCACCTGCGCCTCCTCGGCCAGGCCGAACATCGCGCGGGTGATGGCGGCCAGGCGGGTGCCCTCCTCGGTCAGCTCCACACGCCGCGCAGTGCGCCGCAGCAGGGTGATCTGGTAATGCTCCTCGAGTGCCTTGATGTGCCCGGTGACCGCTGGCTGGCTGATGAACAGGCGCGCGGCAGCGCGAGTAAAGCTGCCCTCGCGGGCCACCGCATCGAAAGCGCGAAGCTGGAACAGGTTCATATCTATCGGCCTGACTTATGGTTGGCATAACGACAAACAATTTGATTGATGAAGCGCGCAATTGCAACGTAGGCACCGTAGTTTCAGCCCACCGCTTGCGAGGAGCATCGCCATGACCCACACCCCCGTCCTGCTGACGCCGGGCCCCCTGACCACCTCGGCACGCACGCGGCAGGCGATGATGCTCGACTGGGGCTCATGGGACCGCGAATTCAACACCTTGACCGCCAACCTGTGCCAGCAGTTGCTGAGCATCGTCAATGGCCACGCCAGCCACCACTGCGTGCCCCTGCAAGGCAGCGGCACCTTCGCCGTGGAGGCGGCCATCGGCACGCTGGTGCCCCGTGACGGCAAGGTGCTGGTACTGGTCAACGGCGCCTATGGCCAACGCCTGGCCAGGATCTGCCAGGTGCTGGGCCGCGCATTCACCACCTTCGAGACCGCCGAAGACCAGCCCACCACCGCCGCCGATGTCCAACGCCTGATCCGCGCCGATGCCAGCATTACCCACGTGGCGCTGATTCACTGCGAAACCAGTACCGGCATCCTCAACCCGCTGGCGCAGATCGCCCAGGTCGTCGCCGATCACGGCAAGCGCCTGATCATCGACGCCATGAGCTCGTTCGGCGCCCTGCCGATCGACGCGGCCCAGGTGCCTTTCGACGCCCTGATCGCGGCGTCCGGCAAGTGCCTCGAAGGCGTACCGGGCATGGGCTTCGTGTTCACCGACAAGGCCGCACTGGCTGGCGCCGAGGGCAACTCGCCGTCGCTGGCCTTGGACCTGCATGACCAGCATGCCTACATGGCCCGCACCGGCCAGTGGCGCTTCACCCCGCCCACCCACGTGGTGGCGGCGCTGCACGAGGCGCTGCTGCAGTACCACGAGCAAGGCGGCCTGGCGGCGCGCCACCAGCGCTATGCAAGCAACTGCAATAGCCTGCTCGACGGCATGGCGGCCATCGGCTTGCGCAGCTTTCTGCCCGCTGCCATCCAGGCCCCGATCATCGTCACCTTCCACGCCCCGCGTGACCCGCGCTACCAGTTCGCGGACTTCTACGAACGGGTCAAGGCCAAGGGGTTCATCCTCTATCCCGGCAAGCTGACCCAGGTCGAGACATTCCGCGTGGGCTGCATCGGCTGCGTCGGCCCCCACGAGATGCGCGCCGCGGTCCAGGCCGTGGCCGATGCGCTGCGGGAAATGGAAGTGCTGCACATCTGATTCCGTTTTATCCCCCTTTTCTGCGGTATACCGAACAAGGAACGCAATGATGAACTACAGCAACCCCACACAGCTGCAAGCGGCCATTCTCGACTGGGCCGGAACCGTGGTCGACTTCGGCTCGTTCGCCCCCACGCAGATCTTCGTCGAGGCCTTTGCCGAATTCGATGTACAGGTGTCCATCGAGGAGGCCCGCGGCCCTATGGGCATGGGCAAGTGGGACCATATCCGCACGCTGTGCGACCAGCCGCAGATTGCCGAGCGATATCGCGCGGTGTTCGGCCGCGTGCCGAGCGATGATGACGTGACGGCGCTCTACAACCGCTTCATGCCGCTGCAGATCGAAAAGATCGCCACCCATTCGGCGCTGATCCCCGGCGCACTGCAGACCATCAGCGCCCTGCGCCGGCAGGGCCTGAAGATCGGTTCGTGCTCCGGTTATCCGAAGGTGGTGATGGACAAGGTGGTGGAACTGGCCGGGCGCAATGGCTATGTGGCCGACCATGTGGTGGCCACCGACCAGACCCCCAACGGTCGCCCGTGGCCGGCCCAGGCGCTGGCCAACGTGATTGCGCTGGGTATCGACGATGTGGCGGCGTGCGTGAAGGTGGACGACACCGTACCGGGCATTCTGGAAGGGCGTCGTGCCGGCATGTGGACCGTGGCGCTGGTGTGCTCGGGCAACGCGCTGGGGCTGACCCATGAAGGTTACCTGGCACTGGATGCCAAGCAACTGGCCAGCGAGCGTGCGCGCATTCATGCGCTGTTCGAAGGGTCACGCCCGCACTACCTGATCGACACCATCAATGACCTGCCGCAGGTGGTGGACGATATCAATCGGCGTTTGGCGCAGGGTGAGATGCCGCAGGGGGTATAGACCGCGTTGGGCTTTCGCCGGCAAGGCCGGCTCCTGCAATCGGCAAGGCGGCTCCTGCAGGCCAGGAGCCGCCCTCGCCAGCCAAGGGCGCGCCTGGGCCCTATGCCAGGTGCCGCGCCACCCACGCCGCATAACTGTCGATGAAGCTCTGCAGAAACGGCCGGGTCTTCTCAGAAAGCTTGCCATGCTCGTCGAACAGCGTCGCCGCCCCACCCACATAGGCCTCTGGCTGCTGCATGCAGGGCACATCGAGAAACACCAGGGACTGGCGCAGGTGGTGGTTGGCACCAAAGCCCCCCACCGCCCCCGGCGACACACTGATCACCGCCCCCGGCTTCTTGCTGAACACACTCTGCCCATACGGGCGCGAGCCGACGTCGATGGCGTTCTTGAGCACCCCGGGCACCGAGCGGTTGTACTCGGGGGTCACGAACAGCACCGCGTCGCTGGCACGCACCTTGTCGCGAAAGGCCTTGTAGGCTGCCGGTGGGTCGGTGTCGATATCCTCGTTGTACAACGCCAGCTCGCCAATTTCGACGATATCCAGCTTGAGGCTGGCCGGTGCCAGCTCTGCAAGCGCCCTGGCGACCTTGCGGTTGATCGACTCCTTGCGCAAGCTGCCTACCAACACCGCAACCGAATAGACCTGGCTCATGACCACGCTCCAACCTGATCGACATAGAGAAGTGGTAGTTATAGACGCTACGGCGCGGCCCACAGGTTTTTTTCCAGGGGGACTAAACTTCCCAGGCAAAACAGTGGTCTATGGCCCATAGAGAACATTTCAGAGGGCACACGCCAAATGACAGCAGTACTGGTCGGACAATTTCATGCTCGGGATGCTGAAGGACGCATCTACCCCGTTCATGAATTTCAGGAAGCCACCCTGCAGGCCGATGGAAGTGCCGACTCCTTGCCGATCACCAGCTATCGCCTGGCCATCGGCGATCGGGTCAACCACCTGGGCGAGGATCGCTTCGAGTTGGTACAGAGCGGCGTGGAGATCACCCGTATCCCCTGATGCACCGCGCGGCCCGAGCAATCCGGCCGCGCCCTTTGCTTCAGGCAAACAAAAAGGGCGACCCTTGCGGGTCGCCCTTTTTGTGTTACCGCCAGCAGGGGCGGTGATGTTTGGTAGGCACAATTGGATTCGAACCAACGACCCCCACCATGTCAAGGTGGTGCTCTAACCAACTGAGCTATGTGCCTGCTGCGGGGCGCATTCTACTCAGGTTCAAGCCCCCTCGTAAAGCGAAATGTACAAAAAAATCAGCAGCTTTGCCGCGCCCATGAAAACAGCCCAAACGAAAAAGGCGACCCTCTCGGATCGCCTTTTTCGTGTACCGCCAGCAGGGGCGGTGATGTTTGGTAGGCACAATTGGATTCGAACCAACGACCCCCACCATGTCAAGGTGGTGCTCTAACCAACTGAGCTATGTGCCTGCTGTGAGGCGGCATTCTACGCAATCGACGCAGCGTGTCAATACTTTTTTCACGCTAAGCCACTGAATACTAATATTTTTTACCCCAGCCCGGGTTTGCGCGATTTTTACCGTCTGGCTGGCGGGTGTTTATTATTGTTGATACGATCTGCACAATCGTAAAAAATATAGAACATACAACTACAAACCCTGAGGTGCCCGCACATGGCCAACACCCCCTACCCCCAGTCGTATTACGCCGCATCGGCCAACCCCGTCCCGCAGCGCCCGAGCCTGCAGGAAGAAGTACAGACCGACGTCTGCGTGATCGGTGCGGGTTACACCGGCCTGTCCAGTGCCCTGTTCCTGCTCGAGAACGGTTTCAGCGTCACCGTGCTTGAAGCCGCCAAGGTCGGCTTCGGTGCCTCTGGCCGCAACGGCGGTCAGATCGTCAACAGCTACAGCCGCGACATCGACGTGATCGAACGTACCGTCGGCCCCAAACAGGCACAGCTGCTCGGCCAGATGGCCTTCGAGGGCGGGCGCATCATCCGCGAGCGCGTGGCCAAGTACAACATCCAGTGCGACCTGAAGGACGGTGGCGTGTTCGCCGCCCTGACCAAAAAGCAGATGGGCCACCTGGAATCCCAGCAACGCCTGTGGGAACGCTACGGCCACACCCAGCTGGAACTGATGGACCAGCGCCGCATCCGTGAAGTGGTCGCCTGCGACAGCTACATCGGCGGCATGCTGGACATGAGCGGCGGCCATATCCACCCGCTCAACCTGGCCCTGGGCGAAGCCGCCGCAGTGGAATCGCTGGGTGGCAAGATTTACGAACAGTCCCCGGCCATCCGCATCGAGCGCGGTGCCAACCCGGTCGTGCATACCCCGCAGGGCAAGGTGCGCGCCAAGTTCATCATCGTGGCGGGCAACGCCTACCTGGGCAACCTGGTACCGGAGCTGGCCGCCAAGTCGATGCCATGCGGCACTCAGGTGATCACCACCGAGCCGCTGAGCGAAGAGCTGGCACGTACCCTGCTGCCGCAGGACTACTGCGTGGAAGACTGCAACTACCTGCTCGACTACTACCGCCTGACCGGCGACAACCGCCTGATCTTCGGCGGTGGCGTGGTATACGGCGCGCGTGACCCGGCCAACATCGAGGCGATCATCCGCCCGAAAATGCTCAAGGCCTTCCCGCAGCTCAAGGACGTGAAGATCGACTACGCCTGGACCGGCAACTTCCTGCTGACCCTGTCGCGCCTGCCGCAGGTAGGTCGTCTGGGCGACAACATCTACTACTCCCAGGGCTGCAGCGGCCACGGCGTCACCTACACCCACCTGGCCGGCAAGGTGCTGGCCGAGGCCCTGCGCGGCCAGGCCGAGCGTTTCGACGCCTTCGCCGAACTGCCGCACTACCCGTTCCCGGGTGGCCAGATGCTGCGCGTACCGTTCAGTGCCCTGGGCGCGTGGTACTACAGCCTGCGCGACCGCCTGGGCGTGTAAGCCGGCAACCCCGGGCCGTCACTGCCCCACGGCATTGACGGCCTGGCGGGCCGCCTGCTCCTGGCCTGCCTGGGCCAGTTCATTGGCGGCCTTGAGCCAGCGCTGGCGGTCCACCTGGGCCGGCAGTTGGCCGGGCGGCTGCACCAGCACCGCCCAGCTCCCCTCCTTCTTCCAGGCTGCGGCGAAATCGTCGAAGTCCATCAGCAACCGCCGATTGTTGCCCGCACGCAGCAGCACCCGCGACTTGTAGCGGTCATAGCCCACCAGCAGGGCATAGCGCGGCTCGCTCCAGAACGCCGAACCTTCCTGATAGCGCAACAGCACCGGATTGCCCGCGGCCACCTGAGTCAGCAACGCCGGCAGGGTGCCGTCGAGCGGGTACACCACCATGCCGTACTGGCGTGCCACGGTCGCTACCGAGGCCTGCAGCCTGTCGACACCTTGTGGCAGTTGCAAGGGCCCTTCGAGCAGGCCGGGGGTGATGCGCACCCCCTGCTGCGAGAGGATCGCGGCCAGCGCCATCGGCGCGCTCTGGTTGGCGTTACCACGGTAGAACGGCACCGCGCCCAGTTCCACGCGCTGGGGCAGGCTGTTGAGCTGGGATGAAGGCTGGCTGGCGCAACCGGCCAGGCTGGCGGCCAGCAGGCAAGCCAGCAGCAGACGATGGGACACGCGACGTTTGGGGGCGGTGGGCAACATGGACACTCGCTTGTGCTGATGCCGGGCAGACGACGCCCGGCCCTGGCTTGCGATCATAGGCTGGCGCAGGCCTGCGGTATAGCCCGCGGCACGCTTAGAGCGAACTGAACCAAGGCGCTGGACCACTGGTCAACCGTCTGTCACAGACGATGGGCTAGACTGAGCTTGTGTCCGAATGGCGAGTGCAGCTTGCCCAGTCGAAGGAGGCACGCAATGAGTCTGACGATGGGAATCTTTCTGTTGATAGGCACGTGGCTGGTGGTAGCCGCAGCCATGCTCTGGGGGGTGTTGCGCATCGCGCGCCGCCACCATCTGCACCATCCGCAGCCGACCAGGGCTGCATCCGAGGCACAGCGGCACGCTCGCCGCCACGCCAACGCGCACTGACGCGACACTGCATAACAACCTTCGCCGACAACGCCGGCGTCTGCAGGTGCGTCCTGCAGAGCCGACGTCGCTGGCGAAGCGGTCAGTCAGGTTTCGCTTGCAGCGCCTCGCGCCGTTCGCGAGCCCGGCGCGACATGATGTTGAGCACCTCGATCGCGGTGGAGAACGCCATCGCCGCATACACATAACCCTTGGGCACATGGGCACCGAAGCCTTCGGCGATCAGGGTCATGCCGATCATGATCAGGAAGCCCAGGGCCAGCATCACCACGGTAGGGTTGTCGTTGATGAACCGGGCCAGCGGATCGGCGGCCACCAGCATCACGATCACCGCACTGATCACCGCGATGATCATGATCGGCAAGTGCTCGGTCATGCCCACGGCCGTGATGATGCTGTCGATCGAGAACACGATGTCCAGTACCAGGATCTGCCCGATCGCCGCGGCAAAGCCCAGGGTCACGGTAGACGACGCCTTGGTCTCTTCCTTGGCACGCGGGTCGACGCTGTGGTGAATCTCGGACGTCGCCTTCCACAGCAGGAACAGGCCACCGGCGATCAGGATCATGTCCTTCCACGAGAAGGCATGGCCGAACACGTCCACCACCGGCTCGGTAAGCTGCACGATCCACGCCACGGTGCTGAGCAGGCCCAGGCGCATCACCAGCGCCATGCTGATACCGATGCGCCGTGCCTTGGAGCGGAACTGCTCAGGCAGCTTGTTGGTGAGAATCGAGATGAAGATCAGGTTGTCGATGCCCAGCACGATCTCCATGGCCACCAGGGTAGCCAGGGCCACCCAGGCGGTCGGGCTTGCAGCAAGTTCCAACAGGTATTCCATGAATCAATCCTGAATCAGTGTGGGTAAAAAATCAGATTTCCCGGGCGCTGTCGTCGCGCTCGGGTTTGTCCTGGGACTCATCGGGCTTTTTCGCCAGGGGCGAACCGGTCGCGTCGCTGAGCGCCTGCTGGGCGGCATCGTTGGTCTTGTCGATCGCTTCCTTGGCCGACTGGGCAGCCTGGTTGAGCATCTGCTGGGCAGATTTTTCCGCCTGCTCGCAACCGCTCATGGCCAGCAGCGCCAGCGCCATCACCAGGGGTGTGCCAATCGATTTGAAATACAGCATGGGTTCCTCTCTGAAGGTCTTGCCTTGATAGCGACGCATTCTAAAGAGACTGAAACATCCGGAAAATTCGTATTTTCAGCAGTTATACTTCGGTTTTTACGAATCGGAGATGCATATGCTCAACTACCGACAACTGCATTACTTCTGGGTCGTGGCCAAGACCGGCAGCATCGTGCGTGCCGGCGAGCAGCTCAATCTCACCCCGCAGACCATCAGCGGGCAGATCAGCCTGCTTGAGCATAGCTACGGTATCGAATTGTTTCGCCGTGTGGGACGCCAGCTCGAACTGACCGAGACCGGGCGCCAGGCCCTGTCCTACGCCGAGCAGATGTTCCAGATTGGCGGCGAACTGGAAGCAGTGCTGCGCGCTCAGCCCGATGAGCAGCAGATTCTGTTTCGCGTGGGGGTGGCCGACGTGGTGCCCAAGTCGATCGTGTACCGGCTGCTGGCGCCGACCATGGAGCTGCCCGACCCGCTGCGCCTGACCTGCCGCGAGGACAAGCTCGAACGCCTGCTGGCAGATTTGGCAGTACAGCGCCTGGACATGGTGATCTCCGACAGCCCGATGCCCAGCCATCTGGACATCAAGGGCTACAGCCAGAAGCTCGGGGAGTGCGGCATCAGTTTCTTCGCCACCCCGGCACTGGCTGCCCTGCATCCGGCGCCCTTTCCTGTCGGTTTGCAGCATGCACCGATGCTCATTCCCGGCCAGGAGACGGTGGTGCGCAGCCGGCTGCTGCGCTGGTTCGCCGAGCAACAGTTGCAGCCGCGCATCGTCGGCGAATTCGATGACAGTGCGCTGATGCAGGCATTCGGGCAGTCGGGCAGCGGCATCTTCATCGCCCCCAGCGTGATCGCCGACGAGGTCTGCCGCCAGTACGGGGTGGAGTTGATCGGCCAGACCGATGCCGTCACCGAGTCGTTCTATGCCATTTCGGTAGAGCGCAAGGTCAAGCACCCGGGTATCGTCGCGATCACCGAAGGTGCCCGCCGCGAGCTGTTCAACTGGCCTGCGCCCTGAGAGACACACGGCACCGACATCACATCCCGGGCCTAAACATTCCACGGCCCGAACCGTCGATAGAAGGACGCGCCGACGCATCGCGACAACACGCCCCACCTACCGCCAGGCAGTGTGCTGCGGTCAGGGCCCGCGTGCTGTGCTAAAGTCCCGCCCCTTTCGCCGCAGGGCTTGCCCGCGGCATGCCTTTGCTACGCTATCCGGGCCTCCCGGACCTTGCACAAGAACGAGAAACACCTGTCATGACCCCACTTCTGAACCTGTTGAACCGTACCAGTCTGGTACTGCAGATCGTGATCGGCCTGGTGGCCGGCATTGCCGTGGCGCTGCTCTGGCCAGCCGCCGCGCTGAACCTGGCATTTATCGGCAAGGTATTTGTCAGTGCGCTCAAGGCGGTGGCACCCATTCTGGTGTTCATCCTGGTGATGGCTTCCATCGCCAACCACAGGCACGGCCAGGAAACCCATATCCGCCCTATTCTGGTGCTCTATCTTTTCGGCACCTTTTCCGCAGCGGTAGTGGCGGTGGTCGCCAGCATGCTGTTCCCCTCCCAGCTGGTGCTGGCCACTCATGATGTGGCGATGAGCCCGCCTGGTGGCATCAGCGAAGTGCTGCAAGGCCTGCTGCTGAGCGTGGTGGCCAACCCGGTGACCGCGCTGATGGAGGCCAACTTCATCGGTATCCTGGCCTGGGCGATCGCCCTGGGCGTGGCTATCCGACATGCCGGTGAAACCACCCGCACCGTGGTCGACGACCTGTCCAAGGGCGTAACGCTGATCGTGCGCATGGTCATCCGTTTCGCGCCTCTGGGGATCTTCGGCCTGGTGGCTGCGACCCTGGCCGAATCCGGCCTGGGGGCCCTGCTGGGCTACCTGCACCTGCTGGTGGTGCTGATCGGCTGCATGCTGTTCGTGGCGCTGGTGATGAACCCGCTGATCGTGTACTGGAAAATCCGTCGCAACCCATTCCCGCTGACGCTGCTGTGCCTGCGCGAAAGCGGAATCACCGCGTTCTTCACCCGCAGCTCGGCCGCCAACATTCCGGTCAACCTGGCACTGAGCGAAAAACTCGGGCTGCATGAGGACACCTACTCGGTGTCGATCCCGCTGGGTGCGACCATCAACATGGCCGGCGCGGCCATCACCATCACCGTGCTGACCCTGGCGGCGGTGCATACCCTGGGCATCAGCGTCGACCTGCCCACGGCCATCCTGCTCAGCGTGGTCGCCGCCGTGTGCGCATGCGGCGCCTCGGGTGTGGCGGGCGGCTCGCTGCTGCTGATTCCGCTGGCGTGCGGCCTGTTCGGCATTCCCAGCGAGGTGGCCATGCAGGTGGTGGCGGTAGGCTTCATCATCGGCATCCTGCAGGACTCGGCCGAAACGGCGCTCAATTCGTCCACCGACGTGCTGTTCACGGCCGCCGCGTGCGAGGCCGAGGAACGCCAGGCGAGCTGATCCTGGCAGGCATGAAAAAGCCCGGCAAGGCGTCGACCTTGCCGGGCTTTTTCATGCCTGGGTAATCAGAACGCGCCCATGTAGTCGCGCTTGCCGATTTCCACGCCATTGTGGCGCAGGATGGCGTAGGCCGTGGTCACGTGGAAGAAGAACTGCGGCAGGCCGTAGGTCAGCAGGTAGCTCTGGCCGGTGAAGCGTTTTTCTTTCGGCGTACCCGGGCGGGTGATGATCTCGATGCCTTCCTTGCCGTCGATCTGCTTCGCCTCGATCTGCTCGACGAAGGCCAACACCTTGGCGATCAGCGCCTGCAGCTCGGCAAAGGTGGTTTCAGTGTCGTCGTACTTGGGCAGTTCGACCTCGGCCAGGCGGGCCGAAACCCCCTTGGCGAAGTCCACCGCAATCTGCACCTGGCGAACCAGCGGGAACATGTCGGGGTACAGGCGCGCCTGCAGGAAGACATTGGCGTCGATATTCTTAGCCTCGGCGTGCGCCTGGGCCTTGCCCAGCACATCGCTCAGGGCATTGAGCATCTGTTTGAAAACGGGAACAGAGGCGGCGTACAGGGAAATGGTCATGACAGTCTCGCTGGGTGATGGATTGAGCGTGGCCGATTATAGACACGCTTGGCGGCGCCCGGCGGCTTGTCTTTTATTCTGCAAGGATTAGGCTAGTTGCCTTCCACAGCATAGGGAACGCGCGATGAGCACTGAGTTGGACACCCCCGTTGACGAGCAGCGCCTCGACAGCACGCAAATCCGTATCCTCGGCGCCTTGATCGAAAAGCAGGCCACCAGCCCCGAAACCTACCCCCTCACCCTCAACGCCGTGGTGCTGGCCTGCAACCAGAAGACCAGCCGCGAGCCGGTGATGAACCTGACCCAGGGCCAGGTCGGCCAGAGCCTGCGTGCCCTCGAAAGCCAGGGCCTGGCGCGCCTGCAGATGGGCAGCCGGGCCGACCGCTGGGAGCACCGCGTCGACAAGGCGCTGGAGCTGGTACCGGCGCAACAGGTGCTGCTGGGGCTGATGTTCCTGCGCGGGCCGCAGACGGTCAGCGAGCTGCTGACGCGCAGCAACCGCATGCATGAATTCGAGGATGCCGAACAGGTGCTGCATCAGCTGGAGCGCCTGGTAGCCCGGGGCTTTGCCCTGCACCTGCCGCGCCAGCCCGGCCAGCGCGAAGACCGCTACACCCATGCCTTCGGCGACCCGGCCGACATCGAGGCGATTCTGGCGGCACGCCAGCAAGGCGCGGAACGCCCTGTCGGCGGCGTGTCGGCCGAGCGCATCGAGGCACTGGAGGCGCGGATCGCGGCGCTGGAAGAACGCCTGGCGCAGCTGGAGTAGCCAGCTCGGCACAGGGTCGAGCAACGCTTTGCGGGAGCGCGTTCAGCCGCTCCCGCTCACTGCCTGGCGCGAACCTGCCTGCAGGGCTCAATCGCCCCGCGCAAACGCCACCGCTTCGGCGATCTGCCGTGAATCGGGGCGCACCCCGGTATACAGCACGAACTGCTCCAGCGCCTGCAACGCAATCACCTCCAGCCCGGTAACCACTGGTTTGCCAGCAGCCTGGGCGGCCACGATCAAGGGCGTCTGCGCCGGCATCGCCACCACATCGAACACCGCCTGCGCCGCCTCGATCTGCTCGTGCTCGAAGGCCAGTTGCTGCGCCTCGGCCCCGCCCGCCATGCCGATCGGCGTCACGTTCACCAGCAACCGGGCCCGCACACCGTGTGGCTCGGCCTGCCAGCGATAGCCACAGGTGCGGGCCAGCCGCTCGCCAGCCTCGCGATTGCGCGCAACGATCGTGCCGTCGCTGAAACCGGCATCGCGCAGCGCGCACGCCACCGCCTTGGCCATGCCGCCGCTGCCGCGCAGCGCCACGTTCCATGCAGAGTCCAGGCGATGCTGGTGGATCAGTTGACGCACCGCCAGGTAGTCGGTGTTGAAGCCCTTGAGATGCCCCTGGGTGTTGACCAGCGTGTTCACCGAATCGATGGCCGCCGCCGACGGGTCCAGCTCATCGAGCAACGCGATGCAGGCCTCCTTGAACGGCATCGACACACCGCACCCACGCACACCCAGCGCGCGAATGCCGGCCACGGCGGCCGGCAGGTCGGTGGTGGTCATGGCCTTGTAGTAGTAATCCAGCCCCAGCTGCTGGTACAGATGGTTATGAAAGCGCACGCCGAAGGTACCGGGGCGCCCGGCCAGGGACATGCACAAAACGGTGTCTTTGCTGGGGGTCATCGATTGGCTCCTGAAAACGGCAGGGGCACCAGTATGCACTCACTGCCCACCGAACCGTTGATCGGGGCTTACACAACCTTTACTCAACGCCCGTGCCATTTTTCCGGGGGCTGCGGTCTTATGGGTATCCCCGCGCCACGTCTTGGGTGTCTCGACAGCACCAGCGCCGGGGCTGCAAACCGAGGAGTCTTCATGAACCGTCACATCCCGAGAATCGCCCTGCTGGTTGGCGCCCTGGCCGTCTGCGGGCAAGCGGCCGCCCACGGTGGTGGCGGCGGCTGGCACGGCGGTGCCGGCCCGGTGCTTGGCGCGGCCGTCGTCGGTGCCGTGGTGGGTGCGGTGGTGTCCGGCAATCACGACCGTACCGTCTACGTCGAGCGCCAGCCGGCCTACTACGGTCCCCCGCCGGTGTATGTCCAGGCCCCGCCGCCGCCGGTGTACTACCAGCCGTACCCGCCGTATCCGGTAGTGGAGCGCTACGTACCGGTGCCGCCGCCGTATTATCGCGAGCGCTACTACGGCCCGCCACCGGTGTACTACGGACCGCCCCGCTGGTAGCACCGGCCCAGCGCCCTGCCTGCGGGCAGGGCGCTGGCTGTCGGGGAAACCGCCCGCATTGGCTTGATCGCCGTTCAAGCCTAGGCTGGCATACCCTCACAGCCTGAACCCAGGAGTTCGCATGACCGCTGAAAAAGGATTTCCAGCCCCGCTCGACCCAGCCCAACACCCCCTTGCCGCCGCGCAGCAGATGACCCTGGCGATCATCCTCAGCGGCCAGTACAAGCTGCCACAGACGCCCGCCAAGGCGGCCGAGGCAGGCCACGAGCTGCTCAAGGCCGTCACCGCCGGCTACCTCAAGTCCCGCTAAGGTCCCGCTCGGCTGGTTCGGCACGCCGATCCAGCCACTGCAAACGAAGCCCAAGGTTAAATAAATTTCATAGTTCGCCCAATGTTTACGGGGCAATCGACACAGACTCGACCATACTCCTAGAATGTAACGGCTTGTAATAAAAAACCCGTGCACAGCCAACGACATACCTACATTTAGTGAGCACCAACGTGAAAACCTCCCTGTCTATTCTCAGCCTGCTGCTGATGCTCACTGGCACTGCCAGCGTCACGTCGAACGCTGTTGCCCAACCGGCCCCCCAGGTCCAGCGCGACCCTGCCAAGCTGCACCTGGCCTCGGGCAGTGCACTGCTGATCGACCTGCAGACCAACAAGGTGCTGTATGCGAGCAACCCGGACCGTGTGGTGCCGATCGCCTCGGTCACCAAACTGATGACCGCGATGGTGGTGCTCGATGCCAAGCAGGCCATGGACGAACCCCTGACCATCACCATCGCCCAGACCAAGGAAATGAAGGGCGTGTACTCGCGGGTTCGCCTGGGTAGCGAGCTGAACCGTCGCGACACCCTGCTGATCACCCTGATGTCCTCGGAAAACCGGGCCGCCGCGACCCTTGCGCACCACTACCCCGGTGGCTACGCCGCCTTCATCAAGGCCATGAACGCCAAGGCCAAGGCCCTGGGCATGAGTCATACCCGCTATGTGGAACCCACCGGCCTGTCGACCAGCAACGTGTCCACCGCCCGCGACCTGAGCAAGCTGCTGCTGGCCGCGCGCAGCTACCCGCTGCTGAGCGAGCTGAGCACCACCCGCGAAAAGACCGTGGCCTTCAAGAAACCCAACTACACCCTGGGCTTTCGCAACACCGACCACCTGGTCAACAAGAGCAACTGGGACATCAAGCTGACCAAGACCGGCTTCACCAATGAGGCCGGCCATTGCCTGGTGCTGCTGACGCGGATGGACAATCGCCCGGTGGCCATGGTGATACTCGACGCCTTCGGCAAGTACACCCATTTCGCCGATGCCAGCCGCATGCGCCAATGGCTGGAAACCGGCGACGCCAAACCCGCCCCGGCCGTCGCGATCCGCTACAAGGCCGAACGCAGCCAGAACCGCCCTGCGGTCGACTGATCGCACACACTGCCGTGCCTCGCGCACGGCAGACACCCCACCCGCCAAGATCGTGAAGCCACAACTCCGAGCGCGCGCCGGAGGTTGTAAATTTAGCCCTCCATCAATCGTCCTTCCCCTGACACCCGACCTTCGCCTGACACAGCCAGGCCGTCGGACCGATCAGTACTGCGACCGAGATGGCAATGACCAGAACCCGTTCCCGAAAAGCCCTGTACATCGGCCTGCCGCTTGCCCTGGCAGCAGTCGTGGGCGCAGCCGCCGCTGGCTACCTGTACTGGAAGCAAGGGCCTGCCTACCCCCGCGAGATCGTCGAGCAGGCCAATGCCCTGCACGAGCACATGCTGTCCTTCGATAGCCACGTCACCGTACCGCTGGACATGGGCACCGCTGGCCACGAGGTGGACAAGAACAGCGGCGGCCAGCTCGATCTGGTCAAGGCCGGCCAGGGGCGACTATCCGGCGCGGCGCTGACGATCTTCGGCTGGCCCGAACTGTGGAACGGCCCGAATGCGCCCCACCGCCCCACTCCGGGATTTGTCGACGAGGCCCGCCACCAACAGGAGGTGCGCTACAAGATCATCAGCGCCATGGTGCGCGACTTCCCCAACCAGATCGGCATCGCCTACACCCCCGACGACATGCGCCGCCTGCATGGCGAGGGCAAGTTCGCCATCTTCATCAGCATGCTCAACGCCTACCCACTGGGAAACGACCTGTCCCAGCTCGACCTGTGGGCGGCCCGTGGCATGCGCATGTTCGGCTTCAGCTACACCGGCAACAATGACTGGGCGGACTCCTCGCGGCCGCTGCCGTTCTTCAACGACACCGCTGACGCCCTGGGAGGGCTGTCGCCAATCGGCAAGCAGGCGGTCAAGCGCCTGAACGATCTGGGGGTGATCATCGATGTCTCGCAGATGTCGACCCTGGCCCTGGAGGACGTGGCTCGCCTGAGCCGCACCCCGATCGTGGCCTCGCACTCGGCGCCACGGGCGTTGGTAGATATCCCGCGTAACCTCAGCGACAAGGAACTGAAACTGATCAGGGACAGCGACGGCGTGGTCCAGGTCGTCGGCTTCGGCACCTATCTCAAGCCCCTGAGCAAACCGACCCTGGACAAACTCGAGGCTCTGCGCGCCCGCTTCGACCTGCAGCCCCTGCAGGGGCTGGCCAATGCGCTGATGCCGGGCGATGCGGTGATTGCGATCTGGCCCGAGGCGCGCTTTGGCGAGTATGCCGGCAACCTCTACGGCATCATCGATGAGGAGCCCAAGGCCACCCTCAAGGATTTCGGCGATGCAATCGACTACGTCGTGAAGAAGATCGGCATCGACCATGTGGGCATCAGCTCGGACTTTAACGACGGTGGCGGCCTGGACGGCTGGAAGGACGCCAGCGAAACCCGCAACGTGACTGCCGAACTGCTCAGCCGCGGCTACTCCGAAGCAGACATCGCCAAGCTGTGGGGTGGCAACTTCCTGCGCGTGTGGGCCCAGGTGCAGAAAGCCGCACAACCCGTTGCCACGCTAGCCCCCTGACCCTTATCGAGCGCCGACATGACCGACCGTCGTACATTCCTCAAGCAGGCCGGGGTACTTGCCGCCAGTCTGCCGCTAGGCACCAGCCTGCTGCCAGCCGCCCAGGCGGCCCCTACCGCGCAGCTAAACGGCCCGGACAAATGGCGAAACCTGCGTCAACTGTTCCCGCTGGACCCGAATGTGGCCCACTTCGCCAACTTCCTGGTCACCGCCCACCCCAGGCCGGTACAGGAGGCCATCGATCGGTTTCGTGCCGAAGTCGATCTCAATCCCGCCGAGCAGATGGACTGGGAAAGCCAGAACGAGTGGAAGCGTGAAGGCGAAGTGCGCAACTGGGCGGCCCGTTATCTGGAGGTCAAGCCCCGCCAGATCGCCCTTACCGGCAGTACCACCGAAGGGCTGGGCATGATCTACGGTGGCTTGCAGGTGGGCCCCGGGCAAGAGATCCTGACCACCGAGCACGAGCATTACTCCACGCATAAATGCCTGGCCTTCCGCCACCAGCGCCAGGGCACGTCCGTGCGCAAACTGCGCCTGTTCGAGCAGCCCTGGCAGGTGTCCACCGACCAGGTGCTGAGCACAATCGACCAGAATATCCGCCCCAACACCCGCGTGCTCGGCATGACCTGGGTGCACTCGGGCAGCGGGGTCAAGTTGCCGGTGGGCGAGATCGGCGCTCTGGTGCGCCGCCACAATCGCGAACGCAGCGAGCAGGACCGCATCCTGTATGTGATCGACGGCGTGCACGGGTTCGGCGTGGACAACCAGCGCTTCGACGACTTCAACTGCGACTATTTCATCGCTGGTACCCACAAGTGGATGTTCGGTCCGCGGGGTACGGGAATCATCTGCGCCGCCTCGGAAAAAATGCAGCATCTGGTGCCCACCTTCGCGACCTTCTCCGAGGATGAGGACTTCGCCACCATCATGACCCCCGGGGGCTACCACGCCTTCGAGCATCGATGGGCACTGGGCAAGGCCTTCGAACTGCACCTGCAACTGGGCAAGGCGCAGGTGCAGGCACGCATCCACCAGCTCAACACCGCGCTCAAACAGCGCCTGCTCGAACACAAGGCGATCGAGCTGGTGACACCGTTGAGCACCGAGTACTCCGCCGGGTTTACTTTCCTGCGCATCAAGGACCACGACGCCCGCGCCGTGGCCGCCCATCTGGTACGCAACCGCGTGATGGTCGATGCCGTCTCCCGCGATGCCGGGCCGGTGATCCGCTTCGCACCCGGCCTGCTCAACGACGAACAGCAGATCGATCGGGCCATGGCCCTGCTGACCCAATACCTCTGACAGAGCCCGTTTCCAGCCCTGCCGCCGGGCGGCAGGGCTCCCTGAAGCAGGGTCAGCGGTAAATTCCAAGCCTCACAGCTCGTTCTATCGGAGTACCTGAGCAGGATCAGGGGCGCAAAAAACTGGCGCCCCACCTCGACCACACACGGGAGCCGCACCCATGAACCAGCCCTCAACATCCGAAACAATCCACGACCTGATCGGCGTCGGCTTCGGCCCCTCCAACCTGGCCCTGGCCATCGCCCTGGAAGAACTCGCCCAGACCACCGGCCATGCCCTCGATGCGCTGTTCATCGACAAGCAGAGCGACTACCGCTGGCACGGCAACACCCTGGCCACCCAGAGCGAACTGCAGATTTCCTTCCTCAAGGACCTGGTGTCCCTGCGCAACCCCACCAGCCCCTACAGCTTCGTCAACTACCTGCACCAGAAGAAGCGCCTGGCCGACTTCATCAACCTGGGCACCTTCTACCCCTGCCGCCTGGAGTACAACGACTACCTGCGCTGGGCCGCCGAGCACTTCGCCACCCAGGCGGTGTATGGCGAGGAGATCCTGCGCGTGGAACCTGAACTGCTGGACGGGCGTATCGACCACCTGCGCGTGATCTCCCGCAGCGCCCAGGGCCATGAACGCCTGCGCCGGGCACGCTCGGTGGTGGTGGGCAGTGGGGGCACGCCGAAGATCCCGCCGGTATTCGCGCCCTTCAAGGACGATCCGCGCGTGTTCCACCACTCCCAGTACCTGAACAGCCTGGAACAACTGCCGTGCACCCAGGGCAAGCCCATGCGCATCGCGATCATCGGCTCGGGGCAAAGCGCCGCCGAGGCCCTGATCGACCTGAACGACAGCTACCCGTCGGTCAAGGCCGACATGATCCTGCGCGGCTCGGCACTCAAGCCGGCCGATGACAGCCCGTTCGTCAACGAGGTCTTCACCCCCGACTACACCGACCTGGTGTTCAACCAGCCCCAGGCCGAGCGTGCCAAGCTGATCTCCGAGTACCACAACACCAACTACTCGGTAGTGGACATCGACCTGATCGAACGCATCTACGGCATGCTCTACCGTCAGAAAGTCGCCCATCAGTACCGTCACGCCGTTCTGTGCCGACGCAACATCGAGGCCGCCGTCAGCACCGACAAGGGCATCGAGCTGACCCTGCGCGACCTGGCCACCGGTATCCAGCAGACCCACGTGTACGACGCGGTGATTCTTGCCACCGGCTATGAGCGCCGCTCCCATCGCGAGCTGCTGGCGCCGCTGCAACAGCACCTCAAGGACTTCGAAGTGGACCGCGACTATCGCGTGCTGGCCAGCCCGGAGCTCAACGCGGCGGTCTACCTGCAGGGCTTCTGCGAAGCGTCACACGGCCTGAGCGATACCCTGCTGTCGGTACTGCCGGTGCGCGCAGCCGAGATCGGCCAGTCGCTGTACCAGAGCCTGGGCCAGCGCGCCAGCAACGCCCGCGCCAGCGCGACCCTGGCCAGCGCCTGAACCTGCCCCGTGCTATCAGCGCTGCATGCAGCGCCGATAGCGCTCATCCACCCGTTTGGCAAACCATGCCGTGGTCAGCTTTCGGGTGATCTTGGGGCTCTTGAGTTCGATGCCTGGCAACTGTGCCCGCGGCAACGGCTTGCCCGCAGCCGCCTCGGCCAGTGCATACACCCGCTGATACAGCCGCGTGCGCTCGAATGCCAGGCTGTCCCCCTCCTCCAGCTGACTGCGAATGGTCGGGTTGCGCAGGCCGAGCCTGTCACCCAGGCGCCGTACCGCCTGTTCGGTGGCCCCCGGAAAAATCGCCCCTGGCGCGATCAGGTCGCCGTCCAGCGCCAGTTCCACGCCCGACGCCTGGCTGACCGCATGCTGGAACGCCGCGTTGCGGCTTGCGTACCAGCCTGCATTGAAGTCGGCAAACCGATACAGCGGCTGCTCGTAGCTGGCTGGGTAACCCAGCAGATGGGCGATGCCGAAGTACAGCCCGCCGCGCCGAGTGAACACTTCCTGGCGCAGGGTGCCGCTGTAGGCATAGGGGTAGTCCTGGGCGTGGCGTTCGGCGAACGCGATGCTGACCTGCATCGGCCCCCCGGTGCGCACCGGGTTCAGGTCGCCGAGCAAGGTACGCCCAAGCGGCAGCGAACCGATCAGGTCGTCGAACAGTGCACTCAGTTGCTTCTCGCTGCGCACCGCCGCCAGTCGCTGGCTGTAGGTTCTGCCATCGGGCGAGTGGGTTTGCAGCGCGGCCTCCACCAGCCGCTGCGGTACATGCAGACGCGCCGCACGCCGGTCGATCTCGGCGCGGGCAATGCGCCCCAGGCCGGGCACTTGCGGGTCGGCCTGGTAGGTCGACTCCTGCTCGGTCACCGCCAGCACCGCGCACAGGTTGCTGCGGCTGGGGTCGAGCTTCTGTGCGGCAAACGCCGTTTGAATGTCCGCCGCCCACCCTTCACGGTCGCCAGTGGCGGCTGGCATCAGTGCAACCACCGTGGCGCGCACCTGGGCCGGCGTGGCCTGTTGCGCCCCACGCTGGCCGGCGCACCCCTGCAACAGCAGCGCCAGCGTGGCCAGCACCATCCATCCGCGTAAAGGCATACAGCCCCCGGCTATCGGTCGAGGGCCCCACAGTACACAGCCGGGGCCGGCCCGTGCAAACCGTCAGCAGCCCGGCTTGGTCAACTCGGTGCCGATGGTGACCGCATTGACCTTGACCTTGTCGAAGCTGGCCTGCGCCACTTCATCGAAGGTGCGCTCGCAGTTGAAGCGGGTGTCCACCACAAAGTCGTCACCCTTGGCCTTCTGCATGGCCTCGCTCCAGTGACCGGCCGCCGCGCTGGCCTCATCATCCACCAGCACCACCTCCAGCAGCACTTCGGTAAACCCCACTGCCCGCGGTCCTTGCCAGAGCGCGTACACCGACGGGTCGGCGGCATTGCCGCACATGCTCAGGCAACTGGCGTAGAACTCCAGCCCGCCTCCCGAAGACCTGGCCATTGCACCGAACGTCAGGGGCTGCGCGGCCGGCGGCGCAAAGTCGCCGATGAACGTGCTCAGGTCTGCCTTGCAGGTGGGCGAGAGCTCCATGCGCAGCTCGCTGACCGTGCCGCCGCCGGCCGTGGCGGTGATTTCGCAGCCTTGCACCTTGTAAGTATGGGTGTCGCCGAACGAGGTACGCGCAACACCGGCTACCGACTCGAAGAAACGCAGGTTGGTGCCCAGCATCTCGCCATTGAACACCTGGGCCACCGTGGCCTGGGCCAGGGCCAGATTCGGCAGAGCGCTGAGGGTGAGTGCGCAGCAGAAGCCAGACAGTGCACGTGAACGCATCGGAACATCCTGTAAGGGCAGAAAATGAAGCGCGTACTGTAATCCAGGCTAACGGCAAATAGCCATCAAGCTCGCCCATCAGCCCAGCACGATGTAGTCGCTGCGCTGCACCAGCGGGGCATGCTCGCCTGCAATCAGGCGCACGTATCGGCCACCGAGCTGGTCGATGGCGATACAGTCATCCACGTCCATCACTGCATCGGTGTGCGCCTGGCTCCAGTGACGTGCCATGCGTTGCTTGCCGATGGCCTTGGCCTGGGCCTTGCTGGTGGCCACCACCAACAGGTACTGGTGCGCCTCGCCGAACGCACCGGGCTCATAGCCGCCCAGGTTGATGAAATACAGACGTGGCTCGCCGGCAGCCGGCTGCATGTCCGACCAGTGCAGCTTGTAGCCGTCGACCCCGTCAACCTCCAGCCAGGAATCGATGTGCACGCCCCTGGCGCTGCCGAACCATTGCTCGCGCAGTTGCGGGTAGGCCGCTTCGAGGGTCGGGGCCACCACGAACACCACATCGTGCACTTCGATGCGGGCCCGGGGGTGTTTGCCCCCCAGCATCACCACGAACAACATGATCCGCCCACCCTCAAGGTTGCTCGCCGACCAGGAAGGTCTTGCTGATGTGGCGAAATTTCTCGTGGCCGGCGCTGCCCAGCAGCTCGAACACCACCATCTCGCGGGTCACGATCTGCGCGCCGGCATCACGCATGCGCTGCAGGCCGGCGCTCTTGCTGAGCAGGCTGCGGCTGTCGCAGGCGTCCTCCACCACGAACACCTGCCTGCCCAACGCCAGCAGGCCGAGCACTGTCTGCAGCACGCACACGTGGGTTTCCATGCCGCACACAATCACCTGGTGGCGGGCCAGCAGGCTGGCGGGCAGGCAATCGGCAGCCACGCAGGAAAAGTGCACCTTTTCCACCACCTCGGCAGCGGGCGCCGCCTCGAGCAGCGCACCGACGGTGTGCCCGAGGCCCTTGGGATATTGTTCGGAAATCACCGTGGGCAACCCCAGTTCGGCCGTCGCCGCCAGCAACCAGCGGGTGCGGGCCAGCGTGCCGGCAGGGTCGCTGACCGCGCCGATGAGTTTTTCCTGAACGTCGATGACCAGCAGCGTGGCCTGGGTAGGGTCGATCAGCATTGCGTGCGCTCCATGGCGGGCGCCGGGGCGATGGGTGTCACCGCCAGGCGGTTTGCGGACAGAAACCCGGGCAGCGCGATGGCTGCCCGGGCCCGGTCGGATGCTACCACGCGAGGCTCATGCGGTCAGGCGGTGCGGCTCCAGGGCCTGGCTGAGCACGCCCAGCACCTGCTCTTCATGCTCATGGATGAAGAAGTGCCCGCCGGGGAAGAGCGCCAGCGAGAAATCACCCTGGCTCTCCTGACGCCAGGCCAGCAACTGTTCCTGGGTCGCGCGATCCTCCTCGCCCCCCAGCACATGCAGCGGGCAACGCAGTGCCGGGCGCTGCCGATAGGCGTAGCGTCCGCACAACAGAAAGTCTGCGCGCAACACCGGCAGGGTCAGGCTCATCAGTTCCTCATTGCCCAGCACTTCCTCCGAAGTACCGCCCAGGGTGCGCAACTCTTCGATCAGTTGCGGGTCGCTCTTGGGTTCGCGCCAGCTTTCGTCGTCGTAGCCTTCACGACGGGTCGGCGCCGCCGTGCCGCTGGCAAACAACGCCACCGGTGGCGGGCAGCCCAGCGCCTGCAGCTCGTGCACCAGCTCGAACGCCAGCAGCGCCCCCAGGCTGTGCCCCAGCACCGCGTAGGGCTGGTGGGCGACAAGGCTCTGTTCGGCGGCCAGTTGCCGGGCCAGGGCCTGCATGTCGGTGTACAACGGCTCGCCAAGGCGTGCACCCCGCCCTGGCAGCTCCACCGGGCGCACGTTCAACCAGGCGGGCACCTTGCGCCGCCAGCGGCTGAAGACCATGGCGCTGGCACCCGAGTACGGCAGGCACAACAGGGTCAGTGACGACACGTGCCGCCCCTCACTGCGCCGCAGCGGTTTCGGCCATCTTCTGGCGCAGGCTCAGCGGGCGCATATCGGTCCATACCTCATCGATGTACGCCAGGCACTCAGCCTTCAAACCGCTCTTGCCGACGGTGCGCCAGCCGTTGGGGATAGCCTTGTAGTCCGGCCAGATGGAGTACTGTTCCTCGTGGTTGACCACAACCTGGAACACGATATCGTCGCGATCGAATACGGAAGTCATTGCCTGTCTCCTTGGTTGAATGAGGCTCGTGGCGCGGGAGGCGTACGGGCGCTACTGGAGGAGACGAAGCGGCGTGCGGATAAATTAGCGACGCTGGGAAAATCCCGCGGCACCTGCCGGCGCTAGCAGTTGAAGGTCAGGTTGTAATGCACCGAGCGGTGGTCCGATGCCCCCGGCGCAGAGACGTTCCCCGGCGCCGGCACCTGCGAGGTGCCATTGGTCACCGCATAGTCCAGCATGTTGCTCGGCGCCACGCTGGGGTGGGTACTGCCGCCCGCCAGCTCGATACGGGCGATGTCTTCGGGCGACACCCAGTTGCCACGCGTCGGCACCGGGGGAGTGGTCGGTCGCGGATCGCGGTTGAAATCCCCCAGCAGCGCGAACGGCGTATCGGTGTGCCAGCTGATCTCCCTCAACATGCGCGCGGCGTTGACGCCCCCGCCGGAAATGGCATGCAGGTTGAAGATCGCCAGCTCCGGCGTGTTGCCCGCCAGCGCTCGTCGCCTCACACGCACCCCCATGGCCGGGCGGTAAAGGGGCGGGCCCGCCACCGGCAATTGCCCGTCCGAGATGATGGCCAGTTGGCTGACCATGAACTCGCCGGGGTCAGGCATCACGATCGCCAGGTTCACCCGCAACCGCTGCACATCGAGGAAGTAGATCAGGTAGCGCTCGGGCCGGCTGCGGGTGCCGGCCTGCCAGCTGTAGACATGGATGTCGTGGTGACTGCCGAACTGGTCGGCCACCCGTTCGGTGCGGCTGAACACCGCAGAATGCGGGGCAACGCCGACCTCCTGCAGAACCACCACATCGTTGCTGCGCAGCAGCGGCAGGACCCCGGTCAACCATTTGCTCTCGGTGCTGACCGATGCGCCCTGCAGGTTCCAGGTGGCCACCCGTATCGGCACCTCAGTGCGCGCGCTGCGACCTATTTCGATCTGTGCCGAGGGCCCTGCAGTGTTCAATCGGCTGTGGTAGTAATCACGAATGCGCCCATGCAGGCGAATGTGCGCATGCCACGGGCCGAAGATGGCCATGACCCCGTGCTGGAGCATGCGCAAGGGGTCGCCAGGATCCAGCAGGTGTGGCCCCTGTACGCTCCTTAGGCCATTCATGACCAGGGCATGGTGCACACGGTAGAGCCCGATCATCACGCCATGACGATACAGCCCTGGCGAGGCCTGAAGATGCTGCAGCACCGTGGTGTCGCTGTACCAGCGGCGCAACAGGGTGGTCATGCATGCCCCATAGCCGGCCTGTGCCTCATGGTTGCTGCTGCGTATCAGGCGTGCCGAAACGATGTAGTTCAGGTAGACCAGGGTATGCACGCAGTCCCGGGGCCTGGCGGCGGCGAGCAGCGCCACCGCGTCCATGAACACCACATCGACCTGCTCTTCGAACGCAACGGCCGGCATGTCGGGCACCAGGTTGTTGTCGATGTACAGGCCAATGACACGGTCAACGGGCATGGGAACACCTCCACCGGGTCAGGCCTTCTGGAACAGCGCAAACAGCTCGCCATCGAGCACGCCCAGCCCCACCCGCTCGGTAGCGGCCAGGTTGCTGCTGACCGTTGCCGGGCTGAGGGCATTGCCGTCATAGGCGTATTGATAGAGCGCGCGACCGTCGGCATTGGCAATGCTGCGGGTGAAGGCGAGTTTGAGCAGCCCCGCGTGAACCGTCACACCCGGCATGAACGGGTAGGCCTGCTCGATGAACACCCGTGGCTCGGTCCAGGCCTGCTTGCCGTCGTACTTCACCAACAGGGTCCGACCATCGCCATCCTTGTAGAACAGGTGGATCAGGCCCTGGTAGACAATGGCGATCGGGTCGTCGGGGGTGGTCACCGCTACCCCCCTGGCCCTGAGCACCGGGCCATTGCCCCAGTTTTCCAGGTCTTCGCTGCTCAGGCACTCGATCTGCCTCGTGTGGCCGTGCCGATAGAAGGCGTGCAACCGCCCTTGAAACTCCACCAGCGACGGCGAGCCGTGCATGGGCTGACTCAACGTCATGGGCTCGAACCCCATGAGCGTGTCGTTGTAGGAGGCCAGGGTGTATTCACCCTGGTCATCGCTTCGAAACGCATGGACCTTGTCCTTGAACACAAAAAGCGCCAGTGACCTGCTCGGGGTCACCATCAGTGGCAGCACCGCCGGCGTCGTCCATACGTCGATGCCACTCACTTTCGCGACGAATTCGGCCACGTTGCCGTCGGCGTTGTAGGCGCAATAGAGCACGCCCCGGTGTACGACTACCCGGCAACCGCCAGCCACAGGCTGCGACTCGGTAGGGAAAGCACGGTTGAAGATGCCGTGCATGTTGGCTGCGTAACAAAGTTGCATCGCCTGCTCCAGAGGTACAAAGAGCCCCCAGTAGAACAGCGCAGCCCGGCCGGATCAGCCGGGCAAAGCCCAGCGTGTACGTGAGAAACCGGAAGTTGCACGGGCCCGGGCGTGACCTGCCGGGCTGGCAGCAGGCGCACATCGCTGTGCGATTGTTCGGGCCAGATGCACAACACGGGGTTCGCACCGGCGCAGCGCAGGCGTATCGTATGCACTCGAATCCTGATAGGTAACACGGAGTTTCCCCATGCTTGGCGTAACGGACTACGGTGCCTTCGTGATTGCCTTCCTGGTGCTGCTGGCGATCCCGGGGCCGGGCAATTTCGCGCTGATCACTGCCACCGGCAAGGGCGGCATCAAAGGCGGCCTGGGCGCCACCTTCGGCGTCATCCTGGGTGACCAGGTGCTGTTGTGGCTGGCCGTGGCCGGTGTGGCAGCGCTGCTCACCACCTACCCGGCAGCGTTCCATACCGTGCAATGGCTGGGTGCAGCGTACCTGGCCTACCTGGGCCTGCGCATGGCCCTGGCCAAACCCGGCAGCACGCCGGTACGGCCGATGAAGTCCAAGCACTACCTGCGCCAGACCATGATGATCACCCTGCTCAACCCCAAGGCGATCATGTTCTACATGGCGTTCTTTCCGCTGTTCGTCGACCCGGTCCGGCACCAGGGCTTCGTGACGTTCGGCTTCATGGCGGTGACCATTGCCGTGCTGACCTTCCTGTATGGCCTGGTGGCCGTGCTGCTGACCCACAACCTGGCCGCCCGCCTGCGCGCCAACCCCAAGGTCTCGAACCTGCTCGAACGCCTGGCCGGCATGTGCCTGGTGGGCTTCAGCATCAAGTTGGCGGTACTGCGCTAAACCCCTGGCGCAGGTCTACTACACTTGCCTGACCTTGAAGCGGCGCGGCAAGTGAGACGACATGAAGCGACTGACACAATTGATCGGCGGCGCCCTGCTGGCACTGGGCGCAGCCTCCCAGAGCCTGGCGGCGCCCGCTGCGGCCCCCATCCACTTTGGCGACATCACCTGGGAAAGCGGCAGCCTGACCACGCAACTGCTGCGCTTTATCGTCGAGAAAGGCTACGGCTACCCCACCGACACCCTGCCCGGCAGCACCGTGAGCATGGAGGTGGCGCTGGCGCGCAACGACATCCAGGTGATCGCCGAGGAGTGGGCTGGCCGCAGCCCGGCCTGGACCAGGGCCGAGCAGGCCGGCCAGGTGTTCAGCATCGGTGACACGGTCAAGGGCGCCGACGAAGGCTGGTACGTGCCCGCCTACGTGATCAAGGGCGATGAACAGCGCGGCCTCAAGGCACTGGCCCCGGACTTGCGTTCCGTCCAGGACCTCAAGCGCCATGCCCCACTGTTCAAGGACCCCGAGTCACCCGACAAGGGCCGTTTTCTCAACAGCCCCAGCGGCTGGACCTCCGAGACCGTCAACAGCCAGAAGCTCAAGGCCTACGGGCTGGACGGGCAGTACGTGAACTTTCGCAGCGGCTCGGGCGCGGCGCTGGACGCCGAAATCACCTCCGCCATCCGCCGTGGCAAGCCGGTGCTGTTCTACTACTGGTCGCCCACCCCGCTGATGGGCCGCTACGAGCTGGTGCGCCTTGAAGAGCCGCCATTCGACGCCCAGGCCTGGGCCACCCTCACCGACCCCAGCAACCCCGAGCCCAAAGGCACCCGCTCGCTGCCGGCCAGGCTGTCGATCGGCGTATCGGCGCCGTTTCGCCAGCAATACCCGGAGCTGGTGGCATTCTTCGCCAAGGTCGATCTGCCGATCGCCACCCTCAACAGCGCCCTGGCAACGATGAGCGAGCAGCGCCAGGCACCGGACGCTGCAGCGCAGGCCTTTCTCAAGGCGAACCCGAGCATCTGGAAGGCCTGGCTGCCCGCCGAGGTGGCGACCAGGGTCGAGTCGGCCCTGTGAGTACGGGCTTTCCCGAGGCGCTGCACGTTTCGTTCGCAGACAGCGTCAATCGCTTCGTCGACTGGCTGGTGCTGGCCTACGGCGACCAGCTTCGGGCGGTCTCGGACGGCCTGCTGCAACTGCTGGTAGGGTTGGAAAACCTGCTGCGCGCCACGCCGTGGTGGTTGCTGCTGGCGCTGGTGGCACTGCTGACCTGGCACGCCACGCGCAGTGTGCGGCGGGCGCTGCTGCTGAGCGGCCTGCTGTTTCTGATCGGGGTGGTCGGCCTGTGGGACAAGCTGCTGCAGACCTGCGCGCTGGTGCTGGTGAGTACCGGCCTGTGCCTCCTGATCGGCATTCCGTTCGGCATCTTGCTGGCGAGCCGGCCACTGGCGCGCCGGTTGCTGATGCCGGTGCTGGACGTGATGCAGACCCTGCCCAGTTTCGTGTACCTGATCCCGGTGCTGATGCTGTTCGGGCTGGGCAAGGTGCCGGCGATCTTCGCCACCCTGGTGTATGCCCTGCCGCCGCTGGTACGCCTCACCGAACTGGGCCTGTCGCAGGTGGACCCGTCGCTGACCCAGGCCGCTCAGGGGCTGGGCGCCAACCGGTGTCAGCGCTTGCGCCGGGTGGCATTGCCGTTGGCGCTGCCGAGCATCCTGGCCGGCCTGAACCAGTCGGTGATGATGGCGCTGTCGATGGTGGTGGTGGCCTCGATGATCGGCGCGCGCGGCCTGGGTGAGGACGTGCTGGCCGGTATCCAGACACTGAACGTGGGCAAGGGGGTCGAAGCAGGGCTGGCCATCGTTGCGCTGGCGATCGTGATCGACCGCATCACCCAGGCGTATGGCAAGCCGCGGTGAAGCCTTCCTGGTGCAACAGCGTTGACCTGCACCGCCCTTTCAAAGTACTCGTTGCCGGATAGACCAAAGGGGCCGTTCAGCCCGCGCGCGCTAAACGCAACTCGTCTACGCTGCTCAAAAGCCTGCCGGCACACTGAAAGGGAGTTCGAGCGTGCGAGCCTACCGTATCCTGTCCGCCGCAACACTGTGCCTGGTCAGTGCATCGGCCAGCGCTTTCCAACTGTCACCCTACGGCAAGGTGAACAATGGTGCCTACACTCGTGTCTTCAGCGAGGCGGTACACGAAAACCTGACCCTGGCATCGATCAGGCAGGCAGCGATTCCCGATGCCCTTAAAGCGGATCAGAACTTCATCGAAAGCCTCATCGCGGGCGCACGCTGGAACGATGATCCGCTGGGTTTCATGAAGACGGGTGTACCAGTGGATTTCTACCTGTCGTTCAAAGACTCGTGCAAGCGTTCAACACAGATCAATCCCACCTGGGACCTCATGTATCGCACCCACTGCGGCGACATGCAGTACCTTCACGCCATGGCCTCAAGCGCTCTGGAAACCACGACACAAACACGCGCCAGAATCATGATGTGGGCCGAATTCACATTCCGTGTTTCCACCGGAGAAATCCCCAAGAACCGCTACTTTCGCAGCGTGCCGCAACTGATGAGCCCTGAAGGTGGCGAGCAGTTCAGCCAGTCGCTCACCCACAGCAACACCCGACGGCTGCTATGGCAGCCCGAAGACCTTTTCAGCAGGAACTGCACGCGTATGCCCGCACTCAAGGCAATGCTGCGAGGACACGGCTGGACAGAGTCGCGCTGTGACGATTCGCACAATGAGCATGCTGCCAGCACCATCCAGAACCTGGCGTTGGGCTCGTTGCTGCACCTGCTGCAGGACTCCTTCTCCGACAGCCATGTACGGCGCTTCCCCCTGCATGATGAGCACGTCTCTCGGCTGGCAGGGGTGCAGGGCGTCGAACAGTTCGGCAACTATGCCAAACAGGACTCGAGCCGCCACAAGGTGGCAGACAGGCTGCCGGAAACGGCCAATGACGCCCAGCCACTTGATCTGAAGCACCTCAGTGCACAGCTGATCGCACTCTCGGTAACAGGGCGAGACGGTACGGGCGCCGCGCAATGGGAGCAAGCCAGGCCGCTACTCGAACACGCCTTCGATATCAGCCGGGCACAACCCGTCTCGGGCGCGATAGGCTATGAAAAACTCGACCGGTAATGGCACTGGAGGGCCTTTACCGACTGCCGCTATCCCCTTAGACTACAGGCCTTTTCCCGCATCTCGAGGTATTCGTCCAATGCGCCATTGATGCCACCGTCGTTTCAGACGGCCCGTCTTCAGCCCCTTCACCGGGGGAAGCACCAGGCATCCTTGGAGGTTCGCATGACGAACACGTCATCCCTGACGCTGGACAGCGTCACCTATGCACTGCCAGACGGCAGGCTGCTGTTTTCCAACCTCACCGAACGTTTCGACCAGCGCCGCACCGGCCTGGTGGGGCGCAACGGCGTGGGCAAATCCATACTCGCACGCCTGATGGCCGGTCAGCTCGAGCCCAGCGATGGCCGCTGCCTGCGCCAGGGGCGCGTGCACTACCTCGCTCAACAGCCGATCACCTCCCGCACCACGGTCGCCGACCTGGCCCAGGTACGCCAGGTGATAGAAGCGCTCCAACGCATCGAGGCTGGCAGTACCGCCGCGAGCGACTTCGAGACTGTCGGCGAACGCTGGAACATACGCGAGCAACTGCACAGCCACCTGGCCCGCGAGCAGCTCGGCATGCTGCGCTGGGATCGCCCCGCCGAAACGCTGAGCGGCGGCCAGGCCATGCGCGTGGCACTGCTGGGTGCGTTTCTCGGCAACGCCGACTACCTGATTCTCGACGAGCCCACCAACCACCTGGACGCCCCCAGCCGCGCCGCCCTGATGATCATGCTCGAACGCTGGAACAAGGGGCTGCTGGTCATCAGCCACGACCGCACGCTGCTCGCCAGCATGCAGCGCATCGTCGAGCTGTCGCCCTCGGGCCTGCACAGCTACGGGGGCGACTACAGCGCATTCACCGCTTGCAAGGCCCGCGACACCGAACTGGCCGAGCGCAATCTCGAGCGTCTGAAGCTCGAACGCCAGCGCCAGGCCCGCAACCTGCAGCGTCAACACGAGCGCCTCGAACGCCACCAGGCCAGGGCCGGCCACGAGGCCAGGCACAGCAACCAGGCGAAGATCCTGCTCGACCGTCAACAGCAACGCAGCGAGGCCACCGCAGGCAGGCAGCAGCGCAACCACCTGGCCACGCGCCAGGCCATGGACGGCCAGGTGCGTGAAGCCGCTCAACGCCTGGACCCACAGCAGCCAGTGGTACTGCACGCGCCGGCACGTCAGTTGCCGCCAGGCAGCCAGATCGCCTGGCTGCGTGACCTTGAGCTACCCCACATCGAGCATCCGCACGCGCTCGACCTGGTGCTGTACGTCGGCCAGCGCCTTGCCCTCACCGGCGCCAACGGCAGCGGCAAATCCACGTTGCTCAAGGTGCTGGCCGGGCAACTGCCGCCTAGAAAGGGTGAATGCGAGACCCGCGCCAGCGTGGCGTACCTGGACCAGCAGTGCAGCCTGCTCGACCCGAGCGTATGCGTGCTGGAGCATGTGCGCGAGGCGTGCCGTGAACTCGACCAGAGCAGCGTGCGCACCCGATTGGCACAACTGGGCCTGGATGCAGACCGCATCACCCTGCCCAGCGGCCTGCTCAGTGGCGGCGAACGGCTCAAGGCAGCGCTGGCCGCGGTACTCTACAGCGACCAGCCAGCGCAACTGCTGTTGCTCGACGAACCCAGCAACCACCTCGACCTGCCATCGTTGCAGGCCCTGGAACAGATGCTCTGCCAGTATCAGGGGACCCTGCTGGTGGCGTCCCATGACCTGGTGTTCCTGCAACACCTGCAGTTGCAGGGGCAGCTGTGCATGCCGCAATCAGAACTGCACGGCTTCGGTGACGCACAAGGTGGCAAAGCCACTGCCCAGGGTGAGGTTGTGATGGGCGACGATGGCCTCGGCGCCTAGGCCGGGGGTATCCATGCAGGTGTGCGCGTCGCTGACCAGTACCGGGCGCACGCCCAGCTCGGCAGCAACGCGGCAATTGGTATCGACGCAGTACTGGGTTTTCATGCCGACCACCACCAGCTCTTCAACGCCCGCCTGCTGCAGCCACTCACGCAGCGGCGTGTTCCAGAAGGCACTGGGCCGGAACTTGTCGAACACGCGGTCGTATTGCTCGTCTACCTCCAGCGCCGGGAGCAGTTGCCAGGGTGTGCTGCCGGCCTCGATCGGCGAACCCTGCGGGCCGGTGTGGCGCGCGACGAATATCGGCGCCCGGGCCGCCCGTGCGGTGCCGATCAGGCGGTTGATGTTGGCCAGTATCCGCTCGCCCTGCCAGGGCTGTTCGGGTCCATGGAACAGGCCGACCTGCATATCCAGAATCAGTAACGCGCGCCGTACGGGCATGGTGTCTCTCCTTAAGATGCCAGCCGGACGCGCCAACCAAAAGGCCCCGTCCATTGCTGGCGGGGCCTTGGGTGACCTGCTGCGTTCGCTTTACACAGCCACCCATCGCCCGCCGATGGCGGTCGTGGTGGTGCGGGTCGAGGTCAACAGGTCGATATTCATGTCACGCACAATGCTCCACGAGCCCTGCGTCGGTCAAGCCCATGGCGGCGCGACGACTCACGCTCGGTCACGCCGGACCTGAAGCGATGGCGGCCGGGCACCGGCGCAATCGGCATCTGCCCGTTTCCGATCTGCACGGGATGTATTATCGTGGCTGCTTGCGCAATATGCGTGGCCTGACCATACAGGCATTTGCCAACCGATCGAGGGTGCCATGAGTAACGAGAGCATTAACTGGGACAAGCTGGGCTTTGACTACATCAAGACCGACAAGCGCTACCTTTCCTACTTCCGTGATGGCGAGTGGGACAAGGGCACCCTGACCGAAGACAACGTACTGCACATCAGCGAAGGCTCCACCGCGCTGCACTACGGCCAGCAATGCTTCGAAGGCATGAAGGCCTACCGCTGCAAGGATGGCTCGATCAACCTGTTCCGCCCCGACCAGAACGCCCTGCGCATGCAGCGCAGCTGCGATCGCCTGCTGATGCCGCGGGTGCCGACCGAACAGTTCATCGAGGCCTGCAAGCAGGTGGTCCAGGCCAACGAACGCTTCGTACCGCCGCACGGCAAGGGTGCCCTGTACCTGCGTCCGTTCGTGATCGGCGTGGGTGACAACATCGGCGTACGCACCGCGCCGGAGTTCATCTTCTCGATCTTCGCCATCCCGGTTGGCTCGTACTTCAAGGGCGGCATGACCCCGCACAAGTTCCTGATCTCCGATTTCGACCGTGCCGCGCCCCAGGGCACCGGCGCCGCCAAGGTCGGTGGCAACTACGCAGCCAGCCTGCAACCAGGCTATGAGGCCAAGAAGGCCGGCTTTGCCGACTGCATCTACCTCGACCCGCTGACCCACAGCAAGATCGAGGAAGTGGGTTCGGCCAACTTCTTCGGCATCACCGCCAACAACGAGTTCGTGACCCCGAAATCCGCCTCGGTGCTGCCGGGCATCACCCGCCTGTCGCTGATGCAACTGGCCGAATCGCGCCTGGGCCTGAAGGTGATCGAGGGCGACGTGCTGATCAACCAGCTGGACCGCTTCATCGAAGCCGGTGCCTGCGGCACCGCTGCGGTGATCACCCCGATCGGCGGCATCCAGTACAACGGCAAGCTGCACGTGTTCCACAGCGAGACCGAAGTCGGTCCGGTGACCCAGAAGCTCTACGCCGAGCTGACCGGTATCCAGAGCGGTGACGTCGAAGCGCCGGCGGGCTGGATCGTCAAGGTCGCCTGAATGCATCGCGGGTCAAGCCCGCTCCCACAGGTTCATCGCAACCCTGTGGGAGCGGGCTCGACCCGTGACTGGCTGCGCAGCAGCCCTTTTTCAAGATGAATTTTTCTTTAACCCGGGCACCGCCTATTCTTTGGCACAATCGAGTCTCCACACGCCGCCCAGGTAAGAGCATGCCCCGCGTACTGACTATCGAAGACGATGCCGTCACCGGCCAGGAAATCGTCGCCGAACTCTCCAGCCACGGCCTTGAGGTCGACTGGGCCGACAACGGTCGTGAAGGCCTGGCCAAGGCAATCGCCGGCGGCTACGACCTGATCACCCTCGACCGCATGCTGCCCGAAGTCGACGGCCTGACCATCGTCACCACCCTGCGCAACCTCAAGATCGCCACGCCGATCCTGATGATCAGCGCCCTCTCCGATGTCGACGAACGCGTGCGCGGCCTGCGCGCCGGTGGTGACGACTACCTGACCAAGCCGTTTGCCTCCGACGAGATGGCGGCGCGCGTGGAAGTGCTGCTGCGCCGCAACAGCGTGCCGATGGCCCAGACCCGCCTGCAGGTCGCCGACCTGGAGCTGGACCTGATAAGCCACGAGGCCCGGCGCGGCGAGCAGACCCTCAACCTGCTGCCCACCGAGTACAAGCTGCTGGAATTCCTGATGCGCCACGCCGGCCAGGTCATCACCCGCATGATGATCTTCGAGGAAGTCTGGGGGTACCACTTCGACCCCGGCACCAACCTGATCGACGTGCACATCGGGCGTCTGCGCAAGAAGATCGACGCCGCCGGGCAAACCCCGCTGATTCGCACCGTGCGGGGCTCCGGCTATGCCATTGCCGAACCCGTCTAAGGGCTGGAGTTCGTCCACCAGCCGCCTGCTGGCGCTGTACAGCTTTCTGTTCGTGGCCTGGAGCAGCATCCTCATGGGGGTGCTGTACTTCGAGGTGTCCGGCTACCTGAACAAGCTCACCCGCCATTCCCTGTTGCAGCGCCAGCATCTGTTCGCACACATGAGCGGCAAGCAGCTCGACGACGCCCTGATCGCCAGCCAGGCCTTCGACGAACGCAGCTTCGATGCCTACGGGCTGTTCGACGCGCAGTTCAACCCACTGGGCGGGCAGATCCGCCAGATCCCGCCCGAGCTGGGCCTGGATGGCAGGATCCACGAGCTCAGCCGCTGCCTGGACGCCGACGACCCGCGCATGCCAAAAGACAGCTGTGATGCCGTGGCGCTCAAGGTGCGCGATGGCCGCTGGCTGGTGCTGGTACGCGACAACGGTTCGCTGTTCGTGGTCACGCGGATCATTCTGCATGCGTTGCTGTGGGGGCTGTCGCTGACCATCATTCCCGGCATCGCCGGCTGGTACCTGCTGCGGCGCCGCCCGCTCAAGCGCATAAGGGCGATCCAGGCCAGTGCCGAGCTGATCGTGGCCGGCGACCTCACCCACCGTCTGCCGCTGTCGTCGCGCCGTGACGAACTGGACATGCTGGCAGCCATCGTCAACGCCATGCTCGACCGCATCGAGCGGTTGATGCATGAGGTCAAAGGCGTGTGCGACAACATTGCCCACGACCTGCGCACCCCGCTGACGCGCCTGCGGGCCCAGCTGTACCGGATCCGCCAGCAGGTCGGCGACGACTCGATCCAGGCCGACCAGATGGACCAGGCCATCAGCGAAACCGACACCCTGATGGCGCGTTTTCGCGGGTTGCTGCGCATCAGCGAACTGGAAGACCGCCAGCGCCGTGCCGGCTTCGTCGAGCTGGACCCGCGTGCCCTGCTGGTAGAGCTGCATGACTTCTACCTGCCGCTGGCCGAGGACGGCGAAATTCGCCTGACCCTGGTGCTGCCCGACCAGTTGCCGGCGCTCAAGGGCGACCGCGAGCTGCTGTTCGAGGCCCTGGCCAACCTGCTGGGCAATGCCATCAAGTTCACCCCGGCCGGTGGTCAGGTGCGGATGCGAGCCCGTGAAGACGCCCAGGGCGTGCTGATCGAGGTGGAGGACAGCGGGCCGGGGATTCCGGCGGACGAGCGCGAGGCCGTGCTCAAGCGGTTCTACCGCAGCGAGGAAGGTCATCGGCACAACGGGTTCGGGCTGGGGCTTTCGATCGTTGCAGCGATCGTCGACCTGCATGGGTTTGAGCTGGAGGTAGGAGACAGCGAATTGGGCGGGGCGCGGCTGGTGTTGCAGTGTCGGCCGAAGGTGGCCAGTTAGGGCCTCATCGCGGGTCGAGCCCGCTCCCACAGGTTGATCACTGATCTAGAGCACAGTGATCAACCTGTGGGAGCGGGCTCGACCCGCGATGAGGGCAGCGCCGATCAGTCAGCCAGGCGCCAGGTCGTCGTGCCCTTGCCGTCTTCCAGCACCACGCCCATGGCGGTCAGCTGGTCGCGGATGCGATCCGATTCGGCCCAGTTCTTGTCGGTACGTGCCTGCAGACGCGCCTGGATCAACGCCTCCACTTCAGCCGCATCGACCTTGCCTTCGGCGCCCGCCTGCAGAAAGTCGTCGGCCTCCAGCTGCAACACGCCCAGCAGCTCGGCCAGCTCGCGCAAACGGCCCGCCAGGCCAGCGGCCACCTCAGGCTCGGCCTCGCGCACGCGATTGATCTCGCGCACCAGGTCGAACAGCACCGCACAGGCTTCAGGCGTGCCGAAGTCGTCGTTCATGGCCGCGGCAAAACGCTCGACATACGCCTCGCCACCTTGCGCGGCCACGCGCGGCAAGCCGCGCAGCGCATGGTAGAAGCGTTCCAGCGCGCCCTTGGCTTCGCGCAGGCTGTCCTCGGAGTAGTTGATCGAGCTGCGGTAGTGGCTCGACACCAGCAGGTAGCGCACCACCTCCGGGTGATACTTGTCGAGCACGTCGCGAATGGTGAAGAAGTTGTTCAACGACTTGGACATCTTCTCGCCATTGATACGGATCATGCCGCAATGCATCCACGCCTTGGCGTACTGCTTGCCGGTGGCCGCCTCGCTCTGGGCAATCTCGTTCTCGTGGTGCGGGAACTCCAGGTCGTTGCCGCCACCATGAATGTCGAAGCTCTCGCCCAGGCAGCAGGTCGACATCACCGAGCACTCGATGTGCCAGCCCGGACGGCCCGGGCCCCACGGCGATTCCCAGCTCGGCTCGCCGGGCTTGACGCCCTTCCACAGCACGAAGTCGAGCGGGTCCTGCTTGGCCTCGTCGACCTCGATGCGGGCACCGATGCGCAGGTCTTCGATCTTCTTGCGCGACAGCTTGCCGTAGCCGACGAACTTGCCGACGCGGTAGTACACATCGCCGTTGCCCGGCGCGTAGGCATAACCCTTGTCGATCAGGGTCTGGATCATCGCGTGCATGCCGGCGATGTGGTCGGTGGCACGCGGCTCCTGGTCCGGCGGCAGGATGTTCAGACGGCGCTCGTCCTCGTGCATCGCGTCGATCATGCGCGCGGTCAGCGCTTCGAACGATTCGCCGTTCTGGTTGGCGCGGTTGATGATCTTGTCGTCGATGTCGGTGATGTTGCGCACATAGGTCAGGTCGTAGCCGCTGTAGCGCAGCCAGCGCGTGACCAGGTCGAACGCGACCATGCTGCGCCCATGGCCCAGGTGGCAGAAGTCGTACACGGTCATGCCGCACACGTACATGCGAACCTTGTTGCCATCGAGCGGAACGAAAACTTCCTTGGTCTTGCTCAGGGTGTTGTAGATGCTTAGCACGTAGAGTTCCTTAGCTGCCCCACGAATCGCGCAGGGTCACGGTGCGGTTGAACACCGGCTTACCCGGCGTGGAGTCTTTCAGGTCGACGCAGAAGTAGCCTTCGCGCTCGAACTGGAAGCGGTCTTCGGGCTGGGCCTGGCCCAGCGAAGGTTCCGCACGACAACCGCTCAGCACCTGCAGCGAATCGGGATTGATGTTGTCAAGGAAGCTGCCGCCGTCGTCGGTCTTCTCGGGGTTGGCCGAACGGAACAGGCGGTCATACAGACGTACTTCGCACTCGACGCTGGCCGCGGCCGGCACCCAGTGGATCACACCCTTGACCTTGCGGCCCTCGGGGTTCTTGCCCAGGGTGTCGGGGTCGTACGAGCAGCGCAGCTCGACGATGTTGCCCTCGGCATCCTTGATCGCCTCGTCGGCGCGGATCACGTAGCTGCCACGCAGGCGCACTTCACCGGCCGGCTCCAGGCGCTTGTAGCCCTTGGGCGGCTCTTCCATGAAGTCGTCGCGGTCGATGTAGATCTCGCGGGCGAACGGCAGTGCACGCACGCCCATGTCTTCCTTGGGGTGACGCGGCAGTTCGAGCTGCTCGACCTGGCCTTCGGGGTAGTTGGTGATGACTACCTTCAGCGGGCGCAGTACGCACATGGCCCGTGGCGCGGTGCGGTCCAGGTCGTCACGGATGCTGAATTCGAGCATCGACATGTCGACCACGCCGTCGGAACGGTTGGTGCCGACCATCTCGCAGAAATTGCGGATAGACGCCGGGGTGTAGCCACGACGGCGGAAGCCCGACAGCGTGGACATGCGCGGGTCGTCCCAGCCCTGTACGTGCTGCTCGTCCACCAGTTGCTTGAGCTTGCGCTTGCTGGTGATGGTGTAGTTCAGGTTCAGGCGGCTGAACTCGTACTGGCGCGGCTTGCACGGCACCGGCAGGTGGTCGAGGAACCACTCGTACAACGGACGATGGCTTTCGAACTCCAGGGTGCAGATCGAGTGGGTGATGCCCTCGATGGCGTCCGACTGGCCATGGGTGAAGTCGTAGATCGGGTAGATGCACCAGGTGTCGCCGGTCTGGTGATGATGGGCATGGCGGATGCGGTACAGGATCGGGTCGCGCAGGTTCATGTTCGGCGAGGCCATGTCGATCTTGGCGCGCAGCACGCGCTCGCCATCCTGGAACTCGCCGGCCTTCATGCGCGCGAACAGGTCGAGGTTTTCCTCGGCGCTGCGCTCGCGGAACGGGCTGTTCTTGCCCGGCTCGGTCAGGTTGCCGCGGTACTCGCGGGCCTGCTCCGGGGTCAGGTCGCACACATAGGCATTGCCCGACTTGATCAGGTCGACCGCCCACGCGTGCAACTGCTCGAAGTACTGCGAGGCATAGCGCACCGGGCCGGTCCACTCGAAGCCCAGCCACTTGACGTCACGCTGGATGGCGTCGATGTACTCCTGGTCCTCTTTGGCCGGGTTGGTGTCATCGAAGCGCAGGTGACAGGCACCGCCGAATTCCTGGGCCAGGCCGAAGTTCACGCAGATCGACTTGGCGTGACCAATGTGCAGGTAGCCGTTGGGCTCCGGCGGGAAACGGGTGACGATGCTGGTGTGCTTGCCCGAATCCAGGTCGGCCTGCACGATCGGACGCAGGAAGTTCACAGGGACGGCGGGCGCGCCTTTGGCAGCGGCGTTGGGAGCGTTGTCAGCGGTGGGCTTGCTCATAGGATCCTTGAAATACCGGTACACGGCCAGGGTAGGCCGACTGAATCAAAGCGCTTATCATAGCCCAAGCGCCCGAGCTGCCGACAGGGCAGCGCCGACAAACTGGCGCTATATTCGGCTGGCCGGGCAAAAAAACTGCCGTGACGTGCGTATCGTGGCCTGTAAACTGTGCGTCAGGGTTACTACGCGATCCTGCGCACCCATTTCTTGAATGCCTGAAAAGCGAGAATTTGAGCATGACCCAAGTCAAACTGACCACCAATCACGGTGACATCGTCATCGAGCTGAACGCCGAGAAAGCCCCGATCACCGTGGCCAACTTCATCGAGTACGTCAAAGCCGGTCACTACGAGAACACCGTGTTCCACCGCGTCATCGGCAACTTCATGATCCAGGGCGGCGGTTTCGAGCCGGGCATGAAAGAGAAGAAAGACAAGCGCCCGAGCATCCAGAACGAAGCCGACAACGGCCTGAGCAACGACAAGTACACCATCGCCATGGCCCGTACCATGGAGCCGCATTCGGCCTCGGCGCAGTTCTTCATCAACGTCGCCGACAACAGCTTCCTCAACCACAGCGGCAAGAACGTGCAGGGCTGGGGTTATGCAGTGTTCGGCAAAGTCACCGAAGGCACCGACGTGGTCGACAAGATCAAGGCCGTTGCCACCGGTTCCAAAGCCGGCCACCAGGACGTGCCAGCCGAAGACGTGATCATCGAGAAAGCCGAGATCATTGGGTGATACTGCTGATCTCCGATCTGCACCTGCAAGAAGAACGCCCGGACATTACCCGGGCGTTTCTTGATCTGCTGGCCACCCGTGCCCGCAGCGCGCAAGCGCTGTACATTCTCGGGGACTTTTTCGAGGCCTGGATCGGCGACGACGCCATGACGCCCTACCAGGCGTCGATCTGCCAGGCCTTGCGTGCGCTGAGCGACACGGGCACCCAGGTGTTCCTGATGCACGGCAACCGCGACTTCCTCATCGGCCAGGCGTTCTGCAAGGCCGCAGGCGCCACCCTGCTACCCGACCCCAGCGTGGTCGAGCTGGGCGGCGAGCCGGTGCTGCTGATGCATGGCGACAGCCTGTGCACCCGTGACGAAGGCTACATGAAGCTGCGCCGTTACCTGCGCAACCCCGTGAGCCTGTGGGTGCTGCGCCACCTGCCGTTGCACACGCGGCACAAGCTTGCGCGCAAGCTGCGCAGCGAAAGCCGCGCGCAGACGCGCATGAAGGCCAATGACATTGTCGATGTGACGCCCGAGGAGGTACCGCGGGTGATGCAGCAGCATGGCGTGCGCACCCTGGTGCATGGGCACACCCATCGCCCGGCGATCCACAAGCTGATGGTGGGCGATGCGCCGGCGCGGCGTATCGTGCTGGGCGACTGGGATCGCCAGGGGTGGGCGCTGCAGGTGGATGAACAAGGGTTCCAGCTGGCACCCTTCGACTTTGCCTGAAGGCCGTGCGGGCCCTATCGCGGGTCAAGCCCGCTCCCACAGGTAGATCATTGCTCTGATGATCATTGATGTACCTGTGGGAGCGGGCTTGACCCGCGATGTCAGCGCAGCGCGCTGACGCTGTGCCTCAGTGCCCCGCCGATGCCGGCCCGGCCTTGGCCGCGAACGGCGGCTTGGCCAGCCACACCAGCAGCACCAGCCCGACGAACACCCAGCCCATCAACGTGAAGTAATCCACCGTCGACATCATGTACGCCTGGCTGTTGAGCATCTGCTCCAGCTGCGCATACGACTGCCCGTTCGCCCCGCCCAGGTGGCCGAGCATGTCACGGGTGGCCGGCTCATAGGTACTGATGCTTTCGCTCAGGTACGCATGGTGCTGGTCGGCCCGGCGAATCCAGATCCAGGTGGTCAGCGACGCGGCAAAGCTGCCGCCCAGGGTCCGCAGGAAGGTCGCCAGCCCCGAGCCGTCGGCGATCTGCTGCGGCGGCAGGTCCGAAAGCAGGATGCTCAAGGTGGGCATGAAGAACAGCGCCACGCCGATACCCATGAACAGCTGCACCAGGGCGATGTGCTGGAAGTCCACCTCGTTGGTGAACCCTGCCCGCATGAAGCAGCTGGCACCGATTGCCACGAACGCCAGCCCCGCCAGCACACGCAGGTCGAACTTGTGCGCGTACTTGCCCACGAACGGCGACATCAGCACCGGCAGCAGGCCGATCGGCGCCACCGCCAGCCCCGCCCAGGTGGCGGTGTAGCCCATCTGGGTCTGCAGCCATTGCGGCAGGATCAGGTTGATGCCGAAGAACCCCGCATACCCGCCCACCAGCACGATGGTGCCGATGCGAAAGTTGCGGTGGGCAAACAGACGCAGGTTCACCACCGGGTGCTTGTCGGTCAGTTCCCAGATGATGAACACCGCCAGGAACACCACCGAAATCAGGCTGCCGATGACGATGAAACTGGACTCGAACCAGTCCAGGTCATTGCCCTTGTCGAGCACGATCTGCAATGCCCCCACCCCGACGATCAGGCTCAGCAGCCCGATGTAGTCCATCGGCTGGCGGCTGGTGCTCACCGGACGGGTACGCATCTGCTGACGCACCACGGCGGCGGCGAACAGGCCGATCGGCACGTTGATGAAGAAGATCCACGGCCAGCTGTAGCTGTCGGTGATCCAGCCACCGAGTATCGGCCCGGCAATCGGCGCCACCACCGTGACCATCGCCAGCAGCGCCAGGGCCATACCCCGCTTGGCCGGGGGGTACACCGCAATCAGCAGGGTCTGGGTCATGGGGTACAACGGCCCGGCCACCACGCCCTGCAACACACGAAAGCCGACCAGCTCGGGCATCGATTGCGAGATACCGCACAGGAACGACGCCAGCACGAACAGCAGCGTGGCCCAGATGAACAGCTTCACCTCGCCGAAGCGCCGGCTCAGCCAGCCGGTCAGCGGCAAGGCTATCGCGTTGCTCACCGCGAACGAGGTGATGACCCAGGTGCCCTGCTCCGAACTCACCCCCAGGTTGCCGGAGATGGTAGGCAGGGCGACGTTGGCGATGGTGGTGTCGAGCACCTGCATGAACGTCGCCAGCGACAGGCCGATGGTGGTCAGCAGCAGGCTTGGCGGGGTGAACGAAGCCTGCCCGCTCATCGCTGCGCAGTCTTGCCGCTGGCGGCGCTGTTGTCATGGATCAGGCGCGCGATCAGGGTATCGGCCTCCACCAGCTGGCGGTCGTACACCTGGGTGGCGAACGAGGCTTTCTGCGGCGGCTGTTGCGCCAGCACCGGGCCGCTCTGGTCGTGCAGGTCGACGTCGACCTGGGTCGACAGGCCGATCCGCAGCGGGTGTTCGGCCAGTTGCTCGGGGTTGATGTGGATCCGCACCGGCACGCGCTGGACGATCTTGATCCAGTTGCCGGTGGCGTTCTGCGCCGGCAGCAGGGCGAAGGCGCTGCCGGTACCGGCGCCCAGGCTGTCGATGGTGCCGCTGTACTTCACGTCGCTGCCGTACAGGTCGGCAACGATGTCCACCGGCTGACCGATACGCATGTTGCGCAGCTGGGTTTCCTTGAAGTTGGCGTCGATCCACAGCTGATCCAGCGGAATCACCGCCATGGTCGCGGTGCCCGGCTGCAGGCGCTGGCCCAGTTGCACCGTGCGCTTGGCCACATAACCGGTGACCGGCGCCACCAGGGTGGTGCGGGCATTGTCCAGGTAGGCCTGGCGCAGGTCGGCGGCGGCAGCCTGCACTTCGGGGTGCGAGGAGACCACGGTGTCGTCGACCAGCGCGGTGGTGGTGTTGAGCTGCTGCTGGGCATTGCTCAGCGCGCTTTGTGCCGATGCCAGGTCGTCACGGGCGTGGGACAGCTCCTCCTGCGAGATCGCCCCGCCGGCGGCCAGGGTCTTGCGTCGGTTGTAGTTTTCCTGGGCCTTCTGCAGCTCGGCCTTGCGCGCCGCCACCTGGGCCTTCTGCCCGTCGACGTTGCTGTAAAGCCCACGCACCTGGCGCACGGCGCGGGCCAGCTTGGCCTCGGCGCTCTGCAGGCCGACCTCGGTGTCGCTCGGGTCGAACTGGATCAGCACCTGGCCGGCGTGCACCAGGTCGCCATCGTCGGCGCCGATGCTGGTGACGGTGCCGGTGACCAGCGGGGTGATTTCCACCACGTTGCCGTTCACATAGGCGTCGTCGGTGTTTTCGCTCCAGCGCCCGTAGAGCTCGTGCCAGGCCCACACACCGGCGCCAAGCACGAGTACGAGCACCAGCAGCCCGAGCAGCAGCGTCTTGCGCTTGCGCTGATTGTTGAGGTCCTGCTCGGTAGGGGCAGTGTCCGGGGAGGATGCAGTGGCCATGAGAAATACCTTGGCGTTTTATTGATTGCGGGAAGTCGAGGGCAATGCGGCGGCCTGGGTGTCGGCCTGGTAGCCGCCCCCCAGCGCCTGCATCAACTGGATCGACAGGTCGATCTGTTCGGCGTTCAGTTCGGCCAGCTGACGCTGCGACTGCAGCAGCTGCTGTTCGATGCTCAGCACATCCAGGTAGTTGCCGATGCCGGAGCCATAGCGCTGCATCACGGTGTCGTAGGACTGCTGGGCGATGTCGGTGGCACGTTGCTTGGCTGCAATCTGCTGGCCCAGTGCATGCAGCTGGTCGATGCTGTCGCTGACCTCGCCCAGTGCACGCACCAGGCTCTTGTTGTATTGCGCCACGGCCAGGTCGTAGTCGGCATCACGGGCATCGAGGTCGGCGCGCAGGCGCCCGCCGTCGAAAATCGGCAGCGACACGGTCGGGGCGATGTTGAAGAAGCGGCTCGGCGCGCCGAAGATCGCATCGCCCAGCAGTGCCTGGGTGCCGGCGGCGGCGCTCAGGTTGAGGTTGGGGTAGAAGCGTGTCTTGCTCGCATCGATCGACTTGCTCGCCGCCTCGACCCGCCAGCGCGCGGCCACCAGGTCCGGACGCCGGCCCAGCAACTCGGCCGGCAGCACCGAGGGCAGCGCCACCGCAGCAGGCTTGAGCACATTGGGGCGGGCGATCTGCTGGCCACGGTCGGGGCCCTTGCCCAGCAGCACCGCCAGCGCGATCTGCGCGCTGCGTAGCTGCTTCTGGGCATTGATGGCCTGCTCCTGGGAGCTGGCCTCCAGGCTTTCGGTCTGCTGCAGCTGGTACTGGCTGTCGATACCCGAGGCCAGCCGGCGCTGGCTGAGTTCGAGCATCTGGCGGGTACGCTTGAGGTCTTCCTGGGTCAGGTCGTTGACGATGTGCGCCTGGCCCAGCTGGCTGTAGGCACGGGCAACGTCGGCGGCCAGGGTCAGTTGTGCGGCCTGGCGGTCCACCTCGGCGGCACGGGCCTGGCCCAGGGCGGCTTCCCAGGCATCGCGTTGGCCACCCCAGAGATCGAAGGTGTAGTTGAAGGTCGCGCTCAGGCTGCGCAGGGTGGAGTAGCTGCCGCCCTGCCCCGTCGGGTCCTGATCACGGGCCAGGCGCGAGCGGCTGACCCCGGCGCTGGCATCCAGCGTGGGCATGCGCTCGGCGTCGGCAGCGTAGGCCGCGGCGCTGGCCTGATGGGCACGGGCGCTGGCAACCTGCATGTCGGGGCTGTCGCGCAAGGCCTCGCCGATCAGGCTGTTCAGTTGCGGGTCGCCAAGGCGGGTCCACCAGTCGCCCTTGGGCCAGGCCGCAGGCGACAGGGCAACACCGCCGAGGGTCTTGCCTGCCTGCAGGTCGGCGGCGCCGAGGCGCCGGCCCTGGGTATCGAGGCCACTGTAGTTGGCGCAACCGGCCAGGCTCAGGGCAAACACCAGCAGGCTTGCACCGGCACGCAGGGCTCGTGGTTTCATTGGGCCTCCACGCGCAGAGCGGTGACGGCATCGCCGGCCGCCAGCAGCACCTTGGTCAGGATCTTTTCCAGGGTCTTGAGCTCGTCCGGGGCCAGCACGCCAACCAGCTCGTTCATCGCCGAGGCACCGATCTGGGGCAACTGGCCGGCCAGCACATCGCCATCGGCGGTGAGCTCCAGGCGTACCTGGCGCCGGTCCTGCGGGCAGCGGCTGCGGGCGATCAGGCCCTTCTGCTCCAGGCGATCGAGCATGCGCGTCATCGACCCGCTGTCCAGGCTGAGGAAACGGCACAGTTCGGCGGGGGTATCGACCCCGTACTGGGACACGATGATCAGCACCTTGAACTGCGCGGCGGTGACGCCGAAGTCCTGCAGGTGGCTGTCCAGAATGCGGTCCTTCACCAGTGCGGCGCGCCCCAGGAGCATGCCGATGGTGCAGGACTGGAAGTTTTCGGGGGTGAAGTGCTGCATGAAGGGAGATACCTGCTTAGGCAGTGGATGCCGCAGATATTACTGCTCAGGCAGCGAATGTCCAAGCATTAATTAGCTTGCTTTCTATTTGGTCGACAAAAGGAGGTATTGCGGCGCCCGTATCGCGGGTCGAGCCCGCTCCCACAGGATGGGTCCATTAGCCGTGGGAGCGGGCTTGGCCCGCGATGCTTCAGGCCGGCACGCCGCTATGGAAGCGAAACTCCACGTCCGGCGTGGTGATCAGTTCGGCTTCCACCTCGCGCACCCGCTCCACGGTGCGCTCCACATCCGCCGCCTCGCCATACTGATACGCCAGCTTCAGGTACCCCTGGTAATGGCGCGCCTCGCTCTTGAGCAGCCCGTGGTAGAACTTGCCCAGTTCCTCGTCCAGGTGCGGCACCACCGCAGCAAAGCGCTCGCAGCTGCGCGCCTCGATGAACGCGCCGACCACCAGCGTGTCCACCAGCTTCACCGGCTCGTGCGCGCGCACCACCTTTCGCAGCCCCGAGGCATAGCGCCCTGCCGACAATGGGCGCAAGGCCACCTTGCGCTTCTTCATCAGGCGCAGCACCTGCTCGTGATGCACCAGCTCCTCGCGGGCCAGGCGCGACATCATGTTGATCAGGTCGACATGCGTGCTGTACTTGGCAATCAGGCTCAGCGCCGTGCTGGCGGCCTTGAACTCGCAGTTCTTGTGGTCGATCAGCATCGTCTCCTGGTCGGCCAGGGCGGCATCGACCCAGGCATCCGGGGTGCGGCAGGCGAGGAAGGCTTCGATTTCGGGAATAAGGGACATAGGCTCACAAACGGGCATGGGGTGTCGACAAGACCGGCGATTATACCGGCGGCAGTGGCGATCACCAGTGACTATGCTTGATGCATATCAACATCCACCGCATCCGGGGCGCCGACTATAGTCAGGCATCGCATGCCATTGTCGAAGGAGTTCTCCCTCATGCTTTTAGAAGTTCGCAGCATCCTGGTGGTGCTCGACCCCGACCACGCCCACAGCAAGGCCCTGACCCGCGCCAAGCTGATCGCCGGCGTCACCAAGGCACGCCTGCACCTGCTGATGTGCGACAAGAAGCAGGACCACAGTGCCCTGCTCAGCCTGCTCGCCAGCCAGTTGCACGACGATGGCTACGACAATGTCACCTATGAGCAGGCCTGGCACGACACCCTGCACGAGTCGATCATCGACGTGCAGAAAGCCGAAGGCTGTGAGCTGGTGATCAAGGAACACCGACCGGAAAACGCGCTGAAGAAGTTCCTGCTGACGCCTTCGGACTGGAAACTGCTGCGCCAGTGCCCGTGCGCGGTGCTGATGGTCAAGACCGAGCGCCCCTGGACCGGTGGCGTGATTCTGGCGGCGGTGGACGTGGGCAACGACGATCAGGAGCATCGCAAGCTGCACGCCAGCATCATCGACCACGGCTATGCCATTGCCAGCGTGGCCAAGGGCAACCTGCACGTGATCAGCGCCCACCCCTCGCCCATGCTCTCGGCGGCGGACCCGGTGTACCAGCTCAAGGACACCATCGAGAAGAAGTACCGCGACGAATGCGCTGCGTTCCAGGCCGAATTCGATATCGCCGACGATCGCCTGCATGTGGCCGAAGGCCCGGCGGACGTGCTGATTCCGCACACGGCTAAAAAGTACGAAGCCGTGGTGACGGTGATGGGTACGGTGGGGCGTAGCGGGATTACCGGTGCGCTGATCGGCAACACCGCGGAGGTGGTGCTCGATTCGCTGGAATGCGATGTGCTGGTGCTCAAGACCGAGGACCAGGTGAAGCACCTGGACGAGCTGGCCAGAGGCTGAAGACCCCATCGCGGGTCAAGCCCGCGCCCACAGGGTAAGCGGTGATCCAGTGGGCGCGGGCGTGACCTGCGATGGGAACACCGCTTAACCCAGCGCATCCTTGAGAAAGCCCGGCGCGATGTAGCGCTGATAGTGCGCCTCGGACAACAGAAAGAATTCCCGATCGATGGCATCGCGCAGCTCGGGCAGCTCCCAGTCGCGAAACTCCGGCAGCAGCACCATCCCGTACGCTTCCAGCTCGCGGATCACCCGCGCGCCCCGCGCAATCAGCTGATAAGCCCAGCAATACTCGGACTGATGCGGCACGAATCGAATCTTGCGCAGCTCCAGCTGGCCGCGCAGCTTGTCGGCGTCGAACACCTCCAGCTTGGCCGCCATCACCTGCACCAGCAGGTGTTCCAGGCGCAGCCACACCGCACGCTTTTCATCGTCGTTGTAGCCGTTCCAGTGGATCACCTCATGGTGAAAACGCTTGCACCCGCGACACACCAGGTCCCCGTAAACCGTGGAACACAGGCCGACACAAGGCGTTTTTATTGACTGATTGGACATGAAAGATTCAACGGCATGGCGATGGAACAGACGGCCATGTTAGCCCTTTGTCTAACGGGGGTCACGCCGTAAAGTCGTTGCAATCGCCTTACCTTTGGCGCGTTTTTACCGTAGAATCACCCGGCCTTTTTAAGGCAGCAATGTCCGTTAGAAGCTGTTTTCAAAGCGTCACGAGCACAGTTGATCCGGTAGAACGGCGTTGGCTCGGGGTATTCGAACATCGAATGCACCGCGCCAGCCCTCATCAGCCTCCGTTCTACAGGCGTAAAACTTTGAAAGCAGCTTCTGTAAGGATGTCCTGCAACCCTGGCTACGCGGCTCAAAAAGCCGTATTGCGCATGGGTGCCGGCCATTCTGGATGAGCGTCCCGGACACCCATTTGGGACCACTGATGAGGGTAATAACTGTGCTTGAAGCCTACCGCAAACACATCGAAGAGCGTGCCGCCCAGGGTATCGTGCCCCAGCCGCTTAACGCCGAACAAACCGCAGGCCTGGTCGAGCTGCTGAAGAATCCCCCCGCTGGCGAAGAAGCCGTCCTCGTCGACCTGATCACCAACCGCGTACCACCAGGAGTGGACGAAGCCGCCTACGTCAAGGCCGGTTTCCTGTCGGCGGTCGCCAAGGGCGAAGCCACCTCCCCGTTGATCAGCAAGCAGCGCGCCGTTGAACTGCTGGGCACCATGCAGGGCGGCTACAACATCGCCACCCTGGTCGAGCTGCTGGACGACGCCGAACTGGCCGCCGTTGCCGCCGAACAGCTCAAGCACACCCTGCTGATGTTCGACGCCTTCCACGACGTGGCCGAAAAAGCCAAGAACGGCAACGTTCACGCCAAGGCGGTACTGCAGTCCTGGGCTGACGGCGAGTGGTTCAAGAAGCGTCCGACCCTGGCCGACAAGATCAGCCTGCGCGTCTTCAAGGTCACCGGCGAAACCAACACCGACGACCTGTCCCCTGCCCCGGACGCCTGGTCGCGCCCTGACATCCCGCTGCACGCCCTGGCCATGCTGAAAATGGCCCGCGACGGCATCGTGCCGGACGTGCAAGGCGCCATCGGCCCGATGAAGCAGATCGAGCAGATGCGCAACGAAGGCTTCCCGATCGCCTACGTCGGTGACGTGGTCGGTACCGGTTCCTCGCGTAAATCGGCGACCAACTCGGTGCTGTGGTTCTTCGGCGACGACATCCCTTACGTGCCGAACAAGCGCGCTGGCGGTTTCTGCTTCGGCTCCAAGATCGCCCCGATCTTCTACAACACCATGGAAGACGCCGGCGCCCTGCCGATCGAATTCGACGTGTCGAACATCCACATGGGCGACGTGATCGACCTGTACCCGCACGCCGGCAAGGTGTGCAAGCACGGTACCGACGAAGTCATCACCACCTTCGAGATGAAAACCCCCGTGCTGCTGGACGAAGTCCGCGCCGGTGGTCGTATCCCGCTGATCGTCGGCCGTGGCCTGACCGAGAAGGCGCGCGCCGAGCTGGGCCTGGGCCCGACCGACCTGTTCAAGCTGCCTGAAGCACCTGTCGACACCGGCAAGGGCTACACCCTGGCCCAGAAGATGGTCGGCAAGGCCTGCGGCCTGCCAGTGGGCAAGGGCGTTCGTCCTGGCACCTACTGCGAACCGAAGATGACCACCGTCGGCTCCCAGGACACCACCGGTCCGATGACCCGTGACGAACTGAAAGACCTGGCGTGCCTGGGCTTCTCGGCCGACCTGGTCATGCAGTCGTTCTGCCACACCGCGGCCTATCCGAAGCCGATCGACGTGACCACCCACCACACCCTGCCGGATTTCATCCGCACCCGTGGCGGCGTGTCCCTGCGTCCAGGCGACGGCATCATCCACAGCTGGCTGAACCGCATGCTGCTGCCGGACACCGTCGGTACCGGTGGTGACTCGCACACCCGCTTCCCGATCGGCATCTCGTTCCCGGCCGGTTCCGGCCTGGTCGCCTTCGCCGCTGCCACTGGCGTGATGCCACTGGACATGCCGGAGTCGGTACTGGTGCGCTTCAAGGGCAAGCTGAACCCAGGCATCACCCTGCGTGACCTGGTTCACGCCATCCCTTACTACGGCATCCAGAAAGGCCTGCTGACCGTCGAGAAGAAGGGCAAGATCAACGCCTTCTCCGGCCGCATCCTGGAAATCGAAGGCCTGGACGACCTGACCGTGGAACAGGCATTCGAACTGTCCGACGCCTCGGCCGAACGTTCGGCTGCCGGTTGCACCATCAAGCTGCCTGAAAAAGCCATTGCCGAGTACCTGAAGTCGAACATCACCCTGCTGCGCTGGATGATCAGCGAAGGCTACGGCGATGCGCGCACCATGGAGCGCCGTGCACAGGCGATGGAAGCCTGGCTGGCCAAGCCCGAGCTGCTGTCGGCCGACGCCGATGCCGAGTACGCCGAAGTCATCGAGATCGACCTGGCCGATATCAAGGAGCCGGTTCTCTGCGCTCCTAACGACCCGGACGACGCTCGCCTGCTGTCCAGCGTCCAGGGCCAGAAGATCGACGAAGTGTTCATCGGTTCGTGCATGACCAACATCGGTCACTTCCGCGCTGCCGGCAAGCTGCTGGACAAGGTCAAGGGTCAGCTGCCAACCCGTCTGTGGCTGTCGCCGCCGACCAAGATGGACGCTCACCAGCTGACCGAGGAAGGCTACTACGGCATCTACGGCAAGGCTGGCGCGCGCATGGAAATGCCGGGCTGCTCGCTGTGCATGGGTAACCAGGCACGCGTAGAGCCGAACTCGACCGTTGTGTCGACGTCGACCCGTAACTTCCCGAACCGTCTGGGCGATGGTGCCAACGTGTTCCTGGCCTCCGCCGAACTGGCTGCCGTTGCCTCGATCCTGGGCAAGCTGCCAACCGTCGAGGAGTACATGGAGTACGCGGCGAATATCGACAGCATGGCTGCCGACATCTACCGCTACCTGAGCTTCGACCAGATCGCCGAGTTCCGTGAAGCCGCTGCGAACGCCAATATCCCTGTCGTTCAAGCGTAAGCTGACTTAGCGTGAAAAGAAGCCCCGCCAATTGGCGGGGCTTTTTGTTGCCTTCTGAAAAGCTTCGCCCCTCAGATCACGAACAGATCCATGAACCGATGCACCGCCGTCGCCTCAAGCCTCGCCTGATCCTTGCACAGCGCAAGAATTTCGGCCGAACGCTGCGCAGTAAACCGCGTCGCCAGGTTGGCCTTGAACTTGTCCTCCAGCAGCGGGATGCCCTGGGCGCGTCGGCGCCGGTGCCCGATGGGATACTCCACCACCACCTGCTCGGTGCTCGAGCCGTCGGTGAAGAACACCTGCACCGCGTTGGCGATCGAGCGCTTGTCGGCCTCCAGGTACTCGCGACTGAAACGCGGGTCTTCGACGATCACCATCTTCTCGCGCAAGCGATCGATGGTCGGGTGCGCCGCATGGAAATCATCTTCGTAATGCTCGGCCACCAGGTTGCCGAAGATCAGCGGCACCGCCGTCATGTACTGCAGGCAGTGGTCCCGGTCCGCTGCGTTGGCCAGCGTGCCGACCTTGGAAATGATGCGAATCGCCGACTCATGGGTGGTGATCACGATGCGCTCGATTTCATGCAGGCGATTGCGCACCTGCGGATGCAGGGTCACCGCCGCCTCGCAGGCGGTCTGCGCATGGAACTCGGCCGGAAAGCTGATCTTGAACAGTATGTTCTCCATCACGTAGCTGCCGAACGGCTGCGACAGGCTGAACTCGCGCTTGCCCTCGGGCTTGAGCGCCAGGTCCTTGTTGGTATGGCTGAACAGCACGTCATAGAAGCCCCACTGCGGCGCGGTGAGCACGCCGGGGATGCCCATCTCGCCGCGCAGGGCGATGTCCGCCAGGCGCACCCCGCGACTCGACGCATCACCGGCCGCCCACGACTTGCGCGAGCCGGCATTGGGGGCATGGCGGTAGGTGCGTAGCGCCTGGCCATCGACAAAGGCCTGGGACAGGGCCGCCAGCAACTGCTCGCGATTGGCGCCCATGAGCCGGGCGCACACCGCCGTGGATGCGACCTTGACCAGCAGCACGTGGTCCAGGCCCACCCGGTTGAAAGCGTTTTCCAGCGCGAGCACGCCCTGAATCTCGTGGGCCATGATCATGGCCTCGAGCACCGTGTGCAGGGTCAGCGGCGCGTCGCCGTTGGCCACGCGCTTTTGCGAGAGGTGGTCGGCCACCGCGAGGATGCCGCCGAGGTTGTCGGAGGGATGACCCCATTCTGCGGCCAGCCAGGTATCGTTGTAGTCCAGCCAGCGCACGATGCAGCCGATGTCCCAGGCCGCCTTGACCGGGTCGAGGCGGTACGCGGTGCCGGGCACCCGCGCGCCATGGGGCACCACGGTACCCTCCACCAGCGGCCCCAGGTGCTTGGTGCACTCGGGAAAGCGCAGCGCCAGCAGGCCGCAACCCAGGGTGTCCATCAGGCAGTTGCGCGCCGTGTCCAGCGCCTCCCCCGGCTCGGCCCTGAAGTGCAGGACATAGTCGGCAATGTCCTGCAGGACCCGGTCGTAGTCGGGGCGGTCGTTCAGGTCAACATTGGCACTCATTGTCGTCTCTCTGTTCACATGGGGTGAAAGGAGAGCCGAGCACCGCTGCCTCTAGAAGGTATCGCCAGGTACGCGTACCCAACCCTCCATCAGCACGCGAGCGCTGCGGCTCATGATTGCTTTGGTAACGGTCCAGTCGCCATTCACCTGGCGCGCCTCGGCGCCCACGCGCAAGGTGCCCGAGGGGTGACCGAAGCGCACGGCGCTGCGCTCGCCGCCACCGGCAGCAAGGTTGACCAGGGTGCCGGGGATGGCCGCCGCGGTGCCGATGGCCACCGCTGCCGTACCCATCATGGCGTGGTGCAGCTTGCCCATCGACAACGCACGCACCAGCAGGTCGATATCGCTCGCTGCCACGGTCTTGCCGCTGGAGGACTGGTAGTCGGCCGGCGCTGCCACGAACGCCACCTTGGGCGTGTGCTGGCGCTGCGCGGCCTGCTCGACGTACTCGATCAGGCCCATGTGCACGGCGCCGTGGGCACGAATGGTTTCGAAACGCGCCAGGGCTTCGGGGTCGCCGTTGATTGCGTCCTGCAGCTCGGTGCCGGTGTAGCCCAGGGCCTGGGCGTCGATGAAGATGGTCGGGATGCCGGCGTTGATCAGGGTTGCCTTGAAGGTGCCGACACCGGGCACCACCAGGTCGTCGACCAGGTTGCCGGTGGGGAACATCGAGCCGCCCGCGCCGTCTTCGTCGGCGGCCGGGTCGAGGAATTCGAGCTGCACCTCGGCGGCCGGAAAGGTCACGCCGTCGAGTTCGAAGTCGCCGGTTTCCTGCACTTCGCCTTCGGTGATCGGTACGTGGGCGATGATGGTCTTGCCGATGTTGGCCTGCCAGATGCGCACCACAGCCACACCATTGCGCGGGATGCGACTGGCGTCGACCAGGCCGGCGCTGATGGCGAACGAGCCGACTGCCGCCGAGAGGTTGCCGCAGTTGCCGCTCCAGTCGACGAAGGCCTTGTCGATGGCGACCTGGCCGAACAGGTAGTCGACGTCGTGCCCGGGCTTGATGCTGCGCGACAGGATGACCGTCTTGCTGGTGCTGGAGGTGGCCCCGCCCATGCCGTCGATCTGCTTGCCGTAGGGGTCGGGGCTGCCGATAACCCGCAGCAGCAGCGCATCGCGCGCGGCGCCGGGGAGCTGGGCGGCTTCGGGCAGGTCTTCGAGGTTGAAGAACACGCCTTTGCTGGTGCCGCCACGGATGTAGGTGGCGGGGATTCTGATCTGGGGTACGTGTGGCATGGAAATCTTGTCCTGTAATGTGATCGAGCCACCTGCTCTGTGGGAGCGGGCTCGACCCGCGATGCAAGCGATGCGGTTACAGCCAGTACCGCGTCGCCTGCATCGCGGGTCAAGCCCGCTCCCACTAGGGCGAGGCAAGCTGAGTCTTTTATGCCACCGACGACTCGAGGAAGTCCTGGGCAAAGCGCTGCAGTACACCGCCCGCCTCGTAGATCGACACCTCTTCCGCCGTGTCCAGACGGCAGGTCACCGGCACCTCCAGGCGCTCGCCGTCACGCCGCGTGATCACCAGGGTCAAGGTGGCCCGCGGTGTCCGCTGCCCCACCACGTCATAGGTCTCGCTGCCATCGATACCCAGGGTCTTGCGGTCGGTGCCCGGCTTGAACTCCAGCGGCAACACGCCCATGCCCACCAGGTTGGTACGGTGGATACGCTCGAAGCCCTCGGCCACGATGGCCTCGACACCGGCCAGGCGCACGCCCTTGGCCGCCCAGTCGCGTGACGAGCCCTGGCCATAGTCGGCACCGGCCACGATGATCAGCGGCTGCTTGCGCTGCATGTAGGTCTCGATGGCCTCCCACATGCGCGTCACCTTGCCCTCCGGCTCGATACGCGCCAGCGAACCCTGCTTGACCTTGCCGTTCTCCTGCACCATCTCGTTGAACAGCTTGGGGTTGGCGAAGGTCGCGCGCTGCGCGGTCAGGTGGTCGCCACGGTGGGTGGCGTAGGAGTTGAAGTCCTCTTCGGGCAGGCCCATCTTCGCCAGGTACTCGCCTGCGGCGCTGTCGAGCATGATCGCGTTGGACGGCGACAGGTGGTCGGTGGTGATGTTGTCCGGCAGCACCGCCAGCGGGCGCATGCCCTTGAGCGAGCGCTCGCCTGCCAGCGCGCCTTCCCAGTACGGCGGGCGACGGATGTAGGTGCTCATGGCGCGCCAGTCGTACAGCGGGTCGACCTTGGGTCCGGTGTCTTCGTGCACGGCGAACATCGGGATGTACACCTGGCGGAACTGCTCCGGCTTGACCGCAGCCTTGACCACTGCATCGATCTCTTCGTCGCTGGGCCAGATGTCCTTGAGGCGGATTTCCTTGCCGCCCACCACGGCCAGCACGTCCTTCTCGATATCGAAACGGATGGTGCCGGCAATGGCGTAGGCCACCACCAGCGGCGGCGAGGCCAGGAAGGCCTGCTTGGCATACGGATGGATACGCCCGTCGAAGTTGCGGTTGCCCGACAGCACGGCGGTGGCGTACAGGTCGCGGTCGATGATTTCCTGCTGGATCACCGGGTCCAGAGCGCCGGACATGCCGTTGCAGGTGGTGCAGGCAAACGCCACGATGCCAAAACCCAGCTGCTCCAGCTCATCCTCCAGGCCCGCCTCTTTGAGGTACAGGGCCACGGTCTTGGAGCCTGGCGCCAGCGACGACTTGACCCACGGCTTGCGCGTCAGCCCCAGCCTGTTGGCATTGCGCGCCAGCAGCCCGGCAGCGATCACGTTGCGCGGGTTGCTGGTGTTGGTGCAGCTGGTGATGGCAGCGATGATCACCGCGCCGTCGGGCATCTGCCCCGGCACCTCTTCCCATTGTCCGGCAATGCCCCTGGCAGCCAGCTCGCTGGTGGCCACCCGCGCATGCGGGTTGGACGGGCCGGCCATGTTGCGTACCACGCTCGACAGGTCGAACTGCAGGCCACGCTCGTATTCGGCATTGACCAGGCTGTCGGACCACAGGCCGGCGACCTTGGCGTAGGTTTCCACCAGCTTGACCTGGGCGTCTTCACGACCGGTGAGCTTGAGGTAATCGATGGTCTGCTGGTCGATGGAGAACATCGCCGCCGTCGCGCCGTATTCGGGGGCCATGTTGGAGATGGTCGCGCGATCGCCCAGGGTCAACGCACGAGCGCCCTCGCCGTAGAACTCGAGGTAGGCGCCGACCACCTTGGCCTTGCGCAGGAACTCGGTGAGCGCCAGCACCACGTCGGTGGCGGTGATGCCTGGCTGCGGCTTGCCGGTGAGCTGCACGCCGACGATTTCCGGCAGGCGCATCCAGGACGCACGACCCAGCATCACGTTCTCGGCCTCCAGGCCGCCGACGCCGATGGCGATCACGCCCAGGGCATCCACGTGGGGGGTGTGGCTGTCGGTACCGACGCAGGTATCGGGATAGGCCACGCCCTGCTCGGCGTGGATCACCGGCGACATCTTCTCCAGGTTGATCTGGTGCATGATGCCGTTGCCGGGCTGGATCACATCGACGTTCTTGAACGCCTTCTTGGTCCAGTTGATGAAGTGGAAGCGGTCTTCGTTGCGACGGTCTTCGATGGCGCGGTTCTTCTCGAACGCCTGCGGGTCGAAGCCACCGCACTCCACGGCCAGCGAGTGGTCGACGATCAGTTGCACCGGCACCACCGGGTTGACCTGGGCCGGGTCGCCGCCCTTGTCGGCGATGGCGTCACGCAGGCCGGCAAGGTCAACCAGTGCGGTCTGGCCAAGGATGTCATGGCACACCACGCGGGCCGGGTACCAGGGGAAGTCGAGGTCGCGCTTGCGCTCGATCAGTTGGCTGAGCGAGGCATCGAGGGTTGCCGGGTCGCAGCGGCGCACCAGGTTTTCGGCCAGTACGCGGGAGGTATAGGGCAGCTTGTCGTAGGCGCCGGGGCTGATGGCGTCGATGGCGGCGCGGGCGTCGAAGTAGTCGAGCGTGGTGCCCGGCAGGTGCTTGCGAAATTCAGTATTCATGGACGCGGGACTCAATCACGGATAAGTCGGCGGTGCGCAGTCCCCCTGATGGCATACCCCGCCCCCTGTGGGAGCGGGCTCGACCCGCGATGGCATCGGCGCGGTATCAGCTACTGCGCGCAGCGGCTATCGCGGGGCAAGCCCGCTCCCACCAGGTTCGGCAGGGCCATATCAAAGGTACTGCACGCCAGTCTCAGCGTTGTTCGATTGGCACGAACTTGCGCTGTTCGACGCCGGTGTATTCGGCGCTCGGGCGGATGATGCGGTTGTTGGCACGCTGCTCGAACACATGCGCCGCCCAGCCGGTCAGGCGCGAGCAGACGAAGATCGGGGTGAACAGCTTGGTCGGGATACCCATGAAGTGGTAGGCCGAGGCATGGTAGAAGTCGGCATTGGGGAACAGTTTCTTCTGCTCCCACATGGTCTTGTCGATGGCTTCGGACACCGGGTACAGCACGGTGTCGCCCACCTCGTCGGCGAGCTTCTTCGCCCAGCCCTTGATCACTTCGTTGCGCGGGTCGGACTCCTTGTAGATGGCATGCCCGAAGCCCATGATCTTGTCCTTGCGCTCGAGCATGCCGAGGGTGCCGGCAACGGCTTCCTGCGGGGTCTTGAAGCGCTCGATCATTTCCATCGCGGCCTCGTTGGCACCACCGTGCAGCGGCCCGCGCAGCGAGCCGATGGCCGCCGTCACGCACGAGTACAGGTCCGACAGGGTCGAGGCACACACCCGGGCAGTGAAGGTCGAGGCGTTGAATTCGTGCTCGGCGTACAGGATCAGCGAAACGTTCATCACCTTGACGTGCAGCTCGCTCGGCTTCTTGCCGTGCAGCAGGTGCAGGAAGTGCCCGCCCAGGGTATCTTCGTCGCTGGTGCAGTCGATGCGCACGCCATGGTGGCTGAAGCGGTACCAGTAGCACATGGCCGCCGGGAACAGCGCCAGCAGGCGGTCGGTCTTCTCGTGCTGCAGGCCGAAGTTGAGCTCCGGCTCCAGGGTGCCGAGCACCGAGGAGGCGGTACGCATCACATCCATCGGGTGGGCGGTGACCGGAATGCGCTCGAGCACTTCCTTGAGCGCCTGGGGCAGGTCGCGCAGCGCCTTGAGCTGGTGCTGGTACTCGCTCAGCTCGGCCTGGGTCGGCAGCTCGCCGTACAGCAGCAGGTAGGCGACCTCTTCGAACAGCGCGTGCTCGGCCAGGTCGCGAACGTCATAGCCACGGTAGGTCAGGCCGGCGCCGGCCTGGCCCACGGTCGACAGTGCGGTTTGCCCGGCCACCTGACCACGCAGGCCGGCACCACTGAGTACTTTTGCTTCGGCCATTGGTTTTCTCCACTTTTGAATTTGTTATGGGAATCGGCTAATTGCGGTGTGCTGCGGTTCAGCTCTTCTTCTGAGCGAACAGTGCGTCGAGCTTCTGCTCGAACACGTGGTAGTCGATGGCATCGTAAAGCTCCATGCGAGTCTGCATGGTGTCGATGACGTTTTTCTGCGTGCCGTCGCGGCGCAGCGCGGTGTAGACGTTCTCGGCCGCCTTGTTCATGGCGCGGAACGCCGACAGCGGATACAGCGCCAGCGACACGTCGGCCGAGGCCAGCTCTTCGGTGGTGTACAGCGGCGTGGCGCCGAATTCGGTGATGTTGGCCAGGATCGGCGCCTTCACGCGGTTGGCGAAGGTCTTGTACATCGACAGCTCGGTGATGGCCTCGGGGAAGATCATGTCGGCACCGGCCTCGATGCACGCCGCAGCGCGATCCAGCGCGGCCTCCAGGCCTTCTACCGCCAGGGCGTCGGTACGCGCCATGATCACGAAGCTGTCGTCGGTACGCGCGTCCACGGCCGCCTTGATGCGGTCGACCATCTCCTGTTGCGAGACGATTTCCTTGTTCGGACGATGGCCGCAGCGCTTGGCGCCCACCTGGTCCTCGATATGAATGGCGGCGGCGCCGAACTTGATCATCGAGCGGACCGTGCGCGCCACGTTGAACGCCGACGAACCGAACCCGGTGTCCACGTCCACCAGCAGCGGCAGGTCGCACACGTCGGTGATGCGGCGCACGTCGGTCAGCACGTCATCCAGGCCGGTGATGCCCAGGTCGGGCAGGCCCAGCGAGCCTGCCGCCACGCCGCCACCGGAGAGGTAGATGGCCTTGAACCCGGCGCGCTTGGCCAACAGCGCATGGTTGGCATTGATGGCGCCGACGACCTGCAGCGGGTGCTCGGCGGCGACTGCATCGCGAAAACGCTGGCCGGGACTGCTTTTCTGACTCATGACTCACCTCGTGGGCTAGGGGCGGTGGCGTCTTTGTAATGACGCTCGATATTGCGCTTGGATGCGCCGATGTGGCGGCGCATCAGTAATTCGGCCAGCTCGCCGTCACGGTCGGCGATGGCATCGAGAATCCGGTGGTGTTCGGCGAACGCCTGGTGCGGGCGGTTGGGCATGGCGGAGAACTGGATGCGGTACATGCGCACCAGCTGGTACAGCTCGCCGCACAGCATCTGCACCAGGGTGCGGTTGCCGCTGCCCTGGATGATGCGGTAGTGGAAGTCGAAGTCGCCCTCCTGCTGGTAGTAGCCCACCCCGGCCTGGAACGCGGCATCACGCTCATGGGTGTCGAGCACCCGGCGCAACTCGTCGATCTCGGCTACGCTCATGCGTTGGGCAGCCAGGCGGCAGGCCATGCCCTCGAGGGACTCGCGAATCTCGTACAGCTCGATCAGCTCGGCATGGCTCAGCGACACCACCCGCGCCCCTACGTGCGGCACCCGCACCAGCAGGCGCTGGCCTTCCAGGCGGTGGATGGCCTCGCGCAGCGGGCCGCGGCTGATGCCGTAGGTACGCGCCAGCTCCGGCTCGGAGATCTTGCTGCCGGGGGCGATCTCGCCCTTGACGATCGCGGCCTGGATGCGCCGGAAGACGTTTTCGGAAAGCGTCTCCGAATCTTCCTGAAGGGGGGCGGAGGCTTGGGCTGCATCCAGCATATTGTCGACACCTTGAAAATCTGTAGGGCCAAAACTAGCTAATTAAGCCACCCCAGTCAAAGACAAATTCAATATTGTCGACAATCGTCTAAGAACGAACTTCGTGTCTGTCGGTGTTGTCTGACTCCAGCCGCTGGCATCGACACACCAGCGTGGTAGAATGCCGCCGCCTCTGAGGGGGCAAACCCCCACAGCATCGCGTCAGGATTTATGAGACTCACACCCTTTCTACTGTTACTCAGCCTCTGTGGGCTGCCTGCCCTGAGCCAGGCGGCAGACAAGACTGTCTATGGCCTCAATGAATATGCCCGCCTTGTCGATATCGACCTCGAGGTTGCGGCCAAGCTCGACACCGGGGCCAAGACCGCCTCGCTGAGCGCGCGCGATATCAAGCGCTTCAAGCGCAACGGCGAATCGTGGGTGCGCTTCTATCTGGCAATTGACGCAGCCCATTCGCATCCGATAGAACGACCACTGGCTCGTGTCAGCAAGATCAAGCGACGCGCCGGTGACTACAACCCGGACGAAGGCAAGGCCTATACCTCCCGCCCGGTGATCGCGCTGAATATCTGCATGGGTACGGCCCTGCGCAGCATCGAAGTGAACCTGACCGACCGCAGTGCCTTCCAGTACCCGCTACTGATCGGCTCCGAGGCGCTCAAGCACTTCGACGCGCTGGTCGACCCAAGCCTTAAATACGCTGCCGGCAAACCTGCCTGCGCCACTGACGCTCATACCGCAGAGTAATTTCGATGCGCTCTCTTACCCTTCATCTGAAAGTCCTGATCACCCTCCTGGTGTTGCTGGGTGTGTCGATCACGGCGTACCAGATCTTCATGCTCGGCATCCCGGTGACCGAAGACGAAACCGACGACCTGTGGAACATCGATGCCAAGGTCGAGTTCGTCGCCAGCCCCAAGGACCCGATCAAGATCCAGATGTTCGTGCCGCCATTGAGCAACGACTACGTCAGCCTCAATGAGAGCTTCATCTCCAACAACTACGGCGTGAGCGTCAACCGTGTCGATGGCAACCGCAAGGTGACCTGGTCGGCGCGGCGCGCCAAGGGCAACCAGACCCTCTACTACCGCCTGGTACTGACCAAGCGCTACAGCAGCGAAAAGGTCAAGATCAAGGGCCCGACCTTCCGTGACAGCCAGCCGGTCGAAGGGCCGGAGAAGATCGCCGCCGAAGCGTTGATGGCACCTATCCGCCAGCACTCGGCCGACGTCGAGACCTTCGTCAGCGAGACCATCAAGCGGGTCAACAACCCCAACGACGACAACGTCAAGCTGCTGCTGGCCGGCGATGCCTCTTCGCTGAACAAGGCCAAGGTCATCGACCTGCTGCTGTCGATCGCCCACGTACCGGTGGAGAAGGTGCACACCATCCGCCTGCTGGCCGACCAGCCGCAGAGCCCGGAACTGTGGCTGCGCAGCTTCAACGGCAACGACTGGCTGTACTTCAACCCGGACACCGGCGAGCAGGGCCTGCCGGCCGACCGCCTGCTGTGGTGGACCGGCGATGATCCGCTGATCACCGTCGATGGCGGCAAGAAGGTCAACGTCAGCTTCAGCCTGAACAACAGCGAGATGAACGCCATCCGCCTGGCCAAGCTGACCGACGAGAACACCGACGCCGACTTCCTCGAATACTCGCTGTACGGCCTGCCGCTGCAGACCCAGCAGACCTTCATGATCATGGTGATGATCCCGATCGGCGTGCTGGTGATCCTGGTGCTGCGCAACCTGATCGGCCTGCAGACCCTGGGTACCTTCACCCCGGTGCTGATCGCCCTGGCCTTCCGTGAGACCCAGCTGGGCTTCGGTATCGCCCTGTTCACGGTGATCACCGCGCTGGGCCTGACCCTGCGTTCCTACCTCGAACACCTGAAGCTGCAGATGCTGCCGCGCCTGTCGGTGGTACTGACCTTCGTGGTGGTGCTGATCGCGGCCATCAGCCTGTTCAGCCACAAGCTGGGCCTGGAGCGCGGGCTGTCGGTGGCACTGTTCCCGATGGTGATTCTGACCATGACCATCGAACGCCTGTCGATCACCTGGGAGGAACGCGGCGGCGGCCACGCCATGAAAGTCGCCATCGGCACCCTGTTCGCCGCCTCGGTCGCGCACCTGCTGATGAGCGTGCCCGAACTGGTGTACTTCGTGTTCACCTTCCCGGCGGTGCTGCTGATTCTGGTGGGCTTCATGCTGGCGATGGGTCGCTACCGCGGCTACCGCCTGACGGAGCTGGTGCGCTTCAAGGCCTTCGTGAAGGCTGACGCCTGATGTTCGGCCTATGGAAAACCTGGAAGGCCCTGGAAGCCAGGGGCATCATGGGTATCAACCGGCGCAACGCGGACTACGTGCTCAAGTACAACAAGCGCAACCTGTACCCGATCGTCGACGACAAGATCATCACCAAGGAGCGGGCGATCAAGGCCGGCATCCACGTGCCGGAAATGTACGGGGTGATCTCCACCGAAAAGGACATCGACAAGCTCGACGAGATCATCGGCGGGCGCAGCGACTTCGTCATCAAGCCGGCGCAGGGCGCCGGTGGTGACGGCATCCTGGTGATCGCCGACCGCTTCGAGAACCGCTACCGCACGGTGTCCGGCAAGATCATCACCCACGAGGAAATCGAGCACCAGGTGTCGAGCATCCTCACCGGGCTGTATTCGCTGGGTGGCCATCGCGACCGCGCGCTGATCGAGTACCGGGTAACCCCGGACCAGATCTTCAAGAGCATCAGCTACGAAGGCGTACCGGACATCCGCATCATCGTGCTCATGGGCTACCCGGTCATGGCCATGCTGCGCCTGCCCACGCGCCAGTCCGGCGGCAAGGCCAACCTGCACCAGGGCGCCATCGGCGTGGGTGTGGACCTGGCGACCGGCCTGACCCTGCGCGGTACCTGGCTGAACAACATCATCAGCAAGCACCCCGACACCACCAATGCGGTGGACGGCGTGCAACTGCCCAACTGGGACGGCTTCATGAAGCTGGCCGCCGGCTGCTATGAACTGTGCGGCCTGGGCTACATCGGCGTGGACATGGTGCTGGACCAGGACAAGGGCCCGCTGATCCTGGAACTCAACGCCCGCCCCGGCCTGAACATCCAGATCGCCAACGATTGCGGCCTGACCCTGCGCACCCACGCCGTCGAGGCGCACCTTGAGGAACTGGCCAGCAATGGCATCAAGGAAAGCGTCGAAGAGCGCGTGCGCTTCGCCCAGGAACTGTTCGGCCACATCCCGGCGCAGTAATCTGCCACCGCCCTGGCGCAGCAGCGCACAGGGCGGTCGCCGATCCGCTAGGAGCATCGCCTGCACAGGGCTACAATGCTCGCCCCGCCTCGACAGCTGTTCACCCGAATGCCGACCTGCACACTTCACCCCCTGCCCTACCAGGCCGACCCGGCCGCCTACTTTGCCCGTATCCGCCGGGCACCTGGCGCCGTGCTGCTCGACAGCGCGCGGCCTGGCGCCGTGCGTGGGCGCTTCGACCTGCTCAGCGCCTGGCCACTGTGCACGCTGACCCCGGACGCCGAAGAAGACGGCCAGCACTACCTGCAGCGCCTGCGCGAGCAACTGGGCGGGCTTGGGCGCGCGCACTTGCCGGCAGGTGTCGAGCTGCCGTTCGTCGGCGGCCTGATCGGCTACCTGAGCTACGACTTCGGCCGGCGCCTGGAGCGCCTGCCCGCCATTGCCTGCGACGACCTGGGGCTGGGTGACGCAAGCCTGGGGCTGTATGCCTGGGCACTGATCAGCGACCATCAGTTGCAGCGCAGCCAGCTGGTGTTTCATCCGGCGCTGCCCGCCACCGAACGCGAGCGCCTGGTGGCACTGTTCGAGCACGACGCCCCGACGGTAGCCGGCGCATTCAGGCTTGCGGCGCCAATGCGCGGCGACCTCGCAGCCGAGGATTACCGTCAGGCGTTCGAGCGGGTGCAGCAGTACATCCATGCCGGCGACTGCTACCAGATCAACCTTACCCAACGCTTTCGCGCACCCTGCCAGGGCGACCCGTGGACGGCCTACCAGGCGCTGCGGGCTGCCTGCCCTACGCCCTTCTCCGGCTATCAGGTACTGGCCGATGGCAGCGCGCTGCTGAGCTTCTCGCCCGAGCGCTTCATCAGGGTCAGCCAGGGCGAGGTCGAAACCCGCCCGATCAAGGGCACCCGTGCGCGCAGCAGCGACCCCGTGCAGGATGCCGCCAATGCTGCCGAGCTGCTGGCCAGCACCAAGGACCGCGCCGAGAACCTGATGATCGTGGACCTGCTGCGCAACGACCTGGGGCGCAGCTGCGCTACCGGCTCGGTGCAGGTGCCGGAGCTGTTCAGCCTGGAGAGCTACCCCAACGTGCACCACATGGTCAGCAGCGTGACCGGACGCCTGGCACCGGGCAAGGATGCGCTGGACCTGATAGCCGGCAGCTTCCCCGGCGGCTCGATCACCGGGGCGCCGAAGATTCGGGCGATGCAGATCATCGACGAACTGGAGCCGAGCCGGCGCGCGCTGTATTGCGGCTCGCTGCTGTATGTGGACGTGCGCGGGGAGATGGACAGCTCGATCGCCATCCGCAGCCTGCTGGTGAAGGACGGCCAGGTGTGCTGCTGGGGGGGTGGTGCGGTGGTGGCGGACTCGCAGTGGGAGGCGGAGTACGAGGAGTCGATCACCAAGGTCAGGGTGTTGCTCCAGACCCTGCAGGGCCTCTAGAACGCTTCGCCGGCAAGGCCGGCTCCTACAGCGTGCAGGAGCCGGCCTTGCCGGCGAAGGCGGTATTACAAGCTCAACGACCTGTTCGAGGCCTTGATGAACTCTTTCTTCAGCGCCTCGAAATCATGCACCGCCGGGAACTGCGGGAACTCGCGAATCACGTTTTCCGGCGCATGGAACAGAATGCCTGCATCCGCCTCGCCCAGCATGGTGGTGTCGTTGTACGAGTCACCCGCAGCGATCACCCGGTAGTACAGGCTCTTGAATGCCAGCACCGACTGGCGCTTGGGGTCTTTCTGGCGCAGTTGGTAGCCGGTCACACGATCGCTCTGGTCAGTGATCAGGCGGTGGCACAGCAAGGTCGGGAAACCCAGCTGGCGCATCAGCGGCTGCGAGAATTCGTAGAAGGTGTCGGACAGGATCACCACCTGGAAACGCTCGCGCAGCCAGTCGACAAACTCGATGGCGCCGTCCAGCGGCTTGAGCGTGGCAATCACTGCCTGGATGTCGGAAAGCTTCAGGCCATGCTCATCCAGGATGCGCAGGCGCTGCTTCATCAGCACGTCGTAATCGGGAATGTCGCGGGTGGTGGCCCGCAACGATTCGATTCCGGTTTTTTCCGCAAAGGCGATCCAGATCTCCGGGACCAGTACACCTTCCAGGTCGAGACAGGCAATTTCCACAGCTCACTCCTCGAACAACGCTAAAAATGGAAGGCGCACTCTACAGGCGCGCCGTCTAACCCGGCAATTTTTGTTAACATTCGCCCATTACGAGCGCCAAGCGCCATTCAATAACCGGAAGCCGCCTGATGAGCCAACCCTTCGACGTCGCCGCCCTCGCCGCGACCTATGCCAACAAGTCCCCGCAGGACATCCTCAAGCTCGCCTTCGAACACTTCGGCGACGACCTGTGGATCTCCTTCAGTGGCGCCGAAGACGTGGTGCTGGTGGACATGGCCTGGAAGCTGAACAAGAACCTCAAGGTGTTCAGCCTCGACACCGGCCGCCTGCATCCGGAAACCTACCGGTTCATCGACCAGGTGCGCGAGCAGTACAAGCTGCCGATCGAGATCCTTTCCCCCGATCGCAGTGCACTCGACCCCTTCGTGAAGGAAAAGGGCCTGTTCAGCTTCTACAAGGACGGCCACGGCGAATGCTGCGGCATCCGCAAGATCGAGCCGCTGCGCCGCAAGCTGAGCACCGTCAGCGCCTGGGCCACCGGCCAGCGCCGCGACCAGAGCCCGGGCACCCGCAGCCAGGTGGCCGCGCTGGAAATCGACAGCGCCTTCTCCACCCCCGAGCGCACCCTGTACAAGTTCAACCCGTTGGCGCAGATGAGCAGCGAAGAGGTGTGGGGCTATATCCGCATGCTCGAACTGCCCTACAACAGCCTGCATGAACGCGGCTTCATCAGCATCGGCTGCGAACCCTGCACGCGCCCGGTACTGCCCAACCAGCACGAGCGCGAAGGCCGCTGGTGGTGGGAGGAGTCGACTCAGAAGGAATGCGGGCTGCACGCCGGCAACCTGATTACCAAGGGCTGAACATGCACACCCTGAGCGCAGCACCTGGCCCCACCTGCCAGACATTGCGTCAGCAGTAAGGGCATCGCGGCCAGTGGCTGGGCTACCTGCTCGCGGGGCTATCTGCAGGAGCGCCTTCAGGCCACCGTGCTGGCGGCCTGAAGGCACTGCTAGGGCTTAGTGCACTGGCAGTTCGACGCCAGCGAACAGCTCTTCGAGTTCCTGCTTGTTGTGGCACTGGATGGCCTTGGCCATCACTTCACGGGTCAGGTGGGGCGCGAACTTCTCGATGAAGTCGCACATGAAACCACGCAGGAAGGTGCCACGACGGAAACCGATCTTGGTGATGCTGGACTCGAACAGCTCACTGGCATCGAGCACCACCAGGTCGTTGTCGAGCTTGGTGTCCACCGCCATCTTGGCCACGATGCCCACGCCCAGGCCCAGGCGCACGTAAGTCTTGATCACGTCGGCATCGGCCGCGGTGAACACCACCTTGGGGGTCAGGCCGCGATGGCTGAAGGCTTCGTCGAGCTTGGAGCGGCCAGTGAAGCCGAACACATAGGTCACGATCGGGTATTCGGCCAACGCCTCCAGGGTGAGCTTGGGCAGCTTGGTCAGGGGGTGACCCTGCGGCACCACCACGCAACGATTCCAGCGGTAGCACGGCATCATCACCAGATCACCGAACAGCTCCAGGGCCTCGGTGGCGATGGCGAAGTCGACGGTACCGTCAGCCGCCATCTCGGCGATCTGCATCGGCGAGCCCTGGTGCATGTGCAGCGCCACTTCAGGGTATTGCTTGATGAACGAACTGATCACCGGCGGCAGGGCGTAGCGTGCCTGGGTGTGGGTGGTGGCGATCGACAGGGTGCCCTTTTTCTCGTTGGAGAATTCCTGGGCGATCTGCTTGATGCTCTCGACCTTGCGCAGAATCTCGCCGGCGGTGGTGATGATGCGCTCACCTGCCGGGGTCACGCGGGTCAGGTGCTTGCCGCTGCGGGCGAACACTTCCACACCCAGCTCGTCTTCCAACAGGCGAATCTGCTTGCTGATCCCCGGCTGGGAGGTATACAGGCTCTGCGCTGTCGCGGAGACGTTGAGGTCGTGGTGCGCCACTTCCCAGATGTAGCGCAATTGTTGAAGCTTCATAGGTATCCCTCAAATCAACTGGGCGTCACCGGCAGCAGCGACGAGTTATAACTATATTAGTGGTTTGAAGAATAAATCTAGAACTATTTCTTCAGCTTTCTTACAACGTCCTACACCGCCTCCCCTATGACTTGCGCCGCCCCAGGTACTGCGCCAGGGGCACCATGTACACAGGCACCGGCGACAGCTGAAGGACGCGTACCGCCGTGCGCCCCAAGGGGATCTCGCTACCGGCGCCCTGGCTGTGGCTGCCGACGATCAGCAGGTCGACGCTCAGGCGCTGGGCCTGCTCCAGGATCACGTCGGCCGGGTCGCCCTGGCGTACCCGCACCGCGCGGATCAGCGCCAGGTCTTCCTTCTCGCCCAGTTCATCCTGAAAGTTCTCCAGCACCCGCTGTTCGATGTTCGCCATCACGGTATTGAGCGCCCGACCGCGCATATGGGACAGGGTATGTTCATCAAGGTAGCTTTCCAGCAGCGATTCGGCGAACTGGCCCATCGGTTCCACGGCATGGACCACGTACAGTTCGGCGCTGAAGCTGCGTGCCAGCGCCAGCGCGTGTTGCATGACATAAGGGGAGTAACAACCGAGGTCGGTGGCACACAGCATCGAACGGATCATTTGACCTCCTAGCTGCCGATACGGCAGGGCAAGGTTCAGCTTAGCAGCGCCAAAACGACGCGCAGAGCCGTCCGGCGCCCTGCCAGGCGGCCTAGCCGGGGGTACGTTCGTTGCTGATGCCGTGGGGCACATGGCCGGTGGCGACCACTGCACTGGCGCGTTCGCAGTGCCCTGCCTGGTCGTCGAAGAACACATCGGCCGCGAACGCCTCGAGAAACGCCGACTTGTCCAGGCCGCCGAGAAACAGCGACTCGTCCAGGCGAATGTCCCATTCGCGCAAGGTGCGGATGACCCGCTCGTGGGCCGGCGCCGAGCGCGCCGTCACCAGTGCGGTGCGAATCGGACAGGCGCCACTGGGGAACTCTTTCTGCAGCACGTTGAGCGCCGCCAGGAAGGCCTTGAACGGCCCGCCGCGCAGCGGCTCGCGGGCCGACTCGCGCTCGCTGGCCTGGAACGCCTCCAGGCCGCCGAGCTGATAGACGCGCTCGGACTCGTCGGAAAACACCACTGCATCGCCATCGAAGGCGATACGCAGCTCCGCGCTGGCCGCACGCCGTGCCCCGCCGGAAAGGATGGTGGCAGCGGCAAAGCCGGCGTCCAGTGCGCGGCGCACATCTTCTGCATCGGTGGACAGAAACAGGTGGCAACCAAAGGCGGCCAGGTACGGATACGGACTGCGCCCGCCAACGAAGGCTGCCCGCGAGATACCCAGACCATAATGCTCGATGGAATTGAACACCCGCAGCCCGGTGTCGGCGCTGTTGCGTGACACCAGCACCACCTCGACCCGGGCCTGGCCGAGGCTGGCGTTGAGGCCCAGCAGCTTTTCCACCAACGGGAACGCATCACCCGGTTGCAGGTATTCGTCTTCGTGCTCGATCTGGTACTGGCGGTAGGCTTCGACACCCTCGGCCAGGAACAGCCGATGGCTCTCGCTGAGGTCGAACAGTGCCCGTGATGAAATGGCTACCACCAGTTTGTCGCCAAGGCCTTTGCTCATCGCCGCTCTGCTCCGCACTGCCCTGCATCGGGCGCCATAAGGTCAAACAATCGACACACTATCAGGCCGGGCGCTGCCGCCCGCAACCTGCGAGCGTGTCGGGTGACGGCACTTTTGATCAGAAACCCCATACCAATGGGCCAAAGCGGCAGGAAAGCGGGCCCTGCCCATTGTCGAATCACGGTGTAACGCGCTAAGGTTCGGCACCCCGCCGCGTTCAATCATGCTGCTCCGCCGCGCGGGTAGCTGGCGGCCGGCACCCGTGACCTGACGAGTAACACGATGGCTGATTTACCGATCGACGACCTTAACGTTGCCTCCAACGAGACCTTGATCACCCCCGATCAGCTCAAGAAGGACATTCCACTCAGCGCCACCGCCCTGCAGACCGTGACCGCGGGCCGCGAAGTGGTACGCAATATCCTCGACGGCAAGGACCACCGCCTGTTCGTGGTGATCGGCCCCTGCTCGATCCATGACCTCAAGGCCGCACACGAATACGCCGAGCGCCTGAAGGTGCTGGCGGCCGAAGTCGCCGACACCCTGTACCTGGTGATGCGCGTGTATTTCGAGAAGCCGCGCACCACGGTGGGCTGGAAGGGCCTGATCAACGACCCGTACCTGGATGACTCGTTCAAGATCCAGGACGGCCTGCACATCGGTCGCCAACTGCTGCTGGATCTGGCGGAAATGGGCCTGCCCACCGCCACCGAAGCCCTCGACCCGATCTCCCCGCAGTACCTGCAGGACCTGATCAGCTGGTCGGCGATCGGCGCGCGCACCACCGAATCCCAGACCCACCGCGAGATGGCCTCGGGCCTGTCTTCGGCCGTCGGCTTCAAGAACGGTACGGACGGCGGCCTGACCGTGGCGATCAACGCACTGCAATCGGTTTCCAGCCCGCACCGTTTCCTGGGCATCAACCAGGAAGGTGGCGTATCCATCGTCACCACCAAGGGCAACGCCTACGGTCACGTGGTGCTGCGCGGCGGCAACGGCAAGCCCAACTATGATTCGGTCAGCGTCGCCCTGTGCGAGCAGGCCCTGGCCAAGGCCAGGATCAAGCCGAACATCATGGTCGACTGCAGCCACGCCAATTCCAACAAGGACCCGGCCCTGCAACCGCTGGTGATGGACAACGTGGCCAACCAGATCCTCGAAGGCAACGAGTCGATCATCGGCCTGATGGTCGAAAGCCACCTCAACTGGGGCTGCCAGGCCATCCCCAAGGACCTTGCCGAACTGCAGTACGGCGTGTCGATCACCGATGCCTGCATCGACTGGGAAGCCACCGAGAAGTCCGTGCGCAGCATGCGCGCCAAGCTCAAGGACGTGTTGCCCAAGCGCAACCGCGGCTGAAAGCCATCAACGAAAACGCCGGGCAATGCCCGGCGTTTTCGTTTTCAACAGGGTGTCAGCAGGCTCAGGCCTTGTTGGAATGCTTTTGATGACGTTCCATGTAGCGCTCGACATAGGAGCACGAGGGGATCACGGTGTAGCCCATGTCCTCGGCATAGGCGAGGGCCTTTTCGGTCAGCGCCGCAGCGATGCCTCGCCCACGCAGCGCATTGGGCACGAACGTGCGGTAGATATCCAATGTCTGCTTACCCAGGTCCATGTAGGTCAGGTAGGCACGATGACCGTCCACATTGGTCTCGAACTGATGACCAGCCTGGTCATGGTGGATGGACAACGCCTCGCTCATCACTACTCCTCGCGGGTCTTCTCGTCAGACCCTTACCTTACCGATGTTTGTCCGGCGAAGGAACCTCTACGCCACCCCGTGCCCGTTTGGACAGCGAGAACAGCCTGGTTGTTCTCTGGCAACTGAGCACCTACAAATAGTAGGCGCCCAGTGCACAGATGCTCAAGGTACTTGATCGTAAAAAACCTGCACTTGCAGCATGCGAACACGGCAGCGAGCCACACTGCCAACAGTAGCCGGATGATGTAGTGGTAAGACGAACAATGACACTTGGAGTCACTTTTAGTTCACTACAAAGACGCATTTACAGCGGTGTTTCAGCGCCGCTACAAAAGCGCCTGCATTCTTTTCACACCCCCGCCGGGGCGGCCTGCGCAACCGCGCAATTTTTTTCCGGTTCTTGCGCTCGGTCAGTTTACTTACTACAAGTAATGGGTACTATGTACGCCGGCCAGTTTCTCTTTGTTGAGAGATGGCTCTTTAATAGAAAGTCCTTGAAGGGGAACACGATGAACAACGTTCTGAAATTCTCTGCTCTGGCTCTGGCCGCAGTACTGGCCACCGGTTGCAGCAGCGTCTCCAAAGAAACCGAAGCCCGTCTGACTGCAACCGAAGACGCAGCAGCCCGTGCACAAGCTCGTGCCGATGAAGCCTACCGCAAGGCTGATGACGCTCTGGCCGCCGCTCAGAAAGCTCAGCAAACTGCTGACGAAGCTAACGAGCGCGCTCTGCGTATGCTGGAAAAAGCCAGCCGCAAGTAATAATCCTTCGGGATTGTTAAAAAGCCGACCCACCTGTGGGTCGGCTTTTTTATTGCCTGCAGAACCGTCCTGCGCAAACGACGAGGCCCGCATGAAGCGGGCCTCGTGCAAACACGGGCGGGTTACTGCATTTCGAGCGGAACGCTCGATACCATCGGCGCACTGGCGTCACCCGGCACCGCGATCTCTACCGGGATACCATCTTCGGCCGCCACCACGTCACGCACCATGTCCCAGTTCATGCGCAGGTTGTTGGCCAGGTCTTCGCGCTTGAGCAGGGCATTGATCACTGCCGTGTGCTTGTCGACCACCGACGGGTCGCCCTTGTCATCCAGCGGGGTATGCGCCTCGAGGTAGACCTTGCCACCACTGAGGCCGAACTTGTACGGCTCGTTGATGATACGCACCGAAGTCCCCACCGGTGCCATGCTCGCCAGTTGCAGCACGTTGTTGTTGAGCATGCGGAAACAGCCATGGCTGGTACGCATGCCGATGCCGAACTTCTTGTTGGAACCGTGGATCAGGTAGCCCGGTACGCCCAGGGTGAACTTGAACGGGCCCAGCGGGTTGTCCGGGCCGGCCGGCACCACGTTGGGCAACGGATCACCGTCGGCGGCGTGCTCGGCCTTGATCGAGGCCGGTGGGGTCCAGGTCGGGTTCGGCGTCTTGGCCGTGACCTTGGTGTTGGCAATAGGCGAACCCCAGCCTTCGCGGCCGATGCCCAGCGGGAAGGTGTGCACCACGTTCTCGCCTTTGGGGTAGTAGTACAGGCGGTACTCGGCAAGGTTGATCACGATGCCTTCGCGCGGGCCCGGCGGCAGGATGAAACGGGTCGGCAGCACGATCTCGGTGCCGGCGCCTGGCAGCCAGGGGTCCACGCCCGGGTTGGCCGCGACCATTTCCAGGTAGCCAAGGTCGTTGGCGGTACCGATGTCGGCGAAGGTGTCCTCATACTTGGCCTTGATCACCTGGACCTGGCCGATGACATCCTCGCCCGGCGGCGGCAGGGGGAACTCCAGAGCGGCAACAGGGCCCGCCGCCAGCAGGGCGGCCAGGGACAGGCAACGGGTGACGGCGGGAAAGCGCGGCAACATCCGGGAAATCCTTCGCTAATTCAGGTGGGTCAAGCGGGCAATTGTACACCGCCCCCCGCGGGATCGGGAGGCATCCGGGCACAGAACCCTTGCCAAACGTAAAAGATCCGACGTCAGGCCTGCAGCTCGGGCCATACCGGACGCGTGCCGCGCCGCTGCGCCTCGAGGATCGCCCGGCACAGGCGGCACAGGCGCTGGTCACGGTAGATGCTGCGTTCCACACCCGACCAGCGCGGTTGCGCCGGCAACAGGGTGCCACACAGGGTACGGTCGACGGAGCCGCCCAGTTCGAGTTGGCGGGCGATCAGGTGGACGCGACTCTCCTGGCAGGCGAACAGGTCAAGCTGTTCGTCAGGCTCGATCAATTGATAGGCATACAGGGACCAGGCGGGACGCGGCATCGGGGGCTCCAAATCGGGGGCGCAACATTAGCCGAAAGCCGATCAGTATAAAAGCGTCAAAGCAGCGGTTTTATTGATGGCCAGGCATTTTCCAGCAACTGCGCCTGGGCGCCCTGCCCCGGATGGATGCCATCGGCCTGCATCAGCTCGGGCACGCCACCTACCCCTTCGAGAAAGAACGGCACCAGCGGCACGTCCTTTTCCTTGCCAAGATCGGCATACACCTGTGCGAACGCATCGGTGTAGCGCTTGCCATAGTTGGGTGGCAGGCGCATGCCCAGCAGCAGCACCCTGGCACCGGCATCACGGGAGCGATCGATCATCGAGGCAAGATTTTGTTGCAATTGCGCCGGTGCCTGCCCGCGCAGCCCGTCATTGCCGCCCAGCTCCACCACCACCAGGCTGGGCTTGTGCTCTGCAAGCAGCGCAGGCAGCCGCGCCTGGCCCCCGGCACTGGTGTCGCCACTGATCGAGGCATTGACCACCTTGTCATCGAAACCCTCGGCCTTGAGCCGCTGTTCGAGCAGGGCAACCCACCCCTGACGGGTATCCAGGCCAAAAGCGGCACTGATACTATCCCCAACGATCAACACCGTTCCTGCCGATGCGCCCTGGGCCATGCACAGCAAGGCCAGGCCTGCACTCAATAACCACACTCGCATTGGATTCTCCATGGGCCCCAGCATCTTGACTGCGCGCAACCTTAGCAAAGTGGTCCCCAGCGCGGAAGGCGACCTGACCATCCTGCACGAACTGAGCCTGGAATTGAAACAGGGCGACAGCCTGGCCATTGTCGGCGCCTCCGGCTCGGGCAAGTCCACCCTGCTCGGCCTGCTGGCCGGCCTCGACCTGCCCAGTGCAGGCTCGGTGACACTGGCCGGGCACGACCTGGGCCCGCTCGACGAAGACCAGCGCGCCCAGGTCCGCGCCGAGCATGTCGGCTTCGTGTTCCAGTCGTTCCAGCTGCTCGACAGCCTCAATGCCCTTGAGAACGTGATGCTGCCCCTGGAGCTGGACGGACGCCGCGATGCCCGCGAACACGCCCGCAGCCTGCTCGAACGGGTCGGCCTGGGCCAGCGCCTGAGCCATTCGCCACGCCAGTTGTCCGGCGGCGAGCAGCAGCGGGTGGCAATTGCCCGCGCCTTTGCCGCCGAGCCTGCGGTGCTGTTCGCCGACGAGCCCACCGGCAACCTCGACAGCCACACCGGTGAACGCATCAGCGACCTGCTGTTCGAACTGAACAAGGAACGCGGCACCACCCTCGTCCTGGTCACCCACGATGAACGCCTGGCGCACCGCTGCGGCCGGCTGATTCGCCTGGAAGCCGGCCACCTGGTCACCCCGCTGGAGCCCTAGATGGCACACCTGTCGTTTCTGCGCCTGCCGAGCCTGGCGTTGCGTCAACTGATGCGCGATGCACGCGCCGGCGAACTGCGCGTGCTGTTCTTCGCCCTGCTGGTGGCCGTGGCCGCCAGCACCGCCATCGGCTACTTCGGCGCCCGCCTGAACGGCGCCATGCTGCTGCGTGCCACCGAGTTCCTTGGCGCCGACCTGGTGTTGCAGGGCAGCGCCCCGGCCACCCCGGAACAGATCCGCAACGGCGAGCAGCTGGGCCTGGCCCATGCGAAAGTGGTCGAGTTCTCCAGCGTGATCGCCACCGACAACGGCATCCAGCTCTCCAGTGTCAAGGCTGCCGGCACGGGTTACCCGCTGCGCGGGGAGCTGCGCAGTGCCGCCGAGGCCTACGGGCCGGAGGTGGCCGGCGGTGGTCCGGCGCCGGGCGAAGCCTGGGTCGAGTCGCGCCTGCTGGCGGCGCTGAACCTCAAGATCGGTGACAGCGTCGACGTGGGCATGAAGACCCTGCGCCTGAGCCGCGTGCTGACCTATGAGCCGGACCGCGCCGGCAACTTCTACAGCCTCACCCCGCGGGTGCTGATGAACCTCGCCGACCTGGATGCCACCGGCGTGGTGCAGCCCGGCAGCCGGGTCACCTACCGCGACCTGTGGCGCGGCGAGCCCCAGGCCCTGGCAAGCTACACCCAGGCTACCAAGGCGGGGCTTGCCGCCCACCAGCAACTGCGCGACTCGCGTGACGGCAACCAGCAGATCGGCGGTGCACTGGGCAAGGCCGAACGCTACCTGAACATGGCCAGCCTGGTGGCGGTGCTGCTGGCCGGCGTGGCCGTGGCGCTGTCGGCCAGCCGTTTTGCCATGCGCCGCTTCGATGCCAGCGCCCTGCTGCGCTGCCTGGGCCTGTCCCGACGCCAGGCGCTGAGCCTGTTCTGCCTGCAACTGGCGATTTTGGGCAGCGTGGCAGCCCTGGGGGGCGCACTGCTCGGCTGGCTGGCGCAACTGGGCCTGTTCGCCCTGCTGCAGGGCCTGCTGCCTTCGCAGGTGCCGCCAGGTGGCATCGCCCCGGCCCTGGCCGGGATCGCCACCGGGCTGGTGGCGCTGGCCGGCTTCGCCCTGCCGCCATTGGCAGCGCTGGGCCGGGTGCCGCCGCTGCGGGTACTGCGCCGCGACCTGCTGCCGGTGCCGGCAAGCAGCTGGCTGGTGTATGGCGCAGCGCTGTTGGCCCTGGGCCTCATCATGTGGCGCCTGAGCCTGGACCTGCTGCTGACCTTCGCCCTGCTCGGCGGTGGTCTGGTGGCCGCGCTGGTGCTGGGCGGTCTGCTGCTGCTCGGCCTGCGCAGCCTGCGCCGGCTGCTGGCCGGCGCCCCGCTGGCCTGGCGCCTGGGCCTGGGGCAACTGCTCAAGCATCCGCTGGCGGCGGCAGGCCAGTCGCTGGCCTTCGGCATGATCCTGCTGGCCATGGCCCTGATCGCCCTGCTGCGCACCGAGCTGCTCGACACCTGGCAGAACCAGCTGCCCAAGGATGCTCCCAACTATTTCGTGCTCAACATCCTGCCGGACGACAAGGACACCTTCGCCCAGCGCCTGAACGAATTCTCGGTCCATGCCGCGCCGTTGTTCCCGGTGATTCCCGGGCGCCTGACGCTCATCAATGGCGAGCCGGTGCGCGAGATCGTCAGCAAGGAATCCACCGGTGACCGCGCCGTCCAGCGCGACCTGAGCCTGACCTGGGCCGCCGACCTGCCCCAGGGCAACACCTTGAGCGCCGGCCAGTGGTGGCAGGCACAGCCAACGGCCGATGCCTTGCCCGGCGTGTCGGTGGAGGCGCAGCTGGCCGAGAGCCTCAAGCTCAAGCTGGGCGACACCCTGACCTTCAGCATCGGTGGCCTGGAGCGCCAGGTACAGGTCAGCAGCCTGCGCACGGTCAACTGGGACAGCTTCCAGCCCAACTTCTACATGATCTTCCAGCCCGGCACCCTGCAGGACCTGCCGACCACCTATCTCACCAGCTTCTACCTGGCCCCAGGCCACGACCAGCAGGTGGTGGCCCTGTCGCGAGCGTTCCCGGCAGCCACCATCCTGCAGGTCGATGCGCTGCTGGAGCAGTTGCGCAGCATCCTGGCCCAGGTGACCCTGGCGGTACAGTACGTGCTGCTGTTCGTGCTGGCGGCGGGCCTGGCCGTGTTGTTCGCCGGGCTGCAGGCCACCCTGGACGAGCGCATCCACCAGGGTGCGCTGCTGCGGGCACTGGGCGCCAGCCGCAGCCTGCTGGTCAAGGCCCGGCGCATCGAGTTCGGCCTGCTGGGCGCCGCCAGCGGCCTGCTCGCGGCGCTGGGCACCGAACTGATCAGCCTGCTGCTGTACCGCTACGCATTCGACCTGCACTGGAGCCCGCACCCGTGGCTGCTGCTGTTGCCGGTGATCGGTGCGTTGCTGGTGGGGGGTGCGGGGGTATTCGGCACGCGCCGGGCGCTCAATGCCAGCCCGCTGACAGTGCTTCGCGAGGGCTGATAGACTCGGCGGCTACCTACCCGAGCCTGGAAGCCCATGAGCCGATACCGCCCGCCCCGCACTGCCGGCACCGCACTGATCACCCCACAGGGCGAGGCGCGCATGCGCGCCGAGCTGCATGAACTGTGGCATGTGCGCAGGCCCCAGGTGACCCTGTCAGTCAGTGAGGCAGCAGCGCAAGGTGACCGTTCGGAAAACGCCGAATACACCTACGGCAAGAAGATGCTGCGTGAAATCGACAGCCGCGTGCGCTTTCTGACCAAGCGCCTGGAAAACCTGAAAGTGGTGAGCGAACGGCCCAGCGACCCGAACAAGGTGTACTTCGGGGCCTGGGTCACGGTCGAGAACGAAGACGGCGAACAATCGCGCTACCGCATCGTCGGGCCCGACGAGCTGGACTTGAAACTGGGCCTGATCAGCATCGATTCGCCCCTGGCCCGCGCCCTGATCGGCAAGGCGCTGGACGCTGAAGTGCGGGTGCAGACACCGACTGGCGAACAGACGGTGTACATCGTCGAGATCGAGTACCCCTGAGCGATCAGGCGCGGGTGATCAAGCCCTGGCGGGCGACGCGGGTCAGGTGGTGGATCACTTCGGCGGCATCGGCCCTCGAGGGCGCCTGCACCACGGCCAGGTCGAAACGGTCGTTGCCGAACCGGGCGAGGGTTTCGCAGGAGTCGGCGAACTGGATCAGGAACGCCGTGGCGCGGCCTTTGGGGCGGGGCCAGCCATCGAGGTAGCGCAGCAGGGTCGGCTGGTGTTTGCCGCTCAGCAGAATGCGCGGCGTGCGAGCCGCCTGGCTGGTAGGGAGAGGGGTGAGGCAAACGCTGGTACGTGGGCAACTCATGGTGTACTTCTCTGTGCCTCGCAGATCCCGCTGGGCTGCGGTGCGAGGCGTCACCGAACCAGCGCTTTAGCGGTATTCGGACGACCTGCTGGTGGTCTTCCTGCGCCCCGCAAGTAGCTGTTTAAATCGGCGCAAGCCAGCATCCTAGAGAAGCGCCGGCCCGGCTGTCAACAATGCCATCGTCTGATAAACGACCCGGACGCCGGAAAAACAAGCGAGTTTCTCGCATTCGACGGCGACGCCGGTTCCTGCACCTGTCGGTGCCCTTGAAGGCGCCTGCGTTGCCGCAGAAGCAAGCAGCCGGGTCGGGCACAAAAAAGGGCCTGCAATGCAGGCCCTTTTTGTGCCACAACGCCAAGGCTCACTTGGCGATCATGCGGTCCACCGACGCCCTGCCCGCCCCTTCCACCAGTACCGCAATCGCGCCACCCAGCAGCGCCAGGGCGAACTCATAGCCGTTGTTGGCCATGAACAGACCGTTGCCGATGTGCACCGAGAAAATCGCCACCAGCAGCAACCCCACCAGCGCCAGGGCCGCCGGGCGTGCCAGCAGGCCGATGACCAGTGCCAGCCCGCCGAAGAACTCGGCCCCACCGGACAGCGCCGCCATCAGTGTCGGCGGGGTCAGCCCCAGGCTTTCCATGTACTGCGCGGTGCCTGCCAGCCCGCCGCCACCAAACAGGCCGAACAGCTTCTGCGAGCCATGGGCCATGAAGATGATGCCGATGAAGATGCGCAGTACGGTAATGCCCCAGCCGGCGCGGGTGAACAATACGGAGTTGATGGCGTTCATGCTGTCTTCCTTAAGCGATGCAGGTGTGTGGTAGAGGTCGCCATCTTAATCATATTTTCAAATGTTAAAATCGCGATTATCTGCACATACCAATCGTAATTTTCGATTACTTGCGTGAGGCCACTTTTCGTCCCCGGGCTTCCAGCGCGTCGCGTTCGCGGTCGAATGCCAGAAAGTACTTGTTGACGCTATTAACATAGCTGACCGGCCCCATTCCCACCTGCTCGAGCGCCACACGTTCTACCTGAAAGAACCACTGGTTGTGGTTCAGGCCGCGTCGCCGCGCCTCGGCCCGCATGGCCTGAACCCGCTCCGGCCCCAGGTTGTAGCCGGCCAGCACGAACGCCATGCGCTCGCGTTCGTTGAGCTGGTTGCTGGAAAAGAACTTGCGCCGGATCAGTGCCAGGTAGCGCGCGCTGGCCTGTACATTGCCATCGACATTGGCGATATCGCTGATCCCCACCCGCTGCGCCGCACCGGGGGTGATCTGCATCAGCCCATGGGCGCCACCTGCGCCCCTGGCCGCCGGGTCAAGGGCCGACTCCTTGAACGCCAGTGCCGCCAGGTTCAGCCAGTCCAGGTTCTGGGCCTGGGCGTGACGCTGCAGCACCGGCCGCAGTTTTTCCAGGCGCTGGCGGTTGGCCTGGGCCAGCGGGTAATGCACCTTGTACAGGCGCCGGTAGATACGCTCGAACGCCACATCCTGATCGGCCGGGGCGTGATACCCCTTGAGGAAGCGATCGACACTGGCGTGCAGCATCGCCGCGTCGCGGCGCACGTACCAATGCATCGCCTCGGGCTGGGCCAGCTGCACCTTGCGCTGCACCAGCAGCTTGGGCATCACCTGCGCCCAGCGCCGGGCAATCGGCTGTTCGACCACGGTCAGGTGGAAGATGCCGGCCTGCACCATTTCCAGCACATCCTCCACCGCAAGGCTGGGGTCCGCCCATTCCACCTTGAGCGGCGCCAGCTTGCGCAGGGCCAGGCGCTGGTTGATTTCGTGGAGGGTATCGCCTGCCGCACTCGAACTGGTCAGGGTCACGGTGCGGCCGGCAAGCTGCTCGACGCGCTGGTAGGTCCGTTCGCCCTTGCGCCCCACCAGCACCAGCGGCACATTCTCCAGCACCGGGTCGCTGGCCATCACCCCGCGGGTGGAACTCAAATCGATCAGCTCGCCGGGCGCCACCAGATCGCCCTCGCCACGCTGCAATGCGCCGATCAACTGGTCCTTGGCCTTGGGGATGATCTTCAGGCGGATCTGCTGACCGTCACGGGCACGCCCGTTGAGGTAGTGCTCGAAGGCGATCAGCCGATGGTATTCGATGCCCACCGGCTGGCCCTTGACCTCGCCGGAGCTGTTGCGGCTCTGGTTGACCAGCACGCGCAACACCCGGCTTTCACGGATCTGCGCCAGGTCGCGCACCTTGGCCGCAGGCACCGCCTGCTGCGGGCCAGGCAGGCGTGCGTGGGCCGGGCCGGCGCACAGCAGGCCCACACACAGCAAAAAAAGCCAAAGTGATCGCGTCATCCGGTCTCCGGCAATGGGCCGCGATTGAGTATTTGACGCCATAATGAGCGGTCGGTCCGTGACAATTGACCGCAAAAGACCGCGACAACTTCTTGAAGTTCTTGGCGTTATTGGTATTTTTCGGCGCTGCCAAGCGCTTTTGCCGCACAACCTGAGGTAGCACCATGCAACTCATCGACATCGGCGTCAATCTGACCAACCCAAGTTTCGACGGCAAGCACGAGGCCATCTTGCAGCGTGCCGAGGCCGCCGGGGTGCATCAGATGCTGGTGACCGGTACCAGCCTGGCCGGCAGCGAAGCCGCGCTACACCTGTGCGAGCATCTCGACCCGCAGGCCCGGCGCCTGTTCAGCACGGCCGGTGTACACCCCCACGATGCCAGCAGCTGGAACAGCGACACCGCGCGCCATCTGCGCGCGCTGCTCGAACAGCCACGGGTGCACGCGGTGGGTGAATGCGGGCTGGACTTCAACCGCGACTTCTCGCCGCGCCCGCAACAGGAAAAGGCCCTGGAAGAACAACTGGCGCTGGCGGTGCAGCTGCAGATGCCGGTGTTTCTGCACGAGCGTGATGCCAACGAACGCCTGTTGCAGATTCTCAAGGACTACCGCGACCGACTGCCCGCCGCGGTGGTGCACTGCTTTACCGGCGAGCGCAGCGCCCTGTTCAGCTACCTGGACCTGGACCTGCACATCGGCATCACCGGCTGGATCTGCGACGAACGTCGCGGCACCCACCTGCACCCGCTGGTTGCCAGCATCCCCACTGGCCGCCTGATGCTGGAGAGCGACGCCCCCTACCTGCTGCCCCGGACCCTGCGCCCCAAACCCAAAAGCGGTCGCAACGAACCGGCCTACCTGCCCGAAGTGCTGCGCGAAGTGGCCCTGCACCGGGGCGAGACACCCGAGCAAGTGGCTGCGCACACCAGCGACTGCGCCCGGCGCTTCTTCGGGCTCCCCGACATAGTTTGACGCATATCAAGATTTGTCTTTGAATTGGCTGGCACACTGATGGCACCTTGCCAAATTGTTTCCGCTCAATCAGAGAAGACCTATCCATGGGTGCCTGGCTCAGCAATATCTCACTGAAGTACAAGTTCTGGGCGGTGAACGCAGTCGCCTTCGTCACAACCCTGTTCGTGGTGCTGTATGCGGTGCACCTGGAAACCCGCGCCAGGGCCGAGACGGCCCAGGCCCGGGTGCAATCCGAAGCCCGCCTGCTGGCCGCCTGGCCCGCCGGCCAGGCCTTGCCGCAGAACGCCACCTGGGTCAGCTTCACACCCGGGCAGGCGCCCACCTTCGATGGCCAGGCGTTGCCGGCCCTGGCCACTGCCCAGGGCTGGGTCGAGCTGAACGGCATGCCGCTGCTGGGCAGCGACCCGCTGATCGGCGCGCAGGTCATCCAGCGCGATGGCCAGCAGATCGCGGTACTGGCCCAGGCCCCGAGCATGGCGCAGGTGTTCACCGACCGCTTCGTCAACTATGCGGTGTGCGTACTGATCCTGATGCTGGCCATGCTGTGCGCTTCGCAGTTGCTGATCCGCTTCCTGCTCAGCCAGCTCAACATCCTCAAGGACGTGATGCTGCACGTCGAGAAGACCGGTGACCTGTCGGCACGGGTGCCGCTGTCCTGCGGCGACGAGATCGGCCAGATGGCCAGCGCCTTCAACGCCATGCAGACCACCTACCACCGCGTGGTCAACACCGTGGCGCGAACCGCCGCGCAGCTGGATGCCGGCGCCGCGCGCCTGGCCGCCAGCATGAACGAGGTGCGCCACGGCATGCTCGGCCAGCAGAGCGAAACCGACCAGGCCGCCACCGCCATCAACGAAATGACCGCCACCGTCTACCACATCGCCCAGCATGCCGGCGCCACACGCGACCTGTCGCAAAGCGCCGACACCCTGGCCGGCAGCGGCAAGGACGTGGTCAGCCGCGTGCAGTCGTCGATCTCGGGGCTCTCCACCGGCGTGCAGCAGACAGCCGAGATGATTCGTCAACTGGCCGAGGACAGCCAGAAGATCAACAGCGTGGTCGGGGTGATTCACAGCATCGCCGAACAGACCAACCTGCTGGCCCTCAACGCGGCGATCGAGGCGGCCCGTGCCGGCGACCTGGGCCGCGGTTTCGCGGTGGTGGCGGACGAGGTGCGCAACCTGGCCAAGCGCGTGCAGAGCTCCACCGATGAAATCACCACCATGGTCTCTGCCCTGCAGGCCGGCACCCGCGATGCGGTGGAGTTCATGACCGAGAGCTCGTTCAAGGCCGACGACTGCGTCAAGCAGGCCCAGGAAGCCGGCGAGGCTCTGGCGGAGATCACCGGCGCGGTGGCGCAGATGCGCGAGAGCAATACCCAGATCGCCGTGGCGGCCGAACAGCAGAGCCAGGTGGCCGAAGAGATGAACCGCGCAGTGGTGAGCATCCGCGACGTGACCGAAGAGACCGTGCAGCAGACCGTCGACTCGGCCACCACCAGCAGCGAACTGGCCACCCTGGCCGGCGAGCTGAACAAGGCCATCGGTCAACTCAAGCTATAAACGCGATAGCCGCGCGCAATTGGCCCCCTGGCGGGGGCCAAACTACGCTTGGGTTATCCGTTTTGCACCTTGAGGAGAACCGTGATGAACAAGCACCTGTTTCACCTGCCCCACTGGCATCACGCCCCTCGTACCCCCACCAACATCGCGCTGCAGCTGATTGCACTGCCGCTGCTGGCCATCGGCGCGCTGCTGGTATTGAGCGGCGCGCTCGACGCCGACCTGGGCACCCTGGCCGTCGGCGTCATCGGCCTGCTGGCCGGTGTGGCGGTGGAGCGCCAGCGCCAGTGATTCAGGCGAACACGGTCACCGTCTGGCGGCTGATGGCAAGCAAATCACCGGCTCCGTTCCACAAGGCGGCCGCCACATGGCCGTAGCCGTCACGCGCGTAGTCGATCTGGGCGCAGTACTGGCACCAGTCCAGGGTGGTCAGGCTGGCCACCGGCTGCACGAACTCGATGGTCCAGGTCAGGGTGCTGCCGGCAGCGGGCTTGCTCAGGTGCGGCATCAACGCCGGTGGCCAGGCATCGACCAGCGCCAGCAGGTGGGCTTCGGTCACCGGCTCCTCGACCACATCCTCACCGCGCAGGCGCACCCAGCCGCCCATCTCGCGTGACCGGCTACCGCTGAACGGCAAGCCGCCAATGCCCCAGCGCATGGCCAGGTGGCGAATGAACTCGGGGGTCACGCCCTTGATGAAGGGCAACTCGGGGCTGGACTCGGCAAGGCTTCTCATCGGCACCGGCGCCAGCCCTGACACCTGCACCACCGAATCGCGCCCGGCACCGAAACTGCCCTGCACCAGGGTCACCACCTGGCCATTCTGTACCGCGCGCCCCAGCAGCGAGCTGACCGCCTTGCCGTCACGCAACAGCTCCACCTCGAAACTGATCGGCACCCCAGGCTCGGCCGGCCCTACGAAGGTGATGGCCAGCGAGCGCACCGGACGGTCCGGGGCGACCTTGGCGTGCATGGCCTCGTACACCAGCGCCGCCATCAGCCCGCCGAAACAGGCACGCCCCTGGGCCCATTCGGCCGGGATAGTCACCGCCTGGGGCTGCAGGCGCACGGCGGTGAGCAGTTGGGAAAAATTCATCGGGACCTCGACCAGTGGGCAAATGTGGCGATGTTAACCAGCCGCCGCGCCGCGCACAGGCCGCATTTGCGCCAAACACGCGACTTATCGACGTTGGATTTCGCTCAGCAGTGTCTCCAGCGTGCGGTCGGCACGTTGCTCGGCCGCCGCCTGTTGCGCCTGCCAGTGCGCCACGCAGGGCGCCAGGCCAGGCTGCTGCTCGGCCTGCAACAGCCACTGCAACAGGTCGTGCCAGTCGCCCAGATCGCCCTGGGCGCGCTTGAGCCCGCGTCGCAGGGCCGGGCGCAGGCGTTCGAGCTGTGGATAGGCCTCGGCGCCATAGCGCACCCGCTTGATCAGCAGGCGCAGGCGGTGGCGGTCGTGCGCCGGGTCGTTCATGGCCGCCTGCAGGTTGCGCCACTGCTTGTGCAGGCGCTTGCCCACCCGCGCCTCCAGGCGGCGTACCAGGCCCTGGCGCTGGGCCGCGCGCAGGAACATCGGGAAGGCATCGATGATCGCCAGCAGCCGCGCAAGCTCGGCGCTGGCCGCCACCCGGGCAAAGGTGCGGGCCGGGTCGCCAAGCTGCTGGCGGGCCACCTCGGGCAGCCCGCGTTCGAGCAACTGCGCGGCCAGCACCTCGCGATCGCGCAGCGGCGTGGTCAGGCGCCCCAGCTCGGCGGCAGCATCTTCCAGCTTGTCCACCCCCGGCAGCCCACGCAGGGGCCGCAGCAGGCTGCGCAGGCGACGCACGCTGGTACGCAGGTCATGCAGCGCCTCACTGTCGGTATTGGCCGCCAGGCGCGCCTGGCAGGCCAGCAGGCGCACGTGCAGGGTCAGCACCTGGGCGATCACATGGTCGAGCATTGCCGACATGGCCTGGTCCTCCCTCAGCGCCCGGCGCGCGATTCACGGATGTAGAAGCGTGCCTTCTCGGCCTTGTTGCTGCAGCCTTCGAAGGCTTCGAACTGCTGCTGGGTCTTGGCGCCGGTCAGCAGCGACAGGGCCTTGGAATAGCTGACCGTGCCGGCGAAGCCCTCGGCCTTGGCCAGGTCCAGCTCCTTCCAGGCCGAATCCAGCTGATTGGCGCAGCTGTCCCGGTACGCCGTCTTGCCGGCGCAGCCGCTCAGTACCAGGGCAATCAGGGGCAGGCAGATCCAGGCTTTCATCGGTGTTACCTCAAAAGGAAAATGTTCGGGGTGGCACTTCGACGGCACGCACGCTGAAAAGTGCCCTGCTCAGCGTAGCCCAGCGCTTGTCACGATTGAAGCACAGCCCTGAATGGGTGCATTGTTAGGCCCACGAGCAGAACAGCCGCAAGGAACGACCATGAGCAAACGCGTAGCACTGGTGCTGGGGTCGGGGGGCGCCCGAGGGTATGCACACATCGGCGTGATCGAGGAGCTGGAGCGGCGCGGCTACGACATCGCCTGCATTGCCGGCTGTTCGATGGGCGCGGTGATCGGCGGCATCTACGCCGCCGGCAAGCTCGACGACTACCGACGCTGGATCGAGAGCCTGGATTACCTGGATGTGCTGCGCCTGGTGGACGTGAGTTTCAGGCTGGGCGCGATTCGCGGCGAGAAGGTGTTCGGGCAGATCCGCAAGATCGTCGGCGAGGTCAACATCGAGAACCTGCGCATCCCCTACACCGCAGTGGCGGCCGACCTCACCAACCAGCAGGAGATCTGGTTCCAGGAAGGCTGCCTGCACCAGGCCATGCGCGCCTCGGCGGCGATCCCCAGCCTGTTCACCCCGGTGGTGCAGGGCAACCGCATGCTGGTCGATGGCGGCATCCTCAACCCGTTGCCGATCATCCCGGTGGTGTCCAGCCACTGCGACCTGATCGTGGCGGTGAATCTCAACTCCACCAACCAGAAGCATTACCAGTTGCCGGTGATCGAGCGGCCGGCGGCGTTCAAGTTGCGCTTCGACAACCTGATCAACTCGCTGGGCTCGCACCTGCCGTTCCGGCGCAAGGCCGCCGAAGGGCTGATCCGCATCGAGCAGGCGGCGCCCAACCCGTGGCTCAGCGATGCGGCCGAGCCCGAGGCGCAGCAGCCCTCGGCGGCGCCCGAGACTGACGGCGCGCCGAAATCGGCGGCCGGCTCGTTCATTGTCGACAACGTGGGCCCGGCTTCGCTGCTGGACCTGATCAACCAGAGCTTCGAGGTGATGCAGACGTCGCTGGCGCAGTACAAGATCGCCGGCTACCCGCCGGATGTACTGATCAACGTGCCCAAGCGGGTGTGCCGGTTCTTCGAGTTCTACAAGGCGCCGGAGCTGATCGCGCTGGGACGCGAGATTGCACGCGATACGCTGGACAACTATGAGGCCGAGAGGCGCTAGGCCGGCGAAGGGGCCCTCAAGCCTGCTCCGGCCCGATCAACCGATACCCCACCCCCGGCTCGGTCACGATGAACCGCGGCGCCGTCGGGTCGTCCCCCAGTTTCTGCCGCACATGCGCCACCACGATGCGCAGGTAGTGGCTGTCCTCCACATGGGTGGGGCCCCAGATATCCTTGAGCAACTGCTGCTGGGTGATCACCCGCCCCGGGTGACGCGCCAGTTGCGCCAGCAACGCATACTCCTTGCGGGTCAGCGCCACCTCCTCGCCCGCCAGGGTCACGCGCCGATAGGCAAGGTCCACGGTCAACGGGCCGAAGCGCGGCGCCGACTCTTCGGCCACCGCCTGGGGCACCTGGCGCAGCAACGCGCGCACCCGCGCCAGAAACTCCTGGATGCCGAACGGCTTGGTCACGTAGTCATTGGCCCCGCCGTCCAGCGCCTCGACCTTCTGCACTTCGCTGGCCCGCACCGACAACACCAGCACCGGCACCTGGCTCCATTCGCGCAGTTCGCGCAACACCTGCTGCCCGTCCATGTCGGGCAACCCCAGGTCGAGCACCACCAGCTCCGGCCGACCCAGCGCCGCCTGGCTCAGGCCCTCGGCACCGGTGCCCGCCTCCAGCACCTTGTAGCCCTGCGAGCCAAGGCTGATGCGCAGGAACTTGCGGATCTGCGGTTCGTCGTCGATGACCAGCACGGTCGCGGTCTGGCTCATGGGGTCTCGCTGTCCAGTTCAGGTTGGGCCGGAAGCGGCAAGCATAGTGTGATGCAGGTGCCACGGCCATCGATGCCGTCCTCTACGCGGATCTGCCCGCCATGGGCGCCGATCATTCCCTGGCAGATCGCCAGCCCCAGCCCCGTGCCCTGCCCGCCCCGGTCCCCGCGCGCAGCGGTGTAGAACATGTCGAAGATGCGCGCCCGGTCCTGCGGCGCAATCCCCGGGCCCTCGTCGGCGACGGCCAGGCACAGCTGCTCGCCTTCCACACTCACCCGCAGTTCGAGGCGCCCGTGGGCCGGCGAGAAGCGTGCCGCGTTCTCCAGCACATTGATCAGGGCCTGCTCGATCAGTGCGGCATGCACGAACAGCAGCGGCAGCTCTGCCGGCACCTCGGTGCGCAACTGCAACGGGGCCAGCACCACGCGCAGGCGGCTCAGGGCGCTGCCGACGATGTCGGTCGGCGCCACCCAGTCCCGCGCGAGCTTGAGCCCGCCATGCCCCAGGCGGGTCATGTCGAGCAGGTTCTGGATGTAACGGTCCAGGCGCTCGGCCTCGTCGCGGGTGCCTTCGAGCAGCTCGCGACGGTCGTGCTGACTGATTGCCTCACCCAGTGCCAGCAGGCTGTCGATGCTGCCGCGCATGGCAGTCAACGGGGTGCGCAGGTCGTGGGACACCGAGGCCAGCAAGGCACTGCGCAACTGTTCGGTTTCGCCGTGCAGGCGCGCCGCCTCCAGCTGATCGGCCAGCCGCGCCCGGGCCAGGGCCTGGGCCAATGGCTGGCTGAGGGCCTTGAGCAGGCGCCGGCGCTGGGCCGTCAGCACCTGGCCCTCGCGCGGGCGTACGCCCAGCAGGGCCAGCGGGCCTTCCTCCACCGACAGCGGCCACCACCACCAGCGCCCGTTGGGCAAGGTGTCGCTGCCAAGGCCGGCGGCCTGGTCATGCTGCCAGGCCCAGTCGGCGGCCGCCCGCTCGGTGTCGTTGAACTGCAGGGCACCGCCGCTGGCCACCTGCAGGCGACCTTCGGCATCGCGTTCGAGCAGGCACATCTGCACGTCCGTCCAGCCCTCAAGGTGGTGGCTGGCGGCATTGAACACCGCCTGGCGGTCGGTGGCCGCGGTCAGCCGGCGGGTCAGGTCCAGCAATTGGCCGGTCTGCTCCTGGGTTTCGCGCAGCGCCTGCAACTGACGCCGCTGGCGCGCCGCCAGGTTGCCGGTCAGGGCGGCCATCAGCAGAAAGAACACCAGGGTCAGCACGTCCTCCTCGCGCTGGATGCTCAGCGAGAAATTCGGCGGTATGAACAGAAAATCGTAGGCCAGAAACGACAGCGCGGCGCACACCAGCGCCGGGCCCAAGCTGCTGCGCACCGCCACCAGCAGCACTGCTGCCAGAAACACCAGCGAGATGTTGGGCAGCGCCAGCACCCCGGCCACGCCCCAGGCCAGTGCACTGGCCAGCACGGTGGCAAGCAGCGCCAGCAAGTAGTGGCGCCAGGCCCAGGCTCGCGCCACCGGCGCGCTGACCGGTTCTGGCTGTGCGTCGCGGTCGAGCACGTTGATTTCCAGCCCGTGGGCCTCGCGCAACAGGCGCGCCGCCACACCGGCACCGAACCAGCGCCGACGCAGCCGATCACGCGACTGGCCCACCAGCACCAGGCTCGCACGCCGCTCCAGCGCATGCTGGATCAAGGTGTTGGCCACCTCGCCGGCGCGCAGCACCACCACTTCGCCGCCCAGCCGCTCGGCCAGCTGCTGGGCGGCCTGCAGGCGCTGGCGTGCGGTTTCGTCGCGCAGGCGGCCGTTGTCCACGTGCACCAGGCTCCAGGGCAGGTGGCGGCGCTGTGCCACGCGGCTGGCATGACGTACCAGGCGCTCGGCCTGGGCATCGCCATCCACCCCCACCAGCAGGCGCCCACGCAGCGCCGGCGCATCCTGGCCCAGGCTGCGGTAGCCGTGGGCGAGGTCGGCATCGACCTGGGCGGCGGCGGTCTGCATCGCCAGCTCGCGCAGGGCCGTCAGGTTGGTCTGGGTGAAGAACGCATCGATCGCCGCCCGCGCCTGCTCCGGCACGTACACCTTGCCGTCGCGCAGGCGTTCGAGCAGCTCGCGCGGCGGCAGGTCGATCAGCACCAGTTCGAAGGCTTCCTGCAGCACCCAGTCGGGCAGCGTTTCGCGCACCTGCACGCCGGTGATGCCGCGCACATGGTCATTGAGGCTTTCCAGGTGCTGCACGTTGACCGTGGTGTACACGTCGATACCGGCCGACAGCAGCTCCTGCACGTCCTGCCAACGCTTGGCGTGGCGGCTGCCGGGTGCGTTGCTGTGGGCCAGCTCGTCCACCAGCGCCAGTTGCGGGGCGGCCTTGAGCAGGCCGTCCAGGTCCATTTCCTCCAACTGCACGCCACGGTACTCGGAGCGCACCAGCGGCTGTTGCGGCAAGCCGCCCAGCAGCGCCTCGGTTTCGCTGCGCCCATGGGTTTCGACGATGCCCGCCAGCACCCTCACCCCCTGGCGCAACTGCGCATGGGCGGCCTGCAGCATGGCGTAGGTCTTGCCTACGCCGGGCGCTGCGCCCAGGAACACCTTGAGCCGGCCGCGCCCCTCGCGCGGCAACTCGGCCAACAACGCATCGGCGCGTTCAGAATCACTCATGGTCGACACACGTCCTTATTTCGAAGCAGGTGCGAGTTGGTCGAGGGCCGCATTCAGGGCCAGGATATTGACCACCGGCGGCCCCACCAGTGGGTGCAGGGTGGACTGCTCCACCAGGGCTTGCAAGGTGGGCAGCGGCAATTGCCGCGCCGCTGCCACCCGCGCCAGCTGATAGGCCACGGCTGCTGGCGGCAGGTGCGGGTCCAGGCCGCTGCCGGAGGTGGTCAGCAGCGCCAGCGGCACCGGGCCTTGTGCCGGCACATACAGCGCCTGGGCCTGCTCGCCCACGCGTTTGGCCAACGCCGGGTTGCTCGGCGCCAGGTTGCTGGCACCGCTGGACACCGTGGCATAGTCGGCCGCCGAGGGCCGCGGCTGAAACCAGCCCGCGCCACTGAACGGCTGGGCCAGCAGGCGCGAGCCGCGCACCTGGCCACTGTCGTCGCGCAGCAGGCTGCCGTTGGCCTGCTCGGGGAACGCCACCTGAGCGACCCCGGTGACCACCAGCGGGTACACCGCGCCGGTGATCAGGGTCATCAACACAATCAGGCTCAGGGCCGGGCGTACTAGCGTCGTCATGTTCATCTCCCAGTTCACACAAGGTGCAGCGCATTGAGCGCCAGATCGATCAGCTTGATCCCCACGAACGGCACGAGCAGCCCGCCCAGACCGTAGATCAGCAGGTTGCGCCGCAGCAGGTGGGCAGCGCTGGCGGCCTGCACCCGTACCCCGCGCAGCGCCAGCGGGATCAGCACCACGATGATCAGCGCGTTGAACACGATCGCCGAGACGATGGCGCTCTGCGGGCTGGCCAGTTGCATCAGGTTGAGCACGCCCAGCTGCGGGTAGATCGCAGCGAACAGCGCCGGCAGGATGGCGAAGTACTTGGCCACGTCGTTGGCAATGGAAAAGGTGGTGAGCGCGCCACGGGTCACCAGCAGTTCCTTGCCCACCTGTACCACATCCAGCAACTTGGTCGGGTCGCTGTCCAGGTCGACCATGTTGGCCGCCTCACGGGCCGCCTGGGTGCCGTCATTCATGGCCATGCCGACATCCGCCTGGGCCAGCGCCGGGGCGTCGTTGGCGCCGTCGCCGCACATGGCTACCAGGCGCCCGTCGTTCTGTTCCTGGCGAATGCGTGCCAGCTTCTTCTCCGGCGTGGCCTCGGCCAGCACGTCGTCGACCCCGGCCTCGGCGGCAATCGCCGCGGCGGTCAGCGGGTTGTCGCCGGTCACCATCACGGTGCGAATGCCCAGTTTGCGCAGCTCGGCGAAGCGCTCGCGAATGCCGGGCTTGACCACGTCCTTGAGGTGGATAACGCCCAGCAGGCGCTTGTCCACGCACACCAGCAACGGGGTACCGCCACTCTGGGCAATGCGGTCGACTTCACGGGCCAGGGCGGCCGGCAGGTCCAGGCGTTGCATGCCGACGAACGCCAGTACCGAATCCACCGCGCCCTTGCGGTAGCGCTGGGCGCCGAAGTCGACGCCCGACAGGCGGGTTTCGGCGCTGAAGGCCACCGGCACCAGGTGTGCAGCGTCGGGTGGGGTGAAGTCATGCAACTGGCGCAGGTAGTCGACGATCGACTTGCCTTCGGCGGTGTCGTCGGCCAGCGAGGCCAGCAAGGCGCCCTCGCCCAGCTCGCGGGCAGTGATGCCGGGGGCGGCGTGCACCGCACTGCAACGGCGGTTGCCGAAGGTGATGGTGCCGGTCTTGTCCAGCAGCAGCACGTGCACATCGCCGGCCGCTTCCACTGCACGCCCCGAACGGGCAATCACGTTGAGCCGCACCAGGCGGTCCATGCCGGCGATGCCGATGGCCGACAGCAGGCCGCCGATGGTGGTGGGGATCAGGGTCACCAGCAAGGCCACCAGAAACACCATCGGGATGCTGCCACCGGCAAAGTGCGCGAAGGGCTGCAGCGTGACCACTACTACCAGGAAGATCAGCGTCAGGCCGATCAGCAGGATGTCCAGGGCCACCTCGTTGGGCGTCTTCTGGCGTTTGGCGCCCTCGACCAGGGCGATCATGCGGTCCAGGGTCGACTCGCCCGGGTTGCTGGTGATCTGCACCAGCAGCCAGTCGGACACCAGCCGGGTGTTGCCGGTGACCGCAGAGCGGTCGCCGCCAGACTCGCGGATCACCGGTGCGGACTCGCCGGTGATCGCCGCCTCGTTGACCGCGGCGATCCCTTCGATCACCTCGCCGTCACCGGGGATCATCTCCCCGGCATCCACACGCACCACATCGCCTTTGCGCAGGTCACTGGCCGGCACCACCTCGAACTCGCCCGAGGCCATGCGCCGCCGCGCGTTCAGGCCCTGGCTGCCGGCCTTGAGGCTGTCGGCGCGGGCCTTGCCACGGCCTTCGGCCAGGGCCTCGGCGAAGTTGGCGAACAGCACGGTGAACCACAGCCACACGGCGATCTGCACCGATACGCCGGTGGGTACGTCGCTGGGCAGCAGGCACAACAGGGTGGTGAAGATAGCGGTCAGTTCCACCACCAGCATCACCGGGGCGCGCTTGAGCTGGCGCGGGTCGAGCTTGGCGAATGCCTGCACCAGGGCCGGACGCCAGAGCGCGGCGAAGGTGGTGCGGGCAGTGGCGGACGGGGCCGCCTTCACTTCGGAAACAGGCAGGTTCATGGTCGGCTCCTCACAAGCCCAGGCTCAGGTATTCAGCAACCGGGCCCAGGGCCAGGGCCGGCAGGAAGGTCAGGCCACCGATCAGCAGGATGGTCACCAGCAACAGCGTGACGAACAGCGGGCCATGGGTCGGGAAGCTGTTCTGGCCCACCGGCGCGCTCTTCTTCAGCGCCAGGCTGCCGGCCAGGGCCAGCACCGGCAGGATGTAGCCGAAGCGCCCGATCAACATGCCCAGGCCGATCATCAGGTTGTGGAAGGTGGTGTTGGCGCCCAGCCCGGCAAACGCCGAGCCGTTATTGGCACTGGCCGAGGTGTAGGCGTACAGCAACTGGCTGAAGCCGTGCGGGCCCGGGTTGCTGACCGCGGCGGCAGGCCCCGGCAGGCTGGTGGCCAGCGCGCCGAGCACCAACACGCCCACCGGCATCACCAGCAGCGTGGCGACCAGTAGTTGCACCTCGCGGGCCTGCAGCTTCTTGCCCAGGTATTCAGGGGTACGACCGATCATCAACCCGGCCAGGAACACCGCGATCAGCACGTTGAGCAGCATGCCGTAGAGCCCGGCGCCGACGCCGCCGAAAATCACCTCGCCGACCATCATGTTGACCAGCGCGACCATGCCGCTGAGCGGGTTGAGGCTGTCGTGCATGTTGTTCACCGAGCCGTTGGAGGCCGCGGTGGTGGTCACGCTCCAGAGCACGCTGGCGGTGGTGCCGAAGCGGCTCTCCTTGCCTTCCAGCGGCGCGGTCTGCTCCACCAGCGGGCTGTTCAGGGTGGGGTTGGGCTGGTACTCCGACCACAGCGCGGTGGCGCCGCCGATCACGAACAGCGCAAGCATGCAGGCGATGATCGCGCGGCTCTGGCGCAGGTCCTTGACGTAGTGGCCGAAGGTGAACACCAGGGCCACCGGAATCAGGATGATCGAGGCCACCTCGAACAGGTTGCTCCAGGCGCTGGGGTTCTCGAACGGGTGCGCCGAGTTCACCCCGAAAAAGCCGCCGCCGTTGGTGCCCAGCTGCTTGATCGCGATCTGGCTGGCAGCCGGGCCCAGCGGGATCACCTGGTCGGCGCCCTGCAGGGTCAGTGCATGCACATAATCGGTGAAGGTCTGCGGCACGCCCTGCCATACCAGCAGCAGCGCCAGCAGCAGGCACAGCGGCAGCAGCCCGTAGAGGGTGGCGCGGGTCATGTCGACCCAGAAGTTGCCCAGGGTGCTGGCCGAGCGTCGGGCAATGCCACGACACAGCGCGACCAACACGGCAAGGCCGGTGGCGGCGCTGACGAAGTTCTGCACGGTGAGGCCGAGCATCTGGCTCAGGTAGCTGAGCGAGGCTTCGCCGCTGTAGGACTGCCAGTTGGTGTTGGTCATGAAGCTGACGGCGGTGTTGAACGCCAGCGACCACTCCTGGCCGGGCAGGTGCTGCGGGTTCAGCGGCAGGTGCCCTTGCAGCAGCAATACGGCAAACAGCAGCCCGAAGCCTGCAAGGTTGAAGGCAAGCAGCGCCAGGGCGTACGTCTTCCAGCTCTGCTCGGTGGCGGGGTCGACCCCGGCCAGCCGGTAGCAGCCCCGCTCCACCGGCCCCAGCAGCGGGCTCAGCCAGGTGCGCTGGCCTTCCATCACCTTGTAGTAGAAGCGGCCCAGCCAGGGCGCCGGCAGCAGCACCAGGGCGAAAAAGGCCAGCAGCAATGCGTAATCGTAACTGTGCATGGCTGCTCCTAACCGCGATCGGCGCGCAGCAGCGCGGCCATCAGGTACACAAACAACGCCACTGCCAGCAGCAGTGACACCCCGTCCAGAATGCTCATGAAGAATCTCCGTCCCGCGGCACGGTGCCGCTGACGGTGATTGTCGGGAGGGGGGGCGTAAAGGGGCGAGAGGGCTAGCGAGGGTTGGGTATAAAGAATGCGTAAAGAGAGCGAGTCGGCATGGCTGGGACGCCCCGTTGGCCGGCAGGGCCGGCGCCTGGCAAGGGCGGCCCGGCCAGCCAGGCCGGTGCGATCAGGCCCGCGGCGGGTGCTGCGGCTCGCTGCGGGTCCAGTCCAGCAGCAGGCTGTAGGCCACTGCCAGCAGCGTGGGGCCGATGAACAGGCCGATGAAGCCGAACGCCAGCAACCCGCCAAACACCCCCAGCAGCACGATCACCAGCGGCAGGTTGCCGCCCCGGCTGATCAGGTAGGGCTTGAGCACGTTGTCCACGCCACTGATGATGAACGTGCCCCAGATCCCCAGGAACACCGCCATGCCGTACTGGCCCTGCCACGCCAGCCATGCGGTGGCCGGCACCCAGGCCAGCGGCGGCCCCATGGGGATCAGGCTGAGCAGGAAGGTCACCAGGCCCAGCACCAGCGCGCCCGGCACCCCGGCGATCAGGAAGCCGATCAGCGCCAGCAGGGCTTGCGCCGCTGCGGTGCCGATCACGCCGTTGACCACCCGTTGCACGGTGCCAGCCACCAGGTCCAGGTAGTATTCAGCGCGCTCGCCGATCAGGCGGTTCAGCAGGCGCAGCACGAAGGCCGACAGCCGCGGCCCGTCACGGTAGAAGAAGAACACGAACACCAGGCTCAGGGTCAGTTCGAGAATCCCGCCGCCGATCTGCGCACTGCGGGCCAGCAACCAGTTGCCCACCTGCCCCAGGTGTGGCTTGATCGCCGCCAGCATGGCCGCGCCCTGCTGGTCGAGGGTGTCCCAGAAGCCGACCAGGCGCTCCCCCACGAAGGGTATGCCGCCCAGCCAGGCAGGCGCATCGGGCAGGCCGTCGACCTGCACGTCGCGCACGAACGCGGTGGCATCACGAATATGGTCGGCCAGGTTGAAGCCCAGCCACACCAGCGGCAATGCCACCAGCAGCATCCACACGCCCGTCAGTACACTCGCCGCGAGGGTTTCGCGCCCGCCGAGCACGCGCGTAAGCAGGCGCATCAGCGGCCAGCTGGCATAGGCCAGGATCGCCCCCCACAGCAGCGCGGAAATGAACGGGGCCATGACCCACAGACCGGCCCCCAGCAGGCCGATAAGGATGATCTGTACCAGCAGGCGATCGTTGTTGAGCATAGCGGCCCCGGTCAGCGGATCAGTTCGACATGCAGCCCGGCAGCCGGCTGCGTCCCCACTTCAAGCCGTGCTGCGCGCACCCCGGCCTTGACCAGTTGCTCGCGCCAGGCCTCGGCCTGGGCGCCGGTCAGGGTCACGCGCAAGGTACTGTTCAGGTTGAGGCTGCGCGACAGCAGGTTGACCCAGGCCGGCTGCGGTTCGCCCTTGAGGTCGGCATAGTCGAGCTTGCCGGTGCTCAGCAGTTCCCGCTGCACGGTGGCCGGCGTGGGCAACACCTCGCCCAGCGGTGCGTTGGCCACGAACTCCTCGACATGCAGGTACGCGCGCCGATTGCCCTTGGTGATGCTGTACAGCGCAACCAGGGTGTCGCTGGAGGCGCCGGAGCGGCGCAACAGAATGAACGCCTGCTGGTTGTCGGCACCGGTCAGGTTGAATCGCCCGGCCAGCTGCGCCGACCACAGGCTGCTTTCACCGCAGTCCTGCCCCTGGCACCAGAACAGCGGATAGCCACCTGCGGTCTGCAAGGCTTCGCGGGCGGCGGTAAAGGCTTCGTTGGCACTGCGCTCGGCCGGCAGCTGGTAGGTGGCATAGTTGACCTTGCCGCGGCCCTCGACCTTGCCCTCCATGCGTACCACATTGCTGATCTTGCGCAGCGAACCGAGGGGGTACACCCGCTCCTGTTCCTGCTCCAGTTCCTGCGCACTGGTCTGGCCCACTATCTTGGCATCCACCGGAATCGGCAGTTGATCGGCCATCAGTGGCGTGCTGGCAAGCACGGCCAGGCCGGCAAGGCCTGTTCGAATCAGACGCGAAATACTCATTGGCGGGCCATGGCGCTAAGGGCCTCGATGGCGAAAAAAGGTGCAACGGTGTCGCGCTTGGTCATGGTTGTCTCCCTGTTCAACCCGCCAAGCCTCGACAGTTGCCCGCCGCAAGTCAAGAAATGGCAAAGAAGCGATTGAAACAGTCTGCAACAAGGCTGGCGCCCGACTCGTCGTTCAGGTGCAGGTGATGCCCGCCCGGCAGCTGTTCCAGCTTGAAGGGTAGCTGCTCGAGCAGGGGGGTGTTGCGCGCCAGCATGCCGTCGGCGGCCACCACCAGTTGGGTCGGACAGGCGATGCGGCGCACGAAGGTCAGCGCCTGTTCTTCGCTCATGCGCAGCGGCGACGGCAGGGTCAGGCGGCTGTCGCTGCGCCATGTGTAGCCGCCCGGCACCGGCATCAGGCCGCGCTGGGCCAGCAGCTCGGCGGCCTCGCGGGTGACCGCGACCATGCCCTGCATGCGCGCCTGCACCGCCAGCTCCAGGGTCGGGTAGACAGTCTTGCCCTTGCCGCCCTGGCGCAACTGCGCCTGCAAGGCCATGCCCATGCGCTCGGCCGTGTCCTGGGGGCCGGCGCCGGGCGGGATCACCCCGTCGATCAGCGCCAGGCGGGTGATCCGCTCGGGCAAGGCACCGGCCAGGATCACCGAGATGATCGCCCCCAGCGAGTGCCCGAGCAGGGCAAACCGTTGCCAGCCCAGTTGCTCGGCTACCCGCAGCACGTCGTGGGCGTAGTCCCACAGCGCGTAGCCGGCGCCCACCGGCCGATGGTCTGAATAGCCATGCCCGGCCAGGTCCAGCGCCACGATGCGCAGCCCATGCAGCCGGGGCGCCAGGCGCGCGAAGGTGTTGGCGTTGTCGAGCCAGCCATGCAGGGCGATTACCGGGATGCCCTGCTGCGGGCCGAACAGGTGCGCTGCCAGTTCGATGTGCCCCAGGTTCAGGCGCACTTCCTCCACGCCACTCATTGCACCGCCTCCTGCCAGCGATCGAACAGGCCCTTGATCAGGCTCGCGGTGTCATGCGGGCGCTCCAGCGGAAACATGTGCCCGCCCGGCAGGCTGTGGAACTCGCCCCTGGGCATGCTGCGCACGGCATACGCGTGGTGGCGGCGTACCACGCGGCTCTGGCTGCCACGCACCATCGCCAGCGGCAGCGTCAGCTGGCGGGCCGGGCCGGGGCTTACGTGGGGCAGGCTGCGATAGATGCTGATCTCGGTGGCCGGGTCGAAGCGCAGGCGCAACTGCTCGCCCTCGTCCTGCAGGCCATGTTCCAGATAAGCCTCGAAGCAGTCGGGGTCGAACTGTCGAAACAGCGCCTTGCCGGTGAAGTAGGCCCGGGCGCTCTCGCGGTCGGCGAACGCCTCGCGGCGTCCCAGGGTGCGGCCGGCCGGGGTGATGCGGTCAATGAAGCCAAAGCGCTTGGCCAGCTGGATCAGCCACTCGTCGGCTCGGGTCAGCACCGGCGAATCGAGCATCACCACCCCACGGTAGTACTGCGGGCAGCGCATCGCCGCGTGCAGGTGCAGCACCCCGCCCAGCGAGTGCCCTACCCCCCACACCGGCTCGGGCTGCTGCTCCAGGTGATGGATCAGTTCATCGACCAGGTTCTGCCAGTTGTCGTTGACCGGAAAGCGCGGGTCGTGCGCGTGCTGCGGCAGGTGGGTGACGTGATAATCGGGGGCCAGCGCAGCGAACAGCTTGCCGTAGGTGGCCGAGGGGAAGCCGTTGGCATGGGCGAAGAAGATCTGCTGCGTCATGGTCGCCGGTCCGCGAAGGGGAATCGGGCCATTTTCCCCGCCGCAGCAACACCCGGCAACATCCGTACAGGCCAGGGAGCACGACGATCAGGTCAATTCGCGTCGAAGCTGGCAATCGAACGGCGCAGGCAGGCCTGCAGGTACAGCAACTGGTACTCGAGCGCATCACGTGCCTTGCGCTTGTGCTCGCAACTCAGTTCGGCCCGGCGCAGTGCCAGGCAGGTGGCCTGCAACTGATGCCCCATCAGGCGGCCCGTCTCGCGCAATTGCCTGAGCTCGCGCAGCCCCTCCAGGCGTCGCATCAACTCGTCGAGCTTGGCCTCGGCACTGTCCTTGAGCACGTTGTACTCGGCAAAATCCAGCGCCTGGGCACGCTCGACCTGGCGCACGATGTCGTAGAAGTAGGCCGAGCCTGCCATTTCCGGATCCGGTGTGTTCATCGCCAAACTCCTGTTCGCGCCCCCGATGGGTCCTGGGGGCACGCTAGCAAGGCAGGGCATGGGCAACAACTGGTAGAAATATCAGGTCGCCGGTGGGTTGTCGCCCAGCGCGATGACGGCGATGGTCAGGCGCGAGATGCAGTTGAGCTTGCCGTCTTCGGTGCTCAGGCGGATGTCCCACACATGGGTGCTGCGGCCAATGTGCACGGGCCGGGCAGTGGCCGTGACGCGCCCGCTGCGCACACCGCGCAGGTGGTTGGCGTTGATCTCCAGGCCCACGCAATAGAAGCGCGTGGTGTCGATACACAGGTAGCTGGCCATGGAGCCGACGCTCTCGGCCAGCACCACCGAGGCGCCGCCGTGCAGCAGGCCGAACGGCTGGTGGGTGCGCTGGTCGACGACCATGCTGGCGCTCAGGGAGTCGTCGGTGAAGCCTTCGAAGCGAATATCCAGCACTTCGCCGATGGTGCCTTTCTGGCGGGCGTTGAGCTGGTCGATATCGGGTTGGGTTTTCCAGAGGCTCATGCAGCATTCCTTGTCGTGGTTGGCGATCAGGGGGGAGTGAGACTGCGCAGTGTCATCAGCCCGGCCAGGGGGTGGTCGCCGTCGAGTTCGGCCAGGCTGGCGGTGCCCATGGGTGCAGGGTCCTTGCGATGGCCATGCTCGAGCAGGCACACCAGCGTGCCCACCAGCGGTTGATGGCTGACCAGCAGCACCTGCTCCACCCCCAGCCTGTCCAGCTCGGCGATGACCTGCTGCGGGTCGCTTTCGGGAGTGAGCCAGGGCACGGTCTGCACCGGCTTGTCCAAACCCAGCGCCTCGTGGACCAGCGCAGCGGTCTGCTGCGCGCGTACATAGGGGCTGGCCAGGATCACCTGCGGCGCGCAGCCGAGCAACTGGGCGGCACTGCGCAGCACCTGCTCGCGACCGTGGGCGGTCAGCCGGCGTTCGGCGTCGCTGTTGGCGCGGGGCTCGGCTTCACCGTGGCGCAGTACCCACAGCCTCACAGCTTGGGCTCTTCGTCACGCGCCGGGTGTGGCGCAGGCGGCACGCTGTGGGCGGCTTCGCCTTCCGGCGCGCGCGGGGTGGGCCAGTCGGCGAACGGCCAGGGCTTCTGGTCGGTGTGGAAACTGCCGAAGCGACCGATCTGGGCCAGAAACTGGCTCAGGCTGTCGCCGAAGTTCATCAGGCTGGCACTGGGTGCGCCGTAGATCAGCCGGTACACCAGTTGCACCACCACCAGGCCACCCAGCAGCAGCTCGGCCAGTTGCCATACCAGTAGGAACACCAGCATCCACAGCACACGCAAGATGATCGATTCGCGCTGCGCCTGTTTTGGGGACTCGTTCATGCCCTGCTCCTGTAATTCAGTTGAAACCGCTGGTGGAAATGAAGTCGACGTCGGTTTTCGGCTCGCCGCGCATCAGCAGCTCGATCACCTGGCTCAGGGTCCGGCCTTCGAACAGGATGGCATGCAGGCCGGCTACCAGCGGCATGTACACCTGCACTTGCTCGGCCTTGGCCTTGAGCACCTTGAGGGTGTTGACCCCTTCGGCCACCTCGCCCAGGCGGTTGACCGCCTCGTCCAGGCTCAGCCCCTGGCCCAGGGCATGGCCGACCTGGTAGTTGCGGCTCTTGGGCGAAGAGCAGGTGACGATCAGGTCGCCGACACCGGCCAGGCCCAGGAACGTCATCGGGTTGGCGCCCTGGCTGACGGCGAAGCGGGTCATCTCGGCCAGCGCGCGGGTGATCAGCATGCTCTTGGTGTTCTCGCCCATGCCCAGCGCCACCGCCATGCCGGCGATGATGGCATAGACGTTCTTCAGGGCGCCGCCCAGCTCGACGCCAAAGCGGTCGTTGCTGGCATAGACACGGAAGGTACGCCCGTGCAGCACGGCCTGGACCCGCTGGCACAGCTGCTCGTCCTCGCTGGCGACCACGGTGGCGGTCAGCGCGTGCTCGGCCACCTCGCGGGCCAGGTTGGGCCCGGAGAGCACGCCGATGCGCGCCTGTGGGGCGATCTCTTCGAGAATCTGGCTCATCAGCTTGAAGGTGTGCGCCTCGATGCCCTTGGTCAGGCTCACCAGCAGCTTGTTGCTCAGCAGCTCGGCATGGGGCGCCAGCACGCTGCGCAGGGCGCTGGACGGCAAGGCGACGAAGATCAGCTCGCAGGCCTGCAGGGTGGCCAGCAGGTCGTTGACCGGCTCGACGCCCGGGTGGATCTTCACGCCCTTGAGGTAGCGCGGGTTTTCGCGGTTGTTGCGCATGGCCTCGGCTTGCTCGGGGTCGCGCATCCACTGCCGTACCTCGACACCATTCTCGGCCAGCAGGTTCGCCACGGCGGTACCAAAGCTCCCGCCTCCAAGAACTGCAACAGGCTGCTGTTCAGTCATATCCAATCCGTTAAAACCAATAAAGTGGCGACCCCCGCATTATACGGAGCGTTAAGGCCACGGCCAGCGCCAGATGTGCGATTGGACCGCAGCAATGCGGGTTTGATCGCTGGAAAAAGCCGGCTACTCGGTTAACATGCCCGCTCGATACCCGCCATCAAGGCCGCGCCGTGCATCTTGGCCCTCCCCCCTCGCGCCCGCTGGTTCTGCTGACTGCCCTGCTGGGCGGTCCGGCGGTGGCGGACGACCTGTTCGTCGACAGCCAGGCGCTGCCGCAGATCCTGACCGCCACCCGCCTCAGGCAGTCGCCGGCGGCGGTGCCCGGCAGCATGAGCGTGCTCGACAGTGAGCTGATCCGCGCCAGCGGCGCGCGCAACGTACCCGAACTGCTGCGCCTGGTGCCCGGCATGATGGTCGGATACGGCGCGGGCAACCAGCCGGCGGCCAACTACCACGGCAGCAGCGTCAACGATGCGCGGCGCATGCAGGTGCTGGTCGATGGCCGTTCGGTGTACCGCGCGGGGCTGGCGACGGTGGACTGGGGCGATATCCCGCTGGCACTGGAGGATATCGAGCGCATCGAGGTGTTCCGCGGGCCCAACACCGTCAGCTATGGCGCCAATGCACTGATGGCGGTGGTCAACATCCTCACCCGCAGCCCGGCCGACAGCCATGGCACGCGGCTCAAGGTGATCCGCGGCCAGCGCGGCATCGACGACTGGTACGCCAGCCAGGGCCTGGGCTGGGAAGGCGGCGACCTGCGCCTGTCGCTGTCGGGCCAGCAGGACGACGGCTTTGACCACAACGCGCAGGGCCAGCACTACCGCGATGGCCGCCGCCTGACCCGCCTGAGCCTGAGCGCCAGCCATGCGCTGAACGCCGAGCAGAGCCTGGACTGGCAGTTTTCCGCCAAGGAAGGCAGCGAGCAGCGCCCCTATGCCTACACCCCGGTGTTCCCCGGCGTTAGCGGCGCAGGGGCGAACGCCGACGTGAATGCCAAGGACTACGCCGCCTCGGTACGCTGGAACATCGACCTGGACCCGTGGCACAGTCTGTACCTGCAGGGTTCGGCGTTGCACTGGGATCGCCAGCAGGTGTGGCGCGCGTGCGATGCGGCCATCGCCTTCAGCCCGCAACTGGCGCAGCTGTGGCGGCTCAACCCGGGCTATACCGAACGCCTGGCCCGCAACATCGACGCGCCGATTCCTCCCGGCAGCGACCAGGAGCAGGCGCTGGCCCGCGAGGTCCGCCAGCAGTGGCACAACGGCGGTGCCAACCCGGTGTGCGGCGACATCGACCAGAGTACCCGCGAAAGCCGCCTGGACCTGGAGCTGCAGGACACCCTGAGCCTGAGCGACAGCCTGCGCCTGGTCAGCGGCGTCGCCTACCGCTACGACCGGGCCGACTCGCAGACCTACTACGATGGCAGCCTCGACGACACCACCTGGCGCCTGTTCGGCCAGCTCGAGTGGCGCGCCGACGAACACTGGATCGTGCAGGGCGGCGCGATGTTCGAGGACACCCGGCTGGCGGGCAGCTCGCTGGCCCCGCGCCTGGCCGTGAACTACCTGATCACCCCGCGCCACGGCCTGCGTGCGGTGTACTCGGAAGCGGTACGCTCGCCGGACATGTTCGAGAACAACGTCAACTGGAGCTACCGCGTCGACAACCTGCGCCCGGCCGCTTTCGGCCAGCGCCACGCCGAGTACTTCGTCACCACCCGCGGCCCGGGCGATCTCGACCAGGAACGCATGCGCTCGCAGGAGCTGGGCTACAACGGCTTTTTCAGCGAAATCGGCCTGAGCCTGGACATCAAGCTGTTCCATGACCAGCTCACCGGCATGGTCAGCGAACCGCTGCGCAACAACCGGCCCATCGCCAGCAACGCCAACAAGGCGCGTTTCACCGGCAGCGAGGCGCAACTGGACTGGCAACTGCGCAGTGCCGACCGCCTGCGCCTGACCTACGCCTATGTCGATGCCTGGGCCAGCAACCCCGATGACCGCCACCTCAGCGCACGCAACAGCGGATCGGCCGGCTGGCTGCGCGACTGGGGCCGAGGCTGGTCGAGCGCAGTGTTCTACTACGGCGACGACGCCCTCAACCAGTACCGCTTCGAGCGTGTCGACCTGCGCGTGGCCAGGCGCATCCCCATCCGCAACGCCAGCCTGGAGCTGGCCGGGATGCTTCAGCAACGCCTGGATGACGAGCCCACCAGCAACTGGCAGAACCGCTACGACAGCCGGCAGGTGCTGTACCTGAGCGCGGAGCTGGAATTCTGATGCGCCTGCTGCACGCTTGCCTGGTGCTGATGCTGGCGTGGCCGCTGAGCGCACTGGCGGCCGCAGACATTCTGGTTACCGCCGCCCAGGGCAATGCAGGCGTGCGCGACTTCGTCACCGCCCTGCGCGCGCAGCGCCCCACCGATCACGTGCGCTTCACCGCCGTGTCAGAACTGCCTGCCGGGCACAGGCTCAAGCCGGGCACGCGCCTGATTCTGCTCGACCTGGCCGCACTGGACTGGCGCCTGAAACAGGCCGAAGGCCCGCCAACGCTGGCCTTGCGGGTCAGCCGGGTACAGGCCAGCCGGCACCTGGGCGACCGACGCCCGTCCTACCTGAGCCTGCTGTGGAGCGACCCGCCGCCCGCGCGCCAGTTGCGCCTGGCCCACTACCTGCTGCCCCAGGCCAGGCGCATTGGTGTGCTATATACCGAGAACAGCCGGTTCCTGCTCGACGAGCTGCGCCAGGCGGCCAAGGCGCTGCGCCTTGAGATCATCGCCCAGGCCTGGCCCGACCCGCGTGACAATCGGCCGCTGCAGGCCGTGCTCAAAAACAGCGATGTGCTACTGGGCCTGGACGACCCACTGCTGTACAACGCCACCACGGCCAAGCACCTGCTGCTGAGCAGCTATGCACGCCAGGTCCCGCTGATCGGTCCGAATGCCGGGTTCGTGCGCGCCGGCGGGCTGGCCAGTACCCTGAGCGACCAGCATGACTGGCTGGCGGTGCTCGACCGCCTGCTCGACCAGCCGCCGGCGGCCTGGCCGCGGACGTTGTACCCCGAGCGATTTCGCGTGGCCGGCAACCAGCAGGTGGCCCGAGCCCTGGGCATCGAGGCGATAGACCCGGTGGCCGCACAACAGGCCGTGGCCGCAGGAGAGAAGCACCGATGAAAAAACTGACCTGGGACATCAGTACCCGCACCCAGATCATCAGCCTGGGGCCGGCCCTGCTGCTGACGTTGCTGCTGATCAGCTTCTTCACCTTCGTGCGCATCCAGGACTTGCGCCAGGAGCTCAACCATACCGGCCAGCTGATCGCCAACCAGCTGGCACCGGCCTCGGAATACGGGGTCATTTCGGGCAATGACGAAGTGCTCGAGAGCCTGATGCGCGCCACCCTGACCATCCCGCATGTGCGCTTTCTCGAAGTGCAGGACAGCGAAAACCACATCCTGGTGTATGTCGAGCAGGCCGACGAGCACGAGAACCGCCCCCAGCAGGTCGAGGTGTTCCAGGCGCCTATCCGCCTGCAGCGGATCTTCCTGGACAGCGATTTCCTGCACAACGGTGGCTCGGCCTCGACCCGCAAGGACGATTACCTGGGCCGGGTGATCGTGGGCATGTCCGATGACGCCTTCAACCAGCGCCAGCAGGAAATCGTGATCAAGGCCGCGATCCTGGCCCTGTTCGCCCTGCTGTTCACCTTCATCCTCGCACGGCGCCTGGCGCGCAGCCTGTCGCGTCCGATCAGCGACATGGGGCACGCGGTCAAGGCCATCCAGAAAGGCGACTTCAATGCGCCGCTGCCGGTGGTCGACGACAGCGAGCTGGGCCACCTGGCCCGCCACATCAACAACCTGGCCAGCGGCCTGGCACAGGCCAGCCACGAGCAGCAACAGGCCATCGCCCAGCTGATCCAGGCCCGCGAGGAAGCGGAACAGGCGAACAAGGCCAAGTCGGACTTCCTGGCGATGATGAGCCACGAGCTGCGCACCCCCATGAACGGGGTGCTGGGCATGCTGCAACTGCTGCAGACCACCGCGCTGAGCGAAGAACAGAGCGAGTACGCGGCCGTGGCCAGCGAGTCCACCGGCCATCTGCTCAAGGTGATCAACGACATCCTCGACTTCTCGCGGATCGAGCGCACGACGCTGGAGCTGGAGCACATCGAGTTCAACCTGGCCGAGCTGCTGGGCAGTTGCACGCAGTCGTTCCAGCATGTCGCCCAGCAGCGCGGATTGCTGCTGCTGGCGCCACTGCCGCCGGGCATGGAACAGTTGCGCGTGGCCGGCGACCCGACCCGCATCCGCCAGGTGCTGGTGAACCTGATCGGCAACGCGCTGAAGTTCACCGAACACGGCAGCGTGCAGATCGAACCGCGCTGGCAGGTACTGGACCGACAACTGATCTGGTTCACCTGTGCGGTGCGCGATACCGGCATCGGTATCGACAGCGAGCGCCTGGAAACCATGTTCGTTGCCTTCCAGCAGGCCGACAGTTCTATTTCACGACGTTACGGCGGTACCGGCCTGGGGCTGTCTATCGCCCGCACCCTGACCGAGCGCATGGGCGGCACGCTGCGTGCCGAAAGCCGTGAAGGCAGGGGCTCGACCTTTACCCTGGAAATGCCGCTGGCGCTATGCATGCAGCAGAACCCCACGCTGCCTGCGCCCAGGGCCGACAACAGTGACCCTGGCCAGGGCCGACGCATCCTGCTGGTGGAGGACAACCCGGTGAACCAGGCCGTGACCCAGGCCATGCTGCGCAGCCTGGGGTTCGAGGTGTGCGTGGCCGCCGATGGCGCCCAGGCGGTGGCGCTGGCCAGCCGCCAGCGCTTTGCCGCCACGCTGATGGATTGCCGCCTGCCGGTCATCGACGGCTACGAGGCCACCCGGCGCATCCGCCAGATCCCCCATGCCGCAGCCATGCCGATCATCGCCCTGACTGCCAACGCGCTGCAGGGCGATCGCGAACGCTGCCTGGCCGCCGGCATGAACGACTACCTGACCAAGCCGTTCAAACGCATTGATCTGCAGCAGATTCTGCAACGCTGGCTGCCCGCACAGGCATCTGTGACTGGCGATAAATGCTAAAGTGCGGCAGTCTTACAGACTGAACCGGGCCCTTGCCGGGCTTGTCATAAAAATTTCAGTGCACAAGTGTACATCTTCGTCCCCTGTGCTGTGACTTTCACTACAACGCAATAGTCTATGTGTAGGCTGCCGCCCCAAGCCTGAGGCTTTTGGGTCGGTCGGGAAGATCTACCCCGTGCCGCACGGTGACTATTGAGGAGCTCGCATGACCAAACAAAACGCCTTTACCCGGGAAGACCTGCTGCGCTGCAGTCGCGGTGAGCTGTTCGGCCCAGGTAACGCGCAACTGCCCGCCCCTAACATGCTGATGGTGGATCGCATCACGCACATCAGCCAAGAGGGTGGCAAGTACGGCAAAGGTGAGTTGGTCGCCGAGCTGGATATCAGTCCAGACCTGTGGTTCTTCGCCTGCCATTTCGAAGGCGACCCGGTGATGCCAGGCTGCCTGGGCCTGGATGCCATGTGGCAGCTGGTCGGATTCTTCCTGGGCTGGCAAGGCCTGCCAGGCCGTGGCCGGGCCCTGGGTTCGGGCGAAGTGAAGTTCTTCGGTCAGGTACTGCCGACCGCCAAGAAAGTCACCTATAACATCCACATCAAGCGCGTCCTGAAAGGCAAGCTGAACATGGCCATCGCCGATGGCTCGGTCAGCGTCGACGGCCGCGAGATCTACACCGCCGAAGGCCTTCGGGTCGGTGTATTTACCTCCACTGAAAATTTCTAAGGGTTATTCGCATGCGCCGCGTCGTAATCACAGGTCTGGGCATCGTATCGTGCCTGGGCAATGACAAAGAGACCGTCTCCGAAAACCTGCGTAAAAGCCGTCCGGGCATCCGTTTCAACCCGGAATACAAGGAAATGGGGCTGCGCAGCCAGGTTTCCGGTTCCATCGACCTCAACCTCGAAGAGCTGATCGACCGCAAGGTCTATCGCTTCGTCGGCCACGCAGCCGCCTACGCCTACCTGGCGATGCAGGACGCGATCAAGGACTCGGGCCTGAGCGAAGAGCAGGTGTCCAACCCGCGCACCGGTCTGATCGCCGGTTCCGGCGGCGCCTCGACCCTGAACCAGATGGAAGCGCTGGACATCCTGCGCGAAAAAGGCGTCAAGCGCGTCGGCCCATACCGCGTTACCCGCACCATGAGCAGCACCGTGTCGGCGTGCCTGGCCACCCCGTTCAAGATCAAGGGCCTGAACTACTCCATCGCCTCGGCGTGCGCCACCAGCGCGCACTGCATCGGTACCGCGATGGAACAGATCCAGATGGGCAAGCAGGACGTGGTGTTCGCCGGTGGCGGTGAAGAAGAGCACTGGAGCCAGTCGTTCCTGTTCGACGCCATGGGCGCACTGTCCAGCAAGCGCAACGACACCCCGGAAAAAGCCTCGCGCGCCTACGATGCCGACCGTGACGGTTTCGTCATCGCCGGCGGTGGCGGCATGGTAGTGGTCGAGGAGCTGGAGCACGCTCTGGCCCGTGGCGCGAAGATCTACGCCGAAATCGTTGGCTACGGCGCGACCTCCGACGGTTACGACATGGTTGCCCCAAGTGGCGAAGGCGCGATCCGCTGCATGCAGCAGGCGCTGTCCACCGTCGACACCCCGATCGACTACCTGAACACCCACGGCACCTCGACCCCGGTCGGTGACGTTGCCGAAATGAAGGGTGTGCGTGAAGTGTTCGGCGACAAGGCCCCGGCCATCAGCTCCACCAAGAGCCTGTCGGGCCACTCGCTGGGCGCTGCCGGCGTTCACGAGGCGATCTACTGCATGCTGATGATGGAAGGCAACTTCATTGCCGGCTCCGCCAACATCGACGAGCTGGACCCGGAAGTGGCCGACCTGCCAGTTCTGCGCGAAACCCGCGAAAATGCCAAGATCGACACCGTGATGAGCAACAGCTTCGGTTTCGGCGGCACCAATGCCACCCTGGTGCTCAAGCGCTGGGCTGGCAAGTAAGCAAGGGCTCGCCCCTGCTGTAGAAACGCCCCGACTGGTTCGGGGCGTTTTTGTTTGCGGCTTTCGGGGCAATTGGCCGGCAAGGCCGGCTCCTGCAGGGCACGCGATGCCTGTAGGGGCCGGCCTTGCCGGCCAAAGGCGTTACACCGAAAACCTGCCCACCAGCGTATTGAGCTCGATGGCCAGCTGCGACAACGCCTGGCTCGCCGCGCTGGTCTGGTTGGCCCCCGCCGAGCTCTGCAGCGCCAGGTCGCGGATGTTGGTCAGGTTGCGGTCCACCTCCCGCGCCACCTGTGCCTGCTGTTCGGACGCACTGGCGATCACCAGGTTGCGCTCGTTGATCAGGCTGATGGCCGTGGCAATCTCTTCCAGCGCCGTACCCGCCGCATGCGCGCCATCCAGGGTGCCCTGGGCACGCTGGTTGGTCTGCTGCATGCCCTCCACCGCCCGGTCGGTACCCTCCTGGATGCCACCGATCATCTGTTCGATTTCCCGTGTCGACTGCTGGGTACGATGAGCCAGTGCCCGTACCTCGTCGGCCACCACTGCAAAACCGCGCCCGGCATCCCCCGCCCGCGCCGCCTCGATGGCCGCGTTCAGGGCCAGCAGGTTGGTCTGCTCGGCGATCGAACCGATCACATCCAGCACCTTGGTGATGCCGTGCACCTGCTCGGCCAACTGCCCGACTTCCGCGGCATTGGCGGTAACGCCATCGGCCAGCGCCTCGATCGACGCTACCGTGAGGCGCACCTGCTCGCGCCCCTGACGGGCAATGCGATCGGACTCGGTCGAGGCCTGGGAGGTGGCCACCGCATTGCTCGCCACCTCTTCCACCGCGGCGGTCATCTGGTTCACGGCGGTGGCGGCCTGCTCGATTTCCTGGGTCTGCTGGTGCAGGCCGCGGGTAGCGTCCTCGGTCACTGCGCTGAGCTCTTCGGACGCCGAGGCCAGCTGGTTGGACGAATCGGAAATACGCCCGATGGTATCGCGCAGGCTCTGCTGCATCTGCTTGAGGGCCGCCTGCAAGCGCGCCGGCTCGTCACTGCCCTCCACGTTGATCTGCGGGGTCAGGTCGCCGGTGGCGACCACCTCGGCCACCTGCAGCGATTGCGCCAGCGGGCGCACGATACTGCGGGTCAAGGTCAGCGCCAGCACAACGGTGAGCACCAGTGCGGCCACCAGCAGGCCGACCACCCACACGCGGGCACGCTCATACACCGTGCCGGCAAGCTCGGTGGCCATGTTGGCGTGATGGTTGTTGAGGGCGATCAGCTCGTTGAGGGTGGTGGTGAGCTGATCGGCCAGCTGGTTCATCTCACCGTTGACCAGCGCCACCGCCTCCGTTGTCTGGCCCTGCAGGGCCATCTGCACTACCCGTGCCTGATAGCCCAGGTACTGCTGCTCGAGCTTGAGGTAGCGGTCGAACAGCGCCTGCTCCTCGGGCAATGCAATCAGGGCCTGGTAGCGTTGCTGTTCCTTGCCCAGCTCGCCCTTGATCTGCTCGATGCGTGAATGGGTCTGCTGCTGCGCGGCGTTGTCGCTGTTGAGCAGCAGGCGCAGGGTCAGTGCCCGTATCCGGAACATGTCCTGGCTGATCTGCCCCACCGAGATCACACTGGGCAGCCAGTTGCTGTCGACCTGTTCGGACTGCTGGCGCATGCTGCTCATCTGCAGGAGCGAGAAGGCCCCCAATGCAAACACCAGCAACGCTACCAGACCAAACCCCAGACCTGCCCGCGGCGCAATGTTCAAACGTCTCAAGCTCATCTTCCGGTTCCCTCCAAAAGCGCTGCATCGGTCATGCAGCTGACGTGCTTATTAGAAGGTATCGGCCCTTGAGATTTTTGCGTAAGACGAAAAAGTGATATCAAAACGCCTTGTCATTGCGAGCGCAGGCGGCGCATGCCTCATTGCACGATGAAGCGCTGCTCGGCCAGCAGGCGGTCCCCCTGGAACACCATGAAGTGCCACTGGCCCGGTACCACTTCGTGGTGCTCGGTAAATTCATAGGCCATGACATCCTGCGCGGCCCCCGGTACCAGCTTCTGCACCACCTCGAACTTGTCATGGCGCTGGCCGTCGGGGGTGATCACCCCGGGGGTCAGGTACAGCAGCGTCAGGGGCGTGTCTTCGGCCACCTTGCCTTCAAGGCGATAGCGCAGGCCGAATTTGCTGCCAAGACGGGCCGGCACTCGGTCGGTGTGCTCCAGGGTCTGGCTGGTCTGGGTCAATACCCGTTCACCGGGCTGGAAGTCCTGGTGGCGGGTCTGGAACACGCCGTACTCCACCGGCCCCTGCACCCGCACCTCTGCACCGGCCACCGCACTCACCAGCATCAGCGCGGCCAGGGCGCCCAAACGACTCTTCGACATACTGCTCTCCATCAGGTTGATGGCGGCAGGCTATGGGGCTTGCATGACAGGCTGATGACATCAGCGTGACCTGGGCAGTACCGCGAGAAAGTTGTCCTTGGCCACCTTGTGCGCCACGGCCTCGGGCAAGGCATCCAGGAACCGGTCGAACCCGTGCAGTTGCTCGCCCAGGCTGGCGAAGCGGCCGACCACATCGGAACCGAGCATGAAACGCTCGGGGAAGCGCTCCACCAGCGCAACCCATTCGGGCCGTGGCACGCCCTTGTCGTCCAGCAGGTAGGGTTCGAGCACGCTCCACGACAGGTCGATGTACAGGTTCGAATAACGCTCGAGCATGCGCGTCAGGGTCGGCAGCAGAAAGTCCAGCTGGGTCTGGTGGCGGTGAATCTCCATGCTGGTGCCGGCGTGGGCCCAGATGAAACGGGTATCGGGGTGCTCGCGCAGGGGCTGCTCGATCTCTTCCAGGTACAGCGGGTTGCGTTCGCGCTTGGAGGTGATGTTGGAGTGGATCAGCACCGGCATGTCGTGCCTGGCCGCCAGCTGATAGATGAGGCCCAGCGCCTCGTTGTTGGCCCGTGGCGTGTCGCCGCTGGTCAACGCCGTCAGGTCGTCGTGGCGGGTGAATACTTCTCCGATGCCCTGCCACAGGCCGGGAAACAGCTCGAGCATACGCTCGATATGGGTGGCCGCGTTCTTGTCCACCGGGTTGAAGCCGGTCAGAAACGGGTGAAAGCGCTGGCGCTGCTGCTCGGGCAACTGTTGCAGCGCCGCTGCCACATAGATGTCGGTGGCGCTGTACCAGTAGGCTGCGGCATCATCGCCGGCGTAGTAGCGCGGGCGCTTGGGCTCGTCTTCATGCCATTTCTTGGCCACCGCCACACCCGAGATCATCGACTGATCGATACGCGCCGCATCCATGGCCTTGAGCAACTCGTCCATGCCGGCGCTTTCCTGAAAGAAATCGACATAATGCAGGTGCGCGTCGCTGTAGCGGTACTCCCGCGCCTGGGCCATGCCCGACAGCGTCACCGACAGCAACAGGCACCCCAGCGTCCTGGCCCACATCGCAATCCCCTTGTGCAATTGACCCAGGGTAGACCTGCCGCCGGGCGCAACGGTTCAGCCCGGGCACCGGGCAGGTTATGCTTCCAATTATTTCCATCGCCCTGGTGCCCCTGATGAACCCTCCCCTGGTAATCCGCCCGCGCGCCGAATCCGTCGAAGGCCAACCCATCCTGCGCCCGCTGCCTTCGGCACGGCGGCGCAGCGTCGGGCCGTTCGTGTTCTTCGATCACATGCTGGCGACCGACTACCCGCCCGGGCGTGGCATGGACATTCGCCAGCACCCGCACATCGGCCTGTCCACCCTCACCTACCTGTTCGAAGGCCAGTTGCAGCACAAGGACAGCCTGGGCTCGGATCAGCGCGTGGGGGCCGGCGAGGTGAGCTGGATGACCGCCGGCAGCGCCGTGGCGCATATCGAGCGCACCCCGCCGGAGCTGCTGGGTCAGCCCAAGCGCCTGCACGGGCTGCAGGTGTGGCTGGCCTCGCCAAAGGATCACGAACAGGGGCCGGGACACTACAGCCATCACCCGGCGGCCAGCTTGCCGAGCAGCGATGCGCTGGGGGTGAGTATCCGCATGATCGCGGGCACGGGGTTTTGCCTGACCTCGCCAGTGCCGGTGTTGTCAGCGACCCTGTATGCCGAGGTGCGCATGCAGGCGGCGAGCACGCTGCTGATTCCCGCCGAACACGCTGAACGGGCGGTTTATGTACTCGACGGTGAGGCGAGCCTTGACGATCAGCCACTGGAGCCGTGCAGCCTGGTGGTGCTGCCCGAAGGCGAAGCGATGAGCCTGTACGCCGACAGCGAATGCCACCTGGTGATCATTGGCGGCGACGCACTGGACGGGCCGCGGCGGATGAACTGGAACTTCGTCGCCAGTGACCCGGCGCTGATCGAGCAGGCACGGGCACGCTGGGCGGCCGGGGATTGGCCGGTGGTACCGGGCGAGATCGGGCGAATCGAGTTGCCTTGAGATTCGCCGGCAAGGCCGGCTCCTGCAGAGGCAGGAGCGGGCTTGCCAGCGAAGAGGCCATCAGGCCTGGAACACTTCCCGCAGCAGGTTGTGCATCGCCTGGAACGCGCGCTTGGACGTCCTGGCGTCGTACTTCATCTTGCCTGGCACGTTCGCTGCGGGGTCGGTGAACGAATGCACCGCGCCTCCGTAGCTCACCAGCTGCCAGTCAGCCTTGGCCGCATCCATCTCGGCCTCGAAGGCAGGCAGTTGCTCGCGCGGCACGAGCGGGTCGGCTGCACCGTGCAACACCAGCAACGCTGCCGACACCTTGCCCTCCTGGGCCGGCAGCGGCGTGTCCAGCGTACCGTGGAACGACACCGCAGCGCGCAGACGCTGGTCTTCACGGGCCAGCTCCAGTGCGCAGCAACCGCCGAAGCAGAAGCCGAAGGTGGCCAGCTTGCCCGGCGCAAGCACTGCCTTCGATTGCCCCAGCAACTGATCCAGCGCCGCCTTCATGCGTTTGCGCAGCTCGACCCGATCATTTTTCAGCGGCATCATCGCCGCCCCCGCTTCATCCATGTTGGATGGGCGCAGCGTCTGCCCATACAGGTCAGCCAGCAGCACCACATAGCCCTGGGCCGCCACCTCCCTGGCAATGCGCTCGGCGCCCTCGCCGATGCCCATCCAGTTCGGCGCCATCACCAGGCCCGGCTGTTCCTTGGCGCCGTGGGTATACACCAGGCGGCTTTCGTACACCTTGCCGTCAAGCTTGTACACCAGCGACTCGATCGTCACGTTGCTCATGAACCCCTCCTTGCACAATGAAAAAAGCCCGCCGAAGCGGGCTTTCCTGCAACTGCTTACGCCGACAGTTCGACCAGCAGCTTGTTCAGTCGACGCACATACGCCGCCGGATCCTTGAGGCTGTCGCCCGCCGCCAGGGCGGCCTGATCGAAGAGGATATGCGAGAAGTCGGCGAAACGGTCTTCGCTCTGCTCGTTGTCCAGCTTCTCGATCAGCGGGTGACCCGGGTTGAATTCGAAGATCGGCTTGGAGTCCGGCACCTTCTGCCCGCTGGCTTCGAGGATCTGGCGCATCTGCAGGCCCATGTCCTGTTCACCGATGGCCAGGATCGCCGGCGAATCGGTCAGGCGGTGCGACACGCGCACTTCGCTGACGGTATCGCCCAGCGCGGCTTTCAGACGCTCGACCAGGCCTTCCTTGTCCTTGGCCACTTCTTCCTGAGCCTTCTTGTCCTCCTCGGAGTCCAGCTTGCCCAGGTCCAGGTCGCCACGGGCGACGTCGACGAAGCCCTTGCCGTCGAACTCGCTCAGGTAGCTCATCAGCCACTCGTCGATGCGGTCGGTCAGCAGCAGCACTTCGATGCCTTTCTTGCGGAAGACTTCCAGGTGCGGGCTGTTGCGTACCTGCGCGTAGGACTCGCCGGTGAGGAAATAGATCTTGTCCTGACCTTCCTTGGCACGTGCCAGGTAGTCGGCCAGGGACACGCTCTGCTCGCCGCTGTCGTCATGGGTGGAGGCAAAGCGCAGCAGGCCGGCGATCTTCTCCTTGTTGGCGAAGTCTTCCGCCGGGCCTTCCTTGAGCACCTGGCCAAAGTTCTTCCAGAAGCCCTTGTACTGCTCAGGCTCGTTCTTGGCCAGCTTCTCGAGCATGTCCAGCACGCGCTTGGTCAGCGCCGACTTCATCGAATCGATGATCGGGTCTTTCTGCAGAATCTCGCGCGACACGTTCAGCGACAGGTCGTTGGAGTCGACCACACCCTTGATGAAGCGCAGGTACAAGGGCAGGAACGATTCGGCCTGGTCCATCACGAACACGCGCTGCACGTACAGCTTCAGGCCGCGTGGCGCTTCACGCTGGTACAGGTCGAACGGCGCACGGGCCGGCACGTACAGCAGCGAGGTGTACTCCAGCTTGCCTTCGACCTTGTTGTGGCTCCAGGCCAGCGGGTTTTCGAAATCGTGGCCGATGTGCTTGTAGAACTCCTGGTATTCCTCGTCCTTGATCTCGGTACGCGGACGGGTCCACAGCGCGCTGGCACGGTTGACGGTTTCCCACTCCACGGCCGGCTGCTCTTCGCCTTCGGCGGCAGTCGCTTCCTTGGGCAGTTCGATCGGCAGGGCGATATGGTCGGAGTACTTCTTGATGATGTTGCGCAGGCGCCAGCCATCGGCGAATTCGTCTTCACCTTTTTTCAGGTGCAGCACGATGCGCGTACCGCGCTCGGCCTTGTCCACGGTGGCGACTTCGAACTCGCCCTCGCCCTTGGACGACCAGTGCACGCCCTCGCTCGCCGGAGTACCGGCGCGGCGGCTGTAGACATCGACCTGGTCGGCGACGATGAACGCCGAGTAGAAGCCCACACCGAACTGGCCGATCAGGTGCGAGTCTTTCTTCTGGTCACCGGTGAGGTTCTTCATGAAGTCGGCAGTGCCGGACTTGGCGATGGTGCCCAGGTGGGTGATCACGTCATCGCGGTTCATGCCGATGCCGTTGTCTTCCAGGGTGACGGTGTTGGCCGCCTTGTCGAAGCTCACGCGAATCTTCAGGTCGCTGCCGCCCTCGAGCAGCTCGGGCTTGGCCAGGGCTTCGAAGCGCAGTTTGTCGACGGCGTCGGAGGCGTTGGAAATCAATTCGCGAAGGAAGATTTCCTTGTTCGAGTACAGCGAATGGATCATGAGGTGCAGCAGCTGCTTCACCTCGGTCTGGAAGCCCAGGGTTTCTTTTTGAGTTTCCACACTCATGGTCTTCAACACTCCGATCTGATGGCAGTAGTCACTCGGGCCGACGGCCCCCGCGGGGCAGCGTCCGGCCTTTCGTGGCGGGATGAACAGCAGATGGGGGCTGGCATATCTATTTCAAGGGCACGGGCAGTTCTTTGATCTTGAAATGCGCACGGGCCGTGGCGATGGGCTGGTCCGGGTCGCCCTGCCAGGCGGTGATCGCGACGTTGGTCACCCGCCGGCCCTGGCGCCACAGCTGGCACCGCGCATAGGTATCGCGGTACAGGCCGGCGCGCAGGTAATCGATGGAAAAGTCGATGATCCTGGGAATGCTCGCGCTTTCGCTGAAAATCAGCAGGTACAGCGCCGCCGACAGTTCCATGAACCCGGCGATCACCCCCCCATGAATCGCCGGCAGCAACGGGTTGCCGATATTGTCGGCACTGGCCGGCAGGCAGAACAGCAGGTCGTCGCCGTCACGGCAGCACTGGATGCCGATCAGGCTGGCGTAGGGGATCAGTTGCAGCAATGGCGCGTAGTTGCCCTGGGCATGCGCCTGGCGCAGCTGTGCATGCACGTCCGCGGGAATCATTGCGCCACCGCCTTGAGCTGCCGGCCAAAGCCCAGGCCGCCCTTGATGTCCTTGCCCAGGCGCATGTAGGTGCCCACCACCTGGGCAATCGGCTCGCCGGGGTCGTCCTGGTAGGCGCAGCCGCGGATGAAGATCACATCGCGGGTGACCCGGTAGCACTGCGCCTGGCCATACACCGCCTTGTCGGCCTGCCCCGGGTGCATGTAGTCGATGCGCAGGTCCAGGGTCGGGCACACCTCGAACTCGGCCAGGGCGCACAGGGTGGCCATGCCCAGCGCAGTGTCCATCAGCGTGGTGATTGCACCGCCATGGATCGCGCCGCTCTGCGGGTTACCCACGATCTGCGGCGAGTACGGCAGGCACAGCGTGATGCCGTCGGCATCGGCGCGCTCTACGCGCATCTTCAACAACTGGCAATGGCGCAGCGCTGAAAGAAAACGTTCGGCCTGGGCCATCAACGGTGACGGTTCATTCACGGTCAGCTCCTTGTGCAATAACTCAGGTGCTGCATAAGCCTGAGGGAAAGTCTATATGGATCCGGCACTTATATATGTGCAAACGACGCGGAACTTATGTCGCTTACTTGAACTCAGATAATTCAAGCAACTCTATTCCACAAGGAGAAACACCCCATGCGTAAACCCATTGCCTTTGCCGTTATGCTGGCCGCCGCCCTGGGCCTCGCTGCTTGCGATAAAGCCAGCGAAAACAAAGCCCAGGACGCTCAAGAACATGCCGAGCAAGCCCAGAAGAAAATGGACGACGCTCAGGATAAGATGAACGACGCCGCCAAAGAAAACGCCGAAGCCGCCAAAGACAGTGCTGAAGCCGAACAAAAGCGTGCAGAAGAAAACAACCAGGCCGCTCCTGTGACGCCAGCACCAGAAGCCGCCCCGGCAGAACCTGCCAAGTAAGCAACTGCGCTTTAATGAAAAAACCCGACTCAGGTCGGGTTTTTTCATGTCAGGCCAGAAGTTGGCGAAAGGTCGGGCTGAGCATCAGCAACAATGAACAGATCAGCCCGATCGACCAGACCAGGCTGCGCTGCCACGCAAAGTCATACCAATACAGCGGCAGGTAGATGATCCGCGCGATCACGAAGATGATCGCCAGGGTATCGATCAGAAAACCCTGGGTCTGGGTGGTGTGCGCCATCAATACACCTACGGCGAACAACATGAATGCTTCGAAACTGTTCTGGTGCGCCGCCACCGCCCGGGCGCCCATGCCGGTCAGTTGCGCCTGCTGGCTGCGCGGCAGGTGGTTGTCGTAGCTGCCCTGTTGCTTCATCGCACGCGCCACCGGCACCCGCGCCACATAGATCAGCAGTGCGCTGATCAACACACACCAGAACGGAATACTCATGCGACCGGTTCCTTGTTCGGCTCAGGCAATGGCGCCTCTGTAGGGGTATAGACCATCACGTCGAGCACGTCGGAATGAAACTCGCGGCGGTACAGCACCAGTACTACCCCGGTGCTCATCAGCACCAGCAGCCAGGGGCTGATGAACCAGCTGAGCAAGGCCATGCCGAAATAGTACGAGCGCAGCCCGAAGTTGAACTGGTTGGCCGCCAGCGAGATAACCCGCGCCCCGCGCAGAGCGAAGGCCTTGCGCTCCTGCTCGCTGACCTGACGCTCGCCGATCATCGGTGCCGAGCCCACCAGCACGGCGGCGAAGTTGTACTGGCGCATGCACCAGCTGAAGGTGAAGAAGGCGTACACGAACACCATCGCCAGGCATAACAGTTTGATTTCGGACATGCCCTGGGATGTCTGCTGTACCAGCGGCAGGTCGGCCAGCAGCGACCAGGCACGGTCCGAGGCGCCCAGCACGGTGAGGATACCGGCCAGGATGATCAGGGTGCTGGAGGCGAAGAACGATGCGTTGCGCTCCAGGTTGCCGATCACGCTGGCGTCGGCGATGCGGTTGTCGCGCAGCAGCATGCGGCGCATCCAGTCCTCGCGGTACAGGTGCATGACGCTGGCCAGGCAGGCGGTATCACGGGCCTTCCAGCTGGCGTAGCGGGTGTAGCCGCCCCAGCAGGCAACGAACCAGCAGGCGGCAAACAGGTTGATCAGGTTGTTCTGGATGAAGCTCATGGCGCTCCCGAAGAAATGGCACAGGATGGTGCATTGTCCGCCTTTCGACGCTGCCAGCGGCAAAAAGACACGTGGCCCCGAGACGAAAAAGCCCCGCATCCGAATGGATGCGGGGCTCTTCAGAGGCTGGCCCGGCAGGCGATCATGGCTTGTGGCCCTCGCCTGCCGCGGCCGACACTCAGGCGACCGCTTCGCGCGGCTTGCCGAGCATGCGGTCAAGCACCACGGCAACAGCCAGCATCGCCACCGAAGGCACCAGCCAGGCCAGGCCCTGCTCGCTCAGCGGCAGGTGCGCCAGCGACTCCGGCAGCCAGCCAGCGAGGTTGGCGCCCTTGAGCGCGTCGATCACGCCGAACAGCAGCGACACCGCCATGACCGGGGCCATGATGCGGGTCTGGGAGTTCCACAGGTTGCCGCAGAAACTCAGCGCCACCAGCACGATGCAGGGCGGGTAGATTGCCGTGAGCACCGGGATCGAGAACGCGATCAGCTTGGTCAGGCCCAGGTTCGACACCACCAGCGAGAAGCCGGCCAGCAGCACCACCAGCATACGGTACGACAACGGCAGTACCTGGCTGAAGTACTCGGCGCAGGCGCAGGTCAGGCCCACGGCGGTGACCAGGCAGGCCAGCGCGATCAGTACAGCCAGGAAGCCACTGCCCAGCGAACCGAAAGTGTGCTGTACATAGGCATGCAGCACCGCCGCGCCATTGCTCGCACCGGCGGCGATCTCGTGGCTGCCCGCACCCAGGCGGAACAGGCTGATGTACACCAGCGCCAGGCCGACACCGGCAATCAGGCCGGCGATGATGGCATAGCGGGTGATCAGTTGCGGCGAGTCGACGCCACGCGAGCGGATCGCGTTGACGATGACGATACCGAACACCAGCGCGCCCAGGGTATCCATGGTCAGGTAGCCATTGATGAAGCCCTGGGAGAACGGCGCGGCGACATATTCAGGTTGCGCCACCCCCATGGTGCCGGCCGGCAGCATGAACGCGGCGATGCCCAGCGCGGCCAGCGCGATGATCTTCAGCGGGGCCAGGAAGCGCCCGACAGTATCGAGCAGCTTGCCCGGGTACATGGACACGGCCAGCACCACGGCAAAGTACACCAGGCTATAGATGAACAACGCGGTCGGGCTCTCGCCGGTCAGCGGTGCCACACCTACCTCGAAGGACACGGTCGCGGTACGCGGGGTGGCGAACAGCGGGCCTACGGCCAGGTACGCGGCAGCCGCCAGCAGGCCACCGGCCACCTTGCCGATCGGGCTGCTCAGCGCGTCCATGCCGCCACCGACCTTGGCCAGTGCCACCACGGTGATCACGGGCAGGCCCACGGCAGTGACCAGAAAGCCCAGGGCGGCCAACCAGACGTAGGGGCCCGATTGCAGGCCGACGATAGGCGGGAAAATGATGTTGCCTGCGCCCACGAATAACGCGAACGTCATAAAACCAAGCGCCAGGATGTCCTGGCCTTTCAAGACTTTCATTAAGGAAATACCACACTTCTGAAATCGGGATTTAGAGAGGGACTTCCCCTTGGGTGAGGGAAATGCTGCCTGCCCGGATGGAGCAGACCCGTTTAGCGTGTAGCTCCCTTTTGGGGTGCTGGCACAAAATGAGGGCACAGGTTAACGAATCTGGCCGCAAAACGCACTGCCAGAGGGGTGCTTGTCCGATGAGCGAATATGCATGTCGCGTGGATGACCGACTTTTATGCAAGAACGCGCTGTCTGCTTCGCCGGCAAGGCCGGCTCCTACAGAGGGCAGCGTACACCAGAAAGCACAAAGGCCACCCGAGGGTGGCCTTTGCCGAAGCGTGGAAGGTCAGCCGCAGCTTACTTCTTCACTTCCCAACCGGTCAGCTCGGCCAGGGCCTTGCCGATGTCGGCCAGCGAACGCACGGTTTTTACACCGGCGTCCTGCAGGGCTGCGAACTTCTCGTCTGCAGTACCCTTGCCGCCCGAAATGATGGCGCCAGCATGGCCCATGCGCTTGCCCGCTGGGGCAGTCACACCGGCGATGTAGGAAACCACTGGCTTGGTGACGTTTGCCTTGATGTAGGCAGCCGCTTCTTCTTCAGCCGAACCGCCGATCTCGCCGATCATCACGATCGCCTCGGTCTTCGGGTCTTCCTGGAACAGCTTCAGGATGTCGATGAAGTTCGAACCCGGGATCGGGTCGCCACCGATACCGACGCAGGTGGACTGACCGAAACCGGCGTCAGTGGTCTGCTTCACGGCTTCATAGGTCAGGGTGCCGGAACGCGACACGATACCGACCTTGCCTGGCAAGTGGATGTGACCTGGCATGATGCCGATCTTGCACTCGCCCGGGGTGATGACGCCTGGGCAGTTAGGGCCGATCAGGGTAACACCCAGCTCGTCGCACTTGACCTTGGCATCGAGCATGTCCAGGGTAGGAATGCCTTCGGTGATGCACACGATCAGCTTGATGCCGCCGAACGCTGCTTCCAGGATCGAGTCCTTGCAGAAAGGAGCCGGTACGTAGATGACCGACGCGTCGGCGCCGGTAGCAGCTACTGCTTCTTTCACGGTGTTGAACACCGGCAGGCCCAGGTGAGTGGTGCCGCCTTTGCCTGGGGTCACGCCGCCAACCATCTTGGTGCCGTAGGCGATGGCTTGCTCGGAGTGGAAGGTACCCTGCGAGCCGGTGAAGCCCTGGCAGATGACTTTGGTGTCTTTATTGATCAGGACGCTCATTACTTGCCCTCCGCAGCTTTGACAACTTGTTGAGCAGCGTCGGTCAGGCTGGTTGCCGCAATGATGTTCAAACCGCTTTCTGCCAGTACTTTGGCGCCCAGTTCAGCGTTGTTGCCTTCCAGACGAACAACAACCGGCACTTTAACGCCAACTTCTTTCACTGCACCGATGATGCCTTCGGCAATCATGTCGCAACGAACGATGCCGCCGAAGATGTTGACCAGTACGGCCGCGACATTGCTGTCGGACAGGATGATCTTGAACGCTTCGGTCACGCGCTCTTTGGTAGCGCCACCACCTACGTCGAGGAAGTTGGCTGGCTTGCCGCCGTGCAGGTTGACGATGTCCATGGTACCCATGGCCAGGCCGGCACCGTTTACCATGCAGCCGATGTTGCCTTCCAGGGCCACGTAGTTCAGCTCGAAGCTGGCAGCGTGGGCTTCACGAGGATCGTCCTGCGACGGGTCGTGGAAGGTTTTCAGCTTGGGCTGACGGTACATGGCGTTGGCGTCGATGTTGATCTTGGCATCGAGGCAGTGCAGATCGCCGTCGGCCTTGATCACCAGCGGGTTCACTTCCAGCAGTGCCAGGTCGTGCTCTTTGAACAGCTTGGCCAGACCGACGAAGATCTTGGCGAACTGAGCAACCTGCTTGCCTTCCAGACCCAGCTGGAATGCCAGCTCGCGACCCTGGAATGGCTGAGCGCCAACCAGTGGATCGATAGTGGCCTTGATGATTTTTTCCGGAGTGTCGTGAGCGACTTTCTCGATGTCCACGCCACCTTCGGTGGAGGCCATGAACACGATACGACGGCTCGAACGGTCAACGACAGCGCCCAGGTACAGCTCTTTAGCGATATCAGTGCACGATTCAACCAGGATCTTGGTGACTGGCTGACCATTGGCATCGGTCTGGTAGGTAACCAGACGCTTGCCCAACCACTGGGCAGCGAACGCCTTGGCGTCTTCTTTGCTGCGAACCAGCTTTACGCCGCCCGCTTTACCGCGACCACCGGCGTGAACCTGGGCTTTTACAACCCACTCGGTGCCACCGATCTTGTCGCAGGCTTCTGCTGCAGCTTCAGGGGTGTCGACTGCGAAACCCTTGGAAACTGGCAGGCCGTATTCAGCGAACAGCTGCTTACCCTGATACTCGTGAAGATTCATGCTTTTTACCGTCTTCGTTAGGTACTGCGCTTCGGCGCTGCGCTCCTGTGGAGTGCCGCGCCACCTGTGACCGCTTGCCCCCGGTATGCTCCGGGAGTTCGAGTCCGGCGGACTTTCCGCGGTGAGCCATGCACGCAAGACTCACGACGGGCCGTCCGCCGTGGTTTCTTATTGTTTAACGCTTCTTGCGGTTGGCTACGTGGATGGCACCGCCATTCACGGCCAGAGCGGCTTCGTGCAGCGCTTCAGACAAGGTCGGATGGGAGAAGACCATCATGCCCAGGTCTTCGGCGCTGGAGCCGAATTCCATTGCGATTGCACCCTGCTGCACCAGTTCGGCAGCGCTTGGGCCAATGACGTGTACACCCAGAACGCGGTCGGTCTTGGCATCGGCGATGACCTTGACGAAACCACCGGTGTCGTTGGCTGCCATCGCACGGCCGCTGGCCGCGAACGGGAAGGTGCCCACGTTAACCTCAACGCCTTCAGCCTTCAAGGCTTGCTCGGTTTTACCGACCCAGGCCATTTCCGGGTGGGTGTAGATAACCGATGGGATCAGGTCGTAGTTCATCTGGGCCTTGTGGCCCTTGATGCGCTCGACGACCATGATGCCCTCTTCCGAGGCCTTGTGCGCCAGCATCATGCCACGTACCACGTCACCGATGGCGTAGACGCCCGGTACGCTGGTAGCGCAGTAGTCGTCAACGAACACGAAACCGCGCTCGTCGATGGTCACGCCGCTGTCGGCAGCCAGCAGGTCGGTGGTCACAGGGCGACGGCCGACTGCAACGATCAGCCTGTCGAAGGTGATCTTCTGCTCGCCGTTGGCGTCGGTGTAGGTCACTTCGACTTCGTCGCCGTTGACCTTCGAGCCGGTCACGCGAGCGCCCAGCTTGATGTCCAGACCTTGCTTGGTCAGGGTCTTCAGGCCTTCCTTGGCAACAGCGGTGTCGGCTGCCATCAGGAAGGTGTCCAGGGCTTCGAGCACGGTCACCTGGGCACCCAGGCGCGACCATACCGAACCCAGCTCCAGGCCGATGACGCCGGCGCCGATCACGCCCAGGCGTTTTGGCACGGTCTGGAATTCCAGGGCGCCGGTGGAGTCGACGATGACTTTCTGGTCGACCGGAGCCGGCGGAATGTCGATCGGACGCGAACCGGAGGCCAGGATCACGTTCTCGGCTTCGATGATTTCGGTGCTGCCGTCAGGCTTGGTGACTTCGACTTTCTTGCCGGCCAGCAGTTTGCCGTGGCCCTGGATCGAAGTGACGCCGTTGGCCTTGAACAGGGTGGCAACGCCGCCGGTCAGGTTCTTGACGATGCCAGCCTTGCGGCCAACCATCGCAGCCACGTCCATCTTCACTTCGCCAGTGGAGATGCCGTGCACGTTGAAGCTCTCTTTGGCTTCCTTGTACTTCCAGGAGCTGTCCAGCAGCGCCTTGGACGGAATGCAACCCACGTTCAGGCAGGTACCGCCGAGGGCCAGTTTGCCTTCGCCGTCAACGTACTTCTCGATACAGGCAGTGCTCAGGCCGAGCTGGGCAGCCTTGATCGCGGCTACATAGCCGCCAGGACCTGCACCAATCACTACCACGTCGAATTTCTGGGTCATAAAAGATTCCTTTTAGCGTCAAGCGGCAAGCTGCAGGCGGCAAGGCGAACACGCTTCTGCTCGAAGCTTGTCGCTTGCAGCCTGCAGCTGTTTATCAGATGTCCAGCAGCAGACGAGCCGGGTCTTCCAGCAGGTTCTTGATGGTCACCAGGAACGTCACGGCTTCTTTGCCATCGATCAGGCGGTGATCGTAGGACAGTGCCAGGTACATCATCGGACGGATCACGACCTGGCCGTTGACGGCCATCGGACGCTGGATGATGTTGTGCATGCCCAGGATTGCAGCCTGCGGCGGGTTGACGATCGGGGTCGACATCATCGAACCGAAGGTACCACCGTTGGTGATGGTGAAGGTACCGCCGGTCATCTCGTCGATCGACAGTTTGCCGTCACGGGCCTTCTTGCCGAAGGTGGCGATGCCGCCTTCGATTTCGGCCAGGCTCATCTGCTCGGCGTTACGCAGTACCGGTACCACCAGGCCGCGGTCGCTGGACACGGCAACACCGATGTCGGCGTAGCCGTGGTAGACGATGTCGCTGCCGTCGATCGAGGCGTTGACAGCCGGGAAGCGTTTCAGCGCTTCGGTGGCAGCCTTGACGAAGAACGACATGAAGCCCAGGCGCACGCCGTTGTGGGACTTCTCGAACAGGTCCTTGTACTTCGAACGCAGTGCCATGACTTCGGTCATGTCGACTTCGTTGAAGGTGGTCAGCATCGCCATGTTCGACTGTGCTTCGACCAGACGCTTGGCCACGGTGGCACGCACGCGGGTCATCGGCACACGCTTCTCGGTACGGTCGCCAGTGGCGACAACCGGGGCAGCGGCAGCAGCGGCCGGCTTGGCAGCAGCGGCAGCCGGAGCGGCCTTCTTGTTGGCGACGGCAGCGACGACGTCTTCCTTGGTGATGCGACCGCCTTTACCGGTGCCAGCGACGCTGGCCAGGTCGATGGCGTTTTCTTCGGCCAGCTTGCGTGCGGCAGGCGCAGCAATCGGGTCGTCTTCGCCAGCGTCGGCCGGAGCGGCAGCCTGGGCAGGTGCGGCGGCAGCGGCGGCCGGAGCAGCAGCTGGTGCAGCGCCTTCATTGATCGAACCCAGCACTTCGTCGGACAGCACGGTCTCGCCTTCGCCCTTGACGATGTCGCCCAGCACGCCATCGGCGGTGGCCAGCACTTCCAGGACGACCTTGTCGGTCTCGATGTCGACGATCAGCTCGTCACGCTTGACGGCTTCGCCCGGTTTCTTGTGCCAGGTGGCAACGGTGCCATCGGCAACCGATTCCGGGAAAGTAGGGGCTTTGATCTCGATAGCCATTATCAGTGGTTCCTTAAATTCGGTTTCTGGTGCGCGATGGCATTAAACGGTGAAGGCAGCTTGCAGCAGTTTTTCCTGCTGTTCGGCGTGCATCGAAGCGTAACCACAGGCAGGTGCTGCCGAGGCGTCACGACCGGCGTACTCAAGGACCAGGTCCTTGTTGTGACGGCTCAGGATGCGACGCATGTGGTGCTGGCTGCTGTACCACGCGCCCTGGTTCATCGGCTCTTCCTGACACCACACCACGTCCTTCAGACCGGTGTAAGGCGCAAGGATTTCAACCAGATCGTCTTCAGGGAACGGATACAGTTGCTCGATACGCACGATAGCGATGTCTTCACGGCCTTCGGCACGGCGTTTTTCCAGCAGATCGTAGTAGACCTTGCCGCTGCACAGCACCAGGCGCGTCACCTTGGCCGGATCGAGGCTGTCGATTTCCGGAATGACGGTCTGGAACGAGCCTTCGGCCAATTCTTCCAGGGTCGAGATGGCCAGCTTGTGGCGGAGCAGCGACTTGGGTGTCAGCACGATCAGCGGCTTGCGCAGCGGACGGATGACCTGACGACGCAGCAGGTGGTAGATCTGAGCCGGCGTGGTAGGTACGCAGACCTGAACGTTGTGCTCGGCACACAGTTGCAGGTAACGCTCCAGACGCGCCGAGGAGTGCTCAGGCCCCTGCCCTTCATAACCGTGTGGCAGCAGCATGGTCAGACCGCACAGACGGCCCCACTTGTGCTCGCCGCTGGTGATGAACTGGTCGACAACCACCTGGGCACCGTTGGCGAAGTCGCCGAACTGGGCTTCCCAGATCACCAGCGCATTGGGCTGGGTGGTCGAGTAGCCGTATTCGAACGCCAGTACCGCCTCTTCGGACAGGAACGAATCGTACAGGTCGAAACGTGGCTGGCCCGGGAACAGGTTCTGCAGCGGGATATAGGTGCTGGCGTCCTTCTGGTTGTGCAACACCGCATGGCGGTGAGAGAAGGTGCCGCGACCGATATCCTGACCCGTCATGCGGATCGGGTGACCTTCGAAGGCCAGGGTGGCGTACGCCATGGTTTCGGCGTAACCCCAGTTGATCGGCAAGCCACCGGCCTGCATCTTCTGGCGATCTTCGTAGATCTTCGAGACCTGGCGCTGAACCACGAAGCCTTCCGGCAGCTCCAGCAACTTGGCCGAGAGCTCCTGCAGGGTCTTGAGGTCGAAGCGGGTGTCGTGACGCGCGGTCCAGGCGTGGCCCAGGTATGGACGCCAGTCGACGAACAGCTCCTTGTTCGGCTCCTTGACCAGGCTTTTCACAACATGCAGGCCGTTGTCCAGCGCATTGCGGTACTCGTCGACCTTGGCCTGGACGCGCTCGGCATCCAGACGACCGGCCTGGGTCAGCGCATCGGCGTACAGCTCACGGGTGGTGCGCTGCTTGCTAATCTGCTGGTACATCAGCGGCTGGGTGCCGTTCGGCTCGTCGGCCTCGTTGTGGCCGCGACGACGGTAGCAGACCAGGTCGATGACCACGTCACGCTTGAACTGCATGCGGTAGTCGACCGCCAGCTGGGTCACGAACAGCACCGCTTCCGGATCGTCGCCGTTGACGTGCAGGATCGGCGCCTGGATCATCTTGGCGACGTCGGTGCAGTACTCGGTGGAACGCGAGTCCAGCGGGTTGCTGATGGTGAAACCAACCTGGTTGTTGATCACGATGTGCACGGTGCCGCCGGTCTTGAAACCGCGGGTCTGCGACATCTGGAAGGTTTCCATGACCACGCCCTGGCCAGCGAAGGCCGCGTCGCCGTGGATCGAGATCGGCAGTACCTTGTCGCCAACGCTGTCGTTGCGGCGGTCCTGACGGGCACGCACCGAACCTTCCACCACTGGCGAGACGATTTCCAGGTGCGAAGGGTTGAACGCCATGGCCAGGTGAACTTCACCGCCGGCGGTCATCACGTTGGACGAGAAGCCCTGGTGATACTTCACGTCACCGGAACCCAGCTCGACCTTCTTCTTGCCTTCGAACTCGTCGAACAGCTCGCGCGGGTTCTTGCCGAAGGTGTTGACCAGTACGTTCAGGCGACCACGGTGGGCCATGCCGATCACGACTTCCTTGGTGCCATAGGAACCGGAGCGCTGGATCAGCTCGTCCAGCATCGGAATCAGGCTTTCGCCGCCTTCCAGGCCGAAACGTTTGGTGCCCGGGTATTTGGTACCCAGGTATTTCTCCAGGCCTTCTGCCGCGGTAACGCGCTCGAGCAGGTGGCTCTGGATGTCTGCGGAAAATTCAGGACGCCCACGCACGCTCTCCAGACGCTGCTGGAACCAGCTGCGCTGCTCGGAGTCGACGATGTGGGTGAACTCGGCGCCGATGGTGCGGCAATATGTCTGCTGCAACGCCTCGAAGATTTCGCGTAGGCTCGCTTCCTCTTTGCCGATGAACAGGTCGCCGGCACGGAAGGTCGTATCAAGATCGGCATTGGTCAAGCCGTAATGATTGATCGACAGGTCTACTGGCGCAGGGCGCTGCCACAACCCCAGGGGGTCGAGCTTCGCGGCTTGGTGGCCGCGCATACGGTAGGCCTGGATCAGTCGCAGCACTTCAACCTGCTTCTTCTCGTGTTCACTGCTCACGCTACCGGCGGAAACCGGTTGGGCGCGGCGCTGGTTCTTTGCCAGCAGTACGAAATGGTCGCGGATCGTCGAGTGCGATACATCGGTGGCAGTGCTGCCTTCGGCGGGCAACTTCTGAAAGTAAGTGCGCCACTCTTCTGGCACAGCGTTAGGGTCGTGCAGGTAGAGCTCGTAGAGCTCTTCCACATAGGCAGCGTTACCACCTGAAAGGTGGGCGCTGTTCCACATGCGCTGCATCACGCTTTCTTGCATGCTTGGTCACCCTCGGTTAGGGGCCTCGATCGGCAAGAACCACAGCAAGCTGAGTTGAGTCCGTATGCAGCGACTGAACCAAGCCACCGAGAGTTCCGCAGATTTACCGGGTACCAGCCCGGACGCCCCTGCTGGTCTCATATCTTCATAGGTAAAAGCTCGGGCTTTTGGCCTTTGCTCAAGTTGCACCTCGGTGCGGGCAAGGGCCCGCACTTCGGTGTGCTACGGGTACAACACTTTTGAATCAGGTGCCGCTTTGCAGCAGCATGTTACGTACGTGGCCGATTGCCTTGGTCGGGTTCAGACCTTTGGGGCAAACGTTTACGCAGTTCATGATCCCGCGGCAGCGGAATACGCTGAACGGGTCATCCAGGGACGCCAGGCGCTCCTGGGTCTTGGTGTCACGGCTATCGGCCAGGAAGCGATAAGCTTGAAGCAGAGCGGCCGGGCCCAGGAACTTGTCCGGGTTCCACCAGAACGACGGGCAGGAAGTCGAGCAGCAAGCGCACAGGATGCACTCGTACAGACCGTCCAGCTTCTCGCGTTCTTCCGGGGACTGCAGGCGTTCGATCGCCGGCGCCGGGGTATCGTTCTGCAGGAACGGCTTCACCTTCTCGTACTGCTTGTAGAAGATGCTCATATCAACGACCAGGTCACGGATGACCGGCAGGCCGGGCAGCGGACGCACGACCAGCTTGTTCTTCTTCACCACCGCCGACAGCGGGGTGATGCAGGCCAGGCCGTTCTTGCCGTTGATGTTCATGCCATCGGAACCGCACACGCCTTCGCGGCACGAACGACGATAGGAGAAACCTTCGTCCTGTTCCTTGATCAGTGCCAGCACGTCCAGAACCATCAGGTCCTTGCCGCCGGTATCGACTTCGAACACCTGGGTCTTAGGTGCCGAGTCGGTGTCGGGGTTGTAGCGATAAACTTCGACTTTCAACATAGTGGCCACCCTTAGTAAGTCCGGACTTTAGGCTCGAACGTCGGAACGGTTTTCGGCGAGAAGTTGACTGCACGCTTGGCAACCCGCTTTTCACCCGGGAAGTACAGGGTGTGGCACAGCCAGTTTTCGTCGTCACGGTCTTCGAAGTCTTCACGGGCGTGGGCACCGCGGGACTCTTTGCGCACTTCAGCAGCGATTGCAGTGGCTTCAGCGACTTCCAGCAGGTTCTGCAGCTCCAGCGCTTCGATACGCGCGGTGTTGAAGGCCTGGGACTTGTCGTTGATCTTGACGTTGGCGATACGCTCGCGCAGGCCAGCCAGCTGTTCGATACCCTTCTGCATGTATTCGCCGGTGCGGAATACGCCGAAGTAGTTCTGCATGCAGCTTTGCAGCTCGCGACGCAGGGTTGCCACGTCTTCGCCGTCGGTACGCTCGTTGAGCTTGTTCAGACGGTTCAGCGCGACTTCCACGTCGGTGTCGCTGGCGTCGCGGTATTCGATACCGTCGCTCAGGGCCTTTTCCAGGTGCAGGCCGGCCGCACGGCCGAACACCACCAGGTCGAGCAGCGAGTTGCCGCCCAGGCGGTTGGCGCCGTGAACCGATACGCAAGCCACTTCACCGACCGCGAACAGCCCTTCGATGATGGTGTCTTCGCCGTCGGCGTTCTGCGAGATCGCCTGGCCATGAATGTTGGTGGCAACGCCGCCCATCATGTAGTGGCAGGTTGGAACGACGGGTACGGGTGCAACGACCGGGTCGACGTGCGCGAAGGTCTTGGACAGCTCGCAGATGCCTGGCAGGCGGCTGTGCAGCACTTCCTCGCCCAGGTGGTCGAGCTTGAGCATCACGTGGTCGCCGTTCGGGCCACAGCCGTTGCCGGCGATGATCTCTTTGACCATGGAGCGGGCCACAACGTCGCGACCGGCGAGGTCCTTGGCGTTTGGCGCGTAGCGCTCCATGAAACGCTCGCCGTGCTTGTTGATCAGGTAACCACCTTCACCACGGCAGCCTTCGGTAACCAGTACACCTGCGCCGGCGATGCCGGTCGGGTGGAACTGCCACATCTCGATGTCCTGCACCGGCACGCCGGCACGCAGGGCCATGCCGATACCGTCGCCGGTATTGATCAGGGCGTTGGTGGTGGAGGCGTAGATACGCCCTGCACCGCCGGTGGCCAGTACGGTGGCCTTGGCGCGAATGTAGACGGTCTCGCCGGTTTCGATGCAGATCGCGATCACGCCGACGAAGGCGCCGTCCTGGTTCTTGACCAGGTCAACCGCGTACCACTCGTTGAGGAAGGTGGTGCCGGCTTTCAGGTTGCCCTGATAGAGGGTGTGCAGCAGCGCGTGACCGGTACGGTCGGAAGCGGCGCAGGTACGGGCGGCCTGGCCACCTTTACCGTAGTCCTTGGACTGGCCGCCGAACGGACGCTGGTAGATACGGCCGGTTTCGGTACGCGAGAACGGCAGACCCATGTGGTCCAGCTCGAACACCGCAGCCGGGCCTTCCTGACACATGTATTCGATAGCGTCCTGGTCACCGATGTAGTCGGAACCCTTGACGGTATCGTACATGTGCCAGCGCCAGTCATCGTTCGGGTCGGCCGAAGCGATGGCGCAGGTGATGCCACCCTGGGCCGATACGGTGTGCGAACGGGTCGGGAACACCTTGGTGATCACGGCGGTCTTGTGGCCGCCTTGAGCCAGCTGCAGCGCAGCGCGCATGCCGGCACCGCCACCACCAATGATGATGGCGTCGAAGGAAATCGTTGGAATGTTAGCCATGAATCAGATACCCCAGAGAATCTGCACACCCCAGACGAAGTACGCGAACATCGCGACACCACATACCGCCTGGAACAGGAAACGAACTGCAGTCGCCGACTTGCCCAGCGCCATCGGCGTCAGGTAGTCGGTGGCAATGGTCCACATGCCGACCCAGGCGTGAGCGCCCAGGGCAACGAGGGCCAGCAGACTGAAGATCCGCATCGCGTTATGGGAGAACAGGGCGTGCCACTGGGCATAGTCGATGCCAGGGTGCGCCACCAGGTAGCCGATCAGAAAAATGAAGTAAGCCGCGAGAACGACCGCAGAAACGCGCTGCGCCATCCAGTCATAGAGGCCCGAACGCGACAGGTTCGTGACATTAGTTACCATATCCAAACTCCCGCCAGAACGATCACCACCACGGAAATGGCGATAACGATTTTCGAGCCCAGTTTGCCGCCTTCCAGCGTCTCACCGATGCCCATGTCCATAATCAGATGGCGCACACCGGCAACCAGGTGATACAGCAAGGCGGACAGAAGGCCCCACGCCACGAATTTGGCCAGCGGACTGGTCAGGCATGCCTTCACCTCGGCAAAACCTTCCTCGGAACTCAGGGATTGGCTCAATGCGTACAGCATGATGCCCAGGCCCAGAAAGAGGATGATGCCGGAAACACGGTGAAGAAATGACGTAACGCCGGTAATGGGGAGTTTGATGGTCCTTAGGTCTAGGTTTACAGGTCGTTGGCTTTTCACGGCTTTTTTCACACTGAAGAGCCCCTAGCAAGCAGGGCAAAGTTGTTGGTAAGTGTACTGGTCAGGTACCCACCACCCAGGGAGTGACGACCCCAGAAAAGCGGGCTTTAAAGCCCCTGGCGGTCGGGTGCCGAGTATAGACAGTTAGGCTACTAATGACAACGTGAAGCCCTAGCCCAAATAGCGCATTGCCTTTGGCGAACAAAAGGCGTAAACGGGCCGCAATTTCGCGGAAAAACAGCGCCCAAAGCCCTTTACAACCGTGCTTTAGGCAAATTGACATTCGAATTTATCTCACTATAGTGGTGCGGGCCCTGCGTGGGGGGTCTGTCTGATGATTTCAAGCATTAATAGGAGGCCACATGGCTGACAAAAAAGCGCAGTTGGTCATCGAGGGCGCAGCCCCCGTCGAGCTGCCCATTTTAACCGGCACCGTTGGTCCCGATGTTATCGACGTTAGAGGGTTGGGGGCCACGGGTCACTTCACTTTCGACCCTGGTTTCATGGCGACCGCATCGTGCGAGTCCAAGATCACCTACATTGACGGCGACAAGGGCATCCTGCTGCATCGCGGCTACCCGATCGAACAGCTCGCCGAGCAATCCGACTACCTGGAAACCTGCTACCTGCTGCTCAACGGCGAACTGCCGAATGCCGAGCAGAAGGCTCAGTTCGTCAGCACCGTCAAAAATCACACCATGGTGCACGAGCAGTTGAAGTCGTTCTTCAACGGCTTCCGCCGCGACGCCCACCCGATGGCCGTCATGTGCGGTGTGGTTGGCGCCCTGTCGGCGTTCTATCACGACTCGCTGGACATCAATAACCCGCAGCACCGGGAAATCTCGGCAGTGCGCCTGGTCGCCAAGATGCCGACCCTGGCCGCGATGGTCTACAAGTACTCCATGGGCCAGCCCATGATGTACCCGCGCAACGACCTGACCTACGCCGAAAACTTCCTGCACATGATGTTCAACACCCCGTGCGAGATCAAACCGATCAGCCCGGTGCTGGCCAAGGCAATGGACCGGATCTTCATCCTCCACGCCGACCACGAACAGAATGCGTCGACCTCCACCGTACGCCTGGCGGGCTCCTCGGGCGCCAATCCGTTCGCCTGCATCGCTGCCGGCATCGCTGCACTGTGGGGCCCTGCCCACGGCGGCGCCAACGAAGCCGTGCTGACCATGCTCGACGAAATTGGCGATGTCTCGAACATCGACACCTTCATCGCCAAGGCCAAGGACAAGAACGACCCGTTCAAGCTGATGGGCTTCGGTCACCGCGTCTACAAGAACCGCGACCCGCGTGCCACCGTGATGAAGCAGACCTGCGACGAAGTGCTGCGCGAGCTGGGCATCACCAACGATCCGCAGCTGGAACTGGCCATGCGCCTGGAAGAGATCGCCCTGACCGATCCGTACTTCATCGAGCGCTCGCTGTACCCGAACGTCGACTTCTACTCGGGGATCATCCTCAAGGCGATCGGCATCCCTACCAGCATGTTCACCGTGATCTTCGCCCTGGCGCGGACCGTCGGCTGGATCTCGCACTGGAAGGAAATGCTCTCCAGCCCGTACAAGATTGGCCGTCCGCGCCAGCTGTACACCGGCTACGAGTCGCGTGACATCGTCAAACTGGAAGACCGCAAGTAAGCCAAACGGCTCGCCTGCAACAACAAGAAAGGCTGCCCTCGGGCAGCCTTTTTTGTTGCGTAATGCTTCATGCAGGAGGAGCAAGCCTTGGCGGCCCCTACAGTTGAGACATATTCCAGCCAACCATCAAACTGTTACGGTTTCTCCGCCCGCTCCTTCAACGCCTTGAGCGTATTGAACGGCGCATCCACCACGAACTTGTTCGCCACCATCGCTGGCACACTGCCGCCTGGCTCGGTGTGCACCTGGTATGTCACCTCGGTAGTGTCACCCTTGGGCACCAGCTTCCAGAAACCCTGCACTTCAGCCACCCGCACATAGCCTTTTTCTTCCGGCAGATACTTGGGAACACCCTCCAGCTTGCGGGTCAGGCTGCCGTCAGCACCTTCGCTGGTGGTTACATGGATGATCGAATCGCGCGGGGTGACCGGCCACGGCGTATTGAACTGGGTGTAGGTCCAGCTCTGGTCACCCTCGTGCTTGAGCAGCTTCTGGCTCTTGCACTCGTGAATCCAGGCACAGGCCCCGGCCACGTCTTCCTGCAGCGCCCGGACCTTGGCCAGCGGCGCCTTGATGGTCGTCACGCCCTGATAGGCCTTGTAGTTCGAACCACTCACTTCGCTCAGCGATACCTTGATGCCATCCGCTTGCTTGGCAACCTTCCAGTCTTCAGCCTGCGCCACCGACATGAACATCGCACTCAGACCACAAATCACCGCTACCCGCTTCATCGAACCCATCGTGTTGTTTTCCTTGTTTGCGAAGTTCCACTCACTCAAGCCGCCGTCACTTGCTCCAGCCAACCGATGATCCTGATCGCCTCGTCGCGATCATTGCCGCAGGTGTCCACCTCCGCCTGGAAGCCCGAGCACACCGCCGGCCGTTCAGGCTGGCCGAACAGGCTGCAGAGGTTGTGCTCGGACAGTTGCACACAGCGTTCGCCAGCCGGCTTGCCGTGCGGCATGCCAGGAATGGGCGAGCTGATGGAAGGGGCAATGCAGCAAGCGCCACAGCCTTCACGGCAGTTCATGACGACATGGACCTCGGCCTAACAAATGATGGGTGAATGGGGATAGTAACCGCTAAAACAGGTGTTTGAAATTACCGCTCAGATGAAATATCGCCGCGCAGAATGTGACCGGCAGGTCGAGCAGCGTTTATTGCTTGAACTCGAAATCGATGGCTGCACCCTCGATGTCCTGACGGGCATCATTGCGCAACTGCAATTGCATTTCGTTGCTGATCAAGCGGCCATTGAGCTGGAACGGGCTGTCCGCGGCAGGCTTTTCTTCGAACAACGACGGCAGCAGCGGACGTCGCACACGGACTTCCTCCTGACTGCTCGGCTGCAGGTCCTTGACCATCTCCGGGGGCAGGCTCAGATCCAGGCGCGCCTTGGGCAAGGGCGCGGCAATCACCTCGGAGGCCTTGCGCTTGCCCGACTTTACCGCCTTGGCCGGCGTCTTCCTGGGGTCGCCAGCCTTGGTCTTGGGTTGCGCCTTGGGCTTGGCCTGTGGCTTGGCACTCGCTTTTACCGGGGCCTGGGTCGAAGGCTTCCGGTCCGGTGCCGGGGCAGCCGACGCCTGTGCCAGCAGTATCGGCCCCGGTCCGGGCACAGCCAGTGCCGGGCCCGTTGCACACAGGCCCAGCGCACACAACATCACGGCAGCACAGCTCAACGCTTTCATAGGCAACGAGACGTATTCATGAGTCGCACATGCTCCTTGTTCCTGCAGTCGCTGGCAAGCCCGCGATCTAGAGGTATCCGCCCGAGGCGGTTTCCTGGCAAAGCTGATGGGCCAGCATCCCCAATGTCAGCAGCGCCCGCTCAGCCTCGCGGTTCCACGGAATGCCGCAGTTGAGGCGAATGCAGTGGTTGAACTGCTCCGTATTACTGAAGATCAGCCCGGGCGCGATGCTGATGCCCTGCTGCAAGGCACGTACATGCAACTCCTGGGTGTTGACCCGCCCCGGCAGGCTGACCCACAGGATGAAGCCCCCGGTAGGCCGGCTCATCTGGGTGCCTTCCGGAAAGTGCTGCTGTACCGCCAGCTGGTAGGCACTGAGGTTCTTGCGATATTCCTGGCGAATGTAGCGCAGATGACGGTCATAGCCACCATTTTCAAGGTAGGCTGCCACCCCCATCTGCGTCACACTGCACGCCGAGTGCGTGGTAAAGGTCTGCAGTCGCTGGATTTCCTGCTGATAGTTGCCCGCGATCATCCAGCCGATACGCACCCCCGGCGACAGGGTCTTGGAAAAGCTCGAGCAATAGATCACCCGCCCCAGCCGGTCGAAGGCCTTGAGCGCCTTGGTGCGCCCTTGCTCGAACATCAGCTCGCCGTAGATATCGTCCTCGACGATCTGGATGTTGAAATCCGAGGCCAGGCGCAGCAACTGCTTCTGGCGCTCCTCGGGAATGGTGCCGCCCAGCGGGTTGCTCAACCGCGCAGTCAGCACCAGCGCCTTGATCGACCACTGGTTGGCCGCCAGTTGCAGGGCCTCCAGGCTGATGCCGGTGGCCGGGTCGCTGGGGATCTCGATCACCTTGAGCCCCAGCAGGTCCGCCAGTTGCAGCAGCCCGTAATAGGTGGGCGACTCGGCGGCGATCAGGTCGCCTGGCCGGGTCAGCACCCGCAACGACATCTGCAGCGCATCGACGCAACCGTGGGTCACCACCACTTCGGACGGGTCGACCACCACCCCGGCGTCGCGCATGCGAATGGCGATCTGCCGGCGCAGCGGCTCGAAACCCGGGCTGAACATGTAGCTGAACGCGCGCGGGCTCTGGAACCGCGTGACCTTGGCCAGTTGCTGGTGCAGCGCCCGCACCGGCAGGTAGTCCACATGCGGAACCGCCGCCCCCAGCGGGAACACCCCATCACGCCGGGCTTCGGTCAGTACCTGCTGGATGATGCTGCTGCGCGTGACCAGCCCTGGACGCTCGACCCGCGCGATGTCCGGGGTCTGCGCAGTCAGGGCCGGGGTCTGGTGGACGTAGTAGCCCGATTGCGGCCGCGCGCGAATCAGCCCCTGGTCCTCGAGGTTGGCATAGGCCTGCAGCACGGTGGCATGGCTGACATTGAGCTGCGAGCTCATCTTGCGTACCGAAGGTACGCGCTCACCGGGCTGATAGACGCCGCGACGGATGTCTTCCGCCAGTTGCTGGGCGATGCGCTGGTAGAGCAACAGATTGGTCATGGGACGGATCTCGAAACGCGGGCTATCTAATTGTTCTTGTACAGTCGGCGAAGAATACCGGAACAGTGCATAAGTGTACGGGCACAGATGCCAGAATAGTCGACTACACAGTTGTGTGACAGCGGCTTTTTCAAGCTTTGCGGCATAAAAAAACCGGTGACTATCACCGGTTTTTGTTTACCTCGACCTCAGCGCGGCGCGCCCAGGTGGCCTTTCTCGTCGGAAAACACGATCTCCACCCGACGGTTCTGCGCCCTGCCCCGCTCCGAGGCATTGGCCTCGATCGGGTACTGGTCGCCATAGCCTTCGACCTGGATGCGTTTTTCGTCGACGCCCAGGTCGACCAGCATGTCCGCCACGGCCTGCGCACGATCACGCGACAGCGTCAGGTTGTCCTCGGGAGTGCCGGTGCTGTCGGTATACCCCTCGATGCGCACAACGCGCCGGGGGTTGAGCTGCAGAAACTGCACCAGCTTGAGCACGGTACGGCTGGCGGAGTTCTTCAATTCGGCCTGCCCGGTATCGAACAGCACGTCACCCAGGGTCATCACCAGGCCACGGTCGCTCTGGGTCGTGGCCAGGCTGACGATCTGCGCCTCCAGCCATTTGCCCTGCTGCTGCACGCTGACCAGCTTGGCTTCGCGCAGGGCCAGTTGCAGGCGCTGGCGCTCCAGTTCGAGCTTGGCCAGGCGCTCCTGATTGAGCACCAGGTTGCTGTGCTCGCGGGCAATCTCGCTGTAGCGCTGACTCAGGTAGGCGTAATGGCGCACGTCCGCACCACTGCCCACGTAGCTGGACAACCGCTCGGCACGGGCCAGCGACTCGCCGGCGCGGATCACGTCACGCGGCGCACTGCGCAGCACATTGGAATCGTCCTTCACTGCCTGGAAACTGGCGGCGGCCTGGTCGAGGGCGGTTTCGCTGCGCTCGCTGGCGCAGCCCTGCAACCCCAGCACACCTGCACACAACACGGCCACCAAGGGCTTGATCGAACTCACTGTTGCTCCCCCAACTGCTTGCGCAGACGATTGACCCGCGATTGCAGCAGCGACAGCTGCTCCTGACTCTTGAGGGTCAGCACCCGGGCTTCGGCCAGCCGCGCATCAAGCTCGGCCTGCTCGGCGCGCAGCCGCGCATCACGGTACGACTCGCTGGCCATGTTGCTGCGGGCGCGGGCAAGCTTGTCTTCGGCCAGCTTCAGCTCGGCCACTTCGTCGGTGGCACCGACGGCCTTGGCCTGCTCCAGCGCCTGTTCGGACAGGCGCATCTGCTCGTGGGGCGCCGGGTCGGCAGCGCAACCGGCCAGGGCCAGTAACGCCATGGCAGCGAAAAGCGGTTGAGTTCTCACACAATCTTCCTACTGTTTGGGGGCGTCGAGCGGTTGCTGCAGCTGCGCCTTCCAGCGCTCGACATTGCGTTGCAGTACTGCCTGAGGCACGCCTGAGGCCGGCAATTCTGTCAGTTTTTTGGCCAGCTGTCCGCGCAACCAGGCGTCATTGCACGCCGAATTGTGCGACAGCGCCAGGTACAGCCCCGGGCGATCCAGCGGCAGGCCGCGGGCGATCAGGTCGTTGGCCATGCCAAGGGTCTGCGCCATGGCCATGCCGGCGTAACGCCCGGCCAGCACATAGTCGACCTGGCCAAGCAAAAGCTTCTGGAATGCCTGGGTCAGGTTCTGCGCCGGCGCCAGCTTCAACTGGTCCTTGGCAAACTGGGCGAACGCCGGGGTCAGCCTGGCCTTCTCCGAGATCGCGCCCTGGTGCTGGTGCAGATCGGCCAGGCCGTCGTAGGCCAGCGTGGAGTCGTGCCGGGTCCACACCAGGTAGTCGTTCTGCAGCAGCGCCGGGTGGATGAAGTCGACGCGGGTCAGGTCTTCAGTGGCCAGCGGCGCATCCACCAGCAGGTCCATGCGTCCGCTGCGCACTTCATCCTGCGCCTCGTTGCGCTTGCCTGCGTACAGCACCTCGACCTTCAGCCCAAGCTCCGTCGCCACCTGCTTGAGCAGGTCGACGTTGGCGCCAATCAGGTGCCTGGGGTCCTGCGGGTCGCGCCAGGCATAGGGCGGCGCATCGGGGCTGCCGGTCGCCACCAGACGCTCGCACTTGCCCACCGCCAGCGCCGCCGTGGGCAAGCAGGCAAACCCCAGCAATCCTGCCATCGCCATTCGGCCAAGCCACCCCATGCACATGCCTCCCTTGCGTCGCGAAATAAAAAAGCCCGATCAAAAGACCGGGCTCTTTATAAGTGAAGCGGCTGGATTAAACCAGCTTCTCCAGCTCAGGTACGGCTTCGAACAGGTCGGCGACCAGGCCGTAGTCGGCCACCTGGAAGATCGGCGCCTCTTCGTCCTTGTTGATCGCAACGATCACCTTGGAGTCCTTCATGCCGGCCAGGTGCTGGATCGCGCCGGAGATGCCGACGGCGATGTACAGCTGCGGCGCAACGATCTTGCCGGTCTGGCCGACCTGCATGTCGTTGGGCACGAAGCCTGCGTCGACCGCGGCGCGCGAAGCACCCACGGCGGCGCCGAGCTTGTCGGCCAGCGCGTACAGGTGCTTGAAGTTGTCGCCGTTCTGCATGCCGCGACCGCCGGAAACGACGATCTTGGCAGCGGTCAGCTCAGGACGATCGGACTTGGCCAGCTCTTCGCCGACAAATGCCGACTTGCCCGCATCGTGGGCAGCGCCAACCGCTTCGACAGCAGCCGAACCACCTTCGGCGGCAACGGCGTCGAAGCCGGTGGCACGCACGGTGATGACCTTGACCGCAGCGCTCGATTGCACGGTGGCAATGGCGTTACCGGCGTAGATCGGACGCTTGAAGGTGTCCGCCGACTCGACCGCGATGATCTCGGAGATCTGGTCGACGTCCAGCAGCGCGGCAACGCGCGGCAGGATGTTCTTGCCGTTGGAGGTGGCTGGTGCCAGCACGTGGCTGTAGGCCTTGCCAAGCTCGGCCACCAGCGGCGCGACGTTTTCCGGCAGCTGGTGCGCATAGGCAGCGTTGTCGGCTACCAGCACCTTGGCCACGCCAGCGATTTTCGCGGCAGCTTCGGCAACGCCACCCACGTTCTGGCCAGCGACCAGTACGTGGATATCGCCACCGATTTTCGCGGCGGCAGCAACGGTGTTCAGGGTCGCCGGGGCAACGGCGCCGTTTTCGTGTTCAGCGATAACCAGGATAGTCATTTAGATTACCTTCGCCTCGTTCTTCAGTTTCTCGACCAGTTCAGCCACCGACTTGACCTTGATACCAGCGCTGCGTGCTGCTGGCGCTTCGACTTTCAGGGTCTTGTTGGTAGAGGCGGTGGAAACGCCCAGCGCGTCCGGAGTCACAGTCTCCAGCGGCTTCTTCTTGGCCTTCATGATGTTCGGCAGCGACGCATAGCGCGGCTCGTTCAGACGCAGGTCGGTGGTCACGATGGCCGGCAGGTTCAGAGCAACGGTCTGCAGGCCGCCATCGATTTCACGGGTGACGTTGACCTTGTCGCCGGCCACTTCCACCTTGGAGGCGAAAGTACCCTGGGCATAGCCGGTCAGCGCAGCCAGCATCTGGCCGGTCTGGTTGTTGTCGCTGTCGATGGCCTGCTTGCCAAGGATGACCAGCTGCGGCTGCTCCTTGTCGACCACAGCCTTGAGCAGCTTGGCCACGGCCAGCGAGGTCAGCTCTTCAGCCGACTCGACCAGCACGGCGCGGTCGGCACCCAGTGCCAGGGCGGTACGCAGCTGCTCCTGGGCAGTGGCCGGGCCGACGGTAACGACGACGATTTCGCTCGCCACGCCCTTCTCTTTCAGGCGCACGGCTTCTTCTACGGCGATTTCGCAGAAGGGGTTCATGGACATCTTGACGTTAGCAAGGTCTACGCCGGAGTTGTCCGCCTTGACGCGAACCTTGACGTTATAGTCGACCACTCGTTTGACAGCTACAAGAACCTTCATGGATTCCTCGTTACTCTCCGGTGAAAAGAATGTCGCCTGGGCAGAACCGGGCGATTGCGCGTGGGTACAAGGGCACCTCCAAAAACGAACGCGAGCAGGTGAAACTCAACTGACTGTGCAGTCTGTTCTCGACGCTTGCGCGCAAAACCCGTGGGTCATTGTTTGTCGTGGCGTGTAAACTCCACTACAAAGGCGGGTCCTGGCGTAACTGCCCTGCTTTTTGCCTGGTTTTTAGGGGTGCTCCTGCATCCGACGGTCAGCCTACGGCGAGCGTAAAACCGCCCGTATCTTGACCGTAACGCCCAATCCGGTCAATACGGCAAACCAGCCAGCTTCAAGCCGTGCGTCTTTGATTTTACTGGGCTGCGGCAAATTCAAACAAACGTTTGTATTGGACCTCGCAAGTGGTGTAGATATAATGCGCGGCCAAGAGAAAGCGGTGTAGTCCGTCATCACCCGAGCTACACACCCGGGTACTTCGAAATGACCGCCTGACACCCGCCAACAAAGAAAAACCGATGAGCCTTGAGTAGGAGAGAACCTGTGGAACGCGAATACATGGAATTCGACGTGGTCATCGTCGGCGCTGGCCCGGCAGGCCTGTCCGCCGCCTGCCGACTGAAGCAGAAGGCCGCCGAAGCCGGTAATGAAATCAGCGTCTGCGTGGTCGAGAAAGGCTCCGAGGTCGGTGCACACATTCTCTCCGGTGCGGTGTTCGAGCCGCGTGCCCTGAACGAACTGTTCCCGGACTGGAAAGAACTCGGCGCGCCACTGAACACCGAGGTCAAGCGCGACGACATCTACGTGCTGCGCGACGCCAGCAGCTCGGTCAAGGTGCCCGATCTGTTCGTGCCCAAGACCATGCACAACGAAGGCAACTACATCATCTCGCTGGGCAACCTGTGCCGCTGGCTGGCCCAGCAGGCCGAGAACCTGGGCGTGGAAGTCTACCCAGGCTTCGCTGCCCAGGAAGCGCTGTTCGATGAAAACGGCGTGGTCCGCGGGATCATCACCGGCGACCTTGGTGTCGACCGCGAAGGCAACCCCAAGGAAGGCGTATACACCCCCGGCATGGAACTGCGCGGCAAGTACACGCTGTTCGCCGAAGGCTGCCGTGGGCATATCGGCAAGCAACTGATCAAGCGCTTCGACCTGGACAACGCCAGCGACGTGCAGCACTACGGCATCGGCCTCAAGGAAATCTGGGAAATCGACCCGGCCAAGCACCAGCAAGGCCTGGTGATCCACACCGCCGGCTGGCCGCTGGACGTGATGAGCACCGAGAACACCGGTGGCTCGTTCCTGTATCACCTGGAAAACAACCAGGTGGTGGTCGGCCTGATCGTCGACCTGTCGTATGCCAACGCCTACCTCTCCCCGTTCGACGAGTTCCAGCGCCTCAAGCACCACCCGGTGCTCGCCCAGTACCTGGAGGGTGGCAAGCGCATCAGCTATGGCGCCCGTGCCCTGGCCAAGGGCGGCCTGAACTCGCTGCCGAAAATGGTATTCAAGGGCGGCGCGCTGATCGGCTGCGACCTGGGCACCATGAACGTGGCCAAGATCAAGGGCAGCCACACCGCCATGAAGTCCGGCATGCTCGCAGCCGAAGCGGTGGCCGATGCGCTGCTGGCCGGTAGCGAGGGTGGCGACGAACTGACCGCCTACGTCGACGGCTTCAAGGCCAGCTGGCTGTACGAAGAACTGTTCGCCAGCCGCAACTTCGGCCCGGCGATGCACAAGTTCGGCCCGATGCTCGGCGCGGCATTCAACTATGTCGACCAGAACTGGTTCGGCGGCAAGCTGCCGTTCACCCTGCACGACACCAAGCCGGACTACGCCTGCCTCAAGCTGGCGGCCGACTCGAAGAAGATCGATTACCCCAAGCCCGATGGCAAGTTGAGCTTCGACAAGCTGAGCTCGGTGTTCCTCTCCAGCACCAACCATGAAGAAGAGCAGCCGTGCCACCTGAAGCTGACCGACCCGAGCATCCCGATCGGCACCAACCTGCCGTTGTACGACGAACCGGCGCAGCGCTACTGCCCGGCCGGCGTATACGAGGTGATCAGCCAGGAAGACGGCAGCAAGCGCTTCCAGATCAACGCCCAGAACTGCGTGCACTGCAAGACCTGTGACATCAAGGACCCTTCGCAGAACATCACCTGGGTGACCCCGGAAGGTGCTGGCGGCCCGACTTACCCGAACATGTAAGTACCGCCCACAAAAAAAGCCCCCACGCCTTGCGGCGCTGGGGGCTTTTTCGTGAAGGCGTTCGAGCAAACGGCCTCACACCTTCGCCAACACCAGTTCATCCCCGGCCCGCAGGTCCTCCCGCGCACTGAAGTACACCGCCGTGAGCAGGCCCACCGTGCCCATCAGCAGGCAGAACCCCACACACACCCATGGGCTCCACGGCATCAGCGCAATCAGCATAAGCGGCGTGGTGCTGGCCCACAGCGCATAGGCCAGGTTGTAGGTAAAGGAAATCCCCGACACGCGAATGGCCGGCGGAAACAGCCCGACCATCACCGACGGCACCACCCCCACCACACCACAGGCCAGCCCTGCCAGCGCATAGGCCACCCCGGTCCAGCCCCAGCCGCCGATCAGGCTGGCATACAGCGCCCCCACTCCCAACGGCAGCAACAGGCTGTAGACCATCAGCGCGCGCCAGGCACCTACCCGGTCCACCAGCAAGCCGGCCAGCACGCAACCGATGTTCAAGAACACGATACCCAGCGCGCTCAGGGCGAAGGTGTCGGCCGCGCTCATGCCGAAGCGCTGCTGCATCACCGTCGGGGTAATCACCACCAGCACCACCACCGCCGAGGTCAGCACGCAGGTCAGCAGGGCCGCCGGCACCAGCGCGCGGCGGTGCTCGCGCAGCACCGTGCGCAGCGGGAAGGCCACCGGTTGTTCACGCCGCTCGCGCAGCGCCAGGAACACCGGCGTCTCGCTCAGCCAGCGGCGCAGCCACACCCCGATCACGCCGAACACCCCGCCCAGCAAGAATGGATAGCGCCAGGCGTAGTCCAGAATCTCCTGGGCGGTGAACACCTGGGCCAGCGCCGTGGCGGTCAGCGCGCCCAGCAGGTAGCCGAACGTCAGCCCGGCCTGCAGAAAACCCAGCGCATAGCCCCGCCGCCCGGCCGGCGCATGCTCGGCGACGAAGGTCCAGGCACTTGGCACCTCGCCGCCCACCGCCGCGCCCTGCAGAATGCGCAGGCCCAGCAGGATCAGCGGCGCCGCGTAGCCGATGTCGGCATAGGTTGGCATCACCCCGATCAGCAGGCACGGCAGCGCCATCATCAGGATGCTCAGGCTGAAGACCTTCTTGCGCCCCAGGTGATCGGCAAAATGCGCCATCAGGATGCCGCCCAGCGGCCGCGCCAGGTACCCGGTGACGAAGATCCCGAAGCTCTGCAGCAGACGCAGCCACTCCGGCATCTCGGGCGGGAAGAACAGCTGGCTCAGGGTCAGCGCGAAGAACACGAAGATGATGAAATCGTAGATCTCCAGCGCACCGCCCAGCGCCGCCAGGCCCAGGGTCTTGTGGTCGTCGCGCGAAAGCCGCAGCGGGCGCGCAGGGTTGGTGGCAGTCATAAAGGCATCCGCTTCGATAGGCTCACTGCGCGCAGCAAGGCGCGCCAGGACAGGCGCAGAGCATACCAAAAAGCGGCGAACGGCTCAGGCCTCGCGAGGGAACACCGTATGCCCCATGTTCAGGCGGCGCATGGGGGGCGCGTTACCAGCAGGCCTGTACCCGGGGTTGGGCAACTGCCCCAGCAGCAGTGGGGCATCGATGATAGCCATGAAGGACTGCAGGGCCTCGTTGTCGGGCACCTTGGGCAGGCTGACGCTCACCGCCTGACGCTGGCCAGCAGGCACCGCAGGTACGCGAAGGTGTTGCGACTCATACAGCAGCACATGCTGGATCTGCGTACTCACGCGACAGAACCGCTCCAGATCGACCCCCACGTGGCTGGCCAGGTCGATATTTCCGACCAGCAGACTGAACGGCAAAAGCGCGTTCTGCACCAGGCGCTGCAGGTCGTCGAAGGTCTCGACAGGGGCAATCCGGTAATACCCCAGGCCGTTGAGCATCTTCTCCAACTGCAGCAGTTGGATGGGGTGCTCATCGGCAATCAGGATTCGCATGGACTTGTCGGGCATCGGAAGGGCCTGGATAGAGAGCATGGAAGACATTCCTTGACCGCTACTACGCCACGATAAACCTCAGGCTGCGACAGGCATTACGTCAGGTGACGGATCTGATAGATAGTTGTAGGGAAATGCCGGGAAATCAAGGCGCAGCCTCAATTGTTTGTTGCTGACCAGTGCATCAGACGGAATTTTGGCGCATCCGCGCCCGGCAATGCTTCATGGCATTGACGATATTTTTTTCCACCAGACTGCGAGAAATTCCGAGTCTTTCGGCAATTTGCTGGTGAGAAAACCCCTCCAGCTTGCGTAGAAGGAAACTGTCCCGGCACCCAGGGCTTAGTTCCCCCAACGCCTGCTGCATCAGCTCCAGTCGGCGATCCATGTCCATGCGCTGGCAGGGCGCCGGCGAACGGAATGCCTCGTCGGTGTCGAGCACTTCCAGCGGCTCGTTGTGCCGCACCTGACTACGCCGATGGTCGTCGATCACCAGATTCAGCGCGGTACGGTAGAGAAAGGCCCGCGGATACTCGATCTGCTGTTCGCCATGTCGCTCGAGCACTCGCACATAAGCGTCGTGGGCCACGTCCTCGGCCGCCTGGCGACTGCCCAGCCGAACACACAGAAAGCTCACCAGTTCGCGATAGTAGTTTTCCAAAACGACACCTGGCCAGGATTCGGCGCTAAAGCGCCGAGAATGGAGAATCAGGGTGAAGCCAGTAGGCAACAATACAAATTATTATTATTCTCAGCAACCTCCGTCACGCCTCGCAGATTACCCGACTGCACGGCCTGCAACCCTGAATGTGCGCCGGTAAATTCCTGCGCATATAGCTCGTCTAACGAGGAGCCCCCGTGCCTGCGCTGTCTACGCCAGCAACTCGCGGGTCAACCCTTCTGGCTGGAAGCCCGCATGACACGTCTTACGAAAAATCGCCGCCTGTTGCTCTGCGGCCTCGGCCTGCTCGCCGCCGGCAGCCTGGCGGCCTGGCAAACCCTGCCATTGGGTGGTGAGCCCTCGAACACCATCAAGGTCACCCGCGCCGACATCGAAAGCAGCGTGACAGCACTCGGCACCCTGCAGCCACGCCGCTATGTCGATGTCGGCGCCCAGGCCTCGGGACAGATCCGCAAGTTGCATGTGGAAACCGGAGACCACGTCGAGGAAGGCCAACTGCTGGTCGAGATCGACCCTTCGACCCAGAAGGCACGCCTCGATGCAGGCCGCTATTCGATCGAGAACCTCAAGGCCCAGCTGCAGGAGCAGCGCGCCCAGTACACCCTGGCCGAGCATCAGCTCAAGCGCCAGCAGCAACTGGCCGCCAGCGGCGCTACCCGCGAAGAGGATGTGCAGACCGCACAGGCACAACTGAAAGTCACCCAGGCACGCATCGGCATGTTCCAGGCGCAGATCCTGCAGGCCCAGGCCAGCCTGCGCAGCGACGAGGCAGAGCTGGGCTACACGCGTATCTACGCGCCGATGTCCGGCACGGTGGTCGCCGTGGATGCGCGTGAGGGCCAGACACTCAACGCGCAGCAGCAAACACCGCTGATCCTGCGCATCGCCAAGCTGTCGCCGATGACCGTATGGGCTGAGGTCTCGGAGGCCGACATCGGCAACGTCAAACCCGGCATGCAGGCCTACTTCACCACCCTGGCCGGCGGCAAGCGCCGCTGGAGCAGCACCGTGCGCCAGATCCTGCCGGTACCGCCCAAGCCGCTCGACCAGATCAGCCAGGGCGGTGGCAGCCCCACCAGCTCCAGCGCCTCCGGCGGTGGGGGCAAGGTCGTGCTGTATACCGTCCTGCTGGACGTGGACAACGTCGACAATTCCCTGATGGCGGAAATGACCGCCCAGGTGTTCTTCGTCGCCGGCCAGGCCAGCAACGTGCTCACTGCCCCGATCGTGGCGCTGGAGCCCGATGCCCGGCAAAACGACATGCGCCTGGTCCAGGTACTGCACCCCAACGGCAAGGTCGAGCAACGCCAGGTTCGCGCCGGCCTCAGCGATCGCCTGCGCGTGCAGATCCTCGAAGGCCTGGCCGAGGGCGACACCCTGCTGATCGGCGCGCCCGCCGCCAGTGGAGGCTGAATGTCCACGCCCCTGATCGAACTGCGCGACATACGCAAATCCTACGGCGGCATCGACACGCCCAAGGTCGAGGTGGTACGCGGTATCAGCCTGGCCATCCAGCCCGGTGAGTTCGTTGCCATCGTCGGGGCTTCGGGCTCGGGCAAGTCGACCCTGATGAACATCCTGGGCTGCCTCGACCGCCCCACCAGCGGCCAGTACTACTTTGCCGGCAAGGATGTCGCCGAACTGGACAGCGACGAACTGGCCTGGATCCGTCGCGAAGCCTTCGGCTTCGTGTTCCAGGGCTACCACCTGATCGCCTCCGGGTCGGCCCAGGAAAACGTCGAGATGCCGGCAATCTACGCCGGTACCCCTGCCGCCGAGCGCCATGCCCGCGCGGCCGGGCTGCTGGCCCGACTGGGCCTGGCCACCCGCACGGGCAACCGTCCGCACCAGCTGTCCGGCGGTCAGCAACAACGCGTCTCGATTGCCCGCGCGCTGATGAACGGCGGCCACATCATCCTGGCCGACGAACCCACCGGCGCCCTCGACAGCCAGAGCGGCGCCGAAGTGATGAGCCTGCTCGACGAACTGGCAGGCCAGGGCCACGTCGTGATCCTGATCACCCATGACCGCGAAGTCGCCGCGCGCGCCAAGCGCATCATCGAGATCCGCGACGGCCTGATCCTAAGCGACTCGGCCAACGCGGCGGCGCCAGCGCGCGCAGCGGTGGCCAGCCTGAATGCAGACGACCTGCGCCAGCGCCTGGACCGCGGCGCCACCCAGAGCGGGGCCTGGAAAGGCGAGCTCATCGAAGCCCTGCAGGCCGCCTGGCGCCTGATGTGGATCAACCGCTTCCGCACCGCCCTGACCCTGCTCGGCATCGTCATCGGCGTGGCCTCGGTGGTGGTGATGCTGGCCGTCGGCGAAGGCAGCAAGCGCCAGGTCATGGCGCAGATGGCCGCCTTCGGCTCCAACATCCTTTACCTCAGCGGCAGCGAGCCGACGCACAACGCCCCCGCCGGAGTGGTGACCCTCGACGATGTGGCAGCAGTGGCGCAGTTGCCGCAGGTGAAGATGATCATGCCGGTCATCGGCAGCGAACTGACGGTGCGTTACGGCAACAGCAACCAGCGCTTCTACGTCGGCGGCAACAACACCCACTTCCCCGAGATCTTCAACTGGCCGGTGGTCGAAGGCAGCTTTTTCACCGACGCTGACGAACATGCTGCCGCAGCCGTCGCGGTGATCGGTCACAAGGTCAGGGAAAAACTCCTCAAGGATGCCGGCGACCCTATTGGCCAGTACATCCTGATCGGCAACGTGCCCTTCCAGGTCATCGGCATACTCGCCGAAAAAGGTTCCAGCTCCGGCAACCAGGACAGCGATGGCCGCATCGTGGTGCCCTACTCCGCCGCTGCCGTGCGCCTGTTCGGCAGCCGCGATCCGGAGTACGTCACCATCGGCGCCGTCGACTCGGGCCGGGTCAAGGAAACCGAGCAGGCCATCGATCACCTGATGCGCCGCCTGCACAACGGCAAGCATGATTTCGAGCTGACCAACGATGCGGCGCTGATCCAGGCCGAGGCCCGCACCCAGAACACCCTGTCGCTGATGCTGGGCGCAATCGCAGCCATTTCGCTGCTGGTGGGCGGCATCGGGGTGATGAACATCATGCTGATGACCGTGCGCGAACGCACTCGCGAAATCGGCATCCGCATGGCCACCGGCGCCCGCCAGCGCGACATCCTGCGCCAGTTCCTCAGCGAGGCGGTGCTGCTGTCGATGGTCGGTGGCATCACCGGCATTGCCCTGGCGCTGTTGATCGGCGGCGGCCTGCTGCTGGCCGACATTGCCGTGGCCTTTACCCTGGGCGCCATGCTTGGCGCATTCACCTGCGCGGTCATCACCGGCGTGGTATTCGGTTTCATGCCCGCACGCAAAGCAGCCCGTCTCGATCCGGTCAAGGCCCTCACCAGTGAATGAACCTCCGATGAAACCGCTCTTGAGCGCATTGAGCCTGGCCCTGCTGCTCAGTGCCTGCAGCACTCCACCCACCCCGCCGGACATCGGGTTTGCCCCGCCACAACAGTGGCAGTCAGCCAACACCCAGGCGGTGCGCGACAGCAACCTCGCCTGGTGGCGCAGCTTTGCCAGTCCCGAACTCGACCAACTGATCGCACAGGCCGACAGCGGCAGCTACGACATTGCCGCTGCCATCGCCCGCGTGCGCCAGGCCCGTGCGGCGCGCACCATCGCTGGCGGCACGCTGCTGCCCGAAGTGGGCGCAGCCCTGGCCGGCAATCGCGAAAAACAGATGCACCACAACGGCTACGGCACCTCCAGCAGCACTAACGACCGAGAATCGGTCAGCTACAGCGCCAGCTTCAACGCCAGCTACGAGGTCGACTTCTGGGGCGGCAATGCAGCGGCACGCGACAGTGCCGAGCAGGCCCTCAAGGCCAGCGAGTTCGACCAGGCTACCGTCACCCTGACCCTGTTCAGCAACGTGGCCAGCTTCTACCTGCAGGCCCTGGCCCTGGACGAACAGCAGCGTATCGCCAGCCTCAACCTGGCCAACGCCCAGCAGGTACTGGAGGTGGTACGCGCCAAGTACAACGCGGGCTCGGCAACTGCACTTGAGCTGGCCCAGCAGCAAGTACTGGTCGCTGCGCAGCAGCGCCGGCTGCCATTGCTGCGCCAGCAGGCCACCGAGGCCCGCATCACCCTGGCCGCATTGCTGGGCAAGCCGGTGCAGGCCCTCACCCTGCACGCCAGCGATTTCAACCGCATCGCCGCCCCTGGCATCGATGCCGGGTTGCCCAGCGACCTGCTCAGCCGCCGGCCAGACATCGCCGCGGCCGAGGCTCGCCTGGCAGCGGCCAAGGCCGACGTGCAGGTGGCGCGCGCCGCGATGCTGCCCAAGTTGACCCTGACTGCCGGCCTGGGCTCCGGCGCCAACGTCGCCGCCGACGTGCTGCGCAACCCGTTCTACAGCCTGGCGGCCGGCCTCAGTGCGCCGATCTTCAACAATGGGCGGCTCGGCGCCGAACGTGACAAGGCCACCGCCGTGCAGCAGGAACTGCTGGAAAAATACCGCGGCGAACTGATCAACGCATTTGCCGATGTCGAAAAGGCCCTCAACAGCATCGACGGCCTCGATCGCCAGCGCCAATGGCAGCGCGTCGAGCTGAACCAGGCTCAGCAGGCCTTCGACATTGCACGCACACGCTACGAGGCAGGCGCCGAATTGCTGCTCAATGTACTGGACGCGCAACGCAGCCTGTACGAAAGCCAGGACGAGGCCGTGCTGCTGCATCTGCAGCGACTGCAGGCCAGCATCGCCCTGTACAAGGCTGTGGGAGGGGGGTGGCAGGTGCAATGACTGCACCTGCCCTCAGGTGCGACGCGTGACCACCAGGTGACGCGCGTACCAGGGGCGTTGCGGCACCCGGCGCAGCAACCCCTTGAAACGCTGCTTGTCCTTGGTATTGGCGACGATCACCCGCAGCGCCAGCTTCATGGTCTCCGGGTCCATCTCCACACTCTTGCCCGGCTGCAGGCCTGGCGTGGTGCTGCAACCATGAGTCACAGGGCCCAGCCAGGGCTGCCTGATATCGACCCAGCGCCCTTTGGCGAACCACGGCACGCCATTGACCCGGTTGCGCGTCACCTGGCCGGGGTGGAAGCGTTCGTGGGCGCGGAACCAGTCTTCGATACGGTCATCGATCCAGCCATGGAACAGCCAGAACACAGGGTTCACATGGGAAGAAAACGGATCGCCGAGAAAGTCGTTTTCGGGCCCGTACCAACGCGCCGAGAAGTCGTCCAGGTCACGCGCCATGGGTACTGGTGCACCGTTGGACGGGTCACGCGGCACCGACGCCCAGCGCATGTGCAGCCAGTCATGCAGGCCCAGCTCCATCTCCGAGCCCAGCTGTCCCAGGCTCAGGCGCGACAGGTAGCGCGGGTCGCGGTACTGCGACTCCCATACCTCGAAATTGCTGTGGTAGGTCTCGGCACTCTTGATGTCACTGACCCACTGGGTGTACTCGGCATCCCCCGGCGCCAGCCAGGTTGGCGGCACCGCACAGCCATCATGGTTGTCGAAGTAGCGCGCAAAGCCCAGGCGGTCGCGTTCAAGCTCCGGCTGTGGCGCCGGAAAGCGCGGCCAGGAAGGCAGGTCCTGCAACCCCCGCGCGGTCTGCAGCATGTGTCGATGCATGAACAGAAAATCCACCCCGGAGCCATTGCGGTCCTTGGTCGGCCCCCGCGCATCGCGCTCGCGCTCGCGCGTTCCGGGCTGCCAGCCAAGCCCGCGCAGAGCATTGCGCTTGTCTTCGGGTAACGAGTGCCACTGGTCACGCGAAGCGTGCCAGAGTTGGTGAAACAACCTGTGCTCGTCGGAAATCAGCCAGTTCAGCAGGGCCGGCTGCAAGCCGATGCGCTCGCGTGCTTCCGGGAACAGCTTGCGGGTGGCGACAAAACGGTTGTCCTGCTGTACCAGGGCAAGGCTGCGGTCCAGGCGCGCAATGCGCCCGGTAAGCGTGCCGCTGCCGGCGTTGGCAAATTCACCCCACACCTCATCCAGCACCATGCTCAATTCGTAGACCGGTTGCTGCAGCCCCTGCTCCCGATCGAAAAGGCGCCACGTCAGCTCCCCCGCTCCCGGCGTGGCCAGGTCGCCCAGCAGGCTGTAGCGCGGGGCCGCGGGGGCACGCAGGGCCTGCGCGGTGTCGATGAAACCGCGAACCGCGCGCCCGCGCGGTGCAATGTCGATGAACACCTCCAGGTCATGCGTGGCCAGGCCGTCCAGTCCCGCATCGCGCCCTTCCAGGCGCAGGCTCCACACCCCGCGCAACTGATCGGCCAACTGGCGTCCTGCCGTATCCGGCAGCTCGACCCTGGCTTCCCCCGGGGTAACCGGATGCTCGGGTCGCGTCAGTTCCTTGTGCGCGTACAACGCAGCAGGCACCGCAGCACCGGTCAGTGCCAGGCCTGCGACAAATCCTCGTCGAGATATCGTCATTGCCCTACCTGTATCAGCCTGGAAGCAGGCTTTATCCAAGCTAGGACGTAGGCTTGAAGGTTAAATTTAGTGTCGGCGCCACACCCGGTGCCGGATAAATTAATCGGCCCTGCGCTCGTTCTTCCTGGGGAGCACACCGCGTACCGTCCCTGCCTGCGTGCAGCGATCCGCCCCTCATGGAGACCCCAGATGATCCCGACCCCCTGGCGCAACGCACTGGCCCTTGGTGCCCTGCTCGCCTGCCTGATGCCCGCCGCACACGCCGCCGTACCGCCCCCGGGCGAGGTGTTCCAGGACTGCAAGGACTGCCCTGAAATGGTCGTGCTGCCCAGCGGCAGCTTTACCATGGGCACCCCTGATGACGAAGTCGGCCGCCAGCCCGACGAAGGCCCGCTGCACCAGGTGACCTTCAGCAAGCCATTTGCCGTCAGCCGCTTCACCGTGACCATCGGCCAGTGGCAGGCATTTCTGCGCGACACCGGCTACAAGATGCCCGACGCCGATGACCGCCCCGGCCGCAAATGCAGCGCCGGCAACCCCAGCTACCCGACCACCGCGCGTCACCCCGCCGTCTGCATGACCTGGCACGAAGCGCAGCGCTACATCGACTGGCTGTCGAACAAGACCGGCAAGCCCTACCGCATGCTCAGCGAGTCGGTACGCGAGTACGCCGCACGTGCCGGCAGCACCGGCCCCTTCCCGTTCCCCTTCGACGAAGGCAAGGAATACAGCATCGCCAGGCATGCCAACACCTACGGGCCTGAAGACGGCTTCAGCTTCACCGCCCCGGTGGGCAGCTTCCCCCCCAACGCCTTCGGCATGTACGACATGCACGGCAACGTCTACGAATGGGTCGCCGACAGCGTGCATGACGATTACGTCGGCGCACCCACCGATGGCAGCGCCTGGATCGACCCCAAGCCGAGCGACCCCACCTGCGACTACCGGCACATCCGCGGCAACGACTGGACCGAAGCGCCGATCTTCTCGCGCTCAGGCAACCGCAACGACCGCTGTTCGGACAACGCCGGCGACTGGCTGGGCTTTCGTGTGATGCGCGACCTGTAGCCGACCGGCCAGGGCGCCGGTGCCGCGCCGGCGCCCTCACTAAATCCCCCGCGTATCCACTCGTCCAGTTTCAGACAGCCCGCCGTGCGCGGGTCCACTCGCCCTTAGCACGTAGCCACGTCGCGACCGAGGTAGTTTCATGACCGCAGCACCGCGTAGCGCCATTCGCGAACTCTTCAGCCTGCTCAGGCCTTACCGCGCCATCGTGATCGCCTCGATCGCGCTGGGTATCGTCGGAGGCCTGAGCGTCACCGCCCTGCTGGCCACCGTCAACCAGGGCCTGCACGATGCCGGCGGCATGGGCAAGGGCGTGGTCCTGGCGTTTACCGGGCTATGCGTTCTGGCCCTGCTCAGCACCATCGTGGCCGATATCGGCAGCAACTACGTCGGCCAGAAAATCATCGCCAAGCTGCGCAAGGACCTGGGCGCCAAGGTGCTCGCCGCACCGATCGAGCAGATCGAGCGCTACCGTACCCACCGTCTGATCCCGGTGCTGACCCACGACGTCGACACCATCAGCGATTTCGCCTTTTCGTTCGCGCCACTGGCCATCTCGCTGACCGTGGTGATCGGCTGCCTGGGCTACCTGGCGATGCTGTCCTGGCCGATCTGCCTGATGACCCTGATCGCCATCGGCATCGGTTCGGCGGTGCAGTTCTTTGCCCAGCGCCGCGGCGTCAAGGGTTTCCATGCCGCGCGCGACGCCGAGGACAACCTGCAGAAGCACTACCAGGCAATCGCCGAGGGCGCCAAGGAACTGCGCATCCACCGCCCACGCCGCCACGCCATGTTCACCCGCAACATCCAGGGCACCGCCGACTTCATCTGCGATACCCATGTACGCGCCATCAACATCTTCGTGATCGCCAAGAGCCTGGGTTCGATGCTGTTCTTCGTGGTCATCGGCCTGGCCCTGGCCCTGCAGGCGTTCTGGCCGGCCAGCAACCCCACCGCGCTGAGCGGCTTCGTGCTGGTACTGCTGTACATGAAAGGCCCACTGGAGAACCTGATCGGCAACATCCCGATCATCAGCCGGGCGCAAATCGCCTTCCGCCGCATCGCCGACCTGGCCGAGCGCTTCTCCTCGCCCGAGCCACACCTGCTGCTCAGCGCTGCAGAAAAGCCCGCAGGCGCCTTCGAGGGCCTGGAAATGCGCGACGTTCAATACAGCTTCCCGGCGGCACCCGGCGCCGCGCCCTTCCGCCTGGGGCCGGTCAACCTGAACATCGAGCCCGGCGAGATCCTGTTCATCGTCGGCGAGAACGGCTGCGGCAAGACCACCCTGATCAAGCTGCTGCTGGGCCTGTACACGCCGCAACAGGGCATGGTGCTGCTCAACGGCAAGGCTGTTGATGCGCCTGGCCTGGACGATTACCGCCAGCTGTTCACCACCATCTTTGCCGACTACTTCCTGTTCGACGAACTGGTGCAGCGCGAAGGCGCCTTGCCCGACGATGCCGCGCAGTACCTGGAACGCCTGGAGATCGCGCACAAGGTCAGCGTGCGCGACGGCGCCTTCACCACCACCGACCTGTCCACCGGCCAGCGCAAGCGCCTGGCCCTGGTCAATGCATGGCTCGACGGGCGCCCGGTGCTGGTGTTCGACGAGTGGGCCGCCGACCAGGATCCGACCTTCCGCCGGATCTTCTACACCGAGCTGCTGCCCGATCTCAAACGCCTGGGCAAGACCATCATCGTGATCTCCCACGACGACCGCTATTTCGACGTGGCCGACCAACTGGTGCGCATGCACGGCGGTCGTGTGGTCAGCGAAAAAGTCTTCGCCTGAATGCCTAGAACTGGCGAGCGCACCGCCGCTCGCCGCTGCCCGCCTTTGCAACTAAATCGCATTCGTCGCCCTTCGTCTTCCTGACAACGCTCAATTTCTGCCGACGGCGACGAGATCGACATGAATCAGATGAATCACCCCTCCGACGACGACCTGCTGGCCCTGCTGCTGGCCGACGAAGCCGGCTCCGAACACGTGATCAAGGCCGGTTGCGCACCCACGCATGGCGCCTTGTCCTTCGCTCAGCAGCGCCTCTGGTTCCTGCAGCAGTTCGACCCGCAGAGCTGTGCCTACAACCTGCCTCGCGCACTGCGCCTGAACGGTCCGCTGAACGCCGACGCGCTGGAGCAGGCGTTGAATGCAGTGATCGACAAGCACGATATCCTGCGCACCCGCTTCGTCGAAATCGACAACCTGGCGCAGCAGCAGGTCGACCGCCAGGCGCGACTGATACTTGCACGGCACAACCTGGGCGAACTGCCCGCCACCGAGCGCGACGCAGCCATACGCCGGCACCATGACGCCGACCTGGCCCAACCGTTCGACCTGAGCCAGGCACCTCTGATTCGCGGCACGCTGTTGCGTACCGGTGCCAGCGAGCACGTGCTGCTGCTGAACATGCACCACATCGTGTCCGATGCCTGGTCCAATGCGATCCTGCTGCAGGACCTGGCCCAAGCCTTTGCGCAAGCGCAGGCAGGCCTGCCCGCTGGCCTGCAGCGGCCGTCGATCCAATACGCCGACTACGCGCACTGGCAGCGCCAGCAGTACCCGCTCAGCGCCGCCCACGAACGCGCGACCGCCCATTGGAAGCAAGTGCTCGACGGCGAGCTGCCGAGCCTGGACCTGCCCTTCGACAGGCCGCATGCACCAGACCAGCTACACCTCGTCGGCAACCATTGCCTTACCCTGCCGGCCTCGCTGGGCAGCGCCCTGCAGCGGTTCTGCCAGCAACAGGGGCTGACACCCTTCATCGTGCTGCTGGGTGCCTGGCAACTGCTGCTGGGTCGCTATACCGGCCAGCACGACTTCACCGTCGGCGTGCCCAATGCAACCCGCAGCCAGGGCCAGACACAGGCGCTGGTCGGCTTCTTCGTCAGCAGCCAGGTGTACCGTGCCCGACTCGACGGCGCGCAACCCGTCGCCGAATTCCTTCAACGCCTGCGCGAACAGTCGCTGGCCGCACTGGAGCACGCCGACTACCCCATCGAGCTGATTCTGGAAGACCTGCAACTGCAACGCAGCACCCAGGCCAACCCGCTGTTCCAGACGCTGTTCAACTGGCGCGTGGCCAACCAGGACGCAGCACAACTACGCCTGGATGGCCTGGAGGTGGAATTTCTCGGTGTCGAGCAGCAGCAGGCCAAGTTCGACCTGTCGCTGGAGATCGACTACAGCCAGCAGCAGACCGACGCCACGTTCAGCTACAGCACCGCACTGTTCCTGCCACAGACCATCAAGCGTCTGGCCGGCCACTGGCAGCACCTGCTTCAGGGGCTTGTCGAAACGCCTCAACTGCGCCTGGGCGAGCTGCCAATGCTCGAGCGTGCCGAACAGCAGATGGCCCTCCACACCTGGAACGCCACAGCCACGGACTTCGGCGCGCATGCCAACCTGCAGACCCTGTTCGAACGTCAGGCGCACGCCACCCCGGATGCCGTCGCCGTACGCCTGGGCAGTGCCGCTCTCACCTATCGTCAACTCAACCAGCGCGCCAACCGCCTGGCGCACAAGCTCCTGGAACTGGGCGTAGGTGCAGAGGTCGGCGTGGGCATTGCGTGCGAGCGCAGCCTGGAGATGGTGATCGGGCTGCTGGGCGTGCTCAAGGCCGGGGGCGCCTATGTGCCGCTGGACACCGGCTACCCGCAGGATCGCCTGGCCTACATGATCGAGCACAGCGACATTGCACTGCTGTTGACCCAGGCATCGGTGCACCCTGGCCTGCTGCTGCCCGAGGCCCTGCCGGTCATGCTGCTGGAGCAGGCCGACAACGAACTGCAGGGGTATGCCGACAGCAACCCGACGCCAGTGGTCGACGCGGACAACCTGGCCTACATCATCTACACCTCCGGCTCCACCGGTCGCCCCAAGGGTGTGCAGGTTCGTCATGGCGCACTCACCAACCACATGCTGTGGATGCAGCAGACCCTGCAATTGCAGGCCCAGGACCGGGTGCTGCAAAAAACCGCGTTCAGCTTCGATGCCTCGGTCTGGGAGTTCTGGCTGCCGTTGCTCAACGGCGCGCAACTGGTGCTGGCTGGCCCTGAACTGAACGACGACATGTCGCTGCTGTGGCCCGAAGTGCAGGCCCAGCGCATCACCGTGCTGCAAGCCGCGCCCTCGCTGCTGCAAGCCCTGATGGGCCAGGCCGAGCGCACATCACTGGCCAGCCTGCGGGCAATCCTGCTGGGCGGCGAAGCGCTGAGCCCGGCGTTGGTGCAGCAACTGCGCAGCGTCAGCGACGCACGTATCTACAACCTCTACGGGCCCAGCGAAGCCACCATCGACACGTGCTGCTACAGCGTGCCGGCCACGCCCGACGGCGCCATCGTGCCCATCGGCCAGCCAATCAGCAACCTGCGCACCCACGTGCTCGACCACGAGCTGAACCCCTGCGCCATCGGCGTCAGTGGCGAGCTGCTGATCGGTGGCGTGGCCCTGGCCCGCGGCTACCACGCCCGGCCCGGGCTGACCGCCGAACGCTTCGTGCCAGACCCCTTCGCCGGACACGGCGAGCGCCTGTACCGCAGTGGCGACCTGACCCGCTATCGCGACGACGGCGTGATCGACTATGTCGGCCGCATCGACCACCAGATCAAGCTGCACGGCCTGCGCATCGAACTGGGCGAGATCGAGGCACGCCTGCTGCAACAGCCCCAGGTTGCCGAAGCCGTCGTACTGGCCCCGGACTACCTGGGCAGCCAGCGCCTGGTGGCCTATGTGGTGGCCACCCGGCCGTTGCCCGATGCTCAGGCGCAGGACCAGTTGCGCCAGGCCCTGATTGCCGGGCTCGAACAGCAACTGCCGGCCTACATGGTACCGGCCCACTTGCTGCTGCTCGACGGCCTGCCCCTGACACGCAACGGCAAGCTCGACCGCAAGGCCTTGCCTATGCCCGACACTGCGCCCACCGGCTACCGCTACGCGGCCCCGCAAAGCGCCATGGAACGCCAGATCGCGATGCTCTGGCAGGAAGTGCTCAAGCAGCCGAACATCGGCTTGAACGACAACTTCTTCGAACTGGGTGGCGACTCGATCGTCTCCATCCAGGTGGTCAGCCGCGCCCGTCAGGCTGGCATTCGCTTTACTCCCAAACAGCTGTTCCAGCACCAGACCGTGCAGGGGCTGGCCCAGGTCGCACAGTTCGACGACCCGGTTGCACACATCGACCAGGGGCCGGCCAGCGGCACGGTCGCGCTGCTGCCGATTCAGCAGGCATTCTTCGATACGCCGGTGCCATCACGTCATCACTGGAACCAGTCGGTCCTGCTCAAGCCGGCCGGGCAGCCACTCGATGCCGCTGTGCTGGAACAGGCAGTGAACACCCTGATCAACCACCACGACGCATTGCGCCTGAGTTTCACCCAGCAGGCACAGGGCTGGAGCAGCGTCTACCGCGCGCCTGCCGACGCCCACAACGCCCTGCTGCAAGCGGTGGCGTGCGATGATCGCGAACTGGAGCAGTTGTGCGAACGCGCCCAGCGCAGCCTGGACCTCGAACACGGCCCGTTGCTGCGCGCGCTGCTGGTGAGCCTGGCCGATGGGCGTCAACGCCTGTTACTGGTAGCCCACCACCTGGTGATCGACGGGGTTTCCTGGCGCATCCTGTTTGATGACCTGCAAAGCGCCTACCAGCAGTGCCTGGCTGGCCAGCCCCCCCAATTGCCGGCCCGTACCAGTTCGCTGCAGGCCTTCGCCCAGGCGCTGCGCGAGCATGCCAGGGGCCAGGCCATCGGCGAGCTGGACTACTGGCTGGACCAGCACCAGGCCATCGCAGCCGACCTGCCCGATGCCCGGAGCGCCATGGGCGCACCGGCACAGGTCGCGCTGCTCGATTCGCACCTGGACAGCGAACGCACGCGTCGCCTGCTGCAACAGGCGCCTGCGGCCTACCGCACCCAGGTCAACGACCTGCTGCTCAGCGCGCTGGCCCGAGTACTCGCACGCTGGACCGGACAGGCCGACAACCTCATCCAGCTCGAAGGGCATGGCCGCGAAGAGCTGAGTGAAGGGCTGGACCTCACCCGTACCGTGGGGTGGTTCACCAGTGCCTTCCCGCTCCGGCTGTCGGCGGGACATGACCTGCAGGCCACCATCAAGCAGGTCAAGGAGCAACTGCGTGGCATACCCGACAAAGGCATCGGTTTCGGTGCCCTGCGCTACCTGGGCGAGCAAGCCGTGCGCGAGGTGTTGCAGGCGCTGCCAGATGCACGTATCACCTTCAACTACCTCGGCCAGTTCGACACCAGCTTCGATGACACCCAGCAACCGCTGCTGATACCGGCCAGCGAAGCGGCAGGTGCCGAGAAACACGCCGATGCCCCGCTGAGCAACTGGCTGAGCATCAATGGCCAGGTGTACGCCGGCGAGTTGAGCCTGAGCTGGACCTATGACCAGAACCGCTTCGCCCCGCAGGTGATAGAGCGTCTGGCAGAGGACTATGTCGCAGAGCTCGGCGCACTGATCGACCACTGCTGTGACAGCCTGAATCAGGGCGCTACCCCGTCGGACTTCCCGCTGGCCGGGCTCGACCAGGCGCAACTGGATGCCCTGCCGATCGACCTGGCATTGATTGACGACCTCTATCCGCTGTCGCCGCTGCAGCAAGGCATGCTGTTCCATACACTCTACGAGCAGGAAGCCCACGACCTGGACGGTCGCAGCTACATCAACCAGATGCGCCTGGACATCAGCGGCCTGGACCCCCAGGCATTCGCCGAAGCCTGGCAGGCCGCCGTCGACCGACACGACAGCCTGCGCACGGTGTTCCTCTGGCAAGGCGAAATGGCGCAGCCACTGCAGGCGGTGTACAGGCAGATGCGCGTGCCGTTCAGCCTGCTCGACTGGCAGCAACGCGCTGACCTGCCGGGCGCGCTCGACGCACTGGCCGCCGAGCAGCTGCAACAGGACCTGGCGCTGGACAAGGCTGCGCTGTTCAGGCTTGTGCTGGTGTGCACCGCACCTGGGCACTATCACCTGATCCATACCAGCCACCACATCCTGATGGATGGCTGGAGCACCTCGCAGTTGCTCGGCGAAGTGTTGCAACGCTACAGCGGCCAGGCCCTCGCTACCCCGCCAGGCCGCTACCGCGACTACATCCACTGGCTCGGCCGTCAGGACGCCGTACTTGACCAGGCCTACTGGCACACTCAACTGGCCGACCTGGAGGAGCCCACCCGGCTCGCGCATTCGGTCGTCAACAGCACGCCGGCGCAGGGCCATGGCGCCTGCTACCTGAGCCTGGATGCGCCACGCACTCAACACCTCAACGACTTCGCACGCCAGCAGAAAGTCACCCTCAACACCCTCGTGCAAGCCGCTTGGCTGGTAGTGCTGCAACAGTACAGCGGCCAGCGCTGCGTATGTTTCGGGGCCACCGTGGCCGGGCGCCCGGCTGATATCGCGGGCGTGGAACAGCAGATCGGCCTGTTCATCAATACCCTGCCGGTCATCGCCAGCCCGCGCCCCGACGTCAGCGTGGCCAGCTGGCTGCAGCAGGTGCAGGAAATCAACCTTGGCCTGCGTGAGCACGAACACACCGCGCTGAGCGATATCCAGCGCTGGTCCGGTCAACAGGGCGAGGCACTGTTCGACAACATCCTGGTGTTCGAGAACTACCCGGTGGCCGAAGCCCTGGAACAGGAGGCGCCCGCCGGGCTGACATTCGGTGCAGTCGACTATCACGAACAGACCAACTACCCGCTGACCCTGGCCATCAGTGCTGGCGACTCGCTGCTGCTGCATGCCAGCTATTCGCGACAGCATTTCAGCGACGCGGGCGTGCAGGCCATCGGCGAGCACCTGCTCAACCTGCTCGAACGCATGCGCGACAACCCCCGCCAGCACCTGGGCGAGCTGGAGATGCTCGCGCCGATCGAACGCCATCAGGTCGTCCAGGCGTGGAACGCCACCAGCACCGAATACCCGCTCGAACGCTGCGTGCACCAGCTGATCGAAGACCAGGTCGAGCGGACCCCCGGCTCCCCGGCCCTGGTGTTCGGCGGGCAGCACCTGAGCTATGCCGAACTCAACAGCCGTGCCAACCAGCTCGCCCATGCGCTGATTGCACGCGGTGTCGGCCCCGACGTGCTGGTCGGCATCGCCATGGAACGCAGCATCGAGATGGTCGTCGCCCTGCTGGCGACCCTCAAGGCCGGTGGCGCCTACGTGCCGCTGGACCCGGAATACCCGCGCGAGCGCCTGGGTTACCTGTTCGACGACAGCGGCATCGCCCTGCTGCTGACCCAGCAGCACCTGCTGGCACAGCTGCCGGTGCCCGAAGGCGTACCGCTGCTGGCCCTGGACACACTGGACCTGAGCGAGCACGCTCAGAGCAACCCGGACATTGCCCTGCACCCGGAGAACCTGGCCTACGTCATCTACACCTCTGGCTCCACCGGCAATCCCAAGGGCGCCGGCAACCGCCACAGCGCACTCACCAACCGCCTGTGCTGGATGCAGCAGGCCTACGCCCTGGACGCCAGCGACACGGTACTGCAGAAGACCCCGTTCAGCTTCGACGTGTCGGTTTGGGAGTTCTTCTGGCCGCTGATGACCGGTGCGCGCCTTGTGGTCGCTGCTCCTGGCGACCACCGCGACCCGGCCAGGCTGGTAGCGCTGATCAACCAGCACCAGGTCAGCACCCTGCACTTCGTACCGTCGATGCTGCAGGCCTTCCTGCTGGATGCCGGTGTGCCGAGCTGCACCAGCCTCACCCGCATCGTCTGCAGCGGTGAGGCCCTGCCGGTGGACGCGCAGCAGCAGGTGTTCGCCAAGTTGCCGAACGCCGGCCTGTACAACCTGTATGGCCCCACCGAAGCCGCCATCGACGTGACCCACTGGACCTGCCGCGACGAAGGTCGCAACAGCGTGCCGATCGGCCAGCCGATCGCCAACCTGGGCGCGTACGTGCTCAGTGCCGACCTGCTGCCGTTGCCGGCGGGTGCCACCGGCGAGTTGTACCTGACCGGTGCAGGCCTGGCGCGCGGTTACCACCGCCGTGCCGCGCTGACCGCCGAGCGCTTCGTCGCCAGCCCGTTCGGCGCCGGCCAGCGCCTGTACCGTACCGGTGACCTGGCACGCCAACGCGCCGACGGCGTGATCGACTACATGGGGCGAGTCGACCACCAGGTGAAGATCCGCGGCCTGCGTATCGAACTCGGTGAAATCGAAGCGCACCTGCTCGAACTGAACTGCGTTCGCGAGGCCAGCGTGCTGGCCGTTGAAGCAGGCAGCGGCCTGCAACTGGCCGCCTACCTGGTGGCCAGTGACGCCACCCTGGCGTCGGCCAGCAGTGCGCAGCAGGCGCAATGGCGCGATGCTGTTCGCCAGCAGTTGCTGACCGGTTTGCCCGACTACATGGTGCCAACCCACCTGATACTGCTGGAGCAACTGCCGCTGAGCCCGAACGGCAAGCTCGATCGCAAGGCTCTGCCCGGCATCGGCGACGCAGCCACGCGCAGCGAGCATGTCGCTGCCTCCAACCCACTGGAACAGCAACTGGCCGCTATCTGGCAGGCGGTACTCAAGCTTGATCGCGTGGGCGTTACCGACAACTTCTTCGAACTGGGCGGCGACTCGATCATCTCGATCCAGGTCGTCAGTCGCGCCCGTCAGGCCGGTATCCGCTTCACTCCCAAGGCGCTGTTCGAACACCAGACCATCCAGCGCCTGGCCACGGTTGCCCAGACCAGCGATGCACGCTCGGTTGTCGACCAATCGCCCTTGCAGGGCGAAACGGCATTGCTGCCGATCCAGCAGATGTTCTTCGAACTGCCGATGCCCGAGCGGCATCACTGGAACCAGGCCGTACTGCTCAAGGCCAACGCCAGGCTTGATGCGGCGGCGCTGGAGCAGGCCCTGCAAAGCCTGGTGCTGCACCACGACGCCTTGCGCCTGCAGTTCACCGAAACCGCCAGCGGCTGGACCGGCGAGTACCGTTCGCAAGCGGCCCAGCGCGAAGCCTGGGCACACACACCGCTGCTGTGGCAACACACAGTCAGTGATGCGCATGCGCTACAAGCGCTGGCCGAATCGGCGCAGCGTAGCCTGGACCTGGAAGGCGGCCTGGTCCGTGCGCTGCTTGCCGAGCTCGCCGATGGCAGCCAGCGCCTGTTGCTGGTGATTCACCACCTGGCGGTCGATGGCGTGTCGTGGCGCATTCTCTTCGAAGACCTGCAGGCAGCATACCGCCGTGCAGTGGCCGGGCACGCTGTCGAACTGCCCGCCAGGACCCGCTCGCTGCGTGCCTGGGCCGAACAGTTGCAGGCGTTCGCCAGGCACACCGGGCAGGACCAGGAACTCGCCTACTGGCAGCAGTTGCACGGAGCGAGCAATGACCTGCCCTGCGACCGTGCAGCCGATCGCCTGATCAACCGCAACAGCAACAGTGTGCAGGTCGTGCTGGACAAGCAACGCACCCGCCAGTTGCTGCAACAGGCACCGGCGGCGTATCGCACCCAGGTCAACGACCTGCTGCTCAGCGCGCTGGCGCAGGTCATCACGCGCTGGAGCGGTCACGACGACCTGCTGCTGCAACTCGAAGGGCATGGCCGCGAGGAGCTGTTCGAAGACATGGACCTGACCCGTACCGTCGGCTGGTTCACCAGCCTGTTCCCGGTACGCCTGACCCCGGCCAGTACGCTGGGTGGCACGATCAAGCAGATCAAGGAGCAACTGCGCGCCATCCCCAACAAGGGCATCGGCTTCGGCGCCTTGCGCTACCTGGGCGATGCACAGATGCAACAGACCATGCAGCAGCTGCCTGTGCCGCGCCTGACGTTCAATTACCTGGGCCAGCTCGATGGCACCTTCGACAGTGACGAGGGTGCGCTGTTTGCCCCCGCTGCAGAAAGCGCAGGTATCGGGCAGAGCCTGGACGCCCCGCAGAGCAACTGGCTGACCCTCAACTGCCAGGTGTTTGCCGGTGAACTGAGCCTGACCTGGGGCTACAACAGCGCAATGTACGATGCATCGACCATTGAAGGGCTGGCCGAAGATTACCTGCATTCGCTGAGCCGCCTGATCGAGCACTGCCTGCAGGCCGACCACCACGGCCTGACGCCGTCGGACGTGCCTCTGGCCCGTTTGAGCCAGGCGCAGCTCGATGCACTGCCCCTTTCGGCCCAGCAGGTTGAAACGCTGTACCCGCTGGCCCCGATGCAACAGGGCATGCTGTTTCACACCCTTTACCAGCAACAAGCAGGCGACTACATCAATCAGATGCGCCTGGACGTACGCGGCCTGGATGCAGAACGCTTCCGGGCTGCCTGGCAGGCCACCGTGGATGCCCATGACATCCTGCGCAGCGGTTTCCTCTGGCAGGGCCAGCTCGACGAGCCGCTGCAAGTGGTGCACAAGCGAGTCGAACTGCCGTTCAGCGTACTGGACTGGCGCGAGCGCCAGGGTTGCAGCGCAGCGCTGGACACCCTGGCTGGCGAAGAGCTGATGCAGCCGTTCGACCTGCAGCAACCGCCATTGCTGCGCCTGTTCATGGTCCGCACCGGCGAGGACAGCCATCACCTCATCTACACCCACCATCACATCCTGATGGATGGCTGGAGCAACTCGCAGATGATGGGTGAGGTGATGCAGCGCTACCATGGCCAGCGCGTGCCCCAGTCCAGCGGTCGCTACAGCGATTACATCGCCTGGCTGCAACAGCAGGACCCGACACTGAGCGAGACGTTCTGGAAAGCCCAGGTACAGACCCTCGATGCGCCCACTCGGCTTGCAGCGGCCATCACTGCGCAACGCTCACCGGGGTCCGGCCACGCACACCTCGAAGCCGCGCTCGAACAGGCCGACACTGCCCGGCTCGAGACCTTTGCCCGCCAGCAGAAGGTGACCCCCAACACACTGGTTCAGGCAGCCTGGCTGATCGTGCTGCAGCGTTACTGCGCACAGACGACGGTCTGCTTCGGTGCCACCGTCTCCGGTCGCCCGGCGGAGCTCAGCGGGGTGGAACAGCAACTGGGGCTGTTCATCAACACCTTGCCAGTGGTCGCCACGCCGCTGCCCGAGCTCAGCGTCGGCCAATGGCTGCAGCAGGTGCAGGCGCAGAACCTGAGCTTGCGAGAACATGAACACACCCCGTTGTTCGAGATTCAACGCTTGGCCGGCAAGAACGCCGAAAGCCTGTTCGACACCCTTCTGGTGTTCGAGAACTATCCGATTTCGCAAGCCCTGGAACAGACGCCAAGCACAACACTGCACTTTGGCAGCATCCGTACCCATGAGCAGACCAACTATCCCTTGACCTTGATGGTCGGCTTCGGCGCGATGCTGACCTTGCAGGCAAGTTACGACCAGGCGCATTTCGATACCGCCACGGTCGAGAAGCTCGCTCACTCGCTGCTCAGACTGCTGAGGGCGATGCTCGACTCGCCAGACCAGGCCATCGGCGACCTGGTGATGCTTGCACCGCAGGAACAGCACACCGTACTGCTCGACTGGAACCTGACATCGACCCACTACCCACTCGAGCAACCGGTTCATCAATTGATCGAGGCGCAGGTCGAACAGACACCGAACGCGCCGGCCCTGGTGTTCGGCGGGCAGCACCTGAGCTATGCCGAACTCAACAGCCGTGCCAACCAGCTCGCCCATGCGCTGATTGCACGCGGTGTCGGCCCCGACGTGCTGGTCGGCATCGCCATGGAACGCAGCATCGAGATGGTCGTCGCCCTGCTGGCGACCCTCAAGGCCGGTGGCGCCTACGTGCCGCTGGACCCGGAATACCCGCGCGAGCGCCTGGGCTACCTGTTCGACGACAGCGGCATCGCCCTGCTGCTGACCCAGCAGCACCTGCTGGCACAGTTGCCGGTGCCCGAAGGCCTACCGCTGCTGGCCCTGGACACGCTGGACCTGAGCGAGCACGCCCAGAGCAACCCGGACATTGCCCTGCACCCGGAGAACCTGGCCTACGTCATCTACACCTCCGGTTCCACCGGCAATCCCAAGGGCGCCGGCAACCGCCACAGCGCACTCACCAACCGCCTGTGCTGGATGCAGCAGGCCTACGCCCTGGACGCCAGCGACACGGTACTGCAGAAGACCCCGTTCAGCTTCGACGTGTCGGTGTGGGAGTTCTTCTGGCCGCTGATGACCGGTGCGCGCCTTGTGGTCGCTGCTCCTGGCGACCATCGCGACCCGGCCAGGCTGGTGGCGCTGATCAACCAGCACCAGGTCAGCACCCTGCACTTCGTACCGTCGATGCTGCAGGCCTTCCTGCTGGATGCCGGTGTGCCGCGCTGCACCAGCCTCACCCGCATCGTCTGCAGCGGCGAGGCCCTGCCGGTGGACGCGCAGCAGCAGGTATTCGCCAAGTTGCCGAACGCCGGCCTGTACAACCTGTATGGCCCTACCGAAGCCGCCATCGACGTGACTCACTGGACCTGCCGCGAGGAAGGCAAGGATGGCGTACCGATCGGCCAGCCGATTGCCAACCTGCAGACCTACATCCTCGGCGACGACCTGGGGCTGTTGCCGGCGGGCGTCACCGGTGAGCTCTACCTGGCCGGCGAAGGCCTGGCGCGGGGTTACCACCGCCGCGCCGCACTGACTGCCGAGCGCTTTGTCACCAGCCCGTTCGGCGAAGGCAAGCGCCTGTACCGCACCGGCGACCTTGCCTGCTACCGCGCCGACGGCGTGATCGAATACCGCGGGCGTATCGATCATCAGGTGAAGATCCGCGGCCTGCGCATCGAGCTGGGTGAAATCGAGGCACGCCTGATGGCGCTCGACGCCGTGCGCGAAGCGGTGGTGCTGGCGATCGAGGGTGCCACCGGCCAGCAACTGGTGGGATATGTGGTGCCAAGCGCTGGTGCTGGGCAGGACGACCTGCGCGAGCACCTCAGGCACGCACTGAATGCACATCTGCCGGACTACATGATCCCGGCGCAATGGGTGTGGCTGAAGCAGATGCCGCTGAGCCCGAACGGCAAGCTGGAGCGCAAGGCGCTGCCCAAGCCCGATGCCAGCCAGCTGCAACGTGAATATGTAGCCCCGCAAAGCGAGCTGGAGCAGCGCATTGCTGCCATCTGGCAGCACGTGCTCGGCTGCGAGCGCATCGGCCTGCACGACAACTTCTTCGAACTGGGTGGACATTCCTTGATGGTGATTCGCGTGATGTCACGCATGCAACTGGATGTGGGGATACAGGTGAGCCCGCACGAGCTGTTCCAATTCCCTGTCCTGGGTGATTTCACTGCACAGGTGGCGCAACTCGGTGCCCAGGTCGACACCACGAAACTCAGCAAACTCGAAGCACTGTTCGACGAATTGGAGGAAGTGTGATGGACAAGGACATGGCTGCACGGATCGCCAAGCGATTCATCACCCTCCCGCTGGACAAGCGCAAAGTGTTTCTCGAAAAAATGCTCGGCGAAGGCGTGTCGCCGGCCAACCTGCCGATCCCGCAGGTGCAGTCGGAGGTCGAGACGGTTCCGCTGTCCTTCGCACAGGAGCGTCAGTGGTTCCTCTGGCAGCTGGAGCCGCAGAGTGCGGCCTACCACATCTGCATTGCGCTGCGCATGAAGGGCCCGTTGAACGCGAACGCGCTGGAGCGCAGTTTCAACGCCCTGGTGGCACGCCACCAGGCCCTGCGCACCACCTTCACCCAGACCCACGACGGCCCGGTGCAGCGCATTGCCCCGCACCTGACGCTGGAAATTGCGCGTCATGTGCTGGACACCCAGACAGAGGCGGCGGTTCTGGCCTTTGTCCAGGCGCAGACACAGGCCCCGTTCGACCTGGAGCACGGCCCTCTGTTGCGCATCGCGTTAGCATCCTCGGCGCCGGACGAGCATGTGCTGGTGCTGGTTCAGCACCACATCGTGTCGGACGCCGCCTCGCTGGAGATCATGGTCAGCGACCTGGTGCAGTTGTATGCCGGCTACAGCCAGGGGCGCGAGGTGACGTTGCCCGAGCTGCCGATCCAGTACGCCGACTACGCCATCTGGCAGCGACGCTGGATGGAAGCCGGCGAACGTGAGCGGCAGTTGCAGTACTGGACTGAAAAGCTCGGTGGCGAGCAGTCGGTGCTGGAGTTGCCACTGGACCGCCCGCGCCCCTCCGAGCAAAGCCACCGCGGAGCGCGCCTGGATGTCGACCTCGATCACACCGTCGCCCAGCATCTCAAACACCTGGCCCAATCGCACAACGTGACCCCTTTCATGCTGTTGCTGGCCTCATTCCAGACCCTTCTGCACCGCTACAGTCGTCAGGCGGACATCCGTGTCGGCGTGCCAGTGGCCAACCGCAACCGGGTCGAGACCGAGGGTCTGATCGGCTTCTTCGTCAACACCCAGGTCTACAAGGCCGACTTCAGCACCGCATCGAGCTTTGAGGCACTGTTGCAGCAGGTGAAGCAGACGTCGCTCGAAGCACAGCAGTATCAGGAGTTGCCTTTCGGCTACCTGGTCGAAGCGCTGCAACCCACCCGCAGCATGAGCGTCACACCGCTGTTCCAGGCCATGTACAACCATCGCGGGCTGGTCAATGAAACGCGGCAGGCATCAGACCACTCGGATGCGCTGCAGGTCGAAAACCTGCAGTGGGACACCCACAGCGCGCAGTTCGACCTGACGCTCAACACCGCCGAATCGCCGACTGGCTTCTCGGCAAGCTTCACGTATGCCACCGATCTGTTCGACGCCGCGACCATCGAGCGTCTGGCCCGGCACTGGCAGAACCTGCTGCAGGCGATTGTCGCTGACCCGCAACAGCGCGTCGGCGAACTGCCGTTGCTCGATGCCCGCGAGCAACAGGCCAACCTCCAGCAATGGAACCCGGCGCCTGCGCAGTTCGCCAGCCAGCGCTGCCTCCATGAACTGATCGAAGCCCAGGCTGCGCGTGCGCCGGGCTCCATCGCGCTGACCCTGGGTGACGCCCAGCTCAGCTACCGCGAACTCAACGAACGTGCCAACCAGATGGCCCATGCGTTGATTGCCCAGGGCATCGGGCCAGAGGTGCTGGTGGGCCTGGCCTGCGAGCGTAGCCTGGAGATGGTGGTCGGCCTGCTGGCGATCCTCAAGGCTGGCGGTGCGTATGTGCCACTGGACCCGGCGTACCCCGAGGACCGCCTGGCCTACATGATGGAAGACAGCGGCCTGAGCGTGGTGCTGGCCCAGTCGCACCTGCAACTGCCAGTTCCGCAAGGCGTGCGCACGTTGCTGCTGGACTATGACTTCACTGGTTATGCCGCCAGCAACCCAGGCCTGACGCTGGACCCTGCCAACCTGGCCTATGTGATCTATACCTCCGGCTCCACCGGCAAGCCCAAGGGCGCGTTGCTCGCGCACCACAACGTACTGCGCCTGTTTGCCGCCACCGAACACTGGTTCAACTTCGGGCCGAGTGACGTGTGGAGCCTGTTCCACTCCTATGCCTTCGACTTCTCGGTGTGGGAGATCTTTGGTGCGCTGCTGTATGGCGGCAGGCTGGTCATCGTGCCGCAGGCCACCAGCCGGGCACCGGAAGAGTTCTTCCAGTTGCTGTGCGAGCAGGGGGTCACCGTGCTCAACCAGACGCCATCGGCGTTCAAACAGCTGATGCAGGTGGCCTGTGCTCCGGCGCAAGCCGAGATGAAGCCCGCCCTGCGCTACGTGGTGTTCGGTGGCGAAGCTCTCGACGTGCACAGCCTGCGCCCTTGGTTCGAGCGCTTCGGCGATCAGCAACCGCAACTGATCAACATGTACGGCATCACCGAGACCACGGTGCACGTCACTTACCGTCCTGTGTCGCTGGCCGATCTGGCCGGCGATGCGGCAAGCCCGATTGGCGAGCCGATCCCGGACCTGTCGTGGTACCTGCTCGATGCCGACCTGAACCCGGTGCCAAAAGGCGCCATCGGCGAGCTGTATGTGGGCCAGGCCGGTCTGGCGCGTGGTTATCTCAAGCGTGCCGATCTCACCGCCACACGTTTCGTGCCCGATCCGTTCTCGTCCCGCGGCGAACGCCTGTACCGCACGGGCGACCTGGCGCGTTATCGCCAGGATGGCATCGTCGAATACGTCGGCCGCATCGACCATCAGGTCAAGATCCGCGGCTTCCGCATCGAACTGGGTGAGATCGAGGCACGTCTGGCGCAACAGGCTGCGGTGCGCGAGGCGCTGGTGCTGGCGGTGGACGGGCCGAGCGGCCAGCAGTTGGTGGGCTACGTCGTGCCGCAGGACGCCAGTGCCGAGCACACCCAATTGCGTGATCAACTCAAGGCCGGGCTCAAGGCCGAACTGCCGGACTACATGGTGCCCACGCACCTGCTGTTCCTGGAGCAATGGCCACTGACGGCCAACGGCAAGCTCGACCGCCGCGCCTTGCCGGCGCCGGATGCGAGCTTGCTGCAGGCCGAGTACGTGGCGCCGCAGGGCGAACTTGAACAACAGATCGCCGCCCTCTGGCAACAGATGCTCGGCTGCGAGCGTATCGGCCGTACCGACGATTTCTTCGAGCTGGGCGGGCATTCGCTGCTGGCCACCCAGGTGATCTCGCGGGTGCGTCAGGTGCTGGGCTTCGACGTGGCCTTGCGCACGCTGTTCGAACACAGTCGCCTGGCGGATTTCGTCGCCACGCTGGATGCATTGAAGCGCATTGACGAGCCTGCGCTGGTTGCGGTCGAACGCGGCGTGCCGCTGCCGCTGTCCTACGCCCAGGAGCGCCAGTGGTTCCTCTGGCAGCTGGACCCGCAGAGCAGTGCCTATCACCTGCCGGCGGCCCTGCGCCTGCGCGGCCATCTGGACCTGAAGGCACTGCAACGTAGCTTCGACACGTTGCTAGCGCGTCATGAAAGTCTGCGAACGCACTTCACTCAAAAAGATGACCAACTGCACCAGATAGTCACCCATCAACCAGCCATGCTGATCGAACAGGAAGACCTGACCAATCAGAAAGACCAGATAGACACCTTTGTCGAAGTCGAAATCAACCGTCTGTTTGCATTGGATCAGGGGCCATTGTTACGGGTGAAGCTGCTGCAATTGGCAGCCGATGACCATGTGTTGATCATGACCCAGCATCATATCGTTTCCGATGCGTGGTCGATGCAGGTGATGGTCGACGAACTGATCAGCCTGTACAGCGCATACAGCGCAGGCCAGGATGTTGTGCTACCCGTACTGCCCATTCAGTATGCAGACTATGCGCTGTGGCAACGCGAGTGGATGGAGGCCGGAGAGCGGGATCGGCAACTGCACTACTGGCTCAAGCAGTTGAGCGGCGAACATTCCGTCATAACATTGCCGACAGACCATGCCAGACCGCCAGAGCAGAGTTTCCGTGGGGACCATCTCGCGCTTACGCTCGATCAACCACTAGCGCTGAGCCTCAAAAAACTTGCACAACAGCGCGGCATCACGCCCTTCATGCTGTTGATGGCCTCGTTCCAAATGCTGCTGCATCGATACAACGGCCAACGCGACATTCGTGTAGGCGTGCCCGTTGCCAACAGAAATCGAATGGAAACCGAGCGCTTGATCGGCTTCTTCGTCAATACCTTGGTGCTCAAAACCGAGATAGAAAGTCAGCACACCGTCGCCACCCTGCTTGATCAGGTTAGAAACATTACTTTGCAGGCCCAAGCTCATCAGGACCTTCCGTTCGAACAGCTGGTTGAAGCGCTGCAGCCTGAACGAAGCCTGAGTCACAATCCGTTGTTTCAAGTCATGTTCAGCCACCAGGGCGAGACACGTGGCGTACAAAGGCAAAACGCGCTGCCAAATTTGGACGTAGAGTTCCTCGCCTGGGACAAGCAGACATCGCAATTCGATCTGATGCTGCATACAACTGAAAGCGCCGAAGGCTTCTCAGCGGTATTCACCTATGCCACCGATCTGTTCGAGGCGGCCACCATCGAGCGTCTGGCCCGGCACTGGCAGAACCTGCTGCAGGCGATTGTCGCTGACCCGCAACAGCGCGTCGCTGAACTGCCGTTGCTCGATGCCCGCGAGCAACAGGCCAACCTCCAGCAATGGAACCCGGCGCCTGCGCAGTTCGCCAGCCAGCGCTGCCTCCATGAACTGATCGAAGCCCAGGCTGCGCGTGCGCCGGGCTCCATCGCGCTGACCCTGGGTGACGCCCAGCTCAGCTACCGCGAACTCAACGAGCGCGCCAACCAGATGGCCCATGCGTTGATTGCCCAGGGCATCGGGCCAGAGGTGCTGGTGGGCCTGGCCTGCGAGCGCAGCCTGGAGATGGTGGTCGGCCTGCTGGCGATCCTCAAGGCCGGCGGCGCCTATGTGCCACTGGACCCGGCGTACCCCGAGGACCGCCTGGCCTACATGATGGAGGACAGCGGCCTGAGCGTGGTGCTGGCCCAGTCGCACCTGCAACTGCCAGTTCCGCAAGGCGTGCGCACGTTGCTGCTGGACGATGACTTCGGCGCCTTCGCCACGCACAACCCGGCACTCTCGCTGGACCCTGCCAACCTGGCCTATGTGATCTACACCTCCGGCTCCACCGGCAAGCCCAAGGGCGCGTTGCTCGCGCACCACAACGTGCTACGCCTGTTTGCCGCCACCGAACACTGGTTCGCCTTCGGGCCGAGTGACGTGTGGAGCCTGTTCCACTCCTATGCCTTCGACTTCTCGGTGTGGGAGATCTTTGGTGCGCTGCTGTATGGCGGCAGGCTGGTCATCGTGCCGCAGGCCACCAGCCGGGCACCGGAAGAGTTCTTCCAGTTGCTGTGCGAGCAGGGGGTTACCGTGCTCAACCAGACGCCATCGGCGTTCAAACAGCTGATGCAGGTGGCCTGTGCCCCCGCCAATGCAGCAGCCAAACCCGCCCTGCGCTACGTGGTATTCGGTGGTGAAGCTCTCGACGTGCACAGCCTGCGCCCTTGGTTCGAGCGCTTCGGCGATCAGCAGCCGCAACTGATCAACATGTACGGCATCACCGAGACCACGGTGCACGTCACTTACCGTCCTGTGTCGCTGGCCGATCTGGCCGGCGATGCGGCAAGCCCCATCGGCGAGCCGATCCCGGACCTGTCGTGGTACCTGCTCGATGCCGACCTGAACCCGGTGCCAAAAGGCGCCATCGGCGAGCTGTATGTGGGCCAGGCCGGCCTGGCGCGTGGTTATCTCAAGCGTGCCGATCTCACCGCCACGCGCTTCGTGCCCGACCCGTTCTCGTCCCGCGGCGAGCGCCTGTACCGCACGGGCGACCTGGCGCGTTATCGCCAGGATGGCATCGTCGAATACGTCGGCCGCATCGACCATCAGGTCAAGATCCGCGGCTTCCGCATCGAACTGGGTGAGATCGAGGCACGTCTGGCGCAACAGGCCGCCGTGCGCGAAGCGCTGGTGCTGGCGGTGGACGGGCCGAGCGGCCAGCAGTTGGTGGGCTACGTCGTGCCGCAGGACGCCAGTGCCGAGCACACCCAATTGCGTGATCAACTCAAGGCCGGGCTCAAGGCCGAACTGCCGGACTACATGGTGCCCACGCACCTGCTGTTCCTGGAGCAATGGCCACTGACGGCCAACGGCAAGCTCGACCGCCGCGCCTTGCCGGCGCCGGATGCGAGCCTGCTGCAGCGTGAATACGTGGCACCGCAGACCGAAATGGAAAAACGCATCGCCACCTTGTGGCAAGACGTGCTCAAGCTGCCGCGCATTGGTCTGGACGACAACTTCTTCGAGCTCGGTGGCGACTCGATCATCTCGATCCAGGTGGTCAGCCGTGCCCGCCAGAGCGGGATCCGCTTCAGCGCCAAAGACCTGTTCCAGCACCAGACCATCAAGAGCCTGGCCAGTGTCGCGCAGGTCGCCGACACCACGCAGCAGATCGATCAGGGCCCCGTGCTCGGCACCACGCCCCTGCTGCCGATCCAGCAACTGTTCTTGCTCAGCGATACCCCCGAACCGCATCACTTCAATCAATCGGTGATGCTCGAACCATCCAGGCCGCTGGATGCAGCCGTACTGGACCATGCCTTGCACGCGCTGCTGGAACACCACGATGCCTTGCGCCTGGTGTTCTCCCTCGACGGCGAACATCCAGGGGCTCGCTACCTGCCAGTGGACCCGACCTGCAAATTGCTGTGGCAGGCCGAGGTCGCTGACGAGCCTGCGCTCAACGAATGGGCCAATCGCGCCCAGGCCAGCCTGAACATCCAGCAAGGCCCGCTGCTGCGAGCCCTGCTGGCGACCCTGCCCGATGGCCAGCAGCGCCTGCTGTTGGTCATTCACCACTTGGCGGTGGATGGCGTGTCGTGGCGCATCCTCTTCGAAGACCTGCAACTGGCCTACCAGCAACGGCTGGTAAACCAGCCGACGAAACTGCCGGGCAAAACCAGCTCGGTCAAGGCCTGGGCCGAGCAGTTGCAAGGCTATGCACGCAGCGAGGCCCTGCAAAAGGAACTGCAGTACTGGCAGGCGCAACTGCAGGATGTACCCACCACACTGCCCTGCGATCGCCCACACGGCAGCTTGCTGAACCGCCACGCACGCAGCGTGCAAAGCCGCCTCGACACGCAGCTCACCCGCCAACTGCTGCAGGAGGCACCGGCGGCCTATCGCACACAGATCAACGATTTGCTGCTGACCGCACTGGCACGCGTGATCGGCCGTTGGAGCGGCTCGCCAAGCAGCCTGATCGAGCTGGAAGGCCATGGCCGCGAAGACCTGTTCGACACGATCGACCTGACCCGTACCGTGGGTTGGTTCACCAGCGTGTTCCCGGTCAAGCTCACCCCCGCCAGCGGTATGGGCGAGTCGATCAAGGCAATCAAGGAACAGCTGCGCGCCATTCCCAACAAGGGCATCGGCTACGGCGCACTGCGCTTTCTTGGCGATGGGAGCGCGCGTCAGGCCCTGGGCGAACTGCCCGTCCCACGCATCACCTTCAACTACCTGGGCCAGTTCGACGCCAGCTTCGACAGCAATGAGGGCGCGCTGTTCGCACCGGCCGCTGAAAGCACCGGCGCCAACCAGAGTGCCCACGCAACGCTGGGCAACTGGCTGTCGCTCAACGGCCAGGTGTATGGCGGCGAGCTGAGCATGAACTGGAGCTTCAGCAGCGAAATGTTCGAGGAGGCGACGGTTCAGCAACTGGCCGATGCCTTCTGCCTGGAACTGGCCGCTGTCATTGCGCATTGTCGCGACCCGCAGCACAGGGGGCTGACGCCATCGGACTTCGCGCTGGCGCGTCTTGGCCAGCCGCAACTGGACCGTTTGCCAGTACCGTGCAGCGACGTGCAGGACCTCTACCCACTCTCGCCCATGCAGCAAGGCATGCTGTTTCACACGCTGGAGTCCAACGAGGCCAGCCTCTACATCAACCAGATGAGCGTACCGGTTATCGGGTTGGACCCCGAACGGTTCATCGCGGCCTGGAACACCGCGATTGCCCGCCATGAAATCCTGCGCACCGGGTTCTGGTCGGCCAACGAGCTGAATGAGCCGCTGCAAGTGGTGTACAGGCACGCCACCCTGCCGGTGCGTCGCCTGGCCAGGCAAGCCACGACGTTCGATGAAAAGGCCCTGCAACGTATCCTTGAAGCGGACTGCGCCGAAGGCTTCGATCTGCTGCAGGCGCCGTTGACGCGCCTGACGCTGATCGACCTGGGCGAGCACAAGCACCACCTGATCTGGACCAGCCACCACATCCTGATGGACGGCTGGTCCAGCTCGCGCCTGCTCGGCGAAGTGCTGGAGCTGTACCACGGGCGCACGCCACCGGCAAAGCGCGGGCAATATCGCGACCATATCCAATGGCTGCAGAATCAGTCCCAGGCCAGCCTGGAGCAGTTCTGGAAACACAAGCTGCACGACCTTGAAGGCCCGACCCTGCTGGCCGGCAGCATTGCACCGCGTCCGGCCGGCGACCTGCAAGGGCATGCAGCGCTGTATCTGCACTGGGACGAAGCACGCACCCAGCGCCTGCGCGAACAGACCCAGCGCCTGCGTATCACGCCCAACACACTGATCCAGGCCGTATGGCTGCTACTGTTGCAACGCTACACCGGCCAGCCCACCGTGTGCTTCGGCGCCACCGTGGCCGGTCGCCCGGCCAGCCTGCCCGGTGCCGAAGAAATGCTCGGGTTGTTCATCAATACCCTGCCGATCATTCAGACCCCGCAGCCGCACATGCCGCTGGCGCAGTGGCTGCAAGCACTGCAAACCTACAACCTGGAGGTTCGTGACCAGGAGCATGCCTCGCTGGCCGACGTGCAGCGCTGGTCGGGGCAGAACGGCCAGGCACTGTTCGACAGCATCATCGTGTTCGAAAACTACCCGGTGGACGACCGCCTGCAGGAAGCCGAGCAGAATCAGTTGAGCTTTGGCGAGGTGAACAGTCGTGACGTCACCAACTTCGCCATGGACCTGGCGATCAACCTGGGCCGCACCCTCAAGATCGAGTTCCTCTACCTGCGCAACCGCTTCACCGAGGCTGCCACGGCGCAGATCCGCACCAGCTTCGAAACCTTGCTCGATGCCCTGCTCGACAACCCTCAAGCAACCCTGGGCAGCCTGTCGATGCTCAGTGCCGACGAACAGCAGGCACTTGCACAACACAATCAACTGGCGCCGCCGAGCCGCGACCCGGCGCTGCTGGCCGAGTGCATCCGCAGCCATGCCGAACGGCAGCCGCAGCGTATCGCGGTCACCTGCGCCGATGTGCAGTTGAGCTACGGCGAACTGGAAACCCGCGCCAACCGGCTGGCCCACCACCTGATCGCACAGGGCATCGGCCCTGAAGTGTGCGTCGGCATTGCCCTGGAGCGTTCGGTCGACGTGATCGTGGCGTTCTATGCCGTGATGAAGACCGGCGCAGCCTACGTTCCGCTCGACATCGACTACCCGCAGGAGCGCGTCAAGTGGATCGTCGAAGACTCGCGCATGCCGGTGCTGCTGACGCAACGCTCACTCCAGCACCGGTTTGCCGATGCCGGTGCCGGCACCCTGATCACACTTGACCATCTGGCCCTGGACACCTACCCCGCCAGTTGCCCGGCGCCTCGCGCCGACGCGGACAACCTCGCCTACCTGATCTACACCTCCGGCTCCACCGGCAAGCCCAAAGGAGTGGCCGTCAGCCACGGGCAGATCCGCATGCACTGCCTGGCGATTGCCGAGCGCTACGCGATGGACGCCAGCACCCGCGAGCTGCTGTTCATGTCGTTCGCCTTCGACGGTGCCCAGGAACGCTGGCAGTCGACCCTGCTCGGCGGCGGCCAGCTGGTGCTGCGCGACAATCGCCTGTGGACTGCCGAGGAAACCTGGCAGGCCCTGCACGCGCACAACATCGATATCGCCTGCTTCCCGCCCGCCTACCTGCAGCAACTGGCCGAATACGCCGCCAGCGTCGAAGCGCCGCCACCGGCGGTGCGGGTGTACTGCTTTGGTGGTGACGCGGTGGCCGAGGCCAACTTCGAGCTGGTCAAGCGTGCACTCAAGCCGGCCTATCTCACCAACGGCTACGGCCCCACCGAAACCGTGGTCACGCCGTTGCTGTGGAAAGTCGACGCCAGCCAGCAGTGCGGTGCGGTGTATGCGCCCATCGGCACCCGCGTGGGTCGACGTACCCTGTACGTACTCGACGACCAGCTCAACCCGGTGCCCGACGGCGTGGCCGGCGAGCTGTACCTCGGTGGCGAAGGCGTGGCGCGCGGCTATCACCAGCGTCCCGGGCTCAGCGCCGAACGCTTCGTTGCCGACCCGTTCGCGGGCGATGGCAGCCGCCTGTACCGCACCGGTGACCTGGTGCGCCAGCGCGCCGACGGCGTGTTCGACTACCTCGGCCGACTGGACAATCAGGTCAAGGTGCGCGGTTTCCGCATTGAGCTGGGCGAAATCGAATCGCGCCTGCGCCAGCAACCCGGGGTGACCGACGCGGTGGTGGTTGCACGTGAAACCGGCGCCGGCAAGCAACTGATCGGCTACGTGGTGGCGGACGACGCCGGTGACCTGGGCGAACGCCTGCGCGGTGCACTGCAGGTCGAGCTGCCCGACTACATGGTACCGGCGCAGATCCTCGCGCTGGCCGCCTTCCCGCTCAACCCCAACGGCAAGCTCGACCGCAAGGCCCTGCCCGACCCGGACTTCAAGGCGCGTGCCTTCATCGCCCCGCGCAATGCGCTGGAGCAGGGCCTGGCGGCCATCTGGCAACAGGTGCTGGAGGTCGAACAGGTTGGCGTTACCGACAACTTCTTCGAACTGGGGGGCGACTCGCTGCGTGTGCTCAAGGTGCTGTCCAGGGTACGTAGCCAGCCGGAGCTGGGCATAGAACTGAAACTGCGCGACCTGATCGGCAAGCCGACCATCGCCGAGCTGTCGGGCTACGAGGCCCAGGTGTCTTCCCTCGACCCGTTGCTGTTGCTCAACAGCCCGGTCGAACAGGCGCGGCCGCTGTTCTGCCTGCACGCAGGCTTCGGCACGGTATTCGACTACGAGCCGCTGGCTCGCCGCCTGGAAGGCCAGCGCAGCGTGTATGGCCTGCAATGTCGAATGCTGCTGGAGCGTAGCTGGGAAGACGAATCCCTCGAGGCCATGGCCATCGACTATGCCCAGTACATCCGCCAGAAACAGGCCAGCGGTCCTTACCACCTGCTGGGTTGGTCACTGGGCGGCACCCTGGCGGTGCTGGTCGCGCAAGAGCTTGAGAAACAGGGCCAGCGGGTGGGTTTCCTCGGCCTGGTGGACAGCTTTCTGCCGTCATCTGCGCCTGCGCAGCCTGCAGCCGATGAGGACTGGAGCGAAGACCTTGGCAGCTTCCTGGGTGTCATCATGGGCGTGCCAAGTGACGCGCTGCCGGTGTTGCAGGTGCGCGCCAGCAGCCCTGCCAACCACCTCGAAACGGTGATTGCCCAGGTGCAGGCCCAGGTCATCAGCGCCTCGGCGTTCGCCTCCATCGGCGCTGAAGAACTGGCCCATACCTTCCGTGTAGCCATGAAACTCAAGGCATTGTCCGAGACCATCGAGGGGCTCCCCGCAACGCAGGTGCCAGCGCAGTGCTGGTGGGCCAGGGCCGGCGCAGGCCAGACCCAGCTGCGCCTGGTGCAGGCGCAACTCAACGAACCGGTGGCCGCCGGCCATTACGACATGCTCAAGCATCCCGAGCTGCTGCGCCGCGTGCTGGAGCAGTTGCAGGAAAGCCACAGCGTCACCTGTTGATACCACCGCCGCCCCGTCAGCCGGGGCGGCGCTTACCGATAGCTTTGCAAGGAACCTCTACATGCCTCTGGATCCCGACCTCGAAGGCTTCCTGGAACTGGCCCAGATGGGCCGCCTGAGTGGCAAGAGCAGCGCGCTGCACGAACTTGATCTGGCACTGGCGCGCACGCAGTTCGAAACCACCTCGCAAGTGCTCGACCCCTGCCCGCCAGGCGCCATCAACGTTACTACCCTGAGCATTCCAACCCGCGACGGCCAGTCCATCGCGGCGCGTCTTTACCGCGCCGATGCCAGCGACACGGCGTTGCTGCCAACGCTGCTGTTCTTTCATGGTGGCGGTTATGTGGTCGGCAGCCTGGACTCCCATGACTCCATCTGCCGCCGCCTGGCAGCAAGCGGGCGCCAGGCGGTGCTGGCGCCGGCTTACCGGCTGGCCCCGCAATACCCGTTCCCGACCGCCGTGCATGATGCGCTGGATGCCGCCAACTGGCTGGCTGAACAGGCCACGGCGCTGCACCTGGACAACCAGCGGGTGACACTCGCGGGCGACAGCGTCGGCGCCACCCTGGCCACCGTGCTGGCGATCACGGCGGTCAAGCAGCCACAGGCGTTGCAGCTCAAGCCCAGGGCGCAGCTACTGTTCTATCCGGTCACCGATACCTCGCGCCAGCGCGACTCGCATCGCCGCTATGCCCATGACTACCTGCTCGAGACCGCCACGCTGGAATGGTTCTACCACCATTACAGTGCCGACCCGGCGCAGCACCTGGACTGGCGCGTCTCGCCGTTGCTGGCCAGCGGGCTGGGCGAACTGGCCCCGGCGTATGTGAGCCTGGCCGAATACGACCCGCTGTTTGACGAAGGGCTGGAATACGCCCGCCTGCTGGAGGCCAGCGGTACTTCGGTGACGTTGAAGGTGCAGCAGGGGCTGACCCACGATTTTCTGCGCATGGGCGGGATTGTGGCGGATGTCGAGGCGATCTATACGGCGGTGGACCGCTGGTTGGCCTCGCTGTAGTCGAGGCAGGTGGCGCCCATGAAAAAGCCCGCAGCGTTGCGGGCTTTTTTGTGGCGTTGGCGATTACCAGAACGTACCCCGCAACGTCAGCATGTGGTTACGCGGCTCACCGTACCAGTTGGCGGCAACCGAAGAGCCTACTGTCGAATAATAGGTCTTGTCGAACACGTTGTTGAGGTTGTAGGTGAGGCTCCAATGATCATCGAGACGATACTCGGCCATGGCGTTCCACACGGCGTAGCCTGCCTGGCGATATTCATAGCTTTCGTTGCGAATGACCGCACCTGTGTTGTCCAGCACCGCTGCGGTTCCACTGACATAGTTGGCACTCTGCAGGTTCACCCCGCCGCCGATTTTCAAGTCATTGAATTCGCCTGGCAGACGATATGTGGACCATAGCTTGAACAGGTGTTTGGGGGTCAGGCTGCTGAACACCGTGTCGTCGTTACGATTCTGGTTGTGGTTATAGGTGTAACCCGCCATCAGGCTCCAGTCGGGAAGCAGCTCACCGCTGACCTCCATGTCCACACCCTTGCTGACCACTTCGCCCTGCGTCACATAACAGCAGCTGCCACCAAACGGAACGGTCGTTACCGGATAAGCAGGGTCCAGAACAGCCTCGTGCTCACGCTTGGTGTAATACAGAGCGAAGGAGGTGTTGACGGCACCGCCCCACAGCTCCCCCTTGATACCGGTTTCGTAGGTCTTGCCGGTCATGGGTTCGATCGAATTGCTGGATTCGGTACCCGGTGCAGGCGTTGGGCCTTCAAGTTTGTTCTGCTGTGGCTTGAAGATTTCCGAATAGCTGGCATACGCCGACCACTCATCATTCAGGTCATATACCACGCCACCATATGGAACCACCTTGGTGGGCTCTCGGGTAGAAAGATAAGCCGGTGCAACGCCCCTTTCCTGATACGTCTGATAGAACTTGTACCGTTGCGCACGAGCACCAACGATCAGGTGCAGAGGTTCGGCCAGTTGCAGCCGCAGGGTCGAGTAGAGACCGTACTGGATCTGGGTATTGGGGTTGTAATCAGCCAGCCAATCCTTGGTGGTGGGTGGGTTTGGCCACGGCGTGGAACCGGGATCGAACACGTTGATTGGCTCGAAGGCGCCTGCCAGTTGCCCGGTGCCCCTCCATTGACTGGTGATTCGCTGATGATCTGCCCCCATCAAAAACTCATGCTGGCGATCGAACAGGTTGAATTTACCCGCCAGGTTAACGTCCGCCAATTGCTGATCGCTGCGGTAGCGCGCCACACTGCCGAAGCGCGTTGCCCCGGTGCCCGTCACCGGGTTGACACTGCCCACGTTGAACGCGCGCTTCTGCAACCCGGAGTCCTGAGTCTGGGTGTAACTGACGTTAAGCTTCCAGTCATCCGACAGCTCGTGGTCGACCTTGGCAAACACCTCATCCGACCGACCGTCCTGGAACGCCCAGCTCTCGCTCAGGTTGGTATGGCGCGGCAAACCAAGATCCTTGCCGTCGCTGTAGCGAGGCAGGCCGGCGCTGGCACCGTTCTCATTGATACGCTCGGAACGTCCACCGATGGTCAGGCGTGTGCTGGGCAACACGTCCGCCTCCAGGATGCCGTAAAGCGTAGGGCTCTGCGAACTGCGCTCATCCATGAAGTACTGCCTGTCGGTATAGGCCGCTACTAGTCGCCCCCTCAGCTTGCCGTCGAAGCCCATCGGCCCCGTGATGTCGACCTGGCTACGGTAGTTGTCCCATGAACCCGCAGACGCCTCGAACTTCAATTGATAGGTGTCCAATGGGCGCTTGCGCACCAGGTTGATGATGCCACCGGGGTCGCCCGTACCACCAAAAAGGCCTGAAGCACCACGCAGTACTTCAACGTGATCGAACTCGGCCAGGTTGTAGACCTTGCTTGAATAGAAGCTGCCCGCTGTAGTGCCCAGCGCCATGGGGGCTGCACCATCGATCTGGATGTTCTCGATGGCAAAGCCGCGGGAGTAGAAGTCGTTGATGCGCTCGTTCGAGTTGCGCACAGTGATACCCGGCGTCATCTTCATGGCATCGGTCAAATCGACCATGCCCTTGTCCTGAATCACCTGATGGGTAATGACCGAAACCGACTGCGGTGTCTGGCGCAGGCTGGTCGGGGTCTTGGAGCCGACACTGGTCAGGCTGGGCGTATAGGAACCGGTATTCTCGGTCATCTGCCCCATGCCCTGGCCCTGGATGGTGGTGGTACCGAGTTCCAGAGCCGCCCCCAGCGCAGGAGTTCTTTCGACCAGGATCACATCGCCGCTGAGCCTGGCGCTCAAGCCACTGCCCAACAACAATCGATCAAGCCCCTGCTGTACCGCGTAACGCCCGTGCAGCCCTTGCGAATGCTGGCGGGTCACTACTTCACTGGCAACCATCAGGCGCAACCCCGCCTGATCGGCAAACCGCGTCAGTGCCTGGTCAAGCGGGCCTGGCGCAACATCGAAGACCTGCTCAACGGCGTGTTGGTGATCCACCGCCCTGGCCGGTAGGCTGACACCCACGCAGCTCGCTGTCACGATCGCCAGGCTCAAGGCGGTTTGTCTGATCAGATACGGCATAACGCTCCCCTGCTGAAATCAGCGAAATAAAAATCAATCTCGAAAGGAAAGACGTCAGCCCTCTGAAACCCGACAGTGGCAACAATCAATTATTTCTGCGCAGGCCCTACTTTTGCCGTGCGTCGTCTCGCTCGATCACGGTCAACCATGGGAACTGCCGCACGCGTAGCGGCAAGGTGCGCTGCAGCAATTGCAACTGGGCGTGAGTGTCATCGGTTGCAACGACACCGGTGACCGGCAAGCGGCGCAGGTCGTTGTCGCGCACCCAGATCAGGCCGCGGTGGTAGTGGCCGATCTGCTCCAGCACCTCACCCAGCGGCTGCTGGTTGAACACCAGGCGGTCGCGACGCCACGCGGTTGCCGATGCGATATCCACCGCTTGCGCATCCTCCAGGCCGTGCGGACCGAACTGCACCGCCTGGCCGGCGTCAACGTCAACAGCCTGCGCATCCCCCTCGAGCGTCACCCGCACCGAATGCTCGGTCACCACCATCCGCACCTGCTCGCCCTCGCGTCGCACATCGAAGCCGGTACCCAGCGCGCGCATCCGCCCGTTGCCAGCCAGTACCTCGAACGGGCGCTGTGCATCGGCTGCGACCTGCACGAAGAGCTCCCCGGCGTACAAACGCAACACCCGGCGATCGCCTTCCAGATCTATATCCACACGCGTGTGCGGCGCCAGCTCCAGGCGCGAGCCATCGGCCAGGTTCAACGTGCGGTGCTCGCCCAGAGCGGTCACCTGGTCGGCTACCCAACCTTGGGTTTGAGCCTGCCAGTAGAGCCCCCCCGCAAGGCTCAAGGCTATTGTCAAACCCAACAACGGCACCCTGCGCGACGATGCAGGCGGCCGCTCCAATGCACTGCCCAGCCGCTCCCACAGGCGCTCCGCCGCGTGGGCGGCATGCTGGTGTTGCGGTGATGTTTCGCACCACTGCAGGTAGGCGTCCCAGGCAGGCGCCTCGGCGTCGCCCGAATGCAGGTCGACCAACCACTGCAAGGCCTGCTCGGTCAGCACTGTGGATGCCTTGCCTGAACAAAAACCGCTGCTCTCGCGCCTCATTCAGTCATCCATCATTTCGAGGCGTCGAGCACAGTGCAGCAAGGCGCTCATGATGTACTTGCTGACCATGCTCACCGAGACCCCGAGCCGCTCGGCGATGGCCGCATGGCCCAGCCCTTCGAGGCGATTGAGCAGCAGGGCCTGGCGGCAGTTGACGGGCAATTCGTCCAGGGCCTGCTGCAACAGCATCAGTTGCTGGCGCAACTCGAACAGCGCGGCGGGTCCCGGACATGGATCGAGCAGTTCATGCTCGACCTCGTCAAGCGAGCCGACCGGCCCACGCCGAGTGCGGCTGCGCCCCAGGTCGATGATCAGGTTGCGCAGCACGCGGATCAGGAAAAAGCGCGGATTGGCAATCGAATGCGTGCGCTGTTGACGGTCAAGGCCGACGTAACGCACGAAGGCGTCCTGAGTGAGGTCTGCCGCCATTTCCCGATCGCCCAGGCGGCGGTAGGCAATCTGCTGCAGTTCGCGGTGATAGAGGCGAAACAACCGATCCAGATTATCCAATGCACACTCCAGAGCGATCCATGTGCAGGAGCACAGGTGGCGGGAGCGCTAGGGTACGAATTTTGAGAATCGTTCGCAATATCAAAAAACATTGGCGTCATGCAGGAAGCGGACGACCTCCGTTTAAGCCGCCACCGCCCACAAAAAAGCCCGCATCAGAACGGGCTTTTCGAAAAGAGTGCGGATTACCAGAACGTACCACGCAACGTCAGCATGTGATTGCGCGGATCGCCGTACCAGTTGCCCAGTGCCGAGGAGCCGACAGTGGAGTAGTACTTCTTGTCAAACGCGTTGTTGAGGTTGTAAAGCACCGACCAGTGATCATCAAGCCGGTACTCCGCCATGGCATTCCACACCGCATAGCCGGCCTGGCGGTATTCGTAGCGCTCGTTGCCCACCACTGCGCCGGTGGCAGGGTCCAGTACCGATGCCGAACCGTTGACATAGTTCGCGCTCTGGAGATTGACCCCACCGCCTATCTTCAGGTCATTGAAGTCGCCCGGCAGACGGTAGGTCGACCACAGTTTGAACAGGTGTTTGGGCGTGACCCCGCTGAACACATCACCGTTGTTGCGGTTACGGTTGTTGTTGTAGGTATAGCCGGCAATGACGCTCCAGTCCGGCAACACCTCACCACTGACCTCAAGGTCGATGCCCTTGCTGACCACCTTGCCCTGGGTCAGGTAGCAGCAGTTGCCTCCGAACAGCACCGAGGTCAACGGGTAGGCAGGGTCTTCGACGGCCTGGTTTTCGCGCTTGGTGTAGTACAGCGCGATCGAGGTGTTCAACGCACCGCCGAACAACTCGCCCTTGATACCGGTTTCATAGGTTTCACCGGTCATGGCCTCGACCGGGCTTCCCGGCAGCGGTCCTTGAAGGTTGCTTTGCTGCGGCTTGAAGATTTCCGAGTAGCTGGCGTATGCCGACCACTCCTCATTCAGGTCATACACAACACCGCCATAGGGCACGACCTTCGTCGGTTCACGGACCGACACGTCCGAGGCCACTGACCACGCCCCGGTGCTGCCATCGAACTCGCGGTAGACCTGGTCGAACTTGTAGCGTTGCACCCGGGCGCCGACGATCAGGTGCAGCGGATCGGCAACGTGCATCCGCAACGTGGAGTAGAGCCCGTACTGCACTTGCGAGTTGGGGTCATAGTCGCTGACCCAGTCCTTGCGGATAGGTGGTTCGATCCAGGGGGTCGACTTCGGGTCGTAGACATCGATGGCGCCAAAGGCACCGGCCAATTGTGGCGTACCCTGCCAGCGGCTGGTGATGCGCTGATGGTCGGCGCCCATGAGGAATTCATGCTCACGGCCCAGCAGGTCGAATTTTCCGGCAACGTTCACGTCCCACAGTTGCTGGTCGCTCCGATAGCGAGAGTTCGAACCGAGCCACATCGGGCCGAGCCCGGTGACCGGGTTGAGCGCGCCCACGGAAAAGGAGCCTTTTTTCATACCCACATCTTGCGTCTGGGTATAGCTCAGGTTCACTTTCCAGCGGTCAGACAATTCATGGTCGATCTTGGCGAACAGTTCCTGCGAGCGGCCATCCTGATAAGCCCAGCTCTGGCTCAGGTTGGTATGGCGTGGCAGGCCCAGATCACCGCCGGTGCTGAAACGCGGAAGCCCGGTTCCCGAACCGTTTTCATGAATACGCTCGTAACGCCCGCCCACGGTCAGGCGAGTGCCGGGCAGCACGTCGGCCTCGAGCACACCGTAGATCGTGGGCAGCTCGGTGCTTCGTTCGTCGAGAAAATACTGCCGGTCCGTGTAGGCGGTGACCAATCGTCCGCGCAGTTTTCCGTCGAAGGCCATAGGGCCGGTGACATCCAGTTGCGTACGGTAGTTGTCCCAGGAACCGGCCGATGCCTCGACCTTCAATTGATAGGTGTCCAATGGGCGCTTGCGCACAAGGTTGATGATGCCGCCCGGATCGCCAGTGCCGCCGAAAAGACCCGAGGCCCCACGCAGGACTTCGACGTGATCGAACTCTACCAGGTTGTAGTTCTTGTTCGAGTAGAAGCTGCCTGCCGTGGTACCCAGGGCCATGGGCGCCGCTCCATCGATCTGGATGTTCTCGATGGCAAAACCTCGAGAAAAGTAGGTCGACAGCCGGTCGGTGGAATTCTGCACGGTAATGCCTGGTGCAATCTTCATGGCATCGGTCAGATCGACCATGCCCTTGTCCTGAATCACCTGATGGGTAATGACCGAAACCGACTGCGGGGTCTGGCGCAGGCTGGTCGGGGTCTTGGAGCCGACACTGGTCAGGCTGGGCGTATAGGAACCGGTATTCTCGGTCATCTGCCCCATGCCCTGGCCCTGGATGGTGGTGGTATCCAGTTCCAGCGCAGAGTTTGAAGCGGCTTCATTGGTCAGCAACACCGTGTTGTCTTCGATGCGATACCTCAGCCCGGCATTGCGCAGCAGCTGCTCCAGCGCCTGCTGCGGCTCCATGGTGCCCACCACGGCCGGGGCCTTCTTGCCAGTGACCAGGTCAGGCCCGTAGAGAATCTGCAAACCGGTCTGGTTGCCCAGATCGATCAGGGCCTTCTCCAGCGATTGGGCGGGGATATTGACCGCCACACTCTGTGCATACACACCGCCGCTGGCACCCAGTGCCAACCCCAACACGATGATGGAAGCCGAAGTACGCCAGGTGGCCAGTGAATTTTTCAGCACACGTGGTGCACGCCTTTTTTGCTCAACCTTCATAGTGTTGGATCACCCCAGATATCATTCGTCGGAAGATCGTCGCCTCTTCAGGGCCACTGATCAGTCAATGGGCATTCCTTGCTGCCACTTCCGCGCCAATGCCTAAGGGGCACGCAGGCCGGACTTCCATCGGATTCTTCGTGGAACCCAATGGAAGACGAATTAAAAATGAAAAATTTAGGAATCGTTCACATTTTCAGTACAGACATACTGAAAAAAGATAGCGCACCGTCTTGCACGGCAGCTGAAACGTCACAGCGAACGGAGCCCATCGACGTCGATGGGCTCCGGCAACACGGACGCGCCTCAGGCGCTGGCGTTCTGCGCCTTGGCCAGCAACTGTGCACGCTGCTCGGGGGTCATGCTGTCCAGACGTAACCGTGCCGCCGCCAGTTTTTCCAGTTGCCCGGGGGCGGCCTCCTGCGAGCGCAACGCCTGCGCCAACGCTGCCACGCTGGGGTTGTCGAACACCACGCCGGGGTGCACATCGCACTGCAGCAACTTGCGAATGCCCGCCACCAGCTTGATCACCAGCAACGAGTGCCCACCGGCAGCGAAGAAGTCCTGCTCCACGCTCAGGCGCTCCAGCCCCAGCAGTTGCGCCATGCGGCTGGCCAGCAGTTCCTCGACGGCATCGCGCGGCGCCACACAGGCCACCTCGGCAGTGGCCAACGGACGCTGCTGCAATGTTTGTCGATCGACCTTGCCATTGGCCAGGCGCGGCATCTGCGCCAGCACCTGTACATGGCGTGGCAGCATCGGCGCCGGCAGCCTCAGGGCCAGTTGCGCCGTCACTGCGGCAGCCGCCTCCTGACCTGCGCCCTCACGCAGCACCAAGAAGGCCACCGGCTCGGCGTCGACCAGCACCGCAACCGCCTCGCTGACCTGCGCCAGGCTGGCCAGCTGCACTTCGATTTCCGCCAGTTCGATACGAAACCCTCGCACCTTGACCTGCTGGTCGCGCCGGCCATACAGCTGTACACCGCCCTCGGGACGGTAGCGTGCCAGGTCGCCGCTGCGGTACAGCCGCTCACCCGGCTGCAGCGGATGCTCGATGAACACCTGTGCCGTCTGCTCGGGCGCATTCAGGTAGCCACGCGCCAGTTGTCGTCCACCGATGTACAGCTCGCCCAGTTCACCAATGGCCACCGCCTGAAGGTGCTCATCCAGCACCAGCACCTGATTGTTGGGCAGCACCTCGGTCAAGGGCACACTCCCTGCGTCCATATCCGCCGCTGTCACCCGATGCACCAACACACCCACGGTGGTTTCGGTAGGCCCATAGTGGTTGAACACGCGACAGTCCGGACGAATCTCGGCAATGCGCTGCAGCAGCGAGACGCCGATCGCTTCACCGCCCAGCACCAGGGTCGCCGGCAGGTGCGGCGCCTGGGCTTCGAGCAACGCGGCCAGGTGCGAGGGCACGATCTTCAGGCAGTCGATGGCCTGTTCACGCATGAAATGCGCGAACGCCTCGGGCGACTGGATGCTGTCGTCGTCGGCTACATGCAGCGCTGCACCCAGGTACAGCGCGCCCAGCAGCGCGGTGTTGCCAAGGTCGGCAGCCACCGTGGAACTCAGGGCGAAGTGACGGCATGCATCGAGTTGCAGTTGCTGGCACACCCCGGCGGCGTAGTTGAGCAACTGCTGATGCTCCACCACCACGCCTTTGGGCGTGCCGCTGGAGCCGGAGGTGAACAGCACATAGGCGACATCGGTCGCACTGAGCGCAGGGCTGGCCACATCGCCGTCGACGTGGCCCAGCAGCGCGATGTCCTGCACGACCATACCCTGCCCGGCCAGTTGGGCCAGATGCGCCTGCTCGGTCAGCACCAGGCCTGGCTGTGCCTGTTCCAGCATCTGCAACTGCCGTGCAACCGGCCATTGCGGGTCCAGCGGCAAGTACGCGGCGCCCACCCGCCAACAGGCCAGCATGGCCACCACCCATTGCGTCGAACGTGGCAAGGCCAGCCCTACCCGCCCACCCTGGCCCACGCCGAGTGTCACCAGGTCGAACGCCAGGCGTGCCACGCGCTGTTCAAGTTCGGCGTAGCTCAGGGTCACGCCGGCACTGACCAGCGCCGGAGCGTCCGGGGTGATGGCGGCCCACTGGGCGATGCGTTCGGGTAACAGCACCCGGTCTTCCAGCGCACGCACTGCGGGGTTGAGGGCAAGCAGCGCGGCGTTGTCCGCAGCCCCCGAGAGGTTGAGCCGGCCCAGGGCCTGTCGACTGTGCGCGGCGATGCTGTGCAGCAGCGCCTGGTACTGTCCGAGCAGCACTTCAAGACCGACCTGGCTGTAGCGCCCCGCTTCGGCGTCAAGACGCAAGGCCGTGTCGCTGACGCTCAGCAGCAACTCGAACCGGGGCTGTGCTTCGGCCAGGCGGGTCGCCTGCCACTGCGCAGTGCCGACAACCTGCTCCAGCAAGGCAGCGCGCGCGGCAAAGCCGTAAAGCGGGTTTTCATACGCCACCGGCAGGTTGCCTGCGGCATATTCCTGCCAGGTTGCATGCTGCTCGAGCTGCGCCGCCAGGTCGGTAACCCACGCTTCGAAGGGTTGCTCCTGATCCACATGCACTACCAGCGGCAGGGTTTTCTCGAACACCCCGATGCTGTTCTCGAAGAACGCGTAATCCTTGCGCCCGTCGTGGCGCCAGCCACCGACAAACCGATGGCGCCCGCTGATGCGTGCCAGCAGCGTCCACCAGGCTGCCTGCAGCACGGTGTCCAGCGTTACCCCCAGGCGTTGCGCCAGGCCAGCCAGCTGCGCCTGCAACGGCGCCTCCAGCGTAGCCTCAAGCTTGAGCGCGGCTGCGGGCTGGGCCGTGGCACGGCGGTATGGCAAACAGGGCGCAACGCACGCTTCGCTGGCCGGCAGGTGCGCCTGCCAGTACGCCTTGGCGGTGTCGGCATCTTCGTCGAACAGCACTTCGCTGCGCCACTCCAGGTATTGCGCAAATTGCCCCGGTTCCTCGTCGTCGACCGCAGCAGCGTGCAGGTAGGCCTGTACCAGCGCGTCGAACATTACCTTGAGGCTGCCGGCATCACCGACAAAGCGGGCCAGCGCCAGCACCAGCACCCACCGCCCCTGCGTCACACGCGACAGCAAGGCCTGCACGTACGGGCCTGCCGCAGGCCAGGGTTCGGCGAGCCACGCCTCGGGCGCCACATCCGGCTGCACCTGCAGGTCGAACGCCTGCGCCGATGCCTCGGGCATGAACTGGCGCTGGCCGTGATAGCCGGCCACGCTGCCCAGGCGCATGGCCAGGGCGGCGTGTCGCGCCAGCAGGCTGTCCAGTGCCTGCTGCAGGCGCGGCACATCCGGCTCGCCGTGGATATCGACGCGCAGGCAATGCGCGATGGCCTCGCGCCGTGCACCGGCATTCAATGCCGCGACCCAGGTTTCCTGCTCGGGAAGCAGGGCCAGGCCTGTGTCCTGTGTTTCCAGCTGTGCCGTGCTCATGCGCCCGCCTCGTCCTTTGCCATCGTCCGCTGTTGTGTGTCAGGCAGCGCCTCCAGGGCACTGCGTTCGATCATCTCGCCCATCGCCACGACAATCTTGCGCGGCCCCTCGAAGGGGTCGCGAGCATGGGCGGCAAGCATGTTGTCGAGCAGAATCACATCACCCTTGCGCCACTCGAAACGCACCGCGCATTCCTCGTACAGGTCGCCGATCTGCTGCATGACCTCGTCCTCGATCGGCGAACCGTCGCCGTAGTAAACATGACGGGGCATGCGCTGCTCGCCGAACAGTGCCAGCAGGTCTTCGCGCACATCCGGGTCCAGGCAGTAGATGTGGTGCAACTGCACCTGGTTGAAGAAGCTCTTCTCGCCCGTGACCGGGTGGCTGATGATCGCCGGGCACGGCGTGCGGATCTGCAGTTCGTCGTTGTCCAGCCAGGTCCACTGGATGCCCGCCGCACTGCAGCGCGCCTCGACCTCGGCACGCACCTCGGTCTTGAAGAAGTGCTGCCACGACACATCGAGCTTGTCGGCAAAGGTGCGCACGTATAGCAGGCCCTTGCCCTCGAAGCGCTCACGCAGCTCGGTCGGCAGCTTCTGGTACATCAGACGGCAGTCCACCACCGGGGTGGCGCCCCCCACGGGTGAAGGCTGCTCACAGAAGAACAGCTGCTTGCGCGGCCAGCGATCCTGATGCGCGCTTTCGTTGTGGAAAAGAATCATCTTCTTCTCCGGATACGGCGTCGAACGGTAGGTGTTCTTGCCGCCTTCCTTCTTCGGCAGGTCACCGTACTGGCCATACAGGCCAGGCTGCACCGCTTCGGCAAAGGCTTCGAAGGCGTGGATATCGCGCAGGGCGAAACCACGGAACAGGATGCCGGCATGCTGGGCAAGCTTGTGCTCCACCAGTGGGCGGTTGTGCTCGATCCACTGGATCAGGTCCAGCCCCGGGTCGGTCGGTTCCCACAGCAGCGGGAACGCCTGGCCCGGCACCATCAGGCTCTCGCGCATGGAGGCTACCGCAGGGCGCGCTGCCGGCCCCTGGGCCTTCTTCAGAAACTTGCCCAGTTTGTCGGCCTTGCTCGGTGCAGCGGGTGTTGCAGGCGCAGCCACAGGGGCCGCGGTATGGGTAGGCATGTTGATTTCCCCTAGACGTTTATCTGGATCACGCACCATCTGTTCGAGAATGGTCATCCAGCCTTTCACGCAGAGCTCGATACGTTCTTGTTGGAATAAGTCGCTGGCGTACTGCCAGGTGCCATGCAACTGGTCGGCCTCCTGGTCGATGAACAGGGCCATGTCGAACTTGGAGTAGCCACCGCCCATCGGCAGTGCCTCGACCCGCACCGCGTCCATCGCCGCCTGGCGCACCGGCAGGTTGTTCATCACGAACAGCACCTGCACCAGCGGGTTGGCGCCCTTGTGCCGAGGCGTCGCGGCAGCCTCGACGATCTGGTCGAATGGCAACTCCTGGTGTTCGAACGCACTCAGTGCGGTGTCCTGGACCTGGGCCAGGTACTCGCGCACCGACAGCTGCTCCTGCCAGCGTGAACGCAGCGGCAGCACGTTGATGAAAAAGCCGATCAGGCCTTCCAGTTCAGGCTGCGAGCGCCCCGCCACGTCCGCCCCGACCAGCACGTCGTGGCTGCCACTGAGCCGGTGCAACATCACCTGGAATGCCGCCAGCAAGGTGCTGTAAAGGGTGACCCCGGCGGCACGTGACAGGCCCTTGAGCTGCTCGTGCAGGGCCGTCGGCAGGCTGAAGTGCAGGTCGCGACCGGCATGGCTGGCCTGGGGCTTGCGCGGGTGGTCGGCCGGCAACACCAGCAGCCCGTCGTGACCGGCCAGGGTGCGCTGCCAGAAGGCAGCCTGTTCGCGCATCACTCCCGCCTGCTCCAGGGCCTGCTGCCACTGGGCATAATCGGAATACTGCAAGGGCAAGGGCGGCAACGGCGTCTGGATCCCGGCCTTGAGGCGGGCGTAAGCCTCGACCACTTCGTTGCTCAGCAGCGCCAGCGACCAGCCATCGGAGATGATGTGGTGCATGCAGAACAGCAGCACGTGGCGCTCCTGACCCAGGCGTATCACCTGGCCACGCAACAGCGGTGCCTGCACCAGGCTGATGGGCTGGCGGGCATTGTGCTCGATCGCCTCGGCCACCCTCGCCTCCTGCTCCCCTGCTGGCAGCATCGACAGATCCAGCAGCGGCAGAGGCAGCGGCACGTCTGTGCTGACCACTGCCAGTGGATCACCGTCGTCATCGGCCACATACGCGGTACGCAGTACTTCATGGCGCCTGATCAACTGCGCCAGGCTGGCTTCGAGCAGCGGCACCGACAGTTCGCCTTCCAGGCGCAGCGCCAGGGGCATGCCATAAGCGCCGCTGGGCGCGGCGAACTGCTCGACCACCCACAGCCGACGCTGGGCCAGCGACAGCGGCGCCGTGGCGCGCTCGCCGTAGGCCTGCAGGCTCGGCAGCGCCGCGCGCGACCGGCCATCGCGCTGAGCCAGCAAGGCGGCGAAGGCACCGAGGGTCGGCGTGCCGAACAGGTCACGCAAACCCACCTCGACACTCAGCACCTGACGCAGCCGCGCCACCACCTGGGTAGCCAGCAACGAATGGCCACCCAGCTCGAAAAAGTTGTCGTCGCGACCAATCCGCGACAGCTCCAGCACCTGCTGCCAGACCTGGGCAATCCTCTGCTCCAGATCACCTTGCGGCGCCACGTACTCGGCCTGCAGCAGGCTCGCATCCGGGGCCGGCAGGGCGCGGCGGTCGAGCTTGCCGTTGGCCGTCAGTGGCCATTGCTCCAGGAACAACAAGTGCGTGGGCACCATGTAGTCCGGCAGTTCGGCCTTGAGCCGGGTTTTCAGTTCTTCCCGCAGGGCCGTGGGGTCGGCGGCGTTATCGTGGGGCAGTACATAACCCACCAGTTGCTGGCCGCTCGGCCCGTCCACCGCCAGCACCAGCGCTTCGCGCACCGCAGCCTGTTGCACCAGACGTGCCTCGATCTCACCCAGTTCGATGCGGAAGCCGCGGATCTTGACCTGATGGTCGATGCGGCCGACGTATTCGACGATGCCATCCTGGCGATAACGCGCCAGGTCGCCCGTGCGGTACAGGCGCTCGCCGCGAGCCGAGAACGGGTCGGGCACGAAGCGCGTGGCGGTGAGATCGGCACGCTTGAGATAACCACGCGCCAGGCCGGCCTGGCCCACATACAGCTCGCCGATGGCGCCTTTTGGCACCGGGTTCAGGTCGGCATCGAGCAGGTACCACGACAGGTCCGGGATCGGCTCGCCAATCGGGCTTGCCGCATCGCCGGCCAGGTCTTCAAGGCTGACTGGACGGTAAGTGACGTGCACCGTGGTCTCGGTGATGCCGTACATGTTGATCAGTTGCGGCTGCTGATCGCCGAAGCGCTCGAACCAAGGGCGCAGGCTGTGCACGTCGAGAGCTTCGCCACCGAACACCACGTAACGCAGGGCGGGTTTGGCTGCTGCATTGACGGGGGCACAGGCCACCTGCATCAGCTGTTTGAACGCCGATGGCGTCTGGTTGAGCACGGTGACCCCCTGCTCGCACAGCAACTGGAAGAACTCTTCCGGTGCCCGGCTGGTGGCCTGCGGCACGATGACCAGCCTGCCGCCATACAGCAGCGCACCAAAGATCTCCCACACCGAGAAGTCGAAGGCATAGGAGTGGAACAGGCTCCACACGTCACTCGGCCCGAAGGCGAACCAGTGTTCGGTGGCGGCAAACAGGCGTAGCACGTTGTGGTGCGCGAGCAACGCGCCCTTGGGCTTGCCGGTGGAGCCGGAGGTGTAGATCACATAGGCCAGGTTGGCAGGGTCCAGCGAGAGTGCCGGGTTGTGCATGGCGAAGGCGCCGAAGTCATCGTCCAGCAGCAACGTGCGCACGCCTTGCGGAACTGGCAGTTGCAGGTGCGACTGGGCCAGCACCACACTCAGGCCGCTGTCCTCCATCATGTAGGCCAGGCGGTCCTCGGGGTACGCCGGGTCCAGTGGCACATAGGCGCCGCCAGCCTTGAGGATCGCCAGCAGGCCGACCACCATCTCCAGGCTACGCTCGCAGGCCAGGCCCACCAGCACCTCTGGCCCGATGCCCTGGGCAATCAACGCATGGGCCATCTGGTTGGCACGTTCGTTGAGTTCGCGGTAGCTGAGCTGGGCGTCACCCAGGGTTAGCGCGATGGAGCCCGGCGCACGCGCAGCCTGGGCTTCGATCAGTTCATGGAGGCAGCGCTGGCTGGCGAACTGCGCAGGCGCCGGGTTCCATTCGGCCAGCACCTCGCGCTGCTCGGCCTGCTCCATCAGCGCCAATGTGCCCAGGGGCCGATCAGCCGCCGAGGGCATGGCCAGCAGCAGGTGGCCCAGCTGCGCGGCGATCTGCTCGATCGTGGCCGGTGCGAAGTGCGCCAGGTCGTAGCTCATGTGCAACGACAGTTCGTCGCCAAGCCCCACGGCCAGGGTCAACGGGTAGTTGGTCTGTTCGTGCTGCTCCATCGCGCCGAAGCGCAGGCCCTCTGGCGCCGCCTGCTCCAGTACCTCGGCCACCGGGTAGTTCTCGAACACCAGGATATTGTCGAACAGCGCCTCACCACCCTTGCCGGCCCAGCGCTGCACTTCGAACAGCGGTGTGTGCTCATGCTCGCGCAGGCTCAGGTTCTGTGCCTGGACCTGCTGCAGCCACTGGCCGACCGTCAGCTCCGGGCGCGGGCTGGCGACCACCGGCAAGGTGTTGATGAACAGCCCGATATGCTGCTCGACCCCCTTGAGCTCGGCTGGGCGCCCCGCCACCGTGGCGCCGAAGGCCACGCATGCTTGCCCGGTATAGCGTTGCAACAGCAACAGCCAGGCCGCCTGCAGCAGGGTATTGACGGTGACTTTCTGTTCACGGGCAAAGCGTTGCAGGCGCCCGGTGTCGGCGGCCTTCAGGGTCAGGTGGTGATTGGCATAGCCATCGCCGGCAGGCGTCGATACCCGGGCCAGGCGTGTCGGCTCCTGCAAGTCGCGCAACTGCTCGCCCCAGAAGGCTTCGCTGCGCTGACGGTCCTGGCGCTGCAACCAGGCGATGTAGTCGCTGTAGTTGCCAACGGCGACCTGCGGTGCCTGCCCGCAATAGCGTTGCAGCACCTCGCCCAGCAACTGCGAATTGCTCCAGCCATCCATCAGGATGTGGTGGTGGGTATAGATCAGGTGGTAGCGCTGCGCCCCGCTCTGCACCAGGTGCAGGCGCAACAGCGGCGCGTGGCCCAGCTCGAAGCCGCGGCGGCGCTCGTTGCCAGCCAGCGCGGCCACCGCCTGTGCCAGGTCGTCGCGCTCACGCCAGTCGTGCACCTCGAAACTCAGCGTGGCCTGGCGCAGCACCGCCTGCAACGGCTGCAGCAGCGGCGGCTGCCAGAGAAATGCGGTACGCAGGATGTCGTGCGCGTCCACCGCATCCTGCCAGGCGCGTGCAAAGCGCACGGGGTCGAGCCCGTCGATCTCCAGGCTCATCTGCGTGATGTAGTCGGCACTGTCCTGCTGGTACAGGCTGTGGAACAGCATGCCTTGCTGCATCGGCGACAGCGGGTAGAGGTCCTTGAGGGTAGGCGCGGCAATCGGCAAGGCATCCAGCTGGGCCTGCTCGAGTCCCGCCAGCGGGAAGTCCGACGGCGTCACGCCACCGGCCTCGGGGCTGCAGCAATGCGCGATCAGCAGGCACAGTTCGTGGCCATAAGCATCGGCCAGGCGCTGCACGCTGGCGGTATCGAACATGGCGCGGCTGAAGGTCCAGTTCAGTTCCAGCTCGCCCTTGTAGACCTGGCCATTGATGCTCAGCCAGTTGTCCAGCGGCGCCTCGGCGCTTTGCGGGTTGCCGGCCGCATCGCCGCAGGGCGTGAACAACGCGGTGGCGTCGGCGAAGCTGGCATCGAACTGGCCCAGGTAGTTGAAGGTGATGCGCGGCGTCGGCAGCTCGCCCAGCGCACGGCGCGCCGCCTCGTCGCCCAGGTAGCGCAGGGCGCCGAAGCCGATGCCCTTGTCGGGGATGGCGCGCAGCTGCTGCTTGATTGCCTTGATCGAGTCACCCAGGCCTGCGGCCGGGGTCAGCTTGAGCGGGAACACGCTGGTGAACCAGCCCACGGTGCGGGTCAGGTCCTGGTCCTCGAACAGCTCCTCGCGGCCATGCCCTTCCAGTTGCAGCGCCACTGCCGGGGCCTGCGTCCAGCGGGTCAGCACCCGGGCCAGCGCGGTCAGCAGCAGGTCGTTGACCTGGGTGCGGTAGGCGGCGGGCGCTTGCTGCAGCAACTGACGGGTCTGCGCCAGGTCCAGGCGCGTACTGACACTGGCAGCCTGGCGGTTGCTCAGGTCGCCTTGCGGGTGCTCGCACGGTAACGCCAGCGCCACCCCCTGCAACTGGTGCTGCCAGTAATCCAGCTGGGCCTGCACCGCTTCACTGCGCGCATGCTGCTGGAGCCACTGCGCCCAGCGTCTGATCGATGTGGTCCTGGGCGGCAGCTGCACGGCCTGCCCGTCACGCAAGGCGGCGTAGGCCTGTTGCAGGTCCTCGAACAGGATGCGCCACGATACGCCGTCCACCGCCAGGTGATGGATCACCAGCAGCAGGCGCTGCTCGCCCTGCGCCAGGTCGACCAGCAGGCCGCGCAACAGCGGGCCATGCTGCAGGTCCAGGCTGGCCTGCGCGGCCTCGCCCAAACTGTCGAGCTCGTGCAGCGACGCCGCCTCGCGATGCCACAGCAGCGCCATGCCCGGCTCGGCGACGGCGTGGGCGTGCCAGCCGTCGGCCCGCTGCTCGAAGCGCAGGCGCAGCGCATCGTGATGCGCGACCACCGCCTGCAAGGCACGCTCGAGCAGCGACGCGTCGAGTGCCTGCGACGGCTTGAGCAGCACCGATTGGTTCCAGTGGTGACGATGCACCTGCACACTGTCGAAGAACAGCTGCTGCATCGGCAGCAGCGGTGTCGGGCCGACCAGTGCTACCTGTTCCGGCGCGGTGCCGGCGGTGCCGACCTGCGCCACCGTGGCCAGGCTTTGCACGGTCTGGTGCTGGAACAGATCCTTGGGGCTGATACGGATGCCCGCCTGACGTGCACGGCTGACCACCTGGATCGAGATGATCGAATCCCCACCAAGCTCGAAGAAGTTATCGGTCAGGCCTACCTGCTCGAGCTTGAGCACGTCCTGCCAGATGCTCGCCAGGCGCTGTTCCAGATCGCTCTGCGGGGCCACGTAGACGCTCTGCAGCAAGCTGGCATCGGGTTGCGGCAGGGCCTTGCGATCGAGTTTGCCGTTGCTGGTCAACGGCAACTGCTCGAGGAACAGCAGGTGCGCCGGCACCATGTGCTCGGGCAGGTCCTCGCGCAGCTGCGCCTTCAGCGCCTCGCGCAGTTCGCCCGGGTCGATGCCCGGCGTGCGCGGCACCACGTAGCCGACCAGTTGCGCGCCACTGGCCCCCGCCTGGGCCAGCACCACGGCCTGGCGCACCTGCGACAGTGCCTGCAGCCTGGCCTCGATCTCGCCCAGCTCGATACGGAAGCCACGGATCTTGACCTGATGGTCGATGCGCCCGATGTACTCGATCACCCCGTCGGCGCGATAGCGGGCCAGGTCGCCGGTGCGATACAGGCGCTCGCCCGCAGCGCCGAACGGGTCGGGGACAAAGCGCGTGGCCGTCAGGTCGCCGCGATTGAGGTAACCACGCGCCAGACCCGCCTGGCCGATGTACAACTCACCGATGCAGCCCCTGGCCACCGGGTTGAGCGCGCGGTCGAGCAGGTACCAGGACAGGTCCGGGATCGCCTCGCCGATCGGGCTGCCGGCCTCCCCCGCCAGGTCTGCCAGGCGCAGCGGACGGTAGCTCACATGTACCGTGGTTTCGGTGATGCCGTACATGTTGGTCAATTGCGGCTGCCGGTCGCCGAAGCGCTCGAACCACGGGCGCAGGCTCTTCACCTCCAGCGCCTCGCCACCGAACACCACGTGGCGCAAGGCGTTGCGTGCGCCGGCATGCTCGGGCGCACAGGCCACCTGCATCAACTGACTGAAGGCCGAAGGGGTCTGGTTGAGTACCGTGACACCCTCCTTGAGCAGCAAGGCATTAAAGTCCTCCGGCGAGCGGCTGACATCATGTGGCACCACCACCAGGCGCCCGCCATACAGCAACGCGCCGAAGATCTCCCACACCGAGAAGTCGAAGGCGTAGGAATGGAACAGGCTCCACACATCGTCCGGGCCGAACGCGAACCAGTGCTCGGTGGCGGCGAACAGGCGCAGCACGTTGTGATGGGCAAGCAAGGTGCCCTTGGGCTTGCCGGTGGAGCCCGAGGTATAGATCACGTAGGCCAGGTTGGCCGGGGTCAGCACCACCTGTGGATTGTGCGGGCTGTAGCCGCTTGTATCGTCGCTCAGCAACAGGCACTGCACACCGCCGTCAAGCGGCAACTGCGCCAGCAGCGATGGCTGGGTCAGCAGCAGACCGATGCCGCTGTCCTCGATCATGTAGGCCAGGCGCTCGCTCGGGTAGGCCGGGTCCAGCGGCACATAGGCACCGCCGGCCTTGAGGATGGCCAGCAGCCCCACCAGCATCTCCAGGCTGCGCTCGACCGCCAGGCCGACCCGCACATCGGCGCCCACGCCCTGTTCGATCAGGCGGTGGGCCAGACGGTTGGCACGCTCGTTGAGTTCACCATAGCTGAGCCGGGCCTCGCCGCAGCACAGCGCAATCGCCTGCGGCGTCCGCTCGACCTGGGCCTCGATCATCTGGTGCAGGCACTGTGTGACCGGGAACGCACGGGGCTGGCCATTCCACTGGCGCAGGGTTGCCTGCTGCTCGGCCGGGCCCAGCAGGGGCAACTCGTCGATGCGCCCGGCCGGGTTGGCGAGGATCGCCTGCAACAGGTTCAGCCAGTGCCGGCCCATGCGCGCGGCGGTGCTTGCCTCGAACAGGTCGGTGGCGTAGGTCAGCGCTGCCGCCAGGCCTTCAGGGTTGTCGTAGGTGTTGAGGGTCAGGTCGAACTGCGCGGTGGGGTTGTCCCAGTGCAGCGGCGCCAGGGTCAGGCCCGGCAGTTGCGCCGCCGGGTTGCCCTGGGCCTCGCCCTGGTGGTTGTACATCACCTGGAACAGCGCGTTATGGCTCAGGTTGCGCTGCGGCTGCAACGCGTCCACCAGTTGCTCGAAGGGCAGGTCCTGGTGGTCCTGCGCAGCCAGCACACACTGGCGTACCTGCTGCAACAGCGCGCGAAACGTCAGGGGCGCGTCGAACTGCGCCTTGAGGATCTGCGTATTGACGAAGAACCCGATCAGGCCTTCGGTCTCGACCCGGTTGCGGTTGGCCACCGGCACGCCCACGCGAATGTCGGGCTGGCCGCTGTAGCGGTGCAGCAGGGTCTGGAACGAAGCCAGCAGCAGCATGAACAGGGTCACGCCCTCGGCCTGGGCCAGGCGCTTTAGCCCTGCACCCAGTTCGACGGGCACCTCGATACCCAGTTGCGCGCCCCTGAAGCTCTGCTCGGCCGGGCGTGTGCGGTCCAGGGGAAGCTCCAGGACCGGCTGCTCCCCCCCCAGTTGCGTGGTCCAGTAGGCCAGTTGGCGGTCACGTTCGCCGGCCTCCATCCATTGGCGCTGCCACAGGGCGTAGTCGGCATACTGGATCTTCAGGGCGGGCAGCTCCAGGGTCCGGCCCTGGCTATGTGCGGCATACAGGCGCATCAGTTCGTCGACCATGATCTGCATCGACCAGCCGTCGGAAACGATATGGTGCTGCACGATCACCAGCACATGCTGCGTCGCACTCACCTGCAGCAGCGTGGCACGCACCAGCGGGCCCTGCTGCAGGTCGAACAGGCTGCGCGTCTGCGCCTCGACGAAGGCCTTGATCGCCGCCGCGTCGGCCTTGGCCAGGGTCGCCCGGCCAAGGCTGAACGGCACGTGCTCGGCAATCTGCTGCAGGGTCTGCTCGGCGTGCTGGACAAAGGTGGTGCGCAGCGCTTCATGACGCTCCAGCAGCGCTGCAAAGCTGCGCTCCAGGGCCTCGACGTTCAGATCGCCGTCCAGCGACAGCGCGCTGGACAGGTGATAGGCCGCGCTATCGGGGTCCAGCTGCCAGAGGAACCACTGGCGTTCCTGGGCGTACGACAGCAACAGCGGCTCTTCGGGTTTTCGCTTGAATACCGGGGCAATGCCAAAAAGGTTGATGCCCTTCTGTTTGAGCATTATCGCCAAGGCCTTGCGCTCCCTTGGTGACAGCTCGCCCACCGCCCCGATCAATTCTTGCACGCCACTACTCCTGGTTATGAAATCAGCTTCTCGAGCTCTTCAGCTGATAAACGTTTGAGGGCAGCCAAAGATTTAGCCAATTCGTCCTCCACCGGCTGGGTGTCGACCTGCAAGGCTTGCACGCTGGCGCTGAACGCCAGCAGATCCTCGGCAATGAACAGGTCCTTGAGCGGTACCTCCAGTCCCAACTGCTCGCGCAGGCGCACGATCACCTGGGTGGCCAGCAGCGAGTGCCCCCCGAGCTCGAAGAAGCTGTCGGCCAGGCCGACCTGCGCGCAGCCCAGCACCTGCTGCCAGATGGCGGCGATGCGCTGCTGCAGCTCGGTCTGCGGCGCCAGATACTCACGCTGCAACAGGCTCGCATCCGGCGCCGGCAGGGCGCGGCGGTCGAGCTTGCCGTTGGCCGTCAGTGGCCATTGCTCCAGGAACAACAAGTGCGTGGGCACCATGTAGTCCGGCAGTTCGGCCTTGAGCCGGGTTTTCAGGTCTTCCCGCAGGGCCGTGGGGTCGGCGGCGTTATCGTGGGGCAGTACATAACCCACCAGTTGCTGGCCGCTCGGCCCGTCCACCGCCAGCACCAACGCCTCGCGCACCGCAGCCTGTTGCGCCAGACGTGCCTCGATCTCACCCAGTTCGATGCGGAAGCCCCGGATCTTGACCTGATGGTCGATGCGGCCGACGTATTCGACGATGCCATCCTGGCGATAACGCGCCAGGTCGCCCGTGCTGTACAGGCGCTCGCCGCGGGCCGAGAACGGGTCGGGCACGAAGCGCGTGGCGGTGAGATCGGCACGCTTGAGATAACCACGCGCCAGGCCGGCCTGGCCCACATACAGCTCGCCGATGGCGCCTTTTGGCACCGGGTTCAGGTCGGCATCGAGCAGGTACCACGACAGGTCCGGGATCGGCTCGCCGATGGGGCTTGCCGCATCGCCGGCCAGATCGGCCAGCGACACAGGACGGTAAGTGACGTGCACCGTGGTCTCGGTGATGCCGTACATGTTGATCAGTTGCGGCTGCTGATCGCCGAAGCGCTCGAACCAAGGGCGCAGGCTATGCACGTCGAGAGCTTCACCACCGAATACCACGTAGCGCAGGGCGGGTTTGGCTGCTGCATTGGCGGGGGCACAGGCCACCTGCATCAGCTGTTTGAACGCCGATGGCGTCTGGTTGAGCACGGTGACCCCCTGCTCGCACAGCAGTTGGAAGAACTCTTCCGGTGCCCGGCTGGTGGCCTGCGGCACGATGACCAGCCTGCCGCCATACAGCAGCGCACCAAAGATCTCCCACACCGAGAAGTCGAAGGCATAGGAGTGGAACAGGCTCCACACGTCACTCGGCCCGAAGGCGAACCAGTGTTCGGTGGCGGCAAACAGGCGTAGCACGTTGTGGTGCGCGAGCAACGCGCCCTTGGGCTTGCCGGTGGAGCCGGAGGTGTAGATCACGTAGGCCAGGTTGGCAGGGTCAAGCGTCAGGCCTGGGTTGCTGGCGGCATAACCAGTGAAGTCATCGTCCAGCAGCAACGTGCGCACCCCGGCCGGCGTTGGCAAACCCAGGTGCGACTGGGCCAGCACCACACTCAGCCCGCTGTCCTCCATCATGTAGGCCAGGCGGTCCTCGGGGTACGCCGGGTCCAGTGGCACATACGCACCGCCGGCCTTGAGGATCGCCAGCAGGCCGACCACCATCTCCAGGCTGCGCTCGCAGGCCAGGCCCACCAGCACCTCTGGCCCGATGCCCTGGGCAATCAACGCATGGGCCATCTGGTTGGCGCGCTTGTTGAGTTCGCGGTAGCTGAGCTGGGCGTCACCCAGGGTCAGCGCGATGGAGCCCGGCGCACGCGCAGCCTGGGCTTCGATCAGTTCATGGAGGCAGCGCTGGCTGGCGAACTGCGCAGGCGCCGGGTTCCATTGCTGGAGGTTGGCCTGTTGCTCGCGGGCATCGAGCAACGGCAGTTCGCCGACGCGCTGTTGCGGGTCAGCGACAATCGCCTGCAGCAGGTTCTGCCAGTGCCCCAGCATCTGTTCGATGGTGTGGGCCTCGAACACGTCGGTGGCAAAGGTCAGCGAAGCCGCTATGCCCTCCTCACGCTCGAACACCTCCAGCGACAGGTCGAACTGTGCGGTATGGGTATCCCACTGCAACGCCTCCACCTGCAGGTGCGGCAACGGCTGCAGCCCCTGCCCGTTCCGGGTTTGCGCCTGGTAGTTGAACAGCACCTGGAACAACGGGCTGCGCCCCAGGTTGCGGCCCAGCTGCAGCGCCTCCACCAATTGCTCGAACGGCAGGTCCTGGTGCGCATGGGCCTGCAGGGTGGCCTGGCGCACCTGCTCCAGCAGCGCAGTGAACGCCTGTCGCCCGCTCACCTGAGCCTTGAGTACCAGGGTGTTGACGAAGAAGCCGATCAGGCCCTCGGTTTCCAGGCGGTTGCGGTTGGCCACCGGCACTCCGACACGAATATCGTCCTGGCCGCTATAGCGGTGCAGCAGCGCCTGGAACGAGGCCAACAACAGCATGAACGGGGTAACCCCGCACTCGCGGGCCAGTTGCAGCAGCCCGCGTGTCAGACCGGCGTCCAACGCCACATCGCGCCTGGCGCCGTGGAAACTGCGCTGGGCGGGGTGGGCACGGTCGGTGGGCAACTGCAGCGTCGGCTGCTCGCCCCCCAGTTGCTCCAGCCAGTAGCGCAACTGACGTTCGCGCTCGCCTGCCTCCAGCCACTGACGCTGCCACTGGGCGAAATCGGCGTACTGGATCGGCAGTTCCGGCAGCACCAGTTCCTGAGCGCTGATGCCAGCGCCATAGCGACGGATCAGTTCGTCGATCATCACCTGCATCGACCAGCCGTCCGAGACGATATGGTGCTGGGTGAGCACCAGTACATGGTCGTCCTCGGCCAGGCGCAGCAGCTTGACCCGTAGCAGCGGCCCCTGGTCCAGGGCAAACAGGCGGCTGCTTTCAGCCGCGACACTAGCCTGGATCTGCGCCGTGCGATCAGCCACATGCGCCAGCACCTCGAAGTCGATAGGCAGCGGCGCCGCTGGGTCTATGACCTGCCTGACATGGGCGTCCACCTGGACGAACCGGGTGCGCAACGGCTCATGCCGCGCAACCAGCGCATCGAAGCTGCGCTGCAACGCCGGCACATCCAGCGGCCCGCGCAGGCGCAGGGCCGCCGGCAGGTGATAGGCACTGCTCTGCGGGTCCAGCTGCCAGAGGAACCACTGGCGCTCCTGGGCGTAGGACAGCGGCAGCGGCACGCCGCGTTCGACCGCGACCAGCGCAGGCTCGTCAATGCGCTTCAATGCATCCAGCGTGGCGACGAAATCCGCCAGGCGACTGTGTTCGAACAGCGTGCGCAAGGCCACGTCGAAGCCCAGCACCTGACGCACCCGCGAGATCACCTGGGTGGCCAGCAGCGAATGCCCGCCCAACTCGAAGAAATCGTCGGTACGGCCGATACGCTCGCAGCCGAGCATCTGTTGCCAGAGGGCGGCGATCTGTTGTTCAAGTTCGCCCTGCGGCGCCACGTACTCGGCCTGCAGCAGGCTCGCATCCGGCGCCGGCAAGGCGCCGCGGTCGAGCTTGCCGTTGGCCGTCAGTGGCCATTGCTCCAGGAACAACAGGTGCGTGGGCACCATGTAGTCCGGCAGTTCGGCCTTGAGTCGGGTTTTCAGTTCTTCCCGCAGGGCCGTGGGGTCGGCGTCGTTATCGTGGGGCAGTACATAACCCACCAGTTGCTGGCCGCTCGGCCCGTCCACCGCCAGCACCAGCGCTTCGCGCACCGCAGCCTGTTGCACCAGACGTGCCTCGATCTCACCCAGTTCGATGCGGAAGCCGCGGATCTTGACCTGATGGTCGATGCGGCCGACGTATTCGACGATGCCATCCTGGCGATAACGCGCCAGGTCGCCCGTGCGGTACAGGCGCTCGCCGCGAGCCGAGAACGGGTCGGGCACGAAGCGCGTGGCGGTGAGATCGGCACGCTTGAGATAACCACGCGCCAGGCCGGCCTGGCCCACATACAGCTCGCCGATGGCGCCTTTGGGCACCGGGTTCAGGTCGGCATCGAGCAGGTACCACGACAGGTCCGGGATCGGCTCGCCAATCGGGCTTGCCGCATCGCCGGCCAGATCGGCCAGCGACACAGGACGGTAAGTGACGTGCACCGTGGTCTCGGTGATGCCGTACATGTTGATCAGTTGCGGCTGCTGATCGCCAAAGCGCTCGAACCAAGGGCGCAGGCTGTGCACGTCGAGAGCTTCGCCACCGAACACCACGTAGCGCAGGGCGGGCTTCATCTCGGCTTGCGCCGGCGCACAGGCCACCTGCATCAGCTGTTTGAACGCCGATGGCGTCTGGTTGAGCACGGTGACCCCCTGCTCGCACAGCAACTGGAAGAACTCTTCCGGCGCCCGGCTGGTGGCCTGCGGCACGATGACCAGCCTGCCGCCATACAGCAGCGCACCAAAGATCTCCCACACCGAGAAGTCGAAGGCATAGGAGTGGAACAGGCTCCACACGTCACTCGGCCCGAAGGCGAACCAGTGTTCGGTGGCGGCAAACAGGCGTAGCACGTTGTGGTGCGCGAGCAACGCGCCCTTGGGTTTGCCGGTGGAGCCGGAGGTATAGATCACATAGGCCAGGTTGGCCGGGTCAAGCGTCAGGCCTGGGTTGCTGGCGGCATAACCAGTGAAGTCATCGTCCAGCAGCAACGTGCGCACCCCGGCCGGCGTTGGCAAACCCAGGTGCGACTGGGCCAGCACCACGCTCAGGCCGCTGTCTTCCATCATGTAGGCCAGGCGGTCCTCGGGGTACGCCGGGTCCAGTGGCACATAGGCGCCGCCGGCCTTGAGGATCGCCAGCAGACCGACCACCATCTCCAGGCTGCGCTCGCAGGCCAGGCCCACCAGCACCTCTGGCCCGATGCCCTGGGCAATCAACGCATGGGCCATCTGGTTGGCGCGTTCGTTGAGTTCGCGGTAGCTGAGCTGGGCGTCACCCAGGGTCAGCGCGATGGAGCCCGGCGCACGCGCAGCCTGGGCTTCGATCAGTTCATGGAGGCAGCGCTGGCTGGCGAACTGCGCAGGCGCCGGGTTCCATTGCTGGAGGTTGGCCTGTTGCTCGCTGGCGTCGAGCAACGGCAGTTCGCCGACGCGCTGTTGCGGGTCAGCGACAATCGCCTGCAGCAGGTTCTGCCAGTGCCGGGCCAGACGCTCGATGGTCGCGGCGTCGAACAGGTCGGTGGCGTAGACCAGAATCGCCGAAAGGCCATCGGCCGTTTCCGTGGTGTCCAGCGTCAGGTCGAACTGTGCAGTGTGGTTGTCCCAGTCCAGACGCTCCACCTCCAGGCCCGGCAGTCGCTCGATGGCGCGCAGTTCACCGGCATCTTCGCTGTGGTGGTTGAACAGCACCTGGAACAGCGGGCTGTGTGACAGGCTGCGGCCCGGTTCCAGGGCTTCCACCAGTTGCTCGAACGGCAGGTCCTGGTGGGCCTGGGCCTGCAGGGTGGTCTGGCGCACCTGCTGCAGCAGTTCGGCGAACGACAGATCGGCACCAATCCTCGCCTCCAGCACCAGCGTATTGACGAAGAAGCCGATCAGGCGCTCGGTTTCAAGACGGTTGCGGCTGGCCACCGGCACCCCGACCCGCACCTGCGCCTGGCCGCTGTAGCGGTGCAGCAGGGTCTGGAACGAAGCGAGCAACAGCATGAACGGGGTCACTCCTTCGCGCTGGGAAAGCGCGCGCAGGCTACGGGCCAGTGCGGCATCGAGCACGATGTTCAGCTTCGCGCCCTTGAAGCTGCGCGTGGCCGGCCGCGGTCGATCGCTCGGCAGCTCCAGCACCGGCTGCTCGCCGCTCAGTTGCCGGCACCAGTAATCGAGCTGGCGCTCGCGCTCGCCGGCCTCCATCCACTGGCGCTGCCACTGGGCAAAGTCGGCGTACTGGATCGGCAGGGCCGGCAACTGAACTTCGCGCCCCTGGCTGTAGCCCGCATACAAGGCGATCAGCTCGTCGACCATCACCTGCATCGACCAGCCATCGGAAACGATATGGTGCTGAACCAGTACCAACACATGGTCTTGCGCCGCCAGCCGCAGCAGCCTGACCCGCAGCAGCGGCCCCTGGTCCAGGGCAAACAGGCGGCCGTTCTGGGCCTCGATACAAGCCTGGATCTGCGCCGCCGGATCGTCCCCTGCATACAGCACCTGGAGGTCGATATCGACACGGGCCTGCTCGGCAATCAGCTGACGCGGCTCGCCCTGCACCTCGACGAATGTGGTGCGCAGGCTTTCGTGCCGCGCCAGCAGGCTGTCGAAACTGCGCTGCAGCGCCGCAACGTCCAGCGCCCCGCGCAGGCGCAGGGCGGCCGGCAGGTGATAGGCACTGCTCTGCGGGTCCAGCTGCCAGAGGAACCACTGGCGCTCCTGGGCATACGACAGCGGCAATGGCCGGCCGCGCTCGACACAGGTGAACGGGGGCTCGCCGGCGGCCTGCCGCCCCCCCAGCGCTGCCACGAAGTCGCCCAGCCGGCTGCGCTCGAACAGGGTACGCAAGGCAACCTCCAGCCCCAGCACCTGACGCACCCGCGACACCACCTGGGTGGCCAGCAACGAGTGCCCGCCGATCTCGAAGAACGCATCGTCAAGCCCTACCCGCTCCAGCTTGAGCACGTCCTGCCAGATCGCCGCCACCTGTTGTTCCAACGCGCTTTGCGGCGCCACGTAGGTGTGCTGGGCCTGGCTGGCATCGACCGGTGGCAGGGCCTTGCGGTCCAGCTTGCCGTTGGGGCTCAGCGGCAAACGTTCAAGAAACAGCAGGTACGCCGGCACCATGTAGGCGGGCAGCACCGCGCGCAAGTGTGCGCCGATCGCTTCGCGCAACGCCGCCTGGGCCTGCGCCTCCAGTGCCTGGCGGCTGTCGCCGGGCACCACATAGGCAACCAGCTGCAGGCCGTCGGCAGCGGGCTGGGCCAACACCACCGCCTCGCGAATGCCCGGTTGTTCGAGCAGGCGCGCCTCGACTTCGCCCAACTCAATGCGAAACCCGCGAATCTTGACCTGATGATCGATACGCCCGGCGTACTCGAGCACCCCTTCGGCATTGAAGCGGGCCAGGTCGCCACTGCGGTACAGGCGCCCACCCGGCTGCGCGGCGAACGGGTCGGGGATGAAACGCTCGGCCGTCAGGCCCGGGCGGTTGAAGTAGCCACGGGCGAGCAACTCGCCGCCGATCACCAGCTCCCCCACCACCCCTACCGGCGTCGGTGCGCCGCTTGCATCCAGCACATGGAGGCTGCGCCCGCCGAGCACCCGACCGATCGGCATGCTCAACGGGGTGCTGCGCACACCGCTGACATAATCATCGCATTCGAGGGTGGTGACACAGACCGTGGCCTCGGTGGGGCCATAGGTGTTGAGCAGCGCCACCTGCGACAATCCGGCCTGGCGCCACGCTGCCACCCCTTCAGGTGGCATTGCCTCGCCGCCGATGTGCACGCGCCTGAGCTTGCCGTAATCGCGTGGGCCAGCGGCGGCAAAGTCCTTGGCCAGCAGGTTCCAGTAGGCGGTGGACAGGTCGGAAACGCTGACCTGCTTGTCGATGACCTCGTGGTAGTAGCGTTCGCTGTCCCAGAGTTCCTGGCCGCGCAGCACCACGGCAGCGCCGCAGATCAGCGCAGGGTAGAACTGCTCGACGAAGGCATCGAAGTTGAAGGTGGCAAACTGCAGGATCCGGTCGTCCGGCCCGAGCCTGGAGAACTCACGCGCGACCTGCGCATGCCCGGCCAGCGCCAGGTGGCTGATGCCCACCCCCTTGGGGCGCCCGGTGGAGCCGGAGGTGAACATCACATACGCCAGGTTGTGCGCATGGGCGGTATTGGCCAGGTCGCTGGCGTCGAGCTGGCGCCAGGCCGCATCCTGGTCCAGGCACAGGCTGCGCACCCCGCACGGCAGGCCCAGGCGCGCCAGCAACGGGGTCTGGGTCAGCACCAGCGGCGTGGCGCTGTCCTCGATCATGCACAGCAGGCGGTCCTGCGGGTACTGCGGGTCCAGCGGCACATAGGCGCCACCGGCCTTGAGCACCGCCAGCAGCCCGACGATCATGTCGATGCCGCGCTCCACCGCGATGCCGACCGGCACCTCCGGCCCTACCCCGCACGCCACCAGGTGGCGCGCCAGGCGGTTGGCACGCTGGTTGAGCTCGGCATAGCTCAGTTGCGTCGACTCGAAGATCAGCGCCAGGGCCTGCGGGCGCTGCGCCACCTGCGCCTCGAAACGCTGGTGCACGCGCAGGTCGGGACAGGTCAGCGGTGCACGCCCCCATTGCTCGAGCAGACACTCGCGCTCCTCGCTCGAGAGCAACGCCAGTTCGTCGAGGCGACACGTCGGGGTGGCGACCACGGCCTGCAGCAGGGCCACCCAGTGGCGTGCCATGCGCTCGATGGTCGCGGCCTTGAACAGGTCGCTGGCATAGGTCCAGGCCACCTGCAACTGGCCGCCCTGCTCGTAGGTGTCCAGGCTCAGGTCAAACTCGGTGGTACGGCTGCGCCAGTCGAGCATCGACAGTTGCAGGCCCCCGGCCAGCTTGAGCGCGGACACATCGGCCACGTGCGGCTGGTGGTTGAACATCACCTGGAACAACGGCGAATGGCTCAGGCTGCGCTCCAGTTGCAACCCTTCGACCAGGCGCTCGAATGGCAGGTCCTGGTGCGACTGCGCGCCGCTCACCGTGTCGCGGGTAGCCTGCAGCAACTCGAGAAAACTCATGTGCCCTGCCAGCGGGGTGCGCAACACCTGGGTGTTGACGAAGAAGCCGACCAGGCCTTCCAGCTCGCTGCGATTGCGGTTGGCCACGGGGCTGCCGAAGCGCACGTCGGTCTGCCCGGTGTAGCGATAGAGCAGCACGTTGAAGACCGCCAGCAGCACCATGAACAACGACACGTTGTGTTGCCGGGCAAAGCCACGCACCTGCTCGGCCAGCCCTGCGTCCAGCGTCAGGCAATGGCGCTCGCCGTCGAAGCTGGGCGACGAGGGGCGCGGGCAATCAAGCGGCAGTTCCAGCACCGGATGCTCGTCGCCGAGTTTTTCACGCCAGTACGCCAGTTGCCGCGCCTGCTCGCCGGCCTCCAGCCAGCGACGCTGCCACAGGCCGTAGTCGGCGTACTGGATCGGCAGCGCCTCGAACTGCGGCGCAAGGCCTTGGGCACAGGCGTCATAGCCGCGCGCGAACTCGTCGATCAGGATATTCATCGACCAGCCATCGGCGACGATGTGATGCAAGGTCAGCAACAGCACGTGCGCCTGTTCATCCAGCTTGAGCAGGCGCAGGCGCAGCAGCGGGCCCTGTGCCAGATCGAATGCACGCAGCGACTCCTGCTGCGCCTCGTGCTGCACCCGCGCTTCACGCGCAGCGGCCGGCACCGCGCTCAGGTCCAGTTGCTCCAGGCGCACCGCATGCTCCAACGGCACCTGCTGCACGCTGCCATCGGGCTGCGAGCGGAACACCGTGCGCAGCACCTCGTGACGCGCCACCAGCAGGCTGAACGCACGCTCCAGGGCCGCCACATCCAGCACGCCGTTCAGGCGTACCGCACCCGGCAGGTTGTAGGCGCCGCTGTGCGGGTCCAGCTGCCACAGAAACCACATGCGCTGCTGCGCATAGGACAACGCCTGGCGGTCCGGCACCTGGACCCCGGCAGGAATCGGGAACTGCGAAAAGTCCAGGCCTTCCTTGCTCAGGGCCTGCAGAAACAGGCTGCGCTTTTCCGGCGCCAGCTCGATGAAACGACAGGCCAGTTGGAGGGACTTCTCAGCATTCATCGAATGGTTTCCGTGCAGGGTGGATAGCGGGCAGCGCCCCGGTTATCCCTACGAAACGGATACACCCCAGGAAAAATTAAACACCGCCACGGCCCCCGTTCATTGCTCGCGGCTAAATCAGCCGTGCCGCTAGCCGTCTATCTAGGGAACCCGTAGCAAGAAGGTGCATGCCATGACTTCCGCCTCCTCCCTGACCCGCGCCGTCGGGCGCGGCCTGCGCAAGCTGGCCGGCGCACAGCCCGAGCGCGCCTACCGCCTGTTCGATGTCACCCTCAAGCAACGCATCCAACTGAGCCCGTCGCTGAGCCGCCTGGTGTTCACCGGCCCGGACGTGGCCCGGATGCACACCCTGGCTGCCGATCAACGGGTCAAGTTGTTCTTCCCCGCCGCCGACGGCAGCCCGCCCGAACTGCCCAACGACCTGCACTGGAACGAAGCCCGCCGCGCCCTGGCCGAGGCCAGCCGCCCGCCCATGCGCACCTACACCATCCGTGCCCTGCGCCGCGAACAGGCCGAGGTGGATATCGATTTCGTACTGCACGGGGTCAACGGCCCCGCCTCGGCCTGGGCCACCCACGCCCGCACAGGCGACCGTCTGCAGATCCTGGCACCCAACCTGGCCTTCGCCGGCGACCCCGGGGGCTACGAATGGAACCCGCCCGCCGGGGTGCGCAACATTCTGCTGGTGGGCGATGAAACCGCCTTGCCAGCCATTGCCGGCATTCTCGAAACCCTCGCCGGGCAAGATGACCCGCCCCAGGTCGAAGCCTATGTAGAGGTGCCGCTGCAACAGGACTGCCTGGCCCTGCGCTGCAATGCCAGCACCACCCTGCACTGGCTGCCACGCGACCAGCAACAGCGTATCCAGGGCCAGGCCATGGTGCATGCCGTGACCCAGCTGGCCACCCTGCCCGCCAGACGCCCGCCCGCCGACACGCGCCTCGAGGAGGTGGACATCGACCAGCAGATCCTCTGGGAACGTGCCAGCGCCAGCCACCAGAGCTTCTACGCCTGGGTGGCCGGGGAATCGGCTGCGGTGATGCAGATCCGGCGCTTTCTGATCAACGAACAGGGCCTGGACCGCAACGCGCTGACCCTGATGGGCTACTGGCGCGCCGGGCGTACGTTCGAGTAGCACCAGCGGGGTTCAACAGGGCTCCCGGCGGCAGGCCGGGAGCCTTGGAAACATTTGCTTGCATTTTTTAGTGCAGGATTTCTGCTTCTCATTCGTCCTAACAATTACCACTGCACCCTTTCGAGCGAGCCTGAGCCCAGACACCCCGTGCTCCGGAACCTCATGCTCACCACACTCCGAATCGAAGTTGCCTGCCCAATGTCGAAAAAGTCACGTTCAAAACTCTGGTTTCTGGTCCACAGCTGGCTAGCCCTGCCGATCTGGTTCTTCGTGCTGATCGTCTGCTTCACCGGGACGCTGGCCGTGGTCAGCCAGGAAATCGTCTGGCTGGCGCAGCCCGAGGTCCGCGCCTCCAAACCCGACGGCGACCCGCCGATGCTGGGCTTCGACCAGGTGCGCGCCGCCGTCGAGGCCGCGCAGCCGGGGGTGTATGTCAGCACCATCGTGCGCCCGGACGAATCGCATTTCGCCCTGACCGTCAGCGTCACCTACCCCGACTCGCGCTCCACCACGCTCTACGTCAACCCGTACACCGGGGTGGTCCAGGGCGAGGCGGCGCAGTTCAACTTCCAGGCCTTTACCCGCGCCCTGCACGGCTGGTGGCTGGTGCCGTTCACCAATGGCTACAGCTGGGGCTGGTACCTGGTGTCGCTGCTGGGGCTGCCGATGCTGGCCTCGCTGGTCACCGGGCTGGTGGTGTACAAGCGCTTCTGGAAGGGCTTTCTCAAGCCGACCCTGCGCCTGAAGCACGGTGCGCGGATTTTCTGGGGCGACTTCCACCGCCTGAGCGGGATCTGGTCGATCTGGTTCATCGCGGTCATCTCGATCACCGGTACCTGGTTCCTGATCCAGGCGATTCTGTTCGACAACCAGATCTCGATTTCCAGCAACCAGGTGCTGCCGGTGATCGCCCGCGAGAACGTGCCCACCGCGCCCGCCGGCCAGCCGGCCCCGGTGCTGAGCCTGGATGCCATCGAAAAGATCGCCATCGACAAGATCCCGGGGCTGGACGTGAGCTTCATCAGCCTGCCGAGCAACGCCTACAGCCACACCGAAGTGGGTGGGCGCAGCTGGTACCCGCTGATGTTCCAGACCGCATCGGTCAACCCCTACAGTGGCGTGGTCGAGGCCCATGAGCTGCTGTCCGACCGCAGCAAGCTCGAATTCGTCACCGAGTCGATGCGCCCGCTGCATACCGGCGATTTCGGCGGTATCTGGATCAAGCTGATCTGGTTCGTGTTCGGCCTGCTGCTGAGCATGATGGTGCTCAGCGGCCTGCTGATCTGGACCAAGCGCACCGCCATCGCCACCGCCGCTGCGCTCAAGCGCAGCGAAAAACCGGCACGCGCCAAGCGCGCCGCCGCTGCCACCCCTACCCCTTCGGAGAGCCAGGCATGAGCAAGGCAATCGCTGCACAACCGCCTTCGCGCCTGCGCCAGTTCTGGCTGAAATGGCGTTTTCACATCAACATACTGCTGTTGTTGGTACCGCTGGGTTTCATGCCCAAGTACTTTGCTGATGCGGCCTTGTTTCGCGGTGACGTGGGCCTGGGCGAACGCGAGATCGGCGAGGTCCAGGTCGGCCCCTGGAGCCTGAAGCTGGCCGAGCTGCGCAACGAGGCGCCGCGCCAGGACGGGCCGGCCGGCTACATGAAGAGCTTCAACGCCAGCCTGTGCGAAGCCTGTATCCCACAGGTCAAGGCCACCTACCTGCGTATTGGCAAGCCGCGCAGCTTGCGCGCCGCCGGCGGAATCTTCTTCGGTTCCCCTTACCGCATGGGCGCCACGGTGCCGGTGCCGCTCAAGACCAGCCCCGACGCCGAACTATGGGTGACCATGGAAGGCTGGGACGGCAGCATGCACCAGGGTTCGGTCCCGCTCAGCAAGGCCTCGCCAAGCACTGTCGCCTGGCTTCAAAAACAAGGAGGCAAATGATGCCTGTTTCTGACCTGCTGCGTCGCCTGGGTGGCGCGGCACTGCTCACTTCGCTCGCCACCTTCAGCAACCTGGCGCTGGCCCACAACCCGATCTGCGAATGCAAGCAGATCGAAGGCGGCCAGATCCAGTGCATCGGCGGCTTTTCCGACGGCAGCGGCGCCCCCGGCGTAACCCTCGACGTGATCGGCTACGACGAAAGCATCCTGGTGCCCGGCAAGCTGGGCGAAGACTCCAAGCTCACCTTCAAGCGCCCCGATGCCGAGTTCTACGTGCTGTTCGACGCAGGCCCCGGTCATGTGGTGGAAATCGACCAGGCCGACATCGAGGCACCATGAGCACCCCGACCACGACCCAGACCATCCGCCCGGCCGGTGCCGGCCATGAAACGCTGTACGTGCTGCTGTTCTGCGCCCTGGTGCTGCTGGTGGCCGGCGCGGTGGTCAGCTGGCGCGGCGAAACCACCGAAACCAGCGAAGTGGCGGCCCATCAGTTCGATGCGCGCCGCGACCTCACGGCCGGCGAGCAAGGGGTATACGCCGACCTGCGGGTTACCCTGGAGGAGATCCAGCTGCGTCAGCAGGAAGAACAGCGCCTGCCCACCCCGGCCGAGCTGGATGCCGAGGGCTACGCCCCGTTCGCCCGCGACGCCAGCGCCGTGAGCCGTGGCGGCCACACCTGGCAGTTGCTCGAAGGCGGCGCCTACCTGGGGCTCAGCCAGGCCAGCGAAGTGGCCGGCTCGTTCCTGATGCGCCTGGGCGCACAGCCCGACAGCCCGGCCGATATCTGGCTCAACCGCAGCACCGACCTCACCGCCCCCCACGACCTCAGCGACGCCGCCTTGAGCGCTGCGGGCTGGCAACAGGTCGTCGCGCAATTCGATGCCGGGGTCACTCGCCAGCATCGGCACTGAACCCACGGATACACTTGAGAGAAGACCGCCTGCCCATGTCTATTTCATCGTTTCTGGTCAACCGCCGACGCATCCTGGCCGGCATGCTCGCCCTGTGCCTGGCGCCCCTGGCGCACGCCGAAGAGGCCAAGCGCCTGCGTATCGGCATCACCCTGCACCCCTACTACAGCTACGTGGCCAACATCGTCGGCGACAAGGCCGAGGTGGTGCCGCTGATTCCGGCAGGCTTCAACCCGCACGCCTACGAGCCACGCGCCGAGGACATCAAGCGCATCGGCACGCTGGACGTGGTGGTGCTCAACGGCGTGGGGCATGACGATTTTGCCGACCGCATGATCGAGGCCAGCGAAAAGCCTGGCGTGGCCACCATCGAGGCCAACGCCAACGTGCCGCTGCTGGCGGCCACCGGCATCGCCGCACGCGGCGCGGGCAAGGTGGTCAACCCGCACACCTTCCTGTCGATAAGCGCCTCGATCGCCCAGGTCAACAACATCGCCCGCGAGCTGGGCAAGCTCGACCCGGCCAACGCCAAGGCCTACACCGCCAATGCCCGCGCCTATGGCAAGCGCCTGCGCCAGCTGCGTGCCGAGGCCCTGGCCAAGCTCACCAGCGCGCCCAATGCCGACCTGCGCGTGGCCACCGTGCACGCGGCCTACGACTACCTGCTGCGTGAATTCGGCCTGGAAGTCACCGCCGTGGTCGAGCCCGCCCATGGCATCGAACCGAGCCCCAGCCAGCTGAAGAAGACCATCAACCAGCTGCGCGACCTGGACGTGAAGGTGATCTTCTCGGAGCTCGACTTCCCGTCCACCTATGTGGACACCATCCAGCGTGAGTCCGGCGTGCGCCTGTACCCGCTGTCGCACATCTCCTACGGCGACTACAGCGCCGAAAAGTACGAAAAGGAGATGACCAGCAACCTCGATACCGTGGTGCGCGCGATCCAGGAGGCCGGGGCATGAGCGCCATCGAGCCGATCACCCTTGCCAGCCAGGGCCCCGGCGTGGAGTTCGACGCCGTTGGCCTGACCCTGGGCCGCACCACCATCCTCGACCAGGTGAGCTTCAAGGTGCGCCCTGGCAGCGTGCATGCGCTGGTGGGGCCCAACGGCGGCGGCAAGAGTTCGCTGATCAAGACCCTGCTCGGCCAGATGCCCCACCACGGCCGCCTGAACCTGCACTGGGCCGGCGCCCCCGGCTGCATCGGCTACGTGCCGCAGGCCCTGGAATTCGACCGTGGCCTGCCGATGACCGTGGACGACTTCATGGCCGCCATGTGCCAGCGCCGCCCGGCGTTCCTGGGGCTGTCGCGCCACTACGCGGCGAGCATCGGCCAGGCGCTGGAGCGCGTGGGCATGCAGGACAAGCGCAAGCGGCGCATGGGCGCCCTCTCCGGCGGCGAGCGTCAGCGCGTGCTGCTGGCCCAGGGGCTGATTCCGGCGCCGCAACTGCTGGTGCTGGACGAACCGATGTCGGCGCTGGATGAAGCCGGCATCCGCATCTTCGAACAACTGCTGCTGGACTGGCGCACCAGCGGCACCACCGTGCTGTGGATCGAACACGACCTGGAGGCGGTGAAACGCCTGGCCGATCACGTCACCGGCCTCAACCGGCGCATCCTGTTCGACGCGCCGCCCGAGCAGGCCCTGCGCCCGGAGGCGCTGCTGCAACTGTTTTCCACCCACCCGCGCAGCGCTGCGGTGACCGGGAGCCACGCCTGATGAACTATGAAGAATTTCGCCTGATGATCCAGGGCCTGGCGTCCTCGGGCTACCTGCCCGAAGCCCTGGCCTATGGCTTCGTGGTCAACGCGCTGCTCGCCGGCCTGCTGATCGGGCCGGTGCTGGGCGGGCTGGGCACGCTGGTGGTGGTCAAGCGCTTTGCGTTCTTCTCCGAGGCGGTGGGCCACGCGGCCCTGACCGGGGTGGCCATCGGCATCCTGCTCGGCGAACCCTATACCGGCCCCTACGGCAGCCTGTTCGGCTATTGCCTGCTGTTCGGCGTGCTGCTCAACTACCTGCGCAACCGCACCGGGCTGGCCCCGGACACCCTGATCGGGGTGTTCCTGTCGGTGTCGCTGGCGCTGGGCGCAAGCCTGCTGCTGATACTGGCGGGCAAGATCAACGTGCACATCCTGGAGAACGTGCTGTTCGGCTCGGTGCTGACGGTCAACGGCAACGACCTGCTGGTGCTGGCCATCGTCGGCGCGCTGGTGCTGGGCCTGAGCCTGCCGCTGTACAACCGCATCATGCTGGCCAGCTTCAACCCGCAGCTGGCGGCAGTGCGCGGGGTGGCAGTGAAGACCCTGGACTACCTGTTCGTGGTGCTGGTGACGCTGATCACCGTGGCCGCGGTGAAGGTCATCGGCGCGATCCTGGTGGGCGCACTGCTGGTGATCCCGGCCGCTGCCGCCCGCCTGCTGAGCCAGTCGCTCAAGGGTTTTTTCTGGACCTCGGTGGTGATCGCCACCCTCAGCACCCTGAGCGGCATCCTGCTGCCGATCGTGTTCGACCTGCCGCTGCCCTCGGGCGCCGCGATCATCCTGGTCGCCGGCATGGCCTTCGCCCTGGCCGCCATCGCCCGTGGCACCCTGCCCAGCCTGAAAGGAAACATCGGATGAAGCCGACATTTCGCCAACTGACCCTGGTACTGGCCCTGAGCGGCGCCTTCAGTGTTGCCGCACAGGCCGCCGAAGCCGCGCGCCCGGTGCAGGTACTGGCGTCCCTGCCCATCACCTACGGCCTTGGCCAGTTGCTGCTCGACGGCAGCGAGGTGAAGCTGCAACGCGCCGCCGCGGCCAACCTGCCCGGCTCGCGCCAGACCGCCTACTTCAGCGGGCGTGGGGCGCCGGCCCTGCAGAAGCTGGCCGTGAACGCCGATGCGGTGATCGGCCTGCGCTCGGTATGGGCGGACGACCCGCTGTACCCGATGGCGCGGCGCAGCAATATCCGCATCGTTGAAGTGGATGCCGCACGCCCGGTGGATGGCAGCCTGCCCGGCATTGCGGTGCAGCCGGGGGCGCCAAAGGACGGCCTGAACAGCCAGCCGTGGCTGTCGAGCAACAACCTGGGGCGCATGGCCGACGTGACCGCCGCCGACCTGGTGCGCCTGGCGCCGGCCGCCAAGCCGAAAATCGAGGCCAACCTGGCCACGCTCAAGCAGCAGTTGCTCAAGCTCAGTGCCGACAGCGAAGCGCGCCTGGGCGAAGTCGACAACCTCAGCGTGGTAAGCCTGTCGGAGCGCTTCGGTTACCTGATCGGCGGGCTGAACCTGGAGCAGGTGGCCTACAGCGTACCCGCCGAAGACCAGTGGACCCCCGAGGCACTGCAGCAGCTGACCGCCCTGCTCAAGGACAACGACGTGGCACTGGTGCTCGACCACCGCCAGCCGAGCGAGGCGGTAGCTGCGGCAGTCGCCAAGGCCGGCAGCCGCCTGCTGGTGCTGGAGGGCGGCGGCGAAAATCCGGTGAGCGAACTGCAGGGCAGTATCGATGAAGTGATCAAGGCACTCGCCGCGAAGGCCTGAAGGTCGGCAAAAACAAAGCCCCAGTGCGCAACGCCTGGGGCTTTTCAGTTGCGCCGAACGCCCGCGTGCGCGCGATCAGCGCGCCGGCAGCGGTTGCGGCACCGGCAGCGGCCTGCCAAGCAGCACACCGACCACCACGGCGAACACCAGCGCCGCCACCCCGGCGCTTTGCAGCACCGTCTCGAAGCCGCCGATGAAGGCGTGCTGCGCCAGCGGCGCGAGGGTTTCGCGCAGTGCCGGGTCGACCATAGCCAGCGCTGCCGGCAGGTCACCGGCGGCAACCCGGGTGGCCATGTCGCCGACCTTGTCCAGTTGCCCAGGCGCCACCCCTGCCACCGCCTCGCGCAGCAACTGCCCGCTGCGCGCCGCCAGGATACCGCCCAGAATGCCGATGGCCAGCACGATGGCACCAAAGCGCGTGGTAGTGCTCAGGCCCGAGGCCATGCCGGTGCGCTCGCGCGGCACGCAGGCCATGATGTTCTTCTGCGTGTCGCCGTTGAGCAGCCCGGCCCCGGCGCCCAGCACGATGCTGGCCAGGGCGAAGCTCAGGTAGCCGCCATAGCTGGCCGCCGCGCCGCACAGCAGGTTGCCCGCGCCCACCAGCAGCAGGCCCAGGGCGAACACCTGGGCGCTGCTCAGCCGCGCCGACAGGCGCATGCCCAGGCGCGGGGTCAGCAGCATCGCCAGGGCAAACGGCAGCATGCCCGCGCCGGCGGCCAAGGCCGACAGTTGCAGGCCGTTCTGCAGGTACAGCGGCAGCAGGGTCATCATCACCTGGGCGCAGGCGGCGTAGGCGAACATGCCCAGCAATGCACCGATGAAGCGTGCGCTGCGCATCAGTTGCAGGTCGATCATCGGCCGCGCCTGATTGCGCTCCACCAGAATGAACAGGCCGAACAGGAACGCTGCGATCACCAGGCGCCCAAGGGTCTGGGCACTGCCCCAGCCGACCTGGTTGGCATCGATCAGCGCCCAGATCAGGTAGCCCAGGCTGCCGGCGAAGGTCAGGCTGCCAAACGGGTCCAGCCGCGCGGCGGCGCTATCGCGGGACTCCTCGACACTGCGCCGCACCATCACCGCCAGCACCGCCACCAGCGGCAGGTTGATGTAGAAGATCCAGCGCCAGCCCAGGGTGCTGGCGATCAGCCCGCCCAGCAGCGGCGCGAAGGTGATGGTCGCGCCCATGCACGCGCCCCAGAACGCCCAGGCCCGCATGCGCGCCTCGGGCTCGTGGAAGCGGTGGCCGATGGCAGCCAGTGCCGAGGTCAGCAGCAACGCCGCGCCCACGCCCTTGGCGGCCCGTGCGATGTCGAGGAACACCAGGGTGGGCGCCGCGCCGCAGGCCAGCGAGGCGAGGCCGAACAGGCCCAGGCCCAGTTGCAGCATGCGCCGGCGCCCGAAGCGGTCGGCCAGGCTGCCGGCGGGCAGCAGCAGTGCGGCGAAGGCCAGCAGGTAGGCGCTGACCACCCATTCGATGTCGGCGAACGAGCCGGACAGGTCGCGGGCGATGCTAGGCAGGCTGACGGCGACGATATTGGTGTCGAGGATGATCAGGGCGCACACGGCCGAAGCCGTGAACAGGGTGAAACGGGCGGAGGACATTGCAAGGCTCCCGTGCAAGGCGATCTGGGGCCAGTGTCGCGGTGTCCGAGCAGGCTGCCGCGACAGGGCCGGTGTAGCCACCGGATGCTCATAGGCGCAGCGGCTTTGCCGCCACGTCACGCATCTTGTAGTGTTACTACACATTACCGCCGCAACGGCCTGGCCTTGTTAGCCAGGATCGCCTGCGTCATTAGCCTGCAGCTAACGAGACCCCATGGAAATCCGCCATTTCCGCTATTTTCTCAGCGTCGCCCGCCTCGGCCACTTCACCCGCGCCGCCGAGCAACTGGGCATCGCCCCGCCGACCCTGAGCCGGCAGATCCAGGACATGGAAAGGCAGCTGGGTGTGCGCCTGTTCGAGCGCAGCCAGCGCGAGGTGTGCCTGACCGCCGCCGGCGAGGCGCTGCTGCCCGAGGCCGAACAGGCGGTGCGCCAGTTCGATGCCGCGCAGCTGGGCGCACAACGGGCCGGGCGCGGTGACGTGGGGCGTATCGAGTTGGGGTATGTGGCCTCGGCAGCCTTTTCGGGGCTGCTCCAGCAGCAGGTGACGCGCTTCAGCCAGTCGCACCCGGGGGTGGTGCTGAACATCCGCGAGCAACCCATGGCCGAGTCCCCCGCGCTGGTGCGTGACGGTGTGCTGGATATCGCCTACGTGCGCACGCCGATGGACCTGCCCGACGAACTGGTCGCGATGGACCTGCACGAAGAAGGCTTTGTCCTGGCCCTGCCGGCCAGCTCGCGGTTGAACGAGCTGCCGCAGATCATGGCCGCACGCCTGGCCACCGAAACCTTCATCTTGCCCGAGCAGATCTCCGGCACCCTGGCCGTCGCCGCCCAGGGTGGCTTCGTGCCGCGCCTGGGGCCGCAGCCGGGTAGCCTGGTGGCGGTCATCACCCTGGTTTCGCTGGGCCAGGGCGTGGCGCTGGTGCCCGAGTCGGTGCTGCAACACATCACCCTGCCGCAGGTCAGCTACCGGCGCATCGCCGACAGCCAACCCACCTCGTGCCTCACCGTGCTGCATCGGCGTTTCGAGAAGGCGCCCGCGGTGATGCGCTACATCGAGGCCCTGCGCACCGGCCAGGGCTGATCGCACCCGCGCGCCTTACAGACGCTGCAGGGCCGCCGGCACGGCGCGGGCGAAGCGCTCGGCCACGTCGTCCACCTGCGCGGCGGTAATGATCAGCGGCGGCAGAAAGCGCACCACGCAACCGTTGCGCCCACCCAGTTCGATGATCAGCCCGCGCTTGAGGCATTCGTTCTGGATCAGCGAGGCCAGCTTGCCGAACCCCGGCGCATGCCCCAGCGCATCGGCGGCCCCTTGCGGGTCCACCACCTCGACGCCGAGCATCAGCCCGCGACCGCGAATGTCGCCCAGTTGCGGGAAGTCGCGCTGCAGCACCGCCAGGTGCTCGCACAGCCGTGCGCCCATGGCCTCGGCGTGGGCAGCCACGTCGTGTTCCTTGAGATAACGCATCACCGCCGAGCCTGCAGCCATGGCCATCTGGTTGCCACGGAAGGTGCCGGCGTGGGCACCCGGCAGCCAGGTGTCGAGCCAGTCGCGGTACACCACCACTGCCAGCGGCAGGCTGCCGCCGATGGCCTTGGACAGCACCACCACGTCCGGCACGATGCCGGCGTGCTCGAAGGCGAACATCCTGCCGGTACGGGCAAAGCCGCTCTGGATCTCGTCGACGATCAGCGCCACGCCCGCCTGCTCGGTGATGCGCCGCACGCCGCGCAGCCAGTCGAGGTCGGCCGGGATCATGCCGCCCTCGCCCTGCACCACCTCGACGATCACCGCCGCCGGCAACTGCACGCCGCCTTCGGGGTCGCTCAGCAGGTTTTCCAGGTAGCGCAGGTTGACCTGCACGCCCTGCTCGCCGCCCAGCCCGAACGGACAGCGGTAGTCGTAGGGGTATGGCAGGAACTGAACGCCGTTGCCCAGCAGCGCGCCCATCGGTTTCTTCGGCCCCAGGCTGCCCATCAGGCTCAGCGCGCCCAGGCTCATGCCGTGGTAGCCGCCCTGGAACGACAGCACCGTGCTGCGCCCGGTGGCAGTGCGTACCAGCTTGAGCGCGGCCTCCACCGCATCGGTGCCGGTCGGCCCGCAGAACTGGATCCGGGCCTGGGCGCTGAAGGCCGGTGGCAGCAGGCCGAACAGGTCCTGCACGAACTGGTCCTTGACCGGCGTGGTCAGGTCCAGGGTATGCAGCGGCAGGCCGTCGGCCAGCACCTGCTGGATCGCCTCGATCACCACCGGGTGGTTGTGGCCCAGGGCCAGGGTGCCGGCGCCGGCCAGGCAGTCGATGAACTGGCGGCCCTCGACGTCTTCGACGTAAAGCCCCTGGGCACGCTTGAGCGCCAGCGGAATGCGCCGCGGGTAACTGCGTGCATTGGACTCCTGCTGCTTCTGTCGCGTCAGCAGCGGCGAATCTTCGAAGTGATAAAGCGTTTCGCCAGGCTCGTCGGCTGAAGAAGCCGGCTGTGCCTGGGCAAGGCAGGTAGCGACTGACATCGGAAGTAACCCTCGCAAGCAAGCGGATGGTCCCGCCACGCGCCGATGGCCAGCGTTGTGTCGGGATGTGTACTCGCTTGAAAGACGCACCAACGCCCTGCGGATTTAGCGCGCGGGGCGGTCTTCTAGAAGGTTTTGTGCATCAGTTGCAGGTGCAGGCCATGAAATCCCAGCGCCTCACCGCTGGGCGAATAACCCAGGCGTGCGAAAAAATCCTGGGCCGAGGCGGTGCTGTACAGCGATGCATGGGTACAGCCCCAGCGGCGCAAGGCGTGTTCCAGGTCCAGCACCAGTGCCCGACCGATGCCATGCCCTGTGTAGTCGCGCTGCACGAAGCACTGGCAGATCTCGCCGCTGCGCAAGGCCAGCGCGGTAGCCACCGGGCGACCCTGCCAGCGCCCCAGGTTCAGGTACAGGGCCGGGTCGCCCAGCCAGTCGGTGATCTGCGCACGCTGCTTGCTGCGCGACCAGGCGTCGATCACCTGCAGGTCACCGTGATGGTCCTGGTCGGCTGCGGTGGCGATGCTCTGCTGCATCAGCCGCTCGATCAGGGCGGCCTCGGCCGGCCGGGCCCTGGCAATGCGAATCCGTTCGTCCATGAGTGCTCCCTGGTGCTGTGCGGTCCACACCTTACGGGGGCGACCGGCGCCTGACGAGGCCGGCGGGGTTACATTTGATGTGCACGCAACGGCATCTGCAGCAACACGCGCAAGCCGTCGGCGTGGCTGTCGAACGTCAGCGAGCAGGCGCAGCGCTGCACGATCGCCTGCACGATCGCCAGGCCCAGGCCACAGCCTTCGCTATGGCCATTGCGCCAGAAACGCTGGGTCACATGCTGCAGGTTCTGTGCATCGATGCCCGGCCCATGGTCGCGTACCAGAAAGCCCACGGTGTTCGCCTCGACCTGAACCTGCAGCTCCACCGGCGCATCGGCGGCGCTGTGGCGCAGGGCGTTGTCCAGCAGGTTGCGCAAGGCCGCCACCGCCAGCGCCGCGGGCATGTCGGGAAACACCTGGGCCGCCGGCGCCGCAGCCTGCAGCACGATGCGCCGGTTGTCGCCCAGGCCCGCATCCTGGATGGCCTGGCGGGCGATCTGCTCGGCGCTGTACTGCACGCCATCATCGAACGACAGGCTGCCCTCCACCCGCGCCAGCAACAGCAGCTGCTCCAGGGTACGGTGCAGGCGATCGGCGCCCTGCTCGGCATGCTCCAGGGCCTGCTCGCGCACCTTGCCATCGGTCATGCGGGCCACTTGCAGGTGGGTCTTGATCGCCGTCAGCGGGCTGCGCAGTTCATGCGCGGCATCGCCGGTCAGGCGCCGTTCGCGCTCGATGGTCTGGCCGATGCGCTGGAACAGCTGGTTCTGGGTTTCGAGCAACGGCTGCAATTCGCTGGGCAGGGCACGCACCTGCAACGGCTCCAGCGAATCGGGGCTGCGCCTGCGCAGTGCGTCGCGCATGCGGTTGAGCGGCGCCAGGCCCTTGCCCACCCCCAGCCACAGCAGCCCGAGGCTGCCCAGCAACGCCACCAGCACGGGTGCCGAGGCCGCCAGCAGGATCGAGCGGTTCAGCGCCTCGCGCTCCAGGTGCCGGTCGGCAGTGGTGATGCGCACATCACCGCGTGCATAGGTGAAGCTGCGCCACAGTGCGCCATCGATCATCTGGTCGTGAAAGCCGCTGCGCTGATCGTCGAGGGTCTGGTCGGCATGGTTGTGGCTGCGCGCCAGGATCTCGCCGCGCAGCGAGCTGACCTGGCAGGCCATGCCGTCGGGGATGCTGAACTGGTCGGTGCTCAGGCGCGTGCCCTCGCCCTTGCTGGTCAGCGGCTGCGGCAACTGGTCGATCAGCCCGGCGACCATGCGCGCCGACGCCACCAGGCGCTGGTCGAGGGAGAACATCATCTGCTGACGCAGGTCGCACAGCATCCACGTCGCGGCCAGGGCCCAGATCAGGATGAAGGCAGTGCCCAGAATCAGGCTCAGGCGCAGGCGCAGGCTCATCGTTGCAACGCCTGCGGCACCTGGGCCGGCCCCAGGCGATAACCCAGGCCGCGCACGGTCTCGACGATGCCGTTGCCCAGCTTGCGGCGCAGGTGATGGATGTGCACGTTCAGGGCATTGCTTTCGACCTCGTCGCCAAAGCCGTAGACGCTGTCCTTGAGCTGCTCGCTGGACAGCACCCGGCCGCGGTTCTGCAGCAGGGCCTGGAGCAGCGCCTGTTCGCGGCGCGACAGGTCCACCGGCTGACCGGCCAGGTGCGCTTCGCAGCTGGAGGGGTCGAAGCTCAGCGGGCCGTGTTCGATGACGTTGACACAGCGCCCGGCCACGCGGCGCAGCAGGGTGTGCAGGCGCGCGGCCAGCTCGCGCAGATCGAAGGGTTTGAGCAGGTAGTCGTCGGCGCCGGCCTGCAGCCCGTCGACCCGGTCGGTGACCGCATCGCGCGCGGTCAGGATCAGCACCGGCAGGCTGTGGCCCTGCTGGCGCAGGCGTTGCAGCAGCTTGAGGCCGTCTTCGTCGGGCAGCCCCAGGTCCAGCACCATCACGTCGAAATGCGCGGCCTGCAGCATCGCCCGCGCCGCACTGGCGCTGGCCACGCGGTCGACGGTCAGGCCCTGGGCACTCAGGCCGGCAATGATGCCGCTGGCGATCAGGTCATCGTCTTCACAGAGCAGTACGTGCATGGGGCGGGCTCGGTCGTTGGCAGAAAGGCCCAGTGGGCCACAGGCGGATTAACCGGGGATTATGCCGCGCCCAGGCGCACACGTCGCCTGCGAGGCGACGGCTGCCCATCGGTTAACCCTGGGTTAATCCATGCCGGTCAGTCTTGCGGGCTTATCGCACTGCCAAGGCGTCGACATGCGCGTATTTCTGCTAGCCCTGCTGTGGCTGTTCAGTTCGCTGAGCCAGGCCCAGCCCTTCAACAACCCTTTTGCCCAGAGCGAATTCCTGCCCGTGGAAAAGGCCTTCGTGTTCAGCAGCGAGCGCCTGCCCTCGGGGCAGATGCGCCTGCACTGGCAGATCAGCGACGGCTACTACCTGTACCAGAAGCGTCTGAAGTTCGACGGCCTGGCCCCCGAGGCGGTACCACCATTGCCGCCGGCCCTGCCCCACAGCGACGAGTACTTCGGCGAAACCCAGGTGTACCGCGGCGAACTCGAGCTGCTGATACCGGCCAACGCCACCGGCCAGTTGCGCATGGGCTGGCAGGGCTGTGCCGACGCGGGGCTGTGCTACCCGCCCCAAACCAGCCCGGTCGACCTGGGCGGGCAGGCCGCTGGCGCCGAGCAGGCCAGCGACCAGGCCCTGGCCGGCAGCCTCGGCGAACACCCGCTGGCCTGGAGCCTGCTGGCCTTCTTCGGCCTGGGACTGCTGCTGGCCTTTACCCCCTGTTCGTTGCCGATGCTGCCGATCCTGGCCGGGCTGGTGATGGGCAACGGCGCCAGCACCCGCCGCGGGCTGGTGCTGGCAGGCGCCTACGTGCTGAGCATGGCGCTGGTGTATGCCGCCCTGGGCGTGGTCGCCGCACTGCTTGGCGCCAGCCTGCAGGCATGGCTGCAGCAGCCTTGGCTGCTGGGCAGCCTGGCCGCGCTGTTCGTGCTGCTGGCCCTGCCGATGTTCGGCGCCTTCGAGCTGCAGCTGCCCACCTTCGTGCGCGACCGCCTGGAGCGCGCAGGCCGCAACACCCGTGGCGGCAATCTGTATGGCGCGGTACTGCTGGGGGCCTTGTCGGGCCTGCTGATGGGGCCGTGCATGACCGCCCCGCTGGCCGGCGCGCTGCTGTACATCGCGCAGAGCGGCAATGCCGTGCATGGGGCGCTGGTGCTGTTCAGCCTGGGGCTGGGCATGGGCCTGCCGCTGTTGCTGCTGGTGACCGTGGGCAACCGCTACCTGCCACGTCCGGGGGCCTGGATGAACCGGGTCAAGGCGGTGTTCGGCTTCGTGTTCCTGGGCATGGCGCTGTACACCCTGCGCGCGGTGCTCGACCCTGCGCTGTGGCTGGGCCTGTGCGGGGCCTGGCTGATCGCGCTGGCCTGGGGCGCCTGGCCCGCGGTCCACACCCTGCGCGCCCTGCAACCGGCCGTGCTGCTGGCGGGCCTGTGGGGCGCCTTGCTGGTGGTGGGCGCGGCCGGTGGCGCGAGCAACCTGCTGCAGCCCCTGCAACCCTATGCCGGTGGCACCGGCAATGCCGTGGCTGCGCCCCACGCCGACGCCTTCACCACGGTGCGCACCCCGGCCGAGCTGCAGGCGCAGCTGGACGCCGCCAAGGCCCAGGGGCAGTGGGTGTTCCTGGATTACTACGCCGACTGGTGCGTGTCGTGCAAGGTCATGGAAAAACAGGTGTTCGCCCGCCCCGACGTGCTCGCCGCGCTGGAAGGCGTGCGCCTGGTACGCCTGGACGTGACCGCCGATGCCCCGGCCAGCCAGCAGCTGCTGCAGCGCTACCAGGTGCCCGGCCCGCCGAGCATGCTGTGGATCGGCCCCGAGGGTGACGAGCGCCGGGCCAGGCGCATCACCGGTGAAGTCAACGCCGCCACCTTCCTGCAACACTGGACCGCCACCCGGAGCCAAGGCTGATGCTGACCGTTAACCTGGGCCCCCTGACCATCGCCCTCGACCACCTGCTGCTGCTCTGCGCCCTGGGCCTGGCCACGCTGGTGGGCTGGCGGGTGGCCAGGCGCGGCGGCGACAACCCCGAGGCCGCACTGTTTCGCCTGTTCCTGCTCGGCCTGCTGTGCGCCCGGCTGGGGTTCGTGGCGCGCTACTGGTCGATGTATGCCGAAGACCCGGTGCAGATCATCGACATCCGCGATGGCGGCTTTTTGCCCTGGGCCGGCCTGGTGGCGGTGCTGCTGGGGGCGGCCTGGTACGCCTGGCGCCAGGCGAGCCTGCGCCGGCCACTGGGCTGGGGCCTGTTCAGCGGCACGCTGTTCTGGTTGCTGGCCAGCTGGGCCAGCCACCTCTACGAACAGGGCACGCAACTGCCGGACCTGGCCCTGCGCGATGCCCAGGGCCATTCGGTGGCGCTGCACAGCCACCGCGGCCGGCCGTTGGTGATCAACCTGTGGGCCACCTGGTGCCCGCCGTGCCGGCGCGAGATGCCGGTGCTGCAACAGGCCCAGCATGATTATCCGGACGTGACCTTCCTGTTCGTCAACCAGGGCGAAACCCCGCAGATCGTCACCAACTTCCTGGCCACCACCGGCCTGAACCTGTCCCATGTACTGTTCGATACCGGTGGCCAGCTGGCCCAGCAGGTCGGCTCCATGGCGCTGCCCACCACCCTGTTCTACGACGCCGAGGGGCGCCTGGTGGGCAGCCACCTGGGGGAGCTGTCCCGTGCCAGCCTGCGCCATGCCCTCGAATCCTTCGACCGCGATACCGCGCTCGCTCCCACCGTTCCAGCAAGGACGACACCATGAAAGTTTCCGCCATTACCCTCGCCCTGGGCATGTTCGCCACCCAACTGGCCGTCGCCGAAGAATTGCCCAAGGCCGTGCAGCAGATCGAGGCCAAGGGCGCCAAGGTCACCGGCAGCTTCGATGCGCCCAATGGCCTGAAAGGCTATGCCGCGCAGTTCCAGAACCGTGGCGTGGCCCTGTACCTGACCCCGGACGGCAAGCACGTGCTGGTTGGCAGCCTGTTCGACGAACAGGGCCAGGACCTGAGCGAGGCGCCGCTGGAGAAGCTGGTGTATGCACCCATGGCCAAGCAGGTGTGGGCCAAGCTCGACAAGACCGCGTGGATTGCCGATGGCAAGGCCGATGCACCGCGGGTGGTGTACCTGTTCAGCGACCCCAACTGCCCGTACTGCAACATGTTCTGGCAGCAGGCACGGCCGTGGGTGGACTCGGGCAAGGTGCAGTTGCGCCACATCATGGTCGGCATCATCCGCGCCGACAGCCCGGCCAAGTCGGCCGCGTTGCTGGCCAGCGCCGACCCGCAGAAGGCCTTGCAGACCCATGAAAGCGCGGGCAAGGCCAGCACCCTCAAGCCGCTGGCGAAGATTCCGGCGCAGGTGCAGGCCAAGCTGGATGCGAACCTGGCGCTGATGGAGGAGCTGGGATTGTCGGCTACGCCGGCGATCTTCTACCTGGATGACAAGGGGCAGCTGCAGACCCAGCAGGGTGCGCCGCGGCCAGAGATGTTGGGGAAGATACTGGGCAAGCGTTGAGGTTGTTGGGACGACAAAAACCTGAAGCCGGGCACCAGGGCTGGCGATGCAAATCCCACAGGCCATGGCCTGCAGGATCGGTGTTGTCAGCCTTGTTTGTTCGGCCGAAGATCGCAGTAGGGCCATCATGGCCTTTGGGGGTTGGGGTGGCGCTACAGCATCACCAGCGTCAACACCACCAGCAACGGCAACAGCACCGCACACGACCACGCCATGTACCCGAAGAAGCTCGGCATCTTCACCCCGCGCTGCTCAGCTATCGCCTTGACCATGAAGTTCGGCGCGTTGCCAATGTAGGTCATCGCCCCCATGAACACCGAACCCATGGAGATCGCCAGCAAGGTCTGCGGCATGCGCTCCATCAACACCTGCGCATCCCCAGCCGCCATGTTGAAGAACAACAAATAGGTCGGCGCATTGTCCAGGAAGCTCGACAAGGTCCCGCTCAACCAGAAGTACATGCTGTCGATCGGCTCGCCCTGCGCACCACTCACGCTCGCCACCAACCACGCCAACTGGCCGTCACTGCCGGCCCGCAATATCGCAATCACCGGGGCAATGGTGAGAAAGATGCCCGCAAACAACTTGGCCACCTCGACGATCGGCCCCCAGTCGAACTCGTTGGCAACCCGCAGGCCGCGCGGGGTGAACCACAACGACAGCAAGGCCAGTACCACCAGCAGGCCGTCACGCAACAGGTTCTGCACCTCGACCCGAGTGCCCATCAGCTCGACGCCAATCCCCGGCTTCCAGAGGCCCGACATCAACACCGCCAGCACCACGCCCGCCAACAGCAGGAAGTTGCGCTTGCCCAGCAGGCGCAACGGCGCATCCGGCGTCGGGTCTTCGGCCAGCATCTCGTTTTCGCGGCGATAGTAGTAGCGGTCGATCAGGTAGAACACGCCCAGCAACGGCACCGCCAGCAGCACCACCGGCAAGGCCATGTGCTGCAGGGTCCAGGCAAAGCTCACACCCTTGAGAAAACCCAGGAACAACGGCGGGTCGCCCAACGGGGTCAGGCCGCCGCCGACGTTGGCCACCAGAAAGATGAAGAACACCACCACGTGCGCGGTGTGCTTGCGGTTGTCGTTGGCACGCAGCAGCGGGCGGATCAGCAGCATCGCCGCCCCCGTGGTGCCCATCACCGAGGCCAGCACCGCCCCCAGCGCCAGCAACCGCGTGTTGAGCCACGGCGAGCCATGCAGGTTGCCCTCCACCACGATCCCGCCCGAAATGGTGAACAGCGCAAACAGCAGGATGATGAACGGCAGGTACTCGGCCAGCAGTACGTGCACGCCCAGCCCCAGGCTGGCGTGCCAGCCGAAGGCAAAGCAGAACGGCAGCGCGAACAGCAGCGTCCAGCCCAGGGTGATCTTGCCGAAATGGTGATGCCACAGCGGTGCGGCCACGATGGGCAGCAAGGCGATGCTCAGCAGGATGCCGGCAAACGGCACGCCCCACAGCAGGCCCATGCGCGCGCCATCGACCTCGGCGGCGCTGGCGATGCCCGGCAGGCACAGCAACAAGAGGGCCGCCAGCAGCGACAGACAGGAACAACCACGAAACAAAGCAGGGAAAAGGCGCATCGATACCGACCGTGTGCAGATGAACAGCAGCGCGCCAGCCCGAAGGCTGGCGCGCATGAGCGAAGCATGGATGCTAAACCAAAATGCCCCGCTCGGCTGCCTACAACGCCTCCAGCGAAGCCATCAGGTCACTCAGCCGGTCGACCTTGTCGTCGCTCAGCACCGTGGCCTCGAGGCCCTCCACATAGATCGCCAGTTCCTCCACGCTGCTGCATTCGAACATGGCCCGCAGCGGCACGTTCAGCTGCAGCACCTTCTGCACCCGCGAAGCAATCTGGGTGGCCAGCAGCGAATGCCCGCCCAACTCGAAGAAGTTGTCGCGCACCCCCACCCGCTCGACCTTGAGCACATCGGCCCAGATGTCAGCCAGTTGCTGCTCCAGTTCGCTGCGCGGCGCCAGGTAGGCCTGGCTGTGCTGCTGGCCGAACTCGATGGCCGGCAGCGCCTTGCGGTCGAGCTTGCCGTTGGCGTTGCGCGGCAACTCGGCCAGCCACGCCCAGTGCAGCGGCACCATGTACTCCGGCAGTTCGGCGCGCAGGCGCTGGCGAACCTGTTCCAGCAATGGCGCCGTGTCGGCACGGCTGTCGGCCGCCACCAGGTAGCCGACCAGGTGCTTGCCGTTTGCACCCTCCTGCACGCCCACCGCCGCGTCACGCACCTGGACCTGTTCATGCAGGCGTGCCTCGATTTCGCCCAGTTCGATGCGGTAGCCGCGAATCTTCACCTGGTGATCGATGCGCCCCACGTACTCCAGCACCCCGTCGGCACGCCGGCGTGCCAGGTCGCCGGTGCGGTACAGGCGCTCGCCCGGGGCGCCGAACGGGTGCGGGATGAACGCCTGGGCCGTGCGCAGCGTGTCGCCCACGTAGCCGCGCCCTACCCCGGTGCCGGCCACGCACAGCTCGCCCACCGCGCCCAGCGGCACCAGCTCGTGATCTTCACCGAACAGGTACAGGCGGTTGTTGTCGGTCGGCGTGCCGATCGGCAGGTAGCTGCCCTGGGTGGAGGCCGCATCGACGCGGAAGAACGCCACGTCATCGGAGCACTCGGCCGGGCCGTAGGCATTCACCAGGCCGACCTGCGGGTAGCGCTCCAGCCACTGCCAGGCCAGCTCCGGCGGCATCGCCTCGCCGGTGGGCAGCATCCAGCGCAGGCCGCTCAGGTGCTGGCGCTCGTTGCCCAGCATGCCCTGGATCAGCGACGGCACGCTTTCGAGCACCGTGATGCCGGCGGCCTGCACATGCTCCAGCAGCCCTTGCGGATCGTGCGCGATGGCATTGGGCACGATGGCCACCTGCGCGCCGAACAGCGGCGCGGCAAGGAACTGCCACACCGAGATATCGAAGCTCTGCGAGGCGGTCTGCGCGATCACGTCCGCCTCGCCCAGTTGCAGGTACGGCACCTTGCTCAGCTGGTTGTTGAGCATGCCGCGCTGCTCGACCATCACGCCCTTGGGCAGGCCGGTGGAGCCGGAGGTGTAGATCACGTAGGCGAGGTTCTCCGGCGCGCTGTAGATGCCCGGGTTGGCTTCGCTGCCGTCGCCGGCCTGAATGTCCTCCCACACCAGCAGGCGCGGCCGCCCGGCACACCCCAGTTCGTCGAGCAGGGCCTGTGCCTGGGCCAGGCAGGCCCGGGTGCAGACGATCACCGGGGTGCGGCTGAGCTCGACGATGCGTTGCAGACGCGCGCCGGGCAGGCCCGGGTCCAGCGGCAGGTAGCCGGCGCCGGCCTTGAAGCTGCCGACGATCATGCCCAGCAGCGCCAGCCCGCGCTCGGCCAGCAGTGCCACCGGCTGGTCGACCTGCACCCCGGCCGCCACCAGGGCATGCCCGAGGCGGTTGGCCTGGCAGTTCAGCTCGGCGTAGCTGCACTGCTGTTCGAGGCAGCGTGCGACCACCCGATCGGGATGCGCCGCCACCCTCGCCTCGAACAACGCCGCGTAGCTCTGCTGCAGCGGATAGGCATGCTCGCTGCGGTTGCAGTCCTGCAGCAGGAAGCGCTGTTCCTGCTCGCCCAGCAGTGCCAGCTGCGCCACATCGCCGTGCAAGCCCTCCATCAGCGCCAGCAGCAGGCGCTTGAATTCGCCCAGCAGGCGTTCGACGGTGGCGCGGTCGAAGTAGCGCTGGTCGAACGACAGGTGCAGGCCCAGGTCGTCGCCGGGGTAGCACACCGCCGTGAGCGGGAAGTTGGTGTGGGTGCGGCCCGAGTCGGAGGTTGCATTCAGGCTCTGGGCGCGGTCCAGCACCGCCACTTCGACCGGGGCGTTCTCGAACACGAACAGGCTGTCGAACAGCGGCTGGCCCTTGGGCAGTTCGCTGCATTCCTGGATGTTGACCAGCGGCAGGTACTCGTACTCGCGCACCTCCATGTTGCGTTCCAGCAGGCCCTGCAGCCACTGGCGCACCGAACACCGCTCGCCGGGGGCCGGCAGTGTGACACGCAGTGCGATGCTGTTGATGAACAGGCCCACGGTGTGCTGCATCTGCGGCAGGCTGACCGGGCGCCCGGCCACGGTCACGCCGAACACCACGTCACGCTCGCCGCTGAAGCGGCTGAGCACCAGCGCCCAGGCCGCCTGGGCGAAGGTGTTGACGGTCAGCTGATGGGCCTGGGCCAGCTCGCGCAGGCGTACCCCGTCCTCCACCGCCAGGCGCGTGTAGCAGTCGCCCACCTGCATGCCGCCGTGATCGCCCGCGTGCTCGCGCAGCAGCGGGCGGTCGCTTGGAAGGTAGGTGGTGCGCTCGAAGCCCTGCAGGTTCTGCCGCCACCACTGGCGCGCCTCGTCCAGGCTCTGGTGCTGCAGCCAGCCGATGTAGTCGCGGTAGCGCGGCGGCGTCGCCAGCTGCGCCTCACGGCCCTCGCCCAGGGCCAGGTAGAGCTCGAAGAAGTCGTTCATCAGCAGCGAGCGGCACCAGGCATCGATGAGGATGTGGTGGTTGCTCATCATGAACCAGTACTGCGCCTGGCCCACGCGGATCAGGCGCAGGTGGAACGGCGCCTGCTGCAACAGCTCGAAACCGGCCTCGCGCTCCTGCTTGTGCAGGGCCTGCAGGCGTGCTTCGTGATCGGCCTGCGGGTCGGCGCTCCAGTCCTGATAGTCGATGGGCGTGGTGCCGGGCTTGTGAATGATCTGCAGCATGCCTTCGCCGGCATTCCAGCAGAACGAGGCGCGCAGGGCTTCGTGCCGCGCCACCACCGCCTGCCAGGCCTGGGCGAAGCGCTGCGGGTCGATCTCGCTGTTGATGCGGTAGCGGTCCTGCATGTAGTAGATGCCCGTGCCCGGTTCGAGCAGGGTGTGCAGCAGCATGCCCTCCTGCATCGGGGTCAGCGGGTATACGTCCTCGATCTGCGCGGCGGGCACCGGCAGGCTGTCGATCTGTGCCTGGGTCAGGCGCGCCAGCGGGAAGTCCGACGGCGTGAAGCTGCCGTTGGCGTCATCCAGGCAATGGACGATCAGGCTCGCCAGCTCGCCGAGGTAGGCGCGGGCCAGCTCTTCGATGGTCTGGGTGTCGAAGCGCTCGCGGCTGAAGGTCCAGCGCAGCTGCAACTGGCCGCCGTACACCTGGCCGTCGACGCTCAGCCAGTTGGGCAGCGGTGCGTCGAGGTCGTGGGCCAGGCCCGCGGGTTCGTCCACCGGCTGATACAGCGCCGCACTGCCGAACTGCTGGTCGAACTGGCCCAGGTAGTTGAAGGTGATGCGCGCCTGGGGCAGCGCGGCCATGGCTTCGCGGGTGGCGTCATCGGCCAGGTAGCGCAGTACCCCATACCCCAGGCCCTTGTGCGGCACGCTGCGCAGTTGCTCCTTGATCGCCTTGATCGAGGCCGCCTGCCCGGCGGCCTCCTCGATGTTCAGCGGGCTCAGGCGCAGCGGGTAGGCGCTGGTGAACCAGCCGACGCTGCGGCTCAGGTCGATCTCGTCGAACAGGGTCTCGCGGCCATGCCCTTCGAGCTGCACCAACACCGAGGTATCGCCGCTCCAGCGGCACAGCACCCGGGCCAGCGCGGTCAGCAACAGGTCGTTGACCTGGGTGCGGTAGGCCGCGGGGGCCTGCTGCAGCAACTGGCGCGTCTGCCCCTGGCTCAGTTGCACGCTGACGGTGTGCGCCTGGCGGTGCAGGTTGGCACCCTGGGGGTGGTCGCACGGCAGCTCGCGGGTGGCGGCACTGAGCTGCGCCTGCCACCAGTGCTGCTCGTCACGCAGCGAGTCGCTGCCGGCATAGGTGGCCAGGCGTGCGGCCCAGTGGCTCATCGCGCTGGTCTTGGCTGCCAGCGGCTGGCCACGGTACAGCGCCTGCAGGTCTTCGAGCAGCACGCGCCACGACACGCCATCCACCACCAGGTGATGGATCGCCAGCAGCAGGCGCTGGGCGCCCTGCCCGTCCTCCACCAGCAGCGCACGCAGCAGCGGGCCGTCGGCGAGGTCGAGGCTGCGCTGCACATCGCTGTACAGGGCCTGGCAATCCTGCAGATCGGCCACCGAAGCCTGCCACAGCAGTGCGCGCGTATCGGCCGGGGCGTAGCTGGCGCGGCCCTCGCAAAAGCGCAGGCGCAGTGCATCGTGATGCGCCACCAGCGCCTGCAGAGCCTGTTCCAGCGCTTCGCCGGCCAGGCGTTCGGCAGGCGCCAGCAGCACGGCCTGGTTCCAGTGCTGCGGTTGCACCACGTCGCTGTCGAAGAACCAGTGCTGGATCGGCGTGAGCGCTGCGGCGCCGCTGAGCGGGCCCTGTTCGATCAACGTGGCCTGGCTGCGGCTGACCACCGTGGCCAGGGTCTGCACGGTCTGCTGCTGGAACAGGTCGCGGGCGCTGAAGTGCAGGCCCAGCTGGCGGGCGCGGCTGACCACCTGGATCGACAGGATCGAGTCGCCGCCCAGTTCGAAGAAGTTGTCCTGCAGGCCCACGCGCTCGACGTTGAGCACATCGCGCCAGATCGCGGCCAGTTGCTGCTCCACCTCGCTGCGTGGCGCCTCGTAGTGCTCGCGGCCCTGCTCCCTGTCCGGCAGCGGCAACGCGTGACGGTCGAGCTTGCCGTTGCCGGTCAGCGGCATCTGATCCAGCAGCACCAGGTGGGCGGGCACCATGTAGTCGGGCAGGTTCACCCGCAGTTGCGCCTTGAGGCTGTCGCGCAGCGCCGCCTGCTGTTCGGCGCCGGCCTGTGCCTGCTCGCACACCAGGTAGGCAGCCAGTTGCTTGCCGCCGGGCATGTCCAGCGCCAGCACCACGGCCTCGCGCACGTCGGCATGTTCCAGCAGGCGGCTTTCGATCTCACCCAGTTCGATACGGAAGCCGCGGATCTTCACCTGATGGTCGATACGCCCCATGTACTCCACCAGCCCATCGGCGCGCTGGCGCACCAGGTCGCCGGTGCGGTACAGGCGCCCGCCCCGCTGGCTGAACGGGTCGGCGACGAAGCGTTCGGCGCTCAGCCCAGGTCGATCATGGTAGCCCTGGGCCAGGCCTGCGCCACCGATGTACAGCTCACCGATGGCGCCCTGCGGCAGCAGCGCCAGGTCGGCATCGAGGATGTACGCCACGCGGGCGCCGATCACCCGGCCGATCGGCACGCTGCCGGCGCCCGCTTCAAGGGCCGGTGGTGCCAGGCAGGCCAGCGGCATCACCACGGTTTCGGTGGGGCCGTAGGCATTGAAGAACTGCGCCGGCTTGAACGCCTCGCGAATGCGTTGCAGGTGCTCGCCGGTCAGTGCTTCGCCGCCGGTGATGCACAGGCGCACCGGCAGCTGTTCGTCGCGGCTGGCCAGCCATTGCGCCAGCTGGCTGCCGTAGCTCGGCGTGAAGCCCAGCACGCTGACCTGCTGCTGGCGGATCAGCGTGCAGATTTCCTCGGCGCCCCACTGCCCCTGGGCGCGCAGCACCACCCGTGCGCCGCTGAGCAATGGCACCAGCAGGCGCTCGGTGGCCGCGTCGAAGTTGATCGAATAGAAGTGCAGCTCGCAGTCGTCGCTGCGCATGCCGAACGCCTCGATCACCGCCAGGCAGTGCATGGCGATCTCGCCATGGCTGACCACCACGCCCTTGGGCTTGCCGGTGGAGCCGGAGGTGTAGATCAGGTAGGCCTGGTGACCCGGCAGGCTGAGTGACGGCAAGGCCTCGGCGCTGTAGCCGTGCAGCGCCGCCGCGTCGTCGTCCAGGCACCAGCGGGCCACGCCGGGCGGCAGCTCGCCCAGCCTGTCGAACAGCGCGCGCTGGCCCAGCAGCAGGCCGATGCCGCTGTCCTGGATCATGTACTGCAGGCGTTCGAGGGGGTATTCCGGGTCCAGCGGCACGTAGGCGCCGCCGGCCTTGAGGATCGCCAGCAGGCCGATCACCAGCTGCGCCGAACGCTCCAGCGCCAGGCCCACCCGCACCTGCGGGCCCACGCCACGTTCGCGCAGCACCCGCGCCAGGCGGTTGGCCCGGGCATCGAGCTGGGCGTAGCTCAGGTGTTCGCCGGCAAAGGTCAGTGCCAGTGCATCCGGGGTGCGCTGGGCCTGTGCACTGAACAGGTCATGCACGGTGCGGTTCAGGCCCGGCGCTGCGGGGTCGCCGGCCAGGTTGTCGAACAGGGCCTGGCGCTCGCCCTGGCCCAGCAGCGGCAGTTCGCACAGGCGTTGCTGCGGGTCGGCCAGCAAGGCGTCGAGCAACCGCTGCCAGTGCGCCGCCATGCGCGCGATGCGCGGCGCGTCGAACAGGTCGCAACTGTAGGTCAGGCAGCAGCCCAGGCGACGGTCGAGGTCGGTGACTTCCAGGTTGAGGTCGAACTTGGTCGCCCGGGCGTCGTTGACCAGGTACTCCACCTGCATGCCGGCCAGTTGGCGGCTCTGCTGGAATTCCCAGCGCTGCACGTTGCACATCACCTGGAACAGCGGGTTGTAGGCGGCGCTGCGCGGTGGCTGCAAGGCTTCGACCAGGTGGTCGAACGGCAGGTCCTGGTGCGACTGGCCGTCGATCACGGTCTGGCGCACCTGCTCGATCAGGTCGGCCACGCGCATCTGCCCGTCCAGCTGGCAACGCAGCACCTGGGTGTTGAGGAAGGCGCCGATCAGCCCCTCGCTTTCCGGGCGGATGCGGTTGGCCACCGGTGCGCCGATGCGCAGGTCGGTCTGCCCGCTGTAGCGGTACAGCAGCAGCGCCAGGGTGGCGGTCATGGTCATGAACAGGGTCAGGCCATGCTCGGCATTGAAGGCGCGCACCCTGGCGGCCAGCTCATCGCTCAGGTCGAAGCGGTACAGCTCGCCGCGGTGGCTCTGCACCGCCGGGCGCGGACGATCGGCGGGCAACTCCAGCACCGGGTGTTCATCGCCCAGCTGTGCGCGCCAGTAGTCCAGCTGGCGCTGGCGCTCGCCGGCCTCCAGCCACTGGCGCTGCCACACGCTGTAGTCCAGGTACTGCACCGGCAGCGGTTCGAGCGGCGAATCGCGGTCGTCGAGAAACGCTTCGTACAGCTCGCCCAGCTCGCGGGCAAAGATGTCCATGGCCCAGCCTTCGGTGACGATGTGGTGCAGGGTGAGCACGAAGTAGTGCTCCTGCTCGCCGGCCTTGACCAGGCAGGCACGCAGCAGCGGCCCGGTCTCCAGGTCGAACGGCTGGTGCGCCTGCTCGTCGGCCAGGGCCTGCAGGCGCTGCTGGCGCTGCACCTGGTCGTGGGCCGAAAAATCCAGCCAGTTCATCACCAGCCCGGTGTCGGGCGAAACGGCCTGGTACGGTACGCCATCGATGCTCGGGAAGGTGGTGCGCAAGGTCTCGTGGCGCACGATCAGCGCCTGCAGGGCCTGTTCGAAGCGGCTGACGTCCAGCACCCCGCGCAGGCGCGCCATGCCGCCGACGTTGTAGGCCGGGCTGTCCGGCTCCATCTGCCAGAGGAACCACATGCGCTGCTGCGAGTACGACAGCGGCACCGGCTGGCTGCGGTCGATGCGCGTTATTTCGCCTTGCAGGTTGTGCTGCCCGGCCAGTTGCAGGGCCTCGATGCGCGCGGCGAAGGCGCCCAGCGCGCTGGCTTCGAACAGGGTGCGCAGCGGGAGTTCGACGTCGCAGGCCTGGCGCGTGCGGGCGATGATCTGGGTGGCCAGCAGCGAGTGCCCGCCGAGGGCGAAGAAGTCATCGTCCAGGCCGACCCGCGCCAGGCCCAGCACATCGCACCAGATGGCGGCGATCTGCTGTTGCAGCGGCGTGACCGGGGCAACATGCACGCGCTGCTGCCAGCTCGGCTCGGGCAGCGCCTTGCGGTCGAGCTTGCCGCTGGGGCCCAGCGGCATCTGCGCCAGGTGCACCAGTTGCGCGGGCACCATGTAGGGCGGCAATTGCGCCGCCAGTGCGCTCAGCAATGCTTCGCCGCAGTCGTGCGCGTGGGTGTAGTAGCCGACCAGTTGCGGGCCGGCCGCCGTGTCGCGCACCAGCACCACGGCCTGCTCCACGCCCGGCTGGGCCAGCAGGCAGGCCTGCACCTCTTCGGGCTCTACACGAAAACCGCGCAGTTTGACCTGCTGGTCGATGCGGCCCAGGTATTCCAGTGCCCCCAGGTCGGCCAGCCAGCGCGCACGGTCGCCGCTGCGGTACAGGCGCTGGCCGTCGGCGCCGGGCACGAAGCGTTCGGCGGTGAGGCCCGGCCGGCCCAGGTAGCCACGGGCCAGGCCCGCACCGCCCAGACACAGCTCACCGGGCACCCCCACAGGCGAAAGCGCCAGCTCCTCATCTAGCACCTGGCACTGCACGTTGGCCAGGGGCCGGCCGATGGGCGAGCGCAGGCCGTCTTCACGGCGGCAGTGCCAGTGGGTGACGTTGATCGCGGTTTCGGTCGGGCCATAGCGGTTGTGCAGTGCCACGTGCGGCAGTATCTGCAGCACCCGGTCGCGCAGCGCCGCCGGCAACGCCTCGCCGCCGGAGAACACCCGGCGCAGGCTGGTACAGGCGGCCGCCAGGGGCTCCTGCACGAACACCTGCAACAGCGGCGGCACGAAGTGCAGCGTGGTCACGCCATGCTGCTGCACCAGTTCGGCGATGCGCTGCGGGTCGCGGTGCTCGCCGGGGCCGGCCAGCACCAGCGTGCAGCCCTGGGCCAGCGGCCAGAAGCATTCCCACACCGACACGTCGAAGCTGATCGGGGCTTTTTGCAGCAGCACGTCGTGGTCGTCCAGCGCATAGGTGGCCTGCATCCAGTGCAGGCGCTCGGCCAGGGCCGCATGGGTGTTGCCCACGCCCTTGGGCTGGCCGGTGGAGCCGGAGGTGTAGATCACGTAGGCCAGGTTGTCACCGTGCAGGTGCAGGCCCGGCGCCTGGCTGGGCCAGTTGTCCAGGTGCAGGGTGTCCATGGCGATGGTACTCACGCCCTCGACCTGGGGCAGGCGTTCGAGCACCTCGCTGTGGCTGAGCAGCAGGCTTGCGCCGCAGTCGGCGAGCATGTAGGCCAGGCGCTCGGCCGGGTAGTCGACGTCCAGCGGCACGTAGGCACCACCGGCCTTGAGAATAGCCAGCAGGCCCACCAGCAGCTGCGGCGAACGCTCGGCGGCAATCGCCACGCACACGTCCGGGCCCACGCCCTTGTCGCGCAGGTAATGGGCCAGGCGGTTGGCCTGGGTGTGCAGGCTCGCGTAGTCCAGGCTGCCGCCGGCCCATACCAGCGCGGTGCGCTGCGGGGTGCTGCGCGCCTGTTCGTTGAGTTGCTCCACCAGCCACTGGCCGGGGGCCGCTGCCGGGGCCTGGCCCCAGTCGAGCAGTTGGGCGCGGCCCGGGGCGTCGAGCAGGTTCAGCTCGGCCAGCGGCAGCTGCGGCGCGCTGCTCACCTGCTGCAGCAGGCTGACCAGTTGCGCGGCCAGGCGCTCGATGCTGGCAGCGTCGAACAGCTCGTCGGCATAGTCGAAGGAAAGGCTGATGCGGCCCTGGTGGTCTTCTTCGCTGTGCAGTTGCAGGTCGAACTTGGCCTCGCGGCTGTGCCACGCCAGTTCGTCGGCCAACAGCCCCGGCAGGCGGCGCAAGGCGCCGAGGTCGCGCTGCTGGTGGTTGAACATGACCTGGAACAGGCCCTGCTGGCGGGCCTCGGGGAAGGCTTCGACCAACTGCTCGAACGGCAGGTCCTGGTTGGCCTGGGCTTCAAGGGTGCGCTGGCGCACCTGGGCCAGCAAGGCACTGAAGGGCTGGCGCGGGTCAAGCTCGGCACGCAGCACCTGGGGGTTGATGAAGAAGCCGACCAGGCCCTGGGTTTCCAGGCGCGGGCGGTTGGCATTGGGCACGCCGACACGGATGTCGCGCTGGCCGCTGTAGCGGTGCAGAAGGGTTTGCCAGGCCGCCAGCAACAGCATGAACAGGCTGGCATCGTGGGCCTGGGCCACCTGGCGCAGTGCAGTGCCCAGCGCCGGCTCAAGACGCAGGCTCAGGCGCGTGGCACTGTTGCGCTGCTGCACCGAGCGCGGGTGATCGGTGGGCAGGTCGAGCACCGGCTGCGCATCGCCGAGCAAGGCCTTCCAGTAGGCGAGCTGGCGGGTACTTTCCCCCTGGGCCAGCCACTGGCGCTGCCAGCTGGCATAGTCGGCGTAATGCACCGGCAACGTATTCAGTCGCGCCTGCTGGCCCTGGCAGGCGGCGGCATACAGGCGCGCGAATTCGTCCAGCAGAATGTTCATCGACCAACCGTCGGCGATGATGTGGTGCAGGGTCACCCACAGCTGATGGGTTTCGTTGTCCTGGCGTACCAGGGTGACCCGCAGCAGCGGCCCGCGCTCCAGGTCGAAGGGTTGGCGCGCCTCGTCTTCGCGCAACTGCTGAACGCGGGCCGGGGTTTCGTGCCCCAGGTCCAGGCTGTGCACCTGCAACGCCAGGTTCGCCAGCACGCGCTGCACCGGTTGCCCGTGGTGGTCGGCAAACACCGTGCGCAGCGCTTCATGGCGGGCCACCAGCGCCTGGAAGCTGCTGCGCAGCGCGGCCTCGTCCAGTTCGCCGCGCAGGCGCAGGCCACCCGGGATGTTGTAGGCCGCACTGCCAGGCTCCAGTTGCCACAGCAGCCACAGCCGGGCCTGGGCCAGCGATTGCGGCAGCGCCTCTTCCCGGGGCAATTGCGCGATGGCGCCCTGGGCCACCCCGCCGTCGATGTGCAGGCGGGCCACCTGGGCAGTGAAGCCTGCCAGGGTCGGCGCTTCGAACAGCAGGCTCAGGCTCAGTTCCAGCCCCAGTTCGTCACGCAGGCGCGCCGTGAGCTGGGTGGCGGCGATGGAGTTGCCGCCGAGCAGGAAGAAGTGATCGTCGTCGCCCACCTCGGCCACGTTCAGTTGCTCGCACCACAGCCGCGCGATCAGCGCCTGCAACCCGTCGCCGCTCGGCGCCGCGTGGCGTGCGGCAGGCGCCTGGGCCTCCGGGAAGCGGGCGTAGCAGTCCAGGCTGCCATCGTGCAGGCGCAGGCGGCAGGCCGAACGCTGCAACTTGCCGCTGGAGGTCTTGGGCAACGCACCGGGGTTGAGCAGCAGCACCACCGCCGGTGCCTGCTGGCAGGCATCGGCGATGACCTGGCGCAGGGTGCGGATCAGGTTCGCCGGCTCGATGACCTTCTGCACGTTGCGGCTGATCTCCACCGCGATGCCGATACCCTCCTCGCCCTGGTCGTCGACGGCGAACACCGCCACGCGGCCCTTGCGCAGCACGTCGACCTCGCGCTCCAGGGTCTTTTCCAGGTCCTGCGGGTAGAGGTTGTGCCCGCGCACGATGAGCATGTCCTTCAGGCGCCCGGTGACGAACAGTTCGCCGTCACGCATGAAGCCCAGGTCGCCGGTGCGCAGCCAGGTGCGCCCGCCGTGCTCGACGAAGGTCTTTGCGCTGGCCTCGGGGTTGCGCCAGTAACCGAGGGCGATGCTCGGGCCGGCGGCCCAGATCTCGCCCACCTGGTTGTCGCCCAGCACAGCCAGGGTGTGCGGTTCGACGACCTGCACCGCGTGCAGCGGCTGGCTGAAGCCGCAGCTCATCTGCACGCTGCCCTCGCCTGCTTCGGCGCGGTTGTGCGCCAGTGCCGCGCTGTCCAGCGCCAGCGCGGGGATACCGCCGCCGCGCACGCTGCCACTGACGAACAGGGTGGCTTCGGCCAGGCCGTAGCTGGCGAAGAAACTCGAGGGCACGAAACCGCACGCGGCGAATTTGTCGGCAAAGCTGTCGAGGCTGTCCTGGCGGATCGGCTCGGAGCCCGAATAGGCCACGCGCCAGCAGCTCAGGTCGAGGCTGGCCAGCGCCGCACTGCTGACGCGCTCGTTGCACAGGCGGTAGGCGAAGTCCGGCCCGCCGCTGATGGTGCCGCGGTAATCGCTGATCGCCTGCAGCCAGCGCTGCGGCCGCGCCAGGAAGTAGGCCGGGGCCATCAGCACGCAGGGCACGCCGCTGAAGATCGGTTGCAGCAGGCCGCCGATCAGGCCCATGTCGTGGTACAGCGGCAGCCAGCTGACGATCACGTCGTCGGGGTTCACGTCGATGCCGAAGCCGTGGCGGATCAGCACTTCGTTGGCCACAAGGTTGCCGTGGCTGACCTGCACGCCCTTGGGCAGCGCGGTGGAGCCGGAGGTGTACTGCAGAAAGGCGATGTCGTCCGGCTTGAGCGACGGGGCCTGCCACTGCTCGCCCAGGCCGGCGTCGAGGTGATCGACGCTGAGCAGCTGCGGCGCATCCTCGCCCTTGAGTGCATCCAGGGCCAGCAGGCTGTTGTGCAGGTTGTCGACGGTCAGCAGCAGGCGCGGCTGGGCGTCCTCGATGATCGACAGCAGGCGGGCCTGGTGGTGGGTGCGCGAGGATTCCGGCGGATAGGCCGGCACGGCGATCACCCCGGCATACAGGCAGCCGAAGAACGCGGCGACGTAGTCCGGGCCACTGGGGAACAGCAGGATCGCGCGGTCGCCCGGCACCGCACGCGCCTGCAATGCGGCGGCGATGCTGCATGCACGCAGGTGCAGGTCACGGTAGCTGAGCACGGCCTGGTCGCGGGCGTCTTCGGCGAGAAAGCGCAAGGCCACCCGCTCAGGGGTCAGCGCAGCACGCTGGGTGAGGGCCTGGACCAGCGTAACCGGGAGTTCGAAGGCGTCCGTCATGGAAAGTTCCTGCCAGTGTCTGTACGTGAAAATCGGCATCGCGGGGCGCAGGGAGCCGGGTGTTCGGGCACCGGCACACGCCCTTCAGGGGCCGAGGATGTACACAGGGGAACGGATGAACGGGTGAAATAATTAGGCGCCACTGTGGCGCGGCGACAGGTGATTTTCGAAGCGGATAACGGGGTGGTGCTTAGAACCAAAAAACAGTTTGAAGTATTACTTTTCGCATTTGACAATAATTATCATTAAGAATAGCTTGTCGCACGTCGTAGGAAGCATCTCCTCGCGGAGTGCTTCGCTTCCCTCTTCGAGAACAAGGTGAAATTTCCATGGCGGAACAACTGTCCACAAGTAAGTGCGATTCACCGTTACTCCAAGCGTTCGTCGACAATCGCAGCATTCTGGTGAAAATTGCCGCCCGGATCACCGGGTGTCGCTCACGCGCCGAGGATGTCGTGCAGGACGCTTTCTTCCGGCTCAGTGCAGCCCCGCAGATCACCTCGTCGTTCAAGGCGCAGTTGAGCTACCTGTTCCAGATCGTGCGCAACCTGGCCATCGACCATTACCGCAAGCAGGCAATGGAGCTGAAGTATTCCGGCAGCGAAGAGGAAGGTCTGAATGTGGTCATCCATGGTGCCTCGCCCGAAGCCACGCACATCAATTTCGCGACGCTTGAGCACATTGCCGATGCGCTGAGCGAGCTGCCGCAGCGCACCCGCTATGCGTTCGAGATGTACCGCCTGCATGGCGTGCCGCAGAAGGACATCGCCAAGGAGCTGGGCGTGTCGCCGACCCTGGTGAACTTCATGATTCGCGATGCGCTGGTGCATTGCCGCAAGGTGTCGCTGGCGCGGGGTGAGGTGGCCTGAAGGGGCCACCCTGCGCCGCTGCTGCCCTGTAGGAGCCGGCGTTGCCGGCGATCCTCCAGGCCAGATGCCGGGTGTCCGGCAGAACGAGCGCCTTGTGCTGGTTCGCCGGCAACGCCGGCTCCCCCAGGATCGGGTGCCGGCCTACATGAGCCTGCAGCGCTCGAAGAAGCGCTCGCGCCCCAGGATCATCAGCGCCGCACGCTTGTGCGGGAAGTCGAACTCCTTCTCGCAGTGAAAGCACTGGTCGTGCATGTAGCCGATCATCTTGGCATTGTCGGCCCGAGGCTCGGCCACCACGCGCTGGGTGCGCGGGTCGTCCAGGAACAGGTAGTGCACCAGCGCCGACAGCCAGCTGGCCACCTTGTGCGGCCCGCGGTGCGTCTGCTCCCCTACCAGCATGTGAATGCCACGGTCGTAGTCGTCGGCCGCATAGAACGGTGCAATCCGGTCCTCCTTGGCCCAGTAGGCTTCGAAGTAGGCAAACGGCTGGTCGTCGAAGCAGCCGATCAGGGTCAGTGTGTGCGGGTCGGCCTCAAGCTTGCTCAGGTAGTCGCGGTGCTGTTCGAGGCTGCCGCCCTCCTGCCAGAAGCTCAGCACCCGCGGGTTGTTCTGCCAACGGTTGAAGCGCTCCAGGTCGTGGTCGATTTCCAGGGTCCGCAACGAGATCCAGGCCCCCAGCCGCGCATCGAAGCGCCGATATACTTCCCCCCGCGGCTTGGGCGCACGGCGCGGATGACGCTTGCCGGCACTGATCTGCATCTGCTGCGGGTACACGCCCGACAGCGATTCGCCCAGCCACGGTTGCGGCAACTGCCAGAACAGCGTGCGTTCGCAGCGGTAGCGCCCCGCCTGTTCGTCGGCCACCAGCAGGCCGCTGGCCAGTGCCGCCTCGGGCACCTGCGCCAGATGCCAGCACAGGCGCTGACACCCCGGATCGCGGGAAAACAGCCAGTAGCACGCGGCCCACAACGCCTGCTGTGGGCGCTCGGGGCAGGTGTATTGCAGGTGCACGTTGAGGTCGTCACCGCGCTCCAGACGCAGGCGCACCAATGGCGTGTCTTCGAGCACCAGGCTCAGGTGGCAGTCGGTTTCATCGGCGCTGAGGCTGCGCCAGCGCGGCAGGGACAACGCGCAGGTTGCGGTATCGGAAGGCATGGTCTTGGGCTCACGAAGTGGAAGAGACAATCTCACTGCTGTTGACGTGAAAACCGTGGGCGAATTTAGGGCGAATGGGCCGCGCTGACACCGATCTGGTAAGGCCCGAAGATGTCCTGCAACTGACCGTTCTCGTGCAGTTGCTGCAACAGACGGGCAAAGGCCTCGCCACTGATCGGTGCCTGGGGACGCAGCAGTGCGTAATGGTGATAGGTCTGGTCGGTACGCTCGGAGGCCAGGAACTGGCCTCGGTAATCCTCGTGGCGCGCCAGAAAGTCGTACAGGTACGAACGGGTCACCAAGGCCACGTCGGCGCGGTCGCGCTGCACCATCATCAGGTTGCTGTCGTGGGAATAGGTCAGGGTGGCGCCGAATGTTTGCTGCAGGTACCTGGCGTCGGCATTGAAACCGGCGAAGGCGTAGTGATAGCCGCTGTACAACGCCAGGCGCTTGCCCTGCAGGCTGTCGAAGTAGCCCTGGCCGCGGCCTTCGATATTGTGCGTGACGAAGACTTCGGCATCTTCGAGGCCGAGATCGACCTTGACGAAGTCGATGCCTTTCCAGCCCCAGTCAGGGTTTTCGAAGATCGCCATGTCGATGCGACCCTCGTTGAAGTCGCGAAAGCGTCGCGGTATGGAGGTGGGCACCAGCGTGAAATGGTAGGTGTCCTGAAGCGCGTTCAAGGCCTGGATCAACTGCGCCAGCAGGCCGCTGTCGGTATCGCGTTCGGGATTGACGGTGTACGGCGGAAAGTGCGCTGCGCCGATCCTGATCTGCTCCTGGGCACACGCCGGTGTGGTCAGCCACGCCACCGCGAGCATCGACAGGGAGAGCACGACCTGTGGCAGTGACGCTGAACTCAAGGCAACACACTCTTTACGGGTTCGCGCCTAAACTAGGCGTTTTCCTACGCTTGCACAACTGGCAGAACCATCAGGCAAATGGCCACGGGATACCGCACAGACCACAGATTGGCTACGCTCAGGCGAGTATCTGTCAAGGAGCCTGCCATGGGCCACTGGTTGGTGATCGACCTGGAAGCTACCACCGACGAGGGTGGCTGGCCGATCGAAGACATGGAAATCATCGAGATCGGCGCCAGCCTGGTCAACCGCGAAGGCCGCGAGGTGGACCACTTCCAGCGCTTCGTCAAACCCCGGCGGCGCCCGCTGCTGACGCCCTTTTGCCGTGAGCTGACGCATATCGCCCAGGCGGACATCGACGCCGCCGCCTCCTTTGCCAAGGTGTGGGACGGGTTCGAGCACTGGCTGCAGCATCAGCAGGCGCACCTGCAGGGCTGGGTCAGCTGGGGCGACTACGATCGCCGCCAGCTGCTGCAGGAATGGCAGGTGCACCAGGTGCACAGCCTGCTGGCCGACACCTGCCACCTCAACCTCAAGCAGCGCTTCGCCAAGGCTCGCCACCTGAAACGCCCGCCCGGGCTCAAGGGCGCGCTGGCCCTGGCCGGGCTGCAGTTTGTCGGGCAGCAGCACCGCGCCCTGGAAGATGCGCGCAATACCGCACGCCTGCTGCCGCTGAGCCTGCCGGCCCAGGGCGCCTGAAAGCGGATGACGCCACCGGGAGGCTTGGGCATACTGGCCAGCCCTTTTTTGCCCCTTTCAGGAGTCGCCCATGTTTAAGGTCAACGAGTACTTTGATGGCACGGTCAAGTCGATCGCCTTCACCGGCGCCGAAGGCCCGGCCACTGTCGGCGTGATGGCCCCGGGCGAGTACGAGTTCGGTACGGCCAAGCGCGAGATCATGCACGTGGTGTCCGGCGCCCTGATCGTCAAGCTGCCGGGCAGCGACAACTGGGAAACCTTTACCGCCGGCAGCCAGTTCAATGTGCCGGCCGACAGCAAGTTCCAGCTGCAGGTGAAGGTCGATACCGCCTACCTGTGCGAATACCGCGACTGATTCAAAGGCTTCGCCAACAAGGCCGGCTCCTGCAGGGGACTGCGGTCGTTGCAGGAGCCGGCCTTGCCGGCGAAGCGGCCATCAGCGTAAAAACGCCACGATGCTGTCCGCCGCCGCCCCTAGGTGGTGCGCATGGCTGAACCCCGAGGCCTTCAGCGGCTTCAAGTCATGATCCCCTGCCACCAGCCAGCACAGCTCGATGGCTGACGACAGTGCATACCCCTCCACCGTCTCGCGATTGCCCAGCGCATCACGCTCGCCCTGCACGATCAGGGTTGGCGTCTTCAGTTCGGCCAGGTGCGCCACCCGCGGCTTCTCGGGCTTGCCTGCGGCATAGAACGGATACCCCAGGCACACCAGCGCATCCACCCCCAGTTCGTCCGCCACCAGGCTGGCCATGCGCCCGCCCATGGACTTGCCGCCGATCACCAGTGGCCCAGCGACCAATGGTCGCACCTGGGCTACCACTTCGCGCCAGCAGTCGAGCAGGCGGGCCTGGGGGTTTGGCGGCCTTCTGCCACCATCGAGCCGGCGCTGGGCCATGTAGGGAAACTCGAAGCGCAGTACCGCCAGCCCTTGCGCGGCAAGCCTCTGCGCCATGTCGGTCATGAACGCGCTGTCCATGGGTGCGCCCGCGCCGTGGGCCAGGATCAGGCACCCCAGGGGCGACGCATCTGCCTGATTTTGCGGGGCATCGTACAACCAGCCGCGTTGTTCGACCCACTGCGCCCATTGATCCCCGTCAATACCGGCCACTTGCCCATTACTCATGCTTGCCTCGCTGTTTAGCCTGCCTATAACCGTGGATGGGAACCCATACATGAACACAACCAGCAGTACCGCCTACAACTACCAGGTGGTCCGCCAATTCGCCATTATGACGGTGGTGTGGGGAATCGTCGGGATGGGGCTCGGCGTTTTTCTCGCCGCGCAGCTCGTCTGGCCTTCACTCAACTTCGACCTCCCGTGGACCAGCTTCGGGCGCCTGCGCCCCTTGCACACCAACGCGGTGATCTTCGCCTTCGGGGGCTGTGCACTGTTCGCCGCCTCCTACTACTCGGTACAGCGTACCTGCCAGACCGTGCTGTTCTCGCCACGCCTTGCCGCCTTTACCTTCTGGGGCTGGCAACTGGTGATCGTGCTCGCGGCCGTCAGCCTGCCGCTGGGTTATACCAGCTCCAAGGAATACGCCGAACTGGAATGGCCGATCGACATCCTGATCACCATCGTCTGGGTGGCCTACGCCGTGGTGTTCTTCGGCACCCTGATGAAGCGCACCACCAAGCACATCTACGTGGGCAACTGGTTCTTCGGTGCGTTCATCATCACCGTGGCGATCCTGCATATCGTCAACAACCTGGAAATCCCGGTCAGCCTGACCAAGTCGTACTCGCTGTACGGCGGCGCCACCGACGCGATGGTGCAATGGTGGTACGGCCACAACGCCGTAGGCTTCTTCCTGACCGCAGGCTTCCTGGGCATGATGTACTACTTCGTGCCCAAGCAGGCCGAGCGCCCGGTGTACTCGTATCGCCTGTCGATCGTGCACTTCTGGGCCCTGATCACCCTGTACATCTGGGCCGGCCCGCACCACCTGCACTACACCGCCCTGCCCGACTGGGCGCAGTCGCTGGGCATGGTGATGTCGCTGATCCTGCTGGCGCCCAGCTGGGGCGGCATGATCAACGGCATGATGACCCTCTCGGGCGCCTGGCATAAGCTGCGCAGCGACCCGATCCTGCGCTTTCTGGTGGTGTCGCTGGCGTTCTACGGCATGTCGACCTTCGAAGGCCCGATGATGGCGATCAAGACCGTCAACGCCCTGTCGCACTACACCGACTGGACCATCGGCCACGTACACGCCGGCGCCCTTGGCTGGGTAGCGATGATCTCGATCGGCGCGCTGTACCACATGATCCCGAAAGTGTTCGGCCGCGAGCAGATGTACAGCCTTGGCCTGATCAACGCGCACTTCTGGCTGGCGACCATCGGCACCGTGCTGTACATCGCCTCGATGTGGGTCAACGGCATCGCCCAGGGCCTGATGTGGCGTGCAGTCAACGCCGACGGCACCCTGACCTACTCCTTCGTCGAAACCCTGGTGGCCAGCCACCCTGGCTTCATCGTGCGGTTCGTGGGCGGTGCGATCTTCCTCACCGGCATGTTCCTGATGGCCTGGAACACCTGGCGCACCGTGCGTGCCCCAGCGGGCGAGACCGCCAACGCCACTGCGCAGCTGGCCTGAGGAGAACCTGATGAAACACGAAGTAATCGAGAAGAACGTCTTCCTGCTGGTGCTGTTGATGGTGTTTGCCGTCAGCATCGGCGGCCTCACCCAGATCGTCCCGCTGTTCTTCCAGGACGTCACCAACAAGCCGGTCGAAGGCATGAAGCCCTACACCGCGCTGCAGCTGGAAGGCCGCGACATCTACATCCGTGAAGGCTGCGTACAGTGCCACTCGCAGATGATCCGCCCGTTCCGCGCCGAAACCGAACGCTACGGCCACTACTCGGTAGCCGGTGAAAGCGTGTGGGACCACCCGTTCCTGTGGGGCTCCAAGCGTACCGGGCCTGACCTGGCCCGCGTAGGCGGCCGCTACTCCGACGACTGGCACCGCGCGCACCTGTACAACCCGCGCAACGTGGTACCCGAGTCGAAGATGCCGGCCTACCCGTGGCTGGTGGCCAACCCGGTCGACAGCAGCCATACCGAGACCAAGCTGCGCGTGATGCGCACCCTGGGCGTGCCCTACAGCGACGACGATATCACCGGCGCCGTGGCCTCGCTCAAGGGCAAGTCCGAGATGGACGCGCTGGTCGCCTACCTGCAGGTGCTCGGCACCGCGATCAAGAACAAGAGGTAAGCGCCATGGACTTCACACTGGATATCGGCCAGTTGCGCGGCCTGGGCACCCTGCTGGTAGCCATCGCCTTCATCGGCCTGGCGCTGTGGGTGTTCAGCGGCCGGCGTGACCGCGAGTTCGCCGAAGCGAGCCTGCTGCCGTTCGCCGACGATCGCCTTGTACCTGCCGCCAAAGAATCCGAATCGAGGAGTAACGGGCAATGACCACCTTCTGGAGTACGTACATCTGCGTACTGACCATCGGTAGCCTGATCGGCCTGACCTGGCTGCTGCTCAGCACCCGCAAGGGCCAGAGCAAGGGCACCACCGACCAGACCATGGGCCACAGCTTCGACGGCATCGAGGAGTACGACAACCCGCTGCCCAAGTGGTGGTTCTGGCTGTTCGTCGGCACCCTGGTGTTCTCGGTGGGCTACCTGATCCTGTACCCGGGCCTGGGCAACTGGAAAGGCATCCTGCCCGGCTACGAGAACGGCTGGACCGGCGCCAACGAGTGGCAAAAGGAAATGGACCGCGCCGACGCCAAGTTCGGGCCGATCTTCGCCAAGTTCGCCGCCATGCCGGTGGAAGAAGTGGCCAAGGACCCGCAGGCGCTGAAAATGGGCGGTCGCCTGTTCGCCTCCAACTGCTCGGTGTGCCACGGCTCGGACGCCAAGGGTGCCTACGGCTTCCCCAACCTGACCGACAATGACTGGCGCTGGGGCGGTGACCCGGAAACCATCAAGGCTTCGATCATGGGCGGTCGTCACGGCGTGATGCCGGCCTGGGCCGAAGTGATCGGCGAGCAGGGCGTGGCCGATGTGGCCGGGTTCGTGCTGACCAACCTCGATGGCCGCAGCCTGCCCAAGGACGCCAAGGCCGACGTGGAAAACGGCAAGCAGCTGTTCGCCACCAACTGCGTGGCCTGCCACGGACCGGAAGGCAAAGGCACCCCGGCGATGGGCGCACCTGACCTGACCCACCCGCAGGCATTCATCTACGGTTCGAGCTATGCCCAGCTGCAGCAGACCATCCGTTACGGCCGTCAGGGCCAGATGCCGGCGCAGCAGGACATTCAGGGCAACGACAAGGTCCACCTGCTGGCGGCCTATGTCTACAGCCTGTCGCAACCGGCAGAGAACGTAACTGCCAAGTGAAACGATGATGTAACTGAGCCTTGACTCAAACCGCCGCATCGACAACGGTGCGGCGGTTCCCACCGCCCCTTGCGACCAAGTGTCGCACCCCGCCGCACACCCGCCTTGCACCCCCCCTGATCGAGACTAAGCTTGTTGCCACAGTGGCTTGAAGTCTTGCACCTGAATGCACCTTTTTGGCGCACTTTCTGTTCGCGAGCCACCACCAAAGGCTGATGGATCCCGGCCCAAGTGCGAATTGCCTGCCCTGACCACGCAGGACGATAGTGCCAAGGCAGCTTAATGCGTGCACAACGAAAGCGGAATAATGGTGCACATTATCGCCTTGCGATTGTGTACACTTCCCACCGCCAATCGGCTGGAAACGCCGTAAAATCGGCCTTCGCAAGGTGCGGCGCGATTTCCATCGCGTTGCAATAACCACACGGTTTATACATACTTGCGCCGATTTTTTAACCAACAAAAACACCCAAACCGTGGAACCTTAGAATGAGCACAGCAATCAGTCCGACTGCTTATAACTATAAGGTCGTCCGCCAGTTCGCCATCATGACGGTGGTCTGGGGGATCCTTGGCATGGGCCTCGGTGTCTTCATCGCCTCGCAACTGGTCTGGCCTCAGCTGAACCTGGACCTGCCGTGGACGAGCTTTGGACGCCTGCGCCCCCTGCACACCAACCTGGTGATCTTCGCCTTCGGTGGGTGCGCACTGTTTGCCACTTCCTACTATGTCGTGCAGCGAACCTGCCAGACGCGACTGATTTCCGACAGCCTCGCGGCCTTCACCTTCTGGGGCTGGCAAGCGGTGATCGTCGGCGCGCTGGTCACCCTGCCGCTGGGCTACACCACGACCAAGGAATACGCAGAACTGGAATGGCCTATCGCCATTTTGCTGGCCATCGTGTGGGTTACCTACGGTGCGGTGTTCTTCGGCACCATCGTCAAGCGCAAGACCAAGCACATCTATGTGGGCAACTGGTTCTACGGTGCCTTCATCGTGGTGACCGCGATGCTGCACATCGTCAACCACGCCTCGCTGCCGGTCAGCCTGTTCAAGTCGTACTCGGCCTACTCGGGCGCGACCGACGCGATGATCCAGTGGTGGTACGGCCACAACGCCGTGGGCTTCTTCCTGACCACCGGCTTCCTGGGCATGATGTACTACTTCGTACCCAAGCAGGCCGAACGCCCGATCTACTCGTATCGCCTGTCGATCGTGCACTTCTGGGCGCTGATCACCCTGTACATCTGGGCCGGCCCCCACCACCTGCACTACACCGCCCTGCCCGACTGGGCGCAGTCGCTGGGCATGGCGATGTCGATCATCCTGCTGGCCCCGAGCTGGGGCGGCATGATCAACGGCATGATGACCCTGTCGGGCGCCTGGCATAAGCTGCGCACCGACCCGATCCTGCGCTTTCTGGTGGTATCGCTGGCGTTCTACGGCATGTCGACCTTCGAAGGCCCGATGATGGCGATCAAGACCGTCAACTCGCTGTCGCACTACACCGACTGGACCATCGGCCACGTACACGCCGGCGCTCTGGGCTGGGTAGCGATGATCTCGATCGGCGCGCTGTACCACATGATTCCGAAAATCTATGGCCGCGTGCAGATGCACAGCGTGGGCCTGATCAACGCGCACTTCTGGCTGGCGACCATCGGCACCGTGCTGTACATCGCCTCGATGTGGGTCAACGGCATCACCCAGGGCCTGATGTGGCGCGCCATCAACGACGACGGCACCCTCACCTACTCCTTCGTCGAAGCGCTGCAGGCCAGCCACCCGGGCTTTATCGTGCGTGCACTGGGCGGTGCGTTCTTCGCCTCCGGCATGCTGCTGATGGCCTACAACGTTTGGCGCACCGTCCGCGCCTCGCAGCCGGCCGAAGCTGAAGCCGCCGCTCAGATCGCTGTCGTTGGAGCTCACTGATGAAGCACGAAGTAGTCGAGAAGAATATCGGCCTGCTGGCCTTCTTCATGGTCATCGCCGTGAGCATCGGCGGCCTGACCCAGATCGTCCCGCTGTTCTTCCAGGACGTCACCAACAAGCCGGTCGAGGGCATGAAGCCCCGCGTCGCGCTGGAGCTCGAAGGCCGCGACATCTACATCCGTGAAGGCTGCGTGCAGTGTCACTCGCAGATGATCCGTCCGTTCCGCGCCGAAACCGAGCGCTACGGCCACTACTCGGTAGCCGGTGAAAGCGTGTGGGACCACCCGTTCCTGTGGGGTTCCAAGCGTACCGGGCCTGACCTGGCCCGCGTCGGCGGCCGCTACTCCGACGACTGGCACCGCGCGCACCTGTACAACCCGCGCAACGTGGTGCCGGAGTCGAAGATGCCGGCCTACCCGTGGCTGGTGGAGAACACCCTCGACGGCAAGCTGACCGCCAGGAAAATGGAAGTGTTGCGTACCCTCGGCACGCCCTACACCGACGAGGACATCGCCGGTGCCCGCGACGCGGTCAAGGGCAAGACTGAAATGGACGCTCTGGTTGCCTACCTGCAAGGGCTGGGCACCATCATCAAAAGCAAACGGTGACCTTGATGGATATCGGGATGATTCGTGGCCTGGGCACCGTCGTGGTGATGGTGGCCTTCATCGGCCTGGCGTTGTGGGTATTCAGTTCTCGGCGCAAGTCCGAGTTCGACGAAGCGACCATGCTGCCCTTCGCGGATGATCCCGAAGCCAGCAAGCACGTCGAGCAAGCGCAAGCGAGCGCTTCTAGGAGTAACAAAGAATGACTACCTTCTGGAGTCTGTACGTCACCGTTCTGAGTCTGGGTACCATCTTTGCCCTGACCTGGCTGCTGCTGTCCACCCGCAAGGGCCAGCGCAGCGAAACCACCGAAGAAACCGTGGGCCACGCCTACGACGGCATCGAGGAATACGACAACCCGCTGCCCAAGTGGTGGTTCATGCTGTTCGTGGGCACCATCGTGTTCGCCCTGGGCTACCTGGTGCTGTACCCGGGCCTGGGCAACTGGAAAGGCCTGCTGCCGGGCTACCAGTACCTGGACAACGAAAACAAGGTGGCCTTTGCCAACGGCGAGTCGGGCTGGACCGGCGTGCACGAGTGGGAAAAGGAAATGGCGCGTTCGGATGCCAAGTTCGGGCCGATCTTCGCCAAATTTGCAGCGATGCCAATTGAAGAAGTGGCCAAGGATCCGCAAGCCCTGAAGATGGGTGGCCGCCTGTTCGCCTCCAACTGCTCGGTATGCCACGGCTCCGACGCCAAGGGCTCCTACGGCTTCCCCAACCTGACCGACGACGACTGGCGCTGGGGCGGCGAGCCCGAGACCATCAAGGCCACCATCATGGGCGGTCGTCACGGCGTGATGCCGGCGTGGGCCGAAGTGATCGGCGAGCAGGGCGTGGCCGATGTGGCCGGGTTCGTGCTGACCAACCTCGATGGCCGCACCCTGCCCAAGGACGCCAAGGCCGACGTGGAAAACGGCAAGAAGCTGTTCGCCGCCAACTGCGTGGCCTGCCACGGACCGGAAGGCAAAGGCACCCCGGCGATGGGCGCGCCCAACCTGACCCATCCGCAGGCGTTCATCTACGGCTCGAGCTACGCCCAGCTGCAGCAGACCATCCGTTACGGCCGCCAGGGCCAGATGCCGGCGCAGCAGGACATTCAGGGCAACGACAAGGTCCACCTGCTGGCGGCCTATGTCTACAGCCTGTCGCACCAGCCAGAGAAAACCGCCGAAGCGCAGTGAACATGCCCCGGCTGTGAAAAGGCCCCGCCAGTGTTGCTGGCGGGGCCTTTTTATTGGCGCAGGCCCCTTCTGCCGGCAAGCCGGCCAAGGGGCCGGATCTGCCACCCACGTGACTCAGGTCAATTGACAAGCTCCACTACACTATCGCCCGCCACTAACCAACGCGACCAAAGGTCGCACTGCACCCTGTACCGCAATGACAGGCGTATCATGCGCCCTAGAGCAGCAACAACTTCTGACTGCGGTCGGCATGTACTGGCCGCGGCACTTTTCCACTGCCGTGGGACTCAATGATGAGCAAACAGATTCCAGTACATGACGTCACCCCACCTGCCAAGAAAGATGCCGGCGGCGTCGACCTCTATGCCGCACGGGAAAAGATCTACACCCGCGCCTTCACCGGCCTGTTCCGCAACCTGCGCATGGCCGGCGGGGCCCTCCTGTTTCTGCTGTACTTCGGTACCGTCTGGCTGAACTGGGGCGGGCACCAGGCCGTGTGGTGGAACCTGCCCGAGCGCAAGTTCTACATCTTCGGCACCACCATCTGGCCCCAGGACTTCATCCTGCTCTCGGGCATCCTGATCGTCGCGGCCTTCGGCCTGTTCTTCATCACCGTGTTCGCCGGGCGCGTGTGGTGCGGCTATACCTGCCCGCAAAGCGTGTGGACCTGGATCTTCATGTGGTGCGAGAAGGTCACCGAAGGCGACCGCAACCAGCGCATCAAGCTCGACAAGGCGCCCATGAGCACCAACAAGCTGGTGCGCAAGCTGGCCAAGCACAGCCTGTGGCTGAGCATCGGCTTCGTCACCGGCATGACCTTCGTCGGCTACTTCAGCCCCATTCGCGAACTGAGCATCGAATTCTTCACCGGCCAGGCCGACGGCTGGGCCTACTTCTGGGTCGGCTTCTTCACCCTGGCCACCTACGGCAACGCCGGCTGGCTGCGTGAGCAGGTGTGCATCTACATGTGCCCGTATGCGCGCTTCCAGAGCGTGATGTTCGACAAGGACACGCTGATCGTGTCGTACGACCCGCGTCGCGGCGAAACCCGCGGCCCGCGCAAGAAGGACATGGACTACAAGGCCAAGGGCCTGGGCGACTGCATCGACTGCACCATGTGCGTGCAGGTGTGCCCGACCGGCATCGACATCCGCGACGGCCTGCAGATCGAGTGCATCGGCTGCGCCGCCTGCATCGATGCCTGCGACACCATCATGGACAAGATGGAGTACCCGCGCGGGCTGATCAGCTACACCACCGAGCACAACCTGTCGGGGCAGAAGACGCACATGCTGCGCCCACGCCTGATCGGCTACTTCGTGGTGCTGCTGGTGATGATCGGCCTGCTGGCCACCGCCTTCCTCATGCGCCCGCTGGTGGGCTTCGACGTGAGCAAGGACCGCGTGCTGTACCGCGAGAACGCCCAGGGCCGCATCGAGAACGTGTACAGCCTCAAGGTGATGAACAAGGACCAGCGCGACCACGTGTACGTGCTCGATGCCTCCGGCCTGCCGGACCTCAAGCTCGAAGGCGCGCGGGAGATCCGCGTGGCGGCCGGCGATATCGTCAGCCTGCCGGTACAACTGTCGATGGCACCGGAAGATCTGCCTTCGACTGCCAACGAAGTCACCTTCACCCTCAAGGACGCCGACGACAACGGCACCCAGGTCGAAGCCAAGAGCCGTTTCATCGGCCCCAACATTCGCTAAGAGAGTAGAGACATGCCTGCAAACGCCTCCAGCCCCTGGCACCACCACCTCTGGCCGTGGATCATCATCGGCGTGCTGGCCACGTCGGTGACCTTGAGCCTGACCATGGTGACCATCGCGGTGAACAACCCGGACAACCTGGTCAACGACAACTACTACGAGGCTGGCAAGGGCATCAACCGCTCGCTGGACCGCGAGCTGCTGGGGCAGAGCCTGAAGCTCAAGGCCAGCGTGCACCTGGACGAGCTGACCGGCGAAGTGGACCTGCGCCTGAGCGGTGACAGCCAGCCGCAGACCCTGGAGCTGAACCTGATCTCGCCGACCCAGCCGGAGAAGGACCGCAAGATCATGCTGACCCGCAGCGAAAGCGAGCCCGGACGTTACCTGGGGCAGTTGAGCGACAAGGTCGAGGGCCGGCGTTTCGTCGAGCTGCTGGGTACCGAAAAGGGCCAGGTATGGCGCCTGTTCGAAGAAGAGCAAGTGGCGCACGACACCACGCTGATGCTGGGTGACGAGGCGCTGCAAGGGGCTGAACACCTCGAGAAATGAGTCGACTGCAATCGCGGGTCAAGCCCGCTCCCACAGGTTTTCGGTGCTCAGACACCCTGTGGGAGCGGGCTTGACCCGCGACAAGGTCACCACCCATCTGCGATAGATAACAATGACCAGCCCCACGCCTTGCTACCACTGCGCCCTGCCCGTCCCGGCCGGCAGCCACTTCACCGCCGTGGTACTCGGCGAACCCCGTGCATTCTGCTGCCCTGGTTGCCAGGCCGTGGCCGAAGCCATCGTCGCCGGCAACCTGGAAAGCTACTACCAGCACCGCAGCGAAGCCAGCGCCAACCCCGACGCGCTGCCCGTGCAACTGGTCGACGAACTGGCCCTGTACGATCGCAGCGACGTGCAGAAGCCTTTTGTGCGCCACACCGGCGAACTCGCTGAAACCACCCTGATGATCGAAGGCATCAGTTGCGCCGCCTGCGGCTGGCTGATCGAAAAGCACCTGCGCAACCTGCCGGCGGTGGCCGAGGCGCGACTGAACCTGTCCAACCATCGCCTGCAGGTGCAATGGGCCGACAGCCAGCTGCCGCTCTCGCAACTGTTGGGTGAACTGCGCCATATCGGCTACGCCGCCCACCCCTACCAGGCCGACCGCGCCGCCGAGCAGCTGGCCAGCGAGAACCGCACCGCCCTGCGCCAGCTCGGCGTGGCCGGCCTGCTGTGGTTCCAGGCCATGATGGCAACCATGGCCACCTGGCCCGAGTTCAACATCGACCTGAGCCCGGAGCTGCACACCATCCTGCGCTGGGTGGCACTGTTTCTCACCACGCCTATCGTGTTCTACAGCTGCGCGCCGTTCTTCAAGGGCGCCGCCCGCGACCTGCGCACCCGCCACCTGACCATGGACGTCTCGGTGTCGCTGGCCATCGGCCTGGCCTACTTCGCCGGGATCTGGACCGCCATCACCGGCAGCGGCGAGCTGTATTTCGATGCAGTGGGCATGTTCGCGCTGTTCCTGCTGGCCGGGCGCTACCTGGAACGCCGTGCCCGCGAGCGCACCGCCGCAGCCACCGCGCAACTGGTCAACCTGCTGCCGGCCTCGTGCCTGCGCCTGGATGCCGACGGCAACAGCCAGCGCATCCTGCTGCGCGAGCTGCAGACCGGCGACCGGGTCCTGGTACACCCGGGCGCGGTGCTGCCCGCCGACGGGCGCATCATCGATGGCCAGTCGAGCGTCGACGAATCGCTGCTGACCGGCGAGTACCTGCCGCAACCGCGCCAGCGCGGCGATGCGGTGACGGCCGGCACGCTGAACATCGAGAGCGTACTGACCGTGCAGGTGCAGGCCCTGGGCCAGGACACCCGACTGTCGGCCATCGTGCGCCTGCTCGAACGCGCCCAGTCGGAAAAACCTCGCCTTGCCGAGATCGCCGACCGTGCCTCGCAGTGGTTCCTGCTGTTCTCGCTGGTGGCCGCCGCGGCCATCGGCCTGCTGTGGTGGGAACTGGACCCCTCGCGGGCGTTCTGGATCGTGCTGGCCATGCTGGTCGCCACCTGCCCCTGCGCACTATCGCTGGCCACCCCCACCGCGCTCACCGCGGCCACCGGCACGCTGCACAAGCTCGGCCTGCTGCTCACCCGCGGCCATGTGCTGGAGGGCCTGAACCAGATCGACACGGTGATTTTCGACAAGACCGGCACCCTCACCGAGGGGCGCCTGACATTGCGCGCCATCCGCCCGTTGGGGACGCTGGACGCCGACCAGTGCCTGACCCTCGCCGCCGCCCTCGAAAGCCGCTCCGAGCACCCGATCGCCCGCGCCTTCGGGCGCACCATCACGGTCGCCGACGACGTGCAGAGCACGCCGGGGCTGGGTCTTGAGGGGCAGGTGGAGAACCGCCGCCTGCGCATCGGCCAGGCCGACTTCGTGTGCGCCCTGAGCCACAGCGCAGTGCCGGCGATGCCCGACGAACCCGGGCAGTGGCTGCTGCTGGGCGACAGCCACGGGCCGCTGGCCTGGTTCGTGCTCGACGACCGCCTGCGCCACGACGCCGCCGACCTGCTGGCAGCCTGCCGTGCCCGCGGCTGGCAGACCCTGCTGCTGTCGGGCGACAGCTCGCCGATGGTGGCCAGCGTCGCCGCCGAGCTGCGCATCGACCAGGCCGTCGGCGGCCTGCGCCCGGACGACAAGCTGCAACGGCTCAAGGCCCTGCAGGCCAAGGGACACAAGGTGCTGATGCTGGGTGACGGGGTCAACGACGTGCCGGTGCTGGCCGCGGCCGACATCAGCATTGCCATGGGCTCGGCCACCGACCTGGCCAAGACCAGCGCCGATGCGGTGCTGTTGTCCAACCGCCTGGAGGCACTGGTGCAGGCTTTCGGCCTGGCGCGCCGCACGCGCCGGATAATCATCGAGAACCTGCTGTGGGCTGGCCTGTACAATGGCCTCATGCTGCCGTTCGCCGCACTGGGCTGGATCACTCCGATCTGGGCGGCGGTCGGCATGTCGGTCAGTTCGCTGATCGTGGTGCTCAACGCCCTGCGCCTTACGCGCATCCGCGAGCTGCCTGCCACCGCCCCTATCGTCGACGCCGCACACCCCGCGACGGCCTGACCCGGAGACCCCATGCCCGCGCTCTACGTCATGATTCCCGCCGCGCTGCTGATCGTCGCGATCGCCGTGTACATCTTCTTCTGGGCCGTGGACAGCGGCCAGTACGACGACCTCGAAGGCCCGGCCCACAGTATCCTGTTCGACGACCAGGACCCCAAGCACCAGGCCGCCCTGGACCAGGCCGAGCCGCGCAAGCCCGACGACAGCGGCGCCCCGCCCCATGCTTGACCTGTTGCCGCTGCTGAGTTCGGCGCTGATCCTCGGCCTACTGGGGGGCGGCCACTGCCTGGGCATGTGCGGCGGCCTGATGGGCGCACTCACCCTGGCCATCCCCAAGGCGCAGCGCAGCCGGCGCTTTCAGCTGCTGCTGGCGTACAACCTGGGGCGCATCCTCAGCTATGCCGCTGCCGGCCTGCTGCTGGGCCTGGCCGGCTGGGCGGTGGCGGGCGGCCCGCTGGCCACCGGCATGCGCGTGCTCGCGGCGCTGCTGCTGATCAGCATGGGCCTGTACCTGGCCGGCTGGTGGAGCGGCCTGACCCGCATCGAAAGCCTGGGGCGCGGCCTGTGGCGGCACATACAGCCGGTGGCCAATCGCCTGCTGCCGGTGTCGAGCCTGCCGCGCGCGCTGCTGCTGGGCGCGCTGTGGGGCTGGTTGCCGTGCGGGCTGGTCTACAGCACCCTGCTGTGGGCCGCCAGCCAGGGCAACGCCACCCACAGCGCCCTGCTGATGCTGGCCTTCGGCCTGGGCACCTGGCCGGTGTTGCTGGCCACGGGGCTGGCTGCCGAGCGCACCAGCGCCCTGCTGCGCAAGCGCGGGGTACGCGTGACGGGGGGCCTGCTGGTGATCCTGTTCGGCCTGTGGACCCTGCCGGGGCCGCACCAGCACTGGCTCATGGGGCACTGAACACCCGTTGATACAAATCAACACGCCCTGACACAACGCTCCCTAGACTCCGGACACTGCCGCCATTCCAGGGACTGCCACCATGCTCGACGCCCTCCACTGGGACCCCGACCTTATTCGCCGTTACGATCTGGCGGGCCCGCGCTACACCTCCTACCCGACCGCCGTGCAACTGCACAGCCAGGTCGGCTCGTTCGACCTGTTGCACGCCCTGCGTGACAGCCGCCGCGCCGCGCGCCCGCTGTCGCTGTACGTGCACGTGCCGTTCTGCGCCAACATCTGCTACTACTGCGCCTGCAACAAGGTGATCACCAAGGACCGCGGCCGCGCCCAGCCCTACCTGCAGCGCCTGGAGCAGGAAATCCAGCTGATCGCCTGCCACCTGGACCCGCGCCAGACCGTGGAGCAGTTGCACCTGGGCGGCGGTACACCGACGTTCCTCAGCCACGCCGAACTGCGCCAGCTGATGACGCACCTGCGTCAGCACTTCAACCTGCTGGATGATGATTCGGGCGACTACGGCATCGAGATCGACCCGCGCGAGGCCGACTGGTCGACCATGGGGCTGCTGCGCGAACTGGGCTTCAACCGTGTCAGCCTGGGCGTGCAAGACCTCGACCCCGTGGTGCAACGGGCCATCAACCGTCCGCAAAGCCTGGAGCAGACCCGCGCGATCATCGAGGCCGCGCGCACCCTGCAGTTTCGCTCGATCAACCTCGACCTGATCTACGGCCTGCCCAAGCAGAGTACCGAAGGCTTTGCACGCACCGTCGAGGAAGTGATCAAGCTGCAGCCCGACCGCCTCTCGGTGTTCAACTATGCGCACCTGCCCGAGCGTTTCATGCCCCAGCGGCGCATCGACAGCAGCGACCTGCCGGCGCCTGCGCTGAAACTGGAAATGCTGCACAACACCATCGAGCAGCTGACCGAGGCAGGCTATCGCTACATCGGCATGGACCATTTCGCCCTGCCCGACGACGAACTGGCCATTGCCCAGGAAGAGTCGACCCTGCAGCGCAACTTCCAGGGCTACACCACCCACGGCCACTGCGACCTGATCGGCCTTGGCGTGTCGGCCATCAGCCAGATCGGCGACCTGTACTGCCAGAACAGCAGTGATCTGAACGAATACCAGAACACCCTCGGCGCCTCGCAGTTGCCCACCAGTCGCGGCCTGATCTGCAACGAGGACGACCGCATCCGCCGCGCGGTGATCCAGCAGCTGATCTGCCATTTCGAACTGGAGTTCGAGACCATCGAGCGCGCCTTCACCCTCGATTTTCGCGGTTACTTCAACGCGCAGTGGCCTGCCCTGCTGGGCATGGCCAAGGACGGCCTGATCAGCCTGGATGCCAACGGGATCAAGGTGTTGCCGGCGGGGCGCCTGCTGGTACGCTCGGTATGCATGGTGTTCGATGCCTACCTGGACCTGCACAACCGCCAGCGGTTTTCGCGGGTGATTTGAATCAGCCCATCAACTCGAACACCTTCGCGACCTGATCAAGGCTCAGGTTCTCCTGCTTCATGGCCTTGTTCAGGTTGGCGGTGGCGGTGGTGATTGCCCCCGTCAGCGTGGCGATCTCACCCTGCAGCGATGAGACCTTTTGCCGCATCTGCTCGGGGGTCAGGGAGTTGTCTCGCATGACGGCCTGCATCTGCTGCATCTTTTCAGCCAGTTGCTGCTGCAGCTTGCGGATGGTCTTGAGGGTCTGCTGGATGGTCTGGGGCAGACCGCTTTCCTCGATGTCCTTGTTGCCACCGCTGCTTTTGGACGCCTGCAGGCCCGCCAGGGACAGGTTGACCCTGACCCCCTCCTTGGCAGGAGCCTCGGCCGGTTGGGCGCTCTGGGCACCGTCGACATTGGTCTTGGCGACAGGGGGTTTGAGTTGGGTTGCAGCGCTATTCAGAGGATTTGAATCGATAGAGAGCATGGACAGTCTTTCCTGTTAAGGACACTATTCCAGGTCATCGGCCAAACATCGCCGATCTTGAGCCCAGCACGCACCAAAAGCGCGCACGCTGGCCTGAACCCGGCCGTCTGAGTTACCCTTACGGCTTATGTGTGCTTTCCCCAGAAGGATCGAATGAAAATGTCCGAGCCAGTTAAACTGCGCCCTCACAACCAGGCCCATTGCAAGGATTGCAGCCTGGCGCCCTTGTGCCTACCTCTTTCGCTGAATCTGGAAGACATGGACGCACTGGACGAAATCGTCAAGCGCGGGCGTCCGTTGAAAAAAGGCGAGTTTCTGTTCCGCCAGGGCGACAACTTCGGCTCGGTTTACGCCGTGCGCTCCGGCGCCCTGAAGACCTTCAGCCTGAGCGACGCGGGCGAGGAGCAGATCACCGGCTTCCACCTGCCCAGCGAGCTGGTCGGGCTGTCGGGCATGGACACCGAGGCCTACCCGGTATCGGCGCAGGCCCAGGAAACCACTTCGGTGTGCGAGATCCCCTTCGAGCGCCTGGACGAGCTGTCGGTGCAACTGCCGCAGCTGCGTCGCCAACTGATGCGGGTGATGAGCCGCGAGATTCGCGACGACCAGCAGATGATGCTGCTGCTGTCCAAGAAGACTGCGGACGAGCGCATCGCCACCTTCCTGGTCAACCTGTCGGCGCGCTTTCGCGCACGCGGCTACTCGGCCAACCAGTTCCGCCTGAGCATGTCGCGCAACGAAATCGGCAACTACCTGGGCCTGGCGGTGGAAACCGTGTCACGGGTGTTCACGCGCTTCCAGCAGAACGGCCTGATCGAAGCCGAAGGCAAGGAAGTACGCATCATCGACCCGATCCAGCTGTGCGCCCTGGCGGGCGGCTCGCTGGACAGCTGACACCTGGCGCAGCAGGTATACTGGCTGGCGTTTGCCCTTCAGGATACCTGCCCCATGCCGACCGATGCGTTCGACCTCAAATCCCTGATCCGCCCGGTAACGGACTTTCCCAAGCCGGGGGTGATCTTTCGCGACATTACCCCGCTGTTCCAGTCCCCTCGGGGCCTGCGCCACGTTGCCGACCAATTCATCGAACGCTATGTCGAGGCTGACTTCAGCCATGTCGGGGCGCTGGATGCGCGCGGCTTCCTGATCGGCTCGATCATTGCCCACCAGCTCAACAAGCCGCTGATCCTGTTTCGCAAGCAGGGCAAGCTGCCGGCCGATGTGCTGGCCGAGGGTTACCAGACCGAATATGGCGAGGCGTTTCTGGAAGTGCATGCCGACAGCCTGTGCGAGGGCGATGCGGTGCTGATCATGGATGACCTGATCGCCACCGGCGGCACCCTGCTGGCAGCGGCCAGCCTGATACGGCGCATGGGGGCGGCCGTGTTCGAGGCGGCGGCGATCATCGACCTGCCGGAGCTGGGCGGCTCGCAGAAGCTGCAGGCGGCAGGGGTGCAGACGTTCTGCCTGACCGAGTTTTCGCTTAGCGAATATTGATGGGGCCGCTGCGCAGCCAATCGCGGGTCAAGCCCGCTCCCACAAGGTGTTACGCAACCCCTGTAGGAGCGGGCTTGACCCGCGATTGGCCGGCACGGTCACAGCGTGATCGGCTTGCGCCCCGCGAACGAATGCGCCAGCGTTCCGCCATCCACCAGTTCCAGCTCCCCGCCCAGCGGCACACCATGGGCGATGCGTGAAGCCACCAGCCCCTTGTCCGCCAGCAGCTGCGCGATGTAATGCGCCGTGGCCTCCCCTTCCACCGTGGGGTTGGTGGCCAGAATCACCTCGGTGAAGCTGCCCTGCTCGGCAATGCGCGCCAGCAACTGCGGAATCCCGATGGCCTCCGGCCCCAGGCCGTCCAGTGGCGACAGATGCCCCTTGAGCACGAAGTAGCGGCCGCGATAACCGGTCTGCTCCACCGCGTACACGTCCATCGGCCCCTCCACCACGCACAGCAGGGTGTCGTCACGTCGTGGGTCGGCGCACTGCGGGCACAGCTCCTGCTCGGTCAGGGTGCGGCACTGACGGCAATGCCCCACCCCCTCCATGGCCTGGCTCAACGCCTGGGCCAGGCGCACGCCGCCGCTGCGGTCACGCTCCAGCAGTTGCAGGGCCATGCGCTGGGCAGTTTTCTGACCCACACCCGGCAGCGTGCGCAAGGCGTCGATCAGTTGGCGAATCAAGGGGCTGAAGCTCATGGTAAAAGGCCTGGCAGATCATCGGTTGAACGGAAAAACGACGATGGGAGCGACAACCGACTGGCTGTGCTCCCACCGAGGGTCACGCAGGCAATGCCTCAGAACGGCATCTTGAAGCCCGGCGGCAGTTGCATGCCGGCGGTCATGCCGCCCATCTTTTCCTGGCTGTTGGCCTCGACCTTGCGCACCGCATCGTTCACGGCCGCAGCGATCAGGTCTTCCAGCACTTCCTTGTCTTCCTGCATCAGGCTGTCGTCCAGGCTGATGCGCTTGACGTCATGGCGACCGGTCATCACCACGCTGACCAGGCCGGCGCCCGATTGGCCGGTCACTTCGGCGTTGGCCAGTTCTTCCTGCATCTTGGCCATTTTTTCCTGCATCTGCTGTGCCTGCTTCATCAGGCCGGCCATGCCACCTTTCATCATGGGAATCACCTCGGTATCAAGTTACTTGGCACACCGCGGCAGACCGCGGTGCTGGGGTAAACGGGTTATTCGCTCTGGGCCACCAGGGCGTCGACAGGTTCAATAGTATCGTGACGCACGGTGGCGCCGAACTGCTGGATCATCTGCTGGATGAACGGATCGTTCTCGATCGACGCCTCGGCCTCGCGCTGACGGTCGGCACGCTTGCGCGACGCGGCCTGGGCCGGGGTTTCCTGCTCGGGGCGGATCAGCTCGATGCTCAGGGTAAGAGTACGCCCAAGGTGCTGGTTGAGCGCATCGTTCAGGCGCCGCTGCTGGGTGGCGTTGAACAGGGCGCTGTGCGCCGGGTCCAGGTGCAGCAGCCAGTTGTCGCCGTCCATCGTGATCAGCGTGCAGTTGGCGGCGATGCTGGCGGTCATGCCCGAAATCGGCAGCAGCGGGAACATCTCCAGCCATTGCAACGCCAGGCCGGTGGCCGGTTGCGCGGCAGGCTCTGGCTCGGGCTCCGGTGCAGGCTCCGGCGCGGTCTCGCTGGCCAGCTCGTCCAGGTAGCTGTAGCCCACCGGGTCGATCTCGGCGTCGTAGTAATCTTCGTCCAGCGGTGGCTCGTCGTCGCGCTCCATGCCCGCCGGGCTATAGCTGGCGTGGTCGGCGATCGGTGGCTCATCGTGATGCGCGATGGCCGGCGCGGGCGCGGCTGGCACGGGCGCAGCAATCGCCTCGGGTTCAGGTTCGGGCTGCGGCTCGGGTTCCGGCTCGGGTTCAGGCGCCGCAGCGAGCTCGGGCGCAGGCGCGGCCGGCTCGTTCCAGGGCAGGTCGACCTCGGGCACGGGCGGCTCGGGTTCGGGCTGCGGGCGGGCAACAGGTTCGGCAACGGGCGTGGGCACGACTGGTGCAGCCACCACCGGCGCGGCGACCGCTGCCACCGCGGGTGGGGAGTCAGCTGTGGCCTGGCTGATCCCCGTCGACTTTAGCGTCGGTGTCGGCGCATCGACGGTGTCGGCCGGGCGGAACGCCAACATGCGCAACAGCACCATCTCGAAGCCGCCACGCGGGTCGGGGGCCAGCGGCAGATCGCGCCGGCCGATCAGGCCCATCTGGTAATAGAACTGCACATCTTCGGCCGGCAGAGCGCCGGCCAGCGCCAGCACGCGGTCACGATCACCCTGGCCGTTGTCCACCGCCTCGGGCAGCGCCTGGGCCACCGCCACGCGGTGCAGCACATTGAGCATTTCAGACAGCACGCCGTTCCAGTCCGGCCCCTGCTCGGCCAGGTGCCGCACGGCTTCGAGCAGGGCCCGTGCGTCCCCTTCGAGCAGGGCCTGGAGCACGCCATAGACCTGGCCGTGATCGAGGGTGCCGAGCATGGCGCGCACATCCGCCGCCAGCACCTTGCCTTCGCCAAAGGCGATGGCCTGGTCGGTGAGGCTCATGGCATCGCGCATCGAACCGTCGGCGGCGCGGCCCAGCAACCACAGGGCGTCGTCTTCGAACGGCACGTTCTCGACCCCGAGCACATGGCTCAGGTGCTCGACCACCCGCTCGGGGGTCATGTTCTTGAGCGAGAACTGCAGGCAGCGCGACAGGATGGTGGCGGGCAGCTTCTGCGGGTCGGTGGTGGCAAGAATGAACTTGACGTAGGGCGGCGGCTCTTCAAGCGTCTTGAGCAAGGCGTTGAACGAGTGGCTGGAGAGCATGTGCACTTCGTCGATCAGGTAGACCTTGAAGCGCCCGCGGCTTGGCGCGTACTGCACGTTGTCGAGCAGCTCGCGGGTATCCTCGACCTTGGTGCGGCTGGCGGCGTCGATCTCGATCAGGTCGACGAAGCGCCCCTCGTCGATCTCGCGGCACACCGAACAGGTGCCGCACGGTGTCGAGGTAATGCCGGTTTCACAGTTGACGCATTTGGCGATGATGCGCGCGATGGTGGTCTTGCCCACCCCGCGGGTGCCGGTGAACAGGTAGGCGTGGTGCAGCCGCTGGTTGTCCAGCGCGTTGATCAGGGCCTTGAGCACATGGGTCTGGCCGACCATTTCGCGGAACGAGCGCGGACGCCATTTACGTGCAAGAACCTGATAACTCATCGAAAACCGTCGGATAGATAGACCAAAGACCGCTAATCCTAGCGGAGCAGGGGCAAAAATGCATCCGCCGTGCATGGGCACGCCGGCCAGTCACCGTTGATCGGACAACGGCCCGGGCTGGCCGGTTGCCTGTCCTCTGACTGAACACGCGCCAGGCAAAGCTTGGTAACCTATGTGCCAATCGTGAAACAAACTGATATATGTCAGCACGACTTATCAGTCATTTCCTACAAGCTAGGCTAAGCTTTATGCCGTTCGTGCCGACCTTGTTCAAGAACGGCATCCATCGTGCAGATGCGCTGCACAGGCAGCGACAAAACAGTCAAACTTATGGCGGTATTTTTTTAACTCGGCGAAAATGCGAAAAACCAGCCCAGAGATAAACAAAATATTGACACTATCAGTTTGATATCACACATTAGCATCCTAGCAGTGTGACAGACCTTATCTGCCCCAGCAGTTGACCAGATAGCCGTAGGCCGGGATTACACATATGAGTCATGCAGACGACATTGGAAATCTGTTCACCAGGTTTGGGGCAAGTGCGGACAGCTATAAAGAAATCGACACCGAGTTCGAATACCTCGAACCCGCGCTGACGGTGGCTGAACCGATCACACCTGCTGCCGCGCCCGAGCCGGTTGCCCCGGTGGCCGCGACCCTGGCGGCCCTGAAGCTGCCGCCGACCCTGGCATCGGTGCCTGCGCCGGTACAGGCACCAGCTCCTGCGCCGGCAGTCGTTGCGGTGCCCGCGCCCGTGAAGCGTATACCGCCCGCTCCCGAACCGGCTGCACAGCCCGCCGGCGCCCCCCTGTCGCTGCGTGAACAACTCGAAGCGGCGGCTCGCCTGCGCCATGCCACGGCCCAGGGGCTGAATCAGGGTGCACTGGAGCATGCCATGCACAAACCGGCACCGACACGCCCCCAGGCCAGCATCATCGCTGTGGTTTCGGCCAAGGGGGGTGTGGGCAAGACCACCTTTGCCGCCGCGCTGGCCAAGCTGCTGGAGCGCCCGCACGGTCGCGTGGTGGCACTGGACCTGGACCCGCAAAACAGCCTCGCCAGCCAACTGATGCTGCCGCGTACCGCCCCCGGTCTGAGCCAGGCTACCGACAGCGACGAACCCTGGAGCATCCACTGCCACCCAGTGCCCGACTCGACCGCCGAATGCCTGCCATTCGGGCACGCCGACGCCACCCAGTTGCGCAGCCTGGAGCAGCGCCTGGCCAACCAGCCTGGCTGGCTGCTGCAGCAATTGGCAACGCTGGCACTGACACCCGCTGACGTACTGATCATCGACATGCCCACCGGCGCCACCCCATGGCTTGCGCCAGTGCTGGAGATGGCCGACCAGGTGGTGGCCCTGACCCTGCCGACTCCAGCCGCCTACCGCGTGCTGGATGAACTGCAGGCCTGGCTTGCGCCCCTGCACCAGCGCAGCCCCGCGCCGCGCTGCAGCTACCTGATCAACAAGGTCGACCCCACCCGCGCGCTGGACCTGGACATGTGCCAGGTACTGCGCCAGCGCATCGGTCGCGAGCTGCTGGGGATGGTCCGTCTCGACCACAGCCTGGACGAAGCCCAGGCCTTCGAATTCGATCCGTTCGTCAAGGTGCCCGACAGCCCTGCCTGCCAGGACCTGCGCGACGTGGCGCATGCCCTTGGCGCCCACCTCGCCCATCACCACCAACAGTCCGGTACCCCATGACCGCCCCCTTAGACCAGGCGTCTGCAGTGCAGGCGCCCAACACGGTTGCGCGCTTGAATGTCTGGCTCGAACGCTTCGGGCAATGGCCCGCCCCGGTGCTGCGCGCGCTGAAGATCGGTGCCGGCCTGATCGGCGCCCTGCTGCTGGTGGCCGTGGTCACCGCCCCCCTGGAGCTGGAGCGCCAGTTCGCCTTCGCCGCCCTGTGCTTCGCCTGCCTGCTGATACTGCGCAAGCTGCCCGGGCGCCTGCCAGTGCTGGCCATGGTGGTGTTGTCGCTGGTGGCCACCCTGCGTTATGTGTACTGGCGCGTCACCGACACGCTGGGCTTCGACAGCTGGCTGGATATCGTGTTCGGCTACGGCCTGGTGGCAGCAGAGTTCTATGCCCTGGTGGTGCTGGCGTTCGGCTACATGCAGACCGCCTGGCCCTTGCAGCGCAAGCCCAAGATTCTTACCCAGGACCCCAAGGACTGGCCCACGGTGGATGTGTTCATCCCCACCTACAACGAAGCGCTGAGCATCGTGAAGCTGACGATCTTCGCCGCCCAGGCCATCGACTGGCCGCGCGACAAGCTGCGCGTGCACGTGCTGGATGATGGCCGCCGCGACGATTTTCGCGAGTTCTGCCGACAGATCGGGGTCAACTACATCGTGCGCGCCGACAACGTCCACGCCAAGGCCGGCAACCTCAACGAGGCCCTGAAGGTCACCGACGGCGAGTACATCGCCATTTTCGACGCCGACCACGTGCCCACGCGCTCCTTCCTGCAGGTGGCGATGGGCTGGTTCCTCAAGGACCCGAAACTGGCCCTGCTGCAGACCCCGCACTTCTTCTTTTCGCCCGACCCGTTCGAGAAGAACCTCGACACGTTCCGCTCGGTGCCCAACGAGGGCGAGCTGTTCTACGGCCTGGTGCAGGACGGCAACGACCTGTGGAACGCCACCTTCTTCTGCGGCTCGTGTGCAGTGATCCGCCGCAGCCACCTGCTGGAAGTGGGCGGCGTGGCCATCGAGACGGTGACCGAAGATGCGCACACCGCGCTCAAGCTCAACCGCAAGGGCTACAACACCGCGTACCTGGCGATCCCCCAGGCTGCGGGCCTGGCCACCGAGAGCCTGTCGCGGCACATCAGCCAGCGCATCCGCTGGGCACGCGGCATGGCGCAGATCTTCCGTACCGACAACCCGTTCATCGGCAAGGGCCTGAGCTTCGGCCAACGCGTGTGCTACGTGAACGCCATGCTGCACTTCTTCTACGGCCTGCCGCGCCTGGTCTTCCTGACCGCGCCGCTGGCGTACCTGATCTTCGGCGCGCAGATCTTCCACGCCTCGGCGCTGATGATCACCGCCTACGTACTGCCGCACATCTTCCACGCCAGCCTGACCAACTCGCGTATCCAGGGGCGCTTTCGCCATTCGTTCTGGAACGAGGTCTACGAGTCGGTGCTGGCCTGGTACATCATGCGCCCGGTACTGGTGGCGCTGATCAACCCCAAGCTCGGCGGCTTCAACGTGACCGACAAGGGCGGCATCATCGACAAGGAATACTTCGACTGGGAGCTGGCGCGCCCCTACATCATCCTGCTGACCCTGAACCTGATCGGCATGGTGTTCGGTGTGGTGCAACTGATCTGGGGCGACCCGGCCGCAGCCATCACCATCATCATCAACCTGGCCTGGACGATCTACAACGTGATCATCACCAGCGCTGCCGTTGCGGTTGCCAGTGAAACCCGCCAGGTGCGTTCCGAGCCGCGCGTGCGCGCCGAGCTGCCGATTCAGGTGCAGACCGCCGACGGCACCACCATCGACTGCACCACCGTGGACTTCTCGCAAAAGGGCGTGGGCTTCAAGCTTCCCGAGGGCCAGAGCCTGCACAAGGGCCAGGACATCCAGGTGATCCTGATGCGCAAGCAGCAGGCCTGCGTACTGCCGGCCACCGTGGTGTTCAGCCGTGGCGCCATGGTCGGGGTGCAGTTCAAGCCGCTGACCTTGCGCCAGCAGAGCGACTTCGTGCGCCTGACCTTCTCGCGGGCCGACACCTGGGCCGCAACCTGGGGTGGCAGCAAGCCCGACACCCCGTTGAGCGCCCTGCACGATGTGAGCCGCATCGGCGTGCGCGGCATCATGGACCTGGCCCAGGCGACCCTCAGCGCCTTGCGCCATCGTCGCTACAAGCGCAAGCAAGCCCCCACCCACCTCGAACCTTCGTTGGACTCGCAATGACCGTCATGCTTCATACCGACCAACAAGTGAACCTGTCGCGCCGTTCTCGCCGTCTGCTCGCCGGCTCGCTGCTGTGCCTGGGCAGCCTGCTGCAACCTGCCCAGGCCGATGAGGTCGCGGCCAGCGCAGCGGCGCCCGCCACGGAGCCCGCCGCCAGCGAAACGGCGCCGGCGGCACCGGATGCGGCCGGCGAAAAGTACCAGCTCAGCCTCAAGCAGCTGGGCAAGAACTACACCATGAGCCTGCGTGGCGTGGAGTCGACCGACACGGTCAACTTCGACGTGCGGGCCGACGAGGTGGTGACCGGCGCGCAACTGACCCTGCAATACACCTATTCGCCAGCGCTGCTCAGCGACCTCTCGCAGATCAACATCATGGTCAACGACGAAGTGGCCGCCAGCCTGCCGTTGCCCAAGGAAAACGCCGGCGTCCTGCAAAAGCAAGTGATCGACATTCCGCCGTACCTGATCACCGAGTTCAACCGGCTCGGCGTGCAGTTGATCGGCCACTACACCATGCAGTGCGAAGACCCGCTGCATTCGAGCCTGTGGGCCAAGATCAGCAACGAAAGCCAGTTGAGCCTGCAGGTCAAGCCGGTGGTGCTGCCCAACGACCTGGCCCTGCTGCCGCTGCCGCTGTTCGATCGTCGCGACCCACGCGCCCTGAGCCTGCCGTTCGTGTTTGCCGTGGCCCCCGACAACACCACCCTCGAAGCGGCGGGCGCGGTGTCGTCGTGGATCGGTGCACTGGCCAGCTACCGTGGCGCAAACTTCCCCACCAACCTGCACAGCCTGCCCGCCAGCGGCAACGCGGTGGTGCTGGTCAACACCGCCGAGGCCAACCAGGTCGAGGGCCTGACGCTGCCCGACCTCAAGGGCCCGACCCTGTCGCTGGTGAGCAACCCCAACGACCCGCACGGCAAGCTGCTGGTCATCGCCGGACGCGACAGCGCCGAACTCAAGCGTGCCGCCACCGCCCTGGTGATCGGCTACCGCAGCTTCTCCGGCCCCAGCGTGCAGATCGACACCGTCAATGCGCTGCAGCCACGGCAGCCGTATGACGCGCCCAACTGGCTGCCGACCGATCGCCCGGTGCGCCTTGGCGAGCTGATCGACCCGCGTCAGCTCAATGTGTCGGGCTACAACCCCGGCATGATCACCGTGCCGGTGCGCCTGCCACCCGACCTGTTCAACTGGCGCGAACAGGGCGCCCGGCTGGACCTCAAGTACCGCTACACCCCACAGCAGACCTCGTCCAACTCTTCGCTGCTGGTGAGCTTCAACGACACTTTCATCAAGTCGATGAACCTGCCCTCGATCGAGCGCCTGGGCGGCGGCGACAGCCTGCTGGCAGCCCTGAAGAAAGACGACAGCATCGCCCGCGAGGCGAGCATGCTGCTGCCGCTGGACTCGGTCGCCCTGCAGTCGCGCCTGCAGTTCCGCTTCATGTACGACTACATCAAGCAGGGTGAATGCCGCGACATCATCATCGACAACATGCGCGGCGCCATCGACCCGGACTCCACCCTGGACCTGAGCGGCTACGACCACTTCATCGCCATGCCCAACCTGGGCGTGTTCAAGGACAGCGGCTTCCCGTTCACGCGCCTGGCCGACCTGTCCGACTCGGCGGTGATCCTGCCCGACAACGCCGGCAGCGCCGACTGGAGCGCCTACCTCACCGTGCTCGGACGCTTTGGCGACTCCACCGGCTACCCGGCCACCGCCGTCACCGTGGCCCAGGCCGGCCAGGTCGATGCCCTGGCCGACAAGGACCTGCTGGTGCTGGCTTCCGGCGACAACCAGCCACTGCTCAAGACCTGGGCCGACTACCTGCCCAGCAGGACCCAGGACGCCAGGCATTACGTGGAGTTCTCCGACCTGCCGATGCGCCTGCGCGAATGGATCAGCCCCGATCCCAAGGCCAACCTGCGCGCCGCGCGCGGTGCGCTCACCTTCACCGGCGAGAACCGCAGCTCGTACGTCACCGGGTTCGAGTCGCCGCTCAAGAGCGGGCGCAGCGTGGTGGTGCTGTCCAGCCCGCAGCCGCAGAACCTGGTGGAGGTCACCGACGCCCTGATCGGCGGCGAGCAGTACACCCAGGCACTGCAAGGCAGCCTTGTGGTGATCAACGGCAGGAATGTCGAATCGCTGGTGGCCGAGCAGGCCTACTACGTGGGGCACCTGGGGCCGTTCCGTTACATCCAGTGGCTGCTGTCCCAGCATGTACCGGCGCTGCTGCTGTTGACCCTGCTGGGGGTTGCCCTGGTCAGCCTGGTGGCGTTCTTCTCGCTGCGCGCCCAGGCCAAACGTCGCCTCAACATCGAGTAATCGCATGCCTCTGCCAACCGGACACACCGCACCGTTGCCCGCCAGGCGTCCGCGCTCGCTGCTGCGCCGCCTGCTGGGCGCCAGCGCCCTTACCCTGCTGCTGCCCGGCGTGAGCCAGGCCAACAGCTGCCAGGCCGACCCCTGGCCGTTGTGGCAGGTGTTTCGCCAGCACTTCGTGCAGCCCGACGGGCGCGTGCTCGATGCCAGCACGCCGCAGCAGCACAGCTCGTCCGAAGGCCAGTCCTACGCGATGTTCTTTGCCCTGGTGGCCAACGACCAGGCCAGCTTCGACAAGCTCTGGCTGTGGGCCAGCAACAACCTTGCCGGTGGCGACATCAAGCAGAACCTGCCGGGGTGGATCTGGGGCCTGGACGACAAGGGCCAGTGGCGCCTGCTGGACCACAACTCGGCCTCGGACGCCGACCTGTGGTTCGCCTACGCGCTGAGCGAGGCCGCGCGGCTGTGGAACACCCCGGCCTACAACGCCCAGGCTGCCCAGCTGCTGGCCAATATCAAGGCCCGCGAAGTGGCCGAGCTGCCGGGCCTGGGCATGATGCTGCTGCCCGGCGTGGAGGGCTTTGCCAAGCCCGATCACTTCTGGCAGCTCAACCCCAGCTACCTGCCGGTGCCGGTGCTGCGACGCCTGGCGGTGGTCGACCCCAAGGGGCCGTGGAGCCAGATCGCCCGCAGCACCGCCAGCCTGATCAAGGGCGTGAGCCACAACGGCTATGTGGCCGACTGGGTGGGCTACCGTGGCACCGGCCCGGACAAGGGCCTGTTCGTGATCGACCCGGTCAAGGGCGAAACCGGCAGCTACGACGCCATCCGCACCTACCTGTGGGCCGGCATGACCCCGGCCAAGGACCCACTGGCCAAGCCGATCCTCGACAGCCTCGACGGCATGGCGCGCAGTGTCGCGACCCACGGCGTACCGCCAGAGAAAGTGCAGGTGCAGGCCAACACCAGCAGCGGCGATGGCCCGTTCGGCTTTTCTGCCGCCCTGCTGCCGTATTTCAAGGCGCGCCAGCAGCCCTGGCTGCAGGAACAGCAGCGTGCCCGTGTCGACCAGCTGATGAGCAAAAGCCTGAGCCCCGAAGCGCTGCAGGCCAGACAACCCCCTTACTACGACTTCGTGCTGAGCCTGTTCGCCCTCGGCTTCATGGATGATCGTTACCACTTCCTCGACGACGGGAAGCTGCAACCACTCTGGGAGACTTCATGCCCTCGCGCCGCCAAACCCTAGCCATTGGGGTGCTTGCCGCCCTGATCCACAACAGCAGCTTTGCCGAGCTCAGCGAGAACGGCAAGGTCCTGCTGGAACAGGGTCAATACTGGCAGGCCCGCAAAGACACCACCCGCGCCACCGAGGCATGGCGCAAGCTGCTGCTGATCGATCCGCAGCAGGCCGACGCGCTGTACGGCCTTGGCCTGCTGGAGCTTGATGGCAATCGCCCGCAGGGCGCCAAGCGCTACCTCGACCAGCTCAGGCAGGCGCACCCCGGCGAGCGTCAGACCCTGTTGCTGCAACAGGAGATCGCCCTGCACAGCGCCGATAACACCGCGCAACTGGAGCAGGCCCGCCAACTCGCCGAATCGGGCGAGCTGGATCAGGCTGTGGCGGCATACCGCACGCTGTTCAGTGGCAGTGCACCCCAGGGCGAACTGGGCCTGGAGTTCTACAGCTACCTGGGCTACACCGCCACCGGCTGGCAGGAAGCGCGCCAGGGCCTGGAGCGCCTGCAGGGCCAATCGCCGGACAACCCCAAGATCAAGCTCAACCTGGCCAAGCTTCTGCTGCGCAACGAAAGCACGCGGGTGGAGGGCATTCGCCGGCTGGCGTCCTATGCCAACGACCCGGTGATCGGCAGTGAATCGATCGAGGGCTGGCGCCAGGGCCTGTCCTGGCTGGGTGCGCCGCGCCCCGCCGAGGTGCCGTTGTTCGATGCCTACCTCAAGGCCTACCCGGACGACGAAGAGATCCGCAACCAGCTCAAGAGCGGTGCCCGTGCCAGCCAGGCCAGCGCCGTCCAACGCCAGAACAGCCACCTGGTGCGCGGCTTCAAGGCGCTGGACGCCAACGACCTGCCCCAGGCCGAGCAGTCGTTCCAGGCCCGTTTGCGCGAGCAGGCGCAGGATGCCGACGCCCTCGGCGGGCTGGGCATCGTGCGCCAGCGCCAGGGCCGCCTGGGCGACGCCGATGCACTGTTCAAGCAGGCCATCAGCCGTGGCAACAGCAGCCGCTGGCAGAGCGCCCTGCAAGGCAACCGCTACTGGGTGCTGCTGGACCAGGCCAATGCCGCCCGCGACGCCGGCAATCCGCAAGACGCCCGCGAGCTGCTGCAACGCGCCATCGCGATGAACCCGCGCCAGGTGCAGGGGCCTATCAGCCTGGCCGACCTGCAGGCCGCCCAGGGTCAGTTCGACAGCGCCGAAACCACCTATCGCCAGGCCCTGAGTCTGGATGCCGGCAACCCCGATGCGCTGCGCGGGCTGGTCAGCGTGCTGGCGCAGAACGGCAAGCTGGGCGAAAGCCAGCGCCTGATCGACGGGCTCAGCGATGCCCAGCGCGAACGCCTGGGCGACCTGCGCGTGCTGCGCGCGGCCATCGCCGTAGGCCAGGCCCGCGACGCCGAGCGCAGTGGCGACCTGGCCGGCGCTCGCAAGGCGCTGGAAGAGGCCGTGCGCAACGACCCGCAGAACGTGTGGGCGCGTTACGACCTGGCGCAGGTCTACCTCAAGAGCGATGCCTCCGGCAAGGCGCGCCAGACCATCGACGAGATGCTCAAGGCCAACCCGCAGCGGGCCGAGGCGCTGTATGCCAGCGCGCTGTTCTTCAGCCGCCTGGGCGAGTGGCAGTCGGCCCAGCGCAGCCTGGCGCAGGTGCCCACGGCCCAGCGCAGCGCCGCCATGCACACCCTGGCCGAAGAGATCGAACTGCACCTGCTGACCCGCCAGGCGGCAGACCTGGCCAAACAGGGCCAGCGCCAACAGGCCATGAAGCTGCTGCAACGCGCCGAACCGGCAGCGGCCAACAACCCCGGCATGCTCTCGGCGCTGGCCGCGACCTATATCGATATCGGCCAGACCGAACATGCGCTGGGCATGCTGCGCACCGCCATTGCCCAGAGCAGCACGCCCTCCCCGTCCCTGCGCCTGGCCTATGCCGGCGCACTGCTCAAGGCCGGCGACGACGTGCAGGTGAACCAGATTCTGCGCGAGCTGCGCAGCCAGCCACTGCAGGCCGGCGACCAGCGCAGCTACGACGACCTGGTGTTCCAGTACACCGTGCGCCAGGCCGACCTGCTGCGTGAAAAGGGCGACCTGGTGGCCGCCTACGACACCCTCGCCCCGGCCCTGGCGCAACACCCGCAAGACCCGCAGGCAGTGTCGTCGCTGGCGCGCATGTACCTGGACAACCGCAACCCGGCCAAGGCGGTGGAGCTGTTCACCCCGCTGCTGCGCCAGTACCCGGACAATGCCGACGTGCAGATGGGCGCCGCCCAGGCCTTCGTACAGGCCGGCGATGCCGACAAGGCCGAGCGCGCCGTTGAAAAGGCCCTGCAACTGGCCCCGCAGAACCCGCAGATTCTCACCAGTGCTGCCGGCTATTACCGTGGCCGCGGCAAGCTGGCCAAGGCCGAGCAGCTGTATGCCCAGGCCCTGGCCTTGCAGGCGCCGCCGGAGCAGAACGTGCTCAACCCCTTCGGCCAGGCGATTGCCGTCAACCCCTTCGTCGGCCAGCCGGGCCAGCGCAAGCAGTCGCGCCTGAGCGAAACGGTGCTGGCCGAAATTCCCGAGCCGGCACAGACCCAGGTCAGCAGCCGCGCCAGCGAAGCGTTCGACGCACCGGTGCTGCTGGCCAGTCGCGACAACGAACCTGGCCTGCGCACGGCCAGCCAGGCCACGCCGCAGCTCGCCACGCCGGCACCGGTCGACCCGCGCGCCGCGCTGCAGACCGAGCTGGATACGATTCGCGAGGCGCGCAGCCCGCAGATCAAGCAGGGCGTCACCTTTCGCAGTAACGACAGCGAATCGGGGCTGGGCAAGATCACCGATGTAGAGGCGCCGCTGGAGATCAGTTTCCCCGTCGGCGACGATCGCATGGCCTTGCGCGTTACCCCGGTATCGCTCAACGCCGGAGGCGTGAGCAGCGACCCGGCGAATCGCTTCCGCTTTGGCGGCTTTACCGCCGAGCAAATTGCCAACCTGGCCAATGCTGGCACCGAAGCACAGATCGAGCAGGCAGCCTCCGACCTGTTCTTCGGCAGCACCGGCAAACAGAAGGATTCGGGCGTCGGCTTCGCGGTAGCCTATGAGAACCCGTCGCTAGGGCTCAAGAGTGACCTTGGCGTAAGCCCGGTCGGGTTCCTCTACAACACCGTTGTCGGCGGCATCAATCTGGATCGCCCGTTCAGCGAAGGCAGTAACTGGCGTTACGGGCTCAACCTGTCAAGGCGTTCCGTGACCGACAGCCTGACATCCTTTGCCGGTGCCCGCGACGCGCGCAGTGGTCTGGAATGGGGCGGTGTGACTGCCAACGGGGGTCGCCTGCAAGTGGGCTACGACAATCAGCGCTACGGCGTCTACGGCTACGGATCCTGGCACAAGCTGATCGGTCATAACGTCGACGACAATACCCGCACCGAACTGGGCAGCGGTATCTACTGGTACCTGCTGAACAACCAGGACCAGCGCCTGACTGCGGGCTTGAGCGTTTCGGGTACCCACTACGCCGAGAACCAGAGCTTCTTCACCTATGGTCACGGCGGCTACTTCAGCCCACAGAACTTCTTCTCCATCGCCATTCCGGTGAACTGGGCCCATCGCGGGCCGGACTGGAGCTACCAGGTCAACGGCTCAGTCGGCATGCAACATATCGAGCAGGACGGCGCACCTTACTTCCCGCGAGACCCGCGTCTGCAATCGGCATTCGATCAGGCGTCGCAGCTTCTGGCTGAAAACGACGTCGACTTTCGCACCCGTTACTCATCTCAAAGCAAGACCGGCATCGGCTACTCGCTGGGCGCCAGTGGCGAATACCGGCTGGGCGATGGGTTCTTCTTCGGCGGCACCCTGGGTGTGGACAACGCCCGCGACTACCAGCAATGGACCGGTGGCCTGTACCTGCGCTACCTGTTCAACGACGGCCGCGGCGCCATGCCGTTGCCCGTCAACCCGTACCGTTCCCCTTATTCGAATTGATTTGCAGGAGTATCAACCATGGCTAGTTCACTTCTCGCAGGCCTGACCATTCTGATGATCGGCGACAGCCACCTGGCGACCCCCGATTACCTGATCAAGAGCCTGCACGACAACCTCGTGCAGCAAGGTGCCCAGGTGCACTCGCTGGGTATCTGCGGCGCCAATGCCGGCGACTGGCTCAAAGCCACCCCTGGCACCTGCGGCGGTGCCGAGCGCCGTGGCACCGAAAAGCCCGTGGTACTGGGCAGCAAGGCGGCCACCCGGCCGATCGGCGACCTGATCAAGGCCGACAAGACGGACCTGGTGGTCGTGGTGATGGGCGACACCATGGCCAGCTACACCAAACCGGCCTTCCCCAAGGCCTGGCTGTGGCAGCAGACCACCAGCTTTGCCAAGGAAATAGCCAACACCGGGGCCAAGTGCGTATGGGTCGGCCCCAACTGGGGGACCGAAGGCGGCAAGTACGGCAAGACCTACGCCCGCGTCGAACTGACCTCCAAGTTCCTCGCCGCCAACGTGGCGCCGTGCGACTACGTCGACTCGCTCAAATTCTCCAAGCAAGGCGAGTGGGCCACGGTCGACGGTCAGCATTTGACCGCCCCGGGCTACCTGGCCTGGAGCAAGAAGATCAGCGAAGAGATCGTCAAGGCGCCGGTCGTGACGAGCATCAAGAAATGAAGCGCGCCCTGCACGCTGTACTGCTGGCCCTGCCCGCCGCCCTCGGCGCGGGCCTGGCCCAGGCCGAGATCGCGCTGTACCCCACCGGCCCCAGCGAAGACTCGGCGTTCTTGCGCTTCGTCAACGCGGCCCCCGGCACCCTGCAACTGGTGGCGGACGGCTCCAGGGCCAGCCTGCAGCTGGACGCGGCCAAACCGGTGTCGGCGTACCTGCCGGTACCGGCCAACAAGGCCATCAAGGGCACCCTGAGCCGTGACGGCCAGCGCTCGGCCCTGCAGCTGAGCGTTGCTCCTGGCGAATTCGCCACGGTAGTCGCCCTGCAGGACGCCAGCGGCATCCGGCAACGCGTGGTACGCGAGCAACCCGACGACTTCAATGCGCTGAAGGCTTCGCTGGCCTTCGTCAACCTCGACCCTTCCTGCCAGGGCGCAAGCCTGCGCCCTGCCGGGCGCACGGCGGACCTGTTCAAGGACGCGCCAGAGGCCAGCGTGCAGCGTAGATCGATCAACCCGGTGAAGCTGTCGGTGCAACTGGTGTGCGCCAATGCCAACGTCGGCGGCCCGGTGGACCTGGGCGAACTCAAGGCCGGCGAGCGCTACAGCGTATTGCTGCTGCCCACGGCGAGCGGCCCGCAGCTTGTGCCCGTCACGGACACGCTCTCCAACTGATCGGACGTCTTCACCACCATGGTATTCGCCTCACTCGAGTTCCTGACGCTGTTTTTGCCGATCTTCATGCTGGTGTACGCGCTGAGCCGTCCGGCCTGGCGCAACGGCGTACTGCTGATCGGCAGCTGGCTGTTCTATGGCTGGCTGAGCCCGCTGTTCCTGCTGCTGCACATGGCGCTGACCGTGGTCGCGTGGGTTGGCGGGCTGCTGGTGAACCGCAGCCATGAAGACTCGCGCGGGCGCATACGCCTGCTGGCCGCGCTGATCGTGTTCAATACGCTGGTGCTGTGCTGGTACAAGTACGCCAACATCCTGGCCGCCAACTACAACGAGCTGATCACCTATTACGGTGCATTGCCGATGGAGTGGCAGCGGGTGGCGTTGCCGGCGGGGCTGTCGTTCATCGTGCTGCAGGCGATTTCCTACCTGGTGGATGTGCACCGCCATACCGTGCCGGTAGAGCGCAGTTTCGTGAACTTCGCCACCTACATCTCGATGTTCGGCCACTCGATCGCCGGCCCGATCATCCGCTACGACTGGGTACGCCGCGAGCTCAACCAGCGCTACTTCAACTGGCAGAACTTCTCGCTGGGCGCGCGCCGTTTCATGATCGGCATGTGCATGAAGGTGCTGGTGGCCGATACCCTGTCGCCGCTGGTGGACGTGGCCTTCCACCTGGACAACCCGTCGTTCCTGGACGCGTGGCTGGGCTGCCTGGCGTATTCGCTGCAACTGTTCTTCGACTTTGCCGGCTACAGCTGCATGGCCATCGGCCTGGGCCTGATGCTGGGCTTCCACTTCCCCGAGAACTTCAACCGCCCGTACCTGGCCAGCAGCATCCAGGACTTCTGGCGGCGCTGGCACCTGTCGCTGTCGAGCTGGCTGCGCGACTACCTGTACATCGCCCTGGGCGGCAACCGCCACGGCACCTGGAACACCTACCGCAACCTGTTCCTGACCATGGCCATTGCCGGCCTGTGGCATGGCGGGGACAGCTGGAACTACCTGCTGTGGGGCTCGGCCCACGGTATCGCGCTGTGCGTCGACCGGGCCTGGAGCCGTTCCAGCCTGCCGGCGATCCCCAAGGTGCTGTCGCACACCCTGACGCTGCTGTTCGTGTGCCTGGCCTGGACGCTGTTCCGCGCCCCAGACTTTCATACGGCGCTGTCGATGTACGCCGGCCAGTTCGGCCTGCACGGCTTTGCCCTGGGCGAGGCACTGGCAGCCACCGTACGCCCGGTGCACGGCCTGGCGGCGTTGCTGGGCGTGGCGTGCATCATCCTGCCGATCTGGCAGGCACGCGCCGAGCACCGCTTCGCCAGCCGCGCGTGGTTCGTGCATGCCGCTGCCCTGTGGCCCGTGGCCGGCTTCGTGCTGTCGTTCGCGTTGATCGCCAGCCGTGATTCGGTCCCCTTCCTGTACTTCCAGTTCTGATGACGATGAAGACACCTCCTCCCAGTACAGCGCCCACGCCCCCCAGTGCACTGGCCCTGCGCACCAGCCCGATCGCCGGCGTCACCCTGGCGCTGTTCCTGGGTGCCGGCCTGCTGTCGTGTGGCTGGCTGGTGGCCAGCGGCAAGCTCGAGCTGATGCCCGACAAGCACCTGTCCAATGGCCAGGTGCTGCACGGCGAAATCACCCACCGCATTGCCAAGGAGCTGGCCAAGGCGCCGCTGCCGAGCGAGGCCGCCGACCTGGAACGGGCCAGCAGTTGGCTGTTGCTGGGCGACACCGGGCCGCGGGTGCGGCCGGGCTGCACGCAGTGGCTGTTTCTGAGCGATGAACTCAAGCTCGACCGGCACGCGGCCGACAACGCCCAGGCCAAGGCCGATGCGGTGATCGCCCTGCAACGCAGCTTGCAGCAACGGGGTATCCGTCTGCTGGTGAGCGTGGTGCCGGACAAGAGCCGTATCGCCGCCAGCGAGCTGTGCGGGTTGACTCGCCCCACGGCCTCGCAGGCGCGCATCCAGCAGTGGGTGCAGAAACTCCAGGCGGCCGGCGTGGCCACCCTGGACCTGACTGCCAGCCTGCAGCCGCTGGGCGCCAGTGCATTTCTGCGTACCGATACCCACTGGAGCGAAGCCGGCGCCCAGGCCGCTGCCCAGGCCATTGCCGAGCAGGTCAAGGGCATGGGCTTGAGCGCCACCCCCAGCAAGACCTTCGACACCCGCCAGGAGCCTCTGGCACCGCGCCCCGGGGACCTGGTGCGGCTGGCCGGCATCGATTGGCTGCCAGTGGCCTTGCAGCCGCCGCAGGAACAGGTGGCGCCAACGGTCATCACCGAGCGGGCCGAGGCCGTCAGCGATGCGGGCGACAATCTCGATGACCTGTTCGGCGACGACAACCTGCCGAATGTCGCGCTGATCGGCACCTCGTTTTCGCGCAACTCGAGCTTTGTCGGCTTTCTGCAACGTGCGCTGTCGGCGCCTGTGGGCAACTTCGCCAAGGACGGCGGCGAATTCTCCGGAGCCGCCAAGGCCTACTTCGACAGCCCGGCGTTCAGGCAGACGCCGCCACAGCTGGTGATCTGGGAGATACCCGAGCGCGACCTGCAGACGCCCTATGCGGGTGACGTGCAGCTGCCCCCCAGGCCATGACGCACCACGCCCGTTGCGCGCGTTGACACGGCGCAGCGGGCGCTGACGACTGCTCAGGCAAGTTTTTTCAGATCTGCCGCTGAATCGAACGTGGTGAAGTGGTAGATGCCGTGGATCTTCTCCAGCTGGCAACACCAGCCCTCCTGCTCGCCGGCTTGCACCACGAACCTCAGTTCTTCGATACCCGCCATATTGGCGGCAGCTTCGAGCAGGGTCTTGACGCGCTTTTCGACAAGGGCGTCGTAGGCCAGTTCGTATGACTTCTCCCAGGTGGCGTCGGCATTGCGAAATCGCTTCCAGTTATCGTCCTTGAGCACCTTGCAAAAGGCCACGCGCTGAACTTCGCCGGTATTGGACAGGTCGAGGGACAACAGGCAGAGGGTCATGGTGGGCTCCCATAAGCAGTGAAATTCCCTTGCAACCTAGTCACTCGCTTTTCATCCATCAATGCTAAATGGCCATCACCTGAGAGTTAAAATAATTCAAGAATTTACCAAAAAACAGCAACTAAACAACTTAACCAAGACCATGTAGGAAAGTTACTACGCAAAGAAACACGAGCTATAAAGTTCTTTTATGGAACAAAGGGCTTTCAGGCACTTTAAAATAAACAGAAACATTCAAAGGCGTGCCGTTTCGGCGCAATTACAGCGTCTTGAAGCGAGCGCCGCGCGTCTGCAATCATGCCCGCCGGGCGCTGCCAGCGGGCAGCGTCGTCCCTTAGCGCACTGCACAAAGGAATGACTCAATGATCAGGGTATTGCTTTCGCTGGACCTCACCAACAAGGAATCGGAACGAGACAACTTCAACAACTTCCTGGCAGAACAACAATGGAAGAAGTTGGCTGGTGTGAATACCGTCTGGGCCATCGAGTACGACGATTTCAGCCAGACCAACGAGCAACATGTGACAAACGTCAAAAGAGACCTGTCCAAAGTGCTGCTCACCGCGGCATGGGAATTCAAACCGGACCGTATTACCTACGTTGCACAGATAGCCAACATTGAATGTATCGGGCGCTATATCTACCGGGAGGGTGGCGATTACAAGGCGTTCATTTACGAGCCCTGCTGATAGCGCTGAAGAGAGTGAGGTGTCTGCGACAGTGATCCGGTCGCAGGCATTTTTCGTGCGCGCGAAGGGAAAGCAGTGCACTGCATGCGTATTCGGGGAAAGGGAACTGGATAGAGGCGGCCCCTGGCAGACAAGGGCTTGCGTTATGGAGGCAACCCCACCAGCCACACCCCGGCACACGATGTTCCCGCTGTGGCTGCTCCCTTCCGGGCCTGACCAGGTTTACGGGTAATCGTTGCGGGGGGACCGATGGGGTCACCATAACGATGCTCGCCTGGCAGCGAGCGGGGCCATTGTACCGGTCTGACGCGAAGTTACAACCTCTGTACTGTGAAAAAACCACTCTGGCTCAAGGACTTGTGACTGCCGCCGGGGCATCGCCCTGGATCACGCAGTGAATGAAGTGCAGCTTGGCCACCACCGGCGCACTCAGCACGAACGGGTAGAAGTCGGTCTGGCCCATGCTGCGTGACAGCTCGTTGAGCATCGCCGACAGCTCCACCCAGGCATTGATGAACGCCAGGAACGCGGGCGCCCCAGGGTGCTCGGGCTGGTACAGGCTGCGGGCATCGAACGGCGGATAGTCCAGGTCCATCACCGAGGCGTCCATGCCCAGCGCAAGGGCGGTGTCCACCGCATCGGTCATGTGCAGGTAGTGCGCCCAGGTTTCGGCCCAGTCCTCCCAGGGGTGCATGGTGGCATAGGCGCTGACGTGGGCGACGGCCCAGTCCAGCGGTGCACCTTGCTGGTAGTGGCGCTCCATGGCCTGGGCGTAGCTGGCGCGCTCGTCGCCGAACAGGCGGCGGAAGTCCTGCAGCCAGGCGCTGCTGGCCACCAGACGGTCCCAGTAGTAATGCCCGATCTCGTGGCGCAGGTGGCCCAGCACGGTCCGGTAGGGCTCCTGAAGCTGCACGCGCACCTGCTCGCGCCAGTCGTCGTCGGCTTCGCGGATATCCAGGGTGATCAGGCCGCCAGCGTGGCCGGTGGTGGGGGGATTGCCGGCAATGTCGATGCCGATGAAGTCGAAGGCGATGCCCTCGCCGGCTGCGCCTTGCTTGGGCGTGACCGGCAACCCCAGGTGCAGCAGTTGCGCAATCAGGCGGCGCTTGGCGGTTTCCAGCTTGCGCCAGCGCAGGTGGTTTTCGGTGAACGACAGGTCGGGGATGGTGCGGTTTAGGCGACAGGCCAGGCAGAACGCTTCGGGGTCGTCGGCAGCCAGCAGCCAGTTGCAGCAAGCCGGGGTGTCGAGGTTGGCGCAACGCTTGAGCGGGCCGAGTTCTGGCTGGCCGTCCAGGTACCACTGGCCGTCCACAGCGGCCGGCAGCAATGTGCCGACATGGTGGGTATCGGGCCAGTAGCCCAGCGACGCCTGGCAGGCCAGGCATTGGCTGTTGCGAAAGAACACGGACTGTCCGCACTCGCATTGCCACACGCGCGTGCTGCGGCGTGCCTGGCTGACGAAGGGTGCGGCGATACGGGCGACGAGCTGTTCGAAGAATGGGTACATGGGGCCACCTCCTGGCTGGAGCCTAGCCTACACCATGTGCGTGACAGCGCTTGCGGTGTGCCTGACGCACCGTGCGCTCAGGTGTTGCGAGCGCTTCGCGCTCGATCGCGGGTCAAGCCCGCTCCCACGCCCTTCGGGCAGAAGCGGGCCGCGTGACCGCTACACCGCTATGCCCTGCTCCGACAGAAACGCCACGAACGCATCCTCATCCAACACCCTGAGCCCCAGCTCAGTGGCCTTGGCCAACTTGGAGCCTGCCCCCGGGCCCGCCACCACGCAGTGGGTCTTGGCCGAAACAGACCCCGCCACCTTGGCCCCCAGGCTCTCCAGCTTGTCCTTGGCGACATCCCGGCTCATGCGCTCCAGCGAACCGGTCAGCACCCAGGTCTGCCCCGCCAGCGGCAAGCCCTGGGCAACCTTCTTCTCGCTCTCCCAGTGCATGCCGAACTCGCGCAGTTGCGCCTCGACGCTGCGCGCCAGTGCCTGGTTGGACTCGACCAGGAAGAACTCGCGCACCGCATCAGCCTGCTTGGCTGCCAGCGCCTGGCGCAGGTCGATGCCGTCGGCGGCAATGATGCGCTCAAGGCTTTGCAGCTTGGCCACCAGCTTCTCGGCACCCGTCGGGCCGACAGAAGGGATGTCGAGCTTGGCGATCAACCCGGCCAGGGTCGTACTGGCCGCGAACTCGGCGGCCAGCTCGCCCTCCTCCTGCAACTGCAGGCCGTTCTCGAGCAGTTGCGCGATGACGCTGCGGTTATGCTCGTCCTCGAAGAAGTTGTGGATCTCGTGAGCCACTTCCAGGCCGATATCCGGCAGGTAGGTCAGCACCTGCGGCAACGCCACCATCACGCGCTGCAACGAGCCCAGCGAGCGCGCCAGCACCTTGGCGGTCTCCTCGCCCACATCCGGGATGCCAAGGGCGTAGATGAAGCGTGCCAGGCTCGGGCGCTTGCTGTCGGCAATGGCAGCCAGCAGCTTGTTGCTGGACACCTCGGCAAAGCCTTCGAGGTCGACGATGTCTTCGAATTTCAAGCGGTACAGGTCTGCCGGCGAGGCAATCAGCCCTTCATCCACCAACTGCTCGACGCTCTTCTCGCCCAGGCCCTCGATGTCCATGGCGCGGCGCGACACGTAGTGGATGATCGCCTGCTTGAGCTGCGCGCGACAGGCCAGGCGGCCGACGCAGCGGTACACCGCGCCTTCGCTGACGGTTTCCTTGCCCTTGCTGCGCTTGACCAGCTGGGTGCGCTCGACCTGCGAGCCACACACCGGGCACTGGGTAGGGATGTGCACCGCACGCGCATCGGCCGGGCGACGCTCGGTGACCACCTGCATCACCTGCGGGATGACATCACCGGCACGGCGGATGATCACCGTATCGCCGATCATCACCCCCAGGCGCGCCACTTCGTCCATGTTGTGCAAGGTGGCATTGGCCACGGTCACGCCGGCCACCTTGACCGGCTTGAGCCGTGCGACGGGCGTTACCGCACCGGTGCGACCAACCTGGAACTCGACGTCGAGCACCTCGGTCAACTCTTCCATGGCCGGGAACTTGTGCGCTATCGCCCAGCGCGGCTCACGGGCACGAAAGCCCAGTTCACGTTGCGAGGCCAGGCTGTTGACCTTGAAAACCACCCCGTCGATCTCGTAGGGCAGCGCGTTGCGCCGCTCGCCGATGTCACGGTAGTAGTCCAGGCATTCCTTGATGCCGGCGGCATGCCGCAGTTCGCGGCTGATGGGCATGCCCCAGCCCTTGAGCTTTTCGAGGGTGCCGATGTGGGTGTCGGCGATGGCCTCGGACACCTGGCCCACGCCATAGCAGCAGAACTCCAGGGGGCGGCTGGCGGTGATCTTCGAATCGAGCTGGCGCAGGCTGCCGGCGGCGGCGTTGCGCGGGTTGGCGAAGGTCTTGCCGCCGATCTCGGCCTGGGCTGCGTTCAGCCGTTCGAAGCCCTCCTTGCTCATGAACACTTCGCCGCGCACCTCCAGCACCGCCGGCCAGCCCTTGCCCTGCAGCTTGAGCGGCACGTTGCGGATGGTGCGCACGTTGACGCTGATGTCTTCGCCGGTGGTGCCGTCGCCACGGGTGGCGCCCTGCACCAGCAGGCCGTCACGGTACAACAGGCTGACCGCCAGGCCGTCGAGCTTGGGTTCGCAGCTGTAGTCCACCGCCACCCCTGCGCCGAACAGGTCGCCGGTCGGCAGGTCGAGGCCTTCGACCACGCGCCGGTCGAACTCGCGCAGGTCATTTTCCTCGAAGGCGTTGCCCAGGCTCAGCATCGGCACCTCGTGACGCACCTGGGTGAAGGCCGAGAGCGCCGCGCCGCCCACCCGCTGGGTGGGGGAATCGGGGGTGACCAGCTCGGGGTGTTCGGCCTCAAGGGCCTGCAGCTCGCGGAACAGGCGATCGTATTCGGCGTCCGGGACGCTTGGCTCGTCGAGCACGTAGTAGCGGTAGTTGTGCTGGTCGAGTTCGGCGCGCAGTTCGAGGATGCGGGTTTGGGCGGTCATGTGTGTCGTCTCTTGCAAAGCAAAAGAGCAGCTCGGGGCTGCTCTTGGCGTTCAAATCGGTGGATCGGCGGGGCAGCTTTCGCCGGCAAGGTCAGCTCCTGCAGGGAGCGGCCATACCTGTCAGCGTTTCTGGGTCAGGGCGCGGCGCTCGAACTCGACGATGCGCTGGCGGTAGTGTTCGATGGTCTGCGCGGTCATCACGCTGCGCTGGTCATCCTTGAGCTCGCCGTTCAGTTCATGGGCCAGCTTGCGCGCCGCCGCCACCATCACGTCGAACGCCTGCTTGGGATGGCGCGGGCCCGGCAGGCCAAGGAAGAAGCTGACCGCACGGGTGCTGAAATGGTCGATGTCGTCCAGGTCGAAAACCCCAGGCTTGACCGCGTTGGCCATGGAGAACAGCACTTCGCCATTGCCGGCCATGCTTTCGTGACGGTGGAAGATGTCCATCTCGCCAAAGCGCAGGCCGCTTTCCAGGATGTTCTGCAGCAGTGCAGGGCCCTTGAAGCCGCTCTCGTCGCGGGCAATCACGCTGATCACCAGCACTTCCTCGACCGGCGGCAGGTCCTTGCCTTCGCTGGCACCGAAGCCGGTGCTCTTGGGGCTTTCGTCCGGGAAGTCGTCGTCGGCATTGCCGAACAGGTCAGGCTCGCGTGGCTCGGCCGCCAGGTTCAGGTCGCCCTGCTGCGGCTCGCTGGTACGTTTGGCGCGCTTGGACCCCTTGCCCACCTTCGGCTCGCGCTGCTCGCGCGCAGCCGTCATCGACGGCAGGTCGTGCTCGTCGAGCTGGGGCTCCTTGTGGTCGTCAAGCACCCGCGGCGGGCCCAGCACTTCGGCGCTGGTCTCTTCGTCCGGCAGGTTGGAGAAGCTGCGGTCCAGACGGAATTTCAACTTGCCCTTGCCGCCGCGCATGCGACGCCAGCCGTCAAAAAGAATACCGGCAATGACTATGATGCCGATGACGATCAGCCACTCGCGCAGACCGATTTCCATGTAATCCCGTGCCTCTGTGAAAAATGCTGAAAAATAAAGGGTTTAAACCCCTTTAAAACGTGGCGCCAACTCTATGTTCTGACAGGCGTTTTACCCACGCATAGAAAAATTTACATTAAGCTAGCACGACCAAAGATAACTTTACACCGTCTGTCGCAACTGACAGGGGCATTTGCTGCAAGTTCGTGCGTTATATCCGTTTTTCAGGCGTCGACCATGGCCATCGCCTCCTCCACGTCCACCGCCACCAGCCGCGAGCAACCGGGCTCGTGCATGGTCACCCCCATCAGTTGATCGGCCATTTCCATGGCGATCTTGTTGTGGGTGATATAGATGAACTGCACGGTCTGGCTCATCTCCTTGACCAGGCGCGCATAGCGTCCGACGTTGGCGTCGTCCAGCGGCGCATCGACTTCGTCGAGCATGCAGAACGGTGCCGGGTTCAACTTGAAGATGGCAAACACCAGGGCCAGGGCCGTCAGCGCCTTCTCGCCGCCCGAGAGCAGATGGATGGTGCTGTTCTTCTTGCCCGGCGGGCGCGCCATGATCGTTACCCCTGTATCGAGTAGATCTTCGCCCGTCAGTTCCAGATAAGCGCTGCCACCACCGAAAACTTTTGGGAAAAGTGCCTGTAATCCGGCATTTATCTGATCAAAGGTATCCTTGAAGCGGTTGCGGGTTTCCTTGTCGATCTTGCGAATCACGTTTTCCAGGGTATCGAGGGCCTCGACCAGGTCGGCATCCTGGGCGTCGAGGTAGCGCTTGCGCTCGGACTGCTGCTGGTACTCGTCGATGGCCGCCAGGTTGATCGCGCCCAGGCGCTGGATGCGCGCATCGATGCGCTCCAGCTCAAGTTCAGCCTCCTGCTCGCTGGCCTCGGCCAGCAAGGTCGCCAACACGCCTTCCAGATCATAGCCGTCAGCCTGCAACTGTTCCTGCAGGGCCTTGCGCCGCACACTCAGCCCCTGCCATTCCATGCGGTGCTGTTCGAGCTGACCACGCAGCAGCTGAGATTGCTGTTCGGCCTGGGTACGACGCTTTTCGGCCTCGCGCAGTTCGCGGTCGGCCTCGTCCATGTGCAGGCGTGCCTGACGCATTTCCTCGTCGACACTCATGCGCTTTTCCAGCAGCGCCTCGAGCATCATGCGCAGCTCTTCGAGGGGCGCCTCGCCCTCCTCCAGGTTCAGGCTCAGTTGTTCACGTTTTTCGTTCAGGCGCTCCGACTGCAGCTCCAGGCGCTCGAGGGCCTGGCGCGTGGAGTCGTGCTGGGCGCGCAGCGAGCCCAGGCGTACCGCCAACTGATGGGCGTGGTCCTTGTGCTGGCGGGCTTCCTGGCGCACGCGGTCGAGGCGTTCGCGCAGGTTGTCGCGCTGGGCCAGCAAGGCCTCGCGCTGTTCGGTGTCGTGGGCCATCAGGTCGAGGGCTTCCTGCAGGTGCAGGCGCGACTCGCCCAGGCTTTCGTGTTCGATGGCGCGCTGTTCGAGCAGCTCGGCCAGCTCTTCTTCAAGGCGCCGGCGGCGCAATGTCAGCTGCTCGGCGCGGGCCTTGCCGGCCGACAGACGGGCCTTGAGCTCACCTTGCTGGCGGGCTTCTTCCTGGGTGCGACGACGCAGTTGTTCACGGCTGTCTTCCTGCACGCGCTGCTGTTCACGCAGGGCCAGCAACTGCGCTTCGAGCTGCTCCAGGGCAGCTTCCTGCTCCAGACGCTCCAGGCCCAGCAGCTCAAGCTCCTGCCCGCGGGCCAGCACGCCGCCTTGGGCATCGTTGCCTCGGCTGACCCGCAGAAAGTGGCGCCCCACCCAGTAGCCGTCGCGGCTGATCAGGCTTTGGCCGTCGGCCAGCTGGCCGCGCAGGCTCAATGCCTGCTCGAGGCTCTCGACCGGCTTGACCTGGCCCAGCCAGGGGGCCAGGTCAACGCCGCCCTGTACTTTGTCCAGCAGGCTGCCGGCAAGGCGCTTGCCGGTGCCGGCGGCCTCCAGCAGACGCAACTCGCCCTGCTCGAAGCCCGCCAGGTCGAGCCCGGCCAGGTCGTCCACCAGTACCGCGTGCAGGTCGGCGCCCAGCACGGTTTCCACCGCCAGCTCCCAACCCGGCTCCACGCGCAGGCCTTCAGCCAGGCGTGGGCGTTGCTCCAGGCCCTGCGCGCGCAACCAGTCGAGGGTACCGCTGCCTGGGTCCAGCGCGGCCTGCTGCAAGGCTTCGAGCGATGCCAGCCGGCCACCCAGGCGCTGCAGTTCACCCTGGGCCTGCTGCTGCGCCTGGGCGGCCTGCTGCAATTGCTCGCGCAGCGCGTCGAGGCGCTCGATCACCTGCTGTTCTTCCAGGTGCAGGTCTTCGAGCAGCAATTCGCTGCTGGCCAGTTGTTCGTTCAGTTCCAGGATGGCCGCATCTTCAGGGTCGGCGCTCAACTGGTCGCGTTCTTCGCCCAGCTTGCGCTGGCGCTCCGAGACGCGCTCCAGGCTCTGCTCCAGCTGCTGGATGCGCGACTGCTGCACCTCGGCCTGGCGGCGCGGCTCGGCGGAGCGGGTATTGAAGCTGTCCCACTGCTCCTGCCAGCCATGCATGGTGGTCTCGGCTTCCTCAAGGGTCGCGGCGGCCTCCTCGGCTGCCGCCAGCGACAGTTCCTGCTCGGGCTCGATCATCTCCAGCTCTTCGCCCAGGGTCGCCAGCAAGGTACGGTCGTGGCCCAGGTGCGATTCGGTTTCCAGACGCGCGCGTTCGGCTTCCTTGAAGTCATCCTGCAACTGGCGCAGACGCTGCTGGCCGTGCTGGATGTTCTGCTCGACCCGGGCGATGTCGCCGCCTACCGAATAGAAGCGCCCCTGGACCAGGTTGAAACGCTCCGACAGGTCGTGGTGACCGTCGCGCAGGCGCTCGATGCTCGCATCGGCATTGCGCTGCTCGGCCACCAGGGCCTCGAAGGCCACTTCCTGGTCGCCGATGATCGCCTCGCGCTGGCCCACCTGATCGTTCAGCGCACGCCAACGCAGGGCCGCCAGCTGGGCCTTGAGCTGACGCTCCTCGGCCTTGTATTCCTTGTACTTCTCCGCTGCCTGGGCCTGGCGGTGCAGGCGTTCGAGCTGACGTTCCAGCTCTTCGCGCAGGTCGGTCAGGCGCTCCAGGTTCTCGTGGGTGCGGCGGATGCGGTTTTCGGTTTCGCGGCGGCGCTCCTTGTACTTGGAGATGCCGGCGGCCTCTTCGATGAAGTTGCGCAACTCTTCGGGCTTGGCCTCGATCAGCTTGGAGATCATGCCCTGCTCGATGATCGAATAGCTGCGCGGGCCCAGGCCGGTACCCAGGAAGATATCGGTGATGTCGCGCCGACGGCACTTGGTGCCGTTGAGGTAATAGGTGTTCTGCGCGTCGCGGGTCACCTTGCGCCGGATCGAGATCTCGGCATAGGCGGCATACTCGCCCACCAGGGTGTTGTCACTGTTGTCGAACACCAGTTCGATACTGGCCTGGCTGACCGGCTTGCGGCTGGTGGAGCCGTTGAAGATGACGTCGGTCATCGACTCGCCACGCAGGTTTTTCGCCGAGCTTTCGCCCATCACCCAGCGCACCGCATCGATGATGTTGGACTTGCCGCAGCCATTGGGGCCGACCACGGCCGCCATGTTGCTGGGGAAGTTGACGGTAGTCGGGTCGACGAACGACTTGAACCCCGCCAGGCGAATGCACTTGAGGCGCATGCTCAGCCAGCAACCAGCGAGGACAGCACCAGCGTGCAACTGCGCTCGCAGTACTGCGTCAGCACCTCGCGGATACGCGGCAGGTCGCCACCCACCACCGCTTCTAGCAGTTGGGCGAACAGCACCAGGAAGTCGTTCATGTTGGCCTTGCGCTGGTCCAGCGCCAGGTAATAGGTGCGGCTCATGGCCGGCTGCAGGTTCTCGACGGTTTCCTGCAGGTAGGGGTTGTTGGCGAACGGGTACGCGGCGCGCATCACCGCGAAGCTCTCTTCGACGAAGGCCTTGATGTCCTGGCGCGCACTGGCGGCGTGCAGACGCTGCTGGATGACCAGAAACGGTGCAAGTTCGGCTTCGCTGCGCGGCGCGCTGGCCACGGCATTGCCCAGCAGGATGTACAGCTCGCTCATCAGGGTGCAGAGGCTGCGCACGTTGTGCTCGTTGAGCGCCGTAACCTGCGCGCCACGGCGCGGCAGGATGGTCACCAGGTGCCGGCGCTCGAGTATCAGCAGTGCCTCGCGCACCGAGCCTCGGCTGACATTGAGCGCCTGGGTGACCTTCTGTTCCTGGATGCGCTCGGCAGGTTTGAGCTCACCGCGGATGATCCGCTCGGCCAGGTAATGGGCAATTTGCTCGGAGAGGCTGTCCGGCGCCTTGAACGTCATGGTTTTCCTTCAAAATCATTGAACTGTGCACAAGCGCCGATTGTAGCGCACTTGCCTGCACCTCGCGCAGCGGCACAGGCACGCAGTTGGCACGATTGAAGCAAAACAATCGTCAACCCGGCCCCGGTTCTATGCTGAATACAGAGGCTATCGAGGATGACAGGATCAGCACGCACAAAAAGCTGACCTTGAAGTCAGAAAGCAGTTGACCGGCAAGTCAAGTCTGCCTACAGTCGACCCCGTCCACTCAACAACAATAATTCGCTTGTGAGGCCTTCCGTGATCCAGTTTCTACTCAACCAGGAGCTGCGCAGTGAGCATGCCCTGGACCCCAACCTGACGGTGCTCGAGTACCTGCGCGAGCACCTGGGCAAACCCGGTACCAAGGAAGGCTGCGCGAGCGGCGATTGCGGCGCCTGCACCGTCGTGGTCGGTGAACTGGCTGCAGATGAACACGGCCGGCAGCACCTGCGTTATCGCAGCCTCAATTCGTGCCTGACGTTCGTCTCGTCGCTGCATGGCAAGCAGCTGATCAGCGTCGAAGGGCTCAAGCACCAGGGCAAGCTGCACAGCGTGCAGCAGGCCATGGTCGACTGCCATGGCTCGCAATGCGGCTTCTGTACCCCGGGCTTCGTGATGTCGCTGTTCGCCCTGCAGAAGAACAGCGACGCCCCCGACCTGCACCGCGCCCAGGAGGCCCTGGCCGGCAACCTGTGCCGCTGCACCGGCTACCGGCCGATCCTGGCAGCCGCCGAGCAGGCCTGCTGCCAGGCCGCCCCCGACCAGTTCGACAGCGCCCAGGCACAGACCATCGCCCGGCTCCAGGCGATTGCGCCCAAGGAAACCGGCGAACTCAACAGCGGCGACAAGCGCTGCCTGGTGCCGCTGACCGTGGCCGACCTGGCCGAGCTTTACGGCTCGCACCCCGAAGCCCGCCTGCTGGCCGGCGGCACCGACCTGGCGCTGGAGGTCACGCAGTTCCACAAGACCCTGCCGGTGATGATCTACGTGGGCAACGTCGCCGAGATGAAGCGGGTCGAGGCCTTTGACGATCGCCTGGAAATCGGCGCCGCCACGCCACTCACCGACTGCTATGACGCGCTGAGCCGTGAATACCCCGACTTCGGCGAACTGCTGCACCGCTTCGCCTCGCTGCAGATCCGCAATCAGGGCACCCTGGGCGGCAACATCGGCAACGCCTCGCCGATCGGCGATTCGCCGCCCCTGCTGATCGCCCTGGGTGCGCAGATCGTGCTGCGCCGGGGTCAGGACACACGCACCCTGGCGCTGGAAGACTATTTCATCGACTACCGCATCACCGCACGCCAGGAAAGCGAGTTCATCGAGAAGATCATCGTGCCGCGGGCCAACCTGGCCTGGGCGTTCCGGGCCTACAAGGTGTCCAAGCGACTGGACGACGATATTTCGGCGGTGTGCGCCGCCTTCAACCTGCGCATCGACAACGGCGTGGTGGCCGAGGCACGTATCGCCTTCGGCGGCATGGCCGCCATCCCCAAGCGCGCCCGCGCCTGTGAAGCCGCCCTGCTCGGCAAGCCGTTCAACCAGGCCGGCATCGAGCGCGCCTGCCAGGCGCTGGGCGAAGACTTCACCCCGCTGTCGGACTTCAGGGCCAGCAAGGAATACCGCCTGCTCGGCGCGCAGAACCTGCTGCGCAAGTACTTCATCGAACTGCACACGCCGCACATCGAAACCCGGGTGACCGCCTATGTCTAACCATCCTCACGTGGCCAGGAGCCAGGCCGAACTGGCCGAGCTGTTCGCCCAGGGCCTGACCAGTGGCGTCGGGCGCAGCATCAAGCACGATAGCGCCGACAAGCATGTGTCCGGCGAGGCGATGTATATCGATGACCGCCTCGAATTCCCCAACCAGTTGCATGTGTACGCTCGCTTGTCGGACCGCGCTCATGCACGGGTGCTGAGCATCGACACCCGCCCGTGTTACGCCATCGAAGGCGTGCGCATCGCCATCACCCACGAAGACATCCCGGGCCTGAAGGACATCGGCCCGCTGCTGCCGGGCGACCCGCTGCTGGCCATCGACACCGTCGAGTTCGTCGGCCAGCCGGTGCTGGCCGTGGCCGCCTGCGACCTGGACACCGCCCGCCGCGCAGCGATGGCCGCAATCATCGAATACGAAGACCTGGAGCCGGTGCTGGATGTGGTTCAGGCCCTGCGCAAGAAGCATTTCGTGCTCGACAGCCACACCCACCAGCGCGGCGATTCGGTCACCGCGCTGGCCAGCGCCCCGCATCGGGTACAGGGCACCCTGCATATCGGCGGCCAGGAGCACTTCTACCTCGAAACCCAGATCTCCTCGGTGATGCCCACCGAGGATGGCGGCATGATCGTGTACTGCTCCACGCAGAACCCCACCGAGGTGCAGAAGCTGGTGGCCGAAGTGCTGGACGTGCCGATGAACAAGGTCGTGGTGGACATGCGCCGCATGGGCGGCGGCTTCGGCGGCAAGGAAACCCAGGCCGCCAGCCCCGCCTGCCTGTGCGCGGTGATCGCGCGCCTGACCGGGCAACCGACCAAGATGCGCCTGCCACGGGTCGAGGACATGCTGATGACCGGCAAGCGCCACCCCTTCTATATCGAATACGACGTGGGGTTCGACGACAGCGGCCGCCTGCATGGCATCAACCTGGAACTGGCCGGCAACTGCGGCTGCTCGCCGGACCTGTCGGCCTCGATCGTCGACCGTGCGATGTTCCACTCCGACAACGCCTACTACCTGGGCGACGCCACCATCAACGGCCACCGCTGCAAGACCAACACCGCCTCCAATACCGCCTACCGCGGCTTTGGCGGCCCGCAGGGCATGGTTGCCATCGAAGAGGTGATGGACCGCATCGCCCGCCACCTGGCACTGGACCCGCTGGCAGTACGCAAGGCCAACTACTACGGCAAGACCGAGCGCAACGTCACCCACTACTACCAGACGGTCGAGCACAACATGCTCGAGGAAATCACCGCCGAGCTCGAAGCCAGCAGCGACTACCAGCAGCGCCGCGAGTCGATCCGCCGCTTCAACGCCAACAGCCCGGTGCTGAAAAAGGGCCTGGCGCTGACCCCGGTGAAGTTCGGCATCTCGTTCACCGCCAGCTTTCTCAACCAGGCCGGTGCGCTGGTGCACATCTACACCGATGGCAGCATCCACCTCAACCACGGCGGCACCGAGATGGGCCAGGGCCTGAACACCAAGGTGGCCCAGGTGGTGGCCGAAGTGTTCCAGGTGGACTTCAGCCGCATACAGATCACCGCCACCAACACCGACAAGGTGCCCAACACCTCGCCCACGGCGGCCTCCAGCGGCGCCGACCTGAACGGCAAGGCGGCGCAGAACGCGGCCGAAATCCTCAAGCAGCGCCTGGTGGAGTTTGCCGCGCGCCAGTACAAGGTCAGTGAAGAAGACGTCGAGTTTCGCAACGGGCACGTGCGCGTGCGCGATGAAATCCTCACCTTCGAGAGCCTGGTGCAGCAGGCCTACTTTGCCCAGGTGTCGCTGTCGAGCACCGGCTTCTACAAGACCCCGAAGATCTACTACGACCGCAGCCAGGCGCGCGGGCGCCCGTTCTACTACTTCGCCTTCGGCGCGGCGTGCGCCGAGGTGATCGTCGACACCCTGACCGGCGAGTACAAGATGCTGCGCACCGACATCCTGCATGACGTGGGCGCCTCGCTGAACCCGGCCATCGACATTGGCCAGGTGGAGGGCGGGTTCATCCAGGGCATGGGGTGGCTGACCACCGAGGAACTGGTGTGGAACGCCAAGGGCAAGCTGATGACCAGCGGCCCGGCCAGCTACAAGATCCCGGCGGTGGCGGACATGCCGGTGGACCTGCGGGTGAAGCTGGTGGAGAACCGCAAGAACCCCGAGGACACGGTGTTCCATTCCAAGGCGGTGGGCGAGCCGCCGTTCATGCTGGGGATCGCGCCGTGGTGCGCGATCAAGGATGCAGTGGCCAGCCTGGCGGATTATCGCGAGCAACCGCAGATCGATGCCCCGGCCACCCCCGAGCGGGTGCTGTGGGGCTGCGAGCAGATGCGCAAGGTGGTGGCGGGCCGGCAGGCAGCTGCCGAGGTGGAAACCGTTACACCGTAGTGCGCCCTTCGCCGGCAAGGCCGGCTCCTACAGGGCGTGATTGCTGTAGGAGCCGGCCTTGCCGGCGAAGAGGCCCGATCAGGCACTGAAGAGGCAACCGACTATGCACACCTGGATCAACGCCCTGTCCGACCTGCACACCCGGGGCGAACCCTGCGTGCTGGTGACCATCATCGAAGAGCTGGGCTCCACCCCACGCAATGCCGGCTCGAAGATGGTCGTCAGCGCGACCCAGCTGTTCGACACCATCGGCGGCGGGCACCTGGAATACAAGGCCATGCACATCGCCCGGCAGATGCTTGCCGAAGGCCGCGAAACCACCCACCTGGAGCGCTTCAGCCTCGGCGCCAGCCTTGGCCAGTGCTGCGGCGGCGCCACCGTGCTGCTGTTCGAGCCCATGGGCGGCGTGCAGGCGCAGATCGCGGTATTCGGCGCAGGCCATGTCGGCCGCGCTCTGGTACCCTTGCTCGCCGCGCTGCCCTGCCGGGTACGCTGGATCGATTCGCGCGAGCAGGAATTCCCCGACATCATCCCCACGGGGGTGAGCAAGGTCGTCAGCGAGGAACCGGTCGACGAGGTCGATGAACTGCCCGCCGGCAGCTATTGCATCGTCATGACCCACAACCATCAACTGGACCTGGAACTGACCGCCGCGATCCTCAAGCGCAACGATTTCACCTGGTTCGGCCTGATCGGCTCCAGGACCAAGCGCGTGAAGTTCGAGCACCGCCTGCGCGAGCGCGGCTTTGCCGCCGACAGCCTGGCACGCATGCGCTGCCCGATGGGCCTGGCCGAGGTCAAGGGCAAGCTGCCGATCGAGATCGCCGTGTCCATCGCCGCCGAAATCATCGCCACCTACAACGCGAACTTCGGCCAGCATACCGGCTCGGCCACCACCCAACCCATTGCCAAACTGCTGCCGCCGTCACGGCGCAGCCAAGCCATTTGACGAGAGCCACATGAGCGCAACCCGCAAAGCCTACCGTGCCGCCCTGCTGCACAGCCTCGCCGACCCTGCCGAGGTAGGCGTCGAAGCATCGTATGAATATTTCGAAGACGGCCTGCTGGTCATCGACCAGGGCAAGATCAGCGCCATCGGCCACGCCAGCGAACTGCTGCCAGGCCTGGACGCCGACATCGAAGTGGTGCACTACCAGGACGCCTTGATCACCCCGGGGTTCATCGATACCCATATCCACTTCCCGCAGACCGGCATGATCGGCTCCTACGGCGAGCAGTTGCTGGACTGGCTGAACACCTACACCTTCCCGTGCGAGCGCCAGTTCGAAGACAAGGCTCACGCCGACAAGGTGGCCAAGCTGTTCCTCAAGGAGCTGCTGCGCAACGGCACCACCTCGGCGCTGGTGTTCGGCAGCGTGCACCCTGCCTCGGTCAACGCCCTGTTCGAGGAAGCCGAGCGCCTGGACCTGCGCCTGATCGCCGGCAAGGTGATGATGGACCGCAACGCCCCCGACTACCTGACCGACACCGCCGAGTCGGGCTACGCCGACAGCAAGGCGCTGATCCAGCGCTGGCACGGCAAGGGCCGCCTGCACTATGCGGTGACCCCGCGCTTTGCGCCCACCAGCACCCCGCAACAGCTGGCCCTGGCCGGCCAGTTGCTCAAGGAGTTCCCGGACCTGTACCTGCACACCCACCTGAGCGAAAACCTCAAGGAGATCGAGTGGGTCAAGGCGCTGTTCCCCGAGCGCAGCGGCTACCTGGATGTGTACGACCATTTCGAACTGCTGGGCGAGCGCTCGGTGTTCGCCCACGCCGTTCACCTGTGCGATGCCGAATGCCAGCGCCTGGCCGAGACCGGTTCGGCCGTGGCGTTCTGCCCGACCTCCAACCTGTTCCTGGGCAGCGGCCTGTTCAACCTGCCCCAGGCCGAGCAGCACAAGGTCAAGGTCGGCCTGGGCACCGACGTGGGCGCCGGCACCAGCTTCTCGCTGCTGTACACCCTGAACGAAGCCTACAAGGTCATGCAGTTGCAGGGCGCACGCCTGAGCCCGTTCAAGTCGCTGTACCTGGCCACCCTGGGCGGTGCGCGGGCATTGAACCTGGAGGAGCGCATCGGCACCCTGCAACCGGGCAGCGATGCCGACTTCATCGTGCTCGACTACAAGGCCACCCCGTTGCTGGACTACCGTCTCCAGCAGTCCGGCAGCATCGAGGAGACCCTGTTCGTGCTGACCACCCTGGGCGACGACCGTACCATTCGCGAAACCTTTGCCGCCGGGCGCAGCGTGCACCAGCGCTAAGGCGTTCGAAACAGGCCGCGGTACAACGCGCCGCCGATCACCGCCCCGATCAGCGGCGCCACCCAGAACAGCCACAGCTGATGCAGCGCCCAGCCACCGACGAACAGCGCCGGCCCGGTGCTGCGTGCCGGGTTCACCGATGTGTTGGTAACCGGTATCGACACCAGGTGGATCAGCGTCAGCGCCAGCCCGATGGCGATCGGCGCAAAGCCGGCCGGCGCCCGCGAATCGGTGGCGCCCATGATGATCAGAATGAACATCGCGGTCATCACCACCTCGCTGACAAAACCTGCCCCCAGCGAGTACTGCCCCGGCGAATGCTCGCCATAGCCGTTCGAGGCAAGCCCGTTCGACAGCTCGAAGCCGGCCTTGCCGCTGGCGATGAGGTAGATCACGCCGGCAGCCAGGATGGCGCCCACCACCTGGGCGATCACGTACGGCACCAGGTCCTTGAGCGGAAACCGCCCGCCCACGACCAGGCCCAGCGATACCGCAGGGTTGAGGTGACAACCGGAGATATGACCGATGGCGAATGCCATGGTCAGCACAGTCAGCCCGAAGGCCATGGAGACACCGACCAGGCCAATGCCGATCGGAAAAGACGCAGCCAGTACCACGCTGCCACAACCCCCCAACACCAACCAGAACGTCCCTATCAATTCAGCTCCCATGCGTTTGCTCATGGGCATCGACATCAGTCAGTCCTCAAGAAGTGGTACGCCTGAAGCGCAAGCCCAACTGCTTGATGAAGGTTTGCGGGAGTGCAACAGATAGAAATCTAGCAGAGGTTGGCTCAAGTGCCAGCAGCCCTGAAAGCATCGCGGGTCAAGCCCGCTCCCACAAGGACCGAGACAATCCTGTGGGAGCGGGCTCGACCCGCGATTGCAGGCGACGCAGTATCAGCCCTTGGCCGGCACCGAGCTGCCGCGCTTCTTGGTTTGCAGCAGGTGCGAGAACACCGCGTGCAGGTCATCCGACGCACTCTCCTCGTCGAGGTTGAGCTTGCTGTCGATGTGGTCCATGTGGTGCATCATCAGGCTCACCGCCTGGGCCGCATCACGCGCCTCGATGGCGTCGATCAGTTGCATGTGCTCGTCATACGAGCAGTGCGAGCGGTTGCCGCTTTCGTACTGGGCAATGATCAGCGAGGTCTGCGATACCAGGCTGCGCTGGAAGCTGATCAGCGGTGCATTGCCCGCCGCTTCCGCCAGCTTGAGGTGAAACTCGCCAGACAGGCGAATGCCGGCACCCCGGTCGCCGCGCGAGAAGCTGTCGCGCTCCTCGCGCACCATCTGGCGCAGTTCGTTCAACTGCTCGGCGGTGGCGTGCTCCACTGCAAGTTCGGTGATGGCACGCTCGACCATGCGCCGCGAAAAGAACACCTGACGCGCCTCTTCGACGGTCGGGCTGGCCACTACCGCACCGCGATTGGGGCGCAGCAGCACCACGCTTTCGTGGGCCAGGCGCGACAGCGCACGCCGGATGATGGTGCGGCTGACGCCGAAGATCTCGCCCAGGGCTTCCTCACTCAACTTGGTACCCGGCGCCAGGCGTTGTTCGAGGATTGCCTCGAATATGTGCGCGTAAACGATATCGTCCTGGGTGCCGCTACGACCGGCCTTGCCGGTGCGCGTGGGTTTCTTGAGGGGTTGCAGCTGTTCGTTCATGGGCGCTCGAGCACGGAGATCCACCTATCGGACCCTGACTGTAATACCAGCCAGTAGGGCGATGGCAAGTCCTGGATAGAAAATTAGACGTTCATGGTATTGACGCATTGTACACAGGCTTGGCGATTTCTGCAGAGTGCCATCACGTTATAGCCGTGGCGACAATTTACCTGCACACACCGACAAAAACATTATTTGCATTATTTGTATACAAACGCATAATCCAGCCGTGCAACTTCCTGACCCGCAGGTCAACAACAGGTCCGGTCGCCATGCCCTCCCCCTCGCAGAGCCCCCAGTCAACGCGCAGGACAAGCTCTGAACAACAAGAAAAGACGTGAGGAGTACACGCTGTGGAAAGCCGCAAACCCCAAGCCCCTACGCTGGATCTTGCCCCACCGCTCGAAACGAGCTGGCTGGAGCGGATTTTCAAACTCAAGCTGCACGGCACCACTGTCAGGACCGAACTGATCGCGGGTGTAACCACCTTCATCACCATGGCCTACATCATTTTCGTCAACCCCAACATCATGGCCGACGCCGGCATCGACCACGGCGCCGCGTTCGTGGCCACCTGCATCGCGGCGGCGCTCGGCTGCCTGCTGATGGGCCTGTATGCCAACTGGCCGGTGGGCCTGGCACCCGGCATGGGGCTGAATGCCTTTTTCACCTACACGGTGGTCGGCACCATGGGCTACACCTGGGAGGCCGCGCTGGGTGCGGTGTTCGTATCGGGTGTGCTGTTCATGCTGCTGACGCTGTCGCGGGTGCGCGAATGGCTGCTCAACAGCATCCCGCTGAGCCTGCGTCACGCCATGGGCGCGGGTGTGGGGCTGTTTCTCGGGGTGATCGGGCTGAAGACGGCCGGCATCATCGTCGCCAGCCCAGCCACCCTGATCAAGCTCGGCTCGCTGCACGAGCCTGGCCCGCTGCTGGCGGCGGCGTGCTTCCTGATGATTGCCGTGCTCAGCTATCGCCGGGTGTTCGGCGCGATCCTGATCAGCATCATCGCCGTGACACTGGCCGGCTGGGCCCTGGGCCTGGTGGAATATGGCGGCGTGTTCTCGCTGCCGCCGAGCCTGGCGCCCACCTGGATGGCCATGGACGTGGCGGGCGTGTTCAACGTCAGCATGATCAGCGTGGTACTGGCGTTTCTGTTCGTGCACATGTTCGACACCGCCGGCACGCTGATGGGCGTGGCCCAGCGCGCCAACCTGGTGAACGCCGAGGGGCGCATCGAAAACCTATCGCGGGCGCTCAAGGCCGACAGTGCATCGAGCGTGTTCGGTGCCGTGGTGGGTGTGCCGCCGGTAACCAGCTACGTGGAAAGTGCTGCAGGTGTGGCGGCCGGCGGGCGCACGGGGCTCACGGCCGTGGTGGTCGGCCTGCTGTTCGTCGCGGCGATGTTCTTTGCGCCGCTGGCGGGCATGATCCCGGCGTATGCCACCGCCGGCGCACTGATCTATGTGGCGATGCTGATGATGGGCAGCATGGCTCACATCAACTGGGATGAAGCCACCGACAGCATTCCGGCGATCGTCACGGCGATCATGATGCCGCTGACATTCTCGGTGGCGGACGGCATTGCGCTGGGCTTCATCACCTATGTGGTGCTCAAGGCCGGCACCGGGCGCTACAGGGAGATCTCGGCGAGCCTGTGGGTGCTGTGTGCGATCTTTGTGGCCAAGTTCGTGTTCCTGTAAGCACTGCGTCGGTTCAAGGAGCCTCGCCTTCGGGCGGGGCTTTTTGTTGCCTGTGCCGCTCTGCCAGCGAACAGCCCTGCAGGCACGCCCTCGAATCCGAGGCAAAAAAAAGCCCGCCAGTGAGAGCGGGCAAGGACCTACGAAGATTCATCTAGCGACCAACTAGCTTCCGCGATAGGTCGAGTAACTGTACGGCGAGATCAGCAACGGCACGTGGTAGTGATCCTGCTCGGCGCTGATGCCGAAACGCAGCACCACCACATCCAGGAACGCCGGCTCCGGCAACTGCACACCACGGGCACGATAATAGTCACCGGCACTGAACTGCAGCTGGTACACACCGCTGCGGTAATCCTCACCCTGCAGCAGTGGCGCATCGCAACGGCCATCGCTGTTGGTCAGCGCCGTGTTCACCAGCTCAAGCTGCTGGCCTTCGACCCGGTACAGCTCGACCTTGATCGAGCTGCCAGGGCAGCCATGTGCGGCATCCAGTACATGCGTGGTCAAACGTCCCATTGCGTGCGCCTCGTTTCAATCTATGGGCAAAAAATACCCGCACGGCACCGGGATGAAGCAGGGCAGCGTGCGGCTGTCGGATTATTAAGACATTTTCAGCTAAAATTGTACACAATAAATTCGACGATTTTGTTAGCCTGCCGAGCGTGGCCTGTAAATACGCCATCAGTCGCAAAGCCGCAGTCCTGGCGGACGCTATCGTCATTTACTGACCAATCAGGCAGGTTTCTTGCAACCTTTTTCAAGGCCAAATGGCGGAAGAAATGCGAAAAAACAGGCTTACAAATCGTCAATAAAGTTGTATACAATCACTCCATCGTTGTGGCCGATGACCTGACTCAGACACCACACCCCCGTTTTCACGTACAAGAAGGAAGGCTGCAGTGAGCGCTGATTATCCTCGCGACCTGATCGGTTACGGCAACAACCCACCCCATCCGCGCTGGCCGGGGAATGCCCGCATCGCTTTGTCTTTCGTGCTCAACTATGAAGAAGGTGGCGAACGCAACATTCTTCACGGGGACAAGGAATCCGAAGCCTTCCTTTCCGAGATGGTCTCGGCGCAGCCCCTGCAGGGCGCCCGCAACATGAGCATGGAATCGCTTTACGAGTATGGCAGCCGCGCCGGTGTGTGGCGCCTGCTCAAGCTGTTCGAAGACACCGGCGTGCCGCTCACCGTGTTTGCCGTGGCCATGGCCGCCCAGCGCCACCCCGACGTGATCCGCGCCATGGTCGCCGCCGGCCATGAGATCTGCAGCCACGGCTACCGCTGGATCGACTACCAGTACATGGACGAGAACCAGGAGCGCGAGCACATGCTCGAGGCCATCCGCATTCTCACCGACCTCACCGGCGAGCGCCCGCTGGGCTGGTACACCGGCCGTACCGGGCCCAACACCCGCCGCCTGGTGATGGAGGAAGGCGGCTTCCTCTACGACAGCGACACCTACGACGACGACCTGCCCTACTGGGAACCCAACAACCCCACCGGCAAGCCGCACCTGGTGATCCCCTACACCCTGGACACCAACGACATGCGCTTCACCCAGGTGCAGGGCTTCAATTGTGGCGAGCAGTTCTTCCAGTACCTCAAGGACGCCTTCGACGTGCTCTACGCCGAAGGTGCCGAGGCGCCGAAGATGCTCTCGATCGGCCTGCACTGCCGCCTGATCGGCCGCCCGGCACGCATCGCCGCGCTCAAGCGCTTCGTGGAGTACGCCAAGAGCCATGAGCAGGTGTGGTTCGCCCGGCGCGTGGACATCGCCCGCCACTGGCATGCCACCCACCCTTTCCAAGCCGAGAGCGCCAAATGACCGACTTCAAGACCCTCAAGCCTTCGACCCTGGACCGTGCCGCGTTCGTCGCCGCCTTCGCCGACATCTACGAGCACTCGCCGTGGGTCGCCGAAAAAGCCTACGACCTGGGCCAACTGCACGAGCTGGACCAGATCGAAGCCCTGCACCAGCGCATGAGCGACATCCTGCTCAGCGCCGATCACGCCAGCCAGCTGGCCCTGATCAATGCTCACCCGGACCTGGCCGGCAAAGCCGCCGTCCAGGGCGAACTGACCGAATCGAGCACCAACGAACAGGCTGGCGCCGGCATCCACCAGTGCACCGCCGAAGAGTTCGCCCGTTTCACCGAACTCAACGACGCCTACAAGGCCAGGTTCCAGTTCCCGTTCATCATGGCGGTAAAAGGCAGCAACCGGCACCAGATCCTCGCCTCGTTCGAGAAACGCATCCACAACTCGGTCGAGGCCGAGTTCAAGGAAGCCCTGGCGCAGATCAACCTGATCGCCCTGTTCCGCCTGCAGCAGCTGTAACCGGCGCGCCTTGGCAGGCACTGGCCTGCCGGCAATCGCCAAAGCCCCGACAACACATAATTAGAGAACACCCGCATGCGCACTTTAGTGATTGAGCCCCTGACCAAAGAAGCCTTCGCCCCTTTCGGTGACGTGATCGAAACCGACGGCAGCGACCACTTCATGATCAACAACGGTTCGACCATGCGCTTCCACAAGCTGGCCACGGTAGAAACCGCCCAGCCCGAGGACTCCGCCATCATCAGCATCTTCCGCGCCGACGCGCAGGACATGCCGCTGACCGTGCGCATGCTGGAGCGCCATCCGCTGGGCAGCCAGGCCTTCATCCCGCTGCTCGGCAATCCCTTTCTGATCGTGGTCGCGCCCGTTGGCGATGTACCTGTATCGGGTCTTGTCCGCGCCTTTGTCAGTAATGGCAGGCAGGGCATCAATTACCATCGCGGCGTCTGGCACCACCCGGTGCTGACGATCGAAAAGCGGGATGACTTCCTGGTGGTTGATCGCAGCGGTTCCGGCAACAACTGCGACGAACATTTCTTCAATGAGGATGAGCAACTGATCCTCGCACCCCACCAATAAGAGAAGGTCGGTCACTGGCCTGCGGTGACCGGCAAGAGGTAAAGACTGTGGAAGCACATCTGTTGGAATGGCTGAACCTGAGCGTGCGCTGGGTTCACATGATCACTGGCGTGGCCTGGATCGGCGCGTCGTTCTATTTCGTATGGCTGGAGAACAACCTCAACCGGGCCAACCCGCGCGACGGTCTGTCGGGCGACCTCTGGGCGATTCACGGTGGCGGTATCTACCACCTGGAAAAGTACAAGCTTGCCCCGCCGAAAATGCCGGAGAACCTGCACTGGTTCAAATGGGAAGCCTACTTCACCTGGATGTCGGGTATTGCCCTGCTGTGCCTGGTGTTCTACTGGAACCCCAGCGTCTACCTGCTGGCCCCCGGCAGCACCCTGAGCGGTGGTGAAGGCATCGCCATCGGCGTCGGTTCGCTGATCGCCGGCTGGTTCATCTACGACGTGCTGTGCGACTCGCCCCTGGGCAAGCGCCCCGGCCTGCTCGGCCTGGTGCTGTTCGTGCTGATCATTGCGGCCTGCTACGGCTTCAGCCAGGTGTTCAGCGGCCGTGGTGCGTACCTGCACACCGGCGCGATCATCGGCACCATCATGGTCGGCAACGTGTTCCGCATCATCATGCCGGCCCAGCGTGCACTGGTCGCCGCCATCGAGAAGAACGAAACCCCCGACCCGACCCTGCCGGCCAAGGGCCTGCTGCGTTCGCGCCACAACAACTACTTCACCCTGCCGGTGCTGTTCATCATGATCAGCAACCACTTCCCGAGCACCTACGGCAGCCAGTACAACTGGCTGATCCTGGCCGGGATCGCGATTGCAGCGGTGCTGGTGCGTCACTACTTCAACACCCGCCACGACAGTGCCAAGTACGCCTGGACCCTGCCCGTCGGCGCCCTGGCGATGATCTGCCTGGCCTACGTCACCGGCCCCAAGCCGATGCCGACCGCCCCTGAGCAGGCCGCTGCCAAGGTCCAGTACCAGCCGCTGCCGGAAACCGCACTGGGTGGCAAGACCGCTGCCGAGAAAGCCGCCGAACAGGCTGCCAACCCGGCACCTGCCGCCACCCCGGCCGAAGCGCCCGCCACTGCCACCGCTGCGGCGGACAGCGGCAACTTCGACAAGATCCACAGCGTCATCCAGGAACGCTGCACCGTGTGCCATTCGGCCAAGCCGACCAGCCCGCTGTTCAGTGCCGCCCCGGCCGGCGTGATGCTCGATACCCCGCAACAGATCCAGCAACTGGCCCCACGCATCCAGGCACAGGCCGTCGCCAGCCAGATCATGCCCCTGGGCAACATCACCCAGATGACCCAGCAGGAACGTGAACTGATTGGTGCATGGATCGCCAAGGGTGCTCCAACCAACTGATACAAGCTTCAAGCGGCAAGCTACAAGCTGCAAGCCAGGCGCGGCCTCCTGCTTCTTCGCAAGCAGGGCGCCTGAGCCTGCAGCTACCCAGAATAAAAACAAAACCTGAGGTGCTGCATGTCCGAGTCACGCAAGGCGTACATCCCCGTTGCGCCGCCACGACAGCCACTGCCCCTGCTGCAACTGATCCTGGTGGGTTTGCAACATGTTCTGCTGATGTACGGAGGTGCCATTGCGGTGCCGCTGATCATCGGGCAGGCCGCCGGGCTCTCTCGTGAAGAAATCGCATTCCTGATCAATGCCGATCTGCTGGTCGCCGGTGTCGCCACCGTGGTCCAGTCGCTCGGCATTGGCGCACTGGGCATCCGCATGCCGGTGATGATGGGCGCCAGCTTCGCCGCCGTCGGCAGCATGGTGGCCATGGCCGGCATGCCCGGCGTGGGCCTGCAGGGGATTTTCGGCGCGACCATCGCCGCCGGCTTCTTCGGCATGCTGATCGCCCCGTTCATGTCCAAGGTGGTGAGGTTTTTCCCGCCACTGGTCACCGGCACGGTGATTACCTCCATCGGTCTGTCGCTGTTCCCGGTCGCCGTCAACTGGGCCGGCGGCGGCGCGGCGGCCGCGCCGTTCGGCTCGCCGATCTACCTGGCCGTGGCCGGCCTGGTGCTGACCACCATCCTGCTGATCAATCGCTTCATGCGTGGCTTCTGGGTGAACGTGTCGGTACTGATCGGCATGGGCCTGGGCTACATCATTGCCGGCGCCATCGGCATGGTCGACCTCAGCGGCCTGGCCCAGGCCCCCTGGGTACAGGTGGTCACCCCGCTGCACTTCGGCATGCCCACCTTCAGCCTGGCGCCGATCCTGTCGATGTGCCTGGTGGTGGTGATCATCTTTGTCGAGTCCACCGGCATGTTCCTGGCGCTGGGCAAGGTCACCGAGCGTGAAGTGACCCCGGGCATGCTGCGTCGCGGCCTGTTCTGGGACGCCGGCGCCTCGTTCGTGGCAGGCTTTTTCAACACCTTCACCCACTCCTCGTTCGCACAGAACATCGGCCTGGTCCAGATGACCGGCGTGCGCTGCCGCTACGTGACCGTGGTGGCCGGGCTGTTCCTGATCGTGCTCAGCCTGCTGCCCAAGGCGGCATTCCTGATTGCCTCGATCCCGCCGGCGGTACTGGGCGGCGCCTCCATCGCCATGTTCGGCATGGTCGCGGCCACCGGCATCAAGATCCTGCAGGAGGCCGACATCGGCGACCGGCGCAACCAGTTGCTGGTGGCCGTCAGCGTCGGCATGGGCCTGATCCCGGTGGTACGTCCGGAGTTCTTCGCGCAGATGCCGCAGTGGATGGAGCCGATCACCCACAGCGGCATCGCCATGGCCACCGTCAGTGCCCTGGTACTGAACCTGCTGTTCAACGTATTGGGCGGCGCCGAACGCGCCGCGCACAACGACGCCGTGCACCAGCACTGATACACGGGGCGGCGCCTGCCGCCCCGCTCAACCCGAGCACCACGCAGTACCGTCGGCCCCTGGGAGTGGGCCGCTCGGGGCGCGTTTGCGCCGAAAAAACCGCAATCCAACAATAACAATAGCCGGGAATAACCACATGAAACGCATCACCTCTTCCCTCTTGCTGGGCAGCAGCTTGCTGGCCACGCTTCCTGCGGTAGCGGAGGACCTGCTGCTCTGGCACACCAACAGCCTGACGTATCTGTACGGCAAGGACTTTCAGGTCAACCCGCGGATCCAGCAGACGGTGACTTTCGAGCACGCCAACAAATGGAAGTACGGCGACAACTTCCTGTTCGTCGACAAGATCTTCTACAACGGCGGCCAAGACCGTAACAAGGGCAAGAACACCTACTACAGCGAGATCAGCCCGCGCCTGTCGTTCGGCAAGATCTTCGACCAGAAGCTGGAGTTCGGCCCGATCAAGGACGTGCTGCTGGCCATGACCTACGAAACCGGTGAAGGCGACAACGAGGCCTACCTGATCGGCCCGGGCTTCGACCTGGCCATCCCCGGCTTCAACTACTTCACCCTCAACTTCTACCAGCGCAACACCGAAGGCAGCCGCCCGGGTGATCGCGTGTGGCAGATCACCCCGGCGTTCTCCTACACCATCCCCATGGGCAGGTCCGACCTGCTGATCGATGGCTACATGGACTGGGTGGTGGACAACGACGAAAGCCGTCGCGGCACCTACCACGCCAACCTGCACTTCAACCCGCAGGTCAAGTACGACCTGGGCAAGGCGCTGAACATCGGCGCCAAGCAGCTGTACGTGGGTATCGAATACAGCTACTGGAAGGACAAATACGGCATCGAGGACAGCGATCGCCTCAAGACCAACCAGAGCGTGACCAGTGCGCTGATCAAGGTTCACTTCTAAAACCTGATCGAACGCACAGTTTTTGTCGCACACGCTCCATAACGGAGCACTTGAGGGACGGCGCGCAAGCCAGTAATCTGCGCGCCCCCTCGCTCAGGGTAGGACCCTTCCTACCTGCGTTTACTGACCGCTCAGTCAATGAATTCGGGCGGTTGGTAAGCGTATTGCCAGCCTCACGCCCCTTGTTCAACTGTTCAGAAAGACGTCGAGCAGGCCCGTTGCGCCAACCCGCCAAGGTTGGCTCAGCTCTTGCGAACGCGCTGTGGCCGATCGAAAAAAGCTGACCAAAAAGACAACACGTTGAACCAGAACGGCGCCGACACAGAGTGCCGAATCAATCAAGGGAGCACGCAATGCGCATTACCAACAGCCTGATGCTTGCAGGCGGCCTGCTGGCGGCAAGTACCGCCACCGCCGGTGACTTGCTGCAGTGGCAGAACAACAGCCTGACCTACCTCTACGGCAAGGACTTTACGGTCAACCCGCAGATCCAGCAGACCTTCACTTTCGAGCACGCCGATGCCTGGAAGTACGGCGACAACTTCCTGTTCATCGACAAGATCTTCTACAACGGCAAGAAGGACGGCAACGTCGGTCCGAACACCTACTACGGCGAGTTCACCCCGCGCCTGTCGTTCGGCAAGATCTTCGACCAGAAACTGGAGTTCGGCCCGGTCAAGGATGTGCTGCTGGCCATGACCTACGAGTTTGGCGAGGGAGACAACGAGTCGTACCTGATCGGCCCAGGCTTCGACCTGGCCATCCCCGGCTTCGACTACTTCCAGCTCAACTTCTACCAGCGCCACACCGAGGGCAGCCGCGCCGGTGACAACGTATGGCAGATCACCCCGGTGTGGTCGTACACCATTCCCGTGGGCAAGTCGGACATCCTGATCGACGGCTACATGGACTGGGTGGTGGACAATGACGAGACCCGGCGTCGCGGCACCTATCATTCCAACCTGCACTTCAACCCGCAGATCAAGTATGACCTGGGCAAGGCCCTGAACCTGGGCGAAAAACAGCTGTACGTCGGTTTCGAATACGACTACTGGAAAGACAAGTACGGTATCAAGGACAGCGACGCCTTCGATACCGACCAGAACACCGCGAGCCTGCTGGTGAAAGTGCACTTCTGACCGGGTTGCGTTCTTCGCCGGCAAGGCCGGCTCCTACAGACGGCTCACTCCTGTAGGAGCCGGCCTTGCCGGCGAAGAGGCCATCAGCCCCGGATGGCCTTCCAGAGCTTGCCCACCACGGCAACCACCGCCAGCACCGCAGCCCCCGCCACTACGCCCACGCCGGCATTGAGCAAGGCCGTCGTCAGCGCCCCGCCACGCCCTTCGCCGAAGGCCTCGATGGCATGATGCAGCGGCGCGATGCCATGCACCAGAATCCCCCCACCTACCAGGAACATCGCCGCAGTGCCGATCACCGACAGGCTTTTCATCATGTAGGGCGCCGCACTCAAAATGCCGTTGCCGATGGCCTTGGCTGCACGCGAGGCCTTTTGCGTCAGCCACAGGCCCAGATCATCCAGCTTGACGATCCCCGCCACCAGCCCGTACACGCCGATCGTCATCACGATCGCGATGCCCGACAGCACGATGATCTGCTGGGGCAGTGGCGCATCGGCCACGGTGCCCAGCGTGATGGCGATGATCTCGGCCGAGAGAATGAAGTCGGTACGCACCGCGCCCTTGATCTTGTCTTTCTCGAACGTCACCAGGTCGACCGCCGGGTTGGCCACTGCTTCGGTCAATGCCGCATGCCCGGCCTTGGCCTCCTCGGCGCTGTGCAGAAACCTGTGCGCGAGCTTTTCGAACCCCTCGAAGCACAGGTAGGCGCCGCCGAGCATCAGCAGCGGGGTTACCGCCCACGGGATGAATGCGCTGATCAGCAACGCAGCCGGCACCAGGATCAGCTTGTTCAGGAACGAGCCCTTGGCCACCGCCCACACCACCGGCAGTTCCCGCTCGGCGCGCACACCCGTGACCTGCTGGGCATTGAGCGCCAGATCATCACCCAGTACGCCGGCGGTCTTCTTGGCCGCGACCTTGGTCATGACCGAGACATCGTCGAGTACCGTGGCGATATCGTCGATCAGTACCAGCAAACTGCTTGCAGCCATGATTCATGTTCCATTGAGGTGAGATGGCGCCAAGCTTAGCCTGTCGATGGGCAAAAGGGGCGACCTTGAGCGCTTCGCGAACGCGGTGCTACCATGCGCAACCGCCTGCCCAGGCCTGTTGCCGCACGCGGCCAGATACAAGGAACAGCGCCACCATGAGCACCATTCGCGAGCGCAACAAAGAACTGATCCTGCGGGCCGCCAGCGAGGAGTTCGCCGACAAGGGCTTCGCTGCCACCAAGACCAGCGACATCGCGGCCAAGGCCGGCCTGCCCAAGCCCAACGTCTACTACTACTTCAAATCCAAGGAAAACCTCTACCGCGAGGTGCTCGAAAGCATCATCGAGCCGATCATGCAGGCCTCCACCCCGTTCAATGCCGACGGTGAGCCGCAAGAGGTGCTCAGTGCCTACATCCGCTCCAAGGTGCGCATCTCCCGCGACCTGCCCTTCGCGTCCAAGGTGTTCGCCAGCGAGATCATGCACGGCGCGCCGCACCTGAGCGCAAGCCAGGTCGAGCAGCTCAACGTGCAGGCACGGCACAACATCGAATGCATCCAGGGCTGGATCGAACGCGGCCTGATCGCCCCGGTCGACCCGCACCACCTGATGTTCAGCATCTGGGCTGCAACCCAGACCTATGCCGATTTCGACTGGCAGATCTCGGTGGTCACCGGCAAGGCCAAGCTCGAGGACAGCGACTACGAGGCGGCGGCGCAGACCATCATCCGGCTGGTGCTCAAGGGCTGTGCGCCGGACGCCTGATCGCGTTGACTGCTTCGCCGGCAAGGCCGGCTCCTACAAGGCTCGCGCAGACATGTAGGAGCCGGCCTTGCCGGCGAAAGGGCCCTACGCCGCCACCCCCGCATCCGCCGTCAACCCCGCCTCTTCGATCGCACTGATCGCGCACTGCTCGTCGATATCCGACGTATCACCGCTGATACCGATCGCGCCCAGCACTGCCCCGCTCTGATCCCGAATCAGCACCCCACCCGGCGCCGGCACCACCGGGCTCTGGCCCAACCCGTTGAGCGCGGCAAAGAACGCCGGGCGCTGCTGCGCGTCCAGCGCCAGCAGGCGCGAGCCCTTGCCCAGCGCAATCGCGCCCCACGCCTTGCCCATCGCCACCTGCGGACGCAGCAGGCTGGCACCGTCCTCGCGCTGCAGGGTCAGCAGGTGCCCACCGGCATCGAGCACCACCACGGTCAGCGGCGCCGCCGAAATCCTGCGGCCGGCCGCCAGCGCGCCATTCACCAGGCTCACCGCTACTTTCAAGCTCAGAACGTTCATCCAAAGGTCCTCTTGTTGTTAGAAGCCCACGTGGGCAAGTGAAAAACCAATACAACAAATAGAACACAATGAAGAATATTTTTGTATACAATAATTCACTCCATCCGACCAAAACCCGTCACAACCCCTTTTTTACGGGGTAACGACGAAAGCACCCGGTGGCGGATGAAAATGGATTGACCAGAGTCGCCTGCCGTGAATACACTCTGTCGAAAAGCAATTTGTATACAATTACAAAATCTAAGAGGCACAAAACCATGAGCAAAATGAGAGCAATCGATGCAGCCGTGCTGGTCATGCGCCGTGAAGGCGTCGACACCGCATTCGGCATCCCGGGCGCCGCGATCAACCCGCTGTATTCGGCCCTGAAGAAAGTCGGCGGCATCGATCACGTCCTTGCTCGTCACGTGGAAGGTGCCTCGCACATGGCCGAGGGCTACACCCGTACCAAGGCCGGCAACATCGGCGTGTGCATCGGCACCTCCGGCCCTGCCGGCACCGACATGGTCACCGGCTTGTACAGCGCCTCGGCCGACTCCATCCCGATTCTGTGCATCACCGGCCAGGCGCCTCGCTCGCGCCTGCACAAGGAAGACTTCCAGGCCGTCGACATAACCAGCATCGTCAAGCCGGTCACCAAGTGGGCCACCACCGTGCTCGAACCTGGCCAGGTGCCGTATGCGTTCCAGAAAGCCTTCTATGAAATGCGCACCGGCCGTCCTGGCCCGGTACTGATCGACCTGCCGTTCGACGTGCAGATGGCCGAGATCGAATTCGACATCGACGCCTACCAGCCGCTGCCGGTGAGCAAGCCGTCGGCCAACCGCGTGCAGGTCGAGAAGGCCCTGGCCATGCTCGACTCCGCCGAGCGTCCGCTGCTGGTGGCCGGTGGCGGCATCATCAACGCCGATGCCAGCGACAAGCTGGTGGAATTCGCCGAACTCACCGGTATCCCGGTCATCCCGACCCTGATGGGCTGGGGCACGATCCCTGACGACCACCCGCTGATGGTGGGCATGGTCGGCCTGCAGACCTCGCACCGCTACGGCAACGCGACCATGCTCAAGTCGGACGTGGTGCTGGGCATCGGCAACCGCTGGGCCAACCGCCATACCGGCTCGGTGGATGTGTACACCGAAGGCCGTCGCTTCATTCACGTCGACATCGAACCGACCCAGATCGGCCGCGTGTTCACCCCGGACCTGGGTATCGTGTCCGACGCCGGCGCCGCACTGGACGTGTTCCTGGAAGTGGCCCGCGAGTGGAAAGCCGCCGGCAAGCTCAAGGACCGTGGCGAGTGGCTCAAGGACTGCCAGCAGCGCAAGGCCAGCCTGCACCGCAAGACCCACTTCGACAACGTGCCGGTCAAGCCGCAGCGCGTGTACCAGGAAATGAACCAGGTGTTCGGCAAGGACACCTGCTACGTCAGCACCATCGGCCTGTCGCAGATCGCCGGTGCGCAGTTCCTGCACGTGTACAAGCCGCGTCACTGGATCAACTGCGGCCAGGCCGGCCCGCTGGGCTGGACCATTCCTGCGGCACTGGGCGTGGTCAAGGCCGACCCGTCGCGCAAGGTCGTGGCACTGTCGGGCGACTATGACTTCCAGTTCATGATCGAAGAGCTGGCGGTGGGCGCGCAGTTCAACCTGCCGTACATCCACGTGGTGGTGAACAACTCCTACCTGGGGCTGATCCGCCAGGCCCAACGCGGCTTCGAGATGGATTACTGTGTACAGCTGGCGTTCGAGAACCTCAACGCCCCGGAACTGAACGGCTACGGTGTGGACCACGTCGCGGTTGTAGAAGGTCTGGGTTGCAAGGCACTGCGCGTGTTCAAGCCGGAAGAAATCCAGCCAGCCCTGCGCAAGGCCCAGCAGATGGCCGAAGAGTTCAAGGTGCCGGTCGTGGTCGAGGTGATCCTCGAGCGCGTGACCAATATTTCCATGGGTACCGAAATCAACGCGGTCAACGAATTCGAAGACCTGGCGCTGGTCGGCAACGACGCGCCAACCGCGATCTCGCTGCTCGACTGACTGTTGTAGCGGCCCTGCTGCCCCGCGCACAGGGCCCACTTTTGCAAGGAGACAACCATGCCTCGTTTCGCCGCCAACCTGTCCATGCTGTTCACCGAGCAGGACTTTCTCGCCCGTTTCAAGGCTGCTGCCGACGCCGGCTTCAGCGGGGTCGAGTACCTCTTCCCGTACGATTTCAGCTCGGCTGAAATCAAGCAGCACCTGGACAGCAACGGCCTGACCCAGGTGCTGTTCAACCTGCCGGCCGGCGACTGGGCCAAGGGTGATCGCGGCATCGCCTGCGACCCGTCCCGTGTCGAGGAATTCCGTGCCGGCGTGGACCTGGCCATTGCCTACGCCCAGGTACTGGGCAACACCCAGGTCAACTGCCTGGCCGGTATTCGCCCACAAGGCCCGGACTGCGCCACGGTGCGCAAGACCTTCGTCGACAACCTGAAGTTCGCCGCCGACAAGCTGCAGGCAGCAGGCATCAAGCTGGTGATGGAGATGATCAACACCCGCGACATCCCGGGCTTCTACCTGAACACCACCAAGCAGGCGCTGGAGATCCAGGCCGAAGTGGGCAGCACCAACCTGTTCCTGCAGTACGACATCTACCACATGCAGATCATGGAAGGTGACCTGGCCCGCACGATGGAAGGCAACCTGGCCAAGATCAACCACATCCAGCTGGCCGACAACCCGGGCCGCAACGAGCCGGGCACCGGCGAGATCAACTACCGCTTCCTGTTCGAGCACCTGGACCGCATCGGCTACCAGGGCTGGGTAGGCTGCGAATACAAGCCGCTGACCACCACCGAAGCGGGCCTTGGCTGGCTCAAGACCCACAACGCGATCTAATCATCTTTCTGCCGGGACGCATTTCCTGTGGGAGCGGGCCTGACCCGCGATGCGATAGCGCGTTCACCGCCGCTATCGCGGGTCAAGCCCGCTCCCACAGGGTCCCCACAACAAATACAAGAGGCAACTCTCATGGCTAAAATCGGATTCATCGGCACCGGCATCATGGGCCTTCCAATGGCTCAGAACCTGCAGAAGGCAGGTCACAGCCTGTTCCTTTCCTCGCACCACGGCGCCGCGCCAACCGACCTGATCGCCGCCGGCGGCGTGGCCCTGGCCAACCCCAAGGAAGTGGCCCAGGAAGCCGAGTTCATCATCGTCATGGTGCCGGACACTCCCCAGGTCGAAGCCGTGCTGTTCGGTGAAAACGGCGTGGCCCAGGGCATTGGCCCGAACAAGGTGGTGATCGACATGAGCTCGATCTCCCCTACCGCCACCAAAGCCTTCGCCGAGAAGATCAAGGCCACCGGCGCCACCTACCTCGACGCCCCGGTGTCCGGTGGTGAAGTCGGCGCCAAGGCCGCGACCCTGAGCATCATGGTCGGCGGTTGCCCCAAAGCCTTCGAACGTGCCCAGCCGCTGTTCCAGGCCATGGGCAAGAACATCACCCACGTGGGTGGCAGTGGTGACGGCCAGACCGCCAAGGTCGCCAACCAGATCATCGTGGCCCTGAACATCCAGGCCGTTGCCGAAGCCCTGCTGTTCGCCGCCAAGAACGGCGCCGACCCGGCCAAGGTGCGCGAAGCACTGATGGGCGGCTTTGCCTCCTCGAAAATCCTCGAAGTGCACGGTGAGCGCATGATCAAGGGCACCTTCGACCCGGGCTTTCGCATCAGCCTGCACCAGAAGGACCTGAACCTGGCCCTGCAGGGTGCCAAGGAGCTGAACATCAACCTGCCCAACACCGCCAATGCCCAACAGGTGTTCAGCACCTGCGCGGCCATCGGTGGCGCCAACTGGGACCACTCGGCGCTGGTCAAGGGCCTTGAGCACATGGCCAACTTCTCGATCCGCGGCGACAAGTAAGCGTCAAGCGGCAGGTTTCATGCGGCAAGACCGGCAGACCGCGCATCGGTCCGCTGTCTCTTGCAGCTTGTAGCCTGAAGCTTGCCGCGCTAAAGAGCACCACCCGCCCTTGGGCCCGTCTGCACGGAGGCAGGCCCAGGGGCGTTTTCGATTCTGCAAAACAATAAGATTTGGGAGCCTGCCATGTCGGTCGATCCGCAACACTTTCTGCGCGAGCTGTTCGCCACGGCCATCGATGCCGCGCATCCACGCCAAGTGCTCGAAGCCCACCTGCCCAGCGACCGCAGCGGCCGCGTCATCGTCATCGGCGCCGGCAAGGCCGCCGCCGCCATGGCCGAAGTGGTCGAGCGCAGTTGGCAGGGCGAGGTCTCGGGCCTGGTCGTGACCCGCTACGGCCACGGCGCCAGCTGCAGCAAGATCGAAGTGGTCGAAGCCGCCCACCCGGTACCGGACGCCGCCGGCCTGGCCGTGGCCAAGCGTGTGCTGGCGATGGTCAGCGACCTCAGCGCCGACGATAGGGTGATCTTCCTGCTCTCCGGCGGAGGTTCCGCCCTGCTGGCCCTGCCCGCCGAAGGCCTGACCCTGGCCGACAAGCAGCAGGTCAACAAGGCCCTGCTCAAATCCGGCGCCACCATCGGCGAGATGAACTGCGTGCGCAAGCACCTCTCGGCGATCAAGGGCGGCCGCCTGGCCAAGGCCTGCTGGCCGGCCACGGTGTACACCTACGCGATTTCCGACGTACCCGGCGACCTCGCCACCGTGATCGCCTCCGGCCCCACCGTGGCCGACCCGAGCACCTCGGCCGAAGCGCTGGCGATCCTCAAGCGCTACAACATCCAGGCCCCGGCCGCCGTCACCGCGTGGCTGAACAACCCGGCCTCCGAAACCGTCAAGGCCGATGACCCGGCCCTGGCCCGCAGCCACTTCCAGCTGATCGCCCGCCCCCAGCAGTCGCTGGAGGCCGCTGCGGTAAAGGCGCGCCAGGCCGGCTTCAGCCCGCTGATCCTGGGTGACCTGGAAGGTGAGTCGCGTGAAGTGGCCAAGGTGCATGCCGGCATCGCGCGCCAGATCGTGCAGCACGGCCAGCCACTGGCGGCGCCCTGCGTGATCCTGTCGGGCGGCGAAACCACCGTCACCGTGCGCGGCAATGGCCGCGGCGGGCGCAACGCCGAGTTCTTGCTCAGCCTCACCGAAAGCCTGAAGGGGTTGCCCGGTGTGTACGCACTGGCCGGTGACACCGACGGCATCGACGGCTCCGAAGACAACGCCGGGGCCTTCATGACCCCCGACAGCTATGCGCGTGCCCAGGCCCTGGGCCTGTCGGCGGCGGACGAGCTGGACAACAACAATGGCTACGGTTATTTCGCCGCGCTCGACGCCTTGATCGTTACCGAGCCCACGCGCACCAACGTCAACGATTTTCGCGCCATCCTGATCCTCGAGACCGCACAACATGACGCCTGACAAGAAAGTCAAAATCCTCGCCACCCTCGGCCCCGCGACCAAAGGCATCGACGACATCCGTCAGCTGGTCGAAGCCGGGGTGAACATCTTTCGCCTGAACTTCAGCCACGGCGAGCACGCCGACCACGCCATGCGTTTCGAATGGATCCGCGAAGTGGAGCGCCAGCTCAACTACCCGCTGGGCATCCTCATGGACCTGCAAGGCCCCAAGCTGCGTGTCGGGCGTTTTGCCGAAGGCAAGGTGCAGCTGCAACGCGGCCAGGCCCTGCGCCTGGACCTGGATGCCACACCGGGCGATGCACAGCGGGTCAACCTGCCCCACCCGGAGATCATCGCCGCGCTGGAGCCGGGCATGGACCTGCTGCTCGATGACGGCAAACTGCGCCTGCGCGTGACCGCCAAGCACGCCGACGCCATCGACACCGAGGTGCTCAACGGCGGCGAACTGTCCGACCGCAAGGGCGTGAACGTGCCCCAGGCGCTGCTCGAGCTCAGCCCGCTGACCGAAAAGGACCGTCGCGACCTGACCTTCGGCCTGGAGCTGGGCGTGGACTGGGTGGCCCTGTCGTTCGTGCAGCGCCCTGAAGACATCATCGAGGCGCGCCAGCTGATCGGCGACCGGGCCTACCTGATGGCCAAGATCGAGAAGCCCTCGGCGGTCACGCAACTGCGCGAAATTGCCCAGTTGAGCGACGCGATCATGGTCGCCCGTGGCGACCTGGGCGTGGAAGTGCCGGCCGAAAGCGTGCCGCAGATCCAGCAGCGCATCATCACCACCTGCCGCCAGCTGGGCCGCCCGGTGGTGGTGGCCACGCAGATGCTCGAATCGATGCGCTTCAGCCCGGCCCCGACCCGCGCCGAGGTCACCGACGTGGCCAACGCCGTGGCCGAGGGCGCCGATGCGGTGATGCTGTCGGCCGAGACCGCCTCGGGCGACTACCCGCTCGAAGCGGTGCAGATGATGAGCAAGATCATCCGCCAGGTCGAAAGCGGCCCGGACTACCAGGCCCAGCTGGACGTGGGCCGGCCACAGGCCGAGGCCACGGTGTCGGATGCGATCAGCTGCGCGATCCGTCGCATCAGCGGCATCCTGCCGGTGGCGGTGCTGGTGAACTACAGCGAGTCGGGCAACTCGACCCTGCGCGCAGCGCGTGAACGGCCGCGTGCACCGATCCTCAACCTGACCCCCAACCTCAACACCGCACGGCGCCTGAGTGTGGCCTGGGGCGTGCATTCGGTGGTCAACGATCGGTTGCGCCAGGTGGATGAAGTGGTGTCCACGGCACTGGAGATTGCCCAGGCCCAGGGCATGGCCAGCCGTGGCGACATCCTGTTGATCACTGCCGGTGTGCCTTTTGGCAAGCCGGGGTCGACCAATACGCTGCGGATCGAAACACTGCTCTGATTTGATTGGGGCGGCTGCGCCGCCCATCGCGGGTCAAGCCCGCTCCCACAAGGATCACATCGGCCCTTGTGGGAGCGGGCTTGACCCGCGATGGGCGCACTGACACACCACACCGTGGGACAACAAAGCCCGAAGAGGCGCCCCACTCCACCCACCCTGACCCACTGCCATGTACACCAAGAACTTCGTCAACCCGTGCCCCGACTGGGCCACCGCCTTGCTCAACGGTTTCAGTCAGGTGCTGCTGCAGCGCAACCCGCTGTGCGGCCTGCTGTGCCTGCTGGCCATCCTGATCACCGCCCCCGAACTCATCGGCGGTGCGCTGCTGGGCGCCCTTGCCGGGCTGCTCACCGCGCAGCGCCGCGGCTACAACCGCGCCGACCGCCAGGCCGGCCTGTACAGCTACAACGGCGTGCTGCTGGGCCTGCTGCTCAGCCACGCACTGCCCTGGTCGGCCCTGCTGCCCCCGCTGATCATTGCCGCCGCGGGCCTGAGCAGCATGCTGGTGCACCAATGGCTCAAGCGCAAAAGCCCCCGCCTGCTGCCCGCCTACACCGCGCCCTTCGTGCTGATCGGCTGGGCGGTACTGGCGCTGGCCGAGCCTTCCAGCGCCGGCTACGGCCCGGTCGCGGCCAACCCGTTGTTCGCCCTGGGTCGCGGCCTGGGCCAGATCTTCCTGCTCGACCAGCCGCTGGCCGGCCTGCTGATTGCCCTGGGCCTGCTGATCGCCAACCGCTACGCCGCCGCCTGGGCGCTACTGGGCGCCGCCCTGGGCGGCAGCGTGGCGCTGCTCGGTGGCGAGGCCGGCGCCGGCTACTACGGCCTGTACGGCTTCAATGCGGCGCTGGCCGCGCTGGCCTTCAGCCAGACCCGCGTACAACCCTGGCGGCCGTTGCTGGCCATCGTTCTGGCCATCGTGCTGCAACCGCTGCTGGGCCTGTTGCCGGTGCCGGGCCTGACCGCGCCGTTCATCCTCGCCTGCTGGCTGCTGCAACTGGGCACCGCTGCCCGACGTCGCCCGCTTGCACAGCTGCGGGCCAGCCCCTAGGCTCTGCTCCATCTTGTAATGGAAAGCGCCCATGAGCACCCCTTCGAGCTGGCGCGAGCGGCTCTACGTCATCGTCTTTCAAGCCGACACCGTGGCCGGCCGGCGCTTCGACAGCATTCTGCTGCTGATCATCCTGGCCAGCCTGATCACCGTCATCCTCGACAGCATCGACGAGGTCCACCAGGGCTACGCCGGGCTGCTGGCCTGGATCGAGTGGGGCTTTACCGCCATCTTCCTGGCCGAATACCTCACCCGCCTGTACTGCTCGCCCAAGCCGCTGCGCTATGCCTTCAGCTTCTACGGGCTGGTGGACCTGCTGGCAATCGTGCCGGGCATCATCGCCATCTACTACAGCGACGCGCAGTACCTGCTGATCATCCGCGTGATCCGCATGCTGCGCATCTTCCGCGTGCTCAAGCTCGGCCCGTACCTCAAGCAGGCCAACTACCTGATGTCGGCGCTGCGCGGCAGCAAGCAGAAGATCATCGTGTTCCTGGTCAGCGTGTCGACCCTGGTCACGGTGTTCGGCACCCTGATGTACGTGGTCGAAGGCCCGGAGCACGGCTTCACCAGCATCCCCAAGGGCATCTACTGGGCCATCGTGACCCTGACCACCGTGGGCTTTGGCGACATCGTGCCCAAGACCCCGCTGGGCCAGGTGATTTCCTCGCTGGTGATGATCACCGGCTACTCGATCATTGCCGTGCCCACCGGCATCTTCACTGCCGAGCTGGCCAACGCCATGCGCGGCGAACAGCTGCAGCACGCCTGCCCCACCTGCCACAAGGGCAGCCACGAGCAGAGCGCCGCGTTCTGTTCACGCTGCGGCAATGCGCTGTTCAAGAAAATGGAATAACCACAGCACTTTTTAATCTTTAAGCGACTAAGGCCGAGCCGCTATAGTCGCTGGCATAATGCCTTTCTCCCAACTCGAACAAGGAATGCGCAGTGAAAAAACTCTTTGGTGCCTCGCTTCTGGCCGCAGGCCTGGCCCTGGGCAACCTCGCCCAGGCCGCCCCGACCACCCTGCTCAACGTCTCCTACGACGTGATGCGCGACTTCTACAAGGACTACAACGCCGCGTTCCAGAAGCACTGGGAAGCCGAGCACAAAGAGAAGATCAACGTGCAGATGTCCTTCGGCGGTTCGAGCAAGCAGGCGCGCTCGGTGATCGACGGCCTGCCGGCCGACGTCATCACCATGAACATGGCCACCGACATCAATGCCCTGGCCGACAACGGCAAGCTGGTGCCGGACAACTGGGTCACCCGCCTGCCCAACAACAGCGCGCCCTTCACCTCCGCCACCGTGTTCATCGTGCGCAAGGGCAACCCCAAGGCCCTGAAGGACTGGCCCGACCTGCTCAAGGACGGCGTACAGGTGATCGTGCCCAACCCCAAGACCTCGGGCAACGGCCGCTACACCTACCTGTCGGCATGGGGCTATGTGCTCAAGAACGGCGGTGACGAGAACAAGGCCAAGGACTTCGTCGGCAAGCTGTTCAAGCAGGCACCGGTGCTCGATACCGGTGGCCGTGCCGCGACCACCACCTTCATGACCAACCAGATCGGCGACGTGCTGGTGACCTTCGAGAACGAAGCCGAGATGATCGCGCGCGAATTCGGTCGCGACCAGTTCGAGGTGATCTACCCGAGCGTGTCGGCCGAAGCCGAGCCGCCGGTGAGCGTGGTCGACAAGGTGGTGGACAAGAAGAAAAGCCGTGCCACCGCCGAGGAGTACCTCAAGTACCTGTGGTCGCCTGAAGCCCAGGAAATTGCCGCCAACAACTACCTGCGCCCACGCGATGCGACCGTGCTGGCCAAGTACACCGACCGCTTCCCCAAAGTCGACTTCCTGTCGGTGGAAAAGACCTTCGGTGACTGGCGCACCGTGCAGAAGACCCACTTCAACGACGGCGGGATCTTCGACCAGATCTACACCGGGCAGTAAGGCCGGGTGACGAATCCGGGGCCTGTGACGGGCCCCGGATTTTTTGTGGCCGGCGTTCGGGCCTGTCGCGGGTCAAGCCCGTTGCCACAAGGTGATGTGCCGATTTCAAGGGCGATGTCGCACCTGTGGGAGCGGGCTTGACCCGCGATGAATTCACCTCGGTTTCGAACTTGCCCGGCAAATACCGATCAGTTCCTTGGACTACCCTTTCCGTCATTCACGGCTCAAGGAGTGCCCAGTGACCCGATTGCTCACCCTGTTGCTCGGTTGCCTGCTCAGCACGCAACTGCTCGCCGCCAGCCTCATCCCCGGCACCGACAGCGCCGAAACCGCCGAAAAAGCACCGGAACCCGTGGTTCAGGGCGGCCTGCTCGGCGCCCTGGCCAACAGCCTCGACAGCGTCACCCAGGAAATCGACGTCGACGGTCACCTGGTCGACGCCTGGCGCCTGCGCGCCAATCGCGCCAGCAAGGAGGCCAACCAGCTGGTCGACCGCCACGCCGAAGACTCCTTCGACCTGCTGGTGGACTTTGCCCTGCTCAGCCTCACCTGGCTGGTGGTGTTCGGCGTGCTCACCAGCCTGGGCCGCGTGCTGTCCCACCACATCAATCGCAGGCGCCCGCTGCGCGAACGTCCGCGGTTGCAGAAACTGCTCGGCTACCTGCTGCCCTACACCCTGCCGGCCCTGGCCAGCCTGCCCGCCACCCTCTACGCCAGCACGCGCCTGCTCGACCCCTCGATCGGCCGCGCGCTGGGCCTGAGCCTGGCCTACGCCACCAGCAGCGGCCTGTTCTCGACGTCGATCATCCTGTGCCTGATCACCGTGTTCGATACCGGCCACAAGCGCACCGCCGTGCGCATCATCCGCAAGATCGCGCCACGCCCGTTGTTCATGATCGGCTTTCTCGCCGCCTGGGCCGACGCCCTGACCAGCCCGCAGATCACCCGCCAGATCGGTGGCAACCTCACCAGCAGCATCGCGGTGATCACCGGCCTGCTGGCCACCTTTGCCTTCGCCGCGCTGGTGATCCGCCTGCGCCGCCCGGTGGCCCACCTGATCCGCAACCGCGACCTGCACGACCGCCTGCAGCACCGCGCCCTGCAGGAAACCCTGCGGATCTTCTCGTGGCTGTGGTACCTGCCGATCCTGATGATGATCCTGGTATCGGCGATCAACCTGATCGGCGCCGGCGAAGAAAGCCAGAAGGCCCTGCAAAAGGCCCTGCTGACCACGGTGCTGCTGGTGGGCACGGTGTTCCTGAGCACGGTGCTGCAGCACCTGTTCAAGTCCCGCGAGGTCGACCCCGGCCAGCGCCTTCGCCCCTACAAGGAACTGGTGCGCAACCTCGCCCACGCGCTGCTGCGCATCGGCATGGCCATCGCCTTCATCGAGCTGCTGGGGCGCATCTGGGGCTTTTCGGTACTCGAATTCGCCGTGCGCAACAGCCTGGGCCGGGCAATCAGCGATTCGCTGAGCAGCATCGGGTTGATCTTGCTGGTCACCTGGCTGCTGTGGGTGGTGATCGACACCGCCATCCAGGAAGCCCTCAAGCCCAGCGCCGGCCGGCGCGCTTCGCGCCAGCCCAGCACACGGGTGCGCACCATCCTGCCGATGCTGCGCAACGCGGTGAAGATCGTGCTGGTGGTGATCTGCACCATCACCACCATGGCCAACCTGGGCATCAACGTGGCGCCGCTGCTGGCCGGTGCCGGGGTGGTCGGCCTGGCCATCGGTTTCGGTTCGCAGCAGCTGGTACAGGACGTGATCACCGGCCTGTTCATCCTGATCGAGGACACCATCGCCATCGGCGACTGGGTGGTACTCGACTCCGGCCACGCCGGCACCGTCGAGAGCCTGACCATCCGCACCCTGCGCCTGCGCGACGGCAAGGGCTTCGTGCACTCGGTACCGTTCGGCCAGATCAAGGCCGTCACCAACCAGTCGCGCCAGTTCGCCTATGCGTTCTTCTCGGTGCAGTTCAGCTACCAGACCGATGTCGACAGCGCCCTGCACCTGATCCGCGAGGTGGGCCAGTCGATCAGCGAGGACCCGGTGCTGCGCCACAGCCTGCAAGGGCCGCTGCAGGTGTTCGGGGTGGACGCCATGAACCTCAACGGCATCACCCTCACCGCCCAGTTCCGCACCACCTCGGGCGGGCAGTACGCGGTGAACCGGGCGTTCAACGAACGCCTGAAAAAGCGCGTGGACCAGACCGACGACGTGAGCTTCGCGCAGTATTACCCGCAGCCGGCCCACGTACGCGACGAAACGGTGTAGACACTGCGGCGTTCAACCTTCCCGGCATGGGAAGGTGGTGCTAAAGTCGCCGCCATGAAATTTACCCGTGCCGACCGCTCGCTGATTGCCTGGACGCTGTACTTCAGCGTCCTGTTCAATCTGTTCGCCTGCGGTATCGGCCACGGGCAGATGATGGGCCTGCAGCTCAACGGCATCGGCGGAGCCTTCTGCTCGGCCATGGGCACCCCGGGCCCGACCCTCAAGACCGATTACAGCGACGCCTCCATCGCCGGCTGGGACAGCCTGCAAACCTGCCCGGTGTGTGCCGCGGCCGTGGTGTGCCTGGCCCTGAGCCTGGTGATCGGCTGGCTGCTGGCGTTCACCCGCACGCGCCGCTACCACCGCGAACTGCGCAGCAAGGCACCACCTCGCTACTGCTGGCCCTCGGCCAACCCGCGCGCCTCCCCCCTGCTGGCCTGATCCAACCCGGCAGCCTTGCCGCTGCCCGTACCGGCACACGCCTGCGCCACTGCGCGGGGGTGCCGTTGGCTCACCTGCAGAGTTCGCTCAATGACCCCTTTCCCACGTTTGCAGGGCTGCACTGCCCTGCTCTGCGCCCTGTCGCTCAACGCCGTTGCCGACGAGGCACTCGTGCTGCCCGATGTACTGGTCAGCGACCGGCCGATTCCGGTGGACGGCGTGTTGCTCGACACCCCCTCGCAAACCGGTTCGCGCCTGGGCCTCACGCCCCGCGAAACCCCGGCCTCGATCAGCATCGTCAACCGCCAGCAGATCGAACAGCGCGGCGCCAGGACCACCCAGGACATGCTCGCCGGCGTACCCGGCCTGAACGCCGCCTCCCCGCCCGGCTCGGCCGGCTCGGTGTCGTACCGGGGCTTTTCCGGGGCGCAGATCACCCAGCTGTTCAATGGCATCAGCGTGCAGTACGACTCGATCGCCGCACGCCCGGTCGACAGCTGGATCTATGACCGCGTCGAAGCGGTCGGCGGCCCGTCCAGCTTCCTGTTCGGCGCCGGCGCCGTAGGCGGCTCGATCAACTACATCACCAAGCTGGCCAACCGCGACGAAGACTTCAATGAAGGCCGCGTCAGCTATGGCAGCTACGACAGCAGCGAGACCTCGTTCGGCTTCAACCACGCACTCAACGACACCAACCATGCGCGCCTGGATTTCAGCCATACCCGCAGCAATGGCTACGTCGACCGCGAGGAGCGCGATGCCTGGAGCGTGGCGTTCTCGCTGCTGACCGACATCAACGACCAGCTGTCCCACACCCTGGCACTCGAATACCAGAACGAGAGCGTCGACAGCCCCTACTGGGGCAGCCCGGTGCTCAACCCGCTGGGCGGCCAGATGAAGGTCGACAAGAGCCGGCGCTTCGAGAACTACAACGTCGAGGACGGGCGCTACGAGCAGCGCGTGCGCTGGCTGCGCTCGATCACCGAGTACCGTTTCGACGACGCCACCTCGCTGCGCAATACGCTTTACCACTACAACGCCGAGCGCAACTTCCGCAATCTCGAGACCTACACCTACAACGCCGACAACAGCCGCGTGCAACGCTCCGGCAGCCTGCTGCAACGGCACGACCAGGAGCTCAACGGCAACCGCGTGGAACTGCTGCATGACGGCCAGCTGTTCGGCCTGCGCAGCCAGTGGTCGACGGGCCTGGACTACAGCCACAACGTGCAGATGACCTACCCGCGCTCGGGCACCGCTGCCGGCAGCGTCGACCCCGACCACTTCGACCCGGGACACTTCTACGACCTGCCGGGCATGTTCCCCGGCTACGAGAAGAACCGTCAGAACACGGTCGACACCTGGGCCGGCTTTTTGGAGAACCGCCTGACCCTGACCGATCGCCTGACCCTGCTGACGGGCCTGCGCCACGACAGCATCGACCTGCAGGTACGCAACTACCGCGCCGTCAACGAGGCCAACCCGGCGCAGTTCAAACGCCGCTACCAGCCCACCACCGGGCGTGTGGGCCTGGTGTTCGAGCTGACCCCGTCGGCCAACGTGTATGTGCAGTACAGCACCGCCGCCGACCCGCCCGCCGGCATGCTCACCACCGCCAGCTTCGGCCAGGTGCGCGACTTCGACCTGAGCACCGGCAAGCAGCTGGAGGTGGGTAGCAAGTTCGACTTTCTGGACGGACGCGGTTCGGCCACCGTGGCCGCCTACCGCATCGAGCGCGACAACCTGGCCACCGCCGACCCGGTCAACCCCGGCTTCACCCAGCCGGTGGGCAAGCAGTCGTCACGCGGTATCGAGGTGGCGGCGGCGCTGCGCGTCACCCCGCAACTGCTGGCCGAAGGCAACTTCGCCTATGTCGATGCGCAGTACGACGCGTTCAACGAAAACGTCGGCGGCCAGTCGTTCTCGCGCAAGGGCAACACCCCCACCAACACCCCGGACCGGGTGGCCAACCTGTGGCTGACCTACGACCTGGACCCACAGTGGCAGGTGGGCGGCGACAGCCGCTATGTGTCGTCGGTGTATGCCGATGCGGCCAACACCCGCTACGCGCCGTCGTACACCCTGTTCGGGGCCTTCGTCGGCTACAAGGTGGATGCCGACACGCGCATCACCGCGCGGGTGCGCAACCTGACCGACGAGGTGTACGCACGCTGGACCTCGTCGAGCATGCTCTACCTGGGTGCACCGCGCACCTTCGAACTGGCGGTGCAGACCCGCTTCTGACTGGGCCGGGCCGGGGCGTTCGCGCCCCGGCCCTGATGGAGCGTTGCAATGAAGCGTTATCTGTATCTGTGGCATCGCTGGCTGGGGATCGTGACCTGCGTGTTCATGGCGCTATGGTTCGTCTCGGGCATGGTGATGCTGTACGTGGGCTACCCCAAGCTGACCCCGCGCGAGCACCTGGCGCACCTGCCGGCGCTTTCGGCGCAGGGCTGTTGCGTCTCGCTGGGCGAGGCGCTGGCGGTGGCCGATCCGCAACCTGCACGCATACGCCTGAGCAGCGTGGCCGGGCAGGCGCTTTACCTGTTCGACTATGCCAGCGGCAAGGCCCTGGCGGTGGACGCAACTAGCGGCCAGCGCATCGCCCCCACCACCCGCGAACGGGCGCTGGCCAGTGCCGGGCAATACGACCCGCATGCGCCGATGACCTATCGCGACGCGGTGCAGGAAGACCTGTGGAGCCATTCGCGCGCACTGGATGCGCACCGGCCGCTGCATCGCGTGCAGTTGAGCGATACGGACGGCACCTTGCTGTACATCAGCGGCCAGACCGGCGAAGTGGTGCGCGATGCCAGCGCCAGCGAGCGCGGCTGGAACCTGATCGGCGCCTGGCTGCACTGGCTGTATCCATTGCGCGGCATCGGCCTGGACGGGCTGTGGAGCAACCTGGTGATCTACCTGTCGCTGGCAGCCAGCGTGATGGCGCTGCTGGGCGCGGTGGTGGGGGTGATGCGCTGGCGCTTCAGCCGGCCCTACCGCAGCGGTTCGCGTTCGCCGTACAAGGGCTGGGCACGCTGGCACCATGTGGGCGGGTTGCTGTTCGGTGCCCTGGCCATCACCTGGATTTTCAGTGGGCTGATGTCGATGAACCCGTGGCGGCTGTTCAGCAGTGCCCAGCCGCTGGATACCTCGGCGTATCAGGGCGGGCCGCTGAATGCGGCGGCGTTCCCGCTGTCGGTGCCCCAGGCACTGGCGCGCTTTGCCGACCAGGGCTTCACCGCCCGCGAGCTGGAGTGGCGGCTGATCGGGGGCGCGGGGTATGTGGTGGGCCAGGACGGCGCGGGACGCACGCGGGTACTGTCGATGCACGACGGCCAGGTGCTGCAGCGTCTGCCACGGGCGGTGCTGGAGCAGGCGGCGCAGGCGATCGGGCCGGCGATGCAGGTGCAGCAGTTGGAGGCCTACGACTTCTACTACTACGCGCGGGCCGAGCAGAGCATGCTCGGGCATCTTGAAAAGCGTCTGCCGGTGCTGCGGGTGCGCTTCGACGACCCGGCGCAGACCTGGCTGCATCTGGACCTGTACACCGGTGAAGTACTGGGGCAGCTGGACCAGCCACGGCGCGCGTCACGCTGGCTGTTCGCGTTGCTGCACAGCTGGGACTGGCTACCGCTGCTGACGCGGCGGCCGTTGTGGGATGGGTGGATGATTGTGCTCAGCCTGGGTGGGCTGGTGCTGAGCGTGAGTGGTGTGGTGATGGGGTGGCGGCGTTTGCGCCGCTAGCCTTCGGATCGCATCGCGGGTCAAGCCCGCTCCCACAGGGTTAGCGCCAATCCTTGTGGGAGCGGGCTTGACCCGCGATAGGCCAGCACTGGCACAACAGATTCACCCCTGGCGAAACACCAGCGCCTTCAGCCCGCCCACCGGATCACTGTCCGCAAACTCCGGTGGGTTGGCCAGACGCTCCACGAACACCAGCCCCGGCGCCTCGGCTGCCATCCCCTCGATCAGAAAGTCAGGCCCGATGGCCGGGTCGTTCACGCACGCCAGCACCGTGCCGCCTTCATTCAACAGCTCCGGCAGGCGGCGCAGGATCTTGCTGTAGTCCTGGGTCAGCACAAAGCTGCCCTTCTGGAACGTCGGCGGGTCGATGATGATCAGGTCATACGGCCCGCTCTTGCGCACCTTGCCCCATGACTTGAACAGCTCATGCCCCAGAAACCCCACCCGCCCCAGGTCATGCCCGTTGAGCCGATGGTTGTCGCGCCCGCGGCTCAGGGCCGAGCGCGCCATATCGAGGTTGATCACCTGCTCGGCCCCCCCGGCAATCGCTGCCACCGAAAACCCGCAGGTGTAGGCGAACAGGTTGAGCACCCGCTTGCCCGCCGCCTGCTCCCGCACCCAGCGCCGGCCATAGCGCATGTCCAGGAACAGCCCGGTGTTCTGCTTCAGGCCCAGGTCCAGCTGGTAGCACAGGCCATCCTCGTCGATCACGCGGTGCTCGCTCGGCTCGCCCAGCAACCACTGGCCGGGGCTGTCGGGCAGGTAGCGGTGCTGAATCAGGATCGCCTGCCCGGGCCAGCCAGGGCTGGCGGCCAGGGTGCGCAGCATCTGCTCCAGCGTGGCCAGCTGCCCTTCGGGCGGCTCGCGAAACAGCGAGACCAGCAGCACGCCCTGCAGCCAGTCCACGGTGATCTGTTCGAGCCCCGGCCAGCAGCGCCCGCGCCCATGGAACAGGCGCCGGGTTTCGGCAGGCGCAGGGTTCAGGGCACCAAGCAGGTGGGCGTGAAGGGTGGCAATCGGCATGGCAGGATTCACTGGGACAAAAAGGGCTATTTTAGCGGCAAGCTTCACGCAGCAAGCGACAAGTTTGCGCCGGGCGCCTGTTTACTTGTCGCTTGTGGCGTGCAGCTTGCCGCTCGCCCTCCACCACCAGCCCTGCTGCATGCCGGCAGCCGCCAGCAGAATCGCCGCCACCCCCAGCCATTGCAGCGCGCTCAAGCGATGGCCAAAGGCAAACCAGTCGACGAAGATCGCCGCAATCGGGTAGATGAACGACAACGCCCCGGTCAACGCGGTCGGCAGTTTCTGGATGGCGCCATACAGCAGCACGTACATCAGGCCGGTGTGCACGATACCCAGCGTCACCAGGCTGGCCAGCGCCCCCGCAGTGCCCGGCAGGCCGCCGGTATTGGCAAAGGGCGCCAGCAACAGGATGCCGGTGCTCACCTGGATCAGCGCGATCAGGTGCGGCGGCGTGCCACTCAGGCGCTTGATGATCAGCGCGGCCACCGCGTACAGAAACGCCGCGCCCAGCGCCAGCGCGATGCCCGGCAGGTAATCCTCGCCACTGCCCTGCCCGCTGCCGTGGGCACTCACAATGGCCAGCATCCCGGCAAACGACACCCCCAGCCAGAACAGCTTGGGCACACTGAGCTTTTCACCCAGAAACACCGCCGCCAGCCCCACCAGCATGAACGGCTGCACGTTGTACACCGCCGTACCGATGGCAATCGAGGCCCGTGAATAGGAGCCGAACAGCAGCACCCAGTTGCCCACGATGGCCACCCCGCTGAGTACCGCCAGGGCAAAGCTGGCACGTGTGAGGATGCCCGGCCGCAGAAAGCCCAGCACGGCGCACACCAGCAACAGCGTGCCGGCGCCGAACACGCAGCGCCAGAACACCACGTCCAGCACCGGTTGCCCCGACACCAGCACGAACCAGCCGATGGTGCCGGATATCAGCATCGCGGCGACCATTTCCAACGACCCACGGCGTATTGAATTGTCCATCTCTCACCTCCCAGACGATGGACAGATTATGCGAGCGAGAAGCCAGGGCACTCCATAGCAAAAACAAGGCTAGACTCAAGCCTTGCCTTTTTTATCAAGGCAATTTCATTGATCTGCCTGACGAGGATTGCATGACTGACGATATCGACCAGCTGTTGATCAAGGCGCTGATGGAAGACTCGCGGCGTTCGCTCAAGGCGCTGGCACACCTGAGCGGGCTGTCGGCGCCCAGCGTCAGCGAGCGCCTGCGTCGCCTGGAAGAACGCGGCGTGCTCAAGGGCTACACGGTCGACATCGACCCGCGCAGCTTCGGGTACCAGTTGCAGGCCATCGTGCGCATTCGTCCGTTGCCGGGGCAACTGCAGGAGGTGGAGCGCCAGATCATCGCCATCCCCGAGTTCACCGAGTGCGACAAGGTCACGGGTGACGACTGCTTCATCGCGCGCCTGCATGTACGCTCGATGGAGCAGCTCGACACCTTGCTCGACAAGCTCAACAGCCACGCCGAAACCAACACCGCCATCGTCAAGAAAAGCCCGGTGAAGCGACGGCTGCCGCCGATGGCATAAGCGCCATACTGGCGGGCGGCGCGGGATTCGCAGAGCAACGGCACGTTCCACACATATGCTAGCCTTGCGCCCCTCTCCCGCAAGGACGCACCGTCACCATGTTCGCTTTCCCAAGGCCCCTCTGCATGCTGGGCCTGGCGCTGGCCTTCACCAGCGCCCACGCCACCGACCCGATCAACCTGTACCAGGGCACCCTCGGCGAGCGCAAGGTCGAGGTCGCCCTGCAATACACCTCGCAATACGAGTACGTGCAAGGCTACCTGCTGGACACCGAGCACCACACCAGCCAGCCACTGGAAGTGACGCCCTACAGCAAGGACGTGCCACTGCTGATCAACATCATGGACAACCCGCGCATGCCCGCCGCAGCATTGCGGGTGCGCCCCTTCGTGTTCACGCACGATCGCGACTTCAGTGGCGAATGGATCGACCTGCGCACCCGGGAACGTGTGCCCTTCAGCCTCACGCGCCAGACCCGCTTCAGCGACGAGCAGCGCTCCAGCTGGCAAGGCGAGCTGCTGCAACAGCCGCAGAACCGCGGCAAGAGCTTCTACGTGCACGCCAGCAAGGCCGAGGGCGAATACACCGGCAAGGTCGATCGCATCACCATCATCGACCTCGCCAGCGGCAGCACACTGCAGGTGCTGGACAACCTGGCGCTGGCGTTCAACGGCACCCGGACCCTGACCTTCGCCGACTACAACGGTGACGGCATCATCGACTTCAGGGCCTCGCCCATCGGCCAGCGCGCCACCGGCGGCGCCAACCAGGAGCCGGACCAGTTCTACCTGTACCAGCCCACCAGCAATACCTACCAACGCCACACCGAACTCGAAGCGCTGGGCGACAAGGGCGCGCTCAAGTTCCCCGCCCCCGGCTGGGTAGCCCAGCGCCAGGGCAGCAACTACGACACCGGGACCAGCGACTGGCAGTACTACCACTTCGTCGACCCCAAGCAACTGGTGTGGCAACGCCACAGCGTGGAGCCTTTCTGATGCCGTTTCGTACCCTGTTCGCCTGCCTGCTGCTGTGCCTGAGCGCCCATGCCCTGGCCTACCATTCCGTGTACCAGGGCAAACTCGGCGGGTTGCCGGTGACGCTGGTGATCGAGCGCACCAACGACTACGTGACCGGTATCTACTACTACGAGCGCTACCACACGCCGATCCGGCTCAAGCCCACGCGCAACACCGATACCTACAACTTCGCCATGGACGAACTGGACAGCGGCGGCCTGCCCACCGCGCGTCTGCATTTCCAGAAAGCCGATTTCAGCAGCCGTGCCCAGCCGCTGCAAGGCACCTGGACCGCCTACGCCAGCGGCAAGCAGCTGCCCTTCACGCTCAAGCTGGTGGCCGACATCGGCCTGCAGACACCCTCGCCGGGCGCGGTACTGCCCCAGGCCGCATCCACCGAACGCTTCTACTTCCAGTTGCCGATGGACATGGACTATGCCGCCCTCGAAACCATCCAGGTAATGGACAAGGCCACCGGCAAGCTGCAGCAGACGCTGGAGGTGAAGGTGCCGGGCTGTCGCAGCAAGGGTATCGACACCGTCCAGGTACGCCTGCAGGGTGGCGCCACCCAGGTGCTCATCCCCTCCAGCCCGTATTGCCTGGGCAAGACGTTCGAGTGGCGCGAGGCCAGCGCACGCTTCGAGGTGGTGAACTAGCCCTCAGCTCGGGCAGGCGAGGTCGCCGTTGTCCAGCCCCTGCTTGTAGTTGCGGCTGAGCAGGCTGGCCTTGCCGTCGTGCCAGGTCAGGGTCAGCACATACAGCGAGTCGAAATCCTCGCCGTCCCAGTCGTCGGTGATGGTGCGTTTTTCGCCCAGCGCCTTGCCGGCCACGGTGTTGATCAGCTCGGGCAGGTAGCCGTGTGACCACGCGGTGTAGACCGTGGCGTTGCGGTACTTGTCCTGCAGCAGCTCGTCGGCCAGGTCGCCGGTGTCGTTGGCGCCGAAGTCGATGTTCACCGGCAGGCCGAGCTTGATCGCGCTCGGGCTGATGGTCATCAGCGGACGGATATAGCTGTAGGCATTGTCGTTGCTGCCCTCCTCCACTTCGCGGTTGGGGTTGGCGGCAAACACGTAGTCGGCGGGGCCGAATTTTTCCGGGAGCAGAGTGGCCAGGTCCAGGGCGCGGTTGAGGCCCTGGCAGTTCAGTTGCCCGAGGCCTTCGCCGGGCTTTTCTGCGTGGCGCAGGAAGACCAGGGTCTGGGTGCCGTCCACCGGCTGGGCTCGGCTTTCGAGCGCTTCGAAGGTCAGCAGGGTGGCGCCGACGACCAGCGGAACGGAAAACAGCGCAGGGCGATAACGCCGAAAAAAGGAGGGCAACTTCATGGCACGGGCTCTTTGCGACAAATAGGGTTGAGGCTGACCCGCCTGTGCCACCCCGCAGCCGAGGCTGCGGGGTGATCCCTGTCTGTCGTTCCATCCGTGGAAACGGGCGTGCTTGAGAGTGTCGCAAACCCGTTTGGTTCATCCGTGCCGGCTCAGCCTTGAGCCCGCGCCAGTCTGGCGCAGGGATGTTTCGCGATGATGACGCTCAGATCAGCTTGCGCCGGATCGCTTCTTCAACCGAACTGCGGCTCAGGTGCTCGATGATGGCATCGCCCGAATCGTTGAACGGCACCGCGAAGATCAACAGCAATTGCATCCAGGTGGTGATGGTTTCGCTCTTGCTGACCTTGCCGATGAGTTTGCCTTCACGGTCCTTGTACAGCGTCTCCAGGGTCAGGGTGTTGTCGAAGGTGGACGGGATGATGAACAGCGTCGCACCGGTCAGCGTCGCCGCCAGCACGTTGCCTTGCTCGTTGTTCCTGAGCGTGACGTAGGCGTACACGTCGAAGTCGACCTTCTCGCTGGTCACCCGTGTGAAGCGCTCGCTCTGTTCATAGCTCTGCACCAGGGTCTTTTCGAAACGCATCAGGTTGGCGTTGCTGGCGCGCGGCTGGCCGTTGAACTCGTACAGTGTGTTGAAGCGCACATAGGCGGTCTTGTGCGCGGGCGCCGCATCGGCGGCAGGCAGCGGCGGCCAGGCTTCGACCACCGGCAACTGGTGCTGGGAGTAGCTGATGCAGCCGGTCAGGGCCGTGCTGAGGGCCAGCAACAGGGCCATTAGGCAATGACGCATGGTTGAATTCCTTTCAGTGAGTGGCCAATTGCGGGGCAGCCGTCGCGGTGTCGAGCAACCTGGTGATCAGCTGACGCAACTGCACGCCCCCCAGGCTGCCGTTGGCATAGTCGTTGTCGTACAGGCCGACATTGTTGTCGAGCTTGACCTGCTCGGTGACGCGGGTGAGGCGCTTGCCGTCGCGGTCTTCGATCACCAGCTCGCCGGCCAGGTCGTACTTGTCGACATAGATCGGGCCGTTGAACCAGATCCAGAACGTCAGCGTCACCAACGCGCCGGGAACGTAACCGGGGTGCGTGGTGCGCTTGCCCTTGAGCGAGGTGATGGTGAACTTGAGCACTACATCCTGCTCGCCCAGGGTGGCGGGAAATTCCACCAGTTTGGTGAAGTACTCGCCGCGGTCGACGTAGTGGCTGATCTGTGCGGTGAGCTGGCGGCTGATGTTCAGGCGCACGTCATCCTTGAGGTCGGGCGCGGTGATGGCCACGTCGGCGATCTGGGCGCCCCGCTGTGCAGTGTTGTCGGCCACGGTGACCGGTTCGCCGATCGGGCCCACCGGTGTGAAGGAGTAGCAACCGGTAAGGCCGAGGCAGGCCAGGAAAAGAAAACAGAAAGTACGCAGCACGCAAAATGTCCTTGCTTCGGGTGAGAGACAGGCTGTTATCGGCATCAGGGCCAAAGACTGTAATGAGAATGACTCAGCCCTCAATCGTCGCGGGTGAGGACCTCGAGCAACTCGATCTCGAAGGTGAGGGTCGAATTCGGCGGGATGCTGCCTACGCTGCGCGCGTCGTAACCCAGGTGCGCCGGCACGATCAGCTTGCGCTTGCCGCCCACCTGCATGCCCATCAGGCCCTGGTCCCAGCCCTTGATCACGCGGCCGGTGCCGATCACGCACTGGAACGGCTTGCCGCGTTGGTGGGAGGAATCGAATACGCTGCCATCGTCCAGCCAGCCGGTGTACTGGGTGGTGATCAGCGCCCCCTTGACGGCCGCCTTGCCGTCGCCCAACTGGAGGTCGATGATTTGAAGTTCGTTGCTCATGGGTGATCTCTGACGGCTATGGGACGTTTTCTGCCGATGCGTTTTCGCAGCAATGGCCGGGTTTTGCAAGGCTGTGGGGAGCGAACTCGGCTCATGAGGTGGCGCTGGCTGTCACCGGCTCGTGCTGGCGCATCGACCAGCACACCCCGCCCACCACCAGCACGATCGCCGCGCCCTCCAGCAGGTTCGGCCCGCTCTGGCGCCAGATGAACGCATACAGCAAGGCAAACAGGGTCTCGAACACGATCAACTGCCCGCTCAGGGTCAGCGGCATGCGCTTGGCTGCCGCATTCCACAACACCCCCGCCAGCCACGAGCCAAACAGCGCGCAACCCAGGCTGAACGCCCAGAACAGCTGCCAGCGCTCAGCAGTGGCCTGCACCTGCAACTGCTGCGGCTGCCACACCCACAGCAGCGCCACCAGCACCAGGCTGAACACGCCGGTCACCACCCCGGTGAGCACCGACCACTGATGGCTGTCCAGGTGCCGGCACTGCTTGAGATAGCGGCTGTTGTAGGTGGCGTACCAGGTCCAGCAGGCCAGCGCGGCCAGCGCATAGAGCAGCCCGGCGAGCTTGTCCTGCACCGCCCCCGGCTCCACCGCGAAGGTCTGCAGGTTGATGCACAGCATGCCCGCCAGGATCAGCGCCAGCGGCCCGGCCAGGCGCGACAGGGCCACCGCGCCGCTGTCATTGCGACCGTACAGGGTGATGGTCAGCGGCAGCACACCAACGATCAGCGATGCCGGCGCCACGCCCAGGCGCTGGATCGCCGCCACCAGGCACATGAAGTACAGCAGGTTGCCGATCAGCGCCAGGCGCGCCAGCATCCACACGTCTGCCCGTTCGAGCTGACGCAGCGCCTTGCGCATTGGCAGCAGCAGCGCGAGCGATACCGCCCCCAGCAGGACGAACCGCGCACAGGCCAGCAGCACCGGGCTGAACTCCGGCAGCAGTTGCGGCACCATCAGCACCATGCCCCACATCGCACCGGCCACGCCGGCATACGCCACACCCCGTTTCACTTGCCTGCTCCTCGTTTTTCAGAGCACGCAGGCTAGCCAAATGCAGGCGTCCAGGCAAAAGATCATTCGGCATGCAGGCATTCCCATGGGGAATACCTTTAAAGCGCAAAGCACCGGGTTTACCATCCAGCCATTCCCTGAACCGAAGACCCCGCAATGAGCCGCTTCAGCCGTCACCTGCCCCCGCTGGATACCCTGATCGCTTTCGAGGCGGTGGTACGCACCGGCAGTTTCACCCGCGCCGCCGCCGAGCTGTCGCTGACCCAGAGCGCGGTGAGCAAACAGATCAAGCTGCTTGAAGAACACCTGGGTGCGCCGCTGTTCGAACGCCGCGCCCGCGGCATCACCCTGACCGCCGCCGGCAGTGGCTTCAATGCCATCGTCGAGCCGATGCTCGACAGCCTGCTGGCCAACGTATTGCGCCTCAAGAGCGGGCACGGCAGCCGCAATGTCAGCGTGATCTGCACCCATGCGGTGGCGCAGTACTGGTTGTTCCCGCGGCTGCTGCGCTTCAACGCACAGCACCCCGAGCTGACAGTGAACATCCATGCCAGCAACGAGATGGATGAACGCGTGGTGGGCAACTATGACTTCGGCGTGCTGTACGGCCATGGCCGCTGGAGTTCACTGCAGGCCGACAAGCTGTTCGATGAATGCATCTACCCCATCGTCAGCACCCAGCGGGCCCTGCCGCCAGCCGATTCGCTGGCGGCGCTGCAGGCCCTGCCGCTGATCCAGCTGGATGCCTCGGCCTGGAACTGTCTGGATTGGCCCGACTGGTTCGCGCACCTGGGGGTGCGCTACAAGGCGCCGGCCGATGCGGTGACATTCAATCAGATCACCCTGGTGTTCGACGCAGTGATGCAGGGCATGGGGGTGGGGTTAGGCTGGGAGTTCATGGCCCGCGAGCGCATCGCCAGCGGGCAGGTGCGACCGGTGTCGGAGTTCGTCGTGCACACCGGCCAGGCCGACTACCTGGTGCACGACAGGCAGCGCGTGTGCTCGCCGGCGGCCCAGGTGTTCAGGGACTGGTTGCTGGCGCTCAACTGAACTGCGCTTGCACCTCGGCGCCGGTGAGGGTCCGGGTCTGGTTGGCGAAGCAGTAGTAACCCGGCTTCTGATCGATGTAGATCTGCAGTTCCAGCGCCCAGTCACTCTCGCCATCGAGCACGCCCACCGGCACGGCGTCGAAGCCGCCGGCCTTGAGGCGATAGAACAGGTGGGTGCCGCAGGTGCCGCAGAAGCCGCGCTGGGCCCACTCGGAGGAATCGTAGATGCGCGGGGTGTCGCCGCTGAGCCTGAGGGTCTGGGTGCTGTGCACCACCATCAACGGGCCACCGGACCATTTGCGGCACATGCTGCAATGGCAGGCGCTGACGCTGGCGTTGTCGAGGCTGACGCTGAGGTGAATGGCGCCGCACAGGCAGCTGCCGTGTTTTTCCTGGGGTTGGGACATGGTGCAGGGTCCTTGCGGTGGGCGGTAGGGCTGAAGTCTAGCAGCAGTCGGCCCCGGCCCTTTCGCCGGCAAGGCCGGCTCCTACAGCGGATTACGCCGTCACCGGGGTCAACACCGGTTCCCCGGCAAAGAACGCCTGCAGGTTGCGCAGCACCAGCGCCACCGTATCGCGCGCCGCTTCCGGCGACTGTCCGGCCACATGCGGGGTCAGCACCACGTTGTCCAGCGCCTTGAGTGCCTGCGGGACTTCAGGCTCGGCATCGAACACATCCAGCCCGGCCCCGGCAATACGCCCTTCGCGCAACGCCGCCACCATCGCATCGGTGTCCACCACGCTGGCCCGCGCAATGTTCACCAGAAAACCCTGAGGCCCCAGTGCGTCCAGCACCGCCGCGTCGACCAGGTGGCGCGTACCGGCCCCGCCCGGGGTGGCAACGATCAGAAAGTCCACCTCCCCCGCCAGCGCCAGCGGGCTTTCGCACCAGGTGTAGGGCACGTCGGTGCGTGGCCGGCGGTTGTGGTAGCTGACCTGCATGTCGAAGCCCAGCGCCGCACGCCGGGCAATCGCCAACCCCGTCGCGCCAAGGCCCAGTACCCCGAGGCGCTTGCCGCTCAGCGACGGGCTGATCACACGGTTCCACTGCCCCTGGCGGGTGGTGGCATCGGCACGGGGAATATCGCGCACGATGGCGAACAGCAGCGCCAGGGCATGGTCGGCCACCGCCGTGGCGTTGGCACCGGCGCCATTGGTCACGGTGATGCCACGCGCAGCAGCCGCTGCCAGGTCCACTTCCTCGTACCCGGCGCCGATGACGCAGATGATTTTCAGATGGGGCAAGGCGGCGATTTCGTCGGCCCGCAAGCCCAGCGGCCCGCGGGTCAGTACCGCATCGATTGCGCCGCCGTGGCGGGCGATGGCCTCGGCACGCAGGACCGGGGTCTGTGCACGAATCAGCTCGAAGCCGGCCTGTTCGAGCAAGGGCAGGTAGTCATCCACCGTTTCTACCAGCACCAGTACCTTGTGTGTCATGCCCTGCCCCCTGGCCATTCGCAAAAAGGGGCATTATGCCGGCTTGGGCTTACTGGGCGAAAGCCCGTCCCAGGCCACCCGGCACGCCGCCGCTGTCGGTGTCCTGCCAGGGGCCGTCAGGGCTGGTGGCCCAGCTCCAGCCATTGCTGAAGCGGTAGTAGGTGCGTTGGCGGTAGAAGGTGTTGGTCTTGCCTTCGAGCACGTACACCCCGAGTTTAGGGTCCCAGTGGCTGGCGCCACCCGGCGGCGGCGCGAAGCTTGCCGAGGTGCGTGGCATCGGCTTGGGCGTCGGCAGCGTGGCCGGGGTACCTGGCTTGGGCCCCGGCACCGGCTTGATCACCGGCCCGGTCGGCGGCAGGGTTTCGATCGGCGGCACAGTGGGCTCGCTGGGCCGATGCACCGTACACGCACTCAAGCCCACGGCCAGGGCGATCAGGGTGAGGCGTGCGATGCTGTTCATAGTGAGCTCTCTACAGGTCCGGGCTGTCGATGGTCAGGTGCTGCGGCGCCTCGGTGCTGCTGGCCAGCGGGCTGCCACGGCCGATCCACTCGCCCTTGGTCGGCTGGCCGGCACGGGAGACGCGCGCAACCAGTTGGACTTCGGGGAAGCTCGACAGTTTCATGTTCGGCATCATCGCATCACTGTCGCTGAGCTGAACCTCGATCGGCAGGTCGGCCACGGTCACGCGCTTGGCCGCCAGCGGCATCGGCGGCCCGGAACTGGCGCGGGCAAAGATGAACACGCTGTCATCGGGACGCACCTTGTCCTTGAGCGCCGGCGCCAGCTCGACCCGCACCGTCAGGCGTGCGCTGGTGGCCGGCGCCTGGCCCGCGGCCTTGAGCCGTTCGCCAGCACGCTCGATGCCGCCCTGCAGCGCGGCACGCGAGGCATCGCCCTCGGGCAGTTGGGCAATCAGACGGTTCCAGTAGTCGATGGCCTGCTGGTAGCGCCCGTCCTCGAACGCGGCGATACCCAGCAGCCCCAGGCTGGTGACTTCCGCCGGATCGGCCTTGAGCGCTTCGTCGGTCAACGCCTGCATCTGCGCTGTCCACTGCTTGCCGTTACCGAAGTACAGCGCCTGCGCCCATTGCCCAAGCAGCTCAGGCTGACGCCCGGCCAGGGCAGCAGCGCGCTCGAAGGCCTTGGCAGCATCGGCGGCGCGTTCCTGGGCCATGTAGGCACGGCCCAGCAGGTACAGGCCTTCGGCCGAGTCTGGCTGGGCCTGCACCGCACGCTCCAGGCGCGAGGTCATCTCCTGCACCGACTGCGGCGCCTGGGCGAACTCGCGGGTCAGCTCGACCTTGTCGCTGGCGCCAAAGTGCAGGTACAGCCCGAGGCCCATCACCGGCACCAGCACCGCGGCCAGCAGCGGCAAGGTCTTGCCCAGGCGCGCACTGCGGTCGGGCTCGGCGTTGTCGGTGTCGGCCAGCAGCTCGCGGGCGGCCTCGTCGCGGCCACGGTCCAGTTGCTCGGCGGTGAGCACACCGGCCTCGCCCTGGGCCTGCAGTTCGGCCACGCGCTCCTGGTACAGGGCCACGTTCAACGCGGTACGGTCTTCTTCCTGTTGCGCACGACGCACGCGCAACACCGGGATCAGCAGAAAGCTCAGGGCTACCAGTAACAGCAGGCCTGCGGGAAGCCAGAATTCAGTCATGGGTGCGTTCTTTGTCCAGCAGTTTGGCGAGGCGCTCACGCTCCTCGGGGGAAAGGTCGACGGTGCCGCCCGCCGCCTGGGTACGGCGCTTGCGCACGATCAGCGCCAGCATGCCGAAGCCGCCCAGCAGCAGGATGCCCGGGCCGAACCACAGCAGCCAGGTACGCGCCGTCAGGGCCGGCTTGTAGCGCACGAAGTCGCCATAGCGGTCGACCATGAAGTCGATGATCTGCTGGTTGTCCTTGCCTTCGCCGAGCATGCGGAAGATCTCGCGGCGCAGGTCGGCGGCAATCGGTGCGTTGGAGTCGGCGATGTCCTGGTTCTGGCACTTGGGGCAGCGCAGTTCCTTGGTCAGCACGTGGTAACGCTCGCGCTCGGCGTCGTCGGCGAACTGATAGGTGTCGATGGCCGCGTGGGCCACGCCGGCGATGCTCAGGCCCAGCAGCGCGCCTGCCAGCCAGCGCCTCATTGGCCGGCCTCGTCGAGCAGGCCCTGGTACAGCGGCGCCAGTTGCTCGCGCCACACGGTCTGGTCGACCACGCCGACGAACTTGTGACGGATGATGCCCTTGGCGTCGATGATGAAGGTCTCCGGCGCGCCGTACACACCCAGGTCCAGGCCGAGGGTGCCGTGCTCGTCACGGATGCCGATCTGGTAGGGGTTGTGGAACTCGGTCAGCCACTTGATCGCAGCCGCGTTCTCGTCCTTGTAGTTGACCCCGTAGATCACCACGCCCTGCTCGGCCAGCTTGTTCAGCACCGGGTGCTCGACCTTGCACGAGGGGCACCAGGTGGCCCACACGTTGACCAGCGCCGGCTTGCCCAGCAGGTCGTCGCGGGTCAGGGTCCGGTCGCCTTCCACGGTCGGCAGCGAGAACGCCGGGAAGGGTTTGCCGATCATCGCAGAGGGCAGCTCGGACGGGTCCAGGTACAGGCCCCGGTACAGAAACACCGCCACCAGCAGAAACACCGCCAGCGGCAGCACCATGATCCAACGCTTCATGCAGTTGCTCCCGACATGCCCAGTACTTCACGTACCCGGCTTTTCACCTTGACCCGATACCGCTTGTCCATCGCCGCCATCAGGCCGCCCAGGCCGGTCAGCAGGCCGCCCAGCCAGATCCAGCGCACGAACGGCTTGACGTGCACGCGCACGGCCCAGGCGCCGTTGTCCAGCGACTCGCCCAGCGCCACGTACAGGTCGCGGGTGAAACCGGCATCGATGCCGGCCTCGGTCATCACCGACTGCTGCACGGTGTACAGGCGTTTTTCCGGGTGCAGCACGCTGATTTCACGACCGTCCTGCAGCACGCGCACGGTGCCCTTGTCGGAGGTGAAATTCGGCCCTTCGAAATGCTTGGCGCCTTCGAACACGAACTGGTAGCCGCCCAGTTCCATCGACTCGCCCGGCGCCAGGCGCAGGTCGCGCTCGGCGCTGTTGTTGCTCGACAGCACCACGCCCAGGGCGCATACCGCGATGCCCAGGTGTGCAACGTGCATGCCCCAGTAACTGCGGCTCAGGCCGCGCATGCCCTTGAGCAGGCCCTTGTGACGGGTCTTGTCGAGCAGGTCGCGCACGCCGGCCAGCAGGATCCACGCCGCCAGGGCGAAGGTGGTCAGTACCTGCCAGTCGAAGTCGTCCACCAGCAGCCCGCCGATGGGTGCCAGCACCACGCTGCCGATCGCCACCGGGGTGAGCATGCTCACCAGCCATTTCGTCGGGGTGTCCTTCCAGCGCACGATCACGCCGACCGCCATCACCACCATCAGCAGGGCCATCAGCGGGATGAACAGCGCATCGAAGTAAGGCGGCCCCACCGACAGCTTGGCCCCGGTCAGTGCATCGAGCACCAGCGGGTACAGGGTGCCCAGCAGGATCATCGAGGCCGCCACCACCAGCACCAGGTTGTTGGCCAGCAGCAGGGTTTCCCGCGACCACAGGGCAAACCCGACCTGGCTCTTGACCACCGGGGCGCGCAAGGCGAACAGAGTCAGCGAACCGCCGACCACGAACAGCAGGAAGATCAGGATGAACACGCCGCGCTCGGGGTCGGCGGCAAAGGCGTGCACCGAGGTCAGCACGCCGGAACGCACCAGGAAGGTGCCCAGCAGGCTCAGCGAAAACGCAGCGATCGCCAGCAGCACGGTCCAGCTCTTGAACACGCCGCGCTTCTCGGTGACGGCCAGCGAGTGGATCAGTGCGGTGCCCACCAGCCACGGCATGAACGAGGCGTTTTCGACCGGGTCCCAGAACCACCAGCCACCCCAGCCGAGCTCGTAGTAGGCCCACCACGAGCCCAGGGTGATGCCGATGCCCAGGAACGCCCAGGCCACGATGGTCCAGGGCCGCGACCAGCGTGCCCAGGCCGCGTCCAGGCGCCCGCCGAGCAAGGCGGCGATGGCGAAGGCGAAGGCCACCGAGAAGCCCACGTAGCCCATGTAGAGCATCGGCGGGTGCACGATCAGGCCGATGTCCTGCAGCAGCGGGTTGAGGTCGCGACCATCGGCAGGCACCTGCGGCAGCAGACGCTGGAACGGGTTGGAGGTAACGATCAGAAACGACAGGAAGCCCACGCTGATCATGCCCATCACCGCCAGCACCCGGGCCAGCATCACCTGCGGCAACTGGCGCGAGAAGATCGACACGGCGAAGGTCCAGCCGCCCAGGATCAGCGCCCACAGCAGCAGCGAGCCTTCGTGGGCGCCCCACACGGCGCTGAACTTGTAGTACCAGGGCAAGGCGCTGTTGGAGTTGCTGGCCACATACGCCACCGAGAAGTTGTCGGTCATGAAGGCATGGGTCAGGCAGGCGAAGGCAAACGCCAGGAAGGCGAATTGGCCCCACGCCGCCGGGCGTGCAAGGCTCATCCACAGGCTGTCGCCCCGCCAGGCGCCGAGCAGCGGCACGCTGGCCTGAACGCCGGCAAAACAGATGGCCAGGATCATCGCCAACTGGCCCAGCTCGGGAATCATCAGTGCAGCATTCATGGCTTGGCTCCGCCGTCGGTGGACACCTGGCCGCTTTCCTTCAGGGCCTTGGTGACCTCGGGCGGCATGTATTTTTCGTCGTGCTTGGCCAGCACCTCGTCAGCCACCACCACGCCCTCGGCGTTGAGCTTGCCCAGGGCGACGATGCCCTGCCCTTCACGGAACAGGTCGGGCAGGATGCCTCGGTAGGTGATGGGCACCGACTTGTTGAAGTCGGTGACCACGAAACGCACGTCCAGCGAGTCGCCGGAGCGTTGCAGGGAACCGGCCTCGACCATGCCGCCGGCCCGGATGCGCGTATCGAGCGGGGCTTCGCCGTTGGCGATCTGGGTAGGGGTATAGAACAGGTTGATGTTCTGCTGCAGCGCGCTCAGGGCCAGGCCGACGGCGACGCCGACACCCACCAGCAGGCCGAGGATGATGAACAGACGCTTCTTGCGTTGCGGATTCACTTGGACTTCTCCCGGCGCAGGCGGCGCGCTTCTTCTTGCAGATACCGGCGCTTGCTCAGTACGGGCGCGGCAACATTGATGGCCAGCACCAGCAGGCAGATGCCATAGGCCGACCAGACATAGAGGCCGTGATGGCCCATGGCGAGGAAATCATTGAAGCTGGCAAAACTCATCGTGCGGTCTCCCGCCCCAGGTGGCCCAACACTTCATCCTTGACCCAACTGGCGCGTGCCTCGCGCCGCAGCACTTCAAGGCGCATGCGCAACAGCAGCACCGCCCCGAAGAAGCAATAGAACCCCAGCACGGTCAGCAGCAGCGGCAGCCACATCTCGGCAGGCATCGCCGGCTTTTCGGTGAGGGTGAAGGTGGCGCCCTGGTGCAGGGTGTTCCACCACTCCACCGAGTACTTGATGATCGGAATGTTGATCACGCCGACAATCGCCAGTACCGCGCAGGCCTTGGCCGCGCTCTCACGATTGCTGATCGCCTGGCCCAGGGCAATCAGACCGAAGTACAGAAACAGCAGGATCAGCATCGACGTTAGTCGTGCATCCCAAACCCACCAGCTGCCCCAGGTCGGCTTGCCCCAGATGGCACCGGTGCTCAGGGCCACCACGGTCATCCAGGCGCCGATGGGCGCGGCGCATTGCAGTGCCACGTCGGCGATCTTCATCTTCCAGACCAGGCCGACCACGCCGGCCACCGCCAGCATCACGTAGCACGACTGCGCCAGCATGGCCGCCGGCACGTGGATGTAGATGATTCGGAAACTGTTGCCCTGCTGGTAGTCCTGCGGGGCGAAGGCCAGGCCCCAGACCACGCCCACGGCGATCAGCAGGATGGCGGCGATGCTCAGCCACGGCAGCATGCGGCCGCTGATGGCATAGAACCATTTGGGTGAACCCAGCTTGTGAAACCACGTCCAGCTTATTGCGCTGCTTTTCATCACGGTACATCCAGGGTCTTTGCTGGGCGGGGCCCAGACCTCATTATTCGCCGACGCTGATCTTCAGGCCAGCCGCTATTGCAAAGGGTGCCAGGGTTACTGCAAGGGCGGTCAGGCTGCCAAGCCAGAGCAGGTAACCGGTCGCCGGCATAGCTTGCAGTGCCGCCTGCAAGGCGCCACTGCCCAGGATCAACACCGGGATATATAACGGCAAAATAAGCAGTGCCAGCAGCAGGCCACCGCGCTTCAAACCCACGGTCAAGGCTGCGCCCACTGCACCCAGCAGGCTCAGTACCGGGGTACCGAGCAGCAGCGAGGCCAGCAGTACCGGCAGGCATTGCACCGGCAAACCGAGCATCAGGGCCAGCAGCGGCGACAACAATACCAGTGCCAGACCGGAAAAGGCCCAGTGTGCCAGCACCTTTGCCAATACCAGAAGCGCCAGGGGGTGCGGCGAAAGGACCCACTGCTCGAGGGATCCGTCCTCGAAATCACTGCGAAACAGCCCGTCCAGCGAGAGCAGAACGGATAAAAGGGCGGCCACCCAGACTAACCCAGGGGACAAGTTTTGCAACAATTGCGTCTCCGGCCCGACCGCCAACGGGAACAACGCGATCACGATCGCGAAGAACACCAATGGGTTGGCAAGCTCGGCCGGCCGGCGGCACAGCACCTGCGCTTCTCGGCGCAGCAAATGAACGAACACACTCATGCCGCGTACTGCCCCAGGTTCAGTTCTCGGTAGCCGGACGGCGTCTGCGCCAGCGTGTGGTGGGTGGTCAGCACGACCATGCCGCCGCGCTCGCAATGCGCCGCCAGGTGCGCTTCGAGCTGGGCCACGCCCTGCTTGTCGAGGGCGGTGAAGGGTTCGTCGAGAATCCACAGCGGCGGGCTGTCCAGGTACAGCCGCGCCAGCGCCACGCGGCGCTGCTGGCCGGCCGACAGGGTATGGCAGGCAACATCTTCGAAGCCGCGCAGGCCCACGGCCGCCAGTGCCTGCCAGATCGCCTCGCGGCTGGCAGGCTGATGCAGGGCGCACAGCCAGGCCAGGTTTTCCTCGGCGGTGAGCAGGTCCTTGATGCCGGCCGCATGACCGATCCACAGCAGCATCCTGGCCAGTTCGCTGCCCTGCTCGGCCAAGGGCTTGCCGTCCAGGCGGATTTCACCGCTGGTGGGCCGCATCAACCCGCTGAGCAGGCGCAGCAGGCTGGTCTTGCCGCTGCCATTGGGGCCGCTGATCTGCAGCATGTCACCGGCCGCCAGGTGCAGTTCGAGGTGTTCGAAAAGCATTCGCCAGTCGCGCTCGCAGGCCAGGCCCACAGCTTCGAGTCGAGGGGTCACAGGTTCGCCTTATGGTTCGGTCTCAAGTCGGTCCGGGCCTGGCCGTTATACTGAGCAACAGCTGTACGGCATGGCCGGTCGCATCGGGCACGCCACAGGACGTGCGCACCCGCCAGGAACGGGCGGCATTATACATGGCATGTCCTACTGCAAAGAGGGCTATTTCCACAGGTTGCAACGTGATGACAGGCGAAATCAACAGCCTTGGCCCGCAGGCCCTGGCCAACCCCCAGGCGCGCAGCGCGGCGATGACCGGCGAACTGCTCAAGCTGCTGCAACCCCAGCCTGCCCTGCTCGCCCCGGGCGAGACCGCGCAGGCGCAGGTACTGTCGTTGCGCCAGGTCGGTCAGGACTTCCAGCTGCTGCTGCAACTGACCCAGACCAACGGGCGCCAGACTACCGTGCAGACCAGCGCCAGCCAGCCCCTGCCCCAGGGCAGCGAGCTGACGGTCAGCCAGCCCAATGCCGGCAACCTGAGCATCACCGTGCAGCAGGCCATCGCGCGCAGCGTGGCCACCCTCACCCAGCTCGACACCCGCCAGTTGCCGCCGGGCACCCTGCTGCAGGGCAAGGTGCTGACCACCCAGACGCTGCCCCAGGCTGCCGGGCAGCCGGCCTTGTTCCGCTCGTTGGTGACCCTGCTCAACACCGCCCAGGCCGGCGCCACCCTGAACATCGACAGCCCTCGGCCACTGGCGCTGGGCAGCCTGCTCAGCGCACGGGTACAGGGTGAACAGTCGATCAGCTTCGTGCCCCTGAGCGGGCGCCAGGAACAACTGGCGATCACCCAGCACCTGAGCGCGCAGCTGAGCCGCCAGGCCTCGCTGCCGGGCCTGCTCGCCAGCCTGCAACAGATGAGCGCCGAGCAGCGCCTGCCGGCCGATGTGCGGGCCAGCGTGAGCACCCTGCTGGCCAGCCTGCCGGACATGGAACAGCTCGGCACGGCCAAGGGCCTGGCCCAGGCCCTGAACAACAGCGGCGCGTTTCTGGAAGCCAAGCTGCTGGCTGGCGCCCCCGCCGCCCTCGCCCCCGACCTCAAGGCCCAGGTGATCCGGCTGGTGGCGCAGTTGCTGCCCGGCCTCCCCGGCAGCACCCAGTTCAACCCGGCCGTGGCTGCCAGCACCCTGGCCCAGGTGCTGCCGGGCATGGTGCGCAACGCCCTGGGCATGCTCGGCCAGGTAAGCCCGCGCCCGGCCCCGGGAAGCTTTCCGCTGCCCTCGCGGTTGCTGCAAAGTGGCGACGAAGAAGGCGACCTGGAACAGCTGCTGCGCCTGGCAGCGGCAGCCATTTCACGCCTGCAGAGCCACCAGCTCGCTGGCCTGGAGCAAACCCGCACCACCGCCGACGGCAACCTGCAGACCACCTGGCAACTGGAGATACCGGTGCGCAATGGTCAGGAGTTCATGCCGCTGCAAGTGAAGCTGCAGCGCGAGGAAACCCCCGAGCAGCAGGCCGATCCGGAACGCGAACAGCGCGACCCGCTGGAGATGCTCTGGCGCGTGGAGCTGGCATTCGACCTCAGCCCGCTGGGGCCCTTGCAGGTACAGGCGCAGATCAGCCAGGGTAACCTGTCTAGCCAGCTGTGGGCGGAGCTGCCGAGCACCGCGCAACTGATCGACAGCCAGCTCGGCAAGCTGCGCGCGCGGTTGGTGGAGCGCGGGCTCAACGTCGGTGAACTGCTGTGCCATCACGGTACGCCGCCACAGGGGCCGCGTACGCATCTGGAACAACGCTGGGTGGATGAAAACGCATGAGCCAGACCCCGCCACGTCAGGCCATTGCCCTGACCTACGACGGCCAGCAGGCCCCGACCTTGAGCGCCAAGGGCGACGACGAGCTGGCCGAGGCGATCCTGGCCATTGCCCGCGAACACGAAGTGCCGATCTACGAGAATGCCGAGTTGGTACGCCTGCTGGCGCGCATGGAGCTGGGCGATCAGATCCCGGAGGCGCTGTACCTGACCATCGCCGAGATCATCGCCTTCGCCTGGCAGCTCAAGGGCCAGGTGCCGGAGGGGTTCGTGGACAACGCCCCGCAGGAGCGCGACATTACCCCGAACCTGTACAGCCTGCCTGCGCCGGACTGACGACGCGCAGGCCGGGTGCCTTGCATCAGCTGCGGTGCAGCTTGCTCATCAGCTCGGCTTCGGCCTGGGTCAGGCCGCAGGACTGGGTCAGCTCGTCGACGCTGGCGCCCATGCCCACCAGCCGCGCCGCCTGGGCGAACGACAGGCTGTTGGGGTCGCGCTGCTCCAGTTGCATCAGCTTGTCCGGCAACGGCGCCACCACGGCGCGCAGCTCGTGCAACGCGTCGCCCATGCGCACCGTACCGTTCTGATAATCGTCCACACGCTTGGCCAGGTCCTTGATGCGCTGGTCACGCAGCGCATCGCCCTGGGCCTGCTGCGAGGCCAGCTCGCGCTGGCGCTTGCTGTAGCCGTAGAACAGCCACAGGCTGAGGATCCAGACCAGCGCCAGAAATATGACAGCACCCTCGAGAATCAACTCAGATATTCTCCAGCTCGGACCACTCTTCCTCGGTCATCATCTTGTCCAGCTCGACCAGGATCAGCAGTTCGTTGTTCTTGTTGCACACTCCCTGGATGAACTTGGCCGATTCCTCGTTGCCGACATTCGGCGCGGTCTCGATCTCCGACTGACGCAGGTACACGACCTCGGCCACGCTATCGACCAGGATGCCAACCACCTGCTTGTCCGCCTCGATGATCACGATACGGCTGTTGTCGGAGATTTCGGCAGACATCAGGCCGAAGCGCTGGCGCGTGTCGATCACGGTCACCACATTGCCGCGCAGGTTGATGATGCCCAGCACATAGCTCGGCGCGCCCGGCACCGGAGCGATTTCGGTGTAGCGCAGCACTTCCTGGACCTGCATCACGTTGATGCCGTAGGACTCGTTGTCCAGCTTGAACGTTACCCACTGCAGAATCGGATCGTCGGAACCCTGCGCAGTCATGTTTTTCATTCCCCTAACCCTCAAAAGCCGTTCTCGGCGGTGTACTCAGTGCGGTCGCGGCAGTTGCGACCGATTATTTATGCGTACCGTGCATCTGCTTGACGGCGCCGCTGGCGATCAGCTCGGCCAGCTCGGCGACATCCAGCAGCGCGCACATGTGTTCGATGACCGTACCGGCAAGCCACGGGCGCTGACCACGCTGGCTGCGCCACTTGATCTCGCTCGGGTCCAGGCGCAGCGAGCGGCTGACCTGATGCACCGCCAGCCCCCACTCGTAGCCCTGTACCGAAATAACGTATTGCAGCCCCTGGCGGAAGTCGTCGCGGTAGCGGTCGGGCATGACCCAGCGCGCCGTGTCGAGCACCTTCAGGTTACCCGCCTGGCTCGGCAGGATGCCCAGGAACCACTCGGGCTGGCCGAACAGCGGCGTGAGCTCCTGGCCGGCCAGCGAGTAGATCGAGCCCAGGCACACCAGCGGCACCGCCAGGGTCAGCCCGGCCACGTCGAACAGCAGGCATTCGAACGGCTCGGCGGCCCAGGCCGGGCGACCGTCGCCCGTCAACGGCGGCACCGGCTGGTCCGGTGCTGCGGGCAGGTGCACCTGCACCAGCGGCTCGACCGGGGTTGGCACGTCGGCGATGACCGGGGCGACCACCGGGGCCGCCTCCACCACCTTGGCCACCACCGGTGGCGCCATCACCGGCATGACCAGCCGCGTCGGCTCGGCGAATGCCGGCGCCGCGGTCTTGAGCCGGGCGTCACGGGCCTGTTCTTCGAGCACTGCGGCCTGGAACTCGTCGATCGCTTCAGGCGCCGTGACGACCACCGGGGCCGGGGCCACTGCGACGCGTTCGGCCACCGCCAGGGGCAATGGCTGCAGCTCTTCGGTGGCCTCCTGCAACAGGCCGTCCAGGTACGACTGCAAGGCCAGTTGAGGCTTTATGGTGACCTGCTGCGGGCTGTTCATCAGGCCACCTGCGCAACGGCATTCTGCGCCAGCAGATGCTTGAGCAATGCCCGGTAGGCAATCACGCCACGGCTCCTGCCATCGAACTGCGACGGCGTGAGCCCGGCACGGCTGGCGTCGCGCAGGCGCGTATCGACCGGAATGTAGCCCTGCCAGATGGTGTCGGGATAAGCGTCGCGCAGCACCCGCAGGGTGCCCATCGAGGCCTGGGTACGGCGGTCGAACAGGGTCGGCACGATGTGGTACGGCAAGGCCTGCTTGCGCGAGCGATTGACCATGCTCAGCGTGCTGACCATGCGTTCGAGGCCTTTCACCGCCAGGTATTCGGTCTGCACCGGGATCACCAGTTGCTGGCTGGCTGCCAGCGCATTGACCATCAGAACGCCCAGCAACGGCGGGCTGTCGATGATCGCGTAGTCGAAATCCTGCCACAGCTGCGCCAGACTCTTGGCGATCACCAGGCCCAGGCCACTCTGGCCCGGTGACTGACGCTCGAGCACCGCCAGGGCGGTGCTGGAAGGCAGCAGCGAGATGCGCTCGTCGCTGGTGGGCAGCAACAGCTGGCCCGGCAGCCCTTCGGGCACCGTGCCCTTGTGCAGGAACAGGTCGTAGCTGCTGTGCTCGAGGGTGTCCGGGTTGTGACCGAAGTAGCTGGTCATGGACCCGTGCGGGTCGAGGTCGACCACGACCACGCGCTTGCCCGCCTCGGCCAGCAGGCCGGCCAGGGCGATGGATGTGGTGGTCTTGCCGACACCACCTTTTTGATTGGCTACTGCCCAGACTCTCATTGCGCTGCTTCCTCCCGGTCGGGTCGGACCCTGCCGGGATCGATTAAAGGGTCGACGACGGGGAATTGACGGGATTGCGCCCGGCCGTCGGTGCTACGGCTGGCGGTGCAGTTTGTGTGCCAGCACGCTTGAGCGCCGCGTCGGGTGTGGCATTGGCGCTGCCGGTACCGGTCAGGCTGCGGCGCACCTCCAGATTGCGCGAGATCACCAGCACCACCCTGCGGTTCTGCGCGCGCCCTTCAGGGCTGGCATTGCTGGCGATGGGCTGGAACTCGCCGTAGCCCACAGAAGCCATGCGTGCCGGGTTGACCCCTTCCATCGCCAGCAGGCGCACGATGCTCGCCGCCCGTGCCGACGACAACTCCCAGTTGGTCGGGTACTGCGCCGTGCGGATCGGCTGGTCATCGGTGAAGCCTTCGACGTGCACCGGGTTGGCGAACGGCTTGATGATGTGCGCCACCTTGTCGATGATGTCGAACGCCTTGTCGCTGGGCATGGCATCGCCACTGCCGAACAACAGCGAGGAATTGAGCTCGATCTCGATCCACAGTTCGTTGCCGCGCACGGTCATCTGGTCGGACTTGATCAGGTCGCCAAAGGCATCGCGCACATCGTCGGCGATGGTCTGCAGCGGGTCGCTGGAGCTTTGCCCCAGGCCCGCATCGACCTGCTCGCTGTCCTTGATCAGCGGTTCGGCCGGCTTGACGCTGAGGGGGCGCTCGTCGCCTATCGGAATCGGCTTCATGCTGCGCTCGGGGTCGTTGAACACGCCGATCAGCGCCTGCGAGATGACCTTGTACTTGCCCTCGTTGATCGAGGAAATCGAATACATGACCACGAAGAAGGCGAACAGCAAGGTGATGAAGTCGGCATACGACACCAGCCAGCGTTCGTGGTTTTCATGTTCCTCGGGTTGACGACGACGGGCCATGGCTTACTCCATGAAGCCCTGAAGCTTCAGTTCGATTGAACGTGGGTTCTCGCCTTCGGCAATCGACAGCAAGCCTTCCAGGAGCATTTCGCGATAGCGCGACTGGCGCATGGCCAGGGCCTTGAGCTTGTTGGCGATCGGCAACAGGATCAGGTTGGCACTGGCCACGCCGTAGATGGTGGCCACGAACGCCACGGCGATACCGCTGCCCAGCTGGGTCGGGTCGGCCAGGTTGCCCATCACGTGGATCAGGCCCATCACCGCGCCGATGATGCCGATGGTCGGCGCATAGCCGCCCATGCTCTCGAACACCTTGGCGGCCTGGATGTCACGGCTTTCCTGGGTGTAGAAATCCACCTCGAGAATGCTGCGGATGGCTTCGGGCTCGGCGCCGTCGACCAGCAGCTGCAGGCCCTTGCGGGCATACGGGTCGGGCTCGGCATCGGCCACGCCCTCAAGGCCCAGCAGGCCTTCCTTGCGTGCGGTGAGGCTCCAGTTGACCACCCGGTCGATACCACCGGCCAGGTCGACCCGCGGCGGGAAGAGGATCCAGCGCACGATCTGCAGGGCGCGCTTGAACGCGCTCATGGGGGCCTGCAGCAGCGAGGCCGCCAGCGTCCCGCCGATCACGATCAGCGCCGCCGGGCCGTTGATCAGCGCCGACAGATGGCCGCCTTCGAGGTAGTTGCCGCCAACGATGGCGACGAACGCCAGGATGATCCCGATAAGGCTCAACACGTCCATCAGATGCACGCCTCTACCAGGTGCCGGCCGATCTCGTCCAGGCCGTACACCGCATCGGCCAGGTTGGCCTTGGCAATGGCCATGGGCATGCCATAGATCACGCAGCTGGCTTCGTCCTGGGCCCACACCTGGCTGCCGCCCTGCTTGAGCAGGCGCGCGCCTTCGCGGCCATCGGCGCCCATGCCGGTCAGCACCACGGCCAGCACCTTGTCGCCATACGACTTGGCCGCCGAACCGAAGGTGATGTCCACGCAGGGCTTGTAGTTGAGGCGTTCGTCACCTGGCAGGATCTTCACCGTGCCGCGCCCGTCGACCATCATCTGCTTGCCGCCCGGTGCCAGCAGGGCCAGGCCGGGGCGCAGCACGTCGCCGTCCTCGGCTTCCTTGACGCTGATGCGGCACAGCTTGTCCAGGCGCTCGGCGAAGGCCTTGGTGAAGGCCGCCGGCATGTGCTGGATCAGCACGATCGGCGCCGGGAAGTTGGCCGGCAGTTGGGTCAGCACGCGCTGCAGCGCCACCGGGCCACCAGTTGAGGTACCGATGGCCAGCAGCTTGTAGGCCTTGCGCTTGGGTGCCGGCGAGCTGGGTGCAGCGGCCCGCGCAGGGGCTTGCGGGGCAACCGGGGCGGCGCGCATGGACGCTGCCGGGGCGCTGCTGCCGGCGCTGTGCGACGGTGCAGGCGCCGCGGCCGGTGCCGGGCTGGCATAGCTGCTGAAACGACGGTTGCTGCGCGAAATGGTATGCACCTTTTCGCACAGCATCTGCTTGACCTTCTCGGGGTTGCGCGAGATGTCCTCGAAATTTTTCGGCAGGTAGTCCACCGCACCGGCGTCCAGTGCGTCGAGGGTGACGCGGGCGCCTTCGTGGGTGAGCGAGGAGAACATCAGTACAGGCGTGGGGCAGCGCTGCATGATATGACGCACGGCGGTGATGCCATCCATCATGGGCATTTCATAGTCCATGGTGATGACGTCGGGCTTGAGCGACAGCGCCTGATCGATCGCTTCCTTGCCGTTGGTCGCGGTACCGACCACCTGGATAGTCGGGTCCGCTGAAAGAATTTCCGAGACACGGCGGCGGAAAAAACCGGAATCATCCACCACCAGGACCTTGACTACCATAAACACTCCATTACGGGGCGCGGCCACCTGGCCACGCCACCGGGATCAGATACGCCGAGCGGCGTAACGCTTGAGCATGCTCGGCACGTCGAGGATCAGCGCAATGCGCCCGTCACCGGTAATGGTGGCGCCCGACATGCCCGGGGTGCCCTGCAGCATCTTGCCCAACGGCTTGATGACCACCTCTTCCTGGCCCACCAGCTGGTCGACCACGAAGCCGATGCGCTGGGTACCCACCGAAAGGATCACCACGTGGCCTTCACGCTGCTCCTCGTGGGCTGCCGAGCTGACCAGCCAGCGCTTGAGGTAGAACAGCGGCAAGGCCTTGTCACGCACGATCACCACTTCCTGGCCGTCGACCACGTTGGTGCGCGACAGGTCCAGGTGGAAAATCTCGTTGACGTTCACCAGCGGGAAGGCGAAGGCCTGGTTGCCGAGCATCACCATCAGGGTCGGCATGATCGCCAGGGTCAGCGGCACCTTGATGACGATCTTCGAGCCCTGGCCCTTGGTCGAGTAGATGTTGATCGAGCCGTTGAGCTGGGAAATCTTGGTCTTGACCACGTCCATGCCCACGCCGCGACCGGACACGTCGGAGATCTCGGTCTTGGTCGAGAAGCCCGGGGCGAAGATCAGGTTGTAGCAGTCGCTTTCGCTGAGGCGATCGGCGGCGTCCTTGTCCATCACCCCGCGCTTGACCGCAATGGCGCGCAGGACATTGGCATCCATGCCCTTGCCGTCATCGGAGATCGACAGCAGGATGTGGTCGCCTTCCTGTTCGGCAGCGAGGATCACCTTGCCATTGCGCGACTTGCCGGCGGCTTCGCGCTCTTCCGGGGTTTCCACGCCATGGTCGACAGCGTTGCGCACCAAGTGCACCAGCGGGTCGGCCAGGGCCTCGACGAGGTTCTTGTCCAGGTCGGTCTCTTCGCCGACCAGCTCCAGGTTGATCTCTTTCTTGAGCTGGCGGGCCAGGTCGCGAACCAGACGCGGGAAGCGCCCGAAGACCTTCTTGATCGGCTGCATGCGGGTCTTCATCACCGCGGTCTGCAGGTCGGCGGTCACCACGTCCAGGTTCGAGACGGCCTTGGACATGGCTTCATCGCCGCTGTTCAGGCCCAGGCGCACCAGGCGGTTACGCACCAGCACCAGTTCGCCGACCATGTTCATGATCTCGTCCAGGCGCGCGGTGTCGACCCGCACGGTGGTCTCGGCCTCGCTGGCCGGATGCTTGTCGGCAGCGGGAGCCGCCTGACGGGCCGGCGCGGGGGCGGGTGCCTTGGCCGGTGCCGGTGCCGGTGCCGGTGCAGCGGCTGCCGCTGCGGGCTTGGCCGCCGGCTTGGCCGCAACCGTCGCCGCAGCAGCAGGCGCGCTGGCAGCGCCAGCGCCGCTGACGGCGTCGGGCGCGAACTTGCCCTTGCCGTGCAACTCGTCGAGCAGGGCCTCGAATTCGTGTTCGGAAATATGGTCACCCGCCGCTGCGGGTGCGGCAGCGGCCGGTGCGGCGGCCGCTACAGCGCCGGGCAGTGCATCGGCGGCAAAGGTGCCCTTGCCGTGCAACTGGTCCAGCAGTGCTTCGAATTCATCGTCGGTGATGTCACCGCTGGGCGCCGAGTCCGCGCCAGGTGCAGCAGCAGATGCCGCCGCCACGCTGTCGGGGGCGAACTGGCCCTTGCCATGCAACTGGTCCAGCAACGACTCGAACTCGGCGTCGGTGATTTCATCGCTGGCAGCGTCCACGGCCACCGGCTCGGGCGCCTCGGCCTGGGCCTTGGCGGCATTGAGCGAGTCGAGCAACTGCTCGAACTCGCTGTCGGTGATATCACCCCCGCTCGCCTCGGCCTCAGGCTCCGGCTCGGCAACCGCCGCCACCGGCGCAGGCGCCGCCGCTTCGGCACCGGCAGGTTCGGCCAGGCGCGCCAGGGCGGCCAGCAGTTCCGGAGTGGCTGCGGTGATGTCGGTGCGCTCGCGCACCTGGCCGAACATGCTGTTGACGGTGTCCAGGGCTTCCAGGACCACGTCCATCAGTTCGGCGTCCACACGTCGTTCACCCTTGCGCAGGATGTCGAAGACGTTTTCGGCGATGTGGCAGCACTCCACCAGCTCATTGAGCTGGAGGAAGCCGGCGCCCCCTTTTACAGTGTGAAAACCGCGAAAAATTGCATTGAGCAGGTCGGCATCATCCGGGCGGCTTTCCAGCTCGACCAGTTGCTCGGACAGTTGCTCAAGAATTTCGCCGGCTTCTACCAGAAAATCCTGGAGGATTTCTTCATCGGCGCCGAAGCTCATTAAACGTGCTCCCTAAAAACCCAGGCTGGACAGCAGATCGTCGACATCGTCCTGACCGGACACAACGTCTTCACGTTTATCGGCATGAATCTGTGGTCCTTCACCCCGAGTCGGATGTTTTTCTTGATCTTTTTCGGCACGCAGCTGGTCGTGGTCATGCTCGATGCCGGCGAACCGGTCGACCTGACTCGCCATCAACACGAGCTTCAGAAGATTGCTTTCTACTTCGGTGACCAGTGCCGTGACGCGCTTGATCACCTGGCCGGTCAGGTCTTGGTAGTCCTGAGCCAGAAGAATGTCGTTGAGATGGCCGGCGACCTTGCGGTTGCCCTCGGCGCTGTGCGTCAGGAAACTGTCGACGCGCTTGACCAGCTCGCGAAACTCCGGAGCCTCGACTTCGCGGCGCATGAAGCGCTGCCAGTCGCCACTCAGGCTGGCCGCCTCGGCACTGAGGTCGTTGAGTACCGGCGTGCTTGCCTCCACCAGGTCCATGGTGCGGTTGGCAGCGCCCTCGGTCAGCTTGACCACGTACGACAGGCGTTCGGTGGCGTCGGTAATCTGCGAGACTTCCTCGGCCTGCGGCATGTGCGGATCGATCTGGAAACTGACGATCGCACTGTGCAGCTCGCGGGTAAGCTTGCCGACTTCCTGGTACAGGCCAAGGTCACGGGTCTGGTTCAGCTGATGGATCAGTTGCACCGCGTCGCCGAACCTGCCTTTTTCAAGGCTGCTGACCAGCTCCTGGGCATGTTTCTTCAGAGTCGACTCGAAGTCGTCCAAAGATGATCTTTTTTGCTCCATAAGCGCCCCCGTGGCGTACCTCAGCTATTGACGCGCTCGAAGATCTTTTCGATCTTTTCTTTCAGCACCTGGGCGGTGAACGGTTTGACCACATAGCCGTTGACGCCCGCCTGGGCGGCTTCGATGATCTGTTCGCGTTTGGCTTCGGCCGTCACCATCAGCACCGGCAGGTGCTTGAGGCGTTCATCCAGACGTACCTTGCGCAGCAGGTCGATACCGGACATGCCGGGCATGTTCCAGTCGGTCACCAGGAAATCGAAGTGACCGCTTTCGAGCATCGGCAACGCGGTGTTGCCGTCGTCGGCTTCCTGGGTATTGGTGAAGCCCAGGTCACGCAACAGGTTCTTGATGATCCGCCGCATCGTCGAAAAATCGTCGACGATGAGGATTTTCATGTCTTTGTTCAATTAGACCTCCAAGCAGTCTTTAACGCGCTCAGCGCTGAACGCGCATTCAATCAATTCGGGCACTACATTTCACGACTGTATGGAACGGCTGCTCAACGCGCCCGCCATTCCCCCAGGCGACCGCGCAAGCGTGCGGCGCACTGGCTGTGCAACTGGCTGACACGCGACTCGCTGACCCCCAGCACCTCGCCGATTTCCTTGAGGTTCAGCTCTTCGTCGTAGTACAGCGCCAGCACCAGGCGCTCGCGCTCGGGCAGGTTGGCGATTGCATCCGCCAGGGCTGCCTGAAAGCGCTCGTCTTCCAGATCGCGCGATGGCTCGAGCTGGGCACTGGCGCCGTCCTCGTGCAGGCCTTCATGTTCGCCGTCCTGCAACAGGTCGTCGAAACTGAACAGGCGACTGCCCAAGGTATCGTTCAAAATCCCGTAATAATCATCGAGACTCAATTGAAGTTCGGCAGCAACCTCGTGATCTTTAGCATCACGACCGGTTTTTGCTTCAATTGCACGAATCGCGTCACTCACCATGCGGGTATTGCGGTGTACCGAACGCGGCGCCCAATCCCCCTTGCGCACCTCGTCGAGCATGGCCCCACGGATGCGGATACCGGCATAGGTCTCGAAACTGGCACCCTTGCTGGAGTCGTACTTGTTGGAGACCTCGAGCAGGCCGATCATGCCGGCCTGGATCAGGTCTTCCACCTGCACACTGGCTGGCAGACGCGCCAGCAGGTGATAGGCAATGCGCTTGACCAAGGGTGCGTACCGCTCGATCAGCTCGTACTGGGCATCACGCGAAGCCTTGCTGTACATCCGATAGCCGCTTGCACTCATAGCACTGGTCCCGCACTGGTCGGTTGCACCAGCCGTTCGACGAAGAACTCCAGATGACCACGCGGGTTGGCAGGCAACGGCCAGCTATCGACCTTCTGAGCAATGGCCTTGAAGGCCAGCGCGCACTTGGAACGCGGAAAGGCTTCGTAGACTGCTCGCTGCTTCTGCACTGCCTTGCGGACACATTCGTCGTAGGGCACAGCACCGACGTATTGTAAGGCGACATCCAGGAAGCGATCCGTGACCTTGGTCAATTTGGCGAACAGATTGCGACCTTCCTGAGGGCTTTGTGCCATGTTGGCCAGCACCCGGAAACGGTTCATGCCGTAATCGCGGTTCAGCAGCTTGATCAGGGCATAGGCGTCAGTGATGGACGTGGGCTCGTCGCACACCACCAGCAGCACTTCCTGGGCCGCGCGCACGAAGCTGACGACCGAATCGCCGATGCCGGCCGCGGTGTCGATGACCAGCACGTCGAGGTTGTCGCCGATCTCGCTGAACGCCTGGATCAGCCCGGCATGCTGGGCCGGCGCCAGGTGCACCATGCTCTGGGTGCCGGAGGCCGCAGGCACGATGCGTACCCCGCCAGGCCCCGGCAGCAGCACGTCGCGCAGCTCGCAGCGGCCCTCGATGACATCGGCCAGTGTGCGTTTGGGGGTCAGGCCGAGCAAGACGTCGACGTTGGCCAGGCCCAGGTCGGCGTCCAGCAGCATGACCCGACGGCCAAGCTCAGCCAGCGCCAATGACAAGTTCACTGACACGTTGGTCTTGCCGACGCCACCTTTGCCGCCTGTCACGGCGATCACCTGTACGGGATGCATGCTGCCCATGTTTGTTCTTTACCTTGTCTTACTTAGACCGAGGCCACATGACTGGCTGCGCTTTCAACACCTGAAAAATGCCTGGCAGACCATTGATGTAGGTACTTTGCAACGTATACACATTTACCTCAGCCGACACGCTTGCCGTCGCTGTGGTACAGATCGGCGAACATGTCGGCCATGGCCTCTTCGCTGGGATCGTCCTGCATTTGTACACTGACCGCGCGACTGACCAGATGGTGCCGGCGCGGCAAGTGCAGATCGTCCGGAATGCGCGGCCCATCGGTCAGATAGGCCACCGGCAACTCATGCGTGATGGCCAGGCTCAGCACCTCGCCCAGGCACGCCGTTTCGTCGAGCTTGGTCAGGATGCAACCGGCCAGCCCGCAGCGCTTGTAGCTGTGGTAGGCAGCGGTCAGCACCTGCTTCTGGCTGGTGGTGGCCAGCACCAGGTAATTCTTGGCCTGGATGCCGCGCCCGGCCAGGGTTTCGAGCTGCATGCGCAGTGCCGGGTCGCTGGCCTGCAGGCCGGCGGTATCGATCAGCACCACGCGCTTGCGCAGCAGAGGGTCCAGGGCCTGGGCCAGCGACTGGCCGGGGTCGACGTGGGTCACCGACACATTCAGGATGCGCCCCAGGGTCTTGAGTTGTTCCTGGGCGCCGATGCGAAAGCTGTCCATGCTCACCAGCGCGATGTTCTGCGCGCCGTACTTGAGCACATAGCGCGCCGCCAGCTTGGCCAGGGTGGTGGTCTTGCCCATGCCGGCCGGGCCGACCATGGCGATCACGCCGCCCTCTTCGATCGGCTCGATTTCCGGCACCTGGATCATGCGGGCCAGGTGCGCCAGCAGCATGCGCCAGGCCTGGCGGGGCTCTTCGATGTCGGCAGTGATGTCCAGCACCTCGCGGGCCAGCGGCCCGGCGATGCCGATACGCTGCAGACGGCGCCAGAGGTTGGCCTGGTGCGGCTTGCTGCCCTGCAGCTGGGTCCAGGCCAGCGAGCCGAGCTGCACTTCGAGCAGCTCGCGCAGGCCCGAGAGCTCCGAGCGCATGGAATCGAACAGACGCTGATCGACCGGCGCCGGGGCCGCTGCCTGAGGCCGCACGGGGGCCTCGACCTGCGGCTCTACCAGCGGCTCGGAGGCGGTCAGCGGCAGGCCGGCGAACAACTGGCGGTTGCCCTCCTCGCCTTCGACCCGGCTGCTGAGCTCGGCCTGCGCGGTGACGATGCGCGACTGGGTCTTGCGCAGTTCGTCCTCGAGCTCGACGTTCGGCACCCGCGGCGCAAGCGCGGACAGCTTGTAGTCCAGCGCCGCCGTCAGCTCGACACCGCCAGCAATCCGTCGGTTGCCGATGATGGCGGCCTCTGCCCCCAGCTCATCACGAACCAGCTTCATGGCCTGACGCATATCAGCGGCGAAAAAACGCTTAACTTGCATATCCCACTACCTCAGCCGTTGGGGCCTACTGTGGCAACGATGGTAACTTGCTTGTTGTCAGGTATTTCCTGATACGCCAAAACATGCAAATTCGGTACAGCCAGGCGGCCAAAACGCGACAGCATCTGTCGAACGGGTCCTGCGACCAGCAGGATTGCAGGTTGCCCTTGCATCTCCTGACGCTGGGCGGCCTCGATCAACGAACGCTGAAGCTTTTCGGCCATGCTCGGCTCAAGAAGAACACCATCTTCCTGACCCTGCCCGGCCCTTTGCAAACTATTGAGCAAAATCTGTTCCAACCTTGGCTCAAGCGTGATCACAGGCAGCTCGGACTCAGTTCCTACAATGCTTTGCACGATTGCGCGGCTCAATCCTACGCGCACCGAAGCCACCAGCGCGGCGGTATCTTGACTCTTGGCGGCATTGTTGGCGATGGCTTCGGCAATGGTGCGGATGTCGCGCACCGGCACCTGCTCGGCCAGCAACGCCTGCAGCACCTTGAGCAGACCGGACAGCGGCAGCACCCCCGGTACCAGTTCCTCGGCCAGCTTGGGCGAGCCCTTGGCCAGGACCTGCAGCAGTTGCTGTACCTCTTCGTGACCGATCAGCTCGTGGCAATGCTTGTAGAGGATCTGGTTGAGGTGGGTGGCGACCACGGTGCTCGCGTCCACCACGGTGTAGCCCAGCGATTGCGCCTGGCTGCGCTGGGCCACATCGATCCACACTGCCTCCAGGCCGAAGGCCGGGTCCCTGGCGGCGATGCCGTTGAGGTTGCCGAACACCTGCCCCGGGTTGATCGCCAGTTCGCGGTCGGGGTAGATCTCGGCCTCGGCCAGGATCACCCCCATCAGCGTCAGGCGGTAGGCGCTGGGGGCCAGGTCGAGGTTGTCGCGGATGTGCACGGTGGGCATCAGGAAGCCCAGGTCCTGGGACAGCTTCTTGCGTACCCCCTTGATCCGCGCCAGCAACTGCCCACCCTGGTTGCGGTCCACCAGCGGGATCAGCCGGTAGCCGACTTCCAGGCCGATCATGTCGATCGGGGTAACGTCGTCCCAGCCCAGCTCCTTGGTTTCCTGAGCACGCTGCGGCGACGGCAGCAGGTCCTGCTGGCGCTGCACTTCCTGCTGTGCCTTGACCTTGGCCTGGTTCTGCTTGCGCCACACCAGGTAGGCGCCGCCTGCGGCCATCAGGCCGAGGCTGAGGAATGCCACGTGCGGCATGCCCGGCACCAGCCCCATGACGATCATCAGGCCGCCGGACACGGCCAGCGCCTTGGGCGAATCGAACATCTGCCGGTTGATCTGCTTGCCCATTTCCTCGGAGCCCGAGGCACGGGTAACCATGATCGCGGCGGCGGTGGACAGCAGCAGCGAAGGCAACTGCGCCACCAAACCGTCACCGATGGTGAGCAGCGCATACACGCGACCGGCGTCGCCGAAGGTCATGCCGTGCTGGAAGATACCCACGGCCATGCCGCCGATCAGGTTGATGAACAGGATCAGCAGGCCGGCGATGGCGTCACCGCGCACGAACTTGCTGGCACCGTCCATCGAACCGTAGAACTCGGCCTCCTGGGCCACTTCGGTACGCCGTGCCTTGGCCTGGGCCTGGTCGATCAGGCCGGCGTTGAGGTCGGCGTCGATGGCCATCTGCTTGCCGGGCATGGCGTCGAGGGTGAAGCGCGCGCTCACCTCGGAAATGCGCCCCGCACCCTTGGTCACCACCACGAAGTTGATGATCATGAGGATCGCGAACACCACGATACCGACCACGTAGTTGCCGCCGATCACCACCTCGCCGAAGGCCTGGATCACCTTGCCCGCGGCTTCGTGGCCGTCGTGGCCGTGGAGCATCACCACCCGCGTGGACGCCACGTTCAGCGCCAGGCGCAGCAGCGTGGCCACCAGCAGGATGGTCGGAAACACGGCGAAATCCAGCGGGCGCAAGGCGTACACGCACACCAGCAGCACGACGATGGACAGGGCGATGTTGAAGGTGAAGAACACGTCGAGCAGGAACGGCGGGATCGGCAACATCATCATTGCCAACATCACCAGCAGCAACAGCGGCACCCCCAGGTTGCCCCGGCCGAGCCCGGACAGGTTGCTACGGGCGCTGTTGATTAACTGAGAGCGATCCACCGATATTCCTCTTCAAGCAAACTTTTGACGCCATGCGGGCGCTTGGCGCTGCTATTGCAAGAAGCTTTCCAACTTTGGATCAGTGACGCGACCTTCGCCGACACGGCCGGCTCCTGCAGCGAAGGGGCCGGCACCTCGGCGCCGACGGGAAGAGCTCAAACGGTTCAGGAATCGCGGCGCAGCTCCGGCGGAATCGGCAGATCCTTGAGCGGCTCCGGCGCCTTGCCCTTGCCCGCCCGGTGCTGGCGAATCTGATACACGTAGGCCAGCACCTGGGCCACGGCCAGGTAGAGGCCGGCCGGGATCTCTTCCTCGAGCTCGGTGGAGTAGAAGATCGAACGCGCCAGCTCAGGCGATTCCAGCACCTGGATGTTGTGGGCATTGGCGATTTCGCGAATCTTCAGCGCCAGGAAATCGGTGCCCTTGGCCAGCAGCGTCGGCGCATTGCCCTTCTCGGGGTCGTACTTGAGCGCCACCGCATAGTGGGTCGGGTTGGTGATGATCACGTCGGCATCGGGGATCGCCGCCATCATGCGCCGCTGCGACATCTCGCGCTGCAACTGGCGAATACGCTGCTTGACCTCCGGCTTGCCCTCGCTGTTCTTGTACTCGTCGCGCACCTCCTGCTTGGTCATCAGCAGCTTCTTGTGCGACTGGTACAGCTGCAACGGCACGTCCACCAGGGCAATCAGCAACAGGCCGGCGGCCATCCACAGGGCACTCCAGCCCACCACCTGCACGCTGTGGATGATCGCCTGCTCCAGCGGCTCGTTGGCAATGGCCAGCAGGTCGTCACGGTCCGACGACAACACCACCAGCGCCACGATCAGGATCACGAAGAACTTCGCCAGGGCCTTGAGCAGCTCGGTCAGTGCGTTCAGGGAAAACATGCGCTTGATCCCCGACAGCGGGTTCATGCGGCTGAACTTGGGCGCCAGGGTGCCGCCGGCAAACAGCCAGCCACCCAGCGAAATCGGCCCGATGAAGGCCACGATCAGCGCCACCAGCAATACCGGCTGCAGCGCCATCAGGGCCATCTTGCCCGAGGCCAGCAAGAAGGTGCCCATCGAGCGCTCGTCGATCAGCGTGTCGCGCGACAGGGTGAAGTTGATGCGCATGATGTCCATCAGCACTTCGGCCAGGCCACCACCGAACACCAACAGGCCACCGGCCCCGGCCAGGGTCACCACCACCGTGTTGAGCTCCTTGGAACGGGCGATCTCGCCCTTCTCGCGGGCGTCCTTCTTCTTTTTCTCCGTGGGGTCTTCTGTCTTGTCCTGACCGCTTTCGCTCTCTGCCATGCTCAGCTCGCCCTCGCCAGCTCACGCAGCCACTGCAGGGCCTCGGAGGCCAGCGCCTGGTAATGGGAAAGGATGTCGGCCAGGACAACCCAGAAAATCCCGAGCCCCAGCACCAGGGTCAACGGGAAACCGATGGAGAAGATGTTCAGCTGCGGCGCTGCACGGGTCATCACGCCGAAGGCGATGTTCACCACCAGCAGCGCGGTGATCGCCGGCAGCACCAGCAGCAGCGCCGCGCCCAGCACCCAGCTCAGCCGCCCGACCAGGTCCCAGTAGTGGTTGACCATCAGGCCGGTGCCCACCGGCAAGGTGGTGAAGCTCTCGGTGATCACCTCGAACACCACCAGGTGCCCGTTCATCGACAGGAACAGCAGCGTCACCAGCATGCTCAGGAACTGGCTGACCACCGCCACGTTGACGCCGTTGACCGGGTCGACCATGGAGGCGAAGGCCATGCCCATCTGGATGGCCACCACCTGCCCGGCCACTACGAATATCTGGAAGAACAGTTGCAGCGACAGGCCGAATACCGCACCGATGAGGATCTGCTCGGCAATCAGCAGCAGCCCGCTGAGCGACAGCGGATTGACTTCGGGCATCGGCGGCAGGCCCGGCACCACCACCACGGTGATCGCCAGGGCCAGGTACAGGCGGATGCGCCCCGGCACCATCTTGGTCCCGATGATGGGCATGGTCATCAGCACGGCGGCAATGCGAAACAGCGGCAGGATGAAGCTCGCCACCCAGGTGGCGATCTGCGCATCGGTCAACTGGAGCATCGCGCGCTCAGCCGATCAACTGGGGAATGCTGCCGTACAACGACAGGATGTATTCCATGAACTTCTGCACCAGCCAGGGCCCGGCCACGATCAGCGTGATCAGCATCACCAGCAGGCGCGGCAGGAAGCTCAGGGTCTGTTCGTTGATCTGGGTGGCGGCCTGGAACATGGCCACCATCAGACCCACCAGCAGGCTCGGCACCACCAGCACAGCCACGATCATGGTGGTCAGCCACAGCGCATCGCGGAACAGGTCGACAGCAACTTCTGGGGTCATGTTGTTCTCCTCGGCGCGCTAGACGCCACCGAAACTGCCGGCCAGGGTGCCCATGATCAACGCCCAGCCATCCACCAGCACGAACAGCATGATCTTGAACGGCAGGGAGATGATCAGCGGCGACAGCATCATCATACCCATGGCCATCAGCACACTGGCCACCACCAGGTCGATGATCAGGAACGGGATGAAGATCATGAAGCCGATCTGGAACGCGGTCTTGAGTTCGGAGGTGACGAAGGCCGGTACCAGAATGGTCAACGGCGCCTCGTCCGGCGTGGCGATATCGGTACGCTTGGACAGGCGCATGAACAGGTCGAGATCGCTCTCGCGGGTCTGCGCCAGCATGAAGTCCTTGAGGGGCACCTGGGCCTTGGCCACCGCGTCCTGGGCCGACAGGGTCTCGGCCAGGTACGGCTGCAGGGCATCCTTGTTCACCCGGTCGAATACCGGCGCCATGATGAACAGGGTCAGGAACAGCGCCATGCCGGTGAGGATCTGGTTCGACGGCGTCTGCTGCAGGCCCAGGGCCTGGCGCAGGATCGAGAACACGATGATGATCCGGGTGAAGCTGGTCATCAGGATCACGAACGCCGGAATGAAGCTCAGCGCCGTCATGATCAGCAGGATCTGCAGGCTGACCGAGTACTCCTGCTGCCCATCCGCCCCGTTGGACAGGGTGATCGCCGGAATCGACAGCGGGTCGGCGGCCAGGGCCAGCGGCGCTGCGAACATCAGCAGCAGGGTCAACAGCATGCGCAATGCGCCCATCACGACTTGTCCTTTTGATCCTTGCCCAGCAGCTCCATCAGGCGCTGGGCGAATTCGGGCGTAGCCTGGCGGGCGCTGGCCGGTACCTGCACCGGCTCGGCCAGCACATGCAATGCGGTAAGGCTGCCCGGCGTATGACCGATCAGTATCTGTTCGTTGCCCACCTGCACCAGCAGCAGCCGATCACGCGGGCCGACCACGCGCGTGCCGACGATCTCGATGACCTGCTGGCCACGCGGCGTCACGTTCTGCACCCGGCGCAGCAGCCAGGCGAGAAAGAAGATCAGGCCCAGCACCAGCAGCAGCCCCAGCACCAGACGGCCCAACTGCCCGCTGGCACTGCCGGCTGCTGCCGTGGTCGCCGCGGCTGTCGTGGCCGCGGGCTGTGCCGCCAGTGCCAGGTCGAGCCAGAGCAGGCCGACCCCGGTCAGCCCCGCTTGCAGAAGACGCTTCACTCAGCGCAGCTTCTTGATGCGTTCGCTCGGGCTGATCACGTCGGTCAGGCGGATGCCGAACTTCTCGTTCACCACCACCACTTCGCCGTGCGCGATCAGGGTGCCGTTGACCAGCACGTCCAGCGGCTCGCCGGCCAGGCGGTCCAGCTCGATCACCGAACCCTGGTTCAGTTGCAGCAGGTTGCGGATGTTGATTTCGGTGCTGCCCACTTCCATCGAGATGCTCACCGGAATATCCAGGATCACGTCCAGGTTCGGGCCGTCCAGGGTCACTGCATCGTTGCCCTTGGGCGAGCTGCCGAATTCTTCCATCGGCAGGCGGTTGGGCGAGCCGGCACTGCTGCCGCCGTCAGCCGCCAACAGCGCGTCGATGTCGGACTGGCCGGCGTCGCCGGTCTCGCTCAGGGCTGCTGCCCACTCATCGGCCAGGGCCTGGTCTTCCATGGAGGTGATATCGTTTTCGTCAGCCATCTTGTCCTCGACGGGGCAATCAATTCAGTGTTAAAGCCAGGGTACCGATCAGCGGCGCTCGATCGGCTCGGTTACTTGCAATGCCAGCGTGCCCTTGTGCGAGCCCAACTTGGCCTTGAACGACGGTACGCCATTGGCGCGCAGTACCAGCTCGTCCGGCAGTTCGACCGGGATCACATCACCCGGCTGCATGTGCAGGATGTCGCGCAGGCGCAGCTCGCGGCGTGCCACGGTGGCGCTGATCGGCACGCTGACGTCCAGCACGTCTTCGCGCAGGGCCTTGATCCAGCGTTCGTCCTGGTCGTCCAGGTCGGACTGGAAGCCCGCGTCGAGCATTTCGCGCACCGGCTCGATCATCGAGTAGGGCATGGTCACGTGCAGGTCGCCGCCACCGCCATCGAGTTCGATGTGGAAGGTGGACACCACCACCGCCTCGCTCGGGCCGACGATGTTGGCCATGGCCGGGTTGACCTCCGAGTTGATGTACTCGAAGTTGACCGGCATGATCGCCTGCCAGGCTTCCTTGAGGTCGACGAAGCACTGGTCCAGCACCATGCGCACCACGCGCAATTCGGTGGGCGTGAACTCGCGACCCTCGATCTTGGCGTGACGACCGTCACCACCGAAGAAATTGTCCACCAGCTTGAACACCAGCTTGGCATCGAGGATGAACAGCGAGGTGCCGCGCAACGGCTTGATCTTCACCAGGTTGAGGCTGGTGGGCACGTACAGCGAGTGCACGTACTCACCGAACTTCATCACCTGCACGCCCCCCACTGCCACATCCGCCGAGCGGCGCAGCAGGTTGAACATGCTCACGCGGGTATACCGGGCGAAACGTTCGTTGATCATTTCCAGGGTCGGCATGCGCCCGCGCACGATCCGGTCCTGGCTGGTCAGGTCGTAGCTCTTGATGCTGCCGGGGTCGGCGCCACTATCGGTTTGCACCAGCCCGTCGTCGACGCCGTGCAGCAGGGCATCGATCTCATCCTGGGACAGCAGGTCCTGCATGGCCATCTTGGGCTCCTACTGCAATACGAAATTGGTGAACAGCAACTGGTCGATCACCAGCTTGCCGACTTCTTTCTGGGCCACTTCCTGCACGCTGGCGGTGGCCTTCTGGCGCAGCATCTCCTGGCCGACCGGGGTCGCCAGGGAGTCGAACGGCTGGCCGGAGAAGAGCATCACCAGGTTGTTGCGGATCACCGGCATGTGCACTTTCAGCGCATCCAGCGCAGCCTGGTCGCGCCCCTGCATGGTGATGCTCACCTGCATGTAGCGCTGACGACCGTTCTGGTTGAAGTTGACGACGAAGGCTGGCGCCAGCGGCTCGTAGATGGCCGCAGGCCTGACGTTGCTGACGGTTGCCGGGTCGACCTGAGGTTTGCTGTCGCCCCTTTGCAGGAAGAACCAGGTGGCGCCCACCGACAAGCCGATGGCCAGCAGCAATGCCAGCACCAGCAGCAGGATCAGCTTGAGTTTGCCTTTTACGGCGGGGTCTTTCACTGCTTCGCTCTTCGCCATGCCAATAATCCGTCACTCACAAGAGGTTTGTCCCACATGGCGAGGGTTGAGCAAGTGTTATGCCAGATTTGCGGGCCACACCGGCCCGATTGAGGAAGGCGACGAACGCAGGGGCAGATTCATCCGTGAAGGGCTGGGCAGCCGCCCCGCAACCGCCCAGCCCTACCCGTGCAATCAGGCGTAGAAATCGACCGCGCTGGACCCCAGCACCACCGGTCGCTCCACCGGCTGGGCCGCCGCGTCGGCGTCGGCCTCTTCGCCGCCCGCGCCTTCATTGCGACGCGCGGCCACGCCGCTGAGCTTCGAGGTGCCGTCCTGCGAGCCCTGCTGCTGCTCGCGGGACTGGTCGGCCACGTTCACGTCAGGTTGCGCCAGGCCCTGCTCGGCGAACATTTCCTTGAGCCGGCTGGCCTGGTTTTCCAGCGCTTCGCGCACCACCACGTTGCCACTGGTGAAGGTGATCTGCGCCTGCTGCTCGGGTGTCATGTGCACGCGAATGTCCAAGCGCCCCAGCTCGGCTGGCTCCAGCTTGATTTCAGCCGACTTCAGGTTCTGGCTAGACAGGTACATCACGCGATTGACCAGGCCCTCGGTCCAGCCACCCTGGTGCATCGCCAGCGGCTGGTTCAGCGGCATCGCCACCGGCACCGCATTGGCGGTCTTGGGCGTCGCGGCCTGGGTCAGCGCGCTGAGGCGCTCGGCAAAGTCATCGACACGGGTATCGCTGGAGGCGCCCTTGAGGTCCTTCAGACCGTCATCGAGCAGGTTGCTGAAGCCCTTCTCGCCCGGCTCGCTGTCGCCCGGATCGGCCTGACGCGGGTCGAGCATGGCCGCCAGGGTATTGACGGCAGGCTGGCCCTGGGTGGCTTCGGGTTGCGCCGTGGTCGGCTTGCTGGCATGGGCAGAGGTGGTGCCCTGGGCCTGGGCGTTCTGCTCCAGGGCCAGGCGCAATGCCGGCAGGTCCTCGAGCACGTCGCCGGCCGGGTCGAAAGCGGGTTCTTCCGGGGCCGGTGGCTGCGGCGCGACGGCCGGGGCCTGCACCTGGGCCTGCAACTGTGCGGCAGCCGCCTGCACCACTGGGGCCACCGCTTCGGCCTGAGCCTGGATCAGCTGTGCGCCGGCCTGGGCGTCAGTAACCTGACCCGCCACCAGGCTCGAATCGAGCAGTTGAAGGTCATCGGCAACTGGCGTCGACTCGTCCGATGCCGGCTTCTGTTCAGGCAATGAATTGCCGCTGTCGGCAACAGTGCGCTCCTGATCGGTCGCCGTCTTGCCGGCATTTGCCGCCCCGGCTGCAACGCCCGCCTTGTCGGCATTGGGCACATCCGCCTTGGCCGGCAGCTTGTCGCGGGACTGATCGGCATACACCTTGGAGAAGCCCGCAGCCTTGTCATTGGCGACCTGGGGCACCTTTTCGGGCGCTGGCGCAGCCGTGCGCGAGGCCTTGGCCACGGCGGACGGTTGCAGCAGCGGGTTTGAAGCGACAGGCATGGGAAGGGTCTCCACTACAGAAGCGCGAACTTGAATAGCGAAGAGACTGCAAGAGTCGCGCCAGGTTTGCGCTACACAGGATGCCTGACCGCCTGCGGCGACACGCGCTCCAACTCGGCGACATAGAAGGGACGCACTTCGAGGTACTCGCACCTGATCTGGCTGATCAGGTCCTCGATGCCGTGTGCCGGCTGCTCCATCACGCGCACTTCCAGCTGCCGACACAACTCGGCCAGGTCGGTGGCGCCCATGTTGCTGCAGCTACCCTTGAAACTGTGGGCAGCCTCACTCAGCTGCCGGGGGGAGCGGGCGTCGCGCAGTTGCACCATGCGCTTTTCGCAATCGGCCAGGAAGGTCTCCAGCAACTCGGCATACTGGCTACCCATGACCTCCCGCAACTCGCCCACTACCTTGTTATCGATACGCTGATCGGACACTTGCTCACTCCTTGATCAAGTTCAATTATGCCAGAGCCACCCAGGCGAACTCCACGCGGGCCCTGCGCCCTCCGTCGGCCCATTCGGCGTGACGGCTCAAACGCCGGATCAGGCTCAGGCCACGCCCGCACAACCGCTGCTCCAACACCGGTCGGGCCAGCACTGTACCCACATCGAAGCCACTGCCGCTATCTTCGATCTCAATCACCAGACGCCCGCCACCCGCTACGGGTTCAACCTGAAGGTGCAAGCGTATGTAACCTTCCTGCAATGCCTGCAGGCGTCGGCTGCGCTCCTGATAATAGGCGGCAAACCCCTGGGCGTCGCGCTTGAGGGCCGAGTCGAGGGCCAGCACACCGTGCTCCAGTGCATTGGTGTAGAGCTCGTTGAGCACGCTGTGCAGCGCACCGCTCTGGGGGCGCAGGCCGTGTATTTCCTGCAGTACCTGCAACAGATAGGGCAAGGGGTTGAAGCGTTTGAGGGTCTGCGCGCGAAACTCGAACGACAGCGACCAGTCCAGCGGGCTGGACTGGCCGCTGTCCGAATACACCAGCGGCGGCGGGGCCAGTGTCTGTGGCTCGACCACACTGATCTCGAGCATGCTGACATCGTCGCGGGACTGGCCGCGAAAGTCTTCGAGCGCCTGCAGTACATCCTCGAACAGGTGCTGCGGCGCACGGTTGCGCGCAAACACCTGGCGCAGGCGTTCCACCCCGAACAGCTGCTCATCCTGGTCGCAGGTATCCACCACCCCATCGGACAGCAGGAACAGACGATCCCCCAACGCCAGCGACACCACCTCGGGGTGCTCGTCGAAACGCTCCGGCGCCAGCACCCCCAAGGGCAAGTGCCGCGACACCAGCGCCTGGGGCTCGCCACCGGCCGCGGGCAGCAGGTAGCCGTCCGGCATGCCGCCGTTCCATACCTCGGCCAGGCGTCGTTCGAAACTCAGGCTGAGCATCATTGCGCAGCAGAACATGTCCACCGGCAGGATGCGCTTGAGCTTGGCGTTCATCTCGCGCAAGGTTTCGGCCAGGCCGTAGCCCTTGGCGGTCATGCCGTAGAACACCTCGGCCAACGGCATGGCGCCCACTGCAGCCGGCAGGCCATGGCCAGTGAAGTCGCCCAGCAGCACATGCATTTCACCGGTCGGCGTGAACGCCGCCAGCAGCAGGTCGCCGTTGAACAGCGCATAGGGAGATTGCAGGTAGCGGATGTTCGGCGCATTCAGGCACCCCGAGTGCGTGACCTGGTCGAACACCGCCTTGGCCACCCGCTGCTCGTTGAGCAGGTGACCGTGGTGGCGCGCCAGCTCGTCGCGCTGCTCCAGCACGGTCGCCTGCAGGCGACGCAGGCGATCCATCGCCTTGATCTTGGCGGCCAGGATCACCGGGCGATAAGGCTTGGGCAGAAAGTCGTCGCCACCGGCCTCCAGGCAACGCACCAGGGCCTGCTCCTCACTCAGCGAGGTAAGAAAGATGATCGGCACCAGCGCCTGGCCAGCCATCAGCTTGATCTGGCGAGCCGCCTCGAAGCCGTCCATCACCGGCATCAGCGCGTCGAGCAGCACCAGTTGCGGACGCAGCTCGGCAAACAGCGCCACTGCCTGCGCACCGTTCTCGGCCGTGATCACCGAATGCCCCTGCTCGCGCACGATGCGCGCCAGCAACAGGCGGTCGGTGGCGCCATCTTCGGCAATCAGCACGGTCAGCGACGACTGCTCGTTCACGAGGTCGCTCAAGTGATCTCGAACAGCTTGTCGAAATTGGAGATGGCGAGGATCTTGCGAACGTCGGAGCTGGCGTTGATCACCCGTATGTACGCATCGTCGCCGCCGGCGTGGTCACGCAGCAGCAGGAGCATGCCCAGGGCGGAGCTATCGAGATAGGTGGCGTCCTTCAAGTCGACGACCACGCCCTTGGAAGGTACTGGCTCGCGCTCGTAGCATTCACGAAACGCCTGGTGCTTGCCGAAATCGAACCGTCCCTTGACCCTGATCGTCAGGCTGTTCCCATCCGGCGATAGATCGTGCTCCACGGCCATATGCTCGACTCCTTCGATCATGGCGATTGCAGACACCACAGGTTTAGCAGTCCGCCCGCCCCTGGGCAACCTGCGCCGACCAATGCCGCGCTAGAAGCGATCGTGGCGCGGCAATCGCTGGGACAATTCGTCGAGCAGCTTCTGCTCGCGCTTGTCCTCGAGCATGCGGGCTTCATCGCGGTAGCGCTGTACCAGCTTGCGCAGGCCCTCGACCCGGGCGTAGGCCTGCTGCCAGGTGGCCCGTGCGTTGTTGAGGTTGGTCTGGTGCCACACCAGGCTCTGGTGTTGCTGGGCCACGGCGGTGTCCAGCTGGCTGAGAAAGCGCTGATAGCCCAGCAGCCAGCTGCCTGAAACGCCCTGGCCGCCCTTTTCCATCCACTGGTTCTGGTACTCGCTGCGAAACTGGTCCAGTTCCCGGAGCTTGGTTTCGGCCATGCTCACCTGCTGCTGGAAATGCCCGAGGCGCTGCACGGCCTTGCGCTCGGCCTCCTCGGCCATCTCCACCACCGGCACCAGGCGCGCGGCACGACTTGGCAGGGCCATCGGTTATCAGCCCGATGCCGCTGGGGCGAACACCGCCGCCAGTTCATCGCGGCTCTGCTCATGGCTGACGTTTTCATTGAGCCCCTGGCGCAGGTACTGCACCAGCTTGGGTTGCAGGGAAATCGCCAGGTCCGTCTCGCGGTCGCCGCCAGCCACATAGGCACCCACGCTGATCAGGTCGCGGCTTTGCGACAGGCGCGACCAGAGCTGCTTGAACTGCTGGGCCTGGGTCATCTGCTCGGGGCTGACCACCTGCGGCATGACCCGGCTGATCGAAGCCTCGATATCGATGGCCGGGTAATGCCCCTCTTCGGCCAGGCGCCGGGACAGCACGATATGGCCGTCGAGTACGCCCCGCGCGGAGTCGGCAATCGGGTCCTGCTGGTCGTCGCCTTCGGACAACACGGTGTAGAAGGCGGTGATCGAGCCACCACCGGCCTCGCCGTTGCCGGCGCGCTCCACCAGCTTGGGCAGCTTGGCGAACACGGAAGGCGGATAGCCCTTGGTGGCTGGCGGCTCGCCGATGGCCAGGGCGATTTCCCGCTGGGCCTGGGCGAAACGGGTCAGCGAATCCATCAGCAACAGCACGTTCTTGCCCTTGTCGCGAAAGTACTCGGCGATCCGCGTGCAGTACATGGCGGCGCGCAGGCGCATCAGCGGTGCATCATCGGCAGGGGATGCCACCACCACCGAGCGCTTGATGCCCTCCTCGCCCAGGATGTGCTCGATGAACTCCTTGACCTCACGCCCCCGCTCACCGATCAGCCCCACCACGATGATGTCGGCCTCGGTGAAACGGGTCATCATGCCCAGCAGCACACTCTTGCCCACGCCGGTACCGGCGAACAGGCCCAGGCGCTGGCCACGGCCCACCGTCAGCAGGCCATTGATGCTGCGAATGCCCACGTCCAGCGGCTGGCTGATGGGGTCGCGGTTGAGTGGGTTGATGGTGGGGCCGTCCATCGGCACCCAGTCCTCGGCCTTCATCCCGCCCTTGCCATCCAGCGCCCGGCCGGCACCATCCAGCACGCGACCGAGCATGCTCATGCCCATCGGCAGGCGGCCGCTTTCGGCCAGCGGCACCACCCGCGCACCGGGCGCGATGCCGGCAACGCTGCCCACCGGCATGAGAAACACCCGGTCACCGGCAAAGCCCATGACCTCGGCCTCGACCTGCACCGGATGGTAGCTGTCGTCGTTGATCACCAGGCAGCGGCTGCCGACGGCAGCGCGCAGGCCCTCGGCCTCCAGGGTCAGGCCGACCATGCGCAACAACCGCCCTTCCACCACCGGCTGCGCCGGCAGGCTCACGGCCTCGGCATAGGTGCCCAGGCGCTTGCCGAAGCTGGTGCGGTCAAGGCGCATCGGGCGTGGCCTCGCGGGTGCCCGGGTCGCCAGCAAGGTCGACGTGCAAGTCTGGCGCGGCAGGGTGCAGGCCCTGGTCATGCAACTGGTCGAACAACTGGGTCATGGCCTTTTCGATGCGGGTCTCGACGGTGGCGTCGATACGGCTGTGCAACGTCTCGATGCGGCAACCACCGGGCAACAGTGCGTCGTCTTCGAGCAGGCGCCAGTTTTCCTCATGACGCTCGCGCAGGGCCTTGGCCAGCTCGAAGTCCTGCGGATTGACATGAATGCGGATGTTTTCGGCGCCCATCGGCAGCAGCTTGAGGGCCTCGCGCAGCACGTGGGTGATCTGGCTGGAGTCGGTGGCCAGCTCACGCCCGATCACCTCGCGGGTGATGCGGCTGACCATGTGCACCAGGGCCTTCTCGATCTGGTTGTCCTGCTCGGCGATCGGGTCGAGCAGGTGGCCCATCAGCTGCTCCAGGCTCGCCAGCTTGGCGCTCAGGGCCACTTCGGCCTCCTGGCGGACCTTGAGCTGGGTGCTGTGAAACCCTTCGCGCTCGCCGGTGGCAAAGCCTTCGTTGTAGGCTTCCTGGCGAATGCTTTCGAGCTCTTCGAGGGTCAGCGGCTGGACTTCTTCCAGCGGCACTTCTTCGACTTCCTCGACGATTTCCGGCTCGGGTTCGGGCTCGGGTTCCGGCTCCGGGTCGAAGCTGGGCAGCGCCCAGCGGTCGAAGCCCTCGACGTCGCGGGCGGGGATCAGTTCACTCAGGTGCTCGTTGGTCGACATGATTCCACGCGTTCAATTGGGTAGGCGCCGGGGTGGTCGGCGATGCGGCCGCCAGGCACCGGCGTGTACCGCGTTGAGGCATCCGCCGGCAAGGCCGGCTCCTGTGGAGGAGCCGGAACCGGCGAACGGCTTTAGATCATTTCTTCGGCGCCCTTGCCGCCAAGCACGATCTCGCCGGCTTCGGCCATGCGCCGGGCAATGGTGAGGATCTCTTTCTGCGCCGTTTCCACGTCGCTGACCCGCACCGGGCCCTTGGCCTCGAGGTCGTCACGCAGCAGCTCGGAAGCCCGCTTGGACATGTTCTTGAAGATCTTGTCCTTGACCTTCTCGTCGGCGCCCTTGAGCGACACCACCAGCACGTCCGAGGACACTTCGCGCAACAGCGCCTGAATACCGCGGTCGTCGACATCGGCCAGGTTGTTGAAGACGAACATGAGGTCTTCGATCTGCTCGGACAGCTCGCCGTCGACGTCGCGAATCGCGTCCATCAGCTGGCCTTCGACCGAACTGTCGAGGAAGTTCATGATGTCGGCCGCGCGCTTGATACCGCCCAGTGTGGTACGCGCCGCGTTGGAGTTGCCCGAGAACTGCTTCTCCAGAATCTGGTTGAGCTCCTTGAGCGCCGCCGGCTGCACGGTGTTGAGCGAGGAGACGCGCAGGATGATGTCCAGGCGCACCTTGTGATCGAAGTTGCCCAGCACCTCACCAGCCTGGTCGGGGTCCAGGTAGGCCACCACGATGGCCTGGATCTGCGGGTGCTCGTAGCGGATCACGTCAGCCACGGCACGCGGCTCCATCCACTTCAGGCTGTCCAGGCCGCTGGTGTTGCCACCCAGCAGGATGCGGTCGATCAGGCCGTTGGCCTTGTCCTCGCCCAGGGCCTGGGTGAGCATCTTGCGGATGTAGCCGTCGGAGCCGACACCCAGGCTGGTCTGGTCGCCGACGATCTCGACGAACTCGCTCATCACCTGCTCGACCTGTTCGCGATGGACGTTGCCCATCTGCGCCATGGCCACGCCGACCCGCTGCACTTCCTTGGGGCCCATGTGGCGCAACACCTGCGCCGCATCGGTTTCACCCAGCGACAGCAGCAGGATGGCCGCCTTGTCGACACGGGTCAGTTTGGCGGTAAGGGCTCGATTATCACTCATCGGCGTTGATCCACTCTTTCACGACCTGGGCCACACGACCCGGGTCTTCGGCCACCAGGCTCTTGATTGCGTTCAGCTGAGCGTCGTAACCCTCGCTCGGGCTAGGCAACAGAATGCTTTGCGGACCACCCAGGCTGACGCGGTCGTTGGCCAGATCGCCATCCAGACCGAGCATGCCGCCCAGTTCCATGTCGCCATCGGCACCGGCGCCCTGCTTGCCGTTGCCGGTGATGTTGTTGAGCACCGGGCGCAGCACGCCGAACACCAGCACCAGGATGAACAGCACGCCCATGACCTGCTTGATGATGTCCCAGAACCACGGTTGCTGGTAGAACGGAATCTCGGTGAACACTTCGCCACGGTCGGCGGCGAATGGCACGTTGATCACGCTGACGCTGTCACCGCGGCTGGCATCGAAGCCGACGGCGTCCTGCACCAGGCGCGTGAAGCGCGCCAGGTCTTCGGCCCCCCATGGGGCGCGTGTCGACTCGCCAGTGGCCGGGTCGAGCTTGACCTGGTCGTCGACCACCACCGCGACCGACAGGCGGCTCAGGCGCCCCTGCTGCTGGCGGGTGTGGCTGATGGAACGGTCCAGTTCGAAGTTCTTGGTCGACTGCTGACGCTTGTCGGCCGGGTACGGTGCGAGCATCGGCTGGCCGGTGGCCGGGTCCATGATCTGCTGGCCGTTGGCGTCCAGCAGCGGCTGGCCTGGTTGCACCATGCCCGCGGCGGCCTGTGCCTGACCGGTCTGCTGTGGCGCAGTGGCCGGGCCGGGTGGCTGGTTGCTCAGGGCACCAGGCACGCCCTGCGGGCCCATGCTGCTGGAGCGTTGTTCGTTCACTGACTGCTCGCTGCGCAAGGCAGGCTGGTCGGGGTTGAACTGTTCGGAGGTGGACTCGACCGCACTGAAGTCGACGTCGGCGGAGACTTCGGCCTTGTAGCGGTCGTTGCCCAGCACCGGCAACAGAATGTTGTGCACGCGCTGGGTGAGCATGCCTTCCATGCGGCGGCTGTAGTCGAACTGCTTGCCGGCCATGGTCAGCTCGGAGTTCTCGCCCTGGTCGGACAGCAGGTTGCCCTTCTGGTCGACCACGGTCACCTGGGACTTGTTCAGTTCCGGAACGCTGGACGCCACCAGGTTGACGATGGCCGCCACCTGGCCGGGCTCGAGGCCACGCCCCGAATACAGCTCGACCAGTACCGAGGCACTGGGCTTGCGCTCGTCGCGCACGAACACCGAGCTTTTCGGAATGGCCAGGTGCACGCGGGCACCCTTGACGTTGTTCAGGCTGGAGATGGTACGCGCCAGTTCACCTTCCAGGCCGCGACGATAACGGGTGGCCTCCATGAACTGGCTGGTGCCCAGCCCCTGCTCCTTGTCGAGCAGTTCGAAGCCGACGTTGCCATCGCCTGGCGCCACGCCGGCCGCGGCAAGTTTCAGGCGCGCACGGGAGAGGTCTTCGGACTTGACCAGCAGCGCCCCGGAGCTGGGCTCGACGTTGTAGGCGATGTCGGCAGCGGACAGGGTGTCCATGACCTGCTTGGTGTCCATGCCGGCAAGGCTTGGGTACAGCGGGCGGTAATCGGGCTGCTGCGACCACAGCACCACGGCAAAGCCGATCGCCACGCTCGCCGCCAACCCGACCAGCAGGCCGACCTGACGCAGCATGGGCATCTCTGCGATGTTTTCCAGAAAGGACATGCCGAACAGCGGCGGCTTGGGCGCCGGGCTGCCTTTGGCGGGCACGTTATCAACGACTGCTTCGGCCATGACTCAATCTCGCCCTTATACCGGCATCTGCATGATGTCTTGATACGCCTGCACCAGCTTGTTGCGCACCTGGGTCAAGGCCTGGAACGACACGCTGGCCTTCTGCGAGGCGATCATCACGTCGGTAAGGTCGACGCCGCTCTTGCCGATCTCGAAGGCGTTGGCCAACTGGGTGGACGCCTGCTGGGTATCGCTGACCTTGTTGATGGCCTGGCCAAGCATGTCGGCAAAACCGCTCGAGCCAAGCTCTGGCGCAGGGGCAGCCTTCGACATCGACATGGCGTCCGCCTGCATGGCCCGCATGTCCAACATCAATCGATTAAATTCAACACCTTGGCTCATTGACTCTTCTCTCCGACGACCCGCATTTTTTTGACACTACGCAGCGGACAGGCAGAACTTAGCAACAAGAGTGCCAGCTCTACCCACAGGACCAACAAAAACGACCGGTTACGGCGTCACACGCCGCTGGCGTAGAGACTCGCCTCCACATCCAGGCCGGCATCACGCATCTGTGCCAGCTTGTAGCGCAAGGTGCGCGGGCTGATGCCCAGACGCTCGGCAGCCTCCTTGCGGCGCCCGCGCTCGGCGCGCAGGGTATCGATGATCATCTGGAACTCGTGGCGGCGCAGATCATCCCCCAGCCCGGCTGGCTCGGACGGCTCGGCCAGCACCAGCACCGGCTCTACGGGCGATGCCGCCAGCAGCGGCAGCACCCCGGCCAGGCAGAAGTCCGCCGCCTCGATCACCCCGCCCTGCTGCAGGATCAGCGCCCGCTGGATGGCGTTGTCCAGCTCGCGCACGTTACCCGGCCACGGATAGCCTTGCAGGCAGGCCTGGGCCTGGGCCGACAGGCGCACGGGGGCATGCTTCATTTTATTGACGTGTCGCGCCAGCAGACGCTCGGCCAGCGGCAGAATGTCGGCGCTGCGCTCGCGCAGCGGTCGCCAGGCCAGCGGGAACACCGACAGGCGATAGAACAGGTCTTCGCGAAACCGCCCCGCCGCCACTTCGCCGGCAAGGTCGCGGTTGGTGGTGGCGACCACGCGGATGTCCAGCGCGATCGGCTTGCGCCCGCCTACCCGCTCGACCTCGCGCTCCTGCAGCACCCGCAGCAGCTTGGCCTGCAGCCCCAGCGGCATTTCGGAAATCTCGTCGAGCAGCAGCGTGCCACCGTCGGCCTGCTCGAACTTGCCTGGCTGGGCGGCTATCGCCCCGGTGAACGAGCCCTTTTCATGACCGAACAACGTGGCTTCGAGCATGTTGTCGGGGATGGCGGCGCAGTTGATGGCCACGAATGGCTGGTCGGCACGCAGGGACTGCTGGTGAATGTAGCGCGCCAGCACCTCCTTGCCGGTGCCCGATTCGCCGGAAATCAGCACGGTGGAATCACTGCGCGCCACCCGCGCGGCCAGTTCGAGCAACTGCGCACTGGCAGGCTCGCGCGCCACCGGACCGTCGGCGTCCGCGCCGCTGGCAACGCCCAGGGCATGACGGGCCACCAGGTCGAGCAAAGCGCGCGGCTCGAAGGGCTTGACCAGATAGTCCGCAGCGCCCTGGCGCATTGCATCCACTGCACGCTCAACGGCGGCGTGCGCGGTCATCAGCAGCACCGGCAACTGCGGCTGGCGGGCCCGCAACGCAGCCAGCAACTGGTGACCGTCCATGCCCGGCATGTTGACGTCGCTGACCACCAGGCTGAAGGGCTGGCTGGCCGCCACTTCCAGCGCTTCTTCGGCCGAGCCCACTGCATGATAGGCAAAACCGCCCAACTCCAGGGTATCGGCCAGGGCCTGGCGCAGTACGCGGTCATCCTCGACCAGCAGAACCTTGATCGCCCTCATGGCGTTGCCTCCAGCGGTGCGCCGATCAGCGGCAGGGTCACCAGCGCGCAGGTACCGCGCCCAGGGCGCGAGCGCAGCTGCACGGTGCCCTGGTGTGCACGGGCAACCGCCATCACCACCGCCAGGCCAAGCCCGGTGCCAGTGGCCTTGGTGGTCAGGAACGGCTCGCCCAGGCGCGCCAGCAATGCACTGTCGATGCCCGGCCCGGCATCGCTGATGCACAGGCGCAGGCTCTGCCCGCGACGATACAGGTGTACCTTGAGCCGAGCAGCGCCGGGCGCGGCCTGCAGGGCGTTTTCAATGAGATTGAGCAACGCCCCCACCAGGGTGTCGCGGTTGCACAGCAATTCGCCCAGGTGGCTGTCGCACTGCCAGCGCACAGCATGCCCCTGTACATGCACCTGCGCGGCCTGCTGCAGCGCCTGGAACAACGCCTTGGGGGTCACGCGGTCGGTCAGCGGCAGTTCGCCGCGGGCGAACACCAGCATGTCGCGTACCTGGTGCTCGAGTTCGTGCAGACGCTCCTTGAGGCTGCCGGCAAAACGCTGACGGGTGTCCAGCGGCAGGTCCTGCTCGGCCAGGTGACTGGCATACAGCAAGGCGGCCGACAGTGGCGTGCGGATCTGATGCGCCAGCGAGGCCACCATCCGCCCCAGGGTCGACAGGCGCTCGTGCCGCGCCAGCTGGCTTTGCAGGTGGCGGGTTTCGGTGAGATCGGTCAACAGCACCAGCTGGCCCGGCTCGGCATCCAGCGAGCGGGTAGCGATCGACAGGCGGCGACCATCGCGCAGCGACACTTCGTGGCCGTCGTCCTCGCGCGGCGCAAAGCTGCGGGCGATCACCTGACGCCACAGCTCGCCCACCAGCGGCTGGCCCAGCAGTTCGACGGCGGCCGGGTTGGCCTCGCGCACGCGGCCCTGGCCGTCGATCACGATCACCCCGCCGGGCAACAGCGACAGCAGGTTCTGCAGGCGGTTGGCCAGTCGCTCCTTCTCCGCCAGCTCCGCCATGCGCTGCGCACTGACCACGGCCAACTCCCCCTTGAGCTCGGTGACACGGGCCTCGAGCAGGTTGTAGGACTGGCTCAGCTGGGTCGACACCTGGTCGAACAGGGCAAACGCCTGCTCGAGCCCCTGACGACTCTGCTGTTCGGCGGCGTCAGAACGCCTGGGCTCGGCGGCGGGGATGTGGGCGGCGTGGGGCATGGGTTGCTCTCTCGCATGGCTCACCGTCATAAAACGGTATGTTGCCAGCGGTATAGCAATAGACGTGCCGGATACTTTGACGGGGGGTTGCCAGCAGCAGCGGCGCGCCGCCCAAAGCCAGCAAGGGCAGGCTTTACAGCCCTGTGGAAAATAGGGGTATTGCGTTCGGCAGGCCCCGGTCGGGGCCTGCCGGCAGGAAGCAGGCGTCAATCCTCCGCCTGTTCGTCTCCATCGCGACGGCTCATGCCGTACTTGCGCATTTTTTCCACCAGCGTGGTGCGGCGGATGCGCAGGCGCTCTGCGGCACGCGCCACGATACCGTTGGCATCGTCCAGCGCCTGCTGGATCAGGCCCTGCTCGAGGCTGCCCAGGTAGTCCTTGAGGTCGAGACCTTCGGGCGGCAACATCGCATGGTTGCTGAAATTGGGCGTATGGCCGTTGATTGCCACGCGCTCTTCCAGGTCCGAGCGGAGGCTGTCGACCAGTTGCTCGTCTTCATCATCGACGTAGCGGAACTTCTTCGGCAGCTCGGACACGCCGATCACGCCATACGGGTGCATGATCGCCATGCGCTCTACCAGGTTCGCCAGCTCGCGCACGTTGCCCGGCCAGCCATGGCGGCACAGCGACATGATCGCGGCGGAATTGAAGCGGATCGACCCCCGCTTCTCGTGCTCCATGCGCGAGATCAACTCGTTCATCAGCAGCGGAATGTCTTCGACCCGCTCACGCAGCGGGGCCATCTCGATCGGGAACACATTGAGGCGGTAGTACAGGTCTTCGCGAAAGCTGCCCACCTCGATCATGCTCTCGAGGTTCTTGTGAGTGGCGGCGATGATGCGCACATCGATGCTCTGGGTCTTGTTGCTACCCACACGCTCGAAGGTGCGCTCCTGCAGCACGCGCAGCAGCTTGACCTGCATCGGCAGCGGCATGTCGCCGATTTCGTCGAGGAACAGGGTGCCGCCATTGGCCAGCTCGAAACGCCCGGCACGGCTGGTGATGGCGCCGGTGAACGCCCCCTTCTCGTGACCGAACAGTTCGCTTTCGAGCAGCTCGGCCGGAATCGCGCCGCAGTTGACCGGCACGAACGGCGCTTCACGGCGCTTGGAATGGTAGTGCAGGTTGCGCGCGACCACTTCCTTGCCGGTACCCGACTCGCCGAGGATCAGCACGCTGGCGTCGGTGTCGGCCACCTGCTGCATCATCTGGCGCACATGCTGGATGGCGCGGCTGGTACCGACCAGGCTACGGAACAGGTTGGGCTCGCGCTGACGACCGCGCTCGCGGGCCTGGTCGTACATCTCGCGATAGACCTGGGCACGGTGCAGCGAATCGAGCAGCTTGCTGTAGCTGGGCGGCATCTCCAGGTTGGAAAGCACCCGGCGGCGCAGGTCCTCGGGCAACTCGGCAGAAGATATTTCACCCAACAGCAATACCGGAAGGAACTCATCCCAGGCAGCCACGGTCTTAAGCAAGCCCAAAAGGCTTGCCGGAGCGTTCACGGTGCCGACCAGGACACAGAGTACTTCACGGCTGGATGACAACGACTGAACGACCTGCTGCCAATCGTGGCTGGAGCAGGAAAGATTTTCTTCGCCAAGAAAATTCAGCACCACCGCCAGGTCGCGGCGGCGAGCGTCATCGTCATCGATCAGGAGAATTTTGGTTTCACGCCACATGCAATCGAAACTTCCCTAGTCAACTCGACACCCAATGTGGGCATGCTCGACATCCATTCCGACTGGAGCGGTCAGTGATCGGACGTCTGAAATTAGAAAACAGCCACTAGTTAAGTCAAAAAATCGTACACAGTCAAATTTATGGCGCACTGCATTTTCGAACCGTCCAGCGTCAGCTGAACAGATGGTATACCTTTGCGGCGTTTTTCGCTTGGCGGATCTGCGTCATCTCGTCGACTATTGTTTGACGTTCACCACTTGCAACATCAATTAGTTGGCGGTAGACGTCGAGCAATTCCTCAAGACTGGTGCGCAGGACCTGTTCGTTGGTCGATGCCTCGGCCAGTACGTCCTCGACGCAAACACGGCAGCTCAGGTCCAGTTCGGTGATCGTTTCCCAGTCGCGGCTGGCCAATGCCCCGAGCAGGGCTTCGCGGGTTTGTTCGATACGTTCGAGCACGGCACTCATGGCGTTCTCCTAGACGTCGGCGACCTGATCGCCGATCGCGTCCCAACCTTCCTTGACGGTAATCAGCAGGCGTGCGACTTCATTGAGGATCTCCGGGTCGTTCTGCACGTTGGCCTCGACCAGGCGCCTGCTCATGTAGGCGTACAGCCCATCGATGTCGGCCAGTGCCTCGGCCTGGTTTTCGAGGTCGAGCCCTTCGCGCAGACCGCCGATGATCCCGATGGCCTTGCCGATCAGGATGCCCTTCTGGGCCAGGTCATTGCGCGCGATTGCACCTTTGGCCTGCGCGATGCGATCCAGCCCGCCCTGCATGAGCATCTGCACGAGACGGTGCGGGCTGGCCTCGGAGGTCTGCGCCACGCCGTTGACTTTCTGGTACTGCCGAAGGGCCAACATAGGGTTCATGTTCTACCTCGTAACAAACGAAAAGGTTCATATACCGCCTGTATCGCCTGCGGGTCAAAAAACTTTAACCCCGAAAACGAAAAGCCCGGAGCACCCGAAGGGGTGCTGCCGGGCTTTTTTGCGGCCCCTGCTATCAGGAGTTCTTCTGCTGCGCTTCGATCGAGGCGAACATCGAGGCAATGTTCTTGCGCTGCGCCTCGAGCTTGCCGACCAAGGTATCCATGGCCACGTAGCGTTTGGTCAGCGACTCGGTCAGCGACGCAATGCGCCGATCCAGGGCCTCCTGCTGGTTCTCGAGGTCTTTCTGCAGCCTGTCCAGGCCGTTCTTGCGCGAGTCGAGAATGCCACCGGTCTGCAGGTACGGTTCGATCGCCTTGTTCATGTGCGCGAACACGCCATTTTTACCGGTGAAGAGCTCCTGCACGTCGGCACCGAGCTTCTTGTCCTTCATCGCTGCGTCGTACTTGACGGAGTTGAACTCGAGGGTACCGTCCTTCTGGGTGTTGATGCCCAGCTGGCTGAGGGTGGTCAGGCGGGTACCGTCCGACTCGGTCGCCAATTGGCTGCGCAGGTCGCTCAGCAGCGAACGGGTGGTCGGGTCGTTGGTCAACGGGCCCAGCACGGTGTTGCCATCGGCATCCTTGCTCACGGAGGTCAGGTTGGTGACCGCCTTGATCAGGGTGTTATAGGCATCGACATAGGCCTGCACCGATTTTTTCAGGCCATCGGTGTTCTCACCCACCGTAACCTGTACAGCCTTGCTGGCGTCGGGGCCGGTTGCCTGAAGCAGGTCCAGGCTGATGCCACTGATGGCACCGGTGACGGTATTGCTCTTGCTCGTGACCGGCAGGCCGTCGACGTACAGTTTTGCGTCCTTGGCCGGCTCACCGATGTAGCCGGCACCGTCACCATCCATCTTCTCGCCCGGCGCGATCTTGAGCGCGTCGATGGTGCCGTCGACGGAAATGTCCGTACCCTCACCGGTCTTGGTCGAACTGAACACCAGGCGCGAACCGTCTGCACCATTGACCAGGTTGGCAGTGATGCCTTTCTCGGACAGCGACGAGTTGATGGTGTCGCGCACGGACTGCAAGGTTGCACCAGGGCCGACCTTGACGGTGTGGGTGACACCGTCCTGGGTAATCAGCAGGTCACCTTCGGGAATCGGCGTGGTGGCGCCGGTGTCGAAGTTCTGGCTGGCCACCTTGGACGAGGTGGCCAGGTTGTCGACACGGATCGTGTAGGTACCAGGCACCGCGGTATTGTTGGAGGTTGCCTTGATCGCGGCGTCGTTGCTGGACGTTGCCGCATAGGCATTGAACGACGGCGCGAGGGGATCATTGAGTTTCTTCATCGCCGCCTGATAGACAGACAGCGCGCTCTTGAGCGATGCGACACCAGAAAGCATGGCCGAGTTGTTGGCAGTCTGGCGTTTGATCTGGTTGGCTTTCGGATCGGTTTCAGACGCCACCAGCGTGCTGACGATCTTGTTGATATCGACGCCAGAACCCAGACCGGTGCCCGGTAAAATTGAACTCGCCATTGCTATTCCCTCTTGGTTGCGCGCCGCCCCTAGCCGATCAAGGCTAGCGAACGTGCTGCTCGGACGCCAGCATCAGACCTTGGCGTTGAACAGCAGGCTGTTAACATCGCTCAGACTGTGGGCAATTCTCAACGCCTCTTCCGAAGGAAGTTGGCGGATCAGCTCACCGGTTTCACTGGCGATGACTTTAACTACAATTCGGCCGGATTCTTCATCCGTGGAAAATTCGAGATTGCGACGCGACGAGGCGAGAAACTTCTCGATGTCCTTGAGCGCGTTCTTGACCTTCTCAGCTTCGGTCAGGCCGCTGTCGGCGCTTTCCTTCGCTGGCTTGATGGATTCGACAGCCTCCACGGGCTTGACCGCAGGGCGCTCGGTGGGCTGCTCCACAGGCTTCGCAGCCTGGTAGGACAGGTTCAGCTTGACGCTCATATCCATGCCAACCACCTCTCAATGCAAAAGGCGGGGGAGCGCCACAGGTGCACTCCCCCGCCGATAACCATCAGGCGATTACTGAAGCAGTTTCAGTACGGCGGATGGCAGTTGGTTGGCCTGGGCCAGAACCGAAGTCGAAGCTTGTTGCAGAGTCTGCTGCTTGGTCAGCTGAGCGGTCTCGGCAGCGAAGTCGGTATCTTGTACACGACCACGGGCAGCGTCGGCGTTTTCGTTGATGTTCTGCAGGTTGTTGATGGTGCTGGTCAGACGGTTCTGAACGGCACCCAGTGCAGCACGGCCTTCACCGATGGTCTTGACCGCAGCATCGATCGCGTCCATTGCAGCCGAGAAGTTGGTCTCGGCAGTGGCGCTGTCGCTACCGGCAATGGTGATGGCGTTGGTGATACCCAGGTCGCTGGCCAGGTACTTGCCGGTCAGGTCGATGCTGATCTGGTTGATGCCACCGGTTTCCGAACCGACCTGGAAGGTCATGGTGCTGGCGGAACCGTCCAGCAGGTTCTTGCCGTTCAGCTGGGTGGACTGAGCGATACGGGTCAGCTCGTCACGCATCTGGGCGAATTCGGAGTTCAGCGAGTCACGGTTGTCCGAATCGTTCGAGTCGTTTCGCGATTGCAGAGCCAGTTCACGCATACGCTGCAGGATGTTGACCTGCTCTTGCATCGCGCCTTCAGCGGTCTGGGCGATCGAGATACCGTCGTTGGCGTTTTTGATTGCCATGGTCTGACCGCGGATCTGCGAGGTCATACGGGTAGCGATCTGCAGGCCAGCGGCGTCGTCTTTGGCGCTGTTGATTTTCAGGCCGGAAGACAGGCGAGTCATCGAGGTGCTCAGGGCGTCGGAAGCGCGGTTCAGGTTTTTCTGAACGTTCAGCGACGTGACGTTGGTGTTTACGGTTAATGCCATGACGAATTCCTCGTTTGTGGGTATTGCGGCTTCCGGCCCTGGCAAGCGCCGGGTGTGGCCTAGAGAACCTTCGTAATAGTTATCGTCGTCTGTGCAGGTTGCTTTAGGGGTTTTTTGAAAATTTTTACTGGCACCCTGCCACTCCAATGAAATCAAGGGTTTGACGCCAGCTTTATGGCCCCTGCGGCACAGCCTTGGTTGTGGCATACCGCAAAGGCAAAAAAAAGCGCCACCTTCAAGGCAGCGCTTCTGTAGACGGGAGGTCGGTTCAGTCCCGACGCTCGATGATTGCCGAGCCCCACGACAGGCCCACGCCAAAACCGCTCAAGGCCACACGCCTGTGCTGGGTGCCCAGTACGTGCTTTTCCAGCAGCAACGGAATGCTCGAGGACACCGTGTTGCCGGTCTCGACCATGTCCTTGACGAATTTCTCGATGGTTTCGGGCTTGTCTTCCTCGAAGCGGCGCGCCACGGCATCGACGATTGCCGCACTGCCCTGGTGAATGCAGAACAGGTCGATGTCGTTGGCCCCCAGGTTGCTCGCCTCGAGCAACTGACGCAGGTGCGCAGGTACCTTGAGCAACGCGAAGTTGAACACCTGGCGACCGTTCATGAAGAACACCCCGTCATTCACCTTCAGGTGCTCTGCGCCGCCGCCGTCGGTGCCAAAGCTCGATTTGCCCAGTTGCCAGGCCGCGTCCTCGCCCATCCAGGTGACCGTGGCAGCATCACCGAACAGCATGGTGGTGTTGCGATCTTCCGGATCGACGATCTTGGAATAGGGATCGGCGGTGATCAGCAGGCCGTTCTTCAGCCCCGCCGCCTCCATGAAGCCCTTGATGGCATAAAGGCCGTAGACGTAACCGGAACAGCCCAGGGAAATGTCGAAGGCCGCCACATGGGTGGGCAAGCCAAGCTTGTGCTGGACGATCGCGGCAGTGTGCGGCAACCCTTCGGCGTCGCCGTTCTGGGTGACCACGATGAGCACATCGATCGACTCCGGGGACAACGAAGGATTGGCAGCGAACAGGACCTTGGCGGCCTCTACACACAAGTCCGAGGTCTCCTGACCTGCCTCCTTGCGCGGCAGAAAGGTCGAACCGATCTTGCCCAGAATGAAGTCCTGATCCTTGCCGAATTTCGCACCCTGGGCGTAATTGTTCAGACCCTCGACAGGTACGTAACTCGCGATACTTTTGATGCCAATCATTGTGGCTTCCCGATAGATATGCGGATTTTCACGGGCCTCACTCCCCTGCAGGCAAGGGATCTCACGCAGCGCCGCTCCAGGCCACCTGCACCGCCCGCTGATTCATTAGCTTAGAGATGCACGTTTCGACTGCCAAGTCACGGCATTGTACGCGAACCAGGGCGATGCTTGTGCACAGCACTTCACGGTCACGTGAGGACGGCCAGGTCGGGAAGGCCCGACCGCCCTGCAAAACCGCTCAGCCCGCCAGCCAGGCCGCGCGCCACAGCGCCAGGCGCTCGCCCTCGAGCAGCCAGTCGCGCCGCACGCTGGCCTGCAGCACCTCGCCCAGGCTGGCGGAAGCCTGCGGGTCGCCCAGGTGCAGGCGGATCGCGGCCAGCCAGTCGGCCGTGGTGTTGGCCACGCGGGTCAGCGGCAGCACATCGACACCGGCAAAGCCCGGCACATTGCTGCAGATGATCGGGTAGCCACAGGCGGCGTACTCCAGCAACCCCGGGTTGCCCGAGCAGGCATTGAGCAGGCTCTGGGCCATGGGCGCCAGCGCCAGGTCCAGGTTGAGCGCGGCCAGCGCTGCGGCCTGCCGTTCGGGGGCGACGGCGGCGTGTACCTCCTTCATGTAGGGGCGCAGGGCCTCGGGGCAGTCGCCCAGCGCCACCCACTCCACCTCCGCGGCCAGCGTCCTGACCACATCGACCAGCAGGTCGGCATCCACCGCCCCGGCCCAGCCGACACGGGGCTTGCTGCCCATGCCACGCTTGCCCTGGAGATTGCGCCACCATCGGCCCGGCAAGCTGGCCTCCAGCACACGAATATCGTCGTGCTGGCCTGCCAGCAACTCGGCCAGCGCGGGCGCAGGCACGATGATGCGATCGGCGAGGATCACCGCGCTCTGCAAGCGCTGGCTGATTTCGTCGGCGCCAAACCCGGCATGCGCGCCCTGCAAGCGCATCTGCGGGAGGTAGCCGTCCACGTCGAGCACCTTGAACGCCCGCGAGAACGCCCGCAGGCGCCGCATGGCCAGCAGTTGCGCGTCATCGAGCGGGCGCTGCAGCAGCACGGTGTCCGGTGCGTAGCGCTCCAGCTCCACGGCAGACAGCAGGTGCGGCGTGACCAGCCCGTCCACCCACCCCGCCTCGCGCAGCGCCTTGAACGGCTCGACGATGCGCTGCTGGCCGGCGCCCTGCAGGTCGGCCGGGTGAGCCAGCAACATGGGCAGCGGGTGCCAGCTTTTCAGCGGGTTCCACACCAGCGAGTTGCTCGCCCGGACAAAGCCACCCGGCACCTGCAACGACAGGTTGGCGTTGTATGCCGGATCGCGGGCCAGGCGTGGCAGCCAGCGGGCCAGCAGAGCGTCCTCCTGCTCCGTGGTCGCCGCGTCGCGCTCGCAAGCGTCCATCAGCAATTGCACATGGGGCGTCCAGACGTTCAGGTAACCGGCCTCCTGCAGCCTCAGGCACAGGTCGACATCCACCCAGCGGGCCAGCAGCGGATCTTCGGCAAAGCCGCCGGCCTCAAGGAACAGCGCCCGGCGCAGCATCAGGCATTCGCCACTGAGCGCCGAACAGTCCTGATCGACCTGCAGCCGCCCCATGTAACCGGCCTGCTGATGATCGACCCCGTCGAATGCCGAGCCCACCAGGCCGGTGAGCCCCAGCACCAGGCCGGCATGCCGGACCTTGCCGTCGGCCGCCATCAGCTTGGCCCCCACCGCGCCCACCTCGGGCCGCTGGGCGTGATTGAGCAATTGCTGCAGCCAGTCGCGCGCGAGGATCCCCGCACGCGCATCCAGCCACAGCAGGAAATCGCCACGGGCCTGCTGCGCCGCGTGATTGCACATGGCAACCCGCGACTGGCCGGCAGCATAGTGCAGGACCTGAATCTGCTCACCGCCGATCTGCTCGACCATCGCCAGCCATTCACGGGCAGCCTCGTCCAGGGCAGACGGCGCCAGCAACAGCACTTCGAAGCCGCCAGCCAGCGCCGTGTTCTCCAGCAAGGTTTCGATGCAGCGCTGGAAGTGGCCGACGCTGCCTTCCAGGGCGATCAGGATACTCACCGAGGCGGCCTGGGCATGCCCGTAATCGAGACGATAACGGCCCGGCAACGACGCCAGCACCGCGACCTGCCCCTGCGTGTAACCGCGGGCCTGCAGGTGGCGTTCCAGCACCGCGCGCTCGTGGGCGCAATCACGCAATGGCAGGGCCTCGCCGATCAGCAACGGCTCGGCGACATGCCCCACGCAGCCCAGGCCCTGCTGTTCGACCAGGCGCAGCTGGTACTCCAGCTCGAACGCCCGAGCGCAGTCGAGGGCGAAGCCGCCCCGTTGCAACAAGGCCTGGCGCTGGTACAACCAGTGCCGCGACAGGCTTGCCGGGAAACTCAGCAGCAGGTCGAGGTTGAAATCCGGTCGCAGTGCGATGTCGGTGCTGCCATTGGTCGCGCGCATCGCTTCATCCGCCATGTACGCCAGGCAACCGGCCTCGGCACCGGCCAGCTCGAGTGCCGCGATCAGCAGGCCCGAGGCCGTGAATTCGACGCCCGCCTCCACGATCAGAAACCAGTCGCACCGGCTGTGCTGCAGCGCAGCATTGATCGCTTCAGCTTGCCGCTCCCGGGTACAGGGCACATGCTGCACCTGCGGGTCGGCCAACGACTGGTTGCCAAGCACGCAGACCTCAAGGTGCGGGTACAGGCAGCGCTGCGTACCCAGGCTGGCCAGGGTGGCGGCCAGGCGCTGGCGATCATCAGCGTCATCCAGCACAAGCACACCGATGACCGGCATCGGCTGGCTGTCGAGGCGCTCGTTGATCAGGCGCAGCTGCTGGGCATCAGGGTGGCGCTCGCGCAACCAGGGCAGCACGCCCAGGTTCAGGTCCGCCGCTTCGAGCGCGGCCGCGGCCTGGGTCTTGGCAATGAACGTATCCAGCTGCTTCCAGAACGGCAGCGTTGCCAGCACGTAGCGCTGCAATGCCCCCTCCACCCCTGCCCTGGCGGTGGCCAGCGCGTCCGGCTGGTCAAGCAGGGCAAAGCCGGCGCTGCCAAGGAAGCCGGTTTCGAGAAACGCCTGGTCGACACCACTACCGGGCATGAAGATCACCGGGCAGCCACACAGCACGGCGATCACGCAGGTCATCGACCATTCGTAGCTGTACATCACCTCGGCCGAGCGCAGCACCTGGGCCAGTTCATGAAGCGGCAGCGCATTGGCGATGCGCAGCAGCTGGATACCCTCGGGCAACAGCGAGTAGTCGATCTGCTCCAGGGGATGACGGTTCTGATACAGGTAGCAACCCCTGCGTGGCGTGCCCGCCGGCGGCGCCTTGAACAGGTCGATGTCGAGCACCGGCAGGCCCAGCAGGTCGGGGTTGGCGTGGCCGCGTTTTTCAGCCAGCGCCGGGCCGTAGTAGAACAGCAGGTCGGTGGGCGCGGCCTCCATCGACTTGCCGTTGATCAGCCCTTCGAAGTTCAGCAAAAAGCGCGAAACCACCCTGCGCCCCAGCGGGTTGCCGACCACCACCTCCGGATACACGGCGATGGCCACCTTGCCCTGTTGCTGATGCCGCTGCTCGGTGGCGGCGTCGAGCAGCGGCGTCTTCAGGTTGGGGTTGACCACCTTGGGCCCGCACAGATACGCCTCGCGCCCGTTCAGGTTGAGCACGTGACACAGGTAGTGCAGCGACACGATGCCCGAGGAGGTGTCCCGGTAGTCGGGCGCCATGATGTAGTAAGGGTGTTCGGGTTTGGCGAACATCAGGGTGTGTCGAAACAACGCCTGCTCAAGGACCTGCGCGTCGACCTGCGAGGCATGCGACATGGTGAAACTCCAATCTCTGATTAGGGGCGTGCTGCTGTCAGCGCGAGGCGCTCGAAGGCTTGTCCTGGAAAAAGCGCGCGATGCACGCACACACATGCGCCACCTGGCGGCTACGCATGTCGGAAAACAACGGCAGGCGCAACAGGCGCTGCGAGACATCCGTGGTGATCGGCAACTGGCCGCTGCTGCGCGCATAACGCAGGCCTGCTGGCGAGTCATGCAATGGCACATAGTGGAACACCGCATTCACCCCATGCTCGCGCAGAAACGCGATCAACGCCGTGCGCTCTTCGACACTGCGCATCAGCAGGTAGAAGATGTGCGCGTTGGCCGGCTTGTCGTCCAGGGTACGCGGCAGCTGGAACAGACCATCGGCGGCCAGTGGTCGCAGCAGGCTGAAATACTTCTCGTACAGGGTCCGACGGTGCTTGTTGATGCGCTCGCCATGCTCGAGCTGCGCGTACAAAAATGCGGCCGTCAGCTCGCTGGGCAGGAACGACGAGCCGACATCCACCCAGGTGTACTTGCTCACTTCGCCGCGGCTGAAGGCCTTGCGGTTGGTGCCCTTCTGCCAGATGATCTCGGCCCGCTCGACCAGCCGCGGATCGTTGATCAGCAGGGCACCGCCCTCGCCGCTGATGACGTTCTTGGTTTCGTGAAAGCTCAGGCAGCCCAGGTGCCCGATGGTGCCCAGGGCGCGCTTGCGGTCGCGGGCCAGGATCGCCTGGGCGGCATCCTCGATCAGGAACAGGCCATGCTTTTCGCAGATCTGCGCCAAGACATCCATGTCGCACGGCTGCCCGGCGTAGTGCACTGCCACCACCGCCTTGGTCTTGTCGGTGATGGCCGCCTCGACCAGGCGCTCGTCCAGGTTCAGGGTGTCGTCGCGAATGTCCACGAACACCGGTACCGCACCGCGCAGCACGAAGGCATTGGCCGTGGAGACAAAGGTGAAGGACGGCATGATGACTTCGTCGCCCGGCCCGACGTCGGCCAGGATCGCGGCCATTTCCAGCGCAGCGGTGCACGAATGGGTCAGCAGCGCCTTTTCACAGCCCAGGTTGTTTTCCAGCCAGCCCTGACACAGCGTGGTGAATTCGCCGTCCCCCGCAATGGAGCCGTTCATGACCGCCTGGGCAATGTAGAACAGCTCTTTGCCAACCACGAACGGCTTGTTGAAAGGGATAACCTGTTTGCTCACGGTAACGCCTCCATCGCACGGCCCTGGGGCCGGTACGATCTGTGTAGGTTTTTCAGGCGATCACAACGGCGCACCTGCGGCTCGAAAAGCCCGCCCGCCCTGCGATGGCTGTCAATAAACTGCCGTACCCCGGCATGATCCTGACGCGGCGCTCATGCCTGAGCGGGTCGGGCACAAAAAAGCCGGGTACGAAACCCGGCTTTTGCAAAACCCGCGCCATCAGCCCAGGTCGGCGAGCCACTCCAGCACCGGCGAACCACCGGCAGCGACCGAGCGCGACACATCGACACCAAACCGGCCGTCGATGATCACCCGGCTGCTGAACGCAGCCGGCCAACGGCCTTCCAGCGCCTGGCAGGCCTGGGCATCCGGCATCGGCACTTGGTCGCTGAGCAACTGCGCCTGTGGCGCCCAGATCACCAGCAGGCCTGCATCGGCTGCCTTCAGGCACAGCTCGATGTCGGCACCGCCCTCGGCAGACAGGCCATCGCACTGCTCGAACAGTGCCTTGCGTACCATAAGGCAGTCAGCCGACACCGCCGCACAACTGCGGACCACGCCCGACCACAGCGACGCCTTGCTGTCGCGCGTCGACACCCCCAGCCAGGGCGACTGCACCTGGGCGCCGGCAAGCAGTTCGTAACCGGCATGGCTGATGGCGGCTTCGCGGTCCACCAGACGCGCACCCACCACGCCCACTTCAGGGCGCTGGGCCTGGTTGAGCAGGGCTTCGATCCAGGCCGGCGTCACCACCTGGCAACGGCTGGAGAGCAGCACCAGGTACTCGCCACTGGCGTTGACGGCAGCCAGGTTGATGAGCTGCGAGGCTGACTGCACGTGTTCGCCGGCCAGCAGCTTGACCCGCCCGCCAAACCCTTGCAGCGCAGCGACCGTGAGGTCTGCCAGGGTGTCGCGGCAGGCCACCAGCACTTCGTAGCGCGGGTAGCGGGTACGCTGCAGCACACTGGCCACGCAGGCCTTGAGTTGCTCGAGGTCATCGTCGGCCGCGATCAGGATGCTCACCAGCGGCGTGGACTGATGGCGGAAGTCGATCTGCAACTGCCCCTCGCCTGCATCATTGACCTGGCCACGGTAGCCCAGCGCCGCCAGGTGACGGTTGAGCGTGGACAGCGCGTCCTGGGCCATGCCCTCACGCCCGCCCCGACCGATCACCAGGTACTCGTCCATGTGTGCCAGGCAGTTCAGGCCGTTGTGCTCGACCAGACGCAGCAGCAGGTCGAACTCCACCGCCTGCGGGTAGGTTTCGCTGTAGCCGCCCAGTTCGACCACTGCCTCGCGACGTACCAGCCAGTGCTGCGACATCAGGTCGGGACGGCTGCGCAGCAGGTCCAGGTTGCCACCCTGGCGCACCACGCTGACCAGACGCCCGTCGGAGTCGCGCTGCACTTCGTTGGCGCAGATGGCCAGGCAGCCCGGGGCTGACGCCAGCTCCACCTGCAGGCGCAGCAAGCCGCCCACGGTCAGCAGGTCGCCGGCCTGCAGCAGCAACAGCCATTCACTTGGTACCTGACGCGCCACCTGGTTCAGGTGGGAGACGAAATTGCCCGGCGTGACCTGGATGAAATGCAGGGTATCGCGTGGCGTGGTCACCACCGGCGGCTTGCCGGCCTTGAGCACGACCAGCTTGAAGTCGCGCAGGCCACTGGCCAACAGGCTGTCGAAGGTGTTCTGCAGTGCGCCGTTGTCGTCTTCCAGGTCGACAACCACGAAGGCGATCTGTGCAGCACGCTGCTTGCTCAGGTGGGCGACGATACGCTGCTGGGTGGCGGCGTCCGGCGTGGCAGCGGCAATCGACTCCTGCACCAGGCCCGAGGCGGTGGCCCTGAGCCACGCGGCCGGGTCGATGCCCGGCAGACCATCCAGGCGTTCCAGCCATGCCTGCAGCTCGCGGGCATCGGCCTGGACGTCCTCATCCACCAGGGTCGCAAGCAGACGGCGGCAAACCTCGGGGGTGAACACCCCCAGGTCCAACGCTTGCCAGTAGCGTGCCCTCAGGGTATCGACGGTGTCGTTGGGGTGCTCGCGCAACAGCTCGAACTGGCTCACCCAGGTACCCTCGACCGCCTGCCGATGGGCCTGTCCGACCGGCCAGGCGTGCAACAGGAATTCCAGACCGGTCAGTACCTCGAACAACGGCGCATTGTAGTAAGGCAGCTCGACAAACTGGCGCGGCTCGAACCTGCGCTCGGGCGCTGCATTCATGCCGCTCCAGGTGGAGGTGAACAGCAGATCGGTAGCAACACCACCCTGGGTGGCGCCAACGAACCGGTCGATGACGGTGAAGCCCTCATCGTCGGCGCATAGCCGAAGGTGGTCGGCGTCCCACTGGCGCAGCACGCGCACCGCACGCACTCGCTGCTCTTCGCGTTCGACCTGGCTCAGCCGGCTGTCGGCGTACTGCACCAGCGCATCGGTCTGGTCCAGCCGCTTGAGCGCGCCCTGGCCGAGCATCGAGTACGACACCACCACCAGCCAGGTATCGAAATCGAGCCCGGCGGGCAAGGTCGACAGCACAGCCTGCAGCGTCGGTACTCGCACGAGCGCACGCCAGGCCGACTGTCCGCTGGCGGCATACTGCTCGATGGCAACACGTGCGTTTTCGCCAACGGTGGCATCAAGTGCATCGCCGATCTTGTGGTAGGCCACCTGCTTGCTGCCGGGGGCGTAGCCCAGCACGTAGCCCTGGGCCAACTGGCACTGCGGGTGCGCATGAAGATGCTCTGCCGCAGCCTCCAGGGCCTGAACACGGACAAAGTCGGTATCCAGCGCCAGGCTCACGAACGGCGTTGCAAGCTGCGAAAGCAGCGCCTGCAGCCCCTGGGTGCAGGCATCGCCAGTCAGGTTCGACGAGGCGTGCTCGACCACTGCACAGGCGAGACCCTGCGCCTTGTAGTAATGCAGTGCGCGCTCGCGATAGCCCTGCTCTTCATGCCCCAGCAGCACGACCGTAACGTCTTTGCCCAACCCGGTTGCGTTGTCAGTCATAAAGCACCTACCTCTGTTGTTGGATGCCCGGCCAGGCGACTTGCCGGCCGGTGGAGGTCAATCGGCCAACCAGCCGTTGGCCCATTGCTGCAGATTGTGTGTATTGAGTACGTAGTCACGCAGTACCGCTTCGCGTAGCGCATCGCCCTGGCGATAACTGGCCTGCGGATCTGCCAGGTGCATGCGGATCGCGTCCAGCCACTGCTCGGTGGTGTTACTGGCGACCCGCGTACAGGGCAGGTAACCACCGTAGGCCTTGGTCTCGGTGCAGATCACCGGGAAACCGCAAGCACCGTATTCCAGCAGGCGCAGGTTGCTCTTGCAGTCGTTGAACAGGTTCTGCTCGAGCGGCGCCAGCGCCAGATCGAGGTTCAGGCCCGCCAGCTTCTGCGGGTACAGGTGCAGCGGCACGCCGGCATGAAACTCCTTGATGTAGGGACGCAGCAGCGGCGGGCACATGCCGAAGAACACCCAGTCGACCTCATTGGCCAAGGTCTTGACCACCTCGGCCAGCAGTTCGAGGTCGCCGCGGTGGCTGGTGCCGCCCGCCCAGCCGACACGCGGACGCGCCGACGTCTGGCGGCGCCCCTTCAGGCCGCCCCACAACGAGCGCGAGAGCATGTTGGGGACCACGCGAATATCCCGGTGCATGCTCGACAGCGCGTCGGCCAGTGGCTCGGTGGAGACCACCACCCGATCACACAGGGCGATACCGCGGCTGACCATTTCGCGCATGTTGCCGGGCATGTTGCGCCGGTGTTCATTCTTCTCGGGCACATCGATGATGTAGTCATCGATCTCGTAGATGCGCCGAGCCGAAGAAAGTCTCTGAATGCGCGCCATCTCCTCAAGCGAGCCGGTGGTATAGCGGCACTGCAGGATGATCACATCCGGCTTGCAACGCTCAAGCTCCACCATGCTCGGCAGCACATAGTTCAACTGTCCCTGTATCCAGCCGGCCCGTTCCAGCTCCTTGAACGGCTGGCTGACGCGATAGTGTCCGACCGCAGTGGTGTTGATTGGCAAGGCCATGACAAAAGGCAGCACCGGCTGGATGAACGGCACCCATCCCTCGCGCAGGCCCGGCTCCAGGTTGAAACTGGCCATGCGCAAGCTGAGGTTGTGGTTGTACGCCGGGTCATTGGCCACGCGCGGCAGCCAGCGCTCGTAGAAGCTGTCCTTGTGCTGCTCGTCCAGGGCCACCGTCTGCGAGGTGGCCTTGGCAACCACCGCAAAGGGAGTCCAGACGATCAGATAGCCATGGTCGCGCATACGCAGGCAAAGGTCGGCATCACTCAAGCCGGTCGAGAAGGTTTCGCCGTCCAGACCGCCAAGCTGGTCGAACAGCTCGCGACGTACCATCAGGCAGACGCCACTCACGGCGCTGTAGTTCTGCACGCAAGCCAACCGATTCATGTAGCCATTGGCGTCTGCGGGCTGGCCGAAAAACGGACTGCTGGCAACACCGTGCAGCCCCAGCACCAGGCCTGCTCCGGTCACGTTGCCAGTCTGGTTGCACAATTTTGGCCCGACGATGCCGACCTCTGGACGCTGGGCCTGACCTACCAGTTCATCAAGCCATTGCGCGTCGAAAAACACGCAGTCCGAATCGAGCAACAGCAGGTAGCTGCCACGTGCCTGCAGGCTGGCCTGGTTGTAAAGCGCCGGGCCATTCGCCGAGGCTACCGGCACAATGCGCAACTGCTCGCTGCCAAGCCCCTGCATTGCAGCCAGCCAGCCTTGTACCGGCATCGACTCACGACCACTGACAGCAATCAGGATCTCGTAGTTGCGGTAGGCGGTGTGCTCGAAAATCGATTCGACGCAGCGCGTCAGTGCCTTTACGTCATCGCCTGCGGCAACGATGATCGACACCGCCGGCGTATCGGCATGTCGATACTGCACGTGGGCAAACATCGAGCCTTCGGCGCTGACCACCTCGGCCTCGACGCCCAGGCGTGCCAGATGCGCACGCAGCACCCTGGGTGCCTGTACGGCACAGGCCGCTTCCCGCTGCCAGGCCTCATAGCCGTAGCGACATTGCACCAGCAGCTCGGCGACATGCCCCACCGCGCCCAACCCCTGACTCTCGACCAGTTTCCAGAGCATGTCGTGGGGGGCCAACGACTCGAACTGCGGGTCGAAACCGCCCTGCTCACGCACCCGGGCGGTATCGAAGGCCAGCAGCCTGCCTACGTAGGGAACACTGCGCATCAGGTCCAGGTTGAAGTCCGGCTTGAAGATCGGCTGGCTGGGCTGCAGGTTGTCGTGGGTGCCTTCATCGGTGTACAGGCACGCGCAGTCGGGTTGCAGTGCCATGCGCTCGGCCATGATGACCAACGCATGCGGGTGCAGGCAGTCGCCTGCACGCAGCAGGAATACCCAGTCACCCGCCCCATCGCGGGTCACGCAGTCATTGAGCTGCTCGATGGCATGGCCCTGGGCGTGCACCTGCACGAACTTGGGGTTCAACGGTTGCAGCGCTGCCGGGCCCAGCACGCAAATGGCCGCAGCGGCATAGGACTGTTGCTCAAGGCTGTCCAGCGTGGCCTTGAGTGCCACGCCATCGTCTTGGGCAGCGAGCACCAGCACGTCGATGCGCGGGCGACGCGGCCATTGCGCAATGCGCTTGGGCAGCAGGTCAAGCTGCGCCGCCGACAATACCCGACACCCCAGCCACTCGCCGTACAGCTCGGTGAAGCTCAGGCTGCTGGTGCCGACCTGTTGCTGAAAACTGGCGACCTGGCGCGCATACAGGCGCGTCAGCTCGAACTCTTCCCAGGCCTTGTCAGCGCCGGCGGTGTAGAGCTCCAGTGGTATGTGCCGCACCCAACCGCTGGCCGGCGCCGGTTCACTGGTGCGCGAGGCGAGCATCTGGCGCAACCACTCGCTTTCGGTAGCGAAAGCCAGGGTCATGCTGGGGTGATGGCTCAAGCGCCCGGGGTGAACGCGCTCCAGGCTGAGCATGGTGTTCAGGTAGGCCAGGTGGCCACGGCGCAGCAGGCAGATGAACAGCGCTTCGACCAGACGCGCACGAAACCCTTCGCCCTCCTGCACCAGCTGCGGCAAAAAGTCCTGAACCTGGGCACGGCGCAACAGCGCATGGCTGATACCCCCAAACAGGTTCGGCAGGTTGCTTTCGAGCGCCTCCAGCAGGTCGCCGCCGTTGATCAACGCGCTGGTGGGGGAAATGATGCAGTTGGCCTGGCGCATGGGCAGTACCGTTTCGTCCGCCGCGCATATCAGCCGATGGTGAACCAGCACATTCACATCCGGGCAGTCGAGCATCACCTGCACCGACTGAGCGATGCAGTCACTCACCAGCCAGTCGTCATCGCAGAGAAACTTGATGAATTCACCCTGCGCCTGCTCCAGGCACATCAGCACATTGCGCGAAAAGCCCAGCGTCGACGGGTTGCGCACATACCGCAGCGCGCACGTGGCCTGGCCTGCCCACAGGTCGAAAATCGCCTTGATCTCGTCACCCTGGCTGTCGTCGCACACGACCACTTCCACGTTGGCATAACGCTGGGTAATGGCACTGTGCAGGGCGCGACTGAAGAACTCGGGGTTGAACGCGGGGATGGCGATGCTGACGAGCGGCAGTTCGTTCATTGAGATAGACCTGGAGAAAACCCCGGGGGCGACTGAGCGCCCCCGGGTGGGTACTGCAGAAAAGGGTCAATCAGAGCCGGTTGAACAGCCCGAGCGCGGCCAGCTTGCTGAAGGCCAGTTGCGAGGCTTGCAGCATGTTCTGCTGAAGCGTGAGACGGATCATCGTCTCGGCAGGGTCGGCGTTGCGGATCGAGTTCTGCGTGATGGTGTTGGCCGACTGCAAGGCTTCGTTGGTTTCTGCCTGCACATCCAGTGCCGCACCGCGTCCACCGATGGAGCTGATGGATTCGGCGATCTTGTCCGCTGCGCTGGCCAGGTTGGAGATAGCCGAGTCCATCGACGCGAGGAAGTTGCGGCGGGCTGTCGGATCGTTGTCGACAGGTGTCAGCAGCGCGGTACGCAACTGATGGATGGTGTCGAGCACGTTCTGGTTCTGGTGGTTGTTGACCTGCACCGAGTACTGGTCGCCATCTTTCGGAGTACCAGTGAAGGTGAAGTCGACGCCGGCCACACGGGTCGGGCTGACGGTGGTATCACCGCTGCCCACAGGACGGCTGTCGGCAGTCATCGGCTGCGCATAGACATCGAACGTGGTGTCGCTGGTGAACTTGACGATCGCACCGCCACCGGGGAACGCAGCGTCGTATTTTGCCTTGTCCGCGATCGACAGGCCGCTGAGCTGGCCGTCGGGCGACACGTTGCCGGGGCTGCGGGTGCCGGTGATTTCGTCGGGCTTGGAAGCGAGGGTGAACTCGTGCCCGCGCACCGCGTCGTCAGCGGCGGTGGGGTCGGTCAATTCGTTGCCCTGCAGGCCGACTTCCATGCGGATGTCGACGCCGCGGAAATTGATGGTGGTGTTGCCGCCCTTCGGGTTGAAGACCCCGCCATTGGTGGCTTCCAGGGTACGGTCGACGTTGTTGACGTCGGTGATCTTGAATTCGGTGGCGCTGACGAACTCGATCTTGTACGGCTCGCCGCTGCGGAACAGGTCGTTATAGGTCGAGCTGCCGGAGACCTGGCCATTGGACAGGTTGACACGCACGTCGGCCGGGTTGGCAGGCGCGGTCATGGTGGTCTGGCTGCGGCTGGTGTTTAGCGCCTTCTGGAACACGTCGTAGCCGGTCTCGTTGGTGGCCACGCTGAGCATGTCACCGACCTGCAGGTTGGTGGTGCTCTGGTCGCCCTTGTACGAGTAGGTGCCATCGGCATTGCGTTCGAACGGCTGGGTGTCACCACGCGAACCCGAGAAGATGTACTTGCCGTTCTCGTCGCGGCTGTTCATCAGACTGAACAGTTGCTCTTCGAGCTGCGACAACTCCTGCTCGTTGGCCTTGCGATCGTTGTCGGTCATGTTGCCGCTGCCGGCGCCGATCGCCAGCTCCTTCACCCGCGACAGCACATTGGTGATGCTGTTGAGGGTGGCCTCGGAGGTGCCCAGGCTGGAGCGTGCACTGGAGATGTTGCCACTGTACTGGGTGATCAGGTTGTTCTGCTGTTCCAGTTGCAGCAGGCGCGCGGCACCGACCGGGTCGTCCGCGGCGGTACGTACGCGCAACTGGTCACTGGCCTGCTGCTGGGACTCCACGGCCTTGGCGAAGTTAGCCTGATAGTTGGAGGTGCTGGTCTGGTAGAACTGGGCGGTGGAAATGCGCACGATCTACGACTCCTTAAAGGCTGTTGATCAGCGTGGTGAAAATTTCCTGCGCGATCTTGATGATCTGCGAGGAGGCCGTGTAGTACTGCTGGAACTTGATCAGGTTGCCGGTTTCTTCGTCCAGGTCGACGCCGGACACCGAAGCGCTGGCGGCTACCGCAGACTTCTGCAGGGCGCCGGTTGCCTCGGTATCGAGCTTGGCCTGGGCCGCCTTGCCGCCGACGTTCTCCACCAGCTTGCCGTAGGCATCGGTCAGGCTGATGCCCTTGCCGTTGGGGCCGACGTCGACGGTGGCCTTGGTCTGCAGATCGATCACCGCCTGGCCGTTGCGGTTGTCGGCAGAGCCGGCACCGGTCATGCCCACCGTGTAGTTGTCGCCCTGCTTGGGCGAACCGGCCACGGTCATTTCAAAGGTGATGTTCTTTTGTGGCGTACCCACCGGGTTGCCGCTGGCATCGACCATCGGCACGTTGATCTGCAGCTTGTTTTCCTGGCCCGGAATGATAGTACCGCTGCCGATTTCATCGCCCTGGGCGTTGTGGATCTTGTAGGTCTGCGGGTTGGTGCTTTCATCACCGAACACCAGCTTGACCGGCGTCGAGTACTTCAGGCCGTTCTGCAGCTCGGTGCGCTGGGCCGAGTCGTAGATGTCGATCATCGAAGTCAGGTTGGGCTGACCGATGATGCCGGTGCCCTGGTTGCCTGCACCGCTGGTGCCGGTCAGCGGCGCCGCCAGCGCGATGCGCTTGGGGTCGGTGAGCACGGTGTCGAGGCTGCCCGCGGCGCCGCGGGTCGGGGTGATCTTGAACGAGTCGCCCTTGCTGGGCAGGCCACCGTTCATTTCCAGGGTGAAACCGTCGATCACCGGCGGTGGCGTCTCGTCCAGCTTGTAGGAGCCCACTGCAGTGCCACCCGGGAGCCGGGTGACGGTGTAGTTGTTGTCGTCGGTAAAGGTCACCTGGTAGTCGCTGGTGGTCAGCTTGCCGGTGTCCTTGATGTTGACGTTAAGGCTGCCGGTGGCGGCGTTGTTGCCCGCCTTGGCGATGCTGCGCTGAGCCATCATGGTGGCGTTGTTGATATCGTTGAACAGGGTCGCGCCGAAGTCACCGTTCTTGTCGATACCTTGCGCCAGCTGGCTGTTGATCCGGTCGGCCACCACCAGGGCCACACGGCCGAGTTCGTTGAGCGCCGGTTCCAGCACGTCATTGCGGTAGGTGATCAGGCCGCCGATCTCGCCACCGCTGACGCTGTTGGTGATATCGATCTTGGTGGTGCCGCGGTTGAGCACCAGGTTGGAACGCGTCGGGTCGGTCGGGCTGTTCACCGTCTCGAGGGTGTTGGTGGTCTTGCCGAGCACCAGCGACTGGCCGTTCTTGAGGTACACGTCGAGGTTGCCCTCGCGCTCGACCACATCCACGCCCACCAGGTTGCTGAGCTGGCGCACCGCTTCGTTGCGCTTGTCGAGCAGGTCGTTGGGGCTGCCCTGCAATGACGACACGCGGGAGATCTGGTCGTTGTAGTTGGCAATGGTGGCCGTCAGGTTGTTGACCTGGGTGGCCATCGACGACAGGTTGCCGTTGATGTTGGTGTTCTGCTGGTTGAGCTGCGCGGCGATGGTGTTGAAGCGCTTGCTCAGTGCCTGGGCGCTGGTCAGCAGCAACTGGCGCGAGGCGTCTTCGGTCGGCTTGGCGCCAGCGCTCTGCAGGGCGGTGAAGAAGCTCTGCAGGGCGCCGGTGATACCGGTGTCCTTGTCCGACAGCAGCTTGTCGGTGGGGCTGACCTGGTCGAGAAAGGCGTTGGCCTCGCTGCTCAGCGAGTTGGTGGTACGCAGCTGGTTTTCCAGGAAGTTGTTGTACACGCGGCGCACATCGGCCAGCGTGGTGCCGGTGCCGATGAACACCTGGCCTTCGCGGATCGAACTCTTGGAGTTTTGAATGTTCTGCTGGCGCGAGTAACCAGCGGTATCGACGTTAGCGATGTTGTTACCCGTGGTGTGCATGCCCGATTGGGCAGCGCTGGCACCGGATAAGCCGATATTGATCAAACTCGCCATAATTCAAACCTTATAGTTTCGTTGTAGTAGCGACAGCTGCGTAGCTCTCGTACGACTTCATCTGTTTTGCGATCTGCGAGATCTTGCTGGCGTAGTCCGGATCGGTTGCATACCCGGCCTTCTGCAGCTCTCGCACAAACTGTTCAGGCTTATCGGCCGCATTTACCGCATCTTTATAGCGAGCATTGTTTTGCAACAGGCTCACCAGGTCGTGGAAGCTGTCCTGGTAGGAGTCATAGGAACGGAACGCAGCGGTTTCCTTGACGAACTGCCCGTCACGGAACTCGCTGGTGATCGCACGTGCCTGATCGCCTTTCCAGTTGCCGGTGGCCTTGATGCCGAACAGGTTGTGGCTGCTGCTGCCATCGGCCTGGCGCATCACCGATTTGCCCCAGCCGGTTTCCAGGGCGGCCTGTGCCACCAGGTACCGCGGGTCGATGCCGATACGCTTGGCGGCCTGCTCGGCCATCGGCAGCATGGTGGTAACGAACTCGTCGCTGGAATCGAACGCGCGCTTGGCCGGGGCCAGTGGCGGCTGCGCCACGGCACGTCCGTAGATACGCATCGAGCCCGGCGCGGCAAAAGTCTGGGCCGGGGCCCAGTCGCCCTTGACCAGCGCATCGGTCATGGCCGTGGTGCGCTGCGGCAACGCGGCGGTATTGGTGGTGGCTGGCGTTCCATCTGCCGACGGCACGATACCGGCCAGCAGGCGATCGGTGAGCTTGCCGGGCAATGCCAGGCGCCGCGAATTGAGCGCCGCCATGTCGTTGCGGTGGCTGGTGCTGGCGGCATCACGCAGTGGCTCGGCCACCTTGGTCGCCCACAGGCTGCGCTGCTGCAGATCGACCCGCGGGAACGGGCTGCTGGCCGCCGCTGCAGCGTTGGTGGCCTTCTGCTTGGACAGCTGGCGCATCAGCACATCCTGCAGGCCGATGCCGCCGCCCTCGCGGGACATGCTCACCGCCAGCTGCTGGTCGTACATCTGCTGGTACTGCTTGGTGGTTTCGGTATTGAGCGGGTTGTCCTTGGCCAGCACATCGCTGGCCGAGCGCATCGACTTAAGCATCTCGTTGAGGAACAGCGACTCGAATTCCTGGGCGACCTTGCGCAGGTTGGCGTCGCTGTCGCGATCACCCACCTTGAGCGAGTTGAGGCGGTTGAGGTCGGTGTAGGCACCACTGTCGGCGGCACTGATGCCGCTTTTAGGCATATCCATGACCAGCCCCTCAGATCACGATCAGGTCGGCTTGCAGCGCGCCGGCCTGTTTGAGGGCTTCGAGAATCGCCATCAGGTCACCGGGGGCCGCGCCCACCTGGTTGACCGCACGTACGATCTCGTCGAGCGTGGTGCCCGGCCCGAACTTGAACATCGGCTTGGCTTCCTGCTCGGCGTTGACCCGCGAGCGCGGCACCACTGCCGTCTCGCCATTGGAGAACGGGCCGGGCTGGCTGACGATCGGGTCTTCGGTGATGGTCACGGTCAGGCTGCCGTGGGTGACCGCCGCTGGCGATACCTTGACGTTCTGGCCGATCACGATGGTACCGGTACGCGAGTTGATGATGACCTTGGCCACTGCCTGGCCGGGGTCGATCTCGAGATTCTCCAGGATCGACAGGTAGTCGACGCGCTGGCTCGGGTCCAGGGGCGCGGTGACGCGCACCGAGCCACCATCCAGCGCCTGGGCCACACCCGGGCCGAGCAGTTCGTTGACCTTGTCGACGATACGCTTGGCGGTGGTGAAGTCGGGGCGATTGAGGTTCAGGGTCAGGCTGTTGCCCTGGTTGAAGCCGCTCGGCACCGAGCGCTCTACCGATGCACCGCCCGGAATACGCCCGGCCGATGGCACGTTGACGGTGATCTTGGAACCATCACGGCCCTCGGCATCGAAGCCGCCCACCACCAGGTTGCCCTGGGCAATGGCGTAGACGTTGCCGTCGATACCCTTGAGCGGGGTCATCAGCAGGCTGCCGCCGCGCAGGCTCTTGGAGTTGCCGATGGACGACACGGTGATGTCCACCACCTGGCCCGGCTTGGCGAACGCCGGCAGGTCGGCGTGCACCGACACTGCCGCGACGTTTTTCAGTTGCACGTTGCCCGAGCCCGGCGGCACCTTGATACCGAACTGCGAGAGCATGTTGTTGAAGGTCTGCAGGGTGAACGGGGTCTGGGTAGTCTGGTCACCCGTGCCGTTGAGCCCCACCACCAGGCCGTAGCCGATCAACTGGTTGGTACGCACGCCGGAAATGCTGGCGATGTCCTTGAGGCGCTCGGCATGTACGCCGAACGCGGTGGACAACAGGACAGTCGCGGCAATCAGCTGCTTGATGTTGAACATGATCATCCGAACCTAGAAAGGCCAAAGCGGGCTGATGAAGAAGCGGTCCAGCCAACCGGGCTGGCTGGCATCGGCAAACGAGCCGGTGCCCGAATAGGTGATGCGCGCATCGGCGACCCGGGTCGACGGCACGGTGTTGTCGGTGGCGATGTCGTCGGCGCGTACCATGCCGGCAATACGCACCAGCTCGTCGCCGGTGTTGAGGGTCATCCACTTCTCGCCGCGTACCGCGATGATGCCGTTGGGCAGCACGTCGGCCACGGTGACGGTGATCGAACCGGTCAGGGTATTGCCCTGGGCCGCCTTGCTGTCGCCCTTGGTGGCGCGGTCGCCGCTGTAGCCGGCGCTGAGGCTCAGGTCACCGTCGCCAAACGGATTGTTGGTGTTGACCCCGGCACCGAACAGCGAGGTCAGGCCAAGCTCGGCCTTGCTGTTCTTGGCGATCTGCGAGTTGGCGTTCTTGCTCGCCTGGGTACGCTCGTTGAGCGTGATGGTGATGATGTCGCCCACCCGGAACGCCTTGCGGTCGCTGTACAGGTTCTGCTCGAAACCGGCCTGGTAGATGGAGCCGTTGTTGGCCGCTGCAGGCAGGGGTGTACGCGGCAACACAGGCGCGTAGTACGGGTCGTTGGGCTTTGGCGTCGGCGCGACGCAACCGGCCAGCAACACCACCCCACCCAGGGCGAATACGGACAACAAACGGCTCATGACTCTGACCTCACGGTGTAACAGGCGCCGCATCAGCGCCCCTGGGGCTTCACTTACAGGTTCTGGGTAACGAACGAGAGCATCTGGTCGGCGGTGGAAATCACCTTGGAGTTCATCTCGTAGGCACGTTGGGTGGTGATCATGTTGACCAGCTCTTCCACGGTGCTGACGTTGGAGTTTTCCAGGGTCTGCTGCAGGGTGGTACCGAAGCCGTTCAGGCCCGGCGTGCCGATCTGCGGCGCACCGCTGGCGGCGGTTTCCAGGAACAGGTTGTTGCCCATGGCCTGCAGGCCGGCCGGGTTGATGAAGTCGGCGGTCTGGATGTTGCCGATGATCTGCGCGGCCGGGTTGCCGGCGGTGGTGATCGATACGGTGCCGTCCTGGCCCACGGTGAAGGTCTGCGCGTCTGGCGGCACGACCACGGCAGGCTCGAGGGCGAAACCGTTGGCGGTGACCACCTGGCCATCGGAGTTCAGGTGGAAGGTACCGTCACGGCTGTACGAAACGGTGCCGTCTGGCTGCAGTACCTGGAAGAAGCCGCGACCGTTGATGGCCATGTCCAGCGGGTTCTCGGTGGTTTGCAGGCTGCCGGTGCTGAAGTTTTTCTGGGTGCCGACGATGCGCACACCAGTACCCACCTGCAGACCCGATGGCAGCTCGCTGTCCTGGGTCGACTGTGCACCTGGCTGGCGCTTGATCTGGTAGAGCAGGTCCTGGAACTCGGCACGATCACGCTTGAAGCCGGTGGTCGAGACGTTGGCCAGGTTGTTGGAAATGGTGGTCAGGTTGGTGTCCTGGGCGGACAAACCGGTTTTACTGACCCAAAGAGCCGGAAGCATGCTGTTCTCCTCGTGCGCCTGTTTTACGGCGCTACGTCTGTGTAATTAGCCGATTTGCAAAACCCGAGCCATGGCTTCGTCGCCTTCCTTGGCCGTGGTCATCATCTTGACGTGCAGTTCGAATTGACGGGACAGCGCCAGCACCGAGGTCATTTCCTCGACGGCGTTGACGTTGCTGGCTTCCAGGAAACCGGACACCACCTGCACGTTGGCATCGGCATCGGCAGGCTGGCCGCTCTTGGTGTGGATCATGCCGTCCAGGCCCTTGTTGAGGGTCTTGACGTCGGGGTTGACCAGCTTGATGCGATCGACCTCGGCCATCACCCGCGGGCCTTCACCCATGGCGCGAATGCTGATGGTGCCGTCCTGGCCGATCTCGACCTTCTGCTCGGGCGGCACGGCAATCGGGCCACCATTGCCCATCACCGGCATGCCGTTGCCCGCGCGCAGCACGCCCAGGGCATCGATGTTGAGGCTGGCGGTACGCACGTAGGCTTCGCTGCCATCCGGGGCCTGCACGGCGATGAAGCCGTCGCCACCAATGGCGATGTCCAGGTCGCGGCCGGTCTCCTGCATGGCACCGGGGCTGAAATCGGTGGCAGGACGTTCGGTCATGGCATAGGCACGCGCCGGAAAGCTGTCACCAAACACCGGCATCGAGCGCGCCTGCTCCAGGTCGCGCTGAAAGCCGCTGGTGGAAATGTTCGCCAGGTTGTTGGCATGCGCCCGTTGCGCCAGTGCGTTCTGGCTGGCACCGGTCATGGCCACGTAAAGCATCTTGTCCACAGATCATCCTCCGCTGCGCTGGCGAACACTTGCCGTTCACCGCTGCTTTGCCGGTCACTCAAGCAAGTTTCAAACCAACTCTGCAAAACAGGGGTAAAGCCCCGTCAATGCGGGGGCTGGAGCACAGGCCAGCGCCTGCGCGTGCGATGCACCGTCGAAAATACGGCGCCAGCTTGCCGCTAGCGGCAAACCTCAGTTGTCACGGCAAGCGCCATTGTTGAAAGGCCCGGCAAACCGACGCCAGCCCTCGCCCGGCGAAACCTGCGAACAGACGAGCCGGCCATCGGCCTGGCTTTCCCAGCGATACCAGGCGGCCATGTCGGCGCCGACCTGCACAGCCACCACCAGCAAGGCGAAGCCCACGATTGCGAGTGCGCACTTCATTTCTACTGCCTCCGAAACAACGAACCCCTTCCGAGAAAGGGGTTCGTCCATGCTCATTCCATCAGGCGATCATCAGGTCATCTGGATGATGGTCTGCATGATGGTGCTTTCGGTAGAGATGGTCTTGGAGTTCGCCTGGAAGTTGCTCTGCGCCTTGATCAGCTCGACCAGCTCCATGGTCAGGTTGACGTTGGACGCTTCCAGTGCGTTGGACTCGATCGAACCCAGGGTACCGGTCTTCGGCGTGTCGATGCCCGGGATGCCCGAGGCGTAGGTCTCTTTCCAGCGGGTACCACCCAGCTGCTCCAGGCCCTGCTCGTTGGCGAAGCTGGCAATCGCGACCTGGCCGATGGCGCGGGACTGCTGGTTGCTGAAGCTGGCGAACATCACACCGGTGGAGTCGATGCTCAGGCTGGACAGGATGCCGGTGGCATAGCCGTCCTGCGCCTGGGACATGCGGGCAGTGTCGGTGTTGTACGACGTGGTGCTGGTCATGTTCATACGGATGCCGTCGGCATTGCCGGCCGAACCGTTGGATGCCCACTTGTCGGTGGCCTTGTCGTAGGACGCCGGCACCCAGCCTTTCATGGTGAAGTTGTTGTTGACCACGGTGAATTCGGAGCCCGCCGGGTGACCGGTATTGTCGGCAGTCATGGCCTTGACACTGCCATCAGGATTGAAGCTGATGGTGCCGGACAGTGGCTTGGTGCTGGCAGGGTCGAACGGGTTGCGACCATCGACCAGCGTGTAGGTGGTCCACTGGTTGTCACCGGTCTTGCGATAGAACTGCTCCATCGTGTGCTCGTTGCCCTGACTGTCGTAGATCTTGGTCGGGAACGATTTGGTGTAGGTGCTCTCGTCCGAAGGGTCGAACGTCTTGTTGTCCACCAGCACCGGCGGCGTGCTGTCATCCAGTACCTGCAGCGGGATCGACGGCGCCGAGGAGTTCAGGTTGATGCCCTGATCGATCAGCGTGGTGGTCTTTGGCGCCAGCGCGGAGGTGTCGATCTTCAGGTCGGTCAGCACGCCCTTGATGATCTTGCCGTTGACGTCGGCCGCGTAACCTTGCAGACGGATACCGTCCGAGGTCACCACGTAGTTGTCCTTGTTGGTCTGGAACGCACCGGAACGGGTGTAGCTCAGCGAGCCGTTGTCGCTCAGGACGAAGTAGCCCTGGCCCTGGATACCCATGTCCAGTACGTTGCCGGTGTTGTTGATGTCACCCTGACCGAACTGCTGGGAGACTGCAGCCAGACGCACCCCGTTGCCGACGGTCTTGCTGCCCACGCCCAGTTTGCTGGCCGAGTACACATCGGCGAACTCGGCGCGCGAGGCCTTGAAGCCGGTGGTCGAAACGTTGGCGATGTTGTTGCCGGTGACAGCCAGTTGCTTGTTGGCTGCATAGAGACCGCTAAGGCCGATATTGAAAGACATCTTTCCACTCCTTGTGCCGCGTTAGCCGGCTCTATATACCGATAGTTTGGACTTTGGACAGCGCAACGCTGCCCAGGCCAGCGAGGTTGAGCATCAGCTCGCCGCCGGTCTGACTGATGGTGACGCTGCTGACGGTGGCCGGCAGCAGGGTGTACATCTCGGCCGACTTGCCATCGACGGTGGTCTTGGCCGTGAAGGTGTAGGTACCCGGGTCGACCTTTTCGCCCTTCTCGTTGGTACCGTCCCAGATGAAGTCGGCATTGCCGGCCTTCTGCTCGCCCAGGTCGATGGTCTTGATGGTCTTGCCGTCCTTGTCGGTGACAGTGACAGTGCCCGAAGTGATCGACTGCGGGACCACCACCTGGCCAGTGAAGCTCTTGGTGGTGTCGACCACGGCCTTGTCGGCCTGGGTGATCACCGAGCGACCGACCAGCCCGGAGGCCTGCAGCGCCTGCGAGGACCCCATGGCCCCCGTGATGGCGTTGACCGAATCGTTCAGCGAGGTGATGCCTTCGAGGCTGGAGAACTGCGCCAGCTGGGCCACGAACTCGCTGTTGTCCTGGGGGTCGAGCGGGTTCTGGTGCTGCATCTGGGTAACCAGCAGCTGAAGGAACGCGTCCTTGCCCAGGGTCTGGCCGTTGGCGGTCTTGCCGCCCAGGCCGCTTGCCGCGTTCGTATTGCTGGACTTCTTGACGCCGGAATTGGAAATGACGTCGTTCAGGTTTACATCAGCCATAAAAAACGCCCCTTATCACTGACCCAGGGTCAGGACCTTCTGCATCATGGTTTTGGCCGTGTTCATCAGTTCGGCGTTGGTCTGGAACGAGCGGCTGGCGGAGATCATGTCAGCCATTTCCTCGACCACGTTGACGTTCGGGTAGTAGACGTAGCCGTCCTTGTTCGCCGCCGGATGGTTGGGCTGATAGCGTGCCTCGAGGTTGCTCTGGTCTTCGACCACACCCAGTACCTGAACGCCCTGCCCGGCTTCGCCCTGGTCCTGGAACAGCGACTGGCTGACGCCATTCTGGGCCTGCTGGAACGTGGTAGCGAACACCGGGTGGCGGGCACGGTAGGTCTGGTCGATGCTCGAGGAAACGGTCTCGGCGTTGGCGATGTTGGAGGCAACGGTGTTCAGGCGCGTGGTCTGCGCGCTCATGCCGCTACCGGCAATGTTGAAAACGCTGGCAAGGGACATGACTTACTCTCCGCGCAGGGCTGACACCAGCCCTTTGAATTTACTGTTGAGCAGCGTGAAGCTGGCCTGGAAACCCACGGCGTTCTCGGCATAGCTGGATTGCTCGAGCTGCGCGTCAACGGTGTTCTGGTCGATCGAGGGCTGCATGGGCGTGCGGTACTGCAGGGTTTCGTCACCCATCGCCAGGCCTTGGGCCTCGATGTGCCGGGTGTTGGTGCGCTCGAGGGAGAAATGGCCGTTCTTGACCTTGTCGGTCTCGGCCGCCAGCACGGACGAGAAGTCCATGTCGCGCGCCTTGTAGTTGGGCGTGTCGGCGTTGGCGATGTTGTTGGCCAGCACTTCGGCACGCTGGGCGCGAAAGCCCAGTGCCTTTTCGTGAATGCCAAGCGCTTTGTCGAAACTGATGCTCATGTCGGGGAAACCTTTGAAGGTTGACCGTAGGGTTCGTTGCCGGTGATAGAGCAAGTCCCGTGCCAAAACACAAAACCCAGCAAAGCCGGGGCTTTGCCGCGCTTGCCAGCGATGGCAATGCCAGAAAAGCGGCAACGGATTTCCGCCAGACACCGGCAAAGCGGCAATTGCCTGGCAGCGGCAACCCCACCCTGCGCCCTTTTGGCGTCAAATTTTAATGTCAATTCGCCATCTCTCATCTAAGATCCGTCCCGCTCCGCTACGTGGCATCTGGCTATCACCGCACAGCCGTCACGCCACGCAGGCAAGCGCCGAATTCAATACGCTGTGTTTAAGGAATAAACCGTGACTCCTGTGATGTTTCGCAAGACCCTGCTCGCCCTGGCAATCACTGCCACCGCCCTGCCTGTCGGCGCCCAAACCATCGAGTTGACCGATGCCGGCTTCATCAGCGAGCACAAGACCTACGAAGGCAACCTCGAATTCACTGGCGCCTACACCGGCAGTGCCGCCGAAGACGCGATCGAATTCAACGGCAACCACGTCAAGGGCGACCTGATTCTCAACACCACGATCAACAGCAGCGGCGACTTTGCCGGCGGCATCGACCTGGACGCCTGGGAAGACGGCAGCAGCTGGGCCAGCAACCAGATCGACGGCAACCTGATCAACAAGGGCAGCATCAGCGCCGTGGGCGGCGGCTCCAATGCCCTGATGATCGACCCGGCCACCATCAATGGCAGCGTCATCAACCAGGGCCTGCTCAGCGCTACCGGCGAACCGCTGCTCGACGGCAGCGAAATGGACGTGGCCCGTGCACTGGACTTCACCGGCACGATCAAGGGCGACCTGCTCAATGACACCACTGGCCGCATCATCGCCAAGGGCACCAGCGCCAAGGGCATCAACCTGGAAGGCGGCCGTATCGACGGCAAGCTGATCAACAACGGCCTGATCCAGGTTACCGGTAACGGCGCTACCGCCATCGACGCCACTACCAGCTTCAACGGGCAGAATGTTGACATGGTCGACCTGGCCGGCATCGTCAACAACGGCACCATCATCGCCACCGGCGATGACGCCGAAGGTATCCGTGTGGACGGCGCCAGCTTCACCACCGCCGAGCGCCAGATCGTCAACACCGGCACCATCAAGGCGACCGATGCGGCCATCGTGATCGGCAACTTCGACATCGATGCCTACGATGACAACCGGCTGTACAACAGCTATGCAGGGCTGGAAATCGTCAACAGCGGCACGCTGATCTCCGAAGACGAAGCGGTCGATGCCTCCGAAACCGAGCGCAGCGTGTACCTGACCTTGCTGGACGGCAGCAAGATCACCGGCAACCTGATCGACCTGACCACCGTCGAGGTGTACGGCAAGGTGGACTTCAGCGGCACCGACAGCAGCAGCGACGGTGCCAACATCCGTCTGCGCCAGGGCGGCTGGATGGACGTGGGCAGCGTCAGCCGCAATGCGCCAGCGCACCTGAACTTCGTGCAGCCGCACACCACCATCGACGGCAACCTGTACGTGGCCGGCAACTCGTCGCTGGACTTGAACCTGAGCAGCGCCACCCGTGCCGATACCGCCGTGGTGGCCGTCAGCGGTACTGCCGAGTTCGGCAAGGGCGCACAGATTCGCCTGGCCGCACAGGGCAGCGACTTCAGCGCCCAGGGCAGCACGTACAACCTGTTCCAGGCCGGGCGCATCGATCTGCTGGACGCTTCAGACAATGTCGACGCCAACGGCAAGCTGAACCTGGTGAGCAGCTCGGCCCTGCTCAAGATCGACAGCTACAGCCTGCAGGACAACAAGCTGGTGGCTACCGTCACCGGCAAGGGCGCCGAAGAAGTCACCGACATCCTGGTCGGCCAGGGTGCCTCGGCCAACAGCCAACTGGCCCTGGGCAGCCTGAACCGCGACAGCATCCTGAGCAAACTGAGCGCCAACGACCCGCTGCTGCAAGCCTTCGCCAATGCCGACGAGGCCCAGCTGGCCAAGCTGGCCGAGCAACTGACACCTGAAGTCAACGGCGGCGCCACCCAGGCAGCCACCACCAGCCAGAACCTGGTGAGCAATGTCACCGGCAGCCGTACCAGCAGCCTGCGTGGCGCCTCCTCGGGCGAAGCGTTCAAGGACACCGGCGTGTGGGTGCAGACCCTCTACAGCGATGCCAGCCAGGACCTGCGCGACGGCGTGGCCGGCTACAACGCCTACAGCCGCGGCATCGCGGTGGGTGCCGACGGCAAGCTCAACGACAACCTGACCCTGGGCCTGGCGTACAGCTTCATCAACACCGACGTCAACGGCAAAAGCGGCAACCAGACCAAGGTGGACAGCCACGCCTTCACGCTGTACGGCGGCTTCGAGCAGGGCAACTACTTCGTCGATGCCAGCCTGAGCTATGGCTTGAACGACAACGACAGCAAACGCAAGATTGCCGGCACCTCGGCCAAGGCCGATTACGACAGCGACCTGCTGGGCCTGAACGTGGTGGGTGGCTACACCTATCACATCAACCCGCAGATGCTGGTCGAGCCGCGCATTGCCGCGCGCTACAGCCTGGTGAACATCGACGGTTACCGCGAGAAGGGTTCGTCGGCTGCACTGAAGGTCGAAGACCAGCGCTACGAGGCCATCGAGCTGGGCGCAGGCCTGCGCGTTGCCGGCGAGTATCCGCTGGGCGCCGGCACCCTGCAGCCACAGGCTCGCCTGATGGCATACCATGACTTCGCGGCGGACGAAGCCAAGAGCACCTCGACCTTCCTGCTGGGTAGCACCCCGTTCGTCACCAGCGGCGCCAAGGCCGTGCGCAACAGCTACGAAGCCGGCGTAGGCGCCGACTACAAGCTGGGCGCGGTGACCCTGGGCGTGAACTACGACTACATCGGCAAATCGGGCTTTGACGCCGATGTGTTCTCGGCCAAGGTGCGTTACGACTTCTGATCGATGACAGCAGCTGCATGAAAAAGGCCGGTGTCGCGAGACACCGGCCTTTTCGTTTCACTTGGCCTGGTAGATGATCCCCGGGCTGCACTGCACCATCTGGTAATGGTCGGGCAGCCCGTTGAGCGCCTCGGACGCCCCCAGGAACAGGTAACCGCCGGGCTTGAGCGTGCCGTGAATGCGCAGCAGGATGTCCTTCTTCACCTGGGCGGAGAAGTAGATCAGCACGTTGCGGCAGAACACGATGTCGAACTTGCCCAGGCTCGCGTAGCTGTCGAGCAGGTTGAACGAACGAAACTCGACGCGGCTGCGGATCGGGGCCTTGACTGCCCAGCGCCCCGGCCCCTTGGGGTCGAAATAGCGTTGCAGGCGCTCCTGGGACAAGCCACGGGCAATGGCCAGGCTGTCGTACTCACCGGTCTTGCAGTTGGCCAGCATCGAGCCGGACAGGTCGGTGGCGACGATCTGCGCCCCCATCTTCAATTGCCCGATGTTGCTGCGCTCGAACTCATCGATGGCCATGGAGATCGAGTACGGCTCCTGCCCCGACGAACAGGCCGCCGACCAGATGCGCAGGCGCTGGCCAGGGTTGGCCTTTATCTGCTCGGGCAAGACCTTGTTCTTGAGCACCTCGAACGGATAGTTGTCGCGAAACCACAGGGTTTCGTTGGTGGTCATCGCATCGACCACCTGCTCGCGCAAGCCACTGCGCGGCTGGGTCTGGATCCGCTGCACCAGCTCGCTCAACGATTTGATGCCCTGCTGTTCCATCAGCTTGTTGAGACGGCTGGAGACCAGATACTGCTTGTTTTCGCCCAGCAGGATGCCACAGGCTTTTTCCAGGAAGACCCGGAATTGTTCGAAATCCAAATTACCCGTAGACAATGATGCCGCCTCTTAAATCATGTGTAACGCCAGGGACGAGCCCTGGCCGTTAGTGGGTGGCCTTGATCCGGTCGACCACGCGTTGCGCCAGGTCATCCGGCCGGAACTTGGCGAGAAAATCATCCGCGCCCACCTTCTTGACCATGGCCTGGTTGAAGACGCCGGAAAGCGAAGTATGCAGGATGATGTGCAACTTTTGCATGCGCGGGTCGTTGCGGATTTCTGCAGTCAGGGTATAGCCGTCCATTTCCGGCATCTCGATGTCGGAAATCATCATCAGGAATTCCTCTTCCGGATGCTTGCCCTCATCGACCATCTTGCGCAGGTAATCCAGCGCCTGCCGGCCGTCGTTGAGCGCAACCACCTCGACCCCCACCGTCTGCAGGCAACGGCTGACCTGCTTGCGTGCCACCGAGGAGTCATCCACGGTGAGCACGCGCAGCGACACGGCCTTGACCTGCACTTCTTCGTCGACCACACCCAGGGAGATCGCCTCGGAGGTCGGCGAGACCTCGGCGAGGATCTTCTCCACGTCGATGATCTCGACCATCTTGCCGTCCACCCGGGTCACGGCCGTCAGGTAATGGTCACGACCGGTGCCCTTGGGTGGCGGATGGATCTCCTCCCAGTTCATGTTGACGATGCGTTCGACCGAGTGCACCAGAAACCCCTGGGTCTTGGTGTTGTACTCGGTGATGATCACGAAGCTCTTGCTGACATCTTCACTCAGACCGGGCATGCCGGTCGCCATCGCCAGATCCAGGATCGGGATGGTTGCCCCACGAATATTCGCCACACCGCGCACCACCGGGTTGGACTTGGGCATCACGGTCAGGTTCGGGCATTGCAGCACCTCCCGCACCTTGAACACGTTGATCCCGTACAGCTGCTCGCCATTGAGGCGGAACAACAGCAGTTCGAGACGGTTCTGCCCTACCAGTTGTGTGCGCTGGTTAACCGAATCCATTACACCAGCCATGCCAGACTCCTCGACCAAATGCTCGAGCGTCGTACCGCAGTCGGCACGCGCCTTGCTTTTTTAACTGTATGAACACGAAAACGACATTTTTCCGACGCCTGACCCGCCCCTTGCCCGGCATCCTTGCTGCGCTGTGCCTGCTGGCCCCCGGCGTTCGAACTCTGGCTGACGCTTTCACCTTGCCTGAACAGCTTATCGGTGTCACTCAGGGGTTTCTTGAATTCACGGTCGAGGATTACCTGGCGACCAGCCAGACCGAAGGGCGCTTCGAGATCCAGGTCAACAGCCTCGACCCGCGCCTGCGCATGCCACTGTGCGACCAGCAACTGGGCGCCACCCTGGAAAGCCCGGCGCAACCGCTGGGCAGGGTGACCGTGCGCGTACGCTGCGATGGCAGCTCCCCGTGGACGGTGTTCGTGCCGGCCCAGGTGCGGCTGTTTCGCAATGTGGTGACCGTGGCGCGTCCGCTCAAGCGCGACAGCGTGGTCGGCGAACAGGACGTGAGCCTGCGCGAGCGGGACGTGGGCATGCTCAACCAGGGCTACCTGACCAGCCTGGAGCAGGCCGTGGGCCTGAAGGTCATCCGACCGACGGTCATCGATCAGGTGCTCACGCCGCTGCATCTGGAGCAGGCCGAAGTGGTCCGCAAGGGCGATCATGTGGTCATCATCGCCCGCAGCGGCACGCTGAGCGTGCGCATGCCGGGAGAAGCCTTGAGCAAGGGCGGCATCAGTGAACAGATACGGGTACGCAATCTGAACTCCAAACGGGTGGTGAAGGCACGGGTCACTGGACCAGGGCAGGTGGAAGTCGCGATGTGAAGCGGGTCACGACGCCAGAACAAACAAGGCTGGCGATCAGGAACCGCTTTTCCTAAACTGTGTCGAACCGGGTTGATGGGCTGGCCGCGCAAGCTGCACTGCATTTGCGTCTAAAGTTTCTTTCGGGTTGGCCGAAAACAAGGCAAGCGTCCAAACACCCAGAGGTTTTCTGATCATGGTCATCGACTTCAGTCGTTTGAATAATTCCCCGTCCGTGACGGGCGCCGTGCGCACTGGCAACAGCCAGGAAAGCACGGCCACTGCTCGCACCGCCACCAGCGCTACCGAGGCTGGCCAGAGCGGAGAAGCCGTACACCTGAGCCACGAGGCCCAGCAGTTGCAACAGGTCAGCGACAAGCTGCGCGATCAACCGGTTGTCAACAGCGCCCGCGTGGCCGAGTTGAAACAGGCCATCGCCGACGGCAGCTACCAGGTGGACGCCCAGCGCGTCGCCAGCAAACTGCTTAATTTCGAAGCCCAGCGCTAGCCCTCTGGCGCGCTGACTTCAGGACGCTAGAACCAAGAGCCAGCCAATGCACGACACTACTCTGCTGCAACTGATCGAAGATGATATTGCTCCAGCGCAACAACTGCTCGAGTTGTTGCAGGCTGAAGCCGTGGCCCTGCATGGCCGCGACATGCCCTTGCTGGAAAATATTCTGGCCCGCAAGCAATCGCTGGTGGTGCTGCTCGATCAAGGCGGACAACGACGTAGTGCGCTGCTTGCGAACCTGGGCCTGCCGCAAAGCCGCGAAGGTGTAGTGGCCATGGCCGAGCAATCGGACCTGGGCTCCCTGCTCATCGAGCAGCTCGATGTGCTGGCTGCGCTGATGAATGATTGCCAGGCGGTCAACGCACGCAACGGCCAGGCGATCCAGCTTCAGCAGTACACCACCGAAAACCAGATCAAGATCCTCATGGGTGGCGAATCACCGTCGCTCTACGATGCCCGTGGCACTACATCGCCGCTTTCAAAGCCTCGTGCACTCAGCCAGGCGTGACCCCCTCTATCAAGGCACGATTCATGCTGGCAGAATGCCAGCAATTGCCTGTGTCGTTTTTGCCTGGAGATTCATCAACCGTGTTCAATGACGAAGAAGCTCCTCAGCCTCCGAAGGTGCTGACTACGCCTTTGGAAATTGCCGCTCATTTGCGGATGTTGCTAGAGAGCCATGACCCACTGATCATCACGTTCCCCGAACGCAGCCAGCGCTTCCAGAGTTATGTGGTGGAGGTAGACCGGGACAGCAACAGCATGGCCCTGGACGAAATGATCCCGCGCGATGGCGAACGCTTCCTCGAAAATGGCGAACCATTCCGTATCGAAGGCTTCCATGACGGCGTGCGCATTGCCTGGGACTGCACTACCCCGCTGAGCATCAGCACCTCTGACGGCTCACGCTGCTACCGCGGCAGCCTGCCCACAGAAGTTACCTATCACCAGCGTCGCAATGCGTTTCGCGCGGCACTGAAGCTGTCGCAACTGGTCGACGTGATTTTCGACGGCGAGAAACTGCGTGGCGAGCACCCGCTCAAGGGCAAGCTGCTGGATATTTCGGCTACTGGCTGCAAGCTTCGCTTCGAGGGCGATATCGAGGAGCGGTTGCAGTTGGGCCAGGTCTACGAGAAGTTTGCTACCGGCCTGCCGCTGGGGCTTTCTCAGGTAATGGTCGAGCTGCGCCACCTGCACTATGAAGAGCGCTTGAACGCCACCTTCGCCGGCATTCGCTTTCATAACGTGACAGGACAGATGGCGCGCAAGATCGAAAGTTTTGTGTACCAGCTGCAACGTGAAGCGCGACGCTTCGACAAAGACGATTACTGATAGACATCACGCTTCACATTTCCAAGGGTAGCTACCCATTCAGCGGCAACGGATTCATCCGCAAAGGGGCGCCTGGCGCCCCGCCTGCCAGCGGAACTCAGACGCAGCCCTTCGCCACTATCTGCCCCCACGCCACTCACACTTCTGGCGCAGGCTTGACAGGTTCGACGCCCTCAGCCTCCCCGGGCGAGCCCTCCTCCTCGGTATCTTCGGCACCTACCGGTGCCTGCATCTGATCCTGCACCACCTGCTCATCAACCCGCGGGTCGAGCGCCGCAGACAGCGGTGAACCTGCCGCCGGCATCGCTACGTGAAGCAATGGCGCATCCTCGACCTGATGCAGGTTGGTAACCGCTTTGGGACGGATGCGCCACACCAGCACCAGCGCGAAGAAACAGAAGAACGCGTACAGCATCTGGTCGCCCAGGGTCTTCATCAGCACACCGGCCACCAGCGGCCCGATGCTCGCCCCCACGCCATAGGTCACCAGCAGCATCGCGGTGAGCGAGACCCGTCGCTCGCTTTCAACGTGGTCGTTGGAAAACGCCACCGCCAGCGGGTAGAGGCAGAACTGCAGCAGCGAGACCGCAAAACCGGTGATGAACAGCACCTCGAGCGGCACGCTCGGCAGCAGCGCCAATGGCAGGGAGGTGACGGCCAGCCCCACCGCCACACTGCGAATTAGCACGGCCCGGTCGTAACGGTCCGACAACCAGCCCAATGGCCACTGCACCAGCAGGCCGGCAAAGATGCAGCAGCCCATGAACACACCGACCTGTTCTGTACTGAGCCCCTGCTTGGAGGCGTACAGAGGCGCCAGACCATAGAACGACCCCACGATCAGCCCCGCCCCGAGTACCGTACTCAGCGACTGGGGGACGCGCTTGATGAAGAACCGCGGCTCCATGGGGGCCGGACGCAGCGGTGCGGGGTGGATGCGCCGGGTCAGGGCCACCGGAACCAGGCATAGCGCAAAGCACATGGCCACCAGCATCAGCAGCTCCAGGCCCAGCTGCGGGTGAACCACCAGAATCAGCTGGCCCAGTACCAGGCCCAGATAGGAGGCGATCATGTAACCGCTGAACACCGCCCCACGCTGCTTGGCGTCGGCCTGTTCGTTGAGCCAGCTCTCGATCACCATGTACTGGCACATCATGCCCAGGCCGACGATCACCCGCAGCAGCAGCCAGGCCGGCAACCAGCTGACCAGACCATGACCAAGCACCGCTGCGCCGACGATGCCGGCACACGTAGCGTAGGCGCGGATATGCCCCACTCTGGCGATCAGCCGGTGCCCGATCTTGCCCCCCAGCGCCAGGCCGAAATAGTTGGCCGCCATCAGCGCACCGACCCACAGGCTGTCGACCTGATCGGCCGCCAGGCGCAGGGCCAGGTAGGTGCTCAACAGGCCGGAACCGATCAACATCATCAATGCGGCGAAATACAGCGCGCGAAAAGACTTCCAGATACTTCGCATCGACGTCCCTGAGGGCCCCTTGAGCAGGTGAAAAAACTGCTTGAAAGCATAAGTGAAAAAAACACCGACGCGGCGGGCCGGGCATAAAAAAACAGGTGACAAACCATGATCTCGATCATGGCTGCCACCTGCCTCTGCTTACCCTGGCGCCAGGCGGCATTGCCGCCCCGCAGTTACGCCTGTGCCGCCAGCACGCGCCGTTCCCACGGGGTGATCTCGTCGAAGAAGCTGGTCAGTTCCAGGGTCTTGGACGCGATGTAACCTTCGATGAACTCAGTCCCGAACAGTTCCCTCGCCAACTGGCTGCGCTTGAGACGCTCCAGTGCCGCGTGCAGCGTGCAGGGCAGTGACAGGTTGTCGGGCACCTCGAATTCGCCCTGGATCGCTGGCGCCGGCTCCAGTTGCTGTTCGATGCCGTACAAGCCGGCCGCCAGGCTGGCGGCGATGGCCAGGTAGGGGTTGGTATCGGCCCCGGGCAGGCGGTTCTCGACCCTGCGCGCTACCGGTGCGCTGGCAGGAATACGCAGGCCCGCAGCGCGGTTGTCTTCAGACCAACAGGCATTGTTGGGCGAGGCATAGGGGTGACACAGGCGCTGATAGGAATTGACGTTGGGCGCGAACAACGCGGTGAAGTCGGCCATGCACGCCTGCTGGCCGCCGATGAAGTGATAGAAGGCGGGCGTGGGCTGCCCCTGGGCGTCGCTGAACACGTTGCGGCCGTTGTCGATCTCGACCACGCTCTGGTGAATGTGCATCGAACTGCCTGGAGTTCTGGCCAGCGGCTTGGCCATGCACACCACATTCAGGCCATGCTTGAGCGCAACCTCCTTGAGCAGGTGCTTGAACAGGAAGGTCTGGTCGGCAAGCAGCAGCGGGTCACCGTGCAGCAGGTTGATCTCGAACTGGCTGACGCCCATCTCGTGCATGAAGGTGTCGCGCGGCAGGCCCAGGGCCTCCATGCAACGGTAGACCTCGCTGAAGAACGGGCGCAGGCCATTGTTGGAACTGACGCTGAACGCCGAATGGCCGTCCTCGCGCCGACCGTCCAGCCCGGTGGGCGGCAGGAACGGCTGGCTCGGGTCGGGATTGGGAGCGAACACGAAGAACTCGAGCTCGGTGGCCACCACTGGCGCCAGGCCATGCGTGCGATACCGCTCGATCACCGCCTTGAGCTGGCCGCGGGTGGACAAGCCCGAGCTCTGTCCATCGAGCTCATTGGCATCGCAGATCGCCAGTGCCCTTGGTTCGTCGCTCCAGGGCAGGCGGTAGATATGCAGGGGGTCGGCCGCCAGGGCAAGGTCGCCATCGTCGCTGCCGTAAAAGCGTGCCGCAGGGTATCCGCCCATGATGCACTGCAGCAGCACGCCGCGTGCCATCTGCAGGCGCCGCCCTTCCAGGAACCCCTCGGCGGTCATCACCTTGCCGCGAGGCACGCCATTGAGGTCGGGGGTGACGCATTCGATTTCATCAATGCCCGTCAATCGCTCGGCGAGAGAACGTTGGCCATTGGTCGTCATGACTTGATCCTTGTTATTTTTAACAAGCCGCGAACGGCGACCCGAACAACATAGTCCGGAGGTGTTAAAAATATCAAGCACCATGTAGGCCCGATCGCTGAGCGAACGCCGCCAGCCAACCCGTAGAAGCTGTCTACACTGTGCCTGGCAGCGTAATACCGTTGGCCGGCAGCGGCAGCGCAGTCTTGTAGCGCACCTGCTTGAGGGCGAAGCTGGAGCGAATATTGGCCACCCCGGGCAAGCGGGTGAGGTAGTCCAGAAACCGCTCCAGGGCCTGGATGCTCGGCAGCAGTACACGCAGCAGGTAATCCGGATCGCCGGTCATCAGGTAGCACTCCATCACTTCCGGGCGCTCGGCGATTTCCTCTTCGAAGCGGTGCAGCGATTGCTCCACCTGTTTTTCCAGGCTGACGTGGATGAATACGTTCACGTCCAGCCCCAGCACTTCGGGCGACAGCAAGGTCACCTGCTGGCGAATCACGCCCAGTTCCTCCAGCGCCTTGACCCGGTTGAAACAGGGGGTGGGCGACAGATTTACCGAACGGGCCAGCTCGGCGTTGGTGATGCGGGCATTGTCCTGAAGGCTGTTGAGAATGCCGATGTCAGTACGATCCAGTTTGCGCATGAGACAAATTCACCTGCTTCTTGTTCTTTTGAAGAATGTTTATCCGCAAGCCAGCCCAAAGGCAATGAACTTGAGAAAAATATTCTTCCGCCAGCGGAATATGATGTAGGCAAGACTGACTCTCCGGTCACAAGCCGGGTTCAGTAGCGACCGCTTCAAAGCTCAACAAAAACACAAGACAGAGCGAGCGTAAAAAAGCATGAACGAGTACGCCCCCCTGCGTCTGCATGTGCCCGAGCCTACAGGCCGGCCAGGCTGCCAGACCGATTTCTCCTACCTGCGTCTGAATGACGCCGGTCAGGTCCGCAAACCCGCCATCGATGCCGAACCCGCCGGTACCGCCGACCTTGCCTACGGGCTGATCCGCGTGCTCGACGAACAGGGCCGTGCGCTTGGCCCCTGGGCCGAGGACATCGGCCCCGAAGTGCTGCGCCAAGGCATGCGCGCGATGCTCAAGACCCGGCTGTTCGACAGCCGCATGGTCGTGGCGCAGCGCCAGAAGAAGATGTCCTTCTACATGCAGAGCCTGGGTGAGGAAGCCATCGGCAGCGGCCAGGCACTGGCCTTGAACCGCAGCGACATGTGCTTCCCCACCTACCGCCAGCAGAGCATCCTGATGGCCCGCGACGTGTCGCTGGTGGAGATGATCTGCCAGCTGCTGTCCAACGAGCGCGACCCGCTCAAGGGTCGCCAGCTGCCCATCATGTACTCGGTGCGCGAAGCCGGCTTCTTCACCATCAGCGGTAACCTGGCGACCCAGTTCGTGCAGGCGGTCGGCTGGGCCATGGCCTCGGCCATCAAGGGCGATACCAAGATCGCTTCGGCCTGGATCGGCGATGGTGCTACGGCCGAGTCGGACTTCCACACCGCGCTGACCTTCGCACACGTGTACCAGGCCCCGGTGATTCTCAACGTGGTCAACAACCAGTGGGCCATCTCCACCTTCCAGGCCATCGCCGGTGGTGAATCCACCACCTTCGCCGGCCGCGGCGTTGGCTGTGGCATCGCTTCGCTGCGGGTCGACGGCAACGACTTCATCGCGGTGTACGCGGCCTCGCGCTGGGCCGCCGAACGTGCCCGCCGCGGCCTGGGCCCGACCCTGATCGAATGGGTGACCTACCGCGCCGGGCCGCACTCCACGTCGGACGACCCGTCCAAGTACCGTCCGGCCGACGACTGGAGCCACTTCCCCCTCGGCGACCCGATCGCCCGCCTCAAGCAGCACCTGGTGGCCATCGGGCACTGGTCGGAGCAAGAGCATCAGGCGGTGACTGCTGAGCTGGAAGCCGAAATCATCAGTGCGCAGAAGGAAGCCGAGCAGTACGGCACCCTGGCCGGCGGGCAGATGCCCAGCCCGGCGAGCATTTTCGAGGATGTGTACAAGGAAATGCCGGAACACCTGCGGCGCCAGCGCCAGGAACTGGGGATCTGACATGAACGATCACAACACCACTATCCAGTTGGAAACCGCCATGGCGACTACCACCATGACCATGATCCAGGCCCTGCGCTCGGCCATGGATATCATGCTTGAGCGCGATGACAATGTTGTCGTCTATGGCCAGGACGTCGGTTACTTCGGCGGCGTGTTCCGCTGCACCGAAGGGCTGCAGAACAAGTACGGCAAGTCGCGGGTGTTCGACGCACCGATCTCCGAAAGCGGTATCGTCGGCACCGCCGTGGGCATGGGTGCCTATGGCCTGCGCCCTGTGGTGGAAATCCAGTTTGCCGACTACTTCTACCCTGCCTCGGACCAGATCGTCTCGGAGATGGCCCGCCTGCGCTACCGCTCTGCCGGCGAGTTCGTGGCCCCGCTGACCCTGCGCATGCCGTGCGGTGGCGGCATCTACGGCGGCCAGACCCACAGCCAGAGCCCGGAGGCGATGTTCACCCAGGTCTGCGGCCTGCGTACCGTGATGCCTTCGAACCCCTACGACGCCAAGGGCCTGTTGATCGCCTCGATCGAAAACGACGACCCGGTGATCTTCCTGGAGCCCAAGCGCCTGTACAACGGCCCTTTCGACGGGCACCACGACCGGCCGGTAACGCCCTGGTCCAAACACCCCGCCAGCGCCGTACCGGATGGCTACTACACCGTGCCACTGGACAAGGCTGCCATCACCCGCCCAGGCAATGCGGTGACGGTACTGACCTACGGCACCACGGTGTATGTATCCCAGGTGGCTGCCGAAGAGACCGGCATCGACGCCGAGGTCATCGACCTGCGCAGCCTGTGGCCGCTGGACCTGGAGACCATCGTCGAGTCGGTGAAGAAGACCGGCCGCTGTGTGGTCGTGCACGAAGCCACCCGCACCTGCGGCTTTGGCGCCGAGCTGGTGGCGCTGGTACAGGAGCACTGCTTCCATCACCTCGAAGCCCCGATCGAACGCGTCACCGGTTGGGACACCCCCTACCCGCACGCGCAGGAATGGGCGTACTTCCCCGGCCCATCGCGAGTGGGTGCGGCATTGAAACGGGTCATGGAGGTCTGAATGGGCACGCACGTCATCAAGATGCCGGACATCGGCGAAGGCATCGCACAAGTTGAGCTGGTGGAATGGTTCGTAAAGGTCGGCGATACCGTCACCGAAGATCAGGTGGTCGCCGACGTCATGACCGACAAGGCCACCGTGGAAATTCCTTCGCCGGTCACCGGCAAGGTGCTGGCCTTGGGCGGCCAGCCCGGTGAGGTCATGGCCGTAGGCAGCGAGCTGATTCGCATCGAGGTCGAAGGGGCCGGCAACTATCAGGAAGGCGCCGGCAAGCCGGCAGCAGCCACGCCGCCTGCGGTAGCTGCCGCACCGAAGGCCAGCGTACCCGAAGCCCAACCCCAGCCCGCCGTCGTGTCTACCCCGGCAGCGGCACCTTCAGGCAATGCACAGCGTTCACCGACGATCGTGCCACGTGAGGCCAACGAGCGTCCGCTGGCCTCCCCGGCGGTGCGCAAGCGCGCGCTGGATGCGGGCATAGAGCTGCGCTATGTACATGGTAGTGGCCCTGCCGGGCGCATCCTGCACGAAGACCTGGACGCTTTTCTCGTTCAACCGAGTACCAGCAGTGCATCGGGCCCCGGTGGCTATGCAAGGCGTGACGACAGCGAGCAGGTGCCTGTGATCGGCCTGCGCCGCAAGATCGCGCAGCGCATGCAGGATGCCAAGCGCCGCGTCGCGCACTTCAGCTATGTCGAGGAAATCGACGTGACCGCGCTGGAAGAACTGCGCGTGCACCTGAACAAGAAGCATGGTGACAGCCGCGGCAAGCTGACCCTGCTGCCCTTCCTGGTACGGGCAATGGTGATCGCCGCGCGCGAATTCCCGCAGATCAACGCCACCTATGACGACGAAGCCCAGCTCATTACCCGCCATGGTGCAGTGCATGTGGGTATCGCCACCCAGGGCGACAACGGGCTGATGGTACCGGTGCTGCGCCATGCCGAGGCCGGCAGCCTGTGGAGCAATGCCAGCGAGATCGCCCGGGTAGCCAACGCCGCCCGCAACAACAAGGCCAGCCGTGAAGAGCTGTCCGGCTCGACCATTACGCTCACCAGCCTCGGCGCACTGGGCGGCATCGTCAGCACACCGGTGGTGAACACGCCGGAGGTAGCCATTGTCGGGGTCAACCGCATCGTCGAGCGGCCAATGGTGGTCAACGGCCAGATCGTGGTGCGCAAGATGATGAACCTGTCCAGTTCGTTCGACCATCGTGTGGTCGACGGCATGGACGCCGCGCTCTTCATCCAGGCCATCCGCGGCCTGCTCGAACAACCTGCCAGCCTGTTTGTGGAGTGACCATGCAGACTCTCAATACCACCCTGCTGATCATTGGGGGCGGCCCCGGCGGTTATGTCGCGGCGATTCGTGCCGGTCAACTGGGCATCCCCACTGTACTGGTCGAAGGCCAGGCACTGGGCGGCACCTGCCTGAACATCGGCTGTATTCCATCCAAGGCACTGATCCATGTAGCGGAGCAGTTCCACCAGACTTGTCAGCACAGCCAGCACTCCAGCCTGGGCATCAAGGTACAGGCTCCCAGCCTGGACATTACCCAGAGCGTGGCCTGGAAGGACGGCATCGTCGACCGCCTGACCAGCGGCGTTGCCGCCTTGCTGAAGAAACACGGCGTGACGGTGATTCATGGCTGGGCAAGGATCGTCGACGGCAAAACCGTCGACGCCGAAGGCCAGCGCATTCAATGCGAGCACCTGCTGCTCGCCACGGGCTCCAGCAGTGTGGAGCTGCCCATGCTTCCACTGGGCGGCGCGATCATCTCGTCCACCGAAGCCCTGGCCCCGCAACGCCTGCCAAGGCGCCTGACGGTGGTGGGTGCAGGCTATATCGGCCTGGAACTGGGTATTGCCTACCGCAAGCTGGGGGTCGAGGTAAGCGTGGTGGAAGCGCGCGAGCGTATCCTGCCTACGTATGACAGCGAGCTCACTCAGCCGGTAGCCGAGTCGCTGAAGAAACTGGGCGTGACGCTGTACCTCAAGCACAGCGTCGAAGGCTTCGATAACGCCACCCAGTGCCTGCAGATCAGGGACCCACATGGCGAACAGTTGACGCTGGAAACCGATCAGGTGCTGGTTGCCGTAGGACGTCGGCCACGCACTCAAGGGTTCAACCTGGAAACCCTGGAGCTCAAGATGAATGGCTCAGCCATTGCCATCGATGAGCGTTGCCAGACCAGCATGCGCAATGTGTGGGCAATCGGCGATCTGAGCGGCGAGCCGATGCTGGCCCACCGCGCCATGGCCCAGGGCGAGATGGTGGCCGAACTCATCGCCGGCAAGCAGCGGGTTTTCGATCCGGTGGCCATCGCGGCAGTGTGCTTTACCGACCCCGAGGTGGTGGTGGCAGGCAAGACACCGGAGGCCGCACAACAGCAAGGCCTGGATTGCATCGTTGCGCAGTTCCCGTTCGCGGCCAATGGCAGGGCCATGACGCTGGAATCCAAAAGCGGCTTCGTACGCGTGGTGGCGCGTCGCGACAATCACCTGATCCTGGGCTGGCAGGCTGTCGGCGTGGGGGTTTCGGAACTGTCTACCGCGTTTGCACAATCACTGGAGATGGGCGCCCGGCTCGAGGATGTGGCCGGAACCATCCATGCCCACCCTACCCTCGGAGAGGCTGTGCAGGAGGCTGCATTGCGTGCCTTGGGGCACGCGTTGCACCTGTAGCCAGAACCACTGGGCGTCGATCATCGACGCCCAGGCATCAGGCGATCTGGTTCTTGCCGCCGGCCTTGGCGCGATAGAGCGCCTGGTCGGCACGGGCGACCAGTTGCTCCGGGCGCTCGCCGCCACGCCACTGGGCGATGCCAAAACTCAATGTGACGCGGTGCTCGCCAATTGGGGGCAACCTCAACACCTGCTGGCGGATGGCATCGGCTACCGCCATTGCTGCCTGCAGGTCACTCCCTGGCATCAACACCATGAACTCGTCACCCCCCCATCGGGCAAGCAGGTGCTCGGGGCCGACACACTTACGGATCTGTTCGACCACCTCTACCAGGGCGGTATCGCCACGGGCGTGGCCGTAACGATCATTGATCGGCTTGAAATCGTCGAAATCCATCAGGATCAGGCTCAAGGGCAAACGAAAGCGGCCGGCACGTTCGCATTCCTGAAGCAGGGCCTTTTCCAGGCGATAACGATTGGCCGCCAGGGTCAACGAGTCGCGCTCGGCCAGGTCACGGTTCTCATCGAGCTGACGTTTCAGTTGTTCGTTCACCCAGCACAGTTCCCGGGTCCGTTCGGCAATCAGTGACTCCAGCGAGCTGTTGCGCTGCTCCAGATGGGCAACCAGGCGCTTGCGGTCGTCGATGTTGCGGTGTGCACCGAACATCCTGGCCACCGAGCCATCAGGGTTGCGCGCAACCACATGCCCGCTGTCCTCGATCCACAGGTAGCTGCCATCCTTGCAACGGCAACGGTACTCCACCTGGTAGCTTGGCGCGCGCTGGCTCAGGTAGTCCTCGAAGCAGGCCATCACCCGCGGGTAGTCCTCGGGGTGAATGACGTTTTCCCAGGTGAACACCGTATTGTCCAGCGAGTGGCTGGGGTAGCCCAGCATGCGATACCAACCCGGGTTGCGATAGACATGGCCGGTGTTGGCGTTCCAGTCCCAGATGCCATCACTGACCAGGTCCAGGAGGGTTTGCAGTTGCTCTTGCCCCAGGTCGCTCAATGGCGCCATCACGCAAGCGGTATTCTCACTCATGGACACTCTCCCCTGTCCAGCAACTACGCCCCAGCTCAATGATGGTGCTGCCGATTGTTATGCGCCAAAGCCTGCGCGAAATTTCGAACAATATACTCGCGAAAGAATGGAAGCGGCAGGCGGAACCGACCGCACGTCCAACTGCAAGCCTTGGCTGTTGCCGCCTGCGGCAATCATCCTCCTCTTTGGGGCAACAGCGTGCCAGAGTAAACGGCCGAGCATTGCTGCCCCCTTGTAATACAGAGGGTTCAGAGCGTGAGGTAACTGGCACAGCCCTTGCTCTTCCCTTGCTCTGCACAGTATCGGGAGACCTTCAGGTGAGCATCATCAATGATTATGGTTGGCAGGTAGCCGCTACCACTCAGCAACGTAGCAGTGTTTCTACAGACAGCGATGCTGTGCCGTATGTACCTGTTTCAGTTGCCATCCAGTCGACGTCCGACACGCGCGGGAGTGCCAGTCACTCCGAGCAGCGCTTTCACGACAACCAGCAAGAAGCGTTCGCAAAGTTCAAGGTCAGTCTGCAGAACCTGGAAGAGATCTTTGACACGAAGGAACCAGAGAGCACTGCCTTGCAAGAGTTTCGCGACTACATGGCACTGTCTCCCGAGCAGAAAATTCGCGAGAAGATGCTGCGCGAACTTGGGCTGAGCCTTGAAGAATACGAAGAGTTACCCCCTGAGAAGAAGGAGCTGATCGACAAGCAGATCGCTCAACGCATCAAGGAAGAAATGGAGATAAAAACCATGGCCAAGCTGCAACCGCCTCAACAGATGGATGCGGTCAGTGCACTGGCAGGTTCACAGACACTGTCGGCAGAAGGCACCAACGAAAAGGACAGGACGGACCCGCTGGCCTGAATCGTATTACGTAAAAAACCACCTCCCAAGGTGGTTTTTTTATGCCCGCCTTGCAGGAAACTTTCAGCCCACAAAGACAAAACCCCTACCTGCAGATGCAGATAGGGGTTTCGGAATTTAATCTTGACGATGACCTACTCTCACATGGGGAAACCCCACACTACCATCGGCGATGCATCGTTTCACTACTGAGTTCGGGATGGGATCAGGTGGTTCCAATGCTCTATGGTCGTCAAGAAATTCTGTTGCCAGAAGGTCTTGTTCAGACACTCCAGCGAATCGGGTATGTGATGTTTGTGAGCTACAAATCTTCGGCTTACTGTGTCTTCACAACACCGCAATCTGGTCGTTCGACGCAAATTGCTTGGGTGTTATATGGTCAAGCCTCACGGGCAATTAGTATTGGTTAGCTCAACGCCTCACAGCGCTTACACACCCAACCTATCAACGTCGTAGTCTTCGACGGCCCTTCAGGGAGCTCAAGGCTCCAGTGAGATCTCATCTTGAGGCAAGTTTCCCGCTTAGATGCTTTCAGCGGTTATCTCTTCCGAACATAGCTACCCGGCAATGCCACTGGCGTGACAACCGGAACACCAGAGGTTCGTCCACTCCGGTCCTCTCGTACTAGGAGCAGCCCCTCTCAAATCTCAAACGTCCACGGCAGATAGGGACCGAACTGTCTCACGACGTTCTAAACCCAGCTCGCGTACCACTTTAAATGGCGAACAGCCATACCCTTGGGACCGGCTTCAGCCCCAGGATGTGATGAGCCGACATCGAGGTGCCAAACACCGCCGTCGATATGAACTCTTGGGCGGTATCAGCCTGTTATCCCCGGAGTACCTTTTATCCGTTGAGCGATGGCCCTTCCATACAGAACCACCGGATCACTAAGACCTACTTTCGTACCTGCTCGACGTGTCTGTCTCGCAGTCAAGCGCGCTTTTGCCTTTATACTCTACGACCGATTTCCGACCGGTCTGAGCGCACCTTCGTACTCCTCCGTTACTCTTTAGGAGGAGACCGCCCCAGTCAAACTACCCACCATACACTGTCCTCGATCCGGATAACGGACCTGAGTTAGAACCTCAAAGTTGCCAGGGTGGTATTTCAAGGATGGCTCCACGCAGACTGGCGTCCACGCTTCAAAGCCTCCCACCTATCCTACACAAGCAAATTCAAAGTCCAGTGCAAAGCTATAGTAAAGGTTCACGGGGTCTTTCCGTCTAGCCGCGGATACACTGCATCTTCACAGCGATTTCAATTTCACTGAGTCTCGGGTGGAGACAGCGCCGCCATCGTTACGCCATTCGTGCAGGTCGGAACTTACCCGACAAGGAATTTCGCTACCTTAGGACCGTTATAGTTACGGCCGCCGTTTACCGGGGCTTCGATCAAGAGCTTCGCGTTAGCTAACCCCATCAATTAACCTTCCGGCACCGGGCAGGCGTCACACCCTATACGTCCACTTTCGTGTTTGCAGAGTGCTGTGTTTTTAATAAACAGTCGCAGCGGCCTGGTATCTTCGACCGGCATGAGCTTACGGAGCAAGTCCTTCACCCTCACCGGCGCACCTTCTCCCGAAGTTACGGTGCCATTTTGCCTAGTTCCTTCACCCGAGTTCTCTCAAGCGCCTTGGTATTCTCTACCCAACCACCTGTGTCGGTTTGGGGTACGGTTCCTGGTTACCTGAAGCTTAGAAGCTTTTCTTGGAAGCATGGCATCAACCACTTCGTCGCCTAATGGCAACTCGTCATCAGCTCTCGGCCTTAAGATCCCGGATTTACCTAAGATCTCAGCCTACCACCTTAAACTTGGACAACCAACGCCAAGCTGGCCTAGCCTTCTCCGTCCCTCCATCGCAATAACCAGAAGTACAGGAATATTAACCTGTTTTCCATCGACTACGCTTTTCAGCCTCGCCTTAGGGACCGACTAACCCTGCGTCGATTAACGTTGCGCAGGAAACCTTGGTCTTTCGGCGTGGGAGTTTTTCACTCCCATTGTCGTTACTCATGTCAGCATTCGCACTTCTGATACCTCCAGCAAGCTTCTCAACTCACCTTCACAGGCTTACAGAACGCTCCTCTACCGCATCACCTAAGTGATACCCGTAGCTTCGGTGTATGGTTTGAGCCCCGTTACATCTTCCGCGCAGGCCGACTCGACTAGTGAGCTATTACGCTTTCTTTAAAGGGTGGCTGCTTCTAAGCCAACCTCCTAGCTGTCTAAGCCTTCCCACATCGTTTCCCACTTAACCATAACTTTGGGACCTTAGCTGACGGTCTGGGTTGTTTCCCTTTTCACGACGGACGTTAGCACCCGCCGTGTGTCTCCCATGCTCGGCACTTGTAGGTATTCGGAGTTTGCATCGGTTTGGTAAGTCGGGATGACCCCCTAGCCGAAACAGTGCTCTACCCCCTACAGTGATACATGAGGCGCTACCTAAATAGCTTTCGAGGAGAACCAGCTATCTCCGAGCTTGATTAGCCTTTCACTCCGATCCACAGGTCATCCGCTAACTTTTCAACGGTAGTCGGTTCGGTCCTCCAGTCAGTGTTACCTAACCTTCAACCTGCCCATGGATAGATCGCCCGGTTTCGGGTCTATACCCAGCGACTAAACGCCCTATTAAGACTCGCTTTCGCTACGCCTCCCCTATTCGGTTAAGCTCGCCACTGAATATAAGTCGCTGACCCATTATACAAAAGGTACGCAGTCACCTAACAAAGTAGGCTCCCACTGCTTGTACGCATACGGTTTCAGGATCTATTTCACTCCCCTCTCCGGGGTTCTTTTCGCCTTTCCCTCACGGTACTGGTTCACTATCGGTCAGTCAGTAGTATTTAGCCTTGGAGGATGGTCCCCCCATATTCAGACAAAGTTTCTCGTGCTCCGTCCTACTCGATTTCATGACTAAGAGATTTTCGCGTACAGGGCTATCACCCACTATGGCCGCACTTTCCAGAGCGTTCCGCTAATCTCAAAGCCACTTAAGGGCTAGTCCCCGTTCGCTCGCCACTACTAAGGGAATCTCGGTTGATTTCTTTTCCTCAGGGTACTTAGATGTTTCAGTTCCCCTGGTTCGCCTCTTGCACCTATGTATTCAGTACAAGATACCTGACTTATGCCAGGTGGGTTCCCCCATTCAGAGATCTCCGGATCAAAGTCTGTTTGCCGACTCCCCGAAGCTTATCGCAGGCTACCACGTCTTTCATCGCCTCTGACTGCCAAGGCATCCACCGTATGCGCTTCTTCACTTGACCATATAACCCCAAGCAATCTGGTTATACTGTGAAGACAACATTCGCCGAAAACTTGTAATTACTCACAAATTTTACCTTAGCCTGAACACACACCAGTGAAAGTGCTGTCCAGTCTATCTTTCTATCACATACCCAAATTTTTAAAGAACGATTCTGATAAAGTTCAGAAATCAATATTCGACGCGAATATTCATTTCTAAGCTTTGACAAACTAGCAAGCGGGGTGGTGGAGCCAAGCGGGATCGAACCGCTGACCTCCTGCGTGCAAGGCAGGCGCTCTCCCAGCTGAGCTATGGCCCCAGCAAATTGGTGGGTCTGGGCAGATTCGAACTGCCGACCTCACCCTTATCAGGGGTGCGCTCTAACCAACTGAGCTACAGACCCAATCGAAGGTTGCTAACCTAATCGTCTTCTTCAATGAATCAAGCAATTCGTGTGGGAGCTTATGAGACAGCTGATGTCGTCGATTAAGGAGGTGATCCAGCCGCAGGTTCCCCTACGGCTACCTTGTTACGACTTCACCCCAGTCATGAATCACACCGTGGTAACCGTCCTCCCGAAGGTTAGACTAGCTACTTCTGGTGCAACCCACTCCCATGGTGTGACGGGCGGTGTGTACAAGGCCCGGGAACGTATTCACCGCGACATTCTGATTCGCGATTACTAGCGATTCCGACTTCACGCAGTCGAGTTGCAGACTGCGATCCGGACTACGATCGGTTTTGTGAGATTAGCTCCACCTCGCGGCTTGGCGACCCTCTGTACCGACCATTGTAGCACGTGTGTAGCCCAGGCCGTAAGGGCCATGATGACTTGACGTCATCCCCACCTTCCTCCGGTTTGTCACCGGCAGTCTCCTTAGAGTGCCCACCATAACGTGCTGGTAACTAAGGACAAGGGTTGCGCTCGTTACGGGACTTAACCCAACATCTCACGACACGAGCTGACGACAGCCATGCAGCACCTGTCTCAATGTTCCCGAAGGCACCAATCCATCTCTGGAAAGTTCATTGGATGTCAAGGCCTGGTAAGGTTCTTCGCGTTGCTTCGAATTAAACCACATGCTCCACCGCTTGTGCGGGCCCCCGTCAATTCATTTGAGTTTTAACCTTGCGGCCGTACTCCCCAGGCGGTCAACTTAATGCGTTAGCTGCGCCACTAAAATCTCAAGGATTCCAACGGCTAGTTGACATCGTTTACGGCGTGGACTACCAGGGTATCTAATCCTGTTTGCTCCCCACGCTTTCGCACCTCAGTGTCAGTATGAGCCCAGGTGGTCGCCTTCGCCACTGGTGTTCCTTCCTATATCTACGCATTTCACCGCTACACAGGAAATTCCACCACCCTCTGCCCTACTCTAGCTCGCCAGTTTTGGATGCAGTTCCCAGGTTGAGCCCGGGGATTTCACATCCAACTTAACGAACCACCTACGCGCGCTTTACGCCCAGTAATTCCGATTAACGCTTGCACCCTCTGTATTACCGCGGCTGCTGGCACAGAGTTAGCCGGTGCTTATTCTGTCGGTAACGTCAAAACAGCAAGGTATTCGCTTACTGCCCTTCCTCCCAACTTAAAGTGCTTTACAATCCGAAGACCTTCTTCACACACGCGGCATGGCTGGATCAGGCTTTCGCCCATTGTCCAATATTCCCCACTGCTGCCTCCCGTAGGAGTCTGGACCGTGTCTCAGTTCCAGTGTGACTGATCATCCTCTCAGACCAGTTACGGATCGTAGCCTTGGTGAGCCATTACCTCACCAACTAGCTAATCCGACCTAGGCTCATCTGATAGCGCAAGGCCCGAAGGTCCCCTGCTTTCTCCCGTAGGACGTATGCGGTATTAGCGTTCCTTTCGAAACGTTGTCCCCCACTACCAGGCAGATTCCTAGGTATTACTCACCCGTCCGCCGCTGAATCGAAGAGCAAGCTCTTCTCATCCGCTCGACTTGCATGTGTTAGGCCTGCCGCCAGCGTTCAATCTGAGCCATGATCAAACTCTTCAGTTCAATACTGCTTGGGTTTTGAGAAAACCCTAAACTTGGCTCAGCATTCTCAAATGACTTACTTTCAAATCTTTCGATTTTCGTGCAGTCACTTGTGATGCTGATAATCTTTCTGACTATCAGCCTGAGCTCACAAGCACCCACACGAATTGCTTGATTCAATTGTTAAAGAGCGGTTGGTCAAGAATTTTTCGTCTCAACCGAGGCGCGCATTCTACGCTTTCCTCAGAGTCTGTCAAGCGTTTATTTTGAAGTTTTTCGTTTCACTTCAAACACTTGACTCGCTTCGATCTCTCGTAGCGGGAGGCGAATTCTACAGCGTTACAACCTGCTGTCAACCACCTTTTTCACCGCTGCCGATCTTTCGATCGAAGCACCTCCAGCCTGACCTGAAACGTCCAACTCGTTGATATTCAAGGAGTTTTTCGTTCCGACTACGCCGGAAGTGGGGCGAATTATAGAGAGATTAAATTGTGCGTCAAGGGTTTATTTCAAAATAACCTCGGCACATAGGTCAGCATGAGCATTTCAAGACTGAAGCGTCTTTTTCAGGTAGTAGCGCTGATAACCAGGCGGGCAATCCTCCAGCATCCCCATGATGTGGTATCCCTGCTTCTGGTAGAAGTCAGGGGCCTGGAAGCTATAGGTATAAAGAAACAAACCGGTGCAGCCCCGCGCCCGCGCCTCCTCTTCGGCTCGCATCAGCAGTTCGCTGCCCAACCCATGACCGCGTGCGGCATCGCTCAACCAGAAGTAGTCGATATAGAGCCAACCCATTGCGAAATGACCGAACAGCCCACCTGTCACCTGGCCCCCGCCATCGCGGGCATACAGCTGGAAATCTTCATAGGTGTAAGGGCCGATCTGTTCGATGTTGAAGCGGCGCAGCCCTTGACGCACCACTGCCATGGCATCGGCGTCAGCGCCCAGGGTGAATCGGTAAGGGGCATCTGTCATAAGCTCTCCTGTGCGGCATTGGACTACATGAGTACGCTGCGAGCCTGCAGGCGCCGGCTCGCACCGGATGTTAAATCGGAATTCGGGTTCACAGGTAGAAGGAGGCTCGCCAGGGCGCAGCACGAACGTCAGCCAAGGTAGCCGAACCATGCGCAGAAACGAGGAGGGATGGATGGAGCAGAAGAAGAGAAGGTAAAGCGCAGGAAGCAGCCAGCCCTCGAACGAAGGATGGTGTCCCAGGCAGGGTTCGAACCTGCAACCTTCCCCTTAGGAGGGGGATGCTCTATCCAATTGAGCTACTGAGACGTGCGTCTGGCGTACATGGCCCGCCATACGGAACGGCGAGCATGTTACCCAGCGAGCCAGGATTTGTCATGTCGTCTCTGCGCTTTTTACCAGTAGGTGGTTTCCAGCCTCAGGCACGTACGCCTGCCACTTGCAAAACCATCAGCAGGCGGCGCACTGCATCGTCAAGACTGGTCGAGTTGTCCACCCGCCGGACCCGATCATCAACCTGTGTCATGGACTGTTGGTTGCGCGCCATTCGCTGCTCGATCTCGTGCTGCCCCTCCCTGCCCCGTTGAAGCAATCGCCCGCGCAATACCTGCGGATTCACACAAAGCAATATGGGCAACAGGTCCGGGTACTTCGCCTGCGCCACCGGCAGGTGCGCGCGCGACCCGTTGACCATCACGTGCCAGCCTTCGGCAAGCCACGCATCTATATAAGCAGGAACCCCATAAGCCAACCCATTGGCGCGCCACTGCAGGGCAAATTCGCCACGGTCAGCCATCTGCTCGAACTGCTGGACCGATACGGCGACTGCGTCCTCCCCCACCGCCTCGGCGGAGCGAGTGATGACACGCTTAGGAATGCGCACATGGCTTGCCAGCAAAAGCTCACGCGCCGCATCCAGAAGACTGTCCTTGCCGGCACCGGACGGCCCCATCAAATAGATCACCCTGCCCGCCCCCGCCAAGGGAACGTCGCTTGCGTCATACTGCATAGCCACTATGCTCAGAGAAAGGAAAGCTCGCGCATTTTAGGCGCATTGCACGGTCTTTGCGCCTTTGCCGGTGATGAAAAGTCGAGCCGCCGAGGTGGCCAGGCCGAGCGCCAAATGAAAACTTTTCAAACCAGTGCGCATTTCTGATAATTGGTACTGGCATAACGCCTTTACCCAGTTCAATATTTGTCACAGAATTGACGCCAAGTAACTGGCGACACTGAGGCATGATGAAGACCTCATTCGTACTCCAGGTTGAACATTTTGTCTTAACGATGGTCGTAACACTCATCGTGCGGCCGATTTCGAGAACCGCTTCCCCCTGAACTAAACCGGTCAATTATATGCGCCCAATGAAACAGGCTATCTACTCAAGCCGCACCGCTGACAAATTTGTCGTCCGCCTGCCAGACGGAATGCGTGAGCGCATTGCCGAGGTTGCGCGTAACCACCACCGCAGCATGAACTCCGAGATCATTGCACGCCTGGAGCAGAGCCTTATTCAGGAAGGTGCACTGGGCGACGAGCTGAGCATGCGCCTGGACAGCCCAGAGCTGTCACTGCACGAACGTGAACTGCTGCAACGCTTCCGCCAGCTGTCCCATCGCCAGCAAAATGCTCTGGTCGCACTGATCGCCCATGACGTCGAGATGGCCGCAGACGCTTCCTGACTCCACCCATGCACAAAAAAGCCAGCTTTCGCTGGCTTTTTTTATGCCTTGCCTTTTTACAGCAAGAAGATCGTAGCAAGGCCCAGGAAGATGAAGAACCCGCCACTGTCGGTCATGGCAGTGATCATCACACTTGCGCCCATCGCAGGATCGCGCCCCATTCGAGCAAGCGTCATCGGGATAAGAACGCCCATCAGGGCCGCCAACAGCAGGTTCAGGGTCATCGCCGCAGTCATCACTACCCCCAACGACCAGCTGCCATAGAGCAGGTAGGCCACAACGCCGATCACGCCCCCCCACACCAGGCCATTGATCAAGGCCACCGCAAGCTCCTTGCGCATCAATCGCGCAGTATTGCCCGGGCTGACCTGATCGAGCGCCATGGCACGTACGATCATGGTAATGGTCTGGTTGCCGGAGTTGCCCCCGATACCGGCCACGATGGGCATCAGTGCAGCCAACGCCACCAGCTTCTCGATCGACCCCTCGAACAGGCCGATCACTCGCGAAGCGACAAAGGCCGTGATCAGGTTGATTGCCAGCCATGCCCAACGGTTGCGAAGCGAACGCCAGACCGAGGCGAAGATGTCTTCCTCCTCACGCAGACCCGCCATGTTGAGGACTTCGTTCTCGCTTTCCTCACGGATCAGGTCGACCATTTCGTCGATGGTCAAACGGCCGATCAGGCGATCGCTCTTGTCCACCACCGGTGCCGAAATCAGGTCATAGCGCTCAAAGGCCTGTGCCGCATCGTAGGCGTCTTCATCGGGATGAAAACTCACCGGGTCACTGGCCATGACCTCGGCAACCTGCTTGTCGGGGTCGTTCACCAGCAGCCGCTTGATGGGCAGCACACCCTTGAGCTTGCCGTCGTAATCGACCACGAACAGTTTGTCGGTATGGCTTGGCAGTTCCTTGAGCCGGCGCAGGTAACGCAACACCACCTCAAGGCTGACGTCCTCGCGGATGGTCACCATCTCGAAGTCCATCAAGGCACCGACCTGGTCCTCGTCATAGCTCAACGCGGAGCGTACGCGCTCACGCTGCTGGGCATCGAGGGTTTCCATCAGCTCATGCACGACGTCGCGCGGCAGCTCCGGCGCAAGGTCGGCCAGCTCGTCGGCGTCCATCTCCTTGGCAGCGGCAAGCAGCTCGTGATCGTCCATGTCGGCGATCAGGGTTTCCCGAACCGAATCGGATACCTCGAGCAGAATGTCACCATCACGCTCGGCCTTGACCAGTTGCCAGACCGTCAGACGATCATCCAGCGGCAGGGCTTCGAGAATGTAGGCAACGTCAGCGGAGTGCAGATCATCGAGCTTGCGTTGCAGCTCGACCAGATTCTGGCGGTGTACGAGATTTTCGACCCGATCGTTATGGTGCCCTTCCTGACGATGTGTCAGGTCTTCGACCACTCGTTGGCGCTGCAGCAATTCGACCACCTGGGCCAGGCGATCCTGCAGGCTTTCTTGCGATTTTTTTACTTCACTTTCGGTCATACGCGTACTCCACTCCCAGCAGCGGAGCACGCCAGGAGAATCAATCAGTCAGATCGTGATTGGCAAAACAAGCTATTGAGTAACTACTGGGTAAGTCCATGGTGGTATTCCACAAGCCCCGGCGGAGCTGACGGGCGCAATCATACACGGCTTGGGCTGCTCGGGCTGAAAATATTGGCCAGAACAATCGCTTGCGAGATAAAGCTGTGACAACGTCCAGCTCTGACAGTGCGACGGCTGGCACACCCCAAAGAACACATTGAAGACGCAAAAGTTAGCAGAGGCCGGTAAACGCATCGATGACAGTTTATTCATCGCGCCTTACGGAAAAGTGAAAAGCCGAAAAGCAGAAGGCCCGCTTAAAAGCGGGCCTTCTGTTGTATGGTGCACTCGACAGGATTCGAACCTGTGACCGCTCGGTTCGTAGCCGAGTACTCTATCCAGCTGAGCTACGAGTGCAGGGTTGGCGCTTGATAGACCAGATCACCTCTGGTTGAAGCTGAAACAACTTCCAGACTGGAAACTGCTTCGTCGTATGGTGCACTCGACAGGATTCGAACCTGTGACCGCTCGGTTCGTAGCCGAGTACTCTATCCAGCTGAGCTACGAGTGCAGGGTTGGTACTTGATGGACCAGATCACCTCTGGTTGAAACTGAGGCAACTTCCAGACTGGAAACTACTTCGTCGTATGGTGCACTCGACAGGATTCGAACCTGTGACCGCTCGGTTCGTAGCCGAGTACTCTATCCAGCTGAGCTACGAGTGCATTTGTTGCCGCGCATTATAGACCGCTTAATCGATTTGCCAACCACTTTTTCGTTTAATTTCAACTACTTAGCGATTCAAGCAAGATTACAGCGCCCTAAATGAATAATGGCGGAGAAGGGGGGATTCGAACCCCCGATACCCTTGTGAGGTATACTCCCTTAGCAGGGGAGCGCCTTCGGCCACTCGGCCACCTCTCCGCAACACGGGGCGTATAATAACCAGAGCCTTCCCCGTTTGCAAACCCTTTTTTGAAAAAATATCGATAAAAATTAATGGGTTGGTTCTTCGTCCTTCTCTTTCTTGATCCGCAGGTAGATTTCCTCACGGTGCACGGCCACTTCCTTGGGCGCGTTCACCCCAATCCGTACCTGGTTTCCTTTGACGCCGAGCACGGTCACGGTGATTTCGCCGTCGCCAATTATCAGGCTCTCTGCGCACCGACGAGTCAGAATCAACATACCTTTCTCCTCACGCAATTCAGTTCAGGGATAACAGTCTGCAAAAAAAAGGGCTTCAACCCGCCGCCAGAACAGCGGCGGACCTACGCCTGAACGTTGATCGACACCCGACAACCCACAGGTTTCTTGTGCCGTTCAAAAACACGAAGGGCGCGGCCAGGCCGCGCCCCAGTGAGCACAACGCTTACTCGCCCTGACGGGAAGGCGCGTCGAGTTCGAAAGCGGTGTGCAAGGCACGCACAGCCAGTTCCAGGTACTTCTCTTCGATAACCACCGACACCTTGATTTCCGAAGTGGAGATCATCTGGATGTTGATGCTCTCCTTGGCCAGCGATTCGAACATGCGGCTGGCAACGCCCGCATGCGAGCGCATGCCCACACCCACGATCGATACCTTGGCGATCTTGGTATCACCCACCACTTCGCGGGCATTGAGCTTCAGGGCGGTTTCACCCAGTACCTTCTGCGCCTTTTCGTAATCGTTGCGGTGTACGGTGAAGGTGAAGTCGGTGGTGTTATCGTGCGAAACGTTCTGCACGATCATGTCGACTTCGATATTGGCTGCACTGATGGGGCCCAGAATCCCGAATGCCACGCCCGGGGTATCCGGCACACCGCGAATGGTCAGCTTGGCTTCATCGCGATTGAAGGCGATGCCGGAAATGATCGGCTGTTCCATGGATTCCTCTTCATCAATAGTAATGAGGGTACCCGGACCCTCCTGAAAACTGTGCAGTACACGCAGCGGTACGTTGTACTTGCCGGCAAACTCCACGGCCCGAATCTGCAGCACCTTGGACCCGAGGCTGGCCATTTCCAGCATCTCTTCGAAAGTGATCTTGTCCAGCCGCTGCGCCTGGGACACCACGCGCGGGTCGGTGGTATAGACACCATCGACGTCGGTGTAGATCTGGCACTCGTCAGCCTTCAATGCAGCCGCCAGGGCCACGCCGGTGGTATCGGAACCGCCACGCCCCAGCGTGGTGATGCTGCCGTGCTCGTCAACGCCCTGGAAACCGGCTACCACGACCACGCGACCTGCTTTGAGGTCGGCACGAATCTTCTGATCATCGATCTGCAGGATGCGCGCCTTGTTGTGCGCACTGTCGGTGAGAATACGCACCTGGTTGCCGGTGTAGGACACCGCAGGCACACCCCGCTTGATCAGCGCCATGGCCAGCAATGCGATGGTCACCTGCTCGCCGGTGGACACGATCACGTCCAGCTCGCGCGGAACCGGCTGATCGCTGATTTGCCTCGCCAGCTCGATCAGACGATTGGTTTCCCCGCTCATTGCCGACAGCACGACCACCAGGTCGTCGCCAGCCTCGCGGAACTTCTTCACCTTGTCGGCAACCTGTTCGATGCGCTCGACCGTGCCCACCGAGGTGCCGCCAAATTTCTGTACGATCAACGCCATTTCAAAGCCGCCTCAGCCCGTGAAGGGCACCCAATAAACACAATTACCCAACGCCAGGGCCCGCCATCGGATGGCGGGCCACCGGGCGCTTCAGACACCCTGTTCTACGAATGGCACGGTCAGAGCCAGTGCACCGTCCAGCGCTGCGGCATCCACGCCACCGCCTTGCGCCATGTCCGGACGACCACCGCCTTTGCCGCCCACCGCTGCAGCGGCTTGCTTCATCAGATCACCGGCTTTGAGTTGGCCGGTCAGGTCCTTGGTCACGCCTGCGACCAGTACGACCTTTTCTTCGTGGACACTGCCGAGCAGGATCACTGCGCGGCCGAGTTTGTTCTTCAACTGGTCGACCAGGGCCAGCAAGGCTTTGCCGTCCTGCCCGTCCAGACGTGCGGCCAGCACCTTGACGCCCTTGACGTCGACTGCGCTGGCAGACAGGTCATCGCCGGCAGCACTGGCGGCCTTGGCCTGCAGTTGCTCCAGTTGCTTTTCCAGCTGACGGTTGCGCTCGAGCACCGCCGACAGCTTGTCGACCAGGTTCTCGCGGCTGCCCTTGACCAGCTGGGCAGCTTCCTTGAGCTGCTCTTCGGCAGCGTTCAGGTAGGCCAGTGCGGCGGCGCCAGTGACCGCTTCGATACGACGCACCCCGGAGGCCACACCGCCTTCGCTGATGATCTTGAGCAGACCGATATCGCCGGTGCGCTTGGCGTGGATGCCGCCGCACAGCTCGACGGAGAAATCACCGCCCATGCTCAGCACGCGCACGCTGTCGCCATACTTCTCGCCGAACAGCGCCATGGCGCCCTTCTGCTTGGCAGTCTCGATGTCGGTCTCTTCGGTCATGACCTCGGTGTTGTTGCGCACTTCGCGGTTGACGATGTCTTCCAGCGCCTTGAGCTGCTCTGGCTTGACCGCCTCGAAATGGCTGAAGTCAAAACGCAGGCGCTGGCTGTCGACCAGCGAGCCTTTCTGTTGTACGTGCTCGCCCAGCACCTGACGCAATGCCGCGTGCAACAGGTGGGTGGCCGAGTGATTGAGCGAGGTGGCATGACGAACCTGCGCATCGACCCGGGTTTCAACCTGGGCACCGACGCTCAGCTTGCCGCTGGCAACCACACCGTGGTGCAGGAAGGCACCGCCGGTCTTGGTGGTGTCACGGACATCGAAGCGGACGGCACCGGCCTGCAGGTACCCGCAGTCACCCACCTGGCCGCCGGACTCGGCGTAGAACGGCGTGCGGTCGAGGATCACCACACCCTCCTCGCCTTCACCCAGCTGCTCGACGGCCTTGCCGTCCTTGTACAGTGCAACGACGCTGGCAGCGCCTTCGGTGGTGGCATAACCGGTGAATTCGGTGGCCACATCGACCTTGACCAGGGTGTTGTAGTCCAGGCCGAAGGCGCTGGCCGAACGCGCGCGCTCACGCTGCGCCTCCATCTCGCGCTCGAAACCGACTTCGTCGATGGTCAGGCTGCGCTCACGGGCGATGTCGGCCGTCAGGTCCATCGGGAAACCGTAGGTGTCATACAGCTTGAACACCACGTCACCGGGCACCACGCTGCCCTTGAGTTCGGCCAGGTCCTGCTCGAGGATCTTCAGGCCCTGCTCCAGGGTCTTGGCAAACTGCTCTTCCTCGGCCTTGAGCACGCGCTCGATGTTGGCCTGCTGCTGCTTGAGTTCCGGGAACGCCTCGCCCATCTCGGCAACCAGCGCCGCAACGATCTTGTAGAAGAAGCTGCCGGTGGCACCGAGCTTGTTGCCGTGACGGCAGGCACGACGAATGATGCGACGCAGCACGTAGCCACGGCCTTCGTTGGAAGGCAGCACGCCATCAGCAATCAGGAAGCTGCACGAACGAATGTGGTCCGACACTACCTTGAGCGACGACTGGTCTTCGTTGCTGCAGCCGATGGCGGCAGCCGAAGCACTCAGCAGGTTCTTGAACAGGTCGATTTCATAGTTCGAATGCACATGCTGCATCACCGCACTGATGCGCTCCAGGCCCATGCCGGTGTCCACCGACGGTGCAGGCAGCGGGTGCAGCACGCCGTCGGCAGTGCGATTGAACTGCATGAAGACGTTGTTCCAGATCTCGATGTAACGGTCACCGTCTTCTTCCGGCGAGCCTGGCGGGCCACCCCAGATGTCGGCGCCGTGGTCATAGAAGATCTCGGTGCAGGGGCCGCACGGGCCGGTATCGCCCATGGTCCAGAAGTTGTCCGAGGCGTAGGGCGCGCCCTTGTTGTCGCCAATGCGCACCATGCGCTCGGCCGGCACACCGATGTGCTGGGTCCAGATGTCGTAGGCCTCGTCATCGGTGGCATACACGGTGACCCAGAGCTTTTCCTTGGGCAGTTGCAGCACGCCGGTGAGGAAGGTCCAGGCGTAGGTGATGGCGTCACGCTTGAAATAGTCGCCGAAACTGAAGTTGCCCAGCATTTCGAAGAACGTATGGTGACGCGCGGTATACCCGACGTTTTCCAGGTCGCTGTTCTTGCCGCCGGCGCGCACGCACTTCTGGCTGCTGGTGGCGCGGGTGTACGCGCGCTTTTCCTGGCCAAGGAAGCAGTCCTTGAACTGGTTCATCCCCGCGTTGGTGAACAGCAGGGTCGGGTCGTTGCCCGGGATCAAGGAGCTGGAGGCAACTCGGGTATGGCCCTGCTCTTCGAAGAAGCGAAGGAAGGCTTCACGGATTTCTGCGCTTTTCATAGGTTCTTCCACGGAAACGGCGGCCTGCGTCAAATTGACGAAACGACGGCAAAGGGCCGCATTATATCGAGCCTTAACACGAGGTGCAGTGAGTTTATACATCGCCAACCGCCATTTGAGGATGAAATGACCTTCATCCGGCGCGGTTTGCTTAGCAGGCTATACGTTCTGCCGACATCTATGCTACAACGTGTGCGTCGCCAGCCACTGGCGGCACGTTCTCAGGGCGGGGTGCAATTCCCCACCGGCGGTAATTGCGCCCATTGCGCATAGCCCGCGAGCGCTTGCAGGCAACCCTGCAAGGTCAGCAGACCCGGTGTGATTCCGGGGCCGACGGTCATAGTCCGGATAAAGAGAGAGCGGGATAGGCACGCGAGTGCCTGCGTCTGCACATCTGCGCAACGACAATCCCCTTCGATCCACTGCCCTGTTTCTCATACAAACAGGAGTTCGTTTCAATGCAAGCTACCCCAATCGACAGCAAAGGCCATCACAACGATCGCATCGCCTTCGTCCAGGCCTGCTGGCACAAGGATATTGTTGACCAGAGCCGCAAGGGTTTCGTCGAAGAGATGGCCAAGCAAGGCTATCAGCTGAGCGATATCGACTTCTATGAAGTCGGCGGTGCCTTCGAAATCCCGCTGCACGCCAAGCTGCTGGCCCGCAGCGGCCGTTACGCCGGCATCGTGGCTGCAGGCCTGGTGGTGGACGGCGGCCTGTACCGCCATGAATTCGTCGCCCAGTCGGTGATCAGCGGCCTGATGCAGGTGCAGCTGGAAACCGAAGTGCCAGTGTTCTCGGTGGTACTGACCCCGCATCACTTCCATGCCGGCGACGAGCACCAGAAGTTCTTCTTCGATCACTTCGTGCACAAGGGCGCCGAAGCGGCAGTGACCTGCGCCGACACCCTGCTCAAGCTGCGCTCGCTGCGCCGCAATGAAGTACCGCAGAAGATGGCGGGCTGATTGCACTGCCCCTTTCGCCGGCAGAGCCGGCTGCTACGGGATACGCGGCACCTGTAGCAGCCGGCCTTGCCGGCGAAGGTGTTTCATCTTCAGCCCAACTGCTCATCCGACGCAGGCACGATCAGCATCCCCGCACGCAGCCCGTTCTTCACCTTGGGGTTCGGGAAAATGATCCGCGCGCCCTCCTCCTCGACAACCCAGCGCGTCTCGGCCAGGTCCTCGGCCAGCAGATACCCTCTGGAAAGCTCGGAAAAGTTCTCGATATCCGCCGGCAGGTGCAGGTGGAAGCTGTCGCTGTGCTTGATGATCTCGCGCGCGACGCTGAACAGTTGCAGCCCGCCGATCCCTTCATCTTCAGCCGGCTCGTTACCCTCGATGATCGCCCTGAGCCGCGCTTCCAGCTTGCCGAGCTTGATCTCGCCGTTCTGGCCGAACGGCCGCGCCTTGCCCAGCTCGAGGGTGAACGCTTCGGCCCCCAGGGTTTCGTAGGTGAATGCGGTAAAGGTGATCGAAGGCTTGCTCTGCAGCAGCACAGCCTGCATGCCGGCGGCGCGCAAGCGAGCCAGTTCCCGACGCGAGTGCTGACGGCCTTCCTTGTAGGGATACAGCGCAAACTGCTCGATCTTGGAGCCGCGAATGGCGGTATGCAGGTCATAGTGCAGGCGGGTACGGCCCACTTTATAGAAAAAGGCCGTTGCCAGACGCTCCAGCGCACAGGCACGCAATGCCTCGACACCACTGGACTGCTCATGACGCCGGTTGAACAGACGGTTGACGTCGTGCTCGATATACCGCGCGCCCGTGCGCATCGCCTCGGGGTTGCCGAACAGGAACAGCACACGCGCCCGCGGCTTGATCTCCCCCCTGGCAATGCCATGCAGGAGTTCGTCGAGCAACTCGATCGGTGCAGTCTCGTTGCCATGAATACCCGCAGACAGCAGCAGGTCCATGCCATCGTCACGCCCCTCAGGCGGGGTCACTTCAAGCGCCCCCTCGTCGAGCCAGCGCATGCGCACGCCTTCGACAGTCAGCTGGGTCTTCTCTGCCGGTTCACGACCGGCAAGGGTCAGTTCAAGCAGTTTGCCGAGGGCGAGCATGGGCGGTGTTCCTTAGTGGTGATGCCCGCAATCGGGGCCGTGGACGTGGTCGTCATCTTCGCCAGCATCGGCCGGCTCCATTTCCAGCTGCAGGCTCACCAGGTTGGTGGCCAGCGGGCGCAGCAGCAGGTTGGCATACTCGGCGTCGCCTTCTTCAACATCGACACCGATCAGCAGCTGGCCGCGGCCATCCTGCTGAATCCATACTTCCTTGCCTTGCCACAGCACGGCAAAACGGGTGCAGGAAGTTTCCAGCTGGGTGCCATCTTCATCTTCGAGGATCAGCTGCAGGGCGTCGGACATAATCGAGTTCTCTTTCAAGGTTGGAGTTGGAACGGATACACCGAACCCAGCTTGAGGATCTGGGTCAGCTCATCCAGTGCCGTGCGACATTCCAGCAACAGCTGCGGGTCAGCCAGGTCGCGTTCGCTCAGGCTGTCGCGGTAGTGCCTGTCGACCCATTGGGTCAGGGTGTCGTACAGCGGCGCGGTCATGATAACCCCTGGGTTGACGGCCGCCAGCTCCGTATCGTTGAGCGCCACGCGCAAACGCAGGCACGCGGGGCCGCCGCCATTCTGCATGCTCTGCTTGAGGTCGAAGACCTTGACCTCGGTCACCGGCCCGCCCTGGCCGGTCAAGGCCGACAGATAGGCCCAGACCCGCTCGTTATTGCGGCATTCCTCCGGCACGATCAGCAGCATCGAACCGTCTTCACGGGACAGCAACTGACTGTTGAACAGATACGAACGCACGGCGTCCTCGACCGTCACCTGGGCCCGCGGCACGCAGATGGCCTTGAACTTGCCGCCACATCCGGCCAGTTTAGCCTGCAGCTCGGCCAGCACCGCTTCGGTGTCGAGGAAAGCATCCTCGTGATAGAACAGCACCTCGCCGTTGCCTACCGCGATCACATCGTTGTGAAACACGCCCTGGTCGATCACGGCAGGGTTCTGCTGAGCATAGACCACGCCGTCGGCACTCAGGCCATGCAGCCGGGCAACCGCCTGGGAAGCCTCCAGGGTCTGGCGGGCCGGGTATTTGTGCGGCGCCGGGTAGCGCGCATCGAATGCACTGCGCCCGAACACGAAGAACTCCACGCCCGGTTCGCCATAGGCACGGCAGAAGCGCGTGTGGTTGGCAGCACCTTCGTCACCGAACTGCGCCACCGCCGGCAACGCGGCATGGTGGGCAAAGTGCTGCGTATTGGCGAACATCGCGCCCAGCACACGACTGGTGGTCGGGTGCTCGATACTGCGGTGGTACTTGCAGTTCAGGTTGGCCGCCGTGAAGTGCACGCGTCCATCGGCCGTATCGGCGCTCGGGCTGACCGTGGCGGCGTTGGCCACCCACATGCTGGACGCAGAGCAACTGGCGACCAGCAACGGCATCGCCTCCCTGGCCGCCCGCTCGATGACCTGCGCATCGCTGCCGCCAAAGCCCAGGCGACGCAGCGCAGCCACATCCGGACGCTCCTGCGGGGCCAGTACGCCCTGCACAAAGCCCATCTCCATCAGCGCCTTCATCTTCGCCAGGCCCTGGCGCGCCGCTTCACGCGGGTTGGATGCCTGCTGGCTGTTGCTCTGCGAAGCAACGTTGCCGTAGGACAGCCCGCCGTAGTTGTGCGTCGGCCCCACCAGGCCATCAAAATTCACTTCAAATGATTTCATCGGCTAAGGCTCCGTGAAGCTGTTGTTATAGGGTGACGCCGGGCGTCAGCGTGGCGGGCAGCACAAGGCTGGATGCCTCCAGCGACGCCACCGGGTAGGCGCAGTAGTCGGCCGCGTAATAGGCGCTCGCCCGATGGTTGCCACTGGCCCCGACACCACCGAACGGTGCGCTGCTGGCGGCACCGGTCAGTTGCTTGTTCCAGTTGACGATACCGGCGCGGCTTTCCAGCCAGAACTGCTGGTAGCGCGCCTCGGAATCGGACAACAGCCCTGCGGCCAGGCCGTACTGGGTGTTGTTGGCTTCGCGGATCGCGGCATCGAAATCGCTGTAGCGGATAACCTGCAGCAGCGGCCCGAAGAACTCCTCGTCCGGGCGCTCGGCCACCGAGGTCACGTCGATGATGCCCGGGGTCAGCAACGCCGCATCGGCCTGTGGCTGGGTCATCGGCAGCAGCGACTGTGCGCCGCTGGCCAGCAACTGGGCCTGGGCATCGAGCAGCGCGCGGGCTGCCCCCAGGGAGATCACCGAGCCCATGAACGGCGCCGGCTGCTGATCGAACGCGCCCACCGAAATGTTCCGGCTGACGGCCACCAGCCGCGCCAGCAGGGTGTCGCCCCATTCGCCTTGGGGTACCAGCAGGCGGCGTGCACAGGTGCAGCGCTGGCCGGCGGAAATGAAGGCCGACTGGATGATGGTGTATACCGCAGCGTCCAGGTCCTGCACCTGATCGACCACCAGGGGGTTGTTGCCCCCCATCTCCAGGGCCAGGATCTTGTCCGGGCGCCCCGAAAACTGCTGGTGCAGCAGGTTGCCGGTGCGGCTGGAGCCGGTGAAGAACAGGCCGTCGATGCCGGGGTTGGCCGCCAGGGCCACCCCGGTTTCCCGCGCCCCCTGCACCAGGTTGAGCACGCCAGCCGGCAGCCCGGCCTCGATCCAGCACCTGAGCGTCAGCTCGGCCACTTTCGGCGTGAGCTCGCTGGGCTTGAACACCACGCTGTTACCGGCCAGCAGCGCCGGCACGATATGCCCGTTGGGCAGGTGGCCCGGGAAGTTGTACGGGCCGAACACCGCCACCACACCGTGGGGCTTGTGCCGCAGTACCGCCGTGGCGTCAGCCAGCGGGCCGCTCTTCTCGCCGGTACGTTCGCGGTAGCTCTGCACCGAAATGGCCACCTTGTTGACCATGCTGGTCACTTCGGTGGTGGCCTCCCACAGCGGCTTGCCGGTTTCTTCGCCGATGCAGCGGGCCAGTTCATCGGCGTGGGCCTTGAGGCTCGCGGCAAAGGCTTCGAGCACGCTGATACGCGCCTCCAGCGGCTGGCGAGCCCAGCCAGCAAAGGCTTGACGCGCAGCCTGTACCGCGGCCTCGACCTGCCCCGCGTCGGCGCCCTGGCCCTGCCAGATCACCTGTTGGCTGACCGGGTTCAGCGACTGCAGGGCCTCGCCCTGGCCGGCCTGCCATGTACCGGCAATGTAGTGCGTGGTCATTATTTGGCCTCCCGTGCTGCGGACAGTGGCACCGCACGTACCTGGTCACCGGCGCTCAGGCGCAGGCGCTTGGCCGTCAGCGGGTCGACCACCAGGGTGCCCGCAGCCAAGCGCGCGGGCGCTGCGGTGATACGGCAGTCCTCGCGCTTGCGGTTGTGGATGATGAAAGGGGTGGCATCGTCGCCCGGCGTGCCGATCGCCAGCACCAGGGCCTGGCTGTCGTGCACCGCGCGAATCTTGCTGGTCTGGCACTCGACCGCCGGGCCTGCGTCGAAGATGTCGACGTAGCCCTGATAGCTGAAGCCTTCGCTCTGCAGCATGGCCAGCGCCGGTTCGGTGTCGGTGTGCACGCGCCCGATCACATTGCGCGCCGCCTCGGACAGAAAGCAGGTGTACAGCGGGAACTTGGGCATCAGCTCGGCGATGAACGCCTTGTTGCCGACCCCGGTCAGGTAGTCGGCCTGGCTGAACTCCATCTTGAAGAAGTGTCGGCCCAGGCTCTCCCAGAAGGGCGAACGGCCCTGCTCGTCGGACATGCCGCGCATTTCGGCAATGATCTTGTTGCCGAACAGTTCGCTGAATTCGGCAATGAACAGCAGGCGAGCCTTGGCCAGCAGACGACCATTGAGGCCACTGCGGTAGTCGCTGCGCAGAAACAGGGAGCACAACTCGGAGTTGCCGGTCAGGTCGTTGGCCAGAAACAGCGTGGGGATCTCGCGGTAGATGTCCAGTTCCTGGGACGCGCTGACGGTCAGGCCCACCCGGTAGTTGTACCAGGGTTCACGCAGCCCAACGGCACCGGCGATGGCCGAAATGCCCACCACTTCGCCTTCGTCGTTCTCGAGCACGAACAGGTAGTCGGCATCGCCACGCTCGGCTTCGCCGCGGAAGGTCTTCTCGGCCCAGCCCACCCGGTGGGCCAGGCGCTCTTCGTTGGCCGGCAGAGTGGTCAGGCCGGTGGTGCCGGTGCTGCGCGCCAGCTCGATCAGCGCCGGTAGGTCGCTGCTGCGTACGGGACGAACAATCATGCTATCTCCTCGGGCAGGTGCCTGCTGGCCCCTGCGAAACTCGACCTGGGGTAGCCAGGCAATCAGACCGCGACCAGGCGCACGCTGGCGCCCTCACCCACTCCCAGCGCCTCGGCGGCGGCCAGGTCCAGCTGCACCGGCTTGCCAGGGGCCCAGTCCAGCTCCAGCATCACGGCGCGGTAATCCTGCAACTGGCCGTTGGATACCAGGTACGGGCGCCCACCCTTGACGGCCTGCTCCTGCAGCTTGACCGGCACCAGCCGGCTCTGGGCGATGGAGCGGATGCCGGACACCCGCGCATGCAGGGTCGGCCCACCGTCGAAGATATCGATGTAGTGATCGGTCTCGAAGCCTTCGCGCATCAGGATGTCGAAGGTGATCTGCGCGCGCGGGTGCACCTGGCCCATGGCCTCCTGCGCGGCATCCGGCAGCAGGGGCACATAGATGGGGTAATGCGGCATCAGCTCGGCAAGGAAGGTACGGCTCTTGAGCCCGCACAGGCGCTCGGCGGCAGCGTAGTTGAGGTCGAAGAAGTTGCGCCCGATGGCATCCCAGAACGGCGAGTCGCCGTGCTCGTCGCTGTAGCCGACGATCTCGGTCACCACCGAATCGGCAAACCGCTCCGGGTGCGCTGCCATGAACAGCAGCCGGCCGCGGGAATTGAGCTCGGCCCAGCCGGTGCCCACCAGTTCGGGCAGCACGTAGAAGCTGGTCAGCAGGCTGTTGCCGGTCAGGTCGTGACACTGCGACAGCACATGGATCTTGTTGTGGATCTTCAGCTCGCGCGAGGCGTGCACGAAGGTCTCGTTGCGAAAACTGTAGAACGGCTCGGAATAGCCGGCCGAGGCCACGATGGCCGAACAGCCGACCAGCTTGCCGGTCTCGCTGTCTTCGAGCACGAAGAAGTAGCTCTCCTCGCCATTGAAGCTCACTTCGGCGGCAAAGGAGGTTTCGGACGCGGCGATCTTGTCGCCCAGGCGACCGGCATCATCCGGCAGGGACGTGACACCGATGGGACTGTCCGCGGCCAGACGCTGCACTTCACCCAGGTCAGCCATTTGCGCGGGGCGCATCACCAGCATGGTGTCACTCCTTTAGGGAAAATCGGGCCGACAGCTGCCGGCGCAGAAGAAGCGGCACGTGCCACGGGCACGGGCCACCAGAATCGGTTCGCTGGCCACCGGGGCCAGCGAAGGACCGCAGGCCGGTATCAGGCCTTGGTCAGTGCAGCGGCAGCGCGTTCGAAGCGGTCCAGGCCTTCATCGATGTCGGCATCTTCCACCACCAGGCTGGGGGCGAAACGCACCACGTCCGGGCCGGCCTGCAAAACCATCAGGCCTTCTTTCTCGGCAGCATTGAACACGTCCTTGGCCTTGCCCTTCCAGGCATCGGACAACACGCAACCGATCAGCAGGCCCAGGCCGCGGACCTGGGTGAACAGGCCGTACTGCTGGCCGATCTTCTCCAGGCGCGCCTTGAAGCGCTCGTGCTTGGCCTTGACGCCCGCCAGCACTTCGGGGGTGTTGACCACATCCAGCACCGCAGAGGCCACGGCGCAGCCCAACGGGTTGCCGCCATAGGTGGTGCCGTGGGTGCCCACGGCCAGGTGCTTGGCCAGCGCTTCGGTGGTCAGCATCGCGGCAATCGGGAAGCCGCCGCCCAGGCTCTTGGCGCTGGTCAGGATGTCGGGGGTCACGCCGTAGTGCATGTAGGCGAACAGCTCGCCGGTACGGCCGACGCCGGTCTGCACTTCGTCGAAGATCAGCAGTGCGTTGTGCTTGTCGCACAGCTCGCGCGCGCCTTGCAGATAGGCCTTGTCGGCCGGCACCACGCCGCTCTCGCCCTGGATCGGCTCGATCACCACCGCGCAGGTCTTGTCGCTGATCTGCGCCTTGAGCGCTTCGAGGTCGTTGTACGGCACATGGCTGATGCCGGTGATCTTAGGGCCGAAGCCGTCGGAGTACTTGGGCTGGCCACCGACGCTCACGGTGAACAGGGTGCGACCGTGGAAGCTGTTCACGGTAGCGATGATCTCGTGCTTTTCAGGGCCGAAGCGGTCGTGGGCGACACGACGGGCCAGCTTGAAGGCGGCCTCGTTGGCCTCGGCGCCGGAGTTGCAGAAGAACGCACGCTCGGCAAAGGTGGCGTCGACCAGCTTGTGGGCCAGACGCAGGGCTGGCTCGTTGGTGAACACGTTGGACACGTGCCACAGCTTGTTGGCCTGCTCGGTCAGCGCACCGACCAGCGCCGGGTGGGCGTGCCCCAGGACGTTTACGGCGATGCCGCCAGCGAAATCGATCAGCTCGCGCCCCGCCTGGTCCCATACACGGGAGCCCTGGCCACGCACGGGGATGAAAGCGGCCGGCGCATAGTTGGGGACCATTACCTGGTCGAAATCGGCGCGTTGCACCGGAGCTTGCTCAACGGACATCGGAGTCTCCTGAAGAGGAACGCCTGCCTGGAACTGGCGAGCGATGGGGGGATTGTAAGGACTGATGAACGCCCGGCCTTGCCGCCAAGCGACAACTTCTTATAGCGCCAAACCCTGTTTTGCCAAGGCTTTCGGCAATGCGACAAATAGGGTCGCAAAGGCGCAGTTTAAACGGTGCGCGGTGCTGGCGGGGAGATTGTGTCACGCACGGATTTGCGGGGGCTTCTTCGCTGGCAAGCCAGCGCCCTCGGGCCGGTGCAGCCCCCTTCGACGCTGCGGGCGCTGGTTTGCCGCCGAAGGTCGCGCTGCGCTACCGAATCAGCCGCGCTCGGCAGGCGCCGACGATAACTCGAACGGGCTGTTGCTGCGGCGCTGGTTGCGGTCTTCGCGTGGCGTTGCGCCAAAGAAGTTGCGGTACGCGCTGGAAAAATGCGGCCCCGACGAGAACCCGCACGACAGGCCGATCTGGATGATCGACTTGCTGGTCTGCATCAGCATCTGGCGCGCCTTGTTCAAGCGCAGCTCCAGGTAATACTGGCTGGGCACCCGATTGAGGTACTGCTTGAAGATCCGCTCCAGCTGCCGGCGCGATACGCACACATGCTGGGCAATCTCGTCGGTGGTCAACGGCTCTTCGATATTGGCCTCCATCAGCAGCACCGCCTGGGTCAGCTTCGGATGGCTGGAGCCCAGGCGATTCTGCAGCGGGATGCGCTGACGCTCGCCCCCCTCGCGAATGCGCTCGACCACCAGCTCTTCGGACACCGCACCGGCAAGCTCGGCGCCATGGTCACGGGCCAGCACGGCCAGCAGCAGGTCCAGTACCGACATGCCACCACAGGCGGTCAGCCGATCGCGATCCCAGTCGAACAGGTGGCTGGTGGCGATGACCTTGGGGAAGCGCTCGGCGAAGTCATCCTGCCAGCGCCAGTGCACCGCGGCGCGATAACCATCCAGCAGGCCCAGCTGGGCCAGCGGATACACACCTGCCGAAAGACCGCCCACCACGCACCCCGAGCGCACCAGTTGCTTGAGCGCGCTGCCCAGCGCCGCGCCTACCGCCTGCGGCGGCTCATCGGCCAGCAGAAACAGCTTCTGGCAACCTTCCAGCCGCCCCACCCAGGCTTCGCCAGGCAAACGCCAGGCGCCCTCCGGCGCAGGTTCGGCCTGCAGGAACAGCAACTCGTAGACCACTTCGGGGTGCACCTTCTGGGCCACCCGCAAGACCTCTTCGGCCAGCGCCAGGGTCAAGGCCTTGGTGCTGGGCCAGAGGAGAAAACCGATTCGCTGGGTGGTCATTGGGTAAGGTCCGAAACCTGAGAGGAGTCTGGGAGAAAAGCCTCGATCGAGGCGCAGCATGCCCTATTCTGGTGCAAAGCGGCAGCCTCGAACTGTAGCACGGTCGATTATTTCAGGCTGCCGGACAGGAACTGCTGCAACCGCTCGGACTGCGGGTTGACCAGCACTTCACGCGGGTTGCCGCTCTCTTCGACCACACCCTTGTGCAGGAACACCAGCTGGTTGGACACCTCGCGGGCGAAGCCCATCTCGTGGGTCACCACCACCATGGTGCGGCCTTCCTGGGCCAGCGCCTGCATCACCTTGAGCACATCGCCCACCAGCTCCGGGTCCAGCGCCGAGGTCGGCTCGTCGAACAGCATCACTTCAGGCTCCATCGCCAGTGCACGGGCAATCGCCACACGCTGCTGCTCACCACCGGACATATGGCCCGGGTAGGCATCCTTGCGATGGGACACACCGACCTTGGCCAGGTAGTGCTCGGCCTTTTCCAGCGCGTCCTTGCGGCTCATGCCCAGCACGTGCACCGGTGCCTCGATGATGTTCTCCAGCGCAGTCATGTGCGACCACAGGTTGAAGTGCTGGAACACCATCGACAGACGCGAGCGCATGCGCTGCAACTGCTTGGGGTCGGCCGCCTTCAGCGCGCCGTCCTTGTTCGCCACCAGCTTCAACTCTTCGTTGTTGAGCAGGATCTTGCCGGCATGCGGCTGCTCGAGCAGGTTGATGCAGCGCAGGAAGGTGCTCTTGCCCGAGCCGCTGGAGCCGATGATGCTGATCACATCGCCCGCCTTGGCCGCCAGGGACACACCCTTGAGCACTTCGTGACTGCCATAGCGTTTGTGCAGGTCTTGGACTTCGAGTTTGTACATGCTGTCGGTTCTCACAAAGCGTCAGTCCCGGGCCTGCGCCCGGGGCGAAAAAGTTGCCGCCGGGCTCAGCCCTTGCGCGGCGCCAGGTAGCCGAGCCAGCGGCGTTCAGCCAGCTTGAACAGGCGCACCAGAATGAAGGTCAGGCACAGGTAGAACACACCGGCGGTGATGTACGCCTCGAACGGCAGGTAGTACTGGGCATTGACCGTGCGCGCCGCACCGGTGATGTCGATCAGGGTCACGATCGACGCCAGGCTGGTGGTCTGCAGCATCATGATCACTTCATTGCTGTACTGCGGCAGCGCCCGGCGCAGGGCCGAGGGCAGCAGGATGCGGCGGTACATCTTGACCCGCGACATGCCCATCGCCTTGGCCGCTTCGATCTCGCCGTGGGGCGTGGCCTTGAGGCTGCCGGCGATGATCTCGGCGGTGTAGGCACTGGTATTGATGGCAAAGGCCAGGCACGCACAGAAGGTCGCACTGGACAGCCACGGCCACAGGAAGCTCTCGCGCACCGCCTCGAACTGGGCCAGCCCGTAATAGATCAGAAACAGCTGCACCAGCATCGGCGTGCCACGAATCACGTAGGTGTAGAGCCAGGCGCTCATGTTCACCAGCGGCTGCTTGGACACCCGCATCAGGCCCAGCGGCACTGCCACCAGCAGGCCGAACAGCAACGACAGCGCCAGCAGCTTGAGCGTGGTCAGCATGCCGCTCAGGTACAGCGGCATGGCTTCCCAGATGACGTTGTAATCGAAAATCATAGATCAGCCGCCTTTACGCCAACCGAGTAGCGTTTCTCGAGGTAACGCAGGGCCAGCAACGAGACGCTGGTGATCACCAGGTACAACGCCGCGACCGCCAGGAAGAACGTGAACGGCTCGCGGGTCGCGTCCGCCGCCTGCTTGGCCTTGAACATCATGTCTTGCAGGCCCACCACCGAAATCAGTGCGGTGGCCTTGGTCAGTACCAGCCAGTTGTTGGTGAAGCCAGGGATCGCCAGGCGAATCATCTGCGGCACCAGCACCCGGAAGAAGATCTGCAGGCCGCTCATGCCATAGGCCATGCCGGCTTCGGCCTGCCCCTTGGGGATGGCCATGAAAGCGCCGCGGAAGGTTTCGGACAGGTATGCACCAAAGATGAAGCCCAGGGTACCGATACCCGCCATCAGCGGATTGAGGTCGATGTAATCGTCGAAACCGAGCAAGGGTGCGACGCGGTTGAGCAGGTCCTGACCGCCGTAGAAGATCAGCAGGATCAGCACCAGGTCGGGGATCCCGCGGATCACCGTGGCGTACAGGTCGCCCAGCCAGGCCAGCCAGCGCACCGGCGACAGCCGCAGCGCCACGCCGATCAGGCCCAGTACGATGGCCAGGGCCATGGACGACAAGGCGAGCTGTAGCGTCAGCCATGCTCCATCGAGGATGACTGCCCCGTAGCCTTTCAACATGTTGAGGTCCTCGACCTTAGGGATGAAAAAATGGTGCAAACCTCAGCGCTTCTGCTGCTTGCACCATTGAACAGGTGAAACGTCGACGGATTACTGCGCGTCAGGGCCGTAGATGTCGAAGTTGAAATACTTGTCCTGGATCTTCTTGTACTCGCCATTGGCACGGATGCCGTCGATGGCGGTGTTGATCTTGTCCTTCAGGGCGTCGCCCTTGCGCACGGCGATACCGATACCGTCACCGAAGTACTTGGCGTCGGTGAAGGACGGGCCTACGAATGCATAGCCCTTGCCGGCGTCGGTCTTGAGGAAACCGTCTTCGAGCAGGGTAGCATCGGCCACGGTGCCATCCAGACGACCGGCGGCAACGTCCAGGTAGATTTCGTTCTGGGTGCCGTAGGGAACGATGGTGGCGCCTTTGGGGGCCAGCACTTCCTTGGCGAAACGGTCGTGGATCGAGCCACGCTGAACGCCGATCTTCTTGCCCTTGAGTTCGTCCAGGCTGTCGCTGACGGTGGTACCGTCCTTCATCACCAGGCGGGCCGGCGTGAGATAGTAGCGCTTGGTGAAGTCCACGGACTTCTTGCGATCATCGGTGATCGACATGGACGACAGGATGGCGTCGATCTTGCGCACCTTGAGCGCCGGGATCAGGCCGTCGAATTCCTGCTCGACCCAAACGCACTTGACCTTCATCTCTGCACACAGCGCGTTGCCGATGTCGTAGTCGAAGCCCACGATGCTGCCGTCCGGCGCCTTGGAAGCGAACGGTGGGTAGGCGGCCTCGATGCCGATCTTCAGTGGTTTTTCATCAGCCAGCGATGCCAGGGAAAACACGGACAGCGCCAGGGCGCCAAGCAGTGCGAGTTTCTTCATCTGGGAACTCCATCGGTAAAGGGCAATACGTGACAGGCCGATTGGCCGTCGACGTTGCGAATGGGTACAACGCGAGCTGCGCAGGGCTCGACGAAACAGGGTCGAGGCATCACGAGCGAGTGATTGGCATTTTAGCGACAGCTCCGAACCCGATATTTCTTCAATGCGACAACTAGTTACAGAAGCGCCGGAAGTCAGGGCCGGAGATATTGACAGCTTTCGCGGAATATGCAAAAGCGAGAGACAAATAACCTATCAATCAAGCAATAACCGCGCCCATTATTGGCAAAGCCTTGTAATCCGGCAAGTGCAGCGTGGCAGCCATGCAAAATTGGCGTGGTGGATGCGCCCGGATCGGGCGGCGGCGTTTCCCAATGCCCCGTTTGTGTGCGAAACCGGTGACAGAAAAGGTTACCGATGAAAGTCGGCGTAACAGGCATGAAAAAGCCCCGCAGTGCGGGGCTTTGTGCTGACAGCCAACCGGCCCTATCGCCGGCAGGCCGACCCCTACAAGGGCCGGCCTGCCGGCGATGACTCAGGCCGACGCCAGGTTCATCGACTTGTGCGTGTCGATCAGGTGCTGCACCACACCCGGGTCGGCCAGCGTCGAGATGTCGCCCAGGCCGTCGTACTCGGCCGTGGCGATCTTGCGCAGGATACGGCGCATGATCTTGCCCGAGCGGGTTTTAGGCAGCCCTGGTGCCCACTGGATCACGTCTGGCGAGGCGATCGGCCCGATCTCCTTGCGTACCCAGTTCTTCAGCTCCAGACGCAATGCTTCGCTCGGCTCCTCGCCACCGTTGAGCGTGACGTAGACATAGATGCCCTGCCCCTTCAGATCATGCGGCACACCGACGACCGCCGCCTCGGCGACCTTCGGGTGCGCAACCATGGCGCTCTCGATCTCGGCGGTCCCCATGCGGTGGCCCGAGACGTTGAGTACGTCGTCGACCCGGCCGGTGATCCAGTAGTAGCCGTCTTCGTCGCGGCGCGCGCCGTCACCGGTGAAGTACATGCCGCGGAAGGTCTTGAAGTAGGTGTCGACGAAACGGTCGTGATCGCCGTACAGCGAACGCGACTGGCCCGGCCACGAATCGAGGATCACCAGGTTGCCCTCGGCGGCGCCGTCGATCAGGTTGCCCAGGTTGTCCACCAGCGCCGGCACCACGCCGAAGAACGGACGGGTGGCCGAGCCCGGCTTGAGCGCAGTGGCGCCCGGCAGCGGGCTGATCAGGATGCCGCCGGTCTCGGTCTGCCACCAGGTGTCGACGATCGGGCAACGCTCCTTGCCCACGGTGGTGTGGTACCAGTTCCAGGCTTCAGGGTTGATCGGCTCGCCCACCGAGCCCAGCAGGCGCAGGCTCGAACCGTCGGCATCCTTCATGGCCGCCTGACCTTCGGCCATCATCGCGCGAATGGCGGTGGGCGCGGTGTAGAGGATGTTGACCTTGTGCTTGTCGACGATCTTCGCCACACGGGTGATGTCCGGGTAGTTCGGCACGCCTTCGAACAGCAGGGTGGTGGCGCCGTTGGCCAGCGGGCCATAGACGATGTAGCTGTGACCGGTTACCCAGCCCACGTCGGCGGTGCACCAGTACACGTCACCAGGGCGATAGTCGAACACGCGCTCATGGGTCAGCGAGGCGTACACCAGGTAGCCGCCAGTGGTGTGCAGCACGCCCTTGGGCTTGCCGGTGGAGCCGGAGGTATAGAGGATGAACAGCGCTTCTTCGGCGCCCATCTCTTTCGGCGCGCAGTGGGCAGAAGCCACTTTCATCAGGTCTTCGTACCAGATGTCGCGGTGCTGGTGCCAGGCAATGTCGCCACCGGTGCGCTTGCACACGATGATCTTCTGCACGCTGGCGGTTTCCGGGTTGGTCAGCGCCAGGTCAACGTTGGCCTTGAGTGCGGTACGACGCCCGCCACGCAGCCCTTCGTCGGCGGTGATCACGACCTTGGACTTGCAGTCGATGATGCGCCCGGCCAGCGCCTCGGGCGAGAAGCCGCCGAACACCACCGAGTGGATCGCGCCGATACGCGCGCACGCCAGCATGGCGACCACGGCTTCGGGAATCATCGGCATGTAGATGGTCACCACGTCGCCGCGGTGCACGTCCTGGCCACGCAGGGCGTTGGCGAACTTGCAGACCTGCTCGTGCAGTTCGCGATAGGTGATGTTGCGGTGCTCGGAAGGGTCGTCGCCTTCCCAGATGATCGCCAGCTGATCGCCACGCTCGGCCAGGTGACGGTCCAGGCAGTTGTAGGAAACGTTCAGAGTGCCGTCGGCAAACCACTTGATGTCGACATGGTGGTCGTCGAACGAGGTCTGCTTGACCTTGGTGAAGGGCTTGATCCACTCGAGGCGCTGAGCTTGCTCGCGCCAGAAGCCGTCAGGGTTGATCACCGACTGCTGGTACATGGCCTTGTAGGTCGCCTCGTCGGTCAGCGTGTTGGCCGCAACCTCGGGACGCACGGGATACAGGGGAGCCGCACTCATCTTTGTTACCTCGGTGTAATAGTTGTTTTTGTATGACCTCGTTTTAACTGTACCAGAGCGCCAAGGGCCATTCGACGTTGGTAGTAACGGGACCTGCATTTGGTCCAACACTGCGCGTCGACCGCTCTGGCACGGGCGCTCCAGCGCGGCAACAGATAGAAAAATAAATCCCGAGGTGAAATTTCAACTGATTGTTACAGTTTCCGCCAACAGTGTTTATCAAAACGGGCTCTGTTTCGGGGCCCGCCACACTCCTAGAATTCACCTCGCCAGCAACGGCAACGCGAATTAACTGGTAACAGCCCCCACGAAGGCATGTTAATCCCGCGATAACCCTGAAAGTTTCAACTTGCTGCACACGCCGCGCCACAAGCGCAGCGTGACCCCTTACGACCTTAGACAGGTAACTTGAAGATGAAAGCTTTACTGGTATTGGCACTCGGTAGTTTTTGCGCATCGGCCATGGCGGCTGAAGTTGCAGATGTTTCCGCCGAGCAGATTCCGGTTGAACAATACAGTTACTCGCAACATCTGGACATCGCCAAAGTCATTTCCATGACCGAAGTCCCGAACGTCTGCGAAGTGGTTCCGGCCCGCATGACCTACGAGGACTCCCAAGGCCAGAAGCACATTCTCGAATACCGCGTCATGGGTAACGGGTGCTCCAACGGCTGATAGAGCACACTGACGGTAGTTGCGCCTCGGGCCTTGTGTCGACGAGGCGCACCCTCGCTGCAAACAGTAACTTCCCCGCCTTTCAAGTCACTCCACAACTTTGCCGATTGCGTAATCACGCAACTTGTTGGCAATGGTGGTATGCGAAACGCCCAGGCGTTTACCCAGTGCTCTGCTACTGGGGAATTCACCCTGCAAACTTTCAAGTACGGCTTTTTCGAAACGACCGACTATTTGCGACAAGTCACCTTCCAGGGAAAACTCGCCCAAAGGTTGGCGCGCGCCATAATCGGGCAGGCGAATATGCTCGGCCTTGACCACCCCGCCGTCGCACAATGAAACCGCCTGGAACAGTACGTTCTCCAGTTGCCGCACGTTGCCCGGCCAATGGTATTGGCTCAGGCGCTCCATCGCCGCCGGTGCCAGGCTCGGCAACGGGCAGCCGATCTGACGGCTGGCCTGGTCGAGAAAATGCTCCACCAGCGGCGCCAGGCCGTCCAGGCACTCGCGCAGCGGTGGAATGTGCAGCGACAGCACGTTGAGGCGGTGATACAGGTCCTGGCGAAACTCGCCGCGGGCGCACAACTCCGACAAGTCCACCTGGGTCGCGCAGATCACCCGCACATCCAGGTACACCTCCTCGTCACTGCCCACCCGGCGAAAGCAACCGTCCTGCAGAAAGCGCAACAGCTTCACCTGCAGGCGCGGGCTCATCTCACCCACGCCGTCGAGAAACAGCGTGCCGCCCGCGGTCAGTTCCAGCAGGCCAAGCTTGCCCTCGGCGCGGGCGCCTTCGAACGCCCCCGGCCCGTAGCCGAACAGCTCGGTCTCGGCCATCGACTCGGGCAGCCCGGCACAGTTGAGCGCCATCAGCGGCGCCTGCCCACGCGGACTGGCCAGGTGGCAGGCACGGGCCAGCAGCTCCTTGCCGGTACCGGTCTCGCCCTCGATCAGCAGTGGCGCATCCAGCGGCGCCATGCGACGTGCCTCGCGCACCACCGCCGCCATCACCCTGGAGCTCTGGAAAATGCTGTCGAACCCACGCAGCTCCTGCTTGCGCACGTTGTAGATGCGTTCGCCGATGCGGTCAGCCCGGTGCAGGGTCAGCACGGCCCCTGCCAGCGCCTCGCTGTCATCGTGCTCGGACTGCAGCGGTGCGATATCGGCCAGGAACACATCGCCTTTGATCTTCACCCGCAAGCCGTTGATGCGTGACTTGTTGGCCCGCACCAACTCCGGCAGGTCGAAATCCTCGGCATACCGCGACAATGCAATGCCCGGCACTTCGTCCACCCGTACCCCGAGCAACTGCGCCGCCGAACGGTTGGCCGCGACGATCGAGCCCCCCATGTCGATCGACAGCACCGGAAAATCCAGCGCACCCAGCAAGGCATTGAGCTCCATGTGCCGGCGCTCGCTGGGCATCAGGCCCACGCGCTTGACCCCGAACACACCGGTAATGGCTTCGAACTTGGGGCGCAGCGCCTGGAACTGCAGGTTGATCAGGTTCGGGCAGTGCAGGTAGATGGCATTGCCATGCTCGCCCCCCACCTCGCCGCGGGCCACGTTGATCCCGTACTCGACCAGCAGGTTGAGCATGTCGCGCAAGATACCGATGCGGTTCTGGCAGTGCACTTTGATACGCATGAAAGGTCCTACAAACAAGAAGACGAGGCCAACCATCTGCACAACGGCATGAATTCTCGTAAAGAATACGTTACAAAAAGGCGGATTCACAGCTACCAGCACCTGCGTTTTCTCGGCACTTCGGCACCACCGTAAAATCTGCGTTACAAAAATACGGTTGAACCGCGCGCCGGGCACAAGGCAACGGGATGCAAACACCAGGGTGAGGGGGTATTCCTAGGGCATGGCGAAAGCCACCCTATAACAATAAAGGCCCTCATCAGGAGAGCAGCATGAAACAGACGCACTACGTGGCCCGCGAGCCCGATGCGCAGGGTTTTATCGATTACCCGCCGCAGGAACATGCGGTGTGGAATACCCTGATCACCCGCCAGCTGAAGGTGATCGAGGGGCGCGCGTGCCAGGAGTACCTGGACGGCATCGAACAACTGAACCTGCCTCATGACCGCATTCCGCAACTGAGCGAGATCAACCAGGTACTGGGCGCCACCACCGGCTGGCAAGTTGCCCGCGTGCCGGCCCTGATCCCCTTCCAGACCTTCTTCGAACTGCTGGCCAGCAAGCGCTTTCCGGTGGCCACCTTCATTCGCACCGAAGAAGAACTCGACTATCTGCAAGAGCCCGACATCTTTCACGAGATCTTCGGCCACTGCCCGCTGCTGACCAACCCCTGGTTTGCCGAATTCACCCACACATACGGCAAACTCGGCCTGGCCGCGACCAAGGAACAGCGCGTCTACCTGGCCCGCCTGTACTGGATGACCATCGAGTTCGGCCTGGTGGACACCCCGCAGGGCCGCAGGATCTACGGCGGCGGCATCCTCTCCTCGCCCAAGGAGACCGTCTACAGCCTGTCCGACGAACCGGAACACCAGGCCTTCGATCCGCTCGAGGCCATGCGCACGCCGTATCGCATCGATATCCTGCAGCCGGTGTACTTCGCCCTGCCGCAGCTCAAGCGCTTGTTCGACCTGGCCCACGAAGACATCATGGGCATGGTTCAACGCGCCATGCAGCTGGGCCTGCACGCCCCCAAATTCCCCCCCAAGGTGGCCGCTTGAGCCACCCTGTACACCTATAACAACCACTTGCGGAAGAATCACCTATGAACGCCTTGAACCAAGCCCATTGCGAAGCCTGCCGTGCCGACGCCCCACAGGTCAGCGACGAAGAACTGCCGGTACTGATCAAGCAGATCCCGGATTGGAACATCGAAGTGCGCGACGGCATCATGCAGCTGGAAAAAGTGTTCCTGTTCAAGAATTTCAAACATGCCCTGGCGTTCACCAACGCAGTGGGCGAGATCTCCGAAGCCGAAGGCCATCACCCTGGCCTGCTGACCGAGTGGGGCAAGGTCACCGTGACCTGGTGGAGCCACTCGATCAAGGGCCTGCACCGCAACGACTTCATCATGGCCGCGCGCACCGATGAGGTCGCCAGCACCGCAGAAGGTCGCAAGTAATGCACTTCGGCGCCATCGCGCGCGTGCCGGGCGACCCGATTCTGGGGCTGATGGAGGCGTACGCCAGGGACACCAACCCCGACAGGTTCGACCTGGGGGTTGGCGTGTTCAAGGACGCCCAGGGCCTTACCCCGGTGCCCAGGGCGGTCAAGCTGGCCGAACAGCGCCTGCTCGACGGCCAGACCAGCAAGAGCTACGTAGGCGGTCACGGGGATGCAGCCTTCGGACAACTGATCGCGCAACTGGTACTCGGTGACGACGCGCCACTGCTCGCAGCCCGGCGCGCAGGCGCCACGCAAACCCCGGGCGGCACCGGCGCACTGCGACTGGCGGCGGAGTTCATCCGCCAGTGCCTGCCAGGGCGTGGCATCTGGCTGAGCGACCCGACCTGGCCGATCCACGAAACGCTGTTCGCCAGTGCCGGCCTGAAGGTCAGCCACTACCCCTATGTGGGCGCAGACAACCGCCTGAACGTGACCGGCATGCTCGCGGCACTGGAATCGGTGCCCACGGGCGACGTGGTGCTGCTGCACGCCTGCTGCCACAACCCCACCGGCTTCGACCTGTCGCAGCAGGACTGGCAGGCGGTGCTGGAAGTGGTCAAGCGCCGCGAACTGCTGCCGCTGATCGACTTCGCCTACCAGGGCTTCGGTGACGGGCTGGAGCAGGATGCCTGGGCCGTGAGGCTGTTTGCCCAGGCCCTGCCGGAGCTGCTGGTGACCAGTTCGTGCTCGAAGAACTTCGGCCTGTACCGCGAGCGCACCGGTGCGCTGCTGGTATGCGCCGACAGCGCCGAAAAGCTGCAGGATGTGCGCAGTCAGCTGGCATCCATTGCACGCAACTTGTGGTCGACGCCGCCAGACCATGGCGCGGCGGTGGTGGCGACGATTCTTGGCGATCCGGCGCTCAAGCGCCTGTGGGCCGACGAAGTCGACGCCATGCGCCAGCGCATCGCCATGCTGCGGGTCGGCCTGGTCGAGGCGCTGCAGCCCCATGGGCTGAGCGAGCGGTTCGCGCATATCGCCGCGCAACGCGGAATGTTCTCCTACACCGGCCTCTCACCGCAGCAAGTGACGCAACTGCGCGAGAAGCACAGTGTGTACATGGTCGGTACCGGGCGGGCGAACATCGCCGGGGCGGATGCGGCCAGGCTGCAGGTGCTGGCGGCGGCCATCGCGGACGTCTGTCGCTGAAGCCTTCGTCGGCAAGGCCGGCTCCTACAGGGACGACGTCGATCCGTGTAGGCGCTGGCCGTGCCGGCGAAGCCGCTGAAGGCCACCAATCAGCAGGAAAATTCATACTGTCATCCAGACTCCTGTATCCTGCCCAGGCTTTATCGAAGCCAAGCGCGCCTTGCGCAGCCTTTCCACCTTATAAACTTGCGAGGAACGACGAGATGCATGAAATCCCGAATCTTCCCTTCCCAAGCCTGAACCAAGCCGAGCAGCCTGCTGCTCCTCTCAGCGCCGAACCTGCCCACGTGGCAGATTCCGATGGCGACGAAACCCCGAGCGCCGAACAGGAATAAACCGCGCACTACCCGGCGTGTGAAAACCACTACGACAGGGGACGACCCCGGCAACGGGTTTTCACACCGCCAAGAACCCTCCCCGCGCTCCACAGGTCTATGATAGGCACTCCAGCCCGTCACCTCCCGGACCTTCCATGCCTGTCACACCGCGCCCCCTGGCGGTCACCCTGCAAGTCGTCTCCATCGTGCTGTTCACCTTCATCGGCTACCTCAACATCGGCATTCCCCTGGCCGTGCTGCCCGGCTTCGTGCACGACACCCTGGGGTTCGGCGCCGTGGTCGCCGGCCTGGTGATCAGCGTGCAATACCTCGCCACCCTGCTCAGCCGCCCCTATGCCAGCCGCCTCATCGACAATCAGGGCTGCAAGCGTGCGGTGATGTACGGCCTGGCCGGCTGCGGCCTGAGCGGCGTGTTCATGTTGCTGGCCGCCTGGCTGCAGGCCACGCCCTGGATGAGCCTGACCAGCCTGCTGGTGGGGCGCCTGGTGCTGGGCAGCGCCGAAAGCCTGGTGGGTTCGGGCGCCATCGGCTGGGGCATCGGCCGGGTGGGCGCGCAGCACACCGCCAAGGTGATCTCCTGGAACGGCATCGCCAGCTACGGCGCGCTGGCCATCGGCGCACCGCTGGGGGTGGTGCTGGTACAGCAACTGGGGCTGTGGAGCATGGGCGTGAGCATCCTGCTGCTGTGCGCGGCAGGCCTGGCGCTGGCCTGGCCCAAGCAGGCGGCGCCGATCGTCAGTGGCGTGCGCATGCCGTTTCTGCACGTGCTGGGGCGGGTGTTCGGGCATGGCTCGGGGCTGGCGCTGGGCTCGATCGGCTTTGGCACCATCGCCACCTTCATTACCCTGTACTACGCCAGCCAGTCCTGGCACAACGCCGCCTTGTGCCTGAGCCTGTTCGGCGCCAGCTTCATCAGCGCACGCCTGCTGTTCGGCAACCTGATCAACCGTCTGGGCGGCTACCGTGTCGCCATTGCTTGCCTGAGCGTGGAGACGATCGGCCTGTTGCTGCTGTGGCTGGCCCCCAGCGCCGAACTGGCACTGGCCGGTGCGGCACTGAGCGGCTTCGGCTTTTCGCTGGTATTCCCGGCGCTGGGGGTAGAGGCGGTCAATCTGGTGCCGGCGGCCAACCGCGGTGCCGCGGTGGGGGCCTACTCACTGTTCATCGACCTGTCGCTGGGTATCACTGGACCACTGGCGGGGGCCGTGGCGGCAGGTTTCGGCTTTGCCTCGATCTTTCTGTTTGCGGCAATCGCCGCCTTGTGCGGCCTGCTGCTCAGCCTTTACCTGTACCGCCAGGCACGACTGAACCCGGTACGCCACACGCTTCAGTAGTCGATCTTGCCGCGCCCGGCCTTGATCGCCCCGCGCTTGCTCTTTGACTCCAGGCGACGGGTCTTGGAGCCCAGGGTCGGGCGCGTAGGCCGCCGCGCCTTCTCGACCTTCACCGCCGCCAGAATCAGTTCGCGCAAGCGCTCCAGGGCGTCGGCCCGGTTCTGCTCCTGGGTACGGTATTGCTGGGCCTTGAGCACGATCACCCCGTCGCTGGTGATCCGGCTGTCACGCAGGCCCAGCAACCGCTCCTTGTGAAACGGCGGCAGTGAGGAGGCATTGATGTCAAAGCGCAGGTGCACGGCGCTGGAGACCTTGTTGACGTTCTGCCCACCGGCGCCCTGGGCGCGAATGGCGTTCAATTCGATCTCGTCATCGGGAATGTGCACGGCGTTGGAAATGATCAGCATGGGCCTGGCTTTGCGCGAATTGGCCTTCAGGATACCCGCCCTGGTGCACAAAACCAAAAAGCCCGGCACAAGGCCGGGCTTTCATTGCAGCATCCTGCGCTTACTTGAGGGCGGCGCTCGGCACTGCAGGGGCGCCGTTGGCGCTGCGCTTGCTCTTGAGCCAGTAGAAGCCCCACATCACCACCAGCCATACCGGAATCGCGTACACCGATACACGGATGCCCGGCATCAGCAGCATGATGCCCAGGATGAACACCACGAACGCCAGGCAGAGGTAGTTGCCGTAGGGGTAGATCAGCGCGCGGAACAGCGACTTCTGACCGGTACGGTCCATGTGCTGGCGGAACTTGAGGTGCGAGTAGCTGATCATCGCCCAGTTGATCACCAGGGTCGCCACCACCAGCGACATCAGCAGCTCCAGGGCGCTGTGCGGCATCAGGTAGTTGAGCAGCACCGCCACCACGGTAACCGCCGCCGACGCCAGAATCGAGCGTACCGGCACGCCACGCTTGTCGATCTTGGCCAGGCTGGCCGGCGCATCACCCTGCTCGGCCATGCCGTAGAGCATGCGCGCGTTGCAGTAGGTGCCGCTGTTGTACACCGACAGCGCCGCGGTCAGCACCACGAAGTTGAGGATATGCGCTGCGGTGTTGCTGCCCAGCAGCGAGAACACCTGCACGAACGGGCTGGCGCTGTAGGCATCGCCCGAGCTGGTCAGGCTGCTGACCAGGCTGTCCCACGGGGTCAGCGACAGCAGTACCACCAGGGCACCGATGTAGAAGATCAGGATGCGGTAGATGACCTGGTTGATCGCCTTGGGGATCACGGTCTTCGGCTTGTCGGCCTCGGCTGCGGTGAACCCGAGCATTTCCAGGCCGCCGAAGGAGAACATGATGATCGCCATGGCCATCACCAGGCCGCCGACGCCGTGCGGGAAGAAACCGCCGTGGGCCCACAGGTTGGTGACCGAGGCTTCAGGGCCGCCGCTGCCACTGACCAGCAGGTAGCTGCCCAGGCCGATCATGCCGACGATGGCCAGCACCTTGATGATCGCGAACCAGAACTCCGCCTCGCCGAACACCTTCACGTTGGCCAGGTTGATCGCGTTGATGAGGATGAAGAATGCGGCTGCCGAGGCCCAGGTGGGGATCTCCGGCCACCAGTAGTGGACATACTTGCCGACCGCGGTCAGCTCCGACATCCCCACCAGGATGTACAGCACCCAGCAGTTCCAGCCCGACAGGAAGCCGGCGAAACCGCCCCAGTACTTGTGGGCGAAGTGGGCGAAGGAGCCGGCCACCGGCTCTTCGACGATCATCTCGCCCAGCTGGCGCATGATCAGGAAGGCAATGAAGCCGCAGATCGCATAGCCCAGGATCATCGACGGGCCGGCCGATTGCATCACCCCGGCCGACCCCAGGAACAGGCCGGTGCCGATGGCGCCACCGAGGGCGATCAGCTGGATGTGGCGGTTTTTCAGGCCACGCTTGAGCTCACCTGAATGCGAGTTTTGTCCACTCATGAACGGAGTCACCTGTTTGTTTTTATCTGTGACGGAATCGGACCCACCGCGCTCGTGGCGCAGCGGAATTAACAAGGTGGTATACCTTGAGGAGTCTTGGACCAGAGCCTTCGGTACGGGCGGCAGCCCGAGGCGAATCAGCCCGGAGTCAGCAAGGTTGCGCGGTACGCAGTTGGGTCACAGTTAAAACGCGGCGCATTGTATACCCTTGCTTTGGCGCAGGGGTCAACACGTTGCGTGACTGTCGGATGACAAGACGCAGCGGTCCGGCGGGGGTTCTGAAGCCTGGGGGAGTGTACGGCGTGCATGGCGCCTCCATTTCTTGTTATGGCTTGCCCAGCTCTGCGGCGGGGCTTTTGCACTTGGCAATGGCGGCTATCACACCGTGGTTGCGGGGGTTGGGCAAGAGGTTGACGTGGACGGAAGGTGGCCGTCGCCGACGTTTTCGGCAAGGTTTGTTTACAGCCTGAAGGACGGGCTGGCTTGCCCAATCAGTACGCCACAAGTCGTAACGAATTATTTACGACGTGGTTCAAAAAGTTTCCACTGGTTGCCTTGGAGTGTCTGCGCCGGCCCTTCGCCGGCAACGCGACTCCTACACTGCGAGTGCAATGCCTGTAGGAACCGGCCTTGCCGGCGAAGGGCACGTGAAAACACCACAGGCACAAAAAAGCCAACCCGAAGGTTGGCTTGTGTGAGCGCTTACTCAGCCCGCGGCGGCTTGCCACGGCTGCTGCCCGGCCGCTTGGGTGCGGAGCCGGCCGGCTTGCGCTTGTTCATGTCGCTCGGACGCTCGGCCACGGTGCTGCGGCCCTTGCGTGGCGAGTCGTCACGCGGCTGGCGCGCTGCGCGCTCGGTGGTCGCGCCACCTTCCTTGGCCGGGCGCAGGGTGCGCACGCGCTCGCCACGGCCCACCGGCTTGGACGACTTGCGCTGCATGCGCTCGAGCTTGTCCTTGACCTTGGCCTTCATCGCTGGCATCGCCACCGGCTTGAGCCCCACTTCGGCAGCCAGGATGTCCACTTCGCCCTGGCTCATTTCGCGCCAGCGGCCCATCGGCAGGTCGCTGTTGAGGAACACCGGACCGAAGCGCACACGCTTCAGGCGGCTGACCACCAGGCCCTGGGATTCCCACAGGCGACGCACCTCACGGTTGCGGCCTTCCATCACCACGCAGTGGTACCAGTGGTTGAAACCTTCACCGCCCGGGGCTTCCTGAATGTCGGTGAAACGCGCCGGACCGTCTTCGAGCACCACGCCCGCCTTCAGGCGCGCGATCATGTCTTCGTCCACTTCGCCGCGTACACGCACTGCGTATTCACGGTCCATTTCGGACGACGGGTGCATCAGGCGGTTGGCCAGCTCACCATCGGTGGTGAACATCAGCAGGCCGGTGGTGTTGATGTCCAGGCGACCGACGTTGATCCAGCGGCCCTCTTTCGGGCGCGGCAGGCGATCGAACACGGTCGGGCGACCTTCCGGGTCGTCACGGGTGCAGATCTCGCCGTCGGGCTTGTTGTACATGATGACGCGGCGGACGGTCTCGGCGGCTTCTTCACGCTTGATCAGGCGGCCGTCGACCGAAATCGCGTCGTGCATGTCGACGCGCTGGCCAAGGGTGGCGTCCACGCCATTGACCTTGATGCGACCCTGGCTGATCCAGGCCTCGACGTCGCGGCGCGAACCCACGCCGATGCGCGCGAGTACCTTTTGCAGTTTTTCGCCGGCTGGACGCGGCGGGCTATCGTGCAGATCCTGTTCACTCATCTGGGCACCTCCCGGTGTAGTGCTGCTGAAAATCATTGAATTGGCCAAACAAGCGCCAAAAAAGGTCGCGAATCATACGCCGAACCGACGACAAACGCACCACAGACTAGCCGATATTGCACCCCAGGACGCTGTTTTCCGCTCGAAGGCCGCTCAGCCCTGCGGCGAACCGGGCGCTGCCTGGCCCTCATCGGGTTCATCGGCTTGCTCGAGCAGGTCGTCGAAGTCGGTCTTGAGCCCCTGCTCCATCGAGTCCAGCTCCAGCAACAGGCTGTGAAAGCTGGTCTCCTCGACCGGGGCTTCGGGCTCGGCGCTCTCGTCGGCCAGGGCCTGCAGGTGGGCCGGCACCGGTGCATCATCCACTTCCAGCAATGGCTCGGGTTCCATCTCGCGCAACTCGGCCAGCGAGGGCAGCTCGTCGAGGTTCTTCAGGTTGAAGTGGTCGAGAAAGGCCTTGGTGGTGGCGAACATCGCCGGTTTACCGGGCACTTCGCGGTAGCCCACGATGCGCACCCACTCGCGCTCGAGCAGGGTCTTGATGATATTGGTGTTCACCGCCACGCCCCGCACATCCTCGATCTCGCCACGGGTGATCGGCTGGCGATAGGCGATCAGCGCAATGGTTTCGAGCAACGCACGCGAATAGCGCTGCGGCCGTTCTTCCCACAGCCGCCCGACCCAGGGCGCGTAGTCCTCGCGGATCTGCAGGCGGTAGCCCGAGGCCACCTCCTTGAGCTCGAACGCGCGCCCGGCACAGGACTTGCGCAGCACCTCGAGGGCCTTCTTGAACACGCCGGGCTCAGGGCGCTCGGCCTCTTCGAACAGCTCGTACAGGCGCTCCAGCGATTGCGCCTTGCCAGAGGCGAGCAGGAAGGCTTCCAGCAGCGGCGCCAGGTCACGGGGGTCGGTCAGGTTCATTGGGGTGCTCGTGTACGGTTATTCGGCCCGGGCGCGGACATGGATGGGAGCGAAGGGCTCATTCTGCACCAGTTCGACGAGAGATTCCTTGACCAGTTCGAGGATGGCCATGAAGGTCACCACCACCCCCAGCTTGCCCTCCTCGGCCGTGAACAGCTCGACGAAGGGCACGAAGCCGCCGCCCTTGAGGCGCTCGAGCACATCGCTCATGCGCTCGCGGGTCGACAGCGCCTCGCGGCTGACCTGGTGGCTCTCGAACATGTCGCCGCGGCGCAGCACCTCGGCCATCGACATCAGCACCTCTTCCAGCGCAACGTCGGGCAACAGCTTGCGCGCCTTGGCCTGGGGTGCCTCCAGGCGCGGTACGATCACCTCGCGGCCAACCCGGCTCAGGCCGTCGATGCCTTCGGCGGCGGCCTTGAAACGTTCGTACTCCTGCAGCCGGCGAATCAGTTCGGCACGCGGATCGTCCTCTTCCTGCTCCACTTCGGCCGAGCGCGGCAGCAGCATGCGCGACTTGATCTCGGCCAGCATCGCGGCCATCACCAGGTACTCGGCGGCCAGTTCCAGGCGTACGGTCTTCATCAGCTCGACATAGCCCATGTACTGGCGCGTGATCTCCGCCACCGGGATGTCGAGAATATCCACGTTCTGCTTGCGAATCAGGTACAGCAGCAGGTCGAGCGGGCCCTCGAAGGCTTCGAGGAACACTTCCAGCGCATCGGGCGGGATGTACAGGTCCACCGGCATCTCGGTCATGGCTTCGCCATACACCATCACCAGTGGCAGCTCCTGCTGGGCGCCGGCCTGTGGGTCCAGGGCCGGCTCGACCGCAGCGACCTGGTTCACGCTTCTGCCATGAAGGGCGCCGGGTCGCCGCAGCCTTCACGCACCAGCACCGCCTCCTCCCCGGTCAGGTCGATGATGGTGGAGGCCTTGAGGTCGCCGTAACCGCCGTCGATGATCAGGTCGACCTGTTTTTCCAGGCGCTGGCGGATCTCGTACGGGTCGGTCATGGGTTCGTCGTCGCCTGGCAGGATCAGGCTGACGCTCATCAACGGCTCGCCCAGCTCTTCGAGCAAGGCCAGCAGAATGGGGTTTTGCGGCACGCGCAGGCCGATGGTGCGGCGCTTCTCGTGCAACAGCAGGCGCGGTACTTCGCGGGTGCCATTGAGGATGAAGGTATAGGGCCCCGGCACATGCGCCTTGAGCAGGCGGAACGTGGCGGTGTCGATCTTGGCGAACAGGCCCATCTGCGACAGGTCGCAGCAGATCAGCGTGAAGTTGTGGCTCTTGTCCAGCCCGCGCAAGCGGCGCACGCGCTCCACGGCAGACTTGTCGCCGATCTGGCAACCCATGGCGTAGGACGAATCGGTAGGGTAGACCACCACCCCACCCTTGCGGATGATCTCGACGGCCTGCTTGATCAGGCGCGGTTGCGGGTTTTCCGCATGAATCTGGAAAAATTGACTCACGTTTTCTACCTGTTCAGACGGGTGCAGTGGGCTGCTCATGTTTGAATCGACGCCACAGGGGTGGCAGGTCCTCCGGCAACGGCCGGTAGACACCGATCTCAGACCAGGCGCCCGGGCCATGGAAATCGCTGCCGGCGCTGGCCAGCAGACCGAACTCACGGGCCAGGATCGACATCGTGCCCACCTGTTCGGCGGGCATCATCCCGTTCACCACTTCCAGCGCCTGGCCACCTGCTTGAATATAGTCGGCAATCAGGCGTCGACGCTTGCTGCGGGTTAATTCGTAGTGCATCGGGTGGGCAAGGCTGACCCATGCGTGGGACTGGCGCAGGGTCTGCACGGTGTCTTCCAGGCTTGGCCAGTGCAGCTTCACATCCCCCAGCTTGCCGGCGCCCAGCCACTTGCGAAAGGCTTCGCCGCGGTCCTTGACGTGGCCGGCACGCACCAGGTACTCGGCAAAGTGCGGACGGGCCGGCGCATTGCCGCTGTCACCCAGCTCCAGCTGGATGGCACGGGCGCCGTCCAGCGCGCCGGGCATGCCCTTGAGCGCCAGCCGCCGGTCGATTTCCTCGGAGCGCAGCCAGCGTCCACGGTGCAGCGACTCGACGGCGCGCTGCAGCGGTTCGGCATCGAGCGGGAAGTTGTAGCCCAGGATGTGAATCGTCGCCCCGCCCCAGGTGCAGGACAGCTCGACCCCGCTGACCCACTGCATGTCCAGCGCCTGGGTGGCAGCCTGGGCTTCGAGCTGGCCTTCGAGGGTGTCGTGGTCGGTCAGCGAAAGCATCCGCACGCCGTGTTCATGGGCGCGAGCGACCAGCGCCGTGGGCGACAGGGCGCCATCGGAAGCGGTGCTGTGGCAGTGCAGATCAACATTCATAGGTGGCGCATACGCTCTCATTGATGTTTGTTATTATGCCGTCACATCCTGCTTCTGGCTGCCACTGTGAAACAATTCATCGATTTCATCCCGTTGTTCCTGTTTTTCATCGTCTACAAGCTCGACCCGCGCACGGTCGATGTTGCCGGCCAGTCGTTCGAGCTGGGCGGCATCTACAGCGCCACGGCGGTGCTGATCATCAGTTCGCTGGTGGTGTATGGCGCATTGCTGATCCGCCAGCGCAAGCTGGAGAAGGGCCAGTGGCTGACCCTGGTGGCATGCCTGGTATTTGGCGGCCTGACCCTGGCCTTCCACAGCGAGACCTTCCTCAAGTGGAAGGCCCCGGCGGTGAACTGGCTGTTCGCCACCGCTTTTGCGGGCAGTCACTTCATTGGTGACCGTGTATTGATCAAGCGCATCATGGGCCATGCGCTGACCTTGCCCGAGCCGGTGTGGACGCGCCTGAACCTGGCGTGGATCGCGTTCTTCCTGTTCTGCGGCGCGGCCAACCTGTTCGTTGCCTTCACCTTCCAGGACATCTGGGTGGACTTCAAGGTATTCGGCAGCCTGGGCATGACCGTACTGTTCCTGGTGGGCCAGGGTGTCTACCTGTCCCGCCACCTGCACGACAGCGACCCTACTACCCCCAAGACCGAGGACTGACATGCTCTACGCCATCATCGCCACAGACGTTGCCGATTCGCTGCAAGCCCGCCTGGCTGCACGCCCGGCGCACCTTGAGCGCCTGCAGCAGCTCAAGGCCGAAGGCCGCATCGTACTGGCCGGCCCGCACCCGGCGATCGACAGCAACGACCCTGGCGCGGCCGGGTTCAGTGGCAGCCTGATCGTCGCCGAGTTCGACTCGCTCGAGGCTGCCAAGGCCTGGGCAGATGCGGATCCTTACATTGCGGCGGGTGTATATGCCGAAGTGCTGGTGAAGCCGTTCAAGCAGGTCCTGCCGTAACCTGATCGGCGCGACGAGCCCTTCGTCGCGCCGGTTCGCCTTACCTTCTGCGCACCTTCGCACACACTCGCTGCTCCCCTTCCTGGCTTTGCCCACTACAGCGGGCCTGTAGTGCTACGCCTTAAAATCCACTCGAATGTTCATCATTCTCGCCCACCTGCCGACAACCTACGCAACACCCGATTGGAATCAAGGAGTTCCGATGCGTCAAGGTCCGTTGTCCATGCTGCTGTGCCTGTTGCTGCTGACCCCGCTCGCCAAGGCCGCCGAAGCCTCCGCCAGCACCCCTTTGTCGTTGAGTGCGGGTAGCCAGATCTCCGAGCTGCAGCAACGCCTCAAGGAAAGTGAGCGCCAGCACGAAGCGCTCAAGCAGCAGCTGAAAAATGTCGAGAACGAGCGCGAAAGCGCCCAGCTGACCCGCCTGCGCCAGGAGAACCAACGCCTGAAGCAGCAGCTCGAGCAACACCAGGCCAACCCGCTGCCCAAGCTGCTCACCGATCAGCAGCAATGGTTCGTGATTGGTGCCGGAGTTGCCCTGTTGGCCGTGCTCTGCGGTATCTTTGCCAGTGGCAGCCACAGACGGCGCCGGCAATGGTTGAATTGAGTGAGACATGAGCGAGCTGCTACTGATTGATGATGACCAGGAACTGTGCGAGCTGCTGAGCAGCTGGCTGACCCAGGAAGGCTTTCAGGTGCGTGCCTGCCATGATGGCCAGAGCGCCCGCAAGTCCCTGGCCGAGCACGCCCCGGCAGCGGTGGTGCTGGATGTGATGCTGCCCGACGGCAGCGGCCTGGAACTGCTCAAGCAATTGCGCAGCGACCACGCCGAGCTGCCAGTGCTGATGCTGTCTGCTCGCGGCGAGCCGCTGGACCGTATCCTGGGCCTGGAACTGGGCGCCGACGACTACCTGGCCAAGCCCTGCGACCCCCGCGAGCTCACCGCGCGGCTGCGCGCCGTGCTGCGCCGCAGCCACCCGGCCGCCACACCCACCCAGATGGAAGTGGGCGACCTGCGCTTCAGCCCCGCCCGTGGCGTGGTCGACATCGACGAACGCGAGCTGACCCTGACCCTTTCCGAAAGCCGCATTCTCGAAGCCCTGCTGGGCCAGCCGGGTGAGCCGCTGGACAAACAGGAACTGGCGCAGCTCGCCCTGGGCCGCAAGCTGACCCTGTACGACCGTAGCCTGGACATGCACGTCAGCAACCTGCGCAAGAAGATCGGCCCGCATCCCGATGGCAGGCCGCGCATCGTCGCCCTGCGCAGCCGCGGCTATTACTACAGCCTGTAGGCGCCAGCCTTGCTGGCAAAGGGGCGCACGCCAACGCCCCACCGTGTAAACACCCTCGCCCACCGTCTTTACCCAAGCTTTACCCTTGCCTGACCGCCGCTGACCTTGATCTCCCTAGACTGGGCACATCCGGTAACGACCGGCCTCAACAAGGAGAGTCACCATGCGCAAGACCCTTATCGCACTGATGTTCGCTGCCGCCCTGCCAACCGTAGCCATGGCCATGCCCGATGGCGGCCCCCGTCACGGCGCCGAGCACCAACGCGGTGGAGCGCCTTTCGCCCAGCTGGACCTGACCCGCGAGCAGCGCCAGCAGATCCGTCAACTGATGGGCGAGCAGATGAAGAGCCGCCACGAAATCACCCAGCGCTACCTGGCCAAGCTGCCGGCAGCCGACCAGAAGGCACTCAAGGACGAACTCAAGGCAAGCCACGACAAGGTCGACACCCAGATCCGCGGCATGCTCAAGCCAGAGCAGCAGAAGCAGTTCGATGAAATGAAGAAGAAGCAGGCAGAGCGCAAGGCCGAGTGGGCCGAGTTCAAAGCCTGGAAAGCTGAAAAAGCCAGCAAGGCCCAGTAAGCTGTCCACACCCCGCCCGACCTGCCCCCGCAGGTCGGGCTTCTTTCGTTTGAGGTAATGCCCTTGCGTTCACTGTTCTGGCGCATCCTGGCCAGTTTCTGGCTGGCCATCACCCTGGTTGCCGGGCTGTCGATCCTGCTCGGCCACATGCTCAATCAGGACGCCTGGATCCTCAGCCGCCACCCGGGGCTCAATACCCTGGCCATGAACTGGTCGGCGCGCTACGAACAGCAAGGGCCCGAGGCCGCGCAGCGTTATCTGGAGCTGCGCAAGCGGCGCTACAACATCGACGTGCAGGTGCTCAACGAAAGCGGCGAGGCCGTGGTGCCTGGCACGTTCCCGCGCCGCGCAGCAGCCTTCGAGGCGCGCCGGCACAACGGCGAGCCGCTGCCCTGGCGACGCCTCACCGAGGAGTACACCAGCCCCGGCACGGGCGACACCTACCTGCTGATCTACCGCATCCCTCACCCCGAACTCGACGCCTGGCACCGCGACAGCCTGCTGTGGCCGCTGAGTGCATTGGGCATTGCCCTGGTGGTACTGACCCTGTTCAGCCTGCTGGTGACCCTGTCGATCACCCGCCCCCTCAGTCGCCTGCGTGGCGCGGTACATGACCTGGGGCAGACCACCTACCAGCAGAACAGCCTGGCACGCCTGGCCAACCGGCGCGACGAGTTCGGTGTGCTGGCCAATGACTTCAACCGCATGGGCGCGCGCCTGCAGAGCCTGATTGCCAGCCAGCGCCAACTGCTGCGTGACGTGTCCCATGAACTGCGCTCACCGCTGGCACGCCTGCGGATCGCCCTGGCCCTGGCCGAGCGGGCAGAGCCTGCACAGCAGCAGGCCTACTGGCCGCGCCTGACCCGCGAGTGCGACCGCCTCGAGGCGTTGATCAGCGAAATCCTGGTGTTGGCGCGGGTGGATGCCGAAAGCGCCAGCGCAGAACCGGTCGACCTCAATGCGCTGCTGGCCAGCGTGCGCAAGGATGCTCAGCTCGCAGCGCCGGAACAGGACATCCAGCTGCACGACACGCCTGGGCTGAGCCTGCAGGGCTGGCCGACACTGATCGAACGTGCGCTGGACAACCTGCTGCGCAATGCCGTGCGCTTCAATCCGCCGGGGCAACCGATCGAGATGAGTGCACAGCGTGAAGGCGAGCGTATCGTGCTGACGGTGCGCGACCACGGGCCGGGGGTGGCCGACGAGCACCTGGCGCAGTTGGGCGAGCCGTTTTTCCGCGCCCCGGGGCAGACCACGGCCGGGCATGGCCTGGGCCTGGCGATCGCGCGCAAGGCGGCGGAACGTCATGGTGGCAGCCTGGTGCTGGGCAACCATGCGCAGGGCGGGTTCGTGGCGACGCTGGAGTTGCCGGTGGCGGGGCCGGCTAGCGCCTGAATAAAGACGGGTGGTGGCTTCTTCGCTGGCAAGTCGGCCCCCACAGGCATGTCACCGTCCTCCAGGGCAAGTGCGCACCTGTGGGAGCTGGCTTTGCCAGCGAAAGGGCCATCTGATGCCTGTATAGCTTAGCGGGGCTGCTCCCAGGCGCTGACAAACGCCTCGACAGACACCACTGGCGCCGTACGCGGCGGGTTAAGCGGCGTGCCCACATACAGGAAGCCGATCAGCTCTTCGGTATCCGCCAACCCGAGGCCCTTGGCCACCTGCGGGCTGTAGGACAGCTCGCCGGTTCGCCACACCGCGCCGATCCCCTGGGCATATGCCGCCAGCAGAATGGCATGCGCCGCACACGCGGCCGCCAGCCGCTGCTCGGACTTGGGCACCTTGAAGTGATCCTGCACGTTCGCGATCACCACAATCAGCAACGGCGCCCGCAGCGGCATGGCATGGGCCTTTTCCAGCGCTGCCTCGGTGGCTTCGCCCTGCTCCTTCACCGCCTCGGCCAGCAGCGCCCCCAATTGTTCGCGGGCCGCGCCTTCGATGGTCAGGAACCGCCAGGGCCGCAATTGGCCATGGTCCGGCGCACGCGAGGCCGCCCGAAACAGCAACTCGCGCTGCGCAGCATCAGGTGCCGGCTCTACCAGGCGAGGAACGGAAACACGGTTGAGCAATGCGTCGAGAGCCTCCATCGGCTACCCCCTGTCGAGAAATGTGCGGCTATTCTACCGTTTACTTAAAGAGGCCCATAGGTAGAATGGCGCCCCTCCGTTTCAACCCAGAGCAGATCACATGGCGTTGCCGACCTTAAGGATCATCGGTTTCATTATCGGCATCTTCCTGATTACCCTGGCGATCAGCATGACCGTGCCCATGGCCACCCTGGTCATCTACGAGCGCACCGGCGACCTGCCGTCGTTTCTGTGGGCCAGCCTGATCACCTTCATTGCCGGCTTGGCCCTGGTCATACCCGGGCGCCCCGAGCACGTGCACCTGCGCCCGCGCGACATGTACCTGCTCACCGTGAGCAGCTGGCTGGTGGTGTGCATCTTCGCCGCCCTGCCGTTCCTGCTGACCCAGCACATCAGCTACACCGATGCCTTCTTCGAGAGCATGTCGGGCATCACCGCCACCGGCGCCACCGTGCTCAGTGGCCTGGACAGCATGTCGCCGGGCATCCTGATATGGCGCTCGCTGCTGCACTGGCTGGGCGGCATCGGCTTCATCGGCATGGCGGTTGCGATCCTGCCGCTGCTGCGCATTGGCGGCATGCGCCTGTTCCAGACCGAGTCCTCGGACCGCTCCGAAAAGGTCATGCCCCGCTCGCACATGGTCGCCAAGTCGATCGTGGCGGTGTACGTGGGCATCACCACCATCGGCGGGCTGGGGTTCTGGCTGGCCGGCATGAGCCCGTTCGATGCCATCAACCACGCCATGTCGGCGATTTCCACCGGCGGTTTCTCCACCTCCGACCAGTCGCTGGCCAAGTGGGACCAGCCGGCCGTGCACTGGGTGGCGGTGGTGGTGATGATCCTGGGCAGTGTGCCGTTCACCCTCTACGTGGCCACGATGCGTGGCAATCGCAAGGCACTGATCAAGGACCAGCAGGTACAGGGCCTGCTCGGCCTGCTGGTGGCCACCTGGGTGGTGCTGGGTACCTGGTACTGGGCCACCACCAGCCTGCCGTGGTTCGATGCCTTGCGCCACGTGGCGCTGAACGTGACGTCGGTGGTCACCACCACCGGCTTCGCCCTGGGCGACTACAGCCTGTGGGGCAACTTTTCGCTGATGCTGTTCTTCTACCTGGGTTTCATCGGCGGCTGTTCGGGCTCGACCGCGGGCGGGATCAAGATCTTCCGCTTCCAGGTGGCCTACATCCTGCTCAAGGCCAGCCTCAACCAGCTTATTCACCCGCGCGCGGTGATCAAGCAGAAATACAACGGTCACCGCCTCGACGAAGAGATCGTGCGATCGATCCTGACCTTCTCGTTCTTCTTCGCCATCACCATCTGCATCATCGCGCTGCTGCTTTCGCTGCTGGGCGTGGACTGGATGACTGCCCTGACCGGCGCGGCCAGCACCGTATCCGGCGTGGGCCCGGGCCTGGGCGAAACCATCGGCCCGGCGGGCAACTTCGCCACCCTGCCCGACGCCGCCAAGTGGATCCTGGCCGGCGGCATGCTGCTGGGCCGCCTGGAGATCATTACGGTGCTGGTTCTGTGCATGCCGGCGTTCTGGCGGCACTGACGCCCTGGGCCGACGCCTCGGGGCCGGCACTGCGCGCCAGCTCCATACGGGTGCGGTATTCCCCGGGGGTGAGGTCGAACCAGCGCCGGAAGGCCCGGAAGAAGTTGCTCGGGTCGGCAAAACCCAGCAGGTAGGCAGCCTCCAGCAATGTCATGTTCGGCTGCGCAAGGTACTGCTCGGCAAGTTCGCGACGGGTATCGTCGAGCAGGGTCTGAAAGCTGGTGCCCTCCTCCTGCAGGCGCCGCTGCAGCGTGCGCTGCGACAGGTGCAGGGCCTGGGCGACCATTTCGCGCTTGGGTTCGCCCTGGGGCAGCATGCGGCACAGCACCTGACGTGCACGGTGGGTCACCCGGCTTTCGGAAAAACGCGCCAGGTACTCGCCGGCAAAACGGTCGTGCAGAATCGCCATGGCCTCGTTGGCCGTGGGCAACGGCGCCTCCATGTCGGCGCGCTCGAACACCAGCGCATCGTGGGGCGCGCCAAACACCAGCGGGGCACGAAACGCCTGCTTGTAGGGTTCTATATCCTGAGGCTGCGGGCCTTGTACCAGCACGCGGCGCAGCTGGATGGTGCGCCCGCTCAACCAGCAGCACAGCGCCAGGGCGCAGGCCAGCGAGGCCTCGGCGCTGTGCCGGGTGGGCGGCAGGTGATCGCCATGCACGGTCAGCACCAGCGAGTAGCCTTCCGGCCCCAGGCGAAAGCTCAGGTCGGAACTCTCCGCGATAATGCGCTGGTAACGCACCAGGCGCTCGAACCCCTCGGCCAGGGTGCGGCTGGACATCAAGGCATAGCCAACCACGTGAAACGATGCCGGGCGCACCACCCGCGCCATGTTCAGGCCGATGGCACGGTTGCCCGACAACTCTTCGGCCAGTTGCCACAAGCGGGTCATGGAGTCCTGGGTGAAACGTGCGTCGGGGTCGTCCAGCGCGGCGAAGTCCAGGCCGAGCTGCTTGAACAGCGCAGGGCAATCGAGCCCTTCGAATTCAAGTGCCTTGACGATCCCCGAGGCCCAGCTTGCTGACGTGGTTCTTTCGCTCATGGCTGGCTTCTTTTGGGTAAGACCGCTCCTGCGGTGAACGCAAAGGATACTAAAGTGGCGCTTATTGTCACTGACTGATACTGCGACACAATTCTAGACTCGGTTCAGGCTCCACGCCGTGCATGTTTCGCCACCTTCGACCGATACGGGAGCGACGCAATGAACAGCCCCCCACGCTTCAACAGCTTTGCCGAGTTCTATCCGTATTATCTGGGTGAGCATAGCAACCCTGTCTGCCGCCGCCTGCACTTCGTCGGCACCAGCCTGGTGATCGCCCTGCTGGCCTACGCCCTGGCCAGTGCCAACGGCTGGCTGCTGCTGGCGGTCCCGGTGGCCGGCTACGGCTTTGCCTGGGCAGGCCACTTCTTTTTCGAGAAGAACCGCCCCGCCACCTTCACCTACCCCTTCTACAGCCTGCTGGGCGATTTTGTCCTGTACCGCGACATGCTGCGCGGCAAGGTGCAGTTCTGAGCATCGCCCGCCCCCTGCGCGTGGCCTAGAGGCTGGGCTCACCCACCGTCCGGGCCTGGCGCAGGGCCTCCCGGGCCTGGGCGTCCGCCAGGCGGTACAACTCGATCGTGCCGTCCCAGTGCTCGATCAAGGCAGTGCACGACTCCACCCAGTCGCCGCAATTGAGGTAGTCCACCTCCCCCACCTTGCGGATTTCTGCGTGGTGGATGTGCCCGCACACCACCCCGTGAAACCCTCGCTTGACGCATTCGCGTGCAATCGCCTCCTCGAAGTCGCTGATAAAGCTCACCGCCGTCTTGACCTTGTGCTTGAGGTAGGCCGACAGCGACCAGTAGCCATAGCCATACCGCGCGCGCCAGTGGTTGAGCCAGCGGTTGAGGGTGAGGGTCAGTTCATAGGCCCAGTCACCCAGGAAGGCCAGCCAGCGGTGATAACGGGTTATCACGTCGAACTGGTCGCCATGGATCACCAGTAGCCGCCTGCCGTCGACGGTGAGGTGCTCGGCCTGGTCCACCAGCTGGATATTGCCCAGCACCAGCTTGGAGTAGCGACGCAGGAACTCGTCGTGGTTGCCGGTCACATAGATCACCTCGGTGCCGCGCTTGCTCATGGTCAGCAGGCGCCGGATCACGTTGGTATGGGCCTGGGGCCAGTACATGCCACCCCGCAGCTTCCAGCCGTCGATGATGTCGCCCACCAGGTAGATGCGATCGGCCTGGTAGCCCTTGAGAAACTGCGACAGATGCTCGGCCTGGCAGTCGCGGGTGCCAAGGTGCACGTCCGAGATCCACAGCGTGCGCACGCGCTGCTTGCGCGAAGGTTTGCCAAGCTCGGCATGGGTCATGGGCAGGCTCCGGGAGAGTTTGTGCGAGCTTGCCTGTGGGCAGTGAATCGACCATGACCGTTGTGCGGCAGTCCTGTGACAGGCCGTCGGGGCATGTACACTGCGTGGCCTGTGCTCCCGATCCAAGGCAACCGCCCGCCATGACCCCTCGTACCGCCCTGGGCGCCCTGCATGCAGGCGCGCTGTTGTTCGGCCTGACCGGCGTGTTCGGCAAGCTGGCCAGTGCCGGCCCGTCGGTCATCGTGTTCGGCCGTGCGGCCTTCGCCGTGCTGGCCCTGGCCATCTTCGTCGGCGTTGCCCGACAACACTGGCAACCCCTGAAGGCACGGGACTGGCGCGGGCTGACATTGGCCGGGATGTTGCTGGCCGGCCATTGGGTCAGCTTTTTCGTCGCGGTCAAGGTGGCCGGCGTGGCCATCGCGACCCTGGGCTTTGCCAGCTTCCCGGCGTTCACGGTCATTCTGGAAGGGCTGTTGTTCCGTGAGCGCATCCGTCGCAACGAAGCCTTGCTGGTAGTGCTGGTGAGCATCGGCCTGGTGCTGGTGACGCCCGATTTCGACCTCGCCAGCCAGGCCACCAGCGGGCTGCTGTGGGCGTTGTTCTCGGGGTTGCTGTTCGCCCTGCTGTCACTGCTCAACCGTGCAGGCTCGCGGCACATTCCGGCGGTACAGGCGGCGCTGTGCCAGAACGCCGTGGTGGCACTGTGTCTGCTGCCGGTGGCGGGCCCGCTGCTGCCTTCGGTGAGCGCGCTGGACTGGCTGTGGCTGGGGCTGCTGGGGGTGTTCTGCACCGGCGTGGCACACAGCCTGTTCGTGGCCAGCCTGGCGGTGATCAAGGCCCGCACCGCCGCCGTGGTGTTTGCCATGGAGCCGGTCTACGGCATCGCCATGGCCTGGGTGATCTTCGCCGAGCAGCCCACCTTGCGCATGCTGATGGGCGGGGTGCTGATCATTCTGGCCATCGTGATTTCAAGCCGTCTGGCGGCCGGCGCACCACGCACCGCACCCGCCACCTCCGGCGGCTGAGTCAGGCGCGGTCGTTGTGGCCCAGGTCGCGCTGCGGGTCGATCTGGTCGCGGACCCGCTGCTTGAGCACCTTGGCCTCGGGGAAACCGCCATCGGCCTTGCGTTCCCAGATCTGCACGCCATCGCAGGTGATGCGAAAGTTGCCGCCCGTGGCCGGTTCCAGGGCCACCCGGGCCAGGTCGTCACTGAAGGTGCTCAGCAGTTCCTGGGCCAGCCAGGCGGCGCGCAGCAGCCATTGGCACTGCGTGCAATAGGTGATGACAATTTCGGGTTTGGATACGGACATGGGGTAACGGTCTCCTGATAGGTGGTCGCGCTTATACTAGCCACCTTTAGCCTTTGCTCCGAGAGCCGCGATGCGTCGTCTGCTGTTGTGCCTGTTGCTGTCCCTTACCTCCCTTGCCCTCTGCGCCGCCGAGGCCGCCCGGCCCAAGGTCGGCCTGGTACTGTCCGGCGGCGCGGCGCGCGGCCTGGCCCACATCGGTGTGCTCAAGGCGCTGGAAGAACAGGGGGTGAAGATCGACGCCATCGCCGGCACCAGCATGGGCGCGGTGATCGGCGGGTTGTACGCCTCGGGCTACAAGATCGACGAGCTGGAGAAGCTGGCCCTGGCCATCGACTGGCAGCAGGCGTTGTCCGATGCACCGCCGCGCAAGGACATCCCCTTCAGGCGCAAGCAGGACGACCGCGACTTCCTGGTCAAACAGCGCCTGAGCTTTCGCGACGACGGCAGCCTGGGCCTGCCGTTGGGGGTGATCCAGGGGCAGAACCTGGCGCTGCTGCTCGAAAGCCTGCTGGCCCACGCCAGTGACACCCGTGACTTCGACAAGCTGCCGATCCCGTTCCGCGCAGTGGCCACCGATATCGCCAGCGGCGAGAAAGTGGTGTTTCGCAAGGGCCACCTGCCCCAGGTGATCCGTGCCAGCATGTCGATCCCGGCGGTGTTCGCCCCGGTCGAGCTGGACGGCCGCCTGCTGGTCGACGGCGGCATGGTCGACAACATCCCGCTGGATATCGTGCGTGAGATGGGTGTGGACATGGCGATCGTCGTCGATATCGGCACGCCGCTGCGCAATCGCAAGCAGTTGGCCACGGTGGTCGATGTGCTCAACCAGTCGATCACCCTGATGACCCGGCGCAACTCCGAAGAGCAACTGGCCTCGCTGCACCGCGACGACATCCTGGTACAGCCGCCGCTGTCGAGCTTTGGCGTCACCGACTTCGGCCGGGCCCAGGACATGATCGACGCCGGCTACCGCGCCACCCGCCTGCTCGACCCGCGCCTGGCCAGCCTGCGCCGGGTCAACGACACGGCGGTGCAACTGGCCGAGGCGCGCTCGGCCGGGCAACGCACTCCGGTGATCACCGCCATCAAGGTCGAGAACGACTCCAAGGTCAGTGACGACGTGATCCGCTACTACATTCGCCAGCCCATCGGCGAACCGCTGGAGCTCGACCGCCTGCGCACCGACATGGGCACCCTGTACGGCCTGGACTACTTCGACCGGGTGCAGTACCGCGTGGTGCACAAGGGCGACGAGAACACCCTGGTGATCAACGCCCGGGGCCGACGTGGCGGCACCGACTATCTGCGGCTGGGGCTGAACCTGTCCGATGACCTGCGTGGCGACAGCGCCTTCAACCTGGGCGCCAGCTACCGCGTCAACGGCATCAACCGCCTGGGCGCCGAGTGGCTCACCCGAGCCCAGATCGGCGACAAGCAGGAGCTCTACAGCGAGTTCTACCAGCCGCTGGATACCGGGTCGCGCTACTTCGTGGCGCCCTACCTGGACATCGGCTCGCAGAACATCGAGGCCACCCTGGACAACGACCCCATCGCCGAGTACCGCCTCGAACGCTATGGCTTCGGGCTCAACCTGGGCCGCCAGATCGGCAACAACGGCGAAGTGCGCCTGGGGGTGGGCCAGGCCTGGGGGCAGGCCGAGGTACGCATCGGCGAACAGGGCCTGCCCAAGGTGAACTTCAACGAAGGCTTCTATGACCTCAAGTATTCGTTCGACACCCTGGACAACGTCTACTTCCCCCACAGCGGCGAAGACGTCAGCCTGACCCTGCGCCAGTTCGAGCCGGGCCTGGGCTCCGACCAGCGCTATCGCCAATGGGACATGAAACTGGACAAGGCCCTGAGCAGCGGGCCGAACACCTGGGTATTCGGCGGTCGCTATGCGCGGACTCTGGATGATGCCGAGGTGGTCACCTCGAGCTTCGTGATGGGCGGCGCCCGGCAGCTGTCGGGCTTTCGCCAGGACTCGGTGTCAGGCCAGAACCTGAGCCTGATGCGCATGGTCTACTACCGGCGCCTGACCCCGCGCTCCTACCTGCCGCTGGACTTCCCGCTGTATCTGGGCGGCTCGCTGGAACGCGGCCGCGCCTGGAACAACGACAACGAGTTCGACAGCGGCTACATCAACGCCGCGAGCATCTTCCTGGGCTTCGAAACGCCGCTGGGGCCGCTGAACTTCAGCTACGGCATGAACACCGAGAACCAGAAGGCGTTCTACCTCAACCTGGGGCAGACCTTCTAGGACTTCTCCAGGTTGCCCAGGATGCGCGCGTGCACCCGCATGCACACGCGCAGCTCTTCTTCGTCGATGCCTTCGAACAGCTCGACGCGCAAGGCGTTGGCAATGGTCTCGATCTGGTCGATCAACGGCTTGGCGGGCGGGCACAACACGATCTTCTTCGCGCGCCGGTCCTCCAGCACGGCCTGGCGCTTGACCAGGCCCTGGGCCTCGAGGCTGTCGAGCAGACGGGCCAGGGTCGGCCCTTCAACCCCCACGCTCTGCGCCAGTTCACGCTGGGTGGGGGCCTCGTCGAAGCGCGCCAGGTGCAGCAGCACCAGCCAGCGCGCCTGCGACAGGTTGAGCCCGGCCAGGCGGCGGTCCAGCTCGGCGCGCCAACCCCGGGACATATGGGCCAACTGCATCCCGAAACGGTGGTGATCGGTCAACGGCATAGGAAACTCATCATCAGAACTAATTAATAGGCAGCTAATCATGCCCTTGGGCCTTAGGCAAGGCTCATGCCGTCGGCAGGCGCTGCATAATCGTCATAAATGATGACAAACAACCTTTCTACATCTCGAACTCGGCCGCCAGTGCGGCGCGCACGCAATACAGCACGCCCTCAGGCACGCGTCCGCCAAACTGCTCGATGATCGCCGACACCGGCGGCAACTCGCCTTCGCCGTCGAGGAACGCGTCCTGGATCTCGCCCATCAGGTCCTCGGGCAGGTCCAGCGCCTGTTCCAGTGACAGCTGTTGGCGACCGATGGCCTCGGCCAGCAGGCTGTAAACGTTCTTTTCACTGCATTGCAGCTGGCCGGCGATCTGCAGCGGAGTCATGCCCGCGCGGGCCAGGCTGATCAGCTCGTGGCGCAGGTCGGCGACCGGGGCCGGGGCCTCTGCAGCGCCGCCCAGCACCTCGAGGAAGGCCTGGCCGTAGCGCTCCAGCTTGCGTGCCCCCACGCCACTGACCTGGGCCATCTCGCTGAGGCTGCCGGGCTGACTGCGCAGCATCTCCAGCAGGGTCGAGTCGGGGAAGATGACATACGGCGGCACGCCATGCTCCTCGGCCAGCTTGCGCCGCAGGGCGCGCAAGGCGTCCCACTGTTCGCGTTCCTCACCGCGCACCAGCTGGCTGGCCGGGCTGCCCGAGCTGCTGCTCTTGCTGCTGGTCTGCGGCTTGAGGTCGCGGCGCAGCTCAAGGGTGACTTCGCCACGCAGCAAGGGCCGGCACGTATCGGACAGGCGCAGCCCACCATAGCCTTCCAGGTCGATATCGGCCAGGCCACGCGCCACCAGCTGGCGGAACAGCGAACGCCACTCGCCTTCTGCGCGAGCCTTGCCCACGCCATACACGGCAAGCTTCTCGTGCCCGAAGCTGCGGATCTTCTCGTTGTCCTTGCCCAGCAGCACGTCCACCAGATGGCCCACGCCGTAGCGCTGGCCAGTACGATAGATGGCCGACAGCGCCTGGCGCGCAGGCTCGGTGGCGTCCCAGGTCTGCACGCCGTCGACGCAGTTGTCGCAGTGCCCGCAGGGCTGGGGCAGTTCTTCATCGAAATAGTTGAGCAGGGTCTGGCGACGGCAGCGGGTCTCTTCGCACAGTGCCAGCATGGCATCGAGCTTGTGCTGCTCGACCCGTTTGTGACGCTCGTCACCTTCGGAGTTCTGCAGCATCTGCTTGAGCATCACCATGTCCTGCAGGCCGTAGGCCATCCAGGCATCGGCGGGCAGGCCGTCACGGCCGGCGCGACCGGTTTCCTGGTAGTAGGCTTCCAGCGACTTGGGCAGGTCCAGGTGGGCCACGAAACGCACGTTCGGCTTGTCGATGCCCATGCCGAAGGCGATGGTCGCGACCATGATCAGGCCTTCCTCGTTGAGGAAGCGGCGCTGATTGCTGGCGCGGGTCTCGGCAGGCAGGCCGGCGTGATAGGGCAGCGCCGGGAACCCCTGCTCGCACAAAAACGCGGCCACATCGTCGACCTTCTTGCGCGACAGGCAATAGACGATGCCGGCGTTGCCGCGCCGCTCGTTGAGGAACGCCAGCAACTGCTTGCGCGGCTGTTCCTTGGGCACGATGCGATAGAAGATGTTCGGCCGGTCGAAACTCGACAGAAAGCGCTCGGCGTTCTGCAGGTGCAGGCGGGTGACGATCTCTTCGCGGGTACGCATGTCCGCGGTGGCGGTCAGGGCAATGCGCGGCACGTTGGGGAAGAGTTCGGCCAGTTGCCCCAGTTGCAGGTATTCAGGGCGGAAGTCATGGCCCCATTGCGACACGCAGTGCGCCTCGTCGATGGCGAACAGCGCGATGTCCAGGCTGCGCAGAAAATCCAGCATGCGTGGCTGCACCAGGCGTTCCGGGGCCAGGTACAGCATCTTGAGCTCGCCGCGACGAATGCGCATGGCCAGTTCGCGCTGCTGGTCGGCGCTCATCGTGGAGTTCAGCGAAGCCGCGGCGACACCCAGCTCGTCGAGGGTCGCCACCTGGTCGTCCATCAGCGCGATCAACGGCGACACCACCACTGCCAGGCCTTCGCGCAGCAGCCCCGGAACCTGGAAGCACAGCGACTTGCCGCCGCCGGTGGGCATCAGTACCAGCGCATCGCCGCCCTTGGCCACGCATTCGATGATCGCCCCCTGGCGCCCGCGAAAGCTGTCGTAGCCGAAGATGTCCTTGAGGACGCGCTGAGCCTGTTCGAGCATAAAAACTCCATAAATCGCAGAACCATCCTGGCCACAGGCTGGATGAAAAGCTTCCCCGCCACACCTGAAATTGCGTAAGCGGCTTTTGCCGGGGCCGCATGCTGGCGTGACCGGGCGCAAAAGCCGGGCATTATACCGGACACGGCGCCCGTGCAGGGGGCTCTGCGATAGGCGTCATCCTTTGCCTCGCAGGCGCCGCAAGATGCTAGAATTCCAGCATCGTTTATTCCCAAGGTAGCCCTGTAATGTCCTTCGCTGAGCAATTAACCCGCCTGCAAGCCTTCCTCGACGCTGACGAGCTGCACGAAGAAGCGCTGGACTACGTTGCCGCACACGGCTACCTGACCGCGCTGTCGATCTGCTCCGAAGCCGTTCCCGAGCGTGAATGGATCGACGCCCTGTTCGCCGAGCCGCCGCACTACAAGGACGAAGCCCAGCGCGAAGAAATCGAAAGCACACTGATCAAGCTCAAGGATCACATCGCCCGCCAACTGGCCAGCGATGAGGAATTCGAGCTGCCGTGCGACCTGGACCTGGGCGACGAGCCGGACGACTCCGAGCTGCGTGGCTGGTGCATCGGCTTCATGGAAGGGGTGTTCCTGCGTGAAGCGGCCTGGTTCGAAAGCGCCGAGGAAGAGGTCAGCGAAATGCTGCTGCCGATCATGGTCGGTTCCGGCCTGTTCGACGAAGAGGCCGAGTTCGCCGACATCGCCAGCGACGCCAACCTGATGGACGACATGATCGTGCAGATCCCCGAGGCGCTGACGGCCTTGTACCTGCTGTGCCATGCCCCGGACGAGAAACCTGCGCTGCTCAAGCCTCGCCACCACTGAGTCTGCATCCATGCGCTACCTGCTGCTGGCCATCGGCTGGCTCAGCGTCGCGCTGGGGGTGATCGGCATCTTCCTCCCGGTGCTGCCGACCACCCCTTTTCTGTTATTGGCGGCAGCCTGCTTTGCGCGCAGCTCGCCCCGCTTTCACGCATGGCTGGTCAATCACCCGCGGCTTGGGCCGTGGATTCGCGACTACCTGGGCGGTGAGGGCATTCCGCTCAAGGCCAAGGTATACGCCATCGGGCTGATGTGGCTAAGCATAGGTTTTTCGTGCTACCTGGTGCCCTTGCCGTGGGCACGCGGGTTCATGCTCACCAGTGCGGTACTGGTGACCGTGTACATCGCGCGGCAGAAGACCTTGCGCAAGCGTACCTAGGCGCAACCACGCGCCCACCCCATCGCGGGCCAAGCCCGCTCCCACAGCTACTTCATTGCTCTTGTGGGAGCGGGCTTGGCCCGCCATGGCGGCGGCAGGTCAGCTGCGCCATCTACGCCTCATGTCACACCGTATCCACCTTCAACGAATGATCATTGAGCATCCCGTTGATCACCGTGGCTGTATCCGCCCCCGCCGAGATGACCCCACCCGCGCCCGCCGTCACCCCATAGTGATGGGCAAGGTCCACGCCGGCCAGTTCGATGGTCTGGGTCGGCGCCGCGCCGGCCACCGCACTCACCTGGATGGTCGATATCACGCCGTTGCCCGTGCCCGTCACCGTGAAGTGCAGGTAATCGTCCAGCGACGCCGACGTCGCGTTCTCGCCCTGCAGCAATTGCGAGAGGTCCAGCCGATCGGTACCCGGGGTAAAGTCGGTCACCTTGTCGTGGCCAGTATTGCCCTGTTGCCACAGGAAGGTATCGCTGCCCGCGCCACCGGTCAGGGTATTGTTGCCCGGCCCGCCGATCAGCAGATCGTCACCGCCGCCCCCGATCAGGATGTCGTTGCCCAGGCCGCCGATCAACGTGTTGGCGTTGTCGTCGCCGGTCAGCTTGTCGTCGTGGTCGGAGCCGATCAGGTTCTCGATCGACACCAGCTTGTCGAGCCCGGCGCCGATCGTGTTCTGCTCACCAGTCAGCGCCAGGCTCACCGTCACCCCAGCGCTCGCTCCGGCGTAGCTGGCGGTGTCGTTGCCAGCGCCACCGTCGAGCAGATCGTTGCCGTTGCCGCCGATCAACAGGTCGTTGCCATCCCCCCCGTAGAGCTTGTCGTTGCCATCGCCGCCAATCAGCACGTCGTTGCCTGCACCGCCATTGAGAACGTCATCACCGCTCCCGGCCAGCAGCACGTCGTCGTGGCTGGTGCCTTCCAGGGTACTGCCGGCCTGGTAGGTGATGTCCACCGCCCCCGTGGCGCTGCCGCCATGGCCGTCGCTGACGGTATAGGTGCCGTTGTAGGTGGGCGTGTAGTCATGCGCCCCGGCGTAGTTGATCGACATGTTCAGCTGGTAGCTTTCTGCGCCCTTGCCGCCGTCGTCATTGACCTGGTTGACCAGATGGATGCTGTACACCCCATCATGGCTGGCGGTGAAACTGCCGCCATCGGCGATGGTGTGGTAGGTGCCGCCCTCATCCTTCCACTGCATCAGCAAGTTGCGATCAGCGGTGCGGTTGTGGTCCAGGGTCAGGGTTTCGCCCTCGCGCAGGCTTACCTTGATCACGTCTTCGTCATTGCCATTGGCAGCACTCACCGCCCCCAGGTAGCCACTGACCACCAGCGCCGCGGTCATCGACCCGGCTGCGCCGGTAAAGGCACTGCGCGCCAGAACCCGCTCCTGATTGGCCAGCGTGTCGTCCTGGCCGGTGAAGGTGATGACCGTCTTGCCGTTGCCGGCCGTGAAATCCGCCCCCTTGGTCCAGCCGGTGTTGAAGGTGATCGGCGCCGCACTCAGGCGATCGTGGTTGGCGTCGCTGTCGTTGGCCAGCAAGGCAGCGGCCGGCACGCTGATGCTCGGCGCAAGGATATTGGTGATGACATGATCGGCACCGGCCACCGGCGCAGCATTGGTGTTGACGTTGATCACCAGGTTGGCACCGCTCAGGTCGCCGTCGTTGTCGCTGGCCACGAAGCGGATGGTCTCCACCTGATTGCTGCCGCTGTCCTTGGGCGGCGTATAGGTGAACTGGCCGTTGTCCATGTCCACCACCAGCGTCCCGCCCAGCGCGGTCTTGACCGTGATGCTGTGGCTGTTCGCGTCGAAGGTGCCGCGGTCTGCGCCGCCACTGGCTGCATAGCTGGGCTGGTTGGCGTTGCCTTTGGGGTCGAAGGTGTAGGTGGTGCCGTCGATCAACAGCGACTTGATGAAGCCACCATCGGCACCGAAGTCGCCACCGCTCATCAGGCTGCCGGTGATCGGCGCGCCCTGCACGGTGCCCGACAGCACGTTGTCCAGTTGCGCCAGGTCGGTGACCACCACCGAGTTGGTATTGGTGTGGGTACTGCCGTCATAGGCAGCCGGGTTGAGATTGCCGGTGTTGACGCCGCTGCCCAGCCCGATCGCATACGACTTGATGCCGTTGTCGCCCAGGAAGTTCTCCCAGTTGCCGGTGCGCGTTTCGGTCAGGGCATGCCCCGAGGTCGGCGCACCGTCCGAGAAGAAGTAGCTGACGCTCTGCGCCCCCTCCAGCTTGCCCGGCGTCTGGTAGGCCGTCTGCGCCACGTTGACTGCCGAGTCGTAATAGGTCGAGCCACCCGGGGTCAGGTCCTTGATCAGGGCCTTGGCCTCGGCCACCGTCACCCACACGTCGGTGCGATCACTGGCACCGGTGGAGAACGTGACGACCTGCACCTTCACATCGCCCATGTCGTCGTACTTGTCCAGCAGTGCGCCGATGGCCTCCTTGGCCAGCTCCAGGCGCGACAGGCCGCGCACCCCGGAATTGTCGGCCATGCTGCCGGACACATCGATGATCAGCATGACGTTGGTGTCCACCTGCCCCGGTGTGGTCGAGCGCACGGCGTCAGCCGTTGTGGGCACGTCATCGACGATATTGATCACGATGTTGCTGGTGGTCGAATTGCCGGCCGCATCGGTGGCCTTGTAGACGAAGGTCTCGCTGGTGACCACGTTGGGGCCGTCGTTGAGCCCGCCTGCGGTTTTGGGTGCGGACGTGAGGGTGTACTTGAAGCTGCCGTCGGCGTTGAGCTGAATCTGCCCATAGGCGCCCGTGCTGCTGCCCACCAGCGTATAGGTGATCGCGCCGCTGGCTCCGCTGACCGAGCCCACCAGGCTGCCGGTCGCGGTTTCACCCGTTGAGCCGGGGTCGCTGCCGGTCACGGTGCCGGGGGCGAGGTCGTTCGGGTCCTGGCTAAGGTCCAGGGCCTTCTCGTACACCGTGACCTCGTTGTTGGGGCAGGCGACGATCTTGCTGTCGGTGACATTGATGGTGATGGTGGTGGTGCTTTCGTCGCCGTCCGCGTCACGAATGGTGTAGGTGAAGGTGTCCTGGGCACCGTCCTGCGTCACCGCATTGGGGTTGGCCTTGTACTCGGCCTCGCCGTTGGCATGCAGGATGAGGGTGCCATAGGTGCCGGCGATGCCCACGCCCAGCGAGCCGATGGCCGAGGTCGAGGTGTCGGCGCCGAACCGCACACCCACCACCGCCCCGCCCTGGGCCGGGCCGTCTGCCCCCAATGTGTCGTTATCCAGCACATTGCCGGTGACCGTACCGCCCTCCACCACCGTGGTGCTGTCGGACTCCGCCCTTGGCACGTCATCCACGATCTTGATCACGATGGTGCTGGTGACGCTGTTGCCCAGTTGGTCGGTCGCCTTGTAGGTAAAGGTCTCGGACGTGACGATATTCGCCCCGTCGTCGCCGTTGCCGATGTGCGGCGCCGAGGTCAGGGTGTACTTGTAGCTGCCGTCGGCATTGAGCTGAATCTGCCCATAGGCACCTGTAGTGCTGCCCACCAGCGTGTAGGTGAGCGCGCCGGAACCGCCCGTGACCGAGCCGACCAGGGTGCCGGTACCCGTCTCGCCAGGCGAGGTAGGGTTGCTGCCCACCACCGTGCCCGGGGCCAGGTCCTGCGGGTCCTGGGTCAGGTCCAGCGCTTTTTCGTAGACTTTCACCTCGGTATCGGCGCAGGCCACCAGCTTGCTGTCGGTGACGTTGATGGTGATGGTCGTGGTGCTTTCGTCACCGTCCGCGTCGCGGATGGTGTAGGTGAACACGTCCTTGGCGCCGGTTGGCGCTACCGAGTTGGGGTCGGCCTTGTAGATCGCCTCGCCATTGGCATTCAGGATCAGCGTGCCGTAGGTGCCGGCGATGCTCACGCCCAGCGAGCCGATGGCCGAGGTCGAGGTGTCGGCGCCTGCCCGCACACCCACCACCGCACCGCCCTGGGCTGCACCGTCTGCACCCAGGATGTCGTTGAGCAGCACGTTGCCGGTGACCGTTCCGCCTTCCATCACCGTGGCGCTGTCCGATTCGGCGATGGGCATGTCGTCGACGATATGGATCACGATGGTGCTGGTAACGCTGTTGCCCAGCGCATCGGTGGCCTTGTAGGTGAAGGTCTCGGTGCTCACGACGTTGGCGCCGTCGTTGCCGTTGCCGATATGCGGCGCCGAGGTCAGGGTGTACTTGTAGCTGCCGTCGGCGTTGATCTGAATCTGCCCGTAGTTACCAATGGCGCTGCCTTCCAGGCTGTAGGTCAGGGCACCGGAGCCCCCGCCCACCCGGCCTTGAAGGTTGCCGACCGAGGTTTCCGTGGCCCTGGTCGGCGCGCTGCCTTCTACCGTGCCAGGCGCCAGGTCCCAGGCGTCCTGCACCAGGTCCAGCCCGCGCTCGTACACCTTGATGTCATCGTCCGGGCAGGCAACGAGCTTGCTGTCGGTGACATTGATGGTGATGGTCGTGGTGCTTTCGTCGCCGTCCGCGTCGCGGATGGTGTAGGTGAACACGTCCTTGGCGCCGGTTGGCGCTACCGAGTTGGGGTCGGCCTTGTAGATCGCCTCGCCATTGGCATTCAGGATCAGCGTGCCATAGGTGCCGGCGATGCTCACGCCCAGCGAGCCGATGGCCGAGGTAGAGGTGTCGGCGCCCGCCCGTACACCCACCACCGCACCGCCCTGGGCTGCGCCGTCTGCACCCAGGATGTCGTTGAGCAGCACGTTGCCGGTGACCGTACCGCCTTCCATCACCGTGGCACTGTCCGATTCGGCGATGGGCATGTCGTCGACGATATGGATCACGATGGTGCTGGTAACGCTGTTGCCCAGCGCATCGGTGGCCTTGTAGGTGAAGGTCTCGGTGCTCACGACGTTGGCGCCGTCGTTGCCGTTGCCGATGTGCGGCGCCGAGGTCAGGGTGTACTTGTAGCTGCCGTCGGCGTTGATCTGAATCTGCCCGTAGTTACCGATGGCGCTGCCTTCCAGGCTGTAGGTCAGGGCACCGGAGCCCCCGCCCACCCGGCCTTGAAGGTTGCCGACCGAGGTTTCCGTGGCCCTGGTCGGCGCGCTGCCTTCTACCGTGCCAGGCGCCAGGTCCCAGGCGTCCTGCACCAGGTCCAGCCCGCGCTCGTACACCTTGATGTCATCGTCCGGGCAAGCGACGAGCTTGCTGTCGGTGACATTGATGGTGATGGTCGTGGTGCTTTCATCGCCGTCCGCATCGCGGATGGTGTAGGTGAACACGTCCTTGGCGCCGGTTGGCGCTACCGAGTTGGGGTCGGCCTTGTAGATCGCCTCGCCATTGGCATTCAGGATCAGCGTGCCATAGGTGCCGGCGATGCTCACGCCCAGCGAGCCGATGGCCGAGGTAGAGGTGTCGGCGCCCGCCCGTACACCCACCACCGCACCGCCCTGGGCTGCGCCGTCTGCACCCAGGATGTCGTTAAGCAGCACGTTGCCGGTGACCGTACCGCCTTCCATCACCGTGGCACTGTCCGATTCGGCGATGGGCATGTCGTCGACGATATGGATCACGATGGTGCTGGTAACGCTGTTGCCCAGCGCATCGGTGGCCTTGTAGGTGAAGGTCTCGGTGCTCACGACGTTGGCGCCGTCGTTGCCGTTGCCGATGTGCGGCGCCGAGGTCAGGGTGTACTTGTAGCTGCCGTCGGCGTTGATCTGAATCTGCCCGAAGTTACCAATGGCGCTGCCTTCCAGGCTGTAGGTCAGGGCACCGGAGCCCCCGCCCACCCGGCCTTGAAGGTTGCCGACCGAGGTTTCCGTGGCCCTGGTCGGCGCGCTGCCTTCTACCGTGCCAGGCGCCAGGTCCCAGGCGTCCTGCACCAGGTCCAGCCCGCGCTCGTACACCTTGATGTCATCGTCCGGGCAGGCGACGAGCTTGCTGTCGGTGACATTGATGGTGATGGTCGTGGTGCTTTCATCGCCGTCCGCGTCGCGGATGGTGTAGGTGAACACGTCCTTGGCGCCGGTTGGCGCTACCGAGTTGGGGTCGGCCTTGTAGATCGCCTCGCCATTGGCGTTCAGGATCAGCGTGCCGTAGGTGCCGGCGATGCTCACGCCCAGCGAACCGATGGCCGAGGTGGAGGTGTCGGCGCCCGCCCGCACACCCACCACCGCACCGCCCTGGGCTGCGCCGTCTGCACCCAGCGTGTCGTTGTCCAATACGTTGCCGGTGACCGTACCGCCCTCCACCACCGTGGTGCTGTCCGACTCTGCCCGTGGCACATCGTCCACGATCTTGATCACGATGGTGCTGGTGACGCTGTTGCCCAGCGCGTCGGTAGCCTTGTAGGTGAAGGTTTCGGAGGTGACCACATTGGCCCCGTCGTTGCCACCGCCCACCTGCGGCGCGGACGTCAGGGTGTACTTGTAGCTGCCGTCGGCATTGATCTGGATCTGCCCGTAGGCGCCGGTGCTGCTGCCCACCAGCGTGAAGGTCAGCGCGCCGGAGCCACCACCGACCGAGCCGGCCAGCGTTCCGGTCGCGGTCTCGCCCGCCGAGCCCGGGTTGCTGCCCACCACTGTGCCCGGCGCAAGGTCTTGCGGGTCCTGGACCAGGTCCAGGGCCTTTTCATACACCGTGACGCTGTCCGGGCAGGCGACGAGCTTGCTGTCGGTGACGTTGATGGTGATGGTCGTGGTGCTTTCGTCACCGTCCGCATCGCGGATGGTGTAGGTGAACACATCGGTCGCGCCCGCTGGCGGCACGGCGTTGGGGTCGGCCTTGTACACCGCCTCGCCGTTGGCGTTGAGCACCAGCGTGCCGTAGGTACCCGCAATGTTCACGCCCAGCGAGCCGATGGCCGATGTCGAGGTATCGGAGCCGGCCCGCACACCGACTACCGTGTGCTCGACCGGCGGGCGATCGGCGCCCAGGCTGTCATTGTGCAGCACGTTGCCGGTGACGGTACCGCCTTCGACTACCGAGGCGCTGTCGGGCCTGGCCTGCGGCACGTCATCGACAATGTTCACGTCCAGGCTGCCGGTGGCCTTGCTGCCATCGCTGTCGATGGCCACCACGCTGAAGCTCTCACCGATGTTGTTGATGCCCTGGCCAGCGGGATGAGCTTCGTTGTCGAGCAAGGTGTAGCTGTAGCTCACCACGCCTGTGGCGGGGTTGTAGCCGGTGATGGTGAGGGTATTGCCCAGCCCCGTGGTGATCGATTGCGGAAAACCACTGACCACCCCGCCGATCACCACGTTGATGCCCCCGACGGTAAGCGTGTGCAGGCCATCGGGGGCATGCACGGTAAAGCTGCCGCTCTGGGTCAGCGCGCCATTATCGGGGCTTGAGCCATCGGCCAGGTTCTTCTCGTACACGGTCAGTTCACCGCCATTCACCTCCAGCCCGTCCAGTGTCACCGGGTGGTCGATGGGCGGCTCAACCGGCGGGATCACCGGCGGCACGAAACCGCCAGGGCCCTGGTCATCACCCCGCGCGCCAATCCAGGGTTCGGGAATCTCGGGGATGCTGTTGAAACCCGCCGTCGGAAAGCCGATCACCGGGTCCAGGTGCCCTCCCACCTCGGTGAGCTGCACGAACGAATGGCCGCCGCCCAATGCGCTTGGCGAACCGCCGTTGCCGGGGCCCGCCGCCGGAGCTTCGCCCTCCTGGCTGGGGTCGGCGCCCGCCGCAATGGCCTGCTGCAGTTTCTCCACATCGGTCAGTTGTGCCTGGCTGGGCGTCACCGTCTCGGGCGCGTTCACGTGCGAGGCATGGTTGGCCAGCAGGTCGGGAGACAGCTGCAGGCTGCTGTCACGGCCCAGGGTCAGCTCGGCACCGTTTTCCAGGTGCACCGCCACTGCCCCGGCCGCGCCGGTTTCCAGTTGTTCCCCGGCATAAAGGCGGTCGCCTTCCACCAGGGCACGTCGACCGCCATCGGCCGCTACCGCGAATACCTGGCCGACAACCTTGCTGACCACACCGATCAAATTAGCCATGAGCATGCCTCCATTGCCGAAGGTTTTCGCAAACACGTGCTGGGGTATCGCGAAACCTGGCGCGGGCAATGCCCGGCCGACTCGGAGAACAACCTTGCGACCGCACGCACCGATCTCAACGAAATCAATGCATTCGGCCTGCCCATGCTCCGGTTAAGTCACGCTGCGATCTGGCAATCGGCCATGAGCCAAAATTTTGTCGCCATATTTCGCTGCGTTGACCTCCCCTCCGCTCACTCCATACCCAATGCTGCAAAAAACGAGGAACTTTATCGGACGCCCTGACAGGCCAACATCTGCGCCTGTTTTCGAGCTATCTGAAGAGAACAATGTCTTGCTTTGAGCACAGCGCATAAGTTTTTTTTCGCATATCGGTTATGAGAAATACTTCTTAGGTTGGCCGTTAAATGTTCTTAGCTCTGTTGTTACAAGCCTGAAACGGTTTGACCTCCATTTTTCGTCATTTTTTTGGCGATTGAGAGACCACAAGAAATCAGGGAGATGTCATCCATGCGCGTTTTGACCCCCATCAGCAGCGCGATTCTGTTCGCCATGATCTGTGCCAACGCGCAGGCCATGTCCTTGTCACAAGCCGTGCAGAGCGCCGTGGACTACCACCCGGAGAACAAGGCCGGGATCAATAGCCGGCTGTCCGCCGACGAGGATGTGAAGGTGGCCAGAGGGGGCTACTTTCCCACCGTCGACCTGGTGGCCGGCTACGGACGCGAACGTTCAGACAACACCAACACCCGCGGCTTCAACGCCGACGGCAGCCGCAATCACAACAAGGAAACCCTGAACTACACCCAGTCCGAACTGCGCCTACGCCAGATGCTGTTCGACGGCTTCAATACCGCCAATGAAGTGGGCCGCACCGAGGCCGTGGTCAATTCACGCGCCTACTACGTGCAGGCCACCTCCGAGACCATCGCCCTGCGCGCCATCGAGGTGTACCTGGAAGTGCTCAAGCGCCGCGAGCTGGTGACCCTGGCCAAGAACAACCTGCAGGCACACCTGCGCGTCAACGACCAGATCGGCCTGCGCAGCGAGCGCGGCGTGGGCAGCAATGCCGACCTCGACCAGTCCACCGCACGCCGGGCGCTGGCCGACAATAACCTGTACACCGCCCAGGTCGACCTGGCCGATGCCGAAGCCAACTTCATCAGCGTGGTCGGGCGTGCCCCCGACGAGCTGGAAACCCCGGTGTCGATCAAGGGCGAGATGCCCGGCGACCTGACCCAGGCGCGCCAGGCCATGTTGCAGAACAACCCCTACCTCAAGTCGGCCCAGGCCGACATCCAGGCCGCCGAGCAACAGTACGAAGTGGCCAAGTCGCCGTTCTACCCGCGCCTGGATGCAGAGCTCGCCACCGGCGCCAACAACAACATCGCCGGTGAACCCGGGCATGCCAACAGCGATTGGCGAGCCGGCGTGGTGATGAGCTACAACCTGTTCAAGGGCGGCAGCGACAAGGCCCGCCTGCAGTCGGATGCGCACAAGATCAACCAGGCCATGGACATCCGCAACAACGCCTTGCGCACCCTCAACGAAAACCTCGCGCTGTCGTGGAACGCCATGACCAACGCGCGCCTGCAAACCCCGACCGCACGCGAATACGCCGACACCACCACCCGTGTGCGCGCCGCCTACCAGGATCAGTTCGGCCTGGGCCAACGCACCCTGCTCGACCTGCTCGACAGCGAGAACGAGCTGTACAACGCCAACCGTCGCTACACCGAAGTGCGCTACACCGAGGAGTTCTCGATGTACCGGGTGCTGGCCAACATGGGCGAGTTGCTGAGCAAACAGAAGATCTCGCTGCCACCGGAGGCCATTGCACGCAGCGAAGTCAGAAGCGACGCCACGCTGCCGGACCTGCGTTGAACACGTTCGACCGCCCGAGGAGCCGCCCATGACCAGCATGCAGCCGGCCGGCACCGCCGACCCGCGCCAGAGCTTCGATGACCCGTTGCTCGACGGGCTGCTGATACTGTGCAAGCTGCACGGCGCTGCGGTCAGTCGCAGCAGCCTGTGTGCCGGCCTGCCGCTGGCCGAACAGCGCATGAGCCTCGACCTGCTGCCGCGCGCAGCGGCCCGGGCCGGCCTGCAGGCACGGGTACTGCGCCGCGAGCTGGGCGCGATCTCGGCGCTCAACCTGCCGGTGCTGCTGTTGCTTGCCGATGGCCGCAGCGCCGTGCTGCGGCGCTGGGGCGAGAACGACCAGGCCCTGATACTGCCCAGTGAAGCCGAAGGCGGCGAGCAGTGGGTCAGCCGCCAGGAGCTGGCCGACGTCTACAGCGGCCAGGCCCTGTTCGCACGCCCGCGCCACGAGGTCGAAGACCTGCGCACACCGCTGCTGCCCAGGGTCAACGCCTGGTTCCGTGACACCCTCAAACAGTCGCGCTGGCTCTACAGCGACGCCTTGCTGGCCAGCCTGCTGATCAACCTGCTGGGCCTGATGGTGCCGCTGTTCGTGATGCAGACCTACGACCGGGTGGTGCCCAACCAGGCCACCTCCACCCTGTGGGTGCTGGTCATCGGCCTGATGCTCGGCACCCTGTTCGAGCTGGTGCTGCGCGTGGTGCGTGCGCACCTGCTGGACCAGGCCGGCAAGAAGACCGACCTGATCCTGTCGGCCACCCTGTTCGAGCGCATCACCGGCATGTCGATGAAGGCCCGCCCGGCCACCATCGGCGGCTTCGCCCAGAGCATCCACGACTTCCAGGGCCTGCGCGAATTCCTCACGGCGGTGACCCTGACCAGCGTCATCGACCTGCCCTTCGTGGTGCTGATGCTACTGGTGATCGGCCTGCTGGGCGGCTGGCTGGTGGTGATTCCGCTGGTGGCCTTTCCGATCACCATCGCCTTTGCGCTGTTCATCCAGGCACGCCTGCGCGATACCGTGGAAAAAAGCCTGAGCCTGGGCGCGCTGCGCCAGGCGCTGCTGATCGAGACCCTGGGCGGCCTGGAAACCCTCAAGGCCTGCGGGGCCGAAAGCGAGCGCCAGCACCAGTGGGAAAGCACCCACGGCGCCCTCACCCGCCTCGACGTACAGGCGCGCAACCTTTCGGCACTGGCCACCAACGGCACCCTGTTCATCCAGCAGCTGTGCGGCATGGCCACCATCGTGGCCGGGGTGTACAGCATCATTGCCGGCAACCTCAGCGTGGGTGCCCTGGTGGCCAGCTACATGCTCGGCAGCCGCGTGCTCGCACCATTGGGCCAGATCGCCGGGCTGATCACCCGCTACCAGCAGGCCCAGCTGACCATGCACAGCACCGACGCGCTGATGGCCCTGCCCCAGGAACGCCCAGCCGGCCAGCAGACCCTGGAGCGCACCCAGTTGCACGGCGCGCTGCAGGTCAGCCAGGTGACCTTCCGCTACAACGGGCAGAACGCCGCAGCGCTGGACAACGTGAGCTTCACGGTCAAGCCGGGCGAGCGCATCGGCATCATCGGTCGCAGCGGCTCGGGCAAGAGCACCCTGGCACGCCTGCTGATGGGCTTCTACGAACCCGAAGAGGGGCAGATCCTGCTCGACAACCTCGACCTGCGCCAGCTCGACATCGCCGACCTGCGCCAGCAGCTCGGCTACGTGGCCCATGACCTGCCGCTGCTGGCCGGCAGCCTGCGCGACAACCTGACCCTGGGCGCACGCTACGTCAGCGATGCGCGCATGCTCGAAGTGGCCGAGATGACCGGCGTGAGCGAACTGGCCCGCCAGCACCCGCAAGGCTTCGAACGGCCGGTGGGCGAGCGCGGCATGCTGCTCTCCGGCGGCCAGCGCCAGACCGTGCTGCTGGCCCGCGCGATGCTGCTGGAACCGCCGATTCTGATCCTCGACGAACCCACCAGCCATATGGACAACAGCAGCGAAGACCAGTTGCGCCAGCGCCTGCACGGCTGGGTGCAGGGTAAGACCCTGCTGCTGGTCACCCACCGCACCTCGATGCTCAGCCTGGTCGACCGCCTGGTGGTGCTGGACAACGGCAAGGTGGTGGCCGACGGGCCCAAGGACGCGGTCATCGATGCACTGCGCAAGGGCCGTGTCGGCTCTGCACTCTGAGGGGTATCAGCATGTCTGCATTGTCCGGCCTGGGCGATTACATCCGCAGCTTCGGCAAGACTGCCGAACGCGAGTACATGCCTGACCTGGCCGGCGCGACGCTGCAGGACTCGCCCCGCCTGTCGCGCATCACCGTGTGGCTGGCGGCAGGCTTGCTGCTGGTGGCACTGGTGTGGGCCAAATTCGCGGTGCTCGATGAAGTCACCATGGGCGAAGGCAAGGCCATCCCGTCGAGCAAGGTGCAGGTGATCCAGAACCTGGAGGGCGGCATCGTCACCGAGATCTTCGTGCGCGAGGGGCAGATGGTGAACAAGGGCGACACCCTGCTGCGCCTGGACGACACGCGCTTTCTGTCGAACAAGGGCGAAAGCGAAGCCGACCGCTATGCCCTGACCGCGCAGGTCGAGCGCCTGTCCGCCGAGGCCGAGGGTCGCCCCTTCCAGCTTTCGGAGGTGGTACGCAGCAAGGCCCCGCAGGTGGCCGAGGACGAACTGTCGCTGTACCAGTCGCGCCAGCGCCGCCTCACCAGCGAGAAACAGACGCTCAACGAGCAACTGCGGCAGAAAACCCAGGAGCTGGCCGAGTTTCGCTCCAAACTGGAGCAGTACCGCTCGGGCCTGGCATTGCTGCAGCAAGAGCTGAACATGTCCACGCCGCTGGTGGGCACCGGCGCGATTTCGCCGGTGGAGATCCTGCGCCTCAAGCGCAGCGCGGTGGAGGCTCGCGGCTCGCTGAACGCCACCAGCCTGGCGATTCCGCGGGCCGAAGCGGCGGCGGCGGAGATCCGCAGCAAGATCGAGGAATCCGAGGCAGGCTTTCGCTCGGAGGCGGCCAAGGAACTCAACGACAAGCGCACCGAGCTTTCGAAGATCACCGCCACCAGCATCGCCATCGACGACCGCGTCACCCGCACCACCGTGGTGTCGCCGGTGCACGGCATCATCAAGCTGCTCAAGGTCAACACCATTGGCGGTGTGGTGCAGCCGGGCAGCGACCTGCTGGAGATCGTGCCGCTGGAGGACAACCTGCTGATCGAGGCCAAGGTGCGCCCACAGGATGTGGCCTTTCTGCACCCCGGGCAGACCGCGATGGTCAAGTTCAGTGCGTACGACTACACGATCTATGGTGGCCTGAAGGCCAAGCTGGAACTGATCGGCGCCGACACGGTGACGGACGACAAGGGCAACGCGTTCTACCTGATCCAGGTGCGCACCGACAAGAACCACCTGGGCGGGGACAACAAACCGTTGCTGATCATCCCGGGCATGACCGCCACGGTGGACATCATCACCGGGCACAAGAGCGTGCTGGATTACCTGCTCAAGCCGGTGCTCAAGGCTCGCACCGAGGCGTTGCGCGAGCGCTAGCGCCCATCAACGCAGGTGGTTGCGCTCGTAGGTCTGTTGCCCCATCGCCGCAATCTGCCCCTCGATCAGGGCATCGAACGGCCGCAGCAGCGCATCGAACAGCGCCGGCGCCTCCAGCACGTTCAACGCCTGCGTCACTGCCTCGATGGTCGACAAGGCGCCCTCCCCGGGTGCCTTGCGCAACCGGTAGCGCGACGGCTGCAACGCCCCCAGCGTGACCCGTGGCAACGTTGCCAGCAAAGGGTTCACATGCAGCAACTTGCGCGCCTTGCGCCAGGTGCCGTCGGGCACCACCAGCAACCACGGTCGCTCATCGCCAGCATAAGCCTGTAGCGCCTGCGCGCCCTCACCCGGGAACAACAGCCCGGTGCGATACCCCGGCTGCGTCAGCCACTGCTCGAGATCCTCGAACACCTCGCCCACCCGCAACTCGGCATTGCGCAGGCCAAGCGCCGCCAGCCTGGCGGTGTTCAAGGCATGGTTCACTTCGCTGGGATGCTGCAGCAGCAGTACACGGGTGCGGCTGTCCAGGCGGGGGATCAACGCGCAAAGGCAATGGGTTTGTGGGCGCAGGCAGCGCTCGCAGTGAATTCTGGACATCGGGTTCTCCTGGGGCGCGAAGTGTGCCACAGCAGGCCCGCGAAATACCTCACCGCCCTGGGTCAAACGCGCGGATTCAGCGATTGAAGCGTTCGGCCAGGCTGTACAGGTAGTCGGCCATGCGCTGCAGGTCCTGGCTGATCTCGGCGCCCTGCTTGGCCTGCCCGGCGCTGTGGTCGCACAGCTGGGCGATGCGCGTGATCTGCTGGTTGATGTCTTCGGCCACATGACTCTGCTGTTCCGACGCCGTGGCCATCTGCTGGCTCATGCCGGTGATGCGGCTGACCGCCTGGCTGATGCCCACCAGCGCGGTCTGCACGGCCTCGACACTGTGCACGCTGTCACGCGAGATCTGCTCGCCGCGGCTGGCACTGCTCACCGCCCGCTCCGCCCCGGCACGCAGGCTGGCGATGATCTGGTGGATTTCCTCGGTCGAGACCCGCGTGCGCTGCGCCAGCGACCGCACCTCGTCGGCCACTACGGCAAAACCGCGGCCCTGCTCGCCGGCCCGCGCCGCCTCGATGGCGGCATTGAGCGCCAGCAGGTTGGTCTGCTCGGCGATCGAGGTGATCACATCCACCACGCTGCCGATGGACTGGGTTTGCCCGGCCAGTTCGTTCACCGCCTGGCCGATCTCGGTCACCGCATCGGCCATGCTGCCCATTGCCTGCAGGCTTCGTTGTGCCAGGTCGCTGCCCTGGCGGGCCAACTGGTCGGCATCGGACGCCGCCGTGGCGGTGTCCTGCACGTTGTGGGTGACCTGCTGGATGGTCGCCGCCATCTGCGCAATGGCGGCCGCCGACTGGTCGGTCTCGCAGCGCTGGCGGTCGAGCATCTGCGCCTGGGCCCCGGACAGGTCGCTCGATTGCGTGGCCCGTGCCTTGACCCCGACGCCGGCGTCCACCAGCCGCGTGAGCGCGGTCTGCAGGCGCGCTTCCTCGCTGATGATCGCCAGGTCCAATTGCCCCTGCAGGCCCCGGTTGTCACTGTAGGTCAGCGCTACCAGCGGGCTGGTGAAGGCCCTGGGGTGCTCGGCCAGGGTACGCCGGATCATCCGGTCGTGATTGGCCTCGATCAGATACCAGGCACTGAGCAGGCTGGCCATCAACACGCCCAGCGCCGCGTACTGGGGCAGCCACAGGTAGCCGGCGGCCGACAGCAGCGCCGCCCCTACCAGCGGCCAGCCCAGCTCCAGTTGCACCGCTGCACGCGCGGCCCAGGACATGGCGCCCCGGCCCTGGCGCAAGCGTGCATACAACGCCGTGGCTCGACGGATCTGGTCCGGGGTGGGCACCGAGCGCACCGACTCGTAGCCACTGATACGGCCATCCTCGTAGATGGCCGTCACGTAGGCACTGACCCAGTAGAAATCGCCGTTCTTCGCGCGGTTCTTGACCACCCCCATCCAGGGCTTGCCTTGCTTGAGGGTGTCCCACATGTGCCCGAACACCGCGGGCGGCATGTCCGGGTGGCGTACAAGGTTATGGGGCTGGCCCACCAGTTCGTCGTAGGTAAAACCGCTGATGCTGACGAAGGCGTCGTTGCAGTAGGTGATGCGGCTGTTGAGGTCGGTGGTGGATATCAGGCGCTGATCGCTCGGGAAGGTTCTTTCATGCTCAGTGACGGGCAGATTCGTACGCATCTCGGCGATCCCTGCTTGGAAGATGTTGGGAATTTTCAACAAGCAAGAACAGGTTTAGCAGAGCATTTACGGGCTTGTAGGGCTTGTCTGAAGGATTTTTCTTCTATTTGCGCAAAAGATTTTCATGCGCATCCGATCAGGCTGGCGTGAGCTGCGCCTTGAGGCGGTCGCGAAAGGTCTGGATCAAGGGTTCGCGGCTGCGGCCCCGGCGAATGATCAGCGAGAACGGCGCCTGATAGCCGAAGGTCGCCGGCGACAGCACCCGCAGGTCGCCCTTGTCCACCCAGGCCTGGGCATAGTGTTCAGGCAGGTAGCCGATGTAGGCCCCCGACAGTACCAGGATCAGCTGTGCCTCCATGCTCTCGACCGTGGCGGCGCTGTGCTTGAAGCCGTGGCGGGCCAGTTCGGCCTGGCTCCAGTAGCCTCGACCGACCATGCGCTGCTGGGTGATCACCTGTTCGGGAATGCGCCGCTCGGTGAACAGCGAATGCCGGTTGCTGCAGTACAGCCAATGCTGCTCGCGGTACAACGGCTGATACACCAGCCCGCTCATGCGCGTGGAGAAAGCGCCGATGGCCAGGTCCAGGCGGTTGTCCTGCACCCCCAGTTGCAGTTCGTAGGGGCTGGACACCGACAGGTGCAGGTGCACGGCCGGGTGTTCGAGGCTATAGGCACCGATGGCGTCGGCCAGCGGCAATGCGCGATCGCCGACCGTGGAGTCGATCACCCCCAGGTTCAGGGTGCCGCGCAGCTCGCCCTTGAGCGCCGCCGCGTACTGCTCGAAACCGTCCATTTCGGCCAGCAGGCGCAGGGTCTCCTGATGGAACAGTTCGCCCTTGCTGGTGAGGCTGAAGCCGCCGCGCCCACGGTGGCACAGCACGATACCCAGCGCCGACTCCAGCTGGCTCATGTAGGTACTGATGGCGGACGTGGACAGGTTCAGCTCGCGCTGGGCATTGGCGAAGCCCTGGTGGCGTACCACGCTGACGAAGATGCGCAGCAATTTCAGATCAGGCAGGGCCGAGGCCATGGCAAAGGCTCCAACAGGGCAACGAATACGCGCCAGTCTACCCGCTGATCGCCATTAGTTCATGAAAACCTGAAGTAAGTATTTGCCTGTAGCGATTCTCTTGGCGCACTACCTTTTGCAGACTCTGCGCCAATGCACCTGTCCTCGCGCATTGCTGCACCTGTTCGCAGGGCGGCCGGACAGGTTCCAACAACTAGAACAATCCAAACCGTGAGGCCCGACCGTGGACAAGATTCTTCACCAACCACTGGGCGGCAACGAAATGCCGCGTTTCGGCGGCATCGCCACCATGCTGCGTCTTCCCCACCTGCCCAGCGCCGCCGGCCTGGACGCTGCCTTCATCGGCATCCCGCTGGACATCGGCACCTCGCTGCGTTCCGGCACCCGCTTCGGCCCGCGCCAGATCCGTGCCGAATCCGTGATGATCCGCCCGTACAACATGGCCACCGGCGCCGCCCCGTTCGACTCGCTGTCGGTCGCCGACATCGGCGACGTGGCAATCAACACCTTCAACCTCCTCGACGCGGTGCGCATCATCGAAGAGGCCTACGACGAGATCCTCGAGCACGACGTGATCCCCATGACCCTGGGCGGCGACCACACCATCACCCTGCCGATCCTGCGCGCGCTCCACAAGAAGCACGGCAAGGTCGGGCTGGTGCACATCGATGCCCATGCCGATGTCAACGATCACATGTTCGGCGAGAAGATCGCCCACGGCACCACCTTCCGTCGCGCCGTCGAAGAAGGCCTGCTGGACTGCGACCGCGTGGTGCAGATCGGCCTGCGCGCCCAGGGCTACACCGCCGAAGACTTCAACTGGAGCCGCAAGCAGGGCTTTCGCGTGGTGCAGGCCGAGGAGTGCTGGCACAAGTCGCTGGAGCCACTGATGGCCGAAGTGCGTGAAAAGGTCGGTGGTGGTCCGGTTTACCTGAGCTTCGACATCGACGGCATCGATCCGGCCTGGGCACCGGGCACCGGCACCCCGGAAATCGGTGGCCTGACCACCATCCAGGCGATGGAGATCATCCGTGGCTGCCAGGGGCTGGACCTGATCGGTTGCGATCTGGTGGAGGTCTCGCCGCCCTACGACACCACCGGCAACACCTCGTTGCTCGGCGCCAACCTGTTGTACGAAATGCTGTGTGTTCTGCCTGGCGTAGCGCATCGCTAACGGCCATCGGCCTGGAGTTTCACCCCCGGATGGAGCCTTTCGGTGGGCCGTACACGCGGCCCGCTTGCGGATGAATGACGCCTGGCGCACGCCACCGGCGATCGATCTCACCATAATAAAGATAATCGGAGACACCCCATGGCCTTGGACATATTCGTTGTATTGATATACGCCGCCGGCATGCTGGTACTGGGCTGGTTCGGCATGCGCCGCGCGAAGACCCACGAAGACTACCTGGTGGCCGGGCGCAATCTGGGCCCAAGCCTGTATATGGGCACCATGGCCGCCACCGTGCTGGGCGGCGCCTCTACCGTCGGCACCGTGAAGCTGGGCTATGTGCACGGCATTTCCGGCTTCTGGCTGTGCGCCGCGCTGGGCCTGGGCATCATTGCCCTGAACCTGTTCCTGGCCAAGCCGCTGCTGCGCCTGCGCATCTTCACCGTGACCCAGGTGCTGGAAAAGCGCTACAACCCCATGGCCCGCCAGGCCAGCGCCGTGATCATGCTGGCCTACGCCCTGATGATCGCCGTGACCTCTACCCTGGCCATCGGCACCGTGCTGCAGGTGCTGTTCGACCTGCCGTTCTGGGGCGCCATCCTGCTCGGTGGTGGCGTGGTGGTGGTCTACTCGACCATTGGCGGCATGTGGTCGCTGACCCTGACCGACATTGTGCAGTTCGTGATCAAGACCGTGGGCCTGATGTTCATCCTGCTGCCGATCTGCCTGTACCGGGTGGGCGGCTGGGACGAACTGGTGGCCAAGCTGCCGGCTGCCAGCTTCAACCTGACCACCATCGGTTGGGACACCATCATCACCTACTTCCTGATCTACTTCTTCGGCATCCTGATCGGCCAGGACATCTGGCAGCGCGTGTTCACTGCCCGTGACGAAAAAGTCGCCCAACGGGCCGGTACCACGGCCGGTGTGTACTGCGTGATCTACGGCCTGGTGTGTGCCCTGATCGGCATGTGTGCGCATGTGCTGCTGCCTGACCTGGGCAATGCCAACAATGCGTTTGCGGCAATCGTGAAGTCAGCGTTGCCCGACGGCATCCGTGGGCTGGTGATTGCCGCGGCCCTGGCGGCGATGATGTCCACAGCCAGTGCCGGCTTGCTGGCTGCCTCCACGGTGCTGACCGAAGACCTGCTGCCCAAGCTGCGTGGCGGCAAGCAGTCGAGCCTTGGCATCAACCGGTTGTTTACCTTGCTTACGGGTATTGCGGTGCTGGGGATCGCGCTGGTGGTAGTGGATGTGATCAGTGCATTGACCCTGGCGTACAACCTGCTGGTGGGCGGCATGCTGGTGCCGTTGATCGGGGCGATCTACTGGAAGCGTGCAACCACGGCCGGGGCAATCACCAGCATGGGGCTGGGGTTCGTGACGGCGCTGGTGTTCATGTTCAAGGATGGGATGGATGCCAATACGCCGATCTACTACAGCCTCGCGATCGGGTTGGTGAGTTTTGTGGTGGTGAGTTTGATGTCGCGTCGGCCGGTGGGCGCGGTGAATCTGGCATAGGACGCCCCGCCTGGGTAGCGGGGTGGAGGGTCATGGACGACCTGTAGGAGCGGGCCTTGCCCCGCGAAGGCAGCAACGCGCCTGGGTCAGCAATAGGCTCTGTAACATCGGCAAGCGCAGGCTTATCCAGCATGGATGCAGCCAGCAAGGGCCCCTTCCGCTCTTACAGCGGCTTACTTTTTTCTTGGAAAAAGTAAGCAAAACCGCTCCCGTCCATCATCCGGCCCTACGCTTCGCTACGGGTCCCCTCATTCCACCAACGCTCCGTGGGGCCACGCCGAACGGGCATCCCTGCCCGTCGGCGCTTTACGGGCCATCCATGGCCCTCCACCCCACTACGCGCAGGTTCCATTCGGCCTCCTGGGGGACGGGAAGATCAAAAGCCAAAGCCAAAGCCTTTCAGGGATTTTGTGGGAATGGGGACGGCTGAAAAATCGCAAAAGAATACCGACGCATTGCGCAATGCGTCGGTTTCAGCAGCACGCTAGCGCCGAGGTTGGCGTTTGCGTTGCTCCTCATCGGTAGGGATCGGTACAGGCTGCATGGGTGGCGGGACAAGCCCCAATGCCACAGCCAGGTCGTGGAGCCAGTTGAACAGATCGTTTCTCATAACTCCCCCTCACGGGTCATCTGCGCGCGAAGTACGGCGGCGGCGCTACAAACTCATCATAGCCCCATGTGCAGCATCACGCCCGGGTAAAAACTTCTCTATTGATTTCAGTCAGGCACGCAGGGCCACCTCGGCATCATCGCTCACCTGCCCCTTCACCGCTTCCTGCACCGCTATCCAGGCACTCAGGTTGGCCCCGCACATGCCCTTGCGCCACATCAGCCAGGTGGTGGTCTGGTCGAACGGCGACTGCAACGGGTGCACCGTGACCCGTTCACGGCCCGGCAGGCTTTCAAGCATCGAGGTCGCCATCAACGCCACACCCGCCCCGGCGATCACGCAGGCCAGCATGCTGGGATACGATTCGATTTCCATCACCCGCCCCATCGCCGCACGATCATGGGCGTACCAGGCCTCCAGCCGCATGCGGTACGAGCATCCCTGGCGAAACGTGAACACCGCACGCCCAGCCACATCCCGGGCACTGTGCACCGGCGGGTGGTCGGCCTCGGTGAGCAGCACCAGGGTCTCCTCGCACAAGGGCACCCCGTCGAGCCCGGCCAGGGCCAGCGGTCCATCCACCAGCGCCGCGTCGAGACGCCCGCTGAGCAGCCCTTCGAGCAATTCGCCGCTGGGGGCGGTCTGCACCTGCAGGTTCACCGCCGGGTAAGCTCGGTGATAGCGCGCCAGCAGCTCCGGCAGATGAATGGCCGCTGAACTGTACATGCTGCCCAGCACGAAATTCCCCGCCGGCTCGCCCCCCTGAACCGCCGCAAAGGCTTCGTCATGCAACGCCAGCATGCGTGCGCTGTAGTCCAGCAGCACCTTACCAGCCGGCGACAGCTGCAGGCGCTGGCGCTCGCGCCGAAACAGCTCCACGCCCAGTTGCTCTTCCAGCTGGCGCAGGCGCGTGGACAGGTTGGAGGGCACGCGGTGCAGGCGCTCGGCCGCGCGGGTGATCGACCCCTCTTCGGCGACCGCCTGAAAGATGCGCAGTTGACTCAGCTCCACGGCAATTCTCCAAAACTGAACAAGTTTCTCATCATTATTCAATTTTTATGAAAGTCAACCCGCAGTAGCCTGACGGTCAACGCTCATCGCACAGGAACCCCACCATGTCCTCGACAATGCGCCTGCTGGCCAGCTTCGTTGCCCTGATGATGGCCATGGGCATCGGCCGATTCGCCCTCACCCCGCAACTGCCGCACCTGATCAGCGAAGGCCAGATCAGCCTGACCGCCGCCGGGCTGGTAGCTGCCGCCAATTACCTGGGCTACCTGCTCGGCGCCCTCGACGCGATGTTCGCGCACCGCCCCGCCCAGGTGCGCAAACGCCTGCTGGCCGGGTTGTGGCTGTGTGTGCTGCTGACCCTGGCCTCGTTCTGGGCCCACGGGTTCTGGCCGCATATCGCGCTGCGCCTGGGCACCGGCATCGCCAGTGCGTGGGTGGTGGTGACGCTCACCGGCATGACTCAACACCTGGCCGCTCAAAGCCGGCAACCGCGCCTTGGCGCACTGGTGTTCGCCGGCCCTGGCATGGGTATCCTGCTCACGGGGATGCTGGCACTGGGCGCCAATCTGCAGGGCCTGGGTTCGGCACCGCTTTGGCTGATCTACGCCGCCGTGGCGCTGCTGATGCTGCTGGTGATCCAGCCCGCGCTGCCACACCCGCAACCAGTGCCCGCGCACAAGGCCACCGCGCAGGGTGCGACACCCGGCATCGGGCGGCTGGGGCTGATCTATGCACTGTACGGGGTGGGATACATCATTCCGGCCACTTTCATGTCACAGATGGCCAGCGCACGTTTTCACGGCCAGTGGCTGGCCGACCTGTTCTGGCCGGCCTTCGGCCTGGCTGCCGCCATGGGTGTGGTGCTGGTCAGCCTGCGCCGCCCGCACCACGGCAGCACGGCGCGCTGGCTGATGGCAACGTTGTGGCTGCAGGCCGCCGGGGTACTGGCCTGCCTGCTGGGCAGCGGCGCCGGCCTGGCGCTGGGTGTACTGCTGTGCGGCACGCCGTTTCTGGCCTGCATGCAGTTGGTGATGCAGCGCTCGCGCGAACTGGCCCCCCACGCCACCCACCGCAATGCCGGCCTGCTGACCACCTGCTTCGCCCTCGGCCAGCTCAGCGGCCCGCTGCTGGCGGCGTTGAGCAATCAGTTCAGCGCCAGCCTGCAACCGGCGCTGGTAGTGGCCGCCAGCGGCCTGATCATCGCCGGGGCCCTGCTGTTGCGCCCGGCTACTGGCCGAGCAGGCGCCGCAGACGCCTGCGTACCCACTGCTCGGCACTGACCAGGGTAATGCCCAGCAACACGCAGACGGCGCCCAGGATGAAGTTCAGGCTCAACGGCTCGCCCAGCAGCAACACGCCGAACGTCACCCCGAACAACGGGGTGATGAACGAGAACACCGCCAGGTTGGACGCCAGGTAGCGACGCAGCAGCCAGAACCAGGTCAGGTAGCTGAAGAACGACACCACCACCGCCTGGAACAGCACGCTGCTGATCGATGTGGCGGTCAGCGTCACATGGCCGACCTGCCCGGTCAGCACCGCGATCAGCAGCAGGCCGACGAAGCCGACCATCAGTTGGTAGAACAGGGTCAGGGTAGCCGGTGCCTCCGACAGGCGCGAAGCCCGCACCACGACGGTGGTCGCGCCCCAGGCCATGCCGGCCATCACGCCCATCGCATCGCCCAGCAGCATGCGCCCATCGAGGTTGTCCAGCGACAGTCCGCCGGCAAAGGCCACGGCAATGCCGGCGAACGCCAGCAGGATGCCGAGCCACTGCAGCGGGCGCAGGCGCTCGCTGGGCAGCATGAAGTGCAGCCCCAACGCAGTGAACACCGGCGCGGTGTAGAGGAACACCGACATGTGCGCCGCGGACGTCAGTTGCAGCCCTTCGGCTATCAGCAGAAACTCCAGGCCGAACAGCGAACCGGCCAGCAGACCGCCCTTCCAGGTAGTGCCCAGCTGTTCCCAGCCACCCCGCCAGCACATCAGCAACGCGACCATCAGTGCCGAGATGCCCGAACGCGCGGCGGCCTGCATCACCGGTGCAATGTCCGGCGCGGCCCACTTGATCATGACCTGCTGGATGCCCCAGATCAGGCACAGGCCCAGCATGACCTGCAGAGCGAAGGTGTCGGTATTCTTACGAAGGGCGCTCAAGGGCGACCCCCATTATCGCGGCACGGCATGGCAGGCTCTCGGCAATAGTGGATCCAGCGCCGATTATCAGCGCCTGCTGCCAGCGATTACCAGCCCGATCAGGCGATTTGTGCCTTTGACGCCACTTCGTCGAAGGTCGCCTCATCCAGTGCATCAGCCTGCTCGTTCAACACCTGGCGCGGATGATCATTGCCCGGGATTGCGCTGTCGATAAGGCTGAGCAGGCGCGAGCCTCGTTGGGTAAGGACGAAGTTCTCGCCATTGCCCCCTTCCTCTTCAGGGCGCGTCTCGATAAAGCCGCGCTCGAACAGCAGCTTCTCGTATTCGCAGGCCTTGGTCTTCAGATGATCAAGCTCCGGCACTGCATCGCCTTTGGCAGCCAGGCCGGCAGCATGCTGCTCGGCATACGGGCGCGGGGTAAAGCTGTGGCCGGCGCCGTTCTGCACTTCGTGCAGCAGGCGCTCCATCAGGTCCCAGTCATAGGTAGTGCTCATCGGTCCAACCTCCAGCAAGGGGATGTAAGGGTGTGACAGGCGCGCGCGGCAGCGGTTCGACTGAACTTTCCGGCCGGCACAGCCCTCCACCGAACACCTTCGCCCGTAATGGAACACGAGGTCCGACCATGAAAACGCTGATGAGCATCACCGCTGCCGCTGCCCTTCTAGTTGCCGTGCCCACCTGGGCCTGCACGCTGGAAGAGGCCACGCAGAAACGCGAGGAGCTGGCCAAGGAGGTCAGCAAACTGACGGAGCAGAACCCGCAGAAGGCCAAGGAGATCAATGAAGAATTGCAGGGGATGAAGCTGGGAACCGAGAGCAAGGACCTGCCGGACAAATGCCAGCTGATCGACAAGCGCATGCAGGAACTGAAGGCGGCAGAGAAGAAAGTCTGAATCGAGGATGACGCGTTCGCTGGCAAGACAGCTCCTGTAGGAGCCGGCCTTGCCGGCGAATAGGCCCTGCAACCTTACTCGGCAGCCGGTGCCGGCTTGCGCTTCTTCAGCGGTGCCATGCCGTCCTGGCTCACCAGGGAGGGAGCATTGGGCTTGGGCTTGGCGGTCGGCTTGCGTTTGGCCACCACCTTCTTGTCGGTCTTCTTGTCGGTCTTTTTCTTCTTGACCCCGGCGGCCTTGCCCGACGCCTTGACCTTCTTCGGCCCGGTATAGGTGCCTTTGACTTCCTTGATGGTGCGGCGCTCGAAGCTCTGCTTGAGGTAGCGCTCGATGCTCGACATCAGGTTCCAGTCACCATGGCAGATCAGCGACACTGCCAGACCTTCGTTGCCGGCGCGCCCGGTACGACCGATACGGTGTACATATTCGTCGCCGCTGCGCGGCATGTCGAAGTTGATCACCAGGTCCAGGCCGTCCACGTCCAGGCCACGGGCCGCGACGTCGGTCGCCACCAGCACCTTGGCGCCGCCCTGCTTGAGGCGCTCGATGGCCAGCTTGCGGTCCTTCTGGTCCTTGTCGCCGTGCAGCACGAATGCCTTGATGTCCTTGGCCACCAGGTGCCCGTAGATACGGTCGGCCATCACCCGGGTATTGGTGAAGATGATTGCCTTCTGGTAGGTCTCGTTGGCCAGCAGCCACTGCACGATCTGTTCTTTGTGCTGGTTGTGGTCGGCGGTGATGATCTGCTGGCGGGTGCCGTCGTTGAGCTGGCTGACGGTGTTGAGCATCAGGTGCTCGGGGTCTTTGAGTACCTTGCCGATCATGTCGCGCAGGCCGGCACCGCCAGTGGTAGCCGAGAACAGCAGGGTCTGCTCGCGGTTCGCGCACTCGTTGCACAGACGCTCGACGTCTTCGGAAAAGCCCATGTCGAGCATGCGGTCGGCTTCGTCCAGCACCACCGCCTGCACATGTTCAAGGTGCAGGTTGCCGGCATTGAGGTGTTCGAGCATGCGCCCCGGGGTGCCGACCAGGATGTCCGGCACCTTGCGCAGCATGGCGGCCTGTTCCTTGAAGTCTTCACCACCGGTGATCATGCCGGCCTTGATGTAGGTGAACTGGGCGAAACGCTCGATTTCCTTGAGGGTCTGCTGGGCCAGCTCGCGGGTCGGCAGCAGCACCAGGGCACGGATCTCGACACGGCTCTGCTTCAGGTCCACCAGGCGGTTGAGCACGGGCAGCATGAAGGCGGCGGTCTTGCCGCTACCGGTTTTCGCCGTCACCCGCAGGTCACGCCCTTGCAGCGCCAGGGGGATGGCCGCCGCCTGCACAGGCGTGGGCTCGACAAAGTTCAGTGCGGCCACGGCTTTGAGCAGGCGTTCGTGCAGGGCGAATTGGGAAAACACGGGTGTACCTCGGGCAAGTGCAGAAATTCAGCCATATAGGGTAACGTTTTCCGGCGCTCACGCCGAATTTCTTTTGGCATTGTCACGACTTTCCGCGTTCTAATTGCACTTCCACTCTTTTTGCGGACACCTTTACTAAGGCATGGATATTCAATTGTTCTGGCAAAACGCCCTGGATCTGTGGGGCACCCTCGATCAGCACCCGCTGCTGCACGCCGGCCTGGGCCTGGCGGTACTGCTGCTGGCCGCCCTGGTACTGGGGCGTGTGGCACGCTTCATGATCCTGCACGCCGTCCGGCTGCTGAGCCGCCAGCCGGCCCTGCACTGGCTCAACGACCTGCTGCACAACAAGGTATTCCAGCGCCTGGCGCAGATGGTGCCCTCGCTGGTGGTGCAGTTCGGCCTCAAGCTGGTGCCGGAGCTCAGCGCCACCAGCCAGCATTTTCTGGGCAACGTGGCGCTGGCGTTCACCATTCTGTTCCTGGTGCTGGCCATCAGTGCACTGCTCGATGCCCTGCTCGATATCTATGCCCGCACCGAACATGCGCGTACCCGTTCGATCAAGGGCTATGTGCAACTGGCCAAGATGGTGCTGTTCGTGTTCGGCGCGATCATCATCGTCGCCACCCTGATCGACCGCTCGCCGTTACTGCTGCTGTCGGGCCTGGGTGCGATGTCGGCGGTGATCCTGTTGGTGTACAAGGACACCCTGCTGTCGTTCGTGGCCAGCGTGCAACTGACCAGCAACGACATGCTGCGCGTCGGCGACTGGATCGAGATGCCCCAGGTGGGCGCCGACGGCGACGTGGTGGACATCACCCTGCACACGGTCAAGGTGCAGAACTTCGACAAGACCATTGTCTCTATCCCCACCTGGCGCTTGATGTCCGAATCGTTCAAGAACTGGCGTGGCATGCAGCAGGCCGGCGGTCGGCGCATCAAGCGCAGCCTGTTCATCGATGCTGGCGGCGTGCGCTTTCTGACCGATGAAGAAGAGCAACGCCTGGGCAAGGTGCGCCTGCTCACCGACTACATGACCCGCAAGCGCAGCGAACTGCAGGCCTGGAACGAAGCCCAGGGCCCTGTGGCAGCGCTGTCGGCCAACCGCCGGCGCATGACCAACATCGGCACCTTCCGCGCCTATGCCCTGGCGTACCTGAAAAGCCACCCGGACATCCAGCCGAACATGACCTGCATGGTGCGTCAGATGCAGACCACCGCCCAGGGCGTGCCCCTGGAAATCTACTGCTTCACCCGCACCACCGCCTGGGCCGATTATGAACGTATCCAGGGCGATATCTTCGACTACCTGCTGGCCGTGATGCCCGAGTTCGGTCTGGGCCTGTACCAGCAACCCAGCGGCAGCGACCTGCGCGCCGGGCTGCTACCGGCCGGTGCCGTTCGCGAGCAACGGGCGTTGAGCACCGAGTCGGCTGAGCCATAGCGAGGCCAGTATCACCGCACCACCGATGAACAGCCGGCCCAGCGGCTCGTGCTGGTTCCAGATCAGCAGGTTGAGCATCAGCCCGACCGGCACATGCAGGTTGTTCATCACCGCCAGGGTGCCGCCTGAAACCAGGCAGGCGCCCTTGTTCCACCAGTACAGCCCCAGCGCCGTCGGGCACAATCCCAGAAACAGCAGCACCAGCCACTGCACGTCGGTGCTGGGCAGATGCTGCGCGTTGCCGAACAGCAGGAAGGCCGGCAGCACCACCAGCAGGGCGCCCAGGTAGAAGTAGCCGAAGCGTCGGTAGTGCGGCAGGTCACTGGGGTAACGGGCAACCAGGTGCTTGTACAGCACCTGACCGGCGGCATAGGTGAAGTTGGCCAGTTGCAGCAGCACAAAGCCCATGAAGAAGTCCGGGCTGATGCGGTCGAAGCGAATCACCGCTGCGCCCCCCACCGCCACCAGTGCGGCCACCAGTGCCCACGGGTTGAAGCGCCGGTTCAGGGCATCCTCGATCAGGGTCACGTGCAAGGGTGTAAGAATGGTGAACAGCAGCACTTCGGGCACGCTCAGCACACGAAAGCTCAAATACAGGCACACATAGGTGATGCCGAACTGCAACGCGCCGATCAGCAGCATGGCCCGCATGAAGCGCGGCTCGACCTTGCGCCAGCGGGTCAACGGCAAAAACACCAGGCCGGCCAGCAGTACCCGCGCCAGCACCGCGAAGTAGCTGTCGACATGCCCGGCCAGGTATTCGCCGATCAGGCTGAAGGAAAACGCCTGGATCAGCGCGACGATCAATAAGTAGCCCATGTATGCCCCCTGATATGCAGGCGGCGACCTTAGCGGTTGACCAACGGGCCGGCAACCGCTTTTGAAAGGCCTGCACTCAAGGTGCCAGCAGGCTCAACGGGTCTGATCGGCCGTGATGAACTGGAAGCGTGCGGGGGTGGCGCCAGAGGGCAAGGTCACCGCGATGATCGGCACCAGGATGCCCGTCTGGCTGAAGAAGTCCCGCTGATCCGCCTGCGCCCCCGCCCTTCCGCTCGCGCTCCCGCCAATATAGAAGAAGGCTTCCATCGGCAATTGCCGACCGATGTTCTGCGGCCACAGGGCCATGCGCACTTCGTTCTGGATGCCACCAAGGTTGGCGCCGGGCAGGTTTCTGGCACGCAGGCTCTGATAGAACGCGATGGCGCCTTCTTTGTTGAGTTCATCGCGAACATTGAAGCCGCACTGGCGTGCATTGATCCGGTTGGCGTTGTAATGCGCCAGCCATTGTTCGGCTGTACCGATGCCCTGCGCCCTGCACTCGCGACTCACCGTGGGATAACCGACATTCTGCCCGCACCCCTGCGATTCTCGCCTGTTGGAATCGGCGTCCACAGGAAACGAGCACAACACACGCGGCTTGTATTGATTGTTGGCGTACAAGATAGGCACGAAGATGAAGCCGTTAGTGTACCCATAGGCCAACCGACTGAACGCAGAGTCGGCACGCAGGTAGGAGAACGACACGCCCGAGGCGGTAGGGTTCGGGTTCCACGAATGAAACGCCGGGCTGTTCTGCGTAGCGCGCATGAGGATGCCGCTGCACAGAAAGGCCGGCGCGCTGGAGGCGTCACAGTTCTGCCGGGTGTCGCGGTAACGTTCCTGCAGGTGGCGTGCAACCGTGGCTCCGGAAACAGCCGCCGTACCTGCACGGGACTGCAATGCAGCGGCCTGGACCGTTGGCGGCACCGAGCTTGCCTGCGCAAACTCGTCACTGGCAGGCTGCACCGGCGCCCGGCTGGCGCAGGCTGTCATCAGGCTGATCAACAGCAACAGTGTGAACGTGTTCAACATGGTGCCTCCCTGCGCTCGCGCCGGCTTTGAACCCTTGCTTGCGGGTCACGCCTTGCTTGGCGGGCGTTTCGCAGGTTTGCCAGGCACTTTCGCAGGTGCTTCTGACGCCTTCGCAGGTTTTTTCACCGGCACTTTCGCAGGGACCTCAGGCGCCTCCTCAGATGCCGGGGGCACCTCCAGGCTCGGGATATAAAGCAGCCTGGAAAATTGCCAGTCCGAGCCCGTAACCGCTTCAAGCGCATAATTGAGCCACACTGGCTGGCCTCTGTTCTGCTGAAACCAGCTCAGTGGAATTTCAAACTGGGCTTTACCACCCTCCATGGATTTCCACCCCAGGTCCTCATGCCCTGTCATGGTGAAACCTCTTAGACGAACCTTGTGTGAACGGTGCCATTTGGGATATGTAACCGTGGCCACGCGAGAACCGCGGTCAAGTTTTGGCCGGTCCAATGGATCGAAACTTTGGACTTGCACCGTATAGTAACGACTCTGCGAAACCACCCATGCTCCGCCATTCCTGCTCAGCGCGAAATTTACCTGTGCCGTTTGACCGGAACTGCTGTACATCAGCGCTTTTGGACAAGAAGAGTACAGCGCTTGCGGCGGGTTTTTGATGACTTGCACGGGCAAATCGAAGATGATACCGGAAGGTTCGACAATTCTTACCCTGACCCTGTCACCGGCGTACATGCCGGCTGATATGAGCGTCCTGACTGACAAAAAATCCGTATTGCTGCCGCAGTTGTAGATCCCCCTTATCAGGAAATACCTTCTCGACGGGTCTTGGGGGTAATCGGGATGTGGAATCGAACAGTCGATCGTCGGGGCATCCCAGGCATATAGCTTGGACTCAATTTTAGCAGGCATAGGTACGCATCCTTATATCCGCGAGGCAAGTTACAAACTTTCACTGCGGAAAGTCTGTCCGTCACCTGTATATAAACAGCTAGGCATTCAAGCGCGCACCTGACAAAACTGTCAGTTCTCTATAAACAATCAACCTGGCAATGACAAGTTTTATAACCACCCACAAAAAAGCCCGGTCAAACCAGTGTCTGACCGGGCAGGTACACCCAAAGGAGCAAAGGTGTCAGGCGGGGGGAAAATCGGTACGGCTCAAGCTACCGCAGCCAGCAGCGCCTTGGCCTGGTTCAGGCCTTTTTCGTGGAAGTCGCCGCCCATGTTCAGGCCCTCGGCGTGAATGAACGTCACCTCGTGAATGCCGATGAAGGCCATCACCTGGCGCAGGTAGGGCTCCTGATGGTCGCTACCGGCCCCGGCGTGGATACCGCCGCGGGCCGTCAGCACATAGGCGCGCTTGCCGGTCAGCAAGCCCTGCGGGCCGGTCGGGGTGTATTTGAAGGTGACGCCGGCACGCAGCACATGGTCGAGCCAGGCCTTCAGCGTGCTGGGGATGGTGAAGTTGTACATCGGCGCCGCCAGCACCAGTACATCGGCGGCCAGCACTTCGTCGGTCAGTTCGTTGGAACGTGCCAGTGCCTGCACTTCTTCGGCGCTGCGCTGGGCTTCGGGCTTCATCCAGCCACCCAGCAGATGGCTGTCCAGGTGGGGTACCGGGTTCAATGCCAGGTCGCGCACGCTGATCTGGTCGGCCGGGTTGGCCGCCTGCCACTGGCTGATGAAATCACGGGTCAGCTGACGAGACACGGAGTCCTGCAGGCGGGCGCTGCTTTCGATGATCAGTACGCGGGACATGGGTTGCCTCCATCGGCAAGTTCGCTAAGTCGATGGAGGCAAGATTAGAGATTGACCTATCGATAAAAAAGCGTAAAAACTGGGTTAAATCTATCAGTTAACCTGTTTTATTGCGGTTTGCAGTCCAGCGCGATGCGCAGCTTGAGGATTTCGCGGTTGAATTTGGCCGTCACGTCGACGCTCTTTTTCGCCGGTACCTGTATGCGCCGTACCCTGGGGGCCTCCGGGCCGTTGCGGAAGGTGACCTTGCACGTCGCTGCCACATCGCCGTAGTTGTTCAGGCTGATCGAGCCGATGTCACGGTCGGTGTCGTAGGTGGTGTAGTCAAGCTTCACCCCGTCGGTGTTCTTGGTCACGTCGATGGGGTAGGCCAGGGCCGTCAGCGGCAGCAGGGCCAGCAGTGCAACACAGATTTTCTTCATAACGGCGCTCTCCATGAAAGTGCGCCAGCTTAGGACAACAGGAGCCGAAGATGAAAGCGCCGCGCGTTACCCTGGATCAGTGGCGGACTCTGCAGGCGGTGGTCGACCACGGCGGCTTTGCCCAGGCCGCCGAAGCCCTGCATCGCTCCCAATCGTCGGTGAGCTATACCGTGGCCCGCATGCAGGACCAGCTCGGCGTGCCGTTGCTGCGCATCGACGGGCGCAAGGCGGTGCTCACCGATGCCGGCAGCGTGCTGCTGCGCCGCTCGCGCCAGTTGGTCAAGCAGGCCAGCCAGCTCGAAGACCTCGCCCATCACATGGAGCAGGGTTGGGAAGCCGAGGTGCGCCTGGTGGTCGATGCCGCCTACCCCAATGCCCGACTGGTACGTGCCCTGAGTGCGTTCATGCCGCAAAGTCGCGGCTGCCGGGTGCGCCTGCGCGAGGAGGTGCTGTCAGGGGTCGAGGAAGTGCTGCACGAAGGGGTGGCGGACCTTGCCATCAGCGGCTTCAGCATCCCCGGCTACCTGGGCACCGAATTGAGCGCGGTGGAGTTCGTGGCCGTTGCACACCCCGAGCACAGCCTGCACCGCCTGGGCCGCGAGCTCAGTTTCCAGGACCTGGAGAGCCAGTTGCAGGTGGTGATCCGCGACTCTGGCCGGGCACAACCGCGGGATGTGGGCTGGCTGGGCGCCGAACAGCGCTGGACGGTCGGCAGCCTGGCCACCGCCGCCACCTTCGTCAGCAGCGGCCTGGGCTTTGCCTGGCTGCCACGCCACCTGATCGAGCGCGAACTGCGCGAAGGCGTGCTTAAGCCACTGCCGCTGGACCAGGGTGGCAGCCGTCACCCGCTGTTCTACCTTTACTCGAACAAGGACAAACCCCTGGGCCCGGCCACGCAGATCCTCATCGAGTTGCTGCGCAACTTCGACACTGCGCCGCTGGACGTGCCCTTCGCCGCCCCCGCCCAAGCCTGACAGGTAACGCCCATGGCCTATTTCGAACATGAAGGTTGCACCCTGCATTACGAGGAATATGGCCAGGGCGAGCCCCTGGTACTGCTGCACGGCCTGGGCTCGAGCTGCCAGGACTGGGAATACCAGGTACCGGAGCTGGCCCGTCAGTACCGCGTGATCCTGCTCGATGTGCGCGGCCACGGGCGCTCCGACAAGCCTCGCGAGCGCTACAGCATCGCCGGCTTCAGCGCCGACCTGCTGGCCCTGCTGGAGCACCTGAACACCGGCCCGGTGCACCTGGCTGGCCTGTCGATGGGCGGCATGATCGGCTTCCAGTTTGCCGTCGACCATCCCCACGGGTTGCGCAGCCTGTGCATCGTCAACAGCGCACCCGAGGTCAAGCTGCGCAGCCGCGACGATTACTGGCAATGGTTCAAGCGCTGGAGCCTGGCCCGCCTGCTGAGCCTGGAGACCATCGGCAAAGGCCTGGCCGCGCGCCTGTTTCCCAAGCCGGAGCAGGCCGAGTTGCGACGCAAGATGGCCGAGCGCTGGGCGCGCAACGACAAGCGTGCGTACCTGGCCAGCTTCGATGCCATCGTCGGCTGGGGGGTACAGGAACGCCTGGGCCAGATCCGCTGTCCTACGCTGGTCATCAGCGCCGACCACGATTACACCCCGATACAGCTCAAGCAGCGCTACGTCGCGCTTATTCCTCAAGCACGACTGGCGGTCATCGAAGATTCACGGCACGCTACACCGCTGGATCAACCCCGGCTGTTCAACCAGACCCTGCTGCAGTTTCTGGCAACGGCTTCAACCACTTCTCAAGGATCATTGAGTTCATGCTGAAAAAACTTCTGCTTGGCGCCTGCTCGGTCGTCTTCGCCACCAGCCTGATGGCTGCCGAAAAAGCCCCGCACGTACTGCTCGACACCAGCTTCGGCCAGATCGAAGTGGAACTGGACCCGGTCAAGGCGCCCATCTCGACCAAGAACTTCCTCGAGTATGTCGACAGCGGCTTCTACACCAACACCATCTTCCACCGCGTGATCCCGGGCTTCATGGTCCAGGGCGGCGGCTTCACCGCGCAGATGCAACAGAAGTCGACCAAGGACCCGATCCGCAACGAGGCCAGCAACGGCCTGCACAACACCCGCGGCACCCTGTCGATGGCCCGCACATCCAACCCGAACTCGGCCACCAGCCAGTTCTTCATCAACGTGGCCGACAACGCCTTCCTCGATCCGGGCCGCGATGCCGGCTACGCCGTGTTCGCCAAGGTGGTCAAGGGTATGGACGTGGTCGACCAGATCGTCAACTCGCCGACCACGCGCAAGAACGGCATGGCCGATGTACCGGCCGATCCCGTGCTGATCAAGTCCGCCAAACGCATTGACTGAGCCCGTGTTCACAGGGACGTGAACCACGACCGGCCCGGTCGAGTCAGACAGGAGTTAGAGTTTTGAGGTTGTATCGCTATTTCGAAAAGCTGATCGATATCTTTCGCGAAGCACCGACCGCATCGCCGCCGGGCAAGGTCCTGCCGTTCTATTTCTACTACCTGCGCCAGGTGTGGCCCAGCTTTGCCGCACTGCTGGTGGTGGGGCTGGTGGCTTCGCTCATCGAAGTGGCGCTGTTCAGTTACCTGAGCCGCATCATCGACCTGGCCCAGGGCACGCCAAACCCCGATTTCTTCAGCGATCACGCCAGCGAGCTGATCTGGATGGTGGTGGTCACGCTGCTGCTGCGCCCGCTGTTCTTCGGCCTGCACGACCTGCTGGTGCACCAGACCATCAGCCCGGGCATGACCAGCATGATCCGCTGGCAGAACCACACCCATGTGCTCAAGCAGAGCCTCAATTTCTTCCAGAGCGATTTTGCCGGGCGCATCGCCCAGCGCATCATGCAGACCGGCAACTCGCTGCGCGATTCGGCCGTGCAGGCGGTGGACGCCCTGTGGCACGTGCTGATCTACGCGATCAGCTCGCTGGTGCTGTTCGCCGAGGCCGACTGGCGCCTGATGCTGCCCCTGACCGTCTGGATCTTCGCCTACATCGGCGCACTGTGCTATTTCGTGCCCAGGGTCAAGGAGCGCTCGGTGGTGTCATCGGATGCGCGCTCCAAGCTGATGGGCCGCATTGTCGATGGCTACACCAACATCGCCACCCTCAAGCTGTTCGCCCACACCGACTTCGAGCGCCAGTACGCCCGCGAAGCGATTCGCGAGCAGACCGAAAAGACCCAGCTGGCCTCGCGGGTGATCACCAGCATGGATGTGGTCATCACCAGCCTCAACGGGCTGCTGATCGTCACCACCACCGGCCTGGCGCTGTGGCTGTGGAGCCAGTCGCTGATCACCGTGGGCGCCATCGCCCTGGCCACCGGCCTGGTGATCCGCATCGTCAACATGTCGGGCTGGATCATGTGGGTGGTCAACGGCATCTTCGAGAACATCGGCATGGTGCAGGATGGCCTCAAGACCATCGCCCAGCCGGTCACCGTCACCGATCCGCCAGATGCTCCGGCGCTCAAGGTCGATCGCGGCGCGGTGCGCTTCGACAACGTCGACTTTCATTACGGTCAGGGCAGCCGGATCATCAGCAACCTGACCCTGGACATTCGCCCCGGCGAGAAGATTGGCCTGATCGGCCCCTCGGGCGCCGGCAAGTCCACCCTGGTCAACCTGCTGCTGCGCCTGTACGACCTGGAAAGTGGCCGTATCCTGATCGACGGCCAGGACATTGCCCAGGTGAGCCAGGCCAGCCTGCGCGCACAGATCGGCATGATCACCCAGGACACCTCGCTGCTGCACCGCTCGATTCGCGACAACCTGCTGTATGGCCGGCCGGATGCGACAGAAGAGGAGTTGTGGGAGGCGGTGCGCCGGGCGCGGGCCGATGAGTTCATCCCTCAGCTGTCCGATGCCCAGGGGCGCACCGGTTTCGATGCGCATGTGGGCGAGCGTGGCGTGAAACTGTCCGGCGGCCAGCGCCAGCGCATCGCGATTGCGCGGGTGCTGCTCAAGAATGCGCCGATCCTGATCATGGACGAAGCTACTTCGGCGCTGGATTCGGAAGTGGAGGCAGCCATCCAGGAGAGCCTGGAGACCCTGATGCAGGGCAAGACGGTGATCGCCATTGCGCACCGCCTGTCGACCATCGCGCGGATGGACCGGCTGGTGGTGCTGGAGCAGGGGCGGATTGCCGAGATGGGCACCCATGCCGAACTGCTGGCGCACCAGGGGCTGTACGCACGGTTGTGGCATCACCAGACGGGTGGGTTTGTCGGGGTCGATTGAACACCGCGGCGACGGTATCGCGGGTCAAGCCCGCTCGCACAGGGATTTCACTGCGCCTGCGAGAGCGGGCTTGGCGTTCAGACTTGCCTGAAGGGCAGCGCCGTACGCGCCTCCTCGGCATACCCCAGCACCCCCACCCGCTCCTGCGCCAGAAAGTCCTGCACGGCCGCCTTCAACCCCGGATGCAGCAGGTAATGCCAGGACCGCGTGATCACCGGTTCGAATCCGCGAATCAGCTTGTGCTCGCCCTGCGCCCCGGCATCGAAACGCTGCAACCCTTCGGCAATGGCAACGTCCATGCCCTGATAGAAGCACGTCTCGAAATGCAACCGGTCGAACTCCGCCAGGCAGCCCCAATAGCGCCCATACAGGCTGTCACCGCCCACCAGGCTGAACGCCATCGCCACCGCCCGCCCACCCTGATGCGCCATCACCACGCGGATCGACGCGGGCATGCGTTCGGCCAGCAGGCTGAAAAACGCCCGGGTAAGGTACGGGGCACGGCGGCGCACGGCGTAGGTGTTGGCATAGCATGCGTACACGAAATCCCACTGCGCCTCACTCAGCTCATGGCCGTGGTACCACTGAAACTCGATACCCTGCCCCGACACCTGCTCGCGTTCCTTGCGCATCTGCTTGCGCTTGCGCGAACTGAGGCTGTCGAGAAAATCCTGGAAGTCCCGATAACCCTGGTTGCGCCAGTGAAACTGGCACCCCAGGCGCTCCATCCAGCCCGCACGCCCACGCAATACTTCGTCGCTGGCCGGGTCGGTGAAGTTCACGTGCAGGCCCGACAGCCCCTGTTCGAGCAAAGCATCGCTGACGCCGTCGATCAGCTCACCCGCCGCCTGCGCGTCACCCAGCAGGCGCGCGCCGCTGACCGGTGAAAACGGCACCGCGCACAGCAGCTTGGGGTAGTAGTCGATACCGGCGCGGTCGCAGGCGTCGGCCCAGCCGTGATCGAACACGTACTCGCCGAACGAATGGGTCTTCACGTAGGCCGGCATGGCCGCCCGCACCTGGCCCTGAGCGTCGGTCAGAACCTGGTGGGCCGGTGCCCAGCCGGTGCGTGGGGTGACGCTGGTGCTGTCTTCCAGGCTGCGCAGGAAGGCATGGCGCAGGAACGGCTGGGCATCCGGCACCAGGGCATCCCAGGTGGCGGCGTCGATATCGGCAAGGTGCGGCAGAATTGAGATGGGCATGCGCGCAGTCTGCCCCCTCGTGCGAGCAAAAAAAAGCCCCGCAGGTGCGGGGCGAAGATCTAACGGATGAAGGAGTGTGTTGCAGGGGTAACGCTTAGAACACGTACTGCGCGCGCATCACGAAACCGTCGCCGCTGTCGTCGCCGGCAGCGTTCTGCGCGTTGTCGGTCTTGGCCTTGACGTACACGCCGCTGAGCTTGATTGACTCGTTGGCGTACCAGTTCACACCCAGGTTGTGCACTTTGGCTTCCACATCACCGATGTCGGCAAATGCGCCGTTGTTGTCGTCGACGCTCAGGTGGTCGTAGCGGTAGAACACTTCCCACGCACCAATCTGCTTGTTGGAAGGCTTGATGCTGTCGAACTTGCCGAGTTTGTAGCCACGCGCTTCACCGGTGATGGTGTAGGCCACCTGGCCGTAGTAACCCTTGGCCTTGATGTCGGAGAAGGCCGAGTCGTCTGCCTGAACATCACGCTTGATGTACTCGCCCTGCACCGAGAACGGGCCCAGCGCGTAGGCGGCTTCCAGGCCCCAGGCCTTGTCGGTGTCGTAGGCACCGGCCGGGGTGGTGGCGTTGCCGCCCAGCACCAGGCGGTTGCCGTTGTTGCCGGCGTCCTGGCCACCGTCGGTGCTCACCCCACGCATGCCCAGGCGGCTGCGGATACGGCCGTCGAACGCGGTATCGGAAAGGTCGCGCTGGGCGTAGTTCAGGCCAACGTGCAGTACGTTGCCGGCCTCGTGCATCGGTGCGAACACACCGCGCAGGTTGAACTGCTTGGAGCTGTCGCCGTCCTTGTCCTGGTTGGTGGCGTCCTTGGCGAACAGGCCGGCCGAACCGTACAGCGAGTCACCGGCGTTACCCGATGCCTGGATACCGAAGCCGCCGTTGTGCGAGTTGGTCCAGTCCACCAGGTCGTAGGCAGCGGTTCGCTCCTGGGCAGTCACCCACTTGGAGCTGGTGGCTTTTTCCAGGCCGAACTCGGGGTCGAAGCGACCGACCTTGATCGACACCGGCTTGAAGCCGTTGTAGGCCAGCGACGCTTCGTCGAAGTAACCGTCTTCGGAACGGTTGTCGCCACCGGAGTTATGCGAGAAGTCGTAGGCGATCTGGTAGGCCCAGTCGGTGTACATCACACCGCCCAGTTCCAGGTAGGCACGGCGGAAGTAGCCCGCATCGGCGGTATCGCCGTTCTTGGTGTAGAAACCGTCGAAGCGGCTGTAGTCGGCCTGGACCCGGCCACCCAGCTTGAAGCTGAATTCCTTGTCAGCGGTAGCGACCTCCAGGCCACCCTTGGTCTTGACTACGATATCGGCGCCGTCAGTAGTCACGGTGCCCGCGAAAGCCTGGGCGGTAACGGCCATTGCCAAGGCGCTGGCTGCGAAACCTGCGAAGTGCTTACGGATCATCGAAGGAACTCCCCTACGTTCATAACGTTTATGGTCTTGATTACGTTGAAAAAACACGCGGCTCAGGCCACTTGTGCTGGGGACGAATCTTGGCGGGGGGTTATTTCAGATCAGTGGCTGTTAGATAAATATTTAGTGACAGGGGAACTTTTTACTTCGAATGTGAATAAGACAATCAGCCCCGTTGCAGGGCTGGTTGCGGGGTTTCAGCGCGTTGCCCGGCGCTCGGCGGCCAGCCGCGCCGCAAGGGCCTCGGCCCCCTCAACAGGCGCCGGCGGCAGCGCCTTGAGGGTTGCCTGGGCCAGGCGCAACTGCTTGATGAAGCGACGACAATTGCGACAGAACAGCAGGTGCTGGCGCGTCATCAGGCGCTCGCCCAGGGTCAGTTGCCCGTCCAGGTAATCACTGGAGCAGGCGACCAGTTGCTTGCAGGTCAGCATTGGCCGGTGTCCTCGAAATGTTCCAGGGTCGCGAAGACCTTGAGGCGTGCACGGTGCAGCAGCACACGCACATTGGAGAGCGACAGCTCGAGCAGATTACAGATCTCCACCAGTTCGAGGCCCTGGCGCTCACGCAACAACAGCACACTGCTCTGCAGTTGCGACAGGCTGAGCAGGGTGTGCTCCAGGCATTCGCGCAACTGCTCCTGGCTGAGCAGGGCCTCGGGGCTGTCTTCGTGCCAAGCCGAAGGCGCCAGCAGCCAGTGACCGTCGCTGGCGAAACGCGCGTCGTCGATGCTGCCATGGGGGGCCGGCAGGTCGTCGAGCAGCACCTCGCGGCGGTTTTGCCGGTAACGGGTCTTGGCCGTATTGGCGGTGATGGTCAGCAGCCAGGTCTTGAGGCTGGAGCGGCGCTGGAAGCCCGCCAGACCGCGTACCGCCGCCAGCCAGGCATCCTGCACCACCTCGTCGGCGCCACGTTCGCCGACGATGGCATAGGCCACCGCGCGCATGGCGCCCTGGCAGGTCTGAACCAGTTCGGCGAACGCGCGCTGCTCTCCCGCCAGCAGGCGGTCGAGCAAGCGCTGTTCGTCAGCCGTCACTGGCGTGGGCGATCAACGTTTGCGCAGGATCACGCTGCCGATCGAGTAGCCGGCACCGAACGAACTGAGCACCCCGAGGGCACCCTTGGGCAGGTCGTCCTGGTGCTTGTGCAGCGCGATCACCGAGCCGGCCGAACTGGTGTTGGCGTAGGTATCTAGAATCACCGGGGCCTCCTCGACCAGCGCGTCGCGGCCCAGCAGCTTCTTGACGATCAGGTGGTTCATGCTCAGGTTGGCCTGGTGCAGCCAGAAGCGCTTGACGTCACTGACGTTGAGGTTGTTTTCGCTCAGGTGCTGGCCGATCAGCTCGGCCACCATCGGGCACACCTCGCGGAACACCTTGCGGCCTTCCTGCACGAACAGCTTGTCCGGCGCACCGATACCCTCTTCCGCCGCGCGGTTGAGGAAGCCGAAGTTGTTGCGGATGTTGTTGGAGAACTGGGTCAGCAGCTTGGTGCTGACGATATCGAACTGGTGCGCAGAGGTAGCGAGGTCGGCACGTTCGACCAGCACCGCCGTGGCGGCGTCGCCGAAGATGAAGTGGCTGTCACGGTCACGGAAGTTCAGGTGGCCGGTGCAGATCTCGGGGCTGATCACCAGCACCGAACGGGCCTGACCCAGTTGCACGCTGTTGCAGGCGACCTGAATGCCGAAGGTCGCCGACGAACACGCCACGTTCATGTCGAAACCGAAACCGGCGATGCCCAAAGCCTGCTGCACTTCGATGGCGATGGCCGGGTAAGGGCGCTGCAGGTTGGAGCAGGCGACGATGACCGCGTCGACATCGGCTGCGGTGCGCCCGGCACGCGCCAGGGCCTGCTCGGCGGCGGCCACGCCCATCTGGCAGAGGATCGACGGCTCGTCGTTGCTGCGCTCCGGTAGGCGCGGCTTCATGCGCTGCGGATCGAGGATGCCGGCCTTGTCCATCACGAAGCGGCTCTTTATGCCCGAGGCCTTCTCGATGAACGCAGCGCTCGACTCGGCCAGTGCCTGCACTTCGCCCCGTTCGATGGCAGCGGCATTGTCGGCGTTGAACTGCTGCACATAGGTGTTGAAAGACTCGACCAGCTCTTCGTTGGAAATGCTGTTGGCCGGGGTGTACAGGCCGGTGCCGCTGATGACGACGTTATGCACGGTCGTTCCTCTGTTCGGGGCCGCTGCCTGCCGGGCAACGGCCTGTTCTGTCGGTCAAATGGCACGAAAGTACCAATTAATACAGGCAATGCACCCGGCAAGCGGGGCAGTACGCTGTGCTGCATTCTGTAGCTACCGTGGCAGGTACCTGACACGGTAGCGAAGTTCGCCAAGTGTGCCACAAGTTCCGGGGATTAGGCTTCCACCAGACTCCATTGCTTGGCCAGGCGCTTGTCGGAAATCGGTACCTTGGTACCCAACTGCTGGGCAAACAGCGACACGCGGTATTCCTCGATCCACCAGCGGTACAGCACCAGTTGCTCGTCGCGCTTGCCCTCCTGGGCATGCTTGTCGGCACGCGCCTTGTACTGTGCCCACAGACCGCTCAGTTCGCCGCTCCACACGCGGTCCTTCTGCACCTGCGAACCGAGTTTTTCCAGACGCAGCTCCACTGCCTTGAGGTAGCGCGGCAGTTCCTTGAGCCAGATGCCCGGGGTTTCCCGCACAAAACCCGGGTACACCAGGTTGGCCAGTTGCTGCTTGATGTCGTTGAGCGCCACGGCCTGGGCCAGGTCGATCTTGCCCTTGAAGCGCTTCTGCAGACCGTGCCAGAGCTTGAGTATCTCGAGGGTCAGGCGGGCCAGGCGCTCGGCGTGATCGGCCCAGTGGCCGCGCTTGCGTTCGGCCAGCGAAGCAAGCCCGGCACCGTCGCGCGGCAGGCTGCTCTCGCCGTCGAGGATGCAGGTGTCCAGGCTGGCCAGCAGGATGTCCTCGACCAGCGCATCGACACGCCCCAGCTCGCGGTACAGCAGGCCCAGTTCGGTCAGCCCCGGCAGCTTGCCGCGCAGGAACTTCGCCGGCTCGGCCAGTTGCTGCAGCAGCAGCCGCTGCAAGGCTCGGCGGTGCTGGAACTCGGCTTCGGCCTGGGTCGAGAAGCGCCCTTCCTTGACCGTACCGCCCTCTTCCACCAGCGCCGGGTACACCGTCATCGACAGCCCGGCGATCTTCTGCTGGGCGGTCTGGGCCACCTCGGCAAACACCTTGGCTTGCACCGGCTGCTGGGCCTTGGCCGATTGCGGCACGGCCAGCGCGGCCTGGCTGGCAGCAACGAAGCGCGCCGTCAGCTCGGTCAGGTCGCGGCCTTCACCCAGGAACTTGCCCTGGGCATCGACCACTTCGATGTTCATGCGCAAGTGGCCTTCCACCTGCGCAGCCGCCTCGGCCCAGGCCTCGTCGCTGACCCGCGCACCGGTCATGCGCAGCAGTTCGCGGCCCAGCGCCTGGGGCAGCGAGCCGTCGGCGAAGGTCATGCGCTGCAAGGCGGCCTTGACGAAGTCGGGCACCGGCACGAAGTTCTTGCGCAAGGCCTTGGGCAGGTTGCGTACCAGCGCAATGCACTTGGCTTCCAGCAACCCCGGCACCAGCCATTCCAGGCGCTCGCCCGGCAGGCTGGGCAGCAGCGGCGCCGGCACCCTCATGGTAACGCCGTCGCGGGGGTGGTTGGGTTCGAAGTGGTAGCTCAGCGCCAGGCTCAGGTCGCCGATGCGCAGGGTATCGGGGTACTGCGTGGCGGTGACTTCACTGGCCTCGCGGGCCAGCACGTCCTCCTCGCGCATGATCAGCAACTGCGGGTCTTTCTGGCTGGTGACGCGGTACCAGCTGTCGAAGGTCGCGGTCTGGTGGATCTCGGCCGGCAGGCGCGCCTCGTAGTAGGCGTACAGGGTCTCTTCATCAGCCAGGATGTCGCGCCGGCGGGCCTTGGCCTCCAGCTCGTCGAGCTGCTCGAGCAGGCGCGTGTTGGCCGCCAGGCACTTGGCCCGCGACTGGATCTCACCGCCCACCAGGGCCTGACGGATAAACAGCTCGCGCGAGGCCTGCGGGTCGATCGGCCCGTAGTGCACCGGGCGCCGGCCGACCACGATCATGCCGTACAGCGTGACCTGCTCGAAGGCCACCACCTGGCCGCGCTTCTTCTCCCAGTGCGGTTCGAAGTGGTTCTTCTTGATCAGGTGCCCGGCCAGCGGCTCGATCCAGTCCGGCTCGATCTTGGCCACCATGCGCGCATACAGCTTGGTGGTCTCGACCAGTTCGGCGGTCATCAGCCATTGCGGGCGTTTCTTGCCCAGGCCCGAGGACGGGTGTACCCAGAAGCGCCGCTGGCGCGCGCCCAGGTAGTCGCCGTCCTCGGTCTTCTGGCCGATCTGGCTGAGCAGCCCGGACAGAATCGCCTTGTGCAGGCGCGGGTAGTCGGCCGGCTCCTTGTTGATGCTCAACTGCAGGTCGCGGCAGATCAGGCTCAGTTGCCGGTGTGCATCGCGCCATTCGCGCAGACGCAGGTAATTCAGGAAATTCTTGCGGCACCAGTTGCGCAGCGGGCTGGCCGTCAGGGCCTGGCGCTGTTCTTCGAACCCGCGCCACAGGTTGACCAGCGCGGCGAAGTCCGAGTCGCTGTCCTTCCACTGCGCATGGGCCTGGTCGGCAGCCTGCTGGCGCTCGGGCGGACGCTCGCGGGGGTCCTGCACCGACAGTGCACTGGCCACGATCAGCAACTCCTGCAGGCTGCCCTGCTTGGCGCCTTCGAGCAGCATGCGGCCCAGACGCGGGTCCACCGGCAGGCGCGCCAGCTGGCGGCCCAGCGGGGTCAGCTGGTTCTCGCGATTGACTGCCGAGAGTTCCTGCAGCAGGTTGAAGCCGTCGCTGATGGCCTTGCCATCCGGCGGCTCGATGAACGGGAAGGCGTCGATCTCGCCCAGGCGCAGGTGCAGCATCTGCAGGATCACCGCGGCCAGGTTGGTGCGCAGGATCTCGGGGTCGGTAAAGGCGGGCCGACCATTGAAGTCGTCCTCGCTGTACAGGCGCACGCAGATGCCCGGTTCGACCCGCCCGCAACGGCCCTTGCGCTGGTTGGCACTGGCCTGGGACACCGCCTCGATGGGCAGGCGCTGCACCTTGGCACGGTAGCTGTAGCGGCTGATGCGCGCCGTGCCGCTGTCGATCACGTAGCGAATGCCCGGTACGGTCAGCGAGGTTTCCGCAACGTTGGTGGCCAGCACCACGCGCCGCCCCGGATGGGACTGGAAGATCTTCTGCTGCTCGGCCGGCGACAGCCGTGCATACAGCGGCAGGATTTCGGTGTGGCGTAGCTGTGCCTTGCGCAGCATCTCGGCGGCATCGCGAATTTCGCGCTCGCCGGGCAGGAACACCAGCACGTCGCCCGGGCCCTTGCCGATGCTGCGCTCATGGGCGGCAATCTCGTCGAGGGTGGCCAGGATCGCCTGGTCGACGGTCAGATCGTCCTCGACGCGGTTGCCCTCCTCGTCCTGCTCGCTGGTCAGCGGCCGGTACCAGGTCTCGACCGGGTAGGTACGCCCGGACACCTCGATGATCGGCGCATCGTTGAAGTGCCTGGAAAAGCGCTCCAGGTCGATGGTCGCGGAGGTGATGATGACCTTGAGGTCGGGGCGCCGCGGCAGCAGGGTCTTGAGGTAGCCGAGCAGGAAGTCGATGTTCAAGCTGCGTTCGTGGGCTTCGTCGACGATGATCGTGTCGTAGCGTTCCAGAAAGCGGTCGTGCTGGGTTTCGGCCAGCAGGATGCCGTCGGTCATCAGCTTGACCAGGGTGTTGGCATCGCTCTGGTCTTCGAAGCGCACCTGGTAGCCGACCAGCGCGCCCAGCGGCGTACCCAGCTCTTCGGCCACGCGGGTGGCCACGCTACGCGCGGCAATCCGGCGCGGCTGGGTGTGGGCGATCTGGCCATGCTGGCCGCGGCCCAGTTCCAGGCAGATCTTGGGCAACTGGGTGGTCTTGCCCGAGCCGGTTTCGCCCGCGATGATCAGCACCTGGTGGGCGGCCAGCACCTTCTTGATTTCGTCACGCTTGGCCGCGATCGGCAGGCTGTCGTCGTAGTGGATGCGCGGCACGCTGGCCTTGCGCGCAGCGACCTGGTCGCAGGAGGCCTGTACCCGGGCGGCCCACTGGGCCAGCTTGGCCTCGTCGGGGCGCTTGCGCAGGTCATGCAGTTGCCGACGCAGGCGATGGCGCTCGGCGATCATGGCGTGGTCAAGGTTTTTCAGCAGTTGCTCGATGGCGGCGTTCTGGTCAGTCATGACGTCTTTTTAATAATGCAGGTGAGCCTGCTTTCACATGATCGGCGTAGTTTGGTCGGGGATTGTCGCAGATTTGCCCTGCCACGGCACGGTTCGCCATGCAGGGCCATTGTTTAGCCATTGATTAACTGAAGGTATACAAAGGCCGATTTAATGAACCTTCCCACGCGTGGGAGTATCCGTGCATGACTTTGCCAGCGTGTACGCCCCGCCCCCTGATGCGCCCTTCGTTCCCGAAGGTGCGGGCGCGCCCCGGTGAAAATCCGCTGTTCAATAGCATCCTCGCGTTCTGGGCCTTGTGGCATTGCCGCCATGCCCGCCCACCAGATACCGCCCTCGCACCCCACTGATACCGCTGGCCCGGTTGCGGCCACCCTGTCGACCGATCGACGTGCCCACTGGCGCGCGATCCTGTACGCCGCCACGGCGTAAGCGAGTGCACCATGCAGTTTGCCCCTGTTTCCGAGGCCGAGGATTTCCTGGCCGCCAACCCCGATATCGACATGATCGAGTTGTTCATCCTCGACGCCAACGGCGTGCCCCGCGGCAAGCTGCTGCACCGCGAGGAGTTGCTGGCCGTGTATGAAAGCGGGCGGCCGCTGCCCAGTACCATCCTCGGCCTGACCCTCAACGGCGACGATGTGGAGAACTCGGGGCTGGTGTGGGACGTGGGCGATATCGACTGCCGCGCATACCCGCTGGCCGGCAGCCTGGTGCGCATGCCGTGGCGGCAGATCCCCACGGCGGCAGTGCAGGTGAGCATGCACCCCAGCGAAGGCCTGCCGGCCACCGTCGCCGATCCACGCCAACTGCTGGCCAAGGTGATCGACGCGCTCAAGGCCGATGGCTATGAGCCGGTAATGGCCTGCGAGCTGGAGTTCTACCTGCTCGACCAGAAGCGCGATCACCTGGGCCACCCGCAACCGGCACTGGATACCGACGGCGGTCGCCCCCGCGCCACCCAGGTATACGGCCTGCGCGAGCTGGAGCAGATCGAACCGTTTCTGGCCGACCTGTACAGCGCCTGCAAGGCCCAGGGCATCCCTGCGCGTACCGCGATTTCCGAATACGCCCCCGGCCAGGTGGAGATCACCCTGGAGCACGGCGACGCCTTGCTGGCCATGGACCAGGCGGTGCGCTACAAGCGCCTGGTCAAGGGCGTGGCACACAAGCACGGCATGCAGGCCTGCTTCATGGCCAAGCCGTTCGAGCACCTGGCCGGCACCGGCATGCACATGCACGTGAGCCTGGCCGACGCCGCCGGCCACAACCTGTACGCCAGCGAAGACAAGGCCGGCACGCCCCTGCTGCGCCAGTCGGTGGGCGGCATGTTGGCCATGCTGCTCGACTCGCTGCTGCTGTTCTGCCCCAACGCCAACTCCTATCGCCGCTTCCAGGCCAACAGCTATGCACCGCTGGCGCCGACCTGGGGTGTGGACAACCGTACCGTGAGCCTGCGCGTGCCCGGCGGGCCGGCCAATACCCGACATATCGAACACCGCATCTGCGGCGCCGATGCCAACCCGTACCTGGCAGCCGCAGCCATTCTGGCCAGCATCCACCATGGCATCCGCCAGCAACTGGACCCCGGCGCCCCGGTGCAGGGCAACGGCTACGCCCAGGCCAAGACGCTGCTGCCCACCGACTGGCTGACCTCGCTGACCGCGCTGGAGCGCTCCAGCTTGGCGCGCGAAGCGTTCGGCGAGGCCTTCCTCGGGGTGTACCTGGCGGTCAAGCGCGCCGAGTACCGCCAGTTCATGGCCGAGGTCGGCGAGCAGGACTGGCGCTGGTACCTGACCCAGGCCTGAGCCCCCTATTCTTCAAGGAACACACCCATGAATGCAGCCCTCAACCACGGCACCGCCCAGCGCAGCGCCTCCTACTACACCGCCAGCCTGAACGACACCACCCAGTACCCGACCCTGCAGGGCACGGTCGAGGTCGACGTGGTGATCATCGGTGGCGGCTTCACCGGCGTGGCCAGCGCGGTGGAACTGGCCGAGCGCGGCCTGAAGGTGGCCATCGTCGAAACCAACCGTATCGGCTGGGGCGCCAGCGGGCGCAACGGCGGCCAGGTCACCGGCAGCCTGTCGGGTGACGAGGCCATGCGCAAACAGATGCGCAAGCGCCTGGGCGATGACGTGGACGATTTCATCTGGCAACTGCGCTTTCGCGGCCACGACATCATCCAGCAACGGGTCGAACGCTACGCCATCGACTGCGACCTCAAGCACGGCCACCTGCACGCGGCCATGAAGCCTGCGCACATGACCGAACTGCAGGCCTTCGCCGACGAAGCCCAGCGGCGCGGCATGGGCGAGCAGGTGCAGATGCTCGACCGCGAGGCGGTGCGCCAGCACCTGGACAGCCCGTTGTACCTGGGCGCGCTGAAGAACCTGCGCAACCTGCACCTGCACCCGCTCAACCTGTGCCTGGGCGAGGCGCGGGCAGCGCACCAACTGGGCGCGCTGATCTTCGAGAACTCCGAAGTGCTGGAGATCGTGCATGGCGACAAACCTGCGGTTGTCACGGCCAAGGGCCGGGTCAACGCACGCCAGGTGATGCTGGCCGGCGACGTGTACCACAAGCTGGAAAAGCCCCAGCTCAAGGGCAAGATCTTCCCGGCCATGGGCGGCATCGTGACCACCACCCCACTGGGCGAGCTGGCCCGCAAGCTCAACCCGCAGGACCTGGCGGTATACGACTGCCGCTTCGTGCTCGACTATTACCGCATGACCGCAGACGGGCGCCTGCTGTTCGGTGGCGGGGCCAATTATTCGGGACGTGATTCGCGGGATATCGCGGGGGAGCTGCGCCCGTGCATCGAGGCGACCTTTCCGGCGCTCAAGGGCGTGCCGATCGAGTTCCAGTGGAGCTGCGCGATGGGCATCGTGGTCAACCGCATTCCGCAGTTGGGCAAGCTGTCGGACAACGTGTGGTACTGCCAGGGGTATTCGGGGCATGGCATCGCCACCAGCCACATCATGGGCGAGATCATGGCCGAAGCGATCACCGGCACATTGAGCCGATTCGATACCTTTGCCGGCTGCAGCCACATCAAGGTGCCGATGGGCGATGTGCTGGGCAACCCATTGCTGGCGGCGGGGATGTGGTACTACCAGATGCTTGAGAAACTGCGTTGAAAACATCGCGGGTCAAGCCCGCTCCCACAGGGATCACTACTGTCCTTGTGGGAGCGGGCTTGACCCGCGATGAGGCCCGAAGGTTAAACCTCAGGCGATCTTCTTGAGGCCCAGCTTCTTCAACTCTTCATCGCGCAACTCGCGCCGCAGGATCTTGCCCACGTTGGTGGTCGGCAAGGCATCGCGGAACTCGATCAGGCGCGGCACCTTGTACGCCGTGACATTGGCGCGCATGTGCTCCATCACCTGGTCCTTGGTCAGGGTCACACCCGGCCGCGCCACGATGAAGATCTTGATCAGTTCGCCCGATTTCTCGTCCGGCACGCCAATGGCGGCGCACTGCAATACGCCCGGCAGGGTCGCCAGCACGTCTTCGAGTTCGTTCGGGTAAACGTTGAAGCCAGACACCAGAATCATGTCCTTCTTGCGGTCGACAATGCGCATGTAGCCATCGGTCTGGATCACCGCGATATCACCGGTCTTGAGCCAGCCGTCGGCATCCAGGATCTCGGTGGTCGCCTCTTCGCGCTGCCAGTAGCCCTTCATCACCTGCGGGCCCTTGATGCACAGCTCGCCGATCTCGCCCAGCGCCAGCTCCTTGCCATTGTCGTCGATCACCTTGCACAGGGTCGACGGCAGCGGAATGCCGATGGTACCGATCTGGTTGTGCTCGGCCGGGTTGACCGCCGCCACCGGGCTGGTCTCGGTCATGCCGTAGCCTTCGCAGATGGAGCAACCGGTGACGCTCTTCCAGCGCTCGGCCACCGCCACCTGCAGGGCCATGCCGCCCGACAGGGTGAGCTTGAGCCCCGAGAAGTCCATCTTGCGGAAGGTCTCGTTGTTGCACAGGGCCACGAACAGGGTATTCAGGCCGACGAAGCCGGTGAACTTCCACTTGGACAGTTCCTTGACCATCGCCGGCAGGTCGCGCGGGTTGCTGATCAGGATGTTGTGGCTGCCGATCAGCATCATCGCCATGCAATGGAAGGTGAAGGCATAGATGTGGTACAGCGGCAGCGGCGTGATCAGGACCTCGCAGCCCTCGCCCAGGTTCGAGCCCATCAGCGCACGGCATTGCAGCATGTTGGCCACCAGGTTGCGGTGGGTCAGCATCGCACCCTTGGCCACACCCGTGGTGCCACCGGTGTACTGCAGCACGGCGACATCTCCGCTGTCGGGGCTGACTTCGTTGACCGCCTTGCCCTGCCCCTTGGCCAGCGCATCGTTGAACTTGACGGCCTTGGGCAGGTGATAGGCCGGCACCATCTTTTTCACGTACTTGATCACACTATTGATCAGCAGACGCTTGAGCGGTGGCAGCAGGTCGGCCACTTCGGTGACAATGATGTGCTTGACCTGGGTCTTGGGAACGACCTTTTCGGCCAGGTGGGCCATGTTGGCCAGGCACACCAGCGCCTTGGCACCGGAATCGTTGAACTGGTGTTCCAGCTCCCGCGCGGTGTACAGCGGGTTGGTGTTGACCACGATGAGCCCGGCGCGCATCGCACCGAAGACGGCCACGGGGTATTGCAATACGTTTGGCAGTTGTACCGCGATGCGGTCACCGGGCTGCAGGTCGGTATGCTGCTGCAGGTAGGCGGCAAACGCCCCCGACAGCTCATACAGCTCGCCATAGGTGAGGGTCTTGCCCAGGTTGCTGAACGCCGGCTTGTCGGCGAAACGCTGGCAGGACTGCTTCAATACCGCTTGAATGTTCGGATACTCATCAGGATTGATTTGCGAGGCAACCCCGGCTGGGTACTTATCCTTCCAAAAGTGTTCGATCATGGAAGCCCACTCCTCCAGCAACAGCGAAATCTTCTCCGCAGTCGACGCGATTATTATTGATATGTGATGACGGATTGCTACAAACCGAAGCATCAGAAGCGCGCCGAGAGTAGCAGCTTTGCCAGAGGGCGCCTAGAGCCAAAGTGGGCCGCAAAGTCACATAAATGACTAACGAATACTCAGTAGTCATTTTTAGAGTAAAGGGTCTATTCAGCAAAAGCTTCGCCGGCAAGGCCGGCTCCTACACGGCAAAGTAGGAGCCAGCCTGGCCGGCGAATGGCTTTCAGGCGATATCGCGCAATTCCCGGCGCAGGATCTTGCCCACCGGGGTCATCGGCAGCGAATCGCGCAGCACGATCTGCTTGGGCACCTTGTAGCCGGTGAAGTTGGCCTTGCAGTAGGCCTTGAGCTCCTCGACGCTCACGCCGCCATCGCGTGGCACCACGAACAGTTTCACCGCCTCGCCGGAACGCTCGTCCGGCACACCGATGGCCGCGCAGTTGGCCACCTTGGGGTGCGCCATCACCACGTCCTCGATCTCGTTGGGGTACACGTTGAAGCCCGACACGATGATCATGTCCTTCTTGCGGTCGACGATGCGCGTGAAGCCGTCCGGGTCGATCACTGCAATATCGCCGGTCTTGAGCCAGCCCTGCGCATCGAGCACCTCGGCGGTGGCGTCCGGACGCTGCCAGTAGCCCTTCATCACCTGCGGCCCCTTGATGCACAGCTCGCCGCGCTCGCCCAGGGCCAGCTCGTTGCCGTCATCATCGATCACCTTGTACGCGGTATCGGGCAGCGGTATGCCGACCGTACCCAGGCGCGCCTGCTGGCCGTAGGGGTTGGTGCTGGCCACCGGCGAGGTTTCGGTCAGGCCATAGCCTTCGACGATGCGACACCCCGTGATGCTCTCCCAGCGCTCGGCAGTGGCCTTGACCAGCGCCGTGCCGCCGGAGTTGGTGACCTTCAGCGAGGAGAAGTCCAGGTTCTTGAAATCCGGATTTTCCATCAGTGCCACGAACAGCGTGTTCAGGCCCAGCAATGCCGAGAAGCGCCACTTTTTCAGCTCTTTGACAAAGCCCGGTATGTCGCGCGGGTTGGTGATCAGCACGTTGTGATTGCCGGTGACCATCATGCACATGCAGTTCGCGGTGAAGGCATAGATGTGATACAGCGGCAGCGGCGCGATCATCACCTCCTGGCCTTCCTTGATCATCCTCTGCCCGTCCGGCCCCAGCTGCGAAAAGCACGCCAGCACCTGCAGCATGTTGGCCACCAGGTTGCCGTGGGTGAGCATCGCGCCCTTGGGCAGGCCGGTGGTGCCGCCGGTGTACTGCAGCACCGCCACGTCATCGAGCGTCACCTGCACCGGCTTGAGCGCATGGCCACGGCCCTGGCGCATCACCTGCCGGAACGGCACCGCCTGGGGCAGGTGATACGCCGGCACCATCTTCTTGACCCGCGCCACAACGGTGTTCACCAGCCAGCCCTTGGCCAGCGGCAGCAGGTCGCCCATCTTCGCCTCGATCAGCACCTCGATGCCGGTATCGGGCAGCACCTCCTGCACCAGCTTGCCGAACATGTTCAGGTACACCAGGGCACGGGCGCCGGAGTCCTTGAACTGGTGGCGCATCTCGCGCGCGGTGTACAGCGGGTTGGTGTTGACCACGATCAGCCCGGCGCGCATCGCGCCGAACACGGCAATCGGGTACTGCAGCACGTTGGGCATCTGCACCGCGATGCGATCACCCGGGACCAGGTCGGTGTGCTGTTGCAGGTAGCCGGCAAAGGCCGCGGACTGGCGATCCAGATCGGCGTAGGTCAGGGTGACGCCCAGGTTGGTGAACGCCGGGCGGTCGGCGAAGCGCTTGCAGGAGCGCTCGAACACCTCCAGCACCGACTTGTAGACAGTCAGGTCGATATGTGAGGGCACGCCCGCGGGGCGCTTGTCATTCCAGAAGTCAGCTTGCATTTATTCTTGTCCTCATTCCTGAGCCTGTGGGCTGCCTGCATGCAGAAAATCGCATCGTGTGCCGACGTTAGCAGTTAAGCCGCAGGGGGCAAACATGCCAAGACCTGTCATTAACATTCTGAATCTTGTTGCCATCATCCGTTCAATTACACAAATGGGCTATACACTTGCAGGATCAGCCACTTGCGCAAGGGAACCGCCATGAACCACGACGTGTTCTGGCTGCCGGCCAGCAACCATTGCAGCCTGCATGTGTATCAATGGCTGCCCGCCGCGCCGATCCGGGCCGTGGTGCTGCTGGCCCATGGCATGGCCGAGCATGCCGGGCGCTACCAGCGCCTCGGGCAGGCCCTGAGCGCTGCCGGCTTCGCGCTGTATGCCCACGACCAGCGCGGCCACGGGCGCACCGCCGAACACGGCACCCTGGGGCTGTTCGCAAGCCACCAGGGCTGGGACAGCGTGGTCAACGACCTGGCCAGCCTGGCCCAGCACATCGGCCAGCAGCACCCGGGCGCCCCGCTGTTCCTGTTCGGCCACAGCATGGGCAGCTACATCGTCCAGGCCTACCTGCTGCACCACAGCGCCAGCCTGCAGGGGGCGGTGCTCAGCGGCTCCAACTTCCAGCCACCGGCGCTGTACCGCGCGGCCTGCGTGATCGCCCGCCTCGAAGCCTGGCGCCAGGGCCCGCTGGGACGCAGCGCCCTGATCGACTGGCTGTCGTTCGGTTCGTTCAACAAGGCGTTCAAGCCCAACCGCACGGGCTTCGACTGGCTCAGCCGCGACAGCGCCGAGGTCGACGCCTACGTGGCCGACCCGCTGTGCGGGTTTCGCTGCACCAACCGCCTGTGGGTCGACCTGCTGATGGGCCTGGAACACATCAGCCAGCCGCGGCACCTGGCACAGATCGATCCCAACCTGCCGATCCTGGTGATGGGCGGCGAATGTGATCCGGTGAGCGCCGGCAAGCGTCTGAAGGATCTGGTCGGCGCCCTGCGCCTTGCCGGCAATCAGCGCGTGCAATTGCAGCTCTACCCGCAGGCACGCCATGAACTGCTCAACGAAACCAACCGTGACGAGGTGACGGCGGCGCTCATCGCCTGGCTCGAGCAGGGGCTGACCCAGGGCCGCCCTGCCCGCAGCGAGTGATACAGTACGCACCTTGTCCGAACCTTGAAGGAAACAGCCTGCATGACCCAGGTCACCAACACACCTTACGAAGCCCTCGAAGTGGGCCAGACCGCCAGCTTCAGCAAGACGGTCGAAGAACGCGACATCCAGCTGTTCGCCGCGATGTCCGGTGACCACAACCCGGTGCACCTGGATGCCGAATTCGCGGCCAGGAGCATGTTCAAGGAACGCATTGCCCACGGCATGTTCAGCGGCGCGCTGATCAGTGCCGCAGTGGCCTGCGAACTGCCCGGCCCCGGCACCATCTACCTGGGCCAGCAGATGAGCTTCCAGAAGCCGGTGAAGATCGGCGACACCCTGACCGTACGCCTGGAAATCCTCGAGAAGCTGCCCAAGTTCCGCGTGCGCATTGCCACCCGCGTGTTCAACCAGCACGACGAACTGGTGGTGGACGGCGAAGCCGAGATCCTCGCCCCGCGCAAGCAGCAGAGCGTCGACCTGGTGAGCCCGCCGCCGATCACCATCGGCTGATAGCGGCCCATGGCGCTGGTTACCGAGCACCTGCAGGCGGGCGGCCTGGTCGAGGCCTACTGGGTCAGGGCCAGCGCCGCCAGCTTTCCGCGTCATGCCCATGACGAGTATGTGCTGGGCGTTAATCTGAGCGGTTGCGAGCAGATCTGGCTGGACGGACGTGAGCTGCAGGCGGCGCCGGGTCAGGTGACCCTGTACAACCCGCTGGCGGTGCAGGCCTCCACCTTCGACCCGGCAGGCGTGGAGTACATCAGCCTGCACCTGGCACCCGAGGCGATTGCCCGGTTGGTCAGCCAGAACAACCTGAACAGCCCGCTGTTCGAGCAAGGCGTGTTCGACCAGCCTGCGCTGTGCCAGGCGATCGTGGCCTTCGCCCGTGCGCCGGCACACTCCGGCCATCAGGAGGAAGCCTTGTTGGCCCTGCTGGCGCAATGGCTGGAGCAGTCGCCCGGCAGGCCCGGCGAATACAGCCACGCATTGGCCCAGGCGCTGCAGTTCATGCGCCAGCACCTGGGGCACAAGCTTGAGCTGGACGAGCTTGCGCAGGTGGCCGGGTTGAGCAAGTACCACTTCGTGCGCAGCTTCAAGAAGGCCACAGGGCTGGCACCGCTGCAGTACCACATGCAACTGCGCCTGATCGAGGCACGCCGTTGCCTGCGCGCCGGCCTGCACCCGCTGGACGTGGCCCAGCGCCTGGGCTTCTACGACCAGAGCCATTTCATCAACAGTTTTCGCCGGGTAATGGGCGCCACGCCCCATCATTACTGGCAGGCGTTCAAGCCTTCATAAGCAAAAGAGCTGCTGGCGCAGCCCTGACCGGTCAATGCGGCAAAAAGCCTGCCGTCCCGTCCTTGGAACGTTTTGCCGTGCGTTTTTCCTTGGCGGTTTTGGCGGGTTTCTTCTTGACCGATTTTTTCGCATCCAGACCTTTCATGACAGGCCCTCCGCTGAGCGCGACACCTGCTTGCCGGTGACCGATTGATTATAGACCCGCCCCGGCGACCGGCGCGGCGAGGATGAATTCGCGGTAGCCCGATACGATCACGTACACCGCGAAATAGCAGAAGATGCCCGCCGAGGCCAGGTACGACCAGGTCAGCAGACGGTCGCCCAGCAGGCGCCCGCCGTGGCTGGCCAAGGTGCACAGCGACGCGCACCACAGCAGCCCGGCAATGAAGAACCCGCTGAGAAACAACCCGGCCTCGAGCATGCCGCCTGCGCCGGAGCGCGAGATCAGCACCCCGCCGACTGCGGCAAACCACAGGATCGCGCTGGGCGAAGACATGGCCAGAAAGATGCCGCGCAGAAACTCGCGCCAGGGCGATTCGCGCACCACCTGCTGGCTGGTGTCCATATGCGCATTGCCGCGCCAGGCGGCCAGCAGCATCTTCAGTGCAAACCACACCAGCAGCAGCGAACCGCCCACCCACAACACCCAGCGCACGCTGGTGAACTGCAGCAGCACGGTCATGCCGAGCAATGCCGCCACGGCATAGATCAGATCCCCCACACAGGTGCCCAGCCCCAGCCAGAAGCCCTGCAGAAAGCCGCGCTGCATGGCCAGGGTGATCATGGCGATATTGGCCACGCCGATATCCAGGCACAACGACAGGCTGAGAAGAAATCCGTTGGAAAATGGCATGAACGCTCGACTACCGACGATGAAGGTCAGGCGTCATTAGACTCAGTGAGGGAGGGTGGTGTATTGGAAGAAATTGCCGTGCTCAGGCCCGCGCGGCCCGCTCGAAGACCTCATCGGCCCATTGATTGAGACTCTTGCCTGCAGCCTGCGCCGCGATGCTGGCAGCGGCGTGCACCTCTGGCCGGATACGCAGCATCACCTTGCCAGAAGCCGGTTTCTCGGGAGCGATGCCCTGTTCAGCACAATCGGCCAGGTAGTCTTCAAGCGCCAGGCTAAACGCTTCATGCAGCGCACTCACGGAGCTTGCGTGAAAACTGATGATGTCTCGAACCCCGAGTACCCGCCCGACGAAGATATCGTCGCGTGCGTCGTATTCGACACGGGCCGAATAGCCCTTGTAAGTCATGCTGCTCATACTTGAACTCCTGCCCGCGAGAGAAATTCACGGGCTTCTTCAACCTGATATCGCTTGGCCTCTTTGCCTGGGTGCGGGCGGTGGCAGCGCCACTGCTGATCGCCCAGCACCAGCTTGAGCCTTGAGCCCTCACGCTCGATGACCCGCCCCCCAAGATGGAGAACCAGCGCTTCAATATCGGAGAAGACCACAGAAGAAAGGGTCGGTATCCGAAAAATGGCATCGAGGGTCTTTCGATATCGATTGTTCATCGGAAAATGCTATCAAAATAAGATAGCATTTTTTCCAAAGGAGTCATTCAGGATCTTTCAGTGACCCGCCAGCACCTGCGCATACCGCTCCCGGTCGATATTGGCGCCACTGAGCACCACTGCCACCTTGCGCCCCTGCTGGCGCTCGCGCTCCTGCAGCAACGCCGCCAGCCCCGCCGCACCGGCGCCTTCGGCGGTGTTGTGCGTGTCTTCGTGGAAGATGCGCATGGCGTTGGCGATTTCAGGGTCGCTGACGCGCACCACCCGCGCCGCGCCCTGGCGGATGATCTCGAACGCCTCGGGCAAGGGCATGCGGCATGCCATGCCGTCGGCGAAGGTGTTGGCGGTTTCGGTGGTGACGATGCGGTTCTGCTCGAAACTCGAGGCAAAGGCATCGGCCTCGGTGGACACCACCCCGACGATCTCGGTGTGCAGCCCCAGCAGGTCACGGGTACGAATCAGCCCGCAGATGCCCGAGCCCATGCCGATCGGCACGTACACGCAGTCCAGCGCCGGTACGGCCTCGAACAGCTCCAGCGCGTAGGTGGCCACGCCGCGGATCAGGTCAGGGTGGAACGGCGGCACGCTTTCATAGCCGTGCACCTGCGCCAGTCGCGCCGCCTCGGCCCGTGCCAGGTCGAAATCGGCGCCATGCTCCACCAACTGCGCACCCAGCGCGCGCATGGCGGCATTCTTTTCCCGCGAGTTGCCCTCGGGCACCACGATGATGATCGGCAACCCGGCACTGCGCGCCGCCAACGCCAGGCTCTGCCCGTGGTTGCCACGGGTGGCGGTGACCAGCCCGCGCACCGTGGGTGAGCGCGCCAGCAGCGCCTGCACGTACAGCAGCCCGCCGCGAACCTTGAAGGCACCGGTGGGCGCGTGATTCTCGTGCTTGACCCACACCTGGCAGCCCACGCGTTCGACCAGGCGTGGCCAGGCGTACTGGGGCGTGGCAGGAACGCGGGTGTGTACCAGGCGGGCAGCGTCGCGCAGGGCGGACAGGTCGAACATGAGGCACCTCGATGGCCAGGGGAATTGACCTGATCCTAGTCGCGCCGCATTGTATGGGTGAACCCTTATATTGCATGGCCAACAATAAATGTGGACCCCCACCCTAGGCGACACCTCCCTGCCCCGCTACCTCGAACTGGTCGAGGCGATTGCGCGGGCGATCGAAAGCGGCGAGCTGAAAGTGGGCGAGCGCCTGCCGCCGCAGCGGCGCCTGGCCTGGAACCTGGGCCTGAACCCCAGCACCACCCAGCAGGCGTACCGCGAGGCAGCGGCCCGGCACCTGGTGTCCGGTGAGGTAGGGCGCGGCACCTACGTGCTGGCGGGCAGCAAGGAAGCCACGCTGTTCCGCCTCAAGCAACCCGGCCAGCAAGCGACGCAGATCGACCTGTCGACCAATGTGCCGGTGGCCGAGGACAGCAACCCCGACCTGGCGCATGCCTTGCGCCATCTGCTGGAACAAGGCCCTGCCGGCCAGCTCGAGCATTACCTGGGTGCCGAACAGTTGCTGCGCGGGCGCCTTCAGGGCGCCGCCTGGCTGCGCCGGCGCGGCCTGCAACTGGACGAGCGCCAGGTGCTGCTGTGCGGCGGTGCCCAGCTGGGGTTGTTCAACGTGCTGCTTTCGCTGTGCCAGCCAGGAGACGCCGTGATGGTCGAGGCCTTGACCGCACCCGGCATCAAGGCGGCCTGTCGACAATTGCGCCTGCCGTTGCACGAGGTTGCGCTGGACGGCCAGGGCATCCTGCCCGACGACCTGGACCGTGTCGCACGTGCCACCGGCGCGCGGGTCGTGGTGCTGACGCCGACCCTGCAGAACCCCACCGGCGCCTGCATGGGCGCTGCGCGCCAGGCCGCCATTGCCGCAGTGATCGAGCGCCATGCCCTGACCCTGATCGAGGATGATGTCTACGGTGCCCTGGCCGATACCCCGGCGCTGCTGGCACAGGCGGGCGGGCGCGGCGTGCTGGTCACCAGCCTGTCGAAGAGCGTCGCGGCCGGTTTGCGCCTGGGCTGGATCGTCGGCAGCGCCGAGTTGCTGGCGCGCATCGACCCGCATGCCCAGGCAACACACTGGCCGGTGTCGCCGCTGGACCTGGAGATCGCCTGCCGCTGGATCGATGACGGCACCGCGGCGCGACGCGTGGCCTGGCAGCGTGAAGAAGTGGGTCAGCGCTGGCGGATGGCCAGGCGGATACTGGGCAAGGCATTGGTGGGGGATGTGCCTTCGCCGCATGTCTGGGTCAACGGTGTGCGCGCCACAGCGTGCCGTGATGCCGGCGTGGCAGTGGTGCCAGCCGAGGTGTTCGCGGTGCGCCAGGGCGACCGGGCAGCGGTGCGCATCAGCCTGTCGGCGGCGCAGAGCCGGGCGCAGTTGAAGCAGGCGCTGGAAAGGGTGGCGGCAGTGGTTTCAGGGTGAGCGGGCCGCCCCTTCGCCGGCAAGGCCGGCTCCTGCAGAGAACGCGGTACCGGTGCCGGCGAAGAGGTCCTCCAATTCAATCGCAACATCCGGAGTGAAACCCCAGTCACCTTTTCTACACTGAACCTGCTCCCTTACCCACGGAAACCGGCATGAACCCGCTGTTCTACACCCAGGCCTGCGCCCACCTGGCCAGCCTCGACCCGAAGTGGGCCGCGCATATCGAGCGCATCGGCCCATGCCTGCACCAAACGCTGCCCACCCGCGACCCGTATCAGGCGCTGGTCAGGTCGATTGCCTACCAGCAATTGCACGCCAGGGCCGCCGAAGCGATCCTGCGGCGGTTCCTGGCGCTGTACCCCGGGCAGGCCTTCCCCAGCCCCGAGCAACTGCTGGCCACCGCGCCCGAGCAACTGCGTGCCTGCGGGTTTTCCGCGAGCAAGCTGGCCACTATCCAGGGCATCGCCCAGGCTCGCCTCGACGGCCTGGTACCCGACCATGAGCTGGCCCGCCGTCTCGACGAAACCAGCCTGATCGAGCGCCTGACGCAACTGCGCGGGGTTGGACGCTGGACCGTGGAGATGTTGCTGATCTACACCCTTGAACACATGGACACCCTGCCCGCCGATGACTTTGGCGTGCGCGAAGGCTACCGCCGCCTGTTCGCCCTGCCCGCCCAGCCCACGCGCAAACAGATGCTGGAACTGGGCGCCCCGTGGAGCCCGTATCGCACCGTGGCCGCCTGGTACCTGTGGCGCGTACCCGCCACCGGCTGAAATCCGGGCGAATTCCACCGCAAGACCCGGAGTGCCGCCCCGCACGGCACCACCTACCCTCACCACATCGCCCTCAGCCAAGAGCCACTCGCCATGCCCCGCACACCTTCGATCGATGTCAACGACCCACGCTGGCAAGCCGTGCTGGCCCGCGACGCCGCGGCGGATGATGCTTTCGTCTATGGGGTTCGCACCACCGGGGTCTACTGCCGCGCCTCCAGCCCGTCACGGTTGCCGCGCCCGGAGAACGTCGAATTCTTCGACACTGCCGCCCAGGCCGAGGCCGCCGGCTATCGCCCCAGCCGGCACTACGCCGCCGACCCGCGCCAACTGGCCGAGCAGCATGCCACCCAGGTCACCCGGGCCTGCCAGTTGATCGAAACGGCCGAGGTCGAGCCCAGCCTCAAGCAAGTGGCCGCCCATGTCGGCATGAGCCCGTATCACTTCCACCGGGTGTTCAAGGCCGCGACCGGCCTCACCCCCAAGGCCTACGCCAATGCCAGACGCGCGCACAAGGTACGCCGGCAGCTTGAGCAGCCGGGCTCGATCACCGACGCCCTGTACAAGGCTGGCTACAACTCCAACAGCCGTTTCTACGAAGACAGCAACGCCCGGCTGGGCATGACCCCGGCCGCCTATCGCGCGGGCGGCGCCAATGCCTCGATCCGCTTTGCCATTGCCCAGTGCTCACTCGGCGCGCTGTTGGTGGCCCAAAGCGAGCGCGGGGTGTGCGCCATCCTGCTGGGCGACGACCCCGAGGCGTTGCTGCACGACCTGCAGGACAAGTTTCCCAAGGCCGAACTGATTGGCGCCGACGCCGAATTCGAGCAGTGGGTGGCCAAGGTGGTGGGGTTCATAGAAGCGCCCGCCCTGGGCCTGGACCTGCCGCTGGACCTGCGCGGCACGGCCTTCCAGGAGCGGGTGTGGCAGGCGTTGCGCAGCATCCCGGCAGGCAGCACCGCCAGCTACGCCGAGATCGCCCAGCGCATTGGCGCGCCCAGGGCAGTCAGGGCGGTGGCCCAGGCGTGCGCCGCCAACAGCCTGGCGGTGGCAGTGCCCTGTCATCGGGTCGTACGCAGTGATGGCAACCTGTCCGGCTACCGCTGGGGCGTGGAGCGCAAGCAGGCGCTCCTGGCCCGGGAACAACAGCCCAGTGACCTGTAATGATCAGCCCTGGCTGCAGCCATCGCCCATGGCGCGGTATTCGATGGTGTGGCGCTGGCCCTGATGGTCTTCATAGGTCATGGTGGCCGGCACCACTTCGCAGACATTGGGCAGGGTCGAGAGGCTGATCACCCGGGCGATGTCCAGGTTGGTCGAATAGTCATATTGCTCGACCACCGGCTGCGCAGCAGCGGTCTTGACCTCGTCCGCCAGGGCGAACGAAGAGACACCCACCAATACAAGTGCAAGTAAGGTTTTCATGGTATTAGGCCTGCAAAGCAATCAAACGAAGTGTTTGACTTCATCAGCCGAGTTGGCGCGGAGAAGTTGTCATATCAACGAATGGACATAACACGAAGTACCGATCCCGTTACGCTTCTAGTTGCTGGGATGGGTCAAGTTTATAAGGTTGCGAAGGTGGTTGAAGCCCGAAGCCGGACATTCACTGTTACCGCCTCGGTAACAATAACCGCACGGCAAGCCCTCGACAGCCTACCCAAGCCCGTGTAAAAGCCCGTGCCAGAGCCCTTGCTGGAAACCGCCGTGAGTGAAATACGCTACAGCCTGCTAAGCGCTGCCGAGCGCCCTTTGCTGAACAAATTCTATCGCGCCCAAGGTACGGCCATGCGTGCCAGTGCCAAGGGCGAGGCCTGGGTGGCGCGTGCGGGTGAGCTTGTCGCCGCAGTGAACATGAGCGCGGTACCCGAGGGGTTCTGGCTGACCGGCTTGCTGGTGGCACCCGCCTGGCGCGGCCGGCGCATTGCACGACAACTGATCGAGCATGCCTGCGCCGGCAAGCCGGGCACGGTGTGGCTGTTCTGCCACCCGGACCTGCTGGCCTTCTACCAGCCACTGGGGTTCAGCCCTGCCGGCGCACTGCCGCTGCAGCTCAATGAGCGTCTGGCGCGCTATCAGCGCAGCAAATCGTTGATCGCGTTGGCGCGGGATCAGTCGTCGCTGGCCGGGTCCAGCCCCGGGAACAGCACCTCGGTATAACCGAACTTGCTGAAGTCATGAATGCGCGAGGGGTACAGGCGACCGATCAGGTGATCGCATTCGTGCTGCACCACCCGCGCATGAAAACCCTCTGCCGAGCGCTCGATGGGCTGGCCCTGCGGATCGACCCCGCTGTAGCGAATGTGCCGGTAGCGGCTGACCACGCCGCGCAGGCCGGGCACCGACAGGCAGCCCTCCCAGCCATCCTCGACCTCGGTGCCCACCGGGGTGATCACCGGGTTGAGCAGAATGGTCTGCGGCACGGGCTCGGCATCCGGGTAGCGCTCGCTACGCTCGAAGCCGAAGATCACCAGTTGCAGGTCGACCCCGATCTGCGGCGCCGCCAGCCCCACGCCGCCCACGTGCTGCATGGTGTCGAACATGTCGGCAATCAGTTGCTCCAGCTCGGCAGTGCCGAACAGGCGGGCCGGTACGGGCGGTGCAACGCGCAACAGGCGCTCGTCGCCCATCTTCAGGATGTCACGAATCATGCGGGGCTCGGCTCACGGGTTCAGGCGCGGAATCGGACGGGATGGAGTGATCGCGCCCCAGCCCGGAAACATGCTTTTTATCATGCTCCGGCGCATCGTCGTCGGGCATTTCCTTCTCGCCAGGGTCCTTGCCTTCGGCCGACATGTGCTCGATCACCGCGTTCATCTCCGCCCCCAGCAGCAATACTGCGGCAGAAATATAGAAGTACAGCAACAGCACGATGATCGCACCGATGCTGCCGTACATCGCGTTGTAGTCGGCAAACGTCTTGACGTAGTAGCCAAACCCCAGCGACGCGATGATCCACACCACCACCGCCAGTACCGAGCCGGGGGTGATGAAGCGAAATTCCTGCTCCACATCGGGCATCACGTAATAGATCAATGCCACCGCCACCATCATCAGGATGATGATGGCCGGCCAGCGCAGGATGGTCCACAGCGTGACGATGAACTCCTGCATGCCTACCTGCGAGGCGATCCATTCCATCACCTGCGGGCCCAGCACCATCAAGGCGGCGGCGGCCAGCAGCATGCCGGCGATTCCGACGGTATACAGCACCGAGAGCGGGATGCGCTTCCACACCGGGCGCCCTTCCACCACGTCATAGGCGGCGTTCATCGCGCTCATCATCAGGCGCACGCCCGCCGATGCGGTCCACAGGGCGATCACGATACCTACCGAGAGCAGCCCGCCCTTGGATTGCTGCAACTGGTCGATCACCGGGTTGACCTGCTCCAGCGCCTGGGGCGGCAACACCAGCTCCGACTGCAGGCGCAGCCAGGTGAAGAAGTCGGGCAGATGCAGAAACCCGATCAGGGCGATCAGGAACAGCAGGAAGGGGAACAGCGAAAACAGCATCTGGTAGGCCAGGGCCGACGCATAGGTGGACATCTCGTCATCGAGAAACTCGCTTACCGTGCGCACCAGAACACGATGCAACGGCAGGCCGTGCAAGTTGGGGAAAATCATAGCGTCTCCTTTCGCCGCTCCACTGTCATAGGCAGTAATCCAAGCGTTGGGGGGGTGTTTTACCTGACGGTAGTCTAGTAGACCACGTCTGTAAGGTTACGATTGATTGCCACAGACAGCAGAACGGCCACCCGAAGATGGCCGTTATCGGCTACACGCGCAGCCGGTCAGGGCTTTTTCACAGCATCCTTGACCGCATCCTTGGCCTTGCCCACTGCCTGCTGGGTTTCGCCCTTGACTTCCTGAGCCTTGCCCTCGGCGCGCAGTTTATCGTTATCGGTCACCTTGCCCACGCCTTGCTTGATGTTGCCTACCGCTTCGTTGGCCAAGCCTTTTGCTTTGTCCGAAGTGCTGCTCATGGCATTTCTCCTGAAGGGGAACAGATAGCTGTCAGTGTCGACAGTCAGTGGACCCGCCCGCTTCTGCGAGAGTTTCAAATATTTTTGGGCGGTGTGTATTCCCACAATGGATAAACAGCGGGCGAATATCGCACCCAATCGTGCCTGGCCTGCGCCAGGGGCTGTCGGCTTTGCCTAGAATCGGGCACCAGCGCCCTGCAGCCCGGGCGCGATAAAAACAACAGACACAGCGATCACTACCCATGCGTATCTCCCCCTTGCTGGCAGCCCTGCTGCTGGCCGTACCTGCCCATGCCGTGCACGCAGCACCTGCCGTACAGCCCGCCACCCTGGTGGTCGATCGCTATGCCGACGACGAGCAGCCCGGCAGCCTGCGCTGGGCCATCGAGCGCAACAACCAGGCGCCCGGCACCTACCGGATCGAGATCCGCCCGGTCGGCCAGCCGCCCTACGTGATCAAGCCCGCTTCGGCCCTGCCGCCGATTCTCGGCCCGGTCAGCCTCGAAGGTGCGGCCTGGAAGCGCAGCGGCGAGTACATCGCCATCGACGGTTCGGCCTATATCGTCGGCAACGGCACGCGCGCATGCCCTGGCGCCGTGCCCGGACAGTTCGGCACCAATGTGCGCACCACCACCGGCCCGGGGCTGGTGATACGCGATACCCAGGGCGTGGAGATTTCCGGCCTGGATGTGCGTAATTTCTGCATCGGCATCCTGGTCAACCGCGCCAGCCACAACGTCATCCAGGACAACCGCATCACCGCCAACAAGGGTGGCGCCGGCATCATGCTGACCGGCGACGACGGCCAGGGCAATTCGACCGCCACCACCACGGTGAACAACAAGGTGCTGCGCAACCAGCTGGTGGACAACGGCGACGGCCTGGAGCTGACCCGCGGCGCGGCGTTCAACCTGGTGGCCGACAACCTGTTTCGCTCCACCCCGGCCAACGCGGAGCCCTCCCAGGGCATCGAGATCCTGTGGGGCAATGACAACACGGTGGTGCGCAACCGCTTCGAGGACTATTCCGACGGCCTGCAGATCAACTGGGGCCAGCGCAATTACCTGGGGGCCAACACCTTTACCGGCAACTCCATCGGCGTGAGCGTCAGCGGTGCGGGCAACATCCTCGATGGCAACCTGATCCACGGCAACCGCATCGGCGTGGCGCTGCGCCCGGAGCCGACCTCCACCAGCAACCGCCTGACCGCCAACCGCATCTGGAACAACAGCCAGGATATCCGGCGCTGCGAAGCGGGTGGTTCGTGCGTGCCCGATCAGCGCACCGGTGCCATCGTGTTTTCGGTGCCGGCGCTGGAGCATGCGATCTATGTGGGCTCGCGCGGCATCGGTGTCGACCCGTCGGGCACCAACCGGGCGATCATCTGTACCGACAAGGCCGCACCGCAGGGTTGCCAGCCGGTACCCAATCACGATCAGGCGGCCCCGTTGCTCATGGCAGTCAAAGGTGACCGCTTGCTGGGCCAGGTGAGTGGCGAGCCCGACAGCCTGTTGCGGGTGGAGGTGTTCGGCAATGCTGACTCAAAGGCCAGTGAAGCGGAGCAGTATCTGGGCGAAGTGATGGTGGCGACGGATGCCAAGGGTCAGGCGCAGTTCGAGTATGTATTGCCGCAAGCAGATGGGCTGCAGGCGTTCACCGCGACGGTCACCCGGTCCGACGGGGCCACCTCGGAGTTGAGCAAGGCGCTGGCGCGCTGAGGACCGCGGGGCGGCCATTCGTCGGCAGGGATTGTCTGCAAATGGTCGGCCCTGTCAGCAGGCCCCGCTTTAGTTTTCAGCGCAATCCCAGCACAATGGTCGACCTTTCAAGCGTCACCCGTAGGAACCTGCATGAAACTCGACAAACCCACCGCCATCGCCCGTCGCAACCAGGCGCTGGAACGCCCTGTGCTCAACAGCGACAACACCCTGTTTGCCGTGCTCGATACCAAGCGCAGCCTGTGGTGGTTCGATGTGCCGGTGAAGCTGGTGCTGCCCAAGAGCGTGGCCGACTGGGTCAACCTGCTGCTCTACACCCCGGAAACCGACCAGTTGCAGCACCTCAAGGTGCCGGTCAACTTCCTGCGTGCGCACCTGGAGAAGATGGAAGTACGCAAGCCGGGCAAGCGTCGCTCGACCATCAGCCTGGCGCTGAGCGCCGACCGCGACTCGCTGCTGCAGGACTTGCGTCCAGGCGGCGAAAACCTGAGTTTTGCCGCCTTCGTGCAGGTGTGATCAGACCAGTTCGATGCGGTCGGCGTGAATCACGATGCGCCCGTCCTTGTACAGGGCGCCGATCGCTTTCTTGAAGTTGCCCTTGCTCACCCCGAACAGGTCGCTGATCACCTGCGGGTCGCTCTTGTCGCTGACCGGCAGCACGCCGTTGGCGGCCTTGAGCTTGTCGAGGATCTTGTCGTTCAGCGTGCTGGCCAGGGCCTGGCCGACCGGCTGCAGGCTCAGGGCGATCTTGCCGTCGCTGCGCAGCTCCTTGATGTAGCCCTTCTCCTGCTTGCCCGAACGCAAGAACTTGAACACTTCGTTCTTGTGGATCAGGCCCCAGTGCTTGTTGTTGATGATGGCCTTGAACCCCATCGGGGTTTCCTCGACCACCAGCAGGTCGACTTCCTGGCCCACGCTGTAGTTGGCCGGCAGCTTGTCGAGGTAGCGGTCCAGGCGCGCGGTGGCGGTGATGCGCCGGGTGCGCTTGTCGAGGTAGGCATGCACCACGCAGTACTCGCCCGCCTTCATCTGGCGTTTTTCTTCGGAGTACGGCATCAACAGGTCCTTGGGCAGGCCCCAGTCGAGGAAGATGCCGATGCTGTTGATTTCCACCACCTTGAGGCTGGCGAACTCGCCCACCTGCAGTTTGGTCTTCTCGGTGGTGGCGATCAGCTTGTCTTCGCTGTCGAGGTAGACGAAGACGTTGAGCCAGTCCTCGACCTCGGTGGGCGTGTCCTTGGGGATGTAACGGTTGGGCAGCAGGATCTCGCCGTCCGCCCCGCCGTCCAGGTACAGACCGAAATCCGTGTGTTTGACCACTTGCAAAGTGTTGTAACGCCCAACTAAAGCCATTTGCTGAAATCCTCGTTGCGAGGCTGGCATTCTACACGCTACGGGAACCGCCAGGCGCGCCGTTGTTCTATAAACACAAGCACGCCCCTGCAAGGATATGCACCCATGGATGCCTGCCTGTCCACGTTGTTTCGCTGCCTTTCGCTGCTGGTGCTGTCGACGCTGCTGCTGGTCGGCTGCAACCGCATGGACCTCGCCTACCGCAACCTCGATGTACTGGTGCCCTGGTCGCTGAGCGACTACCTGAGCATGAATCGCCAGCAGAAAGGCTGGCTGGACGAACGACTCAAGGCGCACCTGGCATGGCATTGTCGTACACAGCTGCCGGGCTATCTGACATGGCTGGGCGATATTCGACAGATGGTCGCGCACAACGAGGTCACCGACGCGCAGCTAAGGCTGCGCACCGAGCAGGCCAAGCAGGCCATCGCCGAGGTGGCCGACCAGATCATGCCGTCGGCCACGCAGCTGCTGCGCGGCATGGACGACGAACAGGTCAGCGACATGCGCGAGGCGTTTGCCGAAGACATTCGCGAGCGCGAGGCCAAGTACGTGAAGACGCCGCTGGCCAGGCAGATCGAGCAGCGCCAGCAACGCATGGAAAAACGCCTGACGCCATGGCTGGGCGAACTGAACCCGCAGCAGCGCCTGCGCGTGGCGCAGTGGTCACAGGCGTTGGGCGAACAGAACCGTCAGTGGATCGCCAACCGCGCACACTGGCAGGCGCAGTTCACTGCGGCGATGGAGCAACGGCGCAGCGAGGCATTCGAACCAAGGCTGGAACAACTGCTCAAGCAGCGCGAAAGCCTGTGGACGCCGGAGTACCGCATGGCCTACCAGCGTACCGAACAGGAGGCGCGCAGCCTGCTGGTGGACCTGATGGCGCAGAGCAGCGAGCAGCAACGTCAGCACCTGCAGGGCAGGCTGGCCAAGGTGCAGCAGGACTTCAGCAAGCTCAAGTGCCTGCAATCCTGAACCGATTCGCCGGCAAGGCCGGCTCCTACAGGCGCGACGCGCTTCCCCTTGGCGCCGGCAAGGCTGGCGAAGCTGCTCAGTTCTCCCGGCACTTGCGCCGGTACGGGAACACATCGATCACCTTCCCCTCCCGTATCGCCGCCTGCAGCCCCTTCCAGTAATCGGCGTCATACAACTCGCCATGCAACTGGCTGAACAGCCGCCGCTGGCCGATGTCGGCAAACAGAAACGGCGGGAACTCCTCGGGGAACACGTCCAGCGGCCCTATCGAGTACCACGGCTCGCTGGCCATCTCGTCCTCGGGGAAACGCGGCGGCGGGATATAGCGGAAGTTGGCTTCGGTCAGAAAGCAGATCTCGTCGTAGTCATAGAACACCACCCGCCCATGCCGGGTAACGCCAAAGTTCTTCAGCAGCATGTCGCCGGGGAAGATGTTCGCCGCCGCCAATTGCTTGATCGCCAGCCCGTAGTCCTCCAGCGCCTCGCGCACCTGGGCCTCGTTGGCGTTTTCCAGGTACAGGTTCAGCGGGGTCATGCGCCGCTCGGTCCAGCAGTGGCGGATAAGCACCGTGTCGCCCTCCACCACCACGGTCGACGGCGCCACTTCCAGCAACTCGGCCAGGCACTCGGGCTCGAACTTGCCCAGCGGGAAGCGAAAGTCGGCGAACTCCTGGGTATCGGCCATGCGCCCCACGCGGTCGACGCTCTTTACCAGGCGGTACTTCTCGATGACCGTGGCGCGGTCGACACTCTTGGACGGCGAGAAGCGGTCCTTGATGATCTTGAACACGGTGTTGAAGCCCGGCAGGGTGAACACGCTCATGACCATGCCGCGCACGCCGGGGGCCATGATGAAGCGGTCATCGGTACTGGCCAGATGATTGATCAGCGCCCGGTAGAACTCGGACTTGCCGTGCTTGTAGAAACCGATGGAGGTGTACAGCTCGGCGATGTGCTTGCCCGGCAGGATGCGCTTGAGAAAGCCCACGAACTCGGCCGGCACCGGCACATCGACCATGAAGTACGAGCGAGTGAACGAGAAGATGATCGACACATCGGCTTCATCGGTGATCAGCGCATCGATTTCGATGCCGTGGCCTTCGTGGTGCAGCAGCGGAATTACCAGCGGCCACTGCTCATCGTGGGTGAACAGCCGGCCCACCAGGTAGGCCCCCTTGTTGCGATAGAGCACCGAGGAAAACAGCTCCACCTGCAGTTGCGGGTCCTTGCACACCCAATCGGGCAGGTTCTCGCGCAACTGCGCCTCCAGGCGCGCCAGGTCGCCGGGCAGGTCGGCGAAGGGCACCGCGAAGGCGTAGTCGGCGAAGACCTGCGCGAGCATCTCGCCCAGCCCGCCCTGGGGGCGGTAGGTGCGGGTCTGCGCGGCGCGCTCATGGGCGCGCAGTGCCGGGCGCGTGGTATGGATGAACATGCAGCCGTCGCTGATCAGGTCATGGCTGAACAGGCTGCAGAAGATCGAGTTGTACCAGGTTTCGGAAAGCTCATCGTCCAGGCGCGGGTCGATCAGGCTGATGTAGGCGCTCTTGACCAGCGGCCAGAACGTCGCATCCAGCAGAACCTCGGGCTCGAAAGCGCCGGCCAGCCAGCCGCTGACCTCGCTGACCTTTTCCTCGTAGAGATTGATACGTGCCGCCGAGGCCGTCTGGATCTGCTGCCATTGCGCGAGCTCGAAGCGTTGGCGTGCCCCGTCGGTGATCTGGCGAAAGTGCTCACGGTAGCTGTCGAAGCCATCGAGAATCATCCGGGCGATGGCGGCGGCCGGCCATTGTTGGGGCATGGGTAAGACCTCTGCGGGAATTTCAAAGACCTGAGCTTAGCCAGTCACGCAAGGCTGCGATAGCCTACTTAGGAACCGTTTCGCGCCCTTCGCCGGCAAGGCCGGCTCCTACAGATACCGCCCCCACAGCAGGAGCCAGCGGTGCTGGCGAAAGCGCCCGAATTGACACCGCAAGAAAGCGAGAGAGCCCACCCTGGCTTTTACCGTAAACTCCCGCCCCTGCCCCTGTTACCCGGAGAACCCCCGTGAGCCCCATCGCCATCACCCGACTGTTGATTCTCGCTGCCGTGTGGGGGGCCAGTTTTCTGTTCATGCGCATCATTGCGCCGGTGCTGGGCACCCTGCCCACCGCCTTCTTTCGCGTCTCCATCGCCTGCGCCGGGTTGCTGGTGATTCTCGCCCTGCTGCGCGTGCGCTGGGACTTCCAGGGCAAACTCAAGGCCTGCCTGTTTCTGGGCATGATCAACTCGGGAATACCCGCAACGCTCTACTCGGTGGCCGCCCAGGTGCTGCCCGCCGGCTACTCGGCGATCTTCAACGCCACCACGCCGCTGATGGGCGTGCTGATCGGCGCGCTGTTCTTTCGCGAGGCCATGACCCTGCCCAAGCTGGGCGGCATCTTCCTGGGCTTGTTCGGGGTCGGGATTCTCAGTGGTGCGGGGCCGGTGGCCTTCGACGCCAGGCTCATGCAGGGCGCCCTCTCGTGTCTGGCGGCCACCACCTGCTATGGCTTCTCGGGGTATCTGGCGCGGCGCTGGCTCGACCAGCAGGGCGGCCTGGACAGTCGCCTGTCGGCGCTGGGCAGCATGATGGGCGCCACCTTGCTGTTGCTGCCGCTGTTCGGCTTCAGCGTGATCACCCAGCCACCTGCCAGCTGGGGCGGCTGGCAGGTGTGGTTGTCGCTGCTGGGGCTGGGCCTGTTGTGCACCGCCTTCGCCTACATCCTGTACTTTCGCCTGATCAGCGAAATCGGCCCGGTAAAATCCACCACCGTGACCTTCATGATCCCGGCCTTCGGCGTGCTGTGGGGCGCGTGGCTGCTGGACGAGCCCCTGTCGATGGCGCACCTGTATGGCGGGCTGCTGATTGCCGTGGCCTTGTGGCTGGTGCTCAAGCCGGCCCGCCAGGCCCGTCAGCTGGCCAGCGACTGATCCACCGTGTCAGGCTTGGTCGCGGGCTTGCGGAACACGAACAGCAGGCCCACCACGATCAAGCCCATGCCCAGCAGGCTCAAGGCCGCCAGGCGATTGCCGAAGATCAGGTAGTCCATCACCGCCGTCACCGCCGGCACCAGGTAGAACAGGCTGGTGACATTGACCAGGTTGCCCTTGGCGATCAGCCGGTACAGCAGCAAGGTCGCCAGCAACGACACCACCAGGCCCATCCACAGCACCGAGAACACAAAGCTGGCATTGGGGTTGACCGCCAGCGGCTGGAACGGTGCAAACAGCGCGCACATCAGCAGCCCCGCCAGGTACTGCAAGGGCAGCGTGCCCACCGGGTTGCTGGTGATGCGCTTCTGCATGATCGAGCCGAACGTCATGCTGGCCAGCGCCAGCAGCGCGAACAGCATGCCCGCCAGCGAGATGCCGCCCAGGCCGATGCCCTGGTACACCACCATCACCAGCCCGATCAGCCCCAGGCTCAGGCCGAACAGCCGGCTGAACGAACGCTTGCGCTCCATCAGCACCACCGTGAGGATCGGCTGCACGCCCATCACGGTGGCCATGATGCCGGGCGTCACCTTCAGGTCCAGCGCCAGCAGGTAGAAGATCTGGTAGGCACCGAGCAGCACGCAGCCGGTGGCGATGGCTTGCAGCAACGGGCCGCGACCGCGTGGCCAGTGCAGGCGCAGCAACGGGCCGAGCAGCAGCAGGCCGACAAAGGCAATCGCAAAGCGGATCAGCAGAAAGGCAAAGGGCGAGGCCTGCGCCAGGCCGAGCTTGGAAACGATGGCGCCGCTGCTCCAGAGCAGGACGAACAGGCTGGTGGTGGCCGCCGAGGCCACGGATTGTTTCGAGATAACTGACATGAAATGCCACCTGTATTCGGGCAAGTAAGCCGAACGGTCGAGCTGCGCGGTGCAGCCGGCCGTATTCAGTAGGGTTCAGGTGTGGTGGGGGCGCAGCCAGTGGCCGCTCAGCCCAGCACTACAACCACGCCGGGTGGTGCGACAACGCACGCCACGGGGCTACTGACAGGTGGTGGGTAGTGACTGATCATGACCGGCTGCTGGGACCCACGCACGACCACGACCGCGTCGGGCGCGGTAGCGAATACGGTGGTGGGGCAGGAAGCTGGCATGTGCAGGTCTTCGGTGAGGTGAACTGTGGGTGAATATAGCCACACTCGCGACACGGTGCAAGGCCCGCCCCGGCAGGGGCCAACCTTGCACCGAGTGTGGTCAGAACAGCCAGCGGTACAGCAGGTAAGCAACCAGCACCGCCAGCACCGGGCGCAGCACGCGGTAGGCCTTGGGGTTGGCGCGCTTGAAGGTCTTGACCCGGCTGCTGATCACGGTACTGAAGCGTTTGCTCCAGGCATACGCCTGGTTGATGCCGCCCACGCGCTCGTCGTCGGTGTTCTGCGGCGCGGTGGCCCGGCCCAGGAAGGCACTGACCTTGCGGTTGATGCGGGTCATCAGCGGGCTGGTCAGCGGTCGCTCGATATCGCAGAACAGGATCACCCGGGTGGTCTCGGTTTCGTTCTTCACCCAGTGCACGTAGGTTTCATCGAACATCACGTCTTCGCCATCGCGCCAGGCGTACACCTGGCCGTCGACATAGATGCGGCAGTCGTCCGAGTTCGGCGTGGACAGCCCCAGGTGATAGCGCAGCGAACCGCCGAACGGGTCGCGGTGCGGGTTCAGGTGGCTGCCGCCCGGCAGCAGGGCGAACATCGCGCCCTTGACGTTGGGGATGCTGTTGACCAGCTCGACGGTGCGGGGGCACAGCGCCTCGGCCGATGGCAGCGCCTTGTCGTACCACTTCAGGTAGAAGCGCTTCCAACCCTTCTTGAAGAACGAACCGAAGCCGGCATCGTTGTCTTTTTCGGCGGCGCGGATGTAGCCCTCGTCGAACAGGTGCATGGCCTCCTCGCGGATCACCTGCCAGTTGTCCTTGAGCACGTCCAGCTCGGGGAAGCGGCTACGGTCCAGGTAGGGCTTGGAAGGCACCCCGGAAAACAGGTACATAAGGGCGTTATAGGGGGCGAACAGCGCCGAATGGTTGACGAACTGGCGCAACACGGGCAAACGCGCCTTGCCGCGCAGGTGCACGTACAGGGTGCTGCCGAAGAACAGCAGCAGTACACCTGCCTTGGCGACAAAGGAAAAGGTCATGCAACACTCCTTGAATTTCGATCAGGCCATCGCTGCCGGATAATCGGACATGATAAACCGATCCGGCCCCGGTAAAAACAACCGGGGCCGGACATTCAGTGTTGGCAATTGTGCAACAACGCAGTGCGCCGAACATTGAGGCGGATCAGCCTCGGTGGAGCCTGGCGGTGGTTACTGCTGGTTTTCCTGCTCGGTAAACAGGTCGCTGAAGAGCATGCTCGACAGGTAGCGCTCGCCCGAATCGGGCAGGATCACCACGATGGTCTTGCCCTGCATTTCCGGCTTTTCGGCCAGGCGTACCGCCACGGCCATCGCCGCGCCACAGGAGATACCGCACAGGATGCCTTCCTCCTGCATCAGGCGCAGGGCCATGGCCTTGGACTCCTCGTCGCTGGCCAGCTCGACCTGGTCGACCATCGACAGGTCCAGGTTGTTGGGTACGAAACCTGCGCCGATGCCCTGGATCTTGTGCGGGTTGGGCTTGATTTCCTGGCCGGCCAGGGCCTGGGTGATCACCGGAGACACCAGCGGCTCGACCGCCACCGACAGAATCGGCTTGCCCTGGGTGTTCTTGATGTAGCGCGACACACCGGTGATGGTGCCGCCGGTGCCCACGCCGGCAACCAGCACGTCGACCCCGCCGTCGGTGTCGTTCCAGATTTCCGGACCGGTGGTCTTCTCGTGAATGGCCGGGTTGGCCGGGTTGTCGAACTGCGCCGGCATGAAGTAGGTGGCCGGGTCGCTGGCTACGATTTCGGCGGCCTTCTCGATCGCGCCCTTCATGCCCTTGGCAGGCTCGGTCAGCACCAGCTCGGCGCCCAGCGCCTTGAGTACCTTGCGCCGCTCGATGCTCATCGAGGCCGGCATGGTCAGCATCAGCTTGTAGCCGCGCGCAGCGGCCACGAAGGCCAGGCCGATACCGGTGTTGCCCGAGGTCGGCTCGACGATGGTCATGCCCGGCTTGAGCCGGCCGCTGCTTTCGGCGTCCCAGATCATGTTCGCGCCGATCCGGCACTTGACCGAATAGCCGGGGTTGCGCCCCTCGATCTTGGCCAGGATGGTCACGCCCCGCGGGGCGATGCGGTTGATCTGCACCAGCGGCGTGTTGCCGATGGAGTGCGCGTTGTCAGCGAAGATACGGCTCATGGCTTGGGTCCTTTTGGCACCGTGCGAAAACTTCAAGGGTATGCCTGCCCCTGCGGTGCGTCCACCCCGAACGAACCGATGCGCCCGTGCGGCGGTCAACCGATCATCCTCAATCACGGAACCCACGCCGATGAAACGCCGCTACCGCTGGCCCCTGTGGGGGCTGCTGGGCATTGCACTGTTGCTGCTGGCCCTGCACCTGACGCTGCCGATCCTGGTACGCAACTACTTGAACGAAAAGCTCGCCGACATGGGCGACTACCGCGGTCAGGTCACCGATGTCGACCTGGCCCTGTGGCGGGGTGCCTACAAGATCAACGGCCTGACCATCGTCAAGACCACGGGCAAGGTGCCGGTGCCGTTTCTGGAGGCGCCGCTGATCGACCTGTCGGTGAGCTGGCATTCACTGTGGTACGACCATGCCGTGGTGGCCGAAGTGACCTTCCTGCGCCCGAAACTGAACTTCGTCGATGGCGGCAACACCCAGGCGTCGCAGACCGGTAAGGGCACCGACTGGCGCGCGCAGCTGAGCAAGCTGCTGCCGATCACCCTCAACGAGCTGCGCATAGACGACGGCACCCTGACCTTTCGCAACTTCAATTCCAAACCGCCGGTCAGCCTTGAAGCGACCCAGCTCAACGCCAGCGTCTACAACCTGACCAACGTGGTGGACGTCGAAGGCAAGCGCGACGCCCGCTTCGAGGGCAAGGCCCGGCTGCTGGGCGACGCGCGGGTGGAAAGCACGGCCACCTTCGACCCACTGAGCAACTTCGAGGACTTCCAGTTCCGCCTGCGCGCCACCGGCATCCAGCTGCGCCAGATGAACGACTTTGCCAGCGCCTACGGCAAGTTCGACTTCAATGCCGGGCACGGCGACGTGGTGATCGAGGCCGAGGCGAACAAGGGCCAGCTCAAGGGCTACATCAAGCCGTTGTTGCGCGATGTCGAAGTGTTCAACTGGCAGCAGGACGTGGACAACAAGAACAAGGGGTTTCTGCGCTCGATCTGGGAAGCCCTGGTGGGCGGTACCGAAACGGTGCTCAAGAACCAGCGCAAGAACCAGTTCGCCACGCGCGTGGAGCTTAGCGGCAGCGTGCATCACAGCGATATCAGCGCGTTCGAGGCGTTTTTGCAGATTCTGCGCAACGGCTTCGTGCAGGCATTCAATGCGCGGTATGAACAGGGGCCGCCGAAAGCTGACTGATCCATGGCGGTACTGGCCCTTTCGCTGGCAAGCCAGCGACTAGGCCAGGCCTGCCACCCCGGTTCCATGACCAATCATCCACAGACTGAATACCCCGTCCGCGTTCACAGCCACGCAAGCCCCGCGTTATAGTCGTCGCATGATAGTCACCGCATGACCATTTTTTGAGGATCGGTACATGAAGTTCGAAGGCACCAGCGCATACGTCGCCACAGATGACCTGAAACTGGCCGTCAACGCGGCGATCACCCTGGAGCGCCCGCTGCTGGTCAAGGGCGAACCCGGCACCGGCAAGACCATGCTCGCCGAGCAACTGGCCGAAGCCTTCGGTGCCAAGCTGATCACCTGGCACATCAAGTCCACCACCAAGGCCCACCAGGGCCTCTACGAGTACGATGCGGTCAGCCGCCTGCGCGACTCGCAGCTGGGCGTGGACAAGGTGCACGACGTGCGCAACTACCTGAAAAAGGGCAAGTTGTGGGAGGCCTTCGAAGCCGAGGAGCGGGTCATCCTGCTGATCGACGAAATCGACAAGGCCGACATCGAGTTCCCCAACGACCTGCTGCAGGAACTCGACAAGATGGAGTTCTACGTCTACGAGATCGACGAGACCATCAAGGCCAAACAGCGCCCGATCATCATCATTACCTCCAACAACGAGAAGGAACTGCCCGACGCCTTCCTGCGTCGCTGCTTCTTCCACTACATCGCCTTCCCCGATCGCGCCACGCTGCAGCAGATCGTCGACGTGCACTACCCCAACATCAAGCAGGACCTGGTCAGCGAGGCGCTGGACGTGTTCTTCGACGTGCGCAAGGTGCCGGGCCTGAAGAAAAAACCCTCCACCTCCGAGCTGGTCGACTGGCTCAAGCTGCTGATGGCCGACAACATCGGCGAAGCGGTATTGCGCGAGCGCGACCCGACCAAGGCCATCCCGCCGCTGGCCGGTGCGCTGGTCAAGAACGAGCAGGACGTGCAGTTGCTGGAGCGCCTGGCGTTCATGAGCCGGCGCGGCAACCGCTGAGCCAACGGGGTCATTGCCATGCTGCTGAACCTGTTCAATGAAATGCGCGCGGCCAAGGTGCCGGTGTCGGTACGCGAGTTGCTCGACCTGCTCAATGCCTTGAAGCAGCGGGTGATCTTCGCCGACATGGACGAGTTCTACTATTTGGCGCGCGCCATCCTGGTCAAGGACGAGCGCCACTTCGACAAGTTCGACCGGGCCTTCTCGGCCTACTTCAAGGGCCTTGAAAACCTCGACCACCACCTGGAGGCGCTGATCCCCGAAGACTGGCTGCGCAAGGAATTCGAGCGTTCCCTGACGGATGAAGAGCGTGCGCAGATCCAGTCCCTGGGCGGTCTGGACAAGCTGATCGAAGCGTTCAAGAAACGCCTGGAAGAACAGAAGGAACGCCATGCCGGCGGCAACAAGTGGATCGGTACCGGCGGTACCAGCCCGTTCGGCTCGGGCGGCTTCAACCCCGAGGGCATTCGCGTGGGCGATGCCGGCAAGCGCCAGGGCAAGGCGGTCAAGGTATGGGACCAGCGCGAGTACAAGAACCTTGACGACGGGGTGGAACTGGGTACGCGCAACATCAAGCTGGCCTTGCGCCGGCTGCGCAAGTTCGCCCGTCAGGGCGCGGCCGAAGAGCTGGATATCGACGGCACCATCGACCACACCGCGCGCGATGCCGGGCTGCTCAACATCCAGATGCGTCCGGAGCGGCGCAACAGCGTGAAGTTGCTGCTGCTGTTCGACATCGGCGGTTCGATGGACGCCCACGTGAAGATCTGCGAAGAGCTGTTTTCGGCCTGCAAGACCGAGTTCAAGCACCTGGAGTACTACTACTTCCACAACTTCGTGTACGAGTCGGTGTGGAAGAACAACCTGCGCCGCACCTCCGAGCGCACCTCGACCATGGACCTGCTGCACAAGTACGGCGCCGACTACAAGGTGGTGTTCGTGGGCGATGCGGCCATGGCGCCCTACGAGATCACCCAGCCCGGTGGCAGCGTGGAGCACTGGAACGAGGAAGCCGGGTATGTGTGGATGCGCCGCTTCATGGAGAAATACAAGAAGCTGATCTGGATAAACCCCTACCCCAAAGACACCTGGGGCTATACCGCTTCGACCAACATCGTGCGCGAGCTGGTCGAGGACCGGATGTTCCCGCTGACCTTGCGCGGGCTGGAGGAAGGGATGCGGTTTCTGTCCAAGTAGCGGTGAACCCTTCGCCGGCCTTGCCGGCGAAGAGGCCCTGTCAGTCGGCAAACCTCTGCAGATAAACCTGCTGCTCTCGCCATGCCATCTCCTGCACCACGGCCCGCAACCGCACCACACGCCCCGGCAGCAACTGCGCCAGGCCGGCCAGCGCCAGCGGGGTCAGCGCCCCCAGTCGCGGATAGCCGCCAATCGTCTGCCGATCATTGAGCAACACGATCGGCTGCCCATCCGGCGGTACCTGCACCGCGCCCAGCGGTATCCCCTCCGAGATCATCGGTTGCCCCTGATACTGCAACGCCGGGCCCAGCAGGCGCATGCCCATGCGGTCGGCGCGGGTGTCCAGGGTCCAGTCGCGGTTGAAGGCATCGAACAGGCTCTGCCCGGCAAATTCGCCGATCTGCGCCCCCATCACCAGGTCCAGCACGGTGCAGGTGCCAGGCACGGGTCGAAGCCCTTCGGGCACCTCACGCACACCCGGCGCGTTGCCGGCGTAGCCCAGGCACTCGCCTCGGGCCAATGCCCTGCCCAGTCCCGTCAGCCCACCCAGCTCCTCGCGCACCACCGTAGCGCAACTGCCCAGCACCTGTGGCGCAGCGAATCCCCCTGGCGCCGCCAGGTAGGCCCGCACACCCTGCAGCGGCTGGGTGAACTGCAGGCGCTGCCCCTTGGCCATCACGAAACTGCGCCACGGCGCCAGCGGCTGGTCGTCGAGCCGTGCGCCCAGGTCAGCACCGGCCAGTGCCAGGCAGCACGCCTGCTCGGCCACCAGCATCAGCCCGCCCAGGGTGATCTCCACCACCGCCGCCTGCGGTGCATTGCCCAGCAGCCAGTTGGCCCAGCGCATCGATACCCAGTCCAGACCACCGCCCTGGGTCACGCCCAGGTGGCGCACGCCAAAGCGCCCGGAATCCTGCAACAGGCACAGCGGCGTGCTGGACTCGATCAGCAAGCGGCTCACGGCGACACCTGCAGGGGCGTGTCGTCGCCGCCGAGTGCAAGGAATTCGGCACGCTCCACCGCCACGAAGCGCACCCGGTCGCCCGGCTGCAGCAGGCTGTAGCCCTCGCGCTGGCGATCGAACAGGCGGCTGGGGGTACGCCCGATCAGGTTCCAGCCCCCGGGCGACACCGCCGGGTAGGCCGCCGTCTGGCGCTCGGCGATGCCCACACTGCCGGCTGCCACGCGCTTGCGCGGGGTGGCCAGGCGCGGCGCGGCCAGCGCCTCCTCGACCAGCCCCATGAACGCGAAACCCGGGGCGAAGCCCAGGGCGAACACCTGGTACTCGCGCGCGCTGTGGCGGCGGATCACCCCCGCCACGGAGTCGCCGCTGCGCTGCGCCAGCAAGGCCAGCTCGGGCCCGACGCTGGGGTCGTACCACACCGGAATGTCGTGGCGCTGCCCTGCCCCGCCCTCGTCGGGGCGAAGACCTTCGAGCGCCTGCGCGATACGCTCGCGGGCCTGGGTGGGCGACAGGTCGAAATGCACCATCACGGTGGTGTACGACGGCACCAGATCGATCAGCTGCGCCGCAAAGGCTGCACGCAGACGCTGAGTGGCAGCGAGCATCCAGGGCATGTTGGACTCGTCGATCGCATCGAACAGGCGCACCATCAGGCAATCGACAGCAACCACCTCGACGCGCCACTTCATGGCGCCGCCTGCGCATCGAGAGCCTGACGAATCTGCCGCACCGCAGCCACCGAGCTGGCATTGTCGCCATGCACACACAGCGTATGGGCCTGCAGGCGCAGTGCGCTGCCATCACTGGCAACCAGCGGCTCGCCCCGTGCCAGGCGCAGGGCCTGCTCGACGATCAGGGCCGGGTCGTGGTGCACGGCACCGGGCAGGCGCCGCGACAGCAGGCGTCCGGCGGGGTCGTAGGCACGGTCGGCAAAGGCCTCGAACCACAACGTGACGCCATATTCGTCACCCAGTGCCTGGGCCGCGCGATTGTCGGCCGTGGCCATCAGCATCAGCGGCAGGCTGCGGTCGTAGGCGGCCACCGCCTCGATCACCGCACGCAGCTTGCCCGGCTCGGCCATCATGTCGTTGTACAGCGCGCCGTGGGGTTTGACGTAGGCCACCTGGGTCTTCTGGGTACGGCAGATACCGTCCAGCGCGCCGATCTGGTAATGCAGCAGGTCGCGAATCTCTTCATTGCTGCAGGCCATCGAGCGGCGCCCGAAACCGGCCAGGTCCTGGTACGCCGGGTGCGCCCCCACCAGCACGCCCCCGGCCACGGCCAGCGCCACGGTGGCGCGCATGATGCCCGGGTCGCCAGCATGAAAACCGCAGGCGATGTTGGCGCAATCGATAAAGGGCATCACTTCGGCATCCAGCCCCATGCTCCAGCTGCCGAAACTTTCACCCATGTCGCAATTGAGTAGCAGGCGGCTCACGCGCGTTGCTCCTGTGTCGGGTGGGGGGCGGCCCGGAGGCCGTCTAGCGCCAGCTCGGCTCCACCGGCTTGCGCCGACCGCCGAGGATCGCCCAGCCGATCAGCATCAGCAGGCTCTCGATCACCAGTGCCAGCAGCATGGCGCTGGCCAGGCCCCAGGCCATCGCCTCGGGCGCCAGCAGGATCTGGTAGCTGTAGCCCTTGAGGGTTTCCTCGCGCAAGGCCGGGTCGGCCGCCACCAGTACGTGCCAGGTGCGTACCAGCCACGGGCGCTGCAGGGTCTGCCACTCTTCTTCGAGCAGGCGATTGCGCGCCACCAGGCTGTCGATGCTGTCGGCATCGCTGTTGAACACCGGATCGTCGCTGGCACGGTAGTGACGTACCAGCGCCTGCAGGTCGCCATTGAAAAAGCGCTGCGCGGTCTGGTTGAAGCCCTTGAGACCCTCGCGCGATTCGAGCAGGTGCGCCTCGACCCGCTGGGTGTAATCGTTGATCAGCCCGGGGATCTGCACACCGACCAGCAGGCCGAAGGTAAACAACAGCAAACGCAGGTAACTTCTGAACATGAAGGCTGATCCTTAGCTGGCCTGACCCTGGGCAATGCATTCACCGCGCCGCCACAGGCCCCACTGGCCAGGCTCGTAGCGGTGCCAGATCTCGTCCTCGGTCAAGGCCTCGGTGGCAATGACGGTGACCACGTCGTTGGGCGTGGTCTCGGCCTGGAAGTCGACGATCATGTCCACGTCCTTGAGCCGCGCCGGGCCGAACGGTGCACGCCGGGTGATGTGTACCAGCTTGGTCGAACAGAAGCAGAACAGCCAGTCGCCATCGCTGAGCAGGCAGTTGAACACGCCCTTGCCACGGAACTCGGCGCAGGCCTGCACCAGCACCGGGATCAGCTCCTCGACCTCGACCGGTTCGGGGAATGCCTCGCGGATGCGGTTGAGCAGGTCGCAGAAGGCGGCCTCGCTGTCGGTATCGCCCACCGGGCGGTAGAAGGTGCGTTGCCCCTGGAAGTCGCCCAGCTGGCCGTTGTGTGCGAAGCACCAGTTGCGCCCCCACAGTTCGCGCACGAACGGGTGGGTGTTGGACAGGCACACCTTGCCCACGTTGGCCTGGCGAATGTGGCCGATGACCACCTCGCTCTTGATCGGATAACGCTGCACCAGGTTGGCGACTTCCGACTCGCAGCTGGCCGCCGGGTCCTGGAACAGGCGCAGGCCACGGCCTTCATAGAAGCCGATGCCCCAGCCGTCACGGTGCGGCCCGGTACGTCCGCCACGCTGCATCAGCCCGGTGAAGCTGAACACGATATCGGTAGGGACATTGGCGCTCATGCCCAGTAATTCACACATGCAGGGGTCGCTCCAGGGCGGATCTTACAAACGCGGTTCGAGGCGCTCGCGGCTGCCGCCGGCGGGTGCTTCAGGGGGTTCGCTGCGGTAGCGGTCACGGCTGTCGGCGGCGAACGGCTGGTCGTCCAGCGGCTCGTCGGCATCGCGCCTGGCGGCGGCTTCGGCAGCGGCGCGGCGGGCCTTGGCACGGCGCTCCAGCGGCCAGCGCAGCAGCACGAACACGGCATACAGGATGAACGCGATCATGCCGTACATGGCTAGGTCGGACGCGGCGCGCAGAACGTTGTTGCCGACCTTGAAGGCCAGGTCCAGGGCAGTGATGGCAATGGCCGGGGCAAACTTCTCCTTCACCGGGTCGATGATGGTCGGGGTCAGCAGCAGCACTGCCATGATCACCCGCAGCGGCTCGCGCAACCAGCGCCACATCCACGCGGTCAGGCGAAAGCCCACCAGCAGGCAACCCAGGGCGGCCAGGGCATAGAGTCCCCAGGCGAGCAGATAATCGTTCTCGGTCATGGCGTCCGTGGCAAGCTAGGCAAATAGATGCTTATGATAACGACTTTTCAGCGCGCAGGCGCGCCCCAGCAAAGAGAACCCCGCATGTCCGCAGCTGCCAACGCCCCCCAAGCCCCGATCGCCCGCCAGGATGCCGGCACCGATCCCTATGCCTGGTTGCAGGCCCGGGACACCCCCGAGGTGCTGGCCTACCTGAACGCGGAAAACGCCTATCAGGAGGCGCAACTGGCCGACCAGGCCGGGTTGCGCGAGCAGCTGTTCGAAGAGATCCGTGGCCGCATTCTCGAAACCGACCTGTCGCTGGCCTCGCCCTGGGGCCCCTACCTTTACTACACCCGCACCACCGCCGGCGACGAGTACCCGCGTCATTACCGCTGCCCACGCCCGGCCGACGATTCGCCGACGGTCGATGAAAGCCGCGAAGAGCTGCTGCTGGACCCCAACCTGCTGGCCGCCGGCGGCTTCCTCAGCCTGGGCGCCTTCAACATCAGCCCCGACCACCAGCGCCTGGCCTACAGCCTGGATACCAGCGGCGACGAGGTCTACACCCTGTACGTCAAGGACCTGGCCAGCGGCGCGGTCGAACAGCTGCCGTTCGAAGACTGCGACGGCAGCATGACCTGGGCCAACGACAGCCAGACGCTGTTCTTCGCCGAACTGGACGACACCCACCGCCCGCACCGGCTGATGCGTCATCGCCTGGGCACCCAAGGGGCGGTGCAGGTGTTCGAGGAGGCCGACGGTCGCTTCTTCCTGCACTGCTACCGCGCCAGCTCCGAGCGCCAGCTGATCCTGCTGCTCAACAGCAAGACCACCAGCGAGGCCTGGGTACTGGATGCGCACACCCCGGAACAGGCGTTCACCTGCCTGGCACCACGGGTCGAAGGCCATGAGTACTACCCTGACCATGGCCAGTTGAACGGCCACTGGCACTGGTTCATCCGCAGCAACCAGCAAGGCATCAATTTCGCCCTGTTCCACGGCCCGGCCGACACCCTGCCAACCCACGAGCAGTGGCAGGTACTGGTGCCGCACCGCGACACCGTGATGCTCGAGGGGCTGACCCTGAACGCCAGCGCCCTGACCCTGAGCCTGCGCGAGGGCGGCCTGCCGATCATCGAGGTGCGCCCCCACGGCCTGCCCGCCTACCGCGTCGAGCTGCCGGATGCAGCCTACAGCCTGTACGTGCAGGACAGCCTGGAGTTCGACAGCCCACGCATCCGCCTGCGCTACGAGGCGCTGAACCGCCCTGCGCAGGTACGCCAGCTGACGCTTGCCGATGGTCAGCAGCAGGTGCTCAAGCAGACCCCGGTGCTCGGCCCGTTCGACCCCGACGCCTACGTCAGCCAGCGCCTGTGGGCCACCGCCGGCGACGGCACGCAGGTACCGATCAGCCTGGTTCAGCGCCGTGAGGACCTCGGCAAGCCGGTGCCGCTGTACCTGTACGGCTACGGTGCCTACGGCGAAAGCCTGGACCCGTGGTTTTCCCATGCGCGCCTGAGCCTGCTGGAGCGCGGCGTGGCCTTCGCCATTGCCCACGTGCGCGGCGGCGGCGAACTGGGCGAGGCCTGGTACCGGGCCGGCAAGCAGGAGCACAAGCCCAACACCTTCAGCGACTTCATCGCCTGCGCCGAACACCTGATCGCCACCGGCGTGACCGATGCCGAGCACCTGGCGATCAGTGGCGGCAGTGCCGGCGGGCTGCTGATCGGCGCGGTGCTCAACCAGCGTCCCGAGCTGTTCAAGGCGGCGATTGCCGAGGTGCCGTTCGTCGACGTGCTCAACACCATGCTCGACCCCGATCTGCCCCTGACCGTCACCGAGTATGACGAGTGGGGCAACCCGCAGGAGCCCGAGGTGCACGCGCGCATCAAGGCGTATGCGCCCTACGAGAACGTGAAGGCCCAGGCCTACCCTGCCCTGCTGGTGGTGGCCGGTTACAACGACAGCCGCGTGCAGTACTGGGAGGCGGCCAAGTGGGTGGCCAAGCTGCGCGTGCACAAGACCGATGACAACCTGCTGCTGCTCAAGACCGAGCTGGGCGCCGGGCATGGCGGCATGAGCGGGCGCTACCAGGGGCTCAAGGACGTGGCACTGGAGTACGCGTTCGTATTTAAAGTGCTGGGCCTGGTGTAATTCAGGATTTCTGTTGTCTGAATCAGCAATTCGCCGGCAAGGCCGGCTCCTGCAAGCTATGCACTGGCAATTGCAGGAGCCGGCCTTGACGGCGAAAACCAGACACCACAAACCTCCAAGAAAAAGACCAACCGCGATGCCCGACCCGACCTCCCTGAACAACGAAATTCGCGACATGCTCATGGACTGCGGCCTGTTCGACCAACTGCTGCCGCCTGACTTTCAGACCGCTGCCGGCTACTTCAGCATCAGCACCATCGCCCAGGGCGAGGAAATCTTCCACGAAGGCGATGCCGGCACCTTCATGTGCATCATCCACTCGGGCCAGGTATCGGTACGCAAGACCGACCCCGACGAGCATCAGGTGGAGATCGCCACCCTGCGCAAGGGCCGCGCCTTTGGCGAGATGGCCGTGCTGGACGGCGAACGCCGATCGGCCAGCTGCGTGGCCGCCAGCGACTGTCAACTGCTCAACCTGGGCAAGGACTCACTGGAAAAAATGCTCAACGAAACGCCCAAGGTGGCCGCCAAGATCATCCGCGCCCTGGCCGTGGCACTGTCGCGTCGCCTGCGCATGCTCGACGGCCAGCGTCTCTCGCAGCAGGTCTAGCCCTCGCGCGGTTTGTCCTTGCCGGCATCCGGCGCAAGCCCTGGCAGCGGCTGGTCCTTCGGCGGGCTGGGCAAGGGAATCGGCGGCAACAGCGGCGCACCCGACGAGCCCTGCCCTGCACGGGGGATGGTCGACGGGGCCACCTGCGGGTAAGGGGTGGGCGTGGGCGTACCCGGTGCACCCGGTACCGGTGCGAGGGTGCGTGGCTGCAGGTCCGCAGCCTGGGCCTGGCCGAGCCAGGCAATCAACAGCAGGGCAATGCTCGCATGGCGCATGGGGCGGGCTCCTGGAGAGTGCTGCCTACAGGCTACGCGCAAGCGCTGCGGTTTGCCTGTCCGAAATGCCCGTCATGGCGCTAAACTTCACGGCATAACCGTAACAAGCCCGAGAAAGGTACAACCATGAGTTCGGCAACCTCTTCCGCCGCCGCCACCGCGCGGCTGGACCGCATCCTCGCCGATGCCAAGCGCGACAAGGAAATGGGCTACCGCGACAAGGCCCTGCGCATGTACCCCCACGTGTGCGGCCGCTGCGCCCGCGAATTCGCCGGCAAGCGCCTGAGCGAACTGACCGTGCACCACCGCGACCACAACCACGACAACAACCCCCAGGACGGTTCGAACTGGGAACTGCTGTGCCTGTACTGCCACGACAACGAGCACTCGCGCTACACCGACCAGCAGTACTTCAGCGAAGGCTCCACCGCCAGCCCAAGCATCGCCAAGGCCACCCATAACCCGTTCGCCGGGCTGGCCGGGCTGCTCAAGAAAGACTGACCCTGCGCCCCACCCGTGCCGGCAAGCCCGTATAATCGCGTCTTTTTTCTCAAGGGCCCCGGCACGTGGCGAACAAACGGTACAGCTGCATTGGTCTGTTCAACCCCAAATCAGCGGAGAACGTCGGTTCGGTGATGCGTGCGGCGGGTTGCTATGGCGTGAACTCGGTGTTCTACACCGGCAAGCGCTACGAGCGCGCCCGCGACTTCGTCACCGACACCAAGCGGGTGCACTATGACATCCCGCTGATCGGCATCGACGACCTGCAGAAGATCATCCCGCTGGGCTGCACACCGGTTGCCGTCGAGCTGGTCGAGGGCGCCCGCCCGCTGCCCGAATACACCCACCCCGACCGCGCGATCTACATCTTCGGCCCTGAAGACGGCTCGCTGGATGCCGACGTGCGCGCCTGGTGCGAAGAGACCATCTACATCCCGACCAATGGCTGCATGAACCTCGCTGCCACCGTCAACGTGGTGCTCTACGACCGCATGGCCAAGGGCCTGAACACCCGCTCCGGGCCCAAATTCAAGTAATCCGCGGGAACGTCCTGGCAGCCCTGGCGGTCTGCTGACTATCCATGCCCCCACAGGAGTACGACCATGTCCCAGAACAAGACCCTGACCCTGGCCACACCGTTTCAGAGCAAGACCGAACACAACGTGCAAGGCTGGGAGCGCGCTGGCTCCCTGGCCACGGGTGTGGTGATGGTCGGCAAGGGGCTGCGTCGCGGCGGTTTCTTCGGCCTGATCCAGATCGCCATCGGCGGCGTGGCTCTGGCCCGGGGCATCACCGGACACAGTTCGGCCAAGAGCCTGATCGAGCGCGGGCGCCGCGACCTGGATCAGATCCGCAGCAAGATCGAACGCACCGGTGAAGAGCTCAGCGTGCTGAAGGCCAATGCGCAAGCGGCCACCCACAGCGCCACGGTCACCGGCAACGACTCGCTCAAAAGCCCCAAGGCCTAACGCAACAGCTTGGTGTCCAGCACCTCGGAGCCACGCCCCAGCACGTTTTCACTGAGCTGGATGAACTCCGCGGTGCTGACGCTGTTGAGGCGCATCAGGCCCTGGGTCACGTCGTCCAGCGAACGCTGGTTATGCGTGTGCAGGCGGATCTCGCGGTCCAGCGCCTGCAGCAGCAACACCGCACGGGCCACCCCCGCATCGGTGATCTGCTCGCCGCGCAGCGTGGTGACCTTTTCGCCCTGCCTGGCCAACCGGGCCTGCACCGCCTGGTAGCGGTCCTCGGTGATGCCGCCGGCACGGCGCAGCAGTTCGATGCCGTAGTATTCGGCCAGCCCCTCGCCAATCCAGTCACTGCGCTCCTGGTCGTTGACCTGGGCGAACACCCGCACCAGTTCGCGCAACAACGGGCTGCTGCCGTTCTCGTTGACCAACGGGCGATTGCTGTTGAGGTAGATCGAGTGGTAGCCGGCCCGGGTGCCGCGCCACAACTGGTCGCGGGCGCCCACCAGCAGCAGCTTGGGCGGGTTGCGCGGGAACACGCTCTGCAGCTGTGGCCACACGAAGGTCAGCAGGGTCAGGGTGTCCATGCGCCGCAGGCCCTGGCCCTGGGGCCCGGCGACGGTGACTTCGGTCTCGCCCAGACGGGTGCGCCGGCTGCCCAGGTTGCCGGCGAGCATCCAGCCGGTAGGTCGGTCGAACAACCGCGAAGGGTTGTCGATGCGGAAACGCTGCTTGCCAATCCGCGGCCAGGGCGTTTCGACACTCTTCCAGTCGCCCGGCAACTCGAACACCAGGCGCGCGACCAGCTCGGTGCCGTCCTGCTGGTCGAGGCGTGCGGCAGGCACCAGGTCATCGCCCCGGAACAAGGCCCATTGCGCAGTGATGCGGCTGTCGTAGCCGGCGTTCTTCAGGGCATGGTTAAGCTGTACCCGGTAGCTCAGGCTGGACACTCCCGCCTCCGGCTGCCACAGGCCACGGCGCGCTCCGGCCTGCAACTGCCAGGCGCCATCGGCCTTGAAATCGCTGTAGACGGCTTCCTTGCCCAGGTCGAAATCCAGGCTGCGCACCGCTGCGCCGTCGGCCAGGGTCAGGCGCACCTCGGCTTGCCCGCTCTGGGGCAGCAGGCGCACGTGGTAATCCAGGTCGACCTTCTTCGCCCAGGCGCCATGGCTCGCCAGCAACAGCGCAGCCCCCAGCAAACAGCGACGTATCTCCATTCACATCCCCTTGCGCCGCAGCCTCAGCCGGCGCGGAAAATCAGATAGTCTTCCCAATCGTCTTCGGCCACGCTGTCTTCACTGAGCATGCGGCCAGACCACGAAATGCGTTGCTTGTGCACCTGCTCGCGATCGCCACTGACCAGGTGATGCCAGCTGGGCAGGTCCTTGCCCTCGCTGACCAGCCGATAGCCACAGGTGGGCGGCAGCCACTTGAACTGGTCGGCCTTGCCCGGGGTGAGCTGGATGCAGTCGGGTACCGAGGCAAAGCGGTTGGGGTAATCGCTGCACTGGCAGGTCTTGAGGTCGAGCAGCTTGCAGGCAATGCTGGTGTAGTAGACGCTGTTGTCGTCTTCGTCCTCGAGCTTTTGCAGGCAGCACAGGCCGCACCCATCGCACAGCGACTCCCACTCCTGGCGATCGAGCTGATCGAGGGGCTTGCTGATCCAGAAGGGTTGGGTGGCAGGCATGGTGCGTTTTGTCCTGTTTCAATTCAAGTGCGCGCGCGTGGCGGCGCCAGTCTAGGGCGTGTGGCCGGGCTTTGCCAGACCGCTTGTCAGGGCTGGCGCCACGCAGTAGTTTGACAGCCTGTGTGTTTTCCCACCCCGTCAGGAACCCCTCCATGAGTGCCAACCCTCGCGTTGCCGACTATGCCATTGCCGAGCAGTTCATCCAGCGCTGGTCGCCCCGGGCGTTTACCGCCGAACCGATTGCCGAAGACACCCTGCTGAGCTTCTTCGAAGCGGCGCGCTGGGCCCCCTCGGCCTACAACTCGCAGCCGTGGCGCTTTCTGTTCGCGCGCCGTGACACGCCGAACTGGGAGCGCTTCCTGGGCCTGCTCAACGAATTCAACCGCAGCTGGGCCCAGCACGCCTCTGCGCTGGTGCTGGTGATTTCCAAGACCACCTTTACCGCCCCTGGCGCCAGCGAAGAAACCCCGGCGCTGTGGCACACCTTCGACACCGGCTCGGCCTGGGGCCACCTGGCGTTGCAGGCCAGCATCAGTGGCTGGCATACCCACGGCATGGCCGGGTTCGACCAGGCGCTGGCGCGCAAGGAGCTGAAGATTCCGGACGGCTATGAACTGCATGCGATGGTCGCCATCGGCAAGCTGGGCGACAAGGCCAGCCTGGCCGAGTACCTGCAGGCCCGTGAAGTGCCAAGCCCGCGCAAGCCGTTGAGCGAGCTGGCGGCCGAGGGTGATTTCAGCCTGTAGGGCTGAAGTTCGCGGCGCCCCGTTCGCCGGCAAGGCCGGCGCCTAAAGGATCTCCTGTAGGCGCCGGCCTTGCCAACGAAGGCTGCGACGCGGTTTCAGTCAGTAGCCCCGCTCGAAATCCACCTCGCCACGCAACGCCTGCCCCGCCTCGTATGCCCGCAGATTCTCCACGAACAAACGCACCATAGCCGTCGGCGAGGTCGGCGCCGAGCTGTGCCCGGTCAGCAGCAGGCCCCAGGCGGTCCAGAACGGATGACGCTGCGGCAGCGGCTCCTGGCGGCATACATCGATCACCGCGCCCGCCAGGTGCCCCAGCTTCAGCGCCTCGACCAGGTCGGCATCGACCACCGATACCCCACGCCCGGCATTGATGAACAGCGCCTGGGGGTTGAACCTGGCGAACAGCGCGGCGTTGTACAGGTCGTGGGTGGCAGGCGTGTCGGGCAGCAGGTTGACCACATAATCCACCTCGCCCACCAACCGCCCCAGCTCATCCAGGCCGGCCACCTCGACAAACGGCGCCTGTACGCGGGCCTGGCTGGCCACGCCATACAAGGTGACACCGAAGGGCAGCAGGAACTCGGCAACCTGCTGGCCGATGTCACCGGTGCCCACGATCAGCACGCGCCGCCCTTCCAGGCTGCGCCCCAGGCGCCCGTCCCACTTGCGTTCCACCTGGCTGAGCACGCGCGCGAGCACCTCGCGCTCATGGCCGAGCATGTAGGTGAGCACGTACTCGGCCATCACCTGGCCAAAGATGCCCACCGCCCGCGTCAGGCGATAGCCACGCGGCAAGCCGTCGACCAACAGCGGGGTAATGCCGGCCCAGGTCGACTGCACCCAGGCAGGGCCGTGGCCCTGACGCAGCAGGGTGGCCAGCAGATCGGGCTGGCCGAGCCACACCGGGCACTCTGCTGCCAGCTTCGACAGTTCGGCAGAGTCGCCGCTGGTCACTACCTCGAGGTCCGGTGCCATCTCGCGCAGCAGGCGAGCGTAAAGGGCATGATCCTGTTCAACGATCAGAACGCGCATGTTTTGGATAACCTTGGCATAAACCACGGCGCTGGCCCGCTCACTGCGCGGGCCGCGCCATGCAAGACAGAAAAAAGCTCAGACCGGATCGTTGCGCCGCAACAGCTCTTCGGGAAGATGCTCGATGTACTCGTCTTCAAGTGGCGGCATCTGCAGGTGGTAGCCCTGCTTCTCCAGATTGGCCAGCACCTGGGTGATGTCTTCGCGGGCCAGTTGGCGTTCGGGGGTCAACACCAGGTCGAAGGCATGCACCGGCTTGCCAAAGGCCGGCAGCAGCCCCTCGGGCACGCGCTCCAGGCCATCGGCCTTGAGCACGTAGAGGTACATTTCATTCTTGCGCGGGCTCTTGTAGATCGAGCAGATACGTTTCATGGCTGGTCTCCGGTGCCGGCCAGGCAATCGAGCAGCGCCTGGCCCATCCGCTCGCGGCGCCAGCCGCGCAACGAATCAGGCAGTTGATAGGGCCCGTTGGGGTAGCCGCTCTTGAGCAGCGCCTCGAGGGTTTTCTTTCGCAGCATCAGTTCGGGCGCGATGCCCAAGCGCTCGCCTTCGGCCTGGCCGATGGCACGCAGCTGCTTGAGCAGCGCCGAAGCCTCGATCGGCAAGGGCTCGGGCAGGGCCGGCGGCCACTCGCTGGGCGGCACGCTGGCGGCCTTCTTGATCAGCTCGAGCAGGAACTCGCCATCCTGGCGAATGGTGCGCGGGTGCATGTCTTCGATCTTGGCCAGGGCCGACAGATTGTCGGGCTGGGTACGGGCCAGAGGCCACAGCGATTGCTCGCGCAGCACCCGGTTGCGCGGCAGGTTGCGCGCACGCGCCTCGCGTTCGCGCCAGGCGCACAGCTCGCGCAGCACCGCCAGTTGCGCACGCGACAGCTTCCAGGCCAGCTTGGCATCACGGTACAGCTCGTAGGGGTCGGTTTCGCGGCGCAGTTGGGCCACCAGCTCGGCGCCGTCTTCCAGCACCCAGGCATTCTTGTCTTCGGACAGCTGCGGGCGCAGGCGCTCGTAGACTTCGGCCAGGTGCACGGCATCTTCGGCGGCGTAGCTGACCTGGGTTTCCGACAGCGGGCGCTGCAGCCAGTCCGAACGGGTCTCGCCCTTGGGCAGCTCGATGCCGAGTACTTCCTGCACCAGTCGCGAGTAGCCCATGGAGAACCCGAGATTCAGGTAGCCGGCGGCCAGTTGGGTGTCGAACAGCGGCGCCGGCAGGCTGCCGGTCAGGCGCATCAGCACTTCGAGATCTTCGCTGCAGGCATGCAGCACCTTGGTCACGGCGCTGTCTTCGAGCAGCTCGGCCAGCGGCTGCCAGTCGCCGATCAGCAACGGATCGATCAGAAAGGCACGCTGCCCGTCGCCGACCTGGATCAAACCGGCGATGGGGTAAAACGTGTCAACCCGCATGAATTCGGTATCAAGCGCTACATAAGGCAACTGCCGCCACTGTCGGCAGTGCTCGGCCAGGCTGCGGTCGTCGCAAATCCAGTGAATATCGATGGCCACAAGGCTCTCCCACGAACAATGGCGCGCAGTATATACGGCGCAGGCCACCGCCGGGAAACCGCTCGACCGCCGCTCCCTCGCCAGCCTGCGCACGCGGTCAGTGTGTAGCGACCACCGGACGGCAACTGGCGAACATGTCCAGTTGCGGGTCGTACACCGAGGTGTGCACCCGCAGCAGGCCGAGCATCGAATGGAACAGGTTGTCCTGGCTCAGCGGCTGGTTGCGCGAGCGCTGCAGACAGTCGGTATCGACGGCATAGTCCTTGCGATAGCCATCGGAAAACCACGCCAGCATCGGTATGTGCTTCTGCTGCTCGGGAGCGAGCATGTAGGGCGTGCCGTGCAGGAACAGGTTGTACTCACCCAGCGACTCGCCATGGTCGGACAGGTACAGCATGGCGGTGTCGACCTTGTCCTGGCGGCTGCGCAGGACGTCGATCAGCGTGGCCAGCACGTGGTCGGTGTACACCAGGGTGTTGTCGTAGCCATTGATGATGCTCTGGCGGTCGCACTTGTCCAGGGCATTGCTGCGGCACACCGGGGTGAAACGCTCGTAGGCCTTGGGGTAGCGCTTGAAGTACTCCGGCCCGTGGCTGCCCATCTGGTGCAGTACCAGCACGGTGTCCTGCTGCAGGTTGTCGAGCATCGCCTCCAGCCCCTTCAACAGGATTTCGTCGTGGCATTCGCTGTCGGCGCACAGGGCCGGGTCCTTGAGGTTGCTGACATCCTCGAACGCCACGCGATCGCAGGTGCCCTTGCAGCCGGACTGGTTGTCGCGCCAGTGCACCGCGATGCCGGCACGCTGCAGCACGTCGAGCAGGCCCTCCTGGTTCCTGGCCTTGCTGGCGTCATACTGCTTGCGGGTGAAGGTGGAGAACATACAGGGTACCGACACCGCCGTTTCGGTACCGCACGAATGCACGTCGCTGAAGGCCACCAGCCCCGCCTCCTTGCTCAGCTGAGGCGTGGTATCGCGGTCGTAACCGAGCAGGCCGAAGTTCTGTGCGCGGGCGCTCTCGCCCACCACCAGCACGGTCAACGACTTGCGGGCCTGGGGCGTTACCGCCAGCGGGCGCACAGCATCTTCGCCAATGCGGCGCAACGGTACATGCGCGCTGCCTAGCTGCTCGCTGACATAGGCTACTGCGGCGCCGACATAGTTGCTGGGCACGACCATCAGGTGCAGTTCATGGTGATTGCGAAACAACGAGGAAAGCCCCTGGTAATTGAGCAATGCCACCGCGCCCAGTACTGTTGCGCTGGCCGTACCGACCACCAACTTGCTCAACAACTCGCGTGGGAAGGTGCGATAAAGAATCGGGGTTTTATATAAAAGAATACTCGGCACTACGCCCAGTAACAGGATATAGCCGGCCAACGTGAACGAGAGCAGATCACGCACTTCGGTGGCATTGGTTTCCATGGTATTGCGCAACATGCCCACATCGATCAGCACGCCGTAGCGATTCATGAAGTAGGCCACCCCCGCGCTGACAAGGAACAACCCCGCCAGCACCGGCTTGAACACGGGCCGGAAGGCCACCAGGGTCAGCACCAGGTTGAACGCGCAGAACACCAGCACGGCAAACGCCAGGCGCAGAACCAGGCCCGGGGCATCCCCCGGCACGATACTGAAAACATGCTGCCACAGCACCGCGTTGAAACCGATCAACAGGTACAGGCTGGCAATCAACGTTACCCATTCGGCACGCAGGGGCTTTAACTTGAACATGGCGCTTCGCTTCTTGAAAGTCCGGGACGATGTCATTGCAACATCAATTAAAAACAAGGCGGACTGTAGGCACGGTGCCATCAATTTTTCGTGAAAAAGACGCCAACAAATAATTGCACTTTATTGAGCGAAGGGCAGAACACTTCTTGTTCAGCCTTTATTCAGGAACAGGGCCTTGTCGCCCTGCTCCCGAACAGCGGTCAGGCGGGCAACAGCACCTTGGCGTAGCTGTCACGGTCCATGTCGACCAGCTCGACGCTCAACTGAAGCTCGCGACCGCTCACCTCGACCACCGCATCCTTGAGCACCTCGAGCAGGCTGCCCGAGAGCTGCTTCTTGACCTCCGGGGAGCGGCCGCTGAGCAGTGACAGCCGCACACAGACAAATGCCCGCTCGACCGGGGCCACGCCCACACGAAAATGTTCGAAGGCGCGCGCGCGACTCTTGATATCCAGTTCCTGGGCGAACTGACCACTGCCGACCAGCGCGTGATTCAGGCGCAGCAGAACCTTGTCGACTTCAAGCTCGCGCAGGTTGGCGCTGTATTCCAGGTGCAGATGGGGCATGACTCGGGCGTCCGTCGGGGGAAATGATTCGACAGACTACCCCATCTGCGGGGGGCGGCAAACGCGTCTATCCTGAAGGTTCATGCCCACCAACCTATCAGCAGAGGTGAAGAGATGCCGGTCAAACACGATTTGCTTGCAGACCTGAATCTGACCAGGGAAGCCTTCGACGAAAAAAAGAAAACCGATCCGCGGCTCAGTACGTTGCACGAGAAGTACAACGCGATCGACGCCCAAGTGGTCGAGGCAGAAAGCGGCAGCGCCACGGACGATCAGGTGACGGAACTGCGCAAGAAACGGCTGCTGACCAAGGATGAGATCGTCGACCATCTCAAGGCCTAGGCGTTGTACCGCTGGCCGTGCTGGATAAATCTTGGTTGACCACAACAGTTAATATCATTTTGATATCAAATTTTTTGCCAGATAATTGGCAAGCCAAAAAAAACCCCGACACTTGGCGTGTCGGGGTTTCTTGATCAGGCCGCAATGGCCTGATCACGCCAAACTTACTGCTGCTGCGGCAGTTTGTCGATTGGACCGCAGCCACCAATAACCTTGGAGATGGAAACCGAAGGGTGGAACAGGTAATCGTACGAGCAGTTCTTTGGCTGGTTGTACACTTGGCCAGTGCAACCGGACAGCAGGGCAACACCCGAAACAACAGCGATTGCGACCGATGCCTTGATAAACTTTTTCATTCTAAATCCCTTAAATTACGATTCGCCGTCTTACTGATGGCGCGGCGATTGTAGGGAGGTCAGCACAATAAATCAAAAGATTTGTTACACCTTTCAAAGTCTTATGGAACGTTCGTGCTAGTTGCCCGGGCAGGGCCTGCGAATCGACTTCGACGGTCATTCTGATTTTCGGCTCAGATTCTCGAGCTTCACACCGGCGACACTTCGCCTGCTGCCGAGGCTTGGGTGAGCATGGCAAGGCGCAGTGCGCGCCTGATGTCTGCATTGATATCGTCGGTGTCTTCCAGCCCCACAGAGATCCGGACCAACCCGCGAGGTACGCCCATTCGCTCCAGGTCGGTGCCGCCTGCTCGGGCAAAACTACCGTAGTGATAACACAGGGATTCAATGTTCCCGAAGGTGGTACCTGTTCGTATCAATTGCAGTTGACTAACAAAGATTGTGCCCGCTTCCTGCGAAGGCAACACAATGGCAATAAGACCTGTATGCAATGACGGGTCAATGCCGTTGGCCTGTGCGCTCCTGGTCGACCATACGGCACGCCATTGCAACGTGGGAAACTCCTGATTCAACATGGCAATGACAGCAAGTGCATTGTCGGCATGCTTTTTCAATCTGAGCGCAAGTGTTCTCAAACCACGCACCGTAAGCCAGGCCGAAAACGGGTCGAGGATCAGCCCGGCACTTTCCCTGTAAGACTTCAATGCCTTGAACAGATCCGGGTCATTGGTACTTACCATCCCGCCCATTACATCACCGTGTCCATTGATATGCTTGGTGGTGGAATACAAGGTCACTGCCGCCCCCAGCGACAACGGCTTCTGGCAAAGTGGCGTTAGAAAGGTATTGTCGACAACCAGAAGAACGGCGTTCTTCATGCAAAGTTTCGCCAGTTCCGCAATATTGATGTCCAGAAAAGCCGGGTTGGTGGGTGCCTCGATAAAGATCATTCTGGTGTCGGGCCGCAGGGCCGCCTGAAACGCCGCCGTTTCGTACGCTTCAATGACCGACAGCGTCATGCCACGCTGACGTGTTTCATGCTCAAGCTGTTCGATCACTTCATAGAACAGGCCGCGGGGCACGATGACGTGGTCACCTGCGCCCAGCAGCGCACGAAAGACCAGCAGGCAGGCGGTCATTCCGCTGTTGACTGCCAGACTGTAGGCGCAGTGTTCGATGGCACGAAACTTCGCCTCCAGGACGGAAACGGTGGGGTTGGCGTAGCGCTGGTAGGCAAAGTTTTCCCCCTCTGCATTGCCGAGCATGTCCCTCCCCGCTTCAACGGAGTCCAACAGTGCCGCGGAATTGCAGATCAGTGCGGGCACTGGAAACTGATCCAGGCCCGCCTCATGTTGCCCCAGGTGGATCGCGCGGGTAGCAGCGCCGAGTGGCGAAGACAGCAGATAATCACGGCGCTGCCGTTCACGCGGGCTCACGTTTTTGGTTGGGCTCATGAATGGCCTGATTCCGAAAGAGAGGGCTGATCCAGCCCGTTGATGATGACCTGCCCCTGGCGACCTGAGGGTGGTGCCGTTTACTCGTACTTGTAGCAAGGCACCACTTTTCCACCCAGCGAGACGATGGAGAACCTTTCCATTTTCGGCATGACGGCACAGGCCAGGCTCACTTGGGCCGCGCTGCAATGCAGCTCCTTTACCCAGATGGGATGATCCGCCTTGAAGCACTCGTGCTTCAGGTGTAGCAAATGTTGATCCAGTGGCATTCTGTCCGGGTCGCGTGGCATGGGGGCAGATGTCATCCTGGCGCGCTGCGTCGAATCAAACGCCAGGCGCAGGCACCGCAGCAGCCGTGGGTGCCGTGCCAGGTTGTTCCTTGAACCTGTCCATTCCCGGGTGACCTCTTCCAGGCCTTCGGCGACTTTGTATTGCTGCACCAGCTCCTTGATGGCGCGTGCTGCGGCGTGGCTCGGGTACAGCGAACAGCCACCGCCAACCACATGCACATCGGCGATTGTCTTGTCTGGGCAATAGGCAATGAAAACGGGATAGGGTATCTGGCTGGTGGCGTCGAACACTTCGATCGAGGCCCCGATGGCACCTTGCGCATCGCGCAAGGTTTGCAGCAATGCTTGCGGCATCGAGGCGTGAGCGATCTTTCTTATGGGTGTTTTGCACTCGTAAAAGAAGTGCTGTGCAATAAAGCGGCCGATACCGTGGCGCTCTATGACTTCGCTCGCGGCATGTATCGCCGCCTCGGCGAACCCGTAGCCTGCTGCCACACCCGTACCACAGGAATATCGGCGCGCAGCGCCATAGTCGGTATCATCGCCAGCGATGGCTTCATTGGCATACTGATGATTGATCAGGAATGACGGGTAGTGCAGATCAGCGCCGCCTGATGCTTCATGCGCCGCAAAGTGGATGACAGCCATCTGTGCAGTCTTCGAATGACGAAGCATCTGCACCGGCAGTACGTCCTGCAGGGCCGGTTGGGAAACAACCGAATCAAAACACTGCAAGGCGCTATGGGAGCGTAGTTGAAGTGGCCCCATGCTATGTTCATACGCTTCATACTTGGCGCCGATGCGCGCCTCTGCTTCATACCCTTTTCCGCAGCCGACAGACTCCATGTCACGGCTGTCAAAGGGGAATTCAAGCGTGGCCACAGTGCTGGACAGCGGGCTACCGTAACGGTTCAGGGTTACCTGTATTCCTTCGTTGATAAAGTGCTGATCTATCACACTTTCTGCATCTTGCAATGACAACGTTCGTTCGGGAGCAATCATGTTCATCGGCTGGAATTTCCATATACGCTGAAAGAAAAATGAGGCGCAGCAAGCGCCTCATTCATTTTCATCACTCAGCCAGTACAGCAGCTTCTTCTGGCGTGAACTCTTCTTCCAGCTTGACGCTATCCACTTCGTCTTCAGCAGGTTGGTCGACCTTGAACTCGTTGATATACATGCAGCAGTACTTACCCATGGAAATATCCTTTTCATGATGGATTCATGTGCGCACTTGTTTTCAGGTGCAGGTCGAGAGTAATACCGGCCACTTTCACTGCCCATAGGAAAAGTCCTGACTCCAGGCGTGAATACGTGGTTTATGGGGTGTTACTTGAGTGCCAGAATGCGCCGAAACAGGGAACAGTGTTTCCTACGCACAATTGCTGTGCGCACGCGAAAAGCAAAAAGCCCCTGAAACCGTAGGTTTCAGGGGCTCTTGCATGTATGGCGGAGAGATAGGGATTTGAACCCTAGGTACTGTTGCCAGTACAACGGATTTCGAATCCGTCCCGTTCGGCCACTCCGGCATCTCTCCAGTGGCGCGCATGATACCAGCAGTTTTCCCAAACGCAAAGCTTCTTGTGAAAAAAATTCGCGTGGTATCAGGCGCTTGCGTCAGTCACGCGCTTACAGCGGCACGCCCAGACGCTTGGCAACTTCTTCGTAGGCTTCGATCACGTCGCCCAGCCCCTGACGGAAGCGGTCCTTGTCCATCTTCTTGCGGGTTTCCTTGTCCCACAGGCGGCAACCATCCGGGCTGAACTCGTCACCCAGCACGATCTCGCCATGGAACACGCCGAACTCGAGCTTGAAGTCCACCAGCAGCAGACCAGCGTCGTCGAACAGCTTGCTCAGCACTTCGTTGACCTTCAACGACAGCGCCTTCATTTTCACCAGCTGCTCGGCGGTGCCCCAGCCGAACGCAACCACGTGGGATTCGTTGATGAACGGGTCGCCCTTCTCGTCGTTCTTGAGGAACAGCTCGAACGTCGACGGCTCCAGCTTGATGCCCTCCTCCACGCCCAGGCGCTTGACCAGGCTGCCGGCTGCGTAGTTGCGCACCACGCACTCGACCGGAATCATGTCGAGCTTCTTGACCAGGCATTCGTTGTCGCCCAGCAGCTTGTCGAACTGGGTTGGAATGCCGGCTTCTTCAAGCTTCTGCATGATGAAGGCGTTGAACTTGTTGTTCACCATGCCCTTGCGGTCGAGCTGTTCGATACGCTTGCCGTCGAACGCCGAGGTGTCGTTGCGAAACAGCAGGATCAAGCGGTCGGCGTCGTCGGTCTTGTACACCGACTTGGCTTTGCCGCGGTAGAGTTCTTCACGTTTTTCCATGATGGGCTCCGCTTGCTAAATTGAAATGGGCTAGGCGATTTCGCGCCAGTCGAGCCCGTAATCCTGATTCGCCACTTGCAGCCAGTCCGGGTCACACCCGAGGGCGTCGACGAAACATTGCCGGGCCAGCTGTGGCAGGTTGTTCTTGCTGCTGAGGTGGGCCAGCACCAGGTGCTGCAGGTTCTGCCAGCCCAACTCCGACACCAGGCGCGCGGCCTGGTGGTTGTTCAAATGTCCGTAGTCGCCACCCACGCGCTGCTTGAGGAACATCGGGTAATGCCCGCGGCCCAGCATGTCGCGACAATGGTTGGCTTCGATCAGCAAGGCGTCCAGGCCCTGATAGCTGTCGAGCAGGGCCGCGTCGTACGAGCCCAGGTCGGTCAGCACGCCAAACCGGCGGCGGCCATCGCTGAACACATACTGCAAGGGCTCCAGCGCATCGTGGCTGACGCCAACGGCGGCAATGCTCAATGCACCCAGCTGCAGGGTATCGCCAGCTGCCAGGAAGCCGCTGGGCTCCACGGGCTTGCGCATCCCGCGCAAGGTGCCACGACTGAGGTACACCGGCACATTGTAGCGCCGCGCCAGCAAACCCACCCCATGCACGTGGTCGGCATGCTCGTGGGTCACCAGCACCGCGCTCAACTGCGCCGCCGACACGCCGAGCAGCGCCAGACGCCGCTCGGTTTCGCGCAGGGAGAACCCGCAATCGACCAGTACGCAGGTACTGCCACTGACAATCAGCGTGCCATTTCCCTGGCTGCCACTTCCGAGTACGGCGAAGCGCACTTAACCCAGGTTGTCCTGGATGACGCTCAGCACGCGACGGGCCACATCGGCCGGGGCCACGGTGTTGATGTTCTTCTCGACCGTCACCTGCACGCTGTCACCCACCTTGCTCAGGCGTACCTGATAGCGCTCGGCGCGGGCTTCACGCTCTTCCTTGCTCGGCGCGCTGCCGAACAGGCGGCTGAAGAAACCAGGCTCCTGGTCCTTGGCCTCGGCTTTTTCGGCAAGGTTGATGTAGTACAGGCCCAGGCTGCGGTTGATGTCCTCAACCCGCCATTCGCCCTGTTCCAGGGCACGGCCGACGCTGGACCACGCGCGATCGAGGTCGGCGCCCAGGTTCAGTACCGGGTTGCCGCTACCGTCTTCGCTCAGGCTGACACGGCTCGGGGTATCGAAGTCACGGGCCGCCAGCAGCGATACCGAACCGCCCTTCTCGGCGCTGCGGGTCATGCTGGCAAGCATTTCGTCGACCAGTGCAGCGTCCACACCGGTGTTCTCGGCACGTGCCGGGAAGTCCTGTTCGGTGGCGCTGCCGGCAGCACGCTCGACGGTCACCACATAGACTTCACTGGTATTGCGCTGTACGCCCGGCTCGATGCGAACCCGGGCACGGATTTCATTGTTGCTGCTGCCTGCAACACCGCCCAGGCGCTGGGCCATGGACGCCGACAACTCGTCGAAACGCTGCCAGGTGGTGCTGAACTCGCCGGTCTGCGGGCGCTCTTCGGCGATGCGGAAGCCGTTGTCCTCGAAGAACTGGTGGGCCACCGGCCACACCTCGGCCGGGGCGCGCTGGGCCAGGACCCAACGCGAAGCGCCGCTCTTCTGCAGGCTGAAATCGCTGATGTCGGCACCTGCCGCCAACGGCTGTGGACGCGGCACTTCGAACTCGCCCTTGACGTTGTCGTCGGCGACGTTGCGCGGAATCGGCAGCAGCGGGTCAAGACGCTTGACGTTGCTGACATCCGGCGGCAGCTGCATCGGCGGCTTTTGAGTGGCCTCCAGATAATCGCTGCCCCGGTCACGGAAGTAACCCTCTTCGCCCCAGAGCCAGCCACAACCACTGGTGCTGGAGATGATCAAGGCAAGGGCGGAAAGACCAGCCAATCGCTTCATGCGGTGTACGTCCTCAATTAAAACTTCAGGCCGCACTGGCGCATGGCCTGGCGTACCGTATCGTGACAGGATTCGCTCAGCCAGGTCAGCGGCAGGCGGATGCCCTTGTGCATCAGGCCCATTTCGACCAAAGCCCACTTCACCGGAATCGGGTTGGCTTCGACGAACAGGTCCTTGTGCAGGGGCATCAGTTTTTCGTTGATGGCGCGGGCCTCGTCGGCCTTGCCTTCGAGTGCGGCGTTGCACAGGTCGGCCATTTCGCGCGGGGCGACGTTGGCGGTCACCGAGATGTTGCCTTTACCGCCCAGCAGGATCAGTTCGACGGCGGTCGGATCATCGCCGGACAGCACGATGAAATCCTTGCTCACGCCATCCAGGATCGCCTTGGCACGCTTGAGGTCGCCGGTGGCTTCCTTGATGCCGATGATGTTGGGCACGCTCGAGAGACGGATCACGGTCTCGGCCTGCATGTCACAGGCGGTACGGCCGGGCACGTTGTAGAGGATCTGCGGGATGTCGACGGCTTCGGCAATGTGCTTGAAGTGCTGGTACAGGCCTTCCTGGGTCGGCTTGTTGTAGTAAGGCACCACCAGCAGGCAGGCGTCGGCACCGGCGTCCTTGGCATTGCGGGTCAGGTGGACCGCTTCGCTGGTGGAGTTGGCACCCGTACCGGCAATCACCGGAATACGACCGTTGACCTGCTTGACCACGGCCTTGATGACTTCGATGTGCTCATTGACATCCAGGGTCGCCGATTCGCCGGTGGTACCGACCGCAACGATGGCGTGGGTGCCGTTTTCCAGGTGGAAGTCCACGAGTTTGCTGAGGCTGTCCCAGTCAAGACGCCCTTGTGCATCCATGGGTGTGACCAATGCCACCATACTGCCCGCAATCATGAAGCTGCTCCTGCCGGAAAAAGAGAGCGGTAATGGTACTGGCGCCACAGGGCTTGCACAAGCGAAGCAGGCGGCAGGAGCATTCCCCTCGGCGACCATTTTCGCTACCCTTCTCTCTTTGATCGGTACACAGCGGCCCGCCGGGCTGCCGACAACGCGCCCCGACAGTGCCCGAGCCCTCGATCCTGAGCCACGGAACCACGCCGACAAGCCTATTTGCCCCGTCACGTACCGACCGCTCATCGCTTTAGGAATGCTGCATGTCCACCCCCACCGTTCGCGAACAATTCCTTGTCATCAGTGCCCTGGGCGCAAACCCCATGGAACTGACCAACATTCTGTGCCGGGCCAGCAACGACAATCGCTGCTCGGTCGTCACCTCGCGCCTGACCCGCCACGGCGAGTGCAGCGCACTGGTGCTGCAGGTCACCGGTAGCTGGGACGCCCTGGCGCGTTTCGAAGCGGCGCTGCCGACCCTGGCCAAGAAGCACACTTTCACCGTGAATGTGGTGCGTAGCGCCGAACTCGAAGTGCGCCCGCTGTCGCTGCCCTACGTCGCCTATGTCAGTGCCGCGTACCGCCCCGATATCATCAACGAGCTGTGCCAGTTCTTCATCGACCACAACGTCGAGCTGGAGAACCTGACCTGCGACACCTATCAGGCACCACAGACCGGCGGCACCATGCTCAACGCCACGTTCACCGTGACCCTGCCGGCCGGCACCCAGATCAGCTGGCTGCGTGACCAGTTCCTGGACTTCTCCGACGCCCTGAACCTGGATGCGCTGATCGAACCGTGGCGCCCACAGAACCCCATGTAAGGAAACCCGCAATGGCCGTAGCACTCGACCAACCCGTCGCCGATTTCGAGGCGCAAGCCACCGGCGCCAAGACCGTCAGCCTGAGCGGCCTGAAGGGTCGCCAAGTGGTGATCTACTTCTACCCCAAGGACAGCACCCCGGGCTGCACCACCGAAGGCCAGGGCTTTCGCGACCAGTACGCGGCGTTCCAGGCGGCCAACACCGAGGTGTTCGGCGTATCGCGTGACGGGCTCAAGTCCCACGAGAACTTCAAGGCCAAGCAGGGCTTCCCGTTCGAGCTGATCAGCGACAAAGACGAAGCCCTGTGCCAGCTGTTCGACGTGATCAAGCTCAAGAAGCTGTACGGCAAGGAATACATGGGGGTGGACCGCAGCACCTTCCTGATCGACAGCGAGGGTGTGCTGCGCAAGGAATGGCGCGGCGTGAAGGTGCCCGGGCATGTGGAAGCGGTGCTGGCGCAGGCGCAAGCATTGAACAACGGCTGAAGCGCTTCGCCGGCGAAGCGTGCGCCGCGGCTAAAGCAGCGGCGCCACCACCGGCTCACGCCGCGGCCAGGCGTCGAGCACCGCCTTGAACAGCGTAGCCAGCGGGATCGCGAAGAAGATCCCCCAGAAGCCCCACAATCCGCCAAACAGCAGTACTGCGCAGATGATCGCCACCGGGTGCAGGCTGACCGCTTCGGAGAACAGCAGCGGCACCAGCACGTTGCCGTCCAGCGCCTGGATGATCGCGTACACCGCCATCAGGTAGATGAACTGGTCGCCCCAGCCCCACTGGAACAGGGCAATCAGGGTCACCGGTACGGTTACCACCACCGCCCCCACATACGGCACCACCACCGACAACCCCACCAGCAGCGCAAGCAGCGCCGCATAGTTCAGGCCCAGTGCGATGAACGCGATGTAGGTGGCCACGCCGCAGATCAGGATCTCGATGCCCTTGCCGCGAATGTAGTTGGCGATCTGGCGGTTCATCTCCTCTGCCACGCGGGTCATCAGGGCCCGCTCGCGCGGCAGGTAGCCGCTGACCCAGCGCGCGATCTGCTCGCGGTCCTTGAGAAAGAAGAACACCAGGATCGGCACCAGCACCAGGTAGATCATGATGTTGACCAGCAACGGCAGGCTCGACAGCGAGAAGGTCAGCGCCCATTGACCGAACTTGCCGATCTCGCCGCGCATCGCCTCGATGGCCTGCAGCACCTGCTCATCCGAGACCAGATGCGGGTAGCGCTCCGGCAGCAGCAACAGCAGCGACTGCCACTTGCCAAGCATGCCCGGCAGTTCGTTGAACAGGGTGATCAACTGGTGCCAGAGCAACGGCACCAGCACCAGCAGGAACACCGCCAGCGCGCTCAGGAACAGCAGGAACACCAGCCCCACCGCCACCTTGCTGGGCACCCGCAGGCGCTCCAGCGCATTGACCAGGCCCTGCATCAGGAACGCCAGCACCATGCCCGCCAGCACCGGCGCCAGCATGCCGCCCAGGGTCAGTATCGCGGTGAACCCCAGAAACAGCAGGACCGCCAGCACCACCGCTTCTTCATCCGAGAAATAGCGGTGCAGCCAGCCACGAAGCACTTTGAACATCGGTGATCCTTAAAAAGAAGGGTTCAGGCTTTCTTGAGCCAGTAGGTGTAGACCCCGGCGTCGGCCTGCTCATGCAGCAGCGTATGACCGGCCAGGCGGGCAAAAGTGCGGAAGTCGCGCTGCGAGCCGGCATCGGTGGCCACCACCTTGAGTACTGCACCACTGCCCAGGCGGTTGAGCTCCATCTTGGCCTTGAGCAACGGCAAGGGGCAATTCAGGCCGCTGGCATCCAGTTCGGCGTCGCAGGGTACGGCATCGGTCATCGGGCTTCTCCAGGCAGGTGCATGCCCACGGCAGGTAGCGGCATGCACAGACCTCGTAGGATACCGCCACTGGTCGTCAACGTGTGAGCCGGCTACAGTAAGGTTCTTTGTCGACCCGAGCTTCGTGCATGAATTTTCTGCGCCCTACCCTGCTGACGCTGGCTTGCCTGCTGGCTCTACCGAGCCATGCCGACGACCTGCCGTCACTCGGCGACGCCAGCTCGGCCATCGTTTCCCCGCAACAGGAACACCAACTGGGCCGCGCCTGGTTGAGCCTGCTGCGCGGCAACGTGCGCCAGTTGTCGGACCCCCAGCTCAAGGACTACGTCGAAACCAGCGTCTACCGCCTTGCCGAAACCAGCCAGCTGCAGGACCGGCGCCTGGAGTTCATCCTGATCGACAGCAAGGAACTCAACGCCTTCGCCGCCCCCGGCGGGATCGTGGGGGTCAACGGCGGCCTGTTCCTGAACGCCCAGACCGAGGGCGAGTACGCCTCGGTGCTGGCCCACGAACTGGCGCACTTGTCGCAACGCCACTTCGCCCGCGGCGTGGAAGCCCAGCAACGCATGCAACTGCCGATGATGGGCGCCCTGCTGGTGGGCATCATTGCCGCCGCTGCCGGGGCTGGCGATGCCGGCATCGCCGCGATTGCCGGCACCCAGGCCGCCGCCATCCAGGAACAACGGCGCTTCTCGCGCCAGAACGAACAGGAGGCCGACCGCATCGGCATTCTCAACCTGGAAAAGGCCGGCTACGATCCGCGCAACATGCCGACCATGTTCGAACGGCTGATGCGCCAGTACCAGTACAGCGCCAAGCCACCGGAATTTCTGCTGACTCACCCGGTTACCGAGTCGCGGGTCGCCGACACCCGCAACCGTGCCGAACAGGCCCCCAAGGGCGGTGTGGACGACAGCCTGCGCTACCAGTTGATTCGTGCACGCCTGCAACTGACCTACGAAGGCACGCCGGGCCTGGGTGCCAAGCGCTTCCGCGCCCTGCTGGACGAGAACCCCAACCTGGATGCGGCGCGTTACGGCCTGGCACTGGCGCAGATCAAGGGCGGCCAGCTCAACGAGGCCCGCGAGAGCCTCAAGCCCTTGCTCGCCAAGGCACCCAACGACATCACCTACAACCTTGCGCAGATCGACCTGGACGTCACCAACAACCGCCTGGCCGATGCCCAGCAACGGGTGGAGAAGATGCGAGCCCTGTACCCGGGCAACTACCCGCTGCAGCAGTCACGCATCGACCTGCTGCTCAAGCAGAACCGCCCGGCCGAGGCAGAGAAGGCGCTGGATGCGCTGCTCAAGAATCGGCCGCAAGACCCGGATGTCTGGTATGAGGTGGCGGAGGTTCGCGGCCTGTCGGGCAACACAATCGGCCTGCACCAGGCTCGCGCCGAGTACTTTGCCCTGGTGGGCGACTTCGACCAGGCCTTGCAGCAGCTCGACTACGCCAAGCAGCGGGCGGGCAACAACTTTGTGCTGTCGTCGAAGATCGATGCCCGTCAGCGCGAGCTGATGGAACAGCAGCGGATGGTCAAGGACATGATGCGCTGACACGCATCAAGGTAGCGCGCACACCATATCGCGGGTCAGCCCCGCCCCCTTGTGGGAGCGGGCTCGACCCGCGATGCTGCTTTCAGGCGTTGCCGGAGAGCTTGAGCCGCGCCGCCTGGGTGAAGTCCAGCATGCGCTTGAGTGGCTTGAGTGCCTGCGGGATAAGCGCCGGCTCGACGAAGATCTCGTTGCTGCCCTCGCGCAGGCACTGCAAGGTGCGCTCAAGCGTGTTCATCGCCATCCACGGGCAGTGCGCGCAACTGCGGCACGCCGCGCCGTTGCCGGCAGTGGGCGCCTCGACGAAGATCTTGTCCGGGCACAGCTGCTGCATCTTGTAGAAAATGCCGCGGTCGGTGGCCACGATGAAGGTCTTGTTCGGCATGCGCTGCGCAGCCGCAATCAGCTGGCTGGTGGAACCCACCGCATCGGCCAGGTCGATCACCGCCTCTGGCGACTCGGGGTGCACCAGGATCGCCGCGTCCGGGTACAGCGCCTTCATGTCCAGCAACTGACGCGACTTGAACTCCTCGTGAACGATGCAGGCACCGTCCCACAGCAGCATGTCGGCGCCGGTGTTCTTCTGGATGTAACGGCCCAGGTGCTGGTCAGGCCCCCAGATGATGGTCTCGCCGTTGTCCATCAGGCTTTCGACGATCTCCAGCGCACAGCTGGAGGTCACCACCCAGTCGGCCCGCGCCTTGACCGCCGCCGACGTGTTGGCATACACCACCACGGTGCGCTCGGGGTGCTTGTCGCAGAACGCCGAAAAGTCCTCCACCGGGCAACCCAGGTCGAGCGAGCAGGTGGCCTCCAGGGTCGGCATCAGCACGCGCTTTTCGGGGTTGAGGATCTTCGCCGTCTCACCCATGAAGCGTACACCGGCCACCACCACGGTCTTGGCCGGATGCTGGTTGCCGAAACGGGCCATCTCCAGCGAGTCGGACACGCAACCGCCGGTCTCCTCGGCCAGGGCCTGGATCACCGGATCACAGTAGAAGTGGGCCACCAGCACGGCGTCCTGAGCCTTGAGCTCGGCGGCGATGGCGGCACGGTAGTCAGCCTCTTGCTCGGGCGTCAGCGGCTTGGGCTGCTTGGCGTCGAGGTGGGCCTGGACCAGAAGGCGTTCGGAAATCTGGGTCATGTTCGCAAGACCTGCAGGCGCTAGTGCGCGTAAGTCGAGTGTATCACCGAGCCCTGGCAAATCGGATAACGGTTCAGCCTGTACGACAGAACCAAAGACCCTCTGCGGCCTCGGGTTTTATGGGTTGCCGAAGGCTACAGATAATCGAATGAATTCTAAAGGGTTTTTTGCCAAACCAGGCTGGCGGGGCAAGCCCGCCAGCCCAGCGGTCAGTTGCCTGCCGGTTGCAGGCCGCCGAGGCTGGACATCACCAGCGCGGCGAACTCTTCAACGGTCATCTTCTGCCCGTTGAAGGCCACCTGGCCATCGGCATAGTGCAGGTTGGCAATGATGTCATTGCCCTTGAGCGTGGCCAGCTTGGAATACAAGGCCATCTGCCCGACCATCTCGCCGGCCATTGCGGCCTGCTTGACCTGCGCCTCGTCCTGCCCTTCCAGGCTGGCCTGCAAGGCTGCCAGGTCACCGATCATCGGCTTGGACAGCGACAAGCTGCTCTGCAGTTTCTCGATCATCTGGCGCACCAGCTGATCGGAAGGCAGGTCGGCCGACGTCGGCTTGGCCAGGTCCAGGGTGAGGTTGAAGCGACTTTCACCGTTGGCGGTCTTGAAGGAAAGGTCCTCCACGGCCACCTGAGGCTTGCCCGCCAGCAACTGCATCATCTGCACCTGCATCAGCGCCTGCTCTTCGGCATTCAGCTCCAGCTCGGGCGGTTGGCCGGCAGCGGCCGTCTCCTGCAACTGGGGCATGTGCTTTTCATAGATCGCCATGATCGCCTGCAGCGCAGGGATATCGAAGCGGTTGACCGCCACCACCAGTTGCCCACCGCCCACGGCCTTGCCGTCATAGGTGATGGCGTCGACCTTGTAGGCGGCCCTGGCATCGACCTTGTCGCCGTTGACCTTGTAGGTGTTGCGTTGCTCCACACCCTTGACAGTCAGCGGTACCTGGCGATCGCCAAAGGTGAAGGCGCTGTCGTCCAGGGTCACGTCGGCCTGGCCTTCATAGAAGTCGTAGGGCGTCAGGGTGAGGTCTGCAACCAGTTTCAGGCCCTTGAGGTCGAACTTGAGCGGCGGCGTCTCGCTATCGACCATCGACACCTGCAAGGTGCCCATGCTGCCGTCGAGCTTGAGGCGCTTGCCTTCGAAGTCGCCGCTCATGCCCAGGTCGAAGCCGGAGAACTTCACCGACGAACCGTCCTTGGCGATGTCCAGCGGCATCAGCCTCAACGTGCCGTCATACGACTGGTCATAGCCCAGGCTGAACTCGCCCTGCACCGGCGAGACATCACCGCTGGCCGCATACCACTCGGCTGTGGTGGCATCCTTCTCGATCGAGGTGCTGGATGCCGCCATCACCGGCATCAGCTTGAATGCCTTGACCCGCTGCCAGGGAAACGGCCCGTGCTCGATGCGATCGACCAGGGTCAGTTCCAGGTTGCTCGGCTCATCGCCCAGCTCCAGGTTCTGCACGGTGAACCTGTAACGCGCGACACTGCTGAACAGGTGTTGCTCCAGCGATACCAGCTCAAGCCGCGCCGTGGCACCCAGGCCCTTGAACGACTTTTGCATCTGCAGATTGGACTGTGCGGTAGCGTGCTCCAGCACGCCAGGCAACTGCTTGCCCGTATACCACGCCCCGGCCGTGCATACGGCCGCTACGGCGACGGCAAGCCCGCACACCACTCCCAGTGTTTTCTTCATGAATTGATCCGTTTGCTATCCATATTTAGGTGAAGCGATGTTACTCGTTGACGTCCATGAACTCCCGCGCCCAGACGATGTAGTCGCCGGGTACGGTGTAGGTATGGGTGAGTTCGGTGGCACTGAGGTCCGAGGCGCTGCTGGTGATGCGGCGCTGCTCGCGCAGGCAGTCGTAGGTGGCCTTGATCGCGGCGAAGTAGGCGCCATGGCCATCCACGGCGATACGCACGCCCAGCTCGGCCAGACGCGTGTCGTCGTGCAGCTGCGGGTTGCCGTAGGTCACCAGCATCAGCGGCACGCTGACGTGGCGGGCAATCTCTTCGAGATGATCGAAATCGCGGATGCCGACCATGCACACGCCGTCGGCGCCAGCATTCTGGTACGCGACCACGCGGGCAATGACTTCTTCGACCGGGATCAGCGCGGCATTGGTGCGCGCGATGATCGACAGCTCCTGGTCGACGCGAGCCTCCAGGGCAGCGCGGATCTTGCCCACGCCTTCATCGATGCTGATCAGGTCGGTGGACTTGCGCCCGAACTGGGCAGGCAGCAGGGTGTCTTCGATGGTCAGCGCAGCCACGCCGGCGCGCTCGAGCTCGGTGACGGTGCGCATCACGTTCAGCGCGTTGCCGTAGCCGTGGTCGGCGTCGGCGATCACCGGCAGCTGTGCGACACGCCCGATGCGCGTGGCCTGCTCGGCAAATTCACTCAAGGTGATCAGGGCAAAGTCCGGAGCCGCCAGCACCTGTAACGAAGCCACCGAGCCGCCCAGGATGCCGACTTCGAAGCCGAGGTCGGCGGCGATTCGCGCAGACATCGGGTCGAACACGGAAGCCGTGTGATAGCAGACCGGGGAGGCCAGGAGTTTACGAAAGGCACGGCGCAAATCTTGGTGGGAGGCTCTAGGCATGATCATTCCAGTTTCTTCATCTTCATTCTGGAGGAGAACATACCATTCCTGCCCGACACTCCGACAGTCGCCAGACCCGAACCCAAACAAAAATAAGCGAACAGAAAACGAAAACGCCCCCCCTCCAGAAGCCCTGCACGCGCTGCCCCCCCTCATTCTGAGGGAGAGACCAGTCGCGGCTTGCAGGGCTGTCGAGAGTGACCGCCCAAGGGCAATCTCAGACCGAGGCCACGATGAAGGTGCGCTTGAACGGGAACAGCGTGCGCCCGTCGTCCTCACGCGGGTAGTGCGCTTCCAGAAGCCTGAGGTACTTGCGCAGAAACGCATCGCGGTCCTCGTCATCCAGGGAGCTGAGCACCGGGCGCAGTGCCGAAACCTTGACCCAGTCGAACACCGGCGACTGGCCTTCGACCACCTGCAGATGCTCGGTTTCCCAGATATCCAGCTTGCTGGTAAGCGGCGCCAGCAACCGGTAGTAGCAGTCCAGGGACAGGACATTGCGCGCCGACATGAACTTGCGCAGCTCCAGCGTACCGATCACCCGGCCCGCAGGCCCGCATTCGCTCAGGGCCCTGAGCATCAGGTGGTACCAGGGTGCATCCCGCCAGTTGGGCATGTGCAGCGCCAGGTAGCCGCCAGCGTGCAGATTGCCGAGCAGCCGCGGCAGCAGGTTTTCGTGGTCCTCCATGAAATGGAGCACGGCAGCGGCGAACAGCAGGCTTGCCGGCTGCTTGGGCTCCCACTGACCTATGTCGCTGTTCAGCCATTGGGCATTGACCGGCAGGGCTCGGGCCTCGGCGAGCATTTCTGCCGAGCTGTCTACGCCGAACAACTGTGCCTCTGGCCAGCGTTCGGCCAGCAGCCGGGTGGCGATTCCGGTACCACAGCCCAGATCATAGATGGACGCTGGTGCCTGCAAGGGCAGGTGATCGAGCAACTCGATCACCGGACGCTCCCTCAAACGCGAAAACTGTTGATAGCCTTGCGGGTCCCAGGTCGTACTCCCGCGCAGACCCTGTTGCTGTTTTACAAGCATTGCCACGTTCCTCTCGCTCCATGCGATCAATATTGCCGTCCAAGATTGTTCAACACCCTCAACATCAGCGCGATACCACGTCGCGTTTGCGGCTCGCGCAGCAGTTGCACCAGGCCCAGCAGGCTTGGTGGCTGGGTATCGCTGCTCTGCGCCTGCGCCATGCGCAGCGCGTTGCCCACGGTCCAGGTCAGGGCTGTCACGTCCTCGAACCCATGGGCCAGCTTGTCCACCATCGCGGTGTCGAGCAGGTCGACCAGGTCGGACCCCAGCGACAGCAAGTCGATGATGTTGTCCATGCGACCACTGACCAGCAGCGGTTCGAGTTTTTTCATCAGGGCGTCAACGCCCGGGTGAGCAAGGTGTTCCACGGTAGGTTCGAAGGTTTCCATATCGACGTACTCCTGCACCGCTCGACTCAGATCATTCCACGGGCAACCGCCCAGTAGAGGCCCCGGTTGAATCCATTGCGCAACAGGCCGCCCAGCTTGGTCGGTGGGGTGGGCACCACATCCTGCTGGTAGTTGTAGGTCAGTGGCATGCCGGCGTTGAGGCCCATCTGCGCAACGGCCTGGACCTTCCCGTCGTAGACGGCGCAGGGGGTGCCCAGGCGGATCTCGCCGGCGATGTTGTTGGCCACCACCGGTGCCTGGTTATGGCAGGCACCGCCCGCCTTGCTGATGGGTAGGTCCTGGTGTCGCCGATCACGTAGACGTTCTCCAGGCCGTAGACCTGCAGGGTCTCGTGGTTGGTCGGCAGCCAGCCCTCGTTGTTGGGGGCCTGGGACGCACCGCTCTGTATCACCGCGTCCACTGCACGAATGGGTGGGGTCGCCATCAGGATGTCGAACGGCTGCGCCTGGCCTTCGGCCGAATAGGCAATACGTTGATCCGGGTCCACGCGGTCCAGGGTGAAGCCACGCTGAAACCTGATGTTCTTCTGTTCAAAAAGGGTGGGCAATAGTTCTCCGGTTGGCCGCTGCATGAACAGACAGTTTCTGAGCAATTGCGCAGTGGTCGGATAGGTATAAACAATTTCAACGTTATTGCGAACACCGCGACGGCGCAGCAAGTCATCCAGCATCAAGGTAGTTTCCACCGGCGCAATACCGCACTGGTGCGGAACATTGGGCGTCTGTGGGAAAGAAACGGATATGAAGATGCGCCCTTTTTCAATCGTCATCAGACGTTGCGCCAATTGTCGCGCCGCCTTGTATTGATAGAAATGATCCCCCGCCTCCTGCAGCCCCTCGATGCGCTCGGGAGCGGGTACGCAGCCCGTCGCGATCACCAGAAAGTCATAGCCCACGCGCCTTCCAGAGCGGGTGTGCAGGGTTTGTCCGGGGAAGTCGAAGCGGGTGACCTCCTCCACCTGGAAGTCGATTTCAGGTCGCAACAGCGAACGCTCGGGCCGTTTCAGGTCTTCCTGGAAATAGCTGTTGAAGGCAACGTACATGAAGGCAGGTTTGTAATAATGATCCGGCGAATTCGACAGCAGTTTGACCGTGACCTGATGCTTGAGTATTTCCGGGTATAGTTGTCTGACCAATTGATTGGCGAGCATCGTGCCGCCTACACCTCCCCCCACGACGACAATAGTTTTAGACATAGCCCCACTCCCTGGCTGGTTTTGAATCCATGCCAAGTACCATAGCAATTATAAAAAAATGCCATATACAGAATCGCTATAGCAAAACAGACATTAATTGCTGTTTCAAAAAACAGTACTCTTCCACCGGTGAAACTCTGCCCACTTCGCATTATTCCTTGGCACAGGCAGACTCTCCTCTGCCGCTGACTGCTTTGTGTGAAATTTTATTAACGTTTCAATTTTCACGCCTGATTGCTGTTGACTTCGCTCCCCCTCCTGAGTAAATTGCGCGGGCCGGAAATCCGGCCTTTTTTCAACTCACCAAAGAAGCCAATGGACATAGTATCTAGACGCTGTCTGGTCATTGCCGCTGCGCAACGCCAGGCACTTAACCCTGAAAATGACGGGACTCGACTCCGCGGTCGGGTAAGCTGCGCTAGGGCTTGATGCTCCAACGTGGCTTGCCTCCCCGGTTCGTCCGGTCGCGAGGCACACGTTATGTATTTCACTTCTTCTGCAATACCGGGCGTACGCGCCTTCACTTCAGCCCTGCGGGCCAGGCTTCTGCGCGCGCCCAGGCTGCCCGTGCGTGCGTCAAGCCTCCCCTGCGACTCCCCTGCCAGCAGCGCCTTGCGGGCCCGTTGGCGCATCTGCTCCACAAGCGGCCAACGCCAGCAGCGCTGGAGCCTGGACGACAGTCAGGACCCACCGAGTCGGGGCGCCGCCCTGTTTCTGCAGCACGCCTGATCCAGGTTTGCATGCATTCGGGGTGCGTACTTCCCCTTGAATAAACGGCAACTTTGCGCTTATTAAAAAACGAATTTCCTAGTTGGAAAATTCGCCGGCACTTTATTGCCTTCGCATTAATAAAAATCTGTGGAGCACATTATGGAAGAGGCCAGTAGTCGGTTCGCTGCCTGTGCACGTTCATTCAACAGGCAGCGAACGTCACCGCTAAAGATCCCACTCTTCGAATCGATCGCCTGCCCGCGACTCGACATACTTTCACTCGCCTATGATTAGTTGAGTTGTCGGTGTGTCGTGCCGCGAGCAGGCGGCAGGAGCACAGACCATGACTGTAAAAAACCCAACACCCCGCCACACCCACCCCACCCGTGACAGCAACAAGCTGTCGATGCGCGCCGCGCGCGAGGCCCAGAACGGCCTGGCCGTTACCCTGGCCAACGTCAACTCCAGCCCCGCCGGGCTCACCGAAGAAGAAGCCCAGGGCCGCCTGCAACGGGACGGCCACAACGAAGTCGCCCATGACCGTCCGCCCCATGCACTGGTGCAGTTGCTGCACGCTTTCAACAACCCCTTCATCTATGTGCTGATGACCTTGACGGGTATCAGTTTCTTCACCGACTTCTGGCTGCCGCTGCAGGCCGGCGAAGAAACCGACCTGACCGGCGTGATCATCGTGCTGGTGATGGTGTTGGCGAGCGGCGTGATGCGTTTCTGGCAGGAACACCGATCGGCCAAGGCCGCCGAAGCCCTGAAGGCGATGGTGCGCACCACCGCAGCCGTGCTGCGGCGCGAGCAGCTAGGGGCCCAGGCGCGGGTTCGAGAACTACCCATGCGCGAACTGGTGGTGGGCGACATCATCCAGCTGTCTGCCGGCGACATGATCCCCGCAGACATTCGCCTGATCGAGTCCCGCGACCTGTTCATCAGCCAGGCGGTACTGACCGGCGAAGCCTTGCCAGTGGAAAAGTACGACACCCTGGGTGCGGTGCAGGAAAAATCCGCCAAGGCCCAGGCCGCCGACCAACAGGACCTGCTGGACCTTCCCAACATCTGCTTCATGGGCACCAACGTGGTCAGCGGGACCGCCACGGCCGTGGTGGTCGCCACCGGGGCTCGTACCTATTTCGGCTCACTGGCCCGCTCCATCGTCGGCTCCCGCGCGCAGACCGCCTTCGACCGCGGGGTCAACAGCGTGAGCTGGCTGCTGATCCGCTTCATGCTGGTGATGGTGCCCATCGTGCTGCTGATCAACGGCTTCACCAAGGGGGACTGGGCCGAAGCCTTCATGTTCGCCCTGGCGGTAGCGGTTGGCCTGACCCCGGAAATGCTGCCGATGATCGTCAGCGCCAACCTGGCCAAGGGCGCGGCCGCCATGGCCAGGCGCAAGGTAGTGGTCAAGCGCCTGAACGCGATCCAGAACTTCGGCGCCATGGACGTACTGTGCACCGACAAGACCGGCACCCTGACCCAGGACCGCATCATCCTCGAACACCATGTCGATGTCGGCGGCAACCGCTGCGACGAGGTGCTGCAACTGGCCTGGCTCAACAGCCACCACCAGAGCGGCATGAAAAACCTCATGGACCGCGCCGTGGTCAGTTTCGCCGAGGACAATCCGCAGTTCACCCCTCCGGCAGCCTGGCGCAAGGTCGACGAACTGCCCTTCGACTTCGTACGTCGGCGTCTGTCGGTGATCCTGGCCGATGCCAGTGGTGGTCACCTGCTGGTGTGCAAGGGCGCCGTGGAAGAGATGCTGGAGACCGCCAGCCGGGTCCGCCAGCAGGGCACTGCCGTAAGCCTGGATGCCGAGCGCCGTTCGGCCCTGCTCAAACTCGCCGAGGCCTATAACCGCGACGGCTTTCGCGTGCTACTGGTGGGTACCCGCCAAATAGCCGCAGGCGAGACGCAGACCCAGTACAGCGCCAGCGATGAGCGCGAGCTGATCATCGAAGGCTTGCTGACCTTCCTCGACCCGCCCAAGGAAAGCGCCGGCCCGGCCATCGCCGCACTGCGCGACAACGGCGTGACGGTCAAGGTACTCACCGGCGACAACCCCACCGTTACCGCCAAGATCTGCCGGGAAGTGGGCCTGGAGGCAGGCGAGCCGCTACTGGGCCGCGACATCGAGCACATGGACGATGAGGTGCTCGCGCGCCGGGTGGAAGAGCGCACGGTGTTCGCCAAGCTCACGCCACTGCAGAAGTCCCGCGTACTCAAGGCCCTTCAAGCCAACGGCCACACCGTCGGTTTTCTGGGTGACGGGATCAACGACGCTCCTGCCCTGCGCGACGCCGACGTCGGCATCTCGGTGGACAGCGGCACCGACATTGCCAAGGTGTCGGCAGACATCATCCTGCTGGAAAAGAGCCTGATGGTACTGGAGGAAGGGGTCATCAAGGGTCGCGAGACCTTCGGCAACATCATGAAGTACCTGAACATGACCGCCAGCTCCAACTTCGGCAACGTGTTCTCGGTGCTGGTCGCCAGTGCCTTCATCCCCTTCCTGCCGATGCTGGCGATTCACCTGTTGCTGCAGAACCTGATGTACGACTTCTCCCAGCTGGCGCTGCCATGGGACAAGATGGACAAGGAGTACCTGGCCAAGCCACGCAAATGGGATGCCCGGAACATCGGGCGGTTCATGCTGTGGATAGGGCCAACCTCATCCATTTTCGACATCACCACCTTCGCGATGATGTGGTACGTGTTCGCCGCCAACAGCGTGGAAATGGCCAGCCTGTTCCAGTCGGGCTGGTTCATCGAAGGGCTGCTGTCCCAGACCCTGGTGGTGCACATGCTGCGCACCCGCAAGATCCCGTTCATCCAGAGCACTGCAGCCTTGCCGGTAATGCTGGCGACGGGGCTGGTGATGGCGCTGGGAATCTACGTGCCCTTCTCGCCGCTGGGCAGCATGGTCGGCCTGGTTCCGCTGCCGTGGGAATACTTCCCTTGGCTGGTGGGCACACTGCTCAGCTACTGCGTGGTCGCCCAGACCATGAAGACCTTGTACATCCGCCGCTTCAAGCAGTGGTTCTGAAGAACGTGGCTCAGGGAGAACGCCTATGCGCGTACTGATTTGCGCCGGCCGCCATTACGCCGACAGCCGGGTGTGCCGGCAGGTTCTGGAAGCTTTCCAGCGCCTGCACCCGGTGCAGGTGGTCATCCACGGTGGTAGTCAGTTCCTCGGTGCACATATCGAGGACTGGGCCCGGGAAAACGCAGCCCACATCGTGCGCTACCCACCCAACTGGCAGCACCACGGCAAACAGGCCGAACGCCTGCGCAACCGCTTCATGCTGACCGATAGCCGACCGGACATCGTGCTCGCGCTGCCCGGCGGGGCAGACACCGAAGAACTGCTCGAGCAGGCCCGAAGCCAGGGCCTGCAGACACTCTCGGCAGGCAACCCGTAGACCGGTGCTCCCCTCCCGCGCCAGCTCGCACCCAGCCGAGCTGGCGCGAACGCAATCTCCAGGTCAACCCGCAGGTCACGGTTCAATTGCTGAACAGGGAGGGAAATTCAACAGACGAAAAAAAAACCCGCTTTCTCATGGAAAGCGGGTTTTTCGAAATGGTGGGTCGTGTAGGATTCGAACCTACGACCAATTGGTTAAAAGACAATTGGGGTCTAGGCCGAAATTTCCATCTAGGGAGGGGTTTTAAGCACCATTCCAGCGCCTAGGCACGCAGCCTCTAATGAAATCCACATTAGAGGCATGGCAATGACACATCCGAAGAAAGCAAGACGAGCAGGTAAGGTTTCCACCAAAGGCGGCACCGGTAAATCCACCGGGTCCACCAATCTGGGGGCATTCACTGCAGACGCTGGGCTGCGCACCCTCCTCATCGATCTGGACCCCGTCCAGCCTTCCGCATCCTCCTATTTCCCCCTGGAGTACACCGCCCCGGGCGGCATTTTCGAACTGCTGTCGTACAACGAAACCGACCCGGCCAAGATCATCTCCCACACGTCGATCAAGAATCTCGACGTCATCATCTCGAACGACGCCAACAACCAGCTCAACAACCTCATACTGCAGGCGCCTGATGGCAGACTGCGACTAGCCAACCTGATGTCGGCTTTCGATGCCGATTACGACCTCATCCTCTTTGACACCCAGGGCGCCCGCTCTGCGATGCTGGAGATGGTCGTTCTTGCATCCGACATCATCCTCTCCCCCCTCCCCCCAAACATGTTGGCCGCGCGCGAATTCAGCCGTGGGACCATCCATATGATGGATGGGCTGCGCAGTTACGCACGCCTCGGCCTCACCATTCCCCACATCAACATCATCATCAACGGCCTGGATGAAACTGCTGACGCGCGCGAGATCCACCGCACCGTCCGTGAAATTTTCGACGGGAACCCTGACTACACCGTCCTGCAATCGATCATTCCAGATGCCGTCATCTTCAAGAAAGCCGCGAGCCAAGGCGTGCCGGCGCATCGGCTTGAATATCGTCAACCGTCGAACCGTAAGTCGCCGTCGGCGCTGAACGTCATCCGCAGCCTGGCTATCGAGGCGTTCCCAGAATGGAAAGACCGCTTCGAGGCAATGACCGAAGAGCGTGTTGCCCAGATCGCCAAGAAGGCCCGCCGCGATGAGTAAGCACGCGATTACCGAGGCTGCCGGGATCACGGCCGATGAGGTCCTCAGGATTGGGAAACTCTACAGCTCAAATGAGTTACGCGGCATCCAGAAAAAGCTGACATCCGCGTCTGGAGACCTGCACAAGCTAGCCAACGGTTGGAAGATGGGTGCCGGCTTCCTCGGTTCGCTCGGTGACCTTCTGAGCATTAAACAACGCGAGCTACTGCGTAGTGCCGCACAACTCGTTGATTCGATCGGTCACAACGTGACCCATGCGAAGGAAAAGCGCGTTCGTTCCGAGAAAGAAACGAAACGCCGGCAAGATGCGCGTGATGCTCAGTCGAAACAGCTGGTAGCCCGTACGTTCCCCTTGCCTACCGAGACTCACGAAGAACTGCTGGAGACGATCAAAGCCGCACTCATCCTGAATCGTGCACGGCAGTTCAACACCTCCTACAACCCTTCTGAATTCAACGTTTACATCAGAAACGAGCTGAAGACACCTGCTCGGCTCTATGGGCATTCAGTGGAGCAACACCGAGCCGGGAATGTCAGATCACTCCGCTACTTCATGATCAGCGATCTGACCAGCCACCTTGCTTATGACGATGGTTCGTCGGTTGAGGAACGTCTGCGGCTCATGCAGGAGAAAGTGGCCGAAGCTGTAGGCCTGGCTGCCTTGACGGCAGACGAACGCGAGACCCTGCGCCTGTGGCAAGAGGCCCTGCTCCCAAGTGCTGGACAAGGGGATGCCTCATGAAGGGACAACTCCCCAAAACACTCACGTTGGGCATGCTTCAAGATCGTTTGACTACGATCCGTCAGGAGCACCAAGTCCCCACCTGGGCACCTGTAAAAGTGGAGCTGAATGGAATGTCATTCCAGCTCAACACTGGCAATTTCGCAGTGACCGACGATGGGAGTTTGGCGCTTGAGCTGAGCCTTCCCGATGCCGCTGTGGCCGCGATCGCGTATGCCCTAGAACATCCATGTGAGTCTCCCATGGAGTTCCTGCGCTGCTGGAACGAGGGCAATTTTGAGGCACTCCGTACGGAATGGGCGGAGGTGCCCGCCGAGGTATTCATCGGCGCCGATCCCCTCCACCAGCAGTCTGGAGGTGCTCGATGACTTCTGGCCCCATTTCCCAGTTCGCGGGCTCACTGTGCCTGTACCTCATGAACTGCTCCGTAGCATTGGCGACCGCCTACGGCTTGGGTTCAATCTTCAAAGCCCCGCTTGCCGAAATCGCTCTGCAGGGTTCGGTCTATTCGGCCTATGCGCTCGGCACGGTCGGGACGCTGAATCTCCTGGTGCTGATCGCATCAGCTATGCGTGGACAACCTCGCCGACTTGGGGAGGACTCCTGATGGACAAGCAGAAGATCCTCGACAAAGTCACCAAGCTGATGGCCTTGGCCAACAGCCCAGGGGCAAACACGAACGAGGCAGCAATCGCATTGCGCCAGGCCCGCTCGCTCATGGCCCAGTACAACATCGACGCAGACGAACTACGGGCCAGCCAAGTCCTTGAAGCAAGCATCCCCACGGGCACACGTCGATCCCCAGCGGATTGGTTGCATGCCCTCGCCGGAACGTGTGCAGCCGCATTTGACTGCAGCCACCTCTCCTACTACCACCCTTTGAAGGGTTACTGCTTCAAGTTCCTGGGCAAAGGTATCGGTCCGGATCTGGCTGCCTATGCCTACAGCAGCCTCGTCATGCAGTTACAGAAAGCACGTCGCGAGCATGTCTCGCAGCAGAAACGGTGCCAGCTGAAGACCAAACGACGCCGCGGCCAACTCTTCGCGGAGGGTTGGATTGGAGCAGTGGCCTACAAAGTTCGAGAGTTCGCGGGTGACCTGGCTCCGGAGATCAAGGCTGAGATCACGGCCTACTTGACCGTGCATCACCCTGACTTGAAGCAAAGCGACATCACGCCAAGCGAAGCCAAAGGCCACGATCGTAGCTCGCTGTACGCAGGTATTCGGCAAGGCCGGCATGCTCAGCTCCACCACGGAGTTGGCCGCACCGAACAGCCTGGCATTTCCCACGGGGGTGCCAGATGACCGACCTGAGCTATTCACCTCCTCACTCCATGGAGGCCGAACAGGGCGTCCTGGGCGGGCTGATGCTGGACAACGAAGCCTGGGATCTCGTCGGTGACCTACTGCAGGCAGATGACTTCTTTCGGGGCGAACACAGGCTGATCTTCACCGCTATCCAGGAACTGTCAGAGAAAAACAGCCCTTTCGACGTAGTGACGATTTTCGAGCAGATGGCCGTCCCCGAGGAGGTTGGAGGACTTTCCTACCTAGCAGAGCTGGCCAAGAACACCCCGTCTGTAGCGAATATCCAATCGTATGCGGAGATCGTGCGTAATCGCGCACACCTTCGTCGCATCATGTCCCTGTGTTTCCAGGGGACACGGGATGCAGCTGAACTCGCTGCTGACGCGGCGGAGGTTCAGGACACGCTCGAGCAGAAGCTGTTCGCGCTGGGCGAAGGTCGCGTTGTACGTGAATTCGCCAACATGAACGAGGCACTGCTCTCTGTCGTCGACAAGATCGACGCGAATTTCAACGGTCATGTGACCGTAACGGGGGTGCCAACAGGCATCACCGATCTCGATGAAATGACGCGCGGCCTGCAGCCAGCAGACCTGATCATCGTCGGCGCGCGCCCATCCATGGGCAAGACCTCGTTCTGCTTGAGCATCGTAGATGCCGCGCTGACCAGTAAGCCTGACGAGATCGTGCTGGTATTCAGCATGGAGATGCCTACCGAGGCCCTCATCTATCGAATGCTGGCAATTTTGGGCCACATCGACCTGAGCAGGCTCCTGTCCGGTCAGTTGCAGGACGAGGACTGGCCCAAACTCTCCGCCGCCGTGCGTCGCATGAACGCATACGGCAACCGTCTGGTCATCGATGACAGTGCAAACCTCACTCCTGCTGCGATGCGCGCCAAGGTTCGACGGGCTAGCCGGCGCTTTGGGAAGCCCTGCTTGATCATGGCGGATTACCTGCAACTCATGCGCTGCCCTGGGCAAGAGAACCGGGCCAATGAGATCAGCGAGATATCTCGTTCCCTCAAGGGGATCGCGAAGGAATTCAACTGCCCCTTCGTAGCTCTTTCTCAGCTCAACCGGGCTCTGGAGCAACGTCAGAACAAACGACCAGTCAACGCCGATCTGCGCGACAGCGGAGCGATCGAGCAAGACGCCGACATCATCCTCTTCGTGTACCGAGACGAGGTGTACAACGAAAACACCGAGTTCAAGGGGATTGCCGAGCTGATTATCGGCAAACAACGCCAAGGGCCTACGGGCTATGTACGCGCAGCCTTTATCGCCAACCAAACTCGCTTCGCAAACCTCACTGCTGACCATTGGCAAGGAGCTGCTGCATGACGCTCACAGAATCCCATCTGATTACGCATGGCTGCCTTAACTGTGGCCGGCACTTCGCGCTTCATCAGGTACGGCAGGTGCATCCTGCTGAGCATACCCCTGAAGGTGAGGCAGAGGTTCTGGTATGCCCGGTCTGCGGCAGCTATGACCCCGTTCCTCTCTCGGAGGTGCCCAATGCAGGCTGAGCAGATCTACCCTTCGATCCCTGCAATCGCAAACACCGACCAATCGGCCTTGGCATTCGCGCACCAATCTGGCGTAAACGCGGTTTGGCTGGATGCTCTCAGCCAGGTTGTCTCACGGCTCACCCAGTTCGGTGAAACCACGGTGCCTGTTGAGCTGAATGAGGCTCTGCAAGAGCTTGCACAGCTGCAGTACGTCGAGCTGGAAAGCCATGATGCTGGAACGCTGGCAGCGACCCTCCTTGGCCAACCAGCCCTGCTGACCAATTACTTCTGGTCCGTATGGGTACCAAGGCACCTGCTGAGCTGCGGTCTGAAGGTTGCAGTAACCCCCCATCTGACCAGCTCCGTGGACGAGGCTCATCACTGCACCGTGGTCTTCCGGATTCCTGGGTCGCGCGAGACTGCACGTGAGTTCCTCACCGACCTGGCCACCCAATATCCGGGCTGCACCCCGGAAATCGTGGCCATCCAAGCAGGTGATGCACTTTGCCCGAAGGAGGCCGGATCCAATGCGTAACCTTCTTCGCGGCGCCCACGACAGTGTCCGCCGGCTTGCTGAGTTTGCCCTCTCCGAGGGCTGGACTCTCTCCAGGTCCAATAGCGGCCACCTGAAGTTCAGCAAGTCCGGCTTCGCACCGATTTTCACTTCCTGCACACCTAGCGACCACCGTTCCGAGCGCAACACCCTGGCGTTGCTTCGCCGTGCGGAAGTCCAAAACAGCTCCTCGCGGGGGATTCAATAATGCCGATCCGACACGTAATTGTTCACCAGCTCGACAAGCAGCCCGACGGCAGCCCCGCCGTCCTTCATGCCCGTGACACTGAGCTCCCTCCGTCCGATGCTATCGAGAGTCTCCAGGGCGACCTGAACGACAGCTACAACGCCAAGCAAGGCAAAGCGTGGGGCTTCTTCCATGGGGAGTCGGGTGCGTACCCATTCAGCGGTTGGCTGAAACAGTACTTGGAGGAGCAGCAAGACTTCACCAGCTTCAGCCGTGTGTCTGTCGAACACCTGCAGAAACTGCTTGAAGAGGTCAACCTGTCCACCGGGGGCCACGTGCTCTTCAGCCATTACCAACAAGGCTTGACTGAGTACTTGATGATCGCTGTCCTCCAGCAGGTCGAAACCGTCGGCCTGGACGGTGATCTTAATGTTGTAGCCTCTCGCTACCTGGACACCAGCAACTTCTCCTGCGCGGCCCGGATCAACCTGAGCGAGTGGCGCAACAACCCAAACTCGAAGCAGTACATTTCCTTCGTTAAAGGCAAAAACGGCAGGAAGAGTTCGGACTACTTCCGCGACTTCATCGGGTGCCAAGAAGGCGTCGACGGGCCAGGTGAAACCCGCACGCTTCTCAAAGCATTCACCGACTACGTCGAGAAAGAGGATCTCCCAGAAGAAAGCGCCCGGGAGAAAACCCACGCGCTGCTCGACTATGCCACCACCCAAACGAAGCTGGGGCAGCCCCTCTCTCTTAAAGAGCTGTCCCAGACTCTCGATGAAGACCGCCCTCAGGCGTTTTACGACCACATCCGCAATAGCGACTACGGCCTATCCCCTGAGATCCCGGCCGATAAGCGCACACTCAACCAATTCCGCCGTTTCACCGGCCGCGCCGAAGGTCTGTCGATCAGCTTTGAGGCGCACCTGCTCGGTTCCAACGTCACCTACGACGCCGACACCGGCTCGCTGACGATCAAGAACCTGCCCACTCAGCTCACCGACCAACTCAAACGCCGCCAGTAAGGAGAACCACCATGAACGCAACCAATTCCCGTACCGCTGACAAGTTCGTGGTTCGCCTGCCGAATGGCATGCGTGAACAAGTGGCAGAAGTCGCCCGCAAGAACCATCGTTCCATGAACAGCGAAATCATCGATCGCCTCGAGCAATCGCTACTCAACGGTCAATTTGAACCGGCGCAGAAAGCCCAGGGCGACGGCGCCAACGCAGAGGAGTTGAGATCCGAGCTGACCCGCGCATACCGGATCATCGATCGCCTGTTGCAAAATGCTGTTCCCACTCAAGACGACATTCAGGAAGTGCTGCACCTGGTTCGCCACTCTCCTCTGGCTCACCCGCACGTTGCTGCGGTAGGAGCTTGAGATGGCCGCTACAGACCTCAAAGCCAAGCTCCTCGCTCCAGGCTTCACCCCTACAGGCACCACCGCGGCCATGAGTGACCCTATCGCGGACACCCCATTGGTGCTGACTGTCGAGCAGGTTCTCCCTTGGGAGGATAACCCTCGTACCACTCGCAACCCACGATACGATGAACTCAAGGAGTCGATCCGCCACCGTGGCCTCGACACCCCTCCGCCTGTAACACGCAGACCGGGTGAGGAAAAATACCGGATCCGCAACGGTGGGAACACGCGAATCACAATTCTGAAGGAGCTGTTCCAGGAAACTGGCGACGAAAGGTTTCAGAGGATTAATGTTCTGTTCCGCCCATGGGATCAGATCCGGGGCGAGATCGTGATGCTAACCGGCCATTTGGCCGAAGATCTGAAGGGTGAGCTCAAATTCATCGAGCGCGCTGTCGCGGTGGGGCGCGCGAAGGAGCTCTATGAAAACGAAACCGGTGAGGCCATTTCTCAGCGCGAGCTCGCTCGACGCCTTTCCAAAGACGGGTACCCGATCTCTCAATCGCATATCAGCAAAATGCTGGATACTGTTCAGCATTTGCTGCCTGCTGTGCCGGCACTACTTTATAACGGCCTCGGCAAACCACAGATCGAGAAAATACTGTCACTGAGGAAATCTGCGCTGGCCTGCTGGGATAAGCATTACAACAGCGAGGGCGTCGATTTCGAAATGTTGTTCCAGGATGTCCTTGCCCAGTTCGAAGGCGAGGCGGAAGAGTTCCTGTTCCAGCGTTTCCAGGACGAGCTCATCGGCACGATGAAAAAATCGCTGCTGTTGGGCTATGAGGACATTCTGCTGGAAATCACTCAACAGCAGGACAAGCTACGTCGCTCGACGCCGGTGGTTGAATTGCCGATCACCAGTTCGACGTCTACTCCACCCGCGCCTGCGCCAGGTACTGGGGCAGGCTCTACTCTTCCGCCATCGCAACAACCATCTGAAGGTACTGGTCGCTCGCAGCGGCCTCCGCAGACACCACCACAGCCAGCAGCTCCAGCGCCGGGAGCTTCGCTCACACCAGAGCAAGAGCAGGAACGGATTGCAGGGCATATCGCGTCCCCAACGAACCTCAGCCAGCGGGTGATCGAGACCAAAGCGAAGGTTGCCGCCCTCAGCGGGGAAACGCTGCCCGATTTCAACTCGGACTGCCTGGTCGCCATCCCCGTACAAGCCGGCGGACTGCACCCCATCACCGACCTCTGGTACATCGAGCGTCAGATTGACCAACCTGGCGAGTTGCGCAACCAGGTAGCCCAACTGGCCGTGGAGATCCTCGAATCCGTCAACGGCCCTGGCGATATCCAGGTAATCGATGGAGGGATCGGGTTCAAGTACAAACAGCCGGAAACCGAAGTTGAAGTCACTGCAACAGCTCAACATACGCTGATCCTGCTTCAGTCACTAAGCGGTGCCATGGCCATCGCTTTGAAGATGCTGAGCGAACAACCAGATCCTGCCAGCGCATTGGGCGAATTTGAATTTGCAGCCGGCCTGGGCCAACTGCTGCTGGGCCAACCTCTGGGTGCTGAGCAGGCACCGGGTGAGGAAGGCCGTTTAAGTGACGGTGCACTGGTCAAGTTATTCCGCATCATTCGACTGGCTCGACGGCTGATCGACTTGGAAATCGAAGAGTTCAAACGGTCCTCGCCAGTCCAGGACAACTGAACACTCGATGAGATGAATGGGAGGGAGTCTCAATGTCCAAGTCAACACTTAACGAAGCGGTTCTTTCACAGCTGCTTGACCTCATGCGTAACGGTCAACTTCAGCGCTGTGTAGAGATGGGAGTTGAACCAGAGGTGCTGGGCCAGATCCAGCACCCAACAGTCCTCAGTTTGCTCCGCAATACCCCTGTTTCATGGGTCAACGTGTCAATCAACAGCTCAATGATCCTCAAGCTGCTGACCGGTGCCGCGCGTACAGAAGAGGAAACTCGGCTTATCGAGCGCGCGATCCGGCTGGGGGCCACGACCAGCTTGCTGGGCAAGTTCTTCGGGCTCACACCTCAAGAGATCGCATTGCAGCGTACCGTCATTGGGGTGCGTGCCCCACGCGGTCGATGGCCAGAGCTCTCTGAAGATCAGGATCACCATATTTGGCACCGCTGGACCAAGTTGATGGATGAGCACCGCGTCGAGCTCGAGGACAGCTTGGCCATGCTCGACGTGGCCATGCTGGTTGCCGAGGAGCTGAGCACGGACGGTCTCACGCTTGCGCAGATCTGGTCACGGATCACTCAGTGGGTCGAACAAGGCTTGTATCCAGGCAGCAGTGAACGCTCCCGAGTCACTGAGCGACGACAGCTCACCCTTTTGGATGAGGGCGGCCTACGTCATGTCGATGAAAGCGGCACCGCCTCTATCCATCCTGGAGAAGGCGATCAGAGAAGATGAAGCTCACACGGTTCCCGATTTCCACGCTCCTAGATTCGGCCTCGGGGCAACTCGAGGCCCATGTACAGAAAAAGAGAGCTGAGGACACCGCCCCTACTGCAGCGCCTGCTACACCCTACTCCGGGATAATTTTCAGCGGAAATCCGCATGAAACGGTCCCGCGTAAACTCCTGCTCGACAATCGGTTGACCCCCTTGGAACGCAATTGCTGGCAAGTCTTTCGACTGCTGGTCAACGAAGATGGAATCACTGCCTTCCCCACCTATGACCAGCTACGGCCATACCTGGGCATGAACCCAGGGAAACATGCCTCCAGAGAAACCGTGGCAAAGGCTTTGACCGTGCTCCGTCTAACCCGTTGGTTGAGCTTGGGTAGGACCGTCCGCAATGAGATCAACGGACAGGTTCAGGGGAATGTCTATCTGCTCCACGACGAGCCTGTAACACCGGCAGAAGCCTTGGAGTTCGACAAGGACTACATGACCTTGCTGATGCAATCCATGGAGCATCAGAACAAAGCGATCAAGGACATCGCGGCCATCACCTGGCGCGAATTCACCAGCGATCCCGACGTGGGCCGAAGACTTCCATCGCGCATTGACACGATTAGCGATCGGCTGAATGCCCAGACCTGGGCTGTAGAGACCAAGCAAAATGCGCTGCCCGCCCCTGAGTTCGGAATCCGAACTCAGCAAGATTTAGCCCCGGAAGCACTGAGTTCGGATTCCGAACTCAGTGCGAACTCAGCGAAACAGGGGGACCTGCCCCTCAGTTCGGAATCCGAACTCTGCCTAAAACCGCTGAGTACACCCTCAGTTCGGAATCCGAACTCTGATAGTACGTATACAAATACAGACAAGTCTGTATCTAAAAGCTCTGTACAACTGCGCGAGAGTGCAGGTGTGAATTGGTTGCTTGCCCTGGATCTTCTCAAGCCAGAGGACCGAGTGAAGGCACGAGAGATCATGGGGCCAGTACCGGAGCATGTCCGAGAGGCGGTGATCAACCAGTGGAAACATCGATGCTCAACTGGGAGCGTGGCCAAGCCGCTTGCATACCTGACGTCCCTGGCGGGCAAGGCCATCCGAGGCGACTTCAATGCTGAGTGGACCCCTGCAGGGCCCGCTGCGACTCCGACGCCAACGCCAACGCCTCCAGCGGCACGGACGGTTGCACGCCCTGACCAGCCGCCCGCCCAGAAGCCGGCACCGACAGCGACCGCGATGCAGACCGCGAACTCCGCGCTGACTTCGCTCCAAGCCCTGCTTGACCCACGACGCCGCGCGGAGCCCCCCCATGAGTGATTGGACGAGTTCTGAGATCACCCTGGGACTTGGCTCCATCGCGTTGGGCATGCTGGTTGGCCGCCTGTGTGCCTGGGTCGCCTGCTGGTTGCCGACCCTCCTCGAGCACCAATGGCAGCGTGATGCCCGTGAAATGCTTGGACTGGACCTCCATAAACATTCCTCCCCCCAACTGCCCAGAGCGTCCCGAGCATAAATCTGGATCGTACAGATCGGCTGCGCTGGGTTGTCGCTCATGATGACGTTGCACTTTGGTCCAACACGTCAGGCGCTGTTTGCCCTGCCGTTCACCTGGTGCTTACTGACGCTAAGTTTGATCGACAGACAGCACCACCTCCTGCCGGATGCCCTGGTAATTCCAGGCCTCTGGGCCGGCTTAGTTCTCAACTCCTTCGGATTGTTCACCGCACTGCAGGACGCACTTTGGGGATGTGTCATTGGCTTTGGGAGCCTCTGGGCTGTGAGTCAACTAACCGAACTAATAACTGGAGGAGAGAGCATTGGCAGGGGCGACCTCAAGCTGTTGGCATTGATGGGCGCGTGGGGCGGCCTAAAGGTTCTTGGGTGGACACTAGTTTTCTCCCTGCTGGGTGCAGCTCTAGCTGCTTTGTGTCTCATGCTCCTAGGAAAACTATGTACCGTCACAAGAATTCCATTTGGCCCGTTCATCTCCGCCGCAGGCTGGAGCGCATTTCTCATTATCATTCATTGATTAAAAAACCATCACTCATCGTTCGAGGATTCGAACTCAGCACGAGTCGAGTGATTCCACTGGATTAACCCTGCAGCACTGCGGTCCACAACAGCCACCAGCCTGGCCGCCGGGACCGACGGCTTGCCCACTGTTGCCACTGGCAACACTTCACGGTGGTGAGTGTTGCGGGCCGCAACACTCAGCGGCAGGATCATCGGCGCCGAGGCCAAGTCGAGTGATTCCACTGGAATCACCTGACAGTGATGCGGCCCGCATCACTCACCGACCTGACCATCGGCGCCGAGGCCAAGTCGAGTGATTCCACTGGAATCACCTGACAGTGATGCGGCCCGCATCACTCACCGACCTGACCACCGGCACCGGCGGCCAACTGAGTGATTCCACTGGAATCACCTGGCAGTGATGCGGCCCGCATCACCCTACCGACCTGGCCACCGGCAGCGGCAGCCAACTGAGTGATTCCACTGGAATCACCTGGCAGTGTTGCGGCCCGCAACACCCTACCGACCTGGCCACCGGCAGCGGCAGCCAACTGAGTGATTCCACTGGAATCACCTGGCAGTGTTGCGGCCCGCAACACCCTACCGACCTGGCCACCGGCACCGGCGGCCAACTGAGTGATTCCACTGGAATCACCTGGCAGTGTTGCGGCCCGCAACACCCACCGACCTGACCACCGGCTCCGACGGCCAACTGAGTGATTCCACTGGAATCATCTGGCAGTGATGCGGCCCGCATCACCCCACCGATCTGGCCACCGGCACCGGCGGCCAACTGAGTGATTCCACTGGAATCACCTGGCAGTGTTGCGGCACGCATCACTCACCGGTATCGACACCGGCCCCGACGCCAGGTCGAGTGGTTCCACTGGAACCACCTGCCAGTGTTGCGGCCCGCAACACCCACCGACCTGGCCACCGGCGCCGACGGCCAACCGAGTGGTTCCACTGGAACCACCTGACAGTGATGCGGCCCGCAACACCAGGATCGTGTGCACCGACTAGTACAAATCCAGCACCCCGGGTTCTTCATTTATTACTGCGCCCCCAACAGCCTAAAAGCAGCATGGACATCGTTCACCCACCTTATATAAGGAAACCATGTCCATGGCTGACAACTATCAGCTCAACATCGGCTCCCTCAGGAGCCAGGTCCAGCTGACTCTCCACACCCACCATGCTGCCCGAATCTGGCTGGGCCGCCAGAAGACCGATGACAAACACAGCATCCTCGGGCTGGCGGGCTTCTGTCTCAAGATCAACCAGATCGATCGCGCCGCCGCACAAGACGACCCGTACTCCGACTGGTGGATGATCAGGATCGAGGAGAAAATCCAGGAGGTAGATGATGCCCTCAAGGCCATCGACAGCCGCCTGGATGGAGTGATGGCCCAACTCCCCAAAGCACTCGAAATTGGCGAGAACCTCTCCATCCAGCCGCTGAAGCTGCCGCTCTTCATCTCCAACCCGCTGGGCTTCAAGGGCGTCCATCTACTGACTCAGTACGACGAAGTCGTCCGTCGCATCCTGCTGGCTCAGCACGTCGCCATGATCGGTCGCCGCGATGGCGAGTTCTGGATCGATGAAGGTGCTCACCTGCTGCGCAGTCTTTTTGGGCTGGCCCAGCTCCATCGCTTCTCCGGCGCATCGCGTGACGACTTCGCCGCCAACAATGCCCGGGCTGAAAATGCGCGCGAAATGTACAAGCGCCACGGCGATATCCCCCAGGACATCCTGGAAGGCACCCGCCGCTCGAACTTTGCCCCGCCCATCCGCCGTGGCTCCGTAGGCCCGGTCGAGGATGTGGATGACGAATTCGAAGGCGAGGCATGACGCTCATGCGATCGGACACCCGACCAACGGAGGCACTGCAACAGGGTGCCTTCAAACCGCTGCAACAGGGTGCCTATCAGGGGCTGCAACAGAGTGCCTCACTAAAAGGCCTTTTAAAGCCCTTTAAAGGTAAGGGGGAGCTGGTCCAGTTGGCGGAGCAGTGCGCATCGCTGGAGGCGGGGCTGCGCACCCTTACCCAGGAAGTGCTGGCCCAGGTTCGCCAACATCCATTTGCTCTGCTGCCCGTCAGGCTCATCGAGCAAAACACAGCAGCTGGCACAACCTTTCTTCGCTGGCAAAGCGTGCAAGAGCGGCGCATGGGTGTCGGCGTATGGGCTCAGATGGTCCACGCCCCCAAAACACCAATCCACTTGCTGCAGGACCTGTTTGCCCTGGAGCAACACCGAATCACCCTGAACATGCAGATCAGCCTCATCCACTCCATCGGCAAACAGGCCGCCGAGTGCGCAGAAAAGATGGGGCTGGCCGAGGCCGAATATCAGGCTCGACTGCAGCAGATCATGAACCCACCTCAACACTGAACGGAGATAGACCATGGGTACACCAGTAGTTTGGGAAGGCAACGTCGGTAACGCAGCTGAGCACCGTTCGTTCGCCAACGGAAACAAAGATCCGCGGCACATGCTGCGACTCAATGTGATGTTCGACAACTCGATCCCTGATGGCCAGGGTGGCTACAAGGATCGTGGGGGTTTCTGGTGCAACGTTGAGTGGTGGCATCAGGATGCCGAGCGCTTTGCTGAACTGTTCCAGAAAGGTATGCGGGTCCTGGTCATTGGCCGGGCGATCATGGACACCTGGAAAGACAAGCAAACGGGTGAAGACGTTTCGGCGCTGAAGGTCGAGGCAAGCCGCATCGCGATCCTCCCGCATCGTATCGAACAGGTCACCCTGGCATCGAACGGCAATGGTCAGCGTCCGGCCAATCACCAGCAAGGTCAGGGGCGCAGTCAGACCAGCGGCGGCCACGCTCAAAACGTTCCTCAGCCGAGCCTCGACGACATGCGCCACTACAGCGAAGGCTTTGACGACGACATCCCTCTGTAGCCCCCTCTTAATTTGGCGCGCCACATCGCGAAGCTCCTGGTGACAAGGACGTCACTTCGAGTTTCCCCTACCTTCGATGGGGCATCTCCACGGCATTCTAGCCACAGCCTGGCAGGCGATTTTTCAGGCGCCTCTCGTGAAGTCACTGGGGGGGCAAGGACGGATCGTCGCCACCTCATTCCGCTTCGAGGTATCGCCCCATGCACCACGACTACCCGGAATATCCATCGGTCAAAGCGACTGTAGACCCCTCGCGCTACATGGATGCCGTTCGAGCTCTCAATGGCGTCCGCCAGGTCTTTTGCGACGGCGAATCCATCATGCTGCCGGAGGCCGAAGTGGAGGCCATCGAAATGCTTCGCCTCCGGTTCAATGCCACCTTTGAGTATGGGCAGGCCGAGGAGTATGAGTTTGCGACCAAGGCCCGGGATGCAGGAGTGCAAGCTGAGCTCCTTCGACTTGGGCAGGCAGTTTGCGACATCTCAGGTCAACACGCTGAGGTGATGGTTCGTGCCGCACTGGAGGACCCCAGCGCGACGCTGCTGGCATGGTCGGCACTCTACCGCTCAAGCATGATTCCCCACTAGCTGTGGCACACGGGCATTGGCGTGGGGGCTATTTTCAGGCGCGCCACTCGTGAAGTTTCCGGAGACAAGGACGGGTCGTCGCTCTCCCTTCCTCAGAACCTGGCGTCTGATGCCTCACATTACCGCGACAAGGACCTTCTGTTGCGGCCGCAGCTCGTGAAGCTCCTACGACGAGGACGCGAACTCGTAGCCCAAGGGGCGCTGCAAGCAGCGCTTGCCCAGGTCAGGGGCACATTTGAAATGCCAGCGTTGGCAAATTACCATTTCCTGAAGGCATCTCCGCCCTACGGCTGCTAACTTGTATCGAAGTGAGCCACAGGGTCGTAAAAAACGCCCTTGTCGGGGAGTTGCTGGTGGCCAGGTCGTTTGAGGCGTGACTCGCCTGGCGTGGACAGTGGCGCTCATGAGGAACAATCGATGCAGAACGAAGATGCCCAGGAGCGAAAAGCGGACAGGCGCCAGTTCAATAACCCCCATCCTGCGGTGGAGGCTGCTGGGGTTGAAGCCGCCGAGAAAGGGCTGCCCATATATGCCTGCCCCTACAAGCACCCTGCCATGCTTGCCTCCTGGCTGAAAGGGTACAAGCGCGCCCAGCAGCTCACCCTCAATTTTTGACCCTTCCTCCGTGGGCCTGAGCCCTACCGAATTCCCTCCCTTCCAGTTGACCATTTCGCGTTGTGCCGTCCCCGGTCGGCGGCAAGAGTGCTCCCTGATTTATCTGTGCAGGGGCACCCTATGAAACTCATGATCATCGAGGCACCGGGCAAGCTGAAGAAGCTTGGGCCCATGATGAAGAAGATCCGCCCTGGCGAGCACTGGGTGGTGGTGGCATCTGGTGGCCACATCCGTGATCTCCCCCAGTCGGGTCAGGACGACACGATGATCACAACCGGCGTCTTAAAGACCCTTCGTCCGGTCTACGAGATCCTGCCCAAAAGTGCCCGCAACGTCAGCTCCATTCGCAAAGCGCTCAAGGACGCCACGGAGGTGTATATCGCCACCGACCCGGACCGGGAGGGGGAAAGTATCGCCTGGCACATACAGCAGGCGCTGGGGATCCGCGAGTACAAGCGAGTCACGTTCAATGAGATCACCCAAGCCAGAGTACGAGAGGGCCTGGCCAATGCACGGAGAATCGATGGGCAACTCGTTGCCTCACAAGAGTGCCGGCGAGTGCTGGACCGCCTGGTGGGCTACCTGGTCACGCAGGAGCTTCGCAGAGTCCTGGGCCAACCTACCTCCGCTGGTCGAGTTCAGTCACCTGCCCTCTACCTGGTGGTGTTGCGCGAGCGAGAAATCAGGAACTTCAAGGTGGTCCACCACTTCGGGGTAGAGCTGACCTTCAAGGACGAAACCACCGGTATGGACTGGACTGCCGTATGGCAACCGATCCCCGACTTCGCGAGCAAAGAAAACCCCTACATTCAGGACGGCACACTCGCGGCAAGGGTTGCCGCAACGCGCGCGGTTATTGTCGAGTCATGTGAAGACGGCAAGAAGCGGCGCCCGCCCCCCCCACCGTTCATTTCATCCACCCTGCAGCAGGCGGCCAGCGTAGCGCTGAAATGGGACCCGGACAAAACCATGCAGTTCGCGCAGCGCCTGTACGAGCAGGGCGTGATCACCTATCACCGGACGGATAACCCCAACTTGGCCGATGAAGCCATGCCAGATATCCAGGCAGTGGCTCGCAGGCAAGGCCTCGACGTTGTTGACGAGCGCCGGACGTTCAAGGCTGCGGATAGCGCCCAGGAAGGTCACCCCGCAATTGCGCCAACCGCGTGGGAGGATGAAGTCGCAGGCGAGTCTGCTGAAGAGCAAGCGCTGTACAAGCTCATCCGGATCAGGGCGCTGGCCAGCCAGCTCGCAGACGCCATCTACGACGTGCGCATGGCCAAACTGCTGGCCAGGGGGCCGGATCAGAGGCCTCTGCGCTTCGCCGCGACTGGCAGCACTGTCGCCTATCTCGGATGGATGAAGCTTTTGCAGAAGGACGAGACGGATGAAGAGTCGACCGACATCCCCAAGAATCCGGTGCCGGTGCTCGAACCCAAACAGATCCTCAGCGTGCTTCAGGGTGAGGTGCTCAACCAGAAGACGAAGGCGCCGGCACGCTTCACCAAGGCAAGCCTGATCAAGGAGCTGGAGCGACTGGGGATCGGACGCCCCAGCACGTTTGCATCGATCATCAAGAACATCACCGGCAAAGGCCTGGTCGTTGAGGAGAAGCGCAAATTGGTCCCAGGCCCGTTGGGGGTGAGCACCATCGAGCAGTTGGAGGGCCGCTTCAGCTTCGTCGAACTGGCGTTCACCAGCACGCTGGAGAAGGACCTGGACCGAATCGCACGCGGAGAGGAGCAGTACGGCTCGGTGGTCGCCAAGTTCTTTCAGCATCTCCAGACGGAGCTCGCAGCCCTCCGCCAGGCGCCCACAGTGGCGATGAAGGCGCGTTCGCCTGAAGCTTCATCAGGCAACCAGGGCGGCCATTCCTGCGGCAAGTGCGGGATGCCACTGGCGCGCCGCCAGAAGCGCGGTGATGGGGGTTACGACTTCTGGGGATGCACCGGGTACAAGGTGAACAACTGCCGTGTGAGCTACCCCTCGGTGAGCGGCAAGCCGGATATGTCCAAGCCCAGGGGCTTGTAGCCAAAATGCTTCGGGGGCGGTAATCCATTTCTCCTGTAGCCGCTCTCCCTCAGCTGCCAATCTGCTCACTCTTACGGGTGCGGGCAGGCGCACCTTGAATGATGACGTGTTGACTACTCATCCTCCCGGAGGTGCTTGTGGCTCGTTCCAAGAAAGTCATTGATCGGCTGAAGGCCGAGCAGGCGAACAATCCGAAGATCCCCCATTATGAGTCCCGGCCAGGTGAGTCATGCTGGCCGCTACAACCTGAAGACATCAAGACCGCCGGGTACTGGAAGCAGGAACGCAGACGTGTGCCGAAGGGCGCAGAACCAGCTGCGTATGTAATCAGTGGCCAGGGAGGATCACTCCACGGCTCAGTGCTCTTAACCCGTTGGGTCGCGGCCTACCACCACGACCAAACGGTGCCGATGAAGCCCAAGAGCGCGGACGCCAATTGAAACGACCACGCCTCCTCAACAGCCAGCCAGTGTTGCTCGAAGCCGCCGTGTTCGACGGCTACGACATGGGCATCCTCATGCCCTACATTGAGGGCGCAAACAAGGTCATGTTCGCCCGTAGCGGGTTCTTCATTCGCCGCGGCGATCACCCGCTCTGCCGTTATTGGCGCGTGCCCAAGGCCAAGTTCATCGACGAGCTGGACCTGGTGTACCACCAGCTGATCGAGCTGGCCGGTGGCAAGGTCACTGAATCATGGCAGGCATTCCGACAGAAGATCGAGAGCGCACTGGCCAACCCACGCCGAGACGCTTTCATCTCCGGAATGCTGCTGCGAATTGCTCCGCTAGCCGACGGCGGTGTGCTGCTGTCCGGAGATTATCATCCTGGAGTCGTTGCAGTGGCCCGCCGGATGCGGGGAGTGTTCCTGGGCAAATCCAGCTCGTGGCGAGTCAACGCCACCGCCGAGATCCTGCGCAGCAACCTGGTCCTGGAGCTCGGTCTTGTAGAGGATCAGTTCGAGATCCTGGACGTTGTACAGGAGCTCCTGGGCGATGGCTCTGTGACTCCAGCAGCAGACATCCCGCGCATCAGCCTGGGCGGTGCTCCTCAGGAACCCTCGACAGCCGCCAGCGGTGAGGAGAGCTCCAACGACATCTACCTCGCTGCCGTCTCGCCGATCGAACGCACCGAGTTCTCAGATGCCACGATCGCCCAGGCCCTGGTCGGCTATTCCCTGCTCGATCACCAGCCTGCTGGCATCGCTCACCTGCTCCAGCGCACCAGCGCACTGCTGGCTGATGATATGGGCCTCGGCAAGACGCGCCAGGCCATCATCGCGGCGCATATCAGTGCAGCCGGTCGCCCGATCCTGGTGGTGACCCTTTCCTCGTTGCTGATCAACTGGCAGCGCGAAATCCTGGCGGTCTACCCCGACGCGACAGTCGCTGTGCAGAAGCACGACCCGCTGGTCCAATGGATGCTGATCAACTACGAGCGTCTCGGCGACTACGTGCTGCTGGCTGAGCATTACCACGTTCTAGTGGTCGACGAGGCGCACCAGTTGAAGGAGCCGACTGCCGAGCGTACACGCCATGGCTTCGATATCGCAGCCAAGGTGCCGAATCGCTATCTGCTGACAGGCACGCCTGTCCTCAATCGCGAGACAGAGCTGCACACCCTGCTACGTCTATCGGGGCACCCGGTCGGCCAGTTGCCCCTCAGCGATTTCTGCGAACGCTTCGCCGGCAGCCCAGAGTTCCGGCAAAACCTCCGGGCAGAACTGGGCGACTGGATGCTTCGCCGGCGCAAAGACGTTCTGCCCGGGCTCAAGGGTAAGCACCGGCAGTTGCTGCCCGTGGCGATGGGGGTGGAGGAGCGGAAGAAGTACGACAGCATTCGCCTCGAGGACAGGCCCATCTTTGCCAGGCTCGGCGCGCTTCGCCATTACCTGGAACAGGTGAAGGTCAGAGTCGCTATGGACCTGCTGGGCGAGCTGGACCCCGAAGACAAGGTCATCCTGTTCTGCGAGTTCAAACCCACCGTCGCGCGCCTCAAGGAGCTGTGCGATGTAGCCGGTATCGGGAACGTCACCCTGGTCGGCAGTGACACACTCACCAAACGCCAGAAGGCGATCGACAAGTTCCAGGGCGACCCCGACTGCAGGGCTTTCATCTGCACCACCCAAGCCGCCGGTACCGGCAACAACCTCACGGCCGCCAACTACGTCTTCTTCCTGGGCCTGCCCTGGACACCCGGACAACAGGATCAGGCCGAGGACCGGGCGTACCGGAATGGTCAGCTCAGGACGGTGATCGTGAAGATCCCCCTCGTGGAGAACAGCATCGATCAGCAGCTCTGGCAGATGCTCTTAGCGAAGCGCCAAGTCAGCTTGGAGCTCATTGAGCCAGAAGAGCAGCAGGACGCCCTGGCCAAGGCCATTCTCGCCGCGACCATCAACCAGTAGCTTCAGGGTGTTAGACCTCAATACCTGCCTCGGCCATGGAAAGCCGAACCCATCTATAGCATCCGTTTTGTATTATCATCGTGCCAGCATTGGATGGTTTAACGGTACGGACATGAAAAAACACGCAATGAAGCGGGATATCCGCATAATCTCTTTAGATAAAGTCAAGCTCGACCAGGAGAACGTACGTTTCGGTAACGACGTAGCCCAGAACCAGCGTGAAGCGATCAAGCTCATGCTGGCGGACCCTGACGACGCAAAGAAAATCCTTCGTCTCGCTGAGCACATTGTTGAGCACGGGCTTGATCCAACGGAGCTGCAGCTGGTCACCCCTGACGAGGAAGGCAACTTCATCGTTCTTGAGGGAAACCGTCGCCTTACGGCCCTAAAACTGTTGCAGCGACCGGACCTGTGCCCGACTGAGCGTGGCTACAAGGGCTTCCTAAAAGCTCACAATAACCTCGCGGACGGTGTGCCGGATGACCTGCAATGCAGTGTTGTACCCACCCGAGCAGATGGCGATATTTGGATTGAGCTTAAGCATACGGGCGAAAACCGAGGGGTCGGGAGAGTTAACTGGGATAGTGATATTCGAGACGAACGCCGGGCGCGCCAGACAGGGGTCGACTCCATCGGCCGCCAACTTAGAAATTTGGTTAATGACAATCAACATATATTCAGTCAAAAAGCCGCCCTAGACTGCCTCGAAGTTGACGTCACTACGTTGACTCGTATCTTCCAGTCGACTACTGGCCAAAACCTCTTTCGACTTAAAGTCGAGAACAAAACACTCACCCCACAGCTCCCGCTGGAGCACATTGCACCGTCCGTTGAGTTCATATTGGACATGTTTGCGGCCCACGGGTACAACGTAAACGATGTCAGAGCTGACTCTGACCGTATAAAAACCTTCGGACATATTCCTCCCGAAATTCTCCCAGACAAGCTGGCCGAGGCGGCTAAAGGCAAAGCCAAACCGTCCCATTCTCCTGGCGCTACTAACGGTAGCGGCGCCAATAGCCAGGAGGGTAAAGGTGGTAGTAGCGAAAACAATGAGGGACACGCTAGTAAGCCAGGCGCAACAGAAGACCCGGAAGGGGAAAACAAGAACGACCAAGGCAACCCAGGGGTTGAAAAAGAGCCAGGCATTCGAGCTAAACCTCAGCAGCGTGCCCGCAAATATCTGCTGCCTTGGTCATTCAGCATTCCAAACTCTCGAATCAATGCTATCTATCGAGAGCTCCGCTCTGTTCTCAAAGTTGATGACTGCCCAAACGCCACAGCTGTTACTTTCCGGGTATTCTTAGAGATCACCTGCGACGAGTACATCAAGCAAAAGAAAGACGAAGGCACTCCAATTATACGCTGGGATACACAAAAAGAAGTTCGAGGCGGCGCAGAGGGAGATAAACTTGCCATAAAGGTGCAAGCCGTAATCAAGTATCTTCAAACAGAAAAATTGGTTGCCACTGGGCCGGCGAAAGCTATCTTCAAGCGGGCCGGCTCATTTGACCAACCCGGGTCGATTGATCACTTCAACCTGTTCGTACATAGCGCCCATGGTGCGCCTGTGCCATCAGAGCTGAAGGACGTCGCGGAGGAATATCGCCCATTGTTCGAAGCGATCTGGTCCTGAACCATTGGAAAATGCCTTGGTGTGTGCTTTCATGTACAGCTTGATAGACTGGAACCAGATTCATGGGCGCTTCTAAGGTATTTTCTACTCCGCTACGCTACCCTGGTGGTAAAGGAAAATTTGCTCACTTCATTAAACGTATGTTTGAAGTGAACAATCTACTCGACGGTCATTATGCCGAACCTTATGCTGGTGGCGCGGGAGTCGCTTTGGAACTCATGTTCCATGAATATGCATCAGTCATCCACATAAACGACCTTGACCCTGCCATTTATGCATTCTGGCAGTCAGCAGTCCACCACACTGATGAGATCAGCAAAGTTATCCATGACACTCCTGTTACCATGGAAAACTGGCACAAATTCAAAGCGATTTTAGCCAACCCCCAAGACTGCTCTATTGTCGACCTCGCAATGGCTACATTCTTCCTCAACCGGACTAATCGATCAGGAATCCTGAAGGCTGGTGTAATAGGCGGAAAAGAGCAATCCGGAAAATGGAAACTAGATGTTCGCTTCAACAAACCAGATCTAATTAAGCGCATTGAACTAATCGGCAAATACAAAAACCGCATTAAGATCTATAATGAAGACGCGCTAGGATTCATCCACAACGTAATACCAAGTCTACCGCAAAAATCCCTCACCTACCTCGATCCACCATACTACATAAAAGGGTCGGGACTTTATCGAAATTTTTACATTCACGACGACCACGTCCAGATTGCAAACGCACTTGGAAATACAGCCAGACCTTGGATTGTCTCTTACGACAATGTCGAAGAAATCAAATCAATATATTCCAAGTATCGTCAAGATGAATACTTTCTGAGCTATACAGCGCAAGACAAGAGAAAGGGATCCGAAGTTATGATCTACGGCCCTTGCATTAAAGCGCCAGAAAGCGGCCTAAATCGAGTAGCTTCGTGAAACTTAGCCATCGTCTATTCTTCACATCACTTTGGGCGGTTGATCAGGAACCGTGCGATCTCCCATGCCCACCCGAACTCCGCGTAGGTCGGTGAGCCAAGCTTCTCGCCAGTTCGCCGACAGACCCAGCATTCGCCATCAAAACGCACTCCCCTGATGATCTCGGTAACATCATAAACATCATCAGGTACGAGCACCCCTTCCCCGCCCAGAATGCCTTGGGCGATCGAGTGGTTGCCGCCGTTGACCCAAGCTATGTTCAACGGCTGCATCAGGGTCACGCTATGGTTTGGATCCTGCACGAACGCACCGAGCTGACGCCCCTCCCCGATCATGCCGAGGCTTTTGAGTATGCTGCTTTCCGACCACAGAGTCGGGATTACCATGTCACTGGCCAACCGGATGCTTGAGCTCTGATCCACTGGCCGACGGCAATTCTTCAGCAGAAATGCAGCCCAAGTGCCGTTATCGGCGTAACCATCCCACAGCCCACCAAGTGAGCTCATCCAGTGCAGCGACTGAGGGCCCGCATGCCGAGGTCGAAGCAATGCGTCCCGTAAGTGGATGGCCTGAACGGGCCTGAGCACAATTTTTATGAGGTCTTCCAGGCCGCGCCGATTGTGTTCAGCGCTGAGACTGTTCGCCCAGTCCATCAGGTGTTCGAAAGCGGCAATTCGACTGTCGCGCATTATCACCTCCGTAGATCTTTTCCAATTCGAGGTCAGGCCAACCTCGGCGCCCCAAGCGGCAACTCACTTGCGTTTCATCAAGCGCGCCGGAAATTCTAACTCTGTGTGATATTGATTTCCTGCTGCATGAGAATCTGCTGGCTGTCACCGTGCCCTCAATGACTACAGGGGGCCTCATGATTAGGCAGTTGACCACTCTCTCGCTCGCCACACTCGTTGCGGGTTGCGCGATTCAGAAGGCTGAGCAGCCGCCGAAGCCGGCGTTCGATAGCAGCCGCAATCCCGAATGGCTGTCTCCGGACATCTACCCGAACGGAGCAAGTCCGGAGAAGGAACCGGTCGTTCGGTATGGGCGCTACACCTTGGTGAGCACCCAACCCGACGCGAGCCAGCGCGACCTGATGGCACAGATCATCGACGTGACCATCCCATCGAGCATGAACCCCAGCGTTCGGGACGCCATGCTCTACGTGGTCGACCGGTCAGGTTATGCCCTCTGCCCGCCCAGCTCGCAGCACGTCAACATCCTGTACACCCGACCTCTGCCAGCAGCCCAGTACAAGCTCGGCCCAATGACTCTGCGAAATACCCTGCAGGTCCTCGCGGGCCCGGCCTGGCAGGTGAAAGTCGATGAGGTGAACCGTCAGGTGTGCTTCGTGCTGCGCCCAGGCTATCAATTACCAACCCCGTCGACGCCGGCAGGCCAGCTCTACGCCGACAAAGCGCGGGCTCCTGGAGCCAGCCCCGCCACACCAGCCTCGACGCCAGGCGTAGTCGTCGCCGCAGTGCCTACTCCCGCCCCCATCTCCACGACTACACCCGCTGTCGCAGCCCCAGCGCCAGTGGCTCTCGCGCTCCCCCCAGCGGCACCCGCCAAGGATGGCTCTATCTCGGCTGCGATGGTAACCACCGCGGCTAAACCTTCGACACCTGCGTCCCCAGCACCGAATGCGCCCAACCAACTTGCAGCATCCAAGCCAGCGGCTGCCGTGACCACTACAGCAGTGGTTGCCCCGGCTATCGAGGTCAAGCCCGCCACACCATCCCGGCCGCTGCCCCAAGTATGGACGGCCGAAGTTGGATCAACCCTGCGCGATACCGTTGAGGAATGGGCCAAAAAAGCCCGGTGGCGCGTGATCTGGGCCCAGGAAGACCTCAATTATCCGATCGAGGCACCGCTGCACTTCGAAGGCCCGTTCCAGGAAGCCATCAAGCAGCTGTTCCCGCTCTACGACAATGCCCCGCGATCCTTCGTCGTCGACGGTAGCGAAGGCTCCCAGAGCGTTTTGTACGTCGCTGAGAGGAAGAGGAAATGAACAAGTTTCCTTGGGTTCGCTGGGCATTGACCCCGATCGCCTTGGCCCTGCTGAGCAGCTGTGCTGTGCAACGGGTTAATGAGTCGTTCGACCGAGCAGAGTTCCAGGGCCGCACGGCTGGCCAGTACACCAAGTTCCTGCAGAACCAGCAGCCACAACAAAACCGCGACACGGTCGTTTTCAGCAACAAGCCCTGGGTTTCCACTGAGCCGCTGGTGACCAGGCGCGGGCTCCCGTTCAGCCTGGACCGTGACATTGCTTATCGGCCTGCAGGCCCAGTGTCGATCACCGACGTGGCTCAGCTGATCACCAAGGAAACCGGGCTGCAGGTCATTGTAGCGCCTGACGCATTGAACCCCGGCATCCTCTCCGCGAAGTCTGCCGGCAGTACCGCTCGCGGCGCCGCTCAGGCTGTACCTGATCCAGACAGCCTAGCGGGTCTTCTGCCAAATGGTATGGCGGGGGCAATGCCTGGCAGCGCAAGCTCATTCGACTTTGGCCTCAGCAGCGGAGGACTGATTTCCGGGCTGAACTACAACGGCAAAACCTCCGGGCTGCTTAACCAGGCCACCTCACGCCTGGGGCTGTCGTGGCACTTCGACCCTGAGCTGCAGGGCGTGCGCATTACCTACTTCGACACCCGCACCTTCGACGTGTGGACATTCGGTGACGAGTTGGAGATCGAGAGTACCGTCAAGTCGGGCCTGCTGACCTCCACCGGCAACGGCGACTCGGGCTCTTCGACTTCTTCGGGGGGAGCCACGGGTGAATCCGGCAGCAACCAGAGCACCAAGTCGACGTACAAAACCTCTCTGATGAGCGACATCGAGAGCAACGTCAAGGCCATGCTCAGCATGCAGCCTCCAGGGCGGCTGTATCTCTCTCGCTCTACCGGCACGCTCACCGTCAGCGACCGGCCGGAGGTGCTGAATCGAATCTCGTCCTACCTGAAAGATACCAACCGCAGCATCACTCGACAGGTGCTATTCAACGTCAAGGTCTACGAGGTTAACTTCAGCGACAGCGACCAGACGGCGGTCAACTGGAGCGCTGTCTACAAGTCCATCTCTGGGAAATGGGGTTTCGGCCTGAGCAACACCGTCGCCGGCATCAGTTCCGAGGCGATCTCTGCCAGCGGCAGCATTCTCGATACGTCCAGCTCACCGTGGGCAGGCTCCAAGGCCGTCGCGCAAGCCCTGTCAGAACAGGGGCGCGTCTCCGAAGTGCGGTCGCCATCGGTGACCACGCTGAACCTGCAGCCGGCACCGATCCAGATCGGCAACGTCCAAAGCTATGTCGCCTCCAGCTCGACCACCACCACCGCTTCCGTCGGTTCCAGCACCGCACTGACACCGGCGACGATCACCAGTGGCTTCAACATGATGCTGCTGCCCAAGCTCCTGGACAAAGAAAACATGCTGCTGATGATCACCCTCAGCATCAGCAGCAAGCCGATTTTCAAGGATTTCGAGAGCAACGATTCCAAGGTCCAGACCACGGACTACGACACCAAGAACGTCGCGCCAAAGGTCCGTCTGCGCAGCGGCGAGACACTGATTCTGACTGGGTTCGACGAGAACGGGGATGACGCCCGTAAATCCGGCGTTGGCAGTCCTAGCTTCTTTGGCTTGGGCGGTGGGCGAACCCGATCCACGTCCCACAGCGCCCTGGTGGTACTGGTGACACCAATCGTCCTCCCGGACAACCTGTAAGTGGCGGCGCTCATGAACACCGATACACACAAACCTTCGAGCCGGGTGCAGACCATCCAGCACCGGGGGCGTGTCTTCGTCACTGGCATGCTCTGGACACCTCTGGGCAACATGACCAGCTACATGAAGGAAGCCCGTCAGTACGGCCATGAGCACGGCCTGGACATCGTGGCTATCCGAAGAACGTCGCTCATGATCCAGGCGGGCTTTGTTTCCCGCTCCGCTGACGTTCACAAAGGCATGTACTCGCTGGCTGCGACCTTGGCTGGCCAGCTCGGTGATTCATGGATTGCTGCCTGGGCCGTCGACGCCGATCAAGATCGCTATGCCATCGTCGCTGTCCATGAGGGCAGGATCATCCCGGGTTGCGACCTGATTGCCACGGCATCGGAAGTCCGTAAACGGGTGTTGCAGCAACGCAGTCGCGGCATCCAGTTTGAGCGAGAGTTCTTACCAACCGAGTTTGGCATGGGCGGCGACCTCATCGACATCGATGAGCTGCTCCAGCCGTCCCGGCTCAAGCGTGAATACCGGCTGCGTCCACTGGTGTTCGGTATGTCCAAGCCTGAGCTGGCTCAGTTGCTCCTGGTGGCCCTCTTGATCGGTGGAGGGCTACTGGCCTGGTCACAATGGAAATCCCATCAGGCAGAGATCGCGCGTCAAGCTGCCATCGAGGCGGAGAAGAAACGCCTCGAAGAGCTGGCCGAGCTGCAGAGGCAAACAGGCACGGAACAACCCATCCAGGCGCTGGAGCACCCCTGGGCGAAACAGCCCTCTGTCACCGATTTCGTTGAGGCCTGCAGCAGGTTCATGAACCGGTTGCCGCTGAGCATCCGCGGCTGGCCCATCATGGAGGCAAAGTGCAACAGTTCACAGGTTATTGCGACCTACGAACGCTCAGGTAACAGCACCGCTCACGAGTTCACAATGGCTGTCGCAGAACTCTTCTCTATCCGCCCGGAGTTCATCAATCAGGGGAATACCGGGCTGCTGAAGTTCGACATTTCCCTTGATGCTGCCGGTGACGACGCCCTCATCGAGGCCAGAGATGCGCTGGAGAATTTGACCAGTTGGTTCCACGGTTTCTCTCAGGAACCACAGTTGCAACCGATCCCCGTTGTTACGCCTCAGGAACCTGCTCTGCCAGGTCAACCCACGCCACCTCCGCCGCCGCCTCCCCAGTGGCAGCAGTACCAGCTGTCGTACACCTCTGGCGTGCTGCCCTACGACTCCTTCAATGGCGCTCCAACCCAAGGGCTGCGCCTGCAGGAGATCAAGACCGAATACAAGGCCGACCACCTGATCTGGTCAGTCACAGGAGTCCTGTATGCGAAATAACTTCAGCCTGATCCTGCTCACGCTCTGGATGCCAATTGCCGGAGCACAGACAGCGACAGATCTCTCAGCCATCAGCGTCGGTGAGCTCGGCAAGGTGCAGAGCGAAACCATCTTGCTCAAGGCAAAAGCCGAACGCGCGAAGGCAGAACTCGAGGCAAACGGCACACTACCTAGCCCCCCCCAGCCAGTGACGCAGTTTCCTACTGTCGGGCTCACTCCCGCCATGACGGCTACATCCCCAGGGCCGCGCCAATCGGCATTGCCGGTGGTGAAAGAAATCAGCGGCTCCGGACAGAAATTACGGGCAAGCCTGATCTACAGCGACGGCAGCGAGCTTGACGCCAAGCCTGGCAGCGAGCTGCCGAACGGTTTCTGGGTCCAACAGATCACGCTCGATGGGGTCGTGCTGACCAAAGAGGGAAAGCGATACCCACTTGGATTCGGTAACCGGGTGGTATCTCAGCCACAACAGAGCCTCCCCGGCCTCCTGCCCGGCCAACCCTGAGGAGTATTGACCATGACCGAGATATCCGCAGAGCCCGTCGATCTTGAGCCTGCCGAACTGACTTTGGCGCCGTTGCCAGTGGCGGTGCTGACCGCCCCAGGCGGCCCTCATGCGATTAAGGAAGACTTGCGCCAGGTCCTGGCCATGACCGCCGATGGGAAGCTGTACATCTCTCCCCAACACGTCAGTGACCCCTACGTGATGGCATTCATGGACCAGCTTGAGCACAAAGGCATTGACTACGAAGTGGTCTCAGCCTCGATGACTGAGATTAAGACGCTGTATCAAGCCTCGGCGTCGAGGGGCATGAAGGCACTTGTCGAAACCCAGCGCCAAGCCCAGGTGGTGGAGTTCATGGGGGACGCCCACCGGCGCGGCGCCAGTGATGTTCACATCGTCGTTTCGCACGATGTCACCCGGATCAAGTATCGGCTGTATGGGGTCCTTCAGGAGGTACGCCAGGAAAAGAGCGACGTAGGGCGTGAATTCTGCGCTGCTCTGTACAACAGCATGTGCGATGTTTCTGGCGATTACTACCAGCCCCACATCGCTCAGGATGCCCGCGTCAGCCGTAAGTTCGTCGACCAACTGGGCTTGTACGGCGCTCGGGTTGCAACTCGGCCGCTGGTGGATGGCCCGCTGATGGTGATGCGTCTGCTGTATGACGATACCTCCAAGCAGAGCTTCGAAGAGCTCGGCTTCCTGCCTCAGCAGATCGAGCACTTCAGAAGACTGCGTAGCCTGCCTTACGGACTTAACCTGATTACTGGCCCAACAGGATCCGGAAAATCCAAGACCCTGCAGGTCAACCTCAACGCGCTGTATGACGAGACTGGTGGCTCCAGGCACATCCTCACGCTCGAGCATCCCCCTGAGTATCCGCTCAAGGCTAACCAGTCACCGATCTACGCTGGCGAGACTTGGGGTGACGGTATTACCAATGCCGTACGGCTTGACCCAGATGTCCTCATGTACGGTGAGTTGCGCGACCTGGCGTCAGCCCAGGCGGCGTACACCGGCGCCATGACTGGTCACCAGAGCTGGTCGACCCTGCACACGAACAACGTGATCGCCACCATCCAGCGCCTGATTGACATGGGCGTGGCTGATTACCTGGTCACCGATCCACTGCTTACCACTGGGATCGCTAACCAGTCATTAGTGCCGGTGCTCTGCCCTGCTTGCCGGATCCCGCTGCGTGACCATACCCACGGCATCAGCAAGGATCTCTTCGCCCGGCTGAAGCAACTGCAGATCGTCGACCAAGTCAATCTGGTCGGTGAGGGTTGCAGCAAGTGCAGGAACCTTGGGGTCGTCGATCGCACCGTCATCGCCGAAACCTTGCTGACCAACGTCAAGCTCATGGATACGTTTACCAAGCGCAGCGCAAGCGCTGCGCGCAGGTACTGGGTCAACGAGATGGGTGGCATCACCAAGATCGCCCACGGGATCATGAAAGTCACGAGCGGGGAAGTAGACCCACGCGATGCCGAGCTCTTCGCTGGACCGCTCGACTTCGACAGGCAGCTGATGGAGCAATCCGATGTTTGAATTGCTTCAGGACTTCTGGACAGGTGTACGGGAGGCCGCCCAAGGCTGGGCGGTCACCTTCTATGCAAAGCAGTTTGGGAAGAACGAGCGAATCCAGTTCTACGAGAGCCTGATGGGCGTCCTGGAGGACGGTATCCCGATCGAAGAAGCACTGGAGACCGTTGCCAAGGCGTTCAGCAATGACGGTAAAACGATGCATCCCGTGTCAGTCATTTGTGGCCAGGTGGCGATGCTAGTGCGAGGAGGAAAATCTCTCGCCGACGCCTGCAGGAGCCATTTGCCATATGACGAGGCTTCCCTGGTCGATACCGGGGAGAAAACCGGCAACCTTGTGGAGGCTTTCCGGGACTGCGTTCGGCTCATCGAGGCCCGCCAACGCATTTCTCGCCTGGTTGTCTCCGTCGTAGCGCTTCCATCGATTACCTGGAGCCTCATGGGGGCGCTGCTGTATGTCATCGCCACCTGGATGGTGCCGTCGATGGCTCAGCGGCAAGATCCAGAGCTGTGGACCGGCATCCCAAGTCTGCTCTATGTAATTTCCAAGGTAGTCACGAACTACGGACTTCTGATCGTTGCAGTCGTGCTGACCCTGGTCGTCGTCTCGTTCGTGACCCTCCCATACTTCTGCGGCCTGCAGGTTCGACCGAACAGCCCGGTTTGGAAAACGCAGCTCAGCTTGCTACTGCAGACCACCAGGCTGCGGCTCGAAGGCATTCCTCCATGGTCAATCTACAAAGTCCTGCACGGCTCGATCTTCCTGCTGAACATGTCAGTGATGCTCCGCGCCGGGGTGGGCCAGCTGAGTGCGCTCAGCATTCTCAGCCGGAGCGCTTCTCCCTGGCTGCGAGAAAGGATCGACGCCATCAACTACGGCGTCAGTTCGGGTAAAGACTTCGGTACAGCACTCAAATTAGCCGGGCACCAGTTCCCGGATCCGATGGCCATCCATTTCCTGCAGGTCTTGGCCACACGCCAAAGTTTCGCCGCATCGATGGAGAGGTTCGCCAATCGCTGGCTCGAGCAAATGCTCAAGCGGGTGGAAACGGTCTCGAAGTCCCTTACAGCCCTATCCGCAGTAATCATGGGCCTGCTCATGATCTTCGTGATGGTCGGCATCTTCCAGCTGGCCATAGGCCTGATGGACTCAATCCAACACTAAGCACACAGCCCAGAGGCAACCAATGACACTCTCTACCCCAAAAAACCAACGTGGCTTCCTGTCCATCGACGGCGTGATGTGGATCATGCTCATTACCATCGCCTTGGGTTTCATCGCCTGGATTGGCTACAAGATGCTGGGAAGCTCCGATGCCGCAGTAGAGCAAAGCAACATCACCACCATCATCACCAACGCCAAAAAGCTGAAGGGTTCTTCTGGATATGGCACATCGGGGACTAATCTCGTGCCTTCGCTGATCGCTATCGACGGAACCGGTTCAATGGGCGTTTCGGGCACCACCTTGACCAACCAGTGGAACGGCGCCGTCACGCTTGTGAGCAATGGCATGACCTTCACTCTCTCCGAGAGCAACGTCCCCAAAGCAGCTTGCATCACGCTGACCACCAAGATCGCCAAGGACAAGCAGACCACCACAGCCATCAATGGTGGCTCCGCTACCAGTGGCGAGATCCTTCCCGCCGTCGCTACAACAGGCTGCTCCAACGAAATGAACTCGATCTCCTGGACCACTTACTGAAGGCTGCCAGCGTGAGCTTGATTGCAGATGCTGAGTTCGTGGACCTCTATCTTGGCCATGATTTTGCCGATGTGAAGGGGCTGGCAGGTCAGCCCCGCAAGGCCGCCGCTCCTACGGAGTGGTCGACCGAGATCCAGGAACTGAGAGCGCGGTGTCTGCATCAGTACGAAACAACACGTGAGCCTGAGTTCGCCCTCGTGTTAGAGGATCGCGTGCTCTTGCGAGTGACGTACAACCTGGACGTCTTCACTAAGCCGTTTTTTGTGCTGAATCGGTCAAGAGCAACCATCATCCCCCTCGAGGATCTCGGGTTACCGGACCATATTTACGAGTGCCTGCTCGCCGAGGACACCCGGGGTCTGGTGTACTTCGCTGGTGAGATGGGCACCGGCAAGACCAGCAGTGCAGCCTCGGCGGTCAAGGCACGCCTGACAACACGCGGTGGCCTGGGCCTGACTGTAGAAGACCCGCCTGAAACGCTCCTCCAAGGCGAACATGGCTCTGGTCGCTGCATCCAGTTGCCGGTTTCCCGTATGCAAGGCGGCTATTCAGAAACCCTGATACGCGCTCTTCGAACTCGCGCAGACCTCATCCTGGTCGGTGAAGTTCGCGACACGGCCACTGCCGCTGAAGTCATCAAGGCATCCATCAATGGCCATCTCATTTTCTCCACTGGGCACGGCGGCAGCATCGGGAGCTCCATCCAGCGCCTGGCTGTACTTGCCGAGCCCATCATGCCGAATGCCCTGGAGGTGCTCTCACAGGGGCTGACTGTGGTCATTCACCAAACCCTCCTCCGTCCAGATCACGGACAGCCGCGACTCACACTCCAAACGCTGTCACTGACCCTGGATGACGCGCCGTCCATCCGCGAGAAGATCCGGAGCGGGCACCTTCAGATGATCGAGCAAGACATCGTCACCCAATCGAACAGGAGTCTCTGGCATGGCCAGTAAACGCGGGCAGGCTGGATTTTTTACCATTGATGGCCTGTTCGGCCTGATAGTGATGAGCCTCATGCTGTCTCTCGCGGGCTGGTGGATGCTCAATTACGGCAACCAGCAGGACTACCGGATCGCCGCGGAACACCAGCGGACTGTCGCTGACGCTTTTGCCAAGTACCTCAAGGACAACTACTCCGTGGTGCTCAGCAATGCTGGCCCGACTACGCCTGTCCAGGTCACCGTAGACATGATGCAAAACACCAAGTATCTGCCGGCTGGCTTCAGCTCGACCAATAGCTTCGGCCAGACCATCGTCGGCCTGGCCAGACGCCTGAACGCGAACCAGCTCGAGGCCATTGTGGTGACCACAGGTGGCCAGGTCATCCCGGAACTCGGCATTCGGACCATAGCTGAGCATCTTGGCGGGCCGGGCGGCTTCATATCGTCACTCAAGCCCGGAGTCATCCAGGGTGTGCGAGGTGGATGGGAAGTGGCGCTCAGCAACTACGGCATCAACCCTGGGCAGGGACATACCGCAAGCGCGCTCTTCTTGATGGACGGCGAGCTGGCCAACGACTACCTCTACCGCAACGCTGTACCAGGCCACCCTGAGTACAACCGGATGAACACCGCGATCGATATGGCTGGCAACGACATCAACAATGCCCGCGCGGTCACCGCGACAAGCGACATCACCAGTAAGGACGGCTGGTTCAGAAGCCAGAACGACACTGGGTGGGTGAACGAGAAGTGGGGGGGCGGCATCTACCAAGCTGATGCAGACTGGGTCAGGGTTCTTAACGACAAGGGCCTGTTGACCGGCGGGAAAATCCGCGGCGGTACACTGCAGGCGGACGGACGTGTGACAGTTGGGGAATACCTGGATATCGAGAGCACCGCTGTCGAGGGACAGGCGTGCCCGAAGATCGGAATTCAATCGAAAAACAACCTGGGCGCCCCCCTTACCTGTCAGTGCCTCACACCTTCTTGCCAATCCGGTGTGTGGAGGAGTAGCAAAGGGAGCCTAGATGGACCTTACAGAGTCACGGGGTCTGCGTTGGGGGCTTGGGCAATTTGCACACTCAATTACGGAAGCGGGAACTCCAAGGCCCTAACTTATAGCGATGGGAATTGGTATTACTCGGGCAGTGGGACTCAAATTGTTTACTGTTACAAATGAGATTGCCAATGCGTCATTACTCCAGCATCTGACAAGCTAGATGGTAACTATCTAACGTCATATCGTTTATGAGACCAATCAGAACCGATCCTTCCGGACAATACGCTTCAGCAGATTTGGATGAGTCGTGATAGGAGACGTACCCACCGATCACCTTTTCCCCGAGCGAGGCATTTGAAGCTGATTTCCACACCCCGGATTGGCAATGGGATTTCTCGGAGATGCCCAACCCACAAGGCCTGGGCAATCTCAAGACATCACCTAATCACCGCAAAAAAGTGTGACCCCCGTCTGAGGGGCAATTCTGGCTCAACGGGTCGAGCATGATTATGTCGCCCTCGTTAACCTGCTCCAGATACTGATCAGGAGCTGGGATGGGCTCCTTGTCCCTTAACGACACCATCAGATGACGTAGCAGCGCATCTTCCGCCACTCGCTTTGCCAACTCTGCATTGCCCCCAGCGCCTTGTACACCATCGAAGTCGAGCACCCGCACGGTGACGCCGCTGGGTGTTTCCGAAACGACAGCAGGGTACGGTACCAGATGATTGATGATCACCTGCTGGCCACGGTGCTTGTTTCCCTCAAGCTTCTTCACCAATCGGGACGCTTTCAAGTGGGTGTACCTCTTCAACATCGCCAGGCTCTTGTGACCGCTGATCGCAGCAATTTCCATAATGTCGAGTGTGCCGAGCTCGAAGAGGCGCGAGCAGGCTTCATGCCGGAGGTCGTGGAAATGAAGGTCCTTGATGTCCAGCCGCTGCAGCATGATGCGCCAGGCCGACTTCAACCCATTAGCGGTATAGCCAAACACCCTGCCCTTCGTCCGTGACCCGAGCTGGATCAACGCATCACGAGCTTTGAGGCTCAGGGGCACATCCCTCTTCGATCCGTTCTTGGTATCGGGGAGGTGCGCAATTCGTCGCTGTAGGCTGATGTGCTCCCACTCAAGCTTCAACAGTTCCCCCTGGCGCATAGCCGTCTCGATCGCCAGCACAACCAGGACGTAGAGGTCTGGTGTGGGATGCGCATGGCAATAACGCATGATCTGGCGCTCCTCTCGGGCTGTAAGTCGCCGATCTCGGCCAGGTGCTGCTTTCGGTTTGCGTACGTTCGAGACCGGGTTCGACTCGCACACCCCCCACTCGATCCGGCCGATGTCGAACACGTTCGACAGCAGCGACATTTCCAGGCGCACCGTAGAAGGTGAAATGGGTAAACCCGTTTTAGGATTGGTCTGCAAGAGACGCTCGTCGCGGAGACTAGCGATATCAGGGCTTCGAAAATCACGCATGTTCTTGTCGGCATACTTGGACTTAAGCAGACTTGAGATACGGTAACTCTCTTGTACAAAGCCTTTCTTTAGTACGGAGACTTTCTGTCGATAAAGGGTTAGGCCTTCAGCGAGCGTCATGTCCTAGGTCATTCAACTCTTCCAGTTTGGCCTGCAGCAGCCTGGCCAGCTGGTCGAATTGGATTTCCAATGCGCAGCAAAGGTTGAAAACGGTATCCAGGGTTGGAGATTTGTGGCCACGCTCAAGCAGACTGATGTACGACCTATCTACACCAGCCTCAAAGCTCAGCTTTTCTTGCGAGATGCCCCGAGCAGTGCGCAGCTCGGCCAACACCATGCCGAATGCATGATTGTGCTTTTTCGAAGAGTCTGGTTGTAATTCCAAAAGTCCAACCCGAGATCACGAGATCAAAGGTCAGAATTTTCGGGTTGTTGACTATAATCGTCAGCGGACTATAGTCCACAACGCTCATCCCCCAGGATTTCTTCATGTACATCTACTGGATCGCTATGACCCTGCTGATCGTGGCAGGAGGCATCTTCACTCAGGTGCAGCACACCGATGAGGCCGTGACTGAGCAGGCCACGATCGATGCCCTCAGCCGGAGTATGTTGATATACCGCTCGGCCGCAGCAGAGTATGCCCGGTCCAACCCTGGGTTCACTGGAGCACCGACGGACTCATCCCTGAACCTTCCAAGCTGGTACACCAAGCAAAGCGGGATCGCCACATACATCGTGAGTGGTGTGTCATACACCTACATCGCGGGAACGGTTCCTGCCGGCTTGCCGGCCGCACTGACCGAGCGCACTGAGTCCGCCACCGTTGGTGTGAAGAGGTCTGGCCAGTTGTTCTCACCGAAGGTGGGTAACATGGCGATAGCCGTTCCAGCGCCCGTCCCAGAGGGTGCAGTCGTTGCGGTCTATTGACAGTTGACGCCTCGCGAAAACGCCTACGAGCCTTGCATCTCGGCCATGGTACAACCCATAATGACATCAGTTTTGGTTCAACCCCGCTGGCTACTGACGGTCATCAGTAGCGCCCAGGTGTTGTGGTTCGCCTCAACACCAAACCGTAAGCACGCTATAGCTCCGGGAAGGGCGTGCGAATCTGGTTGAAAGCTCTCCCTGTGTCTCCCTGCTCTCTCTAGTCGCGCAGCCGTCTAACTCGTGATGATCGAGTTCACAGGCACATAGAGTTTCAAGAGGTTCGGTGCTTCTTTGATCCAAGGGCCACATTGGTAATGTGGCCCCTCCTCTTTCCTTCCCCTTGGGTAGCCTGATGGACTTGTCGAAGGTCCATGAGGCTACCCAATGGGTACTCTCTCCTTTGCCGGTGGCCCGCCGGCGATAAGCCGGGCTCCTTTTGTGCGCGGATGCGTGCCTCATGTTTGCTGGCCAAAGCCACGAGAATGGCCAGGTGATGAGAGTCGAAACGATCAATGCCCAGGGATCGACGATTCCGACACAGGTGGCTCCTTCAACTTTTTTTTTCAAACACGGCTGGGTCACCTTTCAAGGGCTGATCCAGCCGGACTTCTCCCTCCATCTCTCCCCCCCTTCCCCCTCCGCTTGACACAACCCTTCCCCGCTCCGATTATTAAGCCGTGATCTGCTGACGTCGTCAGCAACATGCCCTATGCAGCTAGGATCCGTAATGCTGCAGCACGAAGTCTGTGTGATCCACCAGCCCAAGGTCGTTTAGCTTCTGGTAGCACGACCGGTCGACCTCCGTCGATAGAAGCTCCTTCCGCAAACCCAGCGGGGAATACATTTCCCCGTGAGGGTCAGTGTTTTCTCCGCATTTTTTAACCGCAGGAGAAACACCATGACCGCAATGTCCGCACCCTCCACCGGCTTCCGTTTTGGCTACGCGCTCGGCACCCTCACCCGTGAGTTCCTGCGCGCCATGAAACGTCCAGCCCCAGTAGTCCCAGCACATGTTCGGCCTGTTGTTCAACTCGCGAACATAGCACCCACCCGCAGCGACTGGGATGAGCTTTGCCGCATTCCAACCCTCGCACGCCGCGGCGTTGATCTGAACCAGTGGTTCGAAAACAACACCAAAGCGGTACCACCGACCAAGCGCCGTACCCGTCAGCGCAAGCCGAGCAAACCCAAAGCATCAGAGCTGCGTATGGGGCCGCTGAACGATCTCATAGCTCCAGTTGCGATCTAACTCCCTCCAACCTCACCCAGTGCCAGGCACCCCACCTGGCAAGGTGAGGGCCTGGCGATCAAAGGAACGCCATGGTTTCAAAAAAACGTGCCGCTGTGGCAGACGACCTTCGCAAGATCGGAACGACGGCCGTTGCCGCCGCCCTCGTAGGTATCTTCCTCAGCACTAGCCGTCTCCTGACCGCTTTCGCCCTCGTGGTAGGTGTTGTAATCTGGATCACAGGCATTTACCTCACCCCGGAGGAATGACATGAGCCAAACCACATTCGGCATCCTCATGTTCACCGCCCTGCTCGTCATCTGCGTCGGCATGGCGGTTTGGGCCGATTGGCCTAATATCAAACGCCGGTGCCAGAAGATTCTTCGAGCACATTGATCATCGGTTTTCCCTACTTAACCCTCCACCTGGAGGGTTTTTTTCTTTCAGGGCTTGACAATGTGTTTCTCCGTTTCCATCCTTGTGACCGTGAGCTGCTGACGTCGTCAGTAACCCAAGCCCGAGCAGTCATGATCTGAAAGACTGCTACACCCACTGCGGTGTTGATCTCCCCAAAATCGCCAAGCTTCCGGAAGCGCGATTGATCAATCGAGAGATTGATGGAAGCCCACCCAACTTGTTACATCCCAACCCACGCGGGGAATACTTTCCCCATGGGCGAAGTGTTTCTCCGCTTTCGCTATTGAAACTGGAGAATCACCATGAGCAACCAATCCAACGAATCCAAATTCTTCGACCTGCACACCACCGGTATCGGCTACCTCAACCGTATCCGTGAAGTCAGCCCCCGCAAGGGCAAGCCCTTCACCTGTGTCACCGTTGCAGCTTTGCACGGCGCGACTGATAAAGCCGAGTATTCCTACATCGACTGCAACGTTGTCGGTGCTGAGGCAGAATCGCTGGTTAAACGCTGCCAGCAGGCCGTTGAAGCCAAAAAGAAGGTGCTCGTCTCCTTCCGAATCGGCGACATCTGGGCTGACGCTTTCACCTATGATAAAGGCGACAAGAAGGGTCAGGCCGGCGCAAGCCTCAAAGGCCGTCTGCTCTTCATCGGTTGGATCAAAGTTGACGGCAAGCTGGTTTACGAAGCGAAGCCGAAAAATGCCACCCCGCCCACTGAAAATCAGGGACAACCTGGTGGTGATCAAACGTTGAATCAGGAACAACCTGAGCAACCCGTGAATCAGGGACAGCCAGTCGCCGACCAGTTCGGTGAGCAACTCGACCATGACCTCGGTAATGATCTTCCCAAGGAAGCCAACCAGGCTGCATAACCCCTATCAAGGCGCTGATTTCAGCGCCTTCATATTCTGCCAAGGAGGCAGTCATGAAAGTACTGTTCGCGTTGAACCTTCTAATCCTGGTCGCCGCTGTAATCCTCAGCGACATTGTTTTCGGTGCCTGCGCTTTCATTGGGCTGAGCGGTTTTGCGATCGACGTGCTCAACCGCAAAGCCAACACAGTCCCTACTGCGCTGCCCCACTGATCACTAACCTGATTCCTACCCAATAGGGGACGACGATCCCCTTCGGGAGGCGTTTTCCTCACAAAGGACTTCGCCATGCCCTACTGCATCACTGTCGCTGGAGATATTCAGCAGTGCTTCCCTGACTTCGCTACCGCGCGCTCAGATATTCTGGAGCTGCGTAACCAGGGTCAGAAACCTAGGCTGTACTACTCGACCTCATTCGCGCATCTGGGCTGTGAGATCGATGATAACGGGGTGCGAATCCCAGACTACACGAACATGCAGTGGTGCGATTACGCCAAGCTGCTTCCTCACTTCGCCTCATCCTGGTCAATCACGGATGATGAACTGTCAAATGACAGATATCGTCTTGTTGATGTCTATGCGCAGCTCAGCGGCCGTGAATACCATCTAGCTGACATGGCCTATGCCCGAGGCGAGATAACTCCCAAGGATCTTCGGGTTAATACACGCCTTATCAGGGTCATACAGGGTCTTATGGATCCGAATGATCTGTAGCATTTCACTTAACCGTATCGGGAACATCACCCGATCTGGCTGATGATCCTCAATGGAGAGACATCATGCCTCTGCTGAACTTCGAGCGAAATTTCGAACTCCTCTACGTACCAGTTGATTATCCCGACCTGGAAGGGTCAGTTCATTTCTCATCAGTCCTGTCAGCGTTTTTGTGGCTGGATGAGAATAAGCCTCGGGTATTGAACTGGGAATTGCGTGATGTACTCACCGACGGTATCGCTTTTTGTATCGATGCGACGTATGCCATCGAGCTGTAACAACCAGACATCCTTCGGCTGCGCTCTTATAAACCTTATCGGGTACATCACCCGAGCGGGTTGGTGACCCCCTCATCGGAGAATCACCATGTCTCAAGCCACCCAAGTCTTCAATGGCGTCATGTTCATCACCAATCCCTTCGAGAAACGAGTTGCCGGGGCCTTCATCCGCGTAGACGCGCTTGAGCGGCGGTTCGCGGACTCAATCAAAGCAAGCTCGAACCTCGCCCTGGATCGCTGTGGCCAACACTTCGAACTGTACGAGATGAGCCTGCTCACTACGCTGCGCGATCAGTATGCAGCTCTCACCTTTCCTCACGACCAGTTGTTCAAACGTGAGGCAGAACGGCAAGGCTTCAAGCTCGATGATGAGCACTACCGCGCTGTACAGGAAGCTAGTTCCAACCTCTGGGAAGAGATCTACGAAGACATGATCTGACCCACCCTGCATCACCAGTCCTCCACCCCGAAGGGTATCCCTTCGGGGGGACTTTCAAAGCAGGCACCTGGCAACTGTGAGGCCTCTGCCTACAGGCCGGGAAACGAATTCCGTATTGGTTCACTGTCGTTGACAGTGCCTCCCGGAGCCAGGGTTTAAGGCTCCAGCGCGTTGCGCCAACCCACCCAAGATCGCCGAGCACTCGGCAGCGCGATCGCATCACCCAGTGATGGAGTGCCTTCTACATTACCTAACTGCGGGGATCTCATCCTCGCGGACGAGGCCTCGCTTTATTTGGAGACCTCATATGTCGTTTTCCCCCGCCTCATCCGAGGCATACCTCACCCTTCCTGTAGTCCTGGACAACCCGGCTTGGGTGCGGGCGGTCTATCTCGAAAACCCCATGCGGGTGGCCGAGATGAGCCAACGCCTCGCCACCGTCGTCCAAACGGCGTGGCAAGAGCTCAAGCAGCAGCCTCAGGCCACTGTTCTGTCCTTCGGTGTGTACACGAAGCGCCACACCGGCCGCGACCGTGACTGGGTCGCCCTCATGTTGCAAATCGTGACCCCCGAGGACGAGCCATCCTACATCCAGATCCAGCTGCAGCACGCTGCAGACCCCGCCTGACACAGCCATTATTACTCACCCAGAGGGGTCACCCTCTGGGGTGGCTTCCTCTCAATCAGGAGCACGCCACATGGCACAATCACCCAACCCCTTCCAGATCGCTGCCGGTGATCACCCTCAACCCCATCCCTGCTGCAGCCGAGCTTTCGAGATCGCCTCAGCACACCTGCCCGAAAAAGACAGGGCGGACCTGCAAACACTCGTCGAGGATGCTGATACAGCGTTGCTTCACTTCGAGTGCTTCACGCTGCCCGACAGTTACGCCATCGGCTTCAAACTTCTCAGTACGCCCTGGACCGACCATCATCTGGGACAGTTCTGGGGGTACGACCTGTCGACACTTCAAGCCCTGCAAGCCGCCGAGGGTTTCAGCGAGGAGACCATCCGAGTGCTCACCCTTGCCGCTCAGGCTGAAGTGAGGTTCCTGGTCATCGACCCCAACAGCAACGTTCTCAACGGTCTGCCTCTGTTCGACTGCTGATCACCTTCCACCTCGCGGGGAGCACCCGCTGGTGTTCCCCATGCTTTACGGGGAGCGCACATGATCTCCATCACCGGCCAGTTGGCCATCCGCACCATCTCCGGTCGACTCGGGCTCTTCAACGTCGGCCGCCTCAGTACCTCGATCGGTGAGTTCACCATCAAGGATGCTCTTCTGGATCAGTACCAGGAGGGTAAATACCGAGGTGACTTCGCGATCAAGCAGATTCGACCATCGTACTACTCGCACGGCGGTCGACTTGTAGTTGAGATCAGGGCTGAACTCGAGGGCATGACCCTGGAGGATGTCACAGGTCTCAGTCGAGAGGACGAAGAACACCTGCCAACAAACGTCCCTGACCCTCTTGAAGAGGACGGGCCACCATCCACACCGCTACCGCCACGTCGGACTCCAAATACACCGGCGCGACAGCCCCAAACTGATGCCTTCGCCTCGGATGAGCCCTTCGGGATGAGTCCAACGGCACCACCAAGCACGAACGACATCGATGCCGAGCTGTTTGGCACGGTGTGGCCACTGAGCGAAACCGTGAGGCTCGACACCACCGTTGACCGACAACGGCTGCGCGCCCAATGCACCCGACTGGACCAGCTCGGTTTCACCATGGACTTCAAAACTCAAACCTGGACCAGGGCCTCGCTTTAAAGCGCCCTGCCACACCACTGCCGTGGCCAACCTGAACCACACACCCTGAGGGGCCTCCTCGGGGGGCTCCATTTTTCTACCTGGAGCACCACCATGAACGCCATCTTCAGCAACTTGAGCAAACAAACCCTCGCGAACATCGAGGACCAGCTGTCCAACAACGAGGTGTCGACTGACGAGGAGCTCGTCGACCTGTTCATCGAGGAGTTGGAGCTCACACTGGACCAGGCCGAGGCCGCTATCCGCCTCCGTGACCAGTATCGCATCCAGATTTTCCGTGCTGGTCACGGGCCACTGCACAATGAGAAACCTGTGGTGTTCGATCCAGACACCAGGACCTTCAACTAACCACCAGACCACCCCGGGGGGCATCCGCCCTCTGGGACGGACGCCTCCACAATGGAGGCCATCATGCACCCATCCCCCTTGTTCCAAATCGAGGAATGCCCGGACCTGTACGTCGACGCCTGTGTGTGCGACGAGCAGCGCAACCTGGTGTTCATGTCGGCCTGGGGTCGTGACACCGCACTGCAGGAGTTTCTGGCCAGGCTCACACTTGGCCGGGAAGATAATGGCATCGAGCAGTTTCACATTCTCGTCGACGGGCGGAGCATTCCCGTTTTCCCTAACCATGACCTGCTGGAAAAGCGCACCACACGTCAATTCCGCGGCACCCTATTCGGCAGCATGTTGCACCTCTGGCTGTTCGATCGACGCGCCGCAGCGCCCGACCAAGCCAATCACTTCGCGTTCGCCCTCCTGGAGCGCAATGAAGCTCCACACAAACGGCTCTGGCCGCTGGTGATAGAGGTCTGCCCGCTGCCCCTTCTCCACCATTGGCGCGAGCCCGTGATGGAGGTCCTCACCCAGCACCGCATGCTGATTGCCCTACCTGGGGCGATCGGCAACATCTGCGCCTGGCGACTCGCTCTCCAGCTCGACGTGCTCGAGCCCTCCCTCGGAGAGCTGATCCGTCGCGGCGAACTCACGATTGAAGTTCAGGCGTAGGCCTGGGCTCACCAAAAACTCAAGGAACGCTTATGGCCCTTATGTTTCCGCGCCTTGCGCGCAACTTTGCCCGCAACGGCTACTACCCCACCGATGAGATCACGCTCGAACGCACGCTGCAGGCGCTCACTCCCGCCACCTCGGGCAGGGTGAGGATCTGCGACCCCTGCGCCGGCGAGGGTGTTGCCCTTGCTGAAGCAGCTCACCTCCTGGGCCGCGATCAGGTCCAAGCGTTCGCCGTCGAGTACGATCGCGAACGCGCGGATCACGCGCGTGGCCTGCTCGATCGGGTGCTGCACAGCGACCTCTTCGACACCTTGATCAGCCGCCAGTCGTTCGGCTTGCTCTGGCTCAATCCACCCTACGGTGACCTGGTCGCGGATCACTCCGGTGCATCCCAGTACCAAGGCAGCGGCCGCCGGCGCTTGGAGAAAGCATTTTATCAACGCTGCCTCCCGCTTCTTCAGTACGGAGGCGTCATGGTGCTCATCGTTCCTCACTACGTGCTGGACGACGAGTTCACTGGATGGCTGAGCAACCACTTCGCCGAACTGCGTGTATACGGTGCTGCAGACCCCACCTTCAAACAGGTGGTGATCTTCGGCATCCGTGTACGCCGGCAGGACCTGGCCCGGGCTTCCACCAACCAGGTGAGGGCTCGTCTGCAGGCGATCGGCGCCGGGCAGGAGCAGGCCGAGGAGATCCCGGCCATCTGGCCATGGGAGCCGTACCTCGTCCCGTCAGTTGCTAGCGAGCTGGAGCACTTCTACCGCATTACCCTGGAGCCGGAGCAATTTTCCGCCGAGATTCTGCGGTTGCGAGGTCTCTGGCCCGACTTCAACTTGCATTTCGGTCAGGCCGGTCTTCAACCCCGAGCCCCTGTCCGCGAGCTTTCCCGCTGGCACCTCGCTCTGGCCCTGGCCGCCGGCGCAATCTCCGGTGTTGTACGTTCGAAGTCGGGGCGGACCTTGGTCGTGAAGGGTGATACCTACAAGGACAAGGTGCGCAAGACCGAATTCACCGAGGACGAGAAGGGTAACGTCTCAGAAGTCAGGATCCTCACCGATCGCTTCATCCCGATCATTCGTGCTTGGGAGATGACGCCTTCGTCAGTGCATCACGGCCAGGTCCTGATCATCAGCTCCTCGCCGGCGAGCATCGACGAAGCGCCTGCCACGGACGAACGAGTCACAGCACAGCTGTTTAGCCCAGGGCAGATCATGATGACTGCCGCTATCAGCCACTTGGTGGAAACCGGGCAGCTCAACCCTACCCCTGCGCTGAAACGCCACCTGGCTGGCGACTGGGGCGAACTATGCGATGACGATCGAGCCTCCAACCAACTCGCACTTACCCACGGAGACCGCTTGTTTTCAAGCTACGACATCGACGCCGGCGGCGAGTCCAGACTCTGGATCATCACCGAAGCCGACCGTAGCGCCACCACCCTGCTGCTTCCCAGCGACTATTGATCTGCGCCGTAACGGCGACAACCCCACACCGACCCACAGGGTATGCCCATACCCACCGGGGTTTGTGCATGCCCTGTTTTCCCTGCAGGAGATGCACATGAACGCACTGACCCAAGCAGCCGCCTCGGCCAACTCCCCACTGAACATCAACCTGACGGATTTCATCGACGAGTTCGGCGACGAGCTCCTGGCGTCACTCAACCGCTCCAACCCTCCGGTCTACACCGGCAGCATCAACGAACAGCGGCAGGCCGTGATGGCAAGTCTCAAGCGCACGCCATTCGTGGCGCAAGCTGAGGTTGTCCAAGCCATCACGGCACTGCTGCTCGATCGCAACGAGCAAGCTGCGATCATCAACGCCGAGATGGGTACCGGGAAGACGATGATGGCCATCGCAGTCGCTGCCGTGCTCCACGCGGCAGGCTACCGTCGAACACTCGTCATCTCACCACCTCACCTGGTCTACAAGTGGCGGCGCGAGATTCTGGAGACCACGCCAGGCGCCCGCGTCTGGGTGCTCAACGGCCCGGACACGCTGGTCAAACTGCTCAAGCTACGTGACCAGTCGGGGCAAACCTACGACGGCAGGCCGGAGTTCTTCATCCTCGGCCGCGTCAGGATGCGGATGGGTTTCCACTGGCGACTCGCCTGCTGGAAGCGGCGTACTGCAGGTGGCCAGCTGCTGGCGGCATGTCCCGATTGTGGCCAGGTCCTCGAGGACCTGGAAGGCAACCTGGTCACCGTGGACGAATTCGAGCGCGGTGATCGCCGTCGCAACTGCACGGCCTGCAACGCTGCCCTCTGGTCGCTTATGCGCCCAGGCAAAGCCGATGGTGGGGACCGACGCTCGACGATCCTGAAGTCGATGTGCCGGATACCGACGATCGGCCCCGTCCGAGCGGAACGGCTGCTGAACGACTTCGGCGAGGACTTTCTGGCCTCGATGCTGGTCGACAACGTCTCAGAGTTCATCAACTTGATGGACGCGAAAGGCAACTTCGTCTTCAGCGACCGCCAGGCCAAGCGCATGGAGCGGGCGATGGCAAACATCGAGTTCGGATTCGGCGAAGGCGGCTACCAGCCGACAGAGTTCATCAAGCGCTACCTACCCGATGGCTTCTTCGACCTGCTGGTTGTCGACGAGGGGCATGAGTACAAGAACAGCGGTTCGGCCCAGGGCCAGGCCATGGGGGTGTTGGCCGCGAAGGCGCGAAAAACCGTGCTCCTCACCGGGACCTTGATGGGTGGCTACGCCGACGACCTGTTCTACCTCCTGTTCCGCATCCTCACCCAGCGCATGATCGAGGACGGCTACCGACCCAACGCACGCGGCAGTATGGCGCCTGCTGCCATGTCGTTCATGCGCGATCACGGCGTGCTCAAGGACATCTACACCGAACGGGATGGCGATTCGCACAAGACCGCCAAGGGCAAGAAGCTGTCGGTACGCACCGTGAAGGCCCCAGGCTTCGGCCCTAAAGGCATCCACCGGTTCGTGCTGCCATTCACCGTGTTCCTGAAGCTCAAGGATATCGGTGGCAATGTGCTGCCCAACTACCAAGAGGAGTTCATCGACGTGACCATGGCGCCCGAGCAGGCCTCGGCCTACCAGCGCCTGGCGGCCACTTTGACCGCTGAACTCCGCCAGGCTCTGGCCCGTAGAGACACCACCCTTCTGGGAGTGGTGCTCAATGTGCTGCTGGCCTGGCCGGACTGCTGCTTCCGATCGGAGATGGTCAAACATCCGCGTACCCGCGACACGCTGGCCTTCGTGCCGGCGCTCTTCGGCGACGATGAACTGATGCCCAAGGAGCAGGCGCTGCTGAACCTGTGCCTCGAGGAGAAGGCGAAAGGCCGCAAGGTCCTTGCATACACCGTCTACAGCGGGACGCGCGACACCACGTCCAGGCTGAAGAAGGTCCTCGAGCAGGCAGGCCTCCGCGTGGCGGTACTGCGGGCCACGGTCGAAACGGCTCGGCGCGAGGACTGGATCCTCGACCAGGTCGACCGCGGTGTCGACGTGCTGCTCACTAACCCGGAGTTGGTCAAGACCGGTCTGGACCTGCTGGACTTCCCAACCATCGCGTTCCTGCAGACGGGGTACAACGTGTACACCTTGCAGCAAGCCGCTCGGCGGTCGTGGAGGATCGGGCAGAAACACCCAGTCCGCGTGGTTTTCTTCGGTTATGCCGGCAGCTCGCAGATCACCTGCCTGCAGCTAATGGCCAAGAAGATCGCAGTGGCGCAGAGCACTTCGGGCGATGTACCGGAATCCGGGCTCGACTCACTGAACCAGGATGGGGACTCTGTTGAAATGATTCTTGCTAGACAACTTACAGCTGCATGAAAAAAGGGCCACCAATCGGTGGCCTTTTTTCCCTGCATGCTATTACTCTGCTTCGTGACCGAAGCCGCGACAAATCTCTCACACTGCGAGAGAATTTGAAAGCGAGGCTCAACTCAGCACTGCGGGGCGCATCCAGATAGACCTGCGTCTATGAGTAACCCGAGTACTCGCCATACAGCCTGTCCGTGAGGTTGCGTCCACGAAGCGTAAGGATCGCATTCTTCATTTCACAGGCAATCAAAGCATCACGTGAGGTGTACCCTCCACCAAGTACGTATTGGCCGTGTCGGTATAGAAACCGCTGGAGTGCCTTACGTATGCCCCGACCGTGATCGGCAAGGATTCGAAGCGGTAGATCAGTGCTTCGCTGGCAGTTGTCCGAGGGAAGTTCACCGGATGATTGTCCGAGCGATCAGTACCGCCAGCCCCGATCAACTCTTAATAGCGGGCATCAACGACCGAAACACCCAAATCGGCCCGCAGTTGAGCCGTGAGTTGTGTAGAGCTGGTCAACTCGACGCCACGCGACCGAAGTCGCCGTTGGCCGAGGAAATGAGCAAGAACGACGAGACCGGGGTTACCACCGTGCTGTAATGCGCGTAGAGCTGGATATCGGGAGTCAGGTTGTAGACGGTACCGAGGCGCCAGGGGAACGGGTCATGAGTATGGTGAAACTACTGCGAAGTGCCCAGGTTCACGTCTTCTACCGTGCGCCGCAGGTTGATGTCCTCATAGCGCAGGCCACCGATCAGCAGCCAGAACGGGCGGCCATGGCTGGTCGCGACTGCCCGGAAATGCGGCTCGGTATGGGGCTATGGGATTCCAGGTGTATGGAAGAAGAGGGAACAGTAACCGCAGGCATCCAGCAGATGATGCAGATGGGCACCTGAATGGCCGTGCTCTGCAGGTTGCATGGGCATACACGGATGCTCGGCAGCCTTTTGACGCTATATCCAGCCGCTACTCTGGCCAATCAGCGGCCCGAGCAGCACCATAAGCATGTCAAAGATAGCCAAGCCGTTTCCGGATTGGCGTCCTGCCATACGGGTCAGATCAAGGGGTTTCATTCGCCGTCCTGGCGGTAGCGGCCCGTTGAGTCAGAAACAGATCAAGTACCAATAGCAGCAATAGGCTGCCGCCCAGCACGGGCAGCGTATAGCCGAGCAAAATTGCGAACAAGATCAACGCACAACGCGCCGAGAGGCTCAGCTCACGCCATGCGGCCAATAGCGTTGGCTGACGCGCCACTACTGGCCGGCGGCGCCACCACATCAGGTAGCCAAGAACTACCATCAACGCCAAGCCCAGACCTGTCACCACCAGGATCAACTGGTTGAGCGGGCCGAATAGCAATCCCATGTGGGCATCGATACCCCAACGGGTCAACTTGGCAGCGATGGGGTAGTCAACGAATTTCGCCTCATCCACGACCTGAAGATTACGGGGATCAATCGATACGGCGTCGACTTGGGTCGGCCAACCTGGAGCAATCTCACGCACAACCCAGGCGGCAGCGGCATCGCGGGCGGGCTTGATCTCGACTTTGTCGGCGTCGATACCCGCAGCGCGGGCACTGTTGAGAACATCGAGGAATTGCGTGGCCTGTACCGTCGGCATGGGCATGTTCATGTCCATCGCGTGGTGATGGTGCTCCGCATGCTCATCGGAGATCGCAGGAGGGCTGTTCGTGCCGAGGACAGTGCTAACACTAGGCGTGGACCAACCGAATTTGGCCCGCAACACGCCAATATTTTCACCTGCATAGCGAGACCAAGTGAGGCCGGTAGCAGAGAAAAATAGCAGCCCTAACAACAACCACAAGCCAACGGTTCGATGCAGCTTTCGGACGCTTTTGCGACGCCCGGTGGCAGCGGGGTTGGACAGCCATAGAACAAGGCCGCCCAGAGCTGCAATCCACAGCCAGGATGCTGCCAATTCGCTATAAAGCCGTCCTGGGTCTCCGAGCAGTAGGCTGCGGTGGAACTGGTCAATCGCTGTGCGCAATGGCAGCACGCCGCTTGTGCCGTAAACATTCAGTTCCCCGAGCGCCTGCGCCGTTACCGGGTCGACAAACACCGCGCGGCTCTCCGATGGGCCATGACTGGCGTCGGTGAACATCACCCTAGTGGTATCGCCCACAACTGGAGCGGGGCGCACGGCAGTAATGAGCGCATGAGGCCCGACCGCGCTCCGCGCACTTTGAATCTGTTCGTCCAGTGGCTTGGCTGGACCTTGGCTACGACTATTCAGCACGTCTGCGTAGAGCCAGTTTTCCAATTGTGGCGTGAGGGCATAGGCCACGCCGCTAAGCGCGGTGACCAGCAGGAACGGGCCGGTCAACAACCCAATATAGAAGTGCAGGCGCTTGAGCAATGCAGTGAACGCCGAGGTGCCAGCGCGTGCTGGTTTTGTTGACATAAAGCGACCTCTTTTATCAGATCTGTGACTTGGGAACCGAAAGTTCTGCCACTTTGAAATTCTTGATACGAATCGATACCGCTCCTCGGTACCGATCAACGGCCGCGAGGACGGCAGTCAGATATACAGTGCCTGAGGAGATGCGCGGGGATTAGCGGACGGCCAGCAGTAGCGAGGAGGCGCTTTTGAGCGTGGCTCTATGGCTGCAAGCGGCGACTGGGCGTAACGCGGCCAGAACAGGGCGAACAGCGTCAGCAGCATGACCAGTGCCCCGGTGCGCAATGGACAATCCATTTGAGCCTTCAGGGAGAGATGGCTAGCTGGCAGGCTTTTGTGTGCAGCAGGATGTGCATCATGCACAAGCGAGCAGAATCCATCGACCGCGCGATTCATCGCCACCGAGCTGGACTGGCCTTGGACGATATCGCACGACAATAGATTGAGTAGGACGCAAGCGTAGAGCGTCCAGGCAATCAAAGAGCGTGTGCGAGGGCTATTCATGAGCGGACTCTATCAGCCGCATGTCCCTCAAACCAGGGAGCATTAATTCTAGTTCAACTGTGAGTCAGGGAGCTGCCCACCGTATCAGGCCGGAGGTACCAGATCCGCGCAAATGCAACCGACGACACGATCAGCGAGAATGAATCCCCCAATCGGGGGCGACAAGATGCCGCATATATATATCCATATCTCGACACCGACCGGTTTAACGGTGCCCAATCGCCGGAAGACTCCAGACTGCGGTCGATCGTCGCAGTCCATAGTGCCATCTGACACTCCCTAAACTACCTGCTCCGCGAAGGTGGCAGGTAGCACGTACCTACGTCAGTTGCATCATGCAGCACAGGCCGGCCGCCCTTTTCCCATCCAAGAGCCCGCCCATGCACTTGCCTTCCAGCCCACTCCGACTTCCATTCCTACGTCACGCGATATGCCTGACAGTCAGCCTGAGCCTGCACAACGTAGCACTGGCCGAAAATGTGGACATCTCAACCATCGCTGCCAAACCCACTCCGGGTCAGCAAAGCGCGCCCAGCTGGACACTGGAGCCGGTGATCGTCAAGGGGCAGCGCACAAGCTATAGCGAACCCAACGCCACCTCCGCTACACGCACCAATACCCCAGTGAAAGAAGTACCGCAGTCGGTGCAGGTAATCACCCGCTCGTTGATCGAGGAACAGGCCAGCTCGACCTTGGGCGATGCCCTGCTCAACGTCTCCGGCGTACGCCCGACGAAGGCCGAGGAGACCCTTTTCACCCAACCGATCGTGAGGGGATTTCCGGCAGAGATATATATGAACGGTATGCCCGCTTTCGGCGGTACCGCAGCCTACATCGACCCCACCAGCATGATGGGTGTCGAGCGGGTGGAAGTGCTCAAGGGGCCTACGTCGACATTGTATGGCGGTGGACTAGGTGCCCCGCTCGGCGGCCTGATCAACGTGGTGAGCAACCGTCCTGAGGGCGAGCCGAGTGCCTTGTTGTCCATGCGGACCGGCAGTTTCGATACGATCAACCCAGCGATCGACCTCAACACGCCGATCAACGACAACATCGCAGCCCGGCTGTCCGCTGAATACCAGAAGAACGACAGCTGGATCGACCAGGTCAACGGTGAGCGCTGGTCGATCAAGCCAAGCATCGCTTTCCAGCTATCGCCCGACACAGAGCTGCTGCTGCGCGGCCAGTACGACAAGCGCAGCCAGCTCGAATACTCCGGACTGCCGGCTGAACAGGCATTGCGCGGCCAGATCGACCGCAATGCTTTTCCTGGTGCAGGTCATGGACAGCCCGACACCACGATCGAAAACCGCCTGAGCACGGCGGAGCTAATCCACCATTTCAACGATGACACTCGCCTGACCGTCACCGGCCAGTACTACGAGATGCAGGCGCGGGACTACGGAAGCTGGGCCCTGGGTGCAACTGACCCGGTGGCAGCGCCGACAACATACTCGATCTACAAACTCTACCTGCCGGGCAGTATTCGAGAGAGCACCCTGGATGCCAACCTGGCGTTCAACGTCGCCGCACTCGGCGGACAGCATGAGTTCGTTGTAGGTGCGACTTACGACGACACGCACTTCTGGTCAGCCATGTCGGGTGCCGAATATACCGGCGAGCTGGACTTGGCCAACCCCATCTACAGCTTTGCCTATGGCTCGACACCCGTGCTCGCGGCAGGCAGCGCCACCACGAACGACTACAAGACCAGCGCGCTCTACCTGCAGGATCAGGCCACCTATGGCCGCTGGCACCTCTTGGCGTCGATGCGCTTCACCAGCATCAGCCTGCAACAGGAGGGAGTCGTCGGCGATATCGACAAAACCTACCACCGGGCTACTCCGCGCCTGGGTGTGACCTACGACCTGACTGACAGCGTGGCGCTGTATGCCGCCTATGCCGAAGGTTTTCGGGGCGCGTTCAACTTCACCGGACTTGAAGCACCGAAGCCCGAGCTTTCCCGCAACTATGAGGGTGGTGTGAAACTGGCCTTCAGCGATATCGGACTGTCCGGCACGCTCGCGCTCTTTGAGCAAACACGACGCAACGTTGCCACACCGGATCCTGATCCTGCCAATGCCGTGATGGGCTACAGCGTCCAGAGTGGAGAACAACGGGCACGCGGCTTCGAAACGGACCTGACCTGGGAGCCGACCCCGGCCGTGTCGATACTCGCGAACTACGCCTATACCCAGGCCGAAGTCCGGAAAGACAATTCGATCCCGGTCGGTGAGGCGTTGCCGCGAGTGCCCAAGCACAGCGGCCGCCTGGCCGCCCGGTATCGCATTCTCGATGGCGTTGCCAAAGGCCTGTCCTTCGGCGCCGGCGTCACTGCGCTCAGTGCCCGTGAGCTGACCCTGCCCAACACCGTTTCGGTACCGGGTTACGCCCTCTTCGACGCTCAAGCCTCCTACGACTTCGACCGTTACAGCGTATCGCTTTCCAGCGTGAACCTGACTGGGCGCAAGGTCTTCGAGACCTACCAGTATCTCGGCTCACCACTGGTCATGCCGACTCAACCGCGCTCGGCCTACGTCACCCTCAGTGCTCGCTTCTAAGGACTTCACCATGATCAACAACCAACGTCGCAACCTTCTGCTTGGCGCCTTGATTGCGCCACTGATGGGTAATTCCGCTCTGGCAGCCACTGCTGCCGAGTCGATGCCGCATGGCCACCCGATGCCGAGCATGGGGCCGGAGATGGACAAGGTGAAGTGGATGGGTGATGAGCAGATCGGCATGCTGGTATATCCCGGCATGACCGTCTTGGACCTAATCGGCCCGCATTGCATGTTCGGCGCACTGATGGGCGCGAAGATACATATCGTCGCCAAGTCCCTTGAGCCGGTGACCAGTGACGCGGGACTGACGGTAGTTCCCAACGCGACCTTTGAAACCTGCCCGCGTGATCTGACGGTTCTCTTTGCTCCTGGCGGCACCGACGGCACCCTGGCCGCGGCATCGGATCCGGCCACCTTGGCGTTCTTCGCCGACCGTGGTGCGCGAGCCAAGTACATCACCAGCGTTTGTTCAGGCTCGCTGATTCTCGGGGCTGCTGGATTACTGAAGGGCTACAAGGCGACCTCTCACTGGTCATGTCGAGAGGTGCTGTCCAGGTTTGGCGCGATTCCGACCGAGGCGCGCGTGGTGCGCGACCGCAACAGGATCACCGGCGCAGGGGTGACAGCCGGTCTGGACTTCGGCCTGGCGATGGTAGCCGAGCTACGCGACCAGACCTACGCCGAGTGCACGCAACTCATGAGCGAGTACGATCCAGAACCGCCGTTCAACGCAGGTTCGATGAAGACGGCACCTGCTGGAGTAAAGGCAGCAATGATCGATCTGGTAGCGGACTTCAGCAGAAAGGCGGCAGCACTGGCAGCAGCCAGTAACGTTTGAAACCCAATGCCAAACCGAGGCTGAAGTGCCAGGGAAAGAAAGCCGGTACTGGCTCGGCGATGGGGCCGCTCAGGTGAATGTGGGCGCTTGCTCCGCACTGCGCCGCCGAGAGTCGCTGCGACAGACCACCGCAGCCCGCTAGTTAGAGGCGGCGCAGATGGTCGGATCAGTTCCTGTGCCGGGCGTATCCGACCTCTCGGCATGGCCAAGTGCGGCGGATGGTCGCGGTTGAGCAGGCCGAGCCCCATCCCTAGAGTGCGCTCACCCTGCACAGCCCTCTCCACCCTGTGCCTTTACGTTTTTCGAGGTCACCCGTGTCGCGCCCTCAAACGGCCCCTGCCGCCCGCCAGCTCCATGTTGCCCCGGATCAGTACCAAGCTGACCGCACGGCTTGCGCGGTCCATGTCGCCGCTTCGCTATTGTGGATCATTCAGGCCGCGAGCATTGCCTGGGCCGCGCAGGGCTTGATGGAAGGGCAGGGTATGGCTCGTGTCTGGCCAGCGGCTTTGGCGTTGCTACTGACGGGTGTGATCCGCAGCCTTGCCGAGGCATGGGCTTCACGGCGGCTGTTCCAAAAAGCCCGCACGTACCTGACGGTGCTGCGGGAGCAGGCGGTGACCACCCTCGCTGCACGCTCGCCGCTCGACCTGCGACGGGTTCCGGCCGGTGAGGCGGCCAGTATCCTGGCCGAACAAGCCGAATCTATCCTGCCCTATCTGGTGCGTTATCTTCCCGTACGACAAAAACTGATGATGCAGCCTTGGCTGATAGCGGCGGCAGTGGCTTGGTATTCATGGATCGCCGCGCTGGTCCTGCTGGTCGCGGCACCAGTGATCCCACTATTCATGGCCTTGGTTGGATGGCGCGCCAAGGCGGCCAGCGAGGCGCTGTTGCTGGAGCACGGCGGCATGAACGCATTCCTGCTTGACCGCCTCAAGGGCATGACTACCCTGCGCGCACTGGATGCCGTGCCCCTCACTGCTGGTCGCCTGGACGCCGCAGCGTTGTCGCTGCGCCAGCGCACCATGCGGGTGTTACGCATCGCCTTTCTATCTTCGGCGGTACTCGAACTGTTCTCCGCCCTCGGCGTGGCACTGGTGGCGGTGTACATCGGTTTCCACCTCCTAGGCCAGGTACCTTATGGTACCTGGGGCACACCACTGACACTGGGCCAAGGATTGTTCATCCTGCTGCTCGCCCCTGCGTTCTTCGAGCCGCTGCGCGAACTGTCGGCGGTCTGGCATGACCGAGCCACGGGCATCAGCGCACTGGAGGCTTTGCAGAGCCTGGGCCGGCGAGGCAGTAAGCTAGCCGATGTTCCTTCGGGCGCTCCCTCGGCACCGGACACCGCGACGCAACCACTCATCGTGTTGAATCAGGTCAGTCTGCGCCATCCAGGCGCTGCCAAACCGATCATCGAGGACTTGTCTCTAGTTGTCGGCAAAGGCGAATGGGTAGCCTTGACCGGCCCCAGCGGCAGTGGCAAGTCCAGCATGCTGGCGGCGCTGGCAGGACTGCTAGCCGTCCAGGCGGGGACACTACAGGTCGGCGTACCTCGTAAGTGCATCGGCTGGGTCAGCCAGCAGCCCCACCTGTTCGCCACCAGCATTGCCCGGAATGTCACGCTGGGGCGCCGATTCAGCCGCGAGGCAGTCGATAGAGCGCTTGTGACCGCCTGTCTTGACCAAGTCGAGAGTGCCCGTGCCGGTAATTTCCTCGGGGAAGGCGGCGTCGGCCTGTCCGGTGGTGAAAACGTTCGTCTGGCCCTGGCCCGTGTCGCCCTCGACCCGCAGGTGGAACTGATCCTTGCCGACGAACCCACGGCGCACCTCGATCGCCAGGCTGCCGCTGGAGTCACTGCTGCCCTGCTAGATATCGCCAGGAACAAGACATTGGTGGTCGCCACCCATGATCCCCTGTTGATCGCCGCGATGGCGCGACAGATCTCGATGGACCGAGCGGCTCCTGGATCATGCGGCACACCTTGCAGGGAGGAAGCGCCATGCTATCCGGCCTGAAAGCCCGACCACTTTTCACGGTCCTGCAAATGTTCTGGTGCTTGCAGCGACGCCCCTTGCAGGCCGGTGTACTTCTGTCGGCAGTGACGGTGCTGTTCGGCATGGCGCTGCTGGGTCTGTCGGGCTGGTTCATCAGCGCGACTGCGATTGCTGGCTTGAGCGTCGCCACTGCACTGGCATTCGACGTATTCATGCCATCGGCAGGTATTCGCCTGTTCGCTTTGGGGCGCACGTTCTCACGCTATGGCGAACGCCTTATTACCCATGACGCCACACTTGCGGCGGTCGCGGTACTACGCGTACAGCTGTTTCGCGCCTGGGCCAGGCCTCACGTGGCTCGGGCCCTCGCCCTGCGGCCTAGCCGCCTGCTGTTTCGTCTGACGTGCGATATCGACGCACTGGACTCTCTGTACCTGCGCCTGTGCATTCCGCTACAGAGCGCACTGGTCGCTAGTCTCGCCGCGACGCTGGCCTTGGCGCTGATCAGCCCGGGCCTGGCTCTGGCGACTCTGATGGCCTTAGCGCTGACCGCGCTACCGACGCTTAGCTACCTGTGGATCGCTGGGCTGCGCCCGGCATGCAAGCGGGCGCTTCTGGTCGAGCGGCTACGTGGCCAGGCCGCCGACCTGCTGTCCGGTCAGACCGACCTGATGATGACAGGGCAACTCTCTGATCATTGCAGAACATTGGGTCATATCGACCGACGCCTAGCTCGCGAAGAAGACCGCTTGCACCAGTTCGATACCCGCGCCGGAATGACCTTCGGACTGCTCGGCAGCATCCTGCTTTCAGGCACTCTTGCCGTCACCGGGTGGTTGGTAACGACCGGGGCTATCGGCGTTCCTGTTGCGGTGCTGGCTGTCCTCCTGGCCCTGACGCTTGCCGAACCACTGGGGGCGTTGCGACGGGGAGCCTTCGAACTGGCGCGAACTTCGCTGGCGGCGCGGCGCCTGGTCCCGTACTTGACAGAGAACGCCGACATCACCATGACGCCACAGCGATCGGCACCAGTTCCCTGTGATCCGTTCGCCCTCAAACTGCAGGATATCCATGTCCGCCACGACGGCGCGAAACATGACTGCCTGCATGGCATCCACCTGCGCATTGCGTCGGGCGAGCGCGTCGCCCTGGTCGGTCACAGCGGCGCGGGCAAGTCGTCGCTCATGGCGGTACTGACTGGAGAACTGCAACCCCGTTTAGGCCAACTGCGCCTGATCGACCACGCCTGGTTGACCCAGCGCACCGAGCTATTCAACGACACGCTGCGTGACAACCTGTTGCTCGCCGCGCCGCATGCGCAAGATACAGCCCTGTGGGAGGCGCTGCGCATCGCCGGCCTGTTCGAGACGGTAGCCCGCCTGCCTAGTGGACTGGAGACGCGCCTCGGCGATAGCGGACTCGGCCTTTCCGCCGGACAGGCCCGTCGTCTGGCGCTGGCCCGACTTTTGTTGCGCGAGCGCGCGCTGTGGCTGCTCGACGAGCCTACCGAAGGGCTCGATAAGCCAACAGCAGAGGAAGTACTGGCCCGGCTCGCCGAACAAGGCGCGGGCCGTACCTGGCTGCTGGCCACCCACCTACGCCGCGAAGCGGCGCTGGCCGACCGCCTCGTCGTGCTGGAGCACGGCCGCATCATCCGTGAGGTTCGACGAGGCAGCTCAGGATTCGATGCGGCTCTGGATGAGCTACGTCCCGATTGAAAATCCGTTTGACCTGATTAGAGGAAAGAAAAGATGGAGCTGGATATCGTCAGCCTGTCGCGATTGCAATTCGCGCTCACGGCGCTGTACCACTTCTTGTTTGTGCCCTTGACCCTGGGGCTGTCCATTCTGGTTGCCATCATGGAAACCATCTATGTGATGACCGGGCGAGTTGTTTGGCGCCAGATGACCAAGTTCTGGGGCACCCTGTTCGGCATCAACTTCGTTATGGGCGTGGCCACCGGGATCGTCATGGAGTTCCAGTTCGGAATGAACTGGAGCTACTACAGCCATTATGTCGGCGACATTTTCGGCGCGCCCCTCGCCATTGAGGGCTTGATGGCGTTCTTCCTGGAGGCAACCTTCGTCGGTTTGTTCTTCTTCGGTTGGGACAAACTGACCCAGGTGAAGCACTTGATAGCCACCTGGCTGATGGCTATCGGTACCAACTTTTCGGCGCTGTGGATCCTGATCGCCAACGGCTGGATGCAGAACCCGGTTGGCGCGGCTTTCAATCCGCAAACCATGCGCATGGAGGTCAATGACTTCTTCGCCGTACTGACCAATCCGGTGGCACAGGCGAAATTCGTCCATACGGTGTCTGCCGGCTATGTCTGTGGGGCAATCTTCGTCCTCGGCATCTCCGCATGGTATCTACTCAAGGGCAGGCACGTGGACCTGGCCAAGCGCTCGATGACCGTTGCGGCGTCGTTCGGCTTGGCCTCATCGCTCTCGGTGGTGGTGCTGGGCGATGAAAGCGGCTACCTGTCCAACGAACACCAGAAGATGAAGCTGGCCGCAATCGAAGCCATGTGGGAAACCGAACCGGCTCCGGCGCCGTTCACCGCTTTTGGCTTTCCCGATCAGGACGCTCGTGAAACCCACTACGCCGTGCATATCCCCATCGTCATGGGCCTGATCGGCACCCGCTCGCTCACCGAGGAGGTACCGGGCATCAATGACCTGGTCAAGCGAGCCGAGACCCGCATTCGCCAAGGCATACTGGCCTACGATGCGCTGGAGAGCATCCGCTTGGCCGGTTCGACCACACATCTCGATCCTGAGCTCAAGCAGGCCTTCGAAGCCAATGGCAGCGAACTGGGCTATGCCTTATTGCTCAAGCGCTATGTTGACGACCCTCGCCAAGCCAGCGAAGAACAGATCACCAAGGCGGCCTGGGATACCGTTCCTCATGTCGCCCCGCTGTTCTGGTCGTTCCGCGTGATGGTTGGTCTGGGGATGCTGTTCATCGCCCTGACTGCCGCGTTCTTCTGGCTCTCGGCCCGTCATCGCCTGGAGCAGCATCGCTGGTTACTCAAACTCGCCGTACTGGCCATTCCGCTGCCCTGGGTAGCGATCGAGGCCGGTTGGCTGGTGGCCGAGTATGGACGCCAACCCTGGGTGATCGAAGGTGTGCTGCCTACCGCCATGGCCGTGTCCAACCTGGGCATCAAGACCCTGCTATTGAGCATCGCTGGTTTCGTAGCGATCTACAGCGTGCTTTTCGTCGTGGAGATGAAGCTTATGCTCAAGGCCGTCAGGCAGGGCCCGGAACTGGAGCCTGAACAAGTCCCGGTCGTGACACCGACACTTGCCAGCGTGGCGACCCGTCAACCCCTTTACGCACCCGCGGAGTGAAGCATGATTCTGCATGAGCTATTGAACTACGACACCCTGCGGCTGATCTGGTGGGTACTGCTTGGCGTGCTGCTGGTGGGCTTCGCCGTGATGGGCGGCTTCGACCTGGGAACCGGCGCTCTGTTGCCCTTCATTGCCAGGACGGATACTGAACGACGCGTGGTCATCAACGCTGTCGGACCCACCTGGGAAGGCAACCAGGTCTGGCTGATCCTCGGCGGCGGAGCAATATTTGCCGCCTGGCCCCAGTTGTATGCAGTGTCCTTCTCCGGCTTTTACCTGGCGATGTTTCTGCTGTTGGTAGCCTTGATCGTGCGCCCCGTAGCCTTCAAGTACCGCAGCAAGCGTGCTTCGCAAACCTGGCGCCAGACCTGGGATTGGCTGCTGTTCTTTGGTGGTTTCGTTCCGGCACTGCTATGTGGCGTCGCAGTGGGCAACGTACTTCTGGGCGTCCCGTTTCGCCTGACCCCGGAGATGTACATCTTCTATGAGGGAAGCTTTTTCGATCTGCTCAACCCGTTTGCTTTGCTTTGCGGACTACTGTCGGTAAGCATGCTGGTGGCCCATGGTGCTGCCTGGTTGCGGATCAAGACCGAGGGTGCCGTGGCGGAGCGCGCCCGTGTGCTTGGCAGCGCCAGTGCGCTGGTAAGCATCGCCCTGTACGCTGCAGCGGGAGTTGCGCTGTGGTACGGCGTGCAGGGCTACACCATTACTTCCCCCATCGATCCAAGCGGTCCCTCGAATCCCCTATTCAAGAGCGCGGCTGTTGCACCCGGAGCCTGGTTGCAGAACTACCGCCAACACGGCTGGACGATGTTGGCACCGGCTGCGGGGTTCGTTGGCCTGCTCCTCGCCTTCGTGCTGATGCGTGCACGCCGTGACATCGCGACCATCCTGGCAACCAGCCTGGGCATCAGCGGCATTGTGATATCCGTGGGCGCCTCGATGTTCCCGTTCATCCTGCCATCCACTCTCGATCCACGCTTCAGCCTGACCGTCTGGGATTCGTCGTCCAGTCACCTGACCCTGTTCATCATGCTGGTCTGCACACTGATCTTCATGCCACTGATCATCGCCTACACGGCATGGGTATATCGGGTGCTGTGGGGCAAGGTGGACGTCAAGGCCATCGAGAATGGCAGTCATCACGCGTATTGATTCAAAGGAGCATTGGCATGTGGTATTTCGCCTGGTTACTCGGACTGCCGCTGGCAGCCGCTTTCGCCGTCCTCAACGGCATGTGGTTCGAACTCACCGAGGACAGTATGGTGCGGCGGGCCTTGATGCATGACGTTGCCTCGACCCCAAACCCGGGCGAGGACGCTGGCTAGGCCAGCGGTTTGCTTCAACGCCGTGCCCATGCACACCGCCCCCTGAGGGAGGGCGGTGTAAAGGTCAAGATGGTCCAGTGAACTGCCGACCTCATGAAATGGACCGAAGCACTGGCATCAACCAATGGCTGAGTGGCGCGGCACACCCGCGCCATCTGCGACATCCGACCGCAGGCCGGCAGCACGTGCCCCTCCGGTGCAGGGGCAAGCGCAGGTGCGGCGGGTTGTCGCAGTCCTGGCGGCTCGAGACCGGTTGTTAGAATTTCCAGCCACGCTTGAAGTTGTGACTCCCCCAATGCGCATGTCCCTCCCGATTGTCCTCTTGGCGCTTGCCAGTCTGCTGTCTGCCTGTAACAACGCCGACGATTTCGCCAAGGTCGAACCTGGCGAGCCGCTTTCCAGCGGCGCGACCACTGTCCACCGCAACGACAAGGACGCTTTCTCCATGCCGGCAGCAAACCTCTCGCCGTTACGGCGCATGGACTTTTTTGTCGGTAACGCGTTTTTCCGTGGCGCATGGCGTCCGGCCATCGACGCTCAGGGAGCCACCACTGGTGGGCGTTCGGGCCTGGGGCCGCTGTTCAACACTGACTCCTGCCAGAGCTGCCATATCAAGGATGGTCGAGGTGCAGCGCCTGCCGAAAACAGCACTGGTCCGGCACTTTCCTCGCTGGTGCGACTGTCGATCCCGGCGGGACCAACAGACAAGGATCTGCTCAAGCGCCTGGGCGTGGTGCCGGAACCGACCTACGGCGGACAATTGCAGGACATGGCTATCAGCGGCCATGCGCCCGAGGGACGGGTATCGCTTAGCTACACCACAGTGCAGGTCGAACTGGCTGAAAACGAGCAGGTGGAGTTACGTAAACCGCGCTTTACCATCGAGGACCCGGGATATGGGCCGTTCCATCCTCATACCCTGATGTCACTGCGGGTGGCTCCGCCCATGATTGGGCTGGGGCTGCTGGAGGCTATCGGCGAGGAAGACCTGCGTGACAACGTCATCCGCCAAATGGCCAGCGGCAGCCCGGTCAACGGTCATCTCAACCGGGTCTGGGACGATGCCTTGCAGACGACTGTGACAGGTCGTTTCGGCTGGAAGGCCGGCCAGCCCAACCTGAACCAGCAGAACGCCCATGCGTTCGCCGGTGACATGGGGCTGACCAGTACGTTGATTCCCTCCGATGACTGCACGACACATCAGCCCGAGTGCCGTGATGCCCCCTCTGCCGGAGTGCCCGAAGTCAAGGACAAGGTCCTGGCCAGCGTCTTGTTCTACACCCAGACCCTAGGCGTCCCCGCGCGAAGGGGCGCTGATAGTCAGGGTGTGCTCCAGGGTAAGGCGTTGTTCCATCGCTCAGGATGCGCAGAATGCCATCGGCCCTCCTACGTGACCGGGCAACACCCCGTTCCCGAACTTTCTGGCCAGCGAATCTTTCCCTATACCGACTTGCTCCTCCATGACATGGGCGAAGGCCTGGCCGATGGTCGCCCCGAGTTCCAGGCTTCCGGTCGCGAGTGGCGAACGCCGCCGTTATGGGGTATCGGCCTGACGCAAGCCGTGAGTGGTCATAGCCAGTTCCTCCATGATGGACGTGCCCGCACACTGCTTGAGGCCATTCTCTGGCACGACGGCGAAGCCGCCGGGTCACGCAAAGCAGTACAAGCCATGAGCCGGGTGGAGCGCAAGGCGCTGCTGGAATTTCTGCAGTCGTTGTAATTCATGAAACCGTTGTGGATGCTTTTGGGAAGCGACCAGCCATGGGAGGAAGGGAATGTCTGCCAACGATTCGCAACGAGCGGCATCATGGGCAAGCTACTATCGACATCATGAGAACCGCCCTGCATCAGCACTGCTCCACAACGCCATGGATAGCGTGGGACCAGCGCACTGCAAGCAGGCGATCGACCTGGGCTGCGGTGCGGGCAATGAAACCTTCGCACTGCTGAAGGCCGGCTGGAGGGTGCTGGCTATTGACCAGGCCCCGCAATCCATTCTAAGGGTCCAGTCAATCGGAGCGGGATTCGCGCCCGGCAGCCTACAGGTCATGCATGAACGCTTCGAAACGCTCAAGTATTTGCCTGAGGCCCAGCTGATCCATGCCGGGATGGCTTTGCCGTTCTGTCATCCGGCGAGCTTCATGCACTTTTGGGGACTCATCGTCGACGCGCTACGGCCCGATGGAGTGTTCGTCGGCCAATTGTTCGGCGATCGCGACGACTGGAGCCACGACTGCACAAGGACGTTCCACAGTGAAGGCGAAGCGCGCGCCTTGTTGAACGGTCTGGAACTGATCACCTTCAATGCCCTGGAGTATGACGGCAACAGCCTGCGAGGTCCGAAGCACTGGCACCTCTTTGAAATTATTGCGCGCAAACCCAGGAACTGCAGTTGAGCAACTTCATGCCCTGTGCCTTGCGCAGAAACAGAAGAGCCAGGCACTGAGGCCTGGCTCTTCACCGGCTAGATGAAAACCTGCCAAGGAAAACATCGGACCGGCACAAAGATTAGCACTTACGGCTGCACAGACCAGGCTGCGACGATACGCCACACCCAGTCCCGCAGCCTCTTTCGCAAAAGGACAGCCTGCACAGCATGCGTCAGGTTGTCGCACCAGGCGACTGCGCCACAATCAAGCACACAGTAATGCCGCATCACCCGCCAGCATGCCCGGAAGATGGCAGACCAGATGGTCAACCCAGGTGCTGGTCCTGACATCAGGGCGCCGGGCGGATGGATACAACGCATAGATACCGCAGCGACCTGACCGATAGTCCGTCATTACCTGCACCAAGGTACCGCTGCGCAAGGCCGGGGCCGCTGCATATGCCGGGAGCAGGCCGATACCCAGCGCACAGGTCAGCGCCGAACGCATCGCTTCTTCGGAGTCCACCCGTAGAGGCGACTCGGCCAGTGATACCTGCGCACGGCCATGCGGGCCGTAAAGCACCCATTCGTCAACTGGCCGGGAAGGATCGCAGAAGCCAAGGCAGGCATGCTGACGTAGGTCTTCCGGTGTTTCAGGGGTGCCAGCGACCCGCAGATAGTCTGGCGAGGCGCACAGGATACCGTGCGTTGCGCCCAGCTCCTTGACCCCGTAGGAGACCACCGGCGGTGTTTCCTGCAGCAGGATCGACATGTCATAGCCCTCTTCCAGCAAGTCAGGCATGTGATTGGACATGGTCAGATTGAAAGTCACTTGCGGGTAGCGTTTGCGATAACGGTTGATCAGGTCCATGACATAACTCTGCCCCAGGCCGTGCATGGCGTGAATCCGCAACTGACCGACCGGGCGACTGTGCTGTTGCTGCACCTCATCCTCGGCAACCTCCACCAGGCTCAATATCTGCTCGCAACGCTCCAGGTAAAGCTTGCCGGCTTCGGTCAGGGCGATGCGCCGGGTTGTTCGGTTGAGCAGGCGGATATGCAGGTGTGCTTCGAGGTTGGCGAGCATGCGCGAGATATTCGCGGTGGTAGTCTCCAGCCGTGCGGCTGCGGCGGTCAGACTTCCGGTATGCACGACGTAACTGAACGCGCGCATGACTTGCAGTACATCCATCTTAAATGGTCTCGATAATACCGAAGGATGGCATCGGCCGACCGGTTCAGGCACCCACGGCGATGCGTTTCTCGTTGCAGGCGAGCCTGCGAGAGGAAGCGCCTTGCACCGGAGATGCCCGCGGATTCGAGGTTGGCCAGCAATCACGGGGGGACGGCTGGAAAGCACAAAAGAGTTCCGGCAGCGACGTCGACGCCAGCGTTGGCGGGAACAGCGCTGGCGGCCTGGCCAAGGGCATCGGACCATGTGCCTGGGAGCAGCAGCAATGACCTTGCCCGGTCAGTCTGGAACTGTCGTTGTCATCCTTGTCGAAGGCCAAGGGACGATACTGCGTACCGCCTGAGGAGCAATAACTGCCCGAAAGCAACTGCGCCAGACTCAGCTGCCCGAAGGCTGCCGCCATTGGCAAGGTCGTGATCTCCAGAACGATGGCGAGCAACGCAACCACCCAGGTGTTGTCCCTGGTAGTTCTGTGCATGCCGCAGCGCATTGCCATTACCCTGGTCTCAACTGCGCCCGGCGGGTTGCTGGCGGTTCAATAGCCGTCCCGAACGGTCAGTGTGAAACGACAAGGCTTGCCGTAGAAGTTATGGCAGTTGGGTGTGCTCAGCGAAGGGTAGTAGCGGCGATTAAAAAAATTGACCATGTGCAGTTCCAGGCTGTGTTGCTTGTCCAGCTCTCTGACTAGAGTCTTTCAGCCGACCCAGGAGCGCCACTGCGCGGGGAGGGCACTCTAATATCGCTCTGTAGCGGGCAGAAACTGTGACAACCCGCCGCACGGTCCAGGAGCGCCAGATGAAAAAGGCCGGGGTCCTTGTGGAGCCCGGCGCTGGCGACGCGCTGTAAACCTGCCAGGGAACCTTCACGTCGTGCCCGAACAGTAGCATGGAGGCCTCGCGCCACTGGCCTGCGGCAACTCGCCACAGCATCCTGGAGAAGAGGCCATCAATGACGGGCACCGCGCAACGGCTGCGGCGGACGGTCGCACCGCTCGCAGTCGCACGCGGTTATACGGCTGGCTTGCTATGGCGCTTCATCGGCTTGACGCATGGCTTACCCATAATCCATCCGAATGTTTTTGCAGGGCGTGTAGTGCTTTACGGATACAAATAGATACAATTCGCCACCCCGTACCTTGTCTCGTCGATTCGAGTCTTCCCATGAACCTAGTCCGCCACCACAAAGCGCCGATCGCCTGGATGCTGTATTTCAGCGTTCTGTTCGGCTCATTGCTGTGCGCCATGGGCCATGGCCAGATGGCTGGCCTGAGCCTGAGCGGCCTGGACGATGGGGAGTATTGCTCACTCGACGGCAGCAGCCCGTTCAAGGGCGACAACGACCTTGGCTCGCACTCGCTGCCGATGACCAGCGACTGCGTGATCGCCAGCCTGTTCGGCGCCACCCTGCTGGCCGCTTTCTTCGGTTTGCTCGCCCTGCTGGCCGGCGAGTCGATCAACCTCCTGCCACGCCAGCCGATGCGGCTACTGCCGAGGCAACGCTGGCCCTTGCTCAATCCCCGAGCCTCTCCCGCGCTGTTTCCCGTGCTCTGAAAACGCTGCGCACTGGCCGTCGATGACGATCGGCTGGCACGTGCCGATCTCTTTCCAGCCTGGAAACCCTTATGTTTCGCATGACCACCCTGGCGCTGCTTGTTGGCAGCGCATCCTGCGCCTGGGCGCAGGACAATGCCCTGACCCTGCCTACCAGCACAGTGAGCGCCATGGCCGACACGGCCAGTCAAGCCACCAGTCTCGACCTCGACCGCCCCATCGACAGCGGTTCGAACCTGAACCTCAGCGCCCGGGAAAACCCGGCCTCGGTCAGTGTGGCCGATCGCAAGACCATGGAGCGTATTGGCGCGCGGACCTTCCAGGATGCCGCCAATGCCCTGCCCGGGGTGAATGCCTCCGCGCCACCCGGCTGGGGCGGGTATGTGGCGTATCGCGGCTTCAACGGTGCCCAGATCAGTCAGTTGTTCAACGGCATCAACTTGCAGTATGGCGGCGCAGCACGCCCGGTCGGCGCGTGGATCTACGACCGCGTCGAACTGCTCGGCGGTCCGTCGTCTTTCCTCAATGGCAGCGGCGCGGTAGGCGGTAGCCTGAACGTCATCACCAAGCTCGCTGATCGTGACGAAGATACGTTCGAAGGACGAGTCAGTTACGGCCGCTACGACACCATGGAAACCTCGGTCGGCTTCAACAAAGCGCTCAACACAGGCGACGGGCCGCGCCACTACGCCCGCCTCGACTACAGCCGCACCAGCACCAACAGCTATATCGATCGCCAGGAAAATGGCGCCGGAAACCTGGCCTTCTCGCTGCTAAGCGATATCAACGACCAGCTCTCGCACACGCTGGCCCTCGAGTACCTGGAAGAAAAGGAAGACAGCCCCTACTGGGGTACGCCGGTGCTGCAACCGCTGGTGGGCGAGTTGCACATCGACAAACACGACCGCTTCAACAACTACAACGTCGAAGACGGCCGCTACGAACAGCGCACCCGCTGGCTGAGATCGATCACCGAGTACCGTTTCGACGATTCCACCCGTTTGCATAACACCTTCTACCACTACGACGGCCAACGCGATTACCGCAACCTTGAGGTCTATCGCTACAACGCCGACAACAGCACCATCGCCCGCTCCGGCGGTTATCGCCAGCGCCATGACCAGGAGGTCAATGGCAACCGCATCGACCTGAGCCACCAAGGCCAGCTGTTTGGCCTGGCCAGCGACTGGGCCTTCGGTGTCGACTACAACCGCAACCAGCAGACCAACTACCCGCTATCCAAGGGCGCCTTCGACACGGTCGACCCTAGCGCCTTCGATCCAGATCGCTTCCTAGATATCCCAGGCATGGACGCGCCGCGCAGCAAAGGCCGCAGCACCACCACCGACACCTCGTCGCTGTTCGTCGAGAACCGTACCCGCCTGACCGACCAACTGTCCCTGATCAGCGCCCTGCGCTACGACCACATCGACTTCGATGTCGTCGACCATGTCGCCCGCACCAGCCTCGACCGGCGCTGGGACGCTATCACCGGACGCTTGGGCCTTGTCTACGACCTGACTTCCAACCTGAGCCTGTATACACAATACAGCACCTCGGCCGAGCCGCCGGGCGGTACCCTGACCAGCGCCTCGATCAGCCAGGTCGGCGACTTCGACCTGAGCACCGGGCGCCAGGTCGAGGTTGGCAGCAAGTTCGACTTCCTCGACGGGCGCGGCTCGGCGACCGCCGCAGCCTACCGCATCGTGCGCAAGAACATCTCGGTGCCGTCCTCGACCGTGCCAAACACCACCGAGCAGGCCGGCCAGCAAACCTCCACCGGTATAGAGCTGGCAGCTTCGTTCAAGGTCACCCCGCAACTGCTGGCCGCCGGCAATTTCAGCTGGGTCAACGCCGAATACGACGAATTCAACGAAACCGTCAGTGGCGTGGTGTATTCACGCAAGGGCAAGAACCCGGTCAACATTCCTGAGCGCACCGCCAACCTCTGGCTGACCTACGACCTTGCTCCCGGCTGGCAGGTCGGTGCCGATGCCCGCTATGTATCATCGGTCTACGCCAACACCGCCAATACCATGTGGGTGCCGTCCTACACCTTGTACGGCTTGTCCATGACCCATGATTTGGACAAGCACGTTCAGCTCAGCGCGCGCCTGCGCAACCTGACCGATGAGGTCTACGCGCGTTTCATCCACCAGACCAACACCCAGTACTACGTGGGTGAACCACGCAGCCTGGAAGTCGCCGTGCAGTGGCGCTATTGATGAAGCTGAAGCGCCAACTCTATCTATGGCACCGCTGGCTAGGCATCGTCACCTGCCTGTTCATGGCGCTGTGGTTCGTCTCAGGGGTGGTCATGCTGTACGTCGGCTACCCCAAGCTGACTCCGACCGAGCGCCTGGCGCACCTGCCCGTCCTGCCGGCGGGCTGTTGCGCCGAGCTACCGGCACGTTGGGTCGACGAACCACTGCAGGCGCTGCGCTTGAGCAGCCTCGGCGGACGCCCGTACTACTTGCTCGACCTGGCCGATGGTCGCCGCGTGGCACTCGACGCCGCCAACGGTGAGCTGCTAACCAGTGTTGATGCACGATGGGCACTGGCCAGTGCCCGGCAATACGCCGGTGACGTGCCACTCCAGTACCGGGGCAGCCTCGACGAAGACATGTGGACCCACTCCCGAGCGCTCGATGCTGAAAGACCGTTGCAGCGGGTTGAAGTCGGCGATGCAGCGTGCACCTGGCTGTACCTGTCGGGCAGGACCGGCGAGGTAGTGCGCGATGCCAGCGCTCAGGAGCGCACGTGGAACTGGATCGGCGCCTGGCTGCACTGGCTCTACCCGTTGCGCGGCGGTTTCGGCTTCGACAATGGCTGGCGCACGCTGGTGATCGGCCTGTCTCTGCTGGGCACTCTGATGGCGCTGCTTGGGATGGTGGTTGGCGTCATGCGGGTTCGCCTGCGTACGCGCTACCGCAGCGGCTCCTGCAGTCCCTATCCGGGCGGCTGGTTACGTTGGCACCACATCGGCGGCCTGTTGTTCGGAGTCGTCGTGGTGACATGGGTGTTCAGCGGACTGATGTCGATGCGCCCCTGGGGCCTGACCGACAGCCACTCTCGCCTGGACATTAGCGCCTTGCAGCAAGGACTGCTACGAGCTACGGATATCGGCCAGAGCGTGAAACAGGCACTGGCCAGCCTGGACCAGGAAGCCGCTTTCAGGACGGTTGAATTGCAATGGCGGCGTCTTGGCGAAAACACCTACCTGGTGGCGCGCAACGCAGTAGGGGACAGCCGGATCCTCGAACTAGGCGCTCTGCCCGCCAGGCAGCTGCAACGCGAGCGACTGGAAGCTGCAGCACGAGCCATCTCGCCGCAAACATCGCTGCGCGTCGACTGGCAGACTGGCTACGACTTCCATTACTTCGCCCGTGATGCCCAGAGCATGTATGGCTTCCAGCCCCGGCCACTGCCGGTATTGCGCCTGCGCTTCGAGGACCCCGCCGGGACCTGGATCTACCTGGACCCTGCCAGCGGTGAACTGGTTGCCAGTCACGATCTCACGCAACGCACCGGGCGCTGGCTGTTCAATCTGCTGCACAGCTGGGATTGGCAACCGCTCCTGCAACGGCCCGCTTTACGCGAGAGCATGATCATCGGCTTCAGCCTTGGCGGAACGGTCATAGCCCTGAGCGGCGTAGTTCTCGGCTGGCGCAGATTATGGCGAATACGACCGCGCCGCTGAGAACGACAGGCGCTTAGCGAATACGTTTAGCAACACTACCCTTGCAGCGTCTGCCGGTTGTGACGCAAGACACAGGCAACAGGGAAGCGGGCAAGCCTCCACAAAGGCGATTCCCGCGCTGCCCCCGCAACTGTGAGCGGAGAGTACGGACGCAACATGCCACTGGTCCATTTCGACCGGGAAGGCGCGTCCGCTACGACGACCCGCGAGCCAGGAAACCTGCCGCAGGCAGCCCGCTGGGCTTTTCTAAAAATCGCATCACTCGGAGGGAGTAACGATGCATATCGAACCTGGCGTATTGAACGCCGCGAAAGTGCTGTACGCCAACGTCACCGCCCTGGGCACCCTGGCCGTCTTTGCGCCACGCCTGCTAAAGCGACCCGACGATATTCTCAAGACCGTCCTGGCAGCGGTGTTCTTCTCGATCTTCATGGAAGTCTTCCATCTCCCCGTCGGTGCCTCCGAACTGCATTTCGTTGGCGCCTCGGCGGTGTACTTCGTGTTCGGCTTCGTCCCCACGCTGCTGGGCTTTGCAATAGGCCTGCTGCTTCAGGGGATGCTGTTCGAGCCACAGGACCTGGTGCATTTGGGAGTGAACTCGCTGTCGTTGATGCTGCCGCTGATCACTGCTCACTACACGCTTGGCAGGCGATTCTTCAATGAGGGCGGTCATAGCATCCGCTGGGCTGAGGTAGTCCGCTTCGACGCTCTGTACTACACGGGCGTGGTGCTCATGGTCGGATTCTGGCTGTCCTTGGGCGAAGAGCCGACGCCGCTTCACAACTGGGCATTGTTCGCCCTGTCATACCTGCCACTGGTTTTGTGCGAACCGTTGTTCACCTGCCTGGTGGTGCGCACCCTCAAGCGCCATGCCGATAGTCTGCTGGTCTCCCGCTTGACCTGCGTGAAGTCGCTGGCTGTCTGACTTCGACCTAAGTGTCCATCTGACACCGACACGAGCTGGGGCTGAATTCAGTCCCGGCTTTTTAATGGCGCCAATTTCGTGAATGAAATCGAGGGTGCGACAGTAGGTCGCACCTCGATCGCTCATCGCCGACCTGCCTCACAGGCTCGCGACTAGCGGAAAAGGTGCGTCATACGGTCGCAACTGACATCTGCGGCAAGCTTCATACACTCCGCTCTTTCCAATAAGAAAACCTGAGAGGCCATTCATGAAAAAGACATTGGTGATGCTCGCTTGCCTGGCAGTGGCGAGCCTGGCACAGGCAGCGCAAGATCCGGAGGCGGTATTCAATCGAGCCTGCCAGATGTGCCACAACGGCCAATTGCCAATGGCTCCTAAGAAAGGCGACGCCGAAGCCTGGAAGCCTCGACTGGCGCAGGGCAGCGAGGTACTGGTCAAACACGTTACCGAAGGCTTCAACGCCATGCCGCCACGTGGCCTGTGCATGGACTGCACGGCCGAGGACTACAAGGCCGTGATCGACTACATGTCAAAGTGATCCAGGTACCAGGGCCGAACTGGGGTACCTGCGAAGGGGTAAGTTCGGTGCGGCAGGCTGTCGCACCGGACGTAACACACAAGCATTGCTAGACTCCCGCATCGAACTATTCCAAAGCGGTCATCGAGCAAAGGATATGCACCGATCAGCAGCGCGTCGCCGCTCACTCACCTGGCTCCTTTACGCCAGCTTTTTTTTCGCCGTGCTGCACTGTGGTTTGGGGCAAGGTCAAGCGATCGGTCTGACGCTCAATGGATTAGGCGGCGCATTCTGCGGCCACATAGGCGCGGTTCCCCGCTCAATCAGCTTCGAGCAATGGCTTGGCGATGGCTTGGCAGTCGGCGCTACGCTCGACTGTCCGCTATGCAGCCATACCGGTCTTGCTTTCACGTCTCTGCAGTTCAGCCTGCCTTTTGCCGATCCTGCCGTTCAAACACTCCTGCCCATCGCGCCCGCGACTTGGCCACGCCGATTCTGGCCACCTGCCAATCCTCGCGCCTCACCTGCTCTGACCTGATTCAGTTCCATTGCCGTCCCGCGCCCTGGTTTTAAGCACATAGGGATGCCGCCATGTGCGCGACGCTGGCCTACCTTGATTCACAGCATCAGGAAATTTCCAGAGAATGAAGAAGAAAACCCTCTGCTGCGCCGCCGCACTTGCACTGTCCAGCGGCGCCACGCTGGCCGAAACCAACTCGGTTGAACTTGCCGAAACGCCCGTTGTGGGCACTTCGGTCATCGACCAGAACAGCGTCGACAGCTTCGGCAGCCTTACCACTGTGGTAGGCCAGGAGCAGATCCGTGACCTCAATGCCCTCGACTTGTCCTCCGCCCTTCGCCGCACTCCAGGGGTGGTGGTATCGCGATTCAATCCGGTGGGGTCGTTCGGCGGGGCCGAAGGTGGCGCAGTCTACATTCGTGGCATGGGCGCCAGCCGCCCCGGCAGCGAGATCAAGACCTATATCGACGGCGTGCCGTTCTACATGGGGGTCTGGGGCCACCCCTTGCTGGACTTGCTACCGATTAATGGCATGCAGAGCATCAGTATCTACAAAGGACCGCAGCCGCAGAAATTCGGCAACACCTTCGCCGCCATCGACCTGACGCCTAAGGTCGCCGAGCAGGGCGACAACCATCACGGCGAAATGCAACTGACGGGTGGCAGCTTCCGCACCGCCACCGAACAAGCCACCCTGATAGGCCGCGAAGGCAATTTCGACTACCTACTGGCTCAAGGTGCAGCCCACTCCGATGGTGACCGCAAAGACGGCGACGGCCGCTTGAACAATGGCATGGCGCGCCTCGGCTATCGTCTGAACGACAACTGGAGCGCAGGACTGCTGGTGCTGCACGCCAACAACCAGGTATCCGATCCAGGCCAGAAAGGCTTGCCGGATACGAAGAACGGTGAGTTCAACACCCGTGGCACGCTGGCCTCGCTGTCCCTGGACCACGACCATGACTGGGGCAATGGCAGCCTCAAGGTCTACCACAATGAAGGACGCGGCGCAGCGCTGGACCAGACCGGTCTGGACGGCGACACCATCAGCGACTTCACCCTGCAAGGCATCCGTTGGGAAGAACAACTCCGCCCCTGGCAAGGCGGTGAGGTCGCCCTGGGCCTGGATATCGACGAAAGCAAGGGTGAGGTGCATTTCAAGCGTATCGCTCCGGCGCCACAAGCCAAGTTCGACGCGCCAACCCTGCGCGTTACGTCGCCGCATATCGCCGTCAGCCACGCCTTTGCACTGAACGACACCTGGACCCTGACCCCATCGGCCGGCGTGCGCACCTACGACCACAATGTCTTCGATAGCGCTACTGCACCTCATGCCGGGTTGCTGCTGTCCTCGAACAATGTCGAGTTCCGCGCCAATGCTTCACGTGGCATCAATTACCCCGGCCTTGAAGCCTCGGTGATGTCGAGCCTGATACCTGCCTTGGGCGAAACCTGGAAAGACCTGAAACCGGAAAAGGTCGACCACCAGGAATTGGGTGTACGCTTCAACCCTATCGACAGCGCCACCCTGGACCTCGCCGTATTCAAGGACAAACTGCAGGACCGCTACCTGTTCGCGTTCCCGCCGGCGGTGTCCCGCCCTTCGTACATCAACTTGGGCGATTACAGCGTGAAGGGTGCCGAAGCTACCTGGCAACAGCGCTGGACCAGCAACTGGAGCAGCTTCGTCGGCTTCACCTGGCTCGATCCGTCGCTCAAGACCCTGCCCTACGCCCCCCAGAAGTCATTGTCGCTGGGCACGACCTACGAGATCGGCCAATGGCGCCTCTCCGCCGATGCGCAGTACCAGAAGGACATGTATGTGCTGGCAGAGGAACGTACCGCAGGTGCCAGCAACTTCTCCAAGGTCGACAGCTTCACCGTGGTCAACATGCGCGTAGGTTACGCAGTACCGGCGCTGGGCAAGGTGGGCGAAGTGTTCGTCGCCGTAGAGAACTTGTTCGACCGCGACTATGCCTACCGCACCAACTACCCGATGCCCGGCACCTCGGCGCAACTGGGTGTGAAGATGGGCTTCTGAGCCCGAAAACGGACGCTGCCGGCTCACCGCCGGCAGCCTTGCAAAGGAACACATTGATGAAAGCACCGATCCTCGCACTGCTGCTGGCGTGCAGTCCCCTCTTGGCAATGGCGGATATCGCCAGTGAGCAACAGAGCATCCAGCAACTGATGCGGCACAGTTTCGAACGCCCGGATGCCCCGCTGGACGTGGGCCCGGTCACGGTCGAGGGCGATCATGCCGTCGCAGGCTGGCTGCAGGACAAGCGGGGTGGACGAGCCCTGTTGCGCAAGGGGCCACATGGATGGCGCGTGGTGTTATGCGCCGGCGACTCGCTGCTCAACCCGTCCACCCTGCGCAGTGCCGGGCTCAGTGACGCTGATGCCACTCAGTTGAGCCAGGCAGTGCGCAGCGCAGAAGCGACCCAGTCCGAAGAGAGGGTCAAACAATTCGCCCTATTCCAGGGCGTGGTCAAGGTCGATAAAGATCCCGGGCACGGCAACCATTGAGGCTTGCCCCGGCCCGGGCTCCGCGGGCCTAGCCAGGTACAGGCAACCAGCGACGAAAGTTCTCTAGTCCCTTGCCACTGAGCGGGCTCCAGGAAAACTCCCAGGAAGGGGGTGGCAGCCCGACGCCTTCTTCCATGGTGCATCCAGCCGGCTGCGCGCCGGCTTTCCATTCCACGACTACTCCGTCCATGGGTTGCCAAGCCAGTACCAGACCACGTGCCTGGGACATGTCACCCGCAACCCACAATGCAGCGGCCGCCGCCAGGAGCGCCTCTATGTGTTCGTCGGTCACCCGCGACCTGTAGGGCGAGCCCAACAGCCAGCGACAGACACTGATGTAATAGGTCCAATCCAGTGCCGGATGATGTCGGTAAGCCCAGGTCATGAAGCGACGGAACAGTTCCAGGCCTTCCGGGGGATCGAGCTTCAGCAGGCCAGGACAGACGTCGAACAACGTGTGCCAATACGGTAGAAGCCGTGCATCCAGGTGGACAAAACTGCGAGCGTTGCAAGGGTAGTCGGGAAACGGCAGGCGGGAATCGCTTCCGCGCGCAGGGCGAGCCTGAGTGTCGAACAGGGTCGACACGCTCATGGGACGAGACATCACGTACTCCATACGTCAGATAGCCTTCGGCAGGCCCCGGCCTGAATTGTGCCGGGTAGCCTGTTCTCATTTGCAGTCAGGCTGTCGCAGGAGGAGCACGCGGATTGAGCGAGGACCAACGTTCCCGAGGAACATAGGCATTGGCGAGCGACATCGCCGGCACCAGCGAAGATCCGGGCGGTATCGGCGTAATGATCAGCGCCGTTGGCAGCGGAGCCGGAGCCCCGTTAGAGCAACAGCAATGACCGGCATCGGACACCACCGGCTTGCCGGCATCATCCATGTCCAATACCACCGGCTGCATGCCACCGGATGAGCAGTAACTACCCGTCAGCAGTTGTGCCAGGCTGAACTCGCCCAGGGTGCTTGCCATGGGCAGCACCAACACCTTGAGCAGCATGGCCACCAGCGCAGCGACCCAGAGGTTGTCCCTGGATCGACTGTGCAGGCCGCAGCGCACGGTCACGTTTCTTCCGACGGAGCGCGTGCGGAGTTTAGATTCTTCATGACAAAGCTGATCCTCCGGCGACGATGAACGTCGCAGTGCCGGCCGAAGGCGTACCAGCAGGTACGCACAATCAACAGCACTGCATTCGACAAACGGGCACAGGCCCGCTTCAGCGCCTAGGCGCTGACTACATCAGAGAGGAGAAGCGCGGGGATTGGCCGATGGCCAGCAGTAGCGCGGTGGTGCCTGGCTGCGCACCTCGCGTTTGAAGGGCTTTGGATTGGCGCACGCCAGTAGCCAGGCGACGCCAACCAGAAACAGCAGCAGAAGCAGTATCGCTGAGCACATGGGGCAGGTGAAAGGATTGCTCCAATCGGCAGTGGTCAACCCACCGTCCTGTTTGATCTTTAGAACCGAGGTGTCGCTACCCAGGCTGCAGAAGCTGCCACCGATTCCATTGAGCGCAAAGCCCAGCGCCTGCCCGTGGCTGAGGCCACAGCAAAGCACATTGAACAGGACGCTGAAATACAGAATCCAGGCAATGAGGGGACGGTTGGAAGCAGGACGATCCATGGCCGGCGACTCTAGCATCCAAGCTCGGTTGTTTGAAGCCCAGCGGGACTGCATGAGCGCAAGGCTGCGACATAATGCCGCTCCATGGAACTTTTACAGGCCGCCTCGTATGCGGCTTAATGCGCAGCTTACTTCATGGGGCGGTCCATGCTGTCACGCGTTCGCACTCACCTCTGCTTGCTCGCTTGCTTCGCAGTGTTGTTCAACCTGCTGGTGATGCCGCTCGACCGTTCCCTGCGCGAACCACCTGTAGAGCAGTCGCTGATTCTCGGCAGCTTCTGCAGCCTGCACGGCGTGCAGAGCCTACCCAAGTCGCTATTGGCGCAACTCAAGCTCGATCAGTCCGAACTGGCGGATCATGCCGACAGCAAGCTGCAATCCGGTGATTGCTGCTGCGGTCACGCCGGGCAGGCACTGTTGGTCGGCGACTACTTCAAGCATCTTTATCCGCGTTTCTGGCCCGCTGAGCTGCTGGGCCATATCCCAATCTTGCCTCTGCCCCGTGAACAGTGGCCCAACCTGAATCCGCGCGCTTCCCCCTTGGCCTGAGCTGTCGACTTCTACCCGGTCCTGCGCACAACGCGCGTGATGACCGTGCCCGACTTTTTTGCCAGGAAGCTTTCCATGCCTGCGTTTCGTAGCACCGCACGTGCCGTACTGCCCGTGTTTGCCCTTACCTGTGTTTCCAGCCTGAGCCCACTGTCCCAAGCAGTAGCAGAAACGCTGTCCAGCGATAACTCGACCCTTACGCTAGGGGCGGTCACTGTCAGCGGCAACAGTACAGGCCCATTAGCCACCAGCAGCGTGTTGAGCTCGGTGGATATCCTTGGCGGTGACATCGTCGAGAAGATGCCCGTGGCCTACAGTTGGGAGCTGTTCCGCCGCGCGCCTGGCGTCATGCTGACCGAATTCAACCAGGGCACCACCTCAGGCAAGCTGTCATTCCGGGGTTTCAACGGTGAAGGCGAGGTCAACGCCGTCAAGCTGCTCATCGATGGCATTCCCAGCAACACCAACGACGGCAACATGCCCTTCATCGACTCGGTGTTCCCTATGGACATCGACAGCATCGAGGTCGTCCGCGGCACCAGCGACCCGCGTTACGGCCTGAACAACATCGCCGGCAACGTCAACATCAACACCCGCACGGGCGGCAACTACAACAAGGCCCGCCTGCGCTACGGCAGCTTCAACACCCGCGAGGTGCAACTGGCCAAGGGTATAGAGACCAGCAACTGGACGCAGAACTACTTCTTTGCCCGCCAACATGTCGACGGCTACCGCGATCACGCCGATACCGAGCGCTACAGTTTCGGCGGCAAATGGTTCTATAGCCCCGACGATGCGAGCTTCCGCCTAGGTCTGATTGCCCGTCACTACGAGTCGGAAGCTCAGGAGGCCGGCTACCTGACCGAGGACAACGCCCGCCACCACCCGCGGATGACCAACGTCTACAACGCCACGGACAAGGGAACGCGGCGGATGAACCAGGTCAGTGTGCATTTCGACACCGACCTATCGGACACCTTGTCGTGGTCGGCCAAAACGTACCTCAATACCTTCGACGACCGCCGCTGGACGCAGTACTGGCGCACCAGTTCCCAGCAAGAGCGCGATACCTACGAGGACCAGTACGGAGCCATCACCTCCCTGACCTGGCGACCACAGATAGACTGGCTGCATGCCTTCGCCTTGGAAGGCGGGAGCGACGTGCAGAAACAGGAGAACCGCAGCGAGCGTTATCGTACCCTGCAACGGGTACGTCAGGCGCAGACCCGCGACCAGGACTTCGACTTCAACACCGTCGGGGCCTACGTGCAGGCTGAAATCGAGCCGGTCGAATCGCTGAAAATCGTCCCGGCCTACCGTGTCGACAAGATCAGTGGCGATTTCACCAACAAGATGACCGGGCAGGACTATGACATCAATGACTACGGTCTGATCAAGCAGCCCAAGCTCAGCATTGTTTACTCGCCCTGGAAGTTCGCCAGTGTCTATGCCAACTGGGGCAGGACGTTCCAGGTGGGTACAGGTGCGGCATCCTACAAGGTCCCGCCACGCAAGGATGATCTGGATCCTTCGATCAACGAAGGCTGGGAAACCGGCGTCAAGTTCACCCCAGTCAGCTGGATGGATGGTCGAGTGGCGTACTGGCGGCAAGACGCAACAGGCGAGGTCAGTCGTCGCCTGAACGACCCGAGCGGAGAATCCGATAACGTCGGCGAAACTCGCCGCTGGGGCTACGACCTGCAGGTCAACCTACACCCGGACGAACGCACCGAAGTGTGGATGAGCTACTCCTGGCAGTACTCGAAAATCCTTGAGCCCAGCAGCGCGCTCCCGGACAGCAAGGGCAAGGAAATCGACCATGTGCCGCACCACCTGTGGAATACCGGCGTCAGCTACCAGGTAACCCCAGCGTTGCAACTGACGGCGTGGGCAAACGGACAAACCAACTACTATCTTGAGCGTGAGAATACTCAAGGTACCTATGGCGGCTATGTACTGATGAACCTGGGCGCGACCTACAAGCTCAGCGAGTCGATGAGCGTGGATCTGCAGTTGAAGAACCTGACCAACCGTTACTACGAGTATGTCTGGTATGACCCGGATGGAGCCGATGCCTCGCTGCACTCACCTGGCGATGGCCGTGCACTGTATGCCGGGCTGACCTTCGATTTCTGAAGGTCGTTTAGGACTGGCGATCTGGTGGAGAAAGAGGTGGCGGCCCCTCGTCATCTACGCCGGCTGGGCAGCCGCATCTTGAAATGATGGCGTCTTTGCCAGTCTCTGGGGGCTCTTTTCCAGAGAGCCAACGCACACATGGCGAGGGACTCATGGGAGCATTCACGCCAGTCGCGTGAATGCTCCTACCTTCTCAGAGCTTCATGTTAAGAGAGACAAAGGCCGAGCGACCGGGCGCCGGAGAGAACATCGGCTGGTCGTCACCACCCCAGAAGAAGTTGTCATACCAGACGTATTCGTACTCGCGATCCAGCAGGTTTTTCACCTGCAGGTCGACGCTGGTGGTGCTGGTCATGCGGTAACTGATGCTAGCGTCCATCAACACGAAACCACCGTACTTGCCCTGCTCGTTCAGCTCGTCAATGTAGTAGCTACCCTGCGCGCGGCCCTGCAGGCCGAACTTCCAGTCATCGTTATAGCGGTAGTCGACGCCGACGTTACTGATGTACCGCGGCGTAGAGAAGACCTCCTTGCCCGACAACGACTGGCCGGTCGCAGTGTAGGCCTTGACCACCTTGGCTTCCTGGATCGCATGGGAGGCCCAGACTGTCCACTGCTCGTTCAGTTGCGCAGTAATCTGCATGTCCACACCGCGACGACGGGTTTCGCCCAGGCCGACCGTGGTGCCCGTGCTCGGCATGTTTGCCACCTCGTCGGTGGCGTCCTGTTGCCATACAGCGACACGCGCTTGCGCGCCCTCGAACGGACGGAACTTCACCCCTACTTCCTTGCCGGTATTGATCGACGGGTCAAACGAAACCTGTCCCTGGGTCACATACGCTGGCGCGGTCGAGCCAGTGAGAATCTGGAAAGTCCGGCCCCAGTTGGCGTAGAGATCGATCTCGGGGGTGAGGCTATAGACCACGCTCAGCTTCGGCTGACGGATCCAGCCGTAGTCCTGCAGTGACGCCTTGACGCCATTTTGTAGCTCGGTGTTGCCGGAGAACTTGTCCACCCGCATGGCCGGGATAATCTTCAGCGACTCGATCGGCTGGATGACGGCCTGCACGTAACCACCGATGTTTCGGAGGGTGTACTGGTCATCGTTCTGCACCCGCGCCGGGGCGACATCAAAGTCGGTCGGAACGCTGTAGTTGTAGCGCAGGCGGCGGTAGCTGTTGTCCTGTTCCTCGTAGTTGATGCCGCCGTCGAGGGTAAGAAGGTCGTTGGCGCGCCAGGTCAGGTTGCTGAGGACACCAGTCTGCTGCTCGTCCCACTGGCGGCGCTGGCGAGGGGCGTTGCCTGACTGATAGTCGGTGAAGGTGATGGTACGGTCATCGTTGTAACTGTTGTAGTACAGCTTGCTGCTCAGGTTCAGGTCATCGTTGAGCTGCCAATCGGTGTGCAAGCTCAGGTGCTTCATATCGCGATCATCGCTATCGTTGGCGTTCTTCGCTGGCGACTGGGTGCGGCTGTCGCGCATCTGTTCGCGGGTAAGAAAGCCGGACTCCTCCGCCTGATGATGGTACAGCCGGGCGATCAGTCCGACCCGGAAATCCTGTTCGTCGTTGCTCACGAACCACTTGCCGCCGAGCGCGTACTTGTTGGACTCGCTGTGATCGCGGTAACCGTTGCTGTCCTGTTTGGCGAGGAAGTAGTTCTGGGCAATGTTGCCCTCCTCGTGACCGATCGCCAGCTGCACCTCCCTCGTGTCGAAGCTGCCATAGGTCAGGCGGCTATCGACATAGTTGCCGCCTTGTCGGGTCGCAAAGTTGATGTTTCCGCCAATGTTGTGCAAACCATAGCGGGGGTCGTTGGTACCCCGTACCACTTCGATGTAGTCAATTTCCAGCGGGAAGATCATGTCGATGAAACGCTGGTTGCCGCTGTTGACGTTGCTCGGCACGCCGTCGATCAGGGTCTTGATGCCATTGATATAGCCCTCGCCGTTAAATGCGCGGAACGTGGCCTTCCCCGACTCCGCTCCCTGGCCAGTTTCGGTCAGTTGAATACCTGGCATCTGCCCCAGTAGTTGCCAGCTATTCATCACGTTCTTGTCTTCCACCTGATCGCCGCCCATGACGTCGACTGATGTCAGTACATTTTCCGTGCTCAGTGCCACGCCTGCTTTTTGCGTAATGTTCACTTCACCTAGGGTGATGGTGGAGTTGCCAGTTTGGTCAGCAAAAATTTCAGGGGTGAACAATGCCGTAAATGCGGCAATGGAGGCCGACGTAAATCTCATGAAAGCTCCTGAACTCCGGGTCTTGGCCTGTTTGCCTATTGATATGTTATATCATATCAAATCAAGAAAGATAGGCTTCCGCGCGCTCATAGACGGCACCGATACGTTCGCCCTTTGGTCGCGCCTAGCAGATCAACCCAAAGGCCATTTAAGGGTTGCCGGCAGTCAATGCGGATTCGTACATTCCCAAACCATGGACTGCCTAACGTGGGGTGATGATATGGATGAAGAATCGCTACCGATGCTTAACCCGGAGCTCGAGGCTATCAATTGACCGGCAGACTTCTCCGGCCAGCAGCTGTTTATTCAGAACGCGGATTGGCAATACAAAGCGATGCTGAACTGGTCTCACTTTCGTGCCGACCTCTACGCCTTTGCATACAAAGGTGCCGCTGACGGCCTCGTGGAGCTATGACTAATCGTCGGGTACCGCTGGATAGCGGCATTTAGCCTTTGCTCTTTCTGTACCGCCACTCCCTGGAGCTGCAGTTAAAGCTGATGCTAAACAGTGCTCGCGTTCTGACTGGCAAAGAGCCCAAAAACTACGACAAGCATCAGTTGATACCTCTGTGGTCTGAATTGCGTCATCGTCTCAAGGAGATGGGCCCAGAGCAGCCAGACCCAACGTTAATGCTGTGCACCAGTTCATTCGCTAGTTGGACGCCGCTGACCCAGACTCGATGGCATTTCGGTATGCAACCAACAAGAGTGGTAAAGACCACCTACGTGAGGTACTCGACAGCGTGTTCCTTTGGCTAAACGGTACGTACAACTGGAAGGCGGTCGGAGAGCGAACCGGACTGCAAGAGTGGATTTTCAGTCGCGGCGCTCGACAGCAAAGGGTTGCCTTTCGGCATCGATCAAGAAATTCCACGCGGGCGGGCTAAGTATTTTCTGCTGAATCAGGATCATGGTTGCGCGAGGGTGTACTCGGCTTCGAGAGGACCCCCATGAAACTGCCGATCCGAAAACATCTGCCCCTTGCTGCGGGCCTGCTCATCCTGGGCGCCATCATTGCGTTCCAGCAGTACCAGCTGTCGACTCTGTCTCGCACCGTGAATGGCGCAGCAGAAAAAGTCTCGATCGATGCACTCCAGAACAGGGTGAGCGCGATCGACGATCGGCTCGACACTGTGTCCGGCAAACCCCTGGTCACGATGGAAGACTTCCGTATCAGCCAGCAAGCGCTCTCGAGCCGGATCGATGCTGTGCAGGCCACAGCAACGCAGGCCCACGAGGCTGCAGCTGAAGCCACTCGCTCATCCGCGACTGCGGGCGATCTCCTAGTACTGAAAGCCGACCTTGAGTCGCTCGACGGCAAACTGCAGAAAATGAGCAAGCCTCAGGCTCAGGCGACTGCACCAGCCCCCAAAGCCTCCTCCAAACCGAAGCCGAAGCCCGCACCGGTTAAAGCCCCACCAATCCCGCAAGATCCTCCGCCCTTTCAGATGGTCGGCCTCGAATACCGAGGCGGAGAGCGTTTCCTGTCTGTTGCCCCCACTGGTAGCACGCGGCTAAGCCAGATCTACCTGATTCGGCCTGGGGAAGTGGTCAGCGGCAGCAACTGGCGCCTCAGGGCTGTAGATGAACGGACCGCAACCTTCGACGCCGGCGGAACAACCCGAACCCTGAGCATCCAGCCATGAGTAAAGCACCATGAATCTACCGTTCGTTCGAGCCATCGCCTGCGCCTGCGCGTTTACCGCAATTGGCATTGAGGCCGCGCCGCTTCCTTCCGCCGCTGGAGGGGCCGCCTCCAGTGTTCAACAGCTCACCAGCGAAAGCACCCTGTCCCAGAACAAGCTCGATGATAGAGCCGCGCAGGAGTGGGGCCTGACCCCCAAGGAGTACGAACGATATCAAGAGGTAATGCAGGGGCCCCGGGGGGTGTATTCGCCAGGGCTTGACCCTCTCACCGCGCTGGGAATCGAGGCCCGATCAGAGAGCGAACGACGCCGGTTCGCCGAGCTGCAGGTCCAAGCAGAGCGCCAACGAGTCGATCGGGAGCTCGCCTACCAGCGAGCCTACGACGAGGCGTACCAGCGCATGTTCCCAGGCATCAAAGCCATTGAGATTTCGACCACCCCTTCGGGCCAGGCCGGATCCGGGAGCGGCCCAGCTCTGGAGGGCAACGGGCGCATGGCACTCTTCGTCAAAGACGACTGCCTACCCTGCATCGACCAGGTCAAACGGCTGCAGGCGTCACAGACGCCGTTTGATCTGTATTTCGTCGGCAGCCAGCAAGACGATGAAAGGATCCGCCGCTGGGCAATTCTCGCGGGTATTGACCCGTCCAGCGTTAAAAGCCGACTGATCACACTGAATCATGACCAGGGCCGCTGGGTTCGCCTCGGGCTCGGTGGCTCGCTGCCAGCCGCCGTTACACAGGTGAATGGATCATGGCGTCGTCAGTGAGCGGATGGCGGCTCTACGTTCTGTCGGTGGTTCTGCTCGCCGGCAACGCATGGGGTGTAGAGGATCCGCCAGCAGCTTACAAGGCGATCGGCATCAGACACGGGGTCCCGCCCGTTGTGCTCTATTCGGTGGCACTGCAGGAAAGCGGGACGCGATTGCGCGGGCAGCTTGTGCCGTGGCCCTGGACGTTGAATGTGGCCGGAACAGGCTACCGCTTCGCCACACGAGCAGACGCTTGCCAAGCTCTGATGATAGCGATTGTTAAGGCTGGACCCGCTCGAGTCGACGTGGGGCTGGGACAAACAAATATTCGCTACAACGGGCATCGCTACCGCTATCCCTGCGAAGGCCTGGATCCATACAAGAACCTGGCGGTGACCGCTCAGATCCTGGCTGAACAAAAGGCTAAGGGTGGAACCTGGATCGATGCTGCGGGCCGGTATCACCGCCCTGCCGGGGGGGCGCCGGCCGCGAAGTACCGTAGCTATTTCACGAAACATCTTAGCCGGGTCACCGGCATCAAATTCGAGGTAGTGACCCCATGACATATCCCCACGCCCGGCGATCACACGCCGTGCAGGCACTGGCCCTCGCGATCGTGAGCAGCCTGGCTCTGCCCTGCAATGCTGATCAGCAAGCGGTGCTCACCGTGGTGGAGGACCGTGGCGGCTCATCCGCACTGTCCTACTACCAAGACATTGATCCCGAGCCTACGCACACCACCCCAGTTGTGACTGGCGTCCGGGCGGGCGGGGCATTTCCGGTGTCGACTCCAGAACTGAGCCCCGGCCCAGTACAGGGACGAGTGATCAACGCAGCAGGTCTGCAGCCGATGTTCATCGTTGGGGATGATCCAACGTCGCAGGCCTGGCTCAAGCAGAAGCTGTCGGCACTTCAAGGCCTGCAGGCAGTAGGCCTTGCTGTGAATGTCAGCAACGCTGCACGACTGCAAGAGATCCGCCGCTGGGCACCTGGGTTGCAGGTGATGCCTGTACCTGCCAGCGATATTGCTGGTCGCCTGGGGCTGCAGCACTACCCGGTGCTGATCACAGCTACAACCCTTCAGCAGTGAGAACCGGTATGCGCCCAACACGACTATCGCCGGTGTTCACACTGATCATCAGCCATCCCCTACACCGGCCCGGCCGGGAGCAAATGATCGAGCAGGTTCGCCATGTGAGCGAGCTGTACGGTGCTCGCTTGACAGGAATCTCCGAGCTCAACGAACACGCATTCGCCCAGCGCCTGGCCGAACGGCTGACACCGGACCAGGTTGAGCAAGCGCGTGCGGAAGTCGACGCCATGACATTCACCGCGAGGACTTGAGATGGCGACCTACACCCTTGAATCTCTGCTCCGGCCGCCAGTAGAGCTTTTCACTACTGCGGTTTGCTATGTGGCAGCTTCGCTTTGCATTGGCGCGCCCTGGGCTTTTGCGCTGACCCCACTATTTGGAATTGTCGCCGCGCTGGGTTTTATCTACTTGGGCACCATTCGACTGCTGCAGGCGCGGAGGGTCCTAAGGTACCAGGCGAACCTCAGGCGACTTCCCCACTACACCATGACCAGCGCTGAAATGCCGATCAGCAACGAGCGCCTGTTCATCGGACGCGGGTTCCGGTGGACTCAGAAGCACACACAGCGCCTGGCCGACACCTACCTCCCTCAGTTCGCGGCATACGTGGAACCGACGAACCTTTATGAGCGGGCGCGCTGGCTGGAGGAACGCCTAGAGTTCGCCCCCTTCCCACTGAAACTGATCACAAAACTCACTGGTTGGGATTCCAACTGGAACCCCGCTCGACCTCTCCCACCGGTGGGTGGCCTGCCCCGATTGCACGGGATCGAACCAGATGAGCAGAATGTCAGTCTCCCTCTGGGTGAGCGCGTAGGTCACACACTGGTCCTGGGCACCACACGGGTGGGCAAGACTCGCCTGGCGGAAGTGTTCATCACCCAGGACATTCGCCGAACACATCGCCGCGGGCCGCGAGTCCGCATGGGGCGACGGAGCCAGGCCTCTCATCGATGGAGCCGGCGCCGGCGAGCAGAGGAACAGGCCGACCACGAGGTCGTGATCGTTTTCGATCCGAAGGGCGATGCCGACTTGCTCAAGCGCATGTACGTCGAGTGCAAGCGCGCCGGGCGCCTCGACGAGTTCTACGTGTTTCATCTGGGATGGCCGGATATCTCCGCTCGCTACAACGCCATCGGCCGCTTCGGCCGAATCAGTGAGGTGGCCACTCGCATCGCTGGTCAGCTCTCCGGCGAGGGTAACTCTGCAGCATTCCGGGAGTTCGCCTGGCGGTTCGTCAATATCATCGCCCAGTCACTTGTCGCGCTCGGCCGTCGCCCTGACTACGAGCAGATCCGCCGGCACGTCATCAATATCGACGAGCTGTTCATTGAGTACGCACAGAAGTACTTCGCTGAACATGATCCGAAGGCATGGCAAACCATCGTCGAACTTGAAGGCAAGATCGATCGCAAGAACCTGTCTTTCGCCATGAAAGACCGCCCGCTGCGCGTGGTGGCCATCGACATGTACCTGACCCAGAAGCGCATCAACGATTCGGTTATGGATGGCCTGCGCAGCGCTGTCCGCTACGACAAGACCTATTTCGACAAGATCGTCGCATCGTTGCTGCCACTCCTGGAGAAGCTCACCACTGGGCGTATCGCTGAACTGCTTGCCCCCGACTACCTGGACCTCGCCGATGAGCGTCCCATCTTCGACTGGATGCAAGTGATCCGAAAACGCGCCGTGGTCTATGTTGGCCTCGATGCACTATCCGACACCGAAGTCAGTGCGGCCGTGGGCAACTCGATGTTCAGTGACTTGGTCTCTGTTGCAGGCCACATTTACAAGCACGGCATCGACGACGGCCTGCCCGGACATATGGCTGGGGGCAAGGTACGCATCAACCTCCACGCTGACGAGTTCAACGAGCTCATCGGGGACGAATTCATCCCGATGGTCAATAAGGCCGGTGGTGCCGGCATCCAGGTCACCGCCTACACCCAGACGATGAGTGATATCGAAGCGAAGATCGGCTCGAAGGCGAAAGCCGGCCAGGTGATCGGTAACTTCAACAACCTATTCATGTTGCGTGTTCGGGAAACAGCGACCGCTGAGCTGCTGACCAACCAGCTACCAAAAGTGCAGATCTACAACAGCACGCCGGCGAGCAGCGCGAACGACTCGGTCAACGGCAAAACCGCGTTCACCTCAAGCTCGCACGACCAGGTGCAGCTGGCGAGTGTGCCGATGATTGAGCCAGCCCACGTGGTGGGACTGCCGAAGGGACAGGCCTTCGCGCTCATCGAAGGTGGGAATCTGTGGAAAATCCGCATGCCGCTCCCCGCGAACGACCCAGACGAGGTCATGCCCGGCAACCTGCAGGAGCTGGCCGCCGGCATGCGGCGATCGGCAGCGTCCTCGAACGATTGGTGGGAAGCCCCTGGCTATCAAGAGCTGAAATCAGCTTTGCCCGAAGACCTGGTTGAAGATTTCCGCCAGGTGGCCACCGATGATGCAGCTTGAGGTGTAGCCAATGGCAGATGACGTATCAAAGAAGGCCGAACAGCAGCAAGAGCGACAGGAATCGCTGTTCAGCAAGATCTTCTGGTTCCCGATTACCTTCATCGGCGTAATGTTCAGCTCGCTGTTCCTCGCCATCGTGGTCGACTGGGTATGCCTGTACTTCTTCTGGCCAGAGGCCGGGTGGCGGCACGGTCAGCAAATGCTGGTCAGCGAGGTCGGCTGGCTATCCAAGGGCCTGGTCCATAGCGCTGTCGTCCAAGAGCCCGGGCGCACCGCGACCTGGCTGGTCACTGAAGCTTACGACTGGCTGGTCGTGAAGACCGGGATGCTTAGCTGGGTCCAGGGCATGGAGTCGATCGCTCAAGCCGGTCCCCGCAACGAGCTGGACATGCGCTATTGGGCCGCGCAGAGCGTCACAACGGTACAGAACTATGCCCTGGCCGCCCTCTTCACCGTCCTGGTGTTTTGCGTCCGCCTGGTCGTGCTGCTGATGACGGTACCGCTTTTTGCCATGGCTGCACTCACAGGCCTTGTCGACGGTCTGGTGCGGCGAGACCTCCGTAAATTTGGTGCCGGCCGGGAGTCCAGCTACCTGTACCACAAGGCCCGGGCAACGATGATGCCGTTGGCCATTTTCCCCTGGACTTTCTACTTGGCGCTCCCGATCAGCATCAGCCCAATGCTGGTACTACTCCCCTGCGCTGCCTTACTCGGGGTGTCCGTGAGCATTACGGCCGCGAGCTTCAAGAAGTATTTGTGAGGAAGAGAACGATGCAATGGACACACGAGCAGTCGCCAATCATCCAGTCGGAGGCCCCGAAACTCCTTATCCAAGCCGGCGCTGGCAGTGGCAAGACCACAACGTTGGTGGGCTATGCGCAACACCACTCCCGCCTGCGGATTCTCTATCTCTGTTACAACAAGTCGGTCGAGATCGCCGCGCGTGGCCGATTTCCGCGCAACGTGGTGAACAAAACTGCGCACGGCCTGGCCTACGCCGTCTATGGCACACAGTTCAGCCATAAGCAGACCAACAACTTGCGACTGACCGATATCGCCCGAGCGCTTGATACGCAGGACTGGGAGCTGGTCAGGGACGTGCTAACCACCCTCAACAACTATATGGCCAGCGCCGACGACCTGATCGAGCGCTGCCACTTTCCACGGTTCGGTGACCGCCCGATGCTTACCTCCGCCCAGGAGCGCTACCTGAACCAGGCGCTGGTAGCAGCTATGAGCATCTGGAAGCGCATGACTGACCTGCAGGACACAGCGGTGCAGATCACGCATGACGGATACCTGAAGCTGTACCAGTTGAGCAAACCCGACCTGAGCCAGCGCTTCGACTGTGTCCTGCTCGATGAGGGACAGGACGTAAACCCCGTCATCGCTGACATTGTGCGCATTCAGCGTATTCGTAAGGTGGCAGTGGGTGATCGTCACCAGCAGATCTATCGCTTTCGAGGGGCGGCAGACGCTCTAAATGCCAGCTGGATGGCCGGGGCTGAGAAGCACTACCTGACCCAGAGTTTCAGATTTGGGCCTGCAGTCGCCCATGTCGCCAACATCATCCTGTCCTACAAGGGAGAAACCAGGAAGCTGCAGGGACTGGGCGAGAAGACATTGGTGAAGAAGGCGCTGCCGGTCGGGCTGCCGCACAGGACATACATTCATCGGACCGTTATCGGGGTGATTGAAAACGCACTGTGCCTGGTCACCGAGAAGCCCAAAATCTACTGGGTTGGCGGCATCGACAGCTATTCAGTACGCGACCTCGAGGACCTGTTCTATTTCAGTCGCCAACAGCGCGATCTGGTCCAGAACAAAAAGCTGCTCCGTGACTACCGAGACTATGGCCAGTACGTGGAAATCGCCGAGGTTAGCCAGGACAGCGAGATGATCCGATCGATCAAGATCATCAACATGTATCCGGATCTGCCTCAGCGAATCTTGGCCCTGCGCTCATGCACCGTGGACCAAGAGCTAGATGCAACTATCACCCTCACCTCTGCCCACAAGTCGAAAGGCCTGGAGTGGGATTTCGTCGGGCTCTTCGACGACTTCACGTCGGACCCGCTCTCACCTGATATCGATCCAGGTCGACGAGATGATGAATTGAACCTTCTGTACGTGGCCGTCACCCGGGCGATGAAGATCCTCGCCATCAACAGTCTGGTGCTGTCCATCATGGAACGCTACGTGGACGCTCTCGCCCCAGGAGCGCGTCAAGCGCGCGGCTGATTAAAAAAAGGAGTCACTATGAGCAAGAAATTCGAACACCGCGCTGAGTATGTCGCTATCCCATTCAAAAACGCGACTAGCGGCGCTTGGATATTCAAGAGCACAGAACAGACGCTTGAGCCCGATGTTGCGTCTCTTTTGGCAGAAGAGGAGCAACTGCAGAAGAAGATGCTCGAGCTCGGAGCCGAAGGCTGGGAGCTCGTCAGCACCCAGCCAGTGTGCCGGGGCGAGATCAAAGTGGGCAATCAAAATGCCCAGGCCTGGTCCTACGGGTTCCCAATGCCGGTCGGATATCTGCTCTTTTTCAAACGCGAGTCAGTAGTCTGACCAATCAGGCGCTTTAAGCTTCATGATCATGTCCTGGGAGGAGGGCCAACATGGCGTTGGCCCTCCTTACCATCTCGACCAGCTCCACTGAGCTCACCTCTCGTCGGTGCTGCAGCAGCTCGGCGGCCAAAACCGCTTTGTCGTAGCAACCTTCATCTCGGAAACGGACACCCAGGAAGTCCGATACCCAAGCTTCAAACGCCGGCGAGTTGGTGGTTTTCCGCGGCATAAGACTCCCCCACAGATCAGTTTTTCCGTATGCCTACTCCCTGGCTTAACTTCGGCTCATTGTAATCGGTCTGGGTCGTTCAATCGCCCTACCTAAGTGGATCAATCCACTTCACCAAAGCGTGACCGGCTTAGAGAAAAAATACTACGGACCTCAGATAAGTATTTCTTGAGGCGCCCCTCCACCTGGTCTCGGCATTCTGACGCCCACAGTCCGTTGCCCCAGAGCCCAGCCGTGAACAAGCCATCCCTCCTCCTTGTATCTCCTCGCCGAATCCTGCTTGGCGCGCTGATCAGCGTCAGCGGCGGCTTTTCACTAATACCCAGCGCTCAGGCGGCCGGTGCATCAGAACAGGCCAACATCGAGGTGATGATCCGGCAGCTGAACGCGCTGGAGGACTCGGCGCGGCGCAGCGCCACGATCGCCAGCGAACCTGGCCAGCGCTACTACTTCGACTATGAACGTCTGGCTGGCGACATCCAGCGCGTTCGCCAGGGCCTACAAGAGTACCTGACCCCAAGTCGCGCACAGCCGCGGGATCCGGCAGAGCTGGCTGGAAAATACACCCTCACCGGCGGGCGGATGCCATGAGCATGAGCGGCACTCAAGTCGCAGCTTTCAACGCTGCCAGCGGCATCACCCCCCAGGCCAGCACCGTGCTGTTCGTAGGCACCGTCATCGCACTGTCGACCCTTTGGGGTGCCTGGGCGCTGTACAGCATCTATCGGGGCTGGGCGACCCAGAACATCGACAAAAACATCGCAGCCGCGTCGACCGTCCGGGTCATCGTCCTGCTGCTGATTCTTTCCGCACTCGTTCTCAGCTAGCCAAGGAGCTAACCGATGTCCATCCGCACCATCACCAAGTCACTCACCGGCGCCGCTGCATTGCTCATGGGTCTGCACCCAGTCATTGCCGCTGCCGCCTTACCGGGAGCACAAGCCCCCACACGCGGCGAGGGAACCAGCTGGCTACAAACCATCCAGAACTACGGTTACGACGGTTTCATGCTGATTGGGCTGTTCCTGCTCGGCGGCATGATGGTGGGGGTCGCCTCCCATGCCTACGGTGTTTACCACGATATCCATGAGGGCAAGAAGAAGTGGCGAGACCTGGGCCTCACCGCCGTGGTCGGGATCTGCCTGATCGGTGTCGGCATCTTCATGGTCACCAAAGCCACTGGCGTCCTCTAACTGGTGATGCGACATGGCTGAAACCACTTACCTCAAGGATGGAACGCTCGACTTCCTCCCCCACAACCTCAACAGGCAACCCATCGTCATGGGCGGCCTCACAGCTGATGAGATGTGGGGCACGGTTGGAGCGTGTGGGGGAGCCGGGGTGATCCTGGGTATCCCGGTATCGTTCCTCTTCGGCAACCCATCTCTATTCATCGCTTGCGCTCTGGTAGGTGGTGCACTGGGCTTGACCGTGGCAAGCCGAATCCTGCGGAAGATGAAGCGCGGCCGGCCGGATACATGGTTTTACCGCCAGCTCCAGTTCTACAAGGCTCAACACCTCCCCTTCCTCGGTGGCCCCCAGTTGGTCATCCGGAAGGGTGCGTGGACATGCCGTCGTACAGGAAAGTAGGGATCTTCATGAGTTTTCGAAAACGAGTGGATGCTCAGCAAGCACATATTCTCAGCTTGCGAATCGCGGTCATTGTGTTGGGCGCAGTCAGTCTATTTGCGTTCTATGGCTGGCACAAAGCCCCCGAAGATCTGACCGTGCATGTGCCGCCGGATCTACGCTCCGGTAGTACTCGCAAATGGTGGGAGGTACCACCAGAGAACGTGTATGCCTTCGGGTTCTATATCTTCCAGCAGATGCAGCGCTGGGAGAAGAACGGGGACGACGACTACCAGGACAACATCGAGCGTCTGGCCTCCTACGTGACCCCTGGCTGCAAGGAGTACCTGCAAAAAGACTACGAGATGCGCCGTAACGCTGGTGAACTGCGCCGCCGTGAACGGAATGTCTCAGAAATCCCTGGCCACGGGTTGACCGACCCTGGCGTGCTGCGCGTGGAAGAAATCGGAATCAACGACTGGACAGTCAACCTGGATCTGCTCGCTGATGAGTCGGTGAACGGCGAGCGGGTCAAGCGTGCAATGACCCGTTATCCACTGTCCATCGTCCGGGCCGACGTCAACCCGGAGAAAAATCCGTTCGGGCTGATGTGGAACTGCTATGCGTCCAACCCGCAACGCATCGAGGTAGATCTGCAAGCAGCCGGGGTGAAGCCATGAATGTGCGCGCGTGCCTCCTTGTTCTGGGCATTTTCGCGGTTGCCAATGTGAAAGCGGTAGAGCTGCTGCAGTGGGACCGTATCCCGATGGCAATCCCGCTGATTGTCGGGCAAGAGCGCATTGTTTTCGTCGACCAAAACGTGCGCGTAGGCATGCCTCCACAGCTTGTTGGCCAGTTGCGGGTCCAGAGCACCGGCGGCGCCGTCTACCTGCTGGCCAGCCAGGAAATTCCACCGACCAGGCTGCAACTGCAGAACGTGGCCACTGGCGAGATCATGCTGGTGGATATTGCCGCGACACCAGCGACAGAGGGCCAAGCCACGCTCGAACCCGCGAAGATCGTCGCCGGTGCTGCCCCTTCTACCTACTACGGCGATACCACCTCGACGCGAACGCCGACTAAGCGATCCGCGACGTCGGAGGAGGAGGATGTTCCTCCGCCCCCCCGACATGAGACACCTGCGCCGGTGGCCTTGACCCGCTATGCGGCGCAAATGCTGTACGCCCCACTCCGGACAGTTGAGCCTGTCGCCGGCATCAGCCAGGTGCGTGTTGATCGAGCCCTGGACCTCAGCACCTTGTTGCCGGTGTTACCGGTGGAAGCATCGGTGCTGGGGGCTTGGCGCCTCGACAACAGCTATGTCACGGCAGTCAAACTCAGAAACCTGAGTGCCCAGCAGTTGACGATGAATGCAACAGAGCTGATGGGCAACTTCTCCACGGCGACATTCCAGCACCCGTACCTCGGAGCTCGTGGAAATGCCAGCGATACCACCACGCTTTACCTGGTCACCCAAGGAAAGGGGCTGAAAGAGGCCCTGCTGCCGTCTTCGGTCAGCCAAATTGATCCGAAAGCAGGAGGGCGCCGTGGGCAGTCTGAAAAGTAATCCACTCCTCAAGTACCTGCTCATCCCCGTGCTGATCGTCGCGCTCATCATCGTGTTCAAGGGGGGGAGTAAAACAGAGGAGCCGAAGGCTCCTGAAGATAAGCCGATCATCATCGGAGGCGACACCGCGCGCAAGCTAGGGGTGGACGGCGATACTCCGGCCGACACCCTCCGCACGGTGGTCGCTGAAAGTCGCGAGGTGAAAGACCAGATCGCGAAGGTGCTGACCGACAACAAAGAACTGAAGGACCAGAACGCAGAGCTCCAGCTCCGGCTCTCGCGCATAGATCAGAATGTCGACAACAAGCTGAATGATGCGAAGGGCGAGCTGCAGGAGCAGGTGAAGAACCAGAGCGTGGGCCTGTTGGACCAGTTCCAGCGTCAGTTGGATAACCTGTCGCAGAACCCCAATGCCGCTGGGCAGGACCTCCCCATTGGGCTCGGAGTGCTGCCAGGTGACGGCGCGGGTTTCGACAAAGGGACGAGGTCCAATGGACTCGTATGGGTTGAACCGACCGATGCCACTGCCTTGGACGCTAGCGGTAAACCCCTTCAGCCCGGCTCCGCCCAGACGGCCAGCAGCTTCAATTTTCCCACCAGCTTTGGGAGCACCCTGGACAAAGGCCAAACAGTTCTCAGCTCGACGGCCCAGAACGTCGGCGCTGATTTGTCTCCCCAGGATACCCGCAAGCAAGTACGCAAAGCCTATACCTTGCCCCAGAACTCGACCTTGATGGGGTCGGTGGCCATGTCGGCGCTCATTGGCCGCGTACCGATCGATGGAACAGTCAATGATCCCTTCCCTTTCAAGGTCCTGATCGGTCCGGACAACCTCACCGCAAACGGCATCGAGATCCCTGACGTCGTCGGTGCTGTTGCCAGCGGTACCGCATCAGGCGACTGGACATTGTCCTGCGTGCGCGGGCAAGTCCGGAGCCTGACCTTCGTGTTCGCAGATGGCACGGTCCGATCGTTCCCTGCCCCGGCAGAAGAGGCCAACGGCAGCCAGAACAACAACCAGAACAGCAGCAACGGTAACGGGCAGCCAGCGATCCAGGGCGGACTCGGCTGGATCAGCGACTCCTACGGCATTCCTTGCATCTCCGGCGAGCGCCGATCCAACGCCAAGGAGTACTTGACCAACCAGTCCCTGGTGACGGCCGCGGGCGCCGGCATCGCCAAACTGTTGAAGGCTGATGAGCAAAATAGCTCCACTACCTTCAGCAGCGGAGGAACTTCATTCGGGACCACGGGCTCCTCGGGGAACTCCGCCATGGGCGCGATTCTGACCGGTGGGGTCAGCGACATCCGCTCCTGGATGAACAAGCTCTACGGCGAAGCTTTCGCCGCCGTGTACGTACAGCCTGGGGCGAAGGTCGCCGTCCACTTGGACCAGCAGCTCGCCATCGACTACGAGATCAAAGGCCGCAAGGTCGATTACAACGCCGGAGCCAACCATGTATCCGCAAACCTTGACTAAGCCCCGCCTGCAGGCCGGCGCCTGGCTCGTGCTCGCCCTCATTCTAGGCGGATGCACGACTGACAAAGACGAGCTGCTCCCCCACGGGGAAGCCAACATGATGGACGTGTGGCAACACGGCACGTCTGGCGGGAGCTCTGGCAGTTCCAACAGCAGAATGTTGCTGGATGCGCGCCAAGAGCTGCGCCGACCGCTCGATGAGGCTCAGGTGGCTCGCCAACAGGCAAGTGCGGACGCCTTCAACCGCACGCCCCAGAACGAAATTTACAGCCAGTTCAAGCGCCTCCCGAACCCTGATCTGGTGATGTACGTGTTCCCACACCTGGCTGGTACGGATCCGGTCCCAGTCCCGGGGTACACCACGGTGTTCCCGATGTATCAACGCGTGCAATACGCCATGCCAGGCGAGCGGACGGAGGAGTACTGATGCAGTTCATAAGCAAATTGCTGGGCAAAGGCCCTGCAACGCCTATCGAGCCCGTGCTCGGCCAGCCGACAACCGATACCGACCTTGTCGACGACTATCCCGCAACAGCCAGTACTGTCATCAACGAAGAAGACCGCCAGGCTGCGAATGACCGGTACATAGCTCGCCTGGAGTCCATGGGCATCCCTTCACCCATCGACTGGCAAAACCCTAAACGTCGGCCGGCGACAAAAGCTGACGTGGCGAGGATGTACGAGGTCAACCCGTCGTTCGTGGACATGCTGCCATGGGCAGAATACCTGCCCGAGGAAGAAGCCATGCTCCTCGAGGATGGCATTTCCAGGGCGGCGTTTTTCGAGTTGATCCCGATCGGGACCGAGGGACGCTCCGACGACTGGCTTCAACAAGCTCGCGATGCGTTGCAAGGTGTCCTGCAGGACAGTTTCGACGAGCTCGAGAGCTCTCACTGGGTAGTGCAGCTTTATGCCCAGGACGAAACGGACTGGACCGACTACCTGCAAAAACTCCAGGCCTACGTCCAGCCCCGGGCTGAGAACACGGATTTCACCAAGCTCTACCTCGCGCTGTTCCGCCACCACCTCGAGTCCATCTCCAAGCCAGGTGGATTGTTCGTCGACACGGCAGTCAGCAACCTCCCGTGGCGTGGTCAAACACGGAAAGTCCGCCTGGTGGTGTATCGCCGAGTAAAGAAACAGGACGTCGTGGTGCGCGGCCAGGAGCCTGCCGCCTACCTCAAAGCGATCTGCGACCGTCTTAAAGGATCCCTTGCCAACGCCGGCGTGACAACCAAACGCATGGATGGCCATGCGATCAAGCGTTGGCTCGTAGGCTGGTTCAATCCACACCCAGATCACCTGGGCTCGACTGAGCGCGATATCCGACGTTTCTACGAAGCGGTGTGCCAGCCAGCCCGCGAGCTGCAAGAGGGTGAGCTGCCGGTGGCGAGCGGCACCGACTTCTCGGAGAACTTGTTCTACAGAGAACCGCGCTCGGATATCGACAGCGGTCTCTGGTCGTTCGACGGCATGCCGCACCGGGTTGTGATGCTGGATCGCCTGAAAAATGCCCCCCTCACTGGGCATCTGACCGGTGAGACCAAGCAGGCCGACTCACTGAACTCGCTGTTCGACCGGCTGCCGGAGGATACCGTGTTGTGCATCACCATGGTGCCGTCCCCGCAGGATCTGCTGGAAGGGCATCTCGAACAGCTATCCAGGAAGGCTATCGGGGATACACAGGCGTCCAGTCACACCCGGGATGACGTTGAAACGGCGCGGTCCCTTCTCGGACGAAAGCACAAGCTCTACCGGGGAAGTGTCGCGTTCTTCCTCCGTGGTCAGAATAAAGCCGTGCTCGAGGAGCGCACGACTAACTTGTGCAACGTGCTCCTCGGCGCCGGCATGCAACCAGTCCAGTCACAGGACGAGGTAGCTCCTCTAAACAGCTACCTGCGCTGGTTGCCATGTAACTTCGACCCGAATGAAAACCGCGCCTTGGATTGGTACACCCAGCTTATGTTCACCCAGCACATCGCCAACCTGGCACCAGTCTGGGGGCGCTCCACTGGCACAGGTAACCCGGGCTTCACCCTATCCAATCGAGGGGGGGCAGCGCTGACCTTCGATCCGCTGAACAAGCTCGACCGACAAATGAACGCGCATTTGTTCTTGTTCGGCCCCACCGGCGCGGGTAAGTCTGCCACAGCCAACTACCTGATCATGCAGGCCATTGCGCTCTACCGCCCTCGACTCTTCATCATCGAGGCCGGCAACAGCTTCGGCCTGCTGGGCGATTTCGCCAAGCGGCTTGGCCTGACCGTCAACCGGGTACGGCTCGCTCCGGGTAGCGGCGTGAGCCTCGCCCCGTTCGTCGACGCCGTGCAGCTCGTAAAAAACAAGGACCAGGTCAAGGTCTTGGATGCCTCGGACGTGGATGCATCGGACCAGCACCTGACCGACGCACTGGCGGGGATGGAGGACGAGCAGAGGGACATCCTGGGCGAGCTGGAGATCACAGCCCGCCTGATGATCACTGGCGGCGAATCGAAGGAGGATGCGCGACTCACTCGGGCCGATCGCAGTGCCATCCGGCAGTGCATCATCAACGCCGCCGAGCTGTGCGTAAGTAAAAACCGTCCGGTGTTGACTGAAGACATCAGCGCAGCGCTGCAGGCGATGGCCAGCGACGACAAGCTCCCTGAGAGCCGGCGCAACCGGTTCATGGAGATGGCCGAGGCCATGGGGATGTTCACCATGGGCACCGAGGCTGAGATGTTCAACCGTCCTGGTACCGCCTGGCCGGAAGCTGACATCACAATCGTCGACTTGGCCACCTACGCTCGTGAGGGCTATCAAGCCCAGATGGCCATCGCCTACATCTCCCTGCTGAACACCATCAACAACATCGCAGAGCGGGACCAGTTCAAAGGTCGACCACTCATTGCCTTCACCGACGAAGGCCACATCCCATTGAAGGTGCCACTGCTCTCCCCGTATTCGGTGAAGATCACCAAGATGTGGCGAAAATTAGGTGCCTGGTACTGGATGGCAACCCAGAACGTCGACGACATCCCTCCAGAAGCATCCGCCCTGCTGAACATGATCGAGTGGTGGATCTGCTTGAACATGCCGCCTGACGAGGTGGAGAAAATCGCGCGTTTTCGTGAGCTCACGCCGGCGCAGAAGACGATGATGCTCTCGGCACGGAAGGAAAACGGCAAGTTCACCGAGGGCATCGTCCTGGCCAAGCGGATCGAGATGCTGTTCCGTGTGGTGCCACCCAGCCTGTGCCTGGCTCTGGCCATGACCGAGCCAGAAGAAAAGCGGCAGCGTTACGAAACCATGCAGGCGCTCGGCTGCGATGAGCTACACGCAGCACTGCAGGTAGCCGCGGACCTGGACCGCAAACGCGGTATCACTCCCTATCCCATCACCTTACCCGAACCAAAGAAGGCCGTGGAGCGCGTGGCATGAGAGTCATGAACACCCTGACCCAGAACATTATTGATAGCCTGACCCAGCTGCTCAAAGAGCCCGGGCACGACACACTCCAGTCATTGTCGGTTTGCGCCCCAGTGCTCATAGACGAGCTGCAACAGATCAAAAATAACGCCCTTGATCGTCGCGACATCATTCCACTGGTTCAGTGCGTGTTGGACGAATGGCTGAAGCAGCACCCCCAACCTGACGGAGCCATTCAGGATCTCCAAGTCGCCTTGCAGAAACTCGGTCGGCCTAGACCTCATCCTGGTGATTTGGGGGGAGAGCATGCCTAAGATTAGGCTCAACCTCATCTTGTTTATCGTCATGGTGGTCGCAGGCGTAGGTGCCTGCTGGCAGCTCGCAACGAGTTCGAGTGCTAGAAGTCCCGATGAGACCTGGTACTTCGGTCCCTCGAATGCCAGGTGGTTAATCACTGAGTACGCAGACCTCGAATGCCCTTATTGCAGGGCATACACCCCGCAACTGAAGCAATGGATAAGCGGCCAAGAGAACGTGAAGCTCGCGTGGCACCATTTCCCTCTCGATATCCACGGCGTTGCTGCACGATCGGAGGCGCAACTCGTTCAATGCGCAGGGTACTTAGGGGGGGCAGCGGTATTCTGGCAGGCGATCGAACTGGTTCTGCTGCGCACACGGGGTGATGGACAAGGACTCGCTGAGAAGCTGGAGGTACCCGGTGTGTCCACCGAGGCTCTTTCCAGTTGCGCTAGGGTAAACATGGACATCCGTGGAGTTGTTGAGGGGCAGATTGCTGTGGCCAAGAGCCACGGCATTGCCGCTACCCCTACGATCGAGGTCACCGACAGTTTGACGGGGCACAGCATGCGCCTGGAGGGTCCCGTGGATAGCGCCACACTGCTATCGGTCATTGATGCCCTCGCAGCCCAGGCCACTGCGAGCAAGGAGTAGCGAGGGTAATGATCAAGCTCACGGTCTCCCGCATCGACAACAATGACGAAGAAAGCAATCTACCAAGCAGGTTCTTCCCAAGCGCAGGCTCTGGCCATGGATGGTTTCAGCTTGAGTCGACCGGGGAAGAATTCCCCTCACACGATGAGCTGAGCTGGGCTCTCCAGGAGTGGAACGACGACTGCGTGCTCATGGACTATGACGCGACCATAGGCAAAGGTCGGTTCGTAATAGTCGACTGGTATGCCCCAACGCCCGGGACCGTGATCGAGCTGCAGCTGCAGCTCGATATGAACCTGGAAGACCTTGATCCTGGTGACGAGGAATGGTTCGACTAGTTCACATTTCTGTAGCGACCTGAGATCCGAGGGGAACGGACTTCCCTTCGCCCAGTCTCTGTCGGTGTGATTGTGGAGGTGAACGGGATGATGGAACTACAAGGTTTCGCCAGCAGACACAGCTATTTGAGTGTTCAACTTGAAAAGCTCTATCAGCAGCTATCCGACTCACACGATGCCGTAGGTTTGTCGGCCTCCGTGACGCAACTCAACAATGATATTTGTGAAATGCAGCGGGATGTCATGGAGGCAGTAATACGCCGATCCCGATCGCCCGCCGCAGTGACTTGGGCATCAGCGACCGGGTACCCACAACTCACTCACGCTCTCGACGATCATGAGGATCTGGAGGAAGTGTGATGGTCAGGGTGAAACTACCGGTGAGAGGCATCCAATAGGCAAACTGCACCAGCCACGCGCCATCCTGCAGGCGATGGGTCTCCTGCCGAAACTTCTCAACCGATGCCTCATCAATCCCAAGAATGGCCGCCACTTCTTGGTTGGTGGGTATGGCGTCCTTCACCAGCCTGCCTCCTTGCGTCAAACCGGAATAGAAAATACCCCAGTGCCAGCTGAGCGCCATCAACCGCTTATCGGTTGGCGAGTTTATCGCTCTCAATCCAAGAATGAGCGCGATTAAGGGCCCAGGTCATCGCAGCTGTCGTAGTCTGCCCTTTGCAGTCCATATGGCCCTCTTCGAGCAAAAGCTTTCCATCCAGAGCATAGATACCGAGAAATAGCTGAGTCAGGTGCTCGCGAGAGACCCGCACCTGAATATTAATGAGGGAGCCGTCGGCCATCCGCTCATCGAAGTTCCTGAAGCAGATCGGGATCCGCCCACTCCCAGAATACTTGTCCTCTGTTGCGCATGTCCGTTCCAGTGTAAGTGCTAATCCGGGCAGTATGGAGTCACCTCAACGAGCCTGCCAGACCGAAAACGCCTCGCTTACGCCCGTGTGGGGATTTACCGAGAAATCCAAGTACCGTCAGATATCTATTTCCTACTGCGCCTGGCGGGCCGATCCGTTTTCCTGTACCCGTCCCCACTTCAGGTGCAGCCTCATGTTCAATATCCCCCCGCCTTCATCGCGAGTGATCCCGTTGTTCGTCGCCGCGCTGGCCACCGGTACCGCGCATGGCGAGACCTGGGCCATCACAGACGCGGCGCACCCACTCACCTCCGTACCGGCAGATGTGCGTGTCATCAAGCTCGATGATCAACAGCGCATCGAGGAGCAGTTGTCCAGGAAGTTACCACCCAACCCGCACCAAGCCACGCTCGCCGCTAGGCAACTAATGGGCACGCCGGCCGGAGCTGCCCTTATGCAACAGCTGGCTGCCGCTCAGCAGGGCAATGCCGATGCCTGGAGTGTCGGGGTCTCGAAGGTGCCAGCAGTCGTTGTCGATCGCCGGTTTGTGGTCTACGGCCAACCCGACGTGGCTGCTGCCATTCAGGCAATCAACCAGGCAAGGGGGCGATGATGAGACGAATCTCGCGACTCACCTTGGCTGGGCTTCTAACCTCGACGCTACCTTTCTCAGCCTCCGCGGCCATCAGCTCGGCGGCGATTCTCGCCTCCACCACCTCGCCTACCTGCCTGGAATACAAAGTAGTCGGCATCTGCTACTGGCTGCTCTGCACACCCGTTGGCTGCACGGTCAAAACCTCAACCAAAGTCCGGCACTACATTCCGGACGCAGTGGTATCCGCCTATGCCAACACGGGGGAGAATCCGTGGACAGAGGTAAGCCCCATGGGGGCGCCGAATGCGACGGCGCAAGCCGGCAATGATGGGACTACCAACCACAACGCCGAGAACAACATCACCAAGTTCAAGGAGGCCGACGTCATCGGTCACCCTGGAGCTGGGGTATTCAGCCGATTTGTAAGCTCTTTTGGCTACTCCTGCCACGGCGCGACCACCCCATACGTGCCCTACATGCTCAGCACCCTGGACACCCTCGCATGGCGGTACGGGGTTCCCGAATCCGTCTATCCAGAGGCCCTGATCCCCGGCATGCGAGAGGTCGGTGGACTTCTCTCGGCCGAAATGTGGGGGAGCGTCTATCCACGGAGCGGGTTCATCCACCAGGTCGACGACTTCAAGGCCGGTGCAGTCATCGCCCAGCGCGCCGGTGACATCACCACCCGCGTAGGACAACCCCACGTGTACCTGCCTATGCGCTCCCTGCCGGAGCCTGGCTACTGGCCTGCCGGGGAACTGAAAGAAGGTGATGCCGGCACAGGCAAGTGGCAGGAGCTGACGCCAACCATCAGCCCTACCTGCGCCGTGTTCCCCTCCCCTGGCCCGAATGCCGACGCAGTCGACGAAGCCTATGCCTGGGCCCTGTGGCGGCCCTACTCATGCTGCCAGCGCAAGGGCCAGACCTTCCTGGGAAGCACTGACTTCCAATGAGAAAAGACCTGGAGAGCTATATGAACAAAATTACCATCGCCATCATTCTCGCTACAGGCATGGGCAGTACCTGGTGTATGGCTGAGGCCGCCGACCCAATCAAGGTGGAGTCCCAGGGCAGCGTGATCGGGGACGACGTGCTCTACAGTATCGGCGGCGGTAGCGCTGTTCAGATGGGCAGCGCTGGCCAGATGGAAAGCATCACCGTCGGCGCCGGCTGGCAGAACAACCTGGTCTGCGGAAACATGGACCTCAGCAACACCCTGCAGAACCAGCTGAACGGCACAACACAGGGCTTCCAACAGATCATGGGCAGCGTCATCCAGAACGCGACCGGCGCTGTCACGTCGTTGCCGGCACTGATCCTGCAGCGGGCAAATCCCGCCCTCTACAACCTGCTGACCAACGGGATCCTGCAGGCGCGCCTCGACTACGACCGATCGAAGGGAACCTGCAGGGCGATGGCCGAACGGATGGCCGACATTGCCGGCGGCCAGATGGGGTGGGGCAAGGTTGCCGAAGGTCAGAAGATGGGGCAAGCCCTGGCATCGAGCAACGATGCCGTGGCAGTGGTCGACAAAGTCGAGCAAGCACCAGGATCGAACGGCGTGACCTGGGTCGGCGGTAAGCAGGCCGGTGGCAATGGGCAGCAGCCCATCAAAGTGGTTGGGGATGTTGCCAAAGCAGGGTACAACCTCCTCAACAACCGCGCAGCTCAGGACACATCGAGCATCCCGCAGTCCAGCTGCTCCAATGGACTGGTATGCGGCAGTTGGGAGTCTCCGGCCGAAGCCGCCCAGTTCGCAAACCGGGTCCTGGGTGAACAGCAGCTGCAGACCTGTGAAGGATGCACGACCACCTCGACTCCGGGTGTGGGCTTGACCCCGCTGATCCAGGAAACATACGACAAGAAGCTCGCGGCCCTGCAGGAGCTCTTGAAGCCCGGGACACAGATCACCTCCGAAAAGCTGCGTGAAGCAAGCAGCGACTCCCTCCCCATTACCCGCGGCGTAGTTACCGCCCTTCGTGACGAGCGGGATCAGGCGGTGTTGGCCTCCCGCCTAGCATCCGAGGTCGCCCTGGCTGATGTCCTGGAGAAAGGTCTGCTGCTGCAGCGCATGCTGATTACAGGCAGCAAGGAACCCAACGTGAATGCGAACAAGCTCGCCGTTGAGGCCACACTCGGCCAGGTCGACACGCTTCAGCAACTCATCACCAACCTCAAGACCGAGCTCGACATGCGGCAGCAGCTCGCCAACAACTCCCCGATGAAGATCATCGAGCGCAGCAAGTCGCGCGCCGAAAATTCCCGCTCGATCTACGAAGCGGCGCCTGAACAGGATCGCCTGCTTCAGCTGCAGAAGCCTGCTGGCAAGGAATGACCATGTCGGAAGATGTCGAGAAAAAAGCCCACCCCCTCAAAATCCTCCTGAGAGGCGTGTTATTGAGCGTGGTGATGCTGATGCTGAGCGTGTTGCTCGGCATCATTGCGGTCAATCATCTGGGCGTGTTCGAAACCTGGGTGAAGTGGCGTGAGGGCAATTACTTACCACTGTTGCTATGGCGACTCGCACTCTACGGGAGCATCGTCTTGGCCTGGGTGAAGCTCAAGGCGCGCCTGCCCTGGGCGGGGGGAGGTCAACCATCCAAGGGTACTCAGAGGATCGAGTTCCTGGTTCTCCTGCTGTTCGTAATCATCGAGATCTCGAAGGCACCAATCACCTGGTCGGAGGTGCTATGACGCTCTACACGAACGACTATCTGGAGTATTACCTCACCCTGGTGGGGTGGATTATCAACAACGGGATCTGGGACATGATTTCAGACACGGGCCTGTTTGCCCTGCCCTTCATCATCATCGTGGCCCGTGAGTGGATCAAGGTCCGAGGAGAAGGCGCTGATGAGGGAAACAAGGGGGTGCTATCCCTGGCTCGCATTGAGACCCAGCTGTACGTTGGCTACGTGGTTGTTTCACTCTGTGCTGTTCCAGCCATCTCCGTGGGCTTTGACACTCTGCAGTTCGACCAGTCGCGAGGGAAGCAGTGCCAAGTACTGACGCCTGCGCCTTCGGAGACAGGCTGGAAAACCACCTTCAGCTCGCTAGCTGGTAAGAGCGCGAAGGTACCAGTGTGGTGGGCCCTGGTTCACGCAATGTCCAAGGGATTAAATAGCGGTGCTGTCGCAGCAATCCCATGCGGGACGGATCTCAGGCAAATGCGCATGGAAGTCGACGCGATGAGGATCGGCAATCCCCTGCTCGCGCAGGAGGTGGCAGACTTCACTCATGACTGCTTCGGTCCCTCCCGCGCGCGCTTGTTCATGCGTCAGCCCGATATCGGGTCGATCGCCAAGGACCAGAAGGCCCTTCAGGACCTAAACTGGATCGGGTCCCACTACCTGCTGAATACGTCTGGTTACTACGACACGGATTACTCCAGGACACCCCGTACATCCTGGCCCTATGACACGAAACGAGATGATGGCATGCCCCAGGTGACCGGAGGCGGTGGGTATCCAACCTGCAAGCAGTGGTGGTCGGATGGAAGCATCGGGTTGAGGGACCGGCTGAAAGGCCAAGTCGATCCAAGCCTACTTGACCAGTTCCTCGGGTGGGCAAAGTGGCTGTCTCAGGAGGAAGTCACCGACTCGATGATTCGCCAGCTCGTGTCGCCATCGAGCCAGGTCAATGGCGACGTCTACACGGATTACGGTGGACAGATCGATGGTACTGTATGGAACGGTATGGCGCGCGGCGCAGGAACGCTCGGTGTTGCATTAGGCTCCCTCGCCTACTTCCCGGGTATGGACGTTGTGCGACAAGCTCTACCGATGGTAATGGCGTTCCTGAAAATGGCCTTGGTGATTTGCATTCCAATTGTTCTGATCATCGGCGCCTATCGGCTTGAAGTAGCAATGACAATGTCAGTTACCATGTTTGCGCTGATCTTCGTAGACTTTTGGTTCCAACTCGCCAGATGGATCGACAGTACCATCATCGACGTTCTGTATGGTTCGGGCTCCCCCCACTTATCATTTGATCCTGTTATGGGGCTAAACGCAACAGTTCAAGATGCAATCTTGAACTTCGTGATGGGAGCGATGTTTATTATTTTGCCAACATTTTGGATAGCTGCATTGGCGTGGGCAGGGATTAAGACTGGTGCAGTTTTGAACGGACTATCTGATGGTACAAGAAGACTTCAAGGCGCAGGAGAAGATGCGGGAAAAACAGCAGCTAACACCATCAAGAGATCGATCACGTAAGAGGAGGCCAGGCTAAAGCTGGCCCTTTAAAACCTGACTCAATCATCGTAATACATATGGTAGTTTGGATGCCCGTATTCGCCATAGAAAGGCGCCCTATGCGACTCATCGTGATCGTCCTCGTCACTAGCATCCTCTGCAAAAAAATCTATTTTGTCAGAATCAATTTTGGACAATGCATAAATCCCGGCCACTAAACAGACTGCGGTCAAAATCGTCGAGAGGATCCCAGTTATATTGCTGATGACTAAAAATAATAGTGGACCAACAAAAACGACTCGCTTGACCCAGCGAGTCTTGGGGTTGCGATCATGCAAGCAGAATTTCGCCACATGGCCCAGCGACCGACCTAAGCGGAAGGCAAACGAGGGTTTGGCAGCTGCAGGCATGATCAATCTCCTTGCTCTGTGGAAGCATCTTGCCATCAGATATACGACACCTTTGGCATTTTCGCAAGGGTATGGCATAAAACGCCATCACCACTCATCAGGTTCACATCCATGGCCACCCACAACATCGTCGTTCCGAAGCCAATGGAGCAGTCCATTGATGATCTCGTCAACACTGGCCGGTACCAGAATTTCAGCGAGGTCGTACGGGCAGGCCTCCGCATGCTGCTCGAACATGAAGCTGCAGAGTCAGCGAGACTAGAGGCGCTACGCAACGCCACTTCAGTTGGCATCATGCAAATAGAGGCCGGTCAGTACGAAGAAGTCGACCCAGTCAATTTCGCAGCCTACCTCGACAACCTTGGAAGACTAACGAGCGATAAAGCATGAGTAGGGCCATGGTTCGCATGTCACCCCAGGCATGCATCGACATCGCCGATACGCTTCGCTTCACTGAGGTGAGGCTCGGTCAGTCCGTCAGGAGCCGGTATCAAGACCTGCTACAGGAGACGTTCCTCGCCCTAGCTGAAGAGCCTACGCCGGTAGACAGCAAAATGCGTGACGAGCTTTCCCCGGGCCTTCGTAGCCTGCATCTGTCACTCAACGTGCTGCAGATGACTGACGGCCGCGTGATTAGACCTCGACATATCGTGTTCTACCGAACTGGGACAGATCAAATCGTTGAGATACTACGAGTCCTCCACGATGCTATGGAGGTCGCACAGAATTTGAAACACCTGCATCAGCAGTAAAGGGTAAATGGCTCAACAGAAAATGGGCTTGAATGGATAATGGAATGGATCACAAGGGTAAAAGCCTTATCAGAAAGGGAGGAAATGTAAAATGGAAACAATGCTACAAGAAATCAAATGGATGGCAATCCACTGTTCAAGAACCTACTTTGAAAACACGAATAAAACTCGAAACCTAATGAGACAGGCGCTTACACCCGCCCTAAAAACGGCTCATGATCGTCAACTTATTTTTGATAGCAAGGAGCTGAGCAAGAATGACATATACTGCTTGACAGAAATCAACAGACAACAATTTGAGGAGCACTACGGCCAACACCACAGATTTTTGCTCAATGCTTTATTAATCACCACATACAGCACATTAGAGCACACTCTCGCGAACATTACGCGAATCATATACAGAAATCTAAAAAAGAATCCGCCAAAGGAAATATACGTAAAAGACTCACTGTCAGCACTTGGTGAAATCAACATACAGATAGACCAAAAACTCGCAACCCAAACCAACATATTAAGATTAGTTCGTAATATTTTGGTTCATGCGAGGGGGGAGTGGATTCATCAAAAACCAAAGGACCTAAACACCATATTTGATAGTACCACCCATGTCACCCGGGGAAATTTCGGAGCACTAGAAATTGCGGAAGAGTATCTGGAAGAAAGCTTAATACTTGCAGAAAAACTAGTCATTGACATAATCACGAAAATAGACGAAAGAATCGAAAATCTAACCAGCAGCCCAGAGCCTCAACACAGCTAGGGCTCACAGTGATGGCATCTTGATTTGAATGCAATGCCCTGCTGAGTTCCCTTTCCCCTTGATGGCCACACGCCATTTCGAGGAAAAGCCCGCTCCATGCACACCCCATGGAGCACCCTATGCAACTCCTCTCCTGGTTGAGCCGCAAACCGGCTAAACCAACACCAGAAGCCTCACCACAGGGCTTCCATCTGCCGGCGAAGGCTACTGCTCTCCTGCAGAGCCCACTCCGTCAGCAGCTCCTGGAGAACATCTGGCGCCGGGCTTCGCTCTCACGAGCTCAGTTCAATACCCTCTACCTTAAACCGCTCGAGCGCTACGCTGAGCTGGTGCAGCTGCTCCCTGCCTCTGAAAACCATCACCATGCCCACCTTGGCGGACTCCTGGACCACGGCCTGGAGATCATGGCCTATGCCCTAAAGATCCGGCAGACGCACCTTCTGCCAATAGGCGCTCCACCGGAGTCCCAATCCGCTCAAGCAGAAGCCTGGACTGCAGCGGCTGCCTACGGCGCGTTGCTACACGACTTGGGGAAGATCGCTGTTGACCTCCGGGTCGAGCTCGAAGATGGCCGCGCATGGCACCCATGGCACGGACCGATCAACCGTCCCTACCGGTTCAAGTACGTGAAAGGTAGGGAGTACCAACTGCACGGGGCTGCTTCAGCTCTTGTGTACATGCAAGTCCTGGACACCGGAATCCTCGACTGGCTCAGCGGCTTCCCTGAGTTATGGAAGCAATTGATCTACCTTCTCGCCGGCCAGTACGAGCACGCCAGCATCCTCGGCGAAATGGTGATCCAGGCGGATAAAGCTTCTGTTGCCCAGCAATTGGGAGGAAATCCTGAACGCGCGCTTGCGGCCCCAAAGCAATCGCTGCAGCGACAACTGGCCGACGGTCTGCGATTCCTGGTGCGAGAAAAACTCAAGCTCAATCAGCCAGATGGACCGGCAGATGGTTGGCTGACGCAAGATGCGCTTTGGCTGGTGAGTAAACCAGCAGCAGACCAGCTCCGGGCATACTTGCTGACCCAGGGTATTGAGGGAGTGCCAACCTCCAATGCTCCGTTCTTCAACATGCTGCAGGACCAGGCAATCATCCAGACCAATGCCCAGGATAAGGCGATCTGGAAAGCCACCATCCATAACGGCCGCGGCTGGAAGAACAGCTTCACCTTCTTAAAGGTCTCGCCGGCACTCGTATGGCCGAATCCGGACGAACGCCCCCCTCTATACGGTGGCAGCCTCACCCTGGACCAGGAACCGGAGACAGTCGCGCAGGCGGGCACCAGTGCGGAAACCGTCTGTGCGGTACCGGATGAGCCAGTCGCCCCCTCGGGCGACGCAACTCAACCGCCGGCACGACCTCGAGCCCTAGTCCAGCCAACTCCAACCGAAGGGATCCGATCGTCTGAGCGCGAAGAATTACTGTCACTGTATAGTAATATCACTGCGCCATCAGAAGAGCTAAGTGCTAGCCCAGGCTCAGCAGCCGCATCCCCTCCCCGGCAAGGACTCGAAGAGGTAGAGCCGGCTGACGATTCTCTAGCAGCCACAGCAAGGAATGCTGCAATAAAAGATGTCACCACCATGCCTACGAGTAGTTCGCTGGGAGGAGCTTTCATCGCCTGGCTCAAAGCCGGGGTCGCCTCCCACAAATTGATCATCAACGATACCAAGGCCCTGATTCACACCGTCGACGACACAGCAATGCTCGTTACCCCTGGGATCTTCAAGCGATATGTGCTTGAGCACCCGGAGCTTGAGAGGATCGTCGGTAAACCGGGGACAGCGGCCTGGCAGCATGTACAACGCGCATTTGAGAAAGAGAAGAGCCACCAGAAAACCAGCAAGCAGCTGAACATCTGGACCTACGATGTAGTAGGCCCACGGAAGACCACGCAGCTGAGGGGCTACTTGCTTCTTGATCCGAAGCTGATATTTGCTGAGCAGCCCCTGAACAACCCAAGCTTGCGACGAGTGACGGAAGGGGCCGCTGAATGACGCCCGAGAAATTGCTCCGGGAATACCTCGTCGATCACGACCTCCGGCCTGCCAGCGCGAAAATCTACGGCGCGGCAATGAAGAAGCTGGAAAAGAACTTCGGCAACGCTGTTGATGTGGAGACCATCGACCGACGGGACGTCCTTGCCTTAAGGAACAAGCTGATTGAAGGGGGTCTGTCGAAGCGCAGCTGGAACACTTACTCCAATCACCTCCGAACAATGTGGGGTTACGGCATCGAGTATGGGATTCTTCCCAACACCGATGTGAACCCATTCAAAAAGACGACGGTAATTGCACCGAAGCGACAGAGCAAAATCATTGCCGGCGAAGCGATTGTCCGTGCAAGGCGATGGCTCAGAAGTCTTGCTGACCAAGAGGAGTCGACTGGGGACCGGGCCAGAATCACACCAGCGTGGTTCTGGCTGGCAACTTTCGAGATGTTCTACTACACCGGCATACGGCTGAATGCACTGCTGTGCATCCGGCTCAAGGATGTGGACTGGGATCGACGGCTGGTTCTCGTCCGCGGCGAAACCGAGAAAACACACCGCGAGTTTCGCATTCCCATCATGGATGGGCTAGCGCCGCACATTCAGCGCCTCGTCGATGAAGCTGGCCGAGCGGGCTTTGCCGCCGATGACCAGCTGTTCAACGTCAATCGTTTCTCCCGCCATTACAAGCGGCACGAAATGAACTCGGACCAGGTCGAGGCGATGTACAAGAAGCTGATCATCAGGCTCGGGGTACGGATGACTCCGCACCGGTTCAGGCACACGCTTGCAACCGATCTGATGAAGCAGCCGGAAAGAAACATCCACCTGACCAAGAACCTGCTGAACCATTCGAACATCGCAACAACGATGAGCTACATCGAAGCCGACTATGACCACATGCGAGACGTATTGCACGAGCGCAGCATGCAGCAGGGAGCGTTAAGGCTTGTACGTCGGGTTGATGAAAGTAGTGCACCAAATTCGCGAACAGGTGAAAGCGGTACCCGCACAGAGCCTGGTCGACGAATAACGATCGAACAAGATCATCAAGGAGGTGGCTGCTCGGCACCAGAACATCTGCTGATTGAGTTCAGGCAGAGCTGTGCCAGTGCTTTGCTACCGCCCGAAGATCTCTTTCAACCAAGCCTTCTGTTCAGCCTGATGGCATCGACGACAGGGTCTACACCTTTTGCTCGATCTCATTCTGCTGACCCAGGCACTGTGTACAACGCCCGTGCCTCCCCGAAGTTCTGAACCGACGAATGGCAATGAGCCACTACATGGTTAACTGAAGCAGGGCAGATAGCGCATAACTGTCCCAGGTCACTGGTGCTATGAAAATGGCGCCATGCCTTTGGCTGCGCGTGTTCTGGAGGCCTCGCAAAGCGGAGTTTCGCAGAGCTGAGCAGCCTGCAAAGTCGCTAAGTCATTGAGTTTTTTGGCCCAGAAACGAAAAAGCCCGCCATAAGCGACGGGCTATTCCATATTGACATCACGTTGAAGCGAGCCTAAGGTTCGCTCCAGACGGCTGCAAGACTAGAAACTGGCTGGCAAGCCCCCCTCTCTAGCACTCACGAACCGCTGTGAATAATGGTGGGTCGTGTAGGATTCGAACCTACGACCAATTGGTTAAAAGCCAACTGCTCTACCAACTGAGCTAACGACCCGTTGCGTGGGGCGTATAATACTGATTTCCTTAAGGAAATCAACACCCCACCGTAAAAAAATCAAAAATATCGGGTTGGGTCGGTCACGCCGGCTGCCCGGAAGCCATCTGCACGCAGGCGGCAGCTGTCGCACTTGCCACAGGCACGGCCTTGGTCGTCAGCCTGATAGCACGACACAGTGAGGCTGTAGTCGACACCACGCGCCATGCCCGCCTGAACGATCTGCGCCTTGCTCAGGTTCTGCAACGGTGCCTGGATGCGAAAGCCCTGCCCCTCGACACCGGCCTTGGTGGCCAGGTTGGCCATGCGCTCGAATGCCTCGACGAACTCGGGACGGCAATCCGGGTAGCCCGAGTAATCCACCGCGTTCACGCCGATGAAGATGTCCCGCGCCTGCAACACCTCGGCCCAGCCCAGCGCCAACGACAGGAACACGGTATTGCGCGCCGGTACGTAGGTCACTGGAATGCCTTCACCCGGTGTCTCGGGTACATCGATGCTGCTGTCGGTCAGCGCCGAACCACCAATACCATCCAGGCTCAGGCCGATCACCTTGTGCTCGACTGCACCCAGGTCACGGGCAACTCGCGCAGCGGCGTCCAGCTCGGCGCGATGACGCTGGCCGTAATCGAAACTCATGGTATAGCAGCTGTAGCCTTCGGCCTTGGCCATCGCGACCACCGTGGCCGAGTCCAGGCCACCAGACAGCAGGATTACCGCACGTTTCTCAGTCATGACATCACTCCCCAATCAGCGTCCCGGCTCGTCGTTCCACAATTGCTTGTGCAACTGCAGTTGAAAACGAACCGGCAAATTATCGGCCACGATCCAGTCGGCCAGGTCGCTGGCCTTGACCTGATGGTGGCTCGGCGAAAACAGCACCTCCCCGGCACGCTTCTCCAGACCATACTGGATCAGCTTGGACACCGCCCAGTCATAGTCTTCACGGGAACAGATGACGAACTTGACCTGATCGTTCGGGGTCAGCAGCTCGATATTCTCGTAGAGGTTGCGGTGCATCTCTTCGGAGCCCGGCGTCTTGAGGTCCACCACCCGGCTGACGCGCTGGTCGACCTTCGAGATGTCCAGTGCTCCGCTGGTTTCCAGCGACACCTCATAGCCGGCGTCGCACAATTGCTTGAGCAAGGGGATGGCGTTGGGTTGGGCCAATGGCTCACCGCCAGTGACGCACACGTAACGCGGGCGAAAACCAGCCACCTGCTCGAGAATCGAGTCGAGGCTGCGCACGGTACCACCACTGAAGGCATAGGCACTGTCGCAATACTGGCAACGCAAAGGGCAGCCGGTGAGACGTACAAATACCGTGGGCAGCCCAGCGGTACGCGTTTCACCCTGCAACGAGTAAAAAACTTCGGTAATTCGTAATGTGTCTTGCATAGTCGCCACGGGCGTAACAGCTAAACAGGCTGTCCGCCTCCGTCAGGCACTGCAGCGAACCCGGCATCGCGTAGTTCGCAGCAGCGTGTGTCAATAAAAGGGCATCGATTCTAACGAAAAAACCCGCGGCTAGCGCGGGTTTCTTCCAGGCGGGCAGTTCAGAGCTTCTGCAGGTCGCGCTGGGCCAACTGTGCGGCGGAGGTACCCGGGTACTGGGTGACCACCTGCTGCAGAATACCCTTGACCCGGTCGGTGTGACCCAGGCGGCGCTCGACATCGGCCAGCTTGTACAGCGAGTCCGGCACCTTGCTGTGCTTCGGATACAGCTGGCTGACCTTGGCAAACGCCTGGCCGGCGCCCTGCAGGTCGCCCTTGGCAAGGTTCACTTCACCCAGCCAGTACTGGGCATTGCCGGCGTACTGACTGTTGGGGTACTTGCGCAGGAAGGCATTGAATGCCTGGCTGGCCTTGTCGAAATCCTTGGCCTTGATCAGGTCGAAAGCAGCGTCGTAATAGAGCTTTTCTTTCGCCGGGTCGCCAGGTTCGCTACTGGCTGCAGGGGCGGTGGCCGCGCCTGCAGCGGCACCGGCGGCTACATCACCACCGGTGGAAGAATTCTCGGGAGTTGCAGCGGGTGCACCGCCGGCTCCGATACGCCGATCCAGGTCCTGGTAACGCTCCAGGCCTTCCTGTTTCAGGCGGGCTACATCGTTTTGCAGTTCTTCGATCACGCCTTGCTGACGCGAAATCTGATCCTGCATCTGCTGCAATTGCATGAACAGCTGACCCTGCGCCGAGGCAGGGGCCGAAACCCCTCCCCCGGCGTAGGCGCCGCTCGTACCATAACCCGCTGGCGGATAACTGCTTGCGCCGTTATAGCCAGCGTTGTCATCAACAACAGGAACCTCGGCCCAGGCCACGAGTGGCAGGGCGAGAGCCAGGACGGTTACAGCACGGCGGCACGTTCGCATATCGAATTACTTACGCAGTTCGACGCGACGGTTCTGAGCCCAGGATTGCTCGTCGTTACCGGTAGCAACTGGACGCTCTTCGCCGTAGGAAACCAGTTCCAGTTGGGCTGGGGAAACGCCTTGCAGTACCAGGTAGCGCTGTACGGCTTTAGCACGACGCTCGCCCAGGGCCATGTTGTATTCGCGAGTACCACGCTCGTCGGTGTTGCCTTCCAGGACGACGCGAGCGCCATTGCCTTTCAGGTCTTTGGCGTGAACGTCCAGAGCGCGCATGGCTTCTGGCTTCAGGTCCGAGCTGTCGTATTCGAAGTAGAAGGTGGTGATTGCGCGCAGAGCGGCTTCTTCGCTCAGGGAACCGTCAACAGCACCGGTGTTAGCGCCGTAACCAGCGTTTGGATCAACAGCGCCTTCACCAGCGTTGTCGCCGCCCTTGGAGGAGCAACCTACAGCTACAGCCATGGCCAGAGCCAGCGCAGCAAACTTACCAAACTTCAGCATTTCCATCGTGAAACTCCTAATGAACCCCAATGTGTTAAGTGTTACGTAAAGCGCCGCGTCAGTTCAGGTAAGGGGACCAGGACGGTTCTCTGACTTCGCCTTGAGCGGTAGGAAGCGGGAGCCTCACGCGTCCGTTGAGAGAGACGAGCATCAAGACTCCCCGGCCCTGCTGGCGGGTGGCGTAGATTAGCATGGTGCCGTTGGGCGCAACAGTGGGTGACTCATCAAGACTTGTTTCAGAGAGGATTTTTACACTTCCTCGCTGCAAATCCTGCGCGGCCACCTTGAAGTTGGTGAAACCTTGCTGGCGATGAATCATTACCAGGGTCTTTTCATCCGCCGACAGTTTAGGGTTGGCGTTGTAGTTACCCACGAAAGTTACACGCTCGGCACCACCACCCGAAACGTTGGTTTTGTAGATCTGCGGCTTGCCGCCACGATCCGACGTGAAATAGATGGTCGAACCATCCTTGCCCCAGAACGGCTCGGTGTTGATACCCGGGCCGGCCGTGACACGCGACATCTGGCGCGAAGCCATGTTCATCACATAGATGTCAGGGTTGCCGTCCTTGGACAGCACGAACGCCAGGCGCGAACCATCGGGCGACCAGGCTGGTGCACCGTTGAGGCCTTCGAAGTTGGTGATCTGCTCACGACGGCCAGTGTCGATGTGCTGTACGAAGATACGCGGACGACGCTGTTCGAACGACACATAGGCAATGCGCTTGCCGTCTGGCGCGAAGCGCGGCGACAGGATCGGCTCGCGCGACTGCAGCAGGGTCACGGCGCGGGCGCCGTCGTAGTCCGAACGCTGCAACGTGTAACGAGTGTTGTCCTTGGAGAAGCGTTCGGCGGTGACGTACAGCATGCGCGTGGAGAACGCACCCTTGATGCCGGTGAGCTTCTCGAACGACTGGTCGGCAATGTAGTGCGACATGTCACGCAGCTGGTCGGTAGTGCCCGAGACGCTGCCGGTCAGCACTTGCTGCTCGGTGGCGACGTTGAACAGCGCATATTGCACCTGCAGGCGACCGCCCGCTGGCACGATGCTGCCTACCATCACGTACTGGGCGCCCAGGGCCTTCCAGTCGCGGAAGATGACTTCGCTGGCCTGGCTAGGCTGGCTGATCATGTTCTGGCGCGGAATCGGCGCGTAGTAGCCGGAGTTGCGCAGGTCATTGCCAATGATATCGGCCATGTCCTCGGGCAGCACACTGCCACCCTGCAGGGCGAACGGCACGACCGCGATCGGCGTGGCACGGTCACTGCCGCTGGTGACCAGGATGTTCTTTTCTTCTGCAACGGCCATCCCTGCTGCGCAGCAGAGAACGACCAGCAGTCCTCTAAGAAGGTTAATCACAAGGCTAGATCCTCAGGTGTGAATGTCATCTTGAATGAACGATAGGGATTGAATTCGCTCGGTTTCAAGCCCTGCATTTCGGTCAGGCGGCCAATGTTCTTGACCGCTGCTACCGCAGAGGCATCGAACGGACCATCACCACTGGAGCGTGCAACGCTCACCGTGGTCACGGTGCCATCGGGCAACATGCCAATCTGCAGGACCACCGTCATGTTCTTGCGTGCAGAAGGTGGGCGCGCCCAGCCTTCGGCTGCGCGGGCACGAATCAGGTCGTCGAAGTCGCCGGCCACCTGGTCACCCTGCTCGTCGGCCAGCGCCTGCTGCCGTTCGGTGGAGTCGGACAACAGCTCGGCCAGGGCCTGGGCTTTCTTGTCTTCCGCCGCCTTGCGCGCCGCTTCTGCTGACTTCTTCTTGGCCGCATCGGCTGCGGCTTTCTTCTTGGCATCCTCGGCGGCCTTTTTCTTGGCCTCTTCGGCTGCCGCTTTTTTCTTCGCATCCTCGGCTGCCTTTTTCTTGGCATCCTCGGCGGCTTTCTTCTTGGCGTCTTCAGCGGCCTGCTTCTTGGCCTCTTCTGCTGCCTGTTTCTTGGCCTCTTCCTCGGCTTTCTTCTTGGCGAGGTCGGCCTGCTGTTTCTCTTCGACCTTCTTGGCTTCCTCGGCTTTCTTGGCCGCGTCGGCCTTTTTGGCCTCGTCGGCTTTCTTGGCCTCGTCGGCCTTCTTGGCTTCGGCCGCCTCGCGGGCTTCTTCGGCCTTTTGAGCCGCCTCTTCTTTCTTTTGTTCCGCAGCCTTCACCGCTTCCTGCTTCTGCTGCTCGACCTTCTTCTGTTCCATCTGCTCGACTTCGGTCTGGCGCGCAGCGGTTTTCTTCGCTTCACCCGCAATCTTCTGATTGGTCTGGGTGGTGGCCTGACTTTTGGACTTCAGCTGGTACAGGGTCGCCTGGACAATAGGCTTGGCCGGCGGCAGTTCCGGGGTCATGGCAAAGCTGACGAACAGCATGCCGAACACCAGAACGTGCAGCGCGATGGCCCAGACGCTGGGCCAGAAATAGCTTTCCGAGGCGGATGGCTCTCGCTGTTGCATCAGGGCGCCTCGGTAATCAGGCCAACGTTACCGACACCGGCCTTCTGCAACCCGCCCATGGCGCCCATCACCGCGCCATAGTCGACGGCCTTGTCGCCACGGATGAACACCTGGGTCTGTTTGCCCTGGTCACGTCCGGCCGCGATGATCTTGGTCACCGCGTCGGTCATTTGCGGCAAGGTCATGGCCTTGTCCATCTGCTTTTCGGTGTCGACTTCGCTGCCAAGGTTCCAGAAATAGGTCTTGTCGGCCTTGATCGAAATGGTAAGGATCTGGACGTTGTTGTCCTGCGGCAAGGCTTCGCTGGAAACCTTGGGCAGGTCGACCTTCACGCCCTGGTTGAGCATCGGTGCGGTCACCATGAAGATGACCAGCAGTACCAACATCACATCGATGTAGGGCACCACGTTCATCTCCGCGACCGGCTTGCGTTTGTGTCGAACTCGAGCCATGGGCTTTTACCTGATCACTCTTCGCTGGTGTGCACTTTACGGTGCAGGATGGCCTGGAACTCGTCGGCGAACGTGTAGTAGCGGCCGATCAAGACTTCACTGCGTGCAGCGAAACGGTTGTAGGCAATAACTGCCGGGATTGCGGCGAACAGGCCGATCGCGGTGGCGATCAGTGCCTCGGCGATACCCGGAGCCACAGTGGCCAGGGTCGCCTGCTGGGCCGAAGCCAGGCCGCGGAAGGAGTTCATGATGCCCCATACGGTACCGAACAGACCGATGTACGGGCTGGTGGAACCGACGGTGGCGAGGAACGGCAGGCTCTGTTCGAGCTTCTCTTCTTCACGCGAGATGGCCACGCGCATGGCCCGGCCAACGCCTTCCATCACGGCGTCAGGGTCGACACCCGGTTGCTGGCGCAGGCGCGAGAACTCCTTGAAGCCGGCACGGAAGACCTGCTCCACACCCGAGTCCGGGTCCGGGTTGCTACCGGCCTGGCGGTACAGCTTGGACAGGTCGATGCCCGACCAGAAGCGCTCCTCGAAGCTTTCCAGCGCACGACGACCGGCACGCAGCATGGTGCTGCGCTGAAAAATCATGATCCACGAGGTCACCGATGCGGCCACCAGAATCAGCATGACCAGCTGCACCACGATGCTGGCATTACTGACCAGGCTCCACATGGAGGTATGGTCGACGACGTTAGCTTCCACGCTTAATCTCCTGCAATTGTTTGGTTACCCGCACCATCCGCCGCCACAAAGGCTGCACGCAGCTCGGAAGGAATGGCCCGGGGTTTGAACGTATCGGCGCGCACACAGGCCACCAGGAACTGCCCCTCGCAGAGCAGCGTTGCATCACGCTCGCGCCAGACCTGCTGCACAAAGCGCAGGCTGGCACGATTCAATTCAAGCACTTGTGCGGTGACCCGCAATTCATCGTCCAGGCGGGCCGGCGCGTGGTAGCGCGCCTCGCTGGAATGAACGACGAACAAGGTGTTCTGTTCTGCCATCGCAGACTGGGCAAAGCCCAGCTCGCGCAACCGCTCGGTGCGGGCACGCTCCATGAATTTCAGATAATTGACGTAATACACCACGCCGCCCGCATCGGTGTCCTCGTAATAGACGCGACAGCGATGTGCGAACGACTCAACCCCATTTTGCGCGCGCATACTCTAGTGCTAACTCCTCAGCTTGCCAATCCGCCCCACCAACTGTTTTTAACGGATTATGTCGTATTGCCAGCGCGACTCATGCGTGTCCGCCGATAGGACCACGAAAACGCCGGATAAGTCTGTCATTCATCGGCCAGGTCGGAAAAACCCTCGCCGTTGACCGACTCGCCCATGCGGCCCGGAATGTTCAGGCCAAAGTGCAGGTAGGCGTGCCGGGTCACCACGCGCCCACGGGGTGTGCGCATGATGTAGCCCTGCTGGATCAGGTAGGGCTCCAGCACGTCCTCGATGGTGTGACGTTCTTCGCTGATCGCCGCCGCCAGGCTGTCAACACCCACCGGGCCACCGTCGAACTTCTCGATCATGGTCAGCAGCAGGCGCCGGTCCTGGTGATCGAAACCACGCTCGTCCACGTCCAGCAGGTTCAGCGCCAGGTCGGCGATGGCCTTGGTGATGTCACCTTTGCCACGCACCTCGGCGTAGTCGCGTACACGACGCAGCAGACGATTGGCGATACGCGGGGTGCCGCGGGCGCGCCGGGCGATCTCGAAGGCGCCCTCGTCCTCGATCGGCAGGCCCAGAATCCCGCCCGAGCGGCTGACGATGGTGGCCAGGTCTGCGGTGTTGTAGAACTCCAGGCGCTGCACGATACCGAAACGGTCGCGCAGCGGATTGGTCAGCATGCCGGCGCGGGTGGTTGCCCCGACCAGAGTGAACGGCGGCAAATCGAGCTTGATCGAACGTGCGGCCGGCCCCTCGCCGATCATGATATCCAGCTGGAAGTCTTCCATGGCCGGGTACAGCACTTCCTCGACGATCGGCGAAAGCCGGTGAATCTCGTCGATGAACAGTACATCGTGGGGTTCCAGGTTGGTCAGCAGCGCCGCCAGATCGCCCGGACGCTCGAGGATCGGCCCGGAGGTGCTCTTGATCGAAACGCCCATCTCCTGCGCGATGATGTTGGCCAGGGTGGTCTTGCCCAGGCCCGGCGGGCCGAAGATCAGCGTATGGTCCAGCGACTCGCTGCGCCCACGTGCCGCCTGGATGAAAAGCGCCATCTGCTCGCGCACCACTGGCTGCCCGATGTACTCGTCCAGGCGCAATGGCCGAATCGCCCGGTCCTGGACCTCTTCGCGGTCGCGCCCGGTAGCGGCTATGAGTCGGTCGGCTTCGATCACTTAAATCATCCCCTTGAGGCTGCGCCGGATCAGCTCTTCGCTGCTCAGGCCCTTGGCATCGATGGCCGCCACGGCGCGGCTGGCTTCCTGCGGCTTGTAGCCCAGCGAGATCAGCGCGCTGACCGCATCGGTTTCGGCAGTGGAGGCACTTGCCACCGGCTGCGGGCCGTCGGACACCAGGGTAAACAGGCTTGGCGCGGTTTCCCAGGCCTTGAAGCGGTCCTTGAGTTCGACCAGCAGGCGCTCGGCGGTCTTCTTGCCCACCCCCGGCACCTTGACCAGCGCCGAGGTGTCCTGGGCCTGCACGCAGCGTATCAGGTCGTCGACCTCCAGGCCCGACATCAATGCCAGGGCCAGCTTGGGCCCTACGCCGTTGAGGCGGATCAGCTCGCGGAACAACTCGCGCTCGCGCTTTTCGTGAAAGCCATACAGCAGGTGCGCGTCTTCACGTACCACCAGGTGGGTGTGCAGCGTCACTGCCTCGCCAACCTTGGGTAGGCGATACAGGGTGGTCATCGGCACCTCGAGCTCGTAGCCCAGGCCGTTGACATCGACAATCAGGTGCGGCGGCTGCTTTTCAGCCAGGGTACCGCGCAAACGTCCAATCACGTTCAGGTCCTTTATCCAGGGCGCCGGGGCGATCAAGCCCGCCATCAGCCGCCATGATTGCAAGCCGGCGGTGGCCGGCAAGCGAAATTGTGTTAACCGATGATGCTATCAGAGCCGCAGGCGGCCACTGCGGCTGCGTGCAGCGCCCAGCCCGTGCGGCATCAGGCTGGAACGGGTATGGGCATGGCACAGGGCGATGGCCAGGGCATCGGAGGCGTCTATCTGCGGCTTCTGGGTGAGCTTGAGCAGGTGCATGACCATCATCTGCACCTGTTCCTTGTTGGCCCCGCCCGTACCGGCGACCGCCTGCTTGACCTGGGTGGCACTGTACTCGGCGATCTCCAGGCCCTCTTCGACCCCGGCGACGATGGCGGCGCCGCGCGCCTGGCCGAGCTTGAGCGCCGAGTCGGCGTTGCGCGCCATGAACACCCGCTCGATACCCATGGTCACCGGCCCGTGCAACTGGATGATTTCGCGCACGCTGCGATATACCACCTGCAGGCGCTCGGGCAGCTCGCCGCTGCCAGTACGGATGCAACCGGAGGCCACGTACTCGCACCCGCGCGCCGTGTGGCGCACCACACCATAGCCGGTAATCCGCGAGCCGGGGTCAATACCAAGAATCAGAGTCATATCGCCTGCGCAACCAGTGGCGCACCGCGGCGCCATTAAAAAGACAGAAGCCGGACCCGTCACAGGCACAAGGTGCCTGCGGACGAATCCGGCCTCGAGTACGCCAGAACTGAACCTTAGCCGAGTTGTTCCATGACTTCGTCAGGAATTTCGGCGTTGGAATACACATTCTGCACATCGTCCAGGTCTTCAAGCATGTCGATCAGCTTGAGCACCTTCTGTGCACCCTCCAGGTCGAGTTCGGCGCTGGTGGTCGGCTGCATGACGATTTCCGCGTCCGCAGCCTTGAAGCCGGCAGCCTCCAGGGCAGTACGCACAGCATAGAAGCTGGCAAACGAGGTGAACACGTCGAACGAGCCATCTTCGTTGCTGACCACGTCGTCGGCATCGGCCTCCATCGCCGCTTCCATCAGCGCGTCTTCATCGACACCGGCGGCAAAGCTGATCTGCCCCTTGCGCTCGAACAGATAGGCCACCGAGCCATCGGTGCCCAGGTTGCCACCGCACTTGCTGAAGGCATGGCGCACGGCCGCGGCGGTGCGGTTGCGGTTGTCGGTCATGGCCTCGACCATGATCGCCACGCCGCCCGGGCCGTAGCCTTCGTAGCTGAGCTCTTCGACATTGTCGGCTTCGGTTGCGCCTGCACCACGGGCCACGGCGCGATCGATGATGTCGCGGCTCATGTTCGCGCCCAAGGCCTTGTCCAGCGCCAGGCGCAGGCGCGGGTTGGAATTCGGGTCACCACCGCCCTGCTTGGCAGCGACGGTCAGCTCACGAATCCACTTGGTGAAGATCTTGCCTCTCTTGGCATCCTGGCGCTCTTTGCGGTGCTTGATGTTCGCCCACTTGGAATGACCCGCCATAACTGACTCCAGAAATCCTTGAAACAAAACCACGCCCCCGCCAGAAGAAAACCTGGCGTGGGCAATCAATTCGGTATGCCGTAACGCAAAGGCGCATCCAAGTGGATGCGCCCCGGGCCCGCTTACTCAGCCTTGGGCTGTTCGCGCAGACGGATGTGCAGCTCACGCAGTGCCTTGGCATCGACCAGGCCTGGGGCCTGGGTCATGACGCACGCAGCACTCTGGGTTTTCGGGAAGGCGATCACTTCACGAATCGACTGGGCGCCGGTCATCAGCATCACCAGGCGGTCCAGACCGAAGGCCAGGCCACCGTGCGGCGGTGCACCGAACTTCAGCGCGTCGAGCAGGAAGCCGAACTTCTCTTCCTGTTCCGCCGCCTCGATGCCCAACAGGCGGAACACGGCCTGCTGCATCTCTTTGCGGTGGATACGGATCGAACCGCCACCCAGTTCGGTGCCGTTGAGCACCATGTCATAGGCGCGCGACAGCGCGGTGGCCGGGTTGGCCTCCAGCTCTTCAGGGGAGCATTTTGGCGCGGTGAACGGGTGGTGCAGCGCCGTGAAGCTGCCGTCGTCGTTCTCTTCGAACATCGGGAAGTCGACAACCCACATCGGTGCCCATTCGCAGGTCAGCAGGTTGAAGTCGTTGCCGACCTTGATGCGCAGCGCGCCCAGGGCTTCGCTGACGATCTTGGACTTGTCGGCACCGAAGAACACGATGTCGCCATCGACCGCGCCCACGCGATCGAGGATCACGTTCAGGTTGGCCTCGGGGATGTTCTTGACGATTGGCGACTGCAGGCCCTCGACGCCCTTGGCGCGCTCGTTGACCTTGATGTACGCCAAGCCCTTGGCACCGTAGATGCCGACGAACTTAGTGTACTCGTCGATACGGCTGCGCGGCATGCTCGCCCCGCCAGGTACACGCAGTGCGGCAACGCGGCATTTCGGGTCGTTGGCCGGGCCGCTGAACACCTTGAAGTCGACCGCTTGCAGCTGGTCGGCCACATCCACCAGTTCCAGCGGGTTGCGCAGGTCAGGCTTGTCCGAACCGTAGCGGCGCATGGCCTCTTCGAAGGTCATGTGCGGGAATTCGCCGAACTCCAGGTCCAGGACTTCCTTGAACAGTTTGCGGATCATGCTTTCGGTCAGGCCCATGATCTCGGTCTCGTCCAGGAAGCTGGTCTCGATGTCGATCTGGGTGAATTCCGGCTGGCGGTCGGCGCGCAGGTCTTCGTCGCGGAAGCACTTGGCGATCTGGTAGTAGCGATCGAAACCGGCCACCATCAGCAGTTGCTTGAACAGCTGAGGCGATTGCGGCAGGGCAAAGAAGCTGCCGGCGTGGGTACGGCTTGGCACCAGGTAGTCACGCGCGCCTTCCGGGGTAGCGCGGGTCAGGATCGGCGTCTCGACGTCGAGGAAGCCGTTTTCGTCGAGGAAGCGACGGATGCTGGTGGTGATGCGCGAGCGCAGACGCAGCTTCTCGGCCATCTCCGGACGACGCAGGTCGATGAAGCGATAGCGCAGGCGGGTCTCTTCACCCACGTCGGAGTACTCGTTGAGCGGGAACGGCGGGGTTTCCGCTTCGTTCAGCACTTCGAGCTCGTAGCCCAGCACTTCGATGGCGCCCGAGGCCATGTTGGCGTTGACTGCGCCTGCAGGGCGCGGACGCACCTTGCCGGTGATTTTCACCACGTACTCGCTGCGCACGCGGTCGGCGGCGGCAAAGCTTTCTGCGCGGTCCGGGTCGAACACGACCTGAGCCATGCCTTCGCGATCACGGATGTCGAGGAAGATCACCCCGCCGTGGTCGCGACGACGATGGACCCAGCCGCAAAGGGTAATTTCCTGACCTTCCAGGCTCTCGTTCAGTTGGCCGCAATAGTGGCTGCGCATCATGATGGTGGTTTCGCTTCTCGTGATTCGTGAATTCGGGTGTGGACCTTGCCGGCCCCAGGGGGCCCATAGTGCAAGACCCTGGCAGTACAGTTCAACTCAGTCGGCCTTGTCGGCGCCCGCCAGGTTCTTTTTGGTGCCGGTCTTGAAGTCGGTTTCATACCAGCCGGTGCCGCCCAGGCGGAAGCCCGGGGCAGAAATCAGCTTCTTCAGGGCAGGTGCCTGGCAGGCCGGGCAATCGGTCAGCGGCGCTGCGCTGATCTTCTGCAGAACTTCCATCTGGTGGCTGCAGGAACCGCATTGATAGTCGTACAGGGGCATTGGCGTATCTCGTTGACCACTGCGCGGGCCGCGCCACGCAGCAAAAAGCGGGATTATATATGGTTAACCGGGGCTGTGCAGCCCGCCCGCCGTGCCAGCGCACGAATGGTTCAGGGCTTGGCGCCGCCCCCCAGCACGTAGACCACGCAGATCACCCGCACCAGGCCGCTGAAATTCTTGACGCCGCCGTGGCGAAGGTGGACTTCGCGGTCCACATGGGACAGCACCGCATTGACCGTACACCGGTTGGCGGCGGCAATGCGCTCGAGGATTTTCCAGTAGACCTCTTCCAGGCGCAAGCAGGTGGCGAAGCCGTTGAGTCGCACCGAACGCGACAGCGGGCGCGCCAGGCCCATATTGAAATCTGCCTGAAAAGGATCACCAGGGGCCATACGAAGTTGCTCGGCGGTGCATGCACGTTCATTCACGACTCGCGACATATTCATCCCACGCATTGACTGACAGGAAGTTCATCACCGGGATACTTGCTATCCAGGTACCTGCCTATGAAGCGCTGTTCATCGTATTGCAACCAGCAGACCGCGAGCCTGCGCAGCGTAGGAACAACCTTTTAGTTGAGTTCATGTACCACACCTGCTGAAACTGTTCCACGCCGGCCGCAGCACGCAGGAAGTACCCATTAAAAAAGCCCGATTCCTCTAAAGAAGAATCGGGCTTGCGCCTTTCAACAGGCGCCTTTACAGGCGCCGAACACTCACTTGGCCAACAGCGAGCGCAGCATCCAGGCAGTCTTTTCATGGGCCTGCATGCGCTGGGTCAACAGGTCGGCGGTCGGCTCGTCGCTGACCTTGTCCAGCAACGGGAACAGGCTGCGCGCGGTCCGCACCACGGCTTCCTGGCCATCGACCAGTTGCTTGATCATCTCTTCAGCCGCCGGCACACCTGGCTCCTCCTTGATCGAGGACAACTTGGCGTAGGTGGAATAAGTACCCGGCGCCGGGAAGCCCAGTGCACGAATTCGCTCGGCGATGGCATCGACTGCCAGGGCCAGTTCGTTGTACTGGCCTTCGAACATCAAGTGCAGTGTATTGAACATCGGCCCGGTCACGTTCCAGTGGAAGTTATGGGTCTTCAAGTACAGTACATATGTATCCGATAACAGATGCGACAAGCCGTCAACAATGGACTTGCGATCTTCTTCACTGATACCAATATCAATTGCCATGTACATTTCCTTCCTGTGATGTCAGTTCAACATGCTGGAAGCACTGTACCAAGAGTTGCGCGTGCCTGCAGCTCCGATTGCCGGTCTGGCGTGCGACACAGGGCTGCAGCCGCGCGGCCCGTTTGGCCCGCTGATTTGAGAAGCACCCGGCTTTGCTGTTAAATAGGCACTGTGCCGTCATTGCGCATTTTTTGTGCAATGGCGCATAGGCTGCAGCCACGCTTTGGCGCCTCATCGGTAACCGCGCACCGTGGGTTCAGCTCTTCCTGTGATATGCCTGAATAAAATGTGAGCCAAACCACCATGTTCAAGATCGTTCACCTGTTGACGGGCGCAGCTGCCTTGCTGCTGTCCCTGATTCCTAGCCTGAGGGGCGAAGCTGTCCCTTTCCTGCAACAACCCGATGCCATCTACCTGGCGCTGTTCGGGCTGCTCAACCTGATCCTGGTGCCTGTGCTGCCAATGCACTACCGCGGCGCGCGCCAGTACCTGCAACACACTGCCAGCGCGCTGCTGGTGCTTGCAGTGGTATTGCAAGCGGTCACTGTGCTGCTGCGCCCGGAGCTGGGCAATGTCGCGGCCATGGTCTGCGCCCTGCTGGCCGTGCTGCTGCATCTGGTGGCGGGCCTGGCCAAGGTTGGCCGTGCGCGCAGCCAGGCACCTACCTACGACATGAGCAACCGCGACACGGGCACCGTGAAGTGGTTCAACACGTCCAAGGGCTTTGGATTCATTTCGCGGGATTCCGGCGATGACATCTTCGTGCACTTCCGGGCCATTCGTGGCGAGGGTCACCGGGTGCTGGTGGAGGGTCAGCGTGTGGAGTTTTCGGTGATGAACCGGGACAAGGGCCTGCAGGCCGAGGATGTGATTGCGGCACCGCGTCGCTGATCCTCGCGTGAAGAACCGCGACGGCCACTCGGCCGATCGCGGTTTTTTTACGCCTACTCACCCGCCCTGTTCTGCTGTCGATCTGCACTGAGCCTTTAGGCCCGCTGCGCGAGGCGCATGCATCAATAGTGCGGGGGCGGCGCTTCTTCCTCGTTGGACTCGTACTGCCCCACCATCTCCTCATAACGCTTGAGCAGCGCGCCCATCTGCAGCTGCAGCCGTTCAACCACCCGCTGCTGCTCCACCAGCACATCGTTCAGCGCCAGCAGCGTATCGTCCTGAAATGCCAGACGACTCTCCAACTCGGTTACCCGTGCTTCCAGGGTCATGATTCAAGCCTCGATCGGTTGAAGATAATCACCAAGCTCACGCTCGACGATGCGGCGCACATGAGCCAGCGCCTCGGCTGTATAAACCAGCGCCGGCACGCGCCCCCACACCGGGCCAGGCCATGCCACATCGCTCTGGCGTCGCACGATCACATGCATGTGCAACTGGCTCACGACGTTGCCCAGGGTCGCGACATTCATCTTGTCGGCATCGAACAGCCCGTCGAGCAACTTGGCCAGCAACGTGGTCTCTTGCCAGAGTTGCTGCTGCGCCTCTTCATCAAGTTCGAATACTTCGCTGACAGCAGGACGCCGCGGCACCAGAATGAACCACGGATAGTTAGCATCCTTACTAAGTAACAAGCGACAAAGAGGTAAGTCCCCCAACGCAATCGTGTCTTGTTGCAAACGTGAATCAAGAGCAAACACAGAACAATCTCCTCGCACCTTTCAATCCCGATACCTGCACCCGGCAGGTGATTGAAGCAAGGATACTCCCGATTGGAGTCACAGGCATGAGTACATGGCGCTCCATCCCGGGGCAGGCAGACCACACTGCACGCAGGAGGTCCGCTCACGCCGGTAACAAAACGCTACTTTTCGCACCAAAATAGCGCCTCGCGAACACAATCAGCACCGCCTCCTACCGAAAACTACTCACTTGTCCTACAAGCCGGTAACGTTTTGACTTCAAAGTCGATTTTTTGCTTATTCCGCGACGGCATCGACCCTCAAACCAAAAGATCTGTACACCCCCGGTTTTCGGGCACCACGCGCCCTTTGACCAACGAAATGTGAAAATTTCATCAACGCACCGCGCAATTGAGCACGCTTGTTGCATTCATCTCTGCCCAACGTCGGCATGGCGCCTGCATAAGCAAGCCAAGTGCGACAAATAACAACAGCTGCAAGGGCAACCAGGGAGTTTTGGCATCAAAGGCTTGGCGTGATTGCGCTGCCTTTGCTGCTCTGCGAAACAGCGCTGTAGTTGAACGCACCGGTCATGCCGGGGCGTAATTTGCGACAGGGATTTAACCGTTTGCGACGGGACCATAAAGTTAATGAAAGGTTCCTTTCGCAAGTATCGCCAACGACAGTCAGCGTGATATACATTTCGCCGACTCAAAAAAGAAAGAGCCGCCCCATAAAAAAACCAGGGGGCAAGGCCGTAATCTTCCAAAACCAAAGGAGCAAATCACGATGCGCGTGATGAAGTGGAGCATAATCGCCCTGGCCGTAGCGGCAGGCACCTCGCAGCTGGCCATGGCGTCTTCTCAGGATGAATCCAAGGGGTTTGTAGAAGACAGCAGCTTGAACGTCAAACTTCGCAACCTGTACTTCAGCCGTGACTACCGCAACGTCCCCAACACCGAGCAGAGCCGCGCTGCAGAGTGGGGCCAAGGCTTCATCGGCACCTTCGAGTCGGGCTTCACCCAAGGCACCATCGGCGTCGGCGTCGACGCAATCGGCATGCTGGGTCTGAAACTGGACGGCGGCAAGGGCACTGCCGGCACCGGCCTGTTCCCGACCGGCTCCGACGAACGCTCGCAGGACGACTACTCCAAAGGCGGCGCAGCCATCAAGTTCCGGATTTCCGACACCGTCCTGAAAGTGGGTGACCAGTTCACCTCGCTGCCAGTGCTGGCCACCGACGACAGCCGCCTGCTGCCTGAAATGGCCCAGGGCGCGTTGATCACCAGCAACGAAATCAAGGGGCTGACGCTCAACGCCGGTCGCTTCACCAGCATCACCGCACAAGACCAGACCAACCGTGACGGCGGCATCCACCTGACCAAGGCCGACGTACTGGGCGGCACCTACGCGTTCAGCGACGAGCTCAGCACCAGCCTCTACTACTCCAAGGTCGAAGACTACTGGCGCAAATACTACGCCAACGTGAACTGGAGCCTGCCGATCAACGACGAGCAGGGCCTGGTGTTCGACTTCAACTTCTACAACACCAAGAGCACCGGCGCCGCGCTGGAAAAAGCCTACGACGGCGACAAGATCGACAGCCGTGCATTCAGCCTGTCCGCCGCCTACACCATCGGCGCGCACACCTTCACCCTGGCGCACCAGCGCATCAGCGGCGACGGCGGCTACGCCTACGGCGTCGACGGCGGCGGTACCGTGTTCCTGGCCAACTCGGTGGCACGTTCGGACTTCAACTCCGAAGACGAGAAATCCTGGCAGGCTCGCTACGACATCAACATGGCCACCTTCGGCGTACCGGGCCTGAGCTTCATGACCCGCTACATCCGTGGTACCGATGCCAACGTTTCCTCCGGCAACAACGGCAAAGAGTGGGAACGCGACATCGAAGCCAAGTACGTACTGCAGGAAGGCCCGGCCAAAGACCTGAGCTTCCGCGTTCGCCAGGCCACCTACCGCTCCAGCGATGCGGTGTACAACAACTCGTCGCCTTCGATCGACGAACTGCGCCTGATCGTCGAGTACCCGCTGAGCATCCTGTAAGCCTTCCGGCTCACGGACCCCAGCTCGAAAAAGCCCGGCCCTGCCGGGCTTTTTCTTTTGTGTTGATGCACTTGGCGCAGTTTCCCGCGCCACCATCCTATACGTCACCGAATCGCCCCCGTACAATGCGGGGTCATTTCAGTTAAGCAACCGACAACGGCCTACCATGCGCACCAGTCAATATTTGCTCGCCACACAGAAAGAAACCCCTTCCGACGCGGTCGTCATCAGCCACCAGCTCATGCTGCGTGCCGGCATGATCCGCAAGCTCGCATCCGGCCTTTATACCTGGCTGCCGATGGGCCTTCGCGTGATGCGCAAGGTCGAAGCCGTGGTACGCGAGGAAATGAACGCCGCAGGCGCCCTGGAAGTGCTGATGCCGGCCATTCAGCCCGCTGAACTGTGGCAGGAGTCCGGCCGCTGGGAGCAGTACGGCCCCGAGCTGCTGCGCCTGAAGGACCGTCATGGTCGCGAGTTCTGCGTGGGGCCTACCCACGAAGAGGTCATCACCGACCTCGCGCGCAACGAGCTGAGCAGCTATAAACAGCTGCCACTGAACATGTACCAGATCCAGACCAAGTTCCGCGACGAGATCCGTCCGCGCTTCGGCCTGATGCGCGGTCGCGAGTTCATCATGAAGGATGCCTACTCCTTCCATGCCGACCAGGCGTCCCTGCAGCAAACCTACGACCGCATGCACCAGGCGTACTGCAATGTGTTCACCCGCCTGGGCCTGGATTTCCGCCCCGTGCAGGCCGACACCGGCTCGATCGGTGGCAGCTGGTCCCACGAATTCCACGTGCTGGCCGAGTCCGGTGAAGACGACGTGATCTTCAGCGACAGCTCCGACTACGCCGCCAACATCGAGAAGGCCGAAGCGATCCCGCGGGAAACCGTGCGCCCTGCCCCCACCGAGGAGCTGCGCCTGGTCGATACCCCGGACGCGAAAACCATCGCCGCCCTGGTCGAAAACTACGGCGTGCCGATCGAGCGCACCGTCAAGACCCTGATCGTGCATGCCGCCGAAGAAGGCAAGCTGATTGCCCTGATCGTCCGTGGCGACCACGAGCTCAACGAAATCAAGGCTGCCAACCTGCCACAGGTGGCCAGCCCGCTGGTGATGGCCAGCGACGCCGAACTGCGCGACGCCATCGGCGCCGGCGCCGGTTCCCTGGGCCCGCTGAACCTGCCGCTGCCGTGCATCATCGACCGTTCCGTGGCCTTCATGAGCGACTTCGGCATCGGTGCCAACATCGACGACAAGCACTACTTCGGCGTGAACTGGGAGCGCGACCTGCCTGTACCGGAAATCGCCGACCTGCGCAACGTGGTAGCCGGCGACCCGAGCCCGGACGGCAAGGGTACGCTGATGATCAAGCGCGGTATCGAAGTCGGGCACATCTTCCAGCTGGGCACCAAGTACAGCGAAGCACTCAAGTGCCAGGTGCTGGGCGAGAACGGCAAGCCGGTGACCCTGGCCATGGGCTGCTACGGCATTGGTGTTTCGCGCGTGGTCGCCGCTGCCATCGAGCAGAACTACGACGACAAGGGCATCATCTGGAGCGATAGCCTCGCGCCATTCCAGATCGCTCTGGTACCGCTGCGCTACGAAACCGCCGAAGTGCGCGAAGCCACCGACAAGCTCTACGCCGAGCTGACCGCCGCCGGTTTCGAAGTGCTGCTGGACGACCGTGACAAGAAAACCAGCCCGGGGATCAAGTTCGCCGACATGGAACTGATCGGCATCCCGCACCGCATCGTGGTCAGCGACCGGGGCCTGGCCGAAGGCAACCTGGAATACAAGTACCGCAAGGACAGCGAGGCCCAGGCCTTGCCCGTGGCCGAGGTGCTGTCGTTCCTGCAAGCCCGTATTCGTCGCTGATAGCCAACACAAGAGTAGCCATGTTCAAGCGAATCACCTTCGGAGGCGCCGCCCTGTGCGGCGCCGTGCTGCTCAGCGGCTGCGCCAACCAGATGTCCCAGCGCAGCGAGCATGAGGAGCGGATCGAGCGCAAGCTGCTCGAGCACAGCCTGCAGATCGATGTCGGAGAGCCCAAGGTACTCGAGCTGCCGCAACGGCGCGTGCGCGTTCACGAACAGAAGAACTTCGAAGTCACCGAATTCGAAGTGACCCGTCGTTATGATCGCTACACGCCCTACCAACCCTGGCGCGAAATCTACGAGATCCCGCTGGGCGCAGTGGCCGTGGTTGCCGGTATCGGCGCCAATGTGGTCAATGTGTTCGCACTGGGCAACCTGCCCGACAGCGTGACCCATGACTGGCTCAGCTATGGCGTGGCCGGGCTCAACCCGTTCATGAACGTGCAGTCCAACGGCCGCGCACAACAGAACCTGGCCAGTATCAGCGAAGTGCAGAAGGACAAACGCCAGGAGTACACCAGCCTGCCGTGGGGCGAACGCCCGGTCGAGGTCAAGGCTGGCAAGCTCACCCACGAGCTGACCACCGACCGCAATGGTGTGTTGCGCCTGAACCTGCTCGACAGCCCGTTCACCGAACAGAACCTGACCCAGGTGGGCACCTTGCACCTGGCCGTGGCCGATGAAGAAAACAACGTGCGTGCCGACGCCAGCCTGCTGCTCAGCCCAACGCTGCGCGGCAAACTGGTCGAAGCCCATGAGCTGATCTACGACGACCTTGAAGACGACGAGGTGAGCGAGTGGGTGCACCGGGTCAAGCGCTTGTCCGAACTGGGCCTGGAAGAGGAAGCCAGCGAGCTGGAACAGAGCCTGATCGAGCTGACCCGCAATGATCCGGAGCTGCAACAGGAGTTTCTCAAGGCGCTGACCAGGGATGCCGGCCGCCTGGTGGCAGACCCCGGCGCGAAGTAGCTCCAGCACCATGAACGCCAGGCATCGACCACGATGCCTGGCGTTTCACTCGGGCGTGAACAGCTCCAGCTGAACATGCGCCCCGCGCAAGTCGTGCAACCGCACGCCAATTCCCAGCAACCTGACCGGCTTGGCGCCGCGCGCGAAAGCCTGGCTGAGCAGTTGCCGGTAGCTTTCAAGATCACGCCCCGCCCCCGCCTGCTCCAGGGTGGTCTGGGTGAAGTCATGGAACTTGACCTTGACGAACGGCTTGCCCGGCCGGTAACTGTCGTCGATCCGGGCCATGCGACCGCCCAGCGATTCCAGCAGTTCAGGCAGTTTTTCAAGGCAGCTGGCCAGGTCCGGCAGGTCGCTGTCGTAGGTGTTCTCAACGCTCACCGACTGGCGCCGGCTGTCGTTGTGCACCACCCGCTCGTCAATGCCACGCGCCAGCCCGTAAAGACGCTCGCCGAAACTGCCGAACTCGCGGACCAGGGCCAGGCGGTCCCACTCGCGCAGATCCTTGCAATCGACAATGCCCAGGCGCCCCAGCTTGTCAGCCGTGACCTTGCCAACCCCATGCAGCTTGGTCACTGGCAAGCAGGCGACGAAGTCTTGCACCTGTGCCGGGGTAATCACGAACAAGCCGTTGGGTTTGCGCCAGTCACTGGCAATCTTGGCCAGGAACTTGTTGGGCGCCACCCCCGCCGATACCGTGATGTGCAGGCGCTGGGACACCCGCCGGCGAATGTCGTCGGCAATGCGCGTGGCACTGCCGGAAAACTTCGGGCTGTCGGATACGTCCAGATAGGCTTCATCCAGCGACAATGGCTCGATCAGCTCGGTGTACTCGCGAAAGATGTTGTGAATCTCCCGCGAGGCTTCCTTATAGGCATCCATGCGCGGCTTGACGATGGTCAGGTCGGGGCACAGCTTCAACGCGTGGTGCGACGACATCGCAGAGCGCACGCCAAAGGCCCGCGCTTCGTAGTTGCAGGTAGCGATCACCCCGCGCCGGTCGGCCGAGCCCCCCACGGCCAGAGGCTTGCCGGCCAGCCGCGGGTCGTCGCGCATCTCGATGGCTGCGTAGAAACAGTCGCAATCGATGTGGATGATCTTGCGTTGGGACATGGATGACCGTTAACACCGTTGATTCGTACGCGCAGTATCTCACTCGTCACCACCGGCTGCACCCTGCACCCGTCACCCCGGGCAAATGCCCTGCAGCCCCCGCCTTAGCGCGCCCGCAGCCAGATCACAAACGCTAAGCAATTGAACAAAAAAGGATTTCTGGATTTTAGCGGTTGACACGTTCTGAGATATCTGTAGAATCCACTCCACAGACGCGGGATGGAGCAGTCTGGTAGCTCGTCGGGCTCATAACCCGAAGGTCGTCGGTTCAAATCCGGCTCCCGCAACCAAACATCAGAGAAGGCCACTTGAAAAAGTGGCCTTTTTTGTTGGGCGCTGTTTGGCCCATAGCAGGTTTTTGTTGTAAATCAACAATTAAGCATTGACAGCATCTCCATACGCTGTAGAATCCGCCCCACAGACGCGGGATGGAGCAGTCTGGTAGCTCGTCGGGCTCATAACCCGAAGGTCGTCGGTTCAAATCCGGCTCCCGCAACCAAACAACAGAAAAGGCCACTTTGAAAAAAGTGGCCTTTTTTGCGTCTGGCGAAAAGTACCTTCCCCTCCTCTCCATGCCCTTGCGGCAGCATGAAACTTCTTTAACTATCCTGATGGGCGCGGATCGGCATGATCGCGAGTAAGATTCAGACATTATTTTTCCATAGGGATTGGTAACTTGGTCGGATACATCGTCCAGTCGCGCGCAATCCAAAAAGGTGATTGATGCGCCCACAAACGCCCGAAGCAGAAACCCCCGTTAGCGCCGCCCAGCCCATCGCCCCGCATCGCCTGCGCTGGCTGGAACTGCTCAGCCGGTATCGTCAGCCGATCGGCCTGGCGGTCACCCTGCTACTGTTCGGCATCGCCCTGATTGCCTGTCGCCATCTGCTCAGCGAGCTGGATATCTATGCCCTGCACGACTCGCTGCTGAGTGTGCCCAAGCCCGCCCTGGCCGGTGCACTGCTGGCCACGGTCGCAGGCTTTGTCATCCTGCTGGGCTATGAATGGTCAGCCAGCCGTTATGCCGGGGTCCGGCTGCCTTCAGCCACCCTGGCCATGGGCGGCTTCTGTGCATTCGCCATCGGCAACGCGATCGGGTTGTCGCTGCTGTCCGGCGGCTCGGTGCGTTACCGGTTGTACGCCCGCCACGGCATAGGCGGTGCCGAAGTGGCCCGCATGACGCTGTTTGCCAGCCTGTCGCTGGGCTGCGCGCTGCCGCCGCTGGCAGCGCTGGCCACCCTGAGCAACCTGCCCGCCGCGGCCATGGCGCTGCGCACGCCGGCCCCGGTACTGGCAGCCATCGCCGTCGCGGTACTGGGCCTGAGCATGGCCCTGGCCTACGGGCTGTACCGGCGTCGACTGCCGGAACAGCCGCTGGCCGACAACCTGCTGGTACGCATACGCCGACGCACACTGCGCCTGCCGGGCGCGCGCCTGACCTTGCTGCAGTTGCTGATCACCGCACTGGACGTGGCTGCCGCCGCCACGGTGCTGTACCTGCTGCTGCCCGAGGCTCCGCCCTTCGGTGCGTTCCTGCTGGTGTACCTGCTGGCCCTGGCTGCCGGTGTGCTCAGCCACGTGCCCGGCGGGGTCGGGGTCTTTGAGGCCATCCTGCTGGCCGCCTTCGCCGACCAGCTGGGGGCAGCGCCACTTGCCGCTGCGCTGCTGCTGTACCGCCTGATCTATGTCGTGCTGCCGCTGCTGGTGGCCTGCGTGGTCCTGCTGGCCAGCGAAGCCAAGCGCTTTCTGTTCGCGCGCCAGGCCATGAAGGTGGCCTCCGGGCTTGCCGCACCGGTACTGGCGATTCTGGTGTTCCTGTCGGGCGTGGTGCTGTTGTTCTCCGGGGCCACGCCTGAAATCGACACGCGCCTGGAGCACCTGGGTTTCCTGGTGCCGCACCGCTTGATCGATGCCTCGCACTTCGGCGCCAGCCTGATCGGCGTGCTGTGCCTGCTGCTGGCCCAGGGCCTGCGGCGGCGCCTGTCGGCAGCCTGGATACTCACCACCGTGCTGCTGCTGGTCGGCGCCCTGCTGTCGCTGCTAAAGGGCTTCGACTGGGAAGAGGCCAGCCTGCTGACGTTTACCGCCTGCCTGCTGGCAGTGTTCCGCGGTTCGTTCTACCGGCCCAGCCGACTGCTCGAGCTGCCCTTCTCGCCGGTCTACGTGGTGGCCAGTGCTTGCGTGATCGGCGCGTCGGTGTGGCTGCTGCTGTTCGCCTACCAGGACGTGCCCTACAGCCACCAGCTGTGGTGGCAGTTCACCCTGGACGCCGATGCCCCGCGTGGGCTGCGCTCATTGCTCGGTAGCGCGGTACTGCTGGTGATCGTTGCACTGACCTGGCTGCTGCGTACCGCACGCCCGACCATCCACCTGCCTACAGGTGACGAGCTGCAACGGGCCAACCGCATCCTGCAGAGCTCCGACCAGCCCGATGGCGGCCTGGCGCTGACCGGCGACAAGGCTTTGCTGTTCCACCCTCAGGATGACGCCTTCCTGATGTACGCCCGCCGCGGGCGCAGCCTGGTGGCGCTGTACGACCCGATCGGCCCGGCCCAGCGCCGCGCCGAGATGATCTGGCAGTTTCGCGACCTGTGCGATATCCATCACGCTCGACCGGTGTTCTACCAGGTGCGTGCCGAGAACCTGCCCTTCTACATGGACATCGGCCTGACCGCAATCAAGCTGGGCGAAGAGGCCCGCGTGGACCTGCTGCGCTTCGACCTCGACGCCAAGGGCAAGGAGATGAAAGACCTGCGCTATACCTGGAACCGCGGCGGGCGCGACGGCCTGAGCCTGGAGATCCACGAGCCCGGGCAAGCCCCGCTCGAGGAATTGAAGGTGATTTCCGATGCCTGGCTCGAAGGCAAGAACGTGCGCGAAAAAGGCTTTTCGCTGGGCCGCTTCAGCGCAGAGTACCTGCAGCACTTCCGCATCGCGCTGATTCGCTTCCAGGGCCAGCCGGTGGCCTTTGCCAACCTGCTCGAAACCCACAGCCGCGAGCTGGCCAGCCTGGACCTGATGCGCGCGCACCCGCAAGCACCGAAGCTGACCATGGAGTTTCTGATGATCGGCCTGATCCAACACTACAAGACGCATGGATATGCGCGCTTCAGCCTCGGTATGGTGCCGTTGTCCGGGCTGCAGCCGCGTCGCGGCGCACCTCTGACTCAGCGCCTGGGCTCGATGGTGTTCCAGCGCGGCGAGCAACTGTACAACTTCCAGGGCCTGCGCCGCTTCAAAGACAAGTTCCAGCCTGACTGGGAACCCCGTTACATGGCCGTACCCGCCGGGCTCGATCCCCTGGTGGCCCTGGCCGATACCGCCGCCCTGATTGCAGGCGGCCTGACCGGATTGGTGAAACGCTGATGATTCGACGCTACTGGCTTCATGTACTGGCCGCCCTGGTGCTGGCCCTGCTCGCGGCGGCCCTGGGCTTCTGGCTGTGGGCCCGCCCTGCCCCGCAACCGCACCTTGAACATTTGACCCTGGCCGATGGCAGCAGCCTGGTGCGGGTTACCCCAAGCACGCGAGGCAAGGACCTGGTGGCCGTGGCCGTGCCGCAGGACCAGGCCCTGAGCGACAAGCAACTGATCGACCTGAGCCAGAGTGCCCGCGCCCAGCTGGTACAGGTGATCCTGCCGCCGAGCGACTGCAACCTGCAGCAGCAGGCGCTGCAGCAGGCCTTGCAACAGTTGCAGGGCACGCCGACGCTGGTTGCCGGCATCGGCCCGGGAGCCGGGCTGGCCTGGAGCTGGCTGGCCGGGCAGACCAACGACAAGGCCCAGGCCATCTCCGTGGGGTTCAGCATCGAGCAGCCCGGCTGCAGCGCCGCGCTGCCCAAGTCGGCCGCCCATGGTCACTGGAACGTGGCCTGGAACGACAACCCGGATGACGCCAGCGCCGCCTTCGTGCGCGACCAGGCCAATGCACAGACCAGCATCAGCGATTACGACATCCACCTGCCCCAGGTGCTCAAGGCCCAGCTGACCCAGGCCCTGCTGGGCGTGGATGGCAATGCACTGAGCATTCCGGTGGTGGAAGTGCCGGCCGGCCAGACCACCGACACCGTGACGCTGTTCCTGTCCGGCGATGGCGGCTGGCGCGACCTTGACCGCGACGTGGCGGGCGAGATGGCCAAGCTGGGCTACCCGGTGGTGGGCATCGATACCCTGCGCTACTACTGGCAGCACAAGACACCGGAGCAGAGCGCAGTCGACCTGTCCGAGCTGATGCAGCACTACCGCCAGAAGTGGGGCACCAAACGCTTCGTACTGACCGGCTATTCATTCGGTGCCGACGTGCTGCCGGCGATCTACAACCGCTTGCCACCCGAAGACCAGAAGCGCATCGATGCGGTGATTCTGCTGGCGTTCGCGCGCAGTGGCAGTTTCGAGATCGAGGTCGAGGGCTGGCTGGGCAATGCCGGCAAAGAGGCGCCAACCGGGCCTGAGATGGCCAGGATGCCGCCGAGCAAGGTGCTGTGCATCTATGGTGAAGAAGAGGCCGATGAAAGCGGCTGCACCGACCATACCGCCGTGGGTGAGCGCGTGAAGCTGCCCGGCGGGCACCACTTCGACGAAAACTACCCGGCCCTGGCCAAGCGCCTGATCAGCGAGATCGAAACGCGCCAGGGAAAGTCCAGCGTCGCTGAACAGTAGAAGCCTCGCCGGCAAGGCCGGCTCCTGCAACGGATCGCATCCTGCAGGAGCCGCCTTGGCGGCGAAAGGCCCCGCTAGATCTCCACCTGCGTACCCAGCTCGATCACCCGGTTCAATGGCAGGTTGAAGAACCTCAGGTTGCCGTTGGCATTCTTCAGCAGGAAGGCAAACAGCACCCCACGCCAGCGCGACATGCCCACCAGCTTGGATGCGATCACCGTCTCGCGGCTGAGGAAGTAGGTGGTGCGCATGGGGCTGAAATCCAGCTCGTCCAGGTGACACAGCTTCAACGCCGCCGGCACGTCCGGCTCGTCCATGAAGCCGAAATGCAGGATCACCCGGTAGAACCCCTCGCCATACCCCTCCACCTCGAAACGCCGCTGTGGCGGTACCCGCGGTGAATCCTCGTTGACCACGGTGAGCAACACCACCTGGCGGTGCAGCACCTGGTTGTGCAGCATGTTGTGCAGCAGCGCATGGGGCACCGCGTCCGAACGCGCGGTCAGGAACACCGCCGTACCTTCCACACGGTGCGGCGGCTGCACGCGGATGCTGGCGATGAACACCGGCAATGGCAACGCGCCCTCATCCAGGCGCTCCACCAGGATCTGCTTGCCGCGCTTCCAGGTGGTCATCAGGATGAACAGCGCAATCCCTGCCAGCACCGGAAATGCCCCACCCTGCAGCACCTTGGGCACGTTGGCGGCAAAGAACAGCCCGTCGACGAACAGAAAGCCCAGCAGTACCGGTACCGCCAGCAGCGGTGGCCACTTCCACAGCAGCAACATCACCGCCGACACCAGGATGGTGGTGATCAGCATGGTCCCGGTTACCGCAACGCCATAGGCCGACGCCAGCGCGCCGGAGGACTCGAAGCCCAGCACCAGCAGGATCACCCCGACCATCAGCGACCAGTTGACCGCCCCGATGTAGATCTGCCCCTGCTCGTCGCTGGAGGTGTGCTGGATCTGCATGCGCGGCACATAACCAAGCTGGATGGCCTGGCGGGTGAGGGAGAAGGCCCCGGAAATCACCGCCTGGGAAGCGATCACGGTGGCCAGGGTGGCCAGCCCGACCAGCGGCACCAGCGCCCAGCCGGGGGCCAGCAGGTAGAACGGGTTGCGTGCCGCTTCGGGGTTCTCCAGCAGCAATGCGCCCTGACCGAAATAGTTGAGCACCAGCGCCGGCAGCACCAGCGCGAACCAGGCCCGCGCGATCGGCTTGCGGCCAAAATGCCCCATGTCGGCGTACAAGGCCTCGGCCCCGGTCAGCGCCAGCACCACGGCGCCCAGAATCGCCACGCCCATGCCGGGGTGGACGATGAAGAAGCGCACGGCCCAGATCGGGTTGAGCGCCTGCAGCACTTCGGGGCGCTGGATGATGCCGTGCACGCCCAGGGCCGCCAGCACCACGAACCAGGCCACCATCACCGGCCCGAACAGAATGCCGATGCGCGCGGTACCGTGCTTCTGGATCAGAAACAGCGCCACCAGCACGACCAGCGCCACCGGTATCACCCAGTGATCGATGCCATCGAACGCCAGTTGCATGCCTTCGACCGCCGACAGCACCGAAATCGCCGGGGTGATCATGCTGTCGCCATAGAACAGCGCCGCACCGAACAAGCCGAACACCACCAGCAGCGCACGCAACCTGGGATAAGGTGCAGCCGCTCGTCGGGCCAGCGCGGTCAGGGCCATGATGCCACCCTCCCCCTGGTTGTCCGCGCGCAGGATGAACAGCACGTACTTGATCGACACCACCCAGATCAGCGACCACAGGATCAACGCCAGGATGCCCAGCACACCATCATGGTTGACCGGCACCCCATAGCCGCCGGAGAAGACTTCCTTGAGGGTATACAAGGGGCTGGTACCGATATCGCCGTATACCACCCCGACTGCCGCCACCAGCAGGCTCAGCGGCTTTGCCGCCGTATGCCCGGCATTGGCCTGACTGCTTGCCTGAACCATCAACCACTCCCGCAACCAAGACCCAGAGGCCGGCGAAATTCGCGCCAGGCGCTATCATTTTTGCAACCCGTCGCAGCGTGCCGAACGCAGCGCTGAACGACGCGGGAGCGATGGCGCGAAGCATAGCGCAGCGTTCGTCGCATTTCTGCTAGTCAAGCGCGTTGTGCCTCGCTAGAATTGCGCACTTTTTGATCAGAGGCGCCCCAAAGCGCCCGTCAGGGCTGCCACCTTCGCGTGCCAAGCAGCCCCTCTACACCGAGGTTAACCATGTCCACCACCGCCACGCCCACCACGCCAAAGGTCGGCTTCGTTTCCCTGGGTTGCCCCAAAGCCCTGGTCGATTCCGAGCGCATCCTGACCCAGCTGCGCATGGAAGGCTATGAAGTCGTGCCCACCTACGAGGATGCCGACGTGGTGGTGGTCAACACCTGTGGCTTCATCGACTCGGCCAAGGCCGAATCGCTGGAAGTGATCGGCGAGGCCATCAAGGAAAACGGCAAGGTCATCGTTACCGGCTGCATGGGTGTCGACGCCAACAACATTCGCGACGTGCACCCCAGCGTGTTGTCGGTGTCCGGGCCGCAGCAGTACGAGCAGGTGGTCAACGCCGTGCACGAAGTGGTGCCACCACGTCAGGACCACAATCCGCTGATCGATCTGGTGCCGCCCCAGGGTGTCAAGCTGACCCCGCGTCACTACGCCTACCTGAAGATTTCCGAAGGCTGCAACCACACCTGCAGCTTCTGCATCATTCCGTCGATGCGTGGCAAGCTGGTCAGCCGCCCGGTGGGCGAGGTGCTGAGCGAGGCCGAGCGCCTGGTCAAGGCCGGCGTCAAGGAGCTGCTGGTGATCTCCCAGGACACCAGCGCCTACGGCGTCGACGTCAAGTACAAGACCGACTTCTGGAACGGCCGGCCGGTCAAGACGCGCATGCTCGAGCTGTGCGAAGCGCTCGGCAGCCTGGGCGTGTGGGTGCGCCTGCACTATGTGTACCCGTACCCGAACGTCGATGACGTGATCCCGCTGATGGCCGCCGGCAAGCTGCTGCCGTACCTGGACATCCCGTTCCAGCACGCCAGCCCCAAGGTGCTCAAGTCGATGAAGCGTCCTGCCTTCGAAGACAAGACCCTGGCACGCATCAAGAAATGGCGCGAACAGTGCCCGGAGCTGATCATCCGCTCCACCTTCATCGTCGGCTTCCCCGGCGAGACCGAGGAAGACTTCCAGTACCTGCTCGACTGGCTCACCGAAGCTCAGCTCGACCGCGTCGGCTGCTTCCAGTACTCGCCCGTCGAAGGCGCACCGGCCAACGACCTGGACCTGCCCGTGGTTCCTGATGACGTCAAGCAGGACCGCTGGGATCGCTTCATGGCCCACCAGCAGGCCATCAGCAGCGCACGCCTGCAACTGCGCATCGGCAAGCGCATCGAAGTGCTGATCGACGAAGTGGAGGAGCAGGGCTCGGTGGGCCGCAGCTTCTTCGACGCCCCGGAGATCGACGGCAATGTGTTCATCGACGGCGACCACGGCTTCAAGCCGGGGGACAAGGTCTGGTGCGTCGTCACCGATGCCGACGAATACGACCTGTGGGCCGAGCCTGTCTGACGCTTTGCGGCCTGGAAAAGCCCTGCCATCATGGCGGGGCTTTTTATTGGACTATCGTGTCCAGTACGGACACCCCAGGAGACCCTGAGATGCGCGCGCATTCCACCGTGCAAACCCCTAGCCCCCACGACTACCCTCGCCTGCTGCAGGTATGGGAAGCCTCGGTACGTGCCACCCACGATTTTCTCCCCGACAGCTACATCGTGCTGCTGCGTGAACTGGTGCCCAAGTACCTGGATGCAGTGATGCTGATCTGCTGCAAGGACAGCCAGCAACGCATCACCGGCTTTGCCGGTGTAGCGGCCGGGCGTGTCGAAATGCTGTTCGTCGACCCGCAGTATCGCGGTCAGGGCATCGGCAAGCAGTTGCTGCGGCATGCCATCAATGAGCTGAACGCCGATGAGCTCGACGTCAACGAGCAGAATCCCCAGGCCATCGGCTTCTATGCCAGCCAAGGCTTCGAAGTCATCGGGCGCTCGGAAAAGGACGGCATGGGCAAACCCTACCCCCTGCTTCACCTCAGGCTAGGTCGTACACAGTCTGCGAGCACGGGCTGAAGGACGCTGTAAGGCCGATCCGAAAATCATCCCCTCACGGCATTAATAGCCGCCCGGCACGAATGTAGCCGGGCCTTCGCCCGCCCGGGCGGTTACAATGGGCGCCTTTCCCTGTGCCACGGCCGCCGTCATGTCTGAACCCATTCGTCTTTCCAAACGCCTTATCGAACTGGTCGGCTGCTCCCGACGGGAGGCCGAACTCTATATCGAAGGCGGTTGGGTGACCGTTGACGGCAACGTCGTCGACGAGCCACAGCTCAAGGTCGACGGCCAGGTCGTCGCCCTGCTGCCGGGCGCCAAGGCCGAAGCCCTGGAACCGGTAACCCTGCTGCTGCACCAGGCCGCCGACCAGGACAGCGAAAGCGCTCGCCTGAGCATGACCCCGGCCACCTTGTCCGAGGCCCACGCCGAAGGGCATCGCCCGCTCAAGGGCCACTTTGCCCGGCTGACCTGCGTCGCCGAGCTGCAACAGGGCGCCAGCGGCCTGCAGGTGTACAGCCAGGACTGGCGTGCCGTGCGCAAGGTCACCTCGGACCTGGCCAAGCTGGAGCAGGAGTATGTGGTCGAGGTCAGCGGCGAGATGGTTGCCCATGGTCTCGAACGCCTTAACCGCGGTTTCACCTGGAAGGGCCAGGAACTGCCCCGCATCAAGGCCAGCTGGCAGAACGAGACGCGCCTGCGCATGGTGCTGAAAAACCCGACGCCGGGGCTGATCGAACTGCTGTGCCGCAGTGTCGGTGTCAGCGTGGTCAGCATGCGCCGTATTCGCCTGGGCGGCGTGGCCATGAGCAAGCTGCCGCTGGGCCAGTGGCGCTACCTGTCCAGCAAAGAAAAATTCTAGGCCTCGCCACTCGGGCGTTGCCACTTGATCAGGATTGTCCAATGATTCACAACGATGTGCTGCGCAGCCTGCGCTACATGCTGGATATCAGCGATGCCAAACTGGCAGAGATCACCCGCATCAACGGTTTTGACGTCAGCGATGCCGACATTGCCAGCTACCTGAAAAAAGACGAGGAAGAAGGCTTCGTGCGCTGCCCGGACGAGGTCATCGCGCATTTTCTCGATGGCCTGGTGGTGTTCAAGCGTGGTCGTGACGAGAGCCGCCCGCCTCTGCCGGTCGAACTGCCGGTCACCAACAACATCATCCTGAAAAAACTGCGGGTGGCCTTCGAGCTCAAGGAAGACGACCTGCATGCCATTCTCAAGGCGGCGGATTTTTCGGTGTCCAAGCCTGAACTCAGCGCCCTGTTCCGCAAGGTCGGCAACAGCAACTACCGCCCCTGTGGCGACCAGTTGCTGCGCAACTTCCTCAAGGGCCTGACCCTGCGAGTGCGTGGCTGATTCGATCATGGCCTACAGTGTCGAGCCGGTCGGCTACGTGCGCTCCTGCTTCAAGGAGAAGTTCGCCATCCCGCGCCAACCGCAGCTGGCTCCGGCTGCGCGCGGGGTGCTGGAGCTGGTATCGCCTTTCGATCAGGGGGAAGCGGTTGCCGGGCTAGAGCAGGTCAGCCACGTGTGGCTGCTGTTCCTGTTTCATCAGGCCCTGGAAGAGAAGCCGCGCCTGAAGGTGCGCCCGCCGCGCCTGGGCGGCAACACGTCGATGGGCGTGTTCGCCACCCGCGCCACCCACCGGCCAAACGGCATCGGGCAGTCGGTGGTGAAGCTGGAGGGCGTCGAGGCCGGGCGACTGCTGCTGTCGGGCATCGACCTGCTGGACGGCACGCCGGTCATCGATATCAAGCCCTATGTACCCTATGCCGACAGCGTAGCCGGGGCGGTCAATCACATGGCCAGCGCCCCGCCTGCGCCGATCACGGTGCAATGGAGCGACTCGGCACTGCAGCAGGCCCATGCGCATGCGCTGCGTCTCGCAGAGCCGTTGGTGGAGCTGATAGAACAATGCCTGGCACAGGATCCACGCCCGGCTTATCAGGTGCCCCCGGTCGAGCGCGTGTACGGGGTCGGGTTCTGGGATGTGCAGGTACGCTGGCACTACCCTCAGCTGGATACGATCCGGGTGCTGGAGGTGGTGCGCGAGGCGTAGGGCCGGCGCCCGCAAGGTCGCAGGAACGCCGCGCCGGCGAATGCCGCACCACAAATCCAGGGCAAAAAAAAACGCAGACCACGGTCTGCGTTTTTTATTGGTACTGCCTGCTTACTTCTCGACGAACGCACGCTCGATCAGATAGTCACCTGGCTCGCGCATGCGCGCGGAGACTTTCAGGCCGAAGCTGTTCAGGACTTCGCTGGTTTCATCCAGCATGCTCGGGCTACCGCAGATCATCGCACGATCGTCCTGCGGGTTGATCGGCGGCAGGCCGATGTCGCTGAACAGTTTGCCGCTGCGCATCAGGTCAGTCAGGCGACCCTGATTCTCGAACGGCTCGCGGGTGACGGTGGGGTAGTAGATCAGTTTTTCACGCAGCGCCTCACCGAAGAACTCGTTCTGCGGCAGGTGCTCGGTGATGAACTCGCGATAGGCCACTTCGTTGACGTAGCGCACACCGTGGACCAGGATCACTTTCTCGAAGCGCTCGTAGGTTTCCGGGTCCTGGATGACGCTCATGAACGGTGCTAGGCCAGTGCCGGTGCTCAGCAGGTACAGGTGCTTGCCCGGGTTCAGGTCATCCAGCACCAGGGTGCCGGTAGGCTTCTTGCTGATGATGATCTCGTCGCCTTCCTTCAGGTGCTGCAACTGCGAGGTCAGCGGGCCGTCCGGCACCTTGATGCTGAAGAACTCCAGATGCTCTTCCCAGTTAGGGCTGGCGATCGAATAGGCGCGCATGAGCGGGCGGCCGTTAGGCTGTTGCAGGCCGATCATCACGAACTGACCGTTCTCGAAGCGCAGGCCCGGGTCGCGGGTGCACTTGAAGCTGAACAGGGTGTCGTTCCAGTGATGAACACTGAGGACACGTTCGTGGTTCATGTTGCTCATGTACGGGGGCTCCTGAAAAATAACGCAGCGCTGACCGTGAGCGCGATTGCGCGATAGTTTAGTGCGAGCGACAATATCTGTTAAATGAATTATCAAGATATGTCTTATCGGTTATATAGATATGCGATTTACACTGCGTCAACTTCAGGTCTTCGTGGCCGTCGCGCAACACCAGAGCGTCTCCCGTGCGGCCGGGATACTGGCGCTGTCGCAGTCGGCTGCGAGCACCTCCATCACCGAGCTTGAACGGCAATCCAGCTGTCAGCTGTTCGATCGTGCCGGCAAGCGCCTGAGCCTCAATGCACTGGGGCACCAGTTGCTGCCCCAGGCCGTGGCCCTGCTCGACCAGGCCAAGGAAATCGAGGACCTGCTCAACGGCAAGTCCGGCTTCGGCTCTCTGGCAGTGGGCGCCACACTGACCATTGGCAACTACCTGGCCACCTTGCTGATCGGCAGCTTCATGCAGGTTCACCCGGAGAGCCAGGTCAAACTGCATGTACAGAACACCGCCCATATCGTGCATCAGGTCGCGCACTATGAAATTGATCTGGGTCTTATAGAAGGCGATTGCAACCACCCCGACCTGGAGGTTCAGCCCTGGGTCGAGGACGAACTGGTGGTGTTCTGCGCGCCGCAGCACCCCTTGGCGCTCAAGGGTCGTGCCAGCCTTGAGGAACTGACCCATGAAGCCTGGATTCTGCGCGAGCAGGGTTCAGGCACGCGCCTGACCTTTGACCAGGCGATGCGCCACCATCGCTCGACACTCAACATCCGCCTGGAGCTGGAACATACCGAAGCGATCAAGCGCGCGGTGGAATCAGGGCTCGGGATCGGCTGCATTTCACGTCTGGCGCTGCGCGATGCGTTTCGTCGCGGCAGCCTGGTGGCGGTGGAAACCCCCGACCTGGACCTGGCGCGGCAGTTCTACTTCATCTGGCACAAGCAGAAGTACCAGACCTCGGCGATGCGCGAGTTTCTGGAGTTGTGCCGCAACTTTACTGCCGGGGTACGACGCAGCGACGAAATCGTGCTGCCGCACATTGCCTAGAGCAGAATCACCGCCCACACCACCGCCACGATGCTCAACGCCACGAACTGGGCAGCACTGCCCATGTCCTTGGCGTTCTTGGACAACGGGTGGCGGTCCAGGGAAATACGATCGATCGCGGCTTCCACGGCAGAGTTGAGCAGCTCGACGATCAGCCCCAGCAGGCACACCGCGATCAGGATCGCGCGCTCGGCACGGCTTACATCCAGCCAGAAGGCGACCGGGATCAGCACCACGTTGAGCAGCACCAACTGACGAAACGCCGCTTCGCCGGTAAAGGCGGCGCGCAGGCCGTCGAACGAATAGCCGGCGGCGTTGAACACTCGTTTAAGGCCGGTCTGGCCCTTGAAAGGCGACATAGAAAGCCACTTGAACCCAATGAGGAGCGATGCAGGCTAGTGCACGCCGAGTCAAAAAAGCGTGAAGGCCAGTGGCCTTAACTCGTTGAAACCGATTCCAATTGTTGCAGCAACAACGCGGCCTGGGTGCGCGTACGCACGCCCAGCTTGCGGAAGATCGCGGTGACGTGGGCCTTGATGGTGGCCTCCGACACGCTCAGTTCATAGGCAATCTGCTTGTTCAGCAGGCCTTCGCACACCATGGTCAACACGCGGAATTGCTGTGGGGTAAGGCTGGCCAGGCCCTCGCTGGCGGCCTTGGCTTCAGCGGACACATCGATCTTCTCGAAGGCTTGCGGCGGCCACCAGACATCGCCATCGAGCACTTTCTTGACCGCATCCTGAATCTGCTCCAGCGGGCTGGATTTTGGGATAAAGCCACTGGCACCGAATTCTCGGGACTTTACCACCACGGCCGCCTCTTCCTGGGCCGAGACCATCACCACCGGGATTTGCGGATACTGACCGCGCAGCAGCACCAGCCCCGAGAAACCATAGGCACCGGGCATGTTCAGGTCCAGCAGCACCAGGTCCCAGTCGTTTTTCTCGGCCAGGCGGGTTTCCAGTTCGGCGATGCTTGCCACCTCAACCAGTCGAACGTCCGGACCAAGGCCCAGGGTAACGGCCTGGCGCAGCGCACTGCGAAACAGCGGGTGGTCATCGGCAATCAGGATTTCGTATGTGGCCATCGATCTAATGATCCTGTTCTGTGCAGGCGCAGCCAGCGTGGGGGCGCCTGGCGGGGCAGCTCAAGGGCATCGGGCGGCAGTGCCGGAAGCCAAAAAGGCACGTCGGGGCCAGGAAAACAGCATTCAAGCCTTCGTCGTGCCCGAATCGGCGCCAAGGATGCCGAGCCCGGACCGGGTGGTCAAGTTCAAAGCCCGGTGGTTGTCTCGTAGCCCATGGCGCCAGTGCACACATTATGAAGCAAAGTGACGTACTTGCCCCTTGAACTATAGGAAGGGCCGCAGTTTTTGGTGCACGGCATCGTCTTCATCCAGCACAAGCCTGTTCTTGGCGCCCAGATAATGGGTGCTGAATACGTCCAGATAGGCATCCAGTGCCTGCGAGGCCTGCTGGTCATCGGCCAGTTCCAGACACATGGCTGCCACTTCAGCGGTACAGAAATGGTCGTCGCGCCGCGAGCGGCGCAATGTGTAGCGCGAGATCTGTTCAGGCTGCAGATTGAGCACCGGGAACCGTTCCAGGTACGGGCTTTTGCGAAACATCTTGCGGGCTTCGGGCCACGTGGCATCCAGCAGAATGAACAGCGGACGCTTGCCCGACGCTGGGGCGACGCTGCTGACCACTCGCTCCGGCGCCACGAATTCACCCGGGAAAACGATGTAGGGCTGCCACTGTGGATCATCAAGCAACGCTTGCAACTGTGCATCCACCGCCTTGCGTTCCCAGGCAAACGCCGTGGTGTCACCGATCACGTCGGCAATCAGCCAGCCCGTGTTCGTAGGCTTGAGTGGTTCGGTGTCATGCATGAGCAGGCAAATGCCCGAGTGCGCCTGCATCCGCGGGCGCCAGGCACATAGACAGTACTCGGGGATTACCCGGCAACCGGGACAGCGTGGCGCACGCGAGCCGCGCGCGACGAAGGGTTTGACACTGCGCGCCAGGCGCTCGGCGCGCAGGCGCGAGACGGCATGGCTCATGACAGGGCGCAACGGTGGCAATGGGGATGGCAATAAAGGCAGGGCACGACGCAGGCTCAGCGAGACTAAAACCCCGGCAGTTTACCAGAGCCCGCCTCCACTGGCCGTATTTGCCGTGCAGCGTTGCGCGCTACTCCCTTATAATCTCCAGCCTGTACAGACCTGCCAGTACTGCCATCGCGCCTGTGACGGAACACTGCGCGCAATGACCGGTCAAATCGCCAGTTATCGAACCAGGAGAGATTCATGCTGCGTTTCATTGCCCCATCCTTGAGCCTGTTGCTTGCCCTGCCGCTGGGCGCGCATGCCGTCTCCAAGCAAGAGTACGCCCTGAACCAGAAGCTTCAAGAAGTCGCCAAGGAAAGCAGCGTGGGTACCCCTCGGGCAATCAACGAAGACATCCTCGATCAGGGCTACACTGTCGAAGGCAACCAGTTGATCAACCACCTCAGCGTTCGCGCCGGCCATGCACAAAAAATGCAGCAAAACCCGGAAGTCATGCGCGGCCAACTGGGAGACAGCGTGTGCCGTAACACCGGCTTTCGCCAGTTGATGGACCGCGGTGCCGTGCTGACCTACCGTTTCACCGAGTACAAGACCAACCGCCCGGTGATCGACCAGTCGTTCAACAAGGCCAGTTGCGTTTCCGGGCAGAAGAAGTAACCAGCGTTCTCTGTTGCGCCGCTGCTCGCCATCGGCGCGCAGCTCAGCGATCAAGGCCTGAATGTGACGCGTACTCTACGCACGGTCACTACAGGCCTTGTCACTTCAGGCCCCGGTTGTTGGCCTGTACTGCGCAGTTCGGGCCCGGCTTGTCCGCCCGGCTCCCACCTGAACATCATGTACAGCCCATTGCCTGCCGCGTCCTCGCGAGCCCACGATCGACACCGGCATAACCCTGCGACAAGGTCTAGATTTATAGCCAGGACCTTTCACTTTGCGGACAAGCAGAGGGGCCTGACCGATGTGCGGCCAGGCCGAAGGTTTTGCTGCAAAAGGAGAAGTTGAATGCCGTACCAGACCAACGAATTGCTAGCCAACCATTTCAAGAACAATGCAATCGACCTGACCCACCTCGAACAACAGCTCAACCTGGTCGCCCCCAACAGCCCCAACCTGCCACTGTACCGGGACATGATGCTGACCGTGTTGCGCATGGCGCACGATGACAGCGACCGCTGGAGCGCCAAGATCACCCTGCAGGCACTGCGTGAACTCGACCACGCCTTCCGTGTGCTGCACCAGTACAAGGGGCGACGCAAGGTCACCGTGTTCGGCTCGGCACGCACCCCGGTCGAACACCCCATGTATGCCCTGGCCCGCGAGCTGGGTGCGACCCTGGCGCGCTCGGACCTGATGGTGATCACCGGGGCCGGGGGCGGCATCATGGCTGCGGCTCACGAAGGCGCAGGCGTCGACAACTGCCTGGGCTTCAACATCACCCTGCCCTTCGAGCAGCACGCCAATGCCACGGTGGATGGAACGGACAAGTTGCTGCCGTTCCACTTCTTTTTCATTCGCAAGCTGTTCTTCGTCAAGGAAGCTGACGCGCTGGTACTGTGCCCGGGCGGTTTCGGCACCCTGGACGAGGCCCTGGAAGTGCTGACCCTGATCCAGACCGGCAAGAGTCCGCTGGTGCCGGTGGTACTGCTCGACTCACCGGGGGGGACCTTCTGGCAGGATGCACTGGACTTCATTACCCGCCAGCTGGAAGGCAATCGCTACATCCTGCCGAACGATCTGAAGCTGGTGCGCCTGGTGAACAACGCCGACGATGCGGTAGCGGAAATCAACCAGTTCTACAGCAACTACCACTCCAGCCGCTGGCTGAAGAACCAGTTCGTGATTCGCACACACCACCCGCTCAGCGAAGCGGCCCTGCTCGACATCCAGCAGTCCTTCGCCGACCTGCGCCTGAGTGGCGACTTCCATCAGCACGCCTATGCAGGCGAGGAGCATGACGAGGCACAGTTCAGCCACTTGTCACGCCTGGCTTTTGCCTTCAATGGACGCGATCAGGGCCGCCTGCGCGAGCTGGTGGACTTCATCAACCGCTCGGAAAACTGGGCAAAGCCTCAGCACAATGAAGCCCAGCAACGGGCACGTGAACCCCTCAAGGTCACCTGAAAAGCCACACCGTGAACATGCCTGGCCTACCCCCTTTCGGGTCGGCCATCGCTCAATCGTCCAGGCTGCGACCACTCAGCACACGACCGACCATCTCCATGGAAAAACCACGGTAGACCAGAAAACGGGTTTGCTGTGCGCGACTGCGCGGATCGGAGGGCAGTTGCCCGGAAAACTTGCGTTGCCATACATCGATCAGCAGGCTTTGCCAGTCGATGCCGCACTCACGCAAGGCCTGTTCGATATCACTACGCTGCAAACCGCGCTGACTGAGCTCTTCACGGATACGCGCAGGGCCATAGCCCGAACGGGAGCGGTAACTGATGAAACTTTCGAGATAGCGCGCTTCGCTGAGCAGGCCCTCTTCCGTCAGACGGTCGAGTTCCTGGTCGATCAATTCGAGCTCAGCGCCGCGCTGACGCAACTTGCGCGTCAGCTCGACACGACCATGCTCGCGTCGCGCGAGCAGGTCCATAGCTGTCCGCCTTACGGCGACGGGGGTATCGAGTACGACGGACATGGTCTATCTGCAAATCAGAAGTTGGCGTCGGCGTCAGCGTCGACCAGATCATCTTCAGGTTCTGCAGCAGCCGTTTTACCAGCAGCCGCAGCAGCTGCAGCTTCAACACCACCGGTCAGCAGCTTGTCACGGATCTGCTTCTCGAGGGTCGCGGCGATTTCCGGGTTCTCTGCCAGGAACTTGGCGGAGTTGGCTTTACCCTGACCGATCTTGCTGCCTTGGTAGCTGTACCAGGCACCGGCTTTTTCGAGGAAACCGTGCAGCACGCCCAGGTCGATGATCTCGCCGTTGCGGTAGATGCCCTTGCCATACAGAATCTGGAACTCGGCCTGGCGGAACGGCGGCGCCACCTTGTTCTTGACGATTTTGACGCGGGTTTCGCTGCCGACCACTTCGTCGCCTTCCTTCACCGCGCCGGTACGGCGGATGTCCAGACGCACCGAAGCGTAGAACTTCAGCGCGTTACCACCTGTGGTGGTTTCCGGGCTGCCGAACATCACGCCGATTTTCATGCGGATCTGGTTGATGAAGATCACCAGGCAGTTGGCATTCTTGATGTTGCCGGTGATCTTGCGCAGTGCCTGGGACATCAGGCGAGCCTGCAGGCCCACGTGCATGTCGCCCATTTCGCCTTCGATCTCGGCCTTGGGTACCAGGGCCGCCACGGAGTCGACGATGATCACGTCGACAGCGTTGGAGCGCACCAGCATGTCGGTGATTTCCAGGGCCTGCTCACCGGTGTCCGGCTGCGAGACCAGCAGGTCGTCGACATTGACGCCCAGCTTACCGGCGTACTCGGGGTCGAGGGCGTGTTCGGCGTCGACGAATGCGCAGGTGGCACCGGCTTTTTGTGCCTGGGCGATCACCGACAGGGTCAGCGTGGTCTTACCCGACGACTCAGGACCGTAGATTTCGACGATACGGCCCTTTGGCAGGCCGCCGATGCCCAGAGCAATGTCCAGACCCAGCGAGCCGGTCGAGATTGCCGGAATCGCCTGGCGATCGTGATCGCCCATGCGCATGACCGCGCCTTTACCGAATTGACGTTCGATCTGACCCAGGGCCGCAGCCAAGGCACGCTTCTTGTTGTCGTCCATTGAAGTCCTCACGTAATCATCGATAGGGCCTGACGGCCACAACACCTGTATAAGTAGCCAGTATTATTCCACAGGGTTTTCTTTCCGCCTACCCCCGATTTGCGATTTACTCTGCGCCAAGCTGTAACAAGCCCTCTAGGGCGGCGATTACCGTTTGTCGGCGCACCGCATCGCGGTCGCCATCGAAGTGCCGGCGCTCGCTGGCCACATGCGCACCGTCGCCCCAGGCCAGCCATACAGTGCCCACCGGTTTGGCCGGCGAGCCGCCATCGGGCCCTGCCACACCGCTGACCGCCACGGCAAAGCGCGCCCCACTGGCAGCCTGGGCGCCGCGCACCATGGCCTCGACCACTTCCTGGCTGACCGCCCCGACCTGCGGGAACAGTGCCTGGTCTACCCCCAGCTGGCGAGTCTTCTGGGCGTTGGAGTAGGTCACGTAGCCCGCTTCGAACCAGGCCGAACTGCCTGGAATACGCGTGATGGCCTCGGCAATACCACCGCCGGTGCAGGACTCGGCCGTGGTGACTTGGGCATTGTAACGGCGCAGGTGTTCCCCCAGCCGGGCAGAAAGTGCGGTGATCGGGTCCATGGCGGGCTCCTTGAAGGTCTGGCGCCTACCCTACACCAGCTAGCGGCGTGGCTGAACACTCAAGGTGTGAGCGCGCGTATGTAACCCTGGCAGGCGCGCAGGGCGATCAGTCCGGCGTCACCGGCATCGGTGATGGCGATAATTCGTCGAGCATGCGCCGGGTCAAGTCGGGCGCGTGGGGCGCCATGATCCAGGCTGCCGGCGCCGGGGGCGGCAGGCAGGTCGGGGGTGGCGTCGCGGTCGAGAAGGACCGACAACCGCAGATCAGCAGTAGCCAGCCGATCACGCAAGCGTGCCTGAGCCTGTTGTGCATCGAGAAGCTCCTGATAATGGGTGTTGTCGTTCAAGTCCAGCTGGCGCTCCAGCACATGGCGTTGCTGGCGTTCGCCCTGCAGCTCGGCGGCAGCACGCTCGGCCAGTTGCTGGCGTTCGAATGCCCAGGCCTGTTGCTGCTGCGCCAGCTGGCGGCCCAGGCGCCAGCCCTGGAGCTGCCAGGTCAATGCGCAGGCCAGCAGCACCAAGCTCAGCAGCACGCCAGCGTGCAAGCGGTTCAACACAGCACCTCGCGGGCGCGGGCCCAGAGTTTGAGGCGATCCTCCAGGCCATTGAGGCCACCGTTGATATGCCGCGTGATGCGGTTGAACTCACCGCGGTCGGCCAGCGCGTTAAGCCCGCGCGAGTGCCAGAACCAGGCAGCCGACTCGGCGGCCCAACGCGGTTGCTCGAGCAACTGCGGCAACTCCAGCAGACGCTCGTCGCCAAACAGCGCCATGCTGCAGGCGCGGTAATTGTTGCGCCCTGTAACCTGGATCAGCCCCCTGCCGCAGTACCGCTGACCGTCGCCGTCCGCCTCCGGCGTGTTGCCCAGGCGCAGGGCCAGGGCGCCAGTGTCGTAACGGGACAGGTAGCGATCGCTGCCCAGCTCCTTCACGTAACGCAGGTGGCCCGACTCGTGGCCGATCTGCGCGAGGAAGGCGGCAATGCGTCGGGGGTTGTCGATTTCCCAACGGGCCATGGCAGTGTTCAGGGCGGGTACAAAAATGCCGGCATTGGCGCCGGCACTGGGAAGAATCTGCATCAAGTTCTGCTGAGTGATGACCATCATCATTCTCCAAAATGCATAGGGGTTCAGGCCTGTCCGGCCTTGAGCGAACGACCGGCATTACCCTGCCCGCCCTTGGCCCTCGCCTTGCCTTGCTTGCCGCCATTGCACTCGACCGTGGTGCTCCACCCGGACGCGCTGAACACCTGCTCGATCGACTCGATCAGGTACTCGCCATCGAGGCCAGGCTTGAAGCCCTGGGCGTCGAGGGTGCGTTCGACGAACAGGTCGGTGCGGCCCGGCATTTCCAGGCGCAGGCTGGCGGTGCTGCGGTTGAGCGCCGCCAGGCGGGCCTTGGCGGCCTGCTCGGCAGCGCTACGGTTGGGGTACAGGTGGCGGTCGGTGTGCACAGGCGACAGGCCGTCGGGCGCGTCGTCGTTGGGCAGGTCGACCACGCTCTGCTGGCCGCTCTTGCTGTCCAGATGACGGGTTTGCACGGCCTTGTGGGTGCCTTTGTCGGTCATGCGAAACTGCCAGCTGCGCACATCGCCACGGCTGATCCTGACGTTGCCAAGGGCCTTGCCGCTGGCGCTCTTGCCGGCCTGGCGCGGCATCACCAGCAGCGCGCCGTTCGCTACCTTGGCGGTGCAGTCGAACAGGCGCCCCAGACGGGTGATGAAGTTGAAGTCCGACTCGTTGAACTGGTCGATGCGCGGTATGCGCAGCGTCACCGGGCACGCTGGCTGCCAGCCATTGCGCGCGGCGATGTCGCGCACGATCTGCTGCAGGGTGACGTTCTCCCAGCTCCCGCTGCGGGTGGTCTTGCCGCTGCCGCGCATGTCGCTGGCCTTGCCTCGGATCACGATGCTGTCGGGCGGCCCGGACAGCTCCACCTCATCCACGGCGTAGCGCCCCAGGCGGGTCAATGCCTGGCCGGCGTAGCCCAGATGCACCTCGATGAAGGCACCGCGTGCCGGCAATGCCACCTCGCCGTCGCGATCGTCGATACGCAGTTCGAACTCGTCCGAGTCCATGCCCGGCTTGTCGGTGGTACGCAGCGACAGCAGGCGATCATTGATCAGCGCGGTGATGTCCTTGCCATCGGCCACGATGCGAAACACAGGTTGCATGGTTGCTGCTCCAGAAGGGCCTGCCCGCGCACGCAGCGCTGGCAGGCAGGGGGGGCGCGCCAGCTCAGTCCCACAACTGCACCAGGGCCTGGCGGGCGGGCGTCAATGCGGGCAGCCTGATGAGCACCCCAGCACCAAACGGCTGCGCCTGGTCGGCCAGGCCCTGGTTGGCATCGAGTACCGCTTCGACGCTGCCGTTGAGGTGCCCGTAGTAGTGCTGGCAGAGGCTGTCGAGCAGATCGCCGTCAGAGGTTCTGCAGATCATCGCCATAGCTCACGAACTCCAATGAAAAGCCTTGTTTGCGAGGAATGCCGCCAGCCACCAGGCTGCTCTGGTCCTCCTCGATGCTGGTCAGGCACCAGTTGCCCAGTACCTCGCCGTAGCCGGTGGTCAGGCTCAGTGGCTGCAATTGCCGACCGATGCTGCGCAGCGCCTGCAACTGGCCGAGCCCGCTTTTGGCACCGGGAAAGATCGTGCCCTTGAGGGTGATGCGCTCTTCGCCCAGCCCCACCGCCTGCTGCGCCGGGTAGCGGCTCAGGCGCTCCTGGCCCACCCAGCGAAAGCCGCTCTGGCGACGCAGTTCATCGAAGGTCGCGGTGTCGAGGTTGAAGTAGTAAGGCTGCGCCTGCGCCTGCAACGACTGCAGAATGAGCAGGTGCGGGAACGGCTTGACCACCTCGGCTGCCGGCGTGACCGACGGCGCGAAACTGCCGGTGGGCAGCAACGTGCCCAGCGACGGGCTGATGCGACCCGCCACCTTGTTGATGGCTGCGGCAGCCTTGGCCGCCTTCTGCTCGAAGATGACGATGCGCTCCTGCACCAGCGCAACCTTGGCCACGGCGCGGCTGTAACGGCCCAGCACCTTGTCGACGCCCTGCTGCGCCCGGTTGATGGCGCGCATCGTGCGTTGCAGCCTGGCGCCGACCAGCGGCCCGACGTAGGGGATGTCCTCGAGCGCGGCAGCGGCTTCGGCGATATCGCTGATGGCGCCGGTCATGGGCTCCAGCATCTCGTCGGCACTGCGCCGGCCCGCCTCCCCCGCTGCGATCAGCGCCCGCAGGGCCGAGTGCAACTGGTCCATGTAGGTCATGGCAGCTCCTTATACAAATGTGGGGTCGGCCAGTTGCCGCATCGAAGCCTGACGGGTCAGTTCGAGGAACTGACGTCGAATGATCGGCTCGATGTTCATCGCCAACTGGGCCGGGTCGGTGACACTGCCCTGCACGGTGATGGGCATGTTCGGGGCGAAGGTGATCTGTTGGGCAATCGGCTGCGGCGCAGGGCTGATCGAAGGTGGCGCAGGCGGCAACGACAGAATTGTCATCGGCTCGCCAGCGCCGGGATTCATCGAACGAGCGACATCGCCCAGCGACTTGGACAAGTGAGTGGGTTCGCCAGCAGGAGGCTTGGCAGCATCGTCGTCTGCAAACCACTTCTTGGCTAACGAGGAGCCCCACTCGCTGAACACAATACCCCCGATCACCGAACCGATCGCAGGACCGATGACAGGAACGAAAGCGCCCAGCGCAGCCCCGGCCAGTGCGCCACCAAGACCGCCCACTGCCCCACCATATCCCTCGGCCTTCTGCTCGGTGGTTTCTGCAGTGAGGAAGGTCTTGCCGAACTTGTAGATGGCCTCGACGGCTGCGGGCGCTCGAGCGGCCTTGATCGCCGGAACAGCCTTGCCGAGGTAACCTTTGATGCTTTCCCAGCGCCCAACCGGAGTAGATGAAGGTCGGCGCCTGGAGGGGCTGTTCTTTCTTCCCCCTCTACCCCTTCTCGAAGTTATCGCGCCGCAGCAAAAGTCCTGGGCATTGACGACAAACACGCGTTGCGGCGCCCTTGCGCCTTTGGGAGCGTCGCCACCCAGCACGCCAGCCTTCCGTGGCCCTGCCCTGAAATCACTGGCAACAGCGATGATACCGATGGGCTGCGGCCCCTTTGCCGGGGGCCCGGTATCATCGCTCCCCGCCATCCTCCTGCTGAGCGGGTCGGATACCCGACCCGCCGCAGGTGTCCCATCGGTTGGCAGAGATGCAGGCGCTGCAGTCTCCAGTGAAGCAGCCGCAGCTGCCCCTGCGGGTGCCTGCGGTGCCGCTTGCGATCTGATGTTTACGGATACCCTGGCGGGCTTCGATTGCGAAAGCCGGCGCGCAACATCGGCGACCTGGAAACTGATCACCTGCAAGTGCCCGTCGATGCTCTTCAACAATGTCAGCCTGTGCCGGGAGCCCTGTGTTTCAGCAGCCTGTACGGCGCCCCCGGTCTTTGCTTGAGTTCTCGCGCCTGGCGGGTCACCAGGAGCGCTGTCGAGCATCCCGTTGCCCAGCGTCTCGTGCCCGAGCGGGTACAGGTCGCCCTTGCCTTCGCTGCTCAATTGCCTGAGTTGCCGGATCCGCGCCTCAAGCAGCTTGAATGATGCGCCGATCGTCGAACTGACCGAGGCGCCGATAACCAGTTTCAACGCTAACGCGTTTGCCATACGGTCCCCCTGTGCGTGCAAAACCGGCTCACTCCGTGAGCCACCAGACCATGTCGTTGAACGACATGGTCATGATCTCGGTGGCAGAAAAATTCAGCTCACGGGCAAGCCGCCTGGCGGCCACCTTCTGAAGGGAGGGGTCAAAGCTCGTCGTCTTGCACCAGGCGAAAATAGCCCGCCTGCAGGCGGCCATAGTCCTTGAGCGCGAGGCCCTCCAGGTCCTTGATGCCCACCTCGGCGAGGGAGGCGAACAGGTTCAGCTCACGCTGCTCGTCGTCGCTGCTGCCGGCCGACTGAGCCGCACGAATGTCGCGTACCGTAGGCGAGCGCAACGACAGGCTGTCGACCTTGATGCCATTGGCTTCGCTCGGCCGGGTCAGCGCCACCACCACGCCGTCGGCGCTCAGCTTCATCCAGCTGGGGATCTTTGCTTGGGTCATGAGAAGTCCTTACAGGCCCAGGGCCGAACGTTGTGCCGCGAGCTGGTCGACGCCGTCGATCACGCGCTTCATGCCGATGGGGTCGATCTCGTAGATCAGGCGTCCGCCGACTTCCAGCTTGTAGTAGGTGACGGCGACGGTGTGCTTGACCTCGGCCTTGTCACCGGCCTTCCAATCGCCCATGTCGACTTCCTTGAGCGCGCCGCGCAGGGTCACGATCACCGGGGTGACAGTGCCCTTGAGGCCCTTGAAGGCACCGCGGAAGGTGCCGTTGAACGCAGAACCATCGGCCAGGCCGAAGAACTTCAGCGACTCACGGCGCACGCCGGTAGTGGTGAAGCCGGCTTCCTGCTTCTCCATGCCCATGTCCATCTCGATGGGCATGTCCATGCCGCCCACCCGGTGCTCTTCCATTTTCAGGGTGAGCTTGGGCAGGGTCAGGCTGGTGACATCGCCCTGGAAGCTGGTGCCATCGACGAACAGGTTCAGGTTCGCCAGGGTTTCGGGAATCATTGCCATTGCTAGTGCTCCTTAAGCTGCGTTATCGAGAACTTCGGTCAGCCACTGGTTGGTGACCTCGACGCGGAAGTTGGGGTTTTCGGCCGGTGGTACGTCGGTGAAGCGGATGTTCCAGTACACCTTGCCCTGCTCCAGCTGGCTGGCACTGTTGAGTTCCGGGTCGGCGAACACTTCGAAGTTGATGATCGCGCCCTGGGCCTTGAGGTCGCGCATGAACGCCTGCAGGCCTTCGGTCACGTCCTTGACGTAGGTGGCGGTGATCGAACGGTCGACTGCCCATTTGTGCCCGTAGAGAATCGCGTCCATCACGATGTCCATGGTGCGCACGCGGGTGACGAAGGCCCACTTCGGGTCGCTGCTCAGGGTGCGGTTGCCCCACAGGCGATAGCCGTCATCGCGGATGATGGTGGTGATGTTGGCGTTGTTGAGCAGGTTGGCGCGGCAGGTCTCGTCGCCATCGAGGAACTCGATGGGGCGGGTGGTGCCGGTAATGCCGACGAACTCCTTGTTCGAGGGCGAGGCCCAGAAGCCGTACTCGTTGTCGGTCCAGGCGAACAGGCCGGCGACCCAGGCCGAGGCCGCTGCATCGACGGTGGCGCTGTTGGTGGTGTCCCAGTACTGCACGCCCGGGTCGACCAGGAAGGCGCGCTTGGCACCGAAGTTTTCGGCGTAGGCCAGGGCGGCCTCGTCGGTGGTGGCCGGGCCGTCGATGATGGCCAGGCCGCGCAGCTTGTCGGCCAGGGCCACCAGGGCGGTGGCGACGGCTTGAGTTGCGCTGTGCTTTGGAGTGATCAGCAGGCGCGGTTGGGCGTTGAAACGGCTCTTGCCGTCGAGCAGCGCTTGCAGGCCGGTACGCTTGCCGTCGGCCAGCACGCTGCCGATGATGGCGGAGGTCTGCTCGGCCGCATCGGCAACCTTGGCCACGCCGCAGGCGACGATGACCGCCTTGGCGCGCTGGTAGATGGCCTGGCAGGCACGGGTGATGGCCGCGTCGGCGCCGAAGGCGGCGATAGCTTCACGCTCGCTGGTGATCAGCACCAGGTCGTTGAACTTGGCGCTGGCGGTCGGGCCTTCGGTGAAGGTGTCCACCAGGCCGATGATCGAGGACGACGGCAACGCGATGGTGCGGGCGCCGGTGTCGACGTTGGTGACGGTGACGCCGTGAAAGAAACCACTCATGGGTAAACTCCGGGTATGAAAAAGGCCCTGCGGTGCAGGGCCTTGTAAGGTTGGATCGGCAACTATCGGGGTGAACCGGCCGTTGCAGGTACAGATGCGGTGGCCAAAATCAGGCGAGGAAGTCCCAGGTCAGCGAGATCGCGGCGACAGAGTTGTTCGAGACGGTCCACAGCCCGTAGCCAGCAGGGATAAGCAGTGGGTAGGGTTGGGTGTACTGCCAGTTGTTGCTACTGGCTACTCCGCCCATGATGGCGTGCACCGTCATGTCACCCAGACGAGCAGGTGCCTTGGGACCGCTGTACAGGTTGATGATGCCGCCGCCGGTGCAAATGGTGGCGGTGCGCAGATAGACGCCTTCCTTGTTTTCTTCCGGGCTGAAGACTTGAGTCACCGTGGTCGGGTGAGCGTTGAAGAAATGCTTGCCTACTTTTACTGGTTCCATGATTTTTCACCTATCGAGTCGAATGCTGGGTAGCGGAACATTCCGCGTTCATGTCGCTCACAGGCGATGGTTCGAGGCTCGTGGCCTTCACATGATTCAACGTTCCGCAGCGGGAACATTTGATCTGGAGTTCTGTGAACTCGCCCATACGGGCAAGCAGTCGTTTGCATCTGCCGCATCTGCAATCTTTCAACATCTGCAAAGCCTTGTGATTTTCTGCTGAAGGGTCTTGAAGAATGAAAAAGCCCCGACAGTGCGGGGCTTCAGGGGGTCATGCTTTCCAACCAGGGCGGCGGTACCGGCCGGTGCTCAGAAACTGGGAACAGCTCCGACTGGGGCCAGTCGCGCAGGGCCTGGCGGTACTGCAGCAGATCGGCGAACTGCCCCGCCTGCAGCGTCGTGGTCAACTGCATGTCTTGTTCGTCGCGGTGTCGATTTACCAGCCATTCAGTACCGCTAACCTGGGCATCCCGCCATTCACGCTCAGCGGCGATCCGGTCGCCCTCGGGCGCAGGCTCAAAGCCCTTGTCTCCCAGCCGGAAACCCGGAACAACATCGGCCGCGCACGGCAGCCAATTAAGTGCGGGATGGAACCGGCCAACCGGGTCAATTGGGGTCACCTCGATAACCTTGTCGCCTACAACCAATGCCCACATATCACGCCACCTCGATCAGCACTTCACCCGGTGCACCCGCGCCAGAGCCCCGTGCGCCTGACGTTCCTGCACCACCTACACCACCACCACCAGGGCCGACGCCGGGATCACCGACTTGCCAATTGAAAGCCTTACTGCACCCGCCATGGCCGCCACCGTGTCCAAGAGAGGACGCCGTGCCACAACCAGACGCTGATACCGGGTACACGATTTGACCTGTTGTGCTGCCGGTAATCCCGCCACTGGGCGATGAACCACCGCTGCCGCCGGTCGAGCTGATCAGCTCACCGAACGACGAAGCCCCGCCAGCCCCACCGGCAAGCGAGGCGCCGGCAGGACGGGCAGCACCGCCGGCCCCGACGGTAACGGTTACCGATACGACGCCGCTCAGATCCAGCACCGATGAGCCCATGCCACCCCCGCCGCCACCACCACCGGCTACGCCATTACCTTCTACGTGCCCGCCGCCACCACCGCCGGCGGTCACCTTCACCCGAGCCCGGCGACGCCCCGAACGAAACAGTGGCGGCACCGTGTAAGTAAAAATTCCAGGGGTCGAGTACTTCGTGATCACCGTTTCGATACTTGGCGGCAACTGGGCCTGCCCAACACACCACCATCGGCCTACCGAATCGTTACGCAGGCAGAGGTAATCCCCGGCAAACAGCAGCTCGGTGGAGGCCTGGCCGGAGGTCGATCCCGTGGTATCGAGCAAAATCTTGTCCGTGCCACTGGCCGCAATTACCAGGGCGTTGGTCGTCAGGTCGACACGGCGCAGGATCACGTCCATCACACCCAGGGCGGGGGTAACCGCCGGCAAAGTAATCGTGCGCGTGCCAGCACTGGCATCGAGCAGCACCAGCCCCCGGTGCGAGCTGGTCAAGGTCTTGTCGATGCTGAAGCTGTACACACCAGCAGACCCGGCCTTCTGCTCCAGAAGAGCATCGATCTGCGCCATCGTGTACGCATCGGTGATGTCGTAGCCGGCCAATGTGGTTGGATTCGTCGCGGCAATGACACGGCCGTAGGCATCCACCTTGACGCTGCGATAGGTGCCAGCGGCAACCCCGCTGCGCCCGAACGCCATTTCAAACGCCAGCGCCGTTACGCCCAGAGTAATGGGTGCATCCGTGGTCAGTTGCCAGGCGCTGTCACCGTTGGCCGTACCCCGCTCCACCAGCACCAGCAGGCCGGGCGTGACCTTGGCGCTGCTGTCCGCATCCGGGCAACGTGTCCACGCTCCACTGGCAACCAGATACAGGCCGTTGTCCTTGGCAGCGGCCTGGTTCTTCACCAGCACGCGCGCGCCCGCCTGTAGCGCAACACCATCCATCGTCTGCAACCCGCTCAAGGTGATCGCGGCCGTGGTCGCAGCCAGCACCGAGTGCTTGAAGTCGCGCTTGGCCAGTTCCTCGGTCACGAACTCGCGGGTCGCCAGCACTACACCCGGATCGATCTTGAGTTGCACATTGCTGGCGCTGCTGACCACCAGGTTCATGTGCACCACCTGGGTGCGGCCCGAGCCCTGGTTGAGCAGCGGCTTGTAGGTAGGCGCACAGTTGGCTACCGCTACCAGGTCGCCGTCGGCGTCGTAGAGCCCAACTTCGCGAATCCAGCGACCGCCGATCTCGGCCGGAATGACCTGCTCGGCGACGATGACCGCACTGTCCTTTTCGTCGACCTTGAGCTGGTTCAGCGGCGCCCGCCGCCACTCGTTGAGCAGGCTGGTCCAGCTCGCGTCGGGCATTGGCAGCGGCGGGTTGTCCAGCCCTGCCGGACTGGCGTCACCGACGGCCATGTGTGTGATTTTCCAAGGAATGCCCAGGGCATCCGCATTGGCCTGTTTCGCGGCCCCCACCTTGGTCAGGATCGCGTAGAACTGGGAGTTCTGATCAACCATTAGTAAATGTCCAGATAGTCAATGGTGTGTTCTCGCCCACCACGCCCGATGGCCCCCATGACCGTGAGGTCGGCCGGCGCAGGCGGGTAGATGTCAAGTTCGTCGCCGTCTTGCAGCGCGGCGCCGAGGTAAAGCGAGCCGGCGGTTTCCAGGCTGATGACCAGGCCGCTCAGGTGTCGGCTGACGGGCCTGGCGTCGTCGATCAGCCAGGTCAGTTCCTGGTACGTCTGTTCGCTGATCCCCGCCTCGGACACGCCGATCTTCAGCGCGAAAGTGCCGGGCACCGCCGGGGGCGTGGCCTTGAACCACTCGATCACTTCGATCAAATAGCCAAACGGCTCCACCACGCGGCGCAATGCGCCGATCGTGCCCTTGTGGGCATGCACGTAGAACGAGGAGCGAATCACCGAGCGCTTGATCGCCTCGGGCCAGGTGTCGTCCCAACGGTCCACCGACCAGGCCCAGGCCAGCTGGTACAACAGGTTCGCCGGGCAGGTATCGGGGTTGTACAGGGTGCGCAGGGTGACCTTGAGGTCTTCGCTGGAGGCCGCCTCGACGGCCCGCTCCAGCGGCGTGCTGTTGAGCGGCAGGAGGCTGTGCATGTCAGCCCCCCCGCGTCAGTTCGAACCCGGTGCACCAGGCCGCCTGCGCCTTGCTCGGGCGGATGTCGGTCCAGTTGCGCAGCTCCACCCGGCTCACACCGGCGATGTGCAGTTGCGCATCGATGGCCGAGCGCGAGACCTCCACGCCCAGGCGTCGCCGAGGGTTGACCCAGGCCTGCAGGCGCCGCTGGCACTCGGCCAGGGTCGCTTCGTTCTCCGGCCCCGTCCCGGCCATGTAGAGCACGGCATCGATGCGATAAGGAATCACCTCGGCGCTGCGCACTTCCAGGCGGTCCGCCACCGGGCGTACATCGTCGTCGTTGAGGTAGGCGGCCACTTCGGCCAGCAACTGCGCACTGGCGATGCCGTGCTCCTCCAGGCTCAGCACCGTCACCTCCACCACTGCCGGTGACGGGCTTTCTGCAGAGGCATCGGCCACCTGCCCCGAGGCATTGCGTGCATGCAGGATATAGCTGTTGCGCGGGCCGGCGGTGGTCAGGCCCTCGTACACCAGTTGCACCCGCTCGCGCAGTGCATCGTCTTCCTCAAGCACTTCGAGGGTCGGTGGCACACTGTTCGCGTCTTCGGCCTGTACCACCAGCCGCTTGAGCTGCACGTTGGCTGCCAGCTGGTCCAGGTCGCTGCCCTGGGCATAGGCCAGCAGCAGCGCCTTGGCGGCATCGTTGACCCGCGCCCGATTGAGCAGCTTGCGGTACGCGCCCACCTCCAGCAGTTTGGTTACCGGGTCGCTTTCCAGCAGCGCGTCCCAGTTCTCGCCCATGTGCGACCGAAAGGCCGCCAGGTCATCCTGGAAGATGTCCTCGAAGTCGAGATCTTCCAGCACCTGCGGCGCGGGCAGCGCCGACAGTTCCACGTTGCTCATGCCGTTATCTCCAGCAGTTGGCTGTCGCCCAGGTACTGCCCGCTCAGCTGCAGGCTGATCTGCCCGCCCACTACCGCCACCACGCGCACCCGCTGCAATTTCAGGCGTGGTTCCCAGCGGGTCAGGGCGCGGGCGACCTCGGCCTGCACCGCACTCTTCCAGCCCTCGTTGACTGGCAGGTCGACGAAACGGCGCAGCTTGCTGCCGTAGTCGGGGCGCATGCGCCGGCTGCCCAGCGGGGTGGTGAGGATGTCTTCGATGGACTGGCGCAGGTGCCCGATGCCGGACAGCGTCTGCCCGCCGTGGCGGCTCATGCCGATCATCGCGGTACCTCCCTGGCCTGAATGCATTCACTAGCCATGTTGTCTCCAGGCATAAAAAAGCCCGCGTCGGCGGGCGGGGTTCAGTGCTTGTGATTGGCGGTGTTGCCGCCGGTGTCGATGATCTTGCCGGCCCCCAGGATGTCACCGGTCACACGCAGGCCACCGTTGATGCTCACCTCACCGGTCAGGGCAATGTTGGCGGCGTTCAGGGTGATTGCGTTGTCGGTGACCAGCAGCGAGCTGCCGGCCACCTTTAGGCTGACGGTGCCACCGGGCAGCTCGATGCTGTAGCTGCGGGCCTGCCAGTCGTAGACCAGCGAACCACCGTCATCGAAGCGCCATACCTCGACGTGCTCGCGGTTGTCGGGTGGCGCGCCGGCATTGCCGTACAGGCCCGGTACGAAGGTACCCTGCGCCGGCTCACCGCTTGGGCTGAGCAGTGCGCCCTGCTCGTTCAGGCTCGGCGCACGCCAGTGGCGGGCCTTGCCTGCCGCGTGGCTGTGCCAGCGCACCCAGGCGCTGGTCCAGCCGGCGCCATCGGAGACCCGTACCCGCGCTGCTGCCAGGTCGATGCCGACCACCCGACATGGAATGACCAGCGCCGCCAGCATGCGGTCATGCATGGAGCTGGCGTAACTCATGCCATGTCCTCCGGTGCCTGGTAGCTGTCCTTGTGCGCGGGCCCTGTGTCGGGGCTGAAGGCGAACAGCAGCGAACCGGGTGGCTGGTCTGGCCAGGGCCACTGCAGGTCGCCAAGGTAAACGGGCTGCTGCCATTGCACCCGCCATTCCAGGGTGCCGGGTACTTCGGCAGGTATGGCCGTCTGCGCCTTCACATTGAGGGTCGCCGCGACGAAATCCACGCCCCAGAACTGCTTGTGCAGCACAAGCGTTGATTTCGCCGCCAATGTGGCGGCTTGCAGGGCGGCGTGTTGCTGCTGTGCATCCACCAGGATGCGTGCCTCGAAACGCGCCAGGATGCACAAGCGTCCATCGCCGGGGTCAACGCTTGCCTCCATAGCGGTGATGGTGTGACACAGTGCCGGTTGCGGAGTGTGCTCGTTGACTGCGCTGAACGCTTCAACCGTCGCGAAATCAGGTACACCCGCCTGGAATGTTGCGGTAATGGCCTGGCTCAATAGCTTGAGTTCGTTCACAAGCCCTCCTTTCGTGTCTTCTTCGGCAAGCCGCCCACTGCGGTTGCAGCAGGCGTTGCGTTCACTGCGGCGACTACGGCTCGAACCAGCCGGTCGGCGCAATCCGGCCCTCGGAGCGCTTGGCTGCCAGCGTGCCGGCATTCTTGAAGTTGAAGGTCTGCGGGTACAGGAACGCCAGCGATACGCCACCGAACACGAAGCTGCGCGAGCCGCTGTTGTCCTTCAGGTCGTAGTTGGTACGTACATCGTGGTTTCCGCTGTCGGGCGAGAAGTACTCGGCGTAGTCACCGGTGGCAGAGGTGCTCATGACGCACCTGGAGTCCATTCGAACGCCGGTAGCCAAGGGTGCGATATACCCGGAGCAGTCCATCAAGGTGCCGACAGGGCCTGGACTTGCACCGGGCGTTTCGGGTCGTAGCAGGTAAATGCCTCTGGACACCACCTCGGTGCCGGTGTCGTAGATGTTGCGCACCTCATGGGTGTCCAGATAGAACGACGCCAGGTAGCAGAAATGTGCGAACCCGGGGGGCGCGGGCAACAAAAATGCGCCGAAGGACAGCGCCCCTATGTTGTCGAGCGTAAGGGTGGTTGCAGTGTTAGCGACGACGGTCGCTACCCGGCCGGACCACTGCCCGCCCTCACTGATGACCAGGCACTGCACACCGGCAAGATTGTTGTCGGCCATCCAGTCGTAGCTTTTTTCAGCGATATCGTGGGTACCCTCGCCGGCCTTGTTCAGCGTGATCACGTTGCCGCTGATACTGCCCACGCGCAGGAACGGCATGGTTTTCACCACGGCACTGGCGTCACCTTCATTGGCACAGGCAAAGGCGGCGTACCAGCTCTCTTTGCAGTTGCTGCGTTCGGCACCGAGACCGGCTGGCGCCACGCTGGCGACCTTGTCAGCCATCGCGAAGGTCGGAACCATGCCCCGTGTGTATTGGCCGCGAAAGCGAAAACCGCCCATCGCAACAAAACTCCTGCTCAGCCTGACCGACGTGGCAGAGCCGTAGATCACCGCGTCGCGCGGCCCCTGGGCCAGGGTTAGGCCGACGTTGCCGGCATTCTCGTACAAGCGGGTGTTATCAGACATAGGTTTCTCCGGACATGAAAAAGCCGCTGCAAGCGGCTTTCGATAGTGTTGCGATGATCATTGCTCCTGGTCGCGCTCACGCAGGTCGCGCTGCAGTGGCGCATCCGATGCCAGGGGCGGCACGCCCTGTGCCACACCCAGCCGCTTCGCAGCCCAGCGCTCGTAAAGCCCGATGGCCACGTCGGCGCCCGCCATGGCGGTCAGGCAACCAAAGGCTGCGGCGCTCCAGATCGACAGCCCGCTGGCATACAGCAGCATCACGGTCGATACGCCGCAGACCATGCAGGCCCCGGAGCGCAGCAGCAGTCGCCTGAACAGGCCCCAGCCGCGGGCGCCCTCCTTGTCTGCGCGCCACATCTCACCAGACAGACCGCCCAGCAATGCCAGGACGATCACCAGCCAGATCGGCATTTCCAGCAACGTCTGTTGCTCGTTTGTCATGCTCGTGCTCCCTTGTTGAACAGCCGATCACTCGGCATTCCAAAAAGCCCGGTCGCCCAGGCTTTTCAGTAATGCGTTGTCGGACCGCCGGCCACTGCTGGTGCGCCGTGCGATCCCGCCTCAAATTTTTCCTCCGACCGCGGCCGCCTGCCCGCCGGATAACTGCTTACGGTGCTTTACGCTGCACACCCGGGTCAGTTGCCAACCCTCTGAACAGTTCAGGCCTGTTCATCGCTGCCTTTGCCACTGCCGGTGTCTGACCGGCTTGAGACAAAGGTTATGCATCAATGCATATGCAGTCAATGCATTTTTGGAAATATTTATGCACGCGGTTTTGCGCTAACGCATGAAAGCCTTGCCCTGCTTGCGCTGCAGTGCTGTCTTGAGGGGTAGATTTTTTGCAGGAACCGGCCTTGCCGGTGAAGGATTCAGTGGGATTGCCGCAAATATTTGGTGCGATCATTCGCCGGCAAGGCCGTCCCCTGCAGGCATTTGCAGGCACAAAAAAACCCGCCGAGACGGGTTTGATATAGCGACAGAACCTAGCGGGCGTACATGCCCCACCAGAACACATGCCCGAGGATGCTGATCTGCTCCTCCTGCATCTGCTGGAAGGTGTAGTCCTCGTCCGGGTGCTCGTCGCGGTTGAAGCTGCGCAGGCGGATACCCGTGGGCAGGCGATACAGCTGTTTCACGCGCAACTGGCCATTGTGGTTGATGGCATACAGGTCGCCGTCGACAATGTCGCCGATGCCGCTCTTGCCCGCATTCACCCCCACCGTGGCGCCATCACGCAGCACCGGCAGCATGCTGTTGCCGCGCACCGTCACGCACTTGGCCTGGTCGAACTGCACGCCGTTGTGACGCAGGCTGCGCTTGCCGAAGCGCAGGCTGGCCTTCTCGCTTTCCTCGATGACGAATCGTCCTGATCCTGCTGCCAACTCGACCTCACGAAGAAACGGAATGGACACCTCGTCGTCCTCGACGGGGGTGTCGTCATCCCACAGGCTGATGTCCTGCAGCTGCACGTCGGCGCGCGGCGCGTTCGCCGGGCGGGTATCGCCCAGGTCGGCACGGCCGCGCAACTGATCGGTGCTCACGCCGAAGTACTCGGCGATCTTCGACACATGCTTGTCGGAAGGATCGACGATCTTCTCGCTGAGAATCCGCGACAGGGTGGATTGGGGCACGCCGGTGCGACGGTGAAGCTCCGTGGGGGAGATCCCGTGGCGGTCGAGCAATGCTCTCAAGACGGTAGCTACGTTGCGTTTTTGCATAACGTGCATAGTACTCATCTCGTGCGCAAATGCAAATTCAAATATGCATTAACACAATGCCAGGGGCAAAAGGTCGCTGCGCAGCGTTAGGCCCGGCAACGGGGAAAAAATCCCTGTACCATTGCCCGCTGCCTTTGGTCTAAACGACACTGCGAGCCAAGTTTCTGTAATGAGCGATCTTTCCGCACACACCCCGATGATGCAGCAGTATGGGTAAGGATCGGCTCCAGGCCTTGAAATACGTGGCGTATGCATTGCAAGTGTCTAATATGTTTTTGCCATTTTTGATGGTTTCCGGCCAGCAAATAGGTCGTTTGCACCGGCAATATTAGACAGCCTTAACCACCATCCACAGCATCAAGCAAGCGATTCTGCTCACTAGCAAAACACCGCTCGTCGACTGATATCACCATGAGAGCAACGCTTTTGCTGGCCGCCCCGGCGTCCCGAGAAGATTTGGTTTGACTTGTTGCTTGACGTAGCGATAATCGCGGGCCAATGTTGTGAGCAAGCTGTGGATAACTACGGTATGGCGAAGATAAATCGCCCACCGCTCACGGATGGAGCTTTCAGCCAGGAGCCTTCTATGAACTACTCACTATTTTTAAGAGCCGCACCAAGCATGCCTTCGGGCAATCACTCGAGTCTGCGCGGTCGCCAGGATCAGGTTTTGGTGAAGGACGAAGTAGTGTTTGAGGAATCGCTAGACCCGTACCGCCTGCTGACAGAAGCCAGCCAGCGTATGCACGATGGTAAAAGCGTTTTTTTCGAAGACCACCAGATGAATCGAGACAAAGGAAGTCGTGATCGTGCCGGAATTTTTTCCCAGAGCTAAAGAGTTACCTGCTCAATCCCCGCTTTTCTGGGTCACCCACAAAGATCGTTACCTGCGCCAGCTCCTACTGAAAGATATTCAGGAGGAGACTGGCCGGGCGCTCATCGTCTACTTCACCGAATGCGAAACGTCCGGTGCACAAATCGATACCGGCGACGATGTTTATTTCTCTGAGCTACTCACCGCCTGCGCTGGAAAGCCAGTGGACTTGCTGCTCGAAACCAATGGCGGCATGACCGATGCTGCTGAAAAAATATGCGCCCTACTTCGACATGCAGCTCCAGATCTGCGAGTAATAGTTCCTCGTCGCGCGAAAAGTAATGGCACGGTTTTCGCGCTCTGCGGAAACGCAATTTTGATGGGCTTCGAGTCAGAGCTTGGCCCAATTGACCCCTCAATCAACGGAATTCCTGTTGAATTTGTGCTCAATCAAGCAGCCGCATTTGGACCACTAGATGTTGCATATGCCGATGCTGCGCGCAATCAGACCCGCAAGCTTGCCCGCGACATGCTCTCGACTGGAATGATGAGCGATCGACAGCCAGCCGAAATTGAAGAGACCATAGGCAAGCTAGCTACTCGGGATCACTATCACTCTCACGGCTCTGTGATTGACATGCGAGAAGCCGTTGCATTGGGCCTGAGGGTGATAGAACACCAGCCGAATGACGAGCTGTGGCGAAAAATTTGGCTGCTGCGGACCATGTACCACTATGACTGCCGCCAGAATGGTTATGCCAAGCTGTTTGAAAGCGCTACCGTAAGTACGGCGGTAGCGATGCAAAAGCCACAAGGCACTTCGTAAGTTGAATCCGGGGGCAGTTGAGCTGCCCATCCGAAACACCTCCTCCGGCGTCCTGCCGACTAAAATCTAATCTCCCGAAACACCATCATAGGCCTGCTCGCAGGTCACCCCCCTTCCCCGGCTTTGATCAGCATCTGCCGCCAGGTCTCCCGCTCTTTCATCAGCGCGCTTGAGCACGTCGGCAAGCACCAGGGCGACGCGGGAAGCTGCCGCGCTTGCGGCGGCAGTGCAGGAATAGCCGCCGGCCGGACTTGCGGCACGGCTGGCCGCTCGATCGACTTCATCCCGCAGGCTGAGATCAGCGCGAGCAGCGGCAGCATCAGCCACCGCACGGTCAATGATTTTCTGTCCATCCAGAATCACCTTGTTCATTTGTTGTTGGTGGGCCTGCTCCTTGGTCCGCTCTGCAGCCTCGGCCAGGGCCCAAGCCTGTTTGTCCCCGGCATCGCGCCCAGCCCACCTGCCCTGCCACTGGGCATCCATTGTCCACCGCCCATGCTGGTAGGCGCCCCAGTAGGACGCCACCACCATCAGCAAGGCCGCAGCACGCCAGCCCCAGCCGTTCACGCCAGCCTCCCGCCGGCGGCGATGTAGTGCGCCAGCAGGTCATCCAGCTTGCGCTCATGCTGCCCGTACCCAGCACCCGGCAGGCTGGCCCAGATGTTCCGACACTTCGTGATTGCGGCCTGGATGCGGCCGGCGTGCACGTCCGCCAAGGCGCCGCGCTCCTTGACCAGATGCAGGGCAAGCTTGTCTTGGCTGGCGGGCCCGAAGTCAGGCAGCTTGAGCAGGTCGCGATAGTGCGGCCAGTAGCGCTGGAGTTGCTGGTACCGGCCTGCGGCCGTGGACTTCAGGCCCTTGTTGTTCACGGTCACCAGCACGCCAGGATGGGTGCTGTAGCTCTTGAAGGTGTTCGGACTGTCGATGCCGCCAACCACCACGTCATAGCCGTCGTCGCGGGTGTGCTTGCTGATCGACGTGCCTTCGGACCATGCCAGCATGTCGAGGAAAGCGAGAGCGTTCTTGCTGCCCGCCAGTGAGTCGGAAATTCGAGCCATGTGTTTCTCCAGGCAATAAAAAACCCGCTCACGGCGGGTATCTGTGTTCGGTTGAGATCAGGCCGGCGGCGCGGGCCAGTCGATATCGGTCGGGTAACCTGCCTGCTCAGGCAGGCGGTTCAGCGCGACCCGGTATTTCTTCCAGGCCTTCAGCGCAGTGGCTTCAGCCTCGGTTGCGTCGTCGAGGTCGACCGCATCTTGCAGCGGTGCGATTGCCGAGTCGGCAACGCCTCGTCGACCGGCGATTTCTGCTTGCACGCCGGCCAGATGCTGCGCTGCAGCCGCATCCTGCTTCATCTCTGCCGTGACCATCTGGCTCCAGTCGATCGAGCCGATGGTATCTGGCCAGGAAACCTCAGACTGCTCAGGCCGGGGGTCGAAGTCTGTGGGGAGCTGCACGCGGCCATCTGGTGGATTGACGATATCCACCGGGAACCGCGACTGCGCGCTTGCCATCGGGCCATGAGGAAGCCTGACGGTCAACGTAAGCTCTCCGGCGACCCGCTCGATTGGCCCATACAGCCACGAGCAGTTCGTCGCAGTTGCAGGCAGCATCGCGCCGTCATGCACGCCTTCGAAATCGAGCTTCATGCCGTTGATCGTGATCGATTCGCCGCTCCTGCTGAGCACGAGTGTTTCGTCTGCACTGAACGGTGACAATTTAATGCGCATCAGTACCACCTCCCTTGCACAACAATGTTTATGGTTCTCACCGGTACGCCAGGGGATGAAGTGAAGTAGGCCTTCACACTGATGTTGTTGGGTTCTACCCGGCCCGCGACCAGAAATGAGTTGTTTAACGCGTCATTGCCGGAGAGGACAGCGCTGCCAGCAATGAACGTTACTGGGGTCGGGGCGCCGATATCGTTGGAGACGTGCAGGCCCGCGACAGGAGAAAAAGACGTGGTGGTTACTGTCATCTCGGCGGTGGCGGTGCCGTCCGCGTATTTGACGTACCTGCCATTTGCATTGCTGCCCTTCTCAAATATCGCACCCGTTGGTACGCCGCCCGATTGACTCACTGTGCCGACGATATCAGCCGTTGCGGCAGCCTTTAGGCCCAGGCCTGCCCTGGCGGTCGCTTGTGTGCTGCCGCCTGTACCGCCCTGAGCGACGCTCAGCGCGGTTGTCATGCCGGTCAGTGACGTGATGTCGCTATTCGCCCCGCGCGCCGCGGCGCCGATGTTCTCCCGAAGCTTCGGTGCAGTCGTGGCGACGCCGAGCACCGCCAGAGTCGAGCCGAACTGCTCGACGATCTGCCGAAGGCGGTCGGCTGATTCTTTGACATATCCCTGCATGGGCGCCAGGCCGTAGGTACCCGACGAGATGGTGGCACCTTGATAGGCAGGATAAATTGAAAGCACTGTACCGCTTGCGATGTTCGTTACTTCATACCAACGGCCATCAGGCCCCTGAAAAGCATCGCCGACGCGAGAGTTCGCTGCGAAGTTTGTACCGGTACCGGTTACGGTGGTTTGTCCGGCCGCGATTGCGACCTTGCCTTCTCTGTACCAGGGCATAAATTCTCCAGGCAATAAAAAACCCGCCGCGGCGGGTAATGTTGATTTTCGAATGCGACTGTTATGTCCCTGGCAAGCGGGCAAAAACAGCTCCGGGCTGACCCAGATCACTCCAGCCTGTGGTCCCGACTGAATAGATTTGCAGCCGGTTGATTGAGTAGTTGAATCTTGCACCACACCAATTTGTGAGGGCCTGGTTGGGTGCCATGAGCCCGCGAGAAAACGGGTTGATCATGAAGTACTCGTCCGAAGCCAGCGCCCCCACAGCAGCGCACAAGTAGTAATAGGCATTCCCCAGTGCCAGCTGGACCATGCCCTGATAGCTCCATGAGTTTGTGGCCTTGGTGAATATGATCGGAGTTGACCCGGAGTCGTAGATGATGACTCCGGCCTCATCCCACATCCTCAGTCCCCAGCTCGCTGCTGAGCGGCTGGCAAATACAGCTGCAAACCACTTCCCGGTGGGCCGCCAGGTCACATTGCCGCTCTCGAGTCTGAAGCCTGTCCAGTTGCCTGGGGAGCCGGTAATTGTCATTTCCCGATAGAGAATGTCCGGCTGGCTCGGCGAGTTGCGAATGAAGATGCAGGGCGGCTCGGTCGTTCTTATCGGGGCCGGGAACGAGACGACTACAGTGCTTGAACTTGTCGCGGAGTAATTCCCGCTGTACAGCGCACACAGCCTGGGGTTGTCGGAGTCGATCTGCACGTAGTCATCGTCATTTCTAACGTAAAGTCCAAAGCTCAATTCTTGAACCTCATTACAAGAAGACGGAACTGAATGTGTGAGCCGTAATCCTCAGTGCCGGGCTGGTTCGGGTGCTTTGATCGCACGGTCACATTGCCTACCGCCACCCTCATATAGGGCATTGCGCTTTCGTTGAACTCGTTTTTGCGCGCAGTTGTTGGAAGGATCACGGCTGTGCATGTTGCCGGGTTGAACCCTGAAATGGGGACAGAAATGACTGCCCCATTTCCCGTCAGCGTGTAGGTTTGGCTGTGAAGAACTTGATAGGTGAAGCTGTCGGTATCAAGCTCTACAACACCGTCTTCACTGAATGTCCTTAGACCGTAGCTCATGCCGTTAGATCTCCAAGTTGCACGCGCAGCCGGTCATTGCTGTCGAAAACCTTCACGGCACGGTGCGTGATCGTGAGCCGTCCCTGCCCCGCAATAGCGCCGTTGATCTCGAGTGTTCCGTCCTTGTTCAGTCGCCAGCCTTGGACGCCCGGCACGTAGTTCGTCGAACTGATGAAGCTCCCGATCTTGGCGTTCGTGATCGTGCCGTCAGCGATGAAGGCTGCCTGGATAAACGTCTGCCCATCCTGGATCGCGAAAAACGATGCGGGAGTGCCGTTGATGTCGTTGACCACGGCGAACCTGTCGGCATTGATGATGAACTGGCTCTGCAGGCCCGCTGGTCCGTTCTCGATGCCCAGGCCGATACCGGCGACAACGTACTTGCCTTGCGAGTTGAGCTGCATCTTCACAGCCCACATCGTCGAGGCCTTTTCATCGGCATTGACCTGGGCCTGACTGATCGTCTGCACAGCCGCCGTCGTGTCATTCATCGTTGCTTCGAGCGTCTCGGTCTTTCGCACGATGACTTCATCGCGAGAGGCGCTGACCTTCACTTCCTCTGCAAATGCCGCTGTCGCGTCCCACTGGTGGAGCGCGCCGGCCAGATCGCCTTCGGCATCGTCGTCACGAGCAGACGCCCGCAGAGCCTGCAGGCTCTCGGCTGTCGCCGTGGTCTTTCCGTCAACCTCGGCGATCTTCGTCGTGTTGGTGGTGACCTGCTGTGCAAGGCCGTTGGCCGCTTGCACAGACTGACCAACATCGATCCAGAGGTTCGCGTTCGGCGGAGAATTTGCACCCGAGGCATCGGCAGGAACAGGGCCTTTTGCCTGGTAGATCCGACCATCGACCACGACCATCTGGTCTTTCACGTATGTCTCACCCGGCTCGTATGCCTTGAGCCCGTCCAGCGCATCGATCTGGTCTTGCAGGCCATCGATCTTGTCGATTAGCTCCTTGCCCAGCTCAGTCTCGCCAATTTGCCCTGCAATGAGGTCGAGGATCGGCGAAGCATCCATGCCGCTCTGCCCCAGTACGCCGTTGTCCACGGGATACCACGGCCCGAGGTTGCCAGTGCGGTCGACGAGGCGTGCCCAGAAGAAGAACGACACGCCCGCAGCCAGCCCCTGCAGCATGAAGTCACGCTGCGGGTAGGCCAGGTCGGTGAGTTTGGTTGCCACCGACAGGTCGTTGCTTGGGCTGTACCAGATCTCGGTACGCTGTGTGTCCTCGGCGCCGGGTGGGAAGCCCCACTTCAGCCCGATCGCGAACAGCTCGCTCGATGCGTTCAGATACGACACCGCCGGCGGCAGGCCTTCCTTGCCCTTGAGGTCGGTGAGTATCGAGTCTCGCCAGATCGACGAGATATCGAACGCGCTGACTGCGCGAACCCGGGCGAGGTACTGACCGGCGTAGATGCCAACCACATCGACTGACGCGGTGCCGGTGCGTTGAAGCCTGATCCAGTTGCCATTGTCCTTGCGCCACTCGACGTCGTATCCCACGGCCCCTTCCACCGCAGGCCAGGAAATGGTCATCGTGCTGACAGCCAGGCCCTGGCTGATCGCGTAGTCCGAGGTCAGGGTGACGCTCGCCGGCGGCGGAACAGTGGTCACCGGGATGACGCTGATCGGGCGCTCTTCCAGCTTGGCGCCGGTGTCGATCGCGGGAAATTTGCTCGGATTGAACTCCAACCCGGTGATCTCGTACTCGCCCTCTTCAGTGCGCGCAGTCTTCAGGACGCGAAACAGCTGGATGGCCAGGTCGTCGGCGTCGATGGCCCACTGTAGTTCCGGCTCCGGCTGGACCGAATAGGCCGTGGTCACGGTCACAGCACGACCGGCCACAGACTGCACGGTACGGCCCTGCGCGCTGCCGTTGGGCAGGTTGATGATCAGGCGGTCACCGGCCTTGATCTGAGTGTCACGGTCCAGGGTCACGACCTTGCCGACCGCCGCAGCGATCCGGCCGCCATTGGGCCGTCCAGACAGCAGCTCATCGGCTACCGGGATGACGTGGCCAGGCAGCGGGATGCGACCCTCGATGCCAGTCTTGAAGGTGACAGTCCGATCCTGGTTGTTGCTCAGCAGCGCCCACTTGCCGCGGCGCTGGGCCTCGCTGGCCCTGGTGCAGCCAATAGCCGAGATCTCGATTGGGCGATCCTGGAAGCGGCGCTGCAGCGTCAGGTCGGTGACCGGGATCACGTCCGTGTCGTAGTTGTTGCCGGGGTTGTCGTAGCTGACTAGGGCCCGGCTGTAGTGCGTGCTGCGCTCGGCGCCGCCGTAGGTGAACTCGCCATCGATGACGTTCGCTCGAGTGAACACATAGTCGAAGTCCTGTGCGCGTGGCATGTCGGCCTGCATGAACAGCGCGCCCTGCGCCCAGTACACCATGCCTCGGTAGATGGCAGAGAGATCACGCAGCAGCGTCCAGGCCTCGGCCTTGCCTTGCAGGTTCAGGTCGCACAGGAAGCGCGGTTCCTGCCCTCCGACGCCGTTTGGCACCCGCTGGTCGCAGTACTGGGCAATGCGGTACATCTCCCACTTGTCGACCATCCACGACTTGATCCGCTTGCCCAGGCCGAACCGGCCTTCCACGCACAGGCCATAGGTGACGAACGCAGGGTTGTTGGTCCAGGCCTGCTTGAAGGTACCGTCCCATGTACCGGTATAGGTGCGGGCAATCGGGTCGTAGTTGGTCGGCACAGGCCAGCGGCGCGCCTTGCACTTCACCGTCACAGACGGGATGTTCTGGAACTGCTCAGCGTCGAACTCGATGTAGAGCAGCGCAGTGTTCGGATAGCGCAGCTTCTGGTCGATGATCTCGGTGTAAGCCGCAATCATCATGGTGTCGGCGATGTTGCCAGCGTTCCGATTGGGTGTGAGGCGGCGAACGCGAACAACCCATCCTGTGGTCGCGGCCGGCAAATCCACGCGCACTGACCGTTGGTAGCCATTGCTGGTCTTGCCGCTTACCGAGTTGCGGTGTGCTTGAACGAATGCGCCACCATCGGTGGCGATGTCGATCGCATACTCGATGGTGTAGCCGTTGGTGTCGCCAGAGCTGGTGTCTTGGCTGAGCAGGCGTGGCCAATTGAAACGCAGGCGTATTGCCGACAACTGAGTGTTGCTCAGCGCACGCGTCCATGGCTGTTCGCTGCGCAGTTCAACGCCAACCGAGGTCTCGCTCTCGATCGTAGGAATACCCTTGATGTAGCTTTGCTCCACAGTGCCGCGACGGAACTCCCATTTCACGCCCGGGAAGTTCATATTGCCGCTGGCATCTTGGATTGGTGTGTTGTCGAGGTAGATATCGCGCGCTGTCGGCGTTCCGTCGAATTCGCCCTCGCCCACCGCCAGAAGTATCTTGGCGATGTTGGTTGACCGCAGGCTGTCGGGCGCCTCGTAGGGAGCCTTGGGCTTCTTGCTGCCGCCTTTGGCGCCAGTGACGTCAGGTGGGAGTGCTGCGCCCATGCTTTCCTCCGGGCAATAAAAAACCGCCCGAGGGCGGCTTGTCGTCTGTTCTAAGGCTACGCCTTGTCTTCGGCGTAGATGGACGCGGAAATGATCGCCCCACCCCACCGGCGTTCGCCGATGCAGATTGGCACGGGGTTTCCGCTGGCGGTGGTGTTGTTCGCACTGCCGAAGGCGTATGAAGGTCTGTTCTCGGGCGCTGCGCTCTGAGACAGTCCCTTCGCCTGCGGACTCAGCATTTGGATTACACCGCCGAGCGCCATGGCCGCGCCGATTTGCATAGCCCATGCCTGCCCTGTAACAGCGCCAGCTACCACCATGGCCACGCCGACGATAGTCTGGAGAAGGCCGCCGCGCTTGCTGCCGCCGATCACCGGAACGATGCGCACCTCGCGCGTGCCGCCACGGCCGAAGTCTTCGGCGCCCACGTTCTTGCGGTTGCGGAACACGGCGAACCGCAAACCCATTCCATCCAGGCGCTGGATCTCGGCCTCAAACCCCTCCAGCGTTGCCTTCAGGGCCTTGAATACCTCCCACACCTCGCCGCTATCGATCTGTCGGCGGTGGGTGCGCCCGAACTTCTGGGCCAGCGATCCGGATAGCTTGATGATGGTCATGGGTGCATAGACGATGGTGCTCATCGGGCCTCCTTGTGCCGCAGAATCAGGCGGGCGCGGTCATGCCAGGGGCCGCCGTAGATGATGATCTCGGATGGCCGGCCGTACAGGTGGTGCAGCAGAAATGGCCCGGGGCCGTACAGTTCGGCCTGCTCACCCGGCAATTTCGGGTCGCCAGCGAGGTAGATACCGGCATGGTTCGGGTGCACCGTGCGCCCTACGGACATGACGATCATGTCGCCGCGCTCTGGTTGGTCCACCCGGTAGAATCCTGCGGCCTCATAGGTCTGCTCATACAGGCTTGGCCCGCCGGCCTTCTCCCACCATCCGTCCTCTCGGGCGTAGGCCGGAAACTCCACGCCCCATTCCCGCTGGTACCAGTCGGCGCACACTTGCCAGCAATCCCAGGCGCCATGCACAAATGGCCGGCCCAGCAACGGGGTTTCGCCGGTGGGTGTGATCGTCCGCAGGTCACCTTCCGGCCAGGACAGGATGTGCCAGGGCAGTCCCGTGGCCTCGCACATGGCCAGGTCACGCGGCGAAGGCCTGCTGGTGGCGTCCGGGTGAGAGTGAACGACGCCGATCACCTGCCCCTGGTCCTCCGCGCCGGCGTACTGCTCCGGCGCAATGCGGAACTCCTCGGTCGGCTCGGTTGCCACGTTCGCGCAGGGGAAGTACACCTGCCTCCGGCCCACGGCCAAGATTAGCCCGCAACACTCGCGCGGGTACTCCGCCGCAGCGTGCTTCTGCACGGCAGCAAGGATGTGTTTCAGCATGATCAGCTCCTGGCGATCAGGGAGACGGCAGGGAAGCCGCCGAAGGGCAGTTGGTTGCCTTGGCCGAAGCGCACCACGCAGCCAGTGTCGAGACAACCGTTGCACTGATCCTTGGCCGGGTCATCCGTGCGGTTGCCGTCGAAGTCGAAGTACGGCCCGGTGTATCCGCAGTTCGGCCCCCGGTAGCCGTTCGTCATGGCCCAGTGGCAAAGCTGCGTCATCTGGCGGCCAATGCTCTCGCCGCCGACATCGCCGGGGCTGGCCAGCTCCCACGACACGGTGGTGCCGTTCTCGGATACCTTCTGATCGATGTACCAGACCTCGGTACTCTCCTCCGTCGGGTCTGCCTCTGGGTTGCCTCCCGGGAAGTTGATCGGGTCCAGGTACCGCTTCATCGTCTGCCGAATCGTCAGCTTGAACTCCAGCAGGTTGTCGAAGGCCAGGCACAAGGCTGTGATCCGCCCGTTGACGTTGCCGACCGAGATCGTCGGGCGCACTGCGGTCCCGTCCGAGTTCGCTTCGATGCCCTCGACCTGAATGGGCCACGCACCGTACTCATTGCCCTGCCACCAGATCGACTTGGCCGGCAGTTGGTCTGCGTTGACGCCGGCCGCCGCCAGTTCCGCTGGCGAGTGCGGTATCGCATGCCCGTGGAAACGTAGGATGTCGGCGCCCCAGTCCGAGCCGTCAAGCTCGAACAGCAGCACCTCGCTACCCGGCTGGAGCAGCTGGATGTCTTTGATCAGGCTCATGCGGGCCTCATGGATGGAAGGATTGTCTGAAGGTAGAGGTCAGGGTGTAGTAGTCACCCTCGCCGCCACTGACATTTGGCGCGCCGCCCAAGTACAGGCCCAGCTCGCCAAGGGGCGGCGTCCAGAGGAAGGATTTGGCGCCAGCGTGCAGATCGAGGAACGCTTTGATCTGCTTGATGATGGCGCCACGTCCACTGATGGAAATGCTCCATTCCTCGGACACGTTGTTCAGGCCGTCAGCGGTGATTTGCTCGTAGCCATCGCCGAACCTGCTCGACCTGGTGGCATAGCTCGTCGCCCCGGCTGACTGCGCATGCACGCACCAGGTGAAGGTTTCAATGGCCATGGAGTTACCGATAAACTTAGGATTTACATCAATGGATGAGATGGAAATGAAGCTGACAGTAAAAAGCGTGACGGTGCTTGATAATGTCCCGGATATGGGCAAGACCAGTATTGCCGGGGACATTGACATGGTCTTTGAAATGCCAGACGGACAAGGCGGCTCGATTGTCAGCATCTCCTTCGAGTGCGAAGGCGCTCGCGAACTCACGTTCAATGAGCTTGAGCGCCTTTTGCTTGAGCGAGTCCGGAATGAGCTGAAGTAGCTCTATCGCCTCTGCATGGTCCTGCCAATGGCGCCGTCAGGACGCAGGTCCATGCTCAACAGTTTTCGGTACTTCGCCTCTACGAATGCCCCAATTTCCTTACCAAATTGATCCATCATCGGCGCCTTCGATTCGACAGCCGTATCCCCGTCTTTACTGATGTTGATGTTCACCACTACGGGCGCTCCGCTTGAGCCTGTGCTGACCGATGGCGCATCAGACACATAGCCGCCAGACGCATAGCCCTTCCTGTTCAGCCGATCCAGGTGGTCGCGCATGCCGGGCTGGCTGACGACTTCCTTGCGCACGACGAACTCGCCGCCATGGACAACGCCCTTCGGCTCAAACTTGCCGCCGTCGCCGGTGTAGCCGCCAGCCGAGAAGCCGAACTTGGTAGAGTACCCTGCGGCAGACGCTCCTAGCTTGGACGAAACTTCACCCGCGCTCCCGGATGCAAGCCCGTTTGCCCCGCCACTGAACCATCCCCCGATCGCACTCCCTGCGATACTGGCAAAAATGCCAGTAGCCGCCTGCCGCGTGGCGATCCTGGCCATATCAGCAAGAATCGACTTTGTGAAGTCCGAGAACGAGAGCTTGCCCGAGATGGCGAAGTTCGCCACCGCGTCCTCCATGGAACTGAAGGCGTTGGTGAAGAACGCGCGCGACTGGCCAGCAACGTCTCTGGCACTGTCCAGGTAGTCCTGGAATGCACCGCGCGCGCCGGCGCTCCAGCTCGATTGGGCCTGGTCAAGCTGTGCCCACCCTTCTCGCTGCACCGCCACGCGCTTGCCCAAGTAGTCACGCTCGAGGTCAATCTGAGCCTGCAGGTCCTGACGCTGCTTCTCGCCCTTGGCGTTCGCCAGCTCAGTCTGCAACTGGAGGATGCGGTTGTTGGTCTCCTGCTCAAGGTGCAGGCGCTCTTGCATCCGCGCAGCATCCTTCTGCCCCATGCCTACGGCGTCAGCCTTGGCGGCATACTCCATCCGTTCAGTAGCCAGCCTGCGCTCCATCTGCGCCCGGTACTGCTCCGCCTGGGTCAGGCCTTGTGCGCCTTTGATCGCGGCCGCGTAGTTGATCGAGGCCTGGGCCAGCGCCTTGCCGTATTCCTCCTGGCTGATCTTGCCCCTGTCGAGGGCAAGCTGAAGCTGGGTTTGCTCCTTGGACAGTGCCCGCGCCGCCTCTGCCGCTGGATCGTACTGAGCGTAGAGCTTGGCGAAGGTGTTCATAGCCTCCGGTACGCCCTTCAAGGCAGCGGAATTGGCTTTGGCGGCTGCCGCGGCTGCCGCTTTCGAGGCCTTATCAGCTGCAACCTTTGCGTCTTTTTCCTCGGCGTACTTGAGGAGCAGCTTTTCCTGTTCCGGAAGCAACTTCCCTATTTCGCCCGTCTCAATGGCATAGCGAACCTTGGCAGCCTCGCTATTTTCCCCCTGTAAGGCGGCCTGTTTCTTGAGGTTGGCGAGGAGCTTTTCGTACTCCGCGTTGACTGGCGACACCGGGTTCTCGCCCTGCGGCTTTTGCGACCCGGTACCGGCCGCTGCCTTCTCCATTTTGGACACTATCGTCCGAATGGTTCCGGCCTTACCCTCCAGTTCGGCGATCTGCGCATCGATTTCCTTGCGGTCGTAGAACTTGAACTTGAAGAAAACAGTATCGCTCGGATCGTCCTTTGCCAGTCGGGACCGAACGTCGTGCAGATCTCGAATACCGGACAACGTGACGCTCAACTCGTTGTTGAGGCCCGCGACGGTCTGTTTGTCAGCCCGGAAGAAGTCGAGGAACTCGCCGGAGTTGAATCCATCCATGGCTCTTGCCAGGGACGCGATACCAGTTGCTAGTCGGCTACTTGCGCCAGCGGCTTCATCCAGGCGTCCCACGGTGGCGACGAGCGAATTGTTGAAGGCAGTGATCGCCTGGCTAACTGTAATGTTCAAGCTGGAACTGAGCTGATCAACCTGTTCTTTCTGGTCCTGCAGGGCCTTTACGATGGCCTCGGATGTCAATTTTCCTTCTGATCCAAGGGCTCGGAGCTGACCAATAGTCACGCCAAGGCCGCGCGCGATGGCCTGTGCGAGTGCAGGGGTTTGCTCAAGGATGGAGTTCAGCTCATCCCCCCGCAGTGTCCCAGACGCTAGGGCTTGGCCGAACTGAACCATGGCGGCATCTGCTGCCTGCGTGCTGGCCCCGCTCAGGGCAACGGTTTTGGCTACGGTCTCGGTAACACTTGCAACGTCGGCAAAGCTAAGCCCAAGCTGGCGCCCGTTCTGAGCAATGCGCTGATAAACCTGAGCGATTGCCTCAAGTGGCTGCCTGGCGTTCTGGGCGACCTCGTACACTGATTGCTGAGCATATGCCAGTTGCTCAGCTCCTTCGGTCACGAGCCTCAGGCGGTTTGTGAGGTTGGTGTACTGCTCTGAATACTGAGCAATTTTCGTAACGCTGAACGCGGCCGCAAAGGGTGCAGCCAGTCCTCCCACGACGCCGAGTAACTTATCAGTCTCGGCAGCCAGGCCGCCGACCTTTCTTGAACTGGCATCAGAACGTCGCCCGGCCCCTTCGATAGATGCGCCAGCCTTGTCCATTGCCGGCGCTACACTATTACCAGATGACTCAAGAGCCTCGAGCTCTCTTCTCATGGACGCTGCGTCACGCTGCGCGCCGCGCGAGTCAATCGTTACGGCTAGCCGCGATTCTTGGTCCATGCAATATCTCCAGGCATAAAAAAACCCGCGCTTTGCGGGTTCATTTTCATTGGGTCTCAGGTCACTCTTTGACCGGCTCGAGGTCTGATTGGCAGTGCTTGCACTTGACGGCTTCCTTTTGCACCACCTCTGCGCAGAATGGGCACTTCCGGTAAAGCGAAGAGACCCCAAACTTCCTGGCGATCTCAATGCTCTTCTGTTTGTCCACTCCCAGCGGATTTACCAGCCATACAGCGATAAGTCCAATTGCTGGGAAGATAAACCCAAGGATGAACCAGCCAACAGGATCTCTGCCTTTCTGCTTCGCGAAATAGGCAGTCACGCCAGCCAATGCCAGCCAGATGATAAACAGTTCCATGAGCCCTCCTTGTTGATGAGGTCAATCTACCACAGCCTGGCAGCCGCCGGCGCTCACTCTACCCCTGTCCACCCATCCACCCTGGACGGAAAGCCAGTACGCGGGCTGGGCCGGGGCGTAGTAGCGTTGTGCCTCCCAATGAACCGCCCCGGTCCGTTGCCGGAAAGCCCATGGGCCGGGGCTGCGCCAATGTCGGCGCTTATGACCTGGAGGTCAATGTGTCAAACGATGCGCTTAGAGAGATGGTAATAGCACATGACGACATCATTGCGTCATTGATCGCAGCAGTTCGAAAAAAGGACGCACTCGACTTAACGTTGTTCAACGAACTGCTGGAAAAGTTACGCGAAGGCCGTCAGGAGGACGAAAGCGGAAAAAACAAAACCTACAACCAAGTCATCGAAACGGCAAAGTCGTCATGCCTGATTCTCACTGAGCAACCGAAAGTTCGCCGATGAGCTTTTGCAGCTTGTCTGCCTGAGCCGCGATCTCTTCGTCGGCGCGATGAAATCCTTCAACTGCGGACTCAAGATTAAACAGCCGGCGCTCAAACAGGTCGGCTTTCTCTTGTAGATCAACATTCTCACCCATGCGTATCTCCTGCGGCCTGGCCGCGTCAGTCGTTGCTGTTCTGCTCCGCCCAGTTGGCGCGGAATTCTTCGTCCAGGGCGAACACCACGGCCTCGAGCTCGTCGTGATCGATGACGGTCGGGTTTCTGGATAGGTACTCGCTGACCATGCCCCCCGTGATCGGCGCGGGCGCGGCCATCATGCCGACGTACTGCCGTGACCTGCTGATCACGTTGTAGGCGTAGAGCAGTTGGTCTGTGACCGGATCAATCTCCGGGGCCGGCGGAACCGCGCCTACACCGCTCAGGCGCTCGCGTTTCCAGCGCTTTTTCTCGTTCTCTTCGCCCGCCCAGTCGCGGCCCCATCGGTAGACGGCGAGAGCTTTCCCACCGACTCCTTGATGCGCTCCTCGACGCGGTTGGCGATGTCGACGCCGGTGCGCAGGGCCAGGAAGTAGACACTTGGCATCTGCTCGATCAGGGCCTTGCCCAGTTCCGGGGTGTACGGCACCGGCTCGCCCGGGCGCTCGTCCACGTCGACGCCCTCCCAGCCCTTGATCAAGTGGTGTGCCACCAGGTCCATGTAGAGCTCGTCGTCTACCTCGATCTCGGCCTGGGGGATCTGTGCGACGTTGAACTGCTTGGTGCCGACGCCGGCCTGGGAGTCGACTGCCGCCAGGTGTCGGTTGATCAGTGCGCGGTGGGATCGGTATACGGGGTCGGCGACGGAGCCAACCAGGATCTTGGCGCCCGGGGCGAACTCGACCCAGCGCTGGCCGTGGAGGTCCAGCTCGGGCTTGCGAGCAATGGTGAATCCCATGTTCTTCCTCTGCGGTAAAAGGCCCGACACACCCCGCAGGGTGCGCCGAGCGAAGGGTTACGCCGTGACGGTGATCGCCGCGGTGCCTTTCTTGGTGCCATCCACGGTGCTGGTGGCCGTGATGGTCGCGGCGCCGGCGGCCACACCAGTCACGACGCCGGAGGCGCTAACGGTGGCCTTGCCCGTATCAGAGCTGGACCAGGTGACAGTCTGGGTCGCGCCGGCCGGAGCCACGGTAGCGGCCAGATTGGTGGTCGAGCCTTCTGCCACGCTGGCAGTCGCCGGGGCCACGGTCACTCCGCTTGGCGCAGGTGGTGCCGGGCGGCGGGTGATGGTCGGCGACACGCGGCGGGCGGTGTAGGTCAGCTCAACTTGGATGATGTCGGTGGCGCCGCCATCCGGCCAGGACCCGCTGATCTCCATCTCAGGGATCAGGAAGTCATAGGCGCCATCGGCATTGCCCAGCGTGAACTCGAAGCTGATCGCGTCACCAGTCTGCTGCTTCTTCCACAGCTCGTAGGCCGTCTTCGACCAGCTCAGGGTGATGCTGCCCGACGGGGTGAAGATGGTTGGGATGATGTTGCCGGCGAATGGGTTGCCGTTGCCGATGCAGCGCTGGGTCTGGACGGCGTTGTCGAATTGCAGGTTGAAGGTGTCGACGCAGACGTTGTTGTCGCCGACCTGGACACCGTTGAGCTTGAGGCCTGAGACGTCTTTGAAGCCGTATCGGCGCTGGAACGCCTCAGCCACTGGCGTGAGGACGAAGTTGGTGTCGTCGTCCTTGTCCTGCCAGCCGGTCGCGGCGAAGGTGGTGGTCACCTCGATCTCGCCGTCGTTCGGCACCTGGATGTTCATGGTGGCGACCTGGGCGCCGGTGGCCTTGCCGGCGATGCCGACATCCGCGGCGTAGTAGCCCAGGCTGAAGCTGATGCGATCGTTGCCCATGGTCAGGACGTTGCTGTCCCAATCCTTGCCGAAGCAGGATGCCATGAACTCGTCCAGCGCGCCGAAGCGCATCTTTGTACCGACGTCGCCGGCCACCTCCACGGTGGTCTGTGCCGTGCCCTGCGACATGCGGTCTTCGCCGATCTCGTTGTTCTCGGCGGTGTTGTAGGTGGGCCCAACCCCGAAGCTGGTCCGCGTCAGCACGCTCCAGGGGCCCGGCGGCGTCACGCCAGGCGTGACCTCTCGGATGTACGCTGTTGCAACCTTGGCACCACTGGACATGGGGTGTTTCTCCTATCGATAGGCGTAAAAAAACCGCCATGTGGCGGTGGATGGTCTGGGCTCAGTAGGCACGGTACGGCACGCTGATGTTCACCTGATACCAGCCGTGGCCGTCATCGCCCACAGTACTGGCCGAGGCCGCGTAGCAGTCGAATGGCCCGGTCGGGTCGCTGTAGAACTCGAAGTGCTGCACCAGCGTGTCGGCGGCCTTGGTGATGGCCAGGGTACCCTTGTAGCTGGGCACGAACAGTTGAATGATGATGATGCCGGTCCGGCGCACGCAGGGGCCGATACCGACCTCTGACGTGCTGCTCAGGCCGGGTACGTCCGCCAGGCGGGCCCAGATGTCCCTTCCGGCAGGATCGAAAGGCGCATCGCCATTTGGCTCAAGGTCAACATCCTCAGGCGGGATTCCAGCCCACTGCTGCATTCGCCCGATGACGATGGCGCGGATCTGTTCGAAGGTCATGAGTAAGCCTGCGAGACGCCGTGAAATGCCACTTCGTAGACGCCACCCGGCGCCTGGGTCGAGTGGCCTTCCTCTATTTTTTCGGCGTAGGGTAGGTTCGTTTGGATGTAAATTACGGTGAAAGGCTCGAGGCCTGATAGCTGGCGATTGCCCTCTGCTATCGTTTCTGCGCCGTTCTTGTCGATCTTGGTCGTCTGCGTGTAGACGGGAGCACCGACACTGACGATGTGGCTTCCACGAAAGCGGCCACCTGTGTACCCAGGTGGCGGCGGCTTCTTCCAGAGCTTCGGGTTGCCGACCGGTGACTTGTAGACGATCTCTCCAAGCATGGCCATGGCGATCGCCCTGGAGCGCTGGGTAAGCGCGCTCTCCACCACATCGGCAAAAGCACTTGGCGGCGTACTCCACCCTCTCCCCTTGGCCATTGTCACTTCCTCAGCTGGATCTCGTAATGGGCCTTTGCCGGGTCAATGCCGGGGCTGATGATTCGGTACTTGGCCTGGCGGCCGGTGAGCAGGTCTTCGACCGTGACTTGGTGTCCAACCGCCGGCTTATCCGTGACCTCGTTGGCCAGGCAGATCAGCAGCACATCGCCCACCAGGATGTTCACGCCATCGATGCGTCGGCTGTCGTAGCTGTCGAGCACGCCGCGCCCGGTGTATGTGACCGGCTGGGCAGTAGTCGTTTCGCTGATCGGATCCCGCACGCCAGGCACCAGGTAGGAGCCGGTGAATGGAACCACAGCATCAGCCAGATCATCATCGAAGGCTTCGGCCAGGTCGGCCTGGATATCGTCGCGAAGACCCATCTCTACCCCCTCTTCACAGCGAAGGCGAACGGGTTGCTGCGCCAAGGCGTGAGCAGGGCCAGAGCCAGCTGCACGCAGGCAGGCTGCGCGGCCGCGGTGGTCTTGTCGATCGTTCCGAAGGTCTTGCTGGTAGATACCGAACCAGCCTTAACGCTCTTCGATTCGAGCGATCCCTCGGTCTGCTGCTGGTACAGCTTGCCCTGGGACGCGCACTTAGCCAGTCGGGCGCCGGACTGCTTCACATCGTCAGGTATGTCATCCATGTCTATGCCGACCAGGTTGAGTGCAGTCAGGTAGGCATTCGCCTCGAACGCCGCCTCTTCCTTGTGCTCGTCAGCCGCCCAGCCAGCCCCGAGGATGCTATCCACGTCGGCCACAGTGATGTAGGTAGCCATCAGGCCTCCGCTTGAATGAGTGGGGCCGAAGCCCCGGTATTACTTGGGCAGGTCGTCGACCAGCTTCTGCAGCGACTCTTTCGAGGCGTTGGCGCGGTAAGTCACGCCGGCCTTGTCCAGGGCAGCCTTCAGCGCCTCGACCTCAGGGTCGGCGGCAGCAGCTTTGAGGGTCTCGATCTGCTTCAGCAAGTCGGCCTTCTCTTGCTCCAGGTCGATTACCTTCTGGACTTCGCCGTCGCGCTCGCGCTGCAGGCTGGCGATGCCGGCATTGACCGCTTCCAGCACCTGAAGCAGGCGGCCTGCGGTTTCGCCCAGCTCGCCCTCTGGACGATCCAGGCTCTGCTCGGCAAACGATTCGACGATCACGCCAATGGCGGCCAGCTCAGCCGTCAGTTGATCGACCACGTCCTGGCTCAGTCCGCCAGCCTCGACAACCACGGCCACGGCTTTCAGCTCGGGCCGAATGGTCACCTGCGGCACGTCCTTGGCCTCACCATGGCGGCTGGCAGCGGCGTTTGCGTCGACGATGACCAGGCCATGCTCTTTGGCCAGGGCCTTCACATCCTCCTGGTACTGGTGGAACGGGCCGGCCAGGTACCAGATGTTGTTCTTGCTCATGCTCACGTCCTCAGCGGGCCAGGCCGTAGGCCCAGCCCACCATCAGGGTTACTTGGAAGCGTCACCGATCAGAGCCACACCAGCGGTGTGCTTGATGCTGGTAGCGGTCTTGTCCCAGTTGGTACCGGTAGCCAGTTCGGCATCGGTCGGGGACTTGCCGCCGGCGGTCACATCCCAGGTGTAGCCCTTGAGGCCCAGGCCGAAGGTGTAGTCGGTCTGCAGCGTGGTCTCGATCCGCTCTTTGCCGTTGGTGGTCTGGACGTTGCTGATGATGTCGCGACCGTCGTGCACCAGAGCCGCACCCTGGACCAGGGACAGGATGATTTCCTTGTCCGGGGTGCCGTCCTGCATCAGCGCCGGGGCATCGGTCACAACCGAGACCTTGCCCAAAATGTCGATCACGCGGACGTTGCCGGCCTGGAACAGCTGCTGCTGGTTGGCCAGGTTCTGACCGACCAGCTTGTGGTACGTGGTGCCCTGCATCACCTGGGTGACCAGGTTCTGGCTCGCATCGCCGAACTTCGCGTGAGCGTTGTTCAGGCCGGCGTAGGTGATGCCGGCGGTGGCCGACACGTCGTTGACGGCGGCGGCCTGGGCAGTGATCGCGGCGACCAAGGCGGCGATTGCGGTGTTCAACTGGTCCTTCAGCAGGATCTCGGCGAACGCGCGGGATGCGACCTCGATGCCTTGGGCGGTCGGGCGCTCCAGCCAGGTCATCTGCGACGGTTCGTAGCGGATCGGGCCGAAGCCACCAGCAACCTTCACCGAGGTATTTTTCAGCTCGGTCAGGTCGGTGATCGGCGCGGTGCCGTTGGCTGCGTAGCGGTCCACGCGGCGCTGGGCGGCGGCCAGGGTCTGGAAGAACGACTCCTGGAGGAAGTCGCCGGTGAAGCCGTCCGGGGACAGCACGATGGCGCCGCGGCTGGCGGCGTTGAACGCAACGAGCATCTGATCCAGCGTCTCGATGGTCGCCGGCATGATGTATTCGTTGAAAACCTGCATTTGCGACAGGGACATGAGTGTATTTCCTTATTTCAATGGAAGGTCTGGGAACCGGCTGGCCAGTGCCGCCGTGCGTTCCTCTTTGGTGCCGCCAATGTTGCCTCTTGCGGCCCCGCCGCCTTTTCCAGCACCCCCGGCCCCGCCGCCAGATGCCTTGCTGCCAGCGATCAGCGGGCCAAAGGCCGGATCGTTGGTGAATTCTGCTTTCAGCTCGTCCAGCGTTGCCGCCGAGAGCTTGCCGGCGGCGTCGAGCACGACGACGGTGGGTTTACCGTCGCGCTGCTCGACGCTCAGCCGGCGTTCGATGTGGGGAAGCAATGCCTTGGCGCTGCCTGGGACAGCCAGGGTGGTCGCGATCTCGGTGGCGGTGCGGCCCACGGTCAGATCCCGGATCTGGCCTTGCAGGGTGCTGTTGGTGCTTTCGAGCTGGCCGGTCAGTTCAGCCTCGCGGCGTGCGTACTTCTCGGACCAGGACTTTTCTAGCTCCTCGACGTTGCCCGACTTGCGGGCCGCCTCTTCGCGCTCAAGGCGAGCGGTTTCCTCGGCCTCCTTGCGCGCCTTCTCGGCCGCCTTCTTCTCACCGAGCAGTTCGTCAACCTTGGCCTTCAGGCCGCTGACGTCTTCCTGCTGCGGGAGCCCGTCGATGCCGAGGACGAACTTGCCGTCCTTCTCGACGTACAGGGCTGCTACCGATTCATCTACGCCTTCGAGGCTGTCCAGTTGGAATTTCAAGGTCATTGCTGTCTCCCAGAGACTTGGTGCAGGCCCAGCCTGCGGATACAAAAAAGCCCCGGCTCAGCCAGGGCTTGGAATTGCGCGCCACAAAATGGCGGTTACCTGATTTGTGGAGCGAATCAGAACCCGTGAATTCGCCGCGCCAGAATCGAGGAGTACTCGCGCATGCACGACAGCTGCGCGGTGAGAAGCTCGTCATCCAGCGCGGTAAGGCTCTTGAAGGCTTGCGTTTTGGTGAATGCGTCGAGCTTGGCGATCTTGTCGTCGAGCTGCGCCTTCTCGGCAACCACGCGCACCTGATGGGGCTGGTAACCCTCGACATCACCGATCGGTAGGTACGCAGCATCAAACTGAGCCTTAGGCGACCAGCTGATGTAGCCATCATGGGACGGATGGTTGGGCGCACCGCCATCGGTGTACTCGACCAGGTAGCCTTCATCGGCGCCGTTCTCGTCTGCTGGCAAATCCCAGCCACGGTATTCGTTGTATGCCAGGCGGGTCATTGCCAATGCCAGGATGATCTTGGTACCGATGTAGCGCTGATTCATGGATTGCTCCCGGCCGACAGCCTGGAAAGCTGAAGGCTCAATAGGTGGTTGAGGTGGCTATTCAATTTTTCCGCGAGGAACTTCAGTTGGGCGCGCTGCACATCACTGAAATTGTTCTCCGCGAGGAACAAGGCATGGTCACTCAGAAGGCCGACCGTCTCCCGAATGGCTGACTCCAATGGGTCAACAGTGAATGCTGGAAGCGGCTGAAGGCGCGCCAATTCGGGTTTCTCTTCCATGCTGGTCCTCTCAGGCCAAAGCAGTGATAACGGTAGGATGAACATTGGTGGCGTCACATTCCGGCCCTCTCGAAAGCCATCGGCTCACGTTCGCGCAGCTGCTTGAGAGTCAGGGTCTTGCCGTCGTCGTCCACGAACCGGTCGATGGACAGCTCGCCCTTGCTGAACAGCTTGTAGCGCTCGGGGCCGAGCACATCCGACTGGAACGCCGCCGGCTGCCTGGCCAGCCACTCGCTGTAGCTGGTCTTGCTGCTCACCTGCTCGACACCATCGGGACCGATAGAAGGCCGGGTTGATCCGGGAATCTCACGGGCGAACTCGTCTTTCAGCACCGGGATGAGCGTGGTCCGGCACCGCCAGTGATACGGCGGCTTCGGCCCGTCCAGTGGGATAACTGTCTGGTCGATGCTCATGCAGAACAGCGTGGTCCGACTGTCCAGGGTGGCGATCCGGCGCATCCCCTTGAGGATGTCGTCGTTTTCCTTGAGCACTTCGACGCGCGCAGTGGTAGCGATGTGGTTGGTCATGGTGTTGACCAGGGCCTGAGCCTGATCGCGCTGCTGGATCCCCAAAGAGGTCAGGCGGCGTGCGATCTGGTCGGACGTCTCACCCAGCGCGGAACCCATTCGGATCTCGCTGATGATCTCAGCGCTCTTCTTGGTGCCGTACTGGTCGAGCGCACCATTGATGCTGATGCGCTGCCGGCTCTTGCCGACCTCCAAGTCGAAAGGGTCAGCCAGCGCCGCCGCGGCAACCTGCACGATGCTCGGTCTGTTCAGTTGCACGACCGCCTTCACGACCTTGCCCAGCAGGGTCATGTTGAATTCGGCCTCATAGCCTCCAAATTCGGCAAGGTCGAGCACAGCCTGCTGTTTCATCTCGCCGTAGACGCCCGACAGATCGCCCTGCAGCTCTTGGATCTGCTTCTCGTACCGTTGGGTTCCGTATCGGCTCAACCCTTCCGATACGCGCGATTTGGCGGTGCCAATGGCCTTGGTGATGAACTTGGCCAGGCGCTTGAGGCTGCCGCCGGCGTAGCGCTGCACGTGCACCTGGTGGCGAGTCGCTGCGTCGGACAAGTAGCCGTCACTGCTCACTGCCGCGGGCCTTTGATGTGGTGGATTACTCGACCCCCGCCATCTGCCAGAACCACGATCTCGGTGTCATCGAAAGGCACGTTCGCCACGACGACCGATTCCTCGTTCAGGACCTCGCATCGAGTGGATTTGATGATCACCTCGGCACCTACATCGGTGATACGCCATCCGCTCGATCCGTCGCTGTTTCGGTAGAAGCGCTTCAGGTACATCGCTACTGCTCCTCAGGGTTATCGTTGCCGGTCACCGGCGGCTGCTGGGCGATCTCTTCGTCGATCTTCTCGTCGCTGCGGTCTGCCTCGAGCACACCGCCTTGGCGCAGGTTGACCCGCACGTCCTTCTTGGCGATGAAGCCCTGCTGCCACAACTGGATCTGAGCCAGGATGTCCTGGGCGGTCATGGTCTCGTCGAAGAACGATTGGTTGAGCCAGAAGACCGTCCCGGCCTCGTCCGGATCGCCAATCATGAAGCGCTCAGCGTCAAGGATGGCCCGCTTCAGGGCCTCAGAAACGTTGCCGGCGATAGTTCCCAGCACGCTGTTGTCGGAGCTGTAGCGGATGCGCACGGCCTCAGCAGTCTCAGCGCCGCCCGCCTTCTGGACGATGCGAGCGCCGATCATCAGCATCTGCTCTTCCTTGTCCTTCAGCAGCGTCCGAGCCAGCTGGCTCTCGGTTGCCTGGACTAGGTTTGCGGTACCGCTCTTCCCGAGGTTGTAGCCGCGAGTCGAGCCGATATGCATGCCGTTCGGGTTCAGCTTGGCGAACTCATCTGCGCTGATGTCGGTCGTAATGAACAGGGTAGGCTGGCTGCTGATAAACCCGCTCTCCTCCACCGTGGCGCTGTTACCGTAGTGCAGGATGTTGACGTCGGCCAGGTCTTCCAGGGGCGACTTGTCGACGCTGGCGTCGTTGTTCTGGGCGCCGTAGAAGCTGAACAGGATGTGATCAAAGGGGCGGCCGTTCTTGTCGAGAGGCGCGACCTCGGTGTAGGAATTGCCGTCTTCGGTATAAACGCGCTGGACGTAGCGGCCATCAACCAGCAGCAGCACTCGGAACTGGGTGCCCATGGTCCGCTCCAGGCTCTCTGCACTGAACTCGGACACGCTCTCCAGCAAGCAGACATAGACAAGACGCTTCACGCCATCAATCACCTGCTCGTTCCAGTCGATGATCGACTCGGCACCGTAGTGGTGAATCAGCGCGCTTCGGCCTTTCATGTCGGCCATCGAGGAAACGCCCTCAACTGCCGGGAAGTCCACCAGGAACCCACCACGGCCGGCATCCAGGCATTCGCCTACCGCTTCCTTCGAAAGCTGTTCCAAGCTCGTGCCGTCGCCGCTGGCGTTTTCCTTGAGGTACTCGACCCCAGCAGGCAACTGTAGCTCGGCAGTCTTGCGGAACACCGCACCCAGCAGGCCGGTGCGCGTGCGCCCGGTAATGTTCAGGAACATCGCCCGCTTCTTGTACTGCTTGTACCGCGCATGGTTCTCCGGTGATTTGTTCTCCGGGTCCGGCATCGGCAGATAGATATCGTGCTTGCGCACCTCTCGGGCGCCAGCCACGCAGCGCTTGACCAGCTGCCAGCCGGGCAAGGCCTCCGAGTACTCTGCCCGGGGGAGGAAATTAGGCATGGATGGCCTCAGAAAGTGAACGAGATCGGCACGTGAGTGACCGGCCTGCTGATCGGGTAGTCGTGGTGGATGAAGTAGCCGCCAGCGTCGTTCGCGTGGTCCACGCCGGATTTCTTGTCGGGCTCGCCGTTGGCTGCCCACACCTGCTGCTCCAAGCCATCCGCATAGGTCGGGCAGCGCAGCGGATTGATCAGGTAGCGGCGCTCGCCATTCGCGTTGCAGAACATCGCGTTCATGGCGTTGATGCGGTCTTTCACTGGCGGGTTGGCGTCGGGAGCGATCACGCCGAAGCCGGCCTGGCGAAGGATTGCGATATCGGTCTCGCTGGCATTGACCGACTTACGGGAGCCGCCCGAGGCATCCGGGTAGATCCTGATTTCGCAGGTTTTCTCGAAGTCCTTGCCGTTGTGCCGCCAGTAGCGCTCCTTGATGCGCCGGATCATGTCAGGGGTATCAAAGCCATCGATCAACTCATCAACCGCCCTGGGTTTGCCGTCTGCGCGCTTCACGTGCGTGATCGCAGCCATCTTGCCGACGTTGAAGTCCATGCCGATGAACAAGGGCTCGCCCGGCTCGACCGTGTCGAAACAGGAATTCAGCTTCCGGTCGTAGGCGTGGTAGATCGAGCCCGCGTTCAGGTTGACGAACTGGCCATTCAGGTACGCCAGGATCAGCTGGGCCGGGTATGACTCCATCAGCGACGGGATGTAGTCCGGGGGCAGGTTCAGCTCGTTGTCGAACGTGCTGGCCTGTACCAAGCCGTACATGCCCTGTAGGGCTGGCTTCTCGCGCAGCTGCTTCACGAACTGCTGATAGACGAACTTGAATCCCTCGGGGGTGGTGGTCACATCAACGCCGTTCTTCAGCCCGGGCACGTTGTAGCGCATCCGGGCAATGATCTTGCGCCAGGCGTGCTCGGCCTTCAGCGCTGGCAGAACATCGAGCTCGTCGACCAGAGCGTGCCCGATCTTGAAACCCACGATGGTTTGCGGCTTCTCCATCGAGCGGCAGATGGTCGTGCTGCGGTACTGACCGCCGCTGTAGAACTCGACCTCTTTGTCGCTCTCCTTCGTCTTGACCTTCAGGCCCCAGTCGAAGGCGACCTCCTCGATCGTCGGGAAGAAGATGTCGCGGATCTGCGGGTAGGTAGGGGCGAAGTAGCCGGAGTCGATCCGAGGCCACTCCCACACGTGCTTGCACAGCGCGGCGCAGCCTACCCAGGTCTTGCCCGAGCCAAACCCAGCCACGAAGCCACGGAACTTGTTCTCCATCCGGAGGAAGTTAGCCTGGGGCACGTTAAGTGACGGCATCAGGCTTCCTCGCATCCACCACGTCTACCTGCACCCGAGTGGGCGGCACGTTGTCGTGGGGGTTTTCGTTCTTGGTCTGGCGATTCACGTAAACATCGCCGACCTCTTTGGCCGCCTGCTCCAGCAATTGGGCAGTCAGGGCCATATTCTTCATGGACTCAGCCTTCTCGGCCATCCTTCCCAGCGCTCGGAGCCGGAATGCCCGGTTGGCAATCGGGATCTCAGATGTCTCTTCACGGAACCGCTTGCGCGTGTCTTCGAACAGGATCCGCCAGCGCTTGGCCAAGTCTCGACCTGCACTCTTGGTCGGGTCATGGGACTCGCACTGCTGGCGGCTCACCTCTATGCCGAATTCTTCTCGGACAGAGGTCGCCACCTGTGCTGGGGTATCGAAACAGGCCAGGGCCTGAACGATAAAGGCTTTCACCTCGTTGCTCAGGGCCGCCATAGGTTCAATTCCGTCTTAGGTCTGTCAAAGGTCAGGCAGACTTGAGCAGACAGGTTCCGCAGGCCCTCGAAATGTTGATCTTGGCCACCTCAGGCGGCCGGCTTGCAGCTTCAATCAGCTGCTGAACGTCTTCCCCTGCTCCATAGCGGCGAACCACACCGACGAACTCTTCAACGTCGTGCCCGCGCATCTGTAACTTAGGGAGACCTTCTTGGGTGAACTTGGGCGCGCCGTACTGATCGGTCGCCTGGGCTATGTGGTAAAGCTCGTGCTCGACCAGGGCGCAGAACTCCGCGTCGGTGCATTGTGCGCAGTAGTCAGCGGCAAGGGTGATCAGGTATTCCGGCACATCGCCGAACCAGTCCCGAATCTGCTGCTCTTGGCGAGCCTTCTGCCAGCCACCGGCGCGGAACATGACCTGCTCGGCCTGGCCTAGCACCACCCTTCCCTTCTTGGTGAATCCAGAGGATGCCCAAAGCACGCCGATGTTGGCGTCGATCAGGTGAGCGTGGTCTTCGTTGTGGATGCTGCCGGTCTCGGCCAGGATCTCGCGCTGTATCCACCCCCATACATCAGATGCTGGCTGGAGCGTGAGCCACACTGAGTCGAGCAAATCTATCGTCGGTAATGGCCTGTTCATCCTGCTGGTCTCCACCGGTGCAAGTAGTAACTGCACCATGTTGAATAGCGCCTGCGTGCGCGTGGTGATTCAATCGACAGGCACTTAACAAAAGGAGATGTGCATGGAATTTTTGAAACCCCTGAGTATTTTTACTTTTGGCGCCTACTCCGCTGCCGGCGTAGCTGCAATGATCGCTCTCTACTTCCTCTTCTACGGGGCGCGATGCATGGACTTGTGGATGAAGCGTCAGCCAATGCCTTCTGACCGCGTTTGGGCATATGTCGTCATTGCCGCAGTGCTGGGTCTTATTGCTGGTAGCTTTGTTCAAGGGTTAGCAGACATCTACGCAGGGTGCGCGGCCTACGGACAGCCTGTAGGGCCATGCCTATTCCAGCAGATCGTCCAATAGGCAAACAGTCGAACCTGATTGGTTGGCGCTTTCGATCGCCTCCCAGTCGGGTTGCTTGGTTGTCATTCAGCTTTCTCTCATTGCATTGATGGCTGATTGCCGGTATTTGTAAAATCCCAAAAAGTGAGGGAACACCCATGAGTAGCGTTACCGAATCAGTAATCGGCGCAAGCAAAAATGACACCGATAAAACACCCAAAACCGCTAGGGCTTACGCTGTAGCGGCGGCACTTGAGGTCATTGCGCTATATGCAAGCAGCGGGAATCCTAAATTCAGCATGAGAGACCAGATGAGCAAGCTCTCTGACTATGCAGACATGATCCAAGAAGCCCTGAAATTGAAGTGACCCGCCAGTGCCGCGCTAACCTGCGGCACACCTACCCTTCCCCGCCGTCCAGCAACACATCAATCAGCTTCTGCTCGCCCAGGCGCATTGCGCCCAAGCACTGCAGGTCATCGCATTTCGGGCCAAGACCGAACACGGTCACCTCTCCCTTCGCTCCGATCAGCGTCAAGGCGCCTACGGTGCATTCGGGATGCTCGCCAGCGTCCAGGTCATCAGCAATCTTGCGCAGTGTCTTGGCGGTGTCGCGCCACCCCTCGCGCTTGAGCTCAACAATCTTCATGCTCATGCAGTCACCTGCTGTAGCCACTCTTCAATGATCCGCCGCACCACTGGCTCGGTCAGGATGGCGGATGGCTTGGCGCCCTTCGCGACATCATCCAGCAGGGATAGGGGAATGACGTGAGCGGCGTCACTGGCATGCACAACCAAATGCGGCTGCTTGCTCTCGATGTCTACTACTTCACCCATGTTCACTCCCGCGCCACAAAACGGCGCATGTCGATTTCGTGGTGCGGTGGACTTATCCTATCCGCGAATGAATTACCCCACAGGGATCGGGATGACCAAGCTAACCAAGATTCGTATTGCCCTCACGCTCGGTGCGATCGTAGGAATCGCTCCTGTGACACTGATCTTCATATGGGGACTAATCTATTTGGTCATAGCCATCGTCTATACGGATAAGATTGCCTTGCCAGTGACGATAATCGCCATCTCTGTACCGAGCCTATGGGGGTGCTGGAAATCCTATGCAGCCGCAATGGCGAGCAAGCCCAGGCACCCACGTGACTGGCGAGTTATCGCGTCAGTCATTGTCGCCACTTTCTGGGCCTTCCCATGCAGCGCGGCAATGAGCTGGGATCTCACGATCCTATTCACCTTCCTCATGCCGGGATTGACTGCAGCGATCATGCTCGCCGTGACCGAGTGCCGCGCTCGCAGGAATGGTCAGAACGGCAAGGTTACGGCGATACCCGATTGAGGGCCTCATCAGCCTTGTCGGCTGCCTTGGTCGCGGTAGTCGCCGCCTTGGTGGCCTTCTCGGCTGCCGTGCTGGTCTTCCGGGTCAGCTCATCCAGGCGATGGTCACGCTGCAGTGTGGCCTCGTCGTAGGCGGCACGGATCTCGGCGACCTGCTGGCGGTAGGAATCTGCCAGCGCCCACTGCCCGAGCTGGAAGCCGAAGAACACCCCGCCGGTGACCAGCAGCATCGCGATGAACCACACCTCCACCCGACGCCACCAATGGCGAGCCATGAATTGGATTGCGCACTTGTCCATCAGGTAGTCCCTCCGAGCTTGATGCGCAGGCGGGCGATCTCGTCGCTTTGCAGCGTCACCCGCTCTGTGAGGCTGGCGACCTGACTGGTCAGGGCTTCGATCTTCCCTTCCATGCGGCCGACGGTTGCGGCCAGGTCATTGCGCTCTTTGGCGAACTGGTCGGCGCGGGCCTCGGCAAGCTTGCGGGCCTCGCGCTCGGAGTCGAGGAGTTCATTCAGCCGGCGCACGGTGCCGATGTCGGCGTTATCCATTGCGCGGTCAGCAGCGTCCTTGGAGAGGAACTTGCGCAGCCAGAGGAAACCACCCAGCAATACGGTGCCCGTTCCGCCCAGCCAGGTAGCTGTGCCTGGGCCGAGGTCGGTTGGGTCCATTTGCTTGCTCCGTACGTGAGAATTGTGCTCCGGCGTTAAACCGGCCGGATGCTTGCCCCCGGAATCCCTAGGGGTTAAAAGGAATGTTGGCCGATCTGGCTTCGCTAGAATGAACTAGTAAATGCCCGTCAGTAACATCTATGTGGTCGCTTATCACCTCCATGGAGAAGCTCGCGAATTCATCGTCCGCGCCGAGAGGATGGATAACGCTGAGGCCTGGCACTGGGCTGCCTGCGAAGCCGGCGTTGGAGTCATCCCTAAGTTCACTGCTTCGGATATCAGAAAAGTCTCTCGGCCTGCTGCTGAGCGCTTCGGCATAACTGACGTCCAATGGCGGAGGTCCGGCAACCTATGAAATACCGCATCGACTACAACCTCAAAGGCCATACCAGATTCTGGATATGCGATTGGTCTAGCACGCCGAACGAAGACAATGTGCTGACCGCTCTCCTCCGTCTGCATGCCCCCGCTGACCCCTTGTCTGAGGCGCGCGCGCCGTGCCGCTTATCACATGATGATCTCCGCATTGCGGTCGCAGATTTGGGTATCTCGGATGTACGCATTGAGGGGGATGATTAGCTATGCCGGGGCACCCAGGCCGACGCTGGCAAGTACGCCGGTCACTGCGAGGGCGCCGGTACTTGGCTCGGCCATAGGTGGTGCTCCAGAAACAAAATGACCCGTCGAACTGGCGAGCCCTTGGATACGTGAAAAGATGGCCCCGTGCTATCGTCGAGTTTCCACACAAGACGTTTCACGGAGCGAAAAACGATGAAGGTAACCCTCAAGTGCGCCAAGTGCGGCAGTGACAAGTTCGAGGTTCCGGCTAGGCCGAACAACAACTCGAAGGTCACCTGCGGCAAGTGCGGCGCTGTCGAGACTTACGGAAAGCTCATGAAGGCTGTGGGCGACAAGGTCACGAAAGACTTGCAACGGCAGCTCGGGAAACTTTTCAAGTGACTTGAGCGCTTCAGCCAGAGGGCGCAGGAAGTCAGCGGCGCCCTCAACCTCTACGGCGAGTTGTAGCTTTTCCATACAGCCTCCAGATACGAAAAAGCCCCGGCAAATGCCGAGGCTTCAATAAAAAAACCCGGCCTTTCGACCGGGTATCCCGAACTACCTTGCCGACCCGTGTTGCCACGGGCATGTGCAGTTCGGGTGTCAATACTGCCACGCAATCGCTTCAACCGCCACGTCAGCTGGGGGCGCGCGTCACTGGTAAACCGTAAAAGCTCAGTGCAGATAGGGTTTCACGCCTGCGGGGCGGGAACTTCATCAACGCTGATGCAGTGCTCAATTTCGGTGATCTTCACAAGGGCCTGCTCTGCGAGCGGATAAGCGCCAAACACCCGACCTTGGTAGAACACAACCCATACGAACTCTACCGGTTCAGAGCCACCGAAAGTGCGAACCAGATCTTGGAACCTCTCAGCCAAGTCATCGAAATGCATCTGCGCCATGCCACGCAACACCATGCTGAACGCTCCTTCACTCAAAGCTGCATTCTGCGCTCAGTGAAATGTGTGGGCAACTCGGGGCTTGATTTCAAGGGTGCAGAGGGCCGGTGCTTACCCGGCTTGACGGGCTGGATCGCTGGGTCGCGTACCCCAGCCTCTCATCGCGTAACCGATCAGGGAGCGCACGGCTTTGATCGATGCCACTACCGACTTAGCCCAGCTGCCTGGGCGGGTCATCTGCATAACGAAAAAGCCCAGCACGATGGTTGGGCTTTAGAAACGAAAAAGCCCAGCGCTGTGGCCGGGCTTTCGCGTGGTTCTCATCAAGAAGACGCAGAACCGCAATGTGGTGAATTAGATTCTCATTTTCTCACCGCGTCAAGTGGATTCTGCAATGAGACCTGCCTCGCTCAGAACCACCGCTGCTGAGGCGAACGCCCTGTCCAGTTCATGCTTGAGCCAGCGCCTGATATCTGACCTCCATCGGTACAGTGTTTTCTCAGGGGTGGGCGAGTCGAGATTGTCCCAGGTGTGAAGCACCATGAACCCATCTGGCAAGTTGGTGACCGCCCAGGCTGTCACGCACTTCTGCCGGAACAGCCAATGGGCCTTACCCGGCGCAGCCCTGGCCACGTACTGAATGGCGAGCGCCCTCTCCTGCTGGAGCGACTTGCTGTTGTCTACCTTGTAGAACGCTTCAAGCAGGTTCCAGTGCAACGGCAACAGCACCCTACGAAGCAGCGACCGAGTCATGGCGTCCTGCGTGAGCTGGTCGAAGCGATCCAGGGGGCAAGGATTGTCACTCTTGCCCGGAGAGGATCCTGGAGGCTCGTACTTGCCCTGCCACGCCGCCCCCTTGTGGAGCGATATGGCGTCCAGGGTCATGGCCCGGACCACGCCGTGTTCGGCGTCACGGTAAACGCTCATGCAGCCCTCCGGATTCGGCGAGGTGGTGGGTTGTCATCCAGTCCCAGCAGGTCGCGCAGCAGGCGATCGGCTACTTTGCTCTTGGCGTTCCCCTCCTGCACCCAGCGCTTGCAGTACTCGCCGAACTCAATGTCCACCCGGGTGGCGTGCCAACTGGCGACGATATCGAGCAGGCAAGCTAGAGCGGCGGGGCCGCCAAGCTTCTCTTGGGCCAGGCCTTCACCAGCGATCTTCAGGAACTTGCGCTCGTGCTCTTGCATGCTCTTTCGCGGCAGCGCCGCAGTAACTCTACTCATCGTGCGGAACTCCATACGTGCAGAATTTCACCGGGGCACTTGTCGGTGCGCACCTCGATCGATACAGCCCTTGCCCAAGACCGGTAGGCCTCAGCAGGCGAGTCGCCAACGCCAGCCCATGGATGGGATTCGGCGACGCACCACCAAGCCCCCTTGCGGCCCGTGATCTTCACCTTTGGCAGCCGGCCGGTGAATCCGACCTTGTGAGACGCCAGCCAGGCCTGGGCAGCGGGCCAGATGATCGCCTGCTCCGGCGCTGAGAACTTCGAAGTATGTCCGCTCGAGCGCTCGCTCAGGCCGTAGTCCTCGTTGGCTACCCACAACACAAACCCAGTCGGCGCGTGCTTGAGCGTGTACCCTTTGTGCTCCCAACCCCAGTCGCCTGGGAAGTCGCGCAGTGAAGCGGCGATGCGCTCGGCCTCGGGATAGCGCTTAACCTCGACCACTTGCAAGCCCGGCGGTAACACGGCAATCCCGTCAGTGATCTTCACCTCGGGCTGATACCCTTTCGGCTCGTGCACCGGCGCCAGCAACCTGGCAAACAGCTTGAGCGGGTTCACTTGCCCACCCCCGACGCCGCGCGCGCCTCAGCGATGCGTACATACCCCATGAACTGGTCGGCCGGGAGTGCTTCCTTGATCACATCGAGGATGACCCGATCCAGGTGCTGCTGGGTTTGGGTCTTGGCCTCCTTGCGCAACTGGCCGCACCGGTACAACAGGCGGGTGCGGTCATGGTTGATGTGCTTGAGCGCGGCTCTGGCCCGGTTGTACCAGCTGCGGTCGTATGGTCGCCCTTGGGTCGAGCTCTCCTGAGCCTGGCTCAGCGCGAGCTCCAGGCGAATCGAGTCAGTGACCAGTCGCTCATGCAGAGCTTCGCATTCGGCCAAGGTAGCAGGCAGCTCGATTGGCCCGTAGGCGGCGCTGCTGGTTACCCTGGTGGTGGGGGAATGCCCGTTTTCCAGCATAGAATCACGGCTGGAGCCCCGTGGCTCCTGGCTTGCGACGGTGGTGGGCTTTTCGGCGGCAGCGCGCTTGGTCACAGTCACCGAGACGACCGGGGTTGTGGATTTGCGGGCGCCATCGCGCGGCCCGAAATTAGAAGGAATCATGCTGTGCTCCTTTGGTGCGGTGGCGGCCGGCAAATGTCCTGCCTATTTCGACTTCTTCGCTGCTTGGCTGATACCCGACCAGCTCGGCAAACCTGTGGTACGCACCCTGGTGCTGAACACGGCAGAAGCCGGTCTCCCCGTGGCGGTTCTTGTCCACGATCAGTTCGGTGACGCCTGACTGCCCTTCCTCGGATTCGCTGTCTCGGTGGACCAGCACCACCACATCAGCGTCGGCTTCGATCTGGCCAGAATCGCGCAGGTCGCTCTTGGTCGGCCGCTTGTTGGCCCGGTTGGCCGGCCCGCGGTTGAGCTGCGCCAGCACCATCACCGGAACCCCGAGTTCCTTGGCCAAACGCTTGATCGACTTGCTGATGTCGGTGACCTGCTCGTACCGGCTGGCCGACTTGCCCTCTCCGTTGATCAGTCCGATATAGTCCAGCGTGACAGAGCCCAGGCCGTGCTCGCGCTTAACCGTGCGGCAGATCTGCCGGATATCTCGCATCGTCAGGGAGGCGTCGTCGCAGAAGATCAGGGGTGCCCCGTTCAGCCGGCCGACCGCAGAAGTCAGGCCCGGCCAATCGCTGTCCGCCATCGAGTGCCCCTCGGTGATGTGCTTGAGCTGCACGCTACCGACTGACGCCAACGAGCGGTTTGTAAGCTCCACATCCGTCATCTCGAGGCTGAACACCAGCGAGGTGGACTTGGCCACAAGCGCCACTCGCTCGGCGATACCCAGGCCCAGGGTCGTTTTGCCGCTACCAGGGGCGCCAGCAATCACCACCATGTGCCCCGGGCAAATACCAGGGATGAACTTGTCGAGAGATGGCAGTCCAGTGTCGAAGCCGAGCACCGCCTCACGGTTGAACCTACGGTCAACTCCATCGATGGCTTCTGGCAGAATCTCCCCGATGAACCGATAACGCTTGCGCGAATCGACCCCTTCCGCCTCCAGGGAAACCCAGGCCTGCTGCCCCTGCGCCAACACTTCGTCCAGCGGCTCCCCGTCCTTCAGGCGCTCCGTCATGATGTGAGCCGCGGCGATCACGCGGCGAGCCACCGATCGCTGCTTCACGATCCGGGCGTACTCCGCGAAGTTGGCGACGCTCGGGGTGTTGTGGGCGATATGGGCGGCCACGGCCAGCGTGCTGCTCCCATCCGCCAGGTTCGGACGGGCATCCGAAAGCGTTACCACGTCGATCTGGCGCCCCTTCGACTTGAGCGCCAGCAGCAGCTCGAACAGCTCGGCGCAGTCAGGCTGGTAGAAATCACCGACCTCAAGCTTCACGTCATCGATGAGCGCCGACTGGTGAATCATTGCGCCGATGAGGGCGTGCTCCGCCTCGGGGCTGTGCAGGCGCGATTCATTCTGCATGCAGTCCAGATAGTCCTGGCTAATCATGCGCCACCCCCAACTCGAGCAGAGCCCCAGGTGAAGGGCGCCAGCAGGCCACCGCTCTCACGCAGGCGGTCCATAGCCCGAGGCCCGATGTAGGACGGCAACTGGTCGCGGTCCTGATTGCTGACAAGGATCGTCGGACGCACAAGCTGATAGCGCCGGTCGATCACCTCATGCAGCAGGCTCGGCATGAAGTCCTTGCCTGGGCGCGGCGTGTGCATGCCCACCTCATCGATCACCAGCAGGTCGACAGCAGCCAGCTCGGCCAGCAGGTCGGACTTCGAAGGCCCGGCATTGCTGCGGAAGCTGTCCGTCACGGCCTGCATGATCGCCTCGGCGGTGACAATCAGGCCCTTTGCACCGTATTTCCGCACGACGTACTGGAGGATGGCGCATGCCAGGTGGGTTTTACCGTTCCCGACCTCACCCAGCAGCATCAGGGCGCGCCCAGCCCGGTAGTGTTCTTCGAACTCCTCGGCGTAGCGCCGGCAGATAGACTGGGCGCGGACCTTGGCTGATTCGGCATTGGTGATGAAGTTGTCGAACGTGCACCCACGGAAGCGCGGCGTGATGCCAGTGGCAAACAGGTCGCGGTTCAGCTCATCGGCTTCCTTGGCTGCGTATGCAGCGTCCCGCACGCTGGTCTCACACTGGAGGTTCAGATTCTCCCATTGGCAGCGCGGGCAGCCGGTCTGCTTCCAGTCGCCATCGAACTGCTCGACCCGGGTCACCTTGTATTGGTCATGCCCAGGTACCGGGCAGTCAGCAGTGTGAGAGCCAGTTACCCGTGGCTCCGAGCTGAATTTAGATGAAGTCATCAGGGTACATCTCCTGGTGGTGGGCAGGTACTTGAAGGACGGCGCTTTGAGCGCCAGAGCTAGGCGCGCTCCAGGCGTTTTTCTTTAGCCGATCAAGCAGCCAGGATGTCTTGAATCCGCGCCAGCCAGCCGTCATTGCCTCAGCAATGGCCTTGTCAGCGTTGATTCCAGCTTCACGGCACTCGTCAAGCTCAGCCAGCACGGTGTTCCAGATCGTTACGTTGAGCGGCCCCTTGACCTTCTTCCGAAACTGGAAGTAATCACGGGCGGTTTGCTCGGTCAGATCAGGAGGTGCCAGTTCAAGCATTTGCTCCACCGTGAACCCGTCACCTCCCCTCTTACGGTTCTTTGATGGTTCACCTTTGGGTTCTATTACGGTTCTGGGTGAACGTGGTTCGGGGGTGTGGTGAACCTCGTTCGGGGGTGGTGGTGCATCTCCTTCGGGGGCGGGTGAACCTGGCTCGGGGTGAACCTCGTTCGGGGGTGAATATGCTTCGGGGGTTAGCGTGTACATCGTCGATCGGCCGTTACGGGCCTTCACTTCCAACAGATTTGCTTCACGCAGCCACTTGATAGCGGACTGAACGGCTCGGTCAGAAAGGCAGGTCCGCAATGCAATCCGAGGCACCGAAGGCCAGCAGACCCCCTCATCGTTGGCGTTGTCGGCCAGAGATATCAGGACGGCTTTCTGGGTAGCACTCATACCCTGAAGTGGCCAGCAAGTGCTCATGAGAATGGTGCTCACGGGTTAAATCTCCAGCTCAGCGGTCACCCGCTTGATGAATTCGTCGTAGCTCTCGGCCATCGCTAGGCCCTGGGCCTCCAGCGAGGCGCGGTAGTCCTTGGCAGATCCGTACAGCACCCAGCGCTCGCGCTCTGGCAGATACTTGAACTGGGAATAGGTAGGCCAGGGTCCGGCAATGATCGAGGCGCCAGCGTGCTGCTGGAGCGCCTGGGGGGTATACGGTCTGGTCATTGGAGGGTCTCCGATCCGGCACCGGTGATCTTCGTCACATGACCGGCCAAGTCCGTCAGCGAGCCACCGGCCAGACGCAGAACGAGTGAGCGAAGCGCTGTCACCGCATCCAGGGAAGACACTCTGGCCTCGGCCATTTCAAGCGCCTGGGGCGAGTGGTTGCTGATCGTCTCGAACACCTTGTCGGCATAGTTGAACGACGCGCTGGCGAGCTGCAGAGTGGTCAGATGGTCGAAAACCTCGGGCCGCAGTGGCTCGCGCAGAGTGTTGACGATCGGAATGCTGAAGGTTGGCGGCTCACCCCCCTCCAGCAGATGCCGACGCTCCTGCTCAAGGTGCTCGCCACACACGACCGATGCATCATTGCCGGTCTGCCGCTCGAACAGAACGCTCAGCGCCAGGCTCGCACCGACCAGGCCGACATAGGTTTCGTCGTACTCGCGGATCTTGGCGCCGTCGCTGACCACCTCGATTGCGTCCATGACGGCCTCGAAGGACAACAACATCAGAGCCGCATTGGAGAAGCTCTCAAAATAGGCCTTGTTGATCACCTTGCTCATTGGGCACGCTCCAGACGCTCGACCAGGCCGCGCAGCCGGCGCTTGAGCTTCGTCGTGAGGGCGCGCTGATCGAACCAACGGCTGTACGCCCCTTCGGTGAACTGGATCACTCCGCGATACGCCGGGTCCTCAAGGTCGAAGCGGGCGCGGTCGCCATTACCTGGGCGACCATGAGCCCGGAAATAGGTCGCATACATCACACTCAGTTCGCGCTTCAGGGCGTTGCGCAGTATCTCGGCCTGTTGGAACTCAACGGCCGCTTCAGCAATCTGCTCCATCAGCTGCTGGTAGGTTGGTTTGGCTTTCATTCGTGTTCTCCAGCAGCGCCGAACAGCTCGGCCAGGTCAATTTGGTAAACGTCCATCCAGGCGCCAGCGGGCCAGGAGCGAACCGTGCCGAAGGTGGGATGGATGACTTTGGGTGCAGTGATGCCACGCGCCGTACACCACTTGCGCAGCGGCACGTAACCGGCAGTGCCGAAGTTGCGGCGGGTGGCCTTCTCGACCGCGACCACGGACGCCTGGCGAGTGCCGAGGCCAAGCTGCTCCTGAAGCTGTTGAGCCCTGCGCACCGCGGCGGATGCGGTGGCCATGGCCGTGGCTTCGCGGCGAGTGCCGATCTCGGCCTTGGTGGCGATCGCATGGTCACGCTGATCCAGCGCAAGCTGCTCCGAACGTTTCGAGGCCAGCAGGTGCTCCAGAGCCTCAATGTAGTTCTCGGGCATGGATGACCCGGCCCGGTTGCGCTCTTGGACTAGCTCCCAGAACTCACGAACCAGCTTTTTCTTGAAGGCCCGGACGATCTCGGAGTTACGCATGTAGGTGAGTAGCAGCGTGGCCTGCGGCTCATTGAGGATGGCGAACTCTGCTGGTGTGCCCCCGCCTTGCGGGCGCGTCACCACATGGATTTCAAATCCGACTGGCCCAAACTCCTCCAGATCGGCTTGATAGGTGCGAGCCAGCTTGATAACGCTGGCGTGGTCGTTCCGAGTACCCTTGGCGATGGCAAGGGTGGTGGTGACGACCTGGCCGTCCTTGATGGTGACCAGGTTCATACAGCACCTCCAGAGCGCGGAGATGGAAAAGGCTTCTCTTCTGTTGCGCTGTAGGAGCCATCAGCTTGGCGCGTGACGAAAACGGCACGACCAACTCGAATGGCTTTACTGATCGCAGCCTGCTGTACGCCAAGGTCACGGGCAGCTTCATGTTGACGACCCGCTGCAAACACCTTCAGGGGTAGCCGATCTGGACATGGCGCGCCACGCTTTGACGCGGACGGCTTTTGTGGCGCGGAGCTATCCAGGCGCCCACGTAGCATCTCCCGCGCATAATCGAAGTCATTGGTCTGAACCGAGATCGCGTAGATACCCAGATCAAGAAGGCGTGCCGTCTCCGTGTCCCGGCCTGCACCGACGCGGGCAGCCTTCAAAAGCGCCTCAAGCTGGTTGATGGTGTCAACCGCTGCGGCGAGCTGGTCAATTGCATCGTGCGCGACTGCTGCTGCAAGGTCGCGAGAATCAGCGATTCCAATGCTCATGCAGCACCTCCAGCCGGATCGACGCCAGCGTGAGCTGAGTAGACGAGCGCCAGAGCGCTCTCAGCGGCGTAGTACACGAGAGTGGCGTGATGAGTAACGGACTGCTCCTGCATCAACTCGCGCAGGCCAGCGACCACTGCCTCCAGGCGATCAGTAGCAGCATCCAGAGCTTCATGCAGCGGTATCCCGCCCGAGGCTTCCAGCACATCGTGGAGACCGTAAGTAGCGAACGGGCTGGCAAGGGTTTGGGGGTGCTTGCTCATGCCGACACCTCCGCACCACAAGCTGGCGAGGTTTTGTTTTGTGGCGCGGGAACTTCTGCCAGCTCGAAGGCCGTAACGCTTGAGTCGATCAGTGCCTTCGCCTGGCTTGCTAGGGCCCGGATTGCAAAAGCCACGTGGCAGCTTTCTTTGATCTGAACAAGCTGACCAAGCAGGTCTTCGACTGAAGACAGGCTTGCACTAGCCAAGTTGAGGGCGTCGGCGCAACTGACGCCGGGCACTGTTGCGAAGAAGAATTCCCGGCCGTTCTGGCCGAACGTGCTGGAGGAGGTTACAAGTGGCGAGGTCATGGCTGAACCTCCCACTTCTCCAGGGCGACCTGCGCGCTACGGCTCAAGGTATTCGCAGCATCAGCCAAGAACGCCAGCGCCTTGAGCTCATTCACTCGAATGTCCTCTCCAAGGTTGGCTGCAAGCGCAAGTCTGTGCGTGAGCTGGTGTATGCCCTCCGTGAGCCCCGCGGCCAGGGTTAGCCCGTCCATAAAATTAACGTCGGCATTGATGCGAAAGACCGCATCGCCCTCGAACTCATGGGCACCGAAATCCATCGGGCGCAGCAGGGGTAGTTGCGCTGCAAGTGGGGTTTTGCTATTTTTTGGGTGCGACATATCGTTCTCCTCGAACGAAGATTCAAAAAGTCCCTTGCCGGGGACGGTTAAAGAGCCCGCCTGTGAAGCGGGCTTTTTGTTGCGCGCGATTCAGCCGCTCAACAAAAACAGGGATGGGCAGACCTTCATGGCAGCGCCTGCTTTTTGGGATTGGTGTTGGGGGCGTCGAAGCCCAGGGTCATTTGCACCAACTGACGACCGCGCTCGACCTCAGCGATCAGGATTGGTTTTTCACGCTTCCAGGCATTCAGTGCACGACCGGCGGCACTCGCTACGTCTTTGTGATCGTCAAATTTCTTGCAGGCGCGGTTTAGGGTATCCATCGCAGACAGGCTGCCCCGAAGAAGCGCGTCGATCTGCTCGTCAACCCAGAGCTCAAAGTCTACGGACAGCCATCGTGAGAACTTCACAGCGAGCCGTGGATGAATCCATGTGCCGCTATCCGGGGAGTTGCCTCGACGTGATGTTACGAACGTAATGCGGGATTTCCCCGCATTACTAGTTGAGGCACTGGCGGCCAGCTTTTCGAGATATTCACGGGTGGAGGCAAGACGCAGCCACTCATTCGGAACCTTTCCAAATCGTGCTGCGGCGCGGGTAGCATTGATCCAGCCATCCAGATTGAACTGCACCGGTTCGCCCTCGAATGGCAATGAAATTACGTTGCTCACTGCGCACCTCCGATACTGGATGGATCAACAGCCCTACCGGTGGAGCTGTATTGCCGAGGGTCTACCTGTACATTTGTTTCCCATAGGGGCGACTTGGCATTACGCTTTGGTCGCTTGGGGAGCGTCCACTGGATGTCTGGGCGAAGCTCAAAACGAGTAACGACCCCGTCGGTTGCTTCTTCGATTTGGATAGCCCGCTCGGCGGTTACAGACCGATCACCCGAGACGAGGCGAGACAAGTAGGAGGCGGTCACACCAAGCCGCAAGGCGATGATTTTCTTTCCGCCCCTGGGCAAGGTTTCTAGGAAGTCGGCCAGGTTCATTGAATTTACCTAATGGTGCATTTTCGCCCTAGCTTACTCAGAAAATGTACCAATTCAAGGTAATTTCCCTAATGGGAAATAAAAGGTACATTTCAGACATGGAAATCAAAGACATCCGGCGCCACCGCCTTCATAAACTCCTTCTCACAATGTTCAGCGGACGCAAGTCCTCTCTGGCCGAGGCTATTGGCAAGCCTGCTTCGTACGTGTCAAGGCTGTTTTCAGACAATCCCGCCCACTCAAGGAACATTGGAGAATCCATGGCGCGGGATATTGAGAGATCGCTGGGGATCGATCCTGGTTACCTCGATACCCCTCTCACAAAGCTTGAGGCTGGCGGGGCATGGGACCCGGCGACCAACCCAGATGCGATCTCGCCTGTTCACTTGGATATCCCAGTTCGTCTCGCCCAAAAGATCGAGAGATACAGCGGGCATGTTGATATCCCAGTGATGGATGTCGAGGCGTCGATGGGTCCAGGGCGCTTCGCCCCCGAAACCGAGGTTGTGGCCAGCAGGATGTCTCTTGAGGTCGAGTGGCTGCGCCGAACAGTCACCATGACCGAAATATCGAATTTGAGAATCATCACCGGGATGGGCGAGTCGATGTTTCCGACTATCAAGCATGGTGACCTGCTTCTGATCGACACTGGTGTGGATTCAGTTTCCTACGATGCTGTCTACCTGATCGCCATGAGCACGTCGCTGCTGGTAAAGAGAATTCAGCGGGAGGTGGATGGGATTCGGATCGTGTCCGACAACCCAAAATACAAAGAGATCATGGTTCCCGAGGATCTAGAGGAGCGGGTTCAGATCTTGGGAAGGGTGGTTTTTGTGTGGAGTGGAAACAGAGTCTGAACCCTGCTGGTAAATGGCCCGCCGTCGAGCGGGCTTTTTTTTGGGAAAAATATTTACCAAAAAGGATTGACCAAAATTATCCAATTGGTACTCTTTGCCACATTAACCAACGGCAAGGAGCTACCACCATGACCACCTCGACCTCGATCACCGTCGGCAACTGGCAGGGCCTCCTCGGCCATGGCGCAGCTCCGCGTGAGCTGGAGTGCCTGCTGGCAATCGCAGGCGGGGCTTCGGGGAAAGAAGCTGCTCGTCTATTGGGGGTCAGCGAGGACGGCATCAAAAAGCGCTTGATGTGCCTGGGTACCAAGTGGGGCGTAACTCGTCGAGCGGCCTTGGTTGCCGAAGCCTTCCGTCGAGGTGTCATCAGCCCGGCTACCACCGCTCTGGCCCTACTAATGGCCATCCACGGAATGATCGGTGACGACCAGATGTTTCGAGTGCGCCGAGGCGGAAATAGCGAGCGCCGGGTCGAGCTTCGCGTTGCGGCGCGTAGGGTTGAGCAATACCAGGTAGCGGCTTAGTCGGCGTCGAGGGCTTTCCAACGAGAGCCCTGCGCGGTGACCAACCAGCACAGCGAATGGATGCGCAAGCGATGGCTCTATTCGAGGAGAAACTGGATGACTGATTTGATTTTGACCGAGGCCGACTACCGCGAGCTAGTGAGCTGCGACGGCGACGAGCCGACCGCTGACTCGGTGAAAGTGGCCAAGCGTTTCGGAAAGCGCCACGACAACGTGTTACGCGCCATCGATAACGTCAAATGCTCGGCAAAATTCCGTCTCCTCAATTTTGAGGAGATCTTTTACCACGACGAGTACGGCCGACCTCAGCGAACGTTCAACATGACAAAGGACGGCTTCACCTTCTTGGCCATGGGCTTCACCGGCGAAAAGGCCGCTGCCTGGAAGGAAGCTTTCATTGAGGCTTTCAACCGTATGGCCCGTGAGTTACAGGGCCGCTCCCTGTCGTTTGAACAACAGCGGCACCTGCTGATGGCTGAGTTCAAGCAGGAGAAGGGCCTGGCGAGTCTTGCAGGGAAGACGATGCGCCGATGGCAGCTCAAGAAGCCTGCCATTGAGGGAAAGATCATCCAGCTTGAAAAGGATGGGCAGCAGGTACTGCAGCTTCACTGATATGTCGGGCGTAACTTCCGCCCAAGTAACACCGCAACTTCACTCGAAAGCCAAGTTACTCGGCGGGCTATCGGCTTGCCTGAAAAAACCATAGGTGATGAAAACCATCACCTTTCCGATTAAAAAAGGAGATCCACATGGAGCATGCCCCACTGATCGGCACCATCAACGTCACCCTGGCCATGCCGCCAGCAGTCAGTCCCGCCGCATCGGCCCTGTTCGGCGCCCTGCTCAGCGCCGCGAAGGAGCCTGCGCAGGCCCAGGCTGCAGCGCCGAAGCTCACCCCGCCTGCGATCGGCGAATACTGGCCTGGCCAGGGCGGCATCTACGCCGGCATTCGCCAGTACGCCGAGGGTCTGTGCCATGTGATCTTCGCGGCTCAAGACGTAGGCAAGCACGCCTATGGCGAGCACGGCACCGAGGTCGAGGCCACCAGCCGGACCGATGGTCGCCAGAACACGCTCGTACTTACCGGACGCAACGGCTCTCACCCGGCTGCCGGGGCAGCCTTCGGCTTCACCTGCGACGGTCACAGCGACTTCTACCTGCCTGCCATTGCCGAGCTGAGTCACGCCTGGGCCAACATTCCCGAGCACTTTGAGACTGAGTGGTACTGGTCGAGTTCGCAGCGCTCCGCCAGCAGCGCATTCAACGTGGACTTCGCTGATGGCTATCAGGGCTTCAACGTCAAGGACGACGAGCTCCGTGTCCGCCCCGTCCGCAGATTCCTTCAGTAATTCATTCCTTCCACTGGGGCGACAGCCCCGGTGCCACTACCAGTCACAGGGAGTTTGATCATGCTCATTCTCAGTCGTCATGCAGGCGAATCTATCCAGATCGGCGACAGCGTCACTGTCGTTGTCTTGGGTATCAAGGGTAACCAGGTTCGCTTGGCCATCGAGGCGCCGAAGGGAATTGCGGTGGATCGCCAGGAAATCGCCGTGCGCAAAGCTGCTGGCATCCCGCGCCCAAATGCGCCAGCCCCAACGCCACCTGATGAGCCAGAGCCGCTCTACGCGAATCGCACCGAGACCGAATGGCGGCAGTTGCTGGCCGATGAGCAGGCGGAACGCGAAGCTCAGCCCACGGGGGTGAGCCATGACGCAGCCTGATCGCATCACGCTGGTGCTGCGCCCCGCCAAGGGCGGCACCCTCGAACACATTCTGCCTTTCGTCAAGCTCGACGCGCACGTCTACATCGGGCGTGGACTGGCCGTGGTCGCCGGCACCAGCGAGGGCGACCTGCAGGCTGAGTGGGAAACCAAGGCGCAAGAGCTTGGCCGGGAGCGCGAGGAGCACGGGCACGCCATGGAGTACTGCGAGCGCGCCCTGGGCATGCACCCATTGTTGGTGGCGCACGCTCGCGAGATGCATGACCTCCTGCGCCTGATCAATATCAAAGTCGGCGGGCTACGCGCCGTCTGCGATCACGGTGGCGACCCAAGCGAGCAGATGTGGGAGGAGTTCGACACCGCCCTCGATGCGATCTGGCCACTGCTGGGGACGCTTGCGCCGACATTGACCGAGGAGAAGTCCGAGACTTCAGGAAGGTTCAGCATCGACGAGCACGTCAGCCTGGCCAACGACGCGCGCCGGTACCGCTACCTGCGTGATCGCGAACGCTTGGAAGATCCTGATCACGACCTGCTGGTGGTGCGCGGAAACAAGTGGTTCTGCACTGAAGAACTGGACCGTGAGATCGACACGGCGCTGCGCCTTGAAGCCTTGCAGCAGCCGGTGGTGCTGGAGCAGCAGCCATGAGCCGCGCATCCCTGCTGTTGCAACTGTGGGAGGCCCTACAGCAGCGTCAAACCACCTTCGGCCAGGTGCTGGACTTGTCTGCCGCGTGCGGCCTGGATGGACGCCGGGTGCTGGCCGATCACTTCCGGAGGCTGCCATGAGCAAGCGTCGAGCAATCACCCCGGCTGCCCTCCCCGCTGTCGGCCAACCCCTGGGCGGCGGCTTCTTCGCAGGTCGGATCTTCTTCGACGGCGCCGAGCATGCGGTGATCGATTCAGGCCGAGAGCTCGAAGTCGCTGCCCACTGGTGGCAAGAAGAAGGCCCGCGCCCGCGCATCCGTGGGGCAACGTCGCGCTTTGACGGGATGGCGAACACCCAGGCCATGGCCGCCGAGGGCAGCGCCATTGCCCGCAAGGTGCTGGGCATGAACATCCGTGGCACCTGGGGCTGGCACATCCCGTCGATCGAGGAGCTGCAGGTGCTGCGCTGCAACCTGCTCCAGCTCGAAGGCTGGGGGCGCGCCGGTGACGTTCCAGATCACGATGCCGATCAGGCATTTGGTTTGCGTGAGTACTGGAGCAGCAGCCAAAAGTCCAACGCCGCCACGGCCTGGTGCCTGCACATGCTGCCCTGGTGCGTGCCCGACACGAACTGGGTGAGCAAGTGCAAGGGCATCCGCCCGGTGCGAACCCTCCTGATCAGTCAGGAGGCCTTCGTGCACGCGCCATCGACAGACACGCCACTCACCGAGGCGGATCTGCGCGGCCTGGCCAACCAGCAGGCGGTGGCCACCGTGCTCGAGCGTTTCGTGAACGAAGACGCCGGGAAGTTCTACGGGCGCACCGAGGCCCTGGTGGCTGAGCTGGCGGCGCTGGCGGGAGGTCGGGCATGAGCGCCGTGATCGAGGTAACCCAGAACAAGAACGGGAGCTGGACGGCTCGCGGTTCCCGCCCAGGCATCTACGCCGAGACAACCTGCGCCACCCGGCACCAGGCCGTTGTAGCGCTCGACAAGGCACTGCACGCATTCGATCAGAAGGCGACTCAATCATGATCCAGACCCTTATCTCCACGGCCATCAGCGCCATCATCAGCCTGTCCCTGCTGTTCGGCGGTGCCCAGCTCAGCCGCTTCGCCTTCTACGTCGCCGTGGCGCTCAACGCCATGGCCTGGATCGGTTGGGCATCTGGGGTCGTAGCTGGCGAAGTTGGCGAGCGGATTCTGCGCTACTGGTGGATCAGCTTGCCCAGCACTGGATTCCAGCTCTACGCGCTGATCTACAGCGACCACCCGATGCTCGCGGCGTCGTGCTTCTTGGTGTCGTTCTTTATCGTCGCTGCCGCCGCGCGGGCTACAGGGGTGCTGTCGTGACAGATTGGCGTGACAACCAGAACCTGACGCGCTAGCCGAAGTGGAGGCGACCCATGTTCATGACATCAGATGAGGTGGCCGATATGACCGGCTACGTCAGGGCCAAGGAGCAGATCAGGTGGCTTGAGGCGGAGAGGTTCGGCTACGTGCTGGATGCTGACGGCAAGCCAAAGGTGCTGCGACAAGTAGTTATTGCTCGCCTTGGCGGGCAGGTCGAACACAAGAAAGGTCCCGAGCTAAGGCTTGGGTAGGGGCAAGAGCGATGAGACCACGAAAGAAAGACCGGCACCTACCGCCGTGCATGTACATGAAGCACGGGGCTTATTACCTGGTGCGAAAGGGAAAGTGGGAGCGTCTGGGTAGCGACTATCAAGACGCTTTGCTGGCCTATGCCAGGCTGGTGGGAGGGAGCGGAAAAGGCGGGATGGCAAAGCTGATTGATGAGGCGCTGGATGCAATGAAGCACCGACTGGCCGACAACACCGTCAAGCAGTACGAGGCTGCCGCTGCGCGACTCAAGGAGTACCTCGCCGAGTTTGAGCCGCGCCAGGTCCTTCCGCGCCATGTTGCCAAGCTGAAACTGCACATGGCGGACACGCCGAACATGTCAAACCGCGTGATCTCGTTCCTGCGGATGGTCTTTGCCTATGCCCTGGAACAGCAGGTGGTTGATTCAAACCCATGCATCGGCATCAAGCGGCACGCCGAAAAGAAGCGCGACCGATACATCACTGACGATGAGTTCTCGGCGATCTGCGCCGGCGCGTCAGATTACATGCGCTCTATTTTTGAAATGTGCTACCTGACCGGCCAGAGAATTAGTGACGTGCTATCAATCCGGCTGGCCGATATCTCCCCTGCTGGCATAGCTTTTGAGCAGCAAAAAACCGGGGCAAAATTAGTCGTGGCCATGAGCCCTGACCTGGAAGATCTTCTCGGACGGATTAAAGCGCTACCCCGGCGAGTGCGCGGGCTGACCCTGTTCTGCGCAAGGTCTGGCGGCAAGCCCGTCTCCTATGAAACGGTAAAGCAAGCATTCAGATCGGCTTGCGTGAAGGCAAACATAGAAGGGGCAACCATCCATGACCTGAGGGCCAAGTCGCTGACCGATACCGACCGACAAGGAAACGATGCGCAAAAGCTTGGCGGCCACACCGACCCCAAAATGACAAAGCGGTACCTTCGACTGAGGGAAATCGACATCGCTCAGCCGCCAGCAATGCCACGAAAAAGCCTGTAGTATTAGACAATTCGCAACTGTCTAATAGACACACAGCTGCAAGGCCTTGAATGTCTGACCTTTCCCAACACACCCCGATGATGCAGCAGTACTGGAAGCTGAAGAACCAGCACCCGGACCAGCTGATGTTCTACCGCATGGGCGATTTCTACGAGATCTTCTACGAAGACGCGAAGAAGGCCGCCAAACTGCTGGATATCACCCTGACCGCCCGCGGGCAGTCGGCGGGCCAGTCGATCCCCATGTGCGGTATCCCCTACCACGCCGCCGAAGGCTACCTGGCCAAGCTGGTGAAGCTGGGCGAATCGGTGGTGATCTGCGAGCAGATCGGCGACCCGGCCACCAGCAAGGGCCCGGTGGAACGCCAGGTGGTGCGCATCATCACCCCAGGCACGGTCAGCGACGAAGCCCTGCTCGACGAGCGCCGCGACAACCTGATCGCCGCCGTACTGGGTGACGAACGCCTGTTCGGCCTGGCCGTGCTGGATATCACCAGCGGCAACTTCACCGTGCAGGAGTTCAAGGGCTGGGAAAACCTGCTGGCCGAGCTCGAGCGGGTCAACCCCGTGGAGCTGCTGATCCCCGACGACTGGCCCCAGGGCCTGCCCGCCGAGAAGCGCCGTGGCTCGCGCCGCCGCGCACCATGGGACTTCGACCGTGACTCGGCGCGCAAGAGCCTGTGCCAGCAGTTCGCAACCCAGGACCTCAAGGGCTTCGGCTGCGAGAAGCTGACCCTGGCCATCGGCGCCGCCGGCTGCCTGCTCGCCTACGCCAAGGAAACCCAGCGCACCGCCCTGCCGCACCTGCGCAGCCTCAAGCACGAGCGGCTGGACGACACCGTGGTGCTAGACGGCGCCAGCCGGCGCAACCTGGAGCTGGACGTCAACCTGGCCGGGGGCCGCGACAACACTCTGCAATCGGTGATCGACCGCTGTCAGACCGCCATGGGCAGCCGCCTGCTGACCCGCTGGCTGAACCGGCCGCTGCGTGACCTGAAGGTGCTGCAGGCCCGCCAGAGCTCGATTCGCTGCCTACTCGACGGCTACCGCTTCGAGAAGCTGCAACCGCAACTGAAGGACATCGGCGATATCGAGCGGATTCTCGCCCGTATCGGCCTGCGCAATGCTCGCCCACGGGACCTGGCGCGCCTGCGCGACGCGCTTGGCGCGCTGCCTGAACTGCAGAACGCCATGGCCGAGCTGGAGGCACCGCATCTGGCGCGCCTGGCGGCCATCGCCGGTACCTACCCGGAACTGGCCGACCTGCTGCAGAAGGCGATCATCGACAACCCGCCTGCGGTGATCCGTGATGGCGGCGTGCTCAAGGTCGGCTATGACGCCGAGCTCGACGACCTGCTGTCGATGAGCGAGAACGCCGGGCAGTTCCTGATCGACCTCGAAGCCCGCGAAAAGGCCCGCACGGGCCTTGCCAACCTCAAGGTCGGCTACAACCGCGTGCATGGCTACTTCATCGAGCTGCCGAGCAAGCAGGCCGAACAGGCGCCGGCCGATTACATCCGCCGCCAGACCCTCAAGGGCGCCGAGCGCTTCATCACCCCCGAGCTCAAGACGTTCGAAGACAAGGCGCTGTCGGCCAAGAGCCGCGCCCTGGCGCGCGAGAAGATGCTCTACGATGCGTTGCTCGAAACCCTGATCGGCCACCTGGCCCCGCTGCAGGACACCGCCGCGGCGCTGGCCGAACTGGATGTGGTCAGCAACCTGGCCGAGCGTGCGCTGAACCTTGACCTCAACTGCCCGACATTCGTCGACGAACCGTGCATGCGCATCAGCCAGGGTCGCCACCCGGTGGTCGAGCAGGTGTTGACCACGCCGTTCGTGGCCAACGACCTGGGCCTGGACGACAACACGCGCATGCTGGTGATCACCGGCCCGAACATGGGTGGTAAGTCCACCTACATGCGCCAGACCGCACTGATCGTGCTGCTGGCGCATATCGGCAGCTTCGTGCCGGCCGCCAGCTGCGAGCTGTCGCTGGTGGACCGCATCTTCACCCGTATCGGTTCCAGCGACGACCTGGCCGGCGGGCGCTCTACCTTCATGGTGGAGATGAGCGAAACCGCCAACATCCTGCACAACGCCACCGAACGCAGCCTGGTGCTGATGGACGAAGTGGGCCGCGGCACCAGTACCTTCGACGGCCTCTCGCTGGCCTGGGCCGCCGCCGAGCGCCTGGCCCAGCTGCGCGCCTACACGCTGTTTGCCACGCACTACTTCGAACTGACCGTGCTGCCCGAAAGCGAGCCGCTGGTGGCCAACGTGCACCTGAACGCTACCGAGCACAACGAACGCATCGTGTTCCTGCACCATGTGCTGCCAGGGCCTGCCAGCCAGAGCTACGGCCTGGCAGTGGCACAACTGGCAGGCGTGCCGGCACCGGTGATCCAGCGAGCCCGCGAGCACCTGGGCCGCCTGGAAACCAACAGCCTGCCCCACGAAACCGCGCCAGCAAGCCCGGGAGCGCCCAGCACGCCGCACCAGAGCGACCTGTTCGCCAGCCTGCCGCATCCGGTGATCGAGAAGATCGGCAAGCTCGACGTGGACAACCTGACGCCACGCCAAGCTATCGAAATGCTCTATACACTAAAGACTCTGTTATAACGCCCCATCGCACAAACTGATAGAATCCCGCGCGGTTCGGCGGGGCAGCGAGTTATTAGCCTGGCTCGCTGCCGACCTACCGAACCGAGCGGCCCTGTCTGGAAGGGAACGCTGCCGTCGCCTGAGGAGAAAATTAGAAATGACCTTCGTCGTCACCGACAACTGCATCAAGTGCAAGTACACCGACTGTGTAGAAGTCTGTCCGGTGGACTGCTTCTACGAAGGCCCGAACTTCCTGGTCATTCACCCGGATGAGTGCATCGACTGTGCACTGTGCGAGCCTGAGTGCCCCGCCGTTGCGATCTTCTCGGAAGATGAAGTGCCGGCCGGCATGGAAAACTTCATCGAGCTCAACGCCGAGCTGGCCGAAATCTGGCCGAACATCACCGAGAAGAAGGATTCGATGCCAGACGCTGCAGAGTGGGATGGCAAGCCGGGCAAGATTGCAGATCTGGAGCGTTGATCGACGCCGGATCAATGAAAAAGGCCCTTCGGGGCCTTTTTTTATGTTCGCTGCAGGGCCAGCCACTTTTTCGCAGGCAAAAAAAAGGGGCGGTATGACCCGCCCACATTTTTTTCCGTAGTCCCTGTATTCCCTATCATCATCCTGATGAATCGCATCCCGCGATGTCCTTGGCGCTCATCCTTGAGAACCTGTGTCAGTCCGTAGACACAGCTCAGATACTATCCCCTGCAGCCGGCAGAGCAACTGGTAAAAGCTCTCAAAAAAAGTCCTGAAGGTGACGTCACCTCACAATAAACTCTTTCAATATCAATTGGTTAAATAAAATACCACGTCAAAGCCGACTGAAATTTACACCCTCTTGATGTAAAGGCTTACGGATCTTGTAAGCGATAACCTACAAATCCAATAACAATACGCAACCGGGAAAGGTTGCCGCCGTGGTATCGGTGTTTCTGCGCGTGTCTGAGCGCTTGAGACAGCCACGAACAAAAACGCCTCGACTGGGTCGAGGCGCCTTTTCGCAGCCGTCGCAGTTACTGGAACAGCGACTCGCTGGACAGACCGTTCTTCTCCAGGATCTCCCGCAGCCGCTTGAGGCCCTCCACCTGGATCTGACGTACCCGCTCCCGGGTAAGACCAATCTCCAGGCCAACATCCTCCAGGGTGCTGCTCTCATGCCCGCGCAGGCCAAAGCGGCGAATCACCACCTCACGCTGCTTGTCGGTCAGTTCGCTCAGCCACAGGTCGATGCTCTGGGACAGGTCGTCGTCCTGCAACAGCTCGCAGGGGTCGGTGGGACGATCGTCGGTGAGGGTATCGAGCAGGGTCTTGTCCGAGTCCGGGCCCAGTGAAACGTCCACCGAAGACACGCGCTCGTTCAGGCCGAGCATGCGCTTGACCTCGCCTACGGGTTTTTCCAGCAGGTTGGCGATCTCTTCCGGTGAGGGCTCGTGATCGAGTTTCTGGGTCAGCTCGCGTGCTGCACGCAGGTAGACGTTCAGTTCCTTGACCACATGGATCGGCAGGCGAATGGTGCGCGTCTGGTTCATGATGGCGCGTTCGATGGTCTGCCGGATCCACCAGGTGGCGTAGGTCGAGAAACGGAACCCACGCTCGGGGTCGAACTTCTCGACTGCGCGAATCAGGCCCAGGTTGCCCTCTTCGATCAGGTCGAGCAGCGATAGACCGCGGTTGACGTAGCGGCGCGCAATCTTCACCACCAGGCGCAGGTTGCTTTCGATCATGCGTTTGCGCCCGGCAGGGTCGCCACTTTGCGACAAACGCGCAAAATGAACTTCTTCTTCCGGGGAAAGCAGGGGCGAAAAGCCGATTTCGTTGAGGTAGAGCTGAGTTGCATCAAGTGCTCGAGTGTAATCGATGTACTTGTGCTGTTTGAGCGGTGAGCCTTGTTTGGCCCGGGTCCGAACCGGAGATACAGCAGGTTCGTCTGACACCACATCCGTTTCCAAAACGATGCCGGTTTCCATAAGGAGCACCTCATCGTCGATGTCAAACTCCGGCACTTCTTTACTGAGAGCCATTGTTATAGTCCTTTGCTGAGTTCGAACTCAGACTCAAGCGGCGCCTTTATCCTTGGCAACGCTGAGCCTGTCCCCACTACGCGAAGGAACAGGCCGGGTACATGCTTATCAACGACGTGGCAGGAATTGCAACGGATCTACAGGTTTGCCCTGGCGGCGAATCTCGAAGTGAAGCTTCACCCGGTCGGTGCCCGTGGACCCCATTTCGGCAATTGTCTGCCCAACCTTGACCTGCTGTCCCTCCCGAACCAACAGCCTGCGGTTGTGACCGTAGGCACTGACGTAGGTATCGCTGTGCTTGATGATTACCAGTTCACCGTAGCCCCGCAAGCCACTTCCGGCGTACACAACGGAACCATCCGACGCAGCAAAAACAGGCTGTCCCAAATCACCGGCGATATCAATGCCTTTATTCAAACTACCGTTTGAAGCGAATTTTCCAATCAGCACACCGTTGGCCGGCCATGCCCAGCCACCGGCCGAACGCTCCGAAGCCGGCACCTGGACAGGGGTGGTGGCGACGACGGGCGGCGCGCTGGTACCGCCTGAAGACGTGGTTTTTGCCGGTGCCGGGGTACCTGCCGGACGACGGGTGACCGTGGTCTTGCTGGAGGGCGAGGTGGAGGTGACGACCCGCGAGCCGCTGCTGGTAGCCGTGCTGGAGCCGAAGCGGATCGCCTGGCCGGGCCGGATGGTATAGGGCGCCGGGATACCGTTGCGCGCAGCGAGCTCCTTGTAGTCCCAGCCGTAGCGAAAGGCAATCGAGAACAGCGTATCGCCCGGGCGAACCACGTACTGCCCCGTAGTGACCACCGGGCGCTTGGGCGCGGCGCTGTTGCGGTCGACCACCCGCACGCTGCTCGAAGATGAACTGGAACACCCTGAAACCAGGGTTCCCAAGGCGAGTGCAATCACCAGAAGCTTTAAGCTCGATAGACCCATGCGCTGCCGAATGACTGTGTGACTCACCCGCCGCTCCCTTATGTGGTGACCGATGTAGGAATGCAATATTGTTGCAATTATAACCGAGCGCACAGGCAATGCAGATCAACTGCTTGCCAGGTTGTGCGATCGTTCAAGAAACCGCACGCCCCATAGACCCGGCAATGCACCGGGAATTCGACGCCCGCGAAAAAAATCGACTCAGCTCAATGTTCCATTGAGCAACGGCACGAAGCGTACGTCACACAGTTTGCGCCGCGAGAAGCCCTGTTCTTCGCGCACGATCAACAGCAATTGCTGTGTCTCGCCACTGGCGCCCACCGGTATCACCATGCGCCCGCCCGGTGCCAGCTGGTCGAGCAAGGCCTGGGGCACTTCGGGTGCGCCGGCGGTGACGATGATGCCATTGTAGGGGGCCAGTGCCGGCCATCCCTCGAAACCGTCGCCCCAGCGGAACACCTGGTTGCGCAGGTTCAACTCGACCAGCCGTTCCTTGGCGCGGTCCTGCAGGGGCTTGATGCGCTCTACCGAGAACACCCGCTCCACCAGCCTGGACAGCACTGCTGTCTGGTAGCCAGACCCGGTGCCGATCTCCAGCACCTTGTCCAGCGGACCGTCCTCCAGCAGCACCTCGCTCATGTACGCGACCATGAACGGCTGCGAGATGGTCTGGTTGTTGCCGATGGGCAGGGCGGTATCTTCATACGCACGGTGCGACAGCGCCTCGTCGACGAACATGTGCCGCGGGATGTTGCGCAAGGCCTCGAGCACCCGCTGGTCCTTGATGCCTTCCTCGATCAAACGCTGGATCAGCCGTTCACGGGTTCGTTGCGAAGTAAAACCGATACCATGGCGCATCAGATCCTCCGGCTCTCGCATCAGAGCAGCCCCTCCAGCCAACCCTCGAGACGGTCGAAGGCATCGTTGAAGGTGCGGTCAAGCTGTAGCGGGGTGATCGAGACATAGCCCTGCATCACCGCGTGAAAATCGGTACCCGGGCCGCCATCCTCGGCGTCGCCGGCCACCGCGATCCAGTAGCCTTCCTTGCCGCGCGGGTTGACCACCTTGGTCGGCGCCGCCGCACGTGCACGATGCCCCAGGCGTGTCAGCTGGATGCCACGGATGTGCTCCAGCGGCAGGTTGGGAATGTTCACATTGAGTACGGTGCGCGGTGGCAGCTCAAGGCTTGCATGCGCCTCGACCAGCTTGCGCGCGAAATAGGCGGCAGTGGGCAGGTTGTCCGGCAGGCGCGAGAGCAGCGAGAAGGCAAACGAGGTGCCCCCCAGGAATCGACCTTCCAGCGCCGCGGCGACCGTGCCCGAGTACAGCACGTCATCGCCCAGGTTGGCGCCCAGGTTGATACCCGAGACGACCATGTCCGGCGGATGCTCCAGCAGCCCGTTCAGGCCCAGGTGCACGCAATCGGTCGGTGTGCCGTTGAGGCTGATGTAGCCGTTGGCCAGGGTCTGCGGATGCAGCGGGCGGTCGAGCGTCAGCGAACTGCTGGCGCCGCTCTTGTCCTGGTCCGGGGCAATCACCACGCACTCGGCATAATCCGCCAGCGCAGCATGCAGCGCGGCGAGACCGGGTGCGGTGACCCCGTCGTCGTTCGAAATCAGAATACGCATGGGCTGTCCGTCTGCCCTGCCGGCACCAGATCGACGAGTTCGCGCACCACCACGGTGGCGAAGCATCCGGCCGGAAGGACGAATTCCAGTTGCAGGATATCAGGCTCGGGATAATGCCACGTCAAGCCGCCAATGGGCAGCCGCAGAATGCGCCGTTCCTGTTTGAGGTTGGCATTGCCCAGCCATTGGCACAGGGCTGCCTCCTGTTCGGCCACGTGTTGCTCGATCGCACCGCCTGCCCCACTGGTGGCCGGCAGGCCCTCGCCCCACAGCGGCCCGGTAGGGTGCAGGTCGAGTATTGCCAGGCGCGGATCGCTGCACTCGGCCTCGCCCGCCGCGAAAAAGCTGCGGCTGTCGGTGAACGCCAGCAGGTCGCCGACCTGAGCCTGTTGCCAGCTGCCATCGGCAACCCGCTCGGCCAGCACCCGGTTGAACAGGTAGCTGCGTGCGCTGGACAGCAGCCGCGAGCGCACATTGCGCTGCTCGGGCAGGGCCTTGCGCTCGGCCCACTGGCGCGCATCGTGCACGTTGCCGCCCGCAAAGCCAAATCGCTGGCTGCCGAAGTAGTTGGGCACGCCTTGTATGCGCAATTGCTCGAGGCGCGCGTCCAGGGCCTGGTGATCGGCGCTGAGCGCTGTGAGGCGCAGGGTGAAGCCGTTGGCCGAGTGCGCGCCACGCTGGAGTTTGCGCGAGTGGCGGGTGTGTCTGAGGATGCTCAGGGTTTCGTTTTCAGCCGCGCTCAGGTCAGGGTCGGCCTTGCCCGGCAGGTGCAGGCTGAACCATTGGCGAGTCAGCGCCTGACGGTCCTTGAGGCCGGCATAGCTCACGGTGCGCAGCGGTACGCCGGCGGCGCGGGCCAGGCGGCGGGCGGCCTCCTCGGTATTGAGGTCGCGTTTCTCGACCCACAGCCACAAGTGCTCGCCTTCACCCGACAGGGGAATGTCGAGCACTTCATCGACCTGGAAATCTTCGGCCGTGGCCTTGAGGATGGCGCTGCCCAGCGCCGGCCCGGCTGCCTGCGGGCCGAGCAGTTCGAGTTCGGTCATGCGCGCAGCAACAACGCGACGGCGTGAACGGCGATGCCTTCTTCACGGCCGGTGAAGCCGAGCTTCTCTTCGGTGGTGGCCTTGACGTTGACCTGGTCGAGCTCGACCTGCAGGTCCTGGGCGATCAGGGTACGCATGGTTTCGATGTGCGCGGCCATCCGGGGTGCCTGGGCCACGATGGTGGCGTCGACGTTGCCCACCTTCCAGCCCTTGGCATGGATGATCGACAGGATGTGGCGCAGCAGCACGCGGCTGTCGGCGCCCTTGAACTGCGGGTCGGTATCGGGGAAATGCTTGCCGATGTCACCCAGCGCGGCGGCGCCCAGCAGTGCATCGCTCAGCGCGTGCAGCAGCACATCGCCGTCGGAATGGGCCAGCAGGCCGAACTTGTGCGCAATGCGCACCCCACCCAAGGTGATGAAATCGCCTTCCGCGAAGCGGTGCACATCGTAGCCGTGGCCAATACGCATAAAAAAACGCCCTGATTGAGTCAGGGCGTGATTCTACCTGCTTTGCCGGGGGTTTGGCTTATTTGTAGGACTAGCCCTACGCCCGCCCCAATGCCGCCGCATGGTGGCGCAGGTGGTCATCGATGAAGCTGGCGATGAAGTAGTAGCTGTGGTCGTAGCCAGGCTGCAGGCGCAACGTCAGCGGGTAGCCAGCCGCCTGCGCGGCCTGGGCCAGCACTTCGGGCTTGAGCTGGGTTTGCAGGAAGTCGTCGCGATCGCCCTGGTCGACCAGCAGCGGCAGCGTTTCCTGCGCCTGCGCGATCAGCACGCTGGCATCCCATTCGCGCCAGCGTGAACGCTCCTCGCCCAGGTAGCGACTGAACGCCTTCTGGCCCCAGGGGCAGTCCATCGGGTTGCCGATGGGCGAGAACGCCGACACCGACACATAGCGCCCGGGGTTGCGCAAGGCGCACACCAGCGCGCCGTGCCCACCCATGGAGTGACCGCTGATGCTGCGCGCAGCGGAGGCCGGGAAATGCGCCTCCACCAGTGCCGGCAGCTCATCCACCACATAGTCGTGCATGCGGTAGTGCTCGGCCCACGGCTGTTCGGTGGCATTGAGGTAGAACCCCGCGCCCAGGCCGAAGTCCCAGGCGCCGTCCGGGTCGTCCGGTACCTGTGGCCCGCGCGGGCTGGTGTCCGGCGCCACGATGATCAGGCCGAGCTCGGCGGCAAGCTTGTGCGCGCCGGCCTTCTGCATGAAGTTCTCGTCGGTGCAGGTCAGCCCGCTCAGCCAGTACAGCACCGGCAGCTTGCCGCCCTGCTCCGCCTGCGGCGGCAGGTACACGGCAAACACCATGTCGCACCCCAGCACGCTGGAGCGGTGCCGGTAGCGCTTGTGCCAGCCGCCGAAGCTCTTCTGGCAGGAGATGTTTTCCAGGCTCATGGCAGACCTCAGAAGTGGATGACGCTGCGGATGCTCTTGCCTTCATGCATCAGGTCGAAGGCCTTGTTGATGTCTTCCAGGCCCATGGTGTGGGTAATGAAGGTGTCCAGCGGGATCTCGCCCTGTTCGGCCATGTCCACATAGCTTGGCAGCTCGGTGCGACCACGCACGCCACCGAATGCCGAGCCGCGCCAGACGCGGCCGGTGACCAGCTGGAACGGACGCGTTGCGATCTCCTGGCCGGCACCGGCGACGCCGATGATCACCGACTCGCCCCAGCCCTTGTGGCAGCACTCCAGGGCCGCACGCATCAGTTGCACGTTGCCGATGCACTCGAACGAGAAGTCCACGCCGCCATCGGTCAGGTCCACGATCACTTCCTGGATCGGGCGATCGTAGTCCTTGGGGTTGATGCAGTCGGTGGCACCCAGCTGGCGTGCGATCTCGAACTTGGCCGGGTTGATGTCGATGGCGATGATGCGGCTGGCCTTGGCCTTGACCGCACCGATCACGGCCGACAGGCCGATGCCGCCCAGGCCGAAGATGGCCACGGTGTCACCCGGCTTGACCTTGGCGGTATTGAGTACCGCACCGATACCGGTGGTCACGCCGCAACCGAGCAGGCACACCTTCTCCAGCGGGGCCTCTTTCTGGATCTTGGCCACGGAAATTTCCGGCAGCACGGTGTATTCGGAAAAGGTCGAGGTGCCCATGTAGTGGAATAGCGGCTGACCCTTGTAGGCAAAACGGGTGGTGCCGTCGGGCATCAGGCCCTTGCCCTGGGTCGCGCGGATGGCCTGGCACAGGTTGGTCTTGCCCGACTTGCAGAACTTGCACTGGCGACATTCCGGGGTGTAGAGCGGGATCACGTGATCGCCCACCGCCACCGAGGTCACGCCCTCACCGATGGCCTCGACGATGGCGCCGCCTTCATGGCCCAGGATGGACGGGAAGATGCCTTCCGGGTCGGCGCCCGACAGCGTGTAGGCGTCGGTGTGGCAGACGCCGCTGGCGACCACGCGCAACAGCACTTCGCCGGCCTTGGGCATGGCCACGTCGACTTCGACGATCTCCAGCGGTTTCTTGGCTTCGAAGGCAACGGCAGCACGGGACTTGATCATCAAGGTTCTCCACAAAGGTTTCAGTTCAGGCGTGAAGTGTAATTCATCGTCTTTTGATTAATAATCGAGCCAAACACAAAACATTATTGCCATGCAGGGATAATCGATGAGCAGCCGCTGGGAAGGGATCGACGAATTCGTCGCGGTGGCCGAAACGGGCCAGTTCACTGCGGCAGCCGAGCGCCTGGGGGTATCGTCGTCGCACGTGAGCCGCGCGGTGGCGCGCCTGGAAGATCGCCTGCAGACGCGCCTTTTGTACCGCAGCACGCGCAAGGTGACCTTGAGCGAGGCCGGGCAGACCTTTCTTCAGCACTGCCAGCGCCTGCAGGATGGCCGCGAAGAGGCCCTGCGCGCCATAGGCGACCTGACCAGCGAGCCCAAGGGGCTGCTGCGCATGACCTGTGCGGTGGCCTATGGCGAGCGCTTCATCGTGCCGCTGGTCACCCGCTTCATGGCGCAGTACCCGCAGTTGCGGGTGGACATCGAGCTGACCAACCGCACCCTCGACCTGCTGCACGAAGGCATGGACATGGCGATTCGCCTGGGTCGGTTGCAGGAGTCACGCCTGGTGGCGGCACGCCTGGCCCCACGGCGCATGTACCTGTGCGCCTCGCCAGCGTACCTGGAGCGCTATGGGCGGCCCCACAGCGTGTCGGAGCTGGCGCGGCACAACTGCCTGATCGGCAGCACGGATATCTGGGCCTTGCAGCAGGAGGGCCGGGAAATCAGTCAGCGGGTGCAGGGCAACTGGCGCTGCAACAGCGGGCAGGCGGTGCTGGATGCGGCGCTGCAGGGGATGGGCCTGTGCCAGTTGCCGGACTACTACGTGCTGGAGCATCTGGGCAGTGGCGCGTTGGTGTCGCTGCTTGAAGCGCATCAGCCGCCGAATACGGCGGTGTGGGCGTTGTACCCGCAACAGCGGCACCTGTCGCCGAAGGTGCGCAAGCTGGTGGATTATCTACGGGAGAAGTTGGGACAGCTGCCTGAGTACCGCAGCGTGTAGAAAACGTCGCGGGCTCCCACAGGCAGTTCACCAGCCCCTGAACGTGCTGCAGTCCCTTGTGTGGGCTGGCTTGCCAGCGAATGGGCCACCGCGGTCAATTGCCGCGATGAGCCCAGCGCTGTCTCAGCCACTCCAGGTCTTCCGGTCGCGTCACCTTGATATTGTCGTTGCGCCCTTCGACCAGGCGCGGCGCCTGCCCGGACCATTCGATGGCCGACGCCTCGTCGGTGATCGCCACGTCCGCCACCAGGCTGTCTGCCAGCGCACGGTGCAATACCCCCAGGCGGAACATCTGCGGGGTGTACGCCTGCCACACCGTGCTGCGGTCGATGGTGGCGCTTACCCGCCCGTTGGCATCGGCACGCTTGAGCGTGTCGCGCGCCGGCACCGCCAGCAGCCCGCCCACCGGGTCATTCGCCAGCTCGCCCAGCAGGCGGTCAAGGTCGTCGCGCGCCAGGTTCGGCCGCGCCGCATCGTGCACCAGCACCCAGTCGTTGTCGGCCGCGCCCTGGGCATGCAGCAGCAGCAAGGCGTTGAGCACCGAATCGGCACGCTCGCGCCCACCTGCCGCACGCTGGATGCGCGTATCGCTGGCGCAGGCCAGGCCCGGCCAGTAAGGGTCGTCGGCAGCAATGCTGACCACCACGCCCTTGAGGCATGGATGGTCGAGAAAACAGTCGAGGCTATGCTCGAGAATCGTCCGCCCGCCCAGCTGCAGGTACTGCTTGGGACGGTCGGCCGCCATGCGGGCACCAACACCCGCGGCAGGAATCACTGCCCAGAAGGCAGGCAGGGACGCCGTCATTGGGCCAACTGGTAGAGGGTTTCACCCTCCTTGACCATACCCAGCTCATGACGAGCGCGTTCTTCGACGGTTTCCATACCTTTCTTCAACTCCAGCACTTCGGCATCAAGCACGCGGTTACGCTCCAGCAGACGCTCGTTTTCAGCGTGCTGGTCGGCGATCTGCTGCTTGAGGTCGGCAACCTGGGCCAGGCTGCCGTTGCCCACCCACAGACGGTACTGCAGGCCACCCAGCAACAGGAGCAAGACGAGGAACAACCAATAGGGACTACGCATCAGGGTATCCACTGGAAAAAGGCCGCCCGTGCACAAGGGGCTGATGGCACGAAGCCTGACCGAAGCCAGGCTTTGTGGGGAAAGCACTTGCTGCACAGGGTTGCTGAAAGATTAGCTGCGTCTTTCAGCCTCACACTGCGGCCTTTTTACCATCTCTGGCTTAGCCGCGAAACTCGCCGCGACCACGGTACACAGCCTTGCTGCCCAGTTGCTCTTCGATACGCAGCAATTGGTTGTACTTGGAGACGCGGTCGGAGCGGCACAGCGAACCGGTCTTGATCTGGCCGGCAGCGGTACCCACGGCCAGGTCGGCAATGGTCGAATCTTCGGTTTCGCCCGAACGGTGCGAGATCACCGCGGTATAACCGGCGGCCTTGGCCATCTGGATGGCTTCCAGGGTTTCGGTCAGGGTGCCGATCTGGTTGAACTTGATCAGGATCGAGTTGGCGATCTTCTTGTCGATGCCTTCCTTCAGGATCTTGGTGTTGGTCACGAACAGGTCGTCACCGACCAGTTGCACCTTGTCGCCGATCTTGTCGGTCAGGATCTTCCAGCCAGCCCAGTCGGACTCGTCCAGGCCGTCTTCGATCGAGATGATCGGGAAACGCTCGGTCAGGCCCTTGAGGTAGTCGGCAAAACCGGCTGCATCGAACGACTTGCCTTCACCGGACAGGTTGTACTTGCCGTCCTCGTAGAACTCGCTGGCCGCACAGTCCAGCGCCAGGGTCACGTCGGTGCCCAGGGTGTAGCCGGCGTTGGCGATGGCTTCGGCGATGGCCGACAGCGCGTCTTCGTTGGAAGCCAGGTTAGGTGCGAAACCACCCTCGTCACCCACGGCGGTGTTCAGGCCACGGGCCTTCAGTACTGCCTTGAGGTGGTGGAAGATCTCGGTGCCCATGCGCAGCGCGTCGGAGAAGGTCTTGGCGCCGACCGGCTGCACCATGAACTCCTGGATGTCGACGTTGTTGTCGGCGTGCTCGCCGCCGTTGATGATGTTCATCATCGGGACCGGCATCGAGTACTGGCCAGGGGTGCCATTGAGGTTTGCGATGTGCGCGTACAGCGGCAGGTCCTGGTCCTGTGCAGCGGCCTTGGCGGCAGCCAGGGACACGGCGAGGATGGCGTTGGCGCCCAGGTTGCCTTTGTTTTCAGTACCGTCGAGCTTGATCATCGCCAGGTCGAGCGCTTTTTGCTCGACCGGGTCCTTGCCCAGCAGCAGGTCGCGGATCGGGCCGTTGATGTTGGCGACGGCCTTCAGTACGCCCTTGCCCATGTAACGGCTCTTGTCGCCATCACGCAGCTCCAGCGCTTCGCGCGAGCCAGTGGAAGCACCCGACGGCGCACAGGCGCTGCCGATGATGCCGTTGTCGAGCAGTACGTCCGCTTCGACGGTAGGGTTACCGCGCGAATCGAGAACTTCACGACCTTTGATGTCGACGATTTTTGCCATTGTTGTAAGCACTCCAGAATTGACGAAAACAACGCAGCTGAGAAAAAAACCGGGTCCGTCACAGGCGGTCGGCGCACGGGCAGGCCTGACGAGGACAAGCCCCTGACCCGGGGGTCAGGGGATGAACGGGCGGTACTTTACCGGAGAATCGAGGTTTACGCGGTTTCTACCGTCGGAAAACTCTTGACCAGTTCGTCCAGTTGCTTGAGCTGGGCCAGGAATGGCTCCAGTTTGTCCAGGCGCAGGGCGCACGGGCCGTCGCACTTGGCATTGTCAGGGTCCGGGTGGGCCTCGAGGAACAGGCCCGCCAGCCCCTGACTGAGGCCGGCCTTGGCCAGGTCGGTGACCTGGGCACGGCGGCCACCTGCGGAATCGGCGCGACCACCCGGCATCTGCAGGGCATGGGTCACGTCGAAGAACACCGGGTACTCGAACTGCTTCATGATGCCGAAGCCGAGCATGTCCACCACCAGGTTGTTGTAGCCGAAGCTCGAACCACGCTCGCAGAGGATCAGTTGGTCGTTGCCGGCCTCTTCGCACTTGCTCAGGATGTGCTTCATCTCCTGGGGTGCGAGGAACTGCGCCTTCTTGATGTTGATCACCGCGCCGGTTTTGGCCATCGCGACAACAAGGTCAGTCTGGCGCGACAGGAAGGCCGGCAGCTGGATGATGTCGCACACGTCGGCCACGGCCTGCGCCTGGTGCGGCTCGTGCACGTCGGTGATCACCGGCACGTTGAAGGTGCGCTTGATCTCTTCGAAGATCTTCATCCCCTCTTCCAGGCCAGGGCCGCGGTAGGAGTTGATCGACGAACGGTTGGCCTTGTCGAAGCTGGCCTTGAACACGTAGGGGACACCGAGCTTCTCGGTAACCCGCACGTACTCTTCGCAGACCTTCAGGGCCAGGTCACGGGATTCCAGCACGTTCATGCCGCCGAACAGGACGAACGGCTTGTCGTTGGCGATCTCGATGTTACCGACGCGAATGATCTTCTGGGTCATGGATCAGGCCTTGTTCTTTTGAGCCAATGCAGCTTTGACGAAGCCGCTGAACAGCGGGTGGCCGTCACGCGGGGTAGAGGTGAACTCCGGGTGGAACTGGCAGGCCACGAACCACGGATGGTCCTTGGACTCGACCACTTCGACCAGTGCGCCGTCGCCGGAACGACCCGAGACCACCAGGCCCGCCTCGATCAGTTGCGGCAGCAGGTTGTTGTTGACCTCGTAGCGGTGACGGTGACGCTCGACGATCACGTCCTTGGCGTAGCAGTCGTGCACCTTGGAGCCGCTTTGCAGCTGGCACTCCTGGGCGCCCAGACGCATGGTGCCGCCAAGGTCCGAGGCTTCGGTACGGGTCTCGACAGCGCCGGTGGCATCTTCCCACTCGGTGATCAGGCCCACCACAGGGTGACCGCTGGCGCGATCGAACTCGGTGGAGTTGGCGTCCTTCCAGCCCATCACGTTGCGGGCGAATTCGATGACCGCCACCTGCATGCCCAGGCAGATCCCCAGGTATGGCACCTTGTTCTCGCGAGCGTATTGAACGGCAGTGATCTTGCCTTCCACGCCGCGCAGGCCGAAACCGCCCGGTACCAGGATGGCGTCCACGCCTTCGAGCAGGCCGGTGCCCTGGTTCTCGATGTCTTCGGAGTCGATGTAGCGCAGGTTGACCTTGGTGCGGTTGCTGATGCCGGCATGGCTCATCGCTTCGATCAGCGACTTGTAGGCATCGAGCAGCTCCATGTATTTGCCGACCATGGCGATGGTGACTTCGTGCTCGGGGTTGAGCTTGGCATCGACCACCGCGTCCCACTCGGACAGGTCGGCGCTGCCGCACTGCAGGCCGAAACGCTCGACGACGAAGTCGTCCAGGCCCTGGGAGTGCAGGATGCCCGGGATCTTGTAGATGGTGTCGGCGTCTTCCAGCGCGATCACCGCACGTTCTTCAACGTTGGTGAACTGCGCGATCTTGCGGCGCGACGAGCTGTCGATCGGGTGATCGGAACGGCACACCAGCACGTCCGGCTGCAGGCCGATGGAGCGCAGCTCCTTGACCGAGTGCTGGGTAGGCTTGGTCTTGGTCTCGCCGGCGGTGGCGATGTACGGCACCAGGGTCAGGTGCATCAGCATCGCGCGCTTGGCGCCCACTTCGAAGCGCAGCTGGCGGATGGCCTCGAGGAACGGTTGCGACTCGATGTCACCCACGGTACCGCCGATCTCGACCATGGCCACGTCGGCATCGCCGGCGCCCTTGATGATGCGGCGCTTGATTTCGTCGGTGATGTGCGGGATCACCTGGATGGTGGCACCCAGGTAGTCACCACGGCGCTCCTTGCGCAGCACGTGCTCGTACACGCGGCCGGTGGTGAAGTTGTTGTTCTGGGTCATGGTCGTGCGGATGAACCGCTCGTAGTGGCCCAGGTCCAGGTCGGTCTCGGCGCCGTCGTGGGTGACGAACACCTCACCGTGCTGGAACGGGCTCATGGTGCCCGGGTCGACGTTGATGTACGGGTCCAGCTTGAGCATGGTGACCTTGAGCCCCCGCGCCTCCAGGATGGCCGCCAATGAAGCCGAGGCAATGCCTTTCCCCAATGAAGAAACAACACCGCCCGTGACGAATATGTAGCGCGTCATGAAAAACCCTAGAAGTCTGCGTTAAAGCGGTCAGTGCCGCCGGGGAAAGCGAAGGAAGGCCGAAGCCCCCGATCACCTGCGTCAATCACAGTGCATCTTAAAAAACTGCCGCGCCTGGTCAGACCGGGGGTTGAAAACCCGGTAAGGAGCTCGCTAAACATTTTTAGAATCGCCCAGCAAAAAACTGCTTGGTAATCGGCAACTGCCGTGATTCAGATGAAGTCACAGAAGTTGTATCAAGAAGGGAGCGTAGTCTACCGGAATGTCCCTTTCATCTCAAACCTTGCGCGCTTGTCGGTACGCACCAGTGCAGTTGCCCGTCGGCAAGCCCCAGCCCCGGCAGGTTGGCCACCGCCAGCAACTGCCCGTCGCGGTACAGCAGCGGCACGCGCTGGCGGGCGAACAAGGGTAGCTGGCGCTCGTTGAGCAACCGCTTGAGGTCGCGATGGCCTCTACCCTCGACCGCCATCCTCTCGCCGCCCTGGCGATAGCGCACCTGCAGCGGGCCCTGCGGCAACCTGCCGCTTAGTGTCAACTGGCCATTGCCGGGCAGTGCAAGCGGCTGGCGCGGGTCGAGCCAAGGCACCGGCTGCGCCGGCGGCGTGAGCCAGTGCGCATCCAGCCAGTAGATACGCAGGCCACTGCGGTGCAGCTCGCCATCGGCCAGGCGCCATACAGGACGCCCTTCGCCGCCGGCATCGCGCACGCCTTCCCAACCCGACCAGTGGCGGGTGTCCGGCAGGCGCGTGCGCGCCGCCAGCCAGTACTGCAGGGCGTTGCGCTGGCGTGCCGGGGACAGTTGGCGCAGCACCTCCAGATCCAGCGACGGGCAGCCCAACCAGGCGAAGGCATCGGGGGTCGAGGCTTGCGCGAGGTCCTGCTGCGCCACCTCATCGAGCAGGCCCTGCGCCTCGGCCAGGTGCGCGGCGCTGCGCGCCAGGCTGCGCGCCGCCTGGGGCCAGCGTCGGGTCAGCGCCGGCAGCACCTGGTGGCGCAGGTAGTTGCGCGAGAACTGGGTGTCATCGTTGCTGGGGTCTTCTATCCAGTGCAGGCCATGCGCGGTGGCGTAGGCCAGCAGTTCATCACGCGGGGTATCCAGCAAGGGTCGCAGCAGGCTGCCCTGCCCCAGCGCCCGCTGCGCCGGCATCCCCGACAGACCACGCAGGCCGGCACCGCGCAACAGCCGAAACAGCAGCGTCTCGGCCTGGTCGTCGCGGTGCTGGCCGGTCAGCAGCAGTTCGCCCGGGCGCAGGGCCCGGGCGAAGGCTGCATAGCGCGCGTCCCGGGCGCCCTGCTCCAGGCTGGCGCCAGGGGCGACGTGCACATGGATGATGTCCAGCGGTACGCCCAGGCTGTCGCACAGGCGCTGGCAGTGGGCCGGCCACGCATCGGCAGCGGCTTGCAGACCGTGGTGGACATGGAGGGCACGAAGGGGCGCAGCCGGCTGTTGGGCCAGCAGGTGCAGCAGGACGGTGGAGTCGAGGCCGCCAGAGAGGGCGACGCACCAGCCGGTAGCTTGGTGCCAGGGGGACAGGGTGTTGCGCAGGTCGATCATCGGTGGCCCTTCGCCGGCAAAGCCGGCTCCTACAGAAGCGAAAGGGCCACCGATGAGTTCAGATCAGAGCCCGTAGCTCATCAGGCGATCATAACGGCGCTTGAGCAGCGCGTCGTTGTCGAACGCCTTGAGCATGTCCAACTGCTCGATCAGCGAAGCGCGGATGTTGGCCGAGGCTGCCGCCGGGTCACGGTGTGCGCCGCCCAGTGGTTCGCCGATCACCTTGTCAACGATACCCAGGCCCTTGAGGCGCTCGGCCGTGATGCCCATCGCTTCGGCTGCGTCAGCAGCCTTCTCGGCAGTCTTCCACAGGATCGAGGCGCAGCCTTCCGGCGAAATCACCGCGTAGGTGGAGTACTGCAGCATGTTCAGCTGGTCGCAAACGCCGATGGCCAGTGCACCGCCCGAACCGCCTTCGCCGATCACGGTGGCGATGATCGGCGTTTTCAGGCGAGCCATCACGCGCAGGTTCCAGGCAATCGCTTCGCTCTGGTTGCGCTCTTCGGCGTCGATGCCAGGGTAGGCGCCCGGGGTGTCGATGAAGGTCAGGATCGGCATCTTGAAGCGTTCGGCCATTTCCATCAGACGGCACGCCTTGCGGTAGCCTTCAGGGCGTGGCATGCCGAAGTTGCGGCGTACCTTCTCGCGCACTTCACGGCCTTTCTGATGACCGATCACCATCACCGGCTGGTCGTCCAGGCGGGCGATGCCGCCAACGATCGCGGCGTCGTCAGAGAAGTGGCGGTCGCCATGCAGCTCGTCGAACTCGGTGAAGATGTGGTCGATGTAGTCCAGGGTGTACGGACGACGCGGGTGACGCGCCAGGCGCGCGATCTGCCAGCTGGTCAGGTTGCCGAAAATGCTCTCGGTCAGCGTGCTGCTCTTGTCTTGCAGACGGGCGATTTCATCGCCGATGTTCAGCGAGTTGTCATTGCCGACCAGGCGCAGCTCTTCGATCTTGGCTTGCAGGTCAGCAATCGGCTGTTCGAAATCCAGAAAATTCGGGTTCATAGGCATCCGTCTTGGGTCGACGGCCAGGCGGCCGGCCGGTTGATCCGTTTGGCGCCCTACCTTAAGGGATCAGGCGCATTCAGGTCGAGATTAAAAATTCATCAATTCATCGATATTGCAGGAAGACGTTCTCACGCCCGAACTGGTCACGCAGGGCCTGAATCAGTCCGTCCGCGGGGTCGATGCGCCAACCTTCGCCAAACTGCAGCAGGGCGCGCGCGTCGTTGCCGGTGTATTCCATGCTGATCGGGCACGCGCCGCGATGGCGCTTGAACAGCTCGCCCAGCCACGCCAGGCGGTCGCCCTTGAGGGCGTCGGCATGGATCTTCAGGCGCAGGCTTTCGGCCAGGTTGGTACGTGCATCTTCCATGCTCATCACGCGCTTGACCCGCAGGCGCAGGCCACCGGAGAAGTCGTCATTGCTGACCTCCCCTTCGACCACCACCATCGCGTCGGTCTGCAGCAACGGCTGCGCGGCCATGAACGCATCGGCAAACAGCGACGCCTCGATGCGCCCGGAGCGGTCGTCGAGGGTCACGAAGCCCATCTTGTCGCCCTTCTTGTTCTTCATCACGCGCAGCGCAATGATCATGCCGGCCACGGTCTGGGTATCGCGGGCCGGCTTGAGGTCGATGATGCGCTGACGGGCGAAACGGCGGATCTCGCCTTCGTACTCGTCGATCGGGTGGCCGGTCAGGTACAGGCCCAGGGTGTCCTTCTCGCCGCGCAGGCGTTCCTTGAGGGTCAGCTCGCGGGCGCTGCGGTGGTTGGCATAGACGTCGGCGTCGGCCTCCACGAACAACCCGCCGAACAGGTCCGAGTGCCCGCTGTCGTGGGTGCGTGCGGTCTGTTCGGCCGACTTGATCGCCTCTTCCATCGCCCCCAGCAGCACCGCGCGGTTACGGTCGATGTTGGCCTGGTAGGCCTTGATCTCGTCGTGGAAGAACGGCCCCAGGCGGTCCAGCGCACCGCTGCGGATCAATGCATCGAGGGTGCGCTTGTTGATGCGCTTGAGGTCGACCCGCTCGCAGAAGTCGAACAGGTCCTTGAATGGTCCGCTGCTGCGCGCCTCGACGATCGCGTCGACAGGGCCCTCGCCCACGCCCTTGATCGCGCCCAGGCCATACACGATGCGGCCGTCGTCGTTGACCGTGAACTTGAAGTCGGAGGTGTTCACATCCGGTGCATCGAGGCGCAGCTTCATGCTGCGCACTTCCTCGATCAGGGTCACCACCTTGTCGGTGTTGTGCATATCCGCCGACAGTACCGCAGCCATGAACGCGGCCGGGTGATGGGTCTTGAGCCAGGCGGTCTGGTACGACACCAGGCCGTAGGCGGCGGAGTGGGACTTGTTGAAACCGTAACCGGCGAATTTTTCCACCAGGTCGAAGATGTTGCCCGCCAGGTCCGGGTCGATGTTGTTGGTGGCGCAGCCTTCGATGAAACCGCCACGCTGCTTGGCCATTTCCTCGGGCTTCTTCTTGCCCATCGCCCGGCGCAGCATGTCCGCACCGCCGAGGGTGTAGCCGGCCATCACCTGGGCGATCTGCATCACCTGTTCCTGGTACAGGATGATGCCGTAGGTCGGCGCCAGTACCGGCTTGAGGCCTTCGTACTGGTAGTCGGAGTGCGGGTAGGCCAGCTCGGCGCGGCCGTGCTTGCGGTTGATGAAGTCGTCCACCATGCCCGATTGCAGTGGGCCCGGGCGGAACAGTGCCACCAGTGCGATAAGGTCTTCCAGGCAGTCGGGCTTGAGCTTCTTGATCAGCTCCTTCATGCCGCGCGACTCGAGCTGGAATACCGCAGTGGTCTCGGCCTTCTGCAGCAGGTCGTAGGTCTTCTTGTCGTCCAGCGGGATGAAGTCGATGTTCAGGTCCGGCAGGCCGGCCTTGGCCTGCTCGCGGTTGATCGTCTCCATCGCCCACTTGATGATGGTCAGGGTACGCAGGCCGAGGAAGTCGAACTTCACCAGGCCGGCCGCCTCCACGTCATCCTTGTCGAACTGGGTTACCAGGCCGCCGCCCTCTTCGTCACAGGCAATCGGCGAGAAGTCGGTGAGTTTGGTCGGCGCGATGACCACGCCACCGGCGTGCTTGCCGGTGCCCCGGGTAACGCCCTCGAGCTTGAGGGCCATGTCCCAGATTTCCTTGGCATCCTCGTCGGTCTTGAGGAAGTCGCGCAGCATTTCCTCCTGCTCGTAGGCCTTCTCCAGGGTCATGCCGACTTCGAACGGAATCATCTTCGACAGGCGGTCGGCCAGGCCGTAGGACTTGCCCTGCACCCGCGCCACGTCACGCACCACCGCCTTGGCCGCCATGGTGCCGAAGGTGATGATCTGGCTCACCGCATTGCGCCCGTAGGCATCGGCCACGTACTCGATCACGCGGTCGCGACCGTCCATGCAGAAGTCGACGTCGAAGTCGGGCATCGAGACCCGTTCAGGGTTGAGGAAACGTTCGAACAGCAGGTCGTAGGCCAGCGGGTCGAGGTCGGTGATCTTCAGCACGTAGGCCACCAGCGAGCCGGCACCCGACCCCCGGCCCGGACCTACCGGCACGCCGTTGTTCTTGGCCCACTTGATGAAGTCCATAACGATCAGGAAGTAACCGGGGAAGCCCATCTGGATGATGATGTCCAGCTCGAACTTCAGCCGGTCGAGGTAGACCTGGCGCTTCTCTTCATAGTTGGGCGTGGTGTCCTTGGGCCAGAGCACCGCCAGGCGCTCTTCCAGGCCTTCATGGGACACATGGCGCAGGTATTCGTCGATGCCCATGCCGTTGGGCGTGGGGAAGTCGGGCAGGAAGTGCTTGCCCAGCTGCACCTCGATGTTGCAGCGCTTGGCGATCTCGACCGTGTTGGCCAGGGCGTCGGGCAGGTCGCTGAACAGCTCGGCCATTTCTTCCGGGCTTTTCAGGTACTGCTGGTCGCTGTAGTTGCGCGAACGCCGCGGATCGTCCAGGGCACGGCCTTCGCCGATGCACACCCGGGTTTCGTGGGCGTCGTAGTCGGTCTGCTTGATGAAGCGCACGTCGTTGGTGGCCACCAGCGGCGCGCCCAGGCGGTCGGCAAGGGCCACGGCGGCGTGCAAATACTCTTCGTCGCCGCTGCGGTTGGTGCGCTGCACCTCGACATAGAAGCGATCGGGGAACATCGCCATCCAGTCGCGCAGCAGGGCCTCGGCTTCCTGCGGGTTGTTGCCCAGCAGTGCCATGCCGATATCGCCTTCCCTGGCCGCCGACAAGGCGATCAGGCCCTCGCTGGCCGGGGCGATCCACTCGCGCTCGATGACCACCACGCCATTGCGCTGGCCGTCCATCCAGCCACGGGAGATCAGCTCGGTGAGGTTGCGGTAGCCCTTGGCGTTCATCGCCAACAGGCAGATGCGCGACAGCGGCAGGTCGGGGTCGGCGTTGGACAGCCACAGGTCGGCCCCACAGATCGGCTTGATCCCGCTGCCCATGGCGGTCTTGTAGAACTTGACCAGCGAGCACATGTTGCTCTGGTCGGTGACGGCCACCGCCGGCATGTTCATCCCGGCCAGGGCCTTGACCAGCGGCTTGATCCGCACCAGGCCATCGACCAGCGAGAATTCGGTGTGCAGGCGAAGATGAACGAAAGAAGCCGACATGATGATCCTATAGCAGCACAAAACAACAAGGCCCGGATTGTACCGGGCCTCGATCAAAACTACAGCCTGCGCGGGAGTGGTCAGGCTGAACGGGGGTTGCCTCTACACCGGCAACAGGCAGTTGGCCTGCAGGCCACGGGCCTCGAATGCAGCCCTTACCGGGGCGAACGAGCGCCGGTGAATCGGCGTGGGGCCAAGCCGGGCCAGGGCTTCAAGGTGCAGCGGGGTCGGGTAGCCCTTGTGCCCGCCGATGCCGTAGCCAGGGTAGATCAGCTCGAAGGCAGCCATTTCCCGGTCACGGGTCACCTTGGCCAGGATAGAGGCCGCAGCGATGGCCGGCACCTGGCTGTCACCCTTGACCACCGGCGCTGATGGCACGTTGAGCTTGGGGCAACGGTTGCCGTCGATCAGTGCCAGCTTGGGCGTGATGTGCAGGCCTTCGACCGCGCGCTGCATGGCCAGCATGGTGGCATGCAGAATGTTCAGCTGGTCGATCTCGTCGACCTCGGCGCGGGCGATGTGAAAGCTCAGGGCCTTCTCGCAGATCTCGTCGAAGAGCTTTTCGCGGCGCGCCTCGGTGAGTTTTTTCGAATCGTTCAGGCCCAGGATCGGCCGGCTCGGGTCGAGGATCACGGCAGCGGTCACCACCGCGCCACACAGCGGGCCGCGGCCGACTTCGTCAACCCCGGCGACCAGGTCTTCGACCAGGTTGAAATCCAGTCCGATTTGCATTTATCGATGTTCCAGCAAGGCCAGTACCGCGTCGGCTGCCTGGTTGGAGGCATCGCGGCGCAGGGTACGGTGAATCTGATCGAAGCTCTCGGTCTGCTGCTCGCCACCGCTCACCAGTGGTGCCAGGGTCTGCGCCAGGGCCTCGCTGGTGGCGGCCTCCTGCAGCAGTTCGGGCACCAGCAGGCGCTGGGCCAGCAGGTTGGGCAGCGATACATAAGGGCTTTTGACCAGGCGCTTGAGAATCCAGTAGGTCACCGGGGCCACGCGGTACGCCACCACCATGGGTCGCTTGAACAACAGCGCCTCCAGGGTAGCGGTGCCCGAGGCGATCAATACCGCATCGCAGGCCGCCAGGGCCTGGTGCGACTGACCGTCGAGCAGGGTCAGTGGCAGGTCGCGGCCTTCGAGCATCTGTTCGAGCTGGGCACGGCGCACCGGGTTGGCGCAGGGCGAGACGAAGCGCACCCCCGGCACCAGCTCGCGAAGCCGCTGTGCGGTATCCAGAAACAGTGCACCCAGGCGCCCTACTTCGCCGCCACGGCTGCCTGGCATCAGGGCCACCAAGGGTCCGTCGGGCAGGCCCAGCGCTTCACGCGCTGCAGTGCGGTCGGCCTGCAGCGGGATGGTATCGGCCAGCGGGTGGCCGACGAAACGCACCGGCACGCCCTGCTCTTCATAAAACCGCGCCTCGAACGGAAACAGCGTGAGCATCAGGTCGCAGCCTTCGCGGATCTTCAGCACACGCTTCTGCCGCCAGGCCCAAACAGAAGGGCTGACGTAGTGCACGGTCTTGATGCCGGCCTGGCGCAGTTTCAGTTCGATGTTGAGGGTGAAGTCGGGCGCATCGATACCGATGAACACGTCCGGCTTCTGCTCGATCAGCGTCTGGATCAGCAGCTTGCGGCGCTTGAGCAGCTCGCGCAGGCGACCCAGCACTTCGACCAGGCCCATGACGGCCAGGCGCTCCATGGGAAAGTAGGAACTCAGCCCCTCGGCTTCCATCAATGGGCCGCCGACGCCGATAAAGCGTACCTGCGGAAGGCGGGCCTTGAGTGCACGCATCAGGCCGGCGCCAAGAATATCGCCACTGGCTTCGCCTGCCACCAGCGCTACACAGAGTTGCGCCATGTCAGCGGGTGATGCCGCGGGCGGAGTTCTGGATCGACTTGACGAACAGGTCGACCTCGGGGAACTGCTGGGCGGGCTCGGCCAGTTCGGCGATAGCCTGGTCGACCGTCAGGTTCTGGCGATACACCACCTTGTAGGCGCGGCGCAGGGCATGGATAGCTTCATCGCTGAAACCGCGACGGCGCATGCCTTCGAAGTTCATGCTGCGCGCCTCGGCCGGGTTGCCGAACACGGTGACGAAGGCCGGCACATCCTTGCCGATGGCGGTACCCATGCCGGAAAAGCTGTGGGCGCCGATATGGCAGAACTGGTGTACCAGGGTAAACCCGGACAGTATCGCCCAGTCGCCCACATGCACATGCCCGGCCAGCGCGGTGTTGTTGACCAGGATGCAGTGGTTGCCGATCACGCTGTCGTGCCCGATATGGGCATAGGCCATGACCAGGTTGTGATCACCCAGGGTGGTTTCGCTACGGTCCTGCACGGTGCCACGGTGAATGGTCACGCCTTCGCGGATCACGTTGTGGTCGCCGATCACCAGGCGCGTCGGTTCACCCTTGTACTTGAGGTCAGGGGTGTCTTCGCCGACAGAGGAGAACTGGTAGATGCGGTTGTGCTTGCCGATGCGGGTCGGCCCTTTGAGAATCACATGCGGACCAATCACGGTCCCTTCCCCGATCTCGACCCCGGCACCGACGATCGACCATGGGCCGACCTCGACGCCGTCGGCAATCTTTGCCGATGGATCGATGATTGCCCGAGGGTCAATCAAACTCATAGTTTGCGTTCCGCGCAGATGATCTCGGCCGAGCATACCGGCTTGCCGTCCACCGACGCCTGGCACTCGAACTTCCAGATCTGGCGCTTGCAGCTGATGAACTTGGCTTCGAGGATCAGTTGATCACCCGGCAGCACCGGCTGGCGAAAGCGCAACTTGTCGGAACCGACGAAGTAGTACAGGGTACCGTCCGCGGGTTTGACGTCCAGCATCTTGAAACCGAGGATGCCGGCTGCCTGGGCCATCGCTTCGATGATCAGCACGCCGGGCATGATCGGGTGCGCCGGGAAGTGACCGTTGAAGAAAGGCTCGTTGATGCTGACATTCTTGTAGGCACGAATGCGCTGGGCCTCTACGTCCAAGTCCACCACCCGGTCCACCAGCAGGAACGGGTAACGGTGAGGCAAATATTCGCGAATCTCGTTGATGTCCATCATTTCGGGGGGAAGCCTGTAGTAAAGATAGGGAGCGCGCACGTTCGAGCGGCGCTCCTTTAGCAAATCAAGGAGCGCAGTCTAGCGGCTGGGCGCTCTTGATCAGGAAATGGTATCAGCCTTCTGATGAAGCTTTGTCGCCCGAGGTCACGGCCTCGAGTCGCTTTTCCACTTGTTGAAGACGTTTGGCCATCTCATCCAGCTGGCGAATGCGCGCGGCACTCTTGCGCCACTCACCCAGCGGCTGCATGGCCGTACCGGACGAATAGGCACCTGGCTCGGTGATGGAACGGGTGACCATGGTCATCCCGGAGACGAACACCCCATCACACACATCAATATGCCCGACCATGCCGACACCGCCGGCGATGGTGCAATGCTTGCCGATCTTGGTGCTGCCGGAAATACCGACACACGCGGCCATTGCCGTGTGGTCGCCGACCTGTACGTTATGGGCGATCTGGATCTGGTTGTCGAGTTTCACGCCATTGCCGATACGGGTATCGGCCAGTGCACCGCGGTCGATGGCGGTGTTCACGCCGATCTCGACATCGTCGCCGATGCTCACGCCGCCGATCTGGGCAATCTTCTGCCATACGCCCTTTTCATTGGCGAAACCGAAACCTTCACCCCCCAGCACGGCGCCGGACTGGATCACCACACGCTTGCCGATATGCACATCGTGGTACAGCGTGACACGCGGGGCCAGCCAGCCGCCTTCGCCGATCACGCTGCGCGCACCGATGAAGCAGTGGGCACCGATGGTCACGCCAGGGCCGATCTGCGCCCCGCTTTCGATCACTGCACAGGCACCGATGCTGGCGCTGGCATCGACCTGTGCGTCTGCAGCCACCACGGCGCTGGGATGAACTCCCGCCACAGCCCTGGGCTTTGGATCGAACAGGTGGGAAACACGTGCGTAGGCCAGGTAGGGATCTGCAACGATCAGCGCGTGACCGGCAAAGCCCTCGGCATCGGCAGCCTTGAGCAGGACCGCAGCGGCCTTGCTCTCAGGCAGGAATTTGCGGTACTGCGGGTTGGCCAGGAAGCTCAATTGTCCCGGGCCAGCCTCGTGCAGGGTCGCAAGGCCAGTGATGTCGAGCTCCGCCGGGCCACTGAGGGTGGCCCCGAGGAACTCGGCCAGCTGGCCGAGTTTCATGGTCGCAGTCATGTTCAACGGGACTGGTTCATGCGCTCGATGACCTGGCGGGTGATGTCGTACTGAGGCTTGACATCAATGACCGCGCCACGCTCGAGTACCAGGTCGAAAGCACCCTTCTTGATCACTTCCTCCACTGCGCCGTCGAGCTTGGGCTTGAGCTGTTTGAGCATCTCGCGGTCGGCAACGGCCTTGGCTTCGTTCAGCTCCTTGGACTGGAACTGGAAGTCACGGGCCTTTTGCTTGAATTCAAGCTCCAGACGCTCGCGCTCGCCCTGGGCCATCTTGTCGCCACCCTTGACCAGACGGTCCTGGATGCCCTTGGCGCTGCTTTCCAGGTTTTTCAGCTTGGTCAGTTGCGGGCCGAATTTCTTCTCCGCATCGACCGCGTACTTCTTGGCCGCGTCCGATTCCAGCAGCGCCATCTGATAGTTCAGGACGGCAATTTTCATCTCGGCAAATGCCGGGGTCGCGATCAGGGTCGCAGCCAGTACAGCCAGTTGAGTCAACTTACGCACGATGCACTCCTACAGAATCCGTTGTCGTTTACGCGGGGCAGACCCTTAGAAGGTCTGGCCCAGAGAGAATTGGAACACCTGGGTATCGGCATCGTCCGGCTTCTTGACCGGCATCGCCAGGCTGAAGCTCAACGGGCCCAGTGCAGTAATCCAGGTCACGCCCAGGCCGACCGAACTGGCCAGGCCGCTGAGGCCGACCTTCTCGCAATCCGGCTTGGAGCCGCAGTTGGTGTCGAACACGTTACCCACGTCCCAGAAAACCGAGGTGCGCAGCGAACGCTGGTCCTTGACGAACGGCAGTGGGAACAGCAGTTCCACGCCGCCCTGCACCAGCACGTTGCCGCCGAACGGCAGTGGGTCCTGGTCCGGGTCGCGCGCAGTGCCAGGGTTGTTGCCTTTACTCGGGGTACTGCGCGGGCCCAGGCTGCTGTCCTTGAAGCCACGCACGGAGTTGAAGCCACCGGCGTAGTAGTTCTCGTAGAACGGCAGGCCCGAGGTGCCGCCGAAGCCGTCGCCGTAGCCCAGTTCGGTGTGCAGACGCAGGGTGTAGTCGTTGTTGATCGGCTTGAACAGCTGGCCACGGTAGTCAAGCTTGAAGAACGACAGGTCGCTGCCCGGGGTGGTCGCCTCGAGCACCAGGCTCTGGGAGTGACCACGGGTAGCCAGCACGCCCTTGTTCAGGGTGGACTCCGACCAGCCGGCCGATGCCTTGAAGTTCAGGTAGTTGTCGCCTTCCTTTTTGACGAAGTCGAAGATCTCGTCAACGGTGTAGCGACCGGTCTTGATCTTGTCCTGCTGGGCGGTGAGGCCGAAGGTCAGGCGCGAAGTCTCGCTGATCGGGTAGCCGACGCTGACGCCCGCACCCAGGCTGTCCACCGCATAGCTGGCCACGTCGACGTCGAGGTCGTCGTAGTCGGTGGTGCGGTAGAAGGCGTTGTAGCCAAGGCTCACGCCATCGGCAGTCCAGTAGGGGTCCACGAAGCCGAAGTTGTAGCGGCTCTGGTATTCGGAACGGGTCAGGCCGATGGAGACCTTGTTACCGGTACCCAGGAAGTTGTTCTGGCTGATCGAACCACCCAGGATCAGGCCGGCGCTCTGCGCGAAACCGACGCTGGCGGTGATCGAACCCGATGCCTGCTCTTCGACGCTGTAGTTCACGTCGACCTGGTCGTCGGTGCCCGGTACGGCCGGGGTCTCGACGTTGGCTTCCTTGAAGAAGCCCAGGCGCTCGAGGCGGGTCTTGGACTGGTCGATCAGGTAGGTCGATGCCCAGCCACCTTCCATCTGGCGCATCTCGCGGCGCAGCACTTCGTCCTCGGACTTGGTGTTGCCACGGAAGTTGATGCGGTTGACGTAGGCACGCTTTCCCGGGTCGACGACGAAGGTGATGTCGACGGTGTGGTCGTCATCGTGAGGCTGCGGCACGCCGTTGACGTTGGCGAAGGTATAGCCTTCGTTGCCCAGGCGGCGGGTGATCAGCTCGGAGGTGGTGGTCATCACCTTGCGCGAGAACACCTGGCCAGGCTGCACCAGCATCAGTGCCTTGACCTGGTCTTCCGGCACCTTCAGGTCGCCGGACAGCTTGACGTCACGAACGGTGTACTTCTCGCCCTCGTTGACGTTCACGGTGATGTAGACGTGCTTCTTGTCCGGGGTGATCGACACCTGGGTGGAGGCGATGTCCATGTTGATGTAGCCGCGGTCCAGGTAGTAGGAGCGCAGGCGCTCAAGGTCACCGGACAGTTTTTCGCGGGCATACTTGTCGTCGTTCTTGAAGAACGACAGCCAGTTGGTGGTCTTGAGCTCGAACAGGCTGGCCAGCTCGTCGTCGCTGAACTTGGTGTTGCCCACCACGTTGATGTGCTGGATGGCAGCGACGGTGCCTTCGTTGATCTTGATTTTCAGACCTACGCGGTTGCGCGGTTGCGGCACCACCTCGGCGTCGACCTCGGCCGAGTAGCGGCCCTGGGCCACGTACTGGCGCTGCAGCTCGTTGCGCACACCTTCGAGGGTGGCACGCTGGAAAATTTCACCTTCGGCCAGGCCCGACTGCTTCAGACCCTTCATCAGGTCTTCGGTGCTGATGGCCTTGTTGCCTTCGATCTCGATGCTCGAGACGGAAGGACGCTCGACCACGGTGATGATCAGGACGTTGCCGTCGCGACCCAGTTGGATGTCCTGGAAGAAGCCGGTCTTGAACAGCGCACGGGTGGAATCCACCAGGCGCCGATCATCGGCCTCGTCCCCAACGTTCAATGGCAAGGCGCCGAACACGCTGCCCGCGGAAACCCGCTGCAGACCATTGACACGAATATCGGAGATGGTGAAGGACTCGGCGTGAACTTCAGCGATCATCAGTACGGCGAGAACCGCAGTTAGCAGCAGACGTTTCATGAAGTCCTTTCTTATTCCAACTGGCAATAAACGACCCACCGCGGGACGCGGCAGGTTCGCAATTGAGCGAAGCGTTACAGTCGACCCAAATCGTTGATCAGGGCAAGCAACATCACCCCGACTACCAAACTGATACCGATCTGGACCCCCCAACCTTGCACCCGATCCGAAAGCGGACGACCACGCGCCCATTCGATCAGGTAAAACAGCAAATGCCCCCCATCCAGTACAGGAATGGGCAGCAAATTAAGAACCCCCAGGCTAATGCTCAGGTAGGCGAGGAAATTCAGGAAATCCCCAACGCCGGACTGGGCCGAAGCGCCCGCCACTTTAGCAATGGTTATCGGTCCGCTCAAGTTTTTTACCGAGAGCTCGCCGAACAGCATTTTCTTCAGCGAATCGAGGGTCAGCACGCTCATGTTCCAGGTGCGCGAAACACCCTCGCCCAGGCCCTGCAGCGGGCCATAACTGACCTCGCGCAACATGGCCGCAGGCCACTCCACCGGCGCCACGCCCGCCCCCAGGTAACCACTGGCATTCTGGCCTTCGCCACGGCTGGCGAGGGTTACCGGCAACTCCAGCGTCGCCCCGTCACGCGCCACGCTCAGCACGATGCGGCTGCCGGCACGGCCGCGCACGGTGTCCACCACCTGCTGCCAATCGTCAAGCGCCTTGCCGTCGAGTGCCAGCAGGCGGTCGCCGGTTTTCAGACCGGCGGCCTGGGCCGGCCCCTTGGGATCAAGTTCGGCCAGCACCGGCACCAGCGCCGGGCGCCATGGGCGGATGCCCAGGGAGCGGATCGGGTCGGGCTCGTCGGCACCCTTGAGCCAGGCATCGAGCTTGAGCACATGGCTGCTGTCGGTGCTGGCACCCTCTTCACGCACGCTGACCTGCAGCGCGCCGCTTTCACCCAGCCGGCGCACCAGCTGCAGGTTGACCGCTGCCCAGCCGTTGGTCGGCTTGCCGTCGACCGCGACGATCTCCTGGCCGGCGCTAAGGCCTGCGGCAGCCGCCAGGCTGCCAGCCTCGACCACGCCGATGACCGGCCGCGCCTGCTGGCTGCCAAGCATGGCCAGTGCCCAGAAGAACACGATGGCCAGCAGAAAGTTGGCGATGGGGCCGGCGGCGACGATAGCGATGCGCTGGCGCACGCTCTTGCGGTTGAACGACTGCTCCAGCTGGTCGGCAGGCACTTCGCCTTCGCGCTCGTCGAGCATCTTCACGTAGCCGCCCAGGGGAATGGCGGCCACCACGAACTCGGTACCATGGCGGTCATGCCAGCGCACCAGCGGCATGCCGAACCCTACGGAAAACCGCAAAACCTTGACGCCGCAGCGCCGCGCCACCCAGAAGTGACCGAACTCGTGAAAGGTGACCAGCACGCCCAATGCGACCAGGGTGCCGATAATCATGTAGAGCGCACTCATGTCTTTCTCCGAATAGCGTTCAGCGGGAGCGGGCGCAACCCGTGGCGACGTCGCACCTCAGACCCCGTGACGATCCAACCAGTGCCCGGCCAGGCTGCGTGCACGCTGGTCGGCTGCAAACACCGCCTCCAGCGTCGGCACGGCAACGACCGCTTCCTGGTTGAGCACGTGCTCGATGATACTCGGGATCTGCGGGAAGCGGATGCGCCGCTGAAGAAATGCCTCGACGGCCACTTCATTGGCCGCATTGAGCATCGCAGGGGCACTGTTGCCGGCGTCCGCCGCTTCACGCGCCAGGCGCAGACACGGAAAGCGCTGCTCGTCCGGCGCCTGGAAATCCAGGCGGGCAACGGCGAACAGGTCCAGCGGCGCCACACCCGAGTCGATGCGCTGCGGCCAGGCCAGGGCGTTGGCGATCGGCGTGCGCATGTCGGGGTTGCCCAACTGCGCCAGCACCGAACCATCGACGTAGTCGACCAGCGAGTGAATCACGCTTTGCGGGTGGACCACCACCTCGACCTGGGCAGGCCTGGCATCGAACAGCCAGCACGCCTCGATCAGCTCCAGGCCCTTGTTCATCATGCTGGCCGAGTCGACGGAGATCTTGCGCCCCATGGACCAGTTCGGGTGCGCACAGGCCTGCTCCGGGGTGACGTGCTCCAGCTCGGCCTGCGGCGTTTCACGAAACGGACCACCGGAAGCGGTCAGCAGGATGCGCCGCACACCCACCTGGGCCAGGCCGCGGGCATAGTCACCGGGCAGGCACTGGAAGATCGCGTTGTGCTCGCTGTCGATCGGCAGCAGTACCGCACCACTGCGCTGCACGGCCTGCATGAACAGGGCGCCGGACATCACCAGCGCCTCCTTGTTGGCCAGCAGCACCTTCTTGCCCGCCTCCACTGCGGCCAGGGTCGGACGCAACCCCGCCGCACCGACGATGGCCGCCATCACCGCATCCACCTGCGGGTCGGCCGCCACCTGGCACAGGCCCTGCTCGCCCACCAGCACCTCGGTACTCGACCCCGCAGCACGCAGGTCGGCCTGCAACTGCTGCGCGGCCTCATCGCCCGGCACCACGGCAAACACCGGAGCATGGCGCAGGCAAAGGGCCAGCAGCTCGCCCAGGCGCGAATAGCCGCTCAGGGCATAGGCCTGGTAGCGCTCGGGGTGACGGGCAATCACGTCCAGTGTGCTCAGGCCAATGGAACCTGTGGCGCCCAGCACCGTGATCCGTTGCGGGCGGCTCACAGCGCGCCCCAGTTGGCGGCCCACAGCAGCACGGCAAACAGCGGGATGGCAGCCGTGAGGCTGTCGATGCGATCCAGTACCCCACCATGCCCCGGCAGCAGGTTGCTGCTGTCCTTGATTCCGGAACGGCGCTTGAACATGCTTTCGGTCAGGTCGCCGACCACCGACACCAGTACCACGACGGCGGCACCGAACAGACCGAGGATCAGCTCGCCGGCGCTCCACTCGCGGGTCACGCCCACCACCGCCGTGATCACCAGGCTCAGCGCCAGGCCACCGTAGACACCTTCCCAGCTCTTGCCGGGGCTGACCTGCGGCGCCAGCTTGCGCTTGCCAAAGGCCCGGCCCGAGAAGTAGGCGCCGATATCGGCGCCCCATACCAGGACCATCACCGCCATGATCAGCCAGTTGCCCAGGGGCCAGTGCTTGATCAGCACCAGGCCTTGCCAGGCCGGCAACAGCACCAGCAGGCCGATCAGCAGGCGGCAGGCCACACTGGCCCACAGCTCGCTGGTACGCGGGTAGGTCAGCACCAGCCAGGTGGCCAGCGCCCACCACAGCACCGAAACGCCCAGCACCCAGGGTGCCAGCTCCGGCATCAGGTGCAGCAGCATCAGCAGGCCGGCGACCACCACGGCATAGGCAACGCGCAGGCCCTGGGCGATCAGCCCGGCCAGGCGGGCCCATTCCCAGGCCCCAAGGGTGACCACCAGGCCGATGAACAAGGCAAAGTTCGCCCCGTCGAGCAGGAAAAACCCGCACAGGGCAATCGGCAACAGAATCAGCGCAGTGATGATGCGTTGTTTAAGCATTAAGCACGGGCTCCAGCCTCGACCTGCTCGCTGGTTTTACCGAAGCGGCGCTGGCGCGAAGCGAAATCGGCCAATGCAGTGCGCATGGCCTCGTGTTTGAAGTCCGGCCAGAACAGGTCGGAGAAATACAGCTCGGCGTACGCCAGCTGCCACAGCAGGAAGTTGCTGATGCGGTGCTCGCCACCGGTGCGGATGCACAGGTCGGGCAACGGCAGATCGCCTGTCGCCAGGCACGGCTGCAGCAACTCGGGGGTGATGTCTTCCGGGCGCAGATGCCCGGCCTGCACTTCACGCGCCAGGCGCTGGGCGGCCTGGGCGATATCCCACTGACCACCGTAGTTGGCGGCGATCTGCAGGATGAAGCGATTGCTGCCTGCGGTCAGCGCCTCGGCCTCGCGCATGGCAGCCTGCAATTCAGGGTGAAAGCGCGAGCGATCACCGATGATGCGCAGGCTGATGTTGTTCTCGTTGAGCCGCCTGGCCTCGCGGCGCAGCGCCGAGAAGAACAGCTCCATCAGCGCACCGACCTCGTCGGCCGGGCGCTGCCAGTTCTCGCTGGAGAACGCGAACAGGGTCAGGACCTCGACCTTGGCCTCGGCGCACACCTCGATGACCGCGCGCACCGCATCCACGCCTGCCTTGTGCCCGGCAACGCCGGGCAACAGGCGCTTCTTCGCCCAGCGATTATTTCCATCCATGATGATCGCGACATGGCGCGGCACCGATGGAGGCACACCCTGCTTGGTCTTTTCCATTGAAAAAAGTCCCGGCCCTTAAACGGCCATCAGGTCCTTTTCTTTCTCTTCGGTGGCCTTGGTGATCTGGGCCTCGGTATCTTTGGTCAGCTTGTCGATATCAGCAATGGCGCGACGCTCTTCGTCTTCACTGATTTCCTTGTCCTTGACCAGCTTCTTCAGTTCACCCAGAGCATCGCGGCGAATGTTGCGCACAGCAACGCGCGCGTCTTCGGCTGCACTGCGCGCCTGCTTGGTGAAGCCCTTGCGGGTTTCTTCGGTCAGGGCTGGCATGCTGATCAGCAGCAGCTCACCCAGGTTGGTCGGATTGAGATTCAAACCGGCGCTCTGGATGGCCTTGTCGACGGCAGCGAGCATGTTGCGCTCGAACGCCACGACTTGCAGGGTGCGCGAATCTTTCACGGTGACGTTGGCCACGCCGCTGATCGGGGTGTCGGTACCGTAGTAAGGCACCATCACGCTTGCCAGGATGCTGGGGTGTGCCTTGCCGGTACGAATCTGGCCGAACGCATAAGCCAGAGACTCCAGGGATTTCTGCATACGCGCTTGGGCGTCTTTCTTGATTTCGTTGATCATTTTTGAACTTCCTCGATCAGGGTCCCTTCAGCGCCACCATGCACGATGTTCAGCAGGGCGCCAGGCTTGTTCATGTTGAAGACGCGCAACGGCATCTTGTGGTCTCGGCACAGACAGATAGCTGTCAGGTCCATCACGCCCAGCTTGCGATCCAGCACTTCATCGTAGGTAAGATGATCGAACTTCTCGGCATGCGGGTCTTTGAATGGGTCTGCAGTGTATACACCATCGACCTTGGTTGCCTTCAATACCACGTCGGCATCGATTTCGATGGCGCGCAGGCAGGCGGCGGAGTCGGTGGTGAAGAACGGGTTGCCGGTACCGGCCGCGAAAATTACCACTTCTTTCGAGTTCAGGTGGCGCATGGCCTTGCGGCGATCATAGTGATCGGTCACGCCTACCATGGAGATCGCCGACATGACGATGGCGGTGATGTTGGCGCGCTCCAGCGCATCGCGCATGGCCAGCGCATTCATTACCGTGGCCAGCATACCCATGTGGTCGCCGGTAACGCGATCCATGCCCGCTGCGCTGAGCGCCGCGCCACGGAACAGGTTGCCGCCACCGATCACCAGGCCGACCTGCACACCGATACCGACCAGCTGGCCGACTTCCAGCGCCATGCGATCCAGCACCTTGGGGTCGATGCCGAACTCTTCCGAGCCCATCAGGGCCTCGCCGCTAAGCTTGAGTAGAATGCGTTTATAGCGAGCTTGATAACCACTGCCCTGCTGAGCCATTGCGAATCTCTCCTGCGGCGTTTTGAAAAAAAATCTGGGCGGGCTGTTTTCAGCCTGCTAACTGTAGCGTGGCGCAGCGACTGCGCCAGCGAAAGGGCGGCGTTGTAAACCGCCCCCGCTTTGACAAAGAGGCTGCGCGCGTGAGCGGGCAGCCTCTTTGGGGCGACAGAGGTGACTCTGTCTTACTGCTTGGCAGCAGCCAGCTGTGCAGCAACTTCTTCAGCGAAGTTGTCGACTGGCTTCTCGATGCCTTCGCCTACCTTGAAGTAGGTGAAGGAAACGATTTCGGCACCGGCTTTCTTGGCCAGCTCGCCGACCTTGATTTCCGGGTTCATGACGAAGGCTTGCTCGACCAGGCTGGCTTCGGCCAGGAACTTCGAGATACGGCCTTTGACCATGTTCTCGACGATGTTCTCAGGCTTGCCTTTGATCTTCTCTTCGTTCAGCTGCAGGAACACGGCTTTTTCGCGCTCGATCGCTTCAGCCGAAACTTCCGACGGCAGCAGGAACTCAGGGTTGCTTGCCGCCACGTGCATGGCGATCTCTTTGGCCAGTTGGACGTCGCCGCCCTTCAGGACCACTGCAACACCGATCTTGTTGCCGTGCAGGTAGGTACCGACAACGTCACCTTCAACGCGCACCAGGCGACGGATGTTGACGTTTTCGCCAACCTTGGCCACCAGGGCCTCACGAGCAGCTTCACGCGCAGCGATCAGCGGCGCAGCGTCGGTCAGTTTTTCAGCGAAGGCTTGCTCGACGCTTTCGGCGACGAAGGCCTTGAAGTCGTCTTGCAGGGCCAGGAAGTCGGTCTGCGAGTTCACTTCCAGCAGGACAGCGGACTTGTCGTCGGCCTTGATGGCGATGGCGCCTTCAGCGGCAACGTTGCCAGCTTTCTTGGCTGCCTTGATGGCACCCGAAGCGCGCATGTCGTCAATGGCTTTTTCGATGTCGCCGCCAGCCTTTTCCAGGGCTTTCTTGCAATCCATCATGCCTTCGCCGGTACGCTCGCGCAGTTCTTTTACCAGCGCTGCAGTAATTGCTGCCATTTCAAATTCCTCTTGGATAGGTTTTCAACCATTCCACCCGATACCTGACGGGCGTTCAATTCTGGAAATCCACTGCCAGAGCACATGCAGTTCGCAATGATGCAACGGCGACGCTGACAAGAGGATTTCAAGGTGGCAAAAAGGGGGCCAAGCCCCCTTTTTGCGTGCCGAGTCGACGCTAAGCGTCAGCTACTCAGGCTTCGGCAGCCGGTGCAGCTGCTTCTTCTGCGAACACTTCGGTGCCGCCGGCAACGTTGTTGCGACCACGGATAACGGCGTCAGCCATCGAACCCATGTACAGCTGGATGGCGCGAATGGCGTCATCGTTGCCTGGGATGATGTAGTCAACGCCTTCCGGGCTGCTGTTGGTATCGACAACGCCGATGACCGGGATACCCAGCTTGTTGGCTTCGGTGATAGCGATGCGCTCGTGGTCAACGTCGATCACGAACAGGGCATCAGGCAGGCCGCCCATGTCCTTGATACCACCCAGGCTGCGGTCCAGTTTTTCCAGATCGCGGGTGCGCATCAGCGCTTCTTTCTTGGTCAGCTTGGTGAAGGTACCATCTTCGGCCTGGGTTTCCAGGTCGCGCAGACGCTTGATCGAAGCACGGATGGTCTTGTAGTTGGTCAGCATGCCGCCCAACCAGCGGTGATCGACGTACGGCGAACCGCAACGTGCTGCTTCTTCAGCAACGATCTTGCCAGCGGAACGCTTGGTGCCGACGAACAGAATCTTGTTTTTGCCCTGGGCCAGGCGCTCTACGAAGGTCAGTGCCTCGTTGAACATCGGCAGGGTTTTTTCAAGGTTGATGATGTGGATCTTGTTGCGCGCGCCGAAAATGTACTTGCCCATTTTCGGATTCCAGTAACGGGTTTGGTGACCGAAGTGCACACCGGCCTTCAGCATATCGCGCATGTTGACTTGGGACATGATAGTTCCTTGATAAGTCGGGTTGGGCCTCCACGTATCCCAATGACCAACCCCGAAACCGAAGTCAGGGGCACCCAGGCCATCGTGTCGACACGTGTGTGGGTTTGAGCAGACGGGGCTATCCCCGAAAGCGGCGCATTTTATACCACACAAGTGAGCCGAGCGAAACCGAAAAAACAGACGACACCCGAGGGTTGCACCCGCCCTGCTCATGCAGCGACCAATGCAATCAACATAAATAGTAGGCAATGCCCCGCAGCCCAGGCCCCAGCGCGCCGCCTCGCTCTGTTAGAATCACGCCTTTCCCGTTTCATTTGCGCCTGCGCGCGCCGTAGAGAGCCTGCAATGACCGTCACTATCAAAACCGCCGAAGACATCGAAAAGATGCGCGTCGCCGGCCGCCTGGCCGCCGAAGTCCTGGAGATGATCGAAGAACACGTCAAGCCCGGTGTCACCACCGAGGAACTCGACCGCCTGTGCCACGACTACATCGTCAACGTGCAGCAGGCCATCCCCGCGCCCCTGAACTACAAGGGCTTCCCCAAGTCGATCTGCACCTCGGTCAACCACGTGGTGTGCCACGGCATCCCGGGCGACAAGCCGCTCAAGGATGGCGACACGCTGAACATCGACGTGACCGTGATCAAGGACGGCTACCACGGCGACACCAGCCGCATGTTCCACGTCGGCACCGTGCCGGTATGGGCCGAGCGCCTGTCCCAGGTCACCCAGGAGTGCATGTATAAGGCCATCGAGCTGGTCAAGCCGGGCTGCCGCCTGGGCGACATCGGCGAAGTGATCCAGAAGCACGCCGAAAAGAACGGCTTCTCGGTGGTGCGCGAGTTCTGCGGCCACGGTATCGGCAAGGTGTTCCATGAAGAGCCGCAGATCCTGCACTACGGCCGCGCCGGTACCGGCATGGAACTCAAGGAAGGCATGACCTTCACCATCGAGCCGATGATCAACCAGGGCAAGGCCGACACCAAGGTGCTGGGCGACGGCTGGACCGCCATCACCAAGGACCGCAAGCTCTCGGCGCAGTGGGAACACACCCTGGTGGTCACCGCCACCGGCTACGAGATCTTCACCCTGCGCAAGGACGACACGATCCCGCGCACTTCGGCCTGACCCTCACAGGAACGTCATCGATGCCCCAGGTGGACCCCGAGCTGTTCGACCGCGGCCAGTTCCAGGCGGAACTGGCCCTCAAGGCCAGCCCCATAGCGGCCTTCAAGAAAGCCATCCGCCAGGCCGGCGAGGTGCTCGACGGGCGCTTTCGCAGCGGCCGCGAGATCCGCCGACTGATCGAGGACCGCGCCTGGTTCGTCGACAACATCCTGCAACAGGCATGGAACCAGTTCAGCTGGAGCGAAGCCGCCGACATCGCCCTGATCGCCACCGGCGGCTACGGGCGCGGCGAGCTGCACCCCTATTCCGACATCGACCTGCTGATCCTGCTCGATGACGCCGACCACGAGGTGTTTCGCGACTCGATCGAGCGCTTCCTCACCCTGCTCTGGGACATCGGCCTGGAAGTCGGCCAGAGCGTGCGCTCGGTGGACGAATGCGCCGAACAGGCGCGGGCCGACCTCACTGTGGTCACCAACCTGATGGAAAGCCGCACCATCTGCGGCCCCGAACACCTGCGCCAGCGCATGCTCGAGGTCACCAGCACGGCGCACATGTGGCCGAGCAAGGAATTCTTCCTGGCCAAGCGCGCCGAGCAGAAGGCGCGCCACCACAAGTACAACGACACCGAGTACAACCTGGAACCCAACGTCAAGGGCTCCCCCGGCGGCCTGCGCGACATCCAGACCGTGCTCTGGGTAGCGCGCCGCCAGTACGGCACGCTCAACCTGCATGCGCTGGCCGGCGAAGGCTTCCTGCTGGAGAGCGAGAACAACCTGCTGGCCTCGTCCCAGGAGTTTCTGTGGAAGGTGCGCTACGCCCTGCACATGCTCGCCGGGCGCGCCGAAGACCGCCTGCTGTTCGACCACCAGCGCAGCATCGCCGCGTTGCTGGGCTTTACCGATGACAACCCCAAGCGCGCCATCGAACAGTTCATGCAGCAGTACTACCGGGTGGTGATGAGCATCGCCGAGCTCAGCGACCTGATCATCCAGCACTTCGAGGAAGTCATCCTCGCCGATGACAGCGCCAGCAGCACCCAGCCGCTGAACCCGCGCTTCCAGCTGCATGACGGCTACATCGAGGCGGTGCGCAGCAACGTGTTCAAGCGCACCCCGTTCGCCATGCTCGAGATCTTCGTGCTGATGGCTCAGCACCCCGAAATCAAGGGCGTGCGTGCCGACACCATCCGCCTGCTGCGCGAGCACCGACACCTGATCGACGACGAGTTCCGCAACGATATCCGCAACACCAGCCTGTTCATCGAGCTGTTCAAGTGCGAGATCGGCATCCACCGCAACCTGCGCCGCATGAACCGCTACGGCATCCTGGGGCGCTACCTGCCCGAGTTCGGCCTGATCGTGGGGCAGATGCAGCACGACCTGTTCCACATCTATACGGTCGATGCGCACACCCTGAACCTGATCAAGCACCTGCGCAAACTGCAGTACACCCCCGTGTCCGAGAAATTCCCGCTGGCCAGCAAGCTCATGGGGCGCCTGCCCAAGCCCGAGCTGATCTACCTCGCCGGCCTGTACCACGACATCGGCAAGGGGCGTCAGGGCGACCATTCCGAGATCGGTGCGGTGGACGCCCAGGCATTCTGCAGCCGCCACCAGCTGCCCGCCTGGGACAGCCGGTTGATCGTGTGGCTGGTACAGAACCACCTGGTGATGTCGACCACTGCCCAGCGCAAGGACCTCTCCGACCCGCAGGTGATCCACGACTTCGCCCAGCTGGTCGGCGACCTGGTGCACCTGGACTACCTCTATGTGCTCACCGTGGCCGACATCAACGCCACCAACCCGAGCCTGTGGAACTCCTGGCGCGCCAGCCTGTTGCGCCAGCTCTACACCGAAACCAAGCGGGCCCTGCGCCGCGGCCTGGAAAACCCGCTGGAACGCGAAGAGCAGATCCGCCAGACCCAGAGCGCAGCTCTGGACATCCTGGTACGCGAAGGCACCGACCCGGACGACGTCGAACAACTGTGGTCGCAACTGGGCGATGACTACTTCCTGCGCCACACCGCCGCGGACGTGGCCTGGCACTCCGACGCGATCCTGCAGCAGCCGGCCGACGGCGGCCCGCTGGTGCTGATCAAGGAGACCACCCAGCGCGAGTTCGAGGGCGGTACGCAGATCTTCATCTATGCCCCCGACCAGCACGACTTCTTCGCCGTGACCGTGGCCGCGATGGACCAGCTCAACCTGAACATCCACGACGCACGCATCATCACCTCCAGCAGCCAGTTCACCCTCGACACCTACATCGTGCTCGACAACGACGGCGGCTCGATCGGCGACAACCCGCAGCGCGTCAAGGAAATCCGTGAAGGCCTCACCGAAGCCCTGCGCAACCCCGACGACTACCCCACCATCATCCAGCGTCGGGTACCGCGCCAGCTCAAGCACTTCACCTTCGCGCCCCAGGTGACCATCCTCAACGATGCCCAGCGCCCGGTGACCATCCTCGAGCTCAGCGCCCCGGACCGCCCGGGCCTGCTGGCACGCATCGGCAAGATCTTCCTGGAGTTCGACCTGTCGCTGCAGAACGCCAAGATCGCCACCCTGGGCGAGCGGGTGGAAGACGTGTTCTTCATCACCGACGCCGACAACCAGCCGCTGTCCGACCCTGAACTGTGCCGCCGCCTGCAGGCCGAGATCGTCGAGCAGTTGCGCGTCGACCAGGCCACCGGCGTCGAGATGACCCGCCTCACCCTTTGACCGATTGACGAGACCCAGCGCCAATGAACAACGCTTTGAACCAGCTTCAGCCCTACCCGTTCGAGAAACTGCGTGCCCTGCTCGATGGCGTGACGCCGGCCGCAGACAAGCGCGCCATCGCCCTGTCGATCGGCGAGCCCAAGCACGCCTCGCCGGCATTCGTGGCCAAGGCGCTGGCCGACAACCTCGACAAGATGGCGGTGTACCCCACCACCCTGGGCCTGCCCGCGCTACGCGAAAGCATCGTGCACTGGTGCGAGCGCCGCTTCGGTGTACCGGCCGGCTGGCTGAATGCCGCACAGCACGTGCTGCCCGTCAACGGCACCCGCGAGGCGCTGTTCGCCTTCACCCAGGCGGTGGTCAGCCGTGGTGAGGACGCGCTGATCGTCAGCCCCAACCCGTTCTACCAGATCTACGAAGGTGCCGCGTTGCTCGCCGGCGCCCAGCCGCACTACCTGCCGTGCCTGGACAGCAACGGCTTCAACCCGGACTTCGACGCGGTGCCAGCCGAGATCTGGCAGCGTTGCCAGATCCTGTTCCTGTGCTCGCCAGGCAACCCGACTGGCGCACTGGTGCCGCTGGACACCCTGAAAAAACTCATCGCACTGGCCGACGAGCACGACTTCGTGATCGCCGCCGACGAGTGCTACAGCGAGCTGTACTTCGACGAGCAGGCCCCGCCACCCGGCCTGCTCAGCGCCTGCGTGGAACTTGGCCGCAGCGACTTCAAGCGCTGCGTGGTGTTCCACAGCCTGTCCAAGCGCTCCAACCTGCCAGGCCTGCGTTCGGGCTTCGTGGCCGGCGATGCCGAGATTCTCAAGGCCTTTTTGCTCTACCGCACCTATCACGGTTGCGCGATGCCGGTACAGACCCAGCTGGCGAGCATCGCCGCCTGGAACGACGAGGCGCATGTCCTGGAGAACCGCGACCTGTATCGCGAGAAGTTCGACGCCGTGCTGCAGGTGCTGGCCCCGGTAATGGATGTACAGAAGCCCGACGGCGGTTTCTACCTGTGGCCGAAGGTCCCCGGCGATGACGCGCAGTTCTGCCGCGACCTGTTCGAACAGCAGCACGTGACCGTGGTGCCGGGCTCGTACCTGTCTCGCGAGGTGGAGGGATTCAATCCGGGGGCCGGACGCGTGCGCCTGGCGCTGGTGGCCCCGCTTGCCGAATGTGTCGAGGCGGCCCAGCGCATCCGCGCATTCGTCGAAGGCTGAGCCGGTACGCCTGGTCGGCCGACCGATAGATAAGTAACGCCCAAAGCCCGGTCGGCCCGCCAATCATGGAGCTCCACTCAACAGGAGCTCCAGCATGGACATACCAACCTTGTGCAAGGTCACCCAGGTGGCCGATCAGCAGCAATCCTACGAAACAGCTTTGAAAGAAAACCCGCTCAACGCCCCGCAGCCCTCGCGCTCGGGTCGTCAGAAACGCGGCGTTGCCTACCACAGCCGCCTGTGGGCGCCGGGCCGCACCCTGCTCATCGCCTTCGCGGCCGACATACCGGAACAGACGCAACAGAGCATCTTCGAGGTTGCCTGCCAATGGCTGGCGTACGCCAACCTCAAGTTCCAGCGCACCGCCGACTGGGCCGAAGCACAGATCAGGATCGAGATGAAGCCAAGCGGCACGGGGATCAACCATTCACTGGTCGGGACCGACGCCTTGCTCCGCGAAGACAGCACCATGACCCTCAGCGACTGGCCTGGCGATGAGCAGTTCCAGCGCAGCGTGCTGCATGAGTTCGGGCACGCGCTGGGCCTGGACCATGAACATCAGCACCCGGATGCGGACATCCAGTGGAACCTGGCCAAGCTGCTGGAATACGCCGAACAGGTCGGCATGCCCATGGAAGAGATTGCTGAAAACTTCCTCAACAGGATCGAACGCACGCAGGCATTGCACAACGCCTACGACCCGGGTTCGGTCATGCACTACCCGATTCCGGCCACCTTCACCCTGAACAATGTGGCTTTCACCGGCTCGGCGCAGCTCAGCGACGGCGACAAGGCGCTGGCGGGCAAGGCCTACCCCTTCACCCCGGTACACCCGTGAAGTGCACCCCGCCCAGCCCGGCAGCGGGCGGGACCTGGGCGCCAGCGTGCGCCTGACCTGTCCGCGCGACTGACCCTCAGCGCGGGGCCGCCATGCGACCCCGAGCACTTCACTTGACCGGCCCCAGGTTGGCCTCGCTCATGTCCAGCTCACCCAGCACCTGGCGCACCACGTCATCACCGATCTGGTGCTGGCGGTGCAGGCTGTACAGCTCCAGGCGCTGCGCCCGCAGCGCCCGCAGGCGCAGGCGTCGCTCCAGCTGATCCATCTGCGCGGCCAGCGCCTGGGCCTCGGCACTGTCGTTGAACACGTCCAGTTGCTGCCGGTACTCGGCCATCAGGCGCGCCTTCAACTCGGCGGCCAGTGCGGCCTGGGAGGCATCCTGGGGCGCGCCGGGCTCCACCAGCTCCTCGGCCTCCAACGCATGGATCGCCGCCTCGGCGGTGCGCCGCCAGGCCTCGCGCGCCTCCTGGCGCAGGGTATCGTCGGGGCTCTTCTCCACCCCGCGCAGCAGCAACGGCAAGGCAATGCAGGCCGATACCAGCGACAGCAGAATCACCCCTGCGGCAATGAAGATCAGCAGGTCGCGTTCGGGGAACGCCTTGCCCGCGCCGATCAGCAGCGGCACCGACATCACGCCCGCCAGGGTCACCGCCCCGCGCACGCCGCCCACGGTCAGCAGCCAGCACGAACGCGCGTTGGGCACCAGCACCAGGTCTTCCTTGCCGCGCCAGCGCCGGATCACCCCGATCAGGCGCCAGATGCTCTGCACCCAGATGAACCGCAGCGCCAGCAACACCAGGAAGATCGCCAGCACATCCAGGCAGCGGTACAGCAGGGTTGGCCACAGCGATGCCTCATGACTGGTCACCGCCTTGGCGATATCGGGCAGTTGCAGGCCCAGCAGCAGGAAGATCAGGCCGTTGAAGGCGAACTCCAGCAGCGACCACACACTGCGGTTGAGCAGGCGCGTGCTGGTCTGGCGCGGCAGCAGGTCAAGCCAGCTCTGCATCATGCCCGCCGCCACCGCCGAGAGAATGCCCGAGGCGCCCAGGCGCTCGGCCAGCACATAGGCGGCGAACGGCAGCAACAGCATGAACACCACGTGGGTGGCCGGGTCGTCCCAGCCGCGCGCGATCATCCACACCCGCAGGCGCCCCACCAACCAGCTCAGCGCCACGCCGATGGCCAGGCCACCCACGGCCACCAGCACGAAGGTCACACTGGCCTCGGCCAGCGAGAACACCCCGGTGATCGCCGCCACCAGCGCAAACTTGAACGTCACCAGGCCCGAGGCATCGTTCATCAGCGCCTCACCCTGCAGCATGTGCATCAACGGGGTGGGCAGGCGATCCTGGCTGATTGCCGACACCGCCACCGCGTCGGTGGGCGACAGCACAGCGGCCAGGGCAAAGGCCACCGGCAGCGGTATGCTCGGCAGGATCCAGTGGATGAAATAGCCGGCCCCCACCACCGTGAACAGCACCAGCCCCACCGCCAGGGTCAGGATCGGCCCGCGCAGGCGCCAGAACTCGCGCTTGGGCATGCGCCAGCCATCGGAGAACAGCAACGGGGGCAAGAACAGGAACAGAAACAGCTCAGGGTCCAGGGCCACGTGCAGGCCCAGGGTCGGCCAGGCCAACAGCGCACCGGCACCAATCTGCACCAGCGGCAGTGGCAGCGGGATCAATCGCCCCACCAGTTTCGAGACACTGACCAGCATCAGCAGGATGAGAACGGTATAGGCTGACTGCATACGGCGTGTTTTTCCTGTTCAGTTTCAAATACGCTCAACGGCCAGGGTTATGCCATTGAAACAACATGTTACCGGGATCTGCATGAACACAACCGCTCCACCTAAGTCGCAGACCCGCCGGCAATCTGTAACACAATGCTACAAAAGAGGAGCCTCGCATGATCACCCCCGCGTCGACCCTATTGACCCACGATAGCCCCAACCGTGCGCTGCTGGTCATCGATGTGCAAAACGATTTCATCCCCGGCGGCGCCCTGGCGGTGCCCGGTGGCGACGAGATCGTGCCGCTGGTCAACCAGCTCGGCCGCCAGTTCGAGCGCGTGGTGCTGGCCCAGGACTGGCACCCGGCCGGGCACGCCTCGTTCGCCTCGAGCCACCCGGGCAAGAATCCGTTCGAGGTCATCGAACTGTCATACGGGCCGCAGACACTCTGGCCCGACCACTGCATTCAAGGGAGCCCCGGCGCACAGTTTCACCCGGACCTGAACATTGCCCACGCACAGCTGATCGTGCGCAAGGGCGGCAACCGCCAGGTCGACAGCTACTCGGCGTTCACCGAAGCCGACCAGACCACCCCCACCGGCCTGGCCGGCAACCTGCGCGAGCGCGGCATCGACACGCTGTTCCTGTGCGGCCTGGCCCTGGACTTCTGCGTGGCCTGGACGGCACTGCACGCACGCCGCGAAGGGTTCGCCACCTATGTGGTGCTGGACGCCTGCCGCGCCATCGATACCGCAGGCTCCTGCGCGGCGGCGATGGCACAGATGCAGGCTGCCGGGGTGCAGTTCATTCAGGCGCGGCAACTGGGCGGCGCCAGCCGTGGCGCCCTGCCCGATGTTGTCGCATAATCCAGCCCACCCATTCTTCGAGGAGTTTCGGGGCGGCTGCGGGAACGCCCGCGCGCCCTTAACGTTCAATGGCTTATATTCTCTTCGGCATCAAAGCCTGTGACACGATGAAGAAAGCCCGTACCTGGCTTGAAGAACACCACATCCAGTACGACTTTCACGACTACAAGACCCAGGGTATAGACCGGGACCACCTGAACCGCTGGTGCGACGAGCACGGCTGGCAGGTGGTACTCAACCGCGCAGGCACCACCTTCCGCAAGCTCGATGACGCGCAGAAGGCCGACCTCGACCAGGCCAAGGCCGTCGAGCTGATGCTGGCACAACCCTCGATGATCAAGCGCCCGGTGCTCGACCTGGGTGGCAAGACCCTGGTCGGTTTCAAACCGGACCTGTACGCGGCAGCCCTGCGCTGAACCGCGACGCCTTCACTCAATTTCGCAAGAGGTAACCGCATGTCCACTTCACTGTTCAGCCTGGCCTTCGGCGTCGGCACTCAAAACCGTCAAGGCGCCTGGCTGGAAGTCTTCTACGCACAGCCACTGCTCGCCCCGAGCGCCGAGCTGGTCGCAGCCGTCGCCCCGATCCTGGGCTATGAAGGCGGCAACCAGGCCATCGCGTTCAGCAACGCCCAGGCCGCGCAACTGGCTGAAGCCGTCAAGGGCGTCGACGCCGCCCAGGCTGCACTGCTGACCCGCCTGGCCGAAAGCAACAAGCCGCTGGTGGCCACGCTGCTGGCCGAAGACGCCACCCTGAGCTCCACCCCTGAGGCCTACCTCAAGCTGCACCTGCTGTCGCACCGCCTGGTCAAGCCCCACGGCCTGAGCCTGGCCGGCATCTTCCCGCTGCTGCCGAACGTGGCCTGGACCAGCCAGGGCGCCATCGACCTGGCCGAACTGGCCGAGCAGCAACTCGAAGCCCGCCTCAAGGGCGAGCTGCTGGAAGTGTTCTCGGTCGACAAGTTCCCGAAAATGACCGACTACGTGGTGCCGAGCGGCGTGCGTATCGCCGACAGCGCCCGCGTGCGCCTGGGTGCCTATATCGGCGAAGGCACCACCATCATGCACGAAGGCTTCGTCAACTTTAACGCCGGCACCGAAGGCCCGGGCATGATCGAAGGCCGCGTTTCGGCGGGCGTGTTCGTCGGCAAGGGTTCGGACCTGGGCGGCGGCTGCTCCACCATGGGCACCCTGTCGGGCGGCGGCAACATCGTCATCAAGGTCGGCGAAGGCTGCCTGATCGGCGCCAACGCCGGTATCGGCATCCCGCTGGGCGACCGCAACACCGTCGAAGCCGGCCTGTACATCACCGCCGGCACCAAGGTGAACCTGCTCGACGAGAACAACGAGCTGGTCAAGGTGGTCAAGGCCCGCGACCTGGCTGGCCAGACCGACCTGCTGTTCCGCCGCAATTCGCTAAACGGCGCGGTCGAGTGCAAGACCCACAAGTCGGCCATCGAGCTGAACGAAGCGCTGCACGCCCACAACTAAGTGGTACGATCGGGTCTGGCCCTCTGCCAGACCCGATATCAGGCCCTACACATCATGTTCCAGCCCTCTCCCTGGCGCGCAGACTTCCCTGCCATCGCCGCCCTGCAACGCCAGCACCAGACCTACCTGGACAGCGCTGCCACCACGCAGAAACCCCAGCACCTGCTCGACGCCCTGAGCCACTACTACACCCAGGGTGCGGCCAACGTGCACAGGGCCCAGCACCTGCCCGGTGCACTTGCCACCCAGGCCTTCGAGGCCAGCCGCGAAAAAGTCGCCGCCTGGCTCAATGCCGCCGATGCGCAGCAGATCGTGTTCACCCATGGCGCCACCTCGGCGCTCAACCTGCTGGCCTATGGCCTGGAATGGCGCCTGGAGGCGGGCGACGAGATCGCCGTCAGCGCCCTGGAGCACCACGCCAACCTGCTGCCCTGGCAGCAGTTGGCCCAGCGCCGCGGCCTCAGGCTGGTGATCCTGCCGCTCGACGCCAACGGGCATATCGACCTGGAGGCGGCCCTGCAACTGATCGGCCCGCGTACCCGCGTGCTGGCGGTGAGCCAGTTGTCGAATGTGCTCGGCACCTGGCAGCCGCTGCAACCGTTGCTCGACCACGCCCGCGCCCAGGGCGCCCTCAGCGTGGTCGATGGCGCCCAGGGCGTGGTGCACGGGCGTCACGATGTACAGCAACTGGGCTGCGACTTCTATGTGTTTTCCAGTCACAAGCTGTATGGCCCGGACGGCCTTGGCGTGCTCTATGGGCGCCGCGAGGCGTTGGGCCTGCTGCGTCACTGGCAGTTCGGCGGCGAGATGGTGCAACTGGCCGGCTACCAGCAGTCGAGCTTTCGCCCCGCCCCGCTGGGTTTCGAGGCCGGCACGCCGCCGATCGCCAGCGTGATCGGGCTGGGTGCCAGCCTGGATTACCTGGCCAGCCTCGACGCCACCAGCGTGGTCGAACATGAAGCCGCCCTGCACCGCCATCTGCTGCGCGGCCTCAACGATCGTGAAGGGGTGCGGATACTGGGCGCGCCGCAACTGGCCCTGGCCAGCTTCGTGGTCGAGGGCGTGCACAATGCCGACCTTGCGCACCTGCTGACCGAACAGGGCATCGCCGTGCGCGCCGGCCATCACTGCGCCATGCCGCTGGTCAACAGCCTGGGCCTGGACGGCGCGATCCGCGTGTCGCTGGCGCTGTACAACGATTCCCACGACCTGGAGCGCTTCTTCAGCGCCCTGGACCAGGCCCTGGAGCTGCTGCGATGAGCCTGCCCGACGCCGCCCGCGAGGCGCTGGATGTATTCGAACAGGCTGCCGGCTGGGAGCAGCGCGCCCGCCTGCTGATGCAATGGGGCGAGCGCCTGGCCCCCCTGGACGCGGCGCAGCAGTGCGAGGCCAACCGCGTGCACGGTTGCGAAAGTCAGGTGTGGCTGGTGGCCGAACAAACCGACGGTCGCTGGCAGTTCAAGGCCGCCAGCGATGCGCGGCTGCTGCGCGGCCTGCTGGCGCTGCTGCTGGTGCGGGCCGACGGCTTGACCGGCAGCCAGCTGCAGCAGCTGGACCTGCCCGCCTGGTTCACCGCCCTGGGCCTTGGCCGACAGCTCTCGCCGTCCCGTAGCAACGGCCTGAACGCCGTGCTGCAGCGCATGACTCAGCTCGCCGCCGGCGCCTGAGCCGCTACGCGATCGGCCGGGCGGCGCTTGCCACCCACCAGTTTCTCCACGGCCTTGCTGGCAGCGACCATGCCGAAGGTCGCCGTCACCATCATCACCGCGCCGAAACCGCCCGAGCAGTCGAGCTTGACCCCGTCCCCGACGAAGCTCTTCTGCAGGCAGATACCGCCATCGGGCAGCGGATAGCGCAACTGCTCGGTGGAGAACACGCACGGCACCCCGTAGTTGCGGCTCACGTTGCGCGAAAACCCGTGGTCGCGGCGCAGCGTCGAACGCACCTTGGAGGCCAGCGGGTCGTTGACCGTGCGGTTGAGATCGGCCACCTGGATCTGCGTGGGGTCGAGCTGCCCGCCCGCACCGCCGGTGCAGATCACCTGGATCTTGCGCCGCTTGCACCAGGCAATCAGCGCAGCCTTGGCCATCACGCTGTCGATGCAGTCGATCACGCAGTCGATATGGTCGGTGATGGTCTGGGCCAGGTTGTCGCGGGTGACGAAGTCCACCACCGCGTGCACCTTGCAGTCCGGGTTGATTGCGCGCAGGCGCTCGGCCATCACCTCGACCTTGGGCTTGCCCACGTTGCCCTGCAGCGCATGCAACTGGCGATTGGTGTTGCTCACGCACACGTCATCCAGGTCGAACAGCGAAATTTCGCCAACGCCGCTGCGGGCCATGGCCTCGGCCGCCCACGAGCCGACACCGCCGATGCCGACGATCGCCACATGCGCCTCGCGCAGGCGCTGCAAGCCCTGCTGGCCATACAACCGGGCAACACCGGCAAAGCGTGGATCTTCTGTACTCATGGCCCAACCCTGAAAAAACCGGCGCGCATTATAGGCCCCACAACGCAGGATGACAGCCCGCAACCGACGCACTGATTGCCATGAATTGGTAAACCTGGCGCCAACCCTGCTTTAATGACCGGTGCAAACCCTGCTTTGGACGGCAATTGTACGGGCTTCAGAACTTCAGCATCTGAGGAAAATCCAAGCGCTACATGCACCCGTTTCCTATACCACGCTACCTGCCTGGTGCGTAGGATCCGTGCCCGCCGGCGCTTGCCCGTTCCACTTTTCGGAACCCGAAATATCTATGTCATCGCGTAAATTTGGTATCAACCTGGTGGTCGTCATGGCGATTGCCGCGCTATTCACCGGGTTCTGGGCACTGATCAACCGCCCGGTGTCCGCCCCCGACTGGCCGGAGCAGATCTCCGGCTTCTCGTATTCGCCTTTTCGCCTGGGCGAAAGCCCGCAAAAGGGCCAGTACCCGACCGAAGCCGAGCTGCGCGAAGACCTCGAGCAACTGAGCAAGCTGACCGACAGCATCCGCATCTATACGGTGGAAGGCACCCAGGCGCTGATCCCGCGTCTGGCCGAAGAGTTCGGCCTGCGCGTGACCCTGGGTGTGTGGATCAGCCCCGACCTGGAACGCAACGAGCGCGAAATCGAGACCGCCATCCAGTTGGCCAACACCTCGCGCAGCGTGGTACGGGTGATGGTCGGCAACGAGGCGCTGTTTCGCGAAGAGGTCACCCCCCAGGCCCTGATGGACTACATGGACCGCGTGCGCGCCGCAGTGAAGGTGCCGGTCACCACCAGCGAACAGTGGCACATCTGGAAGGAAAACCCCGAGCTTGCCGGGCACGCCGACCTGATCGCCGCGCACATCCTGCCCTACTGGGAATTCATCCCGGTGAGCCAGGCCGAGCAGTTCGTGCTCGACCGCGCCCGCGAGCTCAAGCAACTGTTCCCGCGCAAGCCGCTGCTGCTGTCCGAGGTCGGCTGGCCCAGCAATGGCCGCATGCGCGGCGGTGCCGACGCCACCCAGGCGGATCAGGCCATCTACCTGCGCAGCCTGGTCAACCTGCTCAACCGCCAGGGCTACAACTACTTCGTGATCGAAGCCTACGACCAGCCCTGGAAAGCCAGTGACGAAGGTTCGGTGGGCGCCTACTGGGGCGTGTTCAATGCCGCGCGCCAGCAGAAATTCAACTTCGAGGGCCCGGTGGTGGCCATTCCGCAGTGGCGCGTGCTGGCCGTGGGCTCGGTGGTGCTGGCGATGCTGTCGCTGACCCTGCTGCTGATCGACGGTTCGGCGCTGCGCCAGCGCGGGCGCACCTTCCTGACCTTCATCGCGTTCCTGTGCGGCTCGGTGCTGGTATGGATCGGCTATGACTACAGCCAGCAGTACAGCACCTGGTTCAGCCTCACCGTGGGTTTCCTGCTGGCGCTCGGCGCGCTGGGGGTGTTCATCGTGCTGCTGACCGAGGCCCATGAACTGGCCGAGGCGGTATGGACGCACAAGCGCCGCCGGCTGTTCCTGCCGGTGGAGGCCGACAGCGCCTATCGGCCCAAGGTGTCGGTGCATGTGCCGTGCTACAACGAGCCCCCGGAGATGGTCAAGCAGACCCTCGATGCCCTCGCGGCGCTGGACTACCCGGACTTCGAAGTGCTGATCATCGACAACAACACCAAGGACCCGGCCGTGTGGGAGCCGCTCAAGGCCCACTGCGAGCTGCTGGGCGAGCGCTTCAAGTTCTTCCATGTGGCACCGCTGGCAGGTTTCAAGGGTGGTGCGCTGAACTACCTGATCCCGCACACCGCCAAGGACGCCGAAGTGATCGCGGTGATCGACTCGGACTATTGTGTCGACCGCAACTGGCTCAAGCACATGGTGCCGCACTTTGCCGACCCCAAGATCGCCGTGGTGCAATCGCCGCAGGACTACCGCGACCAGAACGAAAGCACCTTCAAGAAGCTCTGCTACGCCGAGTACAAGGGCTTCTTCCATATCGGCATGGTCACCCGCAACGACCGTGACGCAATCATCCAGCACGGCACCATGACCATGACCCGGCGTTCGGTGCTCGAAGAGCTCGGCTGGGCCGACTGGTGCATCTGCGAAGATGCCGAACTGGGCCTGCGCGTGTTCGAGAAGGGTTACTCGGCAGCCTATTCCCACGAGAGCTACGGCAAGGGCCTGATGCCCGACACCTTCATCGACTTCAAGAAGCAGCGCTTTCGCTGGGCCTACGGCGCGATCCAGATCATCAAGCGCCACACCTCCAGCCTGCTGCGCGGCAAGGACACCCAGCTGACCCGCGGCCAGCGCTACCACTTCCTGGCCGGCTGGCTGCCGTGGATCGCCGACGGCATGAACATCTTCTTCACCGTGGGTGCGCTGCTGTGGTCGGCGGCCATGATCATCGTGCCGCAGCGGGTCGACCCGCCGCTGCTGATCTTCGCGATCCCGCCGCTGGCGCTGTTCGTGTTCAAGGTGGGCAAGATCGTGTTCCTGTACCGCCGCGCGGTAGGGGTCAACCTCAAGGACGCATTCTCGGCGGCGCTGGCAGGGCTGGCGTTGTCGCACACCATTGCCAAGGCGGTGCTGTACGGGTTCTTCACCAGCAGCATTCCGTTCTTCCGCACGCCGAAGAACGCCGACAGCCACGGGCTGCTGGTGGCACTGGCAGAGGCCCGCGAGGAGCTGTTCATCATGCTGCTGCTGTGGGGCGCGGCGCTGGGCATCTACTTGGTGCAGGGCCTGCCGAGCAACGACATGCGCTTCTGGGTGACCATGCTGCTGGTGCAATCGCTGCCGTACCTGGCGGCGCTGATCATGGCCATGCTGTCGTCGCTGCCCAAGCCCGCGGATGTCACGCAGCCCGCACCTGCCGCCTGATAAACCGCCATCGCGGGTCAAGCCCGCTCCCACAGGGATTGCGCAGTACCTTGTGGGAGCGGGCTTGACCCGCGATAGGCCCGCACAGACAGCACAGATCCACAGTCCCTTCCCCGCACTTTTGCTATAAGATAACGCCCCTTCTTTTTGCCCCAGCCTTGCACCCCGGAGTCCTTCATGACGGCCCCAGCCGACCTCTCGCCTACCCTTGAACTGGCCTGCGACCTGATCCGTCGTCCCTCGGTGACCCCGCTGGACTTCGACTGCCAGAAACAGATGATGCAGCGCCTGGGCGATGCCGGCTTCATGCTCGAACCGATGCGCATCGAAGACGTCGACAATTTCTGGGCCACCCACGGCAGCGACGACGGCCCGGTACTGTGCTTTGCCGGCCACACCGACGTGGTGCCCACCGGCCCGGTGCAGGCCTGGGCCAACGACCCGTTCGACGCCCTGATCGACGCCGACGGCATGCTCTGCGGGCGCGGCGCGGCCGACATGAAGGGCAGCCTGGCCGCCATGATCGTGGCCACCGAGCGCTTCGTCGCCGACTACCCGAACCACAAGGGCAAGGTCGCCTACCTGATCACCAGCGACGAGGAAGGCCCGGCCCATCACGGCACCAAGGCCGTGGTCGAACGCCTGGCGGCGCGCAACGAACGCCTGGACTGGTGCATCGTCGGCGAGCCGTCGAGCACCACCCTGGTCGGTGACGTGGTCAAGAACGGCCGTCGCGGCTCGCTTGGCGCCAGGCTCACCGTGCGTGGCGTGCAGGGCCACGTGGCCTACCCGCACCTGGCGAAGAACCCGATCCACCTGGCCGCCCCGGCCTTGGCCGAACTGGCCGCCGAGCACTGGGACGAGGGCAACGATTTCTTTCCCCCCACCAGCTTCCAGATCTCCAACCTCAACTCGGGGACCGGCGCCACCAACGTGGTGCCAGGCGAGCTGACCGCACTGTTCAACTTCCGCTTCTCCACCGAGTCGACCGTCGAAGGGCTGCAGGCCCGCGTGGCGGCGATCCTCGACAAGCACGGCCTGGACTGGCAGGTGGACTGGGCGCTGTCGGGCCTGCCGTTCCTCACCGAACCGGGCGACCTGCTCGACGCGGTGTCGGCCAGCATCAAGGCCGTGACCGGCCGCGACACCCAGGCCTCAACCAGCGGCGGCACCTCCGACGGGCGCTTCATCGCCACCCTGGGCACCCAGGTGGTCGAACTGGGCCCGGTCAACGCCACTATTCACCAGGTCAACGAGCGGGTCCTGGCCAGCGACCTGGACGTGCTGACCGAGATCTACTACCAGACCCTGACCCGGTTGCTCGTCTGATGCTCATCTGCCCCATCTGCAGCGCCGCGCTCGGCGCCCTGGACAACGGTGTCGGCTGCCCTGCCGGGCACCGCTTCGACCGGGCGCGCCAGGGCTACCTGAACCTGTTGCCGGTGCAGCACAAGAACAGCCGTGACCCTGGCGACAACCAGGCCATGGTCGAGGCACGTCGCGACTTCCTCAATGCCGGGCACTACGCCCCGGTGGCACGGCGCCTGGCCGAGCTTGCGGCCGAGCGCGCCCCCGCGCGCTGGCTGGACATCGGTTGCGGCGAAGGCTACTACACCGCGCAACTGGCCGACGCCCTGCCCCAGGCCGACGGCTATGCCCTGGACATCTCCCGCGAGGCGGTCAAGCGTGCGTGCCGGCGCAACCCGGCACTCACCTGGCTGGTGGCGAGCATGGCCCGGGTGCCACTGGCCGATGCCAGCTGCCAGTTCCTGGCCAGCGTGTTCAGCCCGCTGGACTGGCAGGAAGCCAAGCGCCTGCTCAGCCCCGGCGGTGGCCTGATGCGCGTCGGCCCCACCCGCGGTCACCTGATGGAGCTGCGCGAACGGCTGTACGATGAAGTGCGCGACTATGCCGACGACAAGCACCTGGCACTGGTGCCCGAGGGCATGCACCACGCCCACGGCGAAGTGCTGGAGTTTCGCCTGAGCCTGGCGGCCCCGGCCGACCGCGCCAACCTGCTGGCCATGACCCCCCATGGCTGGCGCGCCAGCGCAGAAAGACGCGCGGCCGTCATCGATCACCCCGAGCCCTTAGAGGTGACGGTATCGATGCGTTACGATTACTTTGTGCGCCAAGACTGAGCCGCACCCGGAGAGCCCCATGCGCCAACCCGATATCGAGATTTACCTGAAGGACGCCGACGTCGATCACAAGCAGATCGCCGCCTGGCTGGGCCAGGCCCTCGGCCCGTGCAGCGACTGGCAGCAGAAGGGCCAGACCTACAAGTGCAAGGCCGGTAACGTACCTGTTACCTGGCTGCCCAAGGCTGTGGGCAAATGGAACAGCCTGTACCTGGAAAGCGACCAGACCCCGTGGGAGGACGACATCGCCTGCGCCCGCGCCGCATTCGCCGCACTCAATGTCGAAGTACGCTGCGCGCCGGGTAGCTGGGTGGAAGAGGAAGGTGAAGAAGACGCCGACCGCTGGATCCGCATCAGCGCCGATGGCGAGGAAGAGATCACCTGGCGTACCAGTTGAGCCGTTGACCGGCTCTGCTTAGGCGCCAGCCTTGCTGGCGAAGCCCGGCATCGCCGGGCCAAGGGGCTGCTGCGCAGCCCATCGCCAGCAAAGCGGGCGCCTGCCGCTTTACAGCCCCACTACGTCTTCGGCCTGCAGGCCTTTCTGGCCCTGGGTCAGGTTGTACTCGACCTGTTGCCCTTCCAGCAGGGTGCGATGCCCTTCACCGCGGATCGCGCGGTAATGCACGAACACATCCGCACCGCCCTCACGCTGAATGAAGCCATATCCCTTGGCGTCATTGAACCACTTCACACTTCCAGTCTCACGAGACGACATCTGAACTACTCCGGATTTTTATTTTGGAATCGCCTTGTCGGCAGGGCCTCACCAGGCCCCACCTACGCCGCTTGCGGATTTGTCCTGCAAGTGGCGGACCGACTATAACGCAGCCATTCAACAATTTTCATGACCGGGGCGCTTTTTGCTGAACTTGCGCGGATACGGCACACTAACCTACCGAGCATCTGCTCGAATCCCATTACCCAGGGCACCTACCGAATGACCCGTTCCCCCTTGCGCCGCCTGATCTTCGGCGCCCTGCGCCGACTGCTGTACCTGTGGGTGCGCTCCGAAACCATCAACCAGTCATCCTTCTCGCTGAACCTGGACCGCAGCCGTCCGGTGTTCTACGTGCTGCAATCACCCGCGCTCACCGATCTGGCCGTGCTCGACCGTGAATGCACCAAAGCCGGGCTTCCGCGCCCGGTGCTGCCCGTGGCGGTAGGCCCGATGATGGAGCCGGCGGCGTTCTTCTACCTGACCCCCGAACCCGACTGGCTGGGCCGCCACGACAAGCGCGGCGCACCGCCGACGCTGACGCGCCTGGTCAACCTGGTCAGCCAGCACGCCGAACAGGACGCGCAGATCATTCCGGTCAGCGTGTTCTGGGGCCAGTCGCCGGCCAGCGAATCGAGCCCGTGGAAGCTGTTGTTCGCCGACAGCTGGGCCGTCACCGGGCGCCTGCGCCGGCTGCTTACCGTGCTGATCCTGGGGCGCAAGACCCGCGTGCAGTTTTCCGCGCCGATCCATCTGCGTGAGCTGGTCGAGCACAACAAGGGCCACGAACGCACCGTGCGCATGGCCCAGCGCCTGCTGCGGGTGCATTTTCGCAACCTCAAGACCGCCGTCATCGGCCCCGACATCTCGCACCGGCGCAACCTGGTCAAGGGCCTGATCCACGACCCGCTGGTACGCCAGGCCATCAGCGACGAGGCCCAGCGCGAGAACATCCCGCTGGCCAAGGCCGAGGCCCAGGCCCTGCGCTATGGCAACGAGATCGCCTCGGACTACACCTACACCGCCATCCGCTTCCTCGAAGTGGTGCTGAGCTGGTTCTGGAACAAGATCTACGACGGCATCAAGGTCAACCATATCGAACAGGTACAAGGCATCGCGCCGGGGCACGAGGTGATCTACGTGCCCTGCCACCGCAGCCACATCGACTACCTGCTGCTGTCGTACCTGCTGTTTCGCAACGGCCTGACGCCGCCGCACATCGCCGCCGGCATCAACCTCAACATGCCGGTGATCGGCAGCCTGCTGCGCCGCGGCGGTGCGTTCTTCATGCGCCGCACCTTCAAGGGCAACCCGCTGTACACCGCGGTGTTCAACGAGTACCTGCACACCCTGTTCACCAAGGGCTTCCCGGTGGAGTACTTCGTCGAGGGCGGGCGCTCGCGCACCGGGCGCATGCTGCAGCCCAAGACCGGCATGCTGGCGATCACCCTGCGCAGTTTTCTGCGCTCCTCGCGCACCCCGATCGTGTTCGTGCCGGTGTACATCGGCTACGAGCGCGTGCTCGAAGGCCGCACCTACCTGGGCGAGCTGCGCGGGGCGAGCAAGAAGAAGGAATCGATCTTCGACATCTTCAAGGTCATCGGCGCGCTCAAGCAGCGCTTTGGCCAGGTGGCCGTGAACTTCGGCGAGCCGATCCGCCTGGCCAGCTTCCTCGACCAGCAGCAACCGGGCTGGCGCGAACAGGACCACAGCCCGCAGTTCCGACCGGCCTGGCTCAACGAAACCACCTCGCGCCTGGGCGAGAAGGTCGCGCAGCACCTGAACGAGGCCGCCGCGATCAACCCGGTCAACCTGGTGGCCCTGGCGCTGCTGTCCACCAGCCGCCTGGCCCTGGACGAACGCGCCCTGGCGCGGGTACTGGACCTGTACCTGACGCTGCTGCGCCAGGTGCCCTACTCGGCCCATACCACCCTGCCCGAAGGCGACGGCCTGGCGCTGATCGGCCACGTGCGCGGCATGGACCTGCTGGCCGAGCAGCAGGACGCGCTGGGGCGCATCCTGTACCTGGATGAAAACAACGCGGTACTGATGACCTACTACCGCAACAACGTACTGCACATCTTCGCCCTGCCGGCGCTGCTGGCAAGCTTCTTCCAGAGCAGCTCGCGCATCAGCCGCGAACTGATCGGCCGCTACACCCACGCGCTGTACCCGTATCTGCAGTCGGAGCTGTTCATCCGCTGGGATGCCCAGGAGCTCGACGGGGTGATCGACCAGTGGCTGGAGGCATTCGTCGAACAGGGCCTGCTGCGTTTCGAGAACGGCGTGTACCTGCGCCCGGCCCCGAGTTCGCGCCAGTTCGTGCTGCTGACCCTGCTGGCGCGGGCCATCACCCAGACCCTGCAGCGCTTCTACATGGCCACCGCGCTGCTGCTCAACAGCGGCCAGCACACCCTCAGCGCCGAAGAGCTGGAAGACCTGTGCGTGGTCATGGCCCAGCGCCTGTCGATCCTGCATGGCCTGAACGCCCCGGAATTCTTCGACAAGAGCCTGTTCCGCCACTTCATCCAGACCCAGATCGAACAGGGCGTGCTGCGCCCGGATGCGGCGGGCAAGCTCGGCTACCATGAAAAACTCAGCGAGCTGGCCGAAGGCGCCGCCAAGCGCGTGCTGTCGGCCGAGGTGCGCCTGTCGATCCGCCAGGTGGCCTTGCAGCGCAGCGACGAAACCACCGAACACACCGAGCAACAAGTCTGAACAGGAGTACACGATGAAGAAATTGACCCTGGCTGTGCTGGGCAGCCTGCTGGCCGCCTGCAGCAGCACCCCGTCACCCTCCAAGGCCAGCCTGGACGGCGAGGTGTTCTACCTGCAGCGCATCGCCCTGCCACCGGCAGCCACCCTGAGCGTCAGCCTGCAGGACGTGTCGCTGGCCGATGCGCCAGCCGTCACCCTGGCCAACCAGAGCGGCCCGGTAAAAGGCCAGGTGCCCCTGCCGTTTCACCTGAGCTACGACCCGGCACAGGTCAAGCCGGGCCACCGCTATGCCGTGAGCGCGCGCATCGAGCTGGACGGCAAGCTGCTGTTCATCAACACCGAACACCACGGCGTGCAGCTGGACGGTAGCGACGCCCAGCCTGTACGAATCAAGGTCGACGCCGTTCGCTGATCCCCTTTTTGCCTTTGGATAAGGATGCTGCCATGTTCCGCCCTGCTCTTACCTTTACCGGCCTGTGTGCCGGCCTGCTGTTGTCGGCCAGTGCGCTGGCGCTGTCACTCGGCGACCTGTCGCAGAAGGACGCCACCGGCGGCCTCAAGGATGCCCTGACCCAAGGTGCGCAGATTGCCGTCAAGCAACTGGGCACCCCAGGCGGCTTCAGCAACAACCCGGACGTGCGCATCGAGCTGCCGGGCAACCTGGGCAAGGCTGCCAAGGCCATGAAGAAATTCGGCATGGGCGCCGAGGTCGACCAGCTCGAGGCCAGCATGAACAAGGCGGCCGAGGCGGCAGTACCGCAGGCCCAGGCGTTGCTGGTGGATGCGGTCAAGAAGATGAGCGTGGCCGACGCCAAGGGTATTCTCAGCGGTGGCAACGATTCGGCCACCCAGTACCTGAACAAGACCAGCCGCGAGCAGATCCGTGCCAAGTTCCTGCCCATCGTCAAGCAGGCCACCGACCAGGTCGGCCTGGCCAAGCAGTACAACAGCTTTGCCGGGCAGGCCTCGTCGCTGGGCCTGCTGGACAGCAAGAACGCCAACGTCGAGGGTTATGTGACCGAACAGGCGCTGGATGGCCTGTTCGAGATGATCGGCAAGCAGGAAGCGACGATCCGCCAGAACCCGGCGGCCGCGGCTACCAGCCTGGCCAAGAAGGTCTTCGGCGCCCTCTAGGGCCCTTCGCCGGCAAGGCCGGCTCCTACAGGATGCGCAGTGCCCCCGTAGGAGCCGGCCTTGCCGGCGAACGCCTTCTCAGGGCTTGCGCACCTTGAACCACGCCGCATACAGCGCCGGCAGGAACAGCAGCGTCAACGCCGTGGCCACGATCAGCCCGCCCATGATCGCCACCGCCATCGGCCCGAAGAACACGCTGCGCGACAGCGGAATCATCGCCAGCACCGCCGCCAGCGCGGTCAGCACGATCGGCCGGAAGCGCCGCACCGTGGCCTCGATGATCGCCTGCCAACGGTCCAGCCCGGCCGCGATGTCCTGCTCGATCTGGTCCACCAGAATCACCGAGTTGCGCATGATCATCCCCGACAGCGCAATGGTGCCCAGCATCGCCACGAAGCCGAACGGCTGGCGGAACACCATCAGGAACAGCACCACCCCGATCAGCCCCAATGGCGCGGTGAGGAACACCATCACCGTGCGCGAGAAGCTGCGCAACTGCACCATCAGCAAGCTCAACACCACCACGATGAACAATGGCACCCCGGCATTCACCGAGTTCTGCCCGCGGGTCGAATCCTCCACCGTACCGCCCACTTCCAGCAGGTAGCCATCCGGCAGCTCGGCACGCACCGGCTCCAGGGTCGGCAGTATCTGCTTGACCAGGGTCGCCGGCTGCTCCTTGCCATAGATGTCGGCACGTACCGTCACCGTCGGCAGGCGATTACGGTGCCAGATGATGCCTTCCTCGAAGCCGTACTCCAGCGTCGCCACCTGCGACAGCGCAACGCTGCGCCCATTCTCGGTGGGCACCGCCAGGCTCGACAGGTTGGTCAGCTCGGTGCGTTCCTGGCGCGTGCCGCGCAGCAGGATCTCGATCAGCTCGTTGTCTTCGCGGAACTGACTGACCGACGAACCGGTCAGCGAGCTTTGCAGGAACTTGGCCAGGTGCGCGGTGCTGATCCCCAGGGCCCGGGCACGGTCCTGGTCGATACTCAGGTAGATCACCTTGCTCGGCTCTTCCCAGTCCAGGTGCACGTTCACCACATGCGGGTTCTCGCGCACCCGGGCCGCCACCTTGCGCGCCAGTGCACGCACCTCCTCGATGTGCTCGCCGGTGACCCGGAACTGCACCGGGTAGCCCACGGGCGGGCCGTTTTCCAGGCGCGTGACCCGCGAACGCAGGTCCGGGAACTGCTCGTTCAGGGTCTCGATCAGCCAGCTGCGCAGCGCCTCGCGCTCCTCGATGGTCTTGGCCAGCACCACGAACTGGGCGAAGCTGGTTGCCGGCAACTGCTGGTCCAGGGGCAGGTAGAAGCGCGGCGAGCCGGTGCCCACGTAGGCCACATAGTTGTCGATGCCGGCGCGCTCCTTGAGCAGGGCCTCCAGGCGCGTGACCTGCTCGGCGGTGTTGCTCAGCGAGGCGCCCTCGGCCAGCTTCAGGTCGACCATCAGCTCCAGCCGTCCGGAGGCCGGGAAGAACTGCTGGGGCACGAAGCGAAACGACAGCACGCTGAGCACGAACAGGCCCAGGGTCGCCACGATCACCGTCTTGCGGTGCGCCACGCACCAGCCCACCAGCCGCCGTACACGCTGGTAGAACGGCGTGCCATAGGGGTCGGTGGCGCCATCGGTGGTGCCGTGCTTGGCCGCGTGCAGCTTGGCCAGGTCTGGCAGCAGCCGCTCGCCCAGGTACGGCACGAACACCACGGCAGCGATCCACGAGGCAATCAGGGCAATGGTCACCACCTGGAAGATCGAGCGGGTGTACTCGCCCGTGCCCGACTGCGCCGTGGCAATCGGCAGAAAGCCCGCCGCGGTGATCAGGGTGCCGGTGAGCATCGGGAAGGCGGTGCTGGTCCAGGCGTAGCTGGCGGCCTTGAAGCGATCGAAGCCCTGCTCCATCTTGATCGCCATCATCTCCACCGCAATGATCGCGTCATCCACCAACAGCCCCAGCGCCAGCACCAGTGCCCCCAGGGAAATCTTGTGCAGGCCGATCCCGAGGTAATACATCGCGGCAAACGTCATCGCCAGCACCAGCGGAATCGCCAGCGCCACCACCAGGCCGGTGCGCATGCCCAGCGAGAAGAAGCTCACCAGCAGCACGATGGCCAGTGCTTCCACCAGCACCTGCACGAACTCGCCTACCCCGGTTTTCACGGCGGCCGGCTGGTCGGACACCTTGCGCAGCTGCATGCCGGCCGGCAGATTGGCCGAGATACGGGCAAACTCGACCTCAAGGGCCTTGCCCAGCACCAGGATGTCACCACCGGCCTTCATCGATACCGCCAGGCCGATGGCATCTTCGCCCATGAAGCGCATGCGTGGCGCGGGCGGATCGTTGAAACCGCGGCGCACATCGGCCACATCGCTGATACGGAAGGTGCGCTCGCCCACCCGGATGGGGAACTGCTCGATCTGCTCCACCGTCTCGAAACGCCCGCTCACGCGCAGTTGCAGGCGCTCGCTGGGGGTTTCGAAAAAGCCTGCGGTGGTCACCGCATTCTGTTCCTCCAGCGCCTGCTGCACGGCTTCAAGCGGCAGGCCCAGGGTCGCCAGCTTGAGGTTCGACAGCTCGATCCAGATCTTCTCGTCCTGCAGGCCGAGCAGCTCGACCTTGCCCACATCCTTTACCCGTTGCAGCTGGATCTGCACGCGGTCGGCGTAGTCCTTGAGCACCGCGTAGTCGAAGCCTTCACCGGTCAGTGCATAGATATTGCCGAAGGTGGTGCCGAACTCGTCGTTGAAGAACGGCCCCTGGATACCCGGCGGCAAGGTGTGGCGAATGTCCGCGACCTTCTTGCGGATCTGGTACCACAGCTCGGGAACATCCTTGGAATGCATCGAGTCGCGGGCCATGAAAGTGACCTGGGACTCACCAGGGCGCGAGAACGAGACGATCTTCTCGTACTCGCCTGTCTCCATCAGCTTCTTCTCGATGCGTTCGGTGACCTGGCGCGAGACTTCCTCGGCGCTCGCCCCCGGCCAGTTGGTCTTGATCACCATGGCCTTGAAGGTGAACGGCGGGTCTTCGCTCTGGCCCAGCTTGGTATACGAAAGCGTGCCGACCAGGGCCAGCAGCACCATCAGGAACAGCACGATCTGGCGATTGCGCAGCGCCCAGGCGGAAAGGTTGAAACCCATCGGGACTTACTCCTTGGCCGCCAGATTCACCACGCGATTGGACCGGTCCACCGGTCGTATCTGCTGCCCCTCGTGCAGCACATGGCCGCCAGCCGCCACCACCCAATCGGTGGGCTTGAGGCCTTCGAGCACCGGCACGCTGGCCTGGCCGTAGGCGCCAACCCGCACCACGGTGCGCGTGAGCGTATTGTCAGGCTCCACCCGCCACACGTAGGTCTGGCCGTTCTCGGCGCTCAGGGCCGACAGCGGCACCGCCAACGGCACCTGCTCGGCGTGCTGGATGAACACCCGTGCGCTCTGCCCCAGTTCTGCGGGCACCTTGCCGGCCGCGAACGCGATGCGCGCAGCGAAGGTACGTGAACGCGGGTCGGCGGCCGGCGACAGCTCGCGGATGCGACCCTCGAAGCGCGTATCCGGTTGCGACCACAGCTCCACCGACACCGGCTGGCCGACCTTGAAGCGGCCGAAGTTCTGCTCCGGCAGGCTGATCAGCACCTCGCGCTCGCCATCGGCGGCCAGGGTGAACACGGTCTGCCCGGCAGCCACCACCTGGCCCACCTCGACCTGACGCTTGGCCACCACCCCGTCCTGTGGCGCGCGCAGCACCGAATAGCCGGCCTGGTTGCCGGCCACATCGAATTCGGCGCGCACCTGGTTGGCTCGCGCCAGGCCTGCGCGGTAAAGGTTTTCGGCGTTGTCGAACTGCGAGCGGCTGACCATCTGGCGCTCCAGCAGGGTCTGGTAGCGGTCGCGCTCGGCCTTGACCAGGCTCAGGTTGGCCTGGGCCGCTGCCATCTGCGCGCGGCTGGCCTCCAGCTGCAGGCGCACGTCCTGCGGGTCGAGCTCGGCCAATGGCTGGTCGGCCTTGACCCGCTGGCCCTCCTCCACCAGGCGCTTGCTGACCTTGCCGGGAATACGAAACGCCAACTCCGGCTCGAGCCGGGCGCGCACTTCGCCGGGGTAGCTGTCGACCGCCGCCGTGGACAGCTGCGGCTGCACCACCATGGCCGGGCGCAGGGTGCTTGGCGGGGGACTCTCCTGCCCGCAGCCGCTCAGCAGCAAGGCAAGGGTAAGCGGGAATGCAAGGGGCAAGGCATGGCGCAACATGATCGAGAACCTTCCGTGAGTAGCGCATCTAATATTTATACCGGCGGGTATAGTAAATCAGCGCAACGGCGCCGGGAAGCGATTGTCGGACAGAAATTTCAGGGTCGTCGCACGCATCGAACTGACACCTGGACCTGCCGCTTGGGCCCTCCGTGGAGCCGAAAAAGCCACCTCCACCCGCCATCACTGGCGCTGATAGGCGTTCAAAGCGCAGATTGCAGCCCCCCGGTGGCGACCACGGTGTACCCTGTACCCCTTAACGAACCTGTACGTGTCATTCATGCCAAACGAAACCAGCGCCCCCAACGGCCCCGGCCGGCCCAAGGACCTCGCCAAGCGCCAGGCCATCCTCGAGGCGGCCAAAGCCCTGTTTCTCACCCACGGTTACGCCAACACCAGCATGGATGCGGTCGCGAATGCGGCAGGGGTTTCGAAACTGACGGTCTACAGCCACTTCAACGACAAGGAGACACTGTTCTCCTCGGCGATCGTGGCCACCTGCACGGCCCAGTTGCCCGAACTGTTCTTCGAACTGACCGAAGGCACGTCGGTGGAGCAGGTCCTGCTGAACATCGGGCGCGGCTTCCAGGCACTGATCAACAGCGACCAGTCAGTCAAGCTCAGCCGCCTGATCATGGCCCTGGGCACCCAGGACCCCAAGCTCAGCCAGATCTTCTTCGAAGCCGGCCCGTTGCGCGTGCTGCGCGAGATGGAGGCACTGCTGCAGCGCGTCGACCAGCATGGTCTGCTGCGTATCGAGCAGCCGGCCAGGGCGGCCGAGCACTTCTTCTGCCTGCTCAAGGGGGCGCCGAACTATCGCCTGCTGCTCGGCTACTCCCCGGCGCTGGACGCCGAGGCTGCCGAGGCACATGTGCAGGACGTGGTGGCGGTGTTTTTGCGGGCCTACCGCCCCTAGTCAGGGCTTGAGGGCTTTCTTGGGGTAGATGTCGTAGCGGCTCGACTTGCCTTCCAGGCTATGGCTGGGCTTGGGCCCGTCGATGATCGGCGCCTTGCGCGGGCGCTTGACCACCACCCGGTGGCTGGCCAGGGCCAGGGCGGCCTCCAGCAGTGCCGGGGCATCCAGGTCATCGCCCACCAGCGGGCGGAACACGCGCATCTCCTTTTTCACCAGAGCGCTCTTGTCGCGGTGCGGGAACATCGGATCGAGGTAGATCACCTGCGGCGGTTCGCCCTGCCAGTCGCGCATGCGCTCGATGGAGTTGCCCGCCAGCAGCTGCATGCGGGCCACGATGGGCCCCACCTCGGCATCCGATGCCGCACGCGCCAGGCCATCCTCGAGCAGCGCCGCCACCAGCGGCTGGCGCTCGATCAGTTGCATCTGGCAGCCCAGGCTGGCCAGCACGAAGGCGTCCTTGCCCAGTCCTGCCGTGGCATCCAGCACCCGTGGACGCACGCCCTGGGCGATGCCGACCGCCTTGGCGATCATCTGCCCGCTGCCCCCGCCGAACACCCGACGATGGGCCGCCGCGCCCTCGACGAAATCCACCCGCACCGGGCCCGGTGCCTGCGGGCCCAACTGCTGGATCTGCAGGCCGGTCTCGCCCACCTGCACGGCAAAGGCCGCCGACGCATCCTGCAGCGGCAAGCCCAGGCGCACCGCCCAGTGCTCGGCCTGTGCCTGATACTCGGCAGCCAACGCCTCGACCCGGATACCGCCGTCCGCCAGTTGCTCCACCGCTCACCTTCCCCACACAAAAAAATTAAATGATTGCCGGCCTGTGCCGATAACCGCAGTAATCGCTATTTTGCCAGACCCGGACAGCCTTCGACTGCCATGTCAGACATTCTTCAGCTCCCTTCCGGTTATTTGTCGCCCGTCGGCGACTTTGCCCGGCACAACACCCAGACCCTCGGCGGCGTCAGCCACCTGTGGCAGGACTTCTTTGCCCAGGCGTTGGCAGAGCAGCAGGGTGAAGGTGCGCAGGAAGGTCAGCTGGCGGTCCCCGAGGTCGACACCGTCACCGGCGAACCGATTGCCGGCAGCCAGACCCTGGCGCAGATCCACAGCCAGCGCCTGTGCGACGTGCACGACACCATCGTCGCCCCGCCCGAGCCGCTGTTCCTGCCGATTGCCGAATTCGAACTGGACCTGCTGGACAAGCCTGCGCCGCCATTCAGCGCGCTGGAACTGGTGGAGCAGCAGCGCCAGCTGGACATCAGCAACAACTGGGTGCGCCCGGTGGTGATGAGCCAGGGTCATCCGCTGCCGCAGCCAGGCCCGGCACCGCAACCCTACCCGCTGCACCTGCCGATCGCGGAGCTGGAAGCCAGCCTGCTCGACCCGGCGCCGGAGCCGTTCGACCAGGCCACGCTGCTCAAGCAGCAGTCGGAGCTGGAGTTCGACCTCAGCTGGGCCCGTCCGGTGGTACTGAACAACGTGCGCATCGCCGCCTAACGGCAGATCTGCCAGAAGCCCATATCCAGGTGGAAGTGGTTGCGGTGGGCAGCGTTGTAGTCAGGCCCCAGCACCGTGTTGAAACTGTCGCAGCCGCCAGCCTGCACCTCGCGTAGAAACTTCGCCTTCACCCCCTCACCCGGCCAGTCGCGCAGCACCTCGATGCGCTGCCCATCGGCCAGCCTGAACCCGGCGATGTCGAGCGCATTGGCGCTGGCATGCTGGCTGCGCCGCCCTTCCTTGCGCCCGTACACATTGCGACAGGCAAAACTGCCCAGATGATCGACCTGCACCACCGCCTGGCCGAATGCACGCTGCGCGGCCGGTTGCAGGCCGTGGCGCTCGAACAGCGCGAAGGCCACCGCCACTGGGCAACTGGCCAGAAAACTGCTGCTCAGGCGCACGCCCGAGCCCTGCACCCGCACCACGTTGTGCAGCGGGCAGGCCACATCTGGCGCGCTGTCGGCCTGCTTGCTGTAGCGCAGCGTCGAGGTGGCCAGGGCCTGTTCGCAAAGCCTGGGGTCATCCTGCAGGCGGCTCAGCTTGTAGGGGGTCAGCAGGTTCGGGGGCGCCTTGACGTCCAGCACCGCCCACGGGTTCCAGGCAGCCGGCAGGCGCCAGCCCTGTTGCCAGGCCACCAGCCCCGCCGCCATCGCTATCACCAGGAAAATGCCCACTCCCCGCATGGACGATCAGCGCCTGAACAACTGGTTGAGCTGGTCGAACGGCAGCGCCTGTTCGGCATAGTCGAAGCGGCCCTGTTGCTGGATCCGTTCGGCGGCGTGGAAGAGCGCGCCGTAGGCCGCACGCGCCAGCGACGAGCCGACGCTGATGCGCTTGACCCCGAGCGCCTGCAGGTCGCATACGCTCAGGCCCACCCCGCTCAGCCCCATCAGCACGTTTACCGGCCTGGGCGCCACGGCCTGCACCACCTGGCGAATCTCCTCGGCGCTGCGCAAGCCCGGCGCGTACAGCACATCGGCACCGGCCTCGGCAAAGGCCTGCAGGCGCTTGATGGTGTCGTCCAGGTCCAGGCGCCCGTGCAGCAGGTTTTCGGCGCGGGCACACAGGGTGAACGGGAACTCCAGGCTGCGCGCCGCCGCAACGGCTGCCTCGACGCGCTCCACTGCCTGATGAAAGCCATAGATCGGCTCTTGCGGGTTGCCGCTGGCATCCTCGATGGAGCCGCCTACAAGGCCCACAGCGGCGGCCTGCAGGATGGCCTCGGCGCAGCCCTTGGGCGTATCGCTGAAGCCGTTCTCGAGGTCTGCAGCCACCGGCAGAGCGGTGGCATCGACGATGCTGCGCGCGTTGCCCAGGGTTTCCTCCAGGCTCATGGCGCCTTCGGCATCGGGGCGCCCCAGCGAGAACGCCAGGCCGGCGCTGGTGGTGGCCAGCGCCTCGAAGCCGAGGCTGGCTAGCAGCTTGGCCGAGCCTGCATCCCAGGGGTTGGGGATGACAAAGGCACCATCACGTTCATGCAGCGCCTTGAAGGCTTCGGCACGCAGGGTTTGCACATCCATGATCACGACTCCAGAGCAGGCGGTACGGGGCGGTCAGAGCAGGCCAAGCTGCTCGGCTGCGGGCGCCCTGTGCAGTTCAGGCAAGGCCGGCAAGCCGGGCAGGCGCTCCATCAGGCCCTGATGAAAACGCTGCGCCAGCGCGGCTGCCAGGCGGTTGTCGGCAGTATGCAGGAAAACGTACGGGGTGCGCCCCTCCTCGATCCAGGCCGCGACCTTGTCCAGCCACGGCAACAGAAACGGCTCGTTGGCCGCCAGTTCCGGGTGGCCGATGAAGCGCACCTGCGGGCTCTGGCTGAAGGCGGCAGGGCGTGGCGGCACCCGCGGTTTCTTGGACTGGGCATGCAGCACGCCCGGATCGCGCGAGGTGCAACTGAACAGGGCACGCGGGTCCAGGCAGATGCGTTCGACGCCGCGATCGAGCAACAGCCGATTGAGCAGACGTTCCTCCTCACCCTTGGCGAAGAAGGCCTTGTTGCGCACCTCTACCGCCAGCGGCACGTCCACCTCGTCGATGAACGCCACCAGCTCGCCCAGGCGTGCCGGACCGAAGCTGGCAGGCAGCTGCAACCAGTAGGGCGCCACACGGGCGCCCAGCGGCTTGAGCAGGTTGATGAAGGTGTGCGCGGCCACGCATTGCTGACGTAGGTCGTCTGCGTGACTGATGTCGCCGGGGAACTTGGCGGTGAAGCGAAAGTGCGCGGGCATGATCTGCGCCCAGCGTTCCAGGGTGGCGGGCGCGGGGCGCGCATAGAAGGTGGTGTTGCCCTCCACCGCATTGAACACCTGGCAGTAGAGGCCGAGAAAGTCGCTGGGTCTGGCCTCGGCGGGGTACAGGTACTCGCGCCAGGCGTTTTCACTCCAGGACGGGCAACCGAGAAAGTAAGGTAAAGGCGTCATGCCTCAAATGTACAGGTCCAACCCCAGCACTTCCATCTCCCAGTCCACGAAGCCGGCAGTGGTCAGGTAGCTGGCCAGGGCCTGGGCGGTGCGCTTGTTGCGCGCCCGCGGGAAGATCATGTCCTGCTGGCGCACCGGCAGGCCGCTGCGGCTGGCGCCGCCTGCAGCACCTGATGGCGACGGCTGCGCCTCGAACTCGCCCGGCAGGTCTTCGTCCACGTCCTCTTCGCGCACCGGCGGCTTGCGCAGCGGGCGCTTGATCGGATAGGACTGGGAAGAGAAGCCGTCGACACGCATGAACGATTACTCAGGAGCAATGATGGCAATTTAGCGGCACCTGAGAGACTTCGCAAATGCCCGACTGATAACTGGACCACATATCGAGCAAAAGGTTTATGCGCAACGGCGATAGACGACCAGCGGTTTACCGCGCCTTGGGCGTGGCCACCTTGTCGCGCAGGTACACCGGCTGGGCGAGATCGGGCGCAATACCTTCGCCCCGGTCCCAGGCGAACCGCGCCAGGGTCAGCAGGTCGAGGGCGTGAGGCAGCATGCCGGCGTCCTGGCCACTGACGGCCACCGGCAGGCGCTCGGCGTAGCCCCAGCCGGTACCGGCACCGAACCAGTCGCCGGCCGCGCCCGGCGGCAGGCTGACCTGTTCGGGCGCCTGCACCGCCTCGCTGCCCAGCAGGCGCATTTCGCCGGCCTGCTGCTGGTAGCAGCCCCAGTACACCTCGTCCATGCGCGCATCGATCGCCGCCGCCACCTGCTCGGCGCCGTGCTCGCGCAACGCGCGCTGGGCCAGCAGCGCCAGGTTGGACACCGGCAGCACCGGACGCTCGAGGGCGAACGCCAGGCCCTGCACCACGCCGATGGCGATCCGCACCCCGGTAAAGGCGCCGGGGCCGCGGCCGAAGGCAATCGCATCGACGGCCGACAGGGCGATGCCCGCTTCGGCCAGCATCGTCTGGATCATCGGCAGCAGCTTCTGCGCGTGCAGGCGCGGGATCACCTCATAGTGGCTGAGCACCTTGCCGTCATGCAGCAGGGCAACGGAGCAGGCTTCAGTGGCGGTATCCAGGGCCAGCAAGGTGGTCATCGGGGGTTCCAGGGGCAAGAAAAAAGAACGGCATTATAAACAACAACGGCCCGCAAGCGGGCCGTTGTGTGCACATCCGAGCGGTGATCAGCTCAGAGCGGCCAGCACCTTGGCGGTGATGGCATCGACCGAGCCCACGCCTTCGATGTGGCTGTACTTGGGCTTGCCACCGTTGGCAGCCGACAGCTTCTGGTAGAAGTCCACCAGCGGCTTGGTCTGCTCGTGGTAGACCGACAGGCGATGACGCACGGTTTCTTCGGTGTCGTCCTTGCGCTGGATCAGCGGCTCGCCGGTCTCGTCGTCCTTGCCTTCAACCTTCGGCGGGTTGTAGACCACGTGGTACACGCGACCCGAACCTTCGTGCACGCGGCGGCCGGCGATACGCTGGACGATCTCTTCGTCGGCAACGGCGATCTCGACCACGGCATCCAGCTCAACGCCGGCGCTCACCAGGGCTTCAGCCTGGGGAATGGTGCGCGGGAAACCGTCGAACAGGAAACCCTTGGCGCAGTCGGCCTGAGCGATGCGGTCCTTGACCAGGTTGATGATCAGCTCGTCGGATACCAGCTTGCCGGCGTCCATGATCGCCTTGGCTTCCAGACCCAGCGGGGTGCCGGCCTTGACCGCGGCACGCAGCATGTCGCCGGTGGAAATCTGGGGAATACCGAACTTCTCGGTGATGAACTTTGCCTGAGTACCTTTACCGGCCCCGGGAGCTCCCAGCAGAATTACGCGCATCTTGTGCTCCTCAATTTTTTATAAGCAAATCAATGGATTCGCCACTCAGGGCCAATCCCAAGAATCGGGTGATGACCGCAAATCGGTCAAAAGGCTGCTCAAGATACACAGCGCACCCGGACCACACAAGCGGTCGAAAGTCGGAAAAAAATACTGCGTGAGGCCCGTTCGTGCCCGGGTTGCGCCCGGCGCAACCGGGGGCGAAACCGCTTCGCCCGGGTGCTCGGGGCGCGCGCCGGGCACTGGCGCGCCACCCCTGCCCCGCCCTCAACCGGTGTTGCGCAGACCTGCCGCAATACCCGCCACAGTCACCAGCAGCGCCTGTTCCAAGGGGCTGTCCAGAGCGGCTTCGCGTGCGCGCGAGCGTGCCAGCAGCTCGGCCTGCAATAGATGCAGCGGGTCCAGATAGGTGTTGCGCAGACGGATGAATTCCAGGGTGTCAGGGCTGTGCGCCAGTAGCACCGGCTGCCCCGTGAGACCCAGCACCACCTGGCACGCCTGCGACAATAGGTCGCGCAGATGGGCACCCAAAGGTCGCAGTTGCGGTTGCACCAGACGTTCGTCGTAGAAGCGCGCGATGTCGGCGTCGGCCTTGGCCAGCACCATCTCGAGCATGTCGATGCGGGTGCGGAAGAACGGCCACTGTTCGCGCATCTCGGCCAGCAGTTCGCCCTGGCCACGGGCCAGCGCGTTGTTCAGCGCCGCCTCCCAGCCCAGCCAGGCGGGCAGCATCAGGCGCGTCTGGGTCCAGCCGAAGATCCACGGGATCGCCCGCAGGCTCTCGATGCCGCCCGCGCGCCGCTTGGCCGGGCGACTGCCCAGTGGCAGGCGGCCGAGTTCCTGTTCCGGGGTGGACTGACGGAAGTACTCGACGAACTCGGGGTTGTCGCGCACCACGCCACGGTAGGCCTTCACGCCGTCGGCGGCCAGCTGGTCCATCTGTTCGCGCCAGGCCGGTTGCGGCGGCGGTGGCGGCAGCAGGGTCGCCTCCAGCACCGCAGCCAGGTACAGGTTGAGGTTCTGCTCGGCGATGTCCGGCAGGCCGAACTTGAAGCGGATCATCTCGCCCTGCTCGGTGGTACGGAAGCGCCCCGCCACCGAGCCCGGCGGCTGCGACAGGATCGCCGCATGCGCCGGGCCGCCACCACGCCCCACGGTGCCGCCGCGACCGTGGAACAGCAGCAGTTCGACCTGTTCTTCACGGCAGATGCGCACCAGGGTTTCCTGGGCACGATACTGCGCCCAGGCCGCCGCGGTGGTGCCGGCATCCTTGGCCGAATCGGAATAGCCGATCATCACCTCCTGCGGCCCGTGCAGGCTGGCGCGATAGCCCGGCAGGCCGAGCAGGCGTTCCATCACCGGGCCGGCGTTGTCCAGGTCGGCCAGGGTTTCGAACAGCGGCACCACGCGCATCGGCCGGCGCACGCCGGCTTCCTTGAGCAGCAGTTGCACGGCCAGCACGTCGGAAGCGGCGCCGGCCATCGAGATCACGTAGGAGCCCAGCGAAGCGGCAGGTGCGGCGGCCACCTCGCGGCAGGTGGCGAGCACCTCGGCGGTATCGGCCTGGGGCTTGAAGTCGCCAGGCAGCAGCGGCCGGCGGTTGCTCAGCTCCTGCTGCAGGAAACGGATACGCGCGTCTTCATCCCAGTCGGCGTAGCGCCCCAGGCCCAGGTACTCGGTGATCTCGCTGAGTGCGTCGGCGTGCCGGGCGGCGTCCTGGCGCACGTCCAGGCGCACCAGAAACAGCCCGAAGGTAACGGCCCTGCGCAGGCAGTCGAGCAGCGGGCCATCGGCGATCACGCCCATGCCGCACGCGTGCAGCGATTCGAAGCACAGCAGCAGCGGCTCGAACAGGTCGCGGTTGTCGTGCAGCACCTCGGCGGGGGCCGGCTGCGGGCTGGCCAGCGAGCTCTGGGCCCAGGCCCGCGTCACCCGCAGGCGATCACGCAGTTGCTTGAGCAGGGTGCGGTAAGGCTCGGCCGAATCACCGACCTTGGCACGCAACGCCTCGCTGGCCTGCTGCATCGAAAGTTCGGCGGCCAACGAATCGATGTCGCGCAAAAACAGGTCGGCGGCCATCCAGCGCGCCAGCAGCAATACTTCGCGGGTGACCTTGGCGGTGACATTGGGGTTGCCGTCACGGTCGCCGCCCATCCACGAGGCGAAGCGGATCGGCGCAGCCTCCAGCGGCAGGCGCAGGCCGGTGGCCTCGTGCAGCGCCTTGTCAGCCTTGCGCAGGTGATGCGGGATGGCGTGCCAGAGCGAGTGCTCGATCACCGCGAAGCCCCATTTGGCTTCGTCCACCGGGGTCGGCCGGGTACGGCGGATCTCTTCGGTGTGCCAGGCCTCGGCGATCAGCCGTTGCAGACGCTGGCGCACCTGGTCGCGTTCGGCGGGGGTCAGGTCGCGGTGATCCTGGGCGGCCAGTTGCGCGGCGATGGCATCGTACTTCTGGATCAGCGTACGGCGCGCGACTTCGGTCGGGTGGGCGGTCAGCACCAGTTCGATGCTGAGCTTGCCCAACTGGCGAGCCAGGGCGTCGTCGCTGTGCCCGGCGGCCTTGAGCCGGGCCAGCAGCTCGGGCAGCACGCGCGACTCGAACGGCGCGGGCTGGTCGGCATCACGACGGCGAATCAGCTGGTACTGCTCGGCGATGTTGGCCAGGTTGAGGAACTGGTTGAAGGCCCGCGCCACCGGCAGCAGTTCGTCTTCGGCAAGATCGTTCAGGGTCGAACTCAGCTGCTCGGCACTGCCGCTGCGGTCGGCCTTGGCGCTGCGACGTATGTCTTCGATCTTTTGCAGAAAGGCTTCGCCGTACTGCTCGCGCACGGTGTCGCCCAACAACTCGCCCAACAGGTGAACATCTTCTCGCAAGCGCACATCGATATCGGTCATCAGCCTTGCCTCCGCATCCTGGGAAAACAGCTCTGGGTCCAGAGTGCCCCGTCGAGGTTGGGCTTTCAAGCCGGGTGGGCGATGCAACCAAACTATGTGCGGTGGCGATGCTCTAACGAACACATCCACCTGTGGGAGGCCACCATGAAGATCCGTGATTTAGCCGAGCATTGGGAACACAGCGCCAAGGGCCCGTTGAGCGCCACCGGCCACGTCCTGCACCTGGACGTCGAAGCGGCGGCGCGCCTGGCGGCGCTGAGCGAAATGTACCCCAAGCGCCGGCCCGAAGAGTTGCTGGGCGAATTGCTCGGCGCGGCGCTGGAGGAGCTTGAGGCGAGCTTTCCGTATGTGAAGGGCCAGCAGGTGATCGCCACCGACGAGGAAGACAATCCGCTCTACGAAGACGTCGGCCCCACCCCTCGGTTTCTGGCGTTGTCACGCCGTTACCTGCGCGACATGAGTGAGCGCAAGGACGGGCCGGCGCACTAGTGATCCGCTGGCCGGCTGCGGGCTGCGCTGTGGAGCGCCACAGCCCGCAGGCCTCTGCAACGGGCCGTGCAGCCGCCTCGAGAACTCCGCATTCAAGGCCCTTTGATGGCCCGAACCACAAACCCCGTCTATACCCATACAGGCACGCGTACTACGCACGCGCTGCAAAGTTCCCCCGAAAACCTACTGACCGATCAGTCAGATAAAAACACGATAAGGCGAGACTTTTTTCTGAACTATTCAAAAAACGCTTCGGTCACAGCCAATAGCCATTACGGCAAAACCCCTAAGCTACGGGCATATCGTGTTCCCCAGGCTGACGGGCCATGCCGATGGATTGTTACGGAATTCGTTGTTCATCAGGAGTGATCCAATGGAGTTGACCACCATGAAGACCCGCACCGAAAAAACCTCCTTCACCCAACTGCGCGGGCTCAAGCTGGCTGCGCTGGCATTGGGCAGCAGCCTGGTTCTGGCCGGCTGCGCAGGCAATCCGCCAACCGAGCAGTACGCCGTAACGCAGTCAGCGGTGAACTCCGCCGTCAGCGCGGGCGGTACCGAGTTCGCGGCGGTGGAAATGAAGGCGGCTCAGGACAAGCTCAAACAAGCTGAAATCGCCATGCATGACAAGAAGTACGACGAGGCCAAGCGCCTGGCCGAACAGGCCGAATGGGACGCTCGCGTCGCCGAGCGCAAAGCCCAGGCGGCCAAGGCCGAAAAAGCGGTGCAGGACGCCAACCAGGGCGTGCAGGACCTGCGTGAGGAAGGCATGCGCAGCGTGCAGTAAGCCGCTCGCCTCACCGACCCATGCATTCGTAATCGATAAAGGATGACCCACTATGCGTAAACACGTGATGATCCCCGCCCTTCTGGCCTTGAGCGTTGGTCTGGCTGCCTGCTCCACGCCGCCTAACCCGAACCTGGAATCCGCCCGGACCAACTTCTCCGCCCTGCAGAGCAACCCGCAGGCGAGCAAGGTCGCGGCGCTGGAAACCAAGGACGCGCAAGACTGGCTGAACAAGGCCGACCAAGCCTACATGAACAAGGAAGACGAGAAGAAAGTCGACCAGCTCGCCTACCTGACCAACCAGCGCGTGGAAGTGGCCAAGCAGACCATCGCCCTGCGTGACGCCGAAAACAACCTGAAAAGCGCTGCCGCCAAACGCGCCCAGGCTCGCCTGGATGCCCGTGATGCGCAAATCAAGCAGTTGCAGAACAGCCTCAACGCCAAGCAGACCGAACGCGGCACCCTGGTGACCTTCGGCGACGTGCTGTTCGACTTCGACAAGGCCAACCTGAAAAGCAGCGCCCTGCCGAACATCACCACCCTGGCGCAGTTCCTCCAGGAAAACCCTGACCGCAAGGTGATCGTCGAGGGCTACACCGATAGCAAGGGCTCTGCCAGCTACAACCAGTCGCTGTCCGAGCGTCGCGCCAACGCGGTTCGCACCGCACTGGTACGTGCCGGCGTAGACCCATCGCGCATCGTGGCCCAGGGCTACGGCAAGGAATTCCCGGTGGCTGACAACTCCAGCAACTCGGGCCGTGCGCAGAACCGTCGCGTGGAGGTCACCATCTCCAACGACAACCAGCCGGTAGCGCCACGCTCGGTAAGCAAAGCCTACTGACAGGCTGAGCAACCCGCAGAATCCCGCCTGTTACAGGGCGGGATTTTTTTTGCCTGCCCCTTGCGCAAATAACTACCACCGCCACCTGCCGGGCCTCTGGATCAATGCCACATTCCCCCTCCACAAGGACTGTGCACCATGCCCACTTCCAACACCGACGCGCGGGTGCGTCAATTCGATACCCTGTTCTCGCCGCTTGAAACCCAGGAGCAACCGGCCTGGCTGCAGCAGGCCAGCCCCGAGCAACGACGCCAGCTGCACCAGTACCAGGTACTGGGCCGGCTGGCCCGACGGCGGGCAACGCAGGCATTCGCGCAGGTTCAGAGCCTGTACACCTACAACCTTGCGGACCTGTCTGCGAAGGACTTCGCCACCGTCACCGCACAGGTGTTCCATCGCGTGCAGCAGCGCAGGAGCCTGGACGAGGTCTACCTGACCTACCTGCAGGCCATGCTCCAGCGCCGTACGCTGCTTGACGCCAAGCAGGATGCCTACCTGGCGACCCTGCGCGAGGAATACAGCATCGCGCACATCCGGGGCCACCTGGGCAGGCAAGGCAGGCAGTTGCTCGAGTGGATCATCGGCGCCTATCCGGACGGTTCGGTGGAGTTCCCGCAACAGGGCCCGTACTTCGGCCCGGATGTAACGGTGTGCGCATCGCTCAGGCTGTTCGACGACCTGCTGGTGCCCGGCATCCTTCTGCTCGGCCCGCCGGTGGACGATGCCCCGTGCGTCGCGTACATGCCGGGCCACCCGCAGCACCCGCTGAAGCAGTACCCCTCGCGCACGCACTTTTTTGCCAGCCTGCGCGGCGCGCTGGCGAGCACCGCCTTCCAGCAGTACTTTCTGCGCTTCATCCCCCTGCGTCACCAGCAGCGGGTGGTGAGCAGTTGGCAGGCCAGCGACGCGATGCTGGACCTGCCGATGGACACCAGCGCCCTGGACCAGGGGCTGCGCTGGTTCGTGCAGAAGCACATGATCGAGCGCCTGCTCGACGATGCGCGCCTGCTGATCCCGACCACACCGCAGCAGGCCGACAGCCTGAACACCCTGTGCACCCCGTTCGCCAGCGCCCTCGAAGCGCATCTGCTGATCGGCGCCGGCGCGGGCCTGTGCTGCACCGAGGAAGACGAAGGCCAGGCACCTTCGCAGTGGGTCACACCGCTGCGTGTGATCAAGCCGGCACCCGCCGACTATCGGCGCTGGCTACCCGACCTGAGCAGTTACCGCCTTGACGCCGCCAGCTCCCCGACCGGGCAACCCGATGCCATGGGGCTCTACACCCAGGGCGCGCACAAGGCGATCATGATCAACCAGGCGTTCTACCGGGTGGAGCAGGCCCCCGAGGGCCACTGGCAGATACGCCACCCCACCGACAAGGATGCCTACTGCCCGCCTCTGTACCACAACGGTGCCGGAGCCTGGCACCATCGCCACGAGCAGCCCCAGCGCTGGGAACGCCTGTCGCTGCTGCGTCGCATGGGGCCGCTCGCGGCCGGCTTCGACGATGCGCGCCTGCTGGAGCTGGGTCGCGTCAGCGGGGCTGACAATTCAAGCCTGCGCCAGATGTACCTGCGCGACCGACCCGCGCCCGCGCTGCTGGTGCATGTGCTGCAGCGGGCACGCATTCAGGACCAGGTAGCGCGCAGCATGGCCCTGATCGCCCAGGGGCTGGCGGTACCCGAAATCGATGATGTGCCCCAGCTGCAGGCCTTCTACCGGGCCGTGGCCGTCTATCTGGGCAAGGAACCGGCATCGAGGCGAACCCGTCGCAGCGGCGATTCGACCCCGCCCCCCGGCGACACCGCCCCCCCCTGCACCACTGGCTGCAACCCGCCGCCGGCCGACCTGTACGATGCCTGGTCACCTCGGCTCAATCGGGCGATCGCCTTGCACCGCTTCGAACTGGCACAACTGGATACCGATCATGCGGTGCTGGAGCTCCAGCAACGCTATCCGAACCTGCCACTGAGTGTCGCGCAACGACTGCTGGACGAAAACCGCCAGCGCATCTATGCCCCGCTGCAGGCGACCCCGCCGCTGCCCCTGCCTCTGGACGTGGCCGAGCAGGCGCGTGCCCTCGACCATGACGCGCGCCTGAGCAATGCCCTGGAGGGCTTTACCCAGCCGGCCTCGATCAATCAGGACACCTTCATCCTGGCCGTGCGCCTGCTCGAACACCTGGACCACTGGCCGGCCGGTACCGCGCTGCTGTTGCGCAGCGGCGCACGGTTCGGCACCCCGCTTGCAGCGCTGGGCCAGACCGATGTCGATACCACCTCGGTGTACCTGGATGAAGACGAGGGCTGGCACGCAATCAGCGCGACCCAGGTGCTGCTGGCCCAGGACACCAGCGAGTTCGGGTTCTACCGCGCATTGCTGCATGCACTGGGCGAGTCGCGCAGCACCCGCCTGGGCTTCGGACTCAACGAGCCGCAGCGCCTGCACCAGCGCCTGATGGAGATGGCACTGGCGCGCCCCACCCGCGCCCGCCTGCTGCTGGGCCTGCCGGTGCAAAGAAGCTGGTTGACCACCACCGCCAATGCCCCGGCCCAACGCAGTCCCAGCCGTGGCGAGCAGAACATGTTCAATCGCGAACCACTGCATACCCGCCTCGAACGCCTGATCAGCCACCATCGGCTGCCCATTGCGCGCCGCTACGTCAATGCCTACATCGCCCACCTGCTCAGCCAGAACCAGCCCATCGGCGCGCACGTGACGCAGCTGGAACAGGAGCGCCTGCAACTCGATGGCAGCCTGGATCGGTGGGTCGAGCAAAGTGCCGACGCCACGGCCCACGCCGAGCGCACAGAGGTGGCGCAGCAGCTGGTGCGGGCCTGGGAATGCCGCATTCTGCGCCGGCGGGACGAGGTTCGCATCGACAGCCAGCAGGCGTTGCCACCGTTGTCGGTGACGTTGCCGGCAGTGGTGGCGCTGAGGGTCCTGGATACACCGCGCATCGACGGCCTGGCAGCCTTCGTGCAGCGCTTTCCGAACCTGCACAGGCTGGAACTGGTCAACCTGCCCCTGACCGAGCTGCCGCAAGGTCTGGAGAACCTGCACCGGCTCAGCCACCTGAACCTGTCGCGTACCCGGCTGACACCGACCCGCCTGGCCGAACTGGGCACCCTGAGCGGCTTGCAGACCCTGATCCTGAATGACATCGACGTGCCCGACTTCAGCTGGACGGCCCAGCACATGACCCGCCTGCTGACCCGCGACTCGCTGCGCATTCTGACCCTGCAGGGCTCGAGCGCGCGCTTCGAACAGGGCGTTTTCGCCGCACTGCAGCAGGCAACGCACCTGCACACCCTGAACCTGGCGCAGAACCTCATCAGCTTGAGCGAACAGGACATCATCGATCTGGGTGGCCTGCAGCGCCTGGTCAGCCTCGACCTGTCCGCCAACCCGCTTTCACGCATGCCGGACGTGACCCGCCTGCAGGCCCTGGAAGAGCTCGACCTGTCGTACCTGGCCTCGCCCGTCGACCAGTGGCCCACGGGCCTTGAGCGGCTGCCCCGGGTGCACAGCGCCGACCTGCGCGGGCTGGCCATTGCCAGCGTGCCCGAAGGGGCCGGCCTTGTACGCGGCCTGCGCATGGCATACGAGTACCTGCCCGAATCACAGCGCCAGCGGTTCGAGGACGACATGATCGCCACGGGCAACACGCTGCAGGACTCCGATGCATCCAGCGCCGGGAGCTCCGACTCGCAGGGCTCCACCGACGTCGAACCGGCCTCGGTGCGCCACGCCACGGCACTGCGCGACGCACCGCGCCTGTTCGAAGGCATGTCCGCTGACGATCAGGCACGGGCCCGGCAATTGCTCGAAGACAACGGCTCGGCGGTGATCGAGTTCTTCGCCTTGCTGCTGCGCCAAGACCGTCTGCACGCCTTGCCGCCAAGGCACACGGCAATGCGCACGCGAATCCAGGCATTGATCCGGGGGGCTTTCGGCCAGGACCTGCGCAGAACCCTGTATGAGGTGGCACTCGAGGCGGTGAGTTGCATCGACCGCGATGCGGTGGTGTTCTCGCAACTGGAAAACCTGCTGCACGCCGACCTGGCGCTGGCCTGCGTGGGCGATGCTGCAGCCGAGGGCGAACTGATCGACATGGCGATCAGCCATTGGCGCGCACTGCGCCTGCGCGAGCATGTCAGCGCCAACCTGCCGGGCTGGCGCCGCCTGGGTCACCAGATCGACTACAGCGAAATCGAACTGCATTTCAGGATCGCGTTGACCACGCGCCTGGGGCTGCGCGACCAGCCGGCCACCCAGGCCTTCACCGGCTACACCCGCTGGGTTACCCCGGCCATGCTCGATGAAGCCTGCGAGGCCGTGTTGCGCTCCCAGATGAGCCAGTTGCCCGACTACCTCTATGGGCAGGCCTACTGGCAGCGCTACCTGGATTTTGCCGCGTCACCGCAACTGGAGCAGGTCAACCGCTGGCGGGATCGAATCAGCGAATACCTGGACGCCGTCAGCAACGAAGAACTGCCGCCGCCCTTGAGCGAGGATGAACAGGCGCGCCTGCGCGACATCCTGCACCTGAGTGGTCGGCTGGGCCTGCATGAAGCGCTGCCGGACATGCTGTCGCTCAACAGCAGTGAATACCGCGCGGCCTACCAGGCCTTGATGAAACGGGTCGAACAGGCCCGCATGGAACTGACCAGGACCATTCTGCGCGAGCCGCGTCCGGGCCCTTCGTCACGTAGCTGACGCGTGCCCGGTACGCCGCAGGTGTTCACGCGGCGTACCGGGTACCGCTTACTGCTGGACCTGCTGGGGCGTCTCCTGCCCCATGCAGCGCACCGCCTGCTTGCGGTTGTCCACCAGCACGCCGGTCAGGCCCTTCTGTTCGGTGTCGAACAGCACCAGCACGCCATCGATGCACTGCGCCACCTGCGCCGCCGGCTTGAGCGAGATCTTGTAGTCCTCCCCCGGCACCGTCTTGAGCATGGTGTAGTCGGCCAGCAACAGTGCATCCTGGGGCTTGGCGAAATGCAGGTAGCCGTAGTACCAGAGCACGCCCACCGTACCGATGATGCTGCAGATACCGGTAATGATCAGCGGGATGGCGTTGCGTTCTTCACTCATTGCGACTTCTCGTCAGGGTAATTGGGGACTTCGGCCAAGCGCCGCAGCCCGTTGAAATGCTCGGGGTCATCCAGAAAGCGCAGCATCACCTGGCGCCAGGTCTTGTCGGCGAAGGTCTGCACATGCCCGCCACGGGTCAGTTGCAGAACCCGCGGTGGCGGCGCGGCGCGGTACAGCGCCAGGCCGTTGGCCAACGGCACGATCGGGTCGTCGATGCTGTGGAAGAACAGCTTGGGCGGCGAGCTCAACTGGTCGATCGACCCGATGGCGCTGTCGCCATCGGGTACCAGCCACGACAACGGCACCTGGAACGGCCAGGTCAGCCAGGAAGTGCTCAGGGCAAACTGGCCCACCTTGCGGTAGCTGGCCGGCACCCCGTCGAACACCAGGGCCTTGAAGCGCTGGCGCTGCTCGGGATGCTGCGCCAGGTAGTGAATGCCCATCGCCCCGCCCAGGCTCTGCCCCAGCAGCACCAGCGGCTTGCCCTGCACTTCGGGAGCCTGCTGCAGCCAGTCCAGCGCCGCGGCGATGTCCTGGTACACCGCCGGCAGGGTCGGTTCGCCCTGGGACACCCCGTACCCCCGGTAGTCCACCAGCAGCACCTGGTAGCCCTGCTCGGGCAGCCACCAGCTGGCGCCCAGATGCCAGGCCAGGTTGCCGCCATTGCCATGCAGGTGCAGTACCGTGCCCTTGACCGGCACCCCGGCCTTGGCCGGCAACCACCAGCCGTGCAGGCGCGTGCCGTCCTCGGTGGTCAGGCTCACGTCGCGGTAGGCCAGCCCGGCCTTCTCGGGCGTGAACGGCAGGCCACGCTCGGGGTAGAACAACAGCGAACTGCAGCCGGCCAGGCTCAGCAGCGCGGCCAGCAGCCCGACCCGCCAGTGCTCAGAGAATGTTCGAATAATCGGCTTCAATCCGGTCCAGGCTCAGGTGGTTGAGGAAGTTGGAAAAACACATCCAGGCCGACAGCGCGTTCAGGTCGCGGAACTGCTCGGGCAGGTACTTGGGTGGCTCCACCAGGCCTTCATCGACCAGTTGGCGCAGGGTGCGCATGTCTTCCAGGGTGGTCTTGCCGCAGAACAGCAACGGAATCTGCTCCAGCTTGCCCTTGCGCACGGCCAACTGAATGTAGTTGTAAACCATGATGAAGCCCTTGAGGTAGGACAAGTCCTTGGTGAATGGCAGGCCATTGGGCACCGAGCCGCGGAACACGCGGCTGGCATTGCCATAGCTTTCGGCCATTTCAAACCCCTGGGCACGGAAGAACTCGTACACCTGCATGAAGTCCGCCCCCTCCTCGACCATGTGGATGGCGCGGGTGCGGTTGGTGAGCTTGCGCAGGCGGCTGGGGTAGGAGGCAAAGGCGATCACTTCCATCAGGATCGCCAGGCCTTCCTGGGTCACCGTCGACGAGGGCGGGCCCTTGGCCAGGAAGGTGCAGATCGGCTGGTTGAGGCCGTTGAGCGTGGTGCCCACGTGCACCAGCCCTTCATGCACCTCCAGCGCGCGCACGTCGCGGCTGTTGAACATCGCGTCGCTGCGGATCTTGATATAGTCGGCGCCCGCCGCCGCGTCGGCGACGATACCGTCGGACTCGAACACGCGGATGGTTTCCTCGGCCTCGCCGAACACCTTGTTCAGGCGGCCCTGGAGCAGCTCCACGGCCTGCTTGGCGGTGAGGTCCTTGGGTTCGTCCTTGAGGTCGCCGCGACCGTCGATGTTGTTCAGGTAGTCAGAGAGCATCAGGCCAAGGTCGGCCAGGGTCGGGTCGCCGGCATGGAAGGCGTCGGAGGCGGCGCCGTAAAGCTCCTGGGAAATCAGGCCGAAGTCTTCGGTGCCGCGCGCCTCGAGCATGCGCACCACCATGCGGTATTCCTTGCACATGCGCCGCATGATCTGCCCGACCGGGTTGAACTGGCCGAGCTGGCGGGTGATGTCGCGCTCGATGTTCTGGAACTCGAGCTTCACCGCGCTGGAGTCGAACGACAAGGGCCTGCCCTGGTAGTAGGCGCGGTCCACGGCCGGCATTTCCCGGCCCTTGGCCTTGAGGAAACCCTGGCGAATGCTGTCGTCCCATTTCACCGCATCGAGTACGCGAATGGGGGTTTGCGCCAGGACAATGCGATCAGACAGGGTGCGTATCGTCTGCTGGTACTCGTCCACCCGAAACTCCTTGTGTTGGCCAGCCTACTTGCCGGCCCGCTGAAAACGTGCGACTTCGATGAACAGGTCGGAGTTGGCCGGGTCGTCCAGGTAGGCCAGCACCCGCGCCGCCGGGCTGTCGATAAGCACGCCCTGGCCGTTTTCCTCCGGTATCTCGATGGCGCGACCGCTCAGTTCCTTGTTCTTCAGGGCCTGGTTGATCTGCTCGACATCCAGGTTGTAGATCACCAGTTGCTTGTTGTCGATCACCTCGAAGCCGCCGATCAGGAAGTTGCCCCCCAGACGCTTGGGCACGCCGGCCGAGAGGTACCAGCGGTTGCCATGGCGGGCCACGGTGAAGGCGTAGGTTTCAGGCTTCTTGCCCTTGGCGGTGGCCACCGCCTTGTAGGCGTTGTCGCCCCTGCGGCTGATCTGCAACGTCAGCGGCTCGCCCCAGGCGTCCTTGCTGGTCCATTTGCCGAGCAGGGTCTTGGGCGCCGGCTGGTTGGTCGGGATCGGCTCGTTGAACGTCACCAGGCAACCACTCAACAGCACAAACGACAGGGCCAACAGCACACGCCAGGCTTTCATCCGATACTCCTTGAATTAGGTAGAGCCTCAGGCCGATGCCAGCACCAGATGCAGGTATCGGGTAAGGATAGCGAGCATCTGCGCTTCGGCCTGGGGTTGTGCAGCATCGAGCAGGCCCTGATATTCCATCTGCTCGATGATGGCCGTCAACACTATGGCATCTTGCTGTGGCTGGCGCGAACCCACCACCTGCAACAGCTGGCAGGTGCCGCGCAGCAGGATCTGCGCATGCAGGCGCACCAGTTCGGCCAGCCGCGGGCACAGCAGCGCTTCCTGGCGAAACGCCTGCTCGGCCATCAGGAAGTCGCGGCGGTTGTGCAACTGGCGCTGCACGTACTCGGCGCCCATCTTCGCCACTTCGTCGGCCAGCTGCGCGCGGGCGCCGGGGCTGCCGTCGCCCTTGGCGATCAGCTGGCGCAACAGCACCTCGGTGTTTTCCCACAGCTTGGCCATGTAGGCCGCGCTGCGTTCGACATACTGGGCGAAGGTGTCGGTGAGCAGGTCTTCGATGTCCTTGAAATAATAGGTGGTGGCCGACAGCGGCACACCGGCCTCGGCGGCCACCGCACGGTGGCGCACGCCGCGCACGCCATCGCGCACGATGATGCGCATGGCCGCGTCGAGGATCTGCTGACGGCGCTGCTCGCTGCCCTGGCGGCTGGCCTTGCGCCCCTGGTACTGAACACTTTCGGCTACCGCTGTGGCCACGCCAGCAGCACCTTGTTGAGCCATTGCAGTCGTCACTGGGGTCTACCTCGTTGAATGCTGACTGATCGATCAGCTTGTCGCAGACATGAAAAAGCCGCCCCTAGAGGCGGCTTGTTCAAGACACTCAGGCCTGCGGGCGCATGTGCGGGAACAGGATCACGTCGCGGATCGACGGCGAGTTGGTCAGCAGCATCACCAGGCGGTCGATACCGATGCCCTCACCGGCAGTGGGCGGCATGCCGTACTCCAGGGCGCGCACGAAGTCGGCATCGTAGTGCATGGCCTCGTCGTCGCCGGCGTCCTTGTCGGCCACCTGGGCCATGAAGCGCTCGGCCTGGTCCTCGGCATCGTTGAGCTCGGAGTAGGCGTTGGCGATCTCGCGGCCGCCGATGAACAGTTCGAAGCGGTCGGTGACGTTCGGGTTCTGGTCATTGCGACGGGCCAGCGGCGACACTTCGAACGGGTACTGGGTGATGAAGTGCGGCTGCTCCAGCTTGTGCTCGACCAGCTCTTCGAAAATCATCACCTGCAGCTTGCCCAGGCCTTCGAAGCCCAGCACCTTGGCGCCGGCCTGCTTGGCGATGGCGCGGGCCTTGTCGATGTCGTTGAGGTCGTCGGCGGTCAGCTCGGGGTTGTACTTGAGGATCGAGTCGAACACCGACAGGCGCACGAACGGCTCGCCGAAGTGGAACACCTTGTCGCCGTACGGCACGTCGGTGCTGCCCAGCACCAGCTGCGCCAGCTCGCGGAACAGCTCTTCGGTGAGGTCCATGTTGTCTTCGTAGTCGGCGTAGGCCTGGTAGAACTCGAGCATGGTGAACTCGGGGTTGTGCCGGGTCGAGACGCCTTCGTTACGGAAGTTGCGGTTGATCTCGAAGACCTTCTCGAAACCACCGACCACCAGACGCTTGAGGTACAGCTCCGGCGCGATGCGCAGGAACATCGGCATGTCCAGCGCGTTGTGGTGGGTTTCGAACGGCTTGGCCGCAGCGCCACCGGGGATGGTCTGCAGCATCGGCGTTTCCACTTCCAGGAAGTCGCGCTGGATGAGGAAGTTGCGAATATGGTTGATGACCTGCGAGCGCACACGGAAGGTGTGGCGGGTTTCCTCGTTGACCATCAGGTCGACGTAGCGCTGGCGATAGCGCTGCTCGGTGTCGGTCAGGCCGTGGTGCTTGTCCGGCAGCGGGCGCAGCGACTTGGTCAGCAGGCGCACGTTGGTCATCTCGACGTACAGGTCGCCCTTGCCCGAACGGGCCAGGGTGCCTTCGGCGCTGATGATGTCGCCCAGGTCCCAGGTCTTGACCGCTGCCAGGGTTTCCTCGGGCAGGGTCTTGCGGTTGACGTAGACCTGGATGCGCCCGGTCATGTCCTGGATCACCATGAACGAGCCACGGTTGAGCATGATGCGACCGGCAACCTTGACCGGGATCGCTGCAGCTTCCAGCTCTTCCTTGGTCTTGTCGACATACTGTTTCTGCAGGTCGTTGCAGTAGCTGTCACGGCGGAAGTCGTTGGGGAAGGCGTTGCCCTTGGCGCGCTCTGCGGCAAGCTTTTCCTTGCGCAGGGCAATCAGGGTGTTTTCTTCCTGTTGCAGGTCTTGCGGGTCGAGTTTGAGGTCGCTCATGTGGTCACATTTTCCATCAGGGGTTCATTGCCCCCGCCCGCAGGCGAGGGTCTTGTAGCGGGTCGCGAAACTTACAGCCCCTGCTTGAGGCTGGCTTCCAGGTACTCGTCGATATCGCCGTCGAGCACCTTGTCGCAGTCGCTGCGTTCGACGTTGGTGCGCAGATCCTTGATCCGCGAGGCGTCGAGCACGTACGAACGGATCTGGTGACCCCAGCCGATGTCCGACTTGCTGTCTTCCAGGGCCTGCGACGCGGCGTTGCGCTTCTGCATCTCCAGCTCGTACAACTTGGCCCGCAGCATCTTCATGGCGGTGTCCTTGTTGGCGTGCTGGGAACGTTCGTTCTGGCAGCTGACCACGGTGTTGGTCGGCACGTGGGTGATACGCACCGCCGAGTCGGTGGTGTTCACGTGCTGGCCGCCGGCACCCGAGGAGCGGTAGGTGTCGATACGCAGGTCGGACGGGTTGATCTCGATTTCGACCTTGTCGTCGATCTCGGGGGACACGAACACCGCCGAGAACGAAGTATGGCGGCGTGCGCCGGAGTCGAACGGGCTCTTGCGCACCAGACGGTGCACACCGATCTCGGTGCGCAGCCAGCCAAAGGCGTACTCGCCCTTGATGTGCACGGTGGCGCCCTTGATGCCGGCCACGTCGCCTTCGGACAGTTCCATGATGGTGGCGTCGAAACCACGCTTGGACGCCCAGCGCAGGTACATGCGCAGCAGGATGTTGGCCCAGTCCTGGGCCTCGGTGCCGCCGGAACCGGCCTGGATGTCCAGGTAGGCGTTGTTCATGTCCATCTCGCCGCTGAACATGCGACGGAATTCGAGCTGGGCCAGGGAGTCTTCCAGGCCCTGGAGCACTTCGACGACGTCATTGACGGCGCCTTCGTCGTTCTCCTCGACAGCCATGTCGAGCAGCTCGCGGGCGTCGACCAGGCCGCCGGACAGTTCGTCCAGGGTGTCGACGATCTGCGCCAGCATGGCGCGTTCGCGGCCCAGTTCCTGGGCGTACTCGGGCTTGTTCCAGACGTTCGGGTCTTCGAGCTCGCGGTTGACTTCGATCAGGCGGTCATGCTTGTGATCGTAGTCAAAGATACCCCCGAATGGATTCGGAGCGCTCGGTCAGGTCCTTGATGGTGTTCAGGATCGGTTGGATTTCCATGGGCGGGCAGCTCTCGTGCGTATTCTGTGAAAAGCCGGAGAGTATAAACGAGTCTGCAGGTGCGCGGCAGCCCGTCGGGCGGCCTTTGGAGAAGCCGGCGCCTGATCGCGGATCAGCCGCCCCCACAAGGGCGGCACGATGCCCATGGGAGCGGGCTTGACCCGCGATGGCGGTCTGTCAGGCCACCCCGACCTGGTTGCGCCCGCCATTCTTGGCCTGGTACAGGCCCTTGTCCGCCGCCGAGATCAACTGTCGGCAATGGCTGCCGACTGCCGGCGTGTGGGTGGCCAGGCCGATGCTGATGGTCAGCACGCTGCCCGCCTGCGGCATGTTGTGCGCGATGGCCAGGCCCACCACGGTCTGGCGCAGCTTCTCGGCCACCAGCCGCGCCCCGCCCGGCGAAGTGTTGGGCAGCACCAGGGCGAATTCCTCGCCACCGTAGCGTGCCGGCAGGTCGCTGGGGCGGCTGCACGAGGCACGAATCGCCTCGGCCACCTGGCGCAGCGCCTCGTCCCCGGCCAGGTGGCCGAACGAGTCGTTGAAGGCCTTGAAATAGTCGACGTCGATCATCAGCAACGACAGCTGCGACTGGTCACGCATGGCCCGGCGCCATTCCAGTTCCAGGTACTCGTCGAAATGCCGACGGTTGGACAGCCCCGTCAGACCGTCGGAGTTCATCAGCCGCTGCAGCACCAGGTTGGTGTCCAGCAACTGCTGCTGGCTGACCCGCAGCGCCCGGTAGGCTTCGTCACGCTGCAGCAGGGTGAGGTAGGAGCGCGAGTGGTACAGGATGCGCGCGACCAGCTCGATGTTGTCGGGCAGCTTGACCAGGTAGTCGTTGGCCCCGGCGGCGAACGCGGCGCTCTTGACCAGCGCGTCTTCCTTGGACGACAGCACGATGATCGGGATGTCCTGGGTGGCCGGGTTGCTGCGGTACTCGCGCACCAGGCTCAGGCCATCGAGGCCGGGCATGACCAGGTCCTGCAGGATCACCGTGGGCTTGATCCGGATCGCCTGCGCGACTGCCTGATGCGGGTCGGCGCAGAAGTGAAAGTCGATGTTGGCCTCGTTGGCCAGGCCGCGACGCACGGCTTCGCCGATCATCGCCTGGTCGTCGACCAGCAGCACCATCGCCGAGTTTTCATTGGTGGTCGGGAACCCCACGAGCGGTAGATCATTCATGCGCGCCCTGCTCCCTGGCGAACGACCGGTTTGGTTCATTACACATCGTCATTTCGAAAAAATCTCCATCAGGCGCGGCGCAATGCGCTCCAGCGCACGTATCTCGACGGCGGCATCGATGGCCGCAGCCGCCTTGGGCATGCCGTAGACCGCACTGCTCTGCTGGTCCTGGGCGATGGTCAGAAAGCCCTGCTCGCGCATCAGCTTGAGCCCCTGTGCGCCATCGCGGCCCATGCCGGTCAGCAGTACGCCCACCGCATCGCCCTGCCAGAAGCGCGCCACGCTCTCGAAGAACACATCGATCGAAGGGCGGTAGATCGCGTTGACCGGTTCGGCGGTGTAGGCCAGGGTGCCGTCCTTCAACAGACGGATATGGTGGTTGGTGCCGGCCAGCAGCACCTGCCCGGGCTGGGGTGCTTCGCCCTCGCGGGCCAGGCGTACCGGCAGGCCGGAGGCGCTGCTCAGCCACTCGGCCATGCCGGCGGCGAACACCTGGTCGACGTGCTGAACCAGCACGATGGCCGCGTTGAAATCCTGCTCCAGGCTCTTGAGCAGCACCTCAAGCGCCGCCGGGCCACCGGCCGAGGAACCGATCGCCACCAGGCGCTGACGTTGTGCGCCCTGGCGCTGCGGGGCTGCCACTGCCCGCACACGGTTGCTGCCGTGCTGGCCGATCAGCCAGCTGATATTGAGGATCTTGCGCAACAGCGGCGCGGCCGCCTCACGCGGGTTGCCGGCGCCTACCGCCGGGGTGTCGACCACGTCCAGGGCGCCGTGGCCCATGGCCTCGAACACGCGGTGCACGTTCTGCTGGCGGTCGACCGTGACGATCACGATGGCGCAAGGAGTCCGGGCCATGATCTGGCGCGTGGCCTCCACGCCGTCCATGACCGGCATGATCAGGTCCATCAGGATCAGGTCGGGGGTGTGCTCGGCGCAGCGCTGCACCGCCTCGGCGCCATTGCCGGCCACCCAGATCACCTCGTGCTGCGGCTCGAACGCCAATGCCCGGCGCAGGGCCTCCACGGCCAGGGGCATGTCGTTGACGATGGCGATCTTCATCCCTGGGCTCCCCCGATAAGCTCCACCACGGCTTCCAGCAAGGCATCATCATGAAAACTGGCCTTGGCCAAATAGTAGTCGGCCCCGGCGTCCAGTCCACGACGACGATCTTCCTCGCGGTCCTTGTACGACACCACCATCACCGGCAACGACTGCAACCGGCTGTCGCGGCGCAGCAGGGTGACCAGTTCGATGCCGTCCATGCGCGGCATGTCGATGTCGGTGATCAGCAGGTCGAAATCCTCGCTGCGCAAGGCGTTCCAGCCATCCATGCCGTCCACCGCGACGGCCACTTCGTAACCGCGGTTGGTCAGCAGCTTGCGCTGCAACTCGCGCACGGTCAACGAGTCATCCACCACCAGCACGCGCTTGCGCGTCGCTTCGCGGGCGGCGCGCTGGCCGCGCTCGATACGTTCCAGGCGGCCGGTGCTGAGCAGCTTCTCGACCGAGCGCAGCAGGTCCTCGACGTCCACGATCAGCACCACCGAGCCGTCATCGAGCAGGGCCCCGGCCGAGATGTCCTGCACCTTGCCCAGCCGCGCGTCCAGCGGCATCACCACCAGCACGCGCTCGCCGATCAGACGCTCGACGGCCACGCCATACAGGGTGTCGCGCTCACGGATGACCACCACCTTGATGGCCTGTTCCGCCGCCTGGCTGGGCGGCCGGTTGAGCAACTGGGAGGCGGCCACCAGGCCGATGTGCCGGCCTTCATGCCAGAAATGCTGGCGCCCCTCGATCTGCACGATGGCCTCGGCGGGCAGGTCCAGGGTGCGTTCGATATGCGCCAGCGGGAAGGCGTAGGCCTCGCCCCCCACCTCGACCACCAGGCTGCGCACCACCGACAGGGTCAGCGGCACCTCCAGGTGAAAGCGGCTGCCCTGCCCGCTGTGCTGGCTGAGGTCGATGAAGCCGCGCAACTGGCGCACGCTGTGCTGCACCGCATCGAGCCCCACGCCGCGCCCGGAAACCTCGGTGACCTTGTCGCGCAGGCTGAACCCCGGCAGGAACAGGAACGTCAGCAGTTCGGCTTCGCTCATCTGCGCCACGGTGTCGGCCGGCGACAACTGGCGCTCGACGATGCTGTGGCGCAGGCGTTGCAGGTCGACGCCGCCACCGTCATCGCTCAGTTCCAGTACCAGCAGGCCGGCCTGGTGCGAGGCGCGCAGGCGGATCAGGCCCTCGGCCGGCTTGCCTGCCAGCAGGCGTTGCTCGGGCAGTTCGATACCGTGGTCCACGGCGTTGCGCAGAAGGTGGGTGAGCGGCGCCTCGAGTTTTTCCAGCACGTCACGGTCGACCTGGGTCTTTTCGCCCTCGATCTCCAGGCGCACCTGCTTGCCCAGCGACCGCCCCAGGTCGCGAACCATGCGGCTCTGCCCGTTGAGCACGTCGGCGAACGGGCGCATGCGGCAGGCCAGCGCGGTGTCGTACAGCAGTTGCGCGCGCTGGCTGGCCTGCCAGCCGAACTCGTCCAGGTCGGCGGCCTGCTGCTGCAGCATCTCGCGGGTTTCGCCGAGCAGGCGCTGGGCCTGCGCCAGCGCTTCCTGCACCTCCGGTCGCTGGCCGCCGGTGTCCAGCTCGGCCTTGAGCGTATCGAGGGCGCGAATGCTCTGGCCGTGCATGCGCTTGAGGCGCTGCAGGGTGGCCAGGTAGGGCTTCAGGCGCTGGGTTTCGACCAGCGACTTGCTGGACAGGTCGAGCAGGCTGTTCAGGCGCTCGGCCGTGACCCGCAGCACCCGCTCGCCGCCTTCGCTGCGCTTGCCCGGCGCAAGGGCCACGGGCTCGGCAGACGCCTCCGGTTGCGCGAGCGCCTCAGGCTCGGGCGCCGGGGGCACCAGCTGCGGCGCAGCCGGTGCGGGTTCAGGATTCTGCGTCGGCTCGGGCGCGTCGCCGATTGCCGGCCCCGTCGCCATCAGCGCACTGGCCGGATCGAGCAGCACGGCCATCTGCACCACGAAGGCCTGGACCGCCGCCTCGGTGGCCGCACCGCCCAGGGTGGCGATGCGCATCAGCAGGTCGGTGCCCTGCAGCAGCGCATCGATGTGCTCGGGGCGCAGGCGCAGGCGGCCTTCCTGGGCCTCGACCAGGCAGTCTTCCATCACGTGGGCGACGCTGACCCCGGCGTCGATCCCCACGATGCGCGCCGCGCCCTTGAGCGAGTGGGCGGCGCGCATGCAGGCCTCGAGCTGGTCACTCTGGGTAGGGTTGCGTTCCAGGGCCAGCAGGCCGGCGCTGAGCACCTGGGTCTGCGCCTCGGCCTCCAGGCTGAACAGCTCGAGCAGCGAAGCGTCGCGCATTTGCTCTGGGGTCATGACAGGCTCCGGTTCACGGCAGACAACAGCTGTTCTTCATCCAGCACCCGCACGCTGCGACCGCGCCATTGCAATACCGCTTCGGTGAAGCGTGCATCGGTGGCGGTGTCGCTGGCCGGCTGCCCGGGGTCGAGGGCATGGATACCGTCCACTTCGTCCACCGGCAGCACCACGGCGCCGCCGCTGGCACCCAGGATCAGCATGCGTGGCATGACCCGCGCCGACACCGCTACCGGGCTGCCAGGCTCGAGCCCCAGCAGGTCGCCCAGCGACAGGCACGGCACCAGCGCACCGCGCACATTGGCCACCCCCTGCAGCACCCGCGAGCGCTGGTGCGGCAAGGAGTGCACCGGCTGCAGCGGCGCCACCTCGACCAAGCAGCGGGTCGCCAGGGCCAGCCATTCCTCGCCCAGGCGAAACAGCAACAGCGAGCGCCCGACACTCACCGGTGCCTGCACATGCGTCTGCGCATGGGCGTCCTGGGCCAGCGCATAGCGGTCCAGCAGGCGCGTGGCCGCTGCCGCGTACACCTGGCAGTTGCGACAGTGAATATGCTCGGCCAGCAACGGGCAGCTCTTGTCGCCGTGCACACCGATACGGTTCCAGCAATCGTCGATGGCCTCGACCGTGGCGGCCATCACGCCCAGCTCTGCCTGGCCGCTCATCGTTCAGGCTCCCGCTCGCTGCGCTCTCGGCGCGCCGCACGCTCCTGCAGGCGCCGGGCGCCCACCTCATCGCCCTGGGACGCCAGCAGCGCCGCCAGGTGCGCCAGGGCCTCGGGGTGCTGGGGTTGCAGGTACAGCACCTTGCGGTAGTGGCTCACGGCCTGGGCCGCATCGCCGGCGGTATCGCTGAGCAGGCCCAGCCAGTAATACACCTGCGCATCCGGTGCATGCTGCTGCAGATAGCGTTCGCAGGCCGCGCGTGCCTCGTCGCTGCGGCCCTCGTTGGCCAGCGTGGCGATCTGCGCCAGCAGCTGTTCGGCGCCAGGCTTGCCGGCGGCTGGGGACGCAACCCGGGCAGGCTGCGGTGCCGGGGCTGGCGCACGGCGCGCCAACGGCGCAGGCGCCCGCCGTGGACTGGGTGCAGGCATCGGGGGCGGTGGCGAAAGCACTGGGGGCGGCTCCTGCGGGATATGCCGTACATAGGCGAACGACTGCGCGATACCCAGCGGGCGCATGCCCATGCGTGCCAGCAGGCTGCCTTCGGCCGGGCCGATGAACAATACGCCGTCTTCATGGGTGAGGCTTTTCAGTACGTCGAACACCCGTTGCTGGGTGGGTACATCGAAATAGATCAGCAGGTTGCGGCAGAAGACGAAGTCGTAGCTGCCCCTGCGGGTGCGCAGCGCCGGGTCGAGCACGTTGCCCACCTGCAGCTCGACCTGCTGGCGAACCCGCTCGTCGAGGCGATGGCCCTGCTCCACCTCGCTGAAGTGGCGCTGGCGGAAGGCGATGTCACTGCCGCGAAAGGAGTTGCGGCCATACACCGCCTGTTCGGCGCGGGCGATCGAGTTGGGGCTGATGTCGATGCCGTCGACGCGAAAGCCGGGGCCGGCGATACCGGCATCGAGCAGGGCCATGGCAATCGAATAGGGCTCTTCACCAGTCGAACACGGCAGGCTGAGCACCCGCAGCGGCCGGGTGCCATTGAGCTCGGCCAGGCGCCTGAGGGCAAGCCCGGCCAGCGCGCTGAACGACTCGGGATAACGGAAGAACCAGGTTTCAGGCACGATCACCGCTTCGATCAGCGCCTGCTGCTCCGGGGTCGACTGCTGCAGGCGCACCCAGTAGTCGTCCAGGTCGCGGGCCTGCAGGGCAGCACAGCGCTGGCGCAGGGCCCGCTCGACCATCGGCGCGCCAACCGAGGCGACATCCAGGCCGATACGCTCCTGCAAGAAACGAAAGAACCGCTGCTCGTCGCTCATGGCTGCACCTCCACGGGCGGGTACAGCAAGGCGCGGGCCTGGTCGGTCAGCAGGTCCTGGACGCTGATGCGTTGCATCAGGCCCTGGGCATCTTCGCGCACCGGCCCCAGGTAGGGGGCCTGGTGGTTGTCGACGCCATAGGGGCGAAACTCGTCGGGGTGGCAACGCAGGGTGTCGCTGGCCTGCTGCAGGATCAGGCCCAGCAACTGCGGCTCGGCCTGCGCCTGGCCCCGGTAGTGCACCAGCACCAGCCGGGTGCTGGTACGCAGCGGCGCCGGGGTGCCGAACCCCAGGTCGCCCACGTCGATCACCGGTACCAGCGCACCGCGATGCGCCAGCACCCCCGCCACCCAGCGCGGGGTGTGGGCGATGGGCTTGAGTGGCAGGCGCGGCAGCACCTCCACTACCTCATGGGTGTCCAGGGCAAAGCGCTGCTCGCCGATACGAAATACCAGGAACAGGCGCCCTGGCGTAGGCACCGAAGTGTCGCGGCGTGACTGAAGGTCGCTCATCGGGGCTTCAGACTTTGAACCGCGACACACCACCACGAAGGCCGACCGCTACCTGGCTCAGCTCGTCGATGGCGAAACTGGCCTGGCGCAGCGACTCCACGGTCTGGCTGCTGGCATCGCCCAGCTGCGCCAGTGCATGGTTGATCTGCTCGGCACCGGTGGCCTGGGCCTGCATGCCTTCGTTGACCATCAGCACCCGTGGCGCCAGCGCCTGCACCTGGTGGATGATCTGGGTCAGTTGCTCGCCCACCTGCTGCACCTCGGCCATGCCGCGACGCACTTCCTCGGAAAACTTGTCCATGCCCATCACCCCGGCCGACACCGCCGACTGGATCTCGCGCACCATCTGTTCGATATCGTAGGTGGCCACGGCGGTCTGGTCGGCCAGGCGACGCACCTCGGTGGCCACCACGGCAAAGCCGCGGCCATATTCGCCGGCCTTCTCGGCCTCGATGGCGGCGTTGAGCGACAGCAGGTTGGTCTGGTCGGCGACCTTGACGATGGTGACCACCACCTGGTTGATGTTGCCGGCCTTCTCGTTGAGGATCGCCAGCTTGTTGTTGACCAGGTCGGCCGCGCCCATCACCTGGTGCATGGTCTCTTCCATGCGCGCCAGGCCCTGCTGGCCGGAGCCGGCCAGTACCGAAGCCTGGTCGGCGGCGCTGGTGACCTCGGTCATGGTGCGCACCAGGTCCCGGGAGGTGGCGGCGATTTCCCGCGAGGTGGCACCGATTTCGGTGGTGGTGGCGGCCGTTTCGGTGGCGGTGGCCTGCTGCTGCTTGGAGGTGGCGGCAATCTCGGTCACCGAGGTGGTGACCTGCACCGACGAGCGCTGGGCCTGGGACACCAGGGTGGTCAGCTCGCTCATCATTTCGTTGAAGCCGGTTTCCACCGCGCCGAATTCATCCTTGCGGTCCAGGCTCAGGCGCACGCTGAGGTCACCGCCGCGCAGCTTGTCCAGCGCCCGCACGATCAGTTGCATGGGGCCGGTGATGGCGCGCATCAGCATCAGGCCGCAGATGCCGGCTGCAATGATCGCCAGCACCAGCGAGATCATCATGCTGACCTTGGCCGTGGTCACCGCGCTGACGATGGCACCGGTGGCCTGCTCGGCCGACACCCGGTTGCCTTCAATCACCGTGTTCAGGTGCTTGCGGCCCTCGTTCCAGGCCGGGGTCATGCTGTCCTGCAGCAGGCGCTGGGCCTCGGCGTAGTTCTTCTGCCGGTAGGCCTCCAGCACGCTGTCGAGCAGCTTCAGGTAGCCCTGCTCCAGGCGCACGAACTCCTCGTAACTGGACTGGTCTTCGGAGGACTGGATGGTCTTCTGGTAATCGGCCATGTTCTGCTTGAGGCGATCCTCGAAGCTCTTGTACAGCTCGGCGTCGGCATTGGTCAGCTCGCGGTGGTTGCTCAGGCCGAGCAACTGCTGGGTGTTGACGTAGCTGTCGACCCAGGCGCTGCGGATCATCGAGCTGTAGTACACGCCAGGGATGCTGTCCGAACGCACCGCCTCCTCACTGGACTCGATCGCCACCAGGCGCGAGTAGGCAGCGACCACCATCAACAGCATGATGGCAATGATCATGGCGAAGCTCGCCAGGATGCGTTGGCGCAATGTCCAGTTCTTCACAGTCAGCCCTCAAGGATTCTACGCGAGCAGAAAAATGCGCAGATTATAGCCCACGCACCTTATCTGCACGCGCTCTGGATCAAGACGGCTCGGGCAAAATGGCCTGCGCGATGGCCATATGCCCGCATTTGCTGACTCAGGCCTGGCGAACCTGTTTTTCCAGCTCGGCCTTGAGGGCCGGGTCGAGCTTGAGCTGCTTGGCCAGCTCGTCGAGGTAGGCGCGCTCCATGAAGTGTTCCTCGTCCACCAGCATGACGCTGGCGATGTACATCTCGGCCGCCATTTCCGGCGTTGTGGCGGCGCGGGCGACGTCGGCCGGGTCCAGCGGTCGGTTGAGTTCGGCATGCAGCCACTGTTGCAGCTCGTGGTCGTTGTCGAGCTTGACGAACTCGCCTTCGATCAGCGCCTTCTCGCGCTCGTCGACATGCCCGTCGGCCTTGGCCGCAGCCACCAGCGCCTTGAGGATGGCCTGGCTGTGCAATTCGACCTGGGCGGCAGGCAGGCGATCGAGGGTCTGCGGTTCGCGCTGCGGCGCACTGCCCTGCTGGGCCTGCCAGTTGCCGTAGGCCTTGTAGGCCAGCACACCGAGGGCGGCCAGGCCACCATAGGTGAGCGCCTTGCCCCCCAGGCTGCGCGCCTTCTTGTTGCCCAGCAGCAGGCCCATCGCGCCCGCCGCCAGCGCACCACCGCCGGCACCGGAGAGCAGCCCGCCCAGGCCACCGCCACCGGCGCCGCCGAGCAACCCACCCAGCCCGCCACTGCCCCCTGGCTTGGCGCTGGCACCTTTGCCGGCCTGGTTCTGCAGCAGCTCCTGGCCGGACTTTAGCAACTGGTCGAGCAAACCTCGGGTGTTCATCTGAACGTCCTCAACAAGGAAATGAAACGCCAGAGTAAAGCCTGACCTGCGTCGTCACGCTGCGCATTTGCTTCTGGATGTTGCATTCGCGGGAACGCACTACGCTAGTAGGGAATGCACCGCTGCAGCACCGTCATCACTGCCCCTGCACAATTCCAATAAAAGAGGGAACATCATGCTTGTGCACACCACCGCATTGCTTGGCGCCCTGGGCGCCGGGATCCTCGCCAGCGCCAGCCTGCAGGCCGCCGAGCCGCTCAAGGCCGTGGGTGCCGGCGAAGGGCAACTGGACATCGTGGCCTGGCCCGGCTACATCGAGCGCGGCGAGAGCGACAAGGCCTACGACTGGGTCAGCGGTTTCGAGCAGGACACCGGCTGCAAGGTGAGCGTCAAGACTGCCGCCACCTCCGACGAGATGGTCAGCCTGATGACCAAGGGCGGCTACGACCTGGTGACCGCGTCGGGCGATGCCTCGCTGCGCCTGATTGCCGGCAAGCGTGTGCAGGCGATCAACACCGACCTGATCCCCAACTGGAAGCACCTCGACCCGCGCCTGAAGGACGGCCCCTGGTACGTGGTCGACGCCAAGGTCTACGGCACGCCGTACCAGTGGGGGCCGAACGTGCTGCTGTACAACACCGAGGTGTTCAAGCAGGCGCCCACCAGCTGGGGCGTGGTGTTCGAGCCGCAGGACCTGCCGGACGGCAAGCCGAACAAGGGCCGTGTGCAGGCCTATGACGGGCCGATCTACATCGCCGATGCGGCGCTGTACCTGAAGACGGCCAAGCCGGAACTGGGCATCGACAACCCCTACGAGCTCAACGAAACCCAGTACAAGGCGGTGCTCGACCTGTTGCGCCAGCAACGCCCCCTGATTCACCGCTACTGGCATGACGCAACCGTGCAGATGAGCGACGTCAAGAACGAAGGCGTGGCGGCTTCCAGCTCCTGGGGCTACATGGTCAACGGGCTCAAGGCCGACAAGCAGCCGGTGGCCTCGACCATCCCCAGGGAGGGCGCCACCGGCTGGGCCGATACCACCATGCTGCACGCCGAGGCCAAGCACCCCAATTGCGCCTACAAATGGATGGACTGGTCGCTGCAGCCCAAGGTGCAGGGCGACGTGGCGGCGTGGTTCGGCTCGTTGCCGGTGGTGCCGGCGGCGTGTTCGGGCAGCGAACTGCTGGGGGCCGACGGGTGCAAGACCAACGGTTTCGACCTGTTCGACAAGATCGCGTTCTGGCGCACGCCGCAGGCGCAAGGGGGCAAGTTCGTGCCCTATAGCCGCTGGACCCAGGACTACATCGCGATCATGGGCGGCCGTTAGGGCCTCTTCGCCGTCAAGGCCGGCCCCTGCAGGCGACTCGCACACCTGCAGGGGCCGGCCTTGACGGCAAAGCGAGCGCACCGCCCTCGCAGAACCGTGGAGTACCTCGCATGCCCCCAGCCGTACAGTTCACCCAAGTGTCCCGCCTGTTCGGCGAGGTCAAGGCCGTCGACCGGGTCTGCATCGACATCGAAGACGGCGAGTTCTTCTCCATGCTCGGCCCTTCGGGCTCGGGCAAGACCACCTGCCTGCGCCTGATCGCCGGGTTCGAACAACCCAGCCACGGCTCGATTCGCATCCACGGCGTGGAAGCCGCCGGCCTGCCGCCCTACCAGCGCGACGTCAACACGGTCTTCCAGGACTACGCGCTGTTCCCGCACATGAACGTGCGCGACAACGTGGCCTACGGGCTCAAGGTCAAGGGCGTGGCCAAGGCCCAGCGCCATGCCCGTGCCGAAGAGGCCCTGGGCATGGTGGCCCTGGCCGGCTACGGCGAGCGCAAGCCGGTGCAGTTGTCCGGCGGGCAGCGCCAGCGCGTGGCCCTGGCCCGCGCGCTGGTCAATCGTCCCCGGGTACTGCTGCTGGACGAGCCCCTCGGCGCGCTGGACCTCAAGCTGCGCGAGCAGATGCAGGGCGAGCTGAAGAAGCTCCAGCGCCAGCTGGGCATCACCTTCATTTTCGTCACCCACGACCAGACCGAGGCGCTGTCGATGTCCGACCGCGTGGCGGTGTTCAACCGCGGGCGCATCGAACAGGTCGACACGCCGCGCAACCTCTACATGCAACCGGCCACCCCCTTCGTTGCCGAGTTCGTCGGCACGTCCAACGTGCTGCGCGGCGAGCTGGCCCAACACCTGGTGGCCAGCCCGCAGCCGTTCTCGATCCGCCCGGAACACATTCGCCTGAGCGCGTCGGCCATCCCGGGCGACGTCCTCCAGCTCAGCGGCGTGCTGCACGATATCCAGTACCAGGGCAGCACCACCCGCTACGAACTGCAGCTGGACAACGGCCAGTTGCTGGCGGTGAGCCAGGCCAACAGCCAGTGGCATGCCGACGCCGCCCCCTGGCAGCCCGGCCAGCGCCTGCACGCCCACTGGCCGCGCGAGGCCATGACCGCGCTGCGCGAAACCGTGCTCGACGAGGGCCGCTGAGATGATGCGGCGCCTGGCCACCCTGCTCTACCGTCGCCCCAACCTGTACCTGGCGATGCTGTTGATACCGCCGCTGATCTGGTTCGGCGCGATCTACCTGGGCTCGCTGCTGGCGCTGCTGTGGCAAGGTTTCTACACCTTCGACGACTTCACCATGGCGGTGACGCCCGAGCTGACCCTGGCCAACTTTGCCGCGCTGCTGCAGCCATCCAACTTCGACATCATCCTGCGTACCCTGGGCATGGCGGTGGCGGTGTCGATCGCCAGCGCGGTGCTGGCGTTTCCCATCGCCTACTACATGGCCCGCTACACCCGCGGCAGCACCAAGGCGTTCTTCTACATCGCGGTGATGATGCCGATGTGGGCCAGCTACATCGTCAAGGCCTATGCCTGGACCCTGCTGCTGGCCAAGGGCGGGGTGGCCCAGTGGTTCGTCCAGCAGCTGAACCTGGAGCCACTGCTGCAATGGCTGCTCGGCATTCCCGGGGTGGGCGGCAGCACCCTGTCGACCTCGCACCTGGGGCGCTTTATGGTGTTCGTGTACATCTGGCTGCCGTTCATGATCCTGCCGATCCAGGCCGCGCTGGAGCGCCTGCCGCCCTCGCTGCTGCACGCCTCGGCCGACCTTGGCGCACGCCCGCGCCAGACGTTCGTGCAGGTGACCCTGCCGCTGGCGGTGCCGGGCATCGCCGCCGGCTCCATCTTCACCTTCTCGCTGACCCTGGGCGATTTCATCGTGCCGCAGCTGGTGGGCCCGCCCGGCTACTTCATCGGCAGCATGGTGTACGCCCAGCAAGGCGCCATCGGCAACATGCCGATGGCCGCCGCCTTCACCCTGGTGCCGATCATGCTGATCGCCGTGTACCTGACCCTCGTCAAACGCCTGGGAGCCTTCGATGCACTCTGACAACGCCTCGCCGGGGCTGCGCCTGGCCGCCTGGGGCGGGCTGCTGTTCCTGCACTTTCCGATCCTGATCATCGTGCTGTACGCCTTCAATACCGAAGACGCGGCCTTCAGCTTTCCGCCCCGGGGCCTGACCCTCAAGTGGTTCGGCGTGGCGTTTTCGCGCCCCGACGTGCTCGAGTCGATCAAGCTGTCGCTGCAGGTGGCGTGCCTGGCCACGCTGATCGCCCTGGTGCTTGGCACCCTGGCCGCCGCGGCCCTGTACCGGCGCAGCTTCTTCGGCAAGGAGAGCCTGTCGCTGATGCTGATCCTGCCCATCGCCCTGCCCGGCATCATCACCGGCATCGCCCTGCTGTCGGCGTTCAAGACCCTGGGCATCGAGCCCGGGATCTTCACCATCGTGGTGGGCCACGCCACCTTCTGCGTGGTGATCGTCTACAACAACGTCATCGCGCGTCTGCGGCGCACCTCGCAGAACCAGATCGAGGCGTCGATGGACCTGGGCGCCGACGGCTGGCAGACCTTTCGCTACATCGTGCTGCCCAATCTGGGGTCGGCGCTGCTGGCGGGCGGCATGCTGGCGTTCGCGCTGTCGTTCGACGAAATCATCGTGACCACCTTCACCGCCGGCCACGAACGCACCCTGCCGATCTGGCTGCTCAACCAGCTCAGCCGCCCGCGCGACGTGCCGGTGACCAACGTGGTGGCCATGCTGGTGATGCTGGTGACCATGCTGCCGATTCTGGGCGCCTACTACCTGACCCGTGGCGCCGAGAACGTGACCGGCAGCGACGGCAAATGACCTGAACCAAGAGGATCGAACACCATGCAAACCCGACTGCTGATCAACGGCCAGCTCGTCGCCGGCGAAGGGCCGGCCCACAGCGTGCTCAACCCCGCGCTGGGCAGCGTGCTGGTGGACATCAACGAGGCCAGCGAAGCGCAGGTGGATGCGGCGGTGCGCGCCGCCGACCATGCCTTCGACGGCTGGTCGCAGACCGCACCGAAAGACCGCGCCGCACTGCTGCTCAAGCTGGCCGACCTGATAGACGCCCATGCCGGGGAGCTGGCCAGGCTGGAATCGGACAACTGCGGCAAGCCCTACCCGGCCGCGCTGAACGACGAACTGCCGGCAATCGCCGACGTGTTCCGCTTCTTTGCCGGGGCCAGCCGCTGTCTGGGCGGCTCGGCGGCGGGCGAGTACCTGGCGGGGCACACTTCGATGGTGCGCCGCGACCCGCTGGGTGTGGTGGCGTCCATCGCGCCGTGGAACTACCCGCTGATGATGCTGGCATGGAAGATCGCCCCGGCCCTGGCCGCCGGCAACACCGTGGTGCTCAAGCCTTCGGAACAGACCCCGCTGACCGCCCTGCGCCTGGGCGAACTGGCGGCCGAGCTGTTTCCGGCCGGGGTGCTCAACATCCTGTTCGGCAAGGGCCAGAGCGTAGGTATGCCCCTGGTCACCCACCCCAAGGTGCGCATGGTGTCGTTGACCGGCTCGATCGCCACCGGCAGCCAGATCATCACCGGCACTGCCGACAGCGTGAAACGCCTGCACATGGAACTGGGCGGCAAGGCCCCGGTGATCATCTTCGACGATGCCGACATCGACGCTGCGGTGGAAGGCATTCGCACCTTCGGCTTCTACAATGCCGGGCAGGACTGCACCGCAGCCTGCCGGATCTATGCCCAGGCCGGCATCTACGACACCTTCGTGAACAAGCTCGGCGAGGCGGTGGCCAGCCTCCGGCACGGGTTGCAGGACGACCCGGACACCGAACTCGGGCCGCTGATCAGTGCCGCACACCGCGACCGGGTGGCAGCGCTGGTGGAGCGCGCCGTGGCCCAGCCGCATATTCGCCTGGTCACCGGCGGCAAGGCGGTGGCGGGCGGCGGGTTCTTCTTCGAGCCGACGGTGCTGGCCGACGCCCAGCAGGATGACGAGATCGTGCGCCGCGAGGTATTCGGGCCGGTGGTGTCGGTGACCCGCTTCGAAGACGAAGCGCAGGCGCTGGCCTGGGCCAACGATTCGGACTACGGCCTGGCCTCGTCACTGTGGACCGCCGATGTCGGCCGCGCCCACCGGGTGTCCGCCCGGTTGCAGTACGGCTGCACCTGGGTCAACACGCACTTCATGCTGGTCAGCGAAATGCCCCACGGCGGGCAGAAGCTGTCGGGCTACGGCAAGGACATGTCGATGTATGGGCTGGAGGACTACACCTGCGTGCGGCATGTGATGTTCAGGCATTGAGGCCAACGGCGCAGGCAGGCGGTACCTGCGCAGGAGGGCCGCTCGGCGGCCCTTTGGCATAGCCTTCAGTCGCGCAGGTCGGACTCGTGGATCGGCTGGTCGCGGTGGGTCGCACGCTGGTACTGCGCCGGCCATATGGCCTTCTGCCCGCCCAGGTCGTCGTCGGCATGCAGCGGCCAGTACGGGTCGCGCAGCAGCTCGCGGGCCAGCAGGATGATGTCGGCCTGGCCGGTGCGCAGAATGTGCTCGGCCTGGGCCGGCTCGGTGATCATGCCCACCGTGCCGGTGGCGATCCCCGATTCCTTGCGCACCCGCTCGGCAAAGCGTGTCTGATAGCCAGGCCCGGTGGGAATCTCGGCATTCATCGAGGTGCCGCCCGACGACACGTCGATCAGGTCGGCGCCCAGGGCCTTGAGGCGCTTGGCCAGCTCGACGGTTTCATCCGGGTTCCAGCCATCCTCCACCCAGTCGGTGGCCGATACCCGCACGAACAGCGGCAACTCCGACGGCCACACCTCGCGCACCGCCTCGGTCACCTGCAAGGTCAGGCGAATGCGGTTCTCGAACGAGCTGCCGTACTGGTCGCGACGCTGGTTGCTCAATGGCGAGAGAAACTGGTGCAGCAGGTAGCCATGGGCGGCATGCACTTCCACGACCTTGAAGCCGGCCACCAGTGCACGCCGGGCGGCTTCGACAAAGGCCTGGATCACCTCGTGGATCTGCCCTTCGCTCAATTCGGTGGGCGCCGTGTGCTGCGGGTCGAAAGCGATTTTCGACGGCCCCACCGGCACCCAGCCACCGTCCTCGGGCTTGACGCTGCCGTGCTTGCCCAGCCACGGCCGATGCGTGCTGGCCTTGCGCCCGGCGTGCGCCAGCTGGATGCCGGGCACCACGCCCTGGGCTGTGATGAAGCGGGTGATGCGTTGCAGGGGGGCGATCTGTTCGTCGCACCACAGGCCCAGGTCCTGGGCGGTGATGCGGCCCTCGGCCGTGACGGCGGTGGCTTCGGTGAAGATCAACCCGGCACCGCCGACCGCGCGGCTGCCCAGGTGGACCAGGTGCCAGTCGTTGGCCAGGCCGTCGACGCTCGAATACTGGCACATCGGCGAGACCGCAATGCGGTTGGGCAGCGTCAGTTGACGCAGGGTATAGGGCTCAAGCAGCAGGCTCATGGGGCACCTCTCCAGTCTCCGAATGGTGGACCGGACCGAGCGCCTTGGCTTCCCCGCGGCTCAGTGCCGGTCTCTGAGAGACTAGACCAGTTTGCCCACCCAGGGGTTCAGCGCGGCTCGATGTGGGCGATCATCAACTGCACCGTCTCGTTGCCGCGAAACTCGTTGACGTCCAGCTTGTAGGCCAGCGCCACCCAGCGCACGGTGGGGTTGGGCCATACCTCGCGGTCGATGCCAAAGGCGATGCCGTCGAGGGTCACCGAACCGCATTCGCTCTTGAGCACCACCTTCAGGTGACGCTCGCCCACCACCCGCTGCTGCACCAGCTGGAACACGCCATGAAACAACGGCTCGGGAAAATGCTGCCCCCACGGCCCGGCGTTGCGCAGGGCGCGGGCCAGCTCCAGGTGGAACTCCTCGACCGCCAGGCTGCCGTCGGACAGCAGCCGGCCGGTGAGGTCGTCCTCCTGCAACTGGCGGCGGACTTCTTCATCGAACGCCTGGGCGAACGCCGGGAAGTTCTCGGCCGGCAGCGACAGCCCCGCCGCCATGGCGTGCCCGCCGAACTTGCTGATCAGCTCCGGGTTGGCCGCCGCCACGGCGTCCAGCGCATCGCGAATGTGAAAGCCCGGCACCGAGCGCGCAGAGCCCTTGAGCATGCCTTCGCCGGCATCGGCAAAGGCGATGGTCGGGCGGTGATAACGTTCTTTCAGACGCGAGGCCAGAATGCCGATCACGCCCTGGTGCCAGTCAGCCTCGTACAGGCACAGGCCGAACGGCATCGACTCCAGCGGCAGGTCCTTGAGCTGGGCCAGCGCCTCGCGCTGCATGCCCTGCTCGATGGACTTGCGGTCCTGGTTCAGTTCGTCCAGCTGCACCGCCATCTCGCGGGCCAGGGTCGGGTCGTCGCTGAGCAGGCATTCGATGCCCAGGCTCATGTCGTCCAGGCGCCCGGCAGCATTGAGCCGCGGGCCCAGGATGAAGCCCAGGTCGGTGGAGGTGATGCGCGCCGCTTCGCGCCGGGCCACCTCGAGAATCGCCTTGAGCCCCGGGCGCGCACGACCGGCACGGATGCGCTCCAGGCCCTGGTGCACGAGGATGCGGTTGTTGGCGTCCAGCGGTACCACGTCGGCCACGCTGCCCAGCGCCACCAGGTCGAGCAGCTCGCCGATGTTCGGCTGCGGGCGGTCGTCGTAGCGGCCCAGGCTGCGCAGGCGCGCACGCAGCGCCATCAATACGTAGAAGATCACCCCGACCCCGGCCAGTGCCTTGCTCGGAAACTCGCAGCCCGGCTGGTTGGGGTTGACGATGGCATCGGCCGCCGGCAGCGCATGGCCCGGCAAGTGGTGGTCGGTGACCAGCACCTTCAGGCCGGCCGCCTTGGCCGCCGCCACGCCTTCGACGCTGGAGATGCCGTTGTCCACGGTGATCAGCAGCTGCGGCGTGCGCTGCAGTGCCACCTCGACGATTTCCGGGGTCAGCCCGTAACCGTATTCGAAACGGTTGGGCACCAGGTAGTCGACGTGCGCGGCGCCCAGCAGGCGCAGGCCCAGCACGCCCACGGTGCTGGCCGTGGCACCGTCGGCGTCGAAGTCGCCGACGATCAGGATGCGCTGGCGCTGGTCCAGTGCCTCCACCAGCAGGTCTACCGCCGCGTCGATACCCTTGAGCTGCTGATAGGGCAGCAGGCGTGCCAGGCTCTTGTCCAGCTCGACGGCGCTCTGTACGCCACGGGCGGCGTACAGGCGGGTCAGCAGGGGCGGCAGGTCGCCAAGAAGCGGCAGGGTGGACGGCAGTGAACGCGGTTCGATACGCATGGAGTGATCAAGGCTTCTCTGGTTTGAAAAAGGTCGGCGGGCGGATCAGCCGCGCTCGCCCAGCAGCCATTGCAGCTGGACTTCGTGCTGGCCGCGGTCGTCGGTGACGAACACCGTGCCTTCGCTGATCATCACATCCCACTTGATGGCGCGTGGCATGTCCTTGGCCAGGACCTCCAGCACCTCTTGCGGCACGGCGGCGATGTTGAGGTTCTTCAGGTTCTTGACCGCCGGGATCACCTTGGTTTCCCACACCCGCAGGCTGCCGTAGGCCAGCAGGCTGGTGCGCTCGGTGCGGCGCGAGCACCAGGTCAGGCGGTCGGCATCGGGCTGGCCGACTTCGATCCAGTGCAGCACCCGGTCATCCAGGCTTTTTTCCCACAGCGCCGGCTCGTCGACGTCCGACAGGCCGCGACCGAACGACAGCTGCTCGTTGTACCAGAGGGCATAGGCCAGCAGGCGCACGGCCATGCGCTCTTCGGTTTCCGAAGGGTGGCGGGCGATGGTCTGCTTGACGCTTTCGTACACGCCGCGGTCGAGATCGGTGAGGTTCAGTTCAAACTTGTAGGTGGTGGACGGCTGGGCCATGGACGGGCTTCTGGTAACAGGAAAAGTCGCCCAGTCTAACCGATGCGCTGGCAATCAACGAACCGAACCGTACAATCTGCGGCCAACAGCAGTATCTGCCGCTGCCGCCCTGTGATAAAAACTAGCGCTCTGCCCTGCTGCCACGGAAGCCCCATGTCGTTGCCCACCAAACCGCTTGCCGGCCTCAAAGTCATCGAACTCGGCACCCTGATCGCCGGCCCCTTCGCCTCGCGCATCTGCGCCGAATTCGGCGCCCAGGTGGTCAAGGTCGAATCGCCCGATGGCGGCGACCCGCTGCGCAAATGGCGCAAGCTGTACGAGGGCACCTCGCTGTGGTGGTTCGTGCAGGCGCGCAACAAGCAGTCGCTCACGCTCAACCTCAAGCACCCCGAAGGCCTGGCCATTCTCAAGCAGCTGCTGGGCGAGGCCGACATCCTGATCGAGAACTTCCGCCCCGGCGTGCTGGAAAAGCTCGGCCTGGGCTGGGAGGTACTGCACGCGCTGAACCCGAAGCTGGTGATGGTACGCCTGTCCGGCTTCGGCCAGACCGGGCCGATGAAGGACCAGCCCGGCTTCGGCGCGGTCGGCGAGTCGATGGGCGGGCTGCGCTACATCACAGGTTTCGAGGACCGCCCGCCGGTACGCACCGGCATTTCCATCGGCGACTCGATTGCCGCGCTGTGGGGCGTGATCGGCGCACTGATGGCGCTGCGTCATCGCGAGGTCAACGGGGGCCAGGGCCAGGTGGTCGACGTGGCCCTGTACGAGGCCATCTTCGCGATGATGGAGAGCATGGTGCCGGAGTTCGACGTATTCGGCTTCATCCGCGAGCGCACCGGCAACATCATGCCGGGCATCACCCCCTCCTCCATCCATACCAGCGCCGATGGCAAGCATGTGCAGATCGGCGCCAATGGCGATGCGATCTTCAAGCGCTTCATGCAGGCCATCGGGCGCGACGACCTGGCCGCCGACCCGGCGCTGGCCAGCAATGACGGGCGCGACCTGCGCCGCGACGAGCTGTATGCAGTGATCGACCGCTGGGCCCGCAGCGTGCCGCTGGACACCCTGATGCAGGTGCTCAACCAGGCCCAGGTGCCGGCCAGCCGCATCTACTCGGCCGAAGACATGTTCAGCGACCCGCAGTTTCTCGCCCGCGAGATGTTCCTCCAGGCCAGGCTGCCCGACGGCAAGCCGTTCAAGATGCCGGGCATCGTGCCCAAGCTGTCGGACACCCCAGGCTCCAGCGAGTGGGTGGGGCCGGCGCTGGGCGAGCACACCGCGCAGTTGCTGGGCGAGCTGGGCTATGACGCGGCGCAGATCGCCCATCTTCGCGAACAGGGCGCGGTCTGAGTCGCGCCATGTGCTGCAACCTGCACGGCGCACTGCTGGCTGTGCTGCTGAGCCTGCTGCCTGCCTCGAGCTGGGCCAAGGAAACCCTCACCTGGCTGTTGCGCGACCTGCCGCCGCTGACCGTGTTCGAGGGCCCCAAAACCGGCCAGGGCGCCATGGACCAGCTGCTGCCGCTGCTCATTGCGCAGATGCCCGAGTACCAGCACAGCATCGTGCGGGTCAACCGCGCGCGCGGCATGCAGATGCTCCAGGAGCCCTCCTTCACCTGCGACCCCACGCTGCTGCGAACCCCGGAGCGCGAGCGCTTCGTGAAGTTCTCGATACCGGCGCTGGCTGCGCAGAGCAACATGGTGATTGCCCGCCAGAGTGACCAGGCAAGCCATGCGCCGTACCTGCACGATGGCGAAATCGACCTGGACGCCCTGCTGGCAAGCAACACGCACAAGCTCGGTGTCGTCGGCCAGCGCAGCTACAGCCCCGCCGTGGACGCGATACTGGCCAACGCCCCGCCCGCCACCATCAGCCGCCATTACGGCAACGATGCGGTGGGCAGCCTGCTGCAGATGCAGCAGCTGGGGCGCCTGAACCTGCTGCTGGCCTACTGGCCGGAAGTGCGCTACATGAACGAAAAGCAGCCGCAGCCCCAGGCCCTGACGTACTTCCCGATCAAGGGCGTGGCGCGCTACCAGCTGACCTACGTGGGTTGCTCCGACACCCCGCTGGGCCGCGAGGCCATCAGCCACCTCGACCAGTTGCTGCGCAACCTGCGCCTGCAGACCCTGGCACCGCTGTATGCACAATGGCTAGAGCCCGACCAGCGCAAGACCTACCTCGATGCGGCGCGCGAGCTGCTGAGCCAGCACTGACCCCGGCACGCGCTTTTACGCAGGCAAAAAGAAACCCCGAGCGGTGGGGAGGCCGTCGGGGTTAAACGAGGGCTGCTTGGAGCCTCGCACGAACAGCCTGGCGGCATCGGAGCAAAATGCCGTTCAACTGTCCTTAAGCTGTCTGAGTACCTGTCTGGACAAAGGTTCCCGTCACGCCGCAACGATTTGCGCGCGGCCCTGGCGGGCATGTTTGAGGGCTGCGATCACGCAGGGTTGCAGGCGTCCTTCGTGGATGCGCAGGTCACGTTGGATACCGTCCACCAGGTCGATGAGCAGGCGCTGGTCATGCAGCTGGCTGGCCTTGACACTGCGCTGCAGCACGGTGTCGCCGGCAGGGTCGACCAGCTGCAGGTCGAAGTCGGCACTGGCATGCCGGGAGGTCAGCGTGACCTGATAGGGCGTCAATGCTTCACTTAGCAACAAGCTGATATTGTCCATCCATTCACCGTTCACGTTGTTGTTGAAGGGGGTCTTTCACTGACCCTCGGCACAGGCTGAAAGTTCTGCCGCGGCGCGCTGCACGTTCATCGAGCATGCCCGGTGCACATGACAGATTCATGCCACGGGCCCGGCCTCCGGGTGTTGCAGCAGCAACGGGTGCAACTGGCTGGGGCTGGCTGGCGCGGGGGTGCTGCCCAGCACCCGCAGGCCCGACAGCTCGATCAGTTCGACAACCCCCTGGAGCACGCTGCGTCTGGCGCCACTGAGGACAATCAGGGCACTGGCGAGGCCGTGCAGCGCCAGGTGCTCGATGAAGCCCATGCCATCGTGCTCGGGCGACAGCGGGTCGCAGATGACGATATCCACCGGCCCCCGTCGTTCGAGCACACCGTGCGCCTGGAGGGTCGTTTCAGCCACGCGCACGTCGTAGATGCCCAGGCCATTGAGCATCTGGTGCAGGTTCATCAGCCGATAGGCATGGGGCTCCAGAAGCAGAACCTTGAGTGAGCGCATGGGCGACTCCGGATTGGACGGGCGCCCACTCTAGGAAAGCCCGCGCGGGCGTCCCATAGGAAAAATCCGAAACCAGGGGGCGGCAACGTCCTCGTGTCGCCACGGTATCGACGCGTCGCGTCGGTTCGCCAGCAAGCCAGGTTCCTGCCGTGGCATGGCGGGCCGCGCAACAAAAAGCCCCGGGGCTTGCGCACCGGGGCCTGGTTCAACGCTGCATACCGCTGCCGTCAGAGCGGCTTGCCACGGTTGCCGTGCTGGCTGACGAAGGCCTGCACCGCTTTCAGGTCGTTGGGCAGTACCGTGCATTTCTCCTCGCGGGAGAACAGGTCGGTCAGGTGCGCCGGCAGCTCCAGGGCCTTGCCCACGCCCGCCTTCTCCACCGCCTCGGGGAACTTGACCGGGTGCGCGGTACCCAGCACCACCATCGGCGTGTCCAGGCTGCGACGGCACTCGCGGCCGGCCTTGACGCCAATCGCGGTGTGCGGGTCGAGCACTTCGCCGGTTTGCGCGAACACGTCGGCGATGGTCTCGCAGGTTTGCGCATCATCCACCGCCAGCGAATCGAACAGCTTGCGCGCCTCGGTCCAGCGGTCTTGCTCGACGCTGAAGCCGCCACCCTGCTTGAAGGTGTCCATCAGGCCGGCAATCTCGGCGCCATTGCGACCGTGCAGGTCGAACAGCAGGCGCTCGAAGTTCGACGACACCATGATGTCCATCGACGGCGACAGGGTGGCGTGCAGGGTTTCCTTGACGTACTGGTTGCCGCTCATGAAGCGGTGCAGGATGTCGTTGCGGTTGGTTGCCACGATCAGCTGGCTGATCGGCAGGCCCATGTTGCGCGCCAGGTAACCGGCGAAGATGTCGCCGAAGTTGCCGGTAGGCACCGAGAACGCCACCGAACGCGCCGGGCCACCCAACTGCAGGGCGGCGTGGAAGTAGTACACGATCTGGGCCATGATCCGCGCCCAGTTGATCGAGTTCACGGCCACCAGGCGGGTGCCCTTGAGGAAGCCCTGGTCGGCGAAGCTGGCCTTGACCATCTCCTGGCAGTCGTCGAAGTTGCCTTCGATGGCGATGTTGTGGATGTTCTCGCCGAAGATGGTGGTCATCTGGCGGCGCTGAACTTCCGACACACGCTGGTGCGGGTGCAGAATGAAGATGTCGACGTTGTCGCAACGCCGGCAGCCTTCGATGGCAGCCGAACCGGTGTCACCGCTGGTGGCACCGATGATCACCACGCGCTCGCCGCGCTTGGCCAGCACGTGATCGAGCAGGCGGCCGAGCAGTTGCAGGGCGAAGTCCTTGAACGCCAGGGTCGGGCCGTGGAACAGCTCCAGCACCCACTCGTTGCTGTTCAGCTGACGCAGCGGGGCAACCGCGGCGTGAGCGAACTCGCCGTAGGTTTCTTCGAGGATCTTCTTGAAGTCGGCATCGGCAATGGAGCCGGTGACGAACGGGCGCATCACCCGGAAGGCCAGCTCGTGGTACGGCAGGCCGGCCCACGAGGCGATTTCTTCCTGGGTGAAGCGCGGCAGGTTTTCCGGCACGTACAGGCCGCCATCGCTGGCCAGGCCGGCCAGCAGGACATCTTCAAAATTCAGGGCCGGTGCCTTGCCGCGGGTACTGATGTAACGCATGACCTATTCCTCTAACTCAAAGACGGCTCAGTTCAGTTGTTCGACGCGGATGCGCACAACGCTGCCAACCACATCCTGCAGGGCTTCCAGGGCGGTGATCGCGTCGTCCATGCGCTGCTCGAGCACGCTGTGGGTGAGCAGGATCATCGGCACCAGGCCATCGTGCTCCTCGACTTCCTTCTGCATGATCGACTCGATATTGATGCCGCGCTCGGACAGGATGCTCGCCACCTGGGCCAGCACGCCCGGACGATCCTTGGCCTGGATGCGCAGGTAGTAGGCGCTCTCGCAGGCTTCGATCGGCAGGATCGGGTGAGCCGACAGCGAGTCGGGCTGGAAGGCCAGGTGCGGCACGCGGTTTTCCGGGTCGCTGGTCATGGCACGGACCACGTCGACCAGGTCGGCGATCACCGACGAGGCGGTCGGTTCCATGCCGGCGCCGGCGCCGTAGAACAGGGTGGAGCCTGCGGCGTCACCGTTGACCATCACCGCGTTCATCACGCCGTTGACATTGGCGATCAGGCGGTCGGCCGGAATCAGCGTCGGGTGCACGCGCAGTTCGATGCCATTGGCCGTGCTGCGGGCCACGCCCAGGTGCTTGATGCGGTAGCCCAGCGCTTCGGCGTAGTTCACGTCGGCCGTGGTCAGCTGGGTGATACCTTCGGTGTAGGCCTTGTCGAACTGCAGCGGGATACCGAAAGCGATGGACGCCAGGATGGTGAGCTTGTGCGCGGCGTCGATGCCCTCGACGTCGAACGTCGGGTCGGCCTCGGCATAGCCCAGCGCCTGGGCTTCGGCCAGCACGTCGGGGAAGGTGCGGCCCTTCTCGCGCATTTCGGTGAGGATGAAGTTGCCGGTGCCGTTGATGATACCGGCCACCCAGTTGATGCGGTTGGCCGACAAGCCTTCGCGGATCGCCTTGATCACCGGGATGCCGCCGGCCACGGCCGCTTCGAAGGCGACGATGACGCCCTTCTCGCGCGCCCTGGCGAAGATTTCGTTGCCGTGCACGGCAATCAACGCCTTGTTGGCGGTGACCACGTGCTTGCCGTTCTCGATGGCCTTGAGCACCAGCTCGCGGGCAATGGTGTAGCCGCCAATCAGTTCAATGACGATATCGATCTCGGGGTTGCTCGCGACCTCGAACACATCAGCGGTAATGGGGGTACCGGTAATCTGGCAGTTCGGGTTTGGCGTACGCATGGCGATTTGTGCCACTTCGATTCCACGCCCGGCGCGGCGGGCAATCTCCTCGGCGTTACGCTGAAGTACATTGAAGGTACCGCCACCGACGGTCCCCAACCCACAGATGCCTACTTTGACCGGTTTCACTGTGAACTCCCCATTGAACGACCGGCCATGCGCCGGTCGAAAAAACAGCCGTCTCCCCATGGTGACGGCTCACTGATTGAATTACTTGCTTGCGGTCAATGCCAGCTTGGCCACTTGCGGGGCCGGCTGATAACCCGGGATCACCTGACCGTCCTCGAGCACGATGGCCGGCGTGCCATTGACGCCAATCGACTGCCCCATCTGGAACTGCTTGCTGACCGGGTTCTCGCACTTGGCGGCCTTGATTTCCTTGCCGTCGACCATCTTGTCCATGGCCGCCTTGCGGTCGGTGGAACACCATACCGCCTGCAGCTGCTGGTCACCCGACGAGCCCAGGCCCTGACGCGGGAAGGCCACGTAGCGCACCTCGATGCCGCGCTTGTTCAGCTCGGGCACTTCGGCATGCAGCTTGTGGCAGTACGGGCAGGTGGTGTCGGTGAACACGGTGATGTGCGACTTGGTTTCGCCCTTGGCAGGGTAAACCACCATTTCGGAAGCCGGAATCGCATTGATGGTCTTGGCGATGGCCACGCGCTCGGCCTTTTCGGTCAGGTTGACCGGCTTGCCGTCCTGGATCTGGAACAGATAGCCCTGTACCAGGAACTGGCCGTCGGCGCTGGCGTACAGCACACGGCCGCCCTTGAGCTTGACCTCGTACAGGCCGTTGACCGGGCTGGCAGCGATGCTGTCGACCGGTATTTCCGACTCCAGCGACTGCAGCGACTTGCGAATCGCCTGCTCGGCATCGTTGGCCGCAGCCACGGCGAAGGAACTGGCCAGCGCCAGGGCGGCGGCGGCTAAAATCTGGGTCACGCGCATGAAAACTCCTGAAGGCGGACAGGGGGCCGAAAGCGGAACAGGCGTACCGAAAAACGGCCGCGATCCAGGGCCCGGGTGTAAACCGCGAAAGCGTACCACATTCGCCGCCCTGCATTGACTGCTGGCGACGCATGCAATGTGCGATCAGCGCTCAGCCGCGCGGGTGATGACGGGCATGCAGTTCCTGCAGGCGGGCGCGGGCCACATGGGTGTAGATCTGGGTGGTCGACAGGTCGCTGTGGCCCAGCAGCATCTGCACCACGCGCAGGTCGGCGCCGTGGTTGAGCAGGTGGGTGGCGAAGGCATGGCGCAGGGTGTGCGGCGACAGCGCCTTGCCGATCCCGGCCACCTGGGCCTGGTGCTTGATGCGGTGCCAGAAGGTCTGGCGGGTCATCTGCTCGCCACGCTGGCTGGGGAACAGGACATCGCTGGGGCGGCCGTTGAGCAGTTCGACGCGGCCGTCGCGCAGGTAACGTTCTACCCACACCACCGCCTCCTCCCCCATCGGCACCAGGCGCTCCTTGCTGCCCTTGCCCATCACCCGCAGCACGCCCTGGCGCAGGTTGACCTGATCGAGGGTCAGGCTCACCAGCTCGGTGACGCGCAGCCCGCAGGCATACAGCACCTCGAGCATGGCGCGGTCGCGCTGGCCGATGGCCTCGCCAAGGTCGGGAGCCTTCAACAGGGCCTCCACATCGGCCTCGGACAGGGACTTGGGCAACGGCTTGCCCAGTTGCGGCATGTCGACCTGCAGGGTCGGGTCGAGGGCGATCAGCTTCTCGCGCAGCAGGTAGCGATAGAAGCCACGCGCGCCCGACAGGAACCGCGCCGTGGAACGGGGCTTGTAGCCCTGGTCGAGGCGCCATGCCAAGTGGTCCAGGATCAGCTCGCGACCAGCATCGGGCAACACCATGCCACGTTCCTGAAGCCAGCCGTTGAACAGGGCCAGGTCGCTGCGGTAGGACGCTCGGGTGTTGTCGGAAAGCCCCTTCTCCAGCCACAGGGCGTCGAGGAACTGGTCGATCAGCGGGTGGTCGATGGCGGGCATGAAGACTCGGTGATAGGCCGTAAAAATACCGCTAGTCTTCCATAACACCGCCGGCATAGGGAGCCCGAATGAACGAACAAGAGATATTGCTGGCATTCGGCGGGATCGGTGTCGCGGCCCTGGGCTGCCAGTGGCTGGCCTGGCGGCTGAAGCTGCCGGCGATCCTGTTCCTGCTGCTCAGCGGCATAATGGCCGGGCCGATCCTGGGTTGGCTCGACCCGCAGGAAATGTTCGGCCCGCTGCTGATGCCGCTGGTGTCGCTGGCGGTGGCGCTGATCCTGTTCGAGGGCAGCCTGACCCTGCACCTGTCGCAATGGCGCGAGATCGGCACGGTGGTGCGGCGCATGGTGACCCTCGGCGCGCTGTCCACCTGGGTGGTGATCAGCGCGGCCACCCACTGGCTGCTAGGGTTCGACTGGCTGCTGGCGATCCTGTTCGGCACCCTGACCCTGGTCACCGGGCCGACCGTGATCGTGCCGATGCTGCGGGTGGTACGGCCCAAGGCGGCGGTGGCCAACATCCTGCGCTGGGAAGGCATCGTCATCGACCCGATCGGCGCCCTGCTGGCGGTGGTGGTGTACAGCTTCATCATTGCCAGCGCCGCTGGCGACGGCCTGAGCCAGAGCCTGCTGACGTTCGCCGGGGTGATCCTGTGCGGCAGCGCCTTCGGCGTGGCCGGTGGCTGGCTGCTGGGCCAGGTGATCCGCCATCAATGGCTGCCCGAGTACCTGCACAACCTGGCCTCGCTGGCAGCGGTGCTGGGGATCTTCATCGCCTCCAACCAGGTGATGCACGAGTCGGGGCTGCTGGCGGTGACCCTGATGGGCATGTGGCTGGCCAACATGAAGGGCGTGGATGTGCGCCAGATCCTGCACTTCAAGGAGAACCTCAGCGTGCTGCTGATCTCCGGGCTGTTCATTCTGCTGGCAGCGCGCCTGGACCTGACTGCCCTGCTCGGCCTGGGCCCTGCGGTGCTGGCCCTGCTGCTGGTGATCCAGCTGATTGCGCGGCCGCTGAACGTGGCGCTGTCGACCTGGGGCTCGCAGCTCAACTGGCGCGAGCGTGCGCTGCTGGCCTGGATCGCCCCGCGCGGCATCGTGGCCGCGGCAGTGTCGGCGATTTTCGCGATACGCCTGGACGAGGCCGGGCACGCGGGGGCCTTGCTGCTGGTGCCGCTGACGTTCGCGGTGATCATCGGTACGGTGGTGCTGCAAAGCGCCACGGCGCGGCCGCTGGCGCGCCTGCTCAAGGTGGCCGAGCCTGCCCCCAGCGGGTTTCTGATCGTGGGCGCCAACGCGCCGGCCAGGGCCCTGGGCACGGCCTTGCAACAACTGGGCAGCCGGGTGCTGCTGGCCGATTCGAGCTGGGAGAACATCCGCGCGGCGCGGATGGAGGGGTTGCCGACCTATTTCGGTCACCCGGCCTCGCAGCATGCCGATGCGCACCTGGACCTTGTAGGCCTGGGGCACCTGCTGGGGCTGTCGCCGGCGGGCGAGCTCAACACCCTGGCATGCACGCGCTTTCGACATGATTTCGGGCATCAGCGTCTGTTCGTGCTGGCCAGCGGGCTGGAACGCCAGCGCAGCGACAAGCACCGCGCCAGTGACGAACATCGCGGGCGCCTGTTTGGCAGCCAAGCGTTGACCTATGTGCAACTGGCCAACCTGTTCAACCAGGGCGCCGAGCTGTACACCACACACCTGACCGAGGCGTTTGGCTGGGCGGACTACCAGGCGTTGCATGGCGATCGCGCGACCTTGCTGTTTGCCCGCGATGCCAGTGGCTGGGTGTATGTGGTAGGGCCGGATACGGCGCTGAAGCCGGCGCCTGGGTGGACGCTGGTAGCGCTGGTCCAGCCGCAGGCAGGTTGATCGCGCGGGCTTGTTGGCCGTTCAGAAGCCGGGCAACACCGGCACCGGCCGCTTGTCTTCGTCGATGGCGACGAAGCTGAACAACCCGTGAATCGCCTTCTCGCGACTGTCGCAGCTCATGCTTTCGACAAACACCTCCACCTCGACCTTCAGGCTGGTGGTACCCACCTTCACCACCGTCCCCACCAGTTCCACGATCGAGCCGGCGGCAATCGGGTGCTTGAAGTCGATGCGGTCGGTCGACACCGTCACCAGCGGCAAGCGGCAGAAGCGCGTGGCGGCAATGAACGACACCTCGTCCATCCACGCCAGCGCGGTGCCGCCGAACAGGGTGTTGTGATGGTTGGTGGTCGAGGGGAACACCGCCTTGGTCACGCGGGTCACCGACAACTGGGTACGGCGCTGGATCTCTTGCTCTCTACTGTTCATGACATCTCTGAAACACGAATGACGGACAACAAAAAAGCAGCCCGAAGGCTGCTTTCTTTTCGCATGGCGGTCCCGTGCCCGCCGGTCAAACTAGCCTCAGGCCAGTTTTTCCTTGATGCGAGCGGCTTTGCCGGACAGGTCGCGCAGGTAGTACAGCTTGGCTTTACGCACGTCACCACGACGTTTCACGGCCAGGCTGTCGATCTGCGGGCTGTAGGTCTGGAAAGTACGCTCTACGCCAACACCGTTGGAGATTTTACGAACAGTGAAAGCACTGTTCACACCACGGTTACGCTTGGCGATAACAACACCTTCGAACGCCTGCAGACGCGAACGGTCGCCTTCCTTCACTTTCACCTGAACGACAACAGTGTCGCCTGGGGCAAAGGTCGGGATCTCTTTGGTCATCTGCTCGGCTTCGAGTTGCAGAATGATTTTGTTGGTCATGCTGTGCTCCTAAGATAGGTCGTCAGACCCACCATCGATACGTTAACTATCGTCCCGCTCTCGGAGATACTCCTCGAGCAGCTTCTTCTCTTCTCCAGAAAGTGAGCGACTTTCCAGAAGATCGACGCGTCGTTCATAGGTCCGCCCAAGGGACTGCTGTAAACGCCAGCGCCGGATGTGTGCATGGTTGCCACTGAGCAACACGTCGGGAACACGCTGATCCGCATACACCTCCGGTCGGGTGTAGTGCGGGCAATCGAGCAGACCATCGGTGAAGGAGTCTTCCTCCGCCGAGTCCGCATGCCCTAAAGCTCCGGGCAGCAGCCGCGTAACCGCATCGATCAGGACCATCGCCGGCAGCTCGCCGCCAGACAGTACATAGTCGCCAATCGACCACTCTTCATCGACATGAGCCTGAATGAACCGCTCGTCAATGCCTTCATAACGACCTGCGATGAGAATCAACGACTCTGCATTCGCCAGTTCGCGTACCGCCGACTGATTCAGCTGACGGCCTTGTGGCGACAGGTAGATCACCTTCGCCGCTTCCCCTGCCTGCTGCCTGGCCTGAACCAGCGCATCTTCCAGGGGCTTGATCTTCATCACCATGCCCGGACCACCGCCAAACGGCCGATCATCCACGGTGTGGTGGCGATCTGTGGTGTAGTCCCGCGGATTGTGGCAGGTCAGTTGCAACAACCCCTGCTTCACCGCGCGGCTGGTAATGCCGTACTCACTGATGGCCGAGAACATCTCGGGGAACAACGTAATGACTTCGACACGAAGGCTCGCCATCGTCTAGAAGTCCGCGTCCCATTCCACCCTCATTTCGCCTGCAGCCAGGTCGACCTTCAACACGCACTGCCCGGTATAGGGCAACAGGCGTTCACGATCATCCAGGCTGCCCACGCAGGGCTTGACCACCATTACATCGTTCGCGCCGGTCTCCAACAGGTGATCAACCGTGCCGAACAGCTGTTCGTCCTGGTTGATGACTTTCAGACCTACCAACTGGTACCAGTAGTACTCGTCTTCGGTCAGGTCGGGCAAAAGGCTACGCGAGATGCAAATCTCGTAACCGCTCAGAAGACGGGCTTCATCGCGATCGTCGAGGCCTTTGAGCTTGGCAACCAGATCCTTTTGAGTGGATCGGCCGCTGACCAGCTCGACCTGCTTGACCACACCTTCGCGCCGGAGCGTCCAGTTGCGGTAATCCAACAGGTTTTCAATCGGATCGGTAAAGGAAAAGACCTTCACCTCGCCGCGAACGCCGTGAACCGAAAAAATCTTGCCAACAACGATCAGGTCATCAGCTTTTTCTGGCGTCGCGCTCATACTATTCAGGCAGCAGCCTTAGCAGCATCTTTCAGCAGTTTTGCAACGCGCTCGGATGGCTGTGCGCCAACGCTCAGCCAGTGAGCAACGCGATCCTGCTTAACGGACAGGCGAACTTCCTGGCCACGAGCGATAGGGTTGAAGAAACCAACCTGCTCGATGTGCGAACCGGTAACCGGGTTACGCGAGTCGGTCACGGTCAGGGTGTAGAATGGGCGCTTTTTGGAGCCGCCACGGGCAAGACGGATGGTTAGCATAGAACATCGTTCCTGTAGTCGGTGCTGCAAATCATAATGCACAGCGGGCACACGGGTGCCCGAAAGGCCGCATATTCTCAAGGAATACACGGACTTTTGCAAATGCCTTTTAACGGCGAGCGACAAGCCGCCGTGCTGATCTGCGAATGAGCCGCTTCTGTATATAGAAGGCGGCACGGGTCCCGCCAGCGGCGGGGTTCCGGTCGGTGCCCCACGGGAGGCACCGGCCTGAATGTGGTTACAGCTTGGGCATGCCGCCGCCAGGCAGCATGCCGCCAAGGCCGCGCATCATCTTCGACATGCCGCCCTTGGTGGAAAACTTCTTCATCATCTTCTGCATCTGCTTGTGCTGCTTGATCAAGCGGCCGATGTCCTGCACCTGGGTGCCCGAGCCCATGGCGATGCGGCGCTTGCGCGAACCGCTGATCAGCTCGGGGTCGCGGCGCTCGGCCGGGGTCATGGAGTTGATGATCGCCTCCATCTGCTTGAACTGCTTCTCTGCCGCGCCCTGGGCATTGCCCATCTGCGACAGGTTGACGCCGCCGATGCTCGGCATCTTGTCCATCAGGCCGCTCAGGCCGCCCATGTTCTTCATCTGCTGCAGCTGGTCGCGGAAGTCCTCGAGATCGAAGCCCTTGCCCTTCTTCAGCTTCTTGGCCAGCTTGTCGGCCTTTTCCTTGTCCAGGGTCTGCTCGGCCTGCTCGATCAGGCTGAGCACGTCGCCCATGCCCAGGATCCGCGAGGCAATGCGGTCCGGGTGGAACGGTTCGAGCGCTTCGCTCTTCTCGCCCATGCCGATGAACTTGATCGGCTTGCCGGTGATCGCGCGTACCGACAGCGCGGCACCGCCACGGGCATCACCGTCGACCTTGGTCAGGATCACGCCGGTCAGCGGCAGCGCCTCGCCAAATGCCTTGGCGGTGTTGGCGGCGTCCTGGCCGGTCATGGCATCGACCACGAACAGGGTCTCGATCGGCTTGACCGCAGCGTGCAGCTGCTTGATCTCGCCCATCATCTCGGCATCGATGTGCAGACGCCCGGCGGTGTCGACGATGACCACGTCGATGAACTTGAGCTTGGCTTCGCGAATCGCCGCCTCGGCGATGGCCACCGGCTTCTGCGTGATGTCCGACGGGAAGAAGGTCACGCCGATGTCGTTGGCCAGGGTTTCGAGCTGCTTGATGGCCGCCGGACGGTACACGTCGGCCGAAACCACCATCACGCTCTTCTTCTTGCGCTCCTTGAGAAAGCGCGCCAGCTTGCCGGCGGTGGTGGTCTTGCCCGCACCCTGCAGGCCGGCCATCAGCACCACGGCAGGCGGCGCGCTGTTGAGCGCGAGGTCTTCGTTGGCCGCGCCCATCAGCTCTTCGAGTTCGGCCTGGACGATCTTCACGAACGCCTGGCCAGGCGTCAGGCTGCGCGACACCTCGGTGCCGACCGCGCGTTCCTTGACCTTGTTGACGAAATCCTTGACCACCGGCAGGGCGACGTCGGCCTCGAGCAACGCCATGCGCACTTCGCGCAGGGTGTCTTTAATATTGTCCTCGGTGAGCTTGGCTTTACCGGTGACATGGCGCAGCGTCTGTGACAGACGGTCGGTCAGGTTTTCAAACATGGGGATCCTTTCAGGCTCTGTAGAACCGAGGTTTATCAGCTGCCCCTGGCGCATTCGGCCAGCCTTGGGCAAGGGCAGGCCGGCGATTATAGCGAAGACTCGCGCACGCGCACACCATGGCGTCGGCCACCAGTCTTCCTTGGCAGGCGCGTTGTATGCCAAACTCAGGGCCTTTCGGGCTTGCCTAACAGGACTTATGCTCCCCTTGTCACCCAGCTTGCTACCCAATCTGATCGCCGCCTGCCTGTACGCCGCCGCGATTTTCTATCAAGGCACCCGCCTGGCCCGAGGCACCAAGGCCGACAAGCGGCTGCTCGGAATGCTCGGCGCCTTCGCCGTGGTCGCTCAGGGCACCGCGTTGTGCTGGCAGCTGCTCACGCCGCTGGGCCTGAGCCTGGACTTCTTCAGCGCCGCCAGCCTGATCGCCACCGCAGTGATTGCCCTGACCCTGGTCGCCACCCTGCGCATCCCGGTGGAGAACCTGTTGCTGCTGCTGTTCCCGCTGGGCCTGCTGACCGCGCTGATGGCGCAGTTCGCGCCCTCGGGCACGGTGCCGCTGGTCAACGAGGAGCCCGGCATCCTGGCGCATATCCTGCTGTCGATCCTGGCATACGGGCTGTTCACCATCGCGGTGTTCCAGGCCTTGCTGCTGCTGGTGCAGGATTACCAGCTCAAGCACAAGCACCCCTCGGGCCTGATCCGCAACTTCCCGCCGCTGCAGACCATGGAGAGCCTGCTGTTCGGCTTCCTGTGGGCCGGCTGGGCGCTGCTGTCGCTGTCGCTGATCTCCGGCTGGCTGTTCCTGGACAACCTGTTCGCCCAGCACCTGGTGCACAAGACCCTGCTCGCCTGCGTGGCCTGGGTCGTCTTCGGCGTCCTGCTGTGGGGCCGCACCCGCCTGGGCTGGCGCGGTCACAAGGCGATCCGCTGGACCCTGGCCGGTTTCTGCCTGCTGATGCTGGCGTATTTCGGCAGCAAGCTGGTACGCGAATTCATTCTGCATATCTGACAGGCGACCTATGAACACTCTGCCGTTAGGCCCACAGGTCGCGGTACTGGCACTGACCCTGGTGTGGTCGGCGCTGTTCAGCGCAGTGGATGCCGCCCAGCAGCAACAGGGCGGCACCCGCCGCAATGGCCCCAGAAGCGAACGTGCACTGATGCTGGGCGCCACCCTGGGCAAGCTGCTGGTGTTCGCCCTGGCCTCGCTGCTGGGCTTTGCCCATGCCGGCGAGCGCGGCTTCTGGCTGGCCTGCGCGGCAGCGGCACTGGCCGTGCTGGTGCTCACCGACTACCTCCCCCGCCAGCTGGCCCGACGCTACCCCGACGCCCTGCTGGGCCTGGGCGAGAGCCTGCTCAAGGTGCCGCTCATGCTGCTGCAGCCACTGGCCTGGCTGCTCGATGGCGTTGCACGCCTGTTGCTGCGCCCCTTCGCGGGCAAGGTCACGGCTGTCACCCAGCATGACAATCGCCACGACACCCCCGGTGCCTCCGGTACGCCGGACGAGGAACATGCCCAGCACAGGAGCGACCTGCTCGGCAGCCTTCAGGCGCTGGACAAGGTGACGGTCAACGACATCCTGGTGCCGCGCAACGATGTCGACGGGATCAACCTCGACGAGCCGATCGAAAAGATCATCGAGCAACTGATCGTCAGCCGTCACACCCGCCTGCCGGTGTTCCACAGTGATATCAACCAGGTCGAGGCGATCCTCAACACGCGTCAGATCAGCCACCTGCTGCCCAAGGCCGAGCTGACCCTGGCCAACCTGCTGGCGGCGTGCTACGAGCCATACTTCGTGCCCGAAAGCACCCCGCTGCAGCTGCAGCTGCTGAACTTTCACAAGCAGCAGCGGCGCCTGGGCGTGGTGGTGGACGAATATGGCGAAGTGCAGGGCATCGTCACCCTGGAAGACATTCTTGAAGAGATCGTGGGCGAGTTCGAGGAAGAGCACAGCCTGGACAACCCGCACATTCACCCGCAGCCCGATGGGCGCTACGTGATCGAGGGCAACATTTCGATCCGCGAGCTCAACCGCAGCCTGGGCTGGCACCTGCCCAGCGACGGCCCGAAAACCCTGAACGGCCTGGTGACCGAGGCGCTGGAAAGCATCCCCGCCAGCGCGGTGTGCCTGAAAATGGGCCGTTATCGCATGGAAATCCTCGAAACCGAGGACAATTGCGCCAGCCGCATACTGGTCTGGACCGTTTCCCGCTAGCTATACTCGAGCCCGCCGGCGCTTGCCCGCGGCAGGTGCCGGAGCCTTCGCAGCACTCGACAGGGAAACGTTCATGACGACCAGCAGCACCTATAACAACAACGATGAAACCGCAGCGCCCCCAGTCAACTCGCCCGCCCGGGTAGCCACGGCCAGCTTCATCGGCACCGCCATCGAGTTCTACGACTTCTACGTATACGCCACGGCAGCGGCCCTGGTGATCGGCCCGGTGTTCTTCCCGCAGACCTCGGGCACCGCGCAGATGCTCTCGGCCTTCCTCACCTTCGGCATCGCGTTTCTGGCGCGCCCGCTGGGTTCGGCGCTGTTCGGCCATTTTGGCGACCGCATCGGCCGCAAGTCGACGCTGGTGGCCTCGCTGCTGCTGATGGGCATCTGCACCACGCTGATCGGCGTGCTGCCGGGTTACGACAGCATTGGCGCCTGGGCACCGATCCTGCTGTGCCTGCTGCGCTTCGGCCAGGGCCTGGGGCTGGGCGGCGAATGGGGCGGTGCAGCGCTGCTGGCCACCGAGAACGCGCCCAAGGGCAAGCGGGCGTGGTTCGGCATGTTCCCGCAGTTGGGCCCTTCGATCGGCTTTCTGGCGGCCAACGGCCTGTTCCTGACCCTGGCCATGACCCTTTCCGACGAGCAGTTCCGCAGCTGGGGCTGGCGCATTCCGTTCCTGCTCAGCGCCGCGCTGGTGATCGTGGGGCTGTATGTGCGGCTCAAGCTCGAGGAGTCGCCGGTGTTCGCCAAGGCCGTGGCGCGCCACGAGCGGGTGAAGATGCCGGTGGTCGAGCTGTTCGCACAGTACTGGGCGCCGACCCTGCTGGGCGCGGCGGCGATGGTGGTGTGCTACGCGCTGTTCTACATCTCGACGGTGTTCTCGCTGAGCTACGGGGTATCGACCCTTGGCTACAGCCGCGAGACCTTTCTGGCACTGCTGTGCTTTGCGGTGGTGTTCATGGCCCTGGCCACGCCGCTGTCGGCCTGGCTGAGCGACCGGTACGGACGCAAGCCGGTGCTGATCGTGGGTGGGGTGCTGGCCATCCTGTCGGGGTTCACCATGGAGCCGCTGCTGACGTCGGGGTCGACCGCGGGCGTGGCGCTGTTTCTGGCCATCGAACTGTTTCTGATGGGGGTGACGTTCGCGCCGATGGGGGCGCTGCTGCCTGAGCTGTTCCCCACGCACGTGCGCTATACCGGGGCCTCGGCGGCGTACAACCTGGGCGGGATCGTCGGGGCCTCGGCGGCGCCGTTCTTTGCACAGAAGCTGGTGGCCATGGGCGGCCTGAGCTGGGTGGGCGGGTATGTGTCGGCGGCAGCAGTACTGAGCCTGATTGCAGTGCTGTGCCTGAAAGAGACCCGGCATACGGAACTCTGAAGACAGGCTGCTGCGCAGCTATCGCGGGTCAGGCCCGCTCCCACAGGCATCATCACTGCCCCTGTGGGAGCGGGCCTGACCCGCGATGAAGTATCGAAGCCTTACAGCTCTACGCTGACTGCCTGCGAAGCCCGGGTCGCCTTGGCCCGCGCGGCTTCGATCGACTCGTCACGCGCCAGGCACACGCCCATGCGCCGCTGGCCATTCACTTCTGGCTTGCCGAACAGGCGCAGCGCCGTGTCCGGCTCGCTCAGCGCCGCGCCGAGGTTGGCGAAGGCGGTCTGCTGCGAAGTGCCTTCCACCAGAATCACTGCCGAAGCCGACGGCCCGAACTGGCGAATCAGCGGAATCGGCAGGCCCAGGATCGCCCGCGCATGCAGCGCGAACTGCGACAGGTCCTGGGAGATCAGGGTCACCAGGCCAGTGTCGTGCGGGCGCGGCGAGACTTCGCTGAACCACACCTGGTCGCCCTTGACGAACAGCTCCACGCCGAACATGCCGCGACCACCCAGGGCCTCGGTCACCGCACGCGCCACGCGCTCGGACTCGGCCAGCGCCTTGGGGCTCATCGCCTGCGGCTGCCACGACTCCTGATAATCGCCCTTCTCCTGGCGATGCCCGACCGGCGCGCAGAAGGTGGTGCCGCCCACATGGCGCACGGTGAGCAGGGTGATCTCGTACTCGAAGTCGATGAAGCCCTCGATGATGACCCGGCCCTTGCCGGCACGCCCGCCTTCCTGGGCATAGTCCCAGGCAGCCTGCACGTCATCGACGCCCTTGAGCAGGCTCTGGCCCTTGCCCGACGAGCTCATCACCGGCTTGACCACACACGGGAAGCCGAGGTCTTCGACGGCCTTGCGGTAGTCTTCGAAGGTGTCGGCAAAGTGGTAAGGCGAGGTTGGCAGGTCCAGCTCCTCGGCGGCCAGGCGGCGGATGCCCTCGCGGTTCATGGTCAGCTGCGCGGCGCGTGCGGTCGGCACCACGGTAAAGCCTTCGGCTTCCAGCTCAACCAGGGTGGCGGTGGCGATGGCTTCGATTTCCGGCACGATGTAGTGCGGCTGCTCGGCCTCGATCACTGCGCGCAGGGCGGCGCCATCGAGCATGTTGATCACGTGGCTGCGGTGCGCCACCTGCATGGCCGGGGCATCGGCGTAACGGTCCACGGCAATCACTTCAACGCCCAGGCGTTGCAGCTCGATCACCACTTCCTTGCCCAGTTCGCCACAGCCACACAGCAGTACTCGGGTCGCGGTCGGCGACAAGGGGGTTCCGATACGGGTCATCTCAGGTCCTCAGAGGGAAGGAATCCAGGGCCGCCCCAGCACGGTGCAACCCGGTGAAAAGAAGCACCATTTTACATGGCGCAGGCGTTCTTGCGTGCGCGCCAGGCCATCGCCAGCCACACCACCGTCACCCCGGCGAACTTGGAGCCCAGCGCGGTACCGACCACGGCCGGGGTCAGTGCGCCGATCATGCCGAAGAAGATGAAGGTATCCAGCGGGATGCTCAGCGCCGAGCTCAGCCACAGGCGGTCATGCAACGGGCGCTTGGTGATGCTGAACACCAGCCAGTCGATCAGCTCCGATACCGCGAACGCGGTGGCGCTGGCCAGGGCAATGGCAGGCTCGGAGGTGATATAGGACAGCACCAGGGCGCCAAGCATGGCCAGCAGGGCGCCGTGGCCGAAGCGGGTCTGCACCATGTCGCGCAGGATGAACACCAGCCCGCCCCAGGCGGACCAGATGACGTCCAGGTGCGGGGCACTGGAGAACGCGTAGTTGATCAGCACCACGCTGGCGATATAAGCAATCAGAAAGAACATAGAAACACCGGTTGGCAAGCCGTACAGGGTACTTGAGTGCCCCCGCACGGCCAAGCCCGGGATCAGCCGGCGGCCTTGCCCACCGTCATCACCAGCCCCGCCGCCACGGCGCGCTCATGGCACAGCACCAGCACCTGGCGCCGTTCGTCGTTGGCCATGCGGCCCCAGCGCGTGATCTCGCTGGCGGTGCGCTGGCAGCCGGTGCAGATATCCTGCTCGTCCAGCGCGCAGATGTGCACGCAAGGCGAGGCCACCGGTCGTTCAGGGCTGCTCATCAGTCCTCCTGGGGTACAAGGTCACGGGCATAGCGCTGGGCGTTGTGCACATAGTGGGCAGCGCTGGCCTCGAGCAGTTGCTGCTGCGCCGGGGTCAGTTCGCGCACCACCTTGCCCGGCGAGCCGACCACCAGCGAACCATCGGGAATCTCGCGCCCCTCGGGCACCAGCGCATTGGCGCCGATGATGCAGTGCTTGCCGATGCGCGCACCATTGAGGATCACCGCGCCGATGCCCACCAGGCTGTAGTCGCCGACCGTGCAGCCATGCAGCATGGCGTTGTGGCCGACCGTCACGCCCTTGCCCAGGGTCAGTGGCCAGCCCATGTCGGTGTGCATCACCGTACCGTCCTGCACGTTGCTGTTCTCGCCGATGTCGATCAGCTCGTTGTCGCCGCGCAGCACCGCGCCGAACCAGACGTTGGCCCCCGCCTGCAGGCGTACCTTGCCGATCAGCGTGGCGGTGGGCGCTACCCAGCTCTGTGGGTGGGTTTCGACGCGCAGGTCGCCCAGACGGTATTTCATGCGTGGTTCCTCACGGTGGGAAGGCGGCGGGTGGGCCCGCTCATCTTGTAGGGGTGCGCTCAGGCGGATGGTGCAGGCTGATGCGCGCATCGTAAAGCAGGTTGACCAGCTCGACGATCATGATCGCCGACAGGCCCCAGATCTTGTACTCGCCGAAACGGTAGCTGGGCACGTACCAGCTGCGGCCCTGGTAGTCGATGCGGTGGGTATGGTCGCGCGGGTCCTGGCGGAAGAACTCCAGCGGCACGCTGAACACCGCGGCAATCTCGGCATCGTTGGCGCGGTACTCGACATAGTCGGGAATCAGCCCGACAAACGGCGTGACCTTCAGCCCGTGCAACGAAACCAGCGGGCTCAGCGGGCCGATGACTTCGACCAGCCCGGGCGGCAGGCCGATTTCCTCCTCGGCCTCGCGCAGCGCGGTGAACACCAGGTCCGGGTCTTCGGGGTCTCGCCGCCCGCCGGGGAAGGCCACTTCGCCGCCATGGGTCGAGAGCCCCTTGGCGCGCAGGGTCAGCACCAGTTCGGGCGACTCGCTGCGGGTGATGGGCAATAACACGGCAGCCTCGGGGAACCGACGATCGGTCTCCAGGGTGCCCGGTGTGTGATTGCTCATTCGGCGAAGTAACTCGTCCAGCATGGTCTCTCTCGTTCTGTCGGGTCTCTGCATGATGCACCAAAGGCGCAGCCCGCCCAAGCCCCCGCGACAATCGCGCTTGCGGGCCTGCGCGCACTGGCGCGAAGATAGGCGCAGCCACCAGGAAGATAAGCATGAATTACTGCAGTGCGTGCGGCAAACCGGTCACTCATCGCATCCCCGACGGCGACAACCGCCTGCGTCATGTCTGCGATCATTGCCACACCATCCATTACCAGAACCCCAATATCGTCGCCGGCGTGCTGCCCAGCCATGGCAGCCAGGTGCTGCTGTGCCGACGCGCCATCGAGCCGCGACGTGGCTACTGGACCCTGCCGGCCGGCTTCATGGAAAACGGCGAGACCATGGAGCACGCCGCCCGCCGCGAGGCCGACGAGGAAGCCTGTGCGCGCCTGGGGCCGATGGCCCTGTACCAGCTGTTCGACCTGCCGCACATCAACCAGGTGCACGTGTTCTACCGCGCCGAGCTGGCCGACCTGGCATTTGCGGTGGGCGTCGAGAGCCTGGAAGTGCGCCTGTTCGAGGAAAGCGAGATCCCCTGGGACGAGCTGGCTTTCAGGACCGTGAGTCGTGCCCTAGAATGCTACTATCTCGACCGCCAGGGGCAGCATTACCCGGTACGCACCGAATGCCTGTCCCCGCGGGTCGAACCGCTCACTTGAACCCCAACGTCGCCACTTTCAGGGATACCGTTTCATGCGCTGGTTGCTTGCCCTCTTCTGCCTCGGTGTGGCGTCGGTGTCCCAGGCGGCGTTCACCGAAACCATTGTGCGAAAACCGCTTGGCCAGGTGACGCCCTCGACCCCGGCGCCCACCCCCTCCGGCGCCCCGTTGATCGACAAGGTGCTGGTGATCAAGTCCGAACGCCGCCTGCAACTGATGAGCGGCGACACCTCGATGAAGAGCTACCGTATCTCGCTGGGCAAGCAGCCCACCGGTGCCAAGCTGCGCGAGGGCGACAAGCGCACGCCTGAGGGGCTGTACTGGCTCGACTGGCGCAAGGTGTCCGACCGTTACAACCTGGCCATCCACGTCTCCTACCCCAATGTCAGCGACTCAGCCCGTGCCCGCCGCGAAGGGGTGAAGCCGGGCAGCATGATCATGATCCACGGCACACCGGACAGTGCGGACTACCCCGAGGCGCTGTTCCACACCCTGGACTGGACCGAAGGCTGCATCGCCATGACCAACCGCGACATGCGCGAAGTGTGGAACCTGGTCAGCGACGGCACGCTGATCGAGATTCGGCCCTGACCCCTGCCCCGGATCAACAGCCGGCCGCAGTGCCGGCTGTCATCAAAGCGCCCCTAAATCGTCATATTCGCCTTCTAAAGTGCCGGTCTGCATGACGCCACTTCAGCTGAAGGATATGAAGCAATGAGTCGAGACACCGGCGACAACCTGGACCGCAACGCCAGTGGCAACCTGCCGATGACGTCCGTACTGGACATGTATCTGAGCCGCCGCAGCGTGGTGCGCGGCAGCCTGGGCGCAGCCATCGCGATGATTGCCGGTGCAGGCCTAGGTGGCTGTTTCGACAGCAACGCCGCGGATAAAGCCGCCGCCCCTACCGCCTCGTCGCCGCTGGCGCTCGGTTTCGACTCGATCCCCGGCTCGCGCACCGATGCCTGCACGGTGGCCGCCGGCTACAGCGCCTATGTGCTGGCACCATGGGGTACCCCGTTGAACAGCGCCGCTAAACCCTGGCAGGCCGACGGCAGCAACAGCGCCGAAGACCAGGCAAACGCCATGGGCATGCACCACGACGGCATGCATTTCTTCCCCATCGGTGGCAGCTCCGACGACGGTCTGCTGGCGATCAACTTCGAATACATCGATGCCCAGGCCCTGCATCCTGCCGGCCCCACCCTGGACGCTACCGGCAAGCGGCCGCCCGAGGAGGTGCGCAAGGAGATCAACGCCCACGGCGCCGGCGTCGTGCGCCTGAACAAGCGCGGCGGGCGCTGGCAGGTGGTCGACAACGATCCGCTCAACCGCCGCTTCACCAGCGCCAGCGTGATGGACCTGGCCGGCCCGCTGCGCGGCACCGACCACGTCAAGACCGCGTTCTCCAGAAACGGCACGCAGTCGCGCGGCACCAACAACAACTGCGGCAACGGCCACACCCCATGGGGCACCTACCTGACCTGCGAGGAGAACTGGCCAGGTATCTTCATCAATACGACCACTGCGCTGCCGGCCGATCAGCAGCGCCTGGGCGTCAGCACCGGGACAAGCCTGTACAAGTGGGAAACCGCCGCCGGCGCAGCGGACGAAGTGGACGACGAATTCGCCCGCTTCGACATCACCCCACGCGGTACGTCGGCCACCGACGACTATCGCAATGAAGCCAGCACGTTTGGCTATATCGTCGAAATCGACCCGTATGACGCCAGTCGCCGCGCGGTCAAACGCACCGCCCTGGGACGTTTCCGCCACGAGGGCTGCTGCCCCGGCCTGGCGGTGGCAGGCCAACCGGTGGTGTTCTACATGGGTGACGACTCGAACAACGAATACCTCTACAAATTCGTCTCCAGCGCGCCCTGGGACCCGGCCGATGCCACCCCGCACGACCGCCTGGCCATCGGCGCCAAGTACATGGACCAGGGCAAGCTGTACGTGGCGCGCTTCGATGCCGACGGCAGCGGCCAGTGGCTGCTGCTCGATGCTGCCTCGCCCACCATCGATGGCAAGACCCTTGGCGCCCTCTACGGCGACCTGCCGGGCATCATCCTCAATACCCGTGGCGCAGCCGATGCATTGGGCGCCACGCCGATGGACCGCCCGGAGTGGACCACGGTCAACCCGCTCAACGGCGACGCCTACCTGAGCCTGACCAACAACAGCCAGCGCCCCCCGACCAGCGTCGACCAGGCCAACCCGCGGGGGCCTAACAAGCACGGTCACATCATCCGCTGGCACGACGGCACGGATCAGTTGAGCTTCACTTGGGACATCTTCGTGTTCGGCGCCAATGCCGCAGCCAGCGCCGACATCAACCGCTCCGGCCTGACCGAACACAACCAGTTCGCCAGCCCCGACGGCATGAGTTTCGATAGCCGCGGCATCCTCTGGTTCGAGACCGACAACAGCGAACCGAGCGTGAGCGACTATACCAACGACCAGGTGCTTGCCGTGATCCCGGACCTGTTGCTCGATGCCCAGGGCAAGCGCAGCCCGATCAATGCGGACAACGCCCTGAACCTGCGTCGCTTCTTCGTGGGGCCCAATGGGTGTGAGGTGACAGGGATTGCGTTCACTCCGGACAACCGCTCGATGTTCGTCAACATCCAGCACCCGGCCAACTGGCCCAGTACCGATGTAGCGACCACGGCAACGCCGGCCGGCAGCAAGGTGCGACCACGTGCGGCGACGGTGGTGATTCAGCGCAATGATGGGGGGGAGATAGGCGTCTGAGCAGCAGGGGACTGCTCGAAGGGAGGTGGGGCATGCCCCACGACCCTCAGAAATCAGCGAGCTGCCAGACCTCGTAGGCCGGGGTCTCGTAGGGGTGGCTCGCCTTCAGGGCCGCGACTACCGGCCCCACCAGCGCATCGTCCACCACCAGCTCGACCCGCCACTCCTCGACCTGCTCGACCACCCCGCTCTGCCCGATGAACGGCTGGCTGCCGCCCAACGGACGGAACTGGCCCTGGCCAAGCACCTGCCACGCACAGCTGTCGTAGGCGCCGATGCGTCCGCCACCGGCGGCGAACACTGCGGCCTTGACCTGCTCCACATGGCTGGGCGGCACGAAGAAGGCGAGTTTGAACACCCTCAGTTCACCCAGGCCCGCGCGTTGCGGAACATGCGCATCCAGGCGGCGTCTTCGTTCCAGTCATCCGGGCGCCACGAGTTCTGCACCGCACGGAATACCCGCTCAGGGTGCGGCATCATGATGGTGACGCGCCCGTCGCGGCTGGTCAGGCCGGTGATCCCGCGCGGCGAACCGTTCGGGTTGGCCGGGTAGGTCTCGGTGACCTTGCCGTGGTTGTCGACGAAACGCAGGGCCACGCAACCGGACAGGTCGGCTTCCAGCAGTGCCTCTTCGCTGGCGAACTCGGCATGCCCTTCACCGTGCGCGATGGCGATCGGCATGCGCGAACCGGCCATGCCCTGCAGGAAGATCGAGTTGGACTCCTGCACCTGGACCATCGCCACGCGCGCCTCGAACTGCTCGGAGCGGTTGCGCACGAAGTGCGGCCAGAACTCGCTGCCCGGGATCAGCTCGTGCAGGTTGGACATCATCTGGCAACCGTTGCACACACCCAGGGTAAAGCTGTCGCTACGCTCGAAGAAGCCCTGGAAGGCGTCGCGGGCGCGGCTGTTGAACAGCGCCGACTTGGCCCAGCCTTCACCGGCACCCAGCACGTCACCGTAGGAGAAGCCGCCGCAGGCAACCATGCCCTTGAACTCGTTCAGGTCGACGCGACCGGCGAGGATATCGCTCATGTGCACGTCGATGGCGTTGAAGCCGGCACGGTCGAACGCCGCAGCCATTTCCACCTGGCCGTTGACGCCCTGCTCGCGCAGTACCGCCACCTGTGGGCGAATACCCTTCTTGATGTAAGGCGCCGCGATGTCGTGGTTGACGTCGAAGCCCAGCTTGACGCTCAGGCCCGGGTTGTCTTCCTCGAGCAGGCCGTCGAACTCCTGGTCGGCGCAGTCGGCGTTGTCGCGCAGGCGCTGGATCTGGTAGCTGGTCTCGGCCCACTGGCGCTGCAGCAGGCGGCGGTCGCCGGTGAACAGCACTTCGCCGTTCAGGCTGATGGCCACGTCGGCACAATTGACCGGCTTGCCGATCACCGCCACGCAGTCTTCGCCAAGGCCGGCGGCGCTGAACTGGGCCAGCACGTCCGGGGTGGCGTCCTGGCGCACCTGGATCACCGCACCCAGCTCTTCGTTGAAGAGGATGGCCGCGACTTTCTCGCGCTTGCCGGTCAGGGTGTCCAGTTCCAGGTTCAGCCCGCAATGGCCGGCGAAGGCCATTTCCAGCGCAGTGGCCAGCAGGCCGCCGTCGGAGCGGTCGTGGTAGGCCAGCAGGTGACCGTCGGCGTTCAGGCCCTGGATCACCGCGAAGAACGCCTTGAGGTCTTCGGCGTCGTCGACGTCCGGTGCCTGGCTGGCGAGTTTGCCGTGGGTCTGGGCCAGGATCGAGGCGCCCATGCGGTTCTGGCCGCGACCCAGGTCGATCAGGATCAGGTCGGTTTCGCCCTTGTCCATGCGCAGTTGCGGGGTCAGGGTCTTGCGGATGTCGGTAACCGGGGCAAAGCCGGTCACGATCAGCGACATCGGCGAGGTCACGGTCTTCTCGCGACCTTCATCTTCCCAGCGGGTCTTCATGGACATCGAGTCCTTGCCCACCGGAATGGTCAGGCCCAGCTCGGGGCACAGTTCCATGCCCACGGCCTTGACCGCGTCGTACAGGCGCGCGTCTTCACCGGGGTGGCCGGCAGCCGACATCCAGTTGGCCGACAGCTTGATGTCGGACAGCTTGCCGATGCGCGAGGCCGCCATGTTGGTCAGGGTCTCGCCGATCGCCATGCGCCCGGACGCCTGAGCGTCGAGCAGGGCCAGCGGGGTGCGCTCGCCCATGGCCATGGCTTCGCCGGTGTACACGTCGAAGCTGGTGGCGGTGACGGCCACGTCGGCCACCGGGATCTGCCATGGACCGACCATCTGGTCGCGGGCGACCAGGCCGGTGATGGTGCGGTCACCGATGGTGATCAGGAAGTTCTTGCTGGCCACGGCCGGGTGGCGCAGCACGCGCTGTACCGAGTCGGCGAGGTCCAGGGTGCTCGGGTCGAAATCGTCGCCCAGCTCGGCTTCGCGGCTGACCGAACGGTGCATGCGCGGGGCCTTGCCCAGCAGCACTTCCAGCGGCATGTCCACCGGGCTGTTGCCGAAGTGGCTGTCGGTGACGGTCAGTTGCGGTTCGGCAGTGGCTTCGCCGACCACCGCGAACGGGCAGCGCTCGCGTTCGCAGATGGCGGTGAAACGCTCCAGGTCCTTGGCGTCGACCGCCAGCACGTAGCGTTCCTGGGACTCGTTGCTCCAGATTTCCAGCGGCGCCATGCCCGGCTCGTCGTTGGGCACGTTGCGCAGCTCGAAACGACCGCCACGGCCGCCGTCGTTGACCAGCTCGGGGAAGGCGTTGGACAGGCCGCCCGCGCCGACGTCATGGATGAACGCGATGGGGTTGGCATCGCCCAGCTGCCAGCAGCGGTCGATGACCTCCTGGCAGCGGCGTTCCATTTCCGGGTTTTCGCGCTGTACCGAGGCGAAATCGAGGTCGGCAGAGCTGGCGCCGGTGGCCATCGACGAGGCAGCACCGCCACCCAGGCCGATCAGCATGGCCGGGCCGCCGAGCACGATCAGCTTGGCGCCGACGGTGATCTCGCCCTTCTGCACATGGCCTTCGCGGATGTTGCCCATGCCGCCGGCGAGCATGATCGGCTTGTGGTAGCCGCGCACTTCTTCGCCGTGTGGGGTGTTGATCGACTGCTCGAAGGTACGGAAGTAACCGGTCAGTGCCGGGCGCCCGAATTCATTGTTGAACGCCGCGCCGCCCAGCGGGCCTTCGATCATGATGTCCAGCGCGGTGACGATGCGCTCCGGCTTGCCGTAGGGCTTTTCCCACGGCTGTTCGAAGCCCGGGATCTGCAGGTTGGACACGGTGAAGCCGGTGAGGCCGGCCTTGGGCTTGGCGCCGCGACCGGTGGCACCTTCGTCGCGGATCTCGCCGCCGGAGCCGGTGGAGGCCCCCGGGAACGGCGCGATGGCGGTCGGGTGGTTGTGGGTCTCGACCTTCATCAGGATGTGCACCGGCTCCTGCACCGCGCCGTACTGGCGGGTTTCAGGGTTCGGGAAGAAGCGCCCGGCGGTGGAACCGACGATCACCGAGGCGTTGTCCTTGTAAGCGGACAGCACGCCTTCGCTGTGCATCTGGTAGGTGTTCTTGATCATGCCGAACAGGCTTTTTTCCTGGCTCTGGCCGTCGATATCCCAACTGGCGTTGAAGATCTTGTGGCGGCAGTGCTCGGAGTTGGCCTGGGCGAACATCATCAGTTCGATGTCGTGCGGGTTGCGCTTGAGGCCCTGGAAGCTGGTGACCAGGTAGTCGATCTCGTCTTCGGCCAGGGCCAGGCCCAGCTCGACGTTGGCTTTTTCCAGCGCGGCGCGGCCACCGCCGAGGATGTCGACGGCGGTCAGCGGCTTGGGTTCGGCATGGCTGAACAGGCCGGCGGCCTCTTCGAGCCTGCCCAGCACGATCTGGGTCATGCGGTCGTGCAGCAGCTCGGCAACGGCGGCCACATCGGCCTCGCTCAGTTCACCGCCGACATAGAAGGCAGTACCACGCTCCAGGCGCTTGACGTTCTCCAGGCCGCAGTTGTGGGCGATGTCGCTGGCCTTGCTCGACCAGGGCGAGATGGTGCCGAAACGCGGCATGACCAGGAACAGGCGACCGCTGGGCTCCTGTACCGGCACGCTCGGGCCGTACTTGAGCAGGCGCGCGAGCACATGCTGTTGGTCGGCACTCAGCTCGCCGTCAACCTCGGCGAAATGGGCGAATTCAGCGTACAAACCACTAACAGCGGGGACTTTCTGGCTCAGTTGCTCGAGTAATTTACCGTGGCGAAAGGCAGAAAGGGCAGGAGCGCCGCGCAGGATCAACATCGTCGGGACAGCCTCAGGAAGGGGGTGTGCTTAGAGGCCGTGCATTCTAGCCTAAACCGCCGCCGACGGCACCCGAAACGCTGCATCGGCGACAGGCCGAATGTCGGCAAGCCGACAAGAGTGCTTCACGAGATGACAAAAACCCGTCCCGACGCGGTTTTATCGGGCTGTGCTAGCAGACAAGCCGGATGTTGTCGAGATATGGCGCGGCAGGTCCTTTGCGTATACTGCACCCTATGTTTGCCCAGACTGCTTTGCGCCAGCGTTGTGCCAAATGGCTCATCGCAACCGGACTCTTCCTGATGCTCGGTGCCTGTGTTGAAAAACCCAGCACCCTGGAGCGTGTCAAGGAGGACGGCGTGCTGCGCGTGATCACCCGCAACAGCCCGGCCACCTACTTCCAGGACCGCAACGGCGAAACCGGCTTCGAGTACGAGCTGGTCCAGCGCTTTGCCGACGACCTGGGCGTGAAGCTGCAGATCGAGACCGCCGACAACCTCGACGACCTGTTCAACCAGCTCGGCCAGCCGAACGGCCCGGTGCTGGCGGCAGCGGGCCTGGTAAGCAGCGAGCAGCGCAAGCAGCAGGTACGTTTTTCCCACCCGTATCTCGAAGTCACCCCGCAGATCATCTACCGCAACGGCAAGCCCCGCCCCACCGACGCCGGCGACCTGGTCGGCAAGCGCATTCTGGTACTCAAGGGCAGCAGCCATGCCGAACAGCTGGCAGAGCTGAAAAAACAGTACCCGGCCCTGCAATATGAAGAATCCGACCAGGTCGAGGTGGTCGACCTGCTGCGCATGGTCGACGAGGGCCAGATCGACCTGACCCTGGTCGACTCCAACGAAGTGGCGATGAACCAGGTGTACTTCCCCAACGTGCGGGTCGCCTTCGACCTGGGCGACGGGCGCGACCAGCGCTGGGCGGTGGCGGCCGGCGAAGACAACAGCCTGCTCAACGAAATCAACGAATTCATCGACAAGGTGCACAAGAACGGCACCCTGCAACGGCTCAAGGACCGCTACTACGGCCACGTGGACGTGCTCGGCTATGTCGGCGCCTACACCTTCGCCCAGCACCTGCAGCAGCGCCTGCCGCGCTACGAGAACCACTTCAAGACCTCGGCCAAGAAGGAACAGGTGGACTGGCGCCTGCTGGCGGCGATCGGTTACCAGGAGTCGATGTGGCAGGCCGAGGTCACCTCCAAGACCGGCGTGCGCGGGCTGATGATGCTGACCCAGCGCACCGCCCAGGCCATGGGCGTGTCCAACCGGCTCGACCCGCGCCAGAGCATCGAGGGCGGGGCCAAGTACTTCATGCATGTGAAGAAGGAGCTCGATGACGACATCGAGGAGCCGGACCGCACCTGGTTTGCCCTGGCCGCCTACAACGTGGGCAGCGGCCACCTGGACGATGCCCGCAAGCTGGCCAAGCGCGAGGGGCTGAACCCGAACAAGTGGCTGGACGTGAAGAAGATGCTGCCGCGCCTGTCGCAGAAGCAGTGGTACAGCAAGACCCGCTACGGCTATGCCCGTGGCGGCGAGCCGGTGCATTTCGTGGCCAACATCCGGCGCTACTACGACATCCTGACCTGGGTGACCCAGCCGCAGCTGGAGGGCAGCCAGGTGGCCGAAGGCAACCTGCATGTGCCGGGGGTCAACAAGACCAAGCCGGCCGACGCTTCGCCGCCGCTCTAGATTGCAGCGCCTGTATCGCGGGCCAAGCCCGCTCCCACAACAACGGGGGAGCGGGCTTGACCCGCGATGGTCACACCACGGTTATCAGGCCTTGGCCCGCCGAGCCCTGAAGAACTCGGTCAGAATCGCCCCGCACTCCTCGGCCAGCACCCCGCCCTCGAACAGCACCCGGTGGTTCAGAAACCCCTGGGTAAAAAATTGCCCCTGGCTCTGCACGATCCCGGCCTTGGGCTCCAGGGCCCCGAACACCACGCGGTTGACCCGCGAATGCACGATCAGCCCGGCGCACATGCTGCACGGCTCCAGCGTCACATACAGCGTGCTGCCCGGCAGCCGGTAGTTGCTGGCCGCCTGCGCCGCCGCGCGAATGGCCACCATTTCGGCGTGCGCACTGGGGTCGCTGCCGCTGATCGGGCAGTTGAAGCCCTGCCCGATCACCTCGCCGTGCTGCACCAGCACCGCGCCCACCGGCACCTCGCCCAATGCAGCCCCCTGCGCCGCCAGCTCCAGCGCCAGGCGCATGAAGTGCTGGTCGCGGCTGCGGTCGATGATCTGCGGCTGACGCATCACGCCACCTCGATGGCGGCCATCAGGCCGGTTTCCATGTGATCGATCACGTGGCAATGGAACATCCAGGTGCCGGGGTTATCCGCCACCAGCGCCACCTGCGCCCGCTCGTTCTTGCCCAGCAGGTAGGTGTCGGTGAAGTACTGCTCCGGGATCTTGTGGCGATTGGAGCTGAGCACCTTGAAACTCATGCCGTGCAGGTGGATCGGGTGCTGGTACTGGGTCATGTTCTTGAGCTCGAAGATGTAGCTCTTGCCCTTCTTCAAGGTGGCGATCGGCCGGTCGGAACAGGTCTTGTCGGTGATGTCCCAGGCCTGCCCGTTGATCTGCCACAGGCTTGGCGGCTTGCCGTTCTCGGTATTGACCGACACCGAGCCTACCCACTCGAAATTGAAGTTGATCTTCTCGGCGTTGGCCAGGTCCGGCTCGGCGATGGGGTTGGCCGGCAGCGCCGGTGGCCAGTCGCCCGGTGCCTCGCTGCTGGCCACCGAACGCAGGGTGCCCAGGCGCACCGAGCCGTCGCGCAGCGACAGCTCCTCCCCGGCTGCCGGCATGCGGATGGCCAGGCAGATGCGCATGCCGGGGCCCAGCCAGTAGTCCTTGCCCAATGGGCGCGGGGTGATCGGGTTGCCATCCAGCGCATAGATACGCGCCTCGAAGTCGCCCTTGAGGTTGATGCGGTAGGTCAGGGTGTTGTCCAGGTTCAGCAGGCGCACCCGCACGATCTGGCCGGCGGGCATTTCCACCACCGCGTCGGGCTGCCCGTTGATGGTGATCAGGCGCCCTGCGGTGCCGCCACGGGCCGCTTCGCGCGGCACGCTGAACTCGACGAAGTTGCCCCGCTCGTCCACGTGCCAGTTCTTCAGGCTCAGGGTGCGCTCGTGCTTGAAACCGGTGGGCTCGCGCTCCTCCACGATCAGCGGGCCGACCAGGCCGCGGCCCAGCTCTTCGCTGCTGTTGACGTGGGGGTGGTACCAGAAGCTGCCGGCATCCGGCACGCGGAACCTGTAGTCGAAGTACTCGCCCGGCAGCACCGGCAGCTGCGACACGTAGGGCACGCCGTCCATTTCCAGCGGCAGGCGGATACCGTGCCAGTGGATGGTGGTGGCCACCGGCAGGTGGTTGATGAACCGCACCCGCAGCCACTGCCCCTGGCGCACCCGCAGCTCGGTGCCCGGCGCGGACGGGCCGAACGCCCAGGCCTGGGTGGTGTGCCCGGCCACCAGCTCGACGTCCAGCGGCGCGGCGATCAGTTCATAGTCATGCCCGGCCTGCTCGTCCTCGACCTTGCCCATCCAGTAACGTGCGGCGCCCCCGGCGCCCAGGCCAACCACCACCAGGCCAGTCAGCCCCTTGAGCATTTGTCGACGGGTAAAGGACATCGGAACAGGCACCTCGTATCGCGAAAACAGCCTGCCAGCCATGACCGGGCTGGCGGTAAGGGCGAATACGATACACCTGCATTTGCGAAACTTTAAGTGAAGAGTTGCCCCGGCAGCGGCACACGATGCCGCACTCACCCGCGCAGCACTATCTACCGCACCTGCCCGCTGGAGCCAGCCCATCCTGCCATGGCCCAGACCAAGGAAGGATCGCCATGCCCCAGCCCCCCAACCCACAACGCGCGCAGCTTCAGGACATTGCGCGCCAGCTCGTCGTCAACTGCCCGGACATGCGCCAGATGGCCCGTGAGGTGGCCGTCGACGCCCTGAAGAAGTTCGCCCGCAGCAGCCTCGATCCGGACACCGTGTACCTGCACCGTTTCAAGGCGGCCCAGTCCAACCCCAGAAGCTTCAGCGGCTGGGAGCACCGTGAGCTGCCCTACCAGTCGCTGACGTTGCCGCAACTGGTGATGCAGCGCTTCGACGCCAACGACCAGGACAACGCCGACCTGCTCGGCTACCGCACCGGCTTCTACCGCGAAGGCGCGCATGCCGGGGTGTTCGACGAACGCAACGAAGTCCCCATGGCACCGGCCGATGTGCTGCGCTACTTCTGGCAGATCGACTTCAGCTCGGTCTTCAAACAGAAGATGCAGGCGTTCTGGGCCGACAGTGCAGAGGCGTTTCGCAGCATGGCCAAGGCCAACTTCCTGAGCAAGGTGGTGGAAGCCTGCGAACACGCAGACCTGCCCGAACAGCGCAAACGCTACCGCCTGCTGGCCCGGGCACTGGCCGGCGTCACCGACTGGCCGCCCACCCTCGAACAACTGCAGCAAACGCATGTTCCCGACCAGGGGGTGCGCCTGCATGCCTTCGACATCGGCGGCTACGTCGCCAGCGACATGCTGCGTGCCGTGCTGCCCGATGGCTACCAGGTGCTGTACATGCCCGGCGAGGTCACGGCCCTGCACCTGTTTGCCAACCCTGCGCAGCTTTACTGGTGGGTGCTGCAGAACACCAATGCCGCAGATAACCGCGCGCGCCTGATGGCCCACTTCGCGTTGTCCAGCCATGCCGAACACCCCGCCGGGGTCGGGCTCGAGCATCTGATCGACCTGCTGTTCTCCAACTGGGCCGGCAGCGCACACGATGCCATCAACCTGCTGGACAAGCCGGTCGACCAGGATGCATTCAGCTACCTGCGCGATGCGGCGCGACAGCGCATGAGCGACGACGCGCACTTCGCCCTGCGCTCCAACGCCGACCTGCGCAAACAGATGTGGGTGGCGGACCTGCACGCCTTTACCCGGTTCGCCGGGGCAATGGCCGCCTTCGACTGGCCGGTTGCACTGGCTGCCGTGGGCGCAGGGCTTGGCGAGACCGGCCTGTCCATCGACGAGGCGATCAACGGCCACACCACTGCCGAACGCCAGGCGGGCGTCATCGGCGCCGTACTGGCCTCCATCGACACGCTGTTCAACGCGACGCTGCTCGGCGAGGAGACCGGTGAAGCGATACGGATCGACAGCGAGGTGCCCGCCGTCGCCGAGCCCTATGTGGAGGCCGAGGACGAACCCCTTGCCACTGCCGAGGATATTGACGCCCAGGTACCCGTCCCCCTGCGACCGACACCGGCTTCCCAGCGCCTGGCCACCTTCGAGACCAATGCCCTGCTCGATGGCGAAAAACCCGGGGTTGGCAAGATGCAGGGCATCTACTCGCTGGCCGACGGTTTCTATGTAGCGATCGGCGATTTCGCCTACCAGGTGCGGTACGTGGGCGAGCTCAAGAGCTGGGTGGTGATCGACCCGAACGCGCCCTTTTCGTTCTACCGCAACGTGCCCATCCGGCTCACTGCGCAACAGCAGTGGGAGCCCGTCGCACAGGGCCGCCTTCTGGGGGGTACACCGCGCTTTCGCCTCAAACTGTGGGGCCGCAGCGACTACGCGCCACCCCCTGCCGAACGTATCCCCACGCCCTACGAGCTGCTCCCGCGCCAGCAGGCACAGCTGCGTTCGGTGGATGACGAACAGCTCAGCGGCATTACCTACCGGGCCAATCAGCCACACCTGGAAGAAGCCTGCGACCTGTTTCGCAAGCTGCGCAGCAAGCTGCTGAACGACGCCAGGGAGTACCTGAGCACGGTGGAGCTGCCGCCACGCCCGCAACTGCCGCTGTTCGAAAGCAACCCGGCGCCCAAGCAGATCTTGTGTGGTTGCTACTCCCGCTGCGACGGCGTGGTGATCGGCGAATGCCACGCACACCTGGGCAGCAAACGCTTTCTGATCGACAACATGGCGCAACTGCGCAAGCAGAAGGTCAAGGTGCTGTACCTGGAGCATCTGCTGACGGACTTTCACCAGGCCGACCTCGATGCGTTCAACCGCACAGGCAACATGAGCCAGCACCTGCGCGACTATGTGGCCGAACTGGACCGAAGCCAGGCCACCGACAGCAGCGGACGCTATACCTTCCAGCAGGTGATGCTCACCGCACAGGCCAACCAGGTCCGCCTCCAGGCCATCGACTGCATGGCCAGCTATCGTCAGGCCTGGCTGGCCACCCCGCCGGGCCCGATCCGGCAACAGATGATGAACTTCTTTGCCCATCGGGTCATTGCAGCAGACCAGGCCCTGCACCCCAGCAGGTGGATCGCCTTCGTGGGCAACACCCACACCAATACGTTTGACGGCGTGCCAGGGCTTGCCGAGCTGCAGGGCGCCATCGGCCTGCGCATCGAAGACATCGAGTGCGGGCTGCCTGTGCGATTCGGCGTGGACCCCGGTATCCAACCCGACCAGGCGGCCAACCTGGCGGCGGTCAAATGCGACCTGCTGCTGCAGGTGCCCATTGCTCCCGCACACGGCGTGGCACGCACCCTGGAAGAAAAGCTGCGCGCTGTCGGCTCCTTCAGTTTCACCCAGGTGGAGGGGACCTTGCAGATGATCCACCGCAGCAAGGACCTGACGCTGCACTACACCCCCATCCAACGAGACGGCACGTTCTACTACATCGATCGGGCGAGCTGGCCACGCGTGGACAAGCGCCGCATGCCAAGCCTGGCGCAACTGTCGACCCTGGTGACATCCAACGGGCTGACCTTCGTGCCACTGTAACGGCGCTGCCCAGCTTTGCTTGCTGCCTGGACGGCCCGGGCTGGCTGGGCGGCCCGCACTACTTACTTACCGCACGCTGCTCGCCGCCCCCGGCCAAGCTGGCCCCTCGCCCCTGACACGGAAGTACCGCCATGCCCCTGACCGCCCAACAGACCCACGACCATGAACAGCTGCAGAACCTGGCCCGACAACTGGTCAAGCATTGCCCCGACATGCGCCAGATGGCCCGCGAAATCGCCAGCCATATCCTGAAGAAACACACCCGCAGCACGCTGGACCCGGACGCGGTGTACCTGCACCGGTTCAACACCGCGCATAGCAGCCCGCGCACCTTCAGCGGCTGGGAACACCTCGGCCCGCCCAGCGAATCGCTGACACTGCCGCAACTGGTGATGCAGCGGTTCGATGTCAACGACCAGGACAACGCCGACCTGCTCGGCTACCGCACCGGCTTCTACAGCCGCGGGCCGGGTACAGGCCTGTTCGATGAGCGCGATGAAGTGCCGATGGCCCCGCGCGAGGTACTCGACGAGCTGTGGAAGGTCGACTTCTGCAGCGCCTTCCACCAGGACCTGACCCGCTTCTGGACCCGTCATTCGGACAACTTCCGCACCCTGGCCAAGGCCAACTTCCTGAGCAAGGTGCTCGAAACCTGCGCGCACCAGACCGACCCCGCCCGCCTGGCACGCTTGCGGCGGGTGGCCACTGCCCTGGCCGGTGACGCCAGCTGGCCGCCCTCGCTGAGCCAGTTGCAACAACAGGCCAGGCCGGTGGCGGGGGTGCGCCTGTGCACCTTCGACATCGGCGGCCATGTGGCCACCGATATCCTGCGGGTGGAACTCGACGACGGTTACCAGTTGCTCTACATCCCGGGCGAGGTCGACGCCCTGCACCTGTTCGCCAACCACAGCGAGCTGTACTGGTGGGTGCTGCACAACACCAACGCGGCGCAGAACCGCGCACGCTTCATGACCCACTTCGCCCTTGCGGACCGCGGCGAAAAAGCCAGCGCGGTGGGGCTCGAGCACCTGATCGACGTGCTGTTCAACAACTGGGGCGGCAACGGTCACGACGCACTCAACCAGTCGAACACGACCGTGCATGGCGACGGGTTCACCCACCTGCGCGATGCAGCGCGTCAGCGCATGATCGACGATGCGAACTTCTCGCTGCGCTCCAACGCCGACCTGCGCAAGCAACTGTGGATCGGCTACCTCAAGGCCTTCGGCACCTTCGCCAGTGCCATGGCCGCGGTCGACTGGCCGGTAGCGCTGGCTGCCGTGGGCGCCGGGCTGGCCGAAACCGGCCTGAACATCGATCAGGCGGTCAACGGGCACACCACTGCCCAACGCAAGGCCGGCGTGATCGGCGCCGTGCTGGCGGCCATCAACACGCTGTTCAACGCCACCCTGCTCGCAGGCCCGGCCGTCACCGGTGAAATCGCCGAGATCGAACCCAGCCTGGACGCGGGCACGCAGACTGCACCCGTCGAGCCCGAACACACGCCAATGGCCACCCCGGCGGAACTCGCCGAGTGGGCGCCTGCGCCGCTGATACCGGCCGAGCGCTCGCAACTGCTGGCCCCGTTCGAAACCAACGTGCTGCTGGACGGGCACGCCACCGGCAGCGGCAAATTCCAGGGTATCTACACCCTGGACGATGGCTTCTATGCCCAGATAGACGGGTTCCCCTATCACGTTCGCTACATCGGCGAGCTGCGTTCATGGGCGGTGGTCGACCCGCAAAACCCCTACTCGTTCTACCGCAACGTGCCCATTGGCCTGAACGACGAAGGCGTATGGCAACCGCTGGAGCAGGGTCTGAAAGGCGGGGCGCCACGCTTTCGTCTCAAGCTCTGGGGCCAGGCCCAGGTACCCGCGCCCGGCCCGGAACGCGTGCCCACCCCCTATGAAGTCGACAAGGCGCTGCAGCCCGAATTGCTCAAGGCCTCCAACGGTGGCGAGGAGTCGAACCTGAGCGGGCGCACGTTCTCCCCCAACAACCCCGCCCGCGAACAGGCCTACGCGCAATTTCGCACCTTGCGCGACCTGCTGGTCGACGACGCCGAAGCGTTTTTCAGCACCGCAAGCCTGCCGCAGCGGCCACCGCTGCCGACATTGGCTGCCGATGCCAGCGCCAGGCAGATCATTCGCAGCGTGTACGAAAACAGCGAGGGCCTGGTGGTCGGCGAAGCCCATTCACAACTGGGCAGCAAGCAGTTTCTGATCGAGAACATGGCCCTGCTCAAGCAGCAGAAGGTGCGGGTGCTGTACATGGAGCACCTGATGACCGACTTCCAGCAGGCCGACCTGGACCTGTTCAACCAGACCGGGCAGATGCCCCAGGCACTCAAGACCTACGTGACCGATCTGGACCGCGGCTGGCACACCGACCCCGCCCAGCGCTACACCTTCATGCAGGTGCTCAGGAGCGCGCAGAAACAGGGCATCCGGATACAGGCCATCGATTGCATGGCCAGTTACCGCCAGGCATGGATGGGCCCCCGACCACCCGCGATTCGCCAGAAAATGATGAACTTCTTCGCCCACCGCGTGATCGCTGCCGACCAGGCTGCCCATGGCGCCGGCAAATGGGTTGCGCTGATGGGCAACACCCACGCCAACACCTTCGAGAGCGTGCCCGGGGTCAGCGAACTGCAAGGTGTGATCGGTGTGCGCGTCGAGGACATCGAAATCGGCAGCAGCGCAAGCGTCGGCCGCGACCCGGGGCTTTACGCAGTGGACGACGGTATCCGCGAAACCCGCGTGCAGGGCGACCTGCGCCTGCAGGTGCCGATTGCCCAGCCGCCCTCGGCCTCGGGCACGCTGGAAAGCCGGCTGGCCAAACCGGGGGCGTTCGGCTTCAAGGACATCGACGGCAAGATGACCCTGATACACCGCAGCAAGGACCTGGCGCTGCACTACACGCCCATCGCAAGGGACGGTGAGTTCATCTATATCGAACGCGCCAGCTGGCCATGGCTGGACAAGCGACGCCTGCCGGACCTGTCGGAAATGGCCTTCCAGCTGTCCCGGTACGGCTTGAAGTACGTGCCGCTGTGACGCCAGGCAGGCGGCGATGAAAAAAGGGCAAGGCCGCCTGGCCTTGCCCTTGCTTTCGCCTCGCGGCAACCGGGCCGCTAGGCCTGGTGCGTCAACTAGTGCTTGAACATCACATGGCGCACGGTGGTGTAGTCCTCCAGGCCATACATCGACATGTCCTTGCCATAGCCGGAGAGCTTGGCGCCGCCGTGGGGCATTTCGCTGACCAGCATGAAGTGCGTGTTGACCCAGGTGCAGCCGTATTGCAGGCGTGCGGCCAAACGGTGGGCGCGGCCCACGTCGCGGGTCCAAACCGAGGAGGCCAGGCCGTAGTCCGAATCGTTGGCCCACGCCAGGGCCTGGGCCTCGTCGTCGAAGGCGGTGACCGTGACTACCGGGCCGAAGATCTCATGGCGCACCACCTCGTCGTCCTGCCGGGCGCCGGCAAGTACGGTCGGCTCGAAGAAGAACCCTGGCCCGGCGACACGCTGGCCACCGGTCACCACCTCGATGTGCGACTGCTCGCGGGCGCGCTGCACAAAGCCTTCCACGCGCTCCAGATGCTGCTGGGTGATCAGCGGCCCGAGCTCGGTGTCAGGGTCGTCCTGCAGGCCGTAGCGGATGCTGGCCACCGCCTCGCCGAGCTTCTTCACGAACGCCGCGTACACGCCCTTCTGCACATACAGGCGGCAGGCGGCGGTGCAGTCCTGGCCGGCATTGTAGAAGCCGAAGCTGCGCACGCCTTCGACCACGGCATCGATATCGGCATCATCGAACACGATCACCGGGGCCTTGCCGCCCAGCTCCATGTGCATGCGTTTCACGCTGTCGGCGGTGCCGGCGATGATGCGGCTGCCCGTGGCCACCGAGCCGGTCAACGACACCATGCGCACCTTGGGGTGCCCGGTCAGGGGCTTGCCGACACTCGGGCCGCGGCCGAAGACCACGTTCACCACGCCTGCCGGGAAAATCTCCGCCATCAGTTGCGCCAGCTTGAGGGTGGTCAGCGGCGTCTGCTCGGACGGCTTGAGCACCACGGTATTGCCTGCGGCCAGGGCCGGCCCGAGCTTCCAGGCGGCCATCATCAGCGGGTAGTTCCACGGTGCGATGGAGGCCACCACGCCCACCGGGTCGCGGCGGATCATCGAGGTGTGCCCTTCCAGGTACTCGCCGGCGGCACTGCCTTGCAGGCAGCGGCTGGCACCGGCAAAGAAGCGGAACACGTCGGCCACGCCCGGCAGCTCGTCGTTGAGCGCCGCCGCGTAGGGCTTGCCGCAGTTGTCCGCTTCCAGGCGCGCCAGCTCCGGGGCGTGGGCGTCGATCGCATCGGCCAGTTTGAGCAGCAGCAGCGAACGGTCCTTGGGGGTGGTCTGCGACCAGCTGTCGAACGCCGCATCCGCAGCGCACACCGCGGCATCGACCTGGGCCAGGCTGGCCTCGGGGATCTCCACCAGCGTGGCCCCCAGGGACGGGTTGAGCACCGCCAGGGTTTCGCCTTCACCGGCGATGAGTTGTCCATTGATCAGCAGGCAGGTTTGCATGGGTTCTCCTGTGCGGCGAGGTTGGCCGCCGCCATAAAAAAGTCGCAAGCGCCCCGTGCCCGCAGCCGGGCTGCGCACAGGGGGAGCATTACAGGGGGGGCAGGCGCCGGGCGCCCGCAGGTTCAGAGTGCGGCTTCAGGCACTGCCGTGCTGAACAGCCGGGTGCGCCAGGCCAGGTACACCAGCCCCAGCAGCACCCAGCAACAGCCGAGAATCAGCGCGTCGGCATCCAGGCTGATCAGCATCCAGCCCGAGGTGAAGGCGCCGGCCAGGGGGAAGATCACCCCGCGGACCACGCCGGCCTTGTCGCCGATGCTGCGGTCGAAGGTCAGTTTCAGTGCGCACAGGTTGACCGAGGTGAAGGCCAGGAAGGCGCCGAAGTTGACCAGCGAAGTAGCCGTGGCGATGGTCAGGCCGAACCCGACGAAACCGAAGGCCCCGCACAGGGCGATGTTGAATACCGGAGTCCTGTAGCGCGGGTGCAGCACGCCGAACAGCTTCTGCGGCAGCTGGTTGTCGCGGCCCAGGGCATACAGCAGACGCCCCACGCTGGCCTGGAACGACAAGCCGGCGGCGAAGTGGGCAATGATGATGCCGGTGAGTACCACGCCGAAGAACAGGTCGCCACCGATGGTCTTGGCGATTTCGAAGGCCGCGCCGTCGATGTTCTCGAACAGGCCCGCCGGGTGCGCCAGGTACATGAAGTACGAAGAGCCCACGTACAGGCTGCCGCCGATCAGGGCCACCAGCAGGATGGCACGCGGGATGGTGCGCTCGGGCTCGACGGTTTCTTCGCTCAGGGTCGACAGCGCGTCGAAGCCCAGGAACGAATAGGCGGCGATCGCGGCCCCGGCCATGGTGGCCGAGAACGGCACGTCGGCATTGAAGAACGGCTTGACCGAGAGCAGACCGCCCGGGCCGTTGATGGCCGACACGTAGTGCCAGCACAGCGCGATGAACACCGCGATGATGGTCAGCTGGATCAGCATCAGGATGATGTTGAAGCGGTTGGCGACCTGGATGCCGAGGATGTTGAGCAAGGTGGTGGAAACGATGAAGCCGGTGATCCAGCACCACTGCGGTACATCCGGGAACGCCAGGCTCAGGTAGCTGGCCCCCAGCAGCCAGATCAGCATCGGGATGAAGAAGTAGTCCAGCAGCGCGGCCCAGCCGACCATGAAGCCGATGCCAGGGTTGAACACCTTGCGGGTGTAGGTGTAGGCGGAACCGGCCGCCGGGAAGATCCGCACCAGGCGCCCGTAGCTCAGGGCGGTGAAGATCACGCCGATGGAGGCCACCACATAGGACAGCGCCACGGTGTTCTGGCTGGCCTGGGCGATCACGCCATAGGTGCCGAACACGATCAGCGGGGCGATGAAGGCCAGGCCGAACAACAGCACGGACACCGGCCCGAGGGTCCGGCGCAGGTGCGCGGAGGAAGTCGATGCGCTCATGGTTAGGGCCTCAGGCTGCGTAGGTGTAGGCGGCGCGGATCACGTCGAGGTAGCTCTCGACTGACATCTCCTTGGCGTTGCTCGCATCGGAAATGTTGCTCTTGGACTTCTCTGCGATGGCCAGGAAGTCCTCCTCGCGCACCCCGGCCACATCGGCGAAACGCGGAATACCCAGCTCGCGGTTCATGCGGAACAACTGCTCCACGCCCGCTTCGGCGGCAGCGCTGGCGCCAAGATTGGGGTCGATGCCCAGGGCATAGGCGACATCGGCATGGCGGCGCAGGTCGGCGTCGCGGTTATGGCTGAACACGAACGGCAGGAAGATCGCGTTGCCCACCCCGTGCGGGGTGTCGTACATGCCGCCGATGGCTTCGGAGATGCAGTGCACGCTGGCGATGTCGGCATTGCCGAAGGCCATGCCGGCAATCAGGCTGGCGATCAGCATCTGTTCGCGGGCCTCGCGGTTGTCCGGCTCCTGCACGGCGGGCTTGAGGTACTGCGCGATCAGGCGAATGGCATGCAGGGCCAGGCCGTCGCTGATCGGGTTGGCCGGCTTGCCGGTGTAGGCCTCGATGGCGTGGGTCAGCGCGTCCATGCCGGTGGCGGCGGCGATGTGCGGCGGCAGCGTGGCGGTGATGTCCGAGTCGAGCAGCGCCAGAACCGGGCCGATGCGGTAGTCCAGGATGCTCATCTTGAACTGGCGGCGGGTGTCGGTGATCACCGAGAAGAACGTGACCTCGCTGCCGGTGCCTGCGGTGGTCGGGATCGCCACGATAGGCAGCACCGGGCCCTTGAGGGTGAAGGCACCTTCGTAGTCCTCGACCTTGCCGTCGTGGGTCAGCAGTACGCTGATCGCCTTGGCCGCGTCCATCGCACTGCCGCCACCCACTGCCAGCACGCCGTCGATGCCCTTGCCGCGATACAGCTCGGCGGCGCGGTTGACGTCTTCGCTGCGCGGGTTGGGCTTGACGTCGACGATCTCGTCATAACGCACGCCGGCCTTGTCCAGGCTGGTATAGATGCTGTCGAGCAGGCCGGCGTTCTTCACGCCCGGGTCGGTGACCAGCAGCACGTGGCGCAGGCCCAGGTCGGTCAGGTGCTCGCCGGTACGCTGGCGCAGGCCAGGTTCCATGACGATCTTGGTGGGTAACAGAAACTGGAATTGCATCGGTAGGTTCCTCTCGCACTGGGGCGCACTTGCAATGTTGTAGTTATGGCAGACGAGTCAGAGGGGCCGCCTGGGCGGTGGGTGTCTGGTTATTGTTGTGGCGGTAGCCGATCGCCGAAGCCGATGGACCGCTTGTCCAGGCGCTGCACGGTGGGCACAGGCCGGTATGGGGCCAGACACTAAGACACGGGTAGCGGATCGACAATTACTAAAAACTCAAGGGAGCATTCGATTAAATCGAATGCTCCCTTGCACCGGGGGTAGCGGCCTACAGGTGCTGCCCGTGGCGCGCCATGATGTGCCGCACCACGCTGTAGTCCTGCAGCGAGTCGCTGGACAGGTCCTTGCCGTAGCCCGAGCGCTTGAGCCCGCCGTGGGGCATTTCGCTGACCAGCATGAAATGGCTGTTGATCCAGGTGCAGCCGTACTGCAGGCGCGCCGCCACCTGCATGGCCTTGTCCAGGTTCTGGGTCCACACCGACGAGGCCAGGCCGTATTCGGAGTCGTTGGCCCAGTCCACGGCCTGGGCCAGCTCGTCGAAACGGGTCACGGTGACCACCGGGCCGAACACCTCGCGCTGGACGATCTCGTCGGTTTGCCGGCAGCCTGCCAGCAGCGTCGGCTGGTAGTAGAACCCGGGCCCGGCATGCATCGCCGCACCCGTGACGCACTCCACGTGCGGCTGGCTGAGGGCGCGCTCGACGAAGCTGGACACCCGGTCGCGCTGGCGCGTGCTGATCAGCGGGCCGATCTCGTTGTCGGCATCGTGCGCGCCGGCATAGCGAATGCTGCTGACCGCAGCCCCGAGTTCGGCCACCAGCCGGTCGTGGATGCCGGCCTGGGCGTAGATCCGGCACGCCGAGGTACAGTCCTGCCCGGCGTTGTAGTAGCCATAGGCACGCACGCCCTCGACCACCGCCTGCAGGTCGGCATCGTCGCAGACGATCACCGGGGCCTTGCCGCCCAGTTCCAGGTGGGTGCGCTTGAGGGTTTTGGCCGCTGTGGAGAGGATCTTCTGCCCGGTGACGATATCGCCGGTCAGCGAGACCATGCGGACCTTGGGGTGGCCGACCAGGTGAGCGCCGACGTTCTCGCCACCGCCGCAGATGATGTTGATCACCCCGCGCGGCAGGATCCGCGCCAGCGCCGGCGCCAGGGCCAGGATCGACAGCGGGGTGTGCTCGGACGGCTTGAACACCAGGGTGTTGCCTGCGGCCAGGGCCGGCGCGATCTTCCAGGCGGCCATCATGATCGGGTAGTTCCACGGCGCGATCGATGCCACCACCCCGATCGGGTCGCGGCGCACCATGCTGGTGTAGCCGGGTACGTATTCGCCACTGAGCTGGCCGGTCTGGCAGCGCACCGCGCCGGCGAAGAAGCGGAACACATCGACGGTGGCGCTCAGATCATCCTTGCGCGCCAGGTGCAGCGGCTTGCCGCAGTTCAGCGCTTCGAGCCGGGCGAAGGCGTCGGCGTGCTGCTCGATGGTACTGGCGATCTCCAGCAGCAGGTTGGAGCGCTGCTGCGGCGTGGTGCGGGCCCAACCGGCGAACGCGCGGTGGGCGGCCAGGATCGCGGCCTCGGTCTGCTCGGCGCTGGCTTCGGCGATAGGGGTCAGCACCTGGCCGGTGGCCGGGTTGAGGATCGGCTCGACGACGCCCTCGCCTGCGACTAGTTCGCCATCGATCAGGAGTGCGGTGGACAACGGGGTCTGCGCGACTGGCATGTGCAGGGTTCCTTCTTGTGGTGTGGCCATGCGGCTAAAGGGATGACTTGCGCCCGCCGTGGGGCTGCTCGCGGGCGACCGTCAGAAACGGGTCGACCAGCGCCGGGCGCGCCGTGCCGCGGCGCCAGGCCAGGCCCACGTCGAGGGTCTGGGTCAGGTCGGCAATCGGGCGGGCCTCGATGATGTCGCCTTCCAGCGACCACGGGCGGTAGGTCATGTCAGGCTGTATCGACACCCCCAGGCCCGCTGCCACCAGGCTGCGCACCGCCTCGGTCGAGGCCGTGCGCAGGGTGATGCGCGGCTGCAGCCCGGCCTGCGCCCACTGGCGCTGGGCGGTGTGGTCCATCTCGTCGACGTTCAGCTGGATCAGCGACTCCCGGGCCACGTCGCCCAGGTTGATGCTGTCGTTTTCGAGCAACGGGTGCTGGGCCGGTAGCCACAGCCGGTAAGGCGAGTGGGTCAGCACCTCCGATTGCAGGGCGTGACGGTCTTCGAGGTTGGAGAGTATCAGCACGCCCACATCGATTTCGCCGCTGACCAGCAGGTGCTCGATGTACGGTCGCTCGTCTTCCATCACGCGGATTTCGACGTTGGGGTAGGCACGCTGGAAGCGCGTGAGCAGGTCGGCCAGGTAGTAACCCGCCACCAGGCTGGTCACACCCACCACCAGCTGGCCGGCGACCTGGTCGGTGCTCTGCTGCAGGCTGCGCTTGGCGTTGTCCACCGTGGCCAGGATCAGGTGCGCCTGGCGCAGGAACTGATGGCCCTGGTGGGTCAGGTGCATGCCCTTGGCGTGGCGATTGAACAGGCTCACGCCGATTTCCTGTTCCAGCTGCTGGATGGCCAGGGTCAGGGTGGACTGGGAGATGTAAACCGCCTGGGCCGCAGCCGAGATCGAACCGGTCTCGGCCACGGCAATGAAGTGGCGGATCTGACGCAGAGTCATCATGGGCATTACCCGGTACGTTGTTTTTATAGATGCAGGCGAGTGTATATCTTTTTTATCGATGGCTTGGTGAAAACCGCCGCGCCTGCGGTTCAACGTGAAACCGCGTGGGCGGCCCCGGGTGGTTACAAAAAGGTGCGTACTTGTGGGGATCTGACGCCCGCCCTAGATTGCCCGCCTCAATCACTGGAGTACCGAGCCATGCGCACCCTGATCATTCTCGCCCACCCCAACCTGGAAAAATCCGTCGTCAACCAGGCCTGGCTGAAAGCCCTTGAAGCCAGCGACATGAACGTCACCCTGCACCGCCTGTACGAGGTGTATCCCCAGGGCGGCGCGCTGGACGTGGAAGCCGAGCAGGCACTGGTTCGCGCCCATGACAGCATCGTGTGGCAGTTCCCGTTCTACTGGTTCAGCACCCCGCCGCTGCTCAAGCAATGGCAGGACGAAGTGCTCACCCACGACTTTGCCTACGGCCACGGCGAAGGGCAGCGCCAGCTGGCGGGCAAACGCATTGGCATGGCGATTTCTGCCGGCATCAGGCAAGACGATTACAGGGCCGGCGGGCGTTACAGCTACAGCCTGGACGAACTGCTGCGCCCGCTGGAAGTCACCCTCCGCTACATCGAAGCACTGCCGGTACGCCCGTGGGTGTTCTATGGTGCCGAGTACGCCATCGACCCGGCGGAGCTGGAGGCCAACGCCGAAGGTTACCTGGATTACCTGCGCCAATTTGCCCAGGCAGCCTGAGTTCAGCCTTCGGCGGGCGCCGGCGGTGTCTCGGTGGCCAGCGCATTACCTGAATGCAGGGCACCCCACTGGCACATCGCATCGATGATCGGCTGCAAGGTGCGGCCGTGCTCGGTCACCCGATACAGCACCTTGGGCACCTTGCCAGGGAAGGCTTCGCGCTCGACCAGCAGATCGCCCTGCAACTCCTTGAGTTGCTCGGTGAGCACCTTCGACGACAAGGGGCGCATCAGGCGCAGCAGCTCGCCTGTGCGCTTGGGGCCTTCCATCAGGTGGCACAGGATGGAGCACTTCCAGCGCCCGCCGATGGCCTCGATGGTAGCGTCGATGGGAAAGTTGAACACGCGGTTGACCATGACCGGTTCTCCTGGCTGGGGCGCAAAGGCGTGCAGGATAGCAAGCGCGCCTGCGGCCGGGGCAACTTGAGGCTACTCGACGCCTGGATACACCGCCAACGGATCACAGCGCTGCGACGCCCGCCTTGGCGACCTGCGCATCCTGCTGCGCCTTGACCCCGGACACCCCCACTGCACCGACCACCTGGCCGTCGACGATGATCGGCACACCGCCTTCGAGCGGCGTGATCAACGGGGCACCAACAAACGCCGTGCGCCCACCGTTGACCATGTCTTCGTAGCCTTTGGTCTCGCGCCGCCCCAGCGCCGCGCTCCGGGCCTTTTCCGATGCGATGTAGGCACCGATCGGAGCGCACCCGTCAAGGCGCGCAAGCGCGAGCGGATGGCCACCGTCATCGACGACCGCGATGGCGACCTCCCAATCGTTCTGTCGAGCCTGCACGCAGGCGGCGTCCAGGATCCGGCGAACATCTGTGTGGCTCAGTACGGCTTTGTGCTGCATGTCTGGATTCTCGTCTGGTCATGTTGAGGCCGCCACGCACCTGATGCGCGATGCCCGAAAATGCTTGAGCTACGCCCGCGATCAGGAATGGGATACCCGGCGCAGGAAGTCCTTCATGCGCTCGTTGGTCGGGTTGCTCAGGATCTGCGCCGATGGCCCTTCGGCGACGATCGAGCCGCCTTCAAGGAACAGCGTGCGGGTCGACACGGCGCGTGCGAAGCCCATCTCGTGGGTCACCACCACCATGGTCATGCCTTCCTGGGCCAGGCTCTTCATGACGGCCAGGACCTCACCGACCAGCTCGGGGTCGAGCGCCGAGGTGGGCTCATCGAACAGCATGGCCCTGGGTTCCATGGCAAGTGCCCTGGCAATCGCCACGCGCTGCTGCTGGCCGCCGGAAAGCTGCGGCGGATAGGCGTTGTACTTCGCGGCCAGGCCGACACGGTCGAGCAGTTCCTTGCCACGCTTGCGGGCCTTGTCGACGGGTTCACCCTTTACGTACACCGGGCCCTCGATCACGTTTTCCAGGACGGTGCGATGGGGGAAAAGGTTGAACCGCTGAAACACCATACCCACCGAGCGACAGATCTGGCGGATGTTCCCGGAGCTGGCGTCGACCGTGACGCCGTCAATGCTGATCACGCCGCCGTCGTAGCGCTCCAGGCCATTGATGCAACGCAGCACCGTGGACTTGCCCGAGCCCGAAGGGCCGATCAGGCAAACCACTTCGCCCTGGCGGATCTCTGCACTGATGCCATGGAGCACCTGGTGCGGACCAAACGACTTGGTGATGTTGTCGATGCGGATCATCGGGCACTCCTTTTGTATTTGCGTTCGAGCCAGCCGGCCAACCCCATCAGAGGCAGGCTCAGGCACAGGTACATCAGGGCAACCAGGGTGAAGATGTTGGCGTTGTTGAACGATGCTGCCGCGATCAGCTTGCCCTGCATCGACAGCTCGACCACGGTGATGATCGAGGCCTGGGAGGAGTCCTTGAGCAGCATGATCATGTTGTTGCTGTATGGCGGCAGCGCGATCTTCAACGCCTGGGGCAGGATCACCCGGCGCATGGTCATTGCGCGGCTCATGCCGATGGAGTGCGCCGCCTCGTTCTGACCGGGGTCGATGGCCTGGATACCCGAGCGAAACACCTCGGCCATGTAGGCGGAATAGGCAAGCCCGAGCCCCATGGCACCGGCCTGGAACGCACTCATGTCCACGCCCATTTCCGGCAACACGAAGTACAGGTAGAACAGAATGACGATGATCGGGATGCCGCGAATGGCATTGGTCAGGTAGCGCGAGCCTTCGGCCAGCCAGCGCACGCTGCTGACCCGCAACAGCGCCCAGAACAACCCCAGCAAGGTACTGATGAGCAGCGCGCACAGGGTGATGCCGATCGTTGTCCAGGCACCTTCCATCAGTATCGGAAAGTACTCGACTGCCTGGCTGAAAAAACCTTCGAACATAGGATTGCATCCTCACATGCGGGCACCGTCGGGCGGTGGCCGTGATCACGAATCAGAGTTTCTTGACGTTCCATTTGGTGAGGATCGCGTCGAGCGTACCGTCGGCCTTGAGCTTGGCTACACCGCCATTGATTCGGGCGAGCAGCTCGCTGTTGCCTTTGCGCACCGCCACGCCGATCGCGATACGGATCTGCTTCTGGTAGTCATCGGCAACGCGCAGCTTGCTGGAGCCGGACTGCTGCACGGTGTAGAGCATCACCGGGCCATCGCCTACGGCAACATCGATACGCCCCAGGGCCACCTCGCGAATCATGTCGGACATGCTGTCGTACATCCGCAGCTCCTTGATGCCCTGCTGGGCTTTCATCGGTTCCACCGACACGGTGCCAGTCTGCACGCCGACCTTCTTGCCGGCGAAGTCGGCGCTGCTGTGGTACGCCGTCGTGTCCTGGCTGTTGGCAATCACCTCCTCGCTGTAGGCGAACAGTTCGTCGGAGAAGTCGACCACCTGGGCGCGCTGGGCATTCATGGCGAAAGCAGAGCTGATCATGTCTATCTTGTCCGTCTGCAACGACGGCACCAGGCCACCGAAGGGGATCGGACGCAGCTCGGGCGTGAAACCAAGCTCCTTGCCCAGCGCCTGGGTGATATCGATCATCACGCCCCGAAGCGTGTTGGTCCTGGTGTCCAGGAAGTTGAAGGGCACCGCAGTGGGTGTGGCGCCGACGCGCAGTGTGTCCTGGGCCTGGGCAGTGCCCAGCAGGACGGGAAGAGTCAGTGCCGCACAGGTGGTCAGTTTGATCAATCGGGTGAGCATGGGACGTCTCCTGTTGTTCGCAGAGTGAAGGTCACACAGCTGCGGTAACGATGATTTCCACGAGCATGTCGGGGGCACCCAGCAGGGCCTGGCAAGTGGCGCGGGTGGGCGCGCAGCCATGCGGTACCCACGCATCCCAGGCCTCGTTCATGCCCTGGAAGTCGGTGGCGATGTCCTTGAGCCAGATCTGCGCAGTGAGCAGTCGGGTGCTGTCACTGCCGACAGAAGCGAGCAACGCGTCGATGCGCTTGAGAATCTCGGTCGTCTGGACCTTGATATCGCCACTTCGCTCGGCGGCGACAACCCCGGCAAAGTAGGCGGTGCCCGCATGCACGACAATGCGGCTCATGCGGGCGTTGGTCTGGTGGCGCGTGATGGCGTTGTTCATGGTCATCTCCTGGGGTGTGAGTAGGTCAGAAACGGCTGATCGAAAAGGGCAACAAGTCGCGTTGGGCATCGACAGACCCTGACATGGCCAGAGCCAGCAAGCGTCCCGTGCCCGCCGATCCGGTCAACCCGAGGTGGCCGTGGCCGAACGCGCACCACAGGCCCGTGTGCCCGGGAAGCTCGCCAATCACCGGAAGCGAATCGGGGAGACACGGACGGTGGCCCATCCACTCGGTGGCAGCACGAATGTCCAGGCCTGGAAGCCCTGCCTTGGCGTGAGCGGCGAGCAACTGCGCGCGAGGGCTGCTTGGCGCTCGCTGCAGGCCGCCGAACTCGACGGTGCCGGCAACCCGCAGCCCTTGCTGCATGGGCGTCATGAACACCTTGCGGTCTGCGAGAACCACGATGCGCTGAAGCTCCACGCCGCCGTGGGGAAAACGCAGGTGGTAGCCGCGTTGTGTTTCCAGCGGAACCTTCACCCCCAGCGGGCGCAGCAGTTGAGCAGACCAGGCACCTGCAGCGACAACCACCTGCACCGCACAGTAGTCCCCGGACTGGGCGCCAACGCGCCAGCCGCTGGTATCCCGTGCCAGGCGTTGCACTCGATCGCGGATGAACCTCACGCCGCGCGTCTTCAGATGCTCTGCAATGACTGTGGCGTAGCGCTGCGGCTCTCGGACCCACAGCTGATCGGGCAGGTAGTAGCCGGTTTGATAGATCGGCCCGAGCGCAGGCTCCAGCGCTCGGATCTCTTCGCCCGTGACATGCCGGGCGTCGAGCCCATGCTGTTTTTTCAGGGCCCAGCCGGCGTTGTCTTTCTCCAGGCTGGCCTGATCGGGGTAAAGGTGCAGTTGACCCGTTTCCGCGATCAGTTCACGGCAGCCAGCCTTGGCGGCGATGGCCTTGTGCTGGGTTGTCGCATCCCCCAGCAATGCATGCAGGGCCTGGGCAATCTGCGCAACCCTGGCCGGTCGCGAGGCGGCAACAAAGCGCGCCATCCACGGCGCCACCGTGAGCAGGTAACTGGCGGGAAGGTACAACGGCCCCGTGGGGTCGAGCAGCATGCGCGGCGCCTGCTTCAACACGCCGGGCATGGCCAGGGGGGCCACGGCACCGGAGGCAATCGAGCCGGCGTTGCCGGACGAGCACTCCGCCCCCGGAGCACCGGGATCGATGACGGTTACCGAAACGCCCGTCGCAAGCAGATGGTAGGCGGTACACAGGCCGACTATTCCGGCGCCGATGACGATCGCTTCGGGTTTGCGAGCTTGAGTAGTGGGCATCTTGTACAGGGCTCTTGATGGATGAGTCCCCGAGAGGATGCAGAGCCTGTACCGAATCTGATATCAATGTATCGCACAGCAATACGAGCAAACTCGAGTGTGATATTTCACAACGGTATGAGCGGTTAGACTTGCTTCGTCAGGCAGCCCCCTCGGCGGGCCATTTTTCACCGTTACGCCCCAATTCAGTGCTCGGCACGCCACTGCTGCACCACGTTGGTCTGGAGAGTTTCATGGAGCCAAACGAGTCCCCCCTGTTTGTCCAGGCCCTGGCCACCGGCCTCGGCGTCCTCGATGCATTCACGGCCGAACGGCCGACGATGAACCTGAAAGAAATTTCAGAAGCTGCGGGTGTTACCAAAAGTGCGGCTCAGCGCTTCACTCATACCCTGGTCACATTGGGCCTGTTACGAAAGGACGCAGCGTCCAAGCGCTACTCGCTGTCGCCTCGCACCCTGGATACCGGCTACCGCTACCTACAGGCGCACGTGCTGCTGGAGCGAGCCAACCCTTACCTGCTGGACCTGAACCGCCAGACCGGCGAGACGGTCAACCTGGCCGAACGCGATGGGCACGAGATGGTGTACATCGGGCGATTCCCCAGCCCGCATCGCGCCGTTGTGCACATGCCCGTCGGTAGGCGACTGCCGATCTTCTGCTCGTCGGCAGGCCGCGCCTTTCTCTCGGCGCTGCCCGATGAGCAGATCAGGCACATTCTCACCGGTGTGGATCGGCCCAGATTCACACCGCACACGATTACCGACGTCGAAACGCTAACGAGCATCATCGCCAAGGTTCGGGAGACTGGCTTCGCCTACAGCATCGAGGAGTTCTACCTCAGCGACCTGGCCTTTGCCGTGCCGGTGTACAACATTCGTGGCGAGGCGGTGGCGGCGGTGAACCTGTCGGTGTCGACGGCCTACTGGAGCTTCGAGCGAGCGGTTGCGGAGCTTGTGCCGAAGCTGATCCACACCGCCAGGATGATCTCCACGACGCCGCCTACCTTCCGTGCGATGGAGCCGTTCCAGATCGGCTATGGCAAGGTGCGGGATGTTCCTTATGACAAGCCGTGAATGAAGCGCATGGTGCAGATGCCGCCAGCCAGAAAGCCAAAAGCCCGCTATTAGGCGGGCTTTTGGCTTTCTGGCTGGCGGGTGCCGGTCAGTTCAGGGCGTGCATCATTCCCACTCGATCGTCGCAGGCGGCTTGCTCGATACGTCGTAGGTGACGCGCGAGATGCCTTCGATCTCGTTGATGATGCGGCCGCTGACGGTTTCCAGCAGTTCGTATGGCAGGTGCGCCCAACGCGCGGTCATGAAGTCGATGGTCTCGACCGCACGCAGCGCCACCACCCAGGCGTAACGACGGCCGTCACCGACCACGCCCACCGATTTCACCGGCTGGAATACCACGAAGGCCTGGCTGACCTTGTGGTACCAGTCGGCCTTGCGCAGCTCTTCGATGAAGATGTGGTCGGCACGACGCAGCAGGTCGGCGTATTCCTTCTTCACTTCACCCAGGATGCGCACACCCAGACCCGGGCCCGGGAACGGGTGACGGTAGACCATGTCGTACGGCAGGCCCAGCTCCAGGCCCAGACGACGGACTTCGTCCTTGAACAGTTCGCGCAGGGGCTCGACCAGCTTGAGGTTCATTTCCTCCGGCAGGCCACCGACGTTGTGGTGCGACTTGATCACGTGGGCCTTGCCGCTCTTGGCACCGGCCGACTCGATCACGTCGGGGTAGATGGTGCCCTGGGCCAGGTACTTGATGTTGTGCAGCTTGTTCGACTCGGCATCGAACACGTCGATGAAGGTACGACCAATGATCTTGCGCTTCTTCTCGGGGTCCGCTTCGCCGGCCAGGTTGTTCAGGAACTGGTCCTCGGCGTTGGCACGGATCACCTTGACGCCCATGTTCTCGGCGAACATGGCCATCACCTGCTCGCCTTCGTGCAGGCGCAGCAGGCCGTTGTCGACGAACACGCAGGTCAGCTGGTCACCGATGGCCTTGTGCAGCAGCGCCGCAACCACCGAGGAGTCCACGCCGCCGGACAGGCCCAGCAGCACGTTGTCGGTGCCGACCTGGGCGCGCACCTGGGCGATTGCGTCTTCGGCGATCTTCGACGGGGTCCACAGTGCTTCGCAGCCGCAGATGTCGAGGATGAAGCGCGACAGGATGCGACCGCCCTGCTTGGTGTGGGTCACTTCCGGGTGGAACTGCACGCCGTAGTAGCCGCGATCATCGTTGAACATGCCGGCGATCGGGCAGCTTGGGGTGCTGGCCAGGATGTGGAAGTCTTCCGGGATGCGGGTGACCTTGTCACCGTGGCTCATCCACACGTCCAGGCCGAATACGCCGTCAGCGTCGACGTGGTCTTCGATGCCGTCGAGCAGGCGGCTCTTGCCGACCACATCGACACGGGCGTAGCCGAACTCGCGCAGCTCGGAACCTTCAACCTTGCCGCCCAGTTGCTCGGCCATGGTCTGCATGCCGTAGCAGATACCGAATACCGGTACGCCCAGGTCCCATACGGCCTGTGGCGCGCGCGGGCTGTCGGCTTCGTGCACCGACTCGGGGCCGCCGGCGAGAATGATCCCGCGGGGGGCGAATTCGCGAATCGCCTCGTCGTCCATGTCGAACGGGTGCAGTTCGCAGTACACGCCGATTTCGCGCACGCGGCGGGCGATCAGCTGGGTGTACTGGGAACCGAAGTCGAGGATCAGGATACGGTGAGCGTGAATGTCGAGGGCCATGACTCAATCTCGTCAGTGGTAATCGGAAACGACGCGGGGCTGTCGTGAACAGCCCCGCTTACAGGTATTGCCAGGAGCATCAACCTACGCGGTAGTTTGGCGCTTCCTTGGTGATCTGCACGTCATGCACGTGGGACTCGGCCATGCCGGCACCGGTGATGCGCACGAACTCGGGCTTGGTACGCATTTCTTCGATGTTGGCGCTGCCGGTGTAACCCATCGAGGAACGCAGGCCGCCCATCAGCTGGTGGATGATCGCGGTCAGGGTGCCCTTGTACGGCACGCGACCTTCGATACCTTCCGGTACCAGCTTCTCGGCACCGGCCGAGGAGTCCTGGAAGTAGCGGTCCGAGGAACCCTGGGCCTGGGACATCGCACCCAGCGAACCCATGCCGCGGTAGGCCTTGTAGGAACGACCCTGGAACAGCTCGATCTCGCCCGGGGCCTCTTCGGTACCGGCGAACATCGAACCCATCATCACGGCGCTGGCGCCGGCGACGATGGCCTTGGACAGGTCACCGGAGAAGCGGATGCCACCGTCGGCGATCAGCGGTACGCCGGTGCCTTCCAGCGCGGCAGCCACATTGGCGATGGCGCTGATCTGCGGCACGCCGACGCCAGCGACGATACGGGTGGTGCAGATCGAGCCAGGGCCGATACCGACCTTGACCGCGTCGGCGCCGGCTTCGGCCAGGGCCTTGGCGGCTGCGCCGGTGGCGATGTTGCCGCCGATCACCTGCACGTCGGGGAAGTTCTGCTTGACCCAGCGCACGCGGTCGATAACGCCCTTGGAGTGGCCGTGGGCGGTGTCGACCACCACCACGTCGACGCCGGCAGCAACCAGTGCGGTCACGCGGTCGCCGGTGTCCTTGCCGGTACCCACTGCAGCACCGACGCGCAGGCGACCCTGGTCGTCCTTGCTGGCCAGCGGGTAGGCCTTGGCTTTCTCGATGTCGTTGACGGTCATCATGCCCTTGAGGGCGAACTTGTCGTCGACGATCAGTACGCGCTCGATGCGGTGCTTGTGCAGCAGCTCGCGGGCCTCGTTCTTGTCGGCGCCTTCGCTGACCGTGACCAGACGCTCTTTGGGCGTCATCACTTCACGCACGGTGGCGTCGAGGCGGTTTTCGAAGCGCACGTCACGGGAGGTGACGATGCCGACCAGGTCGCCGTTGTGCAGCACCGGCACGCCGGAGATGTTGTGCAGGCGGGTCAGTTCGAACAGGTCGCGTACGGTGGCGTCGGCCTCGATGGTGATCGGGTCCTTGACCACGCCGGCCTCGAACTTCTTGACCTTGCGCACTTCGGCAGCCTGCTGCTCGATGGTCATGTTCTTGTGGATGATGCCGATGCCGCCTTCCTGGGCCATGGCAATGGCCAGACGGGCTTCGGTCACGGTGTCCATGGCGGCGGAAACCAGTGGAATGTTCAGCTCGATGCCACGGGTCAAACGGGTCTTGAGACTGACTTCGTTAGGTAGCACCTCGGAGTAACCGGGTACTAGGAGAATGTCGTCGAAGGTCAGGGCTTCTTGGCTGATACGCAGCATCGCGGGGGCTCCCGGGCGGGAAAATGGAAGCGCGCCATTATACTCATGCGCGCCGTGTGACTCAATGTAAAGATGGGCCTTCGGTCAGTTGTCTTGCAGCTTTACCTGCACCACTGCCACCGGCTGGTCGAGCCAGTCGGCAAAGGCATCGATGAAAGACGGCTTGAAACCGGCCTCGCCCCAGTTGTTGAAGATGAACCCCAGGTTGGAAAAGGCACAGGGCTGCAGGTAAAGGAAGCCGTTGATGTCGTCTTCATGGCCGCAGCGCGGGCAGGTGAAGTTGTCGCTGATGCCGGGCATCCACTCTTCCAGGCTGGCGAACAGCTCCACCCCCACTTCCCGGCGGCACTCGGCGCAGCCGGCTTCTTCGAGAAAGCCTTCGGTAGGTGTATAGATGCAGCGCTTGTAGATGACTTCCAGGCCATTGACGGGCTGGCCGTACGGTAGCAACTGCGGCCGCTCGACCACCTTGCGCGCACCCTCGGCGATGGCATAGCCCATGCGGTTGCCGGTGCGTCCGCAGGTGCTGAGCTGTTCCTCGATCACCTTTTCGCGTACCAGCCAGCGCAGGATCGCGCGGGCGCGCGGCTCGTGCACCGGCACGGTGGAGATCTTGGGGACGATGATGCTCTGGAATGTCATGAAGGCGGCCGAACAGGTTAAAGGTGCCAGTTTACCTCACTCAGGTAGCGCGCGATCAGCGCGATGCCGCTGGCCAGCACCAGCCAGGTGACCAGCCGCACGAAGGTTTCTCGGGACATCTTCAGGGTCAGCCGGCGCCCCACCCACAGGCCGGCGAACATCATCGGCAGCAGGCACAGGGCAAGCAGCAGCAACGGCAGGTCGGCGTATACCCCGGCAATCAGAAACAGGCTCAGGCGCACCACGGTGCTGCAACTGATCAGCGCGCTCTGGGTCGCGCGCACCTGCTCCTTGGCGTCGAGCCGGGCATTGAGGTAGATGGCATAAAGGAAGCCGCCGCTGCCGAACAGCGCACCGAACAGGCCGCCGGTGATGCCCATCGGCACCGACCAGCCGGCATTCAGGCGCGCCGGCTTGACCTTCACCGCCAGGCTGTAGAGCGCATAGGCGCTGATGAACAGGCCCATCAGCAACAGCAGCAGGTCGGACTTGAGGTTGAGCAGGAACACCACGCCCAGGGTGCAGCCGATGGCCATGCACGGCAGCAGGCGCAGCAGTTCGCCGCGCACCACGGCCTTGCGCGCCGGCAGCCAGTTGCCGAAGGCAGCGACGAAGTCCAGCAGCACCAGCAACGGGATGATGCGCGACAGCGGCATGAAGTTGATCAGGACCGGCCCGGCGACCAGCGCGGTGCCGAAGCCGGCGATGCCGAACACGATGTAGGCGACGCCGATGCCAAGCAGTATCGGCAGCCATTGGAGCGCAGTGAAAGGGAGCGAGTCGAGCAGTGTGGAGAGCATGGTGTATGCCTGAGTCGTGAGTGAGGCAGCGTTCAGACGAACTTTAGCCATTGGCCAGCCATGCCGACTAATATGCAATTGCGCCATCAGCCATCTCGAAAAGGCATCCCTCATGATCTCTACCCGACAGTTGCGCTACTTCGTCGAGATTGCCGAGTCCGGCAGTTTCAGTGCTGCCGCCGAGCGCCTGTTCGTCGCGCAGTCGGCGCTGAGCCGGCAGATAAAGGAGCTGGAGAGTCAGCTGGCCACCCCGCTGTTCGAACGCACCGCCCGCCAGCCGCGCCTGACCGCAGCGGGCCTGGCGTTTCTGCCGCGGGCCCGCAACCTGCTGGGCGAGCTGGAGAAGGCCTGCCGCCTGGCCACCGAAATCGGTCAGGGCCTGCGCGGCAGCCTGCGCCTGAGCCATTCGAGCACGGTGCCGCTGACCGGCGCGCTGCTGGATCGGCTCACGGGCTACCTGCAGCACAACCCCGGCGTGTCGATGGACATCGCGCAGCTATCTTCCGAGGCGCAACTGGAGGAACTGGCCGAAGGTCGCCTGGAGTTCGGCCTGCTGCGCCTGCCGGTGCTGCGCCAGCACGAAGGGCTGTGCGTGCAGCCGCTGTTCGACGAACCGCTGCTGCTGGCGGTGGCCGCAGACCACCCGCTGTCCGATGAGCCGAGGGTGTACCTGGCGCAGTTACGCGACGAGGCGTTCATTTCCATCCCCCACCGCCAGCGCGGTGGCTTGAGCTACCTGTCGGCCGAGCTGTGCATGCGTGAAGGGTTCTTCCCTCGGGCTGCGCGGGTGGTGTCGCGCAAGACCACGCAGTTGCAGTTGATCCAGGCCGGGTTCGGGGTGGCCTTGCTGCCACGGTGCATGCGCGATATTGCGCCAGCGACGCTGCGCTTCGTGCCGCTGGCCGACGCGGGGTGCGTGAGTACGGTGGCGCTGGCCTATCGACGCGATGCCGGGCCGTTGGTGCATCAGTTTGTGGAGCACATGCAGGGCTAAGCCGGCAACGTCGTCTCCTGCAAGAGACCGCACATGACCTGTAGGAGCCGGCAAGCAGCGCCGCCACCTGCCGGGACTGCAAAGACCGCACGATTCCCTTTATGATGCCCCGCATGATCAAAGACCCTTTCGAAAGACTCGGCCTGGACCGCGAGGTCCTTACCGTCAGCCAGCTCAACGGCCGCGCCCGCGTGCTGCTCGAGGACGTGTTCAGCAACATCTGGGTCGAGGGCGAAATCTCCAACCTCGCCCGGCCCGCCTCCGGCCACGTCTACTTCACCCTCAAGGACAGCGGCGCCCAGGTGCGCTGTGCACTGTTTCGCAACAACGCCGCCCGCGTGCGCCAGGCATTGCGCGACGGCCTGGCGGTCAAGGTGCGTGGCAAGGTCTCGCTGTTCGAGGGGCGCGGCGACTATCAGCTGATCCTCGACACCGTCGAACCGGCCGGTGACGGCGCCCTGCGCCTGGCCTTCGACGCGCTCAAGGAAAAGCTCGGCAACGAGGGCCTGTTCAGCAGTGAACGCAAGCGCGCCCTGCCCGCCCACCCGCAGCGTATCGGCATCGTCAGCTCGCCCACCGGCGCGGTGATCCGCGACATCATCAGCGTGTTCCGCCGTCGCGCCCCGCAGGTGGAGCTGACCCTGATACCCACCGCCGTGCAGGGCCGCGAAGCCATCAACCAGATCGTGCGGGCCCTGCAACGCGCCGATGCGCAAGGCTTCGACGCGCTGATCCTGGCCCGTGGCGGCGGCTCGCTGGAAGACCTCTGGTGCTTCAACGAAGAAGCCGTGGCCCGTGCCATCGCCGCCTGCGTCACGCCCATCGTCAGCGCCGTGGGGCATGAAACCGACGTGTCGATCAGCGACTTCGTCGCCGACGTGCGCGCCCCCACCCCTTCGGCCGCCGCCGAACTGCTGGCCCCCGACAGCAGCGACCTGGGCCGACGCCTGGAAAGCCTGCAACGCCGCCTGCTGCTGCGCATCCAGAACCGCCTGGCCCATGACCGGCTGCGCCTGGACAGCCTGGCGCGGCGTCTGCGCCACCCCGGCGAACGCCTGCGCCAGCAGGCCCAGCGCCTCGACGACCTGGACATGCGCCTGCGCCGCGCCTTCGAGCAGCGCCTGAACCAGCGCCGCGAACGCCTGGCACGCCTGGATACCCGCTTGGCCGCGCAGCACCCCGGGCGTGCCCTGGCGCTGCTCAAGCAACGCCTGGACAACCTCGCCGAGCGCCTGCCGCGAGCCATGCGCCAGACCCTCGCCACCCGCCGCCAGCACCTGCAGGTGCAGGTGCAGACACTGCAGGTGGTCAGCCCGCTGGCCACCCTCAGCCGTGGCTACAGCATCCTGCTCGACGAGCGCGGCCAGGCCATCCGCAGCGCCGCGCAGACCCGCAACGGCCAGCGCCTGACCGCCCGCCTGGGCGAAGGCGAGCTGCAGGTGCGGGTCGAAGACAACCACCTGACCCCGGTCACGCTCTCTCTACTGGACTGACTCATGCCCCGACTGTTTGCCCCGCTGCTCGTCCTCTGCCTGGCCTTCGCCGGCAGCGCCCAGGCCAGCTACATCACCCGCCAGTTGAACAAGCCGGTGCCCGGCGGCGTCGCGGTGGTCGACCTCGGCCCCGCCGCCCAGGCCCCTCAGGCACGCTTCGACGGCAAGCCGGTGCTGGTGGTACGCGAGCAGGACACCTGGCTGGCCATTGTCGGCCTGCCGCTGACCCAGAAGCCCGGCACCGCCAGCCTGACCCAGGGCGAGCGCACCCTGAGCTTCACGGTCGCCAGCAAGAAGTACCCCGAGCAGCGCATCACCCTGAAGAACCAGCGCCAGGTCAACCCCAACCCGGCCGACCTCAAGCGCATCGACGCCGAGCTGGCCGAGCAGATCAAGGCCTACCGCAGCTTCAGCCCCAACCTGCCGAGCAACCTGCTCCTCGACAAGCCGGTCAACGGCCCGCTGTCGAGCAAGTTCGGCGTGCGCCGCTTCTTCAACGGCGAGGAACGCAACCCGCATGCCGGCCTGGACTTCGCCGTGCCCGCCGGCACCCCGATCAAGACCCCGGCCAACGGCAAGGTGATCCTGATCGGCAACTACTTCTTCAACGGCAACACCGTGTTCGTCGACCACGGCCAGGGCTTCATCAGCATGTTCTGCCATATGTCGAAGATCGACGTGAAACCCGGCCAGCAACTGAGCCGTGGCGCCATCGTCGGACGGGTGGGCTCCACCGGCCGCGCCACCGGGCCGCACATGCACTGGAACGTCAGCCTGAACGACGCACGGGTCGATCCGGCGATCTTCATCGGGGCCTTCCAGCCCTGATCAGCGTCTTGCGCCAATCAAAAAGACCGCGCAACTGGCGCAGTCTTTTTGATTGGTCGGCGCTATAAAATCACGACAATCTTCAGTTTTTAAGCATTCCTCTCAATTTTTTTGCAGTGCTTGCCATCGTTCACCCCACTGGTTAGGGTTGACCCATGAAAACCACGCACACCCTCATCCTGCTTCGCCAACATCGCAGCCTTTGCCTGGTCAGTGCCCGACTACCAAGCTGAATCGCGTCGCCTCGCCCATTCATCACTTGTACGTTCGGCGGGCCCCTTTCAAGGCCGCACAATAAGGATTGCTTTCATGACCATGCTCAAAGACCCTTCGAAAAAATACCGTGCCTTCGCTCAGGTAAACCTGCCTGACCGCACCTGGCCCTCGAAGACCATCACGGCCGCGCCGATCTGGTGCAGCTCGGACCTTCGCGACGGCAACCAGTCGCTGATCGAGCCGATGGATGCGGTCAAGAAGCTGCGCTTCTGGAAGACCCTGGTCAGCGTGGGCGTGAAAGAAATCGAGGCCTCCTTCCCATCGGCCTCGCAAACCGACTTCGACTTCGTGCGCACCCTGATCGAAGACGGCCACATCCCGGACGACACCACCATCCAGGTGCTGACCCAGGCCCGTGAAGACCTGATCGCACGTACCTTCGAATCGCTGCGCGGGGCCAAGAAGGCCATCGTGCACCTGTACAACGCCACCTGCCCGGCATTCCGCCGCATTGTCTTCAACCAGGACAAGCAGGGCGTCAAGGACATCGCGGTGAACGCGGCCAAGCTGTTCGTCAAGTACGCCGCCCAGCAGCCGGAAACCCACTGGACGTTCCAGTACTCGCCAGAGACCTTCAGCGCTACCGAACTGGAGTTCGCCAAGGAAGTCTGCGACGCGGTGATCGAGGTGTGGAACCCGACCCCCGAACACAAGGTGATCCTCAACCTGCCAGCCACCGTGGAAGTTTCCACCCCGAACATCTATGCCGACCAGATCGAGTGGTTCGGGCGCAACGTGTCGCGCCGTGACAGCGTGATCATCAGCCTGCACACCCACAACGACCGTGGCACCGGCGTGGCTGCCACCGAGCTGGGCCTGATGGCCGGCGCCGACCGTGTCGAAGGCTGCCTGTTCGGCAACGGCGAGCGTACCGGCAACGTCGACCTGGTGACCCTGGCCCTGAACCTCTACACCCAGGGCGTGGACCCGGAGCTGGACTTTTCCGACATCGACGGCGTGCGCAAGGTGGTCGAAGAGTGCAACCAGATCCCGGTACACCCGCGTCATCCGTATGTGGGCGACCTGGTGCACACCGCGTTCTCCGGCTCGCACCAGGATGCGATCCGCAAGGGTTTCACCCAGCAGAAAGAAGACACCCTGTGGGAAGTACCGTACCTGCCGATCGACCCGGCCGACATCGGCCGCAGCTACGAGGCGGTGATCCGCGTCAACAGCCAGTCGGGCAAGGGTGGCATCACCTACCTGCTCGAACAGGAATACGGCATCAGCCTGCCGCGTCGCATGCAGATCGAGTTCAGCCAGGTGGTACAGGGCGAGACCGACCGCCTGGGCCTGGAAATGACCGCCCAGCAGATCTACAAGCTGTTGCAGAGCGAGTATCTGCAAGCCAACGCCCCGTATGCGCTGGTCAGCCATCGCCTGCAGGAAGAGAACGGCCACAGCGCCGTGGAAGTGGAAGTGGCCGGTGAAGGCGAAACCACCCTGCACTGGCGTGGCAAGGGCAACGGCGCCCTCGAGGCCCTGGTGGCCGGCCTGCCGGTAGCCGTGGAAATCATGGACTACAACGAGCACGCCATCGGTGCCGGCACCCACGCCAAGGCGGCGGCCTACATCGAACTGCGCGTGGCTGGCGGTCGTCCGGTGCACGGCGTGGGTATCGATGAAAACATCACCACCGCCAGCTTCAAGGCGCTGTTCAGCGCACTGAACCGCTCGCTGAGCCAGCAGGCTGCTAAGGCGGCGTAAACGCCAACTGACCCGCTGCTGCATGCAATGCCCGCCTCTGATACGGAGGCGGGCATTTTTTTTGGTTGTGCGAAAGCCTGCGGGGCGCTGGCGTGCTCGGTATACTGCCGGCCTCATTATTTTTGCCACACCTGTAAGGACACTCAATGAGCCACTACCTGGAACGGGCACTCACCAGCCTGCGCACCATCGGCATCAACTTCATCCAGCCCGTTCAGGATGCCCCGGTTCTGGTACTGCTGGACCGCGTGGCCCACTACGACACCACCAAGGTCACCTCCATCGCCACCGTGCTGCAGCAGGCCACCAGCTTCAACAGCATGGTGCGCGAGCAGATCGAAGGCATGGACATCTCCACGCGCTTCATGGACATCACGCAGAGCTTCACCTCCATCCGCGAGGACGCCGCCGCCATGGCCGGCTGGATGGATGACGGGCGCCTGGACGCGATGGAGAAGATCAAGCTGACCTGGATGAACGTACGTCGCGGCTCCATCCCCAGCCGCTTTGCCGATATCCGCGAAAATTACCTGAAGGTGTGCAAGTCGGCCAACGACCAGATCGCCCGCGAGAGCGTGATCCTGGAGTCGTACATGGACTTTCGCATGGCCATGAAAGCCGCCGAGGTGGAAGCCCAGCAGGTGCTGGCCATCGCTGGCGAGGCCCTGCAGCAGCGCACCCTGGCCCTGAACGAGGCCAACGCCCGGGTCGCCGACGCCGAAAGCGCCGAGCCCGCCGCACGCGCCGCGCTGGAACTGGGCCGCGATGAAGCCGTGCGCGCCCTGCAGGACGAAGACAAGCGCTACCAGATCATCAAGGACATCGCCGATGACCTGAAGGTCGGCTACAACACCGCCGAAATGGTCTTTGCACGCATCAATCAGGTGCACGTGATCAAGGAGCGTCAATACCAGCGCATGGTGTCGTTCTTTTCCACCAACGAAGTGGTACTCACCGGGCTTGCCGTGTCGTTCACCGCCAACAGCGGCCTGGCCGAAGCCACCCACACCCTCAATGCCACCACCGACGGCATCAGCCAGGGCCTGGAGTCGCTGGGCAGCACCGGCAACCAGCAGCTCGAAGCCGCGGTCAAGGCCAGCTACGGCTCGACCATCAAGGTCGACTCGGTGCGCGCCCTGGCTGACGCCACGCTGTCGTTCCAGACCGACATGAAGCAGATGGCCGACACCTACCGCGCAGAGTCGAGCAACGCCGCCCGGGATATCGCCGAAGCTGTCGAAGAGGCCAAGCGCAAGTTCGCCGCCCTGCTGACCAAGGCCGCCTGATGAGCAGTGTTCCTCTGTCCGAACAGCTGGGCGCGATGGCGGTGGTCGACCAGCTGCGCCATCAGCAGATGCAGGTGCAGGAGCACCTGAACCTGCCGCAGCGCCGCGCTGAAGTCGCCGAGCGTATCCGCACCTACTACCAGGCCCAGGGCATCGCCTATGACGATGCACTGATCGAACAGGGTGTGCGGGCGTTCTTCGCCCGGCGCCTGGCCTTCGAGGCGCCCGAACAGACCGCACTGCAACGCCTGACCACGCGCCTGCTGCTCAACCGCAGGAAGCTCATGCGCATCCTGCAACTGATCGTCGTCGCGCTGCTGGCCGTACAGTGCACCCGGGTGGTGAACGACACCGCCAAGACCTCCAAGGTGCAGGACAACGTCCGTACGGCCGAGTATCGCAGCAGCGATCTGAGCGCCGACCTTGCGCAGCACCAGTCGCGCCTCGATGCGTTGCAGCAAGCCGTCGCGCAACAGCCCGAGCCCGCGGCCACGCGCATGCTGGGGCCGCTTGCCGAGCGGCTGACGCAGGTTCAGACACTGCTGACGCACCGACCGTGGCCGCAACTGATCGACAGCGACAACCGCGACAGCGTGCAGCAGGACCTCGATACCTACGAACGCAACACCCAGTCGGCGCGCGCGCAACTGAGGCAGGCCGACAAGGGCCTGAACGACGTCCAGGCCATTATCGATGCCCGCAGCCGCCTGCAGGCCGTACTGCACAACCCGGCGTTCACCGCAGGCGCCAAGCGTTTCGGGGTGATGGCGCAGCAGGCCCGGGTGGCCGACCAGGCCATCGGCAACGCCGACACCCAGGGCATCGAGGTGGTCGACCGTGAAGTCGGTGAGCTCGAAAGCCAGCTCGATCGCATTCAACAAGTCCAGCCGCTGATCCGGCGCCTGGACGAAATCGAGCAGCAGTTGCCCGCCCTGCGCCTGCCGCCGAACGACCTGCGGGTGGTGCGTGCCCAGGCCGCCCAGGTCGACAAGGCCATCGACGCCCTGCAGGCACGCCAGGCCAGCGACCACCTGTCGACGCTTGACAGCCTGCTGGTGTTCGCCCGTCAGGCACTGGAGCTGCGGGTGGTGGACCGCTACGGCGTCAAGTCGGGGGTCGAGCGCTGCTATGACCAGGCGCTGTGCAACCAGGGCGGTGACTCCCTGCAGGGCAAGAGCTGGTACCTGGTGGTCGAGGCCGTGGACGCCGCCGGCAACCCGATCAGCGTGCCGGTCACCAGTTCGGAAACCGGCGAATCGCGCTGGGCGTCCTACTTTGGTGTGCGGGTCAGCCAGGCCGAGTACCTCAAGGTCAAGGAAGACAAACTCAGCGACGGCCACATCGACGACCTCGCCATGGGCAGCAAGCCTGCCAACATGCTGAGCCTGAAATTCAACCAACGTGTCGCCAAACCCGACATGATCCTGGACTGGTGATGACATGAGACCCAGCAAGCTCATCGGTATCGTCGCCGACAATGCACGCAGTTTCGAGCACGTGCTGCGCGACGCAGAACAACAACTGGCCAGTGCCACCGAGCGCCAGATGGCGCTCGAACAGGACATCCTGACCCGCCTGCGCAGCATCGCGACCCTGCAGCTGGAGCACGCCCCGTCGCTGCAGGACGAGGTGGTTCAGGCCCTGCACGAACGCCAGCTGGCCCAGGGGCAGTTGCGCCAGCAACTGCTGGAGGTCGAGCAGCAGATCGCCCAGTCGCTGGAGGAGACCGCGCAGGTACAGGAGCGCCTCGACGACCTCGACCGCCAGGCCCGCGACCAACTGGCCCAGGACCCGACCTACACGGCGCAGATGCACCAGCTGGAACAGGCCATCGCCGCCAACCTCGAAACCGTCACCGGGTATGCCGACATTCGCCAGGAGTGTGCCGACAAGCTGCCGATGTTCGGCCGCAACCCGATCTACCACTTCCTGCGTGATCGCGATTTCGGCACCGAACAGTATCGGTTGGGCCGCATCAGCCGCTGGCTCGATGGCTGGCTGGCCAGGCAGGTCGACTACAGCGGCAACCGCAGCAACGAGCTGAACCTGCTCAACATGCAGCAGCGCAACGAGGCACTGCAGCTCGAACGCGACGCGCACATTGCCGCGCTGGAGCAAAGCACCGGCCAGCAACTGGCCGACGCCCAGCAGCAGGCAGGCATGGAGCCGCTGCGCGAAGCGCACAAGGCGTTGTACAAGCAGACCGTGGCCAGCAAGCAGCAGGCCAACGACATTCACGCGCAACTGACCGCATTCACCCACAACCAGGACCCGCACTACCTGCGTGCCCGCCAGTGGCTCACCGACCAGTTGCAGGCCAAGAGCATCGAGCAACTGCTCGAGCAGGTGAAGAAGACCCCCGATACCGCAGACGACCAGATCGCCTTGCAGCTGCAGCGGCTGTACCCGCAGGTCGACGGCGTGGAACGGGCACTGGCCGAGGCGCGCCAGACCCATGGCCTGGCCCAGCAGTCCTATGACCGGGCCAAGGAGCTGGAGCGCGCGCTGCGCACCGACTTCTTCCGTGACGACGGCTATCAGTACAAGGCAACGCTGGGCATCGAACGTCTGCTGTCGGACTACATGACCCGCGATGTCACCCTGGGCTATCTGGTCGGGACCATCCGCGAACACCGCGAACTGGTGCCGCGCGTCGCCGTCGAGCGCAGCTCGTACAGCAGTAGCAGCTCGGGGTCGAGCTGGAGCAGCTCCAGTTCCAGCAGTTCGAGCAGCAGCTCCAGCAGCAGTGGCGGCTTCTCCAGCTCCGACAGCAGCGGGGGCGGCGGCTTCAGGACCTCGGACAGCTTCTGATGGCATGCCCGCTGGCCTGCCGACGCAGGCCAGCGCGGCGCATCACCCGCGCGGGTAGCGCTCGTTCACGCTGAAATCGAAGCGCCAGCAGCCCGCGTTTTTCCGGGAACTGTAGTGCTCGAACAACACCTTTTTCTGCAGTTCGTCCCAGCCGAGCGGGTCCACCGAGGCCTCCTCCAGCACCGTGACCAGCGTGTCGGTGGCAACCGACGACAGGTAGATCAGGTCTTCGCGCATCACCTGCGCGTTGGCATCGAGAATCGGCAGCACCTTGTTGTGCTCGAAGTAGTAATCGATCTCCGACGCGCCCATCACACAGTGCGCATACAGGATGTGCACCTGATAGGCATAGAACACCCCGGGGCCGACCAGCTTGCGGGTGTGCTTCTGGGTGGTGGAGTCGTTCCAGCTTTGCGCAGCCTGGAACGATACCCGGACCTCTGAACTCACTCCCACGCCCTTGAATTCCAGCTGCACGCCACCAGACACTTCGGTGGTACGGCTGAAGCTTCGGGTAAAGCCATGGGTGACCTCGAAGGTGCGTTCATCCTCGCCGTTGCTCGGCACCTGGACGGTGCCGACATGCTCCACGTAAGCGGCGACCGGCACCGAATACATGTCCCACCACCGCTTGCCGTCGAACATCTGGCCGAACTCGGTGGCATCCTTTATCCAGCAGGCCTGGCGTACCTTGTCACCGCCAAAGAGGTACTTGTCGATGTGGTAGCTCCCGCGCTGTGCGGGGGAGTCGGCGCCAAACACGTTGTCTTCACTCATGACGGTTCCCTCAGTACTTGTAGTGAATCTTCTGGCTTGCGGAAAAATCGAACGACCAGGCGCCGGCATTGCATTCAACCTCGTAACCTTCGGTCAGCACCTTGCGCTGCAGGGCATCCCAGGCAATCGGAGGGGTGGCCGCGGCATCGGCCACCGCCACATACACGGCCGTGCTGATGGCCGACAGGAAGTACAGGTCGGTACGCCCCTGCGTGGCCAGCGTCTTGCTGGTGCGAAACGCCTTGCTCAGCTGTCCGGCCGAGGTCGCGCAATGGGCATACACCAGGTTCATCTGATAGATGGCGAACACCCCGCTGCCGGGCAGCAGCAGCGTCAGGCGGTTGTCGTTCGGCGCCCCCCAGGCGATGTCGTCAACAAAGCCGGTATGCAGGCTGGACAGGATATTGACCCGCTCGATGGCCGACGACACCGAATAGGGCGCGTCCACTTCACGGATGAACTGCTTGCTGTGGCCCTGGGCAAAGGTGATGGCATGGCGCTGGTTGCTCAGGCCGTTGAGCCGCAGGGTATCCACCGCTGACAGGTAGGCGAACACCGGTCGGGTGTAGGTGGCCCAGGCACTGGAGCCAATGCGGATATCGCCGTAGACGGTCTTGCCGTTGACCCAGCAGCCGGGTGCCAGGCGCTTGCCGCCGATCAGGTGGCGCTCGAGCGAATAGGACCCGGTCTTGACCGCGTAGCCGCTGAGTCGCGGGTTTGTAGCGTGTTCGATTTCGTCGTCCAAGGTATGCACTCCCTGCAGAAAACCCATGAGTTTTCGATACTAGGGAGGCCGCGACAGGCTCGGCAGCGGGACGTGCTTCCTGGATGGGCAGCGGCCTTGCCGGTCAATGGCGCCGGCAAAAAAAAAGGTGCGCCGACCAAGCGCACCTCAAAGCCGTACAGCACACAACGAATTCTCTAGTCCAGCAACGCCAGCGCCTGGGCACTGCACGCCTGCACGCGTGCCCACTCGCCGTTCTTGATCCAGCTGCTGTCGAGCATCCAGGTTCCGCCCACGCACATCACATTGGCCAGGGCCATGTACTGCTTGACGTTGCCCGGGTTGACCCCGCCGGTGGGGCAGAAACGCACCTCGCCGAACGGCCCGCCGAATGCCTTGATCGCCGCCGCCCCGCCGCTGATCTCGGCCGGGAACAGCTTGAAGCGCCGATAGCCCAGCGCGTAGCCCATCATGATCTCCGAGGCGCTGCTGATGCCCGGCAACAGTGGCAACGGGCTCTCGACCCCCGCCTCCAGGATGTCCTGGGTGCACCCCGGCGTGACCACGAACTGCGCACCGGCCTGTTCCACCGCCGCCAGCATGCTGCGGTCGAGCACCGTACCGGCACCGACGCACAGCTCCGGGCGCTGTTCGCGCAGCAGGCGGATGGCGGTCAGGCCGTGTTCGGAACGCAGCGTCACCTCGAGCGTCTTCAGCCCCCCGGCCGCCAGCGCATCGGCCAGCGGCAGGATGTCCTGCTCGCGGGCGATGGTGATCACCGGCAGAATGCGTGCCTGGCCGCAGATGCGGTCGATCAGGGCAATCTTGTCGGCCATGGAAATGCCCGGCTGTGAAGGTTCAAGGGTTGTCATAACGGCGTGTCCTTGGTTCATGGGCACCAGTAGATTTCCAGGGGGTCTTGAAGAAAGGCGCGAATCGGCATCTGCGCCGGGTCGTCACCGCCCAGCGCGGCGCGCAGGGTAGCGAGTTTGCCCGGCCCTTGCACCGACAACAGTGTCGCACCTGCACCGGCCAGCACACGCCGGGTCAGGGTCAGGCGCTGATGCGGCACGCTCGGCGCCAGCATCGGCAGTACCCGGCGCTGGCTCTGGGCCTGCAGGCCCTCGGCCAGGTTGGGGCTGCCCGGAAACAGCGAGGCGGTGTGACCGTCATCGCCCATGCCCAGCACCAGCACATCGATCGGCGGCAGTTGGGCAAGCGCCTGGTCCGCCTGCTCGGCAGCGGCTTCGAGGCTCGCGGCGGGACGGTACAGGCCGACGAACCGCGCCTTGGCCGCCTCGCCCTGCAACAGGTGCTGCGCCACCAGGCCGGCATTGCTGTCGGCATGTTCTACCGGCACCCAGCGCTCGTCCGCCAGGCTGACCACCACCCTGGACCAGTCCAGCGGCTGCCTGGCCAGGCGCTGGAAGAACGCCACCGGGCTGCGCCCGCCCGACACCACCAGGGTGGCCTGGCCGTTTTCGTCCATCGCCGTGCGCAACCGCTGCGCCACATCCACAGCGAGGCCCTCGGCCAGGCGCGCCGCATCGGCAAACTCATGTGCCGTCACGCTCACCGGCAGTTGCAGTTCAGATATCGCCATACCATGCCCTCCCATCGCGGGTAATCAGTGCTATCGAGCTCATCGGCCCCCAGGTGCCCGCCGCATACGGCTTGGGCGCATCACCGGAGTGTTTCCAGCCGGCGATCAACTGGTCGCACCATTTCCACGCATATTCGATTTCATCCTTGCGTACAAACAGGTTCTGGTTGCCGCGCATCACTTCCAGCAGCAGGCGCTCGTAGGCATCCGGAATGCGTGCGCTGTGCCAGGTATCGGAAAAATTCAGCTGCAACGGGCCGCTGCGCAGTTGCATCCCCTTGTCCAGGCCCTGCTCCTTGGTCATTACCCGCAACGAAATGCCTTCGTCCGGCTGCAGGCGGATGATCAGCTTGTTGCCGATCTGCAAACGTTGTTCCGCCGCGAAGATGTAGTGCTGCGGCTCCTTGAAATGGATGACGATCTGCGACAGTTTCTGCGGCATGCGCTTGCCGGTGCGCAGGTAGAACGGCACCCCGGCCCAGCGCCAGTTGCGGATATCGGCCCGCAGCGCGACGAAGGTTTCGGTGTCGCTCTGGGTATTGGAGTTGTCTTCCTCGAGGTAGCCGGGCACAGCCCGCCCCTCGCTGTAGCCCGCTATGTACTGGCCACGCACCACCTGGGTGCTCAGGCCCTCGCCGCTGATCGGTGCCAGTGCCTTGAGCACCTTGACCTTCTCGTCGCGAATGCTGTCGGCCGAGAGGTCGCTGGGCGGGTCCATGGCGATCAGGCACAGCAACTGCAGCAGGTGGTTCTGGATCATGTCGCGCAGTTGCCCGGCCTTGTCGAAGTAGCCCCAGCGGCCCTCGATGCCGACCTTCTCGGCCACGGTGATTTCCACGTGGGAGATGGAGTTCTGGTTCCACTGGGTTTCGAACAGGCTGTTGGCAAAGCGCAGGGCAATGAGGTTCTGCACCGTCTCCTTGCCCAGGTAATGGTCGATGCGATACACGCGGTTTTCGGGGAAGTACTGCGCCACCGCGTCATTGACCCTGCGCGACGACTCCAGGTCATGGCCGATGGGCTTTTCCAGCACCACGCGGGTGCGCTCGCTCAGGCCGACCTTGTCGAGGTTCTCGCAGATGCCGCCGTACACCGCCGCGGCGGTGGCGAAATAGGCGATCAGTGGCGCGTCGGGTTGTACCTGTTCGAGCAGCGCCGGGTAGTCCTGAGCCTGAAGAAAATCCACATGCAGGTAGCTCAGGCGCGCCATGAAGCGCTGCAGGGCCAGGGCCTCGATATCGCTGCCCACGTGCTTGTGCAGGTGCGCCTCGATCGTCGCCAGGTGCTCCTGCGGGCTGCCGGCTTCGCGGGCCAGTGCCAGCACGCGGGTCTGCTCATTCAGCAGGCCCGCGCGATCGAGCTGGTACAACGCCGGGAACAGCTTGCGCAACGCCAGGTCGCCCAGGGCGCCGAACAGGGCAAAGGTGCAGGGTTCAACGGTGATCGAAGCCATGATGTTGGTTCTTTTATCAAGTTGACGTAGAAATACCGGTTTCAATCGCAGTTTTCAAGGACTAATGTAGTAAAACTAACAACATATTGCCGTGTATACAGAATCAAGTGGTGCGCCAACCGTGCCATCAGTACGATAGGCCACCGCGTAAAAAGCCGTCTGCCCGTGGCAGCCGGCGGCCTCCCCGACCCAAGGACATACCCCCATGGACCGCGTGCGAAACCTCCTGGAGCAGATCCAGGGCCGCCTCGACGAGCTGAACAAGGCTGAGCGCAAAGTCGCCGAAGTCATCCTGGCCAACCCGCAGCAAGCCACCCGCTTCAGCATCGCGGCGCTGGCCCAGGCAGCCAAGGTCAGCGAACCCACCGTCAACCGCTTCTGCCGTTCGTTCGGCGTCAGCGGCTACCCCGAGCTCAAGCTGCAACTGGCGCAGAGCCTGGCCAGCGGCGCCGCCTATGTCAGCCGTGCGGTAGAAGCCGACGACGACCCTGCATCCTATACCCAGAAGATCTTCGGCAGCGCCATCGCCTCGCTCGACAGTGCCTGCCAGCAGCTCGACCCGCAACTGGTCAGCCGCGCCGTCGACATGCTGATCCAGGCGCGTCAGATCCACTTCTTCGGCCTGGGCGCCTCGGCCCCGGTGGCACTGGACGCACAGCACAAGTTCTTCCGCTTCAACCTCGCCGTGTCGGCGCATGCCGACGTGCTGATGCAGCGCATGCTGGCCTCGGTGGCCCATACCGGCGAGCTGTTCGTGATCATCTCCTACACCGGGCGCACCCGCGAACTGGTCGAAGTGGCGCGCCTGGCGCGGGAAAACGGCGCCTCGGTGCTCGGCCTCACCGCTGCCGACTCGCCACTGGCCAAGGCCAGCAGCCTGAGCCTGAACATCCCGCTGCCCGAAGACACCGACATCTACATGCCGATGACCTCGCGCATCATCCAGCTGACCGTGCTCGACGTGCTGGCCACCGGCATGACCCTGCGCCGTGGCGTGGACTTCCAGCCGCACCTGCGCAAGATCAAGGAAAGCCTCAACGCCAGCCGCTACCCGATCGACGACGAACTCAATTGAGCGAATGCGCCTGCAACTGCAGGTGCGCCCGCTCCCCCGGCGCCAGGCTGAGGCTGTCGCTGCTGCCACTGGCGGCCTCGACGCAGATGAAGCCCTGGGTCTCGCTGCCGCTCACGCCCATCAGCGGCCGGCTGCCTGGATGCCACACCACGGTGTCGTCGCTGTCGCCGGTATCGATGCACAGCTGACGCTGCCAGGCCGGGTCGTTGACCTGCAGGGTCGCAGCATTCTGGAACACCCGCTGACAGCCGCCCTGCACTTTCAAGGCGCCCTTCTGCTGGCATGCCTGACGCCTCAGATGATCGTACCCCCTCGCATTCTCGAGCCCAGATAGCGCTATCTCGGAAACGTCACTAATACGCCAGTAGGCCAGCAGAGCATGACTCAACTGGCACGGCAGGCTGTCCTGGTGCTCGGTGCTCAGTTGCAACTGCATGCGCTGGCCCAGGTTGGCCACCAGGTCGACCTGCCAGTCGCACAGTTGCAGGCGCCACGTGAGGGTCACACCCTCGTCGCTTTCGCTGCTGTCGATCAGTTTCCAGTCGAGCAGGCGCGCCCAGCCGTGGGCCGGCCACATGTCTTCACTGGGGTGACGGCCGTACCAGGGCCAACACACCGGCACACCGCCACGAATGGCGCCGACCTGCGGCCACTGCGCCGCGCACCACAGCCACGGGCGTTCGCCACGGGGCTGGAAGTGCAGCAGTTGCGCGCCCTGGCGACTGAACACCGCCTGGCACTGGGGGTGATCGATGATCAGCACGTCGCGCTGCTGGTAACGCTCCCACTCGAAGGTCGGTCGCGGCCGCTGCGAGGTGAAGAAGCGTTGAAGCGGGTGCTCGGACATGTTTCGGGACTCTTGTTGTTAGGGGGGCCTGTTCGCCGGCAACGCCGGCTCCTACAGAAGTCGACCTTGCCGGCAAAACGCCGAATTGGCGTAAATTTACAACATATCCCCTCAGAACGACGACTGAATCTTCAGCCCGGCGACGACCGCGTTGTCCACCTCGCTCACCCCGCCCGGGTGACGGATGTACTGAAGGTTGGGGCGCACGGTCAGCCAGTTGGTCACGTGCACGCCGTAGTACAGCTCGGCGTTGTACTCGGTACGCTGGATCGGCACGAAGCCCATGTCGTTGTAGTCATCGATACCGCTGACCCCATTGAGCTGCTGCGCACGCTTCTTCACGTCATCGTTGACATGAATGCGCGCCACGCCGAAGCCGATGTCGTCCTTGGGCCGCGAATCGAAGGCGCCCTTGTACACCATGCCCACCTGCTGGTAGTTGTCGACCACGTTGGTGGCCTTGTCGTGCACGGTAAAGTTGGCGAACAGGCTCAGGCCGCGATTGGCATCGCCGTTGTGCGCAGTAACCTGCTGCTGCGCCACCACCCACCAGCCATGCTTGCTCGAATGCGACTTGGGGTCTGCGCCAGTCAGGCCCTGGGGTTGGCCATTGACGTCCTCGTAGATGTCATCGGCCTTGGCAGTGCTGTAGTAGTAACCCAGGCGGTACTCGCCGGGCAGGCCGTTGACCCTGGGGGCCCACACCAGCTCCACCGGCAGGATCATGCCCTTGGTGCCGCTGCCGCTGAGCTTGAAGCCATTGCCCGTCTCAAGGTTCGAAGGGTTCTGCTCGAACACCCCGACCTGGGCGAAGAACTCCGGCGTGAGGTTGTATTTGGCGCGCAACGCCCACTGGCTGACCGGCCAGTTGTACCAGATGCTGCCCACCCAGTTGCCCACCTGCGAGCCGCAGAAGGCCAGGTTCTGGAAATCGCAGGGGAAGCTGTTGAACTCCTCGCCCGGGCCGAAGCGCCCCGCCTTGAGGTCGAGCTTGCCGTCGAAGTAGGTCTGCTTGACCCACATCTGGGTCAGGCGCCAGGTCTGCCCGCGGCCCCACACCTCCTGCACCGAGCTGAACTGCCCGGCCCGAGGGTCGCTGATGCGGTCGTTGGACAGGTTGCGCCCGCTGCGCTCGGTGATCGCCAGCTTGAACTCGGCGTCGTGCCAACCCAGGATCTTCTCCAGGTCCATCTTCACACCCAGGGCGAACTGGTCGCTGTAGCGCGCCGTCTTGTCGTTGTTGTAGCCACCCTTCAGGTTGCCGGCAACCTCACCCACGTAATCCAGCGAAAAATCGTAGCCCTTGTCCAGCAACTCGGTGCGTGTGCCGCCCCAGTCGCCACTCATCCACTTCGACTCCGGGTCGAAGGCGCCGGCAGCGTGCGCCCCGCAACTGACCCCGAAGGCCGCCAGCAGGGTCATGCAGCCCCGCGGCAAAACACGTTTGAAATGATCCATCCCCTGTGTCCTCGTCTTATTGTTTTCGATGGTGTCCATGCTTTACAACGAATTCAGCGGCCCCTGAATTGGGCAATGTTGTCGGTGCCGACCGTATCGACCGGTGCACGCCCGCGCCCCAGCCGTTCGCCCGTTTCTGCATCGAACAGCAGCACCCGCGCAGGATCGAACTGCAAGCTCAGGCTTTCGCCGACCTGCGGCGCGAACTCCGGTGCCAGTCGGCAGCACACCTTGGTCTGGTTGAGGGTCACGAACACCAGGGTGTCCGGCCCGGTCGGCTCGGTGACCTGCACCTGGGCGCGAATGCTCGGCAGGCCATTGCCTTCGACCGCCGCCAGGCTGATCTGCTCCGGGCGAATGCCCAGGATCACCTCGCGCGCCTCCAGCCCCGCCTCGCCGATGCCCAGTGGTAGCTCGCAGCGCCCCTGGCCGCTGTCGAGCAGGGCCAGCAGGCGACCCTCCTGGCGTTGCAGGCGCAAGGGTATGAAGTTCATCGGCGGCGAGCCGATGAAACTCGCCACGAACAGGTTGGCCGGGTCGTTGTAGATCTGCTGCGGGGTGCCGAACTGCTGGATCAGCCCATCCTTCATCACCGCCACCTTGTCGCCCAGGGTCATGGCCTCGATCTGGTCGTGGGTCACGTACACCGTGGTGGTCTTCAGGCGCTGGTGCATCAGCTTGATCTCGGTGCGCATCTCCACCCGCAGCTTGGCGTCGAGGTTGGACAGCGGCTCGTCGAACAGGTAGATCCTGGGCCGACGCGCCAGCGCCCGGCCCATGGCCACGCGCTGCTGCTGCCCACCGGACAGCTGGCCGGGCTTGCGCCCCAGCAGGTGCTCGATCTGCAGCAGCTTGGCCACCCGCGCCACCTCCTCGTCGATGGCCGCCGGGGTCATCTTGCGAATCTTCAGGCCGAAGGCGATGTTGTCGCGCACGTTCATGGTCGGGTACAGCGCATACGACTGGAACACCATGGCGATGTCGCGATCCTTGGGGCTCATGCCACTGATGTCGGCGTCGTCCACCAGAATCGCCCCGCCGCTGATCTGCTCCAGCCCCGCGATGCAGTTCATGAGGGTGGATTTGCCGCAGCCCGAAGGGCCCACCAGGATCAGGAACTCGCCCGAGCCGATCTTCAGCTCGATGTTCTTCAGCGTGTCCGGCAGGCCGCTGCCGTAGGTCTTGTTGACGTTGCGCAATTCAAGCGTTGCCATGTTCTACCCCTTGACCGCGCCGGCGGTGAGCCCACGCAGGAAATACTTGCCAGCCAGCACATAGACCAACAGGGTCGGTAACCCGGCGATCATCGCCGCCGCCATGTCGACGTTGTATTCCTTGGCCCCGGTGCTGGTGTTGACCAGGTTGTTGAGGGCCACGGTGATCGGTTGCGCGTCGCCACTGGCGAACACCACGCCGAACAGAAAGTCGTTCCAGATCTGGGTGAACTGCCAGATCAGGCACACCATGATGATCGGGATCGACATGGGCAGCAGGATGCGCCCGAAGATGGTGAAGAACCCCGCGCCATCCAGCCGCGCCGCCTGCACCAGGGCCTGGGGCACGCTGGTGTAGTAGTTGCGGAAAAACAGCGTGGTGAAGGCCAGGCCGTACACGATGTGCACCAGCACCAGGCCGGTGGTGGTACTGGCCAGGCCCAGCTTGCCGAGGGTGAACGAGGCCGGCAGCAGCACCGTCTGGAACGGCAGGAAGCAGCCGAACAGCAGCAGCCCGAAGAACAGCTGCGAGCCGCGAAAGCGCCACATCGACAGCACGTAGCCGTTGAGCGCTCCCACCAAGGTGGAGATCAGCACCGCCGGCACGGTGATCTTCACCGAGTTCCAGAAATAACCGCCCACCGCGTCCCAGGCCTTCACCCAGCCGATGCCGGTGATCACCTCGGGCCAGCTCAGCAGGTTGCCGGTGCGGATGTCGTCGGGGCTCTTGAAGCTGGTCAGCAGCATCACGATCAGCGGCACCAGGTACACCAGGCAGGCCGCGATCAGGGTGGCGTAGACCGCCAGGCGGCTCAGGCTCGGTCGACGAGCAGCAAGTGAATTACTCATGGCGCTTGCTCCTGAGTTCCGAATACAGGTACGGCACCAGGATCGCCAGGATCGCACCCAGCATCAGGATCGCGCTGGCCGAGCCCATGCCCATCTGGCCGCGGCTGAAGGTGAACGAATACATGAACATCGCCGGCAGGTCCGAAGCGTAGCCCGGGCCACCGGCGGTCATTGCCGCCACCAGGTCGAAGCTCTTGATCGCGATGTGCGCCAGGATCATCAATGCACTGAAGAACACCGGGCGCAGGCTGGGCAGCACGATGCGCAGGTAGATGGTCGGCAGGCTCGCGCCATCGACCTGGGCGGCGCGGATGATCGACGGGTCGACCCCGCGCAGCCCGGCCAGAAACAGCGCCATGACGAACCCCGAGGCCTGCCACACGGCAGCAATCACCAGGCAGTACACCACGCGGTCGGGGTCGACCAGCCAGTCCAGGCGAAAGCCTTCCCAGCCCCAGTCGCGCAGCATCTTGTCCAGGCCAAGGCCGGGGTTGAGCAGCCATTTCCAGGCGGTGCCGGTGACGATCATCGACAGCGCCATGGGGTACAGGTAGACGGTGCGGATAAAGCCTTCGCGGCGGATACGCTGGTCGAGCAGCACCGCCAGCAGCACGCCGACCACCAGGCTGATGCCGATGAACATGCCGCCGAACAGCAGCAGGTTCTTGCTGGCGACCCACCAGCGGTCGTTGTCCATCAGGCGGGCGTACTGGGCCAGGCCCACCCACTTGTAGCTGGGCATGAAGCTTGAATTGGTGAATGACAGGACGAAGGTCCACAGGATGTAGCCGTAGAAGCCCACCAGCACGATCAGCATGCTCGGCGCCAGTACCAGTCGGGGCAGCCAGCGTTGCAATGCGTCGAGGGGTGAGGCCTTGTTGAGGACGGCGATAGTGCTCATCGGAAGGTTCTCGCTTGGAGGTGCGGTGCTGCGCACCGCTTCGCCGGCAAGGCCGGCTCCTACACAGGCAGCGGCGCGGCTCCTGTAGGAGCCGGCCTTGCCGGCGAAGGGGCCCGCGCCTACACCATCATTTAGCCGACTTGATCGCCGAATCCAGCTGCTTGACCGCCTTGGCCGGGTCGGCCTTCGGGTCGTTGAGGAAGTTGGTCACCACATCGAAGATGGCGCCCTGCACCGCCAGGCTGGTGGCCATGTTGTGCGCCATGCTCGGTTGCAGGCCATCGCCCTGCTCGGCCGCCTTGAAGTCCGCGGCGGACTTTTGCGTGCAGGCATCGAACGGGCCCATGTCCATGTCCTGGCGTACCGGCAGCGACCCCTTGTTCTGGTTGAACACGGTCTGGAACGCCGGCTCCAGCGCCACCTTGGCCAGGTCGTTCTGGGCCTTGATGTCGTTCTCGTCCTTGAGCCTGAACATCACCAGCGAGTCGATGTTGTAGGCAAAGCTGCCCTGGGTACCGGGGAACGCCACGCACTCGTAGTCCTTGCCGGCGATCTTGCCCGCAGCGGTCCATTCGCTCTTGGCCCAGTCGCCCATGATCTGCATGCCGGCCTTGCCGTTGATGACCTCGGCGGCCGCAACGTTCCAGTCACGCCCGGCACGGTTGGGGTCCATGTAGGTGCCCAGGCGCTGCAAGGTGCTGAACGCCTTGATCATCTGCGCACCGGTCAGGGTCTTTTCATCCAGTTCGACAAAGGCTGCGTGGTAGCCCTTGGGCCCGAGAATGCTCAGCACCACGCCCTCGAACACGGTACTGTCCTGCCACGGCTGGCCGCCGTGGGCCAGGGGCACGAAGCCGGCAGCCTTGAGCTTGTCGGCGGCGGCGAACAGTTCGTCCAGGGTGGTCGGCACCTTGGCCCCGGCCTTGGCGAACACCTGCGGGTTGATCCACAGCCAGTTGACCCGGTGGATGTTCACCGGCACGGCCACGTAATGACCGTCGTACTTCATGATGTCGGCAACCTTTCTGGGCAGCAGCGCGTCCCAGTCGTTGGCCTTGGCCACATCGTCCAGGTTGGTCAGCAGGCCCAGCGCACCCCAGTCCTGGATGTCCGGGCCCTTGACCTGGGCAGCGGCTGGCGGGTTGCCGGCCACCGCGCGGCTCTTGAGCACGGTCATGGCGGCCGCGCCGCCGCCCCCGGCCACGGCGTTGTCCTTCCACACAAAGCCGTCCTGTTCGATCTGCTTGCGCAGCGTGTCCACGGCCGCCTTCTCGCCACCGGACGTCCACCAGTGGGTCACCTCGACCGTGCCGGGCTCGGCAGCCAGGGCGCTCAATGGCAACAGGGAAGCAAGGGAAACAACGGCGGCGAGGCGATTGATCGCATTCATCAAGGGAAACCTTTCTTGTTGTTATGCCGGTGCAAGTCATGCTGCTTGCGCGTGAATCGAAGTCTAGCCACCCCCTGGGGCGGCAGAAGTAACGAAGGGATGCGCGAATGTCACCGACCTGTGACATTCACCCGCTGGCCCGCACTGCGCGGCAGGCTCAGGGTGACCCGCAGGCCGCCTTCGCGCAGGTTGCGCAGGCTCACCTCGCCGCCGTGGCTGTGGGCGATGTTGCGCGCAATGCCCAGCCCCAGCCCGTAGCCCTGCTGCTGGCCGGCCAGGCGCACATGTGGCTCGAACACCTGTTCCTGGCGCTGCTCCGGCACGCCGGGGCCCTCGTCGTCCACCTGCAGCACGAAGCCGGTGGCACTGTCGATGATGCGCAGGTGCGCACGCTCGCCGTACTTGAGCGCGTTGTCGATCAGGTTGCCGATGCAGCGCTTGAGCGCCAGCGGCTTGCCCGGATACGCCGCCAGCGCCCTGCCCTGCACGGTGACGCGCGCACTGGCCAGGTAGGGTTCCACCAGGCAGTCGAGCACCTGGTTGAGGTCGATGGGTTCGATGTTCTCGTGGATGTCGGTGTCCTTCACGCACTGCAGGGCGCCCTTGACCAGCAGCTCCAGCTCGTCCAGGTCACGGCCGAACTTGTGTTGCAGCTGTTCATCCTCCAGCAGCTCGACGCGCAGGCGCAGGCGCGTGATCGGCGTGCGCAGGTCGTGGGAGATCGCGCTGAACAATTGGCTGCGCTCGGTCAGGTAGCGGCTGATGCGTTCGCGCATGGCATTGAAGGCGCGCCCCACCTCCACCACTTCGCTGCCGCCGCCCTCCACCTCCGGCGGCGCGTCGGCGCCCAGCGACAGCTCCCGCGCCGCGCGTGCCAGGCGCTTGAGCGGACGGGTCTGCCAATGCACCAGCAGGCCGATGAACAGCAGCAGAAAGAAACTGGTCAGTGCGATGAACCCCACCTGCTGGCGCGGCAGGCCCTCGGCCTCGAGGCTGGTGTAGGGCTCGGGCAGCAGCGAGGCGATGTACAGCCATTCGCCCTCGCCCAGGCGGATCTGGGTCACCAGCACCGGCGGGTTGACCGGCTCCAGGGTCAGCGAGTAGTGCGCCCAGGAGCGCGGCAGTTCATCGAGCTTGAGCCCGCTGTTGAACAGACGCAGTTGCTCGGGGCCGACGAACTCCACCGAGATTTCCATCTGCTCGCCCAGGCGCTCGTGCAGTACCTGCTCGAACGCCTCGATCACCGCCTGCTTGCGCGGGGTCACCGGCAGCACCTGCATGTCCAGCGGCCGGTCGTTGAGCGACACCACGAAGCGCGTGCCCCCCATGCTGCGCAGCTGGTCCAGCACCAGCGGCCGGTAGGCCAGCGGCAGCGAACGAAAGTAACTGACGCTGGCGGTCATCGAATGCGCCAGGCTGCGCGCGCTGGCCAGCAGCCCTTCGAGCTGGCTGGCGCGCAACTGCGACACCCAGATCACGCTGGACAACCCCTGGGCCGCCGTCACCACCAGCAGGGTCAGCAGCAGCATGCGCCCCAGCAGCGAGCGTGGCAGCGGCAGACGCCAGCGCCGCTCAGTGCGCGGGCGCAACACTGGCCGCCAGCAGGTAGCCGCTGCCGCGCACGGTGCGGATCAGTCGCGGAGGTTTTTCGGTATCGCGCAGGCGCTGGCGCAGGCGGCTGACCGCCATGTCGACGATACGGTCCAGCGGCATCGGCTCGCGACCACGGGTGGCATTGCCGATGGTGTCGCGGTCGAGGATCTGTTGCGGGTGGTCGAGGAACAGCTTGAGCAGGGCGAAATCGGCGCCAGACAGGATCACCTCTTCGCCGTCGCGGTGGAACAGGCGGTGGCTGACCGTATCCAGGCGCCACTCGTCGAAGGTCAGCACGTCACCGCCGGGGCGTTCATGCATGAAGCCGGCGCGGCGCAGCAGGGCCTTGATGCGGGCTTGTAGCTCGCGGGGGCTGAAGGGTTTGCCCAGGTAATCGTCGGCGCCCAGTTCCAGGCCGATGACGCGATCGGTTTCGTCGGAACTGGCGGTGAGCATGATGATCGGCACCCGCGCCTGACGCGGATGCTGTCGCACCCAGCGGCACAGGCTGAAACCGTCTTCGTCGGGCAGCATCACATCGAGGATCACCAGGTCGGCGCCGTGTGTGTCCAGGGCCTGGCGAAAACCCTGGCCATCGGCCTGGGCCTGCACCTGGAAGCCGCATTTGCTCAGGTAGGCCTGCAGCAGTTCACGGATGTCCTGGTCGTCATCGACCAGCAGAATCGACTTGGTCACGGTTGTTGTCCTTGTCAGTGCATTCCTTGGCGGCCCCATCGCGGGTCAAGCCCGCTCCCACAGGTACGGCATCGAACCTGGTGGGAGCGGGCTTGACCCGCGACAGGGACCGGCCAGTCACTCCAACTCAGGCGTGCTGGGCCAGTGCCTGCTGCAACGCCACTCCCGCCCCTTCCAACCCGGAATACTCCGCCGTCACCAGCCACACCGGCACCCCTTCAAGGTAGGCGCTCATGCAGCCCTTGTCGGCAAAACTCGCGGCAAAGCCGCTGCGCAGGAACAGCTCGGCAAAGCGCGGAATCACCCCGCCTACGATGAACACCCCGCCACGCCCGCCCAGGGTCAGCACATTGTTGCCGGCCACCCGCCCCAGAAAACGGCAGAACTGCTCGATCACCTCCAGCGCCACCGGGTCGTCGTGCAACGCCGCGTCGGTGATCTGGGCCGGCGTGCCCAGCGTGGGGGCATGCCCGTCCAGTGCACAGATGGCGTGGTACAGGCGCAGCAGCCCGCCGCCACTGAGCACGGTTTCGGCGCTGACGTGGCCGGTGTCCAGCGCGATCGCCTGGCGAATCGCAGCCTCGCGCGCACTGCCCACCGGCAGGTCGACATGCCCGCCCTCACCCGGCAGCGCCAGCCAGCGCTGCTCGCCCAGGCCAAGCAAGGTCCCGACACCCAGGCCGGTACCCGGCCCGATCACCACCGCCGGACGGGTGGTGTCCGGGGTGCCGGCGCACACATTGCGCACTTCATCCGGCTGCAGGCGGGTCATGCCCAGCGCCATGGCGGTGAAGTCGTTGATCAGCAGCAGGTGCTCGACCTGCAGGTTGGCGCAGAATGCCTTGCGGCTCAGGCGCCAATGGCTGTTGGTGAAACGAAATTCATCGCCGCTGACCGGCCCGGCCACCGCCAGGCACACCGCCGCCACCTCGCCCTTGGCCAGGCCCTGCGCGGCCAGGTACACGCCGATGGCCTGCTCGGGGCTGGTGTAGTCAGCCGTGGGGAACACCTGCACCGCGTGCAGCGCGTTGTCGCGCCACAACGCGAAGCGGGCATTGGTGCCGCCTATGTCACCGACCAGCGCGACCTTCATTTGAAGTTCTCCAGGGCCGAGGTGAAGGCGCTGGCGCCCTGCTCGGCCGAGCTCAGCGCCACGCGCAGGAAGCCGAACAGCTCGCGCCCGCAGCCCAGGTCATTGCCCAGCGGCGCTGCCGGCAGCTCGCGAGCGGCCAGTTCGGCCGGCTCGACGCGCACCTGCAAGGTGCCGGCCACGCCGTCCACGCGCACGATGTCGCCATCGCGCACCCGCGCCAGCGGGCCGCCATCGAACGCTTCCGGGCACACATGAATGGCCGCCGGAATCTTGCCCGAAGCCCCCGACATGCGCCCGTCGGTTACCAACGCGACCTTGAAGCCGCGGTCCTGCAGCACACCCAGGAACGGGGTCATCTTGTGCAGTTCGGGCATGCCGTTGCAGCGCGGGCCCTGGAAGCGCACCACGGCGACGAAATCGCGCTCCAGCTCGCCGGCCTTGAATGCATCGGCCAGTTCCTGCTGATCGTGGAACACCCGCGCCGGGGCTTCGACCACCTGGTGCTCGGCCGCCACCGCAGACACCTTCATCACCCCACGGCCAAGGTTGCCTTGCATCACCCGCAGGCCGCCCTCGGCGGAGAACGGGTTGGCCACCGGACGCAGGATGCTTTCGTCAAGGCTGGCCTCGGGGCCTTCGCGCCACACCAGCCTGCCGTTGTCCAGGAACGGCTCCTGGGTATAACGGCGCAGGCCGGGGCCGGCCACGGTGTTCACGTCCTCGTGCAGCAACCCGGCATCGAGCAGCTCGCGGATCAGGAAGGCCATGCCGCCCGCCGCCTGGAAGTGGTTGATGTCGGCCTTGCCGTTGGGGTACACGTGCGACAGCGTTGGCACCACCTCGGACAGGTCGGCCATGTCCTGCCAGGTCAGCTGGATGCCGGCCGCCTGGGCAATCGCCGGCATGTGCAGGGTATGGTTGGTGGAGCCGCCGGTGGCGTGCAGCGCGACGATGGAGTTGACCAGCGACTTCTCGTCGACGATCTCGCCCAGCGGCATGAAGTTGCCACTGGCCCTGGTCAGGCGCGTGACCTGCTGCGCGGCCTCTACGGTGAGCGCATCGCGCAGCGGCGTGTACGGGTTGACGAACGAGGCACCGGGCAGGTGCAGGCCCATCACTTCCATCAGCAACTGGTTGGTATTGGCCGTGCCGTAGAAGGTGCAGGTACCGGGGCTGTGGTAGGACTTCATTTCCGACTCCAGCAGCTCTTCGCGACTGGCCTTGCCCTCGGCGTAGCGCTGGCGCACGTCGGCCTTTTCCTTGTTGGAGATACCCGAGGGCATCGGCCCGCCCGGCACGAACAGCTGGGGCAGATGGCCAAAGCGCAGCGCCCCCATCAACAGGCCCGGCACGATCTTGTCGCAGATACCCAGCAGCAGCGCCGCGTCGAACATGTTGTGCGACAGCGCAATCGCGGTGGACATGGCGATCACTTCACGGCTGGCGATGCCCAGCTCCATGCCCGGTTCACCCTGGGTGACGCCGTCGCACATGGCCGGCACCCCGCCGGCAAACTGGCCCACCGAGCCGATTTCGCGCAGCGCCTGCTTGATCTGCTGGGGGAAGTGCTCGTAGGGCTGGTGCGCCGAGAGCATGTCGTTGTAGGCCGAGACGATGGCGACGTTGGCCGCGTTCATCATGCGCAGGCTGTGCTTGTCGTCGCTGCCGCAGCCGGCCACGCCATGGGCGAAGTTGGCGCATTGCAGCTTGGCGCGCATCGGGCCGTCGCTGGCCGCCCCGCGAATCAACTGAAGGTAGCGCTCGCGTGTAGGACGGCTACGGGCGATCAGCCGTTCGGTGACCTCAAGAATGCGCGGATGCATGTACTGGACTCCAGGCTAAGGGGCAGCAACCTCTGCGGCGGTTTCCCTTACAAACGATTGCGACCTAGGCTCAAGGCAGGGGCGCGAATGTCGATGGGTAACGGCTTGGCCGGTCACTCGTTGTAGATTGAACAAAATACTGCCAGCAAAAAGGCTTGTTTTCTATTTTTTTACGAATAATCTTGTAATTCCAACAACAAAATCAGATTCAGGCTCTTTCCGGGGCTCAGACAGTCTGCCAGAGGTAGCTCCATGACATTACGTATCGCAATCAATGGTTTTGGCCGCATCGGCCGCAACATTCTTCGCGCACTGTATACCCAAGGCTACCGTCAGGACCTGCAGGTCGTCGCCATCAACGACCTGGGCGACAGCTCGATCAATGCGCACCTGCTCAAGTACGACAGCGTGCACGGGGCATTCGATGCACAGGTTCACAGCGATGGCGAGAGCATCACGGTCAACGGCGACCGAATTGCCGTCAGCGCGATTCGCAACCCCGCCGAGCTGCCGTGGCAGGCGCTGGGTGTGGACGTGGTGTTCGAATGCACGGGCCTGTTCACCGAGCGCACCCGGGCCGCGGCCCATCTTACTGCCGGGGCACGCAAAGTCATCATCTCGGCCCCCGGCAAGGGCGTGGACGCAACGGTGGTGTACGGGGTCAACCACGACATCCTGCGCCCCTCGCACCAGATCATCTCCAGTGCTTCGTGCACCACCAACTGCCTGGCGCCGGTGGCGCAGGTACTGCACCGCGAACTGGGCATCGAACAGGGCCTGATGACCACCATCCATGCCTACACCAACGACCAGAGCCTGACCGACGTGTACCACAGCGACCCGTACCGGGCGCGGGCGGCCACCCAGTCGATGATCCCGAGCAAGACCGGCGCAGCCGAGGCCGTGGGCCTGGTGTTGCCGGAACTGGCCGGCAAGCTGACCGGCATGGCCGTGCGGGTGCCGGTGATCAACGTGTCGCTGGTGGACCTGACCCTGAACGTGACACGCGAGGCCAGCGTGGAAGAGGTCAATGCGCTGATGAAAGAGGCCAGCCAGCACTCGAAGATCCTCGGTTACAACACCCTGCCGCTGGTGTCGTGCGACTTCAACCACAACCCGCTTTCGTCGATCTTCGACGCCAATCACACCAAGGTGGCCGGCAAGATGCTCAAGGTGATGGCCTGGTACGACAACGAATGGGGCTTTTCCAACCGCATGCTGGACAACTGCCTGGCGCTATGGGAGGCGCGATAGTCTCAAGCCGCAAGCTTCAGGCGGCAGGCAAGCCGGGGGCAAGCCTGCTTTTCCTCCTGCCGCCTGGCACTAAAAGCTTGCCGCTGCTTTTCCCCCTTGACCAACAGCATTGATGATAAGCATTATCATTCGCTGAAATCCCGGTCAGGTATCGCTGTGAGTCAGTCCCACTTCAACGCCGTCTTCCTCGCCCAGCGGGTCACCCTGCTACGCACCCTGCAGCGCATGGTCGACAACCCCAGCACCGCCGAAGACCTGCTTCAGGAAACCTACCTGCGCGTCACCCGCGCCCTGGGCGAACGCCCCATCGAGCACCTCGAACCCTTCGTGTTCCAGACCGCCCGCAACCTCGCCCTGGACCACCTGCGCGCCCGCCGCGTGCAAGCCCGCACCCTGCTCGACGATGTGCCCGAGGCGGTGCTGCACAACGTGGCCGCCAGCCACGGCAGCGCCGAGGACGCCACCCACGCGGAGCAGTTGCTGCGCCGCCTGAGCACCTCGCTGGGCGAGCTCAGCGCCCGCCAGCAGCGCATCTTCATCCTCAGCCGATTGCACGGCGCCAGCTATCTGGAAATCGCCGAACAACTGAAGGTGTCCGCCAGCACGGTTCAGAAGGAACTGAAACTGATCATGGCCATCTGTGTAGGCGTAGCCGATCGTCTCAATCGCGATTGAGCCTGCTTGCCTCACATGCCGATACACTTGATCATTACCTGATACACAAGCATGCCAAGGACCCTCCGTGACCGACAGTGCCCCTGACCGCCCTGCGCCGCCAGTTCCGGCTGCCTGCGACAGCGCCATGGACCAGGCGCTGGACTGGCTGATACGCCTGCAATGCGCCACGCCCGAAGACACCCGGGCCTTCGAGGCCTGGCTCGAGGCCGACCCGGCCAATGCCCCGGCCTACGTGCAGGCCGAAGCCCTGTGGCACGGCGACAGCGTGCGCGCCGCCGCGCTGCAGCTGCAGCAACGTCAGCGCCCCTCACGCCTGGCCCGCCTGCGCCCGCACTGGAAGCCGCTGGCCACCGCCGCGGTGCTGCTGGTGGGTGTGTTCACGGTCGGCAACCTGCCCATGCGCCTGCAGGCCGATCACCTGACCGTGGTCGGCGAGCGCCAGCGCCTGGAACTGCAGGACGGCTCCAAGGTACTGCTCAATACCAATTCGGCGTTCTCCAGCAACATCAACGACCGCCAGCGCATCGCCCGGCTGTACCAGGGCGAAGCTTACTTCCAGGTCCCCGGCGGGCAGCAGCCCTTCGAGCTGCGCGCCGGGCCGTTGCGCGCCAGCGTGCGCGACACCGATTTCGCCGTGCGCTACCTCGACGGCCAGGCACAGGTGCGGGTGCAGCGCGGCGACGTCGACCTGCTGGGCAACAGCGACCAGCGCATCCGCCTGTCGGCCGGCGACAGCATCAGCCTCGGCCCCAACGGTTTCAGCCAGCGCGAGCGCCTGGACGGGCAAAAGGACCTGGCCTGGATCGAGGGCCGGCTGGTGTTCGAGAACTGCCCCCTGAGCCAGGTGCTGGCCGAGTTGGGGCGCTACTACCCGGGCTGGATCATCAACACCAGCGAGCGCCTGCAGAACGTCGCCGTCACCGGCAACTACCGCCTCGACCAACCCCTCGAAGCGGTGCGCTCGCTGGCCCACATCACCTCCGCACGCCTGCAGGAGTACCCGGCGCTGGTGATTCTGAACTGAATCGGAATCTTTTTTTACGCGATGCCCCGTGGTCACACGTCTCGTTATAGCCAATGCAACTGATTCTTATTTTTGAATCGGCCGCACCTATAACATTCGCGCGACAGGGAGCGCTTTCGATGTCCAGAGGTTTCACTCGCCGGTCTACCGTCTCCACCCGCACAGCGGGCCTGCAACGTTGCACGCTGTCGCTGCTGACCCTGGCCATGCTGGCCGGCGGCGTCTGCAGCCTGCCGGCGCTGGCCGCCGAGCCCGCCCAGGCAGCCAACCCGCGCATGGGTGACTACCGCTTCGCCATTGCCCAGCAGCCGCTGGTGTCGGCGCTCAACGCGTTTACCGCCGTCACCGGCTGGCAGGTGGGGTTGTCCGCCGAGCTGGCCGAAGGTGTCGCCTCGCCAGGCGTGCGCGGCTCGATGCCGCCCGAGCAGGCCCTGCGCCAGATGCTCGCCGGCACCCAGCTGAACTACCGCAAGCTCAGTGCCGGCAATGTGGTGATCGAGCGCGCCGCCTCCAATGCCATCACCCTGCAGCAGGTGACCGTCAGCGCCACCCGTACCGCGCAGGACGTGAACCAGGTGCCAAGCACGGTGAGCGTGCAGACCCGCGAGCAGCTGGACAGCAGCAACGTCAACACCATCAAGGACCTGGTGCGCTACGAGCCAGGTGTCTCGGTCAGCGGCGTCGGCCAGCGCAGCGGCCTCAACGGCTACAACATCCGCGGCATCGATGGCGAGCGCGTACTGACCCAGATCGATGGCGTGTCGATCCCCGACAGCTACTTCTACGGCCCCTACGCCCAGACCCAGCGCAACTACGTCGACCCCGAGATCGTCAAGCGCGTGGAGATCCTGCGCGGCCCGGCCTCGGTGCTGTACGGCAGCAACGCCATCGGCGGCGCGGTCAGCTACTTCACCCTCGACCCGGACGACATCATCAAGCCGGGCAAGGACGTGGGTGCACGCCTCAAGGCCGGCTACAGCTCGGCCGACGAGAGCTGGCTGACCTCGGCCACCGTGGCCGGGCGCGAGGGCGATTTCGACGGCCTGCTGCACCTGAGCCAGCGCAACGGCCACGAGACCGAGTCCTACGGCAGCCACAGCGGCGATGGCCTGGCGCGCACCGAGGCCAACCCGCAGGATGCGCGCACCACAAACGTGCTGGCCAAGCTGGGCTGGAACTACGCCGACGACGCGCGGCTGGGCCTGACCTACGAGCGCTACAAGGATGATCGCGATACCAACCAACTGAGCGCAGTGGGTGGGCCGTTCATTCCCGGCTTTGGTGCCTCCAACTCCTACCGCGTACGTACCGGCAACGACACCGTCACCCGCGAGCGATTTGCCATCAACCACGAATTTGCCCTGGGCAGCCTACTGGCCGACAACATGAAGTGGAGCCTGAACTACCAGATCGGCAAGACCGACCAGCGCACCGAAGAGGTGTATGCGGCCAGAGGGCGCGAGGTGTTCCGTGATCGCCAGACCCTCTACCAGGACCGTCAGTGGGTACTCGACGCCCAGCTCGACAAAGCCTTCAGCCTTGGCGATACCGAACACCTGCTGACCTACGGCACCACGCTCAAGCAGCAGAAGGTCACCGGTTCGCGCAGCGGCACGGCAACCTGTCTGAATGTGGGCGGTACCTGCCGCGCCGTTGGCGATGCCAGCCCTGGGGACGCCCAGGTCAAGGTCAGCGACTTCCCGGACCCGACCATCAACACATACAGCCTGTTCGCCCAGGACGAGATCCGCTGGAACGACTGGACTTTCCTGCCGGGTGCACGCTATGACTACACCCGCCTCAAGCCCGACATGACCGACGAGTACCTCGGTGCACTGGGCAGCGCCAACAGCGTCAATGACGCCGAGAAGAAATGGCACCGCGTCTCGCCCAAGCTGGGTGTGACCTACGCCTTCAACGACAACTACACCTGGTACGGGCAATACGCTGAAGGCTTCCGCACGCCGACGGCCAAGTCGCTGTATGGTCGCTTCGTGAACCTGGCAGGCGGGTATACCGTGGAGCCGAACCCGAACCTGGAGCCGGAAAAGAGCAAAAGCTACGAAACCGGCCTGCGCGGCAACTTCGATGCGGGGCACTTCGATGTGGCGGTGTTCTATAACAAGTACCGCGACTTCATCAACGAAGACGCCGTGCAGTCGTCCGACCTGGGCAACACCTTCGCCGCCAACAACATCAAGCACGCGACCATCAAGGGCGTCGAGTTCAAGGGCCGCCTGAGCCTGGCGCCTTTTGGCGCGCCAGAGGGCCTGTATGCTCAGACCTCCCTGGCCTATGCCAATGGCCGCAACGACGACACCGGCCAACCGCTCAACAGCGTCAACCCGCTGACCGGGGTGTTCGGCCTGGGCTACGAACAACGCGACTACGGCACCCTGCTCAGTTGGACCGTGGTCAAGCGCAAGAACCGCGTCGATGACACCAACTTCTTCGCCCCCGACGGCAGCAGCGGCCGCTTCCGCACCCCGGGCTACGGCACGCTGGATCTGAGCGGGTTCTACAAGGTTACAGACGACATCACCATCAATGCCGGGGTGTACAACCTTGCCGACAAGAAGTACTGGCAATGGGATGACGTGCGCAGCTACGCCACCGTGGGCAAGGATGGCCTGGGTGAAGCGGCGGTTACCCAGCCGGCCAATCTGGACCGCCTGACCGCACCGGGGCGCAACTTCGCCATCAACCTGGTGTGGGATATCTAGACGCTACGCCGGCAAGGCCGGCTCCCACAGGGAGCTGGCCTGCCGGCGAATGGCCCGCAACCTTTTTTACTATTTCCACGCCCCTCATTCGTCTAGTTACTAACGTCTAGTCACCCGCTCACCATTTCCCAAGGATGCCCCATGACCGCAACCGCCGAACGCCCTGCCCTGCGCTCGCAGCGCCTCAACCAGCTCACCCATGCGCCGCACAGCGAGCTCGATGCGCTGGTCAAGTCCCATGCCCCCTTCGACACCCGCGAAAGCTTCGCCCGTTTCGTGGTCGCCCAGTACCTGTTCCAGTCCGAACTCCAGGCGCTGTACAACGACCCGCAACTGATCGCCATCGTGCCCGACCTGGCCGAGCGCTGCCGCGCCGAACAGGCCCGCCTCGACCTCGCCGACCTCGACACCGCAGTACCGGCCGCCTTCCCCGGCGCCGTGCACAACCCGAGCCTGGGCGCCGCCATGGGCTGGATATTCGTCTCCGAAGGCTCCAAACTCGGCGCCGCGTTCCTGATCAAGCGCGCCGTCGGCCTGGGCCTGTCGGACAGCTTCGGTGCCCGTCACCTGGGCGAGCCGGCCGGTGGTCGCGCCGAGGGCTGGAAGCAGTTCACCCGCATCCTCGACGGTCTGGAGCTCAGCGCCGAAGAAGAAGCGGCCGCTGAACAAGGCGCCGTGGCTGCGTTCGAACGTTTTACCGAGTTGCTCAAACACGCCTACGCCACCGCGCCCAAGGCCGAGCTGGCCTGATGCGTGCCGGGCCGGCCAGCCGCGCTGGCAGCCGGCCCTCACCTGTGCAGTCAATGGACCCCATGACCCGCCCATCCACCTCCAAGCTGTCCCGCGTGCTGTTCGGCCTGCTTGCCTATGTAAGCCTGGGCATCGGCCTGGTGGCCATCGTGATCCCCGGCCTGCCGACCACCGAGTTCATCCTGCTCGCGGCCTGGGCTGCCACGCGCAGCTCGCCGCGCCTGAGCGCCTGGTTGGAAAACCACCGGTTGTTCGGGCCGATCCTGCACAACTGGCGCAACGGCAAGGTGATTCAGCGCCGGGCCAAGGTCAGCGCCACGCTCAGCATGCTGCTGTGCGCCGGCCTGATGCTGGTGTTCATCGGCCTGCGCTGGCCGGTAGGGCTCGCCATCGGCGGCATGGCCCTGGGCAACCTGTGGATCTGGTCGCGCCCCGAGCGCGTGCCTGCCGCCCCGCATTTGACCAATCAGCCCTGATGGTCTGCAATGGCCCACCAACGGGAGGGCCAACCATGAGTCATGTTCTCAACAGCATCGTCAGCGCCCTGGGGTTAGCCCAGGATGCGCTTGAGCACCTGCACCTGCACACTGCAGGAGCCCTGCCATCGACCTTCGAAGTCACCGAACTGGCCAGTGCCAGCATTGCCGCCACGGGCCTGGCCATCGCCGACCTGCTCGCCGGCCAGACCGGCACGCGCCCCGGGGTGCAGGTGGACCGACGTCTGAGCTCCCTGTGGTTCGCCACCAGCATTCGCCCCCAGGGCTGGAGCCTGCCGCCGCTGTGGGACGCCGTGGCAGGCGATTACCCGACCCGCGATGGCTGGATCCGCCTGCACACCAATGCCGCGCATCACCGCGCCGCTGCCGAACGGGTGCTGGGAGCGGTACACGACCGCGATCAGATGGCCCGGCGGGTTGTCGAGTGGGAGGCAGAGGCGCTGGAAACTGCCGTGGTGGCTGCGGGCGGATGTGCCGCGCAGATGCGCAGCTGGCAGCAATGGTCGGCGCACCCGCAGGGCATGGCGGTCAATGCCGAGCCGCTGATCGATCGCAAGGCTGGGCCGGCTGGCGAACTCAAGGGCTGGACCGGCACCGCGGCGCAGCCGCTCAAGGGGGTACGCGTGCTGGACCTGACGCGCATTCTTGCCGGGCCCGTTGCCAGCCGCCTGCTGGCGGGGTTCGGTGCCGACGTGTTGCGCATCGATCCGCCGGGCTGGGAGGAGCCCTCGGTGGTGGCCGAGGTGACCTTGGGCAAGCGCTGCGCGCGCCTGGACCTGCATGCTGCAGAGGACCGCGCCGTGTTCGAAGGCCTGCTGGCAGGTGCCGATATCCTCCTGCACGGCTACCGCGCCGACGCGCTGGAGCGCCTCGGCTATGGCGCCGAACAACGGCGCAGGCTCAACCCCGGGCTGATCGATGTCAGCCTCAATGCCTATGGCTGGAGCGGCCCGTGGCAGCATCGTCGCGGCTTCGACAGCCTGGTGCAGATGAGCAGCGGGATCGCTCGCGAGGGCATGCGCTGGCGTCAGGGCGAGCGGCCGGTGCCGTTGCCGGTGCAGGCCCTGGACCATGCCACCGGCTACCTGATGGCGGCTGCCGCGATCCGTGCACTGGATGAGCGGCTGCGCAGCGGCTGTGGCGGCTCGGCGCGTCTGTCGCTGGCGCGCACGGCCAAGCTGCTGGTGGACCAGGGCACGGTGATCGAGGACTTGCCGTTGGCCGGCGAAACCGAGGCAGACCTGGCCCCGGCCGTGGAGCAGACGCCGTGGGGGCCGGCCAGGCGCCTGCAGGCGCCGTTGCAGGTGCAAGGCGCGCCGCTGGTATGGGCGCGGGGGGCTTGCGAGCTGGGGTCGGCCGAGCCTCGCTGGTGACCGCCAGAGGCTCTTCGCCGGCAAGGCCGGCTCCTACAGAAGGTCGCACCAACCTGTAGGAGCCGGCCTTGCCGGCGAACACCTCGACACCGCTCTAAAGCGTCAACCACCCCGCATACAACGCATACGCCGCCACCCCCGCCCCCACCAGCACCGCCGCGAAAATCAGCTTCTCCCACCCAGTGAACAGCGGCTGCCCCTGCTCGTGCTTGGCGCGGTAGAACAGGATCACCCCCGGCGCGTACAGCAGCGCCGACAGCAGCAGGTACTTCAGCCCCCCGGCGTAAAGCAGCCAGATCGCATACACCAGCGCCACCCCGGCCACCAGCAGGTCCTTGCGCCGCGCCCCGGGGTGGCGCTCATAGGTTTCCCCGCGCAGTGCCAGCAGAAACGCATAGGCCGCCGACCACAGGTACGGCACCAGGATCATCGATGACGCCAGGTAGATCAGGCTGGTGTAGGTGCCCGCAGAGAACAGCGTGATCAGCAGGAACAGCTGGATCATGCAGTTGGTCATCCACAGCGCATTGACCGGCACATGGTTGGCATTCTCGCGGGTCAGAAACCGCGGCATGGTCTTGTCGCGGGCGGTGGCGAACAGGATCTCGGCACACAGCAACGCCCACGACAGCAGCGCCCCCAGCAGCGACACCGCCAGCCCCAGGCTGATCAGCAGCCCGCCCCAGGGCCCGACGATATGCTCCATCACCGAGGCCAGTGACGGGTTCTGCAAGCCGGCAAGCTCCGGCTGGGTCATCACCCCCAGCGACAGCACGTTGACCAGCACCAGCAGCGCCAGCACCCCGAGAAAGCCGATCACCGTGGCCTTGCCCACGTCCGAACGCCTTTCGGCACGGGCCGAATACACGCTGGCGCCCTCGATGCCGATGAACACGAACACGGTCACCAGCATCATGTTGCGCACCTGGTCCAGCACCCCGCCGAACTTGGGGTTGCTCAGCCCCCAGATGTCGCGGGTGAAGATATCGGCACGAAACGCCACCGCCGCGATCACGATGAACATCACCAGCGGCACCACCTTGGCCACGGTGGTCACCAGGTTGATGAACGCCGCCTCCTTGATGCCGCGCAGTACCAGAAAGTGCACCGCCCACAGCAATAGCGAAGCGCAGGCGATGGCGATCGGCGTGTTGCCCTCCCCGAACACCGGAAAGTAGAAGCCCAGGGTGCTGAACAGCAGCACGAAGTAGCCCACGTTGCCCAGCCAGGCGCTGATCCAGTAGCCCCAGGCCGACGAAAAGCCCATGTACTCGCCAAACCCGGCCTTGGCATAGGCATATACACCCGAATCGAGCTCGGGCTTGCGGTTGGCCAGGGTCTGGAACACGAACGCCAGCGCCAGCATGCCCACGGCGGTGATGCCCCAGCCGATCAGCACGGCGCCGACATCGGCCCGGGCGGCCATGTTCTGCGGCAGCGAGAAGATACCGCCACCGATCATCGAGCCCACCACCAGCGCGACGAGCGCACCCAAGCGCAGTTTCTGTCCTGGTTCGGACATGCAGTTCCCCTTTTCGTCCCGCGTTGTCATGGTGCTGTTACACACTAGGCCTAAATATAAGCACAGCCCTGACGTTTATAGTGGATTGTCTTCAAAACTATAACCTTCATAACTAGTACGTCTATGCCGAGGCGAACTAAACAGTGAGTTTTGCGTACCCCATCTACTTCATCAAGCAAACAAGATCTTTTCTCGTCAAAAATTTGCTAAACCCGTAAAAGCGACTAGCTTCAAATCTCGCAGCCATTCAGAGCGAATGCTCTAGAAAAAGGCTGGAGGTGCCATTGCACAAGGCTTGCGGGGTGTCGGCGAGGCGCCGGCTGCAGCGCTTCAAGTCCTTCAACAACAATGGAATGTATCAATGAACTGACCTGAATCAGCTCTCGTCACGCTTGCTGGATTTATTCTGGCATCTCTCTTCTCCTGGAATGGAGTTATCCAATGTCAGACACTCCCGGAAAACTACGACTGGGTGCGTTAGTCGCACTTGTAGTGGGTTCCATGATCGGCGGCGGTATCTTCTCGCTGCCGCAGAACATGGCCGCCAGCGCCGATGTCGGCGCCGTGCTGATCGGCTGGGGCATCACCGCCATCGGCATGCTGACCCTGGCCTTCGTGTTCCAGACCCTGGCCAATCGCAAACCTGACCTGGACGGCGGCGTATACGCCTACGCCAAGGCCGGCTTTGGCGACTACATGGGCTTTTCGTCCGCCTGGGGCTACTGGATCAGTGCCTGGCTGGGCAACGTGGGCTACTTCGTACTGCTGTTCAGCACCCTGGGCTACTTCTTCCCGATCTTCGGCGAAGGCAACACCCCGGCGGCGATCATCGGTGCCTCGATCCTGCTGTGGGCAGTGCACTTTCTGGTGCTGCGCGGCATCAAGGAAGCAGCGTTCATCAACCTGGTCACCACCGTGGCCAAGGTCGTGCCACTGGCGCTGTTCATCCTGATTGCCCTGTTCGCGTTCAAGCTGGACATCTTCACCGCCGACATCTGGGGCACGATGAACCCGGACCTGGGCAGCGTGATGAACCAGGTGCGCAACATGATGCTGGTCACCGTGTGGGTGTTCATCGGCATCGAGGGCGCCAGCATCTTCTCGGCCCGCGCCGAAAAACGCTCCGACGTGGGCAAGGCCACCGTGATCGGCTTCATCACCGTGCTGCTGTTCCTGGTACTGGTGAACGTGCTGTCGCTGGGCATCATGACCCAACCGGAACTGGCCAAGCTGCAGAACCCGTCGATGGCCGCCGTGCTCGAGCACGTGGTCGGTCACTGGGGCGCGGTGCTGATCAGCGTCGGCCTGATCGTCTCGCTGCTGGGGGCCCTGCTGTCGTGGGTACTGCTGTGCGCCGAGATCATGTTCGCCGCAGCCAAGGACCACACCATGCCGGAGTTCCTGCGCCGCGAGAACGCCAACCACGTGCCGGCCAACGCCCTGTGGCTGACCAACGCCATGGTGCAGATCTTCCTGGTCATCACGCTGTTCTCGGCCAGTACCTACCTGTCGCTGATCTACCTCGCCACCTCGATGATCCTGGTGCCCTACCTGTGGTCGGCGGCCTATGCGTTCCTGCTGGCACTGCGCAGCGAAACCTATGAACAGGCCCTGGCCGAACGCAAGAAAGACCTGATCATCGGCGGTATCGCACTGCTCTATGCCATCTGGCTGCTGTACGCCGGTGGCGTCAAGTACCTGCTGCTCTCGGCCCTGCTGTATGCCCCTGGCGTGGTGCTGTTCGCCAAGGCCAAGCGCGAGGTGGGCCAACCGATCTTTACCAACGTGGAGAAGCTGATCTTCGCCGCCGTAGTCATTGGCGCCCTGGTGGCGGCCTATGGCCTGTACGACGGCTTCCTGACTCTGTAACCCCCCGTATTCGCAACTTGGAGGAAATGAACCATGTCCACGGAAAAAGCTAAGTACGGCGTACATTCCGAAGCCGGCAAACTGCGCAAAGTGATGGTTTGCTCCCCAGGCCTGGCCCACCAGCGCCTGACCCCGAACAACTGCGACGAACTGCTGTTCGACGACGTACTCTGGGTCGCCCAGGCCAAGCGCGACCACTTCGACTTCGTGACCAAGATGCGCGAGCGCGGCATCGAAGTGCTGGAAATGCACAACCTGCTGACCGACATTGTCGCGATGCCCGAAGCACTGGACTGGATTCTGGAGCGCAAGGTCACCGCCGACTCGGTGGGCCTGGGCCTGATCAACGAAGTGAAATCCTGGCTGCGCAGCCTGGAGCCGCGACACATCGCCGAGTACCTGATCGGCGGCGTCTCGGCCGATGACCTGCCCGACAGCTTCGGTGGCAAGACCATCCAGATGTTCCGCGACTTCCTGGGCCACTCCAGCTTCATCCTGCCGCCGCTGCCCAACACCCAGTTCACCCGCGACACCACCTGCTGGATCTACGGCGGCGTGACCCTGAACCCGATGTACTGGCCGGCGCGTCGCCAGGAGACCCTGCTGACCACCGCCATCTACAAGTTCCACCCGCAGTTCACCAACGCCGATTTTGAGATCTGGTACGGCGACCCGGACAAGGACCACGGCAACTCCACCCTCGAAGGCGGCGACGTGATGCCTATCGGTAACGGCGTGGTACTGATCGGCATGGGCGAACGCACGTCGCGTCAGGCCATCGGCCAACTGGCGCTGAACCTGTTCAAGAACAAGGCCGTGGAACGCGTGATCGTGGCCGGGCTGCCGAAGTCCCGCGCTGCGATGCACCTGGACACCGTGTTCAGCTTCTGCGACCGCGACCTGGTCACGATCTTCCCCGAAGTGGTGAACCAGATCGTCGCCTTCACCCTGCAACCCGACGAAAGCAAGCAGGGCGGCATCGACATCCGTCGCGAAGAAGCCAGCTTCCTCGATGTGGTGGCCAAGGCCCTCAAGCTGCCCAAGCTGCGCGTGGTTGAAACCGGTGGCAACAGCTTCGCCGCCGAACGCGAGCAGTGGGACGACGGCAACAACGTGGTGGCCGTGGAGCCGGGCGTGGTCATCGGCTACGACCGCAACACCTACACCAACACCCTGCTGCGCAAGGCCGGTGTCGAGGTCATCACCATCAGTGCCGGCGAACTGGGCCGCGGACGTGGGGGCGGCCACTGCATGACCTGCCCGATCGTGCGCGACCCAATCGATTACTAAAACGACCATCGTCCGGCCGCGCCCACAAGGCGCCGGCCGGGCCGATCAGCCCTTTGCGTTCTAAAAGAACAGGAGCAACATCATGGCGTTCAACATCCACAACCGCAGCCTGCTGAGCCTGGAACACCACACCCCGCGCGAGCTGCGCTACCTGCTGGACCTGTCCCGTGACCTCAAGCGTGCCAAATACACCGGCACCGAGCAGCAGCACCTCAAGGGCAACAACATTGCGCTGATTTTCGAGAAGACCTCGACCCGCACCCGTTGCGCCTTCGAAGTGGCCGCCTATGACCAGGGCGCCAACGTCACCTACATCGACCCCAACTCCTCGCAGATCGGCCACAAGGAGAGCATGAAGGACACCGCTCGCGTGCTCGGGCGCATGTACGATGCCATCGAGTACCGTGGCTTCAAGCAGGAAGTGGTCGAGGAACTGGCCAAGTTCGCCGGCGTACCGGTGTTCAACGGCCTCACCGACGAATACCACCCCACCCAGATGATCGCCGACGTGCTGACCATGCGCGAGCATGCCGACAAGCCGATCCACGACATCAGCTACGCCTACCTGGGCGATGCGCGCAACAACATGGGCAACTCGCTGCTGCTGGTCGGCTCCAAGCTGGGCATGGACGTGCGTATCTGTGCGCCCAAGGCCCTGTGGCCGCATGACGACCTGGTGGCACGCTGCAAACAGTACGCAGAGGAAAGCGGTGCCCGCATCACCCTCACCGAAGACCCGAAAGCTGCGGTCAAGGGCGTGGACTTCATCCACACCGACGTGTGGGTATCGATGGGCGAGCCGGTCGAAGCCTGGGGCGAACGCATCAAGCAGCTGCTGCCATACCAGGTCAACGCCGAGCTGATGAAGGCCACCGGCAACCCACGCACCAAGTTCATGCACTGCCTGCCGGCGTTCCACAACTCCGACACCAAGGTCGGCAAGCAGATCGCCGAGCAGTACCCGCACCTGGCCAACGGCATCGAAGTGACCGATGACGTGTTCGAGTCGCCGGCCTGCATCGCCTTCGAGCAGGCGGAAAACCGCATGCACACGATCAAGGCGATCCTGGTGTCGACCCTGGCCGACCTGTAACCCCGCCGGGAGCCGGCGCTGCCGGCTCCTGCACCCTAGAAAGGACATCATCATGCGTATCGTTGTTGCATTGGGCGGCAACGCCCTGCTGCGCCGCGGCGAGCCCCTTACCGCCGACAATCAGCGCGCCAACATCCGTATCGCCGCCGAACAGATCGCCAAGATCCACCCCGGCAACGAACTGGTCATCGCCCACGGCAACGGCCCGCAGGTCGGCCTGCTGTCGCTGCAGGCGCAATCCTACAAACCCGACGAAGCCTACCCGCTGGACGTGCTCGGTGCCGAAACCGAAGGCATGATCGGCTACATCATCGAACAGGAGCTGGGCAACCTGCTGGACTTCGAGGTGCCCTTCGCCACCCTGCTGACCCAGGTGGAAGTGGACGCCAACGACCCTGCCTTCAAGGACCCGACCAAGTTCATCGGCCCGGTCTACGGCAAGGAAGAAGCCGAGCGCCTGGCCAAGGAAAAAGGCTGGGTGGTCAAGGCCGACGGCGACAAGTTCCGCCGCGTGGTGGCCAGCCCCAAACCCAAGCGCATCTTCGAGATCCGCCCGATCAAGTGGCTGCTGGAAAAGAGCAGTATCGTGATCTGTGCCGGGGGTGGCGGCATCCCCACCATGTATGGTGAGAACGGCAAGCTGCAGGGCATCGAGGCGGTGATCGACAAGGACCTGTGCTCGTCGCTGCTGGCCGAACAGCTGGACGCCGACCTGCTGGTGATTGCCACGGACGTGAACGCGGCGTATGTCGACTTCAACAAGCCGACCCAGAAAGCCATCGCCCAGGCCCACCCGGACGAACTGGAGCGCCTGGGCTTTGCCGCAGGCTCCATGGGGCCGAAGGTGCAGGCCGCTTGCGACTTTGCCCGGCACACCGGCAAAGTAGCGGTTATCGGCTCGCTGGCCGATATCGAAGACATCGTCAAGGGCACTGCCGGCACTCGGGTGAGTACGTCCAAGCCGGGTATCGACTACCGTTGATGCAGTTGGGCGGATCTGCAGGTCCGCCCGTTTCAACCTTCCAGAGGAGCCGCCATGGCCATATTCGAACCCGGTCATCTGCACATCGAGCGCCATGCGCTGAACAAGGCCGATTACAGCTACAACCTGTGCATCGACTACAAGGTTGAGCAGGATCCCAAGGAAGGCAAAGGCATGAGTTTTCGCATGCATGGCACCATCGAGGACAAGCCGATGGACGAAACCTTCTTCATGCCCAAGGACCAGGCCTTCGACTTCGCGCGGCAGGCCTCGATCATCGCGCAGAAGTACGGCATGCCCAAAACCGCCAGCATCAGCTCGCTGCACAAGATCTACGACATGATGTTCGAGGATGTGCGCGCACAGCTCGATGTGAAATCGGGCGACCCGGTCAAGCCCGAGCACCTGGGCTAGCCCACCACGACCTCATTGCGGGTCAAGCCCGCTCCCACAAAAATCACCTGCGCCTGTGGGAGCGGGCTTGACCCGCGATTCGACCGCGCAGCGGTCGCAGGGCATACTTGCCATCCCGGCAAGCCAGAACATCCCCCATGCGTATCCACGTCAGCTTCATCGACCGCGTCGGCATCACCCAGGAAGTGCTGGCCCTGCTCGGTGCCCGCCACCTCAACCTGGACGCCGTGGAGATGGTGCCGCCCAACGTCTACATCGACGCCCCGACCCTGAGCCCCGACGTGCTCGAAGAGCTGCATGACGCGCTGTTCAACGTGCACGGCGTGCAAAGCGTGAAAGTGGTCGACATCCTCCCCGGCCAGCGCCGCCACCTGCAGCTCGATGCCCTGCTCGCCGCCATGAGCGACCCGGTCCTGGCCCTGGACAGCGCCGGCCATGTGCTGCTGGCCAACCCCGCATTGATCGCCCTGTGCGGCCAGGACCCGGAGGGCCGCTCGGTGGGTGAGCTGTTCGGCGACCCGCAACTGCTCGATGCGCTGATCGAACAGGGTTTCCACCTGCCCCTGCGCGAAGTCACCCTCAACGGCCAGACCCTGCTGCTCGACGCCACCCCGATCACCAACGCCGGCGCCCTGCTGACGCTGTACCAGGCCAACCGCATCGGCGAACGCCTGTCGGCCCTGCACCACGACCATGCCGAAGGCTTCGACGCGCTGCTCGGCGACTCGCCGCCCATCCGTACCCTCAAGGCCCGCGCCCTGCGTGTGGCGGCGCTGGATGCGCCGCTGCTGATCCACGGCGAGACCGGCACCGGCAAGGAACTTGTAGCCCGTGCCTGCCACGCCATCAGCAGCCGCCACAACGCACCCTTCCTGGCACTGAACTGTGCGGCGCTGCCGGAGAACCTGGCCGAGAGCGAGCTGTTCGGCTACGCCCCCGGTGCCTTCACCGGCGCGCAACGCGGCGGCAAGCCGGGGCTGATGGAGCTGGCCAACCAGGGCACGGTGTTTCTCGATGAAATCGGCGAGATGTCGCCTTACCTTCAGGCCAAGCTGCTGCGGTTTCTGAGCGATGGCAGCTTTCGCCGCGTGGGCGGTGATCGCGAGGTCAAGGTCAACGTGCGCATCCTCAGCGCCACCCACCGCGACCTGGAAAAGATGGTTGCCGAAGGCAGTTTTCGCGAAGACCTGTTCTACCGCCTGAACGTGCTCAACCTGGAAGTGCCGCCGCTGCGCGAGCGTGGCCAGGACATCCTGATGCTGGCCCGTGCCTTCATGCGCCAGGCCTGCACGCAGTTCCAGCGTCCGCTGTGCCGGCTGGCGCCGGGCACCTACCCGGCGTTGCTGGGCAACCGCTGGCCGGGCAACGTGCGCCAGTTGCAGAACGTGATCTTTCGCGCTGCGGCCATCTGCGAGAGCAGCCTGGTGGATATTGGTGACCTGGACATTGCCGGCACCTCGGTGGCGCGCCAAAGCGATGGTGAAGTGGCCAGCCTGGAGCAGGCCGTGGAGAACTTCGAGCGTGGCCTGCTGGAAAAGCTCTACGCCACCTACCCCTCCACCCGCCAGTTGGCCAGTCGCTTGCAGACTTCGCACACGGCTATTGCGCATCGGCTGCGCAAGTATGGCATTCCCGGAAAGGAAACCCTTCCGTAGCGAAATCGATACACCGTATCGATTTCGCTACATCGCCCGTTTGCCACTGTAATGCAAGGTTTTGATCCCTCTGCGCTTTTTCAATACTCGACAGGTGTAGCGATTTCGCTACGACCTGCGTAACGAGCACCACCGACAAATACATAAATAATTGATTTGTAAGCATTTTTTATAAATGGCCACGAACTTGCTAAGGAGATGTCAGTTCCGGGCTGGCCTGATGGTGAGCCCTACCGCACCCCTGAGGAGTTCCCATGAGCGAGTTGCGTTTTACCGAAGATCACGAATGGCTGCGCGCCGAAGCCGACGGCAGCGTCACGGTCGGGATCACCACCTTTGCCCAGAACGCACTGGGTGACGTGGTCTATGTGCAACTGCCGGAACTGCAAACCTACGAAGCCGGGGCCGAAGCCTCCACCGTCGAATCGGTCAAAGCCGCCAGCGGCGTGTACATGCCGCTGACCGGTGAAGTGGTGGCAGTCAACGAACAGCTGCAGGACAGCCCCGAGCTGGTCAACGAAGACCCGCTGGGCGAAGGCTGGTTCTTCCGCTTCATCCCGGCCGATGCCGGCGCCGTCGCGCAACTGCTCGACCAGGACGCCTACGACCGTCTGATCAAAGCCAACGCCGACGCCTGAGGAAATCACCATGACCATCAACCTCGGCACCGCCAATCAGTTCATCGCCCGTCATATCGGCCCGCGCGACACCGACGAGCAGGCCATGCTCGCCACCCTGGGCTTCGACTCGCTGGAGGCCATGAGCGCCGCCGTGATCCCCGACAGCATCAAGGGCACCAGCGTGCTCGAGCTCGGTGACGGGCAGAGCGAAGCCGATGCCCTGGCTTCGCTCAAGGCCATCGCCGGCAAGAACCAGCTGTTCAAGAGCTTCATCGGCCAGGGCTACTACAACACCCACACCCCGGCACCGATCCTGCGCAACCTGCTGGAAAACCCGGCCTGGTACACCGCCTACACCCCCTATCAGCCCGAGATTTCCCAGGGCCGCCTGGAAGCGCTGCTGAACTTCCAGACCCTGATCAGCGACCTCACCGGCTTGCCGATCGCCAACGCCTCCCTGCTCGACGAAGCCACCGCCGCCGCCGAAGCCATGACCTTCTGCAAGCGCCTGAGCAAGAACAAGGGCAGCCACGCCTTCTTCGCCTCGGTGCATTGCCACCCGCAGACCCTCGACGTGCTGCGCACCCGTGCCGAGCCGCTGGGCATCGAGGTGGTGGTGGGCGACGAGCGCGAGCTGGGCGACGTGAGCGCCTTCTTCGGCGCCCTGCTGCAGTACCCGGCCAGCAACGGCGAGGTGTTCGACTACCGCGAACTGGTGGAGCGCCTGCACGCCGCCAACGCGCTGGTGGCGGTAGCCGCCGACCTGCTGGCGCTGACCCTGCTGACCCCGCCGGGTGAGTTCGGCGCCGACGTGGCCATCGGCAGCGCCCAGCGCTTCGGCGTGCCGCTGGGCTTCGGCGGCCCGCATGCGGCGTACTTCTCCACCCGCGATGCGTTCAAGCGCGACATGCCAGGGCGCCTGGTCGGCGTGTCCATCGACCGCTTCGGCAAGACCGCCCTGCGCCTGGCCATGCAGACCCGCGAGCAGCACATCCGCCGCGAGAAGGCCACCAGCAACATCTGCACCGCCCAGGTACTGCTGGCCAACATCGCCAGCATGTACGCCGTGTACCACGGCCCGCAGGGCCTCAAGCAGATCGCCCAGCGCACCCACCAGCTGACCGCGATCCTGGCCAGCGGCCTCAAGGCACTGGGCGTGAACGTTCAGAACGCCGCGTTCTTCGACACCCTGACCCTGGCCACCGGCGGCGCGACTGCCGCGCTGCATGAACAGGCGCGCGCCCGCCAGCTCAACCTGCGCCAGATCGATCCCGAGCAACTGGGCCTGTCGCTGGACGAAACCAGCACCCAGGCCGATGTCGAGGCCCTGTGGCAGCTGTTCGCCAATGGCCAGGCCGTACCGGACTTCGCCGCGCTGGCCGCTGCCACGCCAGCACGACTGCCGGCCGCCCTGCTGCGCCAGTCGGCCATCCTCGAACACCCGGTGTTCAACCGCTACCACAGCGAAACCGAACTGATGCGCTACCTGCGCAAGCTGGCCGACAAGGACCTGGCGCTGGACCGCACCATGATTCCGCTGGGCTCGTGCACCATGAAGCTCAACGCCGCCAGCGAAATGATCCCGGTGACCTGGGCCGAGTTCGGCAACCTGCACCCCTTTGCCCCCGCCGAGCAGAGCCAGGGCTACCAGCAACTGACCAACGAGCTGGAGGCCATGCTGTGCGCCGCCACTGGCTATGACGCCGTGTCGTTGCAGCCCAACGCCGGTTCGCAGGGCGAGTACGCCGGCCTGCTGGCGATCCGCGCCTACCACCAGAGCCGGGGCGATGCCCGCCGCGATATCTGCCTGATTCCCTCGTCGGCCCACGGCACCAACCCGGCCACCGCACACATGGCCGGCATGCGCGTGGTGGTCACTGCGTGCGATGCCCGTGGCAACGTCGACATCGACGACCTGCGCGCCAAGGCCATCGAGCACCGCGACCAGTTGGCCGCGCTGATGATCACCTACCCGTCCACCCACGGTGTGTTCGAGGAGGCCATCGGCGAGATCTGCGCGATCATCCACGACAACGGCGGCCAGGTGTACATCGACGGCGCCAACATGAACGCGATGGTCGGCCTGTGCGCCCCGGGCAAGTTCGGCGGCGACGTGTCCCACCTGAACCTGCACAAGACCTTCTGCATCCCCCACGGCGGTGGCGGCCCGGGCGTCGGCCCGATCGGCGTCAAGGCGCACCTGGCGCCGTTCCTGCCGGGCCATGCGCACCTGCACAACCCCCAGGGCGCGGTATGCGCAGCGCCGTTCGGCAGTGCCAGCATCCTGCCGATCACCTGGATGTACATCCGCATGATGGGCGGCGCCGGGCTCAAGCGTGCGTCGCAGATGGCGATCCTGAATGCCAACTACATCGCCCGCCGCCTGGAAGAGCACTATCCTGTGTTGTACACCGGCGGCAATGGCCTGGTGGCGCACGAGTGCATCCTGGACCTGCGCCCGCTCAAGGACAGCAGCGGCATCAGCGTCGACGACGTGGCCAAGCGCCTGATCGACTTCGGCTTCCATGCCCCGACCATGTCGTTCCCGGTGGCCGGCACGTTGATGATCGAGCCGACCGAGAGCGAGGCCAAAGAGGAACTGGACCGCTTCTGCAACGCCATGATCTGTATTCGCGAAGAGATTCGCGCAGTGGAGAACGGCAGCCTGGACAAGGACGACAACCCGCTGAAGAACGCCCCGCACACCGCGGCCGAACTGGCCGGCGAATGGCCCCACGGCTATAGCCGCCAGCAGGCGGTGTACCCGCTGCCATCGCTGGTGGAGGCCAAGTACTGGCCACCCGTGGGGCGTGTCGACAACGTGTTCGGCGACCGCAACCTGATCTGCGCCTGCCCGTCGATCGAAAGCTATCAGGACGCCTGAGGGCCTCTTCGCCGGCAAGGCCGGCTCCTGCAGAGCCCGCGCGCATCTGTAGGGGCCGGCCTTGCCGGCGAAGCTTTTCAACCTGCACGAGGGTACGACCATGTCACTCAGCGTCTTCGACCTGTTCAAGATCGGCATCGGCCCCTCCAGCTCCCATACCGTCGGGCCGATGCGCGCAGCCGCGCGTTTTGCCGAGGGCCTGCGCCTCGACGACCTGCTGGCCAGTACCGCCAGCGTCAAGGTCGAGCTGTACGGCTCGCTCGGCGCCACCGGCAAGGGCCACGGCAGCGACAAGGCGGTGCTGCTGGGGCTTGAGGGCGAACACCCCGACAGCGTCGACACCGACACCATCGCAGCGCGCCTGCAGGCGATCCGCAGCAGCGGGCAGCTCTACCTGCTGGGCGAGCACGCCATCGAGTTCAACGAAAAACAGCACCTGGCGATGATCCGCAAGCCGCTGGCCTTTCACCCCAACGGCATGATCTTTCGTGCCTTCGACGCCGCCGGCCTGCAGGTACGCAGCCGCGAGTACTACTCGGTGGGCGGCGGTTTCGTGGTCGACGAAGGCGCCGCCGGGGCCGACCGTATCGTCGAGGACAGCACCACACTGCCCTACCCGTTCAAAACGGCCCGGGAACTGCTTGGCCACTGCACCACGCATCACCTGAGCATCAGCCAGATGATGCTGGCCAACGAATCGGCCTGGCGCCCCGAGGCCGAGACCCGCAGCGGCCTGCTGCACATCTGGCAAGTGATGCAGGACTGCGTGGCCGCCGGCTGTCGCAACGAGGGCATTCTGCCCGGCGGGCTCAAGGTCAAGCGCCGCGCGGCGGCCCTGCACCGCCAGCTGTGCGCCAACCCCGAGGCGAGCCTGCGCGATGCGCTGTCGGTACTCGACTGGGTCAACCTCTATGCCCTGGCGGTCAACGAAGAGAATGCCTCCGGCGGTCGCGTGGTCACCGCCCCCACCAATGGCGCTGCCGGCATCGTGCCGGCGGTGCTGCACTACTACATGCGCTTCATCGGGGGTGCCAGCGAAGACGGCGTGGTGCGCTTTCTGCTCACCGCCGCTGCCATCGGCATCCTGTACAAGGAAAACGCCTCGATCTCGGGGGCCGAGGTGGGCTGCCAGGGCGAGGTCGGGGTGGCCTGTTCGATGGCAGCCGGGGCCCTGTGCGAGGTGCTGGGCGGCAGCGTGCAACAGGTCGAGAACGCCGCCGAAATCGGCATGGAACACAACCTGGGCCTGACCTGCGACCCGATTGGCGGGCTGGTCCAGGTGCCCTGCATCGAACGCAATGCCATGGGCTCGGTCAAGGCGATCAACGCGGTGCGCATGGCCTTGCGCGGCGACGGGCAGCACTTCGTCTCGCTCGACAAGGTGATCCGCACCATGCGCCAGACCGGCGCCGACATGAAAAGCAAATACAAGGAGACCGCCCGCGGCGGTCTCGCCGTCAACATCATCGAGTGCTGACAACCTCAAGCCTCTAGAAGGAGTCATCAATGTCCACCGACACACTGCTGCAAACACCGCTTCATGCCCTGCATCTGGAACTGGGCGCGCGCATGGTGCCGTTCGCCGGCTACGACATGCCCGTGCAGTACCCGCTGGGGGTGCTCAAGGAGCACCTGCACACCCGCGAACAGGCCGGCCTGTTCGACGTGTCGCACATGGGCCAGATCCGCCTGGTGGGCGCCGATGCCGCCAAGGCCCTGGAAACCCTGGTGCCGGTCGACATCATCGATTTGCCGGTGGGCATGCAGCGCTACGCGATGTTCACCAACGAACAGGGCGGCATCCTCGATGACCTGATGGTGGCCAACCTGGGCAACGACGAACTGTTCCTGGTGGTCAACGCCGCCTGCAAGGACCAGGACCTGGCCCACCTGCGCCAGCACATCGGCACGCTGTGCCAGGTGCAGCCGCTGTTCGAAGAGCGCGCCCTGCTGGCCCTGCAGGGCCCGGCGGCAGTCAAGGTACTGCAGCGCCTGGCCCCCGAGGTGGCGGACATGACCTTCATGCAGTTCAAGCCCGTGGTGTTGCTGGGCGTGGACTGCTACGTGAGCCGTTCGGGCTACACCGGCGAAGACGGCTTCGAAATCAGTGTGCCCAGCGCCAGCGCCGAGGCCCTGGCCCGCCACCTGCTGGCCGAGCCGGAAGTGGCCGCCATCGGCCTGGGCGCGCGCGACTCGCTGCGCCTGGAAGCCGGCCTGTGCCTGTACGGGCATGACATGAATGCCGACACCACGCCGATCGAGGCAAGCCTGCTGTGGGCCATCTCCAAGGTACGCCGTGCCGATGGCTCGCGGGCGGGAGGCTTCCCCGGAGCTGCTGCGATCTTCGCCCAGCAGCACAGCGGCGTGGCGCGCAAGCGCGTCGGCCTGCTGCCGCAGGAGCGTACCCCGGTGCGCGAAGGGGCCGAGATCGTCGATGAGGCCGGCACGGTGGTCGGCAGCATCTGCAGCGGAGGCTTCGGGCCCACGCTGGGCGCGCCAGTGGCGATGGGATATGTGGACCAGGCCCATGCAGCGCTCGATACACCGCTGTGGGCCATCGTGCGCGGCAAACGGGTGGCGATGAAGGTCAGCAAGATGCCGTTCGTTGCCCAGCGCTACTATCGCGGCTGAAACAGCGCAATTGAAACAAGGTGTCATGGCGCGTTCGGAATATTCGTTTTCGAACGCGTTTTACAACTTTCGAACACGCCCGACAGCGGCCCGCAAACAGCCCCGGAAATTTCCCGCCAGGCCCCGTGGTGCGGCGCTCTGCGGGACTTGTTTTTGCAATCGAAATGAGTGTAGATTCACTGCACTGTGTTTGCATGGGTCGCTATGGTTCGTGACCTGGGCAGTAGCGCCGAGTTTTGCTACAACCCGTTCGACGTCTCTTACTTTCCTGCAACCCAGCCCAGTACTCTTTCAATGAAAGAAACTGTTACTAATTCTAAGTTTCAAAGGAAATAAGACAATGTCCCAACGTCAGAGCGGTACCGTCAAGTGGTTTAACGACGAGAAAGGTTTTGGTTTCATCACTCCAGAAAGCGGTCCGGATCTGTTCGTACACTTCCGCGCTATTCAGGGCAACGGCTTCAAGAGCCTGAAAGAAGGCCAGAAAGTGACCTTCGTTGCTGTGCAGGGCCAAAAAGGCATGCAAGCCGACGAAGTTCAAGCCGAAGCCTGATCTTCATCAACGAAAGAGCCCCTGCTGGCAACAGCAGGGGCTTTTTTGTGCGCGCAATTCCGTAGAATGGGCGCTTTGTCACCCGGAGCCTGAGCGCATGCCCAAGCAACTTCTTCAACCACAGGGCGAGTTCCCCGTGGTCGGCCTGGGCCGTCGCCTGGCCGCAATGTTCTATGACTTCCTGTTGTGCACCGCCCTGCTGATGGTGACCACGCTGGTGTACAAGATGGTGCAGATGGCGATCATCGGCGAGACGCGCATGCGCGCCCTGACCGAGGCGGGGGCGCTGGATGGCGATCCATTGCTGTCGACCGTTCTGCTGTTCATGCTGTTCGGCTTCTTCGCCAAGTTCTGGACCCACGGCGGCCAGACCCTTGGCATGCAGGTATGGGGCATCCGCGTGCAGAATGCCGACGGCAGTGCCATCAGCCTGTGGCAGGCACTGCTGCGCTTTGTCGTGTCGATTGCGTCGTGGCTGTGCCTGGGCCTGGGGTTTCTGTGGTCGCTGGTGGACAAGAAAAAACGCGCCTGGCATGACATGTACTCGGAAACCCAGCTGGTGCGGATTCCCAAGCGCAAGAAGTAGAACCGCAGCGCCCCGTTCGCCGGCACCGGCAACCAATGAAAAAGCCGACCCTGAGGTCGGCTTTTTGTTGGCCAGGGTAATCGCTACCCCGCCCTGCGTAGCAACCACACCCCCGCCAGCGCACAGATTGCCGCCGGGATCACCACCGCCAGCAGCGGCGGGAAGCCGAACACCTGGCTCGAAGGGCCCAGCAGGTCCTGGGCGATGCGGAACACGAAGCCCACCAGCACCCCGGTGAACACCCGCTGGCCCAGCGTCACCGAACGCAGCGGGCCGAAGATGAACGACACCGCCATCAGTACCAGCGCCGCCGTGACCACCGGTTGCAGCACCTTGGTCCAGAACGCCAGCCAGTAGCGCGCGTTGTTCAGGCCCTGGTCGGAGAGGTAGTGAATGTAGTCCCACAGCCCGCTGATCGACAGCGACTCGGGCGCCAGTACCACGGTGCTGAGCAGCTCGGGGGTCAGGGCGACGTCCCAGCGCTCCTCGGCATTGTGGATGACTTCGGTGTGGTCCCCACGGAAGTGCGTGGTAGTCACGTCGGTCAATTCCCAGTGGCCCTGGGTGTATTGCGCCCTGCGCGCAAAGCTGGAGGTCTGCATGTGACGCTCGTTGTCGAAGCGATAGCGCGTCACGCCCAGCAACAGCCCATTGGGCTGCACGGTGTTGATGTGCACGAACTCTTCGCCCTGGCGGTGCCACAGGCCGCGCTTGGAGCTTTGCGCCTCACCGCCACCCTGCGCCAGCGAACGGTCGGCCTGGGCCTTGTTCTCGGTCACGGGTGCCAGGTACTCGCCCATCAGCACGCCGATCAGCATCAGTACCAGCATCGGCTTCATGACCGCCCACACGATGCGCCCGATGGACACGCCGGCAGCGCGCATGATGGTCAGTTCGCTGCTGCTGGCCAGGCTGCCCAGGCCGATCAGGCAGCCGATCAGCGCGGCCATGGGCAGCATGTCGTACAGGCGCCGTGGCGCGGTCAGCAGCACGTAGTTGCCCGCGTCCCACAAGGTGTAGGTATCGCTGATGTCGCCCATCTCGTCGATGAAGGCGAACAGCGACGCCAGGCCGAGGATGATCCCCAGCACGGCGATGATGGCCATGAACACGCTCTGGCCGATGTAGCGATCGAGTTTAGCCACGGGCCACCTCCGCACGACGGCTGGCACGCTTGAGGCGCAGCGGTTCCCAGAACATCAGGCCCAGGCCGATCAGCAGGAACAGCCCATGCACCGGCCACAGCCCCAGGCCGATCGGCAACTTGCCTTTCTCCAGGGCGCCGCGGGCGGCAATCAGAATCGTCAGGTAAGCCATATACAGAAGAATCGCCGGCAGCAGCTTGAGGAAACGGCCCTGGCGCGGGTTGACCCGCGACAGCGGCACCGCCATCAGGGTCACGATGAACACCAGCAGCGGCAGCGACAGGCGCCACTGCAGTTCGGCACGCTCGCGCAGCCCGGTACTGCCGATCAGTTCGGACGTCGGGATGGCCTCGCGCTCGGTGACTTCCTGGCTGACCTCCGGCTTGGGCAGCAGCACACCGTAGGTGTCGTACTTGATGGCGCGGTAATCGGCCTGGCCCGGGTTGCCGTCGTAGCGGTAGCCGTTTTCAAGGATCAGGTAGCGGTTGCCGTCGGCCTGCACTTCCTGACGGCCCTTTTCGGCCACCAGCACGGAGATGCCACGGTCCTTGCTCTTGTCCTGGGACAGGCGCTTCTCGGAAATGAACACGCCAGCCAGCTTCGAACGGTCATCCGACAGCTGCTCGGTGTACGTGACCCGCGAACCGTCGCGCAGGTTCTGGAAGCGGCCCGGCACCAGGGTGTCGAACTCGGTCAGCGCATCCTGCTGGTTGATGATCTGCGATACCTGGGTCACACCCTGGGGCGCCAGGCTCAGGCTCAGCCAGGCTACCAGCACCGCGATCAGTGCAGCCGGCATCAGGGTCATGCCCAGCAGGCGCTGCTGGCTCATGCCGGTTGCCGAGAGCACGGTCATCTCGCTTTCCAGGTACAGCCGGCCGTAGGCCAGCAGGATGCCCAGAAACAGGCCCAGCGGCAGGATCAGTTGCAGAAAGCCCGGCAGGCGGTAGCCCATGATCAGGAACAGTACGCCCGGATCGAGCATGCCCTGGGCCGCCTGGGCCAGGTATTTGATGAAGCGCCCGCTCATGATGATGACCAGCAGCACAGCGCTGACGGCACTCAAGGTCACCAGGACCTCGCGGGACAGATAACGGAAGACGATCAAACCAGACACTCCTGGGTTGTCAGGCTCGGACAGCCGAACAAGGGAAAACGTTGCAACCAAGATAGTCGCCCGCCCGCCAAAGGCGAACCCGGACAAAAGTGCGCGCATTATCCTGTGAATGGCCGTGCCTGTCACTTGGCGCCGTGCAAAGCTTCATCTCGGGGTTGTCAGCGCGCCCGCCGCAGGCTCAAACTGGGCGCTTTCTGACTGGCCCGCCACGGCGCGCCAGGCCGCTTCGAGCGCCTGCACCGCCAGCGCGCACTGACAGTTCATTCGGGGACCCTGACATGGAATTGGTTGTAAAAAGCGTAGCCGCAGCATCCTTGAAAACCGCCACCCTGGTACTGAGCGTGGGTGAAGGCCGCACACTGGGCGCTACCGCCAAGGCCGTGGACGACGCCAGCAACGGCGCCCTGAGCGCAGTGCTCAAGCGCGGCGACCTGGCCGGCAAGGTCGGCCAGACCCTGCTGCTGCAAGGCCTGGCCGGGGTCAAGGCCGAGCGCGTATTGCTGGTGGGGACCGGCAAGGACGCCCTTGCCGACCGCGCCTGGCGCAAGCTGGCGGGCAGCGTGCTCAATGTGCTCAAGGGCCTGGCTGGCAGCGATGCGGTGCTGGCACTGGACGACGTTGCCGTGACCGGCCGCGATGCCAACTACGGCAAGGTACGCCTGCTGGCCGAGAGCCTGCTCGATGGTCAATATGTATTCGATCATTACAAGAGCAAGAAGGCCGAGCCGATCGCCCTGAAGAAGATCACCCTGCTCAGCGACAAGGCCGGCCTGGCCGAGGTGGAGCGCGCCGTCAAGCACGCCACCGCGATCGCCAACGGCATGGGCTTCACCCGCGACCTGGGCAACCTGCCTCCGAACATCTGCCACCCAAGCTACCTGGCCGAACAGGCCAAGGCGCTGGGCAAGGAGTTCAAGGGCCTCAAGGTCGAGGTGCTGGACGAGAAGAAGATCAAGGACCTGGGCATGGGCGCGTTCTACGCCGTGGGCCAGGGCAGCGATCAGCCGCCACGCCTGATCGTGCTCAGCTACCAGGGCGCCGCCAAGAAGAGCGAGAAGCCTTACGTACTGGTGGGCAAGGGCATCACCTTCGACACCGGCGGCATCAGCCTCAAGCCCGGTGCCGGCATGGATGAAATGAAGTACGACATGGGCGGTGCAGCCAGCGTGTTCGGCACCCTGCGTGCCGTGCTCGAACTCAAGCTGCCGATCAACCTGGTGTGTGTACTGGCCTGTGCCGAGAACATGCCCAGCGGTGGCGCCAGCCGTCCGGGCGACATCGTCACCACCATGAGCGGGCAGACCGTCGAAATCCTCAACACCGACGCCGAAGGCCGCCTGGTGCTGTGCGACGCACTGACCTACGTGGAGCGCTTCAAGCCGCAGGCAGTGATCGACATCGCCACCCTGACCGGCGCCTGCATCGTCGCCCTGGGCAGCCATACCTCGGGCCTGATGGGCAACGACGACGAACTGATCGGCCAACTGCTGGACGCCGGCAAGCGTGCCGACGACCGCGCCTGGCAACTGCCGCTGTTCGACGAATACCAGGAGCAGCTCGACAGCCCGTTCGCCGACATCGCCAACATCGGCGGCCCGAAGGCGGGCAGCATTACCGCCGGCTGCTTCCTGTCGCGCTTTGCCAAGGCCTACCACTGGGCCCACCTGGACATCGCCGGCACGGCCTGGACCAGCGGCGGCAAGGACAAGGGCGCCACTGGCCGCCCGGTACCGCTGCTGACCCAATACCTGCTCGACCGCGCCAACGCCTGAGGCGCCGTCCACCGGCCGCGCTGCAAGGCGTAGCCGGTGGGCCACCCCACCATGAGCAAAGTCGACTTCTATATCCTGCCCAGCCCCGCGCCTGCCGCGCGGCTGGATTTCGCCTGCAAGCTGTGCGAAAAGGCCTGGCGCCTTGGGCACCGCGTGTACCTAAACTGCAGCGATGCGGCCCAGCGCGACGAGCTGGATGCGCGGCTGTGGGCGTTCAAGGGCGAGGCCTTCGTGCCCCACAGCGCGCTCGAGGACGACCCGCACGGCGCGGTGGCGCTGGGGGTCGGTGACGACCCGGGCGATCATCAGGACCTGCTGGTCAATCTCGACCTGAAGGTACCCGGTTTTGCCGCACGCTTTGCCCGCATTGCCGAGATCGTGGTGGAGGAGCCGGCCATTCGTGCGGCGGCGCGGGAGAGTTTCCGTTTCTACCGTGAACAGGGCTATGCTCTGCAAGACCACCGTTTACAGCGACTCTGATGATGGACAAACCTGCCCCCATGCCAAAACCTGCGCATTTGCTGGACGATCTGGAGTCGATTCGCCAGTTGCTGGGTGACGATGCCCTGGAACCGCCACTGCTGACCGAAACCGTCGAGGAGCAGATACCGTTGCTGCTCGAGCCGGCCGAACCGGCAGCGCGGGCCCCGGTGGCTGCCGAGCCGGCTGCCGAGCCCGACCCGCAGGCGCGCCGCCAGGACACCCTGCTGCACCTGGACAGCGAACTGCGTGCGGCGGCGCAGTTGATCATGCAGGATGTGATCAAGGACTTTACCCCGCATATCGAGAACGAGATCAAGCGGCGCCTGGATGCCCGCCTGGAGCGGTTGTTGAACTCACGCTCGTAATCAAAAACGGGGGGCGAGCCTTTGGCTCGCTTCGCCGGCAAGGCCGGCTCCTACGCGAAGAATTCCCCACAGTTTTTTGCCCCACTCCCGCACCTCACGCTACGCCCCGGCCCTTATCCCCGCTATACTTCTCGGCTTTCCTGAATAAATGCCATAGGGTCCCGCCGCGCATGGATAAGACCTACCAGCCGCACGCCATTGAAACTTCCTGGTACAACACCTGGGAGTCAGAGAATTATTTCGCCCCGCAAGGCGCGGGCGATTCGTACACCATCATGATCCCGCCGCCGAACGTGACCGGCAGCCTGCACATGGGTCACGGCTTCAACAACGCGATCATGGACGCCCTGATCCGTTTTCGCCGCATGCAGGGTCGCAACACCCTGTGGCAACCAGGCACCGACCACGCCGGCATCGCCACGCAGATGCTGGTGGAGCGTCAACTGGAGGCCAAGGGCCAGAACCGTCACGACCTGGGCCGCGACAAATTCCTCGAGAAAGTCTGGGAATGGAAGGATCAGTCCGGTGGCAACATCAGCCGCCAGATCCGCCGCCTGGGCTCGTCGGTAGACTGGAGCCGCGAGCGCTTCACCATGGACGACGGCCTGTCCGAAGCGGTCAAGGAAGCCTTCGTGCGCCTGCATGAAGACGGCCTGATCTACCGCGGCAAGCGCCTGGTCAACTGGGACACCAAGCTGCACACGGCGATCTCCGACCTCGAAGTGGAAAGCCACGACGAGAAAGGCCATCTGTGGAACCTGCGCTACCCGCTGGCCGACGGTGCCACCACGGCCGACGGCAAGGACCACCTGGTGGTCGCCACCACCCGTCCGGAAACCCTGCTCGGCGACGCCGCCGTGGCCGTCAACCCGAACGACGAGCGCTACCAGGCGCTGATCGGCAAGTTCGTCAAGCTGCCGCTGGTCGGTCGCCTGATCCCGATTATCGCCGATGACTACTGCGACCCCGAATTCGGCACCGGCTGCGTGAAGATCACCCCGGCCCACGACTTCAACGACTACGAAGTCGGCAAGCGCCACAACCTGCCGCTGCTCAACATCTTCGACAAGAACGCCGCGGTGCTGCCGGCAGCCCAGGTGTTCAACCTCGACGGCAGCCTGAACGAAAGCCTGGACGCCAGCCTGCCTGCCGCCTACGCCGGCCTCGACCGCTTCGTGGCGCGCAAGCAGATCGTTGCCGACCTGGATGCCGCAGGCCTGCTGGTCAGCGTCGACGACCACGCCTTGAAAGTGCCCAAGGGCGACCGCTCCGGCACCATCATCGAGCCATGGCTGACCGACCAGTGGTACGTGTCGACCAAGCCGCTGGCCGAGCCTGCGATCGCCGCTGTCGAAGACGGCCGCATCCAGTTCGTGCCCAAGCAGTACGAGAACATGTACTTCTCCTGGATGCGCGACATCCAGGACTGGTGCATCAGCCGCCAGCTGTGGTGGGGCCACCGCATTCCGGCCTGGTACGACGTGTCGGGCAAGGTCTATGTGGGGCGCAGCGAAGAAGAAGTGCGCGCCAAGCACCAGTTGGGCGACGACGTGGTCCTGAACCAGGACAACGACGTGCTCGACACCTGGTTCAGCTCGGGCCTGTGGACCTTCTCCACCCTGGGCTGGCCGCAGCAGACCGAATTCCTCAAGACCTTCCACTCCACCGACGTGCTGGTGACCGGTTTCGACATCATCTTCTTCTGGGTTGCCCGGATGATCATGTTGACCATGCACCTGGTGAAGAACGAGGACGGTACCCCGCAGGTGCCGTTCAAGACCGTGTACGTGCATGGTCTGGTTCGTGATGGCCAGGGCCAGAAGATGTCCAAGTCCAAGGGCAACGTGCTCGACCCGCTGGACATCGTCGACGGCATCACCCTGGACGCGCTGCTGGAGAAACGCACCAGCGGCCTGATGCAGCCCAAGCTGGCCGACAAGATCGCCAAGCAGACCAAGGCCGAGTTCCCCGAAGGCATCGCCAGCTACGGCACCGATGCCCTGCGCTTCACCTTCTGCTCGCTGGCGTCCACCGGTCGCGACATCAAGTTCGACATGGGCCGCGTCGAAGGCTATCGCAACTTCTGCAACAAGATCTGGAACGCCGCGCGCTACGTGCTGGACAAGGGCGAGGACTGCGGCCAGAACGGCGAGGCCTACGAGCTGTCGCTGGCCGACCGCTGGATCATCTCGCAGCTGCAGCGCACCGAAGCCGAAGTGACCCGCCAGCTGGACCAGTTCCGCTTCGACCTGGCCGCCCAGGCGCTGTACGAGTTCATCTGGAACCAGTACTGCGACTGGTACCTGGAGCTGTCCAAGCCGGTACTGTGGGACGAGAACGCACCGGTCGAACGCCAGCGCGGCACCCGTCGCACCCTGGTCCGCGTGCTGGAAGTGGCGCTGCGCCTGGCGCACCCGTTCATGCCGTTCATCACCGAGGAAATCTGGCAGCGCCTGGCGCCGCTGGCCGGTATCGAAGGCAAGACCATCATGCTGCAGCCGTGGCCGGTGGCCAACGAAAGCCGCATCGATGAAGCGGCCGAAGGCGATATCGAGTGGCTCAAGGAACTGATGCTGGGCGTGCGCAACATCCGTGGCGAAATGAACATCGGCCCGGGCAAGCCATTGCAGCTGTTCCTCAAGAACGCCAGTGCCGAAGACGTGCGTCGCCTGCAGGAAAACGAAGCACTGCTCAAGAAGCTGGCCAAGATCGAATCCTTCACCGTGCTGGGCGAGCAGGACGAGGCGCCGCTGAGCGCCACCGCCCTGGTCGGTGACCTGCAGGTGCTGGTGCCGATGGCCGGGCTGATCGACAAGGATGCCGAGCTGGCGCGTCTGAACAAGGAAATCCAGCGCCTGCAAGGCGAAGTGCAGCGGGTGGGCGGCAAGCTGTCCAACCCGGCGTTCGTCGACAAGGCGCCGCCTGCGGTGATCGACAAGGAGCGCGCCAAGCTGGCCGAGGCCGAACAGGCCCTGGCCAACTTCACCGAGCAGCATGCGCGGATTGCCGCCTTGTAATAGCGCTGATCACAGCGACGCCATCGCGGGTCAAGCCCGCTCCCACAAGGAACTGTGCATGCAGCCCCTGTGGGAGCGGGCTTGACCCGCGATGCTTTTCACCGGACACAAACATGACCACACCCAACAAACCCACCCTGCACCCGCGCAACCGCCACCAGGGTCGCTACGACTTCCCGCAACTGATCAAGAGCAGCCCCGAGCTGGGCCGCTTCATGATCACCAACCCCCACGGCAAGCCGAGCATCGATTTCGCCGACCCCGAGGCAGTGCGCGTGTTCAACCGCGCCCTGCTCAAGGCCCAGTACGGCATCCAGCACTGGGACATCCCGGCCGACTACCTGTGCCCGCCCATACCCGGCCGCGCCGACTACCTGCATGGCCTGGCCGACCTGCTGGCCACCGACAACGATGGCGAGATTCCGCGGGGTGCGATGATCCAGGCACTGGATGTGGGGGTCGGGGCCAACTGCATCTATCCGCTGCTGGGTCACGTCGACTACCGCTGGCGCTTCCTGGGCTCGGACATCGACCCGGTGGCCCTGGGCGCCGCCAAGGCCATCGTGCAGGCCAACGGGCTGGGCAAGGTCATCAGCCTGCGCCAGCAGGGCAATGCGCGGCAGATCCTCGCCGGCCTGCTAAAGAGCGACGAACGCTTCGACGTCACCCTGTGCAACCCGCCCTTCCACGCCTCGCGTGACGAAGCCACCCGTGGCAGCCAGCGCAAATGGCGGGCGCTGGGCAAGGCCGACCCCAAGCGCAAGCTGCCGGTACTGAACTTTGGCGGGCAGAACAACGAGCTGTGGTGCGAGGGCGGTGAAATCCGCTTTGTCAGCCAGCTGGTGAATGAAAGCGTGGCCCTGGGCCAACAGGTGCTGTGGTTCAGCAGCCTGGTGTCGAAGGCATCGAACCTGCCGGGTATCGAGGCGGCCCTGAACAAGGCCGGCGCAGTAGAGCACCGCGTGCTGGAGATGGGCCAGGGGCAGAAGCAGAGCCGCCTGGTGGCCTGGACCTTCCAGACACCTCAGGCGCGCGCAGCGTGGCGCCAGCTGCGCTGGACGAAACCCGCCCCCTAGGGGCATGCGCAGCACCCACAAAAAAACCGCGCCTGGCTCGCACCGGACGCGGTTTTCAGAAGCTGTTTACAATTACTTGTTTACAGCGTCGGTCAGCACTTTGGCTGGAACGAACTTGACGACTTTCTTGGCAGCGATTTCGATGGCAGCGCCAGTCGAAGGGTTACGACCGGTACGGGCAGGACGCTCGGTGATCTTCAGCTTGCCGATACCCGGCAGGGTGATTTCGCTGCCATTTTCCAGTTGATCAGCAACGATCTGGCCCAGTTGCTCCAGAGCGTTACGCGCGGTGGTTTTCGGCGCGTCGATAGCTTCGGCGATATCGGCGATCAGTTGGTCTTTGGTCAATGCCATGGTGGTGTTCCTTCCCTATCAAATTCAGTTGGTTTGCAGAGTGCAGCGTCAGCCATCGGCCCAGACCCGCGAGTCTTCGGCGGTCCGGGGTATATCCATTGCCAATCGCGTATGTAGATACACAAAAATGCGTTTGGTTCGACGTGACATCAGCGGTCTGCCAGCAATGCGCCACACGCGGTGCGCAAGACCGGGCAAAACTACCACACGAAGCGATAAATATCCGCCTCCCACAGGCCAAATGTTCTGGTTTTTCGGGGGTTTGCAGCAAATTTCGCAAAAAATCGCACAAAAAATGAACAACCCTTGCGTCGACACACATCCATACCCTGCTCAAGCCCCCGGCTGGGTTACACTTGGCCGCTTTGCAGCGCCGTATGTCGCGCCCTATTTTCAGCCGAGAATCCCATGCCGATCCGTCATTGCATCGTCCACCTGATCGACAAGAAACCCGATGGCAGCCCTGCCGTGCTGCACGCACGCGACTCGGAACTGGCCGAGTCGACCGCCATCGAGAACCTGCTGGCCGACCTCAACGACAGCTACAACGCCAAACAGGGCAAAGCCTGGGGCCTGTTCCACGCCGAGTCCGGCGCCCATCCGTTCAGCGGCTGGCTGAAGGAATACCTGGATGAAGGCAAGACCTTCACCGCCTTCAGCCGCGTGGCCGTCGAGCACCTGCAGAAACTGATGGAAGAGTCGAACCTGTCCACCGGTGGCCACGTACTGTTCGCCCACTACCAGCAAGGCATGACCGACTACCTGGCCATTGCCCTGCTGCACCACAGCGAAGGCGTGGCGGTGAACGCCGACCTGGACGTGACCCCCTCGCGCCACCTGGACCTGGGCCAGCTGCACCTGGCTGCTCGCATCAACATCTCCGAGTGGCAGAACAACAAGCAGTCCAAGCAGTACATCTCGTTCATCAAGGGCAAGAACGGCAAGAAGGTCTCGGAGTACTTCCGCGACTTCATCGGCTGCCAGGAAGGCGTCGACGGCCCGGGAGAGACCCGCACCCTGCTCAAGGCCTTCAGCGACTTCGTCGAGAGCGAGGACCTGCCCGAGGAAGCCGCCCGCGAAAAGACCCAGACCCTGGTCGAGTACGCCACCAGCCAGACCAAGGCAGGCGAGCCGGTGACCCTGAGCGAGCTGTCGGAACTGATCGACGAGGACCGCCCGCGGGCCTTCTATGACCATATCCGCAACAAGGACTACGGCCTGTCGCCGGAGATCCCGGCCGACAAGCGCACCCTGAACCAGTTCCGCCGCTTCACCGGCCGCGCCGAGGGCCTGTCGATCAGCTTCGAGGCACACCTGCTGGGCTCGAAGATCGAGTACGACGAAGAGGCCGGCACCCTGATCATCAAGGGCCTGCCCACCCAGCTCACCGATCAGCTCAAGCGTCGCAAGGACTGAGCCCCGTCCAGGAGGCCACCAGTGCCTCCTTGGCCGACTTGCGCAGCTTCTTCACCAGGCGTTCCTGGCGCAGCGCCTCGGCCTTGTCCGGCCAGGCTTCCACATACACCAGCGCCACTGCCGGGCTGGTGCTGAAGTAACGCGCACCGCGGCCGCTCTGATGCGCATTGAAACGGCGCTCGGGGTTGTCACTGATGCCGCAGTACAACGAACCGTTGGCGGTGCGTACCAGATAGACATACCAGGGTTTGCGAGAGGTGGGGGTTTCGGTCACGGGCATCTGCGTACAGGGGTGAAGGTGACAGCTTACCCCGTCAACGCCCGGCCTGAAATGCGCGCAGGCCTTTTGCCGCCTGTTGGCGAATCTTGCCCTGTACCAGCGGTGTCCAGCCCAGCAGCAGGCCCTTGGTACCCAGCGCCTGGCGGGCCCAGCGCCACAGGTCGAAATGATCGTGATGCTCGACGATCAACCCGTCGCGGATCACGAAACGTGCCTGAATGTCGTTGACCACCACGCGACCGGTCTGGCTGAACAGGTAGGTGGCCACCCAGTGCGCAGTGGCGCTGCGCTCGTCGGCGCGCACGCTGTCGAAGGTCAGGGAGAAATCCTTGGCGCGACTGGCGAGCATGCGCCACATGTCGGCGGCGTCCTTGCCACGCAGGGTACCGAAGGCCGGGTCGCTGAACACCACCTCGGGGCTGTAGCAGGCGACCATGGCCTCGGCGTCGAGGCGCTGGAAGGCCTGGTAGAAACGTGTGATCAGCGCGATGTTGGCGTCGCTCATGGGCGCGGTCCATTACAGGGGAACGGACGTGAACGATAGGCCGAGTGATGGCTGAAAGCTACGGGTATATACGGTGCGAATGATGTGCCCCATCGCGGGTCAGGCCCGCTCCCACAGGTGCAGTGCAGACCCGCGATGGCAGCCACGCGAAGTCAGACCCGTTCGCTGACCACACCCACCTGCAACGCCCGCCCGGCCTTGAGCCCGAAACCGATCGCACCCAGGCCCAGCACCGCGAAGATCCAGCCCACTGCGTCCCAGCCACCGGTCACGTCATGCACCAGGCCCACCGCGAACGGCCCCATCGAGGCCAGGGTATAGCCGATGCCCTGGGCCATGCTCGACAGGTTGGCCGCCACATGCGAGTCCTTCGACCGCAACACGATCAGGGTCAGCGCCAGGGCAAAGGTGCCGCCCTGCCCGATACCCAGTACCACCGCCCAGCCCCACAGCCCGCCTAACGGGGCATACAGGCAGCCGAACAGGCCGGCCAGGGTCAGCAGCATCACCAGCACGATGGCCAGGCGCTGGTCCTTGCCACGGGTGGCCAGCCACGGCGCGGTCAGGGCACTGGCCAGTTGCACGATCACCGAACCGGACAGCACCAGCCCGGCCTCGGTCGGGCTCAGGCCACGGCCGATCAGAATCGAGGGCAGCCAGCCGAACACGATGTACGCCAGCGACGACTGCAGGCCCATGTACAGGGTCACCTGCCAGGCCAGCGGATCGCGCAGCAGCCCCCTCACCCGATAAGCCACCGCATGCTTGCCATGCCCGTGGCGCGCCTGGGGCAGCCAGAACAGCGCCGCCACCACCGCCGGAATCAGCCAGACACCCAGGCCCAGCGCCCAACTGTCGTCGAAGTGCTGGCTCAACGGCACGGTGGCGCCGGCCGCCAGGGCCGCGCCCAGGCACAGGGCCATGGTGTACACGCCGGTCAGGGCGCCGGCATGCTTGGGGAAGTCGCGCTTGACGATGCCCGGCAGCAGCACGCCAATCACGCCGATGCTGGCCCCGGCCAGGATGCTGCCGGCAAACAGCCCCACACTGCCCAGCGAGCTGCGCAGCAAGATGCCGCACGCCAGCGTGAGCAGAATGCCCAGCACCACCCGCTCGCTGCCGAAGCGACGCGCCAGGATCGGTGCCAGCGGCGCGAACAGGCCCAGGCACAGTACCGGCAGCGTGGTCAGCAGGCCGGCCTGCGAAGCACTCAGCCCCAGGCTGTCGGACACCTGCCCGAGCAACGGCGCCATGCTCGACAGCGCCGGGCGCAGGTTCAGTGCCACCAGTACCAGCCCCAGCAGCAACAGCCACGGGCGCTGCAGCACGGCGGGCGGTTGCAGCTGGGCGTCGTCGGCTTCGGCGTCGATCAGGAGTTCTTCGAGCGGCGGGTTGGGTTTGGGCATGGCTGTCTCTGCGTCAGGCTTCATTGATAAGGGTTCTGCTCAGGGCCTTGGCCCGTTCCGGGTCGCGTTGCTCGACCGCCTGCAGGATGTCGCGGTGCAGGTCGAACACGCCCTGGCAACGCGATTCGCGCATGTTGTGGTGCACGGCGCACGCCACCACGGCGGAGAAGTAGCGGTACAGCTCGCTCAATGCCGGGTTGTGTGCGGCGTCCACCAGGCGCTGGTGAAACACCAGGTCGCAGGCCACGTAGCTGTCGAGGTCGTCGTGAAAGTGCTCGGCGCTGTGCTGCAGGGCTTCATGCAGCCCCTTGAGGTCGTCGTCGGTGCGGCGCAGCGCCGCCAGCCCGATGGCCTCGGCTTCGAGGATGTGCCGGGTTTCGCGGGCCTGCTCGAGGCTGCAACGCGACAGCACCTGCACGGTGGCCAGCGGGTCGACATTGGCGCGCAGGTAGGTACCGTCGCCCTGGCGCACTTCGACCAGGCCGCTGAAGGCGAGCACGCGCATCGCTTCACGCACGGTATTGCGGCTGATGCCTAGTTCCAGGGCCAGTTCGGGCTCGGTGGGCAGGCGCTGGCCGACGGCCCAGGCGCCATCGGCGACGCGCTGGCGCAGTTGTTCGACGGCCTGCTCGACAAGGGAGCGTTTGATGAGTTGAGTCATTTGACGTGCTTACATCCAATCATCGGACGAATCTGAGGAACGGAGAATAGCCTGTCGGGCCACGTCGATGCAATCGCCAGCTAGGCGGGCTCCCGCAGGAGCCCGCCTAGCTGGCGATTGCAAGGCGCTATCAGTTCAAGGCGTCAAGCAGCGCCTGGTTCTGCTCGGGCGTACCGATGCTGATACGCAGGAACTGCGCGATGCGCTGCTGCTTGAAGTGGCGCACGATCACGCCCTGCTCGCGCAACTTGGCCGCCAGCGCAGCGGCATCCTGCTCGGGGTGACGGGCAAAGATGAAGTTGGCCGCCGACGGCAGCACCTGGAAACCGCGGTCGGTCAACTGCGCCACCAGCTGCTCCCGGCTGTCGATCACCTGACGGCAGGTCTGTTCGAAATACGCCTGGTCCTCGAACGCCGCCGCCGCGCCGACGATGGCCAGACGATCCAGCGGATAGGAGTTGAAGCTGTTCTTGATGCGCTCCAGCGCCTCGATCAGGTCCGGGTGGCCGACCGCCAGCCCGACCCGCAGGCCGGCCAGGGAACGCGACTTGGACAAGGTCTGGGTCACCAGCAGGTTCGGGTAGCGGTCCACCAGGCTGATGGCGGTCTGGCCGCCGAAGTCGATGTAAGCTTCGTCGACCACCACCACCGAATCCGGGTTGGCCTGCAGCATCTGCTCGACTGCCTCCAGCGCCAGCAGGCAGCCAGTGGGTGCGTTCGGGTTGGGGAAGATGATGCCGCCGTTGGCGCGCTGGTAATCCTCGACACGAATCTGGAACTGCTCGTCCAGCGTTACCGCCTCATACGGGATGCCGTACAGGCCGCAGTACACCGGGTAGAAGCTGTAGCTGATGTCGGGGAACAGCAGCGGCGCATCGTGCTGGAACAGGCCGTGGAAAATGTGCGCGAGCACTTCGTCCGAACCGTTGCCCAGGAACACCTGGCTGGCCTGCACGCCGTAGTAGCTGGCCACCGCCTGCTTGAGCCGGTCGCCATTGGGGTCCGGGTACAGGCGCAGGTTGTCGTTGAGCTCGCCGCGCATGGCCTCCAGCGCCTTTGGCGAAGGGCCATAGGGGTTTTCGTTGGTGTTGAGCTTGACCAGCTTGCTCAGCTTGGGCTGCTCGCCCGGCACGTAAGGCACCAGGTCCTTGACGAAGGGGCTCCAGAATTTGCTCATGCTCAGTTGCCCTCTTTATCGACAGGGGTGTGATCGCCAAGGATGCGGTATTCGGCGCTGCGTGCGTGCGCGCTCAGGGATTCGCCACGGGCCAGCACCGACGCGGTGCGACCCAGGTCCGAAGCGCCCTGCTCGGAACAGAAGATGATCGAGGAACGCTTCTGGAAGTCGTACACCCCCAGCGGCGAGGAGAACCGTGCGGTGCCGGAGGTAGGCAGCACGTGGTTGGGGCCAGCGCAGTAGTCGCCCAGCGCTTCGCTGGTGTGGCGGCCCATGAAGATCGCACCGGCATGGCGGATCTGCGGCAACCAGGCCTGCGGGTCGGCCACCGACAACTCCAGGTGCTCGGGGGCGATGCGGTTGGCCACCTCGATGGCCTGCTGCATGTCGCGCACGTGGATCAGTGCGCCACGGCCATTGATGGAGGTCTGGATGATCTCGGCGCGGTCCATGCCCGGCAGCAGCTTGTCGATGCTTGCGGCCACGCGGTCGAGGAACTCGGCATCGGGGCTGACCAGAATCGCCTGGGCGTCTTCGTCATGCTCGGCCTGGGAGAACAGGTCCATGGCGATCCAGTCCGGGTCGGTCTGGCCGTCGCACACCACAAGGATCTCCGACGGGCCGGCAATCATGTCGATGCCCACCTGGCCGAACACATGGCGCTTGGCGGTGGCCACGTAGATGTTGCCCGGGCCGACCACCTTGTCTACCTGCGGCACGCTCTCGGTGCCGTAGGCCAGTGCGGCAACCGCCTGGGCGCCACCGATGGTGAACACCCGGTCGACCCCGGCGATGCACGCCGCAGCCAGCACCAGCTCGTTGATTTCACCACGCGGGGTGGGTACCACCATGACCACTTCGGACACCCCGGCAACCTTGGCCGGAATCGCGTTCATCAGTACCGACGAGGGGTACGACGCCTTGCCACCCGGTACGTACAGCCCGGCGCGGTCCAGCGGCGTGACCTTCTGGCCCAGCACGGTGCCGTCGGCCTCGGTGTAGGTCCAGGAGTCCTGCTTCTGCCTTTCGTGGTAGCTGCGCACCCGGCGGGCGGCGGTTTCCAGCGCCTCGCGCTGCGCCGGGGTGATGCGGCTCAAGGCCAGCTCCAGGCGCTCGCGCCCCAGGATCAGGTCATCGATGGAGGTGGCCTGGACGCCGTCGAAACGCTGGGTGAATTCCACCAGCGCCGCGTCGCCGCGCTCGCGCACGGCCTTGATGATGTCCAGCACCCGCTGGTTGACCGCATCGTCAGACACGCTTTCCCAGCTCAGCAGATGATCCAGATGTCGGGCGAAATCCGGGTCAGCAGCGTTGAGTCGGCGAATTGCAGTGGACGTGGTCATGGCTAAGGCCTCGGTAAATGGCGGATGCTCAGGCGCCCTAAGCTACCAGTCCATCCGCGCGGGCACCCGAGAAAATTGGCTATGACGCGGATAGACGGGCGCGACAGCGAAGGTCGCGCGCAGAAGTCAGCCGCGGTGTCGCGATTCCACGGCCAGACGCAAGGCGTCGATCAGGCTCTGGATGCGTGCGTGCTGCATCTTCATCGAGGCCTTGTTGACCACCAGCCGGGAGCTGATGGTGGCGATCAGTTCCTGGGGTTCCAGGCCGTTGGCACGCAGAGTGTTGCCGGTGTCGACCACGTCGATGATCTTGTCGGCCAGGTTGATCAGCGGTGCCAGTTCCATCGACCCGTACAGCTTGATGATGTCGACCTGACGGCCCTGCTCGGCGTAGTAGCGCTTGGCGACGTTGACGAACTTGGTGGCCACGCGCAGGCGCCCCTTGGGTTCGGCAGCGCCGATGGCACCGGCGGTCATCAGCTTGCATTGGGCAATCTGCAGGTCCAGCGGCTCGTACAGGCCCTGGCCGCCGTACTCCATCAGCACGTCCTTGCCGGCCACGCCCAGGTCGGCGGCGCCATGCTCGACGTAGGTCGGCACGTCGGTGGCACGCACGATCAGCAGGCGTACATCGTCCTGGGTGGTCGGGATGATCAGCTTGCGGCTTTTGTCCGGATTCTCGGTAGGCACGATGCCCGCCTCTGCCAGCAATGGCAGGGTGTCGTCGAGAATGCGGCCCTTGGACAGCGCGATGGTCAACATGGGAAACGTCAATCCTTAAGCGGCTTTAGCCGCCGGACCCGTGCAGGCGCCCGACGGCAATCGATTCTTGTGGCGCGTCCCTGCGCCGAGTGCAGGGCTAGCCCGGTACGCGACGGATCTTCGCGCCCAGCATCTGCAGTTTCTCTTCGATGCACTCGTAGCCACGGTCTATGTGGTAGATGCGATCGATCAGGGTGTCACCCTCGGCGACCAGCGCCGAAATGACCAGGCTGGCCGAAGCCCGCAGGTCGGTGGCCATGACCGGAGCGCCCTTGAGGGTCTTGGTGCCGGTGACGATGGCGGTGTTGCCTTCGACCTGGATCTGCGCGCCCATGCGGTGCATCTCGTACACGTGCATGAAGCGGTTTTCGAAGATCGTCTCGATCACCGCGCCGGTGCCTTCGGCAATGGCGTTGAGGGAGATGAACTGCGCCTGCATGTCGGTAGGGAACGCCGGGTACGGGGCGGTGCGCAGGTTCACGGCTTTTGGCCGCTTGCCGTGCATGTCCAGCTCGATCCAGTCTTCACCGGTGGTGATTTCGGCACCGGCTTCCTTGAGCTTCTCCAGTACCGCCTCGAGGATGGTCGGATCGGTGTCCTTGACCTTGACGCGACCGCCGGTCACGGCAGCGGCCACCAGGTAGGTGCCGGTCTCGATACGGTCGGGCATCACGCGGTATACCGCCGAACCCAGGCGCTCGACGCCGTCGATGGTGATGGTGTCGGTACCGGCACCCTGCACCTTGGCGCCCATGGCGTTGAGGAAGTTGGCCAGGTCGACCACTTCCGGCTCGCGCGCGGCGTTCTGCAGCACGCTGCGGCCCTTGGCCAGGGCAGCGGCCATCATGATGTTCTCGGTACCGGTCACGCTGACGGTGTCGAAGAAGAAGTGCGCACCGCGCAGGCCGCCTTCAGGCGCCTTGGCCTTGATGTAGCCGCCTTCGACTTCGATCTTCGCGCCCATCGCCTCGAGGCCGCGGATGTGCAGGTCGACCGGGCGCGAGCCAATGGCGCAGCCGCCAGGCAGGGCCACTTCGGCCTCGCCGAAACGGGCGACCATCGGGCCCAGCACCAGGATCGAGGCGCGCATGGTCTTCACCAGCTCATACGGCGCGACCAGGGTCTTGATGGTGCGTGGGTCGATCTCCACCGCGAGCTTCTCGTCGATCACAGGCTCGATGCCCATGCGACCGAACAGCTCGATCATGGTGGTGATGTCGTGCAGGTGCGGCAGGTTGCCGACGGTGACCGGGCCGTCGCACAGCAGGGTGGCCGCCAGAATCGGCAGCGCTGCGTTCTTTGCGCCGGAAATGCGGATTTCGCCATCGAGACGAACGCCGCCAGTGATAATCAGTTTGTCCATTGGAATCTCGCCGCCAAGTTGGCTCAGGTGCGCTCAGCCCAGGCTGCGCTGCTGAAAAATTTCATGGTTACCGCATGGATGCTGCCATCGGTGATCCACGGGTTCAGGTGAGCATAGATCTGCTGCTGACGTTTGACCGGGCTCAGGGCCGCCAATTCGTCACTGATTACGTTCAGCTGGAAGTTGCAGCCTTCGCCTTCAACTTCGACCCGGGTTCCCGGCAACTTTTCTTCAAGGAAGTTCTTAACTTCTACGGCCTGCATGCTCAACCTCAATCGGCGCCCTGTGCGCGCGGGTCGGCCATCATACAAAAAAGCCCCTCGCCTGCGAACCCCGTAAACGAGGACTCTGACAGAGGGGCCCGTCGCGCACCCGTATTTATTGACCGGCCAGCAGCTCGCCGAGCCCGTACACCTGAGCGATTTCGTGCATGCCATGGGGCATGCCGCGCACCTCGATGGTCTTGCCCGCCGCCTGCCCGTCACGGGTGAAGGCCAGCAGCAGGGACAGACCCACGCTGCTGGAAAGCTCCACCGCCGAACAGTCCAGCACCAGCGATGGCTCGCGACTGGCAGCAATCAGGGCCCTGCCCTGCTTGCGCAGCACCGGGCCGGTGCGGTAATCCAGCACACCGGACAGGCTCAGCACGCCGGGTGCGGCAAGGGTGACTGCCGCACTCATTGGGCCTGCTTCTCGGCCGCTTGCTCGGTGGTTTCCTTGGCCTTGGCCACTTCGCCGGCCCAGCCGTCGATGGTCTTGTCCAGGTCGTTGCCGTTGCGCTGCATGGCGTCGGCGAACTGGTCACGGAACAGCTTGCCGATGTTGATGCCGTTGACGATGACGTTACGCACCTTCCACTCGCCATTGAGCTTGGTCAGGGTGTAGGAAACCGGGTAGACGGCGCCGTTGTTGCCCTTGACCGTCATGTCGACGCTGGCACGGTCGTCGCCGTCCTTCTTCTCGGCGCCCACGGTGATGCCCTGGTTGTTGTATTCCAGCAGGGCGTTGCCATAGAACTGCATCAGGCTGCGCTTGAAGTTGTCCTGGAAGCGCTGCATCTGGGCCGGGGTAGCCTTGCGCGAGTACTTGACCGTCATGATGCTGCGGGAGATGCCATCGGCATCCACCACCGGTCCCAGGTTGGCGTTGAGCGCATCGTAGAACGCGCTGGGGTTGGCCTTGTACTGCTCCTTGTTCGCCTTGAGGTCGGACAGCAGTTGCGTGGTGGTGGTCTGGATCACTTCTTTGGGCGATTGCGTGGCCGCAACGGCCATCAACGGCAGGCTCGCCAGCAATACCAACAGGCCGCGTCGCAGGATGGAAATCATGGAAACTCCTTATTTAGCTTCTTTGCCAACGGTATTGAGCAAAAACTTGCCAATCAGATCTTCCAGTACCAGCGCCGACTGGGTGTCATGGATGGTTCCACCTTCCTTGAGCACCGCTTCCTCACCGCCCACGCTGATGCCGATGTACTTCTCGCCGAGCAACCCGGCGGTCAGGATCGACGCGGTGGAATCGGTCGGCAGGTTGTCGACGCGTTTTTCCAGCTGCAACGTCACCCGACCGGTATAGGTATCGCGGTCCAGATCGATGGCCGTGACCTTGCCGATGGTTACACCGGCCATGGTCACTTTAGCTCTGACAGTCAAACCGGCGATATTGTCGAAGTAGGCGTAAAGTTTATAGGTATCGCTGCTCGGGCTGGCGGACAGGCCGCTGACGCGCAGGGCCAGCAGAAGCAGTGCCAGGATCCCGGCCAGGAGGAACAGGCCGACACCGATTTCCAGGGTGCGGTTTTGCATCAGAAATCTCCAAACATCAAGGCGGTCAGAATAAAGTCCAGACCCAGGACTGCCAGCGAGGCATAGACCACGGTCTTGGTAGTGGCACGGCTGATCCCCTCTGAAGTGGGCTCACAGTCATAGCCTTGGAATACGGCAATCCAGGTGACGACGAAGGCAAACACGAGGCTCTTGAGCACCCCGTTGAGTACATCGTCGACGAACGAAACGCTGTTCTGCATGTTCGACCAGAAGGAACCTTCATAGACTCCCAGCCAGTCCACCGCCACCCAGGACCCGCCCCAGATGCCGACCACGCTGAAGATCATCGCCAGCAGCGGCAGCGAGATGAAGCCGGCCCACAGGCGCGGTGCAACGATGTACTTGAGCGGGTCGACGCCGATCATCTCCAGGCTCGACAGCTGCTCGGTGGATTTCATGTTGCCGATTTCGGCCGTCAGCGCCGACCCGGCCCGCCCGGCGAACAGCAGCGCGGTCACCACCGGGCCCAGTTCACGCAGCAGGGTCAGGGCAACCATCTGCCCCACCGCCTGTTCCGAACCGTACTTGGTGAGGATGCTGAAGCCCTGCAGGGCCAGCACCATACCGATGAACACGCCGGACACGACGATGATGGCCAGCGACATCACGCCGACCGAGTACAGCTGCTTGACCAGCAACTGGAACCCGCCGCCAATCCCGCCGCGCCCCACCAGGGCATGCAGCAGGAACAGGCAGGAGCGCCCCAGCACGGCCACCACGTCGATCGCGGAGCGACCAAACAGACGAATACGTTCGAGCAATGACTTTCTGCGCATCAACGCTTCCCCAACAGATCGGCGCGGTAATCAGGCGCAGGAAAATGAAAGGGCACCGGACCATCCGGATCGCCTTTCATGAATTGGCGGATACGCGGGTTGTCCGACTCCATCAGCTCCTGCGGCGTACCCTGGCCCAGTACCTGGCCGTCCCCCACCACATACAGGTAGTCGGCAATGCTCGCGGTTTCTGCAAGATCGTGCGAAACCACGATGCTGGTGATGCCCAGCGCATCGTTGAGCAGGCGGATCAGGCGTACCAGCACGCCCATGGCGATCGGGTCCTGGCCGACGAAAGGTTCGTCGTACATGAGGATCTGCGGGTCCAGGGCAATCGCCCGGGCCAGCGCCACACGGCGCTTCATGCCGCCGGACAGTTCGTCGGGCATCAGCTCGATGGCACCGCGCAAGCCCACGGCCTGCAGCTTCATCAGCACGATGTCGCGGATCATTTCCTCGGGCAGCTGGGTATGCACCCGCAGCGGGAAGGCGACGTTCTCGAACACGTCGAGGTCGGTGAACAGTGCACCGCTCTGGAACAGCACGCCCATGTGCTTGCGCGCGTCGAACAGGTCGCTGCGCGACAGGGTCGGCAGGTTTTGCCCGGCCACCCACACCTCGCCGCTGGCAGGGCGCAGTTGCGCGCCCATCAGACGCAGCAGCGTGGTCTTGCCGCACCCGGAAGGCCCCATGATGCCGGTAACCTTGCCGCGGGGAATGCGTATGTCGACATTATTGAAGATGCTGCGCGCGCCGCGCTTGAAGGTCACGCCCTTCAATTCGACCGCGTAGGCGTTATCAACGCTCATCTAAACTCCTTGCGATGCAGCCTTTTCACTCAGACGCCAACCTCCTTCATGGAGGCACGCACGCTCCGAGCGGGCCGAACAGGCGGCGAACTATAGCACCGCTGATAGAGCCACCCCAAGGCCATCACCGAGGCTGTTCAGCTCAAGTTAAGGCTCACTTAAGGTTTCTGGCAGAGCATCCTTGCAATCACAGGTGAGGCTTTGGCGCATTACCGCTATAATCCCCGCCTTTTCATCAGGCAATCCGATCTACGACATGAGCCAATCCACCGACCTGATCCAATCCGCACAGCGCACCATCCGTCTCGAGATCGAAGCGGTAGAGGGCCTGCTGGCCCATATCGACGCCGATTTCGTCAAGGCCTGCGAGCTGATCCTGGCCAGCAAGGGCCGGGTCGTGGTGGTGGGCATGGGCAAATCCGGGCACATCGGCAACAAGATTGCCGCCACCCTGGCCAGCACCGGCACCACGTCGTTCTTCGTTCACCCCGCCGAGGCCAGCCACGGCGACATGGGCATGATCACCCGGGACGACATCATCCTGGCACTGTCCAACTCGGGCACCACCAACGAAATCGTGACCCTGCTGCCACTGATCAAGCGCCTGGGCATCAAGCTCATCAGCCTCACCGGCAACCCCGACTCGCCGCTGGCCAAGGCCGCCGAGGTCAACCTGGACGCCCGCGTGGGCCAGGAGGCCTGCCCGCTGAACCTGGCCCCGACGTCCTCCACCACCGCTGCGCTGGTACTCGGCGACGCCCTGGCCATCGCCCTGCTCGAGGCGCGCGGCTTCACTGCCGAAGACTTCGCCTTCTCGCACCCGGGCGGTGCCTTGGGCCGACGCCTGCTGCTCAAGGTCGAGAACGTGATGCACGGCGGTGACGAGCTGCCCCAGGTTCAGCGCGGCACGCTGCTCAAGGACGCCCTGCTTGAAATGTCTCGCAAAGGTTTGGGCATGACCGTGGTGCGCGAAAGCGACGGCCGCCTGGCCGGGGTGTTCACCGACGGCGACCTGCGCCGCAGCCTGGATCGCAACATCGACGTGCACACCACGCTGATCGACGAAGTGATGACCGTACACGGCAAGACCGCCCGCGCCGAGATGCTCGCGGCCGAGGCCCTGAAGATCATGGAAGACCACAAGATCAGCGCGCTGGTGGTGGTGGACACGCTCGACCAGCCGGTCGGCGCCCTGAACATGCACGACCTGCTGCGCGCCGGAGTGATGTAAATGAACGACGATCTGCTGCAACGCGGCAAGGCCATCAAGCTGGCGGTATTCGATGTGGACGGCGTGCTGACCGACGGTCGCCTGTACTTTCTCGAGGACGGCAGCGAATTCAAGACCTTCAACACCCTCGACGGCCAGGGCATCAAGATGCTCATGAACTCGGGCGTGACCACCGCGATCATCAGCGGGCGCAAGACGCCGGTGGTCGAACGTCGTGCGAAAAACCTCGGCATCCCGCACCTGTACCAGGGCCGCGAAGATAAACTGGTGGTGCTCGACGACCTTCTTGGTCAACTGGGCCTAAGCTATGAACAGGTTGCCTACCTGGGCGACGACCTGCCAGACCTGCCGGTGATTCGCCGGGTCGGCCTGGGCATGGCCGTAGCCAGTGCCGCTCCGTTCGTGCGCCAGCACGCCCATGGCGTGACCCTTGCGCGCGGTGGCGAAGGCGCAGCCCGCGAGTTCTGCGAACTGATCCTGCAAGCCCAGGGCAACCTGGACGCGGCGAATGCCAACTACCTGTAGAGCGATCCATGTTCAGTAAAAAGATCCGCAATATCGCGCTGTTCAGTGTGATCGCTGCCTTGTTTGCAGCGGTCGGCTACTGGAACATCAGCCCCGAGACGTTCCTCGACGAGCCCGCAGCGCAGGTCGACGAAAGCGCCATCGACTACTACGCCATCAATGCCCACAGCGTGCAGTTTCTGCCCGATGGCAAGCTGCAGTACGAGATGACCGCCGACAAGGTCGAACACCTCAAGGTCAGCGAAGTGACGCTGCTGACCACGCCGGACCTCAACATGTACCGCGGTACCGCCTACCCGTGGCACGTGCAGAGCACCCGCGGCGAGGTCAACCCGGACGGCACCGAAGTGGAACTGATCGACAACGTGCGGGTTGCCCGCACCGACGACCAGAACCGCGAAACCATCATTACCACTACCCGCATGACAGTCTTCCCGCAGAAGCAATATGCGCAGACCGAGCAAGCCGTTAGAATCGACGGCGCCGGTGGCACAACTACGGGCAAGGGAATGAAAGCGTATCTGAAAGACGGCAGGATGAACCTGCTGTCCAACGTAAGAGGACAGTATGAGGCTCGTTAAAACCCTCCCCTTTTTGCTCAGCCTGAGCGCAGCACTGGGAAGCGCGAGCGCCTGGGCCCTGCCGAACGACCGTGATCAGCCTATCCGTATCCAGGCTGACCAGGCTCAACTGGATGACAAGAAAGGCGTTGCCACCTATACCGGTGACGTGATCATCACCCAGGGCTCGATGATGATCAAAGGCAACACCGTGACCATCACCCGCACTGCCTCCGGCGATATCGACGTCGTGACCTCGGTGGGCAACCTGGCCTACTTCGAGCAGCAGCAGAGCGCAGCCAAGCCGGACAAGATGCAGGGCTACGGCAAGACCATTCAGTACAATGCGCCACAGAACCGCATCGTGCTGATCGACCGCGCCAAGGTCATCAATGAAGGCAACACCACCGAAGGCGAGAAAATCGTCTACGACACGGTGAAGCAGATCGCTACCGCTGGTCGCGGTGGCAAAGTCACCGAGTCGCGTCCGCGCATCGACATGGTGATCCAGCCGAAGAAGAAGGCCGAGTAGATGGCAACCCTCAAAGCCCAGCACCTGGCCAAGGCCTACAAAAGCCGGCAAGTCGTGCGTGATGTCAGCCTGTCCATCGACAGCGGCCAGATCGTCGGCCTGCTCGGCCCCAACGGCGCCGGCAAGACCACCTGCTTCTACATGATCGTCGGCCTGGTACAGGCCGACCAGGGCCGCGTGCTGATCGACGACCTGGACGTCAGCCACCAGCCCATGCATGGTCGCGCACGTGCCGGCATCGGCTACCTGCCGCAGGAAGCCTCGATCTTTCGCAAGCTGTCGGTGGCCGACAACATCATGGCGATCCTCGAGACCCGCAAGGAGCTCGACCGCGATGGTCGCCGCAAGGAGCTTGAAAGCCTGCTGCAGGAATTTCACATCAGCCACATCCGCGACAACCTGGGCATGAGCCTGTCCGGTGGTGAGCGGCGCAGGGTGGAGATTGCCCGGGCACTGGCCACCGCGCCCAAGTTCATCCTGCTCGACGAACCTTTCGCCGGTGTCGACCCGATCTCCGTGGGCGACATCAAGCAGATCATCCACCACCTCAAGGCCAAGGGCATCGGCGTGCTGATCACCGACCACAACGTCCGTGAAACCCTGGATATCTGCGAGACCGCCTACATCGTCAACGATGGCCAGTTGATCGCCGAAGGCGATGCACAGACCATCCTGGCCAACGACCTGGTGAAAGAGGTGTACCTCGGCCACGAGTTCCGCCTGTAAGCTGCGGCACATGGCTGAACATGGCGCTGCCTGGGCGCTGGCAAATGGCTCCACCCGGGGTTAATTGTTCCAGCGCTCTAGGCAAACGCTTTGATTTCAGGCATATAATTTGCTTAAAGTTGGCGCCTCTCGCGCCCTTGTAGTAGATGGCGCCTGTGCGCCGGCGAATAAGGTGTTAAGCCCCAGCCATGAAACCATCGCTCGTCCTAAGAATGGGCCAGCAACTGACGATGACTCCTCAGTTGCAACAGGCTATCCGACTGCTCCAGCTCTCCACCCTGGACCTGCAACAGGAAATCCAGGAGGCGCTGGAGTCCAACCCGATGCTCGAACGCCAGGAAGAAGGCGAGGATTTCGACAACAGCGACCCGATGGCCGACAACGCCGAGACCAAGCCGGTTGCCGAACCTCAGGAGAGCAGCTTCCAGGAGTCCGCCCCCACGGTGGACAACCTCGAAGAAGGCGAATGGAACGAGCGCATCCCCAACGAACTGCCGGTCGACACGGCCTGGGAAGACATCTACCAGACCAGCGCCAGCAGCCTGCCCAGCAATGACGATGACGAGTGGGACTTCACCACCCGCACCTCCGCCGGCGAGAGCCTGCAGAGCCACCTGCTGTGGCAGCTCAACCTGGCACCGATGTCCGACACCGACCGGCTGATTGCCGTGACGCTGATCGACTGCATCAACAACCAGGGCTATCTCGAGGAAACCCTCGAAGAGGTGTGCGAGTCGTTCGACCCGGAACTGGACATCGAACTCGACGAAGTCGAGGCCGTGCTGCACCGTATCCAGCAGTTCGAGCCCGCCGGCATCGGTGCCCGCAACCTCAGCGAATGCCTGCTGCTGCAACTGCGCCAGCTGCCGCCGCGTACGCCGTGGATGGCCGAGGCGCAGCGCCTGGTCAGCGACTACATCGACCTGCTCGGCAGCCGCGACTACAGCCAGCTGATGCGTCGCATGAAGCTCAAGGAAGACGAACTGCGCCAGGTCATCGAACTGGTACAGAGCCTCAACCCGCGCCCCGGCTCGCAGATCGAGTCCAGCGAAGCCGAATACGTGGTGCCCGATGTCATCGTGCGCAAGGATTCCGACCGCTGGCTGGTCGAGCTGAACCAGGAAGCCGTGCCGCGCCTGCGGGTCAACCCGCAATACGCCGGCTTCGTGCGTCGCGCCGACACCAGCGCCGACAACACCTTCATGCGCAACCAGTTGCAGGAGGCGCGCTGGTTCATCAAGAGCCTGCAGAGCCGCAACGAGACGCTGATGAAGGTGGCCACGCAGATCGTCGAGCACCAGCGCGGCTTTCTCGACCACGGCGACGAGGCGATGAAACCGCTGGTACTGCACGATATCGCCGAGGCGGTGGGCATGCACGAGTCGACCATTTCGCGGGTGACCACGCAGAAATACATGCACACCCCGCGCGGCATCTACGAACTGAAATACTTTTTCTCGAGCCACGTGAGCACCTCCGAGGGCGGCGAATGCTCGTCCACGGCGATCCGCGCGATCATCAAGAAACTGGTCGCGGCTGAAAATCAGAAAAAGCCATTGAGTGACAGCAAGATCGCTGGTTTACTGGAGGCACAAGGCATCCAGGTAGCCCGTCGCACCGTCGCCAAGTACCGCGAGTCCCTTGGCATTGCACCGTCGAGCGAACGCAAGCGATTGATGTGACATCCCCTGAGATGTGCCACCGCAATTCAGTGGCAGGCGCAACACCTGCCTCTTATGCACCGGCAACAAAAGGAGAAGCTGTATGCAAGTCAATATCAGTGGACAGCATGTAGAAGTCACTCCGCCACTGCGCGAGTATGTCGAGCAGAAGCTGAAACGACTGGAGGGTCACTTCGACAAGATCACCAACGTGACGGTGATCATGAAGGTCGAAAAGCTTCAGCAGAAAATTGAGGCTACCTTGCAGATCCCGGGCGGCGAAGTGGTTGCCAACGCCGAACATCAAGACATGTATGCAGCGATCGACGCCCTTACCGACAAGCTCGACCGCCAACTGAAAAAACACAAGGAAAAACAGCAAAGCCTCCTGCAAGGTGCAGCGGCCCGCTGATCCCCCCCACCCATGATCCGACTAGAAGATATCCTGACCCCCGGCCGTTCCCTCGTGAACGTGCCGGGCGGCAGTAAAAAGCGTGCGCTCGAACAGATTGCCAATCTGATCGGCAAGGAAGTACCCGAGCTGGACACCCAAACCGTGTTCGAGAGCCTGATCGCCCGTGAAAAACTGGGTTCGACCGGCTTCGGCAATGGTATCGCCATCCCGCACTGCCGCTTGAAAGGTTGTGAAAAACCGGTAAGCGCCCTGCTGCACCTGGACGCTCCCATCGACTTCGACGCCATCGATGGCGCCCCCGTCGACCTGCTGTTTCTGCTGCTGGTCCCGGAAGCCGCCACCGATGCGCACCTTGAGCTGCTGCGCCAGATCGCCAGCATGCTCGACCGCAAGGACGTGCGCGACAAACTGCGCGCGGCCACCGATAGCCAATCCCTGTACCAGGTCGTACTGGACGTGCAAAACGGGCACTGAACATGCGCTTGATCATCGTCAGCGGTCGCTCCGGCTCCGGCAAGAGCACCGCGCTCGCGGTACTTGAGGACAACGGCTACTACTGCATCGACAACCTGCCTGCCGGGCTGTTGCCGCAACTGGCCGAAAACGCACTGATCAATACCGAGCTGCTGCAGCCGCTGGTGGCCGTTTCCATCGACGCGCGCAACCTGCCCAGCCACCTGAGCCGCTTCCCCGAGCTGCTGGAGGATGCCCGCAGCAAGCACATCCATTGCGATGTGGTGTACCTGGACGCCGACGAAGAAACCCTGCTCAAGCGCTTCTCGGAGACGCGCCGACGCCACCCGCTGACCAATACGCAACGCTCCCTGGCCGAAGCCATCCGGGTAGAGAGCGACCTGCTGGGGCCGATCGCCGACCTGGCCGACCTCAAGATCGACACCACCAACCTCAACCTGTACCAGCTGCGCGACTCGATCAAGCTGCGCCTGCTCAACCAGCCCGAGCCGGGCACGGCGTTTCTGGTGGAGTCGTTCGGCTTCAAGCGTGGCATGCCGGTCGACGCCGACCTGGTGTTCGATGTGCGCTGCCTGCCCAACCCCTATTGGAAGCCCGAGCTGCGGGATCATTCGGGGTTGGAGCAACCGGTCATCGACTACCTGGCCGCGCAACCGGACGTCGAGGAGATGTTCCAGGACATTTCGTCGTACCTGCTCAAGTGGCTGCCACGGTTCGCCGCCAGCAACCGGGCCTATGTCACCATCGCCATCGGCTGCACCGGCGGTCATCATCGCTCGGTGTACATCACCGAACGCCTGGGCCAGGTGCTGCAACAAACATTGAAGAACGTCCAGGTTCGCCACCGCGACCTCTAGCCCTCAGGATCCCGCCCGCGATGCCCGCAATTGAAATCGAGATTATCAACAAGCTGGGGCTGCACGCCCGGGCAGCGGCCAAGTTCGTTGGCGTGGCGGGCAAGTACCCGTGTTCGGTGCGTGTAGGCCGTACCCCGGAGTCGATGGTCGATGGCAAGAGCATCATGGCCGTGATGATGCTCGCCGCCGGCAAGGGCACGAGCATCCACCTCAAGACCGAAGGCGAACAGGAAGCCGAAGCGCTGCAAGGCCTGGTCGAACTGATCAACAACTATTTCGACGAAGGCGAGTAACCTCGCCTTCTCGCTTCAGGACAACGCGGTATCCATCACCATCATCAGGCAGAAGCCGATGCACAGCCCCAGGCTGGCCAGGCGATGATTGCCGTTGCTGCGTGACTCGGGAATGATCTCCTGGGTCACCACCAGCAACATGGCCCCGGCAGCGAAAGCCAGGCCCAGCGGCAGCATCAGTTCGGCGACGCTCACCACCCACGCGCACAACACCGCCGCCAGTGGCTCCACCAGCCCGGATGCCGCGCCGATCAGAAACGCCTTGAAACGGCCCATCCCCGCTCCAGCCAGCACCAGCGCGATCACCAACCCCTCTGGCACATCCTGCAGGGCGATACCCATGGCCAGGCTGTCGGCATCCGGCATGCCGCCACCGGCCGACACCCCGATGGCCATGCCTTCGGGGATGTTGTGGGCAATGATGGCAATCACGAACACCCAGATGCGCGCCGGAATCACCGGCCTGCCGGGCACGGCGACCAGGTCGTCCGGTGTTGCGCCCGAGACCCTGCGGTCCACCAGGTAGATGCAGAACGCACCGAACAGCAGGCCGAAGCTGATCAGGCCACCTGCCCCCCATTTGCCGAAGCCGACCGCCTGTGCGGCGTCCAGCCCCGGGATGATCAACGAGAACGCCGTGGCGGCCAGCATCACGCCTGCACCGAACCCCATCAGGGTATCGGCCACGGCCACCGGCATGCTGCGAATCACCAACACCGGCACTGCGCCCAGGGCAGTGCCCAGCGCACACATGGCCCCACCCTCAAGCGCACGCAACATCCGCGGTTCCAGGTCCAGCCAGGCGAAGCCCTGTACCAGCAGCAACGCCGTCCCCACCAACAGCAGCAGTGTGCCCAGCGCCAACCTGAACAGGCGCACACCGCCAATGGCCATCACCTCCGAGCGCATGCCGCTAGGACTCACACCAGGGCAGCAACGTAGCGACGCTCTACTTCGGACCAGTTGATCACGTTGTAGAAGGCGCCGATGTATTCGGGGCGACGGTTCTGGTACAGCAGGTAGTAGGCATGCTCCCACACGTCCAGGCCAAGAATGGGCGTATTGCCATTCATCAGCGGGCTGTCCTGGTTGCCGCTGCTCTCTACCACCAGGGTTTTCTGCGGCGTTACGCTCAGCCACGCCCAGCCACTGCCGAAGCGGGTCAGCGCAGCCTTGGTGAACGCATCCTTGAATGCCTCGAAACCGCCCAGCTGGTCATCGATCGCCTCGCCCACCGCGCCGTGGGGTTGACCGCCGCCGGGCGCCATCACCGTCCAGAACAGACTGTGGTTGGCGTGCCCGCCGCCCTGGTTGATCACTGCGGCCTGCAGATTCTGCGGCAGGCTCTTGACGCTGGCGACCAGCTGCTCGATCGGCCACTCGGCGTATTCGGTGCCCTCGATGGCGGCATTGAGGTTGTTGATGTAGGTCTGGTGGTGCTTGCTGTGGTGAATCTGCATGGTCTGGGTGTCGATGTGCGGTTCCAGCGCATCGTAGGCGTACGGCAATGCAGGCAAGGTATGCGGCATATCAGTGGGTTCCATAATGAAGGGCTGGGGGCTGTAGTTGTTCCTGGCCGGCAAACAGCGCCGGCTGCGCCCCCTGGCGGTAGAGCAGGCGTTCGGTACGGGGGTACTGGCCATACTCGCTGATGAAATTGAGCAGTTCGGTGTAGGTCTTGCTGCTCTGGCGCAGCGCCGCATCGCGCAGCAACGGCGAAAGGCGCTGATCCTGGCTGGCCTGCAACAGGCGCTGGTGGATGGCGCACAGGTACTCGGCGCTCTCCTGCGGCTGCTTGAGGCGCAAATGCAGGTCGGCCAGGTTGTGGTGCGAAATCACACAGGCGGCCACCGCCTCGTCGGCGTCCTGCCAGCGCTCGAACAACACCTGGGCCAAGGCCAGGGCCTGCAAGTACAACTCGCGGGCATCCACCAGATCGCCCTGTTGGAACAGGCGGTTGGCTATTTCAGTGGTGCGTTTCCAATGCTGCATGACAGAAACCTCCGAAGCGGTGGGCGGTGTCAGATACCGCCGGCCGTGAGTTTTTCAGGGTCGAGCAGGACTTCCAGCTGGCTGCGCGGCAGGTCGGTGTGTTCCAGCGCAACCTCGATGATCGGGCGCCCCTGCTTGTAGGCGGTCTTGGCGATTTCGGCAGCCTTCTGGTAGCCGATGATCGGGTTCAGCGCGGTCACCAGGATCGGGTTGCGCGCCAGGGCTTCCTTGAGCTTGGGTTCGTTGACCTTGAAGGTGGCGATAGCCTTGTCGGCCAGCAGACGGCTCACATTGGCCATCAGCTCGATGCTGCCCAGCAGGTTCTGCGCAATGATCGGCAGCATCACGTTCAGTTCGAAGTTGCCCGACTGGCCCGCCACGGCGATGGCCGCATCGTTGCCGATGACCTGCGCGGCCACCATGGCGGTGGCTTCCGGAATCACCGGGTTGACCTTGCCCGGCATGATCGAGGAGCCGGGCTGCAGCCCTTCAAGCTCGATCTCGCCCAGCCCGGCAAGCGGGCCGGAGTTCATCCAGCGCAGGTCGTTGGCGATCTTCATCAGGGCCACGGCGGTGGCCTTGAGCTGACCGGAAACAGCCACGGCGGTGTCCTGCGAGCCGATCAGGGCAAACAGGTTTTCCCCCGGCACGAACTGCACCCCGGTCAGGCCGCTCAGTTGCTGGCTGAAGCGCGCGGCGAACGCGGGGTGGGCGTTGATCCCGGTGCCCACCGCAGTGCCGCCCTGGGCCAGGGCCTGCAGGCTTGGCAGGGTGTCGTTCAAGTGACCGATGCCCGCCTTGACCTGTGCCGCCCAGCCGCCCAGCACCTGGCTCATGCGCACGGGCATGGCGTCCATCAGGTGGGTGCGACCGGTCTTGATGAACGGGTGCACTTGCTCGGCCTTGTGCTCGATCACCTGCACCAGGTGCTTGAGCGCCGGCAGCAGTTGTTCGTGCAGGGCCAGCGCGGCGCTCACGTGGATGGTGGTGGGGATGATGTCGTTGCTGCTCTGGCCGCAGTTGACATGGTCATTGGGGTTTACCGTGTCGCCCAGCACACGGCTGGCCAGGGTCGCGATCACCTCGTTGGCATTCATGTTGGAGCTGGTGCCGGAGCCGGTCTGGTACACGTCGACCGGGAAGTGCTGCATGAAATCGCCAGCCAGCAACTGTTCCACGGCGGTGACGATGGCAGCGCCCTGTGCCTGGCTGATCTGCTCCAGCTCGACGTTGGCCTTGGCGGCGGCGGCCTTGGCCAGCAGCAGGGCCCGGATGAACTGGGTCGGCATGCGCTGCTGGCTGATCGGGAAGTTGTTCACCGCGCGCTGGGTCTGGGCGCCAAACAGGGCCTCGGCCGGCACCTGCAGCTCACCCATGCTGTCACGCTCGATACGGGTATTACTCATCATCAAGTCCTTGCATCAGTTCAGCGAAAGAAATCGAAGGCAGCAGCGTGCAGTTCGCCAGTTGCAGGGCGAAGGGCTGCCAGCGCTGGCCGTGCTCGCCGCCGTCGAGCTTGCGCAGCTGCAGCAGCGGCTTCCAGGCCTGGTCCAGGCACAAGCAGCGCCAATGCCACGGCAGCATGCGGTCGCACGCGGTGTCGAGCAGCAGGCGGAAGGAAGTCAAGGCGACGGTCCAGGCCGAGGTCTCGGTGCAGCAGACCAGGTAGCGACCTTCGGCCAGGTAGTGTTCGATCAGGCGCGGCTCGTCGGGCTCGAGGGCACAGCGAATTCGCCGGCTCAGCCAGCGCCAGTTTTCGAGGTAGGGCAATTCGTGAAGGACAGGTCTCATGAACATCATCGCCTAGATAATGATAGTCATTATTAAGTGATAATCAGAATCAGTTCAAGTGCGACCAAAGGCGAAAAGCAAAAAGCCCGGCACGGGGCCGGGCTTCGATGTGTAACCTGAGGTGGCCCCTTCGCCGGCAACGCCGGCGCCTACGGGGACCGCGCACAGGCCGGCGGTGTCAGCTGCCGGCGACCGTCATGCGCTCGATCAGCACCGAGCCTGTGTGAATATTGCTACGGGTTTCAAGATCGTTGCCGATAGCGACAATCTGCTGGAACATGTCCTTCATGTTGCCGGCAATCGTGACTTCCTGAACCGCAAACTGGATCTCGCCGTTCTCCACCCAGTACCCCGCTGCGCCGCGCGAATAGTCACCGGTCACCATGTTCAAGCCATGCCCCATCAGCTCGGTCACCAGCAACCCGCGCCCCATGCGGCGCAGCAATGCAGCCTGATCTTCGACCCCATGCGTGACGAACAGGTTGTGCACGCCACCGGCGTTGGCGGTGCTTGGCAGCCCCAGCTTGCGTCCGGAATAGGTGCTCAGCACATACGACACCAGCTCGCCATTTTCGACGAACGGCTTGGCATAGGTCGCCAGGCCGTCCCCATCGAACGAGGCACTGCCCAGGGCACGCTGCAGGTGCGGCCGCTCGTCCAGAGTCAGCCAGCTGGGGAACAGGCGCTGGCCCATGCAACCTTCCAGAAACGACGACTTGCGGTACAGGTTGCCGCCGGAAATCGCCGACAGGAAACTGCCGAACAACCCGCCGGCCAGCTCCGCCGAGAACAGCACCGGTACCTCGCAGGTCGGCACCGGACGTGCGCCCAGGCGCGCCGCCGCACGCTGCGCCGCGCGACGCCCGATGCTCTGCGGATCGGCCAGCAGCTCGCCCTGGCGGTTCACGTCATACCAGTAGTCACGCTGCATCTGCCCGTCACCTTCGGCGATCATCACGCAGCTCAGGCTGTGGCGGGTGGAGGCGTAGCCACCGATGAAGCCGTGGCTGTTGCCGTACACCCGGCATCCCTGGTGGGTGCTGAGTGTGGTGCCATCGGCGTTCTTGATGCGGGCATCGGTGTCGAACGCCGCGGCTTCGCAGGCCAGGGCCTTTTCGATGGCCTGCTCGGGGGTGATGTCCCAGGCGTGATAGAGGTCGAAATCCTGCAGGTCACGGGCCATCAGGGCCGGGTCGGCCAGGCCCGAGCATTCGTCCTCGGAGGTGTGCTTGGCAATGGCCAGGGCCGCCGCCACGGTCTCGCGGATGGCATCGCTGCCACTGGCCGAGGTGCTTGCCGAACCCTTGCGCTGGCCCACATACAGGGTGATGCCGAAGCCCTGGTCGCGGTTGAACTCCACCGTCTCCACCTCGCGCTGGCGTACCGAGGTCGACAACCCCTGCTCCAGCGATACGGCCACTTCGCAGGCGCTGGCGCCCTGGCGCCGGGCTTCGGCGATGATCTGTTCGACCTGTTCCTGCAACGCCGGCAGGGCCTGCGGACCTACGCTCTGGACTGCACTCATGGTTTTCTCCACTCAAATTCTGCGTTCGGCTCGGGTCAATCTACGACCGGACCGGACAAGCGGCCCCCGACTGGTTATCATGGCGGCGATTCTCAGCGGACTGCCCCCATGGTTGATTCTTACGACACCGCCTTCGACGGCGAAAAAAGCAAAACCCAAATCAAGCGCGAGATGCAGGCGCTGGTTGATATGGGCGAGCGCCTTACCACGCTCAAGCCCGATATCCTGGCCAAACTGCCCTTGACCGACGAACTGCGCGCGGCCCTGGAAGAGCACAAGCGGCACACCGCGAACGAAGCCAAGCGCCGTCACAAGTCGTTCATCGGCAAGCTGATGCGCGACCAGGACATCGACGCGATCCTCGCGCTGCTCGACCAGCTCGACGCCTCTTCGCGCCAGTACAACGAACGCTTCCACAACCTCGAACGCTGGCGCGACCGGCTGATCGGCGGCACCGACGACGTACTGGAGAAGTTCGTCCAGGAATACCCGGACGCCGATCGCCAGCAGCTGCGCTCGCTGATCCGCCAGGCCCAGCACGAGCTGGCGCGCAACAAGGCGCCCACCGCCAGCCGCAAGATCTTCAAGTACATCCGCGACCTCGACGAAATCCAGCGCGGCCTGCGCTGATTCTCGCCACCGGGCAGGCACCCTGTCCGCCCGGTTTCATGCTCATGCGCCCGTGCCACCCACGGTGATCGCATCGATCTTCAGGGTCGGCTGGCCAACGCCCACCGGCACCGACTGCCCATCCTTGCCACAGGTACCCACACCACTGTCCAGCGACAGGTCGTTGCCGACCATCGACACCCGGCTCATGGCCTCGGGGCCGTTGCCGATCAGCGTCGCACCCTTGACCGGCGCGGTGATCTTGCCGTCTTCGATCAGGTAAGCCTCGCTGGTGGAGAACACGAACTTGCCGCTGGTGATGTCCACCTGGCCACCGCCGAGGTTGGCGCAGTAGATGCCACGCTTGACCGAGGCGATGATCTCCGCCGGGTCGCTTTCGCCGGCGCGCATGTAGGTGTTGGTCATGCGTGGCATCGGCAGGTGCGCATACGACTCGCGCCGCCCGTTGCCGGTGACTGCCATGCCCATCAGGCGGGCATTGAGCTTGTCCTGCATGTAGCCCTTGAGAATGCCGTTCTCGATCAGTGTGGTGCATTCGGTCGGGGTGCCTTCGTCATCCACGCTCAACGAACCGCGGCGCCCTTCGAGGGTGCCGTCGTCGACGATGGTGCACAGGCTGGACGCGACCTTCTCGCCCAGGTGGCCACTGTAGGCCGAGCTGCCCTTGCGGTTGAAATCGCCCTCCAGGCCATGCCCGACCGCCTCGTGCAGCAGCACACCGGACCACCCGGCGCCCATCACCACCGGCAAGGTGCCGGCCGGTGCCGGAATGGCCTCGAGGTTGACCAGTGCCTGGCGCAGCGCCTCACGGGCAAAACCCATCACCCGCTCGTCGGTGAAGTAGCGGTAGTCGGTGCGCCCGCCGCCGCCATGCCCGCCACGTTCGCGACGGCCATTCTGCTCGACGATCACACTGACGTTGAAGCGCACCAGCGGCCGCACGTCGGCCGCCAGGCTGCCATCGGCAGCGGCCACCAGAATGCGCTCCCACACCCCGGCCATGCTAACGCTGACCTGCTGGATACGCGGGTCCAGGGCACGCGTGGCCACGTCGACACGCTTGAGCAGCTCGACCTTCTCGGCGCGGCTGAGCACATCCAGCGGGTTGCCCGGCGCATACAGCGCGGTCACGTCCTGGCTCTTGAAGGCTTGCACGCTGCCATTCTGGCCGGCGCGGGAAATGGAGCGCGCGGCGCGTGCAGCGGAAGTCAGGGCTTCGAGGTTGATCGCGTTGCTGTAGGCAAAGCCGGTCTTTTCACCAGACTGGGCGCGTACCCCGACCCCCTGGTCGAGGTTGAAGCTGCCTTCCTTGACGATGCCGTCTTCAAGCGCCCAGGACTCTGAAATCTGGCCCTGGAAGTACAGGTCGGCGGCGTCGATTCCCGGCCCGGCCAACTCGCCCAGCACCGATTGCAGGCTGTCGAGGGTCAGGCCGCCCGGCGCCAGCAGGTGATCGCTGACAGTGGATAACAACTCGCTCATAGTCACTCCGAGGTGTGCGCAGGCCGCAATGCGTCCTGCGAAAAAAAGCGCCGGTGCGAGGCCACCGGCATCCGCGCCCGAATGGACGCCTGTTCGCTGCTGTCGCGGGGCGCCAGCAGCACCGCTTCACCGCTGGCCTGCTGGGCAACGATACGCCCCCAGGGGTCGACGATGGCGGCATGGCCATGGGTTTCCCGTGGCCCCGGGTGCGTGCCGCCCTGGGCGGCCGCCAATACGTAACACTGTGTCTCTATGGCCCTGGCGCGAATCAGCACGTCCCAATGGGCCGCACCGGTTACTGCAGTAAAGGCTGCCGGTGCACTGATCAGTTCGGCTCCGGCCGCACGCAGCGCGCTGTACAGCTCGGGAAAGCGCAGGTCATAGCACACGCTCAGGCCAAGGCGCCCCACCGGGGTATCGGCCACCACCACCCGCGCGCCGTGGGCATAATCGTCCGACTCGCGGTAGCGGCCACGGTTGTCGGCCACATCCACATCGAACAGATGCAACTTGTCGTAGCGGGCCACCTGCTCGCCGTGCTCGTCGACCAGCAGGGAGCAGGCATGGGCTTTGGCCTCGGGCCGGTCGAGCGGCGGCAGCGGCAAGGTGCCCGCTACAATCCATAACCTGAGGTCGCGGGCGGCCTGTTTCAACCATGGCAGGATCGGCCCCTCCCCCAGCGCCTCGGCCCGGCCGATGGCGGCGCTGTCGCGCCGGCCCATGGCAGCGAAGTTTTCCGGCAGTACCGCCAGCCGCGCGCCCCCTTCGGCAGCCCGCTCCAGCAGGGCACGGGCCCGCGCCAGGTTGCCCGGCACATCGTCCTGGCTGACCATCTGAATAACCGCTGACGTCATGTCCATGTTCTAGCGCGACTTCTCGAAAGGTTTGATAAAGCTAATCTTAGGCTCTTTCCACGGGCCCTCGACGCGGTAATGCACACTGGCATAGCGCGCCACCCGATCCCCCAGCAGCCGGTCCACCAGGAACAGCGCCCCGCCCACCGCTGGCGCGCCCACGATCAGCGCCGCCAGGGGCAGGTTGTTGGTCACCGGCAAGGTCACCTGCAAGGTCGCATCGACCCGGTCCCGAACCATGTCCAGGGTGCCATCGAGCTCGAGGTTGCTGGACGGGCCGGTCAGGGTGATCGGCTCGCGCGTCACATACACCCCCTCGCTTGCCACCAGCAGGCCCTTGACCCGGTCGTAGCTCAGGCCCTTGTCGAGCAGGTCGGAGAAGTCCAGGCGCAGGCGCCGGCCGATCGAGTTGAAATTGAGCAGGCCGAACACGCGCAAGGCCTGCGCCCCGCCTTCCACTTCGACGAACTGCCCCTTGCGCAGCAAGGCATCGAGGTTGCCGGAGAAGTGCTTGAGGCTGACCCAGGCCGGCGACCCCTGCCAGCGTCCGTCCACGTCCAGGCGGAAGTCGCGGCTGGTCACCGTCGGCGCGAAGCCCCAGGCGGTCAGCACATCGGCCAGGTTCTTGCCTTCCAGGCGCCCCTTGTACCAGCTGTCGCTGCGCCCCGGCGTGCCTTCCCAGGTGGCGGTGCCATCGATCGCCAGGCCCTTGAGGTTCAGGTCCAGGTCGTTCAGGGCCACGCCCTTGGAGGTGGGACGGGTTTTCAGCGCGACGCTGCCGAGCAGATCATCGCCAAGGAACAGCCTGCCGATGCTCAGGTCGATCGCCGGGATCTTGCGCGGGTCGACATCGGCCAGCGGGTCCGGTCCGTCCACTGCGCTGGCGTCGGCCGGGTCGGACGGCGGCAGGTGGAGGGTCGGCAGGTTGATCACGATCGGGGCGCCCTTGGCATCGGGCAGGCGAGCCGTGCCGATGACCTGCTTGCTGTCCAGGCGCAGGTTCCAGAAGTTGCTCCCGCGGTCCAGGCGTACCACTGCCTGGTTGAGGGTCTGGCCAAAGCCCTTGAGCTGGCCGATGCTCACGTCCACGCTGTTGAGCACCTGCCGGGCATTGCCGCCCGGATCGTCACCGGCCATCTGCTCGAACTGCTTCTGCCAGGGCTCAATGTCCAGCTGCGCGAGCCGGCCACGCACCCGCAGGCCCTGACCGGCCGGCAGTTGCGCCGTGCCGTTGCCCAGCAGCAGCTCACCGCGCCCCTGGCCGAGCTTGCCGGCAGGCGCGGCATAGGCCAGCCTGGCGACGTCGGCGTAGGCCACATCGAAGCGCTGTTGCGGCCCTTGCAGGTTCATCTTGAACTGCGTGGCCCGGGTTTCGCTGACCGCCTTGCCGAATGGCGCCGGCAGGTCCACTTTCAGGCCCTTGAGGGTAGAGTCGATGCTCAGCTGGTTTTCGCGGCTGCCGACACTGACCTGCAACTGGTAGGGAATTTCTCCGGAGGCTGGCAAGGGCTGGGTGAATTTCAGCCAGTCGGTCAGCGCCTTCAAGGCGATCTGGCCCTTGGCGGCGATACGGGTCTGCAATTGCCCAGGCTGCCCCTCGGCAAAGATCTGTGCGCTGATGGGCTTGTCGAAGGCGCGCGCGGTGATGTTCTGGCCGCTGAGCCCCTTGTCGAAGTCGAAGCGGAAAGTGCCGTTCAACTGGCTCAGCTCCAGCGGCGGTTCACTCAGCTTCAGGCGCGCCTGTTCGGTGCTGAAGTCCACCAGCACCTTGGGCTGCTGGCCGTGCTCCAGGGGGATATCGAGCTTGAGCTTGCCCTGCAGCGGGCCCTCGCCTTCCCAGCCGGCGAAGGTCGGGCCGGTACCGATCGGCGCGTCCTGCAGGATCTTCACCCCGTCGGCCAGGCGCCCGTCGAACTCTCCGTCCAGGTACAGGTGGGTATGCTCGCCTTCGTTCACATGGGGAATGTTCACGTCAACATTGCGCACCCGGGTGCCGAGCAACTGCCCGCTGCGCGCCTTGACCCGCACACCGGTGTCCTCGATGAACACGTCGCCATCGACCTTGCTCACGTGGGGCCAGCCGGGCTGGAAGTCCAGCTCGGCGTCATGCACCTTGAAGAACAGGCTGATGCTGCGCGACTCGGGGGTCGCGCCGTGGTGCAGCGAACCCTGATACTGGAAGTAGCCTTCATCCACCGCGCCCTTGAGGATTGCGGTGCGCAACCAGTGGTCCAGCGCAGGGCTGAGCACTTCGGGCAGGTACTTGGCGGTGTAGCGGCCATCGCCGTCGACCAGGCCCACACGCAGGTCCATGTAGTCTTCGCGTGCATCGTCGAACAGCAGCCGGATCAGGAAGTCGCCGGCAATCCTGCCCTCGTCACCCAGCACCTTAAGGTACGGCGCAACCAGGGTGAAACCCTCGGAGTCCAGTCGCCAGGTCAGGCGTGCATTGGCCTTCAGGTAATGCCAGGGGTCGGCGAAGATCGGCGTCAGGTGCAGCATGAACTTGTCGGTGTCCAGGCGCAGCTCGCCCTGGCCCAGGTCGCCGCTGATGCTGCCGCTGACATTTCCGGCAGCGGGGGCGCCGTGGTAGGCATTGAAGCCGACGCGGTCCAGGTTGGCTGCAAAGCTCAGGCGCTGATCGCCTTCGGCCCTGGGCCGCACGTCCAGGCGCACATTGCGCAGGCCGCCGGTGACCTTGAGGCCCTCGACCACGGCCATGCCCGCCTCCGGCAGCGGCGCGAGCGCCTGAATCAGCGGGGTCAGCGGGGTCAAATCGAGGCGGTCGGCCTGGATTGCCCACACTTCATCGGCCGGCTCGGTGGCGGCGCTCTGCCTGAGTTGAACGTGGGATTCCCAGCGGGTGTCGCCCAGGCTCATGGCCAGGGAATCGAGCACCACGTCAAAGCCCTTGTCGCTACGCCTGAACCAGGCATTGAGCGCCAGGTTCTCGACCTTTACCGCCTTGCGACCGGCATGCGCACCCTTGAGCTGGGGCGCGTTGAGGCGCAGCGTCGCGGTCTGCAACTGGCCTTTGCCCCACCCTACCCAGGCCTCGCCACCGGCACGCAGTTCGCTGGCCGTGTACGGGCCCAGCAGCCGCGCCGGCACCCATTTGGCCCAGTCGCTCTGTGGCAGGCTGAGGTAGGCATCCACCGCACCGTCGCGCCACTGGTCGGCGCGCACGCGGCTGCGCAGGCTCAGGCTCATCGGCTGGCCGTCGGGCAGGGTCAGGCGCGCATCCAGGCGCTGGCGCACGCTGCCGGTCTGCAGCCCGAGGCTCACATAGGTCAGGGTCATCGGCTCATGCGCGAACGGCTCCAGGGTCACCTGGCTGTCGAGCACCGACACCTTCGCCACCACCTGGCTGCGTTCGAGCAACTGCTGTACATCCAGTGGCTGATCGTCCTGCACCGGCAGCCCCTTGAGGCTCCAGTGACCGTTTTCATCTTCGTGCAGGTTCAGTTGCAGGCCGCCCAGTTCGACCTGGGCCAGGCGGACCTGACGCTGCATCAGGCTGGCCCACAGGTCAGGCACCACCTTGACCTCGTCCAGGCGCAAGGCGCCGGCGCCTTCGCCCAGCTGCACGTCGCGCACGCGCAACACCGGCGCAAGGCCGCTCCAGCGGCCTTCCAGGGCACCGATATGCACCGGCATGCCCAGTGCGGCCTCGGCCTTCTGCTCCACCTCGGCGCGGTACTCGGCAACCAGTGGCACCAGCTCGCGGCCAAGGCTGACGTACAACGCCACCAGCACGGCAAGCAAGGCGCACAGGCCAAGCCCCCAACGGGTCAAGATGCCCAGAACGCGGATCAGACGCTCCATGGCAAGGGCTCCCCGTGTGGTCCGTTAACTATGGCCCGGTACGCGCAGTTTTCCAGCGCAGGGTAGGTTTCAACGCGAGTCAGAGCAGCACCACATCGTATTGTTCCTGGGAATACATGGACTCCACCTGGAAGCGGATGGTTCGCCCGATGAATGCCTCCAGCTCCGCTACGTTGCCCGATTCCTCGTCGAGCAGGCGGTCCACCACCTTCTGGTTGGCCAGCACCCGGTAGCCTTCGGCCTGGTAGGCGCGGGCCTCGCGCAGGATCTCGCGGAAAATTTCGTAACAGATGGTCTCAGGAGTCTTCAGCTTGCCGCGGCCCTGGCAACTGGCGCATGGTTCGCACAGCACCTGTTCAAGGCTTTCGCGGGTGCGCTTGCGGGTCATCTGCACCAGCCCCAGCTCGGTGATGCCGATGATGTTGGTCTTGGCGTGATCACGTTCCAGCTGTTTTTCCAGGGTACGCAGTACCTGGCGCTGGTGCTCTTCGTCTTCCATGTCGATGAAGTCGATGATGATGATGCCGCCGATGTTGCGCAGGCGCAGCTGGCGGGCAATCGCCGTGGCAGCCTCCAGGTTGGTCTTGAAGATGGTCTCTTCGAGGTTGCGGTGGCCGACGAAGGCCCCGGTGTTGACGTCGATGGTGGTCATCGCCTCGGCCGGGTCGACCACCAGGTAGCCACCGGACTTGAGCGGCACCTTGCGCTCCAGCGCACGCTGGATCTCGTCCTCGACGCCATACAGGTCGAAGATCGGCCGCTCCCCCGGGTAGTGCTCCAGGCGGTCGGCGATTTCCGGCATCAGCTCGGCGACGAACTGCGTGGTCTTCTGGAAGGTTTCCCGTGAATCGATGCGGATCTTCTCGATCTTGGGGTTGACCAGGTCGCGCAGGGTACGCAGGGCCAGGCCCAGGTCTTCGTAGATTTCGGTGGGTGCGCCAACGGTCTTGATCTGGGCGCCGATCTGGTCCCACAAGCGACGCAGGTAGCGGATGTCCATGACGATCTCGTCGGCGCCGGCGCCCTCGGCCGCGGTGCGCAGGATGAACCCGCCGGCGTCCTGGATGTTTTCCTGGGCGATGCAGTCGGTGACCACCTGCTTGAGCCGCTCGCGCTCGCCTTCGTCCTCGATCTTGAGCGAGATGCCCACATGGCTGGTACGCGGCATGTACACCAGATAGCGCGACGGGATCGACAGCTGGGTAGTCAGGCGTGCGCCCTTGGAGCCGATCGGGTCCTTGGTCACCTGCACCACCAGGCTCTGGCCTTCGTGCACCAGGGCACTGATGGTCTCGACACTGGCGCCTTCGCGCTGGGAGATTTCCGAGGCGTGGATGAACGCCGCGCGCTCCAGGCCGATGTCGACGAACGCCGCCTGCATGCCGGGCAGCACCCGCACCACCTTGCCCTTGTAGATGTTGCCGACGATGCCCCGCCGCTGGGTGCGCTCGACGTGCACCTCCTGAAGAACACCGTTCTCCACCACCGCCACGCGTGATTCCATCGGCGTGATATTGATCAGAATCTCTTCACTCATGGCAGGCTCTCGTCAAAGGTCTTCAGCTAATGATGGATTGCCCGGCGGTCGCTGGCGAGCAATTAAAGGGGTACGGGCAGTTCCTCGCTCAACGGGGCGGCAGGCCTTGCCAGCAGGGAATGGAAAATTGCTCCAGCAGCTCGGCGGTTTCGCTCAACGGCAAGCCGACCACCGCCGAGTAGCTGCCCTGCAGCGCCTTGACGAAAATTGCCGCCAGGCCCTGGATCGCATAGCTGCCGGCCTTGTCCTGCGGCTCGCCGCTGGCCCAGTAGGCCAGGGCCTGTTCGGGGCTGATGGGGCGCAGGCTGACGCGGCTGGCAACGTTCACGCTCAGGCAGCGCTCGCCATCGGTCACCGCCACTGCCGTCAGCACGTCGTGCTCGCGTCCGGACAATGCGGCCAGCATGGCCAGGGCGTCGGCCTGCCCCTGCGGCTTGCCGAGGATCTGCCCGTCGAGCACCACCGCAGTGTCGGCGCCCAGTACCGCCAGGTGCCCTTCCACGCCGCTGGCGCGCAACACCGCCAGGCCGGCAGCCGCCTTCTCGCGCGCCAGGCGCTCGACATAGGCGTCAGCCGGTTCGGCATCCAGAGGGGTTTCATCGATGCTGGCGGCCACCGGGGTGAACGGCACGCCGATCTGGGAGAGCAGCTCACGTCGGCGTGGCGAACCAGAGGCCAGGTACAGCGGGGTCATGTGACGTCTCCGTGTCAGCGTCGGTGGGCAACGCGAATCAGTTGATACTCAGGCGTCGGCGCAGGCCGCGCAAGGCGAAGCTGATCCAGGGCCACAGCAGCGCACTGATCACCGCCGGCCACACCAGCGCCAGGGTCGGCTGGCGGTTGCCGGTCAGGGCGCTGAGCCACAGCTGAACCAGCTGGGCCAGGCCGAAGATCACCAGAATCACCAGGCTCTGCTGCCACATGGGGAACATGCGCAGGCGCTGCTGCAGCGACAGCACCAGGAAGGTGATAAGCACCAGCACCAGGGCGTTCTGCCCCAGCAGCGTGCCGTACAGCACGTCCTCGGCAAGCCCCAGCACGAATGCGGTGGTCATGCCGACCTTGTGCGGCAGGTGCAGCGTCCAGAAGGCCAGCAGCAGGGCCAGCCACAGCGGACGGAAAATCTCCATGAACGGCAGCGTGGGCCACACGCTCAGCAGCAGGCCGATCAGGAAGGTCAACCAGACCACCCAACCGTTGCGGCTACGGGTACTGCTCATCAGTGTCTCTCCCGAGAAGTGGCCGGGGCGGCTGCAGGGGCAGCGGGCGCGGCGGCAGGAGCAGGTGCAGGGGTTGGCGCAGGCGTGCCCGGCGCAGCGGGTGCGGCAGGTGCGCCCGGCGCGGCAGCCGGCATGCTGCCATCGATCGGGCTCTGCGCCTGGCGATCAGCCGCTTCCTGAGCCTGCGCGGCATCGGCGGCGCGCTGTTCGGGGGTACGGCTGTCGGAAAACACCAGCAGCATGTAGCGGCTGCGGTTGAGCGCCGCGGTAGGCACCGCCCGCACGATGGCGAACGGCTGCCCGGAGTCGTGGATCACCTCGCGCACCGTGGCCACCGGGTAGCCGGCCGGGAAGCGCTGGCCCAGGCCGGAACTGACCAGCAGGTCGCCTTCCTTGATGTCGGCGGTGTCGGCCACGTGGCGCAGTTCCAGGCGTTCGGGATTGCCGGTGCCACTGGCAATCGCGCGCAGGCCGTTGCGGTTGACCTGCACCGGAATGCTGTGAGTGGTGTCGGTGAGCAGCAGCACCCGCGAGGTGTACGGCATCAGCTCGACCACCTGGCCCATCAGGCCACGGGCGTCGAGCACCGGCTGGCCCAGCACCACGCCGTCGCGTTCGCCCTTGTTGATCAGGATGCGGTGGGTAAAGGGGTTGGGGTCGACGCCGATCAGCTCGGCCACCTCGACCTTCTCGTTGACCAGTGCCGAGGAGTTGAGCAACTCGCGCAGGCGCACGTTCTGCTCGGTCAGGGCCGCCAGCTTCTGCAGGCGACCTTGCAGCAGCAAGGCTTCGGTCTTGAGTTTCTCGTTCTCGGCGATCAGCTCGGTGCGGCTGCCGAACTGGCTGGCCACGCCCTGCCACATGCGTTGCGGGAAGTCGCTGATGGTATAGGAAGGCATCAGCACCAGCGCCATCTGGCTGCGCAGCGGCTTGAGCAAGGTAAAGCGGGCGTCCACCACCATCAGGGCGATAGACAGCACAACCAGCACAAGCAGGTGCACGCCCAGCGAAGGGCCTTTGGCGAAAAGCGGTTTAATAGGCCGCTCCTCGAAGATTCAGGGGGTCATTCATACGGCAACGCACCGGCCTGCTTGCAGGATGGATGGAAACGACGCCCACACGCGCCACCAGCACATACAGGTAGCACTGTGGGCGCTACCTGTAAACCGGGGGACGGGGTGGGCGGTCAGCAAATCACTCGCTGGAGAGCAGGTCCATGGTGTGTTTGTCCATCATCTCCAGCGCGCGACCGCCGCCACGGGCGACACAGGTCAGCGGGTCTTCGGCGACGATCACCGGCAGGCCGGTTTCCTGGGCCAGCAGCTTGTCCAGGTCGCGCAGCAGCGCACCACCACCGGTCAGCACCAGGCCGCGCTCGGCGATGTCCGAAGCCAGCTCCGGTGGCGATTGCTCCAGGGCGCTCTTGACCGCCTGCACGATGGTCGCCAGCGATTCCTGAAGGGCTTCGAGCACTTCGTTGGAGTTCAGGGTGAAGGCACGTGGCACGCCTTCGGCCAGGTTGCGGCCGCGTACGTCGACTTCACGCACTTCGCCGCCCGGGTAGGCAGTACCGATTTCCTGCTTGATACGCTCGGCGGTGGACTCGCCGATCAGGCTGCCGTAGTTGCGGCGCACGTAGGTGACGATGGCCTCGTCGAAACGGTCGCCACCCACACGCACGGATTCGGCGTACACCACACCATTGAGGGAGATCAGTGCGATTTCGGTGGTACCACCACCAATATCGACGACCATCGAACCACGGGCTTCCTCGACCGGCAGGCCGGCACCGATGGCGGCGGCCATTGGCTCTTCGATCAGGAACACTTCACGGGCACCGGCACCGAGGGCCGACTCGCGAATGGCGCGGCGCTCTACCTGGGTCGACTTGCACGGAACGCAGATCAGCACGCGAGGGCTGGGCTGCAGAAAACTGTTTTCGTGAACCTTGTTGATGAAGTACTGCAGCATCTTTTCGCAGACGCTGAAATCGGCGATCACGCCGTCCTTCATCGGACGAATGGCAGCGATGTTGCCGGGCGTACGGCCGAGCATGCGCTTGGCCTCGGTGCCGACAGCGACGACACTTTTCTGGTTGCCGTGAGTACGAATGGCCACAACCGAAGGCTCATTCAGGACGATACCGCGCTCACGCACGTAAATAAGGGTGTTGGCAGTGCCCAGGTCGATGGAAAGATCGCTGGAAAACATGCCACGCAGTTTCTTGAACATGGGAAAGTGACCCTAGGCAACGCGTGGGTAAAAAAGTGCGGCAAACTCTAACAACGGCGGGGATTTTGGGCAAGGCGCCAATATGTTAAATTGGCAGTTTTTCCGAGCAAGCCAGCACACAATCGCGGCCTTATGACCGTAAATCTGCCAGCATGTTCCTCATTCGCGGACCAATTCCGTTTTTTGTTTTCCCCTGGAGATCCCCATGGCGCTTGAACGCTGCGACGTGGAAAAGATCGCTCACCTGGCCCGCCTGGGCCTCAATGAAGCCGATCTTCCGCGCACTACCGATGCCTTGAACAGTATTCTGGGTTTGGTCGACCAGATGCAAGCGGTCGACACCACTGGCATCGAGCCACTGGCCCACCCCCTTGAAGCCCGTCAGCGCCTGCGTGCCGACGTGGTAACAGAAAGTAACCAGAGAGACAGCTACCAGGCCATCGCCCCGGCGACCGAAAGCGGCCTGTACCTGGTTCCTAAAGTCATCGAGTAAGGGAATAGAGCCTGCCATGCATCAACTGACCCTGGCCGAGATCGCCCGCGGACTCGCCGACAAAGCCTTTTCTGCCGAAGAGCTGACCCGCACGCTGCTGGCGCGCATCCAGCAGCTCGACCCGCAAATCAACAGTTTCATCAGCGTCACCGAAGACCTGGCCCTGGACCAGGCGCGTGCCGCCGACGCCCGCCGCGCTGGCGGTGAAACCGGCGCCCTGCTGGGCGCCCCCATCGCCCACAAGGACCTGTTCTGCACCCAGGGCGTGCGCACCAGCTGCGGCTCGAAGATGCTCGACAACTTCGTCTCGCCGTATGACGCCACCGTGGTCAGCAAGCTGGCCGAGGCCGGCATGGTCACCCTGGGCAAGACCAACATGGACGAGTTCGCCATGGGTTCGGCCAACGAATCCAGCCACTACGGCGCGGTGAAGAACCCGTGGAACCTCGAACACGTGCCGGGCGGTTCGTCCGGCGGTTCGGCCGCCGCCGTGGCCGCGCGCCTGCTGCCGGCCACCACCGGCACCGACACCGGCGGTTCGATCCGCCAGCCGGCGGCGCTGACCAACCTCACCGGCCTCAAGCCGACCTACGGTCGCGTGTCGCGCTGGGGCATGATTGCCTACGCCTCCAGCCTCGACCAGGGTGGCCCGCTGGCGCGTACCGCCGAAGACTGCGCGCTGCTGCTGCAGGCCATGGCCGGTTTTGACGCCAAGGACTCCACCAGCATCGACGAACCGGTGCCCGACTACAGCGCCCCGCTCAACGCCTCGCTGCAGGGCCTGCGCATCGGCCTGCCGAAGGAGTACTTCGGTGCCGGCCTGGACCCGCGCATCGCCGACCTGATCCAGGCCAGCGTCAAGGAGCTGGAAAAGCTCGGCGCGGTGGTCAAGCAGATCAGCCTGCCGAACATGCAGCACGCGATCCCTGCGTACTACGTCATCGCCCCGGCCGAAGCCTCGTCCAACCTCTCGCGTTTCGACGGCGTGCGCTTCGGCTACCGCTGCGAAGACCCCAAGGACCTCACCGACCTGTACAAGCGTTCACGCGGTGAAGGCTTCGGCCCCGAGGTGCAGCGGCGCATCATGGTCGGCGCCTACGCGCTGTCGGCCGGCTACTACGATGCCTACTACCTGCAGGCGCAGAAGATCCGCCGCCTGATCAAGAACGACTTCATGGCCGCCTTCGAAGAGGTCGACGTGATTCTCGGCCCGACCACGCCCAACCCGGCCTGGAAGCTTGGCGCCAAGAACAGCGACCCGGTCGCCGCCTACCTGGAAGACGTCTACACCATCACCGCCAACCTCGCCGGCCTGCCAGGCCTGTCGATGCCGGCCGGTTTTGTCGACGGCCTGCCGGTCGGCGTGCAACTGCTGGCCCCGTATTTCCAGGAAGGCCGCCTGCTCAACGTCGCGCACCGCTATCAGCAAGTGACTGATTGGCACACCCGCGCACCTACCGGCTTCTGAGGGACAGACACATGCAATGGGAAGTTGTGATCGGGCTGGAAATTCATACCCAGCTCGCCACCCAGTCGAAGATTTTCTCCGGCAGCGCCACCACGTTCGGCTCCGAGCCGAACACCCAGGCCAGCCTGATCGACCTGGGCATGCCCGGCGTGCTGCCGGTGCTCAACGAAGAAGCCGTGCGCATGGCCTGCATGTTCGGCCTGGCGATCGACGCCGAAATCGGCGAGCACAACGTGTTCGCGCGCAAGAACTACTTCTACCCCGACCTGCCCAAGGGCTACCAGATCAGCCAGATGGAGCTGCCGATCGTCGGCAAGGGCTACCTGGACATCGCCCTTGAAGACGGCACCGTCAAGCGCATCGGCATCACCCGCGCACACCTGGAGGAAGACGCCGGCAAGAGCCTGCACGAAGACTTCAGCGGCGCCACCGGCATCGACCTGAACCGCGCCGGCACGCCGCTGCTGGAAATCGTCTCCGAGCCGGAAATGCGCAGCGCCAAGGAAGCCGTGGCCTACGTCAAGGCGATCCACGCACTGGTGCGCTACCTGGGCATCTGCGACGGCAACATGGCCGAGGGCTCGCTGCGCTGCGACTGCAACGTGTCGATCCGGCCCAAGGGCCAGGTCGAGTTCGGCACCCGCTGCGAGATCAAGAACGTCAACTCGTTCCGCTTCATCGAGAAGGCGATCAACACCGAGGTGCAGCGCCAGATCGAACTGATCGAGGATGGCGGCCGGGTGATCCAGGAAACCCGCCTGTACGACCCGAACAAGGACGAGACCCGCTCCATGCGCAGCAAGGAGGAGGCCAACGACTACCGTTACTTCCCCGACCCGGACCTGCTGCCGGTGGTCATCGAGCCGGCGTTCCTCGACGCCATCCGCGCCACCCTGCCCGAACTGCCGCCGCAGAAGCGCGAGCGCTTCCAGAGCCAGTTCGGCCTGTCGGCCTACGACGCCAACGTGCTGGCCTCCAGCCGCGAGCAGGCCGACTACTTCGAGCAGGTGGTCGGTGTGTGCGGCGATGCCAAGCTGGCGGCCAACTGGGTCATGGTCGAGCTGGGCAGCCTGCTGAACAAGCTGGGCCTGGAGATCGACCAGGCGCCGGTCAGCGCCGCGCAACTGGGCGGCATGCTGCAGCGCATTCTGGACAACACCATCAGCGGCAAGATCGCCAAGGTGGTGTTCGAGAAGATGGCCGCCGGTGAAGGCGATGCCGACCAGATCATCGAGGCAGAAGGCCTGAAACAGGTGACCGACACCGGCGCGATCGAGAAGGTGCTGGACGAAGTGCTGGCGGCCAACGCCGAGCAGGTCGAGCAGTACCGCGCGGCGGACGAGGCCAAGCGCGGCAAGATGTTCGGCTTCTTCGTCGGCCAGGCGATGAAGGCGTCCAAGGGCAAGGCCAACCCGCAACAGGTGAACCAATTGCTCAAGAGCAAGCTCGAAGGCTGAACCGCGTCGCCTGCATTCGCCGGCAACGCCGGCTCCTACAAGGACGCACCAATCCCTGCAGGAGCCGGCGTTGCCGGCGAAGGCCACACCACGGAGTAACCGGATACATGTGGCGTCCCCTCAGCGCACTGCTCGCGCTTTTCACCCTGCTCGCCGGCTGTGCCAGCCACACCCTCGACCCCCGCGGTTACGACCAGACCGGCACCGCCTCCTATTACGGTTCCCGCCATCACGGCAAGCGTACCGCCAGTGGCGAACCCTTCGACCAGCACGGCCTGACCGCCGCCCATCGCAGCCTGCCCTTCGGCACCCGCGTGCAGGTCACCAACCTCGCCAACGACCGCCGCGTCGTGGTACGCATCAACGACCGCGGCCCGCATACCCGGGGTCGACTCATCGACCTGTCACGCGCCGCCGCCGACCAACTGGGCATGCTCCGTAGCGGAACCGCGCGGGTACGGGTACAAAGTCTCAGCAACTGACCCTGCTTCGGAGCACGACCATTTTCGACCTGGCCGCTTTACCCACCTTCAGCCTGCTGCAACTGGCCCTGGGCCTGCTGCTGCTGATCACCGGCGCCGAACTGCTGGTGCGCGCCGCCCTGCGCCTGGCCGCCAGCCTGCAGGTGCGTCCGCTGATCATCGGCCTGAGCCTGGTGGCCTTCGGCAGCAGCGCCCCGCAACTGACCGTGAGCCTGCAGGCGGCCTACACCGGCGCACCCGACGTGGCGGTGGGCAGCGTGATCGGCAGCAACATCTTCAACGTGCTGGTCACCCTGGGCCTGGCCGCCCTGATCATCCCCCTGCGCGTTTCGCGGCAACTGGTACGCCTGGATATCCCCCTGATGATCGGCGCCAGCCTGCTGGTGTACCTGCTGGCCCTGGACGAGCGCATCGGCCGCCTCGAAGGCGCCCTGCTGCTGCTCGGGCTGGTTGCCTACCTGGCCATCCTGTGGCACCAGTCACGCCACCACGCACGCACCTACCCCGCCCCCGGTCCGCGGCCGCAGCGTGGCGTCGGCTTCTGGTTCGGCACCCTGGCACTGATGCTCACCGGCCTGGGCCTGCTGAGCCTGGCCGGGCACCTGTTGCTGGAGGCAGCAGTGGAAGTGGCCGTCGACCTGGGCCTGTCGGAGCGGGTGATCGGCCTGACCGTGGTGGCGGTATGCACCTCGCTGCCGGAGCTGGCCACCTCGCTGATCGCCGCCTTGCGCGGCGAGCGTGAAATCGCCGTGGGCAACGTGATCGGCAGCAACCTGTTCAACCTGCTGGCGGTGCTCGGGCTGACCGCGCTGGTGGCCCCGGTGCCGCTGTCGATCTCGCCCAACGCGCTGGCCTTCGACCTGCCGGTGATGCTCGGCGTGGCCGTGCTGACCCTGCCGGTGTTCTATTCCGGCTACCGCGTCACCCGCGCCGAAGGTCTGGTGTTCCTGTGTCTTTACCTGGCCTATGGTCTGCACGTGGTGGCCTTCACCACCGGCATGCCGCTGGCCAACCGTCTGGAGCAGCTGATGCTGCTTTATGTCCTGCCGACGCTGGCGGTGGTGCTGATGTACACCACCGTGCGCGCCTGGCGCCGCCAACACTAAGGAAAACAACATGGGCGAGAGCAACAAAACCGGCGAACAGGTTCGCCGCCAGGTCATGGGCGATGCATTCGTGGACCGTGCACTGGGCAATGCCACCGAGTTCACCGAGCCGCTGCAGGCGTTCGTCAACGAGCACGCCTGGGGCAGCGTGTGGAGCCGCGAGGGCCTGCCGCTGAAAACCCGCAGCCTGATCACCCTGGCGGCGCTGACCGCGCTCAAGTGCCCGCAGGAGCTCAAGGGCCACGTGCGTGGCGCCCTGAACAACGGCTGTACGGTGGAAGAGATTCGCGAGGCGTTGCTGCATTGCGCCGTGTACGCGGGCGTACCGGCGGCGATCGATGCGTTTCGCGCCGCCCAGGAAGTGATCGACAGCTACCAGCAGGGCTGACCGATCACCCCGCAGGGCCGTCAGCCGGCGACGGCGGCGGCCTTCTGCCCCTTCTTCTTGAGCCAGAACGCCACGCCCAGGGTGGCGATCCAGGCCGGAATCAGCAGTACCGAGATGCGGATCGGCGGGGTCAGGTACATCACCACCAGAATCAGCACGATGAACGCCAGGCACAGGTAATTGGTCACCGGGTGCCCCCAGCTCTTGTAGAAGGTCGACTCGCCGGCAGCGATCTTGGCCTTGCGAAATTTCAGGTGGGTGATGCTGATGCTCGCCCAGTTGATCACCAGTGCCGACACCGCCAGCGCCATCAGCAGGCCGAAGGCTTCGCCCGGCATCAGGTAGTTGATCAGCACGCACAGGCCGGTGGCCACCGCCGATACGCCCAGCGCCGCCAGCGGCACGCCACGACGGTTGATCTTGAGCAGTGCCCGCGGCGCATCACCCTGGCTGGCCAGGCCGAACAGCATGCGGCTGTTGCAGTAAACGCAGCTGTTGTACACCGACAGCGCGGCAGTCAGCACCACCACGTTGAGAATGGTGGCCACCAGGTTGCTGTCCAGGTTGTGGAAGATCATCACGAACGGGCTGCCGCCCTGCACCACCTTCTGCCAGGGGTACAGCGACAGCAGCACTGCCAGTGCGCCGATGTAGAAGATCAGGATGCGGTACACCACCTGGTTGGTCGCGCGTGGAATGCTGTAGCGCGGGTTGTCCGCCTCGGCCGCGGTGATGCCGACCAGCTCCAGCCCGCCGAAGGAGAACATGATCACCGCCATCGCCATCACCAGCCCGGTGATGCCATTGGGGAAGAACCCGCCGTACTGCCACAGGTTGGCCACGCTGGCATCCGGCCCGCCGCTGCCGCTGGCCAGCAGCCAGGCGCCGAAACCGATCATGCTGACGATGGCGATCACCTTGACCAGCGCGAACCAGAATTCCAGCTCGCCGTACACCTTGACCTGGGTGAGGTTGATCAGGTTGATCGCCACGAAGAAGATCGCTGCAGTGGCCCAGGTGGGGAAGTCCGGCCACCAGTACTGCACGTAGATACCCACCGCCGTCAGCTCGGCCATGCCCACCAGCACATAGACCACCCAGTAGTTCCAGCCCGAGACGAAGCCGGCGAACTCGTTCCAGTAGCGGTGCGCAAAGTGGCTGAAGCTGCCCGCCACCGGTTCCTCGACCACCATCTCACCCAGCTGGCGCATGATGAAAAAGGCCATCAGGCCGGCGATGGCGTAGCCCAGCAGCACGGCAGGGCCTGCCATCTGGATGGTCTGGGCGATGCCCAGGAACAACCCGGTGCCGATGGCGCCGCCCAGCGCGATCAACTGGATGTGACGGTTCTTCAGGCCGCGATGCAAACGCTCGGGCGTGATCTGGTCTTGCATGAAGTGTCCTCAGGCAGGGAGGCCGTTATTTTGAGTGTGGGCGACAGGATCTAGATCCAGCCGCCCCACTGCAAGATAAATATGCCGATATTCGTCGTAACTGCGGCCATCAGCGTGGTAATCACGATGATCGAGGCGGCCAGCTGGTGATTGCCGTTGGCCGCGCGCGCCATCACGTAGCTGGACGCGGCGGTGGGGCTGGCGATGTACAGGAACAGCACCCCCAGCTCCGCGCCGCGAAAGCCGCACAGCCAGGCGCCGAAGGTGGCCAGCAGCGGCAGCCACACCATCTTTACCAGGCTGGCACTCAGCGCCATGCGCCCGCTGGCGTGCAACGAGGCCATCGACAGCGTGCCGCCGATGCAGATCAGCGCCAGCGGCAGGGTCATCTGCGCCAGGTAGTCACCGGAGGTCAGCAGCCAGTTGGGCAGCCCCACCTTGGCATACGCCAGCACGCCGGCCACCAGCACACTGATGATCAGCGGGTTGCGCAGGATGCTCTTGAGGATGCTCCAGGGGTCGGACTTGATGGTCGGGCTGTACACCGCCAGCACCACGGCCGACAGCGAGTTGTAGAGCAGGATCACCAGCCCGGCCAGCACCGCGCCGATGGAGATGCCATGATCGCCGTACATGCTCCCGGCCAGCGCCAGGCCGATGACCGCATTGTTGCCGCGAAAGCCGCCCTGGGCGTAGATGCCGCGATCTTCACGGGGGCAGCGCCAGATCGCGATCAGCCAGGCCAGGCCGAAACTGCCCAGGGTGGCGACGGTGAAGTACAGCAGCAGCGAGGGCTGGACCGCCGCCTCGAGATCGGCGTGGTAGATGCCCAGAAACAGCAGCGCCGGCATGCTCACGTTGAACACCAGGGCCGAGGCGGTCTGGATGAAGCTGTCGTTGATGGCGTTGATGCGGCGCAGCAGCACGCCCATGAACATCATCGCGAACACCGGCGCGGTGATGTTCAGGGTCTGGAGAAAAAGGGCGAGCATGCAGGTGGTCCCGTCGGCGTCGTTAGGGAGCTAATCATACGTCAACCTTGGGGCTGCCATGCAGCCTCTTCGCCGGCCTTGCCGGCGAAGAGGCCCTGAGGTTCAGCGCCGAACCGGGCGCTTCTGCAATTTGCGCTGCAGGGTACGCCGGTGCATGCCCAGCGCCCGTGCCGTGGCCGAGATATTGCCCTCATGCTCGGTCAGCACACGCTGGATGTGCTCCCACTGCAGGCGGTCCACCGACATCGGGTTTTCCGGTACCAGCGTGTCCAGGTCGGCGTGCTCGGACGCCAGCGCCGCCAGCACGTCGTCGGCATCGGCCGGCTTGCACAGGTAATTGCAGGCGCCGCGCTTGATCGCCTCCACCGCGGTGGCAATGCTCGAATAGCCGGTGAGGATCACCACGCGCATCTCCGGGTCCAGCTCCAGCAGCTTGGGCAGCAGCACCAGCCCGGAGTCGCCCTCCATCTTCAGGTCCAGCGTGGCGTAGTCCGGCACGTCCTGCTGGGCAATCTGCAGGCCCTCTTCGGCAGAACCCGCCGTGCTCACGCGAAACCCGCGCCGGCTCATGGCCCGGGCCATCACCCGGGTAAACGTGGCGTCGTCATCCACCAGCAGCAGGTGCGGCAGCTCTTCGCCTTCAGCCTGAATTTCATCACTCATCACACGTCTCCTCGCGCGTCACGCGGCAGGCGCAGCTCGGTGAGCGTACCGCCTTCCTCATGACTATAGAGTTTTACCGAGCCGCCAGCACGGGTCACGCTGGCCTTGCTCAAGAACAGGCCCAGGCCGAAGCCCTTGCCCTTGGTGGTAAAGAAGGGTTTGCCGATCTGCTCGGCGATCGCCACCGGCACGCCGGGGCCATGGTCGCGAATGCTGATCACGATGTCCTCGGCGTCCCAGTCCAGGTACACCTCCAGGTCATTGGGGCAGGCATCGGCTGCATTGTTCAACAGGTTCAGCAGGGCCTGGGTCAGGTCCGGCGGCGGCGCCAGGCGCGGCACCGTACCCTGGCCCAGGCGCTGGAAGCGATAGCTGGCCTCGGGGCGCATCAGGTGCCAGCGGTTGAGCGCCTCGTCCAGCCAGAAGCTCGCCTCCTGCTCTTGCACCGCCATGCGCCGATTGGCCTCGGCGGCGCGCACCAGGTTCTGCAAGGTGTGCTTGCACTGCTTGACCTGCTCCTGCAGCGTCTCCAGGTCTTCCTGCAGCAGCGGGTCGGTGTGGTCCTGGCGCATCTCGTTGATCAGCACGCTCATGGTCGCCAGCGGCGTGCCCAGCTCATGGGCGGCACCGGCGGCCTGGGTGGCCACGGCCAGCAGTTGCTGGTCGCGCAGGCCTTCCTCGCGGCGCTGGGCCTGGAACTGCTGCTGGCGACGCAGCTCTTCGGCCATCTTGGCGGCAAAGAAGGTGATCACCCCGGCGGCCAGGGCAAAACTCAGCCACATGCCGTAGATCTGCATCTTCTCGCGGGCCATGGGGAAAGTTTCGAGCGGGAAGTACTGCACCAGCAGCAGGGTGTAGGCCACCAGCGCAATGCCCGACAGAATCAGCGAATACAGCCATGGCAGCGTCACCGCGGCAATCGCCAGGGGCACCAGGTAATAGGACACGAAGGGGTTGGTCGAGCCCCCGGAAAAATACAGCAGCGCACTGTGGATCAGCAGGTCGCAGGCCAGCTGCACCGCATACTCCAGCTCGGTGACCGGCAGCGAGGTGCGCAGCCGGATGGCCGTGAGCACGCACAGCACCATGGAGAACCCCAGGGTGATGCTCAGCGCCAGCCACGGCAGTGGCAGCAGTTCGGTCCAGTAGGCGACCGCCACCGAACCGGCCTGGGCGGCCAGCACCAGGGTGCGGATGAAGGTCAGGCGCCAGAGGTTCTGACGTGTGGCAGACAGCATGAGTACGGGGGCGAGCATGAGCTCTCCTGATGAGTGCTCCAGGTGAATCGTGGCGAGTATACCCAAGCTGCACCCCGCGCTGCAGCAATGCGGCAAAGCGCCACAGGCACACCGGCATCGATGATGGCTTTTTGAACCTCGTCGGTTTGTGCGAGTCTGATGGGGTCTGCGTGGTCGGGATCGACCGCCGCCACGCCTCAATTTCAAGGAGTTGCCCATGCACACTGTGTCTCGCGCCAGTACCACCCTCGTCCTCGCGACCGGCCTGTTTGCCAGCTTTGCGGCACTGGCCGACGAGCCTCGCTACAACCAGGTTTCATTGCGCGCCGAAGCCAGCAAGGAAGTCGCCCGCGACCTGATGGTCGTGACCCTGTACACCGAGGCGCAGAACACCGACCCGGCCAAGCTGGCCAACGAGATCACCACCAGCATGAACAAGGCGCTGGAAAAGGCCCGTGCGGTCAAGGACGTCAAGCTCAGCCAGGACAGCCGCAACAGCTACCCGATCTACGACAACAAGAACCAGAAGATCACCGGCTGGCGCGAACGTGCCGAGCTGCGCCTGGAAAGCGCGAACTTCCCGGCGCTGTCCAAGCTCACCGGCGAGCTGCTGCAGGACCTGAAGATGGGCGGGATGGATTTCGCCATCGCCCCGGCCACCCGCAAGAGCAGCGAAGACGCCCTGCTCAAGGATGCCATCGACGCCTTCAAGGCCCGCGCCCAGCTGACCACCGAAGCCCTCGGCGGCAAGGGCTACAAGGTGGTCAACCTGAACCTCAACAGCAGCGGCTACCCGCACCCCTACGCCCGCGGCGCCATGATGATGAAGGCCAGCATGGACGCCGAAGCCGCGCCAAGCCCGGAAATCGAAGCCGGTACCAGCCAGGTCAGCCTCAGCGCAGACGGCACCATCGAAGTGCTGATGCCCTGATTCACCCGCGGGCAACGCCTGCATCGCTGTCAGCTATGGTTTGAGGGTCGCGCTGGTCAACAGGCCAGCCTCCCTGCCCGCCGAGCGGCCCTACTGGCCGCCCGGCGCACCAATGACATCGATGAGGCCAACAATGCTCAAACACGCGGTCCTTCCCTACCTGCTCGGCGCAGGCCTGCTGGCCGGCGCACCGCTAGCCCATGCGGCCAGCAACCTGGTGTTCTGCTCCGAGGGCAGCCCGGCGGGCTTCGACCCGGGCCAGTACACCACCAGTACCGACTTCGACGCCTCGGCCGAGACCGTCTTCAACCGCCTCAGCCAGTTCGAACGCGGCGGTACGGCGGTGATCCCCGGGCTTGCCACACGCTGGGACATCAGCGACGACGGCCTGAGCTACACCTTCCACCTGCGCGAAGGCGTGCAGTTCCACAGCACCGACTACTTCAAGCCCAGCCGCCCCTTCAACGCCGATGACGTGCTGTTCACCTTCAACCGCATGCTCGACAGGAACCTGCCGTTTCGCAAGGCCTACCCCACCGAGTTCCCCTACTTCACCGACATGGGCATGGACAAGAACATCGTCAAGCTCGAAAAACTCGACGAACACACGGTCAGGTTCACCCTGGCCAGCGTGGACGCCGCGTTCATCCAGAACATGGCCATGAGCTTCGCCTCGATCCAGTCCGCCGAATACGCCGAGCAACTGCTCAAGCAGGGCAAGCCGGCCGACATCAACCAGAAGCCGATCGGCACCGGCCCCTTCGTGTTCGCCAAGTACCAGAAAGACGCGCAGATCCGCTTCAAGGGCAACAAGACCTACTGGCAACCGCAGGACGTGAAGATCGACAACCTGATCTTCGCCATCACCACCGACCCGTCGGTGCGCATGCAGAAGCTCAAGAAGAACGAATGCCAGATCACCCTGTTCCCGCGCCCGGCCGACCTCAAGTCGCTGGAAGCGGACCCCAACCTGAACCTGCCGCACCAGGCCGGCTTCAACCTGGGCTACATCGCCTACAACGTGACCGACCCGATCAAGGGCACCACCGCGCCCAACCCGATGGCCCAGCTCAAGGTGCGCCAGGCCCTGGACATGGCGGTGAACAAGCAGCAGATCATCGACGCGGTGTACCAGGGCGCGGGGCAACTGGCAGTCAATGCCATGCCGCCCACCCAGTGGAGCTACGACGACACCATCAAGGACGTGCCCTACGACCCGGCCAAAGCCAAGGCGCTGGTGCACGAGGCCGGGGTCAGGGAGGGCACCGAGATCACCCTGTGGGCCATGCCGGTGCAACGCCCCTACAACCCCAACGCCCGGCTAATGGCCGAGATGATCCAGGCCGACTGGGCGAAGATCGGCATCAAGGCCAGCATCGTCAGCTACGAGTGGGGCGAATACATGAAGCGCGCCAAGGCCGGTGAGAACGGCGCCATGCTGATCGGCTGGAGCGGCGACAACGGCGACCCGGACAACTGGCTGGGCACCCTCTACGGCTGCGACGCGGTGAACGGCAACAACTTCTCCAAATGGTGCGACCCCGCCTACGACGCGCTGATCAAGCAGGCCAAGGCCACCCCCGACCAGGCCCGACGCACCGAGCTGTACAAGCAGGCGCAGCACATCATCAAGGCGCAGGTGCCGATCACCCCGATCGCCCATTCCACGGTGTACCAGCCGATGCGCAAGACCGTGCAGGACTTCAAGATCAGCCCCTTCGGCCTGAATGCCTTCTACGGCGTAAGCGTCAGCCAATAGACACGCAACGCGATGTTTAGCCTGTCCCTGCGGGCGCCGAGCTCATCGGTGCACGCGGGGCACTGATACCTGCTTGAAAATTACGACACCACACCAAGATTTTTCCCACGCCTCACACCCACTTCCTTACCTGCACGCCCGCCGCCCGCGTCCCTACCGTGGAGCGCGTGGTGGTGCTGGCACCCTGCTGTCGCCGCGCCCCCCACGCCTCGTACAACAACAAAGGAATGGGACCGCATGCGTATTTCTCCGGTTTTCACCGCACTGCTGGGCCTGGGGGCACTGGCCTATGGCCCGACAGCCCTGGCCAAGGGCAACCTGGTGTTCTGCTCCGAGGGCAGCCCGGGCGGCTTCGATATCGCCCAGTACACCACCTCCATCGAAAACGACGCCGCCGAGCCGCTGTACAACGGCCTGGTGGAATTCGAACGCGGCGCCACCCGCGTCATCCCCTCGCTGGCGACCGGCTGGGACGTTTCCGATGACGGCCTGACCTATACCTTCCGCCTGCGCCAGGGCGTGAAGTTCCACGCCAACAAGGACTTCACCCCCACCCGCGACTTCAACGCCGACGACGTGCTGCTCACCTTCCAGCGCATGCTCGACCCGCAGCACCCGTTTCGCGTGGCCTACCCGGCCGAGTTCCCCTATTTCGTCAGCATGGACCTGGACAAGAACATCGCCCGGGTCGAAAAGCGCGACCCCTACACGGTGGTCTTCACCCTCAACAGCGTCGATGCCGCCTTCATCCAGAACCTGGCCATGGGCTTTGCCTCGATCGTCTCGGCCGAATACGCCACCCAGCTGATGGCCAGCGGGCGGCTCAGCGACTTCGACCAGAAGCCGATCGGCACCGGCCCCTTCGTGTTCCAGCGCTACCAGAAGGATGCGCAGATCCGCTACCGGGCCAACCCCGACTACTGGGACCCGCAGCAGGTCAGGCTCGACCAGCTGATCTTCTCGATCAACACCGATGCCTCGGTGCGGGTGCAGAAGCTGCGCAAGGGGGAATGCCAGGTCACCGTCAACCCGCGCCCCGCCGACCTCAAGGCCCTGGCCGCCGACCCGAAGATCAACATGCTCGACCAGCCCGGCTTCAACCTGGGCTACATCGCCTACAACGTGCAGCACCCGCCGTTCGACCAGTTGCAGGTGCGCCAGGCCATGGACATGGCGGTGAACAAGGCGGCCATCGTCAAGGCGGTGTACCAGGATGCCGGCCAACTGGCCGTGAACTTCATGCCGCCCACCCAGTGGTCCTACGACCCGAGCATCCGCGATGCCGGCTACGACCCCGACAAGGCCCGCGCCCTGCTGGCGGCCGCCGGGGTCAAGCCCGGCACGCCCATCACCCTGTGGGCCATGCCGGTGCAACGCCCCTACAACCCCAACGCCAAGCTGATGGCCGAGATGCTCCAGGCCGACTGGGGCAAGGTCGGGCTGGACGTGAAGATCGTCAGCTACGAATGGGGCGAGTACATCAAGCGCACCAAGAACGGCGAGCACGACGTGATGCTGCTGGGCTGGACTGGTGACAACGGCGACCCCGACAACTGGATGGGCACCCTCTACAGCTGCGGTGCCATCGGCAGCAACAACGTGTCGATGTGGTGCGACCCCGAATACGACGCCCTGGTGCAGCAGGCCAAGCGCATCACCGACCCCGCCGCGCGCACCGCGCTGTACCAGCAGGCCCAGCAGCGCATGAAGCAGCAGGTGCCGATCACCCCGGTCGCCCACTCCACCGTGCATCAACCGCTGAGCGTCCGGGTACAGGACTTCAAGGTCAGCCCGTTCGGGCGCAACAGTTTTTCGGGCGTCAGCGTCGACTGACCTCTGCCCGCCCCCTCCCAAGGTTCACCGCCGCACCCGCCGGGCTCACGAGGCCCGGCGGCTAATAAAAACATGCAAAGGAGCATCACCTTGAGACCTACCCGACACGCAGCACTTTGCCTGGCACTTGGCGGCCTGAGCGCGCTGGCCCAGGCCGAGCCCGTCAGCCAGGATTTCGTTGCGCTTACCCTGCGCACCACCTCCGACCAGGCCCAGGCCAGCGGCTTTCTCGACGGCCAGCGCCTGTCCGGCTCGACCCGCAACTGGTACGCCCACGAGCACGCCACCCGCGGGCCACTGTGGTCGTACAGCAAGCGCGACGGCAGCCGCCACCCCACCAGCAGCCGCGACAACTGGGTCCAGGGCACCCTCCTCAACTACACCTCCGGCTTCACCGAGGGCACCGTGGGCCTGAGCACCGAAGTGGCGCTGTACAACGCGGTGGCCCTGCAGCGCGGTCGCGCCAGCGTGGCCGGGCCGAACAACCGCACCCTCACCCACAGCGACGGCGAGGTACTCGACCAGTGGAGCAAGGTCGGCCTGGCCAACCTCAAGGCCCGGGTGTCCAACACCACCCTCACCGCCGGCCGCCAGTCCATCGACACCCCGGTGATCGCCTACATCGGCAACCGCGCACTGCCCTCCAGCTTCCAGGGCGTGAGCCTGCACAGCGCCGAGTTCGACAACCTGAGCTTCGACCTGGGCACCTTCGACCGTGTGTCGATGCGTACCGAGCAGGGCCAGAGCAAGTTTCGCTCCGAGTATGGCGATTCCCGCCAGTTCACCGACCGGGTCAGCATGGCCGGGGTCAACTACCAGCCGCTGCAGAGCCTGAGCACCAGCCTCTACGTGTCCAAGGTCGAGGACCTGTGGAACCAGTACTACTTCGGCGCCAACCACCTGCTGGGCGACAACGCGGTGCTGGGCCTGAACACCGGGCTCAACTACTACAAGACCCGCGACGCCGGCCAGAGCAAGCTGGGCGCCATCGACAACGACACCTTCAGCCTGTCGCTGGCCCTGACCCACCAGGCGCACACCGTGTCGGTCGCCTACCAGCAGGTCAACGGCAACGAGTACTTCGACTACCTGCACGACACCAACGCGATCTTCCTGGCCAACTCGCTGCTGTCGGATTTCAACGGCCCCAACGAGAAATCACTGCAGATCGGCTACGTGCTGAACATGGCCCCCTTCGGCGTGCCCGGCCTCAAGTTCAACCTGTACAACGCCCGCGGCTGGGGCATCGACGGCACCCATTACAAGGGCGGTGGCTACGACGTGAAGAACCTCGACGGCGAGCACCACGACGAATGGGGCATCGGCACCAGCTATGCCGTACAAGGCGGCGCGTTCAAGGACACCACCGTGCGCGCCACCTACACCACCCACCGCGCCAGCAAATTGCAGGGTGACGGGAGCCTGAACGAGGTGCGCGTGGTCACAACCATTCCGTTCAACATCCTCTAGGGCGGCAGGTCGCGGCCGATTCGCCGAATCGGCCGCGATGGCTACGCTGGTTTAATCGAATGCAGGGAAGTGTCATGAAACAGTCAACCCTACAGGCTGCCCTTGCAGCCATCCTGTTGAGCGCCGCAGCCCCGCTGATGGCCAAGCCCCTGGTGGTGTGCACCGAGGCCAGCCCCGAGGGCTTCGACATCGTGCAGTACACCACGGCCGTCACCGCCGATGCCGCCGCAGAAACCCTGTTCAACCGCCTGGTGGACTTCAAGCCCGGCACCACCGAGGTGCAGCCGGCCCTGGCCGAACGCTGGGAGGTCAGCCCCGACGGCCTGACCTACACCTTTCACCTGCGCAGCGGGGTCAGGTTCCACACCACCGACTACTTCACCCCCACCCGCGACCTGAACGCCGACGACGTGCTGTGGAGCTTCCAGCGCCAGCTCGACCCCGCCCACCCCTGGCACGACAAGACCAGCATCGGCTTCCCCTATTTCGAGAGCATGGGTTTCCAGCACCTGCTCAAGTCGGTGGAAAAGCTCGACCCGCACACCGTGGCGTTTCACCTGACCCGCCCCGAGGCACCGTTTCTGCGCGACCTGGCCATGGCCTTTACCTCGATCTATTCCGCCGAATACGCCGACCAGTTGCTCAAGGCCGGCACCACCGCCGAACTCAACAGCAAGCCGGTCGGCACCGGCCCGTTCATCTTCCAGCGCTACAACAAGGACGCGCAGGTGCGCTACAGGCCCAACCCGGACTACTTTCGCGGCAAGCCGCCGAGCGATGCGCTGATCTTCGCCATCACCCCCGACAACAACGTGCGCCTGCAGAAGCTGCGCGCCAACGAATGCCAGGTGGCGCTGTACCCCAAGCCTGACGACATACCCGGCATCAAGGCCGACGCGCGCCTGAAGGTGGCCGAAATGGAGGCCCTGACCACCGGCTACATCTCGCTCAACACCGAGCACAGGTACCTGAGCGACGTGCGCGTACGACGCGCCATCAACCTGGCCTTCGACCGCGAACACCATGTCGAGCAACTGTTCGGCAAGGGCAACGCCCTGCTGGCGGTGAACCCCTACCCGCCGACCCTGATGGGCTACAACAGCCAGAACCGCAACCCGCCCCGCGACCTGGAACAGGCCCGCGCGCTGCTCAAGGAGGCCGGCGTACCCGAAGGCACCGTGCTCACCCTGTTCACCCGCAACGGCGGCGGGCCCACCAACCCCAACCCGCGCCTGAGCGCCGAGATGCTTCAGGCCGACCTCGCCCAGGTCGGCCTGAAGGTCGACATCCGCGTGATGGAATGGGCCGAGATGCTGCGCCGCGCCAAGGCCGGCGAAGCCGACATGGTGTCGGCCGGCTGGGCGGGCGACAACGGCGACCCGGACAACTTCCTGACCCCGCTGCTCAGCTGCGCCGCAGCGAAGAATGGGGAAAACTACGCACGCTGGTGCAACCCGCGATTCCAGGTGCTGATCGACCACGCCCGCGAAACCGCCGACCCCGATCAACGCGCCGCACTCTATGTCCAGGCACTGGCGGTGTACGATGAGGCCAAACCGTGGATCAACATGGCCCACCCGAAGGTGTTCACCGCCCTGCGCGAGAACGTCGAGGGCTACGTCATCAACCCGATGACCAACAACAACTTCGCCAACACGCGGGTGAAGTAGAACGATAACGCTTGCAGCGCCCGCCCCCGGGCGCTCGCAGGCATGCCTTAGGCTGATGAGGTACACCACACGATGTTTAGTTTTATTGCACGGCGTCTGGGCCTGTTGATCCCGTCGTTCTTCGGCATCACCCTGCTCACGTTCGCGCTCATACGCCTGATCCCCGGTGACCCGGTGGAGGTGATGATGGGCGAACGCAGGGTCGACCCCGAGATGCACGCCCAGGCCATGGAACGGCTCGGCCTGAACAAGCCGCTGGCGCAGCAGTACCTGGACTACGTCGGCAAGCTGGCCCAGGGCGACCTGGGCGAGTCGCTGCGTACCCGCGAAAGCGTGTGGCACGAGTTTCTCGCGCTGTTCCCCGCCACCCTCGAACTGGCCATGGCCGCGCTGCTGTTCGCCGGCATCGTCGGGCTGCTGGCCGGGGTGATCGCCGCGCTCAAGCGCGGCTCGCTGTTCGATCACGGGGTCATGGGCATCTCCCTGGCCGGCTACTCGATGCCGATCTTCTGGTGGGGCCTGATCCTGATCATGTTCTTCTCGGTCGGGTTGGGCTGGACGCCGGTGTCCGGGCGCATCGACCTGCTCTACGACATCGAGCCGACCACCGGCTTCATGCTCATCGACACCCTGCTCAGCGACGAGGAAGGCGCGTTCAAGGACGCGTTGATGCACCTGATCCTGCCGGCCATCGTGCTCGGCACCATCCCGCTGGCGGTGATCGCACGCATGACCCGCTCCTCGATGCTCGAAGTGCTGCGCGAGGACTACATCCGCACCGCACGGGCCAAGGGCCTGTCGCCGGCACGGGTGGTGTTCGTGCACGGCCTGCGCAACGCGCTGATCCCGGTGCTTACGGTGGTCGGCCTGCAGGTCGGCACGTTGCTCGGTGGCGCGGTGCTTACCGAAACCATCTTTTCCTGGCCGGGCATCGGCAAATGGCTGATCGAAGCCATCGGCGCCCGTGACTACCCCGTGGTACAGAACGGCATCCTGTTGATTGCCTGCCTGGTGATCCTGGTCAACTTCGTCGTGGACATCCTCTACGGCCTGGCCAACCCACGCATCCGACATCAGCGCTGAGGCCTTCGCTCATGACCAATCCGCTTGCAAAAACCGCTGCCGTCGACGCCGCGCCGCTCGACCAGAGCCTGCTCTACCCCTCCCCCTACAAGGAATTCTGGCACGCCTTCTCACGCAACAAGGGCGCGGTGGCCGGCCTGCTGTTCATGTGCCTGATCGTGTTCTGCGCGCTGTTCGCCCCGTGGGTGGCGCCGCACAACCCCAGCGAGCAGTACCGCGACTTCCTGCTGACCCCGCCGGTATGGCTCGAAGGCGGCCAGTGGCAGTTTCTGCTGGGTACCGACGAGCTGGGCCGCGACCTGCTCTCGCGGCTGATCCAGGGTTCGCGCCTGTCGCTGCTGATCGGCCTGTCGTCGGTACTGATCTCGCTGATCCCCGGCGTGCTGCTGGGCCTGCTGGCCGGGTTTTTCCCGCGTCTGCTTGGCCCGTCCATCATGCGCCTGATGGACGTGATGCTGGCGCTGCCCTCGCTGCTGCTGGCGGTGGCCATCGTGGCGATCCTGGGCCCTGGCCTGATCAACACCGTGATCGCCATCGCCATCGTCTCGCTGCCGGCCTACGTGCGCCTGACCCGCGCCGCGGTGATGGGCGAGCTGAACCGCGACTACGTCACCGCCGCACGCCTGGCCGGGGCACGCCTGCCGCGCCTGATGTTCGTCACCGTGCTGCCCAACTGCATGGCGCCGCTGATCGTGCAGGCCACCCTGAGTTTCAGTTCGGCGATTCTCGATGCCGCCGCGCTGGGCTTCCTGGGCCTGGGCGTGCAACCGCCGACCCCGGAGTGGGGCACCATGCTGGCCTCGGCCCGCGACTACATCGAACGCGCCTGGTGGGTGGTCAGCCTGCCGGGCCTGACCATCCTGCTCAGCGTGCTGGCAATCAACCTGATGGGCGACGGGCTGCGCGATGCGCTGGACCCGAAACTCAAGAATGCCGCCTGAGGAGAAGCCCATGTCACTTCTACACATCAAGAACCTGAGCGTGCGCTTCGGCGACGCCTCGGCGGTACCGGTGGTCGACGGCCTCGACCTGAACGTGGAAAAGGGCGAGGTGCTGGCGATTGTGGGCGAGTCCGGCTCGGGCAAGTCGGTGACCATGATGGCGCTGATGGGCCTGATCGACGCCCCCGGGCGCATCACCGCTGACGCCTTGACCTTCAACGGCAGCGACATGCTCACCCTGAGCGGCCGGCAGCGGCGCAAGGTGGTCGGCAAGGACATGGCGATGGTCTTCCAGGACCCCATGACCGCACTCAACCCCAGCTACACCGTGGGTTTCCAGATCGAGGAGGTGCTGCGCCAGCACCTGGGGCTGCGCGGCAAGGCGGCGCGCCAGCGTGCGCTGGAGCTGCTGAAGAAGGTCGAGATCCCGGCCCCGGAAAGCCGCCTGGATGCCTACCCCCATCAACTCTCCGGCGGCATGAGCCAGCGCGTGGCAATCGCCATGGCGATTGCCGGCGAACCCAAGCTGCTGATCGCCGACGAGCCCACCACGGCGCTGGACGTGACCATTCAGGCGCAGATCATGGAGCTGCTGCTCAACCTGCAGAAAGAGCAGGACATGGCGCTGATCCTGATTACCCACGACCTTGCCGTGGTGGCCGAAACCGCCCGCCGCGTGTGCGTGATGTATGCCGGCCAGGCAGTGGAAGTCGGCCAGGTGCCCGAGCTGTTCGAGGTGCCTGCGCACCCCTACAGCGAAGCCCTGCTGGCAGCGATCCCCGAGCACAGCGAAGGCGCCGAGCGCCTGGCGACCCTGCCCGGCATCGTGCCCGGACGCTACGACCGGCCCCACGGCTGCCTGCTGTCGCCGCGCTGCCCCTACGTGCAGGACCACTGCCGCCAGCAGCGTCCGAGCCTGGACCCCAAGGCCCACAGCCTGGCCCGCTGCTTCTACCCGCTCAACCAGGAGGTGGCGTGATGAGCGTCGTACTGACCGCCCGTGACCTCACCCGTCATTACGAAGTGTCCCTGGGCCTGTTCAAGGGCCATGCCCTGGTACGCGCCCTCAATGGGGTGTCGTTCGAACTGGAGGCCGGCAAGACCCTGGCCGTGGTCGGCGAATCCGGCTGCGGCAAGTCGACCCTGGCCCGCGCCCTGACCCTGATCGAGGAACCGTCGTCGGGCTCGTTGCAGATCGCCGGGCAGGAGGTGGCCGGTGCCAGCAAGCAGCAGCGCCGGCAACTGCGCCGCGATGTGCAGATGGTGTTCCAGAGCCCCTATGCCTCGCTCAACCCGCGCCAGAAGGTCGGTGACCAACTGGCCGAGCCGCTGCTGATCAACACCCGGCTGTCCAGGGCCGAACGCCGCGAGAAGGTGCAGGCGATGATGCAGCAGGTGGGCCTGCGGCCCGAGCACTACCAGCGCTACCCGCACATGTTCTCCGGTGGCCAGCGCCAGCGCATCGCCCTGGCGCGGGCCATGATGCTGCAACCCAAGGTGCTGGTGGCGGACGAGCCGACCTCGGCGCTGGACGTGTCGATCCAGGCGCAGGTGCTGAATCTGTTCATGGATTTGCAGAAGGAGTTCAACACCGCCTACGTGTTCATCTCGCACAACCTGGCGGTGGTACGGCATGTGGCCGACCAGGTGCTGGTGATGTACCTGGGGCGCCCGGCGGAAATGGGGCCCAAGGAGGATATCTATGCCAGGCCTTTGCACCCTTACACCCAGGCCCTGCTGTCGGCGACCCCGACCATTCACCCCGACCCGCTCAAGCCAAAGATCAGGATCGTGGGCGAGCTGCCCAACCCGCTGAACCCACCGCCGGGGTGCGCGTTCCACAAGCGTTGCCCGTATGCCACCGAGCGCTGTGCCAGTGAAGAACCGGCGTTCCGGCCAGTGGGTACACGGCAGGTGGCGTGCCACTATGCGGAGCAGTTTCTCTAGAACCGCTGCGCCAGCAATCGAGGGTCAAGCCCGCTCCCACACGGATCACTGCTGTCCTTGTGGGAGCGGGCTTGACCCGCGATAGGGCCCTGCAGGTATTCTGCTTTCCTACCTCCAATGAGCCAGCCCCATGGCCGCACACCCGATCCCCGACGGCCCCGAACACACCGCCGAAACCGCCGCCACCGTGCTGCGCTACCACCTGTGCTGGAAACACCGCGACCTCGACGGCGTGATGGCGCTCTATCACCCCGACATCCAGTACAACGACTTCTTCCAGAACCGCGTACTGCACCTGGCCGAGCTGCGCGAATACGTGGCCGCCAGCATGCCGCGCCAGGACGGCGAGGACATCGTGCACAGCGACCGCATCCGCACCGACGGCTGCACCGCCTTCATCCAGTACCAGGTAACGCTGCGCGGCGGCGACGGCATCACCGCGTTTCGTGCCAGCGAGGCCATCACCGTGCGCGACGGCCTGATCTGGCAGGTCAACGAATACGCCTCGCTGGTGCGCGAGCCTTCACGCCACACCGGCCACCCCAGCCTGCGCCCGGCCACCAGCCGCCTGGGCCTGTCACCGCGCCAGCTGAGCTTCATGGCCCAGGACCTGCAGCACTACTTCACCCGTCGCCAGCCCTATCTGGACCCGCAACTGGACCTGCAACAGGTCGCCCGCGAGTGCGGCTACAGCCGCAACCAGATCTCCTACCTGCTCAACCAGGTGCTGGGCCAGAGCTTCTACCGCTACGTCAACCAGGCCCGCCTGCAGCATCTGCTGGCTGAACTGGAACGCGCAGGCCCGGCGCCCAAGGTCGATGACCTGGCCTTCGCCGCCGGCTTCAATTCACTGTCGGCGTTCTACAAGTGCTTTCGCCAGCACACCGGCCTGTCGCCCAAGGCCTACGTGCAACAGATTTCTCTGCGGACACGCACGCAAGACAATCCGCCCGCCCAGCCCTAGCATCGGCCCACACCGTTACGGATGTGGAGCCGAACACAATGCAGGCATGGCGCAGTATCAGCCTTTGGATGGACCAGCTTGACGAGCCGCTGATCGCGCGCCCGGCGTTGCGCCAGGACCTAGACGTGGATGTATGCATCATCGGCGCCGGCTACACGGGCCTGTGGAGCGCCTACTACCTCAAGCGCCAGGCACCGCACCTGAACATCGCCATCGTCGAGGCCAACATCGCAGGCTTCGGCGCCTCGGGGCGTAACGGCGGCTGGCTGATGGGCAACCTGCTGGGCGAAGACCGCCTGCTGGCCGATTGCTCCCCCGAACAGCGCCGCGACGCCTATGACCTGCTGCACGGCATCCCCGACGAAGTGGAAACGGTACTCGAGCGCGAAGGCATCCACTGCGACTACCGCAAGGGCGGCGCCCTTTATTGCGCGGCGCGCTACCCCGAGCAGGAAGCGAGCCTGCGCAGTTACCTGCAAAAGCTCTACCGGCAGGGCCTGAACGAGGCCGAGTATCGCTGGCTGAGCCCGGTCGAGCTGGCCGCGCAGCTGCGCATCGCCAAGCCCTATGGGGCGATCTACACGCCGAACGTGGCCACCGTGCACCCGGCCAAACTGGTGCGCGGCCTGGCCCGGGCCGTCGAGCGTCTGGGGGTGAAGCTCTACGAGAACAGCCCGGTCATCGACTGGCACAAGGGGCAGGTACGCACCGCCCAGGCACAGGTGCGCTGCCAGTGGGTGGTGCCGGCGGTGGAAGGCTATGCCGTCGGGCTGCCGCCGCTGGGTCGCTATCAGTTGCCGGTACAGAGCCTGCTGGTGGCCACCGAGCCGCTGCCTGAGCAGGTGTGGGAGCAGATCGGGCTGAACGCCGGTCAGGCCTTCAGCGAAAACAGCCGCCAGGTCACCTACGGCCAGCGCAGTGCCGACAACCGCCTGGTGTTCGGCGCCCGCGGCGGCTATCGCTTCGCCGGGCGCCTGCGCGAAGACTTCACCCTCAGCGACAGCGAAATCGGCCTGCGCCGCTACCTGTTCGGCGAGCTGTTTCCGCAGCTCAAGAACGTCGACATCACCCACGCCTGGGGCGGCAACCTGGGCATGGCGCGGCGCTTTCGCCCGCACATGCTGTGCGATGCCGAGCAGGGAATCGCCCTGGCCGGTGGCTATGGCGGCGAAGGCGTGGGCGCCAGCAACCTGGGCGGGCGCACCGTGGCGGCGCTGATCCTGGGCCAACGCAACGCACTCACCGCCCAGCCCTGGGTACACCCCGCGGCGCGCCTGAACAGCCTGGCGCGCTGGGAGCCCGAGCCATGCCGCTGGCTCGGCTACAACGCGATCATCAAGAGCTTCGTCCACGAAGACCAGACCCTTGCCAACCCGGCCAGCGCCCCCTGGCGCCGGCGCTTGGCCAGCGGTGTGGCGGACTTCATGGAAAGCCTGATGCACTGACTTCCCCCTGCACAGGACCACCGGCATGCGCATTACCCAGTTCAAGCACACCCATAGCGTCGCTCTCGAACAGTCAAACCCGGTGGCCGTGCCCCTGGGCGAGCCGGTGGCGGTCACCTCGGTGACCTGCGTGGAGCGCAACGACGGCGTCGAAACCGGCATCTGGGAATGTACCCCGGGCCGCTGGCGGCGCCAGATCGAGCAGCAGGAGTTCTGCCACTTCATCAAGGGCCGCTGCACCTTCACCCCCGATGGCGGCGAGCCGCTGACCATAGAAGCCGGCGACGCACTGATGTTGCCGGCCAACAGCACCGGTATCTGGGATATCCACGAGACCGTGCGCAAGACCTACGTATTGATTTTCTGATCCTTTGATCGCCTGCCTCCTTCGACAAAAACAGACCAAGCAAGGAATCCGGACATGCGCCCATTGCTCTTCGCCCCGCTGTTGCTGGCCGCCTCCATCGCCCAGGCGGCCGACTCGGTAAAAATCTACAACTGGTCCAGCTACATCGCCCCCGACACCCTGAAGAACTTCCAGGCCGCCAGCGGCATCGTGCCCACCTATGACGTGTTCGACAGCAACGAGACCCTCGACGGCAAGCTGATGACCGGCAATTCGGGCTACGACGTGGTGTTCCCCTCCAACCACTTCATGGCCCGGCAGATCCAGGGCAAGGCGCTCAAGGCGCTGGACAAGCGCCAGTTGCCCAACTGGAAGAACCTCAACCCGGTGCTGCTCAAGGCGCTGGAAGTCAACGACCCGGGCAACCGCTACGGCTTCCCCTACCTGTGGGGCAGCACCGGCATCGGCTACAACATCGACAAGGTCAAGGCGGCGCTGGGCGAGAATGCCCCGGTGGACTCCTGGGACCTGATCTTCAAGCCAGAGAACATCAGCAAGCTCAAGAGCTGCGGCGTGGCGATCCTCGACAACGGCCCCGAACTGCTGCCGATCGCGCTCAACTACCTGGGCCTGCCGCACCACAGCCAGGACCCGGCCGACTACGAGAAGGCCAAGGCCCTGCTGATGAAGGTGCGCCCGTACATCAGCTACTTCCACTCCTCCAAATACACCGGCGACCTGGCCAACGGCGATATCTGCGTGGTGGTGGGCTTCTCCGGCGACGTGCTGCAGGCCAGAAACCGTGCAGAAGAGGCCAGAAACGGGGTGAAGGTGGGCTATGAGATTCCCAGGGAAGGCGCGCCGATGTGGTTCGACATGGTCGCCATGCCCGCCGATGCCCCGGACGAAAAGGCCGGCTATGCCTACATGAACTACCTGTTGCAGCCCGAGGTGATGGCCGACATCAGCAACCATGTGCAGTACGCCAACGGCAACCAGGCAGCCGACCGCCTGGTGGACCCGGCGCTCAAGGCCAACAGCATGATCTACCCGACCGATGCCATGCTCGGCAAGCTGTTCGCCCTGCAGGCCATGCCGGCCAAGATCGACCGCCTGCGCACCCGCATCTGGACCAGCATCAAGGCCGGCAACTGAGCCACCCTGCAATAGATACCACCCTCGGCCTGTGTGCCCCGGCAGCCTGAAGCCCTTGCCGGGGCAACAGCGCAGCCCGCCCGTTGCCCGGCGCCCACCCACTGCCGAGCACACACCATGCCCTTGAAGACCCTGCCGTACTTTCACCGCATTGCGCTGCGCCAGCGCTTTGCCGATCACCTGGCACAGACCCGAGACAGCCTCGATGAAGAGGAGCATCGCTGGCTGCAAGGCTGGCTGCAGGCGCCAGGGCCCGACGCGCCGCGAATCGACCGCCTGAGCGCGATCACCGCCAGCGCCCACGCCAGCGAACTGACCGCCAGCCTGCTGCTGAGCCGCAGCACGCACCCCCGTGTTTTTTTCTACCACCCGTTGCTGGGGCTGCTGCGCTTCGAAGACCGTACCCAGCTCAAGCACCACCTCGTTGAACTGCTGAACAGCGGCCACCCGCACGTACTGCTGCACTACATCGCCCCCAGGGATCGCCTGCTGGCAGGCCAGGGCGGCATCGTGGATGTTCAGGTCGAACGGCTGGAGGACGAGGTGTTCGAGTACCTGATGCTGGTCATCGCCGCTCGCCAGGGCCAGGCGCTGGGCGAGCTGCAGCAGCAGGTACTGGGCCAGCCGCCAGCCGACTCGTTGTGGGAGCAGGCCCTGGCCACCACCACCGCTACCGCTGCAGCGGCGCCGCAGCGCCTGGCGGCGGCACGCGACGGCCAACGGCAACTGCACCGGTACTGGCATACCGCCAAGGCCGGCAGCGAAACCCCGGCCCGGCAACTGGCCCGCCTGATGGGCGCGCGCGTGCGCGAGGCGATCACGCGCCAGGCCTGGGCCGGCGCCCTTGCCGAAACCGACCATGCAGCGCTGCTGCAATGGCTGGACACCGAGGCCCTCTCGCCCCTGCAGGCGTTCAGCCTCAACATCACCACCGCGCAAGGCCACAGCCAACTGCTGGAGGGCGTGCTCGCGCTCGACACCCGTGCCGGCCCGGTGTTCACCTGGTGTGCTGCACGCGGGCTGGAGCGCCATGCCAGCAAGCGGGCGTTGTTATCGTCGCTGACCGCCCCCCGGTTGCGCGACAGCTGGCGCCCGGTGGTCAGCCCATCGCGGCAGAGCCAACTGGGCGCCTTGCGCATCAGCGCCCTGCACCTGCAACCGCTGGCCGCCCCTGCACTGGACAGCTGGGTTGGCCAGGTGCTGAGCGCCCAGCAACAGGACATCGAAACACAACTGCGCCATGACAGCGGCCAGGACGGTTATCAGGCATGCCGCCAGGCGCTGGACCTCGACAGTCGACTGGCCGGCGAACTCGCGCGCCTGGGCACCTCGCCCCACGCCCACGACAGCCCGGCCACCCTGGCCCGGCTGCAAGCGTCGGCACAGGCAGCCGGCGCTGACCTGGAGGAACTGAACCGGCTGGTGAGCGCACTGACCGGCCACGCGCAGGCACTGTTCGAAGAGGTGCCAGGCCTGGAGGCGGTGACTGCGGCAGGGCTCGACCAGGCCCTTGCCGCAGTGCTGGACAAGGGCCCGCCAGTGACCCAGGTACGCCTGGGCCAGCCCGACGCCGGGCGCACCTGGCTGAGCCTGGCCGAACTGGTGTGGCAGCGGCTCGGCGGTATCGGTACCTCGCTGGATGAACGCTGGCTGGTCAGCGGCCCGGTGGTGGCCGAACAGCCTGTGGCCTTGCCTGCGCTCGACCTGGCGCTGACCCGACAGGCTGTCGCACAGGTCGCTGATGCCACCGGCAGCCAACTGGCGAGCGCCCTGACGCAGTATCAAGCGCAGCGACGCACGTACCTCAAGCACCTGTGGCAACTGGCCCTGACCCTCGAATACCGCCTGCTCGACCACGACAGCCTGCTGCCAGCCCCGGCACGCGCGCTGATTCACGCCGCCCTGTTTCCGGCGCCCTCGCCGGCAGCGCCGGCCTGGGCCTGGCAACTGGCCCTGGACCAGGCACCCAGCAGCGAGGCCCTGCTGCTGACCCGCCAGCCGCTCGAGGCACAGCCCGATCTGTGGCTGCTGTAGACCCTCGACCAGGGCTTTGCCGCATTCACCTCGCGCCTGGCGTTGGAGCAGGCCGTCGCAGCGCACTACCCCGCCGCGCAACGCTTTCAATGGCTGGCGCTGGCAGGCGCACCTGCGCACCACCTGCAGAGCTGGCAGGCCGAACACGACGTGGCCGCAACGCGGCGCGCCTTCGACCGGCTCACCCGGCGCGGCCTGCCTGCCGCGCACCTGCCCGACCTGCTGCGCAGCACGCTCGACACGCCTGGCACGCTGCGCTACCTGCAGCGTCTGCAGCGCCTGGCCAGTGCCCGGCGCCTGCGTGGCCATATGCCTGACTGGCTGGCGCAGGCCGCCCCCACCGAACAGTACGGCTACCTGCAGGTTCTGGGGCGCAACCTGCTGCAAAGCCCGTCACCACAGGACTACCTGTTCGACATCCCGGCGGTGACCGACTATGCCCGCCAACGGGTTCAGGCCCGCCTGGACCAGGACTTCGCGGCCGGCCGCTACCCTGCCGACCAGCTGTTGATCACCACCACGCGCTGGGTCACCGCGTTGCCGCCCACCGGTGAGGTCCCCACAGGCGAAGCGGCCGCCAGCATCCAGCACCGCCAGACCCTGGTCGACTACGCGCTCAACCATTACCGCGACTGGGACCACGCCATCACCGCAATCACGCTCGAGGGCGACATGACCGTGCCTGCACGCATCGATGCCGCCTACCTGCGGGCGCTGGTGCGCGAACTGGACCTGGGTCAAGGCTATCGCCAGCTGCTGGCCGAGCAACTGGACCGCAACCATGCGAGCTACCCCAGGCGCCTGCGGCTGTTCTGCCGGCAATTGCCGGGGCAACTGCTGGAGGCGGCGTGGCGCGCCCGGCTCCAGGGGCAACTGGGCGCAGCCGACGTCGAGTGCATCCGCGCCGTCGTCGAGCAGCCCGACGCCACCGCCCGTGACCAGCTGCCAGCCCCCGCCGCACAACTGGTGCCCCTGGAACTGATCGCCGACAGCGGCCTGCCCCCCGATACCGTGCCCGGGGTGTACCTGTTCATGTACGCCAGCCCCGCGCCCGGCCCCGTGGTGATGTACACGCCGTACCAGGCCGGCGGTCTGTTCCAGGCCTTCAGCAGTTCGGCCGACCTGCTGCAGCAGCTTCGCAGCGTGCCGGCCCTGCAGGCCCGGATACTGGCCTGCATGCCCGACACGATGCGCCCGCGCTACGACCACGGTGGGTTCACCGAGGCCCACCTGCCCTACAGCGCCGAATTCGATTTCGAGCTGCCGCTGTATGCCCAGCAGCCGGTGACCCTGGCCTGGCGCCCGGTACAGGGCAACGCCCTGCAGTACCTGTTCGAGACCAATGCAGCGTTGCTGCAGGGCATGGCCCATACGCAACTGGTGAGTACCGCCGAAGCCCGCTGGGCCACCCTGAAAGAGGTACTCGGGCTGCTCTGGAGCCAACTGACCCTGTTCATCCCCGGCCGCATCGGCCTGCTGCTGGCCGCGTGGCAGGGCGAACTGTCGCTGCTGCAATTGGCCGAGCGCCCCTCGGGCGACTGGGCGCAGGCCTTGTCGGAACTGACCTGCACCCTGGTGCAGGGCCTGCTGGCCGGGCATGGCGTGCGCGAACAGGGCCCTGGCGCGCTGCCGGCCGACGAAGGCGAATTCTGGCGGCGCCTGGGGCAGGCGTCGCACCAGCGGCTGTCCGCCTACGAAGTGCCGCAGCAGTCCCTCGATGGCCTGGCCAGCCGCGAGAAGATCTATACCGACGTCGATGGCCAGACGCAGTTCGCCTGCCTGGAGGGCAAGGTGTACGGCGTTCGCCAGCTGGACCAGCGCTGGCACCTGAGTGCGCCGGACATCGACGAACCAGGGCCACGCCTGCTCAGCGAAGGCAACGGCCGCTGGCAGATCGACCCGCAGCAGGCCATACCCGTGCTAAGTGGTGGCATCATCGGCAGGCTGGGCGGGTGGGCCTCGCGTCAGGTGATGGCCGGCAACGATATCGTCATCCGGGCCGTGGGCATGCGCCAGATCCAGCGACTCATGCCGGCCCGTGCGCGCATGCTGCGCCAGGCACACCGCACGGCGCTCGACTACCTGGGCATCTGCCTGGACAACCTGCAGCAGGCCAGCCCGGTGCAACGCATGCCGGCACAGACCCGCACGATCCTCAGCGATTTCTTCGGCGTCGAACCCGACGAAGCGCTGCTGCAGCGCGTACGTGAACCGGTGGAAAAACTCTTCGAACTGATGACCTCGCAGGACTACTCGGTCGCCACGTCCAGGCGCTACATCCTGGCCAGCAATATCGGCAACTACACCGGCATCGCCTTCACCTCGCCCCATGACCCGCTCCGGCAACTGTTTCTGCTGGACGCCTATTTCGACGTCAGCTACCTGGGCAGGCTCCAGCTCAGGCCCGAGCTGTCTTGGCAGGAAGCCGATGCCATTGCGCGTGCCAACTGCCTGCTGCACGAGTTCTCGCATATCGCCTATGACACACGCGACATGCGCTACCTGGATGCCTCGCTGGCGTTTGCCGACCTGCTCATGCCCGGCGAGCAGCAGGATTGGCTCAGGCGCCAGCACGACGAGGCGTTCTCTCACCGTTCACCGGCCCGGCGCCTGTTCGTGGTGCGCTCACGCGACGGTACCCGACGCGACATCACCCGTGACGACAACAAGGGCCTGAGCCTGATCCTCAAGATCGCCGACACCCGTGACCTGGCGGTCGCGCGCCAGCGCTTTCTGGACGATGCGGTGGTGCGCTCGCGAATCATGCTCAAGAACGCCGACTCGCTGACCTTGCTGGTCTACCGCCTGGGCCAGGCAAGCCATCGCCCACCGGCGGCGGGGGGCTGAAACGAAAACGCCCGCGCAGCCAGGGGGCTGCGCGGGCGTGGGGTGTGCGAAAACTCAGTGGTGTTCGCGGGTGGCGCGGAATTTCACGTCCGGCCAGCGTTCTTCCATCAGCGCCAGGTTGACCCGGGTCGGTGCCAGGTAGGTCAGGTGACCGCCACCGTCGATTGCCAGGTTTTCCACGGCCTTGTTGCTGAATTCCTCGAGTTTCTTCTTGTCGTCGCAGCTGATCCAGCGCGCCGACCACACGGTGATCGGCTCGTAGCCGCACTCGACCTTGTACTCTTCCTTCAGGCGGCTGGCGACCACGTCGAACTGCAGCACACCCACGGCGCCGAGGATGATGTCGTTGCTGCGCTCGGGGAAGAACACCTGGGTGGCGCCCTCTTCGGCCAGTTGCTGCAGGCCCTGGCGCAGCTGTTTGGACTTGAGCGGGTCCTTCAGGCGCACGCGGCGGAACAGCTCAGGGGCGAAGTGCGGGATACCGGTGAAGCCCAGGCTCTCGCCCTCGGTGAAGGTGTCGCCGATCTGGATGGTGCCGTGGTTGTGCAGGCCGATGATGTCGCCGGCGAACGCCTCTTCGAGCTGCTCGCGCTCGGACGAGAAGAACGTCAGTGCGTCGCCGATGCGCAGGTCCTTGCCGGTGCGCACGTGGCGCATCTTCATGCCCTTCTCGTACTTGCCCGAGCAGATGCGCATGAACGCGATGCGGTCGCGGTGCTTGGGGTCCATGTTCGCCTGGATCTTGAACACGAAGCCGCTGAACTTCTCTTCGGTCGGCTCCACGGTGCGCTCATGGGCCACACGTGGCAGCGGACGTGGCGCCCAGTCGACCACCGCGTCGAGCACATGGTCGACACCGAAGTTGCCCAGCGCGGTACCGAAGAACACCGGGGTCAGCTGGCCGTTGATGAACTCGTCCTGGTCGAACTCATGGCAGGCGCCCTGCACCAGTTCCAGTTGCTCGATGAAGCGCTCGTACTCGTCACCCAGGTGGGCGCGGGCTTCGTCCGAGTCGAGCTTCTCGATGATCTTCACCTCGGTACGCTCGTGGCCGTGGCCCGGGGTGTACACGATGATGTAGTCACCGGCCAGGTGGTACACGCCCTTGAAGTCGCGGTAGCAGCCGATCGGCCAGGTGATCGGCGCGGCCTTGATCTTGAGAACCGCCTCGATCTCGTCGAGCAGCTCGATCGGGTCGCGGATATCGCGGTCGAGTTTGTTGATGAAGCTGACGATGGGCGTGTCACGCAGACGGCACACGTCCATCAGGGCGATGGTACGTGGCTCTACGCCCTTGCCGCCGTCGAGCACCATCAGCGCCGAGTCCACTGCGGTCAGGGTGCGGTAGGTGTCTTCGGAGAAGTCTTCGTGGCCGGGGGTATCGAGCAGGTTGACCATATGGTCGCGATACGGGAACTGCATCACCGAGGTGGTGATGGAGATGCCGCGCTGCTTTTCCATTTCCATCCAGTCGGAGGTGGCATGGCGGTCGGACTTTCGCGATTTCACCGTACCGGCGACGGCAATCGCCTTGCCCATCAGCAGCAGCTTCTCGGTGATGGTGGTCTTACCCGCATCGGGGTGGGAAATAATGGCGAAGGTGCGGCGTTTCGCGACTTCGGCGGCCTGGTTGGTCATGGGAAATCGCCTGACTGGAGATTCAAAAAAGGGCGGCGATTATAGCCCAAACTCACCCCCTAACTGAACCACTGGGTCGATCTGCGCTGGCCAAATGCCGCTTCGGATGGGAACCTTTGCATCTGCGGAGACGTCCACTGCCCTGTTACGAGATGTTACGTATACGGTTTTCAACCGTTCGTCAGGGTGGGTTTCATCGGCAACATGCGCCTGACGAGGCTGCGCTCATGGCGTGTTCCGCTCTACCGGAGCGACCCGCTGCTTATCGCGATCACACTGCCTGCTGCCTGGACCGGCAGCCGCCACGGGAGTGTGCCCGCCGACAAAAAAAAGGAGTCCGCCTGTGGCTAAACGCTATGGCAAGGGGCTGATGGGATGGGCCGCCGCGCTCGTCATCCTGGCCCTGCTGATCCACTGGATCGGCATCGATACAATCGCGCACTACCGCGCCGATCTGTGGTTCTACCTGCAAGCGCACCTGATGCTGGTGGCGTGCTCGATGGTGGCGGCGCTGGCCGTGGGTATCCCCGCCGGCATTGCCTTGAGTCGACCGCACCGGGTCGACCGCGCCGAACGCTTCATGCAGATCTTCAACATTGGCAACACCGTTCCCCCCCTGGCCGTTCTGGCCATCGCCCTGAGCTTTCTGGGCATCGGCGCAGGCCCGGCAATCTTCGCGCTGTTCCTCGCCTCCCTGCTGCCCATCGTGCGCAACACCTACGAAGGCCTGAAAAACGTCCCCGCCTCGCTCAAGGAAGCCGCCACCGGCATCGGCATGACCCCGCGCCAGACGCTGTGGCGGGTCGAGCTGCCCAATGCGGTACCCATCATCGTCGGCGGCGTTCGAGTGGCACTGGCAATCAACGTGGGTACCGCGCCGCTGTCGTTCCTGATCGGCGCCAACAGCCTGGGCAGCCTGATCTTCCCCGGCATCGCCCTTAACAACCAGCCGCAACTGTTGCTGGGCGCCGCCACCACGGCCTTGCTCGCCCTGCTGCTCGATGCGCTGGTCAGCCAATGCAGTCGCCGCTGGCTCGAACGCGGCCTGGCCAACTAAGCGAAGGAACCCCCATGAAAAGAATCGCCTTGTTGCTGGGCGCGGCCCTGCTGTTCGCAGGATTCGCCCAGGCCGCCGACAAACCCCTGATCCGCCTCGGCGCGCGGGTGTTCACCGAACAGACCGTGCTGGCCGAAATCACCGCGCAGTACCTGCGCAGCCACGGCTTCGACGTGCGCATCACCGGCGGCCTGGGCAGCACCCTGGCGCGCAGCGCGCAGGAAAGCGGCCAGCTGGACATGGTGTGGGAATACACCGGCGTGTCGCTGGTGTCCTACAACCATATCGACGAACGCATGGACAGCGCCGAGGCCACCTACGCCCGGGTCAAGCAGTTGGACGTGAAGAAGGGCCTGGTGTGGCTGGCACCCTCGAAGTTCAGCAACACCTATGCCCTGGCGCTGCCGCGCAACATCGCCGAGCAGTACCCGCAGGTCAACACCATCAGCCAGCTCAATCAGGTGCTGCGCGACGAGCCCGACCGCAGCCATGTACTGGCGCTGGACACCGAGTTCGCCAACCGCCCCGACGGCCTGGTGGGCCTGACCCAGACCTACGACCTGCAGTTCACCCGCCGCGACATCCGCCAGATGGACGCCGGGCTGGTGTACACCGCGCTGCGCAACGGCCAGGTGTTCAGCGGGCTGGTGTACACCACCGACGGGCGCCTGAGCGCCTTCGACCTCAAGCTGCTGGACGACGACCTGCATTACTTCCCCGACTACACCGCCGCCCCGGTGGTGCGCCAGGCCGTGCTCGACGCCCATCCGCAACTGGCCGGGCTGCTCAAGCCGCTGGCCGAGCAACTGGATGACGAGACCATGCGCCAGCTCAATGCCAAGGTGGACGTCGAGCACCAGAGCCCGAGCAAAGTCGCCGCCGCCTACCTGCGCCAGCATCCACCTGCCGAGGAGCAACCATGAGTCTGCTTGATACCTTCGCCCACCTGGACTGGGCCCAGGTGCTGCAACTGACCTGGGAGCACATCACCCTGGTCGGCATCGCGGTCACCCTGGCCATTCTGATCGGCGTACCGCTGGGCATCCTGATGACCCGCTTTCCGGTGCTTGCCGGGCCTCTGCAGGCCAGCGCCACGGTGCTGCTGACCGTGCCGTCGATCGCCCTGTTCGGCCTGCTGCTGCCGTTCTATTCCAAGTTCGGCCAGGGCCTGGGCCCGCTGCCGGCGATCACCGCGGTGTTTCTGTACTCACTGCTGCCGATTCTGCGCAACACCTACCTGGCGCTGACCAACGTCGAGCCCGGCATACGCGAAGCCGCCCGCGGCATCGGCATGACCTTCGGCCAGCGCCTGCGCATGGTCGAGCTGCCGATTGCGGTACCGGTGATTCTGGCTGGTGTACGCACCGCCGTGGTGATGAACATCGGCGTGATGACCATTGCCGCGACCATCGGTGCCGGTGGCCTTGGCGTACTTATCCTGACCTCCATCAGCCGCAGCGACATGTCGATGCTGCTGGTCGGCGCCGTGCTGGTGAGCCTGCTGGCCATCTTCGCCGACCTGCTGCTGCAAGCCCTGCAACGCTCGCTGACTCCAAAAGGACTGCTCAAATGATCGAACTTCAGAACCTGTGCAAGACCTTCCACAGCAACGGCAAGGACGTAAAGGCCGTCGACTCGGTAAGCCTGACGGTCAACGAAGGCGAGATCTGCGTGTTCCTCGGCCCGTCCGGGTGCGGCAAGAGCACCACCCTCAAGATGATCAACCGCCTGATCGCGCCCACCTCGGGCAAGGTGCTGATCAATGGCGAAGACACCACCGACCTGGACGCGGTGACGCTGCGTCGCACCATCGGCTATGTGATCCAGCAGATCGGCCTGTTCCCCAACATGACCATCGAGGAGAACATCACCGTGGTGCCGCGCCTGCTCGGTTGGGACAAGCACAAGTGCCACGAGCGGGCCCGCGAGCTGATGAGCATGATCAAGCTCGAGCCCAAGCAGTACCTGCACCGCTACCCGCGTGAACTGTCCGGTGGCCAGCAGCAGCGTATCGGCGTGATCCGCGCGCTGGCGGCGGATGCGCCGCTGCTGCTGATGGACGAGCCGTTCGGTGCGGTCGACCCGATCAACCGCGAGATGATCCAGAACGAGTTCTTCGAGATGCAGCGTGCATTGAACAAGACCGTGATCATGGTCAGCCACGACATCGACGAGGCGATCAAGCTGGGCGACAAGATCGCCATCTTCCGCGCCGGCAAGCTGATCCAGATCGACCACCCCGACACCTTGCTGGCGCACCCGGCAGATGACTTCGTGAGCAACTTCGTGGGCCAGGACAGCACCCTCAAGCGCCTGCTGCTGGTGCGTGCCGAGGATGCGGCGGACAACGCGCCATCGGTGAGCCCCGAGACGTCGGTGGCCGATGCGCTGGAGCTGATGGACGAACATGACCGTCGCTACGTGGTGGTCACCGATGGCCAGAACAAGGCGATGGGCTATGTGCGCCGGCGCGACCTGCACCGTCAGCAGGGCACCTGCGCGGACTTCCTGCGCACGTTCAACGCCACCGCCGCGCATGACGAGCACCTGCGCATCCTGCTGTCGCGCATGTACGAGTTCAACCGTTCGTGGTTGCCGGTGCTGGACGCCGAGAACGTGTTCCTGGGCGAGGTCACCCAGGAATCGATTGCCGCGTACCTGAGCTCGGGGCGTTCGCGGGGCATGAAGACCAGCATCGTGTCGCCGGCCGAAACAGTGGCCTGAATAGCTCCACCGCGATCTACTGCCGAACAGACAAGGCTGACAACGCCGGTCCGGCAGGCCATGGCCTGTGTGATCGGCGTAGCGAAGGCGTTGTCAGAACCCTACACTGGCCTGCACATAGAACGTGCGCGGCTCGCCCAGATAGATCCCCGAATTGTTGTCGCTGGAACGGGTGAAGAACTGCTTGTCGAAGATGTTCTTCACCCCCGCCGCCAGCTTCAGGTTCGACAGCTGCGCACCAAAGTCATACCCGCCCCGCGCACTCCAGGTCACATACCCCGGAATGTCGCCATACTGCCCATCAGCCGTCGGTTCGGTGATGTAGTCGCCGGTGAAGGCACCTTTGCTGGTCATGCCGGTACCCGGAGCACGCTGTTTGGATTGCGCATAGGCGTCCACATTCCAGGTCCAGCGGTCCACCTGGTAACGCAGCCCGGCATTGGCGATCTGGCGTGAGTAGAACGGCAGGTCGCGCCCTTCGAAGCCCGGGATCGCCCCTTCATAGGTGGCGCGGGTGTAGGTGAAGCCGGCGTTCGCACTCAAGCCCTGCAGACGCGGGTCCAGCCCTGCCAGGTCGTAGTGCATCGAGGCCTCGATGCCCTGGTGCTTGGTCGCGCCCAGGTTGGTCCAGCCCACGTCGTTGCTGATGTACTGCAGCTCGTCATCGAAGTCGATGTAGAACGCGGTCAGCTCGCCGCCCCAGTTGCCGTTGTCATAGCGCGTGCCGATCTCGTAGGTCTTGGCCTTCTCGGCCTGCAGGCCGTTGGCGGTCTGGTCGCCCTGCCCGCCCTGGCCCAGCTGGAAGTACTGCAGGCTGCCGAACGAGGTCTCGTAGTTGGCGAACAGCTTCCACGCATCGGACAGGTGATACATCACACTCAATGCCGGCAGCGGTTCGTTGCTGGTCACGCTGCGGCTCTTGGCCACCACCGGCTTGTTGCCCAGGCCCATGACCGGGCGATCGTTCCAGTCGGTGTTGATGTGCTCGAAACGCACGCCCGGGGTGATGGTCCAGTTGCCCACGTCGATCTTGTTGTCGATGTAGTAGGCGCTGGCCTCGGTGCCGCCGGTACGGTCCTGGTACACGTGGCCGTCGGATTCAGGGGTTACGGTGGGCACGTTGTCGATCAGCGCCAGGCGCGTGGCCTGCTCGTGCATGGCTTCCTTGAGGTAGCGATAACCGACGCTGACCTCCTGGGTGGCCGGCCCGGTGACGAACACCCGCGACAGGCGCGGCTCGACGGCAAAGGTGTGGTAGCTGCGCGGGTACGACGACAGCGTCTGCTGGTCGCGCGCGGCAATGCTGCTGCCACGGAAGCTGTCGGTGTAGTAGGTCTGCACCTCGAACTGGGTCACGTCGTCGATCTGGCGCAGGTACTTGAGCGAGACATCCTTGCGCCGACCGGTGAAGTTGTCGTGGTCGCGGTCGGACTGGTAGGGGTTCTTGTCGAACTGGGCCTGGGTCAGGCCGCCGGGCATGTCGGCCTTGCCATCGTAGTAATGGAAGTTCAGCGACAGCTCGTCACGGTCGGTCAGCGCCCAGTGGGTCTTGAACAGCACGTCGTCGATGTCGTTGCTGTTGTTGCTGCTGCGGTAGCCATTGCCCTTGACCCCGGAGTACAGCAACGCCGCACCCAGGCCATTGTCGGCGGTGCCGCCAAGGAAGGCCGACTCGATGTGCTTCCAGCCGCCATGACGCGAGGTCTGGATCGTGGTGCCCAGCTCGCCGGTGGCCTTCTCGGGGATGGCTCGGGTGACGAAGTTGATCACCCCGCCGACGTTCTGCGGCCCATAGCGCACCGAGCCTGCGCCGCGCACCACGTCGATGCTGTCCAGGTTGCCCGAGGAAATCGGCGCCATCGACAACTGCGGCTGGCCATACGGGGCGAATGCGGCGGGAATGCCATCGATCAGCACCGTGGAACGCGGCGACAGGCGCGAGGTGAGCCCGCGCACGCCGACGTTCAGCGCGATGTCGCTACCGCCGGTGCCGTTGGAGTCCTGCACCTGCACACCCGGCACCCCGCGCAGCACGTCGCGCACGCTCAGCGCGCCCTGCTCGACCATGGCTTCACGGCGTACCACGGTGCGCGCACCGGGGTGGTTCTGCACCACGCTTTCCTGAGCGTCGCCCAGCCAGTCGCCGACCATGCTGATGTCGGTAGGCGCCAGCTCCAGGGTGCCGGGCGCCGTGCTCACTGGCTGCGCCGCGTGCAGCACCACGGTGCCCTGGGAAATCTCGTAGGTCAGCCCGCTGCCCTGCAGCAGGGCCTGCAGCGCCTGTTCGGGGGCCAGGTTGCCGGACACCGCCGGGGCCTGCTTGCCGGCCACCAGGTCGGGGCTGAAGAACAGTTGCAGCGATGTCTGCCGGCCCAGCTGGCCCAGTGCCGCGGCCAGCGGCTGGGCCTGGATCTGGATGCTGGTGGGTGCCGAATCGGCGTAGCTGTTGGCGATGCCGCCGCTGACGGCCAATGCCAGTGCCAGCGGCAGCCAGCGTTTGGAAACCTTGTTGTTGTTCACGTCGTCGAGAAGTCCTGAGGGTCAGAAAATCGGCCACCGCCTGCGAATGAAAATGCTTGGCAGTTGCAGTTGGGCAGGAAGACGAACAACGGGAAAAAAACCTGAATCTATTTTGCGATTATTTCTTGCGAGCCATCGGCATGGGCCTTGATGGCCACCGGCAGGATGCTGGGCAAGGCGCGCAGCAGGGCGTCGGTGTCATCGGTGCTGAAGCTGCTGCTGAGGCGCAGCGCCGCCGTTTTGCCGGGGGCCACGCGCAGCGGGTGTTCGCGGTAGCGCGACACCTCGCGCACCACCTCGCCCAGCGGCACATCGTTGAACACCAGTTTGCCGCCGCGCCAGGCGGTCAACGCGGCGGCGTCCACCGTATAGGGCGCTGCCACCGCGCCATGGGCATCGATGTGCGAACCGAGGCCGGCGCTCAGCAGCGCCTGCGCCTGGCCGTCGCCCTGCACGCGCACCGAACCCTGCTCGACCGCCACGCGGGTCTGCTCGCTGTCGCGGCGCACATCGAAGCGCGTACCGGTGACCGTGACCTTGCCATGGCCGGTGCTGACCACGAAGGGGCGGGCCGTATCATGGGCAACGCTGAACATCACCTCGCCCTGCTCCAGGCGAATGTCCCGCTGCCCGGCACTGAAACTCACCTGCACCCGCGTGCGGCCGTTGAGCTCCAGGCGCGAGCCATCGGGCAGGTCGAGCTGGCGACGCTCGCCCAGGCCGGTCTGCATCTGGCCCTGGTAATTGAGCTGGTGCTGCTGCCAGCCGAACCAGCCAAGCCCTGCCGCGACCGCCACCACACTGGCTGCCAGGGCCTGGCGCAACAGGCGTCGACGCGGCAGCTGGCGCACCGGGTCGGGCGCACACAAGGCCTGCAGGCGCTCGCGCGGCAGCAGGTCGGCCGCGCCCCACAGGCGCCCGAGCAGGTCGTACTCATATTTATGCTGGGGGTGCTGCGCCAGCCAGGCATGCAGTTGCGCCTGCTGCTGGGGCGTCAGGGGCGCATCGCGGCCACGGGCGAACCATTCGGCGGCCTGCTCGCGCACGGCGTCATCGCCGCAGGGGCATGTGCCCTGATTCATGAAAACATTTGCCTGACTCATCTCGTTGACACATCCAGGTGCTCACGCAGATGCCGGAGCGTGCGGATCATATACTTTTCGACCATGTTCTTGGTCAAGCCCATGCGCTCGGCGATCTCGGCCTGGGTCAGGCCTTCGAGCTTCTGCCAGATGAACACCTTGCGGCAGTTGAGCGGCAACTCGGCCAGGGCGCGTTCCACGCTGTCGGCCAGCTCCAGTGCATGCACATAGGCCTCGGGGTCATCGCCCGGGGTGGGCGACAGGTCCAGCCCTTCCTGCTCCAGGGCCTGGCGCCGGTCTTCGCGCCGGTAGCCGTCCACGGCAATGTTGCGTGCCGTCTGGTGCAGATAGGCGCGCGGCTGCTCGACTGGCAGGGCGGGGTTTTCCAGCACCCGCACAAAGGCATCGTGCGCGAGGTCCTCGGCCTGCTGACGACTGCGCAGCTTGCGTGTCCAGGTGCCGATCAGCTCATGGTAGTGGTCGAGGAAGCCTTTGTGTCGAGACACGGTGCGGGGGTCGTCGCTAGGCGGGAGGGAGGTTGCGAATAGTAATGTTTCTTATTAAACCCGGCAATCACCGCCGAGCGATTGCCCTGCAACAGCGCCCATGCGAGCGGCTAAAAATATGCACACACGCCCCGCTGCGAACGGTGCCCGTGCCCTGCCCGTTCAAGCTGTTTGCGTGCGCTTGCCCAACCTTTTGGGGCCATCGTCGCCGAAGTTGACGCCATCGTTGTTTTAGCTGAGTTGGCCTGCAAAAGCTGCGAACGTGCGGGTATTTTTAACGCTTCGCAAAACTTCGGGAACATCTGCCTGTCATCCGGGTCGGTTAAAACGAGGGGTGTCTGCAACGTGCGTCAGCGTAGCGAAAAAACGCGAGATTTTTTGTTGATCTTGAATCCTTCAGGTCCTAAAGTTCGCGCCGAGCGTCCATGCTGGAAACGATCCATCCGGCTCAAGTACTGACGACGAGACAGCAAGGTCACCCGCTGCGCAGCTTCTGCGACCCGGTTGACCTTTTTGCTTTCGGCGACATGCCTTGGGAAGTAGGCGAACCAAAGTGGGGATACGGAGGGCGCTCAGTTGCAGCCACTTATTCATTCAGTTTGCCCATGGAGTCCCCCAGCATGTCGATCCAGGTCGAAGACTACTTCGCACGCGATACCTTCAACAAAATGAAGGCGTTCGCCGACAAGCAAGAAACCCCGTTCGTGCTCATCGACACGGCCATGATCAGCAAGGCCTATGACGACCTGCGCGCCGGTTTCGAATTCGCCAAGGTGTACTACGCGGTCAAGGCCAACCCTGCGGTCGAAATCATCGACCTGCTCAAGGACAAGGGCTCGAACTTCGACATCGCCTCGATCTACGAGCTGGACAAGGTGATGGCCCGCGGCATCGGCCCGGAGCGCATCAGCTACGGCAACACCATCAAGAAATCCAAGGACATCCGCTACTTCTACGAGAAGGGCGTGCGCCTGTACGCCACCGACTCCGAAGCCGACCTGCGCAATATCGCCAAGGCCGCACCGGGCTCGAAAGTGTATGTACGCATCCTTACCGAAGGCTCCACCACCGCCGACTGGCCGCTGTCGCGCAAGTTCGGCTGCCAGACCGACATGGCCATGGACCTGCTGATCCTGGCCCGCGACCTGGGCCTGGTGCCTTACGGCATCTCCTTCCACGTGGGTTCGCAGCAGCGCGACATCAGCGTGTGGGATGCGGCCATCGCCAAGGTCAAGGTGATCTTCGAGCGCCTGAAGGAAGAAGACGGCATCGTGCTCAAGCTGATCAACATGGGTGGCGGCTTTCCGGCCAACTACATCACCCGTACCAACAGCCTGGAAACCTACGCCGAAGAGATCATTCGCTTTCTCAAGGAAGACTTCGGCGACGACCTGCCGGAAATCATCCTGGAGCCTGGCCGCTCGCTGATCGCCAACGCCGGCATCCTGGTCAGCGAAGTGGTGCTGGTGGCGCGCAAGTCGCGTACCGCCGTGGAGCGCTGGGTATACACCGACGTGGGCAAGTTCTCCGGCCTGATCGAAACCATGGACGAGTCGATCAAGTTCCCGATCTGGACCGAGAAGAAAGGCGAGATGGAAGAGGTGGTGATCGCCGGCCCGACCTGCGACAGCGCCGACATCATGTATGAACACTACAAGTACGGCCTGCCGCTGAACCTGGCCATCGGTGACCGCCTGTACTGGCTGTCGACCGGCGCCTACACCACCAGCTACAGCGCGGTGGAGTTCAACGGCTTCCCGCCGCTGAAGGCGTACTACCTGTAACCACGGGTCAGCTGCACACGAAAGGCGACGGTTGCTACCGTCGCCTTTTTTCATGGGCCCACGCGGTCAGCTCAGCACACGCAGTACATGTGCCTCGAACTCGAGGTTCTCCCCGCTGATCACATTCAGGTAATCCATGCCGTCGGAGTGACGGTAGTTGCCGATGCTGCACTCGTAGGTGTCATAGAGCTTCAGTCGCAGCACGTCATGGTCGCCCCACTCCCCCATGGGCTTGACCAGCCAGGGCTCGCTGGTACCCCCCGGGAACAGGCCCACATAGTGATTGAAGTTCTTGCCCACCGCCGCGCCCCGATAGAACCCGGTATCCGAAGAGCTGGAGATGTTGTAGGTAATGCGCCGGTCGGTGTGGGAGACGTAGTCGAAACGAAAATTGACCGGCTTGATGAGCCGGGTGTCGGTCATCACCTGCAACCAGCCATCGTTGTCGATGCCGCCTTCGACCAGGCTGATACCGATACGGCCCTTGTGGCCCGGCGTCACCGAGTAGAGGCTGGCGATGAATGAGAAATTCCAGGTGTCACTCATGGGGACCCCCTGCGCAGGCAAGGCCCGGGTGACTGGCAAGACGGTGGTTGCTGTTCATGGTCGATCTTCCTTGAGAAGCATGGGAGTGATCGAGCATAGAAAGGCGGCAGGCTAAACCCGAGAGTGAAGGCTTTCCGTGGCCTGCCGCGACACCTGCTCCAGACGCTGCCGATAGGCCCCCGCCATCGCCTGGATCTGCGGCTGCTCGGCCTGCTCCAGGCTGGCCACTGCAGCACGCAGGAAGTTGCCGTTACCCTGCTCCAGGGCCTTTTGCAGCCACACCAGCGACTGCTCCATGTGGCCTTGCTCGGCGAGGATCGCCGCATGGCTGAACTGCCCGCGAAAATCGCCGGCCTCGGCAGAAAGACGATACCAGTGCATGGCGGCGTGCCGGTCGGCCGCGCAGGCCAGCCCCTGCTCCAGGTAACGTCCCAGCAGGTTCATCGACTTGGCGTGGCCGGCGTGGGCGGCCTGCTGATACAGGTGCAGGGCCGCAGCATGGTCCTGGCCCACACCCCGCCCCGTGGCCAGCAGGTTGGCCAGGTTGTACTGACCCCAGTCCAGCCCTGCGGCAGCGGCCGCACGGTAGTGAGCGGCCGCCGCCGCCAGGTCGGCCTGCCCTCCCCACCCATGCTCCAGGCAGCGCCCGAGCATGTTGTGCCCCATCGAACTGCCCTGGCGGGCGGCAATGCCGAACCAGGTCCGCGCCAGTGCCGGGTCCTGCTCGATGCCACGCCCGTCGAGCAGGATCTGCCCCAGCAGCAGCTGTGCCTCGACAACGTTCTGCGCGGCAGCCGCCAGCAGGGCCTGGGCCGCCTTGCCCGGACTGTGTTCGATGAGTTGATGCAACTGGTCGATATCGACCTGTTCTTCGCGACGCAGGCTGAAGGTCACGGCTCAGACCTCTGCCCAGCGGCGCAGCAGGTTGTGGTAGGTGCCGGTGAGCTGAATCAGCGACGGGTGGTCGGGCACATCCACCGTGAGCTGCTGGATGGCGTTGTCCATCTCGAACAGCAAGGCCCGCTGGCTGTCCTCGCGCACCATGCTCTGGGTCCAGAAAAACGCCGCATAGCGCGCCCCACGGGTTACCGGGTTGACCTTGTGCAGGCTGGTGCCGGGGTACAGCACCATGTCGCCTGCCGCCAGTTTGACCTGCTGCAGGCCATAGGTGTCCTGGATCTCCAGCTCGCCACCGTCGTATTCGTCGGGGTCGCTGAAGAACAGTGTCGACGACAGGTCGGTACGTACCCGCTCATGGCTGCCGCGCGGCTGGCGAATGGCGTTGTCGATGTGAAAGCCGAAGCTGCCCCCTTCGCGGTAGCAGTTGACCAGCGGCGGGAACACCTTGAACGGCAGCGCCGCCGACATGAAGCGCGGGTTGCTCCACAGGCGCTCGATCATCGCGCTGCCGATTTCCTTGGCCAGCGGGTGCGCCTCGGGCAGCTGCAGGTTGTGCTTGGCCTTGGCCGACTGGTAGCCCGCGGTGATCTTGCCGTCGGCCCAATCGGCCTGCTCCAGCGCCTGGCGAATACGCTGCACTTCTTCGCGGGTGAACAGGCCGGGAATGTGTAAAAGCATGGCGCAGGCACCAGGGGTCGGCTAAAGGGCGTCAATGGTATTGATTCTTATTGAACCAGTACAAGCCCCTTGCGAGGGGCGGGACGTTTCAGCAGGCATAAACCGCCACACAAAGGTGTAAAGAATGTAAATTCAGTAAGAATAGCAATTGATCTCAATTGTTACTCATATTTGTTTACATTATATTTCGGCGCCTTCACACCTTGGGGACCTTCCGATGTCGCGCCATTACGTGCCTACCGCTGTCAGTTCACCACGCCTGCTTGCTTCTGCCATCGGGGTCGCGTTGAGCGCCACGTCCGCCGGCCACCTGGCCTATGCGGCCGACGCAGCCCCGGCCACAAGCGGCTCGATCGCGCTGGATGCCACCAGCATCAATGGCCAGGCCGATACCGCCAGCACCGACTACAAGGTCGAGAAGTCCTCATCGCAGAAGTACACGGCGCCGCTGGTGGACATCCCGCGCAGCGTGACCGTGGTGCCGCAACAGGTCATCAAGGACACCAACGCCCTGACCCTGCAGGATGCCCTGCGTACCGTGCCGGGCATCACCATGGGCGCCGGCGAAGGCGGCAACCCGTCGGGTGATCGCCCGTTCATTCGCGGCTTCGACTCGCAAGGCTCGATGTACCTGGACGGCGTGCGTGACGTGGGCTCGCAGACCCGCGAGATCTTCGCCATCGAATCGGTTGAAGTGGCCAAGGGCCCCAACTCGACCATCGGCGGGCGCGGTGCAGCCGGTGGCACCATCAACCTGGTGACCAAGAAGGCCCACCTGGGCAACAGCACCGACGGTGCCTTCACCTGGGGCTCGGACCAGACCAAGCGCTACACCTTCGATGGCAACTACCAGTTCCTCGACACCGCAGCGTTTCGCCTGAACCTGATGAGCCACGAAAGCAACGTGGCCGGTCGCGACGAGGTCAACTACGACCGCTGGGGCGTGGCCCCGTCCCTGGTGTTCGGCCTGGGCACCCCGACCCGCGTGAGCCTGGACTACTACCACGTGGAGAGCGACGACCTGCCGGATTCGGGCATCCCCTACGGCCTGCGCTCGGGCAGCACCGCCGGGCGCACCTCGGCCAACCCGGACAAGCCTGACGATGGCGGCCGCAGCAGCAACTACTACGGCCTGGTCGATCGCGACTTCTACAAGACACGTGCCGATATCGCGACCATCGCCGTCGAGCACGACCTGAACGATGCGCTGACCCTCAAGAACACCCTGCGTCACGGCAACACCCTGCAAGACTTCATCTACAGCCAGCCCGACGACAGCAAGGGCAACATCCTCAACGGTGAAGTCTGGCGCCGCCCGAACAACCGCGTGGCCAACACCCGCACCACCACCAACCAGACCGACCTGTTCGGCGAGGTGTACATCGGCGGGTTCAAGAACACCTTCTCCACCGGTATCGAGCTGAGCCGCGAGGCCTCCACCAAGGAAGGCTACGACATCACCGGCTTCCGTTCCGGCAACTGCTCTTCGGCCACCGGCCAGATCCCGGGTGTGTGCACCTCGTTCCCCAATCCCAACCCGAACGAGGCCTGGGGCGGCGACGTGACCCGTACCGATGCCGGCGCCGACACCACCAGCAGCACCCGCGCCATCTACCTGACCGATACCCTGGAGCTGAACCCGGCCTGGCTGCTGACCATGGGCCTGCGCTACGACCACTTCGACACCAAGGCCAAGACCAAGGTGGCGGGCGGTGCGACCAGCTTCAAGACCGAAGACACCAGCGAGTTCGTGACCGGCCAGCTGGGCCTGACCTGGAAGCCGACCGACAACGGCAGCGTGTACATCTCGTATGCGACCTCGGCCACCCCGGCCGGCGCTTCGCTGGGTGAAGGCAGCGACGGCAACCCGCTGCTGACGCCGACCACCACCAGCGACCTGAAGGCCGAAGAGACCACCAACTACGAAATCGGCACCAAGTGGGACCTGCTCGATCAGCGTCTGAACCTGACCGCCGCGATCTTCCGCACCGAGAAGGAAAACGCCCGCGTACTGGTCGATGCCAACACCTACCAGAACGCCGGCAAGAGCCGCGTCGATGGCCTGGAGCTGACCGCCACCGGCAAGCTGACCAATGACTGGCAGGTATTCGCCGGCTACACCTACATGGACGCCAAGCTGGTCGACGGTGGCGCGCAGTCGGTCGGCGGTGTGCTGGTGGACGGCTACAACGACGGCAACCAGATGCCCAACACGCCGAACAACAGCCTGACCCTGTGGACCACCTACAACGTCACGCCAAAACTCACCCTCGGCGGTGGTGCCTTCTACGTCGACGACGTGTTCGGCAACGTGACCAACAGCGTGATGGTCGATTCGTACTGGCGCTACGACGCCATGGCCAGCTACAAGCTGACCAAGAACGTCGACCTGCAGCTGAACGTGCAGAACCTCACCAACGAGGTCTACTACGACAAGGCCTACGCGGCGCACTACGCCAACCAGGCGGCCGGTCGCACGGCGCTGCTGACCACCAGCTTCCACTTCTGACGGCAGCTGGCAGGCCCGGCCCCGTTCACTTCGGTGATCGGGGCCTTTGTGTATCAAGGCATAATGCGCGGCGCATTCACGCAACCCGCAACACAAGGTGGTCGATGTGGTGAAGAAAAGCCTGTTTCAACTGCACTGGTTCTTCGGCATCACCGCCGGGCTGGTGCTGGCGCTGATGGGAGTGACCGGGGCAACCTGGTCGTTCCAGGACGAATTGCTGCGCCTGTTCAACCCACAGGTGCTCAAGGTGCAGGTGCGCGACGAAGGCGTGCTGCCGCCGGCCGAACTGGTGCGCCGCGTCGAGGCCGAACAGGGCGACAAGGTGTCGATGCTGTGGGTGAACGTGCGCAGCGACGAAGCTGCGCGCATCTTCTTCACCCCACCGCCGGGCGAGCGCCGCGGCACCCTGCGCTATGCCGACCCCTACACCGGCAAGCTGCAGCCCCCGGTCAGTGGCCAGGGGTTCTTCGACCTGATGCTGCAGTTGCACCGCTTCCTCGCCATGGGCGACACCGGCCGGCAGATCACCGGTGCCTGTACCCTGATGCTGATCTTCTTCTGCCTGTCGGGGCTGTACCTGCGCTGGCCGCGCCAGGCGCTGAACTGGCGAACCTGGCTGACCCTGGACTGGGCGAAGAAAGGTCGTGCCTTCAACTGGGACCTGCACGCGGTGGCCGGTACCTGGTGCCTGCTGTTCTACCTGCTGTTTGCCCTGACCGGGTTGTTCTGGTCCTACGAGTGGTACCGCGAGGGGCTGAACCGGTTGCTGGGCGATGCACCGGCCGCTGGCGAACAGCGCAAGCGCGGCGAAGGCCGTGGCCGCCCGCCCGCACCCGGCAAGGATGCGGCGCCGCTGGTGGTGGACTACGACGCCATCTGGACCAGCCTGCAGGCAGCGGCCGGCCCGGGCCTGCGCACCTACAACCTGCGCCTGCCACCGGCCGGCGGCCAGCCCGCCACCCTGTTCTACCTGCTCGACAACGCCGAGCACGAGCGCGCGCTCAACACCCTGAGCCTGGACCCGGCCACCGGCGCGGTACGCCAGCACGATCGCTACGCCGACAAGTCGTTCAAGGCGCAGCTGCTGGCCAGCGTGTATGCCCTGCATGTGGGCAGCTACTTCGGGCTCACCGGGCGCATCCTGGTGACCCTCGCCAGCCTGAGCATGCCGCTGTTCTTCATCACCGGCTGGCTGCTGTACCTGGACCGCAGGCGCAAGAAGCGCCAGGTACGCGAGGCGCGCAAGGGCCTGAACCCGGCCGGCGACACAGGCAACGGATGGCTGGTGGGGTTTGCCAGCCAGAGCGGCTTCGCCGAACAACTGGCCTGGCAGAGCGCCGGGCAACTGCAGGCGGCGGGCCTGGCGGTGCGCGTGCAGCCCCTGGCGACGCTGACCGAAACCGATCTGCAGCAGGCGCAACGCGCGCTGTTCGTGGTCAGCACCTTTGGCGACGGCGAGGCGCCGGACAGCGCCCGCGGCTTCGAGCGCAAGGTGCTTGGCCAGCCGTGGACGCTGGGTAACCTGAACTACGCCCTGCTCGCACTGGGAGACCGCCAGTACCCGCATTTCTGCGGGTTTGCGCGCAGCTTGCAGCACTGGCTGGAGGCTCGCGGTGCCACCGCCAGTTTCTCTGCCGTGGAAGTCGACAGTGCAGATCCTGCTGCCTTGCAGCAATGGCAGCAGCAATTGGCGGCATTGACCGGCGCAGCGCCGCTGTCTGCCTGGCAGCCGCCGCAGTTCAGCGCCTGGACCTTGACCCGACGCGAGCTGCTCAACCCCGGCAGCCAGGGCGCACCGGTGTACCTGCTCGGTCTGCAACCGTCGCAGCCAGAGCGCTGGGATGCCGGGGACCTGGTCGATGTACTGCCGCGCAATGCCGGTTCGACGGTCAAGGCGTTGCTCGACGGGCTTGGCCTTGAGCCTCACACGCCTGTGCGAGTGGACGGCCTGGAGGAGCGCCTGGACCATGCACTGGGCGGGCGGCTGTTGCCGGCCAGCCGCGGCCACCTGATCGGCCTGCACGCGCAGGCGCTGGTGGATGCGTTGATCCCGGTGGCAGCGCGCGAATACTCCATCGCCTCGATTGCCAGTGATGGTGTGCTGGAGCTGATCGTGCGCCAGGAGCGTCATCCGGACGGCACGCTGGGCCTGGGCTCGGGCTGGTTGACCGAACACCTGGCGCTGGGCGCGAGCGTGAGCGTGCGGTTGCGCCGCAACAGCGGTTTCCATCTGCCGACGGCTCCGGCACCGATGATCCTGATCGGCAACGGTACCGGGCTGGCCGGGTTGCGCAGCCTGCTGAGGGCGCGAATCGTGGACGGCGAGCAACGCAACTGGCTGCTGTTTGGCGAACGTAACCGGGCGCATGACTTCCTGTGCGAGGAGGAACTGCAGGGCTGGCTGGCGAGTGGTGAACTGGCGCGGCTGGACCTGGCGTTCTCGCGGGACCAGGCGCAGAAGGTGTATGTGCAGGATCGGCTGCGCGAACAGGCTGATGAGCTGCGCCGATGGCTGGCGGAGGGAGCGTCGATCTATATCTGCGGCAGCCTTGAAGGCATGGCGGCGGGTGTGGATGCGGTGCTGGCCGAGGTGCTGGGGGCTGAAGAGCTTGAGCAGTTGATCGAGCTGGGGCGGTACCGGCGGGATGTGTATTGAGCGTCACTCTTCGCCGGCAAGGCCGGCGCCTACGGGGCTGGTGGATGCCCGTAGACGCCGGCCTTGCCGGCGAAGGGGTCAGTGCAGGTCGAAGGTGTCGGCATCCAGGTTGGCCGGGAACCGCGTGCGGTATGCGGCAAGGTCCGCCGCACTCAGCACCACGGTGAACACGCCGTCTGCCTCGCCGGCACTGAGCAGGCTCTCGCCCTGGAAGTCCAGCACCTGGCTGTCGCCGCTGTAGCCAAAGCCCTTGCCATCGGTGCCCACGCGGTTCACCGCCGCCACATAGCACAGGTTCTCGATGCCCCGTGCCGGCAGCAGGCGGTTCCAGTGCAGGCGCCGTGCCGCCGGCCAGTTGGCGGTGTACAGCAGCAGGTCGGTGTCCTGTGCATCGCGGCTCCACACCGGGAAGCGCAGGTCGTAGCAGATCAGCGGGCGCACCCGCCACCCCTTGAGCTCGAACTGCACCTGGCGCTCGCCGGGGGTGTAATGCTTGTGCTCGCCGGCCATGCGGAACAGGTGGCGCTTGTCGTAGAACAGGATCTCGCCGTCCGGGCGCGCCCACAGCAGGCGGTTGCGGTGGCTGCCGTCCTCGGCCTGGATGATCACGCTGCCGGTCACCACGGCATCGAGCTTCCTGGCCTGGCTCTTGAGCCATTTGTAGGTGGGGCCGTTTTCCGGCTCGGCCAGGCTTTCGGAGTCCATCGAAAAACCGGTGGTGAACATCTCCGGCAGGATGATCAGGTCCGCGCCGCGGGCCTGCTCCAGCAGCACCTCGAAATGCTCGTAGTTGGCCATGCGGTCCTGCCAGGCCAGGCTGGTCTGCACCAGCGCCACGGTCAAGTTGGGCAATGTACTCAGATCGCGCATAGTTTTTCCGCTGCCTGACGCAGCGTCTCCTCGCGTTTGGCGAAACACAGGCGCACCAGGCGCTGCTCGGGAATGGGTTGCTGGTAGAACACCGACACCGGAATGGTCGCCACGCCGTGTTCGCGGGTCAGCCATACCGACATCTGCACGTCGTCGAGGTCCGGGCGAATCGCCGAATAGTCCACCAGCTGGAAATACGTACCGGCCACCGGCTTGAACTGGAAGCGAGAGCCTTGCAGCAGGCCACAGAACAGGTCGCGCTTGGCCTGGTAGAACGCCGGCAGCTCTTCGACATGTTCCGGGTGCTCGGCCATGAAATCGGCCAGCGCCCACTGCAGCGGCGTCACGCCGCAGAAGTTGACGTACTGATGCACCTTGCGCAACTCGGCACTCAGGGCTGGCGGCGCGATCACATAGCCGGTCTTCCAGCCGGTCACGTGGTAGGTCTTGCCGAACGAACTGACCACGAAGGCCCGCGCGTACAGGGCTTCGTGGGCCAGCACGCTGGCGTGGCGCGCGCCGTCGTACACCAGGTGCTCGTACACCTCGTCGCTGAGCACATAGATGTCACGGTCGGCGATCAGCGCCGCCAGCTGGTCCAGCTCGGCACGGGTAATCAGCGCGCCGCTGGGGTTGTGCGGCGAGTTGATGACGATCATGCGGGTACGCGGGCTCAGCGCATCGCTGAGTTTCTGCCAGTCGATGGCAAAGCTGTCGGCGCCCAGTTGCACGTGCACGCAACGGCCACCGGCCAGTTCCACGGCGGGTTCGTAGCTGTCGTAGCAGGGGTCGAAGACGATGACTTCGTCGCCGGGGCGGATCACCGCGTGGATGGCGCAGAAGATCGCGGCCGTGGCGCCGGGGGTGATGGTCACCTCGTGGTCGGCATCGACCGTCACGCCATACTGGCGAGCGACCTTGGCCGCTACCTGCTGACGCAGGGCCGGCAGGCCGGTCATGGGGGAATACTGGTTGTGGCCGGCACTGATGTGCCGCCCTACCGCGTCCAGCAGCGCTTGCGGGCCGTTGAAATCGGGAAAGCCCTGGGACAGGTTCAGGGCGCCGGTTTGCACGGCGAGCTGGGACATGGTGGTAAAGATGGTGGTGCCGACGTTCGGCAACTTGCTGCTGATCATGGAGCCCTCTTTCCTGCGCGGTCAGGCTCCGAGCATAGCGGATTGGACCGCCAGGTTGTAGGAGCCAGCGTTGCTGGCGAAAGGGTAAGCGCGGTTCAGTTGATCCGCGCTGCCCATTTCGCCGGCAAGGCCGGCTCCCGCACCATCAGCGCTTGTCCTTGCGCTTCTTGGCCGACTTCTTGTGGTGCGACATCAGGCGGCGCTTCTTGTTGACCTGGCGGTCGGTCAGGGTGTTCTTGTTGCCTTCGTACGGGTTCTCGCCACCCTTGTACTCGATGCGAATCGGCGTACCGACCAGCTTGAGCACACGGCGGTAGGTGTTTTCCAGGTAGCGCGAGTAGGACTTGGGCACCTTCTCCACCTGGTTGCCGTGGATCACGATGATCGGCGGGTTGGCACCCCCCAGGTGGGCATAGCGCAGCTTGATGCGACGGCTGTTGACCATCGGCGGCTGGTGCTCGCTGACCGCGTCTTCGAGGATCTGGGTCAGGCGGCTGGTCGGCCAGCGGGTGACCGCCGACTTGAACGAGTTCTGCACCGACTGGTACAGGTTGCCCACGCCAGTGCCGTGCAGTGCCGAAATGAAGTGAATGTCGGCGAAGTCGACGAAGAACAGCCGTCGTTCCAGCTCGGTCTTCACGTAGTCACGCTCGCCCGGCTGCATGCCATCCCACTTGTTGAGCGCGATCACGATGGCGCGACCGGCTTCCAGGGCGAAGCCCAGCAGGTTCAGGTCGTGGTCCACCACGCCTTCGCGGGCATCCATGACGAAGATCACCACGTTGGCGTCCTTGATCGCCTGCAGGGTCTTGACCACCGAGAACTTTTCGACTTCCTCGTGGATCTTGCCGCGCTTGCGCACACCGGCGGTGTCGATCAGCGTGTACTTCTCGTCATTGCGCTCGAAGGGAATGTAGATGCTGTCGCGGGTGGTGCCGGGCTGGTCGTACACGATCACACGGTCTTCACCGAGCATGCGGTTGACCAGGGTCGACTTGCCGACGTTGGGGCGACCGATGATGGCGATCTTGATGCCATCCTTCTCGCTGGGGCCAGGAATGCGCACGGCTTCCTCGCCCTCGGCGACGTTCATGTCGATCTCTTCTTCTTCCTTGTCCCGCGGGAAGTCGCTGAGCACAGCCTCGAGCAGGTTGTTCACGCCACGGCCCTGGGCGCCGGCCACGCCGATGGCGTTGCCCATACCCAACGGTGCGAACTCGGCAATGGCGGTGTTCGGGTCGATGTTGTCGATCTTGTTGGCCACCAGGAACGAGCGCTTGTTGCGCTTGCGCAGGTGCTCGGAAATCATCTGGTCGGCAGCGGTCAGACCGGCACGGGCATCGACCAGGAACAGCACCACATCGGCTTCTTCGATGGCCAGCAGCGACTGCTCGGCCATTTTTTCGTCCATGCCATGTTCGTCACCGGAGATACCACCGGTGTCGACCAGGATGTAGGAGCGCCCTTGCCAGCGCGCCTCGCCATATTGACGGTCACGGGTCAGGCCAGACAGGTCGCCAACGATGGCATCGCGGGTCCTGGTCAGGCGGTTGAACATTGTAGATTTGCCGACGTTCGGTCGGCCCACCAGGGCGATTACGGGAACCATGCGGCTCTCCACTGCTTGAATTCAAAAAATACAAAGGCCGCTGCAGTGCAGCGGCCGGAGTTCGGGCGGCGCCCCGAAGGCGCCGCAGCCCGAGGCCCGCAGGCCTCAAGCATAGACTCAGCGAATGGTCAGCGCCTCGAGTTTGCCGCTGTTGCCAAACACATAAATCATGTCACCTACCACCAGCGGGCGTGCACGCAGGCCATCGCTGTCGATGCGCTCGCGACCCACGAAGCGGCCGTCCACCTGGCTCAGCAGGTGCAGGTAACCTTCCAGGTCACCCACGGCCACGTAGCTGGAGAACACTTCCGGTGCCGACAGCTGGCGACGGGCCAGCGAGTCGTTGCTCCACAGCGCCGACGAAGAACGCTCGTCGATGCCTTCGACCGTACCGGACGCCAGGCTCACGTAGACGTTGCCAAAGCCCTGGGCCACACCGGCGTAGCTGGAGGCATCGCGCTGCCACAGCACGCGACCGCTTTCCAGCTCGAGGCCGGCGACGCGCCCCTGGTAGCTGGCCACGTACAGCACACCGCCCGACAGCAGCAGGCCGCCGTCGATATCCACCACGCGGTCAAGCTCGGAACGCCCTTGCGGAACGGCAACACGTTGCTCCCAGACCGGCACGCCGTTCTGGGTGTCCAGCGCCACGACCTTGCCGGTCGAGAGGCCGGCCACGGCCAGGCGGTTGGTCACGATCGGCGCACCGGTACCGCGCAGGGTCAGTACGGCCGGGGTGCTTTCGTAGATCCAGCGGCGGTCGCCGGTGCTGGCATCCAGGCCGATCACGCGATCGTCCTGGGTCTGCACCACCACCACGTCACCGTTGGTCGCCGGGGGCGCCAGTACTTCACTGGTGACCCGCGCACGCCACTTTTCTTCGCCGGTGCTGGCATCCATGGCGATCACTTCACCCTTGAGGGTGCCGAGCATGACCAGGCCGTAGCCGACACCCACCGCACCGGATACCGGCAGGTCGAGGTCTTTCTTCCAGATCACGTCGCCGTTCATGCGGTCCAGCGCCATCACCACGCCGGTCACATCGGCGGCGTAGATGCGGTCGTTCTCGATGGCCGGGACGAGCATGTTGAAGCTCTCGCCCTGGCCGTCACCGATCGAACGGCTCCACTGCTTCTTCAGTACCACCTCTTCGGTGAACTTGGTCAGCTCGGCCGGCGGCAGTTCCTTTTTGCTGTTGCTGCTGCAACCAACGGCCAGAAGGGCCACGGCCAGCACTGCTGCATGTTTCCAACCGATCACGTCACGCATCCCCTTTGGCAAGGTCGTCGAGCTTGAGTTGCAGGCCACCGATCGCGGCGTCATCCGACAGCGCGGCCTTGGCCTTCTGATACGCGGCGTGAGCATCATCGGCGCGACCCAGCTGTACCAGCAGGTCGCCCTTGAGTTCTTCACGGCTGGCCAGGAAGGCCTTGTCGGCATCGCCATCGAGCAGCTTCAGGGCGTCATCGACCTTGTTCTGCGCGGCCAGTACACGGGCCAGGCGCTGACGGGCAATTTCGCCCAGGGTGGCGTCGGCCGGCTTGTCGAGCACGCTTTTCAGTTCGCTGGCGGCGTCGTCGAGCTTGCCGCTCTCGACCGCGACCTTGGCCACGAACAGGCTGGCGTACTGCGCGTAGGCCGTGCCGCCGAACTCGCTCTTGAGCTTGCCCGACAGGTCCGCGACCTGGGCCATGTCCGGCTGGCCGGTCGGCGTCAGGGTGGTTTCAAGCAGGGCCTGATAAAGGTTCGAAGCACCTTGGGACTGGTTGCCCTGGTACTTCTGCCAGGTCTGCCAGCCCAACACTACCACCAGCGCCAACAGGCCACCGGTCAGCAGTGGTTTGCCGTTGCGCTGCCACCAATCCTTGAATGCGGCCAGTTGTTCATCATCGCTACTCGACACCCCAATACTCCTTTTCACCAAATCGGCTGTTGACCCGCTTCACGCCTGCGCGAGGGAAGCTTCCAGGTGCTCGGCCAGAGCATCCCAGGCAATGTTTTGTTGTTCGCCCTGACCACGCAGGGGTTTGAAACCTACCACTTGTTGCGCCAGTTCGTCGTCCCCCAGGATCAAGGCATACAGAGCGTTGCTCTTGTCGGCCTTCTTGAACTGGCTCTTGAAGCTGCCGCCACCGGCATTGACCTGCAGGCGCAAGCCCGGCAGGCGGTCACGCAGACGCTCGCTCAGGGCCAGCCCGGCGAGTTCGGCCTGTTCGCCAAAGGCGCACAGGTAGACGTCGATCTGACGCGAAATCGACTCGGGCACCTGGCCCAGGGTCTCGATCAGCAGCAGCAGACGCTCGATGCCCATGGCAAAACCCACGCCCGGGGTCGGCTTGCCGCCCATCTGCTCGACCAGGCCGTCGTAGCGGCCACCGGCACATACGGTGCCCTGGGAACCGAGCTTGTCGGTGACCCACTCGAACACGGTCTTGCTGTAGTAGTCCAGGCCACGCACCAGCTTGGTGTTGATCACGAACGGAATGCCGGCGGCGTCCAGACGAGCCTTGAGGCCCTCGAAGTGCACGCGCGATTCTTCGTCCAGGTAGTCTTCGAGCTTCGGTGCACCCACCAGCGCCGCCTGGGTGTTGGCGTCCTTGCTGTCGAGGATGCGCAGCGGGTTGGTCTTGAGGCGACGTTGGCTGTCTTCGTCCAGTTGCTCCAGGCGCGCCGAGAGGAACTCGACCAGCGCGTCACGGTAACGGCCGCGGGCTTCGCTGGTACCCAGGCTGTTGAGTTCGAGCTTGACCGCATCGCGGATGCCCAGCAGGCCCCACAGGCGCCAGGTGAGCACGATCAGCTCGGCGTCGATGTCCGGGCCATCGAGGTTGAACACCTCCAGGCCGATCTGGTGGAACTGGCGATAGCGGCCCTTCTGCGGGCGCTCGTGGCGGAACATCTGGCCGATGTACCAGAGCTTCTGCACCTGGCCACCACCGCTGATGCCGTGTTCGAGCACGGCGCGCACACAGGCGGCGGTGCCTTCGGGGCGCAGGGTCAGGGAGTCGCCGTTGCGGTCGGCGAAGGTGTACATCTCTTTTTCGACGATGTCGGTCACTTCACCGATGGAACGCTTGAACAGCTCGGTCGGCTCGACGATCGGGGTGCGGATCTGGCGATAGCCGTAGGTGTCCAGCAGGCCGGCCACGGTGCTCTCGAAATAGCGCCACAGCGGGGTCTGCTCGGGCAGGATGTCGTTCATGCCACGAATGGCTTGCAGCGATTTGCTCACGGTAAATCCTTAACGAAATCGGTGTCGGTCAACCGCGGGCAATCACTGCCGCGTCGGCCTCGGCCTTCTCGGCCGCTTTCTGGCGGATGAGTTTTTCCAGCTCATCCACCAGGTTGTCATTGGTCAGCTTCTGCGCCGGCTTGCCATCGATGTAGATCAGGTTCGGCGTGCCGCCGGTGAGCCCCACGTGGGCTTCCTTGGCTTCGCCGGGGCCGTTGACCACACAGCCGATCACCGCCACGTCCAGCGGTACCAGCAGGTCTTCGAGGCGCCCTTCGAGCTCGTTCATGGTCTTGACCACATCGAAGTTCTGCCGCGAGCAGCTCGGGCAGGCGATGAAGTTGATGCCACGCGAACGCAGGTGCAGCGACTTGAGGATGTCGTAGCCGACCTTCACTTCCTCGACCGGGTCGGCGGCAAGCGAGATGCGGATAGTATCGCCAATCCCTTCGGCAAGCAGCATACCGAGGCCCACGGCCGATTTCACCGTGCCCGAGCGCAGGCCGCCTGCTTCGGTGATGCCCAGGTGCAGCGGCTGCACGATCTGCTTGGCCAGCAGGCGATAGGCCTCGACGGCCATGAACACGTCGGAGGCCTTCACGCTGACCTTGAAGTCCTGGAAGTCCAGGCGATCGAGGTGCTCCACATGACGCATGGCCGACTCGACCAGGGCCGCCGGGGTGGGCTCGCCGTACTTCTTCTGCAGGTCCTTTTCCAGGGAGCCGGCGTTGACGCCGATACGGATAGGGATGCCGCGATCACGCGCGGCATCCACCACCGCGCGCACGCGGTCTTCACGGCCGATGTTGCCGGGGTTGATGCGCAGGCAGTCCACACCCAGCTCGGCCACGCGCAAGGCGATGCGGTAGTCGAAGTGGATATCGGCCACCAGCGGCACGCTGACCCGCTGCTTGATGCGGCCGAAGGCTTCGGCCGCGTCCATGTCCGGTACCGAGACGCGCACGATGTCGACGCCGGCATCCACCAGGCGGGTGATCTGTGCGACGGTGGCATCGACGTCGTTGGTGTCGGTGTTGGTCATGCTCTGGACGGCGATGGGTGCATCGCCGCCGACAGGCACATTACCTACCCAGATTTTGCGCGATTCGCGACGTTTGATCGGAGATTCGCCGTGCATGACTTATTGTCCCAACTTCAGGCGAGCAGTCTCGCCACTGGTGAACGGCGCCACGTCGACGGGCTGGCCGTTGAAACTGATCTGTGCGCCACGGGCAAAGCCCAGGCGTACCGCGAACGGCGGCTTGCCGGTGAGCTCGAGGGTCTCGCCCTTGCGCTTGGTGGCATTGACCAGCACCTTGCCGTTGCCGTCGGTGACCGAAGTCCAGCAATCGGCAACGAACTGCATGTGCAACGAGGCGCTGCCGGCAGCCGGTGCAGCCGCTGGCGCAGCGGGGGTGGCAGGCGCAGGGGCGGCAGCCACAGCCGGGGCGCTGGCCGCAGGGGCCGGCGCTACGGGAGCCGGGGCTACGGGTGCGGCAGGCGCAGCTGGCGCCGGGTTGCTGGCGGCCGGGGCCTGTGCGGCAGCCTCGTCGGTGGCAGGCTGGGCCTGCTCGGCCGGTGCGCTGGCAGCCGGCGCTTCCTGGCTTTCGGCCACGGCCTGGTCTTCAGGCTCGTCCAGCGGGTGGATCTGGGTGGTACCGTCGGCGCTCTCGACCTCGACGTGTTCCATGGCCAGGCTGGCCAGGTCCTTGCCGCGCAGGCTGGTCTGGTCCTGCCACCAGAAGAAGCCACCGCCGATCACCAGGATCAGCAGCAACAGGCTGACGATGCGCAGGATGTTGTGCGACAGGCGTACCGGCTCTTCGATACGCCCCAGCGCATGCACGTCGCTGCCCTGGGAATTGCTGCCAGTGGCCTGGTCGAAGGCCAGCACCAGTTCGGCCTGGTCCATCTCGAACAGCTTGGCGTAGGCACGGATATAGCCGCGGGCGAAGGTATGCCCTGGCAGCTTGTCGAACGCGCCGGTTTCAAGGTTGTTCAGGGAACTCACGGTCAGGTTGAGCTTGCGGGCCACTTCGGCCTGCGACAAGCCCTTGCTTTCACGGGCCTGACGCAAGGTCTCACCGGGATTCTGGCGAGTCGCTGCTGCTACTTCGGGATGCGCCGCTTTCATCATTGCTCCGACAGGTATTGCTGATATTCCGGCGTACCGGGATAAAGTCGTTGTAATTGCACGCCCAGTTCGGCGGCCTTGTCAGGTTCTTCGAATACAGTTGCCAGGCGCGAACCCAGCAGCAGGCTGCGGGGGCCGTGATCGCTCAGCTGGCTGAAACGATCGTAGTAGTCGCGCGCCGGCACATAATGCCTGTCTTCGTAAGACAACTCAGCCATTTCGAGCAACGCGCGCGGTTGCTGCTGGTTGAGCCGTAAAGCCTTTTGCAGGTGTTCACGCGCCTGCTCGCGCTGACCCAGCTTGATGGCGGTCAGGCCAAGGTTCTCGAAAACCCGGGAGCGTTCAGGATACAGGGTATCGGCCGCCGCTTGGCGAAACATCTGCTGCGCCTGGGCATAGCGCCCCTGTGCATACAGGAAACTGCCGAAATTGTTGCGAATACGGGGGTCGTCGGGGTTGGCAGCCAGGGCCTTGCGGTAATACCCCTCGGCCAGCGCCGGCTCGTCCTCGCGCTGGAACACCAGGGCCAGCGCGGCATTGGCTGCCGGGTCGCGAGCGTCCAGTTCAAGGGCCTTTTTCAGCGGCACCTTGGCGCGTTCGGTCAAACCTTGTTGCAAATAACCCAGGCCCAGTTGCACATAGGCCTGGCGTGCCTCTTCGCGCCCCTTGCCGCTTTGCAGCGGGTCGGAACTGCCGCTGCCGACGCAGCCGGCAAGCAGCGTCAGCAACAGGGTTGGCAGCGCGGCGCGCAGGCCCATGTCGGCCTCAGTTGCCCGCCGCGCCGGTTTGCGGCATATCGGCGTCGGCATTGAGCTGCCGTACCGCGATATAGCGCTCACTGCGGCGCGTGCGGTCCATCACCTGCCCCACCAGCTGACCACAGGCCGCGTCGATGTCCTCGCCACGGGTGGTGCGCACGGTAACGTTGTAGCCGGCCTGGTGCAGGTGGTCCTGGAAGCGGCGGATCGCGTTGTTGCTCGGACGCTCGTAGCCGGAGTGCGGGAACGGGTTGAACGGAATCAGGTTGATCTTGCACGGGATGTTCTTGAGCAGCTCGACCATCTCGACCGCGTGCTCGAGCTTGTCGTTGACGTCCTTGAGCAGGGTGTACTCGATGGTCAGCACACGCTTCTCGCCGAGTTCGGCCATGTAGCGCATGCACGACTCGAGCAGCATCTTGAGCGGGTACTTCTTGTTGATCGGTACCAGCTCGTTGCGCAGGGCGTCGTTGGGTGCGTGCAGCGACAGCGCCAGGGACACGTCAATGTGCTTGGCCAGCTGGTCGATCATCGGCACCACGCCGGAGGTGGACAGGGTCACACGGCGCTTGGAAATGCCGTAGCCCAGGTCGTCCATCATCAGGTGCATGGCGGCGACCACGTTGTCGAAGTTGAGCAGCGGCTCACCCATGCCCATCATCACCACGTTGGTGATGGCGCGGTCGATGGTGGCGGGAATGCTGCCGAACGACTTGTTGGCAATCCACACCTGGCCGATCACTTCGGCGGCGGTGAGGTTGCTGTTGAATCCTTGCTTGCCGGTGGAGCAGAAACTGCAGTCCAGGGCGCAACCGGCCTGGGACGAGACACACAGGGTGCCACGCTTGCCCTGGGGGATGTACACGGTCTCGACGCAGCTGCCGGACGCCACGCGCACCACCCACTTGCGGGTGCCGTCGCTGGAGATGTCCTCGCTGACCACTTCGGGGCCGCGAATCTCGGCAACGGCCTTGAGCTTCTCGCGCAGGGCCTTGCCGACATTCGTCATGGCGTCGAAATCATCGACGCCAAAGTGGTGAATCCATTTCATTACCTGGCCGGCACGGAAACGCTTCTCCCCGATGGACTCGAAGAATTTTTCCATTTCCGGCTGGGTCAGGCCCAACAGGTTAGTTTTACCAGTCGATGTCGTCATGGATTCACCCTCACTCGTAAGCTGTCGCTTAGCGAGCGGTTACCTCGGTAGCTGCGAAGAAGTACGAGATTTCGCGAGCAGCAGCGGCTTCGGAGTCCGAACCGTGAACGGCGTTGGCGTCGATCGACTCGGCGAAGTCGGCACGGATGGTACCGGCAGCAGCTTCTTTAGGGTTGGTGGCGCCCATCAGCTCACGGTTCAGAGCGATGGCGTTTTCGCCTTCCAGAACCTGTACAACGACCGGGCCGGAGATCATGAAGGCAACCAGGTCACCGAAGAAGCCGCGCTCTTTGTGCTCGGCGTAGAAGCCTTCGGCTTCGGCTTTGGACAGTTGCTTGAGTTTCGAGGCAACGACGCGCAGGCCGGCTTTTTCGAAACGGGTGGTGATCTCGCCGATCACGTTCTTGGCAACGGCGTCAGGCTTGATGATGGAGAAAGTACGTTGAACAGCCATGGTGTAACTCCAGAAACAGTAAGTGAAGCGAAAAATTAAACCCGCGAATTATACGCGGGTTCCGGGGGATTGCCTAACCTGCCGAGTGCGCTCAGTCGGCTTCTTCGATCCAGGCGGCCTGAATGGCTTCAAGCACCTTCTCTCCGCCACGGTTCGGATCGTCGCTGAAGTCGGGCAGGGCCTGCACCCAGCGGCTCAGTTCGACGAAATTCACGTAGCGAGGATCGACTTGCGGCTTGCTTTCGGCAAGCTGAATTGCAATTTCAAGTACATCAACCCATTTCAGGCTCATGATGACTCCAACGGTCAGTGCGGCGCTTCGGCGGCGTGGTTGAGCGAGTATTTCGGGATCTCGACGGTCACGTCCTCGGTGCCGACCTTGGCCTGGCAGGTCAGGCGCGACGTGGGCTCCAGGCCCCAGGCGCGGTCGAGGTAGTCCTCTTCCAACTCGTCGGCCTCGTTCAGCGAGTTGAAACCCTCGCGGATCACGCAGTGGCACGTGGTGCAGGCGCAGACGCCGCCGCAGGCGCTTTCGATCTCGATGTGGTTGTCATGGGCCACTTCAAGGATGGACTTACCGGTTTCGGCCTCCACCACCATTCCGTCCGGACAGAACTTCTCGTGGGGCAGAAAAATCACCTGCGGCATCAGTTACTCCTCGATCTCATTCAGGTTGCGCCCGGCCAAAGCGGCTTTTACCGTCGAATCAAGGCGACGGGCGGCAAAGGCATCGGTCACTTGCGACAGACGCTTGGTCTGCTGCTCGATGGCGGCGCCATCGGTACCGTTCATCAAATCACGCAAGTCTTGCATCTGTTGTTCGATCGCCAGGCGCTCTTCGGCGTCCAGCAGGCGCTCGCCATCGGCGTCCAGCGCGCCCTGCACCGCTTCGAGCAGACGCTCGGCGTCGACCTGGTGCTCGCGCAACTGGCGCGCCACCTTGTCATAGCCGGCATGCTCGAAGGAGTCCTTGAGCATGCGAGTGATCTCGCCGTCGGTCAGGCCGTAGGACGGCTTGACCTGAATGCTCGATTCCACACCCGAGCCCAGCTCGCGCGCCGAAACGCTGAGCAGGCCGTCGGCGTCGACCTGGAAGGTGACGCGAATCTTCGCCGCACCGGCCACCATGGCCGGAATGCCGCGCAGTTCGAAGCGCGCCAGGGAGCGGCAGTCGCTGATCAGCTCACGCTCACCCTGCAGCACGTGGATCATCATGGCCGACTGGCCATCCTTGTACGTGGTGAATTCCTGGGCACGGGCAACCGGGATGGTGGTGTTGCGCGGGATCACCTTCTCCATCAACCCGCCCATTGTTTCCAGCCCCAGGGACAGCGGAATCACGTCGAGCAGCAGCAGTTCGCCGCCGTCGCGCTTGTTGCCGGCCAGGGTATCGGCCTGGATCGCGGCGCCGATGGCCACCACCTGATCGGGGTCGATCTCGGTCAGCGGGGTACGCCCGAACAGCGCGCCCACCGCCTCGCGCACACGCGGCACGCGAGTGGAACCACCGACCATGACCACGGCTTCGACTTCATCCAGCTCGATGCCACTGTCGCGCACGGCGCGGCGACAGGCCTTGAGGCTGCGCGCCACCATCGGTTCGATCAGCGCGTCGAAGCCGGCACGGGTCAGCTCGCCCTGCCAGGCGCCATGGCTCACGGACACGACATCGCTGTTGGTCAACGCTTCCTTGGCCGCACAGGCAGCTTGCAGCAGTTGACGCTGGGTGCCGGGGTCGAGGTCGGCAGACAGGCCCGCCTGCTCGATGATCCAGCCGGCCACCGCATGGTCGAAGTCATCGCCGCCCAGGGCGCTGTCGCCGCCGGTGGCCATCACTTCGAACACACCGCCGGTCAGGCGCAGGATGGAAATGTCGAAGGTGCCGCCGCCCAGGTCATAGATGGCCACCACGCCTTCGGCGTTCTGGTCCAGGCCATAGGCCACAGCCGCAGCGGTCGGTTCGTTGAGCAGGCGCAGCACGTTCAGCCCGGCCAGGCGCGCAGCGTCCTTGGTGGCCTGGCGCTGAGCGTCGTCGAAGTACGCCGGCACGGTGATCACCGCGCCGACCAGCTCGCCACCCAGGGTGGCTTCGGCGCGCTGGCGCAGCACCTTGAGAATGTCGGCCGAGACTTCCACCGGGCTTTTCGGGCCCTGCACCGTGTCGATGAACGGCATGTGCGACTCGCCGCCGACAAAGCGGTAGGGCAGTTGCTCGCCCAGTTGCTTGACGTCGGCCAGGCCGCGCCCCATCAGGCGCTTGACCGACAGCACGGTGTTCAGCGGGTCGCTGGAGGCCGCGTCACGGGCACTGTAGCCCACGTCGACATGGTTGGCGTGATAGCGCACCGCCGACGGCAGGATGACCCGGCCCTCGGCGTCTGGCAGCGGTTCGGAAATGCCACTGCGCAATGCAGCGACCAGCGAATTGGTGGTGCCAAGGTCAATGCCCACGGCCAGGCGGCGCTGATGGGGCTGTGGCGTCTGACCGGGTTCGGCGATCTGCAGTAGGGCCATGCTTATCTGATACCAGGGGTGTCGCCAACGGCGCCACCGGGTTAATCGTCGAGGCGCTCTTCCAGCTGGCGCACTTCATAGGCGAGCTTGTCGAGGAACTGCATGCGGCGCATCAGGCGCTCGGCCTGTTCACGCTGCGCAGCATCCTCCCAGCAGGCGGCGAAGTCCTCGTTGAGTGCTTCCTGGGCGACCTTCAGGCGGCGCTTGAACGCGCCCACGCCATCGAGGTCGGCACTGTCCTGCAGGTCTTCGAGCTCTTCTCGCCATTGCATCTGCTGGAAGAGGAACTCGGGGTCGTGGACAGTGACTTCCTGCGGCACTTCGTGGCCCCCCATCGCCAACAGGTAGCGCGCCCGCTTGGGCGCACTCCTGAGGGTCTGGTAGGCGTCGTTGAGGCCGGCCGAGCGCTCCAGCGCCAGGCGCTGTTCACGCTCGGGGGCATCGGCGAAGCGGTCCGGGTGAACCTCGCGGGCCAGCTCGCGATAGCGCGCGGCCAGCTTATCGAGGTCCAGGCGAAAGCCCGGCTGCAGGTCAAACAGGGCGAAATGACAAGGAGTACCCACGCGCAGCCTCAGACGTTGAAGCTTTCGCCGCAGCCACACTCACCGCGCACGTTGGGATTGTTGAACTTGAAGCCTTCGTTCAACCCTTCCTTGACGAAATCCAGTTCGGTTCCGTCCAGGTACACCAGGCTTTTCGGGTCGATGATCACCTTGACGCCGTGACTTTCGAACACCTGGTCCTCGCTGTCCGGCGCGTCGACGAACTCCAGCACGTAGGCCAGGCCCGAGCAGCCGGTGGTGCGAACGCCCAGGCGAATGCCGTCACCCTTGCCGCGTCCTTCGAGGGAGCGCCGCACGTGGTTGGCGGCGGCTTCTGTCATGCTGATAGCCATCGAGACTCCTTACCTGCAACAGGCGAACTTAGAGCAAACCTTTCTTCTGCTTGTAATCGCGCACGGCCGCCTTGATGGCGTCCTCGGCGAGTACCGAGCAGTGGATCTTCACCGGCGGCAACGCCAGTTCTTCGGCCAGCTGGGTGTTCTTGATGGTTTCGGCTTCGTCCAGGGTCTTGCCCTTCATCCACTCGGTAGCGAGGGAGCTGGAAGCGATGGCCGAACCACAGCCGTAGGTCTTGAACTTGGCATCTTCGATGACGCCCTGCTCGTTGACCTTGATCTGCAGGCGCATCACGTCGCCGCACGCAGGCGCGCCGACCATGCCGGTACCGACATCCGGGTCCTCGGCATTCATCTTGCCGACGTTGCGTGGGTTTTCGTAGTGGTCGATGACCTTTTCACTGTAAGCCATGGTGCTATTCCTTCCTCATCAGAGAGCCGCTCTTGCTGGCGACTACTTAGTGCGCAGCCCACTCGATCTTGGAGATGTCGACGCCGTCTTTGTACATATCCCACAGCGGCGACAATTCGCGCAGCTTGGTCACGGCCTCGCAGACCTTCTGCGCGGCGTAGTCGATTTCTTCTTCGGTGGTGAAGCGACCGAAGGTGAAGCGGATCGAGCTGTGCGCCAGTTCGTCGTTGCGGCCCAGGGCGCGCAGCACGTAGGACGGCTCGAGCGATGCCGAGGTGCACGCCGAACCCGAAGACACTGCCAGGTCCTTGAGGGCCATGATCAGCGACTCGCCTTCGACGTAGTTGAAGCTCAAGTTCAGGTTGTGCGGAATACGCGCGGTCATGCTGCCGTTGATGTACAGCTCTTCAAGGTTCTCGACCTGCTTGTAGAAGCGGTCGCTCAGCGCCTTGATACGCAGGTTCTCGCTGGCCATCAGCTCCTTGGCGATGGCGAAGGCTTCGCCCATGCCGACGATCTGGTGGGTAGCCAGGGTGCCCGAACGCATGCCGCGCTCGTGACCGCCGCCGTGCATGGTGGCTTCAAGACGCACGCGCGGCTTGCGGCTGACGTACAGCGCGCCGATGCCTTTGGGGCCGTAGGTCTTGTGCGCCGAGAACGACATCAGGTCGACCTTCAGCTTCTGCAGGTCGATCTCGACCTTGCCGGTGGACTGCGCGGCATCGACGTGGAACATGACGCCACGCGAGCGGGTCAGCTCGCCAATGGCGGCGATGTCGTTGATGGTGCCGATTTCATTGTTCACGTGCATGATCGACACCAGGATGGTGTCTTCACGCAGGGCTGCCTCGACCATGGCCGGGGTGATCAGGCCATCGGCGCCCGGCTCGATGTAGGTGACTTCGAAGCCTTCACGTTCCAGCTGACGGGTGCTGTCCAGAACGGCCTTGTGCTCGATCTTGGAGGTGATCAGGTGCTTGCCCTTGGTGCCGTAGAAGTGCGCGACGCCCTTGATTGCCAGGTTGTCGGACTCGGTGGCGCCACTGGTCCAGACAATTTCCCGCGGGTCGGCGTTGACCAGGTCGGCGACCTGGCGGCGAGCGTTCTCGACCGCTTCTTCGGCTTTCCAGCCAAAGACGTGGGACCGCGAGGCCGGGTTACCGAAGTTCCCGTCGACCAGCAGGCAATCGCTCATCTTCTGGGCGACACGTGGGTCGACCGGGGTGGTCGCGGAGTAATCGAGGTAGATCGGCAACTTCATTGAATATCTCCTATCAGGCGGGCTCATCGCGCAGTCGAAACGGTCATTCGACGGCGGATGTCTCAATCTTGTCCAGATGCGGTGTCCGGCCCGCCATGCGGCGCAGGTCCTGACGCTGGGCGACTTCTTGCACCTCACGGCGAGTAACAAGGTCAGCCAGGCTGATACCGCTCAGAAATTCGTGAATCTGCTGGCTGAGATCACACCACAAGTGGTGGGTCAGGCAGGTATCGCCAGCGTGGCAATCACCCAGGCCCTGGCAGCGTGTAGCGTCGACCGATTCGTTGACCGCATCGATCACCTGGGCTACCTGGATGCTTTCCATCACGCGCGACAGCTGGTAGCCGCCGCCTGGACCGCGCACACTGGAAACCAGACTGCTGCGACGCAGCTTGGCAAACAGCTGCTCCAGATAGGAAAGGGAGATGCCTTGGCGCTCGGAAATGTCGGCCAGGGACACCGGCCCGTTTTGCGCGTGCAACGCCAGGTCAAGCATGGCAGTCACGGCGTATCGGCCTTTTGTAGTCAGTCGCATGGCTATTTGGTACCACGGGAGTTACGGGATGTGTGCGAGTATGCGATTCCCGAGCATTTAAGTCAACTATAAGACCTACTGCTTTAGTCGGGATTGCGCCTGAGAGGCGGCGCAGAGTGTAGCAAAGTCGGGCGCGCCAGCGCACGCCCTTCTGTCAATGCGTCGACGCGTCGCTGCGGGCGTCGGCCTTCACGTCCGCGAAGTCTTCGTCACGCAGGGCCGGCAGTTCCTTGGCGCAGTAGTCGCTGCCCAGGTTCTTGAGCGCACCGCACATGTCCTCCAGGCGCCCGTCCACCGCTTGCAGGTGGTCGAGCAACTGGCCGATGGCGCGGGCCACCGGGTCGGGCATGTCTTCGCTCACGCCGTAGGCGTCGAAGCCGATCTTCTCGGCCATGGCCTTGCGCCGGGCCTCCTGCTCGGCGTCGGACTTGACGATGATACGCCCCGGGATGCCCACCGCCGTAGCGCCGGCCGGCACCGCCTTGGTGACCACCGCATTGGAGCCGATCTTGGCCCCCGCGCCCACGGTGAACGGGCCCAGCACCTTGGCGCCGGCCCCCACCACCACGCCGTCCTCCAGGGTCGGGTGGCGCTTGCCCTTGTTCCAGCTGGTGCCGCCCAGGGTCACGCCCTGGTACAGGGTCACGTCATCGCCGATCTCGGCGGTTTCGCCGATCACGATGCCCATGCCGTGGTCGATGAAGAAGCGCCGTCCTACCTTTGCACCGGGGTGAATCTCGATGCCGGTCATCCAGCGACCGAAGTTGGACACCAGCCGCGCCAGCCACTTCCAGTCCCGTACCCACAGGGCATGCGCCGCGCGGTGCAGCCAAATCGCATGCATGCCCGGGTAGCAGGTCAGCACTTCAAAGGCATTGCGCGCCGCCGGGTCACGGTGGAAAACGCTTTGGATATCTTCACGCAGACGCTCGAACATTTACTGATCCTTCCGCTTGTGCGCATCGCCCCGGGCCGCTTTCTGGGTTTCGGTGAGGATGCCGCGCAAAATGCTTATTTCCGATCGACTCACCGCGCTGCGCCCGTACAGGCGACGCAAACGCGGCATCAGGTGCTTGGGCTTGGTCGGGTCGAGAAAGCCGATGTCCACCAGCGCGGACTCCAGGTGCTGGTAGAACAGCTCCATTTCGTCCATGGTCGCCAGCTCGGCGCTGCGCACCGAGGCCACTTCGACCTTCTCGACTTTCGACGCCTGCCCGTCGGCTGCCAGCCAGGCCATGCGCACTTCATAGGCCAGGACCTGGACCGCAGCCGCCAGATTCAGCGAACTGAAATCCGGGTTGGACGGGATATGCACGTGATAATGACATCGCTGCAGCTCGTCGTTGGTCAGGCCGGCATGTTCACGGCCGAACACCAGCGCCACCTCGGCACCCTCGCCTGCCTGCTCGACGACCTTGGCGCCGCATTCGCGCGGATCGAGCAGGGGCCACGGGATGCGCCGGTCGCGGGCACTGGTGCCCACCACCAGGGTGCAGCCCACCAGCGCATCCTCGAGCGTGGCCACCACCTCGGCACCCGCCAGCACGTCATCGGCGCCGGAGGCACGGGCACTGGCCTCGTGGGAAGGAAAGTCGTTCGGCTCGACCAGCACCAGGCGCGACAGGCCCATGTTCTTCATGGCGCGCGCAGCCCCGCCGATATTGCCGGGGTGACTGGTATTGACCAGGACGACACGAATTCTTGGCAGCACGGGCACGGCTCACAGACACGGAAGGAAGGGAGCAAATCTTACAGAAGCGACCGGCATTACGCTATGAAAGCAAATGTCGCCCTTCTTCGTTCAAAGTTTTCTGCTAGAATGTTCGGCTTTCTTTAACGACCCAGGTGAAACGTCCATGCAGCCCATGCTGAATATCGCGCTGCGCGCCGCCCGCAGCGCCAGTGAATTGATTTTCCGCTCCATCGAGCGCCTGGATACCATCAAGGTAGATGAGAAAGACGCCAAGGATTACGTCTCCGAAGTCGACCGCGCGGCGGAAAAAGTCATCGTCGACGCCCTGCGCAAGGCGTACCCGAACCACTCCATCTACGGTGAAGAAACCGGCCTGCATGCTGGCAACGGCGAAGAAGGCAAGGACTACCTGTGGGTCATCGACCCGCTCGACGGTACCACCAACTTCCTGCGTGGCGTCCCTCACTTTGCCGTGAGCATCGCGTGCAAGTACCGCGGCCGCCTGGAACACGCCGTGGTCCTCGACCCGGTACGCCAGGAAGAATTCACCGCCAGCCGTGGCCGTGGCGCCCAGCTCAATGGTCGCCGCCTGCGCGTCAGCGGTCGCACCAGCCTGGACGGCGCCCTGCTGGGTACCGGCTTCCCGTTCCGTGACAACCAGATGGATGGCCTGGACAACTACCTGGGCATGTTCCGTGCCCTGGTCGGCCAGACCGCCGGCATCCGCCGCGCCGGCGCCGCGAGCCTGGACCTGGCCTATGTGGCCGCCGGCCGCTTCGATGCGTTCTGGGAGTCGGGCCTGAGCGAGTGGGACATGGCGGCAGGCGCACTGCTGATCCAGGAAGCGGGCGGCCTGGTGAGCGACTTCACCGGTGGTCATGACTTCCTCGAGAAGGGCCACATCGTTGCCGGCAACATCAAGTGCTTCAAGGCGGTGTTGACGGCGATCCAGCCGCACCTGCCGGCCTCGCTGAAGCGCTGAGTTTCAGCCGGGCAATAAAAAAGCACCCTTCGGGGTGCTTTTTTGTGGCTGGCTTTCGGGCCTCTTCGCCGGCAAGGCCGGCGCCTACAGGTTGCGCATGGCTTTGTAGGAGCCCGCCTTGCCGGCGAAAGGGCCATCACTGCCCAGGCTGTGCCTGCGTCAGTACCAGCTTGCCATTCTCGTCCAGCGGGATCTGCGAACCCGGGTCGCGCTCCATGCGCACCTGCCCGGCCTTGTCGCCAATCGAATACTTCACGTCGTACCCCACCACCTTCTCGCTCAGGTCATTGACCGTGTTGCAGCGGGTTTGCGTGGTGGTGTAGGTATCGCGGTTCTGCATGCCTTCCTGCACCTTGTTGCCGGCATAGCCACCACCGACGGCACCGGCCACGGTCGCGATCTTCTTGCCATTGCCGCCGCCGATCTGGTTACCCAGCAACCCACCTGCCACGGCGCCCAGCACGGTACCGGCGATCTGGTGTTGATCCTTCACCGGCGCCTGACGGGTCACCGTGACATCCTTGCAGACTTCCCGTGGCGTCTTGACGGTCTGCTTGACCGGCTGCACCGACGTCACCTGCGCGTATTGCGGCCCGCCCTTGACCAAGCTGTAGGTAGCCACGGCACCTCCGGCAGTGACACCGACAGCACCCAGCACCGCACCCACCAGCATTGACTTGTTCACGTGAACCTCCTGATTTACCTGCGGGAACACGCCCGCGCTTCTCCCAGCCTTGGAGCATAAAAAAAGGCGCGAGTTCAATACTCGCGCCTTCTTGTACCGCTCAGGACAGTGGCAAAAAGCCTTATGGACGCTCGTCCACACCCTCGGTTTTCACCGGCGGGATCAGGTCTTCACTGTTCAGGTTCAGCCAGATCAGCACCACGTTGGCGATGTAGATCGACGAGTAGGTACCGGCCATTACACCGATGAACAGTGCCAGCGAGAAGCCCCACAGGTTGTCACCACCGAAGAACAGCAGTGCCGCGATCGCCAGCAAGGTGGACACCGAGGTGGCCACGGTACGCAGCAGGGTCTGGGTGGTCGAGACGTTGATGTTCTCGATCAGCGAAGCCTTGCGCATCACGCGGAAGTTTTCCCGTACCCGGTCGAACACCACGATGGTGTCGTTGAGCGAGTAGCCGATGATCGCCAGCACCGCCGCCAGCACCGTCAGGTCGAAGGTGATCTGGAAGAACGACAGGATGCCCATGGTCACGATCACGTCGTGCACCAGCGACAGGATGGCGCCCACCGCAAACTTCCACTGGAAGCGGAAGGCCAGGTAGACCAGGATGCCGCCCAGCGCCAGCAGCATGCCCAGGCCGCCCTGGTCACGCAGTTCCTCGCCCACCTGCGGGCCGACGAACTCGACACGCTTGACCGTGGCCGGGTTGTCGGTGCTGATCTTCTGCAGCGCCTCGGCCACCTTGTTGCCCAGCATCGGGTCGTCGCCCGGCATGCGCACCAGCAGGTCGGTGGTAGCACCGAAGCTCTGCACCACGGCATCGTGGAAGCCGGACCTGACCAGCTCTTCACGAACCTCGCCAAGGTTGGCCGGGCGCTCGTAGGTCAGCTCGATGAGCGTACCGCCGGTGAAGTCCAGGCCGAAATTGAGCCCTTTGTAGAACCAGCTGAACAGTGCCAGCACAGTCAGCAGCAGGGTGACGCCGAACGCGACGTTCCGCACACCCATGAAGTTAATGGTACGTAACATGGCAGCCCCTTATACCCACAACTTCTTGATATCCCGCCCACCGCAGGTCAGGTTGACCATTGCGCGGGTGACCATGACGGCCGTGAACATCGAGGTGAAAATCCCGAGGGACATGGTAACCGCGAAGCCCTTGACCGGACCGGTACCCATGGCGAACAGGATGCCGCCCACCAGCAGGGTGGTCAGGTTGGCATCGACGATCGCGGTGTAGGCACGATTGAAGCCTTCGTGGATGGCGCGCTGCACCGACATGCCATTGGCCAGTTCTTCACGTATGCGCGAGAAGATCAGTACGTTGGCGTCGACCGCCATACCCATGGTCAGCACGATACCGGCAATGCCCGGCAGGGTCAGCGTAGCCCCCAGCAGCGACATCAGCGCCAGCAGCAGCACCATGTTGCCCGCCAGGGCGATGGTGGCGATCAGGCCGAAAGCACGGTAGATGGCCATGATGAACAGCGACACGAACAGCATGCCCCACAGCGATGCATCGATACCCTTGGTGATGTTGTCGGCACCCAGGCTCGGGCCAATGGTACGTTCTTCGGCGAAGTACATCGGCGCCGCCAGACCACCGGCACGCAGCAGCAGGGCCAGTTCGGACGACTCACCCTGGCCGTTCAGGCCGGTGATGCGGAACTGGCTGCCCAGCGGCGACTGGATGGTCGCCAGGCTGATGATGCGCTTCTCTTCCACGAACGACTGCACCGGCACGTCTTTCTCGACACCGTCGACCATCTGCTTGACGTAGCGGGTAACCGGACGCTGTTCGATGAAGATCACCGCCATGCTGCGCCCGACGTTGCTGCGCGTGGCGCGGCTCATCAGCTCACCGCCGTGGCCATCCAGGCGGATGTTCACCTGCGGGCGACCCTGCTCGTCGAAGCTGGCCTGGGCGTCGGTGACCTGGTCACCGGTGATGATCAGGCCACGCTCGACCGCTGCCGGTGGGCGACCGCCCTCACGGAACTCGAAGGTCTCGGTAGTGGCCTTGGACGCACCCGGCTCGGCACCCAGACGGAACTCCAGGTTCGCGGTCTTGCCCAGGATACGCTTGGCTTCGGCGGTGTCCTGCACGCCTGGCAGCTCGACCACGATGCGGTTGGCACCCTGGCGCTGAACCAGTGGCTCGGCCACACCCAGTTCGTTGACGCGGTTACGTACCGTGGTCAGGTTCTGCTTGATCGAGTATTCACGGATTTCCGCGACCTTGGCCGGGGTAATCGCCAGACGCAGCACCGACAGGCCGTTACGCTCGGTGGTGGTCAGCTCGAAATCGTTGAAATTCTTGCGGATCAGGCTGCGAGCCTGTTCGCGGGACTGGTCATCGGAGAAGCCCAGTTGAATGCCGCCATCTTGCTGCGGCAGGCTGCGGTAGCGCACACGCTCCTTGCGCAGCAGGCTTTTGACTTCGCCTTCGTACACCTTCAGACGTGCCGCCATGGCCTTGTCCATGTCCACTTCAAGCAGGAAGTGCACACCACCGGACAGGTCCAGGCCCAGCTTCATCGGGCTTGCACCCAGGTTGCGCAGCCATTGCGGAGTGGTCGGGGCCAGGTTCAGTGCAACGACGTAGTCGTCACCCAGCGCCTTGCGCACAACGTCCTTGGCCGGCAGTTGGTCGTCCTGTTTGGCCAGACGCACCAGTGCGCCCTTGCCCTTCTCGCCCAGGCTTGCACCCTTGACCGCGATACCGGCGTCGGCCAGTGCCTTGGTGGCACGGTCCAGGTCGGCCTGGCTGACCTGCAGCGCCGTGCTGGCACCACTGACCTGAATAGCCGCGTCGTCAGGGTAGAGGTTGGGAGCGGAATAAATAAAACCGATCGCCAGTACCGCCAGGATCAGTGCGTATTTCCATAGAGGATATTTGTTCAGCATCACGCCGCCCGTTCAAGACGCGGGGCGCCTTGCGCGCCCCGTCGATTGTAGAAAATCTGAAACTTAGATCGCTTTGAGCGTGCCCTTGGGCAGGGTCGCGGCAATAGCACCCTTCTGGAACTTCAGTTCCACGGTGTCGGACACTTCCAGCACCACGAAGTCATCGGCCACTTTGACGATCTTGCCGGCAATACCGCCGTTGGTGACAACTTCGTCACCTTTCTGCAGGTTGCTCAGCAGGTTCTTCTGCTCTTTGGCGCGCTTGGCCTGTGGACGCCAGATCATCAGGTAGAAGATGACCAGGAAGCCGACCAGGAAAATCCACTCGAAGCCGGTACCGGCTGGGCCGGCGGCAGCTGCCGGGGCTGCTGCGTCCGCGTAAGCGGCAGGAATCAGAAAGCTCATTTAGCACTCCAAGTTGCAAGTTGTTGTACGTGTGTCAGGTTCGACAGAACATCAATCCAAGGGCGGCACAGGCAGCCCGCGCTTGGCGTAAAAGGCATCGACAAAGGCGGCCAATGTACCCTGTTGAATAGCCTCGCGCAAACCAGCCATCAGGCGCTGGTAATGACGCAAGTTGTGGATGGTATTCAACATGCTGCCCAACATTTCGCCGCATTTATCCAGGTGATGCAGATAAGCGCGGGAGAAGTTCTGGCAGGTGTAGCAGTCACAGGTCGGATCCAGTGGCGAATCATCATGGCGATGGAACGCGTTACGGATTTTAAGCACGCCGGTATCGACAAACAGATGACCGTTGCGCGCATTGCGCGTGGGCATCACGCAATCGAACATGTCGACGCCGCGGCGCACACCCTCAACGAGATCTTCCGGCTTGCCTACCCCCATAAGGTAACGAGGTTTGTCAGCCGGCATCATGCCCGGCAGGTAGTCCAGCACCTTGATCATCTCGTGCTTGGGCTCGCCCACCGACAGCCCGCCAATGGCCAGGCCGTCGAAGCCGATCTTGTCCAGGCCCTCCAGCGAACGCTCGCGCAGGTTGCGGTGCATGCCGCCCTGCACGATGCCGAACAGCGCTGCAGTGCTGTCGCCGTGGGCGTTCTTGGAGCGCTGGGCCCAGCGCAGCGACAGCTCCATGGAGATGCGCGCCACATCTTCATCCGCCGGGTACGGGGTGCACTCGTCGAAAATCATCACCACGTCCGAGCCCAGGTCGCGCTGCACCTGCATCGACTCTTCCGGGCCCATGAACACCTTGGAGCCGTCCACCGGGGAGGCGAAGGTCACGCCCTCCTCCTTGATCTTGCGCATCGCGCCCAGGCTGAACACCTGGAAGCCGCCGGAGTCGGTGAGGATCGGGCCCTGCCACTTCATGAAGTCGTGCAGGTCGCCGTGGGCCTTGATCACCTCGGTGCCCGGGCGCAGCCACAGGTGGAAGGTGTTGCCCAGGATCATCTGCGCGCCGATGGCCTCGATGTCGCGCGGCAGCATGCCCTTGACCGTGCCATAGGTGCCCACCGGCATGAAGGCCGGGGTTTCGACCACGCCCCGGGGGAATGTCAGGCGGCCGCGACGGGCCTTGCCGTCGGTGGCCAGCAACTCGAAGGACATACGACAGGTGCGACTCATGCTTGATCCTCGGGCCCGCGTGGCGCCGGATTGCGGGTGATGAACATGGCATCACCGTAACTGAAGAAGCGGTAGCCGTTTTCCACCGCTGCGGCGTAGGCAGCCATGGTCTCGGGGTAACCGGCGAAGGCCGAAACCAGCATCAGCAGCGTGGATTCGGGCAAATGGAAGTTGGTCACCAGGGCGTCGACCACGTGGAACGGGCGGCCCGGGAAAATAAAGATGTCGGTATCGCCGCTGAACGGCTTGAGCGTACCGTCGCGCGCCGCGCTTTCCAGCGAGCGCACGCTGGTGGTGCCGACCGCGATCACCCGCCCGCCGCGCGCCCGGCATTCGGCCACGGCGTCCACCACGTCCTGGCCCACTTCGAGCCACTCTTTATGCATGTGGTGATCTTCGATGCGTTCCACGCGCACCGGCTGGAAGGTGCCGGCGCCCACGTGCAGGGTGACGAAGGCGGTGCTCACGCCCTTTTCGGCGATCTTGCCCATCAGCTCTTCATCGAAGTGCAGGCCGGCGGTGGGCGCGGCGACGGCGCCGGAGCGCTGCGCATAGACCGTCTGATAGCGCTCGCGGTCGGCGCCTTCGTCGGGGCGGTCTATATAAGGAGGCAACGGCATGTGGCCGACGCGGTCGAGCAGTGGCAGCACCTCTTCGGTGAAGCGCAGCTCGAACAGCGCGTCGTGGCGCGCGACCATCTCGGCTTCGCCGCCGCCGTCGATCAGCAGCTGGGTGCCTGGCTTGGGCGACTTGCTCGAGCGCACGTGGGCGAGCACGCGATGGCTGTCGAGCACACGCTCGATGAGGATCTCCAGCTTGCCGCCGGAGGCCTTCTGGCCGAACAGTCGGGCCGGGATCACCCGGGTGTTGTTGAACACCATCAGATCGCCCGGGCGCAGGTGCTCGAGCAGGTCGGTGAACTGGTGATGCGCGAGCGCGCCGGTAGGCCCGTCGAGGGTCAACAGCCGGCTGCTGCGCCGTTCAGCCAGTGGATGGCGGGCGATCAGGGAATCTGGAAGCTCAAAGGAGAAATCGGCGACGCGCATGATGGTGATCGGTTTGACAGGGCCGCAAAGTTTAGCGGAAAGCGGCAAAATTGACCATGAAAGCTGATTGACCAACGGTAGGCGCCTCACTATACTTCGCCGCCACAAGCCCTGATGGCGGAATTGGTAGACGCGGCGGATTCAAAATCCGTTTTCGAAAGGAGTGGGAGTTCGAGTCTCCCTCGGGGCACCATACAAATCCTTGTAAATCAAGGGCTTAGAGAAGGGGTAGAAAGAAATTTCTACCCCTTTTTCTATTCAGAAAATCTGTTCTTCTCAAACCCATTTCCCTCGGAAAATGCGGCCCCAAAGCGTCACATCACGCGAAGTCAAGATCATACAAACCCACAAAAATCAATAGATTTTATGGGTATTCAAAAACCTTCGCGTCTCCGGCAAGGTCGTTTTTTGTGGTTGAACGTGTTCAAGCATGAAAATTGAGCACGGGTCTAACCCTAACTTTTAATTTTTGACAGCTACCATCCAACCCTACATATATTTTCAATCTACCATTGACACAATATTTCGTTGCATCAAGCCATTATTTGACTGTCATCGAAATTAAAAGACCGAACAAATCAAGCATTCAACAATGCTTGGCAACTGTATAGCAGGCATTGAAAAGGCCACCTTGAAGGGCAGCCTGATAGTTATCGACCATTATACGAACGCGGTCTATCTTCTCTTCATCGACCTCAAATCAACAAAAACACTGATGTGCTTTATTGTCGTTTACACATTTCAAAAAACAGTGCCATCATCCAAGGCAGACTTCAACTCGCTCTTGTAATTACTCTTATTAAAACTGTCGACTTTCTTGTAAGTATTCAACTTTTCAGGAGAGCGATATTGCGTATCACTTGCGAACGATTGAAAGGTGTCATCGTCAACCATTCTTATATGCATTTGAAGCTCCCTTGAATCATAGCCATAAAACTCAACAAAACCGGGAATTTGACTTTGACGTGCAACCATCAACGCTTCTTTGACTGGCTTGTCATAGAGATAGAATGTAGCAGTCACCATAATGGCACCCCCGGATTCAGTATTGTTCTTACCGAATTGGGGATTCACATAAGGGGTGAACACGACCCCACCATCCATAGCCTTGGTTTGTCCTAGCCATTTACGTTCTTTAATCGCACTGATTGTCTTATTGATAGGTCCAGAATACTCAACGCTTCTTCTGTCTTTATCAAGCTCGACGTGTTCAAAGGTTTCTGCTGATGCTGTGCACGCAAAAGCGGCAACCAACGATGCCAACACAAAGCTTTTAATTTTTTCCATTTTTTCCTTATCCATTCAGTTGAATCGCGAGAGCCAAGTCTTGCTGGTAAGGCAAAATGCTATCACCATTTGAGCAATAGTTAAACGCCAGCATTCCAACATCGCGGGGATGCAATATATTTAAGACTGGAACTTGTATGCGAGTTCTTCAAGTGCTTTCCTTCGGAATACCTGTCAACAGTCATCCGCAACAAACCTTCTGCTTTATGACCTACCCATGAAATGATGACAAGATTTTTTACATCTGCACGCTCTAATGTAGCAATTACGGTTTTTCGTATGCGGTGGAAAACACATCGCTTATCACAGCCCAACTCTGTTTTGGATGTGCTTACCGAATGGCTTCCAAACCCATTACTATTTCGATGTACATAGCCGTCCAACGACGACTACGCAACACCCATAAAGCCCACTGACTGCGGGCTTTTTAGTCTCTGGGGTTTAATCCCCTTCCCTGGCAAGTCAACGCTTCAGCGCCAACAATCCAATTGCCCCTGCGCACGAGTGCTGAAGATCGTCAGCAGCTCGCCCAGTGTATGCGGTGGCGGTTCGGCAGCGCGGGTCACCGCGTACAGGGTGATCGGCAACGCTGGAGCCAGGGGGCGAATGGCGGTGGCCCCAGGCGACGCGCTGAGGGCGGTGAAGGGATCGATCACCGCCAGCCCTGCACCGGATTCGACCATCGCCCTGGCCAGTGAATAGGTTTGCACCGCGATGCTCACCCGTGGCGGCGGCTCTACCGCCTCGAGATAGCTGTCGAGGCGGGCCGACAGCGGGTCGGCACTGGACAGCCCGATCAGCGGCGCGTCGGCCAGGGCCTGTAGCGGCAGCGGCTGGCCTTCTTCCTCCTGGGGCCAGTAACCGACCGGCGCCAACGCCACCAACACCCCACTGGCCAGCGCCTGGGCTTTGAGCCCCGGATGATCGGGCAGTTGCAGAGTCAGGGCGACATCGATTTCGCGCATCAGCAGGTTCTGCACCAGCTCGCGGCTATGGGCACTGGACAGCTCGCAGGCGATCTCCGGATAACGTTGCGTCCATTCATGAATGGCCGGCGGCAACAACGACAGGGCCAGTGCCGGGGTCGCGCCGATCCGCAGGCTGTGGCCCGGCTCACGGCGCAGGCTCTGGGCCAGGCGTCGCACCCCTTGCAGGCTTTCGGTGACCTTGTCGACCTCACGCTCCAGCTCCAGCGCTTCCGGGGTGGCCTGGAGTTTGCCGCGCACCCGTAGAAACAGCGGGAAACCCAGATGCTGCTCAGCGTGTTGCAGCACTTTGGTCACGGCGGGTTGGGAGACATGCAGTAGCTGCGCGGCAGCGCTGACCGAACCGGTCTGGCGGATGGCCTGGAAGATCTCGATGTGGCGAAGGCGCATGGCGAGTCCATAACCTTTGTTTATGGGATGACCATCTTTGTTCATTGTTCGGCGCCTGTCACCTGGCTCTAACCTCGGTCTCGTCTCAACCACGGCTAAGGAATGACATGGCTCAGCGTGTATGCATCATCGGCGGCGGCGTCATTGGCCTGGCAACGGCTTACGCACTGGTGCGCGATGGCGTTGAGGTGACCCTGGTCGAGGCGCGGGATTCGCTGGGCAGTGAAACCAGCTTTGCCAATGGCGGCCAGTTGTCCTATCGCTACGTGGCGCCCCTGGCCGATGCCGGCGTGCCATTGCAGGCCATCGGCTGGATGCTGCGCGGTGACTCACCGTTGAAGCTGCGCCCCCGCCTGGACCCGGCGCAGTGGCGCTGGATGGCGTCCTTTCTGGGGGCCTGTCGCTCCTCCGTCAACCGCACCAATGCAGCCCACCTGCTGCGCCTGGCGTTGTTCAGCCAGGCCACCCTGCAGGCCTGGCGCGAAGACGATGCCCTGGACGGTTTCCACTGGCGGCGCAATGGCAAGCTGGTGACCTTTCGCAACACCGCGAGCTTCGAGCACGCCCGCCACAGGCTGGCCGCCCCCCAGCAACAGCAGGTGCTGTCGTCTGCCGACTGCGCCCGCCTGGACCCGGCGCTGGCCGATGCCCCCTTTGTTGGCGCGATCTACACCCCCGATGAAGAGGTCGGTGACTGCCACGGCTTCTGCCAGCAACTGGCGGCGCGTTTGCGGGCCTCGGGCCGTTGCGAGTTCCGCCTGGGCCAGGCCGTGACCGGTATTCGCCAGGCCAATGGCATGGTGAGCGCAATCGAACTGGGGGATGAAGTGCTGCCAGTGGAGCATCTGGTGATTGCCGCCGGCCATCGCAGCCCACTGCTGACGTTGCCAGGGGTGCACCTGCCCCTGTACCCGCTCAAGGGCTATAGCCTCACCGTGCCGATCGGCGCCCACCACCGGGCCCCGGATCTGAGCATCACTGACTATGACCGCAAGATCGTCTACGCCCGCATCGGCGAGCAACTGCGGGTAGCGGCCATGGTCGACATCGTCGGCTTTGAACCGGCGCTGGACCCCAAGCGGCTGGCCCTGATCAAGCGCCAGGCGCGTGACACCTTCGCCAATGCCGGCGACTACGAGCAGGCCATCGAGTGGGCCGGTATGCGCCCGGCGACCCCTAGCGGCGTGCCGCTGCTGGGCGCAACGGCGTATCGCAACCTGTGGCTCAATCTCGGCCATGGTGCCCTGGGCTTCACCCTGGCCTGCGGCAGTGCGCAGTTGCTCAGCGAGCTGATCGGCCAGCGCCGCCCCTCCATTGATCTGCAGGGCTTTGCGCCCCGTGTGGCCTGAAATTACCCAAGAGAAGGACTATCCGATGACCATCAGCCGCATCCAGACCAATCCACGCTTGTCCGCTGCCGTGACCTTTGGCGACCTGGTGTTTCTCTCCGGCCAAGTACCGGGTGATGCCACCGACGCCGCTGGCCAGACTCGCCAGGTGCTGGCAAAAATCGACGCACTGTTGGCCGAGGCGGGCAGCGACAAGGATCACCTGCTCAGCGCGACCATTTACCTGAAGGACATTGGTGAGGATTTCGCGGCGATGAACTACGTATGGTCGGACTGGTTGTCGCCTGGCCAGGCACCGAGTCGCACGACCTTGCAGGCCGAGCTGGCCCGCCCGCAGGTGCGAGTCGAAATCAGCGTTATCGCGGCCCGCCGCTAAGCAATCCATCACCCACAACGGAGAATAACAATGCAAAAAATCACGTTGCTCGGCTGCACCCTGGGCGTATTGCTCGGCACTCAAGTGCAGGCTGAAGAAACCTCGCTGGGGCCGACCCTGAGCAAGATTGCCAGTACCAACAGCATTACCCTGGGTTATCGCGATGCATCGGTGCCCTTCTCCTACGTGGGCGATCACTCGGGTCAACCGATGGGTTACTCGGTGGACCTGGCGAACAAGATCGTCGAGCGCGTGCAGCAAAAGCTCGCGGCGCCCCAGCTCAAGGTCAAGTACAACCTGGTGACTTCGCAAACCCGCATTCCGCTGGTGCAGAACGGCACGGTCGACCTGGAATGTGGCTCGACCGGCGTGACCGCTGAGCGGCAAAAACAGGTGGCGTTTTCCTACGGCTTCATCTACGTCAAAGGCCAGTTGTTGACCGCCAACGACAGTGGGATCAAGAGCTTCGCCGACCTGCGCGGCAAGAACGTGGTGACCACCGCCGGCACCACCAACGAGCGCTATCTGAAGAGCTACAACATCGATAACAAGATCGACATGTTCGTGATCAGCGCCAAGGACCACGGCGAAGCCTTCCAGCTGTTGCAGTCCGGTCGGGCAGCGGCGTTCTACATGGACGATGCGTTGCTCTACGGCGAGCGCGCCAAGGCTCGCGATCCGCACAAGTGGGTAGTGGTTGGGGAGGAGCAGTCGCGGGAAATCTACAGCTGCATGGTGCGCAAGGACGATCCGCAATTCCTCGCACTGGTGAATTCGACACTGGGCGAGCTGTACAGCTCGGGGGAGATCAACGGGATCTACCAGCGCTGGTTTGAGCAGCCGATCCCGCCAAAAGGCTTGAACCTCGAGTTCCCGATGACCAGTGAACTCAAGGCGATCATTGCCAAGCCGGTGAGTGATCCGGTGCAGTAGCGATCAGTGCCCTCACCGGTTGGCGCGGGCTACCCGCCACCAGGGCTTGGGGATTGCTATCCCCCAAACGGTAGGTCGAGCAGCAGTGTTCCGCTGAATTCTTCAGCGTTCACTCTGAGGCGATTCACTGAGGACACGGTGATTTTTCTGGGCTGCCATACAGGCAGCTCAGAAGTTGTTTCCAGACAAAAAAGTCGCTGAAGCATTCCAGAATCAACCTACACCGAAGCCCCTCGATGCGAGCGCGCACAGAGTTCGATTCCCAGCGCATGCATCACCTTCAGCACCGTATCGAAACGAGGCTTGGCGCCTGGCGCGAAGGCCTTGTAAAGGCTCTCTCTTCCCAATCCAGTCTCTTTGGCAACCAGCGACATTCCGCGCGCTTTGGCCACGTACCCTATTGCACGTAAAAGCTCGTCGCTGTCGCCCTCTGCCAGCACCTGAGACAAGTACTCGCTGATGGCTTCATCACTATCAAGCAGTGCCGCCATGTCGAATGGAATCAATGTAACGCTCATGGTCAAACCTCTTTGGCCAACCGCTTGGCCATCCGGATATCTGCTGCTTGAGAAGACTTGTCCCCGCCTGTCAGCAACAAGATTGCTACGCCGCTACGCACGGTGAAGTACACCCGATAGCCTGGGCCGGAATCGATGCGCATCTCTGAAACACCATCACCAACCGCCTTCGTATCCCCCAAGTTGCCCGCAAGCGCACGTTCGATGCGTCGACCAATGGCGATCCTCGCTCGCACATCGCGTAGCGCCAGAAGCCAGCCGCTGAATGCCAAAGTCTGTTCTATGGAATAGATCACATCAGGCCCTGAATGTATCCCTACGGATACAGGCTGGCAAGCAAGATCAAGTTTGGATGCTTACCAGACTGCCGGTGAATCGCTCGCCTTTCGAACGAGCAACTGGAATACGATGGGCGCTTGCGCATGCCTCTGGAACAAGACAATTCCTGATTTGAAGCGGTACATTTCCCAAGGTTAAAAAACCTCCAGCTATTGCAGCTGCAAGAGCATGTCACCTCCCTTCGCCAGCAACGCTGGCGCCTACACCGTCTCGCGCTCCCCTGTAGGCGCCAGCCTTGCTGGCGAATGCGCCCGCCCAGGCCACTTCACGAACCCCGCCCCCAGCGCCGCCAGAATCAACCCGATCGAAACCGCCTCGTGCGCATCCACCCGGTGCCCCAGCAGCACCATCGACCCTGCCACCCCGAATACCGGGATCAGCAACGACAACGGCGCCACCTTCGACACCGGGTACTCGCGCAGCAGCAGGTTCCACCCCCAGTAACAGAAGTGCGTCGCCGCATACACCTGGAACACCAGCGAAAACACCGCCACCCACCCCACCTGCGCAGCCACACCGGTGAACGGCGCGGTGCCATGCATCAGCCAGGTGAGCAGCACCAGCGGCAGCGGTGCGAACAGGCTCGCCCACACCACAAAGGCAAACATCTCGCGCACCTTCGAGCGCTTGATGATGACATTGCCCACACTCCAGCTGAACGCACTCACCAGCAACAAGCCATAACCCACCACCGAGCCATCGCCGGGCCTGCCACCGATGATGGACACCAGCCCCAGCACTGCCAGCCCCACCCCGACGCCCTGCCCCACGCCAAGGCGTTCGCGAAACAGCAACACGCCCCAACCCAGGGTGAAAAACGCACTGAACTGCACCAGCAACGCCGCCGTACCCGGCGGCACGCCCAGCTCGATTCCCAGGTTGATCAACGCCCACATCGCCACGCCAAAGATCAACCCGTATGCCGCCACCCAGCCCAGGCCGACCGCCGGGCGCCGGATGAAGAACACCCACGGCAACGCCGCCAGGGTGAATCGCAACGCCGTCAACAGCAGCGGGTCAATTGCGGCCAGGCCGAGCTTGGTGATGGGAAAGTTGAACCCCCACATCGCCGTCACCAGCACGGCCAGGGCCAGATGTTTCTTTTGCATGGCGTACCTATCCCGAAAGTCAGGGCGCCACTATGCGCAATGAGCACACTGGCTCGCTTGCACTATCAGGTCATAGATCATTAAATTCGGGCCATGCGCGAAATCGACATCGACCCCTATGAACACACCCCCCGCGACGCCGTGGTCACGGCCAACGACTATGACGACGGGCAGCACTTTGCCTTGCATACCCATCAGCGCGGGCAGTTCGCGTATGCGGCCTGCGGGGTGATCACGGTGTTCACCCGCCAGGGCAACTGGGTGGTGCCGCCGCAGCGGGCCATCTGGGTGCCCGCAGGCGTGCCCCACGAGATGAGCATGAACGGCCCGGTGACGATGCTGAACACCTATGTGCGCCAGCCTGCCGCCACCCGCCTCGGCCTGCCCGAACACTGCCAGGTGTTCGGTGTGTCGACGCTGCTGCGCCAACTGCTGCTGGGCGCCCGGGATGTGCCGGCGCTGTATGCCGAAGGCAGCCGCGAGGGCTACCTGATGAACCTGCTGCTGCACGAGATTGCCGACATGCCGGCGCTGTCGCTGAATGCACCGCTGCCCAGCGAGCCCAGGCTCGCCCGGGCCTGCCAGCACTTGCTGGCACAGCCCTCGCTGGATACAGGGATCGATGACATGGCCCGCCAGGTGGGCATGAGCCGGCGCACCTTCACCCGGCTGTTTCGCCAGCACACCGGCATCAGCTTCGTGGCATGGCGACAGCAGGCATGCCTGATGGCGGCGGTGGTGCGCCTGGGCAATGGCGAGGCGATCACGCGGGTGGCGACGGACCTTGGCTACAGCAGCCCCAGTGCGTTCACCAGTGTGTTCCGGCGCGTGCTGGGCGCGGCGCCCAGCCAGTACTTCGCCAACGCGGCAAGTTGATGCAACACGATTCGCTGCAACCCAAGCAGTAGCGCGCCAGGCCTACACAGATAGCCAACTGTCTGCCCAGCAACTGTTGCCCCAGCAACAGCCAGCCAACAAAAACCTCCCGCACCAACACCATTGCCACCTCACTACCGCGCCAGGCCCAGCAAAAACGGGGCCTGCGACAGTGGTACGGCTCTTGCTCAAGCCTGGGTAACGCTCTGAGCGCAGGGCCACACCACAGGACGCACACATGACCGCAGCACTCAAGGTCGTCGCCGTTTCCGGCGGCGCCTATCGCCCCTCACGCACCCTGGCACTGACCGAGGCGATCGTCGCCGAGCTGGGCAAGCACCTGCACATCGACGCCCAGCTCATCGAGCTGAGCGAGATCGCCCGCCCGGTAGGCGGCGCCCTGTCGCGCGCCGAACTGCCGGCCACGGTCGAACAGCAGCTGCAGGCCATCGAGCATGCCGACCTGCTGATCGTCGCCTCGCCGGTTTACCGCGGCTCGTACCCCGGCCTGCTCAAGCACCTGTTCGACCTGGTGGGCCAGGACAGCCTGATCGACACCCCGGTGCTGCTGGCCGCCACCGGTGGCAGCCCGCTGCATGCGCTGGTGATCGACCACCAGCTGCGCCCGCTGTTCAGCTTCTTCCAGGCGCTGACCCTGCCCATCGGCGTGTATGGCAGCGAAGGCGACCTGCAGAACTACCAGGTCAGCAGCCCGGTGCTGCAAGCCCGTGTCAGCCTGGCCGCCGAGCGTGCCGCACCGTTCTTCGCCGCCCACGCCCACAGCCAGCGCAAGCTCGCCAGCGGGGCCGAACGGTGAACGTGTTCTGGTTCCTGCCCACCCACGGCGACGGTCATTTCCTCGGCACCAGCGACGGCGCGCGCCCGGTCACCCTCAACTACCTCAAGCAGATCGCCCAGGCCGCCGATGGCCTGGGCTACCACGGCGTGCTGATCCCCACCGGCCGCTCGTGCGAGGACTCCTGGGTGGTCGCCTCGGCCCTGGCGCCGCTGACCGAACGCCTGCGCTACCTAGTGGCGATACGCCCCGGCATCATCTCGCCCACCGTGTCGGCGCGCATGACCGCCACCCTGGACCGCCTCTCCGGCGGGCGCCTGCTGATCAACGTGGTCACCGGCGGCGACCCCGACGAGAACCGCGGCGACGGCATCCACCTCAGCCATAGCGAACGCTACGAGGTCACCGACGAGTTCCTGCGTATCTGGCGCCGCGTACTGCAAGGCGAGTCGGTGGATTTCGAGGGCAAGCACTTCAAGGTCGAGAACGCCAAGGCGCTCTACCCACCGGTACAAAAGCCCTACCCGCCGCTGTACTTCGGTGGCTCGTCCGACGCCGCCCATGACCTGGCCGCCGAACAGCTGGACGTCTACCTCACCTGGGGCGAACCGCCCGCCGCCGTCGCCGAGAAGATCGCAGATGTGCGCGCCCGCGCCGCCAGGCACGGGCGCACGGTGAAATTCGGCATCCGCCTGCACGTGATCGTGCGCGAAACCGCCGAAGAGGCCTGGCAGGCCGCCGACCGCCTGATCGCGCACATCAGCGACGACACCATCGCCGCGGCGCAACAGTCCTTCGCGCGCTTCGACTCCGAAGGCCAACGGCGCATGGCTGCCCTGCACGGCGGTCGCCGCGACCAGCTGGAGATCGCCCCCAACCTGTGGGCCGGTGTGGGCCTGGTACGGGGCGGCGCCGGCACCGCGCTGGTGGGCGACCCGCAACAGGTGGCCGCGCGCATCAAGGAATACGCCGACCTGGGCATCGAAAGCTTCATCTTCTCCGGCTACCCGCACCTGGAGGAAGCCTACCGCTTCGCCGAGCTGGTGTTCCCGCTGCTGCCAGAACCCTACGCCAGTCTGGCCGGGCGCGGCGTCACCAACCTGACCGGGCCGTTCGGCGAAATGATCGCCAACGATGTGCTGCCCAAGGCGCAGACCGCATGAGTGCCAAGCAACCGGAACCCACCCTGCTCAACCCGCTGCAGACCGCGCGCGCCCTGGCCGCCGAGTTCGCACTGACCGCCGCCGAACGCGACGAGCGCGGCGGCACACCCAAGGCCGAGCGTGACGCCATTCGCCACAGCGGCCTCTTGGCCCTGAGCATTCCCACGCAGTTCGGCGGCATGGGCGCCAGCTGGGGCGAAACCCTGAACATCGTGCGAGAGTTCGCCCGGGTCGACAGCTCCATCGCCCACGTGTTCGGCTTCCAGCACCTGATGCTGGCCACCGTGCGCCTGTTCTCCAGCCCCGACCAGTGGCAGCCCTGGTTCGAGCAGACCGCCCGCAAGAACTGGTTCTGGGGCAACGCCCTGAACCCGCTCGACACCCGCACCGTGGTCAAGAAGTACGACGGCTGGCGCGAATTCTCGGGCAAGAAGAGCTTCTGCTCCGGCGCCAGCGACTCGGAAATGCTGATCGCCTCGGCGGTGGATGAAAGCGCCGGCGGCAAGTTGCTGATCGCCGCCATCCCCACGGCACGTACCGGCATCACCCTGCATGGCGACTGGAACAACATGGGCCAGCGCCAGACCGACAGCGGCAGCGCCACCTTCGAGCGCGTGCGCGTCGAGGAATCCGAACTGCTGCTCGACCCCGGCCCGCTGAGCACTCCGTTCGCCTGCCTGCGCCCGCTGATCGCGCAACTGCACTTTGCGCACATCTTCCTCGGCATCGCCGAAGGTGCGCTGGAAGAGGCACGCCAGTACACGCTCAAGGAAGGGCGACCGTGGTTCAAGTCCAACGCCCGGCACGTCAGCGAAGACCCGTACATCCTGCGCCACTACGGCGACTTCTGGGTGGGCCTGGAAGGCGTTCGGCTGCTGGCCGAACGCGCCTGCAACCAGCTCGACGAAGCCTGGCACAAGGGCCCCACGCTGAGCAGCGACGAGCGCGGGCAGCTGGCGCTGTCCATCGCCGCGGCCAAGGTGGCGGCCACCCGCACCGGCCTGGACCTGTGCAACCGCCTGTTCGAAGTGACCGGCGCGCGCGCCACGCATGCCTCGCTGCGCTTCGACCGCTACTGGCGCAACCTGCGCACCCAGACCCTGCACGACCCGGTGGACTACAAGGTCCACGAGCTGGGTGACTGGGCCCTGAACCGGACGGTGCCCGCCCCGTCCTTCTACTCCTGAGGGCTGCCCATGCACCTGTTGACGCTCCCGCCATCGCCAACCCTGGCCACCTCGATCAGGGCCACCGCACAGGTGTTCGAAGACCCGAGGTCGCAGGCGCTGCTCGCCCACCTGCAGCAGGTCGCGCCGAGTGAGGCCAGCGTGCTGATCATTGGCGAAACCGGTACGGGCAAGGAGCTGGTGGCGCGACATATCCACAACCTCAGCCGGCGCCACCAAGGGCCGTTCGTGGCGGTCAACTGCGGGGCGTTCTCCGAGTCGCTGGTCGAGGCCGAACTGTTCGGACACGAAAAGGGCGCCTTCACCGGCGCCCTGGCGTCCAAGGCCGGCTGGTTCGAGGAAGCCGACGGCGGCACGCTGTTTCTCGACGAGATCGGCGACCTGCCGATGGCCATCCAGGTCAAGCTGCTGCGTGTGCTGCAGGAGCGCGAAGTGGTGCGCCTGGGGTCGCGCAAGAGCATCCCGATCAACGTGCGCGTGCTGGCCGCCACCAATGTGCAGCTGGAAAAGGCGATCAACGCCGGGCACTTTCGCGAAGACCTGTTCTACCGCCTCAACGTGGTCAGCCTGCAGCTGCACCCGCTGCGCGAGCGCCCCGGCGATATCCTGCCGCTGACCCGCCACTTCATGGCCAGCTACAGCGCCCGCCTGGGCTATGGCGATGTGCAGTTGAGCAGCGAGGCCGAGCACAAGCTGGCCAGCTACGACTGGCCGGGCAACATCCGCGAGCTGGAAAACGTCATCCACCACACCCTGCTGATCTGCCATGACGGCGTGATCCAGCAGGACGACCTGCGCCTGTCCAACCTGCGCATCGAGCGACCCGAGGGCACACCCGCCCCGGACACATCCGCCAACGCCCTGTTGCAGCGCGCGTTTCAGAAGCTGTTCGAAGAAGAGCACGGCGCGCTGCATGAAAAGGTCGAGGAGGCGCTGCTGCGCAGTGCCTACCGCTTCTGCCACTACAACCAGGTGCACACCGCGCGCCTGCTGGGCCTGAGCCGCAACGTCACCCGTGCCCTGCTGATCCGCATCGGCGAACTGGTGGTGAACAAGCGCCAGCCGCCACCGGAGCCGAACGCCACACGCGTCATCAACCTGTCGATCTGACCCAGACTTGCCCAAGCAAGCAGCGACTTCACCCACCTTGCGTTGCACGCCGTCCCGGCCGGGGCGGTGGCCCATTCTTCCTGCAACGAGCACCCCACCATGAGCCTCGATATCTTCTGGTTTCTGCCCACCTCCGGCGACACCCGCTACCTCGGCCACTCCGCCAGCGGGCGCCCGGCCACCAACGCCTACATGCGCCAGATTGCCGTGGCCGCCGAGAACCTCGGCTATGACGGCATTCTCATCCCCACCGGCAGTAGCTGCCTCGACCCCTGGGTCACCGCCGCCAGCCTGGTGCCGGTGACCCACCGCCTCAAGCTGCTGGTGGCCCTGCGCACCTCGCTGGGCAACCCCACCGCGTCGGCGCGCCAGGCCGCCACCCTCGACCAGGCCAGCGGCGGACGCCTGCTGCTCAACGTGGTGCCCGGCGGCGATGCCACCGAGCTGGCCGCCGATGGCGTGTTTCTCGCGCACGACCAGCGCTACGACGCCGCCGACGAATTCCTCACCGTGTGGCGCCAGCTGCTCAGTGGCGAACGGGTCGACTTTCACGGCGAGCACCTGCGGGTGGAGGGCGCGCAGAACTTCTTCGCGCCGGTGCAGACGCCCTACCCGCCGCTGTACTTCGGTGGCTCGTCAGCCGCCGCGCACGAGCTGGCGGCCAGGCATGTGGACGCCTACCTGACCTGGGGCGAGCCACCCGCCGCGGTGGCCGAAAAGATCGCCGACGTGCGCGCCCGTGCCGCCCGCCACGGGCGCACGGTGCAGTTTGGCGTGCGCCTGCATGTGATCGTGCGTGAAACCAGTGAACAGGCCTGGGCGGCGGCCGAGGAACTGATCAGCCACCTGGACGAGGCCACCATCGCCGCCGCACAGGCCAACTACGCCAGCATGGATTCCGAAGGCCAGCGGCGCATGGCCGCGCTGCACGGCGGGCGCCGCGACCGACTGGAAGTCTCGCCCAACCTGTGGGCCGGGGTCGGCCTGGTGCGTGGCGGCGCCGGCACCGCACTGGTCGGCGACCCGGCCACGGTGGCGGCACGGCTGCAGGAGTACGTCGCCCTGGGCGTGGACCGCTTCGTGCTGTCGGGCTACCCGCACCTGGAGGAAGCCTACCGCTTCGCCGAACTGGTGTTCCCGCTGCTGCCCGGCAAAAGCAAGGTGACGGTGGATGGCGCCTTCACCGGGGGCGCCTTCGACGTGCGTGCCGGCCAGGCCAGGCCCGCCGCCAGCCAGTAACGGGCAGGGCCCGGGCTACCCGGTGCAGGCGGGTCGGCTCAGGCCCGTGCGGCCACCCGCTCGACGCTGTCGGCCACTGTGCGGGCCTGCTGCAGCACCTGCGCACACACCTGTTCAGGGGCCTCCACGCGCACGCGCAGACGGCCAAGGATACGCCCCTGGATACGCTCGATATTGGCCTGCACCAGGTGGGTCGGGTACCCCAGTGCCGCGCTGATCGCGCTCAGCTCCGGCGCCTGGCCACGGGCCCCGGTGTAATGCAGGTCGAGCAGCCAGTCGCCGGCGCTGGCTGGGGCCAGGTCATGGGCGCCGCCAGGGTGCAGGGTGCGCAGCAGGGTGCGGGTCACCTCGTGGCACGGGCAGCCGAACACCCGCCACACCTCGCCCTGCTCCACCACCTCGCCCGCCTCCAGCACCACCACGCGGTCGCACAGCTCGCGGATCACTTCCATCTCGTGGGTAATCAGCACGATGGTCAGGTTCAGGCGCCGGTTGATATCGCGTAGCAGCGCCAGAATCGACTGGGTGCTTTGCGGGTCCAGCGCCGAGGTCGCCTCGTCGCACAGCAGCAGGTCGGGCTGCAGCACCAGCGCCCGGGCGATGCCGACGCGCTGCTTCTGGCCACCGGACAGCTGTGCGGGGAAGGCATCGCGCTTGTCCTCCAGGCCCACCAGTTGCAGCATCTCGCTCACCCGCCGCTCGCGCTCGGCGCGGCCAATGCCGGCCAGCTTGAGCGGCAGGCCGATGTTCTCGCCGACGGTTTTCACCGACATCAGGTTGAAGTGCTGGAAGATCATGCCGGTGCGCTGGCGCTGGCGGGCCAGTTGCGCGGTGTCGTAGCCGGCGATGTCCTCGCCGTCGATCAGCACCTGGCCGTTGCTGGGTTGCTCCAGGCGGTTGAGCGAACGCAGCAGCGACGACTTGCCCGCGCCGCTGCGCCCGATGATGCCGAACACCTCGCCCCGGCGTATCTCCAGGTTGATGTCGCGCAGCGCATGCACAGTGCGCTCGCGCCCCGGGTACTGCTTGCCGAGCCCCACCAGGCGGATATGCACGGCGCCTGCCAGCGGCTGTTGATTGAAACTGACCATGGATCAAGGCCTGCCCTGCGAAGGATGCGATTCGACCAAGGCCCGCGCTGTCGCCAGCGCGGGCCACCGGGGCTCAGAAGCCGGGCACTATCTGGCCCTTGTAGCGGGTCAGGATGAAGTCGCGCACCTGTGGCGAGTTCAGCGCCTTGGCCAGCTTCTGGATGCGCGGGTCATCGATGTTGTCGGGGCGTGCGACCAGGTACTCCACGTACAGGTCCTTGCCCTTCTCCACGATCAGCGCGCTGCTGGTATCGATGCCCGCCTCCAGCGCGTAGTTGGCGAAGACGAACGCCAGGTCCACCTGGTTCACCGCACGGGCCAGCAGCGCGCCTTCGAGTTCGCGAATCTTCAGGTGCCTTGGGTTGGCCGCGATGTCGCGCTGGGTCGCCAGGGTGTTGCTCGGGTCCTTGAGGGTGAGCAGCCCGGCTTCGTGCAGCAGCACCAGGGCACGCCCGGCGTTGACCGGGTCGTTGGGGATGGCGACGCTGGCACCGTCCTTGAGCTCGGCGATGCTCTTGATGCGGGTGGAGTACGCACCGAAAGGCTCGATGTGCACGCCCACCACCGGCACCAGGTCGGTCTTGCGGGTGGCGTTGAATTCGTCGAGGAACGGCCGGTACTGGTAGTAGTTGGCGTCCAGGTTCTTCTCGGCCAGTTGCAGGTTGGGCTGGATGAAATCGCTGAACACCTTGATGTCCAGGTCCACGCCTTCGGCCGCCAGCGCCGGTTTGACGAACTCGAGGATCTCGGCATGCGGCACCGGGGTGGCGCCCACCACCAGTTTCTCGTTGGCGTGCGCCGACAGCGACAGCACGGCGGCCAGTACGGCCAGGGTCTTCTTCATGGGCTTGCTCCTGAACAGGTAGAACATTGGCCGCCGTGGGATACGTGGGCCGGCGGCAGCGAAACCCGGCTGCCGCTGACGGGAAACACAATTCAACGCCGGGTGAAGCGCCGCACCAGGCGGTCGCCACTCACCTGCAGCACCTGCACCAGTACGATCAGCAGCAGCACGGTCACCACCATCACGTCGGTCTGGAAGCGCTGGTAGCCGAAGCGGATCGCCAGGTCGCCCAGGCCGCCGCCGCCGACCACCCCGGCCATCGCCGTGTAGTCCACCAGCACGATGGCGGTCACCGTCACCGCCGCGATCAGGCCGGTGCGCGCCTCGGGCAGCACGGTGTGCCATACGATCTGCCAGGTGCTGCCACCCATCGACTGGGTGGCCTCCACCAGGCCGCGGTCGACCTCGCGCAGGGCGATTTCCACCAGCCGCGCAAAGAACGGCGTACAGCCGATCACCAGCGGCGGTATGGCGCCGGGCACGCCCAGCGAAGTACCGGCCACCACCTGGGTGAGCGGGATCAGCACAATCAGCAGGATGATGAACGGCATCGAACGCAGCACGTTCACCACCACCGACAGCACGCGGTACACCAGCGGCGAGGCCAGCAACTGGCGCTGGCCGGTGAGGTACAGCAGCACCCCCAGCGGCAGCCCCATCAGCACCGTGAAACCCAGCGCTACGCCGAGCATGCTCAAGGTGTCGAGGCAGGCCTGGCCCACCTCGGGCCAGTTGACATGGGCCAGCAGCTCGCTCATTGCCCAGCGCCCCTGCGCAGCGCGGCGGCCGGGTGCGGCGCGCCCAGCCGGTCACCTGCGCCGAACAGCTTGTTGCGCAGCGTGCCCGGGGCGTAATCGCGCTTGAACAGGCCACGGGCCTGCAACTCGGGCACCAGCAGATCGACCACCGCCTCGAAGGTTTCCGGGGCCACCACGCTGGCCAGGTTGAAGCCGTCCACGTCGGTCTCTTGCACCCATTCCTGCAACAGGTCGGCCACCGTCTGCGCCGAGCCCACCAGTACCGGGCCGTCGCCGCCGATGGCGCAATAGTCGGCAATTTCGGCGGTGGTCCAGGTGCGGCTGGGGTCGGCACGGGTGAAGGCTTCCACCGCCGACTGGATCGCATCGCTCTGCACTTCGCGCAGCACCTGGTCGCTCTGGTACTGGGCGAAGTCGATGCCGGTCCAGCCCGACATCAGCGTCAGCGCACCGCTGGCGCTGGCGTACTCGCGGTACTCGCGCAGGCGCGCCAGGGCCTGTTCATCGGTGGGGGCGACAATCACCGTAAGCTGCTCCAGCACCAGGATATCGCCCGGTGCGCGGCCGGCCGCCACCGCCGCAGCGCGCACCTGCGCCACCTGGTTCTTGAGCACCGTCTTGCTCGGCGCAGCAACGAACACGCACTCGGCGTTGGCCGCCGCAAACGCCCTGCCGCGCGTCGAGGCACCGGCCTGGTACAGCACCGGGGTGCGCTGGGGCGAAGGCTCGCACAGGTGAAAGCCCGGCACCTGGAAGAACTCGCCCTGGTGGCCGATGCCGTGCACTTTGGCCGGGTCGGCATACACCCCGCTGGCGCGGTCGGCGCGCACGGCGTCGTCTTCCCAGCTGGCCTCCCACAGCTTGTAGCAGACCTGCAGGTACTCCTCGGCCAGGGCGTAGCGCTGGTCATGCGACAGCTGCTCGCGCTGGCCAAGGTTGCGCGCCCCGCTGGAAAGGTACGAGGTGACGATATTCCAGCCGGCGCGGCCACGGGTCAGGTGGTCGAGCGTGGACATGCGCCGGGCAAACGGGTACGGCTGCTCGAACGACACCGAGGCGGTCACGCCAAACCCCAGGTGCTCGGTGACGGCGGCCATGGCCGGCACCAGCTGCAGCGGGTCGTTGACCGGCACCTGCGCAGCCGTACGCAGCGCCTCGTCGGCGTTGCCGCCGTACACGTCGTAGGCGCCCAGCACATCGGCGATGAACAGCCCGTCGATCTTGCCGCGCTCCAGGGTCCTGGCCAGCTCGGTCCAGTAGTGGATGTCGGTGTAGCGCGTGGCCTGGTCACGCGGATGGCGCCACAAGCCCGGCGACAGGTGGCCGACGGTGTTCATGGCAAAGGCATTGAGGCGTATCTGCTTGGGCATGGTGGCGGCCTAGTTCCAGTCGTGACGCTGTGGCTTGGCCCCGTTCAAGGCCCAGTTGCCCACCAGGTGGTACTTCCAGCGCACCGGGTCGTGCAGGGTGTGCACGCGGGCGTTGCGCCAGTGCCGGTCGAGGTTGTGGCGCACCTGGGTGGAGCGCGTGCCGCCCAGCTCGAACAGGCGGTTGCTGGCCTCGATCGCCGCTTCGGTGGTCAGCACCTTGGCCTTGGCCACGGCCACCGAGGCCTGGGCCACCGAGTCCTCGTCGGGGGCCAGGCTGGCCCGGTCGAGCACCTTGCCGGCGCGCTCCAGCAGGGCCTCGGCGGCTTCCTGGCGAATCTCCAGCGCGCCGATCTGCACGATGGTCAGCGGGTCCTGGCTGGCCTGCTCCACGCCCGCATCGATCCACGGGCGGGCCTGCTCGCGGATGAAGGTGATGGCGTCGTCCAGCGCCGCACGGCCGATGCCGGCGTCGATGGCGGCGGTGGTCAGTTGCGCGAAGGGGCCGGCCAGGGTCGGGGTTTCGTACGAGCGGTAGGTGGGAAACAGGTTGAACGCCGGCACGATCAGCTCCTGCGCCAGCACCGTGCCGCTGGAGGTGGTGCGCTGGCCGATGTTGTCCCAGTCATCGACGATCACCAGGCCCGGGGTATCGCGGCGCACGAAGGCCAGTTGCGAGCGGTCCTGCGCGTCCAGCGCCAGCACCCCCAGCCAGTGCGCGTACAACGAGCCGGTGCAGTAGCCCTTGCGCCCGTCGATGCGGTAGCCATCGGCATGGGGCACGATGCGGGTCTGGATCTCCTTGACGTTCTTGCCGCCGGTTTCCGACAGCGCATTGGCAAAGCGGTGCCCGGCCAGCACCAGGTCGAAGAAGAAGCGCTTCTGCTCTTCGCTGCCCTGCAGGCGGATGTCTTCGAGCAGGCAGTAGTGGTTCTGCGGTATCTGCCCCAGCGAAGGGTCGGCGGCGGAGATGATCGCGATCACTTCGGCCAGGGTGGCGAAGGACACCTGCGCCCCGCCGTACTGTTTCGGTACGGTGATGCCCCACAGGCCGCTGTTGGAGAACGCATCCACCACGTCGGCCGGGACCTGGCGGCTGCGGTCGCGCTCGGACGCGCCTTCGCGCAGCAGCGCGGCAACCCGATGGGCAATGGCAATGGCTTCGGCATCGTCACGGATGACGTGGGCATCCGGCTGGCGGATGTCGTAGTGGGCAGAAACAGGGGTGGCAGTCATGGTCTATCTCGATGAGTACACAGAGTCCCCCGTGAGATAGCACAACCCATGCCACTTGAATTTCACCTATAAATCAATTAGTTACGCACAACAGAAAGCGGCATGGCTGGATGCACGGCAACAAAGTGTTGGCCAACTGTTCGCAGTGCAACAGTACGACAGCGGTCAGTTGCTCCCCGTACACCGCGCGCCTATTCGCAGTAACGGGCGGGCATGAAAAAACCGGCTACTGCGAGCCGGTTCCCATGCAGTACCGCCAGCCTCAGCCGCCGCTGGCTGCCACGCTCTTGCGTTCAGCCACGAAGAACAGCGGGCGAATCCGCACCCCCACCACGTTGCCGGCATACGCCGCCACCAGCCACAGCCAGCCATGCACGCTGCCCGAGGCGATACCGCTGAAGTACGCGCCGATGTTGCAGCCATACGCCAGCCGCGAGCCGTAGCCCAGCAGCAGGCCGCCGATCACCGCGGCCAGCAGCGAGCGCAGCGGAATCTTCAGGCTCGGCGCGAAGCGCCCGGCCAGGCCTGCTGCCAGCAACGCACCCAGCACGATGCCGATGTCCATCACCGTGGTCACGTCCTCCCACAGCGGTGCAGCCAGCGCCTTGGCGTTGCCCGGCATCTGCCAGAACGCCCAGCTGCCCACGTCCACGCCCAGCCCGCTCAGGGTCTTGGCGCCCCACAGGGCGAACGCCGAGGTGATGCCCCAGGGCCGGCCCGCCAGTGCCAGGGTCGCGTAGTTCAGCAGCGCCAGGCCGATCGCGCCCCACACCAGCGGCCACGGGCCACGCAGGAAGCGACGCAGGCCCTCATGCTGGCTGCCTGCCGGGGCCTCGAGGGCGCCGTGGCGACGCTTCTCCAGCACCACCGTGCCCCAGGCGATCAGGCCGAACACCACCAGGTTAAGCACCAGCGCGGGGGCCACGCCAAAGGTCTGCACCACGGAGGTGGCCGGGAACGACGGCAGCGCGAACCACCAGTCGGCGTGGTGGGTTGCAGTTACCGAACCGATGATGAAGAACAGCAGCGTCACCAGCATGCGCGCGTTGCCACCGCCCACGGTGAACAGGGTGCCCGAGGCACAGCCGCCGCCCATCTGCATGCCGATGCCGAAGATGAACGCACCGAACACCACCGACACCCCGGCCGGCGCCACCAGCCCGGTCACCGGCTGGCCGAACAGCGTGCCGGCGCCCAGGGCCGGAAAGAACAGCAGCACGGCGATAGCCAGCATCACCATCTGCGCGCGCAGGCCGGCGCCACGGCGCTCATTGATGAACACCCGCCAGGCGGACGTGAAGCCGAACGCGGCGTGGTACAGCGTGAGGCCCAGGGCGGCGCCGACGATCAGCAGCAGCACCTGTTTGATGCCCACGCTGGCATTCAGAAAGACGGCGCCGACCACCAGCAATGACAGCGCAACCAGTGGCGCGCCGAGACGGCGCTCAGGCGCCGCGGAGAGAGAAAGACCCATGACGATACTCGGATATAGACGGAACAGGCCGCGAGTATACCGTCACCAGCCACCGTGCGGGCTCACGGATAGAACAGCGGGTACATCGCAAGCGCCAGGGTCGAGGCGCAGGCATGCATCGCCATGGGCACCAGCAGGCCGCCGGTCCTGATCCGCGCATAGGCCAGCATCAGGGCGAGGATGAACAACAGCACCACGGTCGACCTGAAGGTGTACTGCAGGTGGATGGCGGCAAACGCCAGGGCGCTGACCACGATCGCCACCACCGCCCACAGCGGCTTGCGGAACGGGAACAGGTTGAGCAGAAAATGCCGGAATGCCAGCTCTTCGCCCAGGGGGGCGAGCACGATGACCATGCTGGTCAGCAGCACGCGATCGGCCAGCGAACCGGCACCGAGCAGGGTCATGAACTGCAGCATGAACGGCTCGGCGGGCTGGTCGACCAGGGCGGCGTAGTTGTAGGCCAGCAGGTAGACCACCACCACGCTGGTCAGGCCAAGCCAGAGGGCCTTGTAGCTGAAGTTGGCCCCCCTGAAGGCATGCCCGGCCAGCGGGTTGCGCCGCAGCAACAGGTACAGCCCGCCGATGGCTGCACACGCCACCAGGTGGGCGCCGAACAAAGCCAGGGTGAAGTCCAGGCCACTGCCGAACAGAAAGGCGCCGGCGAACTGCGCGGTGAAGTACAGCAGCAGACCCAGCAGCGCGAGGCCGATGCGCTTGCCGGCGGTGCTGGCGATGTAAGGGGTGGTCACGGGACTTCCTTGTACGGGGTTGTTCACAGCGTTCTCCTTGGCGGGGGGCGCATTATGGCGAGTTTCGCGGCTGCTGCGCAGCCCATCGCCGGCAGCCGGCTGCTACAGGCTAAGCGCTCAAGTAGATTCACATCTGGATACATCCGGCCATTTGCCATTCCCCTCGCCCTCTGTTTGCATCCGCGCTCTCTCCCCGTGCAGACAAGGAAATCACCCCATGAAAACCCTGGTAGTCGGTGCCAGCAAAGGGCTGGGCAAGGCCCTGATCGAAGGCCTCGGCGAGGCGGGCGACACGCTGGTCGGCGTGTCGCGCACGCGCCCCGACGGCATCGCCGCCAAGGCCGGCGTGCAGTTGAACTGGGTCGAAGCCAACCTGGCCGAGCCGGCCAGCGCCGCGCACGCCATCGCCCAGGCTGTGGCAGAGCACGGCCTCGACACGCTGATCTACAACCTCGGCATCTGGGAAGAGCTGGCCTTCGACCCGGCCTACGACTTTCTCGGCGACAGCGACGCGCAGGTACAGGCCATCGTCAGTTGCAACATCACCGCCACCCTGCTGCTGATCAAGCGCCTGCTGCCCACCCTGCTGCGCAGCGCCACCCCGCGCATCATCCTCACCGGTTCCACCTCCGGCCTGCCCCAGAGCGGGCGCCCCGAGGTGGCCTTCGGCGCCTCCAAGTTCGCCCTGCGTGGCATCGCCGATGCGCTGCGCGAAGGCTACCGCGAGCAGCGCCTGGCCGTGACCTGCCTGAACCTGGGTTACCTCAACACCGAAGACCCGCTCAGCACGCCCCGCGACGTGGCCGAGCAACGCGGCGAAGGCCAGCTGATCCCCGTGCACGACGTGGTGCAGGTGGTGCGCATGGCACTGAGCCTGTCGTCGGCCAGCTACGTCAAGGAGCTGACCTTGCCGGCCCTGCTCGACGAGCGCTTCTGAGCGCTGATCAGCACGCTGGATAAAAACCGGCGAAAGCGCCATCCTTCTCGCCTTTGACGCGCAGCCTGGCTGCGCCCACCGCTATGTGAAGGACCTTTTTCATGCAGACGCTCAACGACACCGACTTCGAGTTCATCGAAGACATCCTGCTGCAGTATGGCGATGACCATTCGGTGCTCAACGCCTCGGAACTGGACGGCTACCTCACCGCGCTGGTGTCCGGCCCGGCGCCTGTGGCTATCGACGAATGGTTCCCGGGGATCTTCGGTGGCCGCCAGCCGGAATGGGAAAGCGCTGCAGACTGCCAGCGCTTCGTCGAGCTGGTGACCCTGCACGCGAACAACCTGGCCCAGCGTTTCTCGCCGCGCTTCGAGGAGACCGAGCACAACGGCCAGCCGCTGACGCTGGCCGAAGAGTGGTGCTTTGGCTACCTGCGCGGTGCAGGCCTGGCCAACTGGCCGGCCTTGCCGGCGGCGCAGCAGGTGGCACTGGATGTGATCGAGACCTGTGCCGCACAGGACAACTTCGAACTGCCCGCCGACCTGGATGTGGCGCTGCATCGCCAGCGCGTGGCCGCCATCGAGCCGGCGGCGCGGGCGTTGCAGGGGTACTGGGCGACGCAGCGCTGAAGCGGGCAGCGGCGCCGCCCATCGCGGGTCGAGCCCGCTCCCACAGGTTCGGCGCAGTTCCTTGTGGGAGCGGGCTTGACCCGCGATGACGCCAGCACATACCCCAACAATCCGGAGCAGTGCATGCCCACCACCCTCACCGCCGCCTTCCCCCACCACCTGGCCCGCGAAGTCCAGGACCTGGCCCGGCAACTCGACCTGCCCAACGGTGACCAGGGCATCGCCGTCACCCTCGACGGCGAACCCCTGACCCTGCCCTACCGCCTTCACCTGCCGGCTGCCGATACAGCCCGGTCACTGATCCACGCCTGCCTGCTCACCCGCCACCCCGACGGCCACGTGCGCGAGCGTTACCTGCAGCAGATCATTCGGGCACCAGAGACGTGGGTCATCCCGTTCGTGTTCCAGCTCACCGGCGAATACGTGATCGAGCTGCTGGCGCTGTGCGAGGCCAACCTGCCGACCCTGGACGCCAGCGCCTACGGCCGCTTCTTCAACGACAACCCCGCCTACTTCAGCCTGACCCGCGCACGCATGGTCAGCTACTGGGATTGCTACCACCGCAGCCGCCACCCGCACCTGCGCAGCTACGTGGGCACCCGCCTGTTCCGCGCCTTCAGCGACTTCACAACGACCACTTCACGGTGAACATCACATTGCGCGGCTCGCCGAAGATGTTGGCCCCGGCCGGGTTGCTGATGCTCTGGTAGTAACGCTTGTCCGCCACGTTGTTGAGGTTGGTCTGCAACGTCGCCGCCGGCGTCACGCGGTACTGGGCCATCAGGTCGACCACGCTGTACCCGCCCTGCTTCACGCTGTAGCTGGTATAGGTGCGGCTCTGGGTGCGAAAGGCCCCGCCCACGCTCCATTGATCGAGGTCGCCCGGCAACTGGTAGCTGGTCGCCAGCTTGAACAGGTTGTACGGCGAATCACTGTCGAAGCGGTCACCCTTCTGCGCCGAGCCGGTGGCCTTCACATACTCGGCCGCCGCATAGGTATAGCCGGCCGACGCCTGCCAACCCGGCGCCAGTTCGCCGCCCAGCTCCAGTTCCAGGCCGCGGGTACGAATTTCGCCGGCCGCCTCGTAGCAGGCATCCATGGTCGGGCAATCACCTGCCGGCAACGACTTGGCCAGGTTCTCCTGGTCGAGCTGGAACAGCGCGAAACTGGCGTTCAACGCACCACCGAAGTACTCGGCCTTGAGCCCGGCCTCGTAGTTGGTGCCGGTTACCGGCGCCAGCAGGCCACCGCTGCTGTTCTGGTACTCCTGCGGCTTGAAGATGCGCGTCCAGCTGGTGTAGACCGAGTAGGTGTCGTTCAGGTCATAGATCAGCCCCGCATACGGGGTGACCTCGCGGGTGGCCTTGTAGTCGGCGCCGAAGGCGTAGGCCCCGACCTCGGTGTGCTGCTGGTACTCATACCAGTCCAGGCGCGAGCCGAGGATCAGCTTCAGGTCATCGCGCAGGTTGAAACGCACGGCGGTGTAGGCACTGGACTGATCCACCTTGCCCTTGCGCGACCAGTTGTAGTCGATGGCCGGCCGGGGCACGTCCTTGTAGTGGAAGTTGTTGGGGTCCACGACATAGTTGAAGCTCGCATCCGGGCCGCCGCCAGGGCCGTCGTCGGTATCGTCGCGGCGGTAGCTCGCCCCCACCACCAGTTCATGGGTACGCCCGAACAAGCTGAACGGCCCGCTGGCATAACCATCGATACTCTTCTGCGTATGTTCGTAGGAGTAGCGCCCCACATTCAGTTGCAGCTCGTCGGCGGTCGGGTCGAGCCGGTAGTAGCTGCTGCCCAGCATCTCCAGGTTGGCCTTCAGCCAGCTGGCGCTCAGGCGCAGGCGCCAGTCGTTGTCCAGGCGATGTTCCACCTCGGCGAACACGCTCTTGTTGGTCTTGTCCCAGTAGGTCCAGTCGGGGCTGAAGCGCGACGAGCGGGAAATGTCGAGGAAGCTGCCATCGGCATGGGTCGGGCTGCCGTTCCAGTCCGCGCCGGGGTTGTCCTCGCGGTTGTAGTAGCCGCCCAGGGTCAGCGTGGTGGCGTCCGACAGGTCGAATTCAGTGATCCCGTACAGCAACTGGCGCTGGTTGCTGTAGGCATCGGTAAAGCTGTTCTTGTCCTGGTAGCTGCCCACCACTCGCCCGCGTACGGTACCGGCATCATTGAGGCTGCTGCTGGCGTCGATTTCGGTACGGTAATTGTCCCAGCTGCCGGCTGCCGCCGTGAGGGTGATCTGCGGCGCCAGCGTGGGGCGCTTGCGCACCAGATTGAGGGTACCCGACGGGTTGCCCGAGCCCACCATCAGGCCGGAAGCCCCGCGTACCACCTCCACCCGGTCGAACATCGCCAGGGTCGCGGTGCCCAGGGTGTCGCTGTCGTAGGCGATGGGCAGGCCGTCGACCATGATGTTGTCGATGGCCGCACCGCGCGAGTAGAACTGCGGGCGCTCGCCGCCGGTCTTGCGCAGGGTCAGCCCCGGCGTGTAACTGGCGATGTCGTCCAGGGTCTGCATGTTCTGGTCGTCCATGCGCTGGCGGGTGACCACGGTCACCGACTGCGGGGTTTCCCGGGCCGAGGCCTTGAACTTGGTGGCCGTGGCCATGCTGGCGGTGGTGTAGGAGCCAGTGTTTTCCGTGACCTCGCCCAGCGCACTGCCGGTGATGCTGGTGGCACCCAGTTGCAGCGCATCACTGCTGTCGGCCTTCTCCAGGGTCAGGGTGCCGTTGTCGGTCACGCGCAGTTGCAGGCCGCTGCCCGCCACTGCCTGGCGCACCGCTGCCTCGGCGCTCAGTTGCCCGTTCACCGCCGCGCTCTGGCGCCCGCGCAGCAGCGCCGGGTCCACCACCAGGGTGCTGGCGCTTTGCCGGGCGATCTGGCGCAGGGCCTGGTCCAGTGGTTGCGCCGGCAACGCATAGCGCTGCATGGCTGGGTCCGCCCAGGCGCGGTTCAGGTCGAGGGAGCAGGCAGAAACGGCAACCGCGACAGCCAGTGCCAGGCGCGCGGGGCTCAGGAGTTGGGGACGCATGTGAAGGGCTTTCCTCGCAGGAAGTGAATGGGCGTTTCCTGCTATGTCCAGCGAGCCGAAAAAAGCCTTCACCCTGGCGGAATGTTTTTTCAGCGCAGGTCGATCAGGGTGATCGGCCCGAACGCCTCGACACTGATCGGCAGCACCTGCGCCAGCGATTGCAGGGCGCGGTCGCTGTCGTCCAGCGGGAACACCCCGAACACGCGCAGTTGCGCCGCCGCCGGGGAAACCCGCAGCACGCCGTAGCGGTAAGGGCGCAAGGCATCGATCACGCTGCCCAGCGATATGTCGTCCACCTCCAGGCGACCTTCCATCCAGGCATCCAGGCGGCCTTGCTCATTGCCCAGGGGCGAGAGTGCATCGTCGGCAAAGCGCAGGGTCTGCCCGCTGTCCACCACGATGCTCTGCCCGGCGCGATTGCGCACCTGCACGCTGTGCTGCTGCACGCTGACGGCACTGCGCTGATCCAGCGTGGCGACACTGAAGCGCGTGCCCAGGGCCCGCACCCGGCCTTGTGCAGTAACCACCTCGAGGGGGCGGTGCGGGTCGCGGGCCACCTGGATGTTCAGCTCGCCGTGGCGCAGATGGATCACCCGGGCTTCGGCACTGAACGCCACCTCCACGGTGGTGCGCGCATTGAGCAGCAGCACGCTGCCGTCGGCCAGTTGAATGCGCCTGCGCTCGCCGGTGCCGCTGTAGTGGTCGCTGAACACGGCGTCCAGTGGCATGCGCCGTTGCACCGTCAACAACGCCGGCAGGCCCAGCATCAGCAGCAAGGCGCTGCCGCCGCGCAGCAACCGGCGCCGCTGCAGCGACAACCCGCTGCTGCGCAGGGCGCGGGTGGCCGCACTGGCGCTGCCGGGCACTTCCAGCAAGGGGTTCAAGGGTGTGTGGGTGGCCTGGGTAACCGCCTGCCAGGCCTGGCGATGGCTTGCGTCCAGCGCCTGCCACTGCTCGAAGGCGTCGCGGTCGGCTGCCGTCGCCGCCCCCGAGCCCAGGCGCACGCTCCATTCGATGGCTTCGCGCACCGCCGGGGTCAGCGCTGCCAGGCTGCGGCCGCTCACGTGCCCGCGCCCAGTTGCGCCAGGTAGCAATGGGTCACGGCGCGCCGCACCCAGCGCTCGACGCTGCTCAACGACACCTGCATCTGGTCGGCGATCTGCTGGTGGGTCAGGCCCTCCAGGCGGTTGAGCAGAAAGGCATGGCGCACCTTGGCCGGCAACCCGGCCAGCAAGGCATCCACCGCCTCCAGCGCCTCGCGCAGCACCGCCAGGGTTTCCTCGCACGGCGCCACCGGCTCGGGCAGGTTGGCCAGCGCTTCAAGGTAGGCGCGCTCCAGTTCGCCGCGACGCCAGAAGGTGTACAGCACCCGCTTGGCGACCATGCACAGGAACGCCCGCGGTTCGTCCAGCTGACCCAGGTGCGGCGAAGTCAGGGTACGCAGGAAGGTGTCGTGGGTGAGGTCCGCGGCATCGGCGTGGGAATTGAGCCGACGGGCCAGCCAGCCGCGCAACCAGTGATGGTGTTCGGCGTACAGCAGGTGCAACGGGTGCTGGGCGGACGGGCGCGGGTTGGACATGCGAGGGGCACACTAATGGTAATTGTTCGCATTCTTATCCCTCGCCCTGGGATTTGCAAGCCGTGCCCTACTCGCGGCAACTGGGCGAGCCGCCCCAGCGCATGTTGCGAATGCAGAAGTAGCGGTCCTTTTTCAGGGTCACGGGGGCGATCGTGCAAGGCAGCACCGCCGGGTCGATCTCGATCGACATCTCATCGGCCGCGTAGCGATCGTCATCGAATTCGATCACGCAGGTGCCGTCCTCCTGCGCCCGCTCGGGAAAGCGCAGGCCCTGTACCACCTGATCGCCCATCTTCACCCGCAGCGGGCTCGGTGCCGATGAGCTGCACGCCTTGAGGGCCGGATGGTTGACGGTTATCCACAGGGGGTACTCGCCGCCTGTGCGGTCAGGGAACAACGGAATGAACAACAGCGACTGGTAGGTCGACTGACCGTGATTCACCACCTTGAGCCACAACGGGCTGGCGTTGCAGGTGGCGCCCAGCGACGCGCCGTAGCGCAGCTTGGGATCGGTGTGGTCCTGCCAGCCGCCCAGGCGGTCGGGCTTCCAGTCATGACCCCATTTGTATTCGGTACAGCCGCCCAGGGTGAGCAGCAAGCACAACAGCGTGGCGATACGGTGCACGGTGAAGTCCTTCCTTGGTGGAGCATCCATCGGGAACACATTGTCGGGGCCAGGCGCCTCGCCGGCAAGGCCGGCTCCTGCACGCCGGCTCCTGCACGAGTCAGCCGCGCTGGAAGCAGCCCGGGGTGATACCGACCACTTTCTTGAAGGCCCGGGTCATGTGGCTCTGGTCGAAGAACCCGCAACGCAGCGACGCCTCGGCGATGCCCACGCCACTGCGCAGCAACTGCTGCACCCGCGCCACCCGCGTCTGGATCTGATAGCTGTGCGGCGATACGCCCACGCTCTTCTTGAACACCCGTATCAGGTACAGCGGATCGAGCCCCACCCACTGCGCCAGGTCGTTCAGCGCGATGTTCTGCGCGTACTGCTCGTCGAGCATCTGCCGCACCCGTCGCACCACTTCGCGTTCGTCGGCCACCGCCCGGGGCTGCGGCCCGCCGCACCGCTCGAACAGCTGGCTGACCAGGTGCAGCAGCACGCTCTCGCGCTCAAGGCTCGAACACGACTGCTCGATCACCTGATGCTGGTGCAGGAAGGCCTGGGCAAAGCCCATGTCGTGGGTCAGCGCCTGCTGGAACAGGTGGATATGCCCGTCACCGAAACGCCCTTCGAACACCGCACGGTTGAGCCACTGCGGGTCAAGGTAGAGCATGCGGTAGCTCCAACCCTCGGCGCTGCCCGGCACGCCGTCGTGCATCTCGCCCGGGGTCAGGGTGACGATGCTGCCGGCGGTGCCCAGGTGCTGGGTGCCACGGTAGAAGAGCTTCTCCACGCCCGCGCCGATCACCCCCACCGCGTAGCGCTCATGGGAATGGCGGCCGAAGGCCCGTGCGCTGTAGCGCGCCGCCAGCAATTCACAGCCCCCTTCGGGGACGCGCCAGAAGCGCGAGAAGTCCTGTTGCTCCATGGCCTGTCCAGTTTTGTGCAATACGCGCGCAGGGCGGGTGGATAAATTTGCCCGACTTCTTCGCAACAGACCAGAGAAAACCATGCAGTCATCCAACGGGGTCACCCTCTCCAGCAACCGGGCCATCGTCGAGCTGACACTGGGCGGGCTGATGCTCAGCCTGTCGGCGCTGGCGGTGGCCTTCGCCCATATCGGCGCCGGGGGCGCGGGTTTCTACCGGATGCTGATCGCCTCGGTGCTGTTCTACCTGCTGCTGCGGGTGAGAAGCCAACCTGCTCGCCTGGCCCACCCCAGGGCTCGACGCTACACCGCCCTGGCCGGCGTGTTCCTGGCCATCGACCTGATCCTGTGGCACCACAGCATCTACATCGTCGGGCCGGGCATCGGCTCGATCCTGACCAACTGCCAGGTGTTCTTCATGACCTTGCTCGGGCTGTGCCTGCTCAAAGAGAAACCGTCGCTGTATTTCGTCGCCTCCATCAGCCTGGCCTTCGTCGGCCTGTACCTGTTGCTGCTGCCGGAGATGGGCAGCGCGCTGGGTATCCAGGGCGTGGTCTATGGCGTGCTGTCGGGGCTGGCCTATGCCGTGTGCGTGTACTACCTGAAAGTCACCACCCAACTGCCCCAGGGCGGCGGCGACAAGATCGCGCAGATGCTGCACCTGAGCCTGTGGGCGGCCGGGGTGATGCTGGGGTACGCGCTGTTGCGGGGCGAGAGCCTGGCCATCGCCGACCAGCAGACCTTCTACATGCTGGTGATCTATGGCGTGCTGGTGCAGTTCGTCGGCTGGTTGCTGGTCAACCGCTCGATTGGTGCCATCAGCCTCGGGCTGGCAGGGCTGATCCTGCTGCTGGAGCCGGTGATCACCTACTTCATCGACGTGGCGTTTCTGGACAAGGCCAGTTCGGCCATGCAGATCACCGGGGCGCTGGTGACGGTGCTGGCGGTGTACATTGGCTCGATAAAGCCGCCGAGCAAGGCCCCGGCGCTGAGCGAGCCGGCCTGACACGGCGCTCGCGCAGCTGCTGCCTGAGCACATGCAGGGGCGGTGCGTAGAGGAAGCCGAACGACACGCTGTGCCTGCGCCCCTTCACCGCGTGGTGCATCAGGTGTGCGTGGTACAGCCGACGCAGATAGGGGTGGCGCGGCCTGGGACGCGCGGGCCAGTGGCGGTGCACGATGCCGTCGTGCACCAACACGTAGATCAGCCCGAACCCCGCCACCCCGGCGCCCACCCACTGCAACGGGTCGTGGCCGGCATTGCCCAGCACGATCAGGGTGATCGCGGCCAGGGCCAGGATCAGCAGGTAGATATCGTTGGTTTCCAGCGTGCCCAGGTGCGGTTCGTGGTGCGAGCGATGCAGAAACCAGCCCCAGCCGTGCATCACGTACCTGTGCGCCAGATAACCGACACCTTCCATGGCGACCAGGGTGCAGAGAAAAATCGCGAAGTGGGCAATCATGGTCGGTACGGGGTTGGGAAATGACGGTGTCAGGGTATTTGATCGGCGGCCGATGGTCCATGCCCACCGGTAGCCAGGGCCAGCATCTGCATGGCCGGCGCCACTGCCTTGAGCAGGCGCTCACGCGCGATCCCGTCGCGGGCCTGCACTGACAACCCATGCAGCAGCGTGGCAAAAAAATCGCCCAGCGATTGCACATCGACCTCGGGTTTCAACTCGCCCGCCTCGGCCGCCTGCTGCAAGCGCTGAATGATCGACAAGGTTTTTTCGCGGCGGTGGTCGGCCAGCCATTCACGCACGGCGTCGTTGTCGGCCGAGCAGTTGGTGGCTGCCGACACCACCATGCAGCCCAGTGGACCCGCTGGGCGGGTGTACAGGTCGACGGCATCGAGCAACAGCCGCTCGATGGCCTGGTAGGCCGTGGGTTGCTCGCTCAGCGCCTGGGTCGAAAATGCGCCCTCTTCGCGCTCATACAGCTCGATGGCCTCCTTGAACAAGCGCTCCTTGGAGCCGAACGCGGCATAGATGCGCGCCGAAGCGATACCCAGCGCAGCCACCAGGTCGCTCATGGATGTGGCTTCGAAACCGCGTGCCCAGAACACATCCCGGGCGGTGCGCAACGCGGCTTCACGGTCGAACTGGCGTGGTCGGCCTGCCATCTCGATAGTTCTCCAACCAGGAATGAAGGCGGCATTATCCGTAATTGTTTGTCGAAAGACAAAGAATACTTGACGACGCGCAGGCTGCATCCTTATTGTTTGTCGATCAACAAACAATAGGAGTTCCACATGATCACGTTGAAAGGCCCCAGCCTGCATCTGGCGCAATTCAGTGCCGACCAGCCACCGTTCGACTCACTGCCAAACATCGCCCGGTGGGCTGCGCACATGGGCTTCAAGGCGTTGCAGATACCGGCCTGGGACAAGCGTCTGTTCGATGTCGAGCTAGCCGCAAGCAGCCAGGCCTACTGCGACGACATCACCGCCATGCTGGCCGAACACGGGCTGGTGATCAGCGAGCTGACCACGCATCTCTTTGGCCAACTGGTGGCGGTACACCCGGCATACGATGCCTTGTGCGACAGTTTTGCACCGGCCCACCTGCAGGGCGACGCGGCTGCCCGCAGTGCCTGGGCGGTGCACCAGCTCACCTGCGCGGCCATCGCGTCGCGGCGCCTGGGCCTGAGCGACATGGGGACTTTTTCCGGTGCACTGGCATGGCCGTACGTCTTTCCCTTCCCGCAACGCCCCGACGGCCTTGTTGAAACAGCCTTCGCCGAGTTGGCCAGGCGCTGGCTGCCGGTGCTCGATACCTGCGCCGAACAGGGCATCAACCTGTGCTTCGAAATTCACCCCGCCGAAGACCTGCACGACGGCGCAAGCTTCGAGCTGTTTCTCGAACACGTCGGCCACCACCCGCGCTGCAAGATGCTGTTCGATCCCAGCCACCTGATCCTGCAGCAACTCGACTACCTGGCGTTCATCGACCACTACCGGGACTACATCCGCATGTTCCACGTCAAGGACGCCGAGTTCCTGCCCACCGGCAAGCAGGGCCTGTTCGGCGGTTATCAACCCTGGCTCAAGCGCGCCGCACGCTTCCGTTCGCTGGGGGACGGGCAGGTCGACTTCAAGGGCATCTTCAGCAAGCTGGCCGAATACGACTACAGCGGCTGGGCCACGCTGGAGTGGGAGTGCTGCCTGAAAAACCAGCACGATGGGGCACGTGAAGGGGTGGCGTTCATCAACCGGCACATCATCCAGGTCACCGACACGGTGTTCGACGACTTCGCCGGTACCCCGGTGGCGCCGGCGGTCATCGCCAGGATGCTCGGCCTTGAAGGCAACCCTGTCGGGGAGCTGCAACGATGAGCACGCACTCTCACCATTACGCCCATGTGCACGGCCTGCGCCTGCACTACGTCACCCAGGGCGAAGGGGCACCGGTACTGCTGATCCCCGGCTGGCCACAGACCTGGTACACCTGGCGGCACGTCATGGCGGCCCTGGCCGACAACGGTTACCAGGCGATTGCCGTGGACCTTCCCGGCATGGGGCTTTCCGACAAGCCGCTGGACGGCTACGACACCGGCACCTGCGCCGCCCGCCTGCACGCGCTGATGGGGCAACTGGGGCACGAACGCTATGCCGTGGTGGGCCACGATGTGGGCATGTGGGTGGGGTATGCCCTGGCCAGCGATTTTCCGGGGGTGGTGAACCGGCTGTGCCTGAGCGAAGCGGTGATTCCGGGCCTGGCGCCGGCGCCGTCGATCTTCGCGCCGCCGGAGCAGAACATCTTCCTGTGGCACTTCATGTTCAACCAGTTGCAGGACCTGCCCGAGGCGCTGATTACCGGGCGCGAAGCGCAGTACCTGAGGTTCATGTTCGAGAAATGGGCTGTGCGCCTGGATCGGGTGGCGGTGGATACCTATGTGCAGGCGTACTCGGCGCCGGGGGGCTTGCGTGGCGGGTTTGCCTACTACCGCGCGATACCCGAAACGATTCGCCAGAACCAGCAGCGCGGGCAGGTGCCACTGGGCATGCCGGTGCTGGCGATCGGGGCGCAACTGGCAACCAATGATGCGCCGCGGGTAACCCTGGAGGGGCGCGCCGCCACGTTGCAGGGCGCGATCATCGAGGGCTGCGGGCACTTTGTGACCGAAGAGGCGCCCGAGGCATTTGTCGGGCACCTGCTGCCGTTTCTGCGCTGAGGGTTGCGGCACGGCCTTCGCCAGCAAGGCGCGCGCCTGTCATCGAGCGCGTGCCATTGCCGGCGAAGGGCGTTCAAGGCGCCTGCAATGCCTCCAGCTCATCCGCGCGTTCGGAGGTCATGCGCAGGCGGCAGCCACCGCCATTGAGGATGTCCATGGTGCCGCCGGTCTGCGTGAAGTAGAAATCGCAGTTGCTGTCGATGTACTTGATCCACGCCCGCTGCGCATCCCGGAGCTTGCCCTGCTGCACCGGCCCAAACGCGGCCATGGCCTTCTTGTAGACCTGGTTCAGGCGTTTGTCCTGGCGGGCGTTCTCGGCGTTGTTGCATTCGTTCATACTCACCGTGGTGTTCGCGGTGTCCATGCAGGCCTTGTAGGCCGCCGAAGTCTTGTCCTGCGCCAGCGCCAACGGCGCAACTGCCGCCAGCGACAGCACCGCAACCCCCATCATCCGCTTGATACTCATGGCTTGCCTCTCCTGTTCTGACTGCCTAGGGCGCACAGGCTCGCATGACCTGCTCGCGCAACCAATGGTGCGCCGCTTCCTTTTTGCGTCGCTCGTGCCACACCTGCTGAAAGGCGAACGCGCGAATCGCCAGCGGCGGCTCGAAACAGCGCAACCCACGCAGCGCCTTGATGTTCTGCACGCTGCGCCGCGCCACGGTCAGCACCAGGTCGGTACCCACCAGCACGTCGCTGGCCGCCGCCCAGTGCGGCAACGCCAGCACCACCCGGCGCTGCTGCCCCAGCGCCGCCAGGGCCTGGTCGATCTCGTTGTCGGCCCCGGGCCGCATCGCCACCAGCACATGGGGGCGCGCCAGCCAGGCGGGCAGTGTCAGCCCGCCACGGGCCGGCAGCGTGGCGCGGTCGGCCACACACACGAACCCCTCCTCGAACAGCGTGGCGGCCTGCAACGGCTCGGCCAGGGTGGGGAATACGCCCAGCGCCAGGTCCACCTCGCCATCGAGCAACTGGCCGAGCATCGCCTCGCGGCTGCCCTGGCTGACCACCAGGTCGATGCCCGGTGCGGTCTCGCGCAGGCAGCGCATCAGGCCCGGCAGCACCACCCGCGCGCCATAGTCCGACATCGCCAGGCGAAAGCTGCGCCGCGCCCGCGCCGGCTCGAAACCGGGGCTGCCCAGCAGCGCATCCAGTTGCTGCAGGGCATCCTGCAACGGCGCCGCCAGTTCCAGCGCACGCAACGTGGGCTGCAGGCGGCCCGCACGGCGCACCAGCAGCGGGTCCTGGAAGATCTCGCGCAACTGCGCCAGCGCATGGCTCACCGCCGGCTGGCTGCGGTGCAGGCGCAAGGCCGCGCGCGAGACGTGCTGCTCGGCCAGCAGCGCATGCAGGGTCAGCAGCAGGTTGAGGTCGATACGGCGCAGATCATCCATGTGGCGAATAGCCCCTGTGCACAATTCGAATTTCCATCAGTGAAACAGATAACCAAGACTGTACCAAGCCCTCCATAGCCAGAAGGAAACCACCATGAACCTCAACCTCGCTGTCGCCATACCGCTGCTTGTCGCCCTGCTGGCCGGTGCCGCCGTGCCGTTCCAGGCCGGCGCCAACGCCGCGCTCGGGCGCCTGCTCGGGCACCCGCTGTGGGCCACGCTGATCTCGCTGGCGGTGAGCGTGCTGATGGTGCTGCCGGCCCTGCTGCTGATGCGCGCACCGCTGCCGCAACTGGCCAACCTCGGCCAGGCGCCGTGGTGGGCGTGGTTGGGTGGCGTGGCCGGGGTGGCCTACATCACCGCGGCGCTGATCCTCACCCCGCGCCTGGGCGCGGCCGGCTTCATCGTGTGCGTGATCGCCGGCCAGGTACTCTCGTCGCTGATCATCGACCAGTGGGGGCTGATGGGCCTGCCATCGCGCCCGGTCAACGGCCTGCGCATCGCCGGGGTGGCGCTGATCATCGTCGGCATGCTGGTGGTGCAATGGGGCACCCGCGCCAACCGTTGAGGGCTCACCAGGGGTGGGTGCGCTCGAACACGTAGCCGTGCTGGGGGAACGCATTGAACAGGATCACCCCCAGCACCACCAGCAACAGCAGCCAGTCGACAACGCGCAGATGCGGCACCTGGCGCACCTCGCGCCGGTCACGACAGTGCAGCGCTTGCCCCAGGGTCATCAGTACGAAGGCGCCGATCCACAGGTAGTACCCCACGCCCAGCGCGGTGAGTTGCACGAAATCGTAGGACTGCGGCGTGTTATCCGGCACCGTGCTCACCACCAGGAACGACAGCCCCAGCAGCAGCGCCAGCACCGACAGGCCCAACCCCACCCGCGGCCACCAGCGGTGGGCCAGCAGCGCCAGGCCGAAGACCGGGTTGGCAAACCAGCCATAGATCTGGAACGGGATGCCCCACAGCCCGTACACCAGCAACCATACCGAACTCATGTGGGCACCGTTGTCGGTGTAGTAGGCATTGAAATACAGGCAGGCCACGTACAGCACCAGGCTGAGCGTGAGGTAATGACGTTTCACAGGAGTGTCCGCAGGTCAGATGGAATTGGAGGGTATTGCCGGGGCCGGGGGCGTGACATTGGCGCCGCTGCCCACGCTGAACGAGAACGCCGCCGTGGCATAGATCGCCGCCACCAGCACCCAGGCCAGCCAGCCCTGGCCCGGCCCGCCCGGCGCCTGCCGGCGGTTGAGAAACTGGCCGGCCACGTATGCCGCCAACGCCAGCAACCACAGGTAGTAGGCGCCGAGCAGGTTGGCCTGGCCATTGGCCTTGCGCGGCACCAGCGCGCTGTCGCCCCAGCCGATCACTGGCAGCCACTGCGCCGCCAGCACCAGTGCCGCGACCGCCGCCAACAGCGACAGCAGCGGCCGGTTGCGCCGCAGCATCAGTGCCAGGCACAGCAGCGGGTTGGCCCACCAGGCGCTGCCACCCAGCCAGCCGAGGGTCAGCACATGCATGCCGCGCATGGTCACCTCGCTGACCGGCACGGCATCCAGAAACAGGCTGCCCAGGTACAGCGCCAGGCTCAGTACCACGTAATGCCGCTTGAACAGTGCCAGCATCTAGTTGACCCCGAGTTCGCAGTCGTCGCAGGCCGCTGGCGGCTCGCCGAGGTTCATGTAGACCGGTCGCGCCGGCGCGACGGTGGCCTTGACGAACGACAGTGGAATGGTCAGCACGATACCCGCCACCAGCACCCAGTGCAGCCAGCCCAGCGCTGGCTGGGTAAGCCTGGGCTGGCGCCGGTAGCGGTGCTGGCCGATCACGAATGCCAGCATCGAGGCCAGCCACAGGTAGTAGCCGGTGCGCACGTCAGGCCCGCCGTGGGGCGCCGGCGGGATCGGCGACCAGTCGGTCCAGCCCAGCGCCAGGGCCGAGCCCGCCAGCAGCAGTGCGCACCAGCCCAGGCGGTAAGCGGTTTTGGGGTCTTTGCGGTGGGTTGCGAAGGCGCCCAGCAGCAGCGGGTTGGCGAACCACAGGCCGCCGGCCAGCCAGCCCATCGACAGCGCGTGCATGCCGCGCAGCACCGAATCGTGCCCCCAGGCGCAGGCCTCCGGGTACAGGCAGGCGAGGTACAGCAGCAGGCTCAGCAAGCGGAAATCGAAGCGCACCAGTAAGTCCATTCAGCCGGGTGGGAAGCGGGGCGCGACGATAGCCCATCGCCTGCCCCGCTGTCCAAGTCATTCAGGCCGATTCGAGCAGCAGCCCGTACAACGCCGAATCCGACACCTCGCCGGCGATGCACCAGCGCTCGCGCAGCAGCCCTTCACGCTCGAAACCCATGCGTTCGAGGGTGCGCGCCGAGGCACCGTTGCGCGGGTCGATCTCGGCCTCGAGGCGGCGCATGTTCAGGCCGATGGCAAGGTACTCGACGAACAGCTCCAGCGCCTCGCCCATGTAGCCCTGGCCCTGGGCGCTGCTGGCCAGGCAGTAGCCGATTTCGCCGCGGCGCGACTCGGCGTCGATGTTGAAGAACTGGCACATGCCCAGCAGCAGGTCGCTGCCCTGCGGGTAGATACCCAGCTTCAGGCTGCGCCCGGCCAGGTAGGCGGCGCGGTCGGCCAGCAAGGCCACTTCGGCTTCGTCCAGGGTCTGCCACGGCCCGTGGTGCCAGTAACGCATCACCTCGGGGTCGGCCATGATCCCCAGCCACTGCTCGGCATCGCGGGCCTGCATGGGCCGCAGTTGCAGGCGCGGCCCGTTCAGGCACAGCTCGGTGTCGAAAGCTTCAGGCAAACTCATGAAATTACTCCTGGTGGGTGAACCTGCCACCACGCCACCACGCCCACCGTTACCAGCAGCACCGCGGCCTGGGCCAGGTTGAATTCGTAGAGCCGGTGCAGCGTCACCCACGGCTGGCGCCACGCCGGGCCGCCTTCCTGTGGTGGCTGATACGGCAACAGGCCAAGCAGCCCGACAGCGAAGTAGCCCGTCAGCGCGACGATACCGGTCCACGGGTGGGTACCGGCCAGCATCGGGTAGATCGGCAGTGCCAGCAGCAGGCGCGGCACGCCATGGCGCAGCAGCAGACGCTCGCCATCGGGGTTGAACCGACGCGGGATCAGCCATTCGCTCAGGCGCAGGTCCAGCGCCAGCAGGTTAGGCGCGGTCCACAGCCAGAAACGCATGAACACCGCCGACAGTTGCACCGTCAGCAGCGAGCCCACCACGGCGGCAATCAGTACATTGGAGGGGTGCGCGAAGAAATCCGGCCCCGCCAGCCACAGCACGATCACCAGCACCATGCAGCTCATCACCCGCAGGTAGCTGCGCGGGTGCAGCGGGCGCGGCGCCAGCCTGCGCCAGAAGTACAGGTCGCGGTGCGGCACCTGGTCGAGCAGTTCAGGGTAGTGGTAGAGCAGGGTTTGCGTCAGGTGCTCACAGGCTTCCCAGTCGGCCTCGCTGAAGCCCTGGGCCAGCGCCACCTGCTGCTTGAACTCGAGGTTGCGCAGCAGCAGGTAGGCCGCATTGCCCTCGGGGTTGGTGTGCCAGTGCCACTGCTCGGCCAGGGCCTGCTGGCGGGCGAACCAGGTATCGCGACGCCAGCGCTCGTTCAGGCCCTGCCACAGGTGCGCGGGCCGGGGGCCACCGTCATCGTCGCTCCAGTTGAAGTAGCCGCACACGCGTTCGAACAGCGCGGTGCTGCTGCCGGGGTGATCGTGCAGCAGCTCCAGCAGCATGGCCTGGAACTGCTCGCGGCGGTCGAAGGGCTCCAGCCAGGCCTGCCCGCCCCAGTGCTGCAGGCTGGCGAAAAACGCCTGTTCGTCGCCCGCCTGCAAGTAGTGCTGCAACTGCGCGTGGCAGGCTTGCCAGAGGCTGCCCAGCAGTTCGTCGCCCTGGTACGCGCCGATCGGCACCGCCTGCCAGGGGGTGAACCAGCCACGCCTCGGCACCGCCCAGTGCAGGATGGGCAGGCGCAGGGTTTCGTCATCCAGGCTGCGCTGCAGCAACTGCTGCTCGAAGGCCGCCTCGCACCCCAGTTCGCCGGCCTGGCGCCACAGGTTGTCGAGCTGCGCAGGGTCCAGCCCTTCGAGCAGCGCGCGGGCCTGTTGCTCCCTGGCGGGTGCGGGTTCGACGTCGACGTGCACCGCCGCGGCCTGCGGGGCTGGCACATCGGCCGATTCCAGCGCTGGCGCTGCATCGTCCTCGTGTGCCCAGCGGCTGCGCGCCAGCGCCTGTTCATAGGCCTCGCGCAGGCGCTGGAAGGCCTCGGGGTCCTCGTCGGGGCGGTGCACCTTGAGCAGGCGCGCATACTGGCGCCTGATACTGCGTTCATCAGCGCCCAGGGGCAGGGCCAGCACGCTCCAGCAGTCTTCGATCACGTCACTCATTGCCGCTCCTTCAGCGCCAGCTGTCCTGGCCCAGTTCATTCACGCGCTGTTCGAGCTCGTGGCGCACCTCGCGGATCTGGCGCTCGTCCTGGGTTTCCAGCACGCGCTGGAACTGAGCGGCCCAGGCCCCGATCAGCTCACGTACCTCGCCCAGGCTTTCCTGATACAGGCGCTCCAGGCGCGCCAGCAACAGGGTGTTGGGTTGCTGGTCACGCGGGTGGGTCTTGAGCTCGGCCAGCGCCGCCAGGCGTTCGCGTACCTCTTCGGGGCTGAGTACGCCGGGGTTGTTCTCGATCACCAGGGCATGCTGCTCGCCGGTCAGCGGGATGCTCACCTGGGCTTCGAGAATGCCGTTGATGTCGTAGGTGAAGCGCACGTCCAGGGCCACCTCGCCGGCCTTGCGCCGTGGCACCGGAATCTCCAGCACGCCCAGCAGCACGTTGTCGCGCACCAGGCGGCTCTCGCCCTGGAACACCTTGACCAGCACCTGCTCCTGCTGGTCGCCGACGGTGTACACCGTCTGCACCCGGCTCACCGGCACCACGCTGTTGCGCTCGATGATCGGCAGGTAGTGCCCGCTCTCGTGGCGGTCACCGACCTGGCGCACGGTTTCCATGCCCAGGGTGTAGGAGCACACGTCGGTCAGCACCACCTCTTCGAGCGCGGCATCCCGGGCCTTGAGCGCGGCCTGCACGGCGGCGCCGTGGGCCACCACTTCATCGGGGTTGAGGCTGATCGAAGGGAAGCGCCCGAACAGCCCGGCCGCCAGCTTGCGCACCAGCGGCATGCGCGTGGTACCGCCCACCAGCAGCACTTCGTCCAGGTCCGAGGCGCGGATGCGCGCATCGCGCAGGGCGCGTTCGATGGGGGTGCGCAGGCGTGCCAGCAGCGGTGCGAACAGGTCGGCCAGGGCGTCCTGGGTGTACACGTGGCGCCATTCGCGGCCCTCCACGCGTACCACGAAGTCGGCCTGCTGGGCCTGACCCAGCTGCCGGCGTACACGCTCGGCCTCGCGGCGCAGCGGCTGCAGCAGCGTGGTCGCGCCGGGGAAGTCGTTGCCCTGCTGGGCCTGCACGAAATGCTCCAGCAGCAACTGGTCGAAGTCTTCACCGCCCAGGTAGTTGTCGCCGGCGCTGGCGCGCACCTCCATCACCCCTTCGAACAGCTCCAGAATCGACACGTCGAAGGTGCCGCCGCCCAGGTCGAAGACCAGAAACGAGGTTTCCTTGTCGCGCTGGTGCAGGCCGTAGGCGAGTGCGGCGGCGGTGGGTTCGTTGATCAGTTTGTCGACGCGCAGCCCGGCCAGTTCGCCGGCCACGCGGGTGGCCTTGCGCTGGGCATCGCTGAAGTAGGCCGGCACGCTGATGACCGCCTCGGTGACCGGCTCGCCATAGGCACGCTCGACATCTTCCTTGAGGCTCTTGAGCACCAGTGCCGAGAGTTCTTCGGGGCGGTAGGCACGCCCACCCAGGGTGACCTGCTGGTTGCTGCCCATGTAGCGCTTGAACAATGCGGTGGTCAGGTGCGGATGGGTGTGCAGGCGCTCGCGCGCCGCCTGCCCGACCAGCACCCGGCCCTGGTCGTCGAGCCCCACCACGCTGGGGGTGAGCGTGTGGCCGAGTGCGTTGGCCACCAGTTCAGTGGCGCCATCGCGCCACACCGCCACCAGGCTGTGGGTCGTGCCCAGGTCGATACCGACGATCATCAGCGACTTCCCTCTCATCAAATCAGAGGGCGATGGTACTTGAGGTACCTGCGCTCAAGCCACCGCCTTCACGCGCCGTGATCGTCGTTCGCCGCCTAGAACCCCATGCTGAAACTCACCGTTACCGCATGGTCGCGGGTGTCGCTGGACAGCTGCCCCGAATAGCCCAGGCCCAGTTTGCCGGCCTGCCCGATCGACAGGTCCAGCCCCGCCTCGACCACCGCCGCATCGCGGGCGATCGGCACGCCCTGGGTGGTGAAGCCGGCGCCGCCCTCGATGAAGCGCAGGTCGGCATCGGGCTTGGTGTCGCCGTAGGCATGCCGCCAGCCCAGGCTGCCACGCGGGGTCAGGGTGCTGCCGTTGGCCAGCTTGAACGCCTTGCCCGCCCGCAGGCCCACGGTGGAGAAGGTGATGTCCTGGTCGGCACTGGCCTTGAGCCGCGCCGCGCCGCCCTTCTCGCGTGCAGTGTCGCTGTCGTAGTTGACGTAGGCCAGGCCCGCGAACGGTTCCAGCGCCACGCCGCCTGCCTCGATGGCGTAGCTCACCTCGCCGAACACCTGCGCGGTGCGCGCCTTGTACTTGGCCTTGAGGCGGTCGTCGTAGCTGCCGATGGCGACGTCACGCTTGCTCTCGATGTCGTGCCAGCTGTACGCCGCACCCACGCGGGCCGAGAAGGCATCGAGCTGGTAGCCCAGGTAGGTGGCCAGGTGGTAGCTGTCGATGCTCGCATCGGAACGGCGGCCGCTGGCATCCAGGTCGCTGCGGGTATAGCCGCCGGCCACGCCCACGCGCCAGTCGCTGTTCAGGCTGCGGTCCACCCCGAGCAGGAAGCCCTGCACGTTGCGGTCGATGCTGGCGCTGTTGCTGTTGCCGTCCATCTTGCCCCAGGTGCCCAGTGCCTGCGCCCAGCCCACGGCCTCGTCGTGGCAACCATCGCTGGTGAGCTGGTTGGCGTTCGGTGCCAGGGCCCGACGCGGATCCTCCTCGCGCATGCAGCCTGGCTGGCGCAGGCGGTCGTTGACCGCTTCGCGCACGTAGCGCGAGTCTTCGATCAGCGCACTGGCGGTACTGGCATGGATCTCGCCCGACAGGCTGTCCAGCGCCGCCTGAACGCCACCACGGTTCTGCGCCATGACCGCGCCCAGTACCGCCGCCGGTGCCCCGCTGCTGCCCAGTGCGCCGGCCACGGCCTGCTGGTTGGGGGTCGAAGCCACATCGCCGAGGCTGGTGCCGTTGCGGCTGATGGTGACGCCGACCTGGTTGCTGCCGTAGTTGAGGGTGGTGTCGTAGAACGGCGTATCCGGCAACTGCACGGTGGTGAAGGTGCCGTTCACCCCGCCGCCGGCAGTCACTACGGTGTACTGCGCGTTGCCCGAGGCCGGTGCCGAGTTCAACACCACCAGGCTGCCGCCCAGGTTGGCCGTGCCGCCCACGGTCAGGCCGCTGCTGGCGGGGTTGCCGACCACCACCTGCAGGGTGCCGCCCGGGGCGTTGGTGAAGTTGCCGCCGACCTTGAGCCCGCTGGCCGGGTCAGGCTGCACCACACCGTTGTTGACCAGCGAGCCCACGCTGCCGTTGCCGCTCAGTGCGGCACCGGCCCCCACCGTGACCTTGGCCCCGAGCACCGTGCCCGGGTTGGCCGCATTGCCCACCAGCAGCAGGCCCTGGTTGACCGCCAGGTTGCCGCTGAACGGCTGGTTGCCGGTCAGCAGCAGGCTGCCGCTACCCTGCTTGACGGTGTTGCCGGTGCCGCTGAGCACACCGTTGAAGCGGCCGTCGGTGTCCTGCTGGAACACCAGGCTGGCGTTGTCGACGATGTTGCCCTGCAGGCTGGTGGTGTTGCCCACCAGCGTACCGCCGCTGACCCTGGTGCCGCCGGTGTAGGTGTTGGCGCCGCTCAGGATCAGCGTGCCTGCGTCGAGTTTTTCGATACCGCCCGCGCCCACCAGCGGCGCCGAGATCTGCGTGCTGTCGCCGGTGTTCACGCGCACGGCGGCCAGGTCGCCATTGGCTGCATTGACCGGTGTCAGGCTGCCGCCGCTGCCGGCCACCAACTGGTAGCCGCCGCTGAGGAACTGCAGGCCGGTGAAGGACTGGTTGCCGGCCACGGTGACGGTCCCCGCCTGGCCACCGAACACGCCGAACTGCGCATCCCAGGTTTCGCTCAGGTTGCCGTTGACGTCGGTCCAGTTGGTGCCGTTGCCCCAGGTGCCGCTGCCACCACCGATGGTGCCGTCGGCATTGGTCTTGCCGCCGTTCCAGAACTGCAGTGCACCACCGGCGCCCTGCACCACCAGGTTGATCTGCTGGGCGATGGCCGTCTGCAGGGTCAGTTGGCCTGGCAAGGTGCCGCCTGGCAGCAGGCCGAACAGCAGGCCGTTGTCGGTCAGGTTGCCACCGTAGCTGAACAGCTGGTAAACGCCGCTGCCGAAGCCACCGGCATTGCTGATGTTGAGCGTGCCATCAAGGGTCAGGTCGCCCGCCACCTTGACCACGGTGGTCGAGGCCGATGCCTGCCCGAGCGCCAGGTCGACATTGCTGCCGGCATCCAGGTTGAGCGCGCCGACCTTGAGTGGCGTGGCGCCGCTGCCTGCCGCCAGGGTCGCACCGCTGGCCAGGTTGACCGTGCCGGCGTAGTTGCCGCTGCCGCCCAGGGTCGCCCCGTTGTTGACCTGCACCGTGGCACTGGCCAGGCTGCCGTTGACCAGCAGGCTGCCGGCGTTGACCGTGGTGGCGCCGGTGAAGCCGCTGTTGCCGGTCATCAGCAGTTGCCCGCTGCCGTTCTTGATCAACGTGCCGCTGCCGGTGAGGTTGCCGGTGTAGGTACCGTTGCTGGCCTGTTCGAAGGTCAGCGCGGCGTTGTTGAGGATCGCGCCCTGCAGGCTGCTGGTATTGCCCTGCACGCTGCCGGCGTTGAAGGTGCTGCCGCCGCTGTAGGTGTTGGCACCGCTCAGCAGCAGTGCGCCATTGCCGTTTTTCACCAGGCTGCCGTTGCCGCTGATCACCCCGTTCAGGGTCAGGTCGTGGCTGCCGCCCAGGGTCAGTTGCGAGGCCAGGCTGACGGCGTTGCCCAGTTGCAGGTCAAGCGTGCCGTCGAGCTGCGCAGTGCCACCCACCGTGAGCGCGCCGCTGCCCAGTGCAGCGTTGTCGCCCAGGGTCAGGCTGCCGGCATTGAGGCGCGTACCGCCCTGGTAGGTGTTGGCGCCGGCCAGGGTCAGGTCGGCCGTACCGTTCTTCACCAGGCTGCCGCTGCCGCTGACGAGGTTGGTGAGATCAAGGTCATTGCTGCCCGCGATGGTCAGCGCACCGCCGAGCGTCACGGCGTTGCCCAGGGTCACGGCCTGGTTGGCATCCAGCGTGGTGCCGTCGACAGCCGTCAGCGCACCGCTGCCCAGGGCGGTGTTGCTGCCCACCACCAACGTGCCGCCGTTGAGCTGGGTGCCGCCGGTATAGCCGTTGTTGCCGTTGAGCACCAGGGTGCCGCCTTCGAGCTTGGCCAGGGTGCCGCTGCCGTTGATGTCCACGTTCAGTGTGGCGCTCACGCCGTTGCCGATACGCACGTTGCCGGTGCCCTGGGCACCGTTGGTGAGGTTCAGCGCGTCACCGCTCAGCACGTAGCCATTGTCGAGGAACTGCAGGCCGTTGACGGTCTGCACACCATCGACGGTCACCGCGCCGCCCGTGCCCTGGAACACCGCGAAGGTGCCGTTCCAGGCCTGGTTGAGCGCTCCGTTGGCATCGGTCCAGTTGGTGCCGCCGACGCTCCAGACACCGGCGCCGCCGTCGACCGATCCATTGCCGACGGTCTGGCTGCCGTCCCAGAACAGCACGTTGTTGTTGCTGCCGCCCACCACCAGGTTGACCTGGTTGTTGACGGCGGTCTGCACATCCAGATCGCCCGCGATGACCCCATTGGGCACGCTGCCGATGGCCAGGCCGTTGTTGGTCAGCGCGCCGCTGTAGTCGATCAGGCGATACACGCCCGCACCGAACCCGCCCAGGTCGGTGACATTGAGCTTGCCGTCCAGGGTCAGGTTGCCGCCCACGTTGATCAGCGCCGGGGTACCCACCACAGGGGCGCCCAGGGCCGCATCCAGGTTGGCGTCCGCGCCCAGTACCAGCGAGCCGACGCTCAGGGTATCGCCGCTGCGCAGCGACAGGTGCCCGCCGTCGGCGACGGTCAGCGCGCCGCCGAGGCTGCCGGTGCCGCCCAGGATGCTGCCGCTGTTCACCGTGACGGTGCTGCTGGCCAGGCTGCCATTGACGATGAGGCTGCCGCCGCTGACGGTGGTGGCCCCGCTCAGGGTATTGCCACCGCCCAGGGTCAGCGTGCCGGTGCCGGTCTTGTCCAGCGTACCGGTGCCGCTGAGCACCCCGCCGAACGTGCCCTCGCCCACTTGCAGGCCGGTACCGGCGCCTACGTTCACGGTGCCGCTGCCGCTGAGCTCGCCCAGGTTGGTGGTGCCGCCCAGGTTGAGGCTGGCGCCGTTGCCCAGGTTGAGCTCGGCAGGGTTGCCGAGTGCACCGCTGCCCACCGTGCTGAGGCTGCCGGAAAGAATGTTGAGGATGCCGCTGAAGCTGTTGTTGCCGCTGAGGGTGAGGTTGGCCGCACCGTTCTTGTTCAGGGTGCCCGCACCGCTGAGCACGCCGGCCAGGGTCAGGTTGTTGGTGCCCGCCACGTTGAGCGTGCCACCCACATCCACCGCGTTGGCCAGGGTCATGGCGCTGGTGGTGGTCAGGGTGGAGGTGCCGCTGACACTCAGGGCACCGCTGCCCAGCGCCGAGCCGTTGCCCAGGGCCAGGTTGCCGGCACCCAGCTGGGTGCCACCGCTGTAGGTGTTCACCCCGGTGAGGGTCAGGCCGCCGCTGCCGGTGTGGTTCAGGCTGCCCGTGCCACTGATGACACCGCCCAGGGTGAGGTTGTTGCTGCCCGGCAGGGTCAGGCCGGCGTTGAGCACGATGGCATTGGCCAGTGACAGCGCACTGCCATTGACCAGGCTGGAGGCGCCACTGACGGTGAGCGCGCCACTGCCCAGCGCCCCGGCGTTGCCGACATTCAGGGTGCCGCTCTGCAGTACGGTACCGCCCGTGAAACCGTTGGCACCGTTGAGCGTGAGGCTGCCGCTGCCCTGCTTGGTGAGGCTGCCGGCGCCGTTGACCAGGCCATTGAGGGTCAGGTCGTTGCTGCCGAGCAGCGTCAGGTTGCCGCTCAGGTTGAAGGTGTTGGCCAGCGCCAGCGCGCTGCTGCTGTCCAGTTGCGTACCCGCGGCCGCGTTGAGGGCGCCGACGCCCAGTGCGGTGTCACTGCCCAGTACCAGCGTGCCGGCATTCAGGGCGGTAGGGCCGGTGTAGCTGTTGTCGCCGTTGAGCGTCAGGCTGGCGCCGCCCGCCTTGAGCAGGCCGCCGGTGCCGCTGATGTCACCGTCCAGCGTCAGTGCGTTGCTGCCGGCAATGCTCAGTTGGCCGAGCAGGCCAATGGTGTTGGCCAGGCTCACCGCCTTGTTGCTGTCCAGGGTGGTGCCATTGGCCGCAGTCAGCGTGCCACTGCCCAGCGCGCCGTCATTGCCGACCACCAGGGTGCCGCCATTGAGCTGCGTGCCGCCGGTGTAGCCGTTTGCGCCGTTGAGCACCAGCGTGCCGCTGTCGAGCTTGGCCAGGGTCGCGCTGCCATTGACCGGCAGGCCCAGGGTGGCGGTCACGTTCGGGTCGACACGTACCGCAAAGCTGCCACTGTTGCCGTTGACGGCGTTGAGCACGCCGCCGCTGCCGGCGACCAGCTGGTAGCCGTCGGTGATGAACTGCAGGGCATTGACGGCCTGGCCACCTTCGACCGTGACCACGCCGCCCGCAGCGCCCTGGAACACCGCGAACTGCCCCTGCCAGACGTCGTTGACGGTGCCGTTGAGGTCGGTCCAGTTGGTGGTGGTGCTGTTCCAGGTGCCGCTGCCGCCCTGCACCACGCCATCGGGGACAGTGCCCGCCCCATCCCAGAACTGCACGATCAGGTTGGGCGAGTTGACCAGCACGTTGACCTGGCCGGTAATCGCGGTTTGCAGTTGCAGCTCGCCGGGCGTGACGCTGCCCGGCAGGCTGCCCAGCACCAACCCGTTGTTGGTCAGCGAGCCGTAATCGAACAGGCGATAGATACCATTGCCGAAGCCGCCGTCATCGGTGATGTTGAGCGTGCCACCCAGGGTCAGGTTGCCGGCAACACTGAACAACGAGGTACCGCCGGTGACGGGCGAGCCGAGTGCGACGTCGATGCTGGCGTTTGGCGCCAGCGCCAGCGAGCCGAAGCTGAGCTGGGTGCCGCTGGTGCCGGCCAGGTGGCCGCCGTTGACGATGGTGGTCAGCCCGCCCACGCTGCCGCTGCCGGTCAGGGTCGCGCCGGAATTGACCGTCAGGTTCCCCCCGTTCAGGGCGCCCGACACGTTCAAGGTACCGCCGCTGACCTGGCTGGCGCCGCCCAGGTTGCTGATGCCGGCAAGTTCCAGCACGCCGGTGCCGACCTTGTTCAAGCCGCCGCTGCCGACCAGGGCACCGGCGAAGACGCTGTCCAGGTTGGTACTGCCCAGGCTCAGCGTGCTGCCCAGGCCGATATTGGTGGTGCCGCTGCCGGTGAGTGCACCGATGCTGGTGTTGCCGTTCAGGTTCAGGTCGGTGCCGCTGCCCAGGTTGACACTGGCGACATTGCCAAGGGCGTTGCTATTCAAGGTGGTCAGCATGCCCTGGGTGATATCGAGTGTGCCGCTGAAGGTGTTGTTGCCGAACACCACCAGTTCCTGGGCGCCGCTCTTGATCAGGTTGCCCGAGCCACTGATAACCCCACCCAGGGTCAGGTTGGCGGCCGTGTCCAGGGTCAGGTCGCCATTGACCGCGATGGCATTCAGCAGCGTGACAGCCTGGGTATTGCCCAGGGTGCTGGTGCCCGTCGCGCTCAGTGCGCCGCTGCCCAGCGCAGCGCCATTGGTGACGGTCAGGGTGCCGCCGCCCAGGCTGGTACCACCGGAATAGGTGTTGGTACCGCTCAGGGTCAGGTTGCCGCTACCGGTCTTGATCAGTTGGCTGTTGCCGCTGATCACGCCCCCCAGGCCGAAGTCGTTGCTGCCGTTGACGGTAAGGTTGGCATTGAGGCCGATGCCGTTGTTCACCACCACGGCGCTGTTGCCGCTGTTCAGGCTCGAGTTGCCGGTGACCGACAGCACCCCGGTGCCCAGCGCATTGTTATTGCCCAGCACCAGGGTGCCGGCGGTGAGGATGGTCTCGCCGCTGTAGGTGTTGCTGCCGTTGAGGGTGAGGGTCGCAGCGCCGTTCTTGGTCAGGTCGCCGGGGCCGTCGATCACGCCGTTCAGGGTCAGGTCGTTGCTGCCGCCGACGTTCAGGTTGCCGACGATGTTCAGCGCATTGCCCAGCGTCACCGCCGTGCTGGCATCGAGGATGGTGTTGTTGCTGGTGCGCAGGGTACCGACGCCCAGTGCGCTGTCGCTGCCCACGATCAAGCGGCCGGCGCCCAGCAGGGTGTCGCCGCTGTAGGTGTTGGCGCCGCTCAGGGTCAGGTCGCTGGCGCCGGTCTTGACCAGGCCGCCCGCGCCGCTGATCGCGCCCGTCAGGGCCAGGTTCTGCGCGCCGAGCAGGGTCAGGTTGCCGGTAAGTACCAGGGCATTGTCCAGGGTCAGCGCGGTGCTGGTGTCCAGCGTGGTGGCGCCGGCGGCGGTCAGGGTGCCACTGCCCAGCGCCGTGGCCGAGGTCAGCAGCAAGCCGCCGGCATTGAGCGCGGTACCGCCCTGGTAGGTATTGTTGCCGCCCAGGGTCAGCACCCCGGTGCCGGTCTTGATCAGGCCGCCCGCACCGCTGATGTCGCCGCCCAGGGTCAGGCCGGCGCTGTTGGCGACGGTCAGGTCGGCATTCAGGCCGATGGCGTTGCCCAGGTTCAGCGCGGTGTTGCTGGCCAGGGTGGAGGCGCCGCCGACCGTCAGCGCGCCGCTGCCCAGTGCGGTGGCGTTACCTACGGTGAGGGTGCCGGCATTCAGGGTGGTGCCGCCGCTGTAGGTGTTGGCACCGGTGAGGGCGAGGTTGCCGCCACCGGTCTTGATCAGCCCGCCAGTGCCGCTGACCACGCCCGTCAGGCCCAGGTCGGTGTTGCCGGCGACCGTCAGGTTGGCGCCCAGGTTGACCGCGTTGGCCAGGTTCACCGCAGCGCTGCTGGCCAGGGTGGACGCCCCGCCCACGCTGAGGCTGCCGTTGCCCAGCGCCAGCGCATTGCCCACGGTAAGGGTGCCGGCGTTCAGGGTGGTGCCGCCCTGCCAGGCGTTGGCACCGGTCAGGGTCAGGTTGCCCGCGCCATTCTTGGTGAGGCTGCCGGCACCGTTGACCTGGCCGCCCAGGGTGATGTCGTGGGTGCCGCCAACGGTCAGGTTGCCGGCCAGCGATACGGCGTTGAGCACGGTGACATCCAGGCTGCTGTCCAGCGTGGTGCCGCCTGCTGCCACCAGGTTACCCAGGCCCAGCGCCTGGTCACTGCCCAGGACCAGGCGGCCGCCATTGAGCAAGGTGTTGCCCAGGTGGGTGTTGCTGCCCGACAGGGTGAGCGTCGCGCCACCATTCTTGCTCAGCCCGCCGCTGCCGGTGAGGTTGCCGGCAAGGGTCAGGTCGTTGCTGCCGACCACCGTCAGGCCGCCGAGCAGGCCGATGGCATTGCCCAGGGTCACGGCGCTGCTGGCGTCCAGTGACGTGCCGGCCTGTGCAGTGAGCGTGCTGGTGCCCAGTGCGGTGTTGCTGCCGACGATCAGGGTGCCGCCGGCGAGGCTGGTGCTGCCCTGATAGGTGTTGTTGCCATTGAGGGTCAGGCTGGCCGAACCGTTCTTGACCAACCCGCTGCTGCCGCCGATCACGCCATTGAGCACCAGGTTGCTGGTGCCCGGCAGGGTCAGGTCGGCGCCCAGGTTTATCGCGTTGGCCAGGCTCAGCGGGGTGCTGGTCGCCAGGCTGGACGCGCCGGTGACGTTCAGCGCACCACTGCCCAGTGCCGCACCATTGCCCAGGGTGAGGGTGCCGCCGCCGACGCTGGTGCCGCCCTGGTAGGTGTTGGCACCATTGAGGGTCAGGTTGCCCGTGCCGGTCTTGTTCAGGGCACCGCTGCCGCTGACGATGCCGTTGAGGGTCATGGCGTTGAGGCCGTCGAGGGTCAGGTTGGCGCCCAGGTCGATGGCGTTGGCCAGGCTGGTCGTGGTAGTGCCTGCCAGGCTGCTGGCAGCGGTCACGTGCAGCGCGCCTGTGCCCAGGGCCAGGTCATTGCCCAGCAGCAGCCGGCCAGCGGCCAGGGTGGTGCCGCCGGTGTAGCTGTTGGCGCCGCCCAGGGTGAGCGTGGCAGCGCCGTTCTTGGTCAGGTTGCCGGCGCCGTTGATGCTGCCGTTCAGGGCCAGATCGTTGCTGCCGGCCACCGTCAGGCCGCCGAGCAGGTTGACGCTGTTGCCCAGGGCGATGCTGGCGTTGCTGTCCAGCGTGGTGCCGTTGGCAGCAGTCAGCGCACCGCTGCCCAGCGCCAGGTTGTTGCCCACCACCAGGGTGCCGCCATTGAGGGCGGTGCCGCCGCTGTAGCTGTTGCTGGCGTTGAGCACCAGCGTGCCGCTGTCGACCTTGCTCAGCAGGCCGCTGCCGCCCAGGGCGACACCAACCGTGGCGGTCACACCCGGATCGACACGCACCGTGGTGGCGCCATTGCTGCCATTGACCAGGTTCAGCTGGCCGGTCACGCCATTGAGCAGGCGGTAGCCATCGGTGACGAACTGCAGGCCGGTGATCGACTGCGCGCCATTGACCAGCACGTCGCCTGCGGCGCCCTGGAATACCGCGAAGTTGCTGCTCCAGTCACGGTTGCCGGTGCCGTTGACCGTGGTCCAGTTGGTACTCAGGGCATCCCAGGTGCCGTTGCCGCCCTGGATCACGCCGTTGCCGACCAGGCCGGTGCCGTCCCAGAACAGCACGCTGCCATTGGCGCCACCGACCAGCAGGTTGACCTGGCTGCCGATCGAGGTCTGTACCTGCAGGTCGCCCAGCTGCACGCTGCCGGGAATGCTGCCGATCACCAGGCCGTTGTCGGTGAGCTGGCCGGTGTAGTTGATCAGGCTGTAGATACCGGTGCCAAAGCCGCCGATGTCGCTGACATTGAGGGTGCCGTCCAGGGTCAGGTTGCCGTTGACCTTGATCAGCGCATTGCCGCCGGTAGCCGGCGAACCAAGGCCCACGTCCAGGTTGGAGTTGGCGTTGAGCACCAGCGAGCCCAGGGTCAGGCTGCTGCCGCTGTTGGCCGCCAGGTGGCCGCCATCGGCGATGGTCACCGCGCCCAGCACGCTGCCAGTGCCGGTACTGGTGAGGGTGGCGCCGGTATTGACCTGCACCAGGTTGCTGCCCAGCGAACCGGTGACGTTCAGGGTGCCGCCATTGACCTGGGTGGTGCCAGTGAGCAGGCCGTTGTTGCCGGCCAGTTCCAGGCTGCCGCCGCCGACCTTGATCAGGCCACCGGCCCCGGCCAGGCCGCCGGTGAATACGCTGCTGGCATCCCCCGCGCCCACGCTCAGGTTGGTACCGGCCCCCAGGTTCACGCTGCCGCTGCCGGTGAGGCTGGCAAGGCTGCTGCTGTTGCCCAGGTTGAGGCTGGCGCCCAGCCCCACGTTCACCGCCGAGGCATTGCCCAGTGCGCCGGCACCGACCGTGGTCAGGCTGCCGTTGAGCACGTTGACCGCGCCGCTGAAAGTGTTGTTGCCGCTCAGGGTCAGGTCGGCCAGGCCATTCTTGATCAGGCCACCGGTGCCGCTGATCACCCCGCCCAGGCTCAGGTCGTTGTTGCCCGCCAGGCTCAGGTCGGCATTGAGTATCAGGTTGTTGCCCAGTGCGAAGCTGGCGCTGTTGTCCAGGCTGGCGTTGCCGGCCACGGTCAACGCGCCGGTGCCCAGGGCATTGGCATTGCCCAGGGTCAGGCCGCCGGCATTGAGCACGGTGCCGCCCTGGAAGGTGTTGACGCCATTGAGGGTCAGGTTGCTCGCCCCGTTCTTGACCAGCCCGGCGGCGCCGCTGATCACGCCGCCCAGGGTCAGGTCGTTGCTGCCGGCCAGGGTCAGGTTGGCACCCAGGTTGATCGCGTTGGCCAAGGCGAAGCTGGCGCTGTTGTCGAGGCTGGCCGCACCGGTCACGTTCAGTGCGCCATTGCCCAGTGCCGAGGCATTGCCCAGCACCAGCGCGCCGGCATTGAGCAAGGTCCCGCCGGTGAAGGTGTTGAGGCCATTGAGGGTCAGGGTGGCGGCACCATTCTTGATCAATTGGCCGGCCCCGGCGATCACACCGCCCAGGGTCAGGTCATTGCTGCCGACAACGCTCAGGTTGGCGTTCAGGTTCACCTGGTTGGCCAGGTTGAGCGCCACGCTGTTGTCGAGCGTGGCAGCGCCGCCCACGTTCAGTGCGCCGCTGCCCAGTGCCTGGTTGTTGCCAAGGCTGAGGCCGCCGCCATTGAGGTTGGTACCGCCTTGATAGGTATTGGCCGCGTTCAGGCCGAGGGTGGCCGTGCCCGTCTTGGTCAGGCTGCCGGTGCCGCCCACCACGCCGTTGAGCGTCAGGTTCGCGGCCCCGCCGATGCCCAGGTTGCCGGCCAGGTTGACCAGGTTGGCCAGGCTGACCGCCGTGCTGGCCTCCAGCTGGGTGTTGCCGGCTGCGTTCAGCACGCCGGTGCCCAGCGCGGTGTTGCTGCCGACGATCAATTTGCCGGCGTTCAGGTTGGTGGCGCCGCTGAAGGTGTTGGCACCGCTCAGGGTCAGGTCGGCACCGCCGGCCTTGGTCAGGCCGCCTGCGCCGCTGATCACGCCGCCGAGGTTGAGGGTGTTGCTGCCCAGCAGGTTGAGGTTGCCGGCCAGGGTCACGGCATTGCCCACCGTCAGGGCTTTGGTGGCGTCCAGCGAGGTGTTGCCGGCAGCAGCCAGCGTACCGGTGCCCAGTGCGGTGTTGTTGCCCAGGATCAGCGTGCCGGCATTGAGCGCCACGCCGCCACCGAAGGTATTGGCAGCGCCCAGCGTCAGGTTGGCCGCGCCGTTCTTGCTCAGGCCCGAGGCGCCGCTGATGACGCCGTTCAGGGTCAGGTTGCTGGTGCCCGGCAGGGTCAGCACGCCATTGAGAACCACGGCATTGGCCAGTACCAGCGGTGAACTGTTGGCAAGGCTCGCCGCGCCGCCGACAGTCAGGGCGCCGGTGCCCAGCGCTGCGGCACTGGCCAGGGTCAGGGTACCGGCGTTCAGGGTGGTACCGCCGAGGAAGGTGTTGTTGCCGCTGAGGGTCAGGTTGGTGGTGCCGTTCTTGATCAGGCTGCCATTGCCGCTGATCAGGCCTTGCAAGGCCAGGTCGTTGCTGCCGTCGAGGGTCAGCGCGCCGTTGAGCGTGAGGGCGTTGCCCAGGGTCACGCCTGGGGCAGCGTCAAGGCGGGTACCGTCCGCCGCGATCAGTGCGCCCTGCCCCAGCGCCGTGCTGCTGCCGAGCACCAGCTTGCCGGCGTTGAGCCGGGTGTTGCCCACGTAGGTGTTGTTGCCGGAAAGGGTCAGGTCGGCCGCGCCGTTCTTGATCACGCCGCCCGCGCCACTGATCGGGCCGCCCAGGCCAAGATTGGCCGTGCCGCCGACGGTCAGGTCGGCGCCAAGGTTGACCGCGTTGGCCAGGCTGAGTGCCACGCTCGCATCCAGGCTGGCGGTGCCCGTGGTGTTCAGGGCGCCGCTGCCCAGGGCGTTGGCCGCGCCCACCATCAGGCCGCCGGCATTGAGCGTCACACCGCCCTGGAAGCTGTTGTTGCCGTTGAGCGTGAGCAACGCGGCGCCGTTCTTGACCAGCCCGCCGCTGCCCGACACCACGCCGCCGAGCGTCAGGGCATTGCTGCCGGCCAGGGTCAGGTTGCCGCCCAGGCTGATGGCATTGGCCAGTGCAACCGAGCTGGTGCTGTCCAGCGTGGTGCCATCGGCCACGGCCAGCGTGCCGGTACCCAGCGCCGTGTTGTTGCCGACGATCAGCTTGCCGGCCTGCAACTGCACGCCGCCGCCGAAGGTATTAGCCGCGCCCAGGGTGAGGTCGGCCGCACCGCTCTTGATCAGCCCGCCCGTACCGCTGACCACGCCCCCCAGGGTGGTCGCGCTGGTGCCCAGCAGGCTCAGCGTGTTGGCGCCGAGCACCACGGCGTTGTTGAGGTTGACTGCGCTGCTGGCGTCCAGGCTGGCATTGGCGCCCAGGGTCAGCGCGCCGGTACCCAGCGCCGCACCGTTGCCTACGGTCAGGCTGCCGCCGTTGAGCAGCAGGCCGCCGGTGAAGGTGTTGGTGCCCGTGAGGTTGAGGTTGGTGGTGCCGTTCTTGACCAGGCTGCCGTTGCCGCCGATGACGCCGCCGAGGGTCAGGTTGTTGCTGCCGGTGAGGGTCAGCGCACCGCCCAGGCTGATGGCGTTGGCCAGGGTCAGCGCACTGCTGGTGTCCAGGCTGGTGCCGGCGGCCGCAGTCAATGTACCGCCCCCCAGCGCGGCGGCATTGCCGAGGATCAGCTTGCCGGCGCCCAGCGTGGTACCGCCGCTGTAGGTGTTGCTGGCGGCCAGGGTCAGGTCGCCGCTGCCGGTCTTGTTCAGCGAGCCGGTGCCGCTGACCACACCGCCCAGGGTCAGCGCATTGCTGCCGGGCAGGCTCAGCGCTGCCGACAGCTGCACGGCGTTGCTCAGCACCAGCGGTACCGAGCCCTGCAGGCTGCCGGCCCCGGTAACGCTCAGGCTGCCGGTGCCCAGGGCCGCGGCGTTGGCGAGCGACAGTACGCCAGCATTAAGGAAGGTGCCGCCGGTATAGGTATTGGCCCCGCTCAGGCCCAGGGTGCCGGCGCCTGTCTTGGTCAAGGGGCCGCTACCGCTGACGATGCCGGTGAGGGTCAGGTTGTTGTCGCCGATGATGCCGAGCCCGCCGGCACCGAGGGTGACGGCGTTGGCCAGCGACAGGTTGGCCGCGCCCGCACCCAGCGCGCCACCGTTGGCCGCGATGGTGCCGGTGCCGAAGGTCGAGGCGTCGTCGAACACCAGCGAGCCGCCGTTGAGGCTGGTGCTGGTGACCCCGAGCAACGCGCCGGAGAGTGTCCAGGTGCCGCTCTGCACGAGCAGGTTGTTGAAGTTGATGTAGTTGCTGGCCGAAAGCGTGCCCGTGCCGCCGGTACCGGTGCCCCCGCCGATGGCGTTCTGCAGGGCAAGGGTGTTGCTGCCGCCGGCACCGCCGTCGACCTTGCCGCTAGGCGCATACAGCAGGTTGATGCCGGCGATGCCCAGGTCGACGCCTACACCTCCCCCGCTACTGACACTGGAACCTGTGATTGCGTTGAAGCGGTTGGTGGAGTTCGCCCCCATCGACACGCCGCCACTGATCGCGCCACTGTTGGTGAAGGTATTGCCGGTGGCAGTGCCCGATGCCTGGAACGCCACGCGACCGATGATGGTGCCGGTGTTGGTCATGTTCACGCTGCCGCCGCCATACACCGCCACCACCGGGGCGTCTGGGGCCAGCACGCTGACGCCGACAATGTTCGATGAACCGATGGTGCCGTCGTTGACCAGCGTGGTAACGCCACCGTTGCCGTTCTGCACGCTCAGGGCCAGGCCGTTGAGGTTGAGCAGGCTGGCACTGAGCACACCGGTGGTGCCCTTGATCACGCCACCGCTGAAGTTGGTGATGCTGACCGTGCTGGCCGCCGCGTTGCCGACCTTGATCCCGGAGCTGAGCCCGCTCAGGATCCCGAGGAATGCGGGGTCGATGGTGCCCGAGTTGTTCAGGGTGACGTTGTTGCCGGTCAGGTTGACTGCCGTGCCGAGCAACGGCGCGTTGATCTGCGAGCCATTGCTCAGGTTAAGGGTCAGGTTGTTGGCGGAGGAACTGACGTTGCCGTTCAACCCCGGGGTGCAGGTGACCGTCGCGCCCGCACCGGGGACCAGTGGGGTACAGGCGGCGCTGGCCGTTGCACTGAACAGGCCGAAAGCGATTCCCGCGGTGGCCAGGCTCACGGCCAGCGACAAGGGGCGAATACGGGTGGGGGCAAGCTTGACGGCACGTCTGTCCACGGGCGACTCCTTCGTGGATCAGGCAGTTCGTTCCTTGAATGCGTGCGACGGGTAAGCCGTGGAAACTACACACACTAACGTCGAAATGCCTGACCTTGGCGACTACGATTCCAGTGCTGGAATATGTAGCCGCTTTCCCGGAGCCCTTGCGCAAAGGCGTTACGTCAAATGGTGTTAATACTTTGGCAATGGGCCCCGTGAATACAGGGCCTCGTCAAACTTACAGCGTCAGCCAACCGACGAACGGTCAGGCCACCTCCGGGTCTTCGGCGGGCCAGAACGGCTCGTTGGCTTCCAGAGGGGGCAGGCCGTGGGCGGCCCGCGCCGCGTTGCAGTCGTCGTTGGGCTGGCCATTGACCCAGGCGGCATCGAACTCGCGGCAGGGGCTGGAGCGCTGGGCATAGAGCGAACAGCTGACGCTCTTGCCGATCTCGCCTTCAAGCCCTATGCAGCGACACGGCTTGGCGTCGGTGCCGATCATCGCCACCCGGGTCGGGTTGATCTGCACCACCAGTTCATCAGGCACGACACCCCCGGCCGAGGTGCATTCACCCCAGAAAAAGGACACACGGAAATACGCGCAGCAGGCACCGCAAGTCAAACAAGGATTGTTTTCGGACATGATTTGGGAGGGGGGGAGAAGTATCGTTGGAGGGAGAAACCCGACGATCATTCTATGCTTCGGCGTGGCGTTGAAAAGGGGGGCAGTGAAAGAAATATGGGCGGCCGACGGAAGGCGGTGTCGCGCCCTTCGCCGGCAAGGCCGGCTCCTACGGGAGCAGGCCTTGCCGGCGAGGTGCATCACGACGTGCGTGAAGCCCTGACCGCCTTCGGCGCCTCGATGCCATCGGCACGGAACATCTGGCGGATGCCGCGCACCGCCTGGCGAATGCGGTCCTGGTTCTCGATCAGGGCAAAGCGCACATGGTCATCGCCATAGTCGCCAAAGCCGATGCCCGGCGACACGCATACCTTGGCTTCGGCCAGCAGCTTCTTGGCGAACTCCAGCGAACCCAGGTGCGCGTACTGCTCGGGGATCTTGGCCCACACGTACATCGAGGCCTTGGGGTTCTCGACCATCCAGCCGGTCTCGTGCAGCCCCTTGACCAGCACGTTGCGCCGCTGGCGGTACTGCTCGGCGATGTCGCGCACGCACTGCTGGTCGCCTTCGAGCGCCGCGATCGCCGCCACCTGCAACGGCGTGAAGGTGCCGTAGTCGTGGTAGCTCTTGATTCGCGCCAGGGCGTTGACCAGCTCCGGGTTGCCGACCATGAAGCCGATCCGCCAGCCGGCCATGTTGTAGCTCTTGGACAGCGTGAAGAACTCCACGGCGATGTCCTTGGCACCTGGCACCTGCATGATCGACGGGGCCTTCCAGCCGTCGTAGACGATGTCGGCATAGGCCAGGTCGTGGATCACCAGCACGTCGTACTGCTTGGCCAGCGCCACCACCCGCTCGAAGAAGTCCAGCTCCACGCACTGCGCGGTGGGGTTGGAGGGGAACCCCAGGATCATCATCTTGGGCTTGGGGATCGACTCGCGGATCGCCCGCTCCAGCTCGTTGAAGAAGTCCACGCCGGGCACCAGCGGCACCGAACGCACCTGGGCCCCGGCGATCACCGCGCCGTAGATGTGGATCGGGTAGCTGGGGTTGGGCACCAGCACGGTATCGCCGTGGTCCAGGGTGGCCAGCATCAGGTGGGCCAGGCCCTCCTTGGAGCCGATGGTGACAATGGCTTCGGACTCGGGGTCGATCTCGACGTCGTAGCGGTCCTTGTACCAGTGCGAGATGGCCCGGCGCAGGCGCGGGATACCGCGCGAGGTGGAGTAGCCGTGGGTGTCTTCGCGCTGGGCGACCTGTACCAGCTTCTCGACGATGTGCGGCGGCGTGGCCCCGTCGGGGTTGCCCATGCTCAGGTCGATGATGTCTTCGCCACGACGGCGCGCGGCCATCTTGAGTTCGGCGGTGATGTTGAATACGTAGGGGGGGAGACGATCTATGCGCGCAAAGCGGCGCGGCGAACCTTGGTCAGCCATGGTTACCTCGAGGACGTAAGCGCCCGGAACCGTCCGAGCGACGTTGGCCACTGCGGTGGCCGAGGCAGAAGATAGTGCCTGCAGGCAATGCCTGTAAAGTGGATTCGATCGCGGGCCGCACAGCGCGGCCGCGACCGATGCCGGGTGTCAGCACAGACGCTCGAACGACAGCGAGCGCCAGCTCCCCACATCCAGGCCCTCCTCCGGCGCCATGTGGGCCCCGCGCACGAAGCTGAAAGCCTTGCGCATATCGCCCTGGTGGACCAGCCGATGCTCCCCTTCGGACTCGCTCAGCAGCGTGTAGGAGTGCTTGCGCATGGCCCTGTAGCGGGCATCGTCGCGGTCCATGGCATCCAGGTAGTCGGCCACCTGCCCTTCGCTCAGCTCAAGGCGTTTTTGCAGCGTCACGCCCCAGCGGGTCAGGCAGGTTTCGGCAAAATGGCGCACGATCAGGCCCGGGTCGGGCAGCTCGTTGCCGGCACTGGCGCCATCGGCCGAGGCATTGCCCACCAGCGTGGCGTGGCGTCCTGGCAGCGGAAAGATGTGGACACGGGTATCGGGGTAGGTGGACGGGATGACGCAGGCGAAGCCCTTGGAGCGCTCGTCGCGAGAAAAGAAACCCACGTACTCCTTCACGTTGGTGCGCAGGTGCAGGCGGTGTGGCTGCAGGTTGTTGATCCCGGGCACGGGGTCGATGGCAAAGATGTTCACCGGCACGTGGGCCAGTTGCGGGTCGTCGGCCATGGCGTTGGCGAGCATGTGGGCACTGATGCCGCCGCGGCTCCAGCCCACGATGTTGACCTGATCGGGAATCAGGCCGTCCTTGCGGTGCATGCGGATGATGCCTTCCTGGAGTTGCTGCGGGGTCACGCCGCGGTCGCCATAGTCGTACTGGCGCCAGAACCAGGAACCCTCCTTCTTCACGTCCTCGATCGGCACGCCGGCTGACTTCAGGCGGTTGTAGTCCTGCTCGGTGAGTTTTTCGCGCTGCCAGGTGCAGGAGCCCTTGATGACCTGCAGGGCGTGGGCCACGTTCTGCTCCCAGCCGGCGCCGAACAGGGTGCCGGTGAGGCCGTATTCCTTGTTTTCGATGAACAGGTCATCGGCCTGCAGGTTGCCGCTGCCCGGGCCGTCGATGGCGATCCAGTTGGCGAACTCGCGGCTCTGGTCGTTGGAAGCAAGGGTGGCGACCAGTTCGCCGTTCCAGAAATTGGGGTTCTGGTCATCGAAACGGTGCGATCCGGTGCCGCAGAAGTAAACGGTCAGAATGCTCATGGCGGTGTGCTCCTTGGGGTGGGGAGCCGTCACGCTAGCAATGCCGGGGGTTGCGTGTTCAGCGGGGAGTGGTGCCCGGGTGGGAGGGATTGCCGGCCGTTGGCACGCACCGATCCAGAGGCCTTGCTCCGGCTGGTGATCTTGCTCTGGTTTTTGATCTGCTTTTGATCTGCTTTGGATCTGCTTTTGATCTTCTGGCCCTTCAGGAGGCCGAGTGGAGCGCCTGCGTAGTGGGGTGTAGGGCCATGGATGGCCCGGAAAGTGCCGACGGGCAGGGACGCCCGTGCGGCGCGGCCCCCGGAGCAGGTGCGAAGCGAGGGGACCCGTAGCGAAGCGTAGGGCCGTATGCAGGGCCCAGCCTTTTTGGTTACTTTTGGGGCGTTTGCCAAAAGTGACCCGCTGTAAGAGCGGAAGGCGCCGCTCGCAGCGCTATCCATGTCGGATAATCACACCGACATGAAAATCGACAATCATGTGCTTATCCAGCATGGATATCGACATTTAGGGCCCCTTCCGCTCTTACAGCGGCTTACTTTTTTCTTGGAAAAAGTAAGCAAAACCGCTCCGTCCAGCATCCGGCCCTACGCTTCGCTACGGGTCCCCTCATTCCACCCACGCTCCGTGGGGCCGCGCCGCACGGGCGTCCCTGCCCGTCGGCACTTTCCGGGCCATCCATGGCCCTACACCCCACTACACGCGGGCTCCATTCGGCCTCCTGAAGGACGGAAAGATCAAAAGCAAGAGCGGGAGCGAAGCCGTTTCTGAAGGGCAAAAAAAACCCCGGCACCTTTCGGCCCGGGGTCTCTTTCAACACATCAGATCAATGCGCGTAGGTCAGCAGCAGTTCGGTCGGCACCTTGGTGTCCAACGACATCATCACGCTCAACGCAGTGATGGTGAAGATGGAAAACACGAACAGCTTGCGCGCCCACAGGCGATCATCCACAGCCTTGTAGCCGGTCCAGGCCATGTACAACCAGTACATGCCCATCGCCGCGGCCACGGCCATGTAGCTCATGCCGGCATAACCACCGATGGTCAGCATCAGGGTCGCTACCAGGAACGCCACGATGTACCAAAGGATGTGTTTCTTGGCCACCAGGATGCCACGCTTGACCGGCAGTACCGGAATCGAGGCCGCCAGGTAGTCGTTGAAGCGGAAGATCGCGATCGCATAGGAATGCGGCATCTGCCACAGGCTGAACATCACCAGCAGGGTCAACGCAGCCAGGTCGAAGCTGTTGCTCACGGCGCAGTAGCCGATCACCGGAGGCATGGCACCGGACAGGCTGCCTACCAGGGTGCCGTGCACCGATTTGCGCTTCAGGTACAGGCTGTAGAAACCCACGTAGATGATGAACCCGATCAGGCCGAACAACGCTGCCAGGGCATTGGCCTGCACGTACAGCAGGCCAAGCCCGGCCACCCCGAGCAGGGTGGCGTAGGCCAGCGCGATCTTCAGCGAGACCTGCCCTTGAACCATCACACGGTTCTTGGTGCGCTCCATCTTGATGTCGATGTCACGGTCGATGCAGTTGTTGAACACGCAACCGGACGCCACCACCAGCGAAGTGCCGATCACCGTGGCCAGGAACAGCATGAAGTCCACATGCCCTTGCGCGGCAAGGAAGAAACCGCCTGCCACAGAAAGCACGTTACCGAAAATGATCCCCGGTTTGGTGATTTGGATAAAGTGCTTAAAGGACATGCCGTCTTACCTCACTTCGCCATCATGCTGGTGTGGATGCTGAACATGATCCACAGCGACAGGCCGACCAACAGTGCAATGACCAACCCGGTGAACAGGAAGGCGCTGACGTTCTCACGCTGCTCTGGCGAACGGTCCAGGTGCAGGAAGTAGTACAGGTGCACGACGATCTGGATGACCGCGAAGGCCACCACGATCAGTACGGTCATGTCTTTGGGCAAGGTCGGGTACATCACCAGACCGAACGGGATCAGCGTCAGGATCACCGACAGTACGAAGCCGATTGCGTACGACTTCACGCTGCCGTGGCTGCCCTCGGCGTGCTCGTTATGTGCGTTAGCCATTTACAGAACCCCCAGCAGATAGACAACGGTGAATACGCAGATCCAGACCACGTCCAGGAAGTGCCAGAACAGGCTCAGGCAACCCATGCGGGTCTTGGCCGAACCGGTGATGCCCTTCTTCTGAATCTGGTACATCATCACGGCCATCCAGATCAGACCACCGGTCACGTGCAGACCGTGGGTGCCGACCAGGGCGAAGAAGCCCGACAGGAAGCCGCTGCGCTGCGGGCCGAAGCCTTCGCTGATCAGCAGGTGGAACTCGTTGACTTCCATGACGATGAAGCCAAGGCCGAGCAGGAAGGTGACTGCCAGCCAGGCCAGTACACCGTTCTTGTTGCCCTTGTACATCTGCAGCATGGCGAAGCCGAAGGTGATACTGGAGAACAGCAGCAGCGCGGTTTCAGCCAGTACATACGGCAGTTCGAAAATGTCGTGACCCGACGGGCCGCCGGCAAAGTTGCCGGACAGCACCGCGTAGGCTGCGAAGATCGACGCAAACAGGATGCAGTCGGTCATCAGGTACAGCCAGAAACCGAATACGGTCATCTGGCCCGAGTCGTGGTGTTCTTCGTGCCCATGGTCGTGACCATGAGCAGCATCAGCATTGATTACATGACTGGACATTGATTAAACCCGTTCAAACGATTCGACAGGCGCACCGACTGGCGAGCCGGTAGCCAGACCGAGGTGCTTCAGACGCTCACCTTCGATACGTGCCACTTCCTCGGCAGGAACCATGTAGCCCTGGTCGTCACGCGCAGCGTGAGCAACGAAGACAGCGATGGTGCCGATCAGGCCGACCGCGGCCAACCACCAGATGTGCCAGATGGTGGCGAAACCGAAGACGGTCAACAGCGCGCCCATGTACAGACCGGTAGCGGTGTTGTTCGGCATGTGGATCGGTGCGTACTGGGCCGGAGCCTTGTAGGCGATACCGGCGCGCTTGGCTTCGGTCCATGCGTCCAGGCCGACTTTTTCCGGCATGGTGGCGAAGTTGTAGAACGGCGGTGGCGACGAGGTCGACCATTCCAGGGTGTGCGCATTCCATGGGTCGCCAGTGACGTCCATGTTGTCCTTGCGATCGCGGATCGACACGTACAGCTGGATCAGCTGGCAGGCGATACCGAACAGGATCAGCACGGCACCGACCACGGCCACGTACAGGTACGGTTCCCAGGCAGGGTTGTCCGAGTGGTTCAGACGACGGGTCATGCCCATGAAGCCCAGTGCGTACAGCGGCATGAAGGCCACGTAGAAACCGGAGATCCAGAACCAGAAGGCAGCCTTGCCCCACTTCTCGTTCAGGGTGAAACCGAAGGCTTTCGGGAACCAGAAGGCGAAGCCGGCAATGTAGCCGAACACCGCACCACCGATGATCACGTTGTGGAAGTGAGCGATCACGAACAGGCTGTTGTGCAGCACGAAGTCAGCACCAGGTACGGCCAGCAGTACGCCGGTCATGCCGCCGATCGAGAAGGTCACCATGAAGCCCAGGGTCCACAGCACTGGCGCGGTGAAGCGCAGACGGCCCTGGTAGATCGTGAACAGCCAGTTGAACAGCTTGACCCCGGTCGGGATCGAAATGAGCATGGTCGCCAGACCGAAGAAGGTGTTGACGCTGGCGCCCGAACCCATGGTGAAGAAGTGGTGCAGCCATACGCCGAAGCCCAGAACCGAGATCGCACCCGAGGCGTAGATCATCGACTTGTGGCCGAACAGGCGCTTGCCGGTAAAGGTCGAGATGACTTCCGAGAACACGCCGAACGCCGGCAGGATCAGGATGTACACCTCAGGGTGACCCCATGCCCAGAACAGGTTGACGTACATCATCGGGTTCCCACCAAGCTCGTTGGTGAAAATGTGGAAGTCCAGATAACGGTCAACGGTCAGCAGTGCCAGGGTCGCGGTCAGGATCGGGAACGAAGCCACGATCAGGATGTTGGCCCAGGTGCAGGTCCAGGTGAAGATCGGCATGTCCATCAGCTTCATGCCAGGGGCGCGCATTTTCAGCACGGTGGCCAGGAAGTTGACACCGGTCAGCGTTGTCCCCAATCCGGATATCTGTAGCGCCCAGATGTAGTAGTCGACACCGACCCCAGGGCTGTACTGGATACCCGCCAGCGGTGGATAGGCCACCCAGCCGGTCTTGGCGAACTCGCCCACGCCCAGGGAGATGTTGACCAGCGCAACGCCGGACACCAGCAGCCAGAAGCTCAGGGAGTTGAGGAACGGGAAGGCAACGTCACGTGCACCGATCTGCAGAGGCAGGGCCAGGTTCATCAGGCCGGTGAAGAATGGCATCGCCATGAAGATGATCATGATCACACCGTGAGCGGTGAAGATCTGGTCATAGTGTTCAGGAGGCAGATAGCCCTCGGCGCCGCCAGTGGCCATGGCCAGCTGGGTACGCATCATGATGGCGTCGGCAAAGCCGCGCAGCAGCATGACCATCGCGACGATGATGTACATCACCCCGATCTTCTTGTGGTCGACCGACGTCAGCCACTCGGTCCACAAGTAGGTCCACTTGCGGAAATAGGTGATTGCAGCAACCAACGCGAGACCGCCGAGCGCGATCATGGCGAGGGTCACCATGACTATCGGCTCGTGATACGGGATCGCGTCCAGACTAAGTTTACCGAACATCTTTTACTCCTCTGCCCCAGCAGCTGAATGCATACTCACGTCCATCGCTTCGGCCGCTTCTTTGTGCTCTTTCTTCTCGTGCACCACCGGCTTGCCACGGTTCATGCCCTCGTACTTGTCGACGATGGACTGGAACATGTTTTCCGGGGCCACGCTGTAGAGCGCAACCGGGTTGTTTTCGCTAGGTTTGGCCAGAGCCTCGTAGGTGGCCTTGTCCAGTTGTTGCGGCGACTGCTTGACCTCGTTGACCCACGCCTCGAAATCTTCCTGGGACGTGGCGATCGCCTTGAACTTCATGCCGGTGAAGCCGGCACCGCTGTAGTTGGCGGAGATCCCGTCGAACTCGGCGTTCTGGTTGGCAATCAGGTGCAGCTTGGTGGTCATGCCCGCCATCGCGTAGATCTGGCCGCCCAGGCCCGGGATGAAGAACGAGTTCATCACGGCGTCGGAGGTCACGCGGAAATTGACCGGGGTGTTGGCCGGGAAGACGATCTTGTTGACCGTGGCAATGCCCTGTTCCGGGTAGATGAACAGCCATTTCCAGTCCAGCGCGACCACGTCGATCTGCACCGGCTTCACGTCGGAATCCAGTGGACGGTACGGGTCCAGCTTGTGGGTGGAGAGGTAGGTGACATAACCCAGGGCGATGATGATCAGCACCGGGATGGACCATACGGCCACTTCGATCTTGGTCGAGTGCGACCAGTCAGGGGTGTAGGTGGCAGCCTTGTTGGAGGCGCGATACTTCCACGCGAACGCGATCGTCATGAAAATGACAGGAATCACCACCAGCAACATCAGGCCGGTAGCGATCAGGATCAGGTTCCTTTGCTCAATGCCGACCTGGCCCTTCGGGTCGAGCAGGGTCCAGTTGCACCCACTGAGTAAAAGCATGCCTAAAAAGGGCAGAATGCCAAACAGTCTGGGGTAACGCTTTTTACTCATCTCACGACCTCTAGAGCAGCTTGCTTCAATGCAATTTGTGTTTTGGTCGCCAACACTTCGTCCTGCCAAGCGTCAGCATTTATGGGATCGAATACGGTCACGCCGGAATTCAGCTGCGGCTGCTCGGCAGAACCGGTGTGCAACGGTGCTTATTGTTTTGACTTCGTAGGCAATCAGGCCTGTTTACAGACCAATTCCATTTGGTGCGGAAAATCACGGGAGGGGGGTCAGCCCGGCATCGCCGCAGGCGATGCTCGTCAGAGTCACGAAAGGAGCCGGAGCTCCTTTAATCCTGCAACTCGCAAGCGGTGCCGAACGGAAATTGGGGGCGATTGTAGTGACGTAACATGGCCATGACTATGACTTATTGAGCAACAGTCCTTTACAGAAAACGTAACAATAGCGCAGCAAAAATCAATTTCGCGACAGTTTGTCGCACCCCTGGCTGTAGCCCTGAAATGCCCGTACCGCAAGGGTTGGGACTTGATCCAGGTCAACCTGGAGGCGACTTCTTCGGAAAATTCTCAAGCCCTGCGCACTTGCCTCGACACGGGACTTTTGTCTAACGCTGGCGACGGTTGCGGTAGATGCCCAGCGGCACCAGCACGGCGGTCAGCACGAAGGCCAGCAGCGCCCATTGCGCCAGCGACAGCCCCAGCACCGGCGGGTACGGCGTCGAGCAGAAACCATCCACCTGGAACACCAGCGGCAGCACCGAGGCCAGCGGCAGGCCGTCGACGATCGGCTGCAGTGTGTCGATGCCGCAGCTGACGGCCGGGTTGGCCAGAATGTAGGCGTGGTTGCCCGCTGCAGCAATGCCGCCGATGGCGCTCAGCACCACCAGGGCCTCGAACAGCGTGAGGCTGCGCCGCCCGGGCATGGCCGCACCGATGAAGGCGAACAGGGCGATGAACAGCAACGCATAGCGCTGCAGGATGCACAGTGGACACGGTGCCTCGCCCAGCACGATCTGCATGTACAGGGCACCGCCGATCAGCGCCAGGCAGATGGCGCCCAGCAGTACCAGAAAGCGCCGTTCCCGATTCAGGCGCTGCGTTAGATCGTTCATTCCCGTTCCCTTCACTAGATAGGTGGCTCAAGCCTGGGCGCAATTCTACACGCCGACCATGACCACAGGGAGTGAAGGTTAAACCGATTAAAAGAAGATTAAGGTCGGCAGCTTAGCCGGCGCCTGCAGCACATACGCGCAGCTGCAGGCGCCGGCATTGTCGGCGAACAGGCCCCGGCCCTTACTCGAGTGCTGCCGCCGGCCCGAAGAACTCGTAGCGGCTCTGCTGCTCCGGCACCCCCAGGGCCTTGAGCTGACGCCTGATCGCCGCCATGAAGCCCTTGGGCCCCAGGAAGTACGCGTCCAGGTCACGCTCGACCGGCAGCCACTGCGCCAGTTGATCCTGGCTCAGCAGCCCCACGGCGTCGGCCGGCAGGCTCACCCCATCATCCTCGGCGTAGCAATAGAAGCGCTTGAGCTGCGGATGACGCGCCGCGCGTTCGTCCACCCAGTCGCGAAACGCATGCACCGCACCGTTGCGCGCGCAATGAATGAAGTGCACCAGGCGACCGCTGGCCAGGGCCGCGTCGAGCATCGCCAGGGTCGGGGTGATCCCTACCCCGCCGCTGATCAGCACCAGCGGCTTGTCGCTGGCGCTCAGGGTGAACTCGCCCGCCGGCGGGAACAGCTCCAGGGTATCGCCCACCTGCAGTTGCTCATGCAGGTAGTTGGACACCTTGCCGCCCGCCTCGCGCTTGACGCTGATGCGGTACTCGCGGCCGTCACCCAGCGCCGACAATGAATAGTTGCGCCGATGCTCCTGGCCATCGATCTGCACCTTCAGGCCCAAGTACTGGCCGGGCTCGCCCTTGAGGACCGGGCCGCCATCGAGCGGGGCGAAGTGAAACGAGACGATCTCGCTGCTCTCCTGCACCCGCGCCGCCAGCCGGAACGCCCGCGCACCGCGCCAGCCACCCGGCGCCTGGGCCTTCTGCTGGTACAGGCCCTCTTCGGCGCCGATCAGGATATCGGCCAGTTGCTGGTAGGCCGCGCCCCAGGCCGCGATGACCTCGGGGGTGGCGACCTCCTTGCCGAGCACCTCTTCGATGGCACGCAACAGGCAGGCGCCGACGATGGGGTAGTGCTCGGGCAGGATCTGCAGCGCCACGTGCTTGTTGATGATCTGGTTCACCAGGCCGCCCAGTTGCTCGAGCTGGTCGATATGGCGTGCATACATCAGTACGCCATTGGCCAGCGCCCGCGGCTGGTCGCCGCTGGCCTGGTTGGCCTGGTTGAACAACGGACGCACCTCGGGGTATTCGCTGAGCATCAGTTTGTAGAAATGCGTGGTCAGCGCCTCGCCGCCGCTTTCAAGCAGCGGAACGGTGGCTTTGACGATGGCACGATCTTGGGCATTGAGCATGGGTAACTCCCGGGCCTTATGGCTTCTGGATAATCTGTCCGGGTTGTTTCAGCTTTCGTGCCAACTATTAAATCCATATAAATCAATAGCTTGAATATTTTTGAGTCAAATTGACCACAGCCCTGCTAGAGTCATAAAGACTCGAAGGAGTCATCATGACCGCAAAATCCCTGCTTACCGCACTGCTGCCCCTGGTCAGCGACCTGTCTCGCGAGCTGCCCGAACGCGAACGCTACCGTCGCCTGCTCGAAGCCATGCGCGCCCTGTTGCCATGCGACGCCGCCGCGCTGCTGCGCCTGGATGGCGAATGGCTGGTCCCCCTGGCGGTGGACGGCCTGAGCCCCGACACCCTGGGCCGGCGCTTCAAGGTCAGCGAACACCCGCGCTTCGCCGCCCTGCTCAGCCGCAGCGAGCCGACCCGCTTTGCCAGCGACAGCCAACTGCCCGACCCCTACGACGGCCTGGTCGAGGGCCTGCACCAGCACCTGGAGGTACACGACTGCATGGGCTGCCCGCTGTTCGTCGACGAACGGCCCTGGGGCCTGATCACCCTCGATGCGCTGGCCCCGGAGCGCTTCCAGCAGGTCGAGCTGGACGCCCTGCAGGCCTTCGCCAGCCTGGCCGCCGCCACGGTCAACGTGGCGCAACGTATCGAACGCCTGGCCCTGCGCGCCGAAGACGAACACCAGCGCGCCGAGATCTACCGCCAGGCCAGCGGCCAGCAGCACCAGGAACTGATCGGCCAGAGCAAGGCCCACAAGCACCTGCTCGAAGAGATCCGCCTGGTCGCCGGCAGCGACCTGACCGTACTGGTCACCGGTGAAACCGGGGTAGGCAAGGAGCTGGTGGCCCAGGCCATCCACCAGCAGTCGGCGCGTGCCGACAAGCCGATGATCAGCCTCAACTGCGCCGCCTTGCCCGACACCCTGGTCGAGAGCGAGCTGTTCGGCCATGTGCGCGGCGCCTTCACCGGCGCGGTGGGCGAGCGACGCGGCAAGTTCGAGCTGGCCAACGGCGGCACACTGTTTCTCGACGAAGTGGGCGAACTGTCGCTGGCCGTGCAGGCCAAGTTGCTGCGCGTGCTGCAAAGCGGACAGCTGCAGCGCCTGGGCTCGGACCAGGAGCACCAGGTGGATGTGCGCCTGATTGCCGCCACCAACCGCGACCTGGCCGAGGAAGTGCGTGCCGGGCGCTACCGCGCCGACTTCTACCACCGCCTGAGCGTGTACCCGCTGCGGGTGCCGGCGCTGCGCGAGCGCGGGCGCGACGTGCTGCTGCTCAGCGGCTACTTCCTGGAGCAGAACCGCTCGCGCATGGGCCTGAACAGCCTGCGCCTGAGCAGCGATGCCCAGGCCGCGCTGCTGGCGTACGACTGGCCGGGCAATGTGCGCGAACTGGAGCACCTGATCGGCCGCTCGTCGCTCAAGGCGCTGGGCCAGCACCCCGAGCGGCCGAAGATCCTGACCCTGGAGGCCCGCGACTTCGACCTGCCCGGCGCCGGCCCGGGGGCAGCGCCCAGCGTGGCGGCGCCACTGCCACCACCGCCCGGCACCGACCTGCGCCAGGCCCTGGACCTGTACCAGCGCCAGCTGATCGAGGCCTGCCTGGAGCGCCACCAGCACAACTGGGCCAGTGCCGCGCGCGAGCTGGGCCTGGACCGCGCCAACCTCAGCCGCCTGGCCCGCCGACTGGGGCTACGCTGAAGTGCAGTGGCGGATTAAAGCCTGGCGTGCTCGGGTCGATAACCCGGCAGATCCCTTATTCTCTTTGCCCTGAAGGTGCCTATGGCCTCGCAAAATGCCCGCGCCGACTCGCTGTCGCTGCTGCTGTTCACCCTGCGCAGCGGCAAGCTGATGGCAATCAACCTGCTCAAGGTCAGCGAGATCATCCCTTGCCCGCCCCTGACCAAGCTCCCGGAATCGCACCCGCACGTCAAAGGCGTGGCCACCCTGCGGGGCAACTCGCTGTCGGTCATCGACCTGTCGCGTGCCATCGGCGAGCGCCCGCTGGAAGACCCCAACGGCGGCTGCCTGATCGTCACCGACATCAGCCGCTCCAAGCAGGGCCTGCACGTGCAGGCGGTAAGCCGCATCGTGCATTGCCTGAGTACCGACATCAAGCCGCCGCCCTACGGGTCGAGCAGCAAGGCATTCATCACCGGGGTAACCCAGGTGGACGGCACGCTGGTGCAGGTGCTGGACATCGAAAAGGTCATTCACGGCATTGCGCCGCCGCCGCGTGAAGTGAGCAGCAGCGAGCTGAACCCCGAAGACGCCGCCGTTCTGCAGGCCACCAACATACTGGTGGTCGATGACAGCCATGTGGCACTCCACCAGTCGGTGCTGACCCTGCGCGGCCTGGGGCTGGAATGCCACACCGCCAAGAGCGCCAAGGATGCCATCGACACCCTGCTGGAGCTGCAGGGTACCGACCGGGAGATCAACGTGGTGGTCTCGGACATCGAGATGTCCGAGATGGACGGCTACGCCTTCACCCGCACGCTGCGCGAAACGCCTGACTTCCAGCACCTCTATGTACTGCTGCACACCTCGCTGGACAGCGCGATGAACAGCGAGAAAGCCCGGTTGGCAGGGGCGAACGCGGTGCTGACCAAGTTCTCCTCGCCGGAACTCACCGATTGCCTGATCGTGGCAGCGCGGGCGGTGGCTTTCGCCGAGCGCTGAGCCGGCCCCCTTCGCCGGCAAGGCGACTCCTATAGGGGCTGCCGGCGAAGAGGCCAGGACAAACGCTGAAACGCTCCTGCTCCTGCAAAAACCGATGCTCTGGCATAATCAGCGGCCTCTCCCCTCATGAGCCGCCCATCATGAAAGCCCTCACCTTCGCCCTGCTGGCCCTGTTCAGCCTCGGCGCCCACGCCTCCAGCGACCAGGCCTGGGCCGACCACGAACAAGCCCTGACCAGGGCCTGCCTCGCCGCCAGCCAGTTCAAGGATGCCCGGCCCGCCAGCAAGCCGGCCGAGTTCGACGACCGCGTCGGCTACAGTGCCCTGCTGATCAGCGGCCACTACCCGCAAAAGCACATGAAGAACCAGAAAGGCAGCGAGCTGTGCCTGTTCGACAAGCAGCGCAAGACTGCCTTCATCACCGAATGGACCCCCGCCAAACCGTGACCAGCGCTGCAACCTCACTCCAGTTCGACTGCACCGGCTGTGGCAAATGCTGCAATGGCCACCACGTTCCCCTGACCCTCGACGAAGCGCGCCACTGGGTGGCAGATGGCGGCCAGCTCATCGTGCTGGTGGAAGCCTTTCTGGCCAACGGCCTGGGCCTGCCCGACGCCCAGCGCGAGCACGCCACCCGCCGTGCCTGCGCCGTGCCCTGCGGCAGTACCCAGGCACACGTGGCCATCACCTTCGCCGCGTTCAACCCCGGCGCCTGCCGCAATCTGGATGCCGACAACCTGTGCCGCATCTATGAGCGCCGGCCGCTGGTGTGCCGCATCTACCCGATGGAAATCAACCCGCACATCCCGTTGCGCCCCGACGCCAAGGACTGCCCGACCGAAGCCTGGCAACGCGGCCCGGTACTGATCCACGGCAGCCATCTGATGGACCGCCAACTGGCCGAGCTGATCGAGCGCTCGCGCCAGGCCGACCGCGACGATATCCACGCCAAGGTGCAGATCTGCCAGCAACTGGGCATCACCACCAGCGCGCTCAAGGGCAACGGCTTCACCGCCTACCTGCCCGACACCGGGGCGCTGCACGCCGCCCTGCATGCCCCGGGCAACGCCGCGCTGGCGCCCTGGACCCTGCACGTGGAAAACCCGGCACTGGTCGAGCAACTGCATCAGGCCGGCGCCCGGGTGTGCAGCACATCGGCTGGCCACTACAGCTTCATCGGTTTCTGAGCGGCGCCTAGCGGCGCTGCCAGAACTCCTCGGCCAGGCGCCGGAGGTCTTCGGCCAGGCCGGCCACGTCGCTGGCGTTGGCATGCCCGTGCTGACCGGCCACCACGCTCTCTTCGCTGGCCTGGCGAATGCTGATGATGTTGCGGTTGATGTCTTCGCTGACCAGGCTCTGCTGCTCCACCGCCGCAGCAATCTGCAGGCTCATCTCGCTGATCTGGTTGACCTGCTGGCTGATGCCGTCCAGCGCCACCGCCGCCTGCTGCGCCTGCTCGACGCTCTGCCCGGCATGCTCGCGGCTCTCGTGCATGGCCTGCACCGCATCGCGGGTGCCGCGCTGCAAGGCGCTGATCATGCGCTGGATTTCGCCGGTGGACTCGGCCGTGCGCTTGGCCAGGCCGCGCACCTCATCGGCGACCACCGCAAAGCCACGCCCCTGATCCCCCGCCCGCGCCGCCTCGATGGCCGCGTTCAGTGCCAGCAGGTTGGTCTGCTCGGCGATGCTGTGGATAACCGACAGCACCCCGGAAATTTCCATGCTGTGGCCTTCCAGGGTGTGGATAACCTCGGTGGCAGCGCTCAGCGCGCTGGCCAGCTCGAGGATGCTGCTGCGGCTGCGATCCACCAGCTGGTGACCATTCTGGGTGGCATCCTCGGCATGCTCGGCGGCCTCCGAAGCCTGCTGGGCATTGCTGGCCACCTCGGCCACGCTGGTGGTCATCTGGTTGATTGCCGCCGCCACCTGATCGGCCTCGCCCTGCTGGCCCAGGGTGGTGGTGTGGCTGTGCTGAAGGTGCTGGGCCAGCTCTGCGGTGTGGCCGGCCAGGCGCTGCGAGGTGTCGCCAATGCGCCCCACCACCGCCCCGATCTGCGCCTCGAGCATCAGCAGGGCGAACTCGATCTGCCCCACGGCGCCCGCCTTGCCGGTATACAGCTGCTGGCTCAACGGGTTGTCGGCAATCGACTGCGCCCGCACCCGTAGTTGTTCCAGTGGGCGCAGCAGCACCGACACCAGCAGCGCACTGAGCCCACCGGCGGCCACCAGCTCCAGTAGCCACTGCCACGGCAGCGTCGGCAACAGCAGGCGGCTGGTGCCCAGCACCACTGCCAGCACCAGGCCTGTGCCCAGCCCCAGCTGCAACGCCAGGCCAGGGCGCGGCAGGCGTTGCCACCAGGGCAACGGGCGCTGCTGGCGCAAGCGTGCATAGCAACGTTCGGCGGCCTCCACCTGCGCCGGGGTGGGCTTGGTGCGCACCGACTGGTACTCCACCGTCTGGCCCTGGCTGGTGACCGGCGACACGAATGCGCTGACCCAGTAATGGTCGCCATTCTTGCAGCGGTTCTTCACCAGCCCCATCCACGAGCGGCCGGCCTTGAGGGTCTGCCACATCTGCGCAAAGGCCTGGGAAGGCATGTCGGGATGGCGTACCACATGGTGCAACTGGCCAATCAGCTCGTCGCGCTCGAACCCGCTGACCTTGAGAAAATCCTCGTTGGCATAGGTAATGGCGCTGGTCAGATCGGTGGTGGAAAGGATATTCGCGTCACCGGGGTAATCTACATTGCGGCCGGTCACAGGCAGATTGCTCTTCATCGAAAGCGCTCGCGTTTTTATAGGTGGAGGGGCGGCAGGGCGAGAGACTCTACGGGGCAACATTTAGTAAAACCTTGATCCAGCGCAGACTATTGGCACTTGGCCATCTGCCAGCTGACAGCGCTGACAGGTGGGCGTCACACTGCTGACCCCCAGTAGCAGCTATAACCTACTGACAGCCCTCCTTTTTCTGCCCTGGCGCCGTGCACGCATGCGAATTTCCAGCTCTCGAGTGTTTTTTTTCGGCCTGATAGCGTTGCTGCTGGGCCTGGCGCTGTACCTGACTTTCGGTCGCCACACGGCCAGCCAACCGGCCATGCCCTTGGCCACCCCGGTCAGTGTGATCCAGGTGCAGCAGCAGGATGTGCCGCACTACCTCAGCGCCATCGGCGCGGTGCAGTCGCTGCACAGCGTGCAGATCCGCCCCCAGGTGGAGGGCGTGCTGACCCGGATCCTGGTCAAGGAGGGCCAGTCGGTGCAGGCCGGTGACCTGCTGGCCACCCTGGATGACCGCAGCATCCGCGCCAGCCTCGAGCAGGCCCAGGCGCAACTGGGCCAGAGCCAGGCCCAGCAGCAGGTGGCCGAGGTCGACCTCAGGCGCTACCGCCTGCTCAGCGAAGACAACGGCATCTCGCGCCAGACCCTCGACCAGCAGCAGGCGCTGGTCAACCAGCTCAAGGCAAGCATCCTCGGCAACCAGGCAGCGATCGCAGCGGCCAAGGTGCAGTTGTCGTACACCCAGATCCGCTCGCCGGTCACCGGACGGGTGGGCATTCGCAACATCGACGAAGGCAACCTGGTGCGCACCAGCGACGCCCAGGGCCTGTTCAGCGTGACCCAGATCGACCCCATCGCGGTGGAGTTCGCCGTGCCGCAGCAATGGCTGCCGACCCTGCAGGGGCTGGTGGCCGCCGACCCCCCGGCGCCGATCCGCGCCTACCTCGAAGGCAACGGCGACAGCGGCGGCCTGCTGCTGGGTGAAGGGCACCTGAGCCTGATCGACAACCAGATCGCCGCCAACACCGGCACCCTGCGCGCCAAGGCCGCGTTCGACAATGCCCAGGCCCGCCTGTGGCCGGGGCAACTGGTGAGCCTGAAGATCCAGACCAGCATCCAGCGCGATGCGCTGGTGGTGCCCCCCGGCGTGGTGCAGCGGGGCATCGACCAGCACTTCGTGTACCGCGTCGAGGGCGACAAGGTCGCGGTGGTGCCGGTCAAGGTGCTGTACCAGGACAGCAATCTCAACGTGATCAGCGGCGTAGCGGTCAACGACACGCTGGTGGCCGACGGGCAGTCGCGGCTCAGGCCCGGCGCCCGGGTCGAGGTACTGACAGCCCCGCCCGCCGCGCCCGTCGGCGACGATGTTGCCGGCAGCGGTGTGCAGCCATGAGCGGGCGCAGCTCGATCAGTGCGTGGTGCATCGACCGCCCGGTGGCCACCCTGCTGCTGACCTTCGCCCTGGTGCTGCTGGGCGTGGTGGCGTTCCCGCAGTTGCCGGTGGCACCGCTGCCCGAGGCGGACTTCCCCACCATTCAGGTCAGCGCGCAGCTGCCCGGCGCCAGCCCCGAGACCATGGCCTCGTCGGTGGCCACCCCGCTGGAGGTGCAGTTCAGCGCCATCCCCGGCATGACCCAGATGACCTCCAGCAGCGCACTGGGCTCGACCAGCCTGATCCTGCAGTTCACCCTCGACAAGAACATCGACACCGCCGCCCAGGAAGTCCAGGCCGCGATCAACACCGCCTCCTCGCGCCTGCCCCAGGACATGCCGAGCCTGCCCACCTGGCGCAAGGTCAACCCGGCCGACAGCCCGGTGCTGATCATGACCGTCAGCTCCGCGCAGATGCCGGCCAACGAACTGAGCGACTACGCCGAAACCCTGCTGGCACGCCAGCTGAGCCAGATCGACGGGGTCGGGCTGGTCAACATCACCGGCCAGCAGCGCCCGGCGATTCGCGTGCAGGCCCAGCCGGAAAAACTCGCCGCCATCGGCCTGACCCTGGCCGACCTGCGCCAGGCCATCCAGCAGACCAGCCTCAACCTGGCCAAGGGCGCGCTGTACGGCGACAGCAGCGTGTCGACCCTGGCCACCAACGACCAGCTGTTCCACCCCGATGAATACGCCCAGCTCATCGTCGCCTACCGCGACGGCGCCCCGGTACACCTCAAGGACGTGGCCACGGTCATCAACGGCGCCGAAAACGCCTATGTCAAAGCCTGGTCCGGCGACCAGGAAGGCCTCAACCTGGTGGTGTTCCGCCAGCCCGGGGCCAACATCGTCGACACCGTGGACCGGGTCATGCAGGCGCTGCCGCACCTGGAGGAAATGCTCCCGGCATCGGTGCAGGTGTCGGTGCTCAGCGACCGCACCCAGACCATCCGCGCCTCGCTGCACGAGGTGGAGATCACCCTGCTGATCGCCGTGCTGCTGGTGATCGCGGTCATGGCGCTGTTCCTGCGCCAGTGGTCGGCCACGCTGATCGTCTCCAGCGTGCTGGGGGTATCGCTGGTGGCCAGCTTCGCGCTGATGTACCTGTTCGGCTTCAGCCTGAACAACCTGACCCTGGTGGCCATCGTCATCGCCGTGGGGTTTGTGGTGGACGATGCCATCGTGGTGGTGGAAAACATCCACCGGCACCTGGAGGCCGGCGACGACAGCCGCACGGCTGCCCTCAAGGGCGCCGGCGAGATCGGCTTCACCGTTGTCTCGATCAGCTTCTCGCTGGTGGCCGCGTTCATTCCGCTGCTGTTCATGGGGGGCGTGGTGGGGCGGCTGTTCAAGGAGTTCGCCCTCACCGCCACCTCCACCATCCTGATTTCGGTGGTGGTCTCGCTGACCCTGGCGCCGACCCTGTGCGCGCTGTTCATGCGCCGCCCGCAACACCCCGAGCACGCCGCACCGACCTTCGGCGAGCGCCTGGTGGCCGGTTACGATCGTCTGCTGGTCAGGGCCCTGGCGCACCAGCGGCTGATGCTCGGGCTGTTCTTCGTGACCCTGGCCCTGGCCATCGGCGGCTACGTGGCCATTCCCAAGGGCTTCTTTCCGGTGCAGGACACCGGCTTCATCCTCGGCACCACCGAGGCCGCGGCCGACGTGTCGTACCCGGACATGGTGCGCAAGCACCAGGCGCTGGCGAAGATCATCGAGGCCGACCCTGCGGTACGCGCGTTCTCGCACTCGGTGGGGGTTACCGGCAGCAACCAGACCATCGCCAACGGGCGCTTCTGGATCGCCCTCAAGGACCCTGCCCAGCGCGATGTGTCGGCCAGCGAGTTCATCGACCGGCTGCGCCCCAAGGCCGCCCAGGTGCCGGGCCTGGTGCTGTACCTGCGGGCCGGGCAGGACATCAACCTCAGCTCCGGGCCCAGCCGCAGCCAGTACCAGTACGTGCTCAAGAGCAACGACGGCCCGGCGCTCAACCTGTGGACCCAGCGCCTGACCGAACGTCTGCACGCCAACCCGGCGTTCCGCGACCTGTCCAACGACCTGCAACTGGGCGCCAGCGTGACCCGCATCGACATCGACCGCCAGGCCGCCGCGCGTTTCGGCCTGACCACCGCCGACGTCGACCAGGCGCTGTACGACGCCTTCGGTCAGCGTCAGATCAGCGAGTTCCAGACCGAGACCAACCAGTACAAGGTGATCCTGGAAATCGATGCACGCCAGCGTGGCAAGGCCGAGAGCCTGGCCTACTTCTACCTGCGCTCGCCCCTCAGTGGCGAGATGGTGCCGCTGGCGGCGCTGGCCAAGGTCGCGGCGCCCAGCACCGGGCCGCTGTCGATCAGCCACGACGGGCTGTTCCCGGCCGCCAACCTGTCGTTCAACCTGGCACCGGGGGTAGCCCTGGGCGATGCGGTGAGCATCCTCGAACGCACCCAGCGCGAGCTGGGCATGCCGGCCTCGATCATCGGCACCTTCCAGGGCGCGGCCCAGGCCTTCCAGAGTTCGCTGTCGAGCCAGCCGTGGTTGATCCTGGCCGCGCTGGTGGCGGTGTACATCATTCTGGGGGTGCTCTACGAGAGCTTCGTGCACCCGCTGACCATCATCTCCACCCTGCCCTCGGCGGGCCTTGGCGCACTGGCGCTGCTGTGGCTGATGGGCCAGGACTTCACCATCATGGGCCTGATCGGCGTGGTGCTGCTGATCGGCATCGTCAAGAAGAACGGCATCCTGCTCATCGACTTTGCCCTGGAAGCCCAGCGCCAGCGCGGGCTTGCGCCAGAGGCGGCGATCCACGAGGCGTGCCTGACGCGCTTTCGTCCGATCATCATGACCACCCTGGCCGCCCTGCTGGGCGCGGTGCCACTGATGCTCGGCGCCGGGGCCGGGGCCGAGCTGCGCCAGCCGCTGGGCATCGCGGTGGTGGGCGGGCTGCTGGTCAGCCAGGCGCTGACACTGTTCACCACGCCGGTCATATACTTGGCCCTGGAGCGCCTGTTCCACCGCCGCCGCAACGACCTGCCGGCGGCCCGGCCGATCGAGAACTGAGAGCCGACCATGCGCGTGCTGATTATCGAAGACGAACAGAAGACCGCCGACTACCTGCATCGCGGCCTCACCGAACAAGGCTTTACCGTGGACCTCGCCCCGGACGGCATCGAGGGCCTGCACCTGGCCCTCGAGGGCGACTACTCGGTGATCGTGCTCGACGTGATGCTGCCGGGCCTGGATGGCTACGGCGTACTGCGCGCCCTGCGTGCACGCAAGCAGACCCCGGTGATCATGCTCACCGCCCGCGAGCGCGTCGAAGACCGCATCCGCGGCCTGCGCGAAGGCGCCGACGACTACCTGGGCAAGCCGTTCTCGTTCCTCGAACTGGTGGCGCGCCTGCAGGCGCTGACCCGCCGCAGCGGCGGGCACGAGCCGGTACAGATCCAGGTCGCGGACCTGTGGGTGGACCTGATCAGCCGCAAGGCCAGCCGCGCCGGCCAGCGCCTGGAACTGACCGCCAAGGAGTTCTCGCTGCTCAGCGTGCTGGCGCGCCGCCAGGGTGAGATCCTGTCCAAGACCGCGATTGCCGAGCTGGTGTGGGACATCAACTTCGACAGCGACGCCAACGTGGTGGAGGTCGCCATCAAGCGCCTGCGCGCCAAGCTCGACGGCCCGTTCGAGACCAAGCTGCTGCACACCATCCGAGGCATGGGCTATGTACTGGAAAGCCGTGCGCACTAACTCCATCGCCCTGCGCCTGAGCCTGCTGTTCAGCCTGGTGGCGCTGGGCGTGTTCCTGCTGATCGGCGGTGCCCTGTACAAACAGGTCGACCGCAGCCTCGACCTGCTGCCGGAGGCCGAGCTGGACGCCCGCTACAGCGTGCTGGAATCGGCGCTGACCCGCTATGGCACCCGGGAGCACTGGGCCAAGATCACCAACAAGCTCAACCTGCTGGGCGAGGAAGACCGGCGTATCCGCTTCTGGGTGGTGAGTGGCGACGCGCACTACGAGTACGGCCAGCCCGACGCCGCGATACGCGACTTTGCCGCCGGCCCGCTGGGCATGCGCGACCTGCAGCTGAAGGGCCGGCCGTACCCGTACAAGGTGCTGGTGAGCGAGCTGCCGGCGCTGGACCGGCGCCCTGCCCTGCGCTTTCTGCTCGGCATCGATACCGAAACCTTCTGGCACACCCAGCACACCCTGCTGGGGGCATTGATCAGCCTGGCGGTGATCGGCGTGCTGCTGGCCTCGGCCCTGGGCTACTGGGCCGCGCGCATCGGCCTGCGCCCGCTGCGGGCGCTCTCGGCCGAGGCCCAGCAACTGGCGCCACCGCACCTGAGCGCACGCCTGTATGCGGCCGACCTGCCGCCAGAGCTGCAACAGTTCGCCGGCACCTTCAATGCCACCCTGGAGCGGGTCGAGCAGGCCTATTCACGCCTGGAGGGGTTCAATGCCGACGTGGCCCATGAGCTGCGCTCGCCCCTGACCAACCTGATCGGCCAGACCCAGGTGGCGCTGACCCGCGGTCGCAGCGCCGAACATTACTTCGAGGTACTGCAATCGAACCTGGAGGAACTGGAACGGCTGCGCAGCATCGTCAACGACATGCTGTTCCTGGCCAGTGCCGACCAGGGCAACAAGGCCACCGCGCTGACCAGCAGCTCGCTGGCCGAGGAAGTGGCGACCACCCTGGACTACCTGGACTACATCCTCGAGGACGCCCAGGTACGGGTGCAGGTCAGCGGCGATGCACGGGCGCGCATCGAGAAGGCGCAGTTGCGCCGGGCGCTGATCAACCTGCTCAACAATGCGGTGCAGCACACGGCCCGCCAGCAGGTGATCCAGGTGCATATCGAGCGTCAGGGCGAGCAGGTATGCATTGCCGTGAGCAACCCGGGCCCGGCCATCGAGGCCGTGCACCTGCCTCGCCTGTTCGAGCGCTTCTACCGGGTGGATGCCGCGCGCAGCAACAGCGCCGTGGGCAACCATGGGCTGGGGCTGGCGATCGTCAAGGCGATTGCGCTGATGCATGGCGGCAGCGTGTTTGCGCGCAGCCAGGCGGGGGCCAATACCTTCGGGATTCTGTTGCCGGCCTGAAGCCCCCATCGCGGGTCAAGCCCGCTCCCACAAGGGCCAGCGAACACCCTGTGGGAGCGAGCTTGACCCGCGATGGGCCAAACGCTGCGCTCGACTGTTGCCCGAAATGCAACAGTGCATTGCCCAATCCCCTCTGTTTCAACCCCCCACCGAGGACTATCGTACCCACACCAAATAGATAGCTTGCTATGCAAGAAGGTAGCTTCAAATGTCCAACAGTATGGGTATTGCCAGTATTTTCGTCCTGTCGTCCGTATTGCTCTCGCCCCTGGCCATGGCCGAGGAGTCCCCTGCTTTCGTGGCGCAGTACGCCGCCCGCGCCGCTGCCGCGCAGCAAGGCCGCGAAGCCCTCGCCCAGCAGCAGGACCACGCCAAAAACCTGGAGCAGACCGCGTCCAAAGGTTCTGCGAGTGCCGACAAAGACAGCTGATACGCTGCCTCTGCCTCTCTCCTATTCCCTCGACTGCTGCGCTGGCGACGTGTTCGCCTGCGTGGCCGTCTTTCAAAGCCGCTGCTATCAGCGGCTTTTTTTTGGCCTGGACAAAAGGTTCTGCGGCCAGAGATGTGTCCTCACAAGAAAACACCGCTTCGCACAATAAAAAGCTGCATCCCTCACCTCAAGGAGTCCACACCGGTGATCCACGCTTTTCGCTTCACCCCGCTGTTCGTTGCGCTGGCTGCAACGATGCCCCTGCACGCCCAGGCCGACGAGGCCGAAGGCTTCGTCGAAGGTGCGCACCTCGACGTGCTCAGCCGCAACTACTACCTCAACCGCAACCAGCTGCAGCGCGGCAACCACGACAACCGTGAATGGGGCCAGGGCTTCATCGGCAAGTTCGAGTCCGGGTTCACCCAGGGCACCGTGGGCTTTGGTCTGGATGCCCATGCCATGCTCGGCCTCAAGCTGGACGGCGGTGGCGGTACGGCGGGTTCGAGCATCCTGCCCTACCACTACAAGTACGATGGCGAACTGGGCAAGGCCCCGGATTCGTTCTCCAATGCCGGCGCTGCCATCAAGCTCAAGGCCTTCGACACCGTACTGCGTGCCGGCGACCTGTTCCTGACCAACCCGGTGATCGCCGGTGGCGAGACGCGCATGCTGCCGCAGACCTTCCGCGGCGTCAGCCTGACCAACAACAGCATCGACGGGCTGCAACTGGAAGGCGGCCAGGCCAGCTTCACCAAGCTCTACAACCAGAGCGGCCACAAGCGCATCGGCGCTACCTACGGCAACCTGCCAGATGACCGCGAAAGCCGTCACCTGAACTGGGCCGGCGCAGCCTGGGCACCGGTCGAAGGTTTTACCAGCAGCCTGTACGCCGCCGAACTCAAGGACGTGTGGAACCAGTACTACCTGGACCTGGACTACACCTGGCAGCTCGCCGACGGCGTCAGCCTCAACCCCGGCCTGCACTACTACCACACCCAGGACACCGGCGATGCGCTGCTGGGCAGCATCGACAACAACACCTACAGCCTGCACCTGGCGCTCGGCGTGGGTAACCATACCGTCACTGCGGTGTACCAGCGGGTCAACGGCAACACGCCGTTCGACTACATCACCCTGGGCGACAGCGTGTACCTGGACAACTCGCAGATGTACTCGGACTTCAACGGGCCTGGCGAGCGTTCGTGGAAACTCAAGTACGCCTATGACTTCGCCGGCGTCGGCATGCCCGGCCTGACCACCGCCGTGTCGTACTCGCGCGGCAAGCTGGACCTGAGCAAGGTCGACCCGGCCAGCGCCGGCTACAGCAACTGGTACAGCGCCGACGGCGACAATGCGCGCCACTGGGAACGCGACATGGACCTGGCCTACGTGTTCCAGCAAGGTTCCCTCAAGGACCTCAGCGTGCTGCTGCGCTGGGCCTCGCACCGTGGCAGCCAGGGCTACGCCCAGGTCGACAACAATGTGGACGAATACCGCGTGATCGTCGAATACCCGCTCAACGTCTTCTGATCCCACCGCCATGCGCCAAAGAGCCTGCAGGATGCAGGCTCTTTTCCTGCAAATAGCCCCAAGATGCCGTACATCAATCGGCACCAGCAACAGCTTGTCCGACAATCTGCACCCGCCTAGAATACCGCCGCCTCGCACCTGCCCTTTCAACGACAGCGGTACGAATCACCCCCATCATGCCTTCGCGCCTTCCGCCCCAGCGCCCGACCCTGTACAGGACTCATCCGGAGTTGATCCTTAACCTGGGCAGTTGCCTGGCGGTTCTGGCCATCATCACCATCGTGACCTTCCTGCTGGTACGCGAAAAAGCCAACGTGGGCCAGGCGGCCGCACGCTCGGCCAGCAATATCGTGCAGTTGATCGACACCGACATCGTGCGCAACGTCGAGCTCTACGACCTGTCGCTGCACGGACTGATCTGGGCCATCCAGCGCCCTGAGCTGGCCAGCGTGGCCGCGCCGCTGCGCCAGCAACTGCTGTTCAACCAGGCCTTCACCGTGCCGTTACGCGGCGACATCCTGTGGCTGGACCGCAACGGCAACGTGGCGGCCGACTCCACCAGCGTGGTGCCACGCAGCGCCAACTTTGCCGACAGCAGGGTGTTCCAGGCCCATCGCGACAACCCCGGCCTGGGCCTGGTCATCAGCCCGCCATTCAAGGCGCGCCTGGGCGAGCTGGACTGGTGCATCAGTTTCAGCCGGCGCATCAACGATGCCGATGGGGCCTTCGCCGGTATCGCGTCAGGCGCCCTGCGCCTGGCCTACTTCAGCGAGCTGTTCCAGCGCCTGGACATCGGCCGCGACAGCAGCGTCAACCTGTTCAACAGCGACGGCGTGATGCTCGCCCGCCACCCTTCGCTGCCCAGCGACCCGCTGATCGGCGCCGACCTGTCCGAGCAACCCAACTTCAAGCGCGCAATGGCCCAGGGCAACGGCAGCTTCACCGCGCGTTCGAGCCTGGACGGCAAGCATCGCCTGTACACCTTTTCACGGGTGGACGACCTGCCGCTGCTGGTGGTGGTGGCCTTGTCCACCGACGAGGTCTATGGCTCGTGGCGGCGTACCGCACTGGTGGTCAGTATCGCTACCGGCCTGTTGTGCATCGGCATCCTCTGGCTGTCGTTGCTGCTGGGGCGCGAATTGCGCAGGCGCCACAGCGCCGAGCAGGGCCTGGCCGAACTGGCAGCCACCGACAGCCTCACGGGGCTGGCCAACCGCCGTCAGCTCGACCAGGTACTGCGCCGCGAATGGGCACGTGCCCAGCGCAGCCAGCGCCCGCTGGCGGTACTGATGGTGGATGTGGACCACTTCAAGGCGTTCAATGAACGCCACGGTCACCAGGGCGGGGACGAAGCGCTACGCCAGGTGGCGACGACGATCGCGCACAGCATCCGCCGCCCGGCGGACCTGGCCGCGCGATATGGCGGGGAGGAGTTTCTGGTAATCGTGCCCGAGACCGACCTCAACGGCGTGCTGACCCTGGCCGAACGTATCCGCAGCAGCGTCGAGGCACTGCCGCCGTTCGGCGACGACCAGCACCCGGTGACCGTCAGCATTGGCGTGGGCCTGCAGACGCCAGAAGCCCAGCAGGATCTTTCGACCTTGCTGGGCTGTGCGGACGATGCGCTGTATTGCGCCAAGCGCAACGGGCGCAACCGGGTAGAGGTGTACGCCGGTTAGGAACGTGCGCGGGCGGCGTCGCGCAGCACCTTGACCTGGTCATGGTTGCGCTGCACGCCGTGGTACTGGCGCTCGACCAGGGCATATGCCGGGTCACTTGCCGGTACATTCAGCTTGGCCAGTTTTTCCAGGGCATCCTTGTAGGCTTTGAGGGCGTGGTCTTCACCGCGCTCCACTTCTTCCAGCACCGCCTTGTCGTCGTTGCTGGTCAGCGAGGACTTGAGGTTGACCCAGGCGCGGTGCATGTCACCGCTGAGGCTGGTGGTGGTTTCCGGGTCGCCGCCCAGGGAACGCACGTGCTGCTGCAGATCTGCGGCGGCGCTACGGCATTCGCCTTCACGCTGCAGGAAGAACGCCTTCAGGTCCGGGTTCTTGGCATCCTCGGCAGAAGTCTTGAAGCCCTTCTCGCCATCCTTGCTGTACTCGATGAGGTTGTTCAGAACCGAAATAACGTCTTTGTTCACGTTGGTCATGACAGTGCTCCTTTGCATGAGGGTGGTTGCGTAGTACAGGAGCAGTGTTCATGCCAGCTTTTCTGTAAAAATTAAATCCTTGTAAATCAACAACTTATAAAAATTTTGAACCTTCCCCAAGCAGCGTTTTGCATGAACGGACCTTTGGTCTCGTGCAGATTGCATGTATTGTCGGGCCTTTCCTGCACTGCTGCGCCGAGCCCATGACTCCCGAGACACTCGAACTGCTGGTTACCCGCGAAATGCCCTATGGCAAGTACCAGGGCCGGCTGATCGCCGACCTGCCCGGCCACTACCTCAACTGGTTCGCCCGCCAGGGCTTTCCCAAGGGCGAACTGGGCGGGCTGCTGGCGCTGATGCACGAGGTCGACCACAACGGCCTGGCCGACCTGCTCGAACCGCTGCGCAAGAAGCACCCGCGCCCACGCCCCTGATCAGGCCTTGGCCGGCTCCAGTGCCAGCTCGGCCACGTCCCTGCGCTTGAGCACCGCGTACACCACAGCGGTCAGCAGGCTGCCGGCGGCGATGGCCAGCAGGTACAGCAGGGCGTGGTTGATCGCGTTGGGAATCAGCATCACGAACAGCCCGCCGTGGGGCGACATCAGCTTGCAACCGAAATACATCGACAGCGCGCCGGCCAGTGCACCGCCGACCATGCTGGCGGGGATCACCCGCAGCGGGTCCTTGGCCGCGAACGGGATCGCCCCCTCCGAAATGAAGCACATGCCCAGCACCAGCGCCGCCTTGCCGGCCTCGCGCTCGCTCTGGGCGAACTTGCGTCGCGCCAGGAAGGTGGCGATGCCCAGGCCGATCGGCGGTACCATGCCGGCGGCCATGGTCGCGGCCATCGGCGCCATGCTCTGGTTGGCCAGCAGGCCCACCGAGAAGGCATAGGCGGCCTTGTTCACCGGCCCGCCCAGGTCCACGCACATCATGGCGCCGAGCAGTATGCCCAGCAGCACCGCGTTGGCAGTGCCCATGCTGTCGAGAAAATGCGTCAGGCCATCGAGCATGCCGGCCACCGGCTTGCCCACCACGTAGATCATCACCAGGCCGGTGAACAGGCTGGCCAGCAGCGGGATGATAAGGATCGGCTTGAGACTCTCCAGGCTGCTGGGCAGGCGGACCCAGTGGCTGATCGCCTTGGCCGCGTAGCCGGCCACGAAGCCTGCGACGATGCCGCCGATGAAGCCGGCGCCCAGCGAACTGGCGAGCAGCCCGCCGATCATGCCCGGCGCCAGGCCCGGGCGGTCGGCAATCGAATACGCGATGTAGCCGGCCAGCAGCGGCACCATCAGCTTGAATGCGGCGTCTTCGCCGATCTGGCGCAGGGCGGCGGCCAGGGTGCCCGGCTCCTTGTAGGCATCGAGCCCGAACATGTATGCCAGGGCGATCAGCAACCCGCCTGCCACCACCATCGGCAACATGAACGACACCCCGGTCAGCAGGTGCTTGTACACCCCGGCCCTTTCACTGCGTGCAGGTGCGGCGCCGGCGTTGCCGGAGGCACGCTCTTCGCGACCTTCGGCCAGCGCCTTGTTCAAGGTGGCCTGGGCCTGCTTGAGGGCCACGCCGGTGCCACAGCGGTAGATGCGCTTGCCGGCGAAGCGCTCGGTGGGCACTTCGATATCGGCGGCCAGCAGTACCACGTCGGCTTCGGCGATGGCCGCGGCGCTCAGCGGGGTGCGTGCCCCCACCGAGCCCTGGGTTTCGACGGCCAGTTGATAACCCAGTTGCCGCGCCGCCTGCTGCAAGGCTTCGGCGGCCATGAAGGTGTGCGCCACCCCGGTGGGGCAGGCAGTGACCGCAACGATCTTCTTCACCGCCCCCGCTGCGGCCGGCGCAGGCGCCACGGCTTCGGGGTGATGCACCTGGGCCTGTTCGGCGGCCAGGCGCAGAAAGCTCTCCACATCCTGCAGGGCCTGGGCCGGGGTGCTCTGGAACAGGCGCTTGCCGGCAAAGCGCTGCAGGTCGAACGGGCCGGTGCTGATCACCAGCACCCAGTCGGCGGCGGCGATCACTGCCGGCGAAAGCTGGCGCTCGGGATGGTCGGGGTCGTGCACCTCGACACTGGTGCTCCAGCCCTGGCGCTGCGCGGCCGCATCCAGCAGGCGCGCGCTGAGCAGGCTGGACACCTGGCCGTTGGGGCAGGCGGTGACGATGGCGATCTTCATTGTTCACCCTCTTGTCGAGCGTGGGGAATCTGCACCCGGACGGCATCTTCGAGCTGCGCCAGTTGCACGCGGTCGCCGATGCCGAAGCCGATCTGGGTCACGGCCTGGGCGGCAATCGCGGTGGCGCGGCGCAAGGTCTGCGCGGCAGGCTCGGCATTGAGCAGGCCGTGCAGCATGCCGGCCAGCAACGAATCGCCCGCGCCCACCGTGCTGGCCACCACCACCTGGGGCGGCAGCGCCTGCAGGGCGCCGTCGCGCCGGAACCAGATCACCCCCTGCTCGCCCTGGGACACCACCACATGCTCGACGCCCTGGTCCATCAACTGGCGGGCAGCGGCCTGCTGCTCGGCAATGCTGTGCAGCGGGCGGCCCAGCGCTTCGGCCAGTTCGTCGGTATTGGGCTTGACCAGCCACGGCGCGCTCTTGAGCCCGGCGATCAAGGCCGCACCACTGCTGTCCAGGATCACCTTCAGGCCCAGCGACTTGAACCACGCCAGCAGCATCTGCAGCCACTGCGGGCTCACACCCGGCGGCAGGCTGCCGGCCACCACCACCGCGTCATGCCCGCTGGCCAGGTGCTGCAGGCGCGCCAGCAGCTCGCCCTGGGCGTGTTCGTCGACCTGCGGGCCCACGCCGTTGATATCGGTGACCCGGCCATCGCCCTCCACCAGCTTGAGGTTGCTGCGGGTTTCGCCGGGCACCCGCACGAAGCAATCGGCAAAGCCGCGACGGGCCATCAGGGCCTCGAAGGGCTGCAGGTTGTCCTGGCCCAGGAAGCCGCCCACCGTCACCGAATGCCCCAGGTCGGCCAGCACCTGCGCCACGTTCAGGCCCTTGCCCGCCGCGTGGCTGTGCTGCGCGTGGCTGCGGTTGACCGCGCCGGGCTGCAGGGTGGCGAGGCTGACGGTAAGGTCCAGCGCCGGGTTGAGGGTCAGTGTGAGTATCCGTGCCATCAATGCATCTCCACCCGTGCGCGCACATCGGCGGCACTGCCCTGCACCAGCGCATCACGCGCCAGTTGCCGGGCCTGTTCAAAATTCAGTTCGCGCACCACCGCCTTGACCTCGGCAATGCTGCGCGCCGCCACGCTCAGTTCATCCACGCCCAGCCCCACCAGCACCGCCACCGCCTGAGGGTCGGCGGCCAGTTCCCCGCAGATGCCCACCCACTTGCCGTGGGCATGCGCGGCGCGCACGGTGATGTCGATCAGCTGCAGCACCGCCGGGTGCAGGCCATCGGCCTGGGCCGACAGGCTCGGGTGGCCGCGGTCGATGGCCAGGGTGTACTGGGTCAGGTCGTTGGTGCCTACACTGAAGAAGTCCACCTCCGGCGCCAGCACCGGTGCCAGCAGCGCGGCCGAAGGCACCTCGATCATGATGCCCACCTGCAGGTCGCCGACCGGTATCTCCTGGCGCAGGCGCTCGACCATTGCTCGGGCCTGGCGCCACTCCTCCACCTGCCCGACCATCGGGAACATGATGCGCAGCGGTCGCTCGCCCGCCGCGCGCAACAGGGCGCGCAACTGGCTTTCCATGACCTGCGGCCGTTGCAGGGTCAGGCGAATGCCGCGTACCCCCAGAAACGGGTTTTCCTCCTTGGCGATGGGCCAGTAGGGCAACGGCTTGTCGCCGCCCACATCCAGGGTGCGCACCACCAGCGGCCGGCCCTGCAGGCCGTCGAGCACACGGCGGTACTCGGCTTCCTGGGTGGCCTCGTCGGGCACCTGTGGATGGGCCATGAAGATCAGCTCGGTGCGCAGCAGGCCGATGCCTTCCGCGCCCAGGTAGATCACCTGTTCGATACCCGCGCTTTCACCGATGTTGGCGAACACTTCCACGGCATGCCCGTCGCGGGTCACGGCAGGTTCCAGGCGACGCGCCCGGGCCGCCTGCAGGCGCTGTTCGCGCTGCTCGCGCTCGGCCAGGGCGCGCTGCAGCTCATCCGCCGCCGGGGCCACGGTCAGGCGTCCACGCTGGCCGTCCAGCAACAGCTCGGTGCCGGCGGCGATCAGCAGCACCGCCGCGCCGGCCCCCACCACCGCCGGGATGCCCAATGCCCGCGCCACGATCGCGCTGTGCGCGGTGGCGCCACCGCGTGCGGTGAGAATCCCGGCCACCCGCGCCGGATCGAGGCGCGCCACATCGGACGGGCCGACTTCGTCCATCACCAGCACATAGGGCTGTTGCGGCTCCGCCACCTCGGCGGCCCCGCACAGGGTGGCCAGCACACGGCGGCCCACGTCGCGCAGGTCGGCGGCGCGTTCGGCCAGCAGGGCGTCGTGCAAGGCCTCCTGCTGCCGCGCTGCGGCCTCGATCACGGTCATCCAGGCCGCTGGGGCGCTTTCGCCCTGGAGCAGACGCAGCTCGACTTCATCGCCCAGCCCCGGGTCGCTGAGCATTTCCTGGTGAGTGACGAAGATCTCGCGGATGGCCTTGGCCGGGCTGCGCCGGATCAGCGCTTCGAGCTCACTGGCCACCGCGGCCAGGGCACGTTGCAGGCGGTCGCGCTCGATCACCGGCGACTCGCCCCGCAGCGGGTAGTCGAAATGGCGCAGCACCTGCACATGCGCCGGGCCGCAGGCGATGCCCGGCGATGCGGCCACGCCCTGGACCTGCGTGCCCGGCAGCGGCGCGCTCAGCACCGGCTCGAGCACCTGGGGCGCCGCTACCTCGCTCACCGGTGCCAGCGCCTCGACCGCTTCGCCCAGGCCGGCCTGCACCGCCGCCAGCAACGCCGGCAGCGCGCTGTCGGCCACGCTCGGCTCGGCAATGAACTCCAGTACCTGGCCACGGCGTGCGCCCAGGCTCAACAACTTGCTCAGGCTCTTGACCGACACGGCGGCCTCGCCGCTGTCGACCACGCGCACGCGCACCTCGCCCTCGAAGGCCTTGGCCAGTTGCGCCAGCTCCTTGGCCGGGCGCGCATGCAGGCCGTGGGCATTGGCCAGGCCGACGCGAACGCTGGGCCAGTCGGCCGGCAGCTCGCCGCCCAGCACCTCCAGCACCGCACGGCTGCTGGTAGCGCGAAACAGCTCCTGCGCCCGACCTTCGATCAGCAGGGTACACAAGCGTTCGAGCAGGGCCTGGTGCGCCGCGCCCAGGCTGGCCAGGCAGAACAGGCCGTTGAGCGGCTGGCCCAGGTAGCGCAGCGGCTGCTGCGGGGTGACGAACGCCAGGCCCGGCTTGCGCACGGTCTGCTCGCTGTGCAGCCACCACAGGCCATCGCCCAGGGGCAGCGCCTCGACCTGCTGCAGCACGGCGGCAAAGCCATTGCCGGCGCAATCGGCGCGGCGCAGCAGGCGGGCGCCACGCCATACCAGCTCTTCGAAATCCTCGGCGGGCACACCCAGGCCGATCATCTGTGCATCCAGTGCCAGCTCCTGCGGCGCCCCCTGCAGCAGCTTGAGCAACGCCTCGGCGCTGCCGGCCCGGCGCAGCGCCTGGGCCAGGTCGGTCTCGCCCAGCGCGCGGGTGAGCAATTGCAGCAGGCGCAGGTGCTCGTCGGAGCGCGCGGCGATGCCGATGGCCAGGTACACGATCTGCCCGTCACCCCAGTCCACGCCCTCGGGGAACTGCAACAGGCGCACGCCGGTGGCATGCACCAGCTCGCGGGTCTGCGGGGTACCGTGGGGGATGGCGATGCCCTGGCCGAGAAAGGTCGAGCCCTGCGCTTCACGCGCCTGCAGCCCGGCCAGGTAGCCCTCGGCCACCAGCCCGTCGGCCACCAGGCGCTCGGCCAGCAGCTGCAGCGCGGCGGTCTTGTCCACGGCCGACTGGCCCATGGAAATCTGCTCTATGGTGAGCTCGAGCATGAACCTCTCCTTTGCAGCGCCGGGCCGGCGCCGAGGTATTGTTGTGAATTTAGCAGCACCCGACACGTCGCAGGGCCGGGCGCAGGCGAAGGCCACGGCAGAAAAATCGCCTGCTGAATCGTTTAACCTAGAATAGCGTGCACGTTACTCGATAACCTGCGAACAATGAAAGCCCCATTTTGTCGGACAATTGCGACAATGGTCGTCTGCGCCGATGCTTCGCAATCGGCGACAATACCCGGTCAGGCTCTGCAGCCAACCCCGGTAATAACAAGGAAAATTCGGTGAAACTCAGCGATATCGCCCGTCTGGCCGGTGTGTCCGTTACCACTGCCAGTTATGTCATCAATGGCAAGGCCGAACAGCAACGCATCAGCAGCAGCACGGTAGAGCGTGTGCGTGCGGTGGTCGAGGCCCATGGCTTCACGCCCAACCCGCAGGCGGCCGGGCTGCGCAGCCGTCACACGCGCACCCTTGGCTTCATCCTGCCAGACCTGGAAAACCCCAGCTATGCGCGCATCGCCAAGCAACTGGAGCAAGGCGCAAGGGCCCAGGGCTACCAGCTGCTGATCGCCAGCAGCGACGACCAGCCCGACAGCGAGCGCCAGTTGCAGCAGCTGTTTCGCGCACGGCGCTGCGACGCCCTGTTCGTCGCCAGTTGCCTGCCCGAAGACGACGACAGTTACCGCACGCTGCAGGCCAACGGCCTGCCGATCATCGGCATCGACCGCAGCCTGGACCCGGCGCAGTTCTGCTCGGTGGTCAGCGACGACGAGCATGCCAGCCTGCACCTGACCCGCAGCCTGCTCGACAGCGCCCCGGCGCATATCGCACTGATTGGCGCACGCCCTGAGCTGAGCGTCAGCCGCGCTCGCGCACGTGGCTTCGACCAGGCCCTGCAAGGCTTCGACGGACGGGCCAGCCAGCACCAGGGCGAAGCCTTCAGCCGCGAGTGCGGGCGCCGCCTGATGAGCGAGCTGCTGGCCGACCTGGGGCGCCTGCCCGACGCGCTGGTGACCACCTCCTATGTGCTGCTGCAAGGCGTGTTCGATGTGCTGCAGACCCGCCCGCCAGCATCGCGCAGCCTGCACCTGGGCACCTTCGGTGACAACCAGTTGCTGGACTTCCTGCCCCTGCCGGTCAACGCCATGGCCCAGCAGCACGGCCTGATGGCCGAAACCGCCTTGCGCCTGGCGCTGGAGGCGGTGGAGAAGCAGCACTACACGCCGGGTGTGCACGCGGTGGCGCGCACCTTCAAGCAACGCCTCTTCAAGGCCTGACCATGCGCCTGGTAGACACCCACACCCACCTGGACTTTCCCGACTTCGATGCCGACCGCAGCGAAGTGCTGGGGCAGGCGCGCCGCGCCGGGGTCGAGCGCATGGTGGTGCTGGGGGTGTACCAGGACAACTGGCAGCGGGTATGGGAGCTGGTCAAGAGCGATCCGCAGCTGTATGCGGCGTTCGGCCTGCACCCGGTGTACCTGGAACAGCATCGCCCGGAACACCTGCTGGCGCTGGGCGACTGGCTGAGCCGCCTGCGTGGCGACCGGCAGCTGTGCGCGGTGGGCGAGTTCGGCCTGGACTACTACGTGGCCGAGCTGGACCGCGAGCGCCAGCAGGCGCTGTTCGAGGCCCAGTTGCAGCTGGCGGTGGACTTCGACCTGCCGGCGCTGCTGCATGTACGGCGCAGCCATGCCGACGTGATCGCCCGGCTCAAGCGCTTCAAGCTGGCGCGTGGCGGCATCGTGCATGCGTTTGCCGGCAGCTACGAGGAGGCCCGCGAGTACCGCCGCCTCGGGTTCAGGCTGGGGCTGGGCGGGGCGGCCACCTGGCCCCAGGCGCTGCGCCTGCGCAAGGTGCTGCCGCGCCTGGGGCTGGACGGCGTGGTGCTGGAGACCGACTCGCCGGACATGGCCCCGGCGATGTACGCCGGGGTGCGCAACAGCCCTGTGCACCTGCCGCAGATTGCCGTGGCACTGGCTGAGGTGATGGGGGTTGCGCCCCAGGTGCTGGCCGAGGCCAGCACGCGCAATGCCTGCGAGCTGTTTGGCTGGTAATACCGGCCCTGCGCCTTGCCGGCGAAGGGCCCAGCCCTCGCTCAGACCCTGAACGCCCCGATCAACTGCTTCAACTCCATCACCTGCGCCGACAGCTGCCGGCTCGCATCTTCGGTCTGGTGCGCGCCCTCGGTGGTGTGCTCGGCCGCGCGGTTGATCTGCACGATGTTCAGGTCGATGTCATGCGCCACCGCCGTCTGCTGCTCCACCGCCGCCGCAATCTGCTGGTTCTGCTCCACGATGCTGCCCATCGCCCCCAGAATGTTGACCAGCGCCTGCTGCACCTGCTGCGACTGCCCCACGGTGCCCGCCGCCATCTGGTGACTGCTGTCCATCGCCCGCACCGCCGCCTCCACCCCACCCTGCAGGCGTGAAATCATCTGGTCGATTTCCTCGGTAGACTGCTGCGTGCGCTTGGCCAGCGTGCGTACCTCGTCGGCCACCACCGCGAAGCCACGCCCCTGCTCCCCGGCCCGCGCCGCCTCGATGGCGGCGTTGAGCGCCAGCAGGTTGGTCTGCCCGGCGATGCTCTTGATCACCTCCAGCACCTGGCTGATCTGCTGGCTGTCGCTGACCAGCTGGTTGATCACCCCCACCGACTGGTCGATTTCGGCCGCCAGCCCGGCAATGCTGCCCTGCTGCGACTCCACCAGCTCGCGCCCGCTGACCGTCTCGCGGTTGACCCCGTGGGCGCTGTTCACGGCTGCCGCAGCGCTGCGCGCCACTTCCTGGGCAGTGGCCGACATCTGGTTCATGGCCGTGGCCACCTGCTCGATCTGCCCACGCTGGCCGCTCACCGCCTGGTTGCTGCGCGCCGATACCGCATGCACCTGCTCGGCCTGGTGTTCCACCTCGGCCACCGTCTGCCCGACCCGCTCGATCAGGTCATGGATGCGCCGCACCGTGGTGTTGAACACCTCGCCCAGCTCGCCCAGCTCGTCGCGACTGCGGGCCTGGAAGGTCACCGTCATGTCGCCCCCGGCCACCTTGTCCATCACCTTGCCCAGGGTACGCAGGGTGCTGCGGGTGGAGGCATAGAAGCCGCCATACAGGTAGCCGATCAGCATGAACACTGCCGCCAGGGCCAGCACCAGCAGCACCATGTGCTGGCGGTAGTCGCCCAGGCGCGCCTGCAACTGCTGTTCGAGCACCTGCAGGGTGGCGCCATTGAGCAGGTAGGTCTGCTCGATCAGGCCGCTGACCTGCTGGTAGAACGCCGGCCACGGCGCGTCGAGGGTATCGGCCATCACCACCTGGTCTTCGAGCAGCTCGCTGGCCTGCTTGAGCGACGCCTGGCTGCTGGCGGCCTGGATGGCCAGCCGCGGCTCGTCGCCCAGGGCGTCCTGCAGGCGAATGGCGTAGTCGGCCGACAGCTTGTCGAGGCTTTTGAGCAGTTCTTCGAAACGGGTACTGGCCGATGAGTTGAGAAACCCCTGGCCCAGCGAGTAAGCCCCGATTGCCCGGCCTTCACCCAGGGTCTGGGTGACCTGGGCGGTGACCGTGGTCAGCAGCTCGCCCATCTGGCGCACGCCGGCATCGCTGTCCTGGCCAAGGCCCGACTGGCTGACCACCAGCTTGCCAAGCAGCTGCGCCTGCGCCAGCAGGGCGTCGTACAGGGCTGCACGGGTCTGCAACGAGGAGTCGGCTCGCGCCGCCTCGAGCCCTGCCAGCAACTCGTCGCGCCGGGCGGTGAAGGCCTGCACCTGGGCCGGGTCCTCGGTCATCGGGGCCAGCGCGGCCACGTGCTTTGCCACCTGCTGTTCCAGCGCATCGATGCGCGCCTCCAGGTCGTCGGCCTTGCCGGACTGCCCCAGCACCGCGTTGATCTGCACCAGGTTGCCCAGGCTCTCCAGATCACCGCGCACGGCCAGGCTCTCGCTCAGCAGGCCGAGGCTGTGCAGCTCCACACGGGTGGCGTGGAACTTGGCATAGGCGTCGCGCACCAGATAGAAATTGGTGACCAGCATGGGCAGAAAGAACAGCACGCTGATCAGGCTGAACTTCATGCCGAAGCTCAGCCGGTTCATCAATGCGATTGCCGGATACAAGAGGCGCTTCAAGGGTCGTCTCCTTTCGATTTCTTATTGTTTTCTGCGCAATAGCACTAGGCCACTGGCGATCGTCAGCAGCCTCTGTATAGCGCATATCGAAGGGAAGTTTTGTAACTTAAGGTTAACCACCAGCGGCGGCGCCCTGTAGGAACGAGCCGCCGTTGCGGCAGCCCGTTTACACGTTGTGAGTCAGCCGAGCACAGTCCACAGGGCAAAGCCCGCGTACCAGAGCACTGCGGCACGCAGCAGCAGTTCCCACAGGCTGTCGAGCCCGGTCAGGCCTTGCGGGCCGGCCTCGACGTCGGCGGGAATCTCCGCCGCTGCCGTGCCCGCCTGCTCCACCAGGCGCGGCGCACCGATGTGCCAGTTGAGCAGTTCGTGCAGCATCATGCGGCTGACCGCCACAAAGTTGCCCACCAGTGCAAAACTGGCGGCCAGTACCCGCACCGGCGCCCAGTCGAAGGCGTGGCGCAACTGCCGGGCGCGTTCCTGTACCGCCGGGTTGCCGGCCCGCTCGCCCGTCAGCGCCAGCAGCCGGTAAGCCAGCGCTGCAGCCGGGCCCAGCAGCACATACCAGAAGATCACCGCAAAGAAGCTCTGGTAGGCCTGCCACAGCAGGTGCCCCTGCACCTTCTGGATCAGGCCCTGGCTGTCGTCGGCCGTCACCCCCAGGTCGCGCTCGGCCACGTGCACGGCCGCCTGTTCATCGCCGCGTCGCCAGGCATCGCGAAACGGCCCCAGCGCCGCCTTCACATCGCCCCGGCCCAGGCTGTAGATCAGCACCAGCAGGTGCACCGGCAGGGCCAGCAGGCCATAGGCGACCGGGTCGAGCACGTGCAGCAGCAGCGCCAGTACCACCACCGGCAACAGCACCAGAATGCCCAGCACCCACCAGGGGTCGGCCTTGGGCCTGCGCCCCAGGCGGGCCAGTTCGGTGAGAAAGAAGCCGTCGCGTTGCAGGCGCTGGCGCAGCGCCGAGAACTTCTCGACCCACAGCACCAGCAGTAACACCAGAAAACTCATGATCTGTCCTCGTTGACGTGCAGGCTGGCGCGATAGCGTTCCCAGTCGAACGCCGGCCCCGGGTCGGTCTTGCGCCCCGGCGCAATGTCGCTGTGGCCGCGGATTCGCCCCGCGATGGGCCAGGCAGCCTGCAGTTGCAGGGTCAAGTGTTGCAGGGCAGTGTACTGGGCGTCTGTGAACGGCGTCTGATCGGTGCCTTCGAGTTCGATGCCCACGGAAAAGTCGTTGCAGCCCTCGCGGCCCTCGAAGCGCGATACCCCGGCATGCCAGGCCCGGTCCAGGCACGAGACGAACTGGGTGACCCTGCCGTCACGCTCGATCAGAAAGTGCGCCGATACACGCAGGTCCTTGATCTGCTCGAAAAACGCATGCTCGGCGATGGGCAGGCGGTTCTGGAAGAACGCCTGCACCTTGCCGGTGCCGAACTGTCCGGGCGGCAGGCTGATGTTGTGGATCACCAGCAGGCTGATGGCTTCGCCCTCGGGGCGCGCGTTGAAGTTGGGGGAAGGGCAATGGGTGACGCCAGCGACCCAGCCAGTAGCGTGGTCAAGTTGCATAGAAGATCCTGAAGCATGAGGGCTCTGGCGCAGTATGCCCCGAGGAATCGACGGTTGTATCGTTAAAAAGTGCGGGCGCTCAGGGTTGGCGCTGACGCAGTTGGCTGACCACCGAACCCAGTGCACGTTCGAACAGCTGGGTGGCATCGAGCAGGCGTACCTGGCCCTGGCTCAACGCCCCGGCAAGCCCCTGCTGCGACCATTCGCGCAGCTTGCGCCCGGTACGGTCGACGAACACATAGGTGTGGGTGCTGTCGATGATCGCGATCAGCTTGCCGCGCACCGGCTCGTCATCCTCATCGCGCAGCTCGATCCAGGCCCCCGGGCGCAGGTCGCGCACCTGGTGCAGCGCCGGGTCGTCGTCGGGCAGGCTGGAGCACAGCCCGCCCGCCGCCACCGACTCCGGCCCCAGCAGCACGATCCGATCACGCACCAGCACCCGCTCAATACGCGCCTGGCCGGGGTGCCCTGCCCCTTCCACAGCCTGCAGGTGCAGCGCTTCGAGCTGGGCGAAGAACTCGCTGGTGGCAAAGGGATCGTAGGCAACCCGGGTCAACCCCTCGCGCAGGGCCTTGAGCAGGCCCGGCACCTGCTCCAGCAGCCGTGCACGGTCGTCGCCTGTGTGTGACTCGACGCTCCAGAGCAACAGGTCCATGTTGGCCAGCGCGTCCTGCCACTGGGTCGAACCCCGCCCATGCTTGAGGCAGGCCAGCAGCAGCACCTGGCTCCAGGCCTGCTCGATCACCCGTACCACGCCTTGCGGCAGGCACTTGCCGAGCAGGCGCAGGTTGAGTTCGCTTTCAACCTGCTGGCGCGCCAGCACGGTGCGTGCCCGGCCCTCTTCGGCATCGCGGGTGCGCTGTTCGAGCAACTCGGTACGGCGGCGCTCATCGGCACTGAAGGCAAGGAACTCGGCCAGCAGCTCGGCGAAGATCTGCGGGTCGTCGGCAAAATCGGTGAGCAGGCGCTGCACGATGGCCTCGACCCGCAGGTACAGCTCGTCGCGCTGCACGTCATCACGCGCGCCCCAGCCCATCGCCACTGCGGCAATCTCGTCGAGCAGGCGGCGCGCCGGGTGGGTGGCGCGGCTGAAGAAGCTCTTGTCGAGCAGCGCCACCTTGAGCATCGGGATCTGCAGGCGTGCGATCAGCTGGCGCAGCGAATGCGGCAGGTTGCGATCGCCGAGGATGAAGTCGAAGAGCATGGCGATCAGGTTGATCACATCCTCATCGATCACCTCGACCCTGCGGTACTTGCCGCTTTGCACGCTGGCCCGGGTCAGCAGTTGCTCCAGCTGGTGGCGCAGGTCGAAGTCCTGCACCTCCCCCGCTGCCGGCACGAACTGCTGCAGGTGCGAGAGCAGGCGCAGCAGGTCCTGCCTGCTGATCGGCTGCACCCGGTCATAGGGCTCCAGGCGCGGGGCCACCCGACCGCGCACCGGGGACAACAGCACCTGCAGTGAGGCGAAGGCAGCCTGCGCCCCGGCATCGGCCATCAGCGGGGCTGGCTTGACCTCCGGATCGCCGGCCGGGTGCGCCGGTTCGGCCGCCGGGGTTCGCCAGCCCGGCGCGCTCTTGAGGTCGGGCAGGATCCCGGTGGCGCTCAACAGCTGGTTGGCTTCGCCGTACAACTGGCCGACGTCGCACAGCACGTAACGCTCGAACAGCTTGAGCAATATCAGCTTGACCTTGATGCCCACGCCCAGGCTGCGCCCGGCCTGCAGAAAGTACTCGCACAGCAGCGCCGGCCCCAGCGGGTTGGCGCGATCGTCCAGGCGCTGGCTGATCAGGCTGTTCATGCGCAGGGTCAGCTGGCCGAGGGCGAAGCCGTCACGCGTGGCCACGCGGGCCACCATCGTCTCCACAGCCTGGGCCCGCTCACGCGCATCGTCGGCCATCAGCGCCTGCCTGTCGTAGCCACGGCGCGCCAACGGCGCGGTCGGGTCGTTGCCGGCAATATCGATGAAGGCGTCATAGAACAGGTCGAGGAAGGCACGCTCGATGCTCTTGCGCTTGAGGCGCAGGTCGCGCATCGCTTCGAAGAACAGGCTGCGGTCATGGTTGTCGGCGGCCGTGTCGGCCATTTCGAAGAGCGTGTCGTCGGCGTTGTCGAACAGCCCCTGCAGCGCCTGGCGCAGGTGCTGCGCTGCCTTGTCGCGCACTTGCAGCAGAATGACCGGCAGACGAGCGAACGGCGTGCGTGACGCCTGATCGGTGGCCGCCTTGAACGGCACCACCTTCCCGTCATTGGGCATCCCGGTCTCCTTGCTGGGTTGGCTACGAAGTGGATTGAATGGCTGTCAAAGTCATGACGCCAATTACAAGGCGCGCATTATCTGGCAAAAACGCGCGGCCTGCCAGCGAACTGTGCAGTGCGTTTCGGCCAGCCTTTGGATAGACCGCCATGGGGCGCAAATGCTCATTTGCTGCGACCAAAGGCGGATTGCTGCACGCCCGCCCCGGGCTGCCCTATAATCGCGGCCACCTAGCTTGTGGAGCCCACCATGCCGAATCTACGCCTCGCCGACCTGACCGCCGAAATCGAAGCCAACGTGCGCCGTGCGTTGCTCGAGGATGTCGGCAGCGGCGACATCACCGCCCAGCTGATTCCTGCCGAGCGCCTGGCCAAGGCCACCATCATTACCCGCGACGACTGCGTGATCAGCGGCACGGCCTGGGTGGACGCGGTGTTTCGTCAGCTCGACCCGCGGGTGGCGGTGCACTGGCAGGTCAAGGACGGCGACCGGGCCACGGCCAATCAGGCACTGTTCCACCTGGAAGGGCCGGCCCGCTCGCTGCTGACCGGCGAGCGCAGCGCGCTGAACTTTTTGCAGCTGCTGTCGGGGGTGGCCACCCATGCGCGGCACCTGGCCGACCTGGTGACCGATACCCAGGTCAAGCTGCTGGATACGCGCAAGACCCTGCCGGGCCTGCGCCTGGCGCAGAAGTACGCAGTGACCTGCGGCGGCTGCCACAATCATCGCATCGGCCTGTACGAAGCGTTTCTGATCAAGGAAAACCACATTGCCGCCAGCGGCGGGATTGCCGAAGCGATCGCTGCGGCGCGCCGCATTGCGCCGGGCAAGCCGGTGGAAATCGAGGTGGAGAGCCTGGATGAACTGCAGCAGGCGCTGGAGGCCGGGGCCGACATCGTCATGCTCGACGAGCTGAACCTGGACGAAATGCGCGAGGCGGTGCGCCTCAATGCCGGCAAGGCCAAGCTGGAAGCCAGCGGCGGGATCAGCGAAAGCACGTTGCGCGCAATTGCCGAGACGGGGGTGGACTACATCTCGATTGGGGCAATGACCAAGGATGTGAAGGCAGTGGACCTGTCGATGCGCCTGAGCCTGTAAGAAACATCGCCGGCAAGGCCGGCTCCTACAGGGTTGTGCATGAACCTGTAGGAGCCGGCCTTGCCGGCGAAGGGGCCAATCAGAACGAAGCGTTCTGCAGGCCGTCCAGGTAACGCTCGACATCCAGTGCCGCCATGCAGCCGGCACCGGCCGAGGTGATTGCCTGGCGATACACGTGGTCGGCCACGTCGCCGGCGGCGAATACGCCCTCGATGCTGGTGGCGGTGGCATTGCCGTCACGCCCGCCGTTGACCACCATGTAGCCATCCTTGAGCGCCAGCTGGCCTTCGAACAGCGAGGTGTTGGGGGTGTGACCGATGGCGATGAACACGCCGTCGACCTTCACTTCATCGAAGCTGCCGTCGTTGTTCTTCAGGCGCGCACCGGTCACACCCATGTTGTCGCCCAGCACTTCGTCCAGGGTGGCGTTGAGCTTGAGCTCGATCTTGCCTTCGGCCACGCGGGCGTGCAGCTTGTCGATCAGGATCTTCTCGGCGCGGAAGGTCTCGCGGCGGTGCACCAGGGTCACCTTGCTGGCGATGTTGGCCAGGTACAGGGCTTCCTCGACGGCAGTGTTGCCACCACCGACCACGGCCACCGGCTTGTTGCGGTAGAAGAACCCGTCACAGGTCGCGCAGGCCGAAACGCCCTTGCCCATGAACGCCTCTTCCGACGGCAGACCCAGGTAGCGCGCGCTGGCGCCGGTGGCGATGATCAGTGCGTCGCAGGTGTAGGTGGCGCTGTCGCCCTTGAGGGTGAACGGCTTGTTGGCCAGGTCCACGGCGTTGATGTGGTCGAACACCACTTCGGTCTCGAAACGCTCGGCATGCTCCTGCATGCGCTGCATCAGCGCAGGGCCGGTCAGGCCATGTGCATCGCCCGGCCAGTTGTCGACTTCGGTGGTGGTGGTCAGCTGGCCGCCAGCCTGCATGCCGGTGATCAGCAGCGGCTTGAGGTTGGCACGGGCCGCGTACACGGCGGCGCTGTAACCGGCAGGGCCGGAACCGAGAATGATCACTCGCGAATGACGAACTTCAGACATGAAACGCTCCTGTCGAGCTGGCGAGCCAGCCACATGACGCCGGGGGCACCGGCTGGAATAAAAAAGAACCCGCGAAGCACTTGGGGAAGGCTTTTGGCCGCAGGTTCTGGAAACCGTGAAATTGGTGCGACTGTAACGAGGAGGCAGAGATTAAGGAAATATCCTTAGACAATCCACCTTATAGACGACCTCTATTCACCTGCCGAGCACCGGCCGCTTTGCCTATTAAATGATCGACAGGGTTTTGTTACCGGGGGTTGCGCGCATTTCGCCGCGCTTTCGCCCAGGCGTCAAACTCGGTAAGGTCGGCGCGTTTACCACCGCTCGGAGCCTTTTATGCAAGCCCCTGTCCTGTCTGGCCCCCAATACCTGCGCGAGGGCCTGAAACTGGTCCTGAGCCCGGGCCTGCGCCTGTTCGTACTGCTGCCGCTGGCGGTCAACCTGCTGCTGTTCGTGGGCCTGATCTATTTTGCCGGTCACCAGTTCAGCCTGTGGGTGGACTCGCTGATCCCGACCCTGCCGGGCTGGCTGAGCTTTCTCAACTATGTGCTGTGGCCGCTGTTCGTGGTGCTGGTGGTGCTGATGGTGTTCTTCACCTTCACCATGCTGGCCAACATCATCGCGGCACCGTTCAACGGTTTTCTGGCCGAAAAGGTCGAGGTGGTGGTACGTGGCACCGACCCGTTCCCGGCCTTCAGCTGGGGCGAACTGGCCGCCATGGTGCCGCGCACCCTGAGCCGCGAACTGCGCAAGCTGGGCTACTTCGTGCCGCGCGCCCTGGCGCTGTTCATCCTGTCGTGGATCCCGGTGGTCAACATCGTGGCCGCACCGCTGTGGCTGCTGTTCGGTGTCTGGATGATGGCCATCCAGTACATCGACTACCCGGCGGACAACAACAAGATGAGCTGGCAGGACATGCTCGCCTGGCTGCGCGCCAAGCGCTGGCAGAGCCTGGGCTTTGGCGGCTCGGTGTACCTGGTGCTGCTGATCCCGTTCGTGAACATCGTGATGATGCCTGCCGCCATCGCCGGTGCCACGCTGTTCTGGGTGCGCGAACGCGGCTGACGGTTGCCGGGGCGACGGTGCAAGGCCGCCGCCACCGCGCCGTCAGGGCGCCAGCTGGTTGGAGAACTGGCCGACCGCGTCCACCACCTTCTGCGCGCCGTCCTGAATCTCGACGATCACCGTGCCGGTCTGCCCGGCCAGCGACAGGCCCTCTTCGGCCTGGCGCTTGCTGTTGTCGATGATGTCGACCGCCGCCTTGGCCAACTGGGCGTTCTGCTGCACCACCCGGGCGATTTCCTCGGTGGCGCTGCTGGTGCGCGAGGCCAGTTGCCGTACCTCGTCGGCCACCACCGCAAAACCCCGACCCTGCTCGCCGGCACGCGCGGCTTCGATGGCCGCATTGAGCGCCAGCAGGTTGGTCTGCCCGGCAATGTCGCTGATGGTCTTGATGATCGAACCGATCACCTGGGACTGCTTGTCCAGCGCCTCGATGCCGTCGGCGGCCTGCTGCATGTACGTCTCCAGGCCGCGCATGACCTCGACCGTCTGGGTCACCACCTCGGTGGCGCGACGTGCACTGGAGTCGGTGTCCAGGGACGTGGTGTAGGCGATGTCGGCGGCGTGGGCCACCGCCGCTTCCTGGTTGACCTGGTCGGTGATCACGGTGGCGAACTTGACCACCTTGTACAGCACGTCATGGGCGTCGATGATCGGGTTGTACGACGCCTCCAGCCAGACCACGCGGCCATGGGCATCGATGCGCTTGAAGCGCTCGGCCACGAACTCGCCACGGCGCAGTTTTTCCCAGAACTGCTGGTAATGCGCCGAGTTGTACTCTTCCGGCTCGCAGAACATGCGGTGGTGCTTGCCGCGCACCTGCTCCAGGGAATAGCCCATGGTCTTGAGGAAGCGGTCGTTGGCCGCCAGCACCTCGCCATTGAGGTTGAACTCGATCACTGCCGTGGAGCGCATCAGGGCCTTGATCAGGCTCTCGTGCTCGCGTGACGTCTCGATGGTGCGGGTCAGGTCGCTGGAGTGAAGGGTGAAGTAGCGCAGGCGCCCGTCGCTGCCCTTGACCGGCTGCAGGATCGAGCGCAGCCAGGCTTCCTCGCCGTTGCCGCGCAGCAGGCGAAACGCGCCGTTGAGGTGCTCGCCGCGGTTGATCGCCTGTTTCATGCGCTGGTAGAAATCCAGCGGCTTTACATGCGCCGGCACGATCTCTTCGATGTTGCGGCCCAGCAGCTGCTGGCTGCTGTAGCGCATCTCTTTCTCGAAGTTGCCGTTGACCGCTTCGATGCGGCCCTGGGGGTCCAGTTGCAGCACCAGCATCTCGCTGTCCAGGCTGCACTTGACCTGCTCCATGGTCATCAGCTCTTCGCGCAGCCTGGCATTTTCTTGTTTCAGTTTGCTGTTGAACATCACCGCTCCTGGAGCGAAAGTCTCATTCGAATGCAACTTCATCGGCTGGCGATGCGGCATTCTTGAGGCGCCGGCCAAGCTTATTTTCACAGCGCAAAAGCGCCAATGATCGGGCGTCATGTATCCGTCATTTTGCTGTCATCCGGGCGCAATCGGCACCTCGGAAAATCCTCCCATGACCAGTCCCGCCGCCCTGCACATAACCCTTGTCAGCGAAACCTTCCCACCCGAAATCAATGGCGTGGCCAACACCCTTGGCCGCCTGCACGAAGGCCTGCGCCTGCGCGGCCACCGGGTGGAGCTGGTGCGCCCGCGCCAGGCCGGCGATGCCGCCGGCCCTGCGCAGGCCGACCTGCTGTTGTGCCGTGGCTGGCCCCTGCCCGGCTACCCCGGCCTGCAATGGGGGCAGGTGTCGATGCACAAGCTGCTGCGCCGCTGGCGCCGCGACCGCCCGGACGTGCTGTACATCGCCACCGAGGGGCCACTGGGCCTGAGTGCACTGCGGGCGGCGCGGCGCCTGGGCATCGCGGTGGTCAGCGGCTTTCACACCAACTTCCAGCAGTACTCCGGCCAGTACGGCTTCGGCCTGCTCACGCGGCTGGTCACCCGTTACCTGCGCGGCTTCCACCATCGCTGCCACAGCACCCTGGTGCCCAGCGTCAGCCAGCGCCTGGAGCTGCAGCGGCGCGGCTTCGAACGCCTGACCCTGCTGTCGCGCGGGGTCGACAGCAGCCTGTTCAACCCGGCCCGGCGCCGCCAGAGCTTGCGCGACCAGTGGGGCCTTGGGCCCGACGACATCGCCCTGCTGCATGTGGGGCGCCTGGCCACCGAGAAGAACCTGGGCCTGCTCGGCCAGTGCCTGGACGCCCTGCGCAAGGCCTACCCCCTGCGCAACCTGCGCCTGATCGTGGTGGGGGACGGCCCGCAGCGCGGCGCACTCGAGCAGCAGTTGCCAGGTGCAGTGTTCTGCGGGGTACAGCGCGGCGAATGCCTGGCCGAACACTACGCCTCGGGGGATATCTTCCTGTTCCCGAGCCTGACCGAAACCTTCGGCAACGTGGTGCTGGAGGCGCTGGCCTCCGGCCTTGGGGTGGTGGCCTACGACGAGGCCGCAGCAGCCCAGCACATTCGTCATGGGCACAGTGGCGCACTGGCCATGCCGGGGGATGCAGAGGCCTTCATCGATGCCGCCAGCTGGCTGCTGGAAGACAGCGAGACCTTGCGCCGGGTGCGCCTCAATGCCCGCCAGCATGCCAGCCGCCAGGGCTGGCCGGCCATCGTCGAACAGTTCGAGGCGCACCTGCGCGGCGCCTGCGAACAGGCACCGGCACCGTCTCAGCGCCGCGTCGATGCGGCGCTGCTGGTCAAGCCAGGCTCGTCAGCGCCTCGCGGCTGAACGGCAGGATGTCCTGCTCGCGCCCCTCACGCACCTTGGCCGCCCACTGGGCATCCACCAGCAAGGCACGCCCTACGGCCACCAGGTCGAACTCCTGGTCGCCCAGGCGCTGCAGCAGTTTCTCCAGGCTGGCCGGTTGCGCCACCTTGTCGGTGTCGACCATGAACTGCAGAAACTCCCCATCCAGGCCCACGCTGCCCACGGTGATGGTGGGCTTGCCGGTGAGCAGGCGGGCCCAGCCAGCCAGGTTCAGGTCCGAGCCTTCGAACTCAGGCTCCCAGAAGCGACGCGTGGAGCAGTGGAAGATATCCACGCCGGCGTCGGCCAGCGGGCGCAGGAACTCGCCCAGCGCCTCGGCGTTGTCGACCAGGCGGGCGCTGTAGTCCTGCTGCTTCCATTGCGAGAAGCGCAGGATGATCGGAAAGTCCGGGCCTACGGCGGCGCGTACCGCCTGCACCAGCTCGATGGCAAAGCGCGAGCGGCCGGCCAGGTCGCCGCCGTACTCATCGCTACGCTGGTTGCTCGTGGCCCAGAAGAACTGGTCGATCAGGTAGCCGTGTGCGCCATGTATCTCGACGCCATCCATGCCGATGGCCTTGGCATCGCGGGCAGCCTGGGCGAACGCCTCGATCACGTCGCGGATGTCGGCATGACTCATGCCGTGCACCACCACCTGGCCATCCTTGAGTTTTTCGCTGGGGCCGTAACCCGGCACGCTGGCGTCCGGCTCGGTACCCAGGCGGCGCACGCTGCCCACGTGCCACAGTTGCGGCACGATCCTGCCGCCTTCGGCGTGTACGGCATCGACGACCTTCTTCCAGCCCGCCAGGGCATCTTCACCATGAAAGCGCGGCACGTTGGGGTAACCGTTGGCGGCCGGGTGGTCGACGGTAGTGCCTTCGGTGATGATCAGGCCGACATCGGCAGCGGCGCGGCGGCGGTAATACTCGACCACCTGCGCATGAGGCACACCGCCGGGGCAGAAGGTTCGGGTCATCGGTGCCATGACCACACGGGTCGGCAGCTCGAGGGCGCCCAGCTTGAAGGGGGTGAACAGGGCTTGAGCAGGCATTCGGCGCTCCTGGGAAAGGGATGGCGCCTGAGCATAGGGCGGGATTGTCGCTGACCCCAGTACTATTGATAGCGGTGATCGGGGTGGATTTTTCGCCGGCAAGGCCGGCTCCTGCATACGACGGTGCATCCATTGCAGGAGCCGGCCTTGCCGGCGAAGGGGCACGTCAGGCCAAGGCTTTCTCGATAGCCTGCACCACCGTGGCATCATCCGGCGCAGTACGCGGCGCAAAGCGCGCCAGCACGCGGCCGTCCTTGCCTACCAGAAACTTCTCGAAGTTCCAGGTGATATCCCCCGGGAACTCGGCGCCTTCACCGGCCAGCAGGCGGTACAGCTGATGCCGCTCCGGGCCGTTGACCTCCAGCTTGCTGCCCAGCGGGAAGCTCACCCCGTAGTTCAGGCTGCAGAACTGGGCGATCTCCTGCTCGCTGCCCGGCTCCTGCCCGGCAAACTGGTTGCACGGCAGGCCCAGCACGCTGAAGCCCTTGTCCTTGTAATGCTGGTAGAGATTCTCCAGCGCCGCATATTGCGGGGTCAGGCCACATTTGGAGGCGACATTGACCACCAGCACCACCTGCCCCTTGAACGGCGCCAATGGCAACTCCTGGCCATCCAGCGCCTGCAATTTCAGGTCGTGAAATGCACTCATGACGTACTCCCCTTTCCAGTTCCCGGCCAGTTACCGGCATCGGTCCCGGCTGGCGCAACAAATGCTGCCCACTAAAAAAGCGCCCGGCCAAGCCGTCTGCCTCCTGGGAGAACACGACAGACTTGCCCGGGCGCCTTAGCGACCTTCTGAGCTTAGCGCAGAAATCAGTGCTGATGGCCACCTTCGCCATGCACGTGACCATGGGCGATTTCTTCTTCGCTGGCATCACGCACGGCAACGACCTTGACCTTGAAGTTCAGGCGCTGGCCAGCCAGTGGGTGGTTGCCGTCGACGGTCACGTCGTCGCCGTCCAGGTCACGGATGGTCACGATCTGCATCTGGCCATCAGGCGCGGACGCGTGGAACTGCATGCCCACTTCCAGCTCGTCGACACCTTCGAACATGCTGCGGTTCAGGGTGCTGACCAGTTCGGCCAGGTATTCGCCGTAGGCGTCTTCCGGCTCGATGGCAACGTCCAGCTCGGCGCCGGTATCCTTGCCTTCCAGGGCTTTTTCCAGGCCCGGAATGATGTTGCCTGCACCGTGCAGGTAAACCAGCGGCGCGCCGCCGTTGGAGCTATCGATGACCTCACCAGCGTCGTTGGTCAGGGTATAGTCGATGGAGACAGCCTTGTTGGCGGCGATCGGCATGGGGCGAGACCTTTTGCATAAGAATGTAGAACGAACAAGTGTAACCAACGCATCGCCTGAAAGCGAACGCAACCCGGACAAACGGGAAGCCGCTTTTCCCAGCCGGGTGCTGGGTTTTCATCAGGACGAGCATGGCCACTGGGTGGTCGAACTGTCGTGCGGGCATACTCAGCACCTGCGCCACGAACCGCCGTGGCAGTCGCGTGGCTGGGTGCTGGACGCAGACCTGCGCCAGCAACGAATCGGCCAGCCATTTGCCTGCGGCTGGTGCGCTCAGGGGGTCGATAGCGCTACCCTTGGCAATTGATTCTTTTGCAACAGCTCACTTCGAGAAGCTCGCATGCAGACATTTTTCATCGCGCCGACCGACTTTGGTGTCGGCCTGACCTCCATCAGCCTGGGCCTGGTGCGCACACTGGAACGCGCCGGACTCAAGGTCGGCTTCTTCAAGCCGATCGCCCAGCCCCACCCCGGCGACACCGGCCCGGAACGCTCCACCGAACTGGTCGCCCGCACCCACGGCCTCAAGCCGCCGCAACCGCTGAGCCTGGCGCATGTGGAACGCATGCTCGGCGATGGCCAGCTGGACGAACTGCTCGAAGAGATCATCACCCTGTACCAGCAGGCCTGCATCGGCAAGGACGTGCTGGTGGTCGAGGGCATGGTGCCGACCCGCCATGCCAGCTACGCCGCACGGGTCAACCTGCACCTGGCCAAGAGCCTGGACGCCGAGGTGATCCTTGTATCGGCGCCGGAAAACGACGTGCTGGCCGAGCTGTCGGGCCGTGTCGAGCTGCAGGCCCAGCTGTTCGGCGGCCCGCGCGACCCCAAGGTGCTGGGCGTGATCCTCAACAAGGTGCGCAGCGACGAACCGATGGACACCTTCGCCAGCCGCCTGCAGAAGCATTCGCCCCTGCTGCGCAGCGGCGAGTTCCGCCTGCTGGGCTGCATCCCGTTCCAGGCCGGGCTCAACGACCCGCGCACCCGCGACGTGGCCGAGCTGCTCGGTGCCCAGGTACTCAACGCCGGCGACTACGAAACCCGGCGCATGAACAAGATCATCATCTGCGCCCGCACCGTGGCCAACACCGTGCCGCTGCTCAAGCCCGGCACGCTGGTGGTGACCCCGGGTGATCGCGACGACATCATCCTGGCCGTCAGCCTGGCGGCGATCAACGGTGTGCCACTGGCCGGCCTGCTGCTGACCAGCGACAGCAAGCCCGACCCGCGCATCCTCGAACTGTGCCAGGGCGCCCTGCTGGCCGGCCTGCCGGTGCTGTCGGTGAGTACCGGCTCCTACGACACCGCCAACCAGCTGAACCAGTTGAACAAGGAAATCCCGGTGGACGACCGCGAGCGTGCGGAGATCATCACCGACTTCGTGGCCAGCCACCTGGACGCCGACTGGCTCAACCAGCGCTGCGGCACCCCGCGCGAGATGCGCCTGTCGCCTGCGGTGTTCCGCTACCAGCTGATCCAGCGTGCCCAGCAGGCCAACAAGCGCATCGTGCTGCCCGAAGGCGCCGAGCCGATGACCGTGCAGGCCGCCGCCATCTGCCAGGCCCGTGGCATCGCCCGCTGCGTGCTGCTGGCCAGGCCCGAGGACGTACAGGCAGTGGCCCGCGCCCAGGGCATCAGCCTGCCCGAGGGGCTGGAGATTCTGGACCCGGACCTGATCCGTGAGCGCTACGTCGAGCCTATGGTCAGCCTGCGCAAGAGCAAGAGCCTTAACGCGCCGATGGCCGAGCAGCAGCTAGAAGATCCGGTGGTGATCGGCACCATGATGCTGGCCCTGGACGAGGTCGACGGCCTGGTCTCGGGCCTGGTGCACTCCACCGCCAACACCATCCGCCCGGCCCTGCAACTGATCAAGACCGCCCCCGGCTGCAGCCTGGTGTCGTCGGTGTTCTTCATGCTGTTCCCCGAGCAGGTGCTGGTGTATGGCGACTGCGTGATGAACCCGCACCCCACTGCCGGCGAGCTGGCCGAAATTGCCCTGCAAAGCGCCGATTCGGCCGAAGCCTTCGGCATTACCCCGCGGGTGGCGATGATCAGCTATTCCAGTGGCGATTCGGCCAGCGGCGAAGAGGTCGAGAAGGTGCGCGAGGCCACCCTGCTGGCCCAGGAAACCCAGCGTGGCCTGCAGATCGATGGGCCGTTGCAGTACGACGCCGCCGCCAACCAGGACATCGCCCGCCAGCTGGCGCCCAACAGCAAGGTGGCCGGACGCGCAACGGTGTTCGTGTTCCCCGACCTGAACACCGGCAACACCACCCACAAGGCCGTGCAGCGCAGCGCCGATTGCGTGAGCCTGGGGCCGATGCTGCAGGGCCTGCGCAAGCCGGTCAACGACCTGCCGCGTGGCGCCCAGGTCGACGACATCGTCTACACCATTGCCCTGACCGCGATTCAGGCCAACCGCTCGCTGGATAACTGACCATGCTCGCTTTTCTGCCCGCGCCCGTGCGCGGAGTCATCGGCTCGCTGCTGCTGGCCGCCAACACCATCCTGTGCTGCACACCGCTGTTCATCGTCAGCCTGTTCAAGCTGTGCCTGCCCTTTGCCGCCGCGCAGCGCGTCACCGACGAACTGATGCGGCACATCCACGAAGCCTGGATCAGCAACAACAAGGGCTGGATGAACCTGGTCGGGCGCACCCGCTGGGACATCGAGGGGCTGGCCGGGCTGGACTACCAGCACAGCTACCTGGTGACCAGCAACCACCAGAGCTGGGTGGACATCATGGTGCTGCAATACGTGCTCAACCGACGCATCCGACCGCTCAAGTTCTTCCTCAAGCAGGTGCTGATCTGGGTGCCGGTGATCGGCCTGGCCTGGTGGGCGCTGGGCTTTCCGTTCATGAAGCGCTACAGCAAGGCCTACCTGGCCAAGCACCCAGAAAAACAGGGCAAGGACCTGCAGACCACGCGCCGTACCTGCGCCAGGTTCCGTGGCAAGCCCACGGCGATCTTCAACTTTGCCGAAGGCACGCGTTTCACCCCCGCCAAGCATGCCGAACAGGGTTCGCCGTTCCGGCACCTGCTCAAACCCAAGGCGGGCGGCATTGCCTTCGTGCTGGATGCGATGGGCGAGCAACTGGAGTCGATCATCAACGTGACGATCCATTACCCGCAGGGCACACCGGGCTTCTGGGACCTGCTGTGCGGGCGAGTGGCGCGGGTGGAGGTGACGTTCGAGGCGCTGGCGATTCCCAAGGAATTCCTGGGACGCAGCTACGACCAGGATGAAGCCTACAGGCTGGCGTTCCAGCAGTGGATCAACCGGTTGTGGGAAGAGAAGGATGAACGGCTGGAGCGGATGCGCCAGCAGTGAGCCCTTCGCCGGCAAGGCCGGCTCCTACAACGGCTTGAGCCCCCTGTAGGAGCCAGCATTGCTGGCGAAAAGAATTACTGGTACTGCTGCCCAGGAATCGGCTTGAGGTTCACCTCCACCCGACGGTTCTGCGCACGCCCGTTGGCATCGGCGTTGCTCGCGATCGGCTGGTCCGGGCCCAGGCCACGCGCACTCACGCGCGAAGGGTCGACGCCCTGGGAGGTCAGGTAGGTGCTCACGGCCTGTGCACGACGCTGCGACAGGTCCATGTTGTGCTGGCGACTGCCGGTGCTGTCGGTGAAACCGACCACTTCGATGGTGTTCTGGTTGAACTGCTTGAACGAGTTGGCCAGGTTGTTCAGCGGCGCGTAGAAGCTTGGTGCAATGCTCGCCGAGTCGGTGGCGAAGGTGATGTTGCCCGGCATGATCAGCTTGATCTGGTCGCCTTGACGCTGCACTTCGACACCGGTGTTGGCCATGCTCTCGCGCAGTGCCGCTTCCTGGCGGTCGGCGTAGTAGCCGTAGCCGGCGGCGGCGGCGCCCACCGCGGCGGCGCCGATCAACGCACCCTTGCCACGGTTGTTGTGGTCGATGGCGGCACCGGCAACGGCACCGGCCAATGCGCCCAGGCCGCCGTACTTGGCGGTCTTGCTCATCCCGGTGGAGCCTTGCGCCTGGCCCTGGTTGTCATAGGGGTTCTGACTGGCGCAGCCAGTCATCAGGGCAGCAGCAGTAGCGACGATAATCAGACGACGCATGGTGAACATGGACAAGCTCCTACAGAATTCGTGTATGCAGCGGACCGACGGCGGTTCCCTGCCAGGCTTGGAACGCGAGCTGCGATAAAAATTCCCTCGGAGCAAACTGTAGTTCATTGCAGGAGCCCTGGTTTTAGCAATGCGCGCCCTTGCTGGTCGAAGGCAACAGGCACCACCGTGTCGGACCAGGCTATCAGCGGCTTCAGTGCATGACCGCCCGCGTAATCAAAAAGCTCAGCAACTCGCCCTCATCATCCAGTTCGATGGCCTGCACCGGCCGTGGCAGGTTGTCGAGCACGCTGCGCCAGAACGCCTGTGAGGTTTCATCCTGGTCATAGAAGCGCACCAGCCAGTCACCTTCCCCACTCATCAGCACCTGGGTAGCCAATGCCTGGCCGATGCCCTTGCGCCGGTAGCGCTTGAGAATGAACAGGTCGGCCAGCTCCTGTGCGTCCAGCCCGGCCAGTTCGCTGCGCTCGACCAGCAGGAAGCCGGCGATGTAGCCATCGACCAGGATCAGGTTGGCGCTCCACTGCGGCTCCTGCCAGTAGCGGGCCAGGTGTTCGTCGTGGATGTAGAAACGGCCGTCCACCTCGACGTCTTCCTGCTCCCAGTCCGAAGACTCGTAGGCATAGAACTGGTAGAGGTTGCGGATCAACTCGATGTGTTCAGGGCCGGTCGGGATCAGTTCGACGGTGAGTTCACTCATGGCTACGGCAGGGGCTCGATGAAAAAGAGCGCGCAGTCAGCCACGATTCGCGTCACAACTCAACCCATTCGCCCTGCGAGTAGACGCTGAACCGGTTCGACTCGGAAAGCCGCATGGTGTAGGACGATTGCACGTGGTGGGTCTGCCCGCCGTCGCCGAGCAGGCGTACTTCGGCACCGCAGATGAAGTTCGAATCGCGGTCCGGGCCCATCGATGCGCAAGAGACGGTGGAGACTTCTATGCGGCCCAGCACCTTGATCGGCGACGTCATCCGGCCACTGGCGTGAAGCTTGCGGGTGAAGTCAGCCATGGCGTCTTGCACCTGGCCCTGGGTCGGCATCCAGTCGGGGCAGACATAATCGTCACCGCTGCAACTCTTGTCCGAGGCCGAAGGGGCTGCGTAGGTGAAAACCGGGAAGGAGAACAGAGCTAGGGCAAGCAGTGAAGTGCGAAGCATGAAGGCAGGCCATCCTGGGCGATCTGGGCGCGGGATGATGTCATGCACCCCTCTTCGCCAGCAAGGCTGGCTCCTACAGTCCTGTGCAGGGGTCAGCCTCCCGGCGAACAAGCGCATCGCGCTCACTCCATCAGAACTGCACCTTCACCTGTACGCCGGCCAGCAACGCGTCCTGGGTGTCCTTGCCGGAAAATGCACCCGGCTCCATCACGTACTGCACGCTCGGGCGCACCGTCAGCCAGCGGGTTACCTGGGCGGTGTAGCTCAGTTCCACCAACTGCTCGCCCATGTCCAGGTTGCTGACACTCTGCGCCTGGGCCAGGTCGCCACCGCGCTCCAGGTTGGCGATCTGGACATCGCGGCTGCGCGAGTTGAACACCGCACGGCCGTATGCCAACCCCACGTTGTCATGCTCGCGCGAAGCGAACGGTCGGCTCAGCACCGCACCGGCCGCGTACCAGTGCGAGAACGGCGAAGTGGCCGTGTCGGTGTCGGTGGCCTGCGCGAACAGGCGTACGCTGCGCCCCCGGGTCGAATCCGAACGCCATACCATCTGATCGACCAGGACATAGGCACCGTGACGCCCCGCCGCCTTGCTGTCGGGCTGGCCGATGCGCGCAGTGTCGGAGGTGTCGTAATACCAGCCGAGCTTGTACTGCCCATCATAGGTAGCCAGGTTGTTGTAGATCAGCTCCACCGGCAGGATGGCCCCGGTGGTGCCGCTGGAGGTCAGGTCGAAGGCCTTGGACGAGGCGCTGTTGGTCTCGGGGTTCACGTTGAACCAGGCGGTCTGCACCGTCCACTCGGGGCTGATGCGGTATTTCAGCTCCATGCCCCAGTGCGCCGTGGGGTAGTTGCCCCAGCCACTGCCACCGGACATGCTCAGCGGGTGCGCGCAGAAACCTGCGTTGACGAAGTTGGTGAGGATGCCCATGCCGCCGAAGTCATTGCCCATGGCCATCCAGCCGAGCTTGACGTTCAGGTCGTCGGTGAACAGGCTGCGCGCATAGCTCAGTTCGCTCAGGCGCGTGTACAGCCCGCCGTAGATCTCCTGCACCGGCAGCCGGTTGCCCACCAGGTCTTGCGAGGCGCTGTTGCCGCGCCGGTCATTGATCGTCAGCTGGACCGTGCCTGCATCCGCCTCGCCCAGCAATGTCTCGAGGTCGAAGGTGGCGCCCAGGCGGACCTGCTGCGCATAGCGCGCACCGTGCTTGAGGCCACCGCTGACCAGGCCCATGGTTTCCGACACATATTCGCCGGTGAGCTTGACGCCGCTCGCCTCCAGGCGTGAGCGGCTGCCGCCCCAGTCGCCGCTCAGGGTCGGGCTGTCGACAAGGTTGTCGAATGCATCGGCCTGCACCGCACACGCCAGCAGGCTGGAAGAAAGGCCCACGGCAAACGCGAGGGGGCTGAACGGAAAACGCGAAAAGAGGCTCAAACGGCCCTCCCGAAAGACAATAGATCACCACCCGGTCAGCGACGAAGACGCGAACCGGGACACAAGAAATGCAGGTGGCCTATGTTACGGGATTTTATGTACTAACCGTTTAATTTGTAGACTTTGGTGCAACGCCCTGGCCGACCGGCGGCTGGCTCAGGGCAGGTACAGCTGGAACAGGCCGCCGCCCAGGGCACCGCCATTGGCGATCTCGATGCGCCCGCGCACACCGTTGCGCTCGTGCAGCGCAGCAATGCGTTCAGCGAAGTACAGGCCCAACCCGGTGCTGCCGGTGTGCAGGTTGATGCCCTGCACGTAGTCGGCCTGACGGTCGATCATGCCCTGTGGATAACCCGGGCCGTCGTCATTGATGCTCAGCACCAGTTGCTCGCCCTGCTCCGCCACCGTGACCAGCAAGGCGTGCCCGGCATAGCGGATGGCGTTGTTGATCACGTTGGAGATCACCGAACCGACCAGCTCGCGGTCGAAGAAGCCCAGCGGGTTGAAGGCATCGATCTCGTAGCGCGCAATGATCTCGCGGCTGTCGATGATCGGCTGATTGGACGCCAGCAGGCCGCCGATGAAGTCGTCCAGGTCATGGTAGTCGGGGCACATGGGCAACTGATTGACCCCGAGTTTGTACAGCCCCAGCAGCTGCACGAGCATGCCGTTGAGGTGCGCGAACTCGTGCTCCACCACCGCCTGCTCCGGGCCTTGCGCCTGGGCGGCCGGCAGGCGCGACAGCCACTGGCTGTGCGCCTGCATCAGCATCGCCAGGGAGTTCTTCATGTCGTGTACGGTGGAGGCGATCACCGTGGAAAAATCCAGCCCCTGGGAATCGTTGCTCATGAGCCCACCGCCCGGATACGCAGTTTTCGATAGCGCTCGTAGCGCGGATCGGTATTGGGAATGCCCGCCACCTTGGCCAGGCACGCGCGGCATTCCTCGAGCGCGGCGCTCGAGGGGTTTTCCCCGGCCATGCGCAGCAGCGCCTGGGCAGTGTTCAGCGCAATGCTGATGTTCTTGGGCTGCAACGCCAGCGCGCGACGGAACTGCTCCAGCGCCTCGCCGACCTTGCCGGCCTGATAGCTGCGCACGCCCTGGCGGTTGAGGTCGACGGCTTCGTTGCCGGCGCCCAGAATCGTCGGGTCGTCAGTCAGCTTGGCGATGCTCTGCATCACGCTCGCGTCGTCACCGTAGACTTCCACGCAGTTCTTGAGGATGGCCGTGCCCGCCGCCTCCTGACCCAGTTGCTGCAACTGCGCAGCCACTGCCAGGGCGGTTTCGGCCGAGAAGAACTGGTCCATGTTCTCCAGCCGCGCAACCGCCGCCTCGGTGAGCTTGGCGGCCGTCTCGGCATCGCCCGCCTGCGCCAGGCCGGTGGCCTTGATCAAGCGCGCACGTACCTGCAGGCCCTGGTCGTCGGTGTACTCCTTGGCCACATCGCCCAGCACCTGGTTCAGCTCCACCCGTGTGCGTGCATCCAGGCCGTTGCCCACGTTCTTCTGGATCAGCGCCTGGGCCAGGCCCAGGTTGCTTTCAGGGTCTTTGAAACGCGAATTCTGGCCCTGGCTCACGGCCTGGCGATAGGCCCGCGACGAGGTGTCGAAGTCGGCGTTGCCCAGGGCCAGCTTGCCCAGTTGCATCTGCCGGCGGACCGCCAGCGGCGACAGGCGTACGGCCTCTTCGAGCACCGACTGGGCACGGCGGGTTTCACCTGCGGCAGCCAGCACGTCGGCCAAGCCGTCGTACAGGCCGGGCATCATCGAAAACGCCTTGATCGCCTGTTCGTAGATTTCCTTGGCCTGGACGGCCTGGCCGCGCTTGAACAGCAGCTTGCCCAACGCCGCGTATGCCCATGGCGTAGGGCGGTTGGCCAGGATCGCCTTGAGAAAGCGCTCCAGCTCTTCATGCCGGTTGAGGGCGCCCAGGGCGTCGGCACGGTAGCGCAGGCACAGCGGCGCGAAGCGCGGGTCCTGCTTGCACAGGTTGTCGCAGGCCAGCAGCACTTCGGCCGGTCGGCCACGGTCCAACGCCTGCAAGATAGGCTTGAGCAGGGTCTTGCGCTGTACCAGCTTGTCCAGGCGCTGGGTCAGCCCCAGGCGGTTGAAGGGCTTGGTCAGGTAGGCGTCCGGCTCGTGCTCCAGGGCACTGAGCACCACCGCCTGGCTGCTCTCGGCCGTCACCATGACAAAGATCGCCTCGTGGCTGATCAGCTTGTCGATCATCAGGTCTTCCAGCACCTGCTGGCCGTTCTTCTTGCCGTCGCCCAGGTGGAAGTCGTGCAGGATGAAGTCATAGCGCTTCTGCCCGCACATGCGAATCGCCGTCTCGCCGCTCTCGGCGGTATCGACGTCGCGGATACCCATTTCCCGCAACATCGAACGCACGGACGTGCGGAAGTCGGTGAAGTCATCGACGATCAGAAAACTTTTTTGGCTATACACCAACATCCACAAAACCTGACTTGGAAGAAAGAAGAGCGGCGCCAAGGCGCCTACAGGGACAGGCTCGGCTTCAGGACGCAAGCAGCGCGACGATCATCGCCAGCGCATGCTGCTTGGCAAGCAACGTCAACGGCTGCAGGCCTCGGAAAGGCTATCGGCAGCACGTGCACTTTGCTTGAGGCGCCGCAAGCATGCGGCATGAAGCCAACGCGCCAAGCGTGATGGCGCGATGCCATCATACTTGGCCGACTGCCGTGCTACAACAGGCCCAGCGCCTTGGCCCGGGCGACCGCCTGGGTGCGGCGCTCGACGCCGAGCTTGCTGTTGATGTGGCTGGCGTGGGTCTTGACGGTGTGCAACGAAATGAACAGTTGCTCGCTGATCTGCTGGTTGGAGCACCCCAGCGCGATCAGCTTGAGCACCGACATCTCTCGCGCACTCAGAGCCTCGGTGCCCGCCCCGGGGGCCGGCGGGGTATCAACCACCGGCAACAGCGACAGCAGGCGCGCCTGCACCGGCCCCGCCGGCTGGGCCAGCAACTGCTCGCGCATCCACTCGGGGTGATCTTCCAGCAGCCGCTGGAAGGGTTGCAGCACGCCCCCCTGCGCGGCCTCCAGGGCCTGGGGCAGCAACACCACGGCCGCCTCTGCAGCACCGCTCGCCAGCAACAGGCCGATATGCTGACACACCGCGGTGGTGCCGAGCAGCTGGCCGCCATTGCTGCGCCCGTGCTCGGTCAGCGCCTGCAGGCGTTGTGCGGCCTGTGCGGTACGCCCCTGGGCCTGTTCCAGCAGGGCCTGCTGCAGTTCGATGTGCAAAGGCAGCAGCGGATGGAACTCCGGTGCGACGGCGGCACGTTCGCCACCGTAGGTCTGGCCCAGGCGCAGCAGCCAGGATTCGGCCAGGTCCATGCGCCCCTGGGCCAGCCACAGCTCGCATTTGACCAGGGTGATCATGGCCAGATAGAACACCGGCGGCACGTCCCAGATATGCATCAGGCGCTCGGCCTCGGCCAGCTCGCAGAAGGCCTCGGTAAAACGCCCCTCGCGTCCGTCCAGGGTGGCCAGCACACAATGCCCGATCAGCACGCTGATGTCGCGACAGGCACGCGCTTCCACCAGCCCGGCGCGCAAGCGCGCACGCCCTTCCTGGGGCTGCAGCCCGGCGACCAGCAGGTAGCCTTCGTACAGCGCCAGGCGCGCACGCGCCGCGTACAGGCGCTGGGCCGACAGCCCTTGCAGGCGTTGCAGGCCGTGGCGCACCTCCTCCATCGAACGCAGGACCTCGCCACGGGCATGCAGCACCCGCGCGCGATCGTAGTGGGCCAGGGCCTCGAACAACGGGTTGCCGACCCGCCGTGCCAGCTCCAGCGCCTCGCGGTTCCAGCCACGGGCGTGCCAGAAATCGCCCTCGGCGATGGCCAGGTTGGACAACGTGGACAGGCACATCAGGCGCTGGCCGTAGCGCTTGGTGGGCAGGCTGCGCAGCGCCTGCTGGCAGTACGAGCGGGTTTTCAGACGGTCGCCGCGACCGCGGGCGATGATTCCGCTCAGGGCCAGCCATTGCGCCAGCATGGACTTCTGCGCCGTGGCCGAAGGCGCCGGCAGGAACCGGCTGAGGTGGCTGACCAGTTCCTCGGCCGCATCCAGCTGGCAGGCCAGCCCCAGCGCCCAGCTGTACAGCACGATCAGGCGCGGGGTGCTGATCAGCAGGCTGTCGGGCAGGTCCATCTTCCAGCGCAGCAGCATGCCGACGTTCTGTTCGGCCAGCAGTTGCTCTTCGGACAGGTTCTGCACCAGGTTGGCCGCCACGTCCAGGTGACCGGCGCGCAGGGCCTGCTCCACCGCCTCGTCGAGCAGGCCCTGGGCGTGGAACCAGCGGCACGCGCGCAGGTGCAGGCTGGCCAGCGGCTGGCTGGCCTGGCGGGTGCGCAGCAGGTCGGAGAACAGGTGGTGATAACGCAGCCATTGACCCTGCTCGTCCAGCGGTACCAGAAACACCTGGTGTGCCTTCAGGTAACGCAGTATCTGCGCGCTGTCGTGGCTTTCGCGCAGGGCATCGCACAGGTCGGCGCAAAAACGCTCCTGGCAGGCGGTGTCGTAGAGAAACGCCTGCACCTCGGGCGGCAGGCAGTCGATGACTTCTTCGAGCAGGTAGTCGCGGATCAGCCCCTCGCCGCCATGCAGGGCGTGGGGCAAGGCGGTGTCGACCCCCGCCTCGGAGGCGGCCAGCAGCCAGAAGCGCAGGCCGGCGACCCAGCCATCGCTGCGTTGAATCAGGTTGTCCAGGGCCTGGCCACGCAGCGTGGTGGGGTGCTGGTCGAGCACGGCCAGGGATTCCTCGGGGCTCAGGCGCAGGTCCTGTTCGGTGAGTTCGAGCAACTGCTGCGACAGGCGCAGGCGCGCCAGGTGCCAGTCGGGACGCTGGCGGCTGGTGACCAGCAGCACCAGGCCAGGCGGCAAGTGATTGAGGAAGAACTGCAGGCAGCGGTCGAGCACCGGGCCCTGGGCCAGATGGTAGTCGTCGAGCACCAGCAGCAGCGGGTTCTGCGGGTGCAGGTGCAGGGCCAGTTCGTCGAGCAGGCTGTCGAGCCACTCCTCGAAGGCAAAAGGCTGGTGCCGCTGGCGCATCTTGAGCAGGCCCAGGGCCTGGTTGCCCAGGTCCGGGCAGAACTGCTGCAGCCCTTCGAGCAGGCGTTCCAGAAAGCGCCCGGGGTCGCTGTCGCGCTGGCTCAGCCCCAGCCACAGGCTGCCCCACGAGGCGGGCAGGCTCTGGCAGAACTCCACGGCCAGCGAGCTCTTGCCGAAACCGGCGGGCGCCGAAACCAGCAGCAGTCGACCGCTAAGGCCGGCGTGCAGGCGCTGGCATAGCCGCGGGCGCGGCACGTGCCCCTCGGGCAGTGGTGGACGGTAGAAGCGGCCCTCCACAGCGCTGATGGCCTGGCTGGCGAACCCTTGCATACGCGACAGATCAGTCATGGCCGGCTCGTTTTAGTTGGAAGTCTTCGGCAGAACAGACCCGCCGAGACTAGCGCTTTAAACGGCACATTTGAAGATGATTGGCGCAGAGGTCGGAAAAAAGACTACAACAAAAAGCGACAAAAACTCACGAAGCGCGGCATTGCGCGCAATTCATCCCGCATTGCCCCTCCCGGCCTGTTGTCGGGCCACACACAGAAACGCCCCGGGCAAGCCGGGGCGTTCTGGGGATCACACGGAGGAGGTTCTAACTCAGCGCACACCATCCTGGCGCAGCGCTGCCGGCTGGAAGTCGGCCTTGCTGGCAGTGAAGTCGAAGTTGTAGGCCTTCTGCTCTTCGTTCTTCATGCCCAGCGCCAGGTAACGGCCCGACTGCAGGTCGTAGATGGCTTCCAGGGTGTACCACGGCACCTGCTTGTTGTAGTAGTCCTGGGCATGTGCCTCGGATACCCGCCACAGCTGGCCGCGGCCGTCGTACTGGTCGATCACGGCCGCTTGCCAGGTGTCTTCGTCGATGTAGAAGTCACGCTTGGCATAAATGTGCCGCTGGCCCGGCTTCAGGGTGCCCACCACATGCCACACGCGACGCAGCTCGTAACGGGTCAGGTCCTGGTTGATATGCCCCGGCTTGATGATGTCGGCATACTTGAGGCTCGTCGAATCGAGCTTGTAGCTGTTGGAGGCAATGTACATCTCCTTCTTGCCTTCCAGCTTCCAGTCGTAGCGGTCCGGCGCACCGTTGAACATGTCCAGGTTGTCGGAGGTACGCAGGCCGTCAGCGGCGGTACCCGGGCCATCATACGACACTTGCGGGGCCTGGCGCACGCGGCGCTGGCCAGCGTTGTACATCCAGGCCTTGCGCGGCTCCTTGACCTGGTCGAGGGTCTCGTGAACCAGCAGCACGGTACCGGCCAGGCGCGGCGGGGCGGTCACTTTCTGCTTGAAGTAGAACAGCACGTTGCCAGGGTTGGCCGGATCGAAATCCTTCAGGCGATCGCGGAACATGAACTGTTCCTCGAGCTTCACCATGCTGTAGCTGCCGTTCTGCTGCGGCGTGGCCTGGTTCACCACACGCGTGACGCCACCGCCACGGTAGCGGGTGATGTGGTTCCAGATCACCTCCACACCGCTTTTCGGGATCGGGAACGGAATCGCGATCTGGAAGTTCTCCAGCCCGTTGCCGCCAGCTACCAGGTTGGTGGTGGTGGCGTTCTTCTTGATGGCGGCGAACACCGAGTCCGGCACCGTGGAGCCACGCTGGGTCGGGTACACCGGCAGCTTGAAGGTGTCCGGATAGCGCTTGAACATGGCCAACTGGCCAGGGGACAGCTTGTCCTTGTACTGGTCGACGTTCTGCGCGGTGATGGTGAACTTGGGCTTGTCGTTGCCGTACGGGTCGGACAGGAAGCCCTTGGCATCGACCGAACCGGCCGTGGTGCTCAGGGGCTGCCAGGCGGTGATCGAACCGTCGGCATTGCCGGCCTTCTCGGCGCCCATCGGGGTCAGGCTGGTGCCCAGCTTGGCGGCTTCGTCGGCGGACACCGCCGCCATCACGCCGGTGGCGAGCAGCGACAGGCTCAGCACACCGATTTTCAACAGACTCTTGGTTGCTTTCATGATCTTGGTCTTCCCGGATCAGTGCTTAGAAGTTCACGCCGAAGCTGAGGGCGATGAAGTCGCGGTCATCCACGGTGGTGTACTTGCCATCGAAGAAGTTGGTGTACGACAGGCTCGCGGTGTAGGTGTTCTGGTATTCGGCGTCCAGGCCCAGGCTGACCGCCTTGCGCCCTTCCTCGAAGTTGCCGCCCGGGCCGGGCGAGTAGCCGGACACGTCATGCGACCAGGCCACGCTCGGCTTGAGGTTGACCCCGGCGAACACATCGTTGTAGTCCCAGATCACGCGGCCACGGTAGCCCCACGAGGTGCTGGTGGTGTAGCCGTCCTTTTCACACTTGCGGCTGCGGTTGGCGGAGGAACCACCGCCAGGCGCGGCGCCACCGATGGTGCCGGCGTTGAGGATGTCCGAGCAGGTGTTGAGGCCGAAGGTATCCGGCAGCGGGCCAGGGCCATACACCGGATCGCGGCCGTAGCGCAGCTTGTCGGCGCTTTCCAGGCCGCCCACGTGGGTCACGCCCACTTCACCTACCACGGTCATGCGGCTGGCGCCCATCACCTGGTCGAAGAAGTGCGTCAGGGTGGTCTGGAACTGGGTGATTTCCTTGCGCTTGTAGCCGTGCAGGTCGGTATCGGCCTGGCCCTTGAGCAGCGAGGCATTGCCGAACGTGCCGCCCAGCTGGGTGACCCCGGCGTACAGGATGTCGGTGGTGTTCAGCTGCACCGGTGCGTTCGGCCGGTAGCTGATTTCACCGCTCCACGCGGTGCCGGTAGGCAGGGTGGTGGAGAAGCTCAGGCCGTACAGGCGGATGTCTTCGGGATACTCGACGAAGTACTTGGAGTTGCCCGCCACGATGGCGGCGCCGGTGCGCGGGTCGACCATGCCGGCAATGGCGTAGGCCTGTGCAGAAGCCCCCGTGGCGCTGAAGATCGGCGCACGGCTGTGGTAGTTCATGGCGTAGGCGCCGAACTCGGTATTGAGCGGTTCGAACATGTAGCGCAGGGCAACACCGAACTGGCCGCTGTCACGGGCATCGCGGTCGGGGCCGCGCGCCACCTTGATGCCTTCCTCGTTCACGTCCACGCCGAAGTTGGCCAGGCCGGCGATCTGTGCCGGGGTCATGGTGCGGCTGCTGGACAATACGCGCAGGTTGTCGGTGCAACCGTCGGCGATGATGTCCGGCTGGGAGAAGAAGGTGCCGCAGTTGTCGACGACGGTCTGGTCCCATTCCAGCTGGTAGAAGGCTTCGGCCGACAGGTTGTCGGTCAGGCTCTGGGAGATGTAGAACATGTTGACCGGGATCAGGCCTTCCTTGATCTCGGCACCCGGGCGGCGGAACGCGGAAACGTCGATCGGGTTGATCGAGTTGATGCCACCACCGATGAAGGTACTTTCACCCCAGCTCACCACCTGCTTGCCGAAACGCACCGAACCCGGCAGTTCGCCAATCGAGTAGTTGTGGTAGACGAAGGCGTCGAGCAGCTCGGCACCGGACGACTTGGCGCCCTCTTTGCGGTTGGAGTCGCTGATATCCTTGAACTGACGGTGTTCGTCCTTGAGTTCGAAGTCGTACCAGTACTTGCCACGCACGAACACGCCGGTGTCGCCGTACTTGAGCTCCAGGTCGTGGATGCCCTTGAAGATCTTCGAGAAGGTCTCGCCGCGCTTGAAGTTCAGGTGGCCGTCGTCGGAGGTCTGCGACAGCCCCTTGCCGCCGTTGTTGACGCCGATCAGGTTCTGGTTCGGCTTGGCCGTCGACCAGCTGGCCCCCACGGACAGCGACGAGTCGAACTGACCTTCGATTTCACCGATGTTGAAACTGACGCCGAATGCAGGGCCGGCGAGCGTAGAAGCGAGGCTGACGGCCAATGGCAATTTCGCCCGGCGCCAGAACAGATTTACTGATGTCATCGACGCTACTCCATGTACTTTATTTTTATGGCAGTGAGTCCTTTGAGAAACGCATCGAACGACCGACGTGAATACGCCTGCTGGTCGACCAACGTGGCAGTGCGCAGTCATTTGCGCGGGCCCCCGTCCCTAAAAATCCCCTGACCCGACTATAGCCAGCAGGTACCTGTGCTTGATCCCTCTAAAGTGTGATTTGCACGTTGGTACTACACCCAAAGAGCTGATTCGCTCGCCAACTGCGCGGGCAGCGGCAAGGATGGCCTATTTTTTCGCTTTGACAAGGCGCGCAGGTGTCTGGCGCGAGGGTCGCACCCGCCAGGGCGCGACCGGCCAGCCTTCAGAGGGTGGACAGAAATGCGCTGTTGCTAGCCTGCCAGTGGCTGATGTCGACGCGGATGCGCTTCTTGTCCAGCTTGCCCACGCTGGTCTTGGGAATTTCGGTAACAAGGGCGATCTGGCTGGGGATTGCCCACTTGTTGATCATGCCCAGCTCCACGTAGGGCTTGAGGTGCTCCTTGAGCTCGCGGGCGTCGATGCTGGTGCCCTCACGCACCACCAGCAGGGCAAACGGACGCTCGCCCCACTGCGGATCGGGTACACCCACCACCGCCACTTCGCGCACCGAGGGGTGGCGGCTGACGAGGTCTTCGAGGGCCAGCGACGACACCCACTCCCCGCCGGTCTTGATCACGTCCTTGATGCGATCGCGGATATCGACCACGCCCATGCTGTCGATGGTCGCCACATCCCCGGTGTGCAGCCAGCCGCCCTGCCACAGCTCGGCGCCTTTCTCCGGTTCGCGGAAATACCCCATGCTCAGCCACGGCGCGCGCAGCACCAGTTCGCCCTGGGACTCGCCGTCAGCCGGCAGGAAGCCGCCTTCGGCATCCATCACCGCGGCCTCCACCAGCGGCACCGGCACGCCGGCCTTGATGCGATAGCTGATGCATTCGTCGTCGCTGCCAGCCAGCAGCTCTTCGTTGAGGTGGGCACAGGCCACCAGCGGGCAGGTTTCCGACATGCCATAGGCCGCCGTGAGCTGGATGCCCTGGGCCTTGGCCGACTCATACAGGGCGCGGTTGAGCGAGCTGCCGCCGATGATGATCTTCCAGCCGCCGAAATCCTGGCCCTGCGCGCCCTTGGCGTTGAGCAGCATCTGCAGGATGGTCGGTACGCAGTGCGAGAAGGTGACCTTTTCGTCCCGCCACAGCTGACACAGCATCTCCGGCTCGTAGCGCCCCGGGTAGACCTGCTTGAGCCCGAGCATGGTGGCCACGTAGGGGATGCCCCAGGCGTGCACGTGGAACATCGGGGTGATGGGCATGTACACATCATCGGTGCCCAGCAGGCGGATGCTGTCGATGCTGCCGGTCACGATAGCCACGCCCAGGGTGTGCAGCACCAGCTGGCGATGGGTGAAATACACGCCCTTGGGGTTGCCGGTGGTACCGGTGGTGTAGAAGGTGGTGGCCACCGAGTTCTCGTCGAAGTCGGGGAAGTCGTAGGTGGTGGCCGCGCCCGCCAGCAGGTGCTCGTACTCGCCCACCAGGTTCGGCAGTTCGGCATGCTTGTCGGGGCCGTCGGTGAGCAGCAGGGTCTTCTCGACCGTGGTCAGTTGCGGCGCGATGGACTGATACAGCCCGATGAAATCGCTGTTGACCAGTACGAAGCGGTCTTCGGCGTGGTTCATGGTGTAGAGGATCTGCTCGGGCGACAGGCGCACGTTGATGGTGTGGGCCACCGCGCCGATCATCGGGATGGCGAACATGCACTCCAGGTAGCGATGGCTGTCCCAGTCCATCACCGCCACGGTGTCGCCGGCCTTGACCCCGGCTGCAGTGAGCACGTTGGCCAGGCGCGCGATGCGCTCGCTCAGGGTCAGGTAGTTGTAGCGCAGCTGATCGCGGTACACGATCTCGCGGGTTTTCTCGTAGCGGCTGCCCGACATCAGCAGGCGCTTGATCAGCAGCGGGTATTCGTAAGCGCCCGCAGCGGGGGCGATAATCCTGGTTTGCAGCATGGGAGTCCCTTTTTCGAGTACGCAGGCATGGCAATACGGCGCTTACTCTAGAACGGGACGGGGGCGCTCAAATCAGCCAAAGGAATGATTTGCGCGCCCGCAGGGATGACAGGCCAATGGCCATCAACCGCCTCAGTGCATCTCGGTGAAGGCGATCTTGATACCCAGCGCCACCAGCACCGCGCCCATGCCGCGATCGAACCAGTGGCCCATGCGCGCAAAGCCGGAGCGCACGCGGGCGTGGCTGAACAGCAGGGCCACCAGGCAGAACCACAGGCCGGTGGCCAGCGCCAGGTAGGCCCCGTAGCCGGCCTGTATCAGCAGCGGCGTGTGCGGGTTGATCACCACCGTGAACAGCGACAGGAAGAACAGCGTGGCCTTGGGGTTCAGGCCGTTGGTCATGAACCCTGCCACAAAGGCGGCACGCGGGGTGCGCGCCACGGTCGAGACCTGCACGCTCTCGCTGCCGGCAGGCGCCGGGCGGGCACGCAGGGCCTTGATGCCGATGTACACCAGGTAGGCCGCAGCCAGCCACTTGAGCACGTTGAACAGCATGATCGACTGCGACACGATCAGGCCGATGCCCAGCAGCGAATAGCCCACATGCAGGAAGATCGCCGTGCCCACGCCGAAGGCGGTCCAGGTACCGGCGCGCCGACCGTGGGTAACACTTTCGCGCACCACCACCGCAAAGTCCGGGCCGGGGCTGGCCACGGCCAGCAGGTGGATCAGCGCAACGGTGAGAAATTCTGCCCAGTACATGGGGTGACGCTCCTGGCAAACGATCGGGTGGCGTACCTTACCCACTGCCTGGCAGTTCTGAAAGATACAGTTACAAGTGAATCGGCACAGTCACCTCTCGTGCAGCCGGATGCCTGGCTTTACGCCCACGGCGATGCAGGCTCTAATGCCCCACTACCTGCTCAAACCACACCCCAGGAGCCTGCCCCATGACCTTGCGCCGCGCTGTATTCCTCGACCACAGCTCCCTGGACCTGGGCGACCTCGACCTGAGCCGCCTGCGCGGCTGCTTCGATGAACTGCAGTTGCACCCGGCCACTGCCCCCCACGAGGTGGCCGAGCGTCTGCAGGGCGCGAGCGTGGCGATCACCAACAAGGTGCACCTGGACGCCGCCGCCCTCGCCGCCTGCCCCGACCTCAGGCTGATCCTGGTGTCGGCCACCGGCACCAACAACGTCGACCTACAGGCCGCGCGCGCCCAAGGCATCGTGGTCAGCAACTGCCAGGGCTACGGCACGCCCTCGGTGGCGCAGCACACCCTGGCCCTGTTGCTGGCGCTGGCCACTCGCCTGCCCGATTACCAGCAGGCGGTGGCCGACGGCAAATGGGCCCAGGCCAGGCAGTTCTGCCTGCTCGACTTTACCATCGTCGAACTGGAGGGCAAGACCCTCGGCCTGCTCGGCCACGGCGAACTTGGCGGTGCGGTGGCGCGCCTGGCCGAAGCCTTCGGCATGCGCGTGCTGTCCGGCCAGTTGCCCGGCCGCCCGGCCCGCGATGATCGCCTGAGCCTGGCCGAGCTGCTGCCGCAGGTGGATGCGCTGACCCTGCACTGCCCGCTCAACGACAGCACCCGCAACATGATCGGCGCCGCCGAGCTGGCCCTGCTCAAGCCCGGCGCGTTCGTGGTCAACACCGCCCGTGGCGGGCTGATCGACGAGCAGGCGCTGGCCGACGCACTGCGCAGCGGGCACCTGGGTGGCGCCGCCACCGACGTGCTCAGCGTGGAGCCTCCGGTCAATGGCAACCCCCTGCTGGCAGGCGATATCCCGCGCCTTGTGGTCACCCCGCACAGTGCCTGGGGCGCGGTCGAGGCGCGCCAGCGCATCGTCGGCCAACTGGCCGAGAACGCCGAAGCCTTCCTGCAGGGCAACCCGCGCCGAGTGGTCAGCTGAGTTCTGCTAGAATTCGCGACTTTTTGCAGAGGGGCGCCGACCATGGACCCGCGTAGTGAAGTGTTGCTCCGTCAGGCCGAGCTGTTCAAAGGCCCCGTGTTGCTGGCCGGCCTGCCCGCCGACGACCTGCTGGGCAGCCTGCCCGATGCCCGCGCCTGGAGCTGGCACGCCGGCGACCAGGCCGCGCTCGAGGCGCGATTTGCCGGGCGCAGTCACTATGGCGTGGAGGTGCCGCCGGTGGCTTTCGACGGCGCCGTGCTGTTTCTGCCCAAGTCCCGCGATCTGGCCAACTACCTGCTCAATGCCCTGGCCTCGCGCCTGGGTGGGCGCCAGCTGTACCTGGTGGGTGAAAAGCGCGGGGGTATCGAGGGTGCGGCCAAGCAGCTGCACGCCTTCGGCAAGCCGCGCAAGCTCGACAGTGCACGCCATTGCCAGCTGTGGCAGGTCACGGTGGACACCCCGCCAGAGGCGCAGCCGCTGGAAAGCCTGGCGCAACGATTCGAACTGCCACTGGCCGAAGGCCCGCTGCAGATCGTGAGCCTGCCCGGGGTCTTCAGCCATGGCCGGCTGGACCGCGGCAGCGCGCTGCTGCTGGATAACCTCGAGCAACTGCCCGTGGGCCATGTGCTGGACTTTGGCTGCGGCGCGGGCGTACTCGGCGCGGCGATCAAGCGCCGCTACCCACAAAGCCGGGTAACGCTGCTGGACGTGGATGCCTTCGCCGTGGCCAGCAGCCGCCTGACCCTGGCCGCCAATGGCCTGGAGGGGGAGGTCATCGCCGGTGACGGCATCGATGCCGCGCCCCGCGAGCTGAACGTGATCCTGAGCAATCCGCCGTTTCACACCGGGGTTCACACCAATTACCACGCCTCGGAAACCTTGCTGAAAAAATCGGCCGATCATCTGAAAAAAGGCGGCGAACTTCGGCTTGTGGCCAACAGCTTCCTGCGGTACCAACCGCTCATCGAAGGCGCCTTGGGCAACTGCATGATTCGCGACGAGGGACAAGGCTTTCGGATCTACCAGGCCACACGAACTTAAAAACTTCGCTTGCCCAAACGGTTTTGCCTAGGCAGAATCCGCTCCGTCCTAGGGGAGTAGTCTCCCGCGAGCACCCAGCTCGCCCGGTACGCGTCAACATACTTGGTCCTCAGACCATGGCGCGTACGACCCACGGTCCGCACAGACGGATCCAGGGTTTGACAAGACCTATGACACGCACACCTTACCCGGGGCGGGAAGGCTGTACGTGTCATAGCCGTGTCGACCCGCCCCCGTAGGAATCCTGATGCTGGAATCATTGCTGGTCCCCACCGCCATCGTTGCGCTCGCCGAAATCGGCGACAAGACGCAACTGCTCGCGCTCATCCTCGCTGCACGCTTTCGCAAACCCTGGCCGATCATCGCCGGTATCGTTGCCGCGACCCTGGCCAACCATGCGGCGGCCGGTGCAGTGGGTGCGTGGTTCGGCAGTTTCTTCTCGGAGGCCACGTTGCACTGGATCCTGGCCGCAAGCTTTGCCGCCACGGCCCTGTGGACCCTGGTGCCGGACAAGATGGATGACGATGAAGCCAGTACGGCGCGGCGCTTCGGCCCGTTCCTGACCACGCTGATCGCGTTCTTCATTGCCGAGATCGGCGATAAGACGCAGGTGGCCACGGTGATGCTGGCGGCGCAGTACCCGCACCTGATCATGGTGATCATCGGCACCACCCTGGGCATGCTGATTGCCAACGTACCGGTGGTGCTCGCGGGCAATTTTGCCGCCGAGAAGCTGCCGTTGACCCTGATCCGTCGCCTGGCGGCCACGGCATTCGTGGTGCTGGCGCTGGTGGCGGTGTATTCGGCGATGAAGGTCAGCGGGTGGGTGGGCTGATACCGGCTAGCGTGTGAAGCATTCGCCGGCAAGGCCGGCTCCTACAGGTTCAGGTAGGAGCCGGCAGTGCCGGCGAAGGTCACGGCGCTATTTTCTGGCTTGCTCGTACAACGGCATCACCTTGGGAATCGCCGCCTGCAACGACGCGATACGGCTGCTCGAAGCCGGGTGAGTGCTCATGAACTCAGGCTGCGAACCACCCGACGCTTCGGTCATCTTGTTCCACAGGCTGATCGCCGCATTCGGGTTGTAGCCCGCACGCGCCGCCAGCTCCAGGCCGATCAGGTCGGCTTCGTTCTCGTTGCTGCGGCTGTTGGGCAAGGTCATGCTGTACTGCACCACGGTGTCGGCCAGCGCCAGGCTGTCCTGGCCCAGGCCGAACAGGGCACCTGCGCCCTGGCGCGCCATCTCCACACCATAGGCCTTGGACATCGCCTCGCGACCATGCTCGCGCAGGGCGTGGGCGATCTCGTGGCCCATCACCGCCGCGATCTCGTCGTCGGTCAGCTTGAGCTTGTCGATCAGGCCGGTATAGAAAATGATCTTGCCACCCGGGCCGCAGTTGGCATTGAGCTCGTCGCTCTTGATCAGGTTGACTTCCCATTTCCACTGCGCCGCATCGGGGCGGAACTTCGGCGCCTGCACGATCAGCCGATCGGCAATGGCCTGCACCCGCTTGGCGGTGGCACTGGTCTTGTCGAGCATACCCTTGGTGGATGCCTCACCCAGGGTCTGCTGGTACGACTGCGCGTACATCTGGTTGACCTCATCGGTCGACAGCATGCTGAACATGTACTGCTTGCGCTCCACGCCCACCGCTCCACCACTGGTGGTGTTCACGGCCTGGCAACCGGCCAGCAGCACACTGGCGCTCAAGGCACCGATAACAACTGATCTACGCATGAAAACACTCCCTTCGAACATGCGGCGTATCCTAGGCCGCGCATCATAAACGCGCTACAGCCGTTCGCGAAGAATTGCATCGCCACACTCATGCTTTGCCCCCGGCGCGCCGATAACGCCCAGACAGGCGACCCTCTTTGCGCTCGGAGCTCCCATGAAGTTCAAGTCGATCCAGTTTTCCGTGGCCGCGCTGGCCGGTGCCATCGTGCTGAGCATCGTTGCAGCACTGGTGCTATACGCAGTGTATTCCGGTGCCCGCACCCAGACGCTGGTGCACAACCGCACCCAGCAACAGTTCGAGGCAGTGATCGAGCAACGCCTGACGGCCCTGGCCCAGACCCAGGTCAGCCAGATCCAGCGCAGCCTCGAGGCGCCGCTGCTGATCGCCCGCGGCCTGGCCACCACCAATGCCCTGATCGGCATGCAGGATGCTGCCGGCAACCCGCAGCTCAAGCTCGAACGCGAACAGATGATCGCCCTGCTCAGGCAGACCGCCCTGGACAACCCGCTGTTGCTGGGCGTTTACGTGGGCTGGGAGCCCAATGCGCTGGACCACGATGATGCCCGCTATGCAGGCAGCACGCTGGCGGGCGTCAACCCGCAGAGCGGGCGCTTTCTGCCGTGGTGGTACCGTAACGACGACGGTAGCCTGACCCTCGACAAACTCCAGGATGTGGACGACCGTACCCTGCTGCCCACAGGCGTGCGCACCAGCGAGTACTACCTGTGTTCCAAGGAGACCGGCAAGGCCTGCGCCATCGACCCGGCCCCGTACCAGGTGGGCAACAAGACCGTGATGCTGGCCTCGTTCGTCGAGCCGATCATGGTCAACGGCCAGTTCCAGGGCATCGCCGCCGCCGACCTGTCGCTGAACTTCATCCAGGATATGCTCAAGGCCGCCGACGCCCAGCTGTATGACGGCGCGGGCGAGATGGCGCTGCTGTCCAACAACGGACGCGTGGTGGCCTACACCAAGGATGCGAGCACGTTCGGCAAAAAAGCCAGCGATGTGCTGCAACCCAATGAAGTGGCGGTGCTCGGCAACCTGTCGGGCAAGGCGCTGCACTACGAAATCGACCATGCCAGCGGACAGATCGAGCTGTTCGTGCCATTTGCCGTGGGCAACACCGCCTCGCGCTGGACCTTGCTGCTGCAACTGCCGGTCAGCGCGGTGATGGCCGACCTCGACGCGCTGCAGCGCGAAATGAGCGCCCAGCGTAGCACCGACCTCACCGGCATGATCGTGGTCGGCCTGGGCATCGCCGGGCTTGGCCTGCTGGTGATCTGGCTGCTGGCCCACGGTATCGCCCGGCCGCTGCGCCAGATGGTCGGCATGCTGGACGACATCGCCCAGGGCGAAGGTGACCTGACCCGGCGCCTGAGCAGTGATCGCGCCGACGAACTGGGCGCCATCGCCCGTGGCTTCAATACATTCCTGAGCAAGCTGCAGGCAATGATCAGCCAGGTGGTGGTGTCGGTACAGAAGGTCAGCGACTCGTCCGAGCACACCGCCGACATCGCCATTCGCACCAACCAGGGCGTGCACAAGCAGATGGCCGAGATCGACCTGGTGGCCACTGCGGTGCATGAAATGACCGCGACCGCCCAGGACGTGGCGCGCAATGCCACCCATGCGGCGCAAGCGGCCAGCAATGCCGACCAGGCCGCCAACCAGGGCCTGGAGATCGTGCGCAACACCTCCACCTCGATCAGCGCCCTGGCCGAGGAGATCGGCCGTGCGGTGGGTGTGGTACAGGCCCTGGCGCGCGACAGCGAGAACATCAACGCGATCCTGGTGGCGATTCGTGCCATTGCCGAACAGACCAACCTGCTGGCGCTCAACGCGGCCATCGAGGCAGCGCGAGCCGGTGAACAGGGACGCGGGTTTGCCGTGGTGGCCGATGAAGTGCGCAACCTGGCGCAGAAGACCCAGCAGGCTACCGAAGAGATCCAGCAGATGATCCAGCAGTTGCAGCAGGGCACACGGGATGTGGTGCAGGTAATGGAGGACAGTCAGGGCAAGACCGAAGTCAGCGTGCAACAGGCGGCGCAGGCGGCCCAGGCGCTGGAGAGCATCACCCGGGCGGTGTCGGTGATCAACGACATGAACACCCAGATCGCCAGCGCGGCGGAGGAGCAGAGCGCAGTGGCCGAGGACATCAACCGCAATGTGATCAATATCGGCCAGGTGGCCAACGAAGTGGCTGGCGGGGCGGATGAGTCAAGCGCGGCGAGCGCGGAGCTGACCAAGCTGGCGGAGCAGCAGCGGCGGTTGATCAATCAGTTTCGCGTCTGAGCCAGAAGCTTTGCCGGCAAGGCCGGCTCTTACAGGGGCATGCAGTGCCTGTAGCAACCGGCCTTGCCGGCGAAGGGCTCACCACTTACGCCGGGGTCAGGCACTCCGGCGCATTCAACTTCGGATCATTCACCAGGTTCGCCAGCACCCGTTCACGCAAGGCGGCCTGCGGGCCAGCGAGCAATTCCTGCAACTTCACCAGCGGCGTCTGCGGGTCCAGCCACGCGGCCTGCCCTGCCGCATCCAGAATCAGCGGCCGGCGCTGGTTGACCGCGGCCTGGGTCACCACCGCCGTGCTCAGCCACACCTGGTCCTGCACCGGGTAGGCCTCCCACACGCCGGCAAAGAACAGCGAAGACCCCTCGCCCGGCGTCAGCCAGTACGGCCGCTTGCGCGCCGTGCCGCGCCACTCGTAGAAGCCGTTGGCCGGCAGCAGGCAACGGCGCAGGCGAAACGCTTCGCGAAACATCGGTTGCTCGGCCAGGGTCTCGGCGCGCGCCTGGGCCGGGGTGCGCGACAGGTCGGTCAGCCACGCCGGGGTCAGCCCCCAGCGCGCCCGCGCCAGCTCCAGCTGGCCTTCGCGCTGACGCTGGATCAGCACCGAGGCGCCGGGCGAGATGTTCCATTGCGCCTGCTGGTCAGGCGGAAACCCGGGCAGCGCGGCAAACGCCGAAGACCAGCGAAACAGGGCGTAACGTCCACACATGAGCAAAACCTAGCAAATCAGTATTCCCGGAAGACTCTCCGGCTCGTCGCCAGGAAGCGGCTGGGCGCCATTGTACGCGGCGATCAGCTGGCGTGCGTATTCGGCCTGCGCATCGGGCACCGCCAGGCCCAGCAGCCCCTGCATCGGCAGCTCGCCCACGGCGCCCATCAGGTCGCGCCCACTCAGGTGCGCCTTGATCCCTTCGCTGCGCAGCATGCCGATCAGAAGCTCGGCCTCCAGCAGACTTTCCGGCTCGTAGATACGCTGCATCACTCGTCCTCGCGCTTGACGTCCAGCATCCACTCCTCGCCATGCACCTGCAGCACGAACACGATCGGCCGGCAACAGACCTGGCAGTCCTCGATATAGCTCTGGTCGCCACCGGACAGGTCAACGGTGGTTTCCACTTGCTCACCGCAGTAAGGACAATCATAGAAAGCAGATTCCACCATCGCAGTCTCCCAGGTGACTTGTGCGTATAATTGCCGGTCTATTTACAGGCCTTGCCGGTGTCTGAGCCGTTTTTCAGTCCGCAGCCCTACTATTACCCTAGCCGTTTCCAACAAGAGAGCATGATGGGCGAATTCGATGCCATCCGACCGTACAACGACGCCGAGGTGCCCGCCGTGCTGGCGCGCCTGCTCAGCGACCCGGCATTTCTGGATATCCTCACCCACTTTCGCTTCCCGCGCATGGCCGGGGCCTTCGGCTGGCTGCTCAAGCCGCTGATCGCTCGGCGCCTGCGCAAGGAATTTGCCGGGGTCAGTTGCGTATCGACCCTGCAGGACAAGGTCGAATACTACGTCGACCACACCATCGACCGCGCCACCGACGGGGTGACCTACACCGGTGTCGAGCAGTTCAAGTCCGGCAGTGCCTACCTGTTCCTGGCCAACCACCGCGACATCGTGATGGACCCGGCCTTCGTCAACTATGCGGTGTACCACGCCGGCCTGCCGACCCCGCGCATCGCGATCGGCGACAACCTGCTGCAAAAGCCGTTCGTCAGCGACATGATGCGCCTGAACAAGAGCTTCATCGTGCACCGCTCGATCACCGGGCGGCGCGAAAAGCTGGCGGCCTATCAGCTGCTGTCGGCCTACATCAACCACTCGATCCGCAACGACTGCGCCTCGATCTGGATCGCCCAGGCCGAGGGCCGCGCCAAGGATGGTGACGACCGCACCGATTCGGCGATCCTCAAGATGTTCCACATGAGCCGCAAGGACGAACCGTTCGGCGCGGTGATCCAGTCGCTGAACCTGAGCCCGGTGTCGATCAGCTACGAGTACGACCCGTGCGACCAGGCCAAGGCCCGCGAGCTGTACATCCGCGCCACCACCGGCACCTACAGCAAGGCGCCTGGCGAGGATGACGTGAGCATCGCCCAGGGCATTACCGGCTACAAAGGTCGCGTGCACATCAACTTCGCCCCGCCGGTGAGCGAGTACTTCGAAGACACCAAGCAGCTGGCGGCGGAAATCGATCGGCAGATACTGGGTGGCTACCGGTTGTTCCCGGTGCATTACCTGGCGTATGCACAGTGGGCCGATGCCGACCCGCAGTTGCAGGTGCCCAGGGCCGCCGAGGTGTTCCCGGCCGATGAGCTGGCCCGAGCCCAGGCCGAGTGGCAGCGGCGCCTGGATGCCTGCCCGGTGGAACACCAGCCGTACCTGGTGCTGCAGTATGCGATGCCGGTGCGCAACCAGTATCGCGTCAAGGCGGGGTTGGCGCTCTAGAGCGCGTCGCCCGTATCGCGGGTCAAGCCCGCTCCCACAGGGATATCACTGGCCTTGAGTACAGTGCAGAACATGTGGGAGCGGGCTTGACCCGCGATGGCTTCACCTCAGATCCAGGTACTGAACCACGACAGCAGCAGCGCCATCGCCAGGCACGAAAACCCCAGGATGTAGTAGAACCGGTTCACCCGCAGGTTCATCCCCTCCACCATCACCTCATCACGCGCCAGCCCCGCCAGCGCCTGCACGCCACGACGCCGCGCCGCTTGCAACAGCAACCCGCCAGGGCAGGTAATCAACAAGGCCAGCACATTGATCAGCTTGGCCGGGTGGGCCGCCAGCAGCCCCCACATCATTTGCAACGACATCGCACAACCTCGATTAAAAACCAGACCTCGACACGCCGCGCATTCTACCCAAGCGCCAGCGGCTCTCTCGTACTTTGCGACCGATGACAATTAAATCCGGCCGTCACACGTTCGTCATCCCGACAAGCCACTCTATTGCCCTTCAACACTCAGGGAGCTTGTCATGCTGCACGCCGAAAACCAGGACCGCCTCTATCTGATCGCCCCCAGCGATGAACAACAGGCCTTGATCGACGGCCTGGCGTTCAACGTCCAGGACCGCCAGTGGCTGGTGTACTGCGCACTTGGCGGGCATGTCCACCATGACCTGCCGGAGGTCGACCAGGGCACCGGCATCAGCCTGCTGGACTTCTACGTCGAAGCCGCCTGAGCAGGTCACGCCCACTAAAAAGCCCGATGCCTGCAACGAGGCATCGGGCTTTTTCGTTTGCCGTCAGCGGGTTTACTCGCCCAGTACCTGACCGACCGTCGGGTCCTTGAACAGGCGGGTCAGGGCGTCGCTGAGCACGTCACCCACCAGCTTGGTGTTGGTTTCCTGGTTGGGCGCCATGCCGAAGCGCTGGTCCAGCGAGGCGCCGTAGCGACCGCTGTAGCGGCGGTTGGCATTGGACACGTCGGCACGGAAGGTGGCGCCAATGGTGGCCTCGGTCACGTACAGGCCTTCCTTGGGCGACTGGTACTTCAGCTCGGCCAGGGTCACGGTCAGCTGCGGGGCGTTGTAGGCGTTCGCCGTGGGCGTGAAGCCCAGCAGGCGCACCGCTGCCTCGGCCTGGGCCTGCAGCTTGGGCACGATGTCATTGCCGTTCACGGTGATGGCGCTGGTTTCCGGGTACAGCCCGCCGCGGGTACCCAGGGTTTGCGAAGGACGACCATCGACCACCTTGACCACCACCGGCTGGCCACGACCCACGGGCGCGAGCTGGGCAGTGAGTTTGGGTTGCGGGCTGAGTTGTTGCGGGCTGTGGGCACAACCGACCAGGGTCAGGCTGGTGACAGCGATCAAACCGAACAACAAACGTTGCAACATGCTCATCTCTCCAGGAATAGCAGCAAAGGTCGCCAGTATAACCACCCGGGACCACCCCAGCCATCGGGGCCAGCCACTGTCACAATCGTTTCATCATCGACCGCGTAGACTGCCCATCTGCGCCGGTGAGCGCTCTGTTCAGCCGCCTGCCCCCTGCAGGCCAGCCCGCCACGGCGTGGCCGGCGAAGCAAAGCGCAACAAAAGTCGTTAATAAAGATCGTTTCTGCCCGCGACCTCGTTATAATCTCCCCCCGATTATAAGGACGTCTCCTGATCGGGCCTCGCAGCACCGCCAATGCCATTGCATCGGCATCCCCGAATCGCCCACAGAGAGCCGCCCACACAGGTCTTGCCAAGCTGGTGTGCCCGCGTTCCTTCGGCGCTCTGCTCTGCCTGAACCTGCCGGGTTTGCCATCGTGCACACCCTTTTTGAGGTTCACGACTCCAAAAGAGCGTGAAAAAACGGTTTTCACAACTTCACGAGAGTGTGGCGAGCAATGAACAGTCTGGCATGTGTAAAAGCAGCAACTGCGTCCCTGAAAGCCCCAAACAGCTGGCAACAGCACTCATCTGCGATGGGTGACTAAGGCCGGTCCATAGCGCACGATGGACACCTTGACCATAAGTCGAATTGCCGCACGGGCGGTAAAATGCGTTCATAGGCAACGCAAAGCCCGGTTGGTGGTGTCCGCGGAAGTTGAAAAACCTGCGAAGTAGCGGACATGGAAATCCCGGCCAAGCCTGGGAGCCATGCTGTCAATTTGGTGCTGAAGATTTTTGGAGACGCGTTAATGGCGCAGAACGAAGCAGTCGATGTAGTACTGGTAGGGGCCGGCATCATGAGTGCCACCCTGGCCGTACTGCTCAAGGAACTCGACCCGGCGATGAAGCTGGAAGTCGTCGAGTTGATGGATTCGGGTGCCGCGGAAAGTTCCAACCCGTGGAACAACGCCGGGACCGGCCATGCCGGGCTGTGTGAGCTGAACTACACGCCGCAGGCCGCCGACGGCAGCATCGACATCAAGAAAGCGGTACACATCAATACCCAGTTCGAGGTATCCCGGCAGTTCTGGGCCTACCTGAGCAAAAAGGGCGCCTTCAAGAACCCGCGTGCCTTCATCAACCCGATCCCGCACCTGAGCTACGTCGAAGGTGACAAGGGCGTCGCGTTCCTGAAAAAGCGGTTTGAATCGCTCAAGCCTCACCACGCCTTCGCCGAGATGGAATACACCGAAGACAAGGCGCTGATGAACGAGTGGATGCCGCTGATGATGCCGGGCCGCCCCGCCGACCAGCACATCGCCGCCACCCGCGTGATGAAAGGCACCGACGTCAACTTCGGCGCCCTGACCAACAAGCTGCTCAAGCACCTGGCCGACACCCCCGAGTCGCAGGTCAAGTACAGCAAGAAGGTCACCGGCCTGCGCCGTAACGGCAGCGGCTGGACCGTCACCATCAAGGACGTCAACAGCGGCAGCAGCCGCGACGTCGATGCCCGCTTCGTGTTCCTCGGCGCCGGTGGCGCGGCCCTGCCGCTGCTGCAGCTGTCGGGCATCGAGGAGAGCAAGGGCTTCGGCGGTTTCCCGGTCAGCGGCCAGTGGCTGCGCTGCGACAACCCCGAGGTGGTCAAGCGCCACCAGGCCAAGGTCTACAGCCAGGCCGCCGTGGGTTCGCCGCCGATGTCGGTACCGCACCTGGATACCCGCGTCGTCGACGGCAAGACCTCGCTGCTGTTCGGCCCGTACGCCGGCTTCACCACCAAGTTCCTCAAGCACGGCTCGTTCCTCGACCTGCCGCTGTCGGTGCGCCTGGGCAATATCGGGCCGATGCTGGCCGTGGCCCGCGACAACTTCGACCTGACCAAGTACCTGGTCAGCGAGGTGATGCAGTCGATGGAACAGCGCCTGGAATCGCTGCGTCGCTTCTACCCTGAAGCCAAGGCCGAAGACTGGCGCCTGGAAGTGGCCGGGCAACGGGTGCAGATCATCAAGAAAGACCCGAAAAAAGGCGGCATCCTGCAGTTCGGTACCGAACTGGTGGCGGCCAAGGACGGCTCGCTGGCCGCCCTGCTGGGCGCCTCGCCGGGTGCTTCGGTCACCGTGTCGATCATGCTGGAACTGATCGAACGCTGCTTCCCCGAGCAGGCCAAGGGCGCCTGGGCGGCCAAGCTCAACGAGATCTTCCCGGCACGGGAGAAGGTCCTGGCGACCGACGCTGCGCTGTACCACAAGATCAGCGCGCAGAACGACGAGGCCCTGGGCCTGGTCGAGAACCAGCCGACGCAAAGCTACGCGTAAGCGTGATGCATGAAAAAACGCCCCTCGGGGCGTTTTTTCATGGCTGCGATGTACTCACTTGCGGGCGCTGTCGATGATCTCGATGTACTCGGGCGCATTGCGCTGGTCGCCGATCACCTGGGCGAAGGTGTTGCCGTGCTCGTCCTTGCCGTCCACATCGTATCCGGCCTCGACGAAGAAGCCGACGAAACGTTCGAAGTCATCGATGCGCAGGCCGCGATAGGCCTTGATCAGTTTGTGGTGCGAGGGCGAGCTGGCATCGGCCGGTTCGAACTGGAGAAACGACTTGATGTAGTCGTCGCTGATCTCATCACCAATCACTTGCTTCTTGTCTTTACGCATTGCCGACTCCAACTGAACCATCACGGACATTTTTCACGGGCCGGCAGTTTACCCCCCGGCAGCGCTGTGGCTCAACGCGCGCGTAGGGTGCCGGTGTGCACATCGGCCCAGATATGACCGTTGGCATAGCTGAGGAACTGCACGTACAGGGTGTCGTTGCGCAGCAGGTCGAGAATCACCCGATACTGGCTGGCGGGATAGTTGAGGGTCAGGGTGCGGCTCTTGGCGTCGAACGCCGGTTTGCGCAGGCTCTTGCCTTCGCCGTCGAAGCTGATCAGCACCTCGCTGATGGTGGCGCCCTTGTTCAGGGGCTTGCCCTTGAGGCGCATCAGCACCGGTGCCGTGACCGGTATCGGTTGCTGGTTGGACTGACGCTGGTTGCCGACCACCACCGAATACTGGGTCACCTGCAGCAGTTGCTGGGCTTCGGGGGTTTCCTGGCGCAGGGTAAGGTCGTCGGGCGGCAGGAACTGGCTGTGCAGCGGCGCGGCGGCCAGGGGCAGGCTGGTCAGCAGCAGGAGGGCGAGGATGGCGCGCATGGCAGGCTCCTTGGGGGCGGCCTGGCACTCTAGCATGAGAAATGTACGAAGCTGATGGCCTCTTGTGGGAGCGGGCCTGACCCGCGATGCAGGCACCGCAAATAGCTGATACCGCATCGCCCCTTTCGCGGGCCAAGTCAGCTCCCACCCGGTTTTACATGCCCTTCACGGCATAGATACCTGCCGCATTGCGCCAGTAGCCCTTGTAGTCCATGCCGTAGCCGAACACATAGCGGTCAACGCAGCTCAAACCGCAGTAGTCGGCCTTCAGGTCAGGGCTGGCCTTGCGGTCGTGGTCCTTGTCCACCAGCACCGCGCTGTACACCGCCTTGGCACCGGCATGCTTGCAGAAGTCGATGATGGCGCTGAGGGTGTGCCCTTCGTCGAGGATGTCGTCGATGATCAGCACTTCTCGATCGATGAACGACACTTCGGGCTTGGCCTTCCAGAACAGGTCACCGCCGCTGGTCTGGTTGCGGTAGCGCGTGGCATGCAGGTAGGACGCCTCCAGCGGGAACTGCAAATGGGTCAGCAGCTTGCCGGAGAAGATCAGGCCACCGTTCATCACGCAGAACACCACCGGGTTGCGGTCGGCCAGGTCGGCGGTGATCTGCGCGCCCACACGGGCAATCGCCGCTTCGACTTCGGCTTCGCTGTGCAGGCAGTCTGCTTCACGCATGACTTGACGGATATGCTCGAGATCAGCGGACATGACGCTCTCCAGGGGGCTGCGGTTGAGAAAAGCGGGCAAAGGTACGCACCCTCACGCATCAGATCAAGCATTTATGGACTAACGTGCACAATGCCTATAGGACACCTGCGGCCGAATAGATTACTCTAGCGCGGTTTTTTTGCCCGCCCCCCGGAGCCTTTCCCTATGCCAACCCGTGAGATCCGCCATCCGCTGATCCGTCACAAGCTCGGCCTGATGCGCCGCGCCGATATCAGCACGAAGAATTTTCGCGAACTCGCCCAGGAAGTCGGCGCGCTCCTGACGTACGAGGCAACCAAGGATCTGCCGCTGGAAAGCTACGACATTCAAGGCTGGTGCGGCACCGTACAGGTCGAGAAGATCGCCGGCAAGAAGATCACCGTGGTGCCGATCCTGCGCGCCGGTATCGGCATGCTCGACGGCGTGCTCAGCCTGATCCCGGGCGCCAAGGTCAGCGCCGTGGGCGTTGCCCGCAACGAGGAAACCCTCGAAGCGCACACCTACCTGGAAAAACTGGTACCCGAGATCGACGAGCGCCTGGCCATGATCATCGACCCGATGCTGGCCACCGGCAGCTCCATGATCGCCACCATCGACCTGCTGAAGAAGGCCGGCTGCAAGGACATCCGCGCCATGGTGCTGGTGGCAGCGCCCGAAGGCATCGCGGCGGTCGAGGGTGCACACCCCGACGTGCACATCTACACCGCCTCGATCGATGAACGCCTGAACGAACACGGCTACATCATTCCCGGCCTGGGCGATGCAGGCGACAAGATCTTCGGCACCAAGCAGAAGGACACCTGAACATGCAGGACGAGTTCAACGACCCGCTCTGGCGCCAGGTCGTCTCCGGCGCGCAGATGCTCTTCGTGGCATTCGGCGCGCTGGTGCTGATGCCGCTGATTACCGGCCTCGACCCCAACGTTGCGCTGTTCACTGCGGGCCTGGGGACTCTGCTGTTCCAGGTGGTCACTGGCCGTCAGGTGCCGGTATTCCTCGCCTCCAGCTTTGCCTTCATCACCCCCATCATTCTCGCCAAGGGCCAGTTCGGCCTGGCCGAGACCATGGGCGGGGTGATGGCGGCCGGGTTCGTCTACACCTTCCTGGGCCTGGCCGTGAAGATCAAGGGCACCGGCTTCATCGACCGCCTGCTGCCGCCGGTGGTGATCGGCCCGGTGATCATCTCGATCGGCCTGGCGATGGCGCCGATTGCCGCCAACATGGCCATGGGCAAGGCCGGCGACGGCGCCGAACTGCTGCCCTACAGCACCGCGATGATGATCTCGATGCCGGCGCTGCTCACCACCCTCATCGTGGCGGTGTTCGGCAAGGGCATCTTCCGCCTGGTGCCGATCATTGCCGGGGTGCTGGTGGGCTTTGGCCTGTCGTTCTACTTCGGTGTGGTCGACACCGCCAAGATCGCCGCCGCCCCCTGGCTGGCCCTGCCGCACTTCACCGCGCCGGCCTTCAACTGGCAGGCGATCCTGTTCATCGTACCGGTGGCCCTGGCCCCGGCGATCGAGCATATCGGCGGCGTGATTGCAGTGGGCAGCGTGACCGGTCGCGACTACCTGAAAAAGCCCGGCCTGCACCGCACCCTGCTGGGTGACGGCATCGCCACCACCACCGCCGGCCTGTTCGGCGGCCCGCCCAACACCACCTACGCCGAAGTGACCGGCGCGGTGATGCTGACCAAGAACTACAACCCCAAGATCATGACCTGGGCGGCCGTGTTCGCCATCAGCCTGGCCTTCGTCGGCAAGTTCGGCGCGTTGCTGCAGAGCATTCCGGTGCCGGTGATGGGCGGCATCCTGTGCCTGCTGTTCGGCTCGATTGCGGCAGTGGGCATGAACACCATGATCCGCCACAAGATCGACCTGAGCGAAGCGCGCAACCTGGTGATCGTCTCGGTGACCCTGGTGTTCGGGATTGGCGGTGTGCTGGTCGGCACCGGTACCGGCCCGGACGACTGGGGCCTGAAGGGTATCGCGCTGTGCGCCGTGGTGGCCATTGCGCTCAACCTGCTGCTGCCGGGTAATGACGGCTGGAAGAACAAGGTGCTGGACGACCATTTGCCTTGATCTGAAACGCTTCGCCGGCAAGGCCGGCTCCTACAGGGGTTCGCGCAAACCTGTAGGAGCCGGCCTTGCCGGCGAACGCTGCACTACCTAACCCGCCTGCTCACACAACTGCGTAAGCGCCTCCACCCACTGCGGGTGATCATTCAGGCACGGCACCAGCACCAGCTCTTGCCCGCCCGCCTCGACAAACTGCTCGCGCCCGCGATCGCCGATTTCTTCCAGCGTCTCGATGCAGTCGGCCACGAACGCCGGGCACATCACCAGCAGCTTCTTGACGCCTGCCTTGCCCAGCTCGTCCAGGCGCGCCTCGGTGTAGGGTTCGATCCACTTGGCCCGGCCCAGCCGCGACTGGAACGACACCGACCATTGGCCCTCGGCCAGGCCCATCTTCTGCGCGAACAACTGTGCCGAACGCAGGCACTGCGCGCGATAACACACCGCCAGCACCTCGGGCGAAGCGTTGCGGCAGCAGTCGGCATTCTGGAAACAATGCGAACCGGTAGGGTCGAGTTTCTTCAGGTGCCGCTCGGGCAAACCGTGAAAGCTCAGCAGCAGGTGATCGAAGCCCTGCTCCAGGTACGGCCTGGCACTGGCCACCAGCGCGTCGATGTACAGCGGCTGGTCATAGAACGGACGCAGCACCGGCATCTGCAATGCCAGCTTGTGCTCGGCCACCACGGCCTTGGCCTGCTCGATCACGGTGGTCACGGTGCTGTCGGCAAACTGCGGGTACAACGGCGCCAGGGTCACCTTGGTGACGCCCTGGCCGGCCAGACGCTGCAACACCGTGGACAGCGAAGGCTCGCCATAGCGCATGGCGATTTCCACTGGGCCATGGGCCCAGTGCGCGCCCATGGCCTGCTGCAGGCGCCGGGTCAGCACCACCAGCGGCGAGCCTTCCTCCCACCAGATGGAGGCATAGGCGTGGGCCGACTGCTCCGGACGCTTGATCAGGATCAGCGAGACCAGCAGGCGACGCACCGGCCACGGCAGGTCGATCACATACGGGTCCATCAGAAACTGGTTGAGGTAACGACGCACGTCGGCGACGGAAGTGGAAGCCGGTGAACCCAGGTTGACCAGCAGCAGAGCATGATCGGTCATGCAACATCCTTTTCAGAGGCGCGCGGACAAGTCATCCAGCGCCGATTGCACATCGTTGTAACGGAACGTGAAGCCTGCCGCCAGCAAGCGCACCGGGCGCGCCCGCTGGCCACCCAGCAGCAATACCGACAGTTCGCCGAGCCCGGCGCGCAGCACCAGCGCCGGCAACGGCATGAACGCCGGGCGGTGCAGCGCGCGCCCCAGGCGTCGGGCAAATTCGCGGTTGCGCACCGGCTCCGGCGCGCAGGCATTATAAGGACCGCTGGCATCCTCGCGCTGCAACAGAAAATCAATCAGGGCGATTTGGTCGTCCAGATGGACCCACGGCATCCACTGGCGACCACTGCCAATCGGCCCGCCCAGCCCGAGCTTGAACGGCAGGCGCAGGCGCGACAAAAAGCCGCCCTCGGCCGCCAGCACCAGCCCGGTACGCACCAGCACCACCCGCATGCCCAGGGCCTCGGCGCGCAGCGCGGTTTCTTCCCAGGCAATGCACAGCTGGCTGGCAAAGTCCTCCTTGACCGGCTGCGACAGCTCGGTCAGCTCGCGCTCACCACCATCGCCATACCACCCCACCGCCGACCCCGAGATCAGCACCGCAGGACGCTGCTGCCGGCCTTGCAGCCAGGCAATCAACTGCTCGGTGAGGGTGATGCGGCTGGCCCACAGCAGTGCGCGTCGGTGCGACGTCCAGTGGCGATCGGCAATCGGCGCACCAGCCAGGTTGACCACGGCGTCCACCGGCTCCTCGCCCAGTTCGTCGAGCCGGGCAATGCCGCGCACCCCTGCCCCGCACACCTGAGCGACCTGCGCCGGACGCCGGCTCCACACCGTCAGGCGATAACCCTTGTCCTGCCAGAAGCGGCAAAGGTGTCTGCCGATCAGGCCCGTACCACCGGTCAGCAATATATGCATGGCTGTGTCCTCACATGGCGCGCGCTGGTCTATTTTTAAGTTCAAGGCACTTTTTTGACCGAACGCTCTCGGATAAACATAGGCCAACCTGCAACGTCGAGCGGAATCATCTTATACAAGCTGTAGATATTGTACAGGCTTGTCGGGCAGCGTAGGCTGTTTCCAAAAGGTTCGAAGAGGCCATCATGACTGTTCCTATCGCAATCATCGGTGCCGGCATCGCCGGCCTGTCCGCCGCCCAGGCCCTGCAGAAGGCCGGGCACACCGTGCACCTGTTCGACAAGGGCCACGGCAGTGGCGGACGCATGGCCAGCAAACGCAGCGAAGCCGGCGCCCTGGACCTGGGCGCGCAGTACTTCACGGCCCGCGACCGACGTTTCGTCGAACAGGTCCAGGCCTGGCAGGCCAAGGGCTGGGCGGCCGAATGGAAGCCGCAACTGTACAACTACCGCGAAGGTCAGCTGACCCCCTCGCCGGACGAGCAGTTCCGCTGGGTGGGTGTACCGCGCATGAGCGCCATCACCCGCGGCCTGCTCAAGGATGTCACCGTCAACTTCAATTGCCGCATTGCCGAGGTGTTCCGCGGCAAGCAGTACTGGCACCTGCAGGACACCGAGGGCGGCAGCCACGGGCCGTTCAGCCGCGTCATCATTGCGGTGCCGGCGCCCCAGGCCACGCAGCTGCTCAGCGCCACCACCAAGCTGGCCGGCATGGCCGCCAGCGTGCAGATGGAGCCCACCTGGGCCATTGCGCTGGGCTTCGATACGCCCCTGGACACCCCCATGCAGGGCTGCTTCGTGCAGGGCTGCGACCTCGACTGGCTGGCGCGCAACCGCAGCAAGCCCGGGCGTGACGAAAAACTCGACACCTGGGTTCTGCACGCCACGGCCAGCTGGAGCAAGCAACACATCGACCTGTCGCGCGAGGCAGTGATCGAGCACCTGCTGGGCAACTTCGCCGAACTGGTGGGCTGCGCCGTGCCGGCCCCCACCTTCACCCTGGCCCATCGCTGGTTGTATGCCCGCCCGAGCAGCAGCCATGAATGGGGCGCCCTGGCCGATGCCGACCTGGGCCTGTACGCCTGCGGCGACTGGTGCATGTCGGGGCGCGTCGAGGGCGCATGGCTCAGCGGCCAGGAAGCGGCGCGGCGCCTGCTCGAACACCTGGAATGACCCCTGCACCAGCTGAAGCTGTACAGAACATTTGACTTGTACAACGCGTTATCTATGATGAGCGAAGCTGTACATAATTTTGTTTCTGTACAAATTTCAGTCGAGAGCGACCATGGCGGCCACCAGACCAAAGATTGCCATCAGTGCATGCCTGACCGGCGAAGAGGTCCGCTACAACGGCGGGCACAAGGCCTCGCGCCTGTGCAATGAAGTGCTGGCCGAACACTTCGACTTCATCGGCATCTGCCCCGAGGTCGCCATCGGCCTGGGCACACCTCGCCAGGCCATCCGCCTGACCGGTGACCCGGCCAACCCCAGGGCCGTGGGCAGCCGCGATGCCAGCCTGGACGTCAGCCAGGCACTGGATGCCTACGGCGCAGAAATGGCCGGGCAACTGACCGACATCTGCGGCTACATCTTCATGCAGAAATCGCCATCCTGCGGCCTGGAACGGGTCAAGGTGTACCAGGCCAACGGCTACCCGGCCACCGAAGGCGGTCGCGGCCTGTACGCCGCACGGTTCTGCGCCCAGCGCCCCGACCTGCCGGTCGAAGAGGATGGCCGGCTGTGCGATCCGGTACTGCGGGAAAACTTCATCACCCGCGTGTATGCATACGCCGACTGGCAGCAATTGCTGGCAGGCGGGCTCAGTCGGCATGCCCTCATCGCCTTCCACTCGCGCTACAAGTACCAGCTGATGGCGCACAACCCCCAGCAGTACAAGGTGCTCGGCAAGTTGCTGGGCAGCATGCAGCGCCAGGACGACCCCACCCAGATCGGCCCACGGTATTTCAGCCAGCTGATGAGCGCCCTGAGCCGCTGCGCCAGTCGCGGCACCCACGGCAACGTGCTGATGCACCTGAGCGGCTACCTGCGCCGGTTTCTCGACCCCCGCGACAAACAGGAAATCCGCGCCCTGATCGAGCAGTACCAGGCCGGCATCGTCCCGCTGGTGGTGCCGCTGACCCTGCTCAAGCACCACCTGCGCCGCCACCCCGACCCCTACCTCATGCAGCAGGTCTATCTGCAACCGCACCCGGAAAACCTGAGCCTGCGCAATGCCATCTGAAGACGACCTGCTGCCCATTCGTGAAGTCACCCGCCTGACCGGGGTCAACCCCGTGACCCTGCGCGCGTGGGAGCGTCGCTACGGGCTGATCGTGCCGCAGCGCACCGGCAAGGGTCACCGGCTCTACAGCGCCGCACACGTGCAGCGCATCCAGCAGATTCTGCAATGGCTCAACCGCGGAATCGCGGTGGGCCAGGTCAAGCCGCTGCTCGACACCTCCCCTGCAGTGCAACCCGCACCCGGCAACGACGACTGGCACACCCTGCGCCTGCAACTGGTCGACTGCATCGCGCAACTGGCCGAACGCCGACTCGACCAGCTGTTCAACCAGGCCATGGCCCTCTACCCCGCCGCCACCCTGTGCGAGCAACTGTTGCTGCCGTTGCTGCAAGAACTCGACACCCGCTGGCACGGGCACTTTGCCGCCCGCATGGAGCAGGTGTTCTTCCATACCTGGCTGCGCAGCAAACTTGGCGTGCGGGTGTATCACAACAATCGTCAGCTGAACGCCGCGCCCGCCCTGCTGGTCAACGCCTCGGCCCTGCCATTCGACCCGCAGCTGTGGCTGTGCGCCTGGCTGCTCAGTGATGCCGGCTGCGCGGTCGAGGTATTCGACTGGCCGCTGCCACCTAGAGAGCTGGCGTTTGCCGTGCAGCAGCTCAAACCCTGTGCGTTGGTGATGTGCCTGAACGCGGCGCTCGATCCGCGTGAACTGCAGCGCAGCCTCAATGCGATCGATCTGCCGACCCTGCTGCTGGGCAGCATGGCCGCGCTCTACAAGGAGCATGCCGAGGCGGCGGGCCTGCAGGCAGGCAACGTGCATCTGCCGTCCTCTGTGGTGGCGCTGCCCGCCCTGTTGCTGGGCCTGCTGGCCACCTGACGTCTCCCCCACATTCACAGGATTTCGTATGCAACTGATCTGGCTGCGCAACGACTTGCGCGTTCACGACAACACTGCGCTGGCCGCTGCCTGCTCGCGCGGGCCCACCCTGGCGGTGTGGCTGGTAAGCCCCGGGCAGTGGCTCGCCCACGACGACGCCCCGTGCAAGGTGGACTTCTGGCTGCGCAACCTGCACAGCCTGCGCCAGTCACTGGACGCCCTGAACATTCCCCTGCTGATTGTGCATGCCGACCAGTGGGCCGATGCGCCTCGGGTGCTGCTCGCGCTGTGCAGGCAACATGCGGTCAGTGCCGTGCACCTGAACGAGGAATACGGGGTACACGAACAACGTCGCGATCAGGCCGTGCAGCAGGCATTGCGCCAGGCCGACATCCAGGTGCACAGCTACCTGGACCAGTTGCTGTTCAAGCCCGGCAGCATCCTGACCCGCAGCGGCGGTTACTTCCAGGTGTTCAGCCAGTTTCGCAAGGTGTGCTACGAACGGCTTCACCTGGGGCTTCCCTCACGGGTAGCGGCGCCGGCAGCCCAGGCCCGGCTGGCCATTGCCAGCGACACCGTCCCCACCCAGGTGGCCGGCTTCGAGACGCCGCCCGACGCGTTGCGCACGCTGTGGCCGGCAGGCGAGGATGAAGCCGCGCGCCGCCTGGCGCGCTTTGTCGACGAGGCCATCGAGGATTATCCGGTACAGCGCGACCTTCCTGCCGTGCCTGGCACCAGCCAGCTGTCGGCCTACCTCGCCGCCGGGGTGATCTCCCCCCGCCAGTGCCTGCATGCCGCCCTGGCCTGCAACTTCGGCGAATTCGACAGCGGGAATGCCGGCGCCATCACCTGGATCAATGAACTGCTGTGGCGCGAGTTCTACAAGCACATCCTGGTGGGCTACCCGCAGGTTTCCCGCCACCGTGCCTTCAAGTCACATACCGAAGCCCTGCCCTGGCGCAACGCGCCACAGGACCTGCTGGCCTGGCAACAGGGCCGCACCGGCATCCCTATCGTGGATGCGGCCATGCGCCAGTTGCTCGCCACAGGCTGGATGCACAATCGCCTGCGCATGGTCACGGCCATGTTTCTGACCAAGAACCTGCTGATCGACTGGCGTGAAGGCGAACGCTTCTTCATGCGCCACCTGATCGACGGCGACCTGGCCGCCAACAACGGCGGCTGGCAGTGGAGCGCCTCGACCGGTACCGACGCCGTGCCCTACTTTCGGATCTTCAATCCGGTGAGCCAGTCACAACGCTTCGACCCTGCAGGGCGATTTCTGAAGCACTGGCTGCCTGAACGCGGCAACCTGGACCACAAGGCCGTCCATTTACCCAATGTCCAGAACGATTTGTTTGCAATAGATGTCTATCCTCATGCAATTGTAGACTTAAGTTCTAGTCGACAACGCGCACTGGATGCGTTCAAACACTTACCTAAACGCAACGATTGAGGAAAGGATCTTGAGCAGTGATCGACCTCGGCGCATCTGGATTACCGGTGCCAGCAACGGACTTGGGCATGCCTTGGCAGAGGCGCTGCTTGAACAGGGCTGCAAGGTGGCGCTCAGTGTTCGCAATCGCGACGATGCACACCCCCTTGAGACCGACTATCCCGGTAGGGTCCTTGTGCTTGCCGGCGACCTGCACCAGTTGCCGCAGGCCAGGCGCGCCTGCGCCACCCTGACCGAGCAATGGCAGGCCATCGACGGCCTGATCGTCAACGCCGGCACCTGCGACTACCTGCCGTTGCCGATTACCCAGACACTGCTGCAGGACGTGGTGCGAAGCAACCTGGCCGCCGCCTCGCACTGCCTCGAAGGCGCGCTCCCCCTTCTGGACAAGGGGCGCGCCCCGCAGGTGGTGGGGATTCTCAGTGCGTACTCTGCCCTGCAGCTGGGCGAGCCCGGCCAGCCGCGGCGCCCTGCCAACAGCATCGCGTCACTGTTCGAAGACGCCCGCCCCCTGCTGGTCGCACACGGCATCGACCTGACCATCGTGGCCCCTCAGACACCTGCACAGGCCATGAACACACCCACTGCCATCCCGGATGAGTGGGACGCCAGTTCGGCTGCCAGCGCCATCCTGCAACGCCTGGGCGAACGCCCGCAGCAGTTGACCCTGCAGGCGCTGGCGGTCAATGAGCTGTGGCCGCTGCCAAAATGAAAAAAGGCCCTGACGCAAGTCAGGGCCTTTTTCGTGGTGCAGGGTACCGGCCGACCGTCAGAGCGGCATGCGGTAGTGCAGCGAATAGCTTTCCACGCCATCGTTGGGGCTTTGCAGGCCCGCGTTCGAATAGTGGATGGCACGCACGCCTACCTCGTGTCCGCCCGCGAAACGCAAGCCGAACCCGATGCGGTCTTCGAACTGGAACGACGAGCCGAGCTTGTTGGTTTCAAGCTTGGTGCTGGAGAAGGCCGCTACACCGATACCCGCCTCGATGTAGGGTTTGACCGACTCACCGGCGAACTCGTAGACGAACACGGGCGCGAACGAGAGGCTGTGGTTGCTGGAAGTCTTGTCGCCGTCCCAGTAGGTGTAGGCACCGTCCCAGTAGCCGGTCACGCGGCCGACGCTGGTCTGCCACCAGCTGGCGTCCCAGTTGGACTGCAGCCCAAGGCGATAGACCATGGTCGAATCACCGGTCTGCCCTACGGAAAACGAGGCGTCAGCGGCGTTTGCGGTGAAAGAGTGCCCCAGGGTAACGGCTGCAATCGCAGCCAAGCAAAGCAGTTTCTTCATGAGAAACGTCCCTTTTCCTAAATGCTGTTGTGGTTTTGTGTCTCATCAGACGATTGAATAGAAATCGGCAGTAGTACGATAGTTCAGGAAAAAAATGCATTTTTCACAGTTTTTTTACAAGTCGAAGCTTCGCACACTGTCAGATTTATTCCACAACATCGGCAGAATCTTTACCAAATGTGCCGGACTGCCGCTGGTCCAGAACTGCGCAGGCTGCGCCGGGCCGCGGGCCAGCAGGTCCCGTTCACCCAGCAAACGCTGGAGTTGCCGGGCCACGGCAGCGCCGGTATCGATGATGGCCACAGCCGGCGGCACCATGTGCGCCAGCAGCGGTTTCAGGAAGGGGTAATGGGTGCAGCCCAGGATCAGGGTGTCGCAGCCGGCGGCCAGCAGCGGCTCGACATAGCCCTGCAGCAACTGGCGCAGCGCGGGGCTGTCCAGGTCGCCCGCCTCGATCAGTTCCACCAGCCCCGGACACGGCTGGGTAACTACACGAACGTCGCTGGCAAAGCGATCCAGCAACGCGGCGAACTTGGCGCTCTGCAGGGTGCCGGTGGTTGCCAGCACCCCTACCACGCCACTGCGGGTGGCCGCTGCCGCCGGCTTTACCGCCGGCTCCATGCCCACCAGTGGCCAATGCGGGTAGCGCTCGCGCAGATCGGCCACCGCCGCCACGGTGGCGGTGTTGCAGGCCAGCACCATGGCCTTGGCGCCCTGTTGCTGAAAGAACTCGGCTACCAGGCGGCAGCGCTGGCGGATGAACTCGGGCGACTTCTCGCCATAGGGAATATGCCCGCAGTCCGCCACATACAGCAGCGACTCGTCGGGCAGCAGGCGGCTGATTTCCGCCAGCACCGACAGCCCGCCCACGCCGGAATCGAACACCCCGACAGGCGCTTCACGCATGGCCGGCGCCACACACGCTGCAGGCCGGGTCGCGCTTGACCCGCAGCTCGCGAAACCGCGTTCCCAGGGCATCGACAAGCAGCAGGCGACCCACCAGCGGCTCGCCAAACCCGGCCAGCAGCTTCAAGGCCTCCAGCGCCTGCAGGCTGCCCACCAGGCCTACCAGCGGGCCGAGCACACCGGCTTCGCTGCAGGTCAGCTCGGCTTCGCTGCCATGCCCGTACAGGCAGTGGTAGCAGGGGCTGAGCGGGTTGCGCGGATCGAACACCGACAGCTGGCCTTCCAGGCGAATGGCCGCACCGCTGACCAGCGGCTTGCCGGCCGCGACGCAGGCAGCGTTCACCGCCTCGCGGGTGGCAAAGTTGTCACAGCAGTCCAGTACCAGGTCGACCGCCCCCACCGCCTGGGCCAGGGAGTCTTCATCCAGGGCCTGGCGATGGGCAACCAGGGCGACCTGCGGGTTGATCGCCTGCAGCCGGGCCATGGCCGAATCGACCTTGCTCAGGCCCACGGCGGCCGTGTCGTGCATCACCTGGCGTTGCAGGTTGGTCAGGTCGACCGTGTCGAAGTCGGCCAGGTGCAGCTCGCCGACCCCGGCCGCCGCCAGGTACAGCGCCACCGGCGAACCCAGGCCGCCCAGGCCGACGATCAGTACCCGGCTGCCCTTGAGGCGCAACTGCCCGTCGATATCCACCTGGGCCAACAGGATCTGCCGGCTGTAGCGCAACAGCTCCTCGTCGTTCAGCATGCCAGGCGCCCGAGGCTGATGCGCTCATGGCCGCCAAGGTCGGTACGGCTCTGGATCTGCTCGAACCCGTGTCGCGCCAGCAGTTCGCGCACCGCTGCAGCCTGGTCATAGCCATGTTCCAGCAGCAGCCAGCCGCCGGGCAGCAGGTGCTGCGGGGCCTGTGTGATGATCTGGCGCAGGTCGTCGAGCCCGTCGCTGCCGGCCACCAGCGCACTGCTGGGCTCGAAGCGCACGTCGCCGGCCGCCAGGTGCGGGTCCTGCTCGGCGATGTAGGGCGGATTGCTGACGATCAGCGCAAAGCGCTGCCCTGGCAGGGCGTCGAACCAGTGGCTGGCAAGCACCTTGGCGTTGTCCAGCTGCAAACGCTGGCGGTTGCGCTCGGCCAGGGCCACGGCTTCGGGCACCCGGTCGACGGCCGTCACCTGCCAGCCGCCGCGCTCGCTGGCCAGGGCCAGGGCAATGGCGCCGCTGCCGGTGCCCAGGTCGAGCACCTGCAATGGCGTTGCCGGCAGCAGCTCAAGGGCGACCTCCACCAGCAGCTCGGTGTCCGGCCGCGGGATCAGCGTGTGCGGGGCCACTTCCAGGTCAAGCTTCCAGAAGCCCTGCTGGCCGAGGATATAGGCCACCGGCTCGCCTTCGCTGCGCCGCTGCAGGTAGGTGGCGAAGGTCGCGGCCGCTTCGCTGCTGACGATGCGCTCGGGCCAGGTGTGCAGGTAGCTGCGCGATTTGCCGATGGCCGCAGCCAGCAGCAGCTCAATATCCAGGCGCGCGGTGGGCGAGTCGGGTAGCTGCGCCCCGCGCAGCAGGCTGGCAATGATGGTCATTTACTCACCCAGTGCGGCCAGTTGATCGGCCTGGTATTCGGACAGCAGCGGCTCGATGATCGCATCGACGCCGCCCGCCAGTACTTCATCCAGCGAATACAGGGTCAGGTTGATGCGGTGATCGGTCACCCGGCCCTGTGGATAGTTGTAGGTACGGATACGCTCGGAGCGGTCACCCGAGCCCACCAGCAGCTTGCGCTCGCTGGCGATCGCGTTCTGCGCGGCACTGGTCTGCATGTCGTTGAGCCTGGCCGACAGCCAGGACATCGCACGGGCGCGGTTCTTGTGCTGCGAGCGCTCTTCCTGGCATTCGACCACGATGCCGGTGGGCAAGTGGGTGATGCGAATGGCCGAGTCGGTCTTGTTCACGTGCTGGCCGCCCGCGCCGGAGGAGCGGTAGGTGTCCACCCGCAGGTCGGCCGGGTTGATCTCGATGGCCACCTGCTCGTCGGGCTCGGGCAGCACCGCCACGGTGCACGCGGAGGTGTGGATGCGGCCCTGGGACTCGGTTTCCGGCACCCGCTGCACGCGGTGTGCGCCAGACTCGAACTTGAGCTTGCCATACACGCTGTCGCCCTCGACGCGGGCGATGATTTCCTTGTAGCCGCCGTGCTCGCCCTCGTTCTCGGAGAGGATTTCCAGGCGCCAGCCGCGACGCTCGGCATAACGCGAGTACATGCGGAACAGATCGCCGGAGAAGATCGCCGCCTCGTCGCCACCTGTGCCGGCACGGATCTCGAGGAACACGTTGCGCCCGTCGTTGGGGTCCTTGGGCAGCAGCATGCGTTGCAGTTGCCCTTCGATAGCGGCCAGTTGCTCCTTGGCCTCGCGTACTTCTTCGACCGCCATTTCGCGCAGGTCCGGGTCGCTGTCCTTGAGCAAGGCCTGGGCACCCTCCAGGTCAGCCTGCACCTTGCGCCACTGCGCGTAGGTCTGTGCCACGGGCTCGACCTCGGCATATTCGCGCGAGTAGGCACGGAAGCGCGTCTGGTCCGAAATCACTTCGGCGTCACCCAGCAGGGCGGTCAATTCCTCGAAACGGTCCTGGAGCGTGTCCAGTTTATTCAGCAGCGACGCTTTCATTGCGGGGTTTTATCCGTGGAGCCCTCGTTGAGGGCAAAGAGTTCCTGGGCCATGGCCAGCGCATCGAGGCGGCCTTCGGCAGACAGCTTTTTCAGTTGCACGCTCGGCGCGTGCAGCAATTTGTTGGTCAGGCCGCGGGCCAGCTGCGCCAGCACCTCTTCGGCGTTGCTGCCGTTGGCCAGCAGGCGCTGGGCCTTTTGCAGCTCTTCGTCGCGCAGGCGCTCGCTCTGCTGGCGGTAGGCCTTGAGCACATCCACCGCAGCCAGCTCGCGCAGGCGCAGCATGAAGTCCTCGGCGCCCACGGTGACCAGCTCTTCGGCGGCCTGGGCGGCGCCCTGGCGGCTCTTGAGGTTTTCGGCCACCACATCATGCAGGTCGTCGACGGTGTACAGGTACACGTCGTCCAGCTCGCCCACCTGCGCCTCGATGTCGCGGGGCACGGCGATGTCGACCATGAAGATCGGCTTGTGACGGCGCTGCTTGAGCGCACTCTCGACCGCGCCCTTGCCCAGGATCGGCAACTGGCTGGCAGTGGAACTGATCACGATATCGCTGTTGACCAGCTCCTGCGGGATGTCCGACAGCAGCACCGCATGGGCACCGAACTGCTCGGCCAGGGTGCTGGCGCGCTCCAGCGTGCGGTTGGCCACCACGATGCGGCGCACGCCCTGCTCGTGCAGGTGTCGCGCCACCAGCGTGATGGTTTCGCCGGCACCGATCAGCAGGGCCTGGCTGCGGCCCAGGTCGCTGAAGATCTGCTTGGCCAGGCTCACGGCGGCAAATGCCACCGACACCGGGTTTTCACCGATGGCGGTATCGGTACGCACCTGCTTGGCGGCGCTGAAGGTCGCCTGGAACAGGCGCCCCAGCAGCGGGCCGATGGTGCCGGCCTCGCGCGCCACGGCATAGGCCGATTTCATCTGGCCGAGGATCTGCGGCTCGCCCAGCACCAGCGAGTCGAGCCCGGAGGCCACCCGCATCATGTGCCGCACGGCGCCATCATCTTCATGGATATAGGCGCAGGCGCGCAGTTCATCCAGGCTCAGCTTGTGATAATCGGCCAGCCAGCGCAGTACGCTGTCCGCCGCCAGGTGATCCTGTTCGATGTACAGTTCGCTGCGATTGCAGGTCGAAAGGATCGCAGCTTCGCGGCTGGCGGTCAGTCGACACAGCTGCTGCAAGGCTTCGACCAGCTGCTCGGGCGTAAACGCCACGCGCTCGCGTACGTCTACCGAGGCAGTCTTATGGTTGATACCGAGGGCAAGAAAGGCCATTCAAGGTCGCTGATTGTGACGAGAAGCCGATAATTGTCCTACTTCGCCGGATAGAGAACAACCACCGCTCGTTATTGTCTCTTATAGTCTGTATCCAAAAGCCCCATCGACGATGGGTTTGCCATGATCCTTGTGTCATGATGATCCGACCGCAGGTAAGCCGCCCAAATCCTCCCTATGAATAGATCTTCCGCGTTATTCCTCGCCTTTGCCTTGCTCCAGGGTTGCCAGACGCTGACCCCGGGCGCCCGGGACGCCACGGCGCCTGCCGACGATGCGGCCACGGTCGCCGAGGCCAAGAAGCCCACGGTGTACGGCTCGTTCACCCAGGACACGGTGTACAGCCTGTTGACCGCCGAGCTCGCCGGGCAGCGCAACCGCTTCGATATCGCCCTGGACAACTACGTCACCCAGGCGATCAAGACCCAGGACGCGGGCATTTCCGAGCGGGCATTTCGCATTGCCGAGTACCTGGGCGCCGATCAGGCCGCCCTCGATACCGCACTGATATGGGCCAGGAACGACCCCGAGAACCTCGACGCACAACGCGCCGCCGCCATCCAGCTGGCGCGCAGCGGACGCTATGACGATTCGATGGTGTTCATGGAGAAGGTGCTGCAGGGTCAGGGCGACACGCATTTCGACTTTCTCGCGCTGTCGGCGGCCGAAACCGACCAGGACACCCGCGACGGCCTGCAGAAAAGTTTCGACCGCCTGCTGGTAAAGTACCCCGACAACAGCCAGCTGGTGTTCGGCAAGGCCCTGCTGCTACAGCAGGACGGCAAGTCCGAGGCCGCCCTGGCGCTGCTCGAAGCCCACCCGCCGGCGGACGGTGAAATTGCCCCGATCCTGTTGCGTGCGCGCCTGCTGCAATCGCTCGACCGCGGCCCCGAAGCCCTGCCGCTGCTGCGCAAGGCCATCGCCCGCAACCCCGACGACAAGCGCCTGCGCCTGACCTACGCGCGCACCCTGGTGGAGCAGGACCGCATCGACGACGCCAAGGTCGAGTTCGCCAACCTGCTGCAGCAATACCCCGAAGACGACGAACTGCGCTATTCGCTGGCGCTGGTGAGCATCGAGGCCAAGGCGCTCGACGAAGCCACCAGCTACCTGCAGGAACTGATCGAGCGCGACAGCCACGTGGATGCGGCGCACCTGAACCTGGGGCGCATCTTCGAAGAGCGCAACGATTCCGAAGCGGCCCTGACCGAGTACGCCCTGGTCGGCCCTGGCAACGACTACCTGCCCGCGCAACTGCGCCAGGCCGACATCCTGATTGCCAACGGGCGCACCGACGAGGCCAGCCGGCGCCTTGCCGAAGCCCGCGAGGCGCAGCCGGACTACGCGATCCAGCTGTACCTGATCGAGGCCGAAACCCTTGGCAACAATGACAAGGACGCCCAGGCCATGCAGGTGTTGCAGGCAGCGATCCGGCAGTACCCGGACGACCTGAGCCTGCTGTACAGCCGTGCCATGCTCGCCGAGAAGCGCGACGACCTGGCCCAGATGGAAAGGGACCTGCGCAGCATCCTGCAACGCGAACCGGAAAACGCCATGGCGCTCAATGCGCTGGGCTACACCCTGGCCGACCGTACCACCCGCTATGCCGAAGCCAAGGGCCTGATCGAGAAAGCCCTGCAGATCAACCCCGAAGACCCGGCCGTGCTCGACAGCCTGGGCTGGGTCAACTACCGCATGGGCAACCTGGACGAGGCCGAGCGCCTGCTGCGCCAGGCCCTGGAGCGCTTCCCCGACCACGAGGTCGCGGCGCACCTGGGCGAAGTGCTGTGGGCCAACGGCAAGCGTCGTGAAGCCCGCCAGGTTTGGGCCAAGGCCTTCGAAGGCCAGCCCGACAGCCCTATTCTGCGCAAGACCGTCTTGCGCCTGACCGGATCCGAGACTCTATAAGCTTATGTTACTGCGCCATTTCATCACCTTCAGCCTGATCGCCGTGCTTGCCGGCTGTTCCAGCTTCGGCTCCCGCGAGGCCGTGCAGGGCCAGGGCAACGCGCAACTGTGGCGTGAACACAAACAGCAGTTGAGTACCCTCGACGGCTGGCAGATCAACGGCAAGGTGGGCATCCGCGCACCGAAAGACTCCGGCAGTGGCACCCTCTTCTGGCTGCAACGCCAGGACTACTACGACATTCGCCTGTCCGGCCCGCTGGGTCGCGGCGCCGCACGGCTTACCGGCCGTCCGGGCCAGGTGGTGCTGGAAGTGGCCAACCAGGGCCGTTTCGAGGCACAAAGCCCGGAAAGCCTGCTGGCCGAGCAACTGGGCTGGGAGCTGCCGGTATCGCACCTGGTGTGGTGGGTACGCGGCCTGCCCGCCCCCGACAGCAAGAGCCAGCTGACCCTGGACGGCGACAGCCGCCTGGCCAGCCTCAAGCAGGACGGCTGGAGCGTCGAGTACCTGAGCTACACCGAACAGAACGGCTACTGGCTGCCCGAGCGCCTCAAGCTGCACGGCCAGGACCTCGACGTGACCGTGGTGGTCAAGGAATGGCAACCGCGCCAGCTGGGGCATTGATGATGAGCCGATTGACCCTGCCGGCCCCGGCCAAGCTCAACCTGATGCTGCACATTCTCGGCCGCCGCGACGACGGCTACCACGAGCTGCAGACGCTGTTCCAGTTTCTGGACCATGCCGACGAACTGAGTTTCGACCTGCGCGACGACGGCCAGGTCATCCTGCACAGCGACCTCAAGGATGTGCCCCACGAGAGCAACCTGATCGTGCGCGCGGCGCGCAAGCTGCAGCAACTGACCGGCTGCCCCCTGGGCGTGGACATCTACCTGAAGAAGGTACTGCCCATGGGCGGCGGCATCGGCGGTGGCAGTTCGGATGCCGCCACCACCCTGCTCGGTCTCAACCACCTCTGGCAGCTTGGCTGCAGCGAAGACCAGCTGGCCGAGCTGGGCCTGACACTGGGCGCCGACGTGCCGGTTTTCGTGCGCGGGCACGCGGCGTTTGCCGAAGGCGTGGGCGAGAAGCTCACCCCCGTCGACCCCGAGGAACCCTGGTACGTCGTGCTGGTACCGCAAGTATTTGTAAGTACAGCAGAAATTTTTTCGCATCCGTTGTTGACACGTAATTCACCGCCCATTAAGATGCGCCCCGTTCCCAAGGGAAACAGTCGTAATGACTGCCAACCGGTAGTAGAGCAGAGTTACCCGGAAGTACGTAACTCACTGAATTTACTAGGTAAATTCACGGATGCTAGGCTAACCGGAACTGGAAGTTGTGTGTTTGGGGCCTTCCCAAGCAAAGCTGAAGCTGATAAAGTTTTGGCCCTTCTTACAGAGACCCAAACAGGGTTTGTGGCTAAAGGAAGCAACATCTCAATGTTGCATCGCACGCTGCAAGGTCTGCTCTAGGAATCGAGTATCAGGTACTCGCAGCAACAGATACAGGGGCGTCGCCAAGCGGTAAGGCAGCAGGTTTTGATCCTGCCATGCGTTGGTTCGAATCCAGCCGCCCCTGCCATTTTCCTATACTCATCCAGGTATACCCTCAGCCTTCAGGTACTGCGCGTGTCCAAGATGATGGTCTTTACGGGGAACGCTAACCCCGATCTGGCTCGGCGTGTCGTACGTCAGCTGCATATCCCTCTCGGTGACGTCTCTGTCGGTAAGTTCTCCGACGGCGAAATCAGCACTGAGATCAATGAAAATGTTCGTGGTAAAGACGTTTTCATTATTCAGCCGACTTGCGCGCCAACCAACGATAACCTGATGGAACTGGTAGTGATGGCCGATGCCTTCCGCCGCTCCTCAGCGTCTCGAATCACTGCCGTGATTCCTTACTTCGGATATGCCCGCCAGGATCGCCGTCCGCGTTCGGCGCGTGTAGCTATCAGCGCCAAAGTGGTTGCCGACATGCTCACCGTCGTCGGGATCGACCGTGTTCTCACCGTCGACCTGCACGCTGACCAGATCCAGGGTTTCTTCGATATTCCGGTAGATAACATCTACGGCTCCCCCGTTCTGGTGGATGACATCGAAGACCAGCGTTTCGAGAACCTCATGATCGTGTCCCCGGACATCGGCGGCGTCGTGCGTGCACGTGCTGTTGCCAAGTCCCTGGGCGTCGATCTGGGTATCATCGACAAACGCCGCGAGAAGGCCAATCACTCCGAAGTGATGCACATCATCGGCGACGTCGAAGGACGTACGTGTATTCTCGTCGACGACATGGTCGACACCGCCGGCACCCTGTGCCACGCGGCCAAGGCCCTGAAAGAACACGGCGCGGCAAAGGTTTACGCCTACTGCACGCACCCTGTCCTGTCGGGTCGCGCGATCGAGAATATCGAAAACTCCGTGCTGGACGCACTGGTGGTGACCAACACCATCCCGCTGTCCGCTGCAGCACAAGCCTGTGACCGTATCCGTCAACTGGATATCGCACCGGTCGTGGCCGAAGCGGTTCGCCGCATCAGCAACGAAGAATCGATCAGCGCGATGTTCCGCTGAGGGCCTGGCCCTCGCGAGATCACGTTGACGTAAAGCGCCCCGCCCCAGCACTGGTTGTTGGGGCGGGGCTTTTTTGCCCTCCCCGGTTTGGCGCTGGTCGCAAACGCCGCCGGGGTCTGGCTATTTTGGAGAAACAACATGACTGATTTCACTCTGAACGCCCAAGCGCGTACCGACCTGGGGAAAGGTGCGAGCCGCCGCCTGCGTCGTCTCGCCGCCCAAATCCCTGCCGTTGTCTACGGTGGTGACAAAGAAGCGCAATCCCTGACCATCGTGGCCAAGGAAATCGCCAAGCTGTTCGAAAACGAAGCTGCCTTCAGCCACGTGATCGAACTGAACGTTGACGGCACCAAGCAGAACGTCATCGTCAAGGCCCTGCAGCGTCACCCAGCCAAGCAGTTCATCATGCACGCCGACTTCGTGCGCGTTGTTGCTGGCCAGAAACTGACCGCTATCGTTCCTGTGCACTTCGTCAACGAAGAAGCACCGGTCAAGAAAGGCGGCGAAATCTCCCACGTAGTGTCGGAGATCGAAGTTTCCTGCGAAGCCAAAGACCTGCCTGAGTTCATCGAAGTCGACCTGGCCAAGGCCGAAATCGGCACCATCATCCACCTGTCGGACCTCAAAGCTCCGAAAGGCGTAGAGTTCGTCGCTCTGGCCCACGGTGATGACAAGGCTGTTGCAAACGTTCACGCTCCGCGTGTTGCGCCTGAAGCAGAAGGCGCTGCCGAGTAATCCACTCGACACGCCGGCGTTGACCGGGTTGCAGCCCCGCGCTGCAACCCACAACTCCAAGGAAGAGCCCCTGACGTGACCGCCATCCAACTGATCGTCGGCCTGGGAAACCCCGGCCCCGAATACGAACAGACCCGGCATAACGCAGGGGCTCTTTTCGTGGAACGCATTGCCAGCGCCCAGCGCGTCAACCTGACCGCTGACCGCAAGTATTTCGGCCTGACGGCTAAATTCAGCCATCAGGGCCAGGACGTTCGTCTGCTGATCCCCACCACCTACATGAACCGCAGCGGCCAGGCCGTTGCTGCACTGGCGAACTTCTTCCGCATCCCGCCAGATGCCATCCTGGTGGCCCACGACGAACTCGACCTGCCCCCCGGCGTCGCCAAGCTCAAGAAAGGCGGCGGCCATGGCGGGCACAACGGCCTGCGCGACATCATCGCGCAGCTGGGCAACAACAAAGACTTTCACCGTCTGCGGCTTGGCATCGGCCACCCGGGTGACAGCACCAAGGTGTCCGGTTTTGTCCTTGGCAAGGCGCCCCGCGCCGAGCAGGAAAAACTCGATGCCAGTATCGATTTTGCCCTCGGCGTGCTGCCGGACATCCTCGCCGGCGATTGGACGCGTGCGATGAGAGAGCTGCACAGCCAAAAGGCCTGACTCCACGAAGAGGGATTCACCATGGGTTTCAATTGCGGCATCGTCGGCCTGCCCAACGTCGGCAAGTCCACCCTGTTCAACGCCTTGACCAAATCCGGCATCGCGGCAGAAAACTTCCCCTTCTGCACCATCGAGCCGAACAGCGGCATCGTGCCGATGCCCGACCCACGTCTGGATGCCCTGGCTGCGATCGTCAAGCCCAACCGCGTGCTGCCGACCACCATGGAGTTCGTCGACATCGCCGGCCTGGTGGCAGGTGCGTCCAAGGGTGAAGGCCTGGGCAACAAGTTCCTGGCCAACATCCGTGAAACCGATGCCATCGCCCACGTGGTCCGCTGCTTCGAAGACGAGAACGTGATTCACGTCTCCAACAGCGTCGACCCCAAGCGCGACATCGAGATCATCGACCTGGAACTGATCTTCGCCGACCTGGACAGCTGCGAGAAGCAACTGCAGAAGGTCGCGCGCAACGCCAAGGGCGGCGACAAGGATGCCCTGGCACAAAAGGCCATCCTCGAGAAGTTGATTGCGCACTTCACCGAAGGCAAGCCGGCGCGCAGCCTGATGAAGACCATGGCCGACGACGAGAAGGCGCTGGTACGCGGTTTCCACCTGCTGACCAGCAAGCCGGTGATGTACATCGCCAACGTTGCCGAAGACGGCTTCGAAGACAACCCGCACCTGGACGTGGTCAAGGCCATTGCCGAGGAAGAGGGCGCGATCGTGGTACCGGTCTGCAACAAGATCGAAGCCGAGATCGCCGAGCTGGAAGACGGTGAAGAGAAAGACATGTTCCTCGAAGCCCTGGGCCTCGAAGAGCCAGGCCTGAACCGCGTGATCCGTGCCGGTTACTCGCTGCTCAACCTGCAGACCTACTTCACGGCCGGCGTGCAGGAAGTGCGGGCCTGGACCGTTCGCGTGGGCGCCACCGCGCCTCAGGCGGCCGGCGTGATCCACACCGACTTCGAAAAGGGCTTCATCCGTGCCGAAGTGGTCGCCTACGACGACTTCATCCAGTACAACGGTGAAAGCGGCGCGAAGGAAGCCGGCAAATGGCGTCTGGAAGGCAAGGACTACATCGTCAAGGATGGCGACGTGATGCACTTCCGCTTCAACGTCTAAGCCCCGAGCCGGGTCGCCACGACGCCCGACGCACACCAAACCCCTTGAGCGTTTACGCCTCAGGGGGTTTTGTTTTTACCGGTGTCGGTCACGCCTTCGGGTGACATGCCAAGACTTCCGGGCAAAAAGCCGGATAATGGCGGCCAATTCGTTTCGCACTTTCAGCACGGTATTCCCGCATGGAAATCAAGGTCAATTTTCTCGACAACCTTCGACTTGAAGCCAAGTTCGATGACTTCACGGTGGTGGCCGACCAACCCATCCGCTACAAGGGCGATGGTTCGGCACCCGGCCCGTTCGACTATTTCCTGGCCTCCTCGGCCCTGTGCGCGGCCTACTTCGTCAAGCTGTACTGCGAAACGCGCAACATCCCCACCGACAACATTCGCCTGTCGCAGAACAACATCGTCGACCCGGAAAACCGCTACAACCAGATCTTCAAGATCCAGGTCGAGCTGCCGGCCGACATCTCGGCCAAGGACCGCCAGGGCATCCTGCGTTCCATCGACCGCTGCACCGTGAAGAAGGTGGTGCAGACCGGTCCCGAGTTCGTGATCGAGGAAGTCGACAACCTCGATGCCGACGCCCAGGCCCTGCTGATGCTGGACGCCCAGGCGCAGACGCGTACCGTGATCGCCGGCAAGGACCTGCCGCTGGAACAGACCATCGCCAACATGTCGGGCATCCTCGCCAGGCTTGGGATGAAGATCGAGATCGCCTCGTGGCGCAACATCGTGCCCAACGTCTGGTCGCTGCACATCCGCGATGCGCATTCACCCATGTGCTTCACCAACGGCAAGGGCGCAACCAAGGAAGGCGCACTGGCCTCGGCACTGGGCGAGTTCATCGAACGCCTGAACTGCAACTTCTTCTACAACGACCAGTTCTGGGGCGAGGACATCGCCAACGCCGACTTCGTGCACTACCCCGACGAGCGCTGGTTCAAGCCGGGCCGCAAGGACGCGCTGCCGGCCGAGATCCTCGACGCCCACTGCCGCGACATCTACAACCCCGACGGCGAACTGCGTGGCTCGCACCTGTACGACACCAACTCGGGCAACACCGAGCGTGGCATCTGCGCCCTGCCCTTCGTGCGCCAGTCCGATGGCGAGGTGGTGTACTTCCCGTCCAACCTGATCGAAAACCTGTACCTGAGCAACGGCATGAGCGCCGGCAACACGCTGGCCGAGGCGCAGGTGCAGTGCCTGTCGGAGATCTTCGAGCGCGCGGTCAAGCGCGAGATCCTCGAAGGCGAGCTGGCCCTGCCCGACGTGCCGCAGGACGTCATCGCCAAGTACCCCGGCATCCTCGCCGGCATCCAGGGCCTGGAGGCCCAGGGCTTCCCGGTGCTGGTCAAGGATGCGTCGCTGGGCGGTGAGTTCCCGGTGATGTGCGTGACCCTGATGAACCCGCGCACCGGCGGCGTGTTCGCCTCGTTTGGCGCGCACCCAAGCTTTGAAGTGGCGCTGGAACGCAGCCTCACCGAGCTGCTGCAAGGGCGCAGCTTCGAGGGTCTGAATGACCTGCCGCAGCCGACCTTCGAAAGCCAGGCGGTGACCGAGCCGAACAACTTCGTCGAGCACTTCATCGACTCCAGCGGCGTGGTGTCGTGGCGCTTCTTCAGTGCCAGGGCCGACTTCGAGTTCGTCGAGTGGGACTTCTCCGGCCAGGGTGAAAACTCCAACGCCGAAGAAGCTGCCACCCTGTTCGGCATCCTCGAAGGCATGGACAAGGAAGTGTACATGGCGGTGTACGAGCACCTGGGTGCCACCGCCTGCCGCATCCTGGTACCGGGCTACTCGGAGATCTACCCGGTCGACGACCTGGTGTGGGACAACACCAACAAGGCGCTGCTGTTCCGTGCCGACATCCTCAACCTGCACCGCCTGGACGATGACGCCCTGCAAGCGCTGGTCGAGCGCCTCGAAGACAGCGAACTGGACGACTACACCGACATCACCACACTGATCGGCATCGAGTTCGACGACAACACGGTGTGGGGTCAGTTGACCATCCTGGAGCTCAAGCTGCTGATTCACCTGGCGCTGGAGCGTTTCGAGGAGGCCAAGGAGCTGGTGGAGACCTTCCTGCAGTACAACGACAACACCGTCGAGCGCGGGTTGTTCTACCAGGCGTTGAACGTGGTGCTGGAAGTGGTGCTGGACGACGAGATGGCGCTTGAAGACTACGCCGTCAACTTCCGGCGCATGTTCGGGGACGAGCGCATGGATGCCGTACTGGGCTCGGTGGATGGCCGCGTGCGTTTCTACGGCCTGACCCCCACCAGCATGAAGCTCGAAGGTCTGGACCGTCACCTGCGCCTGATCGACAGCTACAAGAAGCTGCACGCGGCACGTGCCCGTGCGGTAGCGGGCACACGCTGATACAACGCCGATCCTGCAGGCCATGGCCTGCAGGATCGGCGTTGCCAGGCTTGTTCGTTCGCCAACAGGTCGTGGTGGCGGCCAACAAGCCTCGAACGATCATCCCAGCTCGTTGCGCAACAAGCCGGCAGCACTCACCATGTTCGCCAGCGCCGCCTCGGTTTCCGGCCAGCCGCGGGTCTTCAGGCCGCAGTCCGGGTTGACCCACAGGCGCTCGACCGGAATGCGCCGGGCAGCCTTGCGCAGCAGCTCGGCCATTTCCGAAGCCTCCGGCACCCGGGGCGAGTGGATGTCGTAAACCCCCGGGCCGATCTCGTTCGGGTAGTGGAAGGCTTCGAATGCCTCCAGCAGTTCCATGTCCGAACGCGAGGTTTCGAGGGTGATCACGTCGGCATCCATGGCGGCAATCGATTCGATCACATCGTTGAACTCGCTGTAGCACATGTGGGTGTGGATCTGGGTTTCGTCGCGCACGCCCGAGGCGCACAGGCGAAACACTTCGGTAGCCCAGTCCAGGTACTGCTGCCACTGCGCCCGGCGCAGCGGCAGGCCCTCGCGAAACGCCGCCTCGTCGATCTGCACGATCTTGATGCCGGCCGCCTCCAGGTCCACCACTTCATCGCGGATGGCCAGCGCCAGTTGCCGCGCCTGCACCTCGCGCGACACATCTTCACGCGGGAACGACCACATCAGCAGGGTCACCGGCCCTGTCAGCATGCCCTTCATCACCTTGTCGGTCAGGCCCTGTGCGTAGCGGATCCACTCCACCGTCATGGCATGCGGTCGACTCAGGTCGCCGAAGATCACCGCCGGTTTCACACAGCGCGAACCGTAGCTCTGCACCCAGCCGAAGCGGGTGAACACGTACCCATCGAGCTGCTCGGCAAAGTACTCGACCATGTCGTTGCGCTCGGCTTCACCGTGCACCAGCACGTCCAGGCCCAGGCGCTCCTGCACCTGCACGGCGTGGCGAATCTCGCTGTGCATCGCCTCCACGTATTGGCCCTCGCTCAGCTTGCCCTGCTTGAACGACTGGCGTGCCAGGCGAATGGAACCGGTCTGCGGGAACGAACCGATAGTGGTGGTCGGCAACAGCGGCAGGTTCAGGCGGGCACGCTGGCGGGCGATTCGCGTGGCAAAGGGCGAGTGGCGCTGGCTGTCCTTCTCGCTGATGGCGGCCACACGGGCCTGCACCGCCGGCTTGTGGATGCGCGTGGAGGCAGCGCGGCTGGCCTGCACTGCACGGCTGCGGGCCAGGGCCTGCACCACCGGGGCCGCCTCGGGCTGGTCGAGGGCATGGGCCAGGATCGCGACTTCCTCGCACTTCTGCACGGCAAAGGCCAGCCAGCTCTTGAGCTCGGCATCGAGGGCGTCTTCACGGCCCAGGTCTACCGGGCTGTGCAGCAGCGAGCACGACGGCGCCACCCACAGGCGCTCGCCCAGGCGTTCATGGGCGTGCTGCAGCACGGCCAGGGCCTTGTCCAGGTCGCAGCGCCACACGTTGCGGCCGTTGACCACACCCAGCGACAGCACCTTGTAGGCCGGCAGGCGGTCGAGAATGGTCGGGTACTGCTCGGGGGCGCGCACCAGGTCGATGTGCAATCCGTCGACCGGCAGGTTGGCTGCCAGCCCCAGGTTCTCCTCCAGGCCACCGAAGTAGGTGGCAACCAGCTTTTTCAGCGGGTCGCGCTGGATCAGGTTGTAGGCACGCTCGAAGGCGTTCTTCCACGCCTGCGGCAGGTCCAGCGCCAGGATCGGCTCGTCGATCTGCACCCACTCCACACCCTGTGCCGCCAGGCGCTGGAAAATCTCGCCGTACAGCGGCAGCAGGCGCTCGAGCAGCTCGAGCTTGTCGAAGTCGCCGCCCTTGGTCTTGCCCAGCCAAAGGTAGGTCAGCGGGCCAATCACCACCGGCTTGACGTCGTGGCCCAGGGCCCTGGCCTCGGCCACTTCCTCGAACAATTGTTCCCAGCCCAGGCTGAACTGCTGGTCGGCGCTGAATTCAGGCACCAGGTAGTGGTAGTTGGTGTCGAACCACTTGGTCATCTCCTGGGCATGCGCACCGCCACAACAGCTGTCGCTGACGCCACGCGCCATGCCGAACAGGGTCTGCAGGGTGGCCTTGCCGTGCTGCGGGCGAAAGCGCTCGGGCACCACGCCGAACATCAGCGAATGGGTCAGTACCTGGTCGTACCAGGCAAAATCGCCCACCGGCAGCAACTGGATGCCGGCCTGGCGCTGCAGGGCCCAGTGGGCCTTGCGCAGTTCGCTGCCCACAGCACGCAGGCCCGCCTCGTCCAGCTCGCCTTTCCAGAACGCTTCCTGCGCCTTTTTCAGTTCGCGGTCGCGACCGATACGGGGGAATCCGAGTGAGTGGGCCAATGCCATGACAATGCTCTCCTTAGGGGGTGATGGCAGCCATTGTCGTCAGGGCCGCAGAATGAGACAAACTCATTTAATTTCACATCAAATCAAGTTCTGCTCATGTAAAGACATCGACAGCGCTGCGCCTGGAGGCGCAACCGGCTGGCCGGACAGGGTTGCGAGGCCCCTGATCTGCGCCTAAGGTCAAACGACCCCGAAGCGAGATGACGTCATGCCCAACGCCTCGAACCCCGCCGTACTTGCCCTGATCGGCAACACCCCGATGGTGCAGGTGAGCCGCTTCGATACCGGCCCCTGCACACTGTTCCTCAAACTCGAATCACAGAACCCCGGCGGCTCGATCAAGGACCGCATCGGCCTGGCCATGATCGATGCCGCCGAGCGCGACGGGCGCCTGCGCCCCGGCGGCACCATCGTCGAGGCCACCGCCGGCAACACCGGCCTGGGCCTGGCGCTGGTCGGGCGGGCCAAGGGCTACCGGGTGGTGCTGGTGGTGCCCGACAAGATGTCCACCGAGAAGGTGCTGCACCTCAAGGCCATGGGCGCCGAGGTGCACATCACCCGCTCCGACGTCGGCAAGGGCCACCCCGACTATTACCAGGACGTGGCCGCACGGCTGGCGGCGGACATCCCCGATGCGTTCTTCGCCGACCAGTTCAACAACCCCGCCAACCCGCTGGCCCACGAGACCAGCACCGCCCCGGAAATCTGGGCGCAGACCCAGCACGATGTGGACGCCATCGTGGTCGGCGTGGGCTCGGCCGGCACCCTTACCGGGCTGACCCGTTTCTTCAAGCGCGTACAGCCGGGCCTGGCCATGGTGCTGGCCGACCCGGTGGGCTCGGTGATGGCCGAGTACAGCCGCAGCGGCACCCTGATCACGCCTGGGGCGTGGGCAGTGGAAGGCATCGGCGAGGACTTCGTGCCCTCGATCGCCGACCTCTCCAGCGTGCGCCAGGCCTACTCGATCAGCGACGAAGAAAGCTTCGAGCATGCGCGTCAGCTGCTGCGCGCCGAAGGCATTCCGGGCGGCTCCTCCACCGGCACCCTGCTGGCCGCCGCGCTGCGCTACTGCCGCGAGCAGACCGAACCCAAGCGGGTGGTCAGCTTTGTGTGCGACACCGGCACGCGCTACCTGTCCAAGGTCTACAACGACCAGTGGATGACCGACCAGGGCCTGCTGCAGCGCACCCGCTACGGCGACCTGCGCGACCTCATCGCGCGCCGCTTCGAGGATGGCCGGGTGATCAGCGTGCGCCCCGACGACACCCTGCTCACTGCCTTCCAGCGCATGCGCCTGGCCGACGTGTCGCAATTGCCGGTGCTGGTCGACGGCCAGCGCCTGGTGGGCGTGATCGATGAATCCGACATCCTGCTGGGCATGCATGAAGACCCGTCGCACTTCTCCCTGAGCGTGGCCAGCGCCATGACCGACCAGCTGGAAACCCTGCCGCCGTCTGCCAGCCTGGCGGCGCTGCAGGCCGAACTGGACCGTGGCCTGGTGGCGATCATTGCCGACGCCTCGGGCTTTCACGGCCTGATCACCCGTGTCGATATGCTTAACCACTTGCGCAGAGCACTCCCATGACCCAGCACGACAAGACCGCCTTCGCCACCCGCGTGATCCATGCAGGGCAATCGCCCGACCCATCCACCGGCGCGCTGATGCCGCCGATCTATGCCAACTCCACCTACATCCAGCAGAGCCCCGGCGTGCACAAGGGCCTGGACTACGGGCGCTCGCACAACCCCACGCGCTGGGCACTGGAGCGCTGCGTGGCCGATCTGGAGGGCGGCACCCAGGCGTTCGCCTTCGCCTCCGGGCTGGCGGCGATCTCGGCGGTGCTCGAACTGCTGGATGCCGGCTCCCACATCGTTTCGGGCAATGACCTGTACGGCGGCACCTTCCGCCTGTTCGAACGGGTGCGTCGGCGCAGCGCCGGGCACCGCTTCAGCTTCGTCGACCTGTCCGACCTTGCCGCGTTCGAGGCAGCGTTGCAGGACGACACGCGCATGGTGTGCATCGAAACCCCGAGCAACCCGCTGCTGCGCCTGAGCGACCTGGCGGCCATCGCACGCCTCTGCCGTGCACGCGGCATCCTCTGCGTGGCCGACAACACCTTTGCCAGCCCATGGATCCAGCGCCCGCTGGAACTGGGTTTCGACATCGTGGTGCACTCGAGCACCAAGTACCTCAACGGGCATTCGGACGTGATCGGCGGCATTGCCGTGGTGGGTGACAACGCCGAGCTGGCCGAGCGCCTGGGCTTCATACAGAACGCAGTGGGCGCCATCGCCGGCCCGTTCGATGCCTTCCTCACCTTGCGCGGGGTCAAGACCCTGGCCCTGCGCATGGAGCGCCACTGCAGCAATGCCCTGGCGCTGGCGCAGTGGCTCGAACAGCAACCGCAGGTGGCGCGTGTGTACTACCCCGGCTTGCCTTCGCACCCGCAGCACGCCCTGGCGCGCCAGCAGATGCACGGTTTTGGCGGGATGATCTCGCTCGACCTGGCTACCGACCTGGCCGGTGCCCGACGCTTCCTGGAACAGGTACAGATCTTTGCCCTGGCCGAAAGCCTGGGCGGTGTGGAAAGCCTGATCGAGCACCCGGCGATCATGACCCATGCCACCATCCCCGAGCAGACGCGCGCGCAACTGGGCATTGGCGACGCCCTGGTGCGCCTGTCGGTAGGCGTGGAAGACTTCGATGACCTGCGCGCAGACCTGGCCCAGGCACTCGCACGTATCTGACCCCCATCAGCGCAAGCCAGCCCCTTGCTTGCGCTGATTGCTCAATGCCCGCCGGCTGAATATACTTGATAACCATTCTCATTCGGTACGGGCGCCACACGATGACCTCCCCTCCTTGCGGCTACCGTACCAACGTGGCCAGCCTCTACAGCGACAATCACGGCTGGATCCAGCAGTGGCTGGCGCGGCGTCTGGGCAACGTGCACGATGCCGCAGAGCTGGCCCACGACGTATTCCTGCGCCTGCTCGCGCAACCGCGCGAGTTCAGTAGCGACGGGCATGCGCGGGCCTACCTGAGTACGGTGTCCAAACACCTGTATGTGGATTTCCAGCGCCGCAAGCAGGTCGAGCGTGCGTGGCAGCAGACGCTGGCCAACCAGCCGCAACGCATCGCCCCCTCCGAAGAGCACCAGGCGTTGATCCTGGAGACCCTGGGCCAATTGCAGGCCATGCTCGAACGCTTGCCGGCACCTGTGGCCGAAGCCTTTTGCCTGGCGCAATTGCAGGGCCTGAACTATCGCCAGATCGCCACGCAGCTGGGTGTAAGCGAACGCACGGTCACCAAGTACATGGCCCAGGCCATGCTCCAGTGCCTGCTGCTGGAAGTGGAGCTGGACGGGGCCTTGCTGTGAGCGCGGCCCTGGACTCTGCCACCCTGGAGCAGGCCGCCGACTGGTTCGCACGCCTGCGCGCCGCGCCAGCCGATGCGGCCTTGCGGGGCCAGTGGCAACAGTGGCTGGAACAACAGGAACAGCATCGTATCGCCTGGACCTACGTGGAGCGCATCAGCCAGCGCTTCGACAGCCTGCAACCGCAAGCCGGGGCGGCGCATCAGACGCTCGCCAGCCTGCGGCGCACGCAACGCTCCCGCCGCCAGGTGCTAAGCAGCCTGTGCGTGCTCAGCGGTGGGGCGACGCTGGGCTGGCTGGGCTGGCAACGCCACTGGGTGGACGACCTGCAAGCGCTCACTGCCGGCACCACCACCGCAGTGGGCGAGGTACGTCGCCAGGTGCTGGCCGACGGCACCCTCCTGTGGCTCAACAGCGCCACCGCCCTGGATGTACAACTGGACGGGCAGCGCCGGCTGCTGACCCTGTACAGCGGTGAAGTGCTGATCGAGACCGCCGCTGAGGCGCGGCCCTTCCAGGTGCAGACCCGGGCCGGCAGCCTGGTGCCCCTGGGTACGCGCTTCAGTGTGCGCCAGCAGGGCGCCCGCACCCTGCTCAACGTGTACGACGGCGCGGTACGCGCCACCTGTGCCGCCAGCGCAATACAGCGGGTGGCCAATGCGGGGCAGGGCCTGGGCTTCGATGCCAGCACCATGGCCGCCACCACGCCGGCCTGCGCCCAACGCCAGGCCTGGAGCCAAGGCCTGCTGGTGGCGCAGGACATGCCACTGGGGGATTTCATTGCAGAGCTGGCCGACCATCGGCGCGGGCACCTGGCGGTGAACCCGCTGATCGCATCGTTAAGGGTCATGGGCACCTACCCGCTCAACGATACCGACCAGGTGCTTGCCATGCTCGAAAGCGCCTTGCCGGTGCGAGTGTCGCGACGCTTCGACTGGTGGGTGACCCTGGAGCCTGCCGAAAAATAAAAAGCGTCAGGTGCTTCCGGTTTTTGCGGCTCATTCGAATTAGAGGAGAACACCCTTTCACCCCTGCGCGCCCGAAGGATTCTGCATGCCACTCGCCTCTGCCCCTGCCCTGTTGAAACGCCCCCTGGCCCTGCTCATTGCACTCGCCAGCGGCGCCGCCACCGCCGCGCCACTGGACATCCCCGCCGGCCCCCTGGCCAGCCAGTTGAACCAGCTGGCAAGCCAGGCCGGTATCTACCTGGCCAGCGACGCCGCCCTGACCGCCGGCAAACAGAGCCGGCCCGTGACCGGTGCAAGTACCCCTGAGCAGGCCCTGCACGGCATGCTTGCCGGCACGGGCCTGAGCGTGGTGCGCACTGGCGAAAACCGCTACCAGCTGATCACCGCCCCCACCGGCAACGCCGTGGAACTGGGCGCCACCAGCATCAACGGCGCAGGCCTGGGCGAGACCACCGAGAACACCGGCGCCTACACCACCGGCCAGACCCGCACCGCCACCAAGCTCGGCCTGTCATTGCGCCAAACCCCGCAGTCGGTCACCGTGATCCCGCGCCAGGTACTGGACGACCACAAGCTTGCCTCGCTCGACGATGTGGTCAAGTTCACCCCCGGCCTGTCGAGCAACCACCGCGACAGCGACCGCTATACCTTCTACTCGCGCGGTTTCCAGATCCAGAACATACAGTACGACGGCATCCCGACCCAGGTGGCCAACGAGTCGCAGCAATTCACCAGCACCCTGTCGGACATGGCGATCTACGACCGTGTCGAAGTGGTGCGCGGTGCCACCGGCCTGCTCAGCGGTGCGGGCTCGCCCTCGGCCACCCTGAACCTGGTGCGCAAGCGGCCCACGGCGGACTTCCAGGGCTACGTCTCGGGAGAAGCCGGGGCCTGGGACCGCTACCGGGGCGAATTCGACGTCGCCGGCCCGCTGACCGACTCGGGTGCGGTGCGCGGCCGCCTGGTCAGCGCCTATGAAACCGCCAACTCGTTCGTCGACTGGTACAAGACCGACAAGCGCGTGATCTACGGCGCACTGGATTTCGACCTGAGCGAAAGCACCCTGCTACGCGTGAGCCTGGACTACCAGAACAACAACTCCGACGGGGTCAGCTTCGGACACATTCCGCTGTTCAACAACAATGGCAGCGCGACGAACTTTTCCCGCTCGTTCAACCCCGGAGCCCGCTGGAGCTACCTGGACAACACCCAGTACAACTTCACCAGCGTGCTGGAGCAGAAACTCGCCAACGACTGGAGCCTCAAGGCGTCCTACAGCCACCAGTACGCCTACCGCCGCGGCGTGACCGGTTCGGCCAGTGCCGGGGCGCCCGACCCGCAGACCGGCGCCGGCGTGTCGATGTACATCAACCGCCTGGACAGCTACCAGACCCAGGACAACGCCGACCTGTACGCCAGCGGCCCGTTCGAGCTGGGTGGGCGCGAGCATGAACTGGTGGTGGGTGCCAACATCGCCTACACCCACCTCAACTACCCGACCTATCAACGTGCCAACCCGGCGGTCGACGATATCAACCAGTGGGATGGCAACCCGGGCGGCAAGCCGCACCTGTCCAAGACCGAAGAAAGCCTGACCCGCCTGAGCCAGTCGGGCACCTACACGGCCCTGCGCCTCAAACCCTATGACCCGCTGTCGATCATCCTCGGCACCCGGGTCAGTTGGTGGGACCAGAAAGACGACAGCAGCGACGAACTGACCGGCGCCAGCACCAGCCGCGACCGTACCAGAAAATCCGGCGTGGTCACCCCGTATGCCGGTGTGGTGCTGGACCTGAACGACACCTTCTCGGTGTACGCCAGCTACACCAACATCTTCCAGCCGCAGACCTACTACAAGACTGCCAGCAACACCTCGCTGGAGCCGCTGCAAGGCGACAACTACGAACTGGGCATCAAGGGCGAGTTCTACGACGGTGCGCTGAATGCGAGCCTGGCACTGTTCGAAGTGCAGCAGAAAAACACCCCGCAGTACGTCGGCGAGTCCCCCCAAGGGCGCGAAATCTACCGGGCCATTGCCGGTACCACCACGCGCGGCATCGAAACCGAAGTGTCCGGCGAAGTGTTGCCGGGCTGGAACATCATCGGCGGCTATACCTACCGTGAATCCCACGACAAGGACGGCAATCGGGTCGAAACCAACCAGCCGATGAACCTGTTCAAGCTCGGCACCACCTACCGCCTGCCGGGGCAGCTGAACCGCCTGACCGTGGGCGGCAACCTGGTCTGGCAGAGCGACATCTACGCGGTCAACGGCACCTACGGCACCAAGGCACACCAGGGTGACTACGGGGTGGTCGGGTTGCTGGCCAACTATGCGGTGGATGAACACCTCACGGTCGGCCTGAACCTCAACAACCTGTTCGACACCCATTACTACGACGGCCTGGGCACCTTCAACTCAGGCTCCTACGGCGAACCGCGCAATGCCATGGTGAATGCCAAGTGGACGTTCTGAGGCTGCATCAAGTGCGAACGTAGCGCTGCGCCAGCAACTGCAGCAGCTGATCGTCGGCACCCGCCGCACCGATCACCTGCAGCCCCACCGGCATGCCCCGCACCTGCCCTGCCGGCAGGCTGATGGCCGGCAGGCCGGTGAGGTTCCAGGCACTGGTGTAACTGAGCACTGCAGCACGCACGTCGATACATTGCTCACCCACCTGTACCTCGCGCGCATCCACCGGCGTCGCGGTGATCGGCACGCTGGCCGAGACCAGGAAGTCATAACGCTCGAACAGCCGCGCCATCGCCGCCTTGAGCCGAGCCTGGCCGGCCTGGGCGCGAATGTACTGCCAGCCCCTGACCTCGCGTGACAGCTCAAGGCGTTCGCGCACCTCCTGCTCGAACAGCTGCGGCGCCGTCTGCATGCGCTCGGCATGCACGTCGTAGGCCTCGGCGCGCTGCAGGGTGAGCAAGGTGTCCTTGAGCTGCGCCACCAACGGTTCCAGCTCGCCGGTCTGCTCCAGTGCATCGCCAAACAGCTGCTGCGCAGCCTGGTACACCTGCCCCTGAACGTCGGCGTCCAATGGCCCGAAAGTGCCCGGCTCGATCCAGCCTACACGCAGCGGGCGACGCAGCGTGGCCGGCGCGCAGGTACGCGCGGCGATCACTTCGAACACTACCCGGGCATCGTCCACATGGTTGGCAATCGGGCCCACGTGGTCGAGGCTCGACGACAGCGGGAACACCCCGTCCAGCGGCACGGCAGCGAACGACGGCTTGAAGCCGACCGCGCCGCACAACGCCGCCGGAATGCGGATCGAGCCGCCGGTGTCGGTACCCAGCGCCAGCGGCACCATGCCGCTGGCCACCGCCGCTGCACTGCCGGCGCTCGAACCGCCGGTGATGCAGCGCGCATCCCACGGGTTGCGCGCCGCGCCCTGCAGCGAGCGGTCGCCGGTGGGGCCATAGGCAAACTCGTGGGTCAGGGTCTTGCCCACGATTACCGCGCCGCCCTCGCGCAGGCGCTGCACGCACAGGGCGTCCTGCGTGGGGCGAAAGCCTTCGAAGTGCGCCGAACCATAGGTGGTCACGTGGTCGAAGGTGTCGATGTTGTCTTTGATCGCTACCGGTATGCCGTGCAGCGGGCCCAGGTCCAGGCCCTGGGCAAACAGTTCGTCGGCCTTGCGCGCCTGCGCCAGCGACACCTCGGCATCCACGGCGACAAAGGCATTCAGTGCCGGGTTCAGGCGCTCGATGCTGTCGAGCGCGGCCTGGGTCAGCTCGACACTCGTCAGGCTGCCGGCGCGCAGGCGCCGCGCCAGGTCGCCGACCGACAGGCCAAAAAAGTATCCAGTGTGGGTTGGCTTGGCCAGGTTCATACAGGCAACTCCATCAAACCGTTGCAGGTGTAGGGGAAGGGACAACCTGCCGGCTGCCGGGGCGCACCATCAGCATCGCGCTCATGCCCAGGGCCGTGGCCACGGCGGCGGCCACGAACATCGACGAGTAGCCATAGCGCACGGTCAGGTAGCCGGTGAGCATCGGCGCGATGAACGAGGCGGTGTTGGCGATGAAGTGGGTCATGCCGCTGTAGGCACCGACGCGGTTGGATGGCGCGGTGTCGATCACCACGGCCCAGTAGACCGAGTTGGGCAGCGCGTTGAGGGCGTTGGCCAGGGTCATCAGGGCGATCACGCCCCATACGGTCTGGGCCTGCGACACCAGCATGAAACACAGCGTGGTCAGCAGCAGGCAGGTTGCGGCCAGCCAGCTGCGCGCCACCTTCAGGTTGCCGGTGCGACGCAGCAGCAGGTCGGAGATCTTGCCGCCCAGCAGCACGGTGAAGCAGGCGCCGGTCCACGGGATCATGCCCATGTACCACAGCGACGACAGGTTGTAGTGGAACTCGTCCTGCAGGTACTTGGGGGTCCAGGTCAGCAGCAGGAAGGTGACGTACACGAACGAGAAGTAGCCCACCGCATTGAGCAGCAGGTCCTTGTTCTTGAAGAAGTGCCAGATCGGCGCGACGCTGGTGGTCGGGGTGCTGGCGTTGGCGGCAGCGGCGCGCTCCTGGCGCAGGAACTCGCGCTCGGCCTCGGACACCCGCGGGTTTTCATCCGGGGTGTTGGTGAAGCGGGTCATGAAGAAGATCAGCAGCGCCAGGCTGACCACGCCCAGTACCACGAACATGCTGCGCCAGTCGCCGGTCAGGGTCTGCAGGCCGACCGCCACCGGGGCGGTGAGCAAGGCGCCCAGCGGTGTGCTGAGCAGGCCCACCGAGACCACGAAGCCGCGTTCCTTGGGCGTGGCCCAGTTGGCCACGCTCTTGTTGATCACCGAGTACGCCGGGCCTTCGGCAAAGCCGAACAGCACGCGGATGGTGGCAAAGCCGGCCATGGCCGAACCGCCCATGAAGGCCAGGCCCATGTCGCCGGCAAAGGCGGTGGCGATCTCGAAGATCGACCAGGTGCCGCCGGCGATCAGCCATACGCGCTTGGCGCCGAAACGGTCGGCCAGGATGCCGCCGATCAACGCACCGACGATGTAGCCGTAACCGAAATAGCCCAGCACGTTGCCCCAGTCGGCCTTGTCGAAACCGTACTCGGGGAGAATGCTGGCCGAGGCATACGAAATGGCACCACGATCGATGTAGTTGAGCAGCGCCATCAGCATGATCAGGAAGAAAATCTGGTAGCGAAAGCGCGGAACGGGTGGGTTGTTCATAGGGATCTGACTCTTCAAGTGATGGCAGAAGTCAAAAATGCGGCCGCGTCCGGCGTATTTTTATTGTGTTGCCCAAACGTTTGGGTTGAGCGAATGTATTCACACAAAAACATTTAGTCAATCGTTTGGGTAAAGGTTGTTTGCCGAGACAAGCCGTCGATTGGGTTAGAATCGCGCCCCGAAATCAGCCACGGTTGGAAGCCCCTCGAACATGCCCACTCCATCACGCCCTGCCACCTTGAAGTCCATGGCAACCGCCCTCGGGGTGCACGTTTCCACCGTGTCGCGGGTGCTCAATGGCGACCCTGCCGGGGTCGAGCGCGCGGCATCGGCCGAGGTGGTGGCGCGTATTCGCGCGTTGGCGAAAGAGCTGGATTATCGGCCGAACACGCAGGCATCCAACCTGAAGTTGCGCAAAAGCCAGGAGATCTGCGTGCTCATGCCGCGCCTTACCGACCTGGTGATGGCGACCATCTACGACAGCATCGACGCCGCCGCCGAACAGGCTGGCTACCTGACCTTCGTGTCCAATACCGACGATCAGCAACCCCGCCAGCTGGCGCGGGCCGAGCATGCCCTGCGCCGCTCGGTGGCGGGGTTGATCGTGGGCGACTCGCATGTGGGCGAGCAGCAGCCATTGCTGGAGCTGCTGGGGCGCAAGCACATCCCCTACGTGCTGGTCAGCCGGCAGATTGCCGGGCACCTCACGGCGGGCAGCGATGACGAGTTGGGCGGCTGGCTGGCGGCCGAGCACCTGTACCGCCTGGGCTGCCGCGACGTGGCGATCCTGGCGGGCGAGCGGCACGCCTCCACCGGTGCCGACCGCACCCGCGGCTTTACCCGGTACTACCGCGAACAGGGCATTACCCTGCGCCCGGAGTGGACGCTCAATGGCCCGTTCGACAGCCTCACCGGGCACAAGCAGGGCGAGTACCTGCTGGGGTTGAACCCGCGCCCCCAGGCGTTTTTCGCGGTGAACGACTTTCTGGCCATCGGCCTGATGGGCGCCGCGCGGGACAAGGGCCTGGAGCCGGGCAAGGACATCGCCGTGGTGGGTTTCAACGACACACCATTGGCCAACGAACTGATCGTGCCGCTGACCAGCGTGCGCCTGCCGCTGGCCGAGATGGGTCGGCATGCGGTGGAGTTGCTGCTCAAGCGCATCAAGGGTGAAGCGGTGGAGTCGATCATTCTGGCGCCGCAGTTGCAGGTGCGGGCGAGCTCGGGATTGCGGGTGGCTGGCTGAAGAACGGCTGGCAAAGCGGCCCGCACGCCCACCAATTGCATCGCGCCCTGCTCCCCGCATAGAATGCGAACGATTCACAATCACTTCTTTCGCGCAGGCCCCGACCGACGATGCCCACCAGCGACACGCTCCCTCCGTCCGAGGTCGACCTGCTCTACCGTACCCACCACTCCTGGCTCAACACCTGGCTGCAACGCCGCGTTGGCTGCCACGCCCACGCCGCCGACCTGGCCCAGGACACCTTCGTGCGCCTGCTCAAGGCTCGCCACGCGCACCCGCTCAAGCAGCCGCGTGCCTACCTGAGCAGCATCGCCCGCGGCCTGATGATCGACCAGTTTCGTCGCCGCGCCCTGGAACAGGCCTACCTCGAAAGCCTGGCCCACCTGCCCGCCGCGCACGCGCCCAGCGAAGAACAGCGCTGGATGATCCTCGATACCCTGCAACGCCTCGACCGCCTGCTGATGCAGCTCAAGCCACGGGTGCGCCAGGTGTTTCTGCACGCGCAACTGGACGACATGAGCTGCCCGAAAATCGCCGAACAGCTGGGTGTGTCCCGCGCCACGGTGGAGCGCGACCTGGCCAAGGCCATGGGCGTCTGCTATCGGTTGCGCCATGCCCGGGGCTGAGCCAGCACCGGGCCAGGCCCACGTCGACCAGGCCATCGAATGGCTGGTGCAACTGCGCTACAACACGCCCACCGTACCGGCCGAACAGGCCTTTGGTCGCTGGCTCGACCAGCACCCGCACAACGCCCTGGCCTGGGCCCAGGTCCAGGCCATGAGCGAGGAGTTCAGCAGCCTGCCCCGCGAGCTCAGTCGGCGCACCCTGGAGGGCACGCAGCGACGCAGCATCAGCCGGCGCGACAGCCTCAAACTGCTGGGCCTGCTCGGCGCCGCCGGCACCCTGGGCTGGGTCGGTCGCGAGCCGCTCGGGCTGCCCACCCTGCTGGCCGACAAACACACCGCCACCGGTGAGCGGCGCACCTTCCACAACAACGACGGCAGCGTGATCCAGCTCAACACCGCCAGCGCCATCGACCTGCGCTTCGCGGCCGACCTGCGCGCGCTGAGCTTGATCCAGGGCGAGGTGTCCATCGATACCGGCAACGACCCACGCCCACTGCGCGTGACCACCCGTGACGGTGTACTGCAAACGCAAGGCTCGCAATTGCTGGTACGCGAACGTACCGACGGCACCCTGCTGGCGGTGCGCCAGGGCAGTGTGACGCTGTACCCCGGCAACGGCACCGCGCCGCGCATCGCCCGCCCCGGCGAGCAACTGCTGTACAGCGCCAACGGCCAGGTCGGCCCGGCCGTGACTCACGCCGACCCGTGGGGCTGGCGCGAAGGCGTGCTCAGCGTGCAGCGGATGCCCCTGGGCGAGTTCATCGCCGAGCTGTCGCGCTACCGCCCCGGCGTGCTGCGCTGCGCCGAGGCGGTGGCCGGGTTGAAGGTGTTCGGCACCTATCAGCTGGCCGACACCGACCAGATCCTGGCGCTGGTGGCCGAAGCACTGCCGATTCGCATCGACTACCGCACCCGCTACTGGGTCAGTGTCAGCCCGGCTTGAATCTGTTTGAAAAATAAATGAGGTGGTTTCTCATTCAGCTTCGGCCTGTAGGGATAAAGGCGAAACGTCTGTCTCTTCTCAGGAGCCCCGAATGATCCACCCCAGTGTTGCCCGCCCCGATCCCCTTCAGCGCGCCGTGCGTGGCGCCTTGCTCGGCCTGGCCCTGAGCGCCGCCGCTGCGCCGTTGCTGGGCGCTGCCGCACCTGCGGCCACCCAGCAGGTGCAACGCTGGAACATTCCCGCAGGGCCCCTGGACGCAGCGCTTGAGCAGATGGCCCGCCAGGGTGGGCTGAACCTGTCGTATGACGCCGCCAGCCTGCAGGGCAAGACCACCGCCGGCGTGTCCGGCAGCCACGACAACGCCCAGGCCCTGGCGCTGCTGTTGCAGGGCAGCGGCGTGCAGGTGCAGCAGAAGTCGGCCAACAGCTTCCTGCTGCTGCCGGCGGTGGACATCGGCGACGCCCTGGAGCTGGGTGCCACCAGCATCTCCAGCGACCGCCTGGGCGAAACCACCGAGCACAGCGGCTCGTACACCACCGGTGCGGTGACCATCGGCAAGATGCCCCAGACCCTGCGCCACACGCCGCAATCGGTGTCGGTGCTGACCCGCCAGCGCCTGGACGACCAGAACATCACCAACCTCACCACCCTGATGGAGCAAACCCCGGGTGTGGTGGTCGACTACGTCGACAGCGAGCGCGTCACCTACTACTCGCGCGGCTACCAGATCGACGCCATCCAGTATGACGGCGCCACCGTGGTGCAAGGCAGTGGCGGCGGCTCGTTCATCCAGAGTGACTCGGCGATCATCGACCGCGCCGAGATCCTGCGCGGCGCCACCGGCATGCTGCGCGGCGCGGGCAACCCCTCGGGCACCGTCAACCTGGTGCGCAAGCGCCCTACCCGGGACTTCCAGGCCTCGGCCAGCGTCACCGCCGGCTCCTGGGATGCGCAGCGCTACGTGGCCGACCTGTCGGGCGCGTTGACCGACAACGGCGCGATCCGAGGCCGCATGATCGCCGTGCACGATGACAAGGACTCGTTCCAGGACAGCCGCATGGAGCGCAAGAACGTGTTCTACGGCGTGCTGGCCGCCGACCTGGGCGAACGCACCACACTCACCGGTGGCATCGAATACACCGAGCTGGAGGCCACCGGCTCGTGGGGCGGCCTGCCGGCCAACTTCGATGGCTCGCCGCTGAAGCTCTCGCGCAGCACCTACCTGGGCGCCGACTGGAACCGCTGGAACCGCAGCAACCTGCAGACCTTCGCCGAACTCGAGCATGTGTTCGACAACGACTGGACGCTCAAGGTATCGGGCACCCGCACGCAGTTTCGCCTCGACGACCACGGCTTCAAGCAGACCTACTTCACCCGCGCCAGCACCACCAACCCCTACCTGATGAACTACCAGGTGACCGAGGGCGACGGCGGCGAAAGCGAGCAGACCAACCTCAGCGCCACCCTCAACGGCCCCTTCCAGCTGCTGGGCCGCGAGCACGAACTGATGGTGGGCGTGGAGCGCATCCGCAACGACTCCACTGCCTCGGCCACCAACTTCACGGCCTCCGGGGTGTTCGACATTCGCGAATGGGACCCCAAGACCAGCCTGCCCGAGCCGTCGATCAACATCAGCGCAAAGCCGGTGATGACCCGCACCACCCAGCAGGCGGCGCACGCCACCTGGCGCATCTCGCTGGCCGACCCGCTGACCGCGGTGATCGGCGCGCGCATCAACTGGTACGACTACGAGCAGGAAAACAACCTCAAGACCTCAGGCAAGTACAGCGTCGACCGCGAGATCGTGCCGTATGCGGCGCTGATCTACGACCTGAACAGCAACCTGAGCCTGTACGGCAGCTACACCGAGATCTTCAACCCGCAAAGCGCCACCGATGCGTCCAACGCGGTGCTCGACCCGGTCACTGGCGAAGCCTACGAGCTGGGCATAAAGGGCGAGTTCTACGATGGCAGGCTCAACACCTCGCTGGCGGTGTTCCGCATCTACCAGGTGGGCAACGCCCTGGATGACCTGGGCAGCCCCGACCCGTGCCTGCCCAACTACACCAGCGGCCACTGCAAGGTGGCCGCCGGCAAGAACCGCAGCGAAGGGTTCGAACTGGAAGTGACCGGCGAAGTGCTGCCCGGCTGGCAGGTGTCGGGCGGCTACACCTACACCACCACCGAGTACCTCAAGGACACCCTCAGCAACACCGGCAACGTGCTGCGCCCCACCGACCCCAAGCGCCAGTTGAAGCTGTTCACCAGCTATCGCCTGCCGGGGGCATACGACGCCTGGACCGTGGGTGGCGGGGTCAGTGCGCAAAGCGACATCTACTCGCGCAACGGCAATGCCGTGGCCTCGCAAAGCGGCTATGCGGTGTACAGCGCGCTGCTGGGCTACCGCTTCAACCAGCACTATTCGCTGCAGCTCAACGCCAACAACCTGTTCGACAAGCACTACTACAAGAAGGTGGGCGCCACGGCCACAGGGTACTACTACGGCGACCCGCGCAACGTCTCGCTGACCCTGCGCGCAAGCTTCTGAGGCCGGCCGCTACTGCGCGGTGCGGGCCGCATAGGCCTTGCGCCGCGAGCTGCGGGCAAAGCACACGAACAGCGCGGCCATCGCCGCCAGTGCCATCGGCAGGCCATGGGGCGCGACGTCCATGGCCGCGCCACTGACCAGCGGCCCCACCAGGCTGCCCACACCCCACAACAGGCCGACGCTGGCATTGGCCGTGACCAGGTCCTGGCCCTTGAACTGCTGGCCGATCAGCACCAGCGCCAGGGTATACACCCCGCCCGCCACCGCCCCCAGCAGCACCAGCGCCGGCCACAGCAGCCACTGCACCTGGATAAGCCACGGCAGCGCCAGGCCGATCAGCATCGCCACCACGCCGCACACCAGGTGCACCGTGGTGCGCTCGCAGCGGTCGGCCAGCCAGCCCAGCGGCAACTGGAACAGCATGTCGCCGGTCAGGATCACCGTGACCATCAGCGCCGCCACGCCCACCGCATAGGCGTGGTTGGTGGCGTACACCGGCAGCAGCGAGAGAATCACCGCATCGAAGAACGAGAAGAACAGCACGCCCATGCACAGGGCCGGCGCCACACGAAAGAAGCCGCCCAGCGTAAAGCTCTTCTCGCCGTCGTCACCGTGCTCCACATAGTCGTTGGGCACTGTCCACACGATGCTCGCCAGGGCCAGGGCATAGCAGCCGCTGACCACGATGATCACCCAGGGGCTATGGGTGCCGAACAGCGCAAGCATGGTCGGGCCGAGCATCTGGCAACCGGTGAAGGCGGTGGCGTACAGCGCCATGACCTTGCCGCGGTTGTGCTCTTCGCTCAGTTCGTTGACCCAGGATTCGCCCAGGATGATCGCGATCCCCATGCCCACGCCCATGCCCAGGCGCAGCAGGCCGAGCAGCCAGGTGGAGTCGAACGCCCACTCGATCAGCCCCACGCTCAGGGCGCACAGGCCGAAGCTGAGCAGGTAGATGGTGCGCCGGGTGAGGTGGCGGCAGCAGGCGTCCACCAGGAACGCCGAGAGCATCATGCCGGCAGCGGGCGCGGCCGACAGGATGCCGATGTGCAGGGTGCTGGCCCCGGCATCGAGCAGGCGCAGGGAAACCAGTGGCAGGGTGGCGCCCAGGCTCAACCCTACGATCGAAACGGCGAACAGAAGGCCCGCCAGCAAACGCGTGTTCATCTACAACTCCGAAACCCGCCGACGCGCACATGCGCGCAGGCATCAACATGACTGTGTTCTGAAAGCGACGGTCAGTTCAGGCGCGCGGAGGAGAAAAGGTGAAGGCGAACAGGACGCTGCGCCGACGCTTGAGCACCGTATCGCACGGCCAGTCGCACAGCAGGGCCTGGACTACCGGCGGCTTTGCTGCGCAAGGACGGGAGAAACGTTTCATGGGTCGACTACAGGAAAAGGAAGGCCGGCACTCTAGGTGAAACCCCGGCCAGGCGTCAATCGCATCGACGCCTGGCCGGCGCGCTGTCAGCGCTTGCGCGTGGACGGCAGCAGAATCGCCAGCAGCCCGAACAGCGGCAGGTACGAACACAACGTGTACACGTACTCGATGCCGTGAATGTCTGCCAGGTAGCCCAGCAGCGCCGCGCCGATACCGCCAAAGCCGAACATCAGGCCGAAGAAGATCCCCGCGATCATGCCCACGTTGCCCGGCACCAGCTCCTGCGCGTACACCACGATGGCCGAGAACGCCGAAGCCAGGATGAAGCCGATGATCACGCTGAGCACGCTGGTCCAGAACAGGTCGGCATACGGCAGCGCCAGGGTGAACGGCGCCACGCCCAGAATCGAGAACCAGATCACCGCCTTGCGGCCGATGCGATCGCCGATCGGCCCGCCGAAGAAGGTCCCGGCAGCCACCGCCCCCAGGAACAGGAACAGGTACAGCTGCGAACTGGCCACCGACAGGTCGAACTTCTCGATCAGGTAGAAGGTGAAGTAGCTGGTCAGGCTGGCCATGTAGAAGTACTTGGAGAACACCAGCAGGCCCAGCACCACCAGCGCGCCGATCACCCGGTTGCGGCTCAGGCCGTGGGTGGCGGCCTGGCCGGCCTTGGCCTTGAACAGCGCCAGGTGGCCGCGGTACCAGCGGCTCAGGCCGTAGGTGACGATCACTGCAAACAGCGCGAACAGGCCGAACCACACCACGTTGCCCTGGCCGAACGGGATGATGATGGCGGCAGCCAGCAGCGGCCCGAACGCCGAGCCGGCATTGCCGCCGACCTGGAAGGTCGACTGCGCCAGGCCGAAGCGCCCGCCCGAGGCCAGGCGCGCGATACGCGAGGTTTCCGGGTGGAAGGTCGAGGAGCCGATGCCCACCAGTGCCGCAGCCAGCAGAATCATCGGGAAGCTGCCGACATACGCCAGCATCACGATGCCCACCAGGGTGCACAGGGTGCCCAGGGGCAGCAGGTTGGGCATCGGCTTGCGGTCGGTATAGAAACCGACGGCCGGTTGCAGCAGCGAGGCGGTGATCTGGAAGGTCAGGGTAATCAGCCCCACCTGGGTGAAGCTCAGCCCGTAGTTGGCCTTGAGCAGTGGGTAGATCGACGGCAGCACCGCCTGGATGAGGTCGTTGATCAGGTGCGCCAGCGCACAGGCAGCGATGATGCGCATCACCAGCGGGCTGCTCTGGCTGGGCGCGCCGGTGCTGGCGGGCGTACTTGACGGGGCGGTGCTCAAGGCCATGGGAAAACGTCCATCGGGTGGTCGGGATCCAATTATCCAGAATTCGTTAGCAAGCGCACTATTCTTTTCAGTGAGGTGGGCTACTTGTTAATAATTCTCAGTAACGCTAGCATCGCGAGCACTTGTGGGAGCGGGCTTGACCCGCGATTGCATCGCCGCGGAGCCAGGCACATGCGCGGTGACTGCATCGCGGGTCAAGCCCGCTCCCACACCAATAGCGAGCCCCGACCACTCCATGCCCGACAATCAGGAAGACCGAAGCCTGACGCTGCTCTACCAGCGTCACCGCAACGAGCTGCTGGCCTTTCTCACCCGTCGGGTGCGCTGCCGGGAGACCGCGCGCGACCTCTTGCAGGACGCCTTCGTGCGCCTGATGCACAGCGAGCGCAGCGAGGTCGGCAACCTGCGCGCCTTCCTCTACCGCATCGCCAGCAACCTGAGCATCGACCACGCGCGCCGCAACCAGGTGCGCGGGGTCAGCGACGAGCAGGCCCTCGACCAGTTGCTCACCGACACCAGCCCCGAGCGCAGCGCCGTGGCCGGCAATACCCTCGACCATCTGGAGCGCCTGATCGACGGCCTGCCCTCGCCCACCCGCGAGGTGTTTCTGCTGGCCCGGGTCGAGCAAATGAGCTACAAGGACATCGCCGCACGCCTGGGCCTGGAGCCCCGCGCCGTGGAGCGCCACCTGAACAAAGCCCTGAGCCACTGCGCGGCCGCCGCCCTGCACGCGCGCCAGCCGAACGAAGCCGAATGACGCCCGATCACTCCCCCAGCGCTGAACGCGAACAGCAGGCCTTGCACTGGTTTACCCGGCGCCGTGCCGATGACCTCACGCCCACTGAACGCGACGCCTTCGACGCCTGGGTGCACGACGCACAGAACGCCGCCGCGCTGGCCGCCGTCGAACAGCTCTGGCAGACCCTGGAGCTGCCCGCCCACCGGGTGCGCAAGGCCGACCGGCACCGCGCCAAGAAAAGCCGTTGGCCGCTGTATGCGGCCGCCGCCAGCCTGCTGCTGGGCGCCGGCCTGAGCGGGTTGCTGGTGCCCTCGCTGCACACCCTGGGCAGCGACTACGCCACCGCCGCCGGCGAGCGCCGCGAGGTGCAACTGGCCGACGGTTCGCGCCTGCGCCTGGACAGCGCCAGCGCGGTGGACATCGACCTCGACGGCGACACCCGCACCGTGCGCCTGCGCCAGGGCCGGGTGTTCGCCGACGTGGTGCACGACGGCAGGCCCTTCGTGGTGGAGGTCGACCAGGCCCGGGTGCAGGTGCTGGGCACGCGCTTTTCGGTCAGCCGTGGCGAGCACGATGACGTGGTGCTGCTCAGCGGCAGCGTCGAGGTCAGCACCGCCAGCCAGCGCCAGCGCCTGAGCCCCGGCCAGCGCCTGACCCTGCACGGCGAACGGCTCGATGCGCCGCAGACGGTGGATGCCGAACGCCTGCTGGCCTGGCGCGACGGTCAGCTGCGGGTGCGCGATGTGCCGTTGCAGCAGGTGCTCGAACAGCTGGCCACCTACAAGGGCACCCGCCTGGTGCTGCTCAACGAGGCCGCCGGCCAGCGACGGGTCAGCGGCAGCTTCAACCTGGACCAGGCCGACAGCGCCCTCGATGCCCTGCTCAGCAGCCAGAAACTGCGTGCCGATGCCGTGTTGGGGCACTGGCTGATCGTGCGCTGAAAATATTTTGCCGGCGGCGCGGTAATTCCCGTTTCTGCTGCGTCACACCCCCAACATAAGAAGCATTACCATTTGCACCTTCTTGGGGGAGGAACCATGCAGTACCCACGTGACGTCGCATTCACCCGTCGACCCTTGGCCAGCGCGATCCTGGCCGCCAGCCTGCTGGCGCTGCTGCCAGGCGCCGCCGTGCAGGCCGCCGAGGCCACTCAGGCCCAGACGCAACGCATCGATTTCCATATCTCGACGCAGTCGCTGGTCGATGCCATCGAGCTGTTCAGCGCGCAAAGCGGCTACCAGGTGATCTATGACGCCAACCAGGTAGCGGGCATCGTGTCCCCCGAGGTGCAGGGCCAGTACACCGCCGAACAGGCGCTGCGCACCCTCACCGGCAGCAGCGCACGGCTGAGCCAGCCCAACCCCAACAGCTTCCTGATCGAGCTGCCGGTGGATCTGGGCAGCGGCCTGCAACTGGATGCCGTGAGCATTTCGGGCAAGGCGCCAGGCTCGACCACCGAAGGCACCGGGCTGTACACCACCTACTCCTCCAGCAGTTCGACGCGCCTGAACCTCACGCCCAGGGAAACCCCGCAGGCGCTGACCGTGATGACCCGCCAGCGCCTGGACGACCAGCGCCTGAGCACCCTGACCGACACCCTGGAAGCCACCCCGGGCATCATCGTCACCCGTGACGGCCTGGGCGCCGAGAGCGACAGCTACTATTCGCGCGGCTTCGTGATCCAGAACTACGAAGTGGACGGCGTGCCTACCACCACGCGCATGGACAACTACACCCAAAGCATGGCGATGTACGACCGGGTGGAGATCGTGCGCGGCGCCAGCGGCCTGATCAGCGGCATGGGCAGCCCGTCGGCGACCATCAACCTGATCCGCAAGCGCCCCACCTACGAGGGCCAGGCCAGCATCACCGGCTCGGCCGGCACCTGGGACCGCTACGGCAGCGGCTTCGACGTGTCCGGCCCGCTGACCGAAAGCGGCAACGTGCGCGGCCGCCTGGTGGCCGACTACAAGACCGAAAAGGCCTGGGTCGACCGCTACAAGCAGGACACCCAGCTGCTGTACGGCATCACCGAATTCGACCTGAGCGAAGACACCCTGCTGACCCTGGGCTTGAGCTACCTGCGCACCGACGTCGACTCGCCGCTGCGCAGCGGCCTGCCCACCCGGTTCAGCAACGGTGAGCGCAGCAACCTCAGCCGCTCGATCAACAGCGCACCCACCTGGTCGTACAACGACCACGAACAGACCAGCTACTTCGCCTCGGTGGAGCAGCAACTGGGCAACGGCTGGAGCGGCAAGCTCGAGTACAGCCACTCGGAAAACAAGTTCGATGAGCTGTTCGGCTTCGTCATGGGCGATCTGAACCCGGATGGCAGCGGCATGAGCCAGCTGCCGGTGCGCTTCTCTGGCACCCCGCGCCAGGACAACCTGGACCTGTACGTGACCGGCCCGTTCCGCCTGTTCGAGCGCGAGCACGAACTGATCGGCGGCGTGACCCTGTCGCAGTTCAGCCAGAGCGTGCCCGAGTGGGGCGGCTGGCGCTACGACTACAACGCCACCCCGGGTGCGTCGATCGACAACATCTTCGACTGGGACGGCAAGCAGCCCAAGCCGCCGTTTACCGAAAGCGGCAAGTCGTCACAGGAAGAAAACCAGTACGCCGCCTACCTCACCACCCGCCTGCACCTGAGCGACGACCTGAACCTGATCCTGGGCAGCCGCCTGATCGACTGGGAGCGCAAGACTGAGGACCGCCCCTATGGCGCGGCCAGCAGCAACACCGACCGCAAGGAAACCGGCGTGTTCATCCCCTATGCCGGGGTGGTGTACGACCTGAACGACACCTGGTCGCTGTATGCCAGCTACACCAAGATCTTCAACCCGCAGGGGTCGTGGGTGCAGGACGCGCAATTCAAGCCCATCGACCCGATGCAGGGCATCGGCTACGAGATGGGCATCAAGGGCAGCCACTTCGACGGCAAGCTGAACTCCAGCGTGGCGGTGTTCAAGCTCGAACAGGACAACCTGGCGATCTGGCAGCACGACAACGTGTACGAGGCCAAGCAGGACACCACCTCCAAAGGCATCGAGATGGAGATCAACGGCGAACTGGCCGAGGGTTGGCAGGCGTCGGCGGGGTATGCCTATACCCTGACCACCGACAACCAGGACGAGCGCATCAACACCGTGCTGCCGCGTCACAGCCTCAAGACCTTCACCAGCTATCGCCTGCCGGGGGTGCTGGACAAGGTGACCGTGGGCGGTGGCGTGAACTGGCAGAGCAAGGTGGGCAACGACCTGCACACCTTCACCCAGGGCAGCTATGCCATCGCCAACCTGATGGCGCGCTACGACATCAACGAGCACCTGGAGGCCTCGGTGAACCTGAACAACCTGTTCGACCGCGAGTACTACAGCATGGCCGGCCTGTACGGCACCTACGGCGCACCACGCAACGTGATGACCAACTTCACCTACAGGTTCTGAGGGGTTTTTGGCTAAGCGGTTGATCGGGCGTTAAATTTTTTGAAATTGGGTGTTGACACAACATCGTTTCGAGCGAATAATGCGCGCCACTTGGCTACATAGCTCAGTTGGTTAGAGCATAGCATTCATAATGCTGGGGTCCGGGGTTCAAGTCCCTGTGTAGCCACCAAGTACTAAAAAGGGCTTACCGAAAGGTAGGCCCTTTTTTCATGTCTGAAGAAAAGTGCCGGCCGCTTCGCCGGCAAGGCCGGCCCCTGCACGCCCGCAGGAGCCGGCCTGATCCTTTCAGAGCGACCAGCGCAACGTCAGCATCGCATTGCGGGGGTCACCGTAGAAGTTGCCGCCATACACCGTGTTGGTGGCAATGCTCTGGTAGTACCTGGTGTCGAACACGTTGTTCACGTTCAGGCGCACGTCCAGGTGCTCGGAGGCCTTGTAGCTGAGCATCAGGTCGACCAAGGTGTAGGCATCCTGCTCGATGCGGTAGGTGCTGTCGGTGGCGTACCAGTTGTCACCCTTGTTGTAGATCGCATTCTGCCGGTACACCCCGCCGCCGACCTTCCAGCGCTCGAGCTCGCCCGGCAGCTGGTAGGTGGTGAACGCCTTGAATACGTGCCGCGGGATGTCGGTGTCGAACAGCCGTCCCTCGTTGGCCGGGTCGCCGTCCTTCACGTACTTGACCTGGGCGAAGGTGTAGCCCGCGCCCAGTTCCCAGCCCGGCAGCACGGTGCCGTTCACTTCCAGCTCGATACCCTCGCTGCGCAGCTTGCCCGCCGCCTCGGAGCAGCTGGGCACCAGGTCGGAGCACTGGTAGCGCTCCAGGGTCTTGGCGCGATTCTCCTGGTCGATGCGAAACACCGCGGCACTGGCATTCAATGCGCCGTCGAAGTACTCGCCCTTGATCCCCACCTCGTAGTTCTTGCCCTCGATCGGCTTGAGTTCGCTGCCGCTGGCGTCCTGCTCGGACTGCGGCTTGAAGATGTCGGTGTAGCTCACGTACACCGAATGCTGCGCATCCAGGTCGTAGATCACCCCGGCGTAGCGGGTCAGGTTGCGCGTGACGCTCACGTTGACAGGCTTGCCCAGGCGCGTGCCGTTGCGGGTCTGGGATTCGCTGTCGTACCAGTCCAGGCGCCCGCCCACGATCAGCTTCAGGTCGTCGGCCAGGTTGAAGCGCGACGTGACGTAGGTGCCGGTCTGCGAGGTTTCGCGGTCCTGGTGCCAGTAGTTCAGGTCCAGGCGACGCTTGGGCAGGCTGCCGGGGTCCCAGGCATGGATGTTCATGCCGATCAGGTCGTCGCTGTAGTTGCCCTTGCCCTCGAAGGTCAGCTCGCGGCGGCTGGCCCCGACTACCAGTTCGTGTGTACGCCCCAGCAACTGGTACGGCCCGGTGGCATAGGCGTCATAGCTGCTCTGCTCGTCGTCGTAGTGATACTGCCCCAGGTACTGGCCGAACACCTCGCCCTCATCGCCCATGCGCTCGGTCATGCTGCCGAGCATCTTGAGCTTCGACCAGGTGCGGCTGGCCGCCAGCAGCAGCTTCCAGTCGTTGTCCAGGCGATAGTCCAGGCGGCTGAACAGGGTGGTGTTGTCCTGGTCCCAGTATTCCCAGTCGTTGCCCAGGTAGGTGGAGCGCGAAAGGTGCAGGTCGCTGCCGTCGATGCCAGTGGGCAGGCCGCCCCAGGTGGAGGTGTTGTTGACGCTCTGGTTCGACAGCCCCAGGGTGAAGGTGCTGTTGTCGCTCAGGTCGGCCTCGCCGATGGCATAGAACACCGAGCGCTCGGTATCGGCCACGTCCTGGAAGCTGTTGCGGGTCTGGTAGGCGGTGACCATCCGGCCGCGCAGGGTGCCGCTGTCGTTGAGCGCGCCGGAGCCGTCGACCTCGGTGCGGTAGTTGTCCCAGCTGCCGGCACTGCCGGTGATGCTCAGGCGCGGGTCGGCCGTGGGGCGCTTGCGCACCATGTTGATCGCCGCCGATGGCGTGCCCGAGCCCTGCATCAGGCCGGTGGCGCCGCGCACCACCTCGACGTGGTCGTAGATCGCCATGTCGGGCGTGGAGTTCATGTCCCGCGAGAGGTAATGCGACAGGTCGTTGGAGAGCCCGTCGTTCATCAGGTTCTCGACGGTGAAGCCGCGAGCATAGAAGGTCGGGCGCTGCGGGCCGTCCTTGGTCATGGACATGCCGGGGGTGTTCTTGAGCACATCTTCCAGGCTCTGCATGTCCTGGTCGTCCATGCGCTGGCGGGTGATCACACTCACCGACTGCGGGGTTTCGCGGATGCTCAGGGGCAGCTTGGTGGCCGTCTGCATCGGCCCGGTGGTGTAGGAGCCGGTACCCTCGGTGGTGCTCCCCAGCACCTGCCCGTTGATACTGGTGGCGCCCAGCTCCACCGCGCCGTTGGCCGCCGGCAGCGCCACCAGCACGTAGCCGTCGCTGCTGGCCTGGGCCTGCAGGCCGTGGCCGTACAGCAGCGCGGCGAAGCCGTCCTGCAGGGCATAGTTGCCCTGCAGCCCGGCGCTGGACAGGTTGGCGACCTGGCCGGCATTGAACGAAATGGCCACCCCCGACTCGCGGGCATAACGGCTCAGCACGTCGCCCAGCGCCCCGGCCGGGATGGCATAGCGCTGCACCTGCTGTTGCGCATGCGCCGGCTGCAGGGCCAGCAGCGGCAGCGTGCCGAGGGCTAGATGAACCGCCAGCGCCAGGGCGCGGCTGGGCTTGAGGGGCTTGTGTGAAGGCATGTTCCCGACTCTCCGATGTATTGGCTAATACAAGGACGCACAGGTAACGGGAACTGGAAGCGTTTGATAAGGATTTCTATTCAGGAGTGACTCGCGTGACCCACGGGGTGTAGTGCTGCACCCGGATCGGGAAGCTGCGCGCCAGCAGGCGCAACGCCCGCTCGCTGTCGTCGGCGGGCAACACGGCGGTCACGTTCAGGTGCGCCAGCGCCTTGGCATCGAACAGCAGGTAGCCGCCGTGATTGCGTGCCAGGCGCTCCAGCACCTCGCCCAGCGGCTGCTCCTTGACCATCATCTGGTGGCTGGCCCAGGCCTGCTCCAGCCCGGCGGCGTCGACCGCCTGGAGTGGCTGGATGCCAGTGGCGTCGAAGCGCACCTGCTGGCCGGCGCTGACCGTGCGGCTGCTGCCGGCGCTCTTGACCTCGGTGCTCGACTCGAGCATGGCCAGGCGTGTGCTGTGCTCGCTGCGCTCGACCATGAAGCGGGTGCCCAGGGCACGGATGCTGCCGTGTTCGGTGACCACGCGGAACGGGCGACTGGCGTCCTTGGCCACATCCAGCAGGATCTCGCCGCTGAGCAGGCGCAGGGTGCGCGATTGGGCGTCGAACTGCAGGTCGACCGCCGACCGGCCATCCAGGCTGATGCGGCTGCCGTCCGGCAATTGCTGTGTAGCCCACTGGCCGCTGCCGGTACGGATATCGGCCATCAGATAAGCCGGCGGATAGTGCTGCAGCACCAGGCCGGCCGGCAGCAGCAGGCCCAGGCTGATTGCCAGCGCCTTGAGCGCGCGCTTGCCACGGGGTTGCGGCGCAATGCGCTTGAGCGCCGCGCGGGCCGGTGCACGGGGCAGTTCACGCAGGGGCGCGAGGCTGCCCTGCAACTGGCGCACGGCCTCCAGGTGCTGCGGGTCGCTGGCCAGCCATGCCTCGAAGGCCTGCTGGTCGCCGGCACTGGCGCTGTCGTCCAGGCGCACCAGCCATTCGGCAGCCTTGCGCAGGGTGGCCGCAGGCAGGTTCACAGGGCAGGATCTGTGGCAGCGTGGCAGTGCAGCAGGGCCTGCACCAGGTGGTTCTGCACCGTCTTGGTCGAGACGTTCAGGCGTGCGGCGATCTCGGCATGGCTGAGCCCTTCGAGGTGACGCAGGATGAACACTTCGCGGGCACGCACGCTCATCAGGTCGAGGGCGCGGGCGATGTGCTCCAGGGCCTGGAGGGCGGCAAGCATCTGCTCGGGAGAAGGTGCCTGGTCGAGGTACTCGACGTGCCGGGCGAGCGCTTCGCGGTAGGCCTGTTCGAGCTTCTGCCGGCGCCCGCGGTCGATCAGCAGACGCCGCGCCACGGTGGCCAGGAACGCCCGCGGCTCGCGCGGGGCCACATAGCTGCCGGCGCTGAGCAGGCGCATGAAAGTGTCCTGGGCCGTGTCGGCAGCGTTGTGCGGGCAGTCCAGGCGTTGGCGCAGCCACACCAGCAGCCAGCCGTGGTAGCCCTTGTACAACGAAGCGAGACTGTCGGCGGGTGGGGTGGCTTTCATGTCGGCGGCACTAAATGAGAATGGTTATATCTTATGGCGCCGCTGGTGGGAGATGCAATGGCGGGATCGGTGGTGCGCCTTTCGCTGGCTAGCCAGCGCAGCGGCCAGGCGCTCAGCGCACATTCACGAACACCACCGCCACCCCCAGGCCGATCAACGCCACCCCGATCACCCGGTCCACCATGCGCTGGCGGCGCAGCATCGCCTGGCGCAACGCCTCCCGCGAAAAGAACAGCGCCACCAGGCTGAACCACACCCAATGCGCCAGCGACATGAACGCCCCATAGGCAAAGTTGAGCCCCAGCGAGGCCCCCGGCTGCACCACCTGGCTGTAGGCGCTGACCACGAACAGCATGGTCTTGGGGTTCAGCGCATTGGTCAGAAAGCCCGATGCGAACGCCCCCCATGCACCGCGCCCCGTCACCCCCGCCGCGCCCTCCAGGGCCACCGGCGCACGAGTGCGCAGCGACCGATACCCCAGGTAGATCAGGTACCCTGCTCCCACCACCTTCATGGCCATGAACAGCCCCGGCGACTGGCTGATCAGCACTGCCACCCCCAGCACCGTGTACACCACATGCACCTGCACGCCGCAGGCAATCCCCAGGGCGGCGAGCAATCCGCTGCGCCTGCCAAACGCATAGCTGCTGCGTGTCACCATGGCAAAGTCCGCCCCCGGGCTGATCACCGCCAACACGGTAATCAAGGCCACCGCCAGCAATTCACCCACCGTCGATACTCCATGAAATGACGCAGATGATTCTGCGCAGCGCCATTATCGAAAGCTTCAGCACGGCAAAAAAGCGATTTATAGTGGCGCAAATCCGCTAGTTTTCCTCACACATATGAAACTGCCCGCCCTCGCCGCCTTTCGCTATTTCGACGTCGCCGCCCAGACCGAAAGCTTCGTGCGCGCCGCCCAACAGCTCAACGTCACCCACGGTGCGGTGAGCCGTCAGGTGCGTCTGCTGGAAGAATCCCTGGGGGTGCAGTTGTTCGAGCGGCGCAACCGCGCCATTTTCCTCACGCCGGCCGGGCGCGCCCTGCACGACACCACCCTGTCGGTGTTCGAGCAGCTGCACGCCAGCGTGCAACGCCTGCAGCAGGCCCGCGACAACGTGCTGGTGCTGTCATGCGAGCCGACCATCGCGATGAAGTGGCTGATCCCGCGGCTGCCGGCGTTCCATGCCGCGCACCCGGACATCCAGCTGCACCTGGTGGCCGCCGGCGGGCCGGTGGACTTTGCCCGCAGCGGCATCGACCTGGCGCTGCGCCGCGACGACTTCCACTGGGATGCCAGCCTGCACAGCCTCAAGCTCTGCAACGAGGCAGTAGGGCCGGTGTGTCGCGCCGACCTGGCACTGCCCGACAAGGGCTTTGCCGGTACCCGCCTGCTGCACAGCGCCACCCGTCCCGACGCCTGGAAGCACTGGCTGCGCCTGAGCGGCCAGTCGGCCAGGGGCAGCAGCCGCGCCGGCTACGAACACTTCTACCTGTGCATCCAGGCCGCCCTGGCCGGGCTGGGCGTGGCGCTGGCCTCGCGCATGATGGTGCAGGACGAGCTCGACAGCGGGCAGTTGGTGGCACCCTACGGGTTCACCGAGGACGGTTCGGCCTACTACCTGCTGAGCCCCGAGCCCTTCGCTGCCGGCACGGCGCAGCGGCGCTTTGCCGACTGGCTCACGGGCTCTTGAACAGGCTGCGCAAAAACGCCAGCAAGCCGCCCAGGGTGGCGATCGCCGCCAGCCAGCTGACGGCGGGCAAGCCCAGCCACACCGGCCCGGCAGCGGCGATCTGCGGGCCGAAGGCAATCACCAGCGCACTGATCAGCAACGCCAGCGACAGCCGCGTCGAGGCCAGGCGCAACGAACGCTCCAGGCGCTCCAGCCCCGGCACATCGACGCGCATCTCCAGCACACCATGCTTGAAGCGGTTCACCAGCAGCCGCGTCAGCTGCGGCAATTCACCGAGCAGGCCGCGTCCCAGTTCCAGGCCATCGAGCCCCAGGCGCCTGGCAATCTTCCAGCTCAGCTGCGCCTTGAGCTGAGCCCTGATCGCCGGTCTGGCGGTGGCCACCAGGTCCAGTTGCGGGTCCAGCCGGGTCAGTACGCCGTCGGCGGTCACCAGGGCCTTGAACAGCACCAGCAGGTCGGGCGGCAGCAGCAGGCGGTATTCGCGCATCAGCCCCAGAAAATCCTCGATCAGCGCGCCCATCTTCAGCGCCTTGCCGCCGTGACGCGCCATGTACTCGCCGGCAGCCTGCTCGATGGCGGGCATGTTGCGCACGCCGTCGTCGTTCCAGTCCACCAGTACCGTCACCAGTGCATCGCTGTTGCCCTCGGTCAGGGCGCGCATGAACGTCATCACCTCCAGCCGACGGCGCTCGCCAAGGCGCCCGACCATGCCGAAGTCGATGAAGCCCACGCGGTTGTCGTCCATGGCCTTGAGGTTGCCCGGGTGCGGGTCGCCATGGAACAGCCCGTCCTCCAGCAGCATCTTGATGAACGCGGCGGCGCCGCGGCTGGCCAGCAGGCTCGGGTCCAGGCCCTGCTCGATCAGCGCCTCGCGCTCCAGCGGGGTATGGCTGGGCAGGTACTGCTGCACCAGCAGCCGCTCGCTGCTGTGGGCCCAGTAGATGCGCGGAATGACGATGTGCGGCTGGCTGGCGAAATTGGCCGCCACCGCGTCGCAGTGGCTGCCTTCCTGGGTGAAGTCCAGCTCTTCGAGCATGGCCCGGGCCAGTTGCCGCACCATCTTGCGCGGCTGGTAGTCGGCCAGGGCGGTGTTTTGCTCGACCAGTTGCGCAACGCTTTCGAGCAGCTGCAGGTCGGCGGTCATCTTGCGCCGCAGCCCCGGACGCTGAACCTTGACCACCACCTCCTCGCCCCCGAGCAGGCGTGCCCGATACACCTGGGCCATGGACGCCGCCGCCAGCGGGGTGGTGTCGAACTCGGCGAATACCTGGTCCAGTTCGGCGCCCAGGTCTTCGAGCACCTGGGCCTGCAGCTGCGCCCAGGGCAAGGTAGCGGCGCTGCTGTGCAGGGCCTGCAACTCGTCGATCCATGCCGCCGGCAAAATGTCGCTGCGGCTGGAGAGGATCTGCCCGAGCTTGACGAAGGTCGGGCCCAGCGCCTCCAGCGCCCGCCGCACGCGTTGCGGGGTGCCTTCGTCGGCGGGCAGGCCGGCCACCGTTTCGGCCTCCCCCAGCAGCCTGCCCAGCCCCAGGCGGAACAGCACGTCCTGGGCGCCGAAGTTGGCCAGCACCACGACAATCTCGCGCACACGCTGATGATGCTTGAGCGCAGTCCAGGTCGATTCGAGCATGGGGCGATTCCTCGGGGCGGGTTGATGTGCAGGGGGTGAACTACTTCCGTACCTTGCGGGGCCCAGGAGTTCCTCGCCCCGCCATCGCCGAGCTGTTCAGGAGCTGGGCGCCAGGCGCGGGCAAAACGACGAGTCGGCACTCAGGTCGCCGCCCCAGGTGCGGTAGCCGGCGGTGTCGATATGGATGCGCCCCGACGGGTAGCGGCCAAGCCCCATGTTCCAGGCCTGGCCCTGGGTCTGCCAGAACTCGCACAATGGTCGCGGATCGGCCCACGCCGGCAGCAGCAGGTCGACCGCGAAGGCGCGGGTATGCGCACTGTCGCGGGCACCACCGGCGCAGCGGTTGAGGGTGGGGTTGCGATAGGCCGAGACCACTTCGTAGGTTTTCAGGCGCTGCTGCTCGCCCAGGGTCTTGAGCAAGTGCAGGGTCGAGCGTACCGCCGGCCACTGGTCGGGCGGCGCCACGGCGAACGGCTCGGCGTTGCACAGACGCCAGTCGCTGGCCGAGCGCAGCAGCTGGTACAACGGCACTACCCCATACAGCCGCGCCTGCACCAGCATTTCGCGAAACGCGCGCGTATCGTGGCTGCCCGTCCACTGCGCGAACGACCACAGGTCGCGCTCGTCGGCGTGGGCCGGCAACACGCTCAACAGCCCGGCGAACAGTGCAATGCCCGGATACCCCTTCATGGTCCTGCCCCCTTCCCCTCGTCCTGAGAACTACCCCAGTATGGCAAGCCTTCCGCACATCGGGAGTTCATCGACAAGGAGTTGAACATGCGTACACCTTTTGCCCTGGGCCTGATCGCCCTTGCCGCCAGCAGCGCCGTGCTGGCCGACGCCCGCGTACCGCTGGGCGATGCGCAGCGCGTGACCCGCCTATTCGCCTACCCCAACAACTGCGGGGTGATCTGCTTTCGCGACTGGTCGCTGGAGCGCACCGTGGAGCACTACCTGACCCAGAGCGTGCAGCGCGATGGCTACCCGACCGCCACGGTGACGGTGCGTCGCGAGCACGACCAGCTGCATGCCGACATCAGCGGCGTACCGACCACCTACGCTGCCCCGCTCAAGGCCCTGCTCGACAGCGGCGAACTGGCCTATGCAGGTGCCGACCGGCTCAATCGCGAGGGCAAGTGGGCGTACAACTGGGCGTTGTTCCTGCCGTTGGGCATGGCCCTGGAGAACCGGCGCAGCATCGAGCTGCTGCACTTTCCGCCGGACTACTCGCTGACACAGGCCCAGGACTACCTGCGCTCCAACACCACCGACCGCTGGGCACAGCTGCTGACCTTCAACGGCGTGCCGGCGCAACACACCCCGGCCTACCAGACCATCGTGGACATCGCACCGATTGCCGCGCCAGCCAGTGCCGGCAAGGACCTTGAAGGGGTGTACGGGTATTTCACCGACTACCAGGTGCGCATGGTCAGGGACATGACTGCGGCCGCTGACGGCGCCAGCCTGCCGATGGTGGCGTTCGGTGCGCCGGTGCGCAGCTGGGTGCAGCAGCAGTACGGGCCAGAGGTGAAGGTACTGGGGCTGGTGAGCATCAGCCCGGTGCCTGGGCGCAACGTGCCGGTGCTGGGCGCAAATCACCCGAGCGCGATCTGGTACGCCGCCGACCCGAAGAACAACGACAACGACCCGGACAAGGCCGATGCGGCGGGTTTGCGGATGATGGGGCAGGACTTGAGCGCGGCGTGCTGGCAGGCGGGAATGGGGCGCAACCCGAAGGCGGATGCAAGTGCCACGCTGGGGGCATGCACGCAAAAATGGCAGGTGAAGGAGAAGAAGCAGACCTGCGGGCTGTTTTTCCGCACGGTACGCCAGATGACGCCGGAGCAGGCCCATGCCAAGTGCAATACGGGGGTGATGACGCGGGCGTTACGCAGCCTGTAGGAGCCGGCGTTGCCGGCGAAGGCCGCACCACGGACAGGTAGCGCGGCCTTCGCCAGCCAGGCTGGCTCCTGCAACAGCCAATGGGCGGTCAGTCCTGCGGACGCAACCGGTACTGCGGCGGCAGCTGCTCGAACCCGCTGATGGTGGTGTTCAGGCTTTTCCACAGGCCGTCCTTGATCCCGTAGATGCACCCATGGATCGACAGGCTCTGCCCGCGATGCCAGGCGTTCTGCACGATGCTGGTGTGCCCCACGTTCGCCACCTGCTGGATCACGTTCAGCTCGCACAGGCGGTCGACCTGCTCTTCCTCGGTCGCCAGCTTGGACAACTCCACACGATGCTCGTAGTACACGTCGCGAATCGCCCGAAGCCAGCCGTCGATCAGGCCCAGCTGACGGTCCTGCATCGAGGCCCGCACGCCGCCGCAACCGTAGTGCCCGGTCACCAGGATGTGCTTGACCTTGAGTACGTCCACCGCGTACTGGATCACCGACAGGCAGTTGAGGTCGGTGTGCAGCACCACGTTCGCCACGTTGCGGTGCACGAACAGGTCGCCCGGCAGCATGCCGACGATCTCGTTGGCCGGCACCCGCGCATCCGAACAGCCGATCCAGAGGAATTCCGGAGTCTGCTGACGCGCCAGCTTGGCGAAGAAGTCCGGATCTTCCTGCTTGATCGCATCGGCCCAGCGCGCGTTGTTATCAATCAGTTCTTGTAGATCGTGCATGGTCAAGCCTCATGGGAATGCGCATGTGTGACTGGCGCCACCCCGTTCGGGTCACGCCTTTGAATCTTCCCGCCAGTGGCCGGTCCACCCCTTACAGGCCACCCGCAGGAGAATAGACATGACCGAATCACATCGCCCGCCGCATGCCCCGGAACCCGTACCGATCGATACCATCGAGGACCAGATGGGCTCGGTGCAGCCGCTGGACTTCGATCAAGACCCACCGGTGACCGACACGCACTACGACCCCAGCGACGATGACCTGACGCCCGAAACCCTGATCCCCGAAGACGGCGCCCGCTCAGCCGATGAAGTCGGCGGCGACCACCCGGCCGACTGGGACCTGAGCGTAGTCGACGAAGATGACATTGGCGGCGGCAACGGCCTGGACGAGGCCGAACTGGCGCGTCGCGACCCGCTGGACGGCAAGCGCGAGCGCTGAAGGGTTATTCTTCGAACAGCGTGCAGGCCATCACCAGCGCGTCTTCGCGCCCACCCGCCACCGGGTAGTAGTCGCGTCGCCGGCCGATCTCGTTGAAGCCGAAGCGCTCGTACAGGCGATACGCCGACTGGTTGCTGGCGCGCACTTCGAGGAAGCACTCGCGGCCGTTGCTGGCGTAGGCGCGCTTCATCAGCTCTTCGAGCAGGCGCAGGCCCAGGCCACGGCCCTGGCTTTCGGGCTTGACGGTGATGTTGAGCAGGTGCGCCTCGTCGATGATCACGTTGATCACGCCGTGGCCCACCTGCTGCTGGCCTTCGAACATCAGCCAGATTTCGTAGTTCTTCAGCCCGTCGAGAAAGATCCCCCGGGTCCACGGGTGGCTGAAGGCGGCGTATTCGATCTTCAGCACGGCATCCAGATCCGCCTCGGTCATGCGGCGAAAACTGATGTTGTCACTCATTGCGTGGTTTCCAGCGCGCCATCAGCCGGCGCATGGCTTGCCAGACGTGCGCCTTGCGGGCGGGCTCGTCCATCAACAGTTCAAGGCCAGGCAAGGCCCAGCAGTTGCCCAGGCCCTCCACCGGCAATTCGCGGTAGTACGCCTGCTCGTCGGCTTCACCGGCAAAGCGCACCGCCGGCAGGCCGACCAGCCACAGACAGCTGCAGGGCGCCTCTTCAAGGCGGGCCTGGATGAAACCCTGGACAAAATCACGCGCCGCCAGCGGGCCCTGGTCGAGAGTGCCGCGCACCAGCAACGGCCAGCGTACCGGCTCGCCGATGATCTGCGGGCTGTCGGGCAGGCCGGCGGCGCGCAGCATGTCCTTGAGCAGCAGGTAGGACGGGTCGCGGCTCTGGAATGGCTGACCGGTGACCAGCTCCACCAGCACCAGGCAATCGCCGGCACGCAGCAACTGCAAGGCAAAGCGGGGCGGCGGTACCAGCGCTGGCTTGACCACGGCGGCGGTTTCTTCGGCATCGAGCACCGGCTTGCTGGCCGGCTTGGCGCTGACCGTCGGTCGCGGAATCTCGATTTTTGGCCGCTCGGCCGGCTTGGCAGCCGGTGCAGACGCCTTGGCCACCACTGCCGGCAGCACCACAGGCGCCTCGACCAGCGGTTCGGGTACCCGCAGCAGCTCGGGGCGCGATGGCGCGGCGAACGGCAGTTCGGCACGCGGCAGCCAGTGCACCACTTGCATGGCGTTCAGGTAGGCGCGGCGGCGGGACTCGGTAAGCAAAGGGCGGCCATCTGTGGATAAGTCGGGGCGAGCATTCTACCGCCGTTACGCCGCCGTTGCAGGTACAAAACCGCCCGACAACACCGGCAAACGATCAGGGGGTGAATCGATCCCCCCCTGATGCAGTACAATCGGCGCTTTTACTTGGCAGCGAGTCGACCCGCCAATGATCGAACCCAAGCGCGTCCTGCGCGCCCTAGCCGAACACTGGGCCCTGCTCGAGCCGTTGTGCGAGCGCTTCGACGGGGGCACCCTGAGCCTGGCCGAGCTGCGCGGGCAACTGGCAGCACAACAGCTCGACAGTACGCCCCAGGACATCACCAACCTGCTGGACGTGTGGATTCGCCTGGACATCCTGGTCCCGGTGGCCAAGAGCCCGAACCGCTTCGAGCTCAACGCCCAGATCCACGACTTCCTGGCCTACCTGCGGCGCGAGCACCGCCTGGGCCTGTGCCTGGAGATCGAAGCCTACCTGCGCCACCTCGAACGACTGGCCGGGCATATCCAGGACGCCTTCGACATCCGCGACGGCAACGACCTGGCGCGCCAGCTGCGTCTGCTCGACATGCGCGTGCGTGACGTGCTGAAAAAACTCGACAACGACGAGCAGGCGCTGGTGGCGGTGGCCGAGCGGGCCAAGACCAGCGACCGGCAGATCCCGCTGCGCCAGCGCTACGCCGAAGTGCTGGCCACCTGGGACGAATACGTCGAGCCGATGATCCAGCTGGTGAACGCCGACGGCGCCTTCGAACAGGGCGTGCGCAAGGTCGAGACCGTGCTGCTGCGCCTGCTGGGCGAGCAGGCGCGACTGGGCCACCTGGTCGATGACGACATGCTGCTGCGCACCCACGCGCGCATCCTCGAGATGCAGACCAGCGCCCAGCTGACCCTGCGCCACGCCCGCGAGCTGCTGCTGCCGCTGCGTGAAGAGGCACGCCGGCACAACGCCGTGACCCGTGGCGCCGCACTGGCGCTGTCGGTGATCCGGCGCAAGGGCATCGACGCCGTGCCGCAGGCGGCCATGCCGCTGTTCACCCGCCCGCAGAGCACCTTCCTCGGCAGCGCCAGCCAGGTCGAGGCCTACGTGTATGCCCTGGCCCGCTTCGAAGCCAAGCCGGCGCAGTTCCCCAAGGCGCACAAGAGCCACAAGGGCGCCGCGCCGCGTGCACCGCGCACGGTCAAGGAAATGCTCGAACGCTGCGAAGACGCCCTGCCGCTGCCCGACCTGATGGTGTGGCTGCTGGAGCAGGAGCCCGAAGGCGCCACCGACGAACTGCTGTACTGGTTCTCGCGCCTGTCGCGGGAAAAACGCTTTACCCGCGCGCGCCTGGAGCGCCGCGAGTACACCACTCAGGAACACCTGGTCAGCCTGCGCTCGTTCGCCCTGACTTCAAGCCGCGAACCGTCGCCCGAGCCTACTGCGAGCCCTACCCATGCATCTTGATCTTTCCGAACTGTCCCAGCTCGCACCGATCTTCCGCGAGCTGTTCAAGGGCTTCCACATCAGCCGGCGCGACCCGGAGCTGTACGCCCAGCTGTCGAACTTCCAGGACCAGTACCGCGGCCTGTTCAAGGCCCTGGGCTTCGAACTGGTGTGCGACACCCGTGGCTTCTACTACTTCGTGCCGGAACTGGCTGCTGCCCAGGTCAACAAGACCGCCCAGCGCCTGTCGCTGTTCACCTTCATCCTGGTGGAGCACCTGGCCGACCAGGGCCGCGACCCGATGTCGGTGCTCGACGGCGGCAGCCTGGGGCGCGACGAGCTGCCCTCGCTGCTGGAAAAGTACCGCGACCTGTTCCTGCAGGCCGAGGTGCAGACCCCCGACGAGCTGGAAGAGAAGATCATGCGCCGCATGACCCAGCTCGGCTTTGCCAGCGAAGACAACGGCATCTACCGCTTCCTGCCGCCGATGCACCGCTTCCTCGACGTGTGCCTGTCGGTGCAGCAGGACCGCGACCTGGCCGCCAGCCTGCACAGTGCCCTGCCGCTGCCGACCCCGGTGCTGGTGGTGGAAGAAACCCCTGAAGAGCTGAACAGGACCGACGACCCGCTCGACCTGAGCCCGTTCGAGGAAAGCGAAGAAGACGCCTTGGCCCGTGCCATTGCCCAAGAGCAACAGGAGATTGACGCATGAGCCAGGACCGCTACGGCATTCGCCGCTTTGCATTGCTCAACACCGCCGGCTACAGCCTGGGCCTGTTCCCGCTGGAGCACCCGCTGTCGGTGTACGGCGCCAACAACCTGGGCAAGAGTGCGTCGATCAACGCCCTGCAGTTCCCGATCCTGGCGCGCATGTCGGACATGAGCTTCGGCAAGTACAGCCTGGAGCAGTCACGCCGCTTCTACTTCGCCAGCGACACCAGCTACATCCTCTGCGAGGTCAACCTGCCCCACGGCCCGCACGTGATCGGCGTGGTCGGGCGCGGCCCTGGCGGCGGCTTCGGCCACCAGTTCTTCGCCTATGCCGGCGAGCTGGACCTGGGCCACTACCAGAAGAACGACACCTGCCTGCGCCAGAAGGAGCTGTTCACCAACCTGGAGCGCAACGGCCTGAAAGCCTACGAGCTCAAGCCCGACGAACTGCGCCGGCTGCTGGTGGGCGGGCACACCTCGGTGCCGCTGGACCTGACCCTGATTCCGCTGCGCTCCACCAGCGAGCAGAGCCTGAAGACCTTCCGCGCCCTGTTCATCAACCTGCTGCACATGCGCGAGATTACCGCGGCCAAGCTCAAGCAGCTGTTCCTCGATGCGTTCGAGCACAGCCTGCGCTCGGGCAGCGTCGACTACATCGCTGCCTGCGAAGAAGCCTTCCGCGACGTGCGGCGCATGGAACAGGACTACAACTCGCTGGTAGCCGCCGGCCCGCTGGTCGAGGCCCTGGCCAATGGCGTGGCCCAGCGCGACATCCTGCGCGGCAAGCTGCACCGCCTGTCACCGCTGCTCGACCAGTTGCTCGGCACCTGGCAGGACTACGCCGGCGCACGCAAGGAAGAACTGGTGCTGCAGGCCGAGCACTACAGCCACGAGCAGGACGCGCTGCAGAACAACCAGCGCGGCGGCACCCAGGAGCTGATGCGCCTGGAACGCGAAATGACCGGTATCCAGCGCTGGCTGGGCGAACTGTCGGTGCTCAAGCACCGCTTCGCGCTGGTGGATGACGTCAAGGTGCTGGAGCAGCAGCTGCTGGCCGCCAAGGACGCCCACGACGAACTGGCCGGTGCCCTGGCGCAGTCGCGCCAGTTCAGCGCCGAGGACCTGGAAGAGCGCCTGCGCGACCTGGAGAAACGCCTGAAGTCGGTCAAGCAGCAGCTCGACCATGCCGACAACAACAGTTATGCACGCCTGCGCGAAGAGTTCTCGCAGCAGGACGTCGAGCGCCTGATGCGCCTGTTCAACGGTGCGCTGTTCAGCCTGCCGCTGGGCGAGCGCGGCATTGAGCTGGATGACAGCGACGTGTGGGTCAAGTCTCTGGAAGCGGTACTCGACGGCTTCAAGGGCGAGCGCTTCGAGGCGCCGGGGCTGTCCATCGACCTCAGCCATATCGAGCCGCCGGCCTTGCAGGCTCTGGCCGACCGCGCCGCGCTGCGCGACCAGAAGGAGCGCCTGGAAAAAGAGCTCAAGCAGCTCAAGACCCAGCAGGCCGTGGCCGCCGACCGCGCCGCGAGCAAGACCCAGACCGAAGCGCTGTACCAGCAGGTGCTGGATGCGCAAAAGGCCCTGGAAGACTACCGCCGTACCCAGACCCTGTCGGCCGAGGAAGGCGACAAGCTGGAACAGCTGGCGCAGATGGAGGCGGCCCAGGACGAGCTCAAGCGCTCCAGCGACGCGTTCACCGAGCGCGTGCAGCAACTGTCGGCCAAGCTGCAACTGGTCGGTCGCCAAATCGCCGACATGGAGGCCAAGCAGCGTACCCTCGACGACGCCCTGCGCCGTCGCCAGCTGCTGCCGGCCGACCTGCCGTTCGGCACGCCGTTCATGGACCCGGTCGACGACTCCATGGACAACCTGCTGCCGCTGCTCAACGACTACCAGGACAGCTGGCAGGGCCTGCTGCGAGTGGATGGCCAGATCGAGGCGCTGTACGCCCAGGTACGCCTCAAGGGCGTGGCCAAGTTCGACAGCGAAGACGACATGGAGCGCCGCCTGCAGCTGCTGATCAACGCCTATGCGCACCGTACCGACGAAGCCCTGACCCTGGGCAAGGCGCGGCGCGCGGCGGTGACCGACATCGCGCGTACCCTGCGCAACATCCGCAGCGACTACGACAGCCTCGAGCACCAGCTGGCACTGTTCAACCGCGAGATCAACAAGCGCCAGGTATCCAACCTGCAGAGCTTTCGCATCGTGCTGGCGCCGAACAAGGAAGCGCTCAAGCACATCGACCAGATCATCCACAGTGCCGGCCAGTACGAGGAAGGAGAGACCCTGTCGGTGTTCGACCTGAGCCAGAGCGCCGAGCAGGACAACAAGAACGAAGAGGCCAAGGAGTACCTGGCGCGGCTGGTGGCAGCCAACCACAACCAGCTGGGCCTGAAGGACCTGTTCGAGCTGGCGTTCGAGATCACCAAGGTAGGCGGCCAGCCGATCATCCATACCGACATCGATGGCGCGGCCTCCAACGGCACCACCATGACCATCAAGGCGCTGACCAACATGTACCTGTTGCTGCACCTGATGGACCGCGACCAGGCCGGGCGCGTGCGCCTGCCGTACTACCTGGACGAGGCGGCCGACATCGACGAACGCAACCAGGCGGCATTGCTGGAGACCAGCCTGCAGTTGGGCTTCGTGCCGATTCTGGCGAGCGTGAAGCCGCAGGTATCGGCGCACGTGGCGATCGACCTGGAGGGCGGTAGCGGGCCGAACGGGATCTACATCGACGAGGCGGACTGGAAGTACATCAGCCGTCGCGATCAGGTGAAGGTCGAGGTGCGGGAAGTGGAGGTTGAGCCGGCGTCGATCTGACGGCCTTGGGGGCCCTTCGGGCCCCATCGCGGGTCGAGCCCGCTCCCACAGAGGACATCATTGAACCTGTGGGAGCGGGCTTGACCCGCGATGGATTCAACGCGGTCTTATTCTGCCCAAGGCAGAATCGGAATCGCCGTCACCGCGTTCTGCGGGCTGCCTTCGATCAGGCGGTCGCTGTACACCAGGTACACCAGCGTGTTGCGCTTCTTGTCCAGAAAGCGCACCACCTGCATGGTCTTGAACACCAGCGAGGTGCGCTCCTTGAACACTTCATCGCCATCCTTGAGCTCGCCCTTGAAGCGGATCGGCCCCACCTGACGGCAGGCGATCGACGCCTCGGCACGGTCTTCGGCCAACCCCAGCCCACCCTTCACGCCGCCGGTCTTGGCGCGCGACAGGTAGCAGGTCACGCCCTCCACCTTGGGGTCGTCGAACGCCTCGACCACGATGCGGTCGTTGGGCCCGACGAACTTGAACACCGTCGACACCTGGCCGATTTCCTCGGCACCGGCCAGCATCGGCAAGGCCAGCAAGGCGGCTGCAAAAATCCCTTTGATCACGCTCATTTCCTCATACCAGAATCAGGTTGTCGCGGTGCACCAGTTCCGGCTCGGCGCTGTAGCCCAGCACGGCCTCGATGGCCTCGGATGACTGGCCGATGATCTTCTGCGCTTCCAGCGCGCTGTAGTTGGCCAGGCCGCGGGCCACTTCAAGGCCGTCCGGCCCTACGCACACGACCATCTCGCCACGCCGGAAACTGCCCTGCACGGTCTTGACGCCCACCGGCAGCAGGCTCTTGTTGGCCTGGCGCAAGGCCTGCACCGCACCGGCGTCCAGCACCAGGGTGCCGCGGGTCTGCAGGTGCCCGGCCAGCCATTGCTTGCGTGCCGCGAGCATGCCGCGCTCGGGCGAGAGCAAGGTGCCCAGGCGCTCGCCGGCCTTGAGGCGGTCGAGCACGCGCTCGATGCGACCGCCGACGATGATGGTGTGCGCCCCCGACCGCGCGGCCAGGCGCGCCGCACGCAGCTTGGTCTGCATGCCGCCACGCCCCAGTGCGCCACCGGTGCCGCCGGCCACGGCGTCCAGCGCCGGGTCATCGGCGCGCGCCTCGTAGATCAGCTGGGCTTCGGGGTTGTTGCGCGGGTCGGCATCGAACATACCGTCGCGGTCGGTGAGGATCACCAGCAGGTCGGCTTCCACCAGATTGGCCACCAGTGCGGCCAGGGTGTCGTTGTCGCCGAAGCGGATCTCGTCGGTGACCACGGTGTCGTTCTCGTTGATCACCGGTACCACGCCCAGCTCCACCAGGGTACGCAGGGTGCTGCGGGCGTTGAGGTAACGCTTGCGGTCGGAGAGGTCGTCGTGGGTCAGCAGGATCTGCGCGGTGTGCCGGCCATGCTCGGCAAAGCTCGACTCCCAGGCCTGCACCAGGCCCATCTGGCCGATGGAGGCGGCAGCCTGCAGCTCGTTCATCGCACTCGGTCGCTTGCTCCAGCCCAGGCGGCTCATGCCGGCAGCCACGGCCCCCGAAGAGACCAGCACCAACTCGACCCCTGCCTCATGCAGGGCCACCATCTGCTCGACCCACACGCCCATCGCCGCGCGGTCCAGGCCCTTGCCATCCGCCGTCAGCAACGCGCTGCCGATTTTCACGACCCAGCGCTGCGCACCCGTCACCTTGCTCCGCATCTTCTTCCAACCTATAGAGATCTTTAGATACCAAAACGCCGCTTGAAAAAGCGGCGTTTAGTGTACTGCAACGAATCAGTCGCGCACGTAAATGATTTCCGGGCCGTCTTCGTCGTCTTCCCAGTCGTCATCGTCATCATCGTCGCCGATGTCGTGCACGCTCTTGACGCCGGTACGGCGCAGGGCGCGCGCGTCGTCCAGGGCCTGCAGCTGGGCACGGGCCTCGTCTTCGATGCGCTGGTCGAGGTCGGCCAGCTCGTCGCGGTAGGCCGGGTCGGCCGCCAGGCGGTCGGCACGGTCTTCGAGGTAGCGCATGATGTCGCGGCTGAGCTGCTCGGTGCCCTGCTTGGAGATCGCCGAGATGACGTACACCGGGCCTTCCCACTGCAGGCGCTCGACCACTTCCTTGACGCGCTCGTCGCGCTCGTCGTCCATCAGCATGTCGGTCTTGTTCAGCACCAGCCAGCGGTCACGCTCGGCCAGCGACGGGCTGAAGCGGGTCAGCTCGTTGACGATGACTTCGGCGGCGTCGGCGCTGCTGCTTTCATCCAGCGGGGCCAGGTCGACGAGGTGCAGCAGCAGGCGGGTACGCGCCAGGTGCTTGAGGAAGCGGATACCCAGGCCGGCGCCTTCCGAAGCGCCTTCGATCAGGCCGGGGATGTCGGCGATGACGAAGCTCTTCCAGCGGTCGACGCTGACCACGCCCAGGTTCGGCACCAGGGTGGTGAACGGGTAGTCGGCGACTTTCGGCTTGGCGGCCGACACCGAACGGATGAAGGTGGATTTGCCGGCATTGGGCAAGCCCAGCAGGCCGACGTCGGCCAGCACTTTCATTTCCAGTTTCAGGTCACGCTGTTCGCCGGGCTTGCCCGGGGTGGTCTGGCGTGGTGCACGGTTGGTGCTGGACTTGAAACGGGTGTTGCCCAGGCCGTGCCAGCCGCCCTGCACCACCATCAGTTTCTGACCGGCCTTGACCAGGTCGCCGATCACTTCCTGGGTGCCCGCGTCGATCACGGTGGTGCCGACCGGCACGCGCAGGATCAGGTCGTCGCCCTTCTTGCCGGTGCAGTCGGTGCTGCCGCCATTGGAGCCGCGCTGGGCCTCGAAGTGACGGGTGTAGCGGTAGTCGACCAGGGTGTTGAGGTTTTCGTCGGCAACCATGTACACCGAGCCGCCATCGCCACCATCGCCACCGTTGGGGCCACCGTTCTCGATGAACTTCTCGCGGCGGAAGCTCATGCAACCGTTACCGCCGTCACCGGCCTTGACCTTGATCGATACTTCGTCAACAAACTTCATAAAAACCGCCTCTCGTCAGTTGGACGAGCTGAGTGACACAAAGACATAAGGCTCTTGCAAAAGTGAGCGCGGCGGCCCCGATACGGCCAGAACACCAGCGCCGGCAGCCCATACAAACAGCTTTGCAAGAGACTCACCCCACAAACGAAAAAGCCCCGTCGCGAGACAGGGCTTTTCCAGCGATCGCGCGATTACTCGGCAACGACGCTCACGTAACGACGACCGAAGGCGCCTTTTACTTCGAACTTGATCTTACCCGCGATCTTGGCGAACAGGGTGTGATCCTTGCCCATGCCAACGCCGTAGCCAGCGTGGAATTGGGTGCCGCGCTGACGCACGATGATGTTGCCCGGGATGATAGCCTGGCCGCCATACATCTTCACGCCAAGGCGTTTGGCTTCTGAGTCGCGACCGTTACGGGTACTACCACCAGCTTTTTTGTGTGCCATGGTTCAATTCTCCAGAAATGGGGATTTGGGCGATTAAGCCGAAATACCGGTGATCTTGATTTCGGTGAACCACTGGCGGTGGCCCATACGCTTCATGTGGTGCTTACGGCGGCGGAACTTGATGATGCGCACTTTGTCGTGACGACCTTGCGAGATCACTTCAGCAACAACCTTGGCACCAGCAACGACTGGAGCGCCGATGTTCACGTCGTCGCCATTGGCAACCAACAGAACGCGGTCGAAAGTCACGGATTCGCCAGTGGCGACTTCCAGTTTTTCGATTTTCAGGTATTCACCTTCGGCGACTTTGTACTGCTTGCCACCGGTAACAATTACTGCGTACATGGGTATTTCTCCGATAATCCTGCTCACCCAGCTCTTTATAGGAAGAGTATTGGCTGGCATGGCTGCATAGGGCTGGAACGGCCCAGTGCAATTGCGTAAGGCAGGTGCTGCCCAGGAAGTTCAGGGTGCGCGATTGTACGCAAGCCAGCTTTGCCTTGCAAGTGTGGCCATTGACCCCACGGGCAGTGCGCCTTGACACGCCGGGACCCGCAACCTAGCATGCCGCGCAACCCTTATGGAGCACCTGTGGCCGATGCAACCCCAAGCTTTCTACCGTGCGGTAGCGGACGACTTCAGCGCCGTTGACGAGATCATCAAGAAGCAGCTGACTTCGCGTGTGCCGCTGGTATCGAAAATCGGCGACTATATTACCTCGGCCGGGGGCAAGCGTCTGCGCCCGCTGCTGGTGTTGCTGTGCGGCAAGGCACTGGGCCGCGAAGGCGACGACCTGCGCCTGCTGGCAGCCACCATCGAGTTCCTGCACACCGCCACCCTGCTGCATGACGACGTGGTCGACATGTCGGGCATGCGCCGTGGCCGCTCCACCGCCAATGCCCTGTGGGGCAACGCGCCAAGCGTGCTGGTGGGCGACTTCCTGTACTCGCGCTCGTTCGAGATGATGGTCGAGCTGGGCTCGATGCCGGTCATGCAGATCCTCTCCAAGGCCACCCGCGTGATTGCCGAGGGTGAAGTGCTGCAGCTGTCGCGCATTCGCGACGCCAGCACCACCGAGGAAGTCTACATGGACGTCATCCGCGGCAAGACCGCCATGCTGTTCGAAGCCTCCACCCACAGCGCCGCCGCACTGGCCGGCGCCAGCGATGAACAGCGCGAAGCCCTGCGTACCTTCGGCGACCACCTGGGCGTGGCCTTCCAGCTGGTCGACGACCTGCTCGACTACAAGGGCGACGCCGAGACCCTGGGCAAGAACGTCGGTGACGACCTGGCCGAAGGCAAGCCGACCCTGCCGCTGATCTACACCATGCGCGAAGGCACCCCCGAGCAGGCGGCGCTGGTGCGCCAGGCCATCCAGAAAGGTGGCCTTGAAGACCTGGAGAGCATCCGCAACGCAGTGGAGGCCGCTGGCGCGCTGGAGTACACCGCACAGATGGCGCGTGACTACGTGGCCCGTGCCATCGCCTGCCTGGACGTGCTGCCGGCCAGCGAATACCGCGATGCGCTGGTCGAACTCAGCGAGTTCGCCGTCGCCCGCACGCACTGATCCCCTGCCCGGCCCATCGCTCGATGGGCCTGCTTTTCCTCTGGCCGGCAAAACCCTATACAATGTGGGTTTTCTGCACGTAGTCCTGAGGAACCGTAGTGAGCACTTTGCCACCCTGCCCCAAATGCAACTCCGAATACACCTACGAAGACGCCAGCCAGCTGATCTGCCCCGAGTGCGCCCACGAGTGGTCGGCCAGCGGTGAAGCCGAAGCGGCCAGCGACGAAGCGGTGAAGAAGGATTCGGTGGGCAACGTCCTGCAGGACGGCGACACCATCACCGTGATCAAGGACCTCAAGGTCAAGGGCACCTCGCTGGTGGTCAAGGTTGGCACCAAGGTCAAGAACATCCGCCTGTGCGACGGCGACCACGACATCGACTGCAAGATCGACGGCATCGGCCCGATGAAGCTGAAATCGGAATTCGTGCGCAAGGTCTGACCCCTGCCTGCCCGGGGCTGCACTCGCAGCCTCGACCCTACCGCCCGGCGGTAATCGCAAGAAAAATCCAATAGTCACTTGCTATTTTGATAATAAGAATTATTCTCATTGAACGCTTTCAAGGAGAATAGCCATGACTTATCTGATAGACGCCTGGCTTGACCGCCCCCATCCGTACCTGCGCATCCTGCACCGCGAAACCGGCGAGGTATGCGCCGTGCTCGAAGAAGACGCGCTGGGCGAACTGCGCGACCAGGGCGACCTGGATCTTCACGGGTTGAATTCGAGCGAGCCTGTGGTGCTCAAGGAGCTGGTGAGGAATCTGTTCCTGTTCTGCTATGCCCGGGCGTTGCGCCCTGGGGGTGGCGCGCAGTGGAACTGAAAACGCTTCGCCGGCAAGGCCGGCTCCTACACGGGTACGCGCTGACCCTGTAGGAGCCGGCCTTGCCGGCGAAGAGGTATTACAGTACGTCCAGCAGCTCGACGTCGAACACCAGCACGCTGTGCGGCGGGATGCTGCCAACGCCCTGGGCGCCGTAAGCCAGCTCGCTCGGTACGTACAGGCGCCATTTGCTGCCCGCGTTCATCAGTTGCAGGGCCTCGGTCCAGCCAGCGATCACGCCGCCGACCGGGAATTCTGCCGGCTGGCCACGCTCGTAGGAGCTGTCGAACACGGTGCCGTCGATCAGGGTGCCGTGGTAGTGGGTGCGCACGCTGTCTTCACGGCTTGGCTTGGCGCCTTCACCGGCAGTCAGTACTTCGAACTGCAGGCCCGAGGCCAGGGTGGTGATGCCGTCACGCTTGGCGTTCTCGGCCAGGAAGGCCTTGCCTTCGCCAGCGGCCGCTTCGGCCTTGGCAGCCGCTTCGGCCTGCATGATTTCACGGATGACCTTGAAGCTGGCCGACAGGTCTTCTTCGCTGACGCGGCTGGCCTGGCCATTGAAGGCGTCGGTCAGACCGGCCAGTATCGCGTCCAGGTTGACGCCCGGTGGCGGGTTGTCACGCAGCTGGCCACCCAGCTGACGGCCAATGCCGTAGCTGACGCGGGTTTCGTCGGTGGACAGGTTGAGTTCGGACATGTTTCTGCTCCGCTACAGGGCGCACAAAAGCCGCGCCCGCTGTGAAAAGGGCAAGCAGCCTAGCACACTGCGGCAAAGCAGTTCAGCTACCAGGCAGTACGTCGCGGCATCGGCACCTTGAGGTCTTCTTCGGGGGTGCCGTGCAGGCCGCACATCTCGTCCTGCACCGACCAGTGCACCAGGTGCAACGGCACGGCGGGCAAGCCATTGAGCAGGCGCTGGCCATCGACCACCGAGTGCACCTTGAGACGTACCCCCTTGGCATCCAGCAACGGGTGCGCCTTGCCCTTGACCCGGGCCTCGAGCACGAAGTCCCCCCCTTCGATGGCGATCAGGTTCAGTTCGTCCACCCGGCCGGCCCTGGCCTCGCTGTTCAGTTCATGCAGGTTCATTGCGATACCTCGCTACTGGAACATTCCACAGGCCGTTCATTTTTTGTACAGCATCGACCAAAGCACAAGCCAGAAACGCAACCGCCCGTCCGTTATGCACCGGACGGGCGGCTGACAAGGCGTGATACCCCGCAGGTCAGTGCTTGGTCATCTTGTCCAGGTAGCCCATGGCGAACGCCGAGACCACGAAGGTCATGTGGATGATCACGTACCACATCAGGTACTGGGTCTCGATGTTGCGCGCGTCCATGAACACCCGCAGCAGGTGGATGGAGGAGATCGCCACGATCGAGGCGGCCACCTTCATCTTCAGCGAGGAAGAGTCCATCTTGCCCAGCCAGTTGAGCTTTTCGGTGCCTTCGGCGATATCCAGCTGCGACACGAAGTTCTCGTAGCCCGAGATCATCACCATCACCAGCAGGCCGCCCACCAGGGCCATGTCGATCAGCGACAGCAGTACCAGGATGAGGTCGGACTCGGCCAGCGAGAAGACGTTGGGCAGCACATGGAAGATCTCCTGAAAGAACTTCAGCGCCAACGCCAGCAGCCCCAGGGACAGGCCAAAATAGATGGGTGCGAGCAGCCAGCGCGAGGCGTACATCGCATTTTCGATAAAGCGTTCCATTGAGCAGATCACCAGGTGGCTGGAAAAAAACGAGCGCGAGTATAGCAGCCACCTGTGACAGGAAAAGCCCGCGACACGCTGCCACAGGCCAGTGGATGATCCGGTCGGCTCAGGTGTCGGGGTTGGACTGCAGGTCACCCACATGGTGAACCCGTTCGCCGTTGATGCGACGCAGCTGCGCCTGCAGGTGCACGCACCAGATCTGCGGGTCGTCGGCCACCTGGTAGCCGTGCAGGGTCAGGCTGTCGACAATCGCGCTGAGCACCGACTCGGCCACGAACGGCCCGTGAAACGGCCCCTGGGCCTTGATCGCGGAGGGTTGCTCGCCGGCCATGCCGGCGGCGAACAGCAGTGTCCACATGCCGGTGTCACCGGCCAGCGGGCGGATACGGCACTCAATGCGGGTCACCAGGCCCAGGCATTGACGGGTAAGGCTGAGGGTACGCGGCATGGCGACGGTCCTCGGTGAGGCGTTGCGTAGCCTGTGGCCAGGCTGGTTTCGATCCTTTTGCGCACGACGGTCCATGCCTTGAGGATAGAAGAAATCCGCCGGCGACAAGCGGTCGGCGCCGAGCGGTCATGTGCCGTGCGCCGAACTGCCCCCTTCGCCCGTAATGCCGACTCCCACGTGTGGGAGCCGGCATTACGGGCGAAGAACCCACCGCGGTCAGGAAGGCTTCACCTGCGCCAGCGCCTCTTCGGCCTGCTCCTTCTCGGCTTCCTTGAGGTCCTCTTCGCTGATCATCTCGGCAATCACCCGCAACCGCTCGACCACCCGCGCATTGATGCTGCCCTCGGGGAATTCGCCCTCCTCGTTCGGCTGCCCGGCCGGCTCGCCCACCAGCAGGCTCAGGGCCTCGTCGGCCTGGCTGACTGCGTACACATGGAATTGCCCGGCGCGCACCGCCTGCAGCACGCGCTCGTCGAGCATCAGCGTGGCCACGTTGGCCCGCGGGATGATCGCGCCCTGCTCACCGGTCAGGCCACGAGCCTCGCACAGGCGGAAGAAGCCCTCGATCTTCTCGTTGACCCCGCCCACCGCCTGCACTTCACCGAACTGGTTGATCGAGCCGGTGATCGCAAAGCACTGCTTGAGCGGGGTTTTCGACAGGGCCGAGATCAGCGTGCAGGCCTCGCCCAGCGATGCGCTGTCGCCATCCACATAGCCGTAGGACTGCTCCAGCGCGATGCTGGCCGAAATGGCCAGGGGGAACTCCTGGGCATAGCGGCTGCCCAGGTACCCGGTGAGGATCATCACGCCCTTGGAGTGGATCGGCTGGCCCAGGTTGACCTCACGCTCGATATCCACGATGCCGCTGCCGCCCGGGTACACCGTGGCGGAAATCCGCGCCGGCACGCCGAACGCCGAATCGCCCACCTCCAGCACGGTCAGGCCGTTGCACTTGCCCACCGCCGCGCCTTCGGTGTCGATCAGGATGATCCCGGCCAGCATGTCGTCGAGAATCCGCGCCGATACCCGCCCGGTACGCGTGGCCTTGGCCTTGAGGGCCCGCTCGATGTGCCCGGCGTCGGTCATCTCGTCGTTGGCCAGGTGGCGAATGAAATCCGCCTCGCTGACCAGCTGGAACAGGTCGCCGATGCGCGCCGACAGGCGCCCCTGGTGCTCGGCCAGGCGGGCGCTGTAGGTGGCCAGGCGCGCCACCGCATCGGCGGTCAGCGGGGCCATGCCCTCCTCGCTGGTGCGGGTCTTGAGCAACTGGGCGAACTGCTCCAGGCTCTCCTCGACCATGGGAATGTCTTCGTCGAAGTCCACCAGCACCCGGAACATCTCCTGGAAGTCCGGGTCGTGGTCCTGCAGCGCGTAGTACAGCTGGCGGGCGCCGATGATGATCACCTTGACCTGCAGCGGGATCATCTGCGGGGTGAGGGTGACGGTGGCCAGGCGACCGAACTCGCCCAGCGGCGACTCCATCTTCAGCTTGCGCGATTGCAGGGCGCGCTTGAGCGCATCCCACACGAACGGCTCGCCGAGCATCTTCTCGGCTTCCAGAATCAGGAACCCGCCATTGGCGCGGTGCAGCGCCCCCGGGCGCAACTGGCGATAGGTGGTGTACAGCGCGCCCTGGTCGTTGCCGTATTCGATGCGGCCGAACAGGTTGTCGTAGGTAGGGTGCGGCTCGAACACCACGGGCGCGCCGCCGCTGGCGTGATGGCCGACCACCAGGCTGGGGGCGTACTGCTCTTCGAGCATCTTGCGCGCCACCGCGTCGGTCTTGCTGTCGTCGACCAGTTGCTCGACCACGGTGCGCAGCAGGTTGACCTGCATGGCCTGCAGGTAGGCGCACACCGCAGCGTTCTCGGCGTACTTCTCCGACAGCGGGGCCAGCAAGGGCTGCAGGGCCAGGGTGATGGTTTCTTCGTTGAGCTGGCGCAGCTGGTTGTTCGACTCGCGCTTCCACTGCGGCAGGCTGGCGAGCTCTTCGTTGAGGCGCTCTTCCAGCGCGGCGATGTCCTCGTGGAAACGCTCGCGCTCGGCCTCAGGCAACTGGGCGAACTCGGCCTCGTCCAGCGCCTTGCCATCGGCCATGGGGGTGAAGGCGACGTTGCTGCTGTCGCGGTACAGGGCCACGTCCTTTTCCAGCGAGGCGCGCTCGATCACATCCAGGGCACGGTCGTAGCGCTGGTTGAAGGCGCGGTCGATGGCGCTTTTCTTCTGCTGATAGGACGGGTGCTCGAACACCGCCGGAAAGGTCGCCAGCAGGTTGTCGATCAGGCCCCCGATATCGGCGATGAAGGCCCCGGCACTGCCGGCCGGCAGCTCGAACGCCTTGGGCTCGCGGGGCTCGTCGAAGTTGTTGACGTACAGCCAGTCGGACGGCGTCTGCAGGCGCTTGCCTTCTGCCTTGAGGTAGCGCTTGACGAACGAGAAGCGGCCGGTGCCCGGCTCGCCCATGACAAACACGTTGTAACCGGGGCGTGGCATGGCGACGCCGAACTGCAAGGCCTCGACTGCACGTTCCTGGCCTAGCACACCGCGAAAGGGCTCCAGATCATTGGTGGTGGAAAAATCGAACTGTTCAGCGGAAAACGGCCGGGTCAGGGCTTCGGGCGCAAGACGCAGGCTCGCAGCAACAGGATCGGGCATCGGGCTTCCTTACTTCGGCGGGGCGGATGACGGCATTCTGGCGCCGCCTGCGCCCGGCTTGCAAGGCTCTTCAACGCTTTAGCGCGCAGGGTCGAAAACCTGCTCCGCGTCAATTATTTCAAGCAATCTTTTGCAATTAATCACGGAACCCTTAGATCGTGCCTAAACTCCAAACTGCGCGGCTGGGTAAACAACCGACCCGTCCTGGCAACTAGTCCTACAGACATGCCAGATAACCCTGACCTTTGGTTTGAACATCAGAAAGAGAACAATGCTATGAAACGGATTCTTCTGGGTACTCTGTTCACCGCGGTTTCGCTCAACGCCATGGCCCAGGCGCCAGGCGGCCCGGACTGCGGCTGGGGCAACATGCTGTTCGAGGGCCAACGCGGCACGCCGGCTCACTTCCTCGCATCCACCACCAACGGTACCTCGGGCAACGCCACCTTCGGCATGACCTCGGGCACCAACGGCTGCTCCACCAATGCGTCGCTGACCTATGGCGGCAAATCCTGGTTCGCCATGAATGGCATGATGAACGAGCTGTCCGAAGACATGGCGCAAGGCCAGGGCGAAGCACTGACCACCTACGCGGTGGTACTGGGCGTCGCACCGGAAGACCGTGCGCACTTCGCGGCCGTGACCCACCAGCACTTCCAGGAAATCTTCACCACAGCCGACGCTACCGCTGAAGATGTTCACACCAACACCCTCGCCGTCCTGAAAAGCGACGCCCGTCTGGCCAAATACGCAACCCCGGCCTAAGCTCGGCACACCCGCCCCGACCACGGGGCGGGTTTGTTTGCCCGCCTCTATCGGCATCATTCAGACGTAGTTGCCCGACATGCTCAAACGCCTTGCCTACCTGGCGCTCTGTGCCTGCGCCCCGCTGCACGCTGCCACCGTGCTGGACGATGCTCGTCTGCACGCACTGGCCAACGACCGCTACTGGATCTCCCTGGGCCATTACGAAACCGCCAAGCTGGGCGGATGGCGCAGCTACGTGGACGACCCCAAATTCTTCCTGGCCAAGGACGGTGCGCACCACCCTGACCAGGAACTGCGCGCCACCTATGAGGCGCTGTACGCCCCGGCCAGCCTGGGCGACCAGCACGCGCAATGCGTATTCCCGGCGCGCACCCGCTGGCTGCGCGAGCAGTTGCAGCTCACCGACCTGCCGGCGCCGGACTGCAAGGCCTACACCCAGTGGTACTCGGACGTGTCGCCGCACAGCGCGGTGATGATCTTCCCGGCGGCCTACCTGAACAGCCCCTCGTCGATGTTCGGGCACACGCTGCTGCGTATCGACCAGGCCGACGTGCAGAGCGACAACACCGCACTGCTGAGCTACGCGATCAACTTCGGCGCCTACATCGAGGGCAACGACAACAGCATCCTGTATGCCTGGAAGGGCCTGATGGGCGGCTACCCCGGCCTGTTCGCGCTGGTGCCCTACCAGGAGAAGCTGTCCGAGTACCGCAGCCTGGAAAACCGCGACCTGTGGGAATACCGGCTGAACCTCACGCCCGAGGAAACCGGGCGCATGGTCGAGCACATCTGGGAACTCAAGCAGATCCAGTTCGACTATTTCTTCTTCGACGAAAACTGCTCGTATCGCCTGCTCGAACTGCTGCAGGTGGCACGGCCGAGCCTGGACCTGACCTCGCAGTTCCCGCTCACGGCGATCCCCACCGACACGGTCAAGGCGGTGAAACAGTCCGGGCTGGTGGCGCGTACCGACTACCGCCCATCGCGCGAGCGCGAGCTGCTGGAGCGGGCCAAACCGCTGGACCATGCCGAACAGCAGCAGGTGCTGGCCGTGAGCGCCGACACCGCGCAACTGCAGAGCCCCGCCTTCACCGAGCTGCCGCGCGAGCGCCAGGCGCTGGTGCAGGACGCCGCCTATCGCCTGGAGCGCTACCGCGCCAATGGCCTGGAGCGCGACCCGGAGCGGGCCAGGCGCAGCTTCGAGTTGCTGCGCGCGATCAACCGCAACCCGCCACCGCCGTTGCAGATCGAACGCCCCGGGCTGCCGGAGGACGGCCACGAGTCGCGCACCTGGCAGCTGGGCGTGGGTACCCGAGAAGACCGGGCCTTTGCCGAGTACGGGCTGCGCATGGCCTATCACGACCTCAACGACAACGCCTACGGCTTCCCGCTGGGGGCGCAGATCGAGATCCTGCAACTGAAGGTGCGCCAGTACGAACACAACGACTGGCAGGTGCAGCGCCTGGACCTGGCCACGTTCCGCTCGCTGACGCCGCGCAACGACCTGCTCAAGCCGTGGTCGTGGCAGGTGGCCGGCGGGTTGGAACGGGTGCTGGGCAAGCATGAGAACGAGGTGCTGGTCAGCCATGTGAATGGCGGCGCCGGGGGCACCTGGCAGTTGGGCCAGGACATGCTCGGGTTTGCCCTGGGCACGGTGCGGGTGGAGCACAACAATGACTTTGCCGGGTTCATCGCACCCGCGGCAGGGTTCAACACCGGCGTGCTGTGGCGCAACGGGCTGGGCAACCTGAGCCTGGAGGCCAAGGGCGACTACTTCACCAATGGCGAGGTCCGCCGCAGCCTGAGCCTCAACCAGCAGTGGGAACTGTCGCGCAACCTGGGCCTGCGCCTGAGTGCCAGGCGCGAGTTCAGCCAGCTGGCGACGGCGCAGAACGAGGTGATGCTCGAGGTGAAGTGGTACAACTACTGAAGTCATCGCGGGTCAAGCCCGCTCCCACAAGGGCAGTGAGAAACCTTGTGGGAGCGGGCTTGACCCGCGATGCGATCCAATTGTTTGACATCTTTTTGACCTCTCTTGCACACACCAGCACCTAGACTTCCCCCCAACAGGTGGAGAGTTCGAACATGCGCGGGCACTGGGTACTGGTGGCAATGATGCTGGGCGGTTGCGCCAGCACCCACGATCAACTGATCGAGCAAGGCTACCCTGCCCCCTACGCCGACGGCTTCCAGGCCGGTTGCAGCAGCGGCCACCAGGCCGCAGGCGTGATGATGGGCGAGTTTCGCAAGGACGTGCCGCGCTATCTGCACGACCGCCAGTACGAGACCGGCTGGGACGACGGCTTTCGCCAGTGCCAGGCCATGCAGCAGAGCCAGGACCAGGACACCTACCGCAGCCGCCACTGGGACGAGCGCGATCAGCAGTGGCAGCAGGAAAAGGACCGCGACGCCGCCCGCGCCTATCGACGCCAATAGGTCGCCCTCGAACATTCGATGCAACCGGTGACCGCGCATCATGGTCTTCCTACAAAGGAGGCCAACCATGAGCCGAGCATTCGTCAACGAAGACCAGGCCGCCGATCAGGCCAATCAACCGGTAGAGCGGCGCATCAGCGAACAACCCAACCACGTCACCGCCCAGGGCCTGACCCTGCTCAAGCAGCGGGTCAGCGAACTGGAGACCCTGCGCAGCACGCTGCTGGGCGACCCCGACAAACAACGCCTGGCCGAGGTCGAGCGCGACCTGCGCTACTTCAGCGCCCGCGTGCAGAGCGCCCAGGTGGCCGCACCCGCCACCTCGCAGAGCAAGGTGCAGATCGGTAGCCGGGTGGTGTTTGTCGATGAAGAAGGCCACCAGCATGAAGTGCAACTGGTCGGCGAAGACCAGGCCTATGCCGCCAGTGGCCTGATCAACTGGGGGTCACCCCTGGGCCGGGCACTGCTGGGGGCAGCGCCCGGTGACGAGGTGCTGTGGCGACGACCGGCGGGTGATCAACTGATCGAGGTCGTCGCCATCGAGCCGCAGGCCTAGACCACGCCCTGGGCCAGCATGGCGTCGGCAACCTTGACGAAGCCGGCGATGTTGGCGCCCTTGACGTAGTTGATGCGGCCGTTCTCTTCGCCGTAGTACACACAGGCATGGTGGATCGACTGCATGATGTTGTGCAGCTTGCTGTCCACCTCGCCGGCCGTCCACAGCAGGCGCATGGCGTTCTGCGACATCTCCAGGCCGCTGACGGCCACGCCGCCGGCGTTGGAGGCCTTGCCCGGGGCGAACAGGATGCCGGCCTCGATGAAGAGGTCCACGGCGTCCAGGGTGGTCGGCATGTTGGCGCCTTCGGCCACGCAGATGCAGCCGTTGCGCAGCAGGGTGCGTGCGTCTTCGGCGTCCAGCTCGTTCTGGGTGGCGCACGGCAGGGCGATGTCGCAGGCCAGGCTCCAAGGGCGCTGGCCGGCGCGGAACTCCAGGCCGAACTCGCCGCCCAGCTCGCTCAGGCGGCCGCGCTTGACGTTCTTGAGCTCCATCAGCGCATCCCACTGCGCATCGTTCAGGCCGGCTTCGCAGTACAGGGTACCCTCGGAGTCGGACAGCGAGATGACCTTGCCGCCCAGGTCCATGACCTTGCGCGCGGCATATTGCGCCACGTTGCCGGAGCCGGAGATGGCCACACGGCGACCGTCGATGCGCAGGCCGTCGCGCTTGAGCATTTCTTCGGCGAAGTACACGCAGCCGTAGCCGGTGGCTTCGGGGCGAATCAGGCTGCCGCCGTAGTTCATGCCCTTGCCGGTCAGCACCGAGGTGAACTGGTTGGCCAGGCGCTTGTACTGGCCGAACAGGAAGCCGATTTCGCGACCACCTACGCCGATGTCACCGGCCGGCACGTCGAGGTCGGCGCCGATGTGGCGGTACAGCTCGCTCATGAATGCCTGGCAGAAGCGCATGACTTCGGCGTCGCTCTTGCCCTTGGGGTCGAAGTCCGAGCCGCCCTTGCCGCCGCCCATGGGCAGCGAGGTGAGGGAATTCTTGAGTACCTGTTCGAAGGCCAGGAACTTCAGCACGCCGAGGTTCACCGAAGGGTGGAAACGCAGGCCGCCCTTGTATGGGCCGATGGCGCTGCTCATCTGGATGCGGTAGCCACGGTTGACACGCACCCTGCCCTTGTCGTCGACCCACGATACACGGAACAGAATGGCCCGCTCCGGCTCGACCATGCGTTCGAGAATACCGGCCTGCAGGTAGTGCGGGTTGGCTTCGAGGAAGGGCCACAGGCTGCGCAGTACCTCTTCCACGGCCTGATGGAACTCGGGCTGGGCAGGGTCGCGTTTTTGCAGGCGTGCGAGGAAGTCTTCGACGGATTCGATCATTTAGACATTCACCAGATAGAGTTGGACTTATTAGTTTTTTCAGGACTTTACCAAGAACCACTCGCACCGCAACAGGGCAAAATGTCGTTTTTATGGAAATAAATGGTGCATTTCTATAAATGTATACACCTTCGCCGGCAAAGCCGGCTCCTACAGCAGGCCGCACAACCCTGTAGGAGCCGGCCTTGCCGACGAAGCATGCGAAGCGTATTTCAAGCAAAAAAAACGGGGCCCGAAGGCCCCGTTTCAGTGCAAGACCGTGAAGGTCATGCCAGTTTCTTGTGCCGTACCCGGTGCGGCTGGGCAGCGGCTTCACCCAGGCGTTTCTTGCGATCGGCTTCGTACTCGGTGTAGTTGCCTTCGAAGAACACCGCCTGCGAATCGTCTTCGTAGGCCAGGATGTGGGTAGCCACACGGTCAAGGAACCACCGATCGTGAGAGATCACGATAGCGGCGCCCGGGAAGTCCAGCAGGGCTTCCTCCAGCGAACGCAGGGTTTCGACGTCGAGGTCGTTGGACGGTTCGTCGAGCAGCAGCACGTTGCCGCCCTCTTTGAGCGTCAACGCCAGGTGCAGGCGGCCACGCTCACCACCGGAGAGGTCCTTGACGAACTTCTGCTGGTCGCCGCCCTTGAAGTTGAAGCGCCCCACGTAGGTACGCGCCGGGATCTCGTAGTTGCCGATGCGGATCTGGTCGGAACCGTCGGAGATCTGCTGGAACACGGTCTTGCCGCCGTCCAGGTCTTCGCGGCTCTGGTCGACGCAGGCCAGTTGCACGGTTTCACCGATCTCGATGCTACCCGAGTCCGGTTGCTCCTTGCCCATCAGCATGCGGAACAGGGTCGATTTACCGGCGCCGTTACCGCCGATCACACCGACGATGGCGCCTTTTGGCATGCTGAACGACAGGTTGTCGATCAGAACGCGGTCGCCGTAGCCCTTGGTGACGTTCTTGAACTCGATGACCTTGTCACCCAGGCGCGGGCCGGCCGGGATGTAGATCTCGTTGGTTTCGCTGCGCTTCTGGAATTCCTGCGACTGCATTTCTTCGAAGCGTTGCAGACGCGCCTTGGATTTGGACTGGCGGGCCTTGGCACCTTTGCGCACCCATTCCAGTTCTTCCTTCATGGCCTTTTCATGGGCCGACTGCTGCTTGGACTCCTGGGCCAGGCGGTCCGACTTGGCTTCCAGCCAACCCGAATAGTTGCCCTCGTAAGGAATACCGGCGCCGCGGTCGAGTTCCAGAATCCAGCCGGCGACGTTGTCCAGGAAGTAACGGTCGTGGGTAATAGCGACCACGGTGCCCGGGAAGTCGTGCAGGAAGTGCTCCAGCCAGGCGACCGAGTCGGCATCCAGGTGGTTGGTCGGTTCGTCGAGCAGCAGCATGTCGGGGGCCGACAGCAGCAGGCGGCACAGGGCCACGCGGCGCTTCTCGCCACCGGACAGGTGTTCGACCTTGGCGTCCCAGGCCGGCAGGCGCAGCGCGTCGGCGGCGACTTCCAGCTGGCGCTCGAGGTTGTGACCGTCGCTGGCCTGCAGGATCGCTTCCAGCTTGGCCTGTTCGGCGGCCAGCTTGTCGAAGTCGGCGTCCGGGTCGGCATAGGCGGCGTAGACCTCGTCCAGGCGGGCCTGGGCGTCCTTGATCACGCTGACGGCCTCTTCGACCACCTCACGCACGGTCTTGGTGGGGTCCAGTTGCGGCTCTTGCGGCAGGTAGCCGACATTCAGATCGGGCATCGGACGCGCTTCGCCGTCGAACTCGGTGTCGACGCCGGCCATGATTTTCAGCAGGGTGGATTTACCCGAACCGTTGAGGCCGAGCACGCCGATCTTGGCGCCGGGGAAAAAGGACAGCGAAATGTTCTTGAGGATTTCCCGCTTCGGCGGCACAACTTTGCTCAGCCGATGCATGGTGTAGACGTATTGAGCCAAAACGTGAGCTCCAGTAAGTAGGTCAATCAAAGGAGCTGATTGTAGACACAATTGGGTACCCCGGCCATCGTCGCGACTGGCGGTGCGGCCGGGGGGGAAAGTGCACGTTGCGGGCAATGCCTAGCTGATGACTGCGCCCTTGGGGCCACTGGCGATCAGCGCGGCGCCGCAGGCGGTCTTCATGCCATCCAGCGCCACGGGCGTACCGCCGACGCTGTAGGTGCTGCTGCCCTCGGCAATGGGAAATACCCCTTTGCACAGGGGGCAACTGACGCTGTGCCCTACCCCGGCAATCGGCTTGCCATTGAGGTTGGTGTTGGAAAAGGCTTCGAGTACCACGCCACCGTGGGTGGTGGCATCGCCCAGGCGAACAATGTCTTTCATGAGGTGGGTCCGTCCTTGTGTGATGGGATGTATTACGTGTGGAGGTGCAGGCCTTTGCACTCACGTCCGATGGTGCCTGATTGGAAGAGGGCTGAACATCAACATGCCGTTGCATGTCGTGGGAAGGCGGGCGTCATCGAGCGGGTATCACGCTGGGCAGCCCAGATCCTCATAGCCGCTGTCATACATTCAAGCCATCCAGGGCTACTAATGATCGTTAAGGAGCAGGATCAACGCTACTCAGCCACTGCTCAAAGTCATCCGCAACACGGCGGGCACTGCCCGTTTCATGATCCCACAACACCACGGCAGGCTCGCCTGAGGCGCCTTGCGCGTCATAATCGAAGCAATAATAATCACCTGTTCCAAACTCTGCGAAGGGCAACAGCGGTGCAAAACGCTCAGGCGATTGCGAGAAATTTTCCAGCCACGTCTGCCACCCTGCGGTGTAATTTCGGACGATCGAGTCCCAGGTCTTCCTCGGGTCTCGGCTGTCGAACACGGGGAACACCACCAGGCCACCCAGTGACCGTCCATTGTTGGCAAGCAGCCAGCGGGAAAAGGATGTGGGGAACGTTCTGTTCAGTTCCTTCTCTGCAGAAGCGATTGCAGAAAGCGTTGTGCCGATGACACGCGTTTTTGACATTCGGCTTCGAAATCCATCACTGGAGGCTACAAGAATCCCGCGTTGAGCACTGTATTGGTGGCCCTGACTCACGTCCAGAAGATCATCGTCCCGCCAGGGGTAATTCAGCATGTTATCAACACGTCTGAGGACACTGCGCTGTCCTGCGAATATGCCAGATCGGTAACACCCTGAAACGGCTCCATCATGTAACAGAATTTGAGATCCAACTCCTTGGCACGCTATGGCCTGGTCGATCACGCTGCATGAGGTCGCTTGTATTTTCGTTCACATGCCAGTAACTGCTTTAACCTGCGCCACGTCCGAGCACAAAAAATACAACTCACTCAACCTCAACCACCTCGACAGTATCGCCAGTTATGTAGCAAGAACCGTACTTTCTAATTTATTCAAGAGAAGATGGATCATTTGGCCCGTAATCTCCATCCACCTCAACACACCACACCTCACCGAATTTCAAAAGCTTGACACCGGAGCATACAACATTTGTTTGCCCACCAGAAAATGTAGAACGAACTTCGTCAACGTGAGCAACAATCACCCTGACCCTTTTCCATACATTCCCCTCAATCCTGTAATCACGGGCGCAGAATTCGATATGCACAGAAAGCGTACCGTCCCCCAAGAATTCATACTTAAAATATTTCATTACTCCATCATTGAATCGATCAAATCCGTCAACAAGCCCAACTGCGTCTTCATTAAACATTTCAACCACCTAATGGCTGCGAAGGCTTGGTGCCAGGTGGAATAATACTCCAACCGTCTGGAACCTTGCTTGGGTGAACATGTACCGCGCCGGATCCATGTGCACTCTTGAAGTTACCGGGAGGATCTAGAAGGTGGCCATGACCTGACGCAGCTGTACCGTGCCGCGTAAACTCACACTAAAAGTGTTCACGATACCATCGTGAAATCGACCCAATCCTCCAGCAAACCTAACTAACCCTTCCAGTTAATGTGAAAACAACTTTAACCAGCCACTCCCAAACAGCATCCGATATTAAGCCGCTACGTTATCCATCGACCTCCAGCACTTCCACCCTCTCCCCTACAACGTAGCACGTACTATAGTTTCTAATTGCTTCCAGCGATATAGGGATACCACCAAAGTCCCCATCGACCTCAACACACCATTTACCATCAAAATTCAATAGCTTCACACGAGAGCAAATAACATTAAAAGCACCCGCTTCGAACACAGACCGAACCTCACTGACATCATCAATAATTATTCGAACAGTTCGCCACACATCACCTTCGAGCTCATAGTTCCTAGCATACACATCTATTTTTATTCTCAGTGCATCCGCGTGAAAAAAATCATATTCAAATGATTTGATCAAACCATCATCAAAACCATAATAGTCATCGAATATTTTCCTTGCTGCTTCGTTAAGCACTTATTAACCTCTTATCGGTTGTGATGGTTCAGCCCCTGGGGGAATGACGCTCCATTCTTTAGGGACTTGGTTTGGCGGAATGTGAACCGCACCCGGGCCATGCCCGCTTTTGATATTTCCAGGCGGAGACAACTGTATCGGGGCCTTGCGCAGAGCCTGTGCCACCGGCACGAAGCTGCCCGGTTCATACAGGTAGTGCACCGTTTTTCCGGTATCGCCCTCATCCTGCGCAGGCGAGCTTTCCCTGGCGAGGGTGTCGCCGTCCCAGCCGAACAGGGTGAAGCCGCAGTTCAGCTCGCGCTGGCGCTTGGCTCGCTCGAGCTGGTTCCAGCCGGTACCGGCCTCAGGTTTGTTCCAGTAATGCGCCGTCGAGTGCTTGCGCAACCGTCGCCCAAGGGCGTCATAGCTGTACTAGTCCTTGAGCTTGACGTCGTTCTAGGATCGGTATGAAAAGCCTTGATACTCGGCGATGCTGAACCTCGGAATGCTCATTTACAGCCCGTAAACTCCGCCTCCTAGGCTGTTTTCGTCTTGCCTGACCTTCGTCTCAAGACTTTTCATACAGACCCTAGTAGCGGTGCAGTCAACATCAGGGCGTGTAATTAACGGCAACGTTCAAGTGAACCCTTTCATTCCCCACTCATGGCCATTTCTTCCGCCATACTTTCCGAAATTTGCGCATACACCTTGCGCAATTAAGCCCCCCTCATGTCCTTCAGGGCTTTTTCAAGTGCAGAAATATCCGGAGGATTTTTCTTTGACGCTTTACTTCTCATCCAGGCTGGTACCTTTTTCCGACATAGCTCAAATCCTTCATCAGAAAAATCTTTTCTCCTATACACCCTATCTATAAGCTCCCCTTCTTCCGAAAATGGATTTACAAGCAAAAGCCCATTTCGATAAAAAAATCATACTTAGCAGCTATCGCCTCCCTCACAAGCTCCTGAGACTCGATATCATCCACCATCTCATTTTCACTATTCATTTTCTTATAAGCGGAAGCCAATTCACTCACCGCCCCCCAAACAGCAAAATTATTTTTTATTGTCATTGCAGCCTAACAACCTCTGAAACCCCCATAACAGGTACAAGTTTTTTTGTACTTCTATCATGAATGAACGTTCCGCCCTCATCCCGGATATTCTGTTCCTTCATAAGCTGACCCCTCTTATCCGCAGTCATACGTCGTAGCTGTACTCGACCTTGAGCTTGTCGTCGCTGTAAGCCTGCAAGCGGTCGAACAGGTCCCAGGTGAACCGGGCCTGCACACCGTTGTGCAACCGGTGGCTCAGGTTGCCCCGCTCGTCATAGGTGTAATGCGTGCCCGCATACTCGCGCAGCAGGTTGTCCATCAAACGGTTGCGCTTTGACGTGCGCTCCAACGGCCGCGTCAGTTCGTAGTGCTTGTCGTCCAGCAGGTTGCCGGCAGGGTCGAAGGCGAAGGTCTCCACCCCCAGGCGGCTGGTGGCCTGCAACAGGCGGCCAATCGGGTCGTACTGGTAGGCCAGATGACCACGCCGGGTGTCAGGGGTGTCGGTCAGTTGCCCGATGACCTATTAGCAGCTACTCAGCCACCATCCAGAAGCCCCCAGTGGGTCTACTTCCCTCCACTGATAACGCGCCGAGAACGGCCTAAAATTTTTCAAGATGAGCAAGTAGCTTCTGAGGATTGAACGCCAGATGCCCACGACAGTGACAATAAATCGACACATCCCCGATACCCCGTAGCATCTGATATCCTCCAAGACCACTAGCTCGCTTAGAGTGCCAGATACTTAACCGCCACCTGCATCACCACTCACGTACCAATTACTTCCCTTTAATCAACATCGGAAAGAGCAGCTTAATACCTTTAAAAAATACCTCGACTTCAAACTCAAACTACCGGAATCGAGTGCCCCAAATTCCTCACCACCAAACACTCAACGAAAGCATTATCACTCAAATCTGCTGCACTCAAATCATTTATCAACTCTTCACACCAACTTACTTCAGCCGCAATAAACATACCAACATCTTCTCCCAACACATCAATTGCGTCAAAAATTTTTTCAACCGCAAAACGTGCCATCTCTCTATTTTTTTCCACTAAGTATGAAATACAGTAGGACGTACTGATTATTGCACACTGGGCTTGATCGGCCAGTTCATCATCATAATCTTCTGTATCCGGGATAGCGGAATACACCCTATTATAAATTAACTCCAACCGACTCTTCCCCCCACCTTCAAGAAGTTCAAATAACTCCCTCAGCGCATCCGAATTAGCATTAACACCATCCAAGTATTTTTTGCAAAACTTATCATATATACCCTCCATCCTTTGAGCGCCTAACAAACAGAACAAAGCAATTTTCTCATCTGGCAACCCAAACAACAAATCATAGCTAAATTTCATTACAGCCTCCGCTTACTTTTCTTTCCAGTAAAAGGTGTATCAGTAGTCACTTTTCCATCTCGCATCATGGTTTCACAGTCCAAGCATACTCCCCTGTTGGCATCCACATGAGTAGCTCCAGCATTGATAAGGGTTTCCTCAGCATGTCCAACTCCATTTACAACAGCCAAACCTTTTTCCTCAGCAAATTCCCGTTGAACTCTTGGGACTTTCTTATCGCTTGACGCTATCCCCATACTGCCGTCAGGCATCACCCCGACAGCAGTGGACTTAAATCTTTGCGCTGTAGGATCCAGCACCGCGTGTGCGTCATCTGCGAGTTGTCGGGTGGGGCATCCGACACTGGATATTTTTTTACCTGCACATAAACCTAACGGATCAGTCCAATTTATTGGATTTCCAGCATACCTATAGAGATTGAAGCCACCCAAGTAGCCAATCGGATCCTGCCCAACAAACCGCCCAACCGCCGGATCATAGTACCGATACCGGTTGTAATGCAGTCCAGTCTCATGGTCGTGATACTGGCCCTGGAAGCGGATCGGGTTGTTCAACCCCACCTGTTTCGCCCAGGCCGAACGCTCTTGTTTCACCTCGCCCCACGCCTTGTACTGCGCCGACCACGCCACGTCGCCGTTGTGGTCGGTCAGCTCCATCGGCGTACCCAGGTGGTCACACTGGTACCAGGCAATCGCATCAAAGGGTTGTGGCGAGGCCGCTTGCTGCCAGAGCGGGTCCTGGTCGATGTCGTAGGGGCGGTTGCTCCAGTCCGGCTCCTTGTACAACCGTATCGGGGCCTTGCGCAGAGCCTGCGCCACCGGCACAAAGCTGCCGGGTTCGTACAGGTAGTGCACCGTGCGCCCGGTGTCACCTTCATCCTGCGCAGGCGAGCTTTCCCAGGCGAGGGTGTCGCCGTCCCAGCCGAACAGGGTGAAGCCGCAGTTCAGCTCGCGCTGGCGCTTGGCTCGCTCAAGCTGGTTCCAGCCAGTACCGGCTTCAGGTTTGTTCCAGTAATGCGCCGTCGAGTGCTTGTGCAACCGACGCCCAAGGGCGTCATAGCTGTACTCGACCTTGAGCTTGTCGTCGCTGTAAGCCTGCAAACGGTCGAACAGGTCCCAGGTGAACCGGGCCTGCACACCGTTGTGCAACCGGTGGCTCAGGTTGCCCCGCTCGTCATAGGTGTAGTGCGTGCCCGCATATTCGCGCAGCAGGTTGTCCATCAAACGGTTGCGCTTTGGCGTGCGCTCCAGCGGCCGCGTCGGCTCGTGGTGCTTGTCATCCAGCAGGTTGCCGGCCGGGTCGAAGGCGAAGGTCTCCACGCCCAGGCGGCTGGTGGCCTGTAACAGGCGGCCAATCGGGTCGTACTGGTAGGCCAGATGACCACGCCGGGTGTCGTGGATGTCGGTCAGCTGGCCTACCGCGTCGTACTGATACTCACGCTTGAGCAGGGTCGATTTGCCGTCCTGGCTGCCCAGCAGCTGTTCCTGCAGGCGCCCCGCCGGGTCCCACGCCTGAGTCTGGCTCAACCTGTTGCCCTGATGCCGCACAACCTCGCGGTGCAGGTCATCGCGCTCGTAGGCCAGCAGCTCATGGTGATCGACCGTCATGCCCAACAGATGACCGCTACCGTAGGTCAGCCAGCTGACCTTGTGCCCGTCCGGACGAGTGGTGGAGGTACGCAGGTTGAGGGCGTCGTACTCGTGCTGCCACACCGCGACCATCGGGGTGCCGGTGGCCAGGTAGTGCTGGTGTTCACGAACGAGGTTGCCGGCCTCGTCATGGAACCACTGCAGTTTGCTCGCGGCGTTGATGGCCTGGATCAGCCTGCCGTTGCCGTCGTAGGCAAAGGTTTCTTCCTCGCGCTGGTCACCCTGGCTGGCCACGCGGGAAATGAGACGGCCGACGGGATCGAAGGTGACGTCGAGGCGGCGTTGCCCGACGTGGGTGGAGGTCAGGCGCCCAGTGTTCGTGTCGTACTGGTAGCGCGTGGTGAGGCCGTCGAAGCCGCTCTCTTCTAGCAGACGGCCGACCGGGTCGTAGCGGAAACTGGCGTGGCTTTCGTTTTCGTCTTCCAGGCCCGTGAGGCGGCCCAGTTTGTCCCAGCGATAACGCAGAGTGTTCTCGGCCGCATCCACACGCTCGGCCAGCAAGCCAGCGACGGTGTAGGTCCAGGTGGTGCAGCGGTCGAGGGCATCGACGTGGGCCAGCAGGCGACTCTCGGCATCGCGCTCGAAGCGCTCTTCGGTCTTGTCCGGGTGGATGACCAGGGCGAGCTGGCCGGCCTTGTATGTGTACTGGGTCTTGTTGCCGGCGGCATCGGTGAACTGCACCAACTGCCCGATATCGTCATAGGCCCATTTGCTGGTCTTGCCCGAGCAGTCGGTGTACTCGACCAGTTGCCCGGCGTCGTTGTACACCAGCGCCTTTTCGTTGCCGTTGGCGTCCTTGATCGCCTTGACCAGACCGGAGGGTGTGTAGGCGAACTCGGTCTTGTTGCCCAGCGGGTCGACGGTTTCGCTGAGGTTGCCCTTGAGGTCGTACTGGCGTTCCCAAACACCGGCCTCGGCGTCGCGGATCCTGATCGGGCGACGACGGTCATCGTAGGCAAAGTGAACCTGGCTGTGGTCGGCACGGATATGCCGCACCACGTTGCCTTGCTCGTCGTAGTCGTAACGGTCCTCGCTGCCATCGACGTGGACATGCCGAACGATGTGCTTGCGCTCGTCGCGAAAGATCCACTCCGAGCGCTCGTCGGGGTAACGCACACGGTACAGATGTCCAAGGATGTCGTAGTAGTACCAGGTCTCCTGGCCATGGGCGTCGGTGACGTAGGTGAGGCGAATGTTGCTGTCCCACTCCAGGCGCAACTCGTAGCTGCCGTCATCGGCCCATTCGCGGATGGCCTTGGCATCGAACGCACTGCCCTTCCACTCCAGGTTCATGCCCCGGCCGGTACGGTCGGTGTAACGGGTCACCAGGTGATTTTGATAGTGGTAGTGCCAGGTGCCTGCGTGTTCATCCTGTGCGGCGACCAGGTCGCCATGGGCATCGTAGTGATAGGCACACAGTTGGCGTAGCGGTTGGCCATCACGCATTTCCCACAGGCCGGTGATACGGCCATGGTCATCGATCAGGGTGCCAAGGTGACGCATCACATCACTCATGTCGCCTTGAAAGGTGATGATGTCGGACAGTACCGGCCGGCCCTCGTGTCGATGCTCGTAATGCAGCATGCAGCCGGCATCGTTCTGCAGCAGGATCTTCTGCAGGTAGTAGCGCTCGCCCACGCGCAGATAGTGTTCCTTGCGCACGAAGCCGCGGCAGATCACCAGTTCGTCTTCACGACTGCGAACCAGCAGCAGGTCTTCGATAGCGTTGTACTGCGCCTTCTCGACCTTGGGCAGGTCGAACGCATGGCTACGGCCATCGTAGTCGTGAAACAGCAGACCCGTGCCGACCACATCGATGCAGGTGGTGAACGGCGTGACCCAGCGAGCGCCCAGGTTACCTTGGTCGTACTCGGCCAGGCGCGAGTGGTAGATACGCTGCCACTCGATGGGAAATGCACCCGGCAGGCTGAAGTCGGTATGGATGATGAATTCCGAACCCAGGGCAAAGCTGATGTGGTTGCCTGAGTGCGCCTTGGGCGCTGGGCGCGGGATCGGGCAGGTATCTGGAAGCGGGCTGGTCGAAGCCACGGCCTCATGCTGCCTGGCCGTCGCCCCCAGCTCCCCCTTGGGTTTCTCCCGCTCCACCTGGGTCACGGTGCCTGGCTTGCTCACGCCCGACTGCCCGTTCTTGTTGCGCTTGCGAAAGCCCTTCACGGCGCCGTCCAGCACATTGAGCATCGAACCGATGCTCATCGCCAGCGACGGGTCCGCCAGCCTGTTCAACTGGCGCACCAACTCCGGCCCCAGCTTGCGCAACTGCCCGGTCTGGGCCAGTACCTGAGCCTTGATGTCATCCGACACCAACTTGCTCACGGCGCTGTTCACCACCCCCTTGCCCGCAGCCTTGCAGGCACTGTGCATCGCACCGAAGATATTCCTGATCGCCGCCCTGGGGCTGTGCGTGAGCTGGTCGCCAGCCGCAGACAACTGCTGGCTCATCGCCGTGCGGTCGCTCCTGGCATCGAGCTGGCCGGTGGCCACGGCGTCCAGGCCGTCGGCGATTTCGCCGAGCATCTGGGTGCCCTTCGCACCCGCCGCGTCAAGAATCTCGGCCAGCCTGGGCTTGGCCTGGGTGACGAAATCGTCGATGGTGCCGGCGATGGTGGCGTTCAAATGGCCAATCAGCACCTGGATCAGCGAGTCGCCCAGCAGCATCTTGGCGCTGTTGCGCAGCTCCTGGCGCACCAGGAACAACGTCGGGCGCAGGCTCATGCGCGCGGCCGCCATGGTCGGCGGTGCCGGCAGTACGCCGATCAGGTTGATGCCCAGGCTGACCCAGTCCAGCACCTCGCGCTGCTTGCTCTTGACCAGGGTGACCACGTCCCCCAGTGCATCCACCAGGGCCATGATGTTGCCCACCACCGGCAAGGCGCCGGCCACGGACTTGATGCGTTCCAGGGTGACGGTGCCACCACTGATCGATTGCAGCCAGGCGTCGAATTCGGCGGCGCCGCGGCCCACGTCCTTGGCGTCGATGGTGTTGAGCGGGGCGACCGCGACCTGGGGTTCGCGGGGTTTGGCGGACTCGCTCATGCCAGCACCTCGCGGCTGGCCAGAGCCTTGGCCGGGCTGCTCGGCAAGGTCGGCTGGGCCAGACCGGGCAAGGTGTTGAGCGCCCTTGCCGCTTCCAGCGACGCCGCTGCGCCGGGCACCACGCTACTGGCCAGGCCGGCCATCGCGGCAGGCTCGCCCTTGAGTGCAGCGCCCACCTGCTGTGCCTGCTGCAAGGCCGCCTGGCCACTTCTGGCCAGTTGCAACCCGCTGCCCGCAAGCGCCTTGCCATCGTCCATCACTGCAGAGCCACCGGGGCCCATGAGGCCCTGGGCCATTGTCTTTCCTTGTGCCATAACGTCCTGTACCAGTCCTTTGCCCTTGTCCATGCCTTGCTGCACCAGTGCCTTGCCTTTCTCCAGGCCATCCCTGGCCGCGCCCAGCACCTCGCCGACCACTGATTGCTGGCCGGGTGCGATATCGTCGAGTGAGGGGCTGAGCGGCCACGTGCTGGCGCCAAAGTGGCTGGCCTCGGCCCAGGTGTCAGCCGGGTCCAGGCCGAAGTCGGCCCACAGCGGGCCGAGGGCGGCACCGCTGGCGAGGTTGAAGCCGTCGGCGTCGAGCGTGCCCTTGATCGATTTGCCCAGTGCGTCGGTCACGTTGTAGTCGCCGGTTTTCACGCCTTTGCTGTTGGCGTACTGGTACAGCAACTCCAGATCGCCCTTGCCCGGTTTCGGCGGCTCGGGGAAGGTCCCGGCCAGGCTCTTGGGCCCCACATGGGCGAAGTTCGCCGCGTGCGCGGTATAGGGCCCGGTAGTTACGTGAGTGATGCCGCCGGCGTTGAAAGTGGTGGCGCTGCCGCCGCCTTGGAGTACCAGTTCGGTCTTGGCGGTGAGGGTGATGCGGTCGGCATTGGCAGTGATGTCGAGCTTGGCCAGCAGGTTGATGCTGTTCTTCAGGGCCCGGAAGTCGATATCTCCTGATACGGCGATCAGCCGCCAGCCCATGTTCTGCACAAACAGCCGCATGCCCTGGCTGGCACTGGCCAGCAGCCGCTTGCCGATCGACAGGCTCGTATGCCCGGTGCTGCTCAACGCCAGGTGTTCACCGGTCGCGACATGCGTCGAGCGCGGGGTGGTCAGGGCGATGCCCGCCGGGCTGGCCAGCACCAGGTGCGGTTCGCTGAACTCGGGAAATTCGTTGGCGCTCTGGTTGGTCGGGCCGCTGCCGACGATGCCCTGGTGCTGGGCATGCAGGGCCTTGGCCACCTCGTCCTGATCGCCCGACTCCTGCGCCTGCACCTCGCGTGCCTGCTGGCCGAAGCCGTCCTGCTGCTCGCTGGCGGTGGCCAGGCGTTCGGCGGTCTCGGGCAGGTCCTTGTGGTGCTTGGCTTCGTGATGGCGCGGCTCGGTGGTCAGCAGCAAACCCGCCGCCGCACGGATCGCCCCATGCCGGTCGGTACGCAGCTCGAAACCCTCGCCCCGCGGCTGGCCGCCCGAGGGGCGCGGATGGGTCAGGTAGCCCAGGTTGATCGCGCTGGCGCCGTGGTCGCTGCGCAGGGCGATGCTGATCTCGCTGGTGGTGTCGTCGATGCGCAGCTCGTTGCTGCGGCTGCCCTTGTATTCCTTGCTCTTGACCGTGGCCAGGGTCTTGAAATCGGGCAGCCGGTACGGCGGCAGGTTGGCGCCGTGGTACAGGCAACCGGTGATCAGCGGCTGGTCGGGGTCGCCTTCCAGAAAGGTGATCAGCACCTCCATGCCCACACGCGGCAGCGAGATGGCGCCAAAGCTGCTCTGGCTGGCCCAGTTGGAGGCCACGCGCATCCAGCAGGTGGTCTTGTCGTCCGATTGGCCTTCGCGGTCCCAGAAGAACTGCACCTTGACCCGGCCGTACTCGTCGCAATAGATCTCCTCGCCTTCGGGGCCGGTCACTACCGCACGTTGCGCACCCAGCACTTTGGGCTTGGGATGCCTCAGCGGCGGACGGTACGGCACGTCCCACGGCGTGGCGCAGAAGCGGTTGCGATAGCCCTGGTGAAAGTCGTCCTTGAGGTCGGTGACGTCGCTGCTGATCACCTCCTCGAGCACCTGCGGCTGCTTGCCTTCATGCAGCACTTCGGTGAGCAACCACAGGTCGTTCCACGCCGGGTTGGCGTGTTCGGTCAGGCTCAGAAAATGCCCGCTGACCAGGCTCGGCTGGTCGCTGCGGCCCTCGGCCAGGCGGTAGTCGCTGCGGTGGCGCTCCAGCGCGCGGGTGGCCAGGTGCTTGCCGCGCGCGCGGTCGCTGAAGCGCGCCGGGTAGTCGTAGTCTTCCAGGTCCGGCGCGGCACCGCTGTCGGCGTCGCTTTCAAGCTGGATGCGCGGTTTGGTGAAGTCGTAGTCGCGCCGCGTGGTGCGGCTGGTGCGCGTGGCCAGGCGCAGGCCGAAGCGCTTGATCACCGGCACGTCGGCCACCAGCCCGGTGTCCTGCTGGTAGGCCACCGGGGCCAGCGTGGGGAATACGGTCTGGTCGTCGCCGAACACCAGCGCATGGCCCTGCGGGCTGTGCTGGAAGTGGTAGTGGATACCCTCCTCCTCGCACAGGCGCTGGATGAAGTGCAGGTCGGACTCGTCGTACTGCACGCAGTACACCCGCTCGGGGTACACCGCGCCGAGCACGAAGCGGTGGTCGCTGGCGAGGATGCCGTGCTCCTCGAGCACCTGGGCGATGATCTGCGGCACCGTCTTGTGCTGGAAGATGCGCTGGTTGATGCGGTGCGCCAGGTACGCCAGCTGCGGGCGCAGCACCAGCCGGTAGCGCGACAGGCGCCGCCCGGCTTCGCCCTGCGCGGCGCTGTAGATCAGCCCGTGAATGCCGCTGCCGCTGGGCGACAGCTGCAGGAAGGCGAGCGTGTGCAGGAGGGATTCGAGGTTCAGCGACGCCCGTTCACTGACCAGCTCCAGTTCGAATTCGAACGGCTGGCTGAGCGCTTCGCGCCCGCTGAACGACAGCACCTGAAAGTCGCTGTCGACCCCGTCCAGGGTCAGGGTGAAATGGGGCTGGTTGGCCGCTGAGAACATCCGATGTTCCTCCCGCTGCAAAAACTGGGGTGACAGGCTGCCCCGGCCGGCCATGCTGGCTGGCCGGGGCAGTGAACTAACGCAGGCTTAGCCGGCGACCGGGGTACGCCAGTCGTCCGAGCCGGAGGTACCGGACACTTCGTGGGTCCAGGTGATCTTGCGGTAGGTGAAGTGCACGTCTTCGAGGTGGGTGAAGTGCGCGTTGGCCGGGTCCTGGCAGTTGTGCATGTAGTCCTTGATGTCGACGATGATCGCGTCTTCGAGCTTGGTGGTGAAATAGTGCTCCTGGGTGCCGGCCGCCGAGGTGCGGTACCAGTGGATGACGATTTCGGTCAGGCGCTCGCCGGAGGTCAGCGCGGCCAGCAGCAGGGGCGACGCCTTGTCGAAGACCTTGGTGATGACCACCGGCTTGTGCACGCGCTGGCCGGTCGGCTGACCGGACTGCGGGTCGCGCGGGATGATCACTTCGTGGTTGAAGCCCTGGACCATGACCTGGTCTTCGTGGCCTTCCTGGTAGGTGTTGCCGACCGAATCGGCGGTGAAGGCACCGGCGGTGATCAGGCCTTGTTTGGTGCCGGTGACGGACATGTAGGCAGGTGTTGCCATGGGGGTTTGCTCCTTGCAGAAAGTGAAGCCGGACAGGCGAAAAATGCCGTGCGACTGCAAGGAGACACTTCAAGACCCGTGCCAACTGAAATTTAGTTGTTATTAATCAGTGGCTTGTGTTTTTGCTGTACGTTTTTTGAGCACTTTTACGCGAGAAAACCCGAAAAAGTGCGCAACTTCTTGCGCAGTACTGTGCAAGAAGTTGCGCACTCGTCTGTAGGCCTTTATCCCAAAGGCCTAGGGAAATGTATGCACAGGGTTATCCACATTTGAGTGCGCAAGAAGTTGCGCAGTTGGTAAAAACGGCAGGGTAGATTTTCAGCGCTTGAAAAGCGAAAAAACACGCCCCCAATAGCCCCCTTTCGACGCCATCGCCTCCTGCAGTTGCCGCGCACTGACCGTGCGCTGGGCAGGGTCGAACGCCAGCGCATTTTTCAGCGCAGGCCAGCAGTGCGTGGGCAGGTTCGACGGGCGCGTCAGCGTGCGATCGAGCTGCTCGGCGCGGGCCTGAGTTGAAGGCAGGCGCCGATAGGGATGCTTGCCGCTGGCCAGCTCGTAGATCAGGCAGGCCACCGCATACATATCCGCCGCTGCACCCAGCGTGCCGTGTTCAAGTAGTTCCGGTGCTGCGTAGCCGGGCGTCCAGGCGTTGAAGCGCTCGCGGCTGAGGTGGGCCAGCCCCGAAAGCACACCGGCATCGGCCTGGCCAAGACCAAAATCGAACAGGCGCACGCCATCTTCGCCGAGCATCACGTTGCTCGGCTTGAGGTCACCGTGAAACACGCCCCGGGCATGGCAGCAGGCCAGGGCTTCCAGCAGCGGCAACACGATGGCGTTCAACGCCTGCCCGTGCAGGCCCAGCGGTTGCTCGCACAGCAGTTTGTCCAGTGCCGGCCCGCGCAGCAGCTCCAGGGTGATGAAGGCGCGCTGGCTCGGCGGGTCGATCTCGAAGCTGTACAGGTTGACCACCTGCGGGTGCGCCACGTGCCGGGTCAGGGCAAACTCGCTGAACAGGAGCGCGTTGGCATCCGGCGAGGCGGCCAGCGCCTCGCTCACGAGCTTGATCGCCACACAGGGCTGCGGGTCACCGAACTGCTCGCGCAGCAGATCGCGGGCGCGATAGACCATGCCCATGCCGCCGGCACCGAGCAGGCGTTCGAGCCGATAGCGCCCGGCCAGCACCTGCGGCAGCGGCACCAGCGGCGGTGTCGGCGCCGGCTTTTTCTTGCCTGTGCGGCGCCCCTTGCGCTTGGCCGCAGCGGGCGCCGGGGCGGCCAACTGGCCGTTGACGAAGGCGAAATAGGTGAGGTTGGCGTCGCGGGATTCGGTGGCCAGCAAGGCACCGAGGTCGGGCTGGTGCCTGCTCATTGGCGAATCACCACTGCGGTCAGGTTGTCCCCCGCCGCGCCGCGCAATGCCCCTTCGAACAGCCGCTCCAGCGCGACCTGCGCCGACGCCAGGCTCAATGCCTTGCCCAGGGCATCGCTGCTCAGTTCCTGATACAGGCCGTCGCTGCACAGCAGGAACGCATCGCCCGGGTATACCTGCAGCTCCAGCACCTCCAGGGTCAGCTGCTCGCTGGCGCCAAGGGCGCGGGTCAGGGCGCGAGCGCCCGGTTGCGCCCGCGCCTGCTCCGCGCTCATCTGACGCTGGTCGATCAACTGCTGCTGCAACGAATGGTCGCGTGACAGCTGGTAAAGACGCTGCTGGCGCCACAGGTAGCAGCGGCTGTCGCCGGCCCAGATGCACGCCGCACGCTCGCCCTCGAGCAGCAGCGCCACCACCGTGCTGCCCATGATGCTGTCGTGATGTGCATCCGTGACGGTCAGTTCCTGGCCAAGGCGCCGGTTGATCCAATGCAGGCACCCGCGCACCCCTTCCAGGCGCTCGTCAAAACTGCCATGGGCCGGCAACTCGGCCAGGCTGGCGACGATCAGCTGGCTGGCCAGGTCGCCACCGCGGTAGCCGCCCATGCCATCGGCCACCACCCACAGGCCCTGCGCCGGGCACTCCAGAAAGGCGTCCTCGTTGCGCATGCGCACCTTGCCAGCATCCGTGCGCGCCGCGCTGCGCCAGCGTGCTCCAACCTGCATCTAGAGCGACCCCGGCAGACGAAAGCCGCGTAACACGCCAACGTCGAAAGGGTTGGGCGCACGCTGGCTGCTGAGCAGGTAGTTGGCCCGCAGCCCGCCCACTTCGGCCTTGAGCACCAGCACGTCGCGGCCCTTGAGGTACTCGGTCTGCATCAGGTCGAACAGGCGGAACAGCGACCACGGCCCGGTGTTCTTCTCGATGCCGATCGGGCGCTCGACCATGCGTTCGAGCACCAGGCTTGCGCGACCGTCCTGTGCATCGGTCGGCCAGTTGAAGGTCATGGGCACCACCGGGCCGTGGCGATAGTCCAGCTGCCGATCGCCAAAGCGGAACTCGGCGCGGCTCACCGCCGAGTCCAGGGTGTAGGGCTCGAGCCTGAACTGCACCTGCGGCTGCGCCGGGTTCTCGGCGAAGAAGCTCTGGCGAATCGTCTGGGTCCTGGCCATCTGGTCCAGGTAGACCCGCGAGATCGGCAGGCTCTGGCCGTCGATGCTGCGCAGGCGGTAACTGCCCGGATCGCCGCTGATGAACGGGCGCAGGTAGGTGTCGAAGAAGCGCTCGGCGATGCCCTGGGCCTTGAAGAACTCGCGAAAGTCGTTGATCGCCACGTCACTGGTGCTGTGGGCATCGAACGGGTAGCGCTGCTGGATCGACTCACCGTAGAAGCCGTACAGCTCGCTCTGGTAGCGCTCGTTGACGTACTGGTAGGCATCGTTGAGTACCAGCCGCCAGCTGTCTTCGGCCAGCAGGTTGAACCAGCCATTGAGCGGTCTCGGCAGACGCCCGGAGGCGTTGCGCAGGGCGCTGAGCGCATCGCGCTGGCCCCCCATGCGGGTCTTGGCAAGCTCGAAGGCCATCTGCTCCGGCTGGCTGGCGCGCGCGAGGCCAGCCATCTGCAGTTGCAGGTCGTTGAGCGCCTGCAGCGCCGGGGTGAGGTCGGCGGAGGGGCCATTGTTTTCGTCGAGCAGCCGATGCAGGGCTTCGAAACGCCGCTGCAGGGACTTCTTCGCGGTGTCGGGCAGCGGCTTGGCCGCCACGGCGGGCTTGCTCGCCAGGGCGCCCTGGACCTTGCCGGCCACGGCGACCGCCGTGTTGGCCTTCTTGCCCAGCTTGACCCCCTGGGCCGGGTCGCTGGCCGGTGCCTCGGCGGGCTCATCGGTGCTGCCCGGCACGGGCTCGAAACGGGTGTTGTCGCGCACCTGCACCAGCAGTTGAAGTACCGGCGAGTTGGCCGAGGTGAGCCCGGCGAGCTGATCGGCGCCCTCGCCGGCATCGCCGAACGGTTGCAGGCCGACCTGGCCGACAGCTTCGCTCCAGTGGTTGGCGTAGTCGCGAAAGTACAGCTGTTCCAATCCTACCAGCAGGCGGCGCATGTCCATGTCGCTGATGCCGCTGCCCTCACCCAGGACCCAGTTGTCACGCAGCAGTTCGCTGACCAGGGTCGAGCCCTGTACCGAGAAATACTGCTCGTAGCCCTGCTGGGTGTAAAACCCCGGAATCACGTAGTCGGTGCCGAAAAACAGCCCGCCCTGGGGGCCCAGGTGCTGGCTGAGGCGGTAGTCGGGCAGGCTGCTGGCCTGCTCGCGCAGTACCCGGTACACCACGTTGACCAGCGATTCGCTGCGCAGCACCTTGCGTGCCTGGGCCACCAGTTGCGGGTCCAGCGGGTAGCTGAATGGCAGTTGCAGCAGGCGTTCGAAATGCCCGTTGAGCCCGTTTTGCACCGCCGTGTTGCCCGCGTAGCGGCGCGACCAGTCAGCGGCTACCCACTCCTGCAGCCAGGCGGCTTCGCGGCGGTCGGGCATGCTCAGCATCAAGTAGGCACGCAGGCTGTTGAGCAGGCGCTCACGGTCGCGCAGGTTGCCACGAATCTGCCCTTCGAGCTGTTTGGCCACCCGTGGCAGCAGTTGGGTGTGCAGGTCCTGTTCGTAGGCACTGCGAAGCAACGGATTGCTCTGCTCGCCCTGGTACAGGCCCAGGCGCTCATGCAGTGACGCATCACCCGAAGGCGGGAATACCTGGGTCGCGGCATAGCTGCTGTCCAGCGGCTTGAGCGCGGCCATGGCATCGCTTTGCGGGGTCAGCGCTGCACGCTGCCCGGCCCACACCTGACCGAGCCCGCGCAGTTGCTCGAGGCGGTCGTGGTTGGCACTGAAACCGCCCGCCCACAGCAACCCGCAGCACACCAGTACGCCCAGCGCGCCGACATACAGTGCGCGCTGCCCCCAGTCGATGCGTCGCCGCTCGCGCTGGTCGAGGCCGGCCAGGTCGGCCTCGGGGAAGATGACCCGGCTGAGCAGGTGATGGATGAACCGCGAACGCCCGCTGCGCAAGGTGGGTAGCACCGTGCTGGGCAGGCCCAGGCTGGCCCCGATGCTGGCGGTGTCCGGGTCCAACTGCTGGACAAGGTGCGGCGCACTGGTGAGGTAGAACCCGCGAAGCTGGCTGGCGCGCTGGTAGCGATTGCCGGTGAAGGCGATGTCGACGAACAGGCACAGCTGCTCGCCGATCTGCGCCAGCTGGTGCGGGAAGTCGAGGATGCGCGCGCGCCGCTGTGTATCGCGCTCGTGGTGCATGCGCATGATCACCTGGCTGTTGAGGCGCCGCAGCAGCGCCTCGAAGGCCTGGCGCAGCACGGCCACATCGGTGCCGTTCTGCGCCTTGGTGAAGGTGCTGCCCAGTACCTGGTCGCTTTCTTCACGGCTGAGCTGGTCGAAGAAATCGTCGAAGCCCTGCAACTGGTCGGCCTTGCTCAGCACCAGGTACACCGGCACCTGGACATGCAGGGTCTGCTGGATTTCCTGCAGTCGCGCATGGACCTGGCGCGCCAGGTTTTCCAGGCCCTTCTCGTCGCCACTGCGCAGCAGCTCGACCGGCACGCTGACCAGCACGCCGTTGAGCGGCCGGCTGCGGCTGCGTCGACGCAGCAGGTTGAGCAGGGTACGCCAGGCACTGGCGTCGACCTCGGCGGTTTCCTGGGTCAGGTAGCGTCCGGCGGTGTCGATCAACACCGCGTGGTCGGCAAAATACCAGTCGCAATGGCGCGTACCGCGGGTGTCGCGGGTGAGTTGGCGGTCCAGTTTGTTGAGCGGAAACTCCAGGCCGGAAAAGTCCAGCAGGCTGGTCTTGCCACTGCCCTGGGGGCCGATCAGCAAGTACCAGGGCAGGTCGTTGCGCCAGCGCTCGCTGCGCCCGCCATACAGGCTCGAGCCCTTGAGCGTACGCAACGCCTCGCTGAAGCGGCTGCGCAGTTCCTTGTGGTCCTCGTCGATGCGCGCTTCACGGCGCAGGCGTTCCTGGCCGTCCTCGCTCTCTTCGACAGCCTTTTTCTGCACCCCGGCGCGCCAGCTGGCGAACACCATGCCCAGCCCCCAGCACAGGAACAGCGCACTGATGGTCAGCAGGCGCGAGGTAGCCGAGGCCCAGAAGCGGTGGTCGTCGACTGCCAGCAGCGGCCCCACGAACCACACCAGCAGTACCAGCGACAACACCAGCAACAGCGTCCATACCCACGTCTTGCGCAAAAAATCGCCGACTTTCTTGAAGAAGTTTTTCATCACACGTCCCTGTTCTACTGCTGCGCCTGGACCGTTTCCGGGTCAAGCTGCTGAAAAGGTTGCAGCACGGCCTCGCGCTGCTCGCCCAACACCCAGGCGAACCCCGAATACATCACCACCAGGCAGATCAGCGCGAACAGCGTGACCATCCACCAGGGCACCACCCGCACCAGGCTGCGACGCTGGTCGTTGAGCCCTTCCCACTGCGGCGAAAGTTCGCGCGGGGCATCCCCGCGCAGTTGCCGCACCTGGCGGAACAAGGCGTCGCGAATCCCTTCGAGTTCGAGCATGCCGCGTACCATCACGCGGTACTTGCCCTCGAACCCCAGCGACAGGCACAGGTACATGAGCTCCAGCATCGGCAGGTGCTTGACCGGGTTCTTCGACAGACGATCGAGCAGCTGGAAGAACTTCTCGCCACCGAAGGTCTCGTTGTGAAAGGTGCTGAGCAGGCTCATCTGCGCCCACTCGCTCTCGTTGCCCCAGGAGGTGGTGACCACGGCCTCGTCAAGCACCGAGCACAGCACGTAGCGCGCGGTCATCACCTGGCTGGGCTCGGCGCCGTTGTGCAGCGCATGGGCCTCGAACAGCTTGATGCCATGGGTGAGGGTCTGGTTGAGGGCGTCGAGGTCTTCGCGGCTGTCGCTGTGCTTGAGCCGCACCACGTGCGAGAGCAGGTCCGAGGCGGCTGCCACCAGGGTGTTGAGGCTGATGTTGATGGCCTCGGCCGGGCCCAGGCGGGCCGAGTAGATCATCCGGTCTTCCAGTTGCTCCAGGCGCGGCGTGGCCAACCCATCGGTCAGCGGAACCTGCCTGGGCGCCTGGCCCTGGCGGTCCACCAGCACGGTCTTGTCGTCCTGACGGTGTTCGATGTCCTTGTGCATGCGGTCAGTTCCTGATGGCCCAGAATTTCAGTTCGAGCTCGGCGAACTCGCCCGAGACGTGGAAGGCAAAACCACCGGAGCGCTCCAGCAGGGCCTGGTCTTCGGCGTTGAATTCGAGCAGGAAGTAGGTCTTGTTGGAATGGAACGGGATCTGCCGCGGCGCCACCGGCAACGGCACCACCTTGATGCCAGGCAGGTGCAGGTTGACCAGTTGCCGGATACGTTCCACCGGGCCGACCTTGAGGTGCGAGGGCAGGCGCGTGCGCAGGGTCTCGCTGTCGCAGTTGGCGCTGGCGGCCAGTACGAACGAGGCCGAGGCGAGCAGCGTCTGGTCGTGCACGGCGGCCACCAGGATGCCGTACTGGCGGGTTTGCAGGTCCAGTTCGATGGCGTGCTGTTCCAGCACCATCGACAGCACCTCGCGTATGCCGTCCATCAGCCGGCGAAAGCTCGCGCCCTGATCGCTGTGCTGATAACGGCTGTCGGTACGCGGGCGCTTGGTGTCGCTGGCAAAGGTCGCCAGGTCCCCCAGCATGGTCAGCAGGGTGCGGTACAGCTCCTCGGGGTGCAGCTGGTCCAGGCCCAGGTAGTGACGCAGCAGCAGTTCGGTGCGATTGATCAGTTGCAGCATCATGAAGTCGCCCACCTCCGCGCCGCCGACCTTGCCGTTGGAACGGATGCGCTCGGCAATGGTGTCGCCACGGTGGCCGAGCATGCTGATCACCTCCTTGAGGCACGACAGCAGGTAGCTTGACGCGTGGGTGTGAATGAAGGTCGGCACGAACTCGGGGTCCAGGCTGATCACGCCGTCCGGGGTGGTGTCGAGCACGGCGCACAGCTTGAGCTTGACGTAGGCCTGATCGCCCTGCTGCTCGCCCAGCAGCAGGCGAAAGTCCGGCCGTGCACAGCTGATGTCGCTGTTGATGTCGTCACCGGCGTTGGAGTCGCTGACCGGGGTCTCGTAGGCGATGTAGCGCGCCAGCACATCGGACTGCTCCAGTCGCCGGGTCTCGATGTGGTTGCCGGTCACCAGCGGCAGTGCCAGGAACACCGGCGTGTTGCCGGTGTTGGGCGGTATGTCCAGGGCCAGCGGCTCGATGTTGCTGCTGAGCTCGAACAGGCTGCCGTCGGGCAGCACACCGCTGGCCTGGCTGACCACCAGCTTGCCCATGCTCAGGAACTGCTGGTCGATCTCCAGGCTGAGAAAACCCCAGTTGTAGCTGCCCAGCAGCTGGGTGCGGGTTTTCATCTGGTAATCGTAGTAGCGATCGTTGTGCTGGAAGTGCTGCGGACGCAGCAGCATGCCTTCCTGCCAAATGACTTTGTGCACATGCATGATCAGTTTTCCGTCCGGGCCAGTGTGGCGTTGCTGTTGCGAATGCCGGCCTGGTCCAGCGTCAGGCTGGCGCTGTTGAGTGCCTGCGGGGTGATCTGGACCACGTAGCGCCACTGGGTCTGCTCCAGGTCGCGGTAGGCCGCCAGCACGCCGACGTAGCGGCTGCCAGGTTCCACGCTCAGGCGCAGCGTCACGTGCTCACCGGGGCGCAGCTCCAGCTCTTCGCTGACCACCAGGTCTGGCGCCAGGGATTCCTTGGCCCGCTCGTACAGGCTGAAGAAGTCGGCATGCTCGAAGGCCACCGGGTGCTTGAGTTCGAACAGGCGCACCACGATCGGCGAGGGCCGGCCATTGAGGTCCGGGTTGAGCTGGTCACCGGCGTCGAGGGTCAGTTGCAGCTTGGTCAGTTCCGAGTACGGCGACAGCGCGGAGCAACCGGCCAGCAATAGCGCCAGCGCCATCAGGCCGGTGGAGAGAAAGGTCTTGCAGCGCAGCATGGGGATCATCCTTGAGCGTCGGTGTGAAGGGTACCGATCAGGCGAACCTGTTCGGCGTAGGCCTGGGCGAAGTCGCGCGCCAGCAGGCGCTCGCTCCATTCATCGTCCTGGCCAAGGGCCTGGTGGTAGCGCACGTAGGCGCGCCACTGGCTGCCGGCAGTCCGCAGCAGCGGTGCCCGGCCGCGCTCGAACTGCAGGCCCAGCTGGCGTGGCGAAAAGTGCTCAAGCACACCCTGCAGCGCAGCGCGACAGGCCGTCAGCATCGCCACCTGATGCGCCTGCAGGTCGCGGTAGGCCTGGGTCAGTGCCTGGCTCGCAGGGAGCTGGCCGGGCGCGGCCGGGTGCAGCAACAGGCCCAGCGCCTGGCCGGCATCGGCGCTCGACTTCAACGGGTTGTGGCTGGCGCGGTGGGAGGTGGTCAGGGCCAGGCGCAACTCGTTCTTCAGTTCGCTGCGGGTGCGCAGGCTTTGCTGCACGCCGCCGATGCTCTGCTTGAGCAGGCCGGCCGCCTTGATCGCCAGGGCTTCACGGGCGCCAGGGTCGAGCCCGCCCAGATCGACCCCGAGGGCGGTGCCAAAGGCTGCCCAGAACCGTTCGTTACATGCAGGTGCCGGCGCCGCCTGTGGTTCATCGTCGGGTTCGGGCTGCGCCACCAGGTTGGGTACCAGCAGGCTTTCCATGTCTATGCGCGCGTAGTCGGGGCGCTGGCGGGCCACCGGTGCAACCGTGTCGAGTGCACTCAGTGCGTCGAGGGGCGAAGGCTCGACGTCCTGCTGGTCGAGGGCATGGAACGGGTCCAGCTCAAGAAAGGCGTCGTCAGGGATGATGCTGCCCGCGGCGCTGGGCAGGCCGACCTCGACATCGGCTGCGGTGCGGGTGGCCAGGCGCGCGCGCACCTCGAAGCCGCCCAGCAGGTACACGCTGTCCTGCTCGATTCGCTGCGCCTGCCCCTTGCGCAGCTGCGCACCGCTGCGTCCGTCGCGGGTGCCGTTGCTGCTGATGTCGGTGAGGAAGAACACGCCCTCCTGACAGGTGACCAGCGCATGTCGCTTGGAGACATGCCGCTGCGGGTCGCTGATGACCCAGTCGCACGCCTCGTCGCGCCCGATCACGCCGCCTGCACGGGTGAAGGTCTTGCTGCGTCCCTGCGTTTCAAGAACCAGTTCCATGTTGATGCTCCTTGCACTCACTTGCCGCGGTTGGCTGCCTGCGGATCGCCCAGCGGGCGATAGGTGTCGTCGTTGAATTTGTAATTGCCGCTACAGCCGCCCAGGCCGCTGAGCACGATCAGCGCCAGCAGCAAGGCGGGCCATTGACGAACAGACATTTGCAGATCTCCATCGGTGGGCATTGCACGGGGCGCCGCCCGCCGGGGGCAGCGCACGGTTGTAAGGGAAAATGCAGCATTGCTCGCCATGGCCGCTCAACCTTCGAACTCGCCAAGGTTGATGTTCAGCCGCCCCAGGCGGTACAGCAGGGTGCGCCGCGGCAGGCCCAGCTCGCGTGCGGCCAGGGTCTGGTTGCCGGCGTTCTTGCGCAGGCAGTCGAGCAGCCAGTGGCGCTCCACGTTTTCAAGGCGATCACGCAGGTTCAGCCCGCTGTCCCCCGACGGTACTTCGCTGGCCGGGGCAACATGCTCAGGCAGCAGGCACTCGCCGTCGCACAGCAACACCGCGCGCTCCACCAGGCCCTTGAGTTCACGCACGTTGCCCGGCCAGGCGAGCCCGTCGAGGTAGGCCAGTGCCGCCGGCGACCACTGCAGGGGCTTGCGCCCCAGAAACTCGCAGGCCTTGGCAGAGAAATGCCGGGCCAGCACTGGCACATCGCCGCCGCGCTGACGCAGGGCCGGCAACTCGATGGGGAACTGCGCCAGCCGGTAGTACAGGTCTTCGCGAAAGCGCCCTTCGCTGACCAGCACCGCCAGGTCGCGGTGGGTGGCGGCGATGATGCGCACATCGATGGTGTGGGTGTCGTTGGAACCCAGCGGGCGGATCTCGCCCTCCTGCAGCACGCGCAGCAGCTTGGCCTGCAGCGACAGCGGCATGTCGCCGATCTCGTCGAGCAGCAGGGTGCCGCCGTGGGCGGCATCGAACAGGCCAGGGCGGTCGCGCAGTGCGCCGGTGAAGGCGCCCCGGCGATACCCGAACAGTTCGCTCTCCAGCAGGTTCTCCGGCAGGGCCGCACAGTTCTGCACCACGAACGGCCGGGTACCGCGCGGGCCGTAGTCGTGAATCGCCCGGGCCACGACCTCCTTGCCGGTGCCGGTCTCGCCCAGCAGCAGGACGGTGTAGGGGCTGTGCAGCACCTTGCTGATCAGCTGGTAGGCCTGGCGCATCGCGGCGCTGTTGCCGATCAGCCCGTAGTCGGTGGCGCCTGCGCGCGTGGCGGGCAGCGGCGCCGGCGCCACCTCGGGCTGGTGCAGGCGTTGCAGCAACTCCATTTGCACCAGCACGAACGCCCCCAGCTGTCCCAGCGACTGGGCAAAGCCGCCCAGGTCGACGCTGGTGCGGCTGGCACACAGCAGCAGCCCGGCGATGGCCTGGTGCGGGTTGAGCAGCGGTACGCACAGCAGCGACTGCCAGGGGCTGTGCAGCACCGGCAGGAAACTGGTGTCGAGCAGGCTGGCGGGCAGGTCGGCAAGGCTTACCGAACGGTTCTGGCACAGCGCGAACTGCAGCAGTTGCTCGCCGTTGTAATCCACCGGCACGCTGGCGGCAGCACGCGGCTGCAAGGCCCCGCCCAGCCATTCGGCGGCAAGGCTCAGCGAAGTGTGGGTGGCATCGAGCAGGTACAGCTGACTGAGTTCGCAACCGCTGAGCTCGGCCACCGCCTGCACGAAGCGCTCCTGCAGCGCGGGTTCCCGGCCCGTACGCGACAGGCTGGCGAAGTGCGTCAACAGGGCTTCGGCATAACGCAAGGGCTGCGGCACGTGGGTGAACATCACCCCCACCTCAGGCAAACTCGCACCTCACGCCCGTATCGCCATCGAGCGTGGCATGCACCTGCTGCAACGACTCCCCGGCCGCCATCGCTGCCAGCAGCCGGTCAGCCACCTGCGGCATCAGGTGCAGGTCGAGCAGGTGGTCGATCAGCCGCGCGCCGCTGTCGCCCTGGGTGCAACGCTCGGCCAGGTGCTCGACCAGCGCCGGGGCATAGGTGAAACCCAGTTGCCGGCGCAGCAGCCGCTGGCCAAAGCGCTGCAGCTTGATCTCGACCAGCTCGCGCAGCACCGGGCCGCTCACCGGGTAGTACGGCACCACACGCATGCGCGCCAGCAAGGCCGGTTTGAAATGCCTGCTCAAGGCGGGGCGTATGGCCTGTTCCAGCTGCTCGGCAGAGGGCCGTTCGGCGCCTTGGCAAAGGCTCGCGATCTGCTCGCTGGCCAGGTTGGAGGTCATCAGGATCAGGGTGTTGCGAAAGTCGATTTCGCGCCCCTCGCCGTCGTTGGCCACGCCCTTGTCGAAGATCTGGTAGAACAGGTTCAGCACGTCCGGGTCGGCCTTCTCGACCTCATCCAGCAGCACCACGGAATAGGGCTTCTGGCGCACCGCCTCGGTGAGCATGCCGCCCTCGCCATAGCCGACGTAACCGGGCGGCGCGCCGATCAGCCGCGACACGGTGTGCTTCTCCTGGAACTCGGACATGTTGATGGTGGTGATGAAGCGCTCGCCGCCATACAGCAGGTCGGCCAGGGCCAGGGCCGTTTCGGTCTTGCCCACGCCACTGGGCCCCACCAGCAGGAACACCCCGACCGGCGCATCGGGCTTTGCCAGGCCGGCTGCGTTGGCCCGCATCGAGCGGTCCAGTGCCTGCACGGCCTGCTCCTGACCACGGATACGCGCACGCAGGTCTTCGGCAAAGCGCATGATCCTGGCGTTGTGCTCGCGGGCCAGTTGCTCCAGCGGCACGCCGGTCCAGGCACTGATCACTTCGGCCACCAGGCGCGGGCACACTTCGAAGCTGACCAGGCGCTCTTCGGCCTGCGCCGCTTCCAGCAGGCTGCGGGTGGTCTCCAGGCTGGCCTGCAGTAAGGCCACGTCATCCCGTGCATTGCCCTGCTCGCGGGCTTCGGCCAACTGCCGGCGCAGGTCCAGCACCTGCTCGGCCAGCGCGCGCTGCTGTTCCCAGCGCGCCTGCACGGCCTGCTGGTCGGCCTGGTCGCTGCGCAGTTGCGCCTGCAACAGGTGCAGCGCCTCTTGGTCGATACCCACGCCGGCTTCGGCGTCGCGCTGCTGCGCCTGCACCTGCCGCTCGCCCTCGGCCAGCGAGGCACGCAGGCGTTCCAGGCGTTGCGGCGCGGCGGCCAGGCTGATGCGCACCCGGGCACAAGCGGTGTCGAGCACATCGACCGCCTTGTCCGGCAACTGTCGCCCGGCCAGGTAGCGCGCCGACATGTGCGCCGCCGCCACCACCGCATCATCGCGCAGGTAGATACCGTGACTCTTCTCATACACCTGGGCCAGGCCGCGCAGGATGGTCACCGCCTCGTCCGCTGTCGGCTCGTGCAGTTGTACCGGCTGAAAGCGCCGGGCCAGGGCCGGGTCCTTCTCGAAGTACTTCTTGTACTCGCTCCAGGTGGTGGCGGCGATGGTGCGCAGCTCGCCCCGCGCCAGTGCAGGCTTGAGCAGGTTGGCCGCATCCGAACCGCCGGCGTTGCCGCCCGCACCGATCAGGGTGTGGGCTTCATCGATAAACAGGATGACCGGTCGGGGCGCGGCCTTGACCTCGTCGATCACGCCCTTGAGGCGTCGCTCGAACTCGCCCTTGACGCTGGCGCCGGCCTGCAGCAGGCCCATGTCCAGCGCCAGCAGCTCTACCCCGCGCAGTGCCGGCGGCACTTCGGCGGCGGCAATGCGCAGCGCCAGGCCCTCGACGATGGCGGTCTTGCCCACACCGGCCTCGCCCACCACGATGGGGTTGTTCTTGCGCCGCCGGGCAAGGATGTCGATCATCTGGCGCAGCGCTTGATCGCGGCACAGTACCGGGTCGAGTCGGCCGTCGCGGGCCTGCTGCGTGAGGTTGTGGGTAAAGCGCTGCAGCATCGACTCGCCCTGGCCGCCCGCGGCACCCTGCGCTGCAACCGGCCGGGACGCCAGGGCGAAGCCCTTGAGGCGCTCGATGTTCAGGCGGGCCAGCAGCGGCTGGTAATGGCTGCCGGCATAGCGCACGGGGTTGCGCAGCAGCGCCAGGATCAGCGCAGCCTGTTCGACCTGGCTGCTGCCCAGTTCGAGGTTGGCCACCAGCAGCGCATCCTGCAGCCACTGCACCAGTTCGGGGGCGAACACCGGGTTGCGCGAAGCGCTGTGTTCAAGCTGCACCTGCAAGGTGGCGCGCAGTTCGCCCGGCGCCACGTCGGCGTCGTGCAAGGCCCGTTCAAGAAGGCCTTCGGGGCGATCGAGCAATTCCAGCAGCAGGTCCTCGACCAGGATCCTGCTGCCGCCACGTGCCACGCAACGTTCGGCGCAGCGCTCCAGGTCACGACGGGTGTCGGCGTCCAGCGCCTGGATGAGTTGTTGCAGGTCTACGGTGATCATGTTCATCGGTCCTTAATGAATTTTGCTTCCCAGGGTCACCACGCCATCGGCGCGTTCGTGACCGAGCCAACTCGTCCATCCCAGACGGCAGGCGTTGTCCTGGCCGATACGCAGCTCGCGAATCTCTTCCTGGCGCAGCACCAGGCGGATGTCGTAGTCCAGCGGGTCGCGCAGGGTGAAACGCACCAGGGCACACAGCGGCTGATAGCCGAAGCCGATCGGCAGGAACTCGTGAAAGCGCTGCCAGTCGAGCTGGGTGATGTGGATGCGGAACTTGCCGTTGCGATCACGCACCCGCTCGCCCAGCACCACGTCCTCGCCCAGCAGGCTGTTGGCGCGCCCCAGGCGATTGCACTGCTCCTGCAGGATGACCACGCGACGTTCGATGCACTGCTCGATGACCAGCTGCGCATGCTTGAAGTAGTAGCGCAGCACCGCCTCGATCAATGCCGCCGAGTGGGCACGCAGGCTCAGCAGGCCCAGGTAGGGCAACAGGCGCTTCCAGTTCAGTTCGCGGGCCTCGCGAATGTGCTCGCCACCCAGCCCGATCAGGGCGAACAGCTGCGCCGAGAATGGGTCCATCGCCCCGCTCTGGAAGCGTGCGCGATAACGGTACTTGCGCCAGATGGGCAGCATCAGGCGCTGTAGCCGATGGTGGAACACGTCGAGAAACTGCCGGGTCGTGTTGCCGTCCTCGCCATCGCCCAGCGCCTGCTCCACGTAGAACGCCGGCAGCGGCGAGCTGGCGCCGCACAGGCCGATCAGGTTGAAACGCAGGCGTGCACGCATCTGCCCGCGGTCGTCGAAGAACTCGACGCGATCGACGTCGCTGCCCGGAAAGCCCAGGCTCGGATTGGCCTGGAACTCCAGCTGGTCGTACAGTTCCTCTTCGCTCAGGTGCGGATGGAACTCGCGCAGCCGGTCGATGACCAGCAGCACGGCCTGAAACAGCGAATACTCGCGTATTGCGTGGCTCAGCCCGCTCAAAGCAGGGGCTGCAGGCCCATACGTGGTGTCCATTGGTACACCTCTCCCTGGGTACTTCTGACACGCAACTCGTGGTACGAGTTGAGGCTGGCATAAAGGGCAAAGAACTCGTTGAGCACCGAGGCGAACACGAACAGGTCGCCTTCGCCGATGTAGCCTTGCGGGTCGATGGTCAGTTCGGTGCGCAGCCCGCGCAGGGGCAGGCCGCGATGCAGTCGGTCGACATGTTCGTGACGGATCGACTTGAGCCCGCCGAGCAGGCGCTTGCTGACCTTCTCGGCATGTTGGTCGTAGTAGCGCGGCAGGTCGTAGGTTTCCAGGATCACCTTGAGCGCATCGACGTTGGCCAGCGACAGGTAGTTGAGCGACATGTTGCTGATCAGCTTCCACAGGAAGTCCCGGTTCAGGGGCGGTGCGTAGCTGGCCGTGACCGGGGTGATGTTGCGGAAGGTGAGGAACTCCGGGGTCTGCTCGGACGGCTGGTCGATATCACCCAGCTTGAGCCGGCGCGGCAGGTTCTGGTTGGTGCAGGTGAGCTCGATGGACAGCGTCTCGTGGGTGCGGGTATCGCGTATTCCGAAGCTCAGGTAGGTGTCCAGGCCGTCATGCAACAGCGAGGAGCGCTGGCGAATGCTGTAGTGCGGGCTGGTCTGCGGCACGTCGAAACTGGGGTCGTGCTCGAACGACTCGAACGGCACATAGGCCTGGTAGCCCACGCCGCCGGGCTTCCAGCCGGTCACGCTGTGCACCGAGAACACCCCGCAGTTCTCCAGGTCGTACTCGGCGGGCAGCAGCAGGTATTCGTCCTGCTTGCCATCCAGGCGAATCGGCAGGGCATCGTGCTGGAACAGGTTGGCGATAGGGGTGCAGTACAGCTTGACGTTGTCCAGCGTGGGGCGCATGCGCTGGATGCCGCCCCTGCGGATGTCGAAGCGTATCTCCAGCCCGCGCATCTGCTTGAGGGTTTCCGTGCCCAGGGACTTGAGTGCCTCCAGGCCGTCGAGGTCGACGAACAGGAACTTGTCCTGGAAGGCGAAGTACTCCTGCAGGTAGCGGTAACCGCGAAAGGTGTTCAGCGGGTAGGGAATCAGCGCCTCTTCCTCGGCGAAGCCGACCGGCTGGATACGGTTGCCAGCCAGGCGCACTGTCACGTTCTCGCCACTGGCGCGCACCAGCGGCTTGCCATCGCCCCCCAGTGGCACCAGCTCGATGCCTTCCACGTTGCGCAGCAGGCACAGGTAGAGCATCTGGCTGATGTAGCGCTCGCCTGCCAGGTGCAGGCGCAGGCGGCTCAGTTCCAGCTCGCCGACATGCCCGTCGCAGCTCATCTCCAGGCGCAGGCTGAGCAGCGCCCCATCACCCTTTACCGAGTAATTGAGCGCGGTGAGGTCCAGGGCCATGACATCGGTGGGGTAGCAGGTGCGAAAACGGCAGCGCACCTCATCGATCGGCTGGCTCTCGACCGGTGTATCGCGCGCCACCCGCAAGGGCGGGCCGGACTGGCCCAGCGGGTCGAACTGCAGGATGCTGAACGCCGGCAGCGGGCGCATGTAGTTGGGCCACAGCAACTGCATCAGCGAATGGCTCAGCTCGGGCAGTTCGTCATCGAGCTTCTGGCGCAGGCGCCCGGTGAGGAAGGCAAAGCCCTCGAGCAGCCGCTCCACGTCCGGGTCGCGCCCGGCCTGCCCCAGAAACGGCGCCAGGGCCGGGCTGCGCTCGGCAAAGCGTCGCCCCAGCTGGCGCAACGCGGTGAGCTCGCTCTGGTAGTAATGATTGAAGGACATGCTCGGTTACCTGTTTTGCATGCTCAGGAACGTCCTGTTCGCGAGACGGCAGCGCGGTGCGCGTCTCAGTTGACCTGCACCTGCCCGCCGCCCTCCAGGCGCGCGGAAAAGCTGACCTGACGCTTGATCCCGTCCAGCTCAAGCAGGCCTTCGATGCTGAAAGCCAGCTTGAGCTGATCGTGATCACGCGGCAGCGACACCACGCGCACATTGGTCAGGCGCGGTTCGTAGGCTTCGATGAACTGCTCGATGGCCTGACGCGCCTGGCTCAGCGCGTCATGCAGGCTCAGGCGCATGTCATTGAGGTCTGCCAGCCCGTAATCGGGCAGCGTCTGCACGCTGCCCGCACGGGTACTGAGCATCTTGCCCAGGTGCACCGCCACCGAGGCCATGGCAGCCCTCTCGCGGCTCCAGCCGCGACGCTTGTCGGCTTCGCCGCCCAGACGCTCGAAAAGGCTGCCATATCCGCTCATGTACGCGCCCCCGCTTACTCTTTATCCAGCTTGCCGACCAGCGACAGGGTGAAGTCGGCGCCCATGTACTTGAAGTGCGGGCGCACGTTGAGGCTGACCCGGTACCAGCCCGGCTCCCCTTCCACATCGCTGACGATGATCTGGGCCGCGCGCAGCGGACGACGCCCACGCACCTCGGCGCTCGGGTTCTCCTGGTCGGCCACGTACTGGCGGATCCACTTGTTGAGTTCCAGCTCCAGGTCGGTGCGCTCCTTCCACGAGCCCAGCTGCTCGCGCTGCAGTACCTTGAGGTAGTGGGCCAGGCGGTTGACGATCATCATGTACGGCAGCTGGGTACCGAGCTTGTAGTTCAGCTCGGCGGCCTTGCCCTCGGCGCTGATGCCGAAGAACTTGGGTTTCTGCACCGAACTGGCGGAGAAGAAGGCGGCGTTGTCACTGCCCTTGCGCATGGTCAGGGAAATGAAGCCTTCCTCGGCCAGCTCGTACTCGCGGCGGTCCGACACCAGCACTTCGGTGGGGATCTTGGTCTCGATCTCGCCCATGCTTTCGAAGTGGTGCAGCGGCAGGTCTTCCACCGCGCCACCGCTCTGCGGGCCGATGATGTTCGGGCACCAGCGGAACTTGGCGAAGCTGTCGGTCAGCTTGGTGCCGAACGCATAGGCGGTGTTGCCCCACAGGTAGTGCTCGTGGCTGTTGGCCACGGTTTCCTTGTAGACGAACGACTTGACCGGGTTTTCCTCCGGGTCATAAGGGTTGCGCAGCAGGAAGCGCGGCACGGTGAGGCCGATGTAGCGCGCGTCCTCGGACTGGCGAAAGCTCTGCCACTTGGCAAACTGCGGGCCTTCGAAGTGGTCCTTGAGATCCTTGAGGTCCGGCAGGCCGGTGAAGCTTTCGAGGCCGAAGAACTTCGGACCGGCAGCGGCGATGAACGGCGCATGGGACATGCACGCGACGCTGGAGACGTACTGCATCAGCTTGACGTCGGGGGAGCTGGGCGACATGAAGTAGTTGGCGATGATCGCGCCCACCGGCTGGCCACCGAACTGGCCGTACTCTGCGGTATAGATGTGCTTGTAGAGACCGGCCTGCATGACTTCGGGCGAGTCCTCGAAGTCGTCCAGCAGGTCCTGCTTGGAGACGTTGAGAATTTCGATCTTGATGTTTTCGCGAAAGTTGGTGCGGTCGACCAGCAACTGCAGGCCACGCCAGGCCGACTCCAGCGACTGGAAGTCGGGGTGGTGGAGAATCGCGTCCATCTGGCGGCTGAGCTTGGCATCGATCTCGGCGATCATGCGGTCGACCATGGCCTTCTTGACCGGTTCGCCGTCGTTGTGCGGCTTGAGCAGCTCTTCGATGAAGGCCGACACGCCGCGCTTGGCAATGTCATAGGCTTCATCGTCGGGCGTCAGGCGGGTTTGCGCGATGATGTTGTCGAGAATGCTGTACTCGCCATCGGTGCTGCTGGTTTGCTGTGCTGCGCTGGTGCTCATGGTGTTCTTCCTTGACGGGGGAGGCTCAAGCGTCGGTGGTCGGCGTGGCGCTCAGGCCCAGTTCGCCGAGTACGCGGGTGCGCGACTCATCGTCGGCGAGCACGCCTTCGATGGCCTTGCGAAAAGCCGGTGCGTTGCCCAGCGGGCCCTTGAGTGCCACCAGCGCATCGCGCAGTTCCATCAGCTTCTTGAGCTCTGGCACCTGCTCGACCAGGCTGGCCGGGTTGAAGTCCTTCATGGAGTTGACCCGCAGGCTGATGCCCAGCTCATCGCTGGCGCTTTCGTCGTCCTGCAAGCGGTTGGGCACGCTGAGGGTCAGGCTCAACTCCTGCTTGGCGAGCACTTCGTCAAACGTCATCTTGTCGATGCTGATGGGCTTGCGGTCCTCTACCTTGCGTTCGTCCGGACGCTGGGTGTAGTCACCGATCGCGAGCAGCTTCAAGGGCAGTTCGATTTCTTCCTGGGCGCCGCCCGTGGCAGGTTTGAACGTGACGTTGATGCGTTCCTTGGGGGCTACCGAGCCTTCTTTGGCCATGGCTTTTCTCCTTGCGTTTGCGGCCCGGGGGCCTAGTCGAGTACCACTTCGAGGTCGAGGTGGCACAGCCTGCGATAAACCTCATCCTTGCGTTCGCGCACGGCGTGGTTCTGCGGCAGCAGCTCACAACAGCTGTGCAGCAGACGCAGTACTTCCAGTGCCAGGTCCGGCTCCCACTGATGCAGGCCGGCCTGTTGCAGTTCGTGATCTAGGGCTTCGAGCTGGGTCTTGGCCAGTTCGTACTTCTTGGCCAGAAAGCACAGCCGCGCCTGGCTGAGCTGCCAGAAAAAGCGCACACGCCCGCCTTGAGCCGCCTGCATGCCCTGCTTGAGTATCTGCACGGCAGGCTTGAGGCCGTCCTTGCGCAGCACGGGCAGCACCGCCTCCAGGGCCAGCTCCCAGGGTGGCAGGCTGGTCGCGAGGTCGGTCTCGACCTTGCGCGGTGCGCTGGTGCTCTGCAGGTGCGGCATGACGCTGGCGTTGATCCAGCCCCGCGTCGCCGGGTCGGCAAACGGCGTGCCGTCATGAAAGCGCAGCTCCACCACCCCGGGCAGGCGCTGCAGCAGTTGCGCGAAGTGGAACTCCACCTCGCGCATGCCCTGCTCGGCGTTGAGCTCCAGCAGGCACTCCCAGACCATGCGCTGGCCGTCGAACCAGAACGGCGACTTGGCCAGGCTGGCCTCGAGCTCCATCAGCAGGTCGGCGTACTGGCCGTTGGCAAAGCGTTCCTGGTAGATCTTCAGGCGGTCGACCGGCAACCCGCGCAGCACGGTCACCTGTTCGGCATTGCGCTCGGGCACCGCGTCGATCTGCAACCACAGCAGCGTGCGGTTGAGGCGCAAGGCGCGCACGTCGGTGGCCTTCTGCTTGAGCCACCAGTTCGATAACGGTCGAGCGCCATCCTGCAGGGTGCGTAACACCTTGTGCGCGTCTTTTTCGCTGTCGACGGGGGCGCCGGGGGTGAGCAACTGGGTGGCGGCCTGCTTGACCTGGGCCACGACCGCGCCCACGGCACCGGGTTCGGGCTGATTGTCGGCAGCACGTTGCACCATGCTCGACAGGCGTCGGCACAACGGCAGCAACAGCGGCGCCTCATCGCCCAGGTGCGTGGTCAGGGCTGCATCGAGCGCCTGCAGGCTGTCGACCAGGCGGCGGAACAGCGCCAGTTGCTCCTTGATCGCGACGTTTTCACCCAGTACCTGCTCCAGGCGCGGCACCAGCCAGCCGATGGCCGCGGCCCGCGTGCGTGGCTTGGCCGGGTGCACCTGCGCCCAGTGCTGCTCGCACAGGTGCTGCAACAGCCCCACGCCGGCCAGCAGGCCCGGGAAGGATTCGCGTTGATACAACGCCCACGTCAACCAGGCGGCAACCCGCAGGTCCTTGGACTGTGTGCGCAGCAGCGTCTCGCTGTTCTCGAGCACGCGGAGCCAGTCGATCTGGCCGCTCTCGTGAACGGACTGAGCCTTGTTCAACTCGCCTTCCAGTGCTTCGTACTCACTGGAAAAACGCACGTCCTCGCCCGCAAAACAGTCTGGTGATACAGCCTGCCGGGCAACCTCGTGGTAACGAGCGTGCAACTTGCTTGAGTAGGACATCCTTGGCCTGTAGTTGGACTGCAGGCCCCGCGCCGACCGAAAAAGCCCAGGCGGTACGGGGCCTACCAAAACAGCGTCAAACACCCATCCGTGGGTTCGCTGCCTTAAGTGAGGGGGCACATCCTAGTTAGGGAAATGGCACATTGCAATCAACACAGCGTGTGCAATTTGTATCAAAAAGCAGGAAACCATTCCGCTGACGAACAGGACTGGCACTTTGCCACACTTCAAGGCATGCTAGCCGCCCTTCGGGCGTGCAGCTTATAGTGCGCGCCTGGAACCGGGATGCGACAGGACTACCGCACACTGCGCCGCTTGTCGCTGCGTAGCGATCACCTGCCACAGCCTCACGCAGGAACAGCGTTTGACCAATCTGACTCAGCCTTCATCCCCGCGCAAAGCCACGAGTGCGTCCGGTTCGCCCTTGCGTGGCTCGCTCAAAGGCGCGTTGGCCATACTGGTGCTGCTGTTGCTCGCGCTGCTGTTCTGGCAGGTGTTCGAACAGTTCCGCCATACCCAGGCCGATCGCCGCCAGCAGAGCCTGGATGCAAGTGCCGAACTGGCCAGCCAGCTCAACCTGAGCCTGGCATTGAACGCGCAAAAAGCCCTCACCCTGCTGCAACCCTACCCTGCCGCACCGGCCGTCACCGACCTGCCGCCGCTGCTCGAACACCTGCACGCACGCCTGCCCGCCCTGCGCAGCCTGGTGTGGGTGGACGCCCAGGGCGCGTTGCTGCGCGACAGCGCGGGTATCAGTGCCGACCGCAAGGCGCTCCAGGAGCTGCTGCACCTGGGCCAGGAGCGCCCGTACTACTTCAGCAACAGCGACGACAACAGCCTGGTCTACCTGCTGCTGCAGCACCCCGACAGTGACACCCGTGGCTATTGGCTGCTGCGCCTGGCCCCGGAGTACTACCAGCAACTGAGCCAACCCCTGGACCACGCCGCGCCACCGCTGTGGCTGCTGGAAAACAGCCGCACGGCTCAGGTCATCGATCGCCACGCGCCGCCGCTCGATGCGCGCGACGCCAGCATCGAGCCGCCGCAAAGCGTGCTGCTGGCGTACCTGGACAACAGCGACTGGCAACTGCGCGGCCTGTTCGATGCCGCCTACAGCCGCCAGCAACTGCTGCCGGCCTTGATCGGCAAGTGCGTGCTGGGCCTGGTGTGCGCGCTGATCCCGCTGCTGGCGCTGATCAGCATGCGCCGCCGTCACCGCGCCCTGCAGGAAGGTCGGCGACGCTATCAGGACATCTTCGAAGGCACGGGCGTGGCCTTGTGCGTACTCGACCTGTCGGGGCTGACCGAACTGCTGGAACGCCTGCGCCTGCGCAGCACAGCCGAGCTGGCCCAGCGCCTGGCCCGGGATGTATCGCTGCGCCACAGCCTGCTGGGCGAGCTGAAAGTTACCGAAGTCAATCAGGTGGCCCTGCAACTGCTGGGCGCCGGCTGTTGCGAGAGCGCCTGGCAGCGCCTGATCGAAGGCCACTCGCCGGGCGCCGACGGGGTGGGCATGCAGTTGGTCGAGGCAGTGGTGCAGGACCTGCGCCTGCTGGAGCTGGAAGTGCGGCTCAGCGACCCCCAGGGCCAGGACCAGCACCTGTGGCTGATGGTGCGCTTCCCCCAGGCACGGCGTGACTACCAGGCCGTGATCCTGAGCATCAGCGATATCACCAGCCGCAAGCGCGTGGAGCTGTCGCTGCTGGAGCGCGAAAGCTTCTGGTCGGACGTGGTGCGCACCGTGCCCGACCAGCTGTACGTGCAGGATGTGCACAGCCTGCGCATGATCTTCAGCAACCGCCACCTGGGCCAGACCCTGGGCTATTCGCGCAGCGAGCTGGCGCAGATGGGCGAGTATTTCTGGGAAGTGCTGCTGCACCCGCAGGACGCCGAGCTGTTTCGCCAGATGCGCCAGCAGCAGCGCCAGAGCGGCTATGTGGAGCAGTTGCATTGCCAACTGCGTTTTCTTCACCACGACCAGAGCTGGCGGCGCTACGACATTCGCGAACAGGCCCTGACCCGCGACCCTGACGGCACGGTGCTGCGCATCATCGGGGTGGGCAAGGACGTCACCGACCAGATCGAGGCGAGCGAGTCGCTGCGCGACAGCGAGCAGCGCTACCGCATGCTCGCCGAGAGCATCAGCGACGTGATCTTCTCCACCGACCCGCAGTTGCAGCTCAACTACGTCAGCCCTTCGGTGCAGACGGTACTGGGCTACGACGTGCCGTGGATCTTCGCCAACGGCTGGCAGTCGACCATTGCCAACCCGGCGCAGCTGACCGGCGTGTTCACCCTGTTCGAACGGGTCAAGCGGGCCCTCGAGGAACCCGCCGCGCTGGAGCGCCTGCGCACCGAGGTGACCACCCAGCTGTTCCTGTTCGACTGTCTGCGCGCCGACGGCCGCAAGATCCCGATCGAGCTGCGCGTAGTACTGGTGTGGGACGAGCACAACCATTTCGAGGGCATCCTGGGCGTCGGCCGCGACATCAGCCAGCAACGCCGCGCCGAGAAAGACCTGCGCATGGCCGCCACGGTGTTCGAGCATTCCACCTCGGCGATCCTGATCACCGACCCGGCCGGCTACATCGTGCAGGCCAACGAAGCCTTCAGCCGGGTCAGCGGCTACGCGGTGAGCGACGTGCTCGACCAGTTGCCGAGCCTGCTCACCGTCGACGAACAGCAGGAAGCCCACCTCAACTACGTGCTCAAGCAACTGCACCAGCGCGGCACCTGGGAGGGCGAGGTCTGGCTCAAGCGCCGCAGCGGCGAGCACTACCCGGCGTGGGTCGGCATCACCGCGGTACTCGACGACGAGGGTGACCTGGCCAGCTACGTGTGCTTCTTCACCGACATCAGCGAGCGCAAGGCCAGCGAACAGCGCATTCACCGCCTGGCCTACTACGACGCCCTGACCCACCTGCCCAACCGCACGCTGTTCCAGGACCGCCTGCACACCGCGCTGCAGCAGGCCGAGCGGCAGAAGGCCTGGGTGGTGCTGATGTTCCTGGACCTGGACCGTTTCAAGCCGATCAACGACTCCCTGGGGCATGCCGCGGGCGATCGCATGCTCAAGGACATGGCCGAACGCCTGCTCGACTGCGTACACGACGACGACACCGTGGCACGCATGGGCGGCGACGAATTCACCTTGCTGCTGCAACCCAAGGCCACCCGCGAAATCGCGCTCAACCGCGCGATCCACGTGGCCGAGCAGATCCTGGGCAGCCTGGTGCGACCGTTCGTGCTGGAGAACCGCGAGTTCTTCGTCACTGCCAGCATCGGCATCGCCCTCAGCCCGCAGGATGGCAGCGAGCTGAGCCAGCTGATGAAGAACGCCGACACCGCGATGTACCACGCCAAGGAGCGCGGCAAGAACAACTTCCAGTTCTACCAGGCCGACATGAACGCCAGTGCGCTGGAGCGCCTGGAGCTGGAAAGCGACCTGCGTCATGCGCTGGAGCAGAACGAGTTCATCCTCTACTATCAGCCGCAGTTCAGCGGCGACGGCAAGCGCCTGACCGGTGCCGAGGCCCTGCTGCGCTGGCGCCACCCGCGCCGCGGGCTGGTGCCGCCGGGCGACTTCATCCCGGTGATCGAGGAACTGGGGCTGGTGGTGGACGTGGGCGACTGGGTCATCAGCGAAGCCTGCCGCCAGCTCAAGGCCTGGCACCAGGCCAAGGTGCGAGTGCCCAAGGTGTCGGTGAACATTTCGGCGCGCCAGTTCTCCGATGGCCAACTGGGCACGCGCATCGCCACCATCCTGGCCGATACCGGGCTGCCGCCGGCGTGCCTGGAGCTGGAACTGACCGAAAGCATCCTGATGCGCGAGGTCAACGAGGCGATGGTGATCCTCGACAGCCTGAAGAATCTGGGGCTGAGCATTGCGGTGGACGACTTCGGCACCGGCTACTCGTCGCTCAACTACCTCAAGCAGTTCCCCATCGACGTGCTCAAGATCGACCGCACCTTCGTCGACGGTCTGCCCGAGGGCGAGCAGGATGCGCAGATCGCCCGCGCCATCATCGCCATGGCCCACAGCCTGAACCTGGCGGTGATCGCCGAGGGTGTGGAGACCCATGAGCAACTGGAGTTTCTGCGCGAGCACGGCTGCGACGAGGTGCAGGGCTACCTGTTCGGGCGGCCGATGCCGGCCAACCAGTTCGAGGCGCAATTCAGCAACGAAACGTTGTTCATGTTCGAATGACGCATCGCGGGTCAAGCCCGCTCCCACAGGATGTTCTCGGCCCCCGAGAGCGGATAACAGACCTGTGGGAGCGGGCTTGACCCGCGATAAGTTCACACCGAGCCTGAATGAGCCCCGCTTGTCTGCGACATGATGCCCTTTCATATGCCAGACAAAAGCCGATGAGGTAGAATGCCCGCCTATTTCAGCACGATCCTTGAGGACCGCCATGTTCAGCCGTGATTTGACCATTGCCAAGTACGACGCCGATCTCTTTGCCGCCATGGAGCAAGAAGCTCAGCGCCAGGAAGAGCACATTGAGCTGATCGCTTCGGAAAACTACACCAGCCCTGCGGTGATGGAAGCTCAAGGCTCGGTACTGACCAACAAGTACGCCGAAGGCTACCCGGGCAAGCGCTACTACGGTGGCTGCGAATACGTCGACGTGGTCGAGCAACTGGCCATCGACCGCGCCAAGCAGCTGTTCGGCGCCGACTACGCCAACGTGCAGCCGCACGCCGGCTCCCAGGCCAACGCTGCCGTCTACCTGGCCCTGCTGTCGGCCGGTGACACCATCCTGGGCATGAGCCTGGCCCACGGCGGCCACCTGACCCACGGCGCGGCCGTGTCGTCCTCGGGCAAGCTGTACAACGCCATCCAGTACGGCATCGACGCCAACGGCCTGATCGACTACGACGAAGTCGAGCGCCTGGCGGTCGAGCACAAGCCGAAAATGATCGTGGCCGGTTTCTCGGCCTACTCGCAGGTGCTGGACTTCCCGCGCTTCCGCGAAATCGCCGACAAGGTCGGTGCCTACCTGTTCGTCGACATGGCCCACGTGGCTGGCCTGGTCGCCGCTGGCGTGTACCCGAACCCGGTGCCGTTCGCCGACGTGGTCACCACCACCACCCACAAGACCCTGCGCGGTCCACGTGGCGGCCTGATCCTGGCCCGTGCCAACGCCGACATCGAGAAGAAGCTGAACTCCGCCGTATTCCCGGGCGCCCAGGGCGGCCCGCTGGAGCACGTGATCGCGGCCAAGGCGATCTGCTTCAAGGAAGCGCTGCAGCCTGAGTTCAAGGCCTACCAGCAGCAAGTGGTGAAGAACGCCCAGGCCATGGCCGGCGTGTTCATCGAGCGCGGCTTCGACGTGGTGTCGGGCGGTACTGAAAACCACCTGTTCCTGCTGTCGCTGATCAAGCAGGAAATCTCCGGCAAGGACGCAGACGCTGCCCTGGGCAAAGCCTTCATCACCGTCAACAAGAACTCCGTGCCAAACGACCCACGCTCCCCGTTCGTCACTTCCGGCCTGCGCTTCGGCACCCCGGCCGTGACCACTCGCGGCTTCAAGGAAGCCGAGTGCAAGGAACTGGCGGGCTGGATCTGCGACATCCTGGACGACCTGAACAACGAAGCGGTGATCGACGCCGTTCGCGAGAAGGTCAAGGCCATCTGCGCCAAGCTGCCGGTGTACGGCAACTGATCGCAGGTACCTGATGTGAAAAAGCCCGGCTCCCAGCCGGGCTTTTTTGTGGCATCGCGGGTCAAGCCCGCTCCCACAGGATTTCATAGCCCTCCAGATGGGTAGTAAACCTGTGGGAGCGGGCTTGACCCGCGATGGGCCCTCAGGGGCGACCCAAGGCCTCGAACCCCTCGCGAATCTTCGCCTCGGGCAGGTCATCGGCAATGAACACCATCACACTCTCGCGCTGTTCGCCTTCGGCCCACTCGGTATCCCAGTCGAAGCCATAGAGCTTCAGCACGCCCTGAAACACCAGCCGCCGATCCTCGCCAGCAATGTTCAACACGCCCTTGTAGCGCAATAGCTGCTTGCCATGCGCCTCCAGCAATTGGTTCATGAACTCGCTCAGCCGGTCGATATCCAGCGGCACATCGGTACGCAGCACCATGCTGGAGATCCGGTCCAGGCTGTTGCCCGCCGCCACAACAGGCCGCAGGTTGAGGCTGGCGTTGAGGTTGAACCCGCGCACATCCAGCAGCTCGGCCAAGTCGATCCTGCCGTTGTCCACCACACGGATCGGCGCACGTCGGTTGATCCGCGCCAGGCGCTGGCTCAAAGCCTCGAACGCGGCCGCATCGACCAGGTCGGTCTTGCTCACCAGCAGGCGATCGGCAAACCCGACCTGGGCCTGGGCGATGGTCTGGGTCAGGTGCAGGTCGGCATGCGCGGCATCCACCAGGGTGATGATGCCGTCGAGGATGTAGCGCTCGCGCAGCTCTTCGTCGATGAAGAAGGTCTGCGCCACCGGTGCCGGGTCGGCCAGGCCGGTGCACTCGATCACCAGCCGGTCGAAGGCGATTTCGCCGCTGTCCAGACGCTCCAGCAGCAGGAACAGCGCCTTGGTCAGGTCGGTGTGGATGGTGCAGCACACGCAGCCGTTGGCCAGGGTCATGACCTGCACCGGTTCGTCGCCCAGCAGTTGGGTGTCGATGCCGGCGTCGCTGAACTCGTTTTCGATCACGGCGATTTTCAGGCCGTGCTCGGCCTTGAGCAGGTGACGCAGCAAGGTGGTCTTGCCGGCCCCCAGAAAACCGCTGAGCACGGTGACGGGAATGGGTTGCACGGAAAATCTCCTGAACACTGAAATGACTGTGGGAGCCCGGCTGCCCGGGCTCCCACAGGTTTGTCACACGCGGGCGGTGCCGTCTTTCAACAGCACTTGGGCCCGCCCTTGCCGCCGTAGCGAGCCTCCTGGCGTTCCCGGAAGAACTCCTCGTAGGTCATCGGCGGCAGGTCGGGGTGCCGGGTTTGCATATGCTCGACGTAATTGTCGTAGTCGGGCATGCCGACCATCAGGCGGGCTGCCTGCCCCAGGTACTTACCCAGTCGACCGAGATCGTTGAACATGTCTGCAATCCTCTTGGTTTACGCGTCCGGCAAGGCCTGGAACGGCGATTCCTTGTCGGTACGTTCTTTCTTGTTCAAGGCGCGGATACCGACCTTGAGCGCGAAGAACAGGATGCTGAACACCACGAACAGGAACAGCGCGGTCAGCGTCGCGTTGGTGTACGCGTTGAAGATCACGTGCTGCATCTGCGCGATGTCCTTGGCCGGGGCCAGTACCTGACCGGCGTCCAGCGCCGCGCTGTACTTGTTGGCCAGGGCCAGGAAGCCTACCGCCGGGTTCGGGTCGAACAGCTTGATGAAGCCTGCGGTGGTGGTGCAGATCAGCAGCCATACCGCCGGCACCAGGGTGACCCACATGTACTGCTGGCGCTTCATCTTGATCAGCACCACGGTGCCGAGCATCAGCGCGATACCGGCCAGCATCTGGTTGGAGATGCCGAACAGCGGCCACAAGGTGTTGATGCCACCCAGCGGGTCGATCACGCCCTGGTACAGCAGGTAGCCCCACAACGCCACACAGCCGGCGGTAGCGAGCAGGTTGGCGCCCCACGACTCGGTGCGCTTGAGCGCCGGCACGAACGAGCCCAGCAGGTCCTGCAGCATGAAGCGCCCGGCACGCGTACCAGCGTCTACCGCAGTGAGGATGAACAGGGCTTCGAACAGGATCGCGAAGTGGTACCAGAACGCCATGGTGTTTTCACCCGGCAGTACCTGGTGCAGGATCTGTGCGATACCCACCGCCAGGGTCGGCGCACCACCGGCACGGGCCAGCACGGTGTGCTCGCCGATGTCCCGGGCGACCGCCTCGAGCTGCTCGGGGGTGATGGCAAAGCCCCAACTGCTGACTGTCTGCGCCACCGACACCACGTCGGCACCGACCACCGCGGCCGGGCTGTTCATAGCGAAGTACACGCCCGGCTCGATCACCGAGGCGGCAACCATGGCCATGATCGCGACGAACGACTCCATCAGCATGCCGCCATAGCCGATGTAGCGGGCGTTGACTTCGTTGTCCAGCAGCTTGGGCGTGGTGCCCGAGGAGATCAGCGCATGGAAGCCCGATACCGCGCCACAGGCGATGGTAATGAACAGGAACGGGAACAGGGTGCCCTTCCACACCGGGCCGGTGCCGTCGGTGAACTGGGTCAGCGCCGGCATCTTCAGCTCGGGCGCCAGCACCAGGATGCCGATGGCCAGGGCAATGATGGTACCGATCTTAAGGAAGGTGGAGAGGTAGTCACGCGGCGCCAGCACCAGCCATACCGGCAGCACGGCGGCGACGAAGCCATAGCCCACCAGCATCCAGGTGATCTGCACGCCGGTGAAGGTGAACGCCGGGCCCCACACCGGATCGGCGGCCACCAGGCCCCCCAGCCAGATGGACAGCAACAGCAGCACCACACCGATCAGCGAGATCTCGCCGATGCGGCCCGGGCGGATATAACGCATGTAAACGCCCATGAACATCGCGATGGGGATGGTCGCCATCACCGTGAACATGCCCCATGGGCTTTCGGCCAGGGCCTTGACCACGATCAGCGCCAGCACCGCAAGGATGATGATCATGATCAGGAAGCAGCCGAACAGGGCGATGGTGCCCGGAATGCGGCCCATTTCCTCACGCACCATGTCGCCCAGCGAGCGACCGTTGCGGCGGGTGGACAGGAACAGGATCATGAAGTCCTGCACTGCACCGGCCAGTACCACGCCGGCAATCAGCCAGAGCGTACCGGGCAGATAGCCCATCTGCGCAGCCAGTACCGGGCCCACCAGCGGGCCAGCGCCGGCGATGGCCGCGAAGTGGTGACCGAACAGGATGTGCTTGTTGGTCGGCACGTAGTCCAGACCATCGTTGTTGAGCACCGCCGGGGTGGCCCGGCGCGGGTCCAGCTGCATCACCTTGGTGGCGATGAACAGACTGTAGTAACGGTAGGCGACCAGGTAGAGGGCTACCGAGGCAACCACAATCCACAAGGCGTTGATCGCTTCGCCACGGCGCAGGGCAACCACACCCAGCGCACAGGCCCCCAGGACTGCCAGCAGCAGCCATGGTATATGGCGTAGCAGGCTATTATTGTTGTTCATGGTTTGCTTCCAGCTAGTGGATATGAAAGACCGCCCATCGAGTCTAGGGCGAGTCTTGGCGCATTGCCATACTTGCTTTGGTCTAGAGCCTGCAGCCCCGCCCACAGTCTCGTTATGCGCGTTCGCGATCATGCTGGCAAGCCCTGAGCTATAGTCAGTCAGGTTCCAGCCAGGTTCTACTGCAAAGGGCCTCCACCATGAGCGATCACCCAGAACGCCGGCGCTTCCAGCGCATACCCTTCGATGCACCGACCGAACTGCTCCAGGGCGAACGACGCTGGCCGGTCAACCTGCTCGACCTGTCGCTCAAGGGCCTGCTGATCGAGGCGCCCAAGGCCTGGGACGCCGACCTCGAGCGGCCGTTCGCTGCGCAGATACGCCTGGGTGAAGAGGCGTTTGTCACCATGACGGTGGAACTGCGCCATGTCGACGACACCCAGCTGGGGTTTATCTGCGAGCACATCGACCTCGATTCGCTGGAGCACCTGTGCCGCCTGGTGGAGCTCAACCTGGCCGATCGCACCGAACTGGAGCGCGAATTCCATCAACTCATCGACATTTGAAATCTTTTAGCCCGCTACCGACCTGACCCCGCCCCGCCTTCCTGTCCACCCAGACAGCTTTCAAACAGCCGTTCATGCCACCGGACCCAGCCCTGGCGGGCCTGGTGCTGCGTGTTGGAACGATAACTGCATCCACGCCTGCACCCAAACCAATGACCTGACTGTTCCTATGCCAATCTAAAAATTGTATACAATTGTTCTGGCAATGAATGGCACGAGTTGTCTACAGTAGCGCCACAACAATAAAACAGAGAACCTGCTCCCATGACTACGTCCTCCCCCGACACGTCCACGGCATCACGTCCTGAAGACGAGAACCTGGGGCTCGGCGCCAACCTGGCGTACGGGCTGCAACACGTACTCACCATGTACGGCGGTATCGTCGCGGTACCGCTGATTCTCGGCCAGGCGGCCGGCCTGGGCCCGGCCGACATCGGCCTGCTGATTGCCGCATCGCTGTTTGCCGGTGGCCTGGCGACCCTGCTGCAGACCCTGGGCCTGCCGTTCTTCGGTTGCCAGTTGCCGCTGGTACAGGGCGTTTCGTTTGCCGGCGTGGCCACCATGGGCGCGATTCTCAGCAGCGAGGGCGGCGGCGGCCTGCCGGGGGTGCTGGGCGCGGTGATGGCGGCCTCGTTGATCGGGTTTCTGATCACCCCGGTGTTCTCGCGCATCACCAAGTTCTTCCCGCCACTGGTGACCGGCATCGTGATCACCACCATCGGCCTGACCCTGATGCCGGTCGCGGCGCGCTGGGTCATGGGCGGCAACAGCAAGGCACCGGACTTCGGCAGCATGTCCAACATCGGCCTGGCGGCGGTGACCTTCCTGATCGTGCTGATACTGAGCAAGCTGGGCAGCGCGGCGATCTCGCGGCTGTCGATCCTGCTGGCGATGGTGTTCGGCACCCTGATCGCCTGGTCGCTGGGCATGGCTGATTTCAGCAAGGTGCTCGAAGGTCCGCTGGTGGCCTTCCCTACCCCATTCCACTTCGGCATGCCGACCTTCCATATCGCGGCCATCCTGTCGATGTGCATCGTGATCATGGTGACCCTGGTGGAAACCTCGGCCGACATCCTCGCGGTAGGTGAGATCATCGACACCAAGGTCGACTCCAAGCGCCTGGGCGATGGCCTGCGTGCCGACATGGCCTCGAGCATCCTGGCGCCGATCTTCGGTTCGTTCACCCAGAGCGCATTCGCCCAGAACGTCGGCCTGGTGGCCGTGACCGGGGTGAAGAGCCGCTACGTGGTGGCCACCGGTGGCGTGATCCTGGTGGTGCTGGGCCTGCTGCCGATCATGGGCCGGGTGATTGCCGCCGTACCGACCTCGGTACTGGGTGGCGCGGGGATCGTGCTGTTCGGCACCGTGGCGGCCAGTGGTATCCGCACGCTGTCCAAGGTGGACTACCGCAACAACATGAACCTGATCATCGTGGCCGCCTCACTGGGCTTCGGCATGATCCCGATTGCCGCGCCCAACTTCTACGCGCAGTTCCCGAACTGGTTCGAGACCATCTTCCACTCCGGCATCAGTTCGTCGGCGATCATGGCGATTCTGCTGAACCTGGTGTTCAACCACTTCAAGACCGGCAACTCCGATCATCAGTCGGTGTTCGTGGCCGCCTCCGAGCGCACGCTGAACTACTCGGACATTTCCGGGCTGCGTGACGGCGACTACTTCGAAGACGGCAAGCTGTTCGATGCCGAGGGCAAGGAGATTCCGTTGCTGGAGAAGGATGAGCATGGGGGGCAGATAGTGAGGCGAGAGACGGTGGCTGAGCATTGATAGTGCTCGGTTGATGAGGAAGGGCTGGTGACGTGCACCGGCCCTTTTTGTGTGTGCCTGTTGGCCATCGGAAAGCGACTGAATGTGGGGGCACCGAGACGGGAAGGCCTGACGGCACAAGCATGGTCTCTCTGTGATCATCCTCGCCCTCGATACCCCTGCAAAGGACGCACACATGGCACGTATGCCCGGCCACCCTGTTGTTCCTCGTACCGCTCGCCTGCTGGACGCGGCCCTGACCGTCATGGGCTGCATGCCGGCAACGCGCTGGCCGACAGTGCCGACCTGTCCCAGGCGCTGGCGTCGATGCTGAGTCCGGCCTGGTTCATCACGTCCATGGCACCGCAGCCAATGTGGCCGATGTCACACAGGTCGCCGAGCTGTTGCATGGCGAAGAAAGCACGGTGTATGCAGACGCCGGATACACCGGTGTCGAGAAGCGCGAAGAGCATGAAAGTCGTGAGTAATCTGGCAAGTCGCCGCGCGCCGCAGCACGTATTCCAAGCTGAACAAACGCAGCCTGCTTTACAAAGCCAAGCGCAAAATTGAGTACTGCAAAGCTCAGACACGGGCCAAGGTTGAGCATCCGTTTCGGGTGATCAAACGGCAATTTGGTTACGTGAAAGTGCGCTTTCGAGGGCTGATGAAGAACACGGCTCAGTTGACCACGCTGTTCGCTCTGTCGAACCTGTGGATGGCTCGAAAAAAGCTAATGAGTATGGGCGAGTTACGCGCGTAACACGGAAGAACGGGCGACAAAGCCCTCAAAACGCTGTGCCTGGGACTTTCTTTCGGCAATCAGCGCCACGCGCCGCAGAATGCTTGGCCGGCCGCCGCTTTTCGGCAAGTTGATCGGAGTATCCTTGGGTGATCCCGATAACAACCGCCAGGCTTCGGAACAGGATTACCAGCCATATCCTTTAAGGTACCCGTAATATCACTATTCTTGAAATTATTAAGAATATTGTCAATTTTTCCGACAGCTCTTTTTTGGCCTTGACTCAGCGTAGCCAGAGTGTCTGCAGCCCCTTTTGCACCGTCAAGCTTTAACTAAAACGAACTCCAATAGCATATCAGGGTCTGAAATCGTACTTAGGAAGTACTTGGCCGATTTTCTAGACTCAGCCGGGAATAGCTCTCCGGCAGTCATAGCCAGGGCAGAAAAATCCGCAATACAATCCATGTCAGGCACTCTTTTATCTCCAATGACTTTAAACCCCTCGATTCCGAGTACGGCTGCATCGTGTTCATCGCAAAAAACTAGTAATTTATGCCCATCAATTAAGTTAAATAACGGCGTTTCACCCCAAAACCTAGTGGGCTCCGGCCCCGCACCCAGAAATATAAATTCGTTCATTACATTTAGTCCCATGGCGCGACCCAATTTTTATCATTCTTATCCGATACCTGCACGATCGCACCAGTCCGGTCATTCCGCACAACGTAAGAACCATCTTTGGCTACATAACCAGTTGCGGGATCATTGAGTCTGGTACCAGAAGCCGGATCGAAATCTCGCCATCCAAATATTGCATCACCCCTCTACAATCGACAAGCATTGATCAGACACAATAAGACTAAGTCCGCAACCACCAAAATCCAGGTATATCCCAACGTAACCTTCGTCAACATTCTTAATTCTGTACCCGTACACGGCCAAAATCTCTAACCCCAAAAATTATCTAGACCATTTAACGATCTAATCGGGTAGGCAAAATCATCACTAATTGCTGACAACTCTAGCCATTGCCCTGGCCGAGCGCGCGGTACTCGCTTTCGCTATAGCTGTAGGTGAAGTTCCACCAGCCCCACGGCAGGTTGTAAAACAGCACGCCGTTCTTCGAACCGACAGCGTGGTCACTGACCACATCGTGGCCACCGCGCAGCACCAGTTGGTCGGCCAGGCCCAGCGGGCTGTCCCATTCGAAGCCCAGGTTGACCTGCTGCTCGCCGGTGCTCTTCTGCCCGTTGTTGTTGCGCGAGATCGCTGCGCGCCAGGGTTTCTGTGCGGTATTGCGCACCAGCACTGTACTGCCTCCTACGGCAGCACCGGGGCTCAGTTCCATCTGTGCTTTGTTCGACAACAAGCGATTGAGCTGGTCGACCATCTGTTCGATTTCACGCAGGTTGACCGGTTCGCCTTCACGGCCAGGAAAGGTCATGCCCAGCTCGCGTGCGGACAGCTGACTGTCATCGGCACCGCGCAGACCTTCCAGTCGCCCTTCCACCACCAGCACCTGCAGGTGTCCTGAGGACAGGTCCTGTTGCGGCAGGTAGGCGCGGCTGGTCACCCAGCCCTTGTCGATGTAGAGGTTGGTGATGGCTTTGAGCACTTCATTGAGCTGGGTAACGCCCAGGCACTGGCCGATGTAGGGCTGCAGCACGCGGCTGCGCTGGGCGCTCGAGAGGCTGTCGGCGCCCTTGAGCTCGATGGTGTCGATCTGAAAGCAGCGGGCATCGGCCGGCGCCGGTGCAGTCTGGGTAGGGGCGGTGCTGCCAGGCAGCTCCTTGAGTTCCTGCAGTCGCCGCTGCTGCTCTTCAAGCAACCACCCCCGACGCTCGCGAATCAGTTCCTGGTCACCCGGCAAGCTTGCGGCCGATACAGGGCCAGCAAGGATGCCCAACAACAGCCAGAAGCAGGACAGCTTTGTGCCAGACACCAAAAACGCCATCTTCGCATCCCTGGAAGCAAAAAACGAAGGCGCGATAGTAGAGAGACAGAACTATGGCGTCAATTTGCCATCATGGCAAATTGATTACATTTTATTCAAACAACGCATCCAGCGCCTGCTCCAGGCGCGTCACCGCAATCACCTGCAGCCCCGGCGGCGCTTCCTTGGGCGCGTTGCCCTTGGGCACGATGGCGCGCTTGAAGCCGTGCTTGGCGGCCTCCTTCAGGCGCTCCTGCCCGCTCGGCACCGGGCGCACTTCACCAGACAGGCCCACCTCGCCGAACACCAGCAGGTCGTGTGGCAGCGGGCGGTTGCGCAAGCTCGACATCACCGCCGCCATCAAGGCCAGGTCCGACGCGGTCTCCAGTACCTTGACCCCGCCCACCACGTTTAGGAACACATCCTGGTCGTGGGTGGGGATGCCGCCATGGCGATGCAGCACCGCCAGCAACATGGCCAGGCGGTTCTGGTCCAGGCCCAGGGTCACACGGCGCGGGTTGGCCATGTGGCTTTCATCCACCAGCGCCTGCACCTCCACCAGCATCGGCCGGGTACCTTCCCAGGTGGCCATCACCACGCTGCCCGGCACTTCCTCCTGGGCACGGGTGAGGAAGATCGCCGACGGGTTGGAGACTTCCTTGAGGCCGCGGTCGGTCATGCCGAACACGCCCAGCTCGTTGACCGCACCAAAGCGGTTCTTCACCGCGCGCAGCAGGCGCAGGCGACCGTCGGACTCGCCCTCGAAATACAGCACGGTGTCGACCATGTGTTCCAGTACCCGCGGCCCGGCCAACGCGCCCTCCTTGGTCACGTGGCCGACCAGGAAGATCGCCGTGCCGCTCTGCTTGGCATAGCGCACCAGCAAGGCGGCACTCTCGCGTACCTGCGACACGCCACCGGGCGCCGACTGCAACTGTTCGGTGAAGATGGTCTGGATGGAGTCGATCACCATCACCTTGGGCTTTTCGACCCGCGCGGTGGCAATGATGGTTTCGATGCAGGTCTCGGTCATCACCCGCAACTGATCCTGCGGCAGGCCCAGGCGACGGGCACGCATGGCCACCTGCTGCTGGGATTCTTCCCCGGTGACGTACAGCGCCGGCATGCGCGTGGCAATGTTGCACAGGGTCTGCAGCAGGATGGTGGACTTGCCGATGCCCGGGTCACCACCAATCAGCACCACCGATCCATCGACCAGGCCGCCACCGAGCACGCGGTCCAGCTCGGCGCTGGCGGTGCTGAAACGCGGGATCTCCTCGACACTGACCTCGGCCAGGGTCTTGATCTGCGCCTGTTGCCCGGCCCAGCCGGTGCGCCCGGCAGGCGCCGCAGCGCCGCCACTTTCGATCATGGTCTCGACCAGGGTGTTCCACGCGCCGCATTCGCCGCACTGGCCCGCCCACTTGGGAAAGGTCGCGCCGCACTCGGTGCAGCCGTACATGCGCTTGGCCTTGGCCATGGGGCAGTCTCCTGGAAAAAGGGGCCATGATAGCCGAGCCGACCCAGCTGCGGGGCGCCGCCTGGGCGACAAAACTATTCGGCATAGCCGGGGTCTTTTACTGCAACGCGGAGCATGAAGCGCATAGCTGATTTACACTGCGATGACCAATCTCATCTGTTACAGGGAATAAACCATGGGCGTGATCAGTGAATTCAAGGCCTTCGCGGTCAAGGGCAACGTGGTCGACATGGCCGTCGGTATCATCATCGGCGCCGCGTTCGGCAAAATCGTTTCATCGTTTGTTGGCGATGTGGTGATGCCACCCCTGGGCCTGCTGATCGGTGGAGTGGACTTCAGTGATCTGGCGGTGGTGCTCAAGGCGGCCGAGGGTGACGCGCCGGCGGTGGTGCTGGCCTATGGCAAGTTCATCCAGACGGTGATCGACTTTCTGATCGTGGCCTTCGCGATCTTCATGGGCGTGAAGGTGATCAACCGCCTCAAGCGCGAAGAAGCGGTGGCCCCGACCCTGCCGCCGGTACCCACCAAGGAAGAAGAACTGCTGGGCGAAATTCGCGACCTGCTCAAGGCGCAGAACCAGCAGCCCTGAATCGGGCCTGCCTGACCGTAACGGCGCCTTCGGGCGCCGTTGTGCTGTCTACCAGTAGTTTTCCACCGCCACCTGGCCCGGCCGGCGGCTGAGGCTCAGTTGAAGATCACGCGCCTTGAGCACCTGGCGGGTGTCGTCGATCATCTGCGGGTTGCCGCAGAGCATCACCCGCGAATGTTCGGGGGTCAGCGCCAGGCCGGCCGCACGCTCCAGTTCGCCGTTCTCGATCAGGGTGGTGATACGCCCGTTCAGCGCACCCGGGTGTTGCTCGCGGGTGACCACCGGAATGAACTGCAGCTTGCCCGCATGTTCGGCCAGGTAGTCGCGCTGCTCCAGGCCGGCGATCTCCTGCTGATAGGCGAGCTCCCTGGCTTCGCGCACCGAATAGACCAGCTTGATGGTGTCGAACCGCTCCCAGGCTTCGAAGTCCTGCAGTATCGACATGAAGGGTGCAATGCCGGTACCGGTCGCCAGCAACCACAGGTCCCGCCCGTCGGCGAAGCGATCGAGGGTCAGGAAACCGAACGCCTGGCGGTCGATCAACAGTTGGTCACCCTCGCGCAGCCGGCTCAGCTCACTGGTGAACTCGCCGCCGGGGACGACGATCGAGAAAAAGTCCAGGTACTCGTCGAACGGCGACGAGACCATCGAGTACGCCCGCCACACCACGCTGCCATCGGCACGGGTCACGCCCAGGCGAGCAAACTGGCCGGCCCGGAATCGAAAACCGGGATCACGGGTTACGCGCAGGCTGAACAGGTTGGGGGTCAGCGGCTGGACATCGAGCAGGGTCTGGCGGGTGAACTTCTCCGCACTGGCAGTCATGGTGTGCTCCACAATTCAGGTAAACACAGTGTCGCGCAAAGCTGACGGGATAAACACCGCCGCGATGTAATGGCATTACGCTCATGTGTTTCAACCACGTAACAAAACATGTAACGCGGGTTGTACAACCCTATTTTTATGTAGAGCACTGGAACAGTGCTATAGCAAAAAAAACCTAGAACAACGTGCGACTTTTCCTACACTCGATCCAGGGTGACTAAATTGCAAAGGTGCACGGAGGCTCAAATGCCATATTGGAAGCAGGAGCAGTTGCAACAACTGACGCAGGAGGAAAACCAGCAACAGATGTTTGCCACTGCACTGTCACTGGCCGAGCAACTGGACATGGAGTTTCTGGCATACCGCCTGAACGGCAGGACGGTCGCCGAAGGCCCGCAGGTCATGATGTTCAACAACTACCCGGCCGAATGGAACGAGCTCTACAAGAAGAACGAGTACGAGCGCATCGACCCGGTGCTTGTGCATTGCCATCATTCGAACATGCCGGTGCTGTGGTCCCCGCAGTTGTACAAGCAAGCCCCCGAGTTGCGACAGACGGCGTGCGAACATGGCCTGTGCCATGGTTGGAGCCAGGGCACCCAGGACCTGCGCGGCAACGAAAGCGTGCTGTGCGTATCACGCCGGCAGGGCGAAGTGAGCATGGCGGAACTGTACGAAAAGTCGGCCCAGACCCTGTGGCTGTGCAACCTGCTGCACACCCTGATGGTTGCCAAGTTGCATCCGCCCAAGGCCCGTGTGCAGGCACTCTCGCCCCGGGAACGCGAGGTGCTGCAGTGGACCGCTGCCGGCAAGACTGCCGAAGACATCAGTTGCATCCTCACGCTGTCCAGAAGCACGGTCAATTTTCATATCCGCAGCATCACCAGCAAACTCAACACCACCAACAAGACCAGCGCGGTCGCCATCGCCACCCAGTACGGGTTGATCTGAGGTTCTGCTCGCCAACACCCCCCTCCCCACCTGCAAAAACGCTGTAGAATCTGCGCCCGTCCAGCGCCAAGCCCCAGCGCGCGCGCCAAAGCCCAGAGCCCTACGCCATGCCCCTGTTGATCACCCCCTTCGCCGAGCTCGAGCTGCTTCGCCAGCCCGAATACGCCAACGACCCCTTGCAGGCCTTCGACGCGGCCGACGAGTACCTGCTCGAACACCTGGCCGCGCAGGCGCTGCCTGCCACGAGCCGGGTACTGGTACTCAACGACAGCTTCGGCGCGCTGGCCATCAGCCTGCGCGCCCATGCCCAGGTGCTGGGCAGCGGCGACTCCTACCTGGCCCGGCTGGCACTGGAGAAGAACCTGGTGCGCAATGGCCAGGCATTCGACAGCGTGCCCTTCATCGCCGCCAGCCAGCATTGGCAGGGGCCGTTCGACCGGGTGCTGGTGCGCGTACCCAAGACCCTGGCGCTGCTCGAAGAGCAGTTGATCCGGCTGCAGGGCCAGTTGGCACCCGGCGCGCAGGTAATCGCCGGGGCGATGATCAAGCACCTGCCACGGGCAGCCGGCGACCTGCTGGAGAAGTACATCGGCCCGGTGCAGGCATCGCTGGCGCGCAAGAAGGCGCGCCTGCTGATCGCCACGGCCGAGCCCAGGGCGGCGGCAGCCTCGCCCTACCCCACCCGTTATAAGCTGGAGCAACCACCGCTGGAGCTGGTGAACCACGCCAATGTGTTCTGCCGCGAAGGGCTGGATATCGGTACTCGTGCCTTCCTGCCACATCTGCCCCGCGACCTGGGCGATGCGCGGGTGGCCGACCTTGGCTGCGGCAACGGCGTGCTGGGCATCGTCAGCGCGCTGGCCAACCCGCAGGCGCACTACACCCTGGTGGACGAGTCGTACATGGCGGTACAGTCGGCCGAGCAGAACTGGCAGGCGGCGCTGGGCGAGCGAGCCGTGACGGTGCGCGCCGACGACGGGCTGGCCGGGCAGGCACCGCAGTCCCTGGACGTGGTGCTGTGCAACCCGCCGTTTCACCAGCAGCAGGTAGTGGGGGACTTTCTCGCCTGGCGCATGTTCCAGCAGGCACGCGAGGCACTGGTGGCGGGCGGGGCGCTGTACATCGTGGGCAATCGGCACCTGGGCTATCACAGCAAGCTGGCGCGATTGTTCCGGGGAGTGGAGCAGGTGGCAGCCACGCCGAAGTTCGTGGTGCTCAAGGCGCGCAAGTAGGCCGGGTACGGAGCCGACACCTTCGCCGGCAAGCGGCTCCTGCGCCGGGCGGCCGAGACAGGCAAAAAAAACCCTGCGCAGCTCACGCGGCGCAGGGTGTAAACCCGCCCAGGGCGGGATGGGAAATACCTTGGCTCAGTGGGTACTCAAGCCCGCCGCCGCCATGAACATCCGCATCAGCCAGGCCACCACGGCCAGGCTTGCCACGCTCACTGCCCAGATCAGCAGCAGCCAGCCCAGGCGCTGCATCAGCGGCTTTTTCTCCGGTTCGAAGGTGTCTTTGCCAGTCATTGCCAGGCCCTCCTAGTGATAGCCGTCGTCGTGGGTCACCTTGCCGCGGAACACGTAGTAGCTCCAGAAGGTGTAGCCCAGGATGAACGGGATGATGAACAGCGTGCCCACCAGCATGAAGCCCTGGCTCTGCGGCGGCGCTGCGGCGTCCCAGATCGAGATCGACGGCGGGATGATGTTCGGCCACAGGCTGATGCCCAGCCCGCTGTAGCCCAGGAAAATCAGCACCAACGTCAGCAGGAACGGGGTGTAGTGGGCATGGCGTGCCACCGCCCGCACCAGCCCGTACAGGGTGACCAGCACCAGGATCGGCACCGGCAGGAACCAGAACAGGTTGGGCAGGCTGAACCAGCGCGTGGCGATGTCCGGATGCGCCAGCGGCGTCCAGATACTCACCACACCGGTCACGGCCAGCAGCACGAAGGCCAGTGGGCGTGCCAGGTCATGCATCTTGCTCTGCAACGGGCCTTCGGTCTTCATGATCAGCCAGGTGCAGCCGAGCAAGGCATAGGCCACGATCAGCCCCACCCCGCAGAACAGGCTGAACGGCGTCAGCCAGTCCAGCGAGCCGCCTGCGTAGTTGCGTTCGACCACCTTGAAGCCTTCGATGAATGCGCCCAGTGCCACGCCCTGGAAGAAGGTTGCGGCCAGCGAGCCGCCGATGAACGCCTTGTCCCACAGGTGGCGCTTGTCGGCCTTGGCCTTGAAGCGGAACTCGAAGGCCACGCCACGGAAGATCAGCCCCATCAGCATCAGCATCAACGGCAGGTACAGCGCCGAGAGCACCACCGCATAGGCCAGCGGGAAGGCGCCGAACAGCGCCGCCCCGCCCAGCACCAGCCAGGTCTCGTTGCCGTCCCAGACCGGGGCGACGGTGTTCATCATCACATCGCGGTCGCGCTCGCCCTTGACGAAGGGAAACAGGATGCCAATGCCCAGGTCGAAGCCGTCCATCACCACGTACATCATGATGCCGAAGATGATGATCACGGCCCAGATAAGCGGAAGATCAATACCCATGAGTCAGTTCCCCTTGCTCAGGCTGGCGTGGTCGTCGGCATGGTCGTCGTCGGCAGCCGACAACGGCCGCGCCGGGGTGCGTTGCTGGCCAGGCCCGCCATGGGTCGGCTCGTCGCCCTCGCCGGTTTCCGGCCCCTTGCGCACCAGACGCATCATGTAGCCGAGCCCCGCGCCGAACAGCGCGAAGTACACCACCACGAACATCACCAGGGTGATGCCCAGTTGCGCATAGCTGTGGTTGGACACGCCATCGGCGGTACGCATCAGCCCGTACACCACCCACGGCTGGCGACCGACCTCGGTGGTGAACCAGCCGGCCAGGATTGCGATCAGCCCGGACGGGCCCATCCACAGGGTCAGGTAGAGGAACGGGCGCGAGCTGTACAGGGTGCCGCGCTTGCGCAGCCACAGGCTCCACAGGCCCACGGCGATCATCAGCATGCCCAGCCCGACCATGATGCGGAACGACCAGAACACCACGGTGGAGTTGGGCCGGTCTTCAGGCGGGAACTCCTTCATCGCCGGCACCTGCTTGTCCAGGCTGTGGGTCAGGATCAGGCTGCCCAGCGCCGGGATCTCCAGCTTGAAGTGGGTGGTCTCGTTCTTCATGTCGGGGATGCCGAACAGGATCAGCGGGGTCGGCTCGTCGCCGACGTTTTCCCAGTGGCCTTCGATGGCGGCGATCTTCACCGGCTGGTGCTTGAGGGTGTTGAGCCCGTGGAAATCACCGATCACCGCCTGCACCGGCGCCACGATCAGCGCCATCCACATGGCCATCGAGAGCATCTTGCGAATCGCCGGGTTGTCCTTGCCGCGCAGCAGGTGCCAGGCGGCCGAGGCGCCGACGAAGAAGGCCGTGGCCACGAATGCTGCCGTGGCCATGTGCGCCAGGCGGTAGGGGAAGGACGGGTTGAAGATCACCGCGAACCAGTCGACCGGGATCACCACGCCGTTGACGATTTCATAACCTTGCGGGGTCTGCATCCAGCTGTTGGACGCCAGGATCCAGAAGGTGGAGATCAGCGTGCCGACGGCGACCATGATGGTGGCGAAGAAGTGCAGGCCGCGCCCGACCTTGTTCCAGCCGAACAGCATGACACCCAGAAAGCCCGCTTCGAGGAAGAACGCGGTGAGCACCTCATAGGTCAGCAACGGACCGGTGATCGAGCCGGCGAAGTCCGAGAAGCGGCTCCAGTTGGTGCCGAACTGGTACGCCATGACCAGGCCGGAGACCACGCCCATGCCGAAGTTGACGGCAAAGATCTTCGACCAGAAGTGGTACAGGTCGCGGTAGACGCTGTTGTGGGTCTTGAGCCACAGGCCTTCGAGCACCGCCAGGTAACTCGCCAGGCCGATGGTGATGGCCGGGAACAGGATGTGGAAAGAGATCGTAAACGCAAACTGGATTCGGGCGAGATCTAGAGCCTCTAATCCGAACATAGTGCTTCCTCTGTCAGGTTATCCGGCGTCAGGGTCACGGCCTTGGCGCCAACTGCCCCTACGTCATTGAGTGCGGCGAGTTGGAATTGTTCTGAAAACTTGCAATCGCAGGGAATTCGGCCCTCCGGCCACATCGTTGCATTTGAAACAGTTGCAAAAACAACAATTGATCCAGGTCAACGATTGCCTGAAAGCATAGTCCTGAACGGGCCGCATGGTTGTGTGGTGGTTTGCCGCGTGACCGGTTGCCTCACCCCCTTTACGCACACACGAATCGGTGCGCCTACCGCACGGGGATGACGGCTTTCGCAACCTGCTGTTACAAACTGGTGATAATCTGCCCCGCCGCCCCCGCAAAGGCTCTGTATCGCACATGTCAGACCATGCCCCGCTCCTGCTGCGCCATCACCGCCCCTTCCTGGCGTTCTGGTGCGCGCGAATTTTCACTGCCAGCGGCTTCCAGATGCTCACCGTGGCCATCGGCTGGCACCTCTATCAGCTGACCGGCAACGTGCTCGACCTGGGCCTGGTGGGCCTGGTGGAATTCGCCCCGCGGGTGCTGTTCATGCTGCACACCGGGCATGTGGCCGACCGCTATGACCGGCGCCGGGTGGCAGCGCTGTGCCAGTTCGCCCAGGCGCTGATCGCCCTGGCGCTGGTGGTGGGCAGCAGCACCCACAGCGTGACCCGCGAACTGATCTTCGTGCTGGCGTTCCTGCTGGGCAGTGCGCGCTCTTTCGAGATGCCGGCCACCCAGGCGTTGCTGCCCAACGTGGTGCCCTCGGCGCTGTTCCCGCGGGCAGTGGCCGCGTCGGCCTCGGCCATGCAGTCGGCGACCATCGTCGCGCCGGCGCTGGGGGGCTTTCTGTATGCGTTTGGCAGCGTGTGGGTGTATGGCCCGACCGTGGTGCTGTACGTGATCGCCTGCTGCCTGACCTTGCGCCTGAGCGCCGCCCGCCAGCCGGCCAACCGGAGCCGGGCGAGCCTGGAATCGCTGCTGGCGGGCATTCGCTTCATTCGCAGCCGCCCGGACGTGCTCGGCGCGGTGTCGCTGGACCTGTTCGCCGTGCTGCTGGGCGGCGCCACGGCGTTGCTGCCGGTGTTCGCCAAGGACATCCTGCTGACCGGCCCGTGGGGCCTGGGCCTGTTGCGCTCGGCGCCGGCGGTGGGGGCGCTGCTGATGTCGGTGTGGCTGGCGCGCTTCCCCATCGAGCGCAGGGTCGGGCGGGTGATGTTCACGGCGGTGGGGGTCTTTGGCGTGGCGACCATTGCCTTCGGCCTGTCGACCTCGTTCTGGTTCTCGCTGGGCGTGCTGGCGGTGCTGGGCGCGGCGGACATGATCAGCATGGTGATCCGCAGCGCGTTCGTGCAACTGGAGACGCCGGACGAGATGCGTGGTCGGGTAAGCGCGGTGAACGGGTTGTTCATCGGCGCCTCGAACCAGCTGGGCGAGTTCGAGTCCGGGGTCACGGCGCACTGGTTCGGCACCGTGCCGGCGGTGGTGCTGGGCGGGGTGGGCACGCTGGTGGTGACGGGCGTGTGGATCAAGCTGTTCCCGACGCTGGCGGGGCGCGATCACATGCATACCCAGAAAAAGGGCTGACCGCGCGTACCCAATCGTGGGTCAAGCTTGCTCCCACAGGGCCTCACTGAATCTGTGGGGGCGGGATTGACCCGCAATGAGGCCAGCCAGATCAAAGCATCAGGGTCATCTGCCGCTCATACCCCACCCGCCCGCGATACCCCTCGCCGCTGTCCACCCACCCCGCCGCGCGGTACAGCCTCAACGCCGCCTGATTGTCGGTATCCACCGACAGTTGCAGGCAACGCACCTGCGGCCACACTTCCCGCACCCGCGCCGGCAGCGCCGCCAGGCACCAGCGGCCAAGCCCCTGCCCCTGCGCCCGCCAGTCCACCTGCAGTGCATGCAAGGTGGCCGCATCATGGCGGGCCCACGGCGGCAGGTGTGCACCACGCTTGAGCAGCAGGAAGCCCTGCGGCACGCCCCCCACCAGCAGCGCCAGCCCGCGCACATCGTCGCCGGGCCGGTTCAGCAGGGTATGCAGCGCGCCCTCGATGTCACCGCAAAACGCCCGCTGCGCCGCCAGCACCTCGATGCCGGGCAGGCCTGCGCGCTGGGCCGGGGTCAGCGCATCGTAGTGAATCAGCTGCACGGTCATGGTCCTGGTCCAAAAGTGGCGGTCTTGCTGATATGATGCGCGGCTTTTTTGCGGCCCATTCAAAAATCACTCAGTCCGGCACCCCGTGTCCGGTACAGTCTGTGCTTTGCTGATGGGGTCGAACATTCAAGGCGCCGCAGTGCGCCACGGGGAGCTGGCATGCTGGAAAGGCTGTTTCAACTGAAAGCGCACAATACCAACGTGCGCACCGAAATCCTGGCGGGGGTCACCACCTTCCTGGCCATGGCCTACATCCTGTTCGTCAACCCGAGCATCCTCGGCGAGACCGGCATGGACAAGGGCGCGATCTTCGTCGCCACGTGCCTGGCTGCCGCCATCGGTTCGGCGGTGATGGGGCTGATCGCCAACTACCCGATCGCGCTGGCGCCGGGCATGGGCCTGAACGCCTTCTTCACCTACACCGTGGTGCTGCACATGGGCCACACCTGGCAGGTGGCACTGGGGGCGGTATTCATTTCGGCAGTGCTGTTCTTCCTGCTGTCGATCTTTCGCATCCGCGAATGGATCGTCAACAGCATTCCGCTGCCGCTGCGTTCGGCAATTGCCGCCGGCATCGGCCTGTTCCTGGCGCTGATCGCCCTGCACAACGCCGGCATCGTGGTCGACAACCCGGCCACCCTGGTGGGCCTGGGCGACCTGCGCAACCCGGCACCGGTACTGGCCACCCTGGGCTTCTTCCTGATCGTCGCGCTCGAGGCGATGAAGGTACGCGGCGCCGTGCTGATCGGCATCCTGGCGGTCACCGTCGCCTCCATCGGCCTGGGCTACACCCCGTTCAACGGCATCGTGTCGATGCCGCCCTCGCTGGCCCCGACCTTCCTGCAGCTGGACATCAAGGGCGCACTGGATGTCGGCCTGATCAGCGTGATCTTCGCCTTCCTGTTCGTCGACTTGTTCGACAACTCTGGCACCCTGATCGGCGTGGCCAAGCGCGCCGGGCTGATGGGCAAGGACGGCCACATGCCGAAGATGGGCCGCGCCCTGATCGCCGACAGCACCGCGGCCATGGCCGGCTCGCTGCTGGGCACCTCGACCACCACCAGCTATATCGAATCGGCGGCCGGCGTGAGTGCTGGCGGACGCACCGGGCTGACCGCCATCGTGGTGGCTGGGCTGTTCCTGCTGGCACTGTTCTTCGCCCCGCTGGCCGGCAGCGTGCCGGCCTTCGCAACCGCGCCTGCACTGCTGTTCGTCGCCGTGCTGATGGCCTCGGGCCTGGCGGAAATCAACTGGGACGACGTGACCGAGGCCGCCCCGGTGGTGGTCACCGCGCTGGCCATGCCGCTGACCTATTCGATTGCCAACGGCATCGCCTTCGGCTTCATCTCCTGGACCGTGATCAAGCTGATCTCGGGCCGCCGGCATGAACTGAACTCGGCGCTGGTGGTGCTCTCCATCCTGTTCGTGATCAAGCTGGGCTGGTACGCCGCATGAGTTCCGTCTACGACCCGACTACCTACACCGCGCAGCTTGAGGCCAAGGTCGAGCGCCTGCGCGCACTGCTGGCGCCATTCGGCGCACCGGAGCCGGCGGTGTTCGACTCGCCGCGCGAGCATTACCGCCTGCGCGCCGAGTTTCGCCTGTGGCGCGAGAACGAGCAGCGTCACTACGCGATGTTCGCCCCGGGTGAAAAGCACCAGGCGATCCTGATCGACGACTTCCCCATCGCCAGCCAGCGCATCAACCAGTTGATGCCGCAGCTCAAGGCGGCGTGGCAGGCCAGTTCGGCGCTGAGCTTCAAACTGTTCCAGGTGGAGTTCCTGACCACCCTGGCGGGCGACGCGATGATCACCCTGTGCTACCACCGTCCACTGGACGAGCATTGGGAAGCCGCTGCCCGGCAACTGGCGACCGACCTGGGCGTGAGCATCATCGGGCGCTCCAAGGGCAAGCGCGTGGTGATCGGCCGTGACTATGCGGTTGAAGAGCTGGCCGTGGGCGGGCGCACTTTCCGCTATCGCCAGCCAGAAGGCGCGTTCACCCAGCCCAACGGCACGGTGAACCAGAAGATGCTCAACTGGGCCTACGAGGCCCTGGGCGAGCGCGAGGACGACCTGCTGGAGCTGTACTGCGGCAACGGCAACTTCACCCTGCCGCTGGCCACGCGGGTGCGCAAGGTGCTGGCCACCGAGATCAGCAAGACCTCGGTGAACGCCGCGCTGCACAACCTGGACGACAACGGCGTGGATAACGTGCGCCTGGTGCGCCTGTCGGCCGAAGAGCTGACCGAGGCCCTGAACGAGGTGCGGCCGTTCCGGCGCCTGGAAGGCATCGACCTGAAAAGCTATGCCTTTGGCAGCGTGTTCGTCGACCCGCCGCGCGCGGGCATGGACCCGGACACCTGCGAGCTGACCCGGCGCTTCGATAACATCCTGTACATCTCGTGCAACCCCGAGACACTGGCGGCGAACATCGAGCAGTTGAGCGATACGCACCGTATCGAGCGGTGTGCGCTGTTTGACCAGTTCCCGTATACGCACCATATGGAAAGCGGGGTGCTGCTGGTTCGGCGCTAGGCCCGGATCGGCGGTGTTCTATCGCGGGTCAAGCCCGCTCACACAGGAATGTCACGGCTCTGAAGGGCAGTGGGGTACCTGTGGGAGCGGGCTTGACCCGCGATGGCCCTAATCTGAGTACATCAACAGCGGCACCACCTGGTCCGCGTCCGTCAACGCCCCATGGTGCCCGCGCCACTGGCTGGGGTGCTTCTCCTCCACGCTGCGAATGATCCCGCCGGCCCCGGTCGGAACCACGATCAGGTCCCCGATACGCCCCTCGGCCTGGCTCAGCATCACGTCCCCGAACAACCCCGCGCCAATCGCCTGGGCCTTGCTCAACACCCGGTATTCATCCCCCAGGCGGTTCTGCCAGCGCTCGTGCACGCGGTCCTGCTGATGCTCGTGGGTGTACAGGTAGCGCGCCCGGATGTCCCCGGCCATCGCCCGCACCCCGTCCTGCAAGGCACTGTCGGTATCGAAGTCATGCACCTGGGCGCGGTCCAGGTCGAGCATGCCGTGGTCGGCAATCACGAGCATGCGCGCCGAGCGCGGCAGGCGCCCGGCAATGTCGCGGGCCAGCTGATCGGCAATCTCCAGTTGCCTGCACCAGTCGGGCGAGCCCGGCCCATACAGGTGCCCGGCAAAGTCCAGGTCACCGAAATAGGCAAAGCAGAAGGCTGGCGCCTCCACCTCCAGTGCGCTACGCACCAGCTCGGGATAGGCATCGTAGGCCGGCGCGGCAAGGATGCCGCCGGCCTTGTAGATGGCACGGGTGAAGTCCGAGTCGGCAAAGCGCCCGAGCATGACCGTGCTGATCTGTACGCCCTGGGCGGCCGCGTCTTCCCAGGCGGTCTGCGGCACGATGAAGGAGGCCGCGACAGGCGCCGCGGTCGGCACGCTGCCCGTCTGCGCGGCCGCAGTGGTCCATGACAGCGGCGAGAACACCGAATGTGCATCCAGGGCGAAATCGCAGCCCACGATGCCATGCGCACCGCTGCCCATGCCGGAGGTCACGGCGGCCAGGCTGGCGGCAGTGGTGGCCGGGAAGCCGACCTTGAAGTGGCTGTCGGGCTGCATCAGCGCGGCCAGGAACGGTGCATGCTCGGCGTGCGCCTTGAGCAGGTTCCAGCCCAAGCCGTCGATCAACAGCAGGCAGGTGGCTGTAGAGCGCTCGAGCCGGAACGGATTCCTGAAGCCCCTGGCGCCCAACCCGGCGAAAACAGACTGGGTCAGGCTGGCCAGGCCCGGCCAGGTGTCGTGAACGTCCCGCATCTCTTCGAACTGCGCCGCCATGTCGCCCTCCGTGGTGCCGTGCAAAACAACAGGTTTAGCACAGCTTGTTCGATCAGCGAACAGAAACGATCAATGCACGGCCCGTCCCGATTGACCCTATTAACCAGTCAGTACATTTTAGTCGTGACGCTCCCTCCCCCTGCCAAGAACAACAATGGAGTTTTACCGATGAGTTTGGCCTCCCCTTCCGGCATTCTCGCCGGCCTGATCGGCGCCGGCATCCAGGCCTCGCGTACCCCGGCCCTGCACGAGCACGAAGCCGCCGCCCAGGGCATCAACTACCTGTACCGGCTGATCGACCTGGACCAGCTGAAGCTGGACAGCAGCGCCCTCGAAGAACTGCTGACCGCGGCCGAGTACATGGGCTTTACCGGGCTCAACATCACCTTCCCGTGCAAGCAGGCGATCGTGCCCCTGCTCGACGAGCTGTCGCCCGAGGCGCGTGGTATCGGCGCGGTGAACACCGTGGTGCTCAAGGACGGTCGACGCATCGGCCACAACACCGACTGCCTGGGGTTTGCCGAAGGTTTCAGGCGTGGCCTGGGTGATGTTTCACGCCGTCATGTGGTGCAGATGGGCGCAGGCGGTGCGGGTGCCGCGGTGGCCCATGCGCTGCTCAGCGAAGGGGTGACCCAGCTGACGCTCTTCGATGTGGAGCCCGCCCGGGCCCAGGCACTGGCAGACAACCTCAACCAGCATTTCGAGGGCAGCCCGGCACGCTGCGGGCATGACCTGCAAGCGGCCATGGGCCAGGCCTGCGGGCTGGTCAACACCACCCCCATGGGCATGGCCAAGCTGCCGGGCATGCCGGTGCCCAGGGCGCTGCTGCGCGCCGAAATGTGGGTGGCCGAGATCGTGTACTTCCCGCTGGAGACCCTATTGCTGCGCGAGGCGCGGGCACTGGGATGCCGCACGCTCAACGGGGCCAACATGGCGGTGTTTCAGGCGGTGAAGGCCTTCGAGCTGTTCAGCGGCGTGGTGCCGGATGCACAGCGCATGATCGGGCACTTCAACAGCCTGGGGGATTGAACGCTTAGCCGGCACCTGTACAGGGTGGTCAACCCGCAGGTGCCGGCCCTGCCGGCGACTGGAGGCTCCCCGGCATCACGCCTGCAGGTAGCGCAGCACCGACTCGCAGATCATCTCGCGGTGCTTGTCCTTGAGCGCCTTGTCCTCGAAATCCACCTGGAAGATCTCGCCAAAGGTGTGCCGGTTGGACACGCGATAGAAGCAGAACGAGCTGATCAGCAGGTGTACGTCCAGCGCCGTCAGGCCCTGGCGGAACACCCCCTCGGCAGCCCCGCGCTGGAGTATCTCGTCCAGCGCGGTGAGCACCGTCTTGTTCATCGAGCGGATCGCGGCCGACTGCTTGACGTACTCGCCGTGATGCATGTTTTCGTTGCACACGATACGCACGAAGTCGACGTTGCGGTCATGGTGATCGAAGGTGAACTCGATCAGCCGGCGAATGCCCTGGCGCGGCTCCAGTTCAGCCAGGTGCAGGTTGCTTTCGGTGCTGCGGATATCGCCGTAAAGCTTCTCCAGCACCTCCACATACAGCTGCTCCTTGCTGTTGAAGTAGTAGTAGATCATGCGCTTGGAGGTCTGGGTGCGCTCGGCGATCGCATCGACCCGAGCACCGGCCAGGCCTTGCTGCACGAACTCGCTGATGGCCGCCTGCAGAATGTTCTCGCGGGTTTTCTCAGGATTGTTCTTGCGGCTCTTGCGCGGCGCCTCGGCAGGTGCCGCCAAGGGTGCTGGAGTTGTCGTCATACGGGGCTCTTGACCAGTCGGTTAACCGCGCGATTATGGCCCCGGGGTGCGCCAGAAGAAAGCCTGACGGGCGCTGACACGTTACAGCTTGGCATGCCGCAGCCCGCCGCTGCGCGCCTTGGCCATCGCTGCCAGGCGCACCGCGACGTTGGCCGCGCCGTAACCGCTGTAGCCATTGCGCCGCTGCAGCACCTCGAAGAAGAAGCGCTCCTCGAACGGCTCGGTGTATACGTGGAACAGCTCGCCGCCCTGGGCATCACGGTCGTACAGCACGTTGTAGTAGGCCAGCTCGCTCAGGAACTGATCGTCGAAGTCGAACCGGGCCGCCAGGTCGTCGTAGTAGTTGAGCGGGATATCGAGCAGCGCCACGCCTGCTTCCTTGGCGCGCTTGACGGCGGCGAAGATGTCCTGGCAGTCGAAGGCGATGTGATGCACGCCCGAGCCGCGGTAGTTGGACAGCGCGTGGGCAATCGCTGTGTTGCGGTTTTCGGAGATGTTCAACGGCAGCCGGATCGAACTGCACTGGCTGCGCAGGGCGCGGCTCTTGACCAGGCCATAGGGATCGGGAAGCACCACCTCGTCATCGGCGCTGAAGTCGAGCAGGCTTTTGTAGAACAGCACCCAGCTGTCCAGGCTGTCGGCCGGCAGGGCCAGTGCCATGTGGTCGATGCGGGTCAGGCCCAGGCCATGGGCCGGTTGCTCGCTGAGGCTGAAGTCGGTGTCGTAGATGGTGCGTCCGTCCGCGCCCTGGTCCACCAGGTAGATCAGGCTGCCGTCGGGGGCGCGTACCGCTGCCAGCTCACGTTCGTTGGGCCCCACCAGGCCACGATAGGGCTGGCCGTGATAGGCCACCGCCCGGGCCAGCGCCTGGGCGCTGTGCCTGACCCGGATCGCCGTGGCGCACAGCGACGGGCCGTGGCTTTCGAAGAAGTTGTGCGCGAACGAATAGGGCTCGGCGTTGAGGATCAGGTTGATCTCGCCCTGGCGCAGCAGGCTCACATTCTTCGAACGATGCTTGCCGGCACGGGCAAAGCCCAGGCCTTCGAGCCAGTTGCCCAGCTTGGCGCCCGAGGCGTCGTCGACCGCAAACTCGAGAAACTCGATGCCATCGCAGCTGCTGGCCGGCGGCGGCGCGAACAGCAGCTCAGGGTCGGCCAGCGGTGCGGTGCGTTCGAGCAACTGACGGGTCTTTTCCTCCAGGTACAGCAGCGAACGCAGGCCGTCGGCGGCATTGGCCCGTGGCGGCGCGGCACGAAAACCGTCGTTGAAGATCTCCAGCGACAGCGGCCCGCGATAGCCGGCCTGCAGAATCGGCGCCAGAAACCCCGGCAGGTCGAACTCGCCCTGCCCCGGGAAGCAGCGAAAATGCCGGCTCCACTCCAGCACATCCATGGCCAGGATCGGCGCATCGGCCATCTGCACGAAGAAGATCTTGTCCCCCGGCACCTGCGCGATGGCGCTGGGGTCGCCCTTGAGCGACAGGGTGTGGAAGCTGTCGAGGATCATGCCCAGGTTGGCGTGATCGGCCTGGCGCACGATGTCCCACACCTGCTGCCAGGTGTTCACGTGCCGCCCCCAGGCCAGCGCCTCGTAGCCGATGCGCACACCGTGGGCGGCGGCCCGCTCGGCCAGCAGGCTCAGGTCGTCGACCAGCAGTTGCTGGCCGCCCAGCGCGTCGGCCGACACGTTGCTGCACACCAGCACCAGGTCGGTGCCCAGTTCCTGCATCAGTTCGAACTTGCGCTCGGCGCGCTCCAGGTTGCGCGCCAGGCGCCCGCGCGGGCAGCCCTCGAAATCGCGAAACGGCTGGAAAAGGGTGATGTCCAGCCCCAGGTCGGTGCAGCGCTGGCGAATCTCGCGGGGGCTGCCGTCGTAGTAGAGAAGGTCGTTTTCGAAGATCTCCACGCCGTCGAATCCGGCGGCGGCAATGGCTTCGAGTTTTTCCGGCAAGGTGCCGCTCAGGGACACGGTGGCAATCGAACGCTGCATCTTCAGGCTCCAACGGGCAGGCAGTGCCCAGCTGCACGAATTATTGGCTGGGGTTTATCCTAGCTCAATCAAAAGGTACGAACTGGTTAGTTTTGTGTGCGATTATCGCCCAGTACCCGCCCAGATCAATTGACCCTTTTTTGACCAATGCGCACCATTTCTTACCACCGGGCAGACGAGCATCTTGCCAAAAGCACCGACGAACCTGCCGTAGTCGACTGGTGTACCGCGTGTCATCCTGGCTTGACCCATAAACATAAAAATACGGGTAATCACCACATGATCCACAGCCAAAGCACTCCCCTGGCCCAGCCATCGGCCAGTACCCCGCACGCCGGTATCGGCGACAAGATCCGTGGCGCCATGGGCGTCGGCAAGACCCGCTGGGTGATGCTGGCGCTGGTATTCTTCGCCACCACCCTGAACTACATCGACCGCGCCGCACTGGGCGTGATGCAGCCGATCCTGGCCAAGGAAATGAGCTGGACGGCGATGGACTACGCCAACATCAACTTCTGGTTCCAGGTGGGCTACGCCATCGGCTTCGTGCTGCAGGGCCGGCTGATCGACCGCATCGGCGTCAAGCGCGTGTTCTTCTGCGCGGTGCTGCTGTGGAGCCTGGCCACTGGCGCCCACGGCCTGGCCACCTCGGCGGTGGGCTTCATGGTCTGTCGCTTCATCCTCGGCCTGACCGAAGCGGCCAACTACCCGGCCTGCGTGAAGACCACCCGGCTGTGGTTCCCGGCGGGCGAGCGGGCGGTGGCCACCGGCATCTTCAACGCCGGCACCAACGTCGGCGCCATGTTCACCCCGATGCTGCTGCCGCTGATCCTCACCGTGTGGGGCTGGCAGGCGGCGTTCATGGCCATGGGCGCGCTGGGCCTGGTGTGGGCCACGTTCTGGGGCCTGAAGTACTTCAACCCGGAAAACCACCCGAGCGTGAGCAAGGCGGAACTGGCGTACATCCAGAGCGAGGTCGAGCCTGAACAGGCGGCCGTGCCGTTCACCCGTATCCTGCGCATGCGCGGCACCTGGGCCTTTGCCCTGGCCTACTCGATCACCGCGCCGGTGTTCTGGTTCTACCTGTACTGGCTGCCGCCGTTTCTGAACCAGCAGTACAACCTGGGCATCAGCGTCACGCAGATGGGCATCCCGCTGATCGTGATCTACCTCAGTGCCGACTTCGGCAGCGTGGGTGGCGGGATCCTGTCCTCGTTCATGATCGGTCGCGGCATGGCGCCGGTGAAGGCGCGGCTGCTGTCGATGCTGCTGTTCGCCACCACCATCGTCGGGGTGATCTTCGCCGCAGGCGCCAGCAGCCTGTGGGTGGCGGTACTGGCCATTTCCCTGGCGATTGCCGCGCACCAGGCCTGGACCGCCAACATCTGGAGCCTGGTGATGGACTACACGCCCAAGCACATGATGAGCACCGTGTTCGGCTTTGGCGGCATGTGCGCGGCCACCGGGGGGATGTTCATGACCCAGATCGTGGGGCATGTGCTGACCAGCACCAACAACAACTACACCGTGCTGTTCACCATGATTCCGGCGATGTATTTCATCGCGCTGCTGTGGATGTATTTCATGGCACCGCGCAGGATCCCGACAGTCGAGGCGTAAGCCCGGGCTGCAATGCAGCCCTTCGCCAGCAACGCTGGCTCCTACAGGGAGCCGGCGTTCATTACCTTGCGGGCCTTCTCCAGCGCCCACTGCGCGCGCTGCAGCGCACTCACCCCCTGCTCCAGCAACTGGCGCGTGGGGATCTCCAGGCTCAGCGGCAGGTCGGCCGGCAAGCTGTGCAGCAACCCGTTCAGGTCGCACTCCCCATCCCCTGGAAAACGTCGCTCGTTACGCGCCTGACGCAGGATCTCGGCCATGTCGTCGGGGCGCGGGCCCGCCACGTCGCACAGTTGCGCGTAGCGGATGCGCGAGACCGGCAGGCGGCGCAGGTCTTCCAGGCGCGACGCCGAGCGATCGAAGTGGAAGGCATCGACCAGCACGCAGCCGTTGGCGCGCCCGGCGTTTTCGACGATGCGGGTGGCCTGGGTCAGGTCCTTGGCATCGGTCCACGGCATGAACTCCAGGTGCGGGTGCAGGCCATACGGCGCGGCCAGGTCGCACAGCGCCGCGAAGTTGTCGGTCAGGCGCTGTTCATCCGGGTCGTTGCCGGCAACCAGCAGCTCACTGGCACCGAAGTCGGCGCCCACCGCGAGCAGGGCCTCGAAGTTGGCGACCAGGGTGTCGGGCTTGAGCCGCAGAATCTCCACATCGAGCACCCGGATGCCGGTGTCGCGCAGGCGCTCGGCTGTCTGCCGGCGCAGGCCGGCGTCGCTTGCCAGCGGGAAGTGATGCTCTTCGGGGGTGGCCGGCTCGAGGCGCAGGCCGACATGGCTGTAGCCGGCCCGGGCGGCGACTTCGACCATCCGGGGTGGGGACAGCTCAAGGACAGTGAGGGCGGCCAGGGACATGACACGTGGGTTCATGGAGGAGTCTCGGGTGCGTTGTTGTATTTGCATTATTTAGAACTTAGTTCCAATTTCAATGCAAGTACAAAAAAACAGCTTTGCGCTCCGCAAAACTGCCTTTGTTTGCCTGAGGGCCGCTTCGCTGGCTTGCCGGCGAAGCGGTCCTCAGGCAAACAGCTCCGACGCCGGGCTGGCCGCCGACAGCTCGGCCGCCGCCGCCAGCAACGCCGGCGCCAGCTCGTGCAGGCGCGCCTCGTTCAGGCGCGCGGTCGGCCCGGCCACGCTCAACACCCCGACCACATGCCCATCCTGCGGGTGACGTACCACCGCCGCCAACGCCGACGTACCCAGCGCCGAACTCTCCACCACCCACGCATAACCCAGTTCCCGCGCCATGCGCAGGCGTTCCAGCAGCTGGGCATTGGAAGCCGGCGCGTTCGGCCCGAAGTCCTCGCGCCGGCCCACGCCCTGGCGCTCCACCAGCAGCAACGCCTGGGCATCGCTCAGGCTGGCCAGCCAGGCATGCCCCGAGGCGCTGTAGAACAGCGGCGCCTCACGCCCCATGTCCGGGTCGTAGCGCAGGCCGGAGCGGGCGCCCTGGGCCTTGGCGATCCACACCTGGCGCTCGCCGTCGATGATCCCCAGCCGCACCAGCTCGCCGGTCTGCGCGGCCAACTGGTCGAGAATCGGCTGGACGATGTCGGCACCGCTCTGGGCCAGGTAGCGAAAGCCCATGCCCACCAGCTTGGTGCTCAGCAGGTACCGGCTGTTTTCCGGGTTCTGGCGCACGTAGCCCAGGCGCATGAGCTCGGCGAGCATGCGATGGGTCGCGCTCTTGGGGATGTCCAGCTGCTCGGCCAGGGTCTGCATCGGCAGCCCGCGCGGCTCGCTGGTGAGGCTTTCGAGAAGGCTGAAAGCACGTTCGATCTGACTGCCGGCCATAGTCACGGTCCCTGAAAATTTCGCCGATTCTAAAGAGCGCCGGGCAAAGCGCAAACCACTGTTCGATCTTCGCCCAACTTTGCAGGCGACGACCTTGGCAGCCGACGTGCAATCATAGAATATGGAACTTCGTTCCAAAATAATAATTGCGTGCACTGCGAGGACCCAGCATGACTGCCCACACCCCTACCCCCCGCCCGGTGGACTGCGATGTCCTGGTCATCGGCTCCGGCGCTGCCGGCCTGAGCGCCGCGGTGACCGCCGCCTTTCACGGGCAGAAGGTCATCGTGGTCGAAAAGGACCCGGTGTTCGGCGGCGCCACGGCCTGGTCCGGCGGTTGGATGTGGGTACCGTGCAACCCGCTGGCACAGCGCGCCGGCATCGTCGAGGACCGTTCGCTGCCGCGCACCTACCTGCAACACGAACTGGGCGAACGCTTCGAACCGGCGATGATCGATGCGTTCCTGGAGGCGGCGCCCCACATGGTGTCGTTCTTCGAACGCCATACCGCCCTGCAGTTCGCCGACGGCAACGGCATTGCCGATATCCACGGCGACACGCCCGGGGCCGGCACGGGCGGGCGCTCGGTGATCGCCGCACCGTATGACGGGCGCAAGGTCGGCAAGCTGCTCAGGCAGCTGCGCCGCACGATGCGCGAAACCTCATTCATGGGCATGCCGATCATGGCCGGCAAGGACCTTACCGCCTTTCTCACCCTGACCCGTTCGTGGCGCTCGCTGCTGCATGTGGGCAAGCGCCTGGCACGCCATCTGCTCGACCTCGCACGCTACGGCCGGGCGATGCAGCTGGTCAACGGCGTGGCCCTGATAGCGCGCCTGGCCAAGTCGGCCGAAGACCTCGGCGTGCTGCTGTGGGCATCGGCCCCGGCGCAGCGCCTGCTGCACAACGCTGGCCGGGTGACGGGGGCGGTGGTGCAGACGGCCAACGGCGACGTGAGCATTCATGCGCGCAAGGCCGTGGTGCTGGCAGCCGGCGGCTTCCCCAACGATATCGAGCGGCGCAAGGCGCTGTTCCCGCGTACCCCCACCGGGCATGAGCACCTGGCCTTGCCGCCGCTGGGCGCCAGCGGCGATGGCCTGCGCCTGGGCGAGAGCGTGGGCGCACACGTGGTCGACGACCTGGCAAGCCCGGTGGCCTGGGCCCCGGTGTCGAAAGTGCCGTACAAGGACGGCAGCTTCGGCCATTTCCCGCACATCATCGAACGTGCCAAGCCCGGCATCATCGGTGTGCTGGCCAACGGCAAGCGCTTCGTCAACGAAGCCAACGGCTACTACGACTACGTGAGCGCAATGGTCGCCAGCGCGCCCGGCGAGCAGGTGGCCTCGTGGCTGATCTGCAGCCACGCCTTTCAGCGCCGCTACGGCCTGGGCATCTCCCGGCCCTTCCCACTGCCGGTGGAGCCCTTCATTCGCAGCGGCTACCTCAAGTGCGGCGACAGCATCGAGGCGCTGGCCATCGCCTGCGGCATCGACCCCCAGGGCCTGAGTGCCACGCTCAGCGACTACAACCGCCATGCGCGCCACGGCGAAGACCCGCAGTTCGGCCGTGGCAGCACGCCCTACAACCGCAAGCAGGGCGATGCGCTGCACCGGCCCAACCCGTGCGTGGCGCCCATCGAGCAGGGGCCGTTCTATGCGGTGAAGGTGGAGCCGGGCTGCTTCGGCACCTTTGCCGGGCTCAGGACCAATGCCCACGCCCAGGTACTGGATGCACAGCAGCAGCCGATTGCCGGCCTGTATGCCGCCGGCAGCGACATGCTCAGCATCATGGGCGGGCATTACCCGGCGGGCGGGATCAATCTGGGGCCGGCGACCACCTTCGGCTACATCGCCGGGCGGCACATTGCCGGGATCAGTGCCTACGAGTAGGCGCGCCGGCTGCTGCTAGACTGGCGACCCGACTCCTTCATGAAAGCCAGCCGACCATGGACCAGATCAGCGCGATGCAGGCGTTTCGCCGCGTGGTAGAGAGTGGTGGTTTCAGCGCCGCTGCCGCCCTGACCGGGCAATCGCACACCGTGCTGTCGCGCCAGGTCAAGAACCTGGAGCGCCACCTCGGCACCCAGTTGCTCAGCCGCACCACGCGGCGCCTGCACGTCACCGAAGCCGGCGCACTGTGCTACCGCCATTGCGTGCAGGTGCTGGAGCAGCTCGAAGCCATGAGCCTGGAGATTTCCGAACACCAGCAGCAACCCACAGGCACCCTGCGCCTGAGCGTGGCCACGGCATTCGGTGAACTGGAGCTGGGGCGCTGGCTACCGGACTTCGTCGAGCGCTTCGACCAGTTGCAGGTGGAGCTCATCTGCACCGACCGCTTTGTGGACATGCTCGAAGAAGGGGTCGATGTGTGCCTGCGGGTGACCACCCACCTGCCCGACTCCAACCTGGTGGCCCGGCAACTGGCCGTCAGCGAAGTCGTGCTGGTAGCCGCCCCTGCGTACCTGCAGCGCTGGCCGGCCCCCATCGAACCGCACACCCTGGGCGAGCATGCGTTGCTCGGCTACAACCGCCTGGCCCAGCCGCAACGGCTGAGCCTGCAGGGGCCCGACGGGCAGCGCCTGGACGTGGCAATGCCCAGCCGGCTGAGCGCCAACTCGCCGATGGCGTTGCGTGCGGCGGCCATTGCCGGCCTGGGTATCGCCAGCTTCGACCGCTTCATCGTGCATGACGCCCTGCTCGACGGGCGCCTGGTACAGGTGCTGCCCGAATGGCAGCAGCCCTCCCGGCACGTGTACGCGATGTTCCCCCAAAGCCGCTATCTGGCGCCCAAGGTTCGGGCATTGGTCGAGTATGCGCGGGCGTACTACACTGAACCACGATGGGAAATCAAGATGTGATCTGTGCAAGAAGCACACAGGTTCTGGGCTGCTTCTGCCGTATTTGTGCGTTCGTTGTTTGATTAACCTTCTTTCGATTGTTCATCAGAGGGTTTCAACCATGAAAGCACTTCGAGTTACCGCCGCCGGCTTGCTGCTGGCAGCTTGCGCCACTACCGCCGTGGCTGCGGTCTGCTACTGCACCGCCCCACTCATCTCCCTGCCGAAAAATGCGCTGACCTGGAAAGTGGTACCGGGCACCAACAACAACGTCACCTACGCCAACGTGCAGGGCGACATCCTGGGCAATGGTGCCTACGAGGCCTTCGTCAGTTTCCGGCCCGGTGTGAACAATGGCTACCACACCCACACCGAGACGTTGCCGACCGTGGTGCTGAGCGGCGTGTTCTACGCCCGCATCAAGGACAAGAACGGCAAGCTGGTCGAGACCGAGTACCCGGCCGGTTCGTACTACCAGTTGCCGGCCGGGCTGGAACATGAGAGCGGTTGCAAGATGACCGCCAAGAAGGAGCCTTGCCTGCTGTTCCAGTACCAGCGCAACCACTTCGACCTGAACCCGGTGCCCCGCTAGGCGGCCTCAGAAATCGAAGAACACCGTTTCGCCTTCACCCTGGATGCGAATATCGAAACGGTAGGCCAGCTTGCCATCCACTTCGCAGCGCCGCGCGACCAAGGTCTCGCGGCGTTGTGGCTGTTCGATCAGGTTGAGCACCGGGCACTTGGCATTGGCCTGGCCCTCGTCGTCGAAGTACAGCCGCGTGTGCAGATGGATGTTGATGCCGCGGGCGAACAGGCTGACATTGATATGCGGTGCCATCGGCACGCCGGCGGCATTGGCGACCACACCGGGCTTGACCGTCTGCAGCGTCCATTCACCGGCATCGAAGGTGGTGGCGGTGCGTCCGAAGCTGTTGAACGGTTGTTCCAGGTTGAATTCGCTGTGGTACTGCCCGGCCGCGTCGGCCTGCCAGAACTCCAGGAACGAGTCGCGCACCAGGTGGCCGTTGCCGTCGTAGACGTGACCGATCAGCAGGATGTGCTCGCCGGGCGCATCGCTGCGCGCCATGCGGTTCCAGATTTCCTGGTCACGGGTCGGGTTGCCGGCCGCTTCCAGGGCCAGGCCGATGTGCACGTAGGGGCCGGCGGTCTGCGATGGGGTTTCCGGCAGCAGTTCGATAGGCATGGCGGGGCTCCTCAGCGGTTTTCGAAGTGGGTCTTGCGCTGGCCGCGCAGAACGATGTCGAAGCGGTAGGCCAGGCAGTCCATGGGGTTGGCATTGGCCATGTCGAGCCGGGCGATCAGGCTCTGTACCGCGTCCGGGTTGGCGATCGACTTGACGATCGGGCACATCGGGATCAGAGGGTCGCCTTCGAAGTACAGCTGGGTGATCAGACGCGTGGCAATCGACGGGCCGCTGATCGACACGTGGATATGCGCCGGGCGCCAGTCGTTGGGGCCGTTGCGCCACGGGTACGGGCCCGGCTTGATGGTACGGAAACTGTAGTAGCCCTCGCTGTCGGTCAGCGCGCGCCCCACACCCCCGAAGTTGGGGTCCAGCGGCGCCAGATAGCGATCGTTCTTGTGGCGATAGCGGCCGCCGGCATTGGCCTGCCACATTTCGACCAGGGTGTGCGGGATCGGCTTGCCATACTGGTCGCACACGCGCCCGGCCACGATGATGCGCTCGCCGATGGGCAGGCCGCCGTGGTTGAAGTTCAGCAGCAGGTCATTGTCGTGCTCGGCAAATTTCAGGTGGGAGAAATCCGGCCCAGTGCTTTCGCTGACGGACTGTGGAATGCTCACCAGCGCCTGGCGAGGCGAGCGCGCGACGGAGGTCTTGTAGTCGGGGGTAAGGGCTTTCGGATGCCAGTTCCGATCACGGATAACGAAACGACTGGTGTCTTGTGCAGACATGCCGTTCTCCTCTTATTGGATTTTTGGAGGCCTGTACGGGCAGGAGTGATGGGCAGTGTGGCCGAGGCATGCACCGGCGAACATTGAAAAGAACCCTTGAACCCATAACCGTATGGTTATGTCCAAAGCGCTGACGCCGCCGGGCCGGGTGGACTAATCTTTATCTTCATATTTCAAGCTTGGGAGAACGCTCATGCTCTGGCGAAAAGGCAGGCGCAGCGACAACGTGGTCGACGCTCGCGGTGAAGGCGGCGGTGGTGGTGGCATGCGCCTGGGCGGCAAGGGCCTGAGCCTGACGGCGGTGGTACTGATCGTGGGGATCGGCCTGCTGACCGGGCAGGACCCGATGCAGATCCTTGGCCAGCTGAGCGGGCAGATGAGCGAACAGAGCGCGCCGGCAAGCACCGGCGAGCGCAAGGCACCACCGGCCGGCGACGAACAGGCCGAGTTCGTCGCCAGCATCCTGGGCGACACCGAGGACACCTGGCGCGCCCTGTTTGCCCAGGCCGGGCGCCAGTACAAGGACCCGACCCTCAAGCTGTTCAGCGGTCAGGTCAACTCCGCCTGTGGCTTTGCCTCGTCGGCGACCGGCCCGTTCTATTGCCCGGCCGACCAGCAGGTGTACCTGGACATGAGCTTCTTCAAGGAGATGGAAACCCGCTTCGCGGCAGCGGGCGACTTTGCCCAGGCCTACGTGATCGCCCACGAGGTCGGCCACCATGTGCAGACCCTGCTGGGGGTGTCAGCCAGGATCGACCAGGCCCGTCGCAGCGGCCAGCGCCTGCAAGGCGACAACGGCCTGCTGGTACGTCAGGAACTGCAGGCCGACTGCCTGGCCGGCGTGTGGGCCTACCAGGCACAGCAACGCCATAACTGGCTGGAGCCGGGCGATATCGAAGAGGCCCTGAACGCCGCCAACGCGATCGGCGATGACCGCCTGCAGCAGCAGAGCAAGGGCCGCGTGGTGCCCGACTCGTTCACCCACGGCACTTCCGCGCAGCGCGTGCGCTGGTTCAAGACCGGCTTCGCCAAGGGCGACCTCAACCAGTGCGACACCTTTGGCGCCAGCAGACTCTGACGCCTGTAATGGGGTGTTTGCGGCCTGGCGCAAACACCCTAAACATTTTGTTGATGGTTTTCGTCGGAATTGGAGAAAAAGCGTTTCAGCTCTGCAACATCCCGCCGATAAAGGCAGCTCACGTCAGCTGGCCTCCAAGAAAAACAACCTCCAGCGATTTAGATCAAAGAGCGCACAGAATCCTGGAGGGATCGCATGAACAGCTGGTTTGCCAATATCAGCGTCAACCTGAAACTCGCCCTGGGCTTCGGCCTGGTGCTGCTGCTGACCGGCCTGTTGGCCCTGACCGGCTGGACCAGCCTGGGCGGTCTGATCGACCGCAGCAACTGGATGAGCGACATCACCCAGCTCAACAACGAGCTCACCGAACTGCGCATCGCCCGCCTGCAGTACATGATTGCCGACGGTGACGACAAGCTCGCGCAGAATGTCCAGGCCAAGCTGGATACCTTCAAGGCCCGCCAGCAGAACCTGCTGAACACCTTCAAGAGCCCGGAGAACGTCAAGCTGCTGCGCGAACAGGCGCAGGTGGTCGCCGCCTACGAGGTGTCCCTGGCCAAGATGCGCAGCGCCTACAAGCAGGGTGGCGAAGCGCGCCGCAGCATGGGCGTTACCGCCAATGAGGCCGGTGCCCTGATGGAAACCCTGCTGGCCGACAGCCTGTCCTCTGGCCAGAGTGACAGCGAGCGCCTGGAACATCTCAAGCGCCTGACCACCGTACGCCAGCACCTGCTGCTGGCCCGCTTCGAGGTGCGCGGCTACATCGCCGACCTCACCCCGGAAACCGAACAGGTCGCCGCCCGCCAGCTCGACGCCACCCTGGCCGAAACCCGCCAGCTGGCCGCCACCGATGCTCGTGCCCGACCGCTCGAGGCCGCCACCCTGCACTACGCCGAAGCGGTGCGCAGCTTCAAGGCCGCCAACACGGCGATCGGCGAGGCGCGCAAGGAAATGACCACCCAGGGCTACGACATCGTGCGCCTGAGCGATGAGCTGTACGCCATCCAGCTGCAACGTCGCGACCTCGAAAGTGCCCAGGCGCGTACCTGGCAACTGGCAAGCACCCTGGCGGCGCTGCTGTTCGGCGTGCTGGCGGCGATCATCATCACCCGCCAGATCACCCGCCCGCTGCGCGAAACCCTGGAAGTGGTGGAGAAGATCGCCACCGGCGACCTGACCCACACCCTGCGCGTCACCCGCCGTGACGAACTGGGCGTGCTGCAACAAGGCATCCAGCGCATGGGCGAAACCCTGCGCGACCTGATCGGCGGCATCCGTGACGGCGTGACCCAGATCGCCAGCGCGGCCGAAGAGCTGTCGGCGGTCACCGAGCAGACCAACGCCGGGGTCAACAGCCAGAAGGTCGAGACCGACCAGGTGGCCACCGCCATGCACGAAATGGCGGCCACCGTGCAGGAAGTGGCGCGCAATGCCGAGCAGGCGTCCGAGGCCGCCACCGACGCCGACGGCCAGGCCCGCGCCGGTGACCAGGTGGTGGCCCAGGCCATCGCGCAGATCGAGCGCCTGGCGGTCGAGGTCAACCGTTCCACCGAGGCCATGGGCCAGTTGCAGCAGGAAAGCCAGAAGATCGGCAGCGTGATGGACGTGATCAAGTCGGTGGCCGAACAGACCAACCTGCTGGCGCTCAACGCCGCGATCGAAGCGGCACGGGCGGGTGAAGCCGGGCGTGGTTTTGCCGTGGTGGCCGATGAAGTGCGCGGCCTGGCGCAGCGCACCCAGAAGTCCACCGAGGAAATCGAGGTGCTGGTGGCGGGCCTGCAAAGCGGCACCCAGCAGGTGGCCAACGTGATGCATGGCAGCCGCAGCCTGACCGACAGCAGCGTGGAGCTGACGCGCAAGGCGGGTGCCTCGCTGGAGAACATCACCCGCGTGGTGTCTAACATCCAGTCGATGAACCAGCAGATCGCTGCGGCGGCCGAGCAGCAGAGCGCGGTGGCCGAAGAGATCAGCCGCAGCATCCTGAACGTGCGTGATGTGTCGGAGCAGACGGCGGCGGCGAGCCAGGAGACGGCGGCATCCAGCGTCGAGCTGGCGCGCCTGGGCAATCAGTTGCAGATGCTGGTCAGCCACTTCCGCGTCTGACCGCATCGGACGGCGTAACCATCGCGGGTCAAGCCCGCTCCCACCAGGTTCAGCGAAACCTTGTGGGAGCGGACTTGGCCCGCGATGCTGTCAGCCCTTACTTGACGACCTGCCCCACCCCGCGTCCACGCGGGTCAGACGCGGTTTCCAGCGCCGAACCCGTCACCCGGATCGCCTGGATATCGCCCATCTCCCAGCCCTGGTCCTCCAGGGTGTAGCCCATCTTCTTCAGTTCCTCGGCCACCTTGCCATCGAGCGGCGCATAGGCGTCGTAGTAGATAGTGTCCTTGGGCAGCAACTGGTGGTGCACACGCTGCGCCGCCACCGCCTTCTCCAGCGGCAGGTTGTAGTCGTACAGGTTGTTGAGCACCTGGAAGATCGAGGTGAAGATCCGCGAGCCACCCGGCGTACCCAGCACCAGCGTGACCTTGCCATCGCGGGTCACCAGGCTCGGGGCCATCGACGACAGCATGCGCTTGCCCGGCTCGATGGCATTGGCATCGCCACCGACCACACCGAAGGCGTTCGCCACACCCGGCTTGGCACTGAAGTCGTCCATCTCGTCATTGAGCAGGAAGCCCGCGCCCTTCACCACCACGCCGCTGCCGTAGTCCCAGTTCAGGGTGTAGGTGTTGCTGACCGCGTTGCCCTGCTTGTCGACGATGGAGAAGTGCGTGGTCTGGTGCGGCTCCAGCCCAGGGCGCACCTTGGCGGTGTCGGAGATGGCGGTCGGGTTGACCTCTTGCGCGCGCTTGGCCAGGTAGTCCTTGGCAATCAGCTGCGCCACCGGCACCTTGGAAAACGCCGGGTCGCCCAGGTAGTCGGCACGGTCGGCGAACACACGCTTCTCGATTTCCGAAAGCAGGTGGATGTAGCGTGCCGAGTTCAGCTCGACACCCTTGAAGTCGGCTGCGCGGTTTTCCTTTATGCCCAGCAACTGCGCCAGCGCGATGCCGCCCGAGCTGGGCAGCGGCGCGGTGTAGACCACGTTGCCACGCCATTCGATGCCCATCGGCTCACGCCACACGGCCTTGTAGTCCTTGAGGTCTTCCTTGCTGACCAGGCCCTTGTCGGCCTGCATCTGCGCCACCAGCAGGTCGGCGGTCTTGCCCTGGTAGAACTCGCTCACACCCTTGTCGGCAATGCGCTCCAGGGTCTGCGCCAGCTCGGGCTGCCTGAAGGTCTCGCCCACCTTCATGCTGCCGAAATAGTCGTTGAAGTTGGTGCTGTCCTTGAACAGCCCCTGGGCATCTTCGCGGTACTGGTACTGCTTGGCGGCGATCTTGAAGCCGTTCTTCGCGTAGCCCACCGCCGGGGTCAGCAGCTCGGCCCAGGGCAGCTTGCCGAACTTCTGGTGCGCCTCCCACAGGCCCATCACCGTGCCCGGCACCCCGGCGGCCCGGGCGCCCACCAGGCTGAGGTTCTCGATGATCTCGCCTTTGTCGTCCAGGTACATGTTGCGGCTGGCCGCCTTGGGCGCCACTTCACGGTAGTCGAGGAAGTAGGGTTTGCCATCCATGTACAGGGTCATGAAACCGCCGCCGCCGATGTTGCCGGCCTCGGGGTAGGTAACGGCCAGGGTGAAGGCAGTGGCCACCGCGGCGTCCACTGCGTTGCCGCCCTTCTTGAGGATGTCGGCGGCGACCTGTGCACCATATTGATCGGGCGCGGCCACCGCGCCGCCGTCCAGCGTCACGGCATAGGCTGATGAGCTGGCGACGATCGCAGCGCTCAAGGTCAGCGTTCGAAACATCAGAGTGCGCATGCGGGTTTCCTTGGTGTTGTTTTTATCGAACAACCATTAAGGCGCATGCCCAGGGATTTTTCAAATGCCGCCTGCGGTTTTCAGCAGGCGTAGATCGACAGCTTGTGCTGGATGAAATCCAGAAAGCACTGGATACGCAGGGCCAGTTGCGAGTTGCGGTAGTACACCGCATTGATCGGCTGGCGATAGCCGCTGTTGGCCTCGGCCAGCACCAGTTGCAGGCGGCCGGCCTGGAGGTCTTCGTGGGTCATGAAGTGCGACAGGCAGGCAATGCCTTCGCCGGCCAGCGCCAGGTGGCGCAGGGTTTCGCCGCTGGAGGCGCACAGGTCGGGGCGGATCGCCAGGCGGTCGCCTTCGGTGTGGCGCAGCGGCCAGTGATTGAGGGTTTCGGTCTGGGTGAAGCCCAGCAGCGAATGCCCGGCCAGTTCCTCCACATGCCGTGGCGTACCGCGCCGCGCAAGGTACGCGGGGCTGGCCAGCACATGCAGCGGGCTGCACCCCAGCGAGCGGGCGTGCAGGCTGGAGTCGGCCAGCTCGCCGATGCGGATGGCGATATCGGTGCTCTGTTCGAGCAGGTCGATGATCAGGTCGTCGGTGTTGAGCTCCAGCTGGATATCCGGGTACAGCTGGCGGAACTCCCCCACCCAGGGCACGATGGCATGCAGCATGAACGGCGCCGCCGCATTGATGCGCAGGCGCCCGGACGGGGTCTGGCGGTGCAGGCTCAGGCGCTCTTCGAGTTCGTCCATCTGTTGCAGGATGGCCTTGGCACGCTCGAAGAAAAACCGCCCCTCTTCGGTGAGGTCCATGCGCCGCGTGGTGCGGTTGATCAGCGTGGTGCCCAGCTTGGCCTCCAGCCGCGACAGGCTGCGGCTGATGGCCGACGGGGTCTGCCCGCCCTGTTCGGCGGCGGCGGAAATAGAGCCGCACTCGATGACCGAGACGAACATCTGCAATTCATCGGACCTGGCTTTCACGGCTGTTCCCTGGTGTGGCGTTCAGCCGTGATAGATAGCCGCTTGGCGTTGCCCGCGCAACCCTTCATCAGGCGCCAGTGTGGAAAACCCGGGCCAGGTGCTGCTCGTAGCCGGCCACGGCAGCCTCGACGTTGGGGTTCTTCATCACGTCGGTGGCCAGGTAGGTCGGCAGACCGCTCATGCCCAGGAACTGGTTGGCCTTGTGGAACGGGAAGTACACCGCGTCCACGCCCTTGCCTTCGAAAAACTGCGCCGGATCGTCGAACGCTTCCTGCGGTGCGTTCCAGGTCAGCGACAGCATGTACTGCTTGCCCTGGATCAGGCCGCCGCTGCCGTACTTGCTCGACGCATCGGAGCGGGTGCGCCCGTCGCTGGCGTAGAGGCTGCCGTGGCCGGCGGTGAACACTTCGTCCAGGTACTGCTTGACGGTCCACGGCGCGCCCATCCACCAACCGGGCATCTGGTAGATGACCACGTCGGCCCAGAGGTACTTCTGCACTTCTTCGGCAACGTCGTAGCCGCCATCGATGTAGGTGCTCCTGACGTCGAAACCGGCGCGGTCGAGAAACGCCAGCGCGGCCTCGTGCAGGGTCTCGTTCAGGCGGCCATCGGAGTGGGCGAACTGCTTGCCGCCGTTGAGCAACAGGATCTTCTTCATCATCTGCCTCATGTGTGTTCGGGGCGGCCAACAGAAGGGGCGGCCCGGTGAATGTGATGGCGGCAGATTAATCAGTTCAGCGCAGCGGAAATACCCTCGCGCGGGCAAAACGCTTTTGACCAAAAAGCACGAATTCAGCGCTTATTGTTGAAATAAGATTGGCTCACTTTTTACAGGAACCTCCCCATGAGCGAACCCTACGGTTTCATCCTCAAAGCCAAGACCCGCCCCGAAAAGGCCGAGGAGTTCGAGGCGCTGTTTCGCAGCTATGTAGAACCCAGCCGTGCCGAGCCCGGCTGCATCGAGTACCACATGCTGCGCGACCGGCAGGACCCGAGCCTGTTCGTGTTCTACGAAATCTGGGCCAGCAAGGCCGCACTGGATGTGCATTCGGCGCTGCCGCACATGCAGCAGTTTGCCGAGCGGCGCATGGAATACCTTGAGCGCGACTTCGACATCCAGTTGATCGAGATGCTCAGCCCGTCCTCGGCTAGCCGTTGAGCGCCAGATGGGCGCCCAGCAGCGCCAGGCCGATGAAAAAGCAGCGTTTGAACAGCACGGCACTGATGCGCTGACGCAGGCACTGGCCCAGCCACATGCCCAGCAATGCCGGTATCAGCACCACCAGCGAGGCCCCCAGCGCCTCGCCGCCCAGTGCGCCCTGCCCGGCAAGGCCCACGGCCAGCGCCAGGGTCGAGACGGTGAACGACAGGCCCAGCGCCTGCACCATCTGTTCACGGTGCAGGCCCAGGGCCTGCAGGTACGGTACGGCCGGTATCACGAACACCCCGGTGGCGGCGGTGATGATGCCCGTCACCAACCCGCACAGCGGGCCCAGCCAGCGCTCGTGGCGGGGGGCCAGGTGCAGGCCTGGGTGGCACAGGCCGTACAGCGCATACACCAGCAACGCCGCGCCCAATGCGTGCGCCGCCCACGCGCCACTGTCGATGCCCAGCCAGACACTGCCCAGCAAGGTACCGATGAAGATCATCAATTGCATCGGCCAGAGCCTGCGCAGCAATGCACGCAAGTGGCCACCCGCCGCCAGCTGCCAAAGGTTGGTGACCGTCGACGGCACGATCAGCAGCGCGGCAGCCTGCGCCGGTGACATAGCCAGCCCCAGCAACCCCATGGCCACGGTGGGCAGGCCCAGGCCGATCACGCCTTTGACCGTGCCTGCCAGCACGAAGGTAAGCACAACCAGCAGCGATAGCGCCGGGCCGATAGCCTGATAGAAGCCGAATAAAGTCGTCATGGGCCCATGCTGCCCTGCCCGCACGTCCCTGAACAGTTGCCATATACTGAGCCAGACTATTGCCCAGGCAGAGGCTCATGCATTTCGATCTGATTGACCTACGACTGTTTCTGCACACCGTGGAGTGCGGCAACATCACCGCCGGCGCCCAGCGCAGCCACCTGTCGCTGCCGGCGGCCAGCGCGCGCATTCGCGCCATGGAAAGCTCGCTGGGCGTACCGCTGCTGCAGCGCAACCGGCGCGGCGTGCAACCCACGGCCGCCGGCCAAGCCCTGGTCAACCATGCGCGCCAGATCGGCCAGCAGGTGCAGCGGCTGCAATTCGACCTGGGCCAGTATGCCCAGGGGTTGCAGGGCCAGGTGCGGCTGCTGTGCAACACCGCGGCGCTGACCGAGTACCTGCCCGAACTGCTGGCGACGTTTCTGGCCCGCCACCCGGCCATCGACGTGGACGTGGTCGAATTGCCCAGCCTGCGTATCGTGCAGGCGATCACCCAGGGCGAGGCCGACCTGGGCATCATCTCCAATGCCGTGGCCAGCGAGCACCTGCAGAGCGTGGCGTTTCGCGACGACCCGCTGGTGCTGATCATGGCGCCGGATCACCCGCTGGCCAGCCACCCGCACCTGCGCTTTGCCGACACCCTTGAACATGGCCATGTCGGCCTGCAGGCAGACAGCGCCCTGGCCCTGTACCTGGAGGAACAGGCCCTGCACCTGGGGCGCCGGCTGCAGGTGCGGGTACGTGCCGAAGGCTTCGACGGGGTGATACGCATGGTGGCCCATGGCGCAGGCCTGGGCATCGTGCCGCAGGCTGCCGTGCAACGCTGGCAAGGGGTGCTGGTGCTGCACAGCCTGGCGCTGGACGAACCCTGGGCACAACGCCAGCTGCGCCTGTGCAGCCGCAATTTTTCGGCGCTTCCCGGGCACACGCGCACACTTCTGCAAAGCTTGTCGGCAGGCGCTATTGCCCCGGCAGGGACAATCCACCCACAATCGCCTTCGCGCACCGCTATGTAACAAGACAATGCCGTGCCTACGAGCCGTAAAGGGAGTTTTCCGTGCCGTCGATCTACCAGTTGAAACCGCGCTTCCAGGCGCTGCTGCGCCCTATGGTCAAGCGTCTGTACGAGCGCGGCATAACTGCCAACCAGGTGACGGTCGCCGCCGCGGCGGTCAGTGTGGCGCTCGGCCTGCTGCTGGCCGCCGCACCGCACATCACCTGGCTGTTCGCCCTGGTGCCGGCCTGGATGCTGCTGCGCATGGCGCTCAACGCCATCGACGGCATGCTCGCCCGGGAATTCGGCCAGCAGTCACGCCTGGGTGCCTACCTCAACGAGCTGTGCGACGTGGTCGCCGACAGCGCACTGTACCTGCCCTTCGCCCTGCTGCCGGGCGTGTCGCCGGCGCTGGTGGTGATTGTGGTGCTGGCCGCGCTGGTGAGCGAATACGCCGGGGTGATGGGCCCCCTGGTAGGCGCCGAACGCCGTTATGACGGCCCGATGGGCAAGAGCGACCGTGCCTTCGTGTTCGGTGTGCTCGGTGCCGGCGTGGCCACCGGCCTGCTGAGCGCAGCGTGGCTCAACGGCGTGTTGCTGGTGGTGCTGCTGCTGTCGCTTCATACCCTCTACAACCGGGTGAGCCGAGGCCTGGCGCAACCCCGCTGAAGCCCTCCGAGCCAGATAAGGATATTTGCCATGCGCACCGCGCAATCCCTGCATTTCACCACCCATGACGGCGTAGAGCTGCATTACCGCCACTGGCCGGCCAACCGCCAGCCCGGCCAGCCGCGCCGCGCCGTGGTGCTGTTCCACCGTGGCCACGAACACGGCGGGCGCATGGCCCACCTGGTGGATGAACTCGACCTGCCCGGCCATGACTTCTTCGCCTGGGACGCCCGTGGCCATGGCGAGTCGCCCGGGGCCCGTGGCGACAGCCCGAGCTTCGCGTGCAGCGTGCGCGATGTGCAGACCTTCATCGAGCACATCGCCCGCGAGCATGCCATCGACGAACAGGACATGGCGGTGCTGGCGCAAAGCGTCGGCGCCGTGCTGATCGCAACCTGGGCGCATGACTATGCGCCGAAGGTGCGCTGCCTGGTGCTCGCCTCGCCGGCCTTCAAGGTCAAGCTGTACGTGCCGTTCGCCCGCCCGGGGCTCAAGCTGATGCGCGCCTGGCGCGGCAACTTCTTCGTCAACAGCTACGTCAAGCCGCGCCTGCTCAGCCACGACCCCGAGCGCATCGCCTCGTATGAAAACGACCCACTGATCAGCCGGCCGATTTCGGTGAACATGCTGCTTGGGCTGTACGAAGCTGCCGATCGCGTGGTGGCCGATGCCCAGGCGATCCAGGTGCCGACCCAATTGCTGATTTCCGGCGCCGACTTCGTGGTCAAGCGCCAGCCGCAGGAGCAGTTCTTCGAGCGCCTGGGCAGCGTGCACAAGGAAAAGCACGTGCTGCCCGGCTTCTTCCACGACACCCTCGGCGAGCGTGATCGCGGGCATGCGCTGGCGCGTATCCGGCGCTTCGTGGAGCACTGCTTCAGCGTGGCGCCCCAGCGCCCGTCGCTGCTCGATGCCGACCAGCTCGGCGCCAGCTGCGCCGAGGCCGAAAGCCTGGCCGCGCCGCTGCCGCACAACTCGCCGGCCGACCTGTACTGGCGCGCAACCCGCGCCGGCCTGCGCCTGGGCAAGGGCCTGTCGAGCGGGGTCAAACTGGGCTTCGACACCGGTTTCGATTCGGGCAGCACGCTGGACTACGTCTACCGCAACCAGGCCACCGGCAAGGGCAAGCTGGGCCGCATGATCGACCGCAACTACCTCGACGCCATCGGCTGGAAGGGCATCCGCCAGCGCAAGCTGCATGTGGAAGAGCTGTTGCGCCTGGCCATCGAGCGCCTGCGCGAACAAGGCGCACCGGTGCATATCGTCGACATCGCCGCCGGCCATGGCCGCTACATTCTCGAAGCCCTGCAGGGCCTGGAGCAGCGCCCGGATTCGATCCTGCTGCGCGACTACAGCGAGCTCAACGTGCGCGAAGGCACGGCGCTGATCGAACACAAAGGCCTGGCCGACATCGCCCGCTTCGTGCAGGGCGATGCCTTCGATGCGCAGAGCCTGGCCACCCTTGAACCGCGTCCGAGTCTGGCGGTGGTATCGGGGCTGTATGAACTGTTCGCCAGCAACCAGATGGTCGGCGACTCGCTGGGCGGCCTGGCCCAGGCCGTGGCGCCGGGCGGCTACCTGGTATACACCGGCCAGCCGTGGCACCCGCAGCTGGAGATGATCGCCCGCGCCCTGACCAGCCACCGCGCCGGTCAGGCCTGGGTGATGCGTCGGCGCAGCCAGGTGGAGATGGACCAGCTGGTGGAAGCGGCAGGCTTTCGCAAGGTGTGCCAGCGCATCGACGAGTGGGGCATCTTCAGCGTCAGCCTGGCCCAGCGAGTTGCTGAATGAGCACAGTGCGCGAGCCGGGCCTGATCCGGCGCGGCGTGCTCTGGCTGCTGTTGCTCGGGCCGCTGTTCTTCTTGAGCTATGGCCTAAGCAACACCTTCACCGCCGGGCGCAGCGACGTCGGCAGCCTGGTGTTCGCCTGGGAAAGCAGCATCCCGCTGTGGCCGTGGACCATCCTGCCGTACTGGTCCATCGACCTGCTGTACGGGTTGTCCTTCCTGCTGCCGCTCAGCCGCCTGGAGATGGACCGGCATGCCTTGCGCCTGCTGAGCGCACAGTTGATCTGCATCGCCGGCTTTCTGCTGTGGCCGCTGCGCTTCACCTTCGAGCGCCCTGAACTGCAGGGCGTGTTCGGCTGGCTGTTCGATGTGCTGATGGGCTTCGACAAGCCGTTCAACCAGGCCCCTTCGCTGCACATCGCGCTGCTGGTGATCATCTGGGCGATGTTCGCCCGGCACACCCGTGGGCGGCTGATGCGCTGGCTGCTGCATGGCTGGATGGGGTTGATCGGTTTGTCGGTGCTGACCACCTGGCAGCACCACTTCATCGACGTGCCCAGTGGCGCAGTGGCAGGCGCGCTGTGTGTGTGGCTGTGGCCCGTGGAGGGCCGGCCGGTACTGGGCAGCCTGCAGCCGACCCGTGACCGCCGGCGCTGGCGCCTGGCCGCGTACTACGCGCTGGGCAGCGCCGTGCTGGGTGGGCTGGCGCTGTATGCCGGCGGTATCGCCCTGTTGCTGTTGTGGCCCGCCCTCGCACTGCTGATGGTGGCGCTCAACTATGCCGTGTTGGGCGCCGAGGGGTTTCAGAAAGACCCGAGCGGCCAGTTGTCGTATGCCGCGCGCTGGCTGCTGGCGCCGTACCTGATCGGCGCCTGGCTCAATTCGCGTTGGTGGACGCGCCGCCATCCACAGGCCGACGAGGTGTGCGAGGGGGTGTACCTGGGGCGGGTGCCTGCACGAGGTCAGGCGGCATCGTTTGCTGCGGTGGTCGACCTGTGTGCAGAACTGCCGGCGGCACACACGCCGGGCCAGGCCTATTGCAGCCTGCCCTGCCTGGACCTGGTGGTGCCCAGTGCCGAACGTTGCCGCGAGGCGGCCCAGGCCATCGAGCGACTGCGCCAGCAGGGCCCGCTACTGGTGTGCTGCGCCCTGGGTTACTCGCGCAGTGCCTGCGCCGTGGCCGCCTGGCTGGTACTCGGCGGGCGCTGCCAGAACGCGCAGCAGGCCCAGCAACTGATCGCCCAGGCCCGCCCCGGGGTCGTGCTGCACCCGGCGCACCGCCAGGTGATCGACAGCCTGCCGGCGGGGGGCGGCCTGTGAGTAGCCAGACCCACCTGGCGCTGGTGGCCAGCCTGTTGCGGCGCGGGCGCCAGGTGGAACGCCTGTCGGACGGCATCAGCCTGCTGGCGCTGGCCTATGGCCTGGCGCCACTTGCCGGCGCGCCGGCCCCTGTGATTGGCGCCCTGTTGTGCGTAATGCTGCTGGCAGCCGGCCTGCTGCAAAAATACTGGGGCATGCGTGTTGCGCTGGACGCTGAGCTGTTCGCGCACCTGGCCACCCAGGCCGCAACCTTGTCGCCAACTACCCGCGTGCTGGACCAGGCGCTGTTCGACCTGGGGCTCAAGCCCGCCCCGGTCGACGACCGCGACTGGCAGGCGCGCAGCCGGGCCGCACTGCGCCTGATGCGCCAGCAACTGCTGTGCCTTGGCGTGCAGGTACTGCTGGCGATTGCCGGCATACTGTGCCTGCCCTGGCTTTCTCTCGTCGGATAAGGACCTCGTCATGCTAGCCGCCCTCACCGCCTTCGGCATCACCTCGGTGGCCCGCCTGATCACGGGCGCCCGCGCCCTGTGGCTGGGCTGTACACCGCAGCCGGTGCAACGCCTGTACTACGCCAACCACAGCAGCCACGGGGACTTCGTGCTGATCTGGGCCTCGCTGCCCCAGGAACTGCGCCGGCACACCCGCCCGGTGGCCGGGGCCGATTACTGGCAAAAACCGGGCATTCGCCAATTTCTGATCAACCGGGTGTTCAACGGCGTACTGATCGACCGCCAGCACAGCGAGGCCCAGAGCGACCCCTTGCAGCCGATCCATGCGGCGCTGGAGCAGGGCGACTCACTGATCTTCTTCCCCGAGGGCACGCGCAACCTGGGCGACGAGCCCTTGCTGGCGTTCAAGAGCGGGCTGTTCCATCTGGCCAGTGCCCACCCCGAGGTGGAGGTGATCCCGGTGTGGATCGCCAACCTCAACCGGGTGATGCCCAAGGGCCGTGCCCTGCCCCTGCCGCTGCTGTGCACCCTGAGCTTCGGCGAGCCGCTGCAACGCTTGCCCGATGACAGCAAGCACGCGTTTCTGGAACGGGCACGCCTTGCCCTGCTGGCCCTGGCCCCCAAGGAATCCTGAGATGGACCACAACACACTTCTGCTGTTTGCCGGTATCGGTGGCCTGCTGCTGCTCGCCAGCCTGATCGGGCGCCTGCTCAAATGGCGCGCGGGCCCGGCCCCGCACGCGGTCATCGACAACCTCAATGCGCGCATCAATGCCTGGTGGGTGATGGTGCTGGTGATCGGCCTGGCCTTCGTGTTCGGCAAGCTGGGGGTCATCCTGCTGTTCTATTGCGTGTCGTTCTATGCGCTGCGCGAGTTCCTCACCCTCACGCCCACCCGGCGTGGCGACTACCCGGCACTGGTGGCGGCGTTCTATGTGGCGCTGCCGGTGCAGTACCTGCTGATCGCGATGGACTGGTACGGGTTGTTCAGCATCTTCATCCCGGTGTACCTGTTCTTGCTGCTGCCGATCCTGGCCAGTTTCGGCGGCGATACCACGCGCTTTCTGGAGCGGGCCTCGAAGGTGCAGTGGGGGCTGATGATCGCGGTGTACTGCCTGTCGTCGGTACCGGCCCTGATGACGCTGGATATCCCCGGGTTCGAGGGGCGCAACCTGCTGTTGATCGCCTGGCTGATTCTGGTGGTGCAGATTTCCGATGTACTGCAGTACGTGTGCGGCAAGCTGTTCGGCAAGCGCAAGGTAGCGCCGCGGCTGTCGCCGTCCAAGACGCTGGAGGGGTTGCTGGGCGGTGTGGCGCTGGCCACGCTGATCGGCGCGACGCTGTTCTGGATCACCCCGTTCACCTTCTGGCAGGCGGCGCTGATGGCGCTGACCGTGAACGTCATGGGCTTCTTTGGCGGGCTGGTGATGTCGGCGATCAAGCGTGACCGCGGGGTGAAGGACTGGGGGCACATGATCGAGGGGCACGGCGGCATGCTGGACCGCATGGATTCGGTATGTTTCGCGGCGCCGGTGTTCTTTCACTTTGTACGGTACTGGTGGGCTTGAGGGCCAGGCGAGTGCTGCGCACTCGATCGCGGGTCAAGCCCGCCCCCACAGGTACAGCACAGTCCCTGTGGGAGCGGGCTTGACCCGCGATGCTTTCTACTCGGGCTTGCGGTAGCCCTCGATGATCGCCGAGAAGTCCTTGCCACCCTCCCCGCGCAGGCTCATCGCCTGGTACAGCTGCTGCGCCACCGCGCCCAGAATCACCGGCTGGTGCGCCTGACGCGCCGCCTCGGTGGCCAGCCCCAGGTCCTTGAGCATCAGCTCCGCACCAAAGCCACCGGTGTACCCGCGTGATGCCGGCGCCGTCTCGACGATGCCCGGCCACGGGTTGTAGGTGTCCGAACTCCAGCAACGCCCGGTGGAGCTGTTGATGATGCCGGCCAGCACCTTGGTGTCGATGCCCAGGGCATTGCCCAGGGCCATGGCCTCGGACACGCCGATCATCGAGATGCCCAGCAGCAGGTTGTTGCAGATCTTGGCGATCTGCCCGGTACCCACCTCGCCGCAGTGCACGATGTTGCGCCCCATCTGCGCCAGCACCGGCTGCAGGGTGGCGAACAGCGCCTCACTGGCGCCGACCATGAAGGTCAGGGTACCCGCCGCCGCGCCGCCGGTGCCGCCCGACACCGGTGCATCGGCCAGGTCCACACCCTGCCTGGCCGCCGCTGCATGCACCGCACGCACGGTCTGCGGGTCGATGGTGCTGCAGTCCACTACCGGGGTACCGGCGCGTACGCCGGCCAGCACGCCGTCTTCGTTGAGGTACACGCTGCGCACATGGGCAGCGGCCGGCAGCATGGTGATGACCAGCTTGCTGGCGCTGGCCGCGTCCTTGGGCGAGGCACTGATCTGCCCGCCGAGTTCGGCCAGCTCTGCCAGTACGTCCTTGTTCAGGTCGAACAGACTGAGCTGATGGCCGGCCTTGATCAGGTTGCGCGCCATCGGCGCGCCCATGTTGCCCAGCCCGATGAATGCAATACGCATGGTCGACTCCTTAACGCAGGCTGATGGTGGTGTTCACGCCATCGTTGACGCTGTCGTCGTCGAACCAGCGCGCGGTGACGGTCTTGGTCTGGGTGTAGAACTGCACCACTTGCTTGCCGTAGGGGCCCAGGTCACCCAGCTTGGAGCCGCGCGAACCGGTGAAACTGAAGAACGGTACCGGCACCGGGATCGGAATGTTGATGCCCACCTGGCCCACGTCGATCTCGCTCTGGAACTTGCGCGCCGCGGCGCCGCTCTGGGTGAACAGGCCGGTGCCGTTGCCGAACGGGTTGCGGTTGACCAGCGCGATGGCCTCGTCGAGGGTGTCGACCTCCAGCACCACAAGCACCGGGCCGAAGATTTCCTGGGTGTAGATCTGCATGTCGGTGGTCACGCCGGAGAACAGCGTGGGGCCGACGAAGTTGCCCTGCTCGTAGCCGGGCACCTGCACGTCGCGGCCATCGAGTTCGAGGGTGGCGCCTTCCTTGATGCCGCTTTCGATCAGGCCCAGCACACGCTCCTTGGCGCGCTTGGAGATCAGCGGGCCCACATCGGTGCCAGGCTCGCTGCCGGCGTTGACCTTGAGCTTGGCGGCCAGGGCCTTGAGCTCCGGCAGCCATTCGCGGGCCTTGCCCACCAGCACCGCCACCGAGGTGGCCATGCAGCGTTGGCCGGCAGCGCCGAAACCGGCACCTACCAGGGCATTGAGGGTTTGCGTGCGGTTGGCGTCGGGCAGCACCACGGCGTGGTTCTTGGCGCCCATCATCGACTGCACGCGCTTGCCGTGCTGGCCGGCCAGGTTGTACACGTGGGTACCGACCTCGGTGGAGCCGACGAACGAGATCGCCTTGATGTCGGTATGGGTGCACAGCGCATCCACCACCTGCTTGCCGCCGTGCACTACGTTGAGCACGCCGGCCGGCACACCGGCTTCCAGCGCCAGCTCCACCAGCATCATGGTCGACAGCGGGTCCTGCTCGGACGGCTTGAGCACGAAGGTGTTGCCGCACACGATGGCCATCGGGAACATCCACAGCGGAATCATTGCCGGGAAGTTGAACGGGGTGATGCCGGCGCACACGCCGATGGGCTGGCGCAGGGTGTAGGTATCGACGCCGCCGGCCACGTTCTCGGCGAACTCGCCCATCTGCAGGGTGCCGATGGAGCACGCATGCTCGACCACTTCAAGGCCGCGGAAGATGTCGCCTTCGGCGTCGGCGATGGTCTTGCCCTGCTCGGCGCTCAGGGTCACGGCGATGCGCTTGGAGTGTTCGCGGATCAGCGCCTGCAGCTTGAGCATGATGCGCATGCGCGCGCCGATCGGGGTGTCGCGCCAGGTCTTGAACGCACGCTGGCCGGCAGCGATGGCGGCATCGACTTCTTCGGCGGTGGCAAAGGGTACGCGGGCCAGCACCTGCTGGGTGGCCGGGTTGACCACGTCGCGCCATTCGGTGGTTTTCGACTCGACCCACTGGCCGTCGATCAGCAGCTTGACGCTGTCGACCTTGGTCTGGCCGGGCGTGAGGGATGCGTTCATGAGGGGTTCTCCTGGATTTATTGTTAGGGAGAGAAACGCCGACGCGGCAGCCGCGACGGTGCTTGGGTCCTGGGCTGAATTGGAGTATAGATGTGCAAACTTCTAATAAGAACGCACATAAAAGCCGGACCAACATGCAAAAAAACATCACATCCCTGGGGTCGCTGAACTGGGACGACCTCAAGTTCTTCCTCGAAGTGGCGCGCACGCGCAAGGCCAGCAGCGCCGCCAAGCGCCTGGGCGTGGACTACACCACGGTGTCGCGGCGCATCAGTTCGCTGGAGGTGGCGCTGGGCACGTTGCTGTTCGAAAAGTCGCGCACCAGCGGCTTCGTGCTCACCGCCGAGGGGCAGCGCCTGCTCAGCTATGCCGAGGCCATCGAGAGCACCCTGCACATGGCCTGCGAGCAGGTGTCCGGCTCGGGCGTGGCGCTGTCGGGGCATGTGCGCATGGGCTGCACCGAAGGCTTCGGCAGCTTCTTCATCACCCCGCAGTTGAGCCACTTCGTCGATGCCTACCCGGCGATCTCGGTGGATATCCTGCCGCTGCCGCACTTCATCAGCCTGTCCAAACGCGAGGCCGACATCGTGATCGCGCTGGAGCGCCCGGAACACGGGCCCTATGTGTGCTGCAAGCTGTGCGACTACCGCCTGCGCCTGTACGCCACCCGCGACTACCTGGACAACCACGAGCCGATCCTGCGCAGCAGCGACCTGGCCCGGCACCCGTTCATCAGCTACGTGGACGACCTGGCATTCAGCTCCGAGCTGCTGTACCTGGCCAACCTGCTGCCCACCGCCACCGCACACCTGCGCAGCACCAGCGTGATCGCCCAGTACGTGGCGGCCCAGCAGGGTCGCGGGCTGGCCATCCTGCCGTGTTTTCTGGCCGCACAGGACCCGCGGCTGGTGCCGGTGCTGCCGGGGGAAGTGGAGATTACCCGGCAGTTCTGGATGTACTGCCGGGAAGACCTGCGCAAGCTCAAGCGCATCACGCTGCTGTGGGACTACATCCGCGACGTGACCGAGCGCAACGCGCCCCTGCTGATGGGCGAGTCGCACACGATGAGTTTTGCCGACTAGTCGGAGGCGACCACGATCGCCACGCGGCGGTTTTCGGTGCGGCCGGCGGCGGTGTCGTTGCTGGCCACCGGCTCGCGGCTGCCAAGGCCGCGGGTCTCGACGTTCTCGGGGCGCATGCCCACGCCCACCAGCACCCTGGCCACACTGGCCGCCCTGCGCGCCGACAGCTGTTCGTTGTAGCTGGCCTTGCCGGACGAATCGGTATGGCCATCCACCCGCACCCGCTCGATGTGCACCGACAGCAGCGCCTTGCCGATACGCTCGACGATCTCGCGGCTCTGGGTGTTGAGTGCATCCAGGTCGCTGCCGAACAGCACCTTGCCGGACAGGCCGAAGGTCCAGCCCTCGTCGGTGGGGGTGAACCCCTCCTGTTTGAGCACGGCTATCTGCTCGGGGGTCAGGCCCTTGGGCGGCGGGGTCTGGCAGCCGCCGAGGGCGAAAAGGGCCAGGGCCAGACAGGCCAGGTGCAAGCGAAGGTATCGAGTCAGGTGAATCACGGTTCAGCTCCTGTTTTTGCGCTGGACGCAGAGAACTCCGCCTCTGCCGACTGGGGCCCGTCACGGGTGTGACGCTTGGCCTGGTACATCGCCGCATCGGCGGCATTGAGCAACTCGGCCGGGGTACGGCCGTCATCGGGAAACACTGCGATGCCTACGCTCAACGAGGTAACGACGCACTGGCCGTCCGGCAGGCGGATAGGCAGGCTCATGCTGGCGGCTATCTTGTCGGCGATACGCTGGGCATCCTCGAAGCGATGCAGAGGGGTAAGCAGCACCGCAAATTCGTCCCCCCCCAGACGCGCCACCAGGTCGTGCTCGCGCAGCTGCGCACGCACCCGGCTGGCCACGGCGACCAGCACCTCGTCGCCTGCGGCATGGCCGTAGCTGTCGTTGATTTCCTTGAAGCGGTCGCTGTCCAGAAACAGCAGCGCCAGCCCGTCGCCATGCTTGATCGCGTTGCGCAGGCTGCGGCTCAGGCGGCCCTCGAAGAACGCCCGGTTGGGCAGGCCGGTCAGGCTGTCGTGGCTGGCCTGGTGGGCCAGGGTCTCGTTCTCGCTCTGCAGGTGGTTTTGCCAGGCTTCCATTTCGTCGAGCAGGGCATTGAAGTCGTTGCCCAGCTCGTTGAGTTCGGCGATCTGGGTGGAGGGCACGCGCCGGTCGAAGCTGCGTTCGCGCCGCGCCGCATGGGCCACGCTGGCCAGCCCGCGCAGGGGCCCCACGATATCGGCGAACAGCCGGCGCGACAGGTACAGGGCACTTACCGCGCTGAGCGCCGTGCACAGCAGAATGCCCGCCAGACCACTGAGCAGAAAGCGCATCAGGCTGCCGCCCTGGCCAACCAGCTCGATGCGCCCCACCTGCTGGCCCTGGTGCACCACCGGCAGCCGGATCGGCTCTTCGAGCAGGGTCCGGGCGATCTTGAGCTCCAGCTGGTCGAGCATGCCGCCTTCACTGCGCTCCCAACTGGCCAGCAACTGGTCCGCATCGTCGAAGACCTTGACGTTGGCCACTTCCTCGGCCGCAGCAATCAGCGCCAGGGCTTCGTTGGCGGCGCTGCTGTCGTTGAACACCACCGCGGCCTCGACGGTGTAGTTGATCGAACGGGCAATCAGGTGAAGGTTGTGGTTGGCATAGACGCGCAATGCCAGCACCCCCAGCACGGTCAGCGAGATGCCGGCCAGCCCGATGGCCAGCAACGCCACGCCCAGGTGCCCGCGGCTGAGCACCGCGCGCAACGTGGTCCGTTCGCGTGTCTTGAGCCAGCCGATCATGGCTGCAGCGCTCGGCGCCGCGACAATTGCAGCACGCTGGGATGGATGCGCACGCCGCTGCGCGCCACCGAGTCGAGGTTCACGTCAAAGGCCACCTGGGTGTCCTTGACCCGCAGGCAGAACAGGCTGCCGACCGTACAGGGGTCATCCGCTTCGCTGATGCTCAGCACCGGCTTGCCGTTGATCGCGCTGATGAGCTGGCTGCGCGCCTCGCCACTGAGCTTGCCGATGTACACCGCATCGCACTGGGTGAGGATACGCGGATCCCCCGCCAGCAGACGACGTACGGTCAGCGGCCGGCCGGTGGCCTGGGTGGTCCCCTTGACCAGGTCGTCGGCATATTCGGTAGGGCCGATCAGGCACAGGCGCAGCTGTTCGGGTTCCACCGGCCAGCGCGCGTAACTGAGGATACCCAGTACCACCTGGGTCACTGCCTTGGCCCGCTGCTCGGCCAGTGTGGCGGCTGCGGCGCCCTGGGCCATGCCGTGCAGCGGAAGTACCAGCACCAACGCCGCCAGCAGCATGAGCCTCCAGCGTTTTACACGTCCCGGTGTAAGGGCGGCGACCTTCATATAGGAAATCTCTTAAGACCATGCCTTGCGTGGGGGCAAGATAGCATAACGCCTGCTTTTCCCGCGAGGTCGCCTCCAAGGGCGGATCAGCCGAATCGTCGCCTGCGCCGGCGCCTTACACCTGTTCCAGCATCAGCCCGGAAATACGCTTGACCTTGCGCCGCACCGCCTCCTCGAAAATGCCCTGGCGCGGCTCTATCAGGCTGAAGCAGTCCTTGGCGCGGGTGATGCCGGTGTAGATCAGTTCCTTGGTCAACACCGGGTTCAAGGCGTCGGGAAGCACCAGAACCGTGTGGGAGAACTCCGAGCCCTGGGACTTGTGCACCGTCATGGCGTACACGGTTTCAACCTGACTTAACCGGCTGGGCAGGACGAATCTGACGCCGCCCTGGCCATCGTTCCGAGGAAACGCCACCCGCAGCAACGGTGTGGAGGCCTGGGCGTCCGGCAGGCGCAAGGCAATGCCGATATCGCCGTTCATCAGGCCCAGACCATAGTCGTTGCGCGTCATCAGCACCGGGCGACCTTCGTACCAGAGCTGTTCGCCATCGATCAGACCGGCCGCTGTCAGCACCTTGCCGACCCGCTGGTTCAGGCCCTCGACACCCCAGGGGCCCTTGCGCACCGCGCACAGCAGCTGGAAGCGCTCGAAGGCGCGCAGCACCTTCAGTGCCCACGCCTCCCAACGTGGATCGTCAGCGGCGGTATCCGGCGCCGGGCGGGTCTGGCGAATCAGGTGCAGGTACTCACGATAGCCCTGCGGGCTGTCGCCACCGCGGCCCAGCCCCTGCAGCAGCAGGGTGTCGAGCTTGCGGTCGTGCTCGCCGCTCAGGCGCAGGCTGTGCACGTCGGCAAGACCTTGCTCGAGCAGCGCACGGGCCTGCTCCGGCTGCTGGCCGTTGACCTGGCGCGCCAGCTGGCCGATACCGCTGCCCTCACCAAAGCGGCGCGAATGGCGCAACATCACCACTTGCTGGGGCAAGGGGTCGCGCTGGGCATCGCCCTCGACCAGGCCGCTGCCGGCCAGCGACTCGCCACTGACCTGCTCCAGCCAGCTGCGGGTGGCAGCGCTGTAGCGCCCGGCCTCGGCATCGCGGCACAGGTCGCCCAGCACTGCGCCGGCCTCGACCGACGCCAGCTGGTCCTTGTCCCCGAGCAGAATCAGGCGCGCATGCCCCGGCATCGCCGCCAGCAGGTTGGCCATCATTTCCAGGTCGATCATCGAGGCCTCGTCGACCACCAGCACGTCCAGTGGCAACGGGTTGCCGGCGTGGTGACGAAAATGTCGCGAGCCCGGGCGGCTGCCCAGCAGGCGGTGCACGGTAGAGACATCGCTGGGGATGTTGCTGCGCACGGCGTCACTGACGGCCAGCCGCTCCACCTGCTGGCCGATGGATTCGGTAAGACGCGCCGCTGCCTTGCCGGTCGGTGCGGCCAGGCGGATACGCAACGGGCGCCCGACCTCCACGGCCGGGGCCTGCAACAGGGCCAGCAGGCGCACCACGGTGGTGGTCTTGCCGGTGCCGGGGCCGCCGGTGATGATGCTGAAGGCACTGCGGGTGGCCAGCGCGCAGGCGAGCTTCTGCCAGTCGACCTGACCGGCCAGCGCCGAGCCTTCGAACAGCGCATCCAGGCGGGCGCGCAAATCGGCGGGCGTGGGTTCGGCCTGTTCCAGGCGTTCGCGCAGGGCACTGTCGATGCGCCGTTCATAGGCCCAGTAGCGGCGCAGGTACAGGCGCTGCCCACTCAACACCAGGGGGCGCGAAGCCTGCGCTTCGCTGCTGCCCAGGGCAACCAGCGCGCTGCCTTGCAGGCGCTGGCACCAGGTGGCCAGATCGAGGCGCTCCAGCAGTTGCGAAGGCAGCAGCAGGGGGCCGGCCAGGGCATCGCCCTCGGGTGGCAACGACAAGGCAAAGTCAGGCTCGGCCAGGGTTTCGGCCAGGTCCAGGCACACGTGCCCGTGCCCCAACTGGTGGCTGGCCAGTGCGGCGGCCAACAGCACCAGCGGGTCGGCCTGCGGGTCGCGTTCGCCGAGGAAAGCCACGAAGGCGCGGTCCAGTGCTCGCAGCCAGCCGCGCTCGACCCATCGATCGAGCAGCGCCAGCAGGTCGGCGCCCACCGTCAACGGCGCCAGGGCCGCCAGATGCCCGGCATCCAGAGGGGTGGGCAACAGGTCGTCGAACGTGCGGCTCATGCGCTGTCTCCGGAAAACAGATCAGGTTGCTGCGGTGCGCTTGCGCCGCTGAACAGGGCATCGAGCCGCTCGATCAGCACGCGCGGCGGCTTGATGAAGTACAAGCCCTGGCTGGCCGCGTGCACCCCACGCAGGAACAGGAACACCGCGCCGCCCACATGCCGGTCGTAGTCGTAGTCGGGCAGGCGGGCACGCAGCTGACGGTGCAGGGCCAGCAGGTACAGCACGTACTGCAGGTCGTAGCGATGCTCGAGGATCGCGCCCTCCATCGCCAGCTCGCTGTAGGCCTGGTCGTCGGTGCCCAGCCAGTTGGACTTGTAGTCGGCCACGTAGTAGCGCCCGTCGTGCTCGAATGCCAGGTCGATGAAGCCCTTGAACATGCCATTGAGCAGCGCCGACTGCGCGGCCGGTCGGGCCGCGCCGTCATGGGTGTGGGTGCATACCAGGCGGTCGAGGGCCAGCACGTCGACCTGATGGCTGGCGAACCAGAACTCCATCTCGATCTGGTACTGGCTCAACTGGCCCAGGGCAACCGGCGCACTGTCCGGTGCCAGGTGCAGCGGTGCGTTCAGCAGGTGTTCGAGCCAGTTGCCGAGGGTGTTGATCCAGCCGGTCCAGTCGCGCCGGTTGCAGCGCTGGGCCACGGTCTTGTGCAGTTGCTCGGGCGCCGCGACCACCTGGCCGAAGCCTTCGTGACCGGCCCATTCGAGCAGCCCGTGGAGGAAGGTGCCGGGGTTGGGGCCACGCGGGAAGCGGTGGATGTCGCCGCCCGTCGCCACGACTTCGCGCAGGGCCTGCGGATCGGCCGGTTCATCATCGAGCAGTTGCTGGGCCTGGGAGCTGTCGGCGGTGAGCAGCTCCTCGCCGATGCGCAGTGCACTGTAGGAGGCGATCCACCAGTTCTCTGCGGCGCGGCGGCGCGGCTGGCGGGCCGGAAGCAGCTCGGCGGTGTTGCGCGGGGCCTGGTAGCGCTGGGTGTCGGCAATCGGCAATACCTGGCTGTGGATGGTCGCGCAACCTTCCTGCAATGCCTGCAGCCAGCCCTCAAGGGCGGTGGAAGCCGGCAGTACAGCGCCGCCGCCCAGCAGGTAGCCGAGCGCGCAGCGGTGCAGCAGCGACTCCTTGCCGGTGCCGCGCTTGAGGTCCGCCACCCCCAGCCAGCACGCGTGCTGGGCACGGGTCAGGGCCACGTAGAGCAGACGCAGGTCTTCGGCCAGGCGCTCGTCATCGGCCAGGGCGATCTGCTCGGCATCAGGGGTCAGGGTCAGCTGGGCATTGCCCTGAGCGTCGTGCCAGCCCAGGGGCAGGCGCTTTCCGTCCACCGGCTTGGCGGTGCTGATGAAGGGCAGGAACACCAGCGGGTATTCCAGCCCCTTGGATTTGTGGATGGTCACCACCTTGACCAGTTGCTCGTCGCTTTCCAGGCGCAGGATCTGTTCTTCACCGGCCTGGCCGGAGCTGGCCAGGTGTTCGCTCAGGTGGCGGATCAGCGCCTGCTCGCCGTCCAGCTCGGTGGCCGCCTGCTGCAGCAGCTCGGCCAGGTGCAGCAGGTTGGTCAGCACCCGTTCGCCATCGCTGCGGCGCATCAGTACCTGGGGCAGGTCGAAGTCGTGCAGCAGGTGACGCAGCATCGGCAGCACGCCCTGGGTGCGCCAGAGGTGGCGATAGTCGCGGAACTTCATGACCCAGTGTTCCCACACCCGCTCGTCCTGGTTGAGCTGGGCCAGCCGGGTCAGCGGCAGGTCGAGGGTGACGCTGGCCAGCGCCGCCTTGAGCAGGCGCTCGCTGTCGGGTTCGGCGCAGGCCTTGAGCCACGCCAGCAGGTCGTGTGCCTCCTGGGCGGCGAACACCGAGTCCTTGTCCGACAGGTAGACGCTGCGTACGTCGCGGGCGGCCAGTTCGGCGCGGATCAGCTGGGCCTCGCGACCGTCGCGAACCAGGATCGCAATGTCCGATGGCAAACAGCCACGCAACGCCTGGCCTGGCTGGACAAAGCCGCTGGTGCCCAGTTGGCCGCCGTTGAGCAGGCTGACGATCTGGGTGGCGCAGCTGGCGGCTACCTGTTGGCGATAGACCGCGCCGGACAGCGGCTCGTCGCTTGCCAGGTGCCACAGGTTGAGCGCTGCCAGGGGCTGCCCGTCGACCTGCAGGTGCTCCTTGCGCCCCTGCGCCCTGACCGCCACGAAGGGGACGGGGTTCTCGGCGCCGTCGCGGAACAGGAACCCCCCGCGACCGGCCTCGCGCTGTTCGGCGCGCATGAATACATGGTTGACCGCATCGACCATCGGCTGGCTTGAGCGGTAGTTGGTATCCAGGCTGTGCAGCCGTCCGTGGGTGGCGCGTCGGGCGCCCAGGTAGGTGAAGATGTCGGCGCCGCGGAAGGCATAGATGGCCTGCTTGGGGTCGCCGATCATGAACAGCCCGGTTTCGCGCACGTCCTCCTCGATGCGATAGATACGCTGGAAGATGCGGTACTGCACCGGGTCGGTGTCCTGGAATTCATCGATCAGGGCCACCGGGAACTGTTCGCGGATCAGCCCGGCCAGGCGCTCGCCGGCCGTCCCGCCCAAGGCCGAGTCGAGACGCAGCAGCATGTCGTCGAAGCCCATTTCGGCGCGGCGGCGCTTTTCCTGCTCGAAGCGTTTCGACACCCAGTTGGCGGCGTGTTCGAGCAGGCGGGCGTCCGGGGTCGGTAACGCCTGCAGCTCCAGGCGCAGGCCGGGCATGGCATCCAGCGCCGGGTGGCTGGGCGGCTCGCCCTTCCAGGCTTCGGCCATGCCTTGCGGGGTGAAGCGGGTGAACCCGGTGCCAATATCCAGCTCCACCGCCTGCTCGTCCTGGGCCCAGGCCGCGATCTTCTCGCACCAGGGTTCGAAATAGCGCGGCTGCATCTTGCGCCCGTCCACTTGCTTGGCGGCATGTGCGGCATGGCACAGTTGCAGCAGTTCCTGGGCCCACTGTGCCCAGGGCGCCTTGAGCTGGCGCAGCCGTTCGGCACGTTGTTGCACCACCGCTTCGATCAGCGCCTGTGGGTCGGCGCTGTCTTCCTCGCTCCGCGTGCGGCCGAACAGCGCGCGCACCCTGGGCAGCAATGCCTCGGGGCTGCTCCAGTGGCTGCGCACCCAGGCCAGGGCCTCGCCGTGCATGGGGTAGCAGAAGCGCCGCCAGTAGTCGCGCATGACCTGGCCGAGCAGCTCGCTGTGGTCGGTCTCCAGGGTCTGGGTGAACAGGCTGCCGCTGTCGAACGCGTGCTCGCGCAGCATCCGCTGGCACCAGCTGTGGATGGTCGAGACGGCGGCTTCGTCCATCCACTGCGCGGCAACGTCCAGGCGGTTGGCGCAGGCGGGCCAGGTGTCCGGGGCGTAGTGCTCGCGCAGTTGCACCAGCAAGGGGTCGGCTTCGGGCAGTTCGCCACGGAAGAACCGCGCCGCTTCGGCCAGGCGGGTGCGAATGCGCTCGCGCAGCTCTTTGGTGGCCGCATCGGTGAAGGTCACCACCAGGATCTGTGGCGGCAGCAGCTCGCGCCCGAAGCCCTGCTCGCCGCCATGGCCGAGCACCAGGCGCAGGTACAAGGCCGAGATGGTAAAGGTCTTGCCGGTGCCGGCACTGGCTTCGATCAGTTGGCTGCCGTGCAGCGGGAAGGTCAGTGCCAGCGGCGGCTGGTGTGCGTGGACAGTCATGGATGCGCCTCTTCACTGCCCAGGCGTTGCCAGGCGGCTTCGAACATCGGCCGGTACAGTGCCTCGCACCAGCCCTCGAATTCTTCACTCGCGGTCAGCGCCGCGAAATCACTGAACTGCCGGGCCAGTGCGGTGCTTTCGCTGCGCTCGCCGCGGGTGTTCTGGCCGTCGCCGTCGTAGGCCTTGGCTGCGGCCGCCAGGGCTTTTTCAGGGTCACTCTGGCCGAGCCAGGTGAAGGCGGTCTTGATCGCCACCGGCAGCGGCGCATTCATGCCGGCCTGCCGGGCCACCAGCAGATCGCCGAGCAGTTCCGCGGCACGCGGTTGCTCCAGCGGGTCGAGCAACAGGGTCACGTCGGTGGCGACCACTGCGCTGCTCAACCGGTGCCCCACGGCACACGCTGCCAGGTGCATGACCCAGGTCGCCACCAGTCGGTGCCACTTGAGCGATTTGCCGCTGCTGATGCCGTTGGGCAAGGTGGTGATGCTCAGCAGCGCCTGGTCGTCACGCTGGTACACCCGCCCCAGCCAGCCTTCGAGCCGCAACTGGCGATACTCGAAGCTGATCGGCAGCGCACTGTCGATCAGGGTTGGCCATTGGCCGAGCAGTTGAGCGTGTCGCAACAGCAGGTCGGGCAATGGCTCGATCAGTTCGGCCTGCAGGCATTCACCGAAGCCGGCCAGCGGCAGCATGCCGCTGCGTTGCAGGCGACGGGCCTGGGCCTGCAGGGCGTCGGTGCTGTTGGTGGGGTCGGCCAGGGCTGCGCCCAGCAAGCTTTCGCTCAGGCTGTAGCGCTGCAGGGCGTCGAGCACGAAGGGCTCTTCGTCGGCCAGGGGGGCTTCGGCGGCTTCGAAGAACACCTTCAGGCGCTGGCTGAAGAAGTGCCGAACGGGGTGGCGCATGAAGTCCTGGAGCAAGGTCAGGCTCAGGGGCTCTTCGGGCACGAAAGGCTCCAGTTGGTCGGCCTCGGTCGGCAGCTGCGTTGGCGGCAGGTGCAGGGCGCGCCATTCGCTGGCATAGCTGAACAGGTTGCTGTGCTTGTGGAAGTAGCGGGCGCTGAACGGTTGCAGGGGGTGTTCCTGCGTCAAGGCGTGCAACAGTTGCAGACCGCCCTCCACAGGGTCGTCGGCCTTGGCCTTGGGGCTGCGCCAGCCGGCGGCGAGGTGATCGCGCAACTGGCCGATGAGCACCGACGCCGGCCGCTCGCTGTTGTCGCGAATGCTGCGGCCCACCCAGCTGACGTACAGTTGCTCACGCGCCGACAGCAAGGCTTCGAGCAGCAGGTAACGGTCGTCCTCGCGTCGAGAGCGGTCGCCGGGGCGGTAGTCGCTGCCCATCAGGTCGAAGTCCAGCGGCGGCTGCGCACGCGGGTAGTCACCATCGTTCATGCCCAGCAGGCACACCACCTTGAAGGGGATGGCACGCATGGGCATCAGGGTGCAGAAGTTCACCGAGCCGGCCAGAAAGCGCTGGGACAAGCGCCCCTGGTCCAGGCCGGCGAGCCAGGCTTCGCGCACCACCGTCAACGGCAAGGCGTCCTCGAGCCCGACCGACTCGCAGGTTTGCAGCCAGGTTTCGCACAGGCCCTGCAGTTGCACCAGCAGGTAGTCATCGTGTTCGGTTTCGGCCAGGAAGAACACCTGCAGCAGGGCATGCAGGCGCGTGCCCCATTGCGCCGCCGGTGCCGGCTGCGAGAGCTCGGCATGGGCCACCTCGAGCGCATCGAGCAGGGCCACCAGCGGGCCGATCAGGGCAGCATCGAGGCCGCCGATTTCATCATAGGGTTCGATATCGTCGCAGCTGTCGCCCGTGCCCACCGCATAGCCCAGCAGCATGCGGCGCAGGCCGAATCGCCAGCTGTTCTGCTCGAGGTCATCGGGCAGGCCCAGGCCGGCACGCTGCTGTGCATTGAGGCCCCAGCGCACGCCGGCCCCTTCGATCCAGCGGTGCAGCGTGGGCAGGTCGCTTTCCTTGATCGCGAAGCGGGCACGCAGGGCGGGAACATCCAGCAGATCGAGAATCTCGCTCACCGGGAAGCGGCTGTCCGGCAACTTGAGCAGGTGCTCCAGGGCAATCAGCAGCGGGTCGCGGCCGCGCTGGCCCTGGTCGGTCAGGGTGAAGGGAATGTAGCGCGGGTCGTTGCGCCCAAGCTGGCCGAACACGGCGCGGATGTGGGGCGCATAGGTGTTGATGTCCGGCAGCATCACGATCACGTCGCGCGGGCGCAGACCGGGATCGGCGCTGAAGCGGGCGAGCAACTGGTCGTGCAGGATCTCGACCTCGCGCTGCGCGCTGTGGGCCACATGAAAACGCACCGAGCGGTCCTTGGCCGGGTCGACGGCGGGCCACAAGGCGCGGGTCTCGACCAATGGGCGCAGTTCGAGAATGTCGTCCTGCAACTGGTTGAGCAGAGTGGCCTGCCCGTTTTCGGTGAACAGGTCGATGCGCCCGTCACTGAACACATTGCGATAGCTGCCCGGGTCATCGTAGCTGTCGAGCAGGTTGATGTAGTCCCGGCCCTGCTTGCCCCAGGCCGCAAGCAGCGGATGGGCATGCTGGTGCAGGGTGTCGGCGTCGATCAGGCTGGGCATGCCTTGCTTGCGCTGCTGGCGCTTGTACTGATGGCGCAGCAGGTCCTTGTCGGCGACGATATCGGCCCAGTGGTGACGGCAGGGGTTGTGCACGCATAGCAGCACCTGGCTGAAACGTGCCAGGCCTGCCAGCGCTTCAAGGGCCTGGGCCGGCAACGAAGAAATGCCGAACACGATGACCCGCGATGGCAGGCCCTTGGGGGCTTGTTCCAGTGCATTGATGCGCTCGACGAAACGCTGGTGCACGCCGGCACGGCTCTGGGCCATGCCTTCCTCCCCCACATCCAGCAGCAAGGCACGCCACAGCTCTGCCTGCCAGCAGTTGGCGGGGGCCAGCGCACGGGAGTCGCCACGAGCGTTGCTCAGCACGTGACGTCCGGCTGCCCAGTCCTTCAGCCAATCGGCACGGTACACCTGGTATTGGTCGAACAGGTCGGCAAGGCGCTCGGCCAGCTGGTAGCGCTTGCGCAGGTCGCTGTCATCGGTAAGAAAGCGCTGCAACGGCTCGAAATGCGGCTGGTTGATCACTTCCGGCAGCAGGCGCATCAGGCGCCAGGTCAAGGGCGCCTTGTCGAGCGGGGAGGTTTCAGGAATCTCTTCGCGGCCAAGTACCCGGCGGTACAGCTGCCACATGAAGCTACCAGGCAATTGCACATCGATGGCGGCCGCGATGCCGCAACCGCCCTGGTCATCGTCCTGCGGGTCTTCGGCCAGGGCCAGCTTGAGCCACTGGGCGATACCGTTGCTCTGCACCAGCACCATCTCGTTTTCCAGGGGTGCCAGCGGGTAACGCCGCATCAGGCTCACCACCAGGCCACGCAGTTCATCCAGGTGGTTGCCGTGAACGACCATGAATCCCGGTTGAAGCGTGCTTGCATGCGGCATGGGGCATCCCTTGGGCTGTGCGGATTTTGGGGGGAACCTTATCACGGTCTGCGTACAGACCGAGGGCCTGCAGCTTTTCGGCCCACAAAGACAAAACCCCTACCTGCAGATGCAGATAGGGGTTTCGGAATTTAATCTTGACGATGACCTACTCTCACATGGGGAAACCCCACACTACCATCGGCGATGCATCGTTTCACTACTGAGTTCGGGATGGGATCAGGTGGTTCCAATGCTCTATGGTCGTCAAGAAATTCTGTTGCCAGAAGGTCTTGTTCAGACACTCCAGCGAATCGGGTATGTGATGTTCGTGAGTTACAAATCTTCGGCTTACTGTGTCTTCACAACACCGCAATCTGGTCGTTCGACGCAAATTGCTTGGGTGTTATATGGTCAAGCCTCACGGGCAATTAGTATTGGTTAGCTCAACGCCTCACAGCGCTTACACACCCAACCTATCAACGTCGTAGTCTTCGACGGCCCTTCAGGGAGCTCAAGGCTCCAGTGAGATCTCATCTTGAGGCAAGTTTCCCGCTTAGATGCTTTCAGCGGTTATCTCTTCCGAACATAGCTACCCGGCAATGCCACTGGCGTGACAACCGGAACACCAGAGGTTCGTCCACTCCGGTCCTCTCGTACTAGGAGCAGCCCCTCTCAAATCTCAAACGTCCACGGCAGATAGGGACCGAACTGTCTCACGACGTTCTAAACCCAGCTCGCGTACCACTTTAAATGGCGAACAGCCATACCCTTGGGACCGGCTTCAGCCCCAGGATGTGATGAGCCGACATCGAGGTGCCAAACACCGCCGTCGATATGAACTCTTGGGCGGTATCAGCCTGTTATCCCCGGAGTACCTTTTATCCGTTGAGCGATGGCCCTTCCATACAGAACCACCGGATCACTAAGACCTACTTTCGTACCTGCTCGACGTGTCTGTCTCGCAGTCAAGCGCGCTTTTGCCTTTATACTCTACGACCGATTTCCGACCGGTCTGAGCGCACCTTCGTACTCCTCCGTTACTCTTTAGGAGGAGACCGCCCCAGTCAAACTACCCACCATACACTGTCCTCGATCCGGATAACGGACCTGAGTTAGAACCTCAAAGTTGCCAGGGTGGTATTTCAAGGATGGCTCCACGCAGACTGGCGTCCACGCTTCAAAGCCTCCCACCTATCCTACACAAGCAAATTCAAAGTCCAGTGCAAAGCTATAGTAAAGGTTCACGGGGTCTTTCCGTCTAGCCGCGGATACACTGCATCTTCACAGCGATTTCAATTTCACTGAGTCTCGGGTGGAGACAGCGCCGCCATCGTTACGCCATTCGTGCAGGTCGGAACTTACCCGACAAGGAATTTCGCTACCTTAGGACCGTTATAGTTACGGCCGCCGTTTACCGGGGCTTCGATCAAGAGCTTCGCGTTAGCTAACCCCATCAATTAACCTTCCGGCACCGGGCAGGCGTCACACCCTATACGTCCACTTTCGTGTTTGCAGAGTGCTGTGTTTTTAATAAACAGTCGCAGCGGCCTGGTATCTTCGACCGGCATGAGCTTACGGAGCAAGTCCTTCACCCTCACCGGCGCACCTTCTCCCGAAGTTACGGTGCCATTTTGCCTAGTTCCTTCACCCGAGTTCTCTCAAGCGCCTTGGTATTCTCTACCCAACCACCTGTGTCGGTTTGGGGTACGGTTCCTGGTTATCTGAAGCTTAGAAGCTTTTCTTGGAAGCATGGCATCAACCACTTCGTCGCCTAATGGCAACTCGTCATCAGCTCTCGGCCTTAAGATCCCGGATTTACCTAAGATCTCAGCCTACCACCTTAAACTTGGACAACCAACGCCAAGCTGGCCTAGCCTTCTCCGTCCCTCCATCGCAATAACCAGAAGTACAGGAATATTAACCTGTTTTCCATCGACTACGCTTTTCAGCCTCGCCTTAGGGACCGACTAACCCTGCGTCGATTAACGTTGCGCAGGAAACCTTGGTCTTTCGGCGTGGGAGTTTTTCACTCCCATTGTCGTTACTCATGTCAGCATTCGCACTTCTGATACCTCCAGCAAGCTTCTCAACTCACCTTCACAGGCTTACAGAACGCTCCTCTACCGCATCACCTAAGTGATACCCGTAGCTTCGGTGTATGGTTTGAGCCCCGTTACATCTTCCGCGCAGGCCGACTCGACTAGTGAGCTATTACGCTTTCTTTAAAGGGTGGCTGCTTCTAAGCCAACCTCCTAGCTGTCTAAGCCTTCCCACATCGTTTCCCACTTAACCATAACTTTGGGACCTTAGCTGACGGTCTGGGTTGTTTCCCTTTTCACGACGGACGTTAGCACCCGCCGTGTGTCTCCCATGCTCGGCACTTGTAGGTATTCGG
>NZ_CP074676.1:127500-695000 GCF_018398475.1 Pseudomonas qingdaonensis | reverse complement strand
GGCACCGCGCGCCTGCTTATATAAAGAGAAGGATCAGCCGACCTGGTTGATCGCTTCGCCCACCGCATCGAACAGGCGATCCAGTTCTTGCGGGGTGGTGTTGAAAGTCGGGCCGAACTGCAGGGTGTCGCCGCCGTAGCGAACATAGAAGCCGGCGTTCCACAGCTTCATGGCGATCTCGAACGGACGCACGATGGCATCCCCGTCCCGCGCGGCAATCTGGATGGCACCGGCCAGGCCGTAGTTGCGAATGTCGACGATGTTCTTCGCGCCCTTGACTCCGTGCAGCACACGTTCGAAATGCGGTGCCAGGTCGGCAGCCGACTGCACCAGGTTCTCCTTCTCCAGCAGGTCGAGTGCAGCCAGGCCGGCAGCGCAGGCAACCGGGTGCGCGGAGTAGGTGTAGCCGTGCGGGAATTCGACCGCGTATTCCGGGGTAGGCTGGTTCATGAAGGTCTGGTAGATCTCGCTGCTGGCGATCACCGCGCCCATCGGGATGGCGCCGTTGGTAACCTGCTTGGCGATACACATCAGGTCGGGCGTCACACCAAAGGCGTCGGCACCGAACATGGCACCCATACGGCCAAAACCGGTGATCACTTCGTCGAAGATCAGCAGAATGTTGTGCTGGTCGCAGATCTCGCGCAGGCGCTTGAGGTAGCCCTTGGGCGGTGGCAGTACACCGGCGGAGCCGGCCAGCGGCTCGACGATCAGTGCCGCGATGTTCGACGCATCGTGCAGCTCGATCAGCTTGAGCATCTCGTCGGCCAGGGCGATACCGCCCTCCTCCGGCATCCCCTTGCTGAACGCGTTGCCCGGCAGCAGGGTGTGCGGGATATGGTCCACATCCAGCAACTGGCCGAACATCTTGCGGTTGCCGTTGACGCCGCCCAGGCTGGTGCCGGCGATGTTCACGCCGTGGTAGCCACGGGCACGGCCGATCAGCTTGGTCTTGGTCGCCTGGCCTTTGAGGCGCCAGTAGGCACGCACCATCTTCAGCGCGGTATCGGCGCATTCGGAACCGGAGTTGGTATAGAAGACGTGGTTCAGGTTGCCCGGGGTCAGGTCGGTGATCTTCTCGGCCAGCTGGAACGACAGCGGGTGGCCGAACTGGAAGGCCGGCGAATAATCCAGCACACCCAGCTGACGCGACACCGCTTCCTGAATCTGCTTGCGGGTATGCCCGGCGCCGCAGGTCCACAGCCCCGACAGCGCATCATAGATCTTGCGCCCCTTGTCATCCGTCAGGTAGCTGCCTTCGGCGGCGACGATCAGGCGCGGGTCGCGTTGAAAGTTGCGGTTGGCGGTATAGGGCATCCAGTGCGCATCCAGCTTGAGCTGGCTGGCAAGGCCGAGGGGAGCGTTTTCAGGCAGATTCATGGGACAAACCTCGCAAGGCAATGAGCAACATGAGGGAGGCAAACGTTGTTGCAGCTAAGTTGTCACGGGGATAAAGTCTGAAAAAGCCTACTTTTCTAATCTTCAGTTAGCTGGACACTAAACTATGAGCCGTCGCCCGGAGCCGCTTGCGCAGGTCAGTGATTTCGACATCCGCCTGTTGAAAATCTACCGCAGCGTGGTGGAATGCGGCGGCTTCTCCGCAGCCGAGAACGTGCTGGGCATCGGCCGCTCGGCCATCAGCCAGCAGATGAGCGACCTGGAGCAACGCCTGGGCCTGCGCCTGTGTCAGCGCGGCCGTGCCGGGTTCTCGCTGACCGAAGAGGGCCGCGAGGTGTACCAGAGCGCCCTGCAACTGCTCGGCGCGCTGGAAAGCTTTCGCACCGAGGTCAACGGCCTGCACCAGCACTTGCGCGGCGAGCTGAACATCGGCCTCACCGACAACCTGGTGACCCTGCCGCACATGCGCATCACCCATGCCCTGGCGCAGCTCAAGGACCGGGGGCCGGAGGTACGCATCCAGATCCGCATGATCGCTCCCAGCCAGGTCGAACAGGGCGTGCTCGACGGCAGCCTGCACGTCGGCGTGGTCCCCCAGACCAGCCCGCTGTCGGGGCTCGAGTACCAGCCACTGTACAGTGAGCGCTCACTGCTCTATTGCGCGGTCGGGCACCCGCTGTTCTATGCCGATGACCGCCAGCTGGACGACGACCGCCTCAACAGCCAGGACGCGATCGCCCCCACCTTCCGCCTGCCGGCCGAGATCCAGGCCCAGTATCAGGACCTGCACTGCACCGCCAGCGCCTCGGACCGCGAAGGCATGGCGTTCCTGATTCTTACCGGGCGCTACATCGGCTACCTGCCCGACCACTACGCCAACGCCTGGGTACAGCAGGGGCGCCTGCGCGCCCTCAAACCCGACGAACGCTTCTATGACCTGAGCCTGTGCTGGGTTACCCGCAAGGGACGGCGCCCGCACCTGGTGCTCGAGAGCTTCCTGGACAGCCTGGCGGCCACCCGCTGATGCGGTTTATCGGCTTTTTCGCCGATGAGCGCTTGCCCGCCTGCCACGGCTGGGTTATCAGTGCATGTGCCACACTACCCCGCTCTGTCCGGAATCGCCCATGACCTTCGAAGTCCCCGCACACCGCCTCCAGGCTGCCAGGCCTGCCGGCCGTATCCGCCAGAAGAACGAGCAGGCCATCATCCAGGCTGCCGAAGACGAGTTCGCCCGTCACGGCTTCAAGGGCACCAGCATGAACACCATCGCGCTGAACGCCGGGCTGCCCAAGGCCAACCTGCACTATTACTTCACCAACAAGCTGGGCCTGTACGTGGCGGTGCTGAGCAACATCATCGAGTTGTGGGACAGCACCTTCAACACCCTGAGTGCCGACGACGACCCGGCCGAGGCGCTGAGCCGCTACATTCGCGCCAAGATGGAATTCTCGCGGCGCAACCCGCAGGCCTCGCGGATCTTCGCCATGGAGATCATCAGCGGCGGCCAGTGCCTGACCGACTACTTCAGCCAGGACTACCGCGACTGGTTCAAGGGCCGGGCCGCCGTGTTCGAAAGCTGGATGAATGCCGGCAAGATGGACCGCCTCGACCCGGTGCACCTGATCTTCCTGCTCTGGGGCAGCACCCAGCACTATGCCGACTTCTCCACACAGATCTGCCAGGTAACAGGCCGCAGCCGCCTGACCAAGCAGGACATGGAAGACGCCAGCAACAACCTTATCCACATCATCCTCAAAGGCTGTGGCCTAACCCCACCGAACTGAACCCTGCTTATGCCTTTTACCCTGTTGGACACTTGCGAGTTTCGCGAAGAGATCCGCAAGAGCCGCTTCATCACCCTGGCCGGCCCCATCAGCAGCCCGGCCGAGGCCCAGGCCTTCATCGAACGGCACAGCGACCTGGCCGCCACCCACAACTGCTGGGCCTGGAAACTGGGGGCGCAGTACCGCAGCAGCGACGACGGCGAACCCGGCGGTACGGCCGGGCGCCCGATCCTGGCGGCCATCGAGGCGCAGGACTGCGACCAGGTAGTGGTGCTGGTGATTCGCTGGTACGGCGGCATTCAGCTGGGCACCGGTGGCCTGGCCCGGGCCTATGGCGGTGGCGCCAACAAGTGCCTGCAACAGGCCGAAAAGCGCCTGCTGGTAAGCCGTGTCGAGCTGCACTGCAGTTGCGCATTCAGCGAACTGGCCCTGCTCAAGCTACGCGTCGCCGAAGCCGACGGCCTGGTGATGGACGAGCAGTTCACCGCCAACGGTGTCGACCTGTTGCTGGCGCTTGGCGAGGAGCAGATCGAACCGGTGCAACGACAACTGGCCGACCTGAGCCGCGGGCGCATTCTGCTCGAACGGCGCTGACACTTGCCCACATCCACTGTGGGCCCGGCTGTGGATAACCTCTTAGCACTCGGCTGCAGCCCTTCTGGATCAAGGCTCGCAGAGAAACGATCATATTTTGATCAAGATTTGATGACTGGCCATCAAGCGGCGTCGAATCAGTGACTTATCCCCAGCCAGGTGTCCTCGAGGGCCGCCTCCATGTCCACAAAACCGTGCCTGGCGCTTGCACACAAATACTGTGGAGCAAGCTGTGGATAAACCGTGAGCGCCTGCGCCAAAGGCCTGCCGGCCAATGCTCAGCGTCGATTGATCATTTTATGAGCAGCCTCCAGGCCATGCTACGCTGCGTATCCTCTGCCCACCTGTACGGAGTTATCCCATGACCGCCCCCAAAACCGCACTGATCATTGGCGCATCCCGTGGCCTGGGCCTTGGCCTTGTGCAGCGCCTGCGCGAGCAGGGCTGGAACGTGACCGCCACCGTTCGGGACCCTGCCAGGGCCCCTGCGCTGGCCGCGGTGCCGGGCGTACAGGTCGAGACCCTGGAAATGAACAGCACCGATCAGCTCGATGCACTGCAGGCGCGCCTCAAGGGTCAGACCTTCGACCTGCTGTTCGTCAATGCGGGGGTCAAGGGCCCTGATGACCAGAACCCGGAGCGGGTACAACTGGCGGATATCGGCGAACTATTCATGACCAACAGCGTCGCGCCGATTCGCGTGGCGCAGCGCTTGAGCCCGCAGCTCAACGACAAGGGTGGGGTCATCGCCTTCATGAGCTCGGTGCTGGGCAGCGTGAGCATCCCCGACGCGCCCGACCTGGCCCTGTACAAGGCCAGCAAGGCGGCACTCAATTCCATGATCAACAGCTTCGTCGTGCAGCTGGGCGACACCGGCCTGACCGTGCTGGCCATGCACCCGGGCTGGGTCCAGACCGACATGGGCGGCGAAGGCGCTGAAATCGACGTGCCTACCAGCACGGGCGGGATGGTTGAACAGGTCACCCTCAACAGCGGCAAGGGTGGCCTGCATTTCATCAACTACAAGGGCGAAAAACTGATCTGGTGATCTGACGCGCGGTGGGTGTAGACTCGGCCCTTCGCCCACCGCGGCGGACCTGGATCAGCAGACAGGGCAACACTGAGCTGGCTAACCTGAACCCACTTTCAGAGGAGCCGGCACCATGCCTGCGACCCGTATCTGGTTGAAAAACCCGCTTGCCATCTTTACCGCCAACACCCTCGACGCCCGTGGCGGCCTGGTGCTCGAAGGCGGCATCATCCGCGAAGTCCTCGGCCTCGGCCAAACCCCCGCCACACCTTGCCAGCAGACCTTCGATGCCCGTGAGCACGTGGTACTGCCAGGCCTGATCAACACCCACCACCACTTCTACCAGACCCTTACCCGTGCCTGGGCTCCGGTGGTCAACCAGCCGCTGTTCCCCTGGCTCAAGACGCTGTACCCGGTGTGGGCCCGGCTCACCCCGGCCAAGCTGGAGCTGGCGACCCAGGTAGCCCTGGCCGAACTGCTGCTGTCGGGCTGCACCACCGCTGCCGACCACCACTACCTGTTCCCCGACGGCCTGGAAAACGCCATCGACGTACAAGTGGAGAGTGTGCGCAAACTCGGCATGCGCGCCATGCTCACCCGCGGTTCCATGAGCCTGGGTGAAGCCGATGGTGGCCTGCCACCGCAGCAGACGGTGCAGCAGGGCGAGGTGATCCTGGCCGACAGCCAACGACTTATCCACAGTTACCACGAGCGTGACGCGGGCGCGCAGTTCCAGATCGCCCTGGCCCCCTGCTCACCGTTCTCGGTCACGCCCGAAATCATGCGCGCCAGCGCGACCCTGGCCCAAGAGCTGGACGTGCGCCTGCACACGCATCTGGCCGAAACCCTCGACGAGGAGGACTTCTGCCTGCAGCGCTTTGGCCTGCGTACGGTCGACTATCTGGACAGTGTCGGCTGGCTCGGCCCGCGCACCTGGCTGGCCCACGGCATCCACTTCAACCCCGACGAGATTGCCCGCCTGGGCGCTGCCGGCACCGGCATCTGCCATTGCCCCAGCTCCAACATGCGCCTGGCATCGGGCATCTGCCCCACCGTGGATCTGACCGACGCGGGTGCGCCAGTGGGCCTGGGTGTGGATGGCTCGGCCTCCAACGATGCGTCCAACATGATCCTCGAAACCCGCCAGGCCCTGTACCTGCAGCGCCTGCGCTACGGTGCCGAGGCCATCACCCCCGAGCGCGTGCTGGGCTGGGCCACACGAGGTTCGGCGCAACTGCTGGGGCGCGACGACATCGGCGAGCTGGCCGTGGGCAAGCAGGCCGACCTGGCCCTGTTCAAGCTGGATGAACTGCGTTTTTCCGGCAGCCATGATCCGCTCTCGGCCCTGCTGCTGTGCGGTGCCGACCGGGCCGATCGAGTGATGGTCGGCGGCCGGTGGCGAGTGATCGATGGCCAGATCGAAGGGCTGGACGTGAAGGGCCTGATCGCCGATCACCGCCAGGCCGCCGCGCAACTGATCGCCGGCTAGGCAGCTACAGGCCCAGCAGCGCCAGCATGATGAACGTGGCGAACAGCACGAAGTGGGTCATGCCCTCGATCGCGTTGGTTTCGCCATCGTTCAGGTTGATGGCGCTGACGATCAGCGTGATGAAGATCATCACCGTCTGCACCGGGGTCATGGCCATCTGGAACGGCTGACCGGTGTACAGGGCCATGGCCTCCATCAGCGGCACGGTGAGGATCACCGTCGACAGCGAGGCCCCCAGGGCGATGTTGACCACCGATTGCATGCGGTTGGCCAGCGCCGCGCGCAATGCGGTGAGAATCTCGGGCGCGGCAGAGATGGCCGCTACCACGATTGCCGTCAGTACCGGCGGTGCTCCGCTGCCCTCCAGGCCATAGTCCAGGGTCTTGGACATGACTTCGGCCAGCAGGCCGATCACCACCACCCCCGAAATCAGAATCGCGATCGATCGCGCCTTGTGGCCGCCCGGCGTCCCTGCCACCGGGTCGCGGCGTTTCTTCTGCGGGTAGCTGTAGCTGAAAAAGTAGCTGTGCGGCCCCACCTGCATGCGCAGAAACAGCGTATACAGCACCACCATCGCGCCGATGGTGAAGGCCGAATACAGATGCCACTGGGCTTCGGGGATGAACTCGGGCACCACCATCGATACGCCCATCGCGGTCATGATCATCACGCTGTAGGTGCGTGCCGAATCGTCGTTGTAGCTCTGCTCGCCGTGCTTGAGCCCGCCCATCAACGCGGCCAGGCCCAGGATCCCGTTGATATCGAGCATCACCGCCGAGTAGATGGTATCGCGCACCAGCGTCGGCGAAGCCTCATTGCTCATCATGATGGCCAGGATCACCACCTCCACCAAGACCGCCGACAGGGTCAGGATCATGGTGCCGTAGGGGTCGCCGACCTTTTCCGCCAGCAGCTCGGCATGCTGTGCAACCCGCATCGAGGCGCACACGATCGCCCCCACCAGCGCGAACCCGGCCAACAACGCCACGCCATGGCCATGCCCCAGCAACAGCGGCTCCAATGGCCAGGCCAGCAGGGCGGTCACCACGGCCAGCAGCAAGAGCTTTTCCTGGGTCAGTAGCTTGAGCATCGGTGGCCTTGAACAGAAGGGGTGTGGCTAGAGACTGTAGCTGCTGTGGAAGGTTTCCTGCTGCCGGACCATCCGGCCAGGTTTCGCGCCGCCCCTCGTCAACCGCTGTAGAATGGCGCGCAACCGCACCTTGATGAGAACACGCTATGTACGACTGGCTTAACGCGCTGCCCAAGGCAGAATTGCACCTGCACCTGGAGGGATCGCTCGAGCCCGAACTGCTGTTCGCTCTGGCCGAACGCAATGGCATCGCCCTGCCCTGGAACGATGTGGAGGCCCTGCGCGCGGCCTATGCGTTCAACAACCTGCAGGAGTTCCTCGACCTGTACTACCAGGGCGCCGACGTGCTGCGCACCGAGCAGGACTTCTACGATCTTACCTGGGCCTACCTGCTGCGCTGCAAGGCACAGAACGTGATCCACACCGAACCGTTCTTCGACCCCCAGACCCATACCGACCGGGGCATCCCGTTCGAGGTGGTACTGGCCGGCATCAGCGCAGCCCTCAAGGATGGCCAGCGCAAGCTGGGCATCAGCAGTGGCCTGATCCTGAGCTTCCTGCGCCACCTGAGCGAAGACGAGGCCCACGCCACCCTCGATCAGGCCCTGCCCTTTCGCGATGCCTTCATCGCCGTGGGGCTGGACAGCTCGGAGCAAGGCCACCCGCCCAGCAAGTTCCAGCGCGTGTTCGACCGCGCCCGTAGCGAAGGCTTCCTGACGGTCGCGCACGCCGGCGAGGAAGGCCCGCCCGAGTACATCTGGGAAGCCCTGGACCTGCTCAAGATCCAGCGTATCGACCACGGCGTGCGCGCCATCGAGGACGAGCGCCTGATGCAGCGCATCATCGACGAACAGATCCCGCTGACCGTCTGCCCTCTGTCCAACACCAAGCTGTGCGTGTTCGACCACATGCGCGAACACAACATCCTCGAGATGCTCGAGCGTGGCGTGAAGGTCACGGTGAACTCGGACGACCCAGCCTATTTCGGTGGCTACGTGACCGAGAACTTCCATGCCCTGCATACCCACCTCGGCATGACCCAGGACCAGGCCAGGCGTCTGGCGCAGAACAGCCTGGATGCGCGCCTGCTCAAGCCCTGACCTCTGCGCGGGCAGGTCGACCCATCACCGGTGGGTCGGCCTTGCCCGCCACCTGCGGCTACTCCCCCACCGCCAACGGCATGGGCGACTGTGCAATCAGCGGGATTTCACGCAACCCGGCGGGGGTGACGTGCAAGGCGCGCGAGTCACCGTTCATGCGCACCCAGCCCGACTGCACGAAAAGCCTGAGCAGGCTGCTGCCCAGAGCCCCGCCCAGGTGCGGGCGCTGCTCGCTCCACTCGCTGCAGCAACTGCACGCGCTGCAGGCTCTGCCCTCGCGCAGTGCCAATGCCTCGACGAAGATGCCAAAGTCGGCAAAGTGCAGGCGCCCCAGCGAGCTGACCTCCAACTGGCGGTCGCAGAGCTCCAGCCACTTGGCCTCCTGCAAGCGCTGGTAAAGGTCGGCCGCCAGCTCACCGCCCAGGTGGTCACGGCACAAGCGTGCGCGGCGCATCGCCAGCGGGATCCCCGGCGCCTCCCGGCTGACACGCACGCCCTGACGAAAATGCTCGCGCACCGGCACACTGGCCAGCGCCTCCACAGCGGCGCCCACCTCCGGGGCTGCCAGCCGAAAATACCGTTTGCGCCCGCGCGCCTCTATCTTCAGCAACCCCCCTGCCAGCAGGCGCCCAAGGTGAGCGCAGGTGGAAGAAGGTGTCAGGCCGGTCATCCTGGCCAACTCGTCGGAGGGGCGGGCCAGACCGTCGATCAAGGCCCACAGCATGGCGCTGCGCTTGGGGTCAGCCAGCAGGCTGGCGATCACACTGATACTTGCTACAGGTTTCATATCTGCACTCCCTGCGGATTCCGAAGACGTAACTTGCCCGCCCCTGCAATGGAAACGTCTCTTGCTGGTAACGACTGCGGGGGCAAGTATATGCCGGCCTGTAAGCACTTAAACGGCCTCTATCTCCGGCAAAATTGCCCGTTTTGGGCAACCATGTGGTCTTCTGCAAAGGTCACTTTCGGGTGACGGGCCTTCCGCCCCTGGCACCACAGCCGCATGGGGGCGGCTTTCCCTGCAGAGCGAGGGTTGCGCTCAAGGGCCGATGAGCGCGCAACGCCCTACATCCAAGGTAAACAAGTCATTCAACCTAAAATGAAACGTATGACCCTGATCCAGCGCCCGACAGGCGGCCCTGCCTAGCCGGTCATCGCCAGCAGCGGCTCCAGCAGGTGCCGGCATCTGGCCTTGAGTTCGTCGCGCAGCAACTGCACCGGCTTGCCGAGCTGCGCCCGGTGGGTGCACAGCAGATTCAGCGGCGCAGCTTCACCCCGCACCCCGGGCAGCAGCACTTCGAGGCGCCCGGCCTTCACATCGGCTGCCACATCCAGCCATGACTTGTAGGCAATGCCCACACCTGCCACGGCCCAGCGCCGTACCACGTCGGCGTCGTCGCAAAAGCGGTCGCCACGCACCAGCACCGTCTGTGTCGCGGCCCCGTCACTGAAGCGCCACTGGTCATGCACACGGCCACCCAACTGGTACAGCAGGCAGTTGTGCTCGGCCAGCTGTGCAACCGTCGCCGGTTGGCCATGGCGCGCCAGATAATCAGGTGCGGCGCACAGCACCCGGCGGTTGTCGGGGCACAGGGGCAACGCCACCAGGCTCGAGTCTTCGGGGGTGCCGTAGCGCAGCGCCACATCCACCGGCTGGCGAAACAGGTCGGCATTGCGATCGCCCAGCAGCAGGCGCACGTTCAGCAACGGGTGCGCCTGCTGCAACTGGTCCAACCAGGGCAACAGCACATTGCGTCCGAAATCCGACGGTGCCGACAACTGCAGCACGCCGCTCACCTCGGCCTGGCCCTGAGCCAACGCCCGCCGTCCCTCCTCGAGGCTGGCCAAGGCTACCCGGGCGTGGTTGAGGAACCCCTCGCCTTCAGCGGTCAGGCGCAGACTGCGCGTCGAACGGGCCAGCAGGCGCACCTTCAATTGCGCCTCAAGGCGCTTGAGCGCTGCGCTCGCCACTGCCGGCGAAAGGTCGAGCTGGCGCGCAGCGGCCGACAGGCTGCCCAGTTCCGCGGCGCGCACGAACAGTTGCAGATCATCGGTACGCAGCACTTGTCGGCCTCATTATCAAAAAAAAATTGAAAGTATCTGCCGTTTTATCGGGTTTTAACCCCAAGTGAAAGCACTGATGATGGCGGCACTCCCCCCCCTCAAGGACCTCTTCATGAAAGCCATTGCCTACTATCAATCGTTGCCGATTGCCGACCCCGCCGCGCTGCAGGACATCGAGCTGCCCGCCCCGCAGCCTGGCCCGCGCGACCTGCTGGTGCAGGTGCACGCCATCTCGGTCAACCCGGTCGACACCAAGGTGCGCCAGAACGTGCAGCCCGAGGCCGGCGTGGCCAAGGTGCTGGGGTGGGACGTTGCCGGTGTGGTCAAGGCGGTGGGCAGCGAGGTCAGCCTGTTCCAGCCTGGCGACAAGGTCTACTACGCAGGCTCCATCGCCCGCGCCGGGGGCAACAGCGAGCTGCACGTGGTCGACGAGCGCATCGTCGGGCACATGCCCCGAACTCTGGGTTTCGCCGAAGCCGCCGCATTGCCGCTGACCGCCATTACCGCCTGGGAGCTGCTGTTCGAACGCCTGCAGATCGCCGAAGGCAAGGCCGACCTGGGCCAGAGCCTGCTGATCGTCGGTGGCGCCGGCGGCGTCGGTTCGATCCTGACTCAACTGGCCAGCCAACTGACCGGGCTCAAGGTCATCGCCAGCGCTTCACGCCCCGAAACCCAGGCCTGGGTAAGGGAACTGGGCGCCGATGTGGTAGTCGATCACCGTCAGCCCCTGGCCCAGGCCCTGAAGGCGCAGGGTATCGATAGCGTTACCCACGTTGCCAGCCTCACCCAGACCGACCAGCACCTGGATCAGCTGGTCGAGGCACTCGCCCCGCAGGGCAAGCTGGCGCTGATCGACGACCCCAAGCAGTTGGACGTGACCAAGCTCAAGCGCAAGAGCCTGTCGCTGCACTGGGAATTCATGTACACCCGCTCGCTGTTCGAAACCGCCGACATGCAGGCGCAGCACACGCTGCTCAACCGCGTGGCCGAGCTGATCGACGCAGGCACCCTCAAGACCACCCTGGGCGAGCATTTCGGCCCGATCAACGCAGCCAACCTGCGCCGGGCCCACGCGCTGCTCGAAAGCGGTGCAGCCAAGGGCAAGATCGTGCTGGAAGGGTTCTGAGCCCCTCCGGGCCCCGGCATGACCGTCAGTCAGTACACTGACGCCGGTCATGCCGGGGCCCGGTCGCGGCGCTACAATGCTGCTGCATTTACCCAACCACACAGGTAGGCAGCGATGAAGATTATCGTCAGTGCATCAGCCCGCAAACCCGGGTGCCCGTGGCAGGTTCAGCTCGACCAGCATGTGGTCAGCTTTCGCAGCGAGGCCGAGGCTCGCGCCTTTGTCGACACCCTGCAACAACGCTTGCGGGCCCCGCACCCGCTCAAGCAGGTCGGCTGAGCTGCAGGCGTCGGGTCAACATAGCCACGCCCACCGCCGCCGCACCGCACAGGCTGATGACCAGCGCCATCGGCAGCGCGCTGCCGTCATGCAGCACTCCCACCAGGGCAGCCGCACCCGCCGCCACGCTGAACTGCACGCACCCCAGCAACGCCGAGGCACTGCCGGCGCGGGCACCCTGCCCGCTCATGGCGCAGGCCGAGGCGTTGGGGATGATGCAGCCAAGGCTGGCAATGCACACGAACAGCGGCACCAGCAACGGCCACAGCGCCTGCGTATGCAGCGCGCTGATTCCCAGCAGCACCAGCCCGGCCGCCAGGTATACCCACACCGTGCGGGCCAGCAAAAAGGCAGGCCCACGCTTGGCCAGCAATCGCGCATTCACCTGCGCCACCAGGATGAAGCCCGCCGCATTGCTGCCGAACAGCCAGCCGTAATGTTCGGCCGGTACGCCATAAAGCTTGATGAACACGAAGGGCGACCCGGCGATATAGGCGAACATGCCGGCAATCGCGATGCCGCCGGTCAGTGCATGCCCCATGAACACGCGGTCCTTGAGCAGGCGCCCGTATTGGCGCAACGCTCCCGACAGCGGCTGGCGTGGTTGGCTGGAAGGCAGGCTCTCCGGCAGGCCCAGGGCAACGGCCAGCGTACAGCCGGCGCTGAACAGGGTGAGCACGAGGAAGATCGACTGCCAGCCATACAGGTTGACCAGCACCCCGCCCAGCATCGGGGCGAGGATCGGCGCCAGGCCCATCACCAGCATCAGTTGCGAGAACACCTTGGCCGAAGCCACCGCATCACACTTGTCGCTGACGATGGCCCGCGACAGCACCATCCCTGCGCAACCACCCAGGGCCTGTACAAAACGCGCGGCGATCAGGGCGTCCAGGCTCGGTGCAAAGGCACAGGCCAGCGACGCCAGGGTAAACAGGGTCACCCCGACCAGCAGCGGAATGCGTCGACCGAAGCGGTCGGCCACCGGGCCATAGGCCAGCTGCCCCAGCGACAGGCCCAGGAAATAGGCAGCCAGGGTGGTCTGGATGTGTTTTTCGTCGGTCGCAAAGGCCAGGGCCATTGCCGGGAAGCCGGGCAAGTAGAAATCGATCGCCAACGGCCCGAACGCACTGAGTGCGCCGAGGATCAGGATGGTGCGCAGGTTCATCGGGAATCCATAGCAGGCTAAGCAAGTGCCTTAGTCTAACCGGGCTGCCATGGATAAGCCGCGAATCTTTTGCCGAATTCGCTGGCACGTGCGCCCCTTGTTGGAGCCGGCCTTGCCGTCGACCGAGCGCGCAGCGCTCGCACACCGGAATGCACAGTGCAGCAGACACACCGCCCATGCAGGGTCGGTAGCCGCTTCGCGCCGGTTCGCCAGCAAGGCTGGCTCCTACAGGCGAAGCGGCTACCGGCTTGTTCAGGCCACAAGCTCGGCCTTGTAACCCTCATCGACAATCGCCTGCACGATCTGCGGCGCCTGCAGCGAACTGTCGACGCGCACCTGCTTGCTGGCCAGGTCCACCTCTACGATGGCCTGTGAATCCTGGCTCTGTACCGCACGGGTCACGGCCTTCACACAGTGGCCACAGGTCATGCCTTGAACAGTGAATACTTGCATGGGAACTACCTCCTTGGGATTTGAGCGCAGTCTCAAGCTTGCCATCGGGGCAAGGTCAAGTGCATGCCGAACTGGAAATCCGCGCCAAGCTCGGCCAAGCTGCGCCCTTGTCGAACGATCAGCAGGAGATTCATTCATGGGCAGGGCAGCATTGGGCCTTATCGGTTTGCTCGGGTTGTGCGGCATCGTGCCCCTGGCCAGCGCCGAAGGGCCGTCGGACTACAGCGTGTTGATCATTTCCCGCGAGCGTCTGGAGGTCGCCACGTCCTGCGAGATCGGCATCTACCTCAACGACCAGCTGTCGGCGCGACTGTTCCAGGAACACTCCACCTCGTTCAACCTGCCGAGCGGCCCGGTGAACGTGCGCCTGCGCCTGCTTCCCGGGCAGGCACCGGGTTGCAACAACGGCATCGAGAACCAGCGCAGCACACGAATCAACGTACTGGCGGGCCAGGTCAACAAGTACCGCATCGTCATGGACAACAATGGCCTCAGCCTGAAGAAGGCCGCTCTGGGCTATTGACCTTGCCAATGGGGTAAGGTTGATGCTTGGCGCCTGTCCAAGGAGGAGAGCCCCATGTCCGCATCAACCACCTTCGATCTGCCGATTCAAGGCATGACCTGCGCCAGCTGCGCCGGTCGTGTCGAGCGCGCCCTGCGCAAAGTCGCCGGCGCCGAACACGTCAGCGTCAACCTCGCCACCGAACACGCCCGGGTGCAAGCCCCTGCCGACGCCCTGCCGGCACTGGTCGACGCCGTCAGCCAGGCCGGTTACAGCGTGCCCGCCCAGAGCCTCGAACTGCAGATTGGCGGCATGACCTGCGCCAGCTGTGCCGGGCGCGTGGAGCGGGCCTTGAACAAGGTGCCCGGCGTACAGCGGGTCAGCGTCAACCTGGCCAACGAGCGCGCGCACATCGAGCTGCTGGGGCAGGTCGACAGCGCGCTGCTGATCGACGCGGTGACCCAGGCAGGTTACACGGCCAGCCTGCCGCAAGCGGGCAAGGCCGACCAGGCCGACGCCGAGCGACGCCTGCGCAAGGAGCGCTGGTCGGTCGGCCTGGCCATACTGCTGGCCCTGCCGCTGGTGCTGCCGATGCTGCTGCAGCCCTTCGGCATCCACTGGATGCTGCCGGCCTGGGCACAGTTCGTACTGGCCACCCCCGTGCAGTTCATCCTGGGCGCACGCTTCTATGTCGCGGCCTGGAAGGCGGTACGCGCCGGGGCCGGCAACATGGACCTGCTGGTAGCCCTGGGCACCAGCGCCGGTTACGGCCTGAGCCTGTACGAATGGGCGCGGGCCACCGCAGGCAGCATGCCGCACCTGTATTTCGAAGCCTCGGCGGTGGTCATCGCCCTGGTGCTGCTGGGCAAGTACCTGGAAAGCCGCGCCAAGCGCCAGACCGCCAGTGCCATCCGCGCCCTCGAAGCCCTGCGCCCTGAGCGCGCCCTGCAGGTGATCGACGGCCAGGAGCGCGACGTACCCATCAGCGCCCTGCGCCTGCATGACCTGGTGCGCGTGCTGCCTGGCGAACGCTTCCCGGTGGACGGTGAGGTGATCGAGGGCCAGAGCCATGCCGACGAAGCCCTGATCAGCGGCGAAAGCCTGCCCGTGCCCAAGCAGCCGGGCGACCGCGTGACCGGCGGCGCCATCAACGGCGAAGGCCGCCTGCTGGTAAGTGTGCTGGCCCTGGGTACTGAAACCGTGCTGGCGCGCATCATCCGCCTGGTCGAAGACGCCCAGGCCGCCAAGGCCCCCATCCAGAAACTGGTCGACCGGGTCAGCCAGGTGTTCGTGCCAGCCGTGCTGGTGCTGGCCCTGGCAACCCTGGTCGGCTGGTGGCTGGCCGGCGCGCCAATCGAAACCGCGCTGATCAATGCCGTGGCCGTGCTGGTCATCGCCTGCCCCTGTGCCCTGGGCCTGGCCACACCCACCGCGATCATGGCCGGTACCGGCGTGGCCGCGCGCCACGGCATCCTGATCAAGGACGCCGAAGCGCTGGAGCGTGCCCATGCAGTCAACCGCGTGGTGTTCGACAAGACCGGCACCCTCACTTCCGGCAGCCCGCGCATCGTTCACAGCAAGGCCCAGGGCATCGAGGCAGGCGAACTGCTGCAACTGGCCGGCGCCCTGCAACGCGGCAGCGAACACCCGCTGGCCAAGGCGGTACTGGATGCCTGCCAGGAGCAGGGCCTGACCGTACCCGACATCGACGACAGCCAATCGCTGACCGGCCGCGGCATCGCCGGCCACCTCAATGGCCGCGATCTGGCCCTGGGCAACCGTCGCCTGCTGGAAGAAAGCGGCCTGCAACCGGGTGAACTCGCCACCAGCGCCCAGGCCTGGGAGGCCGAGGGGCGCACCTTGTCGTGGCTGATCGAGCGCGGTGCGCAACCACGGGTGCTGGGCCTGTTCGCCTTCGGCGACAGCCTCAAGCCTGGCGCAGACGCCGCCGTACGCCAGCTGAGCCAACAGGGCATCAGCAGCCACCTGCTGACCGGCGACAACCGCGGTAGCGCCAAGGTGGTGGCCCAGGCCCTTGGCATCAATGACGTGTACGCCGAGGTGCTGCCAGCCGACAAGGCCGCCACTGTTCTCGAACTGAAGAAATCGGGTGTGGTAGCGATGGTGGGTGACGGCATCAACGACGCGCCGGCCCTGGCCGCCGCCGACATCGGCATCGCCATGGGTGGCGGCACCGATGTGGCCATGCAGGCCGCCGGCATCACCCTGATGCGCGGCGACCCGCGCCTGGTACCGGCCGCCCTGGAGATCAGCCGCAAGACCTACGCCAAGATCCGCCAGAACCTGTTCTGGGCCTTCATCTATAACCTGATCGGTATTCCGCTGGCGGCCTTCGGCCTGCTCAACCCGGTGCTGGCCGGTGCGGCCATGGCCCTGTCGAGCGTCAGCGTGGTCAGCAACGCCTTGCTGCTCAAAACCTGGAAACCGCAAACGCCGCCACAGGACGATGCCCCATGAACATCGGACAAGCCGCCAAACGTACCGGCCTGAGCGCCAAGATGATCCGCTACTACGAGTCCATCGGCCTGCTCAAGCCGGCCTCGCGCAGCGACAGTGGCTACCGCCTCTACCAGCAGGACGACCTGCACGCGCTGGCATTCATCAAGCGCTCGCGAGACCTGGGGTTTTCATTGGAGGAAGTGGCCAAACTGCTGACCTTGTGGCAGGACCGCCAGCGCGCCAGCGCCGACGTGAAAGCCCTGGCCAACGAGCATATCGCTGACCTGAACCGGCGCATCGACGAGTTGGTGAGCCTGCGCGATACGCTGAGCGAGCTGGTCGCCCACTGCCAGGGGGACGATCGCCCCGACTGCCCGATCCTCAAGGACCTGGCAGCCGGCAGCTGCTGTCACTAGCGCATTACTGCATCCATGGCGGTGGCGGTTCCTCGGCCTTGGCCGGGCCGTTCTCCGCCTCGGCGCGTGCAGCCTGCCGGCGCGCCTCGTCCAGGCGCGCCGCTTCGATCTCGCGCATCACCCCGTCGACATCGGCGCTGTGCTCGTCCTCCGCGAACTGCCCGCTCAGCGGGCTTTCCGGAGTCAGCTCGCCGGCCTCGTACAACGCCCACATTTCCTTGGCGTAGCGGGTGGCCTTGAGCTCCGGGGCAAACTGGCCGAAGTACCCGGCCATGTTCCCCACGTCGCGCTCGAGCATGCTGAACGCATGGTTGTTGCCGGCCGCATCCACCGCCTGGGGCAGGTCGATGATCACCGGGCCGTCAGGGCCGAGCAGCACGTTGAATTCCGACAGGTCGCCATGCACCAGGCCGGTGCACAGCATCAGCACGATCTGGCGGATCACGAAGTCGTGGTACTCGCGGGCCTGATCGGCCTCCAGGTGCACGTCGTTCAGGCGTGGCGCCGCATCGCCATGGGCATCGGACACCAGCTCCATCAACAGCACGCCATCGAGAAAGTCGAACGGCTTGGGTACCCGCACGCCGGCACTGGCCAGGCGAAACAGGGCTGCCACCTCGGCATTCTGCCAGGCCTCCTCGGCCTCTTTGCGCCCATACTTGGAGCCCTTGGCCATGGCCCGCGCCTGGCGGCTGTTGCGCACCTTGCGGCCCTCCTGGTATTCGGCGGCCTGACGGAAGCTGCGCTTGTTGGCCTCTTTGTAGACCTTGGCGCAGCGCAGCTCGGTACCGCACCGCACCACGTACACCGCGGCTTCCTTGCCACTCATCAGGGGTCGGATGACTTCATCGACCAGCCCGTCTTCTATCAGTGGTTCTATGCGTTTTGGAGTCTTCATCGGCTTTTGTTCTGGGTCCTGTTTTGCCAAACACACGGGTATCACGGGTTGCCGGCCATCGTCTCACAGCCATGAGCCAGATGCGCGCTCACGATACAACAAGGCCCTCAAAGGAAGTGGACCCGATAATGTCCAAATAATTTAATCCCGCCTGCACCGAGTGCCCCCTGGCTTCCCGGACATGGCAGACACTCACTGCCTGAACAGTTCCCCCGGCGTTGCCCCGAACAAGCCCTTGAACGCCACGATGAACGCCGACGTCGACTCATAGCCGCAACCCAGCGCCGCCTGGGTCACGCTCTGCCCCTGCTCCAGCGCCTGCAGCGACGACAGCAGGCGCATGCGCTGGCGCCACCCGCGAAAGCTCAGCCCCGTCTCGCGCTGAAACAACCGCATCAGGGTCTTCTGCGAACGCCCCAGGCGCTCGGCCCAGTAGGCCAGGCCGGCGTCCTGCTCCGGGTGCGCGAGCAATGCATTGCACACCTCGAGCAGGCGCGGGTGCTGCGGCAGCGGCAACGAAAAACCCACCTCGGGCAGCCCCTGCAACTGCTCCAGCAGCACCTGCACCAGATGGGCCTCGGGGCTCTCGCCTTCGGCGTAATCCACCGGGAACAGGCAGAACTGCTTGATCAGCTCACGGGCCAGCGGCGTCACCTCCAGCACCCGGCAGCGCGGCCCGGCCCACGCCGCATCGGCCTGACGCACATACAGGCTGCGCATTTCGGCACGGGTCGAGGTAATCACCTCATGCTCCACCCCGGCCGGTATCCACACGCCCCACTGCGGCGGCGCAAAAAAACTGCCCTCGGCGGTGTACACCCCCAGCACCCCGCTGATCGCATAGGAAAACTGTATCCAGTCGTGTCGATGACGCGGCGTCCACGAGCCGGCCCCCAGGCTTTCGGCACGCGCATACAGTGGCCGCGGCAGGGCATCGAGCAGCGGGATTGGGCGTGGCAGCAGATTTTGTCCGTTACTCGGCATCGCTTGGCCTTGTGTCGCGAGACGGAAGAATGGCCACAGGTTAGCCTGCCGCTTCGTTATTACAAGATGATTCGCAGGCCCGCCTATGCAAGCTCACCTCAAGCGCGTGGTAACCGACTGGTTCCTGTGCGGCATGTTTCTCGCCACCTTCCTCGCCTGGCTGTTCCCGCACTTCGGTGCCAGCGGCGGCTCGATGCACGCCGAATACGTGATCAACATCGGTGTGTTCGTGGTGTTCTTCCTGCACGGCATCAACCTGTCCAGCGAACAGTTCCGCCATGGCCTGAAGAACTGGCGCCTGCACCTGATGGTGCAGGGCTTCACCTTCGTGGTGTTCCCGCTGCTGTGGTGGCTGGGCAACAGCGTGCTGGGCAGCCATGTGCCAGCGCTGCTGATGCTGGGCTTTCTGTACCTGTGCGCCCTGCCCTCGACCATCTCCTCGTCGGTGGCGCTGACCGGCAGCGCCGGCGGCAACGTGCCCGCCGCGATCCTCAACGCCAGCCTGTCCAGCGTGCTGGGCATCTTCCTGACCCCGTGGCTGGTGAGCCTGGTGGTGGGCAACGGCAGCGATGGCATCGACCTGGGCGCCACCCTGCTCGACCTGTGCGCCATGCTCCTGCTGCCGCTGGTGCTGGGGCAGTTGCTGCGCCCGTGGCTGGGCCGCTTCTTTGCCCGCCACAAGCGCTACACCAACGTGATGGACAAGGTGGTGATCCTGCTACTGGTGTACGCGGCGTTCTGCAACTCGATGATCTCGGGGCTGTGGCAGCAGCAGGGTGGCTCGGTACTGCTCACCGCCGTTCTGGGCAGCGCGTTGCTGCTGGCGCTGATCCTGTGGCTGACCACCCGCAGCGCGCGGCTGCTCAGGTTCAGCCAGGCCGACGAGATCGCCGCAGTGTTCTGCGCCAGCAAGAAATCCCTGGCCGCCGGCGCACCGATGGCCGCATTGATCTTCGGCGCCCATCCCGGGCTGGGGCTGATTCTGCTGCCGATCATGATCTATCACCCGCTGCAGTTGATCGTGTGCTCGATCATGGCCGAACACTACGCCAACCGCCCGGCGCCCCTGGCCAAGGAGGCGCCGCTGGTCAGCGCTCGATGATCGCGGTCACGCCCTGCCCGCCCGCGGCGCAGATCGAAATCAGCCCGCGGCCCTGGCCGGCCTCGTCCAGCAGCTTGGCCAGGTTGGCCAGAATGCGCCCGCCGGTAGCGGCGAACGGGTGCCCTGCAGCCAGCGAACTGCCCTTGACGTTGAGCCTGTCGCGGTCGATGGCACCCAACGGCTCGCTCAGGCCCAGCCGGCTCTGGCAGTAGTCGGCGTCTTCCCAGGCCTTCAGCGTGCACAGCACCTGGGCGGCGAAGGCTTCGTGGATCTCGTAGAAGTCGAAGTCCTGAAGGGTCAGGCCGTTGCGCTCCAGCAGTCGAGGTACCGCATAGGCCGGCGCCATCAGCAGCCCCTCCTGGCCTTTGACGAAATCCACCGCAGCATTCTGACCATCGAGAAAATACGCCTTGATCGGCAGGCCGCGCTCGCGGGCCCACTCTTCGCTGGCCAGCAGTACCACCGAAGCGCCATCGGTCAGTGGCGTGGAGTTGCCCGCCGTCAGCGTGCCCTTGGCGCTGCGCTCGAACACCGGCTTGAGGCTGGCAAGTTTCTCCAGGGTCAGGTCCGGGCGCAGGTTGTGATCGCGGGTCAGGCCCAGGAAGGGCGTGAGCAGGTCATCCTGCCAGCCTTCGGCAAACGCCCGGGCCAGGTTCTGGTGGCTGCGCAAGGCCAGCTCGTCCTGCTCGGCACGCCCTATCTGCCAGGTCTGCGCCATCAGCTCGCAGTGCTCGCCCATCGACAGCCCGGTACGCGGCTCGCCATTGCGCGGCAGCTCGGGCTTGAGGTGCCAGGGCCTCAGTTGCAGGAACACCTTGAGCTTGTCGCCCGTGGTCTTGGCCCGATTGGCCTGCAGCAGCAACTTGCGCAGCCCCTCGTTGACCGCAATCGGCGCATCGGAGGTGGTGTCCACGCCGCCGGCAATGCCGCTGTCGATCTGCCCCAGGGCGATCTTGTTGGCCACCATCAGCGCGGTTTCCAGCCCCGTGGCGCAGGCCTGCTGCAGGTCATAGGCCGGGGTCTGCGGCGACAGCCGCGAGCCCAGCACGCATTCGCGGGTCAGGTTCATGTCGCGCGAGTGCTTGAGCACCGCGCCCGCCGCCACTTCGCCCAGTTGCAGGCCATGCAGGCCGAAACGCTCAACCAGCCCTTCGATTGCCGCAGTCAGCATCGCCTGGTTGCTGGCCGTGGCGTAGGGCCCGTTGGAGCGGGCGAACGGGATTCGATTGCCGCCGATGATCGCGACCCGACGTAAAGCGCGCATGCACAGACTTCCTTATTCCGAGACGGGATAGACCCGCTATAGCGTAGGTGTTTTTTCGCCAGTCGAACGACCGAAGGCGAAACATGGTCCACACTTTGGTGCTTAATTTCCGGGAGACGTTCACATGAGCGACCGCTATATCGACTTCGCCAACTCTTCATTCGGTCGGCGCGTGGCCGGTGCCGTCGGCCTGCCCACCCCCGCCCGCCTGGAGCGCTGGGAAGCCGGCAGGCTGCGCCCGGTCGAAGGCGCCCTGCTGCTCGGCGGCGGGCCGCTGGTGACGAACGTGGCCGCCTTTGCCAGGCGCCTGACCGACGAGGTCTACAGCTATGCCGATGAAAGCCTCGAACTGCCGGCCTGGGTCGCGGGCCTGGGGCCCAAGCTCAAGGCCGTGGTGTTCGACGCCAGCCACCTGACCGACAGCGACCAGCTCAAGCAACTGCGCGAGTTCTTCCAGCCGCTGCTGCGCAGCCTGGCTGCCAGTGCGCACATCGTGATCCTGGGGCGCGCGCCCGAATCGCTGGACGACCCGCTGGCCAGCGTGGCGCAGCGGGCCCTGGAAGGTTTCAGCCGTTCGCTGGCCAAGGAACTGCGCAACGGCGCCACCCTGCAACTGCTGTATGTGGACCCGGCCGCGCAGGACCAGCTCGAAGGCGCGCTGCGCTTCTTCCTCTCGCCCAAGAGCGCCTTCATCAGCGGCCAGGTGCTGCGCCTGACCGCCTGCGCCACCCAGGTACAGGACTGGTCGCGCCCGCTGGCCGGGCGCAAGGCGCTGGTCACCGGTGCGGCCCGCGGCATCGGCGCCGCCATCGCCGAAACCCTGGCCCGTGACGGCGCCGAGGTGGTGCTGCTCGACGTGCCCCAGGCCAAGGCCGACCTCGACGCCCTGGCCGCGCGCCTGGGTGGGCGCAGCGTGGCGCTGGACATCTGCGCCAGCGATGCATCGGCGCACCTGCTCGAAGCGCTCCCCGAGGGCATCGACATCGTCGTGCACAACGCCGGCATCACCCGCGACAAGACCCTGGCCAACATGACCCCCGAATACTGGGACGCCGTGCTCGCGGTCAACCTCAAGGCCCCCCAGGTGCTGACCCAGGCGCTGCTCGACGGCGGCGCGCTGCACGACAACGCACGCATCGTGCTGCTGGCCTCGATCAGCGGTATCGCCGGCAACCGCGGGCAGGCCAACTATGCCGCCAGCAAGGCCGGCCTGATCGGCCTGGCCCAGGCCTGGGCGCCGCTGCTGGCCAAGCGGGGTGCCAGCATCAATGCGGTGGCCCCCGGCTTCATCGAAACACGCATGACGGCGGCCATCCCCTTCGCCCTGCGCGAAGCCGGGCGACGCATGAGCTCCCTGGGCCAGGGCGGCCTGCCGCAGGACGTTGCCGAAGCCGTGGCCTGGCTGGGACAGCCCGGCAGTGGCGCGGTCAACGGCCAGGTGCTGCGCGTATGCGGCCAGGCCGTGATGGGGGCATGAGCATGGACCGACACTGGCACGATCTGCACCGCACGCAAGGGCTGAGCGGGCTGTACCTGAAGGCTGCGCGCAAGCGCAGCATCACCGGCGACAGCCTGCCCGCCAGCGGCCTGCACTGCGCCATCGGCGTGAATCCACAGCGCCTGCAGGCCTACCGCAAGCTCTGCCACTTCGGCGACGACAGCCACCTGCCGCCGACCTTCCCCCATGTGATGGCGTTCGCCCTGCAACTGCAACTGCTGACCGCCGACGACTTCCCGTTCCCGCTGCTGGGCCTGGTGCACCTGAACAACCGCATCCGCGTGGTGCGCCCGCTGGGTGGCATCGGCACGCTGCGCTTCAGCGTGTTCGTCGACAACCTGCAGCCCCACGCCAAGGGCGCGACCTTCGACCTGATGACCGAAGCCGAAGACAGCCTGGGGCTGCTCTGGCACGAGCGCAGTCGCATGCTGTGTCGCGGCGTCAAGCTCGAAGGCGAGCCACCCGCCGTCGACACCCCTGAACCGCTGCCTCTGGGCGAGCTGACCCGCTGGTATGCCGACAGCGACATCGGCCGGCGCTACGCCAAGGTCTGCGGCGACTACAACCCCATCCACCTGAGTGCGCTCAGCGCTCGCCTGTTCGGGTTTCCCCAGGCCATCGCCCATGGCATGTGGAGCAAGGCCATGGCGCTGGCCGCGCTGCGCGGGCACCTGCCGCTCAGCGGCTACGAGGTGGACGTGGCCTTTCACAAGCCTGTGCGCCTGCCCAGCGAAGTGGTGCTGGAGGGCAGCGCAGTCGCACCCGACGGCCAGTTCCGCCTGGTAGGCCATGGCGACCTGGTGCACATGACCGGCAGTTGGCACACGCTGCACGAATCTTCTAGACCTGCCTGACGGACCGGGCGATAACGGTTTTCTTTGCCGGTAGCACACGATGAACAGCAACTGGATAGACCTGCGCCAGGAGCCCGATACCGGCATCGAGACCCTGCGCGCGCATTTTCGCGGGCATGCCTATGATCCGCACTGGCACGACAGCTACCTGGTGGGCGTGACCGAACAGGGCGTCCAGCAGTTCACCTGTCGCCGCGCCCGCCACCAGAGCACACCGGGCAAGGTGTTTCTGCTCGAACCCGGCGAGTTGCACGACGGCGATGCGCCCAGCCCCGAGGGCTTCACCTACCGCATGCTCTACCTCGACCCGCAATGGCTGGAGTGCGAGCTGCGCGGCTTCACCGAGCATGCCCCGCCCGCCAGCCAACCCGGTTTTGCCCACACCCTGGCCAGCGACCCGCGCCTGGCAGCGGCCACCGCGTGCGCCTTCCAGTCGCTGCACGAGCCGGAGCTGCGCATGGTGCGCCAGGCGGCACTGGACCAGTTGCTGGAGCACCTGAGCGGGCATCTGCAATGGCGCCGCCGGCTCGACCCCGACCCGCGCCTGCCGCTGGTGGCACAAAGGGCGCGCGACTACCTGCATGCACACCTGCACCACGACATCGGCCTCGAACAACTGGCGGCGGCGTGCAACATCGACCGCTTTCGCCTGAGCCGCGCCTTCAAGGCCGCGTTCGGCCTGGCGCCCCACGCCTACCTGGTGCAACTGCGCCTGGCCCATGCACGCCGGCTGCTGGCGGCAGGGTCGAGCCCGGCACAGGTGGCGCCAGCGCTGGGCTTTGCCGACCAGAGCCACCTGGGACGCTGGTTCCTGCGCGCCTATGGCATGACCCCGGCACAGTACCGCAGGCGCTGCACAAAGCTTCCAGACTGACGCGCGCCAACACGCGAGCATGCAAGCCCCTCTACCAAGGAGCCTGCCCATGCTGGCCTTCATGCTGTTTGCCTTCGTTGCGTCCATCACCCCCGGGCCGACCAATTTCCTGGTACTGAGCAACAGCGCCAGCCATGGCCTGCGCGCTGCATTGCCAATCATCCTGGGGGCCGGTGCAGGGGCCGCGCTGATCGTCTGGCTGGTGGGCAGTGGCATGGGCGAGGCACTGTTCCGGGCCCCGGCGGTGCAGCCGCTGCTCAACGGGCTGGGCGTGGCCTGGCTGACCTGGCTGGCCTGGAAGATCTTTCGCAGCCCAGTGCAGGTGCAGCAATCGGGCGCGACGTCGGCCAGGCTCGGCCTGTGGGGCGCGGCGGCGTTGCAGGTGATCAACCCCAAGACGTGGATGATGGCGCTGGCGGTGGCCAGCGTGTTCATCGATGCCGCAGCCAGCGACCGCCTGCTGCAGGTGACGCACCTGAGCCTGGTGTTCTTCGTGATCGCGCTGCCGTGCCTGGGTGGCTGGGCCTTGCTCGGCAGCGGGGCGCGGCGCCTGAGCGGTTCGCCGGTGGTGCTGCGCCGGGTCAACCAGGGGCTGGCGCTGCTGTTGCTGGTGTCGGCCTGGGCCAGCCTCTGGCAGTGAGGCCCCATGCACCTGACACAGGGCTTGCAGGAACCGGCGTTGCCGGCGAACAGGCCAGCACAATCCCCTGAAAAACCCGCCGACCCGCGCTAAGCTACGCCGCACGAGGAGAGCCCCCACCCATGAACCTGCAAGAACTCACCACCCGCCTGCACACCATCCGCGACAACAACGACTGGCGCGGCTTCCACAGCCCCAAGAACCTGGCCATGGCCGCCAGCGTGGAAATGGCCGAGCTGGTGGAGATCTTCCAGTGGCTCAGCGAGGACCAGTCGCGCCAGCTGTCCCCCGAGCAGCTCGAACACGCCGGCCAGGAAGTCGGCGACGTGGTGCTCTACCTGTTGCTGCTGTGCAGCGAACTGGGCCTGGACATGGACCAGGTGGTGCGCAGCAAGCTGGCCGACAGCGAACGGCGCTTCGCCCGATGAAAGACCGCCACTTCGACGCACTGGCGACCCGCTTCGCCGAAAAGATCTACGGCGGCGCCAAGGGCGCCATCCGCCTCGCGGTGCTCCAGGCCGACCTCGCCGAAGCCCTGCCCGACCGCCCCCTGCGCGTGCTCGACATCGGCGCGGGCCTGGGCCACATGGCCCTGTGGCTGGCCGAGCGTGGCCACCAGGTGACCCTGGCCGAACCCGCCGCGCCGATGCTCGAGGGCGCCCGCGAACGCTTCGCCGCCGCCGGCCAGCCAGCCACTTTCATCCAGGCGCCCTGGCAGGAACTGCTTGGCCAGCTCACCGAACCCTACGACCTGGTGCTGTGCCACGCCGTGCTCGAATGGCTGGCCGAACCCGAGACCATCCTGCCGGTGCTGCACCAGCTCACCCGCACCGACGGCCTGCTGTCGCTGGCCTTCTACAACCGCGACGCACTGGTGTATCGCAACCTGCTCAAGGGCCATTTCCGCAAACTGCGCGGGGCCAGCCTGGCCGGTGAAAAGCAGAGCCTGACCCCGCAAAAACCACTTGATCCGCGCGAACTCCGGGCGCACCTTGAAGGTCTGTGGGATATACACAGCGAGAGCGGTGTACGGGTGTTCCACGACTACATGCCCGTCGAGTTCCAGGCCAAGGCAGAACTGCTCGACCTGCTCGAAATGGAACTGGCGCACCGCCGCCACCCGGCCTTTGCCGGCCTGGGCCGCTACCTGCACTGGATGTGCCACCCACGCTGAGTACCGAGCCGTGCCTGCCGGGAGACTGCCATGCCGTACCGTTTGATCCTGGGCCTGCTGTGCCTGGCCCTGGCCGCCTGCCAGGGCAGCAACCCGTATGTGGCCAGCTCCCGACCGCTGCCGCCGGCCCCGCCCCAGGCGGCCACCACCTTCGACGCCAGCGCCTACCCGGCACCAGCCCGTGACTATGGTCGTTACCGCAGCTGGTCATGGCGCAACGGCCAGCTCCCGGCCGGCAGCGCCTCCAGCGACCCGGCCGAGCTTGCCGACGCAGTCAGCGCCGCCCTCGACCAGCGCGGCCTGCGGCCTGCGCGCAACACCCGCAGCGACCTGCTGGTCAGTGCCGACCTGCGCATGGAACGGCGCCTGCGCCAGGTACGCGACGATTACTACCCCTATGACAACTACGGCTACGGGGGCATCGGCTACAACCGCTACGGCGGCTATCGCAACGGCTATGGTGTGTATGGCAGCGTGCCGATCATACGCACCTACCAGGTCGACGTGATGGTGGTGCGCCTGGACCTGTTCGATGCCGGCAGCGGCCAGCCGGTCTGGAGCGCCAGCGCAGAAACCACCAGCCAGGGCTCACCGAGCGAGCGCGCCCGCGCCCTGCGCGATGCCGTGCACAAGGCCCTGGATGGCTACCCCCCAAGCTGAAGGCAACCGGAGAATCATCATGCTGCGCCGTCTCGCTCTACTCCCCCTGTTGGCCCTGCTGGCGCTGCTCGGCGCCTGCCAGAGCAACAACGTCACCCAGGACTTCGATGCCAGCCGCGACTTTGCGGCCTACCGCAGCTGGAGCTGGCAGGAGCCGGCCCTGCAATATCGCCCGGACGACCCGCGAATCAAGAGCGACCTCACCGAGCAGCGCATCCGCCAGGCCGTCAGCGAACAGCTCGACCAGCGTGGCCTGCGCCCGGCCCAGGGCAACGCCAGGGGTGACCTCAAGGTGCAGACCTACCTGATCGTCGAAAACCGCCAGCAGCAGATCACCACCAACTACGGCGGTGCCTGGGGCGGTTACTGGGGTGGCTACTGGGGCGGCCCGGCCTACAACGAGACCCGCAGCGTCGACTACAAGGTTGCCACCATCCAGGTCGACCTGTTCGACAGCCGCGACGGCAAGCTGGTATGGCGCGGCAGCGCCGAGCAGATCATGAACAACTACCCGCCCGGCCCCGCCGAGCGCAACACCGCGATCCAGAATACCGTGGCCAAGGTACTGGCCAACTACCCGCCGCACTGAGCCGGAGATGGCCGGTCGCCACCTCAAGGCGACTGGCCATTATCTTGACTACACTTCTTTGACGCATGCGTTCGCGCACGGCCTGGTGCCGGCAAAGGAGTGCTCGTGGCTACCCGATTCCCAACCCGGCAGCGTGGCGCGATCGGCCTGATGGCCGCCCTGACACTGGCCCTGGCGCTGGTGTTCGCCCTGTTGGTGATCGATAGCGGACGGCTCTATCTGGAACAGCGTTCGCTGCAGCGGGTGGTCGACATGGCCGCCCTCGAAGCGGCTGGGCAAAGTGCGGTGTGCACCGGCAGCGGCCCGCAGGCGGCGACCGTGGCCCAGGCCAGCGCCGCACGCAACGGCTTCGCGCCCGGCGCCAAGCATACCCTGGCCACCACCTGCGGCACCTTGCAGACCGGTGCCGGCAGCCGGCGCACCTATACCGTCAACCCGAGCAAGAGCGAAGCGATCCGGGTCAGTGCCAGCAGCGCCGTGGCCACCAGCATTGCCGCCGGTGTACAGGCCCTGCTGAGCGGCGGCGCCGTGCCGGCCACCACCACCCTGCACGCCAGTGCGGTGGCCTCGCTGCCCAAGCCGCCACAGGCGATGCTGCGTCTCAAGAGCACCCTGCTGACCATCGACACACGCAAGTCCGATGTGCTCAACGCCCTGTTCAAGGCCCTTGGCGGCAACGTCAACCTCGACGTACTGGGCTGGCAGGGCATCGCCGACGTCAACGTCGACCTGCTGAGCTTTCTCGATGCCCTGGCCATCAAGGCCGGGGTGCAGGTGGGCAATTACGATGAACTGCTGGGCAAACAGCTGCACCTGACCGACCTGCTCGATGTCGCCGTCGACCTCGCCCGGCGCGGCGGCGCGGCGGCCCAGGTGGTGACCGACCTCGGCAAGCTGGTACTCGGTGCCGGCAACAACCCGCTGATCAAGCTGGGCGATATCCTCGATATCCAGAACGGCGCGGTCCAGTCCGGCCTGGATGCCCAGATGCAACTGCTGCAACTGCTCAAGGCCTCGGTGATGCTGGCCAACAAGAACACCGCGGCCACCGCCGAGGTGCCGCTCAACATCCCGCCGCTGGTCAAGGCCAACCTGCGCCTCAAGGTCATAGAACCCGAACAGTTCTCCGCCGTGGGCAACCCGCAACACGACACCATCAAGGTGCACACCGCCCAGGTCCGTGCGCTGGTCAGCCTGGAGCTGCCGCTGCTCAACAGCATCACCGGCCTGCTCAACGCCGTGCTCGACCTGGCCGAACCGCTGACCAACGTGGTCAGCAACCTGCTCAGCCTCAATCTGGTGGCCACGCTGGAGTCGGTGTTCTGCCTGCTGGCGATCCCGTGCAAGGTCAGCGACGTCCGTTTGCTGCCTGGGGTGGTGCACCTGGACATCGGCCTGGAAGTCGCCAGCGCCAGCAGCCAGGTCACCCGCTACAGCTGCAAGCCGGACAAGACCCTGACCGCCAGCACCCGCAGTTCGGCGCTCAACGTTTCGGTGGGCATGTTCAGCGATCCCCAGGCCTTTTTCAGCACGGGCAACACCGCCATTTCGCCGCTGCCGCTGATCGACATCGGCAGCAAATACTGCACGCGCTTCCTGATACTGCCGTCCACCTGCGGCGCGCGCACCGCCTTCGCTGGCGGTGGCGTAGGGCTCAAGGTCAATGCGCCGCTGCTGGGCAGCAACTCCACCGGGCCTGCCACCGACCTGCTGTTTCGCAACGCCAGCGCGCCACCGGACATCGACCTGCCACCGGCCTACATGGCCACCTCGGCCAGCGATATCGTGCAGAGCCTGAACAACACCATCAATGGCATCGAGCTGCAGGTGTACCGCCCGCTCAACGGCAACCTGCTCGGCAACGTGCTGGTGGTGGCCGGCAACCTGCTCGATGACGTCAAGGCGCTGCTGCAGCCAGTGATCAGAAACCTGCTCGGCAAGTTGGTCGACCCGCTGGTCAACACACTGCTCAAGGCACTGGGGCTGGACCTGGTGAACGTCGAGGTCGGTGCCAACCTCACCTGTGACGGCAACCGCGCTCAGCTGATGCTCTGAACCGGCAGCTCGATCACGAAACACGCGCCCTCGGCGCCATTGTGTGCGCTGAGCAACCCGCCCATGCCCTCGATGATCCCGCCACTCACCGACAGGCCCAGCCCGGTACCCACGCCGCTGGGCTTGGTGGTGAAGAACGGCTCGAAAATCCGCTCCAGCAGGCGCGGGTCGATGCCGCCGGCATTGTCGCGCACCTGCAGGCGCACCCCATCCGCCACCGGCTCGGCCTCCACCGCGATCCAGGGGCGCAACTGCGGGTCAGCCTCACGTCGGCCCAGCAAGGCGTCGCGGGCATTCACCACCAGGTTGATCAGCACCTGCTCCAGCTGATCGGCATGGCCGCGCACAGGGCAGCCGCTCAGCGCCGGGCCCAGGTTCAGCGCCACGCCCTTGCCGGCCAGGCCGTCGGCCAGCAACGACACGGCACCCTCAACCGCCTGCCAGGGCTCGAACAGTTGCTGTTCGACCTCCGAACGCCGCCCGAACACGCGCATGTGGTCCACCACCTTCGAGGCCCGCAGCACCTGCGCATCGATGCGCCTGAGCTTGTCCTGCAGGTATTCCACCTGCACGTCGCCGTTCTCCAGGCGCTTGAGCGCGTTGACCACCGCCATGCGCATCACGTTCAACGGCTGATTGATCTCGTGGGCGAGGCCGGTGGCCATTTCGCCCAGGGTGGCCATCTTCGCGCTCTGCAACAGCTGCTGCTGGCTGCGCCGCAGCGCGGTGTTGTCGCGCCCCACCGCCTGTACCTCCAGCAGACGGCCCTGTTCATCGAACAGGCCGCGGTCGGACCACACCCACCAGGCATGTTCGCGCCCCGGCAGCTCCAGGCAGATTTCGGCACTGCTCACCGGCTGCTGCGGGGTCAGGCCGGCCAGGCGCTGCGAGAACGCCTCGCGCTGGGCTGGCGACATCCACTGCCCCAGGTCGCTCCCGGGCAACTGGTCAGGTCGGCACTCCAGGTAGTCGGCCAGCGGGCGGTTGCCGAACAACACAGTCAGGTCGGGCCGGTAGCGGCAGATCATCGCCGGCGAGTCCTCCACCAGCACCCGGTAACGTTCCTCGCTCTCGCGCACCCGCTCGGCGGCCAGGGTCGCCTCGGTCACGTCGAGCCAGATACCCACGGCCTCCACCGGCAGGCCCAGGTCGTCACGCAGCAGGCGCGCTTCATCCAGCACCCAGTGGTAGATGCCCTGCGCATCGCGCAGGCGGTAGCGGCTGCGCACCTGGCCCTCGCGCAGCAGGTCGCGGGTACGTTGCAGCCACAGCGCCTGGTCGTCGGGATGTACCCAGTGCGCCGGTTGCAGGTCGGCAGCGGGCGTCCAGCCAAGCAGCGGCTGCAGGCTGGCACTGAAGAATTCGGCCTGCAGCGCGCCGGCGTCATAGCGCTGGATATAGATCACTGCCGGCGAGCTGGCGATCAGGTTGTCCAGCCGTGCGTGCGCGGCCCTGGCCTGCTGCTCCTGGGCCTTGATATCGCTGATGTCGAGCATGAAACCCTGCAGACGTCGCTGCTGCCCCTGCCCGTGCACATCGCCACAGATGCGGTACCAGCGCAGCGACGCGGCCTGCAGGCGCACGCACAGTTGCAGGCTGCAGCCCTCGCGCTGCAGCGCCTCGAACGCCAGTTGCGCCGCCTCCCGGTCGGCCGGGTGCAGCAGCGCCCACCAGGCCGGCAGCGCCAGTTGCGCACTCACGCCGAAACTGGCCGCCAGCCCCGGTGCCAGGTGCAGGTAGGGCTCGTGCAGCGACCACTCCCACCAGCCCGCACCGAGCAACCCCTGTACATTGTCCAGGCGCTGCTGGCTGGCCTGCAGGCGGTCGCCGGCCAGGCGCGCCAGCAGCGGCTCGGCCATGGCATCGAGCAGCAGGGGGGCCGCCTCGGGCCGGGCCTGCCCGCCCTCGTCCGCGCACAGCAGCCAGGCCTGGGCCTGATGCTGCTGCGCATGGCCAACCACATACAGCGCGTGAGTCGGGCAGAGCACCTGCAAGGCCGGAAACTCGGCGCTGCACAGCACGCGCCCCGACGGCAGGCGGTCGAGCACCGCGCTCAGGCGTGCATCGTCGGCCCAGGGCACGCTCGATGCGTCCCGCGCGAAGGTCTGCCAGCCGCCGGGGGTGCGCAGCAGCAGCGCCGCCCAGCCCATGCGCCAGTGCCAGGCCAGGCGCTGCAACTGCTCGGCGGCCACCCGGGGCAGGCGCTCCAGGCTGCAATCGCGCAGTGCTGCGCCGACCTGGCGGGCCAGTTGCTGCTGGCGTCGGGCATCCTGGCCCTGCTGACGCTGCTGCAGCAGATCGCCCACATCGAACAACTGCAACAGCCAGTCCTCGCCCTGGGCCAGCAACCAGCCGCGGGTGTGCAGGGTGCTGCCATTGGCGGTTCTGAAGTCCAGGTCCAGCGGTTGTGCCTGCCAGTCGGCGGGCTCGCCTTCGAGCACCAGCAGGCTGTGCGCCTGCACGTAATCCTGCACCCGCGCAGCAGACTGCGCGGGCAGCGCCAGGGCACTGCGCAGCGGGCCGCCCAGGCGCAGCACGCGGCCCTTGTCATCGAGCCACAGCTGCAGGCCCACCGCCGCCGGTACCGAGGCCTGCGGTGCGGCCACCGCGGCGGCCGGGCGCCCGCGCCAGCGATCGAACAGGCCGTGGCCACCGCTCAAAGCTGAAGGCTCGCGGTGGCGCCAAGGGTTGCCGGCAGGCGTGGCACCTCGCCCACCACCGGCAGGTCGAGCACCGGCAGCACCGTCGTGAGCCGGGCCTTGGCGTAGTTGATGCGCACGGTCAGCAGGTTGGTGTTGCTCAGGGTCACGACCGCGTCGGTGCCGGGCTGGAACTTCAGCGTTCCCGGCATCCACGCCAACTGCTGGGCCAGTACCTCGCGGGCCAGTGCCGGCACATCGGTGCGGTAGGTGGCGCTGGTCGGGTCCAGCGCCATGCAGCGACGCACCGCCTCGCTGCTGGCCTGGTGGAACGACTGCAGCATCAGCAGTGGCAGGGCGTAGCTGACCACCCCGTAGAACACCGCGAAGAACACCACGAACACGGCGGCGAATTCGATCGCCGCCGCACCTTTTTGCCGTCTTGCAAGGCCTGCTTTCATGATCGCGTCTACCCTGACAATGACACCCGCAATCAAGCATAGAATCAATCACGACCAAGGGATGGCATTTCGCCTATGCAAAGCATCGTCCTGCTGCTGTGGCTCGCATTGTGTGCCGAACAGGATGCCCGAGAAAGGCAGATCAACAACACCTTGACCCTTGGCGCCGCAGCCTGCGCCCTGGCCTATCTCTTCATCACCGGGCACACCTGGATCGGCGCCGATGCCAGCGAGGGCGGCTGGGCGCTGCTGATCGTGATGCTGCTGACCCTGCCCGGCTACATGCTCGGGCGCCTGGGCGCCGCCGATGTGAAACTGCTGGGTGCGTTGGCGCTTGCCACTGATCGGATGTACCTGCTGGGCACCTTCATCGGTGCCGGGGTGGCGGTGGTGATCTGGTTGCTCAGCCGCCGCTGGCTGTGGTCCCTTCTGAGTCAGAAGGTTAAGCAACGCTTCAGGCAGGTGATCGAAGAAGCGTCAAAAAAACAGCCCTTCGCCCCCTTCGTGCTGGCCGGTTTTTTATTGGCTGCGGTATGGATCCATTGATCGAACAACCCGTCTAACCTGCTGTACATACGTTGTACATAGCCGCCAACTGCGTCTATTTTTCTAGTCACTGCCCCTCGATACCACAAGCGTCATGGCCGTACCAGGAAGGGCACGTCAGCAGGGAGTTGCGTGTGAACAAGCCAGTGAGTCCATTCAAGGTGTTGATCGTCGACGACCAGCCGTTGATCGTCGAAGAGCTGTGTGAATTCATCGAGGGCAGCGGGTACCGGTGCGTACCGTGCCACAGCAGCCAGCAGGCCATCGAGCGGTTTACCGAAGACCCGGCAATCGGCCTGGTGCTGTGCGACCTGCACATGCCCGAGCGTGACGGCATCGAGCTGGTCAAGGCGCTCAAGGCCATTGCCGGCAAGCAGCGGATCTTCGAGGCAATCATGCTCACCGGGCGGGCCGAGAAGCAGGATGTGATCAAGGCGCTGCGCGAAGGGTTCGCCGACTACTACCAGAAGCCGGTGGACCTCCCCGAATTGCTCGAAGGGCTCAAGCGCCAGGAGACCGCGTTGCTGGAGCGGCAGAAGAACTTCCAGCACCTGGGCCACCTCAACCAGAAGCTGCAGTACCTGGCCGAATCCATCGACGACCTCTACCAGGACCTTGGCAAGGCCCGCGAGCAGGTGGTGGGCACGGGCCTGGGTGGCGAGGATGCAACGGCAGCCGAGAGCATGCCGGCGATCTTCGACCAGCTGTCACCGCGCCAGCTGGACGTCGCGCGGCTGGTGGGCAAGGGCCAGACCAACTATCAGATCGCCTGCGAGCTGGGCATTACCGAGAACACGGTGAAGCTGTATGTGTCGCAGGTGCTGCGCCTGACCCACATGCACAACCGCACCCAGCTGGCCCTGGCGCTGGCGCCCAACCCCTCGGCGCTGCGTCAGCGCATCACGGCGCATTGATCGAATTCTTGTGGGAGCGGAGTCACCCGCTCTCACGGGTTTTCGCTCTGTGCAAGGACTGCTTCTGGCCGAAGGCCGTGGGAGCTGGCTTGCCAGCGAATCGAGCGTGAAGCGGTCGCTAAGTTCGAGTGCACGGTGTATCAGGCAGACCGGGGCGCAGGCCTGGCTGCCGCTGTGCGCCAGATCGCGGATGAATCCGCTCAGATACAGGGCTGCTCCCACCGCTGGTGCAATGCGCTCTCACTTGTCGCTATTGCTGGTCTTCTCCCACCGGAAGAAATCCGGAATCACGTATTTGTAGGTATCCAGCCAGCGTTGCATGCTCTGGTCGCGCTCCTTGGGCGTGGCGCTCTGCGGGGTCTTGGAGGCCTGCGCGCCGCTGGCCTGCATCTGCAACCACGCCTCGGTGGCCGACTGTGCCCTGGACGAAGGCCCGGGCTCGATCGCCTGGGCCAGGCCCGGCAGCACTACCAGCATCACCAGTATCCGACTGTTCATGACGACCTCTGCACGGCAGCCACACTGCCAGGTTTGAGTTGTTGGGCGCGCGCCTGCGCTTCGTTGAATTGCGCCGCACTCAGGCCCAGCCGGCTCACCAGGTCGGCCGCCTGCTGCCATTTGTCCTGGTACAGCAGCAAGGTCACCAGGTTGACCGCCGCCAGACGGTCGCTGTCCTTGAGTTCGATTGCGGTCAGAAACTCGAAGCGCGCCTGCTCCAGCTTGCCCTGGTTCAGGTACACCACCCCCAGGTCGTTGCGGATCTTCTCGTCGGTGGGGGCCAGTTGCATGGCCCGTTGCAGATGCTGCAGCGCCTGCGCGTTGTCGCCGCGGGCCGCCGCCATCTGCCCCAGCCCATGCTCACCCTCGGCCGCCAGGCACCCGCCAAGCAGGCTGCGGTACAGCGGCTCGGCCTCGCTGCGTCCAAGCAGGCGCAGCACCTTGGCCTTGCGCACCCGCACCTGGGGCAGATCGGCCGGCAGCGCCTCCAGGTGCGCAAGGCTGGCATGCGGGCGCCCGTCGGCAAGCATCTCGTCGGCCATGTTCAGCGACAGCTCCTGGCTCGAATCGGGCTTGGCACAACTGGCCGTCGAGCCCGGCATGGCCAGCCACGGCGCCGAGCCATCCGTGGCGCAACCACCGAGCAACAACAACCCCAGCGCCGCGATGCATGCCTTCATTGCGTCCACTCCTCTCAAGCCCCGAATGCCCTGGCCAGGGCGGTGAAGCCCGGGCCGGCGAGTACGATCAGCAACGCCGGAAACAGAAACAGCATCATCACTGCCGACATCTTTCCCGACATCTTCGAAATCCGTTCCTGCAAGGTGGTCAGGCGCCGGTCATCGAGCAGTTGCTTGAGTGCCAGCAGCGACTTCATCGCCCCGCCCCCCTGGGTCAGCAACTGGCGCAGGATGATGCAGGTGTCGCTGAACGCCTCCACCCCCAGCAACTGCGCGCTCTTCTCCAGCTCCGGCGCCAGCGCCAACCCCGAATCGACCCGTGCCAGCAACAGCCGCAACTCCTCGCTCAACACCGGCAGCAGGCGCTGCCCCTCCAGGCTCAGCAGGCGCAGGCTCTGCTCCACCGCCAGGCCCGACTCGAACATGATGCGCAGCAGCGGTATGAAGGTCGACACCTCCTGCGCCACCTGGCGCTGACGGCGTGCCGCCAGCAGCGCCAGCAACCGCTTGGGCAGCAGGTAGCCCAACCCCAGCCCCATCAGCGGGAACAACCAGGGCGAACGGCTCTCGCGAAAGAACACCTCCTGCACCAGCACCGCCGCCCCCATCAGGCATAGCGGCAAGCCCACCTGGCAGGCCGCGAACAGCGAGCGCTGGCGCGAACGCCGCCAACCCACCCGGTCGAGCAACTGGCGGGTCTCGCCGTCCAGGTTCAGCGAACGTTGCCCCAGCCGGCTGTCGCCCATGCGCTGCAACCAGCCGCGCAGTGCCGGCTCGTCCGGCGCACGCCCCTGCAGGCGTTGCTCCACCAGGCGCTGGCTGCGCCGCTGACGCAGCCACTGACCCAGCAGCAGGGCGAACGCGCCAAACAACAACACCGCACTGAGCAACAAGGCCATCTCAGATACTCCGCAACATGCGCCACAGCGCCAGACACCCCAGCGCCTGCAGCACGAAGGCACTGAACAGCAGGCGCTGGCCGACACTGTCATGCCACATGGTCAGCAGGTAATTGGGGTTGCTGAACATGAAGTAGCCGGCCACGCTGACCGGCAGCACCGCCAGCACCACGGCAGTGATGCGGGTTTCACCGGTCATCGCGCGCAGCTGCCGCGCGCCCTGCTCGCGCTCGCGAATCACCTTGATCAGGTTCTCCAGCAACTCGCTGGCATTGCCGCCATAGCGGTGGTTGATGCGCAGGCCCAGGGCGAACAGGCGCAGCTCTTCGCGCGCATACAGTTCGGCCAGTTCCGACATCGCATCGTCCAGGCTCACCCCCAACTGCACGTTGCGCTTGACTCGCTGCATGGCCCCCAGCAACGGCTCGCGCGAGGCATCGATGGCCCCCAGCACCGCATCGCTCAGCGTGCGCCCGGCCTTCAGGCTGCGCACGCAATGGTCAAGCAGCACCGGCAACTGTTCGATAAGGCGGCGTACCCGGTGCTGGTAGCGCCAGGCCAGGAACAGGCGCAACAGCAACGGCCCCGCCAGCAGCACCAGCAGCAGGCCAGGCCAGCCGCCGTACAGCCCGGCGCACACGGCCAGCAGCAGCCAGCCTGCCCCCCATGCCATCAGCCGGTCATTGCGGCGGTCGAAACCTGCACGCAACAGCATCAGCTCGAGCCAGTCAGGGCCACGTGGCCCGCTGTTGTCGGCGGCCTGCTGGTGCTGGCCCAGGCGCTGCAGAATGCGTTCGTTGCCCGAGCGGTGCAGGCTGGTATAGAACAGGCGCATCGAGATGCCGAGCATGACCACGCCCCCCAGCCACAACCACACCGCGCCGCTCACGGCCCGGGCTCCGCATCGTTGAGGTCACGGCGCAGCTTGTCGCTGGCCGGGTTGACCGCCTCGCGCAGGAAGGTGTCGCCGCCGCGCCGGTCGAGGCGAAACAGCGTGTTGGTGACATACACATCGTCGCGCACCCCCACCACCTCCAGCACCTCACTCACGCAGCGACGGCCATCGGGCAGGCGGGCCAGCTGGATCACCACGTCGAGCGCGGCGCAGATCATCTGGCGCAAGGTCTTCTCGGCCACCTGGCGACCGGTCAGGCCCACCAGGGTCTCCAGGCGCAGCAGCGCGTCCTGCGCGTTGTTGGCGTGCACCGTGCTCATCGAACCGTCGTGGCCGGTGTTCATCGCGGTCAGTACATCGAGCACCTCGACCCCGCGGATCTCGCCCAGGATGATGCGGTCCGGACGCATGCGCAGGGCGTTGCGAATAAGCTCGCTGGCCTTGATCTCGCCATGCCCCTCGGCATTGGGCGGGCGGGTTTCCAGGCGTACCACGTGCGGGTGATCCAGCTGCAGCTCGGCCACGTCCTCGATGGTCACCAGGCGTTCACGGGGGCTGATCAACTGGCTGAGAATGTTCAGCAAGGTGGTCTTGCCGGTGCCGGTGCCGCCGCTGACCAGGATGTTGCAGCGCTTGCCCACCGCACGTTGCAAAAAGTCGAGGATTGCCTGGTCGATGGCCCGGGTGGCCAGCAGGTCGGCGCTCTTGAGCATGTCCTTGCGAAACTTGCGGATCGACAGGCACGGCCCGTCCAGCGCCACCGGCGGGATGATCGCATTCACCCGGCTGCCGTCGGGCATGCGCGCATCGACCATCGGCGACGACTCGTCCAGGCGCCGCCCCAACGGCGCGAGGATGCGCTGCATCACACGCTCCACGTGATGCGCGTCGATAAAGCGCAGGTCGGTCTGCTGCAGCACGCCCGCGCGCTCGATGAACACCCGGTGCGGGCCGTTGACCAGGATCTCGGTGACGCCCGCATCGCGCAGCAGTACCTCAAGCGGGCCGAAGCCGGTGAGCTCGTCGACGATCTCCTCGGCCAGGCGCTCCATCTCGTAGCGCGACACGGCCAGGTGCTGGCGCGCGATGTAGTCGCCCACCTGCTCCACCACGAACTGCGCCAGCGCCGGGCGGGCGCCCTCCAGCAGGTTGAGGCCGGTGTCCTCGATGGCATCGATGATGTGCCGGTGCAAGGCCCGCTTGAGCCCCTGCGGGTCGCTGCCCGGGTTTTGCCGCGGGCCGCCGAACAGCTCGTCGCCGCTCATCTACTTGTGCCCCCACAGGCGCTTCATCCAGTTGCCCGCCTTCGGTTGCAGGCTTTCCGAACGTCGTGCCAGCCGCTCGCCCAAGGCCTTGAGCGCCTGGGTCAAGGCCTCGCGCGGGGCCACCTCGAACAGCGACAGCCCCTGGTTCTTGGCGTTCAGGCGCACCTCGGGGCTGTAGGGCAGCACCACCAGCACCGGCAGGCCATAGCGCTTGCCCAGCGCGTCGGAGTCGGGCGCCACGCTGCGCAGGTAGCGGTCCACCAGCAGGCTCGCGTGTTCCAGTTTCATGCCCTTTTCGCGCCATAGGGTCAGCACCTCCAGGTTGCGCCGGCAGTCCAGCACGTTCTGGTCGGTGTACCAGATCAGCTTGTCGCAATGGCTGACGAAGGTGCGCAAGGGCTCACTGTCGGGCTGCCCGGCCAGGTTCACCACGATGTGCTGGAAGTGCTGGCGCAGCGCGCTGAGCAGCATGTACAGCTCGGCCGCGCTGGTGCGCTCCAGTGCCTCGTCGCTGTCGGTATAGGCCAGCAGGCGCAGGCCCGAGGGTTCGCGGGCGAACGCGCTGTCGATCAGGGTGGCATCCAGGCGGCGCAGGTGGCGCAGCGCATCACCGAAGTGAAACGAGGCCTCCAGCCCCAGCAGCGCCAGGCTGTCGCCACGGGGCAGGCCCAGGTCCAGCAACAGGGTCTGCTGACCACTGCCCTGCACCACCCGCGCCAGGTGACTGGTGAGCAGGGCGCCGTCGCTGGCGCACTGGGTGCCGTACAGCACCGTCAGGCCGCCCAGGTGCGGGTTGCTGGTCACCGGTGGCAGGCGCTTGCTCAGGCGGCGCACCAACCCGGCCACTTCGCTTGAGCGCGAGCCGTAGGCGACGAAGTCCCGCGCACCGGCGCGCATCGCATTGAGCACCAGCTGGTTGTCCATGCCATCGCCCAGGGCAACGATCGCCAGCATCGGCTTGGCCTCCAGCACCCCTTCGATCAGCGCGCACTGGCTCACCACCTGCTCGCGGTCCAGGCCCACGAACACCAGGTTGGCGAAGGTCACATCCACCAGTGCGAGCAGTTCGTCGAGGCTGCCGCTGCCGGCCCCCACCACCTGGCCCAGCGGCGCCAGGGCGGTTTTCAGCCACTGCAGGTCACCGTCGTCACGGGTGATCGCAAGGAAGGTCTGGCTCAGGCTCTGGCTCATTGGCTCAATCCACTGCGCTGTTCGAAGTTGCCGTTCTCGAGAAAGAACAGACGCCCCCAGCTCGGGTCGTAGGTGCGCAGGCGCTCGCCGGGCAACTCGGGCAACTTGGCATTGGCCGCCAGCGGCTGCACCAGGCGCGGGGTCACGATCATCAGCAGCTCGGTCTCCTCACGGCTGATCGACGACTGGCGAAAGAACGCGCCCAGGATCGGCACGTCGCCCAGGCCCGGAAACTTGTCCACCGCCGAGCGCGCACTGCTGCTGATCAGGCCGCTGATGATGAAGCTCTCGCCATCGGCCAGCGACACGCTGGTGTCGGTGCGCCGCACCGTCAGGCCCGGCACGGTGACGCCGGCGATGCGCACTGCGTTGTTGTAGTCCAGCTCGCTGACCTCCGGCGCCACCTTGAGGGTGATGCGGTCGCGGCTGACCACCGTGGGTGACAACGCCAGGCGAATGCCGAACTCCTTGTACTCGATGGTCACCGTGTCGCTGCCGGTGCTGGGTACCGGAATGGGGATTTCGCCGCCGGCCAGAAAGCTCGCGGTCAGGCCGCTGAGTACCACCAGGCTGGGGCGCGCCAGGGTGTAGGCGAAGCCGCTGCTCTCCAGCGCATCGATGGCCGCCAGGAAGCGGCTGCTGCCGCCGCCCCACACGATATTGAACACATCGTTGTTCAACGGGATGCTCGGGCGCACCTTGACCAGCCCGCCAACGCCGCCACCATCGGGGCTGGTCACCGCACCCGGCACGTAGCCCGGCGACACCGTGGTGTTGGGCACGCTGCCCGGCGAACCGAACAGCGAGTTGTTGGAGCCCTTGAAGAACAGCCGCGTACCGGCCTCCTTGAGCTTGGTGCGGCTGACCTCGACAAAGCGGATATCGGCCTGCACCTGGCTCGGCAGCAAGGGGTCGAGGCTGGGCGGCAAGGCGCTGTCGGCCATCTCGGCAGTGGCCCGGCCCTTGATGAACAGCATGCTCTGGCGCGGCACGCTGGCGCATGCGGTCCACAGCATCAGGCTGGTGGCACCGGGGCCCACGGCGCTGACCACCACGCCGCGCTCGCCACTGGCCTGCACATCGGCGATGTTGGGGTCGCCAACCGCCGCCCGGGTGATCGGCACCGGCAGGCGGATCTCCTGCTGCAGGCCCTGGTCCAGCTCGATGCTGGCCGGCACCGGGCTCAGCCCGGCACAACCCGACGGCGCCGCCAGGGCATGGGCAGCCGGCCCCCCCAGCAACAACAGGGTCAGGATGGAACGCTTGAACATCAGCTCGGAACGACTGCTCATCAACGGGCATCCTTGCTTCGATCAGGGGGTGGGCGTTGAAGCCTGGGGGCCTCGAATGATCTGCATCTGGTGCCTGGGCGCCTGGCCTGCAACCGGGGCGGCGGCCGGGGTCATGGCCAGTTGACTGAAGCGAAAGAGGTCGCGGTTGGCGTTGTCCAGTTGCGGTGCAGCGGCCTGTGGGTCGGCCCAGTAGCTGGCCAGGCGTTTCTCTTCGGCGCTGCGTACCGCCAGGCGCAGGCTGCCTGCCTGGGCGGCCAGCAACAGGCGGCTGGCCAGGGCTTCAGGTACCGCCAGCACCACGGTGCGCGCCATGGCGCGACGCTGTTCCTGGGCCGCCTTGGCATCGGTGTCGGCCTCCGGCGGGCGGCCATCGTTGGCCAGCCCCAGTTGCTCGCCCACGCTGAGCAGGCGCAAGGCCGGCACGGCCACCTGGGCCGAGGCCTGCGGGTTGAGGTTGTCTTCGCGCAGGTACAGCAGCACATCCACGTAGTCGCCGGGGCGCAGTTGTCCGGCGGCGCCGACCACTTCGTCCACCGCCACCGCCAGGGCGCGCTCGCCGGGGTGGATCATGCGCGCCAGCGGCCCACCGGCCTCGAAACTGCTCTCCTCCAGCCAGGTACCTGCAGGCAGGGCCCGCCAGCTGGTGCGGCCCAGCACCTGCTCGGGGCGCTGGAAGCTGCCGGCCGGGGCCACCAGCAGGCGCTCGACACTCAGATCCTCGGCTGTCAGCACGGTGTAGGCGGGTACGTCGCGGCGCAGCACCAGCACGGGCTTGCGCAATGCGTCGGTGCCAGCCTCCGTGGCCTGGTCCACCGGCTGGGCCGGGCCGGCCGGCCCTGGCGCCGCCGCTTGCGGGGGCTCCGGTGCCTCGGATGCACGGCTGAGCACCAGCCCCCAGTAACCTGCCAGCACGGCACCGATCAGGAACAGCACGGCAAGGATCATGGTGATGCGACTGCTCATGTCGGCGCTCCCTCTGCCTGAACATCCCTTCGGCCGCGCGGTGTGCGAACTGGCCCGCAAACATGAAGTTGCAAGTAACTATTTCGCTATTTGACGGTAGCGCAGCTAGGACAAAACGCCATTACCCGTCAGTTTTTTTTCGGTCCGAAACCCGACACCCCCTGAAAACAACAGCTTATTGGCGCCAGCATTGACACCCTTACTTTGGTATTAATGCCTTCTTACATTTGCCGGTTTCGAACCGCTTGACGATGCTGTGATGGCAAAGGGGAATCACCGTTTCCGGGCCCCATTACCCGCGCCTGTGGCGCAAGGAGAAGTACCATGGTCCTTTCCCGCATCCTCAAGCACTGCAAGCTGTTCTTCCATCGCAAGGACGGCGCGTCCGGTATCGAATATGCCATCGTGGCCGCCATGGTGGCCGTGGTGATCATCGGGGTCTCGACCGATGTGGGGGGCGGGGTGAAAAAGGTCTTCGACGACATCGTCGCCGCCCTGCCCTCAGCCTGATGACAGGACCTGAACATGCCGGCTTCCCACTCACGTCAACAGCTGCTGCTGGTGGATGACGAAGAAGACGCACTGCTGGAGCTGGCCGAGCTGCTGGAGGGCGAGGGCTTCTGTTGTCACACGGCAACCTCGGTCAAGCTCGCCCTGCAGCAGTTGACGCGACATCCCGACATTGCCCTGGTGATCACCGACCTGAACATGCCGGAAGAGAGCGGCATCTCGCTGATCAGGCGCCTGCGCGAGCACACGGCGCGTCAGCACCTGCCGGTGATCGTCACCTCGGGGCATGCCGACATGGATGCGGTCAGCGATCTGCTGCGCCTGCAGGTACTCGACCTGTTCCGCAAGCCGATCTACCACCTGCGCCTGCTGGAAACCCTGGACAACCTGTTCCCCAAGCCCCGCCTGCAACTGGTTCAGTAACGCCTGGCCGCCACGCGGCCATCGCGGGTCAAGCCCGCTCCCACCGGTAGTGCGCATACCTTGTGGGAGCGGGCTTGACCCGCAATCGGTCGTCACAGCTGGTAACTGAAACTCAACGTATACCGTGGCCGCCGATTGAAGCTGTCCAGCGCGATATCCGACATCGGCTTGGCCGCCTCCAGCGAGATGTTGTAGTAGCGCGCATCGCCAAAGCGCAGCCCCAGCGCCGCCGACGACAATCGTGAATCACGCACCGCCAGCTCGTTGAACCAGGTACGCGCGGCGTCCACCACCACGTACGGCTGCAGTACCTTGAGCCAGCTGCCATCGCGCTTGAAACTGTAGTTGACCTCGTATGCCGCACCCCAGCCCTTGTCGCCGGAAGCCTGATCGCTGGGGTAGCCGCGGCCGAAGTTCTGCCCGCCGAACACCGCGCGCTCGCTGTCGGGCAGGCTGTCGTCGGTCCAGTACAGCGCCGCCGATGCCACCCCCTGCCAGTTCTGCAAGAACCGGTCACTCTGCACCCCCGACAGGCGCAGGCGCAAAAAGTCCAGGTCGTAGTCGCTGTCGGTCTTGGCACCGAAGTGATCGAGGCCCTGGTACACACCGGCACTGAGGATGCGCAGCTGCTGCGCGTCCGACTTGCTCCAGTCTGCCTCGAAGGCAAAGGCGCGCACATCGGTGCGGGTACTGACCTTCAATGGCAGGCCGACCACCCGGTAGTCGGTGCTGTCGTTCACCGCATAGAAGCGCGCTGCCACGTTCAGCCATTCGTTGCTCGAGGCAATCAGCGCCTGGCTCAGGCCGATGGAGTAACGGTCGTTCTCGCGGTGCTGCTTGAGGTCTATGCCGTTCTCCAGGCGCACCCGCGCCGCCGGGTTGCTGCGGTAGGTCGAGGCCGAAAGATTGAGCTGGGTGCCTTCGGCGTCCACGTACTGCGAGTAGTCGAGACGGTAGTAGCGTTCGTCATCCTGCCCCGGCGGGAACAGCGCGCTGAAGCTCAACTGCTCGGCCACCGCGGTCTGGGCGTTGCTGTTCAGGCCGAGCAGCGCCTGGGTGTCGTCGCGGCTGCCGTCGGTGAGGCTCAAGGTACTGGTGAACGGCTTGCGCGAGGCCTGCGCGATCAGCCGCGTGGCGCCGTCGGTGGTGCCCGGCGGCGGCACCTGGGCCTGCAAGGTCAGGCCCGGCACCCGGCTCATCAGCGCGGTGTAGCGTTCGAAGGTCTTGCGGGTGAGCGGGCGCTCGGCCTTGAGCTTGCCCACCAGCTTGTCGAGGTAGGCCGACACCGGCCCCACATCGCCCTGCAGTTCGTAATCACGTATGTAGCCTTCCACCAGCACCACGCGCAGACGGCCTTCAGCAAAGTCCTGCGGCGGCAGGTAGGCATACGACAACAGGTAGCCATCCTGCTGGTAGCGCTGGGTGAGGCGGCGGGTGGCCTCGATCAGCTCGCCCAGGGTCACCTCGCGGTCGAGCAGGCCCTGGTAGTTGTCGCGCAGTTCGCTGAGCGGGTAGATGGTGCCGCCTTCGATGCGCACCCGCTGCACGCGCACCCGCGTGCCCATCAGCAGCGGCTGTGGCTGCTGGCCGGCATCCGGTGCGGGCAGGTTCAGTTGGGGAGTGACGGGGCGAAAGGCATCGGCGGGCAGGTTGGGCGCTGGCAGCTTGCGCTCGGTCTCGTTGCTGTTGAGGAAGCTCGGCAGGGGCTCGGCATGCAGCGAAGCCACCCAGGACAGACCCAATAACGCGACGAACATCGATCGCATAGGACACTCCATGATCCTGAAAAATACGAGGGAACCAAAGACGGTTCCCTCGTCAGCCTCAAGCGTAGGTGTTGCCCGTAAAATCGTCTAATCGATGATGGCCATTTAGTTACTTGTTACCCCCGAGGCCGCCTTTCAGGCCCGTGGTCAGGCCATCGAGCAGACCGCCCACGCCGCCGCCCCCTTGCCCGTTGCCGTTGACCAGGGTACCGACCTGGCCCACGGTGCCGCCCACGGCATTGACCGTCGCCCCCAACTGGGTGGTGACCGGGTTGTTGCCGGCTGCGGCAATCTGATTGCCCACCCCGCTGACTGCGCTGCCCACCTGGGTGACCAGGCCGTTGACCGGCGCACCGATGCCGGTTGCAGCGCCTACCTGCTGGGTAACGCTGGTCACACCGCTCACCACCGGGGTGAGGCCGGCGCCCACGCTGTTGCCCAACGCAGCGGTGGGCACCCCGGCCGGCACGCTGGCCACGCCATTGCCGCCCAGTACCGGCCCCAGCGAGGCCACGGTCTGGCCCACCTTGTTGACCGTGCTGCCTGCGGCGTCGAGCAGGCCGTTGCTGCTGCCGGCGCCGAGCCCGCTGCCCAGGCCCGCCACGGCGCCACCGGCGGTTTCCAGCAGCCCCGCACCGGGGGCGCTGCCACCGCTGCCGGTGCCGGTGTTGACCAGGCCACCGCTGGTGCCGACCGCCGTGCCGACATGGCTTACCAGCCCGCCGACGGCGGTGGTCAGCGGGTTGCCGTTGCCGGCACTGGCGACCTTGTCGCCCACCCCGTCGACTGCGCTGCCAACCTTGTTCAACAGGCCGCTGACCGGTGCACCCACCCCGGTGGCATCACCCACCTTGCCGGTGGCGCCTTCCACCAGCGACACCACCTTGACCACCTGGTTGCTCAATTGCTGGTTCAGGTTGCCCAGCTTGCCGGTGGTGCTCTGGGTGCTGAGGGTATCGCCAAGCATCACCACCACGTCGCCGACCTTGTCCACCACACCGTTGACCACGGGTATCTGTTCGATCAACTGGCTGCTGGCCACCGACTTGACCCCGCCGCCGATATCCGACACCCCGTTGCCCACGCCCTTGACCGTCTCGCCCAGGGCATTGCTGCCAGTGCCAAGCGTACCCAGGCCCTTGCCCAGGCCATCGCCGATGCTGGTGACGGCGTTGCCGGTGGCCGTCACCAGGTCGCCGGCACCGGTGCTGCCCACTACCGGTACGCCGCTGACGGCGTTGCCCACGCCGGACACGCCCGTGCCCACGCCCGACACGCCGCTGCCAACCTGGGCCACCACCTGGCCGACGACCGTGGTCGAGGTCGTGCCACCACCGTTGTTGCCGCCACCACCATTGTTGCCACCGCCGCCATTGTTACCGCCACCGCCGTTGTTGCCACCGCCGCCATCCGTACCGCCACCGCCGGTGCCACCACCGCCGTCCGTACCGCCACCGCCAGTACCACCACCGCCGTCCGTACCGCCACCGCCAGTACCACCGCCGCCGTCCGTACCGCCACCACCTGTGCCGCCACCACCGTCAGTACCGCCGCCGGTACCGCCACCACCACTGCCGCCATCGGTACCCGAATCGGGTGTGGAACTGCTTACGTGACTCTTGTGACCGCCACCGCCGCTGCTGCAACCGGCCAGGCTCACGGTCAAGATCAACATCACTGCCGTACTTGCTTTGATCCACGCTTGAGTTTTCATGGCGACTCCCTGCTACTGCTGCCGCTGCTTTTATAGGTGTGAAGCACCGGGTTTCCGGCCACTCCACGTCCGTTGCAGCTATCTGAGCGCGCAGGCGCAATGGGAACAATTCTGAGCTTGGTATTAACCCGATATATACAGTCGCAGCACCAGCAAAAGCCCTTTTGCTTCAGGCACTTGAAAGCAAGGGGAAGGTGCTTTGGCAGCCCTTCCCCTTTCGCGTTATATCCATCTTACGGGTGCCGGGTCAGTCGTTGACCTGGAACTCGACCCGCGCGGTCTGCCCGCTGGCATCCAGCACGCTGAGCTCGTAGCGCCCCACCTCCTCCAGGTTCACGGCCAGCGCCGCCTGGGCTGTGGTCTCGCCCAGGGGTGCGCCGTTGAGGAACCACCAGCGCTGGCCTTCGCCACCCAGCGCCGAAACGCTCAGGTGCAGGGCATCGCGGCTGGTGGCGGGACGGCGCAACTGGTCGCCCGGGCGTATCCCCACCACCGACAACGGCGCGGCACTGGCCGGTACCTGCGGCGGGCAGCTCGGGTCGATGGCCGGCAAACGCGCCTCGCGCCGCTCCAGGCGCGGCAACCACGGGTCCAGTGGTGCCGGCCACAGCGCGATGTCGCGCGGCGCGGCCCCCGCACAGGCTGCATCCACCCGCAGGCCCCGGGCATTCACCCACACCTTCTCCAGCAGGCCGACACCCAGGGGCTGGTCCTGCGCGAGCAGGGTCGGCGGCGTGGTGTTGTCCAGGGTCCAGGCAAAGCGCTGGCGCCGGCAGTTGGGGTCGGTACGTGCCATCGGCTGGCCCAGCGGCCAGCAGATCGCGGCCACCCCGACGTTGCCCGGCACTGCCGGCACCGGGGCGGCAATGCCGCGCTGGCTGTCGCGGTTGCTCAGCACGTCATGCACCTGCAGCATCAGCGGCGCGGCCGAGGCCAGGCCGAACTGCCCCGGCACCGGGGTGCCGTCGGGGCGGCCGATCCAGATGCCGATCAGGTAGCGCGGCCCCACGCCGATCGACCAGGCATCGCGAAAGCCGTAGCTGGTGCCGGTCTTCCAGGCCAGCTGCGGGCGCTGCACCAGTTCGGCGTGCGGGTCGCGGTCGGGACGCGCCTGGCCACTGAGGATGCGCCGGATGATCCACGCCGAGCCCGGCGACAGCAGCCGGCGCTCGACCAGCGGCGCATCCGGTTGCAGGCGCAGCGGCGCGCTCATGCCGTCGCGGGCGAACGCACTGTAGCCACTGACCAGGTCTTCGAGGCGGCTGCCGGCGCCGCCCAGGATCAGCGACAGGTTCGGCTCGGCCGCCGTCGGCAGGCTCAGCGGCATGCCGCCCATGCGCATCTGCGCGGCAAAGCGCTTGGGCCCGTAGGCTTCGAGCAACTGCACCGCCGGCAGGTTGAGCGACAACGCCAATGCCGAGCTGGCCGCCACCGGGCCACTGAAACCCATCGAGAAATTGCCGGGGCGATAGTCGCCATAGCGGCGTGGCACATCCTGCAGCAACGACTCCGAATGGATCAGGCCGTCATCCATGGCCATGCCGTACAGGAACGGCTTGAGGGTCGAGCCCGGCGAACGCAGGGCAGTGATCATGTCGACGTGGCCGAAACGGCGCTCATCGCCAAGGTCCACCGACCCCAGGTAGGCGCGCACTGCCATGGTCTGCGACTCCACCACCAGGATCGCCGCCGAAGTGCGCTCGGGCAGGCGTGCGCGCCAGCCCAGCAGCAGGTCTTCCAGGCGCCGTTGCAGCGCAGCGTCGAGGGTGGTGTGGATCAGCGGCGGGCTGTCGGCACGGTTCAGCCGGCGAGCCAGCAGCGGAGCCAACGCCGGCTCCTGGCGTGGTGCCAGCAGCAGCGGTTCTTCCTGCGCTTCGGCGATGCGCTGCTGCGGCCACACCTGGTACTCGCCCAGGCGTTGCAGCACCTTGTCCCGGGCCAGGCGCGCGCGCTCCGGGTGGCGGTCGGGGCGCAGACGGCTGGGCGCCTGGGGCAGCACCGCCAGCAGCGCGGCCTCGGCCGGGGTCAGTTGCAAGGGCGACTTGCCCAGGTACGCCCAGCTGGCCGCCGCCACACCCTGCAGGGTGCCGCCGAACGGTGCGCGGTTGAGGTACAGCTCCAGGATCTGGCGTTTGGACAGGTGCCATTCCAGCTGGGCGGTGCGCCACACCTGGCGCAACTTGCCCGGCAGCGTGCGCGAGTGCGGGTCGAGCAGGCGCGCCACCTGCATCGACAGCGTGCTGCCGCCCGACAGCACGCGCCCGCCCGTGAGGTTCTGCCAGGCGGCACGGCCCAGGGCCAGCGGGTTGACCCCGGGGTGCCGGTAGAACCAGCGGTCCTCGTAGGTGAGCAAGGCTTCGAGGTAGTAAGGCGACACCTGATCGAGGGTGACCGGGTAGCGCCACACGCCCTCGGCATCGGCAAAGCGCCACAGCGGCGTGCCGTCTTCGGCCAGCACCACCCGCGCCAGATCGTCGGCCGGCATCGGCAATGGCCACAGGCGATCAGCCAGCCACAGCAACAGCACGCAGGCAAAGGCGGCGCACAGCAGCCGGGCGATGCGCGAGCGGGGTCGGGCTAAGCTGAACATCAGGCGCGGACACCTTTTTGCGTGGGTGAGGAACCGAGCCGGCAGGATGATGGCCAAAGCTCTGGGCACGGCGACTGCGCCGTAGCGTCGATCAGGAAGCGATTATGCATGTAGAAGGTTTTTTCGAATGGCTGGGGCAAGCGCTCGGCGCGGTGATCCGCTTCGTGGTGGATGCCCTGAGCGGGTTGTTCAATCTGCTGGCCAATGCCGGCGGCAACTTCATCGACGGCCTGGCACGCACACTGGGCATGGACACCTCGCTGGTCAGCATCCTGATGCTGGTGATCGGCCTGCTGTTGCTGTACTCGGCGGTGCGCGCGTTCATGCGCGCCTCGATCATCATGGGGATCATCTGGCTGATGCTGGGGTTGTGGGTGTTGAGCTGGGTGGTGCGGTGACAGCATCGCGGGTCAAGCCCGCTCCCACAGGGATTACTGCGACCCTTGTGGGAGCGGGCTTGACCCGCGATGGGGCCTGACTAGCGCCCCAGAATCACCATGTCACCCGGGCTCTCGCCCACCGCCTGCCAGTTGGGCCGGTACATCGACTCCACCTGCACCGGCGGCACGCGGTAGGTGCCCGGCGTGACCGCACGGGCCAGGTACAGCAGGTGCGTCACGCCGTACGGGTCGACGTTCATCGCCGCCACGTAGCGGTCATCGCGAAACTCCTGGTGCACCACGTTGGCGTTCTGCATCGCTTCACGCCATTCCTTCACTGCACTGCTGGCGTTGTCCAGGCTGGCCGCACTTTGCGCCAGGTTCTGGTTTTCCAGCTCCAGGCCCGCCGGCAGCAGGTCGACGATCAGCGCGTCCGGCACCCGCTCGTTGGCGCGGATACCAATGTGCACCAGCACCAGGTCGCCACTCTTGAGCGACTTGATGTTCAGTGCCCGGCCATTCATGCCCAGGTACTCGCGGTAGATGCTCATGTTGGTGCCCACCGCACGGGGTGCGAAGCGCGGGTAACCCGACACGGTCAACTGCTGGTACACGGTCTTGTCGCTGGTGTTGGTCACGGTCAGCGGCGAGGCCAGCAACGGCCCCTCCAGCTTGAGCCCGGCCTGGGTCGGGCCCAGGTCGCGTAGCTCGCCCGCGCTGTCCAGGCGTGCACTCCAGCGGCCTTCAGGCTGCTTGAGCATGCCACGCCCGGCCATGAACAGCGCATTGCGTTCCTGGGTGGACAGGTACGAGCTGCTGGCCATCTTGTCCGACAGCTCGAACAGCCGCTGGTCGAGCTGGTCGGTGGCCAGCTTGTTCTCTTCGAGCAGGGCCAGGATCAGCGCCTCGTCACGTACCGGGCTGCCATAGTCGCTCAGCCACACGTCCTGGCGCTTGACCGCCAGGCCCGCCTGCAGGGCCTGCGCCGAGCGCGGCTTGTCGCCCATCTTGTCCAGTGCGATCGACAGCTGTACCAGCGGCAGGCCCGAGCGTGCATCGGCGCGGCGCTCGAACAGGCTGCGCAGGGCACCCAGCGGGGCCTGCTGGGTACGCGCCAGCACCAGCGCCGCATACGCCTGTACCGCGAAGCGGCTGTGCTCGGCGTTGCTGGTGTAGTACGGCTCGATCAGGTTGCGTTCCTGCAGGTAGCGCAGCAGGCGTTCGTTGGCCTTTTTCAGCGCCTCGGGCGGCACCGCATAGCCTTGCTCGCGGGCACGCTGCAGGAAGTCGGTGACATAGGCGGTCAGCCAGTACTCCTCGCTGTCGTCCGCGCTCCACAGGCCGAAGCTACCGTTGTAGCGCTGCATGCCGAGCAGGTGCTCGATGCCCATCTCGATCTTGCGCTGGCGCACCTTGGGCTCTTCACCCTTGATGCCCAGGCGCTTGAGCGTCTCGGCATCGGCGTACAGCGACGGGTACAGCCCGCTGGTGGTCTGCTCCAGGCAGCCATAGGGGTAGGCCTCGAGGGCACGGATCTGCTCGGCGATGTTCAGCGGCGGGCGGCTCGACAGCGACAGCATCGCCTCCAGGCCCTGGGGTTCGAACGCGGCCAGGTCCTCGGCGGGCAAGGTCCATGGCTGGTCCTTGAGCGCGGCGCGGTAGTGCCTGAGCTGCGCCGGGTAGGCCGGGCGAATGCCCAGGGTCCACTCGCGGGTGAAGGCGGTGTTCGGTTCGCCCGGCAGCACCAGGCCGCTGACCTGCACCTTGACCTTGCCCTGGCCCAGGCCACCCACGGCCTGCACGCCCAGCAGCGAGGTCACGCGCTGGCCGTCACGCAGGCTCAGTGGCTGCTCGGACGGGGTCAGCAGGTTCAACTGGCCCTCGGTGGTCACCTTGACCGTGAACTTCTGCGCCTTGCCCGACAGGTTGGACAGGTCCAGCGCCAGCTCGGTACGGTCGCCGCCGGCCAGAAAACGCGGGGCCGACAGTTCGGCGATCAGCGGCGCGGCGACCACGGTCTTGGCCTCGGCCATGCCGAAGCGCTCGTCGGTCCAGGCCTGGGCCATCACCCGAAGCTCGCCGTTGAAGTCGGGGATGTCCACCGTCGCCTGACCTTCGCCCTTGGCGTCCAGGGTCACCGGGGCGCTCTGCAGGGCCACGATGGTCACACTGGTGCTGGGACGCTTGCCGCCCTTGGCCATGGCTGCGTCACCGCCGAATGCCAGGCTGGCCAGGCGGCCCTGCCCGGCTTCGATCAGCTGGCCGTAGATATCCAGCTGGTCGGCGCCGTAGGCCTTGCGGCCGAACATGCCGGTGAACGGGTCGGGGGTGGCGTAGCTGGTGATGTTGAGAATGCCCACGTCCACCGCAGCCAGCAGCACCTGCACCTGCTTGGGGATGCTGCCATCGGCATTGCGCGCCTGCACCTTGACGGTGAGCGGCTGCTTGGGACGCATCTTTTCCGGGGCCTTGAGGGTCAGCGCCAGCTTGCGCTCGGCGCGATCCAGCGGCAGGTGCAGCACGCCCACGGCACGTTTGGGCGTGGCATTGGCCTTGCGCTCGCCGGGGCGGATCACCAGGGCGCTGACGTACAGGTCGTGGCGGGCCCATTTGGGGTCGAGCTTGACCGCGTAGGTCTTGCCTTCGGCAGGCACGTCGATTTCTTCCCACCACAGCGGGCCGTCATTGCCCTCGACGATCAGGTAGCCCTTGCCGGCAGCCGGCGGGGTCACGGTGATCTGCGCGGTGGCGCCATCGGCGTAGGCCGGCTTGTCCAGCGCCAGCTTGACCTGGTCGGGGCGCACGGCGCCGCCGTCGGTGTTGTCCTGGGCACGCCAGCCAGCCCAGAAGCGCACGCTGCTGGTCACGCCGGTGCTCGGGTCTTCGACCTCGACACGGTACGGGCCCCATTCCACCGGGAAGCTCAGCTTGGCAGTGCTGCCGGCCTTGATGCTGACCGGCTGCTCGGACTGCAGCAGGAATTTCTCGTTGTAGTTGTAATCCCAGCCATCGCTGGAGGAATAGTTCCAGTAGTAGTCGCGGCGCTCCTGAATCAGGCGCACCTTGAGGTTGTCGGCGGCCAGTTTGTGGCCATCACGGTCGGCCATCAGCAGTTCGAACTCGACCGGGGTGTTGCCGTCGACTTCTTCACCGTCGAACAGCCCACGCAGGCCGGGCATGCGCTCGGCCGGCCAGATCGGCTGCTCCAGGCGCCGGGTGATCGGCCGGCCACCGGACTCCTGCAGGCTGGCCTGCACGCTCAGTTGCAGCGGCGAATGCGCCTCGGACCAGCGGCTTTCGATCTGCAGCGTGGCATCGCCCGACGCGTCCAGGGTGGTTTCGTCCAGTTCCAGGTCGTGGCTCAGGTCTTCCTCGGTGATCGAGCCGAACTGATAGCCCGGCAAGGCCGGCACCGCTTCGCGCAGCGGGCGCACGTAGGCCTGGCCGCTGAGGCGGTTGCCCGAGGCCGGGGCGCCGTAGAGGTAGCGGCCATTGACATGGATTTCAGCGGTTTCGCCCGGGCTCAGCGGGGTCGCGCTGCCCTTGAGTTCCAGGGCCAGGCGCTCGGGCATGAAGTCTTCGACAAGGAACTCGAACACCTGCTTCTTGCCGCCGCCCAGGTCGAACACCAGCTGCCAGCGCCCGGTCGGGGCTTCGCTGGCCAGTTGCAACTGGTACTGGTAGAAGCCGTTGGCATCGGCCTCCCACACGAACTTGCGGCTGACCTGTTCATCCGGACGACGCACCTCGACACTGACCGGCTGGGCTTTCACCGGCTTGCCGTCCTGGTCGCGCAGCAGGCCGTTGAGCAGCACGGTTTCACCCGGGCGATAGAGGTCGCGCGGGCCGAACACGAAAAACTGCAGCGGGTTGGCCTGCGGCCCGGTCAGCGCGAATTCGGAGAGGTCGAGCGCGGCGCTGTTCAGGCGCAGCAAGGTGGTGTGCACGCCCTGCTTGGCCAGCAGTACATCGGCCTTGGGCGGCATCGGCAATTGCGCATGGCCATCGCCGTCGGTCTTGGCCTGGGCCAGCAGCTTGCCTTCCCGGTCGAGCAGTTCGAGGTTGACCCCGTCCAGGGCCTTGCCGCCGTCCAGCGCCTGGGTGAACACGTCCAGGCGGTTGGTGTAGCGATGCGCCGACAGCCCGATGTCACTCAGGGTGAACAGGGTGGCCGGCTGCGAATAGTTGTAGCGGCCCGAGGCGCGCATCACCGCCAGGTACACCCCAGGTTCCTGCAACGGCTTGATCCCGGCAATCGGTAGCAACAGGGTTTCGCGGGTGTTGCGCACCGGGTTCAGGTCGAAGCGGCCGGCATACACCAGGTCGGCCTTGCTCAACAGCTCTTCGGAGTTGTAGTACTCGAGCGAGGTGTTGCGGCCCCAGCTGGCCAGGAAGCTGGACATCGACTCGGGCTTGATGCGGAAGAACTCGACGTCCACCTTGTCGATGTTCAGCGCGATCACCGGCAGGCCTTCGGCCAGGCGCGTGGGCAGCAGCGAGCCGCGGCTGGCGAAGCCCACGGTGGGCTGCATGTCGCGGGTTTCGAGGCGGCTGACGTACTCGCTGGGGAGCTTCTTGCCGTTCACCCCGAGCAGGCCGGCATCCACGGTCAGCACCAGCTTGCGCTGCGGCTCCAGGTGGCGCAGGCGCAGCTCCATCTGGTTTTCGCTGAGCTCCCACGCGCCGTCGAGCTTGCCCCGGGTGGTGTCCACCAGGTGCACGCGCTCGGCAAGGTTCTGGTCCTTGTCCAACGGCACCGAGAAGGTCACCGACAAGGCGCTGGCACCGTCGACTTGCACTTCGGAAACGTCTACCACCGTCAGCTCGCGACCGGCGTAGCGCTCGCCCAGGCTCGCCTGGGTGGGCGCCGGGGTCGCCGCCGGGGCCGGTGCAGCTGCGGGCGCGGCCGGTTCGGCGGGGGCCGGCGCCGGGGCTACCGGGGCGGCCTGTTCCGTTGGCGCGGGGGCCGGGGCCGGTTTATCAGTAGACGAGTCGCAAGCACTGAGCAGCGCCATGGCGCACGCCAGCCACAATCCTTTGTTGAGCATGGAGGGTAACTCTTCCGGTAGCAGGGTCTGAGACGAGCACTATATAGCAAGCTCGCGGGCATCGCTGATCGAGGCGCCCGGCGTGAGACAGCGTTCACCAGTTTTAGTGCCGGGGGCGGCTACAATGCCGGTTCTCAAGGAGCCTGCATGTCCCGACTACTCAGCGACTGGCGCGACCGCCCGACCCACCACAGGGTCTGGGCGCTGGCCGCGCCGATGATTCTTTCCAACATTTCCGTGCCCATGGTGGCGCTGGTGGACAGCGCCGTGATCGGCCACCTGCCCCACGCGCACCAGCTCGGCGCCGTGGCGGTGGGCGCCAGCCTGTATACCTTCCTGGCGTTTCTGATGGGCTTCCTGCGCATGGGCTCCACCGGCTTTGCCGCCCAGGCGGCCGGGCGCGCCGACGGCGCCGCGCTGCGCCAGGTGCTGGTGCAGGGGCTGCTGCTGGCGTTGCTGTTCGCCGTGCTGCTGGGGGCACTGGCGATTCCCTTCAGCCACCTGGCACTGGGCCTGATGCAACCGAGTGCCGCGCTGCAGGAAAACACCCTGGCGTTCTTCCACACGCGCTTGCTCGGCCTGCCGGCAGCGCTGGCCAGCTTTGCCCTGGTGGGGTGGTTTCTGGGTACGCAGAACGCCCGTGCCCCGCTGGCGATCCTGCTGACCACCAACCTGCTCAACATCGTGCTCAACCTGTGGTTCGTGCTGGGGCTGGACTGGGGTGTGCTGGGCTCGGCGCGGGCGTCGGTGATCGCCGAATGGTCGGCCGCGCTGCTCGGCCTGGCGCTCACGCGCCCGGCCCTGCGCGCCTACCCCGGGCAGGTGGCCTGGGCGCTGCTCAGGCGCTGGCAGAGCTGGCGCCCGCTGCTGAGCGTGAACCGCGACATCTTCATTCGCAGCCTGGCGTTGCAGGGGGTGTTCTTCCTGATCACCGTGCAGGGTGCGCGCCTGGGCGAGGCGACGGTGGCGGCCAATGCGCTGCTGCTCAACGGCCTGCTGCTGACCGCGTATGCACTGGACGGCCTGGCGCATGCGGTGGAGGCACTGTGCGGGCATGCGATCGGCGCCGGGGACCGCGGCGCATTGCGCCGTTCGATGACGGTGGCGTGTGGCTGGTCGTTGATCGTCAGCCTGGGGTTTGCCGGGGTGTTCCTGCTGGGCGGGCACTGGTTCATCCAGTTGCAGACGGATATCCCCAGCGTGCGCGAGACGGCGTTCGAGTACCTGCCATACCTGGCGCTGCTGCCACTGGTGGCGGTGTGGAGCTACCTGCTCGACGGGTTGTTCATCGGCGCGACAAGGGCACGGGAGATGCGCAACGGCATGCTGCTGAGCGTGGCGATAGCACTGCCGTTCGCCTATGCGGCCAGCGGGCTGGGCAACCACGGGCTGTGGCTGGGCTTTCTGCTGTTCATGGGGCTGCGGGCGGTGACGCTGGGGGTGATGGGGTGGCGGTTGCAGCGGCGTGACGGGTGGTTTGTGGTGTAAGTGCCGGCCCTATCGCGGGTCAAGCCCGCTCCCACAGGTACTGCATCAGCTTCAAGGATGATGAAAAACCTGTGGGAGCGGGCTTGACCCGCGATTACGGTCAGGAGGACAGGTAGGACGAGCGGGTCAGCCCGAGGCGCAAGGCATCCAGGAACTGGGTACGCTCACGCGCCGTGATCTTCGCGCTGGCGCATTTGTCGCGGTAGTGGGTCATCAGCTCTTCGGGCGACAGGTGCACGTAGCGCAGCATGTCCTCGATGGTGTCGTGGGTCTCGATGCCGGCGTGGTACACGCTGCCGTTGGGGTTCTGGTAGATGTTCACCGAGTCGGTGTCACCGAACAGGTTGTGCATGTCCCCGAGGATTTCCTGGTACGCGCCCACCAGGAAGATCCCCAGCAGGTAGTCCTCGCCCTCGTTGATGGCGTGTACCGGCAGGCTGGTCTCGATGCTCTGCTCGTCGACGTACTGGTTGATCTTGCCGTCCGAGTCGCAGGTCAGGTCCTGCAGCACCGCACGGCGCAGCGGCTCTTCGCCCAGGCGATGCAGCGGCAGGATCGGCAGCACCTGGCCGATGGCCCAGGTGTCGGGCAGGCTCTGGAACACCGAGAAGTTGCAGATGTACTTGTCGGCCAGCTTGTCGTTGAGCTCGTCCAGCACCTGGCGGTGCGAGCGCTGGCGCGCCTTGAGCGAGTTGTGCAACCGGCGGCACACGGCAAAGTAGCACTGCTCGGCCAGGGCCTTCTGCGCGAGGGTGATCTTGCCGTCGGCGTATTGCGCGGCCACGTCGCTCATGTAGTGGGTGGCACGCCAGTAGGTCTCGGTGACCATCTCGATGTCGGTCGGGCCCAGCAGGTCGGCCAGCCACTGCACGGTTTCGGGCAGGCTCTGCTTGTCCTCGATCTCGGGTACTTCGTCGTTGTGCTTCTCGACGTCGGTTACCTGCACCACCAGCATCGCGTGGTGCGCGGTCAGCGCGCGGCCGCTCTCGGAGAAGATGTGCGGGTGCGGCAGGCCCTGCGCGTCGCAGAACTCCTTGAGCATGCCCACCACCACGCCGGCGTAGTCGTCCATGTCGTAGTTGATCGAGCTGGCATTGCGCGAGTGGGTGCCGTCGTAGTCCACGCCCAGGCCGCCGCCCACGTCGATGTGGTCCACTGGCAGGCCCAGCGCACGCAGCTCGCCGTAGTAGCGGATGGCTTCCTTGAAGCCGTGCTGGTAGTCCGCCAGGTTGGCGATCTGCGAGCCCATGTGAAAGTGCAGCAGGCGAATGCCCTGGTCCAGGCCGGCATCGCGAAAGCGCTGCACTACCGAAATCAGCTGCGCAGCCGACAGGCCGAACTTGGACTTCTCGCCGCCGGTATCGGCCCACTTGCTCGAAGCCAGCGACGACAGGCGCACGCGCAGGCCGACCTGCGGCTTGACCTTGAGGTCGGCGGCTTCCTCGATCACCAGTGCCACTTCGGATTCTTTCTCGATCACGATGAACACGTTGTGACCCAGTTTCTGCCCCATCAGCGCCAGGCGGATGAACTCGCGGTCCTTGTAGCCGTTGCAGACGATGGTGCCGCCCTTGGGCGCCAGCGCCAGCACCGCCAGCAGCTCGGGCTTGGAGCCGGCCTCAAGGCCGATGGACACGTTCTGCGTGGCGATGATGTTCTCCACCACCGCTTCCTGCTGGTTGACCTTGATCGGGTACAGCGCGGTGTACTGGCTCTGGTACTCCAGGCGCGCGATGTTGGCGTCGAATGCGCCGGTCAGCTGGCGCACGCGGTGTTGCAGGATGTCGGGGAAACGTACCAGCAGCGGCAGCGACAGGCCGCTCTGGCGCAGCTCGTCGACCTGCTCGTACAGGTCGATCGGCGCACTGTCCGGCCCGTTGGGGCGTACTTCGACGCGCCCGGCCTCGTTGATCGCGAAGTAACCCGCGCCCCAATGGCGAATGCCGTAAACACTGCGGCTGTCGGCCACGGTCCATTGGCTGCCATCGTCTTTGCGTGTGCGTCGTACGGACATCGAAGTCCCCTATAAAGAAAGTCGTGAACACCGGCCAGGGCGTGCTGGCCAGTGTAGAAAATGAAGATGACGATTCTCCCTGTTCAGGCATAGACCCCTGCCCAGGGAACGAGTTTAGAAGTGCTGCAGGAAAAACCTCGCAGCGGCCATCAGCCGCCGGACTTTTTCGCCTTGAAGCCTTGCTTGATCAGCTCGGCCAGCAACAACTCGACGTGGTCGCCCTGGATCTCGATGACGCCGTCTTTCAACGCGCCGCCCGTACCACAACGCCGCTTGAGCGTGGTGGCCAGTTCCTTGAGTTGATCCAGGGGGAGCGGTACGCCACTGATGGTGGTCACCGTCTTGCCGCCACGGCCTTTGCTTTCACGACGCACACGGGCAATGCCGTCGCCTTCGGGGATGAGTGTCTGCTTGCAGATGCAGGCATCGACGGGTTTGCTGCAGTCCGGGCAATGCCGGCCTGCATCGGTGGAGAACACCAGGCCACCGAGGGCGGCGAATGATGCGGCTTTCTTGGCCACTTTTGATCCTCTGCGTTGAGGACAAAAACTGGTCGATGCCCCGGGGCGAGGTACCGACCGCGAAGCCCCACTCTGGCAGGGGCAGCGCACCTGCCGCGGCAAGCCGTGGCAGGGTGAAAAGGCCGCGCAGTGTAACCACAATTGCGCCGAATGCTAAGTGCAAAACTGCGCCATTTTGCTTGGCTTTCGCGACGTCAGCCGCGCCGCGCCACGAAACGGTTCAGCGCCGCCAGTGAGTCGGGGCAGTAGGGGGTGCTCAGGCTGTCGTCCAGGGCTGCCTGCAAGGGCATGAAGCGGGCCTGGCTGACCTCCTCGGGCTGCAGGCGCAAAGGCCCGTCCCAGACCGCCGAGAACACCGCGCACCAGAGCCGGTTGCCAGGCTGGTCGAAGAAGAAGCGCTCGTGGAAGCTCAGCGACACGCCGCTCACCCCCAGCTCCTCGGCCAGCTCGCGCGCGGCGCAGCGCTCGTAGCTTTCGTGCTCGTCGACCATGCCGCCGGCGGCCACATCCCAATAGCCGGGGTAGATCGCCTTGCTCAGGGTGCGCTGGTGCACGCACAGCTCGCCGGCACTGTTGAACAGCAGGATGTAGGTGCCCCGCCCGATCAGCCCCTGCTCGCGCAGCTCGGCCCGCGGCTTGGCGCCGAGCAGGTTGTCCTGCTCGTCGACCCAGGCGATGCGCTCGGCATCCGAGGCGGCGCGGTGCGCCGCCTCGCTCTGGCTGAACAGCATCAGCCCTGGGACAGCAGCTGGCGCAGGTCGATCACTGCGGCGTTGGCGCGGGAAATGTAGTTGGCCATCACCAGCGAGTGGTTGGCCCACATGCCGAAGCCGCTGCCGTTGAGTACCATCGGGCTCCACAGCGGCTCCTGCGAGGCTTCCAGCTCACGGATGATCTGGCGCACGCTGACGGTGGCGTTCTTCTTGGCCAGCACGTCGGCGAAGTCGACCTCGATGGCGCGCAGCAGGTGCGACAGCGCCCAGGCCTGGCCACGGGCTTCATAGAACACGTTGTCGATCTGCAGCCACGGCGTCTCGACCACTTCCTCGTCCAGCTGCGGCACCTGGCCCGGCACCACCGATTCGGTCTTGAGGGTGGTGTTGAGCTTGACCCGGCCCACGCTAGCCGACAGGCGCTGGGACAGCGAGCCCAGGCGCGTGGCCACATCGCCCAGCCAGTTGTTGAGGTTGTCGGCACGGGTGTAGAACAGCGCGCCCTGCTGGTCGGGCGAAGCCAGGCGCTTCTGGTAGCGGTTCAGTGAATTGATGCCTTCCTGGTACTCCGACTCGCTCGACGGCAGGATCCAGCTCTTGTTGTCGAAGTTGAAGCGCGGCTCGGCCTTGGCAAGGTCGGCGTCTTCGGCCGACTGCGACTGCGAACGGGCGAAGTCCTTGCGCAGGGCACGGCTGAGGTCACGTACCTGCACCAGCACGCCATATTCCCAGCTGGGCATGTTGTCCATCCACAGGCCCGGCGGGAAGCGGTCGTTGGAGATGTAGCCGCCTGGCTTGTCGAGCAGGGTGGCAACCACGGTCTTGAGGGTTTCGACAGTGGTGTAGCCGACGACCATCTGCTGGCCGTTGCGCTCGGCGGCGGCCTGGGCGTTCTGCTGCACCGGGAACAGGTCGGGCTCCTGGCTCCAGTACCAGCCCAGGGCGATGGTCACCAGCAGGTACAGACCGATCAGGGTGCCCAGCGCCCGGCTGAACAACAGCCCGCCGAAGTAGCTGCGGGTGCCCGAGCCACGGGCGTCCACCCGCTCGCGTGCCTCGGCTTTGCCTGTACGGTTTTTCCAGTCCAGCATGGCGTTGTCCTTTCTGTCAGGTCGTGTCCAGGGTTCGACCGCGCGGCCCCCGCTTCGTGCCCACGCCGGCCAGCATTGTGTGCCAGCGTGCGCGGCCGGGGCGCCAGCCAAGCCTGCACTATAAATCAAGCGCGCCGCTTCGCATAAGTGACTAACGGGTCAGGAAAGGAATTTAGCGCCACCCCAGTTAATTGATGCAGCACACTCGATTGCCGGAAAAGTGGTGCTAGCATAGAGCCATCACTCGAATTGCCTCACCCCTTACAAGTAGTCAGGACATGACCGAGCCAGAAGACCCGAATCGTGCGCGCCTCAAGCAACACTTTGCCCAGCGGGTCATTCACCAGGCCCGGCAAATTCTCGAGATCTGGCAGCGCCTGCAGCGCAGCGAGTGGACCAGTTGCGACCTGAGCGAGCTGGGCGAGGCCAACCTGCGCCTGCAGCGCTACGCCGAACGCTTCGAGCAGCCCGAGCACAGCCTGCTGGCCGATGCCATCGGCCAGACCCTGGCGGCGGTGGAGGCCAACAGCGCGCGCCTGAGCAGCAGCCTGATCAACGAACTCAACCGCCTGATGCAGCGCCTGTCGCGTACCGGGCTGCGCCAGGGCGACCAGCTCGAGCGCACCCCGCTGCCGCCGCTGCGCAAGCCCATCTACGTGATGCTGCAGGACCACGAGCGCGCCGAGCGCCTGGCCAAGCAGCTGGAGTTCTTCGGCCTGGGGGTCGAGCCGCTGTACAGCCCCGAGGCGTTCCAGGCCTCGATGGCCGAGCGCCTGCCGGCGGCGATCGTCATGGATGTCGACTTCGGCGGCCAGGGCCAGGGCCTGCAGCTGGCCGCCCAGGCCCAGCAGGGCCTGGAGCAGCGCGTGCCGCTGCTGTTCTTCAGCCTGCACGAAACCGACACCCCCACCCGGCTTGCCGCGGTACGCGCCGGCGGCCAGGAATTTCTCACCGGTACCCTGGAGGCCTCCAGCCTGCTGGAAAAGGTCGAGCTGCTCACCAGCGTGACCCAGTACGAACCGTTCAAGGTGCTGGTGATCGACGACTCGCGTGCCCAGGCACTGCACACCGAGCGCCTGCTCAACAATGCCGGCATCGTCACCCGCACCCTCACCGATCCGATCCAGACCATGGCCGAGCTGGCCGACTTTCAGCCCGACCTGATCATCCTCGACATGTACATGCCCGCCTGCACCGGCACCGAGCTGGCCAAGGTGATCCGCCACAACGACCGCTATGTGAGCGTGCCGATCATCTACCTGTCGGCCGAGGACGACCTGGACAAGCAGCTCGATGCCATGAGCGAGGGTGGCGACGACTTCCTCACCAAGCCGATCCGTTCGCGCCACCTGATCACCACCGTGCGCAACCGTGCGGCCAGGGCGCGCAACCTCAAGGCGCGCATGGTGCGCGACAGCCTCACCGGGCTGTACAACCACACGCACATCCTGCAACTGCTCGAAGACTGCAGCTTCCGGGCGCGGCGCGAAGACCGCCCGCTGAGCTTTGCCATGCTCGACATCGACCACTTCAAGAAGGTCAACGACAGCCACGGCCACCCCATGGGCGACCGGGTGATCAAGAGCCTGGCGCTGTTTCTCAAGCAGCGCCTGCGCAAGACCGACTTCATCGGCCGTTATGGCGGCGAAGAGTTCGCCATCGTGATGCCCAACACCGACCTGCATGCGGCGCACAAGGTGCTGGACGAGATTCGCCGGCGCTTTGCCGAGATCCACTACCCGGCGCAGCCGCGTGACCTGTCGTGCACCTTCAGTGCCGGGGTGGTGCAACTGAGCGACGGGCTGGATGCGCTGAGCATGGCCACCGCAGCGGACGAGGCGCTGTACCTGGCCAAGGGTGCGGGGCGCAACTGCGTACAGCGGGTCGAGGCCTGAGCCTTTTCGCCAGCAACCCGGCCCGTGTAGGAGCCGGCGTTGCCGGCGAAAGGGCCACCATATAGCCACTTTATTTCGCAACACCCCTGCCAGCGTCATAACCACGTCATAAAAACGCAATAACTTCAGGCGCTTGCCATCCCGCCGTTGGTAGAGCCCGCTCATGCGCCTGAAGTTGCTGACCAATCTGAACACCCTGCTGCTGGTAACCGTGTGCCTGGCCCTGGGGGCGACCCTGTGGTGGTCGCAACGTGCCCTGGAACAGCCCTACCTGTTGATGGAGCGTTACCTGGCGCTGTCCCAGCAGTTCCAGAACCAGGTGGCCCGCAACACCCAGGATTACCTGAACAGTGGCGATGCCCTGCGCCACGCCACCGCCCTGCAGAGCACCCAGGACCTGCAACAGGAACTGGCCCAACTGCCCGATGGGCTGGCCGCGCAACTGCGCCCCAGCCTCGACACCCTGCAGGCATTCACCGCCAATGAGCTGCTGGCCGCCGGCAAGCTCGCCGGCGACCCCCAGGCCCTGTTGCTGCAGGCCGAACGCGAACTGGGCGCCAACCTCGAACAACTCGCCCGCTACGCCCACGACAGCGGCCACCCCGAGGCGGCGCACTACCAGTCGGCACTGCTGGAAGCCAGCCTGCACCTGGGCCGCCTGTCGCTGGCGCGTGACAAGCTGGTGAGCAGCGGGCGCAGCGAGCTGGCCGACGAGGTGGAGCGCGAACTGCAACTGATCATCACCCAGGCCAAAGCCCTCGACGCCCTGCCATTGCTGGGCGTGACCGCGGCGGTGGAATCCGGCGCCGACGACTTCGCCGCGATGATGGGCCTGCAGAGCGAGGCCACCACCAGCGCCGAAGACGTCGGCGTGGCCCTCAAGCGCGAACTGGGCAGTTTGCTGGCGCGCTACCCGGCAGAACTGCAACGCACCCGCGCGCAGATCGAGCGCCGCACCGAACTGGCCACCACCACCCAGGCGCGCATGGCCGCCGTGCAGCAGGCCATCGCCGACCTGGAACCGGGGGTGCGCGCGCAGCATGGGCAGATCCAGGGCGAAGTGCGGGTGATCCAGGGCCTGATGATCGGGTTGATCCTGCTGATCGCCCTGCTCATCGACACCTTGCAGCGGCGCCTGGCGCGGGTGCTGGGCAACCTGGCGCCGGCGCTCTCGCAGTGGGCCGGCGGCGACTTCAGCCAGGCCATTGCGCTGGGACGCAGCAACCGCGAAATGCACGACATCCAGGACTCGCTCAACCGCCTGCGTGCCTACCTGGTAGACCTGGTGGGCACCATCCGCAGCAACGCCGAGCAGGTGGCCGGCAGCAGCCACGCCCTGGCCGGCATGAGCAGCGCGCTGCACGACGGTGCCGAGCGCCAGGCCGGCGACACCGCGCAGATCCGCGATGCGCTGGGCGAACTGGAGGCCACCATCACCCAGGTGGCCGGCGATGCCAGCCAGGCCGCCGACGCCAGCCGCCACGCGGGGCTGGCGGTGGAACAGGGCCAGGCGGTGATCGGCCAGAGCCTGAGCGGGCTGCGCCTGCTGGTGGACGAGGTACAGGGCAATGCACAGATGATCGAGGGCCTGGCCCAGGAGTCGGCGACCATTGGCGGCGTGCTCACGGTGATCCGCTCGATTGCCGAACAGACCAACCTGCTGGCCCTGAATGCGGCCATCGAGGCGGCAAGGGCCGGCGAGATGGGCCGCGGCTTTGCCGTGGTGGCCGAGGAGGTGCGTTCGCTGGCCCAGCGCACCACCGGAGCCACCGGCGAAATCCAGACCCTGATCGCGCGCCTGCAGCAGGCGGCACGCGAATCGGTGGAAGGCATGCGCGCGCAGCTGGAGCACGCCGAGGCCACTGCCCAGCAGGCGCAGTCTGCCGATGGAGCGCTGGACGAGATTGTCGCGGCGATCCAGACCATTGCGCAGACCGCCGTACGCATCGCCGACGTGACCGCGCAGCAGAGCGGTGCGGTGAGCGAGATTCGCGACCATAGCGAACGGATCCACGAACTGGGCGCGGACAACCTGGAGCGCATTGGCGAGGGGCGCGAGCAGGGTGAGCATCTGCTGCGCCTGGGCGGGGAGCTGAACACCGCCGTGCAGGCGTTCCGGGTCTGATCCAGGGGACTCTCGCGGGTCAAGCCCGCTCCCACAGGTATGCATCCTGATTGAGCCAGATGCATTGTCTGTGGGAGCGGGCTTGACCCGCGATGGGTTCAACTCGATTGCTCCTGCTCAAACTCCGTTATCATTGCCCCCACGTTCCCCCCAGCGAGACCGCTCATGCGTCGCCTGCTTTGCCTCCTGCTTCTGGTCCTGGCCCTGCCCGCCATGGGCGCCGGGCTGCTCGACAACCGCCCCAGCGCCACCCTCGGCGCACCGGGCCTGAACAACAGCGCCGACTTCCTGCCCGTGCGCGAAGCCTTCAAGCTCAACCTGATCCAGGGCGACGCCCAGGCCATCAAGCTGCGCTTCGTCACCACCGAGGGTTACTACCTCTATCGCCACCGCTTCCAGTTCCGTACCGAACCTGCCGACATCGCCCTGGGCACCGCGCAGCTACCTGCCGGCGAGGCCAAGCACGACGAGTACTTCGGCGACGTCGAGGTGTACCACGGCATCCTCGACATCGACCTGCCACGCACTGCCGACCAGCGCCCCTTCACCCTGGTGGTGAGCTATCAGGGCTGCGCCGACAAGGGCCTGTGCTACCCGCCGGAAACAGAGCGCCTGAGCATCGACGGCGTCGGCGCCGCGTCCACCGCCGCCGCCCCGGCCAGCAGCAACGCCTGGAGCTGGAAGGAAATGCTGCTGTTCTTTCTTGCCGGCGTCGGCCTGACCTTCACCCCGTGCGTGCTGCCGATGCTGCCGATCCTTTCCGGGGTGGTGCTGCGTGGCCAGGTCGGCGGCGGTCGCGGCCTGGCCCTGTCGCTGGCCTACGTGCTGCCGATGGCCGCCTGCTTCGCCCTGCTCGGCGCGCTGATGGGCCTGTTCGGCGCCCAGCTCAACTTGCAGGCACGCCTGCAATCGGCCTGGGTGCTGGTGCCCTTCGCGGCATTCTTCGTGGTATTCGCCCTGGCCATGTTCGGCCTGTTCGAACTGAAGCTGCCGCAGTTCATCAGCAGCCGCCTGGACCGCGTGGCCGGGCAGACCAAGGGTGGCTCGCTGCTGGGCGCCGCCGTACTCGGGGTGGTTTCCAGCCTGCTGGTCTCGCCCTGCGTGTCGGCGCCACTGGCCGGTGCGCTGCTTTATATAAGCGCCAGCGGCGATGCCATCGGCGGGGCGCTGAAACTCTTCGCGCTGGGCCTGGGCATGGGCGCGCCGCTGCTGCTGGTGGCCACCGGCGGTGCGGCCTGGCTGCCCAAAAGCGGGCCGTGGCTGGTCACGGTGAAGAACGCCATCGGCGTGCTGCTGCTGGGCCTGGCCATCGGCCTGCTCAGCCGCGTGCTGCCCGGCCCGCTCACCCTGCTGCTGATCGGCCTGCTTGCAGCCGGCGTGGCGCTGTTCCTCGGCGCCCTGGAATTCGGCGTGAAGACCACCGGCCAGCGCCTGGCGCAGCTGCTCGGCCTGTTGCTGCTGGCCTACGCGCTGGCCTGCTGGTACGGCGCCTTCAGTGGCCAGGCCGACCCGCTGCGGCCACTCCCCGCCCCCGCCAGCACCCCCTCGGCCGCACCGGTCAGCGCCTGGCAGACGGTGAACACCCCCGCCGCCCTGGATGGCCTGCTGGCCGAAGCCAGGGCGGCCGGGCAACCGCTGCTGCTGGACTGGTACGCCGACTGGTGCATCAGTTGCAAGGTGATCGAGCATGACGTGCTCGGCGATCCGGCCGTGCAGGCGCAACTGCAGGGTTACCGCCTGGTACGGTTCGACATCACCGAAAGCAACGCCGAGCAACGCGCGCTGCTGGACCGCTACCAGCTGTTCGGCCCGCCGGGCTTCCTGGTGTTTGCCGCGAACGGCAGCGAAAAAACCGACAGCAGGGTGATAGGCGAGGTAAAAGCCGGCGAATTTGCCGAACACCTGGCGCGCATTCGCAGCGAAGTGGGTCTATAACTGCTGGGGCCGCTTGAAAAGCGCCACGGATGACCGAAATTGGCAAGATAGTCATAAATTTCGCGCGAATCTCGGTCATCGTGCTGGCTATTGCAGGTAACTGGACAGTGCTCGGCAGTTTGCGGCATAGTCGCCGCGCTACGTTTTTGCCCGACAATAAAAGGAACCGCAGATGGCAACGCTACTGGTGCTGCATGGCCCCAACCTGAACCTGCTAGGCACCCGCGAACCGGGCGTCTACGGGGCCGTGACCCTGGCCCAGATCAACCAGGACCTGGAGCAGCGTGCACGCGCCGCCGGCCACCATCTGCAATACCTGCAAAGCAATGCCGAGTACGAACTGATCGATCGCATCCACGCCGCACGCAACGAAGGGGTGGACTTCATCCTGATCAATCCGGCGGCTTTCACGCACACAAGCGTCGCATTACGTGACGCATTGCTGGCGGTGAGCATCCCATTCATCGAAGTGCATCTGTCCAACGTGCACAAGCGCGAGCCGTTTCGCCACCACTCCTACTTTTCAGACGTCGCCGTAGGGGTGATCTGCGGCCTGGGCGCCACCGGCTATCGCCTGGCCCTGGAGTCCGCCCTGGAACACCTGGCAGCGCACGCCAAACCCTGAATAACCGAAGCCTGGCCGCAGGCCGGGCCGTGTACGAACGTTAACATTCACGTTTATACGACCCTGACCGACCCTTGGGAGTTGATGATTAATGGATATCCGTAAAGTCAAGAAACTGATCGAACTGCTGGAAGAGTCTGGCATCGACGAGCTGGAGATCAAGGAAGGCGAAGAGTCCGTCCGTATCAGCCGCCACAGCAAGACCCCGGCCCAGCAGTACTACGCGCCAGCCCCGATGGCTGCCGCACCGGCCGCCGCCCCTGTGGCCGCCGCTGCCCCGGCTGCCGCCGAAGCGCCAGCCGCGCCGAAGCTCAACGGCACCGTGGCCCGCTCGCCAATGGTCGGTACCTTCTACCGCAAAGCCTCGCCTACCTCGCCTGCCTTCGTCGAAGTCGGCCAGACCGTGAAGAAAGGCGACACCCTGTGCATCGTCGAAGCCATGAAAATGATGAACCACATCGAAGCTGAAACCAGCGGTGTGATCGAATCCATTCTGGTAGAAGACGGCCAGCCGGTTGAGTACGACCAGCCGCTGTTCACCATCGTTTGAACCGCGGAGAACCAACGATGCCAGCCAAGTTGGAAAAAGTCCTGATCGCCAACCGCGGGGAAATTGCCCTGCGGATCCTGCGCGCCTGCAAAGAGATGGGCATCAAGACCGTCGCCGTGCACTCCACCGCCGACCGCGAGCTGATGCACCTGGGCCTGGCCGACGAATCGGTATGCATTGGCCCGGCTTCGGCCACCCACTCCTACCTGCACATCCCGGCGATCATCGCAGCCGCTGAAGTGACCGGCGCCACCGCCATTCACCCAGGCTACGGTTTCCTCGCGGAAAACGCCGATTTCGCCGAGCAGGTCGAGAACTCCGGCTTCGCCTTCATCGGCCCCAAGGCCGACACCATCCGCCTGATGGGCGACAAGGTGTCGGCCAAGGACGCGATGATCAAGGCCGGCGTACCGACCGTTCCGGGTTCCGACGGCCCGCTGCCGGAAGACGAGGAAGAAGCCCTGCGCATCGGCCGTGAAGTCGGCTACCCGGTGATCATCAAGGCCGCCGGTGGCGGTGGTGGTCGCGGCATGCGCGTGGTGCACAAGGAAGAGGACCTGATCGCCTCGGCCAAGCTGACCCGCAGCGAAGCCGGCGCCGCCTTCGGCAACCCGATGGTGTACCTGGAGAAGTTCCTGACCAACCCGCGTCACGTGGAAGTCCAGGTACTGTCCGACGGCCAGGGCAACGCCGTGCACCTGGGTGACCGCGACTGCTCGCTGCAGCGCCGCCACCAGAAGGTGCTGGAAGAAGCGCCAGCCCCGGGCATCGACGAAAAGGCCCGCCAGGAAGTCTTCGCCCGCTGCGTCAAGGCGTGCATCGACATCGGCTACCGTGGTGCCGGCACCTTCGAGTTCCTCTACGAGAACGGCGCGTTCTACTTCATCGAAATGAACACCCGTGTTCAGGTGGAGCACCCGGTTTCGGAGATGGTCACCGGTATCGACATCGTCAAGGAGATGCTCAGCATCGCCGCTGGCAACAAGCTGTCGTTCACCCAGGATGACGTGGTGATTCGCGGTCACTCGCTGGAGTGCCGGATCAACGCCGAAGACCCGAAGAAGTTCATTCCGAGCCCGGGTACCGTCAAGCATTTCCACGCACCGGGCGGCAACGGCGTTCGCGTCGACTCGCACCTGTACAGTGGCTATGCGGTACCGCCGAACTACGACTCGCTGATCGGCAAGCTGATCACCTACGGCAAGGACCGTGACGAAGCCATGGCGCGCATGCGCAATGCGCTGGACGAGATCGTCGTCGACGGCATCAAGACCAACATCCCGCTGCACCGCGAACTGGTGCGCGATGAAGGTTTCTGCAAAGGTGGCGTGAACATTCACTACCTGGAACACAAGCTCGCCAACGACGAGTGATGCAGGTGTGATGTGAAAAAGACCCCGGCCTGGTGCCGGGGTCTTTTTTTTGGACTGCGGTACGCCCATCGCGGGTCAAGCCCGCTCCCACAGGAACGCCATTGATCTCAGGATCACCGCCGTACCGGTGGGAGCGGGCTTGACCCGCGATGAATGCGCCGCCTAGTCCCGCCCCATGCGCGGCATCTCGATGCCATGCGCATGCACCCGCCGGTACAAGGTGGCCCGCGAAATACCCAGCGCCTTGGCCGCCTCCCCCGGTTTCCAGCGATGGCGTACCAGCGCCTCCAGCAGCACCTGGCGCTGCGGGCTCATGCTGGCCTGCACCTGGCCCTGCACCTGCGCCCCGCGCACATCCGCCGGCAGGTCCTGCAACTGCAGCGTGCCACCGGCGCACACCGCGCAGGCGTAACGCAGCACCTGGCGCAACTGGCGCAGGTTACCCGGCCAGCGATACCCCAGCAGGCACTCCAGCGCTGCCTCGCTCAAGCCCACGTCCACCCCGCAACCGGCCGCCTCCTCGGCCAGCAAGCGATTGATCAAGGCCAGCCGGTCACTGCGCTCGCGCAGCGGCGGCAGCTCGAAGCGCGCATTGGCCAGACGAAAGTACAGGTCTTCGCGAAAGCGCCCGTCGGCCACCCGCGCCGCCAGGTCGCGGTGCGTGGCGCAGATCACCTGGATATCCACACGCTCGCGCCTGGCCGCACCCAGCGGCGCCACCTCGCCTTCGGCCAGCACCCGCAGCAGGCGGGTCTGCAAGGCCAGCGGCATGTCGCCGATCTCGTCGAGAAACAGCGTGCCGCCATCGGCCTGCTGCAGCAGCCCGCGCATGCCCTTGCTGGAGGCCCCGGTAAACGCCCCGGCCACATAGCCGAACAGCTCGCTCTCGATCAGGCTCTCGGGAATCGCCGCGCAGTTGAGCGCCACGAACGGCTTGCCGGCCCGCGCGCTGCGTTCATGCAGCTGACGCGCGAACACCTCCTTGCCCGCACCGGTCTCGCCCAACACCAGCACCGCCAGGTTGCAGTTCTTGACCCGCACCGCCAGGCGCAGGCTTTCCTCCACCCGTGCATCCACCCCGCCCGGCACCGGCACCACCCGCGCCGGACGCTGTGGCGAGCTGACCCGCACATGTAGCGCATCGCCATCGGCGCGCCAGCTCAGGCGCTGGGCCGACTCGTCGGTCACCGCGCGCAACTGGTCCAGGTCGAACAGCTGGCCGATATGCGCCGGCAGCTCGCCGTAGCGCGAGAGCAATGCCGAGCGCGCCAGGCTGTTGAGCGCCTGCAGGCGTCCGTCGGCATCCCAGGCCAGCAGAAAGTCCGGCTGGCTGTCCACATACCCCGGCGCGCTGTGCGCCCGCAGCACCCAATGCGCCTGGGCGTTGTGCATGAAAAACGCGTTCTCGATCTCCCGCGCGGTCTGCACCACCAGTTGGCGGATCAGGTGCTGGCTGCGCCGGTCGTCCGGCGACTGCAGCGCCGACACGTCGACCACCCCCAGCAGCTTGCCCTGCGGGTCGAACACCGGCGCCGCCGAGCAGGTCAGGCCGATGAACGCGGCGCGAAAGTGATCGCGCTTGTGCACCGTGACCGGCACCTGGCTGGTCAGTACCGCCGCCACCCCGCAGGTGCCCTCCTCGCCTTCCGACCAGCAGGTGCCCAGGTACAGGCCGGCCTTGCGGCAGTCGTTGCGCAGCGCGGCGTCGACGCGGTAGTCGATGGTGCGACCCTGCGCGTCGGTCAGCAGCACGCAGTAGTCGGCACCGCGCACCCGCTCGTGCAGGCGCGCCACCGCATCACTGGCAATGCGCATGAACAGCTCGGCGCGTTCGCGGCATTCGTTGAGCAGGGTTTGCGACAGGATGCGCGGCCCTTGCTGCGAGGAAGGGTCGAGGCGGTGCTGCTCCATCGAGCGGCGCCAGGAGTCGAGGATCAACGGCGGTACCGGCGCCTGGGGCTGGCGGTCGGCATTCTTGAGCACACGGCTGACACAGTCGACGTGGGCTCTGGAGTTCGCGGCAAGCATGGGGCCTCCGGTTCTCGTGTTCTTGTCGTTATGCGGCCCATTAAGCGCCGTTTGCCAGGCCCCGACAAGCACCGCCTGGGCAAGCGGCGCCGTGAGACGCAGCGTCTCGGCGTCTCGCCGCGGCGCTGCCCGCACTGCAACGCAGCGTCTTGCCGACACCCCGCGAGTACGCCCCTGCAATGCTGCACAAAGGCTCTGGATCAAGCCTTTCACCCAACCTGGCACCACCCTTGCTCCAGCCCTGGTACACAAGAACCAGAGGTGCGCCATGAGCCATCCCGCCCCCACCGTGGGCATCATCGTCAACCCGGCCTCGGGCCGCGACCTGCGCAGGCTTACCGCCAGCGCCGGCCTGTACTCCAGCACCGACAAGGCCTCGGCCGTGCAACGCCTGCTGGCCGCCTTCGCCGCCACCGGCATCCGGCGCGTGCTGCTGCCGCCGGACATGACCGGCATCGCCGCCGCCGTGCTCAAGGCCAGCAACGGCCCGCAGGCCGCCGGCCAGCGCTGGCCGCAACTGGACATCCTCGACATGCCGCTGCACCAGACCGTGGAGGACACCCGCCTGGCCGCGCGCCAGATGCTCGCCCGCGGGGTCGCACTGATCGCCGTGCTCGGCGGCGACGGCACCCATAAGGCGGTGGCCGCCGAGGTCGGCGACATTCCGCTGCTGACCCTTTCCACCGGTACCAACAACGCCTTCCCCGAATTGCGCGAGGCCACCAGCGCCGGGCTGGCCGGCGGGCTGTTCGCCGCCGGGCGCATCCCGGCCCAGGTGGGCCTGCGCCGCAACAAGCGCCTGCTGGTGCGCGACCCGGCGCGGGAGCTGTGCGAATGGGCGCTGGTGGAAGTCGCGGTGTCGCCGCAGCGCTTCATCGGCGCCCGCGCCCTGAGCCGCGCCGAAGACCTTGCCGAAGTCTTCGCCACCTTCGCCGAACCCCATGCCATCGGCCTCTCGGCGCTGTGCGGGCTGTGGTGCCCGGTGTCGCGCCACGCCGCCGAAGGCGCCTGGGTGCGTTTGAACGGCCAGGCCGAACAGGCGCTGCTGGCGCCGCTGGCCCCTGGCCTGGTGCAAGGCTGCGGCATCACGGCCGCCGGCCCGCTGGCACCGGGCGTCGCCTACTCCCTGAGCCTGTCCAGCGGCACCCTGGCGCTGGACGGCGAGCGCGAGATCGAGTTCAGCGAGCACGACCGCCCCACCGTCACCCTCGACGCCCACGGACCCCTGAGCATCGACGTGGAGGCCGTACTGGCCTTCGCCGCCCGCCATCGCCTGCTGGCGGTAGGCCGCGAACACCCGCAACACCCTGCGCACCCTCAGTGCTGAGACAACCCTGGAGAACAACAAGATGTCCACTCACCTGAACACCGAGCAACTCCTGCATGCCTACCGGGTCATGCGCACCATCCGCGCCTTCGAAGAGCGCCTGCACATCGAGTTCGCCACCGGCGAGATCCCAGGCTTCGTGCACCTGTATGCCGGCGAAGAGGCATCGGCCGCCGGGGTCATGGCGCACCTGCGCGACAGCGACTGCATCGCCTCCAACCACCGCGGCCACGGCCACTGCATCGCCAAGGGCGTGGACGTGCACGGCATGATGGCCGAGATCTACGGCAAGAAGACCGGCGTATGCGGCGGCAAGGGCGGCTCGATGCATATCGCCGACCTGGAAAAGGGCATGCTCGGCGCCAACGGCATCGTCGGCGCCGGCGCGCCCCTGGTGGCCGGCGCTGCCCTGGCGGCCAAGCTCAAGGGCACCGATGACGTGGCCGTGGTGTTCTTCGGTGACGGCGGCTCCAACGAGGGTGCGGTGTTCGAGGCCATGAACCTGGCCGCGATCATGAACCTGCCGTGCATCTTCGTGGCCGAGAACAACGGCTACGCCGAGGCCACCGCCTCCAACTGGTCGGTGGCGTGCGACCACATCGCCGACCGCGCCGCCGGCTTCGGCATGCCCGGGGTGACCATCGACGGCTACGACTTCTTTGCCGTGCACGAGGCGGCCGGCGCCGCCATCGAGCGTGCCCGCAGCGGCCAGGGCCCGTCGCTGGTGGAGGTCAAGCTGACCCGCTACTACGGCCACTTCGAAGGCGACGCGCAAACCTACCGCGCCCCGGACGAGGTGAAGAACCTGCGCGAAACCCGCGACTGCCTGATGCAGTTCCGCCAGCGCACCACCCGCGCCGGGCTGCTCGGCGACGCCCAGCTGGACCTAGTGGATGCCCAGGTCGAGGACCTGATCGAAGACGCCGTGCGCCGCGCCAAGTCCGACCCCAAGCCCCAGCCTGCCGACCTGCTCAGCGACGTGTACGTCGCCTACCCCTGAGCACGCTGCCCTTACAACAAGAACAATCGGAGAATCATCATGGCGAGAAAAATCAGCTACCAGCAGGCCATCAACGAAGCCCTGGCCCAGGAAATGCGCCGCGACCCCACGGTGTTCATCATTGGCGAGGACGTCGCCGGCGGTGCCGGTGCACCGGGCGAGAATGACGCCTGGGGCGGTGTGCTCGGCGTCACCAAGGGCCTTTACGGGCAGTTCCCCGGCCGCGTGCTGGACGCGCCGCTATCGGAAATCGGCTATGTGGGCGCAGCGGTCGGCGCCGCCACCCAGGGCCTGCGCCCGGTGTGCGAACTGATGTTCGTCGACTTTGCCGGCTGCTGCCTGGACCAGATCCTCAACCAGGCAGCCAAGTTTCGCTACATGTACGGCGGCAAGGCGGTCACCCCGCTGGTGATGCGCACCATGGTCGGCGCCGGCCTGCGCGCCGCCGCCCAGCACTCGCAGATGCTCACCTCGCTGTGGACCCACATCCCGGGCCTGAAGGTGGTGTGCCCGTCGTCGCCGTATGACGCCAAGGGCCTGCTGATCCAGGCGATCCGCGACAACGACCCGGTGATCTTCTGCGAGCACAAGCTGCTCTACAGCCTGCAGGGCGAAGTGCCGGAAGAGGTCTACACCGTGCCGTTCGGCGAGGCCAACTTCTTGCGTGACGGCGACGACATCACCCTGGTGACCTACGGGCGCATGGTCCACCTGGCCATGGAGGCGGCGGCCAACCTGGCGCGCCAGGGCATCGACTGCGAGGTACTCGACCTGCGCACCACCAGCCCGATGGATGAAGACAGCATTCTCGAAAGCGTGGAAAAGACCGGCCGCCTGGTGGTGATCGACGAAGCCAACCCGCGCTGCTCGATGGCCACCGACATCAGTGCGCTGGTGGCGCAGAAAGCCTTCGGCGCACTCAAGGGCCCGATCGAGATGGTCACTGCGCCGCACACCCCGGTGCCGTTCTCCGACGCGCTGGAAGACCTCTACATCCCCACCGCCGCCAAGATCGAGGCTGCTGTGCACACAGTGATGAAAGGGAGGAACGCGGCATGAGCCAGATCCATACCCTGACCATGCCCAAGTGGGGCCTGTCGATGACCGAGGGGCGCATCGACACCTGGCTCAAGCAGGAAGGCGAGCACATCAGCAAGGGCGACGAGGTGCTGGACGTGGAGACCGACAAGATCTCCAGCAGCGTCGAGGCCCCGTTCAGCGGCGTGCTGCGCCGTCAGATCGCCAGGCCCGACGAGACCCTGGCAGTGGGGGCGCTGCTGGCCGTGGTGGTCGAGGGCGAGGCCAGCGACGCGCAGATCGATGCGGTGGTGCAGCGCTTTCAGGCCGATTTCGTGCCCGGTGACGGCGCCGAGCAGGACAGCGGCCCGGCGCCGCAGAAAGTCGAGCTGGGCGGGCACCGGGTGCGCTACTTCGACCTCGGCGAAGGCGGTACGCCGCTGGTGTTGATCCACGGCTTCTGCGGCGACCTGAACAACTGGATGTTCAACCACCCGGCGCTGGCCGCCGAGCGCCGGGTGATCGCCCTCGACCTGCCCGGGCATGGCGAGTCGGGCAAGCACCTGCAACGCGGCGACCTGGATGAGCTGAGCCAGAGCGTGCTGGCCCTGCTCGATCACCTGGACCTGGGGCGCGTGCACCTGGCCGGGCACTCCATGGGTGGTGCGGTGGCCTTGAACCTGGCGCGGCTGGCACCTGCGCGGGTGCAGTCGCTGAGCCTGATCGCCAGCGCCGGGCTGGGGCGCGAGATCAATGGCGGCTACCTGCAGGGCATCGTTGCGGCGGCCAACCGCAACGCCCTGAAGCCGCAGATGACGCAGCTGTTCTCCGACCCCGGGCTGGTGACCCGGCAGATGCTCGAGGACATGCTCAGGTTCAAGCGCCTGGAGGGGGTGGACGAGGCCCTGCGACAACTGGCCGACGCACTGGCCAGCGACGGCGTGCAGCGTCACGACCTGCGCCCGGTGGTGGCGCAGCAGCCGACGCTGGTGCTGTGGGGCAGCGATGACGCGATCATCCCGGCCACCCATGTGGACGGCCTGCCAGCCGAGGTGGCGATACTGCCGGGCCAGGGGCACATGGTGCAGTTGGAAGCGGCCGAGCAGGTCAATGCGCGACTGCTGGCGTTTTTGCGCGGGCACTGACCAGCACCGGTTTGTGTCTCGAGGGCTGCTCTGCAGCCCGATCGCGGGTCAAGCCCGCTCCCACAGGGATCACTGCCGTCTCTGTGGGAGCGGGCTTGACCCGCGATCACGCCAGTACAGACACTGCAGCGCCCCCGATACAAACCCCTCGCACTCAAGTAAACTGGCGCGCTTCGCGCAGTCCCCAGCGGCTGCCCTCCACGAATTACCCAAAGGTGCCCGCCATGCCCTGGCTGCAAGTACGTCTGGCCATCAGCCCGGAACAAGCCGAAACCTACGAAGATGCCCTGCTCGAAGTCGGCGCCGTCTCCGTCACCTTCATGGACGCCGAAGACCAGCCGATCTTCGAACCGGACCTCAACACTACCCCGCTGTGGTCGCACACCCACCTGCTGGCCCTGTTCGAAGCCGACGCCGAACCCGAGGCAGTGTTTGCCCACCTGCAACTGCTGACCGGGGCCGCCCTGCCCGAGCACCAGGCCGAAGTGATCGAAGACCAGGACTGGGAACGCAGCTGGATGGACAACTTCCAGCCCATGCGCTTCGGCCAGCGCCTGTGGATCGTGCCCAGCTGGCACGCCGCCCCCGAGCCGGACGCCGTCAACCTGCTGCTCGACCCGGGCCTGGCGTTCGGCACCGGCACCCACCCGACCACCGCCCTGTGCCTGGAATGGCTCGACGGCCAGGACCTGAACGGCACTGAAGTACTCGACTTCGGCTGCGGCTCAGGCATCCTCGCCATCGCCGCGCTGCTGCTGGGCGCACGCAAGGCGGTGGGCACCGACATCGACGTGCAGGCCATCGAGGCCTCGCGCGACAATGCCGGGCGCAACGGCATCGCCGACGCGCTGTTCGACCTGTACCTGCCCCAGGACATGCCGGCCATGCAGGCCGACGTGCTGGTGGCCAACATCCTCGCCGGCCCGCTGGTCTCGCTGGCCCCGCAGTTGTCCGGCCTGGTACGCCCCGGCGGCCTGCTGGCGCTGTCGGGCATCCTCGCCGAACAGGGCGATGAAGTGGCCGCCGCCTACGCCAAGGACTTCGACCTGGACCCGATCGCCGTGCGCGATGGCTGGGTACGCATCAGTGGTCGCCGGCGCTAACTGCGCCTAGACTACAACTCTGCACAACCCGGACCGCCGCATGACCGACAGTTTCGTCACCCAGTGCCCGCATTGCCAGACCAGCTTTCGCGTCAGCCACACTCAATTGAGTGTGGCCCGCGGGGTAGTGCGCTGCGGCAATTGCCTGCAGGTATTCAACGCCGCCAAGCAACTGCTGGAGCAGAGTGCAGCGCAACAGGCGCTGCAGGTGGCCCCCGCGCTGCCGCCGGCAACGCCGTTGCCTGCGCCGGTGGCCGAAACCGAACATGCACCGCAGCCAGCGCCGTCGGCCCCCGCGCCGATCAGCCAGCGCGAATGGACGGCCAGCGCGCTGGACGTCGACCTCGACCAACTGGACCTCGACCAGGAACTCGCCCGCCTGGAGCAACGCGAAATCCAGCCGATCAGCGAGTTCAAGCGCAGCCAGGCTGAAGACTTCGACCTGGCGCCACGCCGCGAGGACAGCCTCAGCGCCCAGCGCGACGGCCCGGACGACACCTCGTACACCGACAGCCTGTTCAGCAGCCCGGCCGACGAACGCGAAGCCCAGGCAACGCCGCAGCCGCCGCTGGTCGACGAACCCGTCCCGGCTACCGTGGCGCTGCCGGGCGAGCGCACCGAACCCTCGCTGTCGCTGGACCTGGACGGCCTGGATGACGAGCCCCCGCTGCGCGAGCAGCCCCTCCACGACCCCGACGTGGTGGCCGAGCACCTGTCGGCACGCGACCCGGGCGATGAGCCCGACGCGCCGGACCCGGCGTTCGACGACGCCCCGAATACCCGCCACGAACCCGACCTTGGCCCGATGGCCGCACGCTCGCCGCGCAAGCCGGCGCTGGTCGACATCGTCGACGACCCGCTGCAGCTCGACTGGCAGAAGCCGCGCAGCCACTGGGGCCGGCGCCTGCTGTGGGCGCTGCTGACTCTGCTGGCAGGCGCGGCACTGGCTGGCCAGTACATCGCCTATCACTTCGACGAACTGGCCCGCCAGGACCAGTACCGCCCCTGGTTCCAGCAGCTGTGCCCGCAACTGGGCTGCGAAGTGCCTTCCAAGGTCGACATCGCCCGCATCAAGAGCAGCAACCTGGTGGTCCGCAGCCACCCGGACTTTGCCGGCGCGTTGATCGTGGACGCGATCATCTACAATCGTGCGCCCTTCTCGCAGCCATTCCCGCTGCTGGAGCTGCGGTTTGCCGACCTCAACGGCCAACTGATCGCCAGCCGTCGCTTCAAGCCCGGCGAGTACCTGAGCGGCGAGCTGGCCGGCAAGGCCGAAATGCCCAGCCAGACCCCGATCCACATCGCCCTGGACATCCTCGATCCGGGCCCGAAGGCGGTCAACTACAGCCTGAGCTTCCGCTCGCCGGAGTAAACCCAGCGACCAGCGGCAAGCTTCAGGCGGCAAGAGAAAAGCGCGGTATCACGCCACTCCTGCTTTTGGCTGGGGCTTGAAGCTTGTCGCTTGCCGCTCAAACTGTTCATATTTTATCCAGATCGACCTTTATCCGGTCACCGAGAGCGGGTATCATGCCCACCCTTTTTCGAACTCTAAGATCGGCCCCCACAACAGGGAACTCCTATGTCGGCGGTACGCATCGGCCCATACACACTGCAGAACGCCCTGATCCTTGCCCCGATGGCCGGGGTCACGGACCAGCCTTTTCGTCAGCTGTGCCGACGAATGGGCGCAGGCCTGGTGGTGTCCGAAATGGTCAGCAGCGACATGAGCCTGTGGAACAGCCGCAAGTCGCGCCTGCGCATGATTCACGATGGCGATCCCGAGCCCCGCTCGGTGCAGATCGCCGGCGGTGACGCGCAGATGCTCGCGGCCGCGGCCCGGGCCAATGTCGAGGCCGGCGCGCAGATCATCGATATCAACATGGGCTGCCCGGCAAAAAAAGTCTGCAACAAAGCTGCAGGCTCTGCTTTATTGAAGGATGAAGTGCTGGTCAACGAGATCCTCCAGGCGGTGGTCGCCGCCGTGGACGTACCCGTTACCCTCAAGATCCGCACCGGCTGGGACCGGGACAACAAGAATGGCCTGACCGTGGCGAAGATCGCCGAGCAGGCAGGCATTCAGGCACTGGCCGTACATGGCCGCACCCGTGCCGACCTGTACACCGGCGACGCCGAGTACGACACCATCGCCGCCATCAAGCAGGCGGTGTCGATACCGGTATTTGCCAATGGCGACATCACGTCGCCGCAAAAGGCCCGACAGGTGCTCGACGCCACCGGCGCCGACGGCCTGCTGATCGGCCGCGCCGCCCAGGGGCGGCCGTGGATCTTTCGCGAGGTCGAGCACTACCTGCGCACCGGCGAGCTGTTGCCGGCACCGCAGTTGGCTGAAGTGGAACGAATTCTGCTGGAGCACCTGGCCGCGCTGCACGCCTTCTATGGCGATGTGATGGGTGTGCGTATCGCCCGCAAGCATGTGGGCTGGTACCTGGCAACGTTACCGGGCGCCAGGGAGTTTCGCGCCCGCTTCAATGGTTTGGAAGAAACACACGCGCAGTGCGCCGACGTTCGCGAGTTTTTCCGCGAACGTGAACAGAGCCTTGAGACAGAGGACGGACAAGGGGTGGCCGCATGACGATGATGACCGAGACTTTAGTGAGTGGAACAACGCCCGTGAGCGACAACGTCAACCTGAAACAGCACCTGAACACCCCGAGCGAAGAGGGCCAGACCCTTCGCGGGAGCGTGGAGAAGGCGCTGCACAACTACTTTGCGCACCTCGAGGGCGCTGCTGTCACGGACGTGTACAACCTGGTGCTCTCTGAAGTCGAGGCACCCTTGCTCGAAAGCGTGATGAACTACGTCAAGGGCAACCAGACCAAGGCCAGCGAGCTGCTGGGGCTCAACCGGGGCACCTTGCGCAAGAAGCTCAAGCAGTACGATCTGCTGTAACAACGAATCCACACCAGAAAAGGCGGCTCCCATTCGATGAGGTCGCCTTTTTTGCTGACTCCACCGCGTTATGGAATCTGAAATGACCGACCAGACTACCCGCCTGCCGATCCGCCGCGCCTTGATCAGCGTTTCCGACAAGACCGGAATCCTCGAATTCGCCCGTGAGCTGCAACAGCTCGGCGTCGAGATCCTGTCCACCGGTGGCACCTTCAAGTTGCTCCAGGACAATGGCGTCGCCGCGGTGGAAGTTGCCGACTACACCGGCTTTGCCGAAATGATGGACGGCCGGGTCAAGACCCTGCACCCCAAGATCCACGGTGGCATCCTCGGCCGTCGCGGTACCGATGACGCCATCATGGCCGAGCACGGGATCAAGCCGATCGACCTGGTCGCCGTCAACCTGTACCCCTTCGAAGCCACCATCTCCAAGCCGGGCTGCGACCTGCCGACCGCCATCGAGAACATCGACATCGGCGGCCCGACCATGGTTCGCTCGGCGGCCAAGAACCACAAGGACGTGGCCATCGTGGTCAACGCCAGCGACTACGGCCAGGTACTCGAGAGCCTCAAGGCCGGTGGCCTGACCTACGCCCAGCGCTTCGACCTGATGCTCAAGGCGTTCGAGCACACCGCCGCCTACGACGGCATGATCGCCAACTACATGGGCACCGTGAACCAGTCGGCCGACACCCTGAGCACCGAAGACCGCAGCCAGTTCCCGCGCACCTTCAACAGCCAGTTCGTCAAGGCCCAGGAAATGCGCTACGGCGAGAACCCGCACCAGAGCGCGGCGTTCTACGTCGAGGCCAAGCCGAGCGAGGCCGGCATCGCCACCGCCACCCAGCTGCAGGGCAAGGAGCTGTCGTACAACAACGTGGCCGACACCGACGCCGCGCTGGAATGCGTCAAGAGCTTCGTCAAGCCGGCCTGCGTGATCGTCAAGCACGCCAACCCGTGCGGCGTGGCCGTCAGCCCGGACGCCGAGGGCGGCATCCGCCAGGCCTACGAGCTGGCCTACGCCACCGATACCGAATCAGCCTTCGGCGGCATCATCGCGTTCAACCGCGAGCTGGATGCCGAAACCGCCAAGGCCATCGTCGAGCGTCAGTTCGTCGAAGTGATCATCGCCCCGAGCGTGAGCGAAGAAGCCCGCGCCGTGGTGGCCGCCAAGGCCAACGTGCGCCTGCTGGCGTGCGGCCAGTGGTCGGCCGAGCGTGCCGCTGCCTGGGACTACAAGCGCGTCACCGGCGGCCTGCTGGTACAGAGCCGCGACATCGGCATGATCACCGAGGGCGACCTGAAGGTGGTGACCAAACGTGCGCCGACCGAGCAGGAAATCCACGACCTGATCTTCGCCTGGAAAGTGGCCAAGTACGTCAAGTCCAACGCCATCGTCTACGCCAAGAACCGCCAGACCATCGGTGTCGGCGCCGGCCAGATGAGCCGCGTGAACTCGGCGCGCATCGCCGCGATCAAGGCCGAGCATGCCGGCCTGCAGGTACAGGGTGCGGTCATGGCCTCGGATGCGTTCTTCCCGTTCCGCGACGGTATCGACAATGCGGCCAAGGTGGGTATCACTGCGGTGATCCAGCCAGGCGGTTCGATGCGTGATGCCGAGGTGATTGCCGCGGCCGACGAAGCCGGCATCGCGATGGTGTTCACCGGCATGCGCCACTTCCGTCACTGACCAACAGAAAAGGTGCAGACATATCCCTGTGGGAGCGGGCTTGACCCGCGATGCGAGCGACGCGGTACTTCCTGATCGCGTGGCCCCCATCGCGGGTCAAGCCCGCTCCCACAGGACCTCGCTCTTGCAATGACCTGCACAGAACAGCACTCATCCGAATTAGCGTCATCGAGGTTTTGACATGAACGTTTTGATCATCGGTAGCGGCGGCCGCGAACACGCCCTGGCCTGGAAAGTTGCCCAGGACCCTCGCGTCGAGACTGTCTTCGTCGCCCCCGGCAACGCCGGCACCGCCACCGAAGCCAAGTGCAAGAACGTCGACATCGACGTCACCGCCCTGGACCAACTGGCCGACTTCGCCGAGAAGAACGTCGCCCTGACCATCGTCGGCCCCGAGGGCCCGTTGGTAGCCGGCGTGGTCGACCTGTTCCGCAGCCGCGGCCTGGACTGCTTCGGCCCCACCAAGGGCGCGGCGCAGCTGGAAGGCTCCAAGGCCTTCACCAAGGACTTTCTGGCCCGTCACAAGATCCCGACCGCCGACTACCAGAACTTCACCGAAGTGGAGCCGGCCCTGGCCTACCTGCGCGAAAAAGGCGCACCGATCGTGATCAAGGCCGACGGCCTGGCCGCGGGCAAGGGCGTGATCGTCGCCATGACCCTGGCTGAAGCCGAGGACGCGGTACGCGACATGCTCGCCGGCAATGCCTTCGGCGACGCCGGTTCGCGCGTGGTCATCGAAGAGTTCCTCGACGGCGAGGAAGCCAGCTTCATCGTCATGGTCGACGGTCAGAACGTGCTGCCGATGGCCACCAGCCAGGACCACAAGCGCGTCGGCAACGCCGACACCGGCCCCAACACCGGCGGCATGGGCGCCTACTCGCCAGCCCCGGTGGTCACCGCCGAGGTCCACCAGCGCGTGATGGACCAGGTGATCTGGCCGACCGTCAACGGCATGGCAGCCGAAGGCAACGTGTACACCGGCTTCCTGTATGCCGGGCTGATGATCGACAAGGCCGGCAACCCCAAGGTCATCGAGTTCAACTGCCGCTTCGGCGACCCGGAAACCCAGCCGGTGATGCTGCGCCTGGAATCGAGCCTGGTGCTGCTGATCGAAGCGGCGTTCGCCAAGGCCCTGAACAAGGTCGAAGCGCAGTGGAACCCGCAGCCGAGCCTGGGCGTTGTACTGGCCGCCGGCGGCTACCCGGGCGACTACGCCAAGGGCGCACCGATCAGCGGCCTGGACGCCGCAGCCAAGCTCACCGGCAAGGTGTTCCATGCCGGTACCGCCCTCAAGGACGGCCAGGTGGTCACCAGCGGTGGTCGCGTACTGTGTGCCACTGCCCTGGGCGAGACCGTCGAAGCCGCGCAGCAGCAGGCCTACCGCCTGGCCGCCGAAATCGAGTGGGACGGCAGTTTCTACCGCACCGACATCGGCTACCGCGCCATCGCCCGTGAACGTGGCGAGCACCAGGAGTAAGCTGACACGGCAAGGCTCCAAAGGGGCCTTGCCTTCGGCTTGGCACGCCGCGCATAGTTGCAAACCGGCATTTGGCTAGGAAGGGATATCTCGTGCGTTGGCTCAGGATTGCCATTGGACTCACCGTCAGCCTGCTGACTCTGCTCTGCCTGTTCCCGGCCACGGCCGATTCGGGCAGTGGGTGGTCGGTATTGCTCGACGATCAGGCCAACCTGCAACTGAGCGACATCCGTTCCGAGCGTTACCGTAACCAGTTCAGTCCCATCGAGCTCAACCAGCTCGATGCCGCCGAGCCCCAGCAGGCGCTCTGGCTGCATTACCACCTGCCCCCACACCAGCCCGAACAGGTACTGCGCCTGTTCGCCCCGGACCTGTCGCACCTGAACCTGTATGTGGTCGACGGCGCCCGGCTGATCGAGCAGTCCCACAACGGCCGCCCGGACACCAACGGCCCGGTGAGCCTGACCACCAACGATCACCTGCTGGCGGTGCCGAGCAGCGACCAGGCCCAGGACCTCTACCTGCGGCTGGTCTCCGAGCACCAGCTGCGGCCCGGCATCAGCCTGATGCCCGCCGTGAGCGCCGCCGCCGACCAGCGCCAGCCACTGCTGTTCGGGTTGCTGTTCGGCTGCATGGGCATGCTGATCCTGCACAACCTGGTGCGCTTCGGCTATTCGCGCTCCACCAGCAGCCTGTGGCTGGCCGGCTACCACAGCCTGATGCTGCTCAGCGCGCTGATCCTGCTCAACCTGAGCGGGCCGTGGAACCTCTGGCAGACTTCGCAGACCCCGGCCGCCTACCTCACCGCCCTGCTCGCCAGCCTCTGCGGGCTGGCCTTCACCCTGCGCTTCTTCGCCCCCCTGCAGCAGCCGCGCCTGGCCCGCCTGCTGCAAGGCGAGATCCTGCTGATCGCCATCGGCGGCCTGTTGCTGCTGTTCGTCGACACCTTGCCGTTGAACCTGGCCACCTACGCGCTGGTGGCCCTGGCCAGCCTGAGCATGCTGATCACGGCCGTTTGCCACTGGGTGCGCGGCTTCGCCCCGGCGCGCCTGTTCAGCCTGGCCATGCTGGTGTTCAACCTGGGCTGCCTGGTGGTGCTGCCGGCGCTGCTGGGCCTTACCCGCACCCCCACCGAATGGCTGCTGTTCATTCTGCTGGGGTTCATCGCCTTCACCGGCCTTCTGCTCAACATGGCCCTGGGCGAGCGCCTGCGCAGCATCAGCGAGGCGCGCTTCAGCGCCAGCCGCGAACTGGCCGCCAGCACCGCCGAAATCAACGCCAAGGCAGAGTTTCTGGCACGCATCAGCCACGAAATCCGCACCCCGATGAACGGTGTGCTGGGCATGACCGAACTGCTGCTGGGCACCCCGCTGTCGGTCAAGCAGCGCGACTATGTGCAGACCATCCACAGTGCCGGCAACGAGCTGCTGACCCTGATCAACGAGATCCTCGACATCTCCAAGCTCGAGTCCGGCCAGATCGAGCTGGATGACGTGCAGTTCGACCTCAACGCCCTGATCGAGGACTGCCTGAGCATCTTCAGGGCCAAGGCCGAACAGCAGAACATCGAACTGATCAGCTTCACCCAGCCACAGGTGCCACGGGTCATCAGCGGTGACCCCACGCGCCTGCGCCAGGCCCTGCTGAGCCTGCTGGAAAACGCCCTGAAAAAGACCGAGCAGGGCGAGATCCTGCTGGTGGTGGCACTGGACCAGCGCGGCAGCAGCCCGCGCCTGCGCCTGGCCGTGCAGGACAGCGGCGAACCGATCCCGCCCAGCGAGCGCGAGGCACTGCTGCAGGCCGAGTTGCACAGCGAGCACGTGCTGTCGAGCAACAAGCTTGGCGGCCTGCTGGGCCTGGTGATCGCCAAGCAACTGATCGCCCTGATGCAGGGCGAGTTCGGCATCAAGACCAGCCACAACCAGGGCAACACCCTGTGGATGACCCTGCCGCTGGACCCGCAGCGCCTCGAACAGCCCGCCGCCGACCTCGACGGCCCGCTGCGCGATGCCCGGGTGCTGGTGGTGGACGACAACGACACCTGCCGCAAGGTGCTGGTGCAGCAGTGCAGCGCCTGGGGCATGAACGTGAGCGCCGTGCCCTCGGGTAAGGAAGCCCTGGCGCTGCTGCGCACCAAGGCGCACCTGCGTGACTACTTCGATGCCGTGCTGCTCGACCAGAACATGCCCGGCATGACCGGCATGCAACTGGCCGCCAAGATCAAGGAAGATCCGAGCCTGAACCACGACATCCTGATCATCATGCTCACCGGCATCACCAATGCGCCGAGCAAGGTCATCGCCCGCAACGCCGGGGTCAAGCGCATCCTGGCCAAGCCCGTGGCCGGCTACACCCTCAAAACCACCCTGGCCGAAGAACTGGCCCAGCGCAGCAAGGGCCAGATGCTCGGCATGCAGCCGCCCAGCCTGGCCACCCCGCTGGACGTGCCCGCCGACTTCCGCATCCTGGTGGCCGAAGACAACAACATCTCCACCAAGGTGATCCGCGGCATGCTCGGCAAGCTCAACCTGGAGCCCGACACCGCCAGCAACGGCGAGGAAGCCCTGCAGGCCATGAAGGCGCAGCGCTACGACCTGGTGCTGATGGACTGCGAGATGCCGGTGCTGGACGGCTTCTCGGCCACCCAGCAGCTGCGCGCCTGGGAGGCGGTCAGCCTGCGCCCGCGCACGCCGGTGGTGGCGCTGACCGCGCACATCCTGGCCGAGCACAAGGAGCGCGCACGCCAGGCCGGCATGGACGGGCACATGGCCAAGCCGGTGGAGCTGTCGCAACTGCGCGAACTGATCGAATACTGGGTGGCCCACCGCAAGCCCCACGAGCAGCCCGACAACGCGCCCGTCCCCCACTGATACACTTGCCCAACGCCCCCTTTGCCGCGAGCCCACGCCATGCTCCATGAGTTGTTCAGCGTCTACCTGAAGATGCTCGTGCTCTACAGCCCGTTCTTCGTCCTGTCCTGCTTCATCAGCCTGACCCGCGGCCACTCCAGCAAGGAGCGCAAGCAGCTGGCCTGGCGCGTGGCGCTGGCGGTACTGATCGCCAGCGTGCTGCTGTACCTGTTCGGGCGGGCAATCTTCGGCATCTTCGGCATCACCCCCGACGCGTTTCGCATCGGCGCCGGCAGTGTGCTGTTCATCTCGGCGCTGGGCATGGCCCAGGGCAAGTCGGCGGTCAACACCGACAACGTGCAGCAGGACGTGACCATCGTGCCGTTGACCATCCCGCTGACCGTCGGCCCCGGCACCATCGGTGCGCTGCTGGTGATGGGCGTCAGCCAGCCGCACTGGGACGACAAGCTGCTGGCCATCGTGAGTATCGCCCTGGCCAGCTTCACCGTTGGCCTGGTGCTGTTTCTGTCGCACCGCATCGAACGGCTGCTTGGCGACCAGGGCCTGCAGATCGTCAGCCGGCTGATGGGCCTGTTCGTGTGCGCCCTGGCGGCGCAGATCATCTTCACCGGGATCAAGGGCTACCTGGTGCTCTAGCCCCTACCGGTCCTGGAAGAAACCTTCCGAGAGTGCCCGGGTCTGGGCCAGTACGAACGTGCGATGGCTCGCGTACGCCTGGCGATCGAACAGGTAGCAGCCACCATGGGGAGTCAGGGTCACGTAGCGCCGGTAGGTATCGGTCAGAAAGCCGTGTTCGACGTCCACTTCAAAGCGCATCACCAGCCCGCAGAAACACAGCATGGGCTGGTTGCGTCGATCGGTGAAACAGGGCGTGACCTTGCAGTGCATGGCCTTCTCCACGTCGCGCCTGGGCATGGCCGAAGACTCGAAGTGGCGTCGGGCCTTTGTCTCCAGGTCGAGGTCGCGCAGCGACTGGCTGATCACCTGGTGAAACAGCACCTCGGCGTCCCGCTGTACCACCGTGACCTCGAAGGCACGCACCTGCGCCAGGTCGTGGGCAGCCGTGGACACCGACGACAGAAAGCTGATCAGACGGCAACCATGCCGCAGCAGGCAGGCATGGTGGAACTCATTCCAGGCCTGCGGCGAGGCATGCTGACCAACCGCTTTGCTGGCGTACATCTCGGCGTACACCATCAGGTCCATCATGTCCTGCATGTCGGCAGGGTCCATGCCCTCACCGAACGACACCCGGTTGTCGCCGATCACCTGCGAACGTTCAGTGGAGGTCATGGGTGCCTCCTTGCAGCGAGCCGTCGGCCTTGGCCTTGGCCTGCGGCACCACCCGCCTGAGCACAACGGCATCGTCCTCCAGGGCTGCCACCGTCATCTCGCGCAGTCGCGCATACCGCGCAACCGACAACTGCTTGTGGCTGTAGAAGAACAGCGCGTCGCCCGGGCTGTCGACCCCGCAGAACGTCTGGTGCAGAAAGTCCTGCTGAAGCGGCACCACCAGCGCCAGGCTCACAAACAGGCTGAACACCTGGTCTGGCGCAGTACACGCACTGAGCTGGAAGTTGATCGCCGTGCGCTGGCTGGCCTGGGTGTGCGCGAGCACCTGGGCACGAAACAGCTGGCGCGCCGGGTGCTCGTAGGCCAGTTCGCAAATCTGCTCCAGCATGCCGGTCATCTGCCGCACGATGGCCGCAGGCAACTTCTTCTTCAGGTGCCTGGTCACCAGCGCGACGATGCTCAGGTCATCCAGGCCGGCGAACCTGGACACATCGGACTGCACGGTCTGGGTGCTCCACATGAGCTGGCCCAGGCCGTCCACATTGCGCTTGAACCAGGCCCGGGGGTTGGCGGTGACCAGGCCGTCCTGGTTGGCCGACACCTGCGCCAGCAAGTGGGAGTTCAATACATCATCCCTGTCCGGTGCGCTCAACCCGCCGGGAAATGAAATCAGCTGCGCACCATTGACCCATGTCTCGTACTGCATTGCCATGCCTCGACTCCTTGAGGATAGCGGCACCGGCGCCTTGACACCGGTGCCGGTAGAATTACTTCTTCTTGATTTTCCTGAAGAAGTTATCCGAGGAAATACCCATGTAGTCGTGGATGTCGTCTTTGTTGCGCTGATAGACACGTTCGTTCCAGTTGACCATGGTGGCCACCTGAGTGATGTCCATGGTTTCGTTGTCCCACTTCCAGAACAGTGCGCCGCCCTTGTCGGTACGCTTGTTGTATTCAAGCCCGATGAACAGTGTCACGGCTTCGCCGTTATCCGTTTCAAGGCACGGCAGAATGCGGCAACTGTCCTTGCTCGCGCCGGTGCTGTTGTTGTTGAACAGGGTGATCATGTCCTCGTCGCCCTTGAGCTTGTCGAGGGCCCTGGAAACCAGCGGGATCATGGCGGCTGCGTTGCCACCGGCCACCGAGGCGACGATTTCCAGCACCACGCTGTCCATGGTGATGTCGCGCTTGCTGGTGTTGTAGCTCTGACGGTCCGAACTGGTCATGAACCAGCCGGCGTGCAGCATGGCCTCCCGGTAGGCTGCCAGCCATTGCAGGGGCTGCTCCTGGATACTGCCCGAGGTGTTGGCCACCATCTCGGCGAACAGGGTGGCGTCCTTGGCCATCTGGCGCTTGTCCGCCGACAGCTTGTCGGCAAAGGTCAGAATCGTCGGGCCTTCGCTGGTCATCAGTGCCACTTCGCCCGCTTCGTCATCGAGCTCTTCACTGGCCAGCAGCCCGCGCATGGACAGCGGCGAATGCTGAAGATCCGGTACTTCCAGGTTGCTGAAGAATTCAGCGCTTTTTTCCGCGCAGGGAAACACAGTCGAGTTATCCATAACATCATCCTTGTTCAGTTTTGGTTTGCCGCGGCACAGCCAGGCCACTGCAAACTATCACCGGGCCTGCATGAAAAAAGGTGCGCCCGTTTCCAGGCGCACCTTTCTTTCCCTACGAGACCCTGTTGCTATCCAGGGCGGCCGGCGCCATACCAACGCGGCGTGTACACCCACTCGCCACCGTCGGCACGCGCGAAGGTGCAGGTGGTGGACGACCCCACCAGCACCATGGTGCGCATGTCCACCTGCTCTGGCGTCAGCTCGCCCAGGGTCAGGGTGCGCAGGGTCTGGCCGGGGCGGCCGATGTCACGGCCCAGCACCACCGGGGTGGCCGGCGTGCGGTGCTGGCGCACGATCTCCAGGGCACGCCCCAGCTGCCAGGGCCGCGAGCGCGAGATCGGGTTGTAGAAGGCCAACGCCAGGTCGGCCTGGCAGGCGAGGTCCAGGCGTTTCTCGATGATGTCCCAGGGCTTGAGGTTGTCCGACAGCGACAGCACGCAGAAGTCATGCCCCAGCGGCGCACCGGCCTGCGCGGCGGTGGCCAGCGAGGCCGAGACGCCCGGCAGCATCTGCAGCTCGACGCTGTGCCACTGCGGGTCCGTCGACTCGTGCAAGGCTTCGAGCACCGCCGCTGCCATGGCGAACACGCCCGGGTCGCCCGACGATACCACCACCACCGAGCGGCCTTGCGCGGCCAGCTCGAAGGCATGCCGTGCGCGCTGCATTTCTTCGCGGTTGTCGGTGCAGTGCAGCACCTGATCGGCGCGGAACGGGCCGGCCATGCGCACATAGGTTTCATAACCCAGCACGTCATTGGCGCGTGCCAGCTCGGCCTTGACCGCCGGCACCATCAGGTCGGCGGCGCCCGGGCCCAGGCCGATCACCGCCAGGCGGCCACGGGCGCGCCCGATCCGTTGCGGGTCGATCGGCTGGCCGGCCACCGCAATCGCCACGCCCTCGCCTGCGCACTGCGGCGCCAGCAACTGCGGCCAGGCCTGCGCGGCCAGCTCGGCAACACTGCCGGCGGCCGGGGCGAAGCGCAACGGCACGCCCAGCTCGGCCGCTGCCGCGTGCAACGCCGGGCTGGCCATCTCGCTGTCGGCCGCCAGCAGGCAGGCCAATGCCGGCTCGGCGATCTTCGCGCGGTGCAGCGCCGCACGCACCGCCGCGGCCAGCTCCGGCACCTGGGCACTCACGGCCACCAGCACGCAGCGCGGGTAGATCACCAGCTCGTTGGCGTCGGCCTCACGTGCATCGCAGCCCACATGAATGGCCAGCTGCGCCTGCTCGCTCTGCGGCAGTTGCGCCTGTTCGAGCCACGGCGCGGCGCCATCGATGCGCACGCTTTCACCGGCCAGCAGGTCGGACACGAAACGCTTGCCCAGCTCCAGGTCGGCCAGCGCATAACCACTGGGCGGGTTGAGCAGGCAGGTGCCGAAGCGCAGCTCGCCGCTGGTGGTGATGGCCGGCGCCACGCCGAGGCCGGCGGCGATCTCGCGGGCCAGCCCGTTGACCCCGCCCAGCCCGCCCAGCAGCGGCACCACGGCGCTGCCGTCTTCGGCCACGGCCAGTACCGGTGGTTCGGCGCCCTTCTCCAGCAGCACGCTGGCCAGGCTGCGAATCACGATGCCGGCGGCGCACAGGGCAATGATCGGGGTGTCCTGCTGGTACAGCTGGCGCAGGGTGGCGCCGAAGTCCTGGTAGCTGCGGTCCGTGCCCTCGACCCGCCCGGCCAGGCCGTGGATCAATGCATCGGGGTACAGCTGCTGGAGCCTGCGGGCAGTGGCCAGGCTGCCCTTGCCCAGGATCACGATGGCCGGTGCGTGAGATGTCATCACCCTTGCCACCGTTCACCCGGCACGATGATCAGCGAGAAGTATGGCGAGGACTGCGGGTCGACCGCATCCAGCGCCACGATCTTCTGGTTGGCCATGGTCGCGCGCTCCACGTACAGCGCTCGCTCGGCCAGGCCCAGTTCGGCCAGCACCTGGCGCACCTTGGGGAAATTGCGCCCCAGCTTCATGATCACCGCCGCGTCGGCATCGGCCAGGCGGCGCTTGAGCTCGTCGGCCGGCAGCACGCCCGACAGCACCGACAGGCTCTGGTTGCGGTACACCAGTGGCGCGCCGAGTACCGAGGCGCCACCGAGCATCGAGCACACGCCGGGGATCACCTGGGCCTCGTAGCGCTCGGCCAGGCGGTCGTGCAGGTACATGTAGGAGCCATAGAAGAACGGGTCGCCTTCGCAGATCACCGCCACGTCGCGGCCGGCATCCAGGTGCGCGGCCACTTCCAGGCTGACGCCGTCGTAGAAGTCGCTGATCACCTGCTCATACGACAGCGGCGCCGGCAGCGCCTCGGTGGTCACCGGGTACACCAGCGGCAGCAATGTCTGCGCCTGCTGCAGGTGCGCCTCGATGATGCCGAAGGCATTGCCGCGCTTGCCCTTGGCCACGAAATACGCCACCACTGGCGCCTCGCGCAGCAGGCGCAGCGCCTTGACCGTGATCAGTTCGGGGTCGCCGGGGCCCACGCCCAGGCCAAGCAGTCGTCCGCGTGGCTGCATCATTCGACCTCCGTGGCCAGGGCATTGACCGCCGCTGCTGCCATCGCGCTGCCGCCCAGGCGGCCCTCGACGATCACGAACGGCACGCCACGGCTGTCGGCCGCGAGCATCGCCTTGGACTCGGCCGCGCCGACGAAACCGACCGGGAAGCCGAGGATCAGCGCAGGCTTCGGCGCCCCCGCATCGATCATCTCGAGCAGGTAGAACAATGCGGTCGGCGCATTGCCGATCACCACCACGCTGCCTTCCAGGTGCGGGCGCCACAGCTCCAGGGCCACCGCCGAGCGGGTGTTGCCCAGCTCCTTGGCCAGGCCCGGCACGCTGTCGTCGCGCAGGGTGCAGATCACCTCGTTGTTGGCCGGCAGGCGTGCACGGGTGATGCCTTCGGCGACCATGCGCGCATCGCACAGTATCGGCGCACCGTTGGCCAGCGCCTCGCGCCCGGCCTTGCCGGCGCCTTCGCTGAAGCGCAGCTTGTCGACCACCTCGACCATGCCGCAGGCATGGATGACCCGCACCGCGAGTTTTTCCAGGTCGGCCGGGATCCGCTCCAGGCGAGCCTCCTGGCGAATGATGGCGAAGGAGTTGCGGTAGATCTCCTGGCCGTCGCGGATGTAATCAATCATCGGGGTTGCTCCGTAGGCGGGCGTCGAGTTGCGCGCCCGCTTCTTTCAATGTCAGGTTGCGCCCGCCAGGGGCGCCCAGGCCCGGCTGCGCCGGGTCGTGAAAATACAGGTCGTAATGCCCGGGCCCGACCGCCAGCAGGGTGGCCGGTGCACGGTGGGCCAGCGCGCAGGAACGCGCGCAGCCGCTCAGGTGAATGCCGGCCACCGGGCCCGGCTCGCGCAGCAGCGCCGCCAGCTGCACGGCGTCGGCCTTGGTGTCGGCCAGGGCCTTGGCGCAGCCGGCCGAACCGGTGCAGGCCACCATGCGCGCCAGCGGCTGCGCCGGGTCGCACAGCAAGCCCAGCGCTGCCAGCCCGGCCAGTGCCAGCTCGGCGTCGGTGGCGGCAAGATTGGGCAGCAGCAGGCTTTGCCAGGGCGTCATGCGCAGGCTGGCGTCGCCCAGGCTGCTGGCCAGGTGCGCGGCGCCACGCAACTGCGCGGCGCTCAGGCGCCCCAGCGGTGCGGCGGCGCCCACCGCGACCCTGCCCGTCTGGCGCTGTGGGTAGACACCCAGATGGCGGGCCTGGTCACGTCGCGGCCGGCGCCAGCCCAGCACCGCGTGGTCGCGGCGCAGCGCCACGCCAAGGCCCTGCACGAACGCCTCGCTGCCGCATTCGGCCAGCAACTGGCGCATGCGCGCCTGCTGCGCAGTGGCCAGGTCGAGAAACCGCTGCAACACCGCCAGCACCAGCGCGTGCCCATCGGCCAGCGGCACCGCGCCCAGCGCACCCTCCTCGGCCGGGCAGCCGGCCAGGCCAAAGGCCAGCCACACCTCGCCGTCCAGGCGCAGTGCCGACAGCCACAGGTCGTGGGGGTGGGTGAGCATGGCCAGGTCTTCGCCAGCGTCCAGTTGCACGGCGAACTTGGCAGACAACTGATGAAAGCGCTCGCAGGTCTGCAGCGATTCGAGGATCTGCCCCGCCAGCGCCCGGCTGTCGAACAGCATGGCCGGGTCGAGACCGGCCGCCGGGCTGAGCATCAGGTTGCGCACATCGTCGCCCGCCGCCTGGCGCGGGCCCAGGCCGGCGTCGAGCAGGCATGCCACCAGCCCGGCGTGGTCGGCACCGATGCCGCGAATCTGCAGGTTGCTGCGGTTGGTTACCTCGATCACGCCGCCGGCAAAGCGCTCGGCGGCATCGGCCACTGCGTGTGCCTGGACCGCGCTCAGGGTGCCGGCGTCGAGCTTGATGCGTGAAATGCCGCCGTCCAGCGCCTGCACGATACGCCACAACCCCGGGCAGGCCGAGGGGCGAAGAGCTGGAGTGGGCAGGGGTTGCGGCAAGGGATCACCCGGCAATCGTCAAAAGGCGCTGGTAGCACAAAGGCGCGGTATTATGCCTGCTTTGTCCGTCGGCAGGCTAAGCCAGCCGGTCGGATAGGCAAGCGAAGAGGAACGGCATGGCGCCCTGGTTGACGGTAGTAGGTATTGGCGAAGACGGCTTCACGGGCCTGGGCAAACATGCTCGGCATGCCCTGCTGCGAGCCACCAAGGTGTTCGGCAGCCCGCGCCAGCTGGCCCTGCTGCCCCACTGCTCGCGCGCCGAACGCGTCGCCTGGCCCAGCCCGTTTTCCCTGGCGCCACTGCTGGCCGAACGTGGCGAGCCGGTGTGCGTGCTGGCCAGCGGCGACCCGATGCTCTACGGCGTAGGCGCCAGCCTGGCGCGCCAACTGCCGGCCGAGGCCATGCGGGTGCTGCCTGCACCGTCCTCCTACTCGCTGGCCGCCGCCCGCCTGGGCTGGCCCCTGCAGGACGTGGTCACGCTGTCGGTGGTAGCGCGCCCGGTCGCCGCCGTGGCCGCCCACCTGTACAGCGGCCAGCGCCTGCTGGTGCTGAGCAATGACCGCAGCAGCCCCGCCGCCCTGGCCGCCCTGTTGCGCGAGCGCGGCTTCGGCCCCAGCCACCTGAGCGTGCTGGAGCACCTGGGTGGCGCCGACGAACGGCGCATCGATGCCCGTGCCGATGGCTGGCAAGACGCCGACTTCGCCGACCTCAACCTGGTGGCCATCGACTGCCGGGCCGGCGCCGATGCACCGCGCCTGTCGCCGCTGGCCGGCCTGCCCGATTCAGCCTTCGCGCACGACGGGCAGATCACCAAGCGCGACGTGCGCGCCATCACCCTCGCCCGCCTGGCCCCGCAGCCGGGCGAGCTGCTGTGGGACGTGGGCGCCGGCAGCGGCTCGATCGGCATCGAATGGATGCGCGCCCACCCCAGCTGCCGGGCGCTGGCCATCGAGGCCGACGCCGGCCGCCAGCACCTGATCGAACACAACCGCGACGCCCTGGGCGTGCCTGGCCTGCAACTGGTGCGCGGGCGCGCCCCGCAGGCGTTGCAGGGCCTGGAGCGGCCCCACGCGATCTTCATCGGTGGCGGCGTGACCCGCGAGGGCGTGCTGGACGAATGCTGGGCGCACCTGCGCCCCGGTGGCCGGCTGGTGGCCAATGCCGTGACCCTGCAGAGCGAGACCCTGCTGATGAGCTGGCGCGAACGTCATGGCGGCGAGCTCACCCGTATCCATGTGGCCCAGGCGCAGCCGCTGGGCGAGTTCGACACCTGGCGCCAGGCGCTGCCGATCACCCTGCTTGATGTGGTAAAGCCCCTCGATGCGTGACGAAACCGCAGAACAGCCGGCGCCGCTGCGCAGCGGCCTGACCACGGGCAGCTGCGCCACTGCCACCAGCCTGGCGGCGGCGCGCCTGCTGTTGAGCGGGCAATGCGACGACGCGGTGCACATCACCCTGCCCAAGGGCAGACAGGTGCAGATGCGCCTGGAGTTCTGCCGGCTGGCCGGGCCAGGCGCCGAAGCCGGCACCCTCAAGGATGCCGGCGACGACCCCGACGTGACCCATGGCGCGCTGCTCTACAGCCAGGTGCGGCTGCTGGCCGAGCCGGGCGTGCGCTTTGTCGCCGGCATCGGCGTGGGCACCGTGACCCGCCCCGGGCTGGTGCTGGGGGTGGGCGAGCCGGCGATCAACCCGGTGCCGCGGCGCATGATGACCGAGCACCTGCAGCGTCTGGCGCTGGAGTGCGATTACGCGGGGGGCTTCGAGGTCACCGTGAACGTGCAGGACGGCGACAGCCTGGCCCTCAAGACCATGAACCCGCGCCTGGGCATCCTCGGCGGGCTGTCGATTCTGGGCACCAGTGGCATCGTGCGGCCGTTTTCCTGCGCGGCCTACATTGCCTCGATCCACCAGGGCATCGACGTGGCCAAGACCAATGGCTACGAACACATTGCCGCGTGTACCGGCAATGCCAGCGAAGACACCATGCGCCGGGTCTACGGCATTCCCGACATCGCCCTGATCGAGATGGGCGATTTTGTCGGCGCGGTGCTCAAGCACCTGCGCAAGGTGCCGGTTGGCAAGCTGAGCATCTGCGGCGGCTTCGGCAAGATCAGCAAACTGGCGGCCGGGCACATGGACCTGCACAGCCGGCATTCGAGCATCGACCTGCCGCAACTGGCTGGCTGGGCGGCGGCGGTGGGTGCCGACGCCGCGTTGCAGGCGGCGATCATCGGCGCCAACACCAGCCAGCAGGCGTTGGCCCTGGCCAGTGCGGCGGGGGTCGGGCTGGGGGATGCGGTGTGCGAGCACGCGCTGGCTTTCGCCCGCAGCGTGGTGCCGGCGCAGGTACAGGTGGAGGTGTTCGCCATCGACCGCCAGGGCGGCATCGTCGGCCGGGCGGGTGTTCGATGAGCCGGCGCATCCTGTTGCTGGGCGGCGTGACCGAGGCGCTGTTGATAGCCCGTCAGCTGGGCCCGCAGCACGTCTACAGCCTGGCCGGTATCGGCCGGGTGCCCAGCGACCTAGCGTGCCAGGTGCGGGTGGGCGGTTATGGTGGAGCCGAGGGCCTGGCCGCTTACCTGCGGGCCGAAGGCATCGGTCTGGTGATCGACGCGACCCACCCGTATGCGGCGCAGATCAGCCGCAATGCGGCGCAGGCAGCGCGCCTGGCCGGGGTTGAATGCTGGGCGTTGCGGCGCCCGGCATGGCAGGCGCAGGCCGGTGACGACTGGCGGGAAGTGGCGGACTGGACGCAGTTGATCGAGGCATTGAAACCGTTTCGCCGGCCCTTGTTCACCCTGGGGCGCGAGCCGTTGCAGCACCTGCACGAGATACCCGCGCAGCAGTTCTGGACCTTGCGCGCGCTGGAGGTGTGCGAGGGGAATGCGCGATGCGAAGTGATCGGCGCGCGGGGGCCGTTTCGCCTGGAGGATGAACGGGCGTTGTTCGAGCGTTGCCGGGTGGATGTGCTGATCAGCAAGAACAGTGGCAGCGCCGCGACCGAGCCCAAGCTCGAAGTGGCGCGCGAGCGGGGTGTGCCGGTACTGATCCTGAAGCGGCCGGCGCTGGCGGGGGGGGATCGGGAGTTTGTGGGGGTGGCCGAGTTGTTGGCACAGCTCTGAAGCCAAGCCTTCCAATTCCCGTTGACGCCTTTGCACACGCGCTTAAACTTGGATATACATTTGGAATATACAAGGGGCGGATCATGGAGCAAGGTGCCGTTTTCAAGAGCAACCGCAGCCAGGCCATACGCCTGCCAAAATCGGTCGCTCTGCCGCCAGAGGTAAAGCGCGTGGATATCGTTGCAGTGGGCAGGGCTCGAATCATCACTCCGGCCGGCGAGTGCTGGGACAGCTGGTTCGACGGTGACAGCGTCACCGCCGACTTCATGGCCGGCCGCGAGCAGCCCGCCGATCAGGAGCGAGAAGACTTCTGATGCTCAAGTACATGCTCGACACCAACATCTGCATCTTCACGCTGAAGAACAAGCCTCAGGAAGTACGCGAAGCCTTCAACCTGCATCATGGGCAAATGTGCATCAGCACGATCACCCTGATGGAACTGATGTTCGGTGCAGAAAAATCCTCCGCTCCCGGAAAGAACCTCGCCGTGGTGGAAGGCTTCGCCGCTCGCCTTGAAGTACTCGACTACGACGTACCCGCCGCTGCGCACTGCGGGCAACTGCGAGCAGAGCTGGCCAGGCTGGGGACACCTATCGGCCCTTATGACCAGATGATCGCCGGACATGCCCGCTCACGCGGCCTGATCCTGGTATCCAACAATCTTCGCGAATTCGCTCGTGTGCCCGGGCTGCGCACCGAAGACTGGCTCGGGCAACGAGGCTGCCCCTGACGCCCCACCTGCGACACTCCATCACACCCCGGCTTTTTTACATATACTTCGACATCTGGCTAAATAGCCCCACTCGATTCCTGACCGGATCTCCCCATGCCCGCACACCGGCTCGCCTACGCCTGGATCGCCTGCTTCGCAGTGCTGTTCAATCTGCTGGCCATGCCGTTGTCCGCCGCCGCTGCAAAAGCCCAACCCGAACAACTGCTGTGGGGCACCTTCTGCTCCAGCGGCGTGACCAAGATGATCGCCATCTCGCTGAATGCCCCCGACGGCCAACAGCAGAACGACGACCACTCCACCATGCAGCACTGCTGGTGCTGCTCCGGCACTGCCCCGCTGCTGGCCCTGCCCGGCCACCCGCCACGACTGGTGACGTCCGAGCACACCCTCAACACCCCGTCACCGCTACTCGCCAGCTACCACCCCACGCCACGCCAGCAATGGCCCGCGCTCAATCCCCGCGCCTCCCCCCAGGCCTGAGTTCACTACGCTACCAGTTGCGAACCTGACTCGAACGGAGATTGACCATGCTCAAGAACGCCCTGCTGCTGGCCGCCCTGCTGCTGCCCGCCACCTTTGCCAACGCCCATGAATACACCGTGGGCGACCTGCATATCGCCCACCCGTGGTCGCAGGAGCTGCCGCCCAACGCCCCCAACGTGGCCGCCTATTTCATCGTGCACAACAACGGCAAGAGCGCCGACCGCCTGCTCGGCGTCGACAGCCCGATCACCGACAACGCCGAACTGCACGAGCATGTGCACAAGGACGGCCTGATGAAGATGCAGCAGGTGCAGGGTGTCGACATCCCCGCCGGCGCCGACCTGGTGTTCGCCCCCGGCGCCTACCACGTGATGCTGATGCAGCCCAAGGACCGCAGCCTGCTCAGCGACGGCAAGCGCTTCCCGCTGACCCTGCATTTCCAGAAGGCCGGCAACATCACGGTCGAAGTGGCCGTGCAGAAACAGGCCCCCGAGGGCACCGCCCACAGCCATTGATTCGCTGACGGCTGCACGCCATGCGCCTGCCCCGCAGCAGGCTCGCCCGCCCCGCTGACCTCCAACGAGCACGCGGCAGCTGGCTGAGCCTGTTCGCCATGTTGATGATCTTCATCGGCCCACTGGTCTCCCAGTCGATGCCGATGGATCACCGTGCCTCCATGCCCGGCATGGACATGGCCATGGACTGCCACTCAGGCAGCCACGCCAGCAGCCCGGCCGACAACCCGGCAGCGCTGCACGTCATCTGGGAAAAGTGCGGCTACTGCAGCCTGTTCTTCCACTGCCCGGCGCTGCCGCAGACGCTCAGCCTGCTCGACACCGAGGCCGTCTCGCCCCACACCACCCTGCGCGCCCAGCCGCGCCAGGGCCATGCGCGCCAGGCCATCTTCCCCGGCGCCCGCAGCCGCGCGCCACCTGCCCACATCGTCGTCTGAACCCACTTTGCATGCGCCCCAGGGCCCGGCTTGCTGCCGAGGCTCTTGCGCACCCTCACGACCACACGATGTTGGAAATACTATGTCCGGCTCTACCGTTACCCTGCGCCTGTCGCTGCAAGGCACCATCGCCCTGCTGTGCGGCACCCTGTTCAGCCACGTGGCCCTGGCCGCCGACAGCGGCCACGAAGGCCACGACCACACCGAACTGAGCCCCACGGTGATCACTGCCGTGGCGCCCAGCTCGCCGCTGACCATCGTCACCAACCCCAAGGACCCACGCCAGCCAGTACCGGCCAGCGACGGCGCCGACTACCTCAAGACCATCCCGGGCTTCTCGGCCATCCGCGCCGGTGGCACCAACGGCGACCCGGTGCTGCGCGGCATGTTCGGCTCGCGCCTGAACATCCTTACCAACGGCGGCGTGATGCTCGGCGCCTGCCCCAACCGCATGGACGCACCCACCTCGTACATCTCGCCGGAAACCTACGACCGCCTCACCGTGATCAAGGGCCCGCAGAGCGTGCAGTGGGGCCCCGGCGCCTCGGCCGGCACCATCCTCTTCGACCGCGAGCCCGAACAGTTCGGCGAGCTGGGCAGCCGCGTCAACGCAAGCCTGCTGGCCGGCTCCAACGGGCGCTTCGACAAGGTGCTGGATGCTGCGGCAGGCAACGCACAGGGCTATGCACGCTTTGTCGGCAACCAGTCGCGCTCCGACGACTACAAGGACGGCAACGGCGACACCGTGCCCTCGCGCTGGGACAAGTGGAACGGTGACGTGGCCCTGGGCTGGACCCCGGATGCCGACACCCTGCTCGAACTCACTGCCGGCAAGGGCGATGGCGAGGCGCGCTATGCCGGGCGCGGCATGGACGGTTCGCAGTTCAAGCGCGAAAGCCTGGGCCTGCGCTTTGAGAAATCCAACCTGGGCGGGGTGCTCGACAAGCTCGAAGCCCAGGTCTACTACAACTACGCCGACCACGTGATGGACAACTACAGCCTGCGCACCTCGCCCACCAGCGGCATGATGGCCGGGCCGATGGTCAGCAACGTCGACCGCCGTACCCTCGGCGGGCGGCTCAAGGCCACCTGGCGCTGGGAGGACGTGACCCTGGTCAGCGGTGTCGATGCGCAGACCAACGAACATCGCCAGCGCGGCGGCATGGGCGTGGATGCGCACAAGGCCGAGCCCTGGACCAAGGACGCGGACTTTCACAACTACGGCGTGTTCGGCGAGCTGACCTGGGAAACCTCCAGCCAGGACCGCCTGGTCAGCGGCGCGCGCCTGGACCGCGCCTCGGCCAAGGATTTTCGTGAAGCCAGCGCCACCCGCGGCAACACCCGCGCCGACACCCTGCCCAGCGGGTTCGTGCGCTACGAGCACGACCTGCTCGACCTCCCGGCCACCACCTATGTGGGCCTGGGCCATGCCCAGCGCTTCCCCGACTACTGGGAGCTGTTCTCGCCCAAGTCGGGCCCGGCCGGCTCGCTCAATGCGTTCGACTCGATCAAGCCGGAGAAGACCACTCAGCTGGACGTGGGCATCCAGTACAAGACCGAGCAGCTCGAAGCCTGGGCCTCGGGCTATGTCGGCCAGGTGCGCGACTACATCCTGTTCGACTACCGTCCCGGCATGATGGGCATGCTCAGCTCCCAGGCGCAGAACATCGATGCCCGTATCATGGGCGGCGAGCTGGGCGCGGCCTATCAGTTCGCGCCCAACTGGAAAGCCGACGCCACCCTGGCCTACGCCTGGGGCAAGAACAGCAGCGATGGCAAGGCGCTGCCGCAGATGCCGCCGCTGGAAAGCCGCCTGGGCCTGACCTACAGCCGCGACGCCTGGAGCGCCGGTGCGCTGTGGCGCCTGGTCTCGGCGCAGAACCGCATCGCCGAGGGTTCCGGCAACGTGGTGGGCAAGGACTACGAGAAAAGCGCAGGCTTCGGCGTGTTCTCGCTCAACGGCGCCTACCGCGTGAGCAAGAACATCAAGCTCAGTGCCGGCGTCGACAACCTGTTCGACAAGGCCTACGCCGAGCACCTGAACCTGGCGGGCAATGCCGGCTTCGGCTACCCGGCCAGTGATCCGCAGGCGATCAACGAGCCAGGGCGTACCCTCTGGACCAAGGTCGACCTGAGCTTCTGATGCACCACACGGGCGCGGCCACTGGCCGCGCCCTCTGGCAGACCGGCGGCGCCAACCTGAGCCCTGCTCATGCAGCACATGAGCACGCTGCGCTACCGCCAATCGGCAAAATGTTACATTATACGCCCCGAAAAACACCCGCCTCGAACCCGGCGCACCGACGCGCCCGGGCCTTATGGACAAGCGATTTCCCTTCCGATGAACAAGTACCTGATCGGCTCCCTGAGCCTGCTGGCCGCGTGCGATTGCGCCCTGGCCAACACCCTGACCCTGCCTGCCGGCACCATCACCGCCACGGCCGACGCCGAACAGCGGGTCAGCCTCGATACCCCGACCAGCGCCGGTTCGCGCCTGAACCTGAACGCCCTGCAAACCCCGGGCAGCGTCGAGAGCCTGAGCGGCGAGCAGGTACGCGCACGTGGCGATCGCAGCGTACAGGACGGCGTGTCGCGCAGTACCGGCATCAGCCGCACCGGCACCCCGGGCGATGGCGGCACCTCGCTGCAGGCCCGCGGCTTCACCGGGCAGAGCTCGGTGATGCAGCTGTTCGACGGCAACCGCATGTACACCGGCATGGGCACCGTGACCTTCCCGGTAGACACCTGGTCGGTGGAACGCATCGACGTTCTGCGCGGCCCGGCCTCGGTGCTGTATGGCGAAGGCGCCACCGGTGCGGTGGTCAACGTGGTGCCGAAAAAGCCCTTCGAGGGCGAGATCGTCAACCACCTGCGCCTGGGCTACGGCAACCACGACAGCCAGCAGACCGCCCTCGACAGCGGCGGCTCGCTCACCGACAGCCTGAGCTACCGCCTGAACATCAACCAGCTGCGCAGCAACGGCTGGATCGACCACGGCGACTCCAGCAGCACCGCCATCAGTGCGGCGCTGCGCTGGCAGGCCAATGACGACCTGGCCTTCACCCTGGCGCACGACTATGGCGACCAGAAGCCGATGAACTACTTCGGCACGCCGCTGATCAACGGCCACCTGCGCGAGAGCCTGCGCGACAAGAACTACAACATCAGCAACGACAAGCAGCACTACAACGACCAGTGGACGCGCCTGACCACCGAGTGGCAGATCAGCGACAGCGTCAGCTCCACCAACGAGCTGTACTACCTCAAGGCCAACCGCCGCTGGCAGAACGCCGAGAACTACACCTGGGATGCGGCCAGCCAGCAACTGCTGCGCAGTGGCAACTTCGGCATCAAGCACCAGCAGGAGCAGTTGGGTGATCGCCAGACCTTCACCTTCAGGCACAGCCTGTTCGGCCTCGACAGCCAGACCCTGGTGGGCGCCGACTACAACCGCATCCGCTTCCAGCTCAACAGCAACGCGCCATTCAACGACAGCATCGTCGGCGGCGAGCCGATCGACCTGCGCCACCCGCAGCGCAGCGGCTTTGCCAGCGATTCGGCGTACCGTCCGCAGTTCGACAGCCTGACCCACCAGTTCGCGCTGTTCGCAGAAAACCGCCTGCAGCTCACCGAGCGCCTGTCGCTGGTGACGGGCGTGCGCCGCGACGTGGTGCACCTGGACCGCAACGACCTGCGCAGCGAAGTGACCGGCAACACACGCAGCGACACCAGCCTGGACGGCAACAACTGGAAGGCCGGGCTGGTGTTCGCCCTCACCCCCGAAACGTCGCTGTATGCCCAGCACGCCACCAGCACCGATGGCGTTGGCGGCTTGATCTCGCTGAGCCCCGACCAGCAGCAGTACGGCCTGGCCAAGGCGCGCCAGACCGAGGTCGGGGTCAAGCAGCAGTTCTGGCAGCAGCGTGGCGAATGGACCCTGGCGGCATACCACATCGTCAAGAAGGACCTGCTCACCGACGACCCGTCGCAGATCGGCACCGGCCGGCAACTGCAGGTGGGCAAGCAGTCGTCCGACGGCATCGAGGCCAGCCTGGACCTGCAGCTGCCGCACGACTGGCAGGTACAGGCCAACGCCGCGTTCGTGCGTGCACGCTATGACGAATTCGAGCAGGAGGTGAACGGCGTGATGGTATCGCGGGCCGGCAACCGCCCCACCGACGTACCGGGGCGCACCGCCAACCTGTGGCTGAGCAAGGGCCTGACCGACAGCCTGCGCGCAGGCGCCGGGGTGCGCTATGTGGACGGGCGCTATGCCGACATGGGCAACACTACCCGGCTGCCGAGCTACACGGTGGTGGATGCCTCGGTGGCGTGGCAGGTGCTCAGCGATACCACGCTGGGCCTGCAGTTGAACAACCTGTTCGACCGTCGGTACGCGCAAAGTCAGTACAATGACGGCCAGCAATGGATCCTGGGTGAGCCGCGCTCGTTCTTCGTGACGGCCGACTACACCTTCTGACCGCGTCGCCCCATTCGCCGGCAAGGCCGGCTCCTGCACACCACACCGGTCCTGCAGGAGCCGGCCTTGCCGGCGAAGAGGCCCGAATAGACGACACATGACCACCCTGAATATCCACAACCTGCACTGGTCCCCCAAAGGCCACGGCCACTGCCACCACCAGTTCCAGCTGCGTGGCGTCGACCTGCAGGTGCGCCCCGGCGAATTCGTCGGCCTCATTGGCCCCAACGGCAGCGGCAAGACCAGCCTGCTGCGGTGCGCCTACCGCTTCAACGCCCCCGAACGCGGGCACATCACCCTCGACGACCACAACCTCTGGCAACAATCGCCGCGCTGGTGTGCCCAGCGCATCGCGGTGGTGCTGCAGGAGTTCCCCGACGCGTTTGGCCTGAGCGTGGCCGAAGTGGTCGCCATGGGGCGCATTCCGCACCAGGGCCTGTTCGACGGCGACAGCAGCCAAGACCGCCAGCGTGTGCAGCAGGCGCTGCTCGACGTCGGCCTGCACGGCTTCGACGACCACGCCTTCGCCACCCTTTCGGGCGGTGAAAAGCAGCGCGTGATCCTGGCCCGCGCCCTGGTGCAGCAACCGCGCGTACTGATCCTCGACGAACCGACCAACCACCTCGACCCGCGTTACCAACTGGCCCTGCTGCACCAGGTGCGCCAGCTGCGCATCGCCACCCTGGCCAGCATCCACGACCTGAACCTGGCCGCGGCCTTCTGCGACCGCCTGTACGTACTCGACCACGGCCGCATCGTGGCCAGCGGCACACCGCACCAGGTCCTCACCGCCGAGCTGCTGCGCGAGGTGTTCGGCGTTCAGGCGCTGATCGACCGCCACCCGCTGGCCGACCATCCACGCATCACCTGGATAGCCCCCCAATGATTCGATCCGCCCTGCTTGCCGCGCTGCTGCTGGTCGCCGGCCCGGCCCTGGCCGAGGCCACGCGCTACCCGCTCACGGTGCACAGCTGCAACCGCGAGGTGACCTTCGCCAAGGCCCCCGAACGCGCCCTGAGCCACGACATCAACATGACCCAGATGATGCTCGCCCTGGGCCTGCGCACGAAGATGGTCGGCTACAGCGGCGTCAGCGGCTGGAAGGCAGTGACCCCGGCGCTGCGCAAGGAACTCGACGGCCTGCCGGAGCTGGCCAGCAAGTACCCTTCGGTGGAAACCCTGCTCAACGCCAACGTCGACTTCTTCTTCGCCGGCTGGGACTACGGCATGCGCGTGGGCGGCGACCTCACCCCGCAGAGCCTGGCACCGCTGGGCATCGCGGTGTACGAGCTGACCGAGTCGTGCGCGTTCGTGATGAAGCGCCCGCCGGCGAGCCTGGACGACACCTACACCGACCTGCGCAACCTGGGCCGGATCTTCGACGTGCAGGCCCGCGCCAGCCAGCTGATCGAGCAGATGCAGCAGCGCGTGGCCAGCGTGCAGCAGCACCTGCCGGCGCAGCGCCCGCGGGTGTTCCTGTATGACAGCGGCGAAGACCGCGCCATGACCTCCGGGCGCCTGGGCATGCCCGAGGCGCTGATCAACGCCGCCGGCGGGCGCAACATCCTCGATGACATCGAGGCCAGCTGGACCCGCGTGAACTGGGAAAGCGTGGTCGAACGCAACCCCGAGGTGATCGTGATCGTCGACTATGGCGAGATCACCGCCGCGCAGAAGCAGCAGTTTCTGGAACAGCACCCGGCCCTGCAATCGGTCGACGCGGTGCGTAACCGGCGCTTCGTGGTCATCCCCTATGTGGCCGCCACGCCGAGCCTGGAAAACGTCGAGGCGATCGAGGCCATCGCCAAGGGCCTGCACGGCGCATGAACACTCGCTATCGCCTGATGCTGCTGGCGCTGAGCGGCCTGCTGCTGGTGTCGTGCGTGCTCTCGCTGGGGTTCGGTTCGGCCCCGGTGCCGGTCGAGGTGGTCGCCCGGGTGCTGCTGTTCAAGGTGTTCGGTATTGCCCCCGATGTGCCCGCCTGGACCGCCGGCCAGGAACATATCGTGTGGCTGATCCGGGTGCCGCGCATGCTCCTGGGCGCGCTGGTGGGCGGCGGCCTGGCGATGATCGGCGCGGTGCTGCAGGCGGTCACGCGCAACCCGCTGGCCGACCCGCACCTGCTCGGCGTGACCTCCGGCGCCACGCTGGGTGCGGTGCTGGTGGTGCTGCATGTGGGTGAACTGATCGGCGTGCTGACCCTGCCGCTGGCAGCCTTTGTCGGCGCGCTGTGCAGCATGCTGCTGGTGCTGGCGATTGCCAGCCGGCATGGCCGCCTGGACAGCGACCGCCTGTTGCTGTGCGGGGTGGCCGTGGCCTTCGTGATGATGGCGCTGGCCAACCTGCTGCTGTTCATGGGCGATCATCGTGCAAGCTCTGCGGTGATGTTCTGGATGCTCGGCGGCCTGGGCCTGGCGCGCTGGGAGCTGCTGGCGGTGCCGGCAGCCAGCGTGCTGCTGGGGCTGGGCCTGCTGCTGGGCATGGCACGCGCGCTCAATGCGCTGATGGCCGGCGAGCAGACCGCCGTGACCCTGGGCCTGAACGCACGCTCGGTGCGCCTGCTGGCGTTTCTGATCTGCTCGCTGCTGACCGGCGTGCTGGTGGCGATCAGCGGTTCCATCGGCTTTGTCGGCCTGATGGTGCCGCACATTGCGCGGCGCCTGGTGGGCGCCGAGCACCGCCGGCTGCTGCCGGTGTCGCTGCTGCTGGGCAGCCTGTTCCTGATCTGGGTGGATGTGGCCGCACGCACCCTGATCGCCCCTGAAGACCTGCCCATCGGCATCGCCACGGCGGCCATCGGCGGGCTGTTCTTCATCGGCATGATGCGCCGGCGCTGAACTGCTGCCTGGCGCTGAGCCCTTGCCTGGCCCGGAAATCCTGCCTTGACCGCGATCAACAAAGCGGTGCGAACGTACCAACTTGAGACGTATTGCCACCTCGCCAGGGCAAAAGCCCGTGATAGCCTAGCGAGCGCTTCACGCACAAGAAGACTGACTTCTCAATGGAATGCCACCCATGACCAACCAGCAACCGCCGGACACCCCGGCCCACGACCTGCAACGCAACCTCACCAACCGCCATATCCAGCTCATCGCGATTGGCGGGGCCATCGGCACCGGCCTGTTCATGGGCTCGGGCAAGACCATCAGCCTGGCTGGCCCGTCGATCATCTTCGTCTACATGATCATCGGTTTCATGCTGTTCTTCGTCATGCGTGCCATGGGCGAACTGCTGCTGTCGAACCTCAACTACAAGTCGTTCATCGATTTCTCCGCCGACCTGCTCGGCCCCTGGGCCGGCTACTTCACCGGCTGGACCTACTGGTTCTGCTGGATCATCACCGGCATTGCCGACGTGATCGCAATCGCCGCCTACTCGCAGTTCTGGTTCCCTGACCTGCCGCAATGGGCGCCAGCCCTGGCCTGCGTCGGCGTGCTGCTGTCGCTGAACCTGATCACGGTGAAGCTGTTCGGCGAAATCGAGTTCTGGTTCGCCCTGATCAAGATCATCGCGATCATGGCGCTGGTGTGCACCGGCCTGTACATGGTGTTCGTCGGCTTCCAGTCGCCCACCGGCACCAGTGCACAGCTGAGCAACCTGTGGAATGACGCGGGCATGTTCCCCCATGGCCTGATGGGCTTTTTCGCGGGCTTCCAGATTGCCGTGTTCGCCTTCGTCGGCATCGAACTGGTGGGCACCACCGCCGCCGAGGCGAAGAACCCCGAACGCACCCTGCCGCGGGCGATCAACTCGATCCCGATCCGCATCATCATGTTCTACGTGCTGGCGCTGATCGCGATCATGGCCGTCACCCCGTGGCGCGACGTGGTGCCGGGCAAGAGCCCGTTCGTCGAGCTGTTCGTGCTGGCCGGGCTGCCGGCGGCGGCGAGCATCATCAACTTCGTGGTGCTGACCTCGGCGGCCTCCTCGGCCAACAGCGGGGTGTTTTCCACCAGCCGCATGCTGTTCGGCCTGGCCCAGCAGGGCGATGCGCCGAAAAGCTTCGAGACCCTGTCCAGCCGCAAGGTGCCGGCCAACGGCCTGTACTTCTCGTGCACCTGCCTGCTGCTGGGCGCGGCCCTGATGTACGTGATCCCCGACCTGATCGAGGCCTTCACCCTGGTGACCACGGTGTCGGCGATCCTGTTCATGTTCGTGTGGACGCTGATCCTGCTGTCGTACCTCACCTACCGCAAGGAGCGTGCGCCGCTGCACCAGGCCTCGAAGTACAAGATGCCGGGCGGGCGCTTCATGTGCTGGGTATGCCTGACGTTCTTCGCCTTCATCCTGGTGTTGCTGTGCCTGGAGAGCGATACCCGCCAGGCCCTGCTGGTGACGCCGCTGTGGTTCGTGCTGCTGGCCGTGACCTACCAGACCGTGCGCCGCAAGCGCCAGGCGCGTGTGCCGGTGCCCGCTACCACGCCGCGTCAGTCGTAGTCGTACTCCTGCTGCTGGAGGGCTTGGGCAAGCCCTTCCAGCACGCCATCGGCCTCGGCCCGCTGTTCGGGCGAAGGGCCGCTGGCAAACTGGCTGCGCTGCTGGCCCAGGGTGAGGAACGCATTGTCGCCATCACCCCAGATATACGAATAGACCAGCAGGAAGCTGTCCGACTCCGGCTTGGCGTACTTCGCCATCTGACGCAGAGGGGCCAGCAGCTGGATCATCTCGCCGTAATTGTTGGTGAACTCCACCAACGCGAACTGCCAGACCTGCGACGCCTCGTCGTACTGCATCAGGCTGCCGTACATGCAGTCGACCCAGCCCTGAAGCAAATCGCCCAGCGCCACCGCATTTTCAGGCGTCTTCTGGTCAAGATCACGTACCCCGTGCACCTCGGCGGCGTCCAGCCATTGCTGCCAGTCATCAAACTCGCCAGCGCCCGCCGCAGGTGAGGTCACCGCGGCCTGGTACTGGGCCGGGGTGATGTTGCAGCGAAAGTACAGCGATGACGCTTCCATGGCGAAAATCCTTGAGCCGAGTTGAAGTGAGGGCGCAAGCATAAGGCATCGCCGTGAACTATTGCTGTGCAGCCTTGCGCGTACTGCACCACGGCAAGCGCCATCCCGGTGCACCCACCCTGCCCTGCACCTTGTGAACACGCCGCTGGCAAGCCTGTGTACGACATCGGCACAGCCCTTGCTAAAGCTCTCTGCACAAAGTCGCCGTCTGCCCAGCAGAACCATTCGATCCCATGGAGAGAGCACTATGAAGCGTCGCAGTCTGATCAAGGCATTCACCCTCAGCGCATCGATTGCCGCGATGGGCCTGAGCTGGACGGTCCAGGCCGCCGAGACCATCAAGGTCGGCATCCTGCATTCGCTGTCGGGCACCATGGCGATCTCCGAGACCTCGCTCAAGGACATGGCCCTGATGACCATCGAGCAGATCAACGCCAAGGGCGGGGTCAACGGCAAGCTGCTGGAGCCGGTGGTGGTCGACCCGGCCTCCAACTGGCCGCTGTTCGCCGAGAAGAGCCGCCAGTTGCTGACCCAGGACAAGGTCGCGGTGGTGTTCGGCTGCTGGACCTCGGTGTCGCGCAAGTCGGTGCTGCCGGTGTTCGAGGAACTCAACGGGCTGCTGTTCTACCCGGTGCAGTACGAAGGTGAAGAGATGTCGCCCAACGTGTTCTACACCGGGGCAGCGCCCAACCAGCAGGCGATACCGGCGGTGGAATACCTGATGAGCGAGGACGGTGGCGCAGCCAAGCGCTTCTTCCTGCTGGGCACCGACTACGTCTACCCACGCACCACCAACAAGATTCTGCGTGCGTTCCTGCACAGCAAGGGCGTGGCCGACAAGGACATCGAGGAGGTGTACACCCCGTTCGGCCACAGCGATTACCAGACCATCGTGGCCAACATCAAGAAGTTCTCGGCCGGGGGCAAGACGGCGGTGATCTCCACCGTCAACGGCGACTCCAACGTGCCGTTCTACAAGGAACTGGCCAACCAGGGCCTGAAGGCCACCGACGTGCCGGTGGTGGCGTTCTCGGTGGGTGAAGAGGAGCTTCGCGGCATCGATACCAAGCCGCTGGTGGGGCACCTGGCGGCGTGGAACTACTTCGAGTCGGTGGACAACCCGGTCAACACGCAGTTCGTGGCCGACTGGAAGGCCTATGCCAAGGCGAAGAACCTGCCGGGCGCCGACAAGGCAGTGACCAACGACCCGATGGAGGCCACCTATGTGGGCATCCATATGTGGGCCCAGGCGGTGGAAAAGGCCAAGAGCACCGATGTGGACAAGGTGCGCGAGGCGCTGGCTGGGCAGACGTTCAAGGCGCCGTCGGGCTTCACCCTGACCATGGACAAGACCAACCACCACCTGCACAAGCCGGTGATGATCGGCGAGATCCAGGATGACGGGCAGTTCAGCGTGGTGTGGCAGACCGAGCAGCCGCTGCGCGCGCAGCCGTGGAGCCCGTTCATTCCGGGCAACGACAAGCGGCCGGATTATGCCGTGAAAGGCAACTGAGGCAGGGGGCCGCCGTGCGGCCCATCGCGGGTCAAGCCTGCTCCCACAGGGATCACCGAACTCTGTAGGAGCGGGCTTGACCCGCGAAGAGGCCCTGACAGTCACCTAACCTTTCGAGGAAGCCGCCATGCCCAAGGCACTCCACTCGCTGTTGCTCGCCCTGCTCCTGCTGCTGCCTCTGGCAGCCCGGGCCGCTGGCGACGCCGACTACTTCATCGCCGCCAAGCCCAACGAACAGGCCAGCCTGCTGCAGGGCTGGGCGGCGCAACCCGACCCCGCGCGCCTCGAACTGCTGAGTTCGCTGCAGCAAGGCCGCCTGGGCCCGGACGACAGCCGCAAGCTGCGCCTGAACAACCGCCTGCGCGGCCTGGTGGACAACGCCCTGGCCAGCCATCGACTGCTCAGCGATGACGCCAGGGTCCGCCTGGCCGCCGCCCAGCAACTGCAGAAAAGCGCGCAGCCCGCTCAGGTCGCCTTCCTCGACCGGCGCTTTGCCAGCGAGCCCGACGCCGCCGTGCACGCAGCCCTGGGCCTGGCCCTGGCCAACCTGCAACTGGTCGCGACAGACCCCGCCGTACGCCTGGCCGCCGTGCGCCTGCTGGGCGAAACCGGCGACCCGATGGCCCGCACCCGCCTCGAAAGCCTGCTCGACCCCAGTGTGGAAACCGACCCCACGGTGCGCACCGCCGCCGAAACCAGCCTGGCCCAGGTCAAGCGCAAGCTGCTGATCGGCGAGCTGCTCGGCCAGGCCTTCAGCGGGCTGTCGCTGGGTTCGATACTGCTGCTGGCAGCCCTGGGCCTGGCGATCACCTTCGGCCTGCTGGGGGTGATCAACATGGCCCACGGCGAAATGCTGATGCTCGGCGCCTACAGCACCTACGTGGTGCAAGTGCTGGTGCAGCGCTACGCCCCCGGCGCGCTGGACTTCTACCCGCTGCTGGCACTGCCGGTGGCCTTCGGTGTGAGTGCCGGGGTCGGCATGCTGCTCGAACGCACGGTGATCCGCCACCTGTACCGGCGCCCGCTGGAAACCCTGCTGGCCACCTGGGGCATCAGCCTGATCCTGATCCAGGCCATCCGCCTGCTGTTCGGCGCGCAGAACGTCGAGGTGGCCAACCCGGCCTGGCTCTCCGGCGGCCTGCAGGTACTGCCCAACCTGGTGCTGCCCTACAGCCGCCTGGTGATCATCGGTTTCGCCCTGTGCGTGGTGCTGCTCACCTGGCTGCTGCTCAACCGCACCCGCCTGGGCCTGAACGTGCGCGCCGTCACCCAGAACCGCAACATGGCCGCCTGCTGCGGCGTGCCCACCGGGCGCGTGGACATGCTCGCCTTCGGCCTGGGTTCGGGTATCGCCGGCCTTGGCGGTGTGGCCCTGAGCCAGATCGGCAACGTCGGCCCGGACCTGGGCCAGAGCTACATCATCGACTCGTTCCTGGTGGTGGTGCTCGGTGGCGTCGGGCAACTGGCCGGCAGCCTGTGGGCCGCGTTCGGCCTGGGCATAGCCAACAAGTTGCTGGAACCGCAGATCGGTGCGGTGCTCGGCAAGATCCTCATCCTTGCGCTGATCATTCTGTTCATCCAGAAGCGTCCGCAAGGCCTGTTCGCCCTCAAGGGACGGGTAATCGACTGATGAACCAGCCACTGCTTGTCACTGCTACGCAAAAAGCCGGCCCGCGCCTGACCCTGGCCGTCGGCGCCCTGGTGCTGCTGGTGCTGATCGCCCTGCCACTGCTGTCGTTGCTGCCAGCCGGCCACAGCCTGCAGGTGTCGGCCTACACCCTGACCCTGGTGGGCAAGATCCTGTGCTACGCCATCGTTGCCCTGGCGCTGGACCTGGTGTGGGGCTACGCCGGGTTGCTGTCGCTGGGCCATGGCCTGTTCTTCGCCCTGGGCGGCTACGCCATGGGCATGTACCTGATGCGCGAAGCGGCCGGCGACGGCCTGCCGGCGTTCATGACCTTTCTGTCGTGGAGCGAGCTGCCGTGGTACTGGGCCGGCACCCAGCACTTTGCCTGGGCACTGTGCCTGGTGGTGCTGTCGCCGGGGCTTTTGGCGCTGGTGTTCGGCTACTTCGCGTTCCGTTCGCGGATCAAGGGCGTGTACTTCTCGATCATGACCCAGGCCCTGACCTTTGCCGGCATGCTGCTGTTCTTTCGCAACGAGACCGGCTTTGGCGGCAACAACGGCTTCACCAACTTTCGCAGCATCCTGGGTTTCGAGATCACCGCCCAGGGCACCCGCGCGGTGCTGTTCCTGCTCACCGTGGCCTTGCTGGCGGGCAGCCTGTACCTGGGCTGGCGCCTGGCGCGCAGCAAGTTCGGGCGCGTGCTCACGGCGCTGCGCGACGCCGAGAACCGCCTGATGTTCTGCGGCTACGACCCGCGCGGCTTCAAGCTGTTCGTGTGGGTGCTGAGCGCCGTGCTGTGCGGCCTGGCGGGTGCGCTGTACGTGCCGCAGGTGGGCATCATCAACCCCAGCGAGATGTCGCCCACCAATTCCATCGAGGCCGCCGTGTGGGTAGCCCTGGGCGGGCGCGGCACGCTGATCGGGCCGCTGCTGGGCGCCGGCGTGGTCAATGGCATGAAGAGCTGGTTCACCGTGGCGTTCCCCGAGTTCTGGCTGTTCTTTCTCGGTGCGCTGTTCATTCTGGTAACGCTTTACCTGCCCAGGGGCGTGGTCGGCCTGCTGAAGAAAAGGGGTGAACAATGAGAAGCGTACCACTGCCTGCCGTACACCCCGAGTTCATGCTCGAACCGATCATCGACGCCGGCAGCGGTCGCGATGCCATCGGCCTGGGCCAGGCACGCCAGCCGGGGCTGGACGTGCGCCACGGCACGGTGCTGACGCTGGAGGACATCAGCGTGAGCTTCGACGGCTTCAAGGCGCTGAATGCGCTGAACCTGTACATCGGCGTGGGCGAGTTGCGCTGCATCATCGGGCCCAACGGGGCGGGCAAGACCACGCTGATGGACGTGATCACCGGCAAGACCCGCCCCACCACCGGCAAGGCCTGGTTCGGCGAGACCCTGGACCTGACGCGCATGAGCGAGGTGCAGATCGCCCAGGCCGGCATCGGGCGCAAGTTCCAGAAGCCGACGGTGTTCGAGGCCTTGAGCGTGTACGAAAACCTGGAACTGGCGCAGAAGGCCGACAAGTCGGTGTGGGCCAGCCTGTGCGCGAGACTCGGCGGCGAACAGCGCGACCGTATCGACCAGGTGCTGCAGACCATTCGCCTGACCGGGTCGGCGCAGCGCCCGGCGGGGTTGCTGTCCCATGGGCAGAAGCAGTTTCTGGAGATCGGCATGCTGCTGATGCAGGACCCGCAGTTGCTGCTGCTGGACGAACCGGTGGCGGGCATGACCGACGCCGAGACCGAATTCACCGCCGAGCTGTTCAAAAGCCTGGCCGGCCGGCATTCGCTGATGGTGGTGGAGCACGACATGGGGTTTGTCGGCAGCATTGCCGACCATGTGACGGTGCTGCACCAGGGCAGCGTGCTGGCAGAGGGTTCGCTGGAACAGGTGCAGGCCGATGATCGGGTGATCGAGGTTTATCTGGGGCGCTGAAAAGCTTCGCCGGCAACGCCGGCTCCTACAGAGACACCGCGGCTCTGGTAGGCGCCGGCCTTGCCGGCGAAGAGGCCGGTACAGACAAAAAAGGACAAGGTACATGCTGAAAATCGACACCCTGCACCAGTACTACGGCGGCAGCCACATCCTGCGTGGCCTGTCGTTCCAGGCCAAGGTCGGTGAGGTCACCTGCCTGCTGGGCCGCAACGGCGTGGGCAAGACCACCCTGCTGCGCTGCCTGATGGGCCTGCTGCCCGCCCGCGAAGGCAGCGTGCACTGGGAGGGCCAGGCCATCACCACGCTCAAGCCGCACCAGCGCGTGCACGCCGGAATCGCCTACGTGCCCCAGGGCCGCGAGATTTTCCCGCGCCTGACGGTGGAGGAGAACCTGCTGATGGGCCTGTCACGCTTCGGCGCCAGCCAGGCGCGGGAGGTGCCGGCCTTCATCTACGAACTGTTCCCGGTACTGCTGCAGATGAAACACCGCCGCGGCGGCGACCTGTCCGGTGGCCAGCAACAGCAACTGGCCATCGGCCGCGCCCTGGCCAGCCGCCCGCGCCTGCTGATTCTCGACGAGCCCACCGAAGGCATCCAGCCATCGGTGATCAAGGAGATCGGTGCGGTGATCCGCCAACTGGCCGCGCGTGGCGACATGGCGATTCTGCTGGTGGAGCAGTTCTACGACTTTGCCGCCGAGCTGGCCGACCAGTACCTGGTGATGTCCCGCGGCGAGATCGTGCAGCAGGGCCGCGGGGAAAACATGGAGGCCGAAGGTGTACGCGGCCTGGTTACGATTTAATCTGTGCGCCTGTCCCGTTTCGAGAGCCTGTCATGAATCACATCCGCGACGCCGTGCACGCCGACCTGCCGGCCATCCGTGATATCTACAACGACGCGGTGCTCAACACCCTGGCGATCTGGAACGAGCAGACGGTCGACCTGGGCAATCGCCAGGCGTGGTTCGCGGCGCGCCAGGGGCAGGGTTATCCGATTCTGGTGGCGGTGAATGAGGCAGGGGACGTGCTGGGCTATGCCTCGTTCGGCGACTGGCGCCCGTTCGAGGGGTTTCGCCACACCGTGGAGCATTCGGTGTACATCCGCAGCGACCAGCGCGGCCAGGGCCTGGGGCCGTTGCTGATGCAGGCGCTGATCGAGCGTGCCAGGGGCTGTGGCAAGCATGTGATGGTGGCGGCGATCGAGAGCGGCAATACGGCGTCGATCCGCCTGCACGAGCGGCTAGGCTTCACCCTGAACGGACAGATGCCGCAGGTGGGGGTGAAGTTCGGCAAGTGGCTGGACCTGACCTTCATGCAACTGATGCTGGCACCGGGGGCAGAGCCCAGGGATTGAGCCGCGGCCTTCGCCGGCAAGGCCGGCTCCTACACTGGAGCCGGCCTTGCCGGCGAAGGCGTCAGTCAGCCCTGCACAAACCTGCCCAGGCGCTGCTTCAACATCGAATTCTCACTGCGCAACTGCTTCACTTCCTCCAGCAGCTCCAGCGCCAGCGCCACCCCTTCCCACTCCAGTTCCAGCTCCTGGTGCAGCTTGGCCGCGCGCTTGGCCAGCACCGGGGCACGGTCGTCGAACACCCATTCCTCCGGCGTTCGCCCCGAAGGTTCAACGATGCCGTGTTCGACGATCTCGATCACGTAGGCTGCCGGTACATCGGCCTCCTGACAAAGGGTTCGCATGTCCAGTTGAACGATCAGGGTACTGCTCATGGTCACTTACTCCATTGAGTTCGCGGGTTGAACCCGGCCTTCTCCGACAGTTTGGTCCACAGTTCGCGGGCTTCGGCGCTCGATTGCGTCGGCATCACCACCTTCAGCTGCGCATACAGGTCGCCACGCTGGCCCTGCTTGTTGCTCAGGCCCATGCCCTTGATGCGCAGGCGCTGGCCGCTCTGGCTGTCGGGGCGGATGGTCAGGTTGACCTTGCCGGTCAGGGTCGGCATCTCGACCTTGGTGCCCAGCGCAGCCTCCCACGGTGCCAGCGGCACGGTGATGATCAGGTCATGCCCTTCGACATCGAACAGCGGGTGGGGTGCCAGGCGAATGATCAGGTACAGGTCGCCATTGGCGCCGCCGCCCACGCCCGGCGCACCCTGGCCCTTGAGGCGGATGCGCTCGCCGTCGGTCACCCCGGCAGGGATCTTGACGTTGAGGGTCTTGGTGGTGTCGCCCGTGCGCTGCCCGGCCGCGTTGTACTGCGGCACCTGGAAGCTGATCTTCTTCGACTCGTTGGCCAGGGTTTCCTCGAGGAAAATCGCCAGTTCCATTTCCACGTCCTGCCCTCGCCGACCGGCACTGCGTTGCTGGCCACGGCCAAAGGGGTTGCCGTTGCCACGTCCGGCCGAGCCGAAAATGGAACTGAAGAAGTCCGAGAAGTCGCCGCCGCCAAAGTCGGCACCGCCACCGCCACCGCCACGGCTTTCCCAGCCCGGCGGGCCCTGGAAGGGCCGGCCGTGCTGGCCGTACTTGCGCAGCTCGTCGTATTCGGCGCGCTTTTCAGGGCTGCTCAGGGCCTCATAGGCCTCGTTCACTTCCTTGAAGTGGTTTTCGGCGTCGCGCTCTTTGCTGACGTCCGGGTGATACTTGCGCGCAAGCTTGCGGTAGGCGGTCTTGATCGCCTTTTCATCCGCCGTGGGCTCTACGCCAAGGATCTTGTAATAGTCTTTGAAGTCCATCTTTACGATTCACCATCGGTTATCGAATGCATCACTGCTGTGAAGATTGGGGTCAAGCATAGCCTTTCAAGTCGGACAAAGGATTGCTGTCGAGCAGATATTCGGTCTTGATTCTGCCGATGGCTGGCATAAACTGCGCGGCCGTTTTTCCCCCGGAAGCACACCCATGAGTCACGCATCCCCGGCCCGCGCCTGCGGTATCGACTTCGGCACCTCCAATTCCACCGTCGGCTGGCACCGTCCCGGCGTGGATTCGCTGATTGCCCTGGAAGACGGCAAGATCACCTTGCCCTCGGTGGTGTTCTTCAATATCGAGGAGCGGCGCCCGGTCTATGGCCGGCTGGCCCTGCACGAGTACCTGGAGGGCTACGAAGGCCGCCTGATGCGCTCGCTCAAGAGCCTGCTGGGCTCCAAGCTGATCAAGCACGACACCAGCGTGCTGGGCACCGCGCTGCCGTTCAAGGACCTGCTGGGCATGTTCATCGGCGAGCTGAAGAAGCGCGCCGAGGCAAATGCCGGGCGCGACTTCGACGAGGTGGTGCTGGGCCGCCCGGTGCATTTCGTCGACGACGACCAGGCCGCCGACCAGGAGGCCGAAGACACCCTGGCCGAGGTGGCGAAGAAGATCGGCTTCAAGGACGTGTCGTTCCAGTACGAACCCATCGCCGCAGCCTTCGACTACGAGTCGAGCATCCAGGGCGAAGAGCTGGTGCTGATCGTCGACATCGGCGGTGGTACCTCGGACTTCTCGCTGGTACGCCTGGCCCCCGAGCGCCACATGCTCGATGACCGCCACGCCGACATTCTGGCCACCGGTGGCGTGCACATCGGCGGTACCGACTTCGACAAGCAGCTGAGCCTGCAGGGCGTGATGCCGCTGTTCGGCTATGGCAGCCGCATGAAAAGCGGTGCCTTCATGCCCACCAGCCACCACATGAACCTGGCCACCTGGCACACCATCAACTCGGTGTACTCGCAGAAATCCCAGCTGGCGCTGGGCAGCATGCGCTACGACATCGAGGACACCGACGGCATCGACCGTCTGTTCAAGCTGATCGAACAGCGCGCCGGGCACTGGCTGGCGATGGAAGTGGAAGCCACCAAGATCGAGCTGACCCACAGCGACAGCCGCCTGGTCGACCTCAAGCGCGTGCAGCCCGAGCTGAGTGTGGAGTTGACCCGTGCGCTGTTCGAGGCGTCCATCGACAGCCTGCTCGAACGTGTGCGTGGCAGCGTCGGCGAGCTGCTGAACAAGGCCGGTGTAGGGGTGGCGCAGGTCGACACGGTATTCTTCACCGGCGGCTCCAGCGGCATCCCCGCCCTGCGCCAGAGCGTGGCGGCCATGCTGCCCAACGCGCGCCACGTCGAGGGCAACATCTTCGGCAGCATCGGTAGCGGCCTGGCGATCGAAGCCCGCAAGCGTTACGGCTAGCCCGCCGCCCCACAAGGACGTGAACAGATGAGTTTCAAACCCCTGGCGCTGATCAGCGCCCTGCTGCTGGCCGGTTGCAACGACGACCTGATGACCCTGCGCTTCGAGGACTCGGCCGGCTCCTCGGGCACCGGCCTGGACGCGCGCAAGCAGCAGATGATCGACGAGGCCCTGGTGCAACGCCAGATCGACCCGAAAAGCCTGCGCTGGCGGGTCGACCTCGAAGACCAACACCTGGTGTACGTGAGGGAACTGCAGCCGCTGAGCGAGGCGCAGCGCAAGGCGTTGCGCGAACCGTTCGACGAGATCCTGCAGGCACGCGCGGCGAACACGCTGCAGATCGAACTCACCCTGGACATCACCCCCGAGCAACGCCAGGCCCTGAGCGCGGCAGAGCGCCAGCGGATCGACGCGCTGCCGCAACCGTTGTTGATCCCGCTGGAGCTCAGCCCGACGGTGCTGACCATGGCGCTGATGCCCAGGGACGACGACAACGTGCCGCGGGACGTGACCGAACGCATCAACTCCAAGGTCACCTGCCAACTGCAGGCGCTGCCGGTAAAGCCGTTGCCAGAAGGCATCACCGGCCTGTGGCAGATGACGCTGGACACGGCCAATCAGGTCAGCGTCGAGCTGGGCGAAGCGCACTACCCGGCGCATTACCGGCTGACCGACGCCGGCCTGCAAGGCAGGATCGACAAAGGCGAACTGTGGCTCGTCGAGCCGAACTACCTGTCGGTGGACCCACTGGTGGTAATGCTGGGCTTTTCGGACCTGGGGCAACAGCGGCTGTACCGCAGTTTTCCGTTGCAACCCAATGCTTCGCAGCTGATCCATTCGTGCGAAAGCGCTGCCAATCACTTGCCACGCCCCCTGAGCTTTCGGGTCGGGGACGGCCTGGACCGGCTCGAATCGGTGACCTACAAGGAAGAAACCCAATGAACCTGGCCAGAACCCTGGCACTGTCGAGCGCGCTGCTGCTGGGCGGCTGCGGCGATGAAACATTCATGAGCGTGCGCTTTCAGACTGACGTCGGCACCGCCCGCTGGGGGCTGGACCCGATCAACCTGCAGATGATCGGCGAGGCCCTCGAACAGCGCCAGGTCGACCCCAAGCGCCTGCGTTTCGACGTGGATGCCGAGGACAAGCGCCTGGTGCATGTGGTGCTGCTGCAACCGCTGGATGAACAGCAGCAGGCCGCCTTGCGCGGGCTGTTCGAGGACATCGTGCAGGCGCGCAACGCTGTCACCTTCGCTATCGAAGTCACCCTGCAACCCACCGCCGCCGAGCGCCAGCGCCTGACCCCAAGCCAGCTGCAGGCCCTGGAGGCGATGCCCGCCTCGTTCACCCTGCCCGCCGAACCGGGCGACGAAGTGAGCACGGTGGCCGCGATGCCGGAGCAATGGCCGGGCACCACGATGGATGTCAACGAACAGGTGCAGGCCGAGGTCAGTTGCCTGCTGTACATCAGCCCGCGCCAGTATTACCCGGGCATGACCGACGTCTACGCGGCCAAGGGCGATGACCCGCAGCGGGTGGTGCTGGAGTTTGCCGAAACAGGCGAAGCGGATGCCTTCAGCCTGTGGAAGGTGAGTGCCCGCTACCGCTTCAAGCAGGCCAGCCTGCAGCAGCAGGTCGACAAGGGTGAACTCGCGCTGCTGCCGGCTGACGAGCAGAACCGCAAGAGCCTGAGCATCGCGTTCAAGCTGGCGGACCTGGGCGAGCACGAGCTGATGCGTGCCTACCAGATCGACTATCGGGTCAAGGCGCTGAACAGCCAGTGCTACGCCGAGCAGATGAAGCTCGGGCGGCCGTATACGTTCTTCATGGGTGCGGGGCTGGATCGCGTGGAAGCGGTCACTTATCCACAGAAATGAGTTGGCCTCTTCGCCAGCAAGGCTGGCGAAGAGGCCCGTAGGCCTTACACCAGCTCGGCCCGGCGCAACTCGCTCTTCAGGTACGCATAGTAGATCGGCCCCGCGACCACGCCCGGCAAGCCGAACGCCGCCTCGAACACCAGCATCGCCAGCAGCAGCTCCCACGACTTGGCGCGAATCTGCCCGCCCACGATGCGCGCATTGAGAAAGTACTCGACCTTGTGGATCACGATCAGGTAGCCCAGCGCCGCCACCGCCACCCAGATCGACAGCGACAGGCCGACGATGGTGATCAGCGTGTTGGACATCAGGTTGCCGATCACCGGCAGCAGCCCCAGCAGGAAGGTCAGCACGATCAGCGTCTTGGTCAGCGGCAGGTGCACCCCGAACAGCGGCAGCACCACCGCCAGGAATACCCCGGTAAAGGCGGTGTTGAGCAGCGAGATCTTGATCTGCGCGAACACGATGTTGCGAAACGCCTGCACCAGCAGCGACAGGCGCTCGAACAAGGCCGCGGCCAGCGGTTTGCGCTGGGTCAGGTCGGGGATGCGCTGCAAGGCCACGATGGCGCCCAGGATCATGCCGATCAGCAAGGTCACGAACATGTGCGCCGCGCCCTTGCCCACCAGTTGCAGGTCGGCCAGGTGGGTGCGCAACCATTCGCCGATGGCCACCTTGAACTCCGCCGCACTGGCCGGCAGGTAGGCGTCGATGAACGGCGGCAACTGCCCGCGCGCCTGGTCCACCAGCAGCATGAACTTGTCCAGCGACGCGCCGGGATTCTCCGCCTCGTGCAGCAGAAAGCTGATGGCCCCGGCAAACAGCAGGCTCAGCACGCTCACGATCAGCGTGCCCAGCAACGCCACCGCCACCCAGCGCGCACGCTGCCCGGCAATCAGGTGCTGCAGCTTGGGCGTGAGCATGTTGACCAGCTCGAACACCAGCAGGCCGGCCAGCAGGCTGGGCAGCAGCTTGAGCGGCAGCGCCAGCAGCAACCCGGTGAACACGATGAGCCAACTCGCCAGGACGATCTGGCGCTGGGTAAATGTCATACAACCTCGGAGGCAGAAAGACCACAAAGACGGCAGTCTGCCAGCCTTCTACGAGCAGGCATAGGGGCACGCGGGGCGCGGCGCGCTGGCGTTGCCAGGGCAATCTTTCTATGATGCCCGCCCTCACGGAATGACCGCGCGCCCATGCGCAATCGCAGGAGCGTGCATGCGCGAAAAAGATATCCTCGAAATACTGGTGCCGATTCTCTGCGTGCTGATTGTCTGGCGCATCACGCCGATCTTCTGGACGTTCTTCATGACCTGGCTCAACCGCGTCAGGTACCTGCGCCGAGCCACCCCGATACGCCAGCTGAACGACGGCGAACGCGAGGCCCTGGCGTTTCTCGGCGGCCCGGCCTACATGCTGCGCAAGCTGGTCGGCACCACCGACCTGCCCTGGAAGAAACTGGCCCACGTCACCGGCAAGCGCGCCGCGGTGTACCGCCTGCAAGGCCCGCTGGACACCTGGGGCTACTCGCTGCAGCACTTCGGCGAAATACACCACCGCATCCAGGGCATCGCGGTGCACATGCCGCTGGAGGACATCGAGGAAAAGACCGAACCGCACAACGAGGTGGAGGTGATGTTCAGCCGGGGCGTGGCCATCATTCTTAGCGTCAATGGTCGGCCCACCCTCATCGAAACCCTGCGCCTGTGGCAGCCTCGCCTGCTGCCGCTGCAGGAACACGCCGACACGGCCAAGGAACCCCATGCGTAAGGTACTGCTGTGCGCGCTCGCGCTGTTGCTCGCAGGCTGTGACAAGGACTTTCTGGTGCTGCACTTCCAGGCGCCGGTGGGCGACCTGTACTACAGCCGGGACGTGAATTACAGCTACCGCGAATCGATCTTCGCGCTGCTGGCCGCGCACCACATCCCCACCGACAGCCTGGTAATGGAGATGGACGAGTACAACGACAAGGTGGTGCACCTGCGCCTGACGGACGACTCACTGAGCCCACAGCAGCTGGACGAGATTCGCGAGGTGTTCGAAGCCATCATCCCGGCACGCAATGCGGTGACCCTGAACATGAAGCTGCGTTTCGACGCTGGCCAGGCCCAGGGGCTGACCGGCCAGCGCCAGGGCACGGGCGCGCCGCCGCGTCACTTCGACACCACCGTGCTGACCCCGCAGAACCTGCACATTGCCCTTGGCCAGGACATCGGTACCCCGCCGCACAGCAACCCCTACCTCAAGGTGCTGCCGCAGGCCGATGACCAGATGCTCTGCACCCTGGAGGCCGGTATGACTCCGACACTGCCGTTCTACATGCTCGCCACCGGGCCAGGCGAGCTCGGCTCGGGCCGTCAGGGCCTGCTGCACGTGCGCAACCGCGACTTCCAGGCCGCACAGGTGCCAGTGCACCTGCAGTTCGAAGACGCGGCGCTGCGCCGACTGGTCGATAACGGCAACCTGCAGGTGGCGTTCAGCACCCGCAACTGGCTCGACTACCTTAACCCCGACAACATTCACCTGCACTTCGTGATCGGCCCGCCACTGGTATCGGCGCCGATGGCCGAGATGACCCATGCGCGTGCCCGGGAACTGCACGCCGAGTGCAACCAGCGCATGGACGCACTGGGGCGGCCGTTCTCGTTCTTCTTTGGCGAGGGCGTGGACCGGCTGGTGTATGTGGGCCTGCCGGCACGCGACTGAGCCTCAGCGGGGGCTCATTTCTTCTTCAGGCAGGTACTCATGAACGCCTTGCGCTCGTCGCCCTTGAGCGCCTGGGTGGTGGCGTCGGCATTGCAGGTCTTCATCTTCTCCTGCTGGGTCGCGGGCTCGGCCTTTTTCAGGCAGGTGCTCATGAACGCCTTGCGCGCGTCACCCTTGAGCGCCTGGGAGGTAGCGTCGGCATTGCAGGTCTTCATCTTCTCCTGCTGTGCGGTGGCGGCGAACCCCTGCGAACACATCAGGACGCCAAGCAGCAGCAACGGCACACGCAACATTTTCATGGGGCATTCTCCTGGTCGCCACGCCATCCGCGCAGCCTCGACACCAGTGTAGACAAGAATTTTTACAAACCCTTGTCAGCCGCGGCGCGCCTGGCGTCGGTACTGCTCCGGGGTGCACTGGGCCTGGCGCTGGAACATCGCGATAAAAGCCGATGGGCTGCCGTAGCCCAGGTCGAAGGCGATCTGCTGGATGCTCTGCTCGCCCTCCAGGGCCTCGATGGCCCGCAGAAACCGCAGACGCTGGCGCCATTCGCCAAAGCTGATACCCAGCTCGCGGATGAACTGGCGGGCCAGGGTGCGCTCGCTCACATGCACGCTGGCGGCCCAGTCGCCCAGCGGACGGTTGTCCCCAGGGTTGCGCTGCAGGGCCTGCAGCACGCTGCGCAGGCCCGGGCCCTGGGCGTACGGCAGGTAGCCGGTGTGCACCGGGGCGCAGTGCAACTGGTCCACCAGCACCTGGGCCAGGCGCTGGTCGGCATCGGTGCGCGGTACCTTGACGTCGCGCCGGGCAAAATCGCCGAGGATGGCCTTGAGGATGTCGCTGATCACCAGGCTGCACGGCTGCGCAGGCAGGCTCTGGCTCAGCTCGCGGGTGATGTACACCGAGCGGTACACCACGGCCTGGGGGTTGTAACAACCATGCTCGGTGTCCGGCGGCACCCATACCGCGTAGTTGGGCGGCGAGAAGAAGCGCCGGCCGTCGATCTCCAGCTGCATCACCCCGTGGGCGGTGTAGTTGAGCTGGCCCCAGGCGTGACGGTGCGCGGCGCTGTGGGTGTCGGCGCCGAACTCGTCATAGCGGAAGTACACCGGTGCCGGTAGCGCGTCCAGCTGCGGGATGTCGAGGTATTTGCGTGCCATGCTGTCGGTCGAATGCTGTCTGGATCAATGGGCGGGTTGTCTGGATCGCAGTATAAACATCCAGACAGACAGGCGGATAATGACCGCCGTCATCTTCAAAGAGTCCCTGTTGCATGAATTATGCGTTCCCCCTGCTGGCCATTCTGATCTGGGCCGGCAACACCGTGGTCAACAAGCTGGCCGTCGGCGCCATCTTCCCTGCCGAGATCGGCTTCTACCGCTGGGTGCTCGCCGGCCTGCTGCTCAGCCCATTCCTGCTGCGGGCAGTGCTGCGCAACCGCGCGGCGATCCGTCCGCACCTGGGCAAGATCGTCATCCTCGGGGTGCTGGGCATGGCGGTTTACCAGAGCCTGGCGTACTTTGCCGCCGCCATCACCAGCGCCACCAACATGGGCATCATCCTGTCGCTGATGCCGCTGATGTCGCTGGCCCTGGCCATCGCCACCCTGGGCCAGCGCCTGAGCGCCGGCGCGCTGCTGGGTGCACTGGTGTCGTTCGCCGGGGTGCTGGTGGTGGTGTCCGGCGGGGACCCGGCCGCGCTGCTGGCCCACGGCCTGAACCTGGGAGACGCGATGATGCTGATCGCCACCCTGGCCTATGCGGTGTACAGCACCCTGCTGAAAAAGTGGCAACTGCGCCTGCCGCCGCTGCAACTGCTGTACCTGCAGGTGCTGGTGGCGATCGTGGTGCTGTTGCCGCTGTACCTGTTCTCGCCCAAGGCCGGGCTGAGCGTGGACAACATCGGCCTGGTGCTCTATGCCTGCGTGCTGGCCTCGATCGTGGCGCCACTGGTGTGGATGCAGGCGGTGGTGCGCCTGGGGCCCAGCCGCACCACGCTGTTCTTCAACCTGCTGCCGGCGCTGACCGCGGTGATTGCGGCACTGGTGCTCGACGAGCGCCTGGCGCCGTATCACCTGGTGGGCGGCGTGCTGACCCTGGCCGGGGTGATTCTGGCCGAACGCTGGACCACCCCGCTGCGCCGCCTCAAAGCCCCGCCGCCTTCAGACGCGCCGCGTGCTCGGTAAACAGCCGTACCGGGTCGGCGCCCTTGCCCACCGCGCCGAGTGACTGGTTGACGATATCCAGGTGATCCAGCGGGTAGTCGTCGCCGATCACCTGGCCCAGGTGCGAGCTGAACCGCCCGACCATGCCGTCGCACTGGCCCGGTTCACGCACGAAGGTGCGCGCGAACAGGCGGCAAAAGCGGTTGCTGCCATCGAAGCGGTTGCGCCCGCTGTCGGTGATGCCCGGCTGCAAGGTGCCCGACCACGAGTAGTAGCGCACCCCGTCGACCTCGGCCGGCCCCTGGCCACCCCAGGTCAGCGGCAGGCCCTGTGGATAACGCTGGTTGAACAGGGCCACGCCCTCGAACGTCAGCGACTGGTGCGAGGCGTGCACGTCGATGGGCAGGCCTGCCCCGCGCCAGCCGGTTTCCAGCCAGCCCATCAGCCGTGCCAGCCCGTGCAGCACCAGTTTGAGAAGGCGCCCGCGGACGGAATCGCCGGGGTAGTGCCTGTCCAGGTAGTCGGCCAGTTCGGAGCCGTGGTTGGGGCCCGCGATGGAGGTGACCGAGGCCACCCATTCCGGGCGCCTGGCCGCCGCATAACGGGCGGTCAGCGCACCCTGGCTGTGGCCCAGCAGGTGAACCTTGTCGGCGCCGGTGCGGCGGCGCAGGTCGTCGATGATGCGCAGCAGCTGTTCACCGCGCACCTCGTTGCCGTGGACCGGCGAGACCTGCACCGGGAACACCGTGGCCCCGCCCCGGCGCAGGGCCGCGACAATGCCGAACCAGTACGGGTACAGCACCAGGCGCACGAAGCCGAGCATGCCCGGCACCAGTACCAGTGGATAACGCGTTGCAAGCGCTTGCGACATGGCGGCCCCTCCCGATCCGTGGCAGTGCGCACCACCCTACAGGCACAACAATGGCAACTGCAATCGAACTCCCGGCGTGCGCTGCGGTTCCAACCCTTATCAGGCCATGACGGCCTTCACAAGGGAGCGAGACCATGTACAAGCACGCCCTGGCAGCCCTGCTGGCAAGCGCCACCCTGGTAGGCTGCGGCAGCAACCGCCCTGAAAACCCAGTGGACTACGTGACCTACCGCGAACAGCCGCTGGTCAAGCAGGTGGGCAACGGCATGACCATGCAGCAGGTGATCGCCATCGGCGGCAGCCCTTCCTCCGTCATCGACCTGCCCCACGGCGGCACATGCAACAACTACGTGCTAAACCATGAAGGCAAGCAACAGGCTTACTACGTGCGTTTCGATGCCACCGGGCATGTGGATGCCAAGGGCTTCAAGACGTGCGAGCAACGCCAGAAGGACGAACAGGCCCTTCCCGGCGCGTAAAACTTTTAGCGCGCCAATCAATCACACACTGTGCACCCGACGCGCCGTCAGAGCGTGAAACCCCGTTTTCAGCTTGGAGAACATGATGAGCAACGTTGAACTGACCGATGTACAAACCCTGCGCCACCGCGCCCGCCAGCACGTGGAAGACGGTGCGGTGACCGAAGGCTACACCGCCGACCGCGAAAAGATCCTGCGCCTGCTGAACGAGTCGCTGGCCACCGAGTGGGTGTGCGTACTGCGCTACAAACGCCACTACTTCATGGCCGAGGGGATCAAGGCCAACGTGGCCGCCGAAGAGTTCCTGGAGCACGCCAACCAGGAGATGGAGCACGCCGACAAGCTGGCCGAGCGCATCGTGCAGCTGGGCGGCGAACCGGACTTCAACCCCGACAACCTGAGCAAGAACTCCCACGCGCAGTACGTGGCAGGCAAGACCCTCAAGGAAATGGTGCTCGAAGACCTGGTCGCCGAGCGCATCGCCATCGACAGCTACCGCGAGATCATCCAGTACATCGGTGACAGCGACCCGACCACCCGGCGCATCTTCGAAGACATCCTGGCCCAGGAAGAAGAGCACGCGGACGATATGGCGGATCTGCTCAAAGGGCTGTAAACGTAGCGCCCCTTCGCCGGCAAGGCCGGCTCCTACAGGAGCCGCCTTACCGGCAAAGCTTTTTCAGCCAGCCTTGACGGTCTTGGGCGCCTTGCCCGAACGCATCTGCTCCAGCAACGGCGTGCACTGGTTTTCGTCCCCGCCACTGGGCGCCACCAGCGCCAGCAACGCCGCCGCCGGCGCTACCGCCACCCCCAACGCCACCATCCCGGCCCCGCGCAACGCCAGCGGAATCGCCTGCACGCCTGCACTCGGCTTGGCGAACGGCCCGCGCACGTACAACGGCGAGCGCAGCGAGAACAGGCGCAGGCCCTTGGACTCGGGGTTGATCTTCAGGTCCAGTTGCTCGGTGGCGAAGTTGGCCGTGCCATCGATGTAGATGATCGCGTTCTCGGTGTCGAACACGAACAGGCGCGTACTGGCCAGGCCGTCCTTGATGCCGAAGTCCGCCGCCGCGCAGTTGATCTTCACCTCGTTGTCGCCAAACAGCTTGCCCACCACGTAGTTGCCCACGTTGAGCCCGGCGATCTCCATCAGGCCACGGCTGATCGCGCCATCGTTGATCAGCAGCCGCAGGTCGCCATTGGAGGTGCCCAGCAAGGCCGCCACCGAGTTGCCGCGGCCACTGATGTCGGCATCGCCATTGAGCGCACCGAAGCTGGTCTTCATCGGTTCGAAGGTGGGGAACAGCTGCTTGAGCTTGAAGTTGCGCGCACTCATACGCGCACGCCCCTGCATCGGCACCGCGCGGCCATCCAGGCGGATCTGCGCATCCAGCTTGCCGCCGGCCACGCCGAAACTCAGCGGCTCCAGGCGCAGCACGCCGTCATCGAGCACGAAGTGCGCGGCCAGGTCCTTGAAGGGCAGTTCTTCGCTGTGCACGATGCGCTTGCCGCTGAAGCTCACGTCGGCGTCCATGGTGCGCCAGCGCTCGGTGCGAAACTCCTCCACCGGCAGCACCTTGCCGGCCGGCTGCTTGCTCGCGCCACCACGGGCCTTCTGTTCGGCGTTGGAGTCGGCGCCGATCAGCGGGCCAAGATCCTTGAACAGCAGTTGGTTGGACACCAGCTTGCCGGTGAGCTTTGGCCGCGGCTGGCTGGCGACGAAAGCCAGGTCGCCATGGATATCGCTGTCGCCGATCTTGCCGTTGAAGCCCTCGTAGCGGAACACCGCCCCGCCCGGCTCGTGCAGCTTGGCGATCAGGTGGCCGTCGGTGGAATAGGCCGGCGAGTCGGGCAGGGTCACGCCGGTCAGCGGGTACAGATTGCCCAGGCTTGCGCCCGACAGGCGCAGGCGCAGGTCGAGCGCGCCAAGGTTGCGCGGGTCGGTCAGGGTGCCGGCCACTGCGACGCGCGTGTCGGCGATGCGCACGTCAGCCTGCAGCGGAAACGGCTGCGTGGCGTCCTGCAGTGCCAGCAGCCCGCCGATCTTGCCGCTGCCATTCAACGGCTGGCCCTTGTAGCGGCCGTCGACCTTGAAGCCGAAGGCGTAGTCCTGGGGCGCCGAGCCCTGGCTCGCCGCCTTGTCGGCGCTGGCCTTGCCGACGATGTCGGTGAACGGGATGGGCTTGCCCAGCGGGTCGACCTGCACCTTCACCACGGTCTTGAGGGTCTGGTCGTCGAAGGCCACCTCGCCCTTGTCGAAGCCGATGGCGCCGATATCCAGCACCCATTTGGACGGCTCGGCGTTCTCGTCCTTGGGCCCGAAATCGAAGGTCCAGTTGGCGCGGCCATCGGCCAGGCGCTTGAGGCTGGCCACCGGCAGGGTCAGGTCGATACGCGGGATCACGATGCGCTGGGCCAGCAGCGGCAGCGGCGAGAGGCGAAACTCCACGCGCTGCAGGCCGACCATCTGCGGCGCCTTGAGCCACTCGGGGTTGCCCAGGGTCAGGTCCTGGGCGATGAAGCGCGGCCATGGCACCCAGGCGCGCCAGCCGCCCTCGTCGCGATCGCGCTGCCAGCGCACGGCCAGGTCGCCATTGATCGCAAAAGGTCGGTGCAAGGCCTCGGAGACCTTTTCGTTGAGGGTGGGCTTGATGCGGTTCCAGTCGAAGGTGGCGATGACGATGATCAGGACCGCCAGCAACAACAGCACAGTGGCGAAGGTCCAGGTGAGAATTTTGGCAGGGCGCGTCATTGCACGAATCTCCTGATGACAGCATGGCGAACAGCCATGCCCGTTGAGGGCACTTAACACTTCCGACTATCAATGCCGTCGATTGTTACCATTATCTTTATGAACTTCTTTATCTGACCCCCAAGCGTAGCATTGGCGCCGTACTCACTTACCAGCCCTCCCAAGGAGCGCCAGATCATGAAACGCCCATTGCTGCTCAGTTTTGCCCTCAGCCTGCTGGCTGCCAACGCCTTCGCCGTACCCGCCACCGAACAGAACCTCTCGGCCGAAGCCCGCGACAGCGCCAGCGTCATTGCACAGCCCCTCAAGACCCTGGCCGAAGGCGGTTCTGACCGCCTGATCGAGCGCAGCAACCGCGTTGCCGAAGGTGGTTCCGACCGCCTTGTCGAACGCAGCACTCGCATCGCCGAAGGCGGCTCGGACCGTCTGATCGAACGCAACAGCCGCGCGAGCTGAGCCCATGCGCCAGTGCCCGCGCCCACAGCCCGGTCCATCGACCGGGCTTTGTTTTTTGCGGCCCAGGCCCTAGAGTGCAGGGCTGTATGACTGTGAACCGATACTCGCCATGCTGCCGCGCGCCGAACAAAAGCTACAGACCCGACAGGCCCTGCTGGATGCCGCCCGCCACCTGATGGAGAGCGGCCGAGGCTTTGGCAGCATCAGCCTGCGCGAGGTAGCCAAGACCGCCGGCATCGTGCCCACCGGCTTCTACCGCCACTTCTGCGACCTGGACCAGCTGGGGCTGGCACTGGTCAACGAGGTGGACGAAACCTTCCGCCAGACCATCCGCCTGGTGCGCCACAACGAATTCGAACTGGGCGGCATCACCGATGCTTCGGTGCGCATCTTTCTCGATGTGGTGGCGGCCAACCGGGCGCAGTTCCTGTTCCTGGCCCGCGAGCAGTACGGTGGCTCGCAGCCGGTGCGCCAGGCCATCGCCAAGCTGCGCGAAGGGATCAGCTCGGACCTGGCGGCGGACCTCCAACGCATGCCGCGCTGGCGGCATCTGGACGACGCGGCACTGGGGGTGATGGCCGACCTGGTGGTCAAGACCGTGTTCGCCACCCTGCCCGAGCTGATCGACTCGCCGGCCGAGCCGGTACCGGGGCAGTTGAGCGCGCAGGCGAAGATCACCCAGCAGTTGCGCTTCATCTTTGTCGGGGCCAAGTACTGGCAAGGGCTCGGCGATCTGCGCTGAGCCCTTGGCTTGCCAGCGAAGGGGTGCTCAAGCCGAACCGCAATTCCTGCTACCATGCGCCACAAACGCCCACCGCGACGACGCCTCTCCATGCCCGACCTTCGTACCGCCCAGCCTGAACTCCCTGCCCTGCTCGACAGCGTCCAGCAGCACTTCGCCCAGCGCATCGTGCCGCTGTGGCAAGGCCCGGGCTGGAACGCGGACATGGCCCTGCCATTCGAAGCCCTCGACCCGCAGCACCGGCCCCTGCCGGTACAGCGCTACCGTGCCATGGCCTGCGCGCGCCAGCTGTACCTGTTCAGCAGCCGCATCGAGCAGCCCGGCGCCGCGGAACGTGCCGCCGCCCTGCTGCGCACCCTGCAACGCCACTTTCACGACGCCGAGCACGGCGGCTGGTTCTACAGCATCGACGCCCAGGGCAACCCGCTGGACCGCACCAAGGACCTCTACACCCACGCCTTCATCGTGTTCGCCTGCGCGCATTACTGGGGCAAGGTGAACGAAGCAATGGCCGAGTCGACCTTGAATGCAGCCCTTGAAGTGGTGCTGGAGCGCTTTGCCACCGAGCACGGCCTGTACGAGGCGAGCCTGGCCGAAGACTGGTCGACGCTGGGCAGCGGGCCGTTGCAGAACCCGCTGATGCACCTGGCCGAAGCCTTCCTCGCCACCCTGTCGGTGCGTCACGACGCGGTGGTACAGGACGCGCTGGTGAACCTCACCGAGGCCATGCAGGCACACTTCATCGACCCGGCACATGGGGTGATGCTGGAGAAACCGCGCGGGGCTGTGGATAACTGGTTCGAACCGGGGCACCAGTTCGAGTGGTTCTATCTGCTCGAATCCTCACCGCTGCTGCGCGGCGGCGCGCTGCATGGCTCGTTGAGCCGCGCATTCGGCTATGCCGAGCAACAGGGGGTAAAGGACGGTGCGGTGCTGGCGATGCTCAATGTCGACGGCAGCGTGCGTGACGCCACCCAGCGCATCTGGGCCCAGGCCGAGTACCTGCGTGCGTTGGCGCTGCGGCCCGACAGCGCGGGCAAGGTGCTGGCGCAACTGCAGGCATTGCAGCAGAACTTTCTGCATGACGGCGGCTGGCATGAATGCCGCGACGCCAGTGGCGCGGTGAGCCGGCACGATATGCCGTCGACCACGCCGTACCACCTGGCGACCTGCCTGGAAGGGTTGCAGCGCGCCCTCTGACGCCTTCGCCAGCAACGCTGGCTCCTACATGAGTTGCAGGAGCCGGCCTTGCCGGCGACAGTGCACTCAGGCCTTCGAACGATCGATCGAGAACCCCGCCCACGCCTGGCTCACCGGCATCAGCTCGAGGCTGTTGATGTTGATGTGCGCCGGCTGGTTGAGAATCCAGAAGATGGTCTCGGCAATGTCCTGCGGCTGGATCGGCTCGGCACCGGCATAGGTGGCGTCGTAGCGCGCCTTGTCACCCCCGAAGCGCACCAGCGAGAACTCGCTCTCGCACAGCCCCGGCTCGATGTTGCTGACCCGCACGCCCGTGCCCTGCAGGTCGCAGCGCAGGCTCAGCGAGAACTGCCCGACGAACGCCTTGGTACCGCCATACACATGGCTGCCCGGGTACGGATAGTTGCCCGCCACCGACCCGACGTTGAGGATCGTCGCGCCACGCCCGTGGGCGATCAGGCGCGGCAGCAGCAGGCGGGTGCTGTACATCAGGCCCTTGATGTTGGTGTCGACCATGGTCTCCCAGTCGTCCAGGTCGCACTTGGGCGCCGGGTCGGCACCCAGGGCCAGGCCGGCGTTGTTGATCAGCCCGCGCAGCTTGGCAAAGGTCGGCGGCAAGCCTTCGATGGCCGCTTCCATGGCCTTGCGGTCACGCACATCGAGTACCAGGCCATGCACTTCGGTCTGCTTGGACAGCTCCGCACACAGCGCCTCCAGGCGCTCCTGGCGCCGACCGGTCAGCACCAGCGACCAGCCCGCCTCGGCGAAGCGACGTGCGCAGGCTTCGCCAAAACCGGAGGTGGCGCCCGTGATGAATACGGTGGAAGTCATGGAAAATCTCCTCGGGAAAACGTGCCCACGGGCAACTGATCGACAGGGCGTGCAGCATGCCCCGCCACGGCGCTGCGCAGCAAGCCGAAAATCAACTGTACAAAAAACGATCAAAACCCTGAAAGCCTTGCCCCGCAAGGCCCGGCGCGAGCTGTACGCACGTTATCCACAGGCCCTTCCACACAGACTGGGGGCAACTGCACAGGCTGCGGCCCACGGTTTGAGCGGGCTGTGGCCTGGCGCGGGAAGTATTTCGCTTGACCTGGCGGCCGCCCCTTGAACAACGCGACAGTCAGAGAGGCAAAAGGATAACTGCAGTGATGGCCCGAGGCCTTTGATCTCGCTGCCTGCACCAGTCTTTCCAGTGCTTGCCCACAGAGTTATCCACAGGCTGCACAGGTGAAATGAGGGGCAATCGACCTCGCCATAAAAGCCTTGACAAATGCCCGCTGCAGCGTCTGAAAAACCGCTGCTCAAAAAACAACCACACCTCTGTAAGCCTTGTATTACATGGTCTTCAGCCATGTACTACCAAGTTACCCACAGTCGGTTCCACACGAATCGGGGACAACTTCAATGCCTTTGAAAACAAGTGCCTGGAGCGACGTTGTGTCGCGTTACCTGCACACCTTCAAATAACTTTTCCACAATCTGCCGCAAGGCCGATCTGCGGCCCGATCGCGATTCAAGCCCGCTCCCACAAGGTTCACCGCTGCCCCTGTGGGAGCGGGCTCGACCCGCGATTGGGCCGTAATACGCACAAAAAAAACCCCGGCAAGCCGGGGTCTGTGTGGTTGGGCAGTGTCAGTGCCCACCCAGATACGCGTTGCGCACCTCCTCGTTGACCAGCAGTTCCTGGCCGGTGCCGGTCATGCGGATCTGCCCGTTGACCATCACGTAGGCGCGGTCCGACAGCTTGAGCGCATGGTTGGCGTTCTGTTCCACCAGGAAGATGGTCATGCCGGTCTTGGCCAGCTCGCGCAAGGTCGAGAAGATCTGCTTGACCACGATCGGCGCCAGCCCCAGCGACGGTTCATCCAGCAACAGCAACTTGGGCCGGCTCATCAGCGCCCGGGCAATCGCCAGCATCTGCTGCTCGCCACCGGACATGGTCATCGCCCGCTGGTTGCGCCGTTCCTTGAGCCGCGGAAAAAGCTCGAACATGCGCTGCATGTCCTCGCCGGCGAACTTGTCGCCAATCGGGATGGTGCCCATCATCAGGTTCTCTTCCACCGACATGTCCGGGAACACCCGGCGCCCCTCCGGCGACTGCGCGATGCCGTTGGAGGCGATGTAGTGGGACGACTTGTGGGTGATATCGGTGCCCCGGTAGAGGATCTGCCCCGACGCCGCGCGCGGCTGGCCGAAGATCGACATCAGCAGCGTGGACTTGCCCGCGCCGTTGGAGCCGATCAGGCTTACCGTCTCGCCTTCGTCGATGTGCATCGAGACCTTTTTCAGCGCCTGGATCGGGCCGTAGAACACGTTCAGGTCCTTCAGTTCGAGGATCGGTACGCTCATGCCAGCTCCTCTTCATCGGCGCCCAGGTAGGCCGCGATCACCGTCGGGTTGTTGCGGATCTCCTGCGGCGCGCCCTCGGCGATCACGTTGCCGTGGTCCAGCACCACGATATGGTCGGAAATGCTCATTACCATGCCCATGTCATGTTCGATCAGTACCACCGTCAGGTCATGCTCGTCGCGCAGCACGCGGATCATGCGGCTGAGCGCTTCGGTTTCCTGCGGGTTGAGGCCGGCGGCGGGTTCGTCCAGGCAGATGATCTGCGGGCGCGTGCACATGGCCCGGGCAATTTCCAGGCGGCGCTGCTGGCCATAGGAGAGTTCGCCGGCCAGGCGGTTGGCGCAGTCCACCAGGTCGACCACCTCCAGCCAGTAGAAGGCATGGTCCAGGGCGTCGCTCTCGGCCTGACGGTAGGCCTTGGTGTTGAGCACCCCGGCCAGCAGGTTGCGGTTGACCCACATGTGCTGGGCCACCAGCAGGTTCTCCACCACCGACATTTCCTTGAACAGGCGAATGTTCTGGAAAGTACGCGCCAGCCCCGCCCGGTTGACCAGGTGGGTGCCGCCGAACATCTTGTAGTACAGGCGGCTGGCAAAGCTTCTGGGCGACACGAAGTCGGCCGCCTGGAAGCGTTCGCCCAGCAGCTGGATGACATTGGTGCGAGTGCCGCGCAGGTTCAGCTCGATCTTGCCGCCGCTGGCCTTGTAGAACCCGGTAAGGCAGTTGAACACGGTGGTCTTGCCCGCGCCGTTGGGGCCGATAAGCGCGAAGATGGCGTTGCGCCGGACCTTCAGGCTCACGTCGCTGAGCGCCTTGATGCCGCCGAACTGCATCATCAGGTTGTCGACCGAAAGAATCACTTCGTCGCTCATGGCGCCACTCCTTTACGCGGGACCACACCGGTGCGGCTGATGCGGATCAGCCCACGCGGTCGCCAGATCATCATCAACACCATCAGCACGCCGAACAGCAGCACGCGGTACTCGGAGAAGCTGCGCAGCAGCTCCGGCGCCACGGTCAGCACGAAGGCGGCGATCACCACCCCGACCGTCGAGCCCATGCCGCCGAGCACCACGATGGCCAGGATCAGCGCCGACTCGAAGAAGGTGAACGAGGACGGGTTGACGAAGCCCTGGTAGCTGGCGAAGAACACCCCGGCCAGGCCTGCGGTGGACGCACCCAGGGTGAACGCCGAGAGCTTGACCAGCACATGGTTCAGGCCCATCGAGCGGCAGGCGATCTCGTCCTCGCGCAGTGCTTCCCAGGCGCGCCCCACCGGCATGCGGGTGAGCCGGTGCTTGATGTACAGCACCGCCAGCACCACCAGGAACAGCACGATGTAGATGAACAGGAATTTCACGTTGGGGTTGTAGTCGATGCCGAAGAACTCGTGGAACGGTACCCCGCCGTCCTTGGCCCGGCGCCCGAATTCCAGGCCCATGAAGGTCGGCGACGGTACCGGCATGCCGTTGGGCCCGCCGGTGAACGACAGCCAGTTGTTGAGCACCAGGCGGATGATCTCGCCAAAGCCCAGGGTCACGATGGCCAGGTAGTCCCCGTGCATCCTCAGCACCGGAAAGCCCAGTATGCAGCCGGCCAGTGCCGCGGCGATCGCCGCCAGCGGCAGCACCGTCCAGAAGCCCAGCCCCAGGTACTGGTAGCCCAGCGCCAGGCCATAGGCACCGATGGCGTAGAACGCCACGTAGCCCAGGTCGAGCAGCCCGGCCAGGCCCACCACGATGTTCAGCCCCAGGCCCAGCAGCACGTAGATCAGCCCGAGGATGACCACGGTAAGCAGGTACTTGTTGGCGAAGAACGGGAACACGATGGCAATCACGATCAGTGCCGGGATGATCCAGCGCAGGCGCGACTTGTAGTCCGGCGCCAGTACATGCACACCCGAGCCACTGCTCTCGAAGCCCTGCAGGATGGCCTGGCCCTTGCTGGTCTGCAGGAACAGGCTGAGCACGAAGCGACCCAGCATCACCCCCGCCACCAGCCAGGCGACACGCGCGGGCTGCATGTTGAAGCTGTAGCCGTCGAGCACCACGCCGACGATGGGGCCGAACACGATCAGGGAAATCAGCCCGGCGAGAACCATATCGACCAGGCTGCGCTTGATATCGATGGAAGCGTTTTTGGCAGCAGACATACTTACACCTTGGCCACGAGTGGGCGACCCAGCAGGCCTTGGGGACGGAAGATCAGGATCAGTACCAGCAGCGAGAAGCTGAACACGTCCTTGTAGTCGGAGTTGATCAGCCCGGAGAACAGCGACTCGGAAATCCCCAGGATGATGCCCCCGAGCATCGCGCCCGGCAGCGAGCCGATACCGCCCAGCACCGCCGCGGTGAAGGCCTTGATGCCGATGATGAAGCCGGCATAGAAGTCGAAGGTGCCGTAGTTCATGGTGATCAGCACGCCGGCCAGCGCGGCCATCACCGCACCGATGACGAACACGTAGGAGATCACCCGGTCGGTGTTGATGCCCAGGATCGAGGCCATCTTGCGGTCCTGCTGGGTGGCCCGGCACATGCGCCCCAGCTTGGTGAACTTGATGATGTAGGTGAGCGCGGCCATGCCGACGAAGGCTGCCACCAGGATGAAGATCTTGGTGTAGGTCAGTTGCACGAAGCCGGTGCCCACTTCAAGGCGCCAGGCGCCTTCGAGCAGGGTCGGCACGCCCTGTTGGCGGGCGCCCTGGCTGATCTGCGCGTAGTTCTGCAGGATCAGCGAAATGCCGATGGCACTGATCAGCGGTGCCAGCCGGGTGGAGTTGCGCAGGGGTTTGTAGGCGATGCGTTCGATGGTCCAGCCATACACGCCGGTGACCACCACCGTGAAGATCAGCGTCCCGAGCATCAGCAGGGGAAAGGACTCGATACCGAAATACGCCAGCAATGCCAGGCTGATAGCCGCCAGGTAGGCGGAAATCATGTACACCTCGCCGTGCGCGAAGTTGATCATGCCGATGATGCCATAGACCATTGTGTAGCCGATGGCGATCAGACCATAGACCGACCCCAGGGTCAGACCATTGATCAGTTGCTGCAGGAAAATACCATCCATAACGCAATCTCACGTATTTGAGATTGCACAAGCGCCGACCACGTTGCACCGCCGTTGAGGCGGTACAAGCGGCGCCGGGTTGTGCAGATCTACGAGAAAAGACAGGTACGGCAAAAACCGGGGCGCGCCCCGGGCAGCGAGTGCCCGGGGTGCCGGCCGTTGTTATTTTTGTTTTTCCAGTTGGTGATACTTGCCGTCCTTGTCCCACTGGTAGACCACGTAGTCGGACACGGTCAGGTCACCCTTGGCGTCCCACTTCTTCTCGCCCATCACGGTCTGCACCGGGTTGGCCTTGAGCCACTTGGCAGCGTCTTCACCCTTGTTCGACTTGGAACCGTTGAACGCGGCGGCCAGGGCCTGGATCGAGGCGTAGGCGTACAGGGTGTAGCCTTCGGGCTCGGTACCGGCCTTGCGGAACTCGTCCACCACCGCCTTGCTGTCGGGCAGCAGGCGCGGGTCGGCGCCAAAGGTCATGTACACGCCATCGACGTACTGCTTGCCGCCGGCGGTCGACACCAGTTCGTCGGTGACGATGCCGTCGTCGGACATGAACTTGACGTCCTTGAGCCCCTGCTCGCGCATCTGGCGTACCAGCGGGCCGGCTTCGGGGTGCAGGCCGCCGAAGTAGACCACGTCGGCACCGGTGGAGCGGTTCTTGGTGACCACGGCGCTGAAGTCCTTCTCGCCACGGGTCAGGCCCTCGTACAGCACCGGGGTGACGCCGCGCTTGGTCAACTGCGCCTTGGTGGCGTCGGCCAGGCCCTGGCCATAGGTGTCCTTGTCGTGCAGCACGGCAACCTTCTTGCCCTTGAGCACATCGACGATGTAGTCGCCGGCCACGATGCCCTGCTGATCGTCGCGCCCGCACATGCGGAACATGGCGCTCAGGCCACGTTCGGTGACCTGCGGGTTGGTCGAGCCGGGGGTGATGGCGATGACCCCGGCCTCGTCGTACACCTCCGACGCCGGGATGGTGTTGGACGAGCAGAAGTGCCCGACCACGCCGATGACCTTGTCCTGGTCGACCAGGCGGTTGGCCACGGCCACCGCCTGCTTGGGCTCGCAGGCATCGTCGCCCTTGACCAGCACGATCTTCTCGCCGTTGATGCCGCCCGCGGCATTGATCTTGTCGGTGGCCGCCTGCGCACCTTTCATGTATTGCTCGCCAAACGCCGCGTTGGCACCGGTCATCGGGCCCGCTACACCGATCTTGACGTCGGCCTGTACATACGAAGACACGCCCATCGCCGTGGCAACGGCGAGGGCCAGAAAGCCTTTCTTGTAAAACGTCTGCGACATGAGGTGGTGCTCCTGAGTTTTTTTGGTTGGCACTACAACGTTCAGCAATTGCGATGAGCAAGGGCCGTGCCATTGGATTTTTATTCTGTAAAAACTCGCGATCAGGTTCGGCAGGCGCCGCTTTCGCGCCTTTTCCACGGGCCGTGCAACCTCCTGCCCTGCACCTGGCGCCACCCACGAACCGCTTGAAGCGCAACCCTTGAGTGCCATCATTGCAACCCCGACCTGTGTTTACGTGCAACCAGCCTGTAACAAGATACGTAACCGAACTGCACATCCTTGGTGCGCATCTGCTACAGCGGGCACCATAAGAGGCTAGCTGGCCAATGCGAAAACCGCCGCTACCCATAGCCTGCTACCGAATTACCCCGTCGGCGCCGGCCTCAGCGGCAAAAAGACTGGCACAATGGACTGCATTGGCGGCCCCGGATGGGCGCACGCCCGACCTGGAGTCCTTTATGAGCGAAAGTGCCTTCGCCAACCGCATCGTGCAGAGCCTGCTCGATACCGATTTCTACAAGCTGACGATGATGCAGGCGGTGCTGCACAACTACCCCAACGTGGATGTGGAGTGGGAGTTCCGCTGCCGAAACGGCGAAGACCTGCGCCCCTATCTGGCGCAGATCCGCGCACAGATCGAGCGCCTCAGCGAGCTGAGCATCAGTGCCGAGCAGTTGGGCTTCCTGGAGCAGATCAGCTTCATGAAGCCGGACTTCCTGCGCTTTCTGGGGCTGTTTCGCTTCAACCTGCGCTACCTGCACCTGGCCATCGAGCACGATGAACTGGTATTGCGCCTGCACGGTCCGTGGCTGCACGTGATCCTGTTCGAGGTGCCGCTGCTGGCGATCATCAGCGAGGTGCGCAACCAGCACCGTTATCCACAGATCAAGCTGGTGGATGCACGCGACCAGCTGTACCGCAAGTTCGACTGGCTGCGCGCCAATGCCAGCAGCGAGGAGCTGGCCGAACTGCAGGTGGCCGACTTCGGCACCCGCCGACGCTTCTCCTACAAGGTCCAGGAACAGGTGGTGAAGGTGCTGACGGCGGAGTTCCCGGCGCGCTTCGTGGGCACCAGCAACGTGCACCTGGCACGCAAACTGGATATCAAACCGCTGGGCACCATGGCCCACGAGTGGATCATGGCCCACCAGCAGCTCGGCCCGCGGCTGATCGACAGCCAGATCGCCGCCCTGGACTGCTGGGTGCGCGAGTACCGCGGGCTGTTGGGAATAGCACTGACCGACTGCATCACCATGGATGCATTCCTCGGCGACTTCGACCTGTACTTCGCCAAGCTCTTCGATGGCCTGCGCCATGACTCCGGCGATCCGGTGCAATGGGCAGAGAAGGCCATCGCGCATTACCGCAAGCTGGGGATCGACCCGATGACCAAGACGCTGGTGTTCTCGGACGGGCTGAACCTGACCAAGACCCTGGAGATATTCCGCGCCTTGCGCGGGCGCATCAATGTCAGCTTCGGCATCGGCACCAACCTCACCTGTGACATTCCCGGGGTGGCGCCGATGAGCATCGTACTTAAAATGACCGACTGCAACGGCCAGCCGGTGGCGAAGATTTCCGATGAAGCGGCCAAGACCCAATGCCGCGACGCCAACTTCGTCGCCTACCTGCGCCACGTATTCAAAGTGCCCAAGGAGTAACCCATGCAAGCCGTCCAGCGAGAGATTGCGCAGCAGCTCAAGGTTCAGCCGCCGTTCGCCGACGCGGCCGCGCTCGAGGCCGAGAAGGCCCGGCGCGTGGCCTTCATCCAGCAATGCCTGAAGAACGCCGGGCTCAAGACCCTGGTGCTGGGCATCAGCGGTGGTGTCGACTCGCTGACCGGCGCCCTGCTCGCCCAGCGCGCGATCAACGAGCTGCGCGAACAGACGGGCGATGTGCATTACCGCTTCATCGCCGTACGCCTGCCGTACCAGGTGCAGCATGACGAGCATGACGCCCAGGCGTGCATCGATTTCATCCAGCCCGACGAATGCCATACGGTGAACATCGCGCCGGCGGTGCAGGCGCTGGCGGCCGAGGTCGAGGCGCTCAGGGACGGCAAGCCGGCGCTGGTGGATTTCGTGGTGGGCAACACCAAGGCGCGCATGCGCATGGTGGCGCAGTACACCATTGCCGGGGCACGTGGCGGGCTGGTGATCGGCACGGATCACGCGGCCGAGGCGGTGATGGGGTTCTTTACCAAGTTCGGTGACGGGGCCTGCGACCTGGCGCCGTTGAGCGGGCTGGTGAAACATCAGGTGCGCGACATCGCACGCAGCTTTGGCGCGCCGGAGTCACTGGTGGAGAAGGTGCCGACCGCCGACCTGGAAGACCTGGCGCCGGGCAAGCCGGACGAGGCATCGCATGGGGTGACCTATGCGCAGATCGATGCGTTTCTGCACGGCGAGGCAGTGAGCGAGGAAGCGTTCGAGATCATCAAGCGCACGTACGAGAAGACGCATCACAAGCGCGAGATGCCGTTCGCCCCGTAAAAGCATCGCGGGTCAAGCCCGCTCCCACAGGTACATCACTGCCTTCAAGACCAGTGTTGTACCTGTGGGAGCGGGCTTGACCCGCGATTGGCAACGCCGCGTTACTTCAGGGTAACAGTGCCTTTCATCATCGAGATGTGGCCAGGGAACGAGCAGAAGAAGCCGTACTTCTCGTCAGCCTTGAGCTTGGAAACATCGAAGGTCACCGAGTCCTTCTCACCAGCACCGATCACCTTGGTGTGGGCGATCACGCGGTCATCACCTTCCTTCAGGTAATCCTTGTCGATACCGGCGCTCAGGCCGTCGGTGGCGATTGGCTGCATGTCAGCTTCTTTGCTGATCACCAGGTTGTGGCCCATGACGTTCTTCGGCAGGTTGCCCGAGTGGGTCAATTCGACGGTGAAAGTCTTGCAGCTCTTGTCGATCTCAATGGCCTTGGTGTTGAAGGACATCTGGTCGGTGGAATCGACCGTGACCTTGCAATCGGCAGCGAAGACCTGGGCACTGGCGAGGGTCAGCAGGGATACCGCAACAGCTTTGGCAAACATCGTGAATCTCCTTGGCAGGGGTTTTTTATCCGTTTCTATACTGCCCCAGAGCGTCCCCCACCGGCCTGATATGAGTCAAGGGGCAGGTTAGGCGCGCTGGTAGTAAATTTTCGCTATGGATTGTATACACAAAATCCGCGGGACCATCATGCGCCATTCAGGGACGATGAGACAACCTCTCAATTAGGAGTACAGGACATGTCCCTTGGTAGTCTGATGCGCAGCCTGCTGGCTGCCTATGCCTGCGGTGCCACTGGCAGCAACGTCGAATTCGCACGGCCGGAGTGATGGGCCGTCACGCCGGGCCTTCATCCAGCGGCAACACCGTCACCTGCACCTGCGGGTCATGGCTGCCCCCGCCCAGAATCACCCCACGCAGCGGTGACACATCGGAAAAATCCCGGCCCCAGGCCAGGGTGATGTGCTCCAGCGTCGGCAGCAGGTTGTTGGTGGGGTCGAAATCCACCCAGCCGTTGACCGGGCAATACACCGACACCCACGCGTGCGAGGCATCGGCCCCGATCAGCCGGGCCTGCCCGGGCGGCGGGCGCGTCAGCAGGTAGCCGCTGACATAGCGCGCCGCCAGCCCGCGCGAGCGCAGGCACGCGAGCATCAGGTGGGCGAAGTCCTGGCACACGCCGCGGCGACGCTGCAGCACCTCCACCAGCGGGGTGGCCACCTGGGTGGCACTGGCATCGAAGGTGAACTGGCTGAAAATCTGCTGCATCAGGGCCTGCACGCACAGCAGCAACGGCTGGCCCGGGGCGAAACACGGCTCGGCAAACGCGACGAAACGCTGCTTCAGCCGCACATACGGCGATTCGAAACGAAAGCGGCACGCCTCCAGCGTGGCCGCAGGCAGCGCCTGCCCCGAATACGCCAGCGCCTGGCACACCTGTTCCCACGGCGGCGAGGCAGCCAGCACCGGCGCGGCGCGCGACAGCACGTTCACCTGCACCCGCGTCACCACGCGCAGTTGATCATGCTGGCGCTCCAGCGCCAGCCGGGTCAGCGGGTTGCCGAAGCCGTCGAGCTCGTCGCGCCGCCGGGTCGGCAGCGGGTCGACCTGCAATTGCCGGTCTTCGCACTGCTGCCAGGCACAGGCCCGTGGCCACAGATGCACCAGTTGCTGGGCCAGGGACACCGGGCTGTCATAGCGGTAATGGGTGTCGTGCAGTACCTGGTAGCGCGCGCTCATCAGGCCGACACCGTCTGCTGGCTGATGTCATCGACATGCACGAAGTGGCGCAGCGCCAGTCGCTCGGAGGCCTGCAGGCTGGCCTTGGCGATCTCGCCCAGCAACTCGGCCAGGCCATCGAGCACCGCGCGCACGCTGGCCTTGCCGAACAGCGCGTGCTCCAGGCTGCCCAGGTCGAAGTGGTACAGGCGCTCGGCCAGCAGGGCCAGGGTCGGGTCTGGCGGGCTGCCGAACTCATCGCTGGAGCGCTCCAGGGCGCGCACCAGCAGCTTGAGCTGGAACAGCACCGCATGGGGGTTCTGCTGGTCGAGCAGGAGCAGGTCCAGCACCGGGATCAACTGCGCCACCGCCAGGTAGCGCGAGCGGTAGGTGATGCTGCTGTTGCCCAGTTCAAGCAGCCATTCCAGGCCTGCCTGGTCGAAGGCGCCGGGGCCGCGCAGAAAACTGGCCAGGCTCAGGCTCAAGCCCTGCAGGCGCTCGATGCGCCGCCCGATCATCAGAAAGCGCCAGCCTTCATCGCGGGTCATGTCGTCCAGGGCAAAGCCGGACAGCGCCGCCAGCGACATCACCAGGCGGTTGAGAAAATCCAGCAGCTCGCCGAAGTCCACCGTCTGCCCACCCAGCGCCTGGGCTTCGTGCTGCAACTCCACCAGCGCCTGCCAGTTCTCCCGCGAGAGCTTGCCGCGCACCTGGGCGGCGGTCCACTGCAGGCGCTGCAGGTTGGCGCGCAGGCTGAACGCCCAGTCGGCATCGAGCAAGGCGGCGCGCAGGCGCTCGGCCAGGGTGCCCTCGGGGGGCAGCAGCTCAAGCTCTTCGGCCAGGGCCACCGCCGCCTGCCAGGTGGACGGATGTTCGCCATCCAGGTAGCGGCTGAGCAGGATGCGCAGCAGGCGCGCGCTGGTGTCGCAGCGCTCGCAATAGCGGCCGAACCAGAACAGGTTTTCCACGACCCGCGACGGCAGGTACGGGTCCTGGCGGATCAGATCGGCCACGCCAAGGGCGCGGCTGGCCTGCCACTGTTCGCCGACCGGGGCCGCCTCGCCGAGTACCCAGGTGTCCTTGCTGGCCCCGCCGCGCTGCATCGACACCACCTCGGCATCGGCCAGGGCGGCCACCCGGGTCAAGCCGCCGGACAGCACCCGGTAGCCATCGGCGGTGGCCACCGCATACACCCGCATGCCGATCGGCCGCGCCTGCAGCGTGCCCTGCCATACCGGCGCCTGGGACAACTGCGCCAGTTCCTGTGCCACGTAGGCATACGGGCGTGCACGGATGCGCCCGGCCAAGGCATCGCGCGCCGCCTCGTCCAGGTCGCGCCCGAACAGCGCAGCGAAACTTTGCGAGGGGAACGCCGGCTTGATCAGCAGCTCCGGCAGCCTGGCCAGGGCCTGCTCCAGCGCAGGCGGCTCGCCGCACCACCAGGTGGCGATCGACGGCAGGCTCAGGGCCTCGCCGAACAGGTGCTGGTTGATGGCTGGCAGAAAGCCGAGCAGGCCGGGAGATTCGAGCACCCCGCTGCCCAGCGCATTGGCCACCAGCACGCGGCCCTGGCGTACCGCGTCGAGCAGGCCGGGCACGCCGAGGGCCGAGTCGGTACGCAGTTCCAGCGGGTCGCAGAAATCGTCGTCCAGGCGGCGCATGATCGCGTGCACCCGGCGCAGCCCGCCCAGGGTCTTGAGGTAAACCGTGGCATCGCGCACGGTCAGGTCGCTGCCTTCGACCAGCGGGTAACCCAGCTGGCGGGCGAGGAACAGGTGCTCGAAATAGCTTTCGTTGAAGCGCCCCGGGGTCAGCAGCACCACCAGTGGCGGTTCCTGACCGCTGGGTGCCAGGCGCAGCAGGCTCTGTTGCAGGTTGCGAAAGAAGCCGGCCAGGTGCTGCACGTGCAGGTCGCGGTACAGGTCCGGCAGGGTGCGCGTGACCAGCGTGCGGTTCTCCAGCGCGAAGCCGGCCCCGGAGGGCGCCTGGGTGCGGTCGGCGGTGACCCACCAGCGCCCATCGGGGCCGCGGGCAAGGTCGGCAGCGTACACATGCAGGAAGGTCGAGCCAGGCGGCGTGATGCCCTGGCACGGCCAGAGAAAATTGTTGTGGCCGAACACCAGCTCGGACGGCAGCAGGCCTTCGCCGATCAGGCGCTGCGGGCCATAGATGTCGGCCAGTACCGCGTTGAGCAGGTGCGCGCGCTGGGCGATGCCCGCCGCCAGCGCCTGCCACTCCTGCGCGGGGATCAGCTGCGGCAGCAGGTCCAGCTCCCACGGGCGATCGGTGCCGTCGGGGTCGGCGTAGATGTTGTAGGTGACGCCGTTTTCCTGCAGATGACGCGCCAGTTGGGCCTGGCGCTGGGCCAGCTGGGTGGGGCCGCTGCGTTGCAGGTGCTGGTGCAGGCGCTGCCAATGCGGGCGCACGCTGCCATCCGCCGCGAACATCTCGTGGTAGGAGGCAGGGCTTGGTGAGGCCAGCGGGTCAGCCATGGGCGTGCTCGGTGACGGCAGGTGATGCAGGGTAGCGTGTGGCGGGGATGGGGAGAAGGATGGATGTGGCCTTGCGGGCCTCATCGCGGGTCAAGCCCGCTCCCACAGGATAGTCAGTGGCCTATGGATCTGCACTGTACCTGTGGGAGCGGGCTTGACCCGCGATGGCCGCGACGCGTATCAGCGTGGCAACACCGGCTCGCGGGTCTTCTTGCCCTTGCCCTTGCCACCCTTGGCGGCATCCTTGCGTGCCTTGGCCGCTTCCTGGTTACGCGCAAAGGCGGCCGCCTTGGCCTGCTCGCGCTTGTCCCACGGCTTGGCACCGTCGCTGGCACGCGGCGGCAAGCCGGTGTGCTGGGTCAGGATCTTGGTTTCCTTGGCCACCTTGTGGCTGCCCGCCGGCGTCGAGTTCTTGCGCCGCGCACTCTGATAGCTGTCGGTCGCCGGCTGGTGCAGCGGGATCAACTGGTGCTTGGCCGGCCCGATCAGGTCGGCACGCCCCATGCGCTGCAGGGCCTCGCGCAGCATCGGCCAGCCCTTGGGGTCGTGGTAACGCAGGAACGCCTTGTGCAGGCGGCGCTGCTCCTCGCTCTTGACGATGGTCACCGCGTCGCTCTTGTAGGTAACCTTGCGCAGCGGGTTCTTGCCCGAGTGGTACATGGCAGTGGCCGAGGCCATCGGCGACGGGTAGAACGCCTGCACCTGGTCGGCGCGAAAGCCATTGCCCTTGAGCCACAGGGCCAGGTTCATCATGTCTTCGTCGGTAGTGCCCGGGTGCGCCGCGATGAAGTACGGGATCAGGTACTGCTCCTTGCCCGCCTCCTTGGAGTACTTCTCGAACATGCGCTTGAAGCGATCGTAGCTGCCGATACCAGGCTTCATCATCTGGTTCAGCGGGCCTTCCTCGGTATGCTCCGGGGCAATCTTGAGGTAGCCGCCCACGTGGTGGGTGACCAGTTCCTTGACGTACTCCGGCGACTCGACTGCCAGGTCGTAGCGCAGGCCCGAGGCGATCAGGATCTTCTTTACCCCCGGCAGGTCACGCGCACTGCGGTACAGCTGGATCAGCGCCGAGTGGTCGGTGTTCAGGTTGGGGCAGATGCCGGGGAACACGCACGACGGCTTGCGGCATGCAGATTCGATTTCCGGGCTCTTGCAGGCAATGCGGTACATGTTGGCGGTCGGCCCGCCCAGGTCGGAGATGACCCCGGTAAAGCCCGGCACCTTGTCGCGGATTTCTTCGATCTCGCGAATGATCGAGTCGTGGGAACGGTTCTGGATGATGCGGCCTTCGTGCTCGGTGATCGAGCAGAAGGTGCAGCCACCGAAGCAGCCACGCATGATGTTCACCGAGAAGCGGATCATGTCGTAGGCCGGGATCTTCTCCTTGCCATACGCCGGGTGCGGGACGCGCGCATAGGGCATGCCGAACACGTAGTCCATCTCTTCGGTGGTCATCGGGATGGGCGGCGGGTTGAACCACACGTCCACCTCGCCGTGCTTCTGCACCAGCGCACGGGCGTTGCCCGGGTTGGTTTCCAGGTGCAGCACGCGGTTGGCGTGGGCGTACAGCACCGCATCGCTGCGCACCTTCTCGTAGGACGGCAGGCGAATCACGGTCTTGTCGCGGGTCATGCGCGGGCTGGCCAGAATCTGCACCACCTTGGCTTCCTGCGGGTCTTCGACCGGGCCCTTCTCCTGCTCGATGGCGCAGGCCTGGGTGTCCTGGGTGTTCACGTACGGGTTGATGATCTTGTCGACCTTGCCCGGCCGGTCGATACGCGTGGAGTCCACTTCGTACCAGCCCTGCGGGGTGTCGCGGCGCACGAAGGCGGTGCCGCGGATGTCGGTGATGTCTTCGATCTTGTGGCCGTAGGACAGGCGCTGGGCGACTTCGACGATCGCGCGTTCGGCGTTGCCGTACAGCAGGATGTCGGCGCAGGCGTCGATCAGGATCGAGTGCCGCACCTTGTCCTGCCAGTAGTCGTAGTGCGCGATGCGGCGCAGCGAGGCCTCGATGCCACCCAGCACGATCGGCACGTGCTTGTAGGCTTCCTTGCAGCGCTGGCTGTAGACCAGGCTGGCACGGTCGGGGCGCTTGCCGGCCAGGCCGCCCGGGGTGTAGGCGTCGTCCGAGCGGATCTTCTTGTCGGCGGTGTAGCGGTTGATCATCGAGTCCATATTGCCGGCCGCGACACCGAAGAACAGGTTCGGCTCGCCCAGCTTCATGAAGTCGTCTTTGCTCTGCCAGTTCGGCTGGGCAATGATGCCCACCCGGAAGCCCTGGGCTTCGAGCAGCCGGCCGATGATGGCCATGCCGAACGACGGGTGGTCGACGTAGGCGTCACCGGTCACGATGATGATGTCGCAGGAATCCCAGCCGAGCTGATCCATCTCCTCCCTGCTCATCGGCAGGAATGGCGCTGGCCCGAAGCATTCGGCCCAGTACTTGGGATAGTCGAAAAGTGGTTTGGCTGCTTGCATGTCAGTGACCGGTTCTTGGTATCAGGGAAATCGCGGGCGCGGAATATAGCACAAATTTTGACCAATTCCGACGTCAGAAGTCGGAATTGGCCATCGGCACCTTATTCGTCGTCGTCGAAGTTGTAGCTGCCCGGTGCCAGGTTCTCGAAGCGCGTGTACTTGCCGATGAACGCCAGGCGCACGAAGCCGATGGGGCCGTTACGCTGCTTGCCGATGATGATCTCGGCGATGCCCTTGTGCTCGGTCTCGGGGTGGTAAACCTCGTCGCGGTACACGAACATGATCACGTCGGCGTCCTGCTCGATCGCACCCGATTCACGCAAGTCGGAGTTCACCGGGCGCTTGTTGGGGCGCTGCTCGAGGGAGCGGTTGAGCTGCGACAGGGCGATGACCGGGCAGTTGAATTCCTTGGCCAGGGCCTTGAGCGAGCGCGAGATCTCGGAAATCTCGTTGGTACGGTTGTCGCCGCTGGAGCCCGGGATCTGCATCAGTTGCAGGTAGTCGATCATGATCATGGCGATCTCGCCATGCTCACGCACCAGGCGCCGGGTACGTGCGCGCATTTCCGACGGGCTGATGCCGGCGGTGTCGTCGATGAACAGCTTGCGGTCATTGAGCAGGTTGACCGCCGAAGTCAGGCGCGGCCAGTCGTCGTCGTCCAGCTGGCCGGAACGCACCTTGGTCTGGTCGATGCGCCCCAGCGAGGAGAGCATACGCATGATCAGCGATTCGCCTGGCATCTCCAGGGAGTACACCAGCACCGCCTTGTCGCTGCGCAACACGGCGTTCTCCACCAGGTTCATGGCGAAGGTGGTCTTACCCATCGACGGACGGCCGGCCACGATGATCAGGTCGGCCGGTTGCAGGCCGCTGGTCTTCTCGTCCAGGTCGGTGTAGCCGGTGGAAATACCGGTGATGGCGCTGTCGGAGTTGAACAGCGTGTCGATGCGGTCGATGGCCTTGGTCAGCAGTTCGTTGACCCCTACCGGGCCACCGGTCTTGGGCCGCGCTTCGGCGATCTGGAAGATCTGCCGTTCGGCCTCGTCGAGGATCTCGGCGGCGTTGCGGCCCTGGGGGTTGAACGCGCTGTCGGCGATCTCGCTGCTGATGCTGATCAGCTGGCGCAGTGTGGCGCGCTCGCGAATGATCTGCGCATAGGCCTTGATGTTGGCCACCGACGGGGTGTTCTTGGCCAGCTCGCCCAGGTAACCCAGGCCACCGACCTGGGAGCTCAGGCCTTCCTTGTCGAGCTGCTCGTGCAGCGTCACCACGTCGAACGGGGTGTTGAGGTCGGCGAGCTTGTAGATGGCGCGGAAGATCAGGCGATGGTCATGCCGGTAGAAGTCGCCGTCGGAGACTTGATCGAGCACGCGCTCCCAGGCGTTGTTGTCCAGCATCAGGCCACCGAGTACGGCCTGTTCGGCCTCGATGGAATGCGGCGGCACCTTCAGGGCAGCGGTTTGCAGATCATATTGCTCGGGGGCGGTTATCTCGTTCATGGCCACTTGGGAATCAGGGTGTTGAAAAAGACAAAGGGCACGACCTGCAATGCAGGATCGTGCCCGATGTTAACCGGCTGGCACCCAGGGTGCCAGTCGATTGGTCCAGCTTAGGCTGCGACGACAACCACGCGAACGGTGGCTTCTACGTCGCTGTGCAGGTGCACGGCTACGTCGAATTCGCCAACGTTGCGGATGGTGCCGTTCGGCAGACGCACTTCAGACTTGGCCACTTCAACGCCGGAGGCGGTCAGGGCGTCAGCGATGTCGTGGGTGCCGATCGAACCGAACAGCTTGCCTTCGTCACCGGCGGTGGCAGTGATGGTCACTTCCAGCTCGGCCAGTTGGGCAGCGCGGGTTTCAGCCGAAGCTTTCTTGTCAGCAGCCAGTTTTTCCAGCTCGGCGCGACGCTCTTCGAACGCAGCCAGGTTGGCAGCGGTCGCAGCGGTAGCCTTGCCGAATGGCAGCAGGAAGTTACGACCGTAACCGGCCTTAACATTTACCTTGTCGCCCAGGTTGCCCAGGTTGGCGACTTTTTCCAGCAGGATCAGTTCCATTAGGTATAAACCTCTTAACTTTTAACCTTCACCGTTCGCGTCACCGGCATCTTTCGATGCAGAACGACCGCGAAAATCAATCAGGCTGTCGACAATGGCCAGAACCACGAGCAACGGATAAATCAGCTGCATGAACAGCACCAGCGTCACGTACATCCCCACCAACCAGAACCTGGCCAGGCGCTTCTGCGCGACCAGCCCGTGAATCAGGGCCAGCCCGGCGAACACCAGCGGTACGCTGCACAACGGTGTCAACATCGCCAGTTCGCTGCCGAAATTCGGCGCTATCAGCATGCACACCAGCAGCAACAGCGCCGGTACCAGCGGGAGCCGTATGGCGCGAAACTCGCTGCCAAAGCCTCCCGGGTTGTACAACGCGGCTTGCCAGTAGCGACCCAACATCAGGGCCAGCAGACTGACTGCCTGCAGCAATGCCGCAATCAGGCCGGTAAGCACCGGTGCGATCACGCTCCCCAGGCGGGCCCGCTCTTCTACCGTCAACTGCTGGTAGAGACCGTCGAGCATCTGCGGCAGGGCTTTTTCAAGCACCTGCGCCAGCGCTTCGATCGGTTCGCGGAACACCGAACCCAGGATGACGCCATACACCAGGCCCCAGGCGATGCTGAACAACAGCACCCGGCTCCAGGACTGTCCGGCGCGTAGCAACGCAGCCAGACCGAAGGTTCCCAGCAACACCATCAAGGTGCGCGGTTCACCGAAGAACCACCAGACCAGCGCGGGCAGCAATGCCCAGGCGAGGATCCCGGAGGCGTCCTTGAAACCGCGCCGCAGGAACACCAGGCTCCCGGCGGCGGCACTCAACCAGAACAACAGCGGCAATGCCGCACAACCGACCACTACCAGAGTGGCCTGCACGCGACCGCGCATGATGAAATCAGCTAACGCTCGCATGCACTTTATCCCTTGCTACCTGTCGACGACCCGGTCTCAGCGGCCGTGGCTGTCGGTGTAGGCCAGCAGGGCCAGGAAGCGGGCGCGCTTGATAGCGGTAGCCAGCTGACGCTGATAACGAGCTTTGGTACCGGTGATACGGCTTGGAACGATCTTGCCGGTTTCGGATACATAAGCTTTCAGGGTGTTGAGATCTTTGTAATCGATCTCTTTCACTTCTTCAGCAGTGAAGCGGCAGAATTTACGACGACGGAAGAAACGTGCCATGTAATAGGCTCCTCAAAAGGTCCGTGGATTACTCGTCAGCGTTATCGCTGTTGTCGCTGTTGTCGCTGTCATCGCCTTCGGCGTTGTCAGCGTGCTCAGGACGGTCGCGACGCTCACGGCGCTCACTGCGGTTTTCTTCAGCCTTGAGCATCTCGGACTGGCCGGTAACGGCTTCGTCGCGACGGATGACCAGGTTACGGATCACGGCATCGTTGTAGCGGAAGTTGTCTTCCAGCTCGGCCAGGGCCTTGCCGGTGCACTCAACGTTCAGCATCACGTAGTGAGCCTTGTGAACATTGTTGATTGCATAGGCCAGTTGACGACGGCCCCAGTCTTCCAGACGGTGGATCTTGCCGCCGTCTTCTTCGATCAGCTTGGTGTAACGCTCAACCATGCCGCCGACTTGCTCGCTCTGGTCAGGGTGGACCAGAAAGATGATTTCGTAATGACGCATGAATGCTCCTTACGGGTTGTAGTCTGCCACCAAGGTGGTCAGACAAGGAGTGAATGACACTGTTTGTCTTGCCTTGTGCGGTGGGCGCATGCGCGCCTGCCAGCGGGGCAAGGGGCGCAATTGTAGAGAAGCGCCGGGGCGCACGCAAGGCAATTGGTGATTATTTGAACAGCTTTGAAAGCATCGCGGGCCAGGCCCGCCCCCACACAGGCCACCGAAAGCCCTGTGGGAGCGGGCTTGACCCGCGAAAGTGGCAACGCCTTATCAGGCCTTGCGCTTGGCCTGACGCTGACGCACCGCCTCGAACAGGCACACGCCCGTGGCCACCGACACGTTCAGGCTGCTGACGCTGCCGGCCATCGGCAGCTTCACCAGAAAATCGCAGTGCTCGCGGGTCAGGCGGCGCATGCCCTTGCCCTCGGCGCCCATGATCAGGATGGTCGGGCCGGTCAGGTCCTGCTGATACAGCTCCTGTTCGGCCTCCCCCGCCGTGCCCACCACCCACAGGCCGCGCTGCTGGAGCTTCTCCAGGGTACGCGCCAGGTTGGTCACGGCCACCAGCGGGATCACCTCGGCAGCGCCACACGCCACCTTGCGTACCGCCGGGGTCAGGGTCGCCGACTTGTCCTTGGGCACCACCACTGCCAGCGCACCGGCCGCATCGGCGGTGCGCAGGCAGGCGCCCAGGTTGTGCGGGTCGGTCACACCGTCCAGCACCAGAATCAGCGGCGCGCCTTCGGTGCGGTCCAGCAGCTCTTCGAGCATCGCCTCGCCCCACACCTGGCTCGGGCTGACCTCGGCGACCACGCCCTGGTGCACGCCCTCGACCCAGGCGTCCATCTCGCGGCGTTCAGCCTGGCCGACCGTCACTCGGTTCTGTGCGGCCAGCTCCAGCAGGGCCTGCACCCGCGGTTCGCTGCGGCTGTCGGCCAGCCAGATCTGCTTGACCCGCTTGGGGTGGTGGCGCAACAGGGCCTCCACCGCATGCACACCGTAGATCTTTTCCAGCTGACTCATGACTTGCCCTTGGGTTTACGTGAAGCGGAACCGGCTTTTGGCGGCCCCTTGCGGTGCTTGCTCGGTTTCTCCGAAGACGTCTTCGAGCCCTTGGCCGCAGGCTTGCCCACGGCGTTCTTGGCATCGGACAGCAACGCCTTCTTCATTTCCCGGCTCTTGCGCACTTCGGCGTTCTTGGCTGCGGCATCGGCCGGGAAATAGGCTTCGGAGGTTTCGTTCTTGCGGCTGCGGCGCGGCGGCTCGGCCGGCGCCGCTTCGACCTTGGCGGCCTTGGCCGGCGCGCTGTAGGGCTTGGCGGCACCATTGGACTTGGCCGGGGCAGCGCCCGTCTTGCCCTTGGCGGCAGGCTCGGCACCACGCTGCTTGCGACCGATCGGCGCATTCAGGGTGTTTTCGGCCATCTCGAAATCGATCTTGCGCTGTTCGAGGTCCACGCGCATCACGCGCACTTCGACCGTGTCGCCCAGGCGGAAGCTGCGACCGGTGCGCTCGCCCGCCAGGCGGTGGTGTACCGGGTCGAAGTGGTAGTAGTCACCCGGCAAGGCACTGACGTGCACCATGCCTTCGACGTAGATGTCGGTCAGCTCGATGAACAGGCCGAAACCGGTCACCGCGGTGATCACACCCGGGAAGCTTTCGCCCACGCGATCCTTCATGTACTCGCACTTGAGCCAGTTGGTCACGTCGCGGGTGGCTTCGTCGGCGCGTCGCTCGCTCATCGAGCACTGCTCGCCCAGCTGCTCCAGGGCCGCCTCGTCGTACGGGTAGATGCGCGCCTTGGGAATGCTCATCGCGCCGGCCCGCTTGACGTGCGGGGTTTCCTGGCGCGAACGGATCACGCTGCGGATGGCACGGTGGGTCAGCAGGTCGGGGTAACGCCGGATCGGCGAGGTGAAGTGGGTGTACGCCTCGTAGTTCAGGCCGAAGTGGCCGTTGTTGTCGGCGCTGTACACCGCCTGGCTCAGCGAGCGCAGCATCACGGTCTGGATCAGGTGGAAGTCCGGGCGACCGGCGATCTGCGACAGCAGCGCCTGGTAGTCCTTGGGCGACGGACCATCCTTGCCCTTGTGCAGCGAAAGCCCCAGCTCGCCGAGGAAGGCGCGCAGTTTTTCCAGGCGCTCCGGCGGCGGACCGTCGTGCACGCGGTACAACGCAGGGATCTCGTGCTTCTTGAGGAACTCGGCCGTCGCCACGTTGGCCGCGAGCATGCATTCTTCGATCAACTTGTGCGCATCGTTGCGCACGGTCGGGCGAATTTCCGCGATCTTGCGCTCGGCACCGAAGATGATGCGGGTTTCCTGGGTTTCGAAGTCGATCGCGCCACGGGTGTGACGGGCCGCCAGCAACACCTTGTACAGCGCATACAGCTGCTTGAGGTCCGGCACCACGTGGCTGTACTGCTCGCGCAGCGCCTTGCCTTCACGGGTACGGGCATGTTCGAGCATGCTACTGACCTTGTTGTAGGTCAGGCGCGCGTGGGAGTGGATGACCGCTTCGTAGAACTGGTAATCGACCATCTGGCCGGACTTGTTGATGGTCATTTCACAGACCATCGCCAGCCGGTCGACGTTCGGGTTCAGCGAGCACAGGCCGTTGGAAAGTTCCTCGGGCAGCATCGGGATCACCCGCTCGGGGAAGTACACCGAGTTGCCGCGCACCTGGGCTTCGTTGTCCAGGGCAGAGCCCAGGCGCACGTAGCTGGACACGTCGGCAATCGCCACGAACAGGCGCCAGCCACCGGAGAACAGGCGCAACTTGCCCAGGCTTTCGCAGTACACGGCATCGTCGAAGTCCCGTGCGTCTTCGCCGTCGATGGTGACGAACGGCAGGTGACGCAGGTCGATGCGGTGTTCCTTGTCCTTCTCTTCGACTTCAGGCTTGAGCTTGCGCGCTTCCTTGATGACCGCCTCGGGCCATACATGGGGAATGTCGTAGCTGCGCAGCGCCACGTCGATTTCCATGCCCGGCGCCATGTAGTTGCCGATCACTTCGACGATATCGCCCTGCGGCTGGAAGCGCTGGGTCGGCCAGTGGGTGATCTTCACCTCGACGAACTGGCCGACCTTGGCGCCGGCATTGCGGCCCGGGGTCACCAGCACTTCCTGCTGGACCTTGGGGTTGTCGGGGGTCACGAAGCCCACCCCGCCTTCCTCGAAGTAGCGCCCCACGATGCTTTCATGGGCACGGGAGATCACTTCGACCACCACGCCTTCACGCCGGCCGCGCCGGTCAAGCCCGGACACGCGCGCCAGCGCTCGGTCGCCATCGAACACCAGGCGCATCTGCGCCGGGCTCAGAAACAGGTCGTCGCTGCCATCGTCGGGGACGAGAAAGCCGAAACCGTCGCGGTGGCCCGAGATGCGACCCAGGATCAGGTCCAGCTTGTCTACCGGGGCATAGGTGCCGCGCCGGGTGTAGATCAGCTGGCCGTCGCGCTCCATGGCGCGCAGGCGGCGACGCAAGGCCTCGATCTGGTCCTCGGTCTGCAGGCCGAACTCTTCCACCAGTTGCTCGCGGGCGGCGGGAGAGCCGCGCTCGTCAAGGCGCTGGAGGATCAGCTCACGGCTAGGAATGGGGTTTTCGTATTTTTCCGCTTCACGAGCGGCCTCGGGATCGAGGGTCTGCCAATCGGCCATTAGTAGGGGTTCACCTTGTCTATATAGGGTTAGTTTGGCATAGCCGTATTGAAACCGGAAATCCGAGGCTTTGACAGCCCCGTCAGGGCCCTTGAGTGATGCCAAAACAGCCCAAGGAACAACGACTTGAAATTTTTGAGATTTTTTCTGAACGGGGCTTTACAGCCTTCGAGGGCATCCGTATAGTGCGCACCACAACGACGGACAGCGTCGTTATAGTTGAGAAGCGGCGCGATGTGAAGCATCATGAAGCCTCAACGATATGCCCAGATGGTGAAATTGGTAGACACGCCAGCTTCAGGTGCTGGTGACCTTACGGTCGTGGAAGTTCGAGTCTTCTTCTGGGCACCAATTTTCAAGTTTCAGATTAGCTTGCCTGTCTGGAATTTACGCAACACACGCTACACCGTTTCATGTTTCAATGCTTCAACTTTGCCCAGATGGTGAAATTGGTAGACACGCCAGCTTCAGGTGCTGGTGACCTTACGGTCGTGGAAGTTCGAGTCTTCTTCTGGGCACCATATTCTAGAGAAACCCGCGAAAGCGGGTTTTTTTATGCCTGCGATTCGAGCTCACCCCACTGCCGCCCATTCGGACGCTGCGTTGCCACCCCGCCCTGCCCAACAAATCAAGTGAGTTAACCGATAGTCAGCTCATGAATTTTTCCTCACGGGCGTACTTGAGAAACTATATCGTTTATCATTGTTTCAAGATTTGTAGCCCGCAAGCGAGGAACCACCCGCATGACGATCCGCATCAACCCGATTTTGCGCGGCCTGGCCGTTTCCGTGTTCAGCCTGGTGCTCGCAGCACCCGCCGCCATGGCCGCCGACCCTGTGACGCTGACCCTGTACAACGGCCAGCACAAGGAAATCGGCGAAGCCATCGCCAAGGCCTACGAGGCCAAGACCGGCATTCACATCAATATCCGCAAGGGCAGCAGCAACCAGCTGGCCAGCCAGATCGAGGAAGAAGGCGCACGCTCCCCGGCCGACGTCATCTATACCGAAGAATCGCCGCCGCTGAACAACCTGGGCGAGAAAGGCCTGCTGGCCAAGATCGACGATTCGACCCTGCAAGTGCTGCCCAAGGAATACGTGGCCAGCAACGGCACCTGGATGGGCGTGACCGCTCGCACCCGCGTGGTGGCCTTCAACCCCAAGGTGATCGACGAAAAAGACCTGCCCCAATCGGTGATGGACTTCGCCGACCCCGAGTGGGACGGCAAGGTCGGCTTCGTGCCCACCAGCGGCGCGTTCCAGGAACAGGCCGTGGCCATCCTCAAGCTGCACGGGCGTGAAGCGGCCGAAGAATGGCTGACCGGCCTCAAGGCCTTCGGCAAGACCTACACCAACAACATGGTTGCCCTCAAGGCCGTGGAAAACGGCGAAGTGGCTGCCGTACTGGTGAACAACTACTACTGGTACGCCCTCAAGAAAGAGCGCGGCCAGCTGGACTCCAAACTCTACTACCTGGCCGACGGCGACGTCGGTGGCCTGGTGACCATCTCCAGCGCCGCGGCGGTCAAGGCCAGCAAGCACCCCAAGGAAGCCCAGGCCCTGCTCGCCTGGATGGCCAGCGAAGAAGGCCAGCGCGTGATCACCCAGACCACCGCCGAGTATCCGCTGCACAAGGGCATGGTCTCGGACCAGGGCCTGAAGCCGTTCGAAGACCTGCGCCCGCCGAAGATCACCCCGGCCGACCTGGGCAATGCCGAGGAAGCCCTGGAACTTGAGCGCGAGGTCGGCCTGCTCTGATGGAAGCCGTGCTGCCTGCGCCGTCTGTGGCGCATTATGTTCCGCGCCGCAAGCGCCCCTCGATCTGGGTGGTGCTGCCGGTGCTGCTGCTGGTGGGCCTGAGCCTGCTGCCGTTGCTGTACGTGGGCCTCAAGGCCTGGCAGGCCGGCTGGCGCGAGGCGTTGTACCTGCTGTGGCGGCCCTTCGTCTGGGGCCTGATGAAGAACACCCTGCTGCTGATGGCCGGGGTGACCGTGGCCTGCGCCGTGGTCGGCCTGGCCCTGGCCTGGCTGCTGGAGCGCAGCGACCTGCGCGGGCGGCGCTTGTGGGGCGTGATCCTGTGCCTGCCGTTTGCCGTGCCGGCGTTCGTCAGCGGCTTCACCTGGGTCTCGCTGAGCCCGCGCTTCGAGGGGCTGGGCGGGGCGATCCTGGTGATGGCGCTGTCCAAGTATCCACTGGTGTTCCTGCCGGTGGCCGCGACCCTGCGCAACCTCGATACCTCGCTTGAAGAATCGGCCCGCACCCTGGGCTACAACCGCTGGGGTGTGTTCCGCCGGGTCACCCTGCCGCTGCTGTGGCCGTCGATCCTGGGCGGCAGCCTGCTGATTGCCTTGCACATGCTGGTGGAATTCGGCGCGCTGTCGATCCTGGGCCTGCAGACCTTCACCACCGCGATCTACCAGCAGTTCGAGCTGGAGTTCAGCAACGCCAATGCGGCGATGCTCTCGGCGGTGCTGCTGTTCATGTGCCTGTTGCTGCTGTGGTTCGAGCTGCGGGTACGCGGCAAGGCGCGGCACGTGCGCATCGGCCAGGGCGTGGCACGCCGCGCCAGGCCGATCCGCCTGGGTGGCTGGAGCGTACTGGGGCAGTTGAGCTGCCTGCTGCTGGCAGTGCTGGGCAGCGGCATCCCGCTGGGCATGCTGGGCTACTGGCTGAGCGTGGGATCGTCGGCGGCCTTCCCGGTGGCCGACATCAGCCGGGCGCTGTTCTCGTCGCTGTCGCTGGCACTGGGTGGCGCGGGGGTGAGCCTGCTGCTGGCGTTACCGGTGAGCTTTCTGGTGGTGCGCTACAAGGGCCGCCTGGCGATCTGGGCCGAGCGCCTGCCCTACTTGCTGCACGCGCTGCCGGGGCTGGTGATTGCGCTGACCCTGGTGTATTTCGCCCTGCACTATGTGCCGGCGCTGTACCAGACCACCGGCCTGCTGTTGCTGGCCTATGCGCTGCTGTTCTTGCCGCTGGCGCAGGCGCCGGTGCGTACCGCGCTGACCAAGGCCGCACCACAGCTGGAAGAGGCGGCGCGCACCCTGGGCGCGACGCCGTTCAAGGCGTTCTGCAAGGTGACCCTGCCGATCATCTTCCCGGCCCTGGCGGCAGCGTTTGCGCTGGTGTTCCTGGATGCGATGAAGGAGCTGACCGCCACCCTGCTGCTCAGCCCCACCGGCATGACCACGCTCGCGACCGAAGTGTGGGCGCATACCGCCAACGTCGAATTCGCGGCGGCGGCGCCCTATGCGGCGCTGTTGATTGTGGTGTCGGGGTTGCCGGTGTACCTGCTGACGACGCGGATGTACCTGAACCGCGCCTGAAAGGCATCGCGGGTCAAGCCCGCTCCCACAAGGATCGATGAGGCCCTTGTGGGAGCGGGCTTGACCCGCGATACAAACGACACTATCTCAGGCCCTGAACTGCCCCAGGCTGGCCTTCAACTGCGCCGCCAGGTCATCCAGCACCTTGCTGCTGGCCGTGGTCTGCATCACCACCTGCGCTGCACGCTCGGCCTGGGCATGAATCGTCTCGACCCGCCCACGCACCGCCTGCGCCCCCTGCGCCTGCTGCTCGGCCGCCCGGGTGGCCAGGCCGATCGCCGCATGCACCTGCTCCACCGACACCTGCACCGACTGCTGCAGGCGCGCGTTGTCCTTGAGCACGGTCAAGCCTTCGCTGGCCTGACGCCCGGCCTGGCTGATGGCTGCCACCGCCTCCCGCGCGCCCTGCTGCAAGGCACCGATGTGCGCCTGGATATCGCCGGTCGAGCTCTGGGTCTTGCTCGCCAGCGCCCGCACTTCGTCGGCCACCACGGCAAACCCGCGCCCGGTCTCGCCAGCCCGCGCCGCCTCGATGGCGGCATTGAGCGCCAGCAGGTTGGTCTGCTCGGCAATCCCGTGGATCACCTCCAGCACCACCTCGATCTGCTGGCTCTGCTCGGCCAGCCGCTCGATCACCTTGGAGCCCGCCCCCACCTGCCCGGCCAACGCTTCGATCAGCTTGGCCACCTGGGCCGAGGTACGGCTGTTCTCGTCGGTGGCCTGGCGAATGTCCACCACCTGCTGCAACGCTGCCTGCATGGCCTGGCTCTCGGCCTGGGCTTCATCGGCCATGCTCGACAGGGCACGCAGGCTCTCGGCCACTTCATCGCGCTGCGAAGCGGCCGCCGCATCGGCGCCCGCGTTGTTCTGCGCCATGGTGCCGATCTCGACCCCGGTGCGCTGCGCCACCTCGCCCGCTTCGCGCACGATGGGCTGCAGCTTGTCGACGAACTGGTTGACCGCCGCAGCCATGTCGCCGATCTCGTCTCGGCTGTCGATCGGTACGCGCTTGGTCAGGTCGCCGTCGCCGGCCGCCAGGTCGTTGAGCGCGGCAATCAGCAGGCGCAGCTTGCTCAGCACGCGCCGGCCGAGTACCACGGCCACCACCAGCAATACGCCGAAGCCCACCGCCACCAGCCCCAGGCCGATGTTCCAGCGCAGGGTCGCCGCCGCTTGCTGCACGGTCTGCGAGGTGTTGGCCTGCATCGCCGCGGCACTGGCCTGGGCCGCCTGCAGGCGGGCGCTCAGGGCCTTGTTGCTGTCGGCCGCAGCGCCTACCAGGCTGTCGCCGACCAACTGGTCGCCGCTGGCGATCAGCGCCGAGAAGCGCGCGTCCAGCGCCTTGAGCTCGTTGTCGACCGACGCCGTGGAGACGCCCATCACCACCTTGCCGATCTCGGTGCCGTTGGGGTTGATCGAGGCTTCGATCATGTACACCGCCGGGTCGTTGCGCGCCGCATCCAGCACCTTGTCGAGCGCCCGTTCGCCCTGGCCCTTTTCCATCAGGGCCTGGTTGATCGGGTTCTGCCGGTTCAGGTAGCGGGTCAGGTGCTGGCCCTGGGCATCGTCGTAGACCACGAAGAGCACGTTGGCATTGCGCTGGGCGCGCCGGGAAAACTCCGACAGTGCCGGTATGTCGTCATCCCAGATGGCCCGTGGCGCAACCGATGCCAGCAGTTCGGCCATGTGATTGGCCGACTCCTTGAGGCTTTTTTCGAGGGTGACGCGCAGTTGCGCCTGCTCCTCCTGAAGGCGTGCGGATAGCCCGGCGGACAAACGCTGGCGGGTACTGGCCGAAAGGCTGTCCAGGCCCGAGCTGAGCTCACGCCCGGCTTGTTCCAGTTCACCCGACAGTTTCTGGCTGTCTGCACCCAGGCGATTACCCAGATCGGCCTCCAGCGCAGTCACCGTGCTCCGCGTCAGCGCGACCGCAACCAGCACCTGCACCAAAAGAGCGATACCCAACGCAACAAAGACAGGCCGCAACAGGCGGCTTCGTAACAATGAGAGAACGGCCGACACAAAAGAACCCTCCGTATCGCGGGGCCATTATAGTGATGGCACCTTATAGGACGATTCTTACAGCAAAGGCCGTGCCGGGCAGCAGGCATACCGGTCAAATTCATAGCCAGGGCTGACCTTTATGACCCTTTCACCAACTGGCCAAAAAAAACGCCGCTGACCCGGAGGGACAGCGGCGTTCTTTACTGCCTACAGCGAATCAGGCAAACGGATGGCGCAGCACGATGGTCTCGTTGCGGTCCGGGCCGGTGGAGACGATGTCGATCGGCGCACCGATCAGCTCTTCCACACGCTTGATGTAGGCACGGGCGTTGGCCGGCAGTTCTTCCAGGGTCTTGGCGCCCACGGTCGACTCGCTCCAGCCCGGCACTTCTTCGTACACAGGCTGCAGGCCCACGTAGCTGTCGGCGTCGGTAGGGGCAACGTCCTTGCCCGCTGCGTCCTTGTAGCCGACGCAGATGTTGATGGTTTCCAGGCCATCGAGCACGTCCAGCTTGGTCAGGCAGATGCCCGAGATGCTGTTCACGTCGATGGCGCGACGCAGGATGACGGCGTCGAACCAGCCGCAACGACGGGCACGGCCGGTGGTTGCGCCAAATTCGTGGCCCTGCTTGGCCAGGTGCGCACCAACGTCGTCAAACAGCTCGGTCGGGAACGGGCCCGAACCCACGCGGGTGGTGTAGGCCTTGGTGATGCCCAGGATGTAGTCCAGGAACATCGGACCAACGCCCGAACCGGTCGCAACGCCACCGGCGGTGGTGTTGGAGCTGGTCACGTAGGGGTAGGTACCGTGGTCGATGTCCAGCAGCGAACCCTGGGCACCTTCGAACATGATGTCCTTGCCGGCGCGACGCAGGTCGTGCAGCTCGGCAGTCACGTCCAGCATCAGCGGCTTGAGCAGTTCGGCGTATTCCTTGCACTCGGCCAGGGTCTTTTCGAACTCGATGGCCGGCTCTTTGTAGTAACCCACCAGCATGAAGTTGTGGTAGTCCACCAGCTCGCGCAGCTTGTCTTCGAAGCGTGGCATGTTGAGCAGGTCGCCCACACGCAGGCCACGACGCGCAACCTTGTCTTCGTAGGCCGGGCCGATGCCGCGACCGGTGGTGCCGATCTTCAGCTCGCCACGGGCCTTTTCGCGGGCCTGGTCCAGGGCCACGTGGAAGGACAGGATCAGCGGGCAGGACGGGCTGATGCGCAGGCGCTCGCGCACCGGCACGCCCTTCTCTTCCAGCTTGGTGATCTCGCGCAGCAGGGCGTCGGGAGCAACCACCACACCGTTGCCGATCAGGCACTGCACGCCTTCGCGCAGCACGCCCGAGGGGATCAGGTGCAGCACGGTCTTCTCACCGTCGATCACCAGGGTGTGGCCGGCGTTGTGGCCACCCTGGTAGCGCACTACGGCGGCAGCATGTTCGGTCAGCAGATCGACGATCTTGCCTTTGCCCTCATCACCCCACTGGGTGCCCAGGACTACGACATTCTTACCCATAACACTTGTCCTCATTCGCGCAAACTTGGCGCCGGCTCGTGCCGGCGTGGAATCTCAAATGGCCAGCGGCAGAACCTGCCAAAGCCCGTTTTGCTGAATCAATTGCCGATCGCAATCCGCCTCGACGGCGGCGGTCAGCGGCTGCCCAGGCAAGGCCTGAACCACCCGCTGGCCCTCACTGCGCAATTGGCAGACCAACTGCCAAAGTGCTGCATCGCTGCTGTCGGGCATCCAGATCCCGCCAGACGGCAACACCACCTCGGCTCGCCCCAGTGTGACCAGGGTCTTCAAATCCGTGGAGAAACCGGTAGCCGGGCGTGCCCGGCCAAAGTCCGCTCCGATGTCGTCATAGCGACCGCCCTGGGCGATCGACTGGCCGACGCCTGGCACGAAGGCGGCAAACACCACACCGGTGTGGTAGTGGTAGCCGCGCAACTCGCCCAGGTCGAAATACAGCGGCAGCTCGGGGTAACGCGTGGCGAGGCGCTCAGCGATCGCCATCAGGTCATCCAGCGCCGCCAGCACCGCGGCCGGGGCACGGCCCAGGCGCACACGTGCCTGCTCGAGCACTTCGCGCCCACCGCACAGCTCGGTCAGCGAACGCAGCATGCCGGCCAGGTCAGCCGGCAGCGTGGCGGTCAGCTCGATCACTTCGTCGATGGCCTTGCGCTGCAGGGCGTCGAACAACTGCTGCTCGACCGCGCCCGACAGGCCGGCCGCACGGGCCAGGCCGCGGTAGATACCGACATGCCCGAGGTCCATGTGCACATCCGGCACGTCGGCCAGTTGCAGCATGGCCAGCATCAGGCTGATGACCTCGACGTCGCTGACCGGGCTGGCATCGCCGTACAGCTCGGCGCCCAGCTGAATCGGGCTGCGCGAGGTCGACAGGGCACGTGGCAAGGCGTGCAGCACGCTGCCGGCATAGCACAGGCGGCTCGGCCCTTCACGGCGCAGGGTGTGCGCGTCGATGCGCGCCACCTGTGGCGTGATGTCGGCCCGAAAGCCCATCTGCCGCCCGGATTGCGGGTCGATGACCTTGAAGGTGCGCAGATCCAGGTCCTGGCCGGCACCGGTGAGCAGCGATTCCAGGTACTCGATATGCGGGGTCACGACAAACTCGTAACCCCAGCTCTGGAACAGGTCCAACACCTGACGACGCGCGATCTCGATGCGCGCCGCCTCAGGTGGCAGTACTTCTTCGATGCCATCTGGCAGCAGCCAGCGGTCTACCGTTGCCATTACGCCATTTCCCCTATGGTCCGGGCGGCCTGCCCGCGGGCGAGCCTTGAGTGAAGCAGCTATCGGCACACAATGACGGGCAGCGCTGATTCCAGCGAAACCGCAGTGCCGATACCCTCGTAAAACCTGAAGTGCGCCACAAGCCCGGGCCCGATAAAGGCCAATCGATCTTGCAGACGCAAAAAAGCCGGGAATTTCCCGGCTGCCGCATCATACACCCGTTTTCTCGCGGGAGGCACCCCGCCCGACGTTTTAGCCGCCGGGCGGGGTGTGCATGCTTACGGTTTGGTCTTGCCCATGAAGCGGAAGAACTCGCTGCTCGGGTCCAGCACCAGCACGTCGCTCTTGTCGGCGAAGCTCTCGCGGTAGGCCTTCAGGCTGCGATAGAACGCGTAGAACTCCTGGTCCTGGCCATAGGCCTTGGCGTAGATGGCTGCTGCCTGGGCATCACCATCACCACGGGTTTCTTCCGACTCGCGATAGGCTTCGGCCAGCAACACGCGGCGTTGACGATCGGCGTCGGCACGGATGCCTTCGGCCAGCTCGTTACCCTTGGCGCGGTGCTCGCGAGCTTCACGCTCACGCTCGGTGCTCATGCGTTCGAACACGCTGCGGTTCACTTCCTTGGGCAGGTCGATGGCCTTGACGCGAACGTCGACCACTTCGATGCCCAGCTCCTTGCTGGCCATGCGGTTCAGCGAAGCGGTGATGTCAGCCATCAGCGCGTCACGTTCACCGGATACCACCTCATGCAGGGTGCGCTTGCCGAACTGGTCGCGCAGGCCGCTTTCCAGACGGCGCGACAGACGTTCGTCGGCGATCTGCTTGAGGCCCGAAGTCGCGGTGTAGAAACGCTCGGCGTCCTGCACGCGCCACTTGGCGTAGGCATCGACCATCACCGCTTTCTTCTCCAGGGTCAGGAACCGCTGGGTCGGTGCGTCAAGGGTCATCAGCCGCGCGTCGAACTTGCGCACCTGGTTGACGTAGGGAACCTTCACATGCAGGCCAGGCTGCACATCGGCCTGTACCACACGGCCGAATTGCAGCAGCACGGCGCGTTCGGTCTGGGCCACGATGTAGAAGCTGTTCCAGGCGACGATCGCCAGCACCACGGCGACGATCACGGCGATCAGGGATTTATTGCTCATCAGCGGCTCTCCCTGGAGCGCGTCTCGCGCTGTTGCTGTTGCAGGTCTGCGGCGGCACGGTTGGCGGCGTCATTGGCCGACGGCGTGACGCTGGTGACCGGGGTGCTGCCACTGCGGCGGCTGTCGATCATCTTGTCCAGCGGCAGGTAGAGCAGGTTGCTCTGACCGTCCTTGCCGGATACCAGGACCTTGCTGGTGTTGCTATACACTTCCTGCATGGTGTCCAGGTACAGACGCTGACGGGTCACCTCTGGAGCCTTGCGGTACTCGGCCACCAGCTTGGTGAAGCGGTCGGCCTCACCCTTGGCACGCGAGACCACTTCATCGCGGTAGCCGTTGGCATCCTCGATGATGCGCTGCGCCTGACCACGGGCTTCCGGCACCACGCCGTTGGCGTAGGACTCGGCCTGGTTGCGCGCACGCTGCTCGTCTTCACGGGCACGGATCACGTCGTCGAAGGCTTCCTGCACTTCACGCGGGGCTGCCGCGCTCTGCACGTTGACCTGGGTCACGGTGATACCGGTGCGGTAGGTGTCGAGGAAGCGTTGCAGACGCTCCTTGATTTCCACGGCCATCTGCTCACGACCTTCGGTCAGCACCTTGTCCATCGAGGTGGAACCCACCACGTGGCGCAGGGCACTGTCGGTCGCGTGCTGCAGGCTGACTTCAGGCTGATCGACGTTCAGCACGAAATCCTGCAGGTTGGTGATCTTGTACTGCACGGTCAGCGGCACTTCGACGATGTTCTCGTCTTCGGTCAGCATCTGGCCCTGCTTGGTATAAGCACGCTCGCGGGTGACGTTCTCCATGTACTTGCGATCGATCGGCGGGAAGTAGATGTTCAGGCCCGGCCCTACGGTTTCGTAGTATTTGCCGAAGCGCAGCACCACGGCCTGCTCCTGTTCGTCCACCACGTACACGGCGCTGTACAGCCATATGGCCGCCAGTACGGCCAGGCCGATACCCAGCAGACCGAAACCGGCACCCTTGCCGGAGCCGCTGTCGCCGCCCCGTTTCTTGCCACTGCCGAACATGCCGTTCAGGCTATCCTGCAGCTTGCGGAAGGCCTCGTCGAGATCCGGTGGTCCCTTCTTGTCGCCGCCACCACGGCGCCCACCCCAAGGATCCTGATTGTTCGAGTTGCCACCCGGCTCATTCCAAGCCATAGCGCTCTCCATCTGATAAAGCAAAGACGCGCCCACGGCGCGCCGTCCAATGCTACAGAATGCCTGTCACGGCTGCCCGACCGCGAGGTCGGGCTTGTATTGCAAAGTGTGTTGCTCGATGAACTCCAGCGGTTTCATCCCCTCGCGGCTTACCAGGCGATTGAACTCGACCCGGGACAAGCGTACCGCCAGCAGGGTGTTGCCGTCTTCGTCATGGTCTTCGCTCTGCACCGCCCCCAGGTCGAAGAACAGCGCGCGCAACCGCGCGAAACGCTGTTCCAGGCGCAGGGTACCGATGAACAGGTCATCCCCCAGCAGTTCTGCAATCGCCTGCCCCACCAGCTCCAGGCCACGACCGTCACGGGCCGATACCCATACCCGCTGCGGCTTGCCGTCGGCATCGCGCTGGATCTGCGGCTCGACCCCTTCGAGCAGGTCGAGTTTGTTATACACCTCGAGGATCGGCAAGCCTTCGGCACCGATCTCGCCGAGCACCGCCATGACCTGCTCGATCTGCTCCATGCGCTCCGGCTCATGGGCGTCGATCACGTGCAGCAGCAGGTCGGAGTTGCTCGACTCTTCGAGCGTAGCCCGAAATGCCTCGACCAGCTTGTGCGGCAGGTGACGGATGAAGCCCACGGTGTCGGCCAGCACCACCGGCCCGACGTCATCCAGCTCGAGCCGACGCAGGGTCGGGTCGAGGGTGGCGAACAGCTGGTCGGCCGCATACACCTCGGACTGGGTCAGCGCATTGAACAAAGTGGACTTGCCGGCGTTGGTGTACCCCACCAGCGACACCGAGGGGATATCCGCGCGCTTGCGCCCGCGCCGTGCCTGCTCGCGCTGGCTGCGCACCTTCTCCAGGCGACCCTTGATCTGGCGCAGGCGTATGCGCAGCAGGCGCCGGTCGGTTTCGAGCTGGGTTTCACCCGGCCCGCGCAGACCAATACCGCCCTTCTGCCGCTCGAGGTGAGTCCAACCGCGCACCAGACGCGTGCTCATGTGCTCGAGCTGGGCCAGTTCGACCTGCAGCTTGCCTTCGTGGGTACGTGCCCGCTGGGCGAAGATGTCGAGAATCAGACCCGTGCGGTCAAGCACGCGACACTCGAAGATACGTTCGAGGTTACGTTCCTGACTGGGCGTGAGGGTGTGATTGAAAATGACCAAATCGGCCTGTTCGGCTTTGACCAGGTCGCGAAATTCCTCGACCTTGCCGCTGCCAATCAGGAACTTGGCGGTAGGCTGGTGTCGCGCCACATTGGCGAACGCGACAATATCGGCACCGGCCGACAGGGCCAGCTCGCGGAACTCCTGCGGGTCTTCGCGCGCCTCAGGGCTCTGACCTTCCAAGTGAACGAGGATTGCCCGTTCACCACCACCGTGGCGCTCAAAGAACAAAGCAGACTCCTATCAGGCGTTACCTGGCTCAGCGTCGCCCTGTTCGGCGTCGGCTGCGCTTGGCAGACGAATCGGACGAACCGGCACCACTGTCGAGATCGCGTGCTTGTAGACCATCTGGCTGACGGTGTTCTTCAGCAGAATCACGAACTGGTCGAACGACTCGATCGTGCCCTGCAGCTTGATGCCGTTGACCAGATAGATCGAAACGCCGACCTTCTCTTTTCTCAAAGTATTCAAGTAAGGGTCTTGTAGCGAATGCCCTTTTGACATATGCCGCACTCCTGTAAGGATCAATAGTAAAAAATCAAAGAAATATGATGGCTCAGGCCGCCCCACCCCCAAGAGTAGACGGCAATTGCAGGGACTCAGCCCAATATGGAGACCGATCCCAGGTATTTCAAGGTGCGTGGCAGATTGTCGCAAGCCAGGCTGTCCAACCAGTGCAGATCGGCCCAACTGCGCAACCAGGTAAACTGCCGCTTCGCCAATTGGCGAGTGGCAATGATGCCGCGCTCCTGCATTTCAGCTGCACTCAACTTGCCATCAAGGTGATCCCAGACCTGGCGATAACCGACTGCCCGTATAGACGGCAGCCCTGCATGCAAGTCACTTCTGGCACGCAGTGATCGGACCTCGTCGACGAAGCCCTGTTCCAGCATTTGCCCAAATCGTAGCGCAATTCGCTCGTGCAGCACCTTTCGATCCTGCGGGGCGATTGCCAGGCTGGCGACAGTATAGGGCAATTGTTCCTGGCCCGAAGCGCCTGCGACGCTACTTTGCGCCGATTGACGCTCGCGATGTGACGTCATCGTCATGCCGCTGACCCGGTACACCTCCAGCGCCCGTACCAACCGCTGCGGATCGTTGGGGTGGATGCGCGCCGCCGATTCGGGGTCGACCGCCGCCAGCTGGGCGTGCAAGGCCTGCCAGCCCAGCTGTGCAGCCTCGGCTTCAAGCTCGGCACGCACCTGCGCATCGGCCGCAGGCATATCGGCCAGGCCTTCGAGCAGCGCCTTGAAATACAGCATGGTGCCGCCCACAAGCAGCGGGATATTGCCGCGCGCGGTGATCTCGGCCATGGCCTGCAGCGCATCGCGGCGAAAATCGGCTGCCGAATAGCTCTGGGCCGGGTCGAGGATGTCGATCAGCCGGTGCGGGTGCTCGGCCAGCAGCGCCTTGGACGGCTTGGCGGTGCCGATGTCCATGCCGCGGTAGACCAGCGCCGAGTCGACGCTGATCAGCTCGCACGGCAGCACCTTGGTCAGCTCGATGGCAAGGTCGGTCTTGCCGGCGGCGGTGGGGCCCATCAGGAAGATGGCCGGGGGATTGCGAACTGCCATATCAGCGACCGCGCAGGAACAGTTTGTCCAGATCGTCCAGGCCCATCTGGGTCCAGGTCGGTCGGCCATGGTTGCATTGACCGCTGCGCTCGGTGTTTTCCATGTCGCGCAGCAGGCCGTTCATTTCCGGCAGGGCCAGGCGCCGGTTGGCGCGAATCGCGCCATGACAGGCCATGGTGCCGAGCAGCTCGTTCAGGTGTGCCTGGATACGGTCGCTGGTGCCGTATTCCATCAGGTCGGCCAGCACGTCCTGCACCAGGCGATTGGCCTCGGCCTGCTTGAGCAACGCAGGGATCTGCCGGATCGCCAGGCTTTCCGGGCCCAGGCGCTGCAGTTCGAAGCCCAGGCGCTGGAACCACGCCGCGTGTTCTTCGGCGCAATCGGCCTCGCGCTGGCTCAGGGCCAGGGACTCGGGCACCAGCAGCGGCTGGCCGCTCAGGCCCTCGCTGGCCATGGCCACCTTGAGCCGCTCGTACATGATCCGCTCGTGGGCCGCATGCATGTCCACCAGCACCAGGCCCTGGGCGTTCTCGGCAAGAATATAGATGCCCTTGAGCTGCGCCAGCGCATAGCCCAGCGGCGGAATATCGCCCTGGCCCTGAGGCAGGTTGGCCGGCTCGCTGCCGGGCAGCGGGGCGAAGAATTCGCGATACACCCCCTGGGCCTCGGCCGCGGGCAATGCCTGGGCCGGACGTGGGGTGTACTGGTACTGGTAGCCGGCGCCCGAGCCACTGCCCGCGGCGCTGCCCGCCGTGTTCAGCATCGGCTGCGCCGGGGGCTGTTCGAGCAGGTTGGCGGCCAGGCGCATCTCGCCCTGGGGGCCGAACTCGCCGGCCTGCAGGCCACTGGGGCGCTCCACCTCGGGGGCAGCGGCTGCACCCGGCTGGTGATCCTGCGGGCGCACATCGGCCAGCGCCCGGTGCAGGGTGCCGTACAGGAAGTCGTGCACCATGCGCCCGTCACGAAAGCGCACCTCGTGCTTGGTAGGGTGCACGTTCACGTCCACGCCGGTGGGGTCGACCTCCAGAAACAGCACGAAGGTCGGGTGCCGACCATTGAACAGCACGTCGCGGTAGGCCTGACGCACCGCGTGGGCGACCAGCTTGTCGCGCACGGCACGGCCGTTGACGAAGAAGTATTGCAGGTCGGCCTGGCTGCGCGAGAAGGTCGGCAGGCCGACCCAGCCCCACAGATGCAGGCCGTTGCGCTCCACCTCGATCGGCAGCGCCTGCTCCAGAAAGCCCGGGCCGCAGATCGAGGCCACGCGCCGTGCGCGGGCCGTGTCGTCATGGGCTTCATGCAGGCTGAGGACGCTCTTGCCGTTGTGGCGCAAATGGAAGGCCACGTCGAAGCGCGCCAGCGCCAGGCGCCGAATGACTTCCTGCAGATGGTCGAATTCGGTTTTTTCGGTCTTGAGGAACTTGCGCCGGGCCGGGGTATTGAAGAACAGGTCGCGGACCTCGACCGAGGTACCCACCGGATGCGCTGCCGGCTGCACCCGCGGGGACATGTCGCGGCCTTCGGTTTCAACCTGCCAGGCCTGGTCGGCGTCGCGGGTGCGCGAGGTCAGGGTCAGGCGCGCGACCGAGCTGATCGACGCCAGTGCCTCGCCGCGAAAGCCCAGGCTCATTACCCGCTCGAGGTCTTCCAGGTCGCGGATCTTGCTGGTGGCGTGCCGCGCCAGGGACAACGGCAGGTCATCGGCAGCGATACCGCTGCCATCATCGCGCACCCGCAGCAGCTTGACCCCGCCCTGCTCCACCTCGACGTCGATGCGCCGGGCACCGGAGTCGAGGCTGTTTTCCAGCAGCTCCTTGATCACCGAGGCCGGGCGTTCGACCACCTCGCCTGCGGCGTTCTGGTTGGCAAGCCGCGGGCTGAGCAGCTCGATGCGAGCGCCGCTGCTCATGGCTGGCCAGCCAGCGTGGTGGCCGGTACGTCGAGGTTCTGGCCAACCTTCAGCTCATCGGTTTTCAGACCGTTGGTGCTGCGCAGGCTGGCCACGCTGACCTGGTAGCGCACGGCGATCATGGCCAGGGTCTCGCCCGGACGCACGGTGTGCTCGCGCGGGCCCTGGGCGATCTTGCCGCTGTCACGCAGGAAGGCGATGTAGGTGCCCGGCGGCGGGTTTTGCTGGAAGAACTGGCGCACGCCACTGTGGATCGAGCGTGCCAGGGCCTGCTGATGGCTAGCAGTGGCCAACTTGGAGGCTTCGTTGGCGTTGGAGATGAACCCGGTTTCCACCAGGATCGACGGGATGTCCGGCGACTTGAGCACCATGAACCCGGCCTGTTCCACGCGGCGCTTGTGCAGCGGGGTGACCCGGCCGATATTGCCCAGCACCTTCTGCCCCACGTTGAGGCTGGAGCTGAGCGAGGCGGTCATCGACAGGTCGAGCAGCACGCCCGCAAGCATGCGGTCCTTGTCGTCGAGGCTGACGTTGCCGGCACCACCGATCAGGTCGGAGCGGTTTTCGCTGTCGGCCAGCCAGCGCGCCGTCTCGGACGTGGCGCCACGGTCGGACAGGGCGAACACCGAGGCACCGAAGGCCGCCTTGGACGGCGCGGCGTCGGCGTGGATCGAGATGAACAGGTCGGCGCCCTTCTTGCGCGCAATCTCGGTACGCTTGCGCAGCGGGATGAAGTAGTCGCCGGTACGCGTCAGCTCGGCGCGAAAGCCCTTCTCGCTGTTGATCTGGCGCTGCAGTTCCTTGGCGATGGCCAGCACGATGTCTTTCTCATGCTGGCCGCGCGAGCCGGACGCACCCGGGTCTTCGCCGCCGTGACCGGCGTCGATGGCGATCACGATGTCACGCTTGCCGCTGGGCACCGGGGTCAACTTGATCGCCGGCTGCGTCGGGGTCACCGGCACGGCCGGCGTGGTGGCCACCGACGGGGTCGGGGTGGGTGGCGTGGCGTCGGATTCCTGATCGAACAGGTCGACCACCAGACGGTTGCCGTACTGGGCGTTGGGCGCCAGGGTGAAGCTCTTGGGCGTCACCGACTTTTTCAGGTCGATGACCACGCGAAGGTCGGTAGGGGTGCGCTGCGCCGAGCGCACGCTGGTGATCGGGGTATTGGAGGTGGACACGTTCAAAGGCGCACCCAGGGTTGCGCCATTGATGTCGATCACCAGGCGATCCGGGGCCGTCAGGGTGAACACACTGTGCTGCACCGGGCCAGACAGGTCGAACACCAGGCGTGTGTTGTCCGGCGCACGCCATAAACGGACACTCTTGACTTGCGTGATCGCGAAGGCATCGACGGTTACTGCCGCCAGCAGCAGTCCTACAACGCCAAACAGTGCGCGAAAGCGCATACCTATCCCCATTTTCTAATTGATTTCCAAGGCCAGAGCGGCACACCAGGCTTCACCGCGAGAGCCCTGCGGCAACAGGTTCAGCGAACGCCCGTCCGCCTGGGGGCTTATGGTAATGGTCAGGTCGGGCTTTGGCAAAATGCCCGCCCCCTTCTGGGGCCACTCGAACAGGCACAGGGCGTCGTCTTCGAAGTAGTCGCGAATGCCCATGAACTCCAGCTCCTCCGGATCGACCAGACGATACAGGTCGAAATGGAAGGCACGAATGTCGCCAATCTCGTAGGGCTCAACCACGGTGAAGGTAGGACTTTTCACCGCGCCGATGTGTCCCAGACCACGGATGATGCCCCGTGACAGGGTGGTCTTGCCGGCCCCCAGGTCACCCTCGAGGAAAATCACGCCGTGACCCTTGGTCACCTGGGCGATACGGGCACCGAACTCACACATGGCCGCTTCGTCGGCCATAAACAGGGTTACACCTGACACGCTGAATGCTCCTCCAGAACTTGACGAATGACCGGTATCAGGTCGCTGGCCGCCAGCCCGCGACCTTGTACGCCCAGGCGCTCGCCGGCACAGGCGTGCAGCCACACCCCCAGGCAGGCGGCGTCCCAGGCCGGCATGCCCTGGGCCAGCAGCGCACCCAGCACGCCGCTGAGCACATCGCCCAGGCCGGCACCGGCCATGGCCGGGTGACCGCGCTGGCACAGTGCCAATTGCCCGGCCGGGTCGGCCACCAGCGTGCCGGCGCCTTTAAGCACACACACCGCCGCGTACTTGCGCGCCAGCTTGAGCGCCGCCCAGGAGCGATCGGCCTGCACCGCTTCGGTGGAAATCCCCAGCAGGCGCGCCGCCTCCCCCGGATGCGGGGTAATGATGCTGCCCGCCGCCAGCGGCAAGGGTGCTTGCGCCAGCAGGTTCAGCGCATCGGCATCCCACACCTGGGCGTGCCTGGCCGGCACCACCGCCGAGAGCAGGCTGCGCCCCCAGGCGGCCTGCCCCAGTCCGGGTCCGACCACCAGTACGGTGGCGCGTTCAATCGGCGCCATCAACTGGTTGGCCGAATGCACGCCCAGGCTCATCACCTCGGGCAGGCGGGCCAGCGCGGCGGGCAGTTGCTCGCTGCGGGTGGCCAGTGACACCAGGCCGGCGCCGCAGCGCAGCGCCGCCTCGGCACTGAGCAGCACCGCACCGCCCGTGCCACGGTCGCCACCGACCACCAGCACATGGCCGAAGTCGCCCTTGTGTGCGGCATTCGAGCGCGGCGCGAGGCTCGCCAGGGTGACGCTGGTGAGCACCAATGGCTGATTTGCAGGGTGTTTGGTCTGAGGCATGCGTCGTTCGGCTCCGATGTCTGGCAGAATTATACGCACCTGAGTCATCGTTGCCCTATTTCGCATGTCTGCTTCCCCCCTCGATCTACCCGCCCTCGCCCAATCGATCAAGGATTGGGGCCGTGAACTGGGCTTTGCGCACGTCGGCATTGCCGGTGTGGAGCTGGGCGAACACGAAAAACACCTGGAACGCTGGTTGGCCGAGGGCTATCACGGCGAGATGGAGTACATGGGCGCCCATGGCAGCAAACGCTCGCACCCCGACGAGCTGGTGCCGGGCACCTTGCGCGTGGTGTCGCTGCGCATGGACTACCTGCCGGGCGACACGCAGATGGCGCAGATGCTCGCCCAGCCCGAAAAGGCCTACATTTCGCGCTATGCGCTGGGGCGCGACTACCACAAGCTGGTCCGCAAGCGCGTACAGCACCTGGCCGAGCGCATCCAGAAAGACATCGGGCCGTTCGGCTTCCGCGCCTTCGTCGACAGCGCGCCGGTGCTGGAAAAGGCCATCGCCGAACAGGCCGGGCTGGGCTGGATCGGCAAGAACACCTTGTTGCTCAACCGCAAGGCGGGCAGCTACTTCTTCCTCAGCGAGCTGTTCGTCGACCTGCCGCTACCGGTGGACGAGGCGCAGGCCACCGAGCATTGCGGGCGGTGCAGTGCATGCCTGGACATCTGCCCCACCCAGGCCTTCGTGGGGCCGTATGTGCTGGATGCGCGGCGCTGCATTTCGTACCTGACCATCGAACTGAAGAGCGCGATCCCCGAAGAGCTGCGGCCGCTGATCGGCAACCGGGTGTTCGGCTGTGACGATTGCCAGATCGTGTGCCCGTGGAACCGCTTTGCCCGGCCCACCGGCGAAGCGGATTTCAAGCCGCGGCACGGGCTGGACAATGCCGGGCTGGCGGAGCTGTTCATGTGGGATGAAGAGACGTTTCTGGCCAGCACCGAAGGCTCGCCGCTGCGCCGGGCGGGGTATGAGCGCTGGTTGCGCAACCTGGCGGTGGGGCTGGGCAATGCGCCCTCGACCATACCGGTGCTGGAGGCGCTCCAGGCGCGGCGGGAGTATCCGTCGGAGCTGGTGAGGGAGCATGTGGAGTGGGCGCTGCGTCAGCATCAGGCACGCCTTTAGGTCTGCAGCGCGACCATCGCGGGTCAAGCCCGCTCCCACAGGGACAGCACCGGTTTCAAGAACAGTGGTGATCCTGTGGGAGCGGGCTTGACCCGCGAAGAAGCCCTCAATGCTCGTCGTTGTACTGGAACTTGGGCATTTCCCAGCGAAACCGTATCGCCAGCAGCCTGAGCAGCAACCCGCCAAACAGCGTCAGCAGAATCGCCTGCTCCCCCGGCACCTTGAAGTACACGCACCCCAGGTAGAACCACGCCGCCAGAAACGACACGCTGGCATACAGCTCACGCCGGAAGATCAGCGGAATGTCGTTGCAGAAGATATCCCGCAGGATGCCGCCAAACACGCCGGTGATCACCCCGCTGATCGACGCCACCAGCATGCCCTGGCCCATTTCCAGCGCCGTCATGCAGCCAATCAGGGTGAACGCCACCAGCCCCAGCGCATCGAGCACCAGAAACAGCGAACGCAGGTGGCGCATCAGCGGCGCGATGAAAATGGTGATCAAGGCCGCCACGCTGGTCAGCACCAGGTACTCCGGGTGCTTCACCCAGGTCAGCGGGTAGTGGCCCAGCAGCACGTCGCGCACCGAGCCTCCGCCCAGGGCCGTGACGCAGGCGATCAGCACCACGCCGAACCAGTCCATGCCGCGCCGCCCGGCCGACAGCGCCCCGGTCATGGCTTCGGCGGTAATGGCGATCAAATAGAGCATCAACAGCATGATGGCGCAGGTCCGTGCAAAGAGGCGCGCAGTCTACCCAGTTGCCCCAGGCACCAAAAGGGGGCGCGCCAACGATTGTTGGCGCAGTGCGGGTCAGAACTTGATGAAGTGCTCGCGGTAGTGGCGCAGCTCGGCGATGGATTCGCGAATATCGTCCAGCGCCAGGTGCGTGCCACCCTTCTTGAAGCTGTCGCGCACCTCGGGAGCCCAGCGTGCGGCCAGCTCCTTGAGGGTGGACACGTCCAGGTTGCGGTAGTGGAAGAAATTTTCCAGCTCGCGCATGTGGCGGTACAGGAAGCGACGGTCCTGGCAGATGCTGTTGCCGCAGATCGGCGACTTGCCCTTGGGCACCCACTGCTCCAGGAAGCGGATCGTCTCGGCCTCGGCCTCGGCCATGCTCACCTTGCTCTCGCGCACGCGCTGGGTCAGGCCGGAGTTGCCGTGGGTACGGGTGTTCCACTCGTCCATGCGCGCCAGCACCTCGTCACTGTGGTGGATGGCGATCACCGGACCTTCGGCCAGGGTGTTCAGGTCACTGTCGGTGACGATGGTGGCCATCTCGATGATGACGTCGCTGTCCGGATCCAGGCCGGTCATTTCCAGATCGATCCAGATCAGGTTCTGTGGGTTCTGCATGATTCTGCTCCTCGGTAGGCGCGCAGTTTAGCCTAGTGGAGCGTGCTAGACTCGACGCCGTTGCACCCTCACATGCTTTGCTTGACGAAACGAGACCTACATGGCCAAACGCCAGCTCAATCGCCGCCAGAACTGGCGCATCGAAAAAATCCAGGGTGAGCGCGCCGCCCGCGCTGCCAAACGCGAACAGCACACGCTGGACACCCTCGAAGGCGGCGACCTGGGGCCTGAACAACTGGGCCTGGTGATTGCACACTTCGGCGTGCAGGTAGAAGTCGAAGCACAGGACGGCGACGTGGCCGGCCAGGTGTTCCGTTGCCACCTGCGCGCCAACCTGCCGGCGCTGGTCACTGGTGACAAGGTGGTATGGCGCGCTGGCAACCAGGGTATCGGCGTGATCGTGGCGCAGATGCCGCGCAGCACCGAGTTGTGCCGCCCCGACAGCCGTGGCCAGCTCAAGCCGGTGGCGGCCAACGTCGACCTGATCGTGATCGTGTTCGCCCCGGCCCCCGAGCCGCATGCCAACCTGATCGACCGTTACCTGGTGGCCGCCGAGCATGCCGGTATCCGCCCGCTGCTGCTGCTGAACAAGGCCGACCTGATCGACGAGCAGAACGCCCCGGCGCTGAATGCGCTGCTGGCGGTGTACCGTCAGCTGGGTTACCCGCTGCTGGAAGTGTCGGCGCACCATGGCGACGGCATGCAGCAGTTGCAGACCATGCTCGATGGGCACATCAGCGTGTTCGTCGGCCAGTCCGGGGTGGGCAAGTCGTCGCTGGTCAACAGCCTGCTGCCCGATGTCGACACCCGCGTAGGCGAGCTGTCGGAGTGGTCGGGCCAGGGCCAGCACACCACCACCACCGCGCGGCTGTACCACTTCCCGGGTGGCGGTGAGCTGATCGACTCGCCGGGCATTCGCGAGTTCGGCCTGGGGCACGTGAGCCGGGCGGACGTGGAGGCCGGCTTCATCGAGTTCAACGACCTGATCGGCACCTGCCGCTTCCGCGACTGCAAGCACGACCGCGAGCCGGGCTGTGCGCTGCTCAAGGCGCTGGAAGACGGGCGCGTGCAGCAGCAGCGCATGAACAGCTATCGCTCGATCATTGCCAGCCTGCCGCAGGACAGCTACTGACGGTCATGGCGCAGGCGTTTGTTCGATGAACATCGCGTGCGCCACATCCTCGACCAGGGCCTTGGACATGCCGCTCAGGTAATGTGCCGCCCAGACAAGCGTGCCATCCGGCTCGATGCCGGCTTGCAAGGTGAGCTTGTAGGCGCAACTGAGCAGCAGGGCCGATTGTTCCAGCGCGAAGTCGGCGTTGTGGCCGGCTTGCACGCGAAACAGGCGCTCGGCGGTGGGGCCGCCCTCGCCTTCGCCGAAAGTGCCGACGCCTAGTGTCTTGAAGACTGAGCTGTTTTCCATCTGTTATCTCCCGACGACTTTCTTAATTGGCTCTACGGGCGTCTTCGCCGGCAAGGCCGGCTCCTACAGGTACTGCGAGCCTTTGTAGGAGCCGGCCTTGCCGGCGAACGAGCGCGCAGCGCTCGCGATCAGTGCACGAGAGGATGTCTTCGAGGGGCAGATGGGCGTATTGGGGTGGATCGGGGACGATTTTCAACATGACCAACTCCAGTATCAGTGGAGCTACCACGCTTTGCTGTCAAACAAATAGGTGGCAGCTGTACGCGGGTTGACAGACCGAGGATACCGGAACTCGGCGCACACGAAGTGCCCCACGCACAGCCGCCATAAAGCGATGCACATGTGGTCCGAAATCAGTAACGGTCTGTCAAAACCGGTCGTTGAACACCAACGACGCAACGCAGACTAGAGCGCTACCGTGACCACCGCAATGGCGGGAAAGCGGCAAAAGTATGATTGGGAAGGGGCCTACAGGGAATAGGGAAATTCCGAAGATTCGCCTTACGCGGACACCTGTAGGAGCCGGCCTTGCCGGCGAAGGCGTCAGTTGTTGCAACACATTTGTAGGCCTTTTCACCCAGGCATGTAGTCCACCTCCTGATTCAATCCCACGCCTTGCACCACGCGTCGTAATCATCAAAGGTATCCCGCACCAGATTTGCGCCCACCACGGACCTCCGGATGCCAGTCTCACTCCTCTACTGCCGCAACGACCTGGCCGCCGCCATGGCCATCGGCGAGCACCTGCGCCTCGAGGGCCTCGCCACCTGCCTGGAGGCCATCGACCCCCAGGCCGACGATGCCTGCACCCTCACCACCCTCATCAGCCGCAGCCTGCACGGCTGCACCCACCTGATCGTACTGGTGTCGGGCAACACCTGCGGCGCCTGGTGGGTGCCCTTCGCCCTGGGCGCCGCAGCGCTGGCCGACCGCCGGGTCGCCACGTTCCAGCTGGGCGAGCCGGCCAGCCCCACCTACCTGGGCGAACTGCCGGCCATGGCGCAAGCCGCCGACCTGGACCTGTTCGTCAGCGCGTACCGCCTGGAACACACCCTTGGCCGCGCCCTCAACCTGCCCACGCAGGCCGCACCCGGCGACAATCGCTGCAATGCCCAGCACTTCCAGGCCGAGCTCAAGGCCAGCATCGGTCGCGGCTACTGAAATGCCGAACCCCACACAGCACAACGCCCGCACGGATCACTCCATGCGGGCGTTGTCGGCTGCCGGCTCACTGCGGCTTGTTGGGCTCGTCCATCTTCAACACGCCATCCTCGAAGATGTTCAGCTTCTCGCGCAGTTCACGCGGCTGCATCGGCTCGGGCTCGGGCGTCGGTGCCGCAGCGCCCGGCGCAGGTGCCGCGCCCGGCTGGGCTGCGTCCGGCGGCGTCGGCGAGGTCTGTTCGCCCTCGATGGTGCGCTGGGCCTTCTTGGTCAGCACGATGATGTCGATACGACGGTTCACCGGGTTGAGCGGGTTCTCGCGGTCGAACAGCGACGACGATGCATACCCCACCACCCGCGCCACCTGGGCATCCGGATAGCCACCGGCCACCAGCGCCCGACGCGCCGCGTTGGCACGGTTGGCCGACAGCTCCCAGTTGCCGTAATCACCGGTGCCGGCGTAGGGCTTGGCATCGGTGTGGCCGCTGATGCTGATCTTGTTCGGCACCGCCTTGATGGTGTCGGCCATGGCCAGCAGGATGTCCTCGAAGTACGGCTGCAGGCGCGCACTGCCCAGGTCGAACATCGGCCGGTTCTCGGCGTCCATGATCTGGATGCGCAGGCCGTCCTGGGTGATCTCGGACAGGATCTGGTCCTTGAACTTCTGCAGTTGCGGGTTTTCTTCGACCTTGTTCTGCAGCTCCTGCAGCACCAGGTTCAAGCGGTCTTTCTCGACCTGCTCGGCCATGCTCTCGACCGCGTCCTTGTCCAGCTGGATGCTGGTGTCAGGCGTCGGCTCGGACTGCACTTCAGGGTTGATGGTCTTTTCCGGGGCCAGCTCCGGCGAGCCGCCCAGGTCGATGATGTACGGGGTGCCACTCTCGGAGAACCCGATGGGGTCCTTGAAGTAGCCGGCAATCGCGATCTTCTGCTCGGGCGTGGCGGTGGACAGCAGCCACAGCACAAGGAAGAACGCCATCATCGCCGTGGCGAAGTCGGCGAACGCGATTTTCCAGGCGCCGCCGTGATGGCCGCCGCCGAAGCGCTTTACGCGCTTGATGATGATCGGCTGATTGTTTTCCATGGATCAGCGACCGCGAACTGCTTGTTCCAGCTCGGCAAAGCTTGGACGGTGCTTGGGGAACAGCACCTTGCGACCGAACTCCACCGCCAGCGATGGCGGCATGCCGGAGGCCGACGCCACCAGTGCGGCCTTGATCGCCTCGTACACGTTGACCTCTTCCTTGGCGTCGTGGGCCAGGGAGGTGGCCAGCGGGCCGAAGAAGCCGTAGGCCGCCAGAATACCGAAGAAGGTACCCACCAGCGCCGCACCCACGTGCAGGCCGATGGACTTCTGGTCGCCCTCGCCCAGCGAAGCCATGGTCACCACGATACCCAGTACCGCCGCCACGATACCGAAGCCGGGCATGCCGTCGGCGATGCCGGTCACGGCATGGGACGGGTGGTCGAGCTCTTCCTTCATGCTCAGCAGTTCCATGTCGAACAGGCCTTCGAGCTCGTGCGGGGCCATGTTGCCGGTGGACATGATGCGCAGGTAGTCGCAGATGTACGCGGTCATGCGCTCATCCTTGAGTACCGCCGGGTACTTGGCGAAGATCGGGCTGGCCGCGGCGTCTTCGATATCGCCCTCGATCGCCATCATGCCTTCGCGCCGGCTCTTGTTGAGGATCTCGTAGATCAGGCCCAGCACTTCTATATAGAAGGTGTGCGAGAAGCGCGAGCCGAACATGCTCAGCGACTTCTTGATCACGTGCATGGTCATGTAGCCGGGGTTGGCCTGCAGGAACGCACCAAAGGCGGCACCGCCGATGATCAGCACCTCGAAAGGCTGAATCAGGGCCGCGATCTTGCCGTGAGAAAGAACGTATCCGCCAAGCACGCTCGCGAATACGACAATGATGCCGATAATTTTAGCCATAGATTGGAAGCACTTACTGTCGTGGTCAGGGTCGGGGGCGGAAGTTCGTAAAACTCTTCTTCTACTTATCGGCAGTTCTGCGCCAGACTATAGCCAGTCAAGGCGAAAAGCCAGTTCGGCCACCTCCCAGCATGCCTAGTGAACTCACGTGCCAACTCAAATTCCAAAGACCCTAGACGCCTGGATCAAACTGCTCGACAGCGTGCAACTGCCGGTGCCGCTGGACAGTCACGAGCGGGTAAAAGCAGCCATCGGCGACAGCCGCCGCTCGCTGCGTGACATCGCCGATCTGATGCAGGACAGCCCCGCGCTGGTGCTCAGCGTGATGCGCGAAGCCAACCGGCATACCCACGCCAGCATGGCCGAGCCGGCCGAAAGCCTGGAAATCGCCCTCAACCGGCTTGGCCTCAAGCGCGCCGAAGAACTGCTGCTGCGCCTGCCCACCGCGCCGCCGGCGCAGATCCCCAAGGCCCTGCGCCACCTGCAGATGATCAGCCTGCATGCCAGCCAGCAGGCCAGCGGCCTGTTCGCCAGCCAACTGGCGCGGCTGTGGCAGGAGATCCACTGGGGCAGCCTGCTGTTCCTCTCGCCGTTGTGGACCCTGGCCCTGGCGCACCCCAAGCTGATCGAGGAATGGGAAGTGCGCGTGGTGCACCGCGGCGAGCCGGCCCTGCGCGTGGAGCGCGAACTGTTCGGTGTACCCCTGCTGGCGCTATGCCGCGCCCTGGCCGACTACTGGCGCCTGCCCAACTGGGTCACCCAGGGCTATCACGTGCTCAGCGAAGAACGCCGCCTGCTGGTCAAGGTCATGCACATCGCCCGCCTGCACGACAACCCGCTGCGCCAGCAACAGCTGCTGGACGCCGACCCGGCCCTGCGCCGCTGGCTCAACCAGCCGGCCAACACCGTGCTGCTGGCCAACGGCCTGGCCCTGGCGGCGCAGCACGCCTGGGACTGCCCGCACAGCCAGCGCTGGCAACGCCTGACCAGCCTGTACCTGCAGGTGCCGCTGAGCGACGTGCAGCAACAGGTGCACCAGCAGGCCGCCAACAGTGCGCGCCTGCACGCCGACGACGACCTCTACCACCCCGCCGAATCGCTGATCTGGCCGACCGGCTCGCACTACGTGCACCGCCGCCTGCGGCCTGCCGACGTACCCTCGACCGAATCGCTGGGGGCCTGGCGCAAGTACTGCGCCGACCTGCTGGTGGAGCCCAGTGCATTCACCAACGCCATGCACCTGACCACCTACGCCCGCGATGCCCTGGTGGCCTGCGGCATGCAGCGGGTGATGATGCTGATGGCCGACAAGGGCATGACCCACCTGCGCGTGCACCAGATCGCCGGACTGCCCGCCGAGGCCGGCGGCCTGGTGGTGCCGCTCGCCCAGAGCAAGCTGCTGCAACGCCTGCTGACCCAGTCGGCACAACTGCGCCTGACCCCGGACAACTATGCCCAGTTCGGTGCCCTGCTGCCCGGCACCCTGCGCGTGCTGTTCCGTGGCCAGCACCTGCTGCTGCGCTCGCTGTCGAGCAACGGCAAGGTGGTGATGGTGGTGCTGGCCGACCAGGGCGGCGGCCCGTTCTCGGAGATCAGCGTGCAGGCGTTCGGCAAGACCGCCCAGTGCATCGAGCGCGCCCTCACCGCCTTCAGCAACCGCAGCACCTGACCCATGCGCTACAATCGCCCACTCTGTTCCGATCTGGAGACTCTGGATGACTGACTTTTCCGGCTTGCCCCTGGTGATTGAACCCGCCGACCTGCAAGCCCGCCTGGATGCGCCGGGGCTGATCCTGGTCGACCTGACCAGCACGAAACGCTATGGCAGCGGGCACATTCCCGGTGCGCGCTTCGTCGACCCCAAGCGCACCCAGCTGGGCCAGCCACCGGCGCCCGGGCTGCTGCCGAGCCAAGGCGACCTGGAAAAGCTGTTCGGCGAACTGGGGCACAACCCGGACGCCGTGTATGTGGTGTATGACGACGAAGGCGGCGGCTGGGCCGGGCGCTTCATCTGGTTGCTGGATGTGATCGGCCATACCCGCTACCACTACCTCGACGGTGGCGCGCTGGGCTGGACCGGCGAGCTCTCGACCGATGTGCCCGCGCCCGCTGCCGGCAGCGTCAGCCTGACCCTGCACGAAGCCCCCACCGCCACCCGCGAATACCTGCAAAGCCGCCTGGGCGCTGCCGACCTGGCGGTCTGGGATGCGCGCAGCCCGCAGGAATACCGGGGTGAGAAAGTGCTGGCCGCCAAGGGCGGACACGTCCCGGGCGCGGTCAACTTCGAGTGGACGGCCGGCATGGACCAGAACGATCACCTGCGCATCCGCAAGGACATGCCCCAGATCCTCGAGCAGTTGGGCATCACCCGCGACAAGGAAGTGATCACCCACTGCCAGACCCACCACCGCTCCGGCTTCACCTATCTTGTGGCCAAACACCTGGGCTACCCACGGGTCAAGGCCTATGCCGGCTCATGGGGCGAATGGGGCAACCACCCCGACACGCCTGTAGAAGTTTAAGGAAATTCAATGAAATCCCGCTTGTTCATCATCAGCCAGTACCTGCTGCCCCACCACCTGCTGTCGCGCCTGGCCGGCTGCGTGGCCGAATGCCGCGTGAAATGGTTCAAGAATGCCTTCACCGCGTGGTTCGCCAAGCGCTACCAGGTCGACATGTCCCAGGCCCAGGTCGAAGACCTGACCGCCTACGAGCACTTCAACGCATTCTTCACCCGCGCGCTCAAGCCGGATGCCCGCCCGCTGGACCAGACTCCGGGGGCGATCCTGTGCCCGGCCGACGGCGCTGTCAGCCAGCTGGGCCCGATCGAGCATGGCCGCATCTTCCAGGCCAAGGGCCACAGCTTCAGCGCCCTTGAGCTGCTGGGCGGCGACCCGGCCAATGCCGCGCCGTTCATGGGTGGCGAATTCGCCACCATCTACCTGTCGCCCAAGGACTACCACCGCGTGCACATGCCGCTGGCCGGTACCCTGCGCGAGATGATCTACGTGCCGGGCCGGCTGTTCTCGGTCAACCAGACCACCGCCGAAAACGTGCCGGAGCTGTTTGCGCGCAACGAGCGCGTGGTGTGCCTGTTCGATACCGAGCGCGGGCCGATGGCCGTGGTGCTGGTGGGCGCGATGATCGTGGCGTCGGTCGAGACGGTATGGGCCGGGCTGGTCACGCCGCCCAAGCGCGAGCTGAAGACCTTCCGCTACGACGAGGCAGCGCGTGCACCGATCCACCTGGAAAAAGGCGCCGAGCTGGGCCGCTTCAAGCTGGGTTCGACGGCTGTGGTGCTGTTCGGGCCAGAGCAGGTGAAGTGGGCCGAATCGCTGGGTGCGGGGTCGGTGGTGAACATGGGCGAATGCCTGGGGTTGCCGGCGCAGCACGCCTGACCCAACAAAAAGCCCGCAGCGATGCGGGCTTTTTTGTGCCTGGCTGTCGGGCCTCATCGCGGGTCAAGCCCGCTCCCACAGGGGCTGCACGGCCTTCTGGAGCGATGGCAAACCTGTGGGAGCGGGCTTGACCCGCGATGGGCCGCGCAGCGGCCCCGCTTCTCAGTCGCGACCGTCGCGATCCCTGAAGCCCAGCAGGTACAGCACCCCATCCAGCCCCAGCGTCGAAATCGCCTGCTTGGCCGACTGCTTGACCAGCGGCTTGGCCCGGAACGCCACGCCCAGGCCGGCAATCGCCAGCATCGGCAGGTCGTTCGCACCGTCGCCCACGGCAATCGTCTGCTCCATCTGCAAGCCTTCCTTGCGTGCCAGCTCGGTCAACAGGTCAGCCTTGCGCTGCGCGTCGACAATCGGCTCCACGGCCACGCCGGTCACCTTGCCGTCCACCACTTCCAGCTCGTTGGCGAACACATAGTCGATACCCAGCTTGGCCTGCAGCTGCTTGGCAAAGTAGGTGAAGCCACCCGACAGGATCGCGGTCTTGTAGCCCAGGCGCTTGAGCTCGGCGAACAGCACCTCGGCGCCCTCGGTCAGGCGCAGCGAAGCACCGATCTCGTCCAGCACGTTGACGTCCAGGCCCTTGAGCAGCGCCAGGCGCTCCTTGAAGCTGGCACGAAAATCCAGCTCGCCACGCATGGCACGCTCGGTGATTTCCGACACCTGCTCGCCCACGCCTGCCGCCTTGGCCAGCTCGTCGATGACCTCGGCCTCGATCAGGGTGGAGTCCATGTCGAACACCGCCAGGCGACGGTTGCGGCGGAACAGCGAGTCCTGCTGGAAGGCGATGTCGACGTTCAGCTCCTGCGCCACGCTGAGGAACTCGGCACGCAGGGCCTGCGGGTCGGCCGGCTCGCCACGCACGGAGAACTCGATGCAGCCCTTGCCCTGGTCGGCCGGGGTGTCCAACGCGATACGACCCGACAGACGGTCGATATGGTCGATGTTCAACCCGTACTGGGCGGTGATGGAGCTCACCCGCTGCAACTGCTCGGCAGTGACCTTGCGCGTCAGCAGGGTCACGATGTGGCGGGCCTTGCCCTGGCCGTCGACCCACTGCTGGTAGTCCTGCTCGGAAACCGGGGTGAAGCGCACCTGCTGGTCCAGCTTGTACCCGGTGAAGAGGATGTCCTTGAGCACGGCGCTGGCCTGCTCGGTGCTGGGGATTTCCACCAGGATGCCGAACGACAGCGTGTCGTGGATGACCGCCTGGCCGATGTCGAGGATGTTCACCCCGCCCTGGGCGAGCACGCCGGTAATGGCCGCGGTGAGACCCGGACGGTCCTCGCCGGTGATGTTAATCAGAACGATTTCGCGCAAAACGGGCTCCGACACAGTGACAAAACGCGCATTCTACCCACTTTCGCAGACCATCGGGCGCAGTCGATACTTTGCCGGCCCATGCCCTGTCGCTATACTGCGCAGCACCTTCTCCGACATAAAGAGCCGCGCTCTGTGAACCGGCCCACGCCAGTTAAAACCGACAATTTCTTCCTGCTGATCTTCCGTGCCCTGCGCCAGCGCCGTGTGCCGTTGGCCTTGCGGATCGCCTGCCACAACGTGTTTCTGGTAGCGCTGGCGCTGGTCATCTACGCCGGGGTCATGGGCCTGCAGTTCAAGCAGGCCATGCACGAGCAGGCCGACGCCCTGGGTCAGAGCCTGACCACGCAGACCGCCACGTCTGCCACCGAACTGCTGGTGTCCAACGACATCCTCAGCCTCAACGTGCTGCTCGGCAACCTGGTGAAGAACCCGCTGGTGGCCCATGCCGCCATCTACAGCGTCGACAACCGGATCCTCGCCGAAGCCGGCCAGCGCCCGAAAAACGGCCTGCTGGGCGAGGTCGAGGGCCTGTATCAGACCAAGATCACCTTCCAGGACGTGACGGCCGGGCAACTGCGCATCAGCCTGGACATGAGCCAGTTCCAGCAGCCGCTGACCATCAGCCTGCAGAGCATGGGCATTCTGGCGGCGATCCTGCTGGCCCTGGCCCTGGCCTTGAGCCTGCGCCTGGGGCGCTTCATTTCGACGCCGCTGCTGCAACTGCGGGTGTGGCTGCGCGACCTGGATGCCTACACCCCGGCCACCGACCGCCAGGACGAGATCGGCGACCTGGCGCGCCAGCTGCATTCGCGCTTTGCCCCGCCACCGCCGGAGCCTGAAGCAGAGCCCGAGGAAGAAGACGACTACGAGGAACACGAAGCGCAGCCGGCCTTGCAGGTGCGCAACCTGCGCGAGCCGGCGCTGGAGCCCAAGCCGGCGCTGCCCAGGCCAGTAGCGCATGATGAAGACGACGACGAGGCGTTTGCCGACCTGCGCGACGACAGCGATGCCGCGCCGCAGGCTGTAGTACCCACTGCGCCACGCGAGCCGCAGGCCAGTGCGGTGCTGGCGGTGCAACTGGGCTCCCAGGAGCAACTGCGCCGCCTGCCTCGGGCACGCCTGACCGAACTGCTGGACCGCTACCGCGACTGCCTCGACCAGGCCGCGTCGCTGTATGAAAGCGAAGTGCACACACTCAACGATGGCAGCACGCTGCTGTTGTTCCACAGCTCGGAAAGCGGCGAGGACTACCTGACCAACGCCATCTGCTGTGGCGAACTGCTGCGTGCCCTGGGGCATGCGTTGCAGGTGGAAGTGGCCGACAGCGGGATTACCCTGCAATTGCAGCTGGGCCTGGCGCTGGGTGAAGACCTGCACGGCCTGAGCCAGATCGACCTGCTGCTGACCGACAAGGCCCAGGATGCCCTGGCGTTGTCGCAACACAGCCGCAACCTGCTGCTGGTGGAGCGCAAGGTCAGTGATGATGCGCTGATTCGCCAGCGTGCCCGCATCCGCCCGATTGCCAGCCCTGAAGGGGCGTGCTGTGTGGAGCGCCTGATGGAGCCGTATCCGTCGATGCTGGAGCGCCAGCTGGCACGGATGCACGAGCGCCAGATCAAGACCTGAGGCCCCGTAGGAGCCGGTTTCAACCGGCCACAAAAAAGCCCGCATCGCTGCGGGCTTTTTTGTGGCCGGTTAAAACCGGAACACTTCCATCTCGGTACGAATCGGTGTCGCCATCGGAATCTTCGGCTTCTCCGGCTCCTTGCGCACCTGCTGTACCGGCGTGGCCTTCTTCGGCTGTTCCTGCACGATCGGCGGCTGATTGGCCAACGGCTTCAACGCCACGCTCAGCTGCTCGGCCAGACGCTGCAGCAGTTGCCCCTGCGCCTGTACCTGCGCCGCCGAGCTGCCTTCATGGGGCTGCTCGAAATGCACGATGCGGTTGTCACGCACCTGGCCACGACGATCAAGCAAGCGCCACTGGGCATCGAGGATCGCCGGCTGGCCGACGCCCGAGTCCAGGCGCGTGATCGACAGCAGCACCTGCACATCCGGGTTGAACCCGGTGCTGGCCGGTGCCAGCACCACACGCTGGCTGTCCAGGCGCCAGGCCAGCTGGCGCACCAGCAACTGGTCGATGTCGGCCGACAGGCTGCCCGCCCAGCGACCATCGGTCGCTGCCGTCAGGCTGCCGTCACGCTGGCGTTGCAGCAGGGTTTCGCGTTGCAGGTAGTCGGCCACCGAGACCGGCCCCAGCACCACGGCCATGCCGTTGCTCTGGCCAGGTTGCCCCGGCTCGCCACTGTCGAGCTGATACAGCGCTACCGGCTGGTGCATGCTGCACCCGGCCAAGCCCAGCACGCCACTGAGCAGTAGAACAAATGGAAGGCGCAGAAAAGTCATCATCCCATCCAGGCGGCCGCCACACGGCTTGCCGCAGTGATACTCATGAATACGTCGGGCACGCAGCTACGCTGGCACCACAAGGGGCCTATCATCCGCGAAAGTTCCGTGCGACTCCAGTGTTTAAGCCGCAAACGGTCACTAAAATACCCGTTTGCGGCCACCAGGTCGCTTATTCGACGTTTTCCACCAGCAGCGCATCGACCCGCTGGAAGCCGCGCGGCAGCTTGTTGCCACGCCGCCCACGCTCGCCCTTGTAGTGCTCCAGATCATCGCCCTTGAGCGACAGGGTACGCTTGCCGGCCTGCAATACAAGGGTCGAACCTTCGGGAATCACTGCCAGGTCGGTGACAAATTCTTCACGACTGGCCACGCGATCGCCCGGAATGCCGATGATCTTGTTGCCCTTGCCCTTGCCCAGCTGTGGCAGGTCACTGATCTTGAACACCAGCAGGCGCCCTTCGGTGGTCACCGCCGCCAGCCAGTCCTGCTCGCGGTTGCCCACCGGGCGCGGCAGGATCACCTTGGCGTTGTTCGGCAGGCTCAACAGGGCCTTGCCGGCCTTGTTCTTGGCCTGCAGGTCTTCGCCCTTGACCACGAAGCCGTAGCCGGCATCGGAGGCAATCACGTACAAGCCGTCATCCTCGGGCATCAGCACGCACTCGAACGAAGCACCGGGCGGCGGGGTCAGGCGACCGGTCAGCGGTTCACCCTGGCCCCGTGCCGACGGCAGCGTATGCGCCGGCACCGAGTAGCTGCGGCCGGTGGAGTCGATGAACACCGCATACTGGTTCGAGCGCCCCGCGGCTGCGGTCTTGAAGCCGTCGCCGGCCTTGTACGAGAGCCCGGTGGCATCGATGTCGTGGCCCTTGGCCGAACGTACCCAGCCCTTCTCGGACAGCACCACCGTGACCTTTTCGTTGGGCAGCAGGTCGTGCTCGGTCATCGCACGGGCTTCGGCGCGCTCGACGATCGGCGAGCGACGGTCGTCGCCATAGGTTTCGGCGTCCTGCAGCAGTTCGGTGCGCACCAGTTTCTTGAGCTTGGCTTCGCTGCCCAGCAGCGCCAGCAGCCTGGCCTGTTCCTTGAGCAGTTCGTCCTGCTCGTTGCGCAGCTTCATCTCTTCCAGACGGGCCAACTGGCGCAGGCGCGTGTCGAGGATGTAGTCGGCCTGGATCTCGCTCAATGCAAAGCGCTCGATCAACCTGGCCCGCGGGTGCTCCTCGGTACGGATGATGTGGATCACTTCATCCAGGTTGAGGTAGGCGATCAGCAAGCCGTCCAACAGGTGCAGGCGACGCTCCACCTTGTCCAGGCGGAACTGCAGGCGACGGCGCACGGTCTGCACGCGGAACTGCAGCCACTCGACCAGCAGCGTGCGCAGGTTCTTCAACTGCGGCTTGCCGTCCAGGCCGATGATGTTGATGTTGACCCGGTAGCTGGACTCAAGGTCGGTACTGGCGAACAGGTGCTGCATCAGCGCTTCGTGGTCGACGCGGCTGTGCACCGGGATGATCACGATGCGGCACGGGTTCTCGTGGTCCGATTCGTCACGCAGGTCGGCCACCTGCGGCGCCTTGGACGGCTTGGCCTGCATCATCGCGGCGATCTGTTCCAGCACCTTGGCGCCCGACACCTGGTGCGGCAGCGCGGTGACCACGATGTCGCCGTCCTCGATGTGGTACACGGCGCGCATGCGCACCGAGCCACGGCCGGTTTCGTAGATTTTCAGCAGGTCGGCGCGCGGGGTGATGATCTCTGCTTCGGTCGGGTAGTCCGGGCCCTGGATGTGCTCGCACAGCTGTTCGACCGTGGCCTTGGGCTCGTCGAGCAGGCGCACGCAGGCGGTGGCCACTTCGCGCAGGTTGTGCGGCGGCACGTCGGTGGCCATGCCCACGGCGATACCGGTGGTGCCATTGAGCAGGATGTTCGGCAAACGTGCCGGCAACACCAGGGGCTCGTCGAGGGTACCGTCGAAGTTCGGGCCCCAGTCCGCAGTGCCCTGCCCCAGCTCGCTGAGCAGCACCTCGGAATAGCGCGACAGGCGCGCTTCGGTGTAGCGCATGGCCGCGAAGGATTTGGGATCGTCCGGCGCACCCCAGTTGCCCTGGCCGTCGACCAGGGTGTAGCGATAGCTGAAGGGCTGCGCCATCAGCACCATGGCTTCATAGCAGGCCGAATCGCCATGCGGGTGGAACTTGCCGAGCACGTCACCGACGGTACGCGCCGATTTCTTGTGCTTGGAATCGGCGTCCAGGCCCAGTTCGCTCATGGCGTAGACGATGCGTCGCTGCACCGGCTTCAAACCGTCGCCGATATGCGGCAGCGCACGGTCCATGATCACGTACATGGAGTAGTTGAGGTAGGCCTGTTCGGTGAAGTCAGCCAGTGACCGGCGCTCTACGCCATCGAGGCTGAGATCAAGGGAGTCGCTCATGCGGGCCTCATCATTTCAAGGTCTGGCGCAGCAGCAAGGTGCCGCCGCGCTGGGTAAATTCGAGTTGTTTCAGGGCACTCATGCCCAGCAGTACCTGCTCGCCGTCCAGCCCCGGCACCACCAGGGCGCGTACGTCGCGCAGCAGAATATCGCCCAGTTGCAGGCTGTCGAGGCGGGTGCGATAGCCCTCGGTACGACCATTGGCGGTACTCAGGGTCACGGGCGCACCACGCTCCAGGCTGAACTGCCGGGCCAGGCTCTCGGGGATCGCCACGTCGGTGGCGCCAGTATCCAGCAGAAAATGCACGGTCTGGCCGTTGATCAGACCGTCGGCCACAAAATGCCCCTGGCCATTGCCCAGCAGCCGCACCTCGACATAGCCATCGCCGTGCTGCGAGCTGATCTGGCTGTTGGGGTTAGCCTGGCGCTGTTCCCAGTCGCCGAAAAAGCGCGTGGCCAGGAACAGGCCGGCCGCCCACGCCAGCACCAGCATCACCCGGCCGGCACGCTTGCCCGGTGCCTGGCTCACGGTTTGGCGCTCCAGCCGCCATGGGGCGCTGCAAAGCGCCACACGATCGGGCGGTTTTCACCATCGGCGCGGCGACCGCCGTTGTTGTCCAGGCCTATCCAGGCGCCTTTGGCATCGATCACCAGGGCCTCGGCCAGGCCGAACGGCTGCGAGTACTGCCGCGATTCGATCAGGGCATCGGCAGCGAACGACCAGCAGCGCTCCACGCTTCCAGTGTCGGCATCACGCCGGCAGATACGGTAGGCGTTGCGCTCCAGGGTGAACAGCTTGCCTTCGAACAGCGCCAGGTCGGCAAAATCCCGGGGCCTCTCGCGGGCGTTGGGCATCTGCGCAGGCTGCATCTCGGTGCCGGCCTCGCTGAGCAGCACGCAGCCATCACCGCAGTGCCAGGTGGTCTGCTGGCGATTGATCGAAATCAGCCCGCGGCGCTCGCGCTCGGCGGCCAGCCACAGGCGATCGCCGGCCGGGTTCACGGCGATGCCTTCGAACAATGCATTGAAGTGCAGCAGCATGCCGCTGGCGCGCGCCTGGCGGACCATGCTCGGGTCGATCTTCAGCCAGCTGGGGTCGCCTGCGACTGGTACCTTGAGCACCGCCACATGGGTTTCGCTGACCAGGTAGTGATTGCCTGCGGCATCGCAACTGATGCCTTCGAAATCCAGCTCGCCGCCGCGCACGTAGGACATTGCCCAGTTGCTCGAGCGCAGGCCCCAGGGCAGGCCGCTGTCCGGCACCGGCGGCACCTCCAGGCGAATACCTTCGGCCTGCCACACCGTCTGGGTGGTGTCCAGGCGGTACAGCAGGTCGTCGTCGCGGTCCGAGACGGTCCAGAGCTCACCGTTGCACAGGGCCAGCCCCGACAGGTTGCCGCCACGCATGCCCTCTACCGGATGCTCGCTCTGCATCGCCAGCTCCGGCCAGGTTTCGGCCAGCGCCGGCACGCCCAGCAGTGACAACAGCGCTGCCAGGCACCGAGCGATCAAGCCAGTACCTCGGCCAGGTTGCCTTTGGACTCCAGCCAGCTCTTGCGGTCGCCCGCACGTTTCTTGGCCAGCAGCATGTCCATGATCTCGCGGGTGCCTTCGAGGTCTTCCAGGGTCAACTGCACCAGGCGCCGGGTGTTCGGGTCCATGGTGGTTTCACGCAGCTGCGGCGGGTTCATCTCGCCCAGGCCCTTGAATCGGGTGACCTGCGGCTTGCCGCGCTTCTTCTCGGCCACCAGGCGGTCGAGGATGCCGTCGCGTTCGGCCTCGTCCAGGGCGTAGTAGATCTCCTTGCCCAGGTCGATGCGGTACAGCGGCGGCATCGCCACGTACACGTGGCCGGCCTCCACCAGCGGGCGGAAGTGCTGCACGAACAGGGCGCAGAGCAAGGTGGCGATGTGCAGGCCGTCGGAGTCGGCGTCGGCCAGGATGCAGATCTTGCCGTAGCGCAGCTGGCTCATGTCGGTGGCACCGGGGTCGACGCCGATGGCCACCGCGATGTTGTGCACTTCCTGACTGGCCAGCACTTCGCCGCCGTCGACTTCCCAGGTGTTGAGGATCTTGCCGCGCAGCGGCAGGATGGCCTGGAACTCCTTGTCGCGCGCCTGCTTGGCCGAACCACCGGCCGAGTCACCCTCGACCAGGAACAGCTCGGCGCGCATCGGGTCCTGCCCGGCGCAGTCGGCCAGCTTGCCCGGCAGTGCCGGGCCCTGGGTCACGCGCTTGCGCTCGACCTTCTTGCTGGCCTTGAGCCGGCGCCCGGCGTTGTTGATCGCCAGTTCCGCCAGTTGCATGCCCACTTCGGGGTGGGCATTGAGCCACAGGCTGAAGGCATCCTTGACCACGCCGGAAACGAATGCGGCGGCCTCGCGAGACGACAGGCGCTCCTTGGTCTGGCCGGAGAACTGCGGCTCCTGCATCTTCATCGAGAGCACGAAGCTGATGCGCTCCCACACGTCCTCGGGGGCCAGCTTGACCCCGCGCGGCAGCAGGTTGCGGAACTCGCAGAACTCGCGCATGGCATCGAGCAGGCCCTGGCGCAGGCCGTTGACGTGGGTGCCGCCCTGGGCGGTGGGGATCAGGTTGACGTAGCTTTCCTGCACGCTGTCGCCGCCTTCGGGCAGCCACAGCAAGGCCCAGTCCACGGCCTCCTTGTTGCCCGCCAGGCTGCCGCAGAACGGCGCGTCGGGCAGGCGCAGGAACTCGCTTACCGAGTCTTCGAGGTACGAGCGCAGGCCGTCCTCGTAATGCCACTCGACCTTCTCGCCGGTGCCTTTGTCCTCGAAGCTGACCAGCAGCCCCGGGCACAGTACAGCCTTGGCCTTGAGCACATGCTTGAGGCGGCTGATGGAAAACTTGGGCGAGTCGAAATACTTGGGATCGGGCGCGAAGTACACGCTGGTACCGGTGTTGCGCTTGCCGACGGTACCGATCACTTCGAGCTCGGTGGCCTTGAAGCCGTCGGCGAAGGTCATCTGGTACTCGTTGCCGTCGCGCTTGACCCGTACCCGTACCTGGTTGGACAGGGCGTTGACCACCGAAATGCCCACCCCGTGCAGGCCGCCGGAGAACTGGTAGTTCTTGTTGGAAAACTTGCCGCCGGCGTGCAGCTTGGTGAGGATCAGCTCGACGCCCGACACGCCCTCTTCGGGGTGGATGTCCACGGGCATGCCGCGACCGTCGTCGGACACTTCCAGCGAATGGTCTGCATGCAGGATGACCTGCACGGTGCGAGCGTGGCCGGCCAGCGCTTCGTCGACGCTGTTGTCGATGACTTCCTGGGCCAGGTGATTGGGCCGGCTGGTGTCGGTGTACATGCCCGGGCGCTTGCGCACCGGGTCAAGGCCGGAGAGGACTTCGATGGCGTCTGCGTTATAGGCGCTAGCGCTGGGATTGGCCATGGGTTCTCGTCGTCAGTCGTAGGTGAAAATAATCAGTCAAAGTACAGAAAAATCGAATGCCTGGTACACCTGCGGTGCAATGCCGGCAAAGCTCAGCATGGCCGGCAGGTGCTGCGCGAAGCCCTGGAAGCTGTGGTCGCCACCGGCCTCGATGCGTAGCGCACAGGCCCGATAGAAGGCCTGGGCACGGCGGTAGTCCAGGGTTTCATCGCCCGTCTGCAGCCATACCTGAAAGCGCTCGGGGTCGCTCGGTGCGGGCACTTCCAGCTCGGCCAGGGCCTGCACGTGGTCCAGTGTCAGCTCCCAGGTTTCCCCGGTGTAGAAATTCTGCTGCGGGCCCAGGTAGCCGTCGAACAGCTGGTGCGGATTGACGGCCGGGTTGATCAGCAGGGCCTTGAGCCCGTGGCGCTGGGCCAGGTGGGTGGCATAGTAGCCCCCGAGCGAGCTGCCGACCAGCAATGGCGAACCCAGCTCGGCGATGGCACGTTCAAGCTGCGCCACGGCCTGGCGCGGATGGTTGTCCAGCAGGGGCACGCGCAGCTGCCCGGCCAGCCCCAGCTGCTGCATCACACTGCTCAGCTGGCTGGCCTTGGTCGAACTGGGCGCACTGTTGAACCCGTGGATATAAAGAATCGAACCCGACATGATCGCCCCCGATGCCCATGCAACGCCCGTCGCAACGAGCACAAAAGACGCGCAGTTTAGCCTGTTCGAGAAGCCTTGAGCGGCAACTTTCAAACATCAGGTTACAACCGGGCGGTGATATTCGCGTTCACTTGCAGCTTGCAGCGCTCAGTACCCACTGCTGCCGTAATCGACGGTGAAGGCAAAGTCGGTCACGCGCGAGACCCCGGTCTCGAGCCTGCCGTCGTCATGCAGGCGCAGCCAGCGATACCCCGGGGCCTGGTCGCCCACCTTGAAGTCTTCACTGCCCGGCTCGAACTGAATGCAGGTGGACGGCGAGGCGAGCAGACGCACACCGTCACGCAGCTGGTCCCACTCCTGGTGGATATGCCCCCAGAGCAGCGCGCGCACCTGTGGATAACCCTTGAGCAGGTCGAACAGCGCATCGGCGTTGCGCAGCCCGATGGGCGCCATCCAGGCGCAATCGATGGAAACCGGCTGGTGATGGAAGCAGATCAGGCAATGGCGCTGCGGTGCGGCCTCCAGGGCCTGCCTGAGCAGTTGCAGCTGATCGTCTGCCAGCAGCCCCGGCACCGAGCCGCACACGGCCGAGTTGAGCATGATCACCCGCCAGGCGCCGGCATCCACCACCGGCTCGAGCAGCGAACTGCCGCGTGCCACCTGGGCCATGGGGAACGGCTCGTCGTGATTGCCGGCCAGCCAGCGGGCCGGGGCCGGGATCCTGCCGCTGAGGGCCAGAAACTGCAGATAGGATTCGACGCTGCCATCCTGCGACAGGTCGCCGGTGGCCAGCACCAGGTCGACCACCGGCTGTTCGTCGAGTACCCGCTCGACCACCCGGCGCAGGCTGTCGCGGGTGTTCATGCCCAGCAGCGTGCCTTCGGCTTCGGCGAACAGATGACTGTCGGAGAGCTGCACCAGCAGCACCGAGGCGTCACGGGAAGGGATGATCGAGTGCGGCAAGGCCGTCTCCTTGGGCGGATTCTGCACGATTATGGTGGGAATGCAGGCAACGGCAAACCCCGCGCCCACGACACCGGTCACATTTTCAGCGAACCGCTTCCAGTTCGTGGCCGCAGGCCAGGCAATGGCTCAGCCACTCGCCCAGGAACAGGTTGAGCTGGGCCTTTTCGTCCGGCTGGTGCATGGCCGCATTGGGGTATGGGTAGACACTGCGAAAGCGCCGCGCATGCTCGGCACTGACCACCTCGGCCATGCGCGCGTCGTGGTACACCTGCACCTCCAGCTGCGGCACCGGCAGCCACGGCAGGCTGTGCTCCTGGCGCACGCGCAGGGTGGTGGTGTAAGGGCAGGCCAGCACCACGTCGAGCACCAGCACGCCGAGCATCTGGTCACCCTGGGTCATGCCGATGCGGCGCGAGCTCTGGGTGGTGCGCATGTCGGGCAACAGTCGCATCAGGCGCGCATAGTTGGCCTCGCAGGCAGCCTGCAAGCCGACCAGATCGACCCGGTAGCGCTCGCGCAACAGATTCACGACCACAGCCCCCTGACTTCGTCACGGTTCAACGCCAGCCATTGCAGGGCGATGATGCTCGCGGCATTGGCAATGCGCCCATCGCGCACGGCCTGCAACGCATCCTCGAACGCCCAGGCCTTCACGCGAATGTCTTCGCCCTCTTCTTCCAGCCCGTGCAGGCCGCCCGCGCCGTCGCTGTGGCAACGCCCCAGGTACAGGTGCACGAATTCATCGCTGCCGCCGGGCGACGGAAAGTACTTGGTCATCGGCCACAGCGCACTGAATGTCAGCCCAGCTTCCTCCTGCGCCTCGCGGTGCGCAACCTCCTCGGGCTGTTCGTCCTTGTCGATCAGACCGGCGACCAGTTCCACCAGCCAGGGGTTGTCGACCTTGCCCATGGCGCCGACACGAAACTGCTCGATCAGCACCACTTCGTCACGCTGCGGATCATAGGGCAGCACGCACACTGCGTCGTGGCGCACGAACAGCTCACGGCTGATCTCGCGGCCCATGCCGCCGGCAAACAGCTCGTGGCGCAGGTGCAGCCGGTCGAGCCGGTAAAAGCCCTTGAAGCAGTTTTCGCGCCGCACGATCTGTACGTCGGTCGGCATGGCCTTTGGCTTGTCTGTCATGGATACCTCGTTACCCCATTACCACGTCGCGCCATCCTAACCTGCACACTGCGCGGTTTCACCCCTTTAAAACAATCGTGCGGGCTGCGAGGATAGGCGCAGCCTTTCTTGTCAGCTTAGTGGCGAACCGACGGCATTGCCGACGGTCCAAGCCCGATTACCGTTGCACTACAAGGATCATCATGTCACTTGCGAAATTAGCCTGCGTGACCGCCCTGGCCTTGACCCTGGGCGCCTGCCAGAGCCTGTTCCAGCCCAACATGCGCGTGCCGCTCGAGGTCAAGCGCGACAGGTGGGAGCACATCAAGCCGGGCTGCACCGCAGCCGACTGCCCGCTGGTGAACATCGACACGGTGCACTTCCCCACCAACCCCAAGCTCGATGCGATCGTCGAGCGCAGCCTGCTCAAGCTCACCAGCGATGGCGAGGGCGCACCGTTGCCGGCCTCGCTCAAGTCCTACGAGGACAGCTACCTGCAATCGGCCCAGAGCCGCAACAGCAGCTACCTGCAGGCCAAGGTACGCGAGCAGCATGACGGCTTGGTGATCATCGAGTTGTCCAGCTACCTGGACACCGGCGGCGCGCACGGCATGCCGGGGCGCGGCTTCATCAACTATTCGCGCCAGCAGGACAAGGTGCTGACCCTGCAGGACATGCTGGTGCCGGGCCAGGAGGCAACCTTCTGGAAGACCGTCGAAGAGGCCCACAAGGGCTGGCTGATCAGCACCGGCATGGACAAGGACGCCGAGTTCGTGAAGAACTGGCCGTTCCAGAAGTCACCGCACGTCGCCCTGACCTACGGCGCGGTGGTGGTGAAGTACGAGGTGTATGCCATCGCCCCGTACTCCATGGGCCACATCGAGCTCAAGATTCCCTACCCGCGCCTGAACGGCGTGATCAGGCCCGAGCTGTTTCCCGGCCGCGGTTGAAGCCCAGCAACAGATGCAGCGCCCCTGCCAGCAGCAAGGCTGGCAGGGTGGCGCCAACGTCTGCGGCGTAATGCGCCAGCACATGGTAGGTCGCCACGCCACAGGCCCACGCCACCAGCGCCCCGTAGTGCAGGCCGTCGACCACACCCGGCAGGCGACGCCGGCGCAGCACGTAGTGGTCGCTCAGCACCACACCGAACAGCGGCGCGAACACCGAGCCGATCAGCAGCAGGAAGTTCTCGTACTGGCCCAGCGGCGCGAAGCAGGCGATCAGGGTGCACACCACGCCGATCACCAGTGCCAGGTGCTCGACCTTCACGCCTGACAGCAGGCTGCTGGACACCGCCGCCGAGTGGATGTCGGCAAAGGCCTTTTCCGACTCGTCGAGCAGCACCAGCAACAGCGGGATGCCAAAGCCTGCGCCGGCCAGCGCCAGCAGCAGGGTGCTGGCTTCGCCATCGGTGGCGAAGGCCAGGATGTAGGCCACCCCCAGGCTCATCATCCACAGGTTGCCGATGAAGTAGCCCAGTGCGGTACCCACGAACACCTGTCCCGAATGCCTGCCGAAGCGCGAGTAGTCAGCAATCAGCGGCAGCCACGACAGCGGCATGGCGATGGCGATGTCAAAGCCCACCCCCAGCGACATCGAGCCGTCCCCGGCGCGCGCCCACAGGGCAGCCAGGTCGGCCTTGGCGAACAGGTTCCAGGTCAGCCACAGGCAGGCGCCCAGCAACAGCCAGATGCCCCATTTGCGCAAAATGCGGCGCACGAAGGTCAGCGGGCCAGCCACCGCCAGCGCGGTGGCCAGGGCGCCGAAGCACAGTGCCCACAGCAGCGGGCTGACCCACAGGCTGTCGGCGCCGAAGGCCCGCGCACCCAGCAGGCTGGCGGCGTCGCGCATCACGATGATTTCGAACGCGCCCCAGCCAACCAGTTGCAGCAGGTTGAGAATGGCCGGCAGCGCCACGCCGTGGCGGCCCAGGCTCAGGCGCAGGGTGCCCATGGCCGACAGGCCGGTGTCGCTGCCGATGACGCCGGCGGCGGCCAGCAGCAGAACGCCGACCAGCGTGCCGAGGGTGATAGCCAGCAACGCGCCGGGCAGGCCCAGACCGGGGCCGAGCAAGGCGCCGGTCTGCAGCACCATCAGGCCGATGCCGAGGGAGAACCACAGGGAGAACAGGTCCCGCGCGCCGAAGACGCGCTGGCTGTCGGGAATGGGGGAATCGGGGGAGTAGTGGCTGGGTGTGCTCACGATCATGGCTCGGCAGGAGAGTGGGGGTTGGATTGCAGGACGCTTTCGCCGGCAAGGCCGGCTCCTACAGGGATTCGTCTCGCCTGTAGGAGCCGGCCTTGCCGGCGAAGGGATCGCCTCAGACCTTCTGGTACAACTGGCTGCCTTCCTGGCGGAACCGCTCGGCCTGCTCGCGCATGCCCTCTTCTACCGCCACCTCGACCGGCTGGTTGGCGGCGTATTCACGCACTTCCTGGGTGATCTTCATCGAGCAGAACTTCGGCCCGCACATCGAGCAGAAGTGCGCGACCTTGGCCGAATCCTTGGGCAGGGTCTCGTCGTGGAACGAGCGTGCGGTGTCCGGGTCCAGGCCCAGGTTGAACTGGTCTTCCCAGCGGAACTCGAACCGCGCCTTGCTCAAGGCGTTGTCGCGGATCTGCGCGCCCGGGTGCCCCTTGGCCAGGTCCGCCGCGTGCGCGGCGATCTTGTAGGTGATGATGCCGGTCTTGACGTCGTCCTTGTTCGGCAGCCCCAGGTGCTCCTTGGGCGTCACGTAGCAGAGCATCGCGCAACCGAACCAGCCGATCATCGCCGCACCGATGCCCGAGGTGATGTGGTCGTACCCCGGCGCGATGTCGGTGGTCAGCGGGCCCAGGGTGTAGAACGGCGCCTCGTCGCAGCACTCGAGCTGCTTGTCCATGTTCTCCTTGATCAACTGCATCGGCACGTGGCCGGGGCCTTCGATCATGCACTGCACGTCATGCTTCCAGGCGATCTTGGTCAGCTCGCCCAGGGTCTCCAGCTCGCCGAACTGCGCCGCATCGTTGGCGTCGGCGATCGAGCCCGGACGCAGGCCGTCGCCCAGCGAGAAGCTGACGTCGTAGGCCTTCATGATTTCGCAGATTTCGTCGAAATGGGTGTAGAGGAAGTTTTCCTTGTGATGCGCCAGGCACCACTTGGCCATGATCGAGCCGCCGCGGCTGACGATGCCGGTCACGCGCTTGGCGGTCAGCGGCACGTAGCGCAGCAGCACGCCGGCATGGATGGTGAAGTAGTCCACGCCCTGCTCCGCCTGTTCGATCAGGGTGTCGCGAAACAGCTCCCAGGTCAGGTCCTCGGCCACGCCGTTGACCTTCTCCAGTGCCTGGTAGATCGGCACCGTACCGATCGGCACTGGCGAGTTGCGGATGATCCACTCGCGGGTTTCATGGATGTGCTTGCCGGTGGACAGGTCCATTACCGTGTCCGAGCCCCAGCGGATGCCCCAGGTCAGCTTGGCCACTTCTTCCTCGATGGAGGAGCCCAGCGCGCTGTTGCCGATGTTGCCGTTGACCTTCACCAGGAAATTGCGGCCGATGATCATCGGCTCCAGCTCCACATGGTTGATGTTGGCCGGAATGATCGCGCGGCCGCGAGCGACTTCTTCGCGTACGAATTCGGCGGTGATCTCCTTGGGGATGCTTGCGCCGAAGCTGTGCCCGGCGTGCTGCTGGTCGAGCAGGCCGGCGGCGCGGGCCTCCTGCAGCTTCATGTTCTCGCGGATGGCCACGTACTCCATCTCGGCGGTGATGATGCCCTGGCGCGCGTAGTGCATCTGGCTGACGTTGGCGCCGGCCTTGGCCCGGCGCGGGTTGCGCACGTGGGCAAAGCGCAGCTTGGTCAGTTCCACGTCGTTCAGGCGCATCTGGCCGAAACTGGAGGACAGCCCGGCCAGGCGCTCGGTGTCGCCGCGCGCGTCGATCCAGGCCGAGCGCACATCGCCCAGGCCCTTGCGCACGTCGATCTGCACGGTGGGGTCGGTGTAGGGGCCGGAGGTGTCGTACACCAGCACCGGCGCGTTGGCTTCGCCGCCGAAATCGGTGGGGGTGTCGTCCAGGCTGATTTCGCGCATCGGCACCTGGATATCGGGGCGCGAGCCCTGCACGTAGATCTTGCGCGAACGGGTGAACGGCTGCACGGACTGCTCGTCGACCTTGGCCGATTCACTCAGGTGCGCGGGGTATTTTTGTTTTTGGCTCATCACAGGCTCTCCAGACGGGTTGGCAGTCGGAGTGAACCTGAAAGGCACGGGCGCACCAGGGCTGGTGCTGTGCCGAAAACGGAAGATGCCACAACAGCCAAAAAGCTGAAATGACAATCCCGCAGCCGACACAAGAGGGCTCGCGGGAGACGAGCAATCTTGTTCCCTACGCAGGCGCTAACCTGATCAGGTTCAACGGGATCCGGAATTATCCGATCTCAGCCTCAACGCAAGGCACCCCGACAAGAACGCGCCCAGCATAGACCGGTGCGACGCGAAACGCCAACAGTCCAAGTACAAGCATGATAAAAGGCGCAAATAGCGGATTGTTGCAAAATGCCTGCGCAACTACACTCATCGGTTCAGAAATACTCAACCGTTCAAGGACTGCCCTATGCTGCGCAAACTTTCACTGGCCCTCGCCGTGTCGTGTGCTACCAACGGAATGGCCTGGGCAGCAGAACCGCCCCTGTCGGTACGCACCGATCTGGTCAGCGTGTATCAGGAAGCGGTGAACAACAACGCCGACCTGGCCGCTGCCCGCGCCGACTACGGCGCCCGCAAGGAAGTGGTGCCCCAGGCCCGTGCCGGCCTGCTGCCCAACCTCTCGGCCGGCGCCGAGATGATGAACAGCCGTACGAAGATCGACCACCCCTCGATCACCGCCAACCGCAGCGGCAACTCCTGGCAGGCCACCCTGGCCCAGCCGATCTTCCGCGCCGACCGCTGGTTCCAGTTGCAGGCAGCCGAAGCGGTGAACGAACAGGCGGCGCTGGAGCTGTCGGCCACCGAACAGAACCTGATTCTGCAAAGTGCCGAGAACTACTTCGCCGTGCTGCGCGCCCAGGACACCCTGGCTTCGACCAAGGCCGAAGAAGCAGCGTTCAAGCGCCAGCTCGACCAGAGCAACGAGCGCTTCGATGTAGGCCTGTCGGACAAGACCGACGTGCTGCAGTCCCAGGCCAGCTACGACACCGCACGCGCCAACCGCATCGTCGCGCAGCGCCAGGTGGACGACGCCTTCGAGGCACTGGTGACCCTGACCAACCGCGACTACAACTCGGTGCAGGGCATCGTGCACACCCTGCCGGTGCAGGTACCCACGCCCAATGACGCCAAGGCCTGGGTAGAAACCGCCGCAAAGCAGAACCTGAACCTGCAGGCCACCAACTACGCGGTCAACGCGGCCGAGGAAACCCTGCGCCAGCGCAAGGCCGGGCACGCGCCGACGGTGGACGCGGTGGCGCGCTACCAGAAGGGTGACAACGACAGCCTGGGCTTCAGCAACCCCAACCTGACGGGCCAGAACTACCGCGGCGACGTGGAGCAGACCAGCATCGGCCTGCAGCTGAACATCCCGATCTACAGTGGCGGGCTGACCAGCTCGCAGGTGCGCGAGGCGTACCAGCGCCTGAGCCAGAGCGAACAGCAGCGCGAGAGCCTGCGTCGCCAGGTGGTGGAAAACACCCGCAACCTGCACCGCGCGGTGAACACCGACGTGGAGCAGGTGCAGGCGCGCAAGCAGTCGATCATTTCCAACCAGAGTGCGCTGGAAGCGACCGAAATCGGTTACCAGGTGGGTACGCGCAACATCGTCGACGTGCTGGATGCACAGCGCCAGCTGTACACCTCGGTGCGCGACTACAACAACACCCGGTATGACTACATCCTCGACAACCTGCGCCTGAAGCAGGCCGCCGGGACCTTGAGCCCGCAAGACCTGAATGACCTGGGTCGCTACCTCAAGCCCGACTACAACCCGGACAAGGACTTCCTGCCGCCGGACCTGGCCAAGGCGGCGCAAGCCAATTTCGAAAGGCCCTGAAACAGCTTCGCCGGCAAGGCCGGCTCCTACAGGTGTTGCGCACCCCGTGTAGGAGCCGACCTTGCCGGCGAACAGGCCTCACGCCTTGAGCAGATTCCCCAGCCCATCCAGCAGGCGCTTCAACGCCCCCTGATTGGCCCGCATCACCCCGACCCCCGCCTCGCCCATCTTCAGTGCATCGCTGGGCAGCTCGATCAGGCGCCGCACCTCGGCCGCCAGCCCCTGGGCATCATCCACTTCGCACAACGCCCCCGCCTCGCGCAGCATTGCCGCGATCTCGAGAAAGTTGAACAGATGCGGCCCACTCAGCACTGGCCTGGCCAGTGCAGCCGGCTCCAGCAGATTGTGCCCGCCGTTGGGCACCAGGCTGCCGCCGACGAACGCGATGTCCGCCAGCGCATACAGAAACAGTAGCTCGCCCATGGTATCGCCCAGCAGTACCTGGCAATCCGCCGTCACCGGCGCACCGCCAGAGCGGCGCACCGTGGAAAACTGCGCTGCGCACAACCCATGCACCGCGTTGAAGCGCTCCGGATGGCGCGGTACCAGCATCAGCAGCGCGTCCGAATGGTGCGCCAGCAACTGCCGATGCGCTGCCAGGATCACCTCGTCCTCGCCCTCATGGGTGCTTGCGGCAATCCACACCGGCCGTTGCAGCGCCTGCCACTCTTCACGCAGCGCCCTGGCGCGCACCGGCAGCTGCGCATCGATGGTCAGGTCGAACTTGATCGAGCCGGTCACCTGCACGCACTCGGGCCGCGCACCGAGCTGGCGAAAACGCTCGGCCTCGGTTTCGGTCTGCACCGCGATCAGGCTCATCTCGGCCAGCATCGGCCGGGTCAGCCCGGCAAAACGCGCATAGCCCTTGGCCGAACGCGCCGACAACCGCGCATTGGCCAGCGCCACCGGTATGCCACGTCGGGCGCACTGGTGGATATGGTTGGGCCACAGCTCGGTCTCCATGATCACCGCCAGTTGCGGGCGAGCACGCTCCAGAAACCGCGCCGCCGCCCACGGCAGGTCGTACGGCAGGTAGCAGTGCTGGATGCGTGGCTCGTTTGCGAACAGCGCCTGGATGCGCTCGGAACCGGTGGGCGTCATGCAGGTGATGGTGATCGGCAACTGTGGATAACGTTGCAGCAGGGCACGCACCATCGGCGCGGCGGCGATGCTCTCGCCCACCGACACCGCATGCACCCAGATGCCCCCCGGCTGCAGGGGCGGCAGCTTCAGGCCGAAGCGCTCGGCGATGCGCCGGGCATAGGCCGGCGCCTTGCGCGAGCGCAGGTACAGGCGCAGCGCGACCAGCGGCAGGCCCAGGTGAAACAGCAGGGTATATAGGGTTCTGTTCATGGCGCCGAAGTGTACTAGCCAATGGCGCACAAATGCACTGCGAAGCGCTCGGCCAGCCAGCGCGCGGCCGGCCCCAGCGGCTCGTCGCGGCGCCACGCCAACTCCACCACCAGCGCCGGCGGGCGCCACTCGCTGGCAAGCTCCACCATCTGCTGCTGGTAGGCCGGGTACTGCACCACATGGCGCGGCAGCCAGGCCCAGCCCAGCCCGCGCATGAGCATCTCGGCCATCACGTAGAAGCTGTCGGCGCGCCAGATCTGCGGGCTGATCGGTTCGCCGCCAGGGTAGCCGCTCTGCTGGGGCGTGATCAGCAACTGACGGTGCTGCGCCAGCTGCTGGCGATTGACGCTGGCCAGTTGCGCCAGCGGGTGATGCACCGCGCACACGGTGACCATCTCCACGCTGCCCAGCGCCTGGCGCTCCAGCGCTGCAGGCATGTGCTCGTGGTGAAACATCAGGCCCAGGTCGGCACGGCGCTCCAGCAGCTTGCGCGCCACATCGCCCTGGGCCCCGCTGGCCACCTGGATTTCCAGCAGCGGGTACTGCACGGCCAGCTCGTCGAGGCTGTCGAGCACCGGCTGGAAGGGCATGGCCTCGTCCTGCGCCAGGCGCAGTTGCGCCTCCTGCCCGCGCATCAGCGCCTGCGCCCGGCCGTCCAGGCGCTCGCACTGGCGCAGCAGCTCGCGTGCCTCCTCGAGCAACGCCTGGCCGGCATCGGTCAGGCGCGGCTGACGCCCGCTGCTACGCTCGAACAGCGTGACCCCAAGGTCGGCCTCGAACAACGCGATGGCGTTGCTGACCGCCGACTGGGCCTTGCGCTGCTCACGCGCCACCGCCGAGAACGAGCGCAGTTCGGCGACCCGCACGAAGGTGCGAAGCTGTTCGAGGTTCCATTGACCGTGCATGCCAGCCTATCTCCAGAATAGATAGGTAATGACTTTACCCCATTGCGCCATCCTCTAGAATGCGCGACCAGAACAGAGGACTACCATGAACGCCTATACCTACCTGGCCATCGCCATCTGCGCCGAAGTCATTGCCACCGCCTCGATGAAGGCGGTCAAGGGCCTGAGTACGCCGCTGCCCCTGCTTCTGATGGTGTGCGGCTACATCGTGGCGTTCTGGATGCTGACCCTGGTGGTGCGCAGCATTCCGGTAGGCATTGCCTACGCCATCTGGTCAGGCCTGGGCATCGTGCTGATCAGCATCGCGGCGCTGGTGATCTATGGGCAGAAACTGGATGTGCCGGCCATGCTCGGCATGGCCATGATCGTCGGCGGCGTGGTGGTGATCCAGGTGTTCTCCAAAACCACCGGGCATTGATGAGCGACAGGGTACGAAACCTCACAGGCTGTATACTGCGCTCCTGTCTTTGCTTGTGAGGTGCGTGCATGTCATCCGTTATTTCCACCGACGTGCTGATCGTCGGCGCAGGGGTCGCAGGCCTCTGGCTCAATGCCCGCCTGCGCCGCCTGGGCTACTCGACGGTGCTGGTGGAACGCGCCAGCCTCGGTGGCGAGCAGACCCTCAAGTCCCAGGGGATCATCCACGGCGGTGCCAAGTACGCCCTGCACGGTGCGCTCACCGGTGCCTCCGAGGCCATTGCCGACATGCCGCGGCGCTGGCGCAAGGCCCTGGCCGGCAACGGCGAACTGGACCTGAGCGGCGTGCGCCTGCTGTCCGAGGCGCACTACCTGTGGTCGCCCGGCACCCTGGCCGGCAACCTCACCAGCTTCTTCGCCAGCAAGGCGGTACGCGGCCGGGTCGACCAGGTCAAGGGCGACCAGTTGCCCCCTGCCCTGCAGGACCGTGCCTTCAAGGGCAAGGTGTACCGCCTGGCCGAACTGGTGGTGGACGTGCCGAGCCTGCTCGCGCGCCTGGCAGAGCTGGCCGGCGACAGCCTGCTGGCCGGTGAACATATCGAACCGCTGCATGAAGGTGACGAACTGGTCGGCTTGCGTGTCGATGGCCGCGATATCCGCGCCCAGCGCGTGGTGCTCAGCGCCGGTGCCGGCAATGCCGCGCTGCTGCAAAGCCTGGGCCTGAGCCAGCCGGCCATGCAGCGCCGACCGCTGCACATGGTCATGGCCAAGGGCCCGAGCCTCAAGCCGCTGTACGCCCACTGCCTGGGCGGTGGGCCCAAGCCGCGCATCACCGTGACCACCCACCCGGCCGCCGACGGCCAGTGGGTGTGGTACCTGGGCGGCGACCTGGCCGAAGCCGAGGGCGTTGCCCGCGAACCCGAAGCGCAGATCGCTGCCGCCCGCAAGGAGGTCGCGGGGCTGCTGCCCTGGGTCGACCTCAGCCAGGTGCAGTGGGCCACCGTGCGTGTCGACCGCGCCGAACCCGCGCAATCGGGCCTGGTGCGCCCCGACAACGCCTTCCTCGCCGACCAGCAGCGCCTGCTGGTGGGCTGGCCGACCAAGCTGGCCCTGGCACCGGACTTCGCTGACCGCGTGCTGAACAGCCTGGAACGTGACGGTATCAAGCCAGGCAATCTGCCTGCCCTGCCGCCCCTGCCAAAACCGCCCCTGGCACAACCGGTATGGGAGCAACTGCTGCCATGAGCCTGCCGACCCTGCACCCCTATCACCGCCCGCTGGGCAGCACCGGCCTGAGCATTTCCCCGCTGGGGCTGGGCACGGTCAAGCTGGGCCGCGACCAGGGCGTCAAATACCCCAACGGCTTCACCATCCCCGACGACGACGAGGCCCGCCTGCTGCTGCGCCAGGCCCGTGAGCTGGGCATCAACCTGATCGACACCGCACCGGCCTATGGCCGCAGCGAAGAGCGGCTGGGCCCATTGCTGCGCGGCCAGCGCCACGACTGGGTGATCGTCAGCAAGGTCGGCGAAGAGTTCGACGACGGCCACTCGCACTTCGACTTCAGCGCCGCCCACACGCGCCGCTCGGTGGAACGCAGCCTCCAACGCCTTGAAACAGATTGTATCGATCTTGTACTGGTGCATTCCGACGGCAACGATCTGCGCATTCTGCAGCAGGAAGCGGTGTACGAAACCCTGGCCCGACTCAAGCAGGAAGGCAAGATTCGCGGCTTCGGGCTGTCCGGCAAAACCGTCGAAGGGGGGCTGCAGGCCCTGCAAACAGGCGATTGTGCGATGGTTACCTACAACCTCGACGAGCAGGGCGAACGCCCGGTGCTGGACTATGCTGCCGAACACGGCAAGGCCATCCTGGTGAAAAAGGCCCTGGCCAGCGGTCATGCCTGCCTGGCCCCGGGCGTCGACCCGGTGCGGGCCAGCTTCGAGCTGCTGTTTGCCCACCCCGGGGTGAGCAGTGCTATTGTCGGCACCATCAATCCCGTGCACCTGGCCCACAACGTGGGCGTGGTCGCCAAGATCCTGAGCCAGCGCTGAGCCGCCGTCGCGGCCGACCCCAACGCAAGAAGGAGCCGAGATGCCGCGCACGCTGATCCGCAAGAACCCCAGCAACTTCAAGACCCTGCCCCTGCATGTGGAAGCCGGCCCCGAGGGCCTGAGCTACCAGAGCATCGGCATGCCGCTGAACTTTGCCCAGACCCTGCAGCGGCGCAAGGCCATCCAGGTGGCCGACCCCGAGCGTTTCGCCGTGGAGCTGGCCAACCTGGGCGTTTCGGTGCGCCTCACCCTGCAGTGGCAGAACCGCGACTACTGGGTGCTGGTGCGCCAGCGCCGCCAGGACCGCGGTGATGTGGTGCTCAAGCTGATCTCCGGTTACGTGCCCGCTCAGGAGCTGAACCTGCCCTTGCACACGGCCGTGCAGGAAGTGGCCGAGGAATGCCTGCTGGAGACCCCGGAAGGCTGGCTTGGCGGGCGTTTCAACGACACCTGGTTGCCGGCGCCGTACGCCGACGCGCTGCATTACCGTGAAGCGATGCCCTTCGTGCTGACCCCTCACTCGGGGGCCGCGCGACCGGTGCGCTGTGGCAACCAGCCGCTGATCGAGCGACCGCGAGCCTATGTCCACCTGCCCACGGCGTCACTGCAACTGATTTATGACCTGCGCCTGCAAGTGCCCAGGGAAGCCAAATCATTGAGCCTGTTCCATGTGGACGAGCGCCTTGAGGGCGACCAACTGGTGGCACGCCTCAACCGCAGCCGGCCAGACTTGTACCTGATGCCGCTGGAAGACGGACAGCCGCAGGCCGAGCTGTACACCCTGAAGAAGGACCGATTGGTGCCGGCGAGTACACGTGGTATCTACCTGGCCGAAAGCTTTGCCCGCCAGGATGGCTGGCTGGTGCGTGAAGAGCGGATTCGCTGGAAGGACTGGCTGAGGCAGCAGGGGCTGGTGGCGCCCAGGCCGGACTCGAAACTTAAAAGGCTGACGGGCAAGGCCCGCCAGCTGTTGGGGCTGGCGTTGCAGAAGTAGGACGTTTTTGCAGGCCCTAATTGCGGGTCAAGCCACTCAGTTCTTGCGGATCTTCTCCACGATCGCCGTGGTCGAGCTGTTTTCCACCAGCCCCAGCACCTTCACCGTACCGCCATAGGCCTTGACGATATCGGCGCCCACCACCTGATCGATGCCGTAGTCGCCACCCTTGACCAGCACGTCGGGCTTGACCTCGGCAAGCAGGTTTTCCGGGGTGCCTTCGGAGAAGCTGATGACCCAGTCCACTGCCCCCAGCCCCGCCAGCACCGCCATGCGCCGGTCGACACTGTTGATCGGCCGACCCGGCCCCTTCAGGCGACTGACCGAAGCATCGTCATTGACCGCCACGATCAACCGGTCGCCCTGCGCACGCGCCTGCTCCAGGTAGGTCACGTGCCCGGCATGCAGAATGTCGAAGCAGCCATTGGTGAACACGATCTTCTCGTTGTGCGCCCGCGCATCGTCGATGGCCAGCAGCAACTGCTCAAGGCTCAGCACCCCGCGCTCGGAGCCTTCTTCGCGCTGGATGGCGCGGCGCAGTTCCGGCGCGCTGATGGCCGCCGTACCCAGCTTGCCGACCACGATGCCGGCAGCCAGGTTGGCCAGACCGACCGCATGGGGCAGCTCCTCACCGGCGGCGATCGCCGCCGCCAGGGTGGAGATCACGGTATCGCCGGCACCGGTCACATCGAACACTTCACGCGCCCGTGCCGGCAGGTGCATGGCCGGATGGCCCGGGCGCAGCAAGGTCATGCCGTGCTCGCCTCGGGTCACCAGCAAGGCGCCCAGTTCCAGCTCGCGCATCAGCTCGCCGCCCTTGTTGACCAGTTCGGTCTCGTCGGCGCAATGCCCGACGATGGCCTCGAACTCGCCCAGATTCGGCGTGATGACGCTGGCGCCGCGGTAGATCGAGAAATCCTTGCCCTTGGGGTCGGCCAGCACCGGAATGCCCTTGGCCCGCGCGGCCTGGATCAGGCTCTGGTGGTTCTTCAATGCGCCTTTGCCGTAGTCGGACAGCACCAGCACCTTCACCCCTTCGAGCAGGGCGTCGACTTCGGCGCCCAGCGACAGCGGGTCGGTGGCAAAGGGTTCTTCGAAATCGATGCGCAGCAACTGCTGGTGACGGCTCATGACCCGCAGCTTGACGATGGTCGGCTGATGGGCGATGCGCTGGAAGATCGAACGCACCCCCGCTGCCTGCAGGCTGTTGGCCAGGCTGTCGGCGGCCTCGTCCTGGCCGGTGACGCCCACCAGCGAGGCCGGCGCACCCAGGGCGGCAATGTTCAGCGCAACGTTGGCTGCACCACCCGGACGGTCCTCGATCTGCTCGACCTTGACCACCGGTACCGGGGCTTCAGGTGAAATGCGAGAGGTACCGCCATGCCAGTAGCGGTCGAGCATGACATCCCCGACCACCAGTACCGGAGCTTGATCGAAACGCGGCATGGACAACTTCATGGGCAACCCATATAGACAAAATGAACAGGGGCGGGATATTAGCACAGCCCTGGCACCGGCCTGTTCGGCGCCGGTAACCTGCTGTGACAACCAGGGCGCAGAACGCGCCCTGGCAGGGTGACTCAGGTGATATCGGCCTTGGCCGGCTCGTCCAGGCCCATGGCGTGCAGGCGCGCGTAATAGCCGTTTTCGGCCAGCAACTGGCCATGCGTGCCACGCTCGACGATGCGCCCCTGATCCATCACCAGGATCAGGTCGGCCTTCTCGATGGTCGACAGGCGGTGCGCGATCACCAGGGTGGTACGGCCTTTCATCACCTGGTCCAGGGCGGCCTGGATGTGCCGCTCCGACTCGGTATCGAGGGCCGAGGTGGCCTCGTCCAGAATCAGCAGCGGTGCATTCTTGAGCAGGGCCCTGGCGATCGCCAGACGCTGGCGCTGGCCGCCGGACAGCAGCACGCCGTTCTCGCCGACCTCGGTGTCCAGCCCTTGGGGCAACTGATCGATGAACTCCTTGGCATAGGCATCGGCTGCCGCAGCCTCGATCTGCTCGCGCGGCGCACCGGCCAGGTCACCGTAGGCGATGTTGTTGGCCACGGTGTCGTTGAACAGGGTCACATGCTGGGTCACCTGGGCAATGTGCCGACGCAGGTTACGCAGGCGGTACTGCTCCACCTCCACGCCATCGAGCAGGATCTCGCCCTCGGCATGCGGGTAGAAACGCGGTATCAGGCTGGCCAGGGTCGACTTGCCGCTGCCCGAACGCCCAACCAGCGCCACCATCTGACCCGGCTCGGCGGTGAAGCTGATGTCATCGAGCACGCGGCGCTCGCTACCCGGGTAGGTGAAGCTCAGGTGACGTACATCCAGGCGCCCGGTAACCCGGTCGCGCTCGACGGTGCCGTGGTCGACTTCCGGCTCCACATCCAGCTGCTCGAAGATGCTCTCGGCCCCCGACACACCCTTCTGGATGGTCGAGCTGACTTCCGACAGCTGGCGGATCGGCTTGGGCAGCAGGCCGGCCGCGGTAATGTAGGCCACCAGGTCGCCGGCGGTGGAGTCGCCGCGCAGGTACAGCACCAGGAACATCAGCACGGCCATGGCCGAGTAGATCACCAGTTGCAGCATCGGTGTGTATACCGCGCTGGTCTTGGTCATGCGCAGCTGCTTCTCGGTGTTGCTCTGGCTGGCATCGGCGAAGCGCTGCTGCTCGTAGTTCTCGCCCCCGAAACTGCGCACCACGCGATAGCCCTGGATGGTCTCGGACGCGACATGCGTCACATCGCCCATGGCCACTTGGATCTTCTTGCTCTGCTTGCGGAATTTCTTGCTCGAACTGCTGACCATCAGCGCGATCAGCGGCAGGATCGCCAGCATCACGATGGTCAGCTTCCAGTTCATCCACAGCAGATAGCCGAACAGGAACACCACGGTCAGGCCTTCGCGGATCACCACCTTGATTGCATCGGTGGCGGCGCCGGTGACCATGGTCACGTTGAAGGTGATACGCGAAATCAGGTGTCCGGAGTTGTGGCTGTCGAAATAGCGGTTGGGCAGTACCAGCAGCTTGTTGAACAACTCCACCCGCAGGTCGTGCACCAGGCCCAGGGAAACCTTGGCCAGAAAGAAGTTGCCCAGAAACGAGCCCAAGCCCTGCCAGGCGGCGATCAGCACGATCAGCAGCGGCACGGCCTGCAACAGTTGGAGGTCACGCAGGTAAGGCACGTTGGGGAACAACACCGCTTCGGGATTGCTCAGCCCATCGACGAAATACTTGAGGATGCCCGCCAGCATGGGCTGGGTCGAGGCGAATATCACGAAGCCGAGGATACTCAGCAGGAAAATGCCAATGTAGGGCTTTACGTAGGTCAACAGTCGGAAATAGATCTTCAGACTGGAGCTCTGCTGCGCCGTGCGCGGTGTTTCAGCCATCTTCGAGCTCACTGTTCAGGTTGAACGATCGATTTTATCACAGCCTGCCGATTGGGCACGCGCCCGGTCCGGCATGCTGGCGTGGTGCATTGGTGAAGTTTTCGGCATTATGCCCTGTCTTTCCTGCTCGCTACTTCGACAAGGCCATCTACATGCAATGCTCCCGGCTCCCTCAGGCCGACCTCAACCAACTGATCGTCGGTGCCCAGATACTGGAAGCTGACAGCTACGGTGCGAAAGTCTACCTGCTAGAGAACGGCAATATCCTTAAACTTTTCCGGCGCAAGCGCCTGCTGTCGTCGGCGTTGCTGCGCCCCTACTCCCGCCGCTTCATCGACAACGCCGCCAGGCTGGAGCAGTTGGGCATTCCGACTCTGCGTGTATTGGCGCATTACCGCCTGGAAAAGCCCGGCATGACGGCGGTGCTGTACCACCCCCTGCCCGGCCAGACGCTGAGCCAGCTCAGCCGCAAGGAAGGTTTCAGCTGGCAGCAGGCACTGCCGGACATGGTCCGCCTGGTACGGACCCTGCATCGATCGGGGGTGTATTTTCGCTCGCTGCACCTGGGCAACATCGTGGTGACGCCCGACCAGCAGTGGGGGCTGATCGATGTGGCGGACATGCGTTTTCTGCGCGGGCCGCTGAGCCGGCGCATGATCAAGCGCAACATACAGCACTTTGGCCGCTACCTGTCACGTGAAAAACTCGACGGGAGCTTCCCCCTCGCCGAGCTGGAGCAGGCTCTACTGACTCCCTGAGTCAGGCTTGACCGCCCACATTTCCCGCAGGGTTCGACTGAAGCACTCCCAGGCTTGCTCCGGGGCCAGCGAGCGGTGCTGCGCCTGGGCAACGGCGGTTGCCGGCAGGCTGGCGCAACGCTCGATGGCAGCGGCCCACTCCTGCACGTCACCGACCCGTGCGTAAAGACCGCTATCACCCAACTGTTCATGGAACACCGGCAGGTCACTGCACAGTACCGGCACGCCGGCAATGACTGCCTCCTGCAGTACCAGGCCCAGGCCCTCGGCCCGGGAAGGCACGAGCAACCAGTCGAACGCCTGGTACAGGCGGCCCAGAATGTCACAATGCCCTGTCAGCGATACCTTGCCCTGCAGACCCAGCGCCTGGATCTTTTGCTGCAGCAATGGCCGCTCGGGGCCTTCGCCGAGAATGACCAGGCGCAGATCGGGTTGCGTCCGGCTAGCGGCGGCAAATGCATCGATCAGGTAGTCGAACCCCTTGTCCATGACCAGGCGACCGACAGCCCCCATGATCCGCACACCGGGCTCCCTCAACCCCATGACCTCGCGCGCTTGCTGTGCTGTCAGTTGCTCGTCACAAAAACGGGTAGGTTCCAACGCGGTACGCAAGGCCGTCACCTTCAGGCCCAGCTCGGCCTGCAATGACGCCGCCAGCGTGGCCGACACCGCCACCAGTGACAGCTGCGCCGGCTTGAACCCGCACAACAGCGCCACATCCCTGGGGTGCAAACGGGTCTTGCCGTGAAACACCACAGTAGCCTTCACCTCAGGCAACCCCCTGAGAACAGGCAGTATCAGGCGCGATACCCCCAGCCCATCGAGCAGCAATGCGTCGGCTTGGGCTTCGATCAACGCCTTGCGTAGACGAGCGCGTAACCAAGGCTGCAGCAGCCCCCATACATGACGGCCCTTTATCAGGCGTTGCGGCAAGTTCCATTCTCGAGACGGCCCAGGAACACACGCCGCCCCCTGACCTTGCAACAGCCAGCTGTTCACGGAAATCTCAGGAGGCACCAATGAAAGGATCTGCTGATGGACCTTGTGCACCGAGACGAACGGCGAGCCACCAGCCCACATGATATTGATGACGTTCACTGGCCAGCCCACCTTGATTCACATATTACTGAAAAGACAGAAAACAACTCACAAAAAAAGAAGAGCAAGGCCCACTCCCACCACCAACCCCACTATTACCGCCAACGTCAACCGCACACGCTCGCGCTGCTTGCGACGTACCTTGCGCAGCCGCTCCTCAGGCACCGTGACATGATTGCCGAATCCGGTGTGCAGCACCGCATCGCCTTCAAGGGCCACAGCGGTCAGCTCAAGTTCGGCATACCGCTTTGAAAGCGACTTCTCGCCGCTATGCGCAGCGAAAGGTGCACATAGATGATAGTCACTCAGGCGTCGCAGCCCAGGGTTCAGCGAGAAAGACTGCCACTCGGGCTTGTCCGAGAGCAGCGGGTAGCAAGGGACCCCAGCGATGATCTCGCGCTCGCCCAGGTGAATGTAGGGGCTGTTGACATTGAGGTCGTAGACGAAATTGCGCAGCCATACCTGCAGCAGTTTCGGCCGCGCCTCGAGAATCACCTGCGAATCTTCGACGAAGGCCGGGCGATAGAACCGCCAGTCATCTTCGCAATGAAAGATGTACGGGGTTTTGACATGACCGTAAGCCAGATCGATCGACGCCAGCTGCCCAAGCTTGGGCTTGTTCACGAACACCGTGCAGTAAGGCTTCCAGTGCTCCGGAATGGCGTCGTGCACGGCCTCGTCACCGCTGTCTTCGGTGATGAAAACCTCACGGATAGGCGCTGTGTTGAACTGATCGAAACTGTCCAGCGTCAGCTTGAGCAGATCGAACCGCCCACAGCTGGTCACTACCAGCGTCACATCACTCTTTTCACTAAATTGCACAGCAACCCCCGGTAAATGCGTCCATGCAGTTGCAACCTCTCCAGTCCGTTCAGGCTGCACGCCCAGTGGAGTCAGACCTCCAGTTTCAGACGCAGACGCTGCCAAGCGCTCAGTGGTGGGTGAGGACGGAGTACCGGCTGCAACTGCTCGACAATACTGCGCCCGACCTGGGCGAAACTGAAACGTGAAACCGCCAGATCACGGCCGTTGGTGGCGATACGCTGCACCAGGGCCTCGTCGGCACGCAGGACCTTCAACTTGGCCTGCAACTGGGCAATGCTGCCATACAGTACGACGTTGTGCATGTCCTGCAAACCCAGCGCACGATTCTCCGCCTCGCCCTGGTCGAACGCCAGCAGCACGCAACCGCAGGCCATGGCCTCGAAGTTCTTGATCATGTACTCACCCATGCCGACGTCGGCGCTGACGAAGAAACGAATGCGGTTGAGCGTGTCGCAATACTCGGCACCCGAATTGGTACGGGTCACCACCAGGTTCTCGACTTGCCCCAGCTCGTCGAGCAACGCCTTGCGGCCGCTGTAGGCCACACTGTTGGTGCTGCCGACGAAGGCAAGTTCCATGTCCCGCTCGCGCCCCTGGTCGGCCAGCAACTGCTGGTCGTAGCCCTTGGGCACGAACACCGCGTCGAAGCCTTCCTGGCGCAGACGCTCGCTGACCATGTAACCCGAGCTGATCACCCGGGCCCAGGGCAGCTTGCGGTAATGCGCGCTGAACTTGCCGGTGTACTTGCACGGAATGTAGTTCTGGTAGGCATCGTGCTCCAGAATGACCAGATTGGGCACGGTACGGATGAAACCGACCTGACGGATCTCCTGCTTGAAGCGCAGGAAGAAGATGATGCGGTCGTACCGGGTGACGTCCACCTCGCGGCGAAAATACCCGCGCAGGTCGCGCTGTTCGGCACTGCTCAACCAGCGCAGGTCGCATTCGCAATGGGCCGCAACCCCTTCGTACAGCCGGTCAAGAATGGCCCGCTGTTCCTTCTGCACCAGAAATAGAACTTTCATTGTCTTCCTTGCGGCGCTCGGGCCACAGCTATGCATTCATGCACCGGGTTCAGAGGTCCCGGCGCCAGAACAATTCGTGTCGACGTACCGCCTTGCGGAAGAACTCGTTCTCACCGTAAGGCGAAGGCTGACGCCCGGCCAGCCAACGTTGCAGCAGGCGACGCAGGCGACGCTTGAAGGGTGCACGCGGCTGCAGGTCATGCATCATGCCCAGGGCCATGGCCTTGTCGCGCTGGGTGTCCAGCGTCAGGCTCAGGCTGTAGGGCGCCCAGGCCTGGCCAGGCTCGACCTGCGGCGGCAAGGCAATGCCGGAACCGCTGTCACCCATCGGCCAGCGATCGTTGTCATGCAGGTGGTTGGCGTAGTACAGCACGCTCTCGGGCTGCCATTGCAGGCCGTGCAACGCTTCGAGCACGGCGGCCTGGGCACACAGGTGGTCCGGATGCGGGTCCAGGGTCGGGTGCGGCATCACCAGCACCTGTGGGCGCGCCTGCATGATCAGTGCACGCAGGTCGGCCAGCAGGTTGTTCCAGGTGGGCGCGCCGTCCTGGTCGCCCGGCAGCGACAGGGCGTTGAGCTGGCGGAACAGCCGCGTATCGCTCAGGTCGGCTTCGCGTGAGGCGACGGGCTGATCCGATGCGGCCTGCATGGCGGGCAACTGCAGGCAGAAATAGCCCAGTTGCACGCACTGCGCTTCTGGCACACCGGCCCAGCGCGGTACGGCGATACTGTCCCACGCGCGCAAGCGGCCCTTCAGGCGTGCGGCCTGCGCAGGCTCCAGGCCCATCTGCTGGTAATGCTCGGCCTCGATCTCGCCGGCCGTAAGCGTCACGACCCACGCCTCTTCGGCCTGGCTGTACAGCCCGTAGGCGGCCAGTTCCGCATCGTCGGCGTGGGGCGCAATCACCATCACCCGGCGCTGGCGCAGGTCGCTGGCGCGCACCACGATCAGCGACGCAGCCTCGACCACCCGGCAGCAACGCCCGCGGATGCGCAGAGTGCCGGCCAGCAGCGCCGGCGCCTGCCCGGTCAGATTGAGGTAGCGCAGTCCGTCGACCCCGCGCTCCAAGCCCTGCAGGTCCGCCTCCCCCTCGCCCGACACCTCGACGCCAGGGTCGCGAAAACGCCCCAGCAGCGAGCTTTTGACACGCACCTGCAGCACCAGCGTCTCATCGCCCGACAGGCTCAATGATGCCGGCGCACGCAGCACCAGGCCATCCAGCGACACCGGCACGCGCTCGCAGGGTTCAGGGAACTCGTACAGATAATCATCACCTGGCGAATAGAACAGGTGATCGGCAAACCATGCCTCGTGAGCCACCCACAACAGCGGCAACAGCATCAGCGCCAGCCACCATTTCACCAGCACGCCCAGGGCGATCAGCACCACCAGAGCGACCAGCAGGCCCACGCGCTTGTTGCGCCGATGGCGCCTGAGCAACTGCTGCTTGCGGCTCACACCTGAAACACCGGCACGGGGTTGCACCATCGGTCCTTGTACTCGCGATCGGCGCGGCCGAAGGAGAACCGCAGCGGCTTGTTCAGCGCACGCGCGGCTTCCCAGGCGCTCTGGGTGTTGAGAAAGCTCAGCACGCTGCCCGGGCTGAACGCACGCGTCTCGGGGTCGACGCCGCCGTTGACGTACTCGACGCTGACCCACTCGGAAGCCTCGACGCGGTACACCAGCTGGATCGCGATCGGCTTGTCTTCCAGAAACAGCACCGAGCCGATCAGCAACGCGCGCAGGCGTTCGACCATCTCGGCCATGCGCTCGGCACCGGTGGCCGCAAAGCCCCAGCGGCGCTGGAACAGGTCGCAATACATCGACGCGATCTCGGCACTGGTGAACTCGGTGATGGCCCGCACCTGCCCACCCGCCTCTTCCAGCAAACGCAGTTCGCGGCGCTGGTTGTAGCGAAACTTCTTCGACAGTTCTTCGGGCTGGCGTGCCATGGCCAGGGCTTCGGGCTGCGCCTTGAGGCCGCTGAAACGGCCCTGGTTGAGCTCGGACAGGTAGCGCCCGGCATGGCGCAGCGGCGCCTGTGCATCGGCAGCGGCCGGCAGAATCAGCTCGGCATTGCCCAGGTCGAACAGGCCCTTCTTGCCCCGGCGCTTGAGCACGTCCTTGGACAGTGCCAGGTAGCGGTCCCAGGTGGGGATGGCCGCCTTCAGTTCGTCACCCTGGTACCAGCCCAGGTAACGCACCGGAATATCGGCCATCTCGGCCAGTTGCGCGAGCACCAGCGGGTGGGTCGCCACACTGCCGCCAAAGCGCTGCCAGGCGTCGGCGTAGGCCGGCGCATCGATCACGCGCCAGCCGCGCTCACGCCAGCCTTGTACATAATTGAGCATCAGGCCTGCCCCGTCAGTTCGACAACCTGGGGAAGGTGCCAGAAAGTCTCGCGCACGGCCGTGTCGGAGAAGCGTTCGCGCAGGCGCTCGAGCATGCGCTCGGCACAGGCCTGGCGTTGCGCCTGGTCCAGCTCGGCCAGGTGTTGCAGGCCTTGCGCCAGACGCTCGGCATCCCCGAGCGGGAACAGGATGCCGACACCTTCGACCACTTCCTTGGCGCCACCGCAAGCGGTGGCCAGCAATGGCACGCCGGCCACCATCGCTTCGAGCAGCACCATGCCGAAAGGCTCGTGGTCCGAGCTCAGGGCAAACACGTCGAAGGCACTGAAATAGCGCCGTGCATCCGGTACCTGGCCGAGAAAGTCCACCTGTGCGGCAATACCCAGCGCCTCGGCCTGCGCCTTGAGCGCGTGCTCCAGGCGGCCGGTGCCCAGCACCGCCAGGCGGGCGCCTGCCGGCAGTGCCGGCAGCGCCTGGGCAAACCCGCGCAGCAAGGTGGCCTGGTCCTTGTCCGGATGCAGGCGGCCGACATTGCCGACGATCCACGCCTTCGCATCCAGGCCCAGGGCCTGGCGCGCCTGCGCGGCGGGCACCAGACTGGCCTGCAGGGCGTCGATATCGATGCGGTTGTACAGCGTCTGGATACGCTCGGCCGGCCACTTGGGCAGGCACTGGCGCATGTCGTCGCGCACCGCGTCCGACACCCCGAGCAGGCTCAGGCGTTTGCTGAACAGGTTGGCGAACAGCTGGCGGGTACGCCGCTGGTAGTCGCCAAAGGCGTGGTGCACGCCGATCACCGGCAGGCGGGTGGCCAGCAGGGCGATGTAGATCGGCTTGAAGCGGTGGGCGATGCAGAAGCTGAATCGGCGCGACGCGGCAATGCGGCGCAGTTCGCGAATCGCGCCCAGCTTCAAGCCACGAATGGCCTTGGAGCTGAACTCGAGAAACAGCACTTCATCGCTCGCACAGCCCGCCGCCACCTGCGGATCGGCGGCGCCGGTGAGAAACACCGTGGTGACGCGGTAGCCCTTGCCCGCGAACAGGCTGGCGTACTGACGGGCGCAATCGAGAAACGGCCCGTCATAGCCGTGGCAAAACTGCAGGACGTGCCGTTCAGCCAACGCTGTCATAAGCTTTCGCGCCGTCCTTGACCACCAGGATGTCTTCCATGATCAGGTACTGCAGGTCCGAGCCGAAGAACATGTTCAGGGCATCGGTCGGCGAGCAGATCATCGGTTCGCCACGACGGTTGAGCGAGGTATTGAGCGACACGCCGTTGCCGGTCAGGGTCTCCAGCGCCTTCATCATGTCGTAGTAGCGCGGGTTGTACTCGCGCTTGAGCACCTGGGCCCGCGAGGTGCCATCTTCGTGGACCACTTCCGGCACGCGGGTCTTCCACTCTTCAGCCACTTCGAAGGTGAAGGTCATGAACGGGGCCGGGTGATCGATCTTGATCATCTGCGGCGCCACGGTGTCGAGCATCGACGGGCAGAAAGGCCTCCAGCGCTCGCGGAACTTGATCTGGTGGTTGATGCGGTCGGCCACGCCCGGCACGCTCGGGCAGCCGATGATCGAACGTCCGCCCAAGGCCCGCGGGCCGAACTCCATGCGACCCTGGAACCAGGCCACCGGGTTGCCGTCGACCATGATCCGGGCGATCTGCTCGGGCATGTTGTCCAGCTTGCGCCAGGTCGGCTTGTGTTCGTGACGGGCGCAGGCGGCGATCACGTCCTCGTTGCTGTACGCCGGGCCGAGGTAGACGTGTTCCATCTTCTCGACCGGTACGCCACGGGCGTGGGACACAAAGGCGGCAGCACCGACTGCGGTGCCGGCGTCGCCCGAGGCGGGCTGCACGAACAGCTCCTTCACGTCGGGACGGGCGATGATCTTCTGGTTCAGCTTGACGTTCAGCGCGCAGCCGCCGGCAAAGGCCAGCTTGCCGGTTTCCTTGAGCACGTCACCCAGGTAGTAGTCGATCATCTGCAGCGCGAGCTTCTCGAACAGCGCCTGCATGCTGGCCGCATAGTGGATGTACGGCTCGTCGGCGATGTCGCCTTCGCGCTTGGGGCCCAGCCACTCGATCAGCTTGGGCGAGAAGTAGAAACCCTTGCCCTTCTCTTTATAGCGGCGCAGGCCGATGACGTTGGCGTAGTCGGTGTTGATCTCCAGCTCGCCGTTTTCGAAGCTGGCCAGGCGCGAGAAGTCATACTTGCTGGCGTCGCCATACGGCGCCATGCCCATGACCTTGAACTCGCCGTCGAGCATTTCGAAGCCCAGGAACTCGGTGATCGCGCCGTACAGGCCGCCGAGGGAGTCCGGGTCGAAGAATTCCTTGATCTTGTGGATCTTGCCGTTTTCGCCGTAGCCGAAGAACGTGGTGGCGTACTCGCCCTTGCCGTCGATGCCCAGGATCGCGGTCTTTTCCTTGAAACCCGAGCAGTGGTAGGCGCTGGAGGCGTGGGCCAGGTGGTGCTCGACCGGTTCGATCTTGATCTTTTTCGGATCGAAGCCCAGTTGTTCCAGGCACCAGACGATCTTGTTGCGGTAGCGCTTGTAGCGACGGTTGCCCATCAGCAGCGCGTCGAGGGCGCGATCCGGGGCGTACCAGTAACGCTTGGCGTAGTGCCAGCGGGCCTTGCCGAACAGGCTGATGGGGGCGAACGGAATCGCTACCACATCGACATCGGACGGCTTGATGCCGGCCTGTTCGAGGCAGAACTTCGCCGATTCGTAGGGCATGCGGTTCTTTGCATGTTTGTCGCGCACGAAGCGCTCTTCTTCAGCGGCGGCAATCAGCTTGCCGTCGATGTACAGGGCCGCGGAAGGATCATGGCTAAGGGCGCCGGACAGGCCAAGAATCGTCAATGCCAAGGGTCTAGCCTCTTCAAATCTGTAGATGTGCGCCCCGGCCTCATGGGCGGGTGGCAGCGAAAGGGCGGGATTATAGCGTAAAGCGTGGTACGGAGTGCAGGGCGCACTGCTGGCGTGGAACCCATCGCGGGTCAAGCCCGCTCCCACAAGGACATCATTGCCTCTGTGGGAGCGGGCTTGACCCGCGATAGGCCAACACATTCACAACACCCTACTCGGCAATCAGCCAGTCCATGCGCCAGCTGCCCTGGGTCTGCCCCAGCACCTGGGCCAGCCACGGCAGCAGTGCGCGCAGCTCTTCTTCCAGGCCCCATGGCGGGTTGGCGATCGCCAGGCCAGAGCCGTTCAAGCCCTGCGGGCTGTCCTGCGGGTGCACGTACAGCTCCACCCGCAGCAGCTTCGGCGCACCGGTGCTGGTCAGGTCCTGATAGAAACGCACCAGCTGGCGCTGGTCCTTGATCGGGTACCAGATGGCCGCGACCGTCTGGCGCATGCGGCCAATCGTCTCCTTCATCGCCACCGTGCAGCGCTTGAGCTCGTCGGCCTGCTCGAAGGGCGGGTCGATCAGCATCACCGCGCGCTTCTCCTGCACCGGCAGCAAGGCCCTCGGCACATGCCAGCCCTCGCCCAGGTGCACCGCCACGCGTGGGTCCTTCTTCATGTTTTCCTTGAGCAGGCGCCCGTCTTCGGGGTGCTTCTCGTTGAGCAGCACGCGGTCCTGCTGGCGTGCCAGGCGCCGTGCCAGCTCGGGCGACCCCGGGTAGTAGCGCAGCTCGCCGTCGGGGTTCATCTTGCGCAGGATGCGCAGGTAATCGGCCGTCACCTCGGGCAGGTCGTCGCGCCCCCAGAGCCGGCCGATGCCTTCCACCCACTCGCCGGTGCGGGTCGCCTGGTCGCCCTGCAGGTCATACAGGCCAAGGCCGGCGTGGGTGTCGAGGTAGGCGAACGGCTGCTCCTTGCGCGACATCAGCGCAATCAGCCGGGTCAATACGAGGTGTTTGAACACGTCGGCGTGGTTGCCGGCGTGAAAGGCGTGACGATAGTTCATGGCAACTCCTGCAAGGCCCGGAAGTTTACCCTGTCAGGCCCGCGCCGTCAGGTGACAGCCGCCAGAATGACAACGGCCCGACCTCCAGAAGGGGCCGGGCCGTTGCCGGACAGCATGATGCAGCCGTGTTACTTGTCGGCGTGGAACGCCGCTTCAGCGGTTTCGAAACGCTTGACCATCGCAGCCGACGGGCTGCCCGCCTTGCTCACGAAGTAGATCGCCAGCGATGCGAACAGGAAGCCCGGGATGATTTCGTAAAGGCCCATGGTGTCGAACTGCTTCCACAGGATCACGGTCACCGCGCCCACCACGATACCGGCCAGTGCGCCGTTGCGGGTCATGCCCTTCCACAGTACCGAAATCAGCACCACCGGGCCGAAGGCGGCACCGAAGCCGGCCCAGGCGTAGGCCACCAGGCCCAGCACGCGGTTGTCCGGGTTGGCGGCCAGCGCGATGGCGATCAGCGCAACCGCCAGCACCATCAGGCGACCGACCCATACCAGCTCGACCTGCGAGGCGTTCTTGCGCAGGAAGGTCTTGTAGAAGTCTTCGGTCAGGGCGCTGGAGCACACCAGCAGCTGGCAGCTCAGGGTACTCATCACTGCTGCCAGGATGGCCGACAGCAGCACACCGGCAATCCACGGGTTGAACAGGATCTTGGCCAGTTCGATGAACACGCGCTCGTGGTTCTCGGTGACCGGGCCGGCCACTTCAGGGTGCGCCGAGAAGTAGGCGATGCCGAAGAAGCCCACGGCCACGGTACCGGCCAGGCACAGGATCATCCAGGTCATGGAGATGCGACGGGCATTGGCGATCGATTTCACCGAGTCTGCCGCCATGAAGCGCGCCAGGATGTGCGGCTGGCCGAAGTAGCCCAGGCCCCAGCCCATCAGCGAGATGATGCCGATGAAGGTCGCGCCCTTGAACATGTCGAAGTTGCCCGCGCCCTGGGCTTCGATGGCCAGGAAGGTGGTGTCGAAGCCGCCGGTGGCGATCAGCACGATCACCGGGGTCAGGATCAGCGCGAAGATCATCAGCGTGGCCTGCACGGTATCGGTCCAGCTCACCGCCAGGAAGCCACCGACGAAGGTGTAGGCGATGGTGGCAGCAGCACCGGCCCACAGCGCCGTTTCATACGACATGCCGAAGGTGCTTTCGAACAGGCGGGCACCGGCCACGATGCCGGAGGCGCAATAGATGGTGAAGAACACCAGGATCACGATTGCCGAAATGATGCGCAGCAGGCCGCTGTGGTCTTCGAAACGGCTGGCGAAATAGTCCGGCAGGGTCAGCGCGTCGCCGTTGTGCTCGGTCTGCACGCGCAGGCGGCCGGCCACGAACAGCCAGTTCAGGTAGGCACCGACGGTCAGGCCGATGGCGATCCAGGCTTCGGAAAGGCCCGACATGTAGATGGCGCCCGGCAGGCCCATCAGCAACCAGCCGCTCATGTCCGAGGCACCGGCCGAGAGCGCGGTCACCACGCTGCCGAGGCTGCGGCCACCGAGGATGTAGTCGGAAAGGTTGTTGGTGGAGCGATAGGCCATGAAGCCGATCAGCACCATTGCCGCGATGTAGATCACGAACGTGATCGTGAGTGGATTGCTAAAACTCATTGTTGCGCCCTGGCGTTTGTTTTTATGTAGTGACAGCCGCTAACGGTTGCACCCAGGCGGCGAATCCTATGCAACAACGCGAACAAGGTGCAACCAGTTTCTTCAGTCAAGTTGCACCTGGTCGGATATTTCGCATAACAACGTGTTTTTGCTCCATTTGGGAGCAAAAACCGCCGTTTACATAAGCAAATGCACCTTGAACAGCCATTTATGCTGCGGGGTTTTAGCCACCGGACGAGTTGCACTCCTCAACGCGATTATTTGGGTTGCACTAGGTTGCACCCACAAAGGCGCCCGGCTAATCTTGGCGCCAGCTTAGCCACGGCCCAGTGGCAATAATGAGGATAAGAAATGGCGACGACCACCCTTGGGGTCAAACTCGACGACCCTACCCGCGAGCGACTGAAAACGGCTGCGCAGTCCATCGACCGCACCCCGCACTGGTTGATCAAGCAGGCGATCTTCAACTACCTGGAGAAGCTCGAGGGTGGCGCCACCCTGACCGAACTCAGCGGTCAGCCCGGCAATCAGGGCGACGACGCCGGCGATGTGCAGGCCGACCACTCGCACCAGTGCTTCCTCGAGTTCGCCGAAAGCATCCTGCCGCAGTCGGTGCTGCGCGCCTCGATCACCGCCGCCTACCGTCGTCCGGAACCGGAAGTGGTGCCGATGCTGCTGGAGCAGGCACGCCTGCCCGCGCCCATGGCCGAGGCCACCCACAAGCTGGCCGCCGGCATTGCCGAAAAGCTGCGCAACCAGAAGAGCGCCAGCGGCCGCGCCGGCATCGTCCAGGGCCTGCTGCAGGAGTTCTCGCTGTCGTCCCAGGAAGGCGTGGCGCTGATGTGCCTGGCCGAAGCCCTGCTGCGCATCCCCGACAAGGGCACCCGCGATGCGCTGATCCGCGACAAGATCAGCACCGGCAACTGGCAGCCGCACCTGGGCAACAGCCCGTCGCTGTTCGTCAACGCCGCCACCTGGGGCCTGCTGCTGACCGGCAAACTGGTGTCCACGCACAACGAATCCGGCCTCACCTCCTCGCTCAGCCGCATCATCGGCAAGAGCGGCGAGCCGATGATCCGCAAGGGCGTCGACATGGCCATGCGCCTGATGGGCGAGCAGTTCGTCACCGGCGAGACCATTGCCGAAGCCCTGGCCAATGCCAGCAAGTTCGAAGCCAAGGGTTTCCGCTACTCCTACGACATGCTCGGTGAAGCCGCGCTCACCGAGCACGACGCGCAGAAATACCTGGCCTCCTACGAGCAGGCCATCCACGCCATCGGCAAGGCCTCCCATGGCCGCGGCATCTATGAAGGCCCTGGCATCTCGATCAAGCTCTCGGCCCTGCACCCGCGCTACAGCCGCGCCCAGTACGAGCGCGTGATGGACGAGCTGTACCCGCGCCTGCTGTCGCTGACCCTGCTGGCCAAGCAGTACGACATCGGCCTGAACATCGACGCCGAAGAGGCCGACCGCCTGGAGCTGTCGCTGGACCTGCTCGAGCGCCTGTGCTTCGAGCCGCAGTTGAGCGGCTGGAACGGCATCGGCTTCGTGATCCAGGCCTACCAGAAGCGCTGCCCTTACGTGATCGACTACGTCATCGACCTGGCACGCCGCAGCCGTCACCGCCTGATGATCCGCCTGGTAAAGGGCGCGTACTGGGACAGCGAGATCAAGCGCGCCCAGGTCGAAGGCCTGGAAGGCTACCCGGTGTACACCCGCAAGGTGTACACCGACGTCTCCTACATCGCCTGCGCCCGCAAGCTGCTGTCGGTGCCCGAAGCCATCTACCCGCAGTTCGCCACCCACAACGCCCACACCCTGTCGGCCATCTACCATATCGCCGGGCAGAACTACTACCCAGGCCAGTACGAGTTCCAGTGCCTGCACGGCATGGGCGAGCCGCTGTACGAACAGGTGGTGGGCAAGGTGGCCGACGGCAAGCTGAACCGTCCGTGCCGCGTGTACGCCCCGGTCGGTACCCACGAAACGCTGCTGGCCTACCTGGTGCGTCGCCTGCTGGAAAACGGCGCCAACACCTCGTTCGTCAACCGTATCGCCGACCAGTCGATCTCGATCCAGGAACTGGTGGCCGACCCGGTCGCGACCATCGAGCGCATGGCCACCCAGGAAGGCGGCTTCGGCCTGCCGCACCCGCGCATCCCGTTGCCGCGTGACCTGTACGGTGCCGAGCGCGCCAACTCCAGCGGCATCGACATGGCCAACGAACACCGCCTGGCCTCGCTGTCGTGCGCCCTGCTGGCCACCGCGCACAACGACTGGAAGGCCGAGCCGATGCTCGGTTGCGCGTCCAGCGACGAAGCTGCCGCACCGGTGCTGAACCCGTCCGACCACCGTGACGTGGTCGGCCACGTGCAGGAAGCCACCGTCGAGGACGCCGACAACGCCATCCAGTGCGCACTCAACGCCGCACCGATCTGGCAGGCCACCCCGCCGGCCGAGCGTGCCGCGATCCTGGAACGTGCCGCCGACCTGATGGAAGGCGAGATCCAGCCGCTGATGGGCCTGCTGGCCCGCGAAGCCGGCAAGACCTACGCCAACGCCATCGCCGAGGTGCGCGAAGCGGTCGACTTCCTGCGCTACTACGCGGTGCAGGCACGCAACGACTTCAGCAACGACGCCCACCGCCCGCTGGGCCCGGTGGTGTGCATCAGCCCGTGGAACTTCCCGCTGGCGATCTTCAGTGGCCAGGTGGCTGCAGCGCTCGCTGCCGGCAACCCGGTACTGGCCAAGCCTGCCGAGCAGACCCCGCTGGTGGCCGCCCAGGCCGTGCGCCTGCTGCTCGAGGCCGGCATCCCGCAAGGCGTGGTGCAACTGCTGCCGGGCCGTGGCGAGACCGTCGGTGCGCGCCTGGTAGGCGATGACCGGGTCAAGGGCGTGATGTTCACCGGTTCCACCGAAGTGGCGCGCCTGCTGCAACGCAACATTGCCGGCCGCCTGGACAGCCAGGGCCGTCCGATCCCGCTGATCGCCGAAACCGGTGGCCAGAACGCGATGATTGTCGACTCCTCGGCGCTGACCGAGCAGGTGGTCATCGACGTGGTCTCCTCGGCCTTTGACAGCGCCGGTCAGCGTTGCTCGGCCCTGCGCGTGCTGTGCCTGCAGGAAGACTCGGCCGACCGCGTGATCGAGATGCTCAAGGGCGCCATGGCCGAAAGCCGCCTGGGCAACCCGGAGCGCCTGAGCGTGGACATCGGCCCGGTGATCGACGCCGAGGCCAAGGCTGGCATCGAAAAACACATCCAGGGCATGCGCGACAAGGGTCGCAACGTGTATCAGGTGGCCATTGCCGACGGTGAAGAGATCAAGCGCGGCACCTTCGTGATGCCGACCCTGATCGAGCTGGAAAGCTTCGACGAACTGCAGCGTGAGATCTTCGGCCCCGTCCTGCACGTGGTGCGCTACAACCGCAAGCACCTCGACCAGTTGATCGAGCAGATCAATGCATCCGGCTACGGCCTGACCCTGGGCGTGCACACCCGCATCGACGAGACCATCGCCAAGGTGATCGACAACGTCCATGCCGGCAACGTCTACGTCAACCGCAACATCGTCGGCGCCGTGGTTGGCGTGCAGCCGTTCGGTGGTGAAGGCCTGTCGGGTACCGGCCCCAAGGCCGGTGGCCCGCTGTACCTGTACCGTTTGCTGTCCACGCGCCCGGCCGATGCCATCGAGCAGTCGTTCCAGCGCAGCGACGCCGGTACTGCCCCGGACGTGCGTCTGCGCGAGCAGTTGCTCAAGCCGCTGCAATCGCTCAAGGCGTGGGCCGGCAGCAACCAGCAGGCCGAACTGGCGCAGCTGTGCGAGCAGTTCGCGCAACAGTCGCAGAGCGGCGTCACCCGCCTGCTCAACGGCCCGACCGGCGAGCGCAACAGCTACACCATCCTGCCGCGCGAGCACGTGTTGTGCCTGGCCGAGTCGGAGGCTGATCTGCTGACTCAACTGGCAGCGGTACTGGCGGTGGGCAGCTCGGCAGTGTTCGTCGACGGCGAGCCGGGCAAGGCCTTGCGTGGGCGCTTGCCGAAGGATGTGCAGGCGCGCATCAAGCTGGTGAGCGACTGGGCCAAGGACGAGGTGGTGTTCGACGCGGTGCTGCATCACGGCCATTCGGACCAGCTGCGCGCAGTATGCGAGCAGGTGGCCAAGCGTGCCGGTGCGATCGTGGGTGTGCAAGGCTTGTCGTCGGGTGAAACCGCGATTGCGCTGGAGCGCCTGGTGATCGAGCGTGCGTTGAGCGTGAACACCGCCGCGGCGGGCGGCAATGCCAGCCTGATGACCATCGGCTAACCACCGACGCGTTGCCAATCGCGGGTCAGGCCCGCCCCCACAGGATCGATGCAGATTCTTGTGGGGGCCGGCCTGGCCCGCGATTTTTTTTGCGGACACACACCTGACAACGGTTCTGACCCCTCATCACCCCCACCTATTAACCTGTCCACCTCCCGCCCGCATGCCTAGACTCGGCCCCATCCCCACAAAGGTATGGCCGCCATGTCCGACACCCTGCTCAGCGCCCGCAACCTGGCCTTCGAACTCTACGAAGTGCTCGACGCCGAGGCCCTCACCCAACGCCCACGCTTCGCCGAGCACAGCCGCGAAACCTTCGACGCCGCGCTGCACACCGCTCGCACCCTGGCCGAAAAGTACTTCGCCCCGCACAACCGCAAGGGCGACGAGCACGAGCCACGCTTCGAGAACGGCCAGGCCATCCTCATCCCCGAGGTCAAACCTGCCGTCGCCGCCTTCCTCGACGCCGGATTTCTCAACGCCAACCGCGACTTCGAGGCCGGCGGCATGCAGTTGCCCACCCTGCTCTCGCAAGCCTGCTTCGCCCACTTTCAGGCCGCCAACGCCAGCACCACCGCCTACCCGTTCCTGACCATGGGCGCCGCCAACCTGATCGAGAACTTCGGCACCGACGAGCAAAAGCGCCTGTTCCTGCAACCGATGATCGAGGGCCGCTTCTTTGGCACCATGGCCCTCACCGAACCCCACGCCGGCAGCTCGCTGGCCGATATCCGCACCCGCGCCGAACCCGCCGCCGACGGCAGCTTCCGCCTCAAGGGCAACAAGATCTTCATCTCCGGGGGCGATCACACGCTGTCCGAGAACATCGTGCACCTGGTACTGGCCAAACTCCCCGACGCACCACCCGGGGTAAAGGGCATTTCGCTGTTCATCGTGCCCAAGTTTCTGGTCAACCCGGACGCCAGCCTGGGCCAGCGCAACGATGTGGTGCTCGCCGGCCTGTTCCACAAGATGGGCTGGCGCGGCACCACCTCCACCGCACTCAACTTCGGCGACAACGGCCAGTGCGTCGGCTACCTGATCGGCCAGCCGCACCAGGGCCTGGCCTGCATGTTCCAGATGATGAACGAGGCGCGCATCGGCGTGGGCATGGGCGCGGTGATGCTCGGCTACGCCGGCTACCTGTACTCGCTGGACTACGCCCGCCAGCGCCCGCAAGGCCGCCTGCCCGACAACAAGAACCCCGCCACCGCCGCCGTGCCGATCATCCAGCACAGCGATGTGAAACGCATGCTGCTGACCCAGAAGGCCTACGTCGAAGGCGCTTTCGACCTGGGCCTGTACGCCGCCCGGCTGTTCGACGACAGCCATACCGCCGCCACCGAAGACGAGCGCCAGCAGGCCCAGCAACTGCTCGACCTGCTGACCCCGATCGTCAAATCGTGGCCGTCCGAGTTCTGCCTCAAGGCCAATGAGCTGGCGATCCAGATCCTCGGTGGCCACGGCTACACCCGCGATTACCCGGTAGAGCAGTACTACCGCGACAACCGCCTGAACCCGATCCACGAAGGCACCCACGGCATCCAGTCACTCGACCTGCTCGGGCGCAAGCTGGCCCAGCACGGTGGCGCCGGCCTCAAGCAGCTGGTACGCCTGATCGCCGGCACTTGCGCCCAGGCCCAGGCCTACACCCGCCTGGACCCGTTGCGCGAACCGCTGGAACAACTGCTCAGCCGCCTGCAGCACGTGACCCTGGGCCTGCTTGGCGAGTTGTCCACAGGCCAGGTCAACAGCGCCCTGGCCAACTCGGCGCTGTACCTCAAGGCCTTCGGTCACTGCGTGATCGGCTGGCGCTGGCTGGAGCAGGCGATTCGCGCCGAACAGGGCCTGGCCCGCGGCAACCCGGCCGATACCGGGTTCTATCGGGGCAAGTTGCAGGCCGCACGGTTTTTCCTCACCTGGGAAGTACCGGCCTGCCATAATGACCTCGCATTGCTCGAGGCCCGCGACGACACCTGCCCGGGCATGCACGAGGAGTGGTTCTGAGGGGGAACCACCGTCACCCGGAGGTTCGCGCATGTTCGATTTCACCGCGCCGCTGCGCCAGCGTTTCGCTGGCCTGAACAGCGGCGCCGAGTTTTTCTCCCTGCGCTATGTGCAGGAAGCCCACCAGCACCTGTCGGTGCGCAAGAACATCGCCGAACCACCCAGCCTGACCCGCGACCAGGGCGCGATGCTCACCGTGCGCGTCAACGGCGTGGAGGCCTACGCGGCCACCGCCGACCTGTCCCAGGCCGGCCTGCAACGCGCCCTTGACCAGGCCGAGGCGCTGGCCCGCCAGATCGCGCGCCACGCCCTGCTCGACCTGCGCGAGCAACCGGTGTCCAGCGCCCGCGCCGACTACTGCTCGCCCAACCTCAACAGCACCTTCCCGGCCCTGGCCGACTGCTATGAACTGCTGGCCCGCGAATCGGCCAGCGTGCCGGGCGATTCGCGCCTGGTGAACTGGCAGGCCAGCCTGGGCCTGAGCACGGTCGAGCAGATCTACCTCAACAGTGCCGGCGCCGAACTGCGCCAGGCGCAACGCTTCGTGTTCCCCGGCATGAGCGTCACCGCCTTCGACGGCAGCGACAGCCAGAGCCGCAGCCTGGGCCGCGAGAACTTCGGCCAGCAGGGCGGCGTGGATGTGATCGAGCGCTGCGGCCTGCTCGGTGCCGGGGCCCAGGTGGCCGACCAGGCCCTGCAACTGCTGCTGGCGCCCAACACCCCGAGCGGGGTACGCGACCTGCTGCTGATGCCCGACCAGATGATGCTGCAGATCCACGAGTCCATCGGCCACCCGCTGGAGATGGACCGCATCCTGGGCGACGAGCGCAACTACGCCGGCACCAGCTTCATCAAGGCCCAGGACTTCGGCCACCTGCAGTACGGCTCGGCACTGCTCAACGTGACCTTCGACCCGGCCATCCCCGAAGAGCTGGCCAGCTACGCGCACGATGACGACGGCACCCCGGCCCACAAGCAGTTCCTGATTCGCGAGGGTGTACTGGTGCGCCCGCTGGGCGGTGCGCTGTCACAGTTCCGCTCGGGCCTGGACGGCGTGGCCAACAGCCGCGCCTGCGGCTGGAACCGCGCACCGATCGACCGCATGGCCAACCTCAACATCGAGCCGGGCGACAAGTCCCTGGCGCAACTGATCGGCGGCATCGAGCACGGCATCCTGATGCGCACCAACCGCTCATGGTCCATCGACGATGCGCGCAACAAGTTCCAGTTCGGCTGCGAATGGGGCCAGTTGATCGAGCACGGCGAACTCAAGGGCGTGGTCAAGAACCCCAACTACCGCGGTATTTCCGCCGGTTTCTGGCGCAACCTCAGCGCCGTGGGCGACGCCAGTACCTTCCAGGTGCTCGGCACGCCCAACTGCGGCAAGGGCGAACCCAACCAGGTGGTGCGCGTGGGCCATGCCTCGCCGGCCTGCGTGTTCAGCCAGATCGACGTATTCGGAGGAGACGCCTGATGGCCGCCAGCCCTTTGCACAACTTCCAGGACCTGGTCGCATGGCTGCGCGACAACGTGCGCGCCCCCGAACAGTTCACCCTGAGCTACAGCGCCGAGCAGTCGCAATTCATCCGATTCAACCATGCCAGGGTGCGCCAGGCCGGCGACGTGCAACAGGCCGGTGCGAGCCTGAAGCTGATTGCCGACGGTCGCCAGGCCGACCTGCACCTGACCCTCAGCGGCGAGCCGGCGCTGGACCGCGAGCGCCTGCACCAGGCACTGGCCGAGCTGCGCCAGATCCTGCCACTGATCCCTGCCGACCCGTACCTGTTGCTCAACGACAGTGCCTGGCACAGCCATCAGGTACAGGACGGCCCGCTGCCGGATACCGCACGGGTGCTCGAGCAGATCGAACACGGCGCCGGCGCGCTGGACCTGGTGGGCATCTATGCCGCCGGGCCGATCAGTCGCGGCTTTGCCAGTTCGTTCGGCGCCTCTGGCTGGCATCAGGCCAACAGCTTCAATTTCGACTTCAGCCTGTTCCACGCCAACGGCCAGGCGGTGAAGGCCAACTACGCCGGGCAGGTGTGGGACAATGCCGCGTTCGCCCGGCGCCTGGCCCAGGCCCGCGAGCAGCTGGAGTACCTGGGTCGTCCACTCAAGACCCTCGCCCCCGGCCAGTACCGCGCCTACCTGGCACCGGCAGCGATGGACGAGATAATGGGCATGCTGTGCTGGGGCGGTTTTTCGGCGCAGGCCATCGCCAGCAAGGACAGCCCGCTGCAACGCCTGTATGCCGGCGATGCGGCATTGAGCCCGCTGGTGAACATCACCGAACAGGTCAGCGGCTCGCTGAGCCCGGCGTTCTCCGGCGAAGGCTACCCACGCAGCGACGTGCAGTTGGTGGACGCAGGGCAGGCGCGCGAACAGCTGACCAATGCGCGCAGCGCCGCCGAGTTCGAGCAGGTCGCCAATGGCGCCGAGGCCCACGAGTGGCCGAGCGCCTTGAGCCTGGCCGCCGGCGAGCTGGCGCTGGATGAGGTGCTCGCCAGGCTGGGTACGGGGCTGTACATCAGCAACCTGTGGTACCTGAACTACTCCGACCTGCCGGCGGCGCGCATGACCGGGCTGACGCGCTTTGCGACATTCTGGGTCGAGGACGGTCAGATCCAGGCGCCGGTCAGCACCATGCGCTTCGACGACAGCGTATACAGCCTGCTCGGCCCGCAGCTGGAGGCGCTCACGACCGAGCGCGAGCTGATCCTGTCGACCAGCACCTACGGACAGCGCCAGACCAGTTCGAGCCATTTGCCGGGGGCGCTGGTCAAACGCCTGACGCTGACATTGTGATGCCGCCATCGCGGGTCAAGCCCGCTCCCACAGGGATCACCGCCGCCCCTGTGGGAGCTGCGGTTCGACGCTTCGACTTGCCCGCGAAGGGGCCCTCAAGGACATAGAGCATGCCCAACCGCACCCCGCTGGACCCCGTCACCGCCCGCTGGATTCCCTGGGTGGTGGCCATCGCCTTCTTCATGCAGTCGCTGGACGGCACCATCCTCAACACCGCGCTGCCGGCCATGGCCCGCGACCTCGCGGAAAACCCGCTGCGCATGCAGTCGGTGATCATCGCCTACATGCTCACCGTGGCCCTGCTGATCCCGGCCTCGGGCTGGATCGCCGACCGCTTCGGCACCAAGCGCATCTTCTTCAGCGCGATCCTGCTGTTCAGCATCGGCTCGCTGCTGTGTGCACTGTCCAACAGCCTCGGCATGCTGGTCGGCGCCCGCGTGATCCAGGGCCTGGGCGGCGCGCTGATGCTGCCGGTGGGGCGCCTGGTGGTGCTGCGCGCCTACCCGCGCACCGAACTGGTGCGCATCATGAGTTTCATCACCATCCCCGGCCTGCTCGGCCCGCTGCTGGGCCCGACCATGGGCGGCTGGCTGGTGGAGTACCTGAGCTGGCACTGGATCTTCCTGCTCAACCTGCCGGTCGGCGCGCTGGGCTGCTACGCGGTGTGGAAGTTCATCCCCGACCTGCGCGGCTCCGAGCGCACACGCTTCGACGGCGTGGGCTTTGTGCTGTTCGGCGCCGCGATGGTGCTGATCACCATCGCCATGGAGGGCCTGGGCGAGCTGCACCTGCCGCACCTGCGCGTGATGCTGCTGCTGTTCGCCGGCATGGCTTGCCTGGCCGCCTACTGGCTGCGCGCCGGCAGCATCGACAACCCGCTGTTCTCGCCCCGGCTGTTTCGCACCCGCACCTTCTCGGTGGGCATCCTCGGCAACCTGTTCGCCCGCCTGGGCAGCGGCGCACTGCCGTTTCTGGTGCCGTTGCTGCTGCAGGTGGCGCTGGGCTATTCGCCGTCCCAGGCCGGCATGAGCATGATCCCGCTGGCCGCCTCGGCAATGGTCGCCAAGTCCATCGCCCGGCCGCTGATCGAGCGCCTGGGCTACCGCACCATCCTCACCGGCAACACCCTGCTGCTGGGCGTGCTGCTGTGCAGCCTGGGGCTGGTCAACGAACACACCCCGTATGCCCTGCTGCTGGTGCAACTGGGGCTGCTGGGGGCGGTGAACTCGCTGCAGTTCACGGCGATGAATACCGTGACCCTGATCGACCTGGACGACGCCAGCGCCAGCAGCGGCAACAGCCTGCTGTCGGTGGTGGCGCAGCTCTCGCTGAGCCTGGGTGTGGCCTGCGCCGGCGCACTGCTGGGCGGCTTTACCGGCGCCGGCAGCGGCGATGGGGTGGAGACCACGCTGGGCGCGTTCCAGCTGACCTTCCTGACCATCGGCCTGATGTCGATGCTGGCGGCGGCGATCTTCATGCAGCTGTCCAGGGCGGACGGAAGGCGTGCCCGTCGTCCGGAACCGGAGATCGAGGCTTAGGGCTAATGGCCACGAGGCTGGTACACTGCGCGACATTTTGTTTTGCAGGCCCGCCTCGTGACCACCATTGCCACCGAATTCGCCACCTTGCCGCTGTCCGCCGCCATGCTGGCCAACCTGGACGCCCTCGGCTACGCCCAGATGACCCCGATCCAGGCCCAGAGCCTGCCGGTGATCCTCAAGGGCATGGACCTGATCGCCCAGGCCAAGACCGGCAGCGGCAAGACCGCCGCGTTCGGCATCGGCCTGCTCAACCCGATCAACCCGCGCTACTTCGGCTGCCAGGCCCTGGTGCTGTGCCCCACCCGCGAGCTGGCCGACCAGGTGGCCAAGGAGCTGCGCCGTCTGGCCCGCTCCGAAGACAACATCAAGATCCTGACCCTGTGCGGCGGCGTGTCCCTGGGCCCGCAGATCGCCTCACTGGAACACGGCGCGCACATCATCGTGGGCACCCCGGGCCGCGTGCAGCAGCACCTGCGCAAGGGCACCCTGGTGCTCGACGGGCTCAACACCCTGGTGCTCGACGAAGCCGACCGCATGCTCGACATGGGCTTCTACGACGCCATCGCCGACATCCTCGGGCAAACCCCGGAGCGTCGCCAGACCCTGCTGTTCTCGGCCACCTACCCGGCCGGCATCAAGCAGCTGTCGGCCGCATTCATGCGCAACCCGCAGCAGGTCAAGGCCGAGTCGCTGCATGCCGACACGCAGATCGAGCAGCGCTTCTACGAGATCTCGCCCGAGCAGCGCATGGACGCGGTGACTACCCTGCTGGCGCACTTTCGTCCGCAGTCGTGCGTGGCGTTCTGCTTCACCAAGCAGCAGTGCCAGGAAGTGGTCGATCACCTCAAGGCCAAGGGCATCGCCGCCGAGTCGCTGCATGGCGACCTGGAGCAGCGCGACCGTGACCAGGTGCTGACCCTGTTCGCCAACCGCAGCACCTCGGTGCTGGTGGCCACCGACGTGGCCGCGCGCGGGCTGGATATCGACGCGCTGGACATGGTCATCAACGTGGAGCTGGCGCGGGACTCTGAAATTCACGTGCACCGCGTGGGCCGCACCGGGCGTGCCGGCGAGAAGGGCCTGGCGGCGAGCCTGGTGGCCCCGTCCGAAGCGCACCGCGCCCAGGCCATCGAGCAGCTGCAGAAGGCGCCCCTGCGCTGGGAGCAGATCGACAGCCTCAAACCCCAGGCCGGCGGCCCGCTGGTGCCGACCATGAGCACGCTGTGCATCGGTGCCGGGCGCAAGGACAAGCTGCGGCCGGGCGACATCCTGGGTGCGCTGACCGGTGATGCCGGCATCCCGGGCACCCAGGTGGGCAAGATCGCGATCTTCGATTTCCAGGCCTTCGTGGCGGTGGAACGCGGCGTGGCCAAGCAGGCGCTGCAGCGGCTCAACAGCGGCAAGATCAAGGGGCGCTCGCTGCGGGTTCGCATCGTCTGAGTCGTTTATCGCCTATCAGGGCCTCATCGCGGGTCAAGCCCGCTCCCACAAGGACTTGCGTACCTCCTGTGGGAGCGGGCTTGACCCGCGATAGCTTCAACACCTATTTGAGGATTTTGCAGTGCGTTCCACCGAAGTGATCATCATTGGCGCTGGCGCCGCCGGCCTGATGTGCGCCATCCACGCCGCCAACCGCGGCCGCCAGGTGCTGCTGCTGGACCATGCCAACAAGCCCGGCAAGAAGATCCTGATGTCCGGTGGCGGGCGCTGCAACTTCACCAACCTGTACACCGAGCCGGCCAACTTCCTCTCGCACAACCCGCACTTCTGCAAGTCGGCCCTGGCCCGCTACACCCAGTGGGACTTCATCGAGATGGTCGGCAAGCACGCCGTGCCCTATCACGAGAAAAAACTCGGCCAGCTGTTCTGCGACAACAAGTCCAGCGACATCCTCGACATGCTGCTCAGCGAGCTCCAGAGCGCTGGCGCCGAGCTGCGCATGGACACGCGCATCGAGCAGATCGAAAAGCTCGAGCCTGGCTACCTGCTCGAAACCAGCATGGGCACGCTGCAATGCCAGTCGCTGGTGATCGCCACCGGCGGCCTGTCGATCCCGACCCTGGGTGCCACCGGTTTCGGCTACCAGGTGGCCCGCCAGTTCGGCCACACCCTGCTGCCGACCCGCGCCGGGCTGGTGCCCTTCACCATCACCGAGCCGCAGCTCAAGGCCATGTGCACCGAGCTGTCGGGCACCTCGGTGGACTGCGTGGCCAGCTGCAACGGCACCAGCTTTCGCGAGAACCTGCTGTTCACCCACCGCGGCCTCAGCGGCCCGGCGATCCTGCAGGTGTCGTCGTTCTGGCACAGCGGCGACAGCGTCGAGATCAACCTGCTGCCCGAGCATGACGCCCTCGCCTGGCTGCAACAGCAACAGGCCGAACGCCCCAACAGCGAACTCAAGACCCTGCTTGGCGAGGTCTTCACCAAGAAGATGGCCAACCTGCTGGCCGAGCACTGGTTCGTGTCCCGGCCGATGAAGCAGTACACCCCGGCCGAACTGGCCGAGGTCGCCGACAAACTGGCGGCCTGGCAGGTGGTGCCGGCCGGCACCGAGGGCTACCGCACCGCCGAAGTCACCCTGGGCGGGGTCGACACCCGCGAAGTGTCGTCCAAGACCCTGGAGTCGCTGAAAAGCCCCGGCCTGTATTTCGTGGGCGAAGTGCTGGACGTCAGCGGGCACCTGGGCGGGTTCAATTTCCAGTGGGCCTGGGCATCGGCCTACGCGGCCGCGCAGTTCGTCTAACCTTCGCGTTAGAATCGCGCATCACGGAACAAATTTTGCTGGTACGTGACCACGGTGACAGTTCGCTGCCACCGTGACCGGCTCAATTTCGATCATCGCCAAGCAGGCCTGCCGCCCTATCATGTCATCGTCTTCCTTGCGTCACTCGCTGCGTCGTTTGTGGGCCCTGGACAAGTTCAGCTACAGCATCCGGGTATTGATCGCGCTGACCGGCAGCATGGCGCTGTGCTGGTACCAGGACGAGATGGGGCTGCTGATCCCGCTGTTCCTGGGCATCATCGCCAGCGCCCTGGCCGAGACCGACGACAGCTGGCAGGGCCGGCTCAACGCCCTGGCCGTGACCCTGGTGTGCTTCACCGTCGCTGCGCTGTCGGTGGAGCTGCTGTTCCCCTACCCGATCCTCTTCGGCTGCGCCCTGGCGCTGGCGGCGTTCGCGCTGACCATGCTCGGCGCGCTGGGCGAGCGCTACGGCGCCATCGCCTCGGCCACACTGATCCTGTCGGTGTACACCATGATCGGCGTGGACCAGCGCGGCGGCCAGGTCACCGACTTCTGGCACGAGCCCTTGCTGCTGGTGGCAGGCGCCGCCTGGTACGGATTGCTGTCGGTGCTGTGGCAGGCGCTGTTCTCCAACCAGCCGGTGCAGCAGAGCCTGGCGCGGCTGTTTCGCGAACTGGGCCGCTACCTCAAGCTCAAGGCCACCCTGTTCGAGCCCATCCGCCAGCTGGACGTGGAGGCCCGCCGCCTGGAACTGGCCCAGCAGAACGGCAAGGTGGTGGCCGCCCTCAACGCCGCCAAGGAAATCATCCTGCACCGCGTGGGCAATGGCCGCCCCGGCTCCAAGGTGAGCCGCTACCTGAAGCTGTACTTTCTGGCCCAGGACATCCACGAGCGCGCCAGTTCCTCGCACTACCCCTACAACGCTCTCACCGAGGCGTTCTTCCACAGCGACGTGCTGTTTCGCTGCCAACGCCTGCTGCGCCAGCAGGGCAAGGCGTGCGTGCAGTTGTCCGAGTCGATCCAGCTGCGCCAGCCGTTCGTCTACGACACCAGCTTCGCCGCCGCACTGGAAGACCTGCACGCCTCGCTCGAGCACCTGCGCATCCAGAGCAACCCGGCCTGGCGTGGCCTGCTGCGCTCGCTGCGGGCGCTGGCGGCGAACCTGGCAACCCTCGACCGCCTGCTCGGCGATGCCAGCAACCCCGACAACCTGGCCGACAACAGCGACTCGAGCCTGCTCGACCGTTCGCCGCGCAGCCTCAAGGATGTGTGGAGCCGCCTGCGCCAGCACCTCACGCCGACCTCGCTGATCTTTCGCCACGCCCTGCGCCTGCCGCTGGCGCTGTCGATCGGCTACGGCATGGTGCACCTGATCCACCCCACCCAGGGCTACTGGATCATCCTCACCACGCTGTTCGTGTGCCAGCCCAGCTATGGCGCCACCCGGCGCAAGCTGGTGCAGCGGATCATCGGCACCGCCATCGGCCTGACCGTGGGCTGGGCGCTGTTCGACCTGTTCCCCAGCGCGATCATCCAGTCGCTGTTCGCGGTGGCCGCCGGGGTGGTGTTCTTCGTCAACCGCACCACCCGCTACACCCTGGCCACGGCGGCGATCACGCTGATGGTGCTGTTCTGCTTCAACCAGATCGGCGACGGCTACGGTCTGTTCCTGCCGCGCCTGTTCGACACCCTGGTGGGCAGCCTGATCGCGATCCTGGCGGTGTTCCTGTTCCTGCCCGACTGGCAGGGCCGTCGGCTGAACAAGGTGCTGGCCAACACCCTGAGCTGCAACAGCACCTACCTGCGCCAGATCATGCAGCAGTACGCCCAGGGCAAGAGCGACGACCTGGCCTACCGCCTGGCCCGGCGCAACGCGCACAACGCCGACGCGGCGCTGTCGACCACGCTGGCCAACATGCTCATGGAGCCGGGGCATTTTCGCAAAGAGGCCGACGTGGGCTTTCGCTTCCTGGTGCTCTCGCACACCCTGCTCAGCTACCTCTCCGGGCTGGGTGCACACCGTGACAGCGCACTGGCACCCGAAGCCCACGAGCAGTTGATCGACGGCGCGGGTGCCAGCCTGGCCGCCAGCCTCGACGAAATCGCCACTGGCCTTGCCAGCAAGACCCCGGTGGCGATCCACAGCGACGCCGAGGAAGCCCTGGCGGCGAGCCTTGAGCAGATGCCCGAGGAAATGGACGAGAACCAGCGCCTGGTGCAGACCCAGCTGGCACTGATCTGCCGCCAGCTGGGCCCGCTGCGCACCCTGGCCGCGCACCTGATCAAGGACACCCCGGCCTGACTACAGGCCGTAGTCCTTGAGCAACCGGGCATAGCTGCCATCGGCCTTCATGGCGGCGATGGCCTTGTCGAAGCCGGCCACGATCTGGGCATGCTGCGGATGCCTGAGGCTGACCAGGATGTGCAGGCTGTTCTCGCTCACCGGCTTGCCGAAGAACTGCACGCGGTTGCGCACGTCCGCGCTTTCACGCTGCAGGTAGTAGCGCGCCACGTATTCGTCCTCCAGGGTCAGGCGCACCCGCCCGGCAGCCAGCATGCCCACCGCCACCGAAAAGTCGCGCACCGGCACCTTCTGCAGACGCCCATCATTGTCGAATTCGGCCGCATAGGCATAGTCGCGCACCACCGCGATGGCGTGCGGGTAGAGATCGCTCAGGGTATCGAAACGCAGTACGTCGCCCTTGCGCTTGAGCAGCCGCACGCGGTTGCTCAGGTAGCCCTGGGAGAAGGCCCCGATGCGGGTACGCGCATCGCTCTGCCAGGCGTTGATCAGCACATCGTAGCGGCCCTCGCCGATGCCCCGCAGCGCGCGCGCCCACGGCGCCTGCTCGAACTCGCTGGCAAACCCGGCACGCTCCAGGGCGGTGGTGACAAGGGCGGTGGCCAGCCCGCCCCTGGGTAGGCGGGCGTCGGTGAAGGGGGGCCAGGCATCGGCCACCAGCCGCAGTTTTTCGGCCTGGGCCGACTGGGCACAGAGCAGCAATCCAAGCAAACCCAAGGCTCGAAGCAGTGGCCGCATGCTCAAATCCCTTAGCGGATCGGGTCCGCGTTCTTGTTGAATGGCATGAGATTTCTGTTGGCGCAAAGCTAGGCTGCACGGCCAGATTACACAAAGATTCCGGTATCGGGCAGTGCCAGGTGATAGCTAATTGCCTCTATTTTTGCCGATTCCGCGCCGACTTGATCCATGGCAATTCGCGACCTTCGCCCTGAGGTGCTCGGCGTGGTTATGATCGGGGCATTACACAGGAGAGAAACGCGATGAGCATCGACTGGATCTGCAAGCATCACACCGACCTTGGCAAGCAACAGCTGTACGCGCTGCTGACGCTGCGCATCGAGGTGTTCGTGGTGGAGCAGAAATGCCCGTACCTGGAAATCGATGGCCAGGACCTGGAGGGCGACACCTGCCACCTGATGGCCTGGCGCGATGGCGAGCTGGTGGCGTACCTGCGTCTGCTGGACCCCGAGTCACAGGGCGGCGACGTGGTGATCGGGCGGGTGGTGATTGCGCCGTCGGCGCGGGGCGAGGGGCTGGGGCATGCACTGATGGTGCAGGGGCTGGCGCAGGCCGAGAAGCACTGGCCAGGGGTGCCGGTGTACCTGTCCGCACAGGCGCACCTGCAGGCCTACTATGCGCGGCACGGGTTCGAGGTGGCCGGGGAGGCGTATCTGGAGGATGGCATCCCGCACATCGGCATGCGCCGGGGCTAGACGCTTCGCCGGCAAGGCCGGCTCCTACAGGGGTAGGTGCAGGGGCCGGGCTTGCCGGCGGTGGGGCTTCAGGGGTAGCCCAGCACCTGGCGGATACTGCGCAGATGCTGGGTGATCCACTGCTTGTCGATAGCGCCCCAGTCACGTATCCGGTAATGCCCGGCATGGTTGCGCGCACCTTCCTGCTGCTCGAACTCGCACACGATGTCCAGGTCGGCCAGCGCCGCGATGGTGTCCTGCGCCGTGCGCCGCGGCATGCCGGTGGCCTCCATCAGCGCCGGCACGCTGCTGGCGGTACGGCTGTCGATCAGCCACGCCACGTACAGGCGACGATAGAAACTGGTCTTGGTCTTGCTCACTTCCATTGGCAATTCCCTTTCGCTCACTGGGCGCCGGACAGGTCGCGCCAGGTCAGGTAGATGCGCAGGTCGAACTCCAGTTGATGGTAGCCCGGCTGCATGTATTCGCAGAGTTGGTAGAACGCCTTGTTGTGGTCGCTCTCCTTGAGGTGCGCCAGTTCGTGCACCACGATCATCTTCAGAAACTGCGGCGCCGCGTCCTTGAACAGCGAGGCGATGCGGATTTCCTTCTTGGCCTTGAGCTTGCCGCCCTGCACGCGCGATACCGCGGTGTGCAGGCCCAGCGCGCGGTGGGTGAGATCGAGGCGATTGTCGAACAGCACCTTGTCCAGGTTCGGCGCATTGCGCAGGTGCTCCTGCTTCAGGGCCTGGGCATAGGCATACAGCGCCTTGTCGCTCTGTACCGCATGGCGCTCGGGGTAGCGCTGGCGCAGGTAGTCACCCAGACGGTTCTGGGCAATCATCTGGCGCACCTGGTCTTGCAGGGCAGGCGGATAGGCTTGCAGGTACTTGAGTACGGTCATGGGCACGGGGCATTGCAGGCAAAGGCGTCAGTGTACTCAATTCCCCGGCCGCCTCGTTGCGCCAGTCGAAAAAAGCCGGGAAATCACCGGCGCGCTGCGCCGTCAGGGGCCGTGCCACCAGAAAGCCCTGGGCATAGGCGCAACCGTTTGCCTGCAGCCACTGCGCCTGCTCCCGCGTCTCGACGCCCTCGGCCACCACACACACGCCATAGTCGCGGCACAGGCCGATGACACTGCGGACCAGCGCCGCGTCCGCCGCCGAACCGGGCAGGCGCGCCACCAGGTGCCGGTCGAGCTTGAGCGTGTCGATGGGCAGGTCGCGCAGCAGGCGCAGCGAGCACTCTCCGGCGCCGAAATCGTCCAGCGCCACTCGCACGCCCAGCTCGCGCAGCCTGCGCAACTGACGCAGCGCGATGTCGAGGTTGGCGGCCAGCGAGGTTTCCGCCACCTCCACCTCAAGCTGGGCCGGGCGCAGGCCATGGCTGGCGATCACCCGCCCCAGTTCCTCGACCAGGTTGGGCATGGCGAACTGCACGCGGCTGAGGCTGATGCTCAGCACCAGGTCCGGCTCGAACCGAGCCTCCCAGGCGCGCCGCTGCGCCGCACCCTGGGTGTAGATCCAGCTGGCCAGCCGCGAGACCAGCCTGGCCTCCTCCAGCAACGGCAGGAACAACCCCGGCGGCACATCGCCGACACTGGGGTGCTGCCAGCGCAACAACGCCTCGAACCCGCGCAGGCGACCATCGGCAAACGCCACCTGCGGCTGATACACCAGGCTGAAGTCGTGCCGCTCGATCGCATCGCGCACACTGTCTTCGAGCATCAGGCGCGAGCGAGCACGACCGTTGAGCTCCTGGTCGTAGTAGCGGTACTGCTGGCGACCGGCCTGCTTGGCGGCATACATGGCCGCGTCCGCCGCACGCAGCAGGCCGTCCAGGTGCGGCCCGCAGTCGGAGTAGGTGGCGATGCCGATGCTCACGCCAAGCGTCACCTCCAGGCCGTCGATCTGCTGGCAGATGGACATGCGCTCGATCAGCTTTTCGGCAAAGCGCGCCGCCTGCTCCGGGTATTCCAGGGTATCGAGCAAGGCCGTGAACTCGTCGCCGCCCATACGCCCGAGGATCGCGTAGGCACCCAGGCATTCCTTGAGCTGTTCGCCCACCCAGTGCAGCACGCGGTCGCCGGCCGCATGGCCGAGCGAGTCGTTGATCCGTTTGAAACCGTCAAGGTCCATGTACATCAGGGCCTGGGCCTTGTCGGAATGCTCGCTGCGCAGCAGCGCAGCTTCGGCGGCCTGACAGAACCCGCGGCGGTTGAGCAGCCCGGTCAGCGGGTCGGTCACGGCCTGGAACTCCAACTGCTGGTGCAGGTTGCGCACCACCGACATGTCCAGCACCGTCACCACCATCGCCCGCTGCTCGCCGGGCAGCGCCGCGCACGACAACGCCACCGGCAGCGGCAACCCGGAGGCGGTGAGCAGCACGGCGTCGTGCAGGCGGTAGATGTCGCGCTCCTGGTAGGCCTGGTAGAACGCCGAGTCGCGCCACCGGGTTGGCACGGGCGACTGCACGAAGCCCAGCAGGTCTGCGCCCTGCAATTGCTCCACCGGGGCCTGGAGCAGGCGCGAGATGGCCGGGTTGGCAAAGCGGATGCGACCGTCCTCGGCCACCACGAGGATGCCTTCGGCGGCGTTGTCCAGCACCGAGGCGTTGAATGCGCGCTCGGCCTCCAGGTCGCGGCTCAGGCGCTGCAAGGCACGCCGGTTGCGCTGCTGGTCGAGCAGGGCCTGGACCTTGGGCTTGAGAATGTGCGGGTCGAATGGCTTGAACAGGTAGTCCACCGCGCCACTGGCATAGCCCTTGAGCACGGCCGCCTGGGACTGTTCGTTGGCGGTCAGGAAGATGATCGGGGTCAGGCAGGTGCGCTGGCTACCGCGCATCAGGCGCGCGACTTCGAAGCCGTCCATACCGGGCATCTGCACATCCAGCAGCACCAGGTCCACCTCATGCTCGAGCAGCGTGCTCAGGGCTTCGGTACCGGAGCTTGCGGTCAGCACATGCCAGTCCTCACGCGCAAGCAAGGCTTGCAGGCTGATCAGGTTTTCCGGGTAGTCATCGACGATCAGTAAAACCGAACCGCTGTCGTGAGTGTGAGGGTGCGCGCAATCCATGCTGCTTCTCTTGTGTAACGACGCCAGATTCCGGATGGAACTTGAGGCTTTACTCTAGACCTGGCTGAAACAAATCTGAAGTCAGCACATTGGCATCATCGGTATAAACAAAGTGTTGCCCGACTAACGGTCTGTCGCGTTGGGCCAGATCCGGTGTCCGTGGCGGCCCCGCAGCCGAAAACCCCCGGTTCCGGCCGGTGAAGCAGGCCGCACGGGCACAAAAAAAAACCCGCATCGCTGCGGGTTTTTCGTACAACCAACCAGGCTTAGTTGACCTTGGCGGCCAGCTCGCCCTTGGCATAGCGCTGGAACATCGCTTCGAGGGAGATCGGCTTGATCTTCGAGGCGTTGCCGGCGGTGCCGAAGGCTTCGTAGCGAGCGATGCACACGTCGCGCATGGCCTTGACGGTTTCACCGAAGAACTTGCGCGGGTCGAACTCGCTCGGGTTGGTGGCCATCAGGCGGCGCATGGCACCGGTGGACGCCAGGCGCAGGTCGGTGTCGATGTTGACCTTGCGCACGCCGTACTTGATGCCTTCGACGATTTCTTCAACCGGTACGCCGTAGGTTTCCTTGATGTCGCCACCGTACTGGTTGATGATCGCCAGCCACTCCTGCGGCACCGAAGACGAACCGTGCATCACCAGGTGAGTGTTGGGGATGCGCTTGTGGATCTCCTTGATGCGGTCGATCGCCAGCACGTCGCCGGTAGGCGGCTTGGTGAACTTGTAGGCGCCGTGGCTGGTGCCGATGGCGATGGCCAGGGCATCGACCTGGGTACGCTTGACGAAATCGGCGGCTTCTTCAGGGTCGGTCAGCATCTGGCTGTGATCCAGCACGCCTTCGGCGCCGATGCCGTCTTCTTCACCGGCCATGCCGGTTTCCAGCGAACCCAGGCAGCCTAGCTCGCCCTCTACCGAAACGCCGCAGGCGTGGGCCATGGCCACGGTCTGCTGGGTGACACGCACGTTGTAGTCGTAGTCGGTCGGGGTCTTGCCGTCTTCGCCCAGCGAGCCGTCCATCATCACCGAGCTGAAGCCCAGCTGGATCGAACGCTGGCACACGTCAGGGCTGGTGCCGTGGTCCTGGTGCATGCACACCGGGATGTGCGGGAATTCTTCGATCGCCGCCAGGATCAGGTGGCGCAGGAACGGCGCACCGGCGTATTTGCGGGCACCGGCCGAGGCCTGGACAATCACCGGGGAGTCGGTCTTGTCGGCGGCTTCCATGATGGCGCGCATTTGCTCGAGGTTGTTGACGTTGAAAGCCGGAACGCCGTAGCCGAATTCGGCGGCGTGGTCCAGCATCTGGCGCATGCTAATGAGTGCCATTGTGTATCTCTCTCCCGACAAGCGTCGTTTTTCGTGCAAGCCTGCCGCAGCGGCGGTTGCTATTCAAGTAGTGTGGGCCGACAGCGGTCGGCCCGGCCAGTCACGGTGCCTTGCAGCCCCGCCCTATCAAATCGTTGGTCGCTACCCAGTACACCAGGCCTTCATCGCCCTTGGTGTGCAGGGCCAGCACGCCATCGCTGTACAGCGCACCCGATGCACCGGGCTCCGGCTTGAGCCGGTAGACCTGATCGCCGCCACCAAGGCGTACATCCACCTCTTCCTGGCTGGCATCGGCAAACCGCCACAGCACCTCGGCCTGACTGTCACAGACCCAGCGGGTCCAGTTGTCGGTCGGGGCCGGGGTTGGCTTGAGGCTTGCGCAACCTGCCATCAGAACCAGGGCCATCAGGGCTACAACGCTTTTCATCGAATATCCTCTAGAAGACCACGAACCGGCCAACAGGTTGCCTCGAACCGATCAAGGGCAACCCGGGGCCTGGCGCTGGTGTTCCTCGTCATACTTCTCCAGCCCGTCCGGGCCGAGCCTCTTGTTGATCACCGGGACGGTCTCTGCCTGCCACTGCGACTGGTAGCAACCGCCCTTCGGCTTGCCGGGGGCATCCGCCGCAGGCTCCGGGCTGCCAGCGCAGGCGCTGAGCAGACCGGCCAGGATAAACACAGGCAACCGCTTGACCATCAGGCCACACTCCCTTTGCCAGGCTGAGCGAGTCAGGCCTTGGCCCGTTGTTCCAGCACGTCCACCGCCGGCAGCACCTTGCCCTCGACGAACTCGAGGAATGCACCGCCACCGGTAGAAATGTAGGAGATCTGGCTGGCCACGCCATATTTGTCGATGGCCGCCAGGGTGTCGCCACCGCCGGCAATCGAGAACGCGGCGCTGTCGGCGATGGCCTTGGCCAGGGTCCTGGTGCCGTTGCCGAACTGGTCGAACTCGAACACGCCCACCGGGCCGTTCCACAGGATGGTCTTGGACGACTTCAGCAGCTCGGCGAACTGTTCGGCGGTCTGCGGGCCGATGTCCAGGATCATGTCGTCCTCGGCCACCTCGCCCACCAGCTTGACGGTAGCCGTGGCGCTTTCGGCAAATTCCTTGGCCACCACCACGTCCACCGGCAGCGGCACGTTGACCTTGGCCGCGATGGCCTTGGCGGTGTCGATCAGGTCGGCTTCGTACAGCGACTTGCCCACCGGGTGGCCGGCAGCGGCCAGGAAAGTGTTGGCAATGCCGCCACCGACGATCAGCAGGTCGCACACCTGGCTCAGGCTGTTGAGCACGTCCAGCTTGGTCGATACCTTGGAACCGGCGACGATGGCGGCCATCGGCTTGGCCGGGGCCTTCAGCGCCTTGCCCAGTGCATCCAGTTCGGCGGCCAGCAGCGGACCGGCAGCGGCGACCTTGGCGAACTTGGCCACGCCGTGGGTCGAGCCCTCGGCACGGTGGGCGGTACCGAAGGCGTCCATCACGAACACGTCGCACAGGGCGGCGTATTGCTGGGCCAGTTCGTCCGCGTTCTTTTTCTCGCCCTTGTTGAAGCGCACGTTCTCGAACAGCACGATGTCGCCGGCCTTCACGTCCACGCCGCCCAGGTAGTCGGCCACCAGCGGCACCTCACGGCCCAGCGCCTTGCTCAGGTAGTCGGCCACCGGCTTGAGGCTGTTCTCGGCCGAGAACTCGCCTTCGGTCGGGCGCCCCAGGTGCGAGCAGACCATCACGGCCGCGCCCTTCTCCAGGGCCAGCTTGATGGTCGGCAGCGAGGCCAGGATGCGCGCGTCGCTGCTGACCACACCGTCCTTCACAGGCACGTTGAGGTCTTCGCGGATCAGTACGCGCTTACCTTGCAGATCGAGGTCGGTCATCTTCAAAACGGTCATGAATGCAGTCCTTCAGGGCTGTTTGCGAGTGGTGCTGGTTGAGTCCACGACGCGCAGAAAATGTTCGGCGACGTCGAGCATGCGGTTGGCGAACCCCCATTCGTTGTCGAACCAGGCCAGCAGGTTCACCAGGCGGGGGCCGCAAACGCGGGTCTGGCTGGCATCGACGATGGCCGAATGTGGGTCATGGTTGAAATCACAGCTGGCGTGGGGCAGTTCGGTGTAGGCCAGCAACCCCTTGAGCGGGCCACTCAGGGCCGCTTCACGCAGCACCTGGTTGACTTCGGCCGCGGTGGTATCGCGGGCGGTCTGCAGGGTGATGTCCAGGCACGACACGTTCACCGTCGGCACGCGTACCGCTTTGGCCTGGATTCGCCCGGCAAGTTCCGGCAGCAGGCGTTCGATACCCCGCGCGAGCCCGGTAGACACCGGAATCACCGACTGGAACGCCGAACGGGTGCGGCGCAGGTCTTCGTGGTGGTAGGCATCGATCACCGGCTGGTCGTTCATTGCAGAGTGGATGGTGGTGATCTGCACGTACTCGATGCCGAAGGCCTGGTCGAGCACACGCAGCAGCGGCACGCCGCAGTTGGTGGTGCAGGAGGCGTTGGATACCAGCCGTTCGCCGCCTTCAAGGCAATCCTGGTTGATGCCGTAGACAACGGTGGCGTCGACATCCGCCTCGCTGGCCATCGGCTGGGAAAACAGCACCCGTGGTGCGCCGGCGTCGAGGAAACGCTGGCCGTCGGCGCGGGTGTTGTAGGCCCCGGAGCATTCGAGCACCAGGTCGACGTCGAGCGCGGCCCAGTCGATGCCTTCGGGGGTGGCGCTGCGCAGTACTTTGACGCAGTCGCCATTGATATGCAGACAATCGCCGTCGACCCTGACCTCACCGGGAAAGCGCCCGTGGGTGGAGTCGAAGCGTGTCAGGTATTCGAGGCTGGCCTGATCGGCCAGGTCGTTCAGTGCAACGATCTCGAAGCCCGCGCTGGCCCCCCGTTCAAAGAGTGCGCGCAGGACGCAACGACCGATGCGGCCGTAGCCGTTGAGTGCAACTTTGTAGGGACGCGGTTGGGGCATGGGATGCTCACGGAACAGAATGTTATCTGCAACCTGCAGGAACCGAGTCGCGGCAATCGCGGGTCAAGCCCGCTCCCACAAGGACACTCGTGATCCCTGTGGGAGCGGGCTTGACCCGCGATGGGTTCAACGCCGCTCCAACTGGTTTTATCAGTCTTCCAGCAGCTCTTCAGCCGTACCCAGGATGTTTTCCAGGGTGAAGCCGAACTCTTCGAACAGTGCCGAAGCCGGCGCCGACTCACCGTAGGTGGTCATGCCGATGACGCGGCCTTCCAGGCCCACGTACTTGTACCAGAAGTCGGCGTGGGCAGCTTCGATGGCAATCCGCGCGCCCACCTGCAGTGGCAGAACCGACTGCTTGTAGCTGGCGTCCTGGGCATCGAACACGCTGGTGCATGGCATCGATACCACGCGCACCTTGCGGCCCTGCTCGGTCAGCTTGTCGAACGCCTGCACTGCCAGGCCCACTTCGGAACCGGTGGCGATCAGGATCAGCTCAGGCTCGCCTGCGCAGTCCTTGAGCACGTAGCCACCACGGCTGATGTCGGCGATCTGGCCGGCGTCGCGGGTTTGGTGCTGCAGGTTCTGACGCGAGAAGATCAGCGCCGAAGGGCCGTCCTTGCGCTCCAGGGCGTGCTTCCAGCTCACGGCCGATTCGACCGCGTCGGCCGGACGCCAGGTGTCCAGGTTCGGCGTGGTACGCAGGCTGGTCAGCTGCTCGATCGGCTGGTGAGTCGGGCCGTCTTCGCCCAGGCCGATGGAGTCGTGGGTGTAGACGTGGATCACGCGCTGTTTCATCAGGGCCGACATGCGCACGGCATTGCGGGCGTATTCCATGAACATCAGGAAGGTCGCGCCGTAAGGCACCAGGCCGCCGTGCAGGGCAACGCCGTTCATGATGGCGGTCATGCCGAACTCGCGCACGCCGTAGTACATGTAGTTGCCGCTGGCATCTTCGGCGCTGACGCCCTTGCAACCCTTCCACAGGGTCAGGTTGGAGCCGGCGAGGTCCGCCGAGCCACCGAGGAACTCCGGCAGCAGCGGGCCGAAGGCGTTCAGGGTGTTCTGGCTGGCCTTGCGGCTGGCGATGCTTTCGCCCTTGGCGTCCACTTCGGCGATGTAGGCGGCAGCCTTCTCGGCGAAGTCGGCTGGCAGTTCGCCGCTCAGGCGACGCTTGAGTTCGCTGGCCAGTTCAGGGAAGGCTGCGGCGTAGGCAGCAAAGCGCTGGTCCCAGGCGGCTTCGGCGGCGGCGCCGGCCTGCTTGGCATCCCACTCGGCATAGATGTCGGCCGGGATTTCGAACGGGCCGTGGTTCCAGTTCAGGGCCTGGCGGGTCAGGGCGATTTCGGCATCGCCCAGTGGCGCGCCGTGGCAGTCTTCCTTGCCGCCCTTGTTCGGCGAACCGAAGCCGATGGTGGTCTTGCAGCAGATCAGGGTCGGCTGCGCGCTCTTGCGCGCGGTCTCGATGGCGGTCTTGATCTCTTCTGGGTCGTGACCGTCGACATTGCGGATCACCTGCCAGTGGTAGGCTTCGAAACGCTTCGGCGTGTCGTCGGTGAACCAGCCTTCGACTTCGCCGTCGATGGAGATACCGTTGTCGTCGTAGAAGGCGATCAGCTTGCCCAGGCCCAGGGTACCGGCCAGTGCAGCAACTTCGTGGGAAATGCCTTCCATCATGCAGCCATCACCCAGGAACACATAGGTGTGGTGGTCGACGACGTCGTGGCCTGGACGGTTGAACTGGGCGCCCAGCACTTTTTCGGCCAGGGCAAAGCCCACGGCGTTGGCCAGACCCTGGCCCAGCGGGCCGGTGGTGGTCTCGACGCCTGGGGTGTAGCCGAATTCCGGGTGGCCCGGGGTGCGGCTGTGCAGTTGACGGAACGCCTTGAGGTCGTCGATCGACAGGTCGTAGCCGGTCAGGTGCAGCAGCGAGTAGATCAGCATCGAGCCGTGGCCGTTGGACAGCACGAAGCGGTCACGGTCGGCGAAGTGCGGGTTGCTCGGGTTGTGCTTCAAGAAGTCACGCCAAAGAACCTCGGCGATATCCGCCATGCCCATCGGGGCACCGGGATGGCCGCTGTTGGCTTTTTGCACGGCATCCATGCTGAGGGCACGAATGGCGTTGGCACGCTCACGACGGCTGGGCATCGCTTGTCTCCTGGGGGGCTTGAATATTAACGAACGGAAAAAGGCGGCCATTTTCGCCCAGGCACGTGCCCGGGGGCAATCACGGATGGTCGATGAGGGACGTTTTTAGTGCGATTGAGCGACTAATCCCGTGTTGCGCCGACAAAACGGCAGAAATTGTCGCCCGCCATGCCGGGCCGGGCCCGCCCATCGAGCAATATCAAAACTTTTTGATATAGAACTTGCGAGGCCGCTGCACGCTGACTAGACTGCCGCCCATGAACCTTCACGCCCCCTCCATCGACCCCGAGCAAAGCGACGCGCTGGCTGCCCTGTGCAAGGCCGGCGGCGACCCGCTGCGGCTGAACGTGCTGCGCGCGCTGGCCAGCGATTCGTTCGGGGTGCTGGAGCTGGCGCAGATCTTCGCCATCGGCCAGTCGGGCATGAGCCACCATCTCAAGGTACTGGCCCAGGCCGACCTGGTGGCCACCCGGCGCGAAGGCAACGCGATCTTCTATCGCCGCGCACTGCCCGACAGCCAGCGCCTGGGCGGCAAGCTGCACGGGGCGCTGCTGGAGGAGGTCGACGCGCTGGAACTGCCGGCCGAGGTGCAGGCGCGCATCGGCCAGGTGCAGGTGCGCCGGGCCGCCACCAGCCAGGACTTCTTCCTGCGTGTGGAAGAGAAGTTCCGCGCCCAGCAGGATCTGATCGCCGGCCTGGCGCAGTACCGCGAAAGCCTGCTGGCGCTGCTCGACAAGCTCAGCTTCGACCCGCTGGCCAGCGCCCTGGAGGTCGGCCCCGGCGATGGCGAGTTTCTGCCCGAACTGGCGCGGCGCTTCACCCACGTCACCGCCCTGGACAACAGCCCGACCATGCTCGAGCTGGCGCGCCAGGTGTGCCAGCGCGAGCGCCTGGCTAACGTAACCCTGCTGTTGGCCGATGCCCTGCATGCAACGGATGTACAGGCCGACTGCGTGGTGCTGAACATGGTGCTGCACCATTTCAGCGAGCCTGCCCAGGCCCTCGGGCACCTGGCCAAGCGTGTCAGACCAGGCGGAAGCCTGTTGGTAACAGAACTGTGCAGCCACGACCAGAGCTGGGCGCGCCAGGCGTGCGGCGATCTCTGGCTGGGCTTTGAACAGGATGATTTGGCCCGTTGGGCCAGCGCCGCGGGGCTGGTTCCCGAGGACAGCCTCTATGTGGGCTTACGTAATGGTTTCCAGATTCAGGTTCGCCACTTTCAGCGACCACCTGGCGACACTCACCATCGGTAAATTTTAGGAACCCGTCGAGATGAGCGAATACTCCCTTTTCACCTCCGAGTCCGTGTCTGAAGGGCATCCGGATAAAATCGCCGACCAGATTTCGGATGCGGTGCTCGACGCCATCATCGCCGAAGACAAGTTCGCCCGCGTGGCGTGCGAGACCCTGGTGAAAACCGGTGTGGCCATCATCGCCGGCGAAGTGACCACTTCGGCCTGGGTCGACCTCGAAGACATCGTGCGCAACGTGATCGTCGACATCGGCTACAACAGCTCCGACGTCGGTTTCGACGGCGCCACCTGCGCGGTGATGAACATCATCGGCAAGCAGTCGGTAGACATCGCCCAGGGCGTTGACCGCAGCAAGCCTGAAGACCAGGGCGCGGGCGACCAGGGCCTGATGTTCGGCTACGCCAGCAACGAAACCCCGGAGCTGATGCCAGCCCCGATCAGCTTCTCGCACCAGCTGGTGCAGCGTCAGGCCGAAGCGCGCAAGTCCGGCCTGTTGCCGTGGCTGCGCCCGGACGCCAAGTCCCAGGTCACCTGCCGCTACGAAGACGGCAAGGTGGTGGGCATCGACGCCATCGTGCTGTCCACCCAGCACAACCCGGACGTGTCCTACGCCGACCTGCGCGAAGGCGTGATGGAGCTGATCGTCAAGCACGTGCTGCCGGCCGAGCTGCTGCACAAGGACACCCAGTTCCACATCAACCCCACCGGCAACTTCATCATCGGTGGCCCGGTGGGCGACTGCGGCCTGACCGGCCGCAAGATCATCGTCGACACCTACGGCGGCATGGCCCGTCACGGGGGTGGCGCTTTCTCCGGCAAGGACCCGTCCAAGGTTGACCGTTCGGCCGCCTACGCCGGTCGCTACGTGGCCAAGAACATCGTTGCCGCTGGCCTGGCCGAGCGCTGCGAAATCCAGGTGTCGTACGCCATCGGCGTGGCCCAGCCGACCTCGATCTCGCTGAACACCTTCGGCACCGGCAAGGTTGCCGACGAGAAGATCATCCAGATCGTGCGCGAGTGTTTCGACCTGCGTCCGTATGCGATCACCACCATGCTCGACCTGCTGCACCCGATGTACCAGGAAACCGCGGCCTACGGTCACTTCGGCCGCACCCCGCAGGTCAAGACCGTGGGCGACGACACCTTCACCACGTTCACCTGGGAACGCACCGACCGTGTCGACGCGCTGCGCGCGGCCGCCGGGCTGTAAGCAACACCCGGTAAACAAGAGCCCCTGCCAGGCGACTGGCAGGGGCTTTTTCTTGCCTAGGCTTGAAGTTCCACCCGCCGAGCAAGGACGCTCGCCATGCCCTTCAAGCTGTTGTCCGGCCTGCTGTTCGCCAGCACGCTCGCCTGTACCCCAACCACCGCCCTCGCCCGGCCCTGCCCCGACTGGCCACCGGCAGTGGCGCAAAGCGAACTCAAGCAGCTGGGCGAGCGCCTGGCCGACTGGGACGATCATTACCATCGCCTGGGCGTCGCGTTGATCAGCGACGAGCTCTACGACCAGAGCCGGGCTCGCCTGCAACACTTGCAAGCCTGCTTCCCCGGCACCGGTGCGCCCCCGGCAGACCCGCTCGGAACCGCCACCGGCCCGTTGCGCCACCCCATCCCCCACACCGGCCTGAACAAGTTGCCCGACGAAGCCGCCGTGCGCGCCTGGATGCACGGCAAGCAGGACCTCTGGGTACAACCCAAGGTGGATGGCGTGGCCGCCACGCTGGTCTATGCAAAGGGCCGGCTGGTGCGCCTGATCAGCCGCGGCGACGGCGCCTACGGGCATGACTGGAGCCGCCACCTGCCGGCACTGGGCGCCCTACCCCACACGTTGCCCGAACCTCTGGACCTGATACTGCAAGGCGAGCTGTTCTGGCGCCTGGACGGGCATGTGCAGGCCGCAGCGGGCAGCCGGAATGCCCGCGGCAACGTCGCCGGGCTGATGGCGCGCAAGCAGCTCACCCCCGCGCAGGGCGCGGTGGTCGAGCTGTTCGCCTGGGCCTGGCCGCAGGGCCCCCTGGACCAGCGCGAGCGGCTGGCACGCCTGAGCGCCCTGGGCTTTGCCTACAGCGAGGCGTTCAGCCAGCCGGTGCAGACCTTCGACCAGGCCGCCCACTGGCGCCAGCACTGGTACCGCACGCCACTGCCATTCGCCAGCGACGGCGTGGTGCTGCGCCAGGGCCGGCGTCCGCCCGGCGAGCGCTGGCAGGCCCGGGCGCCGTACTGGATAGCGGCATGGAAATACCCCTTCGCCCAGGTGCTGGCAGAGGTGCGACGCGTGCAGTTCAACGTGGGGCGCACCGGTCGCATCACCCCGGTGCTGCAACTGGCACCGGTGCAGTTGGATGACCGCACGGTGCGCCAGGTCAGCGTGGGCTCGCTAAGTCGCTGGCAGCAACTGGACATTCGCCCGGGCGATCAGGTGGCGATCAGCCTGGCAGGCCTGACCATTCCCCGTCTGGACGGCGTGGTGCACCGCGCCCTCGAACGGCGCGAGATGGAGGTACCGGCGGCCGATGCGTTTCATCCGTTGAGCTGCTGGGAGCTGAGCGCCGGGTGTCGTCAGCAGTTCCTGGCCAGGTTGCAATGGCTGGGCGGCAAGCAGGGCCTGGCACTCCCAGGTGCCGGGCCGGCCAGCTGGGAGCGCCTGGTCGACGCCGGCCAGTTGCGCACACTGGCCGATGTGCTGGAACTGCCCGCCGAACATCCGTTGTACCCCGCCCTCGAACAGGCCCGTCAGCGACCCTTTGCCACCTGGGCGCGGGCCCTGGGTATGCCGGCCCCGCGTACGTTGGCAGCGGGGGACACCTGGGCCGCAATGGCTGCCCGCGATGCGGCGCAATGGCAGGCCGAGCCCGGCGTGGGTGCCCACCGTGCCGGCCAGTTGCTGGCCTTTTTCGCTCACCCGCAGGTGCAGGCCCTGGCGGCGCGGTTACGTGAACATACAATCGAGGGTTTCTAAATTTGTCGGATCAGGGCAGCATCATGTGTTTCTGCCAAGCCCGCGACCACGGAGCCACTATGAAACTGCTTTCCCCGCTTGCCCTGTTCGCCGCCTGCTCGTTGCTCGCCACTTCGCTGATGGCTGCCGAGGAACAACCCGGCCTGACCGGCTGCGCTGCCAAGAAGCAGGCGATCAGCGAACAGATCGAACAGGCCCGCGCCCACGGCAACAGCGCCCAGCAGGCCGGCCTCGAGAAGGCCCTGAGCGAAGTGACCGAGCACTGCACCGATGCCGGCCTGAAGAAACAGCGTGAACAGAAGGTGCTGGATGCCCGTCATGAAGTGACGCAGCGCACCAAGGACCTGGACAAGGCCATGAAGAAAGGCGACGCCGACAAGATCAACAAGCGCAAGGACAAACTGGCCGAGTCGAAGAAGGAACTGCAACAGGCACTGGATGAGCTGGAGAAGTAGTCCGCGTTGAACCCTTCGCCGGCAAGGCCGGCTCCTACGTACAGCGCGCCAACTGTAGGAGCCGGCCCTGCGGCGAAAAGGCCGGCCAGCTCACCCCATCAATGATTGCGAAACTCGGTATGACAGGCCTTGCACGCCGCCTCCACCTTGCCCATCGGGGCCGCGACCGCCGCAGGCTCCAATGGCTGGGTACGGGTCTGGGCGACCAGCTCGCCGGTCACCTGCTCCATCTGCCGCGCCAGCTCCTGGAAGCGTGCCTGCTTTTGCCACACATCGGGCGTGGCGCTGCTGTCCTCCTCGCGCACCTGCGGGAAATGCTGCCACGGCTGGTGCGACAACGCGTCGAGCTTCACCGCACCATCGGCAAATTTCTGCCCGTCGAACGCCAGCCGGCCACGCAGCATGCCGCCGAGGTCTTCGCTGGTCTTGAGCATCTGCTTGAAAATCGCCTTGCGCTGGCCCAACGGCGAGTTGGGGTCGACACCGCCACAGGCGCTCAGGGCCAGGCAGGCCACCAGGATCACAGTCATTCGCTTGAACATCATGCTTGGCTCGGCACACGGAAAAAGGCGGCCAGTATCCCCGCCTTGCCGGCAAACACCAATACCCCTACCAAAAACAAGGGTTGCCTGGCCGCCCTGAACGCCAGGCACACCGTAGAGGACTACCCCGCATGAAAACCGCCCTGAGCCGCCTTGGCCTGACCGCCGCGTTGCTGGCCCTGCTGGTCGGCTGCAACGGCAGCGCCCCGGATAAATCCGCACCGCACCCGCTCGCCACCTACAGCCCCGCCACCTGGAAAGACCTGCCCAAGGTCTCCGACAGCGACCTGCTGGCCGGCTTCAATGCCTGGCGCAGCGCGTGCGAGCGCCTCAAGAACGATCCGGTCTGGGCCACCCCCTGCGCTGCTGCGGTGCAGGTGCCCGACGACGCCACCCAGGTGCGTGGCTTCTTGCAGACGCAGCTCGAGGTGTACGGCCTGCGCTCGGCCGAAAACAACGCCAACGGCCTGATCACCGGCTACTACGAACCGGTGTACCCCGGCAGCATGACCCGTACCGCCACGGCCAACGTGCCGGTGTATGGCATCCCCGATGACCTGGTGGTGGTGGCGCTCGACAGCATCTACCCCGAACTCAAGGGCAAGCGCCTGCGCGGTCGCCTGGACGGGCGCGTGCTCAAGCCCTACGACACCGCCGGGGTGATCCAGCAGCAAGGCGTCAAGGCGCCGGTGCTGGCCTGGCTGACCGACCCGATGGACCTGCAGTTTCTGCAGATCCAGGGCTCCGGGCGCATCCAGCTCGAAAGTGGGCAGCAGCTGCGCGTGGGCTATGCCGACCAGAACGGCCACCCGTATCGCCCGGTGGGCCGCTGGCTGGTCGAGCAGGGCCAGCTCAAGAAGGAAGACGTGACCATGGGCAGCATCCACGCCTGGGCCCAGGCCAACCCGAGCCGCGTGCCCGAGCTGCTGGCCAGCAACCCCAGCTACGTGTTCTTCAGCACCCGCCCGGACAGCAACGAAGGCCCGCGCGGTTCGCTGAACGTGCCGCTGACCGCCGGCTACAGCGTGGCCATCGACCGCAAGGTGATCCCGCTGGGCAGCCTGCTGTGGCTGTCGACCACCCGCCCGGACGGCGCGCCGGTGGTACGCCCGGTGGCCGCGCAGGACACCGGCGGGGCCATCACCGGCGAAGTGCGCGCCGATCTGTTCTGGGGTACCGGCAGCGAGGCCGGCGCTCTGGCCGGGGACATGAAGCAGCAGGGTCAGATCTGGCTGCTGTGGCCCAAGGGCGCGGCACTGCCGGTGGTGCCGCAGGTGGAAGGCAAGTAGCTCAGGCCGAGACCACGAAGAAGCTGACGATCAGGCCGATGCCCGCGAACCACACCACCGAGCGCAGCGCGGCCCAGTCGGCCAGGTAGCAGATGATGTAGAGCAGGCGGCTGGTGATGTAGAGCACCGCCAGCACGTCCTGGGTGACCTGCTCGGCATTGCCGACGATGTCGGCGATCACCACCGCCGCGACGAACGCCGGAATCGACTCGAAACTGTTGAGCTGCGCCGCATGGGCGCGGCGCGGCAGGCCTTCGAGCTTGTCCAGAAAACCGCGCGGGTCATGGTTCTGTCGCAGGCTGAAGCGACCACTGCCGAACTTGGCGATGCTGGTGCACACGAACGGCAGCAGCAACGCGATCAATACACACCAGAAGGCGACGGTCATGGCAGGGGTCCTTGTTGTTGGGGTCAGAGTTTCATGATCAGCATGCCGATCAGTACCAGTGCACAAGCTAAGAGCCTCGGCCCGCCGAAAGGTTCTTTGAGGTAGCGCATGCCCATCAGCACCACCAGGATCACGCTCACCTCGCGCAGCGCCGCAGCCTCGGCCACCGAGCCCAGTTGCATGGCCCACAGTACCAGCGCATAGCTGGACTGCACGCACAACCCCACGGCCAGGCCCAGCTTCCACTGGCTGCGCCAGAACTGCACAAACGGCGCGCGCCGGGCCACCGTCGCCAGCAACGGGAACGGCCAGGCGCTGATCAGCGTCAGCCACACCAGGTAGTCCAGCGGCTGCGACCACAGCCGGATCGCGCTGCCGTCGAGCCAGGTGTAGCAGCCGATGCACAGGCCGATCAGCGCCACCACCGGCAGCATCGACCAGGGCAGACGTTCGCCGCCACCGCCCTGCCACAGCAGGCAGGCCATGCCGCACGGGATCAGCAGAATGCCGAAGATCTGCTGGGTGCTCAGCGTCTCGCCGGCAAAGGTCAGGGTCAGCGCCAGCACCACCAGCGGCGACAACCCGCGCATCAGGGGGTAGACCAGGCCCAGGTCGCCGACCCGGTAGGCCTTGATCAGCAGGTAGCGGTACAACAGCTCGAACGCCGCCGAGGCCAGCATCCACGGCCAGATCTCGGGCGGCGGTACCTGCACGAACGCCACCATCGCCAGGGCGAACAGCAGCGCCACCACGTCCATGCTGGCAATCACCAGCAGACGCTCGCCGCTGAACTTGATCAGGGTGTTCCAGGTGGCATGCAGCAGGGCGGCGATCAGCACCAGCGAAGTGGCGAGCACGGTTGAGTTCCTGGGTAGTGCATGGCTGCGCAGTTTCAACCAGGCGCAACAAAACAGCCAGCCTGCGGTCAACGTTGATCGAAAAAGTGTGTCCTGAACCTCGCGCCGGCGCATCCAAGCCCTGCCCGAGCCATTCGGGCACTGACTTGGAAGCCATTACAGGACCTAGGATGCTTGAGCTAGTTGCCGCGTTTATTTGCCTCACCACCCTCCTCACCTATGTGAACTACCGCTTTATCGGCCTGCCGCCGACCATTGGCGTGATGGTCACTGCACTGCTGTTTTCCCTGATCCTCCAGGGCCTGAGCGTCATCGGCTACCCGGGCCTGGAAGAACGGGTGCAGGGCCTGATGAGCCAGATCGACTTCAACGACCTGCTGATGCACTGGATGCTGGCGTTCCTGCTGTTCGCCGGGGCGCTGCACGTGAACCTGGCCGACCTGCGCGACTACCGCTGGCCGATCGGCCTCCTGGCCACCGTCGGCGTGCTGATCGCCACCGTGGTGATCGGCTACCTGGCGCACTGGATCTTCGCCCTGTTCGGCTGGCACGTGAACCTGCTGTACTGCCTGCTGTTCGGCGCACTGATCTCGCCCACCGACCCGATCGCGGTGCTCGGCGCCCTGCGTACCGCCAATGCGTCCAAGCCGCTGAAGACCACCATCGTCGGCGAGTCGCTGTTCAACGACGGCACCGCGGTCGTGGTGTTCACCGTGCTGCTGGGCATCGCACAACTGGGCGAGACCCCGAGCGTGAGCGACACCGCGATCCTGTTCGCCCGCGAGGCCATCGGCGGCGCGCTGTTCGGCGCGGTGATCGGCTACGTCACCTACCGCATGATCAAGAGCATCGAGCAGTACCAGGTGGAGGTCATGCTGACCCTGGCGCTGGTGATCGGCGGCTCGGCCGCAGCCTACGAACTGCACGTCTCGGCGCCCATCGCGATGGTGGTAGCGGGCCTGATCATCGGCAACCTGGGTCGCAACCTGGCTATGAACGACATGACCCGGCGCTACATGGACGGCTTCTGGGAGCTGATCGACGACATGCTCAACGCGCTACTGTTCGCGCTGATCGGCCTGGAGCTGTTGCTGCTGCCGTTCTCGTGGATGCACCTGGCTGCGGCCGGGGTGCTGGCAGTGGCGATCCTGCTGTCGCGCCTGCTGACCGTGGCGCCGGCGATCGTCATGCTGCGCCGCTGGAGAACGGTGCCGCGCGGCACCATCCGCGTGCTCACCTGGGGCGGCCTGCGCGGCGGTGTGTCCGTGGCCCTGGCGCTGTCGCTGCCATCGGGTCCCGAACGTGACCTGCTGCTGAGCATCACCTACATCGTGGTGCTGTCGTCGATCCTGCTTCAGGGCCTGAGCATCGGTCGCGTGGTGCGCGGGGTTACCGAGCAGCCTTGACCGGCGAGGGGCTGCCCAGCAGCCCCAGCAGATGCCGCATCGCCACTGGCCGGCGCGGCGTCGAGCCGTGCAGCACCACCAGTGCCCGCGCGTGGCGCGGGTCATCGCCCAGCGGCCAGGCACAGATGCCCTCATGGGGCATGCCGGCCCATTGCGGCACCAACGATACCCCCATGCCCTGGGCCACCAGCATCACGATGGTTTCCAGCGCATCCAGCTCGCACAGCAACTGCGGTGTGATCAGCTGCTCATCCAGGTAGCGCTGGGCGATCTGCCCGCCCCACGACTGTGCGTCGTAGCGAATGAACGGGTGCTCGCGCAGCAGCGTATCGGGGGTCAGCGCGGCCTGTGCAGCCGGCGCTATCAGAATCAGCGGCTCGACCTTGAGCACCTGCAGCGCCAGTGCCTTGGGCAGCGTGAAGGGCGGGCGCACCAGAATCGCGGCATCCAGTTCGCCGCCGAGCACCTTTTCGTACAGGCTGCGCGAATCACCCGGGGTGATCTGCAGCTTGAGCCCCGGCGCCGATCGCGCCAGACGCTCGATAAGCCCCGGCAATACCCCGGTCAACGCCGTCGACACCGCGCCCACCCTGACGTCCCCCGTCAATCCGTCCTGGCTCAGGTCGTGCTGCAATTCACGCGCCTGCTCGATGATCGCCTGGATTCTGGGCAACAGCAGCAGGCACTGGTCCGAGGGGCGGATGGCATGCGCAGTACGCAGCAGCAAGGTGCAGCCCAGTGTGCGTTCCAGCGCCTGCACGCGCTGGCTGATCGCCGCTGCCGTGCGGTTCTCGCGACGCGCGGCCGCGGCAATCGAGCCGGTTTCCACCACTGCCACCAGGCTTTTCAGAAAGCGCACATCCATAAGTTTTTCTTTCGCTCAGAGCAAGGCAAAGCCGTTTTACCCCGTCACACGGCCTACTTACCCTCAACGCTCAACCACACGGGGGATACGCCATGAACAGACCCTTTCACGCTGCATACCACGTTTGCGACCTGGAACAGGCGCGTACTTTTTATCGAGATGTTCTGGGCTGCACCGAAGGGCGCAGCACCGCGACCTGGGTCGACTTCGACTTCTTCGGCAACCAGCTCTCGTTGCACCTGGGCACGCCGTTCGCCACCACCCGTACCGGGCAGGTTGGCGAGCACAAGGTACTGATGCCGCATATCGGCGTGGTACTGCCACTGGACGAGTGGATGACCCTGGCCGTGCGCCTCACCCGGCGTGGCCTGGCATTCGAGATCCCGCCGGTGGTGCGCTTTGTGGGCGAGCCGGGCGAACAACGCACGATGTTCTTCCTCGACCCCAGCGGCAATCCGATCGAGGTCAAGGGCTTCAAGGATTTCGCCGGCCTGTTCGCGCAGTAACGCACCCTTCGCACTCCCCACAACCACAACAACAAGGGGCACCCCATGGGCATTCGCACACCTTCCAGCCTGGTCACGCGCATCATTATCGGCCTGGTCGCCGGCGTGATCGTCGGCATCCTTCTCAACCAGTTCCCCGAGCACAAGGCCTGGTTCATCGACAACCTGCTGCAGCCGGCCGGCGACCTGTTCATCAAGCTGATGAAGATGATCGTGGTACCGCTGGTGTTCGCCTGCATGACCGTCGGCATCGCCGGCGCCGGCAGCACGCGCGCCCTGGGCCGGGTCGGAATGAAGACGTTCGTGTACTTCTTCACCATCACCAGCATCGCGATCCTGTTCGGGCTGGTGGTCGGCAACGTGTTCCAGCCCGGCGCCGGCGCGGACTTCAGCAGCACCCTGCAGGCACCGGTCACCACGCTGGCATCCAGCACCGAAACGCAGAACCTGGGGCGCACCCTGGTGGCCATCGTGCCGGACAACATCGTGCTGGCCATGGCCGAGGGCAAGCTGCTGTCGGTGCTGTTCTTCGCCATCCTGTTCGGCTGCGCCCTGTCGATGCTGCCCCAGCAGCAGAAGGCACCGTTGATCAGCGTGATGCAGGGCGTATCGGACACCATGTTCAAGGTCACCCACCTGGTGATGCACTACTCGCCTATCGGCATCTTCGGGCTGATCGGCGTCACCGTTGCCAGCTTCGGCCTGAGCGCACTGCTGCCACTGGCCAAGCTGATCGGCATTACCTACGTGGCGGTGCTGCTTTTTGCGCTGTGCGTGCTGGGGGCGGTGGCCAGGCTGGCGGGGGTGCGGTTCTTCCACCTGTTGCGCGAGATACGCAGCGAGTTGCTGCTGGCCTACAGCAGCGCCGCCTCGGCCACGGTGATGCCGCAACTGATCGAGAAGATGGAGCGCTACGGCGCGCCACGCCCGATCACCAGCATGGTCATTCCGTTGGGGTATTCATTCAACCTCGATGGCGCGTCGCTGTTCGCAGCGCTTGGCACGCTGTTCATCGCCCAGGCCTATGGCATCGACCTGGGCCTGGCTGACCAGGCGATGCTGGTGCTGATCATGGTGCTGACCTCCAAGGGTGCGGCGGGGGTGCCGGGCTTCATGTTCATCATCCTCACCGCCACGCTGACCGCCGCAGGGCTGCCGGTCGAGGGCGTGGCGATCATCGCCGGGGTGTATCGGCTGATGGACATGCCGGTCACTGCACTCAACGTGCTGGGTAACGCGCTGGCGCCATTGGTGATCGCACGCTGGGAGGGCCAGCTCAAGGCACCTGGCCAAACCACCCCCGCCAGCCCCGCTGCCCCTGACTTGAAGCTTGAAGCTTGAAGCTTGAACTGTGCAGCTACCGCCGTCATTCCACCGAGGTATCGAACTGATCCTTGATGAACTTGATCTCGGTACGCCCATGGGGTGCCGGCAAGCCGTCCTCACCCAGGTTGACGAAGACCATCTTGTCGACGGTGAGGATGCTCTTGCGGGTGATCTTGTTGCGCACTTCGCATTTGAGGGTGATGGAGGTGCGGCCGAATTCCGTGGCGGTGATGCCCAGCTCGATGATGTCGCCCTGGCGCGAGGCGCTGACGAAGTTGATCTCCGAGATGTACTTGGTCACCACACGCTGGTTGCCCAGTTGCACGATCGCGTAGATCGCCGCCTCTTCGTCGATCCAGCGCAGCAGGCTGCCACCGAACAGGGTGCCGTTGGGGTTGAGGTCTTCGGGTTTTACCCATTTGCGGGTGTGAAAGTTCATGCGTACTCCTGACCGTCTTGCCAATCGATGCCGACAATGATGGCAGAGCCTGCCGGCGGCCTCCATTGAACATCGACTATCGTCTCGATTAATTGACAGAAAGCCTTGGGCCGATGCGCGGGCGCAGCTATAATCGCCAACGCTTCACAGACGGTCATCACCACTCGATGCCGTTCCCGCCACCTGTCCGAGGGGCGCTGCAGCAGGTTCTCCTGTCAGGCTCGGATGGGGCGTTGCCTGGACGGGGTTCCCCGCACGGGCACTAAACGCACAACGGCGCCCATTCGCACACTACGAATGGAGGCTCTTGATGAGCGCTGTAAACACGCCTGCAGATTTTACCGACTACAAAGTCGCCGACATGTCCCTGGCTGCCTGGGGCCGCCGCGAAACCATCATCGCCGAGTCCGAAATGCCGGCCCTGATGGGTCTGCGCCGCAAGTACGCCGCTGAACAGCCGCTCAAGGGTGCAAAAATCCTCGGCTGCATCCACATGACCATCCAGACCGCCGTGCTGATCGAGACCCTGGTCGCGCTGGGCGCCGAAGTGCGCTGGTCGTCGTGCAACATCTTCTCCACCCAGGATCAGGCCGCTGCCTCCATTGCCGCCGCCGGCATCCCGGTATTCGCCTGGAAGGGCGAGACCGAGCAGGAATACGAGTGGTGCCTGGAGCAGACCATCCTCAAGGATGGCGCGCCATGGGATGCCAACATGATCCTCGACGACGGCGGCGACCTCACCGAGCTGCTGCACAAGAAGTACCCGCAGGTACTGGACCGCGTTCACGGCGTGACCGAAGAGACCACCACCGGTGTGCACCGTCTGCTCGACATGCTGGCCAAGGGCGAGCTGAAGATCCCGGCGATCAACGTCAACGACTCGGTCACCAAGAGCAAGAACGACAACAAGTACGGCTGCCGTCACAGCCTCAACGACGCCATCAAGCGCGGCACCGACCACCTGCTGTCGGGCAAGCAGGCGCTGGTGATCGGCTACGGTGACGTGGGCAAGGGTTCGGCCCAGTCGCTGCGTCAGGAAGGCATGATCGTCAAGGTCTCGGAAGTCGACCCGATCTGCGCCATGCAAGCCTGCATGGACGGCTTCGAGCTGGTTTCGCCGTTCATCGACGGTATCAACAACGGCACCGAAGCCAGCGTCGACAAGGCCCTGCTGGGCAAGATCGACCTGATCGTGACCACCACCGGTAACGTCAACGTGTGCGATGCCAACATGCTCAAGGCCCTGAAAAAGCGCGCCGTGGTATGCAACATCGGTCACTTCGACAACGAAATCGACACCGCCTTCATGCGCAAGAACTGGGCATGGGAAGAGGTCAAGCCACAGGTTCACAAGATCCACCGTACCGGCCCTGGCGATTTCGACGCGCAGAACGACGACTACCTGATCCTGCTGGCCGAAGGCCGCCTGGTGAACCTGGGCAACGCCACTGGCCACCCGAGCCGCATCATGGACGGTTCGTTCGCCAACCAGGTACTGGCACAGATCTTCCTGTTCGGCCAGAAGTACGCCGACCTGTCGCCGGCCCAGAAAGCCGAGCGCCTGACCGTTGAAGTACTGCCGAAAAAACTCGACGAAGAAGTGGCCCTGGAAATGGTCCGCGGTTTCGGCGGCGTGGTAACCCAACTGACCAAACAGCAGGCCGACTACATCGGCGTGACTGTTGAAGGCCCGTTCAAACCAGACGCCTACCGCTACTGATGGGCCAAAGCCGGTGACGCTGCCACAGCGTCACCGGCTTTTTTCTGTGGCCAGCCTCACGGCTGGCCAGCACGATCGGTTTACCAGGATTTCGCCATGTCTCAGGAACGCCGTTACAGCTTCGAGTTCTTCCCGACCAAGACCGACGCTGGACATGAAAAACTGCTCGCCACGGCTCGCACCCTGGCCAGCTACAACCCGGACTTCTTCTCCTGCACCTATGGTGCCGGTGGCTCGACCCGCGACCGCACGCTCAACACCGTGCTGCAGCTGGAAAGCGAAGTGAAGGTACCGGCCGCGCCGCACCTGTCGTGCGTGGGCGACAGCAAGGACGACCTGCGCAGCCTGCTGGCCCAGTACAAGGCCGCCGGCATCAAGCGTATCGTGGCCCTGCGCGGCGACCTGCCGTCGGGCATGGGCATGGCCAGTGGCGAGCTGCGCTACGCCAACGAGCTGGTCGAGTTCATTCGCCAGGAAAGCGGTGATCACTTTCACATCGAAGTGGCCGCCTACCCGGAAATGCACCCCCAGGCCCGTCACTTCGAAGACGACCTGATCAATTTCGTGCGCAAGGCCAAGGCCGGCGCCGACAGCGCCATCACCCAGTACTTCTTCAACGCCGACTGCTACTTCCACTTCGTCGAGCGCGTGCAGAAGCTGGGCGTGGACATCCCGGTGGTACCCGGCATCATGCCGATCACCAACTACAGCAAGCTGGCGCGCTTCTCCGATGCGTGCGGCGCCGAGATCCCGCGCTGGGTCCGCAAGCAGCTGGAAGCCTATGGCGACGATGTGCAAAGCATCCAGGCCTTTGGCGAACAGGTCATCACCGACATGTGCGAAAAACTGCTGCAAGGCGGCGCACCGGGGCTGCACTTCTATACCCTGAACCAGGCCGAACCCAGCCTGGCAGTGTGGAACAACCTCAAGCTGCCACGCTGATTACTGTCAAACACGGTAATAAATAGTTGCGAAAACGGTAAGGGCTTTAGCGTACGCTAAGGCCCTTTCCATTTTCCCTTACAGATACGGATCTTCGCGTTTCTATGCCCCTCGCTTCCCCTTCCGCACGTCCCCAACTGATCTATCTTGTCTTCGGTGCCCAGACTTACCATCAGGAAGCGCAGTTCAGCATCTCCAGCGCCTTGGCCAACCTGCACAAGACGCCGGGGGAACACCTCGATATCCAGGTGTTCAGCGACGACCCGCACCCCTATCGCCACTTGCCGGTAACGGTGCATGCACTCGATGCCGACACCCGCAAGGCATGGAGCGAGCCGCACGGTTATCACTTTCGCACCAAGCACGTGCTGCTGCGCCAGGTGCTGCAGGACCACGAACACGCCCTGCTGATCGACACCGACACGTTTTTCCATCAGTCACCCATCGAGCTGTTCCGGCGCATGCAGCCCGGCACGCTGCTGTGCAATGCGGTCGGCGGCAAATACGGCGTAAATCAGCAATGCGCACTGTACCAAAACCTTGCAGGCCCACTGCAGGCACGCGGCCTGGCCAAAGACGGCATGCCATTGCTCAATTCGGGCGTCATCGGCCTGTATCGGCAGGACGCGGGCCTGCTCGACCAGTCCATCGCCTTGATGGACGAGTTCTATCCGCTGGCCCCGCGCGCCTATACCCTCGAAGAGTTCTGCCTGGCGGTCGCCGCCCATGACACCTTGAACGTGCAGGAATGCCCCGACCTGATCCACCACTACTGGAGCCGCAAGCAACTGTTCCGAGCCAAGATCCAGGCCTGGCTGAACAAGCACGGTAGCGACCCGCTCTCGACACAGGCCATGGCCGATATCGCCCAGGTCAACACACAGCTGCCACGCCCGCCGCTGCTGCAACGCCTGCACTGCAAGCTGCTGGGGCTGTTGCTGCCGGCAAGGCAACGTCAGTTCATGCGTGAGCTGGCCTACGGCTGTCATCCCTATGCCAACGAATTCGATCGCGCCTGCGCCCAGGCCTGGTGGGAAAAAGCCCTGGAGAACGTCGAGAGGCGCCAGGGCAAGCCCGCCTGCGCCAACCAGCTCGGGCAGTGGTTCAGGCATCCAGGCATGCGCCTGGCCCTGGGTCGTCAGCTGCCGATCGTGAAAGCTCACCTGGAGCAGCGCCGCGAGGGCTGAAGCCTGGGCGCGCTGGCCATTCTCGAGCAGCCATCGTACTCTCCAGCCATGCCCGATCTTTACCGACTGTTCGCCGCCCTGTTTCTCGCCTGCCTGAGTACCCTGGCTCATGGCGAGAGGCTGCGCATCGTCACCGACCCCTGGCCGCCCTATGTGTACCAGGAAAACGGAGAGGCCAAGGGCATCGACTACGAGGTCACCGCCGAGGTGTTCAAGCGCCTGGGCATCGAGGTGCAATGGCAGTTCCTGCCATGGAAGCGCTGCCTGGCGATGGTCGAACAGGGGCTGGCCGACGGCGTGCTCGACATCTTCAAGACCGAGCAGCGCGACGCCCAGCTGTTCTACCCCAGCGAACCGCTGTCGCACGTGGAGTTCGTGCTGTTCCAGGCCAACGCCCGGCCCCACGCCATCAGGCACCTGGAAGACCTCAAGGGGCTGACCGTGGGCACCGCGCCCGGCTATACCTACGGCCCGGCGTTTGCCGATTCACCCGACTTCAAGCGCGAGCCGGCACCTACCCTGGAAGCCAACCTGGGCAAGCTGCAACTGGGTCGCATCGACCTGCTGGTCACCGATCGCCGGGTTGGCCGGCATGTGATCAAGAGCCTGGGCCTGGAGCAACAGGTCAGTGAACTGGGGCTGGTGATCGACCGCCAGCCCCAGTTCCTGGCAGTACGCCGCAATGCCGGCATGGACCTGCTGGCGCAACGCTTCGCCGCCGAGCTGCGCCGCTTCAAGCAGGAGCCGGCCTATGCCGAGCTGAACGCACGCTACGCAGGCGCCGAGGTGAACATTCCGCAAACCGTTGAGCAGCAGGAACGCAGCACGCACTGATTGCTCTGTTATACTCCGCCAACCCCGCCAGGCTTACGCCCGGACGCTCGGCCTTGCAAAAGGCATCCCGATCGGCAGGACAGCGCGCCCAGAGCCCGCCCGCCGCCCCCCGGATGCGCATTGAAGGCCCAGCAGGACCGGACGCGATAGCATCACCTGATGCCCGTCGCGCCAGGCACGAACTTCCCATAGGGCTTAGCCCCCACTAGAACAGGATTACTCATGTCCTTTGCTTCCCTCGGTCTCTCCGAGGCTCTAGTCCGCGCTATCGAGGCAGCGGGCTATACCCAGCCTACGCCGGTGCAACAGCGGGCCATTCCCGCCGTGTTGCAAGGTCGCGACCTGATGGTCGCGGCGCAGACAGGTACTGGTAAAACCGGTGGCTTTGCACTGCCGATTCTCGAACGCTTGTTTCCAGGTGGCCACCCCGACAAGTCCCAGCGCCATGGCCCACGCCAGCCGCGGGTACTGGTGCTGACCCCCACCCGCGAACTCGCCGCCCAGGTCCACGACAGCTTCAAGATCTACGCCCGCGACCTCAAGTTCGTCAGCGCCTGCATCTTCGGCGGTGTCGGCATGAACCCGCAGGTGCAGGCCATGTCCCGCGGCGTCGACGTGCTGGTGGCCTGCCCCGGCCGTCTGCTGGACCTCGCCGGCCAGGGCAGCGTCGACCTGAGCCACGTTGAGATCCTGGTGCTCGACGAAGCCGACCGCATGCTCGACATGGGCTTCATCCATGACGTGAAGAAGGTCCTCGCACGCTTGCCTGCCAAGCGCCAGAACCTGCTGTTCTCGGCGACCTTCTCAAAAGACATCACCAACCTGGCCGACAAGCTGCTGCACAACCCCGAGCGCATCGAGGTCACGCCGCCCAATACCACGGTCGAGCGTATCGAGCAGCGTGTGTACCGTCTGCCCGCCAGCCACAAGCGTGCCCTGCTGGCCCACCTGATCACCCAGGGTGCCTGGGAGCAGGTGCTGGTCTTCACACGTACCAAGCACGGCGCCAACCGCCTGGCCGAGTACCTCGAGAAGCACGGCCTGACTGCCGCGGCGATTCACGGCAACAAGAGCCAGAATGCGCGCACCAAGGCCCTGGCCGACTTCAAGGCCGGCACCGTGCGCATCATGGTCGCCACCGACATCGCCGCCCGCGGCCTGGACATCGACCAGTTGCCCCACGTGGTCAACTTCGAGCTGCCCAACGTCGAGGAAGACTACGTGCACCGTATCGGCCGTACCGGCCGTGCGGGCCGTTCCGGCGAGGCCATCTCGCTGGTGGCGCCGGACGAAGAGAAGCTGCTCAAGAGCATCGAGCGCGTCACCCGCCAGAAAATCCAGGACGGCGACCTGATGGGCTTCGATGCCTCGACGGTCGAAGCCGAAAAACCCGAAGCCCGTGAACGTCCGCAGATGAACCCGCGCGGTGGCCGTGGCCAGCGTGCCGACGGCAGCAATGCCGGCGGGCGCAAGGACAAGGGCAAGGACAAAGGCCAGGAAAAGGATAAGCCCGCAGGCGACAGAGCCACTGAGAAGGCCGCCGGCGGGCGCCAAGAGCGCAAGCCCCGTGACAACAGCAAAACCCGCCAGGCACCCTCGGGTCAGGCAGCAGTAGTTCCGAAAATCCCGGCCGACCGTGACCCTGAAGCCTTCCTGGACGACGAAGTGGACAACTTCGGCAACCGTGCCGACTACGTCAGCCCGTACCAGAACAAGGGCGGCCAGGGCCGCAACCGTCGCCCGGGCGCACCGGCAGCCGCCGGTACCGGCACCGGCGCACCCCGCGGTGGCCAGCCACGCAGCAACACCGGTGGTGGTGCACGTAGCGGTGGCGCCGGCAGCAATGGCGAGAAGCGCGGTGGTGCACGCAGCGGTGGCGGTGGTCGCGATGGCCAGGCGCGCCGCGACGGCAGCAACAACCGCAACCGCCGCCCGGCCCGTGACGATCAGTCGTCGCAGGAACCGGCAGTGCGCAACCCGCGTGACGGCCAGTCGCAGCCCAAGATCGTGCACAAGGAATCCAAGATCGACCGGTTCCCGACCGCCGAACAGCTCGAGCAGCTGCCAAGCCGCCCACGTGGCGAGAAGCCTGCGCTGCTGACGCGCAACCGCTGATCCCGCCACTGCGCACACAAAAACGCCGCCCCTAGGGGCGGCGTTCTTGTTTACAGGCCAGGCAATTACTTCTGCTTGACGCCTTCCAGCGAGATGTCCAGCTGGGCGGTCTGTGCCACGTCGCCAGGCAGCTTGATGCCGAAGTCTTTCAGATCCAGCGTGGTGGTGGCGTTGAAACCGGCGCGCTCGCCGCCCCATGGGTCCTTGCCTTCACCGTTGAAGGTGGCCTTGAAGGTCACTGGCTTGGTCACGCCGTGGAAGGTCAGGTCGCCGGTCACGTCGGCAGTCTTGTCGCCAGTGGGCTTGACGGCGGTGGAGACGAACTTGGCGTCGGCGAATTTCGAAACGTCCAGGAAGTCCTTGCTGGCGATGTGCTTGTCACGCTCGGCGTGGTTGGACCACAGGCTGGCGGTCTTCACGTCTACCGAGATCTTGCTGTCCTGCGGCTTGGCAGAATCCCAGCTGAAGGTACCGTCCCAGTCCTTGAAGGTGCCGTGGATGAAGCTGTAGCCCAGGTGGCTGACTTTCCAGTCGATGAAGGCGTGCTGGCCTTCCTTGTCGATCTTGTAGTCGGCAGCCATGACCTGGCCAGCGGTGAACAGGGCGGTACCGAGCGCCAGAGCGGCAAAAGTCTTTTTCAACATTACTTCTATTCCTTTGGAGTTGAGGTTGAACATCAAGCTTTGCGGCCCAGCATGCGGGTGAGGGTCGCGTCACGGTCGATAAAGTGGTGCTTGAGGGCGGCCAGGCCATGCAGGCCGGCGAAGATCACCAACCCCCAGGCCAGGTAGAAGTGGATTTCCCCGGCGACATCCGCCTGGTTGGGCAGGTCGCTGACCAGTGCCGGCACCTCGAACAGGCCGAACACCGGGATGCCCACGCCGTCTGCGGTGGAGATCAGGTAGCCGGTGATCATCACCCCGAACAGGCCCACGTACAGCAGGCCGTGGCCGGCCTTGGCGGCGAAGCGGGTAAGCGGGCCGTGGTTGGCCGGGGCCGGTGGTGGCGGGCTGATGAAGCGCCACAGCACGCGACCGAGCATGATCACCAGCAGGGTCAGGCCGATACTCTTGTGCAGGTCGGGTGCCGTTTTGCGCCACGCACTGTAGTAGTCCAGGCCGACCATCCACAGCCCCAGGCCGAACAGGCCGAAGACCGCCAGGGCCACGCCCCAGTGCAGGACGATACTGACCACGCCATAGCGAGAAGGAGAATTGCGCAGTTGCATTGCCGTGTTTCCCTGTAAGAACTGTGCCCAAGACTAACCGGTTATCTATCGAATTAAAGCGGAAAATTTCGCTTTGAACGATCGAGAAACATGATCTTTAGTGTGAGACGAACAGGTTAAGGAAACATTAACTCGGCAGGAAGGAATTCTGGTGCTGCTGGACGCGCATCGCGGGTCAAGCCCGCTCCCACAGGGTCTTCGGCGATCCTGTGGGAGCGGGCTTGACCCGCGATGCGGTCATTGCATTACTGCGTCTTGGCTTGGGTAGCCGCCGCCGGCTTCTTCGCCACCGGCTTGGCCGCAGGCTTTTTGACCGGCTGGGCCTTGGCCGCAGGCTTCTTGGCTGGCGCGGCTTTCGCCGGGGCCTTCTTGGCAGCAGGCGCAGGCTTTGCCGGCGCCTGCCTGGCTACCGGCGCAGCCGCAGCGGGCGTTGGCGCCGGCGCAGGTGCAGCGGCTGGGGCTGGGGCTGGGGCTGGCGCAGGAGCTGGCGCCGCATCAACCGGCTTGGCCGGCGCTTTGTCTACCGGCTTGTCACCGCCACCGAACAACCTCGAGAAGAAGCCAGGCTTGCTGTCCTTGGCCGCCACCGCTGCCGCTGCGGCCCCGGCCGCCACCGGCGCCAGCTTGGCCGGGTCGAACGACTTGCCATTGGACATGTCCACCACCTGGCCCGCCGCGCGCTGGCCGCTGCGCAGAGCGCCTTCCAGGGTGCCGGGGTACAGCGCATCGGTGTGTTCGCCGGCAAACGCCACGCGCTGCACCGGACGCTCCCACAGGCGCCAGAACTTGCTGATCTGCCCCGGCCCGTAGGCCAGGTACGCACCGCCCGTACCGGCATCGGTGCTGTAGCGACGCACTTCATAACCGGTGAACGCGCCACGCGCCTGCGGGTAGAACGCATGCAGGCGAATCAGCACCTGGTCGACCATCTGCTTGTCGCCGAACGCCTGCAGCAGGCGCGCGTTGTCACCGGACAGGTTGATCACCACGTTGGCGCCACCCTTGAGCGCCGGCTCGATCCACAGCATGCCCAGGCCGGTGTTGCTGTAGATTTCGCCCGACATGCGCGCACGGCTTTCCCAGACCGGGGTCTTGAACTTGAGCAGCAGCTGGTCGCGCCAGCCGTAGTTGGTGCCCTTGAGCGCCGCCAGGTGCTGGTTGTCCAGGCCCGGGGTCATCTGGATCTTGGCCAGGGCGCGCAACGGTACCGCCAGCACCACGTAGTCGGCGCTGTAGCCCACCGCGCCGACCTTGACCGTGACGCCGTCCTTGTCCTGGATGATCGCGCTGACCGGTGCGCTGGTCTTGATGGTCTTCAGTTGCTTGACGAAAGCCTGCGCCAGCACCGGGCTGCCGCCGGGCAGACGGGCGGCGCGCAGGTCGCGATCGCTCACATCGCGGTACACGCGGGTCTGCTGCGCGAAATACAGCAACGACAGGCGCGAAGGCTCGTCGTAGCGTGTACGGATCTGCTGGTTGACCAGCTGGCGCGCGGTCGGTGGCAGTTGCAGCTTGTCCAGCCAGCCGGAAACGTTGAGCTGGTCGAGGGCGAACAGGGTGCTGTTGGCCGCCGGGTTTTCAGGGTCGCTGATCGAGCGCGCCAGGTCGTCGAGGGTCTTCTCGTAGCGCTTGAGTGCCTCGGCGGTGGCCGGCTGCTTGGTGGCCAGGTCTGCGGCGCTGAAGTACTCGCCATCGATCAGGTAGCTCGGTACGCGCACGAACTCCGGCGCCGGCAGGGTGGCCAGCTTGAAGGTGTCGAGGTAGCGGTTGAGGGTCGGCTGGGCCTTGCTGTTGCCGATCCACTCGCTGGTGGCCAGGCCCGAACGCCCGCCCATGCCCGGCTTGGCTTCCAGCAGGGTCACCTGCCAGCCCTTGTTTTGCAGTTCGTAGGCGGCGGTCAGGCCTGCCAGGCCGCCACCGACCACGATGGCCGTCGGCTGCTTGGCAGCCGCGAGGGCGCCCGCGCTGAACAGCCCTATCATTACCAGCGCGCAGGCGCGCAGCCAACCAGCAGACATTCGGCGAACTCCGGATCAAAGGCGGAAAATGCGGGGTGAATCCCCCGGGAAAAACGTCGGTGAAGGATACGTCAGGCCGCCCGGGCCTGCCACTAATGCCCGCACCGTTTGCGCCTTATGGGTTGTCCTGCCCCGGCGCTTTGCATAGGCTTGCGCGGTTACCCGAACCCGCGTCGCCAGGAGAGAGCCCATGGGCCTGAATCAACAGTGGATGGAACGTGACCTCAAGGTCCTGTGGCATCCCTGCACCCAGATGAAAGACCACGAGCACCTGCCGCTGATCCCGATCAAGCGTGGCGAAGGCGTATGGCTCGAAGACTTCGAAGGCAAGCGCTACCTCGACGCGGTGAGTTCCTGGTGGGTCAACGTGTTCGGCCACGCCAACCCGAAGATCAACCAGCGCATCAAGGACCAGGTCGACCAGCTCGAACACGTGATCCTCGCAGGCTTCAGCCACCAGCCGGTGATCGAGCTGTCCGAGCGCCTGGTCAAGCTCACCCCCGAGGGCCTGAACCGCTGCTTCTACGCCGACAATGGCTCCTCGTGCATCGAAGTGGCGCTGAAGATGAGCTTCCATTACTGGCTCAACAAGGGCCAGCCGGACAAGAAGCGCTTCGTCACCCTCAGCAACAGCTACCACGGCGAGACCATCGCGGCGATGTCGGTGGGCGACGTGCCGCTGTTCACCGAGACCTACAAGGCACTGCTGCTCGACACCCTCAAGGTGCCCAGCCCCGACTGCTACCTGCGCCCCGAGGGCGTGAGCTGGGAAGACCATTCGCGCACGATGTTCGCCGCCATGGAACAGACCCTGGCCGAGCACCACCAGAGCATCGCCGCCGTGATCGTCGAACCGCTGATCCAGGGCGCCGGCGGCATGCGCATGTACCACCCGGTGTACCTCAGGCTGCTGCGCGAGGCGTGCGACCGCTACGGCGTGCACCTGATCCACGACGAGATCGCCGTAGGCTTCGGGCGCACCGGCACGATGTTCGCCTGCGAGCAGGCCGGCATACGCCCCGACTTCCTGTGCCTGTCCAAGGCCCTCACCGGCGGCTACCTGCCGCTGGCCGCGTGCCTGACCACCGACGAGGTGTACAGCGCGTTCTACGACGACTACCCGACCCTGCGCGCGTTCCTGCACTCGCACAGCTACACCGGCAACCCGCTGGCCTGTGCCGCGGCGCTGGCGACCCTGGACATCTTCGAGCAGGACAACGTGATCGAGGCCAACAAGGCCCTGGCCACACGCATGGCCACGGCCACCGTGCACCTGGTCGACCACCCGCATGTGGCCGAAGTGCGCCAGACCGGCATGGCCCTGGCCATCGAGATGGTGCAGGACAAGGCCAGCAAGACCGCCTACCCGTGGCAGGAGCGGCGTGGCCTGAAGGTGTTCGAGCATGCCCTGACCCGTGGTGCGCTGCTGCGCCCGCTGGGCAGCGTGGTGTACTTTCTGCCGCCGTACGTGATCACCCCCGAACAGATCGACTTCCTGGCCGAGGTGGCCAGCGAGGGCATCGATATCGCCACGCGCAGCAGCGTGAGCGTGGCGGTGCCGGCCGATTTCCATCCTGATTTCCGCGATCCGGGCTAAACAGCATCGCGGGTCCCAGCTCCCACAGGGATCACCTGTAACCCTGCAGGAGCAGGCTTTACCCGCGATGGCGCCCGAACTGCCTCCATCTTATTCAGAGCAGAACCATGAGACTGTCCCGCTTCTTCATCGACGCCCCCCTGAGCCTGGGCGAGCACGACCTGCCCGAGGCCCAGGCCCACTACATCGGCCGCGTGCTGCGCATGGCGCCGGGCGATGCGGTGCAACTGTTCGACGGCAGCGGCCAGGAATACCTGGGCGAACTGCTCGAGGTCGGCAAGAAGAGCGTACGCGTCACGCTCGCCCAGGCCCTCCCCGGCCAGGCCGAATCCCCCCTGCACGTGCACCTGGGCCAGGGCCTGTCCCGTGGCGAGCGCATGGACTGGGCGATCCAGAAGGCCACCGAACTGGGCGCCAGCGTGATCACCCCGATCGTCAGCGAACGCTGCGAGGTGCGTCTGAAGGACGAACGTGCCGACAAGCGCCTGGCCCACTGGCGCCAGGTGGCGATCAGTGCCTGCGAACAATGCGGGCGCTCGACAGTGCCGACGATCCATTCGCCGGTGCTGCTGGCAGACTGGCTCAAGGCGCGAGACGAAGCGCTGAAACTGGTGCTGCACCCGGTGGCCGAACCCTTGACCAGCCATGCCAGGCCCGCGAGCCTGGCGTTTCTGATCGGGCCGGAGGGCGGCTTGTCGGAGGTAGAAGTGGAGCAGGCCAAGGCGGCAGGGTTCCATGCCGCGCGCCTGGGCCCGCGGGTGCTGCGTACCGAAACGGCGCCAGTGGTGGCGCTGGCAGTGGCGCAGCAGCTGTGGGGCGACTTCTAGACCGCGTCGCGGCGTTCGCCGGCAAGGCCGGCTCCTACTGCAGGAGCCGGCCTTGCCGGCGAAGGGGCCCTAAAGCACGTAGAAAAATATCGCGATAAAGTGCAGCAGGCTGCCGGCAATCACGAACAGGTGCCAGATGCCATGCCAATGGCGGAAGCGGCTGTCATAGGCAAAGAAGATGATGCCGATGGTGTACAGCGCGCCCCCCGCCGCCAGCCAGGCGAACCCCGCCGTACCCAGGCTGGCCAGCAGCGGTTTGACCGCCACCAGCACGATCCAGCCCATCAGTGCGTAGATTACGATGGACAGCACGCGCGCCTCGGAGCGCGGCTTGATCTCCTGCAGCATGCCGATAACCGCCAGCCCCCACACCACCCCGAACAGGCTCCAGCCCCACGGACCGCGCAGGCTCACCAGGCAGAACGGGGTATAGCTGCCGGCAATCAGCAGGTAGATCGACAGGTGATCGAGCTTGCGCATGATCACCTTCGCCCGCCCGCGCACGCTGTGATAAAGGGTCGAAGTGCTGTACAGCAGCATCAGCGTGAAGCCGTAGATGGCCAGGCTGACGATCTTCCAGGGGTCGCCCTGCATCCCGGCCACCACCAGCAGCCAGATCGCGCCGATGCAGGCCAGAACCGCGCCCACTAGGTGGGTCCAGGCATTGAAACGTTCACCGTGGTACATGCATTGATGCCCTCCGTAGAATGATTCGCTCCTCTACCCTACACAAGCCCGGCATCAAGTGCATTACGCGGTTGGTACTAGGCCCCGGCCGTCTGCAACAGCTGTTCCAGCCCGGGCAGGTCCGGTACCCGCGCCACCTGCTCGCCCACCTGCACCGCCGCCAGCTCCAGCGGCGCCAGCGGCACATCGACGTAGTTGAGCTGGCTGTCGAGCTTGCACGTGCGCGGTATGCCCTGCACCAGCAGGGCGAAGAAACGCCGCGGCGTATCGCCCAGGGCATTGAGCACCACGATGCGCGCGCGCTCGCCAACCTGGGTCTGGCCACCGCAGGCCGCCTCGAAGCTCAGCAGCGGCAGGCGCTGGCTGCGCCAGTCGATCCAGCCCAGCAACCAGGCCGGCTGATGCGGCAAGGGCGTGCACGGCTGGTAGCCGATCAGCTCGGCCACCGCCACGTTGGGCAGCACCAGGCTGCGGTCGCTCAACGGCAGCAACAGCCCGGTGAGGGTGTTGCGCCGATTGTTGCGAGGGGTCTGTTCAAGCATGCGGGGTACTCCAGCGGGCAATGCTCTGCAGCAGCACCGACTCCTGGTAGGGCTTGCCCAGGTAGTCGTTGACGCCAATGGCCATGGCCCGGTCGCGGTGCTTCTGGCCGGTGCGCGAGGTGATCATGATGATCGGCAGGTCCTTCAGGTGCGGGTCCTGGCGCACCTGGGTGGCCACCTCGAAGCCGTCCATGCGTGGCATCTCGATGTCCAGCAGCAGGATGTCGGGACGGTGCTCGGCCAGTACACTCATGGCATCGACCCCATCCTTGGCCGTCAGCACGTTCATGCCATGGCGCTCCAGCAGGCGCCCGGTCACCTTGCGCACCGTGACCGAATCGTCCACCACCAGCACCAGCAACGGACGTGCGGCGGCATTGCCAGGGTGCTCCAGGCGCAGGCGTGCGGCGCCCTGTGCCACCTTGGACAACTGCAGGTGCAGCGCACGCAGTTGCGCCAGCAGGTCGAGAATCAGTACCACGCGGCCATCGCCCAGCAGGGTCGCCCCGGCCAGCCCGTGCACTGCGGCAAACTGCGGGCCAAGGCTCTTGACCACGATTTCACGGCTGGCCGCCAGGCTGTCCACCTGCACGGCGAACTGCTGGTCGTGGGCCTGCACCAGCAGTACCGGCAGCGGCAGGCTCTGCCCCAGCAGGCGCGGCTGCACCTCGCCCTGCAGCAGTTCGCCGAGGTAGCGCAGTTCATAGCGGTGGCCGGCGTAGCGGTAGCACGGCGGGTCCAGCTGGTAGCAGGCCTCGAGCTCGGCCGGCGGTACACGGACCACGCCCTCGATGGTGTTCAGCGGCACCGCGTACTGTTCTTCGCCGTAGTTCACCATCAGTGCGCGATTGACCGACACGGTGAACGGCAGGCGAATCAGAAAACGCGCACCCTTGCCCGGCACCGAGTTGATCACCATCGAGCCGCCCAGTTGCTTGACCTCTTCGTGCACCACGTCCATGCCCAGGCCACGCCCGGAAATCTGGGTGATCTTCTCGGCAGTGGAGAACCCGGGCCGCAGGATGAACTGCATCACCTCGTGGTCGCTCAGTTCGGTGGCCGGGTCCAGCAGGCCGCGCTTGATCGCCTTTTGCCGCACCGCCTCCAGCGGCACGCCGGCGCCATCGTCGGTCATTTCGATGACGATATCGGCGCCTTCGTGCAGCAGGTTGAGGGCGATGGTGCCCTGCTCCGGCTTACCCGCCGCCAGGCGCGCCGCACGGTTTTCCATGCCGTGGTCGACGGCGTTGCGCAGCATGTGTTCCAGCGGCGCCACCATGCGTTCGAGCACGCTGCGGTCCAGCTCGCCCTCGGCATTGCCCACCACCAGCTCGACCTGCTTGCCCAGCTCGCTGGCAACCTGGCGCACCACCCGCTGCAGGCGCGGCACCAGGCGCTCGAACGGCACCATGCGGGTGCGCGTCAGGCCTTCCTGCAACTCGCTGTTCACCCGCGCCTGCTGTTGCAGCAGGCTGTAGGCGTCATGGGCACGCACGGCCAGGGTTTCCTTCAGGTCCAGCAGATCGGAGGCCGACTCGAACAGGGCCCGCGACAGCTGCTGCAACTGTGAATGACGGTCCATTTCCAACGGGTCGAAGTCGTCATAGCCCAGCGCCTCGCCTTCGCTCTGCTGGCGGCTGAGGATGCGCCCCTGGGTCTCGGTATCGAGCCGGCGCAGCTGGTCGCGCATGCGCTCGAGCGTGGTTTCCATCTCGCCCAGGGCCACCTGTGCATCGTTCACCTGCTGTTCGATGCGCCCGCGAATGATCGAGTTCTCGCCCGCCAGGTTGCCCAGGTCGTCGAGCAGCTCGGCCGTTACCTTGACCATGTCGGCCGGGGCACGCTCCGGGCTCGGCGCCGCCACTTCCACCGGGGCCACCTCGGCGCCGGGCGTTGCGGCGGCGGTGTCGCTCAGGGCAGCACTGCTGAAATTGCGGATATAGTCGATCAGCGCCGTGGCGGCGTGCAGCGGCTGGTGCAGGCGCACCGCATCGAGCATGTGCGCCAGGCGGTCATGGCAGTTCTGCAGCAGGCTGAACAGCGCCGGGCTGGGTTGCAGCTGCCCGGCCGCCAGGTGTTCATAGAGGAATTCCAGTTCATGGGCCAGGTCGCCGATGGGCGCGATCTCGACCATGCGCGCACCGCCCTTGAGGGTGTGCAGGTCGCGCAGCAGGTTCTCCACCTCCACCCCGTTGCGCGGGTCGGCCTGCCAGCGCAGCAGCGCGGCACCGGCACTTTCGGCGATGTCGAAGCCTTCCTCGAGAAAGATCTCCAGCAGTTCCTTGTCGCCCTCGTGACGCTGGGGCTCCGCCGGCTTGCCTTGGGGCTCGGGCGCCGGTGCGGTGTGACGGAACTCGCGCAGGGCTGCCAGCTGTTCCACCACCAGCTCCGTTGCCTGTCCCTGCTGCACCTGCTCGAGCAGACGCCCGAGCAACGCATGGCTTTCACGCAGCAGGCCCGGCAACAGGTTGCCGGGCTGGTAACGGCGATCGACCAGGCCCTCGTAGAGCAATTCCAGCTCCTGGGCCAGCACCTCGACCGCCCCCACCTGCGCCAGCTGTGCGCCACCCTTGAGGGTCTGCAGGTCGCGCTGCAGCGACGACAGCGCCGAGCCGTTGTCGGGGTCGCCGGCCCAGCGCGCCAGGGCCTGGTCGGCCCCTTCGAGGATGTCGCGGGCCTCTTCCAGAAACAGCTCGACCACCTCGCTGTCGTGCGCCTGGCGTTGCAGCGCGCGGGTGGCATCGCCCAGTTCGGCGATCTGCCCGGGCTGCTCGCCCTGGCTGCGCACCAGGCCCATGGCATCCGGCGCCAGGCCTTGTTCGAGCAGCTCGCGCAATGCGTGCAGGCGTTGCGGTTGCGGGTCCACTTCCTGGCCGGCGGCAATCTGGTCGAGCATGTCGATCAAGGCTTCATGGGCCCGTTGCGCCTCGCCGAAGAAGCGCTCGCTGACCGCCAGGCTGCTCTCCTCCACCGCGCCGTACAGGTCCAGCAGCGCCTCGCACAGTTCGTCTACCTGCCACAGGTCGGCCAGGTGCGCGCTCTGCCCCAGGGTGGTCAGTTCATCCAGCAGCGCAGTCAGCTCCTGGCGCTCGCCGGGGTGCTCCTGCCAGCGTTGCAACAGGGTTTCGGCGTCCAGCAGGATGTCCATGCCCTGGGCCAGGAAGCTGGCGATCAGTTGCGGGTCGCGCTTGACCCGCAGGCCCTGGCTCGGCGCATCGCGCAGTGCCTGCAGGCGCGCAGCAACCACCTGGTCGATCTGTTCGATGAGGGTCCGGGCACCGCCGATGGGTGCCAGCGGGGTGCTGTCGAGCTGTGCCAGACCGCGGCGCAGAAGTGGTTCGGCCATCTGCAGCAGGTACAGCTCGTCAAGGTCCAGGCCCAGCTGGTGGGCCTTGAATTCGCGGGCCAGCAGGTCCAGTGCGCTGGCCAGCTCGGCGATCGGCACCACCCCGGCCATCGCGGCGCTGCCCTTGAGGGTATGCAGCGCCCGTTGCAGGCTGTCGCTGACCGGCACCGGCAACTGCACCTCGGCGGCCTGCAGGAACTCGTCGACACTGGCCAGGTGGGTCTGCGCCTCGTTGCGGAAGATCTCCAGCAGGCGCGGGTCGAAGGCCGGCTCCGGGGCTGTGACGCCCAGCGGGTCGTTCATCGCCAGCGCATGCAGGCGCGTGGCCAGGCGCTCGACCTCGGCATGGGGCAGAGCCTGGGCCTGGGCGAATTCGTCCAGCAACGGCGTCAGCAGCGCAATGCTCTGCTCGAGCCCGGCCAGCACATCGCCGCTGGCTTCGACGCGGCCTTCGAGCATGCGGTTGAGCAGGTGCTCGGCGGCCCAGGCAAGCTCGGCCAGCACCTGGGCGCGCACCATGCGGCCGCTGCCCTTGAGGGTGTGGAAGGCGCGGCGCATTTCCACCAGCGCGTCACGTGCCGCCGGGTTGCCCCGCCATATCGCCCAGTGCTGCTGCAATTGCTGCAGCACCTCCTCGGCTTCCTCCAGGAACACCTCGCGCAGCTCGTCGTCCAGCGGCGCCTCGTGCATCTCGGGCGCAGGCGCGGGTGCCGGCGGGGCCGGCGGCAGGCTCGGGAACCCCAGTGCGGCCAGGGCCTGCTGGGTGCGCTCGAGCCATTCGTCCAGGTCGGCCTGGGGGTCGATGGCACGCCATTGCAGGTACAGCTCCAGGCTGCACAGGGCATCGGCCAGGTGATCCAGCGCGGCGTTGTCCGGCAGCCGCTCGGCGTACAGCAGGTGGGTCTCGACGTAATCATGGCAGCGCCGCACCAGCGCCGCCGCCCGGGGCAGCATGAGCATCGCCAGCGCCCCGCGGATCTGCGTGAACAGCCCCGGCAGCGGTTGCAGGCGCAGGCGATCCCAGCCGGCCTCCAGGCAATCGGCGATCAGGTCCTTGGCTTGCAGCAGCACGCCGTGGGCCTCGTCCAGCACCAGTCGGCGAATGTCGTCCAGGTCGGTGCCGGGTACGCTGGCCTGGCTGACCGACTCGATCGAGCCCACCATGCCGCCCAGGGTCGCCTCGACATACAGCAGCGCCCCGGCAACATCCATCAGCAGCGCATCCTCGGGCACCCGCTGGCCCTGGGCCAGGGCCTGAAGCACCGTCACCTGGTCGATGATCACCCGGCGCGGCTGGCCGAAGCCGAGCACCGCCAGGGTATCGGCGATCTGGCGCAACGGCGCCAGCAGCGGGGCCAGCGCCTCGACCTGCTGGCGGTCGCTGCGCACGAACAGGTCCAGTTGCTCCTTGATGCGCACCAGGTCTTCGCGCACTGCCAGCACCACCGAACGCATCGCATCGCGCCCCGGCACCGCCTCAAGCGGGTCACGCAGCGCGCCGAGGCTCAGGCCTAGCCCCGCAGCGGGCTCGGCGACGGTCTGCTCGCCCGGCAGGCTGGCCTGGGCCAGCGCCGGCGCGCCACGCGCGGCACGCAACGGGTTGAGCAGTGGCAGCACCAGCAACGGCAGCTCGTGCCGGGCGCCGCGCAGGCGTTGCAGGTACTGCGGCAACTGCTCCAGCGCCCGGAACAACGCGCCCAGCGCGTCACCGCGAGAGGCCACGCGGCCTTCGCCCAGGGCCTGGGCCAGCTGTTGCATTTCGCGGGTCAGCAAGGCCGCACCTTCCAGCTCGAGCATCTGCAGGCAGCCGCGCACCTGGCGCAGCGGCGCGTCGAAACGCTCCAGTACCTGGCTGTCGCCAGCGTCGCCGGCAAACTGCTCCAGCGCCTGGCGGGCCTGGGCCAGGCAGTCGTCGATGGGGCCCTTGACCCAGGCCAGGGCCACCTTGTCGTGGCGCTCGGCGATACGCACTTTAGTAGCCATAAAGTCCCACGCGCCGGTCAGCGCGGCTCCGTGGTTGGCGGCAAGGTGAAGCCCGACACCGAACGGCGCATCTCGCTGGCCATGCGCGCCAGGTTGCCGATGCTCTCGGCGGTGGCGGTCGAGCCGGACGAGGTCTGCGAGGTGATCTGCTGGATCACCGCCATGGTGTGGGAGATCTGCCCGGCCGAGGAGGTCTGCAACTGCGCGGCATCGGAAATGCTGTGGATCAGTTCGGCCAGGGTCTGCGACACCCCCTCGATCTCGGCCAGCGCCACCCCGGCATCCTGCGCCAGACGCGCCCCGCGCACCACTTCGGCGGTGGTCTGCTCCATGGAGATGACCGCCTCGTTGGTGTCGGCCTGGATCGCGCGCACCAGCGCCTCGATCTGGCGCGTGGCCGAGGATGAGCGCTCGGCCAGGCGCTGCACCTCGTCGGCCACCACCGCAAAGCCGCGCCCGGCCTCGCCGGCCATCGACGCCTGGATCGCCGCGTTGAGGGCGAGGATGTTGGTCTGGTCGGCAATGTCGTCGATCAGGCTGACGATGTCGCCGATTTCCTGGGACGACTCGCCCAGGCGCTTGATGCGCTTGGCAGTGTCCTGGATCTGCTCGCGGATGTTGTCCATGCCGTTGATGGTGTTGTGCACCACCTCGTTGCCCTTGTTGGCAATGGCCACCGAGCGCTCGGCCACCTTGGCCGACTCGTAGGCGTGCCCCGACACCCGGTCGATGGACTCGGCCATGTCGCCCACCGCAATCGATGCATCGGTGATCTGCTGGGCCTGGTGCTCGGAGGCCTTGGCCAGCAGGTGTGCGGTGGTCTGGGTCTCCTGCACCGCGCTGGCGACTTCCTCGGCGCTGAGGTTGATGGTCGCCACCAGGTCGCGCAACTGGTCGATGGAATAGTTGATGGAGTCGGCGATGGCCCCGGTGAAGTCCTCGGTGACCGAGGCGGTGACGGTCAGGTTGCCGTCGGCCAGTTCCTGGATCTCGTTGAGCAGGCGCATGATCGCCTGCTGGTTGCGTTCGTTGGTTTCGGCGGTTTCGCTGAGCTGGCGATTGGTTTCGCGCACCATCACCAGTCCGATCAGGATGATCGAGGCCAGCGCCAGCAGGCCCAGCACGTAGCCGCCGACGGTATCCAGGGTGCGCCCGGAGGCCAGGTTCTCGAAGCCGTTGGCCAGGTGCGAGGCTTCGTCGAGCAATGTCTGCGACAGGCTGAAGATGCTGCCGGCCGCCTCGCGCACGCGAAACAGCTCGGGCGAGGTTTCAAGAATCTCGTCGACGGAGCCTGCGACAAACTGGAACAGCTCGGCGATCTCGGCCAGGCGCGCACGGGCATCCGGGTCCTGGACGCGGGTGACCTGGATCGAGGGCGCGCCGCCGAGCATGCCGTCGAGCACCTGGCCGAAGCGGCTGGCATCGCGGCCGAAGGCATCGGCGGCCTGCACCGCGGTGTCGTCGCCGGCCAGCACGGTGTTGACCGAGCCCAGGATGCGCTCGGCCAGCAGTGACTGGCGCTGGGCCACCGCCACCTGGCTGGCGGGGGCGCCACTTTGCAGCAGGATCTCCACCACCTTTTCGTACTCGACCTGCAACTGCGGCACGGTCTCGGCCAGGGTCGCGGCCACCTGGTGCAGCGACAGCACGGTCTGCTCGCTGGCCAGGATCGCGTCGGTGCTCTTGCGCAGGCTCTCCCAGTCGCGTTGCACTGCATCCATCTCGCCGCGTACCGCCACCGGGGCCGACGGCAGGCCGGTGGCCGGGTCGCCTTTTTTCAGGTAACCCCAGCGCTGTTCGAAATCGTTGCGCGCATCGTTGAGCAGCTTGAACGCCACGGCCTTGCCGGCAGCGGCCTCGGTGGCGTTCTTGGCGATGCGCTGGGACAGCACGCGCAGCTCGCCGGCATGGCCGATGTACTGCTTGTCGTAGTTGGCCTGGGTATTGAGGTAGGCGAAGTTGGCGAACAGCAGAATGATCGACAGGATCAGCACGATGAAGAGTGCGGCGATCTGCGCGCTGCTGCGCGAGCCTTGTACCGAGGGGCGGGTCTTGAACTTGGTCACAGGTCTGGCATCCCTTTACAACGCCACATCGAGAAAGCCTGGCGCCTGGGCCAGGGCGAAGGGGCTGAAAATGCCCCAGCAGTGCTCGCGCTGAAAGTGCCCCTGCACGAAGGGGGCCGCAGCCGGCAGCAGCGGCGCCGGCGGCGACAGCTCCAGGCCGTGCAGGGCAAAGTGCTGCAGGCCCACCACTTCGTCCACCAGCAGCCCGGCGAACAGCTCCTCGTGGTCCAGCACCAGCACCCGCCGCTGCTTGCGCACCACCGACAGGCCCAGGCCGAGAAAACCGCACAGGTCCATCACCGGCAACAGCCGCCCGCGCAGGTTGGCCACCCCCGCCACCCATGGCTTGACCCCGGGAATGCGGCTGAGCCGGGGTTCCTGCAGCACCTCGGCGACCTCGCCCATGGGCGCCACGAACCAGTGTTCGGCCATGCGAAAGCCGATGCCGCTCCAGGTCTGCAGGCGGGTTTCCTGCAATGGCAGGTCGGCCGCCAGCAGGCGACAGCGCCGGTCGATTTCGAGCAACAGCTCGAAGGCGGTCAGCGATTCGCCCATGCGCCGCGTGGTCAAGCCTTGAGAACTTTGTTCAGGACCTGGATCAGGGTGTCTTCGTCCACCGGCTTGGTCAGGTAGTCGCTGGCGCCCTGGCGCTGGCCCCAGACCTTGTCGGTTTCCTGGTCCTTGGTGGTGACGATGATCACCGGGATGCCCTTGGTGACGTCGTCCTTGCTCAACTGACGGGTCGCCTGGAAACCGTTCATGCCGGGCATCACGATGTCCATCAGCACCGCATCGGGCTTTTCCTGGCGGGCCAGGGCCACGCCATCGGCGCCGTTCTCGGCCTTGAGCACCTGGTGCCCGTGCTTTTCGAGCATTCCGGTCAGTTTGTACATTTCGGTCGGCGAATCGTCGACGATCAGAACTCGGGCCATGCTGTTCCCCAATAAAGGCATGACGCCGCGGCCAGGAGGGCGGCGGCGTCAGGGTGCGGGTTGTTCTTCTGCGGCGAAACCCGGCACATGGGCGCGGATCGCATCCAGCAGTTCTTCCTTGCTGAAAGGTTTGGTCAGAAATTGATCAGAGCCCACCTGGCGGCTGAGCGCCTTGTCGAACAGGCCGTCGCGCGACGACAGCATGATCACCGGGATGTCCTTGAACGCGCTGTTCTGCTTGATCAGCAGGCAGGTCTGGTAGCCATCGAGGCGCGGCATCAGCACATCGACGAAGATGATCCCCGGGGTGTGGTCGACGATCTTGCCCAGGGCGTCGAAACCGTCGACTGCGGTGACGACTTCGCAACCGGCTTCGCCCAGCAGCTTTTCGGCAGTGCTGCGAATCGTCTTGGAGTCGTCGATCACCATCACCTTCAACGCCGTGTCGGGCTGTACCATAATTGCTCTACCATCGCCTGGAAGGGCCTTGCAGGCCACGTGCCAGGCCTTTTTAGCACACTCTGGGGGTGCATTCCATCGAGCCTCGCCGCGCCCTGCGCCGATGCCTGCCGGCTGACGTTTCCCCTTGACCGCCAGCCCGCCGGGCGCCACCCTGACGCACTTCAATTCGAGCCACTGCGGCAGCACGCCGCCGAGAGGAAATACCCCATGAGCGTTCGCCTCGGGATTGTCATGGACCCCATCGCGCAGATCTCCTACAAGAAGGACAGCTCGCTGGCCATGTTGCTGGCCGCCCAGGCCCGTGGCTGGTCGCTGTTCTACATGGAGCAGCACGACCTGTACCAGAGCGAAGGCGTGGCCCGTGCCCGCATGCGCCCGCTCAAGGTGTTCGCCGACCCCGAGCACTGGTTCGAGCTGGAGGCCGAGACCGACGCCGCGCTGAGCGAGCTGGACGTGATCCTGATGCGCAAGGACCCGCCCTTCGACATGGAGTTCGTCTACAGCACCTACCTGCTGGAGCAGGCCGAGGCCGCCGGGGTGCTGGTGGTCAATCGTCCGCAGAGCCTGCGCGACTGCAACGAGAAGCTGTTCGCCACGCTGTTCCCGCAGTGCACGCCGCCAACCCTGGTGAGCCGGCGCCCGGACATCATCCGCGAATTCGCCGCCAAGCACGGCGACGTGATCCTCAAGCCGCTGGACGGCATGGGCGGCACCTCGATCTTCCGCCACCGCGTGGGCGACCCCAACCTGTCGGTGATCCTCGAGACCCTGACCGCCCTGGGCACCCAGCAGATCATGGCCCAGGCCTACCTGCCGGCGATCAAGGACGGCGACAAGCGCATTCTGATGATCGACGGCGAACCGGTGCCATACTGCCTGGCGCGCATCCCGGCCAGCGGCGAAACCCGCGGCAACCTGGCCGCCGGCGGTCGTGGCGAGGCCCGCGAGCTGACCGAGCGCGACCGCTGGATCGCCGCCCAGGTGGGCCCGACCCTGCGCGAGAAGGGCCTGCTGTTCGTCGGCCTGGACGTGATCGGCGAGCACCTGACCGAAATCAACGTGACCAGCCCCACCTGCATCCGCGAAATCGACAACGCCTACGGCACGCAGATCGGCGCGCAGTTGATGGACGCCATTGATCGCAAGCTCAAGGCACGCTGACCGCCGACAAGTGGCGGGCGCGCGTTGTGGGGTATCATGCCGGTCCATTCTCGACTGGCACCCCGCTGCGCCGGCCCTGCCCCGGCTGCTGGATAATCGATGACGCTTCCTGCCGACCTTCCTGCCGATTTTGCCCCGCCCCGTGTCCGCGCGGCGGACCGGCTGGGCTTTACCCTGTTCCTGGCGGCACTGCTGCACCTGGCGCTGATCCTGGGCCTGGGGTTTACCTTCGCCAAGCCTGAAGAAATCCGCCGCACCATGGAAATCACCCTGGCCACCTTCAAGAGCGAGGCACCGCCGAAGAAGGCCGATTACCTGGCGCAGGACAACCAGCAGGGCAGCGGCACGCTGGACAAGAAGGCGGTGCCCAAGACCACCGAGATTGCCCCGTTCCAGGACAGCAAGATCAACAAGGTGACGCCGCCACCGGCCGCGAAGCCCGAAGTGGCGCCCCAGCCGGCCCCGCCCAAGGCAGTGGTGGCCACCACCAGGCCCAAGCCGCAGAAGGTCGAGACCCGCCCCAAGGAGCAGCAGCCCAAGGTGCAACCCAAGGCGGCCACGCCGACGTTCGACAGCGCCGACCTGTCCAGCCAGATCGCCAGCCTCGAGGCGGAGCTGGCCAACGAACAGCAGCTGTACGCCAAGCGCCCGCGCATCCACCGCCTGAGCGCGGCCTCGACCATGCGCGACAAGGGCGCCTGGTACAAGGATGAATGGCGCAAGAAGGTCGAGCGCATCGGCAACCTCAACTACCCGGACGAGGCCCGCCGCCAGCAGATCTACGGCAGTTTGCGCCTGTTGGTGTCGATCAACCATGACGGTTCGCTGTACGAGGTGCTGGTGCTCGAATCTTCCGGGCAGCCGCTGCTGGACCAGGCGGCGCAGCGCATCGTGAGGCTGGCGGCGCCGTTTGCGCCGTTCACCGGGGACCTGTCGGATATCGATCGGCTGGAAATTGTTCGAACGTGGCGCTTCGCCCGTGGGGATCGGTTGTCGAGCAACTGATCGCCGAAGGTGTACTCGCCTGACGTCGTCAAGCGGCTCAAGTAACACCTGTAAGTACGAGTGTTCGTAATCAAAACTACCGAAGCTGGCCAACAAAAAATGTTGTCGCGCAATTGAAGCAGGACCAGCACTTACAATAACTGCGAGGCATGCCTCAACTGCTAGACAGTGAGAAGAGTTTCAACTCGCCATGTCAGATCATTAACCTTCGAGTGGGTTGTTGACGGCAGTAGACCAGTTCAGGTTGTTGCCTACTGTGCCATCGTCTTCAAGGTGCCTAACTGTAAATTGGTAGCCATGGTGAGGGTTTGGGCCAGGTGGCTTGAAGGTAATTGTGAAACACCCATTCTCGTACGTCGTACCCTTGCCGCAGTATTCTCCGGTCCCGCTGACACAGACCAGATAAGCGCGATCGGGGTCACCGCGTCCTGTAAGCGTTACCTCACTAGTAAAGGAATTTCCGATTGCATCGGTGATAGACATCCGAGTGATCATTGCACTTCTCCTTTAGATAAGCCAAATGCTCGGTTTGCGGTGAGACTATGAATTGATCCAAACCACCTGTCACCTGACACAGTTACCAGTTGTAGGTCGCCGCGAAAAAAATGTACCAGCTTCAAAAAGCAGCGCAGTGCCGCGACATCAGCAACCGCAGGGTCACCTAACTAGCGCCTCACACAGCAGCCCGTGCCGATTAGCACCGCCAAGAAACAGGCATAATCGGCCCGCAGGCTCGACACGCACCTTGTCAGCGTGGCCGCTCGCCGCCACACTAACCCCCATGAAAAACCTCAGCCCGAGTTACCTCAAGCATCAGTTCCTGATTGCCATGCCGCACATGGCCGACCCGAACTTTGCCCACACCCTGACCTACATCGTCGAGCACAATGCCAACGGTGCCATGGGGCTGGTGGTCAATCGGCCGCAGGAGCTGAACCTGGCCGATATCCTCGAGCAGCTGCGCCCGGACACCGAGCCGCCGGCACGCTGCATCCACGTGCCTATCCATATCGGCGGCCCGGTACAGACCGACCGCGGTTTTGTGCTGCACACCAACGACAAGACCTTCCAGGCCACCGTCCAGCTCGACGGGCTGGCCCTGTCGACCTCGCAGGACGTGCTGTTCGCCATCGCCGACGGCGTGGGCCCGGCGCAGAGCCTGATTACCCTGGGCTACGCCGGCTGGGAAGCCGGGCAGCTGGAAGCGGAACTGGCCGACAACGCCTGGCTCAACTGCCCGTTCGACCCCGAGATCATCTTCGGCATGGCCTGCGAGCAACGCCTCGAAGCCGCCGCAGCCAGCCTGGGCATCAACCTCAGCCTGCTCACCAGCCAGGCGGGGCACGCCTGATGGCGGCGCTCAAACTGCTGCTGGGCTTCGACTACGGCACCAAGCAGATCGGCGTCGCCGTCGGCCAGGTGATCACCGGCCAGGCCCGCGAGCTGTGCACCCTGAAGGCGCAGAACGGCGCACCCGACTGGGCCCAGGTGGAAAAACTGTTCAAGGAATGGCAACCCGACGCGGTAGTCGTCGGCCTGCCGCTGAACATGGACGGCACGCCCAGCGAAATGAGCGCGCGCGCCGAGAAATTCGCCCGACGCCTGAACGGCCGCTTCAACGTGCCGGCCTACACCCACGACGAGCGCCTGACCACCTTCGAGGCCAAGGGCGAACGCATGGCCCGTGGCGGCCAGCGTGGCAGCTACCGCGACAACCCGGTGGACGCGATTGCCGCCGCCCTGCTGCTGCAAGGCTGGCTCGACGCCCACGCCGAACAGGCCTGAACCCGACCATCGGTTACACGCCGGGCCAGCTCTCTGCCCCGGCCTCTTGAGGAGCAAGCATGAGCCTACCCAACCCCGCCGAACTGATCCGGCAGATGGCCGTTGACCTTCGCGCCCACCTGCAACGCCGCGCCATCGCCGAACCGCGCTTCATCGGCATCCGCACCGGCGGCGTATGGGTGGCCCAGGCGCTGCTGGCCGAGCTGGGCAGCGATTCGCCGCTGGGCACCCTCGACGTGTCGTTCTACCGCGACGACTTCAGCCAGAACGGCCTGCACCCGCAGGTGCGCCCGTCCGAGCTGCCGTTCGAGATCGAAGGCCAGCACCTGGTACTGGTGGACGACGTGCTGATGAGCGGGCGCACCATCCGCGCCGCCCTCAACGAACTGTTCGACTATGGCCGCCCGGCCAGCGTGACCCTGGTGTGTCTGCTGGACCTGGATGCCGGCGAACTGCCGATCCGGCCAAACGTGGTGGGCGCCACCCTGTCGCTGCAAGCCCATGAACGGGTAAAATTGTCCGGCCCCGCGCCGCTCGAACTCGAGCGCCAGGACCTCGCTTCCGCTTCCGCCCTTTAAGAGTCCCCCGCGATGACGCCAATCGACGCCAAGCGCCCGCTGCAGCTCAATGACCAGGGCCAGCTGCGCCACTTCCTCTCGCTCGACGGTTTGCCCCGCGAACTGCTGACCGAAATTCTCGACACGGCCGACTCGTTTCTCGAAGTCGGCGCGCGTGCGGTCAAGAAAGTCCCGCTGCTGCGCGGCAAGACCGTGTGCAACGTGTTCTTCGAGAACTCCACGCGTACCCGCACCACCTTCGAACTGGCCGCCCAGCGGCTGTCGGCCGACGTGATCACGCTGAACGTGTCGACCTCCTCCACCAGCAAGGGCGAGACCCTGTTCGACACCCTGCGCAACCTTGAAGCCATGGCCGCCGACATGTTCGTGGTGCGCCACGCCGACTCGGGCGCCGCGCACTTCATCGCCGAGCACGTGTGCCCGGAGGTGGCGATCATCAACGGTGGCGACGGGCGCCACGCGCACCCCACCCAGGGCATGCTCGACATGCTGACCATTCGTCGCCACAAGGGCGGCTTCGAGAACCTCTCGGTGGCCATCGTCGGCGACATCCTGCACTCGCGGGTGGCGCGCTCGAACATGCTCGCGCTGAAAACCCTGGGTTGCCCGGACATCCGCGTGATCGGCCCCAAGACCCTGCTGCCGATCGGCATCGAACAGTACGGCGTGAAGGTCTACACCGACCTGGAGCAAGGCCTGAAGGACGTCGACGTGGTGATCATGCTGCGCCTGCAGCGTGAGCGCATGACCGGCGGCCTGCTGCCCAGCGAGGGCGAGTTCTACCGTCTGTTCGGCCTGACCACCGCACGCCTGGCCGGGGCCAAGCCCGATGCCATCGTGATGCACCCCGGGCCGATCAACCGTGGCGTGGAAATCGAGTCGGCCGTGGCCGACGGCGCCCACTCGGTGATCCTCAACCAGGTCACCTACGGCATCGCCGTGCGCATGGCGGTGTTGTCCATGGCCATGAGCGGGCAGACCGCGCAACGTCAATTCGAGCAGGAGAACGCCCAGTGAGCCTGAGTATCCTCGGCGCCCGTGTCATCGACCCAACCAGCGGCCTGGACCAGGTCGGCGACCTGCACATCGACGCCGGCAAGATCGTCGCCATCGGCGCTGCCCCGGCCGGCTTCAAGCCCGCCCGTACCCTGGACGCCACCGGCCTGGTGGCCGCGCCCGGCCTGGTCGACCTGAGCGTTGCCCTGCGCGAGCCCGGCTACAGCCGCAAGGGCAGCATCGCCAGCGAAACCCGCGCCGCCGCCGCCGGTGGCGTGACCAGCCTGTGCTGCCCGCCGCAGACCCGGCCGGTGCTCGACACCTCGGCAGTCACCGAGCTGATCCTGGACCGCGCCCGTGAAGCCGGGCACAGCAAGGTGTACCCGATCGGCGCTTTGAGCAAGGGCCTGGAAGGCGAGCAACTGGCCGAGCTGATCGCCCTGCGCGATGCCGGCTGCGTGGCCTTCGGCAACGGCCTGAACAGCTTCACCAACACCCGCACCCTGGCCCGCGCGCTGGACTACGCGGCCACCTTCGACCTGACGGTGATCTTCCATTCCCAGGACCGCGACCTGGCCCAGGGCGGCCTCGCCCACGAGGGCGCGATGGCCAGTTTCCTCGGCCTGCCGGGCATTCCGGAAACCGCCGAGACCGTGGCCCTGGCCCGCGACCTGCTGCTGGTGGAACAGACCGGCGTGCGTGCGCACTTCAGCCAGCTGACCAGCGCCCGTGGCGCCAAGCTGATCGAACAGGCCCAGGCCCGCGGCCTGCCGGTGACGGCGGATGTGGCGCTATACCAGTTGATCCTCACCGACGAGGCGCTGCGCGACTTCTCCAGCCTGTACCACGTGCAACCGCCGCTGCGCACCCGCGCCGACCGCGACGGCCTGCGTGATGCGGTCAAGCGGGGCGTGATCCAGGCGATTTCCAGCCATCACCAGCCGCATGAGCGCGACGCCAAGCTGGCGCCGTTCGGTGCCACCGAACCGGGCATCAGCAGCGTCGAGTTGCTGCTGCCGCTGGCGATGACACTGGTCGAGGACGGCCTGCTCGACCTGGCAACCTTGTTGCAGCGTTTGTCTGCAGGCCCTGCGGCGGCCCTGCGCCTGCCGGCCGGGCAGTTGCAGGTGGGTGCGGCGGCAGACCTGGTGCTGTTCGACCCGCAGGCCTCGACCGTGGCTGGCGAACAATGGCGCTCCAAGGGCGAAAACTGCCCGTTCATCGGGCACTGCCTGCCGGGTGCGGTGCGTTACACCCTGGTTGACGGGCACATCAGCCACGAAGCCTGAGTCAAACCCTTCGCCGGCAAGGCCGGCTCCTACCGGTAGGAGCCGGCCTTGCCGGCGAAGGGGCCGCAAAGGTTGAAATCTTTCCCCCCACCCCCATATGAGTCTGCATCAGGCATTTTCGCCTCGCTGCGTGGAGACTCTCCCTTGACCACCATCGTTTCAGTTCGTCGCCACGGCAAAGTCGTCATGGGCGGCGACGGCCAGGTTTCCCTCGGCAATACCGTGATGAAAGGCAACGCCAAGAAGGTTCGTCGCCTGTACCACGGCCAGGTCATCGCCGGCTTCGCCGGTGCCACCGCCGACGCCTTCACCCTGTTCGAGCGCTTCGAAGGCCAGCTCGAAAAACACCAGGGCCACCTCATTCGCGCCGCCGTCGAGCTGGCCAAGGAATGGCGTACCGACCGCTCGCTGAGCCGTCTGGAAGCCATGCTGGCCGTGGCCAACAAGGACGCCTCCTTGATCATCACCGGCAACGGTGACGTCGTCGAACCCGAAGACGGCCTGATCGCCATGGGTTCCGGCGGCGCCTACGCCCAGGCCGCCGCACGCGCCCTGCTGCAGAAAACCGACCTGTCGGCTCGCGAAATCGCCGAGACCGCACTGAACATCGCCGGCGACATCTGCGTGTTCACCAACCACAACCTGACCATCGAGGAGCAGGACCTGGCCGAGTAATTCAGCTGTTCTGGCGCCCGACCCCGACGGTCGGGCTTTTCCACGCTGAACACTTGCCCACAGGACCATCGACCATTATGTCCATGACCCCCCGCGAAATCGTCCACGAACTCAACCGCCACATCATCGGCCAGGACGATGCCAAGCGCGCCGTCGCCATCGCCCTGCGCAACCGCTGGCGCCGCATGCAGCTGCCCGAAGAGCTGCGCGTGGAAGTCACCCCCAAGAACATCCTGATGATCGGCCCCACCGGCGTGGGCAAGACCGAAATCGCCCGTCGCCTGGCCAAGCTGGCCAACGCGCCGTTCATCAAGGTCGAAGCCACCAAGTTCACCGAAGTGGGCTATGTGGGCCGTGACGTCGAGTCGATCATCCGCGACCTGGCCGACGCCGCGATCAAGCTGCTGCGCGAGCAGGAGATCGTGCGCGTGCGCCACCGTGCCGAAGACGCCGCCGAAGAGCGCATCCTCGATGCGCTGCTGCCACCGGCCCGCACCGGCTTCAACGAAGACCCGGTCAACAGCAGCGATTCCAACACCCGCCAGCTGTTCCGCAAGCGCCTGCGTGAAGGCCAGCTTGACGACAAGGAAATCGAGATCGAGGTGGCCGAAGCGGTCGGCGTCGACATTTCCGCGCCGCCGGGCATGGAAGAGATGACCAACCAGCTGCAGAACCTGTTCGCCAACATGGGCAAGGGCAAGAAGAAGAGCCGCAAGCTCAAGGTCAAGGAAGCGCTCAAGCTGGTGCGCGACGAGGAAGCCGGGCGCCTGGTCAACGAGGAAGAACTCAAGGCCAAGGCCCTCGAGGCGGTCGAGCAGCACGGTATCGTATTCATCGACGAGATCGACAAGGTAGCCAAGCGCGGCAACGTCGGTGGCGCCGATGTGTCCCGTGAAGGCGTGCAGCGCGACCTGCTGCCGCTGATCGAAGGTTGCACGGTCAATACCAAGCTGGGCATGGTCAAGACCGACCACATCCTGTTCATCGCCTCCGGTGCGTTCCACCTGAGCAAGCCGAGCGACCTGGTGCCCGAGCTGCAGGGTCGTCTGCCGATCCGTGTCGAACTCAAGGCCCTGAGCCCGGAAGACTTCGAGCGCATCCTCAGCGAACCGCATGCCTCGCTCACCGAGCAGTACCGCGAGCTGCTCAAGACCGAGGGGCTGAACATCGAGTTCGCTGCCGACGGCATCAAGCGCCTGGCCGAGATTGCCTGGCAGGTCAACGAGAAGACCGAGAACATCGGTGCCCGTCGCCTGCACACCCTGCTCGAGCGCCTGCTCGAAGAGGTGTCGTTCAGCGCCGGCGACCTGGCCAGCGCCCACAGCGAAGCGCCGATCCGCATCGACGCCGAGTACGTCAACAGCCACCTGGGCGAATTGGCACAGAACGAAGATCTGTCGCGCTACATTCTGTAGCTCAGCGGCAAGCGGCGAGCTGCAGGCCGGAGGTGCTGGACGCCTTCTCCTGCAGCTTGTAGCTTGCAGCTTGAAGCCCAAGAGCCTTATAGCCATGCCCCGTCTGCCTACCGCCATCAATCTGCACAAAGCCTCCAAGACCCTGAGCCTGACCTACGGGCCCGACGAGGTGTATCACCTGCCCGCCGAATTTCTGCGCGTGCACTCCCCTTCCGCCGAGGTCCAGGGCCACGGCAATCCGATCTTACAATTTGGCAAGCTCGGCGTCGGCCTGAGCCAGCTCGAGCCCGCCGGGCAGTACGCGCTCAAGCTCACCTTCGACGACGGCCACGACAGCGGCCTGTTCACCTGGGAATACCTCGAACAGCTGTGCCTGCGCCAGGACCAGCTGTGGGCCGAGTACCTCGACGAACTGGCCAAGGCCGGCAAATCCCGCGACCCTTCCGAGTCGATCGTCAAGCTGATGCTCTAGCCCGGCACTCCGGCGTTTTAGAGCGCATTTTCTAATTCTATTTGCTTGAATGCCCGTGCGCCGGCCAGCGATTGGCCGGCTTGCGCATTCCATGAAAGTCGGGTAACCAATGGATATGGCAAGTACCCTGCATGGGCGGGTTGATGCAGGGTCTGGCCGGTATGCCGAGGTCGCGAGCGAAAGCAGGTTGTCTTCACACGCATAAACCCGCAGGGCTCATCACCGTCGCGCATCCGGTCGCAGGACCGCAGTTCGTTATCACTGGTCACCCGAGCAGTAGTACCGGGCATTCGTCTGTGCAACGCCCACAGCCCAGCCGGTACTCGTCTCAGGACAACGGAGCGTCGTAGATGAGTAACAAGAACAACGATGACCTGCAGCGCCAAGCCTCTGAAAACACCCTGGGCCTGAGCCCCATCATTGGCCTGCGCCGAAAGGATTTGCTGTCTTCGGCCCGGATGGTGCTGCGTCAGGCCATCAAGCAACCGCTGCACAGTGCCAAGCACGTCGCGCATTTCGGCCTGCAGCTCAAGGACGTGATCTTCGGCAAGTCCGGCCTGCAGCCGGAGGGCGACGACCGCCGCTTCAGCGACCCGGCCTGGAGCCAGAACCCGCTGTACCGCCGCTACCTGCAGACCTACCTGGCCTGGCGCAAGGAACTGCACGACTGGATCGGCAACAGCAACCTGTCGGAGCAGGACATCAGCCGCGCGCACTTCGTCATCAACCTGATGACCGAGGCCATGGCCCCCACCAACAGCGCGGCCAACCCGGCAGCGGTCAAGCGCTTCTTCGAAACCGGTGGCAAGAGCCTGCTCGACGGCCTGTCGCACCTGGCCAAGGACATGGTGCACAACGGCGGCATGCCCAGCCAGGTCAACATGGACGCCTTCGAGGTGGGCAAGAACCTGGCCACCACCGAGGGCGCCGTGGTATTTCGCAACGACGTGCTGGAGCTGATCCAGTACCGCCCGATCACCGAGCAGGTGCACGAAAAGCCGCTGCTGGTGGTACCGCCGCAGATCAACAAGTTCTACGTCTTCGACCTCAGCCCGGAAAAGAGCCTGGCGCGCTTCTGCCTGCGCTCCACGGTGCAGACCTTCATCGTGAGCTGGCGCAACCCCAACAAGTCCCAGCGCGAGTGGGGCCTGTCGACCTACATCGATGCGCTCAAGGAGGCCGTCGACGTGGTGCTGGCTATCACCGGCAGCAAGGACCTGAACATGCTCGGTGCCTGCTCCGGCGGCATCACCTGCACCGCGCTGGTGGGCCACTACGCGGCACTGGGCGAGAAGAAGGTCAATGCCCTGACCCTGCTGGTGAGCGTGCTCGACACCACCCTCGACACCCAGGTGGCGCTGTTCGTCGACGAGCAGACCCTAGAATCGGCCAAGCGCCATTCCTACCAGGCCGGTGTGCTAGAAGGCCGCGACATGGCCAAGGTGTTCGCCTGGATGCGCCCCAACGACCTGATCTGGAACTACTGGGTCAACAACTACCTGCTCGGCAACGAGCCGCCGGTGTTCGACATCCTGTTCTGGAACAACGACACCACGCGCCTGCCCGCCGCCTTCCACGGCGACCTGATCGAAATGTTCAAAAACAACCCGCTGGTGCGTCCCGGTGCACTGGAAGTGTGCGGCACGCCGATCGACCTGAGCCAGGTCACCACCGACATCTTCAGCGTGGCCGGCACCAACGATCACATCACCCCATGGAAGTCCTGCTACAAGTCGGCGCAGCTGTTCGGCGGCAAGGTCGAGTTCCTGCTGTCCAACAGCGGGCATATCCAGAGCATCCTCAACCCGCCGGGCAACCCCAAGTCGCGCTACATGACCAGCAGCGAGATGCCGGCCCAGGCCGACGACTGGCAGGAGAACTCCACCAAGCACACCGATTCCTGGTGGCTGTACTGGCAGGCGTGGCTGGCCGAGCGCTCCGGCGCACTCAAGCCGGCACCCGCCAAGCTGGGCAACAAGGCCTACCCGAGCGCCGAAGCGTCGCCCGGCACCTACGTCCACGAACGCTGAAAACACCCGGCGCCGCCGCAGGCAAGGCGGCGCTGCTACTCACGACAGGGCTCGCGCATGCCGCAACCGTACCTCTTCAGAACCGTCGAGCTCGATGGCCAGTCCATCCGCACGGCCGTTCGCCCCGGCAAGCCGCACCTCACGCCGCTGCTGATCTTCAACGGTATCGGCGCCAACCTGGAGCTGGTGTTCCCGTTCATCGATGCGCTGGACCCGGACCTTGAAGTGATCGCCTTCGACGTACCCGGCGTGGGCGGTTCGTCGACACCGCGCCGGCCCTACCGCTTCCCCGGGCTGGCCAAGCTGACGGCGCGCATGCTCGACTACCTCGACTACGGGCAGGTCAATGCCATCGGCGTGTCGTGGGGCGGAGCGCTGGCCCAGCAGTTCGCCCACGATTACCCCGAGCGCTGCAAGAAGCTGGTGCTGGCGGCCACCGCCGCCGGTGCGGTGATGGTGCCGGGCAAGCCGCGGGTGCTGTGGCTGATGGCCAGCCCCAGGCGCTACATACAGCCGTCCCACGTGATCCGCATCGCCCCGGAAATCTATGGCGGGGCCTTTCGCCGCGACCCGAACCTGGCCGCGTCGCATGCGGCCAAGGTGCGTTCCTCGGGCAAGCTGGGCTATTACTGGCAGCTGTTCGCCGGCATGGGCTGGACCAGCATCCACTGGCTGCACAAGATCCAGCAGCCGACCCTGGTGCTGGCCGGCGACGACGACCCGCTGATCCCGCTGATCAATATGCGCCTGCTGGCCTGGCGAATTCCCAATGCCCAGCTACACATAATCGACGACGGTCACTTGTTCCTGATCACCCGGGCCGAAGCCGTTGCCCCGATCATCATGAAATTCCTGCAGCAGGAGCGCCAACGCGCCGTCATGCATCCACGGCCCGCCCCGAGCGCTTGAGCACCTCTATCGCTTGCACCCCCGGCAGGAGCGCCGGGGCATGTCAGCGCCAGTTCGGGTTGGTGTCGCTCTTGCATTGAAACATTGGTTGATGGCCTGACGACGGAGTGTTGCCTGGATGAAAGACAAGCCCGCGAAGCCCGGGGTACCGACCCCCGCTGCCTATCTCAACGTGCGCAGCGCCATCAGTGGCCTGCGCGGTCGCGACCTGCTGTCGACGGTGCACCAGCTGGGGCGCCACGGCCTGCGTCACCCGCTGCACACGGCGCGCCACCTGCTGGCGCTGGGTGGCCAGCTGGGGCGCGTGATGCTGGGCGATACCCCCTACCAGCCCTCGCCACGCGACACCCGCTTCAACGACCCGGCCTGGCAGCTCAACCCGCTGTACCGACGCGGCCTGCAGGCCTACTTGGCCTGGCAGCAGCAGACCTGCCAGTGGATCGACGAGAGCCAGCTGGACGACGATGACCGCGCCCGCGCGCACTTCGTGTTCTCGCTGCTCAACGATGCAATGTCGCCCAGCAACACCCTGCTCAACCCGGCGGCGGTCAAGGAGCTGCTGAACTCCGGCGGGCTGAGCCTGGTGCGCGGCTTGAACCACCTGCTCGACGACCTGCGCCACAACGACGGCCTGCCACGCCAGGTCAACCCGGACGCCTTCGAGGTGGGCAGGAACCTGGCCAGCACCGCCGGCGCGGTGGTGTTTCGCAACGAGCTGCTGGAGCTGATCCAGTACCGCCCGATGAGCGAAAAACAGTACGCCCGGCCCCTGCTGGTGGTGCCGCCGCAGATCAACAAGTTCTACATCTTCGACCTCAGCCCGACCAACAGCTTTGTGCAGTACGCCCTCAAGAACGGCCTGAAAACCTTCATGATCAGCTGGCGCAACCCCGACGCCCGGCATCGCGAATGGGGCCTGTCGAGCTACGTGGCGGCGGTCGAGGAAGCCATGAACGTGTGCCGCTCGATCACCGGCAGCCGCGACGTCAACCTGCTTGGCGCCTGTGCCGGCGGGTTGACCATCGCGGCCCTGCAGGGCCACCTGCAGGCCAAGCGCCAGATGCGCCGGGTGCACAGCGCCACCTACCTGGTCAGCCTGCTCGACAGCCAGTTCGACAGCCCCGCCAGCCTGTTCGCCGACGAGCAGACCCTGGAGGCGGCCAAGCGCCGCTCCTACCAGCAGGGCGTGCTGGAGGGCCGCGAGATGGCACGGGTGTTCGCCTGGATGCGCCCCAACGACCTGATCTGGAACTACTTCGTCAACAACTACCTGCTGGGCAAGGCGCCCCCGGCATTCGACATCCTGTACTGGAACAACGACAACAGCCGCCTGCCGGCCGCGCTGCACGGCGATCTGCTGGACTTCTTCAAATTCAACCCGCTGACGCACGCCGACGGCCTCGAGGTGTGCGGCACGCCGATCGACCTGCACAAGGTCACGGTGGACAGCTTCCACGTGGCCGGCAGCAACGACCACATCACCCCGTGGGACGCGGTGTACCGCTCGGCCCTGCTGCTGGGCGGCGAACGGCGCTTCGTGCTGGCCAACAGCGGGCATGTGCAGAGCATCCTCAACCCGCCGGGCCACCCCAAGGCGCATTTTGTCGAGAACCCCAGGCTGAGCAGCGACCCGCGGGCCTGGTACCACGATGCGCAGAAGGTCGAGGGCAGCTGGTGGCCGCAGTGGCTCGACTGGATACAGGCGCGCTCCGGTGCGCAGCGCGAAACCCGCCTGTCGCTGGGCAGCGCCAATTACCCTCCCATGGACCCCGCACCCGGCACCTACGTGCTGGTGCGCTGAGCAAGAAGAACGGATGAAGACCCGCGACCGTATCCTGGAGTGCGCCCTGCACCTGTTCAATCGTCAGGGCGAGCCGAATGTCTCGACGCTGGAAATCGCCAACGAGATGGGCATCAGCCCGGGCAACCTGTACTACCACTTCCACGGCAAGGAGCCGCTGGTGCTGGGCCTGTTCGAGCGTTTCGAGGAGGAGCTGACGCCCCTGCTCGACCCGCCCCTGGAGGTGCGCCTGGATGCCGAGGACTACTGGCTGTTCCTGCACCTGATCGTGGAGCGCATGGCGCAGTACCGCTTTCTGTTCCAGGACCTGTCCAACCTTACCGGGCGCCTGCCCAAGCTGGCGCGGGGCATGCGCACCCTGCTCAATGCGCTCAAGCGCACGCTGGCGGCATTGCTGGCGAGCCTCAAGGCGCATGGGCAGGTGACCAGCGATACCCGCGCACTGGGGCAACTGGTGGAGCAGATCAGCATGACCTTGCTGTTCTCGCTGGACTACCAGCGGATTCTGGCGCGCGAGGGCGAGGTCGGGATCGTGGTGTACCAGGTGATGATGCTGGTGGCGCCGCACCTGGAGGTGGAGTCACGCCTGGCGGCGGAGCAACTGGCCCTGAGGTACCTGGAAGGCTGAAGAGCTTCGCCGGCAAGGCCGGCTCCTACAGACGGCGCGCTACCTGTAGGAGCCGGCCTTGCCGGCGATGAGGCCAGCACAGGCACTGCACATAAAAACGCCCGGCACACAGGCCGGGCGTTTTCTGTACAGCTACCTCGAGTCAGGCCTGGCTGGCCGGGCTCGAAGGTGCTGGTGCTGCCGACGCGGCTGGCGCCGCAGTGGCCGCCGGGCTTGGCGCCGGTGCCGCACTGGCACTTGGCGCTGCCGGTTTGGCCGCTGCGGGCTTGGCTGCAGCAGGCTTGGCCGGGGCTTTCTTCACCGCTGGCTTTTTCGCTGCTGCCGGCTTGGCGGCAGGTTTTGCGGCAGGTTTGGCCGCCGCTTTCGCTGCAGGCTTGGCGGCTGCGGTTTTCGCCGCGGCCGGCTTGGCTGCTGGCTTGGCCGCTGCTGGTTTGGCCGCCGCAGTTTTGGCCACAGGCTTGGCCGCCGCTTTCGGTGCTGCCTTGGCCAGTGGCTTGGCCGGCGCCTTGGCCGAGACCGACTTGACCGAGGCACCGGTCAGTTTCTCGATCTGCTTGGTCAGGGTGTCGACCTGCTGGTGCAGTGCCTTGACCTCATTGCGGCTGGGCACGCCCAGGCGCGAGATGGCACTGTTCAGGCGCTTGTCGAAAGCCTCTTCGAGTTCGCTCCACTTGCCCAGTGCGCGGTCTTTCACGTCGCCTACGCGCGAGGTCGCAGACTTGGCACTGGCCTTGGCCGAGTTGACGCTGCCCTTGGCCTGCTTTTCAGCTTTCTCACCGTCCTTGACCAGGGTTTCGAAAAGCTTGCTGCCGTCCTGATCGATCTTGGAGTAGATACCCAAACCAGCCAGCCAGATCTTGCGGGAATACTTTTCGATCCCCCCGACCCAGGAGCTGCTCTCTTTCTCAGTTGTCTTTTTGCCAGCCATCCCGCTCTCCTTATTGTTTGCGTGCGACACGATCGAGCAACAGCGTCAGCTCTTCGAGCTTGGCAGAAAGTGCCTCCACGTCATGTTTAGACGGAATGCCGATGCGATTCAAGGCGCTGGCGACCCGTGTGTCGAAAGCCTTTTCGATTTTATCCAGCTGAACTTCGACCTTGCCCTTCACGCTGCCCAGTTCCTGCCTGGCGGACTGGATCTCGCTGTTGGCGGCATCGAGTTCGTGGTCGAGGCGTTTCTTGCCTTTTTTCTCCACGGTTTCGCCGGCCTTGACCAGCTCCTTGAGGTACTCGGCGCCCTCCTGCCCGACCCGGGTGTAGGCCCCCAGGCCTGCCAGCCAGATCTTGCGCGCGTAGCCGCGCACCTCGCCCAGAGCCTTGCCCGGGGCGTCGTCGATTTTCTTCAGGGTCACTTTGGCCATGCTCTGCACCTCACGCTTGAACGGAAATGGAGTTACGCCCGTGAAAGTTGGGCTTGGGCACAAAGGTAGGGGGAAAAATTAGAATCCTCACCCTAAGGGCAGGATTTGCTGTGCAGCGAATGCCCCTGTCGCGGGTCAAGCCCGCGCCCACAGGGCCTGCAGTGAACCTGCGGGGCCGCTTGACCCTCTACAGCGGTTTCAGGCCAGGGCCTTGTCCAGGGCCCGCTCGATCTCGGCCTTGATCGTGCCGCCCATCATCGACAGCATCATCCCGAGCTTCAACTCCACCCGGATGCTGTCGTCGCCGATATCGATGCTGCCATTGGCACCGCTGCGCCTGACCTCTACCCGGTCACCGTTCCACTGCGCCTTGAGGTCGTACTCGCGGGTCAGCTTGTCCACCAGGGCTTCGGCCTTTTCCCGGGCCGCTGCGCGCCCCAGGCTGTGTTTGCGTTCGACGCTGATCTGGGTCATTCAATCAATCCTGGCTAGAAGGGCATACTCCCATTATGCCCCTGCCTCCGCCTGCGACACACCCCGCCAAGACAAATGCAGCCGCACGCCCTAGAATGGCCAGTAATTTTTTCCGGTGAAGCGATATGAACGACCAGCGCAAAGGCGAACACGCCGAACCCACCACCCACTTCGGCTACAAGGATGTCCCCGAAAGCCAGAAGGCCGAGAAAGTCGCCGAAGTCTTTCACTCGGTGGCCGCCAAGTACGACCTGATGAACGATGTGCTCTCCGGCGGCATGCACCGCCTGTGGAAGCGCTTCACCATCGAGCTGTCGGGCGTGCGCCCTGGCAACCGCGTGCTCGACATCGCCGGCGGCACCGGCGACCTGGCGCGCAAGTTCTCGCAGCTGGTCGGCCCCACCGGCCAGGTGGTACTGGCCGACATCAACGCCTCGATGCTCAAGGTCGGTCGTGACCGCCTGCTCGACAAGGGCGTGGCCGGCAACATCGAGTTCGTCCAGGCCGACGCCGAGAAGCTGCCCTTCCCCGACAACCATTTCGACTGCGTGACCATCGCCTTCGGCCTGCGCAACGTGACCCACAAGGACGACGCGATCCGCTCGATGCTGCGCGTGCTCAAGCCGGGCGGCCGCCTGCTGGTGCTGGAGTTCTCCAAGCCGACCAACAAGCTGATGTCCAAGGTCTACGATGCCTACTCGTTCGCCTTCATGCCGCTGGCCGGCAAGCTGATCACCAACGACGCGGACAGCTACCGCTACCTCGCCGAATCGATCCGCATGCACCCCGACCAGGAAACCCTCAAGGCCATGATGGTCGACGCCGGTTTCGACCGCGTCACCTACCACAACATGACCAGCGGTATCGTGGCCCTGCACCGCGGTATCAAGCCCTGATGTTGCTGGCCGGGCTGCTCGCCAGCGTCGAACACGGTCTCAACCGTGTGTTGCGCATGGACAGCACTGCGCTGCCGCGCCTGGCTGCGCTCGAGGGCAAGATCATTGCCATCGACTGCCGCCAGCCGGCGCTGCAGCTGTACATCCTGCCCGGCGATGAAGGCCTGATGCTCGCCAGCCACTGGGAAACCGAGGCCGACTGCACCCTGCGTGCGCCGGCCAGCAGCCTGCTGCAACTGGCCCTGAGCCAGGACAAGCCGGCGGTGCTGCACAGCCCGCAGGTGGAACTCGAAGGCGACAGCGCGGTGCTGCTCGACCTGGTCGGCGTGCTGCAGGACCTGGAGCTGGACTGGGAGTACGAACTCTCGCGCTGGCTCGGCCCGGTCGCCACCCAGCTGATCGGCGGCCACCTGCGCAGCCGCGCGCGCTGGACCCGCCAGGGCCTGGCCAGCCTCAACCAGAACCTTGGCGAATACCTGGCCGAAGAGGCCCGCACCCTGGTCGGCCAGCGCGAGGCCGAAGCGCGCTTCGCCGAGCTCGATGCCCTGAAAATCGATGTAGAACGCCTCGAGGCACGCATTGCGCGCCTTGCCCGATCCCTTGAATCCAGCGATAACGCATGAAGCTGCTTGCCGTCCGCCGTCTGTTGCGCATCCAGCGCGTCGTGATCCGCTACCGTCTCGATGACCTGCTGTTCGACCTGCCCCTGCCCTGGTGGCTGATGACCCTGCGTTTCGCCATGCCCTGGCGCTGGCTGCCGCGCAAGCAGTCGCCCCTGAGCCGTGGCGCGCGCCTGCGCCTGGCGCTGCAGGACCTGGGCCCGATCTTCATCAAGTTCGGCCAGCTGCTCTCCACCCGCCGTGACCTGCTGCCCGCCGACATCGCCGACGAGCTGATGCTGTTGCAGGACCGCGTGCCGCCCTTCGACCCGCAAAAGGCCGTGGCGCTGATCGAATCGCAGCTCGGCGCCAAGGTGGGCGAGATCTTCAGCCGCTTCGACGTCGAACCGCTGGCCTCGGCCTCGGTGGCCCAGGTGCACGCGGCGCGCCTCAAGAGCGGCGAGGAGGTGGTGGTCAAGGTGGTGCGCCCAGGCCTCAAGCCGATCATCGCGCAGGACTTGGCCTGGCTGTTCCTGATCGCCCGCGGCGCCGAGCGGGTGTCGGCCGATGCCCGCCTGCTGCACCCGGTCGAGGTGGTCAACGATTACGAGAAGACCATCTACGACGAGCTCGACCTGCTGCGCGAGGCGGCCAACGCCAGCCAACTGCGACGCAACTTCGAAGGCTCGGAGATGATGTACGTGCCCCAGGTGTACTGGGACCTGTGCCGGCCCAAGGTGCTGGTGATGGAGCGCATCTATGGCGTGCAGGTCACTGACCTTGCCACCCTGGCCGACCAGCGCACCGACATGAAGCTGCTGGCCGAGCGCGGCGTCGAGATCTTCTTCACCCAGGTGTTTCGCGACAGCTTCTTCCACGCCGACATGCACCCGGGCAACATCTTCGTCAGCACCGTCAAGCCGTGGAGCCCGCAGTACATCGCGATCGACTGCGGCATCGTGGGCAGCCTCACCCCCGAGGACCAGGACTACCTGGCACGCAACCTGTTCGCCTTCTTCAAGCGTGACTACCGTCGCGTGGCCCAGTTGCACATCGACTCGGGCTGGGTACCGGCGCAGACCAAGCTCAACGAATTCGAGGCGGCGATCCGCACCGTGTGCGAGCCGATCTTCGAAAAACCGTTAAAGGATATTTCCTTCGGCCAGGTGCTGATGCGCCTGTTCCAGACCGCGCGGCGCTTCAACATGGAAGTGCAGCCGCAACTGGTGCTGCTGCAGAAGACCCTGCTCAACATCGAGGGCCTGGGCCGTCAGCTGTACCCTGACCTGGACCTGTGGAGCACCGCCCAGCCGTTTCTGGAGCGCTGGATGCGCGAGCGGGTCAGCCCGAAAAACGTGCTGCAGAACCTGCACAGCCAGGTCGAGCAACTGCCGCACCTGGCCGGCATGACCCGCGACCTGCTCGAACGCATGTCGCAACCGCACCTGCACGACCCGCCGCCACCCTGGCAGCAGCGCGATCGCTGGGCCCTGCGCCTGCTCGGTGCCGGCCTGCTGGCGGGCGGCGCAACCATCGCCGCAGGTGCCGTGAGCCTCAGCGCCCCGGCAGCCTGGCCGGCCTGGCTGATGCTGGCCGGGGGCCTTTACCTGATCGTGCGCCGATAGCCAGCCTGCTGCGTGGCTGGCACACTAGCAGGTGGCATCGGTGCGGGACCGTGGCCTATTTTGGAGTCGAACATGAAAGACTGGCTGGACGAGATCAACTGGAACAGCGATGGCCTGGTACCGGCGATCGCCCAGGACCACAAGACCGGGCGCGTGCTGATGATGGCCTGGATGAACCGCGAGGCCCTGAGCCTGACTGCCGCCGAGCAGCGCGCCATCTACTGGTCGCGTTCGCGTGGCAAACTGTGGCGCAAGGGCGAAGAGTCCGGCCACGTGCAGAAGTTGCATGAAATGCGCCTGGACTGCGACGCCGACGTGATCATCCTGATGGTCGAGCAACTGGGCCACATCGCCTGCCATACCGGCCGTGAAAGCTGCTTCTACCGCGTGTACGAGAACGGCGCGTGGAAGACCGTCGACCCGGTACTCAAAGACCCGCATGCCATCTACAGCGCAGGACACTGACATGAGCGACACCCTGATCCGCCTGGCCGAAGTGCTCGAATCGCGCAAGGGCGCGGCCCCCGACACCTCGTACGTGGCCAGCCTGTACCACAAGGGCCTGAACAAGATCCTGGAAAAGGTCGGCGAGGAATCGGTCGAGACCATCATCGCCGCCAAGGACGCCGCCGTCAGTGGCGAATGCAGCGATGTCATCTACGAGACCGCCGACCTGTGGTTCCATAGCATGGTCATGCTCGCCGCCCTGGGCCAGCACCCGCAGGCCGTGCTGGACGAACTGGACCGCCGCTTCGGCCTGTCCGGGCACGACGAGAAGGCCGCCCGCCAGCCGTCGGCCTAACGAATTCAATCGAGGATTGCACCATGGGTATTTTTGACTGGAAACACTGGATCGTCCTGCTGGTGGTGGTTGTACTGGTGTTCGGTACCAAGAAACTGAAGAACCTGGGCAGCGACCTGGGCGAGTCGATCAAGGGCTTCAAGAAGGCCATGAACGAAGAGGAAGACAAGCCGGAGCAGCCCACCGTACAGCCTGCCCAGCCAACCCCGCCGCCCGCCGCTGCACCGCTGAACCAGCCGCAGACCTTCGATGGCCAGGCGCACAAGGTCGAAGAGCCGACCAGGAAAGAGTGAACACATGTTCGGGATCAGCTTCAGTGAGTTGTTGCTTGTCGGCCTGGTGGCCCTGCTGGTGCTCGGCCCCGAGCGCCTGCCGGGCGCTGCACGTACCGCCGGGCTGTGGATCGGCCGACTGAAACGCAGCTTCAACGCGATCAAGAACGAGGTGGAGCGCGAGATCGGTGCCGACGATATCCGGCGCCAGCTGCACAACGAGCACATCCTCTCCATGGAGCAGGAAGCCCGGCGCATCCTCAACCCGCAATCGGTACAGCCCGATCCGGCGCACACCCCCGGCGCGGAGCCAGCCGCCACCGCCACCGAGGCTGCGCCGGCGCCTGCACCAGAACCTGTGACTGCACCGACACCTGCACCTGCACCTGCCGTCGAAGCAGCACCGCCCACCGAACCGACACAGCCGCCGCGAGCCCCATGAGCGAAATCCCGGAAAACGACCAGCCGATGCCGCTGGTCTCGCACCTTACCGAGCTGCGCACGCGCCTGTTGCGCTGCGTCGCGGTCATCTTCGTGATCTTCGCCGGCCTGTTCGCCTTCGCCCAGCAGATCTACACCCTGGTCTCGGCACCGTTGCGCGCCCACCTGCCGGCCAACGCCACGATGATCGCCACCGACGTGGCCTCGCCGTTCCTCACGCCATTCAAGCTGACCATGATCGTCTCGCTGTTCCTGGCGATCCCGGTGATCCTGCACCAGATCTGGGGGTTCATCGCCCCCGGCCTGTACCGCCATGAAAAACGCATCGCAGTGCCGTTGCTGGTGTCGAGCATCTTCCTGTTCTATGCCGGCATGGCCTTCGCGTACTTCCTGGTATTCCCGCTGATCTTCGGTTTCTTCGCCAGCGCCACGCCCGAAGGCGTGTCGATGATGACCGACATCGCCAGCTACCTCGACTTCGTCATGACCCTGTTCTTCGCCTTCGGCGTGGCCTTCGAGATCCCGGTGGCGGTGATCCTGCTGGTGTGGATCGGCGTGGTCGACGTGAAGTACCTGAAGAAGATCCGCCCCTACGTCATCATCGGCTGCTTCGTGGTCGGCATGGTGCTGACCCCGCCGGACATCTTCTCGCAGACCCTGCTGGCCGTGCCGATGTGGTTGCTGTTCGAAGTCGGCGTGCTGTTCGGCGGGCTCATCCGCAAGCGCAGTGCCCCGGTGCAGGCCGACGAGCCTGACGACCAGCCGCCAGCCACCCAGCCGTGAACCTGCTGCTGCTCGAGGAGGCCGACTTCGTCGCGGCCGACCGTGTGGTGCTGGGCGACCGGCGCTTTACCCACATGCAGGAGATCCACCGCGTGGCGGTGGGCGACACCCTGCGCGTGGGACGCCTGGGGGGGCTGATGGGGCAGGCCGTGGTGCTGCGCCTGGAGGGCCATGAAGCCGAACTGTCGGTCGAGTTCACCCAGCCGCCGCCGGCCAAGCTGCCGCTGACCCTGGTGCTGGCCCTGCCGCGCCCGAAGATGCTGCGCCGGGTGTTCCAGACCGTGGCCACCATGGGCGTGGGCAAGCTCATCCTGGTCAACAGTTACCGGGTCGAGAAGAGCTTCTGGCAAACCCCCTTCCTGGAGCCTGCGGCGATACGCGAGCAACTGGTGCTGGGCCTGGAGCAGGCGCGCGACACCGTGCTGCCCGAGGTGGTGATCGAGAAGCGCTTCAAGCCCTTCGTCGAAGATCGCCTGCCAGCGATTGCCGAGGGTACCCTGGGCCTGGTCGGCCACCCTGGCAACCACCCGCCCTGCCCGCGCGCATTGACCGAGCCGGTGACCCTGGCGATCGGCCCGGAGGGTGGCTGGATCCCATATGAGGTCGAGCTGCTGGGCAAGGCCGGGCTGAACCCGGTACAGCTGGGCGAGCGCATCCTGCGTGTGGAGACGGCGGTCACCGCCCTGCTGGCGCGGTTGTTCTAGCACCGCGTCCGCTGCTGTGCGTAGGAGCCGGCCTTGCCGGCGACGCCTTTCATACACACCTTCAGTTTTGTGACCCCAGGCCGATGCATTGGCCACAGACCACGCATCCGCCCCGCCTGATCGCAATGGAGTCACCCCATGTACCGTTGGTTCGCCCACCATCTGGGCAATTTTAGCGTCACGCTCAAACTCGGCATCGGCTTCGGCACCGTGTTGCTGCTGACCCTGCTGATCGCACTCACCGGCTGGCAGGGGCTCAACGGTGTCACCCAGCGCGGCGACACCCTGGGCGAGATTTCCCGGATTCACCAGATCACCCAGGACCTGCGCATCGCCCGCCAGACCTATGAGCACAAACGCGATGCCGCCAGCGCCGACGCGGTAGAGAACGCCCTGGTAGAGCTGGATCGCCAGCTCAAGAACGTGGAACAGCACATACCGCCCAGCGAAAACGGCGACCGCCTGCAACGCCAGAACGAGGCGGTTGCCCAGTACCAGCGCGCCTTCGCCGACCTCAAGCAGGCGGCCCAGGCCCGCGAGGCCAGCCGTGCGACCATGAGCAGCAGCGCGGAAAAGACCGCCGCATCGCTGGATCAGGTAGAGCGCGGGCTGCTGCAAGGCGGCGATATCCAGACCTTCAACAGCGCCGTGCAGGCCAAGGCGCTGATGCTGCAGGCCCGCTTCCACGTGCGTGGCTACATCTTCAGCGGGCAGGCCGAGCTGCAGCAGACCGCCCTGCAGGCCATCGACCAGGCCCTGAGCGTCATCCGCAGCCTGCCGGCCAAGGTGCCGGCCGAGCATGCCGATGCCCTGGCCGCCGCCACCCAGGCGCTGGCCACCTACCGCAACGCGGTGGAGCAGTTCAGCCAGTCCCAGGCCGCCAATGACGCGGCCCTGCAGCACATGGCCGAACAGGGCACGCTGCTGATCGACCTGAGCCAGCAGATGAGCCGCAGCCTCACCCAGCTGCGCGACGACGAATCGCAGCACGCCCAATCGATGCTGGCCCTGGCCACGGCGCTGGCGCTGTTCTTCGGCATCCTCGCCTCATGGGCCATCACCCGCCAGATCGTCGTGCCCCTGCGCCACACCCTCGGCGCCGTGGACCGCATCGCCAGCGGCGACCTGCGCCACGACCTGCGCGTGGAGCGCAGCGACGAACTCGGCCAGTTGCAGCACAGCATGCAGCGCATGACCGTGAACCTGCGCCAGCTGATCGGCGGTATCGGCGATGGTGTCACCCAGATCGCCAGCGCCGCCGAGCAGCTCTCGGCCGTCACCGAGCAGACCAGCGCCGGGGTCAACAATCAAAAGGTCGAGACCGACCAGGTGGCCACGGCCATGAACGAGATGGCCGCCACCGTGCAGGAAGTGGCGCGCAACGCCGAAGAGGCCTCGGAGGCGGCGCAGATGGCCGACCAGCAGGCCCGCGAAGGCGACCGCGTGGTGGGCGAGGCCATCGACCAGATCGAGCGCCTGGCCGCCGAGGTGGAACACTCCAGCGAAGCCATGGGTCAGCTCAAGGCCGAAAGCGCCAAGATCGGCAGCGTGCTCGACGTGATCAAGTCGGTGGCCCAGCAGACCAACCTGCTGGCCCTCAACGCCGCCATCGAGGCCGCTCGTGCCGGTGAGGCCGGGCGCGGTTTCGCGGTGGTTGCCGATGAAGTGCGCAGCCTGGCCCAGCGCACACAGCAATCGACCGAAGAGATCGAGGATCTGATCGCCGGCCTGCAGAACGGCACCCAGCAGGTCGCCACGGTGATGGACAACAGCCGCAGCCTGACCGGCAGCAGCGTCGAGCTGACCCGCCGCGCCGGCACCTCGCTGGAAACCATTACCCGCACCGTGTCCTCGATCCAGGCCATGAACCAGCAGATCGCCGCCGCTGCCGAGCAGCAGAGCGCAGTGGCCGAAGAGATCAACCGCAGCGTGATGACGGTGCGCGATGTGTCCGACCAGACCAGCGCCGCCAGCGAAGAGACCGCCGCCTCCAGCGTCGAGCTGGCGCGCCTGGGCACCCACCTGCAGACCCTGGTCGCCCGCTTCAGCCTGTAACCCCCCGCCCTGCCGGCAGCGGCGTTGATCGCTGCCGGTGTCCGGCCCCCTGTGGCCGTCGAACAAATAGCGAAAAGTCCTACAGCGTTTGCAGGTCCAGACCTTGGCGCTCCAGCCGATGCGTTCGCATTGGCGCACCCACGGGTGCGTCTGAACCTCGTACCTGGAGAGCCACCATGCTTGTGACGATGAATCGGATGCTGGGCAACCTGAGCATTCAACTGAAACTGGCCCTGGGCTTTGCCCTGGTTCTGTTGCTGACGCTGGGCATCGCCCTGATCGGCTGGACCACCCTGGAAGACCTTGCCGACCGCAGCGACAAGCTCACCGACATCGGGGCGGTGAACAAGGAGATCCAGGATGTGCGCAACCAGCGGCTGGTCTACGAGCGCAACCTTGAGCCTGCCGTCGGCCAGCAGATGGACAAGGAGCTGGACGACGTGGCCGAGCGCCTGGCCTACCTGCAGCGGCGCCTCAACGTGCCGGCCAACCTTGCCCGGGTACAACGCCAGGAAAACACCCTCGACCAGTACCGGCGCACCTTCGCCGAGCTGCAGACCACGGTGCAGGCGCGCCAGCAGGCACGCGACGCCCTGGGCAGCAGCGCCGAACGCGCGGTGGCGCTGCTGGCGCCAGTCGGGCAGGCCCTGCGCGAGCGTGCCGAATTCAGCGCCTACGCCAGCCTGGTGACGGTGGACCAACAGATCCAGCAGGCCCGCTTTCACCTGCGCGGCTACACCTACAGCGGCCGCGCCGAATTCGAGGCACCGGCACTGGCCGCCATCGACCAGGCGGCCAGCCAGCTTGACGCACTGCCCGACAGGCTACCGAGCACCTATCGCGACACCTTGCGTGCCGCCGCGGGGGCACTGGCCGACTACCGCGCTGCCGTGCTCGACTTCAGCGCGGCGCGCAGCGCCAGCGACTCGGCCCTGCAGCACCTGGCACAGCTGGGCGACAGCCTGCTGGCGGTGAGCGACGAGCTGACCCAGTCGCAGACCGAGCTGGTCGACCAGCAGGCCCTGCAGGCACGCTACAACCTGGGCCTGGCGATCGCCGTTGCGCTGCTGCTGGGCATCGCGGCCGCGTGGGTGATCACCCGCCAGATCACCACGCCCCTGCAGCAGACCCTGCGCCTGGTCGAACGGGTGGCCGGCGGCGACCTGAGCCAGACCCTGGTGGCCGAGCGACGCGACGAGCTGGGCGAGCTGCAGCGTGCGATGCAGCGCATGACCGTGAGCCTGCGCGAGCTGGTCGGTGGCATCGGCGAGGGCGTGACCCAGATCGCCAGCGCCGCCGAGCAGCTCTCGGCCGTGACCGAGCAGACCAGCAGCGGGGTCAGCACGCAGAAGGTCGAAACCGACCAGGTGGCCACTGCCATGCATGAAATGGCCGCTACCGTGCAGGATGTGGCGCGCAATGCCGAGCAGGCCAGCGAGGCCGCCACCCTGGCCGACCAGCAGGCCGGCGAAGGCGATCGGGTGGTCAGCGAGGCCATCGACGAGATCGAGCGCCTGGCGGCGGCGGTCGACCACTCCGGCGAAGCCATGGCCCAGCTCAAGGCCGAAAGCGACAAGATCGGCAGCGTGCTCGACGTGATCAAGTCGGTAGCCCAGCAGACCAACCTGCTGGCGCTCAACGCGGCCATCGAGGCCGCCCGCGCCGGCGAGGCCGGGCGCGGCTTCGCCGTGGTCGCCGACGAGGTACGCGGCCTGGCCCGACGCACCCAGCAATCCACCGAAGAGATCGAAGGCCTGATCGCCGGCCTGCACCGCGGCACCTCCGAGGTCGCCGGGATTCTGGACAACAGCCGCGAGCTGACCCTGAGCAGCGTCGAGCTGACCCGGCGCGCCGGCACCTCGCTGGCCACCATCAGCACCACGGTGTCGTCGATCCAGGCAATGAACCAGCAGATTGCGGCCGCGGCCGAACAGCAAAGTGCAGTGGCCGAGGAAATCAACCGCAGCGTGATCAACGTGCGCGACGTGTCCGACCAGACCAGCGCCGCCAGCGAAGAGACCGCGGCCTCCAGCATCGAGCTGGCACGCCTGGGGGTTCAATTGCAGGCGCTGGTCGGGCGCTTTCAGCTCTAGGTGGAATTTTCCGCCTGCAAGATGGGAATTTTCCTACAGCATTTGCAGGTCCAGCTTGGCCTCCAGTGGCCGATGAGCACAGGTAGCTGCGCCCGACCCTATCCAGGCGCTACATCCCTCATTTCACTGGAGAACCGTCATGTTCGCACCTTTGTACCGGATGCTTGGCAACCTGAGCGTCAGGCTCAAGCTGGCCCTGGGATTTGCCAGCGTCCTGCTGCTGACGCTGGCGACCACCCTGGGCGGCTGGCATGCACTGAACGAATCCATCGACAGCTCGCAGCGCCTCACCCAGATTGCCGCGATCAACGACCTGAGCAAGGACCTGCGTGCCGAGCGCATCACCTACCGGGTGCTGGCGGACGACGAGAGCAGGCGCAGGATCAGCGCGACCCTGACCGAACTGGAGCGCCTGCTGCAGAGCATGCTGGGGCAGTTCGACGATGCGGCCGACCGCCAGGTGATCACGGCCAATCAGCAGGTGGTCGCCCAGTTCGTGCGCGACTTCGACACCTTGCAGCAGGCCGTCGGCACGCGCCATACGCACGAAACCGCCCTGCGTGAACAGGAGCAGCGCCTGCTCGACGGCATCGACACGCTGGAGCAGAAGACCCTGCTGGGCGAGCGCCAGGGCAGCGAACGGCAGGCCTCGGAGCAGCGCCTGTTCGCAACGCTTGCACGACACATCGAGACCGCCGGCCAGCAAAGCCGCGCCCCGGCCTATACCTTCAGCCCGCTGAGTGCCTTCGAGCAGGTGGGTGCCAGCGCGCTCGGCGCCGCCCAGGCCAGCCTGGCCGATCTGAGGCGCAACCTGCCGCCCAGCGACCTGCAGGCCACTACCGCCGCGCTCGCCAGCTATGTGCAGTTGCTGGACCGCTACCGCCAGGCCGCCATCGCGGTAGAGCAGCTTCAGGGCGGGCTGGAGACCATGGGCAACCAGCTGCGCGATGCCAGTCGCGTACTGACCCGACACCAGATCCAGCTGCGCGACGAAGAAGCCCTCGAGGCACGCAGCATGCTCAGCGTCATCGCCTTGCTGGCGCTGGTACTCGGCAGCCTGGCCGCGTGGCTGATCACGCGCCAGATCACCGAACCGCTCAGACGCACCCTGCAAGCGGCGCAATGCATCGCCAAGGGCGACCTGCGCAGCGACCTGCGGGTATCACGCCAGGATGAGCTGGGGCAGTTGCAGAACAGCATGCAGCAGATGGCCCTGAGCCTGCGCGAGCTGATCGGTGGCATCGGCCAGGGCACCGGCCAGTTGACCGCTGCGGTGGGCGAGCTATCGAGTGTCGCCGAGCGCACCCAGCTGATGACCGGCAACCAGAAGGACGAGACCGACCAGGTGGCCACCGCGATGAACGAGATGGCCGCCACGGTACTGGAGGTGGCGCGCAACGCCGAATTCGCCTCGGCGGCAGCCACTGCCGCAGACAGCCAGGCGCGCGAAGGCAACCAGGTGGTCAACGACGCCATCGGGCAGATCGAGCAGTTGGCCAGGCAGGTGGAGGAGTCGATCCTGGCCATGCAGCAGCTGGCCCAGGAGAGCGAGCGTATCGGCAGCATCCTGGATGTGATCAAGTCGGTTTCGTCGCAGACCAACCTGCTGGCGCTCAATGCCGCCATCGAGGCTGCGCGGGCGGGCGAGGCCGGGCGTGGTTTTGCGGTGGTGGCCGATGAAGTGCGCGGCCTGGCCCAGCGTACCCAGCAGTCCACCGAGGAGATCGAGGAGCTGATCGGCAACCTGCACAGTGGTACGGCGCAGGTGGTGCACCTGCTCGACAGCAGCCGCGACCTGAGCCGCGACAGCGTCGAACTGAGCCGGCGGGCGGGCGCGGCGCTGGGGCAGATCACCGAGACAGTGTCGAGCATCCAGGGCATGAACCAGCAGATCGCCACGGCCAGTGAAGAGCAGAGCTCGGTGGCCGAGGAGATCAACCGCAATGTGATGACGGTGAGGGATATTGCCGATCAGACGACCACGGCGAGCCAGCAGACTGCGGCGTCGAGCGTGGAGCTGGCGCGACTGGGGGGGCAGTTGCAGACGTTGGTCGGGCGGTTCAGCCTGTAACGGCCTCTTCGCCAGCAAGTCTGGCTCCTGCAGGTGCGGCGAAACCCTGCAGGAGCCAGCCTTGGTGGCGAAGGCCACGCTGCGGTTACAGCACCTGGCGCAGGAACGCCTGGGCTCGTGGGTCCTTCGGCGCAGTGAAGAACGCCTCCGGTGGCGAATCTTCCAGCAACTTGCCGTGGTCGAAGAACAGCACGCGGTCCGCCACTTCCCGGGCAAAGCCCATTTCGTGGGTCACACAGACCATGGTCATGCCTTCCAGGGCCAGGGTCTTCATCACGTCCAGCACCTCGCCAACCATCTCCGGGTCCAGCGCCGAGGTCGGCTCGTCGAACAGCATCACCTTCGGCTCCATCGCCAGCGCACGGGCAATCGCCACGCGCTGCTGCTGGCCACCAGACAGGCGCGAGGGAAACTCGTTGGCCTTCTGCGCAATGCCCACCTTCTCCAGCAACGCACGCGCCTTGGCCTCACGCTCGGCCTTGCCACGCTTGCGCACCACCTTCTGCGCCAGGCACAGGTTCTCCAGCACGGTCATGTGCGGGAACAGGTTGAAGTGCTGGAACACCATGCCGACTTCACGCCGGTAGGCATTCACGTCGGTCTTCGGGTCGGCCAGTTGCAGGCCGTCGATGGCCACGGTGCCCTCGTCGAAGGTTTCCAGGCCGTTGAGGCAGCGCAGGAAGGTCGACTTGCCCGAGCCCGACGGGCCCAGCACCACCAGCACTTCGCCCTTGGCCACGTCGGTACTGACGTGATCCACCGCACGCACCACCTGCCCACGGGTGTCGAAGACTTTTACCAGGTCACGGACTTCAATCACTTTGCGCAAGCCTCCGCTCGAGCCGGCTGGCGAAATGCGACAGCGGCAGGTTGATCAGCAGGTACAGCCCGGCGACGCAGAACCAGATCTCGAACGTGGAGAACGAGGTGGTGATCGCCTCGCGGCCACTCTTGGTCAGTTCGGTGATGGCGATCACCGACACCAGCGAGGTGTCCTTGACCAGGCTGATGAACTGCCCGGCCAGCGGCGGCAGCACGCGCTTGAACGCCTGCGGCAATACCACGTGGCGCATCGACTGGCCGGCGCTCAGGCCCAGCGAACGGGCCGCCTCGCCCTGGCCGCGGGCAATCGACTGCACCCCGGCGCGCACGATCTCGGCGACATAGGCGCCGGTGAACAGCGCCAGTGCCGCCACCCCGGCAAACTCGCGGGACAGGTTGAGCACGGTGCCGATGAAGAAGTAGAAGATGAAGATCTGCACCAGCAGCGGCGTGCCGCGCACCAGCTCGACATACACCGTCGACAGGTCGCGCAGGGTCGGGTTGCTGGACAACCGGCACAGGCCGGCGAACAGGCCGATCACCAACCCCAGCACCCCCGCCGCCACCGAGATCCACAAGGTGGTGAACAGGCCCCAGGCCAGCGGCCCGGCGGCCCACTGGTGGGTCACACCGATCAGGTCGCCCTCGGCCACGTCGTCGCCACGGTCCATCTGCAGGCTGGCCTGCTCGACGTTCAGCACCTGTTCGGCGCCGCTCTCGTCACGCAAGGTGACGCGGGCCATGTCGCCCTTGCGCTCGATCGCCTCGATCACGCCGTTTTCGGCGGCGCGCTGGGCAACTTCGGCCTGATAGGCAAAGTACTGCGGCACACGGTTCCAGCGCCACTCGTAGGAGATCACCGAGGTTGCGTAATACAGGCTCAGCGCCAGGCCGATCAGGACCAGCGCCGTCAGCCCATGCCAGGGCCACTGGGCTTTCTTGTGTTTGATCACGGGGGTACTTCCGTAAAAGCGAACGCGCAGGGCCAGCCTGCGCGTCGGGTTTCGAACCGGGCGTGGGGCCGCGGCCTTATTCCATGTCCTTCAGCCAGGCGGTGTCCTTGAACCACTTGTCGTGGATTCGATCGTAGGTGCCGTCGTGCTTGATCTGGTGCAGGAAGTTGTTGATGAAGTTCAGGCTGTCGTAGTCGCCCTTCTTCAGGCCGAAGGCCAGCGGTTCGAAGGTGAACGGCTCGTCGAGGAACAGCAGCTTGCCGGCGCCGGCCTTGTTCACTGCCACCACGTTGTACGGGGCGTCGTAGACGAAGGCGTCGGCCTTGCCGTTGACCACGTCCATCACCGCTTCCTGCTCGTTGTCGTAGCCGTGGTACTTGGCCTTGCCGATCAGCTTCTTGGCGACCATTTCACCGGTGGTGCCGAGCTTGGAGGTCAGGCGGTACTTCTCGTTGTTCAGGTCCTTGTAGGTCTTGATCTCGCCGGCCAGCTCCTTGCGGATCAGCAGGGTCTGACCGACCACGATGAAGGGTTCGCTGAAGTTGAGCTTGAGGTTGCGCTCCTGGGTCAGGGTCATGCCGCTGCCGATCATGTCGAACTTGTCGGTCATCAGGGCCGGGATGATGCCGTCGTAGGCGGTGGAGACGGTTTCCAGCTTGACGCCCATGGACTTGGCCATGGCCTTGAGGATATCGACTTCGAAGCCGATGATCTCGCCACGCTTGTTGGTCATCTGGAACGGCATGTAGGTAGGGTCCATGCCTACGCGCAAGGTGCCGCGCTTGACCGCGTCATCGATGGCGCCGGCTGCCTGTGCAGCGTTCACCGTCATCAGTGCCGCGACGCCGATCATCAGCATCGACAGATACTTTTTCATCATCACCAGATCCCCCAGCAGGAAAACTTCGAGTTTTATTATCGGGGGGGATGCTAACGCATGGGGGGCGTTGTTGGTATCAGAAAAAGGAGTGAAACATCGCCGGCAAAGCCGGCTCCTACAACGGCACGGATGACCTGTAGGAGCCAGCGTTGCTGGCGAAGGGGCCCGCAGATCAGGCCCCGGCGAGTGCGGCCTGCCCCTCGTGCTGCGGGTGCAGCGGCAACAGCGGCGAGTGCGGGTCGTTGGCAATCGACTCACGCCACACATCCAGCCAGGCGCGGTTGTCTTCGGCCCACACGCGGCTGTGCAGCCGTGCCAGGGCGACCGGGTCGCTGAGCAGCGCCAGGCGCGTGGCGCCATCCAGCGCGGCCGGGCCGACTTCCAGGGCCTTGGCGATGCGCTCGGCGCGGTTGCGCTCGACCACCTCCGCCACGCCATGGCGCGCGGTCGCCAGGGCACAGGCCAGGGCGTTCTGTTGCGGGTCGACCACGGCCCGCACAAACCCGTCCTTCAGCGCATGCCAGCGGTTTTCGTGGGTGTACTGGTCGGTGGCCAGCAGTTCCTGCGGCGTGGCGTATTCCTCAGGGATCAGGAACAGCTTCTCGTCCTTGGCGCGCAGGCCCAGGTTGGTGCGGCTGGAAATCACCGACACCGGGATCGACAGCATCAGCGAGCCCACGATCGGCACCAGCCACCACAGGAAGCTCGGGTTCAGCCACGCCACCAGCAGCGCCCAGGCCACGCCCAGCAGGGTCTGCGGGCCATGCCGGCGCACCGCTTCGCTCCACGGGGTGGAGTCGTCGTCACGCTGTGGCGAGTTCCAGGTCGCGGCCCAGCCCAGGAACGCGGCCAGCACGAAGCGGGTGTGGAAGATCATGCGTACCGGCGCCAGCAGCATGGAGAACAGCATCTCCAGCAGCATCGACAGGGTGACCTTGATGCGCCCGCCGAACTCCTTGGCGCCCTTGGCCCAGATCAGGATGATGCTCAGCAGCTTGGGCAGGAACAGCAGCACGATGGTGGTGGAGAACAGCGCGATGGCTTTTTCCGGGTGCCACTGCGGCCACAGCGGGTAGAGCTGACGCGGTTCGAGGAAGTACTGCGGCTCCATCAGGGTGTTGGTCGCCAGCAGCGCGGTCGACAGCACCAGGAAGAAGAACCACAGCGGCGCCGACAGGTACGACATCACCCCGGTGAGGAACACCGCACGGTGCACCGGGTGCATGCCCTTGACCAGGAACAGGCGGAAGTTCATCAGGTTGCCGTGGCACCAGCGCCGATCGCGCTTGAGCTCGTCGAGCAGGTTGGGCGGCAACTCTTCATAGCTGCCCGGCAGGTCATAGGCGATCCACACGCCCCAGCCGGCACGGCGCATCAGTGCGGCTTCGACGAAGTCGTGGGACAGGATCGCACCAGCGAAGGCGCCCTTGCCCGGCAACGGCGCCAGGGCGCAGTGCTCGATGAAGGGTTTCATGCGGATGATCGCGTTGTGGCCCCAGTAGTGCGATTCGCCCAGCTGCCAGAAGTGCAGGCCGGCGGTGAACAGCGGGCCGTACACCCGGGTGGCGAACTGCTGCATGCGCGCATACAGGGTATCCATGCCCGACGCCTTGGGCGCGGTCTGGATGATCCCGGCGTCGGGGTTGGCTTCCATCAGCCGCACCAGGCTGGTGAGGCATTCGCCGCTCATCACGCTGTCGGCGTCGAGTACCACCATGTAGCGGTAGTCCGCGCCCCAGCGACGGCAGAAGTCGTCGAGGTTGCCGCTCTTGCGTTTGACCCGGCGACGACGGCGACGGTAGAAGATGCGCCCGAAGCCCTTGGCCTCACGGCATACGTCCAGCCAGGCCTGCTGTTCGGCCACGGCGATGTCGGTGTCGTTGGTGTCGCTGAGCACGAAGAAGTCGAAGCGGTCCAGGTTGCCCGTGGCCGCCACCGACTCGAAGGTCGCACGCAGGCCGGCGAACACCCGGGCCACGTCTTCGTTGCAGATCGGCATCACCAGTGCGGTTCGCGCCCCGGCCTCGATCGGTTCGTTGCCGGCGCTGCTGCCAGAGATCCGGTACTTGTCACGCCCGGTGAGCAGTTCCAGAAAGCCCATCAGCGCGGTCCAGAAACCGGCCGACACCCAGCAGAACAGAATGCCGAACAGGATCAGGATGCTGGTCTGCAGCGCATACGGCCACACCTGGGTGACGGTCTGCATGAACGACTGGTGCATGATTTCGTCGAGGTCGACGAACGACCAGCCCTGGTACGGCAGGATGCCCTTCATGTACCAGCCGGCGACCACGGTCTGGCCGAGCATCAACGCCAGCAGGATGTAGCGGCGCATCGAACCCACCCAGCGCCAGCGCGCCTTGGGCAGCTCGCGCTGTTCAGGCGCCGGCGCGTTGGTACGTCCGGTGACCCGGCGCCAGGCGCGCACCAGGATGTTGGTGCGCCATGGCTCGGGGATCACCCGGGTGCGGTGGATCGGCGGGGTGGCCTTCAGGCACACCCGGCCACTGGCGTCGAGGGCGAGCATCTCGGCCTCTTCCAGTTCCGCAGCGCTGTCCAGGGTCAGGCGGCTGCCCACCGAACCCTGTACCGAACCGTTTTCACCCACCGGCGGCTGCGCCGACAGGCGTCGGTGCAGCTCGCTGAACGAATTGCAGCTGGCCAGTTCGGCGCGCTGCTCGTCGCTCAGGGGCAGATGGGCCAGGTACTCGCCAAGCGATTCCGGCCTTTGTGAAGAGTTACTCATCGGCAGGCAACTGATAGCTCCAGGTCTCGGTCAACACCTGTTCGGTGGTGGCCGGTGTCCCGGTGGTGGTCGCCGCATCGGCGGCTGGCGGCTGGGCAGGTTTTTCCTGCTTGGCGTGCTTGGCAGCGGCCTTGTCCTGCTTGGCAGGCTTGGCCGGCTTGGGCTGTTCGACCGGCACGTCGCGCAGCAGCGCGGCGCGCATTTCGGTGGCCTTGCTCGGGTCTTTGACCTTCAGGCGCAGGGTCAGGCGCCAGCCCTTGATCTCGGGGTTGTAGCGCAGGTTGTTCTCGACCACTTCGGCGTTGTCGTCGGTGGTCACCTGGCTGCGCACGTTGGCATCTTCCGGCAGGGCGGCCAGCACCGGGCCCTCGAAGTCGACCAGGAACGCGATGCTGCCATCGGGCTGGCGGATCAGGTTGGACTGCTTGACGTCACCGGTGGAGCGCAGGGTCTGCTTGACCCAGCCCAGGTTCGGCGAGTGGAACTCGGACTCGTCGATGGTCCAGTGCAGGCGGTAGTTGAATTCGGATGCCACACCGGGCTCAGGCAGTTTTTCCGGGCTCCAGAAGGCCACGATGTTGTCGTTGGTCTCGTCGGCGGTCGGGATCTCGACCAGGTCGACGGTGCCCTTGCCCCAGTCGCCGCTCGGCTCGATCCAGGCGCTCGGGCGCTTCTGGTAGTTGTCGTCGAGGTCTTCGAACTGGCTGAACTCGCGCTGGCGCTGCAGCAGGCCGAACCCACGCGGGTTCTCGACGCTGAAGTTGCTCACGGCCAGGTGCTTGGGGTTGTTGAGCGGGCGCCACAGCCATTCGCCGTTGGCCGCATGGATCGACAGGCCTTCGGAGTCGTGCAGCGCAGGGCGGTAGTTGGGCACCTTGGACGGCTGGTTGCCGCCGAACAGGAACATGCTGGTCAGCGGGGCGATGCCCAGGCGGCTGACGTGGTCACGCAGGTACACCCTGGACTTGACGTCGACGATGGTGTCGGTGCCCGGGCGCAGGGTCAGCTTGTAGGCGCCGGTGGAGCGCGGCGAATCGAGCAGCGCGTAGATCACCAGGTGCTTGTCGGTCGGCTTGGGCTTCTCGACCCAGAACTCGGTGAAGCGCGGGAACTCCTCGCCCGACGGCAGCGCGGTGTCGATGGCCAGGCCACGGGCCGACAGGCCATACACATGGCCCTTGCCGACCACGCGGAAATAGCTGGCGCCAAGCAGGGTCATGATTTCATCCTGCTTGTCGGCCTTGTTGATCGGGTACAGCACGCGAAAGCCGGCGTAGCCGAGCTTGTCGGTGGCCTTGGGGTCGAACTGCACGTCGCCGAAGTCGAAGCGGCTCGGGTCGTACTTGATCTCCTGCACCTTGTTGGCGGTGACTTCGTTGATGCGTACCGGCGTGTCGAAGTGCATGCCCTGGTGGTAGAACGACAGCTTGAACGGGGTCTTGTCCTGGGCCCACTCGGCCTTGTCCTGCAGGAAGCGGATCTTCTGGTAGTCGCCGTACTTCATGTCACGGAACACGGCCGGCAGGTTGCTCTTGGGTGCTTCGTACTTCTGCCCGGCCAGGTCTTTGGCCTTGGCTGCCACGTCGTCGAGGTTGAACGCCCAGAGCTGGCCCGCGCTGAGCAGGCAGACCAGTGCAGAGGCTGCCACGAAGGCCTTGCGCAGCCGATTGGCGGAAGTTCTTGGTGCATTACAGGGACTTACAATCACGAGCAACCCTCGCCGAAAACAGATCAAAGAACCAACGGCCAGCGACGTATGCCGGGTTGGCGAGCACTGTTCGGACTCCGAAAGGGCACAATGATTCCCCAAACGGTTCCGGACGATGCTCAAGTCAGAGTAAAACGGGCCTGCGAACGCAGGCCCACATTTCGCGCGATTATCCAGCAGGCCGCGTTACAACGCATCAGGGCCAAGCAACTATTTATGCTGAAAAGCCGCTGTTTTCATGCAAGCAGCGGCCTTTTCACCTTCATATTTGTAGCATAAATGTCACAGGGCCATCATTGACCAGGTGAACCTGCATGTCCGCACCGAAACGCCCGCTCGCCACCGTGGGGTGCTTGAGCCTCGCCTGGGCCAGCAGGTAATCGAACAGTTCGGCACCGAGTGCCGGTGGCGCGGCGGTGGAAAAGCTCGGGCGCAGGCCGCTCTGGGTGTCGGCAGCCAGGGTGAACTGCGATACCAGCAGCAGGCCGCCGTCGATGTCCTTGAGCGACAGGTTCATCTTGCCCTGGGGGTCGCTGAACACCCGGTAGTTGAGCAGCTTGTGCAGCAGCTTGTCGGCGTGGGCCGGGGTGTCGCCGGGCTCGACGGCGACCAGCACCAGCAGGCCCTGGTCGATGGACCCGACGATCTCGCCGTCGACCTCTACCCGCGCGCCACGCGCGCGTTGCAGCAGGCCCTTCACGCTTCTTCCAGCGGCAGGTCGAGCAGGCGCCGGGCCATCTGGTCGGCGGCGCGCACCAGGGCATCGGTGATGCCGGGCTCGGAGGCGGCGTGGCCGGCGTCGCGAATCACTTTCAGCTCGCTGTTGGGCCAGGCCTGGTGCAGCGCCCAGGCGTTGTCCAGCGGGCAGATCACGTCATAGCGACCGTGCACGATCACCGCCGGCAGGTGGGCGATACGCGGCATGTCGCGGATCAGCTGGTCGGGCTCCAGGAACGCGTTGTTCATGAAGTAGTGGCATTCGATGCGGGCAATCGACAGGGCGCGTTGCGGCTCGGAGAAGCGGTCGACCACCAGCGGGTTGGGACGCAGCGTCGCGGTGCGGCCCTCCCAGGTGGACCAGGCCTTGGCCGCATGCATCTGGGCGATCTGGTCGTTGCCGGTAAGGCGCTTGTGGAAGGCCTTGACCAGGTCGTCGCGCTCGTCGGCGGGGATCGGCGCGATGTAATCCTGCCAGTAGTCGGGGAACAGTCGGCTGGCACCTGCCTGGTAGAACCATTCGATTTCCTGCGGGCGGCACAGGAAGATGCCGCGCAGGATCAGCCCGTGCACGCGCTCGGGGTGGGTCTGGGCGTAGGCCAGGGCCAGGGTCGAGCCCCAGGAACCGCCGAACAGCACCCATTTTTCGATGTTCAGGTGCTCGCGGATACGCTCGATGTCTTCGATCAGGGCCTGGGTGGTGTTGTTCTCCAGGCTCGCGTGCGGGGTGGAGCGACCGCAGCCGCGCTGGTCGAAGGTGACGATGCGGTACAGGTTGGGGTCGAAATAGCAGCGGCTTTGCGCATCGCAGCCGGCGCCCGGGCCGCCATGAATGAACAGCACGGGCAGACCTTCCGGGGAACCGCTTTCATCGACGTACAGTACATGCGGTGCTTCCACGGCCAGATCGTGCCGGGCGTAGGGTTTGATCTGCGGGTACAAGGTCTGCATTACGCACTCCGTGTGGGGAAATAGGCTGCCGTTGGGCATCATAAACCCGAAATGCGCTTTGAGCATGTACCTGTGTTCGGCTTTCGGGCCCCTTCGCCGGCAAGGCCGGCTCCTAACGGTTCGCAACCGTCTGCAGGAGCCGGCCTTGCCGGCGAAGGCAGCGCCGCGGTCCTATGCCGGGTAACGCTCGCGCCCCCACCCCAGCATCGCCACCAGCATCTGCTCCAGCACCCGCTGGGTCAGCTGCGCCAGATCGTCGCGGTAGGTGAACGGCGCCACCTCCTCCATGTAGTTGCACTGCGCCAGTTCCATCTGCACCGCATGCACGTTGTTGGCCGGGGCGCCATAGTGACGGGTGATGTGCCCGCCCTTGAAGCGCCCGTTGAGCACATGGCTGTAGCCCTGCGCGCCGGCCGCCACCGCCCTGACCCGCTCGGCCAGCGCCGCATCGCAGCTCGCGCCATTGAAGGTGCCGATGTTGAAGTCCGGCAACGTGCCGTCGAACAGGTGAGGGATCACCGAGCGGATCGAGTGTGCATCCCACAGCAACGCATAGCCGAACTGCTCGCGCAGGCGCGCCAGCTCGCCGGTGAGGGTGTCGTGATACGGCCGCCAGATGGCCTCCAGGTAGCCCGCCCGTTCGGCCGCACTCGGCTCCAGCCCCGCCTTGAACAGCGGCTGCCCTTCGAACAGCGTGGCCGGGAACAGCCCGGTGGTGGCGCCGGCATACAGCGGCTGGTCATCCTCGGGCCGGTTCAGGTCGATGACGAAGCGCGAATACTCGCCCACCACCACGCTGGCGCCCAGCTCACGGGCAAAGGCGTACAGGCGCGGAATGTGCCAGTCGGTGTCCGGCAGGCCCCTGGCCTCGTCCACCAGCCCGGCCTCGACCGCCGGGGTCAGCCTGAGCCCGGCATGGGGAATGCTGACCAGCAGCGGCAGCGTACCCTGGTGAAAACTCACGACCTTGTCCATGCAGCCTCCCCTTTATCGGTCAGTTCAACGCCGTGGCGCACCACCCGCTTGTGCAGGTCGCCGCCCAGCCAGTAGGCCAGGTCTGCCGGCCGTTCGATGTCCCAGGCCACGAAGTCGGCCACCTTGCCGACCTCCAGCGAGCCATGACTGTCGCCCAGCCCCAACGCCGTGGCGGCATGCACGGTGACACCGGCCAGGGCTTCTTCGGGGGTCATGCGAAACAGGGTGCAGGCCATGTTCAGCATCAGGCGCAGCGACAAGGCCGGCGAGGTGCCGGGGTTGAGGTCGCTGGCAATCGCGATCTTCACGCCGTGCCTGCGCAGCGCGTCCATCGGCGGCAGCTGGGTTTCGCGCAAGAAGTAGAACGCCCCCGGCAGCAGCACCGCCACCGTACCGGCCTGGGCCATGGCGATGGCATCGGCCTCGTCCATGAACTCCAGGTGATCGGCCGACAGTGCCTGGTAGCGCGCCGCCAGGCTCGAACCGTGCAGCGACGACAGCTGCTCGGCATGCAGCTTGACCGGCAGGCCCAGCTCGCGGGCCTTGAGAAACACCCGCTCGACCTGCGCCGGCGAAAACGCCAGGTATTCGCAGAACGCATCCACCGCGTCCACCAGCCCTTCGCCAGCCAGCACCGGGAGCATCTGCTCGCAGATGTGAGTGATGTAGTCGTCGGCGCGCTCGGCGTACTCGGGCGGCAAGGCATGCGCCGCCAGGCAGGTGCTGCGCACGGTCAGCGGCAGCGTTTCGCCGAGCCGGCGCGCCACCTTGAGCATCTTGCGCTCGTTGTCCAGGTCCAGGCCGTAGCCGGACTTGATCTCCAGGGTGGTCACACCATCACGCATCAGGGCCTGCACCCGGCGCAGGGCGCTGGCATACAGCTCGTCTTCGCTGGCGGCGCGGGTGGCGCGCACGGTGCTGGCGATGCCACCCCCCTGGGCGGCGATCTCGGCGTAGCTCACGCCCTGCAGGCGCTGTTCGAACTCGCCGCTGCGGTTGCCGCCGAACACCGCGTGGGTGTGGCAGTCGATCAGCCCGGGGGTGACCCAGGCGCCGCCCAGGTCGACCGTGCTGTCAGGCACAGGGTCTGCCAGCGCCTGGCGCGGGCCGATCCATTCGATGCGCCCGGCGCAGGTGACAATGGCCGCGTCCTCGATGATCGAGTAGGCGCCGTGCGCCATGCTTGCCACATGGCAGTGCTGCCAGAGGGTTTTCATGCACAGTCTCCGTAACTATTGAGGCGTCGACACCGGCTGCGTGACCGTGCCACGCGGCTTGCACCACAGCCAGTAGGCGGCCACCAGGAACACCACCCACACCACGCCGACGATCAACGCCGCCTGGGTGTCGGGGAAGTAGCCCAGCACGCCGAACACGAACAGCATGAAGGCGATGGCTGCGGCCGGCCCATACGGCCAGAACGGTACCGGGAACTTCAGTTGCGCGACCTCTTCGCGGCTCATGCTGCGGCGCATGGCCACCTGGGTCACCAGGATCATCAGCCACACCCATACCGTAGCAAAGGTGGCAATGGAGGCGATCAGCAGGAACACGTTTTCCGGAATCAGGTAGTTGAGCACCACGCCACCGAGCAGCGCAGCGCCCATCACCAGCACGGTCATCCACGGCACGCCGTGGCGCGAGATCTTCGAGAAGCCCTTGGGCGCGTGGCCCTGCTCGGCCAGGCCGTACATCATGCGCCCGGCACCGAAGATATCGCTGTTGATGGCCGACACCGCCGCCGAGATCACCACGATGTTGAGCACCGTGGCCGCCGAACCGATCCCCAGGTTGCTGAAGATCTGCACGAACGGGCTGCCCTGGCTGCCGATCTGCGGCCAGGGGTACAGGCACATCAGCACGAACAGGGTGAGCACATAGAACAGCAGGATGCGCAGCGGCACGGCGTTGATCGCCTTGGGGATCACGCGCTGCGGGTCCTTGGCTTCACCGGCGGTGATACCGATGATCTCGATGCCGCCGAAGGCGAACATCACCACCGCGAACGAGGCGATCAGTCCACCGACACCGTTGGGCATGAAGCCGCCGTGATCGAACAGGTTGCCGATGCCCACCGTGTTGCCCGCCTCGGCATTGGCCAGGCCGAAGGCCATGATGCCGAAACCGGCCAGGATCATCGCCACGATCGCGCCGACCTTGAGCAGCGACAGCCAGAACTCCATCTCGCCGAACACCTTGACGTTGCACAGGTTGAGCCCGCCGATCAGGAACACGATGCCCAGCACCCACACCCAGCGCGCCACCTCGGGAAACCAGAAGCCCATGTAGATGCCGAAGGCCGTGACGTCGGCCAGGCACACGATGATCATTTCAAAGGCGTAGGTCCAGCCCAGCACGAAGCCGGCCATGGGCCCCAGGTAGGTGCTGGCGTACTTTCCGAACGAGCCGGACACCGGGTTGTGCACGGCCATTTCACCCAGTGCACGCATCACCATGAACACCGCCGCGCCGCCGATCAGGTAGGCCAGCAACACCGCCGGGCCGGCCATCTGGATGGCCGCGGCCGAACCGTAGAACAGCCCGGTGCCGATGGCCGAGCCCAGTGCCATGAATCGAATGTGCCGGGCCGTAAGCCCGCGCTTGAGACCTTGTGCTTGAGATTGCATTTCGCGTTCCTGTTTTTTTTGTAGGCGAAAAGCAGCGCGAACCCGCCAGGGTTCGCGCGGCAGACGGCTGGCCTGCACGGCCAGCCGGTGGCGTCAGAGGCTGGGCAGCACCTTGGCCGGCAGCAGGCCGGTCAGCGTGCCCGCGGCCAGCAGGGCGATGGCCGCCTCGATGTCGGGGGCGAAGAAACGGTCCTTGTCGTAGTGCGCGACCTGGCCGCGCAGGGCCTGGCGCGCCTGCTCCAGCTTGGGCGAGGTCTTGAGGCCGGTGCGCAGGTCCAGGCCCTGGCAGGCGGCCAGCCATTCCACGGCCAGCACACCGCGGGTGTTCTCGGCCATTTCCCACAGGCGCTTGCCGGCGGCCGGGGCCATCGACACGTGGTCTTCCTGGTTGGCCGAGGTGGGAATGCTGTCGACGCTGTGCGGGTGCGCCAGCGCCTTGTTCTCGCTGGCCAGCGCGGCGGCGGTGACCTGGGCGATCATGAAGCCGGAGTTGACCCCGCCATTGGCCACCAGGAACGGCGGCAACTGCGACATGTGCTTGTCCATCATCAGCGAGATGCGCCGCTCGCTCAGCGAACCGATTTCGGCGATGGCCAGGGCCATGTTGTCGGCGGCCATGGCCACCGGCTCGGCGTGGAAGTTGCCACCGGAGATCACGTCACCCTCCTTGGCGAATACCAGCGGGTTGTCGGACACCGCGTTGGCCTCCACCACCAGTACCTCGGCGGCCTGGCGCAACTGGGTCAGGCAGGCGCCCATCACCTGTGGCTGGCAACGCAGGGAGTACGGGTCCTGCACCTTGCCGCAGTTCTGGTGCGAGGCCGACACTTCGCTGCCGTCGCCCAGCAGGTCGCGGTAGCAGGCGGCCGAGTCGATCTGGCCACGCTGGCCGCGGGCCTGATGAATGCGGTCATCGAAGGGCGAGCGCGAGCCCAGCACCGCTTCGACGGTGAGGCTGCCGCAGGCGACGGCGGCAGCGAACAGGTCTTCGCCTTCGAACAGCCCGCGCAGCGCATAGGCGGTGGACGCCTGGGTGCCGTTGAGCAGGGCCAGGCCCTCCTTGGCAGCCAGGGTCAGCGGCTCGAGGCCGGCCACCGCCAGCGCTTCGGTGGCCGACAGCCATTGGCCCTTGTGGCGGGCCTTGCCTTCGCCCAGCAGCACCAGCGACATGTGCGCCAGCGGTGCGAGGTCGCCGGAGGCGCCCACCGAGCCCTTGAGCGGAATGTGCGGGTAGACCTCGGCGTTGATCAGGGCAATCAGCGCGTCGATCACCTTGCGCCGGATGCCGGAAAAACCACGGCTCAGGCTGTTGACCTTGAGCACCATGATCAGGCGCACCAGGGCGTCGTCCAGCGGCGCGCCGACGCCGGCGGCGTGGGACAGCACCAGCGAGCGCTGCAGGTTCTCCAGGTCGTGGCTGGCGATGCGGGTCGAGGCCAGCAGGCCGAAACCGGTATTGATGCCGTAGGCGGTGCGGTCCTCGGCAAGGATCTGCTCGACGCAGGCCACGCTGTCTTCGATCTGCTGGTCGGCGCTGGCGTCCAGTTGCAGGGTCAGCGGTTGCTGGTAGATCGCACGCAGCTGAGCCAAGGTCAGGGTGCCAGGCTTCAGGGTCAGTTGGGTCACGTTATTGCTCCGTCTCGAAAGGCGTTCACGCCCGTCATGAATTCAGTATCGACCAGGGCGCCGCTCAGCGCGTGATCATCGGCAGGTTCAGACCCTGCTCTTTCGCACAGTCGATGGCGATCTGATAACCGGCATCGGCATGGCGCATCACGCCGGTGGCCGGGTCGTTGTGCAGGACGCGGGCAATACGCTCGGCGGCTTCGTCGGTGCCGTCGCACACGATGACCATGCCCGAGTGCTGCGAGAAGCCCATGCCCACCCCGCCGCCGTGGTGCAGGGAGACCCAGGTCGCGCCGCTGGCGGTGTTGAGCAGGGCATTGAGCAGCGGCCAGTCGGACACGGCGTCGGAGCCGTCCTGCATGGCTTCGGTTTCACGGTTGGGGCTGGAGACGGAGCCGGAGTCCAGGTGGTCGCGGCCGATCACGATCGGTGCCGACAGCTCGCCGCTGCGCACCATTTCGTTGAACGCCAGGCCCAGCTTGGCGCGCAGGCCCAGGCCGACCCAGCAGATACGTGCCGGCAGGCCCTGGAAGCTGATGCGCTCGCGGGCCATGTCCAGCCAGTTGTGCAGGTGCGCGTCGTCGGGGATCAGTTCCTTGACCTTGGCGTCGGTCTTGTAGATGTCCTGGGCGTCGCCCGACAGCGCGGCCCAGCGGAACGGGCCCACGCCGCGGCAGAACAGCGGGCGGATATAGGCAGGTACGAAGCCGGGGAAGTCGAAGGCGTTGGTCACACCCTCTTCCTTGGCCATCTGACGAATGTTGTTGCCGTAGTCGAAGGTCGGGATGCCCTGCTTCTGGAAGTCGAGCATGGCCTGCACGTGCACGGCCATCGACTGCCTGGCAGCCTTGACCACCGCCGCCGGTTCGGTCTGCGCGCGGTCGCGGTACTGCTCCCAGGTCCAGCCGGCCGGCAGGTAGCCATTGAGCGGGTCGTGGGCGCTGGTCTGGTCGGTGACCATGTCGGGGCGCACGCCGCGCTTGACCAGCTCGGGCAGGATTTCGGCGGCATTGCCCAGCAGGGCGATGGAGATGGCCTTGCCTTCGCCCGTGTATCTGGCGATGCGCGCCAGGGCGTCGTCCAGGTCGGTGGCCTGTTCATCCACGTAGCGGCTGCTCAGGCGGAAGTCGATGCGGCTCTGCTGGCATTCGATGTTCAGCGAGCAGGCGCCGGCCAGGGTCGCGGCCAGTGGCTGCGCGCCGCCCATGCCGCCCAGGCCCGCGGTGAGCACCCACTTGCCCTTGAGGCTGCCGTTGTAGTGCTGGCGGCCGGCTTCGACGAAGGTTTCGTAGGTGCCCTGCACGATGCCCTGGCTGCCGATGTAGATCCAGCTGCCGGCGGTCATCTGGCCGTACATGGCCAGGCCCTTGGCATCGAGTTCGTTGAAATGTTCCCAGTTGGCCCAGTGCGGCACCAGGTTGGAGTTGGCGATCAGTACGCGCGGGGCGTTGCTGTGGGTCTTGAACACGCCGACCGGCTTGCCGGATTGCACCAGCAGGGTCTCGTCGTCATTCAGGTGGGTGAGGCTCTCGACGATCTTGTCGTAGCACTCCCAGTTGCGCGCGGCGCGGCCGATGCCGCCGTACACCACCAGCTCCTTGGGGTTCTCGGCAACTTGCGGGTCGAGGTTGTTCATCAGCATGCGCAGCGGCGCTTCGGTCAGCCAGCTCTTGGCGGTGAGCTGGGTGCCGCGCGGGGCGCGAATTTCGACGTCACGGAATTTATTGTGCTTGTTCGTCACGTAAGGGCTCCTCGAGCGAAAGGCGAATTCGGGATGGCACTGCCATGGATGCAATACAAACATATATTTACTTGTATGTACAAGTACAGGCAACCAAAAAACAGTGTCGTCCGCTTCGCCGGCAAGGCCGGCTCCTACACGCAAAAAAAGAATGGAACCTGCAGGAGCCAGCCTTGCTGGCGAAGCCCTTAACGTTCGGTCAGCTCGATCAGGCAGATCTGCCCACTGACCTCGAATTCCAGCAACCCGTGATTGCCGTCCAGCCGCAGGCAGTCATAGCGACCCAGCGACTGCTCGGCATGCCCTGCGACCTTGACCCGCACCCGCTCGTGCGCCGCGAACACCAGCAGCGTCTGGGCCGAGCTGTACACCCGGCTTTCACCCGGCAGCCACTGCAACCGCGCGGCAAACCGCTGCGGCGCATAGATCAGGTTGAAGTCGCGAATCGGCCCGCCCAGCAGGTTGCAGCTCACTGCACTTTCGCCGCTGAAGGCGAAGGCATCGAATGCCAGCAGCTCGCGGCTGGCCTGGCCATCCACCATCAGGCGCATGCCATCGCCCTGCAGCACGCTGATCACGCGCTGATACCCGGCAAAGCTGGAAAACCCGCCCGACTCGGCGATGTCGGCAATCGACAGGCGCCAGCCAAAGCCCTCCAGGCCGGCCCCGCCATCGCGGGTGATCTCTTCGGTACTGCCGCCGCCGTTCTTCCACGGCATGCGCGGGTAGTCGGCGGCACGTAACAGGGTCAACGAACTCATTTGCTGAAGCGTCCTTCCAGGCGGTGACGGGAACCGGGGTGAATCAGGCGCGCCGCCGTGACCGGCTGGCGACCCGACCAGGTGCGCCGGCGGATCAGCAGGCACGGCTCGCCCGGCTCGATCTGCAGCAGGCGGCATTCCTCGGGTTCGGCCAGGATCGCCTCGACCACGTGCTCGCCTTCGGTCAGCGGCGCCACCTGGGACAGGTAGGCGTAGGGGGTCTGGCGGGTGAAGTCCTGCTTGAGGTAGTCCGGGGCGACCTGGGCGTTGACGAAGCGGTCCTCGATCTGCACCGGGATGCCGTTTTCGTAGTGCACGATCAGCGAATGGAACACCCGCTGCCCTTCGCGCATGTCCAGCGCCAGCGCCCGCTCCGAGCCTGCCGCCTCTTCGGTCAGGGTGATCACCTTGCAGCTGTGCTGGTGGCCGCGCGCGGCGATCTCGTCGGCGATGTTGTTGACCTCGAACAGCGCCGAGCGGCTCTTGGGCTCGGCGACGAAGGTGCCGACGCCCTGCATGCGCACCAGCAGGCCTTCGGCGGTCAGCTCGCGCAAGGCGCGGTTGATGGTCATGCGGCTGAAGCCCAGCTCGGTGACCAGTTCGCTCTCGGACGGTACGCGGTGATGCGGCGGCCAGCTGCCGTTCTGGATCTGCTGGGCGATCATCTGCTTGACCCGCGCATACAGCGGCGCCGGGCCCTCGCCCATGTGGGCAACCAACGCGGAGACAGGAGGTGTCGACACGGCAAAAATCCTTGGTGATGAGTATGACCGGTAGAGTGCCGCAGTTTACCGGGCAGGCAAACGTCTGTATATGTATATACAAATAACCAGAAAAGGGTGGCGTACCGATGTCCGTGTTCTTTGCCGAACGTGCTTTGTTGCCTACAGGCTGGGCAGAAAACGTGCGAATCGAGACAGGCCCCGACGGCCTGTTGAACTGCGTACAGCCAGGCGCCTCGGCAGATGGCGCCGAGCGCCTGGCCGGGCCGTTGCTGCCGGGCATGCCGAACCTGCACTCGCACGCCTTCCAGCGCGCGATGGCCGGCCTGGCGGAAGTGGCCGGCAACCCCAACGACAGCTTCTGGACCTGGCGCGAGCTGATGTACCGGCTGGTGGGCCGGATCAGCCCCGAGCAACTGGGCATCATTGCGCGCCAGCTGTACATCGAGATGCTCAAGGCCGGCTACACCTCGGTGGCCGAATTCCATTACGTGCACCATGACGCCCAGGGCAAGGCCTATGCCGACCCGGCCGAACTGTCGCTGCGCATCAGCCAGGCCGCCGCCGACACCGGCATCGGCCTGACCTTGCTGCCGGTGCTGTACAGCCACTCGGGTTTCGGCGGGCAGGCGCCCAATGACGGGCAACGTCGCTTCATCAACGGCACCGAGCAGTACCTGCACCTGCACACGCAACTGGCGCCGCTGCTCGCCCAGCAACCGGCGCAGCGCCTGGGGCTGTGCTTTCACTCCCTGCGCGCGGTCACCCCGCAGCAGATCGCCCAGGTCATGGCTGCCGGTGACAAGGCCTGCCCGGTGCATATCCACATTGCCGAACAGCAGAAGGAAGTCGACGACTGCCTGGCCTGGAGTGGCCGCCGGCCATTGCAGTGGCTGTATGAAAACGTCGATGTCGACCAGCGCTGGTGCCTGGTGCACGCCACCCACGCCGAGCCCGACGAAGTCAGCGCCATGGCGCGCAGCAAGGCGGTGGCCGGCCTGTGCCTGACCACCGAGGCCAACCTGGGCGACGGCATCTTCCCTGCCGTCGACTACCTGGCCCAGGGCGGGCGCATGGGCATCGGCTCGGACAGCCATGTGTCGCTGAGCGTGGTGGAGGAATTGCGCTGGCTCGAATATGGCCAACGCCTGCGCGACCAGCGGCGCAACCGGTTGCATGGGGCCGATCAGCCGATGGTGGGGCGCACCCTGTTCGATGCGGCCCTGGCCGGTGGTGCGCAGGCGCTGGGGCAGCCGGTTGGCGAACTGGCGGTGGGCCGGCGGGCCGACTGGATTGTGCTGGATGGGGCCGATCCGTATATCGCCACGGCGAGCGGGGACGGGGTTCTCAATCGCTGGCTGTTTGCCGGCAGCGACCGGCAGGTGCGCGATGTGATGGTCAATGGCAAGTGGGTGGTGCAACAGGGGCGGCATGCGGGTGAAGAACAGAGTGCGCAGGCGTTTGCCGGGGTGCTTCGCGAAGTGCTGGGCTGATCTCAAACCGCAGCGCGGCCTTCGCCGGCAAGGCCGGCTCCTACAGGTTCGACACCGCCTGTAGGAGCCGGCCTTGCCGGCGAAAGGGCCGTTACCGTTTTTGCGCGATATCGCGGTCGGAGACGCGCCAGATCAGCCGCGTGGTGTCATACCCCTGCTGACGCGCCCGCGCCAGCAGGCTCTCGCGCTCCAGCGCCGGAATCGTTGGCGTGCGCGACAGTATCCACAGGTACTTGCGGTCCGGGTTACCCACCAGTGCCGTCTGGTAGTCCTTGTCCACGTACAGCACCCAGTAATCGCCCTTCGTCACCCCCGGCAGCAACCGCGAGAACCAGTTGTCGAACTCCACCCACAGCTTGTCGGTCTTGCCCTGCACCTGTGGCGTCGCCGTACCACTGGCCTCCTCCCACTCGCCCTCGAGCGTGATGCAGCGGTTGAGCACGCCCACCGTGCCGTCCGGCTTGAGGTTGTAATGCGCTTCGCTCTGCGCGCAATTGCGCTGGAAGAACATCGGCAACCGCGCCAGCTCGAACCACTTGCCCTGGTAACGCTTGAGGTCGACGCTGTCGACGGTCTTGGGCGGCAACGGCCCGTCGTCGCGCGAATGCGCACAACCGGTCAGCAGCAGGCCGGCGCACAGGCTCAACAGCAGGGGCAGGCGTTTCATTTGAGACCCTGCCCCGAGTACATCAGCACCTTGTCGGCGGCGTACTGCACGCTGATGAAGGCTTTCTGGTCGCCCCAGGTACAACTGGTCATGCCCAGCGCGCCGGAACACTCGGTGGGGCTGCCCAGCAGTCGCTCGACCTCGGCCTTGGGCATGCCGGCCTGGAGCTTGGAATAGTTTTCCTGGTTGATCTTGCTGCATGCGGCCAGCAACACGCACAACGACAACAGGGCGAGGGAACGCAACGACATGGGGTCACTCCTGAACATGAGGGTGCAAGCACGGGGCCTGACTCGAGCTTAGAAGCAAAAACCCCTATCCGGTTCCCGGCAACCCCATTTACCTGCACGGTTATCGTTGCCATTTGTCGACTAGTCGCACATCCGCCTCATTTTTTGCCCGGCGCGGACGACACAGGAGGGCGCTGCGACGTTTCGCCGCGCCCTCCCCGTTGACCGCCTTGTGCAGACAGACCTCGCAATGACCAAAAACCTGAAGTTCAGCCACAAGATCCTGCTGGCCGCCGCCCTTGTGGTCGCGGTGGCGTTTACCTGTTTCATCCTGTTCAACGATTACCGCCAGCGCCAGTCGCTGCGCAGCAACACCGAGGCCACGATGCAGGAGCTCGGCAGCCTTACCACCAGCAACATCCAGACCTGGCTGCAGAGCCGCATCCAGCTGCAGCATTCGTTTGCCCAGCAGGTGGCCGTGGATGGCCCCGGCAAGCCGAGCCTGGACCGGCTGATGGCGTTGCCGGTGTATGCCAGCAACTTCACCCTGACCTACTTCGGCGGCCAGGACGGCAGCATGCAATCGATGCCCACGGGCAACCGCGCCGCCGACTACGACCCGCGGGTACGCGGCTGGTACAAGGGCGCCAGCGAGGCCGGGCGCAGCATCGTTACCGAACCCTACGTCTCGGCCTCCTCGGGCAAGCTGGTGATCACCATTGCCACCCCGGTGCAGCAGGCTGGCCGCCTGATCGGTGTCAGCGGTGCCGACACCGACCTGGACACCATCAGCAGCATCATCAACTCGCTGAACTTCGACGGCCACGGCCTGGCGTTCATCGTCAATGCCGAGGGCAAGATCCTGATCCACCCGGACAGCTCGCTGACCCTCAAGCGCCTGGCCGATGCCTACCCGCAGGGCACGCCGCAGCCGGGTAGCGGCCTCAAGGAAGTCGAGCAGGACGGGCGCCGGCAGTTCATCAGTTTCACCCGCGTCAACGGCGTGCCTTCGGCCGACTGGTACGTAGCGATGGTGGTCGACCAGGACTACGCCTTTGCCATGCTCGGCGAGTTTCGTACCTCGGCCATCGTGGCCACGGCCATCGCCGTGTTGATCATCATCGCCTTGCTCGGCGTGCTGATCCGCGTCCTGATGGAGCCGCTGTATGTGATGGGCCGCGCCATGCACGATATCGCCGAAGGAGAAGGCGACCTGACCCGGCGCCTGCGCATTCATGCCCATGACGAGTTCGGCGCGCTGGGCTCCTCGTTCAACCGCTTCGTGGAACGTATCCACAACTCGATCAGCGAAGTGTCCTCAGCCACCGGTCGGGTCAATGAAGTGGCCCTGCGCGTGGTCAGCGCCTCGAACGCGTCGATCCACAATGCCGACCAGCAGTCGGGCCGCACCAGCAGCGTGGCGGCGGCGATCAACCAGCTGGGCGCCGCCGCCCATGAGATCGCCCACAACGCCGCCCTTGCCTCACAGCACTCCAGCGAAGCACGCAACCTGGCCGAGGACGGCCAGCAGGTGGTCGACCAGACCATTGCGGTGATGAACCAGCTGTCGAGCAAGATCAGCGACGCCAGCACCCATATCGAGACGCTCAACGCCAACACGGTGAACATCGGCCAGATTCTCGAGGTGATCAGCGGCATTTCCCAGCAGACCAACCTGCTGGCACTGAACGCGGCCATCGAGGCGGCACGTGCCGGCGAGGCCGGTCGCGGGTTTGCGGTGGTGGCCGACGAGGTGCGCAACCTGGCCCACCGTACCCAGGACTCGGCGCAACAGGTGCAGAAGATCATCGAGCAGTTGCAGGCCGGCGCACAGGTGGCGGTGGGCACCATGACCGAGAGTCAGCGCCAGAGCGAGCACAGCGTGGGCATTGCCAACCAGGCCGGCGAGCGCCTGGGCAGCGTGACCGTGCGCATTGGCGAAATCGACGGGATGAACCAGTCGGTGGCCACCGCCACCGAAGAGCAGACGGCCGTGGTGGAATCGATCAATGTCGACATCACCGAGATCAATACGCTGAATCAGGAAGGGGTGGAGAATTTGCAGGCGACGCTGCGGGCCTGCAATGACCTGCAGAGCCAGGTGGACAGGTTGAAGCAGCTGGTGGGCAGCTTCAGGATCTAGGGTGAAACAATCGCGGGTCAAGCCCGCTCCCACAAGGACAGCGATAGTCCTAGTGGGAGCGGGCTTGACCCGCGATTGGGTTCAGCTCAGAACCGCGAGCCCGGCTCCAGCAGAAAGTCCATCTCTTCATCGGTGCTCGGGCGCCCCAGCACCAAGTTGCGGTGCGGGAAGCGGCCGAACCGCGCAATCACCCGCTGGTGCTGCTCGGCATAGTCCAGGAAACCTTCGAACAGGCGCCGGTCACTGTCCGGCTGCGCATCCAGCAGCAACTGATAGCGCTCGATGCTGATGTTCTGCCAGTCCAGCACCTCGGCATGCTCCAGCACCAGCAGGATGAACACCCGCTGGATCGGCAGCAGCTGGTAGTCCCAGGCCTTGTCCAGGCCCTGCATCACCAGCACCTGCGCACGCCGGTCGCCATCGAAGGCGTGCTGGGTGTCGCGGTGGATCATGCGGGGCAGCTGGTCCAGCAGCAGCACCAGGCCCAGCCAGCCCTGGGGGCTTGCCAGCCATTCGTCCAGCTCGCCGGCCAGCGCCTGCGCGGCCAGCTCGCCGAAGCGCTCGCGCGCCTCGTCGTCGTGGTGCTTGCCGAACCACAGCGTACTCTTCTCGTCAGCCACGGCCTGGGGGCTGGTGCCCCAGCCGAACCACCACTCCAGCAACGGCTGCCAAGGTGCGAGCATGATTTACTCCTGGTGATAACCGGTGACGCGCTCGACTTCCTGCTTCGAACCCAGGAACACCGCCACACGCTGGTGCAGGCTCTCGGGCTGGATGTCGAGGATGCGCTGGCGACCGTCGGTGGAAGCACCGCCGGCCTGTTCGATGATGAACGACATCGGGTTGGCTTCGTACATCAGGCGCAGCTTGCCCGGCTTGGATGGCTCGCGCGCATCGCGCGGGTACATGAACAGGCCGCCACGGGTCAGGATGCGGTGCACGTCGGCAACCATCGAGGCGATCCAGCGCATGTTGTAGTTCTTTTTCAGCGGGCCGGTCTCGCCAGCCAGCAGTTCGCCCACATAGCGGGTCACCGGGGCTTCCCAATGGCGCTGGTTGGACATGTTGATGGCGAACTCGGCGGTGGTTTCCGGCACCTGGATGTTCTCGTGGGTCAGCACGAAACTGCCCAGCTCGCGGTCCAGGGTGAAGCCCTTGACGCCGTTGCCCAGGGTCAGGATCAGCATGGTCTGCGGGCCGTAGATCGCGTAACCGGCGGCCACCTGCTTGGTGCCCGGCTGCAGGAAGGCCTGTTCGTTGAGGCTTTCGTTCTGGCTCAGGTACTCGTTGGGGCAGCGCAGTACCGAGAAGATGGTGCCGACCGAGACGTTGACGTCGATGTTCGACGAACCGTCCAGCGGGTCGAATACCAGCAGGTAGGCACCCTTGGGGTACTTGCCCGGGATCTGGTAGGCATTGTCCATCTCTTCGGACGCCATGCCGGCCAGGTGGCCGCCCCACTCGTTGGCTTCGAGCAGGATGTCGTTGGAAATCACGTCCAGTTTCTTCTGGACTTCGCCCTGCACGTTTTCAGTGCCCATGCTGCCCAGCACGCCGCCAAGGGCGCCCTTGGACACGTTGTGGCTGATTTCCTTGCACGCACGCGCCACCACTTCGATAAGGAAGCGCAGATCGGCAGGGGTGCTGTTGCTGCGGGTCTGCTCAATCAGATAGCGACTCAGGGTAACGCGGGACATGTAAGGCTCCGGAGGATGGGGTAGAAAAAACCCACGCAGTTTACAGGGAGAGTGAAGCGCTAGCGAGCAATAGGACATGCTCGCCCGATCAGACGACACATCGGGCCGAAGGTTCACGCCCCCGGGCCCGATGCCAGGCGCCTACTCCAGCGCGTTCCAGATCTCCCCGGCGTATTCGCGAATGGTGCGGTCCGACGAGAACCAGCCCATGCGCGCGGTATTGAGCACGGCCGAGCGCCACCACTGCTGGGGGTCGTGCCACAGCTCCTCGACGCGGCGCTGGGCCTCCCAGTAGGCATCGAAGTCGGCGCACACCAGGAAGCGGTCATACGGCACCAGTGAATCGATCAGCCCCACGTAGCGCGCCGGGTCGTCCGGCGAGAACACCCCGCCGCGGATCGCCTGGAGCACGTCGTTGAGCCGGTACGAGGCGCCGATGGCGGAGCTGGCACCGAAATCGCCGCTGCGCTTGCGCGCCTCCACCTGCTGGGAGGTCAGGCCGAAGATGAACATGTGCTCGGCCCCCACCTGCTCGCACATCTCGACGTTGGCGCCGTCCAGGGTGCCGATGGTCAGCGCGCCATGGAGGCCGAACTTCATGTTGCTGGTGCCCGAGGCCTCGTAGCCGGCGGTGGAGATCTGCTCGGACAGGTCCGCCGCCGGGATGATGCTCTCGGCCAGGCTCACGTTGTAGTTGGGCAGGAACACCACCTTGAGCAGACCGCGCACGGTCGGGTCGTTGTTGACCACCCTGGCGATGTCGTTGGCCAGCTTGATGATCAGCTTGGCCTGGTGATAGCTGGCGGCGGCCTTGCCGGCGAAGATCTTCACCCGCGGCGCCCAGTGCGTGCCCGGCTCGGCGCGGATCGCCTGGTACAGCGCCACGGTATGCAGCAGGTTGAGCAGCTGGCGCTTGTATTCGTGGATGCGCTTGACCTGCACATCGAACATCGCCTCGGGGTCGACCGTGATGCCCAGGCGCTCCTGGATCAGGTTGGCCAGGGCCTTCTTGCTGTGCAGGCGCTGCTGGGCGAAGGCCTTGCGAAACGCCGGCTTGTCGGCGAACGGTTCGAGGCGCCGCAGGTGCTTCTCGGGGTCGTCCAGCACCTCGGGCCCCAGCGCCTCCACCAGCATGCGGGTGAGCGGCGGGTTGGCCTGGTACAGCCAGCGGCGGAAGGTGATGCCGTTGGTCTTGTTGTTGATCCGCTCGGGGTAGAGCTTGTGCAGTTCGGCGAACACGGTGCTGCGCATCAGCTTGGTGTGCAGCCCCGACACGCCGTTGACGCTGTGCGACCCGAGGAACGCCAGGTTGCCCATGCGCACCCGCCGGCCGTTGTCCTCCTCGATCAGCGACACCGCGCGCAGCACGTCGAAGTCATGGATGCCCTTGGCCCGCAGCGCGTCGATATGAAAGGCGTTGATCAGGTAGATGATCTGCATGTGGCGCGGCAGCATGCGCTCCATCAGCCCCACCGACCAGGTTTCCAGCGCCTCGGGCAGCAGGGTGTGGTTGGTGTAGGCCAGGGTGTCGACGGTGAGCTGCCAGGCGGTGTCCCACGGCAGTTCGTGCTGGTCCACCAGCAGGCGCATCAGCTCGGCCACGGCAATCGAGGGGTGGGTGTCGTTGAGCTGGATGGCGGCCTTTTCGTGCAGGTTGAGCAGCGTGGGGTTCATGTTCAGGTGGCGGCGCAGCAGGTCCTGCAGCGAGGCCGAGACGAAGAAGTACTCCTGGCGCAGGCGCAGCTCCTGGCCGGCCTCGGTGCTGTCGGCCGGGTACAGTACCCGCGAGATGCTCTCGGCGCGGGCCACTTCGGCTACCGCGCCCAGGTGGTCGCCGGCATTGAAACGCTCCAGGTGCAGCTCTTCCAGGGCCCGTGCGCGCCATAGGCGCAGGGTATTGACGCTGGCACCACGCCAGCCCACCACGGGCGTGTCGTAGGCCACCGCGCGCACCGTTTCGGCCGGCCACCACACCTGGCGCGGCTGGCCGGATTCATCGTGCCGGGTCTCGACGCTGCCGCCGAAACTGATCGGGTAGATCACCTCGGCACGCTCGAACTCCCAGGGGTTGCCGAAATCCAGCCAGTTTTCGGTCTGCTCCTGCTGCCAGCCGTCGACCACGGCCTGGCGAAACAGCCCGTGCTCATAGCGGATACCGTAGCCGTGGGCGGCGATGCCCAGGGTCGACATGCTCTCCATGAAGCACGCCGCCAGGCGCCCGAGGCCGCCGTTGCCCAGCGCCGCATCGGGTTCGAGCAGGCGGATGCGCTCCAGGTCCACGTCCAGCCCGGTCATTGCTTCACGGGCGATGTCCAGCAGGCCGAGGTTGCTCAGGCTGTCGTACAGCAGGCGGCCGATGAGAAATTCGAGGGAGAGGTAATAGACGCGCTTCTGGCTCTTGCGGTAGATCTGCCGCGTGTGGTCCATCCAGTGGTCGACCATGTGGTCGCGGGCGGCCAGGGCAATGGCCTCGAACCAGTCGTGGTCGAAGGCGTGCTCGGGGTCCTTGCCGACGGCATAGGTCAGTTTTTCCAGTACAGCGGTGCGAAAGGCAGCCACCTGTGCGTCACGTGCGAGTGGTTCCTGAGACATACGACGTCCTCGGGCAAGTTGACGAATGCGGATGGGGATTTCTCAGCCTAGACGGTTCGACCGGGCGCGGTAGCGCGGGTTCGTTTGTTTCTGTGCAAAAGCGGTACCGGGTTGGCACGAACCCGGCAAATGGTTGTTCACATTTTGACCAACTCCGGTATGATCGCGCGCCCACCCGACCATCTGAAAAACCGAACCTGATGAAACCGACCCTGATTGCCGCCGCCGAACTCGACCGCCTGGATACCTGGCAGAGGTATTCCAGCCACATGTGCGGGGGCTGCATGTCCAGTTGCTGCACCTTGCCGGTGGAGGTCAAGCTCACGGATCTGATCCGCATTGGCGTGGTGGACGAATTCGAACGGGGCGAGCCGCCCAAGAACATCGCCAAGCGCCTGCAGAAGGATGGGATCGTCGAGCGCTTCAACCAGAAGTCCGGGATCTTCACCTTGCAGCGCATGAGCAACGACGATTGCCTGTACCTGGACCGCAAGACGCGGTTCTGCACCATTTACGACAAGCGCCCCGACACCTGCCGCAACCACCCAAGGATCGGCCCGCGGCCGGGGTACTGCGCGTACAAGCCAAAGCCCGTGGCCCGCTGAAAAGCATCGCGGGTCAAGCCCGCTCCCACAAGGTTGTGCATTTACCTGTGGGAGCGGGCTTGACCCGCGATTCGGCCAGTGCAAGTTTCAGGCCTTGCACAAACAAAAACGCCCCCGGCCTTTCGACCGGGGGCGTTTTCATTCAGCCTGAGCTAACTCAGTTCTTGGCTTTCTTGGCAGCGCGGGTACGCTCGCCTTCGTCCAGGATCTTCTTGCGCAGACGGATCGACTTGGGCGTGACTTCGCACAGCTCGTCGTCCTGGATGAATTCCAGGGCCTGTTCCAGGGTGAAGCGAACAGGTGGCACCAGAGCGATGGTTTCGTCTTTGCCCGAAGCACGCATGTTGTCGAGCTTCTTGCCCTTGGTAGGGTTGACGCCCAGGTCGTTGTCACGGCTGTTCAGACCGACGATCTGACCGTTGTAGATCTCCTGGCCGTGCTCGACGAACAGCTTGCCGCGCGCCTGCAGGGTTTCCAGCGAGTAGGTCAGCGCCTTGCCGGTCTCTACCGATACCAGTACGCCGTTCTGACGGCCGGACATGTGGCCGGACTTCATTGGCGCGTAGCGATCGAAGATCGAGGTCAGGATGCCTGCACCGTTGGTCAGGGTCAGGAACTGGTTGCGGAAACCGATCAGACCACGGGCTGGAATGTTGTATTCCAGACGTACACGGCCCTTGCCATCCGGCACCATGTTGGTCAGGTCGCCTTTACGCAGGCCCATTTCTTCCATGACCTTGCCCTGCGAATCTTCAGGGATGTCGATGGTGACGTTCTCGAACGGCTCGTGCTTGGCACCGTCGACTTCGCGGATGATCACTTCCGGACGACCAACACCCATTTCGAAGCCTTCGCGACGCATGGTTTCGATCAGTACCGACAGGTGCAGCTCACCACGGCCCGATACCTTGAACTTGTCGGCCGAGTCGCCTTCTTCAACGCGCAGTGCAACGTTGTACAGCAGCTCCTTGTCCAGACGCTCCTTGATGTTGCGGCTGGTGACGAACTTGCCTTCCTTACCGCAGAACGGCGAGTCGTTGACCTGGAAGGTCATCGAAACGGTCGGCTCGTCGACGGTCAGCGGCTTCATCGCCTCGACTGCGTCCGGGGAGCACAGGGTGTCGGAGATGAACAGCTCGTCGAAACCGCTGATGCAGACGATGTCGCCAGCCTGGGCTTCTTCGACGTCGACGCGGTGCAGGCCGTGGTGACCCATCAGCTTGAGGATACGACCGTTGCGGCGCTTGCCGTCAACGTCGATGGCCACAACCGGGGTGTTCGGCTTGACGCGACCACGGGCGATGCGGCCAACACCGATTACGCCCAGGAAGCTGTTGTAGTCCAGTGCCGAGATCTGCATCTGGAACGGACCGTCGCGGTCGACGCTTGGCGCTGGCACGTTGTCGACGATCGACTGGTACAGCGGGGTCATGTCTTCGGCCATTTCGGTGTGGTCCAGACCGGCAATGCCGTTCAGGGCCGAGGCGTAGACGACCTTGAAGTCCAGCTGTTCGTCGGTGGCACCCAGGTTGTCGAACAGGTCGAAGATCTGGTCCAGAACCCAGTCAGGACGCGCGCCCGGACGGTCGACCTTGTTGATCACCACGATCGGACGCAGGCCGGCTTCGAAAGCCTTCTTGGTCACGAAACGGGTTTGCGGCATAGGGCCGTCCTGGGCGTCTACCAGCAGCAGCACGGAGTCGACCATCGACATCACGCGCTCTACTTCACCACCGAAGTCGGCGTGGCCCGGGGTGTCCACGATGTTGATGTGGTAGCCGTTCCAGTTGATGGCGGTGTTTTTCGCCAGAATGGTAATGCCGCGCTCTTTTTCCTGGTCGTTGGAGTCCATCACGCGCTCGTCGTTGAGCTCGTTGCGCTCCAGGGTGCCGGACTGACGCAGCAGTTTGTCTACCAGGGTGGTCTTGCCATGGTCAACGTGGGCGATGATGGCGATGTTGCGTAGATTTTCGATCACTTGTGTATCTCGATCAGAGGATTCGGGTTGCCGCCCAGTCTAGGCGGCGAATGTGAATGAACGGCGCTCAACGGGCTCGTCGGTCGGGAGGGCGATGGCGGATACTGCCGCCATACAACCCCGGCATCTTATGTCGGACGATAAACGCGCACATTGGCATGCCCCTCACTCAGTAGATGGTGGGCATGCAGGCGACTCATCACTCCCTTGTCGCAATACAGCAAGTACTGGCGCGTGGGGTCCAGCTCCTTGAAGCGACTGTTGAGGGCGTAGAACGGCAAGGCCTTGACCTCGATGCCGTCCAGTTCCAGAGGCTGGTCTTCCTGGGCGTCGGGGTGACGAATGTCGATCACCACCTGCCCGGCCAGCGCCTGGCTGACTTCTTCGATCTGGATATCCTGGCCCAGTTCATCGATCACGTGGTCGATGGACACCAGGCGGGCGCGTTCCAGGGCGCGCTCGAGCACGGCCATGTCGAACTGCTTCTCTTCATGGTCGACGCGGTGACGCTTGGCACAGGTGGTCGGGTTCACCGAGATCACGCCGCAGTACTCGGGCATGTGCTTGGCGAACTCGGCGGTGCCGATTTCATTGGCCTGGTCGATGATGTCCTGCTTGTGGCTGGCCAGCAGCGGGCGCAGCACCAGCTTCTCGGTGGCCGAGTCGATCACCGCCAGGTTGGGCAATGTCTGGCTGGACACCTGGGAAATCGCCTCGCCGGTGACCAGCGCGTCGATCTGCAGGCGGTCGGCGATGTTGGTGGCGGCGCGCAGCATCATGCGCTTGAGGGTCACGCCCATGTAGCTGTTGTCGACCTTGCCGAGGATCTCGCCCACCACCTCTTCGAACGGCACGCTGACGAACAGCACGCGCTGGCTGCTGCCGTACTTCTTCCACAGGTAGTGCGCGACTTCCATCACGCCCAGCTCGTGGGCACGGCCGCCCAGGTTGAAGAAGCAGAAGTGGGTCATCAGGCCGCGGCGCATCATCTGGTAGGCCGCCACGGTGGAGTCGAAGCCGCCGGACATCAGCACCAGAGTCTGCTCCAGCGCGCCCAGCGGGTAGCCGCCGATGCCCTTGTGCTGGTTGTGGATCACGTACAGGCGCTTGTCGCGGATCTCGATGCGCACTTCCACTTCGGGGTTGCGCAGGTCGATGCCGGCGGCGCCGCACTGCTGGCGCAGCTGGCTGCCGACATAGCGGTCGACGTCCATCGAGCTGAAATCATGGTGGCCGCCGCGCTTGCAGCGCACGGCAAAGTGCTTGCCGGCCAGCAGGTGGCCGAAATGCGTCTTGCACTTGGCGACGATATCGTCGAAGTCGCCCAGCGGGTACTCATCGACCTGAAGGAAATGCGCGATGCCCGGCATGCAGCTCAGGCGCTCGGTCATTTCGCGCAGCACCTTCTCGTCGTCCAGGCGGGTGACCACCTCCAGATTGTCCCAGACACCATCGACCGCGAGCGCAGGATCCAGGTCCTTGAGCACGGTGCGGATGTTGCGGCCCAGTTGACGGATGAAGCGCTTTCGAACCGGGCGGCTCTTGATGGTGATCTCTGGAAAGACTTTGACGATTAGTTTCATGAAAACAGCGCGCGCGTGGCCAGCCGAAAAAGAAGGGGCGCGGATTATAGCGGAATTCGCTCAAGCTTTGAGCAACTTTTGTACAGAAGGTTTCACGCGCACCATTTTGGGTCACTCAAACGAAAAAACGCCTCCTAAGAGTGCAGGAAAAACCCCTGAAGCGCCGTTGGCACCCGTAAACGCGTGAGAATGGGGCGAAAAACCCAACTCGGGGCACTGGCATGCAATTTGCTCCCTTGTGAGGCAGGTTGCCTTGGCCGACTATTCGCGCCCGGCATCACCCAAATTACAAGGGCTGCACAGGCACGCTCTACCCCACCCGGAGGACACCATGTCGAAGTCGGTTCAACTCATCAAAGATCATGACGTTAAATGGATTGATCTGCGCTTCACTGACACCAAGGGCACCCAGCACCACGTCACCATGCCAGCCCGTGACGCGCTGGAAGACGACTTCTTCGAAGCCGGCAAGATGTTCGACGGTTCCTCCATCGCTGGCTGGAAAGGCATCGAAGCCTCCGACATGATCCTGATGCCGGACGACTCCACCGCCGTGCTCGACCCGTTCACCGAAGAGCCGACCCTGATCCTGGTCTGCGACATCATCGAACCGTCGACCATGCAAGGCTACGACCGCGACCCGCGCGCCATCGCCAAGCAGGCCGAAGAGTTCCTGCGCTCCACCGGCATCGGCGACACCGTATTCGCAGGCCCTGAGCCTGAGTTCTTCATCTTCGACGAAGTGAAGTTCAAGTCCGACATTTCGGGCTCGATGTTCAAGATCTACTCCGAGCAGGGCTCGTGGATGTCCGACCAGGACGTGGAAGGTGGTAACAAGGGCCACCGTCCAGGCGTCAAGGGCGGCTACTTCCCGGTTCCGCCGTTCGACCACGACCACGAGATCCGTACTGCCATGTGCAACGCACTGGAAGAAATGGGCCAGGTCGTCGAAGTGCACCACCACGAAGTGGCGACTGCCGGTCAGAACGAAATCGGCGTCAAGTTCAACACCCTGGTGAAAAAAGCTGACGAAGTTCAGACCCTGAAATACGTCGTGCACAACGTTGCCGACGCCTACGGCCGCACCGCTACCTTCATGCCAAAACCGCTGTACGGCGACAACGGCTCGGGCATGCACGTGCACATGTCGATCTGGAAAGACGGCAAGAACACCTTCGCCGGCGAAGGCTATGCCGGCCTGTCCGATACCGCCCTGTACTTCATCGGCGGCATCATCAAGCACGGCAAGGCCCTGAACGGCTTCACCAACCCGTCGACCAACTCCTACAAGCGTCTGGTCCCGGGCTTCGAAGCCCCGGTCATGCTGGCCTACTCGGCACGCAACCGTTCTGCCTCGATCCGCATTCCTTACGTGTCGAGCCCCAAGGCCCGCCGTATCGAAGCGCGCTTCCCGGACCCGGCGGCCAACCCGTACCTGGCCTTCGCTGCGCTGCTGATGGCCGGCCTGGACGGCATCCAGAACAAGATCCACCCAGGCGATGCCGCCGACAAGAACCTGTACGACCTGCCGCCTGAAGAGGCCAAAGAGATCCCGCAGGTCTGTGGCAGCCTGAAGGAAGCCCTGGAAGAGCTGGACAAGGGCCGTGCGTTCCTGACCAAGGGCGGCGTGTTCTCCGACGAGTTCATCGATGCCTACATCGCCCTGAAAAGCGAAGAAGAAATCAAGGTGCGCACCTTCGTACACCCACTGGAATACGAGCTGTACTACAGCTGCTAAGCCAGTGACGCTCGCTCACGCGGCGTAACGAGAGAGGCCTCCCATTCGGGAGGCCTTTTTTTTGCGCTGACTTCATCGCGGGTCAAGCCCGCTGCCACAAACCAGTGGGAGCGGGCTTGACCCGCGATGAAGTCAGCAGTGCTCTACAATGGTGCACAAGGCAGCGCTACCCCTGCACCAACAGCCCATTTTGGTTCAAAAACAGCCTGCAACCTGTTAACCCAGTCATTTTTTGCGCAGCCAAGGCCCGGTTTCAGGGAATTGCGCTTCTTTTCGGAGCCTTGGTTTGGTTCTTGCATTTTCCTGGCATCAGCCGATTACCAGCGCGCGCCACCCTGGCCCCGATCAGGGCGGTACTGTGCCAAAAGAGGTCAACGACGCCCCATGACCATCAGCGATGCACTGCACCGACTGCTACTGGACAACCTGACCACTGCCACCATTCTGCTCAATGCCGAATTGCGCCTGGAGTACATGAACCCGGCAGCGGAAATGCTCCTGGCCATCAGCGGCCAGCGCAGCCACGGGCAGTTCATCAGCGAGCTGTTCACCGAATCGACCGAAGCGCTCAACTCGCTGCGCCAGGCCGTAGAGCACGCGCACCCGTTCACCAAGCGCGAAGCCATGCTCACCGCCCTCACCGGCCAGACCCTGACCGTCGACTACGCCGTCACCCCGATCCTCAACCACGGCCGCACCCTGCTGCTGCTCGAAGTGCACCCGCGCGACCGCCTGCTGCGCATCACCAAGGAAGAGGCGCAGCTGTCCAAGCAGGAAACCACCAAGATGCTGGTGCGCGGCATGGCCCACGAAATCAAGAACCCGCTGGGCGGCATCCGTGGCGCCGCGCAGCTGCTGGCCCGCGAACTGCCCGACAACGGCCTCAAGGACTACACCAACGTCATCATCGAAGAGGCCGACCGCCTGCGTAACCTGGTCGACCGCATGCTCGGCTCCAACAAACTGCCGTCGCTGGCCATGACCAACATCCACGAAGTGCTCGAGCGCGTGTGCAGCCTGGTGGAGGCCGAAAGCCAGGGCGGCATCACCCTGGTGCGCGACTACGACCCGAGCCTGCCCGACGTGCTGGTGGACCGCGAGCAGATGATCCAGGCCGTGCTCAACATCGTGCGCAACGCCATGCAGGCCATCAGCGGGCAGAACGAGCTGCGCCTGGGCCGCATCACCCTGCGCAGCCGCGCCATGCGCCAGTTCACCATCGGCCACACCCGCCACCGCCTGGTGGCGCGCATCGAAATCATCGACAACGGCCCGGGTGTACCCGCGGAACTGCAGGACACCCTCTTCTATCCCATGGTCAGCGGTCGCCCGGACGGTACCGGGCTGGGCCTGGCCATCACCCAGAACATCATCAGCCAGCACCAGGGCCTGATCGAATGTGACAGCCACCCTGGCCACACCACCTTCTCGATCTTCCTGCCGCTGGAACAAGGAGCCACTTCTTCATGAGCCGAAGCGAAACCGTCTGGATCGTCGACGACGACCGCTCCATCCGTTGGGTCCTGGAAAAAGCCCTGCAACAGGAAGGCATGACCACCCAGAGCTTCGACAGTGCCGATGGGGTCATGAGCCGCCTGGCCCGCCAGCAGCCGGACGTGATCATCTCCGACATTCGCATGCCCGGTGCCAGCGGCCTGGACCTGCTGGCGCAGATCCGCGAGCAGCACCCGCGTCTGCCGGTGATCATCATGACCGCGCACTCGGACCTGGACAGCGCCGTGGCCTCGTACCAGGGCGGCGCGTTCGAGTACCTGCCCAAGCCATTCGACGTGGACGAGGCGGTGTCGCTGGTCAAGCGCGCCAACCAGCACGCCCAGGAACAGCAGGGCATGGCCGAGCCCCAGGCGCTGACCCGCACCCCGGAAATCATCGGCGAAGCGCCGGCCATGCAGGAGGTGTTTCGCGCCATCGGCCGGCTCAGCCATTCCAACATCACCGTGCTGATCAACGGCGAATCGGGCACCGGCAAGGAGTTGGTGGCCCACGCCCTGCACCGTCACAGCCCGCGCGCCGCCTCGCCGTTCATCGCGCTGAACATGGCGGCGATCCCCAAGGACCTGATGGAATCCGAGCTGTTCGGCCATGAAAAGGGCGCGTTCACCGGCGCGGCCAACCTGCGCCGCGGGCGTTTCGAGCAGGCCGACGGCGGCACGCTGTTTCTCGACGAGATCGGCGACATGCCGGCCGACACCCAGACCCGCCTGCTGCGCGTGCTGGCCGATGGCGAATTCTACCGGGTGGGCGGGCATGTGCCGGTGAAGGTGGACGTGCGCATCATTGCCGCCACCCACCAGAACCTGGAAACCCTGGTGCAGGCCGGCAAGTTCCGTGAAGACCTGTTCCACCGCCTGAACGTGATCCGCATCCACATCCCGCGCCTGGCCGACCGCCGCGAAGACATCCCGACCCTGGCCCGGCACTTTCTGGGGCGTGCGGCGCAGGAGCTGTCGGTGGAGCCCAAGCTGCTCAAGCCGGAGACCGAGGAGTTCATGCGCAACCTGCCGTGGCCGGGTAACGTGCGCCAGCTGGAGAACACCTGCCGCTGGATCACGGTGATGGCCTCGGGGCGCGAGGTGCATATCGGCGACTTGCCGCCGGAGCTGCTGAACCTGCCGCAGGACGCGGCGCCGGTGACCAACTGGGAGCAGGCGCTGCGCCAGTGGGCCGACCAGGCGCTGAGCCGTGGCCAGTCGAACCTGCTGGACAGCGCAGTGCCGAGTTTCGAGCGGATCATGATCGAGACGGCGCTCAAGCACACCGCCGGGCGGCGGCGCGATGCAGCGGTGCTGCTGGGCTGGGGGCGCAACACCCTGACGCGCAAGATCAAGGAACTGGGCATGAAGGTCGACGGCGGGGACGACGAGGGCGACGACGAGGCCTGACTCAGGGGCCTCTTCGCCGGCAAGGCCGGCTCCTACAAACGCCGCCGAACCTGTAGGAGCCGGCCTTGCCGGCGAACAGCTTGCCCCATTGCTGCACCATGCCTGCCCCCGCTGCACCGCCTGAAGGCAAAAACACCCCTCACAACCGCATCAAACCCAGCAAAACCCCAGGTTCCATTGCCCCAGGCCAACTTGGCACACACCCTGCATATACCTAAGCACAACCCAGTTTTGGGGACCTTGGTACAGGCAGGCCGGGGAATCCCCTCTTTTATTCGTGCAGTTTCACCTGCACCCTCCAGCGGCCCTGCACCGGCTCGCCGGCCCAGTCGCCGCGCAGCGGCCGGGCCGCCACCAGGCTCAGCAACAGGCCCTGGTCGCTGTTCTGCAGGCGCCAGCTCACGGGCTTGCCCGCCAACTGCAACTGACCCTTCTGGCTCCGCCCACTGGCCTGGAACACCAACGCCAGCGTGCCCTCGACCTCCTCGCCATGCAGTTGCGGCTCTTCGTTGAACCACAGGTTCAGGCCATCGGCCACCACCTCCACCCGCTCCAGTACCCGTGGTTCAGGCGCGGTGAGGCGGCCGATCATCAGGCCTACCAGCATGCCGAACAGGGCCATGGAGAACAGCACCCGCGGCCACAGTTTCGAACGCGGGTCCGGTTCGGGGGTAGAATGCTCGTCATCTTTATGCTCGGAGCCGTGCATGTTTCACGTCATCCTTTTTCAACCGGAAATTCCACCGAATACCGGCAACATTATACGGCTGTGCGCCAACAGCGGCTGCCAGCTGCACCTGATCGACCCGATCGGCTTCGAACTGGACGACAAGCGCCTGCGCCGTGCGGGCCTGGATTACCACGAGTACGCCACCCTCAAGCGCCACAGCGACCTGCCCAGCTGCCTCGAGAGCCTGGGCAACCCGCGCCTGTTCGCCTTCACCACCAAGGGCTCGCGGCCATTTCACGACGTGGCCTTCGCCCCCGGCGACGCCTTTCTGTTCGGCCCTGAAAGCCGTGGCCTGCCGCCCGAAGTGCTCGACCCGCTGGGCAGCGACCAGCGCCTGCGCCTGCCCATGCGTGAAGGCTGCCGCAGCCTGAACCTGTCCAACACCGTGGCCGTGGCGGTGTACGAAGCCTGGCGCCAGCAAGGTTTTGCCTGAGGCATGAAAAAAGCGCCCCGAAGGGCGCTTTCAACGTACCGCAGTCAGCTTACTGCAGCGAAGGCGCTTCGCCTGCTTCCTGCATGCGCTGCATCTCTTGCGCGTACAGGGCATCGAAGTTCACCGGCGACAGCATCAGGGCCGGGAACGAACCACGGGTCACCAGGTTGTCCAGCGCTTCACGCGCATACGGGAACAGGATGTTCGGGCAGAACGCGCCCAGGGTGTGGCTCATCGAAGCCGGGTCGAGGTTCTTGATCAGGAAGATACCCGCCTGCTGAACTTCGGCGATGAAGGCAACCTCTTCACCGTTCTTGACCGTGACCGACAGGGTCAGCACGACCTCGTGGAAATCGCCTTCCAGGCCTTTCTGTTTGGTGTTCAGGTCCAGCGCGACGCTCGGTTCCCACTGCTGGCGGAAGATCGCCGGGCTTTTCGGCGCTTCGAACGACAGGTCACGCACATAGATGCGCTGCAGGGAGAATTGCGGGGAGCTTTCGTCGGCTGCCGCAGCGCCGTTGTTCTGTTCTTCAGTCATGACAGATCCTTCTTTGCAGGGTCTTGTAGGGAATTCAGGCCTTGAGCAGCGCGTCGAGCTTGCCGGCGCGCTCAAGGGCAAACAGGTCGTCGCAACCGCCGACGTGGGTGCTGCCGATCCAGATCTGCGGCACCGAGGTGCGGCCGGCCTTCTGGCTCATCTCTGCGCGCAGCTGGGGCTTGCCATCGACCTTGATCTCTTCGAAGGCCACACCTTTGCTGGACAGCAGCTGCTTGGCACGCGAGCAGTAAGGGCAGTAGTCGCTGGAGTAGACGATGACGTTGCTCATGTCACTTCACCAGCGGCAGGTTGTCGGCCTTCCAGCTCGACACGCCGCCCGACAGCTTGGCGGCGTTGAAGCCGGCCTTGAGCAGGTCGCGGCACACGGCGCCGGCATGCTGGCCCAGGTTGTCGACCACGATCAGGGTCTTGGTCGCCTTGTGCTTTTCCAGCTCGCCGATACGCGCGGCGAACTTGTCCTGCGGGATGTTCAGCGCGCCGACGATGTGCCCGGCGGAGAACTCCTTGCTGGCACGGATATCGATGACCAGGCCCTTGTCGGCGTTGACCAGCGCGGTCAGTTCGCCGTTGCTCAGGCTGCGGCCGCCCTTGCGCGCTTCGGTGACGATCAGCAGGACCAGCAGAACGACGAAGATACCAACCAGCAGATAGTGAGATGTCGCGAATTCGATCAGGTGAGCAACCATCAGAGGGTTCCGGGCCGTTAAAAATGATGGGCAGTATACACAGCACCCAAGGCCGGCCAAAGCCCACCGGCACTGGTTGTCGACAGTAATTCTCATTGCCGGGCTGCTACCCGTCGGGCGGCAATGGCGGGCGCGCAAGGTTAATTCGTCACTGCTGACCAATTTGCCCTAAAATGCGTGTCTTTATCACCTGACAAAAGCGCGAGTGGGATAGATGACTAGCACGCCAAAACCCTTGGTCCTGATCATCCTGGATGGTTTCGGTCACAGCGAAAGCCACGAATACAACGCCATCTATTCGGCCACCACGCCGGTTTACGACCGCCTGCGCGCCACCCAGCCGCACGGCCTGATCTCGGGCTCGGGCATGGACGTGGGCCTGCCCGACGGGCAGATGGGCAACTCCGAAGTCGGCCACATGAACCTGGGTGCCGGGCGCGTGGTGTACCAGGATTTCACCCGCGTGACCAAGGCCATCAAGGATGGCGAGTTCTTCCAGAACCCGGTGCTGTGCGACGCCGTGGACAAGGCTGCCGGTGCCGGCAAGGCCGTGCACATCCTCGGCCTGCTGTCCGACGGTGGCGTGCACAGCCACCAGGACCACCTGGTGGCCATGGCTGAACTGGCCGCGCAACGTGGCGCCGAGAAGATCTACCTGCACGCCTTCCTCGACGGCCGCGACACCCCGCCCAAGAGCGCACAGTCTTCCATCGAACTGCTCGACGCCACCTTCGCCCGCCTGGGCAAGGGCCGCATCGCCAGCCTCATCGGCCGTTACTTCGCGATGGACCGCGACAACCGCTGGGACCGCGTCAGCGCCGCCTACAACCTGATCGTCGACAGCACCGCCGAATTCAGCGCCAGCACCGCCACCGCCGGCCTTGAAGCCGCCTATGCACGCGGCGAGAGCGACGAGTTCGTCAAGGCCACCCGCGTGGGCGAGGCCGTCAGGGTCGAGGACGGCGACGCGGTGATCTTCATGAACTTTCGCGCCGACCGCGCCCGCGAGCTGTCGCGGGTATTCGTCGAGCCGGACTTCAACGAGTTCCCGCGCGCACGCCTGCCCAAACTGGCCGCCTATATCGGCCTGACCCAGTACTCGGCCAAGATCGCCGCCCCGGCGGCGTTCGCCCCAGGCAGCCTGAACAACGTACTGGGCGAGTACCTGGCCAAGAAGGGCAAGACCCAGCTGCGCATCGCCGAAACCGAAAAGTACGCCCACGTCACCTTCTTCTTCTCCGGCGGGCGCGAAGAACCGTTCGAAGGCGAAGAGCGCATCCTGATCCCGTCGCCGAAGGTCGCCACCTACGACCTGCAGCCGGAAATGAGCGCGCCGGAGGTCACCGACCGCATCGTCGAGGCCATCGAACAGCAGCGCTATGACGTGATCGTGGTCAACTACGCCAACGGCGACATGGTCGGCCACAGCGGCGTGTTCGACGCTGCGGTCAAGGCCGTGGAGGCCCTGGACCTGTGCGTGGGCCGCATCGTCGAGGCCCTCGACAAGGTGGGTGGCGAAGCGCTGATCACCGCCGACCACGGCAACGTCGAGCAGATGGAAGACGCGTGCACCGGCCAGGCCCACACCGCCCACACCACCGAGCCGGTGCCGTTCATCTATGTCGGCAAGCGCAACCTCAAGGTGCGTGAAGGCGGCGTGCTGGCGGACGTGGCGCCGACCATGCTCAAGCTGCTGGGCCTGGAAAAACCGGCCGAAATGACCGGTACTTCGATTCTCGTAGACGTCTGAACGGCACGCCCTACGCTGCACGGTTCAAGCTGCAGGAGCCAGCGCCACGTGCGCTGCGCCTCTTGCGGCGTGCAGCTTGAAACAGGCAGCTGAATCGCATCCCGCTTGAAGGTCGTTTTTTTTGATCGCCATGGCGGGCATACTAGGCCAGTCTCCATCCTGGGTTCCGCCTACTCCATGCTTCGCGCACTTATCCTCATAGCCCTGACCTGCCTGTTCGGCCCGGCATTCGCCGACGAGCGCGCGCAAACCCAGCAGCAACTGGACGCCACGCGCCAGGACATTGCCGAGCTAAAAAAGCTGCTTGGCCAGTTGCAGCAGGAAAAGTCCGGCGTGCAGAAAGACCTGCGCGGCACCGAAACCGAAATCGGCGAGCTGCAAAAGCAGGTGGAGGCCCTGCAGCAGGAACTAAAAAAGACTGAAGGCGAGCTGGAGCGCCTCGACAAAGAGAAAAAAAAACTCCAGAGCGCCCGCGTTGAACAGCAACGCCTGATCGCCATCCAGGCCCGTTCGGCCTACCAGAACGGTCGTGAGGAATACCTCAAGCTGCTGCTCAACCAGCAGAACCCCGAGAAGTTCGCGCGCACCCTCACCTATTACGACTACCTGAGCCAGGCCCGCCTGGAGCAGCTGCGCAGCTTCAACGAGACCCTGCGCCAGCTGGCCAATGTGGAAAAGGACATCGCCCTGCAGCAGGCCCAGTTGCTGGCCCAGCAAGGCACCCTCGAAACCCAGCGCCAGGACCTGGAAAAGGTCCGCGCCGAGCGCCAGCAGGTGCTGGCCAAGCTCAACAGCGACGTCAAGGCACGCGACCAGAAGCTGGCCGCCCGCGAACAGGACCAGGCCGACCTCGCCCAGGTGCTCAAGACCATCGAGCAGACCCTGGCACGCCAGGCGCGCGAAGCCGAAGAGGCGCGTCAGCGGGCCCTGCTGGCCGCCCAGGAAGCCGAGAAGCAGCGCCAGCGCGAAGCCCTGGCCGCCAACCAGGACGCCACCCCGAAAAAGCCCAGGGCAGTGCCCGGGCCGCTGGTTTCCAGCGACGGCGCCACCTTAGGCGGCGCTTTTTCTGCAGCACGGGGCAAACTTCCATGGCCGGTCAATGGTCGATTGCTGGCACGTTTTGGTGAAACCCGCGGCGACGACTCGCGAGCCAAGTGGGACGGGGTGATGATCAGCGCCTCCGCCGGCAGCCAGGTACATGCGGTGCATGGCGGGCGCGTGGTGTTCGCCGACTGGTTGCGCGGCGCCGGACTTCTGGTCATTCTCGACCATGGCAACGGCTACCTGAGCCTGTACGGGCACAACCAGAGCCTGCTCAAGAATGCCGGCGACGTGGTCAAGTCGGGCGAGGCGATCTCCACCGTCGGCAACAGCGGCGGCCAGGACACCGCCGCCCTGTACTTCGCGATTCGCCAGCAAGGCCGCCCGAGCGACCCGACACAATGGTGCCGTGCCCAGGGATAGGGGCACATCGTTCATTTCACGCTAGCCCCGCCAACCGGTGCCAGCGACGCTCCCCCGGGGGCAAAACCAGGATCAGGAGTTCGTTCGACATGCTGCATACGCCTCGCCTTACCTCGCTGGCCCTGACCATTGCCCTGGTCATCGGCGCGCCACTGGCCCACGCGGCCGAGCCTGCCAAGCCAGCCACGGTGGCACCGACCACGGTCACTGCCCAGGCGCCGCTGCCGCTGGAAGAGCTGCGCACCTTCGCCGAGGTGATGGACCGCATCAAGGCCGCCTATGTCGAGCCGGTGGACGACAAGACCCTGCTCGAAAACGCCATCAAGGGCATGCTCAGCAACCTCGACCCGCACTCCGCCTACCTGGGCCCGGAAGACTTCCAGGAGTTGCAGGAGAGCACCAGCGGCGAGTTCGGCGGCCTGGGCATCGAAGTGGGCATGGAGGACGGCTTCGTCAAGGTGGTATCGCCCATCGACGACACCCCGGCCTCGCGTGCCGGCATCGAGGCGGGCGACCTGATCGTCAAGATCGACGGCCAGCCGACCCGCGGCCAGACCATGACCGAGGCGGTCGACAAGATGCGCGGCAAGATCGGCCAGAAGATCACCCTGACCCTGGTGCGCGACGGCGGCACGCCGTTCGACGTGACCCTGGCCCGCGCGGTCATCCAGGTCAAGAGCGTCAAGTCGCAGCTGCTCGAGGACGGCTACGGCTATATCCGCATCACCCAGTTCCAGGTCAAGACCGGCGAAGAGGTCGGCAAGGCCCTGGCCAAGCTGCGCAAGGACAACGGCAAGAAACTGCGCGGCCTGGTGCTGGACCTGCGCAACAACCCCGGTGGCGTGCTGCAGGCCGCCGTCGAAGTGGCCGATCACTTCCTGACCAAGGGCCTGATCGTGTACACCAAGGGCCGCATCGCCAACTCCGAACTGCGCTTCTCGGCCGACCCGGCCGATGCCAGCGAAGGCGTGCCGCTGGTGGTGCTGATCAACGGCGGCAGCGCCTCGGCCTCCGAGATTGTCGCCGGCGCCCTGCAGGACCAGAAGCGCGGCGTACTGATGGGCACCGACAGTTTCGGCAAGGGCTCGGTGCAGACCGTGCTGCCGCTGAACAACGACCGCGCCCTGAAGATCACCACCGCGCTGTACTACACCCCCAACGGCCGCTCGATCCAGGCCCAGGGCATCGTGCCGGACATCGAGGTGCGCCGCGCCAAGATCACCAGCGAGCAGGACAACGACAACTTCAAGGAAGCCGACCTGCAAGGTCACCTGGGCAACGGCAACGGCGGCGCCGACCGGCCTTCGGGCAAGGCCGCGAGCAAGAAGGACCGTCCGCAGGACGACGACTTCCAGCTCAGCCAGGCGCTGAACCTGCTCAAGGGCCTGAGCATCACCAGCGGCAAGTGATGCGCTATCTGCTGTTCGCCCTGCTCTGCCTGGCCGGTACCGCACACGCGGCACCGGCCAAGGCCTACCTCACGCTGATCATCGACGACCTGGGGCAGAGCCCTGCGCGAGATGCGCGCACCCTGGCCCTGCCCGGCCCGGTCACCCTCGCGATCATGCCCGATACCCCGCACGCCACCGCGTTCGCCCGCCAGGCGCACAAGGCCGGCAAGACGGTGATCCTGCACATGCCCATGGACCCGGCCACCGGCCCCTACGCCTGGCACCCGGATACCCCGCTGCCGGAGCTGGAACAACGCCTGGGCGCAGCCCTGGCCAAGGTGCCCTATGCCAGCGGCATCAACAACCACATGGGCAGCCGCATGACTGCACAGCCGCTGCCCATGGCCTGGCTGATGGGCGAGTTGCAGCGCCGCCATCTGTTCTTTGTCGACAGCCGCACCAGCGCCGCCACGGTCGCTGCGGCCAAGGCGCAGGAACAGGGGCTGGCAAGCCTGTCGCGGGATGTGTTCCTGGATGACGTGCGCACCCCCGAGGCGATTGCCGGGCAACTGCGCATCGCCGTGGAGCTGGCGCGCCGGCAGGGCTCGGCCGTGCTGATCGGCCACCCCTACCCGCAAACCCTGGAGGTGCTCGAACGCGAGCTGCCTCGCCTGAAGGCGCAGGGCATCGAGTGGGTCGAGATCCACCAGATGATTGCCCTGCGCAGCAACCAGGCGATGGCGGCCCACGGTGCCGGCGGGCGCTATCGCGCCAGCGCCGGCGGCCAGTGAGGCGCCTACGCCAGGGGGCGTAGCGGAAACCAGCCCTTGATGAAGGCCGGGGTGAGGTCGGCGCGCCAGATCACGCCCATCTTGCCGGTGGTTTTCGCCTCTTCGAGCAGGTCGGCATAGCCTTTGGTGCGTTGCGCCTCCAGTTTGATGTGGCCCTTGCTGAACGCTGCCGTGGGCGTGTCCAGGGCAGGATAGTGCAGGTGCACGTACCATTTGTCGCCGCCCGCCACACGCACTTCGTACTCGTCGATGAAGTCGCCGGCCGCCAGGGCCTTGCGCGGCGCCTTGAATTCGATGTGCAGTTGCTTGCGCTCCCACAGATACAGCAGGTTGCGCGCGGTGGGCTTCTGCGCCTTGCACATGCTCAGGCGCAGGGCATCGGCTGCGTCCCTGAGCCCCTGGGCCTCCTGGCGCAGCTGGGCAACGGTGGCCTGCTCGGTATCGGGCAGGCCGCTGTGGCGCTCGAAGTCATCCGCCACGCGGATCAGCCGATCGGCCAGGATGGTCAGCGGGAACACGATATCCCCCGGTTGATGCCCGCTGCCGGACAACCCCTGCTGCTTGGCCTTGAGCGGGGCGACCTGATCGAGCACCTGGCGCGCCTCGCTGCGCAGGGCCTTGCGCGGCTTGAGGCCGACCGGCGTGGCGGGCAATACGGTCTTGATCGGGTTCCAGTCATCGCCGCCGTGCTCGCGGTAGGACGCCACGATGCGGTGGTTGGCATCCTCGATATCCACGATCGGCACCGGCTCGCCGGGCGATGGCGCCCGTACCCGCCCCACCACCACCCGGCGGGTACGCGTGACGATCACCTTGCGCTTGCGCGTCGGCCGGGGCGTCGTGCTGGTGGCCGGCACCGTGACCAGGCTGTCCAGTTCTGCCCTGGCGCTGGCATCGAGCTCGTCGAGGGTCTGCACGAACGCCGCCAGATAGTCCTTGCCGGGCACCGGCGCGAACAGGTCGCCCACATACTGGGCAACCGCCTTGGCCCGCGAGTAGCAGTGCGAGGCCTCGCGCAGCACCTGGATGCGCTCCTGGGGCGTGAACTCCTGGGCATCGATGCCCAGCTGCTCATGCGAAAGCACCCCGGCGACGATGTCCGGGTCCAGCAGCAAGTCCTTGTAGAACGGGCGCTGGGTGGCGTCCGCGATACGCGTGTCCAGGCTCATGTAGCCGAGGATTTCCAGGTAGGCCGTGCGGATGCGCTGGGCGCTGAACACCTTGAGCTCTTCACGCTTGGCCTCGCCATAGCGGATGATCTCGTCGGCCGTGGCCTTGACCGCCGGCTCGCGGCGAACCTCCTCGACCAGGGCGCTGCAGGCCTCGGCCTGCTCCAGGGCCAGCAGGTGGAACGTCTCGTTCTGCGTGTTGGCCTCCAGCAACGCGGAAAACGGCTGTGCGGTATCACCCAGAGTGACCTGGAACGCATTCTCGATCCAGGCATCGTGCAACGAGATCTTGAACTGCTTGCTGTGGTACTGGGCCTGCAACTGCAGGCGCGCCTGGAAGTTCATCCTGAAGTTCAGGTTCAGTGCCTTGCTGTAGTCGGCCGCAGTGATATGGCCGTAGAAATCCGCCAGTTTCAGGGTTTCGCGGGCTTCGAGGGTGGTGCGCAGCAGGTCCTTGGCCACCTCGATGAAGGCGTCCTGCTCGACCTTGAGTGCCTGCTCGGCCACTTGCGCACGCGTGCGTGCCTGCTTCATCGCTACCAGCCGGGTCGCCGTGCGATCGAGCTGGTACTCGCGCTGGGCCTTGAACATCGGGTCGAGCAAGGCGTTGAGCTCGTTGACCTTGGGGGTCATGGCCACAATGCGCCTGAGGCAATCCTGCTGCGCCGACTCCAGCGTGGCGTTGAGCTGCTGAAGCTGCAGCCTGTTCTGCGCCTTCTTCTCCTGCAGGCTCATGCGCTTTTTCGGCCCGCCCCCGCGCAGCCCCAGGCGCAGGTCCAGTTGCCAGCTGCCTTCGCTGCTGCGCCGCAGCCACGGGCCACGGCGGCTGCTGTCGAGGGGGTCGACGATGCAGAAGCGCCCCTCCACCTCCAGCACGCGGTACCAGCGGTCATCGAGTTTTACATGCGCGTTCCCGTCGATCAGCGCCAGGCCGCGGCGCTCCCCCGTCTCGATCAGGCCGGTCGGCTCCTGGCCGGGCGTGACCTGCATCGGGCGCAGGAACGCACGCAGCTCGGGCGTCGCTTCGTTGCGCATGCCGCTCCAGGAGAAGTCCATGGCTGTCGGCAACGCACCGGCACTGCGCAGTTGCGGGCCCAGGGGCTGCTGCACCGGTACCAGCACGCCGGTCACTGGCAGCTCGCCGCGCACCGGCAACGTTTGCTGCAGCATCGAGGGCTGCACCTTGATCGGCGTCGCGCGCGCCATGCCGACCTCCCCGGCCCCGTGCATGAACACCGTGCTCAGGTTGAACAGCAGGTCGACCACGGCCTGGGCGCGCGTGGTGTCATCCCCCTCGCGCAGCGCCTTGAAGTCGCTGTCCAGGCTGCTGACCAGTTGCACCAGCCATCCGGCGACAGCTGTCGGCCCACGCAGGTAGGGCAGCGCGATATTGAACAGCAGCCAGCCCGCCTCCTTGAAGCGCAGCCAGCGATCTTCGGCGTTGGATACCGATTGCCGGTCACCCAGGGTGATCAGCGCGTCCACCGTACTGGTGTAGAAATGCGCCAGCAGGTCACCGGTCAGCGCAGCGCCGCCAAGACGCGGCACGTTCGCCCCCGGCACAGCCACCGGGTCATCCACCGTGATACCCAGGTGAGGGTTGGCAAAGCCGCCGTTGGCATAGATGCGCCGGGCGTCCCGTCCCATCCAGCTCAGCACGCTGGCTTGCAGCTCGGGCTCCTCGAGGGCCTTGAACAATGCAGCCTCGCTGGCAAATTCGCGCAGCAGGGGCTCGAACAGCGGTCGGTACAGCACGCGCTCGGGCCTGCCGGGCAGGGCGAACACGAACATGTTGTCGACCACGTCGGGGCTGGCCCCTTCGCCACTGAGGAAGGTCAGCGGGCGCACCTCGACCCGGTCGGTCTGGTCGGTGCTCATGGCGTAGTCCACGCAGCGCAGGCCCTGGCGGGTGAAGCCCTGCTCGCCCCTGATCCGGTACTCCAGCGCCAGCAATGGCAGTTGTGCGCGCAGCGTGTCGGCGAACAGCTGCCGACGCTCGTCGGCCTGGCGTGCATCGGTGCGCATGGCGTGTTCGATCACTGCCAGGTAGTTGGCCCCGACATCCACGGCGGTGATGAGTGTCATCACATACTCGGCGCTCAGCCATGCGGCGATCTCGTCGCCATCGGCATGGGCAATGCTCATCGGGCCCTTGGGCAGGCCGGACAGGTTTTCCAGCGCGGCATCCACCAGCAGCAGCCTGACCGTCTCGACGAAGCCGAAGCCACCCTGGCCATAGGGCACCTGGAAGGTCAGCACCAGCTTGTAGGGGTCGTAGGTCGGCCCGCCCGGTTGATCTGCCGCCATGCGCTCGCCCAGCGCCTTGGCGGCATAGTCGCGCAGGGTCGGGATACCGTGGTCATAGGCCTTGCCGGCATTGTGCTGGTGCGCCAGCGCCATGCTCAGCCATTGCATGCGGTAGTCCAGGTAATCGGCCCCCGAAGCCTGCTTGAGCCATGCCGGCAGCTGGCCAAGCACCTGGGTGTCGGCAGGCGTCGGCACGAATGCCCGGTTGCCGGCCAGGCGCGCAGCCACATCGGACACCGTGGCAAACAACCCCTCGAGCTCAGTCACCGACTGCCCGCCCAGGCGCAGCGCCTGCACGTCACGCAGTTGCTGATCGAGCAACGCCTCGGCCTGGACCCTGAACGGATTGCCTTCGACCTCCAGCAACTGCCACTGCAGCCCGACCAGCCGATAGGCGCCTTCGAGTTCGTCGGTCAACGCCTCGCCGAACGCCTTCAGCGAGGCGTGGGCGCTGACCTGACCTGCGGGCGTACAGCGCAGCACCTGCTCGCCGCGGACCAACACCAGATCGCTGAGCAGCATCTGCGTGCTGGTCAGGCTGGCGTCGAGCTGCAGTTGCACCAGGTACACCCGCACGGCCTGCTCGCCCTGGGCCTGACGCAGCGACCAGCGTGGCCATTGCAGCACCTGGCCCAGCATCCCGGCCCAGGCCTGTTTGCCGCCGGCGTGTGGCACCAGGGCCTGGGCCAGGGTTCTGGCCAGCCAGCTCAGGCGCGGAACGCCTTCACTGCCCCTGGCCTGCCAGTAGTTCATCAGGGCCCGCTGGAACTCGGCCACGATGCCGTCGGCAAACACCTTGATCATTTCGCGCAGGGTGTCCGCATCAAGTGCATGGCCCTGCAGCTTGAGTTTCACCGCGTCGGCCTGGCCCAGAAAACCGGACAAGCCACCCGCATGCATCTGCAACGGCTCCCAGGTGCACAGGTTGTCCAGTGCAGCGTCCACCAGCGGGCGTACCTGATAGAACTGCGCGCTGCTGTCGGGCACGTACAAGCGCAGCGCCTCCACATCGGCGGACAGCCCGGGGAAGTACTCGCGCAGCAAGCGCTCCAGCAGCGTGACGCTGGCGCTGCGCAGGGTCGGGCGGCTGGCGAACTGCTCGGCCACCATGGCGGCGAGGGCATTGTCGGGTTCGGGCGTGGGCAGGTCTTGCAGGATATGCAGTGGCATCTAACACCTTCCATGAGTGATCGGGCTGTGCAATTCACAGCGACGATCCATCACAGCAGCCCGGTGCATGGCCGCGGCACTACATAGTTAGGCGCTTACAGGTAGCGGGCGAAGGTGGCGTCGACGAAGCCTTCGTCGCGCAACTGGTCCAGGCTGTGCTGAAGCTTTTCCACCACCGCATCGGGTACCTGGCGGTTGAGTGCCAGGTACAGCTGGGCGCCGTTGAAGCGCAGCACGGTCTTGAGCTGGGTGATGCCGATCTGGCGGGCCAGGTAGCGCCCGGCGGGGTCGCCGGTGGCCCACAGGTCGATCTGGCCTTCGAGCAGCTTGCGCGCGTTGTCCGGGTCGCGCAGCACGGTGATCGGCTTGAGCCCCTTGCTGCTCAGGTGCTGGGCGATGGCATCGCCTTTATAGGCACCGATCCGGTAGCCGCGCGCGTCGCCGAGGTGTTCGAGGGTGATGGGGCTGTCGGGGCGGGCCAGCAGAATCCAGTCGTCGGGGCCCAGCGGCCCGACCCACTTGAAGAGCTTTTCGCGGTCGGGTTGGCGGGCCATCACGAACACACCGTGGTTGGGGCTGTTCAGGGCCTGCTGGTACACGCGTTCCCACGGGAAGCGCAGGGTCATGCTGTAGGGGATGGCGGCGCGCTTGAACATCTCGCGAACCAGGTCGGCGGCGATGCCCTGGATCTTGTCTTCGCGGGCGAAGTTCTTGCCGTCGCTGGCCATGTTGTAGGGCGGGAAGTTTTCGGTGAGCAGCACCATCGGGTCAGCGGCGCGGACGGTGGCAGCGAGGGAGAAGAGGCTGACGAGCACGACGAGCAAGCGTGTGAACATAGGATGGACCCGATTCCCTGGCGATGTGCCTGCATTACCTTAACAGCAAATGCTTCGCCGGCAAGGCCGGCTCCTACAGGTTCGCTGCAGTGTAGGAGCCGGCCTTGCCGGCGAATGCGGCCGCTCAGCGCACGCAGATGCCGCGCTGCGCCATGTAGGCCTTGGCTTCAGGCACCGTGTACTCGCCGAAGTGGAAGATGCTGGCCGCCAGCACTGCGCTGGCATGCCCTTCCAGGATGCCGTCGGCCAGGTGCTGCAGGTTGCCCACACCACCGGAGGCGATCACCGGAATGCCCAGCGCGTCGCTGATGGCGCGGGTCACGCCCAGGTCGAAGCCGCTCTTCATGCCATCCTGGTCCATGCTGGTGAGCAGGATCTCGCCCGCGCCCAGGCCTTCCATCTTCTTCGCCCACTCCACCGCATCCAGCCCGGTAGGCTTGCGCCCGCCGTGGGTGAAGATCTCCCAGCGCGGGGTTTCGCCCGGGCCGGAGACCTTCTTGGCATCGATGGCAACCACGATGCACTGCGAGCCGAAATGCTGTGCGGCCTCGCCCACGAACTCGGGGTTGAACACCGCTGCGGTGTTGATCGAGACCTTGTCGGCACCGGCGTTGAGCAGGTTGCGGATATCCTGCACAGTGCGCACGCCGCCGCCCACGGTCAGCGGAATGAACACCTGGCTGGCCATGCGCTCGACGGTATGCAACGTGGTGTCGCGGCCATCGACGCTGGCAGTGATGTCGAGGAAGGTGATCTCGTCGGCACCCTGCTCATCGTAGCGACGGGCGATTTCCACCGGGTCGCCGGCATCACGGATGTTCTCGAACTTGACGCCCTTGACCACTCGACCGTTGTCGACGTCCAGGCAAGGGATGATGCGTTTGGCCAGCGCCATGCCGTTCTCCTCAGCCTTTGTAGCTGTCGCAGAAGGCTTGCGCCTCGGCCACATCCAGCGTGCCTTCGTAGATCGCACGGCCGGTGATGGCGCCGATGATCCCCGGTGCCCTGGCGTCGAGCAGGGCCTTGATGTCACCCAGGTTGTGGATGCCACCGGAGGCGATCACCGGGATCTTGGTGGCGGCAGCCAGGGCGGCGGTGAACGGCACGTTGCAGCCTTGCATCATGCCGTCCTTGGCGATGTCGGTGTAGACGATCGCCGAGACGCCATCGGCCTCGAAACGCTTGGCCAGGTCGATGACCTGCACCGAGCTGACCTCGGCCCAGCCGTCGGTGGCCACGAAGCCGTCCTTGGCGTCCAGGCCCACGATCACCTTGCCGGGGAACGCACGGCAGGCTTCGGCCACGAACTCGGGTTGTTTGACCGCCTTGGTGCCGATGATCACGTAGCTGACGCCGGCCTTGACGTAATGTTCGATGGTTTCCAGCGAGCGGATGCCGCCGCCGATCTGGATCGGCAGGTTCGGGTAGCGCTTGGCAATGGCAGTCACCACCTCGCCGTTGACCGGCTGGCCTTCGAAGGCACCGTTCAGGTCGACCAGGTGCAGGCGGCGGCAGCCACCGTCGACCCATTTGGCGGCCATGCTCACCGGGTCATCGGAAAATACCGTGGAATCTTCCATGCGGCCTTGGCGCAAACGTACGCAAGCACCGTCCTTGAGATCGATAGCGGGAATAATCAGCATCTGGGGAACCTGTCTATTCGGTAAACAGTGAGCTCGGGAAGTCAGTTCTTCTCGAGCGACCACAAGTCGCTTTCAATGCTTTCGAACCTCTCTTTGAGGTGCGCCTGCACATCGAAAATCGCCCTGTTGTAGTAATGCGGTGCAATCTCCTGGCTGAACAGCTCCAGCACTTCAGCCACCTCGAACGAACCCAGCTCAAGCTCGAAGCGGTCTTCGAGAAAACGCTTGAGCTTGGCCAGCGCCTCGCGCTCTTCTTCAGGCGCGAGGGTGAGGATCGGCCGCTTGGCGCGGGACTTGCCCATTACCGGCGACCATCCCAGCCGGCGAAGTTCTGCAGCAGCTGCAGGCCATGGGTATGGCTCTTCTCCGGGTGGAACTGCACGGCAAAGCGCGAGCCGTCGGCCAGCGCGGCGGCAAAGTCGACGCCATAGTGACCACTGCCCGCCACCTGCGCCGCGTTGGCGGCGGTGATGTAGTAGCTGTGCACGAAGTAGAAGCGCGCACGGTCGGGGATGTCGTGCCACAGCGGGTGGTCGATGGCCTGGGATACTTCGTTCCAGCCCATGTGCGGCACCTTAAGGTGCTCGCCGTCCTCGTGCAGGCCCTTGCCGAAGAAGCGCACATTGCCCGGGAACAGGCCGATGCAATCGACGCCGTCGTTCTCTTCGCTGTGGTCGAGCAGGGCCTGCATGCCCACGCAGATGCCGAGGAAGGGGCGGTCCTGGCTGACTTCACGCACCAGGCTGTCGAAGCCCAGGCGGCGAATCTCGGCCATGCAGTCGCGGATCGCGCCCACACCCGGGAACACCACGCGGTCGGCCTCGCGGATCACCGCAGCATCGCTGGTGATCAGCACCTTGCCGGCGCCCACGTGCTCCAGGGCCTTGGCCACCGAGTGCAGGTTGCCCATGCCGTAGTCGATAACGGCTACCGTCTGCATTACAGGCAGCCCTTGGTCGACGGCATCTGGCCGGCCATGCGTTCGTCCAGCTCGATGGCCATGCGCAGTGCGCGGCCGAAGGCCTTGAACACGGTCTCGATCTGGTGGTGGGTGTTGTGCCCGCGCAGGTTGTCGATGTGCAGGGAGACGTTGGCGTGGTTGACAAAGCCCTGGAAGAATTCCTGGAACAGGTCGACGTCGAAACCGCCCACGGTGGCGCGGGTGAAGGGCACGTGCATCTCCAGGCCCGGGCGGCCGGAGAAGTCGATGACCACGCGCGACAGCGCCTCGTCCAGCGGCACGTAGGCATGGCCGTAGCGGCGGATGCCCTTCTTGTCGCCGATGGCCTGGTTGAATGCCTGGCCCAGGGTGATACCGACGTCTTCGACGGTATGGTGATCGTCGATGTGCAGGTCGCCCTTGCACTCGATGTCCAGATCGATCAGCCCATGTCGGGCGATCTGGTCGAGCATGTGTTCGAGGAAAGGCACACCGATATCGAATCGGGCCTTGCCGCTGCCATCCAGGTTAATCGAGGCCTTGATCTGGGTTTCCAGAGTATTGCGCTCGACGCTAGCCGTACGTTCGACCATCACCAGCTCCGCAAAATCATTGGGCGAAAAAGGTGTCCATTATAGGCCTAGATACGCGTGGCTTGGAACGAAGAAGACAGTTGGCGGGGAATTTGCGTCAGCAGTACCGGCCTCATCGCGGGTCAAGCCCGCTCCCACACGGTCAGCAGAGATCCTTGTAGGAGCGGGCTTGACCCGCGATGCCTTTAATGGAACAGCACCGCAGTCTTCTGCAGGGTCACCCACACCCCCCACGCCAGCGGAATGCCCACCACCAGCCACGCGGCAATCACCAGCGGCCGGCTGCCCGGCGCGGCCTTCCACTCCAGCACGGTGCTGCCATTGGCGCCCTTGTCGTGCCCCAGCGCCTGTTCGGCCGCCAGTTGCGCATCGGTCATGAAGTACTTGTCGGCCACCGGCCGCACCAGCGCGTTGCACAAAAAGCCCAGCGCCAGCAGCCCGGCCAGGATGTACAGGGTCATGTCATACGCCGCCGCCCGCTCCACGCCCATCTCCAGCTGATATTCGCGCAGGTAGGTGATCAGCACCGGGCCCAGCACCCCGGCTGCCGCCCAGGCGGTCAGCAGGCGACCGTGAATGGCGCCCACCATCTGCGTGCCGAACAGGTCGGCCAGGTACGCCGGCACCGTGGCGAAGCCGCCACCGTACATCGACAGGATGATGCAGAACGCCGCCACGAACAGCGCGATGTTGCCCAGGTGGCCCATGTTCGGGATCAGCGCATACAGCGCCACGCCCAGGGCGAAGAAGGCAAAATAGGTGTTCTTGCGCCCGATGTAGTCGGAGAACGAGGCCCAGAAGAAACGCCCGCCGATGTTGAACAGGCTCAGCAACCCGGTGAAGCCCGCGGCAATGGCGGCAATCTGCGCCAGTTGCGTGGCATCCAGCTGGCTGAAGCTCAGGTCGTTGCCCAGTAGCTTGCCGGCGAACACTTCCTGCAGCAGCGGCGAGGCCATGCCCAGAATGCCGATGCCGGCCGACACGTTAAGGCACAGCACCAGCCAGATCAGCGCGAACTGCGGCGTCTTCCACGCCACGCTGACGTGCACGTGGCGGTGGGTGATCATCGCGTTGCCGGCCTTTTTCTGCGGCGCGCTCCAGCCTTCGGGCTTCCAGCCGGTGGGCGGCACGCGGTAGGCCAGGGCGCCGCCGAGCATGAACACGAAGTAGATCAGCGCCATCACCACGAAGCTCTGCCACACGCCCACCCCGTCAGGGCCGGCGAAGTGGCTCATCAGCGCCGCCGCCAGTGGCGCACCGACCATGGCGCCACCGCCAAAGCCCATGATCGCCATGCCGGTGGCCATGCCGCGCTTGTCCGGGAACCACTTGATCAGCGTCGATACCGGCGAAATGTAGCCCAGCCCCAGGCCGATACCGCCGATCACACCACTGCCCAGCCACATCAGCCACAGCTGGTGGGTGTACACCCCCAGCGCCGACATCAGCAGGCCACCGCACCAGCACAGGGTCGAGACCACCCCGGCCTTGCGCGGCCCGGCATGCTCCAGCCAGCCGCCCCAGATGGCCGCCGAACAACCGAGGAACACGAAGAACAGCGTGTAGATCCAGCTCAGCATCGAGATCGGCCAGTCGCACTCGGCGGTGAACAGGCGCGCCACGAAGCTCATTTCCGGCGCACACGCCACCGGCGCACTGATACCGATGGCCTGCGACAGCGGCAGCCAGAACACCGAAAAGCCATAGGCCATGCCGATGCACAGGTGAATGGCCAGGGCCGCCGGTGGCACCAGCCAGCGGTTGAAACCGGCCCTGGCGACAATGCGTTCCTTGGACAGGAAGCCGGGCGTACTGGCGATGCCGCCCACCGTAGTGCTGCTCATTGTTGTTCCCCTCGTGATATGGATGCTCCACCGACCAGGCCTGCTGCCTGCGACTTTGGCTGCCAGGGGCAGCACGTCGTTTATCTGGCAACCGGCCCTTTGACGCGACAATCGGCCGCAACGGGACCGTGGAGGCGCGAGAGAGTACCATTCGCCGCACTCGCTGAAATTAGGCTGATACTGTGGTTTTTGCGAAAACTGATACCCCCGTGTCAGGAACTGCCCTGCCGGTTGCTGTCCAAACCCGGGTCGCGCCGCGCCCGCGCGCCCTGCACGGGGCTATACTCTGCGGCTGAATTTTACAATCGGACTACAAGGACTCGCCCATGAAAGCGTTCGGCAAAATCCTGGGGCTGGTGATACTCGGGTTGTTGCTGATCATTGTGGCGCTGGGCTTTGCCCTGACCCACCTCTTCGATCCCAACGACTACAAAGACGAGATCCGCCAGCTGGCACGCGACAAGGCCCACGTCGAGCTGACGCTCAACGGCGACATCGGCTGGAGCCTGTTCCCGTGGCTGGGGCTGGAACTGCACGAGGCGAGCATCGCCACGCTCAACAACCCCAAGGTGCCATTCGCCGACCTGCAGATGCTCGGCCTGTCGGTGCGCGTACTGCCGCTGCTGCGCCGTGAAGTGCAGATGAGCGACGTGCGCGTCGAGGGCCTTAACCTGACCCTGGCCCGCGACGAACACGGCCACGGCAACTGGGAAGATATCGGCAAGCCGCTGCCGGCCGCCACCCCAGCTGCACCGGCCGAAGGCAGCGCCGGCACACCGGCCCCAGGCGAGGCCCCGGCCAAGCCGGCCGCCGCCGAGCGCCCGGTCAAGCTGGACATCGACAGCCTCACCGTGAACAACGCCAAGGTGCAGTACAGCGATGCGCAAAGCGGCCAGAGTTTCAGCGCCGAGAGCATCCAGCTGAGCACCGGCGCGGTTCACGAAGGGGTCAACATTCCGCTGACCATGACCGCCTTCTTCAGCGCTGGCCAGCCGGCCCTGCGCGCCCGCACCGAGCTCAAGGGCGAGCTGCGCTTCGACCGTGCGCTCAAGCGCTATCAGTTCGAAGACATGAAGCTCAGTGGCGAAGCCTCCGGCGAGCCGCTGCAGGGCAAGACCATGACCTTCGCCGCCCAGGGCCAGTTGCTGGTGGACATGGCCGCGAACGTCGCCGAATGGAACGGCCTGAAGCTGTCGGCCAACCAGCTGCGCGCCCTGGGCGAGCTGAACGTGCGTGACCTGAACAGCACGCCCAAGCTCACCGGCGGCCTGTCCATCGCCCAGCTCGACCTGCGCACGTTCCTCGACAGCGTCGGCGTGGCAGTGCCACCGATGGCCGATGCCGCCACCCTGGGCAAGTTCGAGCTGGTCAGCCGCCTGGAAGGCAGCCCCACCCGCCTGGCTCTGGAAGACCTGGCAGTGAAGCTCGACGACAGCACCTTCACCGGCCGCCTGGCGGTGGATGACTTCGCCAAGCAGGCCCTGCGCGTGCAGCTAAAAGCCGACACGTTCAATGCCGACCGCTACCTGCCGGCCAAGAGCGAGGCCGCCACCGGCGCCAAGGCCGCGCGCCAGGCCGAGGTGCAGCAGAATGAAGCCGGTGCGCTGGCCGGAGCCGGCACCACACCGCTGCCGGACGCACCCACCAAGACCGCCTGGAGCACCGACAAGCTGCTGCCGGTGGACCGCCTGCGCGTACTCGACCTGCAGGCAGACCTGAGCTTCGGCGTGCTCACCCTTGAACAGCTGCCTATCCAGAACGCCGTGCTCAAGGCCCGTGGCCAGGGTGGCCTGATCACCCTGGACACCCTGCAGGGCGGCCTCTACAACGGCGACTTCGCTACAAAGGGCACCCTCGACGTGCGCCCTGCGGTACCGCAGATCGGCCTGAGTACCCAGGTCAACCGCGTACCGGTGGAGCACTTCATCAAGAGCCAGACCGACACCCCGCCGGTCAAGGGCCTGCTGACCCTGAGCAGCAACCTGACCGGCAGCGGCAACAGCCAGAAGGCGCTGATCGACACCCTCAATGGCAACGCCAGCTTCGTCATCAACAACGGTGTGCTGGTCAATGCCAACCTCGAGCAGCAGCTGTGCCAGGGCATCGCCACCCTCAACCGCAAGGCCCTGAGCGGCGAACCACGCGGCAAGGACACCCCGTTCCAGGAACTCAAGGGCAGCCTGGTGCTGCGCAACGGCGTGGCCAGCAACCCGGACCTGAAGGTGCGCATCCCGGGCCTGACCGTCAACGGCCACGGCGACCTCGACCTGCGCGTGCTGGGCATGGACTACCGCGTGGGCGTGATCGTCGAGGGCGACAAGCGCGACATGCCCGACCCGGCCTGCCAGGTCAACGAGCGCTACGTGGGGCTGGAGTTCCCGCTGCGCTGCCGTGGCCCGCTGGAGCTGGGTGCCAAGGCCTGCCGCGTGGACAAGGATGGCCTGGGCAAGCTGGCCGGCAAGGCGCTGGGCAACAAGCTGCAGGAAAAGCTCAACGAAAAGCTGGGTGACAAGGTCAGTCCCGAACTCAAAGACGCACTCAAGGGCCTGTTCAAACGATGAATCCCGAGCAGTTTTCCAGCGCCGTGCTGGAATGGTACGACCGTAACGGCCGCCACGACCTGCCCTGGCAACAGGGCATCACCCCGTACCGGGTGTGGGTGTCGGAGATCATGCTGCAACAGACCCAGGTGAGCACCGTGCTCAACTACTTCGGGCGCTTCATGCAAGCCCTGCCCAGCGTCGAGGCCCTGGCCGCGGCGCCGGAGGACGAGGTGCTGCACCTGTGGACCGGGCTGGGCTACTACACCCGCGCGCGCAACCTGCAGAAGACCGCGAAGATCGTGGTGGAGCAGTACGCCGGCCAATTCCCGCGCGATGTCGAGAAGCTCACCGAGCTGCCCGGCATCGGCCTGTCCACTGCCGGGGCAATCGCCAGCATCAGCATGGGCCTGCGTGCGCCGATCCTGGACGGCAACGTCAAGCGCGTGCTGGCCCGCTACACCGCGCAGGAAGGCTACCCGGGCGAGCCCAAGGTGGCCAAGGCGCTGTGGGCCAACGCCGAGCGCTTTACCCCCCACAGCCGGGTCAACCACTACACCCAGGCGATGATGGACCTGGGCGCCACCCTGTGCACGCGCAGCAAGCCCAGTTGCCTGCTGTGCCCGCTGGAGCGCGGCTGCGAGGCGCACATGCTCGGCCAGGAGATCCGCTACCCGATCCCCAAGCCGCGCAAGACCCTGCCCCAGCGCAGCACACTGATGCCGCTGCTGGCCAACAACGAGGGCGCCATCCTTCTGTACCGGCGCCCGTCCAGCGGCCTGTGGGGCGGTTTGTGGAGCCTGCCGGAGCTGGACAGCCTCGACGACCTGCAACACCTGGCCGAGCAGCACGGGGTGAACCTGGGCGAGCCCGTGGCGCTGGACAGCCTGACCCACACCTTCAGCCACTTCCAGCTGGCGATCCAACCCTGGCTGGTGCCGGTGGCCCCCCAGGGTGACCACGTGGCCGAGGCCGACTGGCTCTGGTATAACCTCGCCACCCCGCCGCGCCTGGGCCTTGCTGCCCCGGTCAAGAAACTGCTCAAACGCGCGGCCCACGTATTGAATGCAGGAGAGTCGTCATGACCCGCACCGTAATGTGCCGCAAGTACAAAGAAGAGCTGCCTGGCCTGGAGCGCCCGCCGTATCCCGGCGCCAAGGGCCAGGACATTTTCGAGCATATCTCGCAGAAGGCCTGGGCCGACTGGCAGAAGGAACAGACCATGCTGATCAACGAGAAGCGCCTGAACATGATGAACGCCGAGGACCGCAAGTACCTCCAGGGCGAGATGGACAAGTTCTTCTCCGGCGAAGAATACGAGAAGGCCGAAGGCTACGTGCCGCCTGCCGAATAACCCCGGAAATTCGTAAGCGACGGAATTAATTTAATAAATTTTCAAAAAGTCGTTGACGCAAATCCGAAAAACGCTTTTAATGCGCCCCGTTGCCCAGATAGCTCAGTCGGTAGAGCAGGGGATTGAAAATCCCCGTGTCGGCGGTTCGATTCCGTCTCTGGGCACCACTAATACCGAAAAGCCCCAAGCGAAGTGATTCCTTGGGGTTTTTTATTGCCTGCGATTTGGTGCTCCCCAGGTCGTCACCTTCGCCGGCCAGGCCGGCGCCTACCAGGGTTCATGGATGAAAAGGCTTGTGATGACGGCGCTTGCGCTGGTGTGCCTGAACGGTTGCGTCGGCTTCAAGTCCGCCTCGCCCCAGACCCGCGTCGAAAAGACCGACACCTACCGCCAGCTGCTCGGCCGTGATATCACCCCGCACATCACCCGCACCGAACGTTCCGAAGCCACCCGGGAATGGTGCGGCATCAGCCTGTGGCTGGTGGTGCTGCCCGTGCCGCTGAAGCTGCCGGTGTGCTCGACCTACACCGAAGCCGCGTTCGGCCACGACAGGTTCGGCGACGAGCGCGTGCTGATGTACACCACCCACAGCGTCGACAAGAACCCCTACCTCAATGCCTGCGGCCCGTTCATGTTCCTGGCGCCGATCATGCACGGCTATGAAGGCAATGCGCTGTGCGGGCGGCTGCCCTAGCGGCACGCCCCTGCTGCACGCGGCGACACAGGCTTGGGTTTGCCGAGGGAGTGAGGTTCAATAGCGCCACGCATCACCTTCTTTCAAGGATTACCCGCAATGGCTTCCAGCAGCAAACAGCAAAAACGCGCCAAGCGCGCCGCCAGCAAGGCCCGCGAGAACCGCATGGTACGCAGCGGCCAGGCGGTCAAGAGCAGCGGCGAGAGCGCCAGCGCCAGCGTCGAGCAGGTGTTCACCAAGGCCATGGAATCGGGCAGCTACACCGCGCTGTTCGAAAAGATGAAACAGGCACAGGACACCGGCCTGGCCTCGATGATTGCTGTGTTCCTGGTCGACCCGCTGCTGGCCCTGGTGCTCAAGGGGCACAAGGAAGAACACTCCACCGACTACATCTGCAAGGTGTTCTGCGCCTACCGCCACTGGCTGGACGGCACCGAAGAGGCCCAAGCGATGCAGTGGCTGGAGAGCGACGAGTTCCAGGACGCCTATGTGCAGGCGTCGGAGATCGTCTCCAAGCAGAAGAAATTCGGTTGAGCAACGACCCGGGCTGCGCCGCAGCCCAGGGCCGGCAAAACCCCCGGATGCTGTGCAACCGGTCAAAAACGGCTTTCCAGCATCGGCCAAAACTGGCACCATCGCGCCTTTTTTCATCACGGCTACGGCCCGTGGAAATGGGGCGCGCGGTCATCCGCGCGACAGTCCGCTGCATCGATGCGACACCCACCTGCCCACAGGCCCTTCGCCCCGCCCGCCGTTGTTGGCTGTCGTTCGAGCGCTATGCTAGCGTTGCGCCTCGCCAGGAAGGCCGACAACAGCAGGCACGCACCAGAACTCAAGAGGACCGCACATGGCCCAGGCCACGCCCGCGCTGGAAATCCGCAACCTGCACAAGCGCTACGGCGCGCAGGAGATTCTCAAGGGCATTTCGCTGACCGCCCGCGACGGCGACGTGATTTCGATCCTGGGGTCGTCCGGTTCCGGCAAGTCCACCTTGCTGCGCTGCATCAACCTGCTGGAAAACCCCCACGAAGGCCAGATCCTGGTCGCCGGTGAAGAGCTCAGGCTCAAGGCCGGCAAGAACGGCGAACTGGTCGCCGCCGACAACAGGCAGATCAACCGCCTGCGCAGCGAGATCGGCTTCGTGTTCCAGAACTTCAACCTGTGGCCGCACATGAGCGTGCTCGACAACATCATCGAGGCGCCGCGCCGGGTGCTCGGCCAGAGCAAGGCCGAGGCCATCGAGCACGCCGAGGCGCTGCTGGACAAGGTCGGCATCCACAACAAGCGCCACAGCTACCCGGCCGAACTCTCCGGCGGCCAGCAGCAGCGTGCCGCCATTGCGCGCACCCTGGCGATGAAGCCCAAGGTCATTCTGTTCGACGAGCCCACCTCGGCGCTGGACCCGGAAATGGTCCAGGAAGTGCTCAACGTGATCCGCGCGCTGGCCGAAGAAGGCCGTACCATGCTACTGGTTACCCATGAAATGAGCTTCGCCCGGCAGGTGTCCAGTGAAGTCATCTTCCTGCACCAGGGCCTGGTGGAAGAGCAAGGATCGCCGCAGCAGGTTTTCGAAAACCCGAACTCGGCGCGTTGTAAACAATTCATGTCCAGCAACCGCTAACGGAGCAACACGCATGCAGAACTACAAGAAATTCCTCCTGGCCGCTGCCGCCACCCTGGTGTTCTCGGCCAACGCCATGGCCGCCGAAAAGCTGAAAATGGGCATCGAAGCGGCCTACCCGCCCTTCAACAACAAGGATGCCAGCGGCCAGGTCGTAGGCTTCGACAAGGACATCGGCGACGCCCTGTGCGCCAAGATGAAGGTCGAATGCGAAGTGGTCACCTCCGACTGGGACGGCATCATCCCGGCCCTGAACGCCAAGAAATTCGACTTCCTGATCTCGTCGCTGTCGATCACCGACGAGCGCAAGCAGGCCGTTGACTTCACCGACCCGTACTACTCCAACAAGCAGCAGTTCATCGCCCCGAAAAACGTCGACTTCAAGACCGACCGCGCCTCGCTCAAGGGCAAGACCATCGGCACCCAGCGCGCCACCCAGGCCGCAACCTGGCTGGACGACAACGGCGGCATGGACGGCGACTTCAAGGTCAACCTGTACGACGGCCAGGAAAACGCCTACCTGGACCTGACCTCCGGCCGCCTGGACGCCATCCTGGCCGACAAGTACGCCAACTACGACTGGCTCAAGTCCGATGCCGGCAAGAACTACGAGTTCAAGGGCGACCCGGTCAACGAGAGCGACAAGGTCGGCATTGCCGTGCGCAAGGGTGACACCCAGCTGCGCGACAGGCTGAACGCCGCCCTCAAGGAAATCGTTGCCGACGGCACCTACAAGAAGATCAACGACAAGTACTTCCCTTTCAGCATCTATTGATTCGCCCGACCGGCACCGCCCCTGCGGCGGTGCCCGTCCCTGAACAAGCCTGCCCATGAATATTGATCTCTACGGATTCGGTCCGGCCCTGGCGGCTGGCACCCTGATGACCGTGCAACTGGCGCTGTCGGCCCTGTGCCTGGGGCTGGTGCTGGGGTTGCTCGGCGCCCTGGCCAAGACCTCGCCGTACAAGCCGCTGCAGTGGCTTGGCGGTTTCTACTCGACCCTGGTGCGCGGCGTGCCCGAGCTGCTGTGGGTGTTGCTGATCTACTTCGGCACCGTCAGCCTGATGAGCAAGCTGGGCGACCTCCTGAATATTCCCGGCCTTGAGCTGAGCGCCTTTGCTGCCGGCGTGATCGCTCTGGGCCTGTGCTTCGGTGCCTATGCCACCGAAGTGTTCCGTGGCGCGATCCTGGCCATCCCCAAGGGCCACCGCGAAGCGGGCCTGGCCCTGGGCCTGTCCAAGGCGCGGATCTTCTCGCGGCTGATCCTGCCGCAGATGTGGCGCATCGCCCTGCCCGGCCTGGGCAACCTGTTCATGATCCTGATGAAGGACACCGCGCTGGTATCGGTGATCGGCCTTGAAGAGATCATGCGCCACTCGCAGGTGGCCGTGACCGTGACCAAGCAGCCGTTCACCTTCTACATGGTGGCGGCAATCATCTACCTGGGCCTGACCATCCTTGCGATGATCGGCATGCACTTCCTGGAAAAACGCGCCGCACGCGGCTTCGCGAGGGCCAACCAATGAACTGGGAAGTGATCATCAAGTGGCTGCCACGCCTGGCCCAGGGCGCGACCCTGACCCTGGAGCTGGTGGCCATCGCGGTCATCGCCGGGCTGATCCTGGCCATCCCGCTGGGCATCGCTCGCGCCTCGCGCCACTGGTACGTGCGCGCGCTGCCGTATGGCTACATCTTCTTCTTCCGTGGCACGCCGCTGCTGGTGCAGCTGTTTCTGGTGTACTACGGCATGGCGCAGTTCGAGATCGTGCGCAACAGCGCCCTGTGGCCGTACCTGCGCGATCCGTTCTGGTGCACCGTGCTGACCATGACCCTGCACACCGCCGCCTACATCGCCGAGATCCTGCGGGGCGCGCTGCAGGCCATCCCGCGCGGGGAGATCGAGGCGGCGCGGGCGCTGGGCATGTCCCGGGCCAAGGCGCTGTTCTACATCATGCTGCCGCGCGCGGCGCGCATCGGCCTGCCGGCCTACAGCAACGAAGTGATCCTGATGCTCAAGGCCAGCGCCCTGGCCAGTACCGTGACCCTGCTGGAACTGACCGGCATGGCACGCACGATCATCGCGCGCACCTACCTGCCGGTGGAGATCTTCTTTGCCGCCGGCCTGTTCTACCTGCTGATCTCGTTCCTGCTGGTGCAGGGCTTCAAGGTGCTCGAGCGCTGGTTGCGGGTCGATGCCTGCCAGGGCCGCTGAGGTACTGCAGGGCGAGCCACTGCATAGCCGCTTCCAGGCCCTTAACAGCTTTTTGCTGGAGCATCAGGGCCTGTGGCGGCCGCGGCCGTTTACCCAGCTGCACCTGCCGTGGGAGCGCGAGCACCCCGCCCTGAGCCACTGGCTGCGCCAGCGGCCGCTGAGCGAGGCCGATACCCCGCCTGAACATGCCCCCGCGCCTTATCCACAGCTGGCTGCCCAGTGCCAGGCGCTGTCGGCGGTGGGCGAGTTATCCACAATCGAGCTGGCCCCTGTCAACCCGCGCCTGAACGTGGACGTGCCAGGGCGCAAATGGCAGCAGATCGAGGCCTTTGCCGGGCGCCTTGATTTTGCCCGCCAGCCCACGCACTGGCTGGACTGGTGTGCGGGCAAGGGGCACCTGGGCCGGCGCCTGCTGGGCCCGGCGCAGCAACTGACCTGCCTGGAACACGACCCCGCGCTGGTGTTGGCCGGCGAACAGCTCAGCCAGCACCACCGCTTGCCTGCGGAGCATCGCCTGCAGGACGTGATGGCCGCCGATGCCGCCACCCAACTGGGCAGCCAGCACACCGCCGTTGCGCTGCATGCCTGCGGCGACCTGCACGTGCGCCTGATGCAACTGGCCAGCGCTGGCGGCTGCCGTCAGCTGGCGATTGCGCCGTGCTGCTACAACCGTATCAGCGCAGCGCACTACCAAGCGTTATCCACAGCCGCTCAAGCTTCGACGTTGAGCCTGTCGGTCGACGACCTGGGCCTGCCGCTGAGCGAAACCGTCACCGCCGGCAACCGCGTGCGCCGCCAGCGTGACGCGTCGATGGCGCGGCGCCTGGGCTTCGACCTGCTGCAACGCGAGGTTCGCGGCTGCGACAGCTACCTGCCCACCCCTTCGCTGCCCAGCCACTGGCTGCACAAGCCCTTCGCCCAGTACTGCCAGGACCTGGCCGAACTCAAGGGGCTGCAGGTGACGGGTGCGCCCGATTGGGCGGCACTGGAACAGGCTGGCTGGGCGCGACTGGCCCGGGTGCGCAACCTTGAACAGGTGCGCAACCTGTTCCGCCGCCCGCTGGAGCTATGGCTGGTGTTGGATCGCGCACTGTACCTGGGCGAACAGGGCTTCAAGGTGCGCCTTGGCAGCTTCTGCCCCTACCCTCTCACGCCTCGGAATCTGATGCTTTTGGCAGAGCGCGGTTGACGTGCAAACCTGTGGATAAGTCTGTGCGCAACATTTTGATGAATCGCTGAAAAAGCCGCCCGACAAGGGCTGGCGACAGCTGGTCATTTTTTGTTCACCTTCTAAACCTGAGCAAAAACAGCCATTTGCGCAAAGACGAACGGGCTGGCCACTGGCGATGCACTACGCGCCGAGTTGGCATGCAGCTTGTGCATAAGCATTTTCGCGAATGGCTCTAAGGGCTGCGATCAGGCCAGTTTCAGCAGGCCCATGCCGCCCAGCAGAAGCAGCAGGCCAAGCCAGCCGCGGCCGGCCAGGCGCTGGCCGAACAGGGCCCAGCCCATGGCCACGGTGGCAAGAATGCCGAAGCCGCCCCAGATGGCGTAGGCCATCGACAGGGGGATGTCCTTGACCGCCTGGGCCAGCGCCGTGAAGGCAGCCAGCACGCAGCTGATCGACGCCGCCGCGACCCAGCGCTTGCGCAGGCCGTCGGAGTACTTGAGCAGCAGGTTGGCGAGCACTTCGAGCACGATGGCCAGTGCCAGCCAGGCAAAGGGGATCACTTGCAGGCTCAGCATGGCAGGGCCTCCCCGGTGGTTTCACGGCGGGCGCTGCGGGTACCGGACTTGATCAGCAGGATACCCGCGATCATCACGCCCAGGCCCAGGGCCTTGAGCAGGCCGATGCTTTCACCTAGCCAGGTGACGCTGACCACGGTGATCAGCACGATGCCGATGCCTTCCCACAGGGCGTAGGCCACACCCAGCGGCACGCGCTTCACGGCGAGCGCGAGAAAGCCGTAGGACAGGCCGATCATGGCGTACATGAGGGCGTGACCGAGAATCGGCGAATGATCGGCGGCGAATTTCATCGACGTGGTACCGATCACTTCGGCCACGATGGCAATGAACAGATAGATCCAGGAACGCATGGTGCCCTCCCATGGGCATTACAAAAAACGCGAGGGGCTGACGGGGGCGTCAGCGAAAAAGCCGGGGTTTGGGAGGGTGGCGCTAGAGGTCGCCGGTCCAGTGACGTTCACGGGAAACCAGGCGGGAGGTGAGGAGCGGCAACGCTTGAGTGTTCAACATAATGCACAACAAATTAGCTGAGGGCATTGTGTAAGTCAAATCGATAGAGAATGACTAATGAATTTTGCTGCGGATTATTCGTTACTTGGTGAAAGCCCCTGAAAGGTGGTTGCAAGGCCCGTAAATTATAATTCCCAAATCCGGCGTAGCCTGTAAGGCCCAATCGCGGGTCAAGCCCGCTCCCACAAGGTTGGCGGCGATCCCTGTGGGAGCGGGCCTGACCCGCGAAGGCCGCAACGCTGACCCCGCCCCCCCTGCGAGTCAAATCGCCACACCACCTCATTTCACATCAATTAATTATTGTACTGCGATAATTTTTGCTCAATAATCCGCCCCGTTCAAACCAGACCAAGGAAAAACCATGAACAGCAAAACAGTGGCCTACGCACGCTCGCGTCTGCGTGCAATCGGTGCCTTTGCGGCGTTGCTGGCGTGGGGTACGGCGCTGGCCGAATTTGGCTGCAATGCCTGGTTCTGGCTTTTCGACAGGCACGACGTGCTGGCCGCCTACCTGCAAAGCTTCGCCGACCAGATGCCCCTGCTGGTGGCGCCGGGCTTCCAGCCCAGCGTCCTGGCCCAGGCACTGGTCATCACCCTGGACATGATCCCGGCCAGCCTGTCGGTACTGGCCCTGTACCTCACCGGCCTGTTCTTCATCCGCCTGTCACGTGGGCAGACGTGGACGGCCTCCAACATCAAGCTGCTGTGGTGGGTGGGCCTGTTGTGCATCGGCCTGCCGTTGCTGTGGCCGGTGATCGCCACCTTGCAGGGCCTGGCCTTCTGCATCGACCTGCCGCCAGGCGAAAGGAGCTTCAGCGTGGGGATCGGTGTATCATCCGCGGCGGTTTACGAGATCATGAAGGGCATATTGCTGTGTGCCTTCTCCCTCCTCATGCGTGACGCCAAGACCATCAGCGATGAACACAACTGTTATGTCTAGCCTAGACCCATGCCGATAATCATCAGGCTCGACGTCGTGATGGCCCGGAACAAGATCCGTTCCAAGGACCTGGCCGAGATTATTGGCATTACCGAAGCTAACTTATCGTTGCTGAAGAACGGCAAGATCAAGGGTTTCAAGATCGAGACCCTGGAGAAGCTGTGTCGCGCGCTGAAGTGCCAGCCGGGAGACCTGCTGGAATTCAGCGAGGACTGAACAAGGAACACCCTCTCGTGAGCATCACCTTTCACTGGCGCGCAGCGCTGCTGCTGGCCGCCGGCCTGCTGGGCGGCTGTGGGCCGAGCTACACCTATCGCTATTCGCCACCGCCGAGCCAGCACGGAATGCAGTGCATCAGCGCGTGCTCGCAGCAGCGCAACTACTGCGGGCAACTGGCACGCATGCAGGACAACGCCAACCAGGCCCTGTACCAGTCCGAGATGCGCAGTTACCAGTACTGCCAGCAGGGCAAGAGCAAGAAGGATGCGCGGCGCAGTTGCTACTACCCGAGCTACCCCTACAGCGCGGGGCTGTCGAGTGATTGCGGGCGCGAGTACGACCAGTGCTACCAGGGTTGTGGCGGCACGATTCACCGGATATTGAACAAGGACTGACGGCTTGCGGGCCGCATGATGCAATCGGGAAAACACACATGACCATGAACACCTTCAACACCATCGCCCTGGTGGCCTTTGCCCTGCTGCTGGGTGGCTGCGCCGGCGGGCACGCCAGCCGCGGCGACAGCCTTGCGGGCTGGGACATGCCGCAGATGCAGGTGCTGGGCGACAATGGCCTGCCGGCGCAGCCGCATCGCTACGTGAAATGCGGCAAGCGTGGCTGCCATGAACAGAAGCCGATGCTGTTCGACCCCGCCAAGGCCGAACCGACGGCCGAAAGCCTGCATCGCGGGTGGTAGTAGAAGGGCTGCAGGCCACGTGAACCGTGGCCTTGCGCAAGATTGAGCGGAAGTGGTTTACAGAACCAAACCGATCGCTATAATAGCGCCCCTATGCCGGTATAGCTCAGTTGGTAGAGCAACTGACTTGTAATCAGTAGGTCCCGGGTTCGACTCCTGGTGCCGGCACCATATAAATAAAGGCTCACAGCAATGTGAGCCTTTTTTTATTGTGATTCGGGCTATCACCGGGCTAGCAGCAGAATGGAAATCGGCCCCCCGGACAGGCTAAATTTCCTCCAATCTCTATCAGGTCCCTCCCATCACACAAGCGACCTTACAGGTACGGGCTTAGGCTTATCGTACTGGTATGCGCGGAACGCCCCGCCATAGACCGGTATGCGTCCTACAAGCGCACCGTCTTCTGATCAGATGTAGAGAGGCGCTGCCAGCTCGACGCTAGCTGAAAGGGGTATCTCAAAATGGCTATGAATTTTCAGAACTCAATGAAGCGTCAATCCTCACCTTCATGGATTGAACCAAAGCGTTAAAGCTCCTGAGGCCAGAAAACGCTTCGAGAATTGGCACTATTGCAGCAGCACCTGGCGATGCCGACAGCCATGCCACACAGAAGCGGTGCCGACTTGCGTGGACGGTGATCACCCTCGCACATTCATTAGCTTCGGCCAACGCCAAGCCTTGATCGTTGACGGCGGCGAGACCATGAAAAACGTGACGTTCTGCATCAGCCATATCACATTTAGGTCAGGGCTTGGAGGGGATCAATAAGCTTAAGAACCTATGTGAAGCTGGCTGCTCCGCTCATCAATGTTTCGACAGCGGCTAGCTGAGCCAATGTGAGTCTGGCGCCACTTGCATTGATTCGCTGAAGCCATTCGGACGCCGTTAACTTTTCACCTCGCTTGACGAGATGCCCGTACTCATCACGCATCGTCTGAAGCGTATCAATCATTTCAGGATATGACGGCCCTCCATCGAACAGCACACGCAGACGTCCCACGCGCGAGCGGCTGATCCCGAACAACATTGTGGTGGATTGCCGCTTCGCTACCAGTAAGAGGTCATTTTGGCGCTGGGTGCCCATTCGTATTCCATCCACGGAGATGCATAGCAAAGCTGAGGCCGAGCTACCTCGCTTTTGATGCGTTTGGCCAAAATGACCAGTTAAACAAACTATATGATGTGTAACTGGTCATAGCAACATGGCCTGATCCTTCCCTTTTCAGGGGGAGGCAAATATGTCGCTTAAGCCGGCATTTGCTGCTGTGCTTCGATCTGTGCGAGGCGCCCAACATCGTACTCAGGAGAACCTGGCAGACGCAGCTTCGCGTACCTATCTGGGAAAAATCGAAAACGGAGCCTCAAGCATCACTCTGGACAAGCTCGACGAGCTTGCCGATGCGCTCAACCTTTCTCCTCTCACCTTGCTAGCTCTAACACTGTCGGTGCGTGACTCCGAATCCCCTCAAGACCGATTGGAACGCGCTTGTGAGGAAGTCCGCCTGATTGAGGACAGAGTTGGAATGCAGGCGATCCAGGCGCAACTGGTCGGCGACAAGCTTACAAAACGTCGCCCAAACCGCCCTGCTGATCTTGAAAAGCTGACCCTCGTTTTAGCCTGCAAGGCGGAGGGCCTGACGCAAGCAGCCACGGCAAGGAAGCTCGGACTTAATCCCTCAACCGTCCAATTTCTTTGGACTCGGGCACTACCCTCCCCCGAGTAAATTGTTTGAAAGTAGCTTGCTAGTTGCGCGTAGCCAATTTCACCAGCTTGAGCGCCAGAGAGGAGGAAGCGTAACGGTGTCCCGTTGGCCGCAGAGCATCTGAATCTTGGTTCTCAGGCCACCGCGACTGAGGCCTAGGTTCTGTACGAAAAGAGATGTCGCAAACACCGCATGGAACAAGCCACCGAGACCATGGCGGAATAGTTTTTCGCGAGCTTGTCGAAGCGCGTCACGATCTTTCGGTTCTCTTTCAGCCAGCCAAACATGCGCTCGATGATGTTGCGTTGCCGGTACTTGGGCCGATCAAACAGTCTTGGTAAGCCAGGCTTGGGTTTGCGTTTCATCGAGCGCAGCGGGATGACGGGTTGCATTCGACATTGATCGCAGTAGCGGCGTAGCGCTTCGGTGTCGTAGCCCTTGTCGGCAAGCAACCATTTACAGCGCATACGCGGACAGCCTCGTTGGCCCGATGGAATGCTGACCTCGTCCAACAGGGGCTGGGCGTAGCTGATGTCACTAGCTTGGCCGCCAGAGAGGAGGAAGCGCAACGGTGATCCGTTGGCGTCGCAGAGCATGTGGATTTTGGTTGTCAGGCCACCGCGACTGCGGCCTAGAGCGTGATCCGCAGGTTCGTCAACCCCCCTTTTTTCCCGGCGCCAGAAGAGGCTCGGGTTGCACGTACTGCGGTTGAGTCGATCATCCAGGTTTGCACATCGATCAAACCTTGCTCATTCAATCTCGGGTGCAAGCGTTTGAGCATCTGATCGAATGCCCCCTGGTTTCGCCAGCCCCGAAACCGTTGATACACCGTTGACCACGGGCCAAAGCGACCCGGCATATATCACTACGCAGAACCCGAGCAGAGCACGCCATCTTGCATCAGCCGGTCGCTCAGGCGGGGCCGCCCTTGACCAAGGGTTTCGGTGAAGAGATCGGTAACTAAAATCTAGGTCTCGTCGGAAAGTTTATAACGCTTCTTCATCACAGAATCCCTTCCCGTTGATGACGGAGGGCTCTAAAACATCTCAGCTTCCGAGGTGGTGTCGATTGAGTGTATCTGGATTTCGTGAGCCTCTGGGGCGTTGCGATACTACTGAGTGCGTATGGACGTGTTGCTAACAAATTTGTAGTCTTGATGCTGCCTTGCCGCTTTCAATCCTTCAGCCATCGCGGACTTGTGGCTCTGCACTGAAGGAGCAAAGGATTTGCGTTTGGGTATGGAAGCTGATGTGGAGACCTTTCTGAATACTCCACGTCCGTTCACTAACTTTTAGTTAGTTCACTAGGGATTCTCCGATCAAGTCCCCAAATGTGCTGAAATACGCCTGACCTCCTGATCCGAGCCACCCATGAGCCAGATGAGCTTTTCCGACTTCGAATATGCCGGCAAGCGCAAGCAGACACGCCGCGAACGCTTCCTCGCCGAGATGGATCAGGTCGTGCCCTGGACTGGGCTGCTGGGGCTGATCGAGCCGTTCTATCCCAAGGCCGGCGGCGGTAGAAAACCCTACCCGCTGGAAACCATGCTGCGCATCCATCTGTTGCAGAACTGGTTCTCCCTGAGCGATCCGGCCATGGAAGAAGCGCTCTACGAAATCACGCCTATGCGCCAGTTCGCACGCCTGACGCTGAGCGCGCCGATCCCCGAAGACACCACGATCATGAACTTCCGGCACTTGCTGGAGAAGCATCAACTCGCACCTGCGATCCTTGCGGTCATCAACGGTTACTTGCAGGAGAAAGGCCTGTCGTTGCGCCAGGGCACCATCGTTGATGCCACCATTATTCATGCCCCAAGTTCGACCAAGAACGAAGAAGGCAAGCGCGATCCCGAGATGCATCAGACCAAGAAAGGCAATCAGTATTTTTTCGGGATGAAGGCTCATATCGGCGTCGATGCTGAGTCCGGCCTGGTTCATCACGTCCATGGCACCGCAGCCAATGTGGCCGATGTCACACAGGTCGCCGAGCTGTTGCATGGCGAAGAAAACGCGGTGTATGCAGACGCCGGGTACACCGGTGTCGAGAAGCGCGAAGAGCATGAAAATCGTGAGGTGATCTGGCAAGTCGCCGCGCGCCGCAGCACGTATTCCAAGCTGAACAAACGCAGCCTGCTTTACAAAGCCAAGCGCAAAATTGAGTACTGCAAAGCTCAGACACGGGCCAAGGTTGAGCATCCGTTTCGGGTGATCAAACGGCAATTTGGTTACGTGAAAGTGCGCTTTCGAGGGCTGATGAAGAACACGGCTCAGTTGACCACGCTGTTCGCTCTGTCGAACCTATGGATGGCTCGAAAGCAGCTGATGGGTATGGGCGAGTTACGCGCGTAACACGGAAGACCGGGCGACAAAGCCCTCAAAACGCTGTGCATGGGACTTTCTTTCGGCAAACAGCGGTACGCGCCGGAGAATGTTTGGCCTGCCGCCGCTTTTCGGCAAGTTGATCGGAGCATCCTTAGAGACCTGCTGCGATGATCAGCATCGAAGCCATGTCTGGGCATTGCAGGGCTGGATCTTTCCAACGCGATCGATACATCGACATCCTGATGGGCTGCACGGGAATCATGGCTTGCCCGGAAGCCCGCTATTCATCCGAAAACTCATTCACTCGACTTGATCCACTTTGTAAGGACGGGAGCCTCATAACGGTCAATGGCAGTCAGCAGTCGTGCTACGTCATCTTCTACAATCAGCATTTCTCTGTGATTGGACTTCACAAATGCTTCCTCGACCAGATTGTCCAAGAACGTGGCCAGTCCATTATAGAAACCCTCGACGTTGAACAGTGCGCACGGCTTGGCGTGGTACCCAAGCTGACCCCACGTCCAGACCTCGAAAAGTTCTTCGAGCGTTCCAATGCCTCCTGGCATGGCGATGAACCCATCTGACAGTTCAGCCATCAATGCCTTGCGCTCATGCATCGACCTCACCACTCGAAGATCGGTCAGGCCTTGGTGTGCAATTTCTTTTTCCTGAAGCGCTTGGGGGATGATTCCGATAACTTCACCGCCATTGGCAAGCACGGCATCGGCGACAGCTCCCATCAACCCCACCGAAGCGCCTCCATAGACGAGTCCGATACCGTTTTCTGCAAGTGCTTTACCTAGGCAAGTTGCCATTTCGACATAAATAGGCTTACTGCCAGAGCTTGATCCACAAAAAACGCATAGCCGCATTGTCATTTTCCCTTCTGACTATCGAAAAATTGCTTTACTCCAGTCAACCTTTTCTCAGCGGCAGGCAAGCTACCACAAGGGGTATTTGGAGGCTAGGCGCAACCGTCTGGCCGATACACCTATCCTAATCCAGATCTAACTTTCCCGCCGCTGAGGCGCGCCTCGGTTTAAACTGATATTTCTTGGATTTTTGGGTCAACAGTTTGGCCTTGCAGTCTGCTCAATGCATCAAATGCTTTTTGCATGCCTTCTGCGGTGCTTTTTTCATTACGTGAAATTGCAGTTTCTACACCTGCCCGGAGATAGGCAAGTACATTTACTGGTGCATCGGTATAGTTCGCTGTGCCGTCATAGTTAACCTTCGATAACGGCGACGACGCTCCCATAATCCCAACTAGTGATGAGGTTTCATCAACATTTAATTTGCCAGAGCGAATAAGTCCTCCCACAGTGTCATAAAGTTGGCTTGGGCTCATGTGAGTAAAATCGTAAGTATCAGTTTCTTTGGATTTTATGTTCGCAGCTGGACTGGAAAGTTTTTTGGTTTCCTGCGCCAGAAGATCCTGAAATGAAGTGTCAGACTTGGTTGCTGTGGCTTGAGCCCGCTGAGCAGCACTCAGGTAATTCGCTCCGCTTTCAATTTTCATACAAATCCTTACAGTTTGTGAAAGACACCCATGGCGAGCAAAATACGTGCCGGATTCTAAGGCAGTTGAAAATTAGACAAAGTCTTTGAGGCCGTATGGTTGGCTAAGCGCTTGCGGCAAAAAATTGCCAACTTACGGAAAAAAGTTGCCGCTGCACGAGGTCTTACAGTCATACATGCAGTCTCACGAGGAAAAACTAGATGCTACTGGTGCGAGGAGTGTGAAGTCATCTGAAAAGCTTCTGTATTTCTTGGTATGTTTTTTGCTCGTGTTAGCCATTACGTTCACATGAGGAGGTAGGCAATGCAAATTCAAGACGTACACTCGCTAATGATCCATTCGACGTCCACCGTTAAGAGGCAGCAGGATTCAGATACAACCAGCTTCGCTGATACCCAAAAGGAAATTAGTGGGAAAGCGTTAGAACAAGGTCAAGTCATAAAAACAACGCCTGCGGTGACTGCAAGTACGAAAGATTACGATTTTACAAATATGACTCCTCAAGAGGCCCTGGATGCGTCCAGTAGCTTGTACCAGTCAGGTGAGATTTCGTTTGAGAGCAATTTGACAATCGGAATGCAGGCACTCCTTGCTTTACATTCACCGGGCGTGAATCCGAGTAAACCTATAAACTTTGTAGAGGTTTTTCAGGCAGGGGCCGAAGGTGCATACTCCCGAGGAGAGAGGCAGCATGCTAGCCAGCTCCAGATGGCATTGAGTGATATGGTGCAAAAAAGTATGTCAAATAATAGTGGGTATAATGAGGTATAGGCGAGAGCCCACCTACCTACATGTAGGTAGCTCCAGCTTGTCAGTATATTATCTTCTAGAGACGGTTAGTTTATAGGCTGCTTGCGATAAAACCGATTGCCATTCATGCGACAGTAATCGAAGGGCCTCACTTGGCCGCTGTGTCGGCAGAACTTGAGGCCTGAGTAGCATAAGCTCGTTACTTCGCCGTTAATGGGAGCCGAATTTTTCAAAAAACTGACTACAGCATCCTGCCACAAGATAGCTTTGCTCCTGCGGTGTGGAAAAGGTTTCGCGCTTAGTAGTTCATAATGCATAGATATATTTGGGTGGGAACACTGGAGTCTCGCGATCGTTCATGAAGATCAGAAAACGAGACAGCAGGTCTTGCCTAATTTTGGCAATTTTCGATGGAGTTACTGTGAAATTTATGCTAGATCGCCGCCGCTTGATTCAAGGTGTGCTTCTCTCATCTGCGGCGTTGGCCATTCCTGCTTTGGCCGCTGATACGGTGCAGCTACAACTTCATCGGTTAGAGCAGGTGTCGGGTTGCACCTTAGGGCTCTGTGCGATCGATACAGAGACTGGTAACGAAATATCATACCGTGGCGATGAGCGATTCGCGTTCTGCAGCACCTTTAAGGTCTTGCTCGTAGGTGCGATCTTGAACCTGAGTCAGGCTGATGCAGGGCTACTTGCGCGCCATATAACGTATAGCGCCGACAGGTTAGTGGTTTATTCACCCGTTACCGAAAAGCATGTTGATGTGGGTATGAGTGTATCGGAGCTCTGCGCTGCCACGCTGCAATACAGCGACAACACTGCAGGGAATCTATTGCTTGACTTGGTAGGCGGTCCGCTTGGGCTTACCACTTTTGCTCGCAACATCAGCGATCCGATTTTTCGCCTCGACCGTAACGAGCCAGAGCTAAATTCCGCATTGCCTGGCGATATTAGAGATACAACAACACCTATCGCTATGGTCACCACGCTCCAGCGGCTCTTGCTGTCCGAAATTTTGCCACTCAGTGCTCGACAGCAGCTACAAAATTGGCTCATGGGAAATACCACCGGTAATACGCGTATACGCGCGGGGGTGCCACTTGATTGGGTGGTGGGAGACAAGACCGGCTCCGGTGATTATGGCGTTGCCAACGATGTAGGTATCATCTGGCCGCCGCGAAAGTCACCGTGGATTCTTGCTGTGTTTACCCGAGGCTCGGCTAAGGACTCGCCTTGGCGCAGTGAAACTATTGCGACTGCAACGCGCATTGTAGTGGATGCTTGGAAGTTTTAGGCGGACGTCGTCAGTAGAGTGAGGCTAGGTGTCTAAGCGGCACGGTGCCTTTCAATTCCAAGGGCACCCAAAGCTGACGCGTGTCTCGATCCAACTGCCCCAGGTAGCTGGCCAGCGCATCCAGTACGTTCGATTCTTCAGCCGCCTGTGAGCGGCCAAACGCCATGCTCAGCGTTGTATCGACGTCGCTGCGAGCGCGGACCTTTGCTGAAATTTGCTCGAACTGGCCATGTTTCAGAATCAGTACCAATGCTTCTTCGAGACAGATCAGGCGTGCCCAGAGACTGTCTGTGGCTTCTTTTGCGTCAATCTTGGACAAGGCGACAAAGGCCTTCTTGTCCCCGCTAAGGATTCTCCGATCAAGTCCCCAAATGTGCTGAAATACGCCTGACCTCCTGATCCGAGCCACCCATGAGCCAGATGAGCTTTTCCGACTTCGAATATGCCGGCAAGCGCAAGCAGACACGCCGCGAACGCTTCCTCGCCGAGATGGATCAGGTCGTGCCCTGGACTGGGCTGCTGGGGCTGATCGAGCCGTTCTATCCCAAGGCCGGCGGCGGTAGAAAACCCTACCCGCTGGAAACTATGCTGCGCATCCATCTGTTGCAGAACTGGTTCTCCCTGAGCGATCCGGCCATGGAAGAAGCGCTCTACGAAATCACGCCTATGCGCCAGTTCGCACGCCTGACGCTGAGCGCGCCGATCCCCGAAGACACCACGATCATGAACTTCCGGCACTTGCTGGAGAAGCATCAACTCGCACCTGCGATCCTTGCGGTCATCAACGGTTACTTGCAGGAGAAAGGCCTGTCGTTGCGCCAGGGCACCATCGTTGATGCCACCATTATTCATGCCCCAAGTTCGACCAAGAACCAAGAAGGCAAGCGCGATCCCGAGATGCATCAGACCAAGAAAGGCAATCAGTATTTTTTCGGGATGAAGGCTCATATCGGCGTCGATGCTGAGTCCGGCCTGGTTCATCACGTCCATGGCACCGCAGCCAATGTGGCCGATGTCACACAGGTCGCCGAGCTGTTGCATGGCGAAGAAAACGCGGTGTATGCAGACGCCGGGTACACCGGTGTCGAGAAGCGCGAAGAGCATGAAAATCGTGAGGTGATCTGGCAAGTCGCCGCGCGCCGCAGCACGTATTCCAAGCTGAACAAACGCAGCCTGCTTTACAAAGCCAAGCGCAAAATTGAGTACTGCAAAGCTCAGACACGGGCCAAGGTTGAGCATCCGTTTCGGGTGATCAAACGGCAATTTGGTTACGTGAAAGTGCGCTTTCGAGGGCTGATTAAGAACACGGCTCAGTTGACCACGCTGTTCGCTCTGTCGAACCTGTGGATGGCTCGAAAACAGCTGATGGGTATGGGCGAGTTACGCGTGCAACACGAAAGACCGGGCGACAAAGCCCTCAAAACGCTGTGCATGGGGCCTTCTTTCGGCAAACAGCGGTAGGCACCGGAGAATGTTTGGCCTGCCGCCGCTTTTCGGCAAGTTGATCGGAGCATCCCTAGAGTAGCGAGGATGCTTAATTTATGTCGAAGGCACCCAGTCAAATTGTACTATCAGGAACTGCTCACTCTGCGAAAGTATTATCTCCACATGTTGGTGATGTTGCAGTTCATCCTGGGCCGAGGGGGACGAAATACATTGATGCAACAATATATGACGGTAATTCATGGCGCGTATTGTATCTGAAAAGCTTTGGGTTTGGCTCGGGTAGCAGAGTGTATTGCGAACCGCGAGAAATTGGACCAATCATGCGGAACATTCAGAACAAAATCACTAGCTGTGAGGGGGGCATGGTTTATCATGACATTCCCTTCGGCGATAAGACGCGTAAATATATATATCGAGGAGCCTCACCTTCTTCTTTTCTACAGCCTAATCCTTGGGGTCTCTAAGAGGTTATTAGGTAAAAACTTGCTGGTGTAGATCGGCATCCCAACACTTCGTACCGCTAGGCCAGGCGGCTTTATTGACGTGAGTGTTGGGATTTTACCGTTTCCATTTAAGCTCAGGGTACGGCATTTTTAAAAATAGATACTCTCTAAAGTTTTAGGTGGGATTGGCTAAAACACTTTGCCCATCTTGATCCACCATGTTTGCAAAAGAATGGATGGTAGTTGGTTAATAAGGCTCGGCCCAGGCCTCAGATAATGTTTGTCTAAAAAGATTCGACAGCAGATGCGCATTGTTGTCACGACTGATTTTCTGAATATGCGTCAGCTCGGGCGCGGCAAGTGTGCTTTCAATAAACTCATACAATCTAACGAATTCAGATCTATCTGTTAAGATTGCGCCACGACATTTGCGCTCTACAAGACTATTGATATCCGACTGTAACTCAGGACTTATTGTCAGAGTGGAAAGCAAGTAGTTTAAACGCATAGGGGCTGGCTTTTGATACTGCGACATCCACAAGGCAGTCAGGAGCGGCCTCAAAGAGCTCAACATGACTTTTGGGTCTAATGTATCTGTGCTCATCCTCTTAAAATTACGCTTCGCTAGACTCTGGTAATGATGGATACCTATTCCGATAGAATAGATGTCTGCGAGTAAGCGTTGAGCTTGCGAACGAAAGTGCGTTCTTTCTAGGTAGATCAAATCAGACTGAAGCCATTCGACAAATGATGAATTAGACTTCCAAAACAGCCTCAGTGCTTTGCGCAAGTCCCAGCCATGTAAATCCAAACCATCCAAGGTTGACAAATCTACGTGATCAGCCTGCTCCTCAAGAGAAATTGAAAGGTACCAGTCTTCTTTATGAGCATACACAAATCGAACATCATAATCGCTACTGATTGAGGATAAGCCGTAGGCACGGCTGCCAGCCTCAATAGCCATAATTACGACTACGTCATGAGCCGCTTCTATTTTTTTAAGTGCCTTGCCAATATCTTCGTTGCTGATCATGGATGATTAACTCTTCTAAGTACGCCTCGTCTTGTTAGATCAGATTTTTAGCAGATCAACGGCGCATGCTTGGCTCAGCATGGGCTTCAAGATTTCCGAAAAACATGACCTCTTTGGCAATAGGTCTGGACAAATGTGTAGAGTAGTAGAATGAAAGTTCATGCATGCTATGGGCTTTGTACAGCTCACAAATCTCCACGCAATTATCATATGTTACAATCCAAGGTGCTTTAAGTGCGGCGACAGACTGTGAGATTTCAAGGTGGTCACTTGGCTTATAGTGATTTCTATACAACTGCGCCCCTTTGTTGTAGTACGGAGGGTCTAGATAATATATAGATTCCGCCGCTACATCTTTGTCATCAATTAGCTTGATGGCATCGACATTAGAAACCTTTACTTTCTCACGAAGCTTTGCCAGGGATTCAATTCGCGAAATAAGTCCGGCCTTGTTAAATCGGGCATCTAACTTGTAATATCCATCCTGAGATCTGCCACCAATCACTCCACCTCGAATAATACCGGACCTATTTGTTCTATTTAGAAAAAAAGTCGCAAACCCCAATTTGACTAGATCGGAGGTGTCTCCTAGCAGCATTGCAGACTTTTGCTCTTCCCAAGTGTCAATAGTTATCGGTGTTTCATTTACTAGGCTTACCAGTTTTTCCGCGTCATTAAAAACAGACCACCAGAACGCATACACACCTACATCAACGTCGTTAATTAGTATTCTGTCAATAAAGTTGTTAAGTAACAAATACACTGCCGCCCCCGCACCACCTGCGTAGGGCTCAATGTACTGCCGATCCTTAAAGTTATTATGCTTAATCAAGTCAGCTAACCAAGCACCTAGCCGCCCCTTACCTCCAGGGTATCTAAGCGGCGTCACAAATGAGGGGGCAATAGACATGGTTAGCACAGTTCTTTAAGTTAATTTTCCGATTATACACTACCCGAAGCATTTGATCACCCACTGGGTAAAGTCACTCGTCTAGATATGCAAGCATTGCACTATCTACACCGTGCCCCTTAATCATCACGGCCTTTATCTTCGAGGTCAGACCATCTAAAAATTTTCCGCAGTCTTGTTTGTTTGCACGCGCCCATGCTCTGAACGGGTTGTACTCCGCTTTACCTTGAATTGCTTTTTGAATCTCGACATCTTTATAGAAGTTCTTGAACGCCTCACGAATCGGGGGTTGGTTTTTAATTAAATTGTCTTTTGTGATTTCATCTAAAAGATTAATTACCGGCGCTGTCAATTTCAGCCTTCTTGTCAAGGCCGTCGCAGCTTTTCTGAATACCGGCTTGGTGAACTTTATTTTGTTTTTCCAGTAAGGGTCATTGTCTGGAAGATTATAAAGAAACTCGAATAGCAACTGGTCTGGAGGAAGCGCGCCAGGGAGGAGTGCCACTGTAGGGTTAACATCAGCACCGTGAGCGTCCGCATCCAGCACGATGATGCTTTTTGTAAAGAATTCCGGAATTTTATGATCAATTAAAGAAAGGTAAGACTTGCATCCAAGGTTTACCTCCTTCAAGGGCGACATAATTTTTCGCAATGAGCGCTTAGTGACGATGGCGTCAAAAAAGTCCACCGCCTCGCGGTCCTCATAGTAGACGTTGATTTTTGGTAGGTACTTATCATCGTCAACTTCGATGGTCTTTGTGAGTATGTCGGAATAGATCTCTGCCCAAGAAATATTTTCACGCCTTTCAATAGGCCCATGAGTATCACTAAGATATATTGTCTTATAACTTTTACGATCCAGATTTGAAAGCCTGTAAATTTCTTCAATTATAAGTGGAGAGTGCGTGGTCATGATTACTTGCAGGTTAAGGTTTTTTGCTTCTCTTGTAAGTATTTTGATTAGCGCTAACTGTGCGGCTGGGAACAGCCCCGCGTCGGCTTCATCTATTAGAAGTATTCCACCCTTGTAATCAGCGTACTCATCCTTCAACTTTTTGAACGATAGTAATGCCAGCAGAAGTTGCCCGGCGTTATCTTCTCCGGCTGAGACTGCATCCTGATCATAATTTTCTCCAAACGCTGCCGCAGATTTTATATTTCCTGTCGTTGCAGTCGCTCGACTTATACCTTTTTTATTGAGCAACTCTTGGTTTAGCGAGATAAAGTCGTCAATATTGTCATTTAGGTATTGTAGGTCATAAGGTTCATAACCATCGCGTTGCGTAATCGGCGTAAGTCGCTTGAGACTGAGATAAATCACCGGGTGCGTTGGGTTCCTACTAGTATTTGCGCCGTGTATTGTTTTGTTGTGTCGAACAACAGGACGAGGATCAGGTCTATCTTTATAATCATATATACGAAGCTGCATTGTCGCTTGCTGGTTCGTGTAGCCGTCATATAAATGTATCGTGGTTTTCATGGAACCAGTCACATCGTATGTTTTAGATAGCCTAAAATGCTCTCCAGGAAACGACTTATATGGCGAGCCAGTAAGGGTTGTGTGGGGGAGTTTTGTTTTTTTGACGTAATCAGTGCTAAAGCTAAATATTTGGGCAATAATCCCCAGAATAGAAGATTTTGCCGTACCATTTTTTCCACATATGACAGTTATGCGCTGCCCAAAATCTAAACTAATGTTTGACAGGGCACGAAACTTTTCAATTTCAAGCTTATTTATTGAAGTTACGTTCTTCTGCATTGCTACTTTCCTTGTGCTGCCCTGTTGCAGTTTATAAATTCCAGGTCGTAAGGTTCGATCAGCGGGAGGCCTAGGTGTCGTGGCTGTGCGCTGAGCCCACTATCTGTCGGAATGGGCATAATGCCACTGCTAACGAAATTGTCGAGCCAGCTGTATTTTCACGCCTGCTCGACGACTATAGTCAAAAAAATATGAGACGTATTTTTGTCGCGGACACGAGCGATACTGCGCTCAGTGCCGGCTTTCAAAGATGTGTGGTATGCGATCGGCACTGCGCTGGAGCTCGAGGGGATGTTCAGTATCTCTAAGCTCGCGACTTGGAGTGCAAGTCCGCACAGATCAATCTCTTCTTTTTCCGGAGATGCAGGTGGTACAAGGGGGACAACCAGCTGTGGCACAGCCTTTAGCTGTACTCCATGCATCTGCACTAGAAGGTACAGGTGGTACAAATTGACGTGTTTGTACCACATGCACTCCGCCCCCTATTGACCGGTGGTACAGCTCAAGGCTCCGTGGCTCTAGGGTGTCCCTCGTATACCCTTTACCCCACACAAATATGCCGTCAGTCAGCGCACGCCAGCCGTTCAAGCGCAATCCAGTAGAAGCGATCCTTTCCACCCTCCGGCAGTCGCCTCTGTGCTTGATGTTTGCCGTACTCCCGCTTGGCAATGGCACCAGCAGAATCCAGCGCCAATATTACGCGCCCCATTTCGTACCCTTTGGTGGCCTCCTCCAGAGCGGCCCGGGAGAACAGGTACAGGCGGTCACCATTTTCTGCGTTATCCCATAAGCCAACACGATCTCGAACAGGCTCGCTCCCCTTAGCGGCGCTCTGGAAACGGCTGGAACCGTGACGGGCGATGAAGTCAGCAATGGCCCGCAGTATCTGCCGGTCTTCACTTGGGCCATCACCACGCCCAGCGCGCCACACGTCGAACAGTTCCAGCATGGCTTCACGGGCGGTTCCAGCCGGCAAGGGTAGGATGCCGAAACTGATAGCCAGCTCACCGGCCATCGCCACTAGGGCGAAGCGTTCAGCAGCTCGGCTTTCCTGCCCATTGATGCTGGGGTACTGCTCGCAAAACTGCGCCAACAGCGCAGGCAGTCCGCCCGGCACGTCAGCTTCCAGCAGCTTGCGGATGAACTGCGGCCCGGCGTGCCCGTAATGGGTCACGCTGGTGTGTTGGATGGCGTCGGAGAACTCCCGGCCTCCCGTCATGCCGTGCAAGTTGTCCCATGCGCCATAGGTGCGGCGGGCGGGTATATCCAATAGGCGAATTTCCTGCCCTGCTCGGCTGCGCTTGCCCCCCTCGGCCATCAGTGCAGATAACCCCAGTTCGCCGGATGAAAACAGCATGACACGCCATCGCCTCGCAGCCCGTGCCGAACCGTTGCGACTGGCCCTGGTCTTACCGGTTCCGTTTGCAATTGCGTAAATCACGGCACCTATCTCACGTGGGTCGGCTTCGCCTATCTCATCAAGCGCCAGTAGCGTGTCATTGCGCTGGCTTGCAATGCCCTCCAGTCCGTTACCAGTCGCGCGCCAGGTACGCTTGAAGTCTTCGGCGTGCCCCCATACGGACGCGCCGGCCAGAATGGCTGAACTCTTACCGGTGCTCGAATCGCCAACAACGTGGAAGCCGCCACCTTGCCGTTGAACGTGGTACAACAGCGGGCCGGCCAGCGAAGCACATACGCTCAGCAGCAGCAGCGGGTTGCCTTCGCACATGACTCCGATACCCGCCTGCCAGCCTTCCAGCGTGCCTCCTTGGCAGTAGTCGTCACCATTGACAGAGTCGCTCTGGAACATCGCCTTACCTATACCGATATTCTGACGCGGCATGATGAACAGCGCTCGGCTATGCCAGCCGGTGGACGTGGCCGCTATCACGCGGTCTTTGGGGTATTGCGCAGCGATGTACTGACAGACCTTGGTGCGGCGTTGGTAATCCACGTCCAAGCCCCTGCTCAACAGAACGGACAAGATTGAATCAGGTTTACCGGCCAGTAGCTCATTGGGCATTGCCCAAGTAAGTTCGTGGCCATCGGCATTACGAAATCGCAACAGGCGTCCGTAGTCACCGTCTTGCCCTTCATTGCGAGTCACAGCCTCTACATGCAAAGGCCCACATAGCCATTCATCGGACGGTACATAGTCGCCACTCTGCTTATCCAAGCTTTGCCCGTGACTCCAGACGCCAGGACGCAATTTCACGCCGTCCAGGGTGATGCCATGGTCATAGACCCGATAACAAGGGCGTTCGATTGGTGGTGCTTCAGCTTCCGGTATCAGCGGAATGACAGTAGCCGCGCTCACTGTGCGGCCCTCCAACTGGCAAGATCATTGAAGTCAGAAAGGCTCAGCGGCTCCGCACCACTCCAAGGCGGCAGCACCAACCCACAGCCCAGCATGGCGGCAGCACGTGTGGCAGCTTCCCGGCCAGCGTTGCCTTTGCCTTCAGCCTCGGTTCTACGGTCGTCATCGCCAGCGATAATCAGCGGACTATCAGGGTGAAGGCGTTGGAGCTGACGCCCCGCTTCCAATAGGTTACCGGCGTTCATAGCGCAGGCCACGGCAAAGCCGGTTGCGTCATGGATGGTAGCGCCGGTTGCCCAGCCTTCGCAGACGTAAAGCGGCTGCTCCGGCTCTAGGGTGCCAATGGGTGAATACGCACCATCCGCGCGACCACCAGATAGAAACCACTTGCTGCCGTCTGATCGGATGCGTTGCAGGTTTACCAGCACACGTCCCAGGTACAGAGGCACAAGCAGCACACCGCCCGACTGTCGCAGGTCGTAAAGCTGGCAGCCCTTTGCGATTAGATACGAGTGGCGCGGATGCGCCGGGCCGCTACTGCTCCACTGCCGTCGAGCTACGATAGCGGCGGCTTGCTGGCACTGGTGCCGCTCGGTTTCACGATGGTGCCGGGCCTGCTCGGTGCGCTGGGCAATTAGTTGCGCCTCCATCGGATCGACAGGTTTGCGACTGCTCCAGTGGTGCCAAGCGCTGGCAGCCTTCCAGTTCCCGAACACACCCGATGCAATGCCATCCAAGTGAAGAACATACCAGCCATTTCGAGTGCTGGCCTTGTCGTCAGGCACACGGAAGCGGTGAATGATGCCATCGGCCACAGGCAGCCAATTGAGCGGGCCGAATGTGGCTTGCAGAGCATCCCGAAACAGAAGCACGGGGTCAGTCATTGGCCACCTCTTGATGAGCTGTGAGGGCGCGCAACGTCCTACCGTGCAGTTCGGCACAAATGCAGGGCAGTTCATCCAACGATTTGACCGGACAGGCTTCCACGACTACGCCAGGACTGCGGATGCTCAACCGCCCTAACTCAACATCAGGGGATTTCAGAAAAGGCCCGAGCAGCGGGTACGGCTGTTTTGGATAGGTGACGAAAAACATCACGATGGCTTTCTCCGAGCAAGCCGATCCCACCAGCGCAAAAGCGCCGTTTTGAATTTTCATGGATTAGTTCTCTATGGACTTGTCAGGGGCAGTGGCCTAACGGCAACCAATGCGTAGTAAGCATTAATGCCGGTATGCACTCCGACTGGATCTAGGTTCCAACCAAGAGGGCTGGCAGCTTGATCGGTCGCGTCCAGCGGCACGGTGAGCTTGACAAGATGAAGCTGAAAACTGTGACCGCGCGCGACTTAAACACCGGTGGAAACATTAGGATTTCTGCCCCTCATCTGATGCCGGAGGGCACGGCCCGTGAGCGTCCAAAGCTCGGGGATGCCACGGTACATAAGGATTTCGTCGCTTCGCATACCACCTGCCTCTTGCATTTACATCAGTGCTCGAAACACGGCCCGGGCACGTTCAAACTGGTTTGGCAGCAGGCTATAACGGGTCACGGTACAGGCCGCCCCCCAGCAGTTCGGGACTCGCTCTTGCTGGCGCTGAAAGGTCAGACCGTGGCGGTTCGCCAGAGAAGCAATAGTGCTATTTAGGCAGTGATCACCAATGTGTTCAGCTTCGAAGCGGTTCAGGCTGCCGCCAGTCAGCAGGTACGCCAAAACGCGGGCGATCTTGGACAGGGCTTCGGTGGCAATATCACCGTGCGATTGGGTGCGAATCTCTGCGAGAGCATGGCCCTTTTTCATTTCAGACCACCTCGCCGGTATGGTTGGCCGTACGGCGCGCCAAGAATTCAGCAATGTCGTGAATTCGGTACTTCACGAGGCGGCCCACTTTGAGGAATGGCAAGTTGTAACGGCCAGTTGAACGCCATACTGCAAGGGTGGATGCCTTCACACCCAAGGCTATAGCCGCCTGCTTGTCGTCTATGTTGACAGGCGGGTACTTCTGATCGAAACCAAGCTGAGCGGCAATCTCTGACTTGATTGCGGCAATGGTTGTGGCGCTGGTGGTATGCATGTAGATGACCCCGTACTTATTGAGTTAGTGGGGCCATGATTGGCAAAAATTCTACTACGCGCACCCTGCTTAATTAGACCTCTTTTTCTTCCCTAGGCGCGCACTCTTGGCCATAAGCTCTTCCAGGCGCTTGTCGCCCAGCACCATCCCGGCTGCCTCAAAGGCGGCGCGGACAAAAGCGAGACGCCCCTGGGTTCTTGCCGGCAAGTTATGCTTGGACAGATATTCATCCCAGACGGCCAGACAGGCGCGTACAAGATTACGCTGATGGGGCGTTCCTTTCGGACCACAGCGATCCAATCCAAGGCAGTCAAGAGCTATCTGTACTGACTGCCGTACACTCTCAGGAGCTGGTATCTGAATGCCCGGAATTGCGTCCGGGTCGTCACAAAAAACCCACTTGGTTTGCAGGCTCATGTCCATGTCGTTCTGGGCTTTATTTATCCGCCCTAACGTGCCCTTGTCGCACAGTTCGAGAGCTTTGCTCAGGCCGGAATCGTCCATTTTGAGCATGGCCTTCAGTTGCGCCTTGGCATCTTTGTTGGTTGCCGCACGTTTTTGAGTCACTTGGTACGATTGGTTGGCAATTGCTACCGCGCGAAGAAGGCTCCACATCCCTTTCTCGTCAACTCGCCCTCCAGCCAGCCGATGGACCTCTAGAATCAAGGCTTTGTTGATCTCGCCTGATACCTCTGTCTCTGTTTCCAGCCTCGACCAATGGCCCTGAGGCTGCCGCGTCCAATTCACACCAGTCATGCTGGCAACCTCATCATGCGCGCTTGAACTCCAGCACGTTGCCCGCCTTTAGCATCGCCTGAGTTGCCGCATTGACAGACTCGCGCACCGGGTCAAGATCAAGACGTGCGTAAATCGCCGTAGATTGCAGGCTCTTGTGATTCAGTGACTTACCGATGACTATCAGCGAAGCGCCGGTTTTTGCCTGCCAGCTCCCGAGGGTACGGCGCAAGTCGTGAATGCGTAGACCGGTCATGTCATAAGTTACCGGCTCAACGCCCAGCGTCTCAGCAATGGATATGTAATGTTTTTCGGCAGCGGCTGGCGCTTCAAGTACCAACCTATCTGCATGCGTACGCTCTTCGATGGTTAGCTTGCCGTCAGCTTCCATGTGGTCAAGTAAGCGACGGATGCTGGCGCGGCGAAGGATCGTCGCCCAGGCCTTTTTTGGCTCGACTATATGCCCGGTCTTGCCTGTACCAGGGAAGACAAAAGGCGAACTACCACGGGTCTCCTTGATGGAGCGTAGAATGGTTACGGCTTCGGGCGACAAAGTCACGCTCTGCGGCGTGCCGTTCTTCGTCATGTCGATTCGCCAAACGCCCGCGTCCAAGTCGATCTCACGCCAAGCCATTGCTTGCACATTGGAACGGCGCGCGCCCGTCAACAGCGACATCAGAAAGAAGCCACTCAGACTTGATTCAGAAATGGCGGCTAGCAGGTAAGGTAGCTCGCCCGGCTGGGCGAACCGGTCGCGTGAAACTGCCGGATTTTTCTGTATCCGCATAGCCGGATTGGTGCCAGTGAAGTGCTCGTGATCGACGGCAAAGTTGAAGACCGACGAGATTATTGCGACCGCTTTGTCGGCTTGACGCTCGCTCTTCTTGCTGGTCTTTACGTGGATCGCCTTCACATCGGCACGAGTTACATGTGAAAGCTTCTTCGACCTAATCAGCGTCATGTGCAGGCGCAGTACGTCTAGATAGTCGTGCTTAGTGCGATCAGTAATCGGCGCCCCGTTACGCTTTTTTTTGTTCTTCAGCATGTCTTCAAGCATTGCCGCAAAGGTCGGCTCTTCGCGAATGGCACGGCGTACTGCGGCTGGATTCGCGCCGGCCGCAAACTCACCCAAGATTTTCTGCGCTTCGGCCCTGGCCTGCTCGACAGTCATGCCGGGGAAAGTGCCAAGCTTCACCCACGCCATAGATGCGCCAGAGCGCTTCACTACATAAAAGGTGCGCGTGCCGGCGAACGTTAATCGTAAGGCTAGCTTCGGGACCTCGGTGTCATAGACGGTCGTTCGACTACCTGCCTCTGGCGGCGAGAGCGCTAGCAACGCAGTCTTGGTGAATTTAAATTTCACGGCCTACTCCTCCAACCGGGCTAGCACTGGGCTAGCACGGGCTATCAAAATTAAGCGATTTTGGTGATAGCCCGTAAAAACACTAAAGCCCTACAGACCCCGCTCCATATAGGCTCGTAGTGTAACGTAAAACCTCGTACACCCCCCTACCCTCTAACTTGTAATCAGTAGGTCCCGGGTTCGACTCCTGGTGCCGGCACCATCACAAGGTTGCAGAGACAGTTTTCAGTGTTTCTGAAACCCCCGAAAAACCCGCCTTTTGGCGGGTTTTTTCGTTTTTGGCGTACTGAGTGTGCAGCGGCCCTTCCTACGAAGCTGCAACCACCGACAGCTCGATACGCTGGCCAAGCACTTGCAGTGCATGCTCGACCTGTTCGATCTTGGAGCGGTGCAGCAAATCTACCAACCGATCTACTTGGGGCCGATTCACCCCCAGCCGGCGCGCTAACTCGGTCTTGGTCACCTTCTGCTTGATCATGGTATTCCACAGTGCAGCCTTGGCCGCAGTCAAAGCAGGTAGCCGCACCACAGGCTGGCCAAGTGCAGGTGGAGACGGCAGCGGTATGGCAATGCGCTGATCCACGTAAAAGGAAAGCGCCGACTCCAGGGCATCTACCGCGTCGAAAAGTGCTTCCTCAACCGTATCACCGGCGCTGGACATTTCAGGGACGTCGGCGCAGCTCACCCATGGGCCGCCTTCTTCCTCGTGCACGGTTACTGGATAGTCATACATGGCCTTTGGGCCTCCCATAGGGCTCGACTTCAATCACCGAGGCCCAGGTCTTTGATGATTTTTCTTCTCAAACCTTCGCTGATTTCCTTAGCGCCATGGTCTGGGAATATGGTTTGTCGGTTGCCGAGGTAAACCTTGAAATGGCTTCCCTTCGCAGGCACGAACGTAACGCCATGTGCTCGCAACCATCGTCGAAACTCGCTGTACTTCATGTGCAGTCCCACCATCTCGACACCGCCACACTGCAACAGTTATGTTGCGTAAGCAACAAAAATGTTGCTTCTTCGCACGGCCGAAAAATGGCGATGGTAGCTCAGGCGCTGGCCTGTCCAACCTGCTTAAGGGTGACCAGATATGGCGGTGCGAACGGCGGCAACGGGCTCCGCCAAGCTGACAGCAAGATCCAGGACAAGGCTATCGAGCGAGAGGTAGAGGCCCAGGACAACATCGAGACCTTCCAGAGCCGCACTAGGACCGTCGACGACCATTCGACCGAGTCAGTGGGTGGAATCAAGAAGATCGAGGCCCTGGGCGCGCTCAAGCTGCTCTCAGGCGGATCCGCGAGCCTGGCGGCCGTGGATGATCTGCACCAGACCACTGGTCGCGACCTCAACCTGGTGGTGGGGCAGAAGCTCAATGCCACTGTGGGTGGCGACCTGCAGGAGCAGATCCAGAGCCTGCGCAAGAGCGTGGCCGGGGCCAGCCAGCGCCTGCAGGCGCCCAAGACCTGATTGGGTTCAGAGAGTGTGAACGTGCTGCAGGTGTTGTGTGACCTGCTGGATGTGGTGGAACAGATGAATACCCAGCTAGCCGGGCACACACATGGCCCCACTCCGCCGCCTAGTAACGCTGCGGCATTCAGTGGGAACTCAGTCGCTGTATTGCGTCTTGCAGCACTAATGAAGTCTGTGACTGATTAAGCGTTCAATGCGAAGCTGGAACGTTTAGTACTGCACAGCAATGAAAGTTATTTCATTGCACCTGCATATGTGTAGCAATCACTTGTAGAAACCTGATTCAAATCAGATTCAACTATTTCGATATCGACGTTATTTCTTACGCACAAACTTTTAACTTTTTCTCTTAACGCCAAATTCGCCAGCGAATCTTGCAGCCCCAGCTTAGAGCTGCAAGGGTCTTTGTAGGGATCGATTATTTTTTTTGTCACTTTTATTGGAAGAGGCGACAAAATAATTTTCCCTATGAGCGCCTCAACATCTTTTATATGTAGAACTTGACTGCCCTCCTCATTTCGAGTGCTCTTATTGTACTTGTAGGAAAACTCAATATCTTGCCTATCCGGCCAAAGCATAAATCTGACTTCGTTCTCATAGCTAAAATGAAGGGCTTTGGAAAAGAAAGGCCTAGAAATCAGATCGTTATCGGAGAACTTGGTAAGGCGATGATCGAGGTACTCTACCTTTTGAATCGATAGGTTAAATCCTTCCTTAAATTCTAAGTTGTCTAGAATCGCTCCAATATTTGTTTCGATGCATACCGAATTCCCTACCGTCCTCTTGCATTCCTCACATCCAGTCTCATGACGACAATTGCCACCTGAGCTTCCATAAAGTTGCCACATTGCCTGGCATTCATAAGGAAGGTCGGTCCAGCAGTTTGCATACAGCCAAGAACTGATATTTCGCAGGTAGGCATTGCCGTTTACTTTCTTCTGCACCCCAAATATAGATTGAAAAGTCTCGCTTGCTATCTCATGTTGCGTTTCTTGCATTTTTACCAACTCTTGCTCACCGCGAGGGGAAGTCCCAGGCCAGCATGAGTTCATTGCTCCATCAAGGATTCTCAGTTCATTACTGATGGATGGAAAATTTTTAGAATTAATCCCGCCTTCTAAATGGTCATCAAATTTGTCAAATCGAGAAAAATATAGCGACTGAGAATTCAGTAACATTTCAAACACTTCGAAAGACATATAGCGTCTTACTATAACGTCCCTCGCAACCCCAACACTTATCGTTCCCATTGTCGCTACTCAATTATAATTTTCTCTGATTTTAGACTGCCACTAATGCTGAGTAAAATCCTGGTGGCCAAGAAAAATTCTCCTGAAAAATCACTTATCCCCCTCCCGCCGACGGGCTTTGCGTTGGAAAATTGTGCAAAGCCGGGTGGGGGTGCAATCAGGTGCCCCGCCCAGGCCAGCCGGGGCTCTTGAGCCAAAATGGCGTGTTTCACCCAGTGCAAGGTTTTGCAATGCTGTGCAAGAGAAATCGCTGGAGAGTGTCCACAAAGTGTCCACGGCGGCATGACTTATCCGCGACCAATAAGCCTACATATGTCAGAAAACATTGAGGATTGCGGGTTTTCCCAATGGACACTGGTCGATTTTTTGGACTTGTAATCAGTAGGCCCCGGGTTCGACTCCTGATGCCGCACCATCACAAGGTTGCAGAGACAATTTTCAGTGTTTCTGGAACCACGAAAAACCCGCCTTTTGGCGGGTTCTTTCGTGTTAATCGTACTTAGTGTGCAGCGGCCCCTTCCTACGAAGCTGTAACCACCGACAATTCGATACGCAGTGTAGCTTTGGCCTCCGTCAAAGCTGGCAGGCGAACCACCGGTTGGGCAGGTACCACCGGCGATGGCAGCGGTATGGCAATACGCTGATCTACTACCGCGTCGAAAAGAGCTTGCTCAACCGTATCACCGGCACAGGCCATTTCAGGCACGTCGGCGCACCTCACCTGTGGGCCGCCGTCTCCCTCGTGCACGGCTACTGGGTAGTCGTCCTGAACCGGAACCCAAATTGAAGTGAATTTCTCTTTGTGCCTTGATATTGCAGGGCGATTGTAGAGTGTGATGTAATGCATCACACTTTATCGATGATAAAGAGCTTTCAACACAAAGGCCTCAAGGCGTTTTACGAAACCGGCTCGACTCGAGGGATCCGGGCCGACCATGCCAAGCGGCTTGCGCGCCTGCTTCCATTTCTGGATCGCGCAACCTGTGCGGGCGACATCGACATGCCCGGTTGGAGGCTCCACCCGCTCAAAGGCGACTTGACCTTGTATTGGTCAGTGACCATCAGCGGAAACTGGAGGGTAATTTTCCGATTCGACGGCACAGACGTTGAACTGGTTGATTACCTCGACTACCACTGAGGAGTTCCCCAAATGGCCATGTTCAACCCCCCGCACCCAGGCGAAACCTTGCGCGAAGATGTGTTGCCCGCCCTGGATATAAAGGTGGCCGAGTTTGCACGCCGCCTCGGTTACGCCAGAGAAACACTGTCTCGAATCCTTCACGGCCATGCACCTGTCAGCCCGGACCTCGCCGTTCGGCTTGAACGAGCCGGCATCGGCAAGGCTCGAACCTGGCTGGCCATTCAGGCTGACTGGGATCTGTGGCAGGCCGAGCATCGCGAACAACCTGTGATCGAGCGCTTTGCGTCTATCGCGTGATACTGAAAAAGCCGACGACGATGGTTTTTCAGTTATCCACAAGCATGGCGCTCGAGCGCACGCTCAAGGTCAGCCAACTCAACACCTGCCCCCTCGCCGCACCTCGCGACACGCCTCGCGCAATCAACCCTCACCCGTAACCCTTCCCCTGTCAGATGCCCTGGATACTTGCCCAACATCAGCTCGACCTACGTATCGCTCATGGGGTGGCAGCTGTACGCGAGTTGGCGGGCCTCTTCGCCGGCAAGGCCGGCTCCTACAAAGGACCACGCCGTCGGTAGGAGCCAGCCTTGCTGGCGAATGGCACCCCACGCTAGTGGGCGCTCTGCCCTTCAAGCAACGCCAGAATCCGCGGCCAACCCGCCATACCTGCCAACGCCAGCGAAGTCTGGCCGTTGCCGTTTGGCAGCAACGGGTCAGCGCCATGACGCAACAGCGCATCCACCACCGTGTAATTGCCCGCCAGCACCTCGCGGTGCAGCATCAGCCATCCCTCGTCATCCGGGTCTCGGGCCACCTGCGGCTGTGCGCTCACGCCCTCCTCGATCTTGTCGCGCATGTTTAAGGCCATCGGGTGCTCGGTGCATTCCAGCACCGCCAGCGTCTGATGGTCTTGAGCACGGTTCAACGTACGGGAGAGCAGCCAAGGCTGCTGACCTTCTGCGGCCGGGACGACTTCGACCAAACCCGGCTCACCGAAATCCATACCCCAGGCCTCATCGTGCTCCAGGCGCTCGTCTTCGTGCATGGCCGCGCGTATCGCATCGACGGTGAAGCCGCCGTACACATGGCCCTGGCGCACATACATCCAGTCGTTCAGCAAGGCCAACGGCAGCGTCACAGGCTCCCAGGCCTTGAACGAGGTGGCCCAGCTTGGCTCATTCATCAGCACGCCGGTGATGGACTGCCCATCGAACTCGATCTCGCTCACCCACATGTTCTCGACGCTGGGTACCTCGGGGTCGTCGCTCTCGATGGGGAAGGACATTTTTACAGCCGCCATGTCCAGGCCCTTCACGATCCTGCGTGCCTCCCACGACAGCTCTCGCCAGAAATACTTGAACGTCGCCTGAGCACTGGCCACGGCGGCCTTGAACTCGTCGCTTTCGCCTTCAACACCGTAGATGATCTGTTCGGTCATAGGTAAATCGTTCCATCGCCTGGTTCACTGAAATGCTCAAGCCAGAGCACTTGCGGCCTGTGCCGCCACTTGAAAAACGGGAGCAGGATAACCTGATCCAGCGAACGTGACAGCCTTGCCCCCAAGCCCCCGTTACGCTAAAAACCTGCACCCTTGGATACCACGCAAAAGGACAGGCCCAATGTTTGAAAACATCACTGTTACCGGCAGCCCGCTGGTGCTGTCCACAGACGCCGAAGTGGACCAGGCACAAGCTGTGTTGGGTACCCGCTTCCCCACCGGCTACCGCGAGTACGTCACGCAGTTCGGCGAAGGCATTCTTGGCGGCGTGTACGTGCGCATCTACCCACCCCATCAGCTGCTGCACGGCGGAAACAGCCAGGCCCAGTGGGTTGAGCGCATCAACCAGTACTGGTTCTGGGACGACGACAAGGAGCTGATGCCCAAGGAAAAGGCCTTGCAGTGCATCATCATTGGCGACACCTACGACGGCGACGAACTCATCATTCACCCCAGCGACCCGGAGCGCATCTATGTGCTGCCGCGTCACAGTGAAGCCGCCCTCGTTGCGGGTAACGGGCTGGTGGAAGCGATCGAATGGCTGTGCAGTTCGAATGTGCTGACAGAAGCGTTCACCGAGCGCGACTTCGAACCGTTCGACAGTCGCGTACAGCCCTGACATGAAACGAATACCCAGGCGCACCCACGCCGGGTATTCGCCCGAACAATGAAATCCCGGTCGTCATCCAGAAAGACCCAACATCCGGCCATGGCTTGACCGGGCCCTGCACTTCGAATCGCGGGTAGCCGATGGTTTTTCAGTTACCTACAAGCATGGCGCTCGAGTGAACGCTCAAGGTCAGCCAGCTCAACACCTGCACCCTCACCGCACCTCGCGACACGGCCCGCGCAATCAACCCTCACCCGTAAGCCTTGCCCTGTGAGTTGCCCTGGATACTTGCGCAACATCAGCTCGACCTGCGTATCACTCAACCATGCCGCGCGGTCCAGGGACCAGCGCTGGTCCTGGAACTCGAACAGGCAGGCACCCGACACGGCATCGATAATCCGTGGTGGATACACCCAGTGCGAGTTGCCGGCTTCCCACGGCGCAGCCTCGATGCGATAGCGGCCGTCGGGTGAGGTGGATTGGGTTTCAAATTGGGTCATCGGCATCGTGCTCCGTGCATGATCGGAAAGTGTGTCACAACAGGGGCTGAACAGGTCGGCCCCTGTCGCTTCCTCTACGCAGTGACCTTGCGATTGCCCATGCCGTCGAGCACCGCATCCACCAGCACCTTGGCTAATTCCGTCGAATGCAACGAGACCCACAGCAGAACTTTGCTGGTGGAGTCCTCGGGGTGCAAACAGGCTTTCTGGAGGGTGTCGAAGATGCCTCTGAGCAACAGCGAGGCATGCATCAGGGCGTCTTCTTCGGGTATGTCTGCGCGTACCAGGAAGAACGGGGCATGCCCGGTACAGAAGACACCAGTGTTGCAACGGGGAGAAGTCGGGGGATCGGGAACAAGTTTTTTCACGATGAAACTCCTGCTGGAAGGAGCCATCACCCACTGCGACCAAACAAATAGGTGACAGCTGTACGCAGGTTGGTCGACCGGATCAGCAGGCAAAACCGGCAGGCACGAATGCCTCCCACGTACAGCCGTCATAACTCGAGATAACTGGCGAACTAACGCCGTCACGTCGATTGACTGCATAGAATTGCGTACTGGTTTCGGGCGACCAAACCCGATCGCTGATGCTCAGCGACCGCAGGAGCCTAACGGCCTGCCTGAACCCCAGCAAGGCGCACCGCCCACGCAAAATCTGTCCGCATATTACAGTCCTTCAGACGTGTCTGGCCAAGCGTGTGTAAACGCAGCCCTGCGCCGCAGTGGGCGGCCTCTTCGCCGGCAAGGCCGGCTCCTGCAGGGTGGTGGGTTCACCCACCACCCACAAACGTACAAGCCAGCCGCAGGCCAGCCGTTTAACGTCACCTGCACACCACCTACCCACACTCGCAGGGGACACAATGGAAATCTTTCTCTACGCCTTCAGCGTGATGTACAGTCCCGGCCCGGTGAACGTGATGGGCCTGAACGCCGGCCTTACAGGCCAGTTCCGCCGCACCGCAGGCTTCTTCGTCGGCGTGGGCGGCGCAATGTTCGTGCTGTTCATCCTGTTCGGCTACACCGGCGAAGCCATCATCTCCAAGGCCGCGCTGCCCTACCTCGCCCTGGCCGGCGGGCTCTACACCAGCTACCTGGCCTTCAAGGTCTACACCGCCAGGGTCCAGCTCACCCAATCGTCCGATGCCCCCGCCAAGGCGCTGACCTTCTGGAACGGCTTTCTGATCCAGGCCCTCAACCCCAAGGGCATGATGGTGGTGCTGCCGATCACCAGCGTGATGTTCCCCGCCGCGCACCTCAGCGGCGCCAGCATCGCCGCCGTGTCGGCGCTGATCGCCCTGGGCGCTGCCGGCGCGCCGGGCCTCTACGCCTTGCTGGGCGCCGTGCTGGGCAAGCGCATCAGCAAAGAGGTGTACTTCAACCTGTTCAACCGCCTGATGGGCATCGCCCTGGCCGTGTGCGCCGCCTTCATGTTCCATGATTTCTACATTCACATTCAGGCAAACGCCGGCACGCTGTAACCTGTGTTGTCGCCGGCCTGACTCTATCGCTCGAAAGGTGAGCAGAATGCTCGATCTACCGTCACCGCAAGACTGGGTGAAACACGCCCCACCGTCCCCCAGGGTCGAACGCCTGGAGGCCTTCTTCAGCGCCCACGGTTTCGACCCGCACCGCCACGATACCTATGCCATCGGCCGCACCCTGGCCGGGGTGCAGAGCTTCAGCTACCGCGGCGCCAGCCGGCACAGCCTGCCGGGGGAGATCCTGGTGCTGCACCCGGACGAGGTGCACGACGGGCATGCGGGCTCGGCGTCGGGGTTTCGCTATCGCATGCTCTACCTCACCCCGGCGCTGGTGCAGGAGGTGCTCGGGGGCCAGCCGTTGCCGTTTCTCAAGGGCGGCATCTCCCGCGACCCGCGCCTGGCGGCCGCCACCCACGCGATGCTCGCGAGCATGGACGACAGGCTAGACCCGCTCGAAGAGGACGACGCGCTGCTGGGCCTGGTAAGCGCGCTGCAGGCCGTGTGCGGGCGCCCGGCATCAAGGCAGGCCCACGACTACGCCGCCGCCCGGCGTGCCCGCGAGTACATGGATGACAGCCTGGAGCAGCCCATCACCCTGGATGACCTGGCCGCCTGCGCCAACCGCGACCGCTGGAGCCTGTCCAAGGACTTTCGCGCCTACTTCGGCACCAGCCCCCACCGCTACCTGACCCTGCGCCGCCTCGACCGCTTCAAGGCCTCGGTGTTCGCCGGTCAGTGCCTGGCGGACGCAGCCGTAGAGGCCGGTTTCTTCGACCAGAGCCATATGTCCAGGCACTTCAAGAACGCCTACGGCATCACGCCCTCGCGCTGGTGCAAACCCCTGCTCGGGCGCCTTGATTGAGTTTGCGCGCTGGCGGGTGGTGGGGTCGCCGACCTTGATATCCCCACCCCCATCCGTTATAGATAAAAAGGAAACCATAACGAAAAGAGGCCATTCCAGCCCCCCATGAACGAGATCACACGCATCTTTCGCCCTTCAGGCCCCCATTTTGCGCCCTGCGCTGATGGCTACGGGCCGAACACCGTCACCCCTTCCCCGCTCTCGACCCTGTTCCACGCACTGTCGATTCCGCCAGGCAACATCCTGCTGGCCCAGATGCGCAAGCGCCCCGTCCCTCCACCTGCACCGTAGCGCCTGAATTCCACCACCCTCGGCTTTTGCCGCTCGGGGTTGGGGAGCCTTTGCATTTTTTTCAGCGTTCAACTGTTCAGGAATCTCTATGACTCTTCGTGTAGCCATCATCGGTGCCGGCCCGTCCGGCCTTGCGCAACTGCGTGCCTTCCAATCCGCCCATGCCCAGGGCGCCCCCATGCCCGAAATCGTCTGCTTCGAAAAGCAGGCCGACTGGGGCGGCATGTGGAACTACACCTGGCGCACCGGCCTCGACCAGCACGGCGAACCGGTGCACGGCAGCATGTACCGCTACCTGTGGTCCAACGGCCCCAAGGAATGCCTTGAATTCGCCGACTACAGCTTCGACGAACACTTCGGCCGGCCGATCTCCTCGTACCCGCCGCGCGAAGTGCTGTGGGACTACATCCAGGGCCGCGTGAAAAAGGCCGGGGTGCGCGACTACATCCGCTTCAACACCGCGGTCAAGAACGTCAGCTTCGATGAAGCCACCCGCGAGTTCACCGTCAGCGCCTACGACTACAGCGCCGGGCAGGGCATCGAGCAGGTGTTCGATTACGTGGTGGTCGCCAGCGGGCACTTCTCCACGCCGCACGTGCCGGAATTCGAAGGGTTCGAGCGCTTCGCCGGGCGCATCCTGCACGCCCACGACTTTCGCGAGGCGATGGAGTTCAAGGGCCAGGACCTGCTCATCGTCGGCAGCAGCTACTCGGCCGAAGACATCGGCTCGCAGTGCTACAAGTACGGCGCGCGCTCGATCACCACGGCCTACCGCACCCAGCCGATGGGCTACAAATGGCCCAAGGGCTGGGAGGAGCGCCCGCAGCTGGTACGTGTCGAGGGCAACCTGGCGTTCTTCGCCGACGGCTCGAACAAGCGCGTGGATGCGATCATCCTGTGCACCGGCTACCAGCATCACTTCCCGTTCCTGCCCGACGAACTGACCCTCAAGACCAACAACCGCCTGTGGCCAACCGGCCTGTACCAGGGCGTGGTGTGGGAGCAGAACCCGCAGCTGATCTACCTGGGCATGCAGGACCTGTGGTACAGCTTCAACCTGTTCGACGCCCAGGCCTGGTTCGCCCGCGACTACATGCTGGGGCGCATCAAGTTGCCGGCCAAGGCCGACATGCAGGCCGACAGTGCCCGCTGGCGCGCCGATGAAGAGGCCCTGGACACCACCGCCTCGATGTACGAATTCCAGGGCCGCTACATCAAGCACCTGATCGCGCAGACCGACTACCCCAGCTTCGATATCGATGCCGTGAACCGCATCTTCCTCAAGTGGAAGAGCGACAAGAAGAGCGACATCATGGGCTATCGCGACAAGTCGTACCGTTCGGTGATCACCGGCACGGCAGCGGTGCCGCACCATACGCGGTGGCTGAAGGCGATGGACGATTCGCTGGCGGAGTACCTGCGCGAAACGGACGGCAAGAAGGGCGAAGTGAAAGCGCTGCGCGGGTAGCCTCGCCGACGCCCGAAACCGGTGCCCCCACAAGACCGGCCCTTGCCGGCGCGGCCTCTACTGCGGGCACTGGTAACCGGTTTGCCCCCGCTGCAGGCCGATGACCTCGCGATGCACCTGGCTGGGCCCGTAGTCGGCATTCCAGCCACGGCGTTCGGCCACCGGCTGCGGCGCATAGCCGTCCTTGCAGGCCAGCAGGTTGAGCATCACGTTCGCCTCGCCCATCAGCGGCTCCAGCTTGAGGGTGCGCCTGGGCGCCAGTTGTACCCTCCCCTGCGCGTCGCTGCGGGCCACCACCACCCCTGCATCAATAATGCTCACCCCGGCCAGTGGCTGCCGGGTGTGCTGATCGACGACCGTGGTGTCGAGCCCGTCGTGCACGATCACCGAGCGCGGCATGCAGCCTTGCAGCAGCAACAGCGCGGGCAAAGCGGTGTACCTCCACCAGCGGAATCGGACTGTCATGGCAAGCTCCTGCAAGGCCTGAAACACGGCAGTCTACTTGCGTGACCGGATTTGTGCAGAAGCGTCGACATCGACACGCAGGTGCCTTTCCGTCGCCCGTGGCGCTCACGTATCATCCGCCCCCTGCCCCGGCCCACATGGACGTCCGATGACCCCCGCCGCCCGCCTGTTCACCCTGCTGGCTTCCAGCACCCTGCTCGCCCTTGCCCTGCACACTCCGGCCGCCGTCGCCGCCGGCTTCGATTGCAGCAAGGCACGCACCCTCATTGAAAAGTCGGTGTGCGACACGCCAACGCTGTCGGCCAAGGACGACCAGCTCAACGCGCTGTACAAGCCACTGATGACCCGGCGCATCTATCGCGAACTGGAAACCCGTTGGGTAAACGAGGTGCGCGAACGCTGCCAGACCGCCACCTGCCTTGAGCGCGCCTACGACCTGCAGATCCGCAACCTGACCGCGCTGCCGCCACCGCCCGTGCCCGGCCTGCGCGACGCGGTGCCGCTGCCCCAGGGCAGCGCCTACCGTACCCTGCAGGACGAGCCGTGGCCGCGCTTTGCGCTGGCGGCTATCCCGGACATGTACCCCGATTCGCTGGCCCAGCTGATCGATGTGGGCATCAAGGACGGCGTGCTGTACGCACTGCTCTACGTGGCAAATTCGTCCGACGGCCCCGGCTACAACCAGGACAACTGGTCGGTGCAGCCGTCTTCGGGCGTGCTGCTCGAATACGCCGACAACCGCCCCGGCCTGCATGTGATCGACCGCGACGTGCGCTTTGCCGGCTGGCGCATCAGCGAACTGATGGACCAGGGTGAACGCTATGCCGGCATCCAGGACGGCGCGTTCTACTACCGCCAGCGCACCGAGGGCGAGCTGCAGCAGGCCATGGTCTACACCCTGGGCAGCCGCCAGTCGCCGCAGGCCACCACCACGGTGTTCCACGCCCAGTCGCGCACGCTGCGCTTTGCCAAGGCAAGGGTGCTGGGCAACATGAACGACGAGAACAGCGACCTGCGCCTGAACTACGAACACGCCCTGCCGCGCCCCGCCAGCGAAACCGTGCTCGACCCCGAGAGCGGCGGTTGGAGCCTGTCCAACCTGGCCTGGAGCGAGCGCCGCCAGGTTCTGTACTTCGAGAACAGCGGCGCCATGGCCTGCATCTGGCGGGTCGACCTGAGCGGCAAGGTGCTGTCCAAGATCGTGCCCGAACACACGGCCGGGCAACCGCTTGCGGTGGAGCTCGACGGCCGTGAAGCGATCGTGTACGTCGAACACGACCAGTTGATGTTCGCCCTGTCGCCCGACCTGTAAGGACACCCCCATGCATACCGTGACCCGCCTGCTCACCCTGCCCGCCTTGCTGGCCCTGGCCCTGCACGCGCCGGTGGCCTCGGCCGCCGGTTTCGATTGCAGCAGGGCCAACACGATTCTGGAAACCGCGATTTGCAACACGCCCTCGCTGTCGGCCAAGGACGACCAGCTGAATGCGCTGTACACCCCGCTCAAGGCGCAGAAGATATTCCGCGAGCTGGAAACCGACTGGCTGAAGAACGTGCGCAACCAGTGCAAGACCCCCGAGTGCCTGGAGAGCGCCTACGACCGCCAGATCCGCCGGCTGACCGCCTTGCCGGCACCGGTGCCGGTTGCCTCCGACAGCCTCGCACCTCTGCCCAAGGGCGAGGTGTACGCAAAGGTCGAGGACGCGCCGTGGCAGCGCTTTGCCTTGGCCCCGTTCATCGGCATGAGCGAGGACTCGGTGGCGCAACTGATCGATGTGACCGTCAAGGACGGCGTACTGCACGCGTTCGTGTACGTCTCCGGCGACCCTGACGGGCCCACCTACGTGCAGGACAAACACGTGATGCGGGCCACCTCCGGTACCCTGCTCGAATACGCCGACGATCACCCCGGCTGGCATGTGATCGCGCGCAACGTGCGCTTTGCCGGCTGGTCCCACAGCGGCTTCAACGACCAGCGCGAGCGCTATGCCGGGGTGCAGGACGGCGCGTTCTACTACCGCCAGCGCAGCAACGGCGAGCTGGAGCAGTCGATGGTGTATGCCGTGGGCAGCCAGCAGCCGCCGCAACCGACCACCCAGGGCTATCACGCCGGCTCCAACACCGTGCGCTTTGCCAAGGCGCGTGTGCTCGAAGACCTCAACGTGGCCAACGACCAGTTGCGCCTGGCCTACGAAAGCGATGGCAACTCGCGCGGCTACGAGAGCGTGATGGCGCCCGACTCCAGTGGCTGGAGCCTGGTCAACCCGACCTGGAGCGAACACCGCCCGGTGCTGTACTTCGACAACAGTGGCGGCATGGCCTGCGTCTGGCGGGTCGACCTGGTGAACAAGGTGCTGTCCAAGGTCGTGCCCGAGCACGAGGCGGTGTCGGCCCGCCCGGTGGACATCAATGGCCGCGAAGCGCTGGTGTATGTGCAGGAGAACCAGCTGATGTTCGCCATCGCCCCGGATCAGTAACCCTGTGGCAACGCTCGGGCCCGCCAGCGCCCGAACAGCCGGCCCACGCTCACCAGCCAGTTGAGCAGCGCCACGCACAGCACGCTGAGCAGCAGTGCATGCGGGCCGCCCTGCACGATCAGGGTGCCGGCCAGCAACGGGAAGCCGAACACGCCGATGAAGTACCCCAGGCTGAACAGCAGCAGTGCCTGCGGCGTGTAGCCGGCGGGCGCTTCGTTGGCCGCCAGGCCGTTGATCACCGAATAGTTGAGCCCGTAGCCCACCCCCAGCAACGCCGCCGCCAGCAGGTAGCTGAGGGCGTCCTGCACCCACCAGCCCAGTGCGATGACGGCCAGCACCATCAGCCCGGTCAGCAGGCACGAGGTGCGGTAGGCGTCATGCCGCACCACCCAGCCGGCGATCAGCAGCCGGCAGCCGATGGCGGCGAGCATGAAGCCGACGAAGAACAGCGAATAGTCCAGCCCGCGACTGGCCGCGTAGGTGGTCTGAAAGCTGCCCAGCCCGCCGAACACCGCGCCGCCCAGGCCCACCATCAGGATCGGCCAGCGCGCCGACGAGCGCAGCACCTGGATGCCGGCGTGGCGGCTGATGCGGGCGCTGGCCGCCTGTGCCGGGTGCTGGCGGGCCAGCCAGGCGAAGACCAGCATACCCACAGCGGCGGCCAGGGCGGCGGTGTAGAACGCGGTTTCCAGTGGCAGGTGCAGCAGCGAGGCAAGCTTGCCGGCCAGCGGGCCGGAGCCGATGCCACTCATCATGCTGCCTGACAGCAGCGCGAAGCAGTGGGTGCGCCGGGCCGGCTCGACCAGCGCGGCAACCAGGATCGGGCCCAGGGTGTAGAACGCGCCCCAGCCCAGGCCCAGCAGCAGGCCGCACAGCCACAGGCTGAAGTCGACACCAGGTACCAGAGCAAAGCCCAGGCAGGCGCCGATCAGGCACAGCGCCGACTGCGCGATGGCGCGGGCGGTGCCGAGCCAGTCGGCGAGATGGCCGCTGCCGAGCACGGCGATCACGGTGCTGAGCATGGCGATGGCGATGATGCTGCCGGCGTCCTGTTCATTGCCACCTCGGGAAGTGACCAGCAGCGAGAGCAGAAAGGTCGAGCCGTAGGACAGCGACATCAGGTAGCTGGCCAGGCACAGCAGGCCGAAATGCGGGGTGGTTGTTTTTGTCATGGTGGGTCCGCCGATGGGTATGGCTGTTTTAGCATGGGGATTGGCGGTGGCAGTTGTGGATGTACCGGAGTTGGGATCTGTGCCGACCGGACTAACGCATCGCGGGTCAAGCCCGCTCCCACAAGGATCCCCGCTGTCCTTGTGGGAGCGGGCTTGACCCGCGAAGGGGCCGAAGGGTTCAGCGCCAGCCCACCCGCCCGATCAACATGAACACCGCCTGAAACCCCAGAATCAGCACCACGCACCCGGTCCAGCCCCACTGCTGCCACAGCACCGCCGGCAACAGCGCGCCGGCACTCCCGCCCAGGTAATAGCAGGTCAGGTAGCGCCCGATCGCCCCGGCCTTGTTCGCGCCGGCCGTGGTCGCAATGAAGGTGTTGGCCGCCGCCTGCGCCAGGAACACCCCGGTCGAGCTCAACGCCAGCCCCAGCACGATCACCCACAGCGTGGGCACAAGCGTCAGGCCGATGCCCACCGCGCCGACAACGCCCGCCACCATCAGCAGGTGCAACGGCGGGCGAGCCCTGGCCAGGCGGCCGGCAATCGGCGTGACCACCAGCGCCAGCAGAAACACCGCATAGATCGACCCCAGCGCCGCCGCCCCCAGCCCGAACGGCGCCCGGCTCAGGTGCAGCCCCGCATAGGTGAACGACGCCACCTGTGAAAACAGCACGCAGAACCCCACCGCACACGCCGACCACAATGGCCAGCCAAACCGTGGTGGCGCACTGGCCCTGCGCCTGCTCGCCGGCACCGGTTCGAGCACCAGCAGCCAGCGAATCCCCAGCCCCATCAGCAGCACCACCAGCGCCAGCACCTCGAACGCTTCGCGCCAGCCCCAGTACTCGGTCACCCACGCCACCACGAAGCGCCCGGCAAAGCCGCCCAGGATGGTGCCGGTCACGTACAGGCTGGTGACCTCGGTCACGCTCGCGCCCTGCCATCGCTCACCAATCAGCGCCACGCTGCAGGCGAAGATCACCGGTATCAGCAAGCCCTGCACCGCCCGCCACAGCAGCAGCTCGGCAAAGCTGCCCACCGTGGCCATCAGCAGCACCGGGGTGGCCAGCAGCAACGCCGCCACCACGATCAGCGTCACCGGGGACCAGCGCCGCGCCAGCCAGCCGACCCAGGGCGCAGTCAACGCCACCATCAGGGTGGTGATGGTCAGGCTCCAGCTCACCTGGCCAATGTCCACGGCAAACTGCCGGGCCAGTTGCGCGAGGATGCCCTGGGTGGCGTACAAGGGGAGGAACGCCGCGCAGCCGCACAACAACATCGCGACCCGCGCAGCCGAAGAAGGCGCCTGCATGGCAAAACTCGTTAAAGTGTGTGGCGCCCTTTATACGGCGCCCCACTCGCCCCGGGCCAATACCGATTTCGGACCGATCGATACCTCAAGGTGCACCATGCTCGACCTCCGCAAACTGCGCTATTTCCTGGCCGTGGCCCAGGCCCTGCATTTCGGCCGCGCCGCCCAGGCCCTGCACCTGGCCCAGCCCGCGCTGACCCGGCAGATCTCGGCGCTGGAAGCCCAGCTGGGGTTCAGCCTGTTCGAGCGCAGCAGCCGCAACGTCAGCCTCACCGTGCAGGGCCAGGCCTTCGTGCCCTATGCACGCAACGTGATCGAGCAACTGGCGCTGGCCGAAACCATGGCCGCCAGGCTCGCCAGCGGCATGGCCGGCCACCTGAGCCTGGGCTATGCCAGCTCCGTAGCCCTGAGCGACCGCTTTACCCAGGCCATCCAGCGCTTCGCCCAGGCCTTCCCCGAGGTGCAGTTGAACCTGATCGAACAGGCGTCGATGAACCAGTGGGCGCAGCTGCGCGACGGCACCCTGGACATCGGCCTGAGCCGCCTGCCGCCCCCCGCCGAGCACAACCTGCACACCGACACCCTGGAGCACGAACCCCTGCTGCTGGCGCTGCCGGTCAGCGACCCGCTCAGTGACCAGGCGCAGGTCAGCCTGGCGCAGTTGCAGCAGCGCCCGGTGATCCTCTACCCCGAGCAGCACGGCACCGGCCTCAACCTGGCCATCGAGACCCTGTTCGCCAACGCTGGCCTGGCGCTGCACCGCGGCCCCAGCGGCCAGCAGACCACCACCATCATCGCCCTGGTCGCCGCCGGCCAGGGCGTGGCGGTGGTGCCGGCCTGCACCAGCGCGCTGGAACGCAAGGGCGTGTGCTACCGCCCGCTCAGCGATGCCGATGCACACATCGCGCTGCATGCCATCAGCCGCCGGCACGGCCGTTCGCGGGCGGCCGAGGCGTTCCTGGCGATCATCAACCAGCCGGGCCCATGAGCCCCGGCGCCTGGCAAGCACGGCGCGGATAAAACTGTTTTACCGAAACCGCGGGTTGTCCGCCGCGGTGCTTTGCCTATCCTAGGCGCGACAAACATCATCAGCGGAAGATTCATGCGCCTCTCGTTTCCCAGCCGTTATGCCTGCCTGGCGGCGTGCCTCACGTTCAGCCTGGCCAGCCTGCCGTTTCTTGCCACTCACGCCTGGCTCTGGCCATTGACCCTGATCGGCACGCTGCTCTCGCTGGTGGGCCTGAACGACCTGCGCCAGCGCCAGCACGCAGTGCGGCGCAACTACCCGATCCTGGGCAACCTGCGCTACCTGATCGAGACCATCCGACCCGAGATCCGCCAGTACCTGCTCGAAGGCGACGACGACAAGCTGCCCTTCTCCCGCGCGCAGCGCTCGCTGGTGTACGCACGGGCCAAGAACGAAAGCGCCGAGAAAGCCTTCGGCACGCTCAATGACGTGTACCGCCCGGGCTTCGAGTTCATCAGCCATTCGATGCTGCCGGTCAACACCCCCGACCCGGCCTCGTTTCGCATCGCCATCGGCGGCCCGCAATGCCGCCAGCCTTACTCGGCATCGATCTTCAACATTTCGGCCATGAGCTTCGGCGCCCTCAGCGCCAACGCCATCGGCGCGCTGAACAAGGGCGCCAGCCTCGGCCGTTTTGCCCATGACACCGGCGAGGGCAGCATCAGCCCCTACCACCGCGAACATGGCGGCGACCTGATCTGGGAAATCGGCAGCGGCTATTTCGGCTGCCGCGACGCCCACGGCCGCTTCAACCCGCAGCGCTTCGCCGAACAGGCCCGCGACCCGCAGGTGAAGATGATCGAGATCAAGCTCAGCCAGGGCGCCAAGCCCGGCCACGGCGGCATTCTGCCAGGGCACAAGGTGAGCGCCGAGATCGCCGCCACGCGCGGTGTGGCGCCCGGCGAAGACTGCATCTCGCCCGCCGCCCACAGCGCCTTCAGCACGCCGGTGGGGTTGCTCGAGTTCGTGGCGCAGTTGCGCGAGCTGTCCGGCGGCAAACCGGTGGGCTTCAAGTTCTGCCTGGGCCACCCCTGGGAGTTCATGGGCATCGCCAAGGCCATGCTGGCCACCCAGATCGTGCCCGACTTCATCGTGGTCGACGGCAAGGAAGGGGGCACCGGCGCTGCGCCACGCGAATTCAGCGACAACATCGGCGTGCCCATGCGCGAGGGCCTGATGTTCGTGCACAACACCCTGGTGGGCCTGAACCTGCGCCACAAGGTGCGCATCGGCGCCGCCGGCAAGATCGTCAGCGCGTTCGACATCGCCGGCGTGCTGGCCCTGGGCGCCGACTGGGTGAACTCGGCGCGCGGCTTCATGTTCGCCATCGGCTGCATCCAGTCGCAAAGCTGCCACACCAACCAATGCCCCACCGGCGTGGCCACCCAGGACCCGTTGCGCCAGCGTGCACTGGTGGTGCCCGACAAGGCCGAACGGGTGTTCAGCTTTCATCGCAACACCCTGCATGCGCTGGCCGAGATGCTCGCGGCCGCCGGTCTCGAGCACCCCAGCGAACTCAAGCCCAAGCACCTGGTGCGCCGCGTCAGCGCCAGCGAGATCCGGCTGTTTTCGCAGTTGCACGTGTTCCTCAAGCCCGGCGAATTGCTCAGCGGCTCGATCGACAGCGAATTCTATGCACGGATGTGGCGGATGGCCCGCAGCGACAGCTTCGCGCCGCAATTGCAGGATGCGCCCGTGGCGCCGGCGAATGCGGTACGCCGAAAACAAACAACCCCGGCCTAGGCCGGGGTTGTTTGAAGGTCGAATCGATCAGAGGATGCTGATCGGGTACTCGACGAATACGCGGACTTCGTTGCCGTCTGCGGTGTAGTCGATAGCGTTGAGGTTGTTGGTGCCACGCAGGAACGAGCTACGCAGTTTGACGGACAGGTCCTTGGCAGGGCCTTCCTGAACCACGTACTTGAACTGGTTGAAGATTTCGCGCTCTTTGCCTTCGCCGAAGCCGTGGGTGTTGATGTTGTCACCCGCTACGTATGCAAAGTTGTAGGTCAGACCCGGTACGCCGAAGGCGCTGAAGTCCAGGCCGTAGCCGATCTGCCACGAACGCTCGTCTTCGGCGTTGAAGTCGGACCAGTAGGAGTTGGCCAGGAAGATGGTCGAACCACCGTCACCCACGCCGCGGCGGTTCTGGTACCAGCCGTACTGGTAGCCGGTGTCGCCGGTGTTGCGCTGGTGCGCCAGGGTGATCGAGTGCGGGCCGAAGGCGTAGGTGGCCGCCAGGCTCCAGATGGTGTTGCGGTCACCGGTCAGGCCTGCACGGTTGACGTACTTCTTGTCGATGTCCGACTTGTAGCCGTTGAAATCCAGGGTCAGCGACTGGTCGTCGGAGATGGCGTGGACGTAGTTCAGGCCCAGGTAGTGCTTCTTCAGTACGTCTTCGACGTCGGAGGTGTACAGCGCACCGGTGAAATTCTCGGTGAACTGGTACTTGCCGCCGAACACGTTGATCGACTTCAGACCACCGCTATCGCGACCTTCGGCGCTCTTGCGCGCTTCCTGGGTGTAGCGACCGGCGTTCAGTTCCAGGCCCTTGATCTCCTTGGAGGTGATCGATGTGCCAGTGAAGCTCTCTGGCAGCAGGCGGCCGTCGTCATAGTTCAGCACTGGCAGGGTCGGCATCTGGTCGCCGTATGCCAGTACGGTATTGGAGACGCGGAACTTGATCGCAGCACCGGCACGCGCCAGGTTGTGCGGGGAGTTGCTCGGTTCGGTATCGCTTGGCTTGAAGAAGTCGATACCGGCGCCGCCGTTACGACCCTTGCCGCCGTCCAGACGGATGGCGTACAGGCCGAAGGCATCGACGCCCACGCCCACGGTGCCCTGGGTGAAGCCCGACGAGAACTTGCCGATGAAGGCCTGGCCCCACTCGGACTGGTCACTGCTGCCATGCTTCTTGTCACGATTGATGAACGCGTTGCGCAGCAGAACGCTGGCCTTGCTGTCTTCCTGGAAACCGTTCGACGCGGCCTGGTCGTTGGCCATTGCCTGAGTCGCCGCCATAAGCCCCAGCGCGATCAGACTGATCCGTGTTTTCAACATGTTATTTTCCTTATTTCGGAGTGTTTTACGCTCTGCGACCAACGCCAGGAACCACGCCCCCTGCGTGGGTTGACGCTCACGGGTCTGCAAATAAAAAGCCCGCCTGCAACAAGGGTGCAGCGGGCCTTTTCTTGGGACTCTTGGCCGATGGGCCTACAGGCGTTGGGTCCGATCCTAGCCGTGCGTACAAGGCCATGTCAAAAATTCGTGAAAACGACAAGTCATATGGCCATTACGCCGTCTTCAGCGGCGCAGACAAGGCAGCCCGCAATCGGTTGCGCCCCGGTGGAAATACCTGGATACGACCGCACCACAAAGGTGCGTAAATAGCGCTAACATTTGGGAATGCAAAGCATTACCATTCGCACCCTTTTCATCACCAAGTAATTTTGTCGATGCGTGCCACGCCTGTCCCTTGCCGTCTTTCCCCTGTGTCTCTGGGGCTTTGCGCCCTGTTCAGCTCCAGCCTGGCGTGTGCTGCCAGCACCACGTTGCCCGAGCTGTCGGTAACCGCCGACAGCGACCGGGATGACCCTCGGGTCAAGGAAGTGACCACCGCCACCCGCACCTCCACCCCGGCGCGCTACGTGCCCCAGGCCATCGATTCGATCAAGACCGCCAGCGTGCACGACTACGGCATCCATGACCTGGGCAAGGCCCTGAGCGGCATCCCCAACGTCAGCAACAGCGCCGACACCCGCTTCGACAGCCTGCGCATCCGAGGCTTCGACGCCAGCAACGACTTCTACCTGGACGGCATCCGCGACGACAGTCAGTACGTGCGCGACCTGTACAACATCGAACGGATCGAGGTGCTCAAGGGGCCGGCGGCGGTGCTGTACGGCCGCGGCAGCCAGGGCGGTATCATCAACCGCGTGAGCAAGGCGCCCGAAGCCGGCCGACGCTCCAGCATCGAGGCCCAGGGCGGCAGCGACGACCTGCGCAGCCTGTATGCCGACCTCAGTGCCGACCCCAGCGACACCCTCAGCCTGCGCCTGAACATGGGCAACCGAGACAACAACAGCTTCCGCCACGGCATCGACGGCAGCCGCCAGCTGTTCGCGCCTTCGATGAGCTGGCAGCTCAGCCCGGACCTGAACTGGCTGGTGCAGTACGAATACAGCCGCTACAACCGCACGCCCGACCGCGGTATCCCCGGCGATCCGCGCACCGGTCGCCCGGTGGATGTCAGCCGCAGCACCACCTATGGCGACCCGCAGCGCGACTACATCGACGACACCGCGCAGTCGCTGCGCTCGCGCCTGAACTACCAGCTCAACGATGCCTGGCAACTGCGCCATACCCTGGGCCTGTTCCAGCTCGACAGCGACTTCGACAACACCTACCTCACCGGCTACAACGCCAGCACCGGCCTGGTCGGGCGCCAGCGCTGGCAGCAGGACCTGAACACGCGCAACCTGTTCAACACCGTGGAAATCGAAGGCAACGTGTCGACCTTCGGCCTGGAGCACACCCTGCTCACGGGGCTCGAACTGGGCGAGCAGCGCCGTCACTCGCTGCTGCGCAGCGGCAAGGGCGTGCCGGGCGTCGACCTGTTCAACCCGGACCGCGGCCAGCAACACAATGGCGTGCTGGCGGTGTCCAGCAACAACCATACAGACGTGCACAGCCGTGGCCTGTATGTGCAGGACCAGGTCCGCCTGAACGATCAGTGGCAACTGCTCGTCGGCCTGCGCCATGACCGGTTCGAGGTGGACACCACCAGCAAGGTCAGCGGCCTGAGCGAAAAGCAGCAGAGCAACAGCACCAGCCCGCGCCTGGGCGTGGTGTGGACGCCGCTCAGGGACCACGCTTTCTATGCCTCGTGGAGCAAGACCTTTTCGCCGGTGGGCGGTGGCCTGATCGGCATCACCCCGGGGGCGGCGGGCAACGCCAACGAAACCGGGCCTGAACATACACGGCAGAAGGAGATCGGGGTCAAGAGCGAGTGGCTGGACGAGCGCCTGAGCACCACCCTGGCGGTGTACGAGCTGGAGCTGTACGACCGCCGCAGCCGCGACCCGGACAACGCCGACCGCTACATCCTCACCGGCCTGCAGCGCTCGCGCGGGGTCGAACTGACCGCCACCGGCAAGCTGGGAGGCAACTGGTATGTGCGCGGGGGCATCGGCCTGCAGGACGCCACCATCGTCGAGGACACCGAAGGCAATGCCGGCAACCGCATCAACGACGTGGCGCGGCGCAACGCCAGCCTGTTCGTCACCTGGAAACCGGAAATGGGCTGGTACGCCGAAACGGGTGTGACACTGGTGGGGCAGCGTTATGCCGATACCAGGAACACCATCGTGCTGCCGGGGTATGGCAGCTGGGACGCGCTGGTCGGCTGGCGCACGCAGGATTGGGATGTGCGCGCGGCGCTGAGCAACATTGCCGACAAGACCTACTACAGTTCGGCGACCAGTGCCGGGCAGATCCAGTTCGGTGATCCGCGCAGCCTGGTGGTGACGGGTACCTACAACTTCTAAGTGCTTCGCCGGCAAGGCCGGCTCCTACAGGGTGCAAGTGGCCTGTAGGAGCCGGCCTTGCCGGCGAAGGGCCCAACATGGCCTTTTGTGTTTCAGCGGTAGCACACCCCCAGCAGCGCATCGAGCTCTGCCTCGGTGATCAACCCCTGTGGATAACGTTCCACCAGTGCACGTCGTGGATCGGTCTTCCTGACCCGGAGGGTTCCATGGTGTTTCAACCACTGCGCCACTGCCTCAAGCGCCTCGAGGTTCACCACCGACGGGTGCGAAACCGGTTCACTTGTCGCATTCATTTCCACACGTACTCCCCAGAAGTGTGAGCGGCTACCTTAATCAAACTTTGTGACAGAACTGCGCCGTCGTACTTGCTTGAAATACAAGGCAAAACGAATACAAGAGGTGTGCCAGTTGCGTCGCCGGCCATCGCGCAGGCAAAAAAAAGCCCGTCGATGACGGGCTTGATTTGCCAGGCCGCTCTCAGCGCTTGGCAGGGGCGGGTTGCTGCTGGGTCAGGCAATGGATGTTGCCGCCGCCCAGCAACAGCTCGCGGCCCGGCACCATGACCACTTCGTGATCGGGGAACAGACGCGCCAGGACCGCTCTGGCCTCGGCATCGGTGGGGTCGTCGAAGCTCGGCGCGATGATCCCGCCGTTGACGATCAGGAAGTTCACGTAGGAACCGGCCAGGCGTACCGACGGGTTGCGCTCCTGGCTGCCGGCCACCAGATCGACCCCGGCGCACTCCTCTTCGGTAGCGTACAACGGGCCCGGGATCGGCATCTTGTGCACCACGAATTCACGGCCCCTGGCATCGCGCTGGCTTTGCAGCACCGCCAGGGCGGCGCGGCAGCGTGCGTAGTTGGGGTCTTGCGAATCATCGGTCCAGGCCAGTAACACTTCGCCCGGGCGAACGTAACAACAGAAGTTGTCCACATGCCCGTCGGTTTCGTCGTTGTACAGGCCCTCGGGCAGCCACACGATGGTGTCCACCGCCAGTTGATCGCGCAGGATCGCCTCGATCTGCTCGCGATTCAGGTGCGGGTTGCGGTTGTGGTTGAGCAGGCACTCCTCGGTGGTGATCAGGGTGCCTTCCCCATCCACGTGAATCGAGCCGCCTTCGAGCACGAAGCCCTCGGTGCGGTAACGCTGGCAGCGCTCCATTTCCAGCACCTTGGCCGCCACCTGTTCGTCGCGGTTCCACGGTGCGTACAGGCCGCCCTCGAAGCCGCCCCAGCTGTTGAAGCCCCAGTGCACGCCGCGCACTTCGCCGCTGTCGTTGATCACGAAGGTCGGGCCGGTGTCACGCACCCAGGCGTCGTCGTTGCTGATTTCCACCACACGGATGTTGGGCATGTCCAGTTGCGCACTGGCGTTTTCGTACTGGCCGGCCGACACACCCACGGTGACCGGCTCGAAACGCGCGATGGCCTTGGCCACCGCCACGTGGGCGGCCTGGGCCGGCTTGCCGCCCAGGCGCCAGTTGTCCGGGCGCTCGGGCCACAGCATCCATACCTGGGTTTGCGGTGCCCACTCGGCAGGCATGTGGAAGCCGTCGGCGCGCGGGGTAGTGTTCAGGGTCTTCATGGTCAGGATTCCAGTGAACCGTCGAGGGTTTTGATCGCACCATACAGGTTCGGACGGCGGTCACGGAAGGTGCCCCAGGCGCTGCGCACGTGTTCCAGTTTGTCCAGGTCGAAGCTGTGCACCAGCACGCCCTCTTCGGTCTGGTCCAGTTCCTCGACCTTTTCGCCGAACTGGTTGGCGATGAACGACGAGCCGTAGAAGGTGATGGCGTAGCCGTCCTGTTCTTCGCGGCCGATGCGGTTGCTGGCCACCAGCGGCATCAGGTTGGCGCCGGCGTGCCCCTGCTGCACACGCTGCCAGTGCTCGCGGGAGAGAATATTGGCATCGTGCGGTTCGCTGCCGATGGCAGTGGGGTAGAACAAAATCTCCGCGCCCAGCAGCGCCATGCTGCGGGCGCACTCGGGGAACCACTGGTCCCAGCAGATGCCCACGCCGATCTTGGCGTAGCGGGTCTGCCACACCTTGAAGCCGGTGTCGCCGGGGTTGAAGTAGTACTTCTCGTGGTAGCCGGGGCCGTCGGGGATGTGGCTCTTGCGGTACACGCCCAGGTTGCTGCCGTCGGCGTCGATGATCGCGATGCTGTTGAAGCGGGCGCGGCCGGCCAGCTCGTAGTAGCTGATGGGCAGCACCACCTGCAGCTCCCTGGCGAGCGTCTGGAAGTGCGCGATGGCGGCGTTGGTTTCGGTGGGCGTAGCCAGTTGCAGGTAGTCGGCGTTGGGCTTCTGGCAGAAGTACGGGGTTTCGAACAGTTCCTGGATCAGGATGATCTGCGCGCCCTTGGCGGCGGCTTCGCGCACCAGTTTTTCGGCGGTGGCGAGATTTGCCTGGCGGTCCCAGGAACAAGCCATCTGGGTGGCGGCGACGGTGACGGTACGGCTCATGGGAACCTCCTTGGGAAGGTACAAGGGAAGACGATGAGCACTTTATAGCCGATAAATATCGGCTTTAAAAGCCAAAAATAATTAAAACCCTCAGTTTCGTCCGATTATTAATCGATATTAATCGGCGCAAGGGAGGGTTCGTTGACTGCTTCGCTGGCAAGCCAGCGAATGCAGGACAGCGCCCTCCCGACTCCGCCGCTACACCCCCTGCATCAACACCCGCTCCACACTGTCCACAAAGAAATCCACGCTCGCTCGCGTAGTGCACATGGGCGGCTTGATCTTGAGGATGTTCAGGTAGTCACCGGTCGGCTGCATGAAGATGCCCAGCTCGCGCAGACGCTCGCACAGCGCCGCCGTCTCTTCGGTGGCCGGTTCCAGGCTGGCGGCATTGCGCACCAGCTCCAGGCCCAGGTAGAACCCCGACCCATGCACCGCACCCGCCAGCGGATACTTATCGACAAGCGCCTGCAGACGCGCCTTGAAGTACCCACCCACCTCGCGCGCGTTGTCCCACAGGCCCTCCTCCTCCATCACGTCCAGCACTGCCATGCCGATACGGCAACTCACCGGGCTGCCACCGGCCGACGAGAAGAAGTAACCCTCGGCCTCCAGCGCCTCGGCGATCTCGCGCCGGGTGATCACCGCGCCCAGCGGCTGGCCGTTGCCCATGCCCTTGGCCATGGTGATGATGTCCGGCACCACACCCTGCTGCTCGAAGCCCCAGAAGTACTCGCCCAGCCGCCCGTAGCCCACCTGCACCTCGTCGGCGATGCATACCCCGCCCCGCGCGCGCACCCTGGCATACACCTGCTGCAGATACCCCGCCGGCAACGGAATGCCGCCGGCATTGCCGTACACCGGCTCGCAGATGAACCCCGCCAGCTGACGCTCACCGATCTCGGCCAGGCGTTCGTCGACATCGCGCACATAGTCGGCGGTGGTGTCCTGCCCACGGTACTTGCCGCGGTAGGTGTTCGGTGCGGTCACCGGGTGCACCCAGTCGGGCCGGGTGCTCAATGCCTGCGGGTTGTCGGCGATGGAGGTCGAGATGGCATCGGTGGCCACCGACCAGCCGTGGTACGCCTCCAGCACGCTGAGCATGTCGCGCCCGCCGCTGGCCGCCCACGCCAGGCGGATCGCCAGGTCGTTGGCCTCGGTGCCGCTGTTTACCAGGAAAACCCGGTCCATCCCCGGCGGCGTCAGCGCCAGCAGGCGCTCGGAAAACTCGGCGATGGCCGCATAGTGAAAGCGCGAGTTGGTGTTGAGCAGCGACCACTGGCGCGCCGACTCGCTCACCATGCGCGGGTGCCCATGGCCCAGCACCGCGACGTTGTTGAGCATGTCCAGGTACGAGCGCCCCTGCATGTCGATCAGGTAGTTGCGCCAGCCGCGCTCGATATGTGGCGGCTGCTGGTAGTAGTGCTTCTGCGAGCGCGCGAAGCTGGCGTCGCGACGCGCCAGCAGGGCATGCGGGTCGGGCAGTGGCGCGGCGTCGCAGTCAAAGCCCAGCAGCGCAGCCGGCGAAGGGCACAGCACCTGCCACGCCAGCGCGCGCGAAGGCGCGACGAAGTTCGGCGGTTGCAGGCCGGCCACGCGGCAGAGCTGCACCTCGAGCTCGGTGGCGTGCCCCAGCGGCTCGCCCTGGGCGATGACCGCGCCCGATGCGGGGCTTTGCACCACCCCGCGCAGCCACAGGCTGGAGGCGTCACCTTCAAGGCACGCCCAGCCCTGCTCGCCGTGGCGCCAGGTGCCGGCAAACGGCGCCACCAGCGCACTGTCCACGGGCAGGTGCAACTCCACGTGCAGCGCACAGGTGTGCGGTTCCAGCGGGTTGTCGATATGAGTCTGCGACAGGCGGTACTGGGCATACAACGTGCTGGCCGGGGCCGCATGGGTACGCAGCAGGTGCTGGTCGATGCCGGGCTGCTGCCAGTTGCCGGTGCTGAAGTGCTCGCTCAGCACGCCAAGATCGACCCGCGCCACAGCCTGGTCGCGCAACCCCGGCAGCAGCATGCCCGTGGCCGGCAGCGGCGCGGGCGCAAGGCCGGCTAGTTGCATGATCGCCGCCTCCATCAATGCAAACGGCACACCGGCTGCCACCTCGAAGATCTGCCACTCATGGGCCAGGTTGTCGCGGCTGTAGGTGTTGCCGGGGTCGACGCCCACCTGCTGCTCGCCACTGAGCACCAGCACCGCCGCGCGCGCCACGATCATCGGCCATAGCGCTCGCAGCTCGGCCTCGTGCAGCGGGTTGAGCGCATGGTACGCAGCGATGGCCGGCAGGATGCGCAGCGGGTCGCCGTCGACATGATGCAGCAGCGCCGCGCAGGTCACCGACAGGTCGGCGATGCGCCAGGTGTGCAGCAGGTCGCCGAAATCGATCACCCCCTGCAACTGCCACTCGCGTGCGCCATCGCGCTGCCACACGGCGTTGTCATCGGTAATGTCCAGGTGCACCGCCTGCATCGGCAGCTGCGCCAGAAGCGGCTCTAGCGCCACGCGGGCCTGCTCGGCAATGGCCTGCACCCGCACCTTGCGCGGCCCGTCGGCCAGCACCGGGAGCAGGTGGGCGATCACCGCCTGGGCATGGCGCGGGTCCCATTGCAGGGTGCGCTCCAGCCCGGGGTGGGTGAAGTCCGCCAGCGCCAGGTCGACCCGTGCACACAGCGCCCCCAGCGCGTGCATCAGGCGCGGCGCCATGTACGGCAGGCGGGTCAGGGTCTGGCCCTCGATGTAGGTGAGCACCCGGGCGCGCACCGGCTGGCCGTCGATCGTCAGTGCCAGCAACGGCTCGCCACCGTTGGCACGACGAACGGCCGGTACCGGCACACCCTGACGATGCAGGTGCTCCAGCGCCGCATGCTGGGCTTCAAGCTCCTGCTGCGCATAGTCGCCATGGCAGACCTTGAGCACGAAGCGCCCGTGGGGCGTATCGACGCGAAAGTTCAGGTCCTGCTGGCTGCCCAGCGGCTGCAGCGTGCCTTGCAGCCCGTAATGCGCCTGCAGCAGCTGCGCCGCCTGGGCCGGGTCGAGATCGGGGCATGGCAGGCTGGCGCGGTGAATGAGGGTGTTCAGCGACATGGAGAAGGCCTCGATTTTTTTTGTCGCTTATATCGCCACCGCTGCTGCCGATAAGCAAGGGGAGTGACGAAGAGAAAGAATTGAACGTATTCTGACCCGCCGTCGATTTCGCCCTCCAACCCCGGGACAGACGCTTGAAGCAGGTTGCCATCCTCCAATCCAACTACATTCCCTGGAAGGGGTACTTCGACCTGATTGCGGCCGTGGACGAGTTCATCGTCTACGACGACATGCAGTACACCAAGAACGACTGGCGCAACCGCAACCGCATCAAGACCCCCAACGGCCTGGAGTGGCTGACCATCCCGACCGGGCAGAACATCAACCGGCGCATCCGCGACGTCGAGCTGGCCCCGGGCAACTGGCAGGCCAAGCACTGGAAGAGCCTGGTGGCCAACTACGCCAAGGCGCCTTGCTGGCACGAAGTGGCCGCATGGCTGCAACCGCTGTACCTGGACTGCCAGCACCGCAACCTGAGCGAGCTCAACGTGCTGCTGATACAGGCCGTGTGCGACTACCTGGGCATCACCACGCGCATCACCCGCTCGTGGGACTACACCCTGGGCGAAGGCAAGACCGAACGTCTGGTCGATCTGTGCCAGCAGGCCGGAGCCACGCACTATGTGTCCGGGCCGGCAGCCAGGGACTACCTTGATGAACAACAGTTCGCCGACAGCGCCATCGAGCTCAGCTGGTTCGACTATGACGGCTATCCGACCTATCCACAGCAATGGGGCGAATTCAGTCACGCGGTCAGCATTCTCGACCTGCTGTTCAACTGCGGGCCCCGCGCCGCGCACTACATGAGGTATGCCCCACGATGACTCGCGACATTTCCACCCCACGTCCACCTCTCGGCAGCCTGGTCATCGGCAGCACCTCCGTGATCGGCCAGGCCATCGCCCACGGCCTGGCGCAACTGGGCCCGGTGCAGACCGCAGGGCGGCGTGATGCCGACGTGTTCTTCGACCTGAGCCAGCCCGACCGCGTACCCGCCAGCGTGCCGCCGTTCGACGTGGTGGTACTGGCCGCCGCCGACTTTGGCGGCCCCGGCATCGACGACCTGATCCGCGCCGAGCAGGTCAACGCGGTCGGCACGCTGGCCGCCTGCCAACTGGCACAACGCAGCGAGGCCAGGCACCTGATACTGATTTCGTCGGTGTTTGCCAGCCACGTCCCGGGCGACCCTCACTACAGCATCTACTCGCTGTCCAAACGCCACTCCGAGGAGCTCGCCAGCCTGTTCTGCAGCGCGCACGGCATCGCCCTGACCATCCTGCGCCCCAGCCAGGTGTATGACGCCGCCGGTGCCTGCCGCACCCATCAGCCGCTGCTGTATGCCTTCGCCGACCAGGCCCAGGCCGGCAACGACATCAGCCTGTTCGGCAACAACGACGCGCGGCGCAACTACCTGCACCTGGACGACCTGGTGCAGATCTGCACCCGTGTGGCCGCCACCACGACCACCGGGCTGTTCAACTGTGTCCACCCCGACAGCCCTGCACTGAGCGAAATCGCCCAGGCCGCGTTGTCCGCCTTCGGCCAGCAGGGCCAGGTGCGCTTTCTGCGCGACAAGCCGGATGTGCCCGACCTGCCAGCGCAGCTGCTCGACCCGGCGTTGCACGCCGCCATCGACTTCATGCCGCAGGTGAATATCCACCAGGGTTTCGAAATGATCCGACAGCATCGGGAGCGCACGGCATGAGCACGGTCATGGTTACCGGCGTGGGCGCCATCATGGGCTACGGCCTGCTCAAGTCGTTGCGTGCCAGCGACCCGGCCGTGGTGCTGGTAGGCACCGATATCTACGACGATGCTGCCGGCAGGGCCTGGTGCGACGCCTTCGCGCAGGCGCCCCTGACCGCCAGCGCCGACTACCCGGCGTGGCTCGAACGGGTGGTCAGGCAGCACGCGGTCGACCTGGTGATACCTGGCATCGAGCAGGACCTGCACTGGTTCTCGGACCACCGTGAACAGGTGGCGCAACTGGGCTGTGGCGTGGTGCTCAACAGCCGAGCGCTGATCGATCTGTCCCGCGACAAGTGGGCGATGGACCAGGCGCTGGCCGCCGCCGACGAGCCGGCGCGAATCCCCAGCTACCTGTCGGGCAGTTTCGCCGAGCTGGTCCGGACCCTGGGCCTGCCCTTCCTGCTCAAGCCACGTCGCAGTTATGCCTCCAAGGGCCTGGTGTGGGTACAAAGCGCCAGCGACTTCGAACCCCATGCGCACCTGCTGGGCGAGGTGCTGATGGCCCAACCGATCATCGGCAGCGCCGAGCAGGAGTTCACCGTGGCGGTGTTCGGCGATGGCGAAGGCGGCAGCTTCGGGTCGATCACCCTGCAGCGCAAGCTGGCCGCCGACGGTTCCACCGCCAAGGCCTGGGTGCGCCAGGAGGCTTCGCTGGATGAAGTGGTGGCGCGCCTGTGTGCACACTTCAGGCCCGTGGGCCCGACCAACCTGCAGTTTCGCCGCGATGCCGACGGCAGCTGGAAACTGCTGGAGATCAACCCGCGTATCTCCTCCACCAGCTCCATGCGCCGGGCCTTCGGCTACAACGAGGCGGCCATGTGCCTGGACTTCTTCCTGAACCGCAAGGCGCCCCCCACCCCCGAGATCCGACCGGGGTTCGCGGTGCGCTACATCGAGGAGCTCGTGGTCCATGATCGGGATCATTTCTGATATCCACGGCAACTTCGTCGCACTCTCGGCGGTGCTCGACGAGCTGGAGCGCCTGGGCGTGTCGCAGATCATCTGCCTGGGCGACACGGCCGGGTACTACTGCCAGATCAACGAGTGCTGCGACGCGCTGCGCGAACGCGGCATCTTCAGCCTGATGGGCAACCACGACTGGTACCTGTCGAGCAACACGCCCTGCCCACGCTCCAACAGTGCCAACGCCTGCCTGGACTACCAGAAGGGCATCCTCACGGCCGCCAACGCGGCATGGCTCGCGGCATTGCCCGCACGCGGCCGGCAACACGGCATCGAGCTGGTGCACGGCGGCTGGAACGACCCCATCGAAGAGTACCTGCGCCCCTCGCAGGCGTATTTCGAGGCGCTGCCCGGCACGCACTTCGCCTCGGGCCACACCCATGTGCAGATGCTCTGGCAGGGCCGCGGCAAGGTCTACTGCAACCCCGGCTCGGTCGGCCAGCCACGCGACGGCGACCCGCGTGCGGCCTTCGCCACCTGGCACGCCGGCCAGTTCACCCTGCACCGTGTGGCCTACGACATCCCGCGCATGCAGCAGGCGATGAGCGACGCCGGGTTCACCGCGTACTTTTCCGACAACCTGCCCCTCGGCGCGCAGATCGGCGGCAGGATCAGCCACTATTAACTACGCGGGCATTCGGCCGATAGCCTGACGTCGGCCAGCGCTGCGTTGCCCTTGCACCGGCCGGCGCCTGGCGACAAGCTACGAGCCACCTGAACACCACCCGCTGCACCAAAGGCCATTCGACATGCGCATACTCATCACCGGCGGTGCCGGCTTCATCGGTTCGGCGCTGGTCCGCCACCTGATCGAGCACACCGACCACCACGTGCTCAACCTGGACAAGCTGACCTACGCCGGCAACCTGGAGTCGCTGCACAGCATCGCCAGCAACACCCGCTACGAGTTCGTGCAGGCCGATATCGTCGACCAGGCCACGGTGAGCGCGGTGCTGGAGCGCTTCCGGCCCCAGGCGATCATGCACCTGGCAGCCGAGTCGCATGTCGACCGCTCCATCGACGGGCCAGCGGCGTTCATCCAGACCAACATCGTCGGCACCTACAGCCTGCTCGAAGCCACCCGCGCCTATTGGGGCACGCTGCCGGCCGCCGAGCGCGAGGCGTTTCGCTTCCATCACGTGTCCACCGACGAGGTGTATGGCGACCTGCATGGGGTCGACGACCTGTTCACCGAAACCACCCCCTACGCACCCAGTTCGCCCTACTCGGCGAGCAAGGCCGCGTCCGACCACCTGGTGCGCGCCTGGCAGCGCACCTACGGGCTGCCGGTGCTGCTGACCAACTGCTCGAACAACTACGGGCCGTACCACTTCCCGGAAAAACTCATCCCGCTGGTGATCCTCAACGCCCTGGCGGGCAAGCCGCTGCCGGTGTACGGCAACGGCCAGCAGGTGCGCGACTGGCTGTTCGTCGAGGACCATGCCCGCGCCCTGCTCAAGGTGGTCACCGCAGGTGAGGTGGGCCAGACCTACAACATCGGCGGGCACAACGAGCAGACCAACCTCGAGGTGGTGCACGCCATCTGCGCACTGCTTGAAGAGCTGGCCCCCGCACACCCGGCGGGCGTGGCGCGCTATGCCGACCTGATCACCTTCGTGCAGGACCGCCCCGGCCACGACCTGCGCTACGCCATCGACGCCGGCAAGATCGAGCGCGAGCTGGGCTGGCGCCCTGAAGAAACCTTCGCCACCGGCCTGCGCAAGACCGTGCAGTGGTATCTGGATAACCTGGAATGGTGCCGCCATGTGCAGGACGGCAGCTACCAGGGCCAGCGCCTGGGCAACAGCGATTTCAAGGACCTGATTGCATGACCAAAGGCATCGTACTGGCAGGCGGCTCCGGCACGCGCCTGCACCCCATCACCCTGGGCATTTCCAAACAGCTGCTGCCGGTATACGACAAGCCGATGATCTACTACCCGATCTCGGTGCTGATGCTGGCCGGCATCCGCGAGATCCTGATCATCTCCACCCCTCACGACCTGCCACACTTTCGTCAGCTGCTGGGCGACGGCAGCCAGTTCGGGGTGCACTTCGAGTATGCAGAGCAGCCCTCGCCCGACGGCCTGGCCCAGGCGTTCCTGATCGGCGAATCGTTCATCGGTGACGACTCGGTGTGCCTGATCCTGGGCGACAACGTGTTCCACGGCCAGCGTTTCACCGAGCAACTGCTGCGCGCCGCCGCCCACTCCAGCGGCGCAACGGTGTTCGGCTACTGGGTCAAGGACCCGGAGCGTTTCGGCGTGATCGAGTTCGACGCGGCAGGCAACGCCCTGTCGATCGAAGAAAAGCCCGCGCAGCCCAGGTCCAGCTACGCGGTCACCGGCCTGTACTTCTACGACAACGACGTGGTGCGCATCGCCCGCGACATCAAGCCTTCGCCGCGTGGGGAGCTTGAGATCACCGATGTCAACAATGCCTACCTGCGCCGTGGCGACCTGCGCGTGGAGCGCTTCGGGCGTGGCTTCGCCTGGCTCGACACCGGCACCCACGACAGCCTGCTGGAGGCCTCGCAGTACGTGCAGACCATCGAGCATCGCCAGGGCCTGAAGGTCGCCTGCCTTGAAGAGATCGCCTTCCAGCAGGGCTGGATCTGCCAGGAGCGTCTGCTGGAGCGGGCCAAGGCCTTCGGCAAGACCGGCTACGGCCAGTACCTGTACGGCCTGACCGGAGACCAGCAATGGAAGTGATCGCCACCGCGCTACCGGACGTGCTGATCCTCGAACCCAGGGTGTTCGGCGATGACCGCGGGTTCTTCTACGAGAGCTTCAACGCCCAGGCCTTCAGGGCCGCAACCGGCATCGATGCACAGTTCGTGCAGGACAATCATTCGCGCTCGCTGCGCGGCGTGCTGCGCGGCCTGCACTATCAGGTGCACAACCCCCAGGGCAAGCTGGTGCGCGTGACCCAGGGCGAGGTGCTGGACGTGGCGGTGGATATCCGCCGCAGCTCGCCGACCTTCGGGCAATGGGTGGCGGTACACCTGTCGGCCGCCAACCACCGGCAGGTGTGGATCCCCCAGGGGTTTGCCCACGGTTTCCGGGTGCTCAGCGACAGCGCCGAGTTCCTGTACAAGACCACCGACTACTACAACCCGAGCGCCGAGCGCTGCATTCGCTGGGACGACCCGCAGCTGGCCATCGACTGGCAACTGGACGCACCGCCGCAGCTGTCGGCCAAGGATCAGGTCGGCCAGTTGCTCAAGGACGCCGACCTGTTCCCATGAAAATCCTCATCACCGGGCGCAATGGCCAGCTCGCCCAGGCCCTGCAGCAGCGCCTGGCCGGGTTGGGCCAGGTGCATGTACTGGGCCGCGAACAGCTCGACCTGGCCGAGCCCGAACGCATCCGCCAGGTAGTACGCGAGCTGAGCCCCGACCTGCTGGTGAACGCCGCCGCCTATACCGCCGTCGACCAGGCCGAAAACGAACCTGCGCTGGCCTTCGCCATCAACGCCACTGCACCCGGCGTACTTGCCGAGGAGGCCGCACGGCTGGGCGTACCGCTGCTGCACTACTCCACCGACTACGTGTTCGACGGCAGCAAGGCCACGCCCTACACCGAAGACGACGCGCCCAACCCCCTGAGCGTGTACGGACGCAGCAAGCTGGCTGGCGAGCAGGCCATCCATGCCGTGGGCGGCGCGCACCTGACACTGCGCACCAGCTGGGTGTACTCGTTGCACGGGCGCAATTTTCTGCTGACCATGCAGCGTCTGCTGCAGGAAAAACCGCAGCTGCGCGTGGTCGCCGACCAGATCGGTGCACCGACCTGGGCCGGTAGCCTGGCCGCCAGCACCCTGGCGTTGATCCAGCGCTGGCAGGCCGGGCAGGCGGGTGCGTGGGGCACCTACCACATGACCGCGCAGGGCCAGACCTCCTGGTTCGGTTTCGCCCAGGCCATCGGCGAGCATCTGAAGGCTCAGGGCAGGCCCTGCGCGCAGCTGCTGCCGATCCCGTCCAGCGAATACCCGACCCCGGCGCAGCGCCCACTGAACTCGCGCCTGAACTGCAGCCGCCTGCGCCAGCAGTGGCAGGTGGAGCAGCCAGACTGGCGTCAAGCGCTGATCGAGTGCCTGAAGTAGCGCATAATGCGGCCAACGTTTCTGCGCCCTTTGCGACCCCATCGCGGGTCAAGCCCGCTCCCACGGGATAATCAGTGGCCTTGTGGGAGCGGGCTTGACCCGCGATGGGCTGCAACGCGGCCCCCCACCAAAGCCCGGTTTGCGATGACCATGACCCCGACCCTCCCCCGCCGTCCGCGCTGGCGCAGCCTGGCCCTCCTGGCGCTGTGCCTGGCGCCGCTGCTGTGGCCGCTGCAACGTCTGGCCGAGCACTACTACCAGGAGGAACTGGCCAGCCAGAACCGCCAGACCCTGGACCTGTACGTGGCCAACCTGCTGGGCACCCTGCACCGCTACGAGACCCTGCCGCAGATCCTCGGTGACCTGCCGGCATTGCGTGCGGTGCTGGCCGACCCGATACGCCTCGAGACCCTGACCAACGCCAACCGCCTGCTCGACGACATCTGCGCGCAGACCGGCGCCGAGGTGATGTACCTGATGGACGTCAACGGCAACACCCTGGCGGCCTCCAACTGGAACAAGCACGACAACTTTGCCGGGCGCAACTTCTCGTTCCGCCCCTACTTCAGCGAAGCCATGCAGGGCCGGCTGGGGCGTTTCTTCGGCCAGGGCACCACCTCGGCCAAGCGCGGCTACTTCTTCGCCGCAGCAGTGCGTGACGGCGACCAGGTGATCGGCGTACTGGTAGCCAAGATCGACCTGGACCACACCGAAACCCTGTGGGGCAAGACCCCCGAGCAACTGCTGGTGACCGACCACAACGGCGTGGTGATCCTCACCTCGCGCCCCGACTGGCGCTTTCGCGCCACGCGCCCGCTCAGCGAGGCCGAGCGCGACGCGATCGTGGCGATCCAGCCCTACCCCACCACCACGCCCAAGCCCCTCAGGCTCAACCCCGATGCCTGGCTGACCCAGACCCAGGCCATCCCCGAGACCGGCTGGCAGGTCAGCATCCTGGCCCCGCGCACCCTGGTCGACCGCTCGGTGAGCACGGTGCTGTTCATCGGCGCCGCCACCCTGCTGGTGGTGATGCTGCTGCTCGGGCTGGTGATGCAGCGCCGGCGCAACTACATGGACCGCCTCGACTTCGAGGCCCGCGCCCGCCAGGAGCTGGAGCTGCGCGTGGCCGAACGCACCGCCGCCCTCGAAGGCCTCAACAGCCGCCTCAAGACCGAAGTGCTTGAGCGCGAGCAGGCCCAGCAGGAACTGGTGCGCGCCCAGGACGAGCTGGTGCAGGCCGGCAAGCTGTCGGTGCTGGGCACCATGTCGGCAAGCATCAGCCATGAGCTCAACCAGCCGCTGGCGGCGATCCGCAGCTACGCCGAGAACGCCGAGATCCTGCTCGACCACCAGCGCACCGACGATGCGCGCAGCAACCTCAAGCTGATCAGCGAACTGACCGGGCGCATGGCCTCGATCATCGCCCACCTGCGCGCCTTCGCCCGGCGTGACCGGCATGCGCCGGAAAGCGTGGCGCTGCAGCCGGCACTGGACGACGCCCTGGCCCTGCTGGCCAAGCGGCGGCGGGCGATGGCGGTGGAACTGGTGCGCGACCTGCCCGAGGCCACCCTGTGGGTGCAGGCCGGCGAAACCCGCCTGCGCCAGGTACTGGGCAACCTGCTGGCCAACGCCCTCGACGCACTGACCGAAAAGGCCAACCCGCGCAAGCTCTGGCTAAGTGCCGAACGCCGCGAAGGCAGCGTCTACCTGACCATTCGCGACAACGGCCCGGGCTTCAGCAGCCAGGCCCTGCTGCGCGCACGCGAGCCGTTCTTCACCACCAAGACCCGCACCCAGGGCCTGGGCCTGGGCCTGGCGATCTGCGATACGCTGATCAACGCGCTGGGCGGTGAGCTGGTGCTGGCCAACCACCCGGAAGGCGGTGCGCTGCTGACCCTGCAACTGCGCGTGGCCACCCCCGGCGCCGCGCTTCAAACCTCGGAGGACTCCTCGGCATGACGACCGACACACTGATCGACAGCCGCACCCAGGTCGTCCTGGTCGATGACGACCCGCACCTGCGTCAGGCCCTGAGCCAGACCCTGGACCTCGCCGGCCTGCGCGTGCTGCCCCTGAGCGACGCCCAGGGCCTGGCCGCGCGCCTGGAAAGCGACTGGCCCGGGGTGGTGGTGAGCGATATCCGCATGCCCGGCATCGACGGCCTGCAACTGCTCGAACAACTGCATGCCCAGGACCCGGACCTGCCGGTGCTGCTGATCACCGGCCACGGCGACGTGCCGCTGGCGGTGCAGGCGATGCGCGCCGGGGCCTACGACTTTCTCGAAAAGCCCTTCGCCAGCGACGCCCTGCTCGACAGCGTGCGCCGCGGCCTGGCGCTGCGCCGCCTGGTGCTGGACAACCGCAGCCTGCGCCTGGCCCTGAGCGACCGCCAGCAACTGAGCACGCGCCTGGTGGGCCAGTCGACCCCGATGGCCCGGCTGCGCGAGCAGATCGGCGCGCTGGCCGGCACCCGCGCCGATGTGCTGATACTGGGCGAGACCGGCGCCGGCAAGGAGGTGGTGGCGCGCGCGCTGCACGACCTGTCGAGCCGGCGCGACGGCCCGTTCGTGGCGATCAACGCCGGTGCCCTGGCCGAATCGGTGGTCGAGAGCGAGCTGTTCGGCCACGAGCCCGGCGCCTTTACCGGGGCGCAGAAGCGGCGCATCGGCAAGTTCGAATTCGCCAATGGCGGCACGCTGTTTCTCGATGAAATCGAGAGCATGAGCCTGGATGTACAGGTCAAGCTGCTGCGCCTGCTGCAGGAGCGGGTGGTCGAGCGCCTGGGCGGCAACCAGCTGATCCCGCTGGATATCCGCATCATCGCCGCCACCAAGGAAGACCTGCGCCAGGCCGCCGACCAGGGGCGCTTTCGCGCCGACCTGTATTACCGCCTCAACGTCGCGCCGCTGCGCATCCCCCCCCTGCGCGAGCGCGGCGACGATGTGCTGATGCTGTTCCAGCACTTTGCCGACGCCGCCAGCGAACGCCACGGCCTGCCCCCCCACGTGCTGCAACCGGCGCAACGTGCGACGCTGCTGCGCCATGCGTGGCCGGGCAACGTGCGCGAGCTGCAGAACGCCGCCGAGCGCTTCGCCCTGGGCCTGGAGCTGGCCCTGGACGGCGACAGCCCTGGCCCGGTCGATCAGGCGCAGGCAGCGCCGGGCAGCGGCAACCTCAGCGACCAGGTCGAGCAGTTCGAACGCTCGCTGATCGCCGCCGAACTGACCCGACCGCACAGCTCGATGCGCAGCCTGGCCGAAGCCCTCGGCGTGCCGCGCAAGACCCTGCACGACAAGCTGCGCAAACACGGCCTGAGCTTTGCCGACAGCAATGCCAGTGGCACCGACGACACCGAGGACAACCGCTGATGAACCCGAGCCATTACCTGCAGGACGTGCTGCACGCCGACATCCCGCTGACCCGCGAGATGGGCCTGCAGGTGCTCGACTGGCAGCACCAGCGGCTGCGCCTGCAATTGCCGCTGGCGGCCAACGTCAACCACAAGAGCACCATGTTCGGCGGCAGCCTGTATTGCGCGGCCGTGCTGGCAGGCTGGGGCTGGCTGCACCTGCGCCTGCGCGAGGCGGGCATCGGCGACGGGCATATCGTCATCCAGGAAGGCCAGATCAGCTACCCGCTGCCGGTCACCGGCGCCGGCGTGGCGGTGTGCGCGGCGCCCGAGACCAAGGTCTGGGAGCGCTTCGTGGCCACCTACCAGCGCTACGGCCGCGCGCGCCTGACCCTGCACACCCAGGTGTTCAACGAAGGCAGTGAAACGCCCGCCGTGCAGTTCGGCGGGCAGTACGTGCTACACCGCTGAGGCGAGCGCGAGCAGGCTGGCGCGCCACGGCGCTGCGGCTGGCAGGGCAAGGAAGAAAGGATTGAGCAGGCTTTCGCGGGATGGGTAGGCGAACGGCTGGCCGTCCAGGCCCAGCACTTCGCCGCCGGCGCCTTCGAGCACGCCCTGGGCGGCGGCGGTGTCCCACTGCGAGGTCGGCGCCAGGCGCGGGTAGCAGTCGGCGGCGCCTTCGGCGAGCAGACAGAACTTGAGCGAGCTGCCCACGGAGGTCAGCTCCAGCTCACCCACCGCCGCACTCAGGCCGGCCAACAGGCGCTCCTGCTCGGGGCTGCTGTGGCGGCGGCTGGCGACCACGGTGAACGGGGTGCCGGCAGGCGGCGCCGCACGCACGCTGATCGGCGCTGCCGGCGCGTGCGGGTCTTCGTGCCAGGCGCCCAGGCCCTGGCCACCGTAGTAGCAACGCCCCGTGGTGGGCACCCCGACCACGCCGAATACCACCCGACCCTGTTCGACCAGGGCGATGTTGACGGTGAACTCTTCGCTGCCGGCGATGAACTCCTTGGTGCCGTCCAGCGGGTCCACCAGCCACCAGCGCTGCCACTGTTGGCGCTCGGCCAGGCCGATGTCGCAGTCTTCCTCGGACAGCACCGGGATATGGGGCGCCAGCCGCTGCAGGCCGGCGGCGATCACGTGGTGGGCGGCGATATCGGCTGCGGTCACCGGCGAGGCATCGAGCTTGGTCTGCACGGCCACGTCCGCACGCCAGAACGGCAGGATGGCAGCGCCCGCCTGTCGGGTCAGCTGCACCACCTGCTGCATCAGTTCGCGGTCGTTCATGCGCCGAACACGCCGCGCTGGGTCAGCAGGTCACGCACCAGGTACAGCGCCGCCAGCGCCCGCCCTTCGGAGAACTGCGGATGCTGGGCCAGGGCCGAGAGCTCGCGCAGGTTGACCTTGTCGACACGCATCGGCTCGGGCTCGTCGCCCTCCAGGCGCTCTTCGAACAGGTCGGTGGCCAGCACCACCTGGATCTTCTGGCTCATGTAGCCGGGCGACAACGACAGCTCGGTCAGGTGTTCCAGCTGCCGGGCGCCGAAGCCGGCCTCTTCCTTGAGTTCACGGTTGGCCGCCGCCAGCACGTCTTCACCGGGCTCGATCAGGCCCTTGGGCAGCGACAGCTCGTATTCGTCGGTGCCGCCGCAGTATTCCTCCACCAGCACCGCGTGCTCGGCATCGAGCATCGCCACGATCATCACCGCGCCATAGCCGTTGCCGCGCCCGACCAGGCGTTCATAGGTACGTTCGGTGCCGTTGCTGAAGCGCAGCTCGACCGCTTCGACACGGAACAGGCGGCTGCTTGCAACAATTTCGCGGCTGAGGACAGTGGGTTTCTGGCGCATGAGGGGGCGGCTCCTTGGCGGTAACGGGGTACTATACCGTCCACCGAGTCTGGATCGAACGAGAATATTTCACATGCCCTCCCTGGCCTGGCACGACATCGATAGCGTATTGCTGGATATGGACGGCACCCTGCTGGACCTGCACTACGACAACCACTTCTGGTTGGAGCACCTGCCCCAGCGCTACGCCGAGCTGCATGGCATCAGCCGTGCGATGGCCGAGCTGGAAATGCAGCCACTGTTCGAACGCCACGCCGGCTCGCTGAACTGGTACTGCCTGGATTTCTGGAGTGCCGAGCTGAAGCTGCCGGTGCGCGAGCTGAAACTGGAAACGGCCGACCTGATCGCGCTGCGCCCGGACGCCGACACCTTTCTGCAGGCGATCCGCCAGGCCGGCAAACGGGTGATCCTGATCACCAATGCCCATCGCGATTCGTTGTCGTTGAAGCTGGAGCGGGTGGCGCTGGCGCCCTATTTCGAGCGGCTGATCAGCTCCCATGACTATGGCTTCCCCAAGGAAGACCAGCAATTCTGGAGCGCATTGCACGCGGATACCGGGTTCGACCCGGCACGCAGCCTGTTCATCGACGACACCCTGGCGATACTGCGCAGCGCGCGCGACTTTGGCGTGGCGCACCTGCTGGCAGTGCGCCAGCCGGACAGCCGCAAGGGGCCGCGGGATACGGCGGAGTTTGCGGCGCAGGAAGATTATCGGGACTTGTTGCTGGGGCTGTAGGCCGCTTCGCCGGCTCCTACACAAGGCACCTTACCTGTAGGAGCCGGCGTTGCCGGCGAAGACCGCACCACCAAGCTGGAGCCTTACTCCGGAATACGCAGCGTCTGCCCCGGGTAGATCTTGTCGGGATGGCTCAGCAACGGCTTGTTGGCCTCGAAGATCTTGTTGTACTGGTTGGCATTGCCATACACCGCCAACGAAATCGCACTCAGCGTGTCGCCCTTCTTCACCACCACGAAACGCGCCGCCGCCACGACCGGGCCGGTCACGGTGAGCTGGTCGTCCACCGACGCCACGCCGGCAATGTTGCCCAGCGCCAGCAGGATCTTCTCCTTCTCTTCCTGGCTGCCTACCTCGCCCTTGACCGTGACCTTGTCGCCGTCGACGGTGGTCTGGATGTTCGGGTTGCCCAGGCCGACCTTCTGCACGTGCTCCTTCAACTGGTCGTCAGCCTTGGCGTTGCCGGGGGTGAGCAGGTCGATCAGTTTTTCACCCGCTTCTTTCACGAAACTAAAAATGCTCATCCTGTGCTCCTTAGGTATCAATGACCGGAGCAGGCAGTCTAGGACAAGATAGAATGCTTCGCCTGCCAATGCCCCGGAACGACGATGGATATCAAACAACTCAAATTCCTCATCGCCCTGGATGAAACCCGCCACTTCGGCCAGGCCGCCGCGCGCTGCCACGTGACCCAGCCCACGCTGTCGATGCGCCTGCGCAACCTGGAGCGCGAACTGGGCCTGCCGCTGGTCAACCGCGGCCAGCGTTTCGAGGGCTTCACCGCCCAGGGCGAGCGCGTGCTGGCCTGGGCGCGCTCGGTACTCTCGGCCTACGACGGCCTGTACGCCGAGGCCGCCGCCTGTCGCGGGCACCTGGCCGGCACGTTGCGCCTGGGGGTGGTGCCGCTGTCGAGCTTCGACCCGCTGCCGCTACTGCAGCGCCTGCACCGCCAGCACCCCGAGCTGCGTTTCGAGCTGAGCGCGTTGAGCTCCGAACAGATTCTCGACCAGCTGGCGAGCAACCGCCTGGACCTGGGCGTGTCGTACCTGGAGCGTCTAGACAGCGAGCGCTTCGAGGCCCTGCCCCTGGGCGACACACGCATGGGCCTGCTGTTCGACCCACGTCACTTCGCATTCGCCGAACAGCCGTTGAGCTGGGAGGCCGTGGCCGAGCTGCCGCTAGGCCTGCTGACCGCCGGCATGCACTTTCGCCAGTCCATCGACCACGCCTTCCATACCCGCGGCCTGGCCCCGCAGTTGCTGTTGCAGACCGACGCCGTTCATCAGCTGGTGCAAGCGGTGGAGGGTGGCCTGTGCTGCGCGGTGATGCCGCTGAACGCCGGGCTCGAAGCACTCACCGGGCACCTGCGCCTGCAACCGATAGACCAGGCAACCACGCTGGCGCCCCTGGGGCTGATCATGCGCCGCAGCGCGCCGCGCTCGGCCCTGGCCGAGGCCTGCATCGCCGAGTACCGCCTGTCGCTCGACCCGGCGTGATCGACGCGCTCTATCAATGCATCGGCAGTAGCGATTAGACGATACCCGAGTGCAGGCCTAGGCTTAAGGCTGACCTGCCTGCCGGTACCTGCCGATGACCATCAAACCCCCGGCCTGCGGGGCGTCCACGCCCCTGGCCGCGCCCGCTGCCAGCAACCGCTACGACTACCGCCAGCTTGACGACAACAGCCAGGGTGGCGCCGACCTCGCCGAAGAGGTGGCCCTGGCGATCGCCTACAACGGCATCAGCCAGGCGGTGATGCTGGTGAGCCCTACCGATCTGCACGACTTCATCGTCGGTTTCAGCATCGGCAGCGGCATCATCGCCTCCCCCGACGACATCTATGACGTGAGCTTCACGGCCAGCGGCTCGGCCATCCATGCCGAGGTGCAGATAGCCAGCCGCGCCTTCTGGAACCTCAAGAACCAGCGCCGCCAACTGGCCGGCACCAGCGGCTGCGGCCTGTGTGGCGTCGAGGCGGTGGAGCAGGCGCTGCCCGATCTGCAGGTGCTGCCCGGCGCGCCCCTGCCGCCGCCGCACTGGCTGGACGGCCTGCGCCAGCGCATCAGCGCCTTCCAGCCACTGGGCCAGCACTGCGGCGCGGTGCACGCGGCACTGTTCATGAACGATCAGGGCGAACTGCTGCTGGGCCGCGAAGACATCGGCCGGCACAACGCCCTGGACAAACTGATCGGAGCCCTGGTGCGTCAGCACATCGCCCTCGACGGCGGCCTGGCAGTAGTCACCAGCCGCTGCAGCCTGGAGCTGATCCAGAAGGTGCTGCGCGCCGGCATCCAGACCCTGGTGAGCCTGTCTGCGCCCACCGGCCTGGCGCTGCAATGGGCGCGCCGCCACCAGCTCAACCTTATCCACCTGCCGCACCACAGTGCGCCAAGGGTCTACAGCCCGGCGCAGGAGAGTCGCCCGTGAGCCTGCATCATCAAGCCGACCAGAAGCCGGTCCCCCGCTACAAGCCCTACCACGGCGCCGCCGGCGGCTGGGGCGCGCTGCGCAGTGTGGCGCAGGCCTGGATCGGCAGCGACAACGCGCTGAAGAACATCCGCGCCCTGCTCAAGACCAACCAGAACGGCGGCTTCGACTGCCCGGGCTGCGCCTGGGGCGACTCGCCGGAAAGCGGCATGGTCAAGTTCTGCGAGAACGGCGCCAAGGCGGTCAACTGGGAGGCCACCAAGCGCCGGGTCGATGCGGCCTTCTTCGCCCGCCACAGCGTCACCTCGCTGCTGGGCCAGAGCGACTACTGGCTGGAGTACCAGGGCCGGCTCACCGAGCCGATGGTGTACAACCCCTCCAACGACCGTTACCAGCCGATCAGCTGGGACAACGCCTTCGCCCTGATCGCGCGCCACCTCAACGGCCTGACCAGCCCCGACCAGGCGGAGTTCTATACCTCGGGCCGGGCCAGCAACGAGGCGGCCTACCTGTACCAGCTGTTCGTGCGCGCCTACGGCACCAACAACTTCCCGGACTGCTCGAACATGTGCCACGAGGCCAGCGGCGTGGCCCTGGGCCAGAGCGTCGGGGTCGGCAAGGGTACGGTGACCTTCGACGATTTCGAGCACGCCGACGCGATCTTCGTGTGGGGCCAGAACCCTGGCACCAACCACCCGCGCATGCTTGAACCGCTGCGCGAGGCGGTCAAGCGCGGTGCCCAGGTGGTGTGCGTGAACCCGCTCAAGGAGCGCGGCCTGGAGCGCTTCCAGCACCCGCAGCACCCGCTGGAGATGCTCACCAACGGTGATCGTCCGACCAACACCGCCTATTTTCGCCCCGCCCTGGGCGGCGACATGGCGCTGCTGCGCGGCATGGCCAAGTTCCTCCTGCAGTGGGAGCGCGAGGCGCAGGCAACAGGTGCGCCAGCGGTGTTCGACCATGCCTTCATCGCCGAGCACACTGCGGCCGTGGAGGCCTACCTTGAAGTGGTTGAGGCCAGCAGCTGGGAGCAGATCGTGCAACAGTCGGGCCTGGGCCTGGCCGATATCGAGCAGGCCGCACGCATGTATGCGCGGGCCGAAAAAGTCATCATGTGCTGGGCCATGGGCATCACCCAGCACCGTCACTCGGTGCCGACCATCCAGGAAATCGCCAACCTGATGCTGCTGCGCGGCAACCTTGGGGTGCCAGGGGCCGGGCTATGCCCCGTGCGCGGCCACAGCAACGTGCAGGGCGACCGTACCATGGGCATCAACGAACGCCCGCCGGTGGCGCTGCTGGATGCACTGGAGCGCCGCTTCGGCTTTGCCGTGCCGCGCCACAACGGCCACAACACGGTGGAGGCGATTCGCGCCATGCTCGATGGCAAGGCGCGGGTGTTCATCGGGCTGGGCGGCAACTTCGCCCAGGCCACCCCCGACACCGAACGCACTGCACAGGCGCTGCGCAACTGCGAGCTGACGGTGCAGATCAGCACCAAGCTCAACCGCAGCCACCTGATCCACGGGCAGCAGGCGCTGATTCTGCCGTGCCTGGGACGTACCGATATCGACCTGCAGGGCGAAGGCCCGCAGGCAGTGACAGTGGAGGACTCGTTCAGCATGGTGCATGCCTCCAACGGCCAGCTCAAACCGCTGTCGCGCCAGATGCGCTCGGAGCCGGCGGTGATCGCCGGAATCGCTGCCGCCACCCTGGGCAGCAAACCGGTGGACTGGCACTGGCTGGTGGCCGACTATGGGCGCATTCGCGAACTGATCGCCGACACCATTCCAGGGTTCGAGGGGTTCAACCAGCGCCTGCAGCACCCCGGTGGCTTCTACCTGGGCAACAGCGCCGGCCAGCGCCAGTGGAAGACACCCAGCGGGCGGGCCAACTTCAAGGCCAATGCGTTGCCCGACGACCTGCTGCACGAGAGCGTGCGCGCTAGCGGCCAGGTGCCGGACCTGATCATGCAGTCGATGCGTTCCCACGATCAGTACAACACCACCATCTACGGGTTGGATGACCGTTACCGTGGGGTCAAGGGGCAGCGCGACGTGCTGTTCGCCAACGAGGCGGATATCATCCGGCTGGGTTTCAACCCCGGTGACAAGGCCGATATCGTGTCGTTGTGGGGCGATGGCCGCGAGCGCCGGGTCAAGGGCTTCACCTTGCTGGCGTTCGACATTCCGGCGGGGCAGGCGGCAGCGTACTACCCCGAGGTGAACCCGCTGGTGCCGCTGGAAAGCGTGGGCGATGGCAGCCATACGCCGACGTCGAAGTTCGTGGCGATCAGGATCGAGGCGGCCAGCGCCACGGCCAGGATCATCTAGGCCCCTTCGCCGGCAACGCCGGCTCCCACAGGGTCTTGCGGCGCATGCAGAACGCTGTGGGAGCTGGCTTGCCAGCGAAGAGGCCAGTGCGTTCAGCGCATAACTGCAGGCAAGAAAAAGGCCCTGGCATCACTGCCAGGGCCTTCGTCCCAAGTAAGCTCAGACCCGCAAAAACGCATTAAGTTTCACTGTAAAAACAGTAACTTATAAAATTGTATACACGTCGTGCCAATCGTCGGATTTGCGTTGCCAGCGCGTGTTGCAGAGCCTCAGGATCGCCTCGTCATCCCTTTGAGGCTCCCTTATGAAGTACTCCTCGATTCTGCTGTTGTCTCTCGGCCTGCTCAGTGGCGTTGCCTCGGCAGGTGGCTCCACCGAAGCCGGTATCGGCGGCGCATTGGGCGGGGTATTGGGTTCGGTGGTTGGCCAGTCGATCGGTGGCAGCACCGGTTCGGCCATCGGCGCCGGCCTGGGCGGTGCAGCCGGTAGCGCGGTAGGTGCCGACAAGCGCAGCCGCGGCGAGGCGGCCATCGGTGGCGCACTGGGTGCGGCCGGCGGCAACGTGGTGGGCCGCAGCGTGGGCGGCAACACCGGCAGCCTGATCGGCGCCGCAGCCGGCGGCGGTGCGGGCGGTGCACTGGGCAACTACATGGGCAACAAGAGCGACGACGAAGACCGCCGCTACAACAACCGCGGCCGCGGCTACGATGACCGCCGCCACTACCGCGATCGCGGCCACCACTACGGCCATCGCAAGCACGACAAACGCTGGCGTCACCGCTGAATTCCATCGACGCTGCCGGCCCCGCGCCGGCAGCGCCGCAGTTGTACCCGCAAACGTAGCAATCAAGCCATGTGCCATCACGCCATTGACTTAAGCCATTCACCTAAGCCTTTCCCCGCCCCGCCCCCTGCGCGAAAACCTTCGAGCCTGTTGTTCGGCCAGCTTTCCAGCCTTTTATATTGACTGTCCGATCAACATCGGCAGGGGCCTGTTTGCGTCGGCTGTTTTGTGACTGACGGGTCGGCTTAAGGGGCGTCCCGATTTTGACGTCAAATAGCAATCGCTATGATCCGCCCCACCTTAAGCGACGCAGTGGGCGCACGGAATGCGGATGTACCTGGGAATATGGATCGGCACGGCCCTCGGCGCCTTCGGCCTGCTGCTCGACCTGCTGCCCCTGGGCCTGGCCGGGCTGTCGCTGGTACTGCTTGCCAGCACCTTGCTGCGCCCGCGCCCCGTGGCACAGGTGGCTGCGGTCAGCGACGCGCCCATCGTGCTCGAACAGCCGCCACTGCACACCCTGCTGCCGGTGGTGACGCCCAGCTGGATCGACAGCCTCCAACAGAGCCGAACCCTGCTGGGCGACAACATCAGCCAGTTGCTCGAACGCTTCGGCGCCATCAACCAGCGACTGGAACACAGCCTCAACGACGCCGACAACGTGCTGGCCAATGGCGGCGTGGGCGAGAACCTGCGCGAGGCCAACCAGCGTCTGCGCCGGGTCACTGAAAGCTTCGCCGCCAGCAGCCAGCGCCAGCATGAATTTCTGACCACCATCAATCATCTGGGCAGCTACGCCGGCCAGCTCCAGCAGATGGCCAAGCGCGTGCAGGAAGTTGCCAGCCAGACCAACCTGCTGGCGCTCAATGCCGCCATTGAGGCTGCCCGCGCCGGCGAGTTCGGCCGCGGCTTCTCGGTGGTCGCCGACGAGGTGCGCAAGCTCTCCAGCCTGTCGGCCGAGACCGGCCAGTCGATGGACGCCAAGGTGGGCGAGATCAACCAGTCGATCCAGTCCAGCATCGATGCCGCCACCGCGCTGGGCAGCGAAGAGCAGGCCAATCTGCGCGAGCTGGAGCAGGTGCTCGACGAGGTGATCAGCGACCTGGGCGGTAACCTCGACGCCCTCGACGGCGCCTCGCGGGCGCTGCAACAGGATGCCCGCGCCACCCAGGCAGATATCCACGCGATCATGGTCAGCCTGCAGTTCCAGGATCGCGCCGACCAGATGCTCGACCACCTGCAGGCCGACCTGCTGCAACTGCTCGATGCCCTGGCCCACGACGACCCGCGCCTGCACGACCCGCAAGGCTGGCTGCAGCAATTGCGCCAGCGCTTCACCACCAGCGAGGAACGGGCTGGCCACAGCCAGTCGGCATCCAGCAGCGACGTGACCTTTTTCTAACTCCGGAAGCCCTGAACATGGCCAAGACCATCCTGATCGTGGACGACTCCGCCTCGATGCGCCAACTCGTGAAAATCAGCCTGGCCAGCGCCGGCCACCAGGTGATCGAAGCCTGTGACGGGCGCGACGCGCTTAACAAGCTCACCGGGCAGAAGATCAACCTGGTGATCAGCGACGTGAACATGCCCAACCTGGACGGCATCGGCCTGGTCAAGGCGCTCAAGGCGCGCAACGAATACCGCTTCACCCCGATCATGATGCTCACCACCGAAAGCGAGCAGGCCAAGAAGGCCGAGGGCCAGGCCGCCGGAGCGCGGGCCTGGATCGTCAAGCCGTTCCAGCCCCAGCAGTTGCTGGCGGCTGTCGAAAAGCTGATTGGCTGACGCGCATGTTCACACTCGCCGCAGCCACCGCCGACACCCCCGCACGGCTACGCCTGGACGGCGACCTGACCATCTATGAGGTGCGCGCCGCACGCGAGCAGCTGCTGGCCCTGTTGCCCGCTCAGCCAGTGCCCTGGCAACTGGACCTGGGCGGCCTGGGCGAGCTCGACAGTGCCGGCGTGCAACTGCTGCTGAGCCTGCACAAGACCCTCTGCGCAAATGGCCACGAGGCCGAGGTGATCGCCCTGCCGGGCAACGCCCGGGCGTTGCTGGAGCTGCTGCGCCTGCCCGCATTGTGCCCGGCCGGTAGCCCCGTGCCGTGCGAGGAGTGAGCATGTTCGACGCCGAGCAATGGAGCCAGCTGCTGCAGGGCTTTCTCGAAGAGGCCCGCGACCTGCTCAAGGAAGCCGAAGACAGCCTGCTGCGCCTGGAAACCCGCCCCGATGACGACGCGGCGATCAACGCGCTGTTTCGCGCCGTGCACACGCTCAAGGGCTCGGCGGGGATCTTCTCCCTCGACCCACTGGTGGCGCTGGCGCACCAGCTGGAAAACCTGCTGATGGGGGTACGCGACGGTGCGCGGGTGCTGGACGCTCCGCTCACCTCGTTGATGCTGCAGTGCATGGACGAACTGGGGGTGATGCTCGACAGCATCGACCCGCAGCAGGTCAGCATGCCAGCGCACACGCCACGCCAGGCCGCCCTGCTGGCGGCATTGCAGGCACATCAGGGCGAGCTGCCCGCGTCTGTGGACAACCCGCTGGCAGCCCCGCACGGTGCGCCCCGCTTGCGTACCTGGCACCTGTCGATCCGCTTTGCCAGCGAGCTGCTGAGCAACGGCTTCGACCCGGCGGCGTTCATCCGCTACCTGGCGCGGCTGGGCGACATCCTCAGCCTGCAGACCCTCACCTGGGCCGTGCCGGAGCTCGACAGCCTCGACCCGGAGGCCTGCTACCTGGGCTTCGAAGTGAGCCTGCACAGCGACGCCAGCCGCGAGCAGCTCGAAGACGTGTTCGCCCTGGTGCAGGACTTCTGCACCCTGCGCCTGCAGGCCCAGGAGCCGACCGATACCGCCTTGCCGGCCGAACCCCGCGCACCGGCGCAAACGTTGGCGCCTGCAACCGCCACACCCTTGCCATCGATGCCCGCCGGCGAGCCGCGCACTGCCTCCAGCAGCCAGGTCAAGGTGGCTGCGCAAAAGCTCGACGAGCTGATCAACCTGGTCGGCGAGCTGGTCATCGCCACCGCCGGCGCCCAGATGCAGGCCCTGCGCAGTGCCCACGCCGCCTGCATCGAAAGCGTGCAGGCGGTGCAGCAGCATGTGGAGCAGATCCGCGAGCGGGCGCTGAAACTGCGCATGGTCGAAGTGGGCGAGACCTTCAACCGCTTCCACCGCGTGGTGCGCGATGTGAGTCAGGCGCTGGACAAGCAGATTGCGCTGACCATCAGCGGCGGCGACACCGAGCTGGACAAGACCCTGATCGACCGCATCGCCGACCCGCTGGTGCACCTGGTGCGCAACGCCATCGACCACGGCATCGAGGCCCCTGCCGAGCGCCGCGCCGCCGGCAAGCCCGAGCAGGGTCAGCTGCGCCTGAACGCCTACCACGACTCGGGCATGATCGTGCTCGAGATCCAGGATGACGGGCGCGGCCTGAACACCGCGAAGATCCGCGAGAAGGCCATCGCCCGCGGCATGCTCGACAGCGATTCGCCGATGAGCGAACAGGACATCCACCTGCTGATCTTCGAAGCGGGTTTTTCCACCGCCGAGCAGGTGTCCAACCTGTCCGGACGCGGGGTGGGCATGGACGTGGTGCGCAGCGCCATCGACCAGTTGCGCGGGGTCATCGAGATCGACTCCAGGGCCGGCCATGGCTGCACCTTCCGCATCCGCCTGCCGCTGACCCTGGCGATCATCGACGGGTTTCTGGTGAGCGTGGGCGAGGAGCACTTCGTGATCCCGCTGGACATGGTCACCGAATGCATGGAGGCCCCCGCCAACCAGGCCGAGCAGGGCCACCTGAACCTGCGCGGGCGGCCGCTGCCGTGCATCGACCTGCAACCGCATTTCGGCCTGCCGCGCAGCGCCTGCGTGCGCCGCAACATCGTGGTGGTCAGCCAGGGCCGGCAGCATGCCGGGCTGATCGTCGACCAATTGCACGGCGAACTGCAGACCGTGATCAAGCCCTTGGGGCAACTGTTCCAACACCTCAGTGGCATCAGCGGCTCGACCATCCTCGGCTCTGGCCAGGTGGCGCTGATACTCGATATCCCCAGCCTGTTCCGCCAGTCGCAGCAACGCGCCGAAGGCGAGACGCCGCACCTGTTGCCAAGCCCTTCCGGAGAATAGACATGCAATTGATCAGCAATATGAAGATAGGCGTGCGCCTGACCCTGGGCTTTCTGCTGGTGGTGGCGCTGACCGCGCTCATCGGAGTCATCGGCCTGCGCAACCTGGAGCAGGTCAACGGCCTGTCGGACCGCATGTACGAGCTGGACGTGGCCGGCCTGAGCACCTTGCAGCAAGCCAACATCCAGCTGCTGATGGCCAACCGCGCCGTGCGCCAGAGCCTGCTCTCCACCACCGCCCAGGAGCGCGACCAGTCGGCCGCCACCGCCCGTGCGGCGATGGAAAAGACCCGCGAACTGCTGATCAAGGCGCGCGAGCACTTCATCACCAAGGAAGGCCGCGCCCAGGTGGAAAGAATCGACGCGCCGCTGCAGGCCTACATCAGCGTGGCCAACCAGTTGCTGGGGGTGCACCAGCAGTCGGGCGACCTGCAGATTGCTTCCGAAGCGCTGGCGCTGATGCCGCAGAACGTCGCGGCGGCCAACGTGGTCGACCAGTTGCTGGGTGAGGCCAGCGCTGCCAAGCAGGCGCGCGCCGGCGAGGCGAACGCCGAGATCAGCGTCATCTACGAACGCTCGCGGGTGCAGATGATCGCCCTGGTCGCCGCCGCAACCCTGATCGGCATGCTGATCGGCGTGCTGGTCACCCGCAGCATCACCCGGCCGCTGGCAGGCGCAGTGCAGGCCGCCGACCGCATGGCCGCCGGCGATCTGAGCCAGGACCTGGTAGTGACCCACAAGGACGAGACCGGGCAGTTGCTGGGCTCGATGCAGAACATGACCCTGCGCCTGCGCAGCATCCTGGGCGATGTGCGCAGCGCCGCCGATGCGCTGTCGTCGGCCTCCGAACAGGTCAGTTCGACCTCGCAATCGCTGAGCCAGGCGGCCAACGAGCAAGCCGCCAGCGTCGAGCAGACCAGCGCTTCGGTCGAGCAGATGTCGGCCTCGATCGCGCAGAACACCGAAAGCGCCAAGGTCACCGACGGCATCGCCGGCAAGGCGGCCAACGACGCGGTGCAGGGCGGCGGCGCAGTGGGCGACACGGTGCTGGCGATGAAGCAGATCGCCGAGAAGATCGGCATCATCGACGACATTGCCTACCAGACCAACTTGCTGGCGCTCAACGCCGCCATCGAGGCCGCCCGTGCCGGCGATCACGGCAAGGGCTTTGCCGTGGTGGCCGCCGAGGTGCGCAAGCTGGCCGAACGCAGCCAGGTGGCGGCGCAGGAAATCGGCCAGGTGGCCTCCAGCAGCGTGCAACTGGCCGAACAGGCCGGCAGCCTGCTCAGCGAGATCGTGCCCAACATCCAGAAGACCTCGGACCTGGTGCAGGAAATCACCGCCGCCTCGCAGGAGCAGAGCAGCGCCGCCGGGCAGATCAACATCGCCATGGGCCAGATGAACCAGATCACCCAGCAGAACGCCTCGGCTTCCGAAGAGCTGGCCGCCACCGCCGAAGAGATGAACGCCCAGGCCGGCCAGTTGCAGGAGCTGATCGGCTTCTTCCGCTTCGAGGCCGGCAGCACTGCGCGTGCCCTGCCCCGGGTGGGCGAACCGCAAGTCGGCGCCTACAAGCCCACCCACAAGGCGCTGATCGATGAAGGCCAGTTCGTCAGCTTCACTTGACCGAGGCGTACCCATGCACACCCTAGAGTCTGCGGCGCCCGCGCCGCACCTGCCCACCAGTGTCCAGCACCTGACCTTTCGCGTGCGTGAGGCCGGCTATGCACTGCCCATCGAACTGGTGCGCGAGATCATCGAGTACGCCGAGATCACCCGCGTGCCGATGATGCCCGCCTACATTCACGGCGTGCTCAACCTGCGCGGCAACGTGGTGCCGGTACTGGACCTGGCAGCACGCTTCGGCATGGAACTGACCGAGGCCGGCAAGCGCACCTGCATCGTGATCATCGCCCTGCCCCTCGAGGACGGCGTGCAGCGCATCGGCCTGGTGGTGGATGCGGTGGACGCGGTACTCGACATCGACCCGCACGGGGTGGTGCCGGCGCCGCCGTTCGGCACCGGCATCCGTGCCGACTTCATTGCCGGCATGGCCCAGCAGGAGCAGGGCTTTTTGATCATCCTGAACATGCCCCAGGTGCTGTCGCTGGAAGATATCCGCTACCTCAGCCAGGCGGCGAAGGGCTCCTGAATGCCCTCGACCTTCAAACTGCCGGTGCTGGGCGAACAGGAGTTCAGCCGCCTGCAGACGCTGATGAGCAGCGCCTCGGGCATCCACCTGGCCAGCAACAAGCGCTCGCTGGTGGCCGGGCGCCTGATGAAACGCCTGCGTCACTACCACCTGGACAACTACCGCGACTACCTGCACCTGATCGAGCGCCCGACCCACAGCCGCGAGCGGCGCCTGGTGATCGACCTGCTGACCACCAACGAGACCTACTTCTTTCGCGAGTTCCCGCACTTCGAATTCCTTGGCCAGTGGCTGGGCCGGCGCAAGGGGCCGCTGCGGCTGTGGAGCGCGGCCTGCTCGTCGGGCGAGGAGCCCTACAGCCTGGCCATGACCGTGGCCGAGCACGCCACCGGCAGCGACTGGTCGATCCTGGCCAGCGACCTCAGCCAGAGCATGCTGACGCTGGCCGAGCAAGGCATCTACGACATCGCCCAGGCGCGCTACTTTCCCGATGGCTGGATGCAGCGCCACTGCCTGTGCGGGGTTGGCGACATGCACGGGCGCCTGCGCGTGCAGGCGCACCTGCGAGCGCGGGTGAGCCTGCGCGAGATCAACCTGGTGCAGCCGCTGCCCGAGGGCCTGGGGCCCTTCGACGTGATATTCCTGCGCAACATCCTGATCTACTTCGACACCCCGCAGAAACAGCTGATCGTGCAGCGCCTGGTCAACCAGCTGCGCCCCGGCGGGCTGCTGTTCATCGGGCACGCCGAAAGCATCCACGGCTTCGAGCTGCCGCTCAGGCTGGTGCACCCCTCGGTGTTCGAGCGCGTATGACCGAGCGTGCGACGGCGCCGGTGCGGGTGTTCATCGTCGACGACTCGGCGCTGGTGCGCCAGGTGCTCAACCAGTGCCTGAACGACCACCCGCGCATCCGCGTGATCGGCATGGCCGCCGACCCGCTGTATGCCATCGAGAAGATGCGCCGGGACTGGCCCGATGTGCTGGTGCTGGACATCGAGATGCCGCGCATGGACGGCCTGACCTTTCTGCGCCAGATCATGGCCGAGCGCCCCACGCCGACGATCATCTGCTCGACCCTCACCGAAGCCGGCACCGACCTCAACCTTCAGGCCCTGGCCGCCGGGGCGGTCGGCGTGTTCACCAAGGCCCGGCTGGGCCTGCGCCAGAGCCTGGAGAACCTCGCCAGCGGGCTGATCCGCAGCATCGAGGAAGCGGCCCGCACCCGCCCGGTATTGTTACCTCTGTCGCAGGCGAAAGAAAAAACCAGTGCACTGCCTGCAACCCCAAGCAAAACCACCGAGCGAATCGTTACACTTGGCTGCTCGACCGGCGGCACCCAGGCGCTGGAATTCATCCTGCGTCAGCTGCCGCGCGATTGCCCGGGCATCGTGATCGTGCAGCACATGCCGGCCAGGTTCACTGCCGACTTCGCCAGGCGCCTGAACAGCCTCTGTCAGATCGAGGTGCGCGAGGCCAGGCATCTGGACCGTGTCCACAGCGGCCTGGCACTGCTGGCCCCGGGGGGCCTGCACATGCAGCTCAAACGCAGTGGTGCGCACTACCTGGTGGAGGTGCTCGACGGTCCCGCCGTCAATCGGCACAAACCCTCGGTCGATGTCCTGTTTCGCTCCGCCGCCCGGCATGCCGGGGGCAATGCCCTTGGCATCATCATGACCGGGATGGGCGATGACGGTGCCCGAGGCCTGCTGAGCATGCGTGAGCAAGGCGCCGCCACCGTGGCACAGGACGAGGCCAGTTGCATCGTGTTCGGCATGCCCAAGGAAGCCATACGGCTGGGTGCGGCCCAGGCGGTGGAACCGCTGACACGGTTGCCGGCGCTGATCGCCCAGTTCAGCGACAACCCACGTGCCAGCTGAGCCATACACCGCCCCTTACCTTGCGACACAGGCCTACCTATGCTTTGCCGAATACTCCTTGCAGACGAGTCGCCCCTGTTCAGAGCGGGGCTGCGCGCGCTGCTCGAACAAAAACAAGATTACGCAGTGGTGGGTGAAACCGGTGACGGCGTGAGCGCCGTCGAGCTCGCCGAACAGCTCAAGCCCGACATCATCATGCTGGACATGGCGCTGGATGCGCTGGAGAGCGAAGAGGTCCTGCGCGAGCTGTGCCTGCGCGTGCCGGCAAGCATGGTGCTGATGCTGTCGGCGCGCTCGGAGCTGGAGTTCGTGATGAAGTGCCTGCAGCAGGGTGCCCACGGCTTTCTGCTCAAGACTGCCACCGTGCTGGAACTGGAGCTGGCGTTGCAGGCGTTGAAGAACGGCGGCCAGTACCTGTCGTCGGCGGTGTTGCCGCTGGTGATCGGGCAGGCGGTCAAGCACAGCCGCAAGCGCCATGCCGGCAGCAGCACCATGCAACTGACCACCCGCCAGCTGGAGATCCTGCGCCTGATTGCACGAGGCGAGTCGACCCGCTCGATTGCCGATGGCCTGGGCCTGAGCGTGAAGACGGTGGAGGCGCACCGCTCGCAGATCATGCACCGCCTGCAGATACACGACATACCGGGCCTGGTGCTGTTTGCGGTGCGCGAAGGCATCATCCGCATCAACGACTGACCGCGCCGGGTTTCAGCCTTGCAGGGCTACCAGGGCGCCTTGCAGGGCCGTCGGCAAGTTGGCGGGCTGGCCGGTGGCACGCTCGACGAACACCTGCACCATGCGCCCGGCGGCGCAGGGCTGGGCTTCACCGACCTTGAACAGGGCCAGTTGGTACTCCACCGAACTGCCGGCCACCCGCACCGCGCGCAGGCCGACTTCCAGGCATTCGGGGAAGGCGGCCGAGGCGAAGAAGTCGCACCCCGAACTGACCACGAACCCCACCACCTCGCCGTCCTGCGGGTCGAGCCCGGCATGCTCGATCAGGTAGGCCTGCACGGCGCTGTCGAAGAAGGCGTAGACCGTGGCGCTGGCGATGTGGCCGTTGACGTCGTTGTCCTGCCAGCGGGTCGGCATAGGGTGGACGTGGGGGTAGTGGTGGCGTTCGGGTGTGGCAGACATGAATGACCTGTATGCAGTGAAGGGGGCGGGAAGCATCCCACAACGAATTCAGAAGCACGGTGACAGTAAACCGTAGCAGGGCTGAATAGCATGGGCGCCTACTCGAAACATCCATGCGGTTGCGCCGCTACTGCGCAAGGCATAGACTCTAACTACGCCAATGGCGTACAAAGGTTGGCATGCTCTTCATCGAAACAAGCGTATTTACCAGCGACGTTTCAAGCCATCTCGATGATCACGAGTACCTGTCGCTTCAGGTGTATCTTGCCGAGCACCCTGAAGCAGGTGACCTGATCGAAGATACCGGCGGGCTGCGAAAAATTCGATGGGCAGCAAAAGGCAAAGGAAAAAGCGGCGGGGTTCGAGTGATCTATTACTACGCCGTGTCAGCCAGCCAGATCCGTTTGCTGCTTATCTACCGCAAAGGCATCCACGACACATTGACTAAAAAACAGAAAGCCGTACTTCGAAGCCTCAACCAAGGGTGGAAATGATGGACAGGAATCTTTTCGGTCGTCTCGTTGACAGCATGACCGAGATGGCTGAAATCGATCGTGGGGAGCGCAAACCTTCACGCGAGTTCCAGGTAGACGCCATGCGGGTCAGGGCCATACGCGAGGCAACCGGGCTTACCCAGGAAAGATTTGCGCAGTGTATCGATGTACCGCTGGGTACGTTGCGCAATTGGGAGCAAGGACGCCGTGCTCCAGAAGGGCCAGCACGGGCACTGCTGCGTGCGATTCACAATGACCCGGAACATGTTCTGGCCGCATTGGCCTGAATCACAGCCCAAACGAAAAAGCCGCCCATTCGGGCGGCTTTTTCTCAGCTGGCGAGCAGCAACTTACAGTTGCGGACCCGCTGCCTTGATGGCGTCGGAAACGTCGAACTTCTTGAAGTTCTCGATGAACAGCGAAGCCAGGCCCTTGGCCGCTTCGTCGTAGGCAGCGCTGTCAGCCCAGGTGTTGCGCGGGTTGAGCAGTACGGTTTCAACACCCGGTACCAGTTTCGGCACGTCCAGGTTGATGATGTCCAGGTGCTCGGTTTCAGCACCGACCAGTGCGCCGCTCTGGATGGCCGCGATCACCGCACGGGTGGTCGGGATGTTGAAGCGCTTGCCCACACCGTAGCCACCACCGGTCCAGCCGGTGTTGACCAGGTACACCTTGGAACCGAAACCACGGATACGCTTGATCAGCAGTTCAGCGTATTCGCCAGCCGGACGCGGGAAGAACGGCGCGCCGAAGCAGGTGGAGAAGGTCGACTTGATGCCGCTGCCCGAACCCATTTCGGTGGAGCCCACCAGCGCGGTGTAACCGGACAGGAAGTGGTAGGCCGCCTGCTCTTCGCTGAGGATCGATACCGGTGGCAGTACGCCGGTCAGGTCGCAGGTCAGGAAGATCACTGCGTTGGGCTCGCCACCCAGGTTCTTCTCGGAACGCTTGGCAACGTGCTCGAGCGGGTAGGCCGCACGGCTGTTCTGGGTCAGGCTGACATCGGAGTAGTCAGCGTGCTTGGCGTCGTCGATGACGACGTTTTCCAGCACGGCGCCATGCTTGATGGCTTTCCAGATGACCGGCTCGTTCTTCTCCGACAGGTCGATGCACTTGGCATAGCAACCGCCTTCGATGTTGAACACCACGCCCTCGCCCCAGCCGTGCTCGTCGTCACCGATCAGGTAACGGCTTTCGTCGGCCGACAGGGTGGTCTTGCCGGTGCCCGACAGGCCGAAGAACAGGGTCACGTCGCCTGCTTCGCCGATGTTGGCGGCGCAGTGCATCGGCAGCACGTCGGCAGCCGGCAGCAGGAAGTTCTGCACCGAGAACATGGCTTTCTTCATCTCGCCGGCGTAACGCATGCCAGCGATCAGTACCTTCTTCTGGGCGAAGTTGAGGATCACGCAACCGTCGGAGTTGGTGCCGTCACGCTCGGGCACGCATTCGAAGTTGGCGACATTGAGCACTTGCCACTCATCACGACCGGCCGGGTTGTACTGCGCCGGGTTGATGAACAGGCAACGGCCGAACAGGTTCTGCCAGGCAGTCTGGGTGGTCATGCGTACCGGCAGGTAGTGCTCGGCGGCCGCACCTACGTGCACGTGGGAAACGAAATGATCCTGGGCGTTGTTGAACGCCTCGACGCGGTCCCACAGGGCATCGAACTTGTCGGCCGGGAACTTGCGGTTGATCGGGCCCCAGGCGATGGCAGACGAGGTGGACGGCTCGTCGACGATGAAACGGTCGACCGGCGAACGACCGGTGCGGTGACCAGTTTTCACGACCAGCGCGCCCGTATCGGCCAGCTCGCCTTCACCGCGGTTCAGCGCTTCTTTTACCAGTTCATCGACGCTCAGGTCGGTGTACACGGTGTTGTTGGCTTGCGTCATGAGATTCCCCATCCGGCCTGCGGCCGAGTGCTCCGAACGTTTTGTAGTAGAGCTTTTAAAACTACTACAGCGAAAAAAGTGGCGGGATTATGCCAGAAACGCCCAAAAAAAGTAGGGCCCTCCTGTCAGAACGGCGTGTTTCCGGCGTTCGACAGGAGATTTACCTGAGCTTAAACGTTTTAGTGACGAGTATCTGACGGTGCGTCAACACCCCCGCCGGCGAACAATTGTGCGATTTCGGTTTCATCGAACAGGTAGCGCTGGTTGCAGAACTGGCAGTCGATTTCGATCGCCCCGCCATGCTCGGCCGCCAGGGCCAGGGCATCGTCCTGGCCGAGGCTGACCAGAGCGTTGCCCGAGCGCTCACGCGAGCAGCTGCAGCGGAACTGCAGCGGCTGGATATCGAACAGGCGCACGGCATCCTCGTGGTACAGACGGTGCAGCACGGTCTCGTTGTCCAGGCCCAGTTGCTCTTCGGCCTTCAACGTGTTGGCCAGGGCGGTGACGTGCTTCCAGCTGTCTTCGCGGTCGTCCTCGTCCTTCTGGCGGTCGGCCGGCAACTGCTGCAGCAGCAGGCCGCGGGCGCGCTGGCCATCGGCGTTGAGCCAGAAGCGCGTGCCCACCTGCTGGGACATCACGAAGTAGTTGGTGAAGCACTCCGAGAGGTTCTCGCCATCCAGGTCGACAATGCCCTGGTAGCGCTGGCCCTGCGCCGGGTCGATGGTCAGCGCCAGCTGGCCATCGGGCATCAGGTCGCCCAGGGTGGCATCGGGGGCGATCTGCTCGGCGTGATAGCGCGCCAGGCCACGGATGTCGCGCTCGCTGGAGCACTCGATCATCAGCAGCGGGATCGGCCCTTCGGAGCGTGCCTGCAGGATCAGCAGGCCGTCGAACTTGAGCGCGCCCACCAGCAGCGCCGCCGCGGCCATCAGCTCACCGAGCAGTTGCGCCACCGGCTGCGGGTAGGGGTGCTTGGCCAGGACTTCGGCGTAGCTGCGCTCGAGCGAAACCAGTTCGCCGCGTACGTCGCGCTCGTCGAAGATGAAGCGTTGGGTGAAGTCGGTATCTGGCAAATCGGACATGGTTTCTGGCTTTCTGAAAGATGACAAAATAATTTCAAGGGCCTATAAAGCCCCGTTTAGAGCACCAGAATGGTGCGAACGATAGCGCTGTAAAAGAGGTAGTTTATGGACAATCCACCCCTGTTCCAAGCCAGGTGGGCTTGGGGCCCCCTGTGTCTGGCTACGTTGATTCCCGTTGCACTACTGTGTTTCTGGTTATGGCCCGTTGGCCAGGCCCTTTGCATGGCGCTCGACGAATGGCTGTTCCACGCCCTCAATCGCCCACTGGCCGACAACACCCTGTGGCGCAGCATCTGGACCCTGGGCAGCCTGCGCCCGTTCGACATCGTGGTCGGGCTCATCATGCTGATGCTGCTGATTCGCGGCGACTGGGTATTCAAGGCCGTCGAGGTGCGCCGGGCGTTTTTCGGCTTCCTGGTGACCCTGCTGGTGCTGGTGGTGATCCGCGCCCTGTTCTCCAAGCTGGTACGCCTGATGGGCTGGCAGCACCATAGCCCGTCGATGGTGTTCAGTGACGCCATCATGCTCAGCGACTACTACCCGGCGCTCGAAGCGCGCTGGGAGCTCAAGGACCGTTCCAGCCAGAGCTTCCCCGGCGACCACGCCTCGGTGCTGCTGCTGTGGGCACTGTTCATGAGCCTGTTCAGCCGCCGCCTGATGCAGCATGTGCTGATCTGGGCACTGGCGGTGCTGTTCATGCTGCCACGCCTGGTGGCGGGTGCCCACTGGGGCCAGGACGACTATATCGGCGGCCTGGGCATGGCCATCCTGGCGCTGGGCTGGAGTTACTATACGCCGTTTGCTGCCCGGACCAGCGCCGGCCTGGTGCGTGCCACCGCGCCCTTGTTCGGTTGGCTGGCACGGCTGCCGCTGCTCGGCCGCCTGAGCGTGATCGGCGCGCGGGGCTAACCGGCGCTGTCGTGCAACTGATGTAGCTGGCGGCGCTGCTTCTTGGTGGGCCGCCCGTCGGTGCTTACCCCAAGGGCGCCGGCCTTGCGCAGCGCCGCGGCCTGCTCGCGGCGTGCCAGGCTCTGTGCGGTCTCCTCGTACAGCGCCTGTGCCTCGGGTGCGCCGCGGCGCACCACCGACAGCGCCGTGACTACCACGGTACGTTCGTCGAAACCGGTACGCAGCACGAACTCGTCACCCACCCGCGGCTCCTTGCCCGGCTTGCAACGCTCGCCCCGACAATGCACCTTGCCGCTCTCGATCGCCGCCTTGGCCAGGGCGCGGGTCTTGTAGAAGCGCGCCGCCCACAACCATTTGTCCAGGCGAACCTTGTCGTCCTCTTCCGGCTTTTGTGCCATGGCATTTCCCCGATTCATTTGTTTCATGGAACTGTACTACCGTAACTGGCGGATGCAAAAAATACGCGGCGTGCTTACAGTTCACCGACTTTTACCCAGGTTGTGCATCTTGAAGACATTTGACCATTTGAGCGTGATCGGCCTGCGCGAGTGGGTGGCCTTGCCCGACCTCGGCGTGGCAGGCCTGCGCGCCAAGATCGATACCGGCGCCAGCACCTCCAGCCTGCACGCCACCGAAGTGGAAACCTTCGAACGCGATGGTGAAACCTGGGTCCGCTTCAACGCGCACCTGGGTTCGGTGGTACAACTGCGTCACCGGCGCTGCGAAGCGCCGCTGGTGACGATGAAGACCATCAAGAGCTCCAATGGCCATGCCCAGACCCGCTACGTGATCCGCACGCCCCTGGCGCTCGGCGACCGGGTGTGGGAAGTGGAGTTCACCCTGGCCTGCCGCAAGGCCATGCGCTATCGCCTGCTGCTCGGCTCCAAGGCCCTGGTACACGGCCAGCTGGTGGTCAACCCGGGCCTCAAATACGTACAGGACAAGCCGGCCTCTCCGGCCACCATTACCCCCTCCACAGGTGTTGCATGAAGATCGCTGTGCTGTCGCGGAACCCGCGTCTGTATTCCACTCGTCGTCTGGTCGAAGCCGGTACGCAACGAGGCCATGAAATGGTTGTGATCGATACCCTGCGCGCCTACATGAACATCGCCAGCCACAAGCCGCAGATCCACTATCGCGGCAAGCCGCTGGAAGGGTTCGACGCCGTCATCCCGCGCATCGGCGCGTCGGTGACGTTCTATGGCTGCGCGGTGCTGCGCCAGTTCGAGATGATGGGCGTGTTCCCGCTCAACGAATCGGTGGCCATCGCCCGCTCGCGGGACAAGCTGCGCTCGCTGCAACTGCTGTCGCGCCGTGGCATCGGCCTGCCGGTCACCGGCTTTGCCCATTCGCCCGACGACATTCCCGACCTGATCCAGATGGTCAACGGCGCCCCCCTGGTGATCAAGGTGCTCGAGGGCACCCAGGGCATCGGCGTGGTGCTGTGCGAAACCACCAAGGCAGCCGAGTCGGTGATCGAGGCCTTCATGGGCCTGAAGCAGAACATCATGGTGCAGGAGTACATCAAGGAGGCCGGTGGCGCCGACATTCGCTGCTTTGTGGTGGGCGACAAGGTGATCGCCTCGATGAAGCGCCAGGCCAAGCCCGGCGAGTTCCGCTCCAACCTGCACCGGGGCGGCACCGCCAGCCTGATCAAGGTCACCCCGGAAGAGCGCATGACCGCCATCCGCGCTGCCAAGGTCATGGGCCTGAGCGTGGCCGGCGTGGATATCCTGCGCTCCAATCACGGCCCGCTGGTGATGGAGGTCAACTCCTCGCCGGGCCTGGAAGGCATCGAGGTCACCACCGGCAAGGACGTGGCCGGGATGATCATCGAACACCTGGAGAAGAACGGCGGGCCGAACCTGACCCGCACCAAGGGCAAGGGCTGAGCCCTTGCGTCCCTAGACCGCGTCGCGTGGCAGCAGCAGGCCCAGGGGCAAGCGTACCCGCGCCTCGATGCCGCCACCGGAACGGTTGCGCAGCTCCACATTGCCGCCGTGCTGGGCGGCGATGCGCTTGACGATAGCCAGGCCCAGGCCGGTGCCCTTGCCGCTGCGGGCGCGATCACCGCGAATGAACGGATTGAAGATCGCCTCCAGCTCACCCGGATCGATGCCGGCGCCGCGGTCGAGCACGCTCAGCACCACGTAGGGCGCGCTGGTGTCACCCGAGACATAGGCCGCCACTTCCACGCCCTGCCCGGCGTGATGCAGCGCATTGCCGATCAGGTTGTTGAGCAGGCGCTTGATCGATACCCGGCGCAGCGGAAACGGCGGGATCGGCTCCAGGCACAGCCGCACCTGCTCTTCGGGCTGGTTGAACGGCGCGACCACCTCGCGTACCAGGTCGCTGAGGTCCACCTCCTCGACCGGCTCGTCGCGGCCATCGCGGATGAACGCCAGGAACTGGTCGAGAATCGCGTCCATGTCCTCGATGTCGCGCACCATGTCATCGGTCAGGTCGCTTTCGTTGGCCAGCAGCGACAGCGACAGGCGCAGGCGCGTCAGCGGCGTGCGCAGGTCATGGGACACCCCGGCCAGCATCAGCTCACGCTCGCGCCCCGCCTGCTCGACATCCTCTGCCATCTGGTTGAAGGCCCGGTAGACCTCGGTCATCTCGCTGGGCGTGTCGCTGATCGGCAGGCGCACGCTGCGCCCCTGGCCCAGTTGCCGGGCGGCGAACACCAGGCGCTTGAGCGGCTGGTTGAGCTGGCGCACGAAGATCCAGGCCGAAGCCGTGGACAACAGGCCGATGGCCAGGAACCAGCCCAGCACGTTCCAGATCTTCTGGCCGCGCAACGGGTGCGGGTACAGCGGCACCTTCAGCCAGCCATCGCCCAGGCTCGGGGCCTGTACCCACAGCGCCGGCGGCGCATGGATGCGCAGGCGCACCTCGGTGTCCTCGCCCAGTTCGGCCTGCATCTGGCGCTGGTAGATCTCGCTGTAGGGCCAGTGCTGCTCACCCTCGGGCACACCGGTGCCGACCACCCGCTTCAAGCCGGCGGCTTCGGCAATCTTCTCGCGGTTTTCCTCATCGGCCGCCCAGTAGGCGCGCAGCGTCAGTGCGACGCCGTGGCTGTACTGGCGGTCCACCAGCACGTCCTCGTTCATCAGCAGGTACACCAGCGTCAGTGCCTTGGAGAACAGCACCACGGCCAGCACCAGCCACAGCGTGCGGGCGAAGAAGCTTTGGGGGAACCACAATGGCGTTTTCATGGGCGACGGCTACACGGTTGGCAGGAGCGAGCGCGGCTCGCAGGCGTTGCGGATTTCGGCACAGGCAAAAACAGGGCAACCCGAGGGGCGCCCTGCCTATGCTGACCTGCTCCTGTACAAGGCTTCACTTGCCGGCATTGCCATCCGGCACGAAGACATAGCCCACACCCCAGACGGTCTGGATATAGCGTGGCTTGGAAGGGTCGGGTTCGATCATGCGGCGCAAACGCGAGATCTGCACATCGATGGAGCGCTCCAGGGCGTCCCACTCGCGACCGCGCGCCAGGTTCATCAGCTTGTCGCGGGTCAGCGGCTCGCGGGCATGCATCACCAGCGCCTTGAGCACCGCGAATTCGCCGGTTGTGAGCATGTGCACTTCGTCGCCGCGCTTGAGTTCGCGGGTGGCCAGCGACAGCGCGTAGTCGCCGAAGGTGACGGTTTCGTCCTCGCTGCCTGGTGCGCCCGGTACCACCGGGGCCTGGCGACGCAGCACGGCCTTGACCCGCGCCATCAGCTCGTCGGGGTTGAACGGCTTGGCCAGGTAGTCGTCGGCGCCCAGTTCCAGGCCCTTGATGCGGCTGAGTTCGTCACCCTTGGCGGTGAGCATGATGATCGGCACCTGGTTGTTTGCCCCGCGCAGGCGCTTGCAGGCGGTCAGGCCGTCTTCGCCGGGAAGCATCAGGTCGAGCACGATCAGGTTGAACACTTCACGCGCCAGCAGGCGGTCCATCTGTTCGGTGTTGGGTACGGCGCGGGCACGGTAACCCTTGCTGGTGAAGAAACGCTCCAGCAGGCTGCTCAGGCCCGGGTCGTCATCGACGATGAGGATTTTCTCGCCTTCGGCGGGTTGTGCAGTGCTGCTCATGGGTAGCTCCTTTAATCTCGGCGGGCATTATGGCTTAGGCGCCATTTGAGCGTGCCGTGTGCATTGTTAGCAGATTTTTCCCAAGTCGCCAGCGGCATGCCCCGACAGGCTGGCGCGCCGTGATCCCCGCAAGCCCGGATCGCTGGGTATAATGCGCCGCTTTGATCCAGCGTCGCCCTGCTCGAGCGCGCCCCGTGGCGCCGGCCTGCGGCCTTTGCATTCACGAATTGTCAGGTGGTTTTATGGACAGCATCAACAGCCGCATCGCCGAGGAACTCGGTGTCCGCCCGCAACAGGTCGAAGCGGCCGTGGCTCTACTTGATGAAGGCTCCACGGTGCCCTTTATCGCCCGTTACCGTAAAGAAGTGACCGGCAGCCTGGACGACACCCAACTGCGCAACCTGGAAGAGCGCCTGCGCTACCTGCGCGAACTCGACGACCGCCGCGCCAGCATCCTGGCCAGCATCGAGGAGCAGGGCAAGCTGACCCCGGAGCTGGCCCGCGAGATCAAGCTGGCCGACACCAAGACCCGCCTCGAAGACCTTTACCTGCCGTACAAGCAGAAGCGCCGCACCAAGGGCCAGATCGCCCTGGAAGCCGGCCTGGGCGAGCTGGCCGACGGCCTGTTCAACGACCCGCAGCTGAACCCGGAAACCGAAGCGGCGCGCTTCGTCGACGCCGAAAAAGGCGTGGCCGACGTCAAGGCGGCCCTCGAAGGCGCCAAGTACATTCTCATGGAGCGCTTCGCCGAAGACGCCAGCCTGCTGGCCAAGCTGCGCAACTTCCTCAAGCAGGAATCGGTGCTCAGCGCTCGCCTGGTGGCCGGCAAGGAAGAGGAAGGGGCAAAGTTTCGTGACTACTTCGAACACGACGAGCCGCTCAAGAGCGCGCCCTCGCACCGCGCCCTGGCGATCTTCCGCGGGCGCAACGAAGGCGTGCTGTCGGCCAGCCTCAAGGTCGGCGAAGAGCTGCCCGGCACCCTGCACCCCTGCGAAATGATGATCGGCGAGCACTTCGGCGTGAAAAACCAGAACCGCCCAGCCGACAAGTGGCTGGGCGAAGTGGTGCGCTGGACCTGGAAGGTCAAGCTCTACACGCACCTGGAAACCGACCTGTTCGGCGAGCTGCGCGACAACGCCGAGAGCGAGGCGATCAACGTGTTCGCCCACAACCTGCATGACCTGCTGCTGGCCGCCCCAGCCGGCCCGCGCACCACCCTGGGCCTGGACCCGGGCCTGCGCACCGGCTGCAAGGTGGCGGTGGTGGATGCCACCGGCAAACTGCTCGACACCGCCACGGTGTACCCGCACGTACCCAAGAACCAGTGGGACCAGACCATCGCCGTGCTCGCCGCCCTGTGCGCCAGGCACAAGGTCGAGCTGATCGCCATCGGCAACGGCACCGCCAGCCGTGAAACCGACAAGCTGGCCGCCGAGCTGATCAAGAAATACCCAGCCTTGAAGATGACCAAGATCATGGTCTCCGAAGCCGGCGCCTCGGTGTACTCGGCCTCCGAGCTGGCGGCCAAGGAGTTCCCCGACCTGGACGTGTCGATCCGCGGTGCGGTGTCGATTGCCCGTCGCCTGCAGGACCCGCTGGCCGAACTGGTCAAGATCGACCCCAAATCCATCGGTGTGGGCCAGTACCAGCACGACGTGTCGCAACTCAAGCTGGCCCGTGGCCTGGATGCGGTGGTCGAGGACTGCGTGAACGCCGTGGGCGTGGACGTCAACACCGCCTCGGTGGCGCTGCTGGCACGCATCTCGGGCCTCAACAGCACCCTGGCGCAGAACATCGTGGCACACCGCGATGCCAACGGTGCCTTCAAGACCCGCGCCGCGCTGAAAAAGGTCAGCCGCCTGGGCGAGAAGACCTTCGAGCAGGCCGCAGGCTTCTTGCGCGTGATGAACGGCGACAACCCGCTGGACGCCTCGGCGGTGCACCCTGAAGCCTACCCGCTGGTACAGCGCATCGCCGCCGACACCGACCGCGACATCCGCTCGCTGATCGGCGACAGCGGCTTCCTCAAGCGCCTGGACCCGAAAAAATTCACCGACGAAACCTTCGGCCTGCCGACCGTCACCGACATCCTGCAAGAGCTGGACAAGCCCGGCCGCGACCCGCGCCCCGAGTTCAAGACCGCCGAGTTCCAGGAAGGCGTCGAAGACCTCAAGGACCTGCAACTGGGCATGATCCTCGAAGGCGTGGTCACCAACGTGACCAACTTCGGTGCCTTCGTCGACATCGGCGTGCACCAGGACGGCCTGGTGCACATCTCGGCGCTGTCGGAGAAGTTCATCAAGGACCCGCGTGAAGCGGTCAAGGCCGGCGACGTGGTCAAGGTCAAGGTCATGGAAGTGGACATTCCGCGCAAGCGCGTGGGCCTGTCGATGCGCATGGGCGACACCCCGGGCGAGAAAATCGACGGCGCCCGCGGCAGCCGCCCGGGCTCGGCACCGCGCCAGCAGCAGCCGGCACGCGCCAAGGAGACCCCGGCCCCGGCCAACAACGCCATGGCTTCGCTGTTCGCCAACGCCAAGCAGTTGAAGAAGAAGTGACCGACCTGCCCGAAGAGCAGGTGCGCAGCGCATTCAGCCAACTGCTCGGCTGTCGCCTGCAACGCCTCGACCAGGGCGTTGCCGAGGTGGCCCTGGCCCTTGAGCCGCACCTGCGCAACCGCGGCGGCAAGCTGCATGGCGGGGCGATCTTCAGCCTGGTCGACATCGCCATGGGCCTGGCCTGCTCCAGCGCCCATGGCTTCGACAAGCAGAGCGTCACCGTGGAATGCAAGATCAACTACCTGCGTCCGGTCAGCGAGGGCGAGGTGCTGTGCGTGGCCCGCGTGCTGCAGGCCGGGCGGCGCATCCTGGTGGTCGATGCCGACGTGCTGCAAGGCGAAAAACTGATGGCCAGGGCCCAGGGCACCTTCACCGTGCTCTAGCCGCAAACGCCCAATGTGCGGTACTTTCGGCAGTGCGCGGGCACTGCCGGAACCCTGCGAAAACCAGGCGACCACGCCAGTTCCTCTGTCCACCCTTGTAGACCGTCGTTTCCACCCCCATATTGGGGCGACTGACGCGTGAAGGAATCCATCTTGAGCGAACTTCTCAACCGCCGCCTGAGCCTGCTCGGCCAGGGCGACAACCTCTCCCTGCTCAAGCAGTGCCTGCACGGCATCGAGCGTGAATGCCTGCGCGTGACCGAGGACGGTCGTCTGGCCCAGACCCCGCACCCCGAAGCCCTGGGCGCGGCCCTGACCCACGAGCAGATCACCACCGACTATTCCGAGTCGCTGCTGGAGTTCATCACCCCTGCCCTGGCCGACCCTGCCCAGACCCTCGAAAGCCTCGAGAACATCCATCGCTTCGCCTACAGCAAGCTCGGTAACGAGTACCTGTGGAGCCCGTCGATGCCCTGCCCGCTGCCGGCCGAGGAAGACATCCCGATCGCCTGGTACGGCACCTCGAACATCGGTCAGCTCAAGTACGTGTACCGCAAGGGCCTGGCCCTGCGCTACGGGCGCACCATGCAATGCATTGCCGGCATCCACTACAATTTTTCGCTGCCAGAACAGATCTGGCCGCTGCTGCGCCAGGCCGAAGGCCAGGCGGGCGACGACCGCGACTACCAGTCGTCGGCGTACATCGCACTGATCCGCAACTTCCGTCGCTACAGCTGGCTGCTGATGTACCTGTTCGGCGCCTCCCCGGCGCTGGACGCAGGCTTCCTGCGCGGCCGCGCGCACCAGCTCGAACAATTCGATGCCGACACCCTGTACCTGCCCTACGCCACCAGCCTGCGCATGAGCGACCTGGGTTACCAGAGCAACGCCCAGGCCGGCCTGACGCCGTGCTACAACAACCTGGCCAGCTACACCGACAGCCTGCGCAAGGCCGTCGCCACGCCCTATGCGCCGTATGTCGAGATCGGCACGCACAAGGATGGCGAGTGGGTGCAGCTGAACACCAACATCCTGCAGATCGAAAACGAGTACTACTCCAACATCCGCCCCAAGCGCGTGACCTACAGCGGCGAGCGGCCGATCCAGGCGCTGATGGCCCGCGGCATCCAGTACATCGAAGTGCGCTGCCTGGACATCAATCCGTTCCTGCCCACCGGCATCGACCTCACCGAAGCGCGCTTCCTCGACGCCTTCCTGCTGTTCTGCGCACTGGAGCAGAGCCCGCTGCTGGACAACGGCGAGTGCGGCCAGTGCACCAGCAACTTCCTCAGCGTGGTCAAGCAGGGCCGCAAGCCTGGCCTGGAACTGCAACGTGACGGCCAGCCAGTCGCGCTCAAGCAGTGGGCCGACGAGCTGCTGCAACGTATCGCCCCGCTGGCCGAACTGCTCGACCGCAGCCACGCCAGCGACGAGCACGCCAAGGCCCTGGCCGCGCAGGCGGCCAAGGTCAGCGACCCATCGCTGACGCCGTCGGCCCAGGTGCTGGCGAGCATGACCGAGCACAAGGAGAGCTTCAGCCGCTTCTCCCTGCGCCAGAGCCAGGCGCATGCCGACTACTTGCGCGGCACGCCGCTGAGCAGCGAGGCGCAGCAGCGTTTCGAGGCCCTGGCGCGTGAATCGCTGGAGGCCCAGGCCACCCTGGAGCGCGAAGAGGACGTGGTCGATTTCGACCTGTTCGTGGGCGCCTACCAGGCCAGCATCCTGGCGATCAGCAACTGACATGAGCCGTGCAGCCACGCCCCGCAAACCGCGCGCTGCCAGCCAGGCCCGGATCGACTCGATCCTGGCCGCCGCACGCGACCTGCTGGCCAGCGAAGGCGTGGCCAGCCTGTCGATCTATGCAGTGGCCGAACGCGCACAGATCCCACCCTCGTCGGTGTACCACTTCTTCGCCAGTGTGCCGGCGCTGCTCGAAGCCTTGACGGCGGATGTGCACAGCGCCTTTCGCGCCTGCCTGCAGGCGCCGATCGAGCCTGGCAGCCTGCAGCACTGGGGCGACCTGTCGCGCCTGGTGGAGCAGCGCATGCTGAGCATCTACAACCAGGATGCGGCGGCGCGCCAGCTGATTCTGGCGCAGCATGGGCTGAGCGAAGTGACCCAGGCCGACCGCCAGCACGATATCGAGCTGGGCGACCTGATGCACAAGCTGTTTGCCGAGCACTTCCGGCTGCCGGCGTTGCCGGACGATGTGGATGTGTTTGCCCTGGCGATGGAGCTGGGAGACCGGGTGTATGCCCGTTCGGTGCAGCTGCACGGGCAGATCACCCCGCGCATGGCGGAGGAAGGAATGCGGGTGTTCGATGCGTACCTGGGATTGTACCTGCCGCCCTTTCTGCCCAAACGCTGACGGCCTCATCGCGGGTCAAGCCCGCTCCCACAAGGTAATCGCCGTCCTTGAGAACGGCGGGACACCTGTGGGAGCGGGCTTGACCCGCGATGCAGACGGCGCGGTCTCAGAGCTTGGCGATCGACACTTCAGTCGACTTCACGAACGCAATCACCTCACTGCCCACCACCAGTTCCAGCTCCTTGACCGAACGGGTGGTGATCACCGAGGTGACGATGCCCGATGCCGTCTGCACGTCGATTTCCGACAGTACAGGGCCTTCCAGGATTTCTTTCACAGTGCCTTTGAACTGGTTACGTACGTTGATCGCTTTGATGGTCATGTGCAGGTTTCCTTTTAAAGACGAAAGATCAATGGGCCCAACGCAGCTGCGTGGGCAAAGGTGCTACAGGTTCAGGCTCGGGAGGGGTGCCCGGCACCGACAGGACACGGTTCAGCACTTCGGTTTCCAGCGCCGCCAGGCGATGCGAGCCGCGTGCCCGCGGACGCGGCAGGTCGACCAGCAGGTCCAGGCCGATCTCGCCGTCCTCGATCAGGATCACCCGATCGGCCACCGCCACCGCTTCGCTGACGTCATGGGTCACCAGCAACACGGTGAAGCCGTGCTTGCGCCACAGGTTCTCGATCAGTTGCTGCATCTCGATCCGGGTCAGCGCATCCAGTGCGCCCAGCGGCTCGTCCAGCAGCAGCAGGCGCGGCTGGTGAATCAGCGCACGGGCCAGGGCCACGCGCTGCTTCTGCCCACCGGACAACGCCGCCGGCCACTCGTTGGCCCGGTCTGCCAGGCCCACTGCCTCCAGCGCCTGCAACGCACGCTCGCGCCAGTTGCCGGTAAGCCCCAGGCCGACGTTGTCGATGACTTTCTTCCAGGGCAGCAGGCGCGCCTCCTGGAACATCAGCCGGGTGTCCTCGCGGGCATCGCTGAGCGCCGCAGAACCGGCCAGCAGCTCGCCGGCACTGGGCTGGTCGAGCCCGGCCAGCAGACGCAGCAGGGTGCTCTTGCCGCAGCCGCTACGGCCGACGATGGCAACGAACTGGCCCGCCGGGATGTGCAAGTCGATATCGCGCAGCACCTGGCGTTGGCCAAAGGTCTTTTGCAGCTTGTGCACGGCCAGCGGTATTCCGCGCAGCAGCCGTGGCGGTTGTTCCTTGAGCACGGTCATGCGCCGTCTCCCTTGCTGACTTGATAGGCCGGGTGCCAGCGCAGCCATACACGCTCCAGGCCACGGGCGGCCAGGTCGGCGAGCTTGCCGAGCACGGCGTACAGCACGATCGCCAGCACCACCACGTCGGTTTGCAGAAATTCGCGGGCGTTCATCGCCAGGTAGCCGATGCCGGCGTTGGCCGAGATGGTTTCGGCCACGATCAGGGTCAGCCACATGAAGCCCAGCGCGAAGCGCACGCCCACCAGGATCGAGGGCAGCGCACCGGGCAGGATCACCTGGCGAAACAGCGCAAAACCGCTCAGGCCATAGCTGCGGGCCATTTCCACCAGCGCCGGGTCGACATTGCGGATGCCGTGGTAGGTGTTCAGGTAGATCGGGAAAAGGGTGCCCAGGGCCACCAGGAAGATCTTTGCCGACTCGTCGATGCCGAACCACAGGATCACCAGCGGGATCAGCGCCAGGTGCGGCACGTTGCGGATCATCTGCACCGAGCTGTCGAGCAGGCGTTCGCCCCACTTCGACAGGCCGGTGATGAAGCCCAGCGCCAGGCCGATGCTGCCGCCGATCACGAAGCCGACCGCGGCGCGCCAGCCGCTGATGGCCAGGTGGGTCCAGATTTCGCCGCTGCGCACCAACTCTACGCCGGCACTGAGCACCGCGCTCGGCGCCGGCAGGATGCGCGTCGACAGCCAACCGGCACTGACCGCCAGCTGCCACACCGCCAGCAGCAGCACGGGCAGGGCCCACGGCGCCAGGCGATGCGACAAGGGAATGGAGGATCGTTTCATGCTTCGATCCTCACGCCTTGGCCGCGGCTTTGGGCAGGATGTCGTTGGCGACCATCTCACCGAACGGGCTTACGTAGTTGGCACCGGCCGGGGCCTCGGGGCGCTGGATGTCCAGGTGCGGGAACAGCAGTTCGGCAACGCGGTAGGACTCTTCCAGGTGCGGGTAGCCGGAGAAGATGAAGGTGTCGATACCCAGGTCGGCGTATTCCTTGACCCGTGCAGCCACGGTCGGGCCATCGCCGACCAGCGCGGTGCCGGCACCGCCACGCACCAGGCCGACCCCGGCCCACAGGTTGGGGCTGACCTCCAGGTTGTCGCGGTTGCCGCCATGCAGCGCAGCCATGCGTTGCTGGCCCACCGAGTCGAAGCGCGCCAGCGAGGCCTGGGCACGGGCAATGGTGTCGTCGTCCAGGTGCGAGATCAGGCGCTCGGCCGCTTGCCAGGCCTCGGCGTTGGTCTCGCGCACGATCACGTGCAGGCGGATACCGAAACGAACGCTACGGCCCTGCTGGGCGGCCTTGGCGCGCACCTGTTCGATTTTCTCGGCCACGGCGGCCGGTGGCTCGCCCCAGGTCAGGTACAGCTCGACCTGTTCGGCGGCGAGGTCTTGCGCCGCTTCCGACGAGCCACCGAAGTACAGCGGCGGGCGTGGCTGCTGCACCGGCGGGTAGAGCAGCTTGGCGCCTTTTACCTTGATGTGCTGACCATCGTAGTCGACGGTTTCGCCTTCCAGCACGCGGCGCCAGATGCGGGTGAATTCCACCGAGGCCTGGTAGCGCTCTTCGTGGCTGAGGAACAGGCCGTCGCCGGACAGCTCTTCCGGGTCGCCACCGGTCACCAGGTTGAACAGCGCACGGCCATTGGACAGGCGGTCGAGGGTCGCGGCCTGGCGTGCCGCCACGGTCGGCGAGATGATTCCCGGGCGCAGGGCCACCAGGAACTTCAGGCGCTGGGTCACCGGAATCAGCGACGCGGCCACCAGCCACGAGTCTTCGCACGAGCGGCCGGTAGGGATCAGCACGCCACCGAAGCCCAGACGGTCGGCGGCCTGGGCGATCTGTTGCAGGTAACCATGATCGACAGCGCGAGCACCTTCGGCGGTGCCAAGGTAATGACCGTCGCCGTGGGTTGGCAGAAACCAGAAAACATTGAGGCTCATTGGAGTTGTCTCCTAAGGGGTGGCGCAAGCCGGGGCGGCGCCCCGGTGCGGTCGAACGTCAAGGCGCGGTGGCGACCTTGGCCGGTGGCGTCCAGATCACATCCTTGATGCTCAGCGGCTTGGGAATCAGCTTCAGGGTATGGAAGGTGTCGGCGATCTTCTGCTGGGCGGTGACCACGTCCGGGGTCAGGAAATGCGCACCGTAGCCCTGGCGCTTGACCGAGGTCAGGGTGATGTCGGCCGGCAGGCCCAGCAGCGGCGCCACCTGGTCGGTGACCTCCTGCGGGTTGGCCTTGGACCACTCGCCCACCGCGCGCACCTCGTCCACCAGCGCGGCAATCACTTCAGGGTGCTGCTGCGCATAGGGCCGGGTGGCCAGATAGAACTGGTGGTTGTCGACAATGCCACTGCCATCGCGCAGGGTGCGTGCCTGCAACTGCTGCTCGGCGGCAGCCTGGTACGGGTCCCAGATGACCCAGGCGTCGACGCTGCCACGCTCGAACGCGGCGCGCGCATCGGCTGGCGGCAGGAATACCGGCGTGATGTCGGTGTACTTGAGGCCGGCGTCTTCCAGGGCGCGCACCAGCAGGTAGTGCACGTTGGAGCCCTTGTTCAGAGCGACCTTCTTGCCCTTGAGTTCCTTCACCGACTGGATCGGCGAACCCTTGGGCACCAGGATCGCCTCGCTGGTGGGGGCCGGTGGCTCGTAGGCCACGTAGAGCAGGTCGGCACCGGCGGCCTGGGCAAACACGGGCGGGGTTTCGCCGGTCACGCCAAAGTCGATGGAGCCCACGTTGAGGCCCTCGAGCAGCTGCGGGCCGCCGGGGAATTCAGTCCACTGCACCTGCACGCCCTGGGCAGCCAGGCGCTTTTCAAGGGAGCCCTTGGCCTTGAGCAGCACCAGGGTGCCGTACTTCTGGTAACCGATGCGCAGGCTCTCGGCCTGGGCTTGAGTGATGGCGCCGAAGGACACAGCCGCAGCAAACAGAGCGACCAGACCGCGACGCAAAACGACAGTGCGCATAGCGCTCTCCTTTTTGCTGTGGGGGTTCAGGCTGCACCTGCTTGCCCGTTGGCGGGCGAGTAAGGTGGGGTAAGACGGTAAAGCCGGTGTAGCGCTTCAGATGCTCCAGCGAGCACTGAGCAGACGTTCGTTGAGCAGGCCCGGGGCCACCGGCTTGGGGCGGCGCGCCAGGGCGCTGTGAAACAGCTCCAGCGATTCGTTGAGACGCTGCTCAAGCACCGGCGCCAATTGGGCGGCGGCGCTGCCTTCGCCGTAGGCGATCTGGCTGTCGTCGGCGAAGATCCCCTGCAGGGTCTCCTGGGCCTTGAGCGCCGAGAGCACCGGCTTGAGCGCGTAGTCCACCGCCAGCATGTGGGCGATGCTGCCACCGGTGGCGATGGGCAGAACCACCTTGTGTTCCAGCGCACGCTCGGGCAGCAGGTCGAGCAGGGTCTTCAGCGCACCGGCGAAAGACGCCTTGTATACCGGGGTGGCAACCACCAGGCCGTCGGCCTGGGCTACCAGTTGCAGGAAGTGCTGCACCGTGGGGCTGTCGAAACGTGCGTGCAGCAGGTCTTCGGCGGGGAAATCACGCACCTGGAAGCTCACCACTTCCACGCCCTGGCTGTTCAGCCATTGCCGCGCGCGGTCGAGCAGGACGCCGGAGCGCGAACGCAGACTGGGACTACCGCCGAGAGAAACAACCAGCATTGGAGCACTTCCTTGATCGTGTTCTAGAGGGCCGCGAGATTGGATCTCGCTGGAGTGGAGTGACCATAACAGCTCGGCATATATACCAATAAATCATATTTTTTCATTTGTTTATTCTATCTAGAACTATAAGAGCTTCGCCGGCAAGGCCGGCTCCTACAGGGGGCAGTGCAACCTTGCAGGAGCCGGCCCTGCCGGCGAAAGAGGCCCGCGCGGACATAAAAAAAGGGCCGTCGAAACGGCCCCGAAATGCCCTGCTGTGGCTACATCAAAACATTCAACGGTTAGGCTGCGGGGTCAGGCGCAGGTACGGCTTGACCGCCCGGTAGCCCTTCGGAAAGCGCCGCTTGATTTCCTCTTCGTCCTTGAGCGACGGCACGATCACCACCTCGTCACCGTCCTGCCAGTTGGCCGGGGTGGCGACCTTGTGATTGTCGGTGAGCTGCAACGAATCGATCACCCGCAAAATCTCGTTGAAGTTGCGGCCGGTGCTGGCCGGGTAGGTGATGGTCAGGCGGATCTTCTTGTTCGGGTCGATCACGAACAGGGAGCGTACCGTCAGGGTGTCGCTGGCGTTGGGGTGGATCAGGTCGTACAGGTCCGACACCTTGCGGTCGGCGTCGGCCAGGATCGGGAAGTTGACGATGGTGTTCTGGGTTTCATTGATGTCTTCGATCCAGCGGTGATGCGAGTCCACCGGGTCGACCGACAGCGCGATGGCCTTGACCCCGCGCTCGGCGAACTGGTCCTTGAGCTTGGCGGTGAAGCCCAGTTCCGTGGTGCACACCGGGGTGAAGTCGGCGGGGTGCGAGAACAGCACGCCCCAGCTGTCGCCCAGCCACTCGTGGAAGCGGATCTTGCCCGCGCTGGAATCCTGTTCGAAATCGGGGGCGATATCGCCGAGTCTGAGGCTCATGGTGCGGCTCCTTGGCTGGGTTGTTTATGACCTCACTGTAGCCTGCCTGTGCATAAGGTTAAAAAGAATAAATATCGATTTATTTATAACTGAAAAGCCTATCAATTCACGGGCAAAAAAAACCCCGCACACGGCGGGGCTTTTCGTTCAGCCAGGCCTTACAGGAAGCTGTAGGTGTAGCTGAGGATCAGACGGTTTTCGTCCTGGTCGCGCTGGTTGACCGCGTCGGAACGCAGCGAGGCGTTACGCCAGGCCAGGCCCAGACCCTTGAGGGTACCTTCCGGTACGACGTAGCCCAGGGTGAAGTCACGTTCCCACTCGGAACGGTCACTGCCCGGCGCGTTGACGTTGTCGCCCTTGAGGTAGATTACGGAGGTGGTCAGGCCAGGCACGCCGATGGCAGCGAAGTCATAGGCGTACTGCGCCAGCCAGGTGCGCTCGCCGGCACGCTGGAACTTGCCGATCTGCACGTCGGTGATCAGGTAGCTGGTCGCACCGTCGCCCTGGTTCAGGAACGGGAAGTCGCTGGTACCGTTGACGCGCTGGTAGCCGGCGCTCAAGGCATGGCCTTGCAGGCTGTAGGTGAACTTGGCGCTCCAGGTACGGTTGTCGACTTCACCGTTGTTCTGGTAGCCGGAGGCACGGTAGCCGGCCAGGCGGCCTTCGGTGCTGCCGTTCTTGCCGTCCGAATCACTGTAGAAGTAGCGCAGGTCGGACTTCAGGCTACCCACTGGCAGTGCCAGGGTGTGGGTCAGGCCCAGGAAGTGCTGCTTGTAAAAGTCGTCCAGGTTGCCGTAGTAATACTGCGCCAGCAGGTCCTTGGTGACCTTGTAGTCGGCACCGGCGTAGTAGAAGCCGTTGCTGCGCTTGCCTCCGCTGGCGGCGTTGGAGCCGGCGATGCTCAACGACTCGTTGTTGGTCGAGTTACGGCCCTTGGCATGTTCCAGCTTGCCGCCGATCAGGGTCAGGTTGTCGATTTCGTTCGAGGTGATCTGGCCACCTTCGAAGGTCTGCGGCAGCAGACGACCGTCGTTGTAGGTCACGACCGGCAGTTTTGGCTGCAGGGTGCCCAGTTGCGCGACGGTTTTCGAGATCTTGACCTTGCCGGTCAGGCCCACGCTGCTGAATTCGTTGACCGCACGGCCGTCGCCGTCGGTTGGGAACACCAGGCCGCCCTTGGCAGAGCTGGTTGGGTTGTAGTGGGTGCCTTTACCCGAGTCCAGACGGAAACCGGCCAGGCCGATGGCGTCGACACCAAAGCCGACTGTGCCTTCGGTGAAGCCCGAGCTGAAGTTGAAGATGAAACCTTGGCCCCACTCTTCCTGCTTGGAAGGTTTGGCGGTGCCATCACGGTTGTCTTGGTTGATGTAGAAGTTGCGCGCAGTGATGCTCGCCTTGCTGTCTTCCACAAAACCGGCTGCACCCGCTTGCTGGGCCAGTACCCCTACGGCCACGGCAAGTGCCAGGCTGGACTTGTTCATGCATCACTCCTTTCGATTCTAATTTTTGTGTGTCGCTTGATGGGCAGACTCTGTCGTTCCGCTCCAAAGACGATTGGCGATTAGCACCAAAGCGTGACTGATAAGTCAATCGTAACCAGTCGTTTCACTACTTTGGTCTAAGGCGCCGGCCTTGGGTGCGAAGGATAATGACAATCCTATAAATCAAAAAAGACAATTTTGTGAATTTTTCAGATTATTACGGAATATAGTCCGATTATTTCAGCGTTTTGCAGGATAGCCCATAAGCTAATTCCCATATCTTCTTAAAAAGATATTTTTTATATCGATCATCTTCCTCATTGCCCCGGCAGCCCGCGATTGTTCACCACCCTGGCAGCGACCACCTTGACCCGGGTCATCCAGCCAACGACTCCTAAGCTAATGCCAAAAAGTTATTTATTTCGGCATTCTTAGATCAACTAGTCTTCTCGTCATCCACACCGCCTACCCGCCTGACGAGGAGTTTTCCATGACCCTGCCTGCCCCGCTGCGCCTGTTCACCGCCCTGGCCCTGGCCGGTGCCGCCTTCTTCGTCCAGGCCGCCGACCTGACCGTGGCCTACCAGACCACCGTCGATCCGGCCAAGGTGGCCCAGGTCGATGGCACCTATGAAAAGACCAGCAAGGCCAGCATCGACTGGCGCAAGTTCGACAGCGGCGCCGACGTGATCACCGCCGTCGCCTCCGGTGACGTACAGATCGGCTACCTGGGCTCCAGCCCCCTGGCCGCCGCCGCCACCCGCAAGCTGCCGGTGGAAACCTTCCTGATCGCCACCCAGATCGGCGCCGCCGAGGCACTGGTGGCTCGCGAGGGCAGCGGCATCAACTCGCCACAGGACCTGATCGGCAAGAAGATCGCCGTACCGTTCGTGTCCACCGGCCACTACAGCCTGCTGGCCGCACTCAAACAGTGGAACATCGACCCGTCCAAGGTGCAGATCCTCAACCTCGCGCCACCGGCGATCATCGCCGCCTGGAAGCGCGGCGACATCGACGCCACCTACGTATGGGACCCAGCCCTGGGCGTGGCCAAGGAAAACGGCAAGGTGCTGATCACCTCCGGCGAGCTGGCCGAAAAAGGCGCACCGACCTTCGACGCCTGGATCGTGCGCAAGGACTTCGCCGCCAAGCACCCCGAGATCGTCAAGGCCTTCGCCAAGGTCACCCTCGACGCCTACGCCGACTACCGCAAAAACCCGCAAGCCTGGCTGGCCGACAAGGCCAACGTCGACAAGCTGGTCAAGCTTTCCGGCGCCAAAGCCGCGGACATTCCGGGCCTGCTGCAGGGCAACGTGTTCCCGTTGGCCGCCGACCAGGTCGCGGCCCTGGGCGCACCGACCACCAAGGCCATCACCGACACCGCCACCTTCCTCAAGGAACAAGGCAAGGTCGACGCGGTACTGCCGGACTACGCGCCCTATGTCAGCGCCCAGTTCATCACCAACTGACACCGGAGCCCCTTCATGGCCCTGCTACAACTGGAGCGCATCAGCGCACAGTACCCCGGCGCTGCCGAACCCGTACTGGCCGACATCTCACTGAGCCTGGGCCCGCAGCAGCTGCTGGTGGCCCTGGGCCCTTCCGGCAGCGGCAAGACTTCGCTGCTCAACCTGATCGCCGGCTTCGTCACCCCCAGCGCCGGGCGCATCACCCTCGATGGCCAAGCGGTGCAGGGCCCCGGCGCCGACCGTGGCGTGGTGTTCCAGGACGACGCCCTGCTGCCCTGGCAGGACGTACTGGCCAACGTCGGCTTCGGCCTGGAACTGGCCGGCGTACCCCGTGCACAACGTGAAGCCAGGGCCCGCGAAATGCTCGCCCTGGTGGACCTGGCCGACTTCGGCAGCCGGCGTATCTGGCAGTTGTCGGGCGGGCAGAAGCAGCGTGTGGGCCTGGCCCGTGCACTGGCTGCCGACCCGCGCATCCTGCTGATGGACGAGCCGTTCGGCGCCCTGGATGCATTCACCCGCGAACAGATGCAGGAACTGCTGCTGCAGGTGTGGCAACGCACCGCCAAGCCGGTGTTCCTGATTACCCACGACATCGAGGAGGCGGTGTTCCTGGCCACCGAACTGGTGCTGCTGGCGCCCAACCCGGGGCAGATCGTCGAGCGCCTGCAACTGGACTTCGGCCAGCGCTACGCCGCAGGCGAATCGGCACGCGCGATCAAGTCCGACCCACGCTTCATCGAAACCCGCGAGCACGTACTGTCGCGGGTGTTCTCCCAACGCAGCGCCACCCCGCGCAAGGAGCTCGCATGAGCAGCCTCGACCTGCCGGTAACGGCCAAACCTGCCGCTGCTGCAGCGGTGCCCGTGAAGGTGCGGCGCAGCCTGAGCACACGCTGGATCAGCGTACTGACCCTGGCCACGCTGCTGCTGGCCTGGTGGGCGGTGACCGCCGCCGAATGGATCGAGCCGCTGTTTCTGCCCTCGCCCGAGGCGGTGCTGGGCAAGGCCTGGCTACTGATGACCCAGGGCTACATGGAATCGACCCTGTGGCAGCACCTGGGCGCGAGCCTGCAGCGTATCGGCCTGGCCCTGGGCGCGGCGATCCTGACCGCAATCCCGATCGGCATCGCCATCGGCCACAACCGTATTGCCCGCGGCATCTTCGACCCGCTGATCGAGTTCTACCGGCCGATCCCGCCGCTGGCCTACCTGCCGTTGATCGTGATCTGGTGCGGCATCGGCGAGTTGTCCAAGGTGCTGCTGATCTACCTGGCGATATTCGCCCCGATCGCCATCGCCACTGCCACCGGCGTACGCACCGTCGACCCGGCCAGGCTGCGCGCCGCGCAGTCGCTGGGGGCCACCCGGGCACAACTGATTCGCCACGTGATCCTGCCCAGCGCGCTGCCCGACATTCTTACCGGCGTGCGCATCGGCCTGGGCGTGGGCTGGTCGACCCTGGTGGCCGCCGAACTGATTGCCGCCACCAGCGGGCTGGGCTTCATGGTGCAGTCAGCCGCGCAGTTCCTGGTGACCGACGTGGTGGTGCTGGGCATTCTGGTGATTGCCCTGATCGCCTTCGCATTGGAAATGAGCTTGCGCGCCCTGCAGCGCAAGCTGGTGCCCTGGCATGGCCAGAGCCATTGAGACTTGCACAAAGAGACCGACATGAGCCTGACCATTACCCCGCTGAGCCCCGCGCTCGGCGCCCAGATCAGCGGCATCGACCTGACCCGCGAGATCAGCCGTGAACACCGTGACGCCGTGGAGCAGGCGCTGCTCCAGCACCAGGTGCTGTTCTTTCGCGAGCAGCCGCTGACCCCGCAGCAGCAGGCCAGTTTTGCCGCGCGTTTCGGCGATCTGCACATTCACCCCATCTACCCCAACGTGCCCGACACGCCACAGGTGCTGGTGCTCGACACGGCCGTCACCGATGTACGCGACAACGCCATCTGGCATACCGACGTGACCTTTCTGCCCACCCCGGCGCTGGGTGCGGTGCTCAGCGCCAAGCAGTTGCCGGCCTATGGTGGCGACACCCTGTGGGCCAGCGGCATTGCCGCCTATGAGGCACTGTCGGCGCCGCTGCGCCAGCTGCTCGACGGGCTGACCGCCACCCACGACTTCACCAAGTCGTTTCCGCTGGAGCGCTTTGGCAACACCGCCGAAGACCTGGCGCGCTGGGAAGCGGCGCGGCGCAACAACCCGCCGTTGTCGCACCCGGTGATCCGCACGCACCCGGTGAGCGGGCGCAAATCGCTGTTCGTGAGCGAAGGCTTCACTACCCGCATCAACGAACTGGGCGAGGCCGAGAGCGAGGCGATCCTGAAACTGCTGTTCGCCCACGCCACGCGCCCGGAGTTCACCATCCGCTGGCGTTGGCAGGAAAACGACGTGGCGTTCTGGGACAACCGCGTAACGCAGCATTACGCGGTGGACGATTACCGACCGCAGCGGCGGGTAATGCATCGGGCGACTATTCTGGGCGACAAGCCGTTTTGAGGCGGTGCGCCGCGGCCATTGATTACGTACTACGTGGTACGAATCAAGGTATGAAAACACCCCGTTGGGCGTAGCTGGCAAGAGGGGGGCATTCGCCGGCAAATCCGGCTCCTGTAGGAGCCGGCCTTGCCGGCGAAGGGGCCGGCAGCCCTAACGCACCATGTGCAAAAACTGCAGGTGACGCTCGTACTGGTCGAGGATGTCGTTGATGATCTGCTCCTTGCTGTAGCCCACCAGGTCGTAATCCTGGCTGCCTTCGCTCAGGTGCACCTCGGCGCGGTAGTAGCGCCGGTTCTTCAACTCCTGCGTGCCCAGCCCTGCCAGTGCGAACGATGGCGTGAAGTACCCGCGCATCTGTACCTGGTAGATGAACGGCTGCTCTTCGCCATGGCCGATCTTCAGGCTCACGTTGTCGTGGCTCGGGTCTTCCTGGGTGATGACATTCAGGCCCTTCTCGGCAAACACGTCAGTCACCTCGGCAATCGCCGGGCGCACCACGTCATCCATGAACCGGTACACCTCGTCCCGCGAGGGGAAGTGCACCGCCTGGCTCAGGCGATGCCGCCAGCCGCCACGCCCGCGCCGCGAGTTGGCGAACGGTGCCAGCGAGTGCATCTGCGCGATCTGACGCTGCGACTCCAGGTAGAACGCCTTGTGCAGGCCCCACATCATCGCCAGCAGGATCACCGAGAACGGCAGCGAGGTCAGCACCACCGCCGACTTGAGCGAGTCGATGCTGCCGGCAAACAGCAGCCCGCTGGTCACCAGCGCCGTCATCGCACCCCAGAACACCCGCAGCCAGTTGGGGCCGTCCTCGTCCGGGCTGCCGTCACGGGCCGACAGGGTCGAGAGCACCACCGTGCCCGAGTCGGCCGAAGTGACGAAGAACACGAAGCTGATGAACACCGTGACCGCGATCACCACCTTGCTCCACGGGTAGGTTTCCAGCAGCAGGTACAGGCTCATCGAGGGGTTTTCCAGCGCCGACTGCCCCAGCGCCGTGGCGCCATTGAGCACCTGCAGGATCGCGCTGTTACCGAAGATGGACATCCACGCCAGGGTGAAGCCCAGCGGAATCAGCAGCACGCCGAACACGAACTCGCGGATGGTGCGCCCGCGGGAAATCCGTGCGATGAACAACCCGACGAACGGCGCCCAGGCAATCCACCAGGCCCAGTAGAACACCGTCCAGCCGCCCAGCCAGTCGCTCGGTTCGTTGTAGGCGTACACGTCGAAGCTCTTGCGCGGCAACGCGCCCAGGTAGTCGCCCAGGTTCTGGATCAGGGTGTTGAACAGGTGCTGGGTAGGCCCGGCGAACAGTACGAACAGCAGCAGTGCGCAGGCCAGCACCATGTTGATGTCGGACATCACCCGCACGCCCTTGTCGACCCCGGCGATGGCCACCACCACCGCTGCACCCATCATCAGGCTGATCAGGATCACCTGCACCCACTGGGTGTGCGGGATGCCGAACAGGTAGTCCAGGCCCGAGTTCAGGTGCAGCACGCCAAAGCCCATGTCGGCGCCCAGGCCGAACACCGTGGCGATGATGCCGAAGCCGTCCACCGCGTAGCCGATGGGGCCGTTGATGCGCTTGCCGATCAGCGGGTACAGCGCCGAACGCAGCGCCAGCGGCAGGTTGTGGCGGTAGGCGAAGTAGGCCAGCGCCATGCCCACGAAGGCGAACACGCCCCAGCCGTGCAGGCCCCAGTGCAGAAACAGCAGCTGCATCGCCTGGCGCCCGGCCTCGGCGGTGCCGGCTTCCCCCTGGGGCGGCTGCAGCAGGTGGGTCAGGGGTTCGGAGACGCAGAAGAAGAACAGCGTGATGCTGATGCCGGCGGCGAACAGCATGCCGGCCCACGACAGGTAGCTGAACTCGGGTTCGTCGTGGTCGGCACCGAGCTTGATCTTGCCGTAGCCGGACAAGGCGGTGACCACCACGAAGACCAGGTACAGGGTCATCGCCAGCATGTAGTACCAGCCCACGGTGTTGGCGGCCCAGTTCTGCGCCGCCAGCAGCCATTCACCGGCCACCTGCGGGTTGCTGATCACGGCCAGGCCGAACAGCAGGATGAAGCTGGCGGCAAAATAGAACACCGGGGGGTTCATGCGGATAGTGCTGGGGGTATTCGAAGACGGTGCACTCATTGCGTGTGCACCTCGCGGGGGTGTGTGAGGGTTGAGTTGTACGGGTTCAGCAAAGGGTTTCCTCCTGTTGAACACCGGCAGCGGACCACCGTTTAAGTTGAACGAGCGTTCAAGTTAAACATGGATGGGGGTTACGGTGCGACCCATCGCGGGTCAAGCCCGCTCCCACAACAACAGCGGTGATCGTTGTGGGAGCGGGCTCGGCCCGCGATGAGGCCTTCAAAAACACTGAAGATCTACTTCTGCGTCCCATCATCATGCTGCAGATTGGCCTGGGTCAGGTTGCTGCCTGCCGCCACACTGCGGGTCAGCCACACATTGCCGCCGATGGTCGAGCCCTTGCCGATGGTGATACGCCCCAGAATAGTCGCGCCGGCGTAAATCACCACGTCGTCCTCGACGATCGGGTGGCGCGGCTGGCCCTTCTGCAACTGCCCCGACTCGTCCGCCGGGAACCGCTTGGCGCCCAGGGTCACCGCCTGGTAGATACGCACCCGCTCGCCAATGATCGCCGTCTCGCCGATCACCACACCGGTGCCATGGTCGATGAAGAAGCTCGGGCCGATCTGCGCGCCGGGGTGAATGTCGATGCCGGTGGCCGAATGCGCCAGCTCCGAACTGATGCGCGCCAGCAGCGGCAGCCCGGCGCGGTACAGGTGATGCGCCAGGCGGTGGTGGATCACTGCCAGCACGCCGGGGTAGCACAGCAGCACCTCGTCCACGCTGCGCGCCGCCGGGTCGCCGTGATAAGCCGCCAGTACATCGGTATCGAGCAACGTGCGCAGGCCCGGCAGGGCGGCGGCGAAATCCTGGATCAGGCGCAGCGCCTGGGCGTCAATCTCCAGCGACTCGGCCTTGCCCTGGCGCGCGGCGTAGCGCAGCTCAAGGCGCGCCTGGGCCAGCAATGCGGTCAGCGCCGCGTCCAGGGTGTTGCCCACATAGAAGTCTTCGCTCTCTTCGCGCAGGTCCACCGGGCCCAGGCGCATGGGGAACAGCGCGCCGCACAGCTGCTCGAGAATCTGGCGCATCGCCTCGCGCGAGGGCAGCTCGCGCCCGCCCTGCTCGCCACTGCTGCGGCCATTGCGGCTGCGCCATTGGTCACGGGCTGAACGCAGCTGGCTGACGAGGGTTTGCAACTGCCAATGGCCTGTTTGCGCGTTGTCGCTCACGGTTGTTTCTCCTGACGCGGCGGCGGCTTGTGGAGGGGGTGGCCGCCTTGTTGCGGATCACTTTACGGCAAATGGCCACGGCGGAAAAAATATCCCTTTATGCGCTTTGGCTATAAATCCGGCATAAGCCGGCCCAGTGGAAGAGACGCCCACGGCTGCCTATAGTCGAAGTTTCCCCAGTCAGCCCGATGCCATGATCGAACACCAGCTCGAACGCTTCAAACGCCTGCCCTTGCTCGATGCACCCACCCCGCTGCACCGGCTCGAACGCCTGTCGGCCTGGGCCGGGCGCGACATCTACATCAAGCGCGACGACCTCACCCCGCTGGCCCTGGGCGGCAACAAGCTGCGCAAGCTCGAGTACCTGGCCGCCGACGCGCTGGCCAGCGGTGCCGATACGCTGATCACCGCCGGCGCCATCCAGTCCAACCACGTGCGCCAGACCGCAGCACTGGCCGCGCAACTGGGCCTGGGCTGCGTGGCCCTGCTGGAAAACCCCATCGGCACCGATTCCCCCGCCTACCAGCACAACGGCAACCGCCTGCTGCTGGAGCTGTTCGACGCCAGGGTCGAGCTTGTGGATAACCTCGACGATGCCGATGACCAGTTGCAGGCGCTGGCCGTGCGCCTGCATGCCAGCGGGCGCAAGCCCTACATCGTGCCGATTGGCGGTTCCAATGCGCGTGGCGCCCTGGGCTATGTGCGCGCCGGGCTGGAGCTGGCCGAGCAGATCACCCGCAGCGGGCAGACCTTCGCCGGGGTGGTGCTGGCCTCCGGCAGTGCGGGCACCCACAGCGGCCTGGGCCTGGCGCTGGCCCAAGCGCTGCCGCAACTGCCGCTGATCGGCGTGACCGTGTCGCGCAGCGACGAGGCCCAGCGCCCCAAGGTGCAGGGCCTGGCCGAACGCACCGCCGAGCTGCTGGGCATCGACCTGCCTGACGCCTTCAAGGTCGAACTGTGGGACGAGTACTTCGCGCCGCGCTACGGCGAACCGAATGCCGGCACCCTGGCCGCCATCCGCCTGCTGGCCAGCCACGAGGGCCTGCTGCTGGACCCGGTGTACACCGGCAAGGCCATGGCCGGGCTGCTCGACGGCATCGCGCGCCAGCGTTTCGACGACGGCCCGCTGATTTTTCTGCATACCGGTGGGGCACCTGCATTATTCGCCTACCCTGAGGTCTGGAGCAGTCAACCAATAACGGCTTAATTGATATCAGCGGGGCCAGTCATGACGATTTCCGTATTCGGTAAACAGTTGCTGGGCACAGGGGCTGCCCTGGTACTTGGCCTGGGCCTGCTTGGCCAGGCGGTCGCCGGCGAGCAATTGCAGAAGATCAAGGACAGCGGCAGCATCAGTGTCGGCCTGGAGGGCACCTACCCGCCGTTCAGCTTCGTCGACACCGACGGCAAGCTGACCGGCTTCGAGGTCGAGCTGTCCGAGGCCCTGGCCAAGGAACTCGGGGTCAAGGCCAGGCTGCAGCCGACCAAGTGGGACGGCATCCTCGCCGCCCTTGAATCCAAGCGTCTGGACATCGTGGTCAACCAGGTGACCATCTCCGACGAGCGCAAGAAGAAATACGACTTCTCCGAGCCCTACACCGTTTCCGGCATCCAGGCCCTGGTGCTGACCAAGAACAAGGACACCATCAAGACCGCACAGGACCTGGCCGGCAAGAAGGTGGGCGTGGGCCTGGGCACCAACTACGAGCAATGGCTCAAGGACAACGTGCCCAAGGCCATCATCAAGACCTACGACGATGACCCGAGCAAGTTCCAGGACCTGCGCGTGGGCCGCATCGACGCCATCCTGATCGACCGCCTGGCCGCACTGGAATACGCCAGAAAAGCCAAGGACACCATCGCCGCCGGCGACGCCTTCTCGCGCCAGGAAGCCGGCGTGGCCCTGCGCAAGGGCGAGCCGGAACTGCTCGACGCGATCAACAAGGCCCTCGACAAACTGCGCGCCGACGGCACGCTGAAAAAGCTTTCCGAGAAGTATTTCAGTGCTGACGTGACGCAATGATCGAAGAGAGCCTGCAGCTGGCCCTGGACAGCGCGCCCTTTCTGCTCAAGGGCGCCTACTTCACGGTGTTCCTGAGCCTGGGCGGGATGTTCTTCGGCCTGTTGATCGGCTTCGGCCTGGCGCTGATGCGCCTGTCTGCGATCAAGCTGCTGAGCTGGACGGCGCGGGTCTATGTGTCGTTTTTTCGCGGCACGCCGCTGCTGGTGCAGCTGTTCATGATCTATTACGGCCTGCCGCAGCTGGGCATCGAGCTGGACCCGCTGCCTGCGGCGCTGATCGGGTTTTCCCTGAACATGGCCGCCTATGCCTGTGAAATCCTGCGCGCCGCGATCAGCTCCATCGACCGCGGCCAGTGGGAGGCCGCCGCCAGCATCGGCATGACCCGCGGCCAGGCGATGCGCCGCGCGATCCTGCCGCAGGCAGCGCGCACCGCCCTGCCGCCGCTGGGCAACAGTTTCATCTCGCTGGTCAAGGACACCGCGCTGGCCGCCACCATCCAGGTGCCGGAGCTGTTCCGCCAGGCCCAGCTGATCACCGCACGCACCTTCGAGATCTTCACCATGTACCTGGCCGCCGCCCTGATCTACTGGGTGCTGGCCAGCGCGCTGGCCCACCTGCAGAACCGTCTGGAAGCGCGGGTCAACCGCCATGACCTGGAGCCCTGAGGCATGATCGAAGTCACCCGCCTGAGCAAGCAGTTCAACGGCCTGACCGTGCTCGACGACATCAGCCTGAAGGTCGAGGCCGGTGAAGTGATCGCCATCATCGGCCCCAGCGGCTCGGGCAAGACCACCTTCCTGCGCTGCCTGAACCTGCTGGAGACCCCCAGCAGCGGACGCATTCGTGTGGCCGACATCGAGATCGACGGCGACCGCCCGCTGGCCAAGCAGGCCACGTTGATTCGCCACTTGCGCCAGCAGGTCGGTTTCGTGTTCCAGAACTTCAACCTGTTCCCGCACCGCACCGCCCTGGAGAACGTCATCGAGGGGCCGCTGGTGGTCAAGAAGGCCCCACGCGAAAAGGCCCTGGCCCTGGGCCGTGCGCTGCTGGCCAAGGTCGGCCTGGCGGGCAAGGAGGATGCCTACCCGCGGCGCCTGTCCGGTGGCCAGCAACAGCGCGTGGCCATTGCCAGGGCATTGGCCATGGAGCCGCAGGTGATCCTGTTCGACGAACCCACCTCGGCGCTGGACCCCGAGCTGGTGGGCGAGGTGCTGGCGACCATTCGCGGCCTGGCCCAGGAAAACCGCACCATGATCATCGTCACCCACGAAATGAACTTCGCCCGCGACGTGGCCAACCGGGTGATCTTTTTCGACAAGGGCGTGATCGTCGAACAGGGCGAGGCCAAGGCCCTGTTCGCCGCGCCAAAGGAAGAACGCACACGCCAGTTTCTGGGCAAGTTTCTCGGCGCGCAGGGCCACGCCTAAATCACCGAATTCTGCTCGAAGCTTCAGGCAGGCATTTGCACGACGATCCAGCTTGCATCGTCATCAACCTCGGGAGCGGCGGTCCAATCGGCCTCAAGCAATCGAGCCTGAACCATGTCACTCAGATCAGCCCAGAATCCATCCGTTGCCAACACCAGCTTTTCACCTTTTCCCATCGCCCTGGTGACGATTTCCGGGTCAGGCTGTTTTCTCGCTTTGAAACAGCGGCTTATGTGATGTCGGCCCGAGTCCGTTGCCAGTTGCCGGTGGCTGCGATCTCGCCGCCAGTTAGCAAGGCAGTGAGGCGCAGTGAGCCAACTGACAGTGCCGCCAGACATCACTACGCCAGCGCAGCAGTCACCCTCATAGGCAACGGCAAGAAAACCTGCAACAACGACAGCGACCAGGTAACTGGCCGATCCTTCAAACCCATTGGAATAAAGTGAAGCGTGTGCGTCTTGCATCAGCCCCCGGAGCAGCAATGCAACGGACTCACGGCTCGAATCAGAAAAACCCTGCGCCAGCCTGTTCTGGTAATCATTGATCAGATGATTGGTCAGTGTGCGCGCCAAGTCGCCACTTCCGGGCCTGGACGTACCATCGGCTATGACGAAAACACCACGAACCCCATCAAACAAAGCGCCCAGCGCATCACGGTTATCCTCTCTGGCCTGTCCTTTCACAGTCCGAGAAAAGAAGATCACGCGACGTTGCTCAGCTGCTTCAGGCGGTCATGAATCAGCTTTCCGCGGCCTGGGTTCGCACGAACTGAGTGCAGGCTTTCGATGACATACTCAAATGAAGCAATGCCCAGCAACGCGGCAATGCCGGACGCAATATACGCGCGCAACACGTGATCTGCCTGGGCCACCTCCTCCAGCAACCGCTCGCGACCATCCACCACAAGAACGATATCTTCGACGTCCTTGTGGAAAGCATCACCGTTGCCACGGCCTTTGAAGGCTTCAAGTTTTGTGGCGACAAAATATGCCGGCTTGAATATTTTTATTGCGATTCCGCTGGGAAGAGTGACGATATCGGCGTTCGCCAGGCCGTCTACAAACCAACGGTTTTCATAACCCAGAACCGCCTCGACAGACGGCATAACGTCGACTGTCACGTCATTGAACACGAACCGGCAAGTCACATCGCTCCGCTCTGCTGTGATCTTGAAACCCTGAATCGCCAAGCGCTCGGTCAGCCTTTCCCAATCGGCAATTCCGCCAAGTTCAATGACCAGGTCAACGTCATCTGTACTGCGGATATCGTCCAACACGATGTCATCTGTGCACAGCAGCCAGGTGGTAGAGCCGCCCACGAAAGCGACCTCCTTCAAGAGCTCATCGCCCAAGCCTTCAGCAACAGCACTCAACATCGCGTAGTTATGTTCAGAGGCGGAATTCAAAGACTCATACCTTTTTTGAGAAGCTGAACAGCAACTTCGACTTCGCGTGGCCCACCCATCCTGATGGAGTCCACCAGCGCCATATAGTGGTAAAGCGTTCGGTCAGCTTTCACCGCTGCAGGCACACTCTTGTACAGCGGCTCGACAGCCTGCCCCCGTTCGGTCCCCTGCGGGTCGGGCCATACATAGATGACACTGCCAGCGCTTTTGAGATGCCTGGAAAGCACCGGAGCGGAAAAACCTGTGGGAATACCCCGCACCAGCGTCCCGATTCTGGCTGGAAAGAAGTACTTGAGGGCATGCTCGGTGATGCGCAGCAAAGCAAGTCGGTTAACCTTGGGCAACGACGTTTCATAATCGTTTTTTACCAGCCCGGCCTCTCGGCACCGAGCCAACGAATTCGAGATTTCGCTCTTGCTGAGCCCCAGCGCACCAGAGAGTGCCCTGACGGTATAGCGGTCCGCCCAACTCACCTCTGATTTCACTGAGACAGTATCGTCAACAGCCTGCCACCCGGCCCAGCCGAATGACTCTGCATCGATGATGCGTTTGATCGTGACCGATATGTCGCTCCACAACTCATCACGCGGCGGAGTCGAAATGGCCTGTGGCTCCTGCACACAGTCTTCGTCGAGAAGATCAATGGAAGACAACCCCCCCCAGGCAATACTCGAGGAGCCCGACAGAGCATCCTGCGCATGAAGGCTGGCGATCTTGAACATCAACAGTAAATCCTGACTTTTAAGCATGGCCAGATTTTTGTCCACAGTCCATGAATCGTGGACACACACTCATTCAAGAATAACCTAATGTCAACCCTGTATTTTTATCTGCCGCCCGAGCACAGACAAATCCGAGTTTATCCACAGCCCCCATGCCGCTTCGGGTAGGACCGCTCTGAAGCGCTGCCGACTGCCCGGTCACGGCCATCGGGCACCTTGACTCACCTGCCGATCCAGCCAATAACCAAAGCCTCGTGCCACCACCCGCACAAGGAAACGGACCATGCACCGCGCAGCCAAAGGATCTGAACTGCCGCCCCCCGCCCTGCTCCATATCGCGCCCCATGGCATTGGCGTGCACACCGCCAGCCACCTGCAAGCCAGCATCCAGACCGCACCGACCCTGCAGGCCGGCGACCTGCTGGAGCTGTTCTGGGGCAACCGCTACGTGGCCGCGCATCTACTGCGCGCCGGCGAGCCCGGCACCTCGATCGCCCTCGCCGTGCCCCGGCAGATGCTCTACCCGGGGCTCAACACCCTGCACTACCGCCTGCTCCAGCCCGGCCAGCACCCGCGACGCTCCGCGCCATTGCAGGTAGCGGTCAAGCTGAACTGCCCCGGCGGCTACGTGACCACCCCGGAGAACCCGCACCTGACGCCCTTGCGCCTGCCTGGCCGGCTGCTGCGCCAAGGGCTGGATCTGAGCTGCTGCGGGCAGGGTGTGCCGTTCAACATCGCGCCGTACCGGCACATGGCCGAAGGCGATGCGATCACCCTGCGCTGGGCCGACCTGCGCATCGACCTGGCGCCACTGCCCGGCGACGGTATCGGCTGCCCGATACAGGGCCTGATCCCGCCCCAAGTGCTGCTGGAAGCCGGCAACGACGAGCACCTGGACGCCAGCTACTGCATTCTGGACAAGGTCGGCAACTGCTCGCAGTGGGCCCCGGCCGTGCGCCTGCGGGTGTTCGGCCAAGGGCCGCGGAGGCACTTCTATGCATATTCCTAAAGGTTAGTTTATTTAATTTTTATACACGCTTAGGGTATATAGACCGGACCACCGGACCAGCGCATTTCTGTCGCCCATATCGATCACGGCGACGTTTCCAATACGTGAGGTAGGTATGGTCAGGAACACAATCACCCCAGTGCGCAACGCCAGGGCATTGAGTGCAGCCAAGGAGCGGTACTGATGTCCAGCTTGGTACACGACGCAGTCCACAGCGATCTGGACAACGCCCCATTACTGCTGCCGGCCAAGGTCCTGCGCAATGACGCAGAGGCCCTGGAGGCCGCCCATGAACTGGCCGCCGCCGCGCGCCTGCAGGCCGCCCGCCGCGACCAGCAGCGCAAGCTGCCGTGGGCCGAGATCGAGCAGTTCACCCGCAGCGGTCTGGGCAGCATCAGCATCCCGCGCGAGCACGGCGGGCCGGACGTTTCCTTCGCCACCATCGCCGAGGTGTTCCGCATCATCAGTGCGGCCGACCCGGCCCTGGGGCAGATCCCGCAGAACCAGTTCGGCATCCTCCAGCAGGTCAAGAACACCGGCAACGAACGCCAGAAGCACCTGCTGTTCAAGTCGGTGCTCGACGGCTGGCGCATCGGCAATGCCGGCCCCGAGCGCGGCAGCAAGAACACCCTCGAACTCAAGGCCCGCGCCGTGCGCCAGGGCGATCACTTTCTGCTCACCGGGCAGAAGTTCTATTCCACCGGCGCGCTGTTCGCCCACTGGGTGGCAGTCAAGGCGCTGAACGACGACGGGCGCCAGGTCATGGCCTTCGTGCGCCGTGGCAGCCCGGGCCTGCGTATCGTCGACGACTGGTCCGGCTTCGGTCAGCGCACCACCGCCAGCGGCACGGTGCTGCTCAACGAGGTGCCGGTGGACGCGGAGCTGGTGCTCGACAACTGGCGCCAGGCCGACAGCCCCAACATCCAGGGCGCCGCCTCGCAGCTGGTGCAGGCCGCCATCGACGCCGGCATCGCCGAGGCCGCAGTGGCCGATGCGATCAGCTTCGTGCGCGAACGCGCGCGGCCGTGGGTCGACGCCAAGGTCGATCGCGCCAGTGACGACCCCTATGTGATTGCCGACATCGGCCGCCTGACCCTCGAACTGCATGCCGCCCAGGCGCTGCTCGGCCGCGCCGCGCGCGTGCTCGACGAGGTCAACGCCGCGCCCATCGACGCCGCCGCTGCCGCACGTGCCTCGATTGCCGTGGCCGAAGCCAAGGTGCTGACCACCGAGATTGCCCTGCAGGCCAGCGAGAAGCTATTCGAGCTGTCGGGCAGCCGCGCCACCCTGGCCGAGTTCAACCTCGACCGGCACTGGCGCAACGCCCGCGTGCACACCCTTCACGACCCGGTGCGCTGGAAGTACCACGCCGTGGGCGCCTACCACCTCAACGCGACCCTGCCTGCCCGGCATTCCTGGATCTGACCAGACCACTGGAGCCCTCTCATGAGCCTATTGCCGCAACCGCACGATCTCGTGGCGGTCATCTCTTCTGATGCCCAGGCGTTGGAAACTGCCGAACAGATTGCCGAACAACTGCGCCGCGACAGCATCGAGCGCGACCGTGAACGCCGCCTGCCGCACCCGGAACTGGCGCTGTTCTCGCGCTCGGGCCTGTGGGGCATCAGCGTGCCGAAAGCCTTCGGTGGCGCAGGCGTGTCCAACGTCACCCTGGCCAAGGTCATCGCCCGTATCGCCCAGGCCGACGCCTCGCTGGGGCAGATCCCGCAGAACCACTTCTACGCCCTTGAAGTGCTGCGCGTGAACGGCAGCCCGCAGCAGCAGGCACGCCTGTACGCCGAGGTGCTGGCCGGCAGGCGCTTCGGCAACGCCCTGGCCGAACTGGGCACCAAGACCGCCCACGACCGCACCACCGCCCTCACCCGTGACGGTGACGGCTACCGCATCAACGGCCGCAAGTTCTACGCCACTGGCGCGCTGTACGCGCAGCGCATCCCCACCTCGGTGATCGACGAACAGGGCGTGCAACAGCTGGCCTTCGTGCCCGCCGACAGCGCCGGGCTCGACGTGATCGACGACTGGAGCGGCTTCGGCCAGCGCACCACCGGCAGTGGCTCGGTGGTGTTCGACAACGTGCGTGTCGAGGCCGACGATGTGGTGCCGTTCCAGAGCGCCTTCGAGCGCCCGACCCCGGTCGGCCCGCTGGCGCAGATTCTGCACGCCGCCATCGACACCGGCATCGCCCGCGCCGCCTATGAAGATGCCCTGCATTTTGTGCGCACGCGCACCCGGCCATGGATCGACTCGGGCATCGACAAGGCAGTCGACGACCCGTTGACGCTCAAGTCCTTCGGTCACCTAGCGATCCGCCTGCATGCCACCGAAGCCTTGCTCGAACGCGCCGGCGAATACCTCGACCGAGCCCAGGCCGAGACCAATGCCGACACCGTCGCGGCGGCCTCCATCGCCGTGGCCGAGGCGCGCGCCATCAGTACCGAGATCTCCCTGGCCGCCGGCAGCACGCTGTTCGAACTGGCCGGCAGCCAGGCCACCCTGGCCGAACACGGCCTGGACCGCCACTGGCGCAACGCCCGCGTGCACACCCTGCACGACCCGGTGCGCTGGAAGTACCACGCCATCGGCAACTTCTACCTCAACGATGAAAACCCACCGTTGCGGGGCACCATCTGATGGCGAAAAAGAAGATCCTGCTCAACGCGTTCAACATGAACTGCGTGGGGCATATCAACCACGGCCTGTGGACGCACCCGCGCGACACCTCGACCCGGTACAAGACCCTCGAGTACTGGACCGACCTGGCGCGGTTGCTCGAGCGCGGGCTGTTCGACGGCCTGTTCATCGCCGACATCGTCGGGGTGTACGACGTGTACCAGCAGTCGGTCGATGTGCCACTCAAGGAGTCCATCCAGCTGCCGGTCAACGACCCGCTGCTGCTGGTTTCGGCGATGGCCGCGGTCACCCGCCACCTGGGTTTCGGCCTCACCGCCAACCTCACCTACGAGCCGCCGTATCTGTTCGCCCGCAGGCTCTCGACCCTCGACCACCTGAGCAATGGTCGGGTGGGCTGGAACATCGTCACTGGCTACCTCGATAGCGCGGCCAAGGCCATGGGCCTGGACGCGCAGCCCGAGCATGACCGGCGCTACGACCAGGCCGACGAGTACCTGCAGGTGCTGTACAAGCTGCTCGAAGGCAGCTGGGAAAACGACGCCGTGCGCAATGACCGCGAACAGCGCGTGTACGCCGACCCGGCCAAGGTGCACAAGGTGCAGCACCACGGCGAATTCTACCGGGTGGAGGGTTATCACCTGTGCGAACCGTCGCCACAGCGCACCCCGGTGCTGTTCCAGGCCGGCGCCTCCGAGCGTGGCCTGGCGTTTGCCGGGCAGCATGCCGAATGCGTGTTCATCAGTGGCCAGAACAAGGCCGCGACCCGCGCCCAGGTCGACAAGGTGCGCGCCGCGGCCACGGCGGCCGGGCGTGATGGCGACGCGGTGAAGGTGTTCATGGGCCTCACCGTGATCGTGGCCCGCACCGAGGAGCAGGCCCGCGCCAAGCACGCCGAGTACCTGCGCCATGCCAGCCCCGAGGCCGGCGTGGCGCACTTTGCCAGCTCCACCGGCATCGACTTTGCCGAATACGACCTGGACGAGCCGATCCAGTACGTCAAGAGCAACGCCATCCAGTCCGCCACCAAGCACCTGCAGAACAACGACTGGACCCGGCGCAAGCTGCTCGACCAGCACGCCCTGGGCGGGCGCTACATCACCCTGGTCGGCTCGCCGACCCAGGTTGCCGACGAACTGGAGCGCTGGATCGAGGAGACCGGCCTGGACGGCTTCAACCTGGCCCGCACCGTCACCCCGGAAAGCTATGAGGACTTCATCGACCTGGTGATCCCCGAGCTGCAACGTCGCGGTTCGTACAAGACCGCCTACACCGACGGCAGCCTGCGCGAAAAACTCTTCGCCGCCGGCCCGCACCTGCCCGCCGACCATACCGGCGCGGGCTATCGCACCCTCAACCCGACTGGAGCGCAACCGCATGCTTAAGACATTTCTGGCCCGCCCTGTCGCGGCCCTGGCCCTGGCCCTCGGCCTGATCGGTGGCGCCCATGCCAACGATGCCCCGCTCAAGGTCGGCACCACCGCAGCCTTCGCCCCGGCCCTGGAAGCGGCCGTGGACGAGGCCAAGAAGCAGGGCCTCAAGGTGGAACTGGTGGAGTTCAGCGACTGGATCGCGCCCAACGTCAGCCTCGCCGCCGGCGACCTCGACGTGAACTACTTCCAGCACATCCCGTTCCTGGAAAACGCCAACGCCGCGGCGGGCTCGACGCTGGTGCCATATGCACCGGGCATCATCAACAACGTCGGGCTGTACTCGAAAAAGTACAAAAGCTTCGACGAGCTGCCCCAGGGCGCCACCGCCGCCATCGCCAACGACCCGATCAACGGCGGGCGCGGCCTGCAACTGCTGGCCAAGGCCGGCCTGATCGCGCTCAAGCCGGGGGTGGGCTACAAGGCCACCGAGGACGACATCGTCGCCAACCCGAAAAAGCTCAAAATCCTGCAGGTCGAGGCCGTGCAACTGGTACGTGCCTATGACGACGCCGACCTGGTGCAGGGCTACCCGCACTACATCCGCCTGGCCAACACCTTCGATGCAGGTTCGGCGCTGATGTTCGACGGCGTGGAGCACAAGGAATACGTGATCCAGTTCGTGATCCGCCCGCAGAGCAAGGACGACCCGCGCCTGGCCAGGTTTGTGGATATCTACCAGCACTCGCCAGTGGTGCGCGCAGCCCTGGACAAAGCCTACGGCAAGCTCTACCAGCCGGGCTGGGAGAGCTGAGATGAGTGCTGCCACCGCCCGCCAGACGGCGCACCCCAGCCCACCTGCGCAGCCCGCGCCACGGCACGCGTTGCACCCTGAGTTGAGCAGCGCGCAAGTGCGCCTGATCGGCGTCAACAAGACCTACCCCGGGCAGGCCACGGCGGCGCTGGCGGACATCGACCTGAACATCCAGCGCGGCGAGATCTTCGGCATCATCGGCCGCAGCGGCGCCGGCAAATCGTCGCTGATCCGCACCCTCAACCGCCTGGAGCAACCCAGCAGCGGCCGGGTGCTGATCGACCAGGTCGATATCGGCGAGCATAACGAGGACCACCTGGTGGCGTTGCGCCGACGCATCGGCATGATCTTCCAGCACTTCAACCTGATGTCGGCCAAGACCGTGTGGCAGAACGTCGAACTGCCGCTGAAGGTGGCCGGCGTGCCCAAGGCCCAGCGCCAGCGCAAGGTGGCCGAACTGCTGGAGCTGGTGGGCCTGCAGGACAAGCACGGGGTGTACCCGGCGCAGTTGTCGGGCGGGCAGAAGCAGCGCGTGGGGATTGCCCGCGCGCTGGTGCACGACCCGCAGATACTGCTGTGCGACGAGGCCACTTCGGCGCTGGACCCGGAGACCACCGGCTCGATCCTGGCGCTGCTGCGCGACATCAACCAGCGTCTGGGCCTGACCATCATCCTGATTACCCACGAGATGGCGGTGATCCGCGATATCTGCCATCGCGTGGTGGTGCTCGAGCGCGGGCGCATCGTCGAGCAGGGGGCGGTGTGGCAGGTGTTCGGCGACCCGCAGCACGCGGTCAGCAAGACCTTGCTGGCGCCGCTGCAGCCAGCCTTGCCGCAGCACCTGCAGGCCCGCCTGCTGCCCGAGGCGCCGAATGCGCAGGCCGCGCTGGTTCTGCGCCTGCGCGTCAGCGGGCGCGACCGCGAGGCACCGGAACTGTCGACGCTGTTCGCGTTGCTGGGCGGCCAGGTGAGCCTGCTGCAGGGCGGTATCGAACCGATCCAGGAACGTGCGCTGGGGCAGCTGGTGGTGTCGGTGGCCAACTCGGCGCACGGGCATGCGCAGGTGATCGAACGGGCGCGCCAGTGGGCGGCGCAGGTGGAGGTGCTGGGCTATGTGGTTTGATCGATTGTTGCAGGGGGTGCTCGACACCCTGCTGATGGTGGGCGTGTCGTCGCTGATCGCGTTGCTGGCGGGCATTCCGCTGGCGGTGATCCTGGTGACCAGCGGCAAGGGCGGCATCTACGAGGCGCCGCTGGTGAACCGCGTGCTGGGGGCGTTCGTCAACCTGTTCCGCTCGATACCGTTTCTGATCCTGATGGTGGCGTTGATCCCGTTCACGCGGCTGATCGTGGGCACCACGTATGGCGTGTGGGCGGCGGTGGTGCCGCTGACGATTGCGGCCACACCGTTTTTTGCGCGCATTGCCGAGGTGAGCCTGCGCGAGGTGGATCACGGGCTGATCGAGGCGGCGCAGGCGATGGGGTGCCGGCGCTGGCACATCGTCTGGCATGTGCTGTTGCCCGAGGCGCTGCCGGGCATCGTGGGCGGCTTCACCATCACCCTGGTGACCATGATCAATTCGTCGGCGATGGCCGGTGCGATTGGTGCCGGAGGGTTGGGGGACATCGCGTACCGGTACGGGTACCAGCGCTTCGACAGCCAGATCATGCTGACGGTGATCGTGATGCTGGTAGTGCTGGTGGCGTTGATCCAGCTGGGCGGGGACCGGTTGGCGCGGGGGTTGAACAAAAGATAGACCGCAGCGTCCGTATCGCGGGTCAAGCCCGCTCCCACAGGTCCGCTGAAGTCCTTGTGGGAGCGGGCTTGACCCGCGATTGGCCAGCCCGGACACATCCGGAGTCAATGACACCCTTCATGCAGGTGCACACCTGACTACCTTGAGATTTCAACCTCAAGGAGATCGACATGGACTGTCCAAGCTCTCGTTTCCTGCGCCGCGGCCGTTTCTCGGAACCTGGCCGGCTTTACCTGCTTACCAGCATCATCGAACACCGCAAACCTCTTCTTCGGGACTTCCACATCGCGCGCCTGGTGGTAGCCCAGTTCATGCAGGCGCAGCGAGAAGGCAGTGCACACTCGCTGGCCTGGGTCGTCATGCCTGACCACGTTCACTGGTTGATCGAGTTGCAGAACCTGACCCTGGCGACACTCATGCGACGTTTCAAGTCGCGCACGGGTTGTGCCGTACTCAAGGCTTGCAGGCATCAGGGGCGCATCTGGCAGCCCGGGTTTCATGATCGTGCGTTAAGACGGGAAGACGATGCGCGCGCAGTCGCCCGCTACATCGTTGCCAATCCTTTGCGGGCGGGGCTGGTAAAGCGGCTCGGCGACTATCCGCATTGGGACGCCGTATGGCTCTAGAACCGGTAACGGCCATCGCGGGGCGAGCCCGCTCCCACAGAGACAACACCGGACCTGTAGGAGCGGGCTCGACCCGCGATGGCCATCACTCGCGCTGCGGCTCCTTGATCTTGTACCAGGCCACATACAGCGCCGGCAAAAACAGCAAGGTCAGCAACGTGGCGACAATGATGCCGCCAATCATCGCGTAGGCCATCGGCCCCCAGAACACTTCCCGCGCAATCGGAATCATGCCCAGGCTCGCCGCCGCCGCCGTCAGCAGAATCGGCCGGCGACGATGGTCCGTGGCCTCCACCACCGCATCCCACGGCGCATACCCATCGGCCTCGTACGCATCGATCTGCGTCACCAGGATCACCGAGTTGCGGATGATGATCCCCGCCAGCGCCAGAATGCCCAGTATCGCCACGAACCCCATCGGCGTACCCGTGGGGATCAACGCCAGCACCACGCCAATCAACCCCAGCGGCGCCACGCTCGCCACCAGGAACAGCTTCTGCACACTGTGCAGCTGAATCATCAGGAACGTCGCCATCAGAAACAGCATCAACGGCACCACCTTGGCAATCGGCCCCTGGGCCTTGCCGCTCTCCTCCACCGTGCCCCCCGTCGCCACCTGATAACCGGCCGGCAACTTACGCGCAAACTCGTCGATCTGCGGCTTGAGCTGCGCCACCAGGTCGGTCGGCTGGATCTCGTCACGCACCGCCGCCTTGACCGTGATGGTCGGCTTACGGTCACGCCGCCACACCAGCGGCTGCTCCAGCTCGTAACGCACCGTGGCAAACGCCAACAAAGGAATCGAGGTGCCGCTGGGCGTCACGATCTGCAGGTTCTGCAGGGTCTGCGGCGAGTCACGCTCGCTGTCCACCGCGCGCCCGATCACGTCGATCAGGTAGATGTCATCGTTCACCTGGGTCACCGGCGAGCCGCTGACGATGCCGTTCATCAGGTTGGCCACGTCCTCGGACGACAGCCCAAGCTGGCGCGCCTTGTCCTGGGCAATGTCGATGCGCAGCACCTTGCCCGGCTCGTTCCAGTCGTAAATGATCTCGCCCACATGGGAGTTGCCATCGAGCAGCGCCGCCAGTTCGATCGCATGCTTGCGCACCTGGTCGATGTCCTTGCCGCTGACCCGGTACTGGATCGGCCGCCCCACCGGCGGGCCCATCTCCAGCGACTGCACGTAGCTGCCGATGCCGACAAAGTCCTTGCGCAGGCGCTCCTTCAGGCGCGCCGTGAGCGCCTCGCGCGACTCCAGGCCCTTGCTCACGATCACCAGCTGGGCGTAGTACGGGTTCTCCAGCTGCTGGTCCAGCGGCAGGTAGAAACGGATCGCGCCCTGACCGATGTAGGTACTCCAGCGCACGATGTCCGGGTCGTCCTTGAGGGTCGCCTCCAGCTTGTCCACCGCCTTGCGCGTCTCGTCGATGGAGGCGTTCTGCGGCAGGTTGAGGTCCACCAGGATCTCCGGACGGTCCGAGGACGGGAAGAACTGGTTCTGCACGAAGCGCATGCTGAACACCGCCAGGGCGAACAGCACCACGGTGCCGATGATGGTGATCCAGCGGTGGCGCATGCACCACAGCAGGCCATGGTTGAAACCGCGACCGATGCGCCCGGGCTCGGCGTCGTGGGCCTTGACCTTGGCGCTGAGCAGGTGCACCCCCAGCACCGGCGCGAACAGCACCGCCACCACCCACGACACCAGCAGCGCCACGGCGATCACCGCAAACAGGGTGAAGGTGTACTCGCCCGCGGAGCTGGCGTTCAGGCCGATGGGCACGAAACCCGCCACCGTCACCAGGGTGCCGGTGAGCATCGGGAAGGCGGTGGAGGTGTAGGCGAACGTGGCCGCCTGCTCCTTGCTCTCGCCCTTCTCCAGCCGCGTGACCATCACCTCCACGGTGATCATCGCATCATCCACCAGCAGGCCCAGCGCGATGATCAGCGCGCCGAGGGAGATCCGCTGCATGGTGATGCCGCTGTACTCCATGAACACGAACACCATGGCCAGCACCAGCGGGATCGAGCAGGCCACCACCAGCCCGGCACGCACCCCGAGGCTGATGAAGCTGACCACCAGCACGATCACCACCGCCTCGAACAGCGCACTGGTAAAGCCGCCCACGGCCTCCTCGACCACCACCGCCTGGTCCGACACAGTGTGCACGCCCACGCCCACCGGCAGGTCGGCGGTGGCGGCCTCCATGCGCTCGTGCAGCTGCTTGCCGAAGGCCTGGATGTTGCCGCCCTTCTTCATGCCGATGGCCAGGCCGATGGCAGGCTTGCCGTCGTAGCGGAACATCGGCGTGGGCGGGTCGGCGTAGCCGCGGCTGATCTCGGCGATATCGGCCAGGCGATAGAAGCGGTCGTCCAGGCGCAGGTTGACCTGCTCCAGGTCTTTCTCCGAGGCGAACTGGCCAGTGGTGCGCACCGAGATGCGCTCGGGGCCGGCCTCCATCACCCCGGCCGGGGTCACCGCGTTCTGCGCCTGCAACGCCTGCACCACCTGGCGCTGGTCGATGCCCAGGGCCGCCAGCTTGCGGGTGGAGAAGTTCAGGTACAGCACCTCGTCCTGCTGGCCGATCATCTCGACCTTGCCCAGCCCCGGCACCTCGCGGATTTCTGCACGTACCTGCTCGACGTAATCGCGCAGCTGGCGCATCGAGATGCCGTCGGCGGTGAACGCATACACCGAGCCGAACACATCGCCGAACTCGTCGTTGAAGCCGGGGCCCTGGATGCCCTGGGGGAACTCGCCGCGGATGTCCTGGATCTTCTTGCGCACCTGGTACCAGATCTGCGGGATGTCGCCAGCCTTGGTGGTATCGAGCAGGTTGACGAACACCGTCGACTCGCCGGGCCGGGTGTAGCTTTTCACGTAGTCGAGCGAGTCCAGTTCCTCGAGTTTCTTCTCGATGCGGTCGGTGACCTGCAGCAGGGTCTCGTCCTGGGTGGCGCCGGGCCAGCGGGTCTGGATGACCATGGTCTTGATGGTGAACGAGGGGTCCTCTTCACGGCCCAGGTTGAAATAGGAAAACACCCCCATCAGCAACGCGACGAACATCAGGTACCATACGAAGGATTGGTGCTTGAGTGCCCATTCCGACAGGTTGAAGCTTCCTTTCATCGCGGGCCTTCCTCATCGATTTTTACCTTCTGGCCAGGCTTGAGGCTGTTGACCCCCGCCGTGACCACACGCTCGCCCGGCTGCAGGCCGGCACTGAGCACCACGCTGTTGTCCAGCCGCTCGCTGACCTTCACGTCACGCAATGAAACCGTATGCTGCTGCGGGTCGACGACCCATACCCGGGTGTGCCCGTCGACCTCCTGCAGGGCGCTCAACGGCAGCTCGCTGCGCGGTTGGATCGCCGAGCTCAGGGTGACGCTGATGGCCGTGCCCAGGCGAAAGGCCTCGGGGGTGTCGGCCAGGGTCAGGCGCGCGCGCCGGGTACGCGTGGCCGCGTCGGCCTGGGGCTCGATCTCGCGCAGCACGGCACTGGTGTTCACGCTGGGGTCGAGCTGCGCGGCCACCAGGAACTTCACCTCGCCCGACAGTTCGTCGGCCAGGCCTGCGGGCAGGTCGATCACCGCCTCCTTGACGTCCGGGCGCGCCAGCGTGACCACGCCCTGGCCGGCGGTGACCACCTGCCCGGCCTCGGCCTGCCAGGCAGTGACCACGGCGGGGTGGTCGGCCTGCAAGGTGCTGTAGCCGAGCTGGTCGCGGGCCTGGTTGACCGCCGCCTTGGCCTGTTCGAGCGAGGCGCCGGTAGTCTTCAGGTCGGTCTGGGCGATGTCCAGCTGGGCCTGGGCCCCCACGCCCCGGTCGAACAGCTGCTGCTGACGACGGGCGTTGGCCTGGGCGTTGATCCACTGCGCCTGCACCTTGGCCAGGTCGCCTTCGGCGGCACGCAACTGGTTCTGCTGGTCGGTGGGGTCGAGGGTGGCCAGGGTGTCGCCGGCCTTCACCGTGGCGCCCACATCCACCCAGCGCCGGGCGATGCGCCCGCCCACGCGAAAGCCCAGGGTGCTTTCGTAGCGCGCCTGGATGGAGCCGGCAAAGCGCCCCAGGCGCGCCTGGTCCTGCGCCTGCACCACCTGGGACAGCACCGGGCGCACCGGCTCGGGCGGCGACTCGTCATCGGCGCAGGCGGTCAGCAACACACAACCGAACATCAGCCACAGGGTTCTCATTGCGTCACCCCGATATCGGCTGGGTCTGCCACTTCCACCTGCATGTCCGGGTGCAGCAGCTGCCCACCCGCAATCACCACGGTTTCGCCGCCCTTGAGGCCGTCGCCCACCACCACCTTGCCGGTGAGGTAGCGCAGCACCTTGACCTTGCGCAGGTTGACCTTGTTGTCCTGGCCCACCAGCCACACCGCCGGGTCATGCACATCCTTGGTCAGCGCCGACCACGGCAGCTCGATGCTCGGGGTGCCCTCGGCCCTGGCGGTGGCACTCACCACCGAGCCCAGCTGCATGGCCGGCGGCACCTCGCTCAGGCCCACCTTGACCTGCACCGTGCCGCTTTGCGCCGAGACCGTCGGGGTGATTTCACGCACGTGCCCCTTGGCTTGCACCTTGGGGTCGTCGAGCAGGCTGACGATGATCGCCTGCTGGGTGGGTGGCGCCATCAGCAGCGATTCGTAGACGTTGAACACCGCGTCGCGCTCGCCGTCGCGGGCCAGGGTGAAGATCGGCACGGTGGCCTGCACCACCTGCCCCACCTCAGCCTGGCGCGCGGTGATCACCCCGGGCGCCTCGGCGATCAGCGCGGTGTAGCTCAGTTGTTCGCGGGCGTTGGCCAGTTGCGCCTGGGCGGCCTTGAGCGCGCTCTGGCTGCTGCGCAGGGCGGCCTGGGCCGCGTCGTATTCGCTCTGGCTGGTGTAGCCCTTGGGCAGCAGCTTCTGCTGGCGCACGAAGGCGGCGGAAGTCTGGGTCACGCGAGCCTGTTCGGCGAAGACCTCGGCCTTGGCCGAGTCGACATTGGTTTGCAGGTCCTTGGGGTCCAGGCGCGCCAGCACCTGATTGGCGCTGACGTGATCGCCCACGTCGACGTTGCGCTCGATGATCTTGCCGCCCACGCGAAACGACAGGTCGGCCTGCACCCGTGCCTGAACATCGCCGGTGAGGGTCACGGAGGCTGCAAAGTCGCCGGCCTTGACCTGTTGCACCGCCACCCTGGGCAGGTCGGGTGCGGCGGCTTTCTTCTCGCCGCAGCCAAGCAGCAGCGCAAGCCCCAGGCAGACGATCAGGTTGGGGGGCGACACCGTCATGCGGGCTCCTTGCGTGGGTTCTGGGCAGTTGCTAGATGCGACTGTTAGCGTAGATCAGGGTTCCGCGTGCCGCTTGTCCTGGGGGCAATTGAGCACAGCGCCGACGTTGCGAGGGGTGGGTGGTGTCGCCTGCATCACGTTTGATCGCGGCGCTGGAGCAGGATGCGCAGAGCAACTGCATCGTGCTGGAGAAGGCGTTGGGGCAGACGCGGGGGGTGGGGCAAGGGCGGTGGCCGGAGAGAAGGCGGGGCCGCGGGGCGGCCCATCGCGGGTCAAGCCCGCTCCCACAAGGACCGTCGCTGTCTGTATGGGAGCGGGCTTGACCCGCGATAAGAGCGACGCGGTGTCAGGGCCTCAGCCCTGCCATTTGCCGCCCTCGACGATCACGCTCTCCGGCTTGGTGTCGTCGCTAAGCTCCTTGCGCACGTACTGGTCATACAGCTTGAGCAGGTACTTCTGCTCGCCCAGGCGCGCCAGCTCGCTGTTGACCCAGTCACGCAGCTCGATGTTGCCCTTCTTCACCGCCGGCGCAATCGGCGCTTCCTCGCCCAGCTTCTCGTCCAGCACACGGTAGCCCGGGTTCTGCTTGGACCAGCTGAACAGGATCAGGTTGTCCTGCGCATACGCATCGCCACGGCCATTGGCCAACGCCTGCAACGACTCGGAGTTCTTCTCGAACTTGAGCAGTTTCCAGTCCGGGTGGTTCTTGGTCAGCCAGATGTCCGCCGTGGTGCCGGTGGTGACGATGGTGGTCTTGGCCGCCAGGTCGTCGAGCTTCTTCACCTCGCTGCCCTCGGGCACCAGCGCCTGTACCGCCACGCGCAGGTTGGGGTTGGTGAACTCCACCGCTTCCTTGCGCTCCGGGGTCACGGTCATGTTGGCCAGAATCAGGTCGACCTTGTCGCTCTGCAGGAAGGGAATGCGGCTGGCCGGCTCCACGGCCACGAACTCGACCTTGTTCTCGTCGCCCAGCAGCGACTTGGCCAGCTCGCGACCGATGTCGGTGTCAAAACCCACATAGCGCCCGCTTTCATCCACATAGCCGAATGGCGGCTTGTCGGTGAACACGCCGACGATCAGTTTGTCGCGGGCCTTGATGGTTTCCAGGTAGCTGGTGGCCGGCGCTGCGGCATTGGCGGCAGGCTTGCTCGGCGCTTCGGATTTGTTGCAACCGGCCAGTACGGCCAGGGTGAACAGCGACAGCAGCAGTTTTGAAGCGTGGGCAGTCTTCATGACAGTTCCTTGTGTGGTGTCTTGGGCAGGCTTTCGACAAAGGAGAATTTCTCCAGGAACTGCTGCGCGCGTGCGGTCTGCGGGTTCGTAAAGAAGCTCTCGGGGGGGCTCTGTTCAAGGATCCTGCCGGCCTCCATGAACACGATGCGGTCGGCCACCGCGCGAGCGAAGGCCATTTCATGGGTCACGATCAACAGGGTCATGCCGTCGCGGGCCAGGCCCTGGATCACCTGCAGCACTTCCTTGACCATCTCCGGGTCGAGGGCGGCGGTCACCTCGTCGAACAGCATCACCTGCGGGTTCATGCACAGCGAACGCACAATGGCGATACGTTGCTGCTGGCCACCGGAAAGCTGGCGCGGATAGGCGTCGCGCTTGTCCAGCAGGCCCACCCGCGCCAGCAGTGCTTCGGCCTGGGCCTGGGCCTCGAGGCGTTCGCGTTTCTGCACCTTGAGCGGCCCGAGCAGCAGGTTTTCCATCACGCTCATGTGGCCGAACAGGTGGTAGCTCTGGAACACCATGCCCACCTGCTGGCGCACCTGGCGCCAGTCGGTGGCCTTGCTCAGCAGCTCTTTACCGGCCAGTGTCAGGCTGCCGCCGTGGGCCACTTCCAGGCCATTGAGGCAGCGCAGCAGGGTGCTCTTGCCACAGCCGCTGGGGCCCAGGATCACCACCACTTCGCCGCTGCGCACCTGCAGGTCGATGCCCTTGAGCACCTGGTGCTCACCGAAGAACTTGTTGAAACCCTTGAACTCGATCAATGCGCTCATGCGTGTGTCCAGCGCCGCTCCAGCGCCCGCGAGGCGGCCGACAGCGGGTAGCAGATGAAAAAGAAGAACAGGAACAGCGCGCCGTAGATCAGCACCGACTCATAGGTGCGCTCGATGATCTGCTGGCCCACCTTGATCACGTCCACCACGCCGATCAGCACTGCCAGCGAACTGGTCTTGATGATGCGCGTGTAGATGTTGATGGTCGGCGGGGTCATGCGCTTGAGTGCCTGGGGCAGCAGCACGTAGCCATACAGCTGCCAGCCATCCAGGCCGATCGACAGCCCCGCCTCGCGTTGCCCGCGCGGCAGCGAATGCAGTGCACCGCGCACCACCTCGCCCACCTCGCTGGCACCCCACAGCGACAGCACCAGCACCGCGCACCAGAAGCTGGGAATGCTCACGGCAAAGAAGATCGGCAGGCCGAAGAACAGCAGGTACAGCCACACCAGTACCGGTATCGCCCGAAACAGCTCCAGGTACACCCGCAGCACCAGGTTCACGCTGCGCTTGCCGAGGGTGGCGAGCACGCCGTAGAGCACCCCGCCCAGGGTGCTGAAGGCGATGCCCAGGGCCGAGATCGACAGGGTTTGCGCGGCGCCCTGGGCCAGTTGCGGCAGCGACACCAGCAGCAGTTCAAGACCCGAACTGGCCATGTTGCAACCTCCTTTCCAGGCGGCTCAGCAGCAGCGACAACGGCAAGAACAGCAGCACGCAGATCAGCGTCAGCACCGCGAGCATTTCGTAGGTCTTGTAGTACAGGGCGATGTAGCTCTTGGTGGTGTAGAGAATCTCGGGCACCGCCACCGCCGACACCACGGTGGTTTCCTTGAGCAGGAAGATGAAGTTGGCGAACAGCGCCGGCAGGCTGAGGATGCCGGCCTGGGGCAGGATCACGTGGCGCAGCAGCTGGCCTTCGGACAACCCGATGGAGCGGCCGGACTCCAGCTGTGCGGCAGGCACCGCCTCGACGCCGGCGCGCAGCACCTCGGTCAGGTAGGCACCGCCGAGAAACGTCATGGTGATGATCGCGGCGGCGAAGCCGGAAATCTTCAGGCCCAGGCTGGGCAGCGCGAAGTACACGAAAAACAGCTGGATCAGCAGCGGCGTGTTGCGTGCCAGCTCCACGTACAGGCCCACGGCACGCTGCAGGTAGGGCGTGCGGTAGACCAGGATCGCGGTGTTGATCACAGCCACCACCAGCGAGGTGGCGATGGCGATCAGGCCGACCTGCAGGGTGACCCCGACGGCCTTGAGAAACGCGGGCAATGTGCTGAGGATGAATGCGACGTCGAAGCTCATCGGCGTGGCCTCGGCGTCCGAAACAGGGTGCGCTGCATGGGGGTGGTCTCGAACCGGCCCGAGGGTAGACGGGCGGTGGCGGCTAGGGTTGGGCGTGCCGGTAAGCACTTTGGTAATACTCTAAAGCTATAAAAATATTTATTTAAATATCTTTATTGCATATTGATATCACGCAAAAAACTAACCGCAAATTTCCTCGTGGCAGGCGGGATCTTTCCCGCGCGCGCGCCATCAAACAGCTGTCGTGCGCGGCCCCGTGGGCCGTTCAACCCACAAGGAAAACAACACCATGAACAGCGACCAGCCGACCCTCGACCCCAGCGAACTGATCAAATGGCTGACGGCCCTGCGCCGCGCGGTCAACACACCACGCTGAAACCCCATTCAAAAAAAAACGCCGACCCGGTAACCGGAGTCGGCGTTTTGCATCGTGCGGTCTACAGCGGGCGAATCAGAACGCCGGCAGTACCGCGCCTTTGTATTTCTGCTCGATGAAGGCTTTCACTTCAGGGCTGGTCAGGGCCTTGGCCAGCTTCTGGATGGCGTCGCTGTCCTTGTTGTCGGGGCGCGCCACCAGGAAGTTCACGTAAGGCGAGTCGGAACCCTCGATCACCAGGGCATCCTTGGCCGGGTTCAGGCCGGCTTCCAGCGCATAGTTGGTGTTGATCATGTCCAGGTCGACCTGGTCCAGCACGCGTGGCAGCAGGGCCGACTCAAGCTCCTTGAACTTGAAGTTGTGCGGGTTCTTGGCGATGTCCTTGGGCGTGGCCAGGGCGTTTTTCGGATCTTTGAGTTCGATCAGCCCGGCCTTCTGCAGCAGGATCAGCGCACGGCCACTGTTGGAGCCTTCGTTGGGGATGGCGATGGTGGCGCCGTCCTTGAGCTCGGCCAGGCTCTTGACCTTCTTCGAGTAGCCACCGAACGGTTCGACGTGTACGCCGATCACGGTTTCCAGGTGGGTGCCTTTACCTTCGTTGAAGCTCTTGAGGTAGGGCAGGGTCTGGAAGTAGTTGGCGTCCAGACGCTTCTGATCGACCTGCACGTTGGGCTGCACGTAGTCGGTGAACACCTTGATTTCCAGGTCCACGCCTTCCTTGGCCAGGGTTGGCTTGATCAGCTCGAGGATCTCGGCGTGGGGCACCGGGGTGGCGGCAACCACCAGCTTCTGGCCGGCGTGGGCGAAACCTGCAACCGACAGAGCGGCTGCCAATGCAGTCAACAACAAAGCCTTTTTCATGCGCAGTCCTTATTCGAATCACAGCCATCGTCGACGGCGAAAGAGAGGGTGCCAGTATTGTGCTAGCTGGCGTGGAGGCGACAATACCGAGATTTTTTATTCCTTAACAATATCTTTTATGCAGACGCTTATATCTTTTTGACTGATAAAGAAGAGAGCACCGGCTGGCCTGCCAGGTGCATCCGGCGCCGCAACAGACAATGCTCGCGGTCTATCGATTAGCGGTCTCGATGGCAACCTCGGTGATGACAGTGGCCAGTTCCTTCTCGAGTGCACCATCACCCTGCACATTGGCGTAGATGTCATACCTGATCTCATGCGTGGAATTCATCCAGCGCAATCCTGTCCTCCTGACCCCACCCATTACTTTTTCCGACGTTTTCACCAGGGGCTTGCCGGGGTCCTGAGGCTTGGCGTAATCATCGTCGTAAACCACCACGCGCTGTGTCAGCTCGCGCTCATAGTGGGTCTCGTAGGTCACCACATAATCATCGCCGCACGAATAAAGCGACATGACGCCGTTCAAGCCGCCCTCCTTCATCTCGACCCCGGAGGGGAGTTCTTTGGACAGCCGACATTGCAACTTCTCGATCGCTGCTCGGGATTGCGATTTGAATCGGACGGCTTGAGCCAGCCTTCTGTCGCTCGCCTGGGCGAGTGTGATCATCGAACTGAATTGCTCGAAACCAGGAAAGGTCGAGTTCTTCTCTGGCTCGGCCGTGGGCGAGACCGCCCTTTTCTCAATGACCTTCTGGATATGGGTATTGCCACTGAGCGGTAGAATCTCCAGCTCGGCGCTTGCCGAAAAGGAAGCGAGCAGCGTGCTCATGCACAGCATCGACAGGCGCATCAGCGGCTGGCCTGGGCAAGGAAGACACGTACCGCGCAAGGTAGGTTTTTCATGAATATCCTTTCAATGCTTCAAGCGATCCAAGGCTTGCGAAGCAAGAAGGTAATCCACCTCATTCGCATCTGCAACGGTTGCTCCGCAGACAACCGCCTGTGCGTTACGCCTACACACCCAACCGCAGCGCCACCTTCTCCAGCAAGGCCTTCAGGCCACTGCGCTCACTTGCACCTGCGCGCAGCAACACCTCGATCTGCCGCTCCAACGCGGCCAGCGGCGTCAAGGTTTCCGGCAGGTTCAGATGCTCGGGCAGTATTTCCTCCCCGCTGCTGACCAGCAGGGCGAAGTGAATGACGTTTTCCAGTTCGCGGGTGTTGCCCGGCCAGCTGTGCAGTTCCAGCACCCGCTGCGCGGCCTCGCTGAGCAGCGGCGGCACGGCCAGGTTCAGGCGCGGGCTGTAGATGCCCACGAAGTACTCGGCCAGCGGCAGGATATCGCCCACCCGCTCGCGCAACGCGGGCAGCTCGAGGCGGCCTTCGTGCAGGTAGTGGTAGAGACGGTCGTGGAACTTGCCGGCGGCCACCGCCTGGGCCAGGTCGATGCTGGAGGCGGCCACCAGGCGCACGTCCACCGGGTTGGGTTGCTGGGCGCCAACGCGGGTGACTTCGCGGTTTTCCAGGGCAGCCAGCAGCTTGACCTGGATCGGCAGCGGCAGGTCGGCGATTTCATCCAGGTACAGCGTGCCGCCGTTGGCCGAGCCGAACCAGCCGGCGCGGCTGCTGGCGGTACCACTGTGGGCGCCGGCGCTGTAGCCGAACAGTTCGGCGTCGGCGTAGGTGGGGCTGATGGCGCCGCAGTTGACCGAGACGAACAGCCCGCCGCGGTCGCTGGCGCGGTGGATCTGCCGGGCCAGCAGCTCCTTGCCGGTGCCGCTTTCGCCGCGGATCAGCACGGGCAAGGCCAGCGGCGCCAGCAGCTCCAGCTCTTCGCGCAGCTGGCGCGAGCGCGGGTCGACGAACACCAGCGCCTTGGCGCGGATGCTCAACGGGCTCTTGTCGCTCTCGGGGAAGGTCAGCAGTGGCTGGCCGTAGGTGTCGTGAAGGCTCATGGCAAACTCCCGCCCGAGCGACTCACGGCGCGGACGTCTTGATGAAAAAGAGGGTAGCGCCCGGGGTCAGGCGCGACGCAGTGCGTGCTGTTCCAGGCGGCTCTGCAGGCGATAGAGGTAGGCAAAGCCCTGCTCCCAGCGCCGGTGTCCAGACTTGACGTTGATATGCCCGGCGCCGCCGAGCACACCGGCTTCTGCGCCCCAGGCGCGAGCCAGTTGCATCGCCCGTGGCGCGCTGACCGCCGGATCGTTGTCGGAGGTGACCACCTGGCTGGGAAACGGCAGCAGGTTCTGCGGAATCGGCGCGAAGTTGCGCAGGGCCGGTGCACAGGCCGGGCGTTCGACGTCGGCCGGGGCCACCAGCAGTGCGCCACGTACCTGCTGCAGCAGGGTTTCGCTGGCGTGGGCGGCCCAATGCGCGACGGTGATGCAGCCCAGGCTGTGGGCGATCAGGATCACCGGCGAGGTGTCGGCGGCGATGGCATGTTCGAGCGCGGCAACCCAGTCTTCACGACGCGGGGTGATCCAGTCGGCCTGTTCGACGCGGGCACTGTTGGGCAGGCTGTTCTGCCAGTGGGTTTGCCAGTGATCGTCTGGCGATCCTTGCCAGCCCGGCACAATCAGGTAACGAATCGACTCATTGCGCATGAGATGCCTCCTGCTGGGTTTGCATTGCATGAGGGCAAGTATAGGGCGGGGGTTATATTCGTAAAGGAATAAGAAGCTATTTATTAATAACCAAAACTGCTTTCCGAATACTGTGTGCAACCCTGTGGGCGCTGGTATCGGCGCCTTCGGAACGGGCATAAAAAAAGGGGCCGTCCCCTGCCAGGATACGGCCCCCGAATGCGTTGCCCTTACCGTTGCATCGTGTTCAACGCGCGGTGATCACCGAAAGCTTGGTGATACCCGCCCGCTCGATCGAGGCCATGGCGCGCGCCACTTCCCCATAATTCACACCGTCGTCCGCCTGCAGTTGCACGCGTACCTCCGGGTCCTTGGCCTTGGCCGCCTGCAAGCTGGTCTCCAGCAAGTCCGGCTGGATCTCGTCCTTGTTGATGAACAACTTGCCGCCCCCATCGATGCTCACCACCAGCGGGTCCTTCTGCTCCACCGGGGCCACGGCCTCGGTCTTGGGCAGGCTGATCGGGATCGCGTTGGTCAACAACGGCGCGGTCACGATGAACACCACCAGCAGCACCAGCATCACGTCCACCAGCGGCGTCACGTTGATCTCGCTGAGTACCTCGTCACTGTCCTGGGTAGAAAAGGCCATGTCAGGACGCCTCTTTCACAGGTTGGCCGCTCACTGTTGCAGCTTTGTGAAGCGCAGGGTGCACCAGCACGCGGAAGGCACTCTTCTGCGCCAGGCTGTAGAAGTCGTGGGCAAAGTCGTCGAGGTCGGCCGCCGTGAGTTTCAGGCGACGCAGGAAGTAGTTGTAAACCAGCACCGCCGGCACCGCGACCGCGATCCCCACACCCGTGGCCACCAGCGCCGCACCAATCGGCCCGGCCACGGTTTCCAGGCTCGCCGAGCCCGCCGCACTGATGCCCTTGAGCGCTTCCATGATGCCCCACACGGTACCGAACAGGCCGATGAACGGCGACGTGCTGCCGATACTGGCCACCACCGCCAGGCCGGTTTCCAGCGAGCGGCGCTCACGCACGATCTGCTGGCGCAGGGCACGTTCGAGGCGGTCCTGGTGATTGATCGCCTGGCTCAGGTCATTGGCCTGGCCGGGCTCGCCCACCGCGATGGCGGCGTAGCCGGCCTGGGCCACGCGGGCGGCGGCGCCGGGCTGGGTCTGGGTGAGTTCGGCGGCCGAATCAAGGCTTGAGGCTGCCCAGAACTGCTTGTGGAAGCGCTTGTCCTGGTTCTTAAGGCGGGCGAACTGCAAGCCCTTGACCAGGGCCAGGCCCCAGGTCGCGACGGAAAACACCACCAGCAGCCAGATCACCGCGCTTTCGATGGATTCAAGGGGGGATGCCAATACACTCATGATGGTTTCTCTCTGTTAGCGCGAAATTTTTAGCGAATCTTGAAATCGATCGGCACGCTGACCCAGCCCGCCTGGGCCACGTCGCCCTGCTTGGCCGGCACGAAGCTCCAGCGCTTTACCGCCGCCAGCGCGGCATCGTCGAGCTGCTGGCGACCACTGCTCTTCTGCAACTGGATCTCGCCAGGCTTGCCGCTGGGCAACACATGCACCCGCAGCAGCACGGTGCCTTCCCAGCCGCGACGCTGGGCCAGCGACGGGTATTCCGGCGCCGGGTTCTTCAGGTACGCCGCGCTGGCCGAAGCCGGGGTCACCGGCGCCGGGGCAGGTGGCGCAGGCGGGGCGGCAGGTTGTGGCGGTGCCGGCGGCGGCTCGACCGGTTTGGGCGCAGGCTTGGGCTCCGGCTTGGGCACCGGCTTTGGCTTGGGCTTGGGTACCGGCTTGGGCGGTGGCGGCGGCTTGACGGCCAACTCGTCGACCACCGGCGGTGGCGGCTCCACCACAGGCTCGGCCGGCGCCGGGGGCGGCGGCTCGACAACCGGTGGCGCCGGCTGGGAAAACTCGATGGTCATCGGCGGGATTTCCGGTGGAACCACCGGCAACACCGGGGCCGGTGCCTGGCTGACCCAGTAGGCCACGGCACCATGCAGCACCAGCGCGAAAACCCCGAGCAGCACCTTCTCGCGGCCCTTCAAGGCACTACGCGGGGTGCGCTGCAAGCGCTGTTGCGCCAGCGGCAACCGGTGCGGCCGACCGAGGTCGACCAGCTCGCCGCCCGGCGCCTGGCGCCAAAGCACATCGAGAGCACTGGCGGCGGTCTGGACATTACCCATTGATCAACTCCTGGGAGGTTCGGTGCATGTGCATCGAAGGCCGCCCGGTCTGGCCGGCCTTCGCTGAGGTGGATGATCGACGCGTGCTGCTTATCTCTTAAAGTAATCTTTAAAGTTATGGATAGAACCTGATCGCATATACAAAACCGCTGAACCGCTCTAGCCCGCGCCAATCAAGGGCTGGAGGGCATTGCTGATCTGGCAATGCCTTTGCGGCATCGAAAATATTCGCCAAAGGCATCGAAAAACCCCTCAGAAGTCATAGCGACCGGTCACGCCCAGGGTCCGCGGGGTGCCGAGCAGCCCTTCGTAGCCGCCGTTGGCGGCGCTCCACAGGGTGGTGTAGTAGGTCTTGTCGAAGGCGTTCTTCAGCCATAGCGACACGTCCCACTGCCCGCCCTCGGCATCGCCGCGCAGGCCGGTACTGAGGTTGACCACGGCGTAGCTGGGGATCTGCGCGAAGTCCGAGTCCTCGACCGTGCCCACCGCCCTGGAACGGAACGCATAGCTGGCGGTGACATAGGGCTGCAGGCCGTTGTCCAGGTCCCACTGGTACTGCCCGTTGGCGTTGGCGATCCATTTGGAGGCGCCGACCACCTGATGCCCGCTGAGGTCGCAGGCGGCCGGGGCACCCGGTTGCAGAGCCACCTCCGGCGCGCACGGGGCGTCCTTGTAGGCGAGGTAGCGCACGTCGTTGAACGAGCCGTTGAGGTTCAGCGTAAGGCCGCGCAGCGGCACCAGGGTGCTGTCGAACTCGACCCCGCGTGAGCGCACCGAGCCTGCGTTGGTCAGGTACTGCACGCGGTTGGCGTCGTCGTAGGCGTTGGTCTGGTAGCCGTTGACCTGGGTCCAGAACAGGTTGGCGTTCAGTTGCAGGCGGCGGTCCCACAGGGTGCTCTTGAAGCCCAGTTCGGCGTTGTTGGCGCGCTCGGTGCCGATCAGCAACGAGTCGGCGCCAGCCACCGGTGCGGTGCCCACCGCCAGGTTGACCCCGCCGGACTTCTCGCCGTGGGACAGCGTGGCGTAGCCCAGCAGGTCGTCGGTGAAGCGGTAACTGAGGTTGAGCAGGCCCGAGGGGCTGGTGCTGTACTGGTTGAGGTCGCCCGAGTCATACGCACCGGCCCGTCCCTGGCGTACCGCTGCCGCCGCCCCGCTGACCGCAGCGCCGCCCACCGGGGCGCTGCGGTTGACCCAGGCGCTTTTCTCTTCGTAGGTGCCGCGTATCCCGGCGGTGAAGTCCAGGCGCGGGGTGAGGTGCCAGGTGCCCTGGCCGAACAGGGCGAAGCTGTCGGTCTTGATGTGCCCCTTGCCCACCGAGCTGACGTTGGCCAGCGCACCGGTCGGCGTGCCGTTCCACACGTCGGCCTGGGGGCCGTAGAAGGCGAAGGACTTGTTGTCCAGGTTGGAGCCGAAGTAGTACGCGCCCAGTACGTAGTCGAAGAAGCCGCCCGTGGGCGAGGCCAGGCGAAATTCCTGGGAGTACTGCTTGTCTTGCACCGACACCCCGGCGTTGTAGGTCGCCGGCACATCCAGGCCGTCGTCGTTGCGCGGGGTGAAGTCCCACCAGCGGTAGCTGCTGATGGAGGTCAGGGTGAAGTCGTTGTCCAGGGTCCAGTTGGCCTCCAGCGAGGTGCCGCCCTGGAACACCGTGACCTTCTGGTCGTCGTCCAGGTTGACCTTGCGGTGGCGGCCGTCGACCAGCGTGGCGCCGGCCGCCGCCGCACGGTTTTCATAGCGGTTGACGCCGTTGATGGTCGGCCCGGTGCTGTACAGCACGCGGGTGCCGGCGCTGGAGTCTTCCTCGTTGTAGTCGCCGATCCAGCGCAGGTTGAACCGCTCGCTGGGCTTGTACAGCAGTTGCCCGCGAAAGCCCTGGCGCGCGCCACCGTTGAGGGTGTGGCCGTCGTGCTCGTTGCTGATGTCGCCGTCGCTGCGCGTGCGGTAGGCCGAGAAGCGACCGGCCAGGGTCTCGGTGAGCGGGCCGGAAAGCGTGCCCTTGGTCTGGAAGTAGCCGTCCTCGCCCACCGAGGCCTCGATGCTGCGCTCGGGGGTGAAGCTGGGCGCACGGGTGCTGATGTTGATGACCCCCGCAGTGGTGTTCTTGCCGAACAGGGTGCCCTGGGGGCCGCGCAGCACTTCGAGCTGCTCGATGTCCATGAGGTCGAACACCGCCATGCCGGGGCGGCCGAGGTAGACGTTGTCCAGGTACAGCCCCACGCTGCCTTCCAGGCCGTCGCTGGCCGGGTTGTTGCCCAGGCCGCGGATCGACACGCTGGACTGGCGCGCATGCATGTAGGCCACGTTGACGCTGGGCACCAACTGCTGAAGGTCCTGGATGCGGTACACGCGCTGGCTTTCCAGGGCCTGGCCGTCGAGCACGCTCATCGGCGTGGGCACGTCCTGGGCGCTCTCTTCACGTCGGCGCGCAGTCACGGTGACGGCCTTGAGCTGGCTGTCGGGCTTGACCTCGGGCGTCGCGTCGGTGGCCGCCTGGGCCGGCAGCCAATGCGCGCTGCCGGCCAGCAGCAAGGCCAGCGGCAGGCGCTTGAGCCGTCGGGAAGACAAGGGTGCGGCGGGGGAAGACGGGCACATGGGCGGCTCCTGGGCAAGGAATTGATATTCCTTAAAGTTATTTATTTATGATTTCACATATGTTTACTGCATAAGAGATTGCCTTTATAAGGAGTGCAGCCGAGGCAGAGCAAATGCATTTGCCCGATACTTTTCATGTGAAAAATGCATATCGACCTACGCCAGCTTCGCCACCTGATCGCGCTCGCCGAGCACCGCAGCTTCGTGGCGGCGGCGAACGCGGTGAGCCTTTCGCAATCGGCCTTCAGCCGCAGCATCCAGGCCCTGGAACACAGCGCCGGGTGCCTGCTGGTGGACCGGTCGAGCAAGGAGCTGGCGCCGACCAAGCAGGGCCTGGTGGTGCTCGAACATGCGCGCCGGCTGGTCAGCGGCGCGCATCAGTTGAGCAACGAGATCAGCCAGTTCAACGGCCTGGAAGCCGGCGAGCTGCGCTTTGGCTGCGGCCCGGCGCCGGCCGCCGGGCTGGTGCCGCGTGCCATCGGCACGTTCATCGGGCGCTACCCCAGGGCACGGGTGCGTTTTCAGGTGGATGACTGGCAGAACCTGGACAAGCGCCTGCTGGCCGAAGAGTTCGAGTTCTTCGTGGCCGACACCCGCCGCTTCGAGGCCGACCCGGCCTACCACACCGTGCGCCTGCGCCCGCGCCGCTGGCACTTCTGCTGCCGCGCCGCGCACCCGCTGGCGCAACTGCCGAGCGTCAGCGCCGAGCAACTGCTGGCCTACCCCCTGGCGGTGACCCTGCGCCCGCCCAACCTGCGCAAGGTGATCAGCGACCTGAGCGGGCGCCCGGACTTCACCGCCAGCGTCGAGTGCGAGAACGGCTACAGCCTGCTGGGGGTGGTGCTGAACTCCGACGCGATCGGCATCTGCAGCGCCAACAGCGATGCGCTGCACAGCGCCGCCCAGCAACTGGTGCGCCTGAACATCGACGGCCTGCACGACGACTGCGAGGAGCTGTACACCCGCTACGGCATCGTCAGCCGTGCGCGCCAGCGCCTGTCGCCGCTGGCCGAGGCAATGATCGCGCAGATCGTCGCCACCGATCAGGCCGACCAGGACCTGTGCAACCTGGAGCGCCTGGCCATCTGAGGTGTTGCGCCGGGCGCATCGAAGGTATTCGGCAAATGCGCTTGTGGTCGCGTGGCGTGCAGGGCGAAATCACCCACCAGACTTTCAACCGGTGAGCGCCATGACCCAACCTGCCCCCGTGCGCAACGTGCTGTACATCATGTGCGACCAGCTGCGTCGCGATTATCTGTCGTGCTACGGCCACCCGCACCTGCACACGCCCAACATCGACCGCCTGGCCGCTGCCGGGGTGCGCTTCAGCCGCGCCTACACCCAAGGCACCATCTGCGGGCCGTCGCGCATGTCGGCATACACCGGGCGCTATGTGAGCAGCCACCAGGTGGCCTGGAACAGCGTGCCGCTGCCGCTGGAGGAGCTGACCCTGGGCGACTACCTGCGCCCGGCCGGCATCCGCACCGCGCTGGTGGGCAAGACCCACGCCACGCCGAACCTTCAGGCGCAGCAGCAGCTGGGCATCGACGCCGACATGGCCAGGCAGCTCGATGAAGTGGGTTTCGAAGCCTATGTGCGCCATGACGGTATCTACCCCGACGACCCGCAGTTCGCCGACAAGCGCGAGAGCGCCCCATACACCCGTTACCTGCGCGAACACGGCTATGGCGGCGACAACCCCTGGCACGACTGGGCCAATGCAGCGCAGGGCGAAGATGGCGAGGTGCTCAGCGGCTGGCACATGCGCCACGCCGACCGCCCCACGCGCCTGCCCGAGCAGCATTCGGAGACGGTGTACACCACCGACCGCGCCATCGACTTCATCACCGAACAGGGCGAGCAGCCGTGGTGCCTGCACCTGTCGTACATCAAGCCGCACTGGCCGTACATCGCGCCGGCGCCGTACCACGCGCTGTATGGCGCGGCGCAGGTGCTGCCAGCGGTGCCGGGCGGGCGCAGCGATCACCCGGTGTATGGCGCGTTTCGCCAGCATCAGGAGAGCGTGAACTTCTCCCGCGAGGAGGTGCGCCTGAAGGTGATCCCCACCTACATGGGGCTTATCAGGCAGGTGGACGACCAGCTCGGACGGCTGTTCGAAGTGCTTCGACGCACCGGGCGCTGGGACGACACGCTGATCGTGTTCACCAGCGACCACGGTGATTTTCTGGGCGACCACGGGCTGGGGGAGAAGGAGTTTCTGCTGGAGCAGGCGGTGGGTGTGCCGTTGATCGTGCGCGACCCGCGTGGGGCGGCAGATACCACCCGCGGCACGGTGGATGCGCGGCTGGTGGAGACCATCGATGCGCTGCCGACGTTTCTGGACGCACTGGGATTGCCGGGAGCCGAGCATCGGCTGGAGGGGCGGTCACTGGTACCGTTGCTGCACGGCACGGCGCAGGGATGGCGCGAATACGCGATTGCCGAGTACGACTATGCGTTCCAGACCCCGGCGCGGGAGCGGCTGGGGCAGCCGATCGACCGTTGCCGCATGACCATGGTGCGCAGCGAGCGCTTCAAGTACATCGCGTATGACGGCTTCAGGGCGCAGCTGTTCGACCTGCAGGAAGACCCGCAGGAGCGGCACGACCTGGGCGATGATCCGGCGCATGCCGGCGTGCGCGAGGTGCATCAGGGGTACCTGTTGCAGTGGTTGCGCGGGCTCAAGCGCCGCACCACGATCAGCCATGCGGAGATCGAGCGGCGGGGGGAGCGGTTCCGCTACGGGGAGCCGCAGGCGGACAGCGTGGTGAAGATCGGGGTGTGGTGAAGCGGGCCGCTTCGCGGCCCGTCGCGGGTCAAGCCCGCTCCCACAGGTACTCCACTGCCCCTTGGATCAGTGATATCCCTGTGGGAGCGGGCTTGACCCGCGATGAGGCCCGTAAGGCCTCAGATATTGCCGACCTTCTGCCACACCTTCGGCTTGAAGAACAACGTCTCGCCACGGGCCAACCCGGTCAGGCTGTCGTGGTCCTTGACCACCTCGGCCTCGATCAGCTCGCTCTGCCCTTCCACCTTCAGCGTCACCCGCGTGGTCGCGCCCAACGGGCGTATGTCACGCACTTCAGCTGCGTGGTGGCCTTCCACCTCCTGTCGCGACAGCGACACTTCGTGCGGACGGAACAGCACGTGCTGGTCCTCGCTCAGGTGCAGGCGGTTGGAGTCGCCCAGAAAGTGGTAGACGAAGTCGCTGGCCGGGTTCTCGTATACCTCGCCCGGCGAGCCGATCTGCTCGATCACGCCCTTGTTCATCACCACGATACGGTCGGCCACTTCCATGGCTTCTTCCTGGTCGTGGGTCACGAACACCGAGGTCAGGTTGATGTCTTCGTGCAACCGCGCCAGCCAGCGACGCAGCTCCTTGCGCACCTTGGCGTCCAGCGCACCGAACGGCTCGTCCAGCAGCAGCACCTTGGGCTCTACCGCCAGTGCCCGCGCCAGGGCGATACGCTGGCGCTGGCCACCGGACAGTTGCTCGGGGTAGCGGTCGCTGAGCCAGTCCAGCTGCACCATGTTCAGCAGCTCGTGGACCTTCTCGGCAATGCGCGTCTCGTTCGGGCGCTCGCCCTTGGGCTTCATGCGCAGGCCGAAGGCGACGTTGTCGAACACGCTCATGTGGCGAAACAGCGCGTAGTGCTGGAACACGAAGCCGACGTTGCGATCACGCACGTCGTGCCCCGACACGTCCTCGCCATGGAACACGATGCTGCCCTGGTCCGGCGTCTCGAGCCCGGCGATGATGCGCAGCAGGGTGGTCTTGCCGCAGCCGGACGGGCCCAGCAGCGCTACCAGCTCGCCGCTGTGGATATCCAGGTTGATGCTGTCCAGGGCCTGGAAAGCGTTGAAGCGCTTGCTGACGTTACGAACTTCGATCGACATGAATTATTCCTCCGCGGCGCTGTGGCGCAGGCGGTTAATGCGGGACTCGCTCCACTGCTTGAGCAGCAGGATGAAGAGCGCCAGGATCAGCAGCAGGCTGGCCACGCTGAAGGCCGCGACATGGTTGTATTCGTTGTAGAGGATCTCGACATGCAGCGGCAAGGTGTTGGTCACCCCGCGAATATGCCCGGACACCACCGACACCGCACCGAACTCGCCCATCGCGCGCGCCGTGCACAGCACCACGCCATAGATCAGGCCCCATTTGATGTTGGGTACGGTGACATGCCAGAACATCTGCCAGCCGTTGGCCCCGAGCAGGCGTGCAGCCTCCTCTTCCTGGGTGCCCTGCTCCTGCATCAGCGGGATCAGCTCGCGCGCCACGAACGGCACGGTGACGAAGATGGTCGCCAGCACGATGCCGGGCAGGGCGAACACGATCTGGATGTCATGGTCCTGCAGCCACGGGCCGAAGAAGCCCTGGGCACCGAACATCAGCACGTAGACAAGACCGGCGATCACCGGCGACACCGAGAACGGCAGGTCGATCAGGGTCACCAGGATGCTCTTGCCGGGGAAGCTGTACTTGCTCACGCACCACGCTGCGCTGACCCCGAACACCAGGTTCAGCGGCACCGAGATGGCCACCGCGATCAGGGTGAGCTTGAGCGCCGACAGTGCGTCGGGCTCGAAGATCGCCTCGAAGAAGGTGCCCAGGCCCATCTTCAGGCCCTGGGACACCACGATGAACAGCGGCAGCAGCAGAAACAGCGCGAAGATCAGCCAGCCGAGGCCGATCAGCACGCGCCGTGAAATCGCGCTGCCACGGCGGGCAGCGTTGGCCGAAGCGGCCACACCAACAGATGATGCAGACATGGGTCAGGCCTCCTTCACGGGGTTTCGATGCGCCGCTGCAACAGGTTGATCAGCAGCAGCAGGATGAAGGAAACCACCAGCATCATCACGCCGATGGCAGTGGCGCCGGTGTAGTCGTACTGGTCGAGCTTGACCATGATCAGCAACGGCAGGATCTCGGTCTTCATCGGCATGTTGCCGGCGATGAAGATCACCGAACCGTACTCGCCCACACCCCGTGCGAAGGCCAGCGCGAAGCCGGTCAGCCAGGCCGGCAGCAGCGCCGGCGCCAGCACGTAGCGGAACACCTGCAGCGGCTTGGCCCCCAGGCACGCGGCGGCCTCTTCGACCTCGCGCGGGATGTCGGCCAGCACCGGCTGCACCGTGCGCACCACGAACGGCAGGGTCACGAAGGTCAGCGCCAGGGTGATGCCCAGCGGCGTGTAGGCGATCTTGAAGCCCAGGTCGGTGGCGAACTGGCCCACCAGACCGGACGGCGCATACAGCGCGGTCAGGGCGATGCCGGCCACCGCGGTGAGCAGGGCGAACGGCAGGTCGATCATCGCATCGATGACCTTGCGCCCTGGGAAGGTGTAGCGCACCAGCACCCAGGCCAGCAGCGTGCCGATCACGCCGTTGATCAGCGCCGCATAGAACGCGGTGCTGAAGCTGAGCTTGAGCGCGGCCAGCACCCGGGGTGCGGTGACGATGGTCCAGAACTGGTCCCAGGTGAGCTGGGCGGCATGGATGAACATGGCCGCCAGCGGTATGAGCACTATCAGGCTGAGGTACACCAAGGTGTAGCCCAGCGTCAGCCCGAAGCCGGGTATGACGGGGGAGATACGACGCGACATAGAAGTCCCTGGTTTAACGCACGAAGCCCGAGACGAATCCCGGGCCCATGCTGGCTACTGAATGGCGATTATCCTAACGGCCACGCATCACTGCGCCGTGTAGATCTGGTCGAACACACCACCATCGTTGAAGAACTTGGGCTGCGCAGTTTTCCAGCCACCGAAGTCTTTGTCGATAGTCACCAGTTCGAGTTTAGGGAACTGCTTGGCGTATTCGGCAGCGACCTTCTCGTCACGCGGGCGGTAGAAGTTCTCGGCGGCGATCTTCTGGCCGGCCGGGCTGTACAGGTACTTGAGGTATTCGGTGGCGATCGCGGTATTGCCCTTTTTCTCGGCGTTCTTGTCCACCACCGCCACCGGCGGCTCGGCCAGGATCGACAGCGACGGCACGACGATGTCGAACTTGTCGGCGCCACCGTCTTCCTTGAGGGCCAGGAAGGCTTCGTTTTCCCAGGCCAGCAGCACGTCGCCCTGACCGTTGTTGACGAAGGTGATGGTCGAGCCGCGGGCGCCGGTGTCCAGTACCGGCACGTGCTTGAACAGCTCCTGCACGTATTCCTGGGCCTTGGCTTCGCTGCCGCCGGCCTTCAGGCCGTAGGCCCAGGCGGCGAGGAAGTTCCAGCGCGCGCCACCGGAGGTTTTAGGGTTGGGCGTGATCACCGACACGTCCTTCTTGATCAGGTCGCCCCAGTCCTTGATGCCCTTGGGGTTGCCCTTGCGCACCAGGAACACGATGGTCGAGGTGTACGGGGTGCTGGCGTCGGGCAGGCGGGTCTGCCAGTTCTCCGGCAGGGTCTTGCCGAGCTTGGCGATTTCGTCGATGTCGCCGGCCAGGGCCAGGGTCACCACGTCGGCGCGCAGGCCGTCGATCACCGCACGGCCCTGCTTGCCCGAGCCACCGTGGGACTGCTGGATCTTGACCTTGTCGTCCGGGTGCGCCTGCTGCCAGTGCTTGATGAATTCGGCGTTGTACTGCTGATACAGCTCGCGGGTGGGGTCATAGGACACGTTCAACAGCTCGTAGTCCTTGGCGATGGCGGAACCGGCAAACACGGCACTGGCCAGTGCGGCCAGGGCATAACGGCGGATGGACATGGTGAAGCTCCCGATTGGCGTATTTTTTTCTAATTAGAGGGCTGAATCAGCTGGGCTTGTTGCCTGGATTCTGCAGGCGGAATTTTTCCTTGCGTTCGATCTGCACGACCTGGGCGTTGTGCACGGTGATTTCCACCGCGCCGAAACGCAGGTCGCGCAATGCGCTCTGGATCTCGCGCAGAATGGTGGCTTCGTCCTGTCCGTCAACGCTACGCAGAGATGCGCTCATGCTCGTGCTCCTGGAAATAAGGGGTGCCGTGCAGCTGCATCTGAAGGGGACGACTGCGCCTGGCTTGAGGGCAATCTTAGAGAGGGTGGAATATTCTTAAAAATACTATTTAAGAATTTTTATATAACTAAAAAGTGTAGAGGCGGACTGCTTTGCAGCCCATCGCGGGTCAAGCCCGCTCCCACAAGGTTCTCCACCGGCCCCTGTGGGAGCAGGCTTGCCCCGCGAAAGGGCCCTCAGGACCAGCGCAGTTGCTGCGCAGGCACCGGTCGACCGTACCAGTAGCCCTGGCCCATGTCGCACTGCTGCTCCAGCAGGAAGCGCGCCTGCTCGGCCTCTTCGATGCCCTCGGCCTGGATCTGCATGCCCATGCTGCGCGCCAGGGCGATGATCACCCGCACGATGGCGACGTCATCATCGTCATGGGGCAGGCCCGCCACGAAGCCCTGGTCGATCTTGAGCTTCTGCACCGGCAGGCGCTTGAGCCGCAGCAGCGAGGAGTAACCGGTACCGAAATCGTCGATGGCCAGTTGCAGGCCCAGCTCGCGCAGGCGGTGCAACTGCTCCAGCGCCACCTCGGGGTCTTCCATCACCGCGCTTTCGGTCACCTCGACCTCCAGCCGCGCCGGGTCCAGCCCGGTGTCGTGCAGCACCTGGGCCACCAGCTGGTACAGGCTGCGCTTGCCGAACAGGCGGCTGGACACGTTGACCGCGACAAACCTCAGGGCCTTGCCCTCGGCCTGCCACTGCACCATCTGCTGGCAGGCCTGGCGCATCACCCAGGTGTCGATCTCGGCAATCAGCCCGGTGCGTTCGGCAATCGGGATGAACTCGCCCGGCGGCACCAGCCCGCGCTCGGGGTGCTGCCAGCGCACCAGTGCCTCGACGCCGATCATGGCACCGGTGAGCAGGTCGTGCACCGGCTGGTAGTACACCCGCAGCTCCTGCTGCTCCAGGGCCCGGCGCAACTCGCCGGCCGTCTCGACCCGCTGCTGGGCATGGGCGGTCAGCTCCTCGGTGTACAGGGCGTACCCCGAGCGGCCATTGCCCTTGGCCTTGAACAGCGCCGAGTCGGCGTTGCGCAGCAATTGCTCGGCGCTCAGCGCATCGCTGGGGAACAGGCTGATGCCGATGCTGACGCTGGTGAACAGGCGATGGTGGTCGAGCTCGAACGGCTCCTTGAGGCAATCGATGATGCCTTGCGCCAGGGCAGCGGCCTGGCCGACCTGGGCGCAGTTCTCGGACAGCACGGCAAACTCGTCGCCGCCCAGCCGCGCCAGGGTCATGCCAGTGCCCAGCTGGGCCAGCAGGCGTTCGCTCACGGCCTTGAGCAACTGGTCGCCGGTGTTGTGGCCGAGGCTGTCGTTGATGCTCTGGAAGTGGTCCAGGTCCAGCAGCAACAGGGCACAGCCGCGCTTGTTGGCCTGGGCCGCAGCCAGGGTCTGCTTGACCCGGTCGTTGAACAGCAGGCGGTTGGGCAGGTCGGTGAGCGGGTCGTGGTGCACCAGGTGCGCCAGCTCGCGCTCGGTGTGCTTGATCGCGCTGATGTCGCTGAACACCGCCACGTAGTGGGTCAGCTGACCGCTGTCGTCGTGAATGGCGCAGATGGTCTGCCACTGCGGGTAGATCTCGCCATTCTTGCGCCGGTTCCAGATTTCGCCGCTCCATTCGCCCTTCTCGGCCAGGGTGGCGAATATCTGCTGGTAGAACGCGGTGTCGTGGCGGCCCGACTTGAACTTGCTCGGGCGCTGGCCCAGCACCTCGTCCTTCTGGTAGCCGGTGATCTGCATGAACGCCCGGTTGACGTGCACGATCAGGCCGTCGCGGTCGCTCACCAGCACCCCTTCGAGGGTGCTGTCGAACACCGCTGCGGCCATGCGCAGGCGCTCGCGGTCCTCGCGGCGCAGGCGCGCGCCCACGCCGATGAAATTGAGCAGGCGCCAGCGCGACACGAAGATCAGCGCAGCGCTGCAGCCCATCCACGCGTAGGCGTTGATCAGCTCCCAGCGTGCCAGCTGGGCGGGATCATCGAAAAGATTGCTCAGTATTTGATCAGACAGCACCAACCACATGACCGACAGCACCAGATACAGCGCGGACATACGCAGGGCGTCTCGAACGGATACAGACATAGAGTCGCTGGAACCCAGGGCAAAATGATGGCCATTATAGGGGTAGAAATATCCCGTGACCTCCTATCTAAAACGCCGACTGGTTTTATTTAGTAGGGTAGGGATAATACTTTGCGCTGTTTCTTTCGCTTTACGAGGGCCCACCCGCCTATGTGGTACAACGGTTTTCTCGACCTGTCAGCCTGGCAACTGCTGGCCGTCACCCTGCTGATGACCCACGTGACGATCGTCGCGGTCACGGTTTATCTGCACCGCTATTCCGCGCACCGCTCCCTGGAGCTCAATGCCGGGCTCAAGCACTTCTTCCGCTTCTGGCTGTGGCTGACCACGGCGCAGAATACCCGCGAATGGACCGCCATCCACCGCAAACACCACGCCAAGTGCGAAACCGTCGACGACCCGCACAGCCCGGTCATCAAGGGCCTGTCCACGGTGCTGCGCAAGGGTGCCGAGCTGTACCGCGAAGAGGCGCAGAACCCCGAGACCCTGCGCATCTACGGCAAGAACTGCCCCGAGGACTGGATCGAACGCAACCTGTACTCGCGCTACAAGCTGGGCGGCATCGCGCTGATGGCGCTGATCGACGTGCTGCTGTTCGGCACCATCGGCATCACCATCTGGGCAGTGCAGATGATGTGGATTCCGTTCTGGGCCGCCGGCGTGGTCAACGGCCTGGGCCACGCGGTGGGCTACCGCAACTTCGAATGCCGCGATGCCGCCACCAACCTGGTGCCGTGGGGCATCATCATCGGCGGCGAAGAGCTGCACAACAACCACCACACCTACCCCAACTCGGCCAAGCTTTCGGTCAGGCGCTGGGAGTTCGACATGGGCTGGGCGTGGATCAAGCTGTTCACCTGGCTGCGCCTGGCGAAGGTGCAGCGCGTGGCACCCATCGCGCACCGCGTCGAGGGCAAGGGCCAGCTCGACATGGACACCGCCATGGCGATCCTCAACAACCGCTTCCAGATCATGGCGCAGTACCGCAAGCTGGTGATCGCGCCGCTGGTCAAACAGGAGCTGATGCGCGTGGACGACTCGGTGCGCCACCAGTTCCGCCGCGCCAAGCGCCTGCTTTCGCGTGAGCCGAGCCTGCTCGAAGACCGCCACCACCAGCGCATCGAGTCGATGCTGGCGCACAGCCAGGCACTCAAGACCATCTACGAGAAGCGCCTGGCCCTGCAGCAGATCTGGGCACGCACCAGTGCCAACGGCCACGACATGCTGGCCGCGATGAAGGACTGGGTACACGAGGCCGAGGCCAGCGGTATCCAGTCGCTGCGCGACTTCGCCGCACAGCTCAAGACCTATTCGCTGCGCCCTGCCCTGGCCTGACGCCGTTGATCGGCGCGCCCCGTCCTGGGGCGCGCCTGAGGAACTCTCCCTTCGATTTTCACTCTGACTGGCATATCGCCCGCGTGGCGGGCCGTGTCAGGCCGCACGCCCTTCGCCTTTCGATTCCGCTTTTCGAGACGCTTCGTGCACATGGTCAACAAGAACCCGCCGTCCCCGTCGTTCAGCCCACCGTCGCATCCCGCGCACACCTTGCTGGCCCTGCTGCATGCCCAGGGTGAAGTCGCGCGCCTGAGCGAGCGCGAGCAGCTGTTCAGCTCGCTGCTGGACAGTGTCAACGCGGTGCTCTGGGCCATGGATTGGGAAACCCGGCGCGTGCTGTACGTGAGCCCGGCCTACGAGCGGATTTTCGGGCGCTCGGCCGGTCTGCTGCTGGCCGATCACAACGAGTGGCGCGACAGCATCTACCCCGACGACCTGGAGTACGCCGAACGCAGCCTGGCCGAGGTGCTGGTCAAGGGCGCGGTGGAAGACCGCGAGTACCGCATCATCGCCGCCGACGGGCAGGTGCGCTGGCTCAGCGACAAGTGCTTCATCAACCAGCAGGCCGATAGCGCACAGGGCGTGATCGTGGTCGGCATGGCCGAGGACATCACCGAAAAGAAGCAGCTCGAAGGCGAGTTGCAGCGCCTGGCTACCACCGACGTGCTGACCCAGAGCAGCAACCGCCGGCACTTTTTCGAATGCGCGCACCACACCTTCGAAAAGGCACGCCAGGAGCAGGCGCCGATGGCGTTCCTGCTGCTGGACATCGATGACTTCAAGCAGGTCAACGACACCTACGGGCACCAGACGGGTGATCAGGTGCTGCAACGCATCGCCGACAGCGGCAAGGCGGTGCTGCGCCGTGGCGACCTGTTCGGGCGCATTGGCGGCGAAGAGTTCGCGGCGGTGTTTCCCGGGTGCACGCCGGAGCTGGCGCTGCAGGTGGCGCAGCGTCTGCAGCGCGAGATCCAGCGCCTTAGCTTCAGCCAGGACGAACAGGTGTTCGGGGTGACGGTGAGCCAGGGGCTGACCGGCATCGATGAGGAGGATGAAGTGCTCGACAGCCTGTTCGCACGGGCGGATGCGGCGATGTATCAGGCCAAGCGGCAGGGCAAGAACCAGATTGTCAGGGGCTGAAACGTCCGGCGCCTGAGCCGGCCCCATCGCGGGCCAAGCCCGCTCCCACAGGTTTACCAGGGCCCTGTGGGAGCGGGCTTGACCCGCGATTGCGGTCTCAGGCCTTGCGCAGCAGCTCCAGCTGCGCCAACCCCACCTTGAGCAGGCGCGCCGTCTTGCTCTCGGCCAGTTGCTCCAGGCCCTGCTCGGCCGGCAGCCGCGCCAGCTGCCCGGCCAGGTTCAAGATCAGGTTCTCCCGCGAGTACACCCCGCCCCCCAACTGATACACCGAGGCAATCAGTTCGCGCAGCTCCAGCGGCAAGCGCCAGCGGGTACGCAGCGCCGAGCCGTACGCAGCGCCATACTCGTTCAACGACAACTGCACCGCATCCTCGTCCAGCTCGCCCCCGGCCAGGCTCCACTCCTGCAGGCAGCGCAGCAACGCCAGGTCGCCCAGGCAATGCAGCAAGCCGGCACAGTAGCAACGCTCCTGGTCCAGCTCCATCGACCGCGCCAGGCTGGCGGCATACTCGGCCGTGTGCAGCGACAGGCCCCAGAAATGCTCGGCATGGCGTGACAGCAACGGGTCGCTGAGCCTGGCGCTGCGCTTGAGTGCCAGGCCCATGATCAGGTTCATGCTCTGGGTGGTGCCCAGCTTGTTCAACGCCTGCAGCAGGGTCTGCACCGCACCGTCACGATGCAGCGCCGCGCTGTTGGCCGCAGCGATCAGCACCGCGGTGATCTGCGGGTCGTTGCGGATCTCTTCTTCCAGTGCCTTGAGGTTGAGCCCCTCGGGGTTGAGCGCGTGCTTGATCGCCTGCTTCACATCAGCCAGCAACGGCCCGCCATCGGCGGTGCTGCGGTGGTCTTCGAGAAACCGCGACAAGGTGATGCCCGGGCGCAATGCCGGCACCGGGCAGGCCACCGCCTCGCCGGCACCAAGCAGTTGCTCCTCCAGGCGCTGGCGCAGCAGCTCGGCATTGAGCGGCTTGCTCAGGTACGCCGTGGGCGCCAGCGGCAGCGCCTCGCGCACGCTGGCCACATCGCTGCGGCTGCTGATCAGGATGAACGGCAAGCTGCGGCGCTTGGCGCGCACGCTGCGCAGCAGGTCCAGGCCGTCGATGCCGGGCAGCTCGCGGGCGGCGATGATCAGATCGGGTTGGCTGGCCAGCGCGGACAGCGCCTCGTGGCCATTGGCACAGACGTGCAGGCGGGCATCGCAGCGCACGCTGAGCAGCATGTCCTTGAGCATGTCACGCACCCACGGGTCGCCTTCGGCAATCAGCACACAGGGTGCGGTGGGTGGGTTTGAAACGGTCATCGGGCTTCTCCTGACATCTCGATGCACGCCATCCAGGGCGTCTTCCAAGGTAGCTCCTGTGCAAACCTTAGCGCCCTTGTCGGGCTTTGGGCGAAAAAAAACCCGCCGAGGCGGGTTTTTTCCTATCGTGTCACACTTACGCCAGTTCGGCGAAGCACTCTTCGATGATGGCCAGGCCCTTGTCCAGCTGCTCGTCAGGCGAGGTCAGCGGAACCAGGATACGCAGCACGTTGCCGTAGGTACCGCACGACAGCAGAATCAGGCCCTTGTCACGCGCCTTGGCCACGACGGCTGCAACGGCAGTCGGGTTAGGGGTGTGGGAACCGGCCTTGTCGAACACCTCGACCGCGATCATCGAGCCCAGGGCACGCACGTCACCGATGATCGGGTGCTTGTCCTGGATCTTGCGCAGGCCAGTGACCAGACGCTCGCCGACTGCCTTGCTGCGGTCCAGCAGTTTTTCTTCTTCGAACACTTCCATCACGGCCAGGGCCGCGGCGCAGGCGATCGGGCTACCGGCGTAGGTGCCGCCCAGGCCGCCTGGAGCGATGGCGTCCATGTACTCGGCCTTGCCGCACACACCGGCCAGCGGGAAGCCGCCAGCGATGGATTTGGCGAAGGTGGTCAGGTCAGGCGCGACGCCCATCTGTTCCATGGCGAAGAAGGTACCGGTACGGCCAGCGCCGGTCTGTACTTCGTCGGCGATCAGCAGGATGCCGTGCTGGTCGCACAGGGCGCGCAGACGCTTCATGAACTCTTTAGGCGCGACGTAGAAACCGCCTTCGCCCTGGACCGGCTCCAGGATGATCGCAGCGATATCCTTGGCTTCGGCGTCGTTCTTGAAGATGCGTTCGATCGAAGCGATCGAGTCGTCGATGCTCACACCGTGCAGTTCGTTCGGGTAGATGGCGCGGAAGATGCCGCCTGGCATCAGGCCCATGCCGGCCGAGTACGGTACGACCTTGCCGGTCAGGCCCAGGGTCATCATGGTGCGACCGTGGTAGGCGCCGGTGAAGGCGATCACGCCGGCACGGCCGGTGGCGGCACGGGCGATCTTGATGGCGTTTTCAACGGCTTCGGAACCGGTGGTGACCAGCAGGGTTTTCTTGGCGAAATCACCCGGGATCAGCGCGTTGATCTTTTCGCACACTTCGACATACGGCTCGTAGGCCAGTACCTGGAAGCAGGTGTGGGTCAGCTTGTGCAGTTGAGCTTCAACGGCAGCGATGATTTTCGGATGCACGTGACCGGTGTTGAGTACCGCGATACCGCCGGCGAAGTCGATGAACTCGCGGCCTTCGACGTCAGTCACGGTGGCGTTCCTGGCCGACTCGGCGAAGATCGGGTGGATCTGGCCGACGCCACGTGGGACGGCGGCTACACGGCGTTGCATCAGGGATTCGTTGGTCTTGCTCATAATGTCCTCATTTCGCCACACGCAGGTGGCGCGATTCGATCGGGGCGGCCGGTATTCGACTGCAGCAGCATGCGTTGATCGACTGCTGCAGGGGCCCAGGCGGCCGGATGTCACGGTGTAAAAAAGGCCAGCGGGACGGCGCTCTCGCGCCCCGCTGGCAGAGGTAAAGCCTTACGCTGCGATCAGACGCTGATGCACAGGTATTTGATTTCGAGGTAGTCCTCGATGCCGTACTTGGAGCCTTCGCGGCCCAGGCCCGAGGCCTTGATACCACCGAACGGCGCGACCTCGTTGGAGATCAGGCCGGTGTTGATGCCGACCATGCCGTATTCCAGGGCTTCGGCGACACGGAACACACGGCTCATGTCGCGGGCATAGAAGTACGAGGCCAGGCCGAATTCGGTGTCGTTGGACATGGCGATGACTTCGGCCTCGTCCTTGAAACGGAACAGCGGAGCCAGTGGGCCGAAGGTTTCTTCCTTGGCCACGGCAGCGCTTTTCGGCACGTCGACGAGGATGGTCGGCTCGAAGAAGTTGCCTTCGATCAGCTTGCCGCCGCTCAGTACCTTGGCGCCCTTGCTCACCGCGTCAGCGATGTGCTCCTGCACCTTGGCCACGGCCTTGCCGTCGATCAGCGGGCCGGTGGTGGTGCCGTCTTCCAGGCCGTTGCCGATCTTGAGCTTGGCGACTGCCGCCTTGAGCTTCTCGGCGAACACGTCGTAGACGCCGTCCTGCACGTAGATACGGTTGGCGCAGACGCAGGTCTGGCCGTTATTGCGGTACTTGGAGATGATCGCGCCCTCGACGGCCTTGTCCAGGTCGGCGTCGTCGAACACGATGAACGGAGCGTTGCCACCCAGCTCCAGGGAAACCTTCTTGATGTCCTTGGCGCATTCGGCCATCAGCTGGCGACCGATTTCGGTCGAGCCGGTGAAGGACAGCTTGCGTACGATCGGGTTGCCGGTCAGTTCGCTGCCGATGTCGCCGGCGCTGCCGGTGACCACGCTCAGCACGCCAGCCGGGATGCCGGCACGGGTGGCCAGCTCGACCAGGGCCAGGGCCGAGTACGGGGTCTGCGAAGCGGGCTTGAGCACCATGGTGCAGCCAGCGGCCAGGGCCGGGCCGGCCTTGCGGGTGATCATCGCAGCCGGGAAGTTCCACGGGGTGATGGCCGCGGTAACGCCGATCGGCTGCTTGATCACGATCAGGCGCTTGTCGGGCTGGTGGCCCGGGATGGTGTCGCCATAGACACGCTTGGCTTCTTCGGCGAACCACTCGATGAACGAGGCGGCATAGGCGATTTCGCCCTTGGCTTCGGCCAGTGGCTTGCCCTGCTCGGAGGTCATCAGGCGGGCCAGGTCGTCCTGGTGCTCGATCATCAGTTCGAACCAGCGGCGCAGCTTGCCAGCACGCTCCTTGGCGGTCAGTGCGCGCCAGGCCGGCAGGGCCTTGTCGGCGGCCTCGATGGCGCGACGGGTTTCGGCGGCGCCCATTTTAGGCACGGTGCCGAGCACTTCACCGGTGGCCGGGTTGGTCACCTGGATCGTCTGACCGTTGTCCGCGTCCAGCCACTCTCCGTTGACGAAGGCTTGCTGGCGGAACAACTGGGCGTCTTTGAGCTGCATGTCGGGCTTCCTTAACTGCACCGTGCGAACACAGGGCGAATTATTGATTTGTAGAAAAAGGAGAGCGTTTGAAATCTCAAACGAATCCTAGGATCAACGGGAACAAAGGACAATAGGGTGTTCGAAAAAAAGAACAAAAAGCCTAGCAGACCCTGAAATTTCAGATCAACGTCACTTTTGCGCCAGCGAGTGTTCGGAATCGAACACAACATTACTGGCGATGGACGGCAAGGGTGCAGATGGGTATCATGGCGCCCGCGTTGCACTCGTAGCTCAGCTGGATAGAGTACTGCCCTCCGAAGGCAGGGGTCGTGGGTTCGAATCCCGCCGAGTGCGCCATCTACGACAAAAGGCCCAGGTGAAAACCCGGGCCTTTTTTCATGGGCGCGAAAAAGGGGCAGGCCGGGCTCAGACCGTGCGCTCGCCCTCTATCAGCTGCCCCTGGCTGTTGCCATGCAATGCCGAATACCTGGCCAACTGCCCCAGCCGCCGATCCAGCTCCTGCAGCAGGCGGTTGCGCCGGGTGGTCACCTCATTGCCGTTGAACAGCCCGGGCTCGACGGTATACAGGTTGAATATCTGGTTGATCGCGGCCGGCCCGGCGATCACATGGTTTTCCTGCGAGCTGTGGTTGTACAGCGCCACCATCTGCCCGGTCTGGGTGTCGGCAGGGCGCGCAAACAGCATGCTCACTGTCTGCCCGGTGCGGATGCGCACGGCGCTGTCGGCGAACTGGAAACATGCTTCCCTGCCATCGCGCAGCTTCACCCAGAACTCATGCTCCTGGATGTTGTGGCTGCTCACGTGCATCGACGACGAACTGCCGCCGATGGAGCCGTAGCCGTCGATCATGTAGCCGCCGCCGGAATGGTGCGAGTGGCTGGCGCTGAGGTGGGTCTGGTTGCGCTTCTGGGTGTCGAGAATCTCGCCGGTGACCACGAAGAAATGCAACTGGCGATCGTAGTGGTTGAACGGCTCGTCGATGAAGTTGGGGTCGTCGGGCGACAGGCTGATGTCATACATGGTGCGCACCATTTCCTCGCGCGCGGCCTTGTCGTGCCTGGCGCGCTCCTTGAGCTCGGCGCGGCGCACCTTGGCGTCGTCGATGGCCTTGAGCGCCTGGGCCTTGAGGATCGGGGTTTTCTCCTGGGCGTAGGCAGCGGCCTTTTCGCTGGCCTCCTTGAGCACCGGCGCGGCCTTCTGGCCGGCCTCCACGGCCAGTTCCCTGGCCTTGGTCAGCGCCTGGGCCGCCTTGGCGGCAAGTTCGGGGTTGGCGTCGACGGCTTTCTTTTTCAGGTCATCCCAGAGACTCATTCTCTATCCTCTCAACGCTTGATCGATCAACCGCACAGGTGCGGGGCGCTGGAGAGTCTACAGGCAGTGCCGGAGGTTTTGGCAGGCGGTGCGGGCCTGTTCGCCGTCGATGCCGGCTCTGCTGATACCTGTCAACCGGCCACCAGCAGCCGGTCCTGCAGCACCACGCTCATGCCCCCCAGCCGCCACAGCTCGAAGTAACGCGCAAAATCCACCTCCAGCGCCAGCAGCGGCGCCGCGATGTACCACGCCAGGTAATAGTCAGCGGCAATCCCGTACAACGCTTCGAGCAGCGCGTACATCGGCAGTTGGCTGTCACGCACGCCCTCGATGACCGTGTCGGCGAAATGCTCGAACACCCAGGCATTCGGCGCATCGCTCTGCAACGCCTTCAACGCCACCTCGCGGCTTACCACCTCGACCACAGGCTGCCAGTGGGCCTGCTCCGGCCACGGCCCCTGGGTGGACAGGCAGTACCGTGCCTGTTCGTTCCACCAGGCCAGCGCCGCGGCCTTGAGCCGGCCTTCATCGCAGCCGCGCTGCGGCAACAGGTACAGGCTGCTGTCCAGCGAACCTGCCGCCAGCACCTGCTGCGCCCGCGCCTGCAAGGCATCGGCCTGGGCAAAGCCGGCAAAGATCTGCGCCAGCTCCGCGTCGCTGCCATGCTCCTTGAACAAGCCGAGAAAGTGCGAGCTGTCGAGCACGACGCGACCTTCGCGGCACGCTATCCAGTCATCGAGCAGGGTCATGCGCTCAGCGACCGAACTGGCGAAGAATCGTCAGGTGCACATCCAGCTGCAGCTTGCGCAGGTTGCCCAGCACCGCCTTGCCGCCCATCACCAGCGCGGGCTCGAAGCCGTACAGCTCCTGCTCGCCCAGCGGGCCCAGGGCCTGCAGCGCACGCTCGAACAGGAACTCGCCATCGGCGTCCTCCATGTCGAAGTCCTCGCGCTCGACCATCGACAGGAACGACTGCAGCTCCAGGTCCGGGTTGCTGCAGGGCACGTTCTTTTCGCTGCTCATGGCGTACACACGGTTGTACGCACACAGCACGATCAGCTTGCGGCCATAGGTTTCGCCCCATGCATAGAGGTCGCCAAAGGCCGTGCGGCCGATCACATGGTAGGTGTCCAGCTTCTCGAACTCGGTGCCTTGCAGCCACATGTCCAGCAGGTGCTGGTAGTCGTGCGGGTTGACCAGCCAGAACAGGCCGTCGGCATAGCTGCCCCACCCCTGCTCCTGCCAGTACTCCAGCAGTTTGTCCGGCAGGCGGCCACGGTACTGCGCGATGCTTTCGGCCGGCACGGGCCGCTGATGGGCAGGCTCGCCCATGGCCTCGATAAACATCTCGAGAAATGCGTCCTTCATCACTGACTGGCTCCCCTGGCTAGCTCTAACCTGATGTTCAATTTGGCACTGCCGTTGCCCGCCTCCACCGCCTTGCGCACGGTCTCGTCCAGCAGCGGCAGCCGGCTCGACCAGCTGGCGCCGATCGACGAGTTGACGTTCGAATTGCCCATTCTAACAGGGTCGGGTTTTACCCACCCGCCAGCCACCATGTCGGGCTCGTGCAGTGCGGCCAGGTTCGACTTGATTTCCTTGGCCCGTGCCTTGGCCATCTGCGCCGCGACCTTGGGGTCGACACCGTTGTTGACCAGGCCCTTCTGGATGTTCTCCGCCACGCTGCGCTCGAATTCGCGGCCGAACTTGCGCTGCAGCGCCACCGCGTCGGGGTTGCGCCCGGTGCTGTCGAACGCCTCGCGGGCGAACTTGAACTCGTCGGCGGTCATGTTGTTGATGGCGTCCTGCTGGGCCTGCAACTGCTTGTTGTATTCCTTGAGGTACGCCTGCTGCTCGGTGGGCGTCATCTCCTTGTAGCGCGGGTTGTCATAGGGGTTGAACTGCTTCACGGGCAGTTCGTCCAGGCGCTCGACGGTGGCCACGGTGCCCGCACCCGCCGCCGGCTTGCCGGCAGGGGGCAGCTCGACCTTGGCCACCGGCGCTTCCTTGACCAGCACTTCGGCCTTGGCGGCCATTTTTTCCAGACCCGCCCGGCCCATCTTGATGCCGGTCTTGGCCAGCGTCACGCCGGCCTTGGCCGCGCCGCCCACGCCGGTGGCAATGCTGCCGGCCTGCCACACGATCTCGCCCAGGTCACGCCCCAGTTGCATGGCGTGCTCGTCACCGCCCACCTCCAGCGCCAGGGTCACGCGGTCGATCTTGGCGTTGAGTTCATCCACCACATCGGCGCCCAGCTTGTCGCGCGCCTCCTGGTTGGAAATCAGTTCCTTGATGCCCTTGAGGCCATCGATAGGGTGCGCGATGAACTGCGCCAGCCCCTCGATATCGTTGATGCCGGCCTCGACCAGGCCACGCCCCACGCCAACCTGGGTCAGCAGGTCCTGCTTCTTGCTGATGAAGCCCCACTTGGCAATGACCTTGAGCTCGTCCGCCAGGCCCTCGGCTTCCTTGAGCTCCTTCTTGGCCTGCACCAGTTGCTGGGTGGCCAGCCAGTTGTTGTCGGTGGCGGCGCCAGCGGCGGTGTTGGCGGTGGCGGCATCCAGGCCGGTGCTGGCGGCCAGCCCGGTGACCAGGCTGGTGATCAGGTTGCGCTTGGCTTCACGTTGCGCCTCGGACTCGTTGGGGCTGGCTTCGGAGAACAACCCGGTGAGCACGCTCGATGCCGCCGCCCCGGCCGCACCGCTGCCACAACTCTGGCTGCTGGCCGCCGCGCCCGCGCAGGCGAGGATGCCGTGCAGCGCCGCGTGTACCGGCGAGCCTTCGATAAGGCTGCCGTTGGCCACCAGCTCGCCGATATAGCCCGCGCCCTGCTGCTGCACGTAGTTGACCACCATGCCCTGCATGAACGCCGTGTTGCCGGCGCTGATGTTGCCGCTGGCCGCACCCACCAGCGCGGTGGTGATCTGCCGGTAGGTGCCGCCGGCGCCCCAGTTTTCGGCAATGCCGTCGGCCTGATGGCGCAGGTCGCTGGCCGCCAGCAGCAAGGCAGTACGCTCGCCGTCGCCCAGTTCCGGGTTGGCGGCCTTGGCTTCGGCCTCCTTGGCCTGGTTACGCTTGGCGTCGACTTCCTTGGCCTTGTTGTTGAGCAGGGTGCCCGCCTCGTTGGCGAACGCGCCGACGATCTCGAACCCGGCGCGAATCTGCTCCTCGTTGAAGATCGGCTTCAGTGCATTGCTGCCATCGCGGTCGCTGGACACGTCGCGGTTGAGGCTGGCTATGGCCTCGTCCACGCTCTTGCCGGTGCGTTTGTGCTGCTCGGCCGCATCGGTGATGACGATACTGCCACCACTGATACCGCTGCGGGTCACGCTGCTGGCGCTATCGCTGGCACTGATGGCGATCGGCATGCTCACACCGATGTCGTTCTCGTTTTTCGCAAGGTCGGTGCCAGGGGTTTGCGTGGCGCCGCTGGTGGCGTTGCCCTGCTGGTCCTTGCCGACCTCGCGGTAACCGCCGCCAAGGCTCAGGCTGCTGCCCTTGTACTCGGCCTCGTTCCTGATGTCGCGGCTGGTCAGGCTGGCGGTGACCAGGCGGTTGCTGCCGTCCTGCACGGCCTTGTCGCTGCTGGCGATCACTGCGCCCACCAGGTCGGTGTTGCCGGCCACGTAGATATCGAAGCCGCCGTCGCCGGCCTTGATCCCCGACTGCTCGGTGACGCTGGCGTACCTGGAGTCGATGTCGGTGGCGCCGAAGCTGCCGCTGGCACCACTGACCGAGCTCATGCCATAGCAGAACGGCGGAATGCACAGGCTGATACCCACGCCCAGGCTCTTCTCGTCCACGGTGTAGGTGCTGGTGTCCTGCAGGCTCTCGATGTTGAGGTTGCCGCCCACGTCCATCACCACCTGCTTGCCGCTGACCACCGCGCCCTTGAGGTTGGTGTCGCCGCCCGAAACCATGACCAGCTGGTTGCCGGCATCGATATGGGTGTTGGTGTGGGTGAGGTCCTCGCCATCGGCTTCGCCGCGATTGCCCGACACCCCGAGGTCGAGGGTGAAGCCGTTGCGTGTGCCGCCCAGCGACAGGCCGATACCGACGCTGGCACTGCTGCCGGTGCTGTCGGTCTGCTGGGTGCTGGTGTTGGTGGCGGCCAGCAGGTTGATGTCGCCGTCGGCCAGCAGGCTGGCATTGTTGCCGGCCTTGATCTGGCTGCCGCGCACGGTGAGGGTGCTGTCCTCGTCGGCGCCGGTGGCGATCAGGCGCACGTCGTTGCCAGCGACGATGGTCGAGCCGGCAGCGGTATCGCTGTGCTGCTCGGTGGTGCTCTGGTTCTTCTTGGTGCCCAGCGACAGGCTCAGGTTGATCCCGCCCGCCGAACCCGGATCGGTGGCCACCGCGGTGGCCGCGTTGTTGGCCGCCAGCGCCGCGGTGGCCGCGGCCAGCGCCTTCATGCGCCCGTCTTCGGTCTTGTCCGAGGCCTGCTTCATCTGCTGGGTGGTCTGGATGGCGCTGATCACCGGGTTGGTCAGGGTCAGCGACACGCCAGTCTGCTTGAACAGGGTCTGGCGCTCACGCTCGCTGGTGTTGCGCGCCTCGACGATGGCGATCTTCTCGGCACGGATATCCACGTCGCCCTTGGGCGCCATGACCTGGCTGCCGACCTGGCGATAGCTTTTGCCGGCCTCGATCAGCACGTCGCCTTCGGTGGAGCCTACGGTGCTGGCCACCGCGGTGGTGCTGGTGGTCATGTCCTTGACCCGCTGCTCCTGGGTGCCGACGGTCACGGCGATGCCACCACCGCTGAACAGGCCGCTGGTCTTCTCGGTCTTGTCGTGGCGCTCGCTGCGGCTATCGCTGGCCGCCGCGATGTTGACGTCGTTGCCCGCCACCAGGATGGTCTGCTGGCTGGACACCACGTTGGCGCCCTGCAGGTTGATGTCGCGCCCGCCCTGCACGTAGGTGTGCTCGCCGCTGAGGGTCGAGCCCTGGGCGGTGGTTTCGCTGAGCGTGTCACGGGTGGTTCTGGTGGTCTTGGAGAACATGCCGTTGCCGCCAGTGACCTTGTGCGCCTCGTCGGCGAACTGGTAGTTCTGCCCGGCCATCAGGTTCACGTCGCGGCCGGCGTCGGCCATCACCATGCCCTGCTCGCTGCTGGCCTGGCTGGCGCGCAGGTTGATGTCCTGACCGGCCTTGAGGCTGACGTCGCCGGTGCCCTGCACATTGCTGCCCACCTCGGTGCGGCTGGCGTCCTTGCGCCAGTTGCTGCTGTTCCAGGTGATCGACTGCTGGTGCGACTCGGTGACAGTGGTCAGGTTCAGGTTGTTGCCGGCCACCAGTTGCGTGCTGCCGTTGGCACCGGCGTTGACCACCTGGGCACCGGCCAGGTTGATGTCGTTGCCGGCCGAGGCCGTGAGCGTGCCGCCGGCGCCGCTGACGAACAGCCCGGCCACCCGCGACAGGTTGCTGCGCGTGCCCTGCTCGCTGCTGCTGTCATGGGTGCTGGAGATGACGTTGAGGTCGTTGCCGGCGCTGATCGCCAGGCTGTCCACGGCGCCGATCAGGCCGCCGAGGTTGTCGAGGTTCTCGCGTGCCTGCACCGATACCTTGTCGGCCTGGATGCGCCCGCCGAGGTTCTCCACATTCTGCGCGGTCAGCGCCAGGATGCTGCGCCCGCCGAGGCTGCCGCTGTTGCTCAGGGTGTCATTCACGTCGAGCTTGAGCTGCTGGCCGGCCATCAACGCACCCGCGCCGTTGAGGTCGCCCTGCTGCACCCGCACGTACACCTGCGGCACCAGCACCCTGCGGGTTTCGCCGCCGGCCACGGTCACCTGTTTTTCCACCAGCCACACGATGTCGCTGGTCAGCTGGGCCATCTGCTCGGCGCTCAGCGCCACACCCGGCACCAGTTGCCAGGTATTGGCCACGGTAACCGCGTTGTCGAGCAGCGCGCGGTACTGTTCCTCGTCGTTGGCATAGCCGTCGATGAAGCGCCGGCCAGTGAGCTGGGCGACCTGTTCGCGAATCAGCTTCTGTTCGTAGAAGCCGTCGCCCAGGCGTTGCAGGGTCTGCCCCGGGTCCAGGTGCAACTGTTGCAGCATGTAGTCGGACGACAGCCAGTTGCGGTAGCCGGCAAAGCGCGGGTCGGTCTCCACCAGATAATTGCGCACCGCCTGCGGGTTGCTGTCGAACAGGCTGTTGCTCGGCAGGGTCAGCACCGGGCCGCCGGTGCGGATCTGCTCGCCGACGCCTTCGGCATCGAGCCCGGCCTGCGCCGCCACCTCGATGATCGGCGCCACCTGGTAGGCATTGGCGGCGGCGCTGTCCACCACGCCGGCGCCGGCGGCCTGCTGGTCGCTCAGCTGGCTGGCATGGCCGCCGAGCTGGGTGCCGCTGCCGGTGACGGCGGCCAGCTCCTGCCATACGGTGGGCTGCAGCGAGATTTCCTGGATCAGCGGCGCGGGCACATAACCGGCCACGCGGGCGCCCTGGCGGTCGCGGCCCTTGCGCTGGATACGGTAGAAGTTGGTCACCGTGCCGCTGTCGGTGGTGACCTGCTGGCCCTTGAACTCGGTGTTCACCAGGCTGCCGATGGCGCCCTGCAGCAGGCCGCCGGCGATGATCCGGCTCTTGTCGTTGAGCACTTCGCCGGCGTTGATGACCAGGTTGCCGCCGGCCAGGATCTGCCCCGGCGCCGAGGTGGCGATCTGGGTTTCGCGCACCACGCGGGTCACGTCGTAGCGGTTCCAGTTGTCCTTCTGGCCCTCGGGGGTGATCAGGTACTGCACTTCGTTGTGGCGGAACGTGACCTGGTCGGCCTGGTAGCGGTTGGGCGAGCCGGCCAGCTGGAATTCCTGGAAGCTCTGGCGGCTGATTTCCACGTCGCGGGTGCTGAAGTGGTTGTTGAGGTTGCGCAGGGTCTGCACGTCCAGCGCCATGTGCCCCAGCGACTCGATGGTGGCACTGGCGTTGGTCAGCAGCGCGGCGCGGCCGCTGGCGTGGTCGGCGTCATCCAGCGTGGCGCCGATGGCCATGTCGCCGGCACTGAAGATCAGCGCCGCTTCGCTGTTGTCGATCTGCGTGGCGCCGATGTCCAGGCGCGCACGGGCGGCGATGGCACCGGAGCGGTCGCCCTCGTTGGCGTTGACCAGGGTGCCGGCAGCGATGCCCAGATGGTCACCGTAGATGCGACCGGTGCCCAGGTTGTACAGCACGCCGGTTTGCAGGCGCACCTTCTGGCCGTCGATCAGGCCACGGTTGGTCAGGCTCTGGTGGGCAGTGATGCGCACCTGGTCGGCACTGATTTCACCCTCGGCGCGGTTGTCCAGGGTACTGGCGTCGAGCAGCATGGAGCGGCCGGCCAGCAGCTTGCCGCTGTTGTTCAGCGCACCGCCGGTCTGCACGTCGAGGGTGCCGTTGGCCTGCAGCAGGCCACTGAGTTCAAGGCCTGCGAGCAGGCGCAGGGTCAGGTCGCCCAGGCTCACGGCCTGACCGTTGCCACTGTAGTAGGCGGCGTTCAGGCTCAGCGACTGGCCGGCCAGCAGGCGCCCGTCGAGGTTGCTGATGCTCTGGCGGCGCGCAGCGGGGTCACGGTCGGTAATGTTCAGGTGCTGGCTGGAGCTGATCAGCCCGCCCGCGTTGTCCAGCAGTTGGCTGACGCCGATGTCCAGCGTGGTGTCGGCGCGAATCACACCGGCCTGGTTGCCCAGCACGTCGGACTCAAGGCGCAGGGCGTGCCCTTGCAGGCCCTGGTTGTCGGCCTGGGTGGCGTTGTTGGCGAGGGTGCCGGTCGACACATGCAGCAAACCGGCGGAGCGGATCAGGCCGCCCTGGTTGTCCACACGTTCGGCCGAGGCCACGTCGATGGCGCCCAACGCCTGGATCTGCCCGGCCTGGTTGTTCAGCCGCAGGCCCTGCACCTGCACACTGTCGGCGCCGACGATGCGCCCGCCGGCGTTGGTCACGTCGGCGGCCAGCAGTTGCATGGCGCCCTTGGCCGAGACGTAACCGCCGGCGTTGCTCAGGTGCGCGCTGTGAATCTCCAGCGCACCCTGGCTGATGATGCCCTTGCCGCTGCCATCGTCGAGGTTGACCAGTGCCTGTTCGCCGGTATCGATGTACAGCCTGCCCTGGGACTGGATCAGCCCGCCGGCGTTTTCCAGGCGCCCGCTGCGCAGGTCCAGGGTGCTGCGCGCATCCAGGGTGCCCTGGGCGTTCTGCAGCAGTTGGCCATTGCTGTTCAGGTTGAGTGCCAGGCCGCTGATCACGCCGCCACTGTTGTCGATACCCTGAGCGTTCACCACGATGTCGCCCGCCGCTTCCAGGCGCCCGCCCACGTTGCCCAGCTGGCTGTCGCGGGCAGTCAGCAGCAGGGCGCCCTGTACCGAGCCGACCGTACCGCCGCTGTTGTTCAGGTGCGCCGCATTCAGCGTCATCTGGCGGATCGCGGCGAAGGTGCCGGCGGTGTTGAACAGCTCGCCAGCGCCCGCAAACAGTGTGCCGCCGGCGCTCACGGTGCCGCTGCGGTTGTCCAGCGTGCCGGCGTTGAACACGCCGTTGCCGCTGGCCGCAAGGGTGCCGCCGGTGTTGTCGAGCAGGCCCTGGGTGGTGACCGCAAGGCTGCCGCCCTGGGTGGCCAGGACCTTGCCGCCGCGGTTGGACAGGGTGTCGGCCTCGATCGATACGTCCTTGCCCTGAGCCACGCCGGCGTCGAGCTGAACCTGGCCGGCGTTGACCTGCAGGGTGCCGGTGCTGACCAGCGTGCCCTGCGCGCTGTCGAGCGTCGTGGCAGTCAACTGCAGGGTGCCGGCGCCGGCATGCTCGACGCGGCCGTGGGTGTTGACCACGGTGGCGGCGCTGAGCGTGGCATGGGTCGCGTTGCTGGCGATGCGGCCACTGCGGTTGTCGAGGGCGCCGTCGACCTTGATCGAGGTGCTGCCCTTGCCGCTCTGGGTCAGCTCGCCGCCCACGTTCGACAGCTCGCCGGCGCGTACTTGCAGGTTGCCCGCCACCACCTTGGCGGCGTCGCTGCGCAGGGTCTGGCGGGCGGTGGCACTGAGGGTCTTGCTGGCATCGACGCTGGCGTTGGCGAGGTTGATGTCGCCGCCGGTGAGGGTGATGTTGCCGGCCACGTTACGGCTGGCGCTCAGGTCGACGTCGCCTGCACTGACCTGCAGGTCGCCGCCGGCCAGGTGTTCGCCGTGGGCCTGCACGCGCTGCGCGGTGAGGGTCAGGTCGCCGGCCTTGCCCAGCTTGCCGCTCTCGTCCAGCCCGGCAGCCAGTGCCGAGCCCTTGCTGCTGGTGATGGTCGACTGCGCGCCGGTCGCCTTGAGTTCGACATTGGCCTGGCTGGCCAGGGTGCCGCTGTTGTTCAGGTCGCCGGCGCTGCTCAGCTGCAGGTCGCCCTTGGCATAGACCGTGCCGCTGTTGTCGACCCCGCCCTTGGCGGCGACGCGGGTGGCGCCGGCACTGCTGAGGGTACCGCTGTTGAGCAGCTTGCCGTCGGCGCTGATCACCACCTCGCCGGCGCCGGCACCGATCGTGCCGGCGTTGCGCACGCCCACACCGCCCTCGGTGCCCACCAGCATGATCTTGCCGGCGTACATGCCGCCGAGCTTGGCCACGTCGATGGCGACTGCGGGGGCCTCCTCGTCGCTGCCTGCCAGCCGGGTTGCGCGGGTGTTGTCGGCGTTGACCTGGTTGCGCCCGGCGGTGACTTTCAGGTCCTTGGCCCAGATGCCGGCGTTGACCTGCACGCTCTGCGCGATCAGGTCGGTGTAGTCGGCGTCGGCGCTGTCCAGGCCCTTGCCCTGGATGCTGAGGGTACCGCCCTTGACCTGGTAGCCGGTGATGCGGCCGTTCTCAAGCTGCGCCTGGCCGGTGGTCAGGGTGGCGCGGTTGGCGTTGATGAAGCCGCAGCCGTCGCAGGTGACGCCGGCCGGGTTGGCGATCACCACCTGGGCGCGTTGACCGGCCACTTCCACATAGCCGCGCAACTGGCTGGGGTTGCTGGCGTTGACCTCGTTGAGGATCACCCGCGCACTGCCCTTGCTCAGGTTGCCGTTGCCCTGGATCCAGCCACCCAGCTGGGTCTGGCTGGCCTTGACGCCGTTGTTGAGGATGACCCCGCGCTTGTCCACGTCGAACTGGCTGTAGGTATTGCGCGACACGCCAGCGGCGCTGGGGGCGGTGATGTTCACCTGCGGCGTGCCGTTGGCACTCTGGCCCACGTTCGGGCGCTGGGCTGCTGGCGCACGTCCATCGGCAACCACCCCGGCGGCCCAGGAAGGTGCAGCGTCCAGCGCCACCAGGCCGAGGGCGAGCATCATTGCGAAACGCAGGCGGCCCAGTTCGGCCAGTGTGCCGGCCGAGCCGGCCACGGGCCCGGTGGTGGTGCCCGGCGCCTTGCCCTGGCTGGCGACGTTCTCGGCAACCACCATCAGCAGCCCGCGAGCCTTGTTGAAAACGATACGGTAGAGATGCTTGTTCATTGCAATTCCATTTGCGGTGCCAGACCGCCAGAAGTCAGGGTTACGCTGTGAGTTCCAGCGGGTGAGCGGCAAACCAGGCCTTGGCCTGTTCGGGAATCACGCCGATCCCCAGGTGCGTCTTGACCCGCAGGCCGCGCACTTCGCCCTGGTGGTCGAGGGCGCGCATGCAGCGGTTGGGGAACAGCTGGCGCTGCACCAGGCGCGCCAGCGTTGCCGCATGCCCGAACGGGGCGACGAAGTCGTTTATCCACAGGCGTTCGCCGCTGTTCCAGTCGGCATTGGCCATCTCGACAGGCGAGCGCTCGATGTAGCGCTGCTCGGCGGCGCCGTCGAGGTTGAGCCAGGACAGGTAGAACACCGGCTTGCCGGCCTCGCTGCCGAGCACGAACTGGCGGTGCTTGAGCGCCGGCAGCAACAGCGTGGCCAGGCTGTGCAGCGGTGCGTCGCGGTGAGCTGTGGAGTGCATCCACAGCCAGGTGGCCGAGCCCAGCACGGTGGCCTCGTTCCAGGGCTCGTCGAAGAGCCCGGGGGCGATGATGTCGAAGCGATCGATACGCATGGCGGGCCTCAGAACGACAAAGAGACAGTGAAGGCACTGGTGATGTTGGCCGTTTCGAAACCGTCGGGCTTCTTCAGCGGCGTACCCCAGGACCAGTCATACGACAGCGCCTTGTAGCCGCCGCGCACCCCTACCACGGCACCGGCCAGGCGCTTGCCCACCAGGTACTCGCTGGAGTGGCCGCTGACTTCGCCGTAGTCGACGCCGGTGTACAGCTCCTGGCCGGTATCGCCCAGGGCCAGGCCGATCTCGTTGCGCAGGGTCCAGCCGCGTTCGGCCGAGAGGATGTTCTCGCCGTCGAAGCCGCGCACGGTGTAGCGCCCGCCGATGGAGAAGCGGTCCTGCGGCACCAGCGCCGAGCGGTTCCACTGCGCGCGCCAGCCACCGATGTAGCGCATACGCTGGTTGTAGGCGATGAAGGGCACCTGCAGCTGGGCATCGGCACTGATGATCTTGGAGCGCGAGGTGCCTTCGCCGGTGAGTTCTTCTGGCGCCTGCAGTGCGCCGTGGGCACCGGTGCCGCGGCGGTAGCCCGCGCTCAGGTCGAGGGTGGAGGCGCCGATGAATTCGCGGTGGCTCAGGCCCGCTTCCCAGCCGGCCATGCGCCGGCGCTGCAGCTGGATTTCAGTGTCGTCGATGAAGTTTTCCGAGGTACGCGTCCACAGGCTGCCCCAGGCCGTGGTCTTGCGTACCGCATCGCGGTACAGCAGGCGCGACAGGCGCAGCTCGTTGTTGCGGGTTTCGCCGCGGTACTGGTAGGTCTCGTTCTCGCCGGCCACCTGCTGGTGGTAGTCGTACTCGCTGGTGGTGAAGCCCAGCAGCCAGTAGCCGAACGGCAGCGAGTAGTGCAGCGTGTTGCCCTTGGAGCCGCGATTGCCCGACTCGCCGCCGCCCAGGTCGTGGGTGGCGCTGGCGTAGAACAGGTCGTTGAGCGAGAGGATGTTGTCCAGCGACAACGCCAGGTTGCCCTGGTACTTGCCGGTGGTCTTGCTGCCGGAGTTATCCACAGACAGGCTGAGCCGCGCCGGGAAGGCCTGGCGCCAGGCGATCACGATGTCGCTCTCGCCGGGGCCGGCGTCGCGGGCCTGGGCCGGGGCGATCTGGATGTCGGCTTCGGCGGTGGGTACGCGCTTGAAGTTCTCCAGGGCCTGTTCGATGTCGCGCAGGTTGAGCAGGTCGCCCGAGTGCGCCGGCAGCGCGTTCCAGGCATTGGCGCGCGAGCTGGTGCCTTCGGCGAAGCGGATGTCGCGGATACGCCCGGGAATCAGGGTCAGGGTCAGTTCGCCGCTGTTGAGGTCCTGGGCCTGGGCCAGCACGCGGGTGGTGACGTAGCCTTTTTCGATGATCGCGTTCTGGATGCGCTTCATGGTCAGGTTGATGCCGGCGCTGCCCAGGCAGCGCCCGGTGGCCGGGTCATCCTTGGGGTTGGCGGCGCGCAGCGCCCACTGGAAGCGCTCGGCCGCATCGCCCACCAGGCGCAGTTGGCGGATGGGGAAGCACGGGGTTTCGTTGGCGGGCAGGCGGCCGTCGCCTTCATCGGCCAGCGGTGCTTCGAGGCGCACGTCGGGGCGTGCTTCGAGCTGCTCGCGCTGCACCCGCTCGCGGTCGCGCTGGCGCAGCAGCTCGGCATTCGGGTCGGCGGCGTGTGCGGCGGTGCCGGCACCGGCGGCCCAGGCAGCGAGGGCCAGCAGCAGTGCGGCAGCGGGAGTGGGGCGCGAGGTGCTGACGAAGCAGTGGGCAACACGTGTCGTCAACGCCCGGCAATGGGCGATCGGCAGCATGGCACATCCTTGTGGGCCGGAATTCTTGGGGGAGTGTTATCGGGGGGCGGAGCGTTGTGCGCGGCTGAATGTTCAAGCCTGCTGGGAGGGACGGTGATTTGTCCTACAACCTCTTCCGCACCGCTCTGACGGGGATATCGCGAGAAAGTTGCAACGGGGTGTGGGAAACGTGATGGGGTTCAAGGTTTTGCAGGGGATGGCAACAGATGCGACCTCACAAGGTGCCAGCCGCTGCTTCTGTGGCGATCGATCAGATCGAGCGCCGCCCGCGCGGCGCTTCGCCGGCAAGGCCGGCTCCTGCATCGATTGCAACGCGCAATGGCCTGCAGGATCGGCGTTGCCAACCTTGTTCGCTCGGCGTCAGGCCTTCAGAAGCTCGCGCGGATGCCCGCGTACAAGGTCCGACCTGGGCCCGGCTCGTAGTAACGGGCGCCTGTGTCGTTGATGCGCAGGTTGTCGTAGTAACGCCGGTCAGTCAGGTTATCCACACCCACGTACGGTTCCAGCTCCTGGCCCTGAAGCTTGAGTACCGTGCCCACGCGCAGGTTGAACAAGGCATTGCCCGCCACCCGCGCCTCATTGGCGTTGTCCGCATACTGCGGGCCATAGGCGTTCATGTTGACCCGTGCATAGAACGCATCCGACTCGTAGCCCACCTCGGTGAACAAGGTCTGCCGGGGAATGCCCGGCAGACGGTTGTCGTCATAGCCCTCGAAACGGGTGTAGTGGTAGTCGTTGTAGCTGTAGGCCATCGACAGGCGCCAGTTATCCACAGGCCGGTATTCGCCACTCAACTCGAAGCCGTCACGCCGCGATTTGCCGGCGTTGCTGTAGGTGTTGCCGCGGTCGGTGCTCTGCGCCACCAGTTCGTCCTTGAGCAGGATGCTGTACACCACCGCCTCCAGGCGCAGTTCGTCCCACTCGCCCTTCACACCCAGCTCGCGGGTCAGCGCCCGCGCCGGTTGCAGCCCGGTGTTGAAGCCGCCTGCGGTCGGGTTGCTCAGTTCGTTGAGGGTGGGGGTCTCGAACGAGGTGGCCACCCGTGCATACGCCATGGTGTGCTCGGTAAGGCGGTAGCTCAGGCCGGCACTGTAGTTGAAGTCTTCGAAACGCTGCGCATCGGAGGCGTCGCCGTCGCTCGGGAAGCGGTCGTCGACCGACTGGCGCGTGGCGTCATAGCGTCCGCCCAGGGTCAGTTGCAGACGCTCGGTGAGGTCGATGCTGTCCTGCACGTACAGCCCATAGCCACCGGCCTTTTCGCGTTGGCGCAGGGTGAGGTTGCCGGTGTGACCACCGACTTCGTTGTTGTGCCGCTCGCGGTCGTCGCGCTGCTGCTCGATGTCGATGCCGGTGGTGAGCTGATGACCCAGGCCGAACCAGTTGGCCAGGTGCGTGTACTGCCCGCCGACACCGGCAAACAGGCGTTCGTAGGTGGTCTGCCCGCCCGCGCGCAGCGGCAGGCGGTTGCCGAAGTCACGCCGGCCCAGCCAGGTACGCAGCTGGTAGCTGTCGGTGTCGCTCAGCTGGCTGGTCCAGTTGACCGCCAGGCGTTGCTGGTTCATCTGTTCGTCGGAGTCGAACAGCAGGCTCTGCGGGCGCGCCTGGCTGCGCTTGTCGCGCACCTGCGCGAGGGTCAGGGCGCCAGGGTCTTCGGAGCGGTTGTCGAGGGCCTGGAAGGTTACCCCCAGCACGCCGGCATCGGCCTGCCAGCGCAGCTTGCCGGTGAGGTTGCGCGCTTCGGAGGCGGCGTGATCGCGGTAGCCGTCCATGTTGGTGACGTTGAGCGCCAGCAACCCGCCAAGGTTGCCGGAGGTGCCACTGGTTTCGGCACGCACGCGGCGATAGCCGTCGGCACCGCCACCCACGTCCACGAGGGTGCGCGGCTCCAGCGAGGGCTCGCGGGTGGTGATCGCCAGTACGCCGCCGGCACCGTTGCCGTACAGGGTGGAGGCCGAGCCGCGGATCACTTCGATGTTTTCCACCAGGCTCAGGTCGACACCGTCCATCTCGGTCTGGCCATCGGGCATGGTCAACGGCACGCCGTCGACCAGTACGCGAATGCCGCGCATGCCGAAGCTGGAGCGGGCACCAAAGCCGCGAATCGACAGGCGCATGCCCTGGGCCATGTTGTAGCGGCTTTGCGGCACCGCGCCGGGCACCGCCATCAGCAGGCTGTCGAGGGTCAGCATCTGTTCGCCGGGCTTGTCGGCGACGCTCACCGAGCTGACGGCGGCCGGGGTCTGCAACCATTCGGAGGTCACGCGGGTGGAGGTGACTTCCAGCGGCGCCAGGTCGACACTGTCGGCGCTCGCGGAGCCCGCGCCAAGCAACAGGAAGGTGAGGACGGTGGGCCGCCTTGGCAACATGGTGACTCCTTGAAGGTGGCCGCCGGCTACACACTGTGCCGACGTTTTTGGGGGTTCGTTATAACGCAGATGCCGGGTCGGCAAAACTGTCCAATAGTACCGCCAGCTCCGACCATAGCTGCGGGTCGTCGCTGCAGGCGACGTTGAAGCGCATGCACTGCAACAGGCCGGGCTCGGGGCCGAACAGGCTGCCCGGCCCCAGCAGCACATCCCGCGCCAGGCCTGCACGGGCCAGGGCCTGGGCGTCGCAACCGGGGGGCAGCCGCACCCAGATGAACAGGCCGCCGGCATACCCCAGCAGCGGCTCGCAGCCCAGCGCCCGCAGGCGCTGCCCGACGCGCCCGGCCGCCTCCTGCAGGCGCAGTTGCAGGCGCTTGCGGTGCTTGTCGTAACTGCCATCGGTGAGCAGCTGGTCGACCACCTGCTCCAGCAGTTCGGAGGTGATGCCGCCGCTCATCAGCTTCATGTGGGTGAGGCTGGCGGCCAGTTGCGGCGCGGCCACCACATAGCTGACCCGGGCGTTGGCGCTGAGGGTCTTGGAGAACCCGGACAGGTACGTCACCTGCTCCAGGCCCGCCAGCGCCGCCAGGCGGGCCGGCGCCTGCGGGTGCAGGTCGGCGTAGAGGTCATCCTCGATGACATGGCAGTCGTACTGGCGCGCCAGCTGCAACAGCGCGAACGCCTGGCCCGCAGTGAACGAGTGCCCGGTGGGGTTGTGCAGCACGCTGGTGGTCAGGTACAGCCTGGGCCGGTGCTGCGCCAGCAGCTGTTCGAAACGCGCCAGGTCGAGACCCTCGGCGGTGCGCTGCACGGTGACGATGCGCGCGCCGTGCAGGGCCAGGTTGGCGTGGAAGTTGAAATAGCACGGGCTGTCGAGCACCACGCAATCGCCCGGGCGCAGCATCACCCGCAGCAGCATGTCCAGCGCCTGCACGGTGTTGCTGGTGGTGACGATCTGCTCCAGCGGCGCGGCGATGCCCTGGCCGAGCAGGCGCGTCTGCAGGGTCTGGCGCAGCGCCAGGTAACCGGCCGGCGTACCGTAGCCGCCAATGCGCAGGCGCGTGGAGCGGGCCACGGCGCGCAATGCCTGGCGCAGGTTGCCGGGCTCCAGCCAGTCGGGCGGCAGGTGCCCGCTGCCGGGGCGCAGGCTGTTGTCATCGGCCAGCAGCGAGCGGCGCAGCACGCTGGCCAGGTCCTGCGGCAGCCAGTCGGTGTCGCCCCCCGGCACCCTCGGCGCGTGACGGCTGGCGACAAAGTGCCCGCGGCCCTGGCTGGAGGTGATCAGGTTGCGGGCACGCAGGCGGTCCAGCGCTTCGATCACGGTGAACTTGCTCACGCCCAGTTGCGCGGTCAGTTCGCGCACCGGCGGCAGGCGACTGCCCGCCGGCAGCTCGCCGGCCTCGATGGCACGCGCCCAGGCTTCGGCGATCTGCTGGACCTTGGGTGTTCCGGGGCAGAACTCGATGACGGGCAGCATGCAGGTCTCCACAGGTTTACCGGTAATCCTACCAGTAAAGTCGGGCGCGATTGCCCGCTGCTTGGCCTGCCCGCAGCGTGGCCTGCACTCTAGACTGCGGCCTTTGCACTGTGAGCACTGCCCCATGAACCTCGGCCTGACGCCCTCCTCTTTCGGTTACTTCGTGGTGTTCTGCGCCAGCATGACCTTCAGCCCCGGGCCGATGACCCTGCTGTTGCTCAGCCTGGGCCTCAAGGCCGGCCTGCGCCAGTCGCTGCCGGCGCAACTGGGCGCCAGCGTGGCCTACCTGCTGTCGATTCTGGTGTTTGCACTGGGCTTTTCGGCGCTGATCCAGGGCTACCCGCTGGTGCGCCAGCTGATCCAGGCCCTGGGGGTCGCGTATGTGCTGTACCTGGCCTGGCGGCAGTGGACCAGTACCGGGCTGGCGCTGGGCGATAGCGGCGGGCCGGCGCTGGAGGGTTTCCGGGCGCTGTTCGCCAGGGGCCTGCTGACCGGGCTGTCGAATCCCAAGAGCATCCTGATGTTCAGCGCGGTGTTCCCGCAGTTTGCCAGCCACACCCGCGACATCGCCGTGCTCGGCCTGACCTTCCTGCTGCTGCAGTTTGCCAGCGGCTGCCTGTACTGCTATTTCGGCCAGCGCATCCGTCATGTGCTGCAGCAGCCGGCGCGTCGGCGCCTGCTGCAACGGGCCACGGCGGTGTTGCTGACAGGCGTGGCGTTGATGCTGATGCGCGGTTTCGACGGAGCATGACGTTTTTCAATCGGCCCCATGGCGTTTTCAACCTTGCCGAGTGGGCATCCGTGCACGATTCTTAGGGGATAGGCATCGCCGCTTATCCACCGCCGAGGCTGCACATGAAAACCGTGAAAGAGCTGCTCAATACCAAAGAAGAAAAACACCATGCGGTACACACCATCAGGTCGCACCAGACGGTGCTCGAGGCGCTGATGGTGATGGGCGAGAAGAACGTCGGCGCCTTGCCGGTGGTCGATGACGGCCAGGTGGTCGGGATCATCAGCGAGCGTGACTACGCCCGCAAGATGGTGCTCAAGGGGCGTTCGTCGGTGGGCACGCCGGTACGCGACATCATGAGCGCACCGGTGGTCACGGTAGACCCGCACCAGAGCGTGGAGGTGTGCATGAACCTGATGACCAACAGCCATCTGCGCCATCTGCCGGTGGTGGAGAACGGCCAGCTGATCGGTCTGCTGTCGATTGGCGACCTGGTCAAGGCGGCGATTGCCGAACAGGCCAACCTGATCCTGCAACTGGAGCAGTACATCCGCGGCGAATGAACCTCAGCGGTATTCGCCCTCCAGCTCGTCGAGCTGGTGGTCGAAGCTGCGCAGGCGCGCCGACCAAGTGTACACCAGCACTTCGAGGTCGCGGTTGAGCACGGCGCTGCCGCGCCCGGCACTCTGCTGCGAGTCGCACAGGTCGAGCTGGTAGCGTTCGCGGGCCATGGCCGTGGCCACGCTGGAAAGTTCGCGGGCGTTGTTCAGCCAGTAGCGGTGGCGCCCGCGGGTCTGCTGGTCGAGCTGCTGGCACTGGCGCTTGAGGGCTTCGAGGCTCTGTTCGAGCGGGGTGCCTTCAAGCTCGCCCATCACTTCCTGAAAAGTGCGCCCCGGCTGCCAGTAGCTGCCCCAGAAGTAGCGGTCGAATACGGTTTCGACCCGGCGCAGGGCAACCTTGGTGTTCCAGATGGCCACCAGGGTGCGGCCCTGCTCTAGCTGGCGCTTGCGCACCTTGAGCTGCTGCCAGCTGCTCCAGGCCAGGGCCGTGAGGGCCAGCGCCGCAATCACGGCGGCGGCCGCGTACATGAAGTGCATGGCCTCCACCAGCTGGTAGAGCTGGCGAACGCCGTAGAAGTAGCCGGTGCTCAGCAGGCCCAGGGCGGTCACGGCCGCCCAGAAGCCGGGTGCGTAGGGATCTTTCATTGGCGCCATCCCCTTATTGTTTTTCTGAGCATAGCAACGCCAACTGCAGGTACAGGTGCCGCTCAGCGCTTATTTGCGGGGATTGCGCAGCGCCTCGTTGAGCTGGTCGAACTGAACGGCCCAGTCGGCATCCTCCAGAATCGCCTCCTTGAGGAATTCGCGCTGTGCCGGCGTCCAGAACGGCGCATCCACCAGCTTGATGTCGCCCTTGAGCGGCGAGTGGCTGGTGATGAACTGGTCGATGCCTTTGGGATCATCGGGCAGGCCAAGCTGCTTGAACAGGGCGCTAAAGCTGTGGGTAGGTGCTTCCATGGGTCACTCCTTCTGGGCGTCAGGCCGGGTTGAATGGGGTAGACAGCGCACAGGTCGTTCGAGGTCAGTCGGGTTGGCGTTTAATTTCACCGCCGGTCCCGACCGCTGGAGTTTAGTCGCTGCAGTTGCGGTACATGCAGACGTTCCGATGCCAAGGGCGTTGCTCAAGGGGTGGGTGGGGGCCGCTTTGCGGCCCAATCGCGGGTCAAGCCCGCTCCCACAAGGATCACCGCTGCCTATGTGGGAGCGGGCCAGAATGGCCCTGCAAGATAGCGGTTGCTACCAGCCGCCGCCCAGCGCCAGGAACAAGCCGATCTGCCCCATCGCGACCTGGGTATTGGCCGCCGCCAGCTGCGCACGCATGTCGGTGTAGGTGCGCGTGGCCTGCAGGTCGGCCAGGAACGATTCACGCCCGGCCTTGAAGAACCGGTGGGTCTGGTCGGCCGCCAGTTGCGCCGAGCGCTCGGCCTCGGCCAGCGCGTCGCGCCGGTCAAGCAGCGCGCTGTACTGCGCCAGGCTGGTCTGGGTCTCGCGGATGGCGTTGAGCACCACCCCGTCGAAATGCGCCAGCGCCGCCTGGGTCGAGGCCTCGGCCTGGCGAATGCGTGCCCGCGAACCATTGGTGGGCACGGTCCAGGTCAGCAGCGGACCAAAGCCCCAGCGGTTGGTCGCCGGCTTGCCCAGGTTCTCGAGGATGCCGATGGTGCCCACCTGCGCGCCGATGCTGATGTCCGGGTACAGTTGCCCGGTGGCCACACCGATGCCGGCAGTGGCCGCCGCCAGGCTGCGTTCGGCCTGGCGGATGTCGGGGCGGCGCTTGAGCAGCGCGGCGCCATCGCCCACCGGCACACGTTGCGCGATGTGCGGCAGCTCGGCGCAGTGCGCGGTACCCGCCGGCAGTTGCTCGACCGGCTTGTCCAGCAGCATCGACAAGGTGTACAGGCCCGCCTCGCGCATGGCCTGGTAACGCGGCAGTTCGGCGCGCAGCGACTTGAACTGGGTCTCGGTGCGCGTCACCTGGGTTTCGTCACCGCGCCCGGCATCGCGCAGGCGCTGGGTGAGGGTCACGCTCTGCTCCTGCAGGTCCAGCGAGGCCCGTGCGATGTGGTATTCCTCGTTGGCCGCGCACACCTGGGTGTAGGCCCGCACCACATCCGCCACCAGGGTGATGCGGGCGGTGTCGGCGGCAGCCTGGGTGGCGTCGGCGTGGGCCTGAGCGGCCTCGACGCCGCGCTTGAGCGTGCCCCACAGGTCGAACTGGTACGAGGCGCTGAGGATCGCCTCGCCGATGTTGGCCACCGGCACCTTGTCGGGTTGCAGAAAGGCTTCGCCGGACTCCTGCAGGCGCTGCGCACCCAGCTTGACCCCGCCATTGAACCCGCCCTGGGCCTCGGCCTCCTCGACCTGTGCCCGCGCCCGCGCGATGTTCGCCGCGGCCACGCGCAGTTCGGTGTTGGCGGCCAGCGCCTGGTTGACCAGCGCGTCGAGACGCGGGTCCTGGTAGAGGTGCCACCAGTTGGCGGGCACCGGCGCCGAGACCACGCTGTCGGCGTCGCTGCGCAGCGCGCCCTGCAGGTCGCCGCGATTGACCGCCGCCTCCTTGGGCACGCTGTAGTCGGGCCCGACCATCTGGCAGGCCGACAGCAGCAACCCTGCGCCCAGCAGCGCAAAGCGTTTCATCGGGCGGCATCCTCGATGATCGACACCGTGGCAGTACGCCCGGCGATCATGAGAAAGTTTTCCGGCACCTCGTCGAATGCGATGCGCACCGGTATGCGCTGCGCCAGGCGCACCCAGCTGAAGGCCGGGTTGACGTTGGGCAGCAGGTTGGCGCCACTGCTGCGGTCACGGTCCTCGATGCCTGCGGCGATGCTCTGCACGCGACCGCGCAGGCGCGCGTCGTCGCCCATCACGCGGATATCCACGGCCTGGCCGATATGGATGCCGCCCAGCTTGGTCTCTTCGAAATAGCCATCGACGTGGTAGGAGTTGCTGTCGACCACCGACAGCACCGGGCGCCCGGCGCTGACGAACTCGTGGGCGCGCGGGGCGCGGTCGTTGAGGTAGCCGTCGACCGGGCTGCGTACCACCGAGCGGTCGAGGTTCAGCTGCGCCGCGTCCACCGCCACCTGCGCCTCGGCCAGGGCCGATTGCGCGCGGGCCTGGCGCGACTGGCTTTCTTCGAGCTGCTCCTGCGCCACCAGGTTGCCCAGGCCACGGTTGCGGCGCGCCTCGCGCTGCGCCTGGGCCAGGGTTTCACGGCGCTCGGCCAGGGTCGCCTGGGCCTGGCGCAGAGCCAGGTGAAAGCGGTCCTGGTCGATGCTGAACAGCACGTCGCCGCGCTTGACCACCTGGTTGTCGCGTACCGACACCTGCTGGATCAGCCCGGACACATCGGGGGCGATCTGGATCACGTCGGCGCGGATGTGGCCGTCGCGGGTCCAGGGGGCGAACATGTAGTACAGCACCATCTGCCACACCAGCACGGTTGCCAGCGATACCACCAGCAGGGTCAGGACCACGCGGCCCAGGGTCAGTAAGGGTTTTTTCATGGCAGCATCAGGCTTCGGCAAAAGTGGTCGACCGTGCCCAGCAGCACGGCGTAGAGAGCAACGTTGAACAGCGCCCGGTGCCAGACCAGGCGGTAGAAGTGCAGGCGCGTGAGTACCGCGTGCACCCCCAGGAACAGCACATAGGTGAACACCATCATCACCAGCAGCGTGGGCAGAAATACCCCGCTGATATCCAGTTCACCGATCACAGGGGGGCTCCATCGATGCCGTAGGGCAGTTGCGGTTGATCGTCGGACGGTTCCAGCACCACCTCCACCCCCGGCAGCAGCGCCAGGCGCAGGCCGCTCAGGGCATGCAGCAGGTGCACGCGGGTTTCCCCGCAGTCGGCCATGGCCTCAAGGTTCAGGGCATGCCGCGCACGCTCCATGCTGCGCAGCAGGTCGGCCGGCGCATGCAGGCGGCGGCGGGCCTTGAGGCACGCCTGAAAGTGCGCACCCACCTCAGCGATCACCTGCGCCAGCGCCGCCTGTGCCGGCGGCGTGGCCCGTGGCATGTAGGCCAGCAGGTCGAGCAGGTTGAGCCCCACGCGCAGGTCGCGCAGCGCGCTGTTGGTGTCCTGGCCGGTCTGGGTCAGGCGCGGCAGGTGCTGCATCAGGCGGTCGAGCATCTGCACGCCGAGGCGCCGGTGTTCGGCCAGGCTGGCCGGGCGGGTCATGCCGACGATGTCGTGCCAGCTGAAGCGGGTCAGGCGCTTGGCCGCCAGCTCCACGCCGAACGGGCGCACCACCAGGGTCCAGATGAAGGCGAACAGCAACCCCACCGGGCCGGCCAGGTTGGCGTTGGCAAAGGTCAGGAAGTCCGCGTCGTAGGCGCCCTGGATGCTGATGAACGAGGCGGTGTTGACGATGGTGAGCAAGGTGCCCAGGTAGAAGCGCGGCTGCACGGTGAGGGTGCCGACGCAGATGAACGGCACGGCGAACGCCAGTACCAGCATCGGGAAGTCATGCAGGTTGGGCAGCACCAGGAACAGGTAGAGGCTGGCGAACACCACCGACAGGGTGGTCCAGAAGAAGAACCGGTAGATCTGCGGCGCGGGATCGTCCATGGCCGCGAAGAAACTGCACGCCACCGCCGCGAGGATCACGGCGCTGGCGCCGTCGGGCCAGCCGAGCAGTATCCACAGCGCGGTGGCGGCGAGGATCGCGGTGAAGGTGGAGAACACCGAGTAGAGCATCAGCCCACGGTCGAAGAACGGCGTCAGGCGGCCCAGGCGCCAGTGCCGGTACACCGCGCGCCAGGGCGACAGGTCTTCGTCGCGGATGGCGTGCTGCAGGCTGCAGCAGTCCTGCCACAGGTCGATCCATTCGCCCAGCCGGTAGAGGGCATTGGACAGCAGCAGGCCGGGGCGCTCGTCGAGGGCGGCGACACTCGGTTGCAGGCGTTCGAGCTGCTCGCGCAGCGCCGTCCAGCGCGCCACCGAGGCGTCTTCGGCGCTGGCCTGCAACCAGCTGCGGGCCTGCTCCAGCAAGCCTTGCACTTGCGCCGCCTGGGCCGGGGCGCGGCCTTCGAGGGCCAGCAGCGCGTCGTCGAGGGCGTCGATCACCGGGAACAGGTGGATCATGCGCCCGCGCAGCTCGCGGGCATTCTTGACCGTCTGCGGCCGCGCGCCCTCGTGGGACAGCTGGCCGATCATCATCTCCAGCGAGTTGAAGGTGGTGACCATCGAGGCGCGCAGCCCGCCCACGGTTTCGGGCGTGGCCTGGCGGGCAAGAAAGGTGTCGCAGTAGCGGATCGCCTCGGCGAACCAGTTGCCGGTGGCGCCGACCACCACCGGGGTGAGCCGGCGCGGCCAGAAGATCGCCCCGACCACCGCCGCGCAGACGATGCCCAGGCAGATTTCCTGGGCCCGCGAGGAGGCGATGTCGAACACCGCCAGCGGGTTGTCCACCACCGGCAGGGCGATCATCGGCAGGGTGTAGCCGGCCAGCATCAGCGCGTAGCTGTTGGCGGTGCGCAGGTGCAGCGAGAGAAACAGCAGGGTGCCGGTCCACAGGGCGATGGCGCAGGTGAGCAGCACCGGGGTCTGTACCAGCAGCGGTACCAGGAACACCGCCCCCGCCGCGCCCAGCAGTGTACCCAGGGCGCGGTACAGGGCCTTGGAACTGGTGGGCCCGACGAACGGGCTGGAGACGATGTAGACCGTGGCCATCGCCCAGTAGGGGCGCGGCAGTTGCATGAGCAGGGCGATGTACAGGGCGATCATCGACGCGGCGAAGGTGCGCACGCCGTAGAACCAGTCCCGCGCCGGCGGCATGGAGCTGAAGAAGTCCTTCATGAAGGCACGCCCGGCGAGCGCTGCACGGCGTCTTCGAAGGCGCGCACCACACGCAGCGCCGCTTCGAGGTCGGCGGGCGGGATGTCGTGCAGCACCTGGCGGCGCAGGCGCACCAGCTCGGCCTCGATCGCCTCGGCCAGCTCGCGCCCGCGCGGGGTCAGGCTCAGGGCCTTGGCGCGGCGGTCACCGGGGGCTTCGCTGCGGCATACGAAACCGGCGCTGCACAGCTGGTCGAGCAGGCGCACCAGCGACGGGCTTTCAAGCCCTGCGGCCTGGGCCACCGCCACCTGGTGCACGCCATCGCCCAGGCGCACGATCATCAGCAGTGGTACCGCGCAGGCTTCGGAGATGCCGTAGCCGACCAGCGTGGCCTGGCAGATGCGCCGCCAGTGACGGCTGGCCGCGACCATGCCGCTGCTGATGTTCAGTTGCAGTGCATCAAGATTCATGGGCAAGGTGTCGAGATTCATAGTTTGCTAACTATCAATGTTCTTCGATCAACGCCCCGGGCGTCAATAGCGGCAATGCGGCATCCGTCGGCCGAGGTCAGCGCCGGTACTGGTCTTCGTGTTTCAGGGTCAGCGCCCGCGGGCTGCCCAGGCTGATCGCCCGGTCGCGCCAGAACAGGTAGCGCATGGGGTTGCCGGCCACGCTGAAATGCATGGCCAGTTCCTCGGCCGCCGGCATCACCCCCGCTGCGGCCGCCAGCTCCAGCCAGTACACGGCGAGCCTGGCATCGGCCCGCACCTGCTGGCCATGCAGGAGGCGGTAGCCGATCTCGAACCGGCAGCGCCCATCGCCGCGCTGGGCGCCCTGCATGAACCAGTCGTAGGCGCGCTGCGGATCGACCTGCCAGGTTTGCAGGTGGGTATCGCAGATCTCTTCTTCGTAGAGGTCGCCCAGCGCCGCGGCGGCTTCGTCCAGGCCGCGCTCGAAGGCCTGCCGGTAGCACTCGGCGGCGCTGGCGTAGGTGATGGTCACGCCCTTGCCGAAATAGTGCTGCTGGCCCAGGTTGTACCAGGCCACCGCACTGCCTTGCAGCGCCGCCATGCGCAGCAGGCGCCCGGCCAGGGCCGGTTCGGCACGCCAGTACTTGCCGTTGAGCCATACCCAGCCGAGGTCGTTGAGCGCCACCACGCTGCCATCCAGGGCCTGCTGGCGCAGGTCGGCATACACCGCCTGCAGGTCGACGGCTTCGTCCAGGCGGTTGACCAGGCAGAAGCCCCTGCCGAGCACCGCACGCTGGGCCGGCATGCCGATGCCGGCCGTGTGGCGCTGGGTCTGCCCGCCCGGATCGGGGGCGATCGCCCTGGGCAACAGCCGCGCGAGCAGTGGGTAGATGGTGCTGGCAGCAGACAACGGTTCATCCCTGACTGACCGGTGGGTGGCCCATGCCACCCTGTGAAGCAAGCCTAGACAAGGACACGCACTTTTGTCGCCCCGATGCGCTCAGCGCTGCATGCCCCAGCGCCGTACTGTGACGCGCTCGAGGGTATTGAACACCAGGCTCTCGACCAGCAGGCCGATGAGGATCACCACGGCCAGGCCGGCGAACACCTTGTCGGTGTACAGCTCGTTGCGGTTCTGGAAGATGTACCAGCCCAGCCCACCCTTGCCGCTGGTGGCACCGAACACGAGTTCGGCGGCGATCAGGGTACGCCAGGCGAACGCCCAGCCGATCTTGAGCCCCGACAGGATCGACGGCAGCGCCGCCGGAATCAGGATGTGCACCACCAGACGCAAGCCGCGCAGCCCGTAGTTGCGCCCGGCCATGCGCAAGGTTTCGGACACACCCATGAAGCCGGCATAGGTGTTGAGCGCCAGCGCCCACAGCACCGAGTGCACCAGCACGAAGATCAGGCTGTTGTCGCCCAGGCCGAACCACAGCAGCGCCAGCGGCAGCAGGGCAATGGCCGGCAGCGGGTTGAACATCGAGGTCAGGCTGCTGAGCAGGTCGCGGCCGAACTGGGTCGACACGGCGAGGCTGGTGAGCCCGAAGGCCAGCACGATGCCCAGCAGGTAGCCCTTGAGCAGCACCACCAGCGACACCCCGACCTTGGCCGGCAGTTCGCCGCTGAGCAGGCCGTCGTACAGCGCCGCGGCGGTTTGCAGGAAGCTGGGCAGCAACAGGTCGTTGCCCTGATAGCGCGCCACGGCTTCCCAGGCCAGCGCCAGCAGGATCAGGATCAGGCTCTTGCGCAGCCAGCCCTGTTGCCACAGGCGCTGGCCCAGGGGCAGCTCGCGTTCCAGCGGTACGCTGAGCAGGGGTTCAAGGGTGACTTCATACTCCTGACGCGGAGCCGGTGCAGAGGTGGTCATCGGTGGGGCTCCCGGTCAGTAGGCGATGCGGATGTCGGTGAAATCCAGGGCGGCGTCCTGCTCGGCGGCGGCATCATCGTCGAACAGCAGACGATGGATGCGCCGCGCGCTGGCCTGGAAGTCGGCAGCGCCCAGGCTGTGCAGGTCGTACTGGTGACTGTGGATCTCGGCGCGCACGCGCCCCGGGTGCGGCGACAGCAGCAGGATGCGGTTGCCCACCACCAGCGCCTCCTCGATGGAGTGGGTGACGAACAGCAGGGTGAAGCGCACCTCCTCCCACAACAGCAGCAGTTCTTCCTGCATCTTGCGCCGGGTCAACGCGTCGAGGGCGGCAAAGGGTTCGTCCATGAGCAGGATCTTGGGCTGCATGGCCAGCGCCCTGGCGATGGCCACGCGCGCCTTCATGCCGCCGGAGAGGGTGTGCGGGTACGCATCGGCAAATGCCGCCAGGCCGACCTTGTCCAGGTAATGCAGGGCGCGCTGTTCGGCCTCGGCGCGCTTGAGCGTGCCGGAGGCCAGCAGCGGGAACATCACGTTCTGCCTGACGGTTTTCCACGGCGGCAGCTGGTCGAACTCCTGGAACACCACGATGCGGTCCGGGCCCGGCCCGTGCACCGGCTGGCCCTGCAGGCGGATCGCGCCCTCACGGGGCTCGATGAAGCCGGCCACGGCCTTGAGCAAGGTCGACTTGCCGCAACCTGAGGGGCCGAGCAGGACGAAACGGTCGGCCTTGTCCACTTCGAAGCTGACCTGGTGGGTGGCCCGCACCACGCGCTGGGCGGTGCGGTATTCGAGGCTGAGGTTGTCCACCTGCAGCAGCGCCGGTGCGCTCACGGGGCTCAGGTTGCTGGCCGTGTGGCCTGGCAAGCGGGCGGTCATGCGCTCAGCTCCCCTGCAGTGGCTTGGCGTCCTGGAAGAAGTAGTCCTTCCACGATTCGGGTTTGTGCTTGATCGCGCCGATGCGGTACATGAAGTCGGCCAGCTTGTAGGTGTTCTTCGGCGTGACGCTGAATTCGTATTGCGGGTTGTCGATGATCTTGAGCAGCGCCTCGCGGTCGATCTTGGCCTTGGTCACGCGAATGTAGGTATCGGCCGCCGCGCCCTTGTCGTGCTGGGCGAAGTCGGCCGCCTCGGCCAAAGCGTCGACGAAGGCCTGGTAGGTTTTGGGGTTGTCGTTGCGGAATTTTTCGGTGGCGAACAGCACGGTGGGCGAGTTGGGGCCGAGCAGGTCGTAGGTGTCGAGCACCACGTGCACATTCTTGTTGGCCAGCGCCTGGTCCTGGAACGGCGGGTTGGAGAAGTGCGCATTGAGCTCGGTGCCGCCGGCCAGCAGCGCGGCGGTGGCGTCGGGGTGCGGGACCGCCAGGGTGTACTTGTCCAGGCGCGCGTAGTCCTTGTCGCCCCACTGCTGGGCGGCGGCGTACTGCAGGAAGCGCGACTGCACCGAGACACCAACCGCCGGCAGGGCGATGCGGTCCTTTTCGGTGAAGTCGGCGATGGTCTTGACGTTGGGGTTGCTGCTGACCAGGTAGTACGGGAAGTTGCCCAGCGAGGCCACGGCCTTGACGTTCTGGCGGCCGTAGGTGCGGTCCCAGATGGTCAACAGCGGGCCGACGCCGGCACCGGCGATGTCCACCGAGCCGGACAGCAGCGCGTCGTTGATCGCGGCGCCGCCCGAGAGCTGGGTCCAGTCGACCTTGATGTCGATGCCCTGGGCCTTGCCGTGCTTCTCGATCAGGTGCTGGTCGCGCACCACGTTGAGCAGCAGGTAGACGATGCCGAACTGTTCGGCGATGCGGATTTCACCTTCGGCCTGGGCCGTGGCGGGGGCGACGAGGCTGCCGGCGAGCAGGCTGACGCCCAGGCCGATGCTGGCCGCCAGGCGGCTGATTGAGTTGCGCATGCGGTACTCCTGAAGACGGGTCAGAACGGGGCGTCGCCCTGGATGGTGGTGCGGTACAGCTTGCGACGCAGGTGCGCGGGGCAGCCGGCGGCCAGGTGGATCAGCGAGCGGTTGTCCCAGAACACCAGGTCGTGGGGTTGCCACTGGTGGCGGTAGATGTTGTGTTCGAGCACGCTGTGGGCGTACAGCTCGGCCAGGATCTGGCGGCTTTCGTCCTCGGGCAGGCCGACGATGCGGGTGGTGAAGCCCTCGCTGACGAACAGCGCCTTGCGCCCGTTTTCCGGGTGGGTACGCACCACCGGGTGGATCACTTCCTGCACCTGGGCCAGTTGCTCGGCGGTGAGCGTGGGGCGCCAGTTGCCTTCGAATTTGGTTTCGCTGTAGCGCGCGGTGTAGGAGTGCGCGGCGCTGCGGCCTTCGACGGCGGCGCGCAGGTGGGCGGGCAACTGGTCCCAGGCCTTGTGCATGTCGGCGAACAGGGTATCGCCGCCCTCGCTGGGCAGCTCCTGGGCATGCAGCATCGACCCCAGGCTGGGCAGTTCCTTGTAGGAGAGGTCCGAGTGCCAGAACTTGCCGGCATCGCCCAGGCCGATGTTCTGGCCGTTCTCGATGATGTTGGAGACGATCAGGATCTCGGGGTGGCCGCCGAGCAGGAACTGCTTGAGCACGTGGATCTGCAACACGCCGAAAAGGCGGCTGAAGTCGATCTGCTGCTGGGGGGTGATGCGCTGGTCGCGGAACACCACCACGTGGTGGTCCAGGTGCGCGCGGTGGATGCGCGCAAAATCGCCAGCGTTGACCGGACGGCTCAGGTCCAGGCCGATGATCTCGGCGCCCACGGCACCGGCAAACGGACGAATCTCGAAGGCTTGGGGTTGGGCGCTGTCGGTGTACGACAAGGCGCCAGGGGCCGCTGACATATCTTTTCACTCCCACGTGTCGGGTCGGTAACTGCGCGTGGAAATAAATATAAATGCATAAGAAAAATAATTTAAATACCTTTAGAGAATAAGCATAGAGAGGGTTGTCCGCCTCGCGTGGCCTATGCTGCTGAGGCCATCAAGCAGATGTCATCAGGGGGAAAGGCTATGTTCTATGTGCAACGCGACACCCGTGGGCAGATCGTGCGGTTGGAGTCGACGCCCTTTGCCGAGGAGAGCGAAGCGCTGCCCAACGATTCGCCGGAGGCCCAGGCCTGGTTTGCCAAGAAGCTGCAGCAGAGCGACCTGGACATGATCCGGGTGCTGGAGGACTTGATCGAGGTACTGACCAGCAAGGGCGTGATCAGCATCACCGACCTGCCGGCGAGCGCACAGGCCAAGCTGCTCAGCCGTTCGAGCGCGCGCCAGACCATGGGGGGGTTGAACAAGCTGATCGATGAGGAGCGGCCGTTGATCTAGCAGCTTCGCCCGCCAGGCCGGCGCCTGCGGGGTTCACCGCCGCCTGCAGGCGCCGGCGTGGCCGGCGAAGAAGCCACTACGGCGCCCAGGGCCGGGGCTCGCCGATCAAGCGCCCCTGCACCCCGAAAATCCCCATGTCGCGCAGCACCTCCAGTTCGCCTTCGGTTTCCACCCGCTCGGCAATCAATGGCAGGTCGATGCTGTGCGCTGCGCGCTGGATCGCCTCGATGAACAGGCGCTTGTGCGGCTCCTGATCGATGGCGCGGATGAAGCTGCCGTCGACCTTGAGGTACGCCAGGCCCAGGTGCGCCAGGTTGCCGATCATGCTGAAGCGCCCGCCAAAGTGCTGCAGGCTCAGCTTGAAGCCCAACGCGCCCAGTTGCCGTGCCAGCTGCTCGAGCGCGGCCTGGTCGGGCAACTGCTCTTCGCCGATCTCCAGGGTCAGGCGCGGGCCCAGCGCCGCATGACGCCCCAGCAGCCCGTACACTGCCTGCAACGCCTGGGGGTCGGCCAGGGTGGCCGCCGACAGGTTCAGCGCCAGCGCCTGGTCATGGCGCTGCAGGTGGGCCAGCACCTGTTCGAGCATCAGCAGGTCATGCCGGATCGACCAGCCGAAACGCTCGAGCCAGGGCAGGAAGCGTCCGGCGGGGAGGGTTTGCCCATGCCCGTCGGGCAGGCGCGACAGCACCTTGTACTGCAATACGCGGCCCAGCTCGTGCGTCGCCACCACCGGCTGGAAGAACAGCTCGAAGCGGCGCTGGTCGAGGGCGTGTTGCAGCAGGGCATGCCAGTCGTGGTCCAGCAGCGCCGGGGCGTGCGCGGGCAGGCAGACCCACGTCGGCAGCTGCTGGCTCTGCGCCTGGGCCAGGGCTTCGTCGCAGCGCTCGAGCAGGGCCTGCGGGGCGTCGCCCGGGCTATAGGGGGCCAGGCCGATCCAGGCCACCGGGTTACGGTCGGAAGCACCGGTGTCGTACAGGCTGTGCAGGGTCTGCTCCAGTTCCTGGGCCAGGTGCACGGCCTCGTCATGCACCAGCCCCGGTGCCAGCACGGCGAACTCGCCGCCACGGCTACGGGCGATCAGGTCGAGGGTTTTGGGATAGTGCGCGCACACCCGCTGCACCTGCTGCGCAAGAGCCTGCAGCAGGGCATCGGTGCGCTGGCCGCCCAGGCGCAGGTTGAGCCCGGCCAGGTCCTGCACGTGCACCAGCATCAGGTAGCCGGGGCTATCGTCCTGGGCGCTGAGCCGGGCAGACAGCTGCATCTCGAAGAAGCGCCGGTTGCCCAGGCCGGTCAGGCTGTCCTGCCAGGCCTCGGCGCGCAGGGCTTCACTGCGCTGGGCCTCCTCGAGAAACAGCGCCTTGAGTTTCTCGACCATCTGGTTCATGGCCTGCACCACCCGGCGCAGCTCCGGGGTGCGCGGCAGGCGCGGCGCACTGAGGAACTCGCGACGCGCAATGGCCTGGGACTGCGCCACCAGGTAGTCCAGCGGTCGCAGCTGACGGCGCAGCAGCAGCGCCCCCAGCAGTGCACTGACCACCCCGCAGGCCAGCAGCCAGGCCAGGCTGCCGAGCGCGCTGCGCCACAGCTTGGCCAGGGCGAACATCGGGTGGCTGACCACCTCGACCCGCGCCGCCTGCTGCCAGCCGCGGCTGACGATGGCATCGCCGCCGGCCGGCTCCAGGTTGATCAGGCGGATGAACCAGGCCGGCACACCGCTGCTGTCCGGCTCGGCGTGACGCTCCACCAGCAGGGCATTGGGGCCCAGGTCGATCACGCGGATGCTGGCGTAGTAGCCGCTGTCGAAGATGGAGCTGACCATCAGCTCGACCATTGCCGGGTCGTCGATGTTCGGCGTGAGCGACAGCGCCAGCGCGGTGGCGGCGTCCTGCGCATGCGCGCGCAGCTGATTGACGTACTGGCTGCGCGAGCTTTCCAGGCCGACCATGAAGCTGCCGCTGAAGGCGACCACCAGAAACAGGCAGATGGCGAGCAACAATTGCTTGAACAGTGACATCCGCAATCCTCAGTAAGCCGGCTCGGTGGGAAACCCCTCGGCCTGCATCTTCTTCAACAGATCCTGCCAGCGCGACAGGCGCTTGCTGTCGCCGACCTTGCGATTGCCACCCGCCCCGGTCAGCCACAGGCCCTCGCCATTGAAGGCATACACCGGCAGCAGGTCGGTGCGCTGGCTGGCCGGCTCGATGGTGTCGATCAGGCTGTCGAGCACCAGCGGCATCGCCTCTGGAGTGGAATAGTAGGTCAGGACCATGTGCGCGCGATTCTGGCGCAGCGCCTTGACGTAGGTAATGCGCAGTTTCTCGCTGGGGATACCCAGGCGGCGCAGGCTGAAATACTTGGCGATGGCGTAGTCTTCGCAGTCGCCGGCGCCCTTGATCAGTGACTGGATCGGGGTGGACCAGTAGTCGGCCTGCTGCCACAGTTCGGGGTCTTCGACGTAGCGCAACTGGCGATTGAAGAACTGGTTGACCACCTGCAGGCGCTCGGCTTCGCTGCCCTGGCGCTGGGTGGCAAGCAACTGCTGCCAGGCATCGATACGCTGCTGGCCGGCACCAAGGGGGCCGTACAGGGCCTGGGCCTTGCGGCTGATCTGGGAAAAGTCCCAGTCCGCGCGCAGGTTGCCCAGCAATACGCAGCCGAGCAACAGCGCCAGGCCAGCCCGGCGCGGGGTCAGAGGCAAAGCCCAACGTATCGCCAAGGCCGGCGGTCCATGCAGATCGTGGAATCGCGATGGTGCAGGCTGGGCGGGCAAAAGACAATGGCGCACGGCGGCAAGCTTCCAAAGCGCTGCGACTTCATTCAGGATAGCCGCCGCGAACGCCCGCAGGCCCGCGCCGGCCTGAATTTGACAGGCGCAACCGTCATCACTAGGGTCATTGGATCCAATCTTTGCTAGCAGGGCAGTCAGCGTGGCCGAAAAAATCAAACTCCTGAGCATTCTGGGTGACGAGCAGGTGCCTGCTCACCTGGCGCGCAGCGTGATCGAAGAGCGCCTGCGCAGCGCCATCCTCGACGGGCGCCTGGCACCCGGCATGGCGTTGCGCCAACAGGAGCTGGCGACGCTGTTCGGGGTCAGCCGCATGCCGGTGCGCGAGGCCCTGCGTCAGCTGGAGGCGCAGTCGCTGCTGCAGGTGGTTGCGCACAAGGGCGCGGTGGTGGCCCCGCTGATCAGCGAAGATGCGATGGACTCCTACGGGCTACGGGTGATCCTGGAGAGCGAGGCGCTGCGCCAGTCGATCCCGCTGCTGGACGCCGAGGACATCGCCCTGGCCCGGGGCTACATCGAGCAACTGCAGAACGAGACCCGGCACGCCGAGATGGGCCAGCTCAACCGCCTGTTGCACATGGCCCTGTACCGCAAGGCGCCCAATCAGAAGTTGCTGCGCCTGATCGACAACGAGTTGAGCGAAGAGGCGCGCTTCCTGCGGTTTCATCTGTCGTCGATGGGGCTGGGCAAGCTGACCCAGGACGATCACATCGCGCTGGTGGACGCAGCCCAGGCCGGCCAGGTGGACGAAGCTGTACAGCTTCTGACCCAGCACCTGGACAAGGGCATGCAGGCCATCAGGCAGTACCTGGCCAGCCAGCCGCAGGGCTGAACGCGCCGCCGGGTCGGTCAGTGGTTGCAAATTGCGCAAGGCCCCATAACAATGAGACTAATTATCATTTATGACCTTGGTTGCAGCGCGCCTTCATGTCCTCCCACGACTCTGTGCACAGGCTCTATCAGCAACACCACAGCTGGCTGAACACCTGGCTGCGCTGCCGCCTGGGCAATGCGGCCGATGCCGCGGACCTGGCCCAGGACACCTTCGTGCGCCTGCTGCAGCGGCGCGAACATCTGGAGCTGAATGCACCACGCGCATTCCTGCGTACCATCGCACGGGGGCTGGTGATCGATCACTGGCGCCGCGAAGAGCTGCAGCGTGCCTACCTCGAAGCCCTGGCGCAGCTGCCCGAGGCCGAGGTGCCATCAGCGGAAACCCGCGAGCTGCTGCTGGAGCTGCTGGAACGCATTGCGTGCCTGCTCGACGGCCTCAGGCCCAAGGTGCGCACCGCGTTCCTGCTGGCCCAGTGCGAAGGGTTGAGCCACAAGCAGATCGCCGAGCAGATGGGTATCTCGCTGCGCTCGGTGGAGCGGTATGTGGCCGACGCCCTCTATCACTGCTACCTGCTGCGCTATGAACCCTAGCCCGCGCGTGGTCAAGCAGGCCATTCACTGGATGCTGCGGGTGCGCGAGAACGGCGCCAGCCCGCAGTTGCTGGCCCAGTGCGAGCAGTGGCGCAGCGCCAGCCACGAGCACGAACTGGCCTGGCAACGGGTGCACAGCCTGCAGCAGGAAATGAACCTGCGTGCGGTGCCGGGCGCCGGTGTCGTCGCCCTGCAGACCCTGGAGAACAGCCAGCAGCGGCTGCACCGGCGCCAGGCCCTGAAGCTGCTGGGCGGCGTGGTGATGCTTGGCTCAGCGGCCTGGGTCAGCAAGGACATTGGCCTGCTCGACCCGTGGACCTCGGATTTCGCCACGGCCACCGGCGAGCGGCGCAGCGTCCGCCTGCCCGATGGCAGCCTGCTCGATCTCAATACCCATACCGCGGCGGACCTGGCCTTCGACAGCCGCCAGCGCCTGGTGCGCCTCAAGCACGGGGAGTTGATGCTGACCTGCGCCGAACACCCGCTCGGCCCGGCTGGGCGGCCGTTGCTGGTGCAGAGCCGCGATGCGCTGCTCGAAGGCTTCGATGGGCGCTTCGTGGTGCGCCAGGAGCGCGACTGCACCCGCGTCACGGTCAGCCAGGGCAAGGTGGCGATCCATCACCCCGGCCCCGCCGGGCTGCAATGGGTGGCTGCTGGCGAAGCCTTTCTGGTGAATGCCCAGGGCGCCACACCCGTGGCGCAGCAGAACATGGACCCCGGTGCCTGGGCCGATGGCCTGATCGTCACGCGCAACATGCGCCTGGGGGACTTCATCGACGAGGTGGCGCGCTACCGCCACGGCTACCTGAGCTGCTCCGACGATATCGCCAACCTGCGCCTGTCCGGGGTGTTCCGCCTGGAAGACACCGACAAGCTGCTGCACCTGCTGCCGCAGACCCTGCCGGTGCATGTCAGCTATCGCACGCGCTGGTGGGTACGCCTGGAACGCCAGGCGTGATGCGCTGATTTTTTTGGCGGGTTTTGTCGGCACGTCCGGCTAGGACAGTAAGCGACTCCCTTCTGCCCTTACCGACCCTACGGATGCTCTTCATGCGCGATACCCTGGCCCAGCCGCGGCTCACTGACAGTAATGAGTTTCAACCTCTCTTAGATTCACGCCTGGGCAAGGCGGTGCGCGCCGCACTGTTCGGTACCGCGCTGGGCCTGGCCAGCGTGCCGATGGTAGTGATAGCCGAACCTGCGGGCAGCGCCAGCCAGCAGTACAACATCCCCGCCGGCTCGCTGGACGAGGTGCTGAACCAGTTCGCACGCCAGGCCGGCATCACGCTGTCGAGCACCCCGCAGATGACCCAGGGCGCGCAATCGCCCGGCCTGCAGGGCAGCTACGCCACCGACCAGGCGCTGCGCCAGTTGCTCAATGGCACGGGGCTGGAGGCGGTGAGCCAGGATGGCACCAGTTATGTGCTGCATGCGGCCCCGCAGGACGCCGCACTGGCATTGCCTACCACCGACGTGCGCGGCTTTGCCCTGGGCAACGCGCTGGGCAGCATGGAGGGCTACAACGCCACCCACAGCCAGATCGCGACCAAGACCAGCACCGCGCTGCTGGAGACCTCGCAGTCGGTGTCTGTGGTAACCCGCCAGCAGATGGACGACCAGGGCGCGCAGACGGTCTCGCAGACCATGCGCTACACCCCGGGCGTGCTGACCAACCCGTATGGCGCGACCCACCGCTATGACTATGTGGCCATGCGCGGCTTCAACGATGGCTCGGTGGACAACATCTACATCGACGGCCTGAAGTCGATGGGTGACAGCGGCACCTTCAGCACCATGCAGATCGACCCGTACTTCCTCGAGCGCGTGGATATTCTCAAAGGTCCGTCGTCGGTGCTGTATGGCCGCAGTTCGCCAGGTGGCCTGGTGGCGCTGACCACCAAGAAGCCACTGTACGAGACCTTCCGCCAGGTGCAGGCTACCGTCGGCTCCCAGGGCCAGCGTGGGGTGGGCTTCGACTTCAGCGGCCCGCTGGACGACGACAAGCGTATCGCCTACCGCCTGACCGGCCTGACGCATCAGTCCGACACCCAGTTCGATCACAACGAAGAAAAGCGCTATGCGCTGGCGCCGACCCTGAGCATCGACTTCACCGAGGACACCTCGCTGACCTTGCAGGCCTACCTGCAGAACGATCCGGAAGGCGGCTACCACGCCGGCGTGCCAGCCGATGGCGCGCTGCACAAACGCAACGGCCAGCGTATCTCGGAACACTTCTTCGAGGGCGAGCCGGGCATCGACAGCTACGAGCGCAATCAGCAGTCGTTCGGCTACCAGTTCGAGCATCGCTTCAACGACGTGTTCACCGCACGCCAGAACTTCCGCTACCTGGACTCGACGGTGAAGATGGACCAGGTGTACGCCTGGGGCTACGAGTCGCCCACCAGCAACAAGCTGAACCGCTACTACACCGGTGCCGACGAGAAGCTGCACTCCTACATCATCGACAACATGCTGCAGGCCGAGTACTTCACCGGCGCGGCCAAGCACACCACGCTGGTGGGCCTGGACTACCAGCGACGCAAGACCGTGGTGGACTGGAGCAGCGGCGGCCTGGCGTCGATCGATGCGTTCAACCCGCAGTACGGCAATTCGCAGATCACCTATTACGCACCGACCAGCTACACCCGGCGCCTGCAGCAGACCGGCATCTACGCCCAGGACCTGATCGAGCTGGACAAGTGGCGCTTCTCGCTGGGGCTGCGGCAGGACTGGGTGAAGACCTCCGATGAGAATCGTATCGCCGAGCCTACCCGCCCACTGGGCACCAAGATCAGCGATGACCGCACCAAGCTCACCGGCCGCGCGGGCGTGCTGTACCTGTTCGACAACGGTATTGCGCCTTACCTGAGCTATTCGGAGTCGTTCAACCCCAACTCCTACGCCGATGCCGCCGGCAACCCGCTGGCACCGACCGAAGGCACCCAGTGGGAGGCCGGTATCAAGTACCAGCCGCCGGGCACCGACAACCTGTTCACCGCCTCGGTGTTCCGCATCGAGCAGGAAAACCTGGCCACCAAACAGCCGCAGGACGACTTCTACTACCCGGTCGGGCAGGTACGCTCCCAGGGTCTGGAGCTGGAAGCGCACATGCAGTTGAGCGAGAACCTCAAGGTGCTGGGCAGCTACACCTTCACCGACATCGAGTACAGCAAGACGATGCCGAGCACTCTGGCTGGCAGCACACTCGACAACAAGGGCAACTCGCCAACCCAGGCGCCAAAGCACATGGCCTCGCTGTGGGCGGACTACAACTTCCGCCAGGGGGTGCTGGACGGTGTGCGCGTAGGCGGTGGCGTGCGTTACGTGGGCTACAGCTGGGTGGATGCGGAAAACACCATGAAGGTACCGTCGTACACCCTGTTCGATGCGTCGGTGGGCTACGACCTGGGCAAGGTCGGGCTCAAGGGCGTGGATGTGCGGCTCAATGCCAACAACCTCACCAACGAGAGCTACATCGCCTCGTGCGCGAGCCTGAACTACTGCTACATGGGTGAAGAGCGCAATGTCAGCGCCACGGTCAGCTATCAGTTCTGACCACACCCCCGTGAGCCGCAAAGCCAGTGCCTGATTCCAGGCGCTGGCTTTGTCGCATCTGGCGACCTGATCTGGAATCCCTTTATATGCGCCACCTCTACGTATTGCTGCACCGCTATATCGGCCTGGCCACCGCGCTGTTCCTTGCCCTGGCAGGGCTCACCGGGAGCGTGCTGGCGTTCAACCACGAGATCGACGAATGGCTGAACCCTTCGTTCTATGAAGCCCCGGCGCAAGGCCCCCGCCAGGACCCCGGCAACCTGGTGGACAAGGTGCAGGCCGAACACCCGCGCCTGCAGGTGTGGTACATGGAATACCCCGACGAGCCCGGGCACTCGGCGTTGCTGGCGATGGTGCCGCGCAACGACCCGGCCACCGACAAGCCGTATGCCGAGAAGAACACGGTGTTCTACCTCGACCCGGTCAGCGGCCAGACGTTGGGCCAGCGCTACTGGGGCGAGTGCTGTTTCTCGCGGGAGAACTTCATGCCGTTCGTCCTCGAGCTGCACTACAACCTGACCCTGCCGGGCAACTGGGGGCTGTGGCTGATGGGCGTGGTGGCGATCCTGTGGGTGCTCGACTGCTTCATCGCCCTGCTGCTGACCCTGCCCCGTGGTCGTCCGTTCTGGCGCAAATGGAGCACGGCCTGGAAGATCAAGGGCGGGCATGCGTATCGACTGAACATGGATATCCACAGGGCTGGGGGCTTGTGGCTGTGGCTGCTGCTGTTGCCGGTGGCCGTCAGCAGTGTGGCGATGAACCTGCCCAGCCAGGTGTTCAAGCCGGCGGTGTCGCTGTTCTCGCCGGTGGAACCAAGCGTCTATGAGGCCCGTGGCAGGCTGCCCAGGGAAGAACTGGGACAGACCCAGCTGACATGGCATCAAGCCCATCAGCTGGCGCAGCAGGAGGGCCAGCGGCTGGGGCTGACGGCGCCGATCGGCGAGTTGTACTACAGCTTCGAGTACAACTTCTATGGCGCCGGTTTCGGACAGCACGACACCGATGCCCAGGGCAAGTCGTGGTTGTTCTTCCATGGCACCGACGGGCGCCTGCTGGGGCAGGAGATCGCTGGCCAGGGCACCCTGGGGGAACGCTTCTACCGGCTGCAACTACCCATACATGGCGGCAGGATCCTCGGCACTACAGGCCAGGTGATGATCGCGGTGCTGGGGGTAGTGATTGCGGTGCTGTCGGTGACAGGGGTGTATATCTGGTGGCGCAAGTTGCTGGCGCGGCGCAGTAGCCGGGCTCGGCGCACTACATAGACTGAAGGTCGGCTCCTGCAGCCCATTGTGTGCAGGGGTCGGCCTGGCCGGTGCAGAGGGTGGCAGGAACAACCCGCTACCCTAGCCCCTGAAAAGACAAAACCCCTGTCTGCAGCACAGACAGGGGTTCTGGAATTGAATCTTGACGATGACCTACTCTCACATGGGGAAACCCCACACTACCATCGGCGATGCATCGTTTCACTGCTGAGTTCGGGATGGGATCAGGTGGTTCCAATGCTCTATGGTCGTCAAGAAATTCTGTGTGCTGGCCCGTACATTGCGACGTGCCGGCGAATTCTTGATGCTTCTACTCTAAAGACAAAACCCCTACCTGCAGATGCAGATAGGGGTTTCGGAATTTAATCTTGACGATGACCTACTCTCACATGGGGAAACCCCACACTACCATCGGCGATGCATCGTTTCACTACTGAGTTCGGGATGGGATCAGGTGGTTCCAATGCTCTATGGTCGTCAAGAAATTCTGTTGCCAGAAGGTCTTGTTCAGACTCTCCAGCGAATCGGGTATGTGATGTTCGTGAGGTACAAATCTTCGGCTTACTGTGTCTTCACAACACTGCAATCTGGCCTTTCGACGCAAATTGCTTGGGTGTTATATGGTCAAGCCTCACGGGCAATTAGTATTGGTTAGCTCAACGCCTCACAGCGCTTACACACCCAACCTATCAACGTCGTAGTCTTCGACGGCCCTTCAGGGAGCTCAAGGCTCCAGTGAGATCTCATCTTGAGGCAAGTTTCCCGCTTAGATGCTTTCAGCGGTTATCTCTTCCGAACATAGCTACCCGGCAATGCCACTGGCGTGACAACCGGAACACCAGAGGTTCGTCCACTCCGGTCCTCTCGTACTAGGAGCAGCCCCTCTCAAATCTCAAACGTCCACGGCAGATAGGGACCGAACTGTCTCACGACGTTCTAAACCCAGCTCGCGTACCACTTTAAATGGCGAACAGCCATACCCTTGGGACCGGCTTCAGCCCCAGGATGTGATGAGCCGACATCGAGG
>NZ_CP074676.1:0-122500 GCF_018398475.1 Pseudomonas qingdaonensis | reverse complement strand
CGCCACCCTCTATATAGATAGGAGAGGGCGCCTACAGCACGCCCGCGCCACGCAGGCGTTGCACCTCGTCACCCTTCAGCCCCAGCACCTGCATCAGCACCTGTTCGGTATGCTCCCCCAGCAGCGGCGGTGCATTGCGGTACTCCACCGGCGTCTCGGACAAACGAATAGGGCTGGCTACCTGCGGCACGCTGCCGGCCAACGGGTGAGGAATCTCTATGGCCAGGCCACGCGCCTGCACCTGAGGGTCCTGGAACATCTGCGCCAGGTCGTTGATCGGCCCGCACGGTACACCCGCCTGCTCCAGCTGGCTGACCCACTCGACGGTAGTCTTGAACACCGTGGCCTGGCGAATCAGCGGGATCAGCTCGGCGCGGTTGGCAACACGCAGTTTATTAGTGGCAAACCGCGGGTCATCCGCCCACTGCGGCTGGCCGGCCACCTCGGCGAACTTGCGAAACTGCCCGTCGTTACCCACGGTCAGGATGAAGTCGCCATCGGCGGTAGGAAAATCCTGGTAAGGCACGATGTTCGGGTGCGCATTACCCAGGCGACGCGGCGCAACACCCGTGGTCAGGTAGTTCATCGCCTGGTTGGCCAGGCAAGCCACCTGCACATCCAGCAACGCCATGTCGATGTGTTGCCCGCCGCCATCGTGATCCCGGTGGGCGAGGGCGGCCAATATCGCCACCGTCGAATACAGCCCGGTGAGAATATCGGTCAACGCCACCCCGACCTTCACCGGCCCCGCACCGTCCTCACCCTCCGGGCGGCCGGTAAGGCTCATCAGGCCACCCAGGCCCTGGATCATGAAGTCATAACCAGCGCGCTTGGCGTAGGGTCCGGTCTGGCCGAAGCCGGTGATCGAGCAATAGATAAGCCGCGGGTTGATCGCCCGCAGGCTTTCGTAGTCCAGCCCGTAGGCCGCCAGCCCGCCAACCTTGAAGTTCTCGATCAGGATGTCGGACTTGGCCGCCAGCTCGCGTACCAGTTGCTGGCCTTCGGGCTGGGTGAAGTCGATGGTGACCGACTGCTTGTTGCGGTTGGCCGAAAGGTAGTAGGCCGCCTCACTGGTGTTCTCGCCATAGGCGTCCTTGAGAAACGGCGGGCCCCAGGCGCGCGTGTCGTCGCCCGCCCCGGGACGCTCGACCTTGATCACCTCGGCCCCCAGGTCCGCGAGGATCTGTCCGGACCACGGTCCGGCCAGCACTCGCGACAGATCCAGCACCCGCAGATGAGATAGCGCGCCCATGGGCTGGCTCCTTATTAATAGAAAGCCTGCAGACCGGTTTGCGCACGCCCCAGAATCAGCGCGTGCACGTCATGGGTACCTTCATAGGTGTTGACCACCTCGAGGTTGACCAGGTGGCGGGCCACGCCGAACTCGTCGGAGATACCATTGCCGCCCAGCATGTCGCGGGCCAGGCGGGCGATGTCCAGCGCCTTGCCGCAGGAGTTGCGCTTCATGATCGAGGTGATCTCGACCGCAGCAGTGCCTTCATCCTTCATGCGGCCCAGGCGCAGGCAACCTTGCAGGGCCAAGGTGATCTCGGTCTGCATGTCGGCCAGCTTCTTCTGGATCAGCTGGTTGGCGGCCAACGGGCGGCCGAACTGCTGACGGTCCAGGGTGTATTGGCGCGCGGTGTGCCAGCAGGCTTCCGCTGCACCCAGGGCGCCCCAGGAGATGCCGTAGCGCGCCGAGTTGAGGCAGGTGAACGGGCCCCTCAGGCCACGTACATCCGGGAAGATGTTTTCTTCAGGCACGAACACGTTGTCCATCACGATCTCGCCGGTGATCGAGGCACGCAGGCCGACCTTGCCGTGAATCGCCGGGGCACTCAGGCCTTCCCAGCCTTTCTCCAGCACGAAGCCGCGAATGTCGCCCGCATCGTCCTTGGCCCACACCACGAACACGTCAGCGATCGGGCTGTTGGTGATCCACATCTTGCTGCCGCTCAAGCGATAGCCACCGTCGACGCTCCTGGCGCGGGTGATCATCGAGCCCGGGTCGGAGCCATGGTTGGGCTCGGTGAGGCCGAAGCAGCCGATCCACTCGCCGCTGGCCAGCTTGGGCAGGTACTTCTGCTTCTGCGCCTCGGTACCGAATTCGTTGATCGGCACCATCACCAGCGAAGACTGCACGCTCATCATCGAGCGATAGCCGGAGTCGATACGCTCCACTTCACGGGCAATCAGGCCGTAGCACACATAGTTGAGGCCGCTGCCGCCGTACTGCTCGGGGATCGTCGCACCCAGCAGGCCAACCTCGCCCATTTCACGGAAGATCGCCGGGTCGGTCTGCTCATGGCGGAAGGCTTCGAGCACACGCGGGGCGAGCTTGTCCTGGGCGAAGTGGAACGCGCTGTCACGCACCATGCGCTCTTCTTCGGTGAGCTGCTGATCGAGCAGCAGCGGGTCGATCCAGTTGAAGCTTGCCTTGCCAGCCATGTGCGAATCCTCGGAAACGTTTTGTCGTGGGTTGATCCTAGGCCGTAACGGGCGTGGCGACAAACGAGGATTGCGCATAGTCTTGTGATAATTTCTCACTTCGTAACGGCACCAACGGCCATTTTTACGACTGATTAGTGAGGTTGACGTATATGCGGCGCAAGATCCCCAGCACCACGGCCCTGGTGTGCTTCGAGGCTGCAGCCCGCCACGAAAGCTTTACCAAGGCGGCCCAGGAGCTCTCCCTGACCCAGGGCGCGGTGTGCCGACAGGTGGGCGGGCTGGAGGAGTTTCTGAATGTGGAGCTGTTTCGACGCTCGCGCCGTGGCGTGAAGCTCACCGAAGCCGGCCTGTCCTATAGCCGCCGCGTCGCCACCCAGCTGGACGCGGTGGAGCGCGATACCCTGTCGGTGATGGGCCAGCAGGGCGCCAACGTGATCGAACTGGCCCTGGTACCGACCTTCGGCACGCAATGGCTGCTGCCGCGACTGAAGGACTTTCAGCGCCTGCACCCCGAAGTCACCGTCAACCTGACCAACCGCACCCGTCCGTTCCTTTTCGCCGACACCCACTTCGACGCCGCCATCTATTTTGGCGACGCCGACTGGTCGGGTACCCAGTCCCACCGCCTGATGGGCGAGAACCCCGTGCCGGTGTGCAGCCCGGCCTTGCTGGCAGGGCAGGCTAGCCTTAGCGCCGAGGACCTCGCGCAACTGCCGCTGCTGCAGCAGACCACCCGACCCTATGCCTGGCGCCAGTGGTTCAACAGCCTGGAAATGAACGTGGCCCGCGACATGACCGGCCCGCGCTATGAGCTATTCTCGATGTTGGCCCAGGCCGCCATGCACGAGATGGGCGTGGCGTTGATCCCGCCCTTTCTCATCCAGCATGAACTGGGGGAGGGCAGGCTGGTGATTGCCAACCCGCATGCGCTGTCGAGCATCAAGGCGTATTACCTGATGATCCCGGAGCGCAAGGTGGAATCCGCCTCGCTGCGTGCTTTTCGCGACTGGCTGGTAGCCGAGGCCCAGCGCTATGCCGCGCAGCACAAGGATCAGAGCGGTTTGTTGACCCCGTAGTCAGCAAATATCGAGCCCTACAGATATACGAAAATGTCGCAAATGAGCAGACTGTTCCGGTGCACGCCAAAACACCCCTTAACCCTGCTGTTTACGGGGCCTTCGCGACATAAAGCCTGTGCACAAATGCGCTTTCGCGAAATTTGTCTGAAAAAATTTCAAATTTTGCGTAATGTCCCTGAAGCCCACGGTTCGCGGGCTTCAGGCCGTTTATTGCGACATTCGGTCACAGGGTGACTTGTAGTTTATCGTTCGTCACCCTTCAGAACCGGTTGAAGCGATTCAGGATCGCCTGCAAAATGCCGCGCCCCGCCCGGATTCAGGGCGGGATCGTGCTGATCGGCCGCCCCAGACGCACCATCCGCAGTGCGCTGGTTTACCAACAAAAGATCACGCAGGAGAAATTGACGTGCACATTGGTGTTCCTCTCGAAACGCAGACGGGCGAGACACGTGTCGCTGCCACCCCCGAAACCATCAAGAAACTGATCGGCCAGGGTCATCAGGTCACTGTGCAACGTGGCGCGGGCGTCAATGCCAGCGTGCCCGACAGTGCCTATGAAGCAGCAGGCGCGACCATCGGCAGCGCTGCCGATGCGTTTGGCGCACAGCTTGTACTCAAGGTTGTGGCGCCCAACGAAAGCGAACTGGGCCAGATCAACAGCGGCACCGTTCTGGTGGGCATGCTCAACCCGTTCAACAATGACGTGATTGCCAGGATGGCCGAACGCGGGATCACCGCCTTCGCTCTCGAAGCCGCGCCGCGCACCTCCCGCGCGCAGAGCCTCGACGTGCTGTCATCGCAGGCCAACATCGCCGGCTACAAGGCCGTGCTGCTGGCCGCGCATCACTACCCACGCTTCATGCCGATGCTGATGACTGCCGCAGGCACCGTGAAGGCTGCCCGCGTGCTCATCCTGGGCGCCGGTGTGGCCGGCCTGCAGGCCATCGCCACGGCCAAGCGCCTGGGTGCGGTGATCGAGGCCTCGGACGTGCGCCCGGCGGTAAAGGAGCAGATCGAATCGCTCGGCGCCAAGTTCATCGACGTGCCGTATGAAACCGATGAGGAACGCGAGTGCGCCGAAGGCGTCGGCGGCTACGCGCGGCCCATGCCCGCCAGCTGGATGCAGCGTCAGGCCCAGGCCGTGCACGAACGCGCCAGACAGGCCGACATCGTCATCACCACCGCGCTGATCCCCGGGCGCAAGGCACCGACCCTGCTCAGCGCCGAAACCGTCGCGCAGATGAAGCCGGGCTCGGTGGTCATCGACCTCGCCGCCGCGCAGGGCGGCAACTGCCCGCTGACCGTGGCCGACCAGGTGGTGATCGAGAACGGCGTGACCATCGTCGGCCCCACCAACCTGCCAGCCCAGGTCGGTGCGGACGCCTCGGCCCTGTATGCACGCAACCTGCTCGACTTCATGAAACTGCTGTTCGACAAGGACGGCGCCCTCACGATCAACCTCGAAGACGACATCGTCGCCGCGTGCCTGATGTGCCGCGACGGCCAGGTCATCCGCAAGAACGGATAAGGAGCCAGACAATGGAAGACATGCTGATCTCTCACGGCGTCTACAACCTGATCATCTTCGTGCTGGCCATCTATGTGGGCTACCACGTGGTATGGAACGTGACCCCGGCGCTGCACACCCCGCTGATGGCGGTCACCAACGCCATCTCCGCCATCGTCATCGTCGGCGCCATGCTGGCCGCCGCGCTGACCGTGACCCCGCTGGGCAAGACCATGGGCACCCTCGCGGTGGCCCTGGCAGCGGTCAACGTGTTCGGCGGTTTCCTCGTCACCCGGCGCATGCTGGAGATGTTCAAGAAAAAGGCCGCGAAGGCTGAGGGGAAGAAGTAAACATGAGCATGAACCTGGTAACCCTGCTCTACCTTGTCGCCTCGGTGTGCTTCATCCAGGCGCTCAAGGGCCTGTCTCACCCGACCACCTCGCGGCGCGGCAACCTGTTCGGCATGCTCGGCATGGCCCTGGCGGTGATCACCACCGTCGGCCTGATCTACAAACTGGGCGCGCAGCTGGCCACCGACGGCATCGGCTACGTGATCGTCGGCCTGCTGGTGGGCGGCACTGCCGGCTCGATCATGGCCAAACGCGTCGAAATGACCAAGATGCCGGAACTGGTCGCCTTCATGCACAGCATGATCGGCCTGGCGGCCGTGTTCATCGCCATCGCGGCCGTGGTCGAGCCACAGTCGCTGGGCATCGTGGCCAGCATCAGCGACCCGATTCCGGTCGGCAACCGCCTGGAGCTGTTCCTTGGCGCCGCCATTGGTGCGATCACCTTTTCGGGTTCGGTCATCGCCTTCGGCAAGTTGTCGGGCAAGTACAAGTTCCGCCTGTTCCAGGGCGCGCCGGTACAGTTCAGCGGCCAGCACAAGCTCAACCTGGTGCTGGGCCTGGCCACCATCGCCCTGGGCCTGATCTTCACCTTCACCGGCAACCTGACCGCCTTCGCCCTGATGCTGGCCCTGGCCTTCGTGATGGGTGTGCTGATCATCATCCCGATCGGCGGCGCCGACATGCCGGTGGTGGTCTCGATGCTCAACAGCTATTCGGGCTGGGCAGCGGCGGGCATCGGTTTCTCGCTGAACAACTCGATGCTGATCATTGCCGGTTCGCTGGTGGGTTCGAGCGGCGCGATCCTCTCGTACATCATGTGCAAGGCGATGAACCGTTCGTTCTTCAACGTGATCCTCGGCGGCTTCGGCGGCGCTGCAGAAGCGGCCGGCCCGGCCGGTGCCAAGGAGGCGCGCCCGGTGAAATCCGGTTCGGCCGACGACGCCACCTTCCTGCTGAGCAACGCCGACACCGTGATCATCGTGCCCGGCTACGGCCTGGCGGTGGCCCGTGCGCAGCATGCGCTCAAGGAACTGACCGAAAAGCTCACCCACAACGGCGTGACCGTGAAGTACGCGATCCACCCGGTGGCGGGGCGCATGCCCGGGCACATGAACGTGCTGCTGGCCGAGGCCGAAGTGCCCTACGACCAGGTGTTCGAGATGGACGACATCAACTCCGAGTTCGGCCAGGCCGACGTGGTACTGGTGCTCGGTGCCAACGACGTGGTCAACCCGGCGGCCAAGAACGATCCCAAGTCGCCGATTGCCGGCATGCCGATCCTCGAAGCCTTCAAGGCCAAGACCATCATCGTCAACAAGCGCTCCATGGCCAGCGGCTATGCCGGCCTGGACAACGAACTGTTCTACCTGGACAAGACCATGATGGTGTTCGGCGATGCCAAGAAGGTCATCGAAGACATGGTCAAAGCCGTGGAATAAGCCCTTGAAAAGGCTGTGACAAATAGCCCCAGCGCGGTACCGGCTGGGGCTTTTTCATGCCCGCCCAGCCGACAGAAGGCTCTACTTCAGGCCTTCGCATTCGACCTTGGTCGCGGGACGCCGACAGGCGAAATCAATAGACTGCGCATCTAGCTTTAGTAGCCCGAGATAATAATCCATGTACCGTGATCGTATTCGCTTGTCCTCTTTGCACAGCAAGGTAATGAGTGCGGCCGATGCCGCAGGTTTGATCGAGGACGGCATGACCGTCGGCATGAGCGGTTTCACCCGTGCCGGCGAAGCCAAGGCCGTGCCCCACGCACTGGCCGAGCGAGCCAAGCTGTCGCCGCTGAAAATCAGCCTGATGACCGGCGCCAGCCTGGGCAACGACCTCGACAAGCAGCTGACCGAAGCCGGTGTGCTGGCCCGTCGCATGCCGTTCCAGGTCGACAGCACCCTGCGCAAGGCCATCAACGACGGCAAGGTGATGTTCATCGACCAGCACCTGTCGGAAACCGTCGAGCAACTGCGCAACCAGCAGCTCAAGCTGCCGGACATCGCGGTCATCGAAGCGGTCGCGATCACCGAAGACGGCCACATCGTGCCGACCACCTCCGTGGGCAACTCGGCCAGCTTCGCCATTTTCGCCAAGCAGGTCATCGTCGAGATCAACATGGCGCACAACGCCAACCTCGAAGGCCTGCATGACATCTATATCCCGACCTACCGGCCGACCCGCACGCCGATCCCGCTGGTGAAAGTCGATGACCGCATCGGCAGCACCGCGATCCCGATCGACCCGGCCAAGATCGTCGGCATCGTCATCACCGAGCAGGCGGACTCGCCGTCCACCGTATTGCCGCCGGACGACGAAACCCAGGGTATCGCCAACCACCTGATCAACTTCCTCAAGCAGGAAGTCGACGCCGGGCGCATGACCAACAAGCTCGGCCCACTGCAGGCCGGCATCGGCAGCATCGCCAACGCGGTGATGTGCGGTCTGATCGACTCGCCGTTCGAAGACCTGACCATGTACTCCGAAGTGCTGCAGGACTCGACCTTCGATCTGATCGACGCCGGCAAGCTGAGCTTTGCCTCGGGCAGTTCCATCACCCTGTCGACCCGTCGCAACGCCGACGTGTTCGGCAACCTGGAGCGCTACAAGGACAAGCTGGTGCTGCGTCCGCAGGAAATCTCCAACCACCCTGAAGTGGTACGGCGCCTGGGCATCATCGGCATCAACACCGCACTGGAGTTCGACCTGTACGGCAACGTCAACTCCACCCACGTGTGCGGCACGCGCATGATGAACGGCATCGGTGGCTCGGGCGACTTCGCGCGCAACGCGCACCTGGCCATCTTCGTCACCAAGTCCATCGCCAAGGGCGGCGCGATCTCCAGCGTGGTACCGATGGTCAGCCATGTGGACCACACCGAGCACGACGTGGACATCCTCGTCACCGAGCAGGGCCTGGCCGACCTGCGTGGCCTGGCGCCGCGCGAGCGCGCCCGGGTGATCATCGACAACTGTGTGCACCCGGACTACCGCGACGCACTGAACGACTACTTCACCCGCGCCTGCGAAAAGGGTGGGCACACCCCACACATCCTGCGCGAAGCCCTGCAGTGGCATGAAAACCTGGAAGAAACCGGGCGCATGCTGGCCAGCTGAGGCCGTCCCTGTACAGCCGGTGGCGCGCAATGCGCACCGGCTGTACAGTTGCCCCATTCAACCGTTACACAAATTGTTCTACTGTACCGGTGTTTTGACGGTACCTTCCTACGCAAAATCCCCTTATTGACCCTAAATTGCACCATTTCAGTGCGGACCGGTACAGTTGCGTCCAATCCGAGTGCAACAGTCTGCATAAACAGTTAACTGGCCCATCACAATGCAGGTGAACTGTATCTACTGTTATGGACGACACAGGAGGATCATTGGCATCAGTTAAATCACTACCTAATGCCGCCACAAGCGGAAGGATGACACCATGGAACGTACACTCAGTTCCGATCTGGCTTTTGAAAACAACGCTCAACAATCCCAGGGTTCGCTGCCACTGCGCCTGCTGGCCAACCTGATGCTGTGGCAACGCCGCATCGCCAGCCGCCACCAACTGGCTCGCCTGGACTCGCGTCTGCTGGCTGATGCCGGTATCAGCGAAGCGCAACGTTACGAAGAGCTGAGCAAGCCTTTCTGGCGTTGATGCAGGGCCCGCCGGCCAACGCCGGCACCCCGAATTCAAAAACCCGTCGCAGGTGACTGCTGACGGGTTTTTTTGTTTGAAAGGCCCGCGCCAGAGCATTCGAACCCAATACCAGTACAGTTTTTATAAACCAAAGTATCACCAGTACAATCGTACAGTTGCGCTGCACGAGCCGGCGAAGCAGACGCCACTGCACCACCTGCTGCATAATAGCCGGGCCCATATTCAGGAGATCGATCATGTCCCGTACCCGCCTGCTTGGCGCCGCAATGCTGCTGGCCCTGGCCTCCACTGCCCACGCATCCAGCTTCGTGGTCACCACCGATACCGTGGTGCGTGGCGTTGCCGCCTCCACCAACGCGACCTCCGATGCCTCCTCATCGCTGCGCGATGACAAGATCGTGCGCGCCGCCCGTGACGACGCCGCCAGCTTCGTCGCCAGCCAGGGCGCCATCCGCGGTGTGAAACTGGAAAGCGCCTTCGCCCACATCCGCCAGCAGGCCCCGACCCTGCAGGCTTCCGACGCCCAACTGGCCCAGGCGATCCTGGCCATCTGAACCGCGCAAGGGCCCGGTACACGTAACAACGTGTAAAAGCCGGGTACCCTGCGCTGGTCCCCACCCGCGCATTGGGATAGCCTTGCCGCCTGATTTCACAGCCAACCAGACCTCATGCGTTATTTGCTACCGCTGCTGCTCGCACTCTGCGCGTCGACTGCCGCCCAGGCCTTCGACCTGACCACTCAAAGCCTTGTGATTGCGGGCTACGCCACCAGCAAGGTGACCACCGCCCCGTTCGATCGCAAGCTGATCCTGGCCGCCCACGACGATGCCGCCGCCTTCGTCGCCAGCGACGGCGCCCTGCGTGGCGCACAGCTGGAAGCCGCCCTGAACGCACTGCGACAGCACACCCCCGAACTTCATGCCAGCGACCTTGAACTGGCGCAGGCAATTCTCGTCCAATGATCACAACCGATTTTCCGGAGATGCTCCATGCGTAAACCGCTGATTGCCGCCACCCTCGGCCTGATGCTGCTGGCCGACGTGGTCCAGGCACAAACCCTGGTGGCCACCAGCAATATCATCGTGCGTGCCTTTGGCCGCTCGATCGACTTCACCTCCGACACCACCACCTCGATCCGCGACTCCAAGGTCGTGCGCGAGGCCCGTGACGATGCCGCCAGCTTCGTCGCCAGCCGTGGCGATATCCGTGGCGCGCAACTGGAAGCTGCCTTCGATACCCTGCGCCAGCGCGTCCCCGAAGCACGCGACGCCAGCGACCAGGTGCTGGCCGAAGCCATCCTGTCGCTGTGAAACCCCTTGCCTGGCTGTTGGGCAGCGTACTGACGCTGCTCGGCGCCCCTGCGCTGGCCGACCTGCAACTGCACCTGCAGGCAGACGGCCTCGACCCGCAACAGCAGCGGGCCAGCCAGGCATTGCTCGACGAAGCCCTGCAGGCCCTGCCGCCACGCTTGAAGGCTGAGCTGGACCGCCGCGTCGACGTCTCCTGGACCACCCGCATGCCCGAAGACGCCTATGGCCAGGCGTCGCTGGTATCGAGCCTGGAGCTCAACCGGCACCTGCTGCCGGGCCTCACCGATGGCAGCGCTGCCACCGCGCAGACCGGCCGGCCGCATGGCACGGTGCGCCAGGAGCTGCTGGCTACCGTTCTCCACGAGCTCACCCACCTGTATGACCGCGCCCGCCTGTGGCCAGCGCCCGAGCGCCGGCTGATCAGCCGCTGCGTGCGCCAGAACACCAGCCTGGGCAAGGTGGGGCTGCCCGATGAATGCCGCGGCCAGACCGAACGCCGCTTCACCCTCAGCGACGACCCGCGCCTGCTCGACCTCGCCGGCTGGCCGCAATACGTGGGCCGGCGTGGCGAGCGCGAACAGCACAACCGCCAGATCGCACGCACCCCGGACAGCTACGAGCTGAGCAGCCCCAAGGAATTCATCGCGGTCAACATGGAGTACTTCCTCCTCGACCCGAGCTACGCCTGTCGCCGCCCGGCCCTCTACAAGTACCTGCGCGAGCATTTCGACTGGGCGCCTGCCGCTGCCGAGTGCGCGCCGGGGCTGCCGTTCCTCAACGCCGGCAACGACTTCGACAAGCAGCCGCTGGGCCAGGTCGACCCCGAACGCGTGTACGCCGTGGACTTCCTGCTGGCCGAAGCCAACCAGAACTGGGTCAGCCGCTGGGGCCACAGCATGCTGCGCCTGGTGATCTGCGCGCCGGGGCGCCCGCGCGGTCCGGACTGCCGCCTGGACCTGGACCAGCACCTGGTGCTCTCGTACCGTGCCTTCGTCAACGACGTGCAGCTATCGAGCTGGGACGGCCTGACCGGCGCCTACCCCTCGCGCCTGTTCGTGCTGCCACTGGCACAGGTGATCGACGAGTACACCAAGACCGAACTGCGCAGCCTGGCTTCGATCCCGCTCAAGCTCGACCGGGACGAAATCGAAGACCTGGTGCGCCAGGCTGCCGAGATGCACTGGAACTACGACGGCCACTATTACTTCCTGTCCAACAACTGCGCGGTCGAAACCCTCAAGCTGCTGCGCAGCGGCACCGGCAACCCGCGCCTGGCCGGGCTCGACAGCATCATGCCCAATGGCCTGCTCGAGGTGCTGCAGGGTCGTGGCCTGGCCGACATGAGCGTGCTCGACGACCCGCGCGAAGCCTTGCGCCTGGGCTACCGCTTCGACTCCTACCGCGACCGCTACCAGGCCATGTTCCAGGTGCTCAAGCAGCACCTGCCGGTGCCGCAGGCCAGCGTGGAGGCCTGGCTCGAACAGCCACCCGCCCAGCGCCAGCAATGGTTCGCCCAGGCCGACCTGCGCACCAGCGCGGCCTTGTTGCTGCTGGAACAGGCCGGCCTGCGCCGCCAGCTGCTGCTGGCCCAAGACGAGGTCAAGCAGCGCTACCTCAGCGGTCGCGAGCTCAACGACACCAACGTGGCCCAGGCCAACAGCACCCTGCAGCAGATCCTCGCCAACAGCGGCTTTCTCAGCAAACCGGCCGAACTGCTGAGCGGCAGCGGCTACGGGCTGCCCCAGGCCAGCGAACGCCAGCAGCTGGAGCAGGCCAGCAGCCAGCGCCAGCAGCAACTGCAGCGCCTGACCGGCGACCTGGACAAGGAAGTACGCGCCTTGCTCGGCCCCGAGCGCGCCGCCGAAATCGCCGCCGTCGAAGCCAACCTCAAGCAGCTCGGCGAACACCTGCGCGCATTGCACAAGGCCGCTGGCGGGCTGCAATTGCCCTGAGTCGGTAGTTGACTTTGTAACTGCCTGTGCCACTATTTCGCAGCTTGAAAAATGGCATTTGGCTGCCATTGCGCCCCGCCGAAAGGCGCCGGGACATTTCGCAGAACCTCTTTCTTTCGACGTGACGGCCTGACCTCAAGCAGGCACTGCCGCGCACGGACGACCGTTGGCATGGTGGGATTATATGGACGTAGTCGGAGACGACCGCGAGTACGAGTGGTCGCTGGATGGGCAACGCTGGTTGCAGGATGCCCATGGCAGGTTCTCCCTGACCCACGTCGCCGGCAAGGCGCTGGAAGACGCGCAGCCCGACCTGGACTTTCTCGTCGGTGCGCAGCAGGCGCCCGGTGCGCAGGGCTGGCTGCCGGCCAGCTTCCGCCATTGCCCGCAGACCGGTACAGCCCTCACGCCCGTGCGCTTCGACCGCCAGCAACGCTGGTTGCCGCCCTATGGCAACGGCAGCGGACGCCGGGTGGTGGAGGGCAGTTGCCGGCTCGACGGTGCCGAGCACACCCTCGCCGCGTTGTACCGCAAGCTGGACGGCGCCACCCCGCGCAGCCTGAACACCGCGCACAAGTACGACCAGCTGCCACGCAAGAACGGCTTGAATTTTCTCGTCGCCAACCTGGGCGGTCATCGCGAGGCGCTGTTTGCGCTGGCCCGCGACGGCAGCCTGTTCCGCTGGCAGCGCCAGGCCCAGGAGTGGGCGGCGCTGTTGCCGCACAGCACCCCGATCGGCCGTTGCAGCCTGCCCAGCTGGGCGTGGGGCGTGAGCCTGCGCGAGGTGGGCGAACAGCAACGCCTGCTGCTGGCCTGTGACGAGGGTGCCACCGAGGTGCGCGTCGACCCGCTCGATGGCCGCTACCATGTCGACCGCTGCCCGGGCCGTGCCATCGCCGCCCCCGGCGATCTCGACGACCAGGTACTGATCCCGCAGCAGATGCCCGACGGCAGCTTCAGCCTGGTGGCACGCCACAATGAACAGTGGACCCTGCACCCCATCGCCAACGCCAACCCGGCGCACCTGCAGGGCCTGTCCGCGCCACTGCGCGACCCGGCCTCGCGGCGCCTGCTGTGGATCGGCGCCCACGGCTACCTCAGCGTCAAGCTCGGCGCCCAGCTGGACGCCCAGTGGCTGAGCTGGCCCGCCGGTGCCCAGGCCCGCCCCGAATACGGCCCGCCGTTCGTCAACGGCTACGGCATCTGGCAGCAACTGTTCGAGGGCAGCGAGCAGTATTGCCTGCGCCTGGACTCGGACGAACGCAAGGAAGTCAAAGGCTCGCGCCTGAGCACCGGGCACCTGAACTACATGTTCAACGTGCGCCTGGATGCGCCCTGGGGCGAGCACGACGTCGACAACACCCCCACCCGGCGCGAAGTGGTCTACCCCTTCATCGAGTTCATCGACAGCCAGTACCTGCTGTCGGTGCGCGTCGAATGGCCGTCGAGCCTGCAACAGTTCTTCGGCAACGACCAGGCCATCGACAGCCAGTTCTGCCTGGAACGTGTGGGCCAGCCGCCCTTGAGCATCACCCTCAAAGTGGCCCAACCCTGGAACGCCCAGTGGTTCTTCCACGACTACGCCCTGTGGCTGTACATCGATTCGACTGGAGCGCTCTACCGATGGAACGCATGAACCGCCTGCTGCGCCGTGGCCTGCTGCTGGCCCTGAGCCTGGTGTGCCTGAGCGCCCAGGCGCAACCGCTGCGCCAGGTGTTTCTGGTACAGAACTCCGGCTGGATGGAGCCGTTCTACCTCGACCCGGCTTCGGGCTTCAAACCGCTGATCACGCAACTGGCCGCCACCGCCGCCGGCAACGGCGAAGCGGTGATCGGCGCCTTCAACCAGGCCGACAGCAGCCACCCCTCGCCGCAATGGACCTACCGCGGCCCCGGCACCCACGCCAAGCTCGGTGACAGCGTCAATGCCCTGGCCCTGGCACGCAAGGCCAGTGGCGCCTATGCCGACACCGACTTCAAGGAAGCCCTGCTGGCCGCGATCAAGACCGGCCTGGAAGGGCGCGAAGGCATCATCTGGATCGTCACCAACAACAAGAACAGCCCCAACAACAGCAGCGAAACCCAGCTCAAGAACCGCGAGTTCTACGACCTGCTGCACAAGGAAGACGTGATCAGCCGCATCGCCGCCTTCCCGCAGAAGATGCCGGTCAAGAGCAGCAACTTCGAAGCCAACGGCCTGATGATCTACGCCCTGGCCTACGGCGCCAATGCCGGTGCCGCGCTGGAACAGGTGCTGGCCCAGCCGGCCCTGGCCAAACTGCTGAACGACGCGCGTGTACGCCTCAAGCCGCTGACCCAGGCCGCCGTGCGCTTCATCCCGACCGGCGTCAAGGACACCCCCGACGTCAGTGCAGAGCTGGCCCCCGACCAGCAGACCGTGGTGCTCAACATCAACGTCGACGGCTCGCCCAAGACCGCGGTGTTGCTGGGCCGCTTCGAGAACCAGTTCAACCCCTACCAGATCCACTCGGCCAAGGTCGCGATGAGCCTGGACATGCCCGGCGAAGCCCTGCAGTCGGCGATCTCGATGGACCGCATCGAGAACCTCGAACCCGGCGCCCGCTCCGACGAGCTGTCGATCAGCCTGCAACTGCCGCCGCTGCCGTCGCAGTGGTCCAGCGAAGTGCTGCTGTCCAGCGGCTACCAGCGTGCCGGGGCCATCGAAGTGCGCCTGAGCGAGCAGCAACTGCAGATTTCCCAGCAGTTCATCGAGCGCATGAACGAGCTGTTCCCCAACGATGCACTGCCCGATGTGTTCCTGCCGTCCAGCGAAGCCAGCGCTTCGGCCACCCGCCTGCCGATCGTGCTGCAGATCAGCTACCCGCTGGGCCCGGTGCTGTTGCTGCTGGCCCTGCTGGTGCTGGCGTTGATCGGCCTGTTGCTGGCCAAGGCCCTGATCGGCGGCAAGAAGCCGGTCACGGTGATGGTCGAAGGCATCGCCCAGCAATACCCGCTCAAGCCGTTCAGCAGCGCCAGCGTCTATGACGCCCGGCAGAACAAGGTCGCGACCGTAAAGCGCGGCCTGTTCGGCGCCACCCTCGAAAAACTCGCCGCCGACGTCGCCGTGCGCCTCAAATAACCCAGGACCCCGATCATGACCCAGACCAGCTCCCTGCCAGCCCCCGTAGAAAACGACGCCGCACCGGCCACCACCACCTCCACCCTGAGCGTTCCGGCGCCGCTGATGGACCTGGGCCCGAAAAAGGTCGACAGCCGTGACGCTCTGATCGGCGTGGCCGTGCTGGTAGTACTGGCGCTGATCTTCTTCGTGATCAAGAACGCCTACGCCAACTGGCGCGTGCGCGAGCGCGTGGCCCCCAGCCGCGCCAACGCCTCGGGCTGGTTCCTGTTCCTGGGCCTGCTGCTGGTCTCGGCCATGGCCGTGCTGGCGGTGATCAACTCCGGTCAGTTCCTCACCCCGCTGTACCTTGCACCACTGGCTGGCGTGGCCGGCATTTCGCTGGTGGCCTGGCTGATGACCTTCTCGGCCAAGCGCTGAGCCCGGCCTGCACTGCCCGCGTCAGGCCTGGCCTGACGCTTCAATTTGATCCACGGATTTAGCCCGCCGACCCGACTCGGCCAGCCCAGCCAGGGCTCATGGAGTTTCAGATGAACGAGAATGCACAACCTTCCGGCCCGGCAGCGCTGAACATGGTCAGCGAGAAGATCCACCCGACGCTGTTCATCGCCCTGGGCGGTACCGGCATGAAGGTCAACATTCGCCTGCGCCGGCGCATTCTCAATGCCATCTGGGGCGGCAACAACCAGGTGCAGCAGATTGCCGACTTCCCCCTGGTGCAGTTCATCAACTTCGACCTGGATGCTGGTGAAGTCACCCAGGACGGCAAGTCGATCAAGACCGACGTGCTGGCCGAGCAAGTGGCCTTCACCTCCGAAGAGAAGATCATCGAGCCGCTCAACCTGAGCAAGTACACCCACTCGATGGACGAGCTCAACCGCCACCGTGAAGTGGCCGAATGGTTCCCGCTGACCCCGGACAAGATCCGCGCCCTAGGCATCGACCCCTCCAAGGGCGCCGGGCAGATCCGTGCGCTGTCGCGCCTGTACTTCTACGACAAGTACCCGGTGATCCGCGACAAGCTGCGCGACAAGGTCGGGCGCCTGCTGGCCAACATCGGCGGCAACGCCGACAAGCTCAAGAAGCTCGGCCTGGAAATCGACCCCGGCAAGATCCGTATCGTCATCAGCGGCTCGGCGGCCGGCGGCACCGGGTCCGGTTCGTTCCTGGACATGGGCTACCTGGCCAAGGCGATCCTCAAGGAACACAACATCGCCGGCAAGGTCGACCTGTTCTTCGTGTTGCCCGGCGGCTTCCATGCCTACAACACCGAGCGCGTGCAGGCCAACGGCTATGCGGCGCTTATGGAGCTGGAAACCAGCATGCGCGGCAACCGTCTGGTCAAGCACTGGGACGCCACCGACAACCTGTTCATCGACAACCGCCCGTACGATGACGTCTACATCATCGACAACAGCAACGTCGCCCAGGCCAAGACCAGCGACCAGGAAGACGTCTACGAGATGCTCTCGGACGTGCTGTTCACCGACTTCACCTCGCAGGACTTCGCCAACAAGAAGCGCTCGATCGCGGTCAACCAGAACCAGCACAAGATCCGCTCCTACACTGTGCGCCTGCCCCAGGACTACGGCGACGACACCGAGCTGCGCTTCCCGTGCTCGTACTCCTCGCTCGGCCAGGCCGTGCTCGACACCCAGATCGATGCGCGCCAGAACGTGCGCCTGAGCCGTCAGGTACAGCAGATGCTCAAGGCGTTCTTCGGCATCGCCAACGCCTCGGCCAACGACAACCGTCCTACCGACCGCGAGCGTGACGACTTCCTGCGCGAGCAGCTGAACGTCACCCCGCGTACCTTCACCGAACTGCCGGACTTCCTGTCCAAGGTCGAGCTGACCCTGGCCACCGGCGAGTTCACCCACTACCAGATCGCCGACGACCTGCTGCTGGTGGAAGGCGACAACAGCATCACCGCCCAGATCGAGCAGAAGGTCGAAGCGTTGTTCGAACGCCTGCACAGCGGCGGCGCCGACAAGGACCAGTGGCTGACCCACGTGCGCGAGATCCAGCAGCAGCTGGAACGCGACACCAAGGGCAGCAACATCGACAGTGCCGAGCGCAACCACGAAGTGCGCATCAAGGAAAACCGCCAGCGCCGCCTGGCCGAACTGGTGCGCGAAGACGCCCTGCCGGAAAAACTCTTCCGTCGCCTGGACGACGATGAGCGCGGTGGCCTGGACTACACCCTGGCCCTGGTCGAGATGCTCAAGGACCGCCTGGAAAACGAAGGCAGCGGCATCATCCCGGCGCTGGAAAAGAACGCCGCACGCTTCAAGGAACTGGCCGAGAAGCTGGAGTCCTCGGAGCTGGCCCGCGAATTCGAGCGCCTCAAGGAAACCACCGGCGGCGGCCTGATGGCCCGCCTCAGCGGCAAGGACAAGCAGGCCGAGACCGTGCTCACCCAGGTCAAGGACACCCTGCGCGACAGCCTGTTGTTCTACGTGCGCCATGTGGCCGCGCGCGAGGCGGCCCAGTTGCTGCGCGAGCTGTCCGACTGGCTGGGCCGCAAGGAGTCGGTGGACCAGAGCGGTCGTGCGGTGTGGAACGGCTTCGTCGGTCGTCTGCAGGACGGGCGCAACGCAGTCGACCAGCTGCTGCGCCGGATCGAGACCGACATCAGCAAGATCGACGCCAGCATCAAGGAAAAACACGCCACGCTGATCCCCCTGGCGCTGGTGCAGAACAACGAAGAGCAACCGGTGGACGGCGCCCAGGTGCGCGAGTGGGCCAAGGACGCATTCAAGGACTTCGGCGGTTCCAAGACCCTGTTCGGCAAGCTGCAGGACGAGGAGGGCCAGGAAGAGCTGCTGTCCAAGCTGCGCGCCAAGGCCGTACAGCAACTGCCGCGCCAGACCCAGGGCACCGACCCGCTGCTCAGTGCGCTGGCCGCGCTGACCCCGGACGAGCAGCGCGAGAAGTTCCGCCAGTTGCTGCAACGTGCCATGCCGTGGACCCCGCTCAACCTCACCGGCGGCTTCGGCATCGGCAAGGACCGCTACACCTGCCTGGTCGGCGTGCAGGACGCCAATGAGTTCAAGCGCACCTATGGCGCCATGCTCGGCCAGTGCCTGCCACAGGGCACCGGCATGACCGCCGGGCAGATCCAGTTCGTCGAGTCGGGCACCCCGGGCAAGCTGATCTGCTTTACCGAGCTCAGCGGCTTCCCTCTGCCGGCGCTGACCCCGCTGCCGACCTACCTGGCCAGCTACCGCAAGGAAAGCACCACCATCCCGCTGCACAGCCACAAGCGCATCAGCCAGTTCGTGCAGCCGATCCAGTTCACCCAGGAGCAGTACCGCCAGTTCGCCGAGGACTTCAAGCTGTACCTGCACGCGGTCGTGATGGGGGTACTGCGCCGCAACCCGTCGGAACGCTACGAACTGATGATCGACCAGGATTACTTCAGCGTCGGTGACGAGTTCGCGATCCGCCAGAACGGCCTGAACCAGCTGCAGCGCAAGGACATCGAAGACCAACTGCGCCAACGCTACGAGCAACTGCGCAGCCCGCAGCAACTGGCAGCCATGGTCGCGCTGTTCGAAGACCTGCGCCGCGGCGCCTACAAGCCGCAGATGCGCCAGGACGAAATCGGCGTGTCGTCGCTGTACCAGACCTTCCCGTACAAGATCGCCGAGCTGCTGAAAAACGAGTACGACAACCGCCTCAAGCGCCAGGCCCCGGACAACGCCGAGCGCCTTGTCGAGCAGGCGCGCGCGTTGCTGCAGCAGTTCACCGAGCCGGTCAGCGGCTCGCGCGCCGATGTGTACCGCGACGAAGTGCACGACGAGCACAGCGAGAAGCGCACCCTGCTCAAGGACTTCTTCACCAGCGGCTGGCTCGACAGCCTGTTCCAGCCGGCCGCCAGCACAGCGCCAGTTGCCGCCCCCATGCCGGGCATGGCGCCACCGCCGCCACCAGGCGCAGCCGGCATGGTGCCACCGCCGGTGGCCGCACCGCAGTACAGCTACCACCTGAGCGTGGCCGGCACCAACTATGGCCCGTACACCACCAGCCAGCTGCAGCAGTACGTGCAGACCGGCCAGGTGACCCGCGACAGCCTGTTGTGGCGCGAAGGCATGGCCGCCTGGCTGGGCGCCGGGCAGATCGCCGAGCTGGCCCACCTGTTCGCCCCGACGCCCGCCGCAGCGCCGCCTGTCGGTACCCCACCGCCCGTTGCGCCGATGGCGCCACCGCCTGTGAACTGAGGAAGGCCCCATGTCCGCATCCGCGAAAAATCCGGCCTTCCCGCTCAACTGCGCCAGCAGCGCGTGCAACCAGCCTCTGAGCGGCCCGGTGGCGTTCTGTCCGTACTGCGGCGCCAGCAGCCAGGTTGTGGCCGCTGCACCCGCCGCGCCGGCGCCGGTGGTCGTGGTGAGCGCGGCCCCGCCCCCCATGCCCGCAGCGGCGCCCGCGCCGGTGATCGAATCGGTGCACATGCTGGCCCCGGCAGGCATCGTGAGCACACCGGTAGTGACGCCGCCGCCCGTACCGCCGGTAGTGCAGGGGGCGCCGGCTGCCAAGTCGCGCAACCTCGGGCGCAAGCTTGCCCTGGCCGCCGGTGTGGTTGTGGCGGTACTCGGCTACGGTGCCTACCAGGCCAGCCAGCGCCAGTCGCTTCAGCAGTTCGAAGCCGAACTGGCCGCCGGCCAGGCGTGCCTGCGCAGCAGCCAGTTCGACTGTGCGCTGGAAAAAGCCGAAAGCGCGCTGCGCATCGAGAGCAAGGACCACCGCGCCATCAGCCTGCTGCAACGCGCCCAGGCCGGGCTCGAGGGCCAGCAGCGCGACCAGCAGGCCAAGGCCCAGGCGGCAGCCGCCGCGGCCAGTGCGGCAGCCGCTCGTCAGGCTGCGGCCGAACGGGCGCAACGCGAGCAGCAGGCCCGTGAGCTGGCCACCAAGGAGCAGCAGCTACGCGACGAGCAAACCCAGCTCGCCAAGCGCCAGCAACAGCTGGAACAACAGGCTCGCGTCGTGCAGCCGGCGCAGCAGCGTCCGCTCACCACCCCGCGCCCGCCCGTACAACGACCTGCCAGCGCAGCCAATGCCGGGCTGGTGGGCCAGCAACTGAGCCAGGCACGCAGCGCCCTGGCCCGTCGTGACGGTGCCACCGCCCGTTCGCTGGCCAACAGCGTGCTCAGCCAGGACCCTGGCAACCGCCAGGCGCAGATCATCCTGCGCCAGGCCGAGCAACTGCGCGCTCAGTCGTTCAACACGCCAAAGGGCCTGGGCGGGGTGATCATCGAGTAGCCCGCGCTACAGCGTCTCGCCGGGCTCGCCCGGCAGCTGCTCGTCCAGGTGCACCCAGGGCAGCCGGCTGTCGGTCCAGATATGCCGGCGCGGCTGCACCTGCTCCGGTGCGTCCAGGGTGGTGATGGTGATATCGATGCTTTCGGGGCTCAGGTCGGTGGTCAGCGCCATGTGCGCGCCACAGCGGCTGCAGAAGTAGCGCACGCAGCTGGCCGACGAGTCGTAGCGCTGCGGCGTGCCCAGCAGCCACTGGAAGTCCTCGCAGCGCACCGTCGCCCAGGTCACCAGCAACCCGCCGGTCACGCGCCGGCACACCGAACAATGGCAGTGCGCGACATCCTCCAGCGCACCCGCCACCCGATACCGCACGGCGCCGCAATGGCAGCCGCCTTCATGCACTTCGCCCATCCTCGTCGCTCCTGCAGACCCGCACTGGTTGATGAAACCTTCTGTCGCCTTTGTGCCGCCGAAAGCTGGCTGAAAGCTTGGGCACTTAGCATCGCCTCACCTCCGGCAAAAGACCGGTCAGCCAGGGCTCTGACTTTACTGCAGTGCCCGGCCCAATCAACAACAACAATGGTGATACTGATGTCCTTCCACGCCCGCGTTCTGCCTGCCCTCCCGCCGTCACTCCCAGCACCGCGCACCTTGCGCTGATCCGTTCGTCCCTTTCTCGACGCGCCTCGCCTGGAGTAACTGCCCCATGCTGACCTTCCTCGGCTTCGCCATGGTCATCACCTTCATGTACCTGATCATGACCAAGCGCCTGTCGGCCTTGATCGCGCTGATTCTGGTACCGATCATTTTCGCCCTGTTCGGCGGCTTCTCGGGCGAGATCGGCCCGATGATGCTGCAGGGCATCAGCAAGCTGGCACCCACCGGCGTGATGCTGATGTTCGCCATTCTGTACTTCGCCCTGATGATCGACTCCGGGCTGTTCGACCCGGCCGTGCGCAAGATCCTCAAGCTGGTCAAGGGTGACCCGCTGAAAGTCTCGGTGGGCACCGCCGCGCTGGCCCTGGTGGTATCGCTGGACGGTGACGGCGCCACCACCTACATGATCTGCGTGGCCGCCATGCTGCCGCTGTACAGCCGCCTGGGCATGAGCCCGCGGATCATGGCCGGCCTGATCATCCTGGCCGGCGGGGTGATGAACATGACCCCCTGGGGCGGCCCCACCGCCCGCGCCGCCAGCGCGCTGCACGTCGACCCGTCGGACATCTTCGTGCCGATGATCCCGGCCATGGCCTTCGGCGTGTTCGCCATACTGGCCATCGCCTATATGTACGGCAAGCGCGAACGTGCCCGCCTGGGCGAACTGCACCTGCCGGGCGATGAAATCGACCACAGTGAAATCAGCGTATCGCAATATCCCGACGCACGCCGGCCCAAGCTGCTGTGGTTCAACGGCGCATTGACCCTGGCCCTGATGGTCGCGCTGATCGCCGGCCTGCTGCCGCTGCCGGTGCTGTTCATGATCGCCTTCAGCATCGCCATGGTGGTCAACTACCCGTGCCTGCAACAGCAGAAGGACCGCGTCGCGGCCCACGCCGGCAGCGTGCTGGCGGTGGTGGGGCTGATCTTCGCGGCGGGCATCTTCACCGGCATCCTGTCCGGCACCGGCATGGTCGAGGCCATGTCCAAGAGCCTGCTGGCGGTGATCCCCGAAGCGATGGGCCCGTACCTGGCGGTGATCACCGCGATCGTGAGCATGCCGTTCACCTTCTTCATGTCCAACGACGCCTTCTACTACGGCGTGCTGCCGGTGCTGGCCGAAGCTGCCAGCCACTACGGCATCAGCCCGGTGGAGATGGCCCGTGCCTCGATCGTCGGGCAACCGGTCCACCTGCTGAGCCCGCTGGTACCCTCGACCTACTTGCTGGTAGCCCTGGCCGGTATAGAATTCGGCGATCACCAGCGCTTCACCCTCAAATGGGCGGTGCTGGTGTGCCTGTGCATCATGTTCGCGGCGCTGCTGATGGGAATTTTCCCGCTGTTCAGCAGCCTATAATTCATCCGTTTCATCCCAACGCTTGCGCGTCGACCCCTGCGGCGCGCAACGCCCCACACGCTCGAAGGAACACACATGGAATGGCTGACCAACCCGGAAATCTGGGTTGCCTTTTTTACCCTGACGGCTCTCGAGATCGTCCTGGGCATCGACAACATCATCATGATCTCGATCCTGGTCAGCCGCATGCCCAAGCACATGCAGCAGCGCACCCGGATCTTCGGCCTGGCGCTGGCGATGGTCACGCGCATCCTGCTGCTGCTATCGATCGCCTGGGTCATGCGCCTGACCGCCGACCTGTTCCATGTGTTCGGCCAGGGCATTTCCGGGCGTGACCTGATCCTGTTCTTCGGTGGCCTGTTCCTGTTGTGGAAGAGCTCCCAGGAGATCTACCACGGCCTCGAAGGCGAGGACGAAACCCACGACGAGCCGTCTTCCGGCAAGGCCGCTGGCAAGTTCCTGTACACCATCATCCAGATTGCGATCATCGACATCGTGTTCTCGCTGGACTCGGTGATCACCGCAGTGGGCATGGTGTCCCACGTGCCGGTGATGGTGGCGGCGATCATCGTCGCGGTGCTGGTGATGATGCTGTGCGCCAGGACCATCAGCGAGTTCATCGACAAGCACCCGTCGCTGAAGATGCTCGCGCTGTCGTTCCTGATCGTGGTCGGCACCGTGCTGATTGCAGAAGCCTTCGACGTGCACGTGCCCAAGGGCTACGTCTACTTCGCCATGGCCTTCTCGCTGGCGGTGGAGGCGATCAACATCAAGATGCGCACCGCGGCGGCGAAAAAGAAACAGCAGAGCGACCCGGTGAAACTTCGCAAGGACATTCCGGGTCAGTAACACTGGCTGCGCTGAACAACAGGCCCCGAATGGGGCCTTTTGTCTTTTGCGACGGCAACGCGCCAGCGAAGATGCCCGAACCGGCGCGCGAGGTTTCAAAGCCTGTGCATGCATGCCATGCTGGCGCCACGGCCCTTGGCCGACTACAGCTTAAGTGAGCACTGGAAAAAACCGCCGGTCACCAGGCCAGGCTCACCGCGTCATCCACTTGCCCCTCTGGGGCGCCTTAACAGGGGGCCGTAAGTATGCTGACCCTGCTCAACCTGCTCTCGGCCGTGGCCCTGCTGATCTGGGGCACACATATCGTACGTACCGGCATCCTGCGGGTGTACGGTTCCAACCTGCGCCGATTGCTGAGCCAGAACATGGCCAAGCGGCCCCTGGCGTTCATCGCCGGCATCCTGGTCACGGCCATGGTGCAGAGCAGCAACGCCACCGCGATGCTGGTGACCTCGTTCGTCGGCCAGGGCCTGATGACCCTCACCCCGGCCCTGGCCATCATGCTCGGCGCCGACGTGGGGACCGCGCTGATGGCGCGGGTGCTGACCCTGGACCTGTCGTGGCTGTCGCCGCTGCTGATCTTCCTCGGGGTGATCTTCTTCCTCTCGCGCAAGCAGACCCGCGCCGGGCAACTGGGGCGCGTAGGCATCGGCCTGGGCCTGATCATCCTGGCCCTGCAACTGATCGTGGAGGCCGCTGCACCGATTACCCAGGCCCAGGGCGTCAAGGTGCTGTTTGCCTCGCTGACCGGCGACATCCTGCTCGACGCCCTGGTGGGCGCGCTGTTCGCCCTGATCTCGTATTCCAGCCTGGCCGCGGTGCTGCTCACCGCCACCCTGGCCGGCGCCGAAATGATCAGCCTGCCGGTGGCCATCGGCCTGGTGATCGGCGCCAACATCGGCAGCGGCCTGCTGGCGTTCCTGAGCACCAGCATGCAGAACGCCGCCGGGCGCCAGGTGGCGCTGGGCAGCCTGCTGTACAAGCTGATCGGCCTGCTGGTGGTCATCCCGGTGCTCGACCCGCTGGTGCACTGGATGGACAGCCTGACCTTCAGCCCGCAAGAGCTGGTGATCGGCTTCCACCTCATCTACAACACCCTGCGCTGCCTGGCCCTGCTGCCCACCGCAACGCCAATGGGGCGCCTGTGCCGCTGGCTGCTGCCCGAACGCGAGGAAACCAACGGCCACGCCAAGCCCCGCCACCTGGACCCTGCCGCGCTGGACACCCCGAGCCTGGCACTGGCCAACGCGGTGCGCGAGACCCTGCGCCTGGGCGACCTGGTCGACAGCATGCTCGATGCCATGCTCAACGTGCTGCGCGGCAGCCAGACCGCCCTGACCCAGCAGGTGCGCACCCTCAGCGACGACGTCGAGGGCCTGTACAACGCCATCAAGCTGTACCTGGCGCAGATGCCCCGCGAAGACCTCGGCGAGCACGACAGCCAGCGCTGGGCCGAGATCATCGAGCTGGCGATCAACCTCAAGCTGGCCAGCGACCTGATCGAGCGCATGCTGCGCAAGGTGCAGCAGCAGAAGACGTCGCAGCGCCGCGAGTTCTCCCAGGTGGGCCTGGAGGAGCTGACCGTGCTGCAGACCCAGCTGCTGTCCAACCTGCGCCTGGGCCTGTCGGTGTTCCTCAGTGGCGACCCGCACAGCGCACGCCAGCTGCTGCGCGAGAAGCGCCGCTTCCGCGCCCAGGAGCGGCGCCTGGCCCATGCCCACGTCAGCCGCCTGCAGCGCAAGGTGGTGCAGAGCATCGAGACCAGCTCGCTGCACCTGGAACTGATCGCCGACATGAAACGTCTCAACTCGCTGTTCTGCAGCAGTGCCTATGCGGTACTGGGCGGCAGCGATACCGGCGCCCTGATGATCGACAGCGTACCGGACGATGCCCATTCGCCTTGACCCGACGCTGCCCCGAACCCGTGCAAGGAAGCCTGTGATGCGTTGCCTGATGTTCATCTGCCTGTTGCTGGGCGCCCCTTCAAGCTTTGCCCTCGACCGCACCCAGGTCGAGGGCTACCTGTTGCCCAACGGCCTGCAGGTGCTGCTCAAGCCCGGCTACGAGCGCGACCATGTGTCGATCCGACTGGTGGTGGGCATCGGCTTCGACGACTTCCCGTGCGTGCGCCAGGAACTGCCGCACCTGCTCGAACACCTGCTGTTCAGCGGTATCGACGACACGGGCGAAGGCGGGCTGGAAGAACGCATGCAGGCTCTTGGCGGTGAATGGAACGCCTACACCAGCAGCGCCGACACCACCTTCGTCATCGAGGCCCCGGCGCGCAACCAGCGCAAGGTGCTCGACCTGCTGCTGGCCGTGCTCCAGGACACACGTATCGATGCCGACGCCTTGCAGGTGTCGAAGAGCATCGTCGAGCGTGAAGATGGCGGGCACTACACCCACCTGCAGCGCTGGCTGGACCGCCAGGACCTCGGCCACCGCGCCAGCGACCAGCTGGCGGTGGAGCTGGGGCTCAAGTGTGCCGAGCGCTCCTCGGTGCAGGACATGACCCTGGAAGAAGTGAATGAACTGCGCCAGCACTGGTACGCCCCCAACAACATGAGCCTGATCGTGGTCGGCGGCCTGGATCGCGTGCTGCCCGCCTACCTGGAGCGCACCTGGGGCCAGCTGGAGCCGGTGGAACCGGGCGAGCGCCGGGTACTCGATGGCGTGACCCACAAGGCCCAGGCGCGCCGCGAGCTGATCCGCGGCTGGCTGGGCGACAGTGCGCGGTTGCACTGGATGTTCCTGGAGCCGGTGCTGGATGAAAACCACGACGCCACCTACGACCTGCTGCAGCGCTACCTGGACTGGGCGCTGTATCGCGAATTGCGCCTGCAGCACAGCCTGTCGTACGGGCCGTCGGCGCAGCGCGAGCGTTTTGGCGACACCGGCCTGTTGAGCCTGAATGCCGACCTGGACAGCGATCAGGTCGAGGCGGCCGAGCAGATCCTGGGGCAGATGATCGAGCGCCTGCGCAAGGACGGACTGGACCGCGCCACGTTCGAGCGCATCAAGGCCGCGGCAATCGCCCGCGAAGCGTGGACCAGCCAGGGCAACAGCGCGCTGGCCGACTACTACTGGGGAGCGTTGAACGACTATGCCGACGGTCGGGTCGGCGAGGCGAAGACCCGGTTGCGCGAGGTCAGCCTGGAGGATGCGGATGCGGCGCTGCAGGCGCTGTTCGCCGAGCCTGGGTATGTGCGGGTAGAGAAGCCGTTGCTGGGGTATGACCAGCTGTATGGGTTGGGGGCACTGGGGCTAGGGGTGTTGCTGGCGGGCATGCTGCTATGGCGGCGACGCCGCTGACGCTACCGCGGATGTAGGAGCCGGCGTTGCCGGCGAATGCCGCACCGCGCAGCCACGCCGAACGCGCAACGGCCTTCGCCGGCAACGCCGGCTCCTACAAGCGCAGCAAGCAGCGTATCCTGTAACAGATTTTTACCTCACCCAGCGAACGCCCCACCATGCCCGCACTTCTCCTGCGCCTGATCGACCTGATAAAGCGCTACCCGGGGGTCATCGCCCTCGGCGGTTTCATTTCCGGTATCGGCAGTTTCATCCTGGTCGACCGTCAGGAAGGCCTGGCCAGCTGGGTCGCGATCCTGCTGCTGGTGAGCTGGCTGTGGCTGATGTTCGAGAACACCTTCACCCAGCTGTTCACCCGCCTGTTCAAGCGCGAGATCCCGCAGCCGCTGCTGCGCTACGCCACGCAGATGATCCACCAGGAAAGCCTGTTCTTCGTGCTGCCGTTCTTCTTCGTCACCACCACCTGGAACAGCGGCCAGCTGGTGTTCACCGGCCTGCTGGCCGGCGCCGGGCTGGTGTCGATCGTCGACCCGCTGTACTACCGCTGGCTGGCGCCGCGCCGCTGGCTGTTCCTGGCCCTGCACACCCTGACCCTGTTCGCCGCGCTGCTCACGGCGCTGCCGATCATCCTGCACCTGACCACGTCGCAGAGCTTCAAGCTGGCGCTGGGCATCGCCATGCTGCTGTCGTTCCCGAGCCTGGCCAGCAGCTTCCCGATCAATCACTGGCGCCGTGCCGCCATGCTGGTGCTGGTCACCCTGGCCGTTGGCGGCAGCGGCTGGCTGCTGCGCTCGTGGGTGCCGCCGGCGACACTGTGGATGACCGAAGTGGCCATCAGCACCCAGCTGCAGAACCGCACCCCCGGCGACAGCCTGGAGCAGGTCAGCGCCAGCCAGATCCGCAGCGCCGGGCTCTATGCCTATACCGCGATCAAGGCCCCGCGCGGCCTCAACGAACGCATCTACCACGTATGGAAACAGGACGGCAAAGAGGTCGATCGCATTGCCCTGAACATCAATGGCGGGCGCAAGGAAGGCTACCGCGCCTGGACCCACAAGCAGGTGTTCCCCAGCAACCCGGTCGGGCACTGGCAGGTGCGCGTGCTCACCGAAGACGGCCAGGTGATCGGCGTGCTGCGCTTCGAGGTGGTTGATGACGGTCAAGCATCCGTCGCCAAGTGACGCTATGCTCTGACCCGGCGCACTGGAGCGCCTGCCGGACTGTCTGGAGCCTATGACCACCACCGTCACCCCCGCCAGCGCCACCCTCGATACCACGCGCAGCCCGGCCTGCCTGCGCATCGCCGGCGACTGGACCCTGGCCAACTACACGCCGCTCAAGCGCAGCACCGAGGCCCTGCACGGCCAGTACGATGCCAGCGCCCAGGTCGACCTCGCCCAGCTGGGCAAGCTGGACACCGCCGGCGCCTCGCTGCTGGTCGAACTGCTGGGTGCCGAGCGCCTGGGGCAACTGGCCGATGACCACGCCAGCCCGCTGTCGGCCGCCGACCGCGCCTTGCTGCACACCGTGTACTGCTCGCTACAGGACTACTGCCTGCCAGAGCGCCAGCCCGAAACGTCCGTGCTGACCCAACTGCTGTGCCGCATCGGCCGGGCAGTCGACGTGCTGTGGCAAGACACCCGGCAACTGCTCGGCTTCATCGGCCTGATCATCGCCACCCTGGCCCGGCGCCTGCTGCAACCCAGGCGCTGGCGCATGACCGCCGTGGTCGCGCACATCGAACAGACCGGCCTGGACGCGGCGCCCATCGTCGCGCTGCTGACCTTTCTGGTGGGTGCGGTAGTGGCCTTTCTCGGCGCCACGGTGCTGGCCAGTTTCGGCGCGAGCATCTTCACCGTCGACCTGGTGGCGTTCTCGTTCCTGCGTGAATTCGGCGTACTGCTTACCGCCATCCTGATGGCAGGACGCACCGCCAGCGCCTTCACCGCGCAGATCGGCTCGATGAAGGCCAACGAGGAAATCGATGCGATCCGCACCCTGGGCCTGGACCCGGTCGAGCTGCTGGTGGTGCCGCGGGTGCTGTCGCTGCTGATCGCGCTGCCATTGCTGACCTTCGTCGCGATGCTGTGCGGCATCATCGGTGGCGCCGTGGTGTGCGCGGTGTCGCTGGACATCTCGCCGGCGATGTTCCTGTCGCTGCTGGAAAGCGACATCGGCGTGCAGCACTTCCTGGTGGGCCTGGCCAAGGCGCCGTTCTTCGCCTTCCTGATCGCGGCCATCGGTTGCCTGGAAGGTTTCAAGGTGACCGGCAGCGCCGAATCGGTCGGCGCCCACACCACCTCGGCGGTGGTCCAGTCGATCTTCGTGGTGATCGTGCTGGATGCGGTGTTCGCACTGTTCTTCATGGAGATGAGCTGGTGAGTGAGGCAAGCCGCGAGAAGGTCATCGAGGTGCGGGGCCTGTGCAACCGCTTCGGCACCCAGAGCGTGCACGAACAGCTCGACCTGGACCTGTACCGCGGCGAGATCCTCGCCGTGGTCGGCGGCTCGGGCAGTGGAAAGTCGGTGCTGCTGCGCAGCATCGTCGGCCTGCGCCGGCCCAACGAGGGCACGGTGAGGATCTTCGGCCAGGACCTCAGCCAGGCCAGCGACCAGCAGCGCTCGCAGGTGGAGCGTCGCTTCGGCGTGCTGTACCAGAAGGGCGCGCTGTTCTCGTCGTTGACCGTCACCGAGAACGTCGCACTGCCGCTGATCGAACATGCCGGCCTGAGCCGCGCCGACGCCGAGCATCTGGCCGGGGTCAAGCTGGCCCTGGCCGGGCTACCGCTGTCGGCGGCCGACAAATACCCCGCGTCGCTGTCGGGCGGCATGATCAAGCGCGCCGCCCTGGCCCGCGCCCTGGCGCTGGACCCGGACATCCTGTTTCTCGACGAGCCCACCGCCGGGCTCGACCCGATCGGCGCGGCCGCCTTCGACCAGTTGATCCTGACCCTGCGCGATGCGCTGGGCCTGAGCGTGTTCCTGATCACCCACGACCTGGACACCCTCTACACCATCACCGACCGCGTGGCCGTGCTGGCGCAGAAGAAGGTGCTGGTGGCCGGCCCCATCGACCAGGTCTCGGAAACCGACGACGCGTGGATTCACGACTATTTTCATGGCCCGCGCGGCCGTGCGGCCTACCAGGCCGCCACAGCGCTCAAGGAGAACTGAAATGGAAACCCGCGCGCACCATGTGTTGATCGGGCTGGTCACCGTGCTGGTGGTGGCCGGCGCCATGCTGTTCGGCCTGTGGCTGGCCAAGTCGAGCGTCGACAGCACCTTCAAGGACTACGAGGTGGTGTTCAACGAGGCCGTCACCGGGCTGTCCAAGGGCAGTGCGGTGCAGTACAGCGGGATCAAGGTGGGCGATGTGATCAGCCTGCGCCTGGACCCCAACGACCCCCGCCGGGTGCTGGCGCAGATCCGCCTGAGCGCCGAGACCCCGATCAAGCAGGACACCCAGGCCAAGCTGACCCTGACCGGCGTCACCGGCACCTCGCTGATCCAGCTCAGCGGCGGCACCCCGCAGAGCCCGCCGCTGGAAGGCAAGGGCGGCCGGCTGCCGGTGATCGTCGCCTCGCCATCGCCGATTGCGCGCCTGCTCAACAACAGCAGCGACCTGGTGACCAACATCAACCTGCTGCTGCACAACGCCAACCGGCTGTTCTCCGAAGAGAATGCCACCCGCCTGGGCGCCACCCTGGCCAACCTGGAGCAGACCACCGGCGCGATCGCCGGGCAGCGCGACGACATCCGCCTGGCCATCCAGCAGATGGCCCAGGTGGGCAAGCAGGCCGGCGCGGCGCTGGAGCAGACCAGCCAGCTGATGCGCAACGCCAACAGCCTGCTCGGCAGCGACGGCAAGCAGATCGTCAACAGCGCCGACCAGGCCATGCAGTCGCTGGCGCGCAGCACCGCCACCATCGACGCGTTGCTCACCGACAACCGCGAGGCGATCACCAGCGGCGCCCAGGGCTTCAACGAACTGGCCCCGGCGATTCGCGAACTGCGCGATACCCTGACTGCCTTGAAGGGCATCTCCCAGCGCCTGGAGGCCAACCCCAGCGGTTACCTGCTGGGCCGCGACAAAAACAAGGAGTTCACCCCATGAGCCGCCCCTGCCGCACCCTCGCCCTGGCCGCGCTGCTGAGCCTGAGCAGCGCCTGCTCGATCCTGCCCAAGGCGGAGCCGGCCGACGTGTACCGCCTGCCGGCGGCGCAACCGGTGCGCAGCAACTCCGCACCCGTGGCCTGGACCCTGCGTATCAACAAGCCGCTGGCCAGCGAGATCCTCGGCACACCGCGCATTGCCGTGGTGCCGGCAGGCGACCTGATCAGCAGCTACAAGGGCGCACGCTGGGCCGACCCGGTGCCGGCACTGCTGCGCAACCGCATGCTCGACGCCTTCCAGCGCGATGGCCGGGTACAGCGGGTAAGTGCCGACGACGCCAACCTGCAGGCCGACTACGAGATCGTCGGCGAACTGCAGGCGTTCCAGAGCGAGTACAGCGATGCCGGGCTGGCAGTAGTGGTGCGCCTGGATGCGCGACTGGTGCAGGGGCGTACCCAGCGCGTGCTGGCCAGCCACAGCTTCGAGGTGCGCCAGCCGGTGGCGCAGACCCAGGTACCGGCGGTGGTCGGCGGCTTCGGCCAGGCCACCGACCGGCTGATGGCGCAACTGGTGGACTGGACCGTGGCTCAGGCGAAGAACCAGTAGCACACCGCGATGGCCGCCAGCACCCCGGCCAGCTCGGCCAGCAGCGCGCAGCCCACGGCGTGGCGTGCGCGCTGGATACCCACGGCGCCGAAGTACACCGCCAGCACGTAGAAGGTGGTTTCGGTGCTGCCCTGGATGGTCGCGGCCACCAGTGCCGGGAAGCTGTCCACCCCGTGGGTCTGCATGGTCTCGATCAGCATGGCCCGCGCCGCGCTGCCGGAGAACGGCTTGACCAGCGCGGTGGGCAGGGCATCGACGAAACGCGTGTCCCAGCCCAGCCATTCGATTACATGACGAATGCCGTCCAGGCCGAACTCCAGCGCCCCCGAGGCGCGCAGCACGCCGACCGCGCACAGCATCGCCACCAGGTAGGGCAGCAGGCTCTTGGCCACGTCGAACCCTTCCTTGGCACCTTCGACGAAGGTTTCGTACACCGGCACCCGCTTGAATGCGCCGACCAGCAGAAACAGCATGATCAGGCCGAACAGCGTGAGGTTGCCCAGGATCGACGACAGGGTGGCCAGCGCGGTGGCCGACAGGCCCGCCAGCAGCGCCATGAAGCCGCCCAGCAGCAGCGCGCCGGGCACCATGTAGGCGAGCACCACCGGGTCCCAAAGGCGCAGGCGCTGCATCACCGCCACCGACAGCAGGCCCACCAGGGTCGAGGCGCTGGTGGCCAGCAGGATCGGCAGGAACACCAGGGTCGGGTCCATAGCGCCTTGCTGGGCGCGGTACATGAAGATGGTCACCGGCAGCAGGGTCAGTGACGAGGCATTGAGCACCAGGAACAGGATCTGCGCGTTGCTTGCCGTGGTGGAGCTGGGGTTGAGCTCCTGCAGGGCGCGCATGGCCTTGAGGCCGATAGGCGTGGCGGCGTTGTCCAGGCCCAGGCCGTTGGCGGCGAAGTTCAGGGTGATCAGGCCCAGCGCCGGGTGGCCGGGCGGTACCTCGGGCATCAGGCGACGGAACAGCGGGCCGAGTACCTTGGCCAGCCAGTCGACGATACCGGCCTTTTCGGCGATCTTCAGAAAGCCCAGCCACAGGGTCAGGGTACCGAACAGCAGCACCATGACTTCGACCGAAAGCTTGGCCATGGCGAAGATACTCTCGACCATGGCGGCGAAGATGCCCGCGTTGCCACCCACCAGCCACTGCACCAGTGCGGAGAGGGCGGCCACCACGAAAAAGCCGAGCCAGAGGCCGTTGAGCATTGGTCGTTTCCCTTGCAAGTTGGAGCGCATGATAGCGGGGTGGGTAGGCAGACGCCATAAACGGCGGCGGCCCATTCGCCGGCAAGGCCGGCTCCTACAGGTTCGGCATCGTCTGTAGCAGCCGGCCTTGCCGGCGAAGCTTCTGGCAGGCAACAAAAAGCCCCGACGGGTCGGGGCTCTTGTGTTTCAAGCCGTCAGCAGCTTAGTGCTGAGCGGTCTCGCCAGCCGGCGCCGGGGTCTTGCTGCGCCAGTGCGGCAGCGAGTTCCAGTACGCCTGGCCCTTGGCATCGTCATACATGCCTTCCCAGCGCGAGATGACCAGTACCGCCAGGGCGTTGCCGATCACGTTCAGGGCGGTACGCGCCATGTCCATGATGCGGTCGACACCGGCGATGAACGCCAGGCCTTCGAGCGGGATGCCCACGCTGCCCAGGGTCGCCAGCAGCACCACGAACGATACGCCCGGCACACCGGCAATGCCTTTGGAGGTGACCATCAGGGTCAGCACCAGCAGCAGTTGCTGGCTGATCGACAGGTCGATGCCGTACAGCTGGGCGATGAAGATCGCCGCGATGCTCTGGTACAGGGTCGAACCGTCCAGGTTGAACGAGTAGCCGGTCGGCACCACGAAGCTGCAGATGGCCTTGGGCGAACCGTAGGCTTCCATCTTCTGGATCACGCGCGGCAGCACGGTCTCGGAGCTGGCGGTGGAATAGGCCAGGATCAGCTCGTCCTTGAAGATGCGCATCAGTTTCAGGATCGAGAAACCGAACAGGCGGGCGATCAGGCCCAGCACCATGAAGGCGAAGAAGGCGATGGCGAAGTACACCAGCAGCACCAGCTTGGCCAGCGGCAGCAGCGAGGCGAAACCGAAGTTGGCCACGGTCACCGCAATCAGGGCGAACACGCCGATCGGGGCGTAGTTCATGATCATGTGGGTGACCTTGAACATGGCTTCCGACACGCCCTGGAAGGTTTTCACCAGCGGGTCGCGGATGTCTGCCTGCAGGCTCGACAGGCCCAGGCCGAACAGCACCGAGAAGAAGATGATCGGCAGCATCTCGCCACGCATCAGCGCTGCAAAGATGTTCGACGGGATCAGGTTGAGGATGGTCTCGATGAACGCATGCTCATGCTGCACCTCGGCGGCGGTGGCCTGGTACTTGGAGATATCCACGGTGCCCAGGGTGCTCATGTCGATGCCGGCGCCCGGGTGGAACAGGTTGGCCAACACCAGGCCGACCACGATCGCGATGGTGGTCACCACCTCGAAATAGATGATGGTCTTGAGGCCGATACTGCCAAGTTTCTTCGCATCGCCAACCCCGGCGATACCCACGACCAGCGACGAAATCACGATCGGGATGACGATCATCTTGATCAGGCGAATGAAGATGTCACCTGCCGGTTGCAGGACGTTACTGATCCACCATGCCTTTTCTGCACTGAAATGGTTCAGCAACGCCCCGATGGCGATCCCCAATACCAGACCGATGAGGATTTGCCAGGCGAGGCTTAGTTTTGCCTTCTTCATGTCGTTACCCTTTGTTCAAGTGGACACGGTCACTGCCTTGAAACCTGCATTCTAGAGCCGCTGAAAGCGATTCCCTGGAGTTTTCATGGTGCAGGCAATGCGCCGTAGAAGGTCACCGCAAGTGAGCGCAAGGGGCGCTCGGACCAGCGAAAAAGGCGCAACTATTCCGATGCAGGCGCACTGAGTCTAATGCCGTAAATGACTACCCTATGCCGAATCGGCATGATCTTTTTGGCATGAAACGGACGTCCCAGCGGCAGAAAACCTACCCGTTCGGAATCCCGAATAAGGCCAAAGCGCCATGATTAGGCCGATACAGCGGTATCCACAAACCGGCAAAACAGCGTTGTTCGACAATCCGAATGCGTGAAAAACGTCATTTGGCAGGTCAAAGAAGTCAGGAATTTTTTTGATGGGTGGTCAGCCGTCTGGCCGATCTGTCACTTTCAAGCGGGGAAATGCATCAGGCTTGCGCCGGGTGCACAAGTCTGACCGGGGGCTGCCCTGGCGGCATGCGACCCGGTCCACGACTGTGTTGCCGTTTACCACCCTGACCCGGCCCATGAAGGAGGTACTCCCTGTACCCCTAGGCCCCTCCGATCCTGTAGCAATCAGAGCAGCCCGGCCCCCTGGTCATGCGTCCGCTCTCCTCGAGCGGGCGCAGCATAGAAACTGGAACAGGCAAAAGGTTCAGCTTCCATGGTGATACTGATGCGTCCGGCGACACTCAGTAGTAGTTCGGGTCTTTCTTCAGCTGCTCTTCGAGCATCTGTTTCATGCCGTCATTCGGCTCGCCCAACCAACGCTTGTCGGTGTGACGGCTGGGTGACTTGTCGGCAGGCAGGCCGGCGGGTACCTGGACCCACAGCGCGTATGCCTCATCCTTGTCCCAGCTGAAGGCCACGATAAGACGGCTGCTGTCGCAGCTCTGCTCGGTCTCACACAAGGGGCCGACCAGATACTTGACGCCGTCTTCCTCGATCGCCGTCATCTGCTCGGTGGAAGCACCACTGAGGTTGATGACCCAATCGGGCAGCCGCTCCTGCTTTTTGACCACTTTCTGCCAGGTTTCCCGGTACTCGGGGTCCGAACCAAGCAGTTGGCTGGTCCGGACCTGGCCGTCATTGGCCGCCATCGCCGCTGTACAGGCCCCCACCATCAGGGCGCCTGCCAGGGCTCTGTAGAGCGTCCCTTTCATAGTCAACCTCTACCGCGACGACCGAAGAAGAAGGAAGCGACGAACAGTACCAGGAAGACAATGAAGAGAATCTTCGCGATACCGGTAGCGGCGCCGGCGATACCACCGAAGCCCAGTACGGCAGCGACAATGGCGATGATCAGGAAGGTGATGGCCCAACTTAACATGGTGTTTCTCCTTACCGTTTTTGAAAGCGGTTGTGTCAGATGTGGGGCATTGCTCGGTCAGAACACCCAGCGTTCCTGCGGCACGACGGTTTCCACGGTGGCCGCATCGACCGAGTGGGTACGTGGCGCGGTCCTGGCTTCCAGCATCGAAGCACGCGTGGCCTGCACATGGGCCACGTGATAAGCCTGTACGGACATCTGGTTGGCGATCTGCTTGGACTGCCAGATGCTGTACATCTGCCCTGCAACCAGGGTCAGAAGCGCCGCCAGGCAGAGAAACAGCAACTGGCGTACGTGAAGCGGGGAAATCTGCACTAGGGCGGCGGTTAACAGGTTCATGCCGGGCTCCTCTGCTGCATCGTTGTTATTGACTGATAGAGTCATTGCAGCCTGCATGCCAGCTTTTGAAATCAAATAAAACGCTTATAAATCAACATCTTAGGTATGTACTGAGGGCAGCTGCAGGACGCATCCTGCACGATGCCCCCCAGGGCCTCGTGCGATTTGCACGATCAGCCCTCCACCTTGATCGCCACCTTGAGCATGTCGGCGTCCACCCCGCGCACGCCGCGGATCTGGCGGGCAATCTCCTGGGCGATGGTCTTCTGCTCGTTGCTCATGACTTCCCCGGACAGGCGCACCACGCCCTCCTGGGTCGCCACCTTGATGTTGGGCCCGTCCAGGTTGCGGCTATATAAGAAGCTGGTCTGCACCTTGTCGTTGATCCACGCGTCGCTCTGCACCTCGGCCGCTGCCGCAGCGGCCTGCTCGCGGGCCTGGGCCGGGTCGCTCACGCCCAGGCTGATCAGGTTGTTGACCAGGTACACGCCATCGGTAGAGGCCGCCACGCTGCCGGCCATCTGCTTGGCCTCTGCGCTGGTCACCCGGCCACGCAGGGTGACCACCCCGGCCCGGCTGTCGACTTCGATGGGCAGGCCCTGGGTCTGGCTGCTCCACAGCAGGCGGGCGCGGATAACCGCCCCCAGGGTGGCGTCCTCCAGGCGCTGGGCATAGGCGCGCCGTTGCAGGGTTTCATCCACCAGCTCGGGGTTGACCTGCAACTGGTTGTCGACCTGCTCGATGCCGGCGGTGGCCAGTGCCACCTGCGCCGCCAGCTCGCGCTCCACCTCGTTTTCCACCTCGCCCTGCAGGCGGGCGGTCTGACCCTGGATGGCCACTTCGATCTTGAACGGGTTGAGCAGTCGGTTGAGCGCCAGGGCGGTCTGCAAGGCGCCTTCCTGACGGGCCTGCTGTAGGCCGGGTTCGGCCGCCGAGGCGCTGGTGACACCCAGCGGGGTGAGCAGAAGTGCGGCAGTCAGAACTGCCAACGGGCGTATTGCACGCATGATGAAGCCTCCTGTTGGTCAGAAGGAACATCATCGCAATCGTTGTGCCAGTGCTCAAAAAATAAACAAACTCATTATTTTCAATGAGTTAGTCATATTCGCAGCAGGGAGCTAGCATGCAGGGCGCGGAATCAATCAGAATCGACCATGCAACTTGCCCGATTTTTCCGAGACTAACCAAGAACATTCTTAAAGGAGCGTAGGAAAATGGAATCTGCCACGGAACATCAGGGCCGCATTCTGCTGGTAGACGACGAGTCCGCAATCCTGCGTACCTTCCGCTATTGCCTGGAAGATGAAGGCTACAGCGTGGCCACGGCCAACAGCGCCGCCCAGGCCGAAACCCTGTTGCAGCGCCAGGTGTTCGACCTGTGCTTTCTGGACCTGCGCCTGGGCGAAGACAACGGCCTGGACGTACTGGCGCAGATGCGTATCCAGGCGCCATGGATGCGCGTGGTCATAGTGACCGCGCATTCGGCGGTCGACACCGCAGTCGATGCGATCCAGGCCGGCGCCGCCGATTACCTGGTCAAACCGTGCAGCCCCGACCAGCTGCGCCTGGCCACTGCCAAACAACTGGAGGTGCGCCAGCTCTCGGCGCGTCTGGAGGCCCTGGAAGGGGAAGTGCGCAAACCCAAGGACGGCCTGGATTCCCACAGCCCGGCCATGATGGTGGTACTCGAAACCGCGCGCCAGGTGGCCAACACCGACGCCAACATTCTGATCCTTGGCGAGTCCGGTACCGGTAAAGGCGAGCTGGCACGTGCCATTCATGGCTGGAGCAAACGCTCGCGCAAGGCCTGCGTGACCATCAACTGCCCTTCGCTGACGGCCGAACTGATGGAAAGCGAGCTGTTCGGCCATAGTCGCGGGGCATTTACCGGGGCCAGTGAAAGCACCCTGGGCCGGGTCAACCAGGCCGACGGCGGCACCCTGTTTCTCGACGAGATCGGCGACTTCCCGCTGACCCTGCAACCCAAGCTGCTGCGCTTCATCCAGGACAAGGAGTACGAGCGGGTCGGCGACCCGGTCACGCGCCGCGCCGACGTGCGGATTCTGGCAGCCACCAACCTCAACCTAGAGGACATGGTGCGCGACGGGCGTTTTCGCGAAGACCTGCTGTACCGTCTGAACGTGATTACCCTGCACCTGCCGCCGCTGCGCGAACGCAGCGAAGACATCCTGACCCTGGCCGACCGCTTCCTGGCCCGCTTCGTCAAGGAATACGCGCGCCCCGCCCGCGGTTTCAGCGACGAGGCCCGCGCCGCGCTGCTCAACTACCGCTGGCCGGGCAACATTCGCGAGCTGCGCAACGTGATCGAACGGGCGAGCATCATCTGCCCGCAGGAGCGGGTAGAGGTCAGCCACCTGGGCATGGCCGAACAACCCACCAGCAACGCGCCGCGGGTGGGGGCTGCATTGAGCCTCGACGAGCTGGAGCGCGCGCACATCGGTGCAGTGCTGGCCACCAGCGACACCCTTGACCAGGCCGCCAAGACACTGGGCATCGATGCCTCGACGCTGTACCGCAAGCGCAAGCAGTACAACCTGTGAAGCTGGCAATGAAGCTGCGCACGCGGCTTTTTCTCAGCATCTCGGCGCTGATCACCGTGGCCCTGCTGGGCCTGATTCTGGGCCTGGTCAGCGTGCAGCAGATGGCCAGCTCGCAGCAGAAGCTGATCAGCGACAACTCCTACATCCTCGACCTGGGCCTGAAGCTGCGTCAGAACCTGGGTGAACAGCTGTCCCTGCTGCTGGACCCGGACAGCGAGGTGCAGGCGCTGCAACCGCTGCAGGACAAGTTTCAGCAACTGCTCGACGAGGGCCTGAGCCATGAACGCCAGGCCGAGGGGTTTGCGGGTTTCAGTACCGCCAACCGTGATTACCAGGCCTTCCTCAAGGCCTTTCGCGACAGCCCCGAGCCCAGCCGCAACCTGGGCCCGGACCAACCCCTGGGCGAAGCCTTCAACCAGTTGCGCACCGACCTGATCGACTCGCACAAGCAGGCCCTGGCGCATATCAACCACAGTGAACAGAAGGCCCGCGAACGTGCCCTGCTGGTCTCCAGCATGCTGGGCCTGCTCGGGCTTGCCGTGCTGGTGCTGGGTTTCATCACTGCCCACGGCATCGCACGCCGCTTCGGCCAGCCGATCGAGGCGCTGGCCAAGGCCGCCGACCAGATCGGCCAGGGCAACTTCGAGGTCACCCTGCCGGTAACCCCGGCCGTGGAGATCAACCAGCTCACCCGCCGTTTCGGGCTGATGGCCGAGGCACTGCGCAAGCATCAGGCCACCAATGTCGACGAACTGCTGGCCGGCCAGCAGCGCCTGCAGGCGGTGCTCGACAGCATCGACGACGGCCTGCTGATCATTGACCGCGAAGGCCATCTGGAACACCTCAACCCGGTGGCCCAGCGCCAGCTGGGCTGGGACGCCAGCCGCCTGGGCCAGGGCCTGGGCAAGGCGCTGCAACGCCCGGAGCTGGACGATCAGCTGCGCCTGATATTGCGTGGCGGCAGCCTGGACCGCGTGCCGGACGACCTGAGCCTGGAAATAGATGAAGAAACCCGCCTGCTGGCCTACAGCCTGACCCCGGTGTGCCATCCACAGGGGCAGATCCTGGGCGCGGTGATGGTGCTGCACGACGTCACCGAACAGCGCGCCTTCGAACGGGTGCGCAGCGAGTTCGTGCTGCGCGCCTCCCACGAGTTGCGCACCCCGGTGACCGGCATGCACATGGCCTTCGGCCTGTTGCGCGAGCGCCTGACGTTTCCAGCCGAGAGCCGCGAGGCGGACCTGTTCGACACCATTGGCGAGGAGATGCAGCGGCTGACCCAGCTGATCAACGACCTGCTCAACTTTTCGCGCTACCAGAGCGGCTTGCAGAAGCTCGAACTGCAACCCTGCGCGATCGACGAGTTGCTGTCGCGGGCCCGCGAGCGCTTCGCAACGGCGCTGGCCGACAAGCAGATCGAGTTGCGCGTGGAGCTTGCCGCGCCACTGCCGCGCATCCAGGCCGACCCGGCGCAACTGGACCGGGTGCTGGACAACCTGCTGGACAATGCCATCCGCCATACGCCGGTGGCGGGCAGTATCCGCCTCAATGCCCGGCGGCATGCCGAACGGGTGATCATCAGTATCGAGGACAATGGCGAAGGCATTGCCTATGGCCAGCAGGGGCGGATTTTCGAGCCCTTCGTGCAGGTTGGGCGCAAGAAAGGCGGTGCCGGGCTGGGCCTGGCACTGTGCAAGGAGATCGTGCAGTTGCATGGCGGGCGCATGGGCGTGTACTCACGGCCAGGGCAGGGCACGCAGTTCTACATGGCGCTGCCGGTGTAACCGCCTTCGCCTGCAGGCGCCAGCCTTGCTGGCGAAGGGGCGCTACGCCTCGTCATCGATCCGCCGCGGCCCCAGCCGCCGCCCCCGGGTCACCAGCTCGACGAACTGGCGCGCACTGAGCGGGTGCGCGAACAACCAGCCCTGGCCATAGTTGACCCCCTCGCTGTTGAGCAGCAACGCCTGGTCCTCGTACTCGATACCCTCGGCGATCACCCGCAACTGCAGGGCGTGGGCCATGCGGATGATGTGCGGGGCCACGCCGCTGCTGGCCGCGTCGTGCCCCAGGGCATCGATGAACGCCTTGTCGATCTTCAGGCAGTCCACCGGCAAGGTCTGCAGGTAGGCCAGGCTGCAATAGCCGGTACCGAAGTCGTCGATCAGCACCTGGTGCCCCACCGCCCGCAATGCCTGCAGGTTGTCCCGCGCCACCACCACGTCGATCAGCCCGCGCTCGGTGACCTCGAAGGCGATCTGGCTGGCCGACACATGGTGCAAGGCCAGCAGGCGCGCCGCCACCCGGCCGATGCGCGGCACCATCACATCGCACGCCGCCAGGTTCACCGAGATATACAACTGGCGGTTGGCGCGCAGCAGCTGGCCCAGCTGTTCGAGCACACGCTGCAGCACGAAGTCGGTGATCTGGCGGATCTGCCCGGTGTTCTCCGCCAGCGGGATGAACAGGTCGGGGCTGGTCAGCGTGCCGTCGGGGCGACGCCAGCGCACCAGGGCCTCGGCGCCCACGCAGCGCCGGCTGGCCAGCTCGAAGATCGGCTGATACAGCACCTGCATTTCGCCACGGCGCAGCGCGCCCTGCAGCTCCGAGCTCATCGAACGGCTCTGGCGCACCAGCTGCAGCACCAGCCAGCCGATGCACCAGGCCAACAGCAGGCTGCCGGGGAACAGCAGCCAGAGCACGCCGTTCATCTTCAGCGACAGGCTTTCGCGCGGGGTGATCAGCACCAGCTGGTAGTCAGGCGATTTGGTGGGCATGCGGTATACCAGGCGATCGGGCAGTTCCATCAGGTCCACTCTGGGCGGTGGCGGCCACTGGTCGCCGGGCGGCCACGGCTGCTCCGGGCCCAGTACCGGCACGGCACGCGCGCCGTGGTCGAGCACCACCAGCAGGCTGCCACCGGGCGGCAGGTCGACCACGTCGGTCAGGTGCCCGCGCGACGTCGACACGCGAAAGTGCCCACGCCCCAGCACCAGTGCGGCGCGGTTGTCGTCGGGTTCGGTGGTGGTATTGAGCCAGTAGCTGTAGGTGGGGCCCTGGATGTCCGGTGCCCGCAGCGGGTCGAAGTTGCTGCTGCCCAGCCGGTTGGAGCACGACTGCGTGCCGTCGAGGTAAGTGGCCTCGAACACGAAGCGGTTGTCGAAGGTCACCTGCTGCAAGGCTGCCTGCATCGCACTGCTGCACCCGCGCAGGGGCTGTGCCTGAAGGGCGTCGACGCTTTCGCGCAGTTGGCCGAAGATCTGCTCCAGGCGTTCGAGAAAGCGCTCGCCCTTGGCGTTCATCTGCGCGCTTTCGCGCTGCTGCACCTGGTGCATGGCCACGCCGAGGCTGGCCAGCAGCAACAGGGTTGCACTCGCCGTGGCCGCAAGCGTGGCCAGCAGCCAGGGTCGATAGAGGAGGCGACGCAACGTGGCAAGGGCAGGCGACATCAAGAATCATCCCGTTGAATACCATGAGGTATAGCAACTGCCGGACGAATCAGCCTGCCCGTTGGGCGGTACCGCTCAGCGCTGGCTGTTCAGCACCTGCAGAATCGCGGCAGTCTGGGCATCCGGCTGGCCGTCGAACAGCTGTGGCCGAAAGCGCATCTGGAACGCTGCCAGTACATGCCGGGTGCTCACGTCCAGCTCGCCGGTCTGCTCGATGGCGTAGCCAAAGCGCGCCAGTTGCTGCTGGTACCAGGTGATGCTTGGCGGGTTGACGTCAAAGCGCGCGCGCTGCTGCGCCACCGCCTGAGCGTTGGGCCAGACGCCAAGGCCGGCGTCGGCCAGGCGTTTCCAGGGAAACATCGGGCCCGGGTCGAGCTTGCGCAGGGGCGCGATGTCGCTGTGGCCGATGATGTGTCGCGGCTGGATGCCGTTGCGCTGCACGATATCCTTGAGCAGTACGATCAGCGCCTGGATCTGCGCCTCGCTGTAGGGGTGCCACACGCGCCCGGTGGGGGTGTCGGTGAAGCCCGGGTTGACGATCTCGATGCCGATGGAAGTGGAGTTGAGCCAGGTCCGGCCCTCCCACTGGCTGTCGCCGGCATGCCAGGCGCGACGACTTTCATCCACCAGCTGATAGATGGTTGCCGGGTTGTCGCCGATCAGGTAATGGCTGCTGACCTCACCGTGGGTCAGCAGGGCCAGCGAGCGCTCGAGGTTGGCATTGGTGTAATGCAGCACCACGAACTGGATGCGGTTGTCCTGGTTGACCGAGGGGTGGCTACGGTCGATCTTCAGGCCGGTGGCGCAACCGGCCAATGTCAGCATCACAAGCGCGGTAAGGAAGGCTTTCATGGAAATGGGGCAGGGCCTGGGCAGTCGGTAATGCAATAGCATAACGTATCCTGCGCAAACCCGTTCACCCCTGTTCGACGCGGTTGCGACCCAGGTGCTTGGCGCGGTACAGCGCCTCGTCGGCGCGCTTGAGCACTGCGTCGCTGCGCTCGCCGGAGCGGAACGCGGTGATGCCGATGGACAGGGTGATGGTCACCCGTTCGCCCTTGAAGTGGAACGGGCAGGCTTCGATGGCGCCGCGCAGCGTCTCGGCCAGCTCGATACCGCTACCCAGCGCGGTCTGCGGCACCAGCAGGACGAACTCCTCGCCGCCGAAGCGGGCGATGAAATCGCGGCTGCGCAGACGCTTGCGCAGCTCGTTGGCAACGATCTTGAGCACCTTGTCGCCGGCCTGGTGGCCGTAGCTGTCGTTGATGCGCTTGAAGTGGTCGAGGTCGAGCATGGCCATCAGCAGGTGGCCGCCGTTTTCCTGCCAGGCGAGCATTTCCTGCTCCAGGCGCTCGGCCCAGGCGGCGCGGTTGGGCAAGCCGGTGAGCGGGTCGATCAGGGCCTTCTGGCGCTGTTCTTCAAGGTGCTCGCGGTAGCCCAGGGCTTCCTGCTCCATGCTCGCGACCCGCTCGGCCAGGCCTTGCAGGCGGCTGGCCAGTTCCTGCTCGCGCAGGTCACGCTGATGCTGGTGCTCGTCCATGGTGCCGAGCAGGCCCTCGAGGCGGTTCTCGAGGATGTGCTTGAGACTGTCGAGGTCGGCAGCGCCCTGCACGCTGCTTTGCAGGCCGTCGACCTGTTCGCGCAGCTGGGTATTGAGGTCGCGGGCGACGGAGCTGTTGTCGGCATGCCCTTCGCTGGCCTCCTGCAGGTGGCTCTGGAACGTCTCGAGGCGCTCGTTGAGCTGTTGCAGGTAGGCTTCGAATTCATGCTGGCCGCTGTCGGTGATGGCCAGCATCAGTACCGCCAGGTCATCCAGCACCGGCAGCAGCTCGTACCAGTTCAGCCCGTGCTCCAAGCGCTGACGCACCGCCAGGGCCTGGGGCTTGTGGCGTTCGGGCAGGGTCAGGTCGTCGAGCAAACCGAGCAGGGTCTGCTCGATATGGGTGGCGACGGAGCTATAGGAAGGCTCGGTTCCGTCGGGGAGGGCGTAGAGGAGTTCTTCGGGGGTGGGTTCGGGTGCACCATCGACTTCGACAGCGTCCGCTTGCTCGGTCAGCACCGGGGCAGGCGTGGGTGGCGGTGTGAGCGCTGGGGCCTCTTCGCCAGCAAGGCTGGCGCCTACAGTGTAGGAGCCGGCATTGCCGGCGATGGGCTGCGCAGCAGCCTCGGCGTCCTCTGTGTCGACCAAGGTTTGGGGCTCGGGCAACGGCTGCAGTTCATCCACATCCGCCGCAGCCGGCGCAGGCTGCTCATGCACAGGTTCGACCGCTGCTTGCGCCACCGGCTCCAGGGCCTGCGCCTCGGGTTGAGCGACCTGCGTCTCTTCTTCACGCCCGCCAAACAAGCGCTGCAGAAACCCCGGCTTGCTCGCCTCTTCTGGGTGCTCCAGCACCGCCAGCGCCTTGCCCTGCAAGCCACTGAGCTCGCTCAGCAGCAACGGCATCTCGCGTGACTGGCTGGCCCGCGCATCCAGCTGCTTGGCAAATTTCTTCAGCGGTCGGCTGACCTCGCTGGGCAACGGCAGCTTCTGCAACTGGGCCACCAGCGCGTTGAGCGCGGTGCCTACCTGGGCGATCCGGGTTTCACGGCGCTGCTCGGAATCGAGCACGGCCTTTTCCAGGCGCGGGATCAACCCGGCCAGGGCGGCGTCCATGTTGTCGGTACGGATGACCTCGCGCATTTCCTTCATGCACTGGTCTACCGCGCGGTCACTGCCTTCGGCCGCCAGGGTGCTGCGCACCAGGCCGCGGCGCAGCAGGTCGAGACGGGCGTCCCACCGGCGTTCGAGCTTTTCCTGCTGCTCGATGCTCTTGAGGTATTTTTCTTTCCAGCGTTGAGCTTCGTCGGTCATGCCAAGGTCCGCAGATAAGGGGACTAACGCAAGGCCGGAAGGGTATCGACAGTCAGGGCATCAGGCAAACGAATCTCGACCGCCACGGGGAGATGGTCGGAAATCGGCTGGGACAGCACCTCGACCCGTTCCAGGGTGAGGCTCGGGCTGAGCAGAATATGATCAAGGCAACGCTGTGGTCGCCAGCTGGGGAAGGTCGCTTCGACCTGCGGCGCAATCAGGCCCAGGTCGCGCAGCGGGGAGTGCTGCAGCAGGTCGGTGGCATGGGTGTTCATGTCGCCCATCAGCACCTGGTGACGATAGCCGCCGATCAGCTCGCGGATGTAGCCCAGTTGCAGGGCACGGGTTCGCGCGCCAAGCGCCAGGTGCATCATCACCACCACCAGCGCATCCTCGCCTTCACCGAACCGCACCAGGATCGCACCGCGGCCGGCCGGGCCGGGCAGCGGGTGGTCTTCGAGCAGTTGCGGCTTGAGGCGGCTGAGCACGCCGTTGCTGTGCTGGCCCAGGCGCCCGAGGTTGCGGTTGAGCTGCTGGTACCAGTAGGGGAAAGCACCCAGTTGCGCCAGGTGTTCAACCTGGTTGACGTAGCCCGAGCGCAGGCTGCCGCCGTCGGCTTCCTGCAGGGCCACCAGGTCGAAGTCGCCCAGCAGGTTGCCGATCTTCTGCAGGTTGCCGGCACGCCCCATGTGCGGCAGCAGGTGCTGCCAGCTGCGGGTCAGGTAGTGCCGGTAACGCTCGGTGCTGATGCCTACCTGGATATTGAAGCTGAGCAGACGCAAGCGACCGTCGGACGGTAGACCACTTGCATCGATATGGTGCTCGTTGACCTGCGGTTCGTGCAGGCCGACGAGGCGCTCGGATTTCCAGCGGCGCATAGTTTCGCCTCTTATTTGGCGGCGCGTTCCTTGGCAATCAGTTGGTCAGCAACGTTCAGTACGCCGTTCGGGCCACCTGCGGTGCCCAGGTCGAAGGTGTACTTGCCGTTGACGACCATGCTCGGAACGCCCTTAATGTTGTACTGCTTGGCAAGTTCCTTGGCCTGGTTGACCTGTCCCTTGATGGCGAACGAGTTGAAGGTGGCCAGGAACTTGTCCTTGTCCACACCCTGGGTGGCCAGGAAGTCGGCCATCTCTTCAGGCTTGGTCAGGTGCTTGCGCTGGTTCTGGATGGCATCGAACACGGCCGCATGCACCTTGTGCTCCACGCCCATGGCTTCCAGGGTCAGGAACATCTGCCCGTGGGCGTCCCATGGGCCGCCGAACATGGCGGGGATACGCTTGAAGTTCACGTCGTCAGGCAGCTTTTCGACCCACGGGTTGATCGTCGGTTCAAAGCTGTAGCAATGCGGGCAGCCATACCAGAACAGCTCGACCACTTCGATCTTGCCAGGCTGGGACACCGGTACCGGGTTGCTCAGCTCGACATATTCCTTGCCGGCGATCACAGGGTCTGCGGCCTGGACCGTCATACCGAAGGCGCTGGCGGCGACCAGCGCGGCGCCGAGAATCAGATTACGCATGCGTTACTCCTGAGCAGTGATGTGTCGCCTCGTCGCGACCTGGGTTCAGACAGGCCGGGGCAGGCCCGAGTTCGTTAGTGTAACGGCAGCGGGCACAAAAAAGGGTGGCCCGGGCCACCCTTTTCATTTTTGCGCCGCTGTATTAACCCAGCGTTAAAACGGGGCTCAGTGCAGGCCCTGGATGTAGCTGGACAACGCGTCGATGTCCTTGTTGCTCAGCTTGCTGGCGATGGTGCGCATGGTGGTGGCATCGCCATCGTTGGTGCGATTGCCTTCACGGAAGTCCGTCAGCTGCTTGGCCACGTAGCTTGCGTGCTGACCACCCAGGTGCGGGAAGCCGGCGGCGGCAATGCCTGCGCCGTTGGGCGAGTGGCAACCGGTGCAGGCCGGCAGGCCTTTTTCCAGATCACCGCCGTTGAACAGTGCGCGACCACGCTCGACCAGCGCCGGGTCGGCGGCGCCCACGCTGCCTTTCTGGCTGGCGAAATAGGCCGCGATATCGGCCAGGTCCTGATCGTTGAACGCGGCCAGCATGCCGGTCATTTCCAGCACGGTACGTTTGCCCGACTTGATGTCGTGCAGTTGCTTCTCCAGGTATTTCTCGCCCTGGCCGGCCAGTTTCGGGAAATTCGGCGCCATGCTGTTGCCGTCGGGGTTGTGACACGCGCCACATACAGCGGTTTTTGCCTGACCGGCAGCAGCATCCCCAACGATATTGCCGGCAGCGTTGGCAGCCCCGGTGATGCCTAAGGTCAACAGCAGACTCACGAATAGTTTGTTCATCAGCTAATCCAACTACGGCTAAGGGTGAAAGAGTTATGTATCGAGGCAACCTGTCTTGTTGACTCACCCGGTCAGGGTGGTCTGATCGTCCTCGTTACTGCAGTCCATGCACAAACCACGCGGCGGCATAGCCTTGAAACCCTGGGGAGCTGTTTCGACAGCCTCTGCGGTCCCTTATGTCAGGCGTGACTTCCACGCTGTAGGGATCCTGTGTAGCCTGAGCGCCGAATACGACCCTTTCAGGGTTGGGGCTGCACTGCGTCTACTGCGCAAGCTTGGTCAAGCAGCTCCCGTGCACATCCTCCTACGCTGGGATAATGCGCACACAAAAACTGGGGCATTATATACTCCCGTGCCTGAAACGGAAACGACACCGCTTGCCGAGACCCCCTCGAGCAACGCCCAATCGGAAATACCATGCAAGTCAAAAACCCCATCCTCGGACTCTGCCAGCAGGCCAAATTCGCCCTCAGTGCCGCCAAAGTCGACCAGTGCCCGGACGACGAAGGTTTCGAAGTGGCCTTTGCCGGCCGCTCCAACGCCGGCAAGTCCAGCGCCCTCAACACCCTGACCCACGCGAGCCTGGCGCGCACCTCGAAAACCCCGGGGCGTACCCAGCTGTTGAATTTCTTCAGTCTGGACGACGATCGGCGTCTGGTCGACCTGCCGGGCTACGGTTATGCAAAGGTGCCGATCCCGCTCAAGCAGCACTGGCAGCGCCACCTGGAGGCCTACCTGGGCAGCCGGGAGAGCCTCAAGGGCCTGATCCTGATGATGGACGTGCGCCATCCCATGACCGACTTCGACAAGATGATGCTCGACTGGGCCGTGGCCAGCGGCATGCCGATGCACATCCTGCTGACCAAGGCCGACAAGCTGACCTTCGGCGCGGCCAAGGGCACGCTGCTCAAGGTACAGGCCGAAATCCGCAAGGGGTGGGGCGACAGCGTGACCATCCAGCTGTTCTCGGCGCCCAAGCGCCAGGGGCTGGAAGAGGCCTACACGGTACTGGCTCGCTGGCTGCAACTGCCGGACAAGCCCGCAGAATAAGGGCTGCCCGGCAAATGCCGGGCAAAAAAAACCCCGGACTTCGTATGGGGAGGGGGAAGTTCGGGGTTCAAGTTCCGGACCGCTAGGGCGGGGTCCAGATATCTGCCAACACTTAACACAACATAGGAGCATCGAAGGGCTTCACCAGCCATTCAGTTACTCTGAGTCGTGGTTCACCGGTTTAGTTCCTCGGCGCGGGAAACTATTTTCCATAGGCCGAAAAAGCAGAAATTGCCGCGACCTTATGCCGCAGCAAATTTCTGTTTTTGGTAGGCGCCAAGCACGCTTTTCAGTGCGCCTCGTCCCAGTTCGCCCCCACGCCCACATCCACCACCAGAGGTACATCCAGCTGCGCGGCACCGCTCATGTGCACGCGAATCTCCTGCGCCACCTGTTCCACCAGGTCCTCGCGCACTTCCAGCACCAGTTCGTCGTGCACCTGCAGGATCACCCGGGCATCCAGCGCAGTGCTCGCCAGCCAGTTGTCCACCGTGACCATGGCGCGCTTGATGATGTCAGCTGCGGTGCCCTGCATCGGCGCGTTGATCGCGGTACGCTCGGCGCCAGCGCGCTCCTGCGGACGGTTGGAGTGAATGGTCGGCAGGTACAGGCGCCGCCCGAACAGCGTTTCCACGTAGCCCTGGTCGGCCGCCTGCTTGCGGGTGCGCTCCATGTAGTCGCGCACGCCCGGGTAGCGGGCAAAGTACACGTCGATGTAGGCCTTGGCCGTCTTGCTGTCGACGCCGATGTCCTTGCCCAGCTTCTTTGCACCCATGCCGTAGATCAGGCCGAAGTTGATCGCCTTGGCGCTGCGCCGCTGGTCGGAGGTCACGTCGCCAAGCTCCACCTTGAACACTTCGGCCGCGGTGGCAGTGTGCACGTCCAGGCCGTTGCGGAAGGCGCTGAGTAGGCCTTCGTCCTTGGCCAGGTGGGCCATGATGCGCAGCTCGATCTGCGAGTAGTCCGCCGCCAGCAATTTGTAGCCGGGCGCCGCGATGAAGGCCTGGCGAATGCGCCGGCCCTCGGCGGTACGCACCGGGATGTTCTGCAGGTTCGGGTCACTAGACGACAGGCGGCCGGTGGCAGCCACCGCCTGCTGGTAGGAAGTGTGGATACGCCCGGTACGCGGGTTGATCTGCTCGGGCAGGCGGTCGGTGTAGGTGCTCTTGAGCTTGCTCATGGAGCGGTACTGCATCAGCACCTTGGGCAGCGGGAAACCTTCCTCGGCCAGCGCCTCGAGGGCTTCTTCAGCCGTCGACGGCTGGCCCCTGGGGGTCTTCTTCAGTACCGGCAGGCCGAACTTGTCATAAAGGATGGCGCCCAGCTGCCTGGGCGAACCCAGGTTGAACGGCTCGCCCGCCAGCTCGATGGCTTCGCGCTCCAGCGCGTCCATCTTGTCGCCCAGCTCACCGCTCTGGATCTTGAGCAGGTCGGCATCCACCAGCGCGCCCTCGCGCTCGATACGCGCCAGCACCGGCACCAGCGGCATCTCGATATCGCTCAGCACACTGGCCAGGCTTGGCAGCGCCGCCAGCTCGGCGTGCAGCTTGTGGTGCAGGCGCAGGGTGATGTCGGCATCTTCGGCGGCGTAGGGGCCGGCCTTGTCCAGGTGGATCTGGTTGAAGGTCAGCTGCTTGGCACCCTTGCCGGCAATGTCGGTGAAGCCGATGGTGGTGTGGTCCAGGTACTTCTTGGCCAGGCTGTCCATGTCGTGGCGGGTGGCCGTGGAATTCAGCACATAGGATTCGAGCATGGTGTCGAAGGCCACCCCACGCACGGTAATGCCCGCGCAGTTGGCCAGGATGTTGATGTCGTACTTGGCGTGCTGCCCGACCTTGGCCTTGTTCGGGTCTTCCAGCAGCGGCTTGAGCGCGTTCAGCACCAGCTCGCGGTCCAGCTGCTGCGGAGCGCCTTCGTAGTCGTGTGCCAGCGGGATGTAGGCGGCCTCATGGGGCTTGACCGCAAACGACAGGCCGACCAGCTGGGCCTGCTGTGCATCGACCCCGGTGGTTTCGGTATCGAATGCGAACAGCTCGGCGTCCTTGAGCTTTTGCAGCCACACGTCGAAACGTGCCTTGTCCAGAATGGTTTCATAGGCGGCCTCGACAGGGGCTACCGGCTCGGCAACGGCCACCGGGGGCGCCTCGGCGTCGGGTGTGGCGGCAGGGGGCGGGGCGAGCTCCAGGCGCTTGTTCTCGCGCTGAACTTCGTCGATCCAGCCCTTGAACTCGAGTTCGGTGTACAGCTGCAGCAGCGTTTCGCGGTCAGGTTCGCCCAGGTGCAGGTCGTCCAGCCCGACCTCCAGCGGCACGTCGACCTTGATCGTGGCCAGCTGGTACGACAGGAACGCCAGCTCCTTGTGCTCCAGCAGCTTGGCCGGCAGGGTCTTGGCCCCGCGGATCGGCAGGCTCGGCACCAGGTCGAGATTCTCGTACAGCTCCTTGATACCGCCATTGACGCCCACCAGCAGGCCGACGGCGGTCTTCTCGCCCACGCCCTTGACCCCGGGGATGTTGTCGGATGAGTCGCCCATCAGCGCCAGCAGGTCGATGATCTGCTCGGGTGCGACGCCGAACTTCTCCTTCACGCCCTCGATGTCCATCGACGAGCCCGACATGGTATTGACCAGGGTAATGTGCGCATCCACCAGCTGGGCCATGTCCTTGTCACCGGTGGAGATCACCACCGGGCGGGTCGCCGCGGCGCTGCTGCGGGCCAGGGTGCCGATCACGTCGTCGGCCTCGACCCCCTCCACGCACAGCAGCGGGAAGCCCAGCGCCTTGACGCTGGCGTGCAGCGGCTCGATCTGCACACGCATGTCGTCGGGCATGCTCGGCCGGTTGGCCTTGTACTCGGCGTACATCTCGTCGCGAAAGGTGCCGCCCTTGGCGTCGAACACCACCGCGAAGGGGCTGTCCGGGTACTGCTTGCGCAGGCTCCTGAGCATGTTCAGCACACCCTTCACCGCGCCGGTGGGCATGCCCTTGGAGTTGGTCAGCGGTGGCAGCGCGTGGAACGCGCGGTACAGGTAGGACGAACCGTCCACCAGGACGAGGGGAGCTTGGCTCATGAGCAGAATCAACCTTTTCAACGGGCCCGGCGCTAGAATGTCCGGAACATTGACGACAAAGGGACAAGGTTATCATGCGTAGACTAAATCGCCTGTTGCTGCTCGGTGTGTTGGCTGCCGCTCCACTGGTAGCCAATGCGGCGGATGAAGCGCCTTCGGCCGATCCGGATGTAACCATTCGCACGGAAGGCGACAAGACCATCCAGGAATACCGCCAGAACGGTTTCCTGTATGCCATCAAGGTCACCCCCAAAGGGGGCAAGCCTTACTTTCTGGTGCGCGCAGACGGCTCGGAAGGCAACTTCATCCGTTCCGACCAACCCGACATGCTGATTCCTTCCTGGAAAATCTTCGAGTGGTAATGCGGGCCCCTACCATCCACCTGGCACTTCCTGTGGGAAGTGCCCGAATGAGCAGTTTTTGACCATGTCTGTCTTCACCCCACTGACCCGGCCCGAGCTGGAAACCTTTCTGGCGCCCTATGGACTGGGTCGCCTGCGGGACTTCCAGGGAATTGCCGCCGGCACCGAGAACAGCAACTTCTTCGTCAGCCTCGAACAGGGTGAGTTCGTGCTGACACTGGTCGAACGCGGGCCGATCCAGGACCTGCCGTTCTTCATCGAACTGCTCGACGTGCTGCACGAGGCCGACCTGCCGGTGCCCTATGCGCTGCGCACCCGCGACGGCGTGGCCCTGCGCGAGCTGGCCGGCAAGCCGGCGCTGCTGCAGCCGCGCCTGCCGGGCAAGCACATCAAGGTGGCGAACAACCAGCATTGCGTACAGGTGGGCGAACTGCTCGGCCACCTGCACACCGCGACCCAGCACAAGGTGCTGGAGCGCAAGACCGACCGTGGCCTGGACTGGATGCTGGCGACCGGCGCCGAACTGATGCCGCGCCTGAACCCGACGCAACAGGCGCTGCTGCAGGGCTGCCTGGACGAGATCGTCGCGCACCAGGGCCAGATCATGGCGCTGCCGCGGGCCAACCTGCACGCCGACCTGTTCCGCGACAACGCCTTGTTCGAAGGCACCCACCTGACCGGGCTGATCGATTTCTACAATGCGTGCTCCGGGCCGATGCTGTATGACCTGGCGATCACCCTGAACGACTGGTGCTGCGACGATGCCGGGCAGATCGACCCGCCGCGGGCGCGGGCGTTGCTGGGTGCGTATGCGGCGCTGCGCCCGTTCACCGCAGCCGAGGCACACCTGTGGCCGGTGATGTTGCGGGTGGCCTGCGTGCGGTTCTGGCTGTCGCGGCTGATTGCGGCCGAGTCGTTTGCCGGGATGGACGTGCTGATTCACGACCCGGCGGATTTCGAGGTGCGCCTGGCGGCGCGTCAGCAGGTGGACATCGCCCTGCCGTTCGCGTTGTAACTGAGCCACTCCAGGTAGGAGCCGGCCTTGCCGGCGGAGCCGTTGGGCTGCAGCGCAGCCCTTCGCCGGCAAGGCCGGCTCCTACAGATCGGTGGGTCAGAGCTTTTCCAGGCACCCCGCCAACCCATTGCCCAGGTTCTCCAGCAACCGCTCATAGCCATTGGCATCCGCTGGCATCGTGCCGCCCAGCGCATCCAGCTCGGCCAGCGTCACCGGCAACCCCGCTGTCAGCGTCTCGGCCAGCCGCGGGCGTAGCGGCGGCTCGCTGAATACACAGGTCTTGCCCACTTCCTGCAGGCGCTTGCGCATCGCGGCCACGTGCTGCGCGCCCGGCTGCACCTCCGCCGCCACGCTGAACACGCCGGTGTGCTTGAGCCCGTAGGCCGCCTCGAAGTAATCGAAGGCTTCATGAAAGACAAAGTACGGCTTGCCCGCAACAGCGCTCACCCGCGCCTTGAGCCGCGCATCCAAGGCATCCAGGCGCTCGCCGAATGCCTTGGCGTTGGCGGTGTAGCGCGCCTGGTTCTGCGGATCGGCCGCGCCCAGGTCCGCCGCCATCTTCGCCGCAATCACCCGCGCGTTCACCGACGACAACCACAGGTGCGCATCCAGGCTGCCTGGGCGGTGGTCATGGTCGTGCTCGTCGGCGTCTTGCGCGTGGGAATGGCTGTCCTCGCCGAAATGGCGCAAGGTCAGGCCCGGCAGGCTCTGAACCGCCACCGTCGGCTTGCTGCGGCTACCCAGCACACGGGGCAAAAAACCCTCCATGTCCGGGCCGATCCAGTACAGCAAGTCCACCTGGCCCACCTTGCGCACATCGGAAGGGCGCAAGGCGTAATGGTGCGGCGAAGCGCCCGGTGGCAGCAGCACATCCGGCGTACCGACACCGTCCTGCACCGCTGCGGCGATCAGCTGCAGCGGCTTGATGCTGGTCAGCACCTGAACCTCGGCCTGCGCCGGGGTCATCAACAGGCTGCTTGTGACAAAAGCGACAAAAAGGGCAAAAAATCGGGACACGATAGGCACTCATCGGGGCAGGAACGGGTAACATAATAACGTCTCTCAACAGAACCGTCGCTGCCCATGCCCAATACCCCGCTGGCCAACCGTCCCCACGACCACTCCCACTGCGTGCACAGCGCGCTGGCCGAGGCCGATGCGCTGTGCGCGCGTCAGGGCCTGCGCCTGACCGCCCTGCGCCGCCGCGTGCTGGAGCTGGTATGGCAAAGCCACAAGCCGCTGGGCGCCTACGACATCCTTGCCGTGCTCAGCGAGCAGGACGGCCGCCGCGCCGCACCGCCCACCGTGTACCGCGCACTGGATTTCCTGCTGGAAAACAGCCTGGTGCACCGCATTGCGTCGCTCAATGCCTTCATGGGCTGCAGCCACCCCGAGCATGCCCACCAGGGCCAGTTCCTGATCTGCCGCCAATGCCACGTGGCAATCGAACTGGAGCAAGCCTCCATCAGCGACGCCATCGTGGCCAGCGCCAATGATGTGGGTTTCAGTGTCGAGACCCAGACCGTCGAAGTGGTCGGTCTGTGCGGCACCTGCCGGAGCGCCTGATGAGCAACGCGTTGATCCGCCTCGAGCAGGTGGGCGTCACCTTCGGCGGCCAGGCCGTGCTCGACAGCATCGACCTGTGCGTGGAGCCCGGGCAGATCGTGACCCTGATCGGCCCCAACGGCGCCGGCAAGACCACCCTGGTGCGCGCCGTACTCGGCCTGCTGGCGCCGCATACCGGCAGCGTATGGCGCAAGCCGCGACTGCGCATCGGCTACATGCCGCAGAAGATCCAGGTGGACGCCACCTTGCCGCTGTCGGTACTGCGCTTTCTGCGCCTGGTGCCGGGCGTGGACCGCAAGACAGCACTGGCGGCCCTCAACGAAGTGGGCGCCGAACACGTCATCGACAGCCCCATCCAGACCGTGTCCGGCGGCGAGATGCAGCGGGTGCTGCTGGCCCGCGCGCTGCTGCGCAAGCCAGAACTGCTGGTGCTCGACGAGCCGGTACAGGGCGTCGACGTGGCCGGTCAGGCCGAGCTCTACAGCCTGATCACGCGCCTGCGCGACCGCTACGGCTGCGGCGTGCTGATGGTCTCCCACGACCTGCACCTGGTGATGAGCACCACCGATCAGGTGGTGTGCCTCAACCGCCACGTGTGCTGCTCGGGCCACCCGGAGCAGGTCAGCGGCGACCCGGCCTTCGTCGAGCTGTTCGGCAACAACGCGCCAAGCCTGGCGATCTACCACCATCATCACGACCACGCCCACGACCTGCACGGGTCGGTGGTCACCCCGGCCCCTGGCGGGCATGTGCACGGAGACCACTGCAAGCATGGCTGATTTTCTGTTGTATGCCCTGCTTGCAGGCCTGGCCCTGGCGCTGGTGGCGGGCCCGCTGGGCTCGTTCGTGGTGTGGCGGCGCATGGCGTATTTCGGCGACACGCTGTCCCACGCGGCGCTGCTGGGCGTGGCCCTGGGCTTCGTGCTGGACGTCAGCCCGACGCTGGCGGTGACCGTCGGCTGCCTGTTGCTGGCGCTGTTGCTGGTGACCCTGCAGCAGCGCCAGCCGCTGGCCTCCGACACCCTGCTGGGGATTCTCGCGCCGAGCACGCTGTCGCTGGGCCTGGTGGTGCTGAGCTTCATGCACGATGTGCGCATCGACCTGATGGCCTACCTGTTCGGCGACCTGCTGGCGATCAGCCCGGGCGACCTGGCGTGGATCCTGGGCGGCAGTGCGCTGGTCCTGTTGCTGATCGTGGCGCTGTGGCGCCCGCTGCTGGCGGTGACCGTGCACGAGGAACTGGCCCGGGTCGAAGGCCTGCCGGTGGCTGCGCTGCGCCTGGCGTTGATGCTGCTGATTGCGGTGGTGATCGCGGTGGCGATGAAGATCGTCGGCGTGCTGCTGATCACCTCGCTGCTGATCATCCCCGCCGCAGCCGCACAGCGGCATGCGCGCTCGCCGGAACAGATGGCCCTGGGCGCCAGCCTGATCGGCGTAGTGGCGGTGTGTGGCGGGCTGGCCCTGTCGTGGTTCAAGGACACCCCGGCCGGCCCATCCATCGTGGTGTGTGCGGCAGTGCTATTCTTGGTGAGCCTGGCGCTGCCCCGGCGCTGAGCGCGCAGCCCCATGGGCAGGGTGCGGCCGACAGGGTCGCGCCCTGCGACATTTTAATCGCCGCTACATCCTGAAGAGTTATTTTCGCGCCAGCGCGCTGGGTGTAGACTTGCTCGCTTTTTGCGCAAATAGAGAGTCGCAGGAATGAAGCCGTTCGCCTCCCGTTATCTGCTCCTTGCCGCGTTTTCCGTGTTGCTGGCCGCCTGTTCCAGCGCGCCGGTCGACCCGCCGCCGCCCGCGCAGCCCGATGCCTGGCAGCTGCTGGAGCAGAACATCGCCAGCAGCGAGCTGGCCACCGCCGAAGACCAGCTGGCCACCTTGCAGGCCCAGTCGCCGGACGATGCACGCCTCGAACCCATGCAGCGCCAGCTGGCCGAAGCCTACCTGCAACGCAGCCAGATCGTGCTGCAGAAGGGCGATGTGAATGCCGCAGCCACCGCGCTGGCACGTGCCCGTGCGCTGATGCCCAAGGCCCCGGCGCTGACCGGCGGCGTGAATGGTGCCATCACCCAGGCGCGCAAGGCCGAGCTGGACAAGGCCGAGGCCGCGCTCAAGGCGGCGGAAGCCAAGCCGCCGGCAAAAGTCATCGACCCCACGGCGCCGAGCACCGTAGTGGCGTTGAAAATCACGAAAATAGAAGAACTTCGCCGACAACTGGATGACATCGCCACCGATGTAGTGAATTACCAGTGTGACGTGGTGTTCCAGGTGCCGCGCCGTGATGACGCGCCGTGGCTACAGACCTTGCTGGCCAAGCGGGTAAGCAAGCGCGATGCGAGCTTCGCCTTGCAGCAGGCCCACGAGATTCATCGCAACCAGCCGGCGCAGGTGGTGCTTACGCCGCGGCGCGCCGAGTGATGTCGGCGGTGCCTTCTTCGCCGGCAAGGCCGGCTCCTGCAGGAGCCGGCCTTTTTGACTACGCCGGAATGGCCTTGGCGGCCGCTTCCCGCGACCACACCCGGTGCTTGGCAATCGCCGCGATCAACGCCTTGTAGGCCTTCTGATCGCTGCCCACCACCATGCCTTCATCCGCCTTGAGGCCCAGCTTGTCGAGCACGGCCTTGGCATCGCTGTCGGTACCCAGCGGCTTGAGGTGCTTGTAGGCCTCCAGCACGAAGTGCAGCGCCACGCCATCGCCGCTCAGGGCCTGCAGGCTGGCCTTGCCACCGGCGATCCATACCGCATCGAACACCACCGACGGCATGCCTTCCATCGAGGCATCCACCGCCAGGGTCTTGCCGGCAGCGGTCTTCACCGGCGCCGAGGTCGGCCCCAGCAGCACGCCCTGGGCGCTCTCGGCCTGCAACGCCTTCACCAGCGGGTCCACCAGCGTGGCATCCACGCCATCGGCCACCAGAATCGCCACCTTGCGCCCCTTGATGCCTTCTCCCAGCAGGTTCATCTGGCTCAGCGCCGGCGAAGCCTTGAGCGACTGTGGCTTGACGTCCACGGTGCCGGCCTTGGGCGCCGGCAGGCCAAGGTTCTGCGCTACCCGCGCCGCCAGCTTGAGGTCGATGTTGGCAAGAATCTCGTTCACCTCGCGGGCACGGATATGCTCGCGCTCCACCTTGCCCAGCTCGAAGCTGTAGGCACTGATGATGTGCTCCTGCTCGGTCGGGCTCATGCTCTGGAAGAACAGCCGCGCCTGGGAGAAGTGATCGCCGAACGAGGGGCTGCGCTGGCGCACCTTGTGCGCCTCGATGCGCTCGGGGTAGGTCTCGAAGCCGCCATCCTGCGCCGCCGGCGGGGTTTCCTTCGGCCAGCCGCCATCGATGGAGTTGGGCTCGTAGGAAGCCCGGCCCTTGTGCACGGTGGTACGGTGCTGGGCATCGCGCTGGCCGTTGTGGTTGGGTGCCACGGGCCGGTTGATCGGGATCTCGTGGAAGTTCGGGCCACCCAGGCGGCTGATCTGCGTGTCGGTGTAGGAGAACAGCCGGCCCTGCAGCAGCGGGTCGTTGGAAAAGTCGATGCCCGGCACGATATGACCGGGGCAGAACGCCACCTGCTCGATTTCGGCAAAGAAGTTGTCCGGGTTGCGGTTGAGCACCATCTTGCCAAGCGGCGTCACCGGTACCAGCTCTTCGGGGATGATCTTGGTCGGGTCGAGCAGGTCGAACTCGAACTTATGCTCGTCGGCCTCGGGCACGATCTGCACGCCCAGTTCCCATTCCGGGTAGTTGCCGGTCTCGATCGCTTCCCACAGGTCGCGGCGGTGATAGTCAGTGTCCTTGCCCGCCAGCTTCTGCGCCTCGTCCCACAACAGCGAATGCACACCCTGCTTGGGCTTCCAGTGGAACTTGACGAAACTGGCCACGCCTTCGGCGTTGATCAGGCGGAAGGTGTGCACGCCAAAGCCCTGCATGGTGCGCAGGCTTTTCGGTATCGCGCGGTCGGACATCGCCCAGATCACCATGTGCGCCGACTCGGGCACCAGCGAGACGAAGTCCCAGAAGGTGTCGTGGGCCGAACCGCCGGTGGGGATCTCGTTGTGCGGTTCGGGTTTGACCGCATGCACGAAGTCGGGAAACTTGATTGCGTCCTGAATGAAGAACACCGGCATGTTGTTGCCAACCAGGTCGAAGTTGCCCTCATCGGTAAAGAACTTGACGGCAAAGCCGCGCACGTCGCGCACCGTGTCACCCGAGCCACGCGGCCCCTGCACGGTGGAGAAGCGCACGAACACCGGGGTGATCTTGTCCGGGTCCTGCAAGAAGCCGGCCTTGGTCAGTGCGGCATGCGACTCGTAAGCCTGGAAGTAGCCATGCGCGCCGGTGCCGCGGGCATGCACGATGCGCTCGGGAATGCGCTCATGGTCGAAATGCGTGATCTTCTCGCGCATGATGAAGTCTTCAAGCAGCGAGGGGCCGCGGTCACCGGCCTTGAGGGTGTTCTGGTTGTCGGCAACCTTGACCCCCTGGTTGGTGCGCAGCGCCTGGCCGGTGGCATCGCTGCGAAACGGCTCCAGGCTCTGCAGCTTGGCGTTGGTGTTGGCCTTGTCGGGCGTCTGGGCGCCGGCGAGTTGACTTTCCTGGGGCGCATTCTTCTTGCTGGGCATGGGTCTGCAACTCCTCATCATCGTACGCGGGGCCCCTGGATGGGGCTCTTCAGGTAGTGACTGACAGGAGTGCCGGGCGTTCCTTTCGAATGACCAGCGAGCAACCACTGATCGCGTTATTCCTCAAGCGTTGGTCAAACACGAAATAAATGCTAAGAACCTATATACGAACAGGCTAAAATGCGCCCCCCGGCTAACAGCTGACCCTATTTCATGCGCCCCACAAGGTTCGCTACGTGATCGAGTTTCAACAAGTCCATAAAACCTACCGCGTCGCCGGTAGGGACATCCCCGCACTGCACCCGACCAGCCTGCGCGTCGAAGACGGCCAGGTGTTCGGTCTGATCGGCCATTCCGGTGCCGGCAAAAGTACCCTGCTGCGCCTGATCAACCGCCTCGAGGCCCCCAGCGGCGGCAAGATCATCGTCGACGGCGAAGACGTCACGGCGTTCAACGCCAACGACCTGCGCCGCTTTCGCCAGCAGGTCGGGATGATCTTCCAGCACTTCAACCTGCTGGCCTCCAAGACCGTGGCCGACAACGTGGCGCTGCCGCTGACCCTGGCCGGGCGCATGTCGCGCGCCGAGATCGACCAGCGCGTCGGCGAGCTGCTGGCCCGCGTAGGGCTGAGCGAGCATGCCAGGAAATACCCGGCACAGCTGTCCGGCGGCCAGAAGCAGCGCGTCGGCATCGCCCGCGCCCTGGCCACCAAGCCCAAGATCCTGCTGTGCGACGAAGCCACCAGCGCCCTGGACCCGCAAACCACCGCCTCGGTGCTGCAATTGCTGGCCGAGATCAACCGCGAGCTGAAGCTGACCATCGTGCTCATCACCCACGAGATGGACGTGATCCGCCGCGTGTGCGACCAGGTGGCAGTGATGGACGCCGGGCAGATCGTCGAACAGGGCCCGGTGGCGCAGGTGTTCCTGCACCCCAAGCACCCGACCACCAAGCGTTTCGTGCAGGAAGACGAGCAGGTCGACGAAAGCGAACAGCGCGACGATTTTGCCCATGTACCGGGGCGCATCGTGCGCCTGACCTTCCAGGGCGACGCCACCTATGCGCCGCTGCTGGGCACCGTGGCCCGTGAAACCGGGGTGGACTACAGCATCCTCGCCGGGCGTATCGACCGCATCAAGGACACCCCCTACGGTCAACTGACCCTGGCCATCACCGGTGGCGACATCGAGGCGGCATTTGCCCGCTTCATTGCGGCAGATGTTCATATGGAGGTACTGCGCTGATGGACGCCCTGAGTTTCTTTGCCAACATCGACTGGGCCGAAATCTGGCTGGCCACGATCGATACCATGATCATGCTGTTCGGCTCGCTGCTGTTCACCGTACTGCTTGGCCTGCCACTGGGCGTGCTGCTGTTTCTGTGCGGCCCGCGCCAGCTGTTCGAAGAAAAGCGTGTGTATGCGCTGCTGTCGCTGGTGGTCAACGTGCTGCGTTCGCTGCCGTTCATCATCCTGCTGATCGTGATGATCCCGTTCACCGTGCTCATCACCGGCACCTCGCTGGGCGTGGCCGGGGCCATCCCGCCACTGGTGGTCGGTGCCACGCCGTTCTTCGCGCGACTGGTGGAAACCGCCCTGCGCGAGGTCGACCGCGGCATCATCGAGGCCACCCAGTCGATGGGGGCCACCACGCGCCAGATCATCATGAACGCCCTGCTGCCCGAAGCGCGGCCGGGCATCTTCGCAGCCATCACCGTGACGGCCATCACCCTGGTGTCGTACACCGCGATGGCGGGTGTGGTGGGTGCCGGCGGGCTGGGTGACCTGGCCATCCGCTTCGGCTACCAGCGCTTCCAGACCGACGTGATGGTAGTCACCGTGGTACTGCTGCTGGTGCTGGTTCAAGTTCTGCAGAGTGTCGGCGACAAACTGGTTGTGCATTTTTCCCGTAAGTAACCAAGGGTCGGCCACGCCGACGCGCCGGGGGCCGGAACGGCCCTCACAAGGAGCGATTAGATGAAAAGACTGCTTGCTGCTGTTGCCGCCGTCGCGGCCTTCTCTGCCCACGCGGCCGAGACCCTGACCGTTGCCGCCACCCCGGTACCGCACGCCGAGATCCTCGAGTTCGTCAAACCGGCGCTGGCCAAGGAAGGCGTGGACCTGAAGGTGAAGGTGTTCACCGACTACGTCCAGCCCAACGTGCAGGTGGCCGAGAAGCGCCTGGATGCCAACTTCTTCCAGCACCAGCCGTACCTGGACGAGTTCAACAAGGCCAAGGGCACTCACCTGGTCAGCGTTGCCGGCGTGCACCTGGAGCCGCTGGGCGCCTATTCGAACAAGCTCAAGAAGCTCGACGAACTGCCATCGGGCGCCACCGTGGTCATCCCCAACGACGCCACCAACGGCGGCCGTGCCTTGCTGCTGCTGGACAAGGCTGGCGTGATCAAGCTCAAGGACAACACCAACATCCTGTCGACCGTGAAGGACATCACCGGTAACGACAAGGGCCTGAAATTCCGTGAGCTGGAAGCTGCCACCATTCCGCGCGTACTGACCCAGGTCGACCTGGCGCTGATCAACACCAACTATGCGCTGGAAGCCAAGCTCAACCCTGAAAAGGACGCCCTGGTCATCGAAGGCAGCGATTCGCCTTATGTGAACATCCTGGTGACCCGCGAGGACAACAAGGATTCGGACGCGGTGAAGAAGCTGGTAGCAGCACTGCACACGCCTGAAGTGAAGAAGTTCATCGAAGAGAAGTACAAGGGCGCGGTCAAGCCAGCGTTCTGATTCAGAAATGCCAAGGGCTGCTACGCAGCCCATCGCGGGTCAAGCCCGCTCCCACAAGTTCTCCACCGCCCTTGAAACCAGGGTTGTACCTGTGGGAGCGGGCTTGACCCGCGAAGCTTTCAGTCGCGCTTGACCAGCCCCGGCAACTGCGCCACCAGCTTCTGGTTGTTGAACGGCGCCCGAATGAACCCGCGCTGGGTACCATCCGGCCCGAGCAGCGCCAGGTTGCCACTGTGATCGACCGTGTAGTTCGGCTTGCTGGTATCGGCCGGAATGAACGGGATGCTCACCGCATTGGCCAGCTTCTGCGTATCCTCCAGCGACCCCGTCACCCCGCGAAAATCCTTGTCGAAGTAGCCCAGGTACGTCTTCAACTGCGCCGGTGTATCCCGGTTCGGGTCGACGCTCACCAGCACCACCTGCAGACGGTCCACCGCCTCCTTGGGCAGCTCGCTCTTGACCTGCCGCAGTTGCGCCAGCGTGGTCGGGCAGATGTCCGGGCAGAAGGTGTAGCCGAAGAACAGCAGCGACCACTTGCCCTTGAGCTGGTCCAGCACCACCGGCTGGCCGTTCTCGTCGGTCATCTGCAGCGCCGGCACCTGGCGGCTCTTCGGCAGCAGGATGATCCCGGCATCGATCAGCGCCGTGGGGTCGCCCTGGCTGCGATTGCTCAGCACCTTGTTGATGGTAAGCCCGAGAATCAGTGCGACCAGGGCAACGAGGATGAAAACGGTTTTCTGGGTTCGAGTCATAGGTTCAACAGTAGGTAATGGTCAACAAGCAGCGCGATGAACAGCAGGAACAGGTACGCGATAGAGTACTTGAAGGTCCTGATCGCCGCGTGCGGCCGACTGCCACGGTACAACACCCAGGCCCAGTGCAGGAAGCGCCCGCCCAGCACCACGGCGCAAGCCAGGTACAGCGGCCCGCTCATGTGGATCACGTAAGGCAACAGGCTCACCGCCAGCAGGGCGGCGGTGTACAGCAGAATGTGCAGCTTGGTGTAGTGCTCGCCGTGGGTCACCGGCAGCATCGGGATATCGGCCTTGGCGTACTCCTCCTTGCGATGGATGGCCAGGGCCCAGAAGTGCGGCGGGGTCCAGGCGAAAATGATCAGCACCAGCAACAGGGGCTCGGCGCCCACATGCCCGGTCACCGCCACCCAGCCCAGCAGCGGCGGCGCCGCCCCGGCCAGCCCGCCGATCACGATGTTCTGCGGCGTGGCCCGCTTGAGAAAGCCGGTGTAGAGCACCGCATAGCCCAGCAGCGAGGCCAGGGTCAGCCAGGCGGTCAGTGCGTTGGTGAAGCTCAGCAGCAGCACCATGCCCAGCACCGCCAGCAGCAAGGCGAACGCCAGCGCCGCCAGCGGTGCGACGCGCCCCTCGGCCAGCGGCCGCTTGTGGGTGCGCGCCATCAGTGCGTCGATGCGCCGGTCCACCACATGGTTGACCGCCGCCGCTGCGCCCGCACACAGGCCGATGCCCAGGTTGCCGAACACCAGCACCGTCCATGGCACGCCCGCGCGGGTGGCCAGGAACATCCCCACCAGCGAGGTGATGAGCATCAGCACCACCACCTTGGGCTTGGTCAGCTCCAGGTAGTCGCGCCACAGCGCCTGCTGGCGCGCGGGGTTCAGAAGCGTTGCCATGGGTTCTCTCTCAGATAATGCATCACGCCCACCGGGCGCAGCGGCGTCAGGCGCCAGCCCTGGCTGACCCTGCGCGCCTTGGGCTGCGTAGCCAGGCGCGTGCGGTAGTTGACCAGCACCAGCGTCAGCAGCAGCGCCGCGCCACCGGCGTTGTGCGCCACCGCCACCGCCAGCGGCAGCCCGAATGCCACATTGCTGATGCCCAGCCCCACCTGCACCGCCAGCGCCAGCAGCACCAGCCTGGCCAGGCGCCGCAGGCCGATAGCGTGCAGCTGCCAGGCCAGGGTCAGCAACACCAGCGTGACCAGCAGCGCCCCCAGGCGGTGGGTGATATGGATGGCGGTGCGCGCCTCGCTGTCGAGCTGTCCGCCCAGGTAGTTGGGGCCGATGTGCTGGGTGAGGTGAAAGCCGTTGGCAAAATCCGCCTCGGGCCACCACTGGCCGTGACAGGTCGGCAGGTCGACGCAGGCCACCGCGGCATAGTTGGCGCTCACCCAGCCGCCCAGGGCGACTTGCCCGATCACCAGCAGCAACGCCAGTGCCGCCAGGCGCCTTAGCCGCAGCGGCAGGCCGGGCAGGGGCATGAACGCGCGCGACAGGCGCAGGCTCAGCAGAAACAGCAGGCTCAGGGTGGCAAAGCCGCCCAGCAAGTGCGCCGTGACCACCTGCGGCCACAGCTTGAGGGTGACCGTCCACATGCCGAACGCGGCCTGGAAGAACACCACCGCCAACAGCAGCAGCGGCAGGCGGTACGGCTGGCCGTTGTGCCCATGCCGACGCAGCGCCTGCACCGCCAGCATGGCGATCACCAGCGCCAGGGTGCCGGCAAAATAACGGTGCACCATCTCGTTGCGGCCCTTGTGGGCCTCGACCGGCGTGTCCGGGTAGTGGCGTTCGGCATGTGCCAGTTGCGCCTCGGTCTTGGGCACGCTGATGAAGCCGTAGCAGCCCGGCCAGTCGGGGCAGCCCAGGCCGGCGTGGGTCAGGCGGGTATAGGCCCCCAGCAGCACCACCACCAGCGCGAGGAAGGTGGCGAACACGGCGAGGCGGTATCCGGGTCTGGCCATGGTGCGTGCCTCCTAGCCGATGTTGGACAGCTTGAGCAGATGGCGCAGGTCGTTGAGCAGGTCCTTGCCCTTGACCCGTGCGTCGTAGCGCAACACCAGGTTGCCGTGGGGGTCGACGATCCACAGCTGCGCGCCCTTCAGGCTCCCGGCGGCCCTGCTGTACTGCGCCAGCTCCAGCGCATAGCGCTGCAGTTGCGGGTACTCGCGCGCAAGCCTGGCCTGATACGCCTCGCTCAGCGGTTGCCCGGCGGCCAGCGCGTGGCTGGCACGGGCGGCGTCGCGGCCAAGGCCGATCTGTACCTGGCGCGCCAGGTACACAAGTTGCTGGCAGTCTGCGTCACAGTCACCAGGGGTGCTGACCAGCAGTTGCCAGCGCGCCTCGTCGGTCGAGACCCCCAGCTCGGCGCGGCCCTGGCCGTTGCCGATCAGTTCGCCGTGGTAGCTGCGGCTTTCCGGCACCCAGAACTGCAGCTTGTACATGCCGGTGGCGAGCATCATCGGCCCCACCACCACCAGCAGGATCAGAATCAGCTGCAACCGCCCGCGCCAACGACGGCGCGGCACTTCAGACGTGCCGGATGGATGCATGACGGCGCCCATGGTGGTTCTCCTTGTCGTTGTGCCAGCCGAAATAGAGGTACAGCGCAACCAGCGCCGCGGCCAGGGCAAACCATTGCACGGCGTAGCCCAGGTGCTTCTCGGGGCCCATCGCCACCACCGGCCAGTCCAGCCGGTAGCTGGCCGGGCCCGGTTCCAGGCGCAGTTCATGGGCAAAGCCCTCGCGGCCCAGCTGCGGCCACAGCTGCGCGGCATCCACCGCCGTGAGCAGGTGCGGCCAGCGGCCCCCTTGCGGGTCGGCGTGCAACTGGAAGGTGCTGCCCGGCGCCACATATACCCAGGCCTGCAGGGCAAGCGGTGTCTCGGGGGTGCTGAACTGCACCGCCACACGCCGGTCGGGCCAGGGCAGCCAGCCGCGATTGACCAGCAGCCACAGGCCGCTGGCCTGGTCGTGAAAGGGTTGCAGCAGCTCGACCCCGGCCTGGCCGTCGCGCAGGCGGTTGTCGAGCAGCACACTGTGGGTGCGGTCGAAACGGCCATACAGGTGCACCCGGCGATAGGCCGGGTCGCTCGCCTGCGCCAACTGCTCGCTGGCCAGGGGCGCTGCCACCCGGCGCTCTGCATAGGTGGTCAGCAACTCGCGCTTTTCGGCGGCGCGCCCCAACTGCCAGCAGCCCAGCGCAATCAGCCCCGGCAGCAGCAACATCACCACCAGGGTCGGCACCCGGCCGGGGCGGAACGGCCTCATCGGGGCCCCACAACGGCTGTCGCTATACTTGTTGTAGTCATCGCATCCCCCGGAGTACCGCCATGCTCAAAGCCGCGATTGTCCTGATGCTGCTGGCGACCGTGATCAGCCTGTTCAGCGGCCTGTTCTTTCTGGTCAAGGACGATGACAACTCGACCCGCCTGCTCACCGCCCTGAAAATCCGTGTCAGCCTGGCCGCCATCACCCTGGCGCTGGTCGCCTGGGGTTTCTACAGCGGCCAACTGGTGTCCCACGCGCCGTTCTAGGCGCGGCTACAGCACATACACGAAGATGAACAACCCCACCCACACCACATCCACGAAGTGCCAGTACCAGCTGGCCGCCTCGAAGCCGAAGTGCTTGTCGGCGCTGAAATGCCCGCGCAGGATGCGCATCAGCATCACGAACAGGATGATCGTGCCCATGGTCACGTGGGCCCCGTGGAACCCGGTGAGCATGAAGAAGGTGGCGCCGTAGATCCCCGAATGCAGGGTCAGGCCCAGTTCGGTGTAGGCCTCGTGGTACTCGTAGGCCTGCAGGATGAGAAACGCCACGCCCAGCACGATGGTCAGTGCCAGCCAGAATTTCAGCGCACCGCGGTGATCCTTGCGCAGGGCATGGTGGGCGATGGTGATGGTCACGCTGGAGCTGACCAGCAGAATGGTGTTGATCAGCGGCAGGTGCCACGGGTCGATCACATCGCTGGGCGGCGGGAACAGCTTGGGGTCGGGGGTATGCAGCAGCGGCCAGGCGAACTGGAAGTTCGGCCACAGCATGTGCGCCACGCCCTTGGCACCTTCCCCACCCAGCGCCGGGCCGGCCAGGTGGCGCACGTAGAACAGCGCACCGAAGAAGGCCACGAAGAACATCACCTCCGAAAAGATAAACCACGACATGCCCCAGCGGAACGAGCGGTCCAGCTGCGGGCTGTAGAGCCCGGCGCGGCTTTCCTTGATCACCGCGCCGAACCAGCCGAACAGCATGTAGGCCAGGCACAGTGCGCCGACAAAGAAGATCAGCGGGCCATGGGAGTCCTCGTGGCCGGCCTTCATGTCGTTGAACCAGGTGCCCAGGCCGAACACCGTGATCAGCATGCCGAGGGTGGCGATGATCGGCCACTTGCTCTGCGCCGGTACGTAGTAGTGCTGATGAGCAGCCATGGATCGTTCTCCTTATCGGGCGCTCTGTACGGTCTGGGTGGCCACGTGGGCCACCGGCGGCTGGCGAGCGGTGATATCGAACAGCGTGTAGGCAAGCGTCAGGTGTTTCACATCCTTGGGCAGGTCGCGGTCGACGATGAAGCGCACCGGCATCTCGATGCGCTCACCCGGCTGCAGCACCTGCTGGCTGAAGCAGAAGCATTCGGTCTTGTGAAAGTATGCGGCCGCCTCCGCCGGGCTGATGCTGGGGATGGCCTGGGCGGTCATCGGCTTGTCGGTGGGGTTGCGCGCCACGAAGATCATCTGGTTTACCGCGCCCGGGTTGACGTCGATCTGGTCGGCGGTGGAGTAGAAGTCCCAGACCATGTCGCTGGCATTGGTCGACAGGAACTGCACCTTCACCGAGCGCGTCGGGTCGCTGACCTGGCTGCCTGCATACTGCCCGCCGGTCTTGCCGTTGATGCCGAAGGCCTTGCACATCACGTCGTAGATCGGCACCAGGGCAAAGCCGAAGGCGAACATCACCACGGTCAGCAGCATCAGCCGCGTCACCAGTCGTCGCAGCGACGTGCGCTCGTTCATGGCAGCACCCTCATTTCACTTCCGGCGGGGTCTGGAAGGTGTGGTAGGGCGCGGGCGAGGGCACCGACCATTCCAGCCCTTCGGCGCCATCCCATGGCTTGGCCGGGGCCGGCTTGCCGCCACGGATGCACTTGATCACGATGAACAGGAAGAAGATCTGCGTGACGCCGAAGGTGAACGCGCCGATCGACGACACCATGTTGAAGTCGGCGAACTGCAGGTTGTAGTCCGGCACCCGGCGCGGCATGCCCGCCAGGCCAACGAAGTGCATCGGGAAGAACGCCATGTTCATGCCGATGAACGACAGCCAGAAGTGCAGCTTGCCGAGGGTTTCGTCGTACATGTGCCCGGTCCACTTGGGCAGCCAGTAGTAGGCGGAGGCGAAGATGCCGAAGATCGCCCCCGGCACCAGCACGTAGTGGAAGTGCGCCACCACGAAGTAGGTGTCGTGGTACTGGAAGTCGGCCGGGGCGATGGCCAGCATCAACCCCGAGAAGCCGCCGATGGTGAACAGGATGACGAAGGCGATGGCGAACAGCATCGGCGTCTCGAAGGTCAGCGAACCTTCCCACATGGTGCTCACCCAGTTGAACACCTTCACCCCGGTGGGCACCGCGATGAGCATGGTGGCGTACATGAAGAACAGCTCGCCCACCACCGGGATGCCGACCACGAACATGTGGTGCGCCCACACGATGAACGACAGGAAGGCGATGGCCCCGGTGGCGTAGACCATCGAGGTGTAGCCGAACAGCGGCTTGCGCGAGAACGCCGGGATGATCGAGCTGACCGCGCCGAACGCCGGCAGGATCATGATGTACACCTCGGGGTGACCGAAGAACCAGAACACGTGCTGGAACAGTACCGGGTCGCCACCACCGGCGGCGCTGAAGAAGCTGGTGCCGAAATGGATGTCCATCAGCATCATGGTCACCACCCCGGCCAGCACCGGCATCACCGCGATCAGCAGGAACGCGGTGATCAGCCAGGTCCAGACGAACAGCGGCATCTTCATCAGGGTCATGCCGGGGGCGCGCAGGTTGAGGATGGTGGCGATCACGTTGATCGCGCCCATGATCGAGCTGATGCCCATCAGGTGGATGGCGAAGATGAAGAAGGTCACGCTGGCCGGTGCGTAGGTGGTCGACAGCGGGGCATAGAAGGTCCAGCCGAAATTCGGCCCGCCGCCGGGGCTGAACAGGGTCGATACCAGCAGCAGGAACGCTGCCGGCAGCAGCCAGAAGCTGAAGTTGTTCATGCGCGGCAGGGCCATGTCCGGCGCGCCGATCATCAGCGGGATCATCCAGTTGGCCAGGCCGACGAAGGCCGGCATCACCGCACCGAACACCATGATCAGGCCGTGCATGGTGGTCATCTGGTTGAAGAATGCCGGCTCCACGATCTGCAGGCCGGGCTGGAACAGCTCGGCGCGGATCACCATGGCGAACGAGCCGCCGAGCAGGAACATGGCGAAGGCGAACCACAGGTACATCGTGCCGATGTCCTTGTGGTTGGTGGTCAGCACCCAGCGCATCAGGCCCTTGGCCGGGCCGTGGGCGTGGTCATGGGCGGCATGACCGTGGTCGTCGATGACTGTACTCATGTCCTGTCTCCCCGGTTCATTGGCTGTCGGCCTGCTTGAGCGCCAGCACATCCTTCGGCGTGACCATGTCGCCCTTGTTGTTGCCCCAGGCGTTGCGCTCGTAGGTGATCACGGCGGCGATATCCACTTCCGAGAGCTGCTTGCCGAACGCCGCCATGGCCGTGCCGGCCTTGCCGTGGAAGACGATGTTCAGGTGATCCTTGATCGGGCCGGTGGCGATCTTCGAACCCTTGAGCGCCGGGAACATCGGCGGCAGGCCCTGGCCTTCGGCCTGGTGACAGGCCACGCAGGTGGTGTGGTAGACCTTGTCGCCGCGCTCGCTGAGCTCCTGCAGGGTCCACTCCTTGCTGGTCAGCTCCTTGAGCTTGGCCGACTCGGCCTTGCGTTCGGCCAGCCAGGTGTCGTAGTCGGCCCTGGACTTGACCTCCACCACCACCGGCATGAAGCCGTGGTCCTTGCCGCACAGTTCGGTGCACTGGCCGCGGTAGATGCCCGGCTTCTCGACACGGGTCCAGGCCTCGTTGACGAAACCGGGGATGGCATCGCGCTTGACCGCGAACGCCGGCACCCACCAGGAATGGATGACGTCGGCGGCAGTCACCAGAAAGCGCACCTTGGCACCCACCGGGATCACCAGCGGCTGATCGACCTCCAGCAGGTAGTGCTCGTCCTTGGGTGCCTTGTTGTGGATCTGATCGGCGGGGGTGGCCAGGTTGCTGAAGAACTCCACGTCCTGGCCCAGGTACTTGTAGTGCCACTTCCACTGGTAGCCGGTGACCTGGATATCCACGTCCGACTCGCTGGCATCGTAGATGTCCACCAGGGTCTTGGTGGCGGGGATGGCCATGGCCACCAGGATCAGGAACGGCACCACCGTCCACATGATCTCGACCCAGGTGTGCTCATGAAAATGCGCCGGCTGCTGGCCGGTGGAGCGACGGTGCACCATCATCGACCAGAACATCGCACCGAACACCACGATGCCGATCACCACGCAGATCCAGAAGATGGTCATGTGCAGGTCGAACACGGCGTTGCTGACTTCAGTCGCCCCCGGCGCCATATTCACGGTCCAGGCGGCGTGTGCCGGCGTGAACAGTGACCACAACAGCAGGCCCATCCAGGCATGTGGATGTCGCATCATTGCGGGTTCCCCTTATGATTCTTGTTATCCCGGAGGCAGGGCCTACGGCTAAGGGTACGGCGTCAAGACGGCGAACTTCGACGGCGAGCCCCTGCTGGACAGCAGGCGGGCCTCATCAACCAATCACTTTCAAAGCGGAGTATAGACAGCCGCCCGGACCGCGCAAAAAATCGCCGAGAGGGGGTTGATGGCCATTTGATATGCCTTACAGCGACATAAACGCACATCGTTTATGACAAATCCGTCTTAACTCTTTTTCGAACCGAGCTACCTTATGTCATCCGTGTGTTTCCCTTGTCCCTGGAGTTGTCATGAACATCGCCGCTTTGCGCGAGCAGATCACCCGTGCCCGTCAACATGAGGTCCAAACCGGCCAGTTGAAAAAGCAACTTGAAGTGCAACTGCCCCACCTGCATCCCTCGATCAACCTGCCTGAGCAAGACCCGCATGCGGCGCTTGTGGGGTTTGTCGACGCGTACATCGACCAGGTACCCGAACTGCTGGAGGCCGCCAATGCGGTGGCGCGCGAGGCGGGCATCGAGTCGCAGATCAAACCGGTACTGAAAATTGCCGAAGCCTATTTCCTGCAGCCGCCGGCGATCATGCATGGCCAGGTCGGCCTGGGCTGCCTGCTGGATGAGGCCTACCTGGCGCACCGCCTGGTGGAGGAAGTGAACGACCTGTACATCAAGCATTTCAAGCAGCCACTGATCCCACTGGATACCACCGTGGCCAACCTGATCGCGCATCAGCTGATCGGCGAGGCATTCGCCAACCAGCTGGATGAGGTGGTGCACCACTCGGTGGACGAAATGCTCAACGACGAAAGCTTCGCGCTCGAATCGGTAGAGGCCTACCGCGACAAGCTGAGCAGCCCGGACACCGGCGCGGCGTGGAAGCGCTGGCCGTGCCTGTCGCGCCAGCTGGGCGTGGGGCTGGAGCTGGATCAGTCGGCCTGACCGGCTCGGCGGCGCAGCCTTCGCCAGCAACGCTGGCTCCTACAGGGTTACACCCCGTGTAGGAGCCAGCCTTGCTGGCGATTCGTTCAGGCGCCAAGCCCTGCCGCCATACGCGCCCGCCCCTCGGTGCGCCGCTTCAACCCGCGCGGCTCGATCACCAGCACCGATCCATTGCCCGCATTCGCCCGGCCCCAGTCCTCCAGCAGCTCGAGACACGCGTGGTCGATGTAGCTGAGTTGGGCCAGCGGTACATGCAACGTGGTACATACCGGTACGTTATCCAGCGCCCGGGCGAGTGCCGGGACCTTGAGAAACGTCGCCGCACCGCTCAAGCGAAGCTCCAGGTGCCCCGGCGTATCCAAGTGGCTGACGCTGATCTTCAACCGCGCCGCCTTCAGCGCAAGCTTGAGCAAAGTCAGGGCGAAACCCAGCAGTACGCCGGTCAACAGGTCGGTGAAGATGATCGCCAGTGCGGTCGCCGCGTAGGTGACCATCGGCATGCGCCCATAGCGCCCCAACCCGCGGAACGCCTTGAAGTCCACCAGCTTGAAGCCGGTGTACACCAGTACACCTGCCAGGCTCGCCACCGGGATCTGCTGCAGCACACTGCTCAGCACCACCACGAACGCCAGCAGCCATGCCCCATGCAGAATAGCCGACAGCCGCGTCTGCGCACCGGCCTGCACGTTGGCCGAACTGCGTACGATCACCCCCGTCATCGGCAACGCCCCCAGCACGCCACAGAGCATGTTGCCCACCCCCTGGGCCGACAGTTCACGGTCGAAGTCCGAACGCTGGCCACTGTGCATGCGGTCCACCGCTGCCGCCGACAGCAGCGTCTCGGCACTGGCGATGAATGCCAGGGCGAGCGCCGCCACCAGCAGGTGCGGGTTGGCCAGTTGCAGCAGGTCGGCGGGGCGCAGCCAGTCGATGGCCTCGGCCAGGTTGGCGGGCACCACCACGCGGTTCACCGGCAACGCCAGCCACAGGCTCAGCAGGGTCATCAGCGCCACCCCGAGCAAGGCCCCCGGCACGAAGCGCAGACGCTGCGGGCGCAGGCGCTCCCAGCCCCACATGATCGCGATGGTGCCCAGGCCCAACGCACCCGCCTGCCAGGCATTGCCGGGGCCTTCCGGGGTCAGCGCCTGCAGTACGGTCTGTGGGAACGCCGTCAGGTTGGCCAGCCCGGAAGGCTGCGGGCTGGCGTCGAACATCACATGCACCTGCGACAGTACGATCAGCACGCCGATACCGGCGAGCATGCCGTACACCACCGCCGGCGCTGTGACCCGGAACCAGCAGCCCAGGCGCAGACGCCCGGCCAGCAGTTGCAGCAGGCCCGCCAGCAGCAGGATCGGCCCGAGCATGGCCATGCCATGCTGGCGTACCAGCTCGAACACCAGCACCGCCAGGCCCGCCGCCGGGCCGCTGACCTGCAATGGCGAGCCGGCGATGAACCCCACCACCAGGCCACCGACGATGCCGGTGATCAGACCCTTGGCCGGGGGCATGCCGGAAGCGATGGCAATGCCCATGCACAGCGGCAGCGCCACCAGAAACACCACCACCGAAGCCAGCAGTTCACGCGGCAGGGCCGCTTTCAATTGCGTCATGTTCACCTTGATTCTCCCTCTATCGATCACGCCGGGCCATTCCGCTGGCCCGCACGCCGCAGTAACGCCGCCACGCGGGCAGCCGCAAGCCGCCGGCAGGCCGGCAAGGCATTCATGGAAATTCAAGGCAGCCGACTACCTGGGCTGCACGCGAACGTGCAGCCTTCAGTCACCCTGTTGCGAATGAGGTGTGGCTAGTAGCGCCCGCGCGGGGTGGCGCAGGGAATCGGCTGGCCGCTCTGCAGGGGCAGGAAGCGGTCGCTTACCGCGTCATAGGCGGTGATTTCGCTGGTTTCGATGTCGTAGATCCAGCCGTGGATATACAACTGGCCGGCCGCCAGGCGCGAGGCGACCGAAGGGTGGGTACGCAGGTGCTGCAACTGCGCGATGACGTTTTCCTTGGTCAGCACCTGCATGCTTTCGTGTTCGTTGTGGCAATGGCAATTGTCTTCGACCACCGTGCGCGCCACCTCGGCATGCCGCAACCAGGCCTTGACCGTGGGCATCTTCTCCAGGCTCTGCGGGTTGAGCACGGCACGCATGGCCCCGCAATCGGAATGCCCGCACACGATGATGTGCTGCACGCCCAGGGCCATCACCGCGTACTCGATGGCCGTGGATACACCACCGTTCATCTGCCCGTAGGGCGGCACCACGTTACCCACATTGCGGGTCACAAACAGGTCGCCTGGGGAGCTGTGGGTAATCAGTTCGGGCACGATGCGCGAGTCGGCGCAGGTAATGAACATCGCCCGCGGCTTCTGCGCAGTGGCGAGTTTCTTGAAGAGCTCTTCCTGTTGCGGGAAGACTTCATGATGAAAATGCAAAAAGCCGTCGACGATATGCTTCAGTGCGGCATCGGCGCTTTCGGCTTGATCAGCCGGGCCGTTTTGAGAGGGGTCCTGGTCTTTCATTGTTGATCCTCTTTGACGGTTTGAAGGTAAGTCCATTTTACCGGTTCAAGATTCAGACAACGCAATGAAGCTTGGATGTCGCTCATGCTCAATAAAGCACAGTGCGGCTGCCTGGCGTTTCACGCTACGCGGAAAAACTTAACTCAAACTGAATTTGGAGGCTCTAGAACGGGCGTTCCAGAACAAAAGGGCGGGCCTCGGATACTAGCAAAAAAGCATTAATGGCAACTACCCATTAATGCATTACAGCAGCGACAACTGCCCACCGGGCGGGCAGAACGCGCTGCAATCGAGCGCATGGCCTTCACGCCGGTTCAGTCCCAGGCGGCGCATGGCCTTGTCGAAACGCTGCGCCAGCAAGTCGGCAAACACGCCTTCGCCCAGCATGCGTGCGCCAAAACGGCTGTCGTACAGCTCGCCGCCACGGCTCTGACGGATCAGGCTCAGCACATGGGTCGCACGTTGCGGGTAATGCTCCTGCAGCCATTGCTCGAACAGCGGCGCCACCTCCAGCGGCAGGCGCAGCAGCATGTAGGCCGCGTGCAGCGCGCCGGCCTGCTTGGCCGCCTCCAGCAGGTGCTCCAGTTCGCTGTCGTTGATCATCGGGATCATCGGCGAACACAGCACACCTACCGGCACACCCGCCTCGCGCATCACCCGAATCGCCCGCAACCGCGCCTTGGGCGCGGCGGCACGCGGTTCCAGGGTGCGCTTGAGCTCGTCGTCGAGGGTGGTCAGGCTGATCATCACCGACACCAGGCGCTGCTGTGCCAGTTCGGCCAGCAGGTCGAGGTCGCGCAGGATCAGCGAGCCCTTGGTCACGATGGTGACCGGGTGACGGTAGCGCAGCAGCACTTCAAGCAGGCGCCGGGTCAGCTGCTGTTCGCGCTCGATGGGCTGGTACGGGTCGGTGTTGGACCCCAGGTTGATCGGGGCGCACACGTAGCCTTGCTTCGACAGCTGTTGTTCCAGCACCGCCGCCGCGTTGGTCTTGGCGATCAGCTTGGTCTCGAAATCGAGCCCCGGCGACAGGTCCCAGTAGGCGTGGCTGGGGCGGGCATAGCAATAGATGCAACCATGCTCGCAACCTCGGTAGGGGTTGATCGAGCGGTCGAAGGGCAGGTCGGGCGAGGTGTTACGGGTGATGATGGTTTTGGCCGTCTCGATGCGGACTTCGGTGCCCTGGGTCAGCGGCACCTCCTGGTACCAGCCATCATCCTCGGCCACAGAGCGGGCAGGGGCGAAGCGGTTGTGCGGGTTGTGCGCGGTACCGCGACCACGCACTGGCGCTGGAGTGAACATGTCGAGCCCCTGTACTGTTTTTATATACAGTACTGCATCGCCATCAGGACCTCCAGCACCGCTCGGCGCCCGACGTGGCTACGGGTTAAGGCCATGCCACTGCAGAAACGGCAGGGGGCTCACGTCACGCCCGCGAAACACCTTGAACCCTGCCGTGATCGAGCGCCCGGCCCCCGGGGCAACAATGGCCTCGAGCAGGGCACGCCCGGTGGCCGGGTTGAGCACGCCTTCGGCTTCGAACCGGGCGAAGGCATCGATCGCGTAGACCCGTGACCACAGGTAGCTGTAATAGCCCGCCTCGTAGCCGCTGGCCAGGTGATCGAAGGCCTGGGCCGGGCGCTCGAAATCGCCCAGCGGCCAGGGCAGCACTGCGTCGAACTGTTCCACCACCTGCTGCTGCAGGCCTTGCGCAGCAGCCGGGTAGGTCTCGCCATGCAGGTGCAGGTCCAGGCGCGCCATTGCCAGGTCTCGGGCAAACGTGAGCCCTTGCTGCTGTTTCTGCTGGTCGAGAAACGCCTGCACCGTGGACTGCGGCAGTGCCTTGCCTGTCTGGTAGTGATGGGAGATACCGGCCAGGTACTCGGCCGACCAGCACCAGCGCTCCAGCAGCTCACTGAAGAACTCGATCCCGTCCGGCCCCAGGCTGTCGATATCGGACAGGCGGTAATCGGTGGTGGCCACCAGCAGCTGGTGCAGGCAGTGACCGAACTCGTGGTACAGCTTGCGCAGGTCCAGGTGGGTCAGCAACGGTGGGGCAACCCCGTCGCCACGCTCGACTGCGCAAAACAGCGCCGCCGCGCCCTTGTGAAAACGACCCTCGGCATCCACGTGGCGGTTCCATACCCGCAGGCTCCAGGCGTAGTCCTCCTTGCCCGGGCGGGTGATCGCATCCATGTACAGGTACCCCACCAACGCATGGCCCTGGGTTACCTCGAAGCACCGCACATCCGCATGCCAGGCCTGCAACGTGCTGGACGGTGTGATCTGCACGCCGAACAGGGTATCGGCCAGTTGCGTCATGGCCAGCACCACCTGCTCCAGCGGAAAGTAGCCACGCATTTCCTCGCCAGACAGCGCCAGCGGGTGCCGATGCGCACGCTGCGCGTAAAAGGCGATGTCCCAGGGTTGCAGGCCACCCAGGCGCGCCTGCTGGTCGAAGGCCCGCAACCGCGCGGTTTCGGCGCTACGCCAGGCGGCGCTGTGGGTGCTCAGGTCCTGCAGAAACCGCGTGACCTGTTGCGTCGATTCTGCCGTCTTGGTCTGCAGGCTGAGTTCGGCAAAGCTGGCAAACCCCAGCAGTTGCGCCTGCTCATGGCGCAGTCGTCGCAACTCCAGCAGCACCGGGCCGTTGTCGGGGCCTGCGTCCAGCTCCGACGCGCGGCCATGGTAGGCCCGATACACGGTTTCACGCAGGCTGCGGTCTGTGGCCTGCTGCAGGATGGCCAGGCACGGGGCCTCTTCCAAGGTCACCAGCCAGCCCTCGAGGCCCTTGGCCTGGGCCTTGCGCGCCATGGCGGTGGTCTCCAGCGCGTCGACCCCCTGCAGGCGCCGGGCATCGGTGATGTGCAGGGTCCAGGCGCCGGTGGCGTGTGCCAGGTTGTCGAGGAACAGGTTGGGCTGGGCACTGATGCTGGTTTGCAGGGCCATCAGGCGGGCACGCTCGGTTTCACCGAGCTCGGCGCCGCTCAGGCGAAAGGCCTTGATCGACTGCTGCAGCGACATCCTGCGTTCGTGGCTGAACAGCGCACCGTGGGCGCTGTCGGCCAGACGCTGATAGAGCGCCAGCAACGTGGCGTTCTGCAGCTTTGCCTGATGATAGGCCTGGGTCTTGAGCCAGCACTCGTCCATGGCGGCCTTCCAGGCCTCGCCGCGGGTGTACAGGGGCACGATCAGGCGCACGGCGTTGTTGAGGCGTGCATCCAGTGCATCGATGGCCATCACCAGGTCGTCCCAGGTGGGCAGGCCACGCTGGGCCAGGATGATGCGGGCCAGGGCGTTGTGGTTGTCGAGGATGATCTGGTCGATGCCCGCCGTCAGGTGTTCCAGGCGGATGTCGGCGTAGGCTGGCGGATCGAGGGGGGCGAGCAGGGGATTGCTGGTCATGGGCAGCTCCTTGAGTGACGGGAAGGTCCCGTCACTTTCAAGGGTTGCCGGTGCGCCAGGGGCTAACTATGTATGCCCCTGCACCAGCCACACGGCCCGCTAGGGCTTCTTCAGCTTCGGATTGGGGAAGAACTGCACCGTCTGCACCGCAGGCTGGGGCGCCTTGGCCTCGGCCTGGTTGACGCGGGTGCCCAGTTCCTTGGGCACCGACAGGCCCTGTTCGTTGAGCGTGTCGGAGAACCCGCAGGCCACGCACTCGCGGTGTGGCACGCCGTCTTCACTCCACATCATCAGCTTGTCCGGCTCGCTGCACGCCGGGCATACGGCCCCGGCAATGAAGCGCTTCTTGGTCTTGCTCATGCCGCCAGGTCCTCGCTCAGGCCACTGTGGCGCAACAGCGCATCGATCGACGGCTCACGGCCACGGAAGTCGACGAACAGGCGCATCGGCGCCTGCGAGCCGCCACGGGCCAGAATCGCCTCGCGGAAGGCGCGACCGGTTTCGGCGTTGAGCACACCCTCTTCCTCGAAGCGCGAGAAGGCATCGGCCGACAGCACTTCAGCCCACTTGTAGCTGTAGTAACCGGCCGCGTAGCCGCCGGCGAAGATGTGCGCAAAGCTGTTGGGGAAGCGGTTGTACGTCGGCGGGCGCATCACCGAAACCTCGTCGCGCACCCCTTCGAGCACCTCCAGCACGCTGCGGCCATCGCCGTGGCTGGCGTGCAGTTCGAAGTCGAACAGCGAGAACTCCAGCTGGCGCACCATCATCAGGCCCGACTGGAAGTTCTTCGCCGCCAGCATCTTCTCCAGCAGGTCCTGCGGCAGGGCAGCGCCACTTTCGTAATGACCGGAGATCAACGCCAGGCCTTCAGGCTCCCAGCACCAGTTCTCCATGAACTGGCTCGGCAGCTCGACCGCGTCCCAGGCCACGCCATTGATGCCGGATACCCCGGCATGCTCGATGCGGGTCAGCAGGTGATGCAGGCCGTGGCCAAACTCGTGGAACAGGGTGGTGACTTCATCGTGGGTCAGTAGTGCCGGCTTGCCCGGGGCGGCCGGGGTGAAGTTGCACACCAGGTTGGCCACCGGGCTCTGCAGGCTGCCATCGGCCGTGCGGCGACGGTCGCGGGCGCCGTCCATCCAGGCACCGCCGCGCTTGTTGGCGCGGGCGTACAGGTCGAAGAAGAAGCGCCCCACGTGCTGGCCGTTTTCCTTGATCTCGAACAGGCGCACGTCCGGGTGCCAGGTATCGAAGCCTTTCACCTCGGCGATCTCGATGCCGTACAGGCGCTGCACGATGGTGAACAGGCCCGACAGCACCTTGTCGATCGGGAAGTAGGCACGCAGGGCTTCCTGCGACACGCTGTACCGCTGTTCGCGCAGCTTCTCACCATAGAAACCGCTGTCCCAGCTCTGCAGGTCCGGGCAGCCCTGCTCGGCGGCGTAGGCCTTGAGCTGGGCCAGGTCCTGGGCGGCGAAGGGTTTGCTGCGCTTGGCCAGGTCACGCAGGAAGCTCAGCACCTGGTCGCTGGACTCGGCCATCTTGGTGGCCAGGCTCAGCTCGGCGAAGTTGGCATAACCCAGCAGCTCGGCCAGCTCCTGACGCAGGTCGAGGATCTCGCGCATCACCGGGCCGTTGTCGAACTGGCCGGCATTGGGGCCCTGGTCCGAGGCGCGGGTGCAGTAGGCCGCGTACAGTTCTTCGCGCAGGGCACGGTCGTGGGCGTAGGTCATCACGGCGTAGTAGCTGGGGAATTCCAGGCTGATCAGCCAGCCATCAAGGCCCTTGGCCTGCGCGGCGGCCGCCATCTGCGCCTTGGCCGATTCGGTCAGGCCGGCCAGTGCGGCCTCGTCGGTGACGTGCTTGGTCCAGGCCTGGGTGGCGTCGAGCAGCTGGTTGGAGAAACGGCTGCCCAGCTCCGAGAGCTTGCTCTGCACCTCGGCATATCGCTTCTGCTGGTCGGCCGGCAGGTCGATACCCGACAGGCGGAAGTCACGCAGGGCATGTTCGAGGATGGTTTTCTGCGCCACATCGAAGCCGGCGGCTTCGGGGCTGGCGATCAACGCTTCATAGGCCTGGAACAGCTCGCGGTTCTGGCCCATTTCGGTGGCGTAGGCGCTCAGGGCCGGCAGGCAGGCCTCGTAGGCCTCGCGCAGCTCGGCGCTGTTGCATACCGCGTTGAGGTGGCTGACCGGGCTCCAGGCGGCACCCAGTCGGTCGTTGAGTTCGTCCATGGCCAGCACCAGGCCGGCCCAGGTGGGGTTCTGGCCCTGGGTTTTCAGGATCGAGGCGATGGCGCTGCGGTTGTCGGCCAGGATCTGTTCGATCGCCGGCAGCACATGCTCGGCACGGATCGCCGAGAAGGGCGGCAGGTCATAAGACTGCAGAAGCGGGTTGTTCGCACTCACGGTTAAACACCTTGGCAGAAGAAACACCGCTCCATCTTAATTACAATCGACGCTGACCGCAGCTATCAGCCTTACAGAGAGACACTATTCATGGCCATCCGCAGCTTCCAGCAACACATTCCGCGTCTCGGCGCCCGCGCCTTCGTCGACCGCAGCGCAGTGGTGCTGGGTGATGTCGAGATCGGCGAGGACAGCTCGGTATGGCCCCTGACGGTGATCCGCGGCGACATGCACCGCATCCGCATCGGCGCGCGCACCAGCGTGCAGGACGCCAGCGTGCTGCACATCACCCATGCCGGGCCGTTCAATCCCGACGGCTACCCGCTGCTGATCGGCGATGACGTGACCATTGGCCACAAGGTCATGCTGCATGGCTGCACCCTGGGCAACCGCATTCTGGTCGGCATGGGCAGCACCATCATGGACGGCGCGGTGGTCGAGGACGAGGTGATCATCGGTGCCGGCAGCCTGGTACCGCCGGGCAAGACGCTGGAGAGCGGCTTCCTGTACGTGGGCAGCCCGGTGAAGCAGGCACGGGCGCTGACCGACAAGGAACGCGCGTTCTTCCCCTACAGCGCCGCCAACTACGTGAAGCTCAAGGACCTGCACCTGGCCGAAGGCTTCGACCAGCCCGAGTGAGTTATCCACAGCCCCCTTTTTTCGAGACTGTCATGCACCAGCAAACCATTCTGTTCGACCTCGACGGTACACTCACCGACCCCCGTGAAGGCATCACGCGCTCCATCCAGTACGCCCTGGCCAAGCTGGACATCGACGAGCCGGACCTGGCCCGCCTGGAACACTTCATCGGCCCGCCCTTGCTGCAGGCGTTCATGCAGTTCTACGGCTTCGACGAGGCCAAGGCATGGCAGGCGGTGAACTTCTACCGTGAGCGCTTCAAGGTCACCGGGTTGTACGAGAACCGCGTGTTCGAAGGCGTGAGCGAGCTGCTCGAAGGGCTGCAGGCGCAGGGGCGCACGCTGTACATCGCCACCTCCAAGCCCTGGGAGTTCGCCCGCGAGATTGCCCGGCACTTCGATTTTGCCCGGCATTTCAAGGTCATCTACGGCAGCGAGCTGGACGGTACGCGCACCAACAAGGTGGAGCTGATTGCGCACCTGCTGGCCGAAGAAAACCTGGACCCGGCGCAGACGCTGATGATCGGCGACCGCAAGCACGACCTGATCGGCGCGCGCAGCAACGGGCTGGAAGCAGTGGCGGTGGGCTACGGGTTTGGCAGCCGCGAGGAATTGACCGCAGAGCAGCCGGCTTATCATTTCGACACGCTGGGCGAGCTGCATCGGGCCTTCATGCGGTCCTGAGGGCCTTTTCGCCGGCAATGCCGGCTCCTACAGGGGATGCGACCCGGCCTTGCCGGCGAAGCTTTCCAGGGCCTGCTGGCGCTGCTCGAACGGCAACCGCCCCCAGGCCTCGACCCGCTGGTAGAACACCGCCCAATCTCCGCCAACCTCCCGGAACAACGCTGCAAACGCAGGCACCCACTGGTCATACAGCCCGAACGGCAGCAGCTTGGCGTTGTTCATCGGCGCGTTGATCCACGCGTCATAGCGCTTGTCGCCCTGCCACCTTGTATCGCGCAGCACCCGGTACTCGCTGCGCAGGCGCTCGAACTCGGCCTGCTTGCCCGCGCGCATCGCTGCCTCGTCCAGCGGCTGTGCATACAATGTCTTGAGCCGCTCGCGGCTGGCCAGCACCAGCCCCACGAACTCGTCACGCTGGCGCGCTCCACCCTGCGGCAAGGGCGCCAGCCCACGGGCCGCGCGCCACTGGCGCGAACCTTCCTGCTCCACAAAGGTGGCAAACGACTCGTTGAACGCCGTGTCGTCCTTCACGTACACGCGCTGGTGCGCAAGTTCGTGGAAGATCACCGTGGCCAGGCGCTCGTCGCCCCAGCCCAGCATCGAATTGAGAATCGGGTCGTCGAACCAGCCCAGGGTCGAATAGGCCTCCACCCCGCCCACATACACATCCTGCCCCTGCGCCTTCTGCAACGCCGCCGCCCCGCGCGCCGCACCCTGGCTGTAGTAGCCGCGATAGGCCACGCAACCGGCGATGGGAAAGCAGTAGGTATGCGGTTCCAGCGAAAACTCCGGGGTGGCGAACACGTTCCACACCACGAACGGGCGCCCGATATCGGCGTACACCCGGTAGCTGCGGTTGTCCGGCAGCTTAAGGTGGCTGCTGGCAAAAGCGCGTGCCTGCTGCGCTTTCGCCAGGTGCTGGCGCAGGGCAGGGGGGGTGGCCGGGTCGGCCACCAGCACCGCCACCGGCTCGCGCGCGCGCAGCAGCTGCCATTGCCCGCTGGCCAGCTGGCTGTAGTAGCCGAGGCTGGTGCAACCGTTGAGCAGCCCAAGCAGCAGCACGGGAACCAACCCGAGGAAAACGCGGTCGAGTGCCCCGGGGCTTGAGCGCAACCAGAAAAAAATTCGAACCATGTGCAGGGATGTCTCGCTCAAGTGCTCATCGGCCCAAGACTATCCTGCCTGCCCGGAGTTTTGCCATGCGTACGATGCTTGCCGCCAGCGCTGTGCTGGCCCTGACCGGCTGCGCCGGCCTGCCCGCCGCCGACCCGAACCAGGCCTGGGTAGACCTCCAGCCCGCTGCCGACGACACCCTGCACGCGCTGGAGGTGGACGAGCGCAGCTGGGCCGACACCCGCTACTTCGAAGTCACGCCGGGCAGTCACGAGCTGACGGTGCGCTATCAGTTCGCGGTAGCGCCCGGCAATATCGGGCCGGTGGACGAACCGCTGTGGCGCGATTGCCAGCTGAACGTGAAATTCAAGGATTTCAATGCCGGCCAGCGCTATCAGTTGCAGGCCGGCAGTATCGGCTTCAGGCCCTGGGCCAAGCTCTACGACGAGCAGCGCAAACTGGTCGGCACCGGTTTGCCTGCCGGATGCCAGCGTACCTGAACAGACTAATGGCGCTATGCTTGTAGCTTGTAGCCCGCCAGCGGAGATTGCCATGCGCCAGCCCATGATGCTGCTTGCCATCAGTACCTTGGGGGCCTGTGCCAGTCCCCTGCCACCGGTCGACAGCAAGCAGGCCTGGATCGACCTGTATACCGTCACGCCGGGCAAGGTGCTCATGGCCGACCGCCTGGATGGTCAGCGCCTGAACGACGGCCGTTTCTTCCAGGTCACGCCGGGCAAACACGAACTGGTGGTGCGCTTTGATTTCGAGGTGTATTCAGGCGGTTTCAGCACCGACCCTACCGAACGCACCTGCTACCTGAAGATTCGCTACGACGACTTCCAGGCCGGCCAGCGCTACCGCATCGAAGCCCGCGCCCCGGCCATGCAGCCCAGTGCCTATCTGTACGACGCGCAGCGCAAGCTGGTCGCCGAAGAACAGAACGACATCTTCTGCATCCCGTGACGGCTAGCGATCGTTTTTCTGGTAGATGATTTTCTTGGTGCCGTTCTCACAGCTGCCCACCACCATGTTCTGGTCATGGACTTCATCGTTGGTCACGATTTCCAGGGTGTAGGAAGAGACATTGTTGGCCTGGATCTTGGCTTCGATCTCGGCCTTGAGCTCGGCGCAGTCCTTGGGCGCGGCCAGCGCACTGGTGGCCAGCAACGAGGTCAGCACAGCGAATGCAATACGAGTCATCAGAACAGCTCCTTGTGGCGGCAGACCATCTGCCGACAGCCATTTGACCACAAGAAGCCGTGCGTCGTTCTGATCTGCGCCGGCGTCAGTCCACCAGGGTGGCGTCCAGGCTGATCTGGGCCTTGAGCACCTTGGATACCGGACATCCCGCCTTGGCCTTGTTGGCCAGCTCCTCGAATTTCGCCTTGTCGGCACCGGGCACCTTGGCCTTGAGGATCAGGTGCACGGCGGTGATGGCAAAACCATCGGGCTGCTTGTCCAGGGTCACTTCGGCGATGGTGTCGATACGCTCGGCGGTCAGGCCGGCTTCGCCGAGGATCATCGAAAAGGCCATGGAGAAGCAGCCTGCATGGGCAGCGCCGATCAGTTCTTCAGGGTTGGTACCAGGCTGGCCTTCGAACCGGGTGTTGAAGCCATAGGGGTTGGCCTTCAAGGCGCCACTCTCGGTGGAGAGCTGGCCCTTGCCGGTCTTCAGGTCGCCTTGCCAGATTGCCGATGCTGTCTTTTTTATCGAACTCATAAAGCCTCCTGAGTGCCTGAGAGCGCGGGGGATCGCGCCTGGCGTTCAATTCAGAGGGCGTCACCACGGGCAAGTTCAGCCCGATTGCAGGGGCAGGCATTGAATACCTGTGATCTGCCCATACAGAGTCAGAAAGGTCGCGGCATGCTGTCGGCCTAACCATTCAGGAGGCGTACACGCCATGACGCGACTCGCGGACATCAAATACTCCACCCTCGACCTGGTACCGGTACGCCAGGACAGCGGCCCGGCCCAGTCGCTGCGCAACTCGCTGGACCTGGCGCAACACGTGGAGAAATTCGGCTACAACCGCTTCTGGGTGGCCGAGCACCACAACATGGACGGCATTGCCAGCTCCGCCACCTCGGTGCTGCTGGGGTACCTGGCCGGTGGTACCTCGACGATCCGCGTGGGTGCAGGCGGGGTGATGCTGCCCAACCACGCGCCGCTGGTGATTGCCGAGCAGTTCGGCACCCTGGCCAGCCTGTACCCGGGCCGTATCGACCTGGGCCTGGGGCGTGCGCCGGGCTCCGACCAGATGACCGCCCGCGCCCTGCGCCGCGAGCGCTCGGGCAGCGCCGACGACTTCCCGGACGATGTAGAGGAACTGGTGCGCTACCTGGGCCCGCGCACGCCCGACCAGAAAGTGATTGCCGTGCCGGGGTATGGCACCGAGGTGCCGATCTGGCTGCTGGGCTCGAGCCTGTTCAGTGCACAGCTGGCGGGGATGCGCGGCTTGCCGTATGCGTTTGCCTCGCACTTTGCGCCGCGCATGATGCATGAAGCGATCCGCGTGTACCGCAACCACTTCAAGCCCTCGACGGTGCTCGACAAGCCCTACGTGATGTTGGGTGTACCGCTGGTGGCGGCCGATACCGACGAGCAGGCCGAGTACCTGGCCACCTCGGTGTATCAGCGAATTCTGGCGTTGATGCGTGGGCAGAGCCTGGTGCAGCGCCCGCCCGTCGACAGCATGGACGGCCTGTGGCAGCCCCATGAGCGGGAGGCAGTGGGAAGTTTCCTGGGCCTGGCGATGGTGGGCGGGCCAGAGAAGATCCGCGCCAAACTGGACGTGCTGCTGGAGCAGACCGGTGCTGATGAGCTGATCTTTACCTGCGACCTGTACGAGCATGCGGACCGGATCCGGTCCTACGAGATTCTGTCTCAGGTCATCAAGGGCAACTGAGGGCCCTTTTGCCAGCAAGGCTGGCTCCTACGTGGGAGCCAGCCTTGCTGGCGAAAGACTCACCGATCAACCGCGCTTGTACACGATGTCCTTGGTACCGCCTTCACACGACCCCACCACCTTGCCATCGGTCGCAGCGCCCTTGTCGACGATCTCCAGCGAATAGTGCGGTACGCCATTGGCGTCGATCTTCGCGGCAATCTCGCTCTTCAATTCTTCACACGGCTTGCCCGCCGCCAGCGCAGTCCCGGCCAGGGTCATCAAGCCAAACGCCAATACCAGCTTCTTCATCGATCGCATTCCTTGTTCAGATCAAAAAGGGTTCAGGGCCAGCCGGCCGCCATCAGCTGTTGGCGATACGGAAGCCCACCTTGATGGTTACCTGAAAATGCGCCGCCTTGCCATCCTTGATATGGCCCCGGGTCTCGGTCACTTCGAACCACTCCAGGTGCTTGATGCTCTTGGCCGCTTCGGCCAGGGCATTGTTTATCGCGTCCTCGATGCTGCTGGGCGAGGAGCCGACCAGTTCGACCTTCTTGTACGTGTGGTGATCAGACATGACTACTCTCCATCAATGGTGTGCATTGAGCCTAGCAGCGCCAGGCAGGTTTACCTGTGTGGGTAAAAACCTGGCAAAAGTTCGATTGCTCTGCACTTTCGCGGCACTGCGCAGTCCCATTCTTCACATGCCACTCAAACCCTGAAGGAGAGCCACCATGGCCAATAGCTCGCTACGTAAAGCCTCGTTGCAAAGCATGGAAGCGGAAATCGAAAGTCTCCTCAAATCCCTGGAAAACCTCAAAGACGATGCTTCGGACGAGTCGCGCAAGACCTTGAAGAGCCTCAAGGGCAATGCCGAAAATGCCCTGCGTCACTCGCGCAGCCTGCTCACCGATGCCTATGAAGAGGTCAAGACCAAGACCCGCGAAACCGGCATCGCCACCCGTGACTATGCCCAGCAACACCCCTGGACCACCGCCGGCGTGGCCGTGGGCGCACTGGGCCTGCTGGCCGCCTACCTGCTGTGCAAGCGCGGCGACTAAAGCGCCTGACGCCCCAGTTCGGCGCGCAACCAGTGCGCCAGCTGCTCGGCGCGCCCGTCCGCGGCGCGCCGGGGCACCCACAGGGCCAATGACGCCCGCGTAGGACCAAAGCCCCACGGTGCCGCCAGCCTGCCGGCACGCAGGTCATCGGCCACCAGCGGCTGCGGGGCGATCGCCACCCCCAGGCCGGCCACAGCTGCCTCCAGCAAGTAATACAGATGCTCGAACCCTTGCCCGTAGCGCATTGCCTGCGGGTCGATGTGCTGTTGGCGGGCCCAGTCGGGCCAGGCCTGGGGCCGTGAGGTGGTGTGTAGCAGGGTTTCCCCCAGCAAGGCGCTGGCTGGCGCCTGACGCAGGCGGTCGAAGCCTGGAAAGTGCGGGCTGAGCACCGGCCCGATGCATTCCTGTGCCAGCACGTGCACCTGCATGTCGGCCGGCCACGGCGGCTCGGCGAATACCAGCAGCGCATCCAGCCCCGGCCGGCGCGGGTCCAGGTCGCCTTCGCCCGCCGACAGGTGCAGACGCAGCTCTGGCAGGTCGGCCTGCAGGCGCCCAAGGCGCGGAATGAACCAGCGCGCCAGCAGGCTGCCTGAACAACCCAGCAGGAACGGTGCGTCGGCGCGGTCCTGGCCCAGCTCGGCGCACACGCTGCGCAGGCGCTCGAAGGCGTCGCTGCTGGCGTCGCGCAGGCGCACACCTGCATCTGTGAGTTTAATGCCGCGCCCTTCCTTGACGAACAGGCTTACGCCCAGGTGCTCTTCGAGCACCTTCAACTGCCGGCTCACCGCACCGTGGGTCACGTGCAGTTGCTCGGCAGCCTGGCTGACGCTGTTGAGCCGGGCGGTGGCTTCAAAGGCCCGAAGGGCATTGAGCGGGGGCAGTTCTCTGGCCATTGACGTGTGAGTTTTCCTGACAGGTTGTGGCGATCTTATCGGTTTTCAGCGGCGCGTGTCGTGGGTAGAGTAGGCCCATTGCGACCTCATACCCACGCCCTGGAGCGACCCATGACCCAGACCAACTTCCGCAGCGGCCCCGATGCCAACGGCCTGTTTGGCGCATTCGGTGGCCGCTACGTGGCCGAAACCCTGATGCCGCTGGTGCTCGACCTGGCCCGCGAATACGAAGCGGCCAAGGCCGACCCCGAGTTCAACGAGCAACTGGCGTACTTCCAGCGCGACTACATCGGCCGTCCTAACCCGCTGTACTTCGCCGAGCGCCTCACCGAACACTGCGGCGGGGCGAAGATCTTCTTCAAGCGCGAAGAGCTCAACCACACCGGCGCGCACAAGGTGAACAACTGCATCGGCCAGGTGCTGCTGGCCAAGCGCATGGGCAAGAAGCGCCTGATCGCCGAAACCGGCGCCGGCATGCACGGTGTGGCCACCGCCACCGTGGCCGCACGTTTCGGCCTGCCCTGCGTGATCTACATGGGCGCCACCGACATCGAGCGCCAGCAGGCCAACGTGTTCCGCATGAAGCTGCTGGGCGCCGAGATCGTGCCGGTCACCGCCGGCACCGGCACCCTCAAGGACGCCATGAACGAAGCGCTGCGCGACTGGGTGACCAACGTCGACGACACCTTCTACCTGATCGGCACCGTGGCCGGCCCGCACCCGTACCCGGCGATGGTGCGCGACTTCCAGTCGATCATCGGCAAGGAAACCCGCGAGCAGCTGCAGGCCAAGGAAGGACGCCTGCCCGACAGCCTGATCGCCTGCGTGGGTGGTGGCTCCAACGCCATGGGCCTGTTCCATGACTTCCTCGATGACGCCAGTGTGCAGATCATCGGCGTCGAGGCCGGCGGCCACGGGGTCGACACCGACAAGCACGCAGCGAGCCTCAACGGCGGCGTGCCCGGCGTGCTGCACGGCAACCGCACCTACCTGCTGCAGGACGCCGATGGCCAGATCACCGACGCCCACTCGATTTCCGCCGGCCTGGACTACCCCGGCATCGGCCCGGAGCACGCCTACCTGCACGAAGTGAAGCGCGTCGAGTACGTGAGCATCACCGACGACGAGGCGCTGGATGCGTTCCACGCCACCTGCCGTCTGGAAGGCATCATCCCGGCGCTGGAAACCTCCCACGCGCTGGCCGAAGCCATCAAGCGTGCGCCCACCCTGCCCAGGGACCACCTGATGGTGGTGTGCCTGTCGGGGCGTGGCGACAAGGACATGCAAACCGTAATGAGCCATATGGCCGCGCAGGAGAAGCAGGCATGAGCCGTCTTGAACAACGTTTTGCCGACCTCAAGCGCGAGGGTCGCGCTGCCCTGGTGACCTTCGTGACCGCCGGTGACCCGGGCTACGACGCTTCGCTGGCGATCCTCAAGGGCCTGCCGGCTGCGGGTGCCGACGTGATCGAACTAGGCATGCCGTTCACCGACCCGATGGCCGACGGCGTGGCCATCCAGCTGGCCACCCTACGTGCGCTGGAGGCCGGGCAGACCCTGGCCAAAACCCTGCAGATGGTGCGCGAGTTCCGCACCGGCAATGCCACCACGCCGATCGTGCTGATGGGTTACTACAACCCGATCCACCGCTTCGGCGTGGAGAAGTTCGTGGCCGAGGCCAGGGATGCGGGCGTGGACGGCCTGATCATCGTCGACCTGCCGCCGGAGCACGACGCCGAGCTGGCCACCCCGGCCCAGGCCGCGGGCATCGACTTCATCCGCCTGACCACCCCGACCACCGATGACGCGCGCCTGCCGCGCGTGCTGGAGCGCAGTTCGGGCTTTGTGTACTACGTGTCGGTAGCCGGCGTGACCGGCGCAGGCTCGGCGACCAGCGATCAGGTAAGCGGCGCCATCGAGCGCCTGCGCCGCCACACCGACCTGCCGATCAGCGTAGGCTTCGGCATTCGCACGCCTGAACAGGCGGCAGCCATTGCGCGGCTGGCCGATGGTGTGGTCGTGGGTTCGGCGCTGGTGGACAAGGTGGCCAACGCCAGCACGGGCGAGCAGGCGGTAAGCGATGTGCTGGCGCTGTGTTCGGCGCTGGCCGAAGGTGTGCGCGGCGCGCGCAAAGGCTGATACCGCGTCGCCTCTTTCGCCGGCAAGGCCGGTTCCTACAGACACCGCGGTCCTGTAGGAGCCGGCCTTGCCGGCGAAAGCCTCACCGCCGCTTCAAGCCCCTTCGAACATCGAAAGATCCAGCGGCCGCACGGCCCCCATCCAGATCGCATGGTCCCGATGATCGGCCAACTCATCGCCGGTCAGCGGATGCAGAAACACCACCAGCCCCTTGCGGTACAACGCCAGCCACGGCAGCACCACGCCCACCATCTCCGGCCCGAATGCCAGCTGGCAGCTCCAGTCCGGGTGCGGCCCCACCGGTTTCTGATGCATGCGCCCCATGCTCACGCCAAACAGCGTGGCGGCCTCCTCGCACAGCGCCCGCGCCTGCTCCATCGTACCGGCGTCGTAATACACATGGGCGTGATACCCCTTTATCCGTTGCACGCTGCCTCCTGAATTCGACCGAACCCCCAGGTGCTCCCGCAGGTCCAAAGGCCATCAGGATACCCCCGGAGCGCTATCGTGAAAAACGCCGAAACACCTGTCTTCAAACTGATCCTGCTCGGCGGCCAGTGCACCCTGGGTGATGCGCTGGTAAGCGAACTGCTGCAGCGCCAGCACGAGGTGACCCTGATCCTCGACGACCTCAACCAGCCCCAGGCGCGCCCCGGCCTGCACGTCAAGAACGGCGGCCTGGCCAGCGCAGACCAGGCCGAACAGAGCATCGCCGGCGGCTCGGCCGTGGTGTGCCTGCTCGACGGCCTGGCGCCCGGCGACTTCTCGCGCCAGGGGCTGATGACCCAGGCCCTGCTCGCGGGCATGGCCCGCACGCCCCTGCGTCGCATCGTGCTGGTGGGCCAGTTTGGCGGCGGCGCGGCACCGCTGGCGGAGTTGTTGCAGGCCGGTGGCCTGCGCTGGACGTTGGTCAACACGCCACTGAGCGAGCACCCGGACAGCCTGGCAGGCATCGCTGCGGGCATTGCCGACCTGCTGGACCTGAACCTGCATGTTGGCGAACAGGTGAATTTCATCGAGGCCCCCTGACTTGCACCGGGCCGCCATAGCCTGCACCCTGAGCCTTCACCGCACTGCATAGAGAGCTTCATGGCCTGGCTAGAGCGCCACCGTCTGTTTCCCTTTCTCGCCTGGTTGCCTCGGCAAACCCGTGCCAGCGTGCGGCGCGACCTGCTGGTGGGGCTCAGCGGGGCGATCCTGGCCCTGCCGCAGTCGATCGCCTATGCGCTGATCGCCGGCCTGCCCGCCGAGTACGGGCTGTACGCGGCCATCGTGCCGGTGCTGATCGCGTGCCTGTGGGGCTCGTCGTGGCACCTGATCTGCGGGCCCACCGCTGCCATCTCCATCGTGCTCTACGCCAGCATCAGCCCCGTGGCGGTGCTCGGCAGCGACGACTACATCCGCCTGATCCTGCTGCTGACCTTCCTGGCCGGGGTGTTCCAGTGGCTGCTGGGCATGCTGCGCTTCGGCGCGCTGGTGAATTTCGTCTCGCACTCGGTGGTGCTCGGCTTCACCCTCGGCGCTGCAGTGGTGATCGCCCTGGGCCAGGTGCCGAACCTGCTGGGGCTCGACCTCGCCAGCCAGGCCACCGCCCTCAGAACCCTGCAAGGCCTGCTGCAGCATGCCGGCGACATCGACTGGCCATCGCTGCTGCTGGGGCTGGGCACCTTGCTGCTGGGGCTGTCGATCAAGCTCGCACGGCCGCGCTGGCCGGCGCTGTTGATCAGCCTTGCCGGCGCCAGCCTGCTGGTGTGGCTGTGGCCGGCACTGTTCGGCCATGTGGCGCTGGTGCCGGCGTTCATTGGCCGGCTGCCCCCGCTGAGCCCGCTGCCGCTGCTGGACCTGGAGCTGATCCTGCGCCTGCTGCCCAGTGCCGTGGCGGTGGGCATGCTGGGGCTGGTCACCAGCCTGTCGATTGCGCGCTCGCTGTCGATCCGCTCCGAACAGCTGATCGACGCCAACCAGGAGATCCGCGCCCAGGGCCTGTCCAACCTGGGCGGTGCATGGTTCTCCGGCTACCTGTCGTCGGGCTCGTTCACCCGTTCCGGGCTCAGCTATGAGGCCGGGGCGCAGTCACCGCTGGCGGGGGTGTTCTCGGCCCTGTGGGTGGCGCTGTTCGCCGTGGCGGGCGCCAGCCTGATCGCGCACATCCCGATCCCGGCGATGGCCGGCAGCATCCTGCTGATCTGCTGGGGGCTGGTGGATCACCGTGCGATTCGGGCGCTGTACCGGGTCAGCCGGCCGGAGTTTCTGGTGATGCTGCTGACCTGCGTCGCCACCTTGCTGCTGGAACTGCAGACGGCGATTTATGCCGGGGTGCTGGCGTCGCTGTTCTTCTACCTCAAGCGCACTTCGCAGCCACGGGTACAGCAGTCGCGCGAAGGCGAGGCGGATGTGCTGCGGGTGTTCGGCTCGATCTTCTTCGGCGCCAGCCATTATCTGCAGGTGCGCCTGCAGCGGTGCCAGGCACCGGTGGTGGTGATCGATGCGCGGCAGATCAACTTCATCGATTACTCGGGGGTGGAGATGCTGCACCAGGAGGCGCGGCGGCTGCGCCGGCAGGGGCGTCAGCTGGTGCTGCGGCGGGCGAGGGGGCAGGTGGTGGAGGAGTTGCAGAAGCTGGAAGGGGCGGCTGATTGCCCGGTCCAGTTTGAGGATTGAGTTGCGCCCTTCGCCGGCAAGGCCGGCGCCTACAGGGGCCGGCCTTGCCGGCGAAGGCAGCGCCGCGTTCTAGCCCCGCGCCAGCTGCCGGCGCAGCTCATCGAGCACCGGCCCGGTGTCCGGGCGCACCCCGCGCCAGATGAAGAACGCCTCCGCCGCCTGCTCAGCCAGCATTCCCAGCCCGTCCAGCACCTTGGCCGCCCCGTGCTCGGTGGCCCAGCGACAGAACGGCGTGGGCTCCTTGGCGTACATCATGTCGTAGCACACGGTCACGCCCGGTTCGATCAGGCTCGCGGCAATCGGCGGCATCTCGCCGGCCAGGCTCGCCGAGGTGGCATTGATGATCAGGTCCACCGGCTCTTCCAGCCAGCTGAAGCCGCTGGCGGCCACCGGCCCCAGGTCGTCGAACTCGCGGGCCAGCTGCTCGGCCTTTTCTACCGTACGGTTGGCAATCACCAGCGACGCAGGCTCATGCGCCAGCAACGGCTCGAGCACCCCGCGCACCGCGCCACCGGCCCCCAGCAGCAGGATGCGCTTGCCCTTGAGCTCGACCCCGGCATTCACCGTGAGGTCGCGCACCAGGCCGGCACCGTCGGTGTTGTCGCCCTGCAGGCTGCCGTCGGGCAGCCGGGTCAGCGTGTTCACCGCCCCGGCTCGCCAGGCGCGTGCGGTCAGGCCGTCACCCACCAGGCGGTAGGCTTCCTCCTTGAAGGGCACGGTGACGTTGGCGCCACTGCCCTGCTTGAAGAAGCCCAGCGCGCACATGCTGAAGTCGTCCAGCGGCGCCAGCAGGGTGTTGTACTCCAGCTGCTGGCCGGTCTGGTCGGCGAACAGCCGGTGAATCAGCGGCGACTTGCTGTGGCCGATCGGGTTGCCGAATACAACGTACTGGTCCATGACGCGTTTCCTGAGTCCGCCCGGCGAATCGGGCACGTTATCCACAATGGGTTCAGTGAGCGGCCTTGTCCAGGCCCAGCCAGTCGCGGTCCTGCAGGAAGTACTCGGTCAGGCGTGCTTCTTCGCTGCCCGGCGCAGCCTTCCAGTCATAGCCCCAGCGCACCTGCGGAGGCAGCGACATCAGGATCGACTCGGTACGGCCGCCCGATTGCAGGCCGAACAGGGTGCCACGGTCGTACACCAGGTTGAATTCCACGTAGCGCCCGCGGCGGAACTCCTGGAATTCACGCTGCTGGGCGGTGTACGGCTGCGCCTTGCGCCGTTGCACGATGGGCAGGTAGGCCTCGACGTAGGCATCGCCAATGGCGCGGATGAAGGCGAAGCAGGTGTCGAAGTCCCACTCGTTCAGGTCGTCGAAGAACAAGCCGCCGATGCCCCGCGGCTCGCCCCGGTGCTTGAGGTGGAAGTAGCGGTCGCACCAGGCCTTGTAGCGCGGGTACACATCGGCGCCGAACGGTGCGCAGGCCTGCTCGGCCACGCGGTGCCAGTGGATGCAGTCTTCTTCGTGGGCGTAGTAGGGCGTGAGGTCGAAGCCGCCGCCGAACCACCATACCGCCTCTTCACCTTCCTTCTCGGCAATGAAGAAGCGCACGTTGGCGTGGGAGGTCGGTACATGGGGGTTGTGCGGATGGATCACCAGCGACACCCCCAGCGCCTCGAAACCACGGCCAGCAAGTTCGGGGCGGTGCGCGCTGGCAGACGGCGGCAGGCCGCTGCCGAACACGTGCGAGAAGTTGACCCCGCCTTTTTCGATGACGTTGCCTTCGCCGATCACCCGCGTGCGCCCACCGCCACCGGCTTCGCGTACCCAGGCGTCCTCGACGAAGCGGGCGCCGCCGTCTTCGCTTTCCAGGGCGGCGCAAATCCGGTCTTGCAGGTCGAGCAGGTAGGCCTTCACGGCCTCGGTGCGGGTAGTCATCAGGTCACCTTGGAAACGGGCTAGGGCCGGGCCAGGCGGGGGCCGGCGCTGAATTCGGCGCGTAGCATACCACCGGCGGCAGGCCACCCGCAGTTGACGGCGATCAAGCAAAGGCGTCCGATAGGGGTTTTCCCGGATCCAGCAGGAGAGTGCAGATGGCCAAGCGTATCCAGTTCAGCCAGCATGGCGGCCCCGAGGTATTGACCCTGGTGGACTTCGAACCCGCCGCGCCCGGCCCGCAACAGGTCCGCGTGCGCAACCACGCCATTGGTTTGAACTTCATCGACACCTATTTCCGCAGCGGGCTGTACGCGCCGCCGGCACTGCCCTCGGGCCTGGGCACCGAAGCTGCCGGCGTGGTCGAGGCGGTGGGCGAGGGCGTGACGCGGATCAAGGTGGGTGATCGGGTGGCCTACGCTGGCGGTCCGCTGGGTGCCTACAGCGAGGTGCACGCGCTGCCTGAAGCAAACCTGGTGAAGCTGCCCGAGAGCATCAGCTTCGAGCAGGCCGCCGCGGTGATGCTCAAGGGCCTGACCGTGCAGTACCTGCTGCGCCAGACCTACGCGCTGCAGGCCGGCCAGACGGTGCTGTTCCATGCCGCCGCCGGTGGGGTGGGTTCGCTGGCCTGCCAGTGGGCCAAGGCCTTGGGCGTGAAGCTGATCGGTACCGTGAGCTCGCCGGAGAAGGCGGCGCGGGCCAAGGCCCTGGGTGCATGGGAAACCATCGACTACAGCCGTGAAGACGTGGCGCAGCGCGTGCTGGAGCTGACCGGCGGCAAGAAGTGCCCGGTGGTGTACGACGGCGTGGGCCAGGACACCTGGCTGACCTCGCTGGACTGCCTGGCGCCGCGCGGGCTGATGGTGAGCTTCGGCAATGCGTCGGGCGCGGTGAGCGGAGTCAATCTGGGGATCCTGGCGCAGAAGGGCTCGCTGTATGTGACCCGGCCGACGCTGGCCAGCTATGCCAACAATGCCGAGAACACCCAGGCGATGGCCGACGAGCTGTTCGAAATGATCGCCAGCGGCAAGCTGGCTGTGGATATCCAGCAGCGCTATCCGCTGGCCGAGGCGGCCAAGGCTCAGGCAGAGTTGTCGGCGCGGCGGACGGTGGGGTCTACGGTGTTGCTGCCTTGATTCAGCAGTGACGCCATCGCGGGTCAAGCCCGCTCCCACAAGGTTATCCACAACGCCTGTGGGAGCGGGCTTGACCCGCGAAAAAGGCCCGAAGGGCCTTCAACCCGCTCTGACGACCTGCCCCGTGGCCAGGTCGCGAATCACGCTCGGGTTGCGCCGCCCGCCCAGGCTGCCGCCCAGGATCACATCCAGCTGCCCGTGGAAGTACTGTTCCACGCGCAGGCGCGAGCGCGCTGCCGGCCGGCCCTGCGGGTTGGCCGAGGTCGACACCAGCGGGCCCACCAGCGAACACAGGTCGCGCACCACCGGGTGGTCGCTGACCCGCAGCGCCACGGTGTCATGCACGCCGGTGATCCATTCCGGCAACATGCCCTGGTGCGGCACCAGCCAGGTATTGGGCCCCGGCCAGGTGCTGGCCATGCGGTCCAGCCACAGCTCGGGGAAGTCCTCGAACAAGAAGTCGAACTGGCGGATGTTGTCCGCAATCAGGATCAGCCCCTTGTTCACCGAGCGGGACTTGAGCGCCAGCAGGCGGTCCACCGCCTCCTCGTTCCACGGGTCACAGCCCAGGCCCCAGACCGCCTCGGTCGGATAGGCCAGTACCGCACCCGCCCGAATTTCCCGCGCGGCTTGTTGCACACGCCAACTGTTCACCATCGTTGTCACTCCGCGTTCAAAGGCTGGTACGCAGTGTACTTAGCCCGGCCGGGCAAACCAACGCCCCGCGTCACTGCACACACGCCCGTCCAGCTCCAGTTCGGTGAGCGTGGCCAGCACCTGGGGCAGGGCCTGACCGCTGGCCAGCGCCAACGCCTCGGTGGTGTGCGGCGCCGCCAGCAGCAACCCCAGCAGCGGGTGCACCACCGGCTCGGGGGCGGCCGACGGAAGGTTCTGCCAGCCACGCAAACTTTCCAGAATCTGCTCTATGCTCTCCACCAGCATCGCGCCGTCACGTATCAATTGATGGCAACCCCTGGCCCCCGGATGGTAGATGGAGCCAGGAATCGCGTACACCTCGCGCCCCTGTTCGGCCGCCAGGCGCGCGGTGATCAGCGAACCGCTGGCCAGGCTGGCCTCCACCACCAGCACGCCGAGCGACAGCCCGCTGATGATGCGATTGCGCCGCGGGAAGTTGGCCGCCACCGGTCCGGCATCCAGCGGGAACTCCGAGACCACTGCGCTACCGCGCTCGGCCATGGCCTGCGCGAGGGCATGATGTCGCTGTGGATAAAGTTTTTGCAGGCCGGTGCCGAGCACGCCGATAGTGCGTCCGCCAGCATCCATTGCAGCCTGGTGAGCGGCACCGTCCACCCCCAGCGCCAGGCCGCTGGTAATCACGAAACCGGCCTGGGCCAGTTGCCTGGAAAACGCGGCCGCGGTGTCCAGGGCCGGGCGTGAAGCGCGCCGGCTGCCGACGATGGCCAGCTGCGGCTGCTCCAGAATCATCGGGTCGCCGGCAATGAACAGAAGGGGCGGGGCATCGCAAAGCTCGGCCAGCAAGCCAGGGTAGGTGGGGGCGTCCCACATCAGCAAATGCTGCCCGGGCCGCTCTAGCCAGGCCATTGCAGCCGCTGCGCCGGCGTAAGCCTCGGCACTGTGGCGGGCCGTTATGCTGGCCGGGCTGCGGCCCAGCGCCCGCCATTGTGTGGCGGGCGCATCAAGCGCGGCGGCCGCGCTGCCAAAGGCTTCCAGCAGCAGGTCAAAGCCCTTTGGCCCGATATCGGGAAGGCGGTGCAGGCGCAGACGTGCCTCGAGTTCAACCGGCGAGCACGCCGCAACAGGCGGGAGGGGCATCGGATCATCCTTGATCGAAGGCGGGTCAGCCACGCGTGAAAACCTGTGGATAACTCTGTTGATAATAGTTTGACAACTTGCCGCCCGGTGCGGGCCGCCAGTCGCCTTCAAAACCCTAGCCGACCTTGAGAAGGGTGCCGAACGCGCCGAATACCTTTATTATGTGCATTCATGTTTGCAACCCATCGCATAGTGCAGCTCATACGCTTATGGCCATCTTGAACATCCTCGAATTCCCGGACCCGCGCCTGCGCACCATCGCCAAACCGGTGACGGAAGTGGACGACAGCATCCGTCAGTTGATCGATGACATGTTTGAAACCATGTACGAAGCCCCTGGCATCGGCCTGGCCGCCACCCAGATCAACGTGCACAAGCGCGTGGTGGTCATGGACCTGAGCGAAGACCGCAGCGAACCGCGGGTCTTCATCAACCCCGAGCTGGAAATGCTCACCGACGACATGGACCAGTATCAGGAAGGCTGCCTGTCGGTACCCGGCTTCTACGAGAACGTCGACCGCCCGGTGAAGGTCAGGGTCAAGGCCCTGGATCGCGACGGCAAGCCCTTCGAACTGATCGCCGAAGGCCTGCTGGCCGTGTGCATCCAGCACGAATGCGACCACCTCAACGGCAAGCTGTTCGTCGACTACCTGTCGAACCTCAAGCGCGACCGCATCAAGAAGAAACTGGAAAAGCAGCACCGCCAGAACGCTTGATCCCTCATTCCAGAAGGCTTGCTCCGGCAAGCCTTTTTCTTTTTAAGCGAGAACTGCATGCGCATCGTCTTCGCGGGCACCCCCGAGTTTGCCGCCGAACACCTCAAGGCCCTGCTGGCCAGCCCCCATGAAATCGTCGCGGTCTACACCCAGCCAGACCGCCCGGCCGGCCGTGGCCAGAAGCTGATGCCCAGCCCGGTCAAGCAGCTGGCTGTGGATAACGCCATCCCGGTGCTGCAACCGCCGACGTTGCGCAGCCCCGAGGCGCAGGCCGAGCTGGCCGCACTCAAGCCCGACCTGATGGTGGTGGTGGCCTACGGCCTGATCCTGCCCCAGGCGGTGCTGGATATTCCGCGCCTGGGCTGCATCAACAGCCACGCCTCGTTGCTGCCACGCTGGCGCGGCGCCGCGCCGATCCAGCGCGCGGTGCAGGCCGGCGACGCCGAAAGCGGCGTGACGGTCATGCGCATGGAGGCCGGCCTGGACACCGGGCCGATGCTGCTCAAGGTCAGCACCCCGATCAGCGCCAGCGACACCGGCGGCAGCCTGCACGATCGCCTGGCCGAACTGGGCCCGCCCGCGGTGCTGCAGGCCATCGACGGCCTGGGCGCGGGCACCCTGCACGGCGAAGTGCAGGACGACGCGCTGGCCACGTATGCCCACAAGCTGAACAAGGACGAGGCGCGTCTGGACTGGTCGCGCCCCGCCGAGGAACTGGAGCGCCTGATCCGCGCCTTCAACCCGTGGCCGATCTGCCACAGCACCCTGGGCGGCGAAACCCTCAAGGTGCTGGGTGCGCGCCTGGCCGATGGCAAGGGCACGCCGGGCGAGATCCTGTCTGCCAGCAAGGACGGCCTGATCGTGGCCTGCGGCGAGCAGGCGCTGTGCCTGACCCGCCTGCAACTGCCCGGCGGCAAGGCGCTGAACTTCAGCGACCTGTACAACAGCCGCCGCGAAAAATTCGCCAGCGGCACGGTGCTGGGCCAATGAACCCGCGTCTGGCCGCCGCCCGCGCCCTGGCCGCCGTGCTCAGCGGCAAGGCCTCGCTCAACAGTTCGCTGCCCGCCCAGCTGGACAAGGTCGAGGCCCGCGATCGCGGCCTCACCCAGGACCTGGCCTTCGGTACCGCACGCTGGCAGCCACGCCTGTCGGCACTGGCCGAGCGCCTGCTGCAAAAGCCGTTCAAGGCCGCCGACGCGGATGTCGAGGCGTTGCTGCTGGTGGGCCTCTACCAGCTGCTGTACACCCGCGTGCCGGCCCACGCCGCCATCGGCGAAACGGTCGGGTGCGCCGACAAGCTGAAAAAGCCCTGGGCCAAGGCCCTGCTCAATGCCGTGCTGCGCCGCGCCCAGCGCGAGAGCAGCGAGATGCTTGCCGAACTTGAACGCGACCCGGTGGTGCGCACCGCGCACCCGCGCTGGCTGCAGAAGTCGCTCAAGGCGTTCTGGCCCGAGCAGTGGGAAGCCATCTGCGCCGCCAACAATGCCCACCCGCCGATGATCCTGCGGGTCAACCGCCGCCACCACAGCCGCGATGCCTACCTGGGCCTGCTGCGCGAAGCCGGCATCGATGCCGCGCCGTGCACGTACAGCCGTGACGGTATCCTGCTCGCCGAGGCCTGCGACGTGCGCGGTTTGCCGGGCTTCGAACAGGGCTGGATCAGCGTGCAGGACGAAGCCGCGCAGCTGGCCGCCGACCTGCTCGACCTGGCGCCCGGCCAGCGCGTGCTCGACGCCTGCTGCGCCCCCGGCGGCAAGACCTGCCACCTGCTCGAGGCGCATGCCGGGCTGGAGGCGGTGGTGGCCATCGACCTGGAAGCCAAGCGCCTGACCCGCGTGCGTGAAAACCTCGACCGCCTGGGCCTGGATGCCCAGTTGATCGCCTGCGATGCCCGCGACACCGCCAGCTGGTGGGACGGCAAGACCTTCCAGCGCATCCTGCTGGACGCTCCCTGCTCGGCCACCGGTGTGATCCGTCGCCACCCGGACATCAAGCTGACCCGCCAGGCCGATGACATCGCTGCCCTGGCCAGCCTGCAGGGCGAGCTGCTCGACGCGCTGTGGCCTACCCTCGAAGTGGGCGGCATCCTGCTCTACGCCACCTGCTCGACCCTGCCGACCGAGAACACCGAAGTGATCGAGGCGTTCCTGGCCCGCACGCCGGGCGCGCGCGAGCTGGACCTGGCCACCGAGGCCGGCATCCGCCAGCCCCATGGCCGGCAGTTGCTCGCGCAGGAAGGCGGCCACGATGGCTTCTACTATGCCAAGCTGATCAAGATCGCCGCCGTTCGCGGACACTAACCAGCACAAGGGAGAGCGGATGAAGATCATCATCCTGGGCGCGGGGCAGGTCGGCGGCACGCTGGCCGAGCACCTGGCCAGCGAAGCCAACGACATCACCGTGGTCGACACCGATGGCGACCGCCTGCGCGATCTGGGCGATCGCCTCGACATCCGCACCGTGCAGGGCCGCGCCTCGCTGCCGACGGTGCTGCGCCAGGCCGGTGCGGATGATGCCGACATGCTGGTGGCGGTGACCAACAGCGACGAGACCAACATGGTCGCCTGCCAGGTGGCCTACACCCTGTTCCACACCCCGACCAAGATTGCCCGGGTTCGCGAGTCGGCCTACCTGACCCGCAGCGGCCTGTTCAACAACGAGGCGATCCCGGTCGACGTGCTGATCAGCCCCGAACAGGTGGTCACCCACTACATCAAGCGCCTGATCGAGCACCCCGGCGCCCTGCAGGTGATCGACTTCGCCGAGGGCAAGGTCCAGTTGGTGGCGGTCAAGGCCTACTACGGCGGCCCGCTGGTGGGCCAGCAGCTGCGCCAGATCCGCGAGCACATGCCCAATGTGGACACCCGCGTGGCGGCGATCTTCCGTCGCGACCGGCCGATCAAGCCACAGGGCGACACGGTGATCGAGGCCGACGACGAGGTGTTCTTCATCGCCGCCAAGAACCACATCCGCGCAGTGATGGGCGAGCTGCGCCGCATCGACGAAACCAACAAGCGCGTGGTGATCGCCGGCGGCGGGCAGATCGGCGAACGCCTGGCCGAGGCCATCGAGAGCCGCTACCAGGTCAAGATCATCGAGATGAACGCGGCGCGTTGCCGTTACCTGTCCGACACCCTCGACAGCACGGTGGTGCTGCAGGGCAGCGCCTCGGACCGCGACCTGATGCTGGAAGAGAACATCGCCGACGCCGACATCTTCCTGGCCCTGACCAACGATGACGAAGCCAACATCATGTCCTCGCTGCTGGCCAAGCGCCTGGGCGCGAAGAAGGTGATGACCATCATCAACAACCCGGCCTATGTCGACCTGGTGCAGGGCGGCGAGATCGACATCGCCATCAGCCCGCAGCAGGCCACCATCGGCACCTTGCTGGCCCACGTGCGCCGCGGCGACATCGTCAGCGTGCACTCGCTGCGCCGTGGCGCGGCCGAAGCCATCGAGGCCATTGCCCACGGCGATTCGAAGTCGAGCAAGGTGATCGGCAAGGCCATCGAGGACATCGCGCTGCCGCCGGGCACCACCATCGGTGCGATCATCCGCGACGAGCAGGTGCTGATCGCCCACGACGACACGGTGATCGAGTCCGGCGACCACGTGATCCTGTTCGTTGTGGATAAAAAGTACATCCGCGACGTGGAGAAGCTGTTCCACGTGGGCCTGAGCTTCTTCTAGGGAGAAACCGGAATGCGCGAATCGCTGGAAAAGATGCTGGCCAAGGGTGTGGATAACTCGCTGCTGCGCTTCGGCCTGGGCAAGGCCTGGCTGGATGAGGGCAACGGCGCAGAGGCCGCGCTGCACCTGCGCCGCTGCGTGGAGTTCGACCCCAAGTACTCGGCGGCGTGGAAGCTGCTGGGCAAGGCGTATCAGGTGCAGGGCGACGTGGCCGGCGCGCGCCAGGCCTGGACCGAAGGGCTGGCTGCAGCGCAGGCGCATGGGGACAAGCAGGCGGAGAAGGAGATGACGGTGTTTCTCAGGAAGCTCGACAAGGCTGTTTAGGGCTGCTGTGCAGCCCATCGCGGGTCAAGCCCGCTCCCACAGGTACAGAGCAGATCCTGAGATCACTGATATCCCTGTGGGAGCGGGCTTGACCCGCGAAGGGGCCATCAGTACCAGCGCGTCTCGCCCGGCGGGCGCTTCTTGAAGCGCTTCATGCTCCACATGTACTGGCTTGGATACGCGCGCACATAACGCTCCACCACCTTGCTCATGGCCGCCGCCGAGGTCTCCACGTCGGTGCTGTACATCGCATCCGGCGCCGCTTCCAGGATCACCTTGAAGCCCGAACCGTCCGGCAGGCGCAACGCATGCAGGAACACCCCCACCGCCTTGCCACCGGCCAGCATGTTCGGCACGAACTTGCTGGTCAGTGCCTTGGTGGCAAAGAACGGCACGAACACCCCCGCCGATTCCGCCGGCTCCGGGTCGGCCGGAATGCCCACCTGGCCGCCCTTGCGCACTTCCTTGATGATGCTGAGGATGCCTTCCTTGGTCGACGCCGCCACGCGGTTGCCCAGTTGCACGCGCTGTTCGCGCAGCAGGTCATCCACCGCCTTGAGCTTGGGCGGACGGTAGAAGATGATCGGCTTGCACTGGCTGCAATAGAAGTGGTTGAGCACTTCCCAGTTGCCCAGGTGGCTGGTGATGCCCACCACGCCCTTGCCCGACGCCAGTGCCTCGTGCAGCACCTCCAGGCCCTCGACCTCGCGCACCAGGTCGATGGAGCGCTGCGCCGGCCAGATCCACGCACAGGCGCTTTCGGTGAACGACTTGCCGATGTCCATCAGCGTGCGGCCCACAAGGCGCTCGCGTTCGGCCGGGTCCATCTCGGGGAAACACTTGGCCAGGTTGATACGCACCACGTTGCGCGAGCTGTTGGGCACCTTCCACATGATCCAGCCGATGGCCGCGCCAACCCGCTGCACCGCGCCCCAGGGCAACTTGGCAAACAATCGCAACGCCCCGACCATCAAGGCGCCCTTGAACTTATCCACAGGCAGGTTCCTCCTTCTGCAAGCCGCGCATTGTAACCGTCAGCGGCGCAGGGCGGCGTAACGATCGCAATCGGTGGTGTGATCCATGACCATGCCAGTGGCCTGCATGAAGGCATAGCAGATGGTCGGCCCGACAAAGGTGAAGCCGGCCTTCTTCAGGGCCTTGCTCATGGCCGTGGCCTCGTCGGTCACCGCCGGCACCTCGTTGCGCTGGCTGAAATGATTGATTTTCGGCACCCCGCCGACGAACGACCAGAGCCACTGCGCCGGCTCGTCCAGCGCCAGCCAGGCCCTGGCGTTGCGCCGCGCGGCGTTGAGCTTGAGGCGGTTGCGGATGATGCCGGGGTCGAGCATGCGCTCCTCGATCTCGGCATCGGTCATCTGCGCCAGGCGCTGCGGGTCGAAGCCGAACAGCACCTCACGGTAGCGCTCGCGCTTCTTCAGCACCGTGATCCACGACAACCCGGCCTGAAAGCCTTCGAGCAGCAGCATTTCGAACAGCGCGCCAGGCTCGCGCTGGGGCGTGCCCCACTCGCTGTCGTGGTACGCCTGGTACAACGGATCATCGGTACACCAAAAGCAGCGTGGCATAAGGCTCCAAGGGTAGAGGCGGGGGCGAATCGGGTTATACTCCCGCTCTTTATATTCGCAGCCCTGGAAAAGGTGAATTTCGTGAGCCAGCCTACGCCAGCCGTGCGTACCTTCCAAGACCTGATCCTCGCCCTGCAGCAGTACTGGGCCGAGCAAGGTTGTGTGGTACTTCAGCCCTACGATATGGAAGTAGGCGCCGGCACTTTTCATACCGCCACCTTCCTGCGCGCCATCGGCCCGGAAACCTGGAACGCCGCTTATGTGCAGCCCAGTCGTCGCCCGACTGACGGCCGCTACGGCGAAAACCCCAACCGCCTGCAGCACTACTATCAGTTCCAGGTGGTCCTGAAGCCGAACCCGGACAACTTCCAGGAACTGTACCTGGGCTCGCTCAAGCACGTGGGCCTGGACCCGCTGGTGCACGACATCCGCTTCGTCGAAGACAACTGGGAGTCGCCGACCCTGGGCGCCTGGGGCCTGGGCTGGGAAGTCTGGCTCAACGGCATGGAAGTGACCCAGTTCACCTACTTCCAGCAGGCCGGCGGCATCGAGTGCTACCCGGTCACCGGCGAGATCACCTACGGTCTGGAGCGCCTGGCCATGTACCTGCAGGGCGTGGACTCGGTCTACGACCTGGTATGGGCCGACGGCCCGTTCGGCAAGGTGACCTACGGCGACGTGTTCCACCAGAACGAGGTGGAGCAGTCCACCTACAACTTCGAGCACGCCAACGTCGACAAGCTGTTCGAACTGTTCGACTTCTACGAGAGCGAAGCCAAGCGCCTGATCGAACTGGACCAGCCGCTGCCGCTGCCAAGCTATGAAATGGTGCTCAAGGCCTCGCACACCTTCAACCTGCTGGATGCACGCCGCGCCATCTCGGTGACCGCGCGTCAGCAGTACATCCTGCGCGTGCGCACCCTGGCGCGTGCCGTGGCCCAGGCCTACCTGCTGGCCCGTGCCAAGCTGGGCTTCCCGATGGCGACCCCGGACCTGCGTGACGAAGTATTGGCCAAGCTGGAGGCTGCACAATGAGTGCTCAAGATTTCCTGGTAGAACTGGGCACCGAAGAGCTGCCACCCAAGGCCCTGAACACCCTGGCCGAAGCCTTCCTGGCCGGCATCGACAAGGGCCTGCAAGCGGCCGGCCTGAGCTTCGAGAGCAAGACCGTGTACGCCGCGCCACGTCGCCTGGCGGTGCTGATCACCGCCCTGGCCACCCAGCAGCCGGACCGCAGCGTCAACCTCGACGGCCCGCCACGCCAGGCCGCGTTCGACGCCGACGGCAACCCGACCCAGGCCGCCCTGGGTTTTGCCAAGAAGTGCGGCGTGGACCTCAGTGAAATCGACCAGAGCGGGCCGAAGCTGCGCTACAGCCAGAACATCGTCGGCAAGCCGACCGCCAGCCTGCTGCCGACCATCGTCGAAGACTCGCTCAACGACCTGCCGATTCCCAAGCGCATGCGCTGGGGTGCACGCAAGGAAGAGTTCGTGCGTCCGACCCAGTGGCTGGTGATGCTGCTCGGTGACCAGGTCATCGATTGCACCATCCTCGCCCAGAAGGCCGGCCGCGACTCGCGTGGCCACCGCTTCCACCACCCTGAAGCCGTGCGCATCACCTCGCCTGCCAACTACCTGGCCGACCTGCGCGCCGCCTATGTGCTGGCAGACGCCAACGAGCGCCGCGAGCTGATCAGCAAACGCACCGCCGAACTGGCCACCCTGCAGGAAGGCACCGCGATCGTGCCGCCGGCCCTGCTCGACGAAGTGACCGCGCTGGTCGAATGGCCGGTGCCGCTGGTGTGCTCGTTCGAGGAGCGTTTCCTCGAGGTGCCGCAGGAAGCCCTGATCACCACCATGCAGGACAACCAGAAGTACTTCTGCCTGCTGGACGTGGACGGCAAGCTGCTGCCGCGCTTCATCACCGTGGCCAACATCGAGAGCCGCGATCCGAAGCAGATCATCGAAGGCAACGAGAAGGTCGTGCGCCCGCGCCTGACCGACGCCGAGTTCTTCTTCAAGCAGGACAAGAAGCAGAAGCTCGAAAGCTTCAACGAGCGCCTGCAGAACGTGGTGTTCCAGGCACAGCTGGGCAGCGTGTTCGACAAGGCCGAGCGCGTGGCCAAGCTGGCTGCGTTCATTGCCCAGCGCATCGGCGGCGACGCCCAGCGCGCGGCGCGTGCCGGCCTGCTGTCCAAGTGCGACCTGGCCACCGAGATGGTTGGCGAGTTCCCTGAAATGCAGGGCGTTGCCGGCTACTACTACGCCCTCAACGACGGCGAGCCCGAAGACGTCGCCCTGGCCCTGAACGAGCAGTACATGCCGCGCGGTGCCGGTGCCGAACTGCCCTCGACCCTGACCGGTGCGGCCGTGGCAATCGCCGACAAGCTCGACACCCTGGTCGGCATCTTCGGCATCGGCATGCTGCCAACCGGCAGCAAGGACCCCTATGCCCTGCGCCGCGCCGCCCTGGGCGTGCTGCGTATCCTGATCGAGAAGCAGCTGGACCTGGACCTGAACGAGGCGGTGAACGTCGCCGTCGCCCAGTTCGGTGCCAAGGTCAAGGCTGCCGGCCTGAGCGAGCAGGTGCTGGAATTCGTCTTCGACCGCCTGCGTGCGCGTTACGAAGATGAAGGCATCGACGTGGCCACCTACCTCTCGGTACGTGCGCTCAAGCCAGGCTCGGCACTGGACTTCGACCAGCGCGTGCAAGCCGTGCAGGCGTTCCGCAAGCTGCCGGAAGCCGCAGCCCTGGCTGCGGTGAACAAGCGTGTGTCCAACCTGCTGAGCAAGGCCGAAGGTTCGGTGGCGACCTCGGTAGAGCCCAAGTACTTCGACAACGCCAACGAGTTCTCGCTGTACTCGGCCATCCAACAGGCCGATCAGGCGGTACAACCGATGGCCGCTGCGCGTCAGTACAGCGAGTCGCTGGCGCGCCTGGCCGCGCTGCGCGAGCCGGTGGATGCGTTCTTCGAGGCGGTGATGGTCAACGCCGACGACGCCAACGTGCGAGCCAACCGTTATGCCCTGCTCAGCCGCCTGCGCGGTCTGTTCCTGGGCGTGGCCGACATCTCGCTGCTGGGGTAGGACGTGAAGCTGCTGATTCTCGATCGGGACGGGGTGATCAACCAGGACTCCGACGCCTACATCAAGTCGCTGGACGAATGGATTCCCATCCCGGGTTCGATCGAGGCCATTGCGCAGCTGAGCAAGACCGGCTGGACGGTGGCGGTGGCCACCAACCAGTCGGGCATCGCCCGTGGCTATTACAGCCTGGCCACCCTCGACGCCATGCACGCGCGCCTGCGCGAGCTGGTGGCGGCGCAGGGCGGCGAGGTGGGACTGATCGTCTATTGCCCGCATGGCCCGGACGACGGCTGCGATTGCCGCAAGCCCAGGCCGGGCATGCTGCGCACCATTGCCAACCATTACGCGGTCGACCTGGCCGGGGTGTGGTTCGTGGGTGACAGCAAGGGTGACCTGGAAGCCGCGCGCGCCGTCGATGCACAACCGGTTCTGGTAAGGACCGGCAAAGGCGAGCAGACCCTGAGCAAGGGCGTGCCCGAGGCAACGCTGATTTTCGATGACCTGGCGTCGATCGCCAGTGCACTTATCCACACACAGGCGGGTTAGCCCGCAACGGTACATTCCGCTATGTCGATCCTGCAGGCGATCAGAATTTTTCTTTTTTACCTGCTGCTGGGTACCAGCTCGTTGCTGTGGTGCACCCTGAGCTTCTTTATCGCGCCGTTCCTTTCGTTCCGCGCCCGTTACCGCTTCATCAATGTGTACTGGTGCCGTTTTGCGCTGGTGCTGGTGCGTGTTTTCCTGAACATTCGGGTGAACGTCACCGGGGCCGAGAACATTCCGGCGCAACCCTGCGTGATCCTCTCCAATCACCAGAGCACCTGGGAGACGTTTTTCCTCTCCGCCTATTTCCAGCCCTTGAGCCAGGTGCTCAAGCGCGAACTGCTGTACGTGCCGTTCTTCGGGTGGGCCATGGCCATGCTGCGGCCCATCGCCATCGACCGCGACAACCCCAAGGCTGCGCTCAAGCAGGTGGCCACCGAAGGCGACAAGCTGCTCAAGGACGGTGTGTGGGTGCTGATCTTCCCGGAGGGTACCCGCGTGCCGTTCGGCAAGATCGGCAAGTTCTCCCGTGGCGGTACCGCGCTGGCGGTTAATGCCAACCTGCCGGTGCTGCCGATCGCGCACAACGCCGGCAAGTACTGGCCCAAGGAAGGCTGGGGCAAGCGCGCCGGCACCATCGAGGTGGTGATCGGCGAGCCTATGTATGCCGAAGGCACCGGGCCACGCGCCATCGCAGCGCTCAACGACCGTGCGGCGGCATGGAACGAGCAGACCCAGCGCGACCTCGGTTCGCTGCCGGCGCACGCCCCCGACGACGCCCAGCCGGTGACCTGACCGTTCTGTGGATAACGTGTGTACAGTATTTGGATTTCTTTCAGAAAAATTCGCTAACATTATGATTTAAATGCTTATTTCTCTGTATGACTGTTTTTCGAAAATCGTGCATAAGTTTTTTCGCGCGATAAAAAAACCGGCTTTTAGGCCGGTTTTTTTGTGGATTACTTAAGGCCCTTTCACACCTTGTCCAGGTCCACCTTGTTGGTCTCCTTCAGGCAGAAGATCCCCACCACCAGGCTCACCCCGGTAATCAGCACCGGGTACCACAGCCCGTAGAAGATATCCCCGGTATACACCACCAGCGCGAACGATACCGTCGGCAGGAAGCCGCCGAACCAGCCATTGCCGATGTGATACGGCAGCGACATCGAGGTGTAGCGGATGCGCGTGGGGAACAGCTCCACCATCACCGCCGCCAGCGGACCATAGGTCATGGTCGCGATCAGGATCATCACCACGATCAGCAGCACCACCATCGGCTGGTTCACGTTGGCCGGGTCTGCCTTGGCCGGGTAGCCAGCCTTTTCGATGGCCGCACGCATGGCCGCTTCGTCGAAGCCGTCGATACGCTGCTCGCCGATGGTCACCACCACCTCGGTGCCGGCAGGCACCGATTGCGAGCTGTACGGCAGGCCCTGCTTGACCAGGAAGGTCTTGACCTTGTCGCAGGTGCTGTCGAAACGTGCCTTGCCCACCGGGTCGAACTGGAAGGTGCAGCCCTGCGGATCGGCCATCACCACGATCGGCGCCTGGCGGCTGGCCGCGTCGATCTGCGGGTTGGCGTAGTGGCTCAGGCCCTTGAACAGCGGGAAGTACAGCACGGTGGCCAGCAGCAGGCCGAGCATCAGGATCGGCTTGCGCCCGATCCGGTCCGACAGCCAGCCGAAGAACACGAAGAACGGCGCGCCGATCACCACGCTGATGATCAGCAGGGTATTGGCCTGGGCCGGGTCCATCTTGAGCATCTGGGTCATGAAGAACAGCACATAGAACTGCGCGGTGTAGAAGGTCACCGCCTGGCCGGCGTTGATGCTGAACAGTGCGGTGAGCACGATCTTGAGGTTGGCCCACGAGCCGAACGACTCACGAATCGGCGACTTGCTGGTCTTGCCCTGGGCCTTCATTTTCACGAAGGCCGGCGACTCGTGCATGCTCATGCGGATCCAGGTGGAGATACCCAGCAGCACGATCGACAGCAAAAACGGCAGGCGCCAGCCCCATACCTCGAACTGGTCGCCCGTGAGGTAACGGCTGCCCAGCACCACCAGCAGCGAAAGCAGCAGGCCGAGGGTAGCGGTGGACTGGATGAACCCGGTGTGAAAGCCGCGCTTGCCGGGCGGCGCGTGCTCGGCCACATAGGTGGCCGCGCCGCCGTATTCGCCACCCAGGGCCAGGCCCTGGAGCATGCGCAGCACCACCAGGATGATCGGCGCGGCAATGCCGATGCTGGCGTAGTTGGGCAGCAGGCCCACCGCGAAGGTCGACAGACCCATCAGCACGATGGTGACCAGGAAGGTGTATTTGCGCCCGATCATGTCGCCCAGGCGCCCGAACACCAGAGCGCCGAAGGGCCGTACCAGGAACCCGGCGGAGAACGCCATCAGCGCGAAGATGAACGCCGTGGTGTCGTTTACCCCGGCGAAGAACTGCTTGCTGATGACGACCGCCAGCGCCCCATAGAGAAAAAAGTCATACCACTCGAAAACCGTCCCGAGGGATGACGCGAAAATGATCTTGCGTTCTTCGCGGCGGCTGTTGCCCGCTGCTGCAGCGCCCTGCTGTTGAAGAGTGTCCGACATCGTGCTGTCCTCGGCCCTTGCGGGCACAGTGATTCTTGTTGTTGTTCCACTGTCGTCGCCGGCCGACTGCTGCCGACGTCACTGCACGCCGCCCTCAGGGCGTCGCTAACGCGGTCTTGCCACTGCTGTTGCTGGCTGCGGGTGCGGCCTTAAGAATCAGTTGCGCGGCCTTTTCGCCGATCATCAGGGTGGGTGAACAGGTATTGCCAGAGGTGATCTGCGGCATGATCGAGGCATCGGCGATGCGCAACCCCGCCACGCCATGCACGCGCAACTGTGCGTCCACCACATCCAGCGGGCCGTTGCCCATGCGGCAGGTACCTACCGGATGGAAAATGGTGGTGCCGATCTGCCCGGCAGCCTGCTGCAACTGCTCCTCGGTATTGAGTGCTGCGCCTGGCAGGTATTCGACCGGCGCAAAAGCGGCGAGGGCAGGGGCCTGCACGATCTGTCGGGTAAGGCGGATGGCCTGGGCGGCGACGCGCAGGTCTTCAGGCTCGCTGAGGTAGTTGGGGTCGATGACCGGTGCATCGCCCGGGTTGGCCGAGCGGATATCCACACGCCCGCGGCTGAGCGGGCGCAGGTTGCACACCGAGGCGGTAAATGCGGCAAAGCGGTGCAGCGGCTCGCCGAAGCGGTCCAGCGACAGGGGCTGCACGTGGTACTGCAGGTTGGGCGTGGGCTGCTCGGGGTGCGAGCGCACGAACGCCCCCAGCTGGCTCGGCGCCATGGCCAACGGGCCGCTGCGGTCATACAGATAGCGCAGGCCCATGCCCAGCTTGCCCCAGTGGGTGTTGGCCACCTGGTTGAGGGTGCGCACGTTGCTGACCTTGTAGATCAGGCGCAGTTGCAGGTGATCCTGCAGGTTGCCGCCCACGCCGGGCAATTCGTGTAATACCGGGATGCCTAGGCGTTCCAGCAATGGCCGCGGGCCGATGCCGGAGCGTTGAAGAATGCCCGGCGAACCCACCGCCCCGGCACACAGGATGATTTCGCGGCGGGCCTGGTAACGCTGTTCGCTGCCCTGCCAGCGCGCCTGAACGGCCGAAGCGCGACCATTGTCGAGCAGCACCTTGTCCACCTCGACCCCGGTCAGCACCGTCAGGTTGGGGCGGTGGCGCACGGGGCGCAGGAATGCCTTGGCCGCATTCCAGCGCACGCCGCTGCGCTGGTTGACCTGAAAGTATCCACAGCCCTGGTTATCCCCACCGTTGAAGTCGTCGATGCTGGCGATGCCGCTCTGGGCTGCCGCCTCGCGAAACGCATCGAGGATCGCCCACGAATAGCGCTGGCGTTCGACCCGCCATTCGCCAGCGTTGCCGTGCAGCTCGCTGGCGCCGCCAAAATGGTTTTCGCTGGCCTTGAACAGTGGCAGCACGTCATTCCAGGCCCACCCGGGATTGCCCTGTTCGGCCCAGTGATCGTAGTCGCGGGCCTGACCGCGCATGTAGATCATGCCGTTGATCGAGGAACACCCGCCCAGCACCTTGCCCCGTGGGTAGCCCAGGCTGCGACCGTCGAGCCCCGGTTGCGCTTCGGTCTTGAAGCACCAGTCGGTACGCGGGTTGCCAATGCAATAGAGGTAGCCCACCGGAATGTGGATCCAGGGGTAGTTGTCGCGACCGCCGGCTTCGAGCAGCAGCACGCGGCAGCCAGGGTCGGCAGACAGCCGATTGGCCAGTAGACAGCCGGCAGGGCCGGCACCGACTACCACGTAGTCGTAGGAATGATCGGCTGGTGCCATGAAGACCTCGCGCCTGATTTTTATTCTTGTCCAGGCCAGTGTTATTGATTATTTTCGAGTTGAACACGTTAGATTTCACGCAACGGCTGTGCGTTTTAGAACAACGCAAGTGAACCTCTGATTCACAAGGAAAAGCATGTTCGACTGGAATGACCTGCGGTTTTTTCTCGAGTTGCAGCGTAGCGGCCGCCTGCTCACCGCCGCCAAGCGCCTCAACACCACCCATAGCACCGTGGCCCGGCATATCGAGAGCATCGAGAGCAGCCTGGGCACGGCACTGTTCGTGCAGCACGCCCAGGGCTATGAACTGACCCCGGCCGGGCAGGCCCTGCTCAAGCACGCCGAAGCCATGGAGAACGTCGCCTTGCTGGCGCAGGAGGAGATCACCCAGGCCATCACGCCGCTGGGCAAGATTCGCCTGGGGGTGACCGAGGGCATCGGCATCATGTTCTTCACCCCGCGCATGGGCAGCCTGTTCGAACGCTACCCCGGGCTGGAGGTGGAGCTGGTTGCAGTGCCGCGCTTTGTCAGCATCATCAACCGCGAGGCAGAGATCAGCATTCACCTGGAACGCCCGCATGCCGACCTGTTGATCACGCGAAAACTCACCGATTACCGCCTGGCGCTGTATGCCAGCCCCGAGTACCTGGCCAGGGCTGCGCCGCTCAACAGCCGCGAAGACCTGGCCCGGCACAGCTGGATCGGCTACGTGGACGACCTGCTGTTCAGCCAGCAGTTGCTGTTTCTCAACAGCTTCTGCCGCGCACCGAACGTGGTGTTTCGCAGCACCAGCGTGATCGCCCAGCAGCATGCGGCGCGTGCCGGGCTGGGCATCGCGGTACTGCCCAACTACATGGCCCGCCACGACCCGCACCTGGTGCGCGTGCTGCCCAGCGAAACCATCCAGCGCAGCTACTGGATCAGCACCCGGCGCGAACTGCACAAGTCGGTGCGCCTGCGGGTAGTGTGGGACTACCTGCTGGCGCTGTGCGCCGACGAGCAGGGCGAACTGCTCGCCGAGTGAGCGGCGTTCAGCGCGCCAGGGTGTTGACCGCCAGCAACAGGGCAGCCGCTATCCCCACCAGCGCAAAGCCCTGTTGCAGACGCGGCCCGGCCAGGCGGTGGGCGAACTGGCGCGCAACCACCAGGCCAGCCACCGCACCGCCGGCAAACGGCACGCCGACACCCCAGTGCATCACCCCGCTGAGGCTGGCGCTCAACACGCTGCCCAGCGACACCAGGGCGATCACCGCCAGCGACGTGGCGACGATGCTTTTCATCTCAAGGTTGGTGTAGCGCCCCAGGGCAGGCACGATCACAAACCCGCCACCGACCCCGAGCAGGCCGGACAGCAGGCCGCTGAGCAAGCCGGTGAAGGCCAACGCGCGGGCGCAGGGCAGGGTCCAGCGCAAGCGCCCCTGCAACGGGTTGAGCACACAGGGCTGCAGGGCACGATCCGCACAGGGCGGCTCGCCCCGCAGCTCGCGCCGGGCCTTGCGCAGCATGCGTGCGCAGGCATACACCAGCACCACGCTGAACCCCAGCGCCAGCGGTGCATTGGGCAGGCGATGCGCCAGCAGCAGGCCGAAGGGGGTGGCGCACATGCCGATCAGCGCGACGAACAGCGCGGCCCGGTAGCGCACCAGCCCCTGACGCAGCCCCAGCACCGCACCTACACCTGCCGCCAGGCCCACCGCCAGCAGGCCGACCGGGGCCGCCTCGACCATGCTCAGGCCCAGGCCGAACACCAGCAGCGGCACCGCAAGAATGCCGCCACCGGCGCCCGTCAGGGCCAGGATGATGCCAATGAGGGCGCCCAGACCGGCGCCGACCAGTTCATGCTCTGTCACTGGCGCGCCTCACGCAGTCGCGCAACTGGCTTGGCCAGCCATTCGCGCCCCTTGAGCATGCAGCGCCAGTACAGCGGCGGCAGTATCCGCGCCTTGAGCAGCCAGGCCAGGCGCGTGGGCCTGCGCCCGTCGAGCAACCAGCGCGGAAAGCTCGGTGCCAGCTTGCCGCCGTAGGTGAACTCGGCCAGCACGATCTTGCCGCGCTCCACCGTCAGCGGGCACGACCCGTAGCCGTCGTACTCGGCCAGACGCGACAGGCGCCCCAGTGCCACCAGCACGTTGTTGGCCACCACCGGCGCCTGCTTGCGGGCAGCGGCGGCCGTCTTGGCATTGCTGGTGTTGATCACATCGCCCAGGCCATGGATGTTGCCGTAGCGCGCATGGCGCAGGGTGGCCGGGTCGACCTCGAGCCAACCGGCCGCATCGGCCAGCGGGCTGTTGCGGATGAAGTCCGGCGAAACCTGCGGCGGTACCACATGCAGCATGTCGAATGCCTGCACCACGGTTTCGCTGCTGCCGTCGGGCAGGGTGCGCAGAAAGGTCGCGCGCTTGCCCGGCCCGTCCACCGCCACCAGCCGGTGTGAATAGTTGAGGTCCACGCCGTAACGGTCGATGTATTCCATCAGCGCCGGCACATAGTCGGCGACACCGAACAGCACGTTGCCGGCGTTGAAGAACTGCGCCTGGATCGCCCCCAGGCGCCCGCTGCGCAGCCAGTGGTCGCACGACAGGTACAGGGCTTTTTGTGGAGCACCGGCGCACTTGATCGGCATAGGTGGCTGGGTGAACACGGCGCGGCCTTCCTTCAGGCCCTGCACCAGCTGCCAGGTGTAGGGCGCCAGGTCGTAGCGGTAATTGGAGGTCACGCCGTTTTGGCCGAGGGTCTCGACCAGACCGTCGATGGCGTCCCAGGCCAACCGCAGCCCGGGGCATACCACCAGCTGTTCGTAGCTCACCAGGCGCCCGTCATCCAGGCTGACGGTCTGCGCCTGCGGGTCGAACTGTTGCACGGCGGCCTTGATCCACCTGACCGCCGCCGGCACGGTCGAGGCCAGGGTGCGGGCGGTGGACGCTGCACGGAACACGCCCGCGCCGACCATGGTCCAGCCAGGTTGATAGTAGTGAACGTCGGCGGGGTCGATGATCGCGATATCCAGGGAGGCATCACGCGCCAGCAGGCTGGAGGCGGTGGCGATTCCGGCGGCACCGGCGCCGACGATCAGCACCTTGTGGTGGCTGACCTCACGGGCAGCGGCAGAGGAGGGGGCAGGCATGGCAGTACGTCCTTTAATAATAATTCTGGTGCAGCAGGTTCAGAGCTTGTTGAGCGGGATCTTCAGGTAGCGCACACCGTTGTCTTCCGGCTCGGGCAACTGGCCGCTGCGCATGTTCACCTGCACCGAGGGCAGGATCAGTTGCGGCATGTCGAGGGTGGCATCACGGGCTTCGCGCATGGCCACGAAGCAGTCCTCGCTGATGCCGTCGCGAATGTGAATGTTGCTGGCGCGCTGTTCGCCCACCGTGGTCATGTAGCGCAACGCACGGCCTCCGGGCAGGTAGTCGTGGCACATGAACAGGCGGGTGGCATCCGGCAGGGCCAGGATGCGCTGGATCGAGCGGTACAGGGTGCGCGCATCGGCCCCGGGGAAGTCGCAGCGGGCCGTGCCGTAATCCGGCATGAACAAGGTGTCGCCGACGAACGCGACGCACTCGTCACCGGCCTGTACCAGGTAGGTCATGCAGGCCGGGGTATGCCCCGGCGTGTGCAAGGCGCGCAGCTTGAGCGTGCCAAGGTCGAGCTCGCCGTTGTCATCCAGCAGCACATCGAACTGGCTGCCATCACGGGCAAAGCCGGGTTCGGCATTGAACAGCGTGCCGAACACCTTCTGCACCTGGGTGATGCGGCTGCCGATGGCCACCTGGCCACCCAGCGCCTGCTTGAGATAGGCGGCAGCTGAGAGGTGGTCGGCGTGCACATGGGTCTCGAGTATCCACTGCACCTGGCCACCCAGCTCGCGTACCCGGGCGATCAGCTTGTCGGCCGAGGCGGTATCGGTACGCCCGGCCTTGGGGTCATAGTCCAGCACGCTGTCGATCAGGGCGCAGTGCGCGCTGGCCTGGTCCATGACCAGGTAGCTGATGGTCGAGGTCGCGCTGTCGAACAGCGCTTCTACATACAGGTTACCGCCGATGATCATTACCGCTCTCCAGAGAAATCCGCTGATGCCTGCCGGCCAGCCGTGCAGGCATTCGACCAACAGTCATCAAGATATGTGCCAGCGCAGATTCACGCCTGCCCCCGGCCAGCACGCCCGGTTTACCTGAGTCTGGACCCTCTGGCCGAAACTGCCTGCCACGGTTCTGTCAGCTGGTTGGCAGAGGCTGGCAGTTTTTGGCAGTGGGCGTGGCGTTCGGTTAAGCTGCGGGCCTGCCTTGCCCCTGGTGCCGTCATGCCCATGAACCCCGACACACCCGCCAGCACCGCCCTGCAGGCGCTGGTGTCCTACCTCGAACACGAACCTCAGCCGAGCATCGTGCTCGACCTGCAGTACAACATTCTTGCCGCCAACACCGCGTACCTGCATCAATTCGGGGTGGTGGGCGCCGCGCCGATCGGCCAGAAGTGCCACCACGTCTCGCACCACTACGCGGTGCCATGCGACCAGGCGGGCGAGCACTGCCCGATGCGCAAGGCCAGGCATAGCCGCACCCCCGAGCGGGTGCTGCATGTGCATCACACCCCGCGAGGGCCGGAACATGTGGACGTGGAGTTGCGCCCGATCCTGGACGAGCAGGGTGAAGTGATCGCCTTTGTCGAACGCCTGACCAGCATCGCCGTGGCGTCGGCACAGCCGCAGCAGTTCGGCCTGGTAGGGCGTTCGGCGGCCTTCCAGGAGGCCCTTGCCGGTGTCCAGCGGGCCGCGCCGGCGCAGATACCGGTGCTGCTGCAAGGGGAGTCCGGCACCGGCAAGGAGCTGTTCGCCCGCGCCCTGCATGCCAGCAGCCCGCGTGCCAGCGGTCCGTTGGTGGTGGTGGACTGCACGGGGCTGACCGAGACGTTGCTGGAGAGCGAGCTGTTCGGCTACGAGAAGGGCGCATTCACCGGTGCCAACCAGCGCAAGATCGGCCTGGCCGAAGCCGCCCATGGCGGTACCCTGTTTCTCGACGAGATCGGTGAGGTGCCGCTGGCGATGCAGGTCAAGCTGCTGCGCCTGATCGAGTCGGGCAGCTTTCGCCCGGTGGGCAGCCTGCGCACGGTGCATTCGGATTTCCGCCTGATCTCGGCCACCCACAAGCCACTCAAGGAAATGGCCACCGCCGGCAGCTTTCGCGAAGACCTCTACTACCGTATCAGCGGCTTCCCGATCCGCCTGCCTTCACTGCGCGAGCGCTTCGAAGACCTGCCCCTGCTGATCGAGACCCTGCTGCAGCGCCTGGCCGGGTCCGCTGCGCCGCGGGTCGACGAGGAGGCCATGACCTTGCTGGGGCTGTACCGCTACCCCGGCAACATCCGCGAGCTGCGCAACATTCTGGAGCGTGCGAGGTTGTTCAGCGACGACGGCATCATCCGCGCCGAGCACCTGCCCACGGAGCTGAGAGCCGACTCGCCCGCCAGTGCCCCACGCCGCTCGAATACCCGATTGCGCGACATCGCCCAGGCGCTGGACAGCTTCGAAGGATCGCGCAGCGAGCTTGCCCGCCACCTGGGGCTGAGCGAGCGCACCCTGTATCGGCGCCTGCGCGAGCTGGGTGTTTCTTGAGTGCTCACGCCTAGGGCGCAGCAGCACCTAGGCAGGAAAACAAAAAGGCCAACCCCTGAGGGTTGGCCTTTCGAGGGCGTTGTCACTGTGGATAACTGCCCGCTTTCAGAGGTACTGCAACCGGTCAGAAGTCCAGATTGGATACCGCCAGGGCGTTGCTTTCGATGAACTCGCGGCGCGGTTCCACGGCGTCGCCCATCAGGGTGTTGAAGATCTGATCGGCAGCGATCGCGTCTTCGATGGTCACCTTGAGCATGCGGCGCACAGTCGGGTCCATGGTGGTTTCCCACAGCTGGTCCGGGTTCATCTCGCCCAGCCCTTTGTAGCGCTGGATGGTGTGACGCTTGGTGCTTTCGGCCATCAGCCAGTCCAGGGCTTCCTTGAACTCGGTGATGGCTTTCTTGCGTTCGCCACGCTGCACGTAGGCACCTTCACCCAGCAGGGTGGCAAGCTGGGCGCCCAGCGCGGTCACGGTGCGGTAGTCGTTGCTGCCGAAGAAGTCGCGGTTGAAGGTCACGTAGCTGGCAAGGCCGTGGGAAGTGATTTCCACTTCTGGCAGCCACACATTGCGCTCGCGGTCTTCACGCAGGCTGGCCTTGTACAGCAAGCCCGACTTCTCGGTATTGCGCAGGCGCTCATCGAACCTGGCGAGCCAGTTCTGCATGTGCGCGTGGTCGGACAGCTGCTCCACCGAGATGGCCGGCAGGTACACGAAGTGCTCGGTGAGCTCTTGCGGGTACAGGCGCGACAGACGCTTGAGAGTCTTCATCACGGTACGGAATTCGTTGACCAGACGCTCCAGCTCGACACCGGAAACCGGTGGCGCGGACTCGTCCAGGTGCAGGCTGGCATCTTCGAGGGCTGACTGGGTCATGTACTCTTCCATGGCCTCGTCGTCCTTGATGTACTGCTCCTGCTTGCCCTTCTTGACCTTGTACAGCGGCGGCTGCGCGATGTAGATGTAGCCGCGCTCGACCAGCTCCGGCAACTGACGGAAGAAGAAGGTCAGCAGCAGGGTACGGATGTGCGAACCGTCGACGTCAGCATCGGTCATGATGATGATGTTGTGATAGCGCAGCTTCTCGATGTTGTACTCTTCGCGGCCGATGCCACAGCCCAGTGCGGTGATCAGCGTGCCCACTTCCTGGGACGAGATCATCTTGTCGAAACGTGCTTTCTCGACGTTGAGGATCTTGCCCTTGAGCGGCAGGATAGCCTGGGTCTTGCGGTTGCGGCCTTGCTTGGCCGAGCCGCCTGCGGAGTCACCCTCCACCAGGTACAGTTCGGAGAGGGCAGGGTCTTTCTCCTGGCAGTCGGCAAGCTTGCCCGGCAGCCCGGCAATATCCAGCGCGCCCTTGCGACGGGTCATTTCACGCGCTTTACGGGCCGCTTCACGGGCGCGCGCAGCGTCGATCATCTTGCCGACCACAGCCTTGGCTTCGTTCGGGTTTTCCAGCAGGAAGTCGGAGAAGTACTTGCCCATCTCCTGTTCCACCGCAGTTTTGACTTCGGACGAAACCAGCTTGTCCTTGGTCTGCGAGCTGAACTTGGGATCAGGCACCTTCACCGAGATGATTGCGGTCAGGCCTTCACGGGCATCATCACCGGTGGTCGCGACCTTGTTCTTCTTGGCCAGACCTTCCTGCTCGATGTAGTTGTTCAGGTTACGCGTCAGCGCCGAACGGAAACCCACCAGGTGAGTACCGCCGTCGCGCTGCGGAATGTTGTTGGTGAAGCACAACAGGTTCTCGTTGAAGCTGTCGTTCCACTGCAGGGCGATTTCCACACCCACACCATCCTCGCGCTGAACGCTGAAGTGGAACACTTCGTTCACCGGAGTCTTGTTGGTGTTCAGGTATTCGACGAATGCGCGCAGGCCACCTTCGTACTTGAATTCCTCTTCCTTACCCGAGCGTTCGTCCTTCAACAGGATGCCTACGCCAGAGTTGAGGAACGACAGTTCACGAATCCGCTTGGCCAGGATGTCCCAGCTGAAGTGGATGTTCTTGAAGGTTTCGGACGATGGCTTGAAGTGGATCTGGGTGCCGGTGGTTTCGCTGTCGCCGACAATCTTCATCGGAGCCTGCGGTACACCGTGAACGTAGGTCTGCTCCCAGATCTTGCCGCTGCGGCGAACGGTGAGGATCAACTCTTCGGAAAGCGCGTTCACCACCGAGACGCCCACACCGTGCAGGCCGCCGGATACCTTGTAGGAGTTGTCGTCGAACTTACCGCCGGCGTGCAGTACGGTCATGATGACCTCTGCGGCGGAAACCCCTTCTTCCTTGTGTACATCGACCGGGATGCCGCGGCCGTTGTCGCGAACGGTGATGGACTCATCCGGGTGGATGATTACGGTAATGTCGTCACAGTGGCCGGCGAGGGCTTCGTCGATCGAGTTATCGACCACCTCGAACACCATGTGGTGCAGGCCGCTACCATCATCGGTGTCGCCAATGTACATACCGGGACGCTTGCGTACGGCATCCAACCCTTTGAGCACTTTAATGCTGGAGGAGTCGTACGTTTGATTTTCGCTCATGCCTTCACTCCCGATGGTCGTGGGTCTGGGTGATACGGCCTTGTTCCACGTGGAACAAGGCAACTGGCGTATCCGTCTGCCAGCCTTCCCTCAATAATTCGTGGTCTACACAGGTGATAAACACCTGGCAGCGTAAGTCTTCCAGCAAGCGGCAAAGTGCACGACGGTGCTGCTCGTCCAATTCGGACGGCAGGTCATCCACCAGATAAATACATTGGCCGCGGCGTGCCTGGCTGACCAGATGCCCCTGGGCGATACGCAGTGCGCACACCACCAGTTTCTGCTGGCCGCGAGACAGGATATCGGCCGCGTTGTTGGCGCCTAACCTGAGCCGCAGATCCGCACGTTGCGGACCTGCCTGTGTGTGGCCCATCTGCTGATCCCGATGGAGCGAGCCAGCCAGGACCTCACTGAGGTCTCTGTCCTTGTCCCACCCTCGGTAGTAACTCAGGGTCAGCCCCTCGAGCTCCAGCAATTCGCTCAAGGTTTGTTCGAAGACGGGTTTCAGCGCTTTGATGTAATTACGGCGGTACTCGTCGATTTCCGCACTGGCCAGGCATAACTCCCGGTCCCAGGCTGCTTGCGAAACAGCGTCAAGTGTACCATGCCGCAACCATGAGTTCCGCTGCCGCAGGGCCTTCTGCAGGCGCTGCCAGGTGGACATGAAGCGAGGTTCCACGTGGAACACACCCCAATCCAGGAATTGCCGGCGAATCTTGGGCGCACCTTCGAGCAGGCGAAAACTGTCCGGGTTGATCAGTTGCAGCGGCAGTATCTCTGCCAGTTGGGCGGCACTGCGGGCGTTCTGCCCGTCGATGCGAATGGTGAAATCCCCTTGCCGTTCCCGCGATATGCCCAGGTTGCTGGAACCACCTTCATTCAGTTCGACCTGGCCGAATACCGTACACGCCAGTTCTTCATACTGGATGACCGGTGTAAGGCGAGTGCTGCGAAATGAACGGGCCAGGCCGAGCAAATGGATGGCTTCCAGCACGCTGGTTTTGCCGCTGCCGTTGGCGCCATACAGGATGTTGATGCGGGGGGAGGGGGAGAAGGTCACCGGGTGCAGGTTGCGCACCGCGGTGACTGAAACGCGACTGAGGGACATCTAGCGAGTGCTGGACAAATTACAGGCGCATCGGCATGACGACGTATGCAGAATCGTCATTGTCCGCCTCTTGCAGCAGGGCGCTGCTGTTGGAATCGGACAGGATCAGACGAACCTGTTCGGTGGTCATCACGCCCAGCACGTCGAGCAGGTAGCTCACGTTGAAACCGATTTCCAGCGAACCGCCGTTGTAGTCGACGCCGATCTCTTCTTCGGCTTCTTCCTGCTCAGGGTTGTTGGCCTGAATCTTCAGTTGGCCAGCCGCCAGTTGCAGACGAATGCCGCGGTACTTTTCGTTGGACAGAATCGCGGTACGGCTGAACGCTTCGCGAAGTGCCTGGCGATCACCCAGTACCAGTTTGTCGCCGCCCTTTGGCAATACGCGCTCGTAGTCCGGGAACTTGCCATCCACCAGCTTGGAGGTGAAGGTGAATTCGCCAGTAGTGGCGCGAATGTGTTGCTGACCCAGCACGATGGCAACGGTGCCTTCCGGATCAGTGAGCAGGCGCGCCAGCTCAAGGATACCCTTGCGAGGCACGATCACCTGGTGGCGATCAGCCTGACCGATATCGGCCTGCATCGAGCACATGGCCAGACGGTGACCATCGGTGGCGACCGCGCGCAGAGTGCCGGTGGAGACTTCCAGCAGCATGCCGTTCAGGTAGTAGCGCACGTCCTGGACGGCCATTGCGAAGCTGGTGCGCTCGATCAGGCGGCGCAGACGGCTCTGCTCCAGGGTGCAGGTCAGCGAACCCGGGCCTTCCTCGACGGTGGGGAAATCGTTGGCTGGCAGGGTCGACAAGGTGAAACGGCTGCGGCCGGCCTTGATGATGACCTTCTGCTCGTCGACCTTGATGCTGATCTCCGCTTCGCTCGGCAGGCTCTTGCAGATATCCATCAGCTTGCGTGCAGGTACGGTGATCTCGCCAGGCTCGGCAGGGTGTTCCAGTTGCACACGGCCAACCAGCTCCACTTCCAGGTCAGTACCTGTAAGCGACAGTTGCTGGCCTTGGACCACCAGCAGCACGTTGGACAATACCGGCAAGGTCTGGCGGCGCTCGACGACGCCTGCGACCAGTTGCAGGGGTTTCAACAGGGCTTCGCGTTGAATGGTGAAATGCATGGTCTAGTCCCTTGCCTTAAAAAAAAGCCGCGCTGACGTTCATCACGTCGTCAGGGTCCGCAGCAGGTTCTTGTAGTCCTCGCGGATATCCGCGTCGGATTCCTTGAGTTCGTTGATCTTGCGGCACGCGTGCAACACCGTGGTGTGATCGCGGCCGCCGAAGACGTCGCCGATTTCCGGCAGGCTGTGGTTGGTCAGTTCCTTGGACAGGGCCATGGCCACCTGACGCGGCCTGGCCACCGAACGCGAACGCCGCTTGGACAGCAGATCGGAAATCTTGATCTTGTAGTACTCGGCCACTGTGCGCTGAATGTTATCCACACTCACCAGCTTGTCCTGCAGTGCCAGCAGATCCTTGAGCGACTCGCGAATCAACTCGATGGTGATATCGCGGCCCATGAAGTGCGAGTGGGCAATGACCCGCTTCAGCGCGCCTTCCAGTTCCCGCACGTTGGAGCGGATGCGCTGGGCAATGAAGAACGCAGCGTCATGTGGCAGGTCGACCTTGGCCTGGTCGGCCTTCTTCATCAGGATCGCAACGCGGGTCTCGAGCTCCGGCGGCTCTACGGCAACGGTCAGGCCCCAGCCAAAGCGGGACTTGAGGCGCTCCTCGAGGCCTTCGATCTCCTTGGGGTAGCGGTCGCTGGTGAGAATCACCTGCTGGCCACCTTCGAGCAGGGCGTTGAAGGTGTGGAAAAACTCCTCCTGCGAACGCTCCTTGCGGGCAAAGAATTGAATGTCGTCAATCAGAAGCGCATCGACCGAGCGGTAGAAGCGCTTGAACTCGTTGATGGCATTGAGCTGCAACGCCTTGACCATGTCGGCTACGAAGCGCTCCGAGTGCAGGTACACCACCTTGGCATTCGGATTCTTCTTGAGCAGGTGGTTACCCACAGCGTGCATCAAGTGCGTCTTACCCAGGCCCACCCCGCCATAGAGGAACAACGGGTTGTAGCCATGCTTGGGGTTGTCGGCGACCTGCCAGGCTGCCGCGCGGGCCAGCTGGTTGGACTTGCCCTCGACGAAATTCTCGAAGGTGAAGGTGCGGTTCAGGTAGCTGGTGTGTTTGAGCGCACCCTCTACCTGCACAGTACGTTGTTCGGTACGGCTGCTGGGTGGAGCCACCACGGCAGTGTTCTCGCCCATCGAGTCGAAGCTGTCGCGCGAAGGTGCATCTTCGACCTGGGGCGCTGCCGGCACAGGTGCTGGCGCTGCCGGGGCTGCCACGGCAGCGACCTGGGCAGCCTGCTGGGCCTGGGAAGCGGCGACCGAGGCGGCGAGCGGTGCGTTGGGCGCAGCACGGGGTGCCGAACTGCGTCGGCTGCCTATTAATAAGGAAAGCGCAGGGGCGATGCCATTGCCGTGTTCGCCCAGCAGTTCGAGCAAGCGACCCAGGTACTTTTCATTGACCCAATCGAGTACGAACCGGTTAGGCGCATAGACGCGCAACTCGTCGCCTTCGGCTTCGACCTGTAGCGGACGGATCCAGGTGTTGAATTGCTGGGCAGGCAGTTCGTCGCGCAGAAGGTCCACGCACTGCTGCCAAAGTTCCAC